>NZ_CP182422.1:0-3625000 GCF_051903075.1 Embleya australiensis
CCCGCGGAGCGGGTCCCCAAGCCGCTGCGCGGCTTGCGAGCGAAAGGCTGCCGCGTTGCGGCAGCCGGGTGGCGCGTTGCGCCACCCGGTGAAGGACGGCCGCGTTGCGGCCGTCGGAGCCCGCTGCGCGGCCTCCCGGTGTACCGCTGCGCGGTACACCCGAGCCACCCGCTGCGCGGCTGGCTCAAGGCCGCAAGCGGCCTGCCGGCAGCGGCAACCGGGGTGTCTGGGTTACGCTTTCGGGGCTCTGGCTCGTATATCTGATGAGCCATCACATTGGATCTGACGCATCGTCAGCTGTGATTTCCAATGCCTGACTCGACGTCAGTCGCAATCTGACTTGCCGTCATGTGGTGCGGTGGGGTTTCCCACGTCCGAGAAGTCCGGTGGGCTTCGCTTCAGGGTGACACATCGGTACCGAGTCACGCCGTCGGCTTGCATCAAAACATCTTCTACCCGAGTCTGTGATTATGAGCCCCTCGTACCGAGGCGTCGCGCCGAGCGTGACTCTACGCCGTCATCAACGCGAAGCCGTGCAGAACGTAGTCGCCGAGTTCCGGCGTCCGCTCGAGGAATTTCGGCTCGGCGACGGGCCGTACGCGGGCCGGCGGGCCCAGGTCGTGTCCGCCACCGGGTCCGGCAAGACCGACATCGCCGCGGCCGTGGCAGGCGAGGTGGCGCCGCGGGGGCGGGTGCTGGTCCTGGTGCCCACCCTGGGTCTGTTGACCCAGACCATGACCGCGTGGCGGCGCGCGGGGCGCGACGGGCCCATGGTGGCGTTGTGTTCGCTGCCGAACAGCGATCCGGTCCTCGTCGACGCCGGCGCGCGGGCCACCACGAACCCGTACCGCTTCGCCCTCTGGGCGGGCCGTACGCGGCACGTCACGGTCTTCGGGACCTACGCCTCCCTCCGGCAACTCCTGAAGGCCCACAAGGGCAACTACGGCCTCCCGGTACTCCCCTGGACCCTGGTGATCGTCGACGAGGCACACCGCACCAGCGGCTACCTGGGCAAGAAATGGGCCGCCGTCCACGACAACCGACGCCTCCCGGCGCAGCGGCGGCTGTACATGACCGCCACCCCGCGGGTGTGGGACCCACAGGCGCGTAGTGCGTACGCGGCGTTGGGGGCGCGGCCGACGTCGGTGCGGTACGAGGCGCCGGAGGAGTTCGACGACGAGGAGGTCGTCGAGGGCTTCGGGGGCTTGGAGGGGGTCGACGGGGGGTCGGAGGGTCTCGATCTGGTCTTCGATTTCGCCTCCGGTGAGGACGACGGGGACGAGGAGTGGGAGGCGTTCGCCGAGGAGACCCCGGATGAGGCCGAGGAGGAGGTCTCGGGGACTGTCGAGGATGTCGAGGCGGAGGAGCGGCTGGTGGCGATGCCGTTGCCGCCGGGGTTGGTGGCGTCGATGGACGACGAACGCCTCTTCGGCAGGGTGGTGTTCGAACTGCCTCTCGTCGAGGCTTGTCGCCACGGGATCTGTGCGCCTTTTCGGGTGATCCTGGTGGAGGTCACCGATGCCGAGGTGGAGGCCGCGGCGGCGGCGAAGGGCCTCGCGCTCAACAGGAACACGCAACGCCCCCAGGACGCGGAGGAGTTCCGGGGTGCACGGTTGGCGGCGTTGCAGACGGCGTTGCTCAAGACCGCCGCCGAGTACGGGCTGCGGCGCATCCTCACGTTCCATCACCGCGTCAAGGAGGCGCAGGCGTTCGCTGAGGGCCTGCCGAAGGCGTTGGGGCGGCTGCACGCGGCGGATCCGCGGACGTATCCGGGGTCGGTGGGCGCGGGGTGGTTGTACGGCGGTGACGACGCGGAGGTCAAGCGCGAGGCGTTGCGGGTGTTCGAGGCCGGTGTCGACGCGGACGGCGTCGTGGCCGAGCGGTCCTTCCTCGCGAACTGTCGGGTGCTGGGCGAGGGTGTCGACCTGCGGGTGGACACCGTGGTGTTGGCGGATCCGCGCGGTTCGGTGGTGGACATCTGCCAGGTCCTCGGTCGTGCGGTCAGGCCCTCGCCGGAGGGCGACAAGATCGCGTCGATCGTCGTGCCGATCTTCCTGCGCAGGGGCGAGACGCCCGACGACATGCTCGTCTCCCCCACCTGGGCGCCGTTGGCCCGCGTCCTGTACGCGCTGCGGTCCCACGGGACGGATGTCGTCGACGTCCTCGCCGTGCCCCAGGTCGACGGGGCGGCGCAGGAGACGGCCCGCCCGTTCGACGACGGTGACGACGAGTCCGGTGGCGAGGGCGGGCCCGGGGGGCGGGGTTCGCTGGTGTGGTTCTCCTCCCGGCGCGACCCGGTCCGGTTGGCGCGGTTCGTGCGTACCCGTGTCCTGGACCCTCAACGGCGCAACTGGCTGCGGGGGTACGCGGCCGCGGAGCGCTACCGCGAGCGGTTCGGGAATCTCGAGATCCCGCTGCACACGGTCGACATCGACGCGCACGGCGTCACCTTCCCCGTGGGGAGCTGGGTGTCGGAGATGCGGCGCGCGTACGCGAACGGCGGCCTGGATCGGACGCAGATCGCCGAGCTCGAGGCGTTGGGGATGGTGTGGGACGCCTACGACCGGGGGTGGCGGGACGCCCTGGCCCACGCCCGTGAGTACGCCCGGCTGCATGTGGGCCTGGCCGCGCCGGTCGACGCGATCATCGACGGCTTCCCCATCGGACGGCAACTGCAGAAATGGCGCCAGGGCAACGGCATGAAACGCCACCCGGAACGCGCCGAACAACTCGCAGCCATCGACCCCGAATGGAACCCCCGGCACTGGTCGATCGACTGGCAGCGCCACCTCAACCACCTCCGCCACTGGCAACAGACCCACAACCCGCCCGCCGCCCTCGAGGGCGGCGACGGCGCAGCGGCGGGTGGACATGAGCCGGGTGTCGGGGTGGGGGCTGGTGGGTCGTACGGCGCAGCGGCGGGTGCGGGTGGGGTGCCCGACGCGGCGGCGGTTCGAGACGGCGGGGGCGGAGGCGCGGCGGCGGGTGTGGTCGGGCCGGGCGTCGCGGGGCCCGGGCACGGGACGGCGGCGTCCCGGGGTACGACGGCGGGTGGGCATGGATCGGGCGGTGAGGTGGGCCTGGCCGGGCCGCGCGGCGCAGCGGCGGGGGTGGCTGGTGGGGTCGGGGTGCGTAGCGCGGCGGCGGGTGTGGCGGGGCGGGTCGCGGCGGGTGGTGTGGGGGCCGACGTCGGCGGTGGGGCGGCGGGGCCGGCGGCGGTGCGGGAGGTGGTTGTTCCCGGGCCCGGGACGGTGTATCGCGGGGTCGGGATCGGGCGGTGGGTCGAGCGGCAGGTCGCGGGGTGGGCGCGGTTGAACGCGGCGCAGCGGGAGGCGCTGCTCGCGGTGGGCGTTGTGGCGTCGGCCGTCGGGGTGGTGGCGGGGCGGGGCGGGGGGTCGGGTGGGCCGAGGGCGGGGCGCAGTCGGGACGAGGCGTTCGCGGTGGGGTTGGCCGCGGCCGGGGTGTTCTTCGCGCGGGAGGGGCATCTGGAGGTCCCGCGTGGGCACGTCGAGGTTGTGGAGGTGCCCGGGGGTGGCGGGGTCGAGGAGGTGCGGTTGGGGGTGTGGGTCACCAACACCCGGGCGCGGCGCGGGAAGTTGACGGGTGAGCGGATCGCCGCGTTGGACGCGATCGGGATGCGGTGGACGTGACGTCGGGTGTGAGATCCGGCGTGAGGTTCAGGGTGCGGTGTCGGTTCTCGTCGAGGGTGGTTCGGGGTGGGGGCTTTGCTCGATGAAGGTGAGTGTCTGGTGGTCCAAATCGAGTTCAACTGTGCCGCCGTTGTGCTTGCGGATCTGACGCCATACGTCGTAGCCGGTCATGATTGCTTTTTCCCAGTCGGCGGCTCTGAGGACGTTGACTTCCAGGTGGGCGGTCATCTGGTCGATCGTGTCGAGGAGTTCGTGGTCGACGTGGCGGGTGTCTTCGAAGAAGCCGTGGCGCGTGGCGTAGGTGAAGACCAGGGCGGATACGCCTTCTTCGATGGCGATTGCGCGGCCTCCGTCTTCGGCTTCGTCGACGCCGGGACGACTGCGGCGTTTGCGCTCCAGGAGGAAGCGGGTGACGGGCGACCAGCCTAGGACTGCGGCGTGCGCAAGGTGGAAGGCGTCGTGGAAGCGGTAGTCGTCCTCGATGTGGGATGCGCTGGTGAGGGGGTCACCTGCTTGGCTGCCGTCCTCACGGGTGAGTCGGACGCGGTTGTCTTCGGTGGGGGTGAACGTGAGGGTTGTGCGGCGGGGAAGTTGCTCGTGGGGCGGGTAGTCGGCGTCGAAGTGGACGCGTTCGAGGTCGGGGGTGACGCGCCATCGGTCCTTGGCCTTTTCGAGGCTGGCGGCGGCGACGTCCTCGAGGTCGAGGTCCAGTCGGTGGGCCAGGGCGGCGACGTACCACAGGACGTCGCCGAGTTCTTCGCGTAGTTGTTGGCGTCCGGTGGTCGTGCCGTCGCGCATACGCTTTTTGTAGGCCGTTGCGACCGAGCCGACTTCACCGACGAGACCGAAGAGGGGCACGAGGACGGGGTCGGCGTCCGGGGTGGGCGGTTGCAGGGTTTTCAGGGCGGCCTGCTGGTAGCGGGCGAGGTGCACGTACCCTCCGTCTAGCGAGTTAGGCGACAAGTCTGTCGGATTTCCCGACACGCTTGGTATGCTAGATGACGTCAGCCCGGCTGTCCGGGAGTCGCGAACACGGGCGGGTGTCGCCATGCCGGACGGAAGCGTCAGGGAGATCGTCGACGTCGTCGTGGAGCTTCTGGCGGAGCAGCAGGGTCGATCGGTCGACGAGTTGTACGAGGAACTTTCGTCCCAGGGTGCGGAGTTGCCGGTGGACTCCGTGTTGATCGTGGAGATCCTGACCCGTGTCGAAAACCGTTTTGGCGTGACGATCAGCGCGGATGCCGAGGCCGGAAGATCTCTGCGCTCCGTGTGGGCTTTCGCCGAGACCGTCCACGAAGCCGTCCCCGCGAAGGAGGGGCTGTCATGACCGCCGTATCCGAGCCTGCGGACGACGATGTCGAGCGTGCCCGGCTCGGGCAACGATTGAGGAGCACCCGCGATTATCTGGGCCTGTCCCAGCAGCAGGTGGCCGAACGGACCGGCATCCCCCGTTCGGCTGTCAGTGACATCGAGCGCGGAGTGCGCAAGGTGGACACGATGGAGTTGAAGAAGCTGGCGCGCCTCTACCGGTTGTCCGCGTCCTACTTCCTGGACGAGGACGAAGACGCGGATGCCGGTGAGCACGCCTTGGCGGGGATGCCTCGGACTCGCAAGGACTTGACGGAAGGGGACCGGATCGAGGTGGCCAGGTTCATCCAGTACCTCAAGGCTCGGCGTGCGGCCGAGGCGGAGGCGGAGTCCTCGGACGCTTCGGATGGGCCGTCGGCGTCCCCGGAGCTCCTTTGAGTTGGGACGAGGCGCACGGGATCGCGATGATCGCCGCAGCGCACGCCCACCAGAGCCTGAGGGTTCCCCGCGACGACTATGTGGACGTGTTCGCCGCTTTGAAGGCTGCGAATGTGGAAGTTGTCGCTCGAAAGTTGGGTCCGTTGTTGGGGTTCTACCTCGCGTCGGGCGACGGCGGGCCGGCTTGTCTGCTCAACGAGGGCTTGGTTGAAACCGACATCCGACACACCCTGGCTCACGAACTGGGCCATCACGTCCTGGGACACGGGACGACCCTGGATCACGACGGGGACAGGAGGTGGGGACGTTGGGGTGAGGACTGGCCGGAGCACGAGAAAGCCGCCGAAGCCTTCGCGTCCTGGTTTCTGATGCCGTTGCCGGCCGTCCGTGCGGCCTGCGCGCGTGTCGGTGTACGGCACCCGTCCAGCCCTGCGGACGTCTATCGGATCGCGCGCTGGCTGGGCACTCCCTACGCCACCACGGTGCGACACCTGGTCCGGCTCAAGGCCATCGGACGATCCACCGAGAGGATGTGGGTGAAAAACGCTCCGGCGGATCTGAAGAACCTGCTCGCGCACGGGCTCGGAATCTCCCCTCGGGCCCATGTCCACGCCCTGGGGCGTGGTGCTCATGATGCGCACATACGTGTGGCCGCCGGGGATCTGCTCTTGTTGGACTTCAGCGGTGCCTGGGACGCGATCCCTCCCGGCTTCGCGAACGAGGATCCGTCCGACCAGACGCAACTTTCTTGGGAGGGTGGCCCCGACGGCAACCGCGCCCTGTGGGTCACCGAAGAGTTGAACGGCGTTTCCACCCTGACTGCCACCTCCGGCGACGAGATCTTCCACGTCACCGTGTCCCCGGTACCGCGACGTCATGGCTCCGATCACTTCTGGGAGTCGTAGCCCGAACGCCGCGCGCCAGTGCTCCGTCGAGGGGAGACAGAAAGTGCACACCTTCACCGTCGACGCTCCCGACGTGTCCTCCGCCTGGCTGAGGGCCTGCGGGCGCCTGGCCGAATTCCCGGGCGCGAAGGGCTACCACACCGTCGTGCGCATCTCCGATCCGCGGCACGAACATCCAGATATGCGAGCCGAGTTGGAGCGCCTGCGCATCGCCAAGGACAAGTACCCGATGGAAGCGGTGATCAACACCCTCTTCCCCGCCGCGCTTGCTGCCTCCAGCAAGGATCACGCCGAGTTGGCCCGACGCTATCTCGCCATGTACGAGCGGCTGCGCAAAGCCGATCGGCGCAACGTCCACGGCACCTACTTCGGGCGGCTGGTGGGCCACCCCGGCCGCGACGGGAACACGGCTCCGGTCGACCAGTTGGGTGTGCTCATCGCGCGGCTACGGCAGCTCAGCCGCAGCAGTCGCTGGAACGCGGTGTACGAGGCCGGCACCGTCCACGTCGAGGACGGTCCGCCGCCGGTCGAGGAGGCTCCGACCGACCTGCCCATCCGCGACCTCGGGGGCGACACCCAGATGCTGGACTTTCCCTGCCTGAGTCACGTCTCGTTCCAGCTGGAGAGCGGCGCCGGCATCGTCCACACGGTCGCCTACTACCGCAGCCACTACATGTTCGACCGCGCCTACGGCAACTACCTGGCGCTCGGCAAGCTCAACGCCTGGGTCGCCGAGCAGGCGGGTCTGCGTCCGGGAAGTCTGATGGTCGTGGCAGGCGTGGCACGTCTGGATTGCACTCGAGAGATCCTCGCCCGGGTGAACAGGGCGCAGCAGCAAGAAGACCTGTTCGCTCCCCAGGGTTGACGCTCAGGGGCACGCCGACGCTCCGGCCGCACTCTCTGTCCCGGGCGCGTCGGCGCCGCCCAGTCCCCACTTCGGGGGAAACCACGGTGTCAACGGCGCGGAGTCGGCGCGGTAGACCTGCTTGATCCGTGCGCGGCCGCTGATCCCGGCGACGTCGGGGTGCGCGACCCTGGCGTACTTGTCGACCTCGCAGAACAGGTTCTGGCAGTCGATCAGTTGGAGTCGGCGGCGGCCTCCCAGCCGCACCGGTTCCAGGCCCAGTCGGGCGAAGTGCTCCTCCTGGGTGTCGGTCATGTAGTGGATGACCTCCGCCTCGATGCCGTCCGCCGCCGCACCGAACGCCTTGCGGATGCCGTCCTTGGCACCCGGGCCGGGCACGACGAAGTCGCCTTCCTCGAAGGGCATCTCGGCCGCGTAGTTCAGGTCGATCACGTACTGGTAGGCCAGGAACGGGCCGATCGCCGGGTAGCCGAGCAGGATCCGGTACGCCTCCTGGAGGCTCTTCGCCGCCAGTACCCGCGCGGGCGCGTTCGTGGCCATCATCGTCTCCAGCACGCGCAGGTGATTGGCGTGCTTGCGCGGCTCCCCCATGGCCGGCGGCGGGGTGATGTAGGCCGCCGAGTACAGCCGCCCACCGGACGCGAACGCCTTCGACAACACTTCGTCGTAACGACCGAAGTCGTAGTCCGCCCACGTCGGCGTCCCGCCGAGCGCGCCCACCAACAACTCCCACGTGGACGCCTTGTTGAAGAACTTGAACAACAGCGTGCGGAAGAACACCTCCTCCCAGCGCTGATCACCCCGGTAACTCACCCCCGCGATCAGCTGCTGACTGACGCGATCCGCCGCGCGGAAGCAGTTGGTGAACCGGTGACGGGCCAGAATCGGGTCGCTCGTCCACGGCGCGGGCGCGCCGGCCACCCGGGCGCGATACACCCGGTCGCGCAGCACGGCGAACCGCCAGTAGGTGTCGAAGACCGCCGTCGGCCGCAACCGCCGCCCCGCCACGACCACCTCGTCGCGGGCGCGATGAGCATGTTCCTCGGCAGCGGGGCTGGCCAGCAGGGAAGGCATGCGTTTGAATATATATTCAATCTATAGTCGATGAACAGGGGCGCCGCCGTGGGCAGGTCCGTGGAGCGGGTCCATCAGGGGACGCGGCGCAAGGTCCTGCTCACCTGGCCGCAGGAGATCGACGCCCGCCTCGACCTTCTGGTGCGCATGGCCACCGAGGCGGGCGAGCGCACCAACCGGTCCGAACTGCTGGCCGCCCTGATCGCCTCCACCGAGACGACCCCGAAGAAACTCGCGGACACGCTGCGCGCCTATCGACGACTGGACCCGGAGACGTTCACCGCCGCCCACGACCGGCCCGATCTGCCCACCGTGCGCCGCACCGGACCCAAGACCACGAGCGGGGACACCACCGCGCCCACGCCGTAGCCGCACGCCCCCGCGGCCGCCGCCACGTGGACCGGCCCGCCGGCGGCAGATGTTCCCGCCCGGTCCGCACCGCACGGGTGAACCACCACCGCGTCTCGACGCGGCGTCCGACGAAGGCAACGACACGCGGGTTCAACCCCCCCACACGACACCGAGGACACGGCCCGACCCCCACGACCACGCGCCGGCCGCAACAGGAGCCCCCGGCAGTCGAAGACGGCTCACCCTCGGCGGAACGGGGCACGACATCGCGTGCTCTACCGCTCGCCGCCCCCGTACACCGCACCGCCGGGCCGGCCCCACTCGCGGTTGCGGGTCTGTAAATCGAACGGTGTAACGGGGTTGATGTAGTGGTCAGTTGCGTCCGGCGGACAGGCGTCCGTCGAAGGCGATGTCGAAGGCGTTCAGGGCTGCTTTCCAGCGCATGGTCCAGCGTTTGCGGCCCTGACCGGTAGGGTCGAGCGACATGATCGCCATATAGACGCACTTGAGGGCGGCCTGCTCGTTGGGGAAGTGTCCGCGCGCCTTGACCGCCCGCCGGATCCGCGCGTTGACCGACTCGATCGCGTTGGTCGAGCAGATCACCGTGCGGATCTCCGTGTCGAAGCTCAGGAACGGTACAAACTCCGACCAGGCGTTCTCCCACAGCCGTACGATCGCCGGGTACTTCTTCCCCCAGGCGTCGGTGAACTCCACGAAGCGTTCGAGTGCGGCCTCCTCGGTCGGAGCCTGATAGACCGGCCGCAGGGCCTTGGCGATCTTGTCCCAGTCCTGCCGTCCGGCATAGCGAAAACTGTTCCGCAGGAGATGGACGACGCAGGTCTGGACCACGGTCCGCGGCCAGACGGCCTCGACGCTGTCGGGCAGACCTCTGAGCCCGTCGCAGACGAGCATGAGCACGTCCTCGACGCCGCGGTTCCTGATCTCGGTCAGCACGTGGAGCCAGAACTTGGCCCCTTCCGCGCCGTCGCCGGCCCACAGGCCGAGGATGTCGCGGTGGCCCTCGGCGGTGACCGCCAACGCGACGTAGATCGGCCGGTTGGCGACCTTGCCGTCGCGGACCTTCACGTTGATGCAGTCCACGAACACGACCGGGTAGACGCGGTCGAGCGGCCGGTTCTGCCACTCGGCCATCCCGTCGAGGACCTTGTCGGTGATCGTGGAGATCGTCTGCCGCGACACGTCGGCCCCGTAGACCTCGGCCAGGTGGGCCCGGACCTCGCCGGTGGTCAGACCTTTCGCGGACAACGAGATCACCATCTCGTCCACCCCCGACAGACGCCGCTGCCGTTTACGGACGATCCTCGGCTCGAACGACCCCTCGCGGTCTCGCGGCACCGATATCTCCACCGGGCCCACATCGGTCAACACCGTCTTCGCGCGGGTGCCGTTGCGCGAGTTCCCGCTGTTGTCCCCGGCCGGATCGTGCTTCTCATACCCGAGGTGGTCGGTGATCTCACCCTCGAGAGCGGACTCGAGGATCCGCTTGGTCAGCTGCTGAAGCAGCCCACCCTCACCCACCAGATCCAGACCTTGGGCACGGGCCCGGCCCACCAGCTCGTCGATCAACCGGCCGTCCACAGCGTCATCGACGACACCTCCAACCGGGCTGTCCTGCACAGGCTCTGACATCACGTCAGTCATCTCTCGGCGTCACTTTCATGATCAAGTTCCACCGTTAGTTTTACAGTCCCGCGGTTGCCGGATCGGGCGGGTCCACCGCACGTCGCGGAAACCAACGGCCCAGCCGAGGCGCGACACAGGGCGCACCCACGCGCGAGTTCGCTGGTGGAATCCCTTACGTGGACGACTCCCACGTCTTGGCGAAGATTCGTTCCAGGGTCCGATACATGGGCGAGGACACGGGGTACTTGACGACCGCGCAGTGTCGGCCGTGCTCGTGCGCCGAGTAGGGCGTGAAGTAGGCCGCCCGTTCGGTCAGACACACCCGCCCGATGTGCGGGGCGTCGAACCTTCTGAGTTCGATCGTGCCCGCACTCGTGTACGGGGCCACGAACGCGACGTTGGTCTCGATCTGAGTGTGCAACAGGCCCGAGCCGTGACTGCGATCGAACGTCGCGAGTTCCGCCTCGCGGTCGGTCGTCCAGCGGGCGTCCCGGCCGGTTCCGGTACACGGCAGCAGGAGCCGGACCCGGCGCCCGGTCGTACCCGCGGCCGCCAGGAGAGGAGCGAAAGTATCCCGCTGCAGCTCGTTTCCCCGGCCGGTCAACAGGTCCACGCGACGAGCGCGCGCCAACTCCCTGCGGAAATCCTCGTCCGCCTCGACCTTCGTCGGCCACGTCTGACCGAAATCACCACGCGTCAATCGCGCTACCGCCCGGATCAACAACCAACGAAAACGTCCCGACCACAACACCGCGAGTGTGACGGTCAGCCCCGTGGCCGCGAGTGAGGACAACACCCCCATCAAGAACTCGTTCACCACCCACCCCCTCGCACGTCATACCCCGCCGCCCGCTCCGACCAAGCCCCGGGAAGACGAACAACACATGCGATTCGCGACATCGGCGCCACCCGAGCGGATGCGCGACTCCTTTGGCGGCCGGGAACGATTCGTGACGACCGCGTCGCCGGCCACAGGCCGGCTCGCGTCACAAGGGAATAGGTTCCCGGCCGATGTTCGTCGAATCGGTCGGGGACCGGTCGGTCGTGCCGCCCGAGAACGCACACGTGCGCCAGCCCACCCATCGAGCCCGTGTCTTGCTCGCCGCTCCCGTTGCACGGTTCGTCGACGCGTGGGGAGGCCGGGTGGGCCCCTGAGCCGAGCAGAAGCGTGACGAGTGAAGGGACGGCGCAGCGGGGCGCTACGGGGCGCGGGCGTCACCGTGCCACTGGTCGAGGCGGTCGGGGAACTCGGATGCGTCGTGCGGGGTGCGTTGTTTATTCAGGATCCGGTCGGTGAGTTCGACGGTGGCGAGGTACCACCAGAAGATCCAGTCGAGGAAGGCGTCGTCGTAGTCGGCGCGTTGGTCGGCGCGGCCGTGGCGCAGGTCGTATCGGTTGGCGATTTCGAAGAGGAATCCGTCGTCGGGTTTCCCGGCCTCGGTCTTGATGAGGTCGCGGCGTTGTTCGAGGATTCGGGCGAGGGCGACGATGGCCGAGCGTTTGTGGTCGCGGGTGGCCCCGCGTGCGCGGAACAGGGCGATGGCGTGCTCGGTGCTCGCGCGTGTTCGCGGGTCGGGTGTGTTCAGGACCCGGTGGACGAGGTCGCCGCGGGCGTCGTCGGTGAGGGCGACCAGTCGGCCGAGGTCCTCGCCCTCGTCGGCGAGTCGGTAGTCGATGCCGGCGTCGTGGAGGAGGTTGTTGATCCTCCATCGGTACAGGGCGCGGCCGGGGGCGGCGTTGAACTCCTTGTGGTGCCAGCCGCAGCCGGAGTAGGAGTGCATGTCGCGGTTGCGGGGGCGCGAGACCAGGTCGTGGAAGACCTCGATCAGGCCGAAGAAAACGTCGTCGTCCCATGCGTCGGGGTCCAGGGGCCACAGGTTCGCGTGTCCGAGGTGGCGGTCCAGGATCCGGGAGCGGTCCGGGAGCGGATCGGGGTCGTCGACGCAGTCCCGGCCGAAGACCTCGACCAGGTAGCCGTTGGTGTCGAGTTCTTCGACGAGGCGAGCGAACTCGCGGCGTTCGCCGCCCTTGTGGCGTGCGTGGTCGGACGGGGCGCCGTGGCGTTGAGGCCAGTACGGGCGCGGTCGGCGGGCGTGGCGCAGTTCGGCTGCGCGGTCGATCAACTCGCGCAGCCAGGTGCGTTGGGTGTACGCGGGAGGCGCCTGTCCCGCGGGCGGTTTCGGGGACCAGGGGTCGTCGTCGGCCCAGATGGTGGAGGATTCGCCGACCTCGTCGAAGTCGCCCACCGCCGTGGTGCCGGCGAACGCCTCGCCCAACAGCAGTCGTGCGCGTTCGACCCACTGACGGTGGTCCGAACGCGAGATGCGCTCGGCCTCGGCCGTGAACAACGCGGTGGGCCACACGAGTTCGTACACGCTCACATCCAGCACGGGACCATCCTGGCCGAGTGTGTACGGGATCGTCCCCGAATTAGCGCGGCTGCGTGCGGGGTCGCGACCTTGCCGTCGTCGGTCGGGCGCTGTGCAGTTCGATCGGGGGTGAGGGGGCGGTGAGGCCTGGCTGCCATTCCATGCCGAGTGCCTGCAGGGCGTCGAGTTCCGGGCGGGACAGGCGTGTGACGTGGTCGGGGTCGCGCAGGGCGGCGATCGCGGCGCCGAGGGGGATGCGGTCGCGGCGGACGCGTTCGACGTGGTCGGCGGGTACGCGCAGGTGACCGTGGGTGCGACGGAACCGGCGGGCGGCGCGCAGGAGGTGGCAGAACTCCTTCTCCCCCGAACTGCGGGGATTGCGCAGGCCGATGGCGAGGGGGTCCGCGGGCAGGAGACCGGCGAGTTGCTCGCGCTGGCCCGAACGCAGCGCGGGGAAGGCGTCGAACTGGGCGTCCAGCCATCGGGTCAGGTCGTCGGCCTCGGCCTGGGCGTGGGTGAGGGGGATGGCCAGGGCGCCGCCGCGGGCCCGAACGAGGGCGGCGGCGTGCATTCGCTGCCAGGCGTGCGGCCAGGCGGGGTTCCAGTGGCGGTCGATGCCGGCCAGCGCCTGGGCGTAGCGGCGGGGCAGGGTGCCGGCCGTGTGCTTGGCGCGTTGGTGTTCGAGCCAGGCGCCCAGGGGTTGTTTGCGGAAGGTCTCGGTCGGTTCGGGGAGCAGGTGGCCGTGTCGGTGGCGCCAGGCGCGGGCGAGGGCGAGGTGGTGCTCGGCGCTGTCGGCGGAGTGGGGCCAGCTCATGCCGAGTTGGGCCAGGGCGCAGATGCGTTCTGGGGCGAGGTTGCCGGCGGCTTTGAGGGAGCGCTGATAGCCGATCCACCAGCCCAGTTGGAAGCCGTTCTCGTCGATGTGGTCGCTGTCGACGTCGAGTAGGCCGTGGCGGGCGTGGTGGCGGGCGGCGGCATCCAGGCCCTGGAGCCACAGATCGGGAGAGGGGTCCATGGTGCGTAGCCCGAGGTGGGCGGCGATCTCGTCGGCGCGTTCGGGGTGGGGTGCGGGCAGCGGGGTGTGTTCGAGGGGTTCTCGGCCGTTGCGGGCGATGCGGTGGAACAGGTGCTCGTCGTGGGCGCGCAGGGCGATCATGACTTGGTAGAGCAGGTGGTAGGGCGTGCCGAAGGTGGCGTCCCGGGGGTGTTCGCCGGGTCCGAAGAACACCGGGATGATCAGGGTCGAGCATTTGGACATGCCCGGGGCCAGGCGCAGCGCGCGGCCCACGCCCTGGACGATGTCGATCGTGCTGGACTTGGGGTCGGCGAACAGGACCGAGTCGGCCAGGGGGAAGTCGACGCCCTCGATGGCCAGTCGGCAGTTGCAGAGCACTTCCAGGTCGGTCGCGTGCCGGCCGGGGGCGAGGTCGCGGGGCGGGCGGGCGAAGCGGTCCATGCGGCGGCGGCGCTCGGCGGGTGTGTGGCGGGAGTGGACGGCGGTCGCGCACAGGCCCTGGGCGTGGCGGCCTCCGGCGTGGCGGGCGGTGTCCAGGAGGGTGTCGGCGAAGGCGTCGGCATGGCTGATCGCGCGGGAGAAGACCACGGTGCGGCTGATGCCGTGCAGTTCGCGGGCGCGTAGCAGGGCGAGTTGGGCGCCGGCGATGCGCATGCCGCCGGCGGCCGGGTCGTCGTCGTGGTCGGGGCGGCCGGCGAGCAGGGTGCGCAGTTGGGTGTCGTGGATCTCGGGGGCGCAGATGCGGTAGTCGGCGAGTTGGCCCTCCTCGATGGCCTGGGCCAGGGAGTAGCGGAAGACGACGGGCCCGTACAGGGATTGGTCGTCCATGGAGGCGATGGGCTCGTGGGAGAGGGGGCGGGTGACGTCCCAGATCCTGGGGGTGGCGGTGAGGTAGAGGCGGTGGCGGGCGGGGACGGCGTCGTCGTCGTGGATGGCGGCCCATTGCTTGCCCAGGGCTCCCGCGGTGCGGTGGGCCTCGTCGACGACGACGATGTCCCAGCGCGGCAGGGCGAGGTGGAGGTGGGCTTCGATGATCCTGGGGAGGGAGGCGTAGGTGGCGAAGACGGTGACCGGGCCGTCGGCGGTGCGTACGGCTCGGGCCAGGACGGCGGGATCGGTGGTCATGGTCATCAGGCCCTGCAGGGCGGGGTCGGCGGGCTTGTCGTCGCTGAACAGGCCGACGTAGGTGCCGGGTCGGCCTCGGGCGTACCAGCTTCCGGCGGTCTGCTGGAGCAGCGGTCGGGTCGGGCACAGGACCAGGGCTCGCCCGTGGGGGGCGCGCCGGTGGGCGATGCCCAGGGCGATGAGGGTCTTGCCCGTCCCACAGGGCGAGACGAGGGTGCACCGCGCGGCGCCCAGGGCGAAGGCGTTGCCGGCGGCGTCGATGGCGTCCTGCTGGCGGCCGCGCGGTTCGATGGTCAGGTCGTGGACGCGTGGTGGCGGCAAAGGGGGGCCTCCCGGCGGCGCCGGCGCGGCGCCGTGCGGATGCGGCGCCGTCGAAGTGCAGCGTGGGGGAGGAATCGACGGGCGGGGCGGCCCCTGCCGGGGGTTCGCTCGTTCGAGTGAACAGCTCTGGTGGCGATCGGTGTCGGCGTGCTATCCGGCCGTGGAGGGCGGAACGCGCGAAGGGGCGGCGGCGGTGGCCGGAGGGTGGGTGGAGGCCGGGACGTGGGGCTCCTCGCGCGGTTGGCCGCTCGCGGTGCGGTTCGTCGCGGACGAGTCCACCGGCTCTTTCCTGTCGCGGTTCGCCCGGGCCAACGGCCGCGGCGTCGGGGACCTCCTGCAGGATGTGGGCGAGGGTGGGATCGGGCGGTCGCCGGTCGAGCCGTGCCTGGCGGAGGTCTACCTCAGCCGCCCGGCCCTGGAGCGGCTCGCGGTGCTGACCGGCCGCCGGGCGCAGGTGCTGCAGCGGGCGCTACCGAACCTGCGCGATCCGCTGCTGCTGGCGGACGAGGGACCGCGGTGGCACTACCCGTGGACGCCCGCGGCGGGGTCGCTGGTGCGTGCCTGCCCCCGGTGCGCCGCCTCCCGGGGAGCCGACGGCGCGTGGGTGGTGGCGCGGGACCCGTGGCGGGTGTGTCTGCGGCATCGGCGGTGGACGGACGCGGTCCGCGCCGGCGGGCCGGCCTGGTTCGACCTGGCCGCGCTGCCCGAGGTCACCGCCGCCCGACTCGGGTGCCTGCGCCTGGAACGGCGCTTCGGGCCCACCGGGGCGGCGTTGGTGGCCGACGCGTTCGCGATCGCCGGATGGTGGTGGCGCCGCGCGCCGCAGGCGCCGTGTTGGCGCCGCCGCGAGCGGTGTCTGGGGGTGGGCCCCGGTGCGGTGCGCACCGCCGTCCTGGTCGTGACGCCCGAGGCGTTCGCCCTCGCCCGGCTGCTGTTGCGGCACGAGCGGGTCCGCGGTGCGCAGGGCGGGCAGGACGTCGCTGCCGAAGCCGAACTGTTGTGCGCGGCGCGGGCGGTGGCCGGACGGTTGCCGCTGGCGCCGCGGGTGGCGCAGCAACCGGTGGCGGAGTGGTTGGCCCGCCACCACCGCATCCTCTCGGGGACCGAGGACCACGGCGGGGTGCGGGTGGGCCGACGCGAGCCGGTGCGCTGCCTCGTCCACGGTCGGGACGAGGCGCAGGCCTGTCTGAGGGAACGCACGTGCCTGCCCTGGCAGTGGAGCGACCTGCACACACGACCGTGAACGCCCCGGCGGCCGGGCTGTGTTCGGGCGGCGAGCGATTGCCGGCCCCGCCCCGGGCGTGGGGGCCTCGCCTGGCGGGCCTCGCCTGTCCGTGTGGCGGACGCCCCCCGATCGCCGGCGCCGCTCGTAGCGCGTCGCGCGGCGGTTCGGCAAGCGCCGGGGCACCGCTGTCACCCGTGGGAGTGAATACGCGGCCATCGGGTCCCGGGCCGCCGGGTGTCGCCGACGCTGGTGGGGACGGTTCCGCGCCGAGATGCCCGAAAGGGGGCCGGTGTGCCGGAGATCTCCATCGCCTACACCGACGAGAACGGACGCGCTCTCGAAGTGCCCGCGGATCGGGCAGGTGGCATCGCGTTCGAGGAACTCCCCCATCCGCGGCCCCCGATCGCCCATCGGGGGCGGCGCGGCTTCGTCACGGATGGCTGGGTCTCGGGGACCGGGCGGACACTGGCCCTGGGCTCGCTGCGACAGCAGCACGTCGCGATGCTCCTGGACCGGGACCCGTCCGTCGGCGCGTTCGCCGCCGGACCGGTCGAACTGCGCTGGAGCGCCGGGGGCCGGGAACACGCGCTGCGGCCCGACTTCCTCGCCCGCCTGACCACCGGTGTGCGCGCCCTGGTGGCGGTGGTGCCCGACCGCCCCGCCACCGATTGGGACGCGAGGGTCCGTATCCTGCGGGCGGCGGCCTCGCAGGCGGGCTGGCAGGTCCGTACCTTGTCCCCTCCGCGCGGTGTGCGGCTGGCGAACCTGCAGCTGGCTTTCGCGGCCCGCGACCCCAGGGGCCGCGACGAACGGCAGGCCCGGCTGCTGCTGGGCGCCTTCGCCCGGCCGCGGCCTCTCACGGACGGCGCGCGGGCCTGTCCCCTGCCCACCCTGGTCGCGCTGGAACTGGCCTGGCACCTCATCTGGCGTGGTCGCCTCCACGTCGACTGGGACACCCCCATCGTGCCGGACTCCTCGCCGGCCTGGGCCGCCCGACCGGCCCCGGAAGGCGGCCGGCGGTGAGCCCGGCCGCGGTCCGCACCGCACCGCCGCCGGCGCGCGGTGACCGTCTCGAGCTCGGCGACCGGGTCCGGCTGCGCGGGCACGTCTGGCGAGTCGTCTCCTGGCAGGGCGAGAGCATCTCGCTGGCGCCCGCGGACCGAAACGACACGGAATTAACCGCCCTGTTCGCCGCGCTGGTGGGCGCCGAGGACTTCGCCGTGCTGGACCGCGCGGACCGGCCCCTGACGCGCACCGAACTCTCCAGCCGCACCGGGCAGTTCGACGCCCTGCCCGTCGAGGTGCGCGCCGATGCCCTGCGGTGGCAGCGCCACGTGATGGAGGTCCTGCACCAGCAGGCGCCGAACGTGCCCGCCACCGGCGTTCCGCACCCGGCCTACGACCCCGCGACGCACACCCTGCAAGAGCGCTACCGGGCCAAGGCGGCGCAGTTGTCCGCGCTGGGATGGGACGTGTCGCACCACACGGTCGAGCGCAAGTGCCGGGCCTGGCGCAGGAGCGGACCCATGGGACTGGTCGACCGGCGCCGGACGCGACCCCCGTCCCCGTGCGGACGCACCGATCCGCGCGTGGTGGACGTGCTGTGGCAGGTCCTGGACGCCGAGGCGGGAAAATCGGCCGGCACGGTGACGCGGCTGTGGGAACTCGTCCGGGCGCGGGTCGCACGCCGCTACCGAGCGGAGATGCGCGACCCAAAGGAGCGTCGGCGTCTGACGGTGCCACGCGCGACCTTCTACAGACTCCTCCACCGCCTGGGCGTCACCGTCGAGGACGTGGCCGGGTCGACCGCGCGGCGCAGCGCCGACCGGGAGCGGCCCCCACCCCCGTACACACCCACCGCGGCGCGGGTGCCGGGTGAGTTGATGCAGATCGACACGACCGGCCTGGACGTGCTCGCGATCGGCGACGACGGTCGGCCCACCCAGGTCGAGGCCACCGTCCTGATCGACGTCGCCACGCGCACCATCGCCGGCGAGATGATCGTGCCCAAGCGCTCCGGCCACGGGCCGCACGGCAACCGCGTCGGCGGGCGGGCCACCCGCTCGCAGGACGCGGTCTTCGCCCTCGCGCAGGCCCTGGCCCCGGTCCCGGCCCGGGCGGGCTGGTCGCCACTGACCCTGATGGAAGGCTCCGACCTGCCCTACGAGGAGTTGCTGGCCGCCGATCCACGGATGGCCGGGGCCGCGGCCCGACCGGTGATCCGCCCGCGGACCGTGGTAATCGACCACGGGAAGGCCTACACCGGCAGCGCGTTCTCCTCGGCCTGCGCCGAACTGGGCATCGAGGTACGGCACGCCCGCACCCGGACCCCCACCGACAAAGCCATCGTGGAACGCGCCATGCGAACCATCAAGACGCGGTTCGGCCAGTGGCTGGCCGGCCACACCGCCCACCGCCTCGAACTGCGCGGCAAGAACGTCGAGCGGCAACCGCTGTGGCGCATCGACCAGATCCAGGACATGTTCTCGCAGTGGATCGCCCTGGAATGGCAGCAGACCCCACACGGCGGCCTGCGCAGCCCCTACACACCCGGCAAGCTCCTCACCCCGAACCAGATGTACGCCGCCCAGATCGCGCGCTGCGGCTACCGGGCCCTGCCGCTGACCCAGGACCAGAACCGCAAGCTGCTGCCCGCGGTGTGGGTGACGGTCGACCGCAAGGGCTTCCGCATCGACAACCGCACCTACAACCGCGGCACCGAACTCGCCCCGTTTCGCGGCAAGTCCGGCATCCCCGGGCGGCGCGGCCGGTGGGAGGTGCACTACAACCCCTACCGGCCCGAGGTGGCCTGGCTGTTCGACCACCGCGCCCGAGAAGGCGAGGACCCCTGGGTGGAAGTGCCCTTCGTCCACCGCAGGCTCCTCGACGACCCGTGGACCGAGGACCTGTGGGCGCAGGCGAGGGCCGCCCACGTCGCGGCCGGCGGCGACCGCCGCGACGAGGCGGCCATCTGCCGGGCGGTGGGCGAACTGCGCGAACGCGCCCGCCGCGGCCGGCCCGCGGCCGAACGCCGGGTACCCGCCCCGCTGTTCCGAGGCCCCGACGTCGACGTGGACACCCCGCCCCACGACCCCTACGCCGGCATCCCCGACGTCGATCCGAACACGATCACCCCCTACCGCAGCCTCGACGTCCCCGCCGCCGACCTGTTCCCCGACCCCGTACCGCCCACCGAGCCCCTTCCCGGCGAACTACCGGACCACATCGGCTTCCTCAACTGGGACATCGCAGAACTCGACCCGCCCGGCCCGAACCCGAAACCGCCCGAGAGCGCCGGCGACGACGAAGCGGGAGGGCCGTGAGCACCGCGCCCGCGAAACCCACCGCGGCCCCGCCGAGTCGCGCCCCGACCGGACCGCCCGAACCGGAACGGATGACGGTGCGCATCGGCTGGGACACCGCCGTGCACCGCCCCGCGACCATCCCCGACCTGCGTGACTGCGCCCCGGCCGGCACCCCGGTCGGCGACGACGACCCGCGAATGCTCTACCACGGCACCCTGGGACCGGTGGCCACCGCGGACATCGACCACGGCCTGAAGGTGGCCAGGCGACTGCTGCGGGCCAACCGACAGACCACCCAGACTCCCGCCCACGCCGCCGTCGACGGGGAACGGGGCAGCGGCAAGACCACCCTGCTCCACGTCGTGGGCCGCGCCCACCAGGGCCGCGTCGAGAAGTGGCACGGCATCGACGCCAACCGCATCCCCGTCGTGTGCATCAACACCCCGCCCACCCGCGACGACCTCGTCAACTGGTCCGCGCAGATCGCCGTGTTCCTGGGCTGGGACCTGTACCGCAGGGACCCGGACGGCAAGACGGTACAGCGGACGAAGGACTGGACCGGACCGGTCGTACACGTCCTGCGGGCCGCGAAGACCCGACTCCTCCTGGTCGACGGCATCGACCGGTTGCGCACCGGCGACATCGGGCCCGCGTTCGCCTTCCTCGACTTCCTGGCCGCCGAGTTGGGACTGACCGTGTTGTGGTGCGGCACCGGCTCCCGCGAGGTCCTGCGCGAAGCCCGCGGCGACCCCGACACCGACACCGGAACCCTGCTGCCCCGAAACGCCGCCCCCACCCTGTGGGTCCGCCCCGTCCCCTACACCGGCGCCCGGCCCGAACCCTGGCTGCGGACCCTCGACGGCTTCGACGAGAAACTACGACTGCACCACCACACCCGACACGACCTCCTGACCCACGCCACGTTCCTCCACAAGGCCAGCGAAGGACGCATGGACGTCCTGGCCCCGCTGATCTGCCAGGCCGCACAGATCGCCATCGAGAACGGCACCGAAGCCCTCACCACCGCCGTCCTGGCCGAAGCCGCGGAGTTCCTCGGAACCGACACGACCTACCGGGACCCCTCCCCCGCCGGCACTCTCCAGGACACCCCACAGGACACCGGGCCGCCCGGAGGAACCCCACCGGAAACACCCGGCTGACCGACCACACCGCCACGCGTCCGGCCGCCCGCGGCAACCACCCACAGCCGCGGCGCACACCCCCGCCCCGGGGCCGCCGCCCCGACGGTTCCCCGCCACGACCGCCCCCGGGACACAACCCCCGCCCGCCCCGTCGCATGGCCGCCGGCACGCCGCACAGGCCCACCCGCACAACACCCCACAAAACCCCGACCGCGACCACCACCGCGGCCCACCCGAACACACACAAGGCAGTCTCGCTCCACCCGCCGAAATCTCATTCCCCCTGCAAGATCAACCACTTACCCGCCCCCGACCAGCCGACATCCCCCACCACACCCGAAAAACGACCTCCCCACAGGTCGAAACATCCATCTCACGGCACCAGCAGCAATACAGACCACACAGCCACAGAACCAGACAACACCAGCGAGACGGGACACCGGGGAGGTGTTCGGGGTCGCGTGGGCGGTGGTGTGTCGGTGGTGGGAGTCGGTACTGACCTGGGAACGGGAGGAGATCTGGCCGCGGCGGCTCCACGCGGTCGCGGGCGGGGACGCCGGGGGTGATTTCGCGTGGTGGCGGGTGGTCGGGCGGGACGCGGTCGTCTTTCCGGAGGTGGTCGCGGTGGCGGACGCGTTCGGCGGCGCCTCGGGTACCGTCGCACCACCGCTGGCCTGGCACTGTTCATGAGCTTTTCGAAGAGCGCGGTATCCCTGGGGGTCATCCCCGACGGCCTGCCCCGCGCAGACCTTGCTGCCTGTCCCCGGCCGCTGACGGCAGCCGGATCCCCCGGGGTCGGTTGAAAAGGGCCCCGCACTACGATCCGACGCATGCCCGACCACCCGTGGTTCGAAGTCGACGGCCCCGCCGAGCCGGACGGCGAATTCGAAGTCAGCCCCGAAGAGGGCGCGTTCCTCGTGTCGTTGCGCGAGCACACGGCGTCCTTCGCGTCCGACGACGTGTATGGCGACGTCGGCCGGACCGACCCCGGGGACGTCCTGGTGGCGTACGTGGAGCTGATCGACCACGAGGCGGGCGTGCGTTTGGCCGCCTACGGGGTGCATTTCCAGGCCGGCCGCGTGCTCGGCGACGTCTTGGGCCACGAACTCGCACTCCCGGAAAGCCCTTCCGCCCGGGTCTTGGCCGCAAGCGGCACCGTGGCCGACCTGGCGTGGCGATCGGCGGCCTGGATCCGGGACGTCCTGGATCGCCCTGTGGTGTTGTATGTGTGGCTGCACGAGCGATACGCGTACGCGGCGAGGTTCGCCTTTGCCGACCTCGACGAGACCCTGTGCCAGACCTACGTCGAGCAGTTCGCCCCACCGGACCAGGCCCGGGAGTTGATCGCCGCGGGGCACGTGCGCGGCAAGGGATGGATCCGGGCCGTGGGCCTGTCCGCCCCCGATCTCTACTTCCACGTCCGCGGCGACCTCGGCCGGGCGTCCTTGCCGGCGGGCGTTGCGGCCGGTACCGAACGAGGACCGATCGGCGGTGTCTGGTACGCCTGACGGTCGGGTCCGACGGGCCGCGTCGATCGGCAACGAGGCCGCCGATGCGACGGGTTCGCCGTTGCCGGTCGGCCGTCCGCTGCGGGCGCGCGTCCGCGGTGGACGGCACACGTCGAGACCGTCGAACACGACGGCAAGGCATCGGGTCGGGCTCGGGGGCGTACTCGCGAGCGCGCGGCAGCGGCGGACCGCCTTGGTGCCCGAACGTCTCGACGCGCTCTCTCTGCGGTCGATACGAGGTGGACATGGGTTCGGACACCGGAAGGTTCTGCGCCGACGAGAGGTCCGGCGCGAGAGGCGGACCGGGCACGGGGAGGCCCGGCGAAGGCGACGTCGGGGGATGCGGCTCGGGTCGTGTGCGTAGCGCCGCCGGCGGTCCGGAGCCACGACGACGGAGGCGGGGCGGGCCGTATCGCGGACGCCGTCACGTCCCGGGCCGGCGAACGGCGCCGGCGGAGGAACGCATGTCGATCGGCGAGCTCCGGGGGTGGTACGGAGGGACAGCCGGTCGGGTTGCGCGGGGCGCGGACCGGGAGCACCGCGGACGAGGCCCGACGGTACGTGTGAGGAATCCCGGGGCGGGAATTTCGACGGCCCGACCGGCCGGCTCCGGCAGTCGGTATCGGCAGGCCGGGTCCGGCCCCGACTGCGCGCATTGACTGTGCGTTACTCGGTGTAGGGGTTGAGGATGCGGTGGGGTCGTTTGGCGGTCTCCAGCACGGTCTGCGGGAAGCGGGGGCCGGCGATGTAGTGGCGGCCTTTGGTTTGTCCCACTGCGGTCAGTACCCCCGTCTTCGTCAGCGCCTGGAGGTCGCGTGTCGCCTGCTGGGTGTTGATGGCTTCGGCTCGTTCGTAACGGGAGCGCCGCACCCTGCCGACCATGGCGACTTCGTGGAGGGCTGTGACCTGGCGTTCGGTGATGTCGTGGGCTTCGGCGGCCTCCATGAGCTGCATCCAGCATTCGTTGGAGCGGCCGACACGGTACTGCACGCGTTGGGCTTGCTGGTGGTAGGCGAGGAGGTTGAACTTGATCCACGGCAGTGTGTCGCGCTCGGGCGACCAGACGGGGCCGCCGACCTCGCGGAGTACCTTGTAGTAGTCCCAGGTGTTGCCCGGCATTCCCAGCCATTCCTCGATCGAGGAGAATTCGGGGGCCAGGATTTGGCCGCGGGCGATCAGCAGAGTCTGTAGCGAGCGGGACATTCGTCCGTTGCCGTCCGACCACGGGTGGATCTTCACCAGGTTCAGGTGTGCCATCGCGGCCCGGATGAGGACGTGGTCGTCGAGGTCGCCCTCGTTCAGCCAGTCGACGAGCTCGCCCATCAGGCCGGGGACCAGTTCCTGATCGGGCCCCTCGTAGTCCGTCGCCAGTTCGTCACCGGGGGCCGTGATCCGGATCGGGGTCCTTCGCCACTGCCCGGCCCTCTTCAGCGGATGGTGGTGCCCCTGCAGCATCCAGTGGAGCGCGTTCAGCAGTTCCTTGCCGTAGCGGAAGTCGGTGACGTCGTGCAGTGATTGGATGTATGTCATGGCCTGCTGGTAGGCCAGCGTCTCCGCCTTGTTCTCGTCGCTGGCGTCGACCTCGCGTTCTCCGTCCATCAGGTCCGCGACGTCCTTGGCGTCGACCCGGTAGCCCTCGATCGTGTTCGACGCCGCGATGGCACTGGCTGTCAGGGCCTTGCGCAGATCGAGGGTCCATTTCATGGGAGCCTGCTGCACCGCGTGGCGCAGCTGATCACGCATCGCGTCGACTTGCTCCAAGACCCGCAGGTCGACGGGCTCGAGACGGGGAGTCACATACAACATGCGGCAATGATACCAAGCTCCTATCATTTAGTGCTTGTCGCTTCCGGCCGCGTCGACCCGCCTGAGCGCCGACAAGTCGCACGGCGCGGCGCGGGTCGGGTGCGGTCGGGACGATTGTCGCCACCCGGACGGCGACCAGGGCGCGGGTGTCGAGTGGTCGATCGACGACGGGGCACCGCCCGCCCGGGCGTGGGCACGGGGCGGAGTGTGTGGGCCTTGTCCCGCCGAGCCGGGGCGTCCACGCTCCGTCGGTGGGTGATCAGTGCGGCGCGTTCGTGTCGTGTCGTGTGTTGTGGGACTTCGGCGGCCTGCTGCCACGCCGACGGACTCGCAGGGGCATCGTGGCCTGTTTCATGTCAGGGTCGCTGCTGGGTGGCGAACTGGGCTCCGGTATCGCGAAGGTGTTCCTGGAGAGCTTGGTGAGGGAAGGCGAACCCGCTGCCTGCGCGCCGCAGAAGGAGCCGTTGTTCGGCGTCATGCAGGAAGTGCTGATAGCGACGGGGCGTGTTACCGCTCCAGGTGAGGCCGGCGCGGAGGGTCCAGTGATACGTCACGGCGACACCACCGAATCGGAAGCCGCGTGAGATCCCGTAGATCGCACTTGCGAGGGCTGCCGTGAACAGAGTCCGCCCGAGGGAGGTGTCTACGTCGGCAAGAGTGATCAGAGCGCTGAGCAGCAGCCCGACGATCAGGGCGTTCAGTGAACCGTGCAGCATGGCGAAGCGTGCGGATCGGCGGATGCCTTCGTTCGGTCTGGGCCGCTTGTCGAGGAGCGTCGCCTCGAATTGATTCCCGAGCAGGTAGGCAACCCAGAGGAGGCATACGGCCGCAGGTAGCAGCCATCCTGTCTCCGGGATGACCAGACGCAGGGCAAGGCCGAACAGACCGACTTGGAGGAACCAGGCAACGGCTCCGAGGGCCATGACGCCCATGGCCACGCCCTTGGATGTCGGGAGCACGATCATGGATGGTAGCCATTTCCAGCGGAGTTGCTCGATCGGCATGTGAGAGGTGTGCAATAGGCCCTCGGAGGTGGTGACCATCGCCCACAGGTAGGCGAGCACCACGACGGCAACCGCCGGCGACCACTCGACGCTCGATGCCCAGGGAAAGGTCAGCGCGCCTGCCACGGCAGGGATCGAGGCCGCAGCAGCGACGGTGGGCTGCGACGATGATCGGGAGACGGCGCCCAGCATCACCCCCCAGCCGACCCACATGAGGAACAGCATGGACAACCTCACTGCGGAGCCCGTTGGGGACCAGACACCAGCGACCCAGGCACCCACTACCGCACCCGAGGTGGCTGAGCTGATGACGACGAGGGCTGTGGAGTTCGGGGAGGTCGACGGGGCTTGAAACGCGGAAAGGACCAGCAGTCCCCCCATCAGTACCGCCGGCCCTCGTAGATCAACGCTGAGGAACCCGCACCCCACCCCCAGGGCCAGCCAGGAAAAAGCAATGCTGCAGGCCAGCACCTGTACCACGTACCTGGACAGAACGCGCGGGAGTTTGCGGTGCTCTTTCGGGATCCAGGAGTCGTCCAGCCGATCGAGGTACAGCACATCCTCACCGCGACTGTCGAGCCGGCGGGAGAGCCAGGACAGCCATTTGATCGTGTCTTCGTCGGAGTAGCGACTGGGCGCTTCGAGCATGCGGCCCAGATACGCATCGAAGATCCGACGTTGACGCAGTTCGATCGACACGTGGGGTAACTGGTGGAGTTCGTGTGCGGTTCGGCCCGCATAGGTGTGGTGGATGATGTTGAGCATCAACGGCGAGCGCAGCAGCGTCCAAAGGCTCTTGTCGGCCTCCAAGGCCGCGCGCACATCCGCATAGGCGTCCGTTCCGGTCGTGAGGTCCTTGGCCAGGTAATCCTGGACATCGTGTCGGCTCGGCGGTTCCAGGCGCGCCAAAGTGCCGCCGATCTCCAAGGCGAGCGCCAAGTCACGATCGCGACAGGCAACCACGATGCCCGAACACGCGGCGCGGTGCCGTCGGATCTGAGCCGTACATTCCCGGCGATGCTCTGTGGCAACCCGGTCCAGGCCGTCGAGCAGCGGAAGGATCAGGCCCTCCGCAAGCCAGGCCCTGCTCAGCTGCTCCGCGACGTCGTAGGCGTTCTTGATCTGGTCTACGAGCCAGTCTTCCAGTGGCTGCCCCCGGTAGTTGGACAAGCTCAGCAGTACAGGTATCGGCGGCGGTCCGTCGTGACTGTCGGCGCGTCCGCATCGGGCGAGTTCGGCCAGTGCTTCGGTGGTGAGCGTCTCGGCCAGCTTGGCCAACTGGGTTGACTTTCCCATTCCCGCATCGCCGATCAGCACAAGATCGTCGGCCGCCCGGTCGAACAGCTCCCGGACGTTTCCGTCGAAGGGCGCGGAAACCACACCCGGTATGTCCTTCCGCGCTCGCTTACCTTTTCTGCGGCGCGGGCGCGCGACGGCGTGGGCCTTTGTCAGCAGGGTGAAAGATGGCGGTATGTAGTAGCTGGTCTCGGCCAGGGCGAGAGTCTGCCGCGCGTCACCCCGAACCCGTTTCAGCATCACCTGACGACGCCGTTCGGCAACCCCGATTCTCTTGTTGAAACGGCCCCGTAGCGCGGTAGCCGCCGCAACCGTGGCGGCGATGATGCCGACCAGCGCGCGCAGCGCGCGAGGGGCCAGAGCCCGTCTTACCCCCCAGTCGGCCACTGCCCTGTTCCGGGAGCCGTCCTCGTCGTCCTCATCAACCCAGGGCAGCGGCTCGACACCGCCGTTGGCTTCAATCTCCTGCTGGCGCTGCTCGGCGACGACCCAGCGCTGCTCCCATTCGCCGAGATGGCCGCCGAGAACGGTCACCAGCGCCTCCCCCATGGACTCCCATCGCGAACGCCTCTTGCCGGTGAGGATGTTGTGCACATGCCCCGTGGATATGCCGGACCTCCCGGCGATCATCGTGACCTTCGGCCGGCCGGCCGGAATGTACAACTCATCGTGCAACCTGCAGGCGAGTTCAGCCCACGGCCCGGCACCGGGATCAGGACGAGCGACTCCCGGGTTGCGCTTTCCGCCACGAGCCATCCGCGCCTTCTCCTCTTTGTCGGTTGGAAGCGTCGATCGTTCATTCACTGGCATTCACCGCAGGTCGGAACCGCTTACCGGGCAGGTTCCGCACGCCCTACAACAGAGGTCACCAGCTGGCCGAACCCCCTTATCCCGACCTCGAAAGGGCGAGAACGGTGGACATCCTCAGTCCGTATGAGACGTATCTCCTGGCGGTAGTGACGCTGGGTCTGGTCCGCACCGTACTGCTGCGATTGACGATCGTGGCGGCGCTTGCACTGGTGCTGCGCGGCAGCACGCCCCGCGAGCGGCCGGCGCTCCTCGGTAGCTTCGCCGAGTGTCTGCTCCACATGCCACGGAGCACGGTCGGGCACCGGCGCGGCCGCGAGCGCACGGACACGCGTCACCGGTAGACCTGTGCGTGGGTCGCGGTGATTCACGTGATCGCCGCGACCCGTCACAGGCGGCGAACAACCCCCGGACCACACCACGGGAACCGGACCATGGCACAGAGTGGTCGGACGGAGTACGACGGGTGCCTGTGGGAGTCGCTTTCGGTTCACACTGGGGGGCGGCGACGGGGACGTCCCGGGAATGGGGAGGGTGTGGTGGAGCCGAACGTTCTTCCAGCGGTCGATCTCGTCGACGTAGTGCCCGACCACACGGTGTCGTCGAGGACGGCCGGATCCGCGGTCGCGGCACCGTCGACATGAAGAGCGACCCAGTCGCGCAGCCCGCGCGCTGCACGAGGCCGGGGTGCTCCGAACCGACCGGCGGCGTCTGGCCACCGTCCGTCATGGCCGCGACCCTCGGCCCGGTGGTGATGCGGATCGAGGTGGCCGGCAAGAGTTCCCACTCGTCGGTGCGCGGGCGGATGTCGTACCGGCCCGGCACAACCGAGACGGTCGCGGCCGGCGCGATCGACCGCGGCTTCGTGATCCACCAGGCGCTGCGCCGGCCGGTGAGCGACTGGGCGGTCAACACGTTCGATCCTCCGAACCCGGACACCTCACCCTCGCCCCCGGACCCGCACTCGATGTCCCGGCCCTGTTCGAGGACGGCACGGTGGGGCGACCCGAACGTAACCATCGCCGTCGACGTCGCCACCCGGGCGATCCCGGCTGCGGTGCTGTGTCCGGACGGAACCAGGGCCGTGGACGCCGCTTTGCTGCTGGCGGAGATGGCCGTGCCGCACCCGATGCGCCCGCACTGGCCCCGGACGTTGGAGCTGTCGCGGGCGAGCGTGCCCTACGAGCGGCCAGCGACGGCGGACGGGCGGTTGGAGAGCGCGGCGCGGCCGGTGATCGTGCCGGAGACGATCGTCGTCGACCGGGGCAAGGTGTTCGTGTCCGAGGCGTTCTTGGCGACGTGCGAGACGTTGGGGGTGAGCGTGTAGCCCGCTCCGCCGCGCAGGCCCGCGGCGAAAGGGGTGGTGGAGCGGACGTTCCGCGCGATCGACACCCTGTTCCGCCAACACCTTCCGGGATACACCGGCTCCGACGCCGGCCGGCGTGGCACGGATGTCGAACGTGAGCCGTGCTTCAGCGTCGCCCGGTCGAAGGACCTGCTCGACGAATGGCTCGTGCACCAGCACCACCGCCCCCACGAAGGGCTACGACATCCGGTGATGCCGAGGGTCGCGTTGACGCCGAACCGGATGTGGGCCGCGCTGGTCGCGGTGGCCGGGTACGTGCCGGTACCGCTGAGCGGCGGCGACTACCTCGAACTGTTGCCGGTGCGGTGGCAGGCCGTCACCGAACGGGGGATCCGCCTCGACCACCGCACGTACGACCACGAGGTGCTGGGCCCGTACCGGGGGCAGTCCTCCGGCATCGTCGCCCGAGGCGGGAAGTGGAAGGTCCACCACAACCCCCACGACGGCCGTCGGGTGTGGATCCGCCTGCCCGACGGCGAGTCGACCGAGATCCCGTGGATCCACCGCGACCACGTGAACGCGCCGTTCGACGAACGCACCCGGCAACACCTGCGGGCCACCGCCGGCCCCAACACCGACGCCGACATCCACGAAGCGAACCTCGCCGGCGCCCTCGACGGGCTCATGCGCCGCGCCCGCACCGGAGGCGCCACCCGCGCCGAACAACGCCTCCTCGCCCGGGGCACGCCCACCCGGATTCGCCTGCCGGGACGCCCCGCGCGCGAAGGGCGGGAACAGGACCTCGGCACACCGTCCCGGGGGGCGGGCGAGGACAGCCTCGACGAACTCGACGAAAGTCCCGACGCGTCCCCACTGCCGGGGCGGAACGCCGGTGAAGACGATTCCGACTCCCCCGCCCCGTCGTACACGGGATACGGGCTCTACGACGCACACGAGGAGGCCCTGAAATGGCGACCCCCGGTGCGCAGTCGGGCGACGACACAGGCAACGCGTGGGTACACACCGATACCGACACGACGGAACAGTCCCGGCCGGTGACCACCTGGCAGGGCCGGCAGGAATTCGCGACTGCACCGCCCCCGGTGCCGCCCGGGCCCGGCACGGCGCCACGCGGCCGGGAGGAACGCCTGGCCCATCACTCCGCGTCCGCGGGCGTCCGCGCCCCGGCCATCGACACCCTCGCCGCGAACGTGCGCACGCCGACGCTCCCGGGCCCGGGGACGCCGGCAACGGACCACCGCCCGACCGTCCCTGATCGTCACCGGGCCCGCCGCCGCCGGGAAGACCACCGCCCTGCTCCACGTCGGACGCGCCCGCCACCTCGCCCACATCCGCCGTGTCCCGGCGCTGCCCGGGCAGGCCCACACCCGCGTGCCGGTCGCGTATGTTCTCGTACCGCCCGGCGCGACCGCGAAGGCCCTCGCCGCCGAGTTCGCCCGCTATCTCGGCGTGCCCGTCACCACCCGCATGACGCAGGCACAGATCACCGAAGCCGTCTGCCACACCTACGACCGGGCGGGCGTCCGCCTGGTCCTCATCGACGAGATCCACCGCCTCAACCCGCGCACCGCCACCGGCGCGGAGACCGCCGATTTGCTGAAGGACCTCACCGAACGCATCCGGGCGACGTTCGTGTACGCGGGCATCGACGTGGTGACAACCGCGTTGTTCAGCGGTGTACGCGGAGCGCAACTCGCCGGACGGGCCTCACTCGTCGAGTGCGGGGCCTTCCCCGCGCGGCTCGGCACACGCGAACCGTTCACCGAGTTGATCGCCGGAGTGGAAGCCGCCCTCGACCCGAAGCGCACACCGGGCCGGGACACCACCGCCGCCTCGCCGCCTACCTCCACCAACGCACCGCCGGACGGATCGGAAGCCTCACCCGCCTCGTACGCCAAGCCGCGATCACCGCCATCGACGACGGCACCGAACGCATCACCAAAACCAGCCTCGACGCGGTTCGTCTCGACCACCTCGCCGAAACCCGACACCACCCCGGCACACCAGGGTCCCGCACACCCAAGCGGTAGACCGTCCCGGCCCTGTAACCAGGGCAGGAGCCCGTGACCAGCACAAACACGAGCGGGGGCCTTCAGGCGTACAAGGCTATGTGCAACACACCCGCGTATTCTCAACGAAACTGCGACACCCCCAGGTCAGGCCCCCCACGGCCCTCACCCGGACCACCACGAAACATTCTCAACCAACCCGCAAAACCCCAGCCCACACCACCACCCACACACCAACAACCACCCCCGAAATCACAGCTGGTGAGCATCTCCCACGCCCGCGCGTAACCCAGCCTCGGGAACAAGCCCAGCGCGAGCATGAAGCACACCCCCACCCGCGAGGGCAGCGACCTCACACGCCTCTGGACGCGTCCGCTCTCGGCAAGCACCGCATCGACCAGATCGAACGGCGCGTACCGTGTCAACTCACCCAGATGACCGGGATCCAACACGGCCGCCCCGGGCAAACGCCCGGTCACATCAACAAGTTCAGGACTGGAATACTGGAACGGCAACGGGACCCCTGCACCTACACGACGTCTTGGCGGACATCACGAGGTATAGCAGAGGTCCCGTTGCCCTTACGACCACAGTCTCAAGCGCACTTGACGGCCGCCGACGGGGCTCAACTACGCGGCATTGGATCAAACCCGGAGCGGTTCACACCAACCACCACTGCGAAATCACACCTCAGTAACCCCCAGGCTCATCAGAAGCAGGGTACGGGGGCGGGGCCGGGCCAGGTGTCGGGGTCGAGCATCTGCCACAGGGTGTGGGCCAGGCCATCGACGCCGGTGTCCTCGACCTGCCGCATCCAAAGCGTCGGGGACAGCAGTCGGTGGAGTTCGGGGGTGACGGTCTCCTCGATCACGGCGCGCAGGGTGTCGGGGACGGGGTCGTCGACCAGGCACAGCCACGCCAACGCGGCGCTCACCCTCACCTCGGCGGGGCCGGTCGGATCCGACCACAGGGCGCGAGCCCAGGCGGCGGCATCGTCCGGGTCGTGCTCGTGGGCGAGTTGCGCGATCGCCAGGACCAGCCCCGCGCGCACGCGGGCGTCCACCTCGACGTCGAGGCGCGCGTGCAGGGCGGTGGAGATCTCGCTGGCCCGACCGGACGCGGCGGCCAGGACGTACGCGGCCATCTCCCGCACCAACGGGTCCGGGTCGTCCAGCAACCCGATCACGACGTCCGCGTCCGTAGCGACCGCGTCCCGCGCCGCCCGGATCGACCAGTTCTGCACAGAGCCGTCCGTGCTGAAGCGCACATCGTCGTCCGCGTACGCGACCCGCAGCAGACCGGCCCGGGTTCCGTCGTCCCAGAAGTCGCGGCGCGCCATCCTCGCACACAACTGGAGCACCGCGAGTCGCTCGTGCGTGGACGGGTCGGCCGCGATGCGCAGCAGGAAGGGCACCACCAACGCCCCCGCCGCCAGACGACATCCCTGACTGAACATGTCACCCCCCACGGCCTTCCGCGCCTCCCTTGCCGTGGCGGAATCGGCGGAGCGCATCCGCTCCAACTCCACCGGCAGATCGGAATCGGGCCCGAACCGGGCAAAGGGCACCCGATCGTAGCGGAAACCCTCGCGAACCTCGAACGGCATTCCCGCCACCACCACCCGAACATCCCAATCCGTCCCTTCAGATAGTTCGGGCGAAACGTCGAAACCCTCGACCTCCACCGGCACACACCCTTCGAAAGTCCATTCGACACAACCGGCCGGACGGCCTGGCCCGAGAGAACCCGGGAACGCTACGCCAGCGACGGACCTGCTTGGCAGTCTCTGTCGAGACTACCAACCCTAGTGGAAACGTTGGTCTTTACGTAGCGGGGTCCGGTGACTCGGGGATAATTCAGCGCGAACGTCAACCTGGCTCCGGTTGAAAAGAACCAGCCTGCACCACATACCAGCCAGAGAATACTTCGCCCACCTTACAAGAAGTCGTGCATGTTTCAATTCCCAAGAACCGAATCAGAGCGTCGATCACGGCCCTCCGGGATCACTTTTTCTCCACAATTCCATGGAAAGTATGTGGTTCAACTCCCCCTTTACCGTCCGGATACCACACAGTCAAGGAGGCGCCTTTCGGGAGAAGGTATGGAACTGCGCTGACACACCCCAGCACGGATTTATTGCAAGGACCTTGCCAATTATTGATAACAACATCCAGGTGTTTCAGTCCCCCTCTCTTTTCATTGGGACGCATCATCCATGCAACCAGCGCCTCGACATGAGCGCCCGCCGGATGTTTGTTGACCGCCATTCCGCTCCGCCACGGAGCACCGTTTCGCGCAAGTTCGCGGCTTATATTCTCAAAATCACCGGTCATACCACTGATGAGGGGCGTATCAGTGAGTCGCTTACCGGAGCCGTCAAAAACCACCCCGAGCGTTTTGTCTCCTTCATTCCAATAGGGAAGCTCGGTATTGACGACATTTTCGTATGCTTTACGAGTCTTGTCGGTGAGCTTTTCGTCGTCGCAGTTGTGGACAAGGACCGGCGTCGTTCCCGCCAGCACGTGGTAGGTGTGGTCGGTGTCCACGGTGAGGTCGTGGGTACGTTGGCGCTTCGTGTGGATCCGTACGGCGGAAACCTGCACCCAGGTTCCTGAGGCGGTTTGAAGCCATTGGCCAGGTTTAAGGTCACCGGCGTAGACCCACTGCTTCAGATCCGGAACCCAGAACGGGTGGTTGGTTGTGGCGACAACCGAGGCGTCGCCTTGGTCCGTCCGGACCGTGATATCGGCGAATTCCTTGTCGTCCTCGGTGGTGATCGAGGCCAAAACAAGGCGAGGTTTGCTTTCGCCCGTCTGAGGATCGGTGGAGAGCACAGAGTCGCCGGGCTCAACCTCCTGAATGGGCTTGGTCGAGCCGTCGGCCATCAGAACGTCGGTGTCCGGGAGGAAACTGTGACAGGATTCGCCGCCGCCACCTCCGAAGGGGTTCCACTTCCCCCAGTCCCAGTCCCGAAACCAGGTATTCGGGGAGCAAATAGCCCATTTTTCTTTCCGGCAACGCTCCCACGTAGTGGCGAGTGCATCGACTGCAGCCACAGCCGCTAGATAGGTCGCGGCTGCCAACTCGAAGGGGATTTGTTCGGGTGAATCAGCTTGCTTCCACTCGCTGTTTCCTCTGCCTCCGGTTTTGAGGGAAACGGTCGTGACAGGGTTATTCCCCTTTTTCTTGGTACTCTCTGCGGCGTCGTGCTCCGCCTTCTGCTGCTTCTTGTTCCCGCTGCCGGCCGCCGAGCCCATTGCCTCGCCGATACCCATGAGACCTGACGGGTCACTGACCGTCGCGGGATTGTTTCCGGCGTAGGTGTAGCCGTGCATTTGTTGGTTGTCGGTGAGGTCCATGAGCGGGTCAACGCTGATGAAGCGGCCGAGGGCGGGGTCGTATTCGCGGGCGCCGACGTGGGTGAGGCCGGTGGCGTCCATGGGCTTGGCGAGGAAGCCCTTGTCGTCGGGCCATTGGCCGTTGGTTTGGGTGGGTTGGGAGCCTCGGGGTTCGCCGAAGGGCTTGGACTGGCGGCGGGTGGCGGTCAGCGTGGTGGCGTCGAGGATGCTGTTCGGGGTGCCGTGGTGGTCGGATGCCGTGTAGGTGAGGGCGCCGTTGCCGCTGCGGACCACGGCGGTGCCCCCAGGGGCGGCGTAGTAGCGAGTGCCCACGACCGGGCCGGTGCCGTTGGTGTTGGTGGTGAGTTCGTCGGCGCCGAGGTAGAGGGTGGTTTTGCTGGCCTCGCGGCGGATGATGCGGTTGCCGTCGGCGTCGTGGACGTACTCGCTGGTGTCGGTGGCGGAGGCGACCTTGGTGAGGTTGTCCTCCTCGTCCCAAGTGAGGGTCTGGAGGTTGGAGTCCGCACCGGGGCGGGTCTTGGTGTTGCCGGATTGGTCGTAGGTCAGGCCGGTGGTGACGGCCTCGCGGGTACCGGTCTTGACGGTGACCGAGTCCAGGCGATGGGTGCGGTCGGTGGGCTGGGCACCGGCGCGGTAGGCGTACTCGGTGACGACGTTCTTGGTGGGATCGTCGGTGGGGTCGTGGTCGACGAGTTTGGTGCGGTTGCCGACGGCGTCGTAGGTGAAGGACTGCCAATACGGGTCCGGGCCGCCGACCGTGGGCGGGGTGGGGGTCTGGGTGGTGCAGCCGCCGATGCCGGGAACGTTGGGGGCGGGGAGGGTGGTGGTTCCGGCGGTGTCGGTCCAGGCTTCCTTCAGGCGGCGGTGGTTGTCGTACGCGAAGCACTGGGTGTCGGTGGTGTTGTTGTCGCGGATGGTCTTGATGGAGGTGACGTCGCCGGAGGGTTTGTAGGTGTAGGAGGTGTCGTCGACGTGGATGACGCCGGTGGATTGCTTGTCCCATTTGGTGTTCAGGAGGCGGCCGGTGGCCGGATCGTAGGTGCTGGTGAACGCGGCCTGGCGGGGGCTGTCGCCCAGGATGGCGCGGATGTTGCGGCCGTGGGCGTCGTATGCCGCCCAGTTCAGGTAGTCGGCGGCTCCGCCCAGGCTGGTGGGGGCACCGTTGTCGTTGTAGCGGTGTTCCAGTGTCTCGGCGGGCAGGCCCCCGTGGGCGGGCAGGTCGGTGGTGACGGGCAGGCCGAGATTGGGTTCGTAGCCGGTGCTGGTCTGGTAAACGCCGGCGAGTTTGCCTTCCGCCGCGGGGATGGTGGTGCGGGTGCCGGTGGGGCGGTAGGTGCCGGGTTCGAAACCGGTGATCTCGCTGGTGTACTTCGCGCCACTCTTGCCGCCGACGTAGCGGGAGGAGCCGTCCGCCTGGCCCTTGGCGTAGCGGTCGTAGGTCCACTCGGCGAGGAGGTTCGCGTCCGTGACCGAGTCCTTGTACGAGGCGGTCTTTCGGCCCAACGCGTCGTAGGTGTACGCGAGTTTCTGGCCGCGGGCGTCCGTGGTGCCGATCACCCGGCCAACGAGGTCGTAGCGGGTGTCCGACGGGCCCTTGTCGGGGTCCTCGACGTGGGTCTTGCGGCTGAGGAAGTCGTACGTATACGTCCACGTGTTGCCGCCCGCGTCGGTGACCGTCTTCAGTTCCTCGCGCGGGGTGTAGGTGTAGGTGATTTTCGAGTAGTCGGTGCCGGTGGGGGTTGGGCCGTTGTACTCGCGTAGTTCCTTGGGCCTGCCGCGGGCGTCGCTGATGGACAGGGTGGCGGCGCCGCCGGCGGGTGGGGTGACGCGGGTTTCGTCGGCGCCGGCGTAGGTGGTGGTGGTGCGCCATTGTTCGATGTTCTGGGAGGTGAACGTTTGGGCGGTGGTGCGGCCCATGCCGTCGTAGACGATCGCGTTCTGACCGGGGACCTTGACGTTTTCGGCGGCGAAGACGTTCGTGTCGGGTTCGGCGTCGTCGTTGAAGTACGGCTGGTTCGTCTTGATCGGGCGGCCGAGGCTGTCGTAGAAGGTGTCGGTGATCAGCCGACCGTAGGCGCCGTTGGCGGTGCTGGACTGGGTCTGGCGTTCCTGGAGGAAGCTGTTGAGGATCTGGTGGCTGACCGCGTATTCGCCGTTGAGCCGCAGGGTGCGGGTGGTAACCACCGAGGGGCCGGTCTTGCTCGGGGCGTAGGCGAATTGCAGGTCTGCGTTGTCCTGTTTGGTGTGGCCGGGCTTCCAGACCGCGATGAGTCGGCCGAGGGTGTCGTATTCCTGCTCGACGGCCAGGCCGTTGGCGTCGACGACCTTGATCGGGAGGTTTCGGGCGCCGGCGTAGGTGGTGGTGGTGGTCCAGCCGGTGGGTCCGGTGACGGCGACCGTGGTGGGCAGGCTGCCGCCGGCGGGGGTGTAGGCGGTGGTGGTGACCTTGTTCTCGGCGTCGGTGGCCTTGGTGACACGGCCGTAGGTGTCGTACTCGGACTTGGCGGTGGTGACCCAGTTGGGGGTGCCGTCCGGCTTGTAGTCGATGACGGCGTCGGTGGAGGTGGTGTCGCCGATCGAGCCGACCTCGCCGTACGGCTTGTTGTCGTACAGGGTGTGGGCCCAGGCGTAGACGGTGTCCTTACTCCTGGCGGTGTCGCAGGTGCCGACCAGGGAGATCGTCTCGACGGGTTTGCCGATGATCCACGCCACGGTGTTGTGCGCGTAGGTGGTCTTCGTGCAGTACTCGGGCAGGCCGTCGGCCTTGTCGGAGACGGTTTCCGGGAGGCCGTGGACGGGCTCGAACGTGGTGGTCTTGGACGTCTCGCGCCACGTCGTGGTGTCGGCGAGGAGGCTGCGGGTGCGGGTCTTGGAGGTGGTGGTGCGGCGGGCCTCGAGTGGCGGCAGGCCGCGGGCGCGGGTGTGGGTGGCGGTGACGGTGGAGGAGAACGGAGTGTTCAGGGTGGTAGTGGCGAGGGTGCCGCCCGCGCCGGTGAACGTCTGCGTCTCGTAGGCGAATCCGGCGTGCTGGTCCGCGTCGAGGATGGCTTGGCCGGTGGAGTCGGTGAGGGTGACGGCGCGTTTGGTGCCGTCCTTCTTCACGTCGCCGTCCATGCCGCGCAGGTAGAACGTCGCGGACTGGGTGACCGCGTCCTTGGACGGGTCGCCGGAGCGGGTGATCACCTGGCCGTAGCCGCGGTACTGGTTCCAGGTGCGACGGTCCTTGCTCTTCGGCCTGGACGCCTCCTTGTCCTCGGTCAGCTCGGAGTCGTCGCGGTGCCAGGTCGCGCCGCCCACGTACTCGTAGCGGGTGGAACGGGCGAGGGTGGAGGTGGTGGCGTCGTGTTCGGTGACCTCGGCGACGGTGTACTTGTGGAACCAGTGCAGTTCCGGCTCGGCGTCCTCGTTGAAGTTCCACCACATGGGGTAGCACGCCTTGGTGTTGGCGTCCTGGGTGGGCAGCGTGGCCGGGGTGCATTCGGGATCGTTGTACTTGACGGTGGTCTGGCCGCCGGTCTCGTTTGTGATGCCGGTCAGGCGGCGGCGGTTCATCGGCGGGGCGAGGTCGCCGCCGGCGTCGACGCGGTTGTGCATCAGTTGGCCGGTGAAGTCCACGGAGGGGATGTCGATCTTCTTCGTGCCGTCCCAGGCGGTACGGGTGATCGAGTTCAGCCACAGCGTCGGGGAGGTGCCGTCCTGCGGGTCCGGGTAGTCCTGGTCCAGGGCGTATTCGTCGACCGTCCGGTATGTCGGGCCGACGAGCGTCTGGGTGGTGATCTTGGTCAGGCGGCGGGTGGAGAAGAACGTCTGGCCGTACTCCTCGCACGTGCCCGTGCCGGCGCACTGCTTGTCGACGGGCACATCCGGCCACTTGGCGGCGTTGGCCTTGGTCATCTTGGCCGGGTCGCAGTCGAAGCCGTCCTTCTTCAGGCAGCGCTCCGCGGTGTCGAAGAGGACCTGGGCGGTGGGTTGCGTGGTGTCGGTGGTCTTCGAGCCGTAGGTGATTTTGGCGAGGGTGCCGCCGCGGGTGTACTCGGTCAGGGTGCCGGAGCCGACGAGGATCGTGCCGCGCGTGTAGCGGTTGGTCTCGGCGTTGTACCAGTAGGTGACCATGCCGCCGCGCGGGTCGACGACGTAGTCGAGATTCCAGCGCCACGCCTGTTGGCACCAGGAAGCGTCGAAGCCGGATGCCTTGTTGCAGGGTTCACCGGCGTTGTTGCCGTAGACGGGGGACGACCAGGTCGAGTTCGTGGCCGGGTCGGTGTTGTTGCCGTCGGGCTTGTGGCCGACGCCGAAGTAGTACTGGACGCCGTCGCCGGTGGTCAGGCGCCAGTACTCGCCGTTGTCGTCACCGTTGACCGCGCCGGTGGCGAGCTCGATGCGGGAGTCGTCGTCGTCCTCCAGGCGCCACTTGGTCTTGTCGGTGTCGTCCTGGATGAGAGTGGAGGATTTGCCGTTCAGGGACAGGGTCAGGGAGTTGCGGTTCGACCAGCACTTCTCGCCGGACTTGTCCTGGCCGTCGCGCGCGCAGACGTCGTAGGTGCGTTCGACGAAGCCGGGCGAGTACTCCCAGCCCTCGCCGATCCAGGACGCCTGGTTGTTGGTGGAGGTGGTGCGGCCGTCGACCGTGCCGGAGTTGTAGGCCAGGTTCACGGTCGGGGCTGTGCCGCCGATGGCGGGCGGGACGCCGATCGGGTAGGACCAGTTCATCGAACCGGAGTTGCCGCCCGCCGACCACGAACCCGACGGGGACAGCGAGGTGGCCTTGTAGTCGCCGGTCGGGCCGGACGCGTCGGCCGTCACCGCCAGTACCGTCGCGACCGGTCCGGTGGCCGAACGGGCGTCGGAGGGGCGTGCGGGCAGGTCGACGTCGGCGCTGACCCGCCGCTTCAGGCGGTCGTTGCGTGCGCCCTGCAGCGGCGTTCGCACCCGACAGGCCGCGACGTCCGGAGTGCTCAGCGCGCACTCGGGCATCGCGACCAGACGCAGGCGCGAGGACCAGTCGGCGCCGAACGCGTCCTGGAAGGCGGTGTAGTCCACCCCGACCGTGATCCGGCCCGGATCGCCGATGCCGTCCGCGCGGCGCACGGAGACGAGGATGCCGTCGATGCCCGCCTTCTCCGCCGCGCCGCGGTCCGCGACAACCACGTTGACCCGGTTCGGCGTCGTCGCGGTGCCGGGGGGCGCCGGGGTGGTGGGGGCGTTCGAGCGCAGGGGGCCGGGGGTGGTGGTGTCGGGGGTGGTGATCCATACGGGGGTGCCGGGGGCGTTGCCGCCGGTGGGGACGGCCAGCAGTGACGATCCGCCGTGTGTGACGAACGCGGACGCGGGCGCGGGGGTGGTGTCGGTCGCGGTCGCCTTCGGCCACTGGGTTCCGGCGGGTTTCCATGTGGGGCGGCCGTCGCCGGTGAGGGGTCGGGGTTTGGGCATCGCGGCCTTGGACCCGGGCACGGAGAGGGTCTCGGGGAGGGGGCCGGGGGACCAGGTGTCCGCGTCCGGCGCGTTCTTGAGCCAGTCGACCGCCTGGGCCGGTCCCACGCTCGCCGTCAGAGCCAGGACCATCAGACCGACCACCGGCACTCGGGCCGAACGCCAGACGCCCCGACTGCGGCGCCCGCTGCCCCACGACCATGCACGCATCACGAACAACCCCCACCAGGACAGGAACGACCCCGCCCCCGGAACAGGCGACAGATCACGGACGGGCGCACGCTACGGGGCAAATCCCGGACCGGTAAAGGCAGTTCCCCGAGCGGAATGTGGGTTTCGTCACTACAACCCGAGGGGTCCCCCGATGGTCCTCCACGAGACCAAAACACCCGTTGGAGGGCATAGATCGGCAATCCGCGCCCACGGCGAAGGTGGGTAAGCCCTCGCCTGCGTGATCAATTTGTCGATGTGATGTGTGCCACGCGGCGGGAGCGATTGTCCAACCGATAGGTTCCGCGCATCCATGCGCGACGGCGCCGCACCAGCCGACTCTCCCGAGGAGCACCCTTCATGGGGCATCCGCCTCCCCACCCACGCCCGCACCCGCGCCCGACCGCCCTCGTCTGCGGACTCGTCACCCTCACACTCGCGTGCGGCGTCGGCGGTACGGGCATGGCCGCACCGACCGCCGCTCCGGGCGCCACCGCCGCCCAGAGCGGCGTCTCGCACGCTCCCGCAACCCGACCGGTCGACGCCGCGACGAACGCCGAGACCACCGCCGTCGAGCAGGCTCGACGCACGGGAATCCCGGTACCCGTACCGGAGTTGACCACCGAGACCGACACCGTCACCGCCAAACCCGACGGTGTTCTCGCCCTCACCCGCAGCATCGAACCGTCCCGCACCAGGAAGACCGGGACCTGGCGCGATCTGGACCCCACGCTGACCCGCGCCGCGGACGGCACCGTGCGACCGACCGCCACCACCGGCGACCTCGTCCTGGGCGCGGGCGGCGGCACGCTGTTGGCCTCGATGACCAGCAACGGACACCGGCTCGCGTTCACCTGGCCCACCGCCCTGCCCCAACCCGTCCTGGCCGGCGACACCGCCCTGTATCCGGGCGTCCTGCCCGACGTCGACCTCAAGGTCGTCGCCGGTGAGCAGGGCGGCTTCTCCCACACCCTGATCGTCAAGACCCCCGCGGCGGCCAAGGACCCCCGGCTCGCCACCCTCGGGCTGGGAACCATCGGTGACGGCCTGGTCGTCGGCGAGGCCGGCGGCGGCTCACTCACCGCCGCGACCCGCGAGGGCAAGGTCGTGTTCACCGCGCCCGCCCCGACCATGTGGGACTCGCGCACCGCACCGAAGTCGGGCGCGAATCACGCGAGTTCCCCAGTTGCGGCAGCCGGCGAGGCGACGCGAACGCCCTCGGTGCCCCCCGCCGAGGAACTCGCCTCCACCGAACGACGCCCCGGCCTGAACGCGACGACCGTCCCGTTGAGGACCGCCGTCGGCGACGGCACGCTCACCCTGACCCCGGACGCGGGCCTGCTGGCGGCCCCCGACACGGTCTTCCCCGTCTACATCGACCCCTCCTGGATACCCGTGCAGACGGGGAACCCCGGCATGTGGAACTGGGTGTGGGGCGCCACCCAATACCAGAACACCTCGGGACAGACCAGTTCCCATCCGCCGGGCGTCGGCTACCAGGGCTGGCAACCGGAGAGAGGCATCGAACGCGCCTTCTACAGCGTCCCGCTCAACCTGCCCGGCAAGCAGATCGTCGACGCCCAATTCCACGCCACCCAGGTCTACTCCTCCCGCTTCTCCTGCACGGAGAAGTCCCCCGTCCGACTCCACCGCGTCGAGGACACGCTCACCGACCACACCACCTGGACGACCCAACCCCACGACCTCGGACAATGGTCCGTCGTCGACGTCGCGGGCTCCAGCACCAACGCCTCCCCCAAATGCGGCGACACCCGCGTCGACTTCCCCATCAAGGACAAGGTCGCGCAGAACGCCGACAAGGCGATCCTGACCTTCGGGCTCTTCGGCAACGAAACCGACGAGTACCACTTCAACCGGTTCTCCAGCAAAGCCGGCGACACATTCCTCTACGTCGAGTACAACACCAAGCCGAACACCCCCTCGAACGTTCGGATGACGCCCGTCCCCGTCAACGGCGCCGCCTCCGGCAACGCCGGATACATCGGCGCCGTCAACCCCGCCGTGGGCGGAGTCAGCCTCTACGCCACCGTTTCCGACCCCGACGGACCGCAGAACGTCAAGGCGCAGTTCCATGTGCGCGAGGTCGGCAACGGTGATCCGCTGGTGTACGACAGCGGCTGGATCTCATGGGGCGCCAACGGCCACGAGGCACGCGCCGACCTGCCCGCCGGGATCCTGGCCGACGGCAGGAGCTACCGGTGGTCCGTGCGGGCCGACGACGAGGGCATGTCCGGCGACTGGGCGCCCGAGACCACCTTCACCGTCGACGCCACCCCGCCTTCGGTACCCACCGTCGACAGCGTCGACTACCCCCAGGCCGGCGGCGGCAAGTACGCCCGCGACAAGGGCACCTTCACCTTCGCCGCGACCGACAACGCCTCCGGTGTCGACACCGTCGAATACGCGCTCAACTCCGTCATCCCCGTCGGCGGCGCCGCCCGCGCCACCTGGGACGACGTCAACAAGAAATGGCAGGCCGCCGACGTCCTCGTCCTGAACTGGGGCAGCAACACCCTCTACGCCCAGACCGTCGACAAGGCCGGCAACCGCTCGCAACCCACCATCTACACTTTCTACGCACCCTCCGACCCCAAGGCCACCACCACCCTCGGCGACATCACCGGCGACGGACGCGTCGACCTGCTCACCACCGACGACACCGGCGCCCTGCGCATGTACGGCGTCGACACCGACCCCGCCACCGGGGGAAGCGTCGTGTCCACCACCGTCCAAGGACCCCCCAACGAAGCGGGCCAACGCACCTGGAACGGCGCGCTCCTCACCCACCGCGGCGGCACCGGCGTCACCTACGACGACCTCTACGCCCACGCCAAGGGACAGCTCTACCTCTACCGCAGCGGCGGCAGCGGCGCGGGCGGCCAATACTTCACCAGCGACTCCCGCGTCACCGTCCCCCGACCGCGCGAGTGCGTCGACCCCACCCGCCCCGGCAACACCTGCGCCACTTACACGCAGAACTGGACCCAGGTCAAGCAGATCCTCGCCCCCGGCAACGTCGACGCCGACCTCAACCCCTCCGGCGCGGCCCGCCTGGACCTGCTCACCCTCGAGGACAACGGCGACGGCACCAGGCGCCTGTGGCTCTTCCACGGCGGCGCCAACCCCGCCTCACTCACCAAGGCCACCCTCATCGGCGGCAACGGCGGGTGGAACAACCTCGACCTCATCGCCCCCGGCGACGCCACCGGCGACACACTCCCCGACCTGTGGGCGCGCGACCGCGTCACCGGGCAGCTGTTCCAGTACGCGTCGAAGAAGAACGCCGACGGCAGCGTCGACGTCACCGCGCTCGGCAACACCGCGGCTCGCACGCCGATCGGAACCGGGTTCGACGGCGCCGCCTACCCGAAGCTCACCTCCGACGGGGACCTCGACGGGGACGGCAGGGCCGACCTGTGGGGGCAGGCCGCCGACGGACGGTTGTATGTGGCGCTGGGGATCACCCCCGGGGCGGACGGGAACGCGTTCGGGCCGATGCGGCTGATCGCCGACAACCAGACGCCGTGGACCACCTGCGAGAAGTTCGCCTCCGCGCAGGACGCGAACGTCAAGATCGACCTGTGCGGGCCGATCCTCGCCAAGTACAAGGCCACCGGCGGGCCGACCGGGCCGCTGCGGCTGCCGACGGGTGGGGTGCAAAGCGACGGAGGGGTCGGGAAGTTCGCCGACTTCCAGGGCATCCTGAACGGCGGGGCCACCGACGCGCACATCAACTGGTCGCCCACCACCGGGGCCTGGTTCCAGCGCGGGGGCACCCGCGCGCGGTGGCTGCAAAGCGGCGGACTGAACGGGCCGCTGGGCTATCCCGTCTCCGACGAGGACGTCGTACGCGACGGCGCGGGGACCGACATCGGCCGCATCACCCGCTACGCCGGCACCCCCGACGCCGGGGCCGGGGCCGTGACCTGGACCGCGGACACCGGGGCGCGTGTGATCAGCGGGCAGACGTACAACCGGTGGCAGGCCACCGGCGGGCCCCGCGGAACCCTCGGGTTCCCCGCGACCGACGAGGCGAACACCCCCACCAGGCCCGGCACCTACACCCACTTCCGCACCCCCGGCGCGAGCGCCGACAACGGATCCGTCTACACCAGCCCCGCCGGCGGCGCCCAGGCCGTCTACGGCAACATCCGTGCCCGATGGGCCGAACTGGGGTGGGAGCAGGGGTACCTCGGGTTCCCCACCAGTGACGAGTACGACGTCGCGGGCGGGCGCCGCTCGGACTTCCAGGGCGGGTATGTCCGCTGGAACGGCGTCACCGGGGCCACCGTCGATCACCTTCCGGGCGACTCCACCCGGGATCGACGCAACGAGTACGCCGGGGACTTCGACGGCGACCACCGCGCCGACGTGCTGACCGTGTACGACTACGGGCAGTCGACGACGGCGTTCTTCCTCTCGTCCGGGAACGCGGACGGCACGTTCACCGCGCCGCGGCAGGTGTGGGCGAGCCTGGCCGGGCACTGGGACACCACCCGCGTCAAGTACACCGTCGGGGACTTCGACGGCGACGGACGCACCGACATCGCCGCACTCCACGTGTGGAACGACGGCAGCACCTCGCTGTTCAAGTTCATCTCCCACCCCGGCGGGATCTTCTCCGACCCGACCCCCGGATACGTGACACCCGCCGGGCAGTGGGACTGGAACCGAGCCATGGTCATGGCCGGCGACTACAACGGCGACGGCAAGGACGACGTCGCCATGATCTACGCCCAGGTCGCCGACCCCAACGCCGGGACCACGACCGTGCACACCTGGGTCGTCCGCAGCGACGGCGCCTTCGACACCCCCCTCCCCGGCTGGCAATCCGCACCCGGCGCCTGGAACGCCAACTCCGCCAAATACGCAGTCGGGGACTACAACGGCGACGGGCGCACCGACGTCGCCGCCCTGTACGGCTGGTCCGACGGCAGCGTCACCCTCCACACCCTCCTCGCCCAAACCGACGGCACCCTCGCCGCACCCGTACAGTCCTGGCGCGCCGCACCCGGCACCTGGGACTGGAACAAGACGCAACTGACCACCGGCGACTTCGACGGCAACCACCGCGTGGAAGTGGGGGCGATGTACGACCTCGGGGCAGGCACCGCCGAATTCCGCGTCTTCCCGACGACGGCCGCAGGAGGATTCACCGCCCCCGCCGTCGCCTGGCACTCCGCGCCCGGCACCTGGGACACCGGCTCCGCCTACCCCGTCACCGCAGACGTCAACGGCGACGGACGCACCGACATCGCCGCCATGTACGAATGGAACGACGGCTCCACCACACTCAACACACTGTCGGCCAAGACCGACGGCACCCTCAACCCACCCATCCAGACATGGAGAGCCGCACCCGGAACCTGGTAACAGGAAACACCGAACGGGGCCCGGCACGCACCAGCGTGCCGGGCCCCGGCCCATCCCACGACAGACACTTCCGCCGGTCGCCGGTCCGACGCGGCCCCGGTCTACCGGTCGACAGTCGCAATCGCCACCCATCCGTTGCCCGCAGCCGTCAGGTGGAAGTCCCCGAGGTCGGGCGGGAACGCCAGGGTCCAGACGATCTCCTCCTCGTCACCGGCGACTTCGGCTGCGACGGACGCGACGACATCGCCGCCATCTCACGGCTACGGCAGCCTCGACGGCGGCGCACACGCCCTGTTCACCCCCGAGCCCCGCCCCGACGGCGGATTCGACGGACCGTCGAATCCCGAACGCGGCCGCCGAAAACTGGGAATGAACCGCGTACAACTCCTCGCCGGAGACTCCGACGGCCACGGGCGAGCCGACGTCGGGGCGATGTACGACTATGGAGGCGCCGACACTGCCCTGATCACCTGCCACCCGCGCGTCGACGGAACGTTCGACAACGACGTCCAGCGCTGGCGTTTCGGGCCCGGGCAATGGTCCAACAACGACGCCAAAAGCGCTCGCCGGAGACTTCGACGGCAACGGACGCGCCGACGTCGCCGCGATGTACGAACGAAACGACGACTCCACCACCACCCCCACGCTCGTCACCGGCGCGGAGGGCATCGTCAAACCCCCGTCCAGGGGTGGAGAGCCGCACCCGGCACCTGGTAGACCGGGCACGACCCACCGGACAGCGACACCAACGAGCGAGCAGGGGTCCGGCGCGCACCACCACACACGACACACCCGCACGAACCCTGTCCCCAGGCACGCCAAGTCACCGACCACCCGAGCCACTCCACGCCCCCGCACCAGGCCGCACGCAGGACGCGGCGGCTCACACCGCTCTCGCCCGAGGCGCATTCTCGACGGCGTCGCCCGGCCCTCTCGAACCCGTGACACAACGGGTCAACCCGCCCCTCGCCAAACAAACACGCACTACAACCCGGGACAAAACAACATTCTCGAACCATGCCGCGCCCCGGGACGGACACGCCGTGCGCGGGTGGCGGTCTCCCGAACCCTGCTCGCGTGCAACGTATTTGACGAGGCGTCATATCGATTGCGCCGCAGTGGCATGATGCGGGGCATGATTGATAGCGCCGCGACGGCGTCCGGAGTTCCCGACCCTGCCCTGGCCGTGGGGATACTGATCCTCGGGATGGCGGGTGCGGTGTGGGGCATGCACGGCGCATTCGACCTACGGGGTTGGCGGACCCGAACCGTCGAGAGGTTGCGCCGGACGGACTCGATCACACTCGACCTGCGCGGGACCGGTCCGACCATCGAGGGTATGGACCACTTCTTTCGCCTCGTGGGATGGCTCATGATCATCTCCGGCGCAGGCGCGGTGGTACTGGGCGTGGTCGGCCTGACGACCTGAAACGCCTCCATCGAGGTCGAACGAGACGTGAATCGGCAGGACTTCCGGACCGTCGAGCCGGTGGCGCGACAGGGGTGCCGGGCGGCTGCGGATGTCGCGGGTGGACGGGGCGTTCTGCCGCGAGCTCTGGCTCACCCCCGGAATCACCGCGGCCGGTCGCCGCGTGGGGGCGGGGCGATGTCATGCCGGAATCGTCCGCCGACGTGCGACCGGCCGGAGTCAGGTGCCAGACCGGGGAGTTCCCGACCGGACCCGATCGACCAGGCCCCGCTCGGACAGCCCTGAAACGCTCGCACCCACAACACCCCAGCTCACACCACCGTCTACACACCAACGACCGTCCCCGGAACCACATCCGAGTGCGGGAACGGAGCAGTTCGATTTACAGGCCCGAATCAGCTGCGTACGAACGCCTGTCCCATTCCCATTTCGGAAGCTTCCCGTAGATTACGTCTCCCGCATTGGATGCCCATTCCCGCCTCACGAATACCGGTCGGGTCCGAAGCACGTCACCGGATCGTTGAGCGCGCAGCACCAAGCCCAGTGCCTCGATCGCGGGATCCCCCTCGTGGGTGATACGACCCTCCATGCCGTTGCGCACCGCATAGTCCACGACCAGATCCGCGACCACCGACGGCGGCCGACCGACGAGGGGGAAATCCGCGATGCGAACCTGCGGTCCCCGCTTCGCGTCCAGAGCAACGGCACACAATCCCAAGTCCTCGTCGAAGTATGTCGACAGACCGGGATTCTCGAACTCCATCCTCCATGGGTGGGTACTCGGTCGAGGAACGGCATCGACCAATGCGGTCCTCGCCTCTTCGGGTGTCATCCCGAATCGCAGAGGCCCTACCCGTACACACGGTACAAAATCCCAATCCGTCCTCTCCGCCGCAACCGATTCGTCGTCCATTCCCGAGTCTTCCTTCCTTGTCCATAGGTCATCACGGCACGACCCCAGGCGGAGAGCAGGCTCTTCGGGCGGCCCGGCGGCGGCAAAGACCACGGCGGCTGGGTCACCGAGGCGCCGCGGATCGACGTGGTCGACGAGGGCCCCGAAGGCCGAGGTGTTCCTGCTCGGCTCACCCGGCCGTCGTGCCCACCACGTACGGCTGCGCGTACGGCAACTTCCCGGTGATGTCCTTTTCGATGACGGCGATTTCCTCCGCGACGTCTGCTCTCCGCAGACGGGTGTCGGGGCGTTTGGCCGGCGACGGTGGCAGCGGTGACGGTGTGACGGATCGCCCCTCGCCCCGGGGGTCGTGCCGGTCGGGAGCCGGTCCGAGTTCTCCCACGCCGGTGTGCCGGGGCCGTCGGGAGGGACGACGGGGATCCGGGCCTGCGCGGCGTCCGCAAGCCGGGACCGGTCGGCCCCGGGGTCGACGTCCGCCCCGGTCCCGGTCGGGTCAGATGCGCCAGGACCGCAGGTGCTCGGCGACGGTGTACACGTCGGCCTTGCCGGTGTCGACGGCGCGGGCGAGGTCGACGAGCGCGCCGTACGGCGGATCCACGCCCTGGTTCGAGGCGGCCATGTAGGCGACGGCGACACCACACGCGAACAGGGCGTTTCGCGCGGGCAGCGGCCGCAGCCGGATCAGGGTGTGCAGCAGGGACGCGGCCCGCCAGGCGGGATCGGCGTCCTCGCCCAGGCGGGGGGTGTTGACGCGGTGACGGGCGACGGCCGCGACCAGACCGGAGTAGTCGTGGACGTCGGGTCCCTCGGGCAGGACGTCGGTCTGGCGCTCGAGGAGCCAGCGCAGGTCGATGTGAAGGATCACCGGGTCAGGCCGCCCCGCGTCGACGGGCCCCGGCGGGGGCGTCGTCGGGGAACGCGTCGTCGAACGCGGCCGTGTGCTCGGCGGTGAAAGCGCGCAGGACCGCAGTCATCGCGGCCAGGGCGCGGCGCTGCGCCAGGTCCTCGGTGACGGCCTCGCGGACCAGGCTCTTGAGGGTGACGCCGCGGGCCTTGGCCGTCTCGCGGAGTTCGGCGAGTTCCTCGTCGCTGAAATCGATGTTCAATGCGGGCATGACCCCAGCATACGTTCGAGGTACCGGGAATGGAAGAAACCCAGGTGGGAGGGCATGATCGTGGGTACCCGGCGTCGACGCCGCAGAGGTGGTCGACCGAGGCCCCGGAATGCGGATCGCGACCGAACGCGGACCGCCCCGGGATGCCTCGCGCTCAGGCGTGCACGACGAACGGCGCCCCGGTCGCATCGAGTCGTGGGCGACCGCCGGGGAACGGGACGCGGCGGTGGAGGGCGACTCGTCAGGACGCCTCCGAACGAACAACCCCGCGACAGCGTTGCCGCCTGCCCTTTCCCCGACCCACCACAGCGGTCCGGTCGGCCCGGCCGGTGACACACCCATGCACCGTCGAACAGGCACAACGATGCCTCCCACCGCTGCCGTCCAACTGGGGTGCCTCGAAGGTTTCGGACAGAGATCCAATAAGGTTGACCTGTAAGGAACCGAGGAAAGCAGCAAGATGGCACGCCCCAACCCGTACACGCCCGAGTTCCGCGAGGAAGCGGTTCAACTGGCATTGAAGTCCGCGCCCCGGGCGATCGCACAGACCGCGCGGGAGCTCGATGTCCACCCGGAAACGCTCCGCGCCTGGGTTCGAGAACATCAGCGCAGGCACGAAAAAGCCGAAGGGCCGCTTGCCGTTGACGAACGCGCCAGGTTGAAGGAACTCGAACGCCGCAATCGCGAGCTCGAGATGGAAAACTCGTTCCTGAAAAAAGCCGCAGCGTACTTCGCGAAGGATCCCCGGTAGGCAGCAAGTACGAGTTCATCGAGACGATGCGACTCGATACCGTGGAGTACGCATATCCCGTCGCATTCATGTGCGACCGCCTCGGTGTGTCCAAATCCGGCTACTACGACTGGCGGCGCCGCCCGGAATCCGCGACCGCCGGGCGGCGCGAGGAATTGAAACGGCTGGTCACGAAGGCATTCGAGATGTCCGACGGCACGTACGGATATCGTCGCATCCGCGCGCAGATGTTGCGCTGGGGCGTGGCGGCCGGCCCGGAGTTGGTGCGGCGGATCATGCGCGACCTGGGCCTGGTGCCCTGCCAGCCCCGCCCGAAGCGCTTGTCCCTCACCCGCGCCACGTCCGCGCCTGTGCCGGACCTGGTCGGCCGCGACTTCACCGCCGCCGCTCCCGGGGAAAAGCTCGTCGGGGATATTACGTACATTGCGACGGCCGAGGGTTGGCTTTATCTCGCGACTGCGATCGACTGCTGCACGAAAGAGGTCGTCGGCTACGCGATGGACGACCATTACCAGACGCCGCTGATATCACGGGCGATTCGCAACGCGGCACGCAATCGCCCCCTTGCCGAGGATGCCATATTTCACTCCGATCGCGGAAGCAACTACATGTCGGCAGAGTACGCGCAGGTGCTCGGCGGACTCGGCCTGCGTCGCTCCGTCGGTCGTACGGGGATCTGCTTCGATAACGCAATGGCCGAGTCTTTCTTCGCATCCTTGAAGAACGAGTGCGTCTCCCGCACGAAGTACTCGACTCGCGAGGAAGCTCGACGAGATATCACTCGGTATATAGAATTCTGGTACAATCGCAAACGACTCCACTCGGCGGTGGGATATCGCCCTCCTGGCGAGGTGCATGCCGAGTTCGAAGAGTTGCGACTCGCCGCGTGAACTCGACAGTCATGACCCTGTCCGAGAAACGCGAGGCCCCTCAGACGATGTCGGTGAAGAGTCGAGTGACGGGCGCTCTGGGAGCGACCGTGCTGGCTGTTGGGGTGTTGCCGGCAACCGCGCACGCGGCTGAGGGAGCCGAGTCCCACGCTGCGGTGTCGTTGCAAGCAGAATCGCCCCTACACGTTTTCCGTACCCGGTGGTTCCGGCTCTTCCTCCGTGTACCTGAACGTCGGGGGCGGCAGCCGCAAGGGAGCCAAGGTCATCACGTGGCCGTGGGCCGGCGGTCAAGGCAACGAAAAATGGTGCCTGACGCCCGGGCCCAGGGGATACGCCTACAACCTGCGTCCTTGGGACAACCGGAACCTGTGCCTGGACGTCCCTGCGGCGAAGTACAGGCAGGGCCAGGAACTGATCGTATGGACCTGCAACAACGGGAAGAACCAGGACTTCTATGTCCAGCCTGTGTCCACGGACGGCGGCACCTACCACTACACAGTCCTGGGTCCGTGGGAGGCGTCGCACCTCAAGATCCACCGAGGACAGTACGGCCAGGGCAGCCCGGTCTCACTGTGGAAGCACCTGAACATGAACGCCCAATGGCAGTAGCGCAGCTCGCGCCCACCGGTTGGCCGGCCGGCTGCCAGCCCCGCCGAGACCGGGCCCCCAGTGCCCCGCACAAGCCTGCCGCGTACTGCCGCCCAACCAGCGTCGGTTGGTCCGGTAGTTGACCGGTGCCGAGCTCACTCCAGCAATTCGATGCCGACAACGATCCGGTCCCGCTTGTCGCACTCCCCTCGGCCAACGTCCGGGTGTTCGGGGGGCGCGAAGTCGGCAAGTGAGAGAAGGTCGAGTTGGCGCGGGCCGTCGATGTTCGAAACATCGGCGGCGGGGTCCACGAACCGCGGCAGGAGATCTGGGCACCTGCGAGGCTGCAGGCGCGGGTGGGGTCGTCGTGGCGCCATATGTCGTGGGGCTCGGTGAGCGCGACCCGGCGGCTGCACACGCCGTAACTGCCCCGAGGACGTGTGCTCATCCGTCCATGATGCGGTGTTGGTCAGATCCGGTGGGGCCGGATCGCCCTCCTCCCCCTGGCTCACGCCACGCGAAGGCCACCCCAACGCAAAACCTGGACGAGCTGACCACCCACAGCCTCGACACAGACCCACCCGGACGAGGACCGCCACCCGACCGCATGACGGTCCGGGCCGTCACGGGTTGACCTCGCCGTCTTCGACGAAACCAGAAGCCTCGGTCCGGCTCGCCGCCTCTGCGTGCACACCCGGTCGACCGGTGCACGGCGCGGCCGGCGACCCTGCGACCGAGGACTGGACTAGAGGCCCTGCTGGTCGAGTGCCGGGCCCGGAAGGGCCCCAGAAGTTGGCCTGTTCCTGCTCGGCTCACATCCGGGATCGGAGTACATCGACCTCGCAGCCAGGAGCGAAGGCGTCGAAGCCGTGCTCGACCAGCCAGCGCACCGCCAGCAGGCTCCGCAACGCCCACCACGCGTGGATCACGTCGAGGTCGATGTCGACGTCGGTGCCGTAGCCGGCGATCACGTCGTCGAGGTGCTCCTCGTGTCCGAGCGTGAAGGTGGCGAGGTCGTACAGGGCATCACCCTGGCCGGCCTCGGACCAGTCGATGATCCCGGTGACCTCGCCGCCGTCGACGAACACATGCGCGAGCTGCAAGTCGCCGTGCGTGAACGCCGGAGTCCACGGCCGGAGCGCGGCCTCGGCGATCCGCCGGTTGCGGGCGACCAGGTCGGCGGGCAGGACGCCGTTCCTCACGAGCAACGCGCACTCGTCGTCGAGTTCCGCCGCCAGTTCGACAACGCTCCGGCCTGCTCGGCCGAGCTTGGGCGGCAGCGGCGCGTCGTGCAGTTTCCGAATGGCGGCACCCGCCGCGGCCCACGCCGCCGGTGAGCCGGTCGACGGCCCGCCGAGGCGCCCGAGCGTCGTCCCCGAGACCGCGGCGATCGCGAGCACGGGCGGTTTGCACCACAGGACGTCCGGGGTCGGAACCGGTGCCAGGGACATCGCCTCGACCTCGGCGTCCATACGGGCCTGATCGGCGTCCACCTTCAGGAACACATCGCCGACACGCAGGGTCGCGCGCTCGGAATGGGCGACGATGACCTTGACTTCATCCATAACAACCAGTTTCCCGGATGGACATCCCGTTCCCGAGACCATCGTGAGCGATTGCGCGAGAGTGCCCTGGCCTGCCGCAGGGGCATCGAACTCGTCGGCGTCCTGGACAGGTCCCCGCCGATCATGAACCGGTCGACGCGCCGGGCCGGCCCGTTCGGACTCCATTTCCGACCGGGTGTCGGAAAACGATGGCGCCCTCAAGTGATCAACGCACCGCCCACGGATGATCATGTGGTCGTGGAGGTACAGGTGCATGACTACGGGTTTTCGCCGGCACAGCAGGATGAGATCTGGAGACGCCGGCGCAAGGGGCAGTCGTTCAGCTTGATCGGGCGGGTACTCGGGGCACCGATGCCGAGCGCGCGCCGGTTCCTTTGCCGGAGCGGCGGTCCGGCTCGCCCCACAGCAGCGATCTGAGCGGCATCTCAGCGGCATCGAGCGCGAAGAGATATCTCGTGGCATCGCGGCCGGGACCGCTACCGTGCCGCGTCCGCCGATGCGGCAGCGTATGCGCGTGGGCGCCGGCCCAAGCCGGCCAACTCGCCCAACGACCGGCTCTGCGCGCTCTGGTGGAGGCCAAGCTTGCTCTGCGCCGGTCTCCTGACCAGATCGCAGGGTGGCTGCGACGCCAGTTACCTGGTGACACCGCCATGAGGTCTCGCACGAAGCGATCCATCTCTCGCTCTACGATCCCCGTTGCCGCCAGGCAATCGACCGGACTCTCACCCAGCGCCTGCGGTCGGCCAGGCCCATGCGCCGCCCGAAGATCGCCCACCGTCCCACCGCCCGGGGCGTCACCGCGGCGTGGTGTCCATCACCGACCGCCCCGCCGAGGTCGAGGACCGCAAGGTCCCCGGCCATGGGGAGGGCGACCTCGGGATGGGCGCCCGACCCTCGGCGGTCGCCACGCTCGTCGAACGCACCAGCCGCTACACGACCATCGTCACGCTGACTGACGGCATCAAGGCTGAGCAGGTCACCCCACACCTCACCAGGAGCCTTCTCGACATCCCGTCCCAGCTCCGTCGGACGCTTACGTGGGACCGTGGCCGAGAGATCGCCGAGCACCAGGCCATCACCCACCGAGACCACGATGCCGATCTATCTCTGCAGGCCGCGGAGCCCGTGGCAGCGCGGCACCAACGAGAACACCGATCGACTGCTGCGGCAGTACCTCCCCAAGGGCGTGGACCTCCGCACGTTCAGCCAGGCCGACCTGGACGCCATAGCCCACGAACTCACCCACCGTCCCGGAAGACCCACGGCTATCGCACTCCGGCAGAGGTCTACGCCGAGCTGCCGAACAGCGGTGATGCGTTGACCCCTTGAGCTCGCCATCGTTTGACGACAGATGAGTCGGCCGAGTCGTTCCGGCGGCAGTCACCGGTACGCGAGTACGCGTCGTACGAGGGCCGGAAGGGTTGTCGGGTCTGCCGGGAGGGTGCCGCGCCAGGCGATGTGTCCGTCGGGGCGTACCAGGAGTGCGGTGTCCGCGTGGTCGGCGCCGAGGAGGTGTGCCCACTGCCCAGGGGTGGCTTCCTGCTGTCCGGCGGTGCGTACGGCCCGGAGGGTGAGGGGGACCCCGGCTTGTCGTACGGCTTCGGCCTGTGCGTGCCACTGGGGGGCCTCGTCGGCTGTGAGCAGGGTGAGGCCAGGGCCGATGAGGTCGAGGGTGGAGGTGGCGCCTGCGGGCCCCGGGGCGAGGCGTACGTGGGGTACGCGTTCTCCCGGTCGGCAGTTGGGCGTGTACCCGGACGGGTCCAGAACCTCGTCTTCGCCGGTGTGCTGCGGGGCGGGGATGACGGCGGTGGAGCGGTAGGTGGCGGTCAGGAGGAGTTCGTCGTCGATGCGGTAGCCGGCCCGGTTGGTGGCGTTGGCCGTGGAGATGTCGATGACCTGGCGGGCGAGGGGGCGCCGTTCGGCCTCGTAGGTGTCCAGGAGGGCTTCGCCGGCGTATCCGGCGGTGACAGCGGCGAGTTTCCAAGCGAGGTTGTCGGCGTCGCCGATGCCGGTGTTCATGCCGTGTCCGCCGGTCGGCGGGACGACGTGGGCGGCGTCGCCTGCCAGGAGGACGCGGGAGTGGCGGTAGGAGGCGGCGAGCTGTGCGTCCATGCGCCAGGTCATCGTGTCGTGGACGGCCACGTCCAGGTCGGGGACGCCCGCGGCCGTACGGACGAGGTCGGCCAGGAGCTCGTTGTCCGTCGGGTCTGCCTCTGCGTCGGGGCCGAGGGGGTACTGGTAGATCCAGTGGCGATCGTTGTCGACGGCCATGAACCCGCCCCGACCGGGGGCAGTGAGGAAGTACGAAGCGCTGGCGCGGTCGGCGACGATCTCTCCCAGGGGCGCTTCGAAGCGGACGCTGAGGTAGCGCCCCAGGCCGACGGGGCCCTCCATCGCGATCCCGGCTCCGGTGCGGACGGTGCTCGCGGCGCCGTCGCAGCCGACGAGCCAGTCCGCCCGCAGGCGGTCCAGACGGCCCGTCGCCCGGTCTTCGATGACGGCCCGTACGCCGAGGCCGTCGTCTTCGAAGGAGACCAGACGGGCGGCGAACCGGATGCGGGAGCCGGCCAGTTCCGTGGCACGGCGCAGCAGCAGCGGCTCCAGGACGTCCTGGGAGCAGATGAGGCCGGGCGACGGCGTGTGCTCGGGGCCCTCTCCGGACTCCTGGGCGAGACCGTTGCGGACGTAGTCAGGGTCGACCAGGTCGCGGCCTCGGTAGAAGTGGACCTGCTCGGCGGGCAACCCGGCCGCGCTGACCTCCTTCTCCAGCCCGAGCCGCCGGAAAATTTCCATGGTCCGGGCCGAGACACCCCGGGCCTTGGGGTGGCGGGAGGTGCCGGGGTGGGACTCGATCAGCGCGTGGTCCACACCCTGATCCGAGAGCAAGCAGGACAGGGCCAACCCGACAGGGCCGCCCCCGACGACCAGTACGGACGTGTGCGATTCGGTCATGGGGGCTCCTTCGAGTGAGTACGACCACATCGGTAACGACAAATATGAATTTAGACGTTACCATGGAGGAGTGATGTGATGGATTGGCGCTGACACGGAGGGGCCATGGACCAGCGGTTCACCGATGACAATCCGCGCGGCCTGTACCTCCTGGCCGACCTGGTCAACGCCGTACAGGACGGGACCGGCGCCACGCCGCCGGGGCTGGAAGCCGTCGTGGAAGCGCACGGCGGCCCGCCGCTGCGGCTGACGGAGACCACCGCAGGGGAGATGCAGGAGGCCGTGGCGGCCATCGCAGGAATCCTGGACCTCGACGACGAGGACGGCGCCGCCGAAGCGATCAACGCCCTGCTCGACCAGTACCCCGCCCGGCCCCGCCTGGAGCGCGTACCGGAACGCCGCTGGTCCCTCCGCGCCACCGCCCCCCACGACGCACAGCCCGCCCGCTGGCTGCTGTCCACCGCCGCCCTCGCCCTGGCCCTCTGGCTCAGCGAACGCGGCTACTGCGCATGGGGCCGCTGCGCCGCCCCTGGATGTGGCCGCTACTTCATCGACACGGGCCGCCGCACCCCGCAACGCTACTGCTCGACCCGCTGCGGAACCCGCGTCCGCGTCGCTGCCCACCGCGACCGGAGCCGATGATCCGCATCGACACCTGTACGACACCCCGGTCCGCGCGCCCGCTCCGGCCGTCGCCGGTCGCCGAACGAAGGCCGGCGGACCGCCGCGTCAGTCCTGCACGCCGTTGTCCTCGTCCAGCCCTGGTGCGTCCGGGTCGCGCAGCGGGCGTAGGGCGCCGGCGGTCGGAACGCCGGCGGTGAAGCTGTAGCGACCGAGCAGGTTCAGGTTCTTGTGCTTGAGCGGGGAGTGCCGGACAACGTCGCGGATCTCGTGGCCCTCGGCGCGGAGCTGGGCGACGGCGGCGTCGATGTACTTCGTCGTCCAGAGCACGATGGCGTTGAGAACCGGGCCGAGCGCGCCGAGCTGGTCCTCCCTCCCGTCGCGGCGGCCGCCGCGGGAGGTGTGGGTCGCGGATGGTGGTGGGGCATTCGGGTGTCGGGTTTCGCGGGGGTGTGCGCGTCATGGGGCGGACGCTGGGGTCGTTCGAAGATGCCGCCCCATGTCGGCGCAGCCGGGCGTTGATGCGGCCGGAGGCTGTGTCAGGGGGCGGCGGCCCCGGGGACCGGGGGCGCGGGATCTCGACGGCGGGGTCGTGGTTCCCGGCGCGCCCCGACGGTTATTCCGATTCTGGCCGAGTCACGCATAACGGTTGGGGACCACCCGTTCCCTCGGGTCGCCGTCGGGCCGGCCCGTGGTCAGGTCCTGGTATCCGGCGAGGCGGTTGCGGACCGAGTCCGCCACCTAGTCCTCGACCGACGCGGCGAGTCCGAGACCGATCAACTCCCGTGCGCGCTCGGCCGCTTCTCGGGAAAGCGTGATGCGGACTTCGGCGCCGGGGGTCGTGTCGATGCTCATCCGGCGGACGTTATCGGCGTCCAGCGACATCGAGCCGATGACGCCATCCGGGGCGGCGCCGCCGGAAGGGTGTGTACGCCATCCGTCACCTGCAGCTTCGTTCCCTTTCGCTGGGGGACGCTTGCGGGGCGGCTGGTCATGTGGTCGCGCGGTAGGCGATGAGCCAGCCGGTTCCGGTGTGGTCGCCGCGGCGGGTACAGACGGCCGCGCCGCGGCGCCCGGCGGAGGGATCGTCGTCGCGGGGGTGGGGGTAGCGCAGTTCGGTGGCCTCGCCGGTGTGGATGTGGGTGGTGAAGGCGGCGCCGTCCCACAGGTGGACGAAGGCGCCCATGGGCGCGGTGGTCACGATTGCCCCGGTCGGTGTCGACTCCAGGACGGTGTGGCTGGTACGGGCGTTGAGCAGGGCCGTGTACTGGTCGGGTTCGAGTCGGCATCCGTTCGGGGCGCGTCCCGACGGCCAGTCCGGCGCGGTGATGCCGCGGGAGGTGGCGGCTGTCCACATGTCGGGGACGCCCCGGGTGGCGTGCAGGGGGGTGGCCATCTGTTCGCACATCCACAGCAGGCGGCCGGCTCCGCGGCCGGGCCCGAGGGAGCGCCACCGCACGCGGCGTCCGAGGTCGGCGGCGGTGACGACGGCCCAGGGGTGCAGGGTCGCGCAGGTTCCCTGGGCGCCGAGCCAGGCGAGGTAGCGTTCGGCCTCCTCCAGGACGGGGGTGAGGTTGTCGGTCGGGATGCCGGCGACGGTACGGGAGGGTTTGCGGAACACGTGGGGGCTGGCGGCGACGAGCATCAGGGCGGCTTTGGCAAGGTCTCCCGGTTCGAGGGAGGGTTTGGAGGCGAGGCCGGTGCGTGGTGGTGCCCATGCTCCGAGGTCCTCGACGAATCCGCGGGCGTGCAGGACGCGCAGGACGGCGACTTCGGCGCGTTCGTTGGTGGGGGCCTGTTCGAGGCCGGGCAGCAGGATCGCGGCCAGGGTGATCAGGAGGTGTTCCGCGTCGTCCGCGGTCCGGGGCACGGGCATGGCGGTGACGGCCCGGCGCAGGCGGTCGGCGGTGGTCGCGGCCACCATCATGCGGCAGGTGAGCCGGCCGAGGTCGGTGGCGGCGAGGGCGTCGTCTCCGCGCGGTCCGGGTTCGCGGTGCAGGAACTCGCCCTCGATGAGGAAGTCGATGGCGTCGCCGAGGAGATCGGGATCCTCGCCGTCCTGGTGGTGGGCGAGGGTCTGGACCCACCAGGCGTCGGCTTCGCGGACGGTGCGGACGCGTTCCTGGACGATCTCGGCGAGGACCTGGTCGGGAAGGCTGTTGCGGATCTGGGATCGCACGGTGTAGCCGGCGGCCAGGCGGGCCTGCCAGATCGGGCGTTCGCTCTCCTCGGTGACGAGGTAGGCCGAGCCTTCGGTTTCGCCGGTGCCGACGCGTCCCGCGCGTCCGAACATCTGCTGGACCATGGAGACTTCGACGCGGTCCAGGCCGACCTGGGTGTCGCGGACGACGACGGCCCGGGCGGGAAGGTTGACGCCGGCGGCGACGGTGGAGGTGGCGACGAGGACGTCGATGTCGCGGGCTCGGAAGGCGCGTTCGGCGTCGTGCTTGTGCGGCCAGTCGCGGTAGTGCAGGCCGACGCCGGCGTTGCGGCACAGGTCGTGGACGCGGTCGGTGTCGTCGACGTCGATGCCGGTGGTGGGTTGGCCGCGGCTCGCGGCGATGGCCAGCGCGGTGGTGCGGACGTTGCGTTTGCTGCCGCAGAAGACCAGGACGCTGCCGCCGTCGCGGGTGACGGTCTCGGTGAGGCGGGTCGCGACGCGGGTTCGGGCGAGTTGTCGGGTGGGGCGGTCGGCGGCGAGCGGGATCATGGGGAGTTGCCAGACGAGGCGGGTCGGCCGCCACGACACCCGGACCAGGGCCGCGCCGAGCCAGTGGCCGATGTCGTCCGCGTTGGAGACCGTCGCGGACAGGCCGACGATGCGGACCTGGTGGGCGACGTCGCGGACGCGGGCGAGGAGGGCTTCGAGGACGGGGCCGCGAACGGGGTCACCGAGGAGGTGGATCTCGTCGACGATCAGGCAGCCGACCTCGGCGAGGACGTCGCGCAGGGACGCGGTGCGGCAGATGGCCTCGAACTTCTCGGTGGTGGACACCCACACGTCCGCGTCGCGGATGGCGCGGGCGTCGGTGGCGTACTCGCCGGACAGGCGGGCGACGCGGATGCCGTGGCGGCGCCAGGCTTCGAGGTCGCGGTCGAGTTCGTCGGTGAGGGAGCGCTGCGGCACCAACCACACGGCCTTGCGTCCGCGTTCGTGGGTGTGCAGGGCGGCGACCATGCCGATGGGGGTCTTGCCGGCCCCGGTGGGGGCGACGATCAGGACGTGGCCGACGGTGTCGTCCAACACGACGGGCACCGCTTGGAGCTGCGCCGGATTGAAGGTGGGGTGGGGCAGGAGTCGGGCCCATGCGGCGGGGACGAGTTCGGCCACGGGTGCCGGCTCGGGGACGTTCTCGGGATCCTGGGGTGTGAGGCTTTCCCAGACGGCCTCGAAGACGTCGCGGGCGGCGTGCGCGCCCGGGCCCAGGACGGGTGGGCGTTCCTCGCCGTCGGTGACGGAGGGTGCGAACACCGCGGGGCGGGCGGCGAGTTCGACGAGCGTGCCGTGCGTGTCGACGGTGCCGACCGTCTCGTCCTCGACCCAGTAGGGCACGGAACGACTCTGCGCTCCGCGGGCGTCGAGGTGCGCGCGCAACGGCGCGTACTCGTCGCCTTCGGGGAGGATCACGCGCACGTCGGTGTCGGGAGCGACGTGTTCGGGCAGTCGCCACAGCGGGTCGGTGACCTTGCGCCAGTACAGTCGCCGGGTCTCCGCGGGGGCGTGCGACGGCAGGTCCGCGGGCCACACGCCGGGCCGGTCGATGCGGCGGGCGGGTGGGACGTGTGTGCCGCGTACCGGAACGACTGCGGCATCGGCGTGGTCACCGCGCGGGCCGGGCACGCGTACGTGCGGGTCGGCGGCGGGGTGGGGCTCGGCCGGGGTTGCGGTGGCCGGGGGTGTCGCTTGTTTCATCAAGTCGCGGGAGGAGATCCCCAGTTCCCGGAGAGTGCTCGCGGCGGGGCAGCTGGGGCAGACGACGGCGATGTAGCGTCGGGTCTCCCCCTTCGGATCGACGTACGGTTTGCGCAGGGTGTGGGTGACGCCCGCGCACATGGGGCACCGGAACTCGACGCGCCCTTCGTAGGACCAGCCCGGCTCGTTCATGCGCGCCGCGAGGCCGCTCGTCGCGAGGGTGGCCCGCCAGCGCCGTGCGACGATTCCCGCCACGGTCGAGTCCGACTCGGTTGAACCGTGGGGGTGTTCGGCGGGCGGCGCGGGCGGGCCCCCGGCGGTGACGGGCGCGGTGGCATCCGCTCGAAGGGCGAGATGGCGCCGCTCGTTGTGGTTGCTCACCCTCTCGGCGCCGTCGACTCCCACGCAGGGCTGCCCGACGGGGGCGTCACAGTAGGGGCAGGCGACGGTGGCCCTGACCCGCTGCCGGTTCTCTTCCAACGCCTTCTTGCTCAGCCTGCCCCGGAACGGCGCCGGGCGGACCGGCGCGGGTCCGGCTTCCGGCGGCCGGTGGGCGGCGCACCAGCCGTTCGCGATCGGCACCAACGCCCGGCACTGCAGCCCCCGGGCCGTGGTACCGGGGCACCGCTGGACGGCTTCGTCATCGGTGGGTGATGTCACGAACACATCATGGAGCAATCGCTCGGCGCCCGGCTCCCGCCGTGTGGGGGGTCGTGTCGACGACGAACGCACCATCAAGGGTCGAAGTTCGGGACGTCCACGCCGTTGCAGTTCGCCGGCGAGGGTGTCGGCCTGCGGGCGGGCGATCTCGCGCACGGCGCGGGCGGCGTCGTGGACAGCGGCGAAGTCGAGCAGGTCGAGCGCTTCGCGGACGTCGGCGGCGGCGTGGGTGACGGTGATTCACGCCTCGCGCAGCAGCAGCGCTGCGGCGTCGACGGTTCGCAGCCGGGTCTTGACGGCGCGGTGGGATGACTGGCGCGCGAGGTCGGCCATGAGCAGGTCGAACACCTCGATCGCCTCGTCCGCGGCGGTGGCGCGCATGGTCGCGGCGAACGCGACCAGGATGGCGGTGCGCCGGTCGGGGGTGAGGTCGACGACGGCCTGGGGGCGGGCGGTGCAGGCGTAGTGGGCAAGGTGGTGCAGACGGCCGGCGGGTATCGCCGCGAGGTTGCGTCCGTGAGCGCCCAGCGCGTCGGCTTCGAGGTAGCGGTCGAGCACCTTGCCGACGCCGGGGCCGCAGACCTCGCGCGGCGAGTGGCGCAGCCGGCCCAGCTTCGGGGTCCGCCGACGGCCCTCCACCTGCAACAGCGCTTCCCGCGCGGCGTGTTCGTCGGCGGAGGCGGGGGCAGCGACGAGCAGCCGCCCGGTGCGGCGCACGACGCGTTCGCGAGGTTAACGATATAGCTCTGGTTGGCCCCCGTTGACCATCCGCGAAGTCGGGTGGCGAGGAGGTTCAGGGCTTGGGCGCAGTTGGTGGTGTGTTGCGAAGCTCGGCCGCGGCTCGGGCCAGTGCGGCGAGGGCCGGTGAGTGGTGGCCGGCCGGCCATGCGAGCACGGTGGTGATGTCCGGGGCGTCGACGACGGGCACCGCGACATGGTCGGGCCACTGCCAGGCGCGGCTGGAGGCAGGGATGACGAGCAGGGTCTTGCCGAGCGCGACGAGCTGGGCGAGCTGTGACTGGGTGTGCACCTCTGGCCCGGGGCCGTCGGGGTAGGAGCCGTCGAGCCGGGGCCATCGGGCGATGGGAAGGTCCGGCACGTTGCCGACGTCCGCAAGGGTGAGCTGGGGTCGTGCGGCGAGCGGGTGTCCCGACGGGAGGAGGGCGACTTGGCCTTCGGTGCAGAGGTCTTCGGTATCGAACCCGGCCAGGTCGTCGACCGGCCGGTGCATGAGGGCCACATCCGCGCGCCCGCTGCGCAGGAACCGTGCCTGCTCACCGACCTCGCAAAGGACGACTTCGACCGGTGCCGTATCGGTGTCGGCTGCCGACGCGGCGAGCAGCCGTTGCAGCAGCTCGTGTGATGCGCCGGCTTTCGTCACCAGTACCAGCGGCCGCTGGAGATCCGCTGCCCGCCGGGTCCGGCGCGCGGCGGCCGCGACCGCATCGAGGGACACCCGGGCTTCGCGCAGCAGGACACCGCCGGCGCCGGTGAGGGCCACCCCTCGTCGGTCCCGGTCCAGGAGCTGGACGCCGAGCCGACGTTCCAGCTGCCGGATGGCACGCGACAGCGGTGGCTGCGCGATCCCGAGCCGCTGGGCCGCGCGCCCGAAGTGCAGCTCCTCGGCGACCGCAACGAAGTACCGCAGCTCACGGGTCTCCAGGTCGTCCATGCGCATACCCTATCCACCTTGTGATACCCGCCGGGTATCACAGCGTACTTGATCGATATTGGACGAAACGAACGCCGCGCGCTGAGCATGGGCAGCGTGAACAACACCAGGACAGCGCTGGTCACCGGCGCGAACAAGGGAATCGGCTTCGCCATCGCCAAGGGTCTCGGAGCCCTTGGCTTCACCGTCGCCGTGGGGGCGCGTGACGACGCCCGACGCGAGGAGGCCGTGCGGCGGTTGCAGGCCGCAGGCACAGATGCGTTCGGAGTCGCCCTCGATGTCACCTCCGACGCCAGTGTCGCCGCAGCGGCGGCGAGCATCGAGAAGGAAGCCGGGCGACTCGACGTCCTCGTCAACAACGCAGGAATCTCCGGGCGGTTCGAGGACGGGGCGCAGGACCCCACGACCCTCGACCTCGACGTCCTGCGCACCGTCCTGGAAACGAACGTGTTCGGGGTTGTACGGGTGACGAACGCGATGCTCCCGCTGCTCAGCCGTGCCGCCTCGCCCCGGATCGTCAACATGTCCAGCAACATGGGCTCGCTGACGCTGCAGACCGGCCCGGTCATGGCCGCCTACGCACCCTCCAAGTCGATGCTCAACAGCGTCACAGCCCAGTACGCCCGCCGATTCACCGACACGAACATCATCGTGAACGTGGCATGCCCCGGGTACGTCGCAACCGACTTCACCGGATTCGCCGGGGAACGAACACCCGAGCAGGGCGCCGCGATCGCCCTTCGCCTCGCCACCCTGCCCGACGACGGCCCCCGAGGCGGCTTCTTCGACGACAAGGGAGCCGTCGCCTGGTAACCCAGCGCGCGCGAGAGCGCCGAGGTGGCGGTGGGCACGCCACGCACCCGCGGCTGCGCAGGTGAGAACGGCAACTCACCTATAGAGCCAAACGTCGGTCGGTTCGACTGCCTCCAGGTCGTCGGCGCGGGTGCCGCTTTCCTGAAAGTAGGCCTGTTGCAGGCCTGCGGCGACGATGCGCTCCAGCTCACGTAACGCAAAACGCGAGCCCGCCCGGGAACGAGAACGGCCGAGTCCGGATGGCCCCTCGATATCCGCGCATCGCGCAAGATCGCGCGGACGTCCGTGGACTCTCGCCGGGCGAAGATGACCGACTGCCGGTACCGGATGAAACGGTGAGCGGATGCCACACATCCCGAAATGGGTCTTCCGCGACATCCTCATGGCGAAGCGGCTCGAGGATATCGGCCCCGAGGCAGCCCGCGCGAAGGCATGGCCCCGACCTTGCGGCTGGGGCCATGCCGCCGTGGAACCTCGACGAGCATGAAGAGATCCTCCTGACCTCTCACTTGGTGCGCGAACGGCTGCGCAGGGAGCTCCCCGAGCCGGAGAAGCAAGGCAGCCGGTTGTATGTCCTCGGATTCCAGGGCCTGCGCCCCGTGGTCAAGGTGGGATCCACCGCCCACCCGAACCACGTCCGCACATATGTCGGGTCGGCGACCCACAGCCGGTCCGGGCCGTCGGAGGTGAACCGGCGGTCGACCGGGTCCGGCGGGCGCGGCGCGGCCGGCTCGGGGACGGTGGTGCGGCGGCGCCGCCCGCGGATGACGCCCTCGATGCCGAGTTCGCGCATCGGACGTTCGACCGTGCAGCGGGCAACCGTTGTGCCTTTGCGGTGCAGCGCGCGAGTGATCCGGCGGGCGCCGTAGGTGCCGCCGGAGTCGGCGTGCTCGGCCTCGATCAGCCGCACGAGCTGCTCGTCACGCAGCCGGCGGGCGGACTTCGGGCGCTTCTTCCGCGCGAAATACGTCGACGGCGACAGGTCCGGCACCCGGCATACGGGATCGACCCCGAGACCTTTGTCACGCAGGTGGTCGATCACCTGCTCGGCCTTGACCGGGGACGTCGATCTCCTGGGCAAAAAACACGGAGGCGGCCTTGAGGATCTCGTTCGCCCGACGCAACTCGGCGACTTCCTTGCGGAGTTGCCTCGGCTCGTCCTGTTCGCCGGTGCTCAGCCGGTCGTCGCGTTCACCCGCGTCGGCCTCGGCCTGGCGGACCCGGTTCCTCAGGGCCTCCTTGTGGATGCCCAGGTCCCGGGCGACGTGGGCGACCGGACGCCCGGACCTCGCGGACCGCCCGTTCCCGCAACTCGTCGGGATATTTGCGTGGTGCCGGCATGGTTCGTGGTGCTCCTTACGCCGGGCACCATAACCCGGCTTCCAGGACTCCACAAAACTCAGAGCAGCTCAATCCGCGCCCGCGTCGAACAGGTCGCCTACCTCGGACAACGGCTCATCGACGCAGGCGTGCCCGTGGTCCGCCCCCTCGGCGGACACGCCGTCTGCCTGGACGCCGGCACCATTCTCGGCCACATCCCCCAGGCCCTGTTCCCCGCGCAAACGCTGGTCTGCGAGCTGTACCTGCGCTCGGGCGTACGCGGCTTGGAACGAGGCATCGTCTCCGCCGGACGAAACCCCGCGACGGGCGAGAACCGTGCCCCCGCTCTCGAACTGGCCAGACTCGCCATTCCCCGCCGCGTCTACACCCGCAGCCACCTCGACGTCGTCGCCGACGCCGTGATCGCCCTCAACGAACGACGGCAACAGGTCGACCACGGCCTGCGCTTCACCTACGAACCCCCGCACCTGCGCTTCTTCCTCGCACGCTACGAACCCGTACCCCTGCCGTGAACCGCGCCGCGGATCAGCGCGGCCGACCCGGGGTGGACCGCCGCGAGCCCCACAAGACACCGGCGCCCACGTCCACCGCGCCACGGGCTGGTGCAGCACCGGGCGTCAGGTCAGCTCGCCGCCGACCGCGGTCCGGCAACACCGTTTCGTCTATTCGGTGCGGTCCGGCCCTTCCCCGGCCAGTCTTCGATAGATCTCATCGAGTCCCGCAGCCCGCCGGGACTGGGCGAACTCCCCCAGGGAGCACACCGCGCGGTCGGACTCGGAACGGGACTGTGCCAGCAGCTCCGTGAATTCGGGCCTCCTGCTCACGAGGCGTTCCAGGACCTCCACCAGCCGCCGTGCCACAAGCGGGGCGTCCTCAAGCCGTCCTGCCGTTGCGAGACATACCCCGCAGATCCCTCAGCGAGCCGGCGAACCGTCCCAGGTGGGCGTCCTTGTCCTCGTCAGCCGGCCGCTCATAGGTGGCAGCGCCCCATTGGCCACTGGCGACTGCCGCATCGTGACTGCCTGTTGCGACCTGGATGTCGGCGAGGTTGTGCAACGCCGCGGCGAGACCGGACCGGCAGCGGTCGTCAGCGTCGACGAGTTGCTCGTAGAGCTCGACGGCCCGTGCCAGAGGCCTGACTCCATCCTCGGGACGTCCCAGGCCGAGGTGAATGTCGCCGAGTACGTGTAGCGCGTAGGCGAAGTTGGTGCCGTCGCGAATGAGATCGAATCGAGGCATGGCCTCGCGGCCTCCCGCGCCGCTGTAAGGGCTGCGTCGGGTCGACCGAGGGCGGCCCGGATCCGACTGAGAGCGATTCCGGGCCCGAGCTCCGGCAGATCTTGAGAGCTTCCTAGTCAGAAGCAAGATGGACGAGTTGGCCCTCGACGATGGTCGCAGCGATCGGGGCGAGCGCGAACTCGTCTGGATCGGTGCTGAGTGGGTCTGCGGTGAATGCGGTGAAGGAAGCACGGGCGCCGGGTGCGATCACTCCGGCAGTTCCGGCTTCGCCTTGGGAGATCGCGGCGTGCGTGGTGTACGCCTCCAAGGCCATCCGCGCAGTGACGGCCTGCTCGGGTCCGATCGGATCCTGCTCGGGGTGGCCACCGCGGCGGCGTAGTCGCGCGGCGCTCAGGATTGCTCGCGGGTCGAACGGGGCGACGGGCCAGTCCGACCCGAATGCCACCACGGCGCCGGCGCGGCGGATGTCGCCGAAGCGGAACCCGTGGGCGGCACGTGCCGGGCCGAGTCGCTGGGACCAGGCATCCGAGAAGTCGGCGCTGTTGAAGTCGGTGCAGTGGGTGGGTTGCACGCTGGCCACCACGCCCAGGTCGGCGAACGTCGGGATCAGGTCGTCGGGGATTGTCTCGATGTGCTCGATGCGGTGCCGTGCTCCCGAGTCGAGCGGCGCCGCACCGGACAGGGTCTCGAGAGCCCATCGCACTGCTGCGTCACCGATGGCGTGAGTCGCCGTGGGTACGCCATGGTGTGCGAGGAAGTGCACCGCGGCGCGATATTCGGTCGGGTCGGACCAGTTGGGGGCATGACACTCGCCGCAGCTGTCGGGCTCGGTCAGCCAGGCGGTGCCACCCTCGACGGTCCCGTCCATGAAGAATTTCGCGCCGTCGACCTTCCAACGACGTCCCCGGAGTCGCTGCTGTTCGAGGACGTGCTCCCATGTGGTGACGCCGCCACCGGGTTCGACCCAGGGATGGAACCGCAGCCTGAGCGGCAACTCGCCCGCGGCTTCCAGCGCGGTGACGAGCTCTGCCGAGTCCCCACTGAAGTCCATCGCGTTGCCGGCGGTGATGCCGACCGACGCCATCGCCTGCAGCAGGTCGCCGAGTCGCCGCCGGCGCGTTTGTGGGGATTCTGCCGGCATGACCGACTCGACCAGGGTCATCGCCTCGAACTCCCGCAGGTGTCCGTTCGGTGTGCCGTCGTCGTCACACACGATCATGCCGCCGGCCGCGAACTCGCGCGAGCCCGTGATCTTCGCCGCGGCCAGGGCCGCGGGGGTCGCGATGGCCGAGTGCGCATCGAAGAGGGTGACGAAGGCGGGTACGTCCGGTCCGAACGCCTCGATGAGGAGCGAGTTCGAGATGGGTTCGCGGCCGAAGACGTTGGGGTCCAGTCCCCATCCGCGCACCCAAGGCCCGTCACCGCGGTTGGCGTGCAGGGTCTGGATAACCTCTGCGACCGTGGTGGCGCGGGTGAGGTCGATTCCAGAGGTGAGGCCGAGCCCGTACACCGGGTGGAAGTGTCCGTCGATCAGCCCGGGTGTCAGCGTCGCGGGACCGAGGTCCAAGACCTCGGTCCGGCTGAACTCGTCGGCCAGCCGGTCGTCGCCGACGGCAAGGATCTTGCCGTCGGCGACGACCACCATGGTGGCCGGGGGTGACGCCGGCCCCATGGTGTGGAGGCGCGCGGCCCGAACGATCAGATCGGCAGTCGCCATGATCGGATTCCTGTTCTCGGGTCAGTCGGTGTTGCGGGTTCCCACGGCTGCGTACGCCTCGGGTCGTGTCTTCTTCAGGCGCGACGCGACGACGACGCCGAGCACCACGGAAATGGGAGCTACAGCCATGATGGCGAGGTTCACGCCGCTGGTTGTCGGCGTGGAGCCGGTCAGCAGTGTGATGTTCTTGGCCACGAGGACGATCGCCATCAGCATCAGGGCGCTGCCGACGACCGGCGCGACGACCACTCGCCAGGCAGTGTGGCCACGGCGGTCCTTCCGGAAGAACCGCACGACGGAGACACCGACCAGTGCCTGCAGCAGCAGGATTCCGAAGATTCCGGGCGTGTTCACCCAGATGAGCAGTTGGGTCAACGGGTCGAGCTTTGCGACTGCGAAGATGATGACCACGAGCGCGGCGAGCACGCTCTGCCGGCGGCCGGCGATGTACGGCGCGAAGTAGCGTGGGTGGAGCCTGCCGAATGTCGGCGGGAGAACGCCTTCGCGGGACAGTGCGTACGCGTAGCGCGTGATGGCGTTGTGGAAGGCGAGCAGGCTGGCCAGGATGCTGGTGATGATCAGGACCGACATGACATCCACGGCCCAGGTCCCGACGTACTGCTCCATGGCGTCGAAGAAGAGCCCTCCGGCGAGGGTGTTCGCGACGTTCACCGCGTCTGCCGGACCATAGGCCTGCACGATGATCCAGACCATGAACGCGTAGAACAGGCCGAGGAAGGCGACGGCGGCCAGTGTGGCGCGCGGGATGGCCCGGTCGGGGTCCTGGGATTCCTCGCGGTACAGGGCCGTGCTCTCGAAGCCCATGAAGGCGGCGAACGCGAAGGCGAGCACTGCTCCCATGGAACCGACCGCGACATGCTGTGGCGCGAACGAGGTGAAGGTGATGCCATGGGGGTGCCGCCACAGGATCGCGACGGCCAGAACCACCAACACCGCGGTCTCGAGGGCAAGCAGAGCGATCAGGAACTTCGCGCCGACGTCGATCGACCGCGACCCGAGCTGCCAGATGATCACCACGCCCACCAGGGCCCACAGCCACCAGGGCAGGTTGATGCCCGCCAGCGTGTCGAGGGTGGTGTCGGTGAAATAGCCCAGGGCGCCGAACATGCCGATCTCGACGACGTTGTACGAGACCAGGGCGACGACCGAGGACACCACTGCGGGCCCGGAACCGAGGCCTTTGGCGATGTAGGCGTAGAACGCACCCGCATTGCGGATGTGTTTGGTCATCGCGGTGAAGCCGGCCGTGAAGATCGCGAGCGCGATCCCGGCGAACAGATAGCCGGCCGGCGCACCGATTCCGCCGATGCCGACAGCCAGCGCGCCGACGCCGGCCATCACGAACAGAGGAGCCGCGGCGGCGACGACGAAGAAGGTGATCGCGGTGGCGCTGAGATTGCCGTGCAGCGTCTGGGCCGACGTGGACGGGGTGGCTGTTTGCGGTGTCATCAGAACCACCAGGGGATCTCGTCGTGGCCGAAGTCGTGGAAGGCGCCGAACCGTCCGGCGTTGAAGAGGAGCGGAGATCCGTCACGGAACCTGAGGTGCTCGACGGTCCCGAAGACCACCGTGTGGTCGCCGACGTCGTGGGCGGCGTGGACGCGGCACTCGGCCTGGACGAGAGCGTCGGAGATCAGGGGCATGCCGAACGGCCCGAGGTCGTGCTCGATTTCCTCGAAGCGCGAACCGCCTCGCGTCGCGAAGTGCCGTGCCGCCGCCTCCTGCCGTGCGGCGAGGATGGAGACCGTGAATCGACCGGCTCTCTGGATGACCTCGGTGGTGCGGGATCTGTGGGTCAGGGAGATCATCAGGATGGCCGGGTCGAGGCTGATCGAGGTCAGGGAGCTGATCGTCATGCCGCACCAGTTGCCCTCGCCGGTGCCGGTGCTGACGACAGCGACACCGGTGACGAACCGGCCCATGGCGGCTCGCATGCCGACTGCGGTCGCGGGAGTGAAGTCAGGAAGGGTCATGGCCATACCTGACTTCGAACGTGGTGACGCCTTCGTCGCTGCGCCACGGTCCGTGCGGCATGCCGGGGGGCCGGCAGGCGTAGTCGCCGGCGGAGAAGGTCCGGTTCAGCGTCAGGTCCACGAAGGAGCCTTCGAGGATGTAGACCTCTTCCCAGAAGTCGTGGCGCAGCTGCCCCATGGGGGAGGAGTCCGCGCCGGGTTCGTAGCGCAGGATCCGGGACGCGAAACCGGTGTCCGGGTCGCGCGACAGGATCCGTTCCTTGATCAGCGGGTTCCCTCCGTCGCACGGGGTGTAGTCGACATCGGTCACCGCGAAGAACTCGTACTCGGGCTTGGGCATTTCCGGGTCTCCCAACAGTTCACGCATCGACCGAGTAGCTGTCCAGGAAGTCCTGGACCGACTTCAGGGCACCGTCGTAGTCGTAGTTGCGGTAGGTGTAGACGCCCTTCACCACGAAGGGCGCACCGGCGTAGAACATCTCGTACTGCTGGTGGCGGCCGGCGAACTCCGAGCCGAGGATGTCCCAGGCGAGTTTGAACAGCTTGACCCGCTCCACCGACGGGACGCCGGGCGACTGTACGTACCGTGCGATGTCGGCCCGGCTGACCTCGCTGGTGAGGTCCCTGACGCTGGAGGGCAGTTGCAGGACGCCGCCGCCGACCAGGTCGCGCAGGATCGCCAGGACGCGTGGGTAGGTCTCGGACTGCAGTCCCATCGCGCTGTAGAGCAGCTGGCGGTTCGGCAGCCATTGACCCTGAGCGTCGGGTGCCGCGGTGTACTCGGCCGCGAGCACCGCGGACTGGACGCCGCTGACGACCGCGGCGAGTTCGCCGAGCTTCTCTTGGACCGAGGGAATCGCGTCCACACCGTTGACCTGGGTGACCCGGCGGGCCACGCCGGCGATGAACTTCAGCTTGGTCGCGAGCCGGATCTGGGCTTGCCAGTTGCCCAGGACGTGGGCGCCGGTGTCGAAGAACTGCTGCCGTACCTTCGTGGTGTCACGATCGACGAAGACGCGGTCCCACGGCACCAGGACGTCGTCGAAGACGAGCAGCGCATCGGACTCGTCGTAGCGGGTGGTCAGCGGATAGTCGAAGGAGCTCGTCGCGCCGGTGACGTACGGACGGCGGCAGTACAGCTTCAGGCCGGTGGTGTTCGTCGGGATGATGAATCCGACGGCGAAGTCCTTGTCGTCGGGGCCGAGCGGTTTGATGCAGGAGACGAAGATCTCGTCGGCCACCGCTCCACCTGTGGCGAGCATCTGGGACCCGCGGACGACCAGGCCGGCCTCGGTGGCCTCGACCACACCGGCCTGCAGGTATTCGCCTTCCCAGCCGGAGGCCGTGGTGGCGCGGGACACCTGCGGCGGGATGATCGCGTAGGACACGTACAGGTTTTCGTCCAGCAGCCGTTGGTAGTGCGCGCGCGCGTTCGCGGCGAAGTCGTGTGTGCTGCCGTCGATCTCGAAGACCTGGCTGTTCGCGGCGAACGAGGCCAGGAACGTGCCGACGTGGTCGGGGCTGCGGCCGACCCAGCCGTGGGTGTGGGCCGCCCACGTCTCGATGGCTGTTCGCCGTGCCCGCAGTTCCTCGAGCGAGCGCGGAACGCAGAAGACGCGGTTTGCGGCCCGGCCGGTCTCGGGGGCGGTGTACTGCATCACCGCGGGCTGGTCGTTGGCGATGTCGAACAGTTCGGCGATGGTCTTGGCCATCGGGGCGAACGCGGGGTGGTGGGAGACATCGCCGGCGATCTCTCCATCGAGGATGACGGTGCGGCCGTCGTTGAGTGAGGCCAGATATTCGGTACCGGTACGCATGGGAGGTCTTCTCGTTCGTAAGGGGTCAGTGGGTTTTTGTGGCCGCGGGAGCAGTCGCGGCGCGACCGGGCCCCGCCAGGGGGCTCGAGCAAACGGCTCCCTGGTCGCAGCGAGCAGGAGAGTGCCGTTCGGGGGCGACAGGGGTGCTTTCGAAGACCCGCGAGGCAGTCCGGCCGGCCGGCGGCGGCTCGTCGCGGATCGGGAGACCTTCATTGCCGCGTCCTTGCGCTCGGGGACGGGTGAGCCCTCGAGAGCGCGGAGTGTGGCCTGCATCACTGTGCGGGGGTTTCTAAATCCTGGCCTTCAATCCCCATGCTGTCCAATGCCTGTATAGCTTGATCGCGATGCTTTGGAGGCATGGTGGAGATTCGGGTGCTGACGTACTTCCTGGCTGCCATCGACGCCGGTTCGATCACCGAGGGCGCGCGCCGCCTGCGCGTCTCCCAGCCGAGCGTTTCCCGGCAGCTTCATGCGCTGGAGAAGGAACTGGGCGCGGATCTGTTCGAGCGGGGGAAGGGGCCCGTGCGGCTGACCCAGGCAGGACGTCGCTTCGAACCGATCGCGCGTGATCTGGTCCTGCGGGAGAGGGGCGCCCGCCGTGTCGCGGGCCTCGACGACCCGGCGTCCGCGCGCCTGACCGTCGTCGCGTCCTTCACCTCGATCACCCGGATCATCGCGCCGTTCACCGCGGAGCACGGCAGCGGCCTGCCCATCATCGACGCACTCGAGGAGACGCCGTCCCGGATCTTCGATCGGGTGGTCGAAGCGGAGGCCGACTTCGGCATCTCGACCCTGCTGCCGCCCCTCACATGGGAGAGCCGGCCGCTCTACTCGGCCGGCCTGATGGTCCAGGTGGCGCCCAGGCACGCGCTGTACGGAAGCGACACAGTGCGCATCGAGGAGCTGATCGAGTTCCCGTTGATCCTGATCGACCGGACGAACCCGGCACGGACGGTCTTCGACGACGCCCTGGCCGAGGCGGGACTCCAACCGACGCGCACGACCGAGTTGAACTCCTCGTACATGGCCCAGGCGCATGCGGCCTCCGGCCGCGGCGCCGCGATCGTCACGAACGCGCCCTCCTTCGGGCTGCACCCGGTTCGCGTCATGCTGGGTCGCAGCCAGGTCAGAGTCCGACTCGTCGCAGGATGGGATCGCGGGCACTACGCCGCCCCGCTGATCGAGCGTTGGCTCGATGACTTCGTTGCATGGCTCCCCGGCGTGCCGGATCTGGCTCCCGCCGACTACCCGGCTTGACCTTCCACCCGTACGGCCGCGGTGCCGGTCGAGCGTTCCGACACATCCGGGAGCCCGGGGAGCTGACAGGCGCTCTCGTTCGGTCGTAGGCCGCGCCGGCGACGATCGGCAGCCGGGCGCCGCTCCCGCACCGGGGTCATGTCGCGCGATCGCAGCACACCGGCGGCCGGGGCCGGCCACGCTGTCATCCCAGGCCGGTCTCGTGCCCGTGCGTGCGGGCCCGGGCCCGGAAGCCCGCCGGGGTCTCCCCGGCACGCTGCCGGAAGAACCGGGTGAACACCGTCGCGGACGGGAAGCCGAGGCGCTCTCCGACCGTGTGCGTCGCCAGATCGGTGTGCAGCAGCAGCCGCTTGGCCTCGGTGACCAGCCGGTCGTCGATGAAGGCCTTGGCACTGCGCCCGACGGCCGCGTGCGTCGCCCGGGTCAGGGTGCGCACGCTGTAGCCCAGCCCGGCCGCATAGTCCGCGACGTGGTGACAGCGTCTGAAGTTCTCCTCCACCGCCCGCTGGAAACGGCGGAAGGTCTCGTCCCCCGCTGTCCGCCGACGATCTCCGCCCGACAGGTGCGAAAGGCGGAGCACCAGGATCGCGAGCAGGTGGCGCACGACCTCGACGTGCACTTCCAGCGGAAGGTCGCGCAGCCGGTGGTACTGGCCCTCCCGCATGGCCAGGGTCTGTGCCACTGGTGCCTCGGCTTCCGAGACGGGCGCGAGCGGCAGCCGCCATGCCCGCCGGTCCAGGTGCGCGGCAGCGACGGTGGCGGAGTCCAGGAAGCTCGGCTGGAACAGGATCACGGTCCCCCGCGGTGCCGTGCCCGTGCCGTGTGCGCTGTCCGGCGGGTCGGCGTCCCGAAGATCACGGAGCCGGAAGATCTGGCCCGGTCGCGCCCAGAGCCATTGCCCGCTCTCGATGACGCACTCGGTCAGGTCCACAGCACAGGGCAGCCGCCCCCGGTGCAAGGCGACCAGCAGGTGGAAACTCGGGCGGACCGGTGTACCGGCCCCGGCGCCGAGTCTGCCGATCCGTTGGACCCACCCGGGCAGGTCGGTGACCTCCACGCCGGGCGGTCCGCCGGGCGTGGTCGGGAAGGGCACGTCCACGACATCCACAGGCTGTCCGTTTCTGCACATAGGGCGTCCGAGTTTATCCGCAGCCCGACCGCTCATCCCTCTAGCGTTACAGCAGTGCAAAGCCTGCCCCCCATCTGCGACGGGTTCTTGGCGCGCAGCCGATTTCCGCGCGCCCGCACTGTACTGACCGAAACTGCGCACCCGCACAGGGCTGCGCGGGCCCGACCGAAGGAGCGAGGAGCATGCGACTGATCGTGGGGATGACCGGCGCGACCGGGGCGGTCCTCGGGGTGCGCCTGCTGGAGCACCTCGCAGCCGATCCGGCGGTGGAGACGCATCTGGTGCTCAGCCGCTGGGCCCGGGCTACGGTCGAGCTGGAGACTGGCCGGTCGGCACGCGACCTGGCCGAGCTCGCCGACGTCCTGCACAGCCCCGAGGACCAGGGCGCGGCCATCTCGTCCGGCTCCTTCCACACGGACGGCATGGTGGTTGTGCCATGCAGCATGAAGACCCTGGCCGGCATCCGCACCGGCTACGCCGAGGGCCTGGTGAGCCGGGCGGCGGATGTTGTCCTCAAGGAGAACCGGCCGCTGGTGCTGGTCCCGCGGGAGACCCCGCTCAGCCAGGTACATCTGGAGAACATGCTCGCGCTCGCACGGATGGGCGTGCGGATCGTCCCGCCGATGCCCGCCTTCTACAACCATCCCCGCACTGCGGAGGACATCGTCGACCACATCGTGGTCCGCATCCTCGACCAGTTCGGGTTCGACGTCCCGTCAGCCCGCCGCTGGACGGGCATGCGCACGGCCCGGGCCGTCCCCTGACCTCCGCCTCCCCTGCTCCCGCGACGATCCGTCTCCCCGACCCAAGGAAGCGACACCATGCCCCACTCCGACCCGGCCCTGGACTTCCGGGCCTTCCTCGACGAACTGCTTGCCGCGGGCGACGCAATCGCGATCGAGCAGACCGTGGATCCCCACCTCGAAGTCGGCGCCGTCACCCGCAGGGCGTACGAGACCCATGCGCCGGCACCCCTGTTCACATCCCTCGCCGGAGCCGAACCGGGCTTCCGGATCCTCGGCGCACCAGCCGGACTCAGCAGCCTGCCGCAGGAGCGGCACGGCCGCATCGCCTCCCACTTCGGACTGCCGCGCACCTCGACCCCGCGCGAGATCCTGGAGCACCTGGTCCGCGCCATGCACGCGAAGCCGATCCCACCGGTCGTGGTCCCCAGCGGGCCCTGCCGGCAGAACGTCGCCACCGGCGACGCGGTCGACCTGGAGCGGCTCCCGGTGCCGCTGCTCCACCAGGAGGACGGCGGACGCTACCTCGGCACCTACGGATTCCACGTCGTCCAGAGCCCGGACGGCAGCTGGACCAGCTGGTCGGTGGCCCGGACCATGCTGCACAACCGCAATACCCTCGTCGGGCCCGCGATGCCACAGCAGCACATCGGCATGATCCAACAGATGTGGCGTCAACGCGGCGAGCACACCCCGTGGGCCATGGTCCTCGGCGCTCCGCCGGCCGCGCTCGCCGCGGCGGCGATGCCTCTGCCGGAACAGGTGAGCGAGGACGGCTACGTCGGCGCGCTCACCGGCCGGCCCGTCGAGGTGGTGCGCACCCAGACCAACGGCCTGCACGTCCCGGCGCACGCCGAGATCGTGCTGGAGGGGTACCTCAGCAGCGACGAGACCGCGCCCGAGGGCCCCATGGGCGAGTACCACGGCTACGCGTTCCCGGAGGGCAGGCAACAGCCCGTCTTCCATGTCGAGGCCGTGACCTGGCGTGACGACGCCGTCCTGCCTGTCTGCGTGGCCGGCCTGCCGCCGGAGGAGAACCACACCGTCTGGGGCACGATGATCTCCGCCTCGGCCCTGGACCTGCTGCGCACGGCCGGACTGCCCGTCGACCTCGCCTGGTGCTCCTACGAAGCGGCCACCTGCTGGATCGTCCTGTCCATCGACCGCGCCCGCCGAACGGCTCTCGCCTGGACGAGGCGGCAACTGGTCGACGCCGTCGCCAAGGTGCTGTTTCCCTCCCACGTCGGCTGGATGGTGCCGAAGGTGATCCTGGTGGACGACGACATCGACATCACCGACATCAGCCAGGTCGTCTGGGCCCTCGCCACCCGCTGCCACCCGGCCACCGGCGAGCATGTCTTCCCCGACGCGCCGGGCATCCCGATGGTCCCCTACCTCACCCAGGACGAGGTCCGCACCGCCACGGGCGGAAAGTCCATCACCGACTGCCTGCTCCCGGAGGACTTCCGCGGCACCACAGCCTCGTTCCAGGGCTCCTACCCTCGGCAGCTCCAGCAGCACGTCCTGGCCGGCTGGCGAAGCTACGGATACTGAACCGTCCCCGCGTGCCCGGCCCGACGATGCGGCGTCGCCGTGACCGTGGTGACGCATTCCCGTGGCTGTATCGGCCGGGTCATCGCGTGGCCTTCACGCGCTGCTGAGCCCGGGCGAAGGCCACAACGGGGGGTTCTCCGGCGTAGTTCCAGGGGGCAGGCGTGACCACACCCCTGATCCTCTGGAAGACCGGCGCTGCCGGCGGTATACGGCGCGCCGCAACGAGGGCGAAAGCAAGCATGTTCAGGTCGCGCAGGGCTTCGGCATGAACCAGGAGGCCGTCTTGGGCCCACTTGGAGGTGCAGGAAGTCAACGTCGAGGTCGCTTCACGGCCGGACCACAGGTGTTCGGCCATGAAAGCATCGACTCCGCCCCCAGCCACCGTGCGGATGTACCGGTCGACCAGGGCATACAGCGGCAATCCTGCCACGGGAGCCGTGGCCGGCGCTGTGGCCCTCACCCGGTCTACGACCTCCAGACGGCAGACTTTGCCGAGTTCAGTGTCGTCGAGTTCCGGAGCCAGGCGTGGAGCCGGGATTTTACGGTTGAAAATCATGGTTCCCGTGCGGTTGAGGGCGGACGCTCTTCGAGAAGCGGCAGTTTCGGCGCGGCGGCACTCGGCACGCGGAGGCGTCTGCCTACCGAGCCGTCGCCGGAGAGCGTTCACGATCCCTTGATAGCCCCGAGCGGCACGCGGTTGGCGAGGACCGGAAGGGCTTCGCGGGTCTTGTCCAGCAGGGCAAGGTCGAGGTCTTCGACCAGCAGGCCGGGTTCGGGGCCGAGGGCGCCGATGAGGGTGCCGTCGGGGGCAACTACGCGGCTGCGGCCGACGCCGAGGGGGCCCGGCCCCGAGGGGCGGCCGGTGGTGGCGGGGTCGGCCTGCCCGCAGGCGGCGACGAAGCAGGTGGAGTCCACGGCGCGGGCGGTGGTCAGCAGCTGCCAGGCCTCGGGCTTTCCCGGGCCGTCGCCCCAGGACGCGGAGACGACGACGAGCTGAGCGCCGGCCTCGGCGAGGGCGACGAACTGCTCGGGGAAGCGCACGTCGTAGCAGGTGGCGAAGCCGACCCGGAGGCCCCCGATGTCGCGCAGGAGCAGTCCGATGCCGGCCTGGACGGTGTCGGACTCGCGGTAGCCGAACGCGTCATACAGGTGGATCTTGTCGTACCCGTCGGTGGTCGCTCCGTCGGTGACCAGGAGGGTGTTGCGGGTGCGCCCGTCGGGCGCCGGTGTGAACATTCCGGCGACGATCGTGACTTGGTGGGTGGCAGCGAGGGCGGCGACCTGCCGGGCCCATGGGCCGTCCAGTGGCTCGGCGATGTCGGCGACCGTGCCGGAGAAGGCGCACATGGCAGCCTCCGGGAAGACGACGACCTCGGCGCCCCGGTCGCGGGCGCGGGCGGTCAGGTCGGTGAGGGCGCGCAGGTTCTCCTGCGGGTCGGCGGTGCTGAGCATCTGGGCCAGGGCGATACGCACGGGGTCCTCCGGTGGGACGGTCGGTGGCCTGGTCCCCCTGCTGCCCTGCTGCCCGGGTGCTCCCGGGGGTTCTAGTGGGGCTGGAGGGTGACCAGGGTGGAGTTCAAGTGGTGGTCGATGGCGGTCGCAGCGGCCTGGGCGTCACCGTCTTCGAGGGCCTGCACGATCAGGGCGTGTTCGTCGCAGACCTCGTGCCACCGGGATTCGCGTTCCTGGACGGCCAGGAGGCCGGCGCGGGTCTGGCGGTCGCGCAGGCTGGTGTAGGTGCGGGTGGCGAGGCGGTTGCCGGCCAGGGCGACCAGCGCCTGGTGGAACTCCCGGTCGGTCGCGATGAACTCGCGGGCCTGCTCAGGGGTGTGCGGGCTGCTGTCGGCGAGCCGTCGCTGGCGGGCGAGGTGTTGGCGCAGCTCGGTAAGGTCGGCTCCGGGGCGGGAAGTGATCGTCTGCGCGGCGTTCCTCTCCAAGAGGCCTCGGATCTCGAACAGTTCGGTCAGCTCGCGAGCGGTCATAGCGGGGACGTAGACGCCGCGCTTGGGCAGGAGTCGCACCAGGTCCTCGGAGGCGAGGACGATCAACGCCTCGCGCACGGGGGTCCGCGAGACGCCGACGGCGTCGGCAATGGCCTGCTCGCTGAGAAAGGTGTCCTGGACCTTGGGGTCGGTCAGGACGTTCTCGCGCAGGTGCGCCAGGACCTTGTCCCGGGTGGAGAGAGCCTGCCCGGTCCCGGTATCCGCGGTGTCCGCCTGATTCATGGGTGAGATCGTATTCGTTCGGTGGGTGCCCGCTCCGTGAGGCTGCCCAGAGGGTCGGGCAGTCCCACGGAGCGGGGCCGGTCGGTCGGAACGTCCAGGGCATCGGGTCGCGCCCGAAGCCGAAGAACTCCCCGAAGTGCCCGGCGTCGAAGGCGAGCGCGGCGCCTTGGCGGTCCCAGGCGCCGGTGACCTCGCCAAAAACGACCCGGTGGTCGCCGATGGTGACGGCCTGGTGGACGGTGCACTCCGCTTGGGCCAGGGAGTCCTTGATCAGGGATATCCCGGTGTCGGTCACGTCGAAGTCGCCGCCGGCGAAGTGGTCCTGTCCCGGTCGGGAGAAGACCCTCGCCACGTGCTCCTGGCGCGACGACAGGATGGAGATCCCGAAGCTGCCGCACGACTCGATGGCGTTCCCGGTACGGGAGCCGTGCCCGAGGGAGACCATCAGGATCGGCGGTTCCAGGCTGATGGAGGTCAGGGAGTTGATGGTCATACCCTGCGGGGTACCGTCCTCGAGGGTGGTGACCACGGCGACGCCGGTGACGAAGTGCCCCACGGTGCGGCGCACCGCGAACCTGTCGGGGACCCGCAGGCCAGGAACGGCGCGCCGGCGTAGAACATCTCGTACTGCTGGTGGTGGTCGGGGCTGCGCCCGATCCAGCTGTGGGAGACCTCGGCCCAGGTTTCGATGGCCTGGCGGCGCTCGGCCAGTTCCTGACGGCCGGCCGGGGCGGAGAGCGCCTTGTTGATGACGGTGCCGTCCGCTCGGGTGGTCTGCATGCCGCGCTCGGGGCCGGCGGCCACGTCGAACATGGCGGCCACCGTGCGGGCGACGCCGGCGAAGGCGGGGTGCTCGGTGACGTTCTCGACGGCCTGGCCATCCAGGTAGACCTGCCGGCCGTCGTTGAGGCTGGACAGGTACTCGGCTCCGGTTCGCATCGGAGCTCTCCTCAGTTGGTCGTGTACTCGTGGCGGATGGTGATGCCGTCGGGGGTGGTCAGCTCGATGCCCCAGAAGGTGGCAAAGGCGAACCGGCCGTGCAGGAGCGGCACCGTGCCGCCGATGATCACGACGTCCTGGTCGTTCGTGACCAAGCCGCGCTCGGTCATGCGAGCCAGCAGGTCGGCGGGGTGCAGTAGCTGGGCGAGGCTGCCGTTCTGGTACGGGGCCCCCTGGGCGGTGCTGGCGAGGGTGCAGCCGTCCCAGTCGAAGGTGTCCGGGTCGAATGGGACGACGATCGGGCTGATCGGCTTGGGGCAGGCCTGTTTCGAGGCGAGGATGTCGACCCTCTCGATCTCGCGGTCGGTGTGGTCCGAGGCCACGCCCAGGTAGAAGCGGCTGCCTTGGCGCACGATCAGGGGCTCGACTTCGCCGGAGGAGGTCGAGGAGGCCGGGGCTCGGTGGGCGGTGGTCAGCAGGCCCGGGGGCATGGGATAGAACATCGGCACCTCGGGCGGCGGCGCGATGCCGATGGCCGCCAATTCATCGATGTGCGCCTTGACTTCGCCTTGGTCGCGGCCGGCATACCCGGCCACCACCACGGTGGCGTTCCGCAGTGGCACCGGCACGCCGTCGGGCGTGGTGAGGGTGACAGCGAGGGCGGTCGTCGACACGGACGACTCCTTCCGAGGGTTCGGTGCGTGGGGTCGGGTGGCGCCGCCGTTACGGGGCGTGTGCCTCAGGGAGGTCGAAGGGGCCGCAGCGCTGCCGCCGGCTCGACTCGATGTGCGGACAGTCCGGCGGATGTGCAGCCCCGGGTGGTCGCGACCGCAGGTGGCGCCGATGGCGGTGTGGACCATGGAAGGTGGCGGCCCATCAACCTCGTCAGTCGCCGCAGCGCTGCGAGCAAGAGCGGTATGCCAACTGTAGACTAATTGTATACAAGATGTCGACGGCTGTTTTCGGGTGGAGATCCGGTCTCCCCGGACGGTCGACCGAAGCGCTGCGAGGCAGGGCGGCAGTGCGCCTGAGGTTCACCCAGGGCGCCTGCGATGACGGGGTCCGGCGCCTCGGACAACGCCATCGGCATCCGCCTGTTCGACCGGGCCGAGGCCGCCCGCCCCCAACTCGCAGCAGCCCGGGCCGACACCGGCTTCCGCACCAAGGTCGTCCAACATGCCGCCGAACTCGGCATCAACGTCCGAGTCGTCGCCCGCATCGCAGACGTCAACGGCTTCCAGGGGCGAATCAACATGAAAGAGGCGCCCTCTGAGATCCGCTCTGACACCCGGTCGGCGAGTTCGACACTGTGCTCTCGACGGTCGTCCGCCGTTCGCGCCGCCCTTCGCACGTTTCGCGCACCGGCTGCTCGCGGGGGCACGAGAGTTGCGACGGCCCGCAGCCACGGTACTCATCAACGACTCCGCCGAGGACGCGGGTACACGAAAGCTTGTGTGACATGCCATCGCGTCGGCGACCATCGAGTGGTTCCACTCCCGGTCACGGGCGGACACCGCCGAGTCGTTCGCCGTCGTCACCGGGCGCCCACGCCACAACAGGGCCGAACCCGGGAGCGTTCGCCTACAGGTTTCGACGCGGCGGGCCGGAGGAACACCGCCGCCGGCGGGCCAGGCCCGGGGAGGCGGTGGGAGGTGCTCCTCGTGTGGCCGCCGTGATCTTTGAGCGGACGTTAAGGGGCGGCTCAACACCTCTTAAGGACGCGCGTTCGGGCAGGTCGCTACGGTGGCGGCCCGACGCAGGTTCCCGTGCCGGGAAAACACCGTTCCGTCCACGTGGTCGGGCGAAAGTGCGAGGTCCACAAATCGCCGTCAACATCCCGTCCGCGCGCCCGGCCCCGGGGCGCCGAGCCCACGCCCGTCCCCGAGGCTCCGTCGCTCCCGCGCGTCCGCGCCCCCAGGCACCCGGCGCCGTCCGGGAGACGACGATGCGGCGCGCCCGCCGGGCCGCCGCCTCCCTGGCGCTCTGGGTGACGACGACCGCGATCGTGACCGCGCTCGCCTGGTGGGGAGTGCGCGCGGTGCTGCGCGACACCGTCTTCGAACGGCCCCTCTTCCCCGCCGCGCCGCAACACAGCCCGTCTGCCCAAGCGCTGCCCCAGTCGTCGGAACGCCCCGCAGCACCGAGCCCGACCGGCAAGAAGGTGGTGGCGGTCCCGCCGCCCGCATCCACCCGTCCGCCGTCGAAGTCCCCGACACCGACGAAGAGTCCCTCCGACGCGAACGCGACGCCAGGGACCTACCAGGTCCTCGGCGGACGGGCGTCCTTCGAGATCGGCGCCACGTCGGCATCGCTCATCGCCGCGACCCCTGCGCCGAACTGGGCCGCGAAGGTGTGGAACAGCGCCGAGTGGATCCGGGTGGACTTCACCAAGGACGGGCACACGTCCTCCATTTTCGTCACCTGGAACGACCACCCGCCCGTGGTCTCCACCCACGAGGAATAGGCGGGTACGTCCGCTCCTTCCTGCCGCCCGACCGCGCCTCGTGCCGCCGGGCCCGGCTGCCGCCTCGTGTACGGCGTGTGTACCGCGGTGCGTGCGGCGTGCGCCCCCGGCGCGACCCCATCGAAAGCCATCGAACTCGAATGGTGCCGGTGCCCATCTGCGGGGGGCATGTCCCAATGCACGGGTCGATGCCGCGCCGTGCGGGAACACTCCCGCACCCGCCGGCGATGTTCTTGAGATTCTTTTAAGGCGACACTAGGCCGATATTAATCATGAACCACCGGATGTGCGACTTCATTTGCGGCAGAGGCTGCTAATCTTTCGCGTCGTGAGAATCAATGGAAAGAACATGGCGGGCGTCACCGCGGCCGTCGCCGCAGCGGCCGCTCTCGGTCTGATCGGCGCTGGACCCGGTTACGCAGAAAAGTCGGACGGCCGGTCGGCGTCCTGTCCGACCTCCGGAGAAATGCCGGCGATAGGGAATTCGCCGCGTTTCACCGACAACAATGTGGCGCTTTTCGCGGGCGGCGACTACACGGCCGACGGTGCGGCCGCAGAAGCCGAGGGCCTGTTGGTGGTCAAGGGGCGGGCGACGTTCGCGAAGAGTTCGGGCGGCGTGTTCAATGTGGGCCGTGTCGGTGCCGGTTCGGGCATCCTGCCGACCGCCGGCAACGTCATGCTGGCCGTCGGTGGTGATCTCTCGATCGCCAAGGGTACGACGGTCGACGTCGGCTCGGGGCTCATCGCAGGACCGAAATACGGTGGTTCGGTACGGATCGGCGGCTCCTTGAACACCATCGGCGTGTTGGAGACCAACGGCGGCGCCGCCCCGGCGCAGATGGGGCCCGCCCGCGCGATCGAGCCATACGGCGGCTTCGACCGGACCCTGCAGGACGAGTCCGCATCGCTCGGCGCACTCGGGCAGACCGGCACGGCGATCCGCTCGGGCGCGACGGTGACGTTCAAGAGCACCGCGGCGAGCGTCGGGAACATCCAGGTTTTCGGAATATCCGCCGCAGATATCAGCGGGGCCTCTTCGTTCGTATTCGAGGCGATCCCGGAGAACTCCTCGGTCCTGGTGAATGTGACCGGCACAACGGGAATTTCCATTTCACCGATGTCCGTCGGATTCAACGGGGAACGCGTCGATATCTATTCGTCACCCAAATACGGCCAGGCCGCTTCGCGTATCCTGTACAACTTCCGCGAATCCGCGTCCCTGACCCTGGGCGGCGGCGGCAACTTCATCGGGTCGATCCTCGCCCCCAGGGCATCGGCGGACCTGACGGCAAGTACCAACGGCCGTCTGTACGTCGGTGGGAACGTAAGAATGCACGGGACGGGCAACGAAAGCCACAACTATCCGTGGAGCGGCACGCCGGCCTTCGCCTGCAAGCCCGAACTCCCCGCGCCTCCCCCGCCGTCCGCGTCCGTCCCGCAGCCCTCCCGGCCGGGTACGTCCGAGCAACCGGGCCTACCCGACCGGCCGGCCCCGTCTGCGGAGTCTCCGGGCGCCACGCCGCCGGAGGCGGCCGGCCCGAACACGCCCGGCGACGGCAAGTCGCTGGCCGAGACCGGTGGTTCGCACGCAACCGTCCTCGCCGTGTCCGCAACGGCCGCGGTCGCCCTCGCGGGCGGCGCGGGCGTCTTCGCAGCCGCCCGGCGCCGTCGCCGGACGTGATGGCACGGCGACGCTGACCGGACCGGGGCAGGGCGGCCGAGGCCGCCCGCCCCGGTCCCGCTCGCAGGACCACGTCGCGGCATCCACCTCGCCTCCGACTCCGAGATTGGCGTCACAGTGAACTACGCAGACCTTGCACCCGTGGGGCCGCACACCCCCGCCTGGACACCGCCGACCACGACCGACCCGGTCCCGCCCGTCACCTGCGGCGCGCTCGCCCGTCGCACCGCACGCTTGCCGCGCATCACCGACGCCTTCCCCCAACCGGTCCTGCTCGTGGACCGCAACGGAACCGTCGTCGGCGCCAACACGGCCGCCGTCGACGGTCTGCAGGCACCCACGACCCACCTCCTGGGCCGCGGGGTTTTGGACATACTCCCGCAGTTCGACCTCGGCCGTACTCCGGGCGGCGTCGCCCGCGACGACGACCGGGACGACGGGCCGACGCGAATGACCGTACGGTGCACCGACGGCTTCGAGTTCACCGCCGAAGTCGCGATCCGCCTCGTGCGCCGAGCCGACCTCGACGACGAACCGGCATCGCCGATGTCCCCGCCGGCCGGGCCCGCCCCGCACGGTCTCGACCACGACGACCGCGACTTCCTGATGGTCACCGTCACCGACCTGACGTCGCAGCTCGCCGCGGAGCGCGCCTGCCGGCGCCTGAACCGGCAGACAAAGCTGATCCTGCGGGCCACCGCCGAAGGCATCGTCGGGGTGGACATGCGCGGCCGGATCGTGCTCGCCAACCCGGCGGCCACACGCCTGCTGGGACGCCCCGCGAGCGAACTCCGCGGTCGCGAACTCCTGGCCCTGGCACTGCACTCCACCGAGGACGGCAGCCCCCTGCCCCCGGAGGAGTCGCCGCTGACCGACACTCTGCGGTGGGGACGCAGCCACCACGACCTGGGCGCGGTGTTGTGGGGCCGAGACGACACGTGGCACCCGGTCCTGCTCAGCACCGTCCCGATGACCGACGAGGGCCACCTCGTCGGCGCGGTCGTGGCCTTCACCGATCGGTCCGCCATGCATGCGGCCGAAGTTCGCCGCGACCGGCTGGCCGCGGTCCTCGACCACGAGCTACGTGCCCCGCTCGACCGGACAGCGCGGATCCTGACCCATCTCGTCGAGGACCCGGCGGGCGTGTTGTGGCCCGAGGCCAATCGCATCCTGCGGCAACTCGCCGAGGACTGCGGCCAGGCCGCGCACCTGGCCGAGCGGCTGCTGCAACCGGCCGACGGCCCACCACAACCGACGGCCGAACTCGCCCGCCGGCAGCCACCCGCGGCGCACGTCGCGACGACCGCAGCCATCCATGCCCAGCCCGCCACACAGCCCGCCCGCCGGGGCAGCTACGCCGACAACCGTGACGACGACCTCCCCGACGCCCACGCCAAAGCGCAGCGCGGCCGCCTCTTCGGTTCACCCCCGGTCACCGTGCCGGGCACCGTCGTCGACGCCGGTCCACCACGCCGCCGGCACCGACAACGCCTTGCGGCGCCGCGCATCGTGGTCCGTGCCCTGGAAGCCGGTACGACCACGTCCACCGCGCCCGCTGACGGCCGAGGAGCCATCGGCGCCGACCGGACGTGAGCCTGCTGGATATCCACAACGCCCGTATACCCCGGGGGCGCTCGAGACTTGAGGAAGGACCGAACGTGGGAGAGCATCGCCGTCGGGGCAGAACCGGGAGCCACCGGCGCCCGACGTGGCCACAGACCGGGGCCGCACCGCTCGGCGCGCAACGGGGTATGGCATACGCCGTGGGTGCGAGCGTGTTGGCCTTGGGTGTCAGTGTCACCGTCGTCAACCGGGCGACCACTCCACGGCACGCCGTCGTCGAAGCGGCACCCGCCGCGGACGGGTCCCCGGCCACCTCCGTGTCGCTCATCCCGCCCGTACCACCCGCTTCGTCGGCGAACTCCGACGCGCCCGTGGCCCCTCGGACGCCTCCGCCCGCCACCCGCCCGACCGCCCGTGCCGAGCCGATCAAAGCCGCCACGCAACCCGCCGCAGCCCCGCCCCCGGCCAAACCGCCGGCCAGGGAAGCACCGGCACCACCGCCGGCCGGGTCGACGTTCGCGAGCACCGTCCTGCGCATGGTCAACGGGCAACGCGAGGCCGCCGGACTCCGCCCGCTCGCAACGGACCCCGAACTGGTGCGCGTCGCGGACACGATGAGCCGGGACGCGGCCACGCCGAGGTATGCGGACGACACTCGCGCCAGTGCGCGGGACCGATGGAATATCGGGCCGTGGACTCGCAGCGGCCTGCCGCGGACCGCCGGGATCGGCGGCGCGAGCCTCGCCTTCGGCCGGACCTCCCCCGAGGCCGTCCTCGCGCTGTGGATGCACAGCCCGCAACACCGGGCGAACATCTTGGACCCGCGCTGGACACGCGTCGGAGCGGGGGTCCACATTGACGCAATGGGTGTTCCCCACTGGACGCTGCTCCTGGGGTACACGGTCCACTGACCGTGATCCGTCCGGTCCCCGACGATTCACACAGCCATCCGATCCGCTTTTGCGGAATTCCCTTCGGCGCGTCTTCGCTGGATGTGGCCCCGCTCCCGGCGGTCCGGGCGGAAGCATGGATCGAACAATTCTCGAGACTGTTCGACGACTGGGGGCCTCGTCAGTCATGGAAAATTCTTCCCGAGGTATGCGAACGAACCTTTTCCGCTTGCCGACGACCATCGACGCGAGCGCGGGAACGGGCGGCGAGCAGGCGGCGAGCGTCCAGGGTCGGGCTGCATCCGACGGGGTCGCACAGATGTACGCACCGGCACTCGCGGAGACGAAGTACCCGTCCCTTATCCCGCGTTCGGGGGGGGGTCGAGGCAACCTGTGGAACCGGGTCCCAAGGGTCGGCCCACGACGGATCCGCCGGCCGGCAGACACCGTCCGCGCGACGTCCGAGCCCCCGGTCGTTCACGACGAAGCGGGTACACGATCACGCGGGGCAGGTGCTCCTTTACCGACCCGGGCATTGTCTTCGGCAGTAGGCCGGAGCAGGTCTCTCAAACTGACGTCAAGGAAATCATAAGTCGATCTTAAGTACCGTCTCGGTCGGGCTTTTCGCCCTGACAAATCTTCGGTTCACCGCTATTTTCCCGCCTATGCCGCACACCGCCGCACAGCACCCTCGCCCCGACGGTATTCACAACGCGGCGTCACGCCCCGAAGGCCGACGCCGCCGCGCGGTCCCCCCCGACACTTCCCCGGAAGCCGCAGTGCCCACACGACTCGCACCTGGTCCGCTCACAACCGGGAAGACACCACCCCTGGTGGCACCGGTGTCCTCCCGCGGACCGGTGGTGCCACCCGTATCCCTGTCCCCCTCGCCGTCCGCGTCCCCGTTCCCGCCCGCGTCCACGTCCACGTCCACTTCGACCGACAACCTCCCAGTGGCATCCGTACCCGCACACGCACGCAGCGTGCCGTGGACACCGAGCGAGCCTCCCGTCGTCCCGCGCACGGCAGCGACACCGTCACCGCAGGCTCCCCCTGCCCATTCCCCGAACTTGGCAACGCCTGCGGCGCCTCCACGACTGCCCGTTCGCGCCGAAGACCACCCCACGCTCGGGACCGAGGGGCACAGGACGGGGGCGGGCACGCACCGAACCGTGGCCCCACCGCGAATCTCCCCACCTGCCGTGCAGTTCACCCTGTTGTTCGTCGGCGGGACGACCTTCGGCATATGGGCCGCACAGATCCGACCCAGCACGCGCCTCGCCGTCCTCTTGGCGACCGCGGCGCACCTGACGGGGCTGCTCGCGGGTCTGGGCATGTTGGCGATGCTGCTCCTGATGACGCGTATACCGGCGGTCGAACACGGCATCGGCGCGGACGCACTGGCGCGTTGGCACGCGCGCGGCGGGCGCACGGTCATCCCGCTGATGCTCGCCCACGTCGGACTCGCCTGGTGGGCCCACAACGCCCACAACCACATGGGGCCCGTCGACGGGCTGCTCGACATTCTCGGCTATCCCGCGCTCGCCGCCGCCACGTTCGGCTGCGCGCTCCTGGTCGCGGTCGCGGTGTTCTCCGCGCGCGCGGTGCGCACCCGGGTGAGCCACGAGAGCTGGCTTCGGGTCCATCTGCTCACCTACGTCGGGACAGCGATCGCCTTCTTCCATCAGCCCGCGGGCCCCGACCTCGGCGGAGCGCCGGTCCTCGCGTGGTTGTGGACCTTCCTCCACGTCCAGGTCGCGGTGTTGCTGGTGTGGTACCGGGTTGTCGTCCCGCTTCGTGCGCTGCGTCGACACGACATCCGCGTGGTGCGCGTCTACGACGAGACCCCGGACATCGTCTCGGTGCTCATGACCGGCCGCGGGCTCGCGTCCCTGGACGCCGCCTCGGGTCAGTTCTTTCGTTGGCGATTCCTGACCCGTCGACTGTGCTGGACGTCGCTGCCCTTCTCGGTCTCGGCGCCGGTGCGCGACGACACCCTGCGTATCACGGTCAAGGTCGTCGGGGATCACACCCGACGCGTCAAACGCCTGCGGCCGGGCACCCGGGTGCTCGCCACGGGCCCCTTCGGCGCGATGACCGCCCGACGCCGCACGCGCCGCAAGGTACTGCTGATCGCGGGAGGCATCGGGATCACCCCGATGCGTGCCCTGTTCGAAACGCTGCCTGGCGAACCGGGCGACATCACGCTGCTCTACCGCGCGACCGACTCCGCCCAACTCGCGCTCCGGGAGGAACTGGAACAGATCGCGTGGCGCCGCTCGTGCCACGTCCACTACCTACTGGGCTCCTCGCGCGGGCCCGACAACCCCGTCACGTCCGCGCGACTGCGCCGACTCGTACCCGACATCGGCGAGCACGACGTGTACCTGTGCGGCTCGCCGGACATGACGCGCGCAACCCTGCGAGTCCTGCGCCGCGCCGGGGTGCCACGTGGGCAGGTCCACGCCGAAGTCTTCGACGCGTAGGGGGTGTCTTCAATCTCCCGTCGGGCTCCGCGGCGTTCGGTGCCGTGCATCGGCGTGCCGGAGAAGCAGGTGCATAGTGGTTCTATTCGCCTGTTTCTCCGGGGCGGCGAGGTGCGGTGCCGGGCGTCGTGGAGCTCGGCGGGAGATTGAAGACACGCCCTAGCGGCCACGGCACCGCGTATCGCCATGGGCCGAGCAACTCCCGCGTGGTCGGCGCCCACACGCGCCGGCACGGCCCCTTCGCTCCTTCGTTCAAGGAACCCATGACTCCTCGTCGCATGGCCACCGCCCTCTCGCTGACGGTCACGAGCGCGTTGATCGTCGCCCTCGCCGGCGTTCCCGCACCGAGCGCGCCGGTTGCCCCGGATCGCCCTGCGGCCGCGGGGCGCGCCGACCACCACTCCGCGGGCGGCGCCCGCTTCGAGGACGCTCGCGGGGCCCGGGTGCCGTGAGGTCGCGGCCGACGGCGATACCGAACGGGCCTGCGGCACAGGCCGGCAGTATCTTCAGGTTTCATTCCGCCGCTTTTCCGGCCTTGATTTCCCGCAGGGTTTCGATTCCCGATCTCCACGGGGACGCCGAAGGACTATGGTCTCCGGTCATGGCTCAGGTACTCTTGGTCGAAGACGATCATCTTGTACGTTCCGCTCTGATTCGGTTCATCACGCAGGAAGCTCATGGGGTCCGCAGCGTGGGAACCGCCCTGGATGCCCTGCGTGAAATTTCCCGGCAATCCTTCGATGTGGTCATTCTCGACCTGGGATTGCCGGATCTCGACGGTGGTGAGGCGCTGAAGATGTTGCGCGGCATATCCGATGTCCCGGTCATCGTCGCGACCGGTCGTGACGACGAGGCGGAAATCATCCGATTGCTCAATGCCGGCGCCGACGATTATGTGACGAAACCGTTCTCGGGAGAGCACCTCCGGGCACGGATGTCGGCGGTGATGAGACGCTACGACAGGCGCCGCGACGCTCGCGAGGTATTCGTCTGCGGTGCGTTGCGCATCGATGTCCCGCGCCGTGAGGTGGTGTTCGACGGCAGGACGGTGGACCTGACCCGGCGCGAGTTTGACCTGTTGGCGTGCCTCGCGTCCCAGGTGGGGGCGGTGGTGACCCGCCGTGACATCCTCGCGCAGGTGTGGGGCCACGCCCAGGGCGACGACCAGACCATCGACGTGCATCTGTCCTGGCTGCGGCGCAAGCTCGGCGAAACGGCCCGGCGACCCCGCTACGTGCACACCGTGCGCGGTGTGGGCGTGAAGCTCCAGGCACCGACCTGACCCGAGCGAGCCGCCGAGGCAGGCGCGCTCCCGATGCCTTCGGCCGACGGATCACCCGGGAATTCCGCCGGGGCGGGGACGCCGGGAGATCCCGACACATCCGTCGACAATGTCCGTGATCCCGGCGTGCATCGCGAATGGCGAAACAAATGCCATCGAGGGTGGCCGGAACCCCGTCTACGCGCCGGGTGTACCCACAACGCGCCTTCCTTAAGTGCGACTCATCTCCCACATAAACGCTGCTCGGGATCGGACCGATTTCTTCGGGATCCTTTCTTCGAATCACTCGTCGATGTTAGGTTCCGACGCAGCACCCGAACCCACGCGAACGAAGGACAACCGTCGGTGAAGAAGCATCCGGTGCAAATTCTGGCAGCGTTTTCGTTCATACTCGCGCTCGCTTTCTCAGGAATAGGAACGGGAACGGCCTTCGCGCACGGCACGTCGCTGAATCCTCCGAGTCGTATCCAGTTGTGTTCGACCCAGGGGGGCGAGAATCCGGAGAACTTCCGACTCTCGGCGTGCCGCGCCGCCAAGGCCGCGGTGGGCAACAACCCCGCCCCGTTCTACGACCCGAACGCGGTCAACATCGCCGATGCCGCGGGCAGGCATCGGCAGATCATTCCCGACGGCAAACTGTGCAGCGCGAACAACCCCCAGTACGCCGGTCTCGATCTCCCGCGCACCGACTGGCCGACGGCCAACCTGCCCTCCGGGAAGTCGTACACGTTCCGCTACAAGGCCACCGCGCCCCACAAGGGCACGTTCGAGTACTACATCACCAAGAACGGCTTCGACATCACCAAACCCCTCCGCTGGTCCGACCTGGAAGCGGCACCGTTCGTGACCGCGACCGACCCCTCGCTCGAAAACGGCGCCTACGTGGTTCAGGGCCGCCTGCCGGCGAGGTCCGGCCGTCACCTGATCTACGTCATCTGGCAACGCTCCGACAGCGGCGAGGCGTTCTACTCCTGCTCGGACGTGGTCTTCGACGGTGGTGGCAGTTCCGTCCCCGCACCCGCCGGCGAGTCCTCCCCCACCACCGCTGCGGCGAGCGGCGGACACGACGCGCACACCCGGCCCACCCCGGGGACTCCCACCGCGGGATCGTCGAAGCCCCGAACAGAGCCGTCCTCACTCACCCCGCCGAAGCCCGCCGCGGCACCGGTACGCGAGTCCGAGTCGGTGGCGCCGGAACAGGCCCCGGCACCAGTGAGCCCCGAACTCGCCCGGACCGGCGGGAGTGGATCGCAGTCCGGGCTGATCCTGGCCGGTGCCGCGGCTGGTTCGGTCGCCATCGGCTTCGGATCCCTCGTCTACGCCCGCCGCAGGACCTCGCGCTGATCACGCCCGACGCGAGCGACGGCACCGTCGTAAAACGGTGCCGTCACATGGCCCCGCCGCGCACGATCTCAGGGCAGGCAGCGGTGAGTTCCGCGACGAACTCGTGAAGGGCAGCATGGGAGCCGGCGCCGCACAGGTTCGTTCCAGCGTCCGGGTGATCCGGTTGCGATCCAAAGGCCCGGCGGCGACCGGGCGGGAGTCCCCTGCTGCTGTGCTGCCACCCGTGCTGAGCCCCGACTCCCGGGTGGCACTCACACTGCGCACGGTCGCCGGCCCCACGACCCAGCGGCGCCACAGGCCCGAGGTTCGCGTGGCCCGGGGGCTGTCGCTTGGGAGGCGGTGTCGAGGCCGGCGGCGTTCTCGCAAATCACGCCGCTTCGCTGCGGGTTCGGGCAAGCAGCGCGGGTGATGGGTGGGACCGTTCAGCCGGGTATGTACATGGGCTGTGTGCCGATCACCGACAGCAGCCGCAGTGCCTCCTCCGCGGGCGAGCCGGGTTCGGCCGTGTAGATCACGACGCGCTGGTCCCGGTCGGTCAGGTCCAGGATGTCGCAGTTGACGGTGATGGGACCGACCATGCGATGGTGGAAGGTCTTGACCAGCATGGGCTCGGCCGACACCTCGTGTATGGCCCACAGCCGGGCGAATTCCGCACTGCCGGCCAGCAGTTCTCGCACCAGCGCAGCCGTCGCACCGTCTTCCGGGTAGCGGGCGGAGGCCGCCCGCAGGTGCTGGACCGCGGCGCGGCCGAACTTCTCGCGGTCGGCGAGGCCGTACCACTGCCGCTCCTGCGGCGCCGGCGGGACGAGGAAGGCGCGGCGGATGAGGTTACGGTCGCGCCGGGACAGGACGGAGAAGTCCTCCAGGAGAGCGGCCGCCAGGTCGTTGTGGGCGAGCACCTCGTAGGTCGCGGAGAGCACGAGCGCCGCCGCGTGCGGCAGCCGGTGCAACAGGTCCTGGACGCTCGACCGTACCTCGCGCGAGGGGCCCTGTGGCGGAGCGGGTGGGGCGCCGGCCAGGTAGTGCAGGTGGTTACGCTCGGTATCCGACAGACCCAGGGCGCGGGCCAGCCCGGACAGGACCTCACGCGAGGGACGCGGGGCGCGGGCCTGTTCCAGCCGCGCGTAGTACTCCGTCGAGATGAACGCCAACTGTGCCACTTCCTCGCGGCGCAGCCCCGGGGTGCGGCGGCGCGGCCCGGTGGGAAGCCCCACGTCGGCAGGGGTGATCCGTTCGCGCCTGCTACGCAGGAACCCGGCCAGTTCTTGTCTGTCCATCGCCCCAGTGTGCGTCCGGCCGCCAAGTTGATCCAGGTACCACCGGTTCCTGGATGAGCATGGCGCCCGGGTGCAGGCTGACTGCCATGAACAACTCACCCACCACCGACATCCCCACCTCTGCCGCTGTGGGCCTGCTGGCCGGCAAGGTCGTCTTCGTCAGCGGTGCCGGTCGCGGCATCGGCGCCGCGGCGGCGCGGCTGTTCGCCCGCGAAGGCGCAAAGGTGCTGCTCGCGGCCCGCACGGAGACCCAGTTGAAGACGGTGAACGAGGAGATCCGGGCGGCGGGCGGCACTGCGGAATACGTGGTGTGCGACCTGGCCGACCCGGCGAGCGTGCGCGCCGGCGTGCAACGCGCCCTGGAGGTGTATGGCCGGCTCGACGCCGCCTTCAACAACGCGGGGGCCGGCCACCGGCCCGGCCCTCTGGACCAGACACCGGAGGCAGACTTCGATCATGTCTACCGGGTGAACCTCAAGGGCGTCTGGCTGGCCATGGCCGCCCAGGTCGCCGCTATTCGGACCACCGCCGGCACGGGTGCCATCGTCAACACGTCCTCGGTCGGCAGCCTGGCGGGTAACCCCGCACTGCCCGCCTACGGTGCGATGAAGCGGGCTGTCAACAGCCTCACCGAGTCCGCCGCCGTCACCTACGGACCCGAGGGCATCCGCGTCAACGCCATCGCCCCCGGCACCACACTCACCGAGATGATTCAGGACTGGGAAGCGCAGACCCCGGGTGTCGTCGACCGGCTCACCGCGCGCACCCCGCTGCGTCGCGCGGCCGAACCCAGCGAGATCGCCGAGGCCGCCGCCTGGCTGCTGAGCGGCCGCGCCTCCTACGTCACAGGAGTGGTCCTCTCCGTCGACGGCGGCATGCAGGCCGCCTGAGCCGGCCCCGCAGCCGGGCGCCGAGGGGCAGATCCTGTGCCGGCGGCGCCCGCTCCCGAAGGCGCGAACTTCCTTTGGCCCATGCCCGAGAGCTCGTGACACCGGCACGCACGGCGGATGACCCGAAGGTCGACACGACGACACACTGCCGGTCGGCGAGGTGCACGGCCTGCCGCTGATCAGGCCACGTCGTCCGGTGCCGTGCCTCGGCGTGCCGGCGAAGCAGCTGTTTCTCCGGTGCGGCGAGGCGCGCGCGGTGCTGGGCGGCGCGGCCCCGCCAAAGCTCCGCCGGACGGGGCCTAGTGCCAAGTTCCGCTTTGGGCGGGTAAGTAGTGGTCAAACAGTGGTGTTTCGGCTGCTCGGGGGCGAGTGTGATGCCGAAGTTTCTGATGGCCCGTCAACCCGTGGACGAGGACGAGAAGAAGAGGATCCTGAGGCTGGCCGGGGCTCGTCACGCGCCTGCCGACTGGATTCTTCGCGCCCGGATCGTCGCGCTGAACTGGGAAGGTCTGCGTGTGCCGCGGGCGGCCGCTCGGGCGGGGTGCGACGCGAAGACGGTGCGGCGGTGGCTGCCTCGGGTGGCCATGACCACGACGGTTCCGCGGTGTCCGGCGTCGGGCGCCAGGACGTTGCTGCCACCACCCAACACCCACGGGCGGTAGGGCAGTTCCTCGAGGAGGTCGGGCCAGGCGGTGGGGTCGGTGTGGACGAGGAGTCGGTCGGCGGGGCCGCCGAGGCGCAGGGTGGTGTGGTCGGCGAGAAGGTCACCCATGGTGAGCCTCCGGGTGGTGGGGGGTCAGGTGGTGGTGAGGGTTTTGCGGGCGAGGGTGCGCAGCGGGGCGAGGCGCGGGCTCGGGGGTCCGTGATAGACGGCGTTGGTGCAGATCGCGATGTAGCGGCCCGTGGTGGGGGCGAGGAAGAGGCTCGTGCCGGTCCAGCCGTGGTGGTAGACGGCGCCGTCTTGGGCGACGAGCCAGGCGAATCCTCGGTCCAGGCCGGGTTCGACCGGGGCGTGGGGTGCGCGGGAGGTGGTGAGCCAGGTGTGGAGGGGGTGTTCGGGGTCGAGGAGGTGTTGCGCGTAGCCGGCGAGGTCGGTCGCTGTGGTGAAGGTGCCGGCGTGGCCGGCGGTGCCGCCGAGGAGGGCGGCGTTGTCGTCGTGGACGCCGCCCCAGATCCGCGGTGCCCCCGCGAGGCGTTGTTCGGTGGGTGCCACGTGTGGGCTGCGGGTGAGGGGGCCGTAGGTGGTGGTGGTCATGTCGAGGTCGGTCCACAGTTCGGTGGCGAGTTCGTGTAGTGGTCGCCGGTGGACGTGGGTGAGGGCGAGGCCGAGGAGGATGAAGCCGCGGTTGAGGTAGCGGTGGCGGCCCGGGGGCTCGTCGAGGGGTTCGCGGCACAGGAGTTCGGCGAGCGGTGCGGGATTGCCGCGGTAGCGGTCCAGGCGGGTTTCGGCGCGCAGTCCGCTGGTGTGGGTGAGGAGTTGGCGGATGGTGGCGTCGGCGCCGGGGGCCTCGCCGGTGATCGGGGGCAGGTAGGCGCGTACCGGGGTGTCGAGGTCGAGGAGTCCGGTGTCGAGGGCGCGGCCGATCAGCGGCCAGGTAGCGATGACTTTGGTGAGGGACGCGGCGTCGTAGGCGGTGTGTTCGGTGGGTGGGGCGTCGCCGCATTCGGGTGCGACGACGCCGGCGGTGATTGTGTGCCGCTCGTCCGACCGGGTCCCGCAGACGATGACGCCGCCGGGGCTGCCACCGGTGGTGACGAGGGTCTCGAGGGCGTCGCGCAGGGTTTGGATGTCGGTGCGGGTGAACGGCGTCGGGCTCATGGGTGGGGGCTCTCCGGGGTGGTGAGGGTGGCGTGGGCTCCGAGAGCGGCGAGGGTCGGCAGGAGCCGTTGGTAGCCGCGCCGCAGGTGATGCATGCCCCGGAGCGTAGACGTCCCGTCCGCCGTCAGGGCGGCGATGAGGTGGGCGGTGGCGGCGCGGATGTCGTCGCCGTGCACGTCGGCGGGGTGGAGTCGCACGGGTCCGCGCACGCGGATGTGGGGGCCGCTGGTGGTGACGTCGGCGCCGAACGCGCGCAGCCCGGTCACGTGGGTGTCGCGGCGGGGGTAGATCGCCTCGGTAATCGTGGAGGCGCCGTGGGCCTGGGTGAGCATGGCGGTGAGTTGGGGCTGGGTGTCGGTGGGCAGGCCCGGGTGCGGAGCCGTAGTCGTGGTGACCGGGAGGAGCCGGTCGGGGGCCAGGACGGCGACGGCGTGGTGCAGGTCCGTGAGGGTCAGCCCGGCCTCGCGCAGGGGGGCGGTCAAGCAGGTGGGGAGGTCGGCCGGGGTGATGCCGTCGAGGAGGACGTGGCCGCCGGTGGCGGCGCAGGCCATCGCCCAGGTGGCGGCCTCGATCCGGTCGCCGGGGATCGTGTGGGTTCCGCCGGTGAGGCGGTCGGTGCCGGTGACGTGCAGGCCGTCGTCGGCCCAGTGGATGCTCGCGCCGGCGGCAGCGAGGAACGCGGCGGTGTGGACGACTTCGGCTTCGATGCTCGGGTGCGTGATCAGGCTGCTGCGGAGGGTACGGGCGGCGAGCAGCAGGGCGGTGACGGTGGCGCCCATGCTGGGGCCGTAGGGCGTGTTGACGTCGACCCGGAACGGCCGCAGGCCGCGTGGGTCGAGGAAGGCGCGGATGGTGTGGCCGTCGTCGGTGACGGTGGCGCCGGCCTCGGTCATCGCGGCGAGGTGGCGGTCGATCAGGCGCGGGCAGAACGCGTCCCCGCCCGGCCGGGGCATGCTCACGCGGCCGGCGCGGGCCAGGATCGCGGCACCCAGGATGGTGCTGATGCGGACACGGCCGCCCAGGACGGCGTGGATCTCCGGAGTCGGGCGGCCGGTCGGGGTGACACGAAACTCCCCGTCGGTGTGGTCGGCTTCGGCGCCGGTGTGGCGCAGGATCGCGGCGCACACGTCGGAGTCGACGATGCCGGGGGCGTTGCGCAGGACGGTGGGTCCGTCGCAGGCCAGGGCCGCGGCGTAGAGGTGGAGGGCGATGTTCTTGCCGCCCTGGATGGTGGCGGTGCCGGTGAGCGGGGTGCCGCCGGTGATCCGCAGGACGTCCGCTGTCTCGGTCGCCTTGGTGGCGGGGTGTGTTGTGGTCACGGGGTCACCTGATTCGGCTGCCGCGCGGCAGGACGCCGCCGACGTGGTTGCGGGGAAGGATCACCGTGCCGGGGCCGATGAGGGTGGCGGGGCTGAGGACCGTTGCGGCGGGGAGGGCGACGCCGTCGCCGATCACCGCGCCGAACTTCGTCTGACCGGTGCCGATGCGCGTGTCGTCGAGGACGAGGGTGATCTCGGTCGTGGCGGGCTCGGTCACCGGGCCGGTGACACGCATCCCGGTGGTGGTGCAGAACGCGCCGACGTTGACTCCGTGACCGAGGATCGAGTCCCCGACGAACGCGTGATGCACCATCAGCACACCGCCCGCCAGGAGGCTGCGGGTGATCTCCGCGCCGCCCGCGATCCGACAGTTCGGGCCGATCACGCTGTGGTCGCGGATCACCGCGCCGGACCCGATCACGGCTCCGGCGCAGATCAGCACGGGACCCGCGATCATGGCGCCGGCCTCGACCCGCGCGCCGGTCTCGACGCGGACCGCGCCGCTCAGGCGCGCGTCGGGGTGGACGTCGGCGGTGTCGGCGACGGTGGCGGTGAGGTGGTCCAGGTCGGCGGTGATGGCCGGCTTGACGTCGAACACGGTGGCGCAGCCGGCCAGCAGGTCGGCGATGTGGCGGTGCGTGACCTGCCGGGGGTCGATGTAGTAGGCGGGGGTGAGGCTTTCGTCGGGACAGGGCGAGATCGGGGTGCGCATGGTCGCTCCTTCGCCGTGGGCCGGACGGCTGTGACCGCCTCGGGCGCGGCCCGGGAAGTGCGGTACCGCGCGGTCCCATCACGCCTCGAACCGGGCCCCGGCGTCCCGACCGGGAACGCATGACGCAAACCCTTTGCATATTGTGCAAAGCGGTTCAGCGCGGGGGTCTGCGGGTGCTATCACTGGGAGTTCGCGCACCGGCAGGCGAGGAGGTCGTTCGTGGCCACCGTCAGGCAACAGCGGCAGGGTGCGGGTTCGGGCATGCGGGTACGGCAGGCTCGGTTGGCGCGGGCGTGGACGCTCGCCGAACTCGGCCGCCGGGCCGGGTACTCCGCCGCCCAGGTCTCCCGATACGAACGCGGCCTCGCGCCGTTGACGGACGTCACGGTCATCCGGCGGTTCGCCCACGCGCTGGAGTTGTCGGTCGAGGACTTCGGCCTCGCGCCGACACCGGCGATACCGGGGCCGCGACAGGCGGCGAGGGAATCGTTTCCGGGGTTGCCGGGTCCTATTGTGGTGCGGGAAGACCCACGAGAGGGCGAGAACGTGCGCAGACGACGCCTGTTGGCGAACCTGGCGGCCACCGCGTCCCTGCCCCTCGTCGGGGCCGGCGGTGCGCGGACGCCGGCGTCGGGCGATGTCCTGGTGGCGCGGGTGCGCGATGCGATGCTCGGTCTGGACGCCGTGCCGCCGACGACCACCACGGCGCGGGTGCGGGGTGCCTTGGCCGTGGCCATGGGCGACTATCACGCCGGCCACTACCACGCGCTCGCGGAACGCCTGCCGCGCCTGGTCGCGGCCGGCTACGCCCTCGCCGACGACAGCGCGAGCGCCGAACACCAGGCGCTGCTCGCGGAGGTCTATGTACTGACCACGCGCATGCTGATCAAGCTGGACGACGTCCAGTTGGGGTGGATGGCCGCCGACCGCGCCCGCGCCACCGCCCACGCCGGGAACAGTCCACTGGTCGCGGCGGAGGCCGCCCGCAACCTGGCCGTCCTCGCCCGCAAGGCCGGATGGCACGAGCAAGCCATGCGCATCGCCCTCGACGCCGCCGACCACCCCACCCTCCAAGGCCCCTCCCCGCGCTTCGCCGCGGAACGAGGACTGCTGGTCCAATCCGCCGCGTACACCGCCGCGCGGGCCGGGGATCGGGACGGCATGCGTGAACTCACCGACGAGGCGGCCGCCATCGCCGCCGGCCTGGGCGGGGTCATGCTCCGCGACCACGGTGGCGGCTTCGGACCCGCCACCGTCGCCCTGCACCGCATCTCCGCCGAGAACGCCGCAGGCGACCCCGGTGCGGCCATCACCGCCGCCCGCACCATCGCACCCGCGACCCTGCCCACCGTGGAGCGCCGCTGCCGCTACTACACCGACATCGCCACCGCCTACACCCACTGGGGACGCCGCGACCAAAGCCTGCACGCACTGCTGCACGCCGAGCGCTGCTCCCCCGAGGAAACCCACACCCGACCCGCCGTCCGCGCCCTCGTCACCGGACTCCTCGTCGGCGGACGCACCACACCCGAACTCCGCGCACTCGCCACTCGCTGCGCCATCACCTGACCGGGCCGCCCCACGGCAGCCCGGGGCGGAGCTCGGCCTCGTCGAACGTGGCGGCATGCCGCTCGGTAGGCAGACCGGTGGGAATCCCGCAGGGGTCGACGCCGCCCTGCAATGGCAGGACGAACACCAAGTCCACGGCTACGGCTTCGGCATCACCGTCGAACCCGAACGGCGATCGGCCTGGGCCGAACGGCCCGAACGGCGCTGGGAAATGTAGCCGGCCGCTCCCGAACGCGTGAACCACAACAACGACCCTCGCGGCGCAGCGGTGGGCGTGTCCGGTCTCGCGGCTTGCTCTGGGGTCGTCTCCGCTCCGGGTGCGTGGAGCACGTGAAGCGCCGGCGCGCACCTGACCCGGCCGCGCCGGCGATCCCGCGCAACCGCGGAGCGAGCCGTGGGTCGGGGTGGGCGAACGTTCGCAGTGCGTCGGGCCTGCGACGCCGGGCGGCATGCGAGACGGACGTCGACCGGCGTGGATGGCCGGGCCCGCGGCAGGGTTCGACGTGTGTGCCACGACCGGGATCCCGACGCTTGGGTGCAGCCGACAGCACCTTCGCCGGGGCGCGCGTTCTCGCTTCGGCGACCGACCGGCCGCGGAGACAACATTCGAACGACCGCAACGCGACAACACCGGGAAACCGTGCTCCATCGCGCCGCCTCAACGAGATCGCAACACTCTTCTCGGATCATGCCGTACCGCAGGTCGACACCTCGCACAGGAGCGGTGGAAGCAACGTGTCCACGCTGCGAGTATGAGCCGACCCCGCGACCTGCGGTGCTCCGGTTCGCCCGGTGATTGGAGACGGCGCATGAGGTCGGCGCCGGCTCGGGCCGCCTCTTCCCAGGGATGTTTGCCGATTCTCACATGGTGCGCCCGGATCACCGCATAGCGTGGATGGGTGGCTTCCCCCGATCCCGTGACGCCGCCTCCGCCGCCGCCGGGGCGCCGCCGGTGGTTGGTCGCGTGGTGGGCGCGGCGGCGCGCGTTGCCCCGGATGCGGTTCTGGCTGCCGGTCCGGGCCGGGCCGCTCCTGGCCGGTTGCGCCGGTCTGTATGTGCTCAACGGGGTGTTGCTGGGGTGGGCGCGGGCGTACGAGGTGTTGGTGGGGATCGCCTCTCCCGCAGCAGCGGATCCGTCGTGGTGTGCGTGGCCGTTGTCGATCGTGGGGTGGGGGGCGATCCCGGCGTTCGTGGGCGGTACCGCCGGGTATCTGATTACCGCGCAGATCCAAACGCACCAGGCCCGCGATATGGCTCATGTCCTGAGCGAGCGCGCACGTTGTCCCGGCCGCCTGTGTCACCCGCTCCGGCCCCGGGTTCGGACGGTGGCGCGTCGTGATCTCCCTGCACGATCTGCATCGCAGGGGCGGTGCCATGGGGAAGGCGGTCATGGATTTCGGCCTCCTCCACTGTCATGTCAATACTCCCGGCGGGGGCGCCGAACCCGATTGGGGCCTCGCCGAGCAGCACTGGATCCGCCTCGTGCGCCACATCTTGGGCAACTCGGCTCCCGAACCGGGCTCGACTCTCGACACGCGTCTGCACCGGGCCGAACACGCGGCCCAGGACTTCCTGCTCGCCCTCGACTTCAACGCCGGCCACCTTTGCCTGATCTGCCGCCGGCGCAGCTGAGCCCGACCTACCCTGGAGACCATGGTGGACGACGACGAGACCCGCCGACAGGCCGCGGTCCAGCGCGGTCTGCTCCTGCTCTCCGCCCCCGACGCCCCCACGGATGCGATCAACGCCACCGCCGACGCCATCGCACGCCGCTCCGGTGACTCGACCCCACCGACCGACGCCGTGTCCCCGGCTGCAGCGTTGTCGGATCCTCGCCCCCCGAACGACGCCGGCCGGAATCTGGTCAAGGCGAGCCTGGCCCGCATGAATCTGGCCCGCGCGGACCTGACCCGCGCGGACCTGCTCGGGACGAACCTGGCCGACGCCGAGTGGGTGCAGGTGGCCGCCTGGATGCGATGGAACCAAGAGACATGGTGGCCGAACCGCGTCATCGCCGCTGCGATTCTCGTCAGTTCCGAGGACATGGGATCGGGAATCTTCCGGGTGCGAGCGGGTGGATCCGCGCCCGATCGGACCGGCATCCCGAGGTGAGCGCCGGTCCACCGGCTACCGGGCCCGACGCTCGGCCCCGCCGACCGAGACCCCACGCACACCCGCGACGTGACCACACTCCGGCCGGTGCGGTGGTGCGCGGCGAGCCGGGCCCGTAACCGGACGACCGCGCCGATCGAATGGGGCCGATGAGTGACCCGGTCGGTGTGGTGGTGACCGCACGGTGCGGTCGGTCGCCGACGACACGCGCGCGTCGCGGGCCCTCGTCGATCTCGCCGAGGCGGCCGTGGAGCACTACGCGCTCAACTATTCTCCCAGGTGCTCTTCGGCCAACTCCACCGTGTGCGTGGCATGTTGGCACCCGTGCTCGAACACGCCGTCGGCGGTGGGGACGACGTCGCGGCGGCGGGTCTGCGGTCGGTCGGGGCCCGGCTCACGGCGCTGTTGGGCTGTTGGGCGAACGCTGTGGGGCAGAGGACCTGCGGGCGTGGACGTTCGGCGCGGCGTCCATGGTCGCCCGCGCCGACCGGCGCCACGAGGCCGCGCTCGCGCGGCGACCACAGATCGCCGAGATAGTGCGAACCGACGCGCGAACCACGCCACCCCACGCAATCCCACCGAGCACCCGGGCCGGAGCAGCATCAACGACCCGCAATGCCTGCGGCCGGCGGCGGGATCCGACCTGGACGTCCGCCGCTCCGGCAACGGCAAGGTCGTAGGAAAACCCGACAGGAAACCCAAGCAGCCCGGGAAACCACCCGATACCCCACCACCCGGCACGGCCGCCGGGTTGCTTCATCCGTTCGTCGCCGGTTCGAGGACCGCGGCGGTGGGTGCCGGGCCGCTCAGCATCTCGGCGGTCACAGAAACGCCGGTCACCTCCTCGGCGAGGGCGAGAAGCATCGCGGCCGCGTGGGCGACGTACTCGGGCTCGGCGTCCGGATCCTCGAACTCGGGGCGGGAGTCGAGGCCGATCCGGTGCATGGCGGCCGCCAGGCCGTCGGGTCGGCTCCCGAAGCGCGTGCCGGCGTCCAGCGCGTCGAAGTCGGTGCGAACGTCCCCGTCGACGATGTGGGTGAAGCGGTGGTGGGCGAGAACATTGGTGTACACGGTAACCAGTTCGGTCCCCACCGACAGCGCGGCCACCGCGTCCGCCCCCGGGCCCTCGTGACAGTCGTCCTCGAGCGCCAGGGTCCAGCCGCCGAGGTCGTGCACGCAGACCAACAGCCACGATTGCGGGTGCAACGAACGCTCCTCGAGCGTCATCGACCTCACGGTGCGGGGATCGGCGCCGAAGCGACGCAGGACCTCGTCCGGCTCCAGACTCCGAACCAAGGTGATGCGGTAATAGACGGGTAGTCCGGGTTCGTTTATCCACGCGTACGACTGGTGACCGACACTCATGCGCTCATCCTCCCGGCGGTTCCTCGGCCCGGGCACGGGTGAGCCGGGCGGCGAGTGGCCGAGCCTGCCGGGTCGAGCCGACATCGCGCGGCAAGGCGACGGTGGGCCGGGTCACGGAGGGACGGGCGTCCCCGTACAGCATCTTGGCGTCCATCGCCGCGCCGGAGGCACGCGTATTTCGCGCGGACCTCCCCGACACGGCGGAGCAGCGATCGACGGCGACGCGGCGCACCGGGCCGGACCGCCTCACCCCGACCCGAGGTCGCAACCGGGCGGAGTGGTTGTCACCGACTGCGATCCTGGGGTTCGACTCGGCTTGTGTCCTTCCGGCGAGGGACGATAAATCCCAACGCCGAACGGCCCACGCTCGTTAATCTGCCGCTCGTGCCCGACAACGCGAGCCCCGTCCAGACCATGTCCGAGCGCCTGCTGTGCTGTGTCTGCGGCCGGAACACCTCCGACTCCGAGGACTACGTGCTCCTCGGGATCAGTTCTCCCAGGGGTCCCGCCGAACAGTGGCTCGGCGCCCATGCGGAGCACCTCAACGGCGTCCTCGCCCGAGGCTTCTCGATCGAGGTGCACACGATGTGACCCCGGGGCGGGTGACGGTTCCCGGGCTGCTGCGCGAGTGCCCAACGCGGGCGGGCGGTCGCCGCGGCGAAAGCGTCGTATCAGGCGGGTCACCGGAGGGTTTTCAGACTATGGATTCCCGAGCCGGGCCTGTGGATCCAATGGGACTGGGGCGACGGACCGAGAATCGCGGGCCGCAGGACGTGGCTCTGGTGCGCGTGGCTCGCCTGGTCGAGATTCCGTGTCGTCATCCCGGTCCTCGACAAGACGTTGCCGACCATTGCGAGTTGTCTGGACGCGACCCTGCGGCGGATCGGCGGTGCCCCGACCTGTGCGCTCACCGACAACGAGCGGACCGTAACGAGCGACCATATCGCGCGAATACCGGTCCGCAACCCGCAGATCATCGAGATCGGGCACCATTACGGGCTCACCATTCGCACGGCCCGGGGGCGCCCGTCGTCCGCGGCCGCAACGACTCGTGTGGACCGACACCACCCGATGGCACCCGGCCGCTCGCGACGCAGTACGCGAGCACTCCCACGTCATCGGCGAACACGTGTACCGGATCCACACCGACAGCCTTCGCGACCGCCCCTGTGTGTGAACACCGGTATCCGCCCGATGCGCACGGCCACACGGCCGCACCCCTGATCGGCCCGTGACGTCGTGGCCCGGCCGCCGCGTTCGGCAGCCGGGCCACGCCCGCGCGACGATGCCGGGACACCACGGGAGCGCACGAGCCGGACCTGTGTGGCCCCCCGCTACGAGGAAGCCGTCCCCGACGAGTAGTCGGCCCTCTCGCTCGCGGTGGCGGGATCCGCAGATCGCGCGCACGTCGCGCGTTCGACCGACGCGCGTCGGGCCCCGCCCGAACGCTCGGGCCACCTGCGCGATCGCTTCCCGGGCGGACCGGCAAGTCCCCTCACCACGCCGGACACGACGTCGACGTCACGGTCCGCCTCGGGAGTCGGCGACATCGCGTCAACTTGCAGAATGTCGATGCACCCGGGCCTGATCATGCGTCCGGGCGCTGCCAAGCCGGTCTGACGGGGTGGCTGAAAGATGGAAGTCGCGCTTCCGGTACGGGAGTTGATGCGTAGGATGCGTCGAGCGGCCGGCAGAGGGCCGGTCGAACCGCCCGACGTTGTCGGGCGTACGCCTTGGTTTGGTTCAGCAGCTTGACCCCCGAGCACCCAGGACCATTACCACACCATGATCGCCTTCACGGAAATCGCCGAAGGCCCGGACAAGACTGGCCGTTGACAGGCTCGGAAGCCGGTACGAGGCTCGGACGGCCGCCCGACCCGGAGGATGCCACTCATACCCACCACCCGCCAGGAGGGACTACGCGAGGCCATCGCCAACGCCCTCGCCGCCCACCCCGGCAGCCCCAACCTCCTTGCCCTGGCCGACCTGCTCGCCACCGCCGAGCCCTTCGCCGATCTCATCCCCGCCGTCCCCACCCGGCACCACGAGCGTGAGCGGACCACCACGCGGACGGGTGGCATCCCGGCGACACCGGACGGCCGCCGCCGATCGAGAACTCGGCACCGACCCCTTCACCAAGGGCGACCCCGAACGAGCCATGCACCGGATCGTCGAGCAAGCCAACGCCCTCGGAGTGTCCATCCGTTGCGGATCCATCACATCAGCCCGACCTGCTCGCCGGCAGCTTCTTTACGTGTCGGACCCGCTGTCCGTCTCACAGTCCGTGGAGAACGACGAGCACTGTGCAGATCGCTGCGCACCAGCCGGAGAAGGCGATGTGCAGGGTGCGCGGCGCCCAGCGGAGGTCCATGAAGACGTAGCCCACGATCAGGACCTTGCTGAAGGCGAGGACGAGTAGGGCGACGGCGCCTGCTTCGGCGCTCAAGCCCGCATGGCCCGCACCGGCCAGCTTCCATGACAGTGTGGTGAGCGCTACCAGGATTACCCAGGCCACGACCACTGCCCGGTGGCTCCGCGTGTGTGCGGTGTTGGTGTCGACCGTACTCATTTCTCACCGGACCAGGTAGAAGAGGGTGAACAGGACAATCCAGAGCGCGTCGGTCAGATGCCAGAACGTGGCCCCGTTCTCGAAGAAACGAAGCTGCCGAACACCCGGTTTGCCATGAATGAGTCCGGCCCGACGCCACAGGAGGACGATCACGACCATCGCGATGACCACGTGGAGGAGATGGATTCCTGTGAGGATGTAGTACATCTGGAAGAAGATGCTGGTTTGTGGGGTATGGCCGTCGGCGGCTTCGGTGCCCCACTCGATTCCTTTGTTCACTATGAAGATCGCTCCGCAGCTTCCCGCGCTCAGCAGGAGGCCGCGTGCCCTTCTTCCTGCCGACTCCCGCACGGCGGGGATTGTCAGGGCTATGAAGAGGGACGCCGTGAGCAGAAGGAAGGTGTTGGCGAGGCCGAGCCCTGTGAGCATCTGCGCGCGGCCGTCCGAGAATGCCCGCCGGTGGTTCCCCCGTTCGTAGACCACCAGCCCGAAGTAGACGCCGAACATCAGGAGGTCCGTGAAGACGAACACCCAGATGCCCGACTCGCCGGGGATCCGCGGGGTTGGGTGGTCGGTGTCGGATTGCCGACGCGGAACGCGGAGTTCCTCGATGTCCTCCGCAGTGGCGCACTTGCTCTTCGGTGCGTAGCGCATTGACTCCTTGCCTTCCTCGCTTGCGGCCCGCGCGGTGTGACTCCGGCGCTGGTGCCGATGTGGGCGTCGGTCGCGCTCAGGAAACCGTGGCCCCTGGGGCGTGGTAGGCGCTTTCGGCGTCTTCCTGTCGGCACGTCCGCTCCTGGCGGGAAACGGCCCTGAAGCCGAGATACGTCATCACGAACACCCACCCGGAGAAGGTGCCGAAGATGAGCCACAGTCCGGCGAACCCCGTATACGTCCACTGGCCGCTCTTGAAGAAGATGACGGTCACGTCGGTACTCCAGTTCAGGCACAGCGCGAGGGTCATGTAGGCGGCCCAGCGCGGATAGAGCTGGTGTTCCGGGGGGTTCCAGAGAATGCCCAGCGCCAGGGAGACGAAGGAGACGATGAACGGCGGGACGGCGAACAGGAACAGGAACCATCCCATGTCCCACAGTGCTTGGGTGACCTGGGGGGATGTCTCGTCCGCGCGGTAGGCGGCGGCCGCCCAGAAGACGTTGACGAGCATGAGGACGCACACGCCACAACCGAGCGAGATGAGTTGGGTGGCGTGGAGCACGGGGAACCGGCTCTCGGTCTTCCGGGTCCATATCGCCAGCGCGGCCCCCCACGGTGCGATCAATGTGGCGCCGAAAATCATGAGCACGCACGCGAGTTGCACTCCGAGTCGATGTTCGACGATCCACGCACTCAGACGCTCCGATGTCCACGTGGGATCGGGCGGTGGAAAGAAGTCCGCCAGCGGGACGAAACCGACGAGATAGGCGGCGATCATCACCGGGCCCATCCACAGACAAATCCGGTGAGCCTTGGAAGTAAATCGCTGCTCCATGTCGGAGTTCCTTTCCTTTCCCGGGGATGTGGTGACGGATCGCACCTTCGCCCGGGTCGGATCCGGCGGCGAAGCGCGGGGACGGGCACGGCACCGGGCACGGCGGGCCCGGAGTTCCGGGGCCCGGGGCCCGGGGCTTTCCTTCGTCGTCGCGGCCGGCGAGTCGTGCGGATCTGTCAGCGGTTGCGAGCGGCTGCCGCGGTGGGGCGTACACCGCTCGCGCCTGCCGTGCACGGCAGGTGTGTCAGGGCCCGGAGCAGAGGGCCGGTGCGCCAGTCGAGGGCGTCGGGAGCGGCGGCCAACTCCAGGTTCGGGAAGTGTTCCAGGAGGGCGGGGATGGCGATCGTTGCCTCCAGATGGGCCAGGGACCGACCGGGGCAGCTGTGGATGCCGTGTCCGAACGCAAGGAGGTAGTCGGTGGGGCGGCCGATGTCGAAGGCGTCGGGGTTGGGGAATTGACGGGGGTCACGGTGGGCGCCGGCGATGACGATCTGCACCTGGCTGCCGTCCCCGGGGATGCTCGTGTGGCCGAGGGTGAGGTCTTCGCGGGCGAATCGGGGAAAGGGGCTGGGTGCCGGCGGCGTCAACCGCAGGGTTTCGTCGATGGCCTGGTCGACGAGGTCCGGATTCCCTCGCAGGAGGGCGAGTTGGTCGGGGTGCGTGAGGAGATTGAGGACGGCGTTGGAGAGGAGGCTGATGGTGGTCTCGTGTCCGGCGAGGAGTAACAGGAACGCGGTCGCGCGGAGTTCGTCGTGGGAGAGCAGGTCGCCGTCCGCCGTACGCAGGAGGGCGTCGAAGAGTCCGCCGCCAGGGCATGCGCGCTTGTTGCCGATCAGTCGGTCGAAGTAGGGGATCAGATCCTGCCGGGCGCGGATGGCGTCCTCGGGGACGGCGGGGAAGCTGACGCGGTCTGCCCATTCGCGGATGCGTCCGTGGTCGAGTTCGGGGACCCCGAGAACGTCGCAGATCATGACGAGCGTGAGGGGGGCCGCGAAGTCGTCGATCAGGTCGAACGGGTCCCGCGGGGGAAGGGCGCGGAGGAGGCGGGCGGTGTGTTCTTCGACCGTCGGGCGCAGGGTTTCGATGCGGCGAGGGGTGAATGCCTGGGTGGTGGGTTTGCGGAGCCGGGTGTGCTCGGGCGGGTCGGAGTTGAGCATGTTGCGGCCGTGGGGAAATTCGGTGGTGTCGGGGTCTCCGAGGTAGTGGGCACGCCATTGCGGTGTGGCGTGGACGGGGTTGCTCGACAGGGCGGGGTGCGCCAGTGCCGCCTTGGCCTCGGGGTAGCCGAGGACGAGCCAGGTCCGGGTGCCGTCGGGCTGGATGGCCCAGTGGACGGGTCCCTGCTCCAGGAGCGGGGCGTAGACGGTGTGGGGGGCGTGGATGAGCGCGTCGGTATGAGGGCGAAGGTCCACGGTCGCGGGCTTGTCTGCGCCGGGTGTGCGGGGATCGTCCATCACAGGGGCTCCGTCGGTCTGTTCGGTTCGGGTGTCGGGTCTGTGGTTGTGCGATTCGGTGACGGTCCTCGCCGGCGGGCGGAGTCGGTCCTTTGCCGTGAGGGGCGTCGCCGCGCTCAGTCGTCGGGACGGCCTCCGTCGGGTGGCGGCCCGTTGAGGAAGTCGAAGATTCCGCCGTTGTGCAGAGGGGGGGACCACCGGCGCGCGGTGCGCAGGAGTTCGGCCGCATGCGCGGTGACGGGCATGGGGCAGTTGGCGCCGCGTGCCAGTTGCAAGGCGGTGTCGAGGTCCTTGAGCAGGTGGTCGCGTGAACCGAAGGAGGCCGTGTTGCCCGGCGTCAGGAGCGGTTGCAGGACGCGCAGGAGCGGGGAATCGGCGAAGCCGCCTTCGAGGTACTCGGGCAGGCGGGCCGGGTCGATACCCGCGGCCGTGGCCAGGAGGGTGGCCTCTGCCAGGCCCCAGGAGGTGGCTGCCACGATGACTTGGTTGCACAGTTTCGCCGCCTGTCCGGCCCCGGTGGGACCGACGAGGGTGCGTCGGCCCGCGTACGGGGCGAGGAGGGGTTCCACGCGCTCGAAGTCGTCCCGGCTGCCGCCGGCCAGGACGGTGAGGGTTCCGGCTGCGGCCCCCTGGGGGCCTCCCGAGACCGGCGCGTCGATCCAGTGCGCGCCGGTCTCGCCGGCCAGGCGGGCGGCGATGTCCCGGGTGCTGTCCGGGGAGATGCTGGAGTGGTCGACCACGATCTTGTCCGGACCGGCGCCTTCCGCGAGTCCGCCGGGGCCGAAGGCCAATTCTCGAACGGCGTTTGCGTCGCTGACGCAGAGGATCGTCACGGTGGTCTCGCCCATGAGGGCCGCGGGATTGGCTGCTTCGCGTGCTCCCTCGGCGGTCAGGCCGCTCGACCGTCCCGGTGTCCTGTTCCATACGGTGTCCAGGCGCCCGAAGGCGGCCAGTCGCCGCGCGATGGCGGTGCCCAGGACGCCGAGGCCGATGAAGCCGACGGATTCCGCGGTGCGGGATGCGGGAGTCTCACTGGTCACGGGGCGCCTCGATCTGGCGGAGAACGCCGGCCCGGTCCCAGTGGGACCTTTCCCAGACGAAGCGGGCCTGGTCGTCGAAGCGGAAGGCGCTCATGCCCTGCTTGGTGAAGCGGCTGCCCGGCCGCGAGTTCGGGCTGAGTTCGGCGAAGACGCCGTGGACCACCGCGGACAGCTCCCACATGACGGCGGAGTGTCCGTCGCCTTCCAACTGCGCGAGGAGGGTGATCTTCTGGTCGCCTACCGCCTGGAACCAGCGGATGGCCGCTTCACGGATGTCGTGTGCTCCACGGGTGACCATGCCCATGGCGACGTCTTCCACCACGGCGTCCGGGGCGAAGCAGGAGACGTACATCTCCACGTCGCCGTCGGCGATCGAGGCGGCCCACTTGCGGTAGGTGTCCGCGTGTTCGTCGAATGCATGCTGATGCGACATGCCGGTCCTCTCAATTCTTTACGGCGGGGTTGATGGCGGCGAGAAGCCGTTCGGCGCGGCGGAGGTCCTTCGCGGTTCCGCGTGCCGCGACGTATCCGTCGGGGCGGACCAGGAGGAACTCGCGGCGTCGACGGGGAACGTGGTGGCGGCCGACGAGGGGGGCGTGGCGCCGGGCCACGGCGTCGGCGGCCCGGTGCAGGGGGCTGTCGGTGGGACCGGAGGTGGCCAGCAGGAGCCGGTCGGACATACTGCCGGCGGGCCGTGTCGCCCAGTGGGGTGCCGGCAGTCCCGCGCCTCGGGATGCCGACGGGCAGCCCACAGGGGTCGCGGGAAAGCGGATGCGCTGCCCCGCCACCCTGGCGGCATACCAGCCGAGGGCTCGGCGGCTCCTGTGCGCGATGTTGAGCACGACGTTGCGCAGGCCGCTCCAGGGCGGCGGAGCGAGAGCGACGCGGGTCAGGACGCCGGTGGTCTTGATGACCTGTCGCGCCGCGGCGATGCGCTCGGGGCCGTAGGTGTCCAGGATCGCGTCGTCGAGCCTGCCGCTGATGACGCCGGCGAGCTTCCAGGCCAGGTTGCGGACGTCCTGCAGTCCCAGGTTCAGGCCTTGCCCGCCGACCGCCGAGTGGGTGTGGGCCGCGTCCCCCACGAGCAGGACGCGCCCGATCCGCATGCGCTCGACGACGCGCTCGGCAGAGCTGAAGGTGGTGAACCCCTGGAAGCGGTCCATCCGCAGGCCTTCGGGGCCGCGGGTGTCCAGCATTTCCTGGATGAGGTGTTCGGTGGCCTCCTGGCCCTCGTGGGTGCTTCCGGAGACCCTGACGCAGCCGCCCGGAAGCGGAACGATGACCAGGCCCCCTCGCGAGGTGAAGTAGTAGGACGGCGCGGTGGGCACGGACTCGCCGGTGAGTCGGCCTTCGGCCAACGCGAACCGGATGGGTAGGGCGTTGCCGGGGAAGGTGATGCCGAGCAGTTCGCGCACCGTGCTGTGTACTCCGTCGGCGCCGACGAGCCACTGCGTGCGCAGGTGTTCCTCTCGGCCCGCGTCGTCGCGTACGACGACTTCGATCGTGTCGTGCGCCTGGGTCAGGGCGATCAGCCGTCGTCCCCGTTCCACGGTGCCTCCCGCTTTGCCCACGGCTTGTTCGAGGAGGGCGTCCGTGCGGGCTTGGGGCAGGACGAGAGGGGACTGCTCGGGGGTCAGTGGGATGCGCGCGAGGCGTCCGTGGTCGCCGAAGTAGTCGAGGCGGTCGGGTCGGTGGGCGAGGGCGCGCGCCGCGTCCAGTACCTCCAAGTCGTCCAGGACCGCTTGGGCGGGAGGCCAGAGCATGATGGCCTTGGAACCCTGGGAGGGCACGGACGATGCTTCGAACAGCCTCACCCGGATCCCGCGGCGCAGGAGTTGGGCCGCGGTGGCCAGGCCGCACGGGCCGGCGCCGACGATCACGACGTGGGCGGAGTCCATCGTTCAGTTCCCGCTTTCGATCGGGGGCAGGCGGTCGGTGAGGAGTTCCGCGAGGGCGGCGGGCGTGGGGTGCGTCCACAGGATCGAGGTGGGCAGTTCGACGTGGAACTCGTGGGCGATGTGGTTGCGGAGCTGGATCGCCAGGAGCGAGTCCAGTCCCAGCTCGACGAACGGGGTGTTGGCGTCGACGGTGTCCGGAGGGCAGCGCAGGACGGCCGCGGTGTGGTCGGCGATCCGCTCGTGGAGTAGTCGTGCGCGTCCGGCGGGGTCGGCGCAGGCGGCCCATTCGGTGAGGAACGTGCCGGTGTCCTCGGTGGCGTCGTCGGTGGCGGGCATCGCCGCGTAGTAGGCGAGGTGGGCCGCGTCCGGGTGCAGGCCCAGGCGCAGTTCGAGGTCGGGGGGTGCGTGGATGACGCGGGCGCGGGAGGAGCGGGTGAGGATCTTCTCCATCGCGTCGATTCCCTCGGCGGGGGTGATCAGGGTGTAGCCGAGGGATTCGAGGTGGACGGCGCGTCCGTGTTCGCCCCAGGGTCCCCAGACGATGCTGGTGGCGGGCAGGTCGTGGGCGCGCCGCCACGAGGTGAACTCGTCCAGCCACGAGTTCGCCGCGGCGTAGCAGGTCTGTCCGGGTTGGCCGATGACGGCGGCGACGGAGGTGAAGGAGATCCACCAGTCCGGGGGTGTGGTCCTGGTCGCCTCGTGGAGGTGCCAGGCTCCCAGGGCCTTGGAGTTCCAGACCCGTTCGAGTTGGGGGGTGTCGACGTTGTCGAGGATGGCGTCCTCGACAACGGCGGCGCCGTGGACGATGCCGCGCAGCGGGAGGCCGGTGGACTCGGCGGCGGTGACGAAGCGGGTGGCGGTCTGCGGGTCGGCGATGTCGCCGAGGACGACGATGACGTGGACGCCCTGGGTGGTGAGTTTCTCGATGACCTGTGTGGCGCGTTCGTTGGGTTCGGAGCGGCCGCCCAGGACGATGGCTTGTGCTCCTTGTCCTGCCAGCCAGTTCGCCACGTCCAGGCCCAGGCCGCCCAGGCCGCCGGTGATCAGGTAGCAGCTTCGGGGCTGGACGGGTCGGACGTCCCGGGGGGTGACGGGCAGGTCGGTGCTTCCGTCGGTGGGCCAGGTGAGGCCGAGGTTGCCGATGTGGCGGGCGGAGGCCATGGTCTGGAAGACGGCCGAGGCCTGGGATACGGGGGCGAGTTCCATCGGCAGGGGCGGGAGGGCTCCGGTGGTGTACTCGTGGGCGATCTCTTGGGTGAGGGTGCCGATGAGGTCGGGGGCCGTTTGCATGAGCAGCGCGATGTCGACGCTGCTGAAGGTGATGTTGCGGCGGAACGGGAGCAGTCCCAGGCGGGTGTTCTCGTAGATGTCGCGCTTGCCGATCTCGATGAACCTGCCTTCGCGGGCGAGGAGGTCCAGGCCCGCGGCCTGGGCGGGGCCGGTGAGGGAGTTGAGGACGACGTCGACGCCTTGTCCGGCGGTGGCGTGGCGGACCTGCTCCGCGAAGTCGAGGCTGCGGGAGTCCATCACGTGGTGGACGCCGAGACCGCGCAGGTATTCGCGTTTGGTTTCCGTTCCGGCGGTGGCCAGGACTTCCGCCCCCAGGTGGCGGGCGACGTTGAGCGCGGCGAGTCCGACGCCGCCGGTCGCGGAGTGGATCAACACCCGGTCGCCTTCGCCGAGGTGCCCGAGGTGACGTAACCCGTACCAGGACGTGAGGTAGGCGATCGGGAGGCCGGCGGCGTGGTCGAGGTCCTGCTGTCGGGCCAGGGGAATCGCCCAGTCGGCGCGCACGGTGGCGCGCGAACACATCAGTGTGCCGTCGTCGTTGGACCAGCACACGGGCACGGCGACCAGGTCTCCGACGGCGGGGTTTCGGACGTCGGGGCCGACGGCGGTGACGGTGCCGGCTCCGTCGAAGACCGCCGGTTGGGCTATGTCGGCGTCGGCGTGCAGTTGGTCGAAGGTGCCGACGGCCTTGAGGACGTTGACGAAGTTCAGGCTGGTGGAATGCAGTTGGACCTGGATTTCTCCGGGGCCGGGCGGCTGGGGGGCGAGTGCTTCCAGGTGCAGGCCGTCGAGGGTCTTGGTCCGTCCGCGCAGCAGACTCGCGCCGTCGCGGGCCCAGTCGACGCGGCGCCGGATGCGGTCATCGGTCCCGAGGGGGTTGTGCGTGAGGTGGGCGAGGTGGCGGGTGTGGTCGCGGTAGGCGATGTCGTCGTCGGTTTCGGGGCAGGCGAGGAGTTCTCGCGCGAGTTCCTGGGGGGTGGTCGCCTGGTCGACGTCGAGGTGGGTGGGGTGCAGGGCGGAGTGTTCCAGGGCCATGACGCGCAGCGCGCCGCGCAGGCCGGCTCCGGCGAGGTTGGGGGTGTCGTCGGGCAGGACGTGTTGCGTGTTGCGGGTGAGGACCCACAGTCGCGGCTTCGGCTGGTCGTCGTCGCGGCCGATGAGGGCCTGGGCCAGGCGGATCAGGTGCCGCACGTTGGTGCGGGCACGGACCGCGGGGCCGGGGATGTCGTCGAGGGAGGGCAGGTACACGACGGCGTGTGCGGGGTCGTGCAGATCGGCGATGGTGTCGGCGGTCATGGGGTGCAGGACCGCCTGGGCTCCGTGCGCCTGGAGGGCGGACTTCACCTCGCGTGCCTCGACTGCGCGGTCGGCCTCGTGGCACAGGTGCCAGCCTCCCGTGGCGGACGTGTCGGATGTGGCGGACGTGTCGGCTGGAAGGGGGGCTTCCTGCCAGGTCACGTCGAGGGTGCGGTGGTCGAAGACGTCTTCGGCGCTTTGCAGGGGCACGGTGACGCATCGGATGGAGTCGGCTTCGGCGAGGACGGTTCCGGTGGTGTCGGTCAGGACGCACCGGGCCGTGCAGGAGTGGTCGCCGCTGTCGGTGAGTTCGACGTGGCAGTGGGCCGCGGCGGTGGTGTCGCCCAGGACCCTGACCCGTCCCAGGCGGCGCGGGACCAGCCCGCCGGGTGGAACGACACGGGAGGCCAGCCAGGTGCTGCCCACGGCCTGGAGACAGATGTCCAGGAGGATCGGGTGGAGGTGGAGGGAGCGCGTGCCGGCGTGGCCGGTCGGGGGCAGCGTCACGTCCGCCAGGGCGGTGGGGGTGGGCCGGTCGTGGAGCAGGCGCAGGCGTTCGATGCCGCAGAACGCCGGTCCGTGGGTGATGCCGCGGTCTTCCCTCATGCGTCGGTACAGCTCGGCCGGTTCGATGTCGGTGGCGGGCGCGGCCAGGAGCGCGGGGATGTCGACCGCCTCCGGCGGCGGGGCGTCGGTGATGTGGTGCAGTTCCGCGTTCGCGTACGGCTTGGGGGTGCCGTCGGGGTCGGGGGCGGTCACTTCCCACGCGGCCGTCGCGGGCCCGAGGGTGGTCGCGACCGCGGTCACCTCGCGTTCCTCGCCCAGGGGCAGCATGCGATGAAGGTCCAGGTCGCGGACTTCGACGGTGTGCGGGTCGGCGGCGAACACGTCGCCGGCGCAGGCGATGGCCATCTCGGTGTAGGCGGCGCCGGGCAGGACCGGGACGTCGTTGACGCGGTGTTCGTCCAGCCACGGCAGGGTGGTGCGGGTGAGGGTCTTCTGCCACAGGTGGCGCCGGGTGTCGTCCGGGTCGGTCAGGTGGGGGCCGGTCAGGGGGTGGCCTCCGGTGGCGGCCGGTGTCGTCGCGTCGCGCAGGGGCGAGGGGTCGATGACGTGCCGGGTGCGTTCCCAGCTCATCCCGGGCACGTCGGCGAGTTCGCCCGTTCCGTAGCGGGTGTGCCAGTCGACCGTGTGGCCCGCGCAGTGCATGGAGGCGACCTGGACGAGGAAGTCGGTGGGGTCGTGGGTGTCGCGGTGGAGGGAGGCGAATACCTCGGCGGGATCCTGGCCCAGGGAATCGACGGTGGCGTGCACCGCGTGGGTCAGGACAGGGTGCGGACTGATCTCCAGGAAGCGCCGGTAACCGTCCTCGACGGCGGCCCGGACCGCGGACGCCAGGAGAACGGGACGGCGCTGGTTGGCGGTCCAGTAGTCCGCGTCGAGCGGTACCTCGCCGCGCGCGTCGTCGTGGACGGTGGTGTAGAAACGGGCCGTCGGCGACTGCGGTGCGAGCGCGGTGAGGCCGGCCCGCAACTCGTCCAGGATCGGGTCCATGTGGGCGGTGTGCGCGGCGATGTCGACGTTGACGAACGTCGCCGCGACGCCGTCCTTCTCCCAGGCGTGGACCAGTGATTCGACGGCGGCTGCGTCTCCCCCGATCACGGTCGTCTGCGGGGAGGCGACGACGGCGACGCTCACTCCCTCGACGTGGTTTCGGGCGATCTCGGCTTCGACGTCGGCGCGGGGCAGTTCGACGGAGGCCATGCGGCCGATGCCGGCGGCGCGCAGGTTCAGCCGGGATCGGTGGCAGATGACGCGGGTTCCCTCTTCCGGGGACAGCGCGCCGGCGACCACCGCCGCGGCCACCTCTCCCATGGAGTGCCCGATCACCGCGGCCGGCCGTACGCCGTGGTCCGCCCACATCGCGCACAGCGCGACCTGGATGGCGAAGAGGGTGGGCTGCACCCGGTCCATGCCCTCGACGAGTTCGGTGCCGGCCAGGATCTCGCGCAGGGAGAACCCGGACTCGGCCGCGACCAGCGGCTCGAGCCGGTCGATGACCCGGGTGAACGTCCGGTCGTGGTCCAGCAGTTCGCGGCACATGCCGGCCCACTGGGAGCCGTGTCCGGAGAACAGGAACACCGTGTCGGTGTCGGTGTCGGAGGCGGCGGTGCCCGTCGCCGTCGCGGTGTCGACGGACCCGTCGGCGGCAGCGGTGAGCCGATCGACGAGTTCCCCTCGGGTGCGGGCGACGACGGCCGTGCGCTCACGCAGATGGGAGCGTCGCAGGGCGAGGGTGTGGGCCACGTCCGCCAGGGGCACGTCGGCGCCGTCGCCGGTGAGCCATTCGGCGAGGCGGCGGGCCGCGATGTCGACCGCGGGACGGGTGGCCGCCGAGAGCACGAACGCCATCGGCTCGGGGTCGGTGCTCTCGCGCCGCGCGGGGTCGGATCCGGGCGTGGCGTGGCGGGGGCGGCTCGGGGCCGGCGGGGGCTGCTCGACGATCAGGTGGACGTTGGCCCCGGTGACGCTGAGGGAGGAGACCGCCGCGAGGCGGGAGGTGTGTGTCCTGGGCCAGGGTGTGACTTCGGTGGGGACGAAGAACCGGGTGCCCGCAGGGTCGATCTCGGAATTCCATTGGTGGAAACGGAGGTTCGGCGGGATCTGCCCCCGGTTGACGGCGAGGAGCGCCTTGAGGAGTCCGGCGAGACCGGCCACCGGTTCGGTGTGCCCGATGTTCGTCTTGACCGATCCCAGAGCGCAGTTCCCGGTGCCGGCGCCGTAGGTCCGGGCGAGGGCGCGGAATTCCAGCGGGTCGCCCACCTCGGTGCCGGTTCCGTGCGCCTCCACCAGGCCGATGTCGGCGGGGCTGACGTCCGCGGCGCGCAGGGCCTGGCGGCACACGTCGATCTGCGCGTCGCTGGAGGGGGCGGTCAGGCGGGTGGAACGGCCGCCGTTCTGGTTGACCGCGGAACTGCGGATCACGCCCAGGATGCGGTCGCCGTCGCGAACGGCGTCGGACAACCGCTTGAGGACCAGGACGACACAGCCTTCCCCGCGTACGTAGCCGTCGGCGGCCTCGTCGAAGGAATTGCAGTGTCCGGTGGGTGAGAAGAACGACCAGCGGGCGGGGGGCACGGACTCCTCGGGGCCGAGGATGAGTACGCCGGCACCGGCGAACGCGATGTCGGCGTCCCCGTTTTTGAGTCCCTGGCAGGCGGAGTGCACGGCCACGAGCCCGGAGGAGCAGCCGGCTTCCACGGTCATCTGGGGACCCTGCAGGTCGAGGAGGAACGCTATGCGGCCGGCGGCCATGGAGTGCAGGCTGCTGTTCATCGCGTAGGCGTCGATCTCCTCGAGCGGGCGTTGGGCGCGCAGGAGGTATTCCTTGTTGTAGATGCCGAAGTACGTTCCCACCGGCTTGCCCGCCAGGGATCGGGGCGGGATTCCCGCGTGCTCGGCCGCCACCCAGAACGTCTCGGCGAGGAGCCGGTGGTGGGGGTCGACCCAGTCGGCCTCGTGGGCGTTGATGCCGAAGAACGCCGGGTCGTAGGCGTAGACGTCCTCGTCCAGGAACGCGCCCCACTTCAGGCGGGCGGCAACCTCGGGCGGGAGCCCGGAGATCTCCTCCTGGGTCCACCGGTCGTCGGGGACCTCCCGGACGGTGTCCCGCTTGTCGGCGAGGAGTTGCCAGAAGGAAGTCGGGGAGTCGACGCCCCCGGGCAGCCGACAACCGGCTCCGATCACTGCCAGGTGCTGTTCATCGGGCTGCTTCACCAGTGCTCCTTGAGGAATAGTCATTCGGCGATGGCTGTGGTGTACGACCATGCGTAGATCGGTACCGATACGCCGTCGACGGACTCGGACCGCCCGGTGGCGGTGAAGTGTTCGTTGTTTCCGCCGTGGGCGACGATGACCCGCTCGGTGTCGACGGCAACGCAGGCTGCGGCCTTGCGGACCCCTTCCAGGTCCGCGGGGCAGTCGCGAAGGACGACCAACCTGGGGATGTTGCTCATTGCGCCTCCCTGGGGCTTGTGGCTGGCCGGGCGCGGACGAGTGGAGGGCGCGCTCGCGGCCGGTGGGCGCCGCTGCGGTGTCTCCTCGACGGGCGCCGTGCGCAGAAGGTGATGACCTTCTCCGCAGGGGTGTCGGCCTGCATGGTCATCACGTCCGCTCCTCCGGGCGGTGGTTGCAACGACCGACCGGGACCGGTCTGCGCACCAGGGCGCCTGTCCGGTACACCCGGAAAGGAACCCGGCCCGGCCGCGCGATGAGTGAACGCGTTGAACGCTTGCGCGCTTGTGAATTACGTGAGTTCGCGATCTCCCGAACCGATCGCCGGGCGGACACGGCGCAACACCCGGTGCGGGGGCGGCCGGCGCGTCGCGATCGGCACTCGCACATCTCGGCGCCACACCTTCGGGTCGTGCGCGCGGTGCGCGGGTGCCTTCGAGGCCGGCGTTGCACCCGTGCCGATTTCCGCGGTTGCCCGGCGATGCCGAGAACGCCGCCGGATTGCCGACCACCCGACCCCCCGGCGGCCACGGGGCAACCCGCACACCCGCGCACCGGCCCCGGAGGTGCCGTGAAGGCGAACGGGCGCGGACCCGTTGGCGCGTTGCGGCAACGCTTTGCGTCCCGCGAGAAGGCCGCGGCCCGACGTCGACGTGCGGATCCCCGGCCGGCCGGCGAAAGTCCTCCACACCTCGCGCGGGAACACGCCGGCATACCCGGCGCGCCGGGTGCGTTCGAGCGGCCGGGCGACGCCGTGTTCGACATCGATACGCGTACGCCGGCGGGGCCTTCGGGCACGGCTGCCGCCGCAGGGCGTTACGCGGGGCACGGTAGCTGGGTACGCAACCGAGGGCAGCTGGGGCGATCGCAGCTCCCGAGGGCGCCCGCCGGAACGTCACCGGCGACCATGAGATTCGTCGGAACCCCCGCCTCCACGACCGGCGATGGACCATGTCGGCGAGGCGTTGGGGGTCTCCCGCCATGGCCGTTGTCCGCGGCGGCGACCGCGTCTCGGACGCGTGCGCGACTTTGCGAGGCTCGGTTTCCGAGAGCGTGCGGCTGGGAGGCGAGCGTTGGGATCGGCGGGGCCGATAGCGGTGGTCGGTGCGCGGAAGGCGGCGGCCTCGCCCGAATGTGGGGAGCCCGGGCCCGGTCGACGCCGGTCACACACGAAGGCGGTCGGAGGCCGAGGTGGCCGCAGCGGGAGCGGACGGCCTCCGCGTCCCCCGGGGTTCGACCGGGGTGTTCCATCGCGGCGGGGTCGAGTCCGACGGCCGCTACCCTCCCGGGCGATGCCGCGCGGCCTCGACCGGCAACGCCGCGGGCCGGCGCTCGGCGCGGGTGCGAGGCGCACTGGGGGTCTCGGCCTCCGACCCGGGCACGTCGTCCGGCGGTCGGGGTGGGGCGGTTCGCCAGTCCCACCCGGCGAGGCAGGCAAGTGACAGAGGATCCTCCATAGGGAAACCATACGATTGGTTTGATCCATGATGGCCGCGCCGCACCGGACGCCTCGGGCAAGCACCCGGCCATGCGGGCCACGAACGGTGTCGAGGCTTGCGACGGCTCCGCTCCGTCCTCGCCGCAGGTCCCGTCGACCGCCGCCCGACACCGGCTCCCGATCACCCACCCACGTGGTCGTCGACAACCCTGTATGACGAACTCGGAAACGATGGCGCCGTGAACGCTCCCCAGGACACCGGCAACGCCGGCAAGCGCGCACGGCCGCGACGACTGACTCCCATGACGGTCGCGACCCACAGGAACACGGTCGGGTCTCCCTCGGCCTGCCCGCGATGTTTCACTCGGTCGACGAGGGCGGACACCTCGAACCGCGCGTCATGGTGCTGGGCTACGTCGTGATGCGGCTCGCGATGGTGCCGCGGTGGTGGCGTGTGACCCGAGAGTGCCGGCCGCCGTCTTCGCCGTCTTCGCCGCGTTCGTCGTGCTCGGAACGCTGGAGCTCGCGCTGCCGGTTGGCTCGGAAAGGGTGCTCACCCAGGGCAGCGCGGGAGGGACCCCGTGGCATCCCCGCCATGTGGCCGAACGGTACGGGTTGCTCACGATCATCGTTCTGGGCGAGGGCGTCGTCGGCACCGTCGCCTCCTCCGGTGAGTTTTTCGGCGGAGCCGACGGAACACACCGGAGCGGGAACGCAATCGCCGTCGTGATCGCCGGCGTCGGACTGACCTACGGCATGTGGTGGGTGTACTTCGCCACGCCCTTCGGTGACGTTCTGGTGCTCCGCCGCAACCGCGAATACCTCTTCGGCAGGCGGTGGGCCGACTCGACCGGCCCCGGGCTGTCGCAGGTGTCCGACGCGCGACAGGCACCAAAACCGGGCACCGGCCCGGCGGGAACGGCGACGCGAAGTCGGCAACCGGCCCCACGCGCGCCGCGCCGGCAAAGACGTCGCCGAACCTTCCGTCCCGCATCGCCCAAGCGGTGGTGACGACCATTGCGCCCGCAACACGCCAGTGGAACACTTCGGTCAAACCGGATACCGGCGTCCCCGGGGGTGGGCATGTCGAACCGCGAGCCCAACGTACGTCTCGCCGCGCTGCTGACCGAGGCCGACTGGAGCGCAGCAACCCTCGCCCACCAGGTCAACACGGCGGGCGCCGCGCACGGCGTGACCCTGACATACAACCGCTCGACCGTCGCGCACTGGCTCGGTGGATCCAGACCACGCCACCCGGTCCCCGCCCTGGTCGCCTCCGTCCTCAGCCGACGCTGCGGCCGACTGATCACACCACAGGAGACCGGCCTCGTGCCCACACCCGCACACGCACCGCCGATTGCGGACCGGGCGCGCGGGCCGGGCGCGGCCGGGCGCCTGACCGACCTGTGTCGCGCCGACGTCGACCCCGCCCGCCGCGCCGAGACCGCCCGAACCGTCTTCAGCCCCACGGATCCCCACCGGCCGCCCCGGGAGCACCCCGGACCGGCGGCCCGCCCGAAGCCGTTCGTCCGGCTCGATTCCGGGCGCAGGACCACAGCCGTCGATTCCTGCACCACACGCGAGATGACACAGACGTTCGCCGACCTCGCCGCCCGCCACGGCGGCCGACGGGCCCGAACCTGGCTGGGCCTCTACCTCGCCGAGGACGCCGGCCACCTGCCCGACGCCTGCGCCTCGCACGACCTACGAAGGCAACTGCTCGTCGACGTCGCACAACTGGCCCACCTGCTCGCCGACATGACGGCCGACTCCGGCCACCCCGGACTCGCCCGCAAGTACTTCGAGGCCTCCCTCGACCTCGCCGACGAAGCCCGCAACGACCGCATGCACGCGATCACCCTGCGCGCCATGAGCGTCCAGGCCATGCGCCTGGGACACCACGACCACGCCTTCGAACTGGCCGACGCGGCAGTGACCCGAGCCGGCGCCGCCTGCGACCACCCCGTCATGGCGTTCCTGCTCACCCAACGCGCACACACCGCGGCCATCACCGGACGAGCAGGACCCGCCCGAACGGACCTGGCCGCAGCCGAACGCCACCTCGACCGCTCCCAGGCCGCCCCGCCCGGCGCGTTCACCACCTACACCCCCGCAGCACTGCACTTCCGCAGCGGACAAACGTTCCGAGCCCTCGGCGACCCCGCCAACGCCCTCACGTCGCTCCAGGCCGCACGCCATCGCACCCCGCCCAGCCGACGAGCCACCGCACTCACCGAGGCAACCATCGCCGAGACCCTCGCCGACATGGGGCACCTGGAAACCGCCTGCTCCCACTGGAACCTCTTCCTCGACCTGTACCCCCACCTGGACTCCTCCGAGGTCGAGCACGCCCGCACGCGCATGCGCCAAGCGCTGCGTCGCTTCCCGCGTCAGCAGCACTCGACCCCACTGCGCAGACGCGACCGCGCCCTGAGCGCCCTCACCACGGCCCCCGACCTGCGAGCCCCGCCGATCCCGACATCCGACCCCTGACCGACCCCGGCCCGAGCCCCCTGCCCGGTCGAAGCAGGCCACCCCCACGCCACCGACGAGGGCGGGCCGGGCCCTCGACGCCCTCCCGAGAGAGGCCGTCCGCAGAGCACTGACGACTCCACGACCAGGAGCAGGCGGGCGAAGCCGTCGGCCGAGCGATCGCAGCGCTGGACGTGCTCGGCATGCCCTGAACGTGAGTGTGGGCGGTGGGGCCGGCCGGTGGGTGGAAGGGGTTACTCACGATGAACCCCATATCCGGGCCGCGCGCCCGTCGGGGTGCGCATCCGCCCCCTACGGCCCGGACACCCGGGCCCGTCCTGTCGTTTCCCGGCGCGACGGGGCGGCCGGTCCCTCGAACCACACGGGCCGGTACGGATCCCGCGCACGGCACGTCCGGGGTCACGCGCGGGCGGCCTCGGGAGGTGTGTCCGGTGGCGCGGTGGTCCGCCGCGCCACCGGGTGTGGGTCCGGTCAGGGGCAGGTGGCGAGGACGATCGAGACGACGGTGCAGGTGGCGGTGGCGCTGTCGTTGGCCGCGTTGTTGTCGGTGGGGGTGGAGGCGGTGCGGGTGGCGGCGACGGTGACGTGGCCGAGGGACAGGATCCCGATCGGCAGGCGGAACGTGGAGGTCGCGCTCGCCCCGTTCGTGATGGCGCCGTAGGTGCAGGTGACGGTGCCGGGGATGGAGGTGCAGCCGGTGGAGAGGTTGGTGGCGGTCTTCCCGGCGGGCAGGGTCGCGGTCAGGGTGGCAGCGGTGACGTCGCCGGGGCCGTTGTTGTGGGCGGTGACGGTGTAGGAGAGGTACGGGACGAGGATGCCCAGGTGGGGCAGCGCGGCCACCGACACGCCCAGGTCCGCGTTCGCGGCGGTGACGGTGGTGTTCTCGGAGTCGGTGCCGATGACGCAGCAGTCGTTGAAGAACGCGTTCGCGGTGACGGTGCCGGCCGCGGTGGGCAGCACGGTCACGGTGACGGTGCCGTTGTTGATTCCGCCGGTCTGGCCGTCGCACGCCACCGTGGTGCCGGTCGTGGCCACGCAGTCCAGGTCGGGGTTCGAGGAGGTGACGGCGGTGACGGTCGCGGTCGCACCGGTCAGGGTGATCGAGGCGTCGGTGACGTTGCGCAGGCCCGTGTAGGCGACGGTGTAGGTGTAGGGGGTGCCGACCGGGACGGGGTCGGCCGAGTCGGTGATCGTCACGTACGCGTCGGCGTGCGCGGGCGTCACCGTGGCCACGACGCCGGCGGCGGCCAGTAGGAATGCGGCGGCCAGGATCCGCAATCGGCCCCACCGCCGGGGCGGCGGGGCGTGCGAATCGCGCGGGACGGATGGGATCAAGGTGTTCATGGGTACCCCCCTGTTCGGCGCCGTCCCGGTCCGGGCCGTCGACCCGGGACACCCGCGACGGCGCGACACAGCCGACGCACCCCACCGGCGGACACCGGACCGGCCTCGGCCCGAACCCGCCCACACGCGCCGACCACGTCTCCCACACTGACCGTTCGCCGCCCCCGCGGCCAGCGACCTCCCGGCCACGCCCCCGACGCAAACCGGCCGGGCCCGACACCGGCGCCAACCGACCACCGCCCGCCGGCCCCCACCGCACCGCCCGATCGCGGGCGTCCGCGCACGAGGACCCACCCGGCCGGAGCGGTCGACACCGGGGACGCCGGACGGGCCTCGGCCCAAGCCCACGGGTGTGCGAGGCGGGGCGTGCCGGCCGGGGCCGGATTTCCGAGGCGTGTTCGCCTCGTTCGGGTGAAACACGCCCGCCCAGGCCTCGGGCGCCGGCACCGTGGGCGGGTGTCCTTTTCGTGGGGTCCACACTTTCGCCTCGCGGTGTGGTGTGGTGTGCGGGCTGTGCCCCGCGGGCGGGGAGGGGAACGGCTCCGACCGCGTGTGCGGTCGGAGCCGTTCCGGTTCGTCGCGCGGGCCATCGGTGGGGGGATCACCGGTGGCCCGCGGACGAGTCCATGCCGCCTCGCCCCGCCGGATCCGATGGTGATGGTCTCGATCCGTCGATCGAACGGCCCCGTCGACTCCGGGTCCGGGCGCGGCAGGCCGGGCGTGAGGTCGTTGAGTCCGACGGCGGGAAGAGGATCACTTTGGTCGTCGAGGGGTGTGCTCGCGCCCGGATTCTCGGTTCCGTTGCCGCCGGGGGTGAAGTCGCCCGGAACGCCGGGCGTTTCGGGCGGGGTGTGCGGGCGGCGTCCGTGCGGCCGATGGGGGTACGGGTCCCGGTCGTCTTCAGGCGGCGGCCGTGGGGTTCGCCGCTTCGAGGGTGGGGCGGTGTGCGGCGTTGAGGCGCCGGGCTTGTTCGAGTCGGTTCTCGAGGGTGACGATGCGGCAGGCGGCCTCGATGGAGGCCCCTCGGTCGGCGAGTTCCCGGGCGCGGGCCGCGATGCGCAGCTGGTGGCGGGAGTAGCGGCGGTGTCCGCCGGCGGAGCGCCGCAGGGTGATGAGGCCGGTCTGCTCGATCGCGCGCAGGAAGCCGGGGGTGGTGCCGAGGAGTTCGGCGGCGAGGCCGGTGGTGTAGGCGGGGTGGTGGTCGTCGTCGAGACGGCTGTGCGGGTCGTCTGCCGTCATCGCACCTCTCTGTCCGTCCGTGTCCGGTCGTGGAGTTGCACGTGGAGGGGCCCTGGTGCCGTTGGCACCAGGGCCCCGAAGGAACTGCTACACCATCTGCCGGCCCTGGCACTGCGCCGGCCCTCTGTTTCCGCAGGCCCGACCGAACTTCCGTCGGGGGTGCGGGGATCGCGGATGCGTGACCGGAGACCACCTCACTATCGATGTCCTGCGGTACCCGGGCCGACACTCCCACCCGGGCGATCCGATGGCGCTTCCACTCCTTCGTCGTTTCCTCTGTGACATCAACTGCTACTGCGTACTGCGGGTACTGCGACTTCGGGTGATACGTACTGCGGGTGCTGCGTACTGCCTGTACTGCTCTATCGGTTACTGCGTACTGCGGGTGATACGTACTGCTCGGTGGCTTTTCACTGCGCCACCTTCGGCAGCCAGCCCCGATCGCCCATCCTGCATCCGCTTGGCGTGGAACCCCACTGCCGAACCTCCCGGTGCGCGCGTCCGCAGCCGACGCCTTCACCGAGGTACCGCTCACCTACTCCAACTGCGGGTACTGCGACTGCGGGTACTGCGAATACCGAACTGCGGTACTGCTCACGGCGGCCCCGGCTATCGCGGGCCACCCGGTGCGGCCGTCAGTCCCGTCGCCGTCCTGCGACAACCCTGACTCCGGGACTCCACAAGCACACCGTCCTGCGCACTGCGACTACCTGTACTGCCGTACTGCGGCCGGCAGTTCGTCTCTGCCAGGCCCTTCCGTCTCTCTTGGCTACGACAGAAACCATAACCACACCACCATCCGATGTCTACTCCAGCCAGCATAGATTTTTGATGATTCGAAGCGCACAAAATCTGCCCCCTCCGCGGCCCCTCGCCGGCCGTGACCTTCTTCCGAGAGGTGCCCCCCGGTCGATCGGGTTCGCCCGAACGCGATCATCGTGGGCGTTCGGGGGCAGACTGCCGCCGGCAGAACCGGCGGATCCCCGCCGGTAGGCCCTTTCAGCCCGGGAGTCGTCGTGGACCACAGCCGTATCGGCACGGGGCGGCCCGCCGTCCCCGCCCGCGCCGCCGGGCGCACGCCGTGAGCGTCGTGCCGTTGGAGAGCGAGGACGTGGCGTGGTTCCGCGACAACCTCGTCGGCGCGCGGGAGGCCGCCTCCCGGCTGGCGGCCCGGATCGGGATGGGCGAGCACCGGGCCGGCGAGGTCGCCCTGGCCATGTCCGAGGCCGCCTCCAACCTGGTCAAGCACGCCGTCGACGGGGCGATCGTGCTGCGGATCGTGCGCACCGGGCAGCACGCCGGGATCGAGGTCCTGGCCCTGGACAGCGGACCGGGGATGGCGGACGTCGGCGCCGCGATGCTCGACGGCCGGCACCCTGGGCATCGGCCTGGGCATGGTCGCCCGACTCGCGGACACCTTCGACCTGCACTCCGCCCCCGGGCACGGAACCGTAATGCTCGCCCGCTTCTGGCCCCGGGACGCGACGTCGCGCCGCGCGGGCGCCGGCGGCGCACCGCCGCGATGCGTGGTGGCAGGAGTGACCCGGCCCATCAGCGGAACACCGGCGCGGGGCGACGCCCCGCCCGCGTGCGGGGACGGCTGGGCGGCCCGCCCGGACGGCACCGAGGCATCGGCGCCCGGGCCGGCCGCGCGGAACGCGGTGGCAGGCGCCTGTGTCCCCGCCCCGGACCGGACCGTGCCCGTGCCGGCCCTCGCTGCCTTCGGGGCGGGGCCCGCGGTGCTGGTGATGCTGTGTGAGGGACTCGGCCACGGCCCCCGGCGCAGACCGCCGCCCGGGCCGCGATCCGCGCCTTCCACACCGGCGGCACCCGACCCGACGAGATCGTGCGGACGATCCACCAGGCCCTGGCCGGCACACGCGGCGCTGCGGTGGCCGTGGCACGCGTCGAACTCGACCGCGCGCACGTGCTCTTCTGCGGCGTCGGCGACACCGCCGCCGCGATCGTGACCCCCACGTCCAAGACCGACCTGCCCTCGCAGCCCGGCATCGTCGGACACCACACGCGCGCCCCCCGCACCACCGCGCACCCACTGCCTCCCGGCAGCGCGCTGGTCATGCACTCCGACGGCCTGACCCGACGATGGAACCCCGAAACCCTCCACGGAGTCCTCCGACACACGCCTGCCGTGATCGCGGGACACCGGCCCTGCACCGCCGGCCCAGAGCCCCGGAACGGCTACGCGCGACTCGTCGGGTGCCACCCGCGGCACCGCGGGCAGCTATAGCACCGTTGGAGCACCCGGTCGACCCTCGGGCTTCGATACTGCCCGAGGCCCGCAACGGCGGACTCCCGGTCGGGGTACCGCACTTCCCGTTCGGGCACCCGCCCCGCCCGGACTTCGGGGCCGGGCACCCTACGTCGTCGAGATGGTGCGCGGTTCGCCGCCCTCGTACCGATCGAAAAGGTCGCCGGGTATGCCGCCATTCCCGGAACGCGCAACGGCGCGCGACTCCTCGGACAGGTCCTCCGGGAACCGACTGCGGATCCCGACAGCGTCGAAGTGCGGAACGAACGCCCTTTCTCTGTCCTCGCCCAACCCCGTGAACATGCCCGCGAGGAACGACCGATCCCACGGCTGAGCGACGACGAAGAGCTTGCACCGCGGCCGGATCGGCTCTCGGAACCCACGCACCGGCCGACACGGCCGCCTCCCCGCGAGAAGGGGACTTCCCCTTCTCGTCCCGCGTCCGGCGTCCCGAACAAGAACGGGACACGTTCCGAACAAGGCGCTGACCAGGCCGAACGGCTCCCGGACTGTCCGGGACGACGGTCCGTCCTTGCCTGGGTCTCCGGGGATTGGCCAGCCTTTCGTCTTGTCATCGGGACCCATGCACCGGGGGCGCACGTCCACCCCGACAGCCGAGACCCACACCACGACACGTAGAGGAGTAACCAATGAACGGAATCAGGAAGATCACCACCGTCGCGGCCGCCACCGCGATGAGCGTCGGCCTGCTCGCGGTCCCTGCGGCTTCGGCGCAGACCACGGCCGCGGCATACAGTTGCCCGAGCGGCTGGATCTGCCTCTATAGCCAGACGGGCGGCTACGGGGAAAAACTCCAGTACCAAAACCCCGGCTACTGGCAGAATCTCCGCTTCACGGCGCGATCCGTGTACAACAACCGCGACACCGATGCAGCGGTCGCCGTGGGGTCGAACGGTTCCGGTGGCAGTTTCTGTATCGACTCCGGGCACAAGAACGGCAACATGACGGCGAAGTCGGTGTACCTGGCTTACACCGACGGCAACTGCTGAGGCGATTCGCCCGAGTGAACATGACCGGACGCTCACGGTCCCTCGATGCCGTACGTCCGCGTCGCGCCCGGCCAGGCAGGGCGGTTCGTGCCTCGGCCGGGCGCGTCCGGTGCCCCCGACTCCGGCGGATCATCGGCGGCGGGCTCGCACCATTTGCGTCCGGGGCGATCCCCGGCGGGTACGGGCCGGCCCGTACGTGGCCGAAGGTCGCGTCTCGACCCCGGGCACCGGGACGCCGTCCCGAACGGGTCCGCGCACCGATGGTCCCCCGGGCATCGATGTGCCCGACGAGCGCATGGACATGCCTTCCCCCGAAGTCTGCGATGGCGACCTCGATCATGTCGGGCGCTCGTCATCCTGCGATCACCACGGCGGGCACATCGTCACGACGATCCGGGTGCGCTCCGCAAAGCCCTCGAGGTCGTGGATCGGGATCGTCCGTGGCGTCCCCGTCCGACCCGCGCCGACGACGCCAAGCGCCGGTGTCGTGAACTCCCCCGTCCATGAGCGTGGTTGAGGCCGGTCAAAGTGAAATGAGTACGCGTATTTCCACTCGCCACCTCTACAAGCTCTTCCAAGGACAGGGCCTTTCAGTGGCCGACGGGATCCGCAGAAGAGTCGGCTTGAACGCTGCAGACACGATCTCGCCGATCCTGCTCTGCGTTCCCACACGATCCTGGCCGTTGCAGCTCGGTGGGGTTTCACGGATGGCGCCCCACTTCAGCCGCGCCTTTCGAACTGCATACGGCATGCCTCCCGGAGACTACCGCCACCTTCACGAATTTGGTGTCGTGCGAGAACTGACAAGAACCGTGCAGGCCACGACAAGAACTTTCCGATCGTTCCTCGACACACTGGTTCCGGGGAATGATCGATCCTCGTGACTGCGGACGAGCCTTCGTACAGGTGGCTTCGTTCAATACGGACAAGTCTGGTGCCCGTTCGGAACGATCAATCGGCCTATAAGGGGTCGGTCGGGCGTGCTCATGTTCGAAACCCCAATCACAACACACGATTCGGCACCCACGAACGAGAGGAGGTGCGTCGACGGTGACGACGACGTCGCTCGAACGGAAGTTCGCCATCGGCGTGGCGGGACTGTCCGCGTGGAGCTGGGCAATCGGTGCGCGTGCGAGGCGCGCCGGCAAGCGCCGACGCGAGGCGGAGTTCTCCGTGATGCCGCGCGGGGACGGCACCGTGGTCGAAGTCGATGAACGGCGCCCGGCGAACGCCGCGTTCGGCGTGGTCTTCTTCAACGGACTCGGCCTGCCACACGAGGAGTGGACCGGTGTTCGCCGGTATCTGCCCGAGACCGCCGCACACGTCGGTTACAACCGGCCCGGCCACGGCCTCAGCAGCCCGCGCGACGGGGTCACCCTGGAAGAACACTTCGAGATCGTGGACGAGCTGCGCGACCGCTACCTCGACGGGTTGCCGGTCGTCCTCGTCGGGCACTCGCTCGGGGGCCACCTGGCCGCCGCGTACGCCGAACTTCGCGGTGACACGGGGCTGTCCCACGTCGTCATGGTGGATCCCACCGTCACCGCCGACCTCCGGGCCCGGGCCGGCGACTCCGCCGACGCGTGGACACGGCAACGGCTGTTGATGGAACGCGTGTGGGCGGTGGCGGGACTCAACGTCCTTCGGCCCCTCGGATCGTTCGGAGGACACTTCTCCGACGAGATCAGGGCCGGCCTCACCCAGTATCACGCGCAGCCTCGCACATGGGCCACCGCGTACCGGGAGTACCTGGCCGCGCATTCCTACCGACCGGTCCGCGGCCTCGGCGTGCCGTTGCACGTGGTGACCGCCCTCAAGGGCACGATCGCCGAGCGCCACCTGGCCTCGCAGCAACGGATGCTGGCGCTGTCGGAGCGTTCCCGACATCACGTGTACGAGGACGTCGACCACATGGGCGTCGTCGCCGACGAGAGGTGTGCGAAGGCTCTCGCGCACCTGGCCTCCCCCGAGAGCCGGCCGTGAACGGGCAACGCGCCGTGTACGCGGCGGTATCCACGGGGCTCGCCGTGTGGCTCGTCAACACCGCCGCCGGGCAACTTCCGGACCAACGGTTCGACCACCTGCTCGAAAAGGGGCCGATGCGCCTCCTGCGGGCACCCAACTGGCGCTTCTTCGGGCCCAATCCCGGGGTGTCGGACATGCATCTGCTCTACCGCGACATCGTCGACGGCGCGGCCACTCCCTGGTCGGAGATCGAGGCGATCCGGGAGCGGCCCTGGTACAGCCTGTTCTGGAACGCGGGCAACCGAGTCCCCAAGGTCGTCTTCGACGCTCTCCAAATCATCGTCAAGGCAGCCCACGAGTCCGGCTCCGAGATGCCCAACCTCGTCGCCAGCTCCGGCTACCGGCTCATACGGCGCTACCTGACGACGTGCGTCGCACACGAACCAGGCGCCCAACACACGCAGTTCATGATGTTGCAGGGGCATCCCGAGACCGCCGAACGGTACCGGGTGCAGCCCATGTTCGCCTCCGAGCACATACCACTCAAGCCCGCGCAACCGCCGGCCGACACCCCCGCGGCCGTCCTTGCGCGGTAGGTCGCGTCGACCGGGGATTCCGCCCTCAGGCCACCGTACGCGCTGGTCGCCTGCGCGCGTGAGGACGGAATCCCCAGCCGAAGCGGGCGCCTGACGCGCCGCTGGGGAGTGGTCGACGTCATGTCCAAGCACCATCAAGGAGATCCGTCACCGGATCCACAAGAAAGGTATGGATCGAATGTCTCTCGTCACCGAGTTCGCGAACGAACGCCTGATCGAGGTGTCGCCGGGGCTGCTCACGGCGGCCGATGTCGCCACGGGGCTCGAGTCCCCTGCCGACCCCGTGATGGCCACCTTCCTGACCGTCACCTGCCCCGAGGTGGTCGCCCTCGTCGGCGCCGCGACCGGGGCGCTGGCGGCGAACGTCTACAACTATGTCTCCCGCAACGGCTGACACCCGGCCGACGGCCTGAACACAGCCGGTCCGGCATTCGAGACCGCCGACGCCGACGCGCGTGCGCGTCGGCGTCGGCGGTACCCGCCCTTGTACCGGACATGCGCACGTGCCGTACCCGTGCCCGACCGTTGCCCACTACGAGACCGCAAGGAGAACCCGTGCTCCGTCGTCTGGCCCGGAGGGCCGCGTCCCTTACCCCGCCGGACCCCACCGTCACCGCGCGCCGACTCGCCTCCGCCGGGACACTCATCGCCGCACTGGAGACGCTCAGCCGGCACGAACGTTTCGCGAAGGGTGATCTACTGGGGAGCCAGATCGACGCCTTGGAACCGGAGTTCGCCACGCGGTTGCCCGGCCTGCATCGTGCGCTGGCGTCGACGGCGTTCCCGTACGCCCTTTTCGGCGCGCAGGCCGCGATATCCGCGGCCACCCTGATCTGGCCGAGAAACCGTGCGCTCCGCGTCGTGGGCGGCGCCACGCTGGCCGCCCTGCAGAGCGTGCAGGCCCAGGTCATCCCCTTCGGCCGGGACGGTGCCGACCAGTTGCAGATGGTCATCAATGTCACCATGGCCTCCACCGGGCTGATCGCCAACCGCGCACGGGCCGACGACCTCGCGATGCGCACCCTCGCGCTGGAGACCACGATCTCCTACGTGTCCTCGGGACTGGTGAAACTCGTCTCCCCGGTCTGGCTGAAGGGGGAGGCCGTGGCGGGAGTGATCCGCACCAAGAACTACGGAGACCCCCGTGCGCACAAGGTCCTGTCCCGCTACCCGACGCTCGCCAAGGCACTGTGCTGGGGCACGATCGCCATCGAGTGCGGGTTCCCCCTCATCTATGTGCTCCCCAAGCCTGCGGCCCGCGTCTACCTCGGCACGATGACGGCGTTCCACATCGGCATCGGCGAATTCATGGGGCTCAACCGCTTCGTCCTCGCGTTCGGCGCCACACACCCGGCAATTCACTACGTGCTGACCCGACGTAGGTGCGAACTGGCCGTCGCACCGCGGCCGGTGGCGCGTCCAGACGCGCCGGCCCGGCGCACCGTATCCCGGCCCACAACGCCTCGGCCCGTCGCGGCACCCGTCGCCTGAACCGCGACCGATCACGGAAACGGAGAACTCATGACGATCGCGGACAACGGCTACGGCAGGCAGTTCGGCGCCTGGTACGACCGCATGTTCCAAGACGAAGCCGCGACCCGGACCACCGTCACCGCCCTGGCTTCGCTGCACCCCGAACTCGACTGGGGCACACTGGAATTGGGCGTCGGCACCGGCCGCATCGCGCTGCCGCTGTCGCACCGCGTCGGCCCGATCACCGGAGTGGACTCCTCGCCCGAGATGTTGGCGGTGCTGGAGAAGAAGCCAGACGAGGGAGTGGTGACCGCCGTACTCGGCGACATCCGCACCTATGCCGACGATCGGCAATATGGCCTCGTCTACTGCGTCTGCGCCACCCTCGCCCTGATCCTCGACCCCGACGGACAGCGGGAAGTCATCGCGCGCGCGGCGGCGCGATTGCGGCCCGGCGGCAGGCTGTTGGTCGAGACGCACAACCGTCCCGGTGTCGAGGCACTCCACCAGGGGCAGGCACGCACGACGATATTCATGCCGTACCCCGACCCGGACACCGGCGTCCAGTTGAACGCCACACTCCTCGCCGGGAACCGCATCTGGCAGGTGTCCACCATCCTCTTCGAGGCCGACGGCACCCACCGCATCGGCACCGAGATCGCGCACCTGCTCACGCCCGGCGAAGTGGACGCCTACGCGGGAAGCGCCGGGCTGCGGCCCGACGGGCACTTCGGCGACTGGCGGCTGCACGACTACGCCCCCGAGGGCGGGGTCTTCGTCGCCTCCTACACCAAGCCGGCATGAACCTCCGCGAGACGGTGCGCCGGCACCGCGTTCTGTTGCTCGCGGGCCTGGTCATGAGCCTGGTCGGCGCCGCGGCCAAGCTCGCCCAGCCGTGGATGTTGGGCCGCCTGATCAAGGCCGTCGCCCTCGACGCGTCGCTCGTCGGGCCTATCACGCTGATCGTGTTGTTCTTCGTCGCGGATGCCACCCTCGCCGCGGGACAGGCCTACGCGATCGGCCGCGCCGGGGAGAACATCGTCTACGACGCCCGACGCGACCTCGGCGGTCGCCTGTTGCGCAGCCGAATCCCGGACTTCTCCCGTCTGGAGCACGGCGACGTCTTCGCGCGGGTCGTGTCCGACACGTCCATCGCGTGCCTGGTCGTCGCCCAGTCGACGACCCAACTGGTCACCTCGGTCTTCATGCTGGTCGGCGGCATCGTCCTGATGGCCCGGATCGACTGGCAACTGCTGCTCGTCACCGTCGGCTGCCTCGGCCTGGCCGCCGGTTGCGCGCTGCTGCTCGCCCGCCGGCTGCGCATCGCCGCGCTCCAAAGCCGCGAGTCCGTGGGGGCGTTCGGCTCCGGGCTGCAACGGGTGCTGGGCGCGCTCACCACGGTCAAGGCGTCGCGCGCCGAGCAGCGGGAGACCGAGGAACTCGCCCGCCTCGCGGATGGTGCGCGGCGCAGCGGGATCCGCGTCGCCGGTTTCGGCTCCTTGCTCGCCCCGGCGATGAACATCGGTACCCAGCTCACCCTCGCCTCCGTCATGTGCTGGGGCATGGCTCGCGTGGCCACGGGCTCGCTACCCGCCGCGGACCTGACCGCCTTCGTGACGTACCTGTTCTATCTGGTAACACCGCTGGTCCTGCTGTTCCTGTCGATCGGCCAGATCCAGCAGGGGCGCGCGGCGATCCAACGCGTCGGGGAACTGGGCACGATCCCGCAGGAGGAACACGAGGAGGAGCCGCGGCACGAGTGGGTCGAACCGCGCGGAGGCGGCGAGACGTCCGCGAGGCGATGGACGGGTGATCCCGCTGGTGGGCCGTCGGAGTCGGCATCCGCGGTCGAGTTCGACCGGGTCCGTTTCGCGTACCACGCCGACGCTCCCGTGCTGCGGGGCGTGTCCTTCACCGCGCCGCGTCGCGGACTGACCGCGATCGTCGGCGGCTCCGGTGCCGGGAAGACGACCCTGTTCCAGCTCGTCGAGCGCTTCCATCGGCCCGATGCGGGCACCATCCGCGTCGCGGGCCGCGACATCGCCGCCTGCCCGCTCGCCGAACTGCGCTCCCGGGTCGGCTACGTCGAACAGGACGCGCCGCTGCTTCGCGGCACGATCCGAGACAACCTGACGTACGCGAACCCGGACCCCGAACCAGCCGAGATCCACCGCGCGTTGCGGCTGGCCGGGCTGGACGGCTTCGTCGCGGACCTTCCCCACGGGCTCGACACCGAACTCGGCGAGCGCGGCGCCGGGTTGTCCGGCGGCCAGCGGCAACGGCTGGCCATCGCACGTACGCTGGTGCAGCGACCGGAGGTGCTCCTGCTGGACGAGGCGACCGCACATCTCGACAGCGACACCGAGGCTGCCCTGCGGGACACCATGACCGAAGTCGCGCGGGAATGCGCGGTGTTGGCCATCGCACACCGACTGTCCACGATCGTGCGCGCCGACCGCATCATCGTGCTGGAGAACGGCGGAGTGCGAGCCGTCGGCACGCATCGGGAGTTGCTCGTGTCCGACGAGGTCTACCGGCGGCTTGCCGAAGGGCAGTTCGCTACGCTGGAGGCGCCGGCATGACCCGCCCGGACGTCGCCGTCGTCGGCAGCGGCCCCAACGGCCTCGCCGCCGCCATCACGATGGCCCGAGCCGGGCTCACCGTTCACGTCCACGAACAGGCCGACACCATCGGTGGCGGCCTGCGCGGCGAGGCGCTCTTCGACCCGGCGATCCGGCACGACCTTTGCGCGGCCGTACACCCCATGGCGGCGGCCTCGCCCTTCTTCCGCGAGTTCGACCTCGTGTCGCGCGGCGTCGCGCTGACAGCGCCCGCGATCTCGTACGCGCACCCCCTCGACGGGGGAGCCGCCGCCCTCGCCCACCGCGACCTCGACCTCACCTGCGACGGACTCGGCCCGGACGGGCCGCGCTGGCGACGGCTGATGGAACCGCTGATCCGACGCGGCTTGGGGGTCACCGACCTTCTCCTGTCCGATCTGCGCTCCCTGCCACCGGACCTCATCGCCCCCACGCTGCTCGGCCCGCGCGTGCTCGGGCACTTCACGCGCGTGAACGGCCTGCGGAGCGAACCGGCCCGAGCGCTGCTCACCGGCGTCGCGGCCCACGCCGTCGGCCGACTGCCCAGCCTGCCCGCAGGAACTGTCGCGCTGTTGCTGGGGCACCTGGCCCACACGACCGGCTGGCCGGTGCCGCGCGGAGGCAGCGCCCGCATCGCCGAAGCCCTGACCGACGACCTGCGGGCGCACGGCGGCACCGTGTTCACCGGGCACCGGGTCACCGACCTCGCGGAACTCGACGCCCGCGTCGTGCTGCTCGACACCACACCGCGCGGACTCCTCGCACTGGCCGGGGACCGCCTCCCGCAGCGCCACCGCCGGGCGTTGGAGCGCTTCCGGTACGGACCGGGCGCCGCGAAGGCAGACTTCCTCGTCGGTGAGCCGATCCCCTGGACCCATCCCGACGTCGGCCGCGCCGGGACCGTCCACCTGGGCGGAACGCGCGGCGAGATCCTCGCGACCGAGAACGCGGCGGCCCTGGGACGGGCGGCCCCGGAGCCGTTCGTGCTCGTTGTCGATCCGGCCGTGACGGACCCCGACCGCGCGGTAGCGGGTCGCCGCCCGGTGTGGGCGTACGCTCACGTGCCGAATGGGGACGTACGCGACCCGGTCGCGCTGATCACCCGCCGGATCGAGCGGTATGCGCCCGGGTTCGCGGACACGGTGATCGCGGCGCGGGGTATGTCGGCGGCCGCATACGAGGCGTACAACCCGAACTACCCCGGCGGCGACATCGGGGCGGGCGCCGTGACGCTTGCGCAGTCACTGTTCCGGCCGGTGCCCGCGTGGCATCCGTACCGCACTCCCCTGCCCGGCGTGTACCTCTGCTCCGCTTCCACACCGCCCGGCCCGGGAGTGCACGGCATGGGCGGCCACTTGGCCGCCCGAGCCGCACTGCGGCGCGAGTTCGGCATCACCTCCACTCCTGGCCTCGCGCCCGCCGCAGGACGGCGCGGGGGGTAGTCGGCGGGTCCGAGTCACGCTCGACCACGCCGGCGCAGGTGCAGCGGTCGGAGACGGGCACGACGGTGGCCCCACCGAGTGCGTGGTCTTCCCGGTCGAGGGCGACCAGGCGGTGTTCGCGCAGTCGGGTCGTGTCGAACGCCTGCCAGGTGGGGGCGGTGGTCTCGAAGGTGGCATCGCCCCCGTCGATGCCGAGCCAGCAGATCGCCAGGACCGGGTCGGCGTGTTCGGGGCGCATCGCCGTGACGTGCACGCCCGTCGCGGTGCCCGTCATGCCGCCTCGATGGCGAGTTCGGCGAGCAGGGCGCGGACGCGTCGTTCGATCTCGGAGGTGGCGATCACACGGTCGTACGGGGCGGTGTCCGGGTGGCCGAGGGTGCCGTCGCCGTGGACGACGGTGGTGGTGTCGGCGAAGCCGGCCCCGGCCAGGGTGGCGCGGGCATTCGCGGCGAGGGTCGGGGCGGCTTCCATGGTGGTGACGTGGCCGGTGGGGCCGACGCGGTGTGCGAGCAGGGTGGCGTTCCAGCCGGTACCGGTGGTTGCCGTCCCAGTCCCACAACCGGTCCGGCGCGAACACATGCTGCGGGAGCGCCTCGACGGCGTCGCGCACCCACGGCGCGTGCTTCGGCCACGCCCGATGGGCGTCCATCGCCTCCATGGCGCCGTGGCGATGTGCGTCGAGGTCGGGGTCGGGGTTCGTCACGGCTTCGGCTTCCGGTGCCGGCCGTCCGGTTCCGGCTCCTCCGGGACCTCACCGTCCTTGTTCCCCGGCGGCGGCCTGCCCTTCGAAGGATCCGGATCCGGCTTGTTGTGCTGACCCACGTCCCGCCCCTTTCCCGTCGGTGTGCGGTGCGGGCCGGGGCCGGTATCCGCACGCACACCGAACGAGGCGGTGTCGCGACGTCCTGTGAGGGAGACCGGGTGCACGAGGGCATGAGCGTCGGGACCGCTACCGGGTGGAACACCTGCTGGGTCAAGGGGGTTTGGGAGAGGTCTGGGAGGCGGTGGACCTCACGCTCGACCGGCGGGTGGCGATCAAGTTCGTCACCAGTGTCGTGCAATACCCGCACGCGGCCCGGCGGTTCGCCCGCGAGGCCCGGACCCTGGCCTCGCTCCACCACGGGCGGCGTCGTCACCGTCCACGACGCCGGCACGATCGACCACCAGGGCCGGCCGCTGCCCTACCTCGTCGTGAAGAAACCCCACGGCGCAACGTGGGAGACCGCTCCCGTGGACTCGATCCTCGACACCACACAGGTCCGAATCGCCGTCCCCGCGCACGTGCGTGCCCTGCTCGCACGCATGACCGCCCCCCGCGCGGGCGCAGCACTGGTTCCCGCGTCAGGGGCTCTGCTCCACCGGTGCCATCGGCTCGGCCGCGCGGGCGTCGAACCGCTTGCGCGCGGCCACGATGTCGTGCACGTGCGCGATCGACCAGTCGGCGATGGCTGTGGTCAACACACCTGCGGCGGCTCCGACTTCGGTCAAGGAGTACTCGACGCTCGGCGGCAGGGTCGGGTAGACCGTGCGTCGCACCAAACCGTCACGCTCCAGTGTGCGCAGCGTCTGGGTGAGCATCTTTTGCGTGATGCCGTCGAGGAGTCGGCGCAATTCGTTGAACCGCATCGGGCGGTCCGAGCGGCGCAGTGCCGCCAGGACGTACAACGACCACTTGTTGGCGAGCACTTCGACGACGGTGCGTGAGGGGCAGTCGCGGCGGTAGGTGGCGAACAACTCGGCGGCCGTGAGTTCGCGGGCGGCGGAGGCGGCGTGTTCGGGCACGGGTGACATCGAGGCGGTATCCATTAGGTACCTAGATATCAATCGGGTGTCTTCTTCACAAGAGGTACTCCCTCCGACCAGGATGAATATCGCGGCACGCCGGTTCGGCCGCCGATCTCCCCACCGAGGATTGGAATCGCCATGAGCACCATGCGCGCCGTGAACTTTCGTGCCTACGGCGGACCGGATGTCTTGGACGTCATCACGATGGCCCGGCCCGCGGCCCCGCGCACCGGCGAGGTGCTGGTGCGGGTGCACGCCGCCGGGGTCAATCCGGCCGACTGGCGCATTCGCTCCGGCGAGGTACGCCGGTTCGGCGAGCCCCCGTTCGTCCTGGGCCTCGACCTGAGCGGGACCGTGGAGGCGGTCGGCTCCGACACGCCCGGCTTCTCGCCCGGCGACGAGGTGTTCGGCGTGGCCCTGCCGCCGCACGGCTCGTACGCCGAGTACGTCGTGACCTCCGCCGCCTCCCTGGCGCACGCCCCGCACACCGTCGACGCGATCCACGCGGCCGCGCTGCCCGTCACCGCCCTGACCGCGTGGCAGGCGCTCGTGCGGGTCGCCGATACCCGCCCCGGCCACCGGGTCCTCGTCCACGCCGCGGCGGGCGGCATCGGTCACCTCGCGGTACAGATCGCCAAGGCCCGTGGTGCCCACGTCGTGGGTACCGCACGTGCCGCGCACCACGATTTCCTGCGTGGGCTGGGCATCGATGAGGTCGTCGACTACACGGAGGCGGACTTCACCACGAGCATCCGCGAGATCGACATCGTGATCGACCCGATCAGCGGTCCGTACGGCCTGCGTTCCCTCGACGTCCTGGCGCCGGGCGGGATCCTCGTCGACGTACGCGGGACGGGCCCCGACCGCGGCGACGTCCACATCCGGGCAGCCGAACGCGGCCTGCGCGTCGTCGAACTCGGCTTCACGCCCTCGGGCGCGGACCTGATCGAGATCGCGGCCCTGGCCGACCGGGGCGAACTGCGCGTCGCCGTCGAGCAGGTGCTGCCGTTGGAAGGCGCGGTGAAGGCCCACGAAGCGAGCGAGACGGGTCGTACCCGCGGCAAGATCGTGCTCACCACGGCCCCCGTCCCGACCGACGACGGCACACGGGACCTGCAGCAACGCATGGACGCGCTGTAGGCCGGATTCGACACCCGCTTTCGTCGCGGCCGTGCGCGCGCTGGTCGCGGAGCGGCACACGGACGACGCGGTCGCGGCGTACTGGATGGGATCGGCGTACGACTCGACGGGCCACGAGGCGCAGGTCGCGCCGCACTACCGCCGGGCGTTCGTCCCCCGGCTGCCCGACGAACTGCGCCGGCCCGCCACCGTCCAGTTCGCCAGGCCGCTGCCGACGAACTCGACGACGCGATAACCGCGTTCCTCGCCCTGTCACTGGTCTGACACTCGGCGCACTCGCCTGTGGTGGTCGAATACTCGGCTACCTGCTCTGACGTCGGATTTCATGCGGCGGATGGGTACTCGTTGAGCAGCCTCCGAGGACTTGGCGACGGCATATCCGGTCGATCCGTGCCGGGAACGCGAGCACGTTCGGGTCGTCGTCGGGGGCACACAGGTGCAGGCCGATCAGCGCGAGTACGGCGTCGAAGGCGGCGGTGAACTTCGCGTCCCGGTCCCGGATCGGGTACGCAAGCCCGTGGCCGGCGTCCTCGAGGTCGGCGGCGAGGTCGCGGGCGACCCGGACGGCCCGGGCACCGGTCGGGTGTGCGGTGAACCCGAGCAGTGGCACGCACCGGGCGCCCGGTTCGGTGACGAAGGCCGCCTACAGCCGTTCGAGCGCCACGGCGTCGACGTGGAAGAAGTCGACGGCGAGGAGCGATTCGGCGTGTGCCCGCAGGAACGTGCGCCACGTGTCGTCGCGTCGGCCGGGCGGCGGGACCCTGCGTGCCCGCAGGATCCTCCGGATCGTGGAAGCGGCCACGCGGTGGCCCGGGCGCCGCAGCTCACCCCGGATCCGCACGACGCCCCGGGTCCAGTTCCCGGTCGCGAACCGCACGATCGACGCGAACACCTCGTCCGGAACCGGTGGCCGGCCCGGCGGACGCGGCTGCCGCCACCGCGCCGCGACGAGGCGACGGTGCCACCGCAACAGCGTGCCCGGGGTGACGATTCGGTGCGCGCGCATCGCCTTGAGCAGCATCCGGCCGGCGCGGACAGCAGCACGCGGTCCGACCGGGGCTTCTGGCAGAACCTGAACTCCTACGGCTTCGACAACACGATGTCGTCGTATCGGACCGGCAGCTGTGCCGCACATCTGGCCGAGAACAACGGCGGTGGTGGCTTCTGGTATCCGGGAAACACCAACGCCTACGCCTACGAACCGGTGGTGTCCGCAGTCCGGAACGACCGCGTCAGCTCGATCTTCAACGTCTGACCGGTCCGACGGGAAACCACTTGTGACGACCCGGACCCGATCCCGCGCGAGGTCACCAACCAGCCGAGCCCGCCGGGCGTATCGACGCCCGGCAGCGCCTCGCAGCCGGGCACCCCATCCCCGTGGGAAGCGGCACCCCGTCACCAAGCGGGAAAGCGGCCTCGGTTGGTGACGCCCTCACCCTGAAGGGCATATCGAGCGGGCAGAGACTCGCCGTCACGTTGGTCAAGGTCGTCGACCCCGCGGAGCCGAAGAATCGGTTCTTCACGCCCGACGCGGGCTCTCGGCTGGTGTCGCTGCAGTTCAAGCTGCCAGTCGTTCAACGCCGCGCTCCTCGACGAAACCACCGCCGGGCCCGCGTTGACCAGCGTGACCATCAACACGGGGGCGGTGGGCTCCGGATGGCTCACCTTCAAAGTGCCCACCTCGACTCACGTCGCCAAGGCACAGTTCGCCATGAACGGTGGACTCTCCAACAACACCGGCGAATGGCTTGTCCCCTGACCCCCACGGGACCGCAGCATTGACGTGCGAGGGGCCGAATCCCGGGCGCAACGCGAGAAAAGTGCGCCGATCGTTCGATGCGTTCGTCTGTGCTCCGAACCCGGCACAAGGGCGGGGCCGGGGCAGGCACCGCCCGCTTGCGGGCCCCAGCGCCCGAGGACGTGCGGTCGCAGAGGACTCGGGCCTGCGGCGTCCGACGGTGCCACCGGTGGCCCGTGCGGATCGCGTCGGGGAACCGTGGCGGCGGACGAATTGTCTGCCCCCTCTGCCCTTTTTCCGACCGTCGGCGATCCGCACCCGGTCCCGGGAACTCCACACACGTCGGTGGCTCGACCGCGTCCAGGTCGTAGGCGGGTGCCGCCCTCCTGGGTCAGTTCCTCGGGACGAGGGTCCACAGCGGGGGAAGGATCGACGTGGGTTGCGCCCTGGTCGGCCAGGTGAGGTCCGGGTCGAATGTGAAGCGTCCCGGTGTGCCGAGATCCGGCAGCCGGGCGTCTCCCGGAGGCAGCGGCTGATACGTCGGGATCGGGCGCTTGATGTAGTGGTCCGGCTCGTACACCACGATGTACAGCGCGACCGCCACGCTACCCACGATCATCGTCGCCAACATCAGCACGTTGAACACGTTGTTGGCTCTGCGTTCTTCCCGGGTTTGCCGGGGCAGGAGCAGCCTTCGCCAGCGGGGGATGAAGTCGATTCCGACTTCGCCGGCCACGTCCTCGCTCTCCTCGGCGTCGTGCCCGGCCGCGCCGCGGTGGCGTGCGGGTGGGGGACCCGCTTCGACGTCGACGCCGACCGAGACCAAAAGTCCGCGAAGGCGGAGTGCCTCGTCCGGGTCGTGGGGTGCCGCCCGTACGAGGTCCAGGTAGGGCGGCATCGGTCCGATGGGCTCCGCGAGGCTCGGCTGCGTCCACGACGGCACCCAGCGGGCCCGGCGGGCGGCAACGAGAGCCTCGTTGACCAGGGCCGTCAGGTGTGCGGTCAGTTCGTGGGCGTCCGGCGCCGGGCGCCCCGGGGCGGGGGTCCCCTCGGCGGCCAGGGCGGCGGCCATTCGGGCTCCGTGGCCGCGGCCGAGCAGTTCCAGAACCGTTCCGATCCCGGGGTTCGGCACGCCGGAGTGCTGGGCCGCGACGGCCCGCAGCCGATGTGCGGCGTCGCCGGCGAGCAGCGCCGTGATCCGGTGCAGCCACTCGTCGTTGGGCAGCGACCGCGCCGTCGCGAAGGGCGGTTCGATCTCGCCCTCGCACCGAAGGTTGCGGGCGAGGAGGTGCCAGTCGCCCAGCAAGGCGGCGGCGGGCCGCACTCGGTCGCGGTTGTGGCCGGCCGGCGCGTCCAGTGCGGCGATCCGTCGAGCGAGGGTCGGGTGGGTGTCCCGCCGGGTGCGTTCGGGTTCGGGCGGCGACATCCGCAACCGGTCGACGGTAGCCCGATAGCCGACATCGTCGAGCATGTCGACGAACAGGTCGAAGGGACGTTCGGGGACGATCCCGTGCTCGCGACCCGGCGCCACGTAGCCTGCGATCAGCCGATCCCAGGAGTAGGCCAACGCCGCCTGTGTGCGAAGCGCGTCGACGACGACGCCGCGCCCGTCGATCGAAGTGGTACCCGGATCGCCGACGGATGCGGATGAGCCGGCCTTTGGAGGCACCGCGACGCGCGCGGCGACCGCGTCCGCCTCGAACTCCTGTCGCCTGCCTGTGGACAGGGTCAGCAGGTCGAAGCACTTGGCATAGCCGAGGAAGAACCTGCGTACCACCCAGACGAAGAGGAAGGTGTACGAGGCGACCCGGGCGGTGAGTTCCAGCCGTCGCATGATCTCGTGCAGCGACCCGCGCGATCGGTGGGTGATCGCGAGGAGCCGCGTGTGTCGGCCGGCGTAGTGACCGAGTTCGTGGGCGATCACCGCGCGCAGTTCGTCCTGGGTCGACCCGAGGACCAGGGGCAGTCCGAGGTACAGGCGGCGGCGTCCGCCGACGAGGCCCAGCAGCCACGCCTCCTCGGTGACGCCGGCGTTCACCTCCGCCACCAGGTGGATCTCGGTCGGCGGCGACGTGCCGACGGCGTCGGCCAGTTGCCGGGTCGTGTGCCACAGCAGCGGTGCCTGTTCGGGCGTGAGCGGTACCGATCCCACGTCGGTGAACGTCGGTCGGCTCACCGCGGCGAGCCCCCAGAACAGCGCCCCGACCACGGGCACCGTGATCATCGCTCCGACGGGGCTGGAGGTGTCCGCCGCGTCCGTGGTCTCGGTCAGCAGGACCTCGAAGACCAACACGGCGTCCCCTACCGCCAGACCCAGGACCAGCACGTAGACGCCCATCAGGAGTCCGACGGCGACCACCGCCCGAAACGTGGCCACGACGCCGGTCACCGCGGGACCTGCGGATCCGGTGAACCCCGTTCCGCTGCCACCCGGTGCGCGACGCGGCCGCGTCCCGCATCGTCGTTGTCGTACGAGGCGCGCAGCCATGCCTGGGTTCGGTGCAGCCAGGCCCGGAGCAGGTCGTACAGCACGTCCCGGTTCTCGTCGGCCGGTTGCGCCACCAGGTCCTCGCCGAGTCGGCGGACCCGGGCGGCGGGCATCGCGGCCACGAGCGGTCGGTGCAGGGATCGACGGGCCCGTTTCAATTCGGCCGCGATGACACCCTGGGAGACGCCGGACTCGGCGGCGATCGCCCCGGTGGTCATCCCCTGCAGGCAGTTCAGTTCGATCACGGCGCGCTGTCGTTGCGAGAGTGCCGCCATGGCTCCCAGGGCACTCAGTGCGTCGGCCGTGCGGGCGGCATTCGCCTCGGGGGGCGCGTTGAAGCGCAGTCCCTTCTTCGCGCGGATCGCGGGCCACCTGCGGGGCGGCAGCCCGTTGCGGGCGAGTCGACGATGGAGCCAGTCGTCGGGCCGTGTTCGCATCGCGGGATCCATCTCGCGCGCCGCCATCAGATATGTCCGGGTGAGCAGGTCTTCGGCCTGTTGCCGGTCGAGGCAGATCATGACGGCTTTGGCCGCGGCGACCGGGTACGTCCTGCGGACGAAGTCGTCGATCCACGCCGGTGTGGACGCCGGCGAGGTCCGGTCGACGGGGCCGTCCGCCCGCCGGGTCCCCGCAGATCCGATCGCCGACGGCGAGGACACGATGAAGGCGTCGCCCGGGATGCCGTCGGGCGTGGGCGAGCCGGGGGCGTCGGGGGCACCGCCGTGGAACGCGAGCAGTGGGGCGGTGGTGTCCGCCGCGGCCAGATACCGTGCCGCGACACCGAGGGCGTTCGCAAGGTCGGCCGAACGCAGGCCCTCCACCAGGATCCGCAGCCCTTCGGTACACGCGGGCAGGCCCTGTGCGGCGGCCGTCGTGAACGCGGCGCGCACGGCTTCGACCGACCGGGCCTCGTTGTCGGCGCGCATCCGCTCCAGCAGGCAACGCGCGGCGATGATCGCACCGTCCGGGGTCCCGGCGGACATTGCCAGGACCGCGGGCGGCCAGGAGTCGGGGGGGCGTCGGATGCGCAGCAGGTGGTAGCCCAGGGCGATCGCCTGCATCCCGGTGCGCGGGTCGGCGATCTCTTGTGCGACCGCCTGCGCCTGACGGGCGGCGCCGATCGCGAGGTAGCCCAGCAAAGCGTGCGCGGCCGGATCCCGATCCGCGCCGAGCACGGCGCACACCAGGCGTGGCGGATCCGGCCGCGACGGTCGTACTGTCACCGATACGCGCGGTCCCGGTGGCAGACGCAGCAGTTGCCACGGCGTGTGGGGATTGCCGATCTGGACCAGGGCCGAACCCGGCGCCGGCATGTCGAGCACTACCCGGATGCCGTCGGGTGCCACGTCGATCGCCGGTTGCTCGAACGGCACTGTCCGCCATCCCGACGGTCCGCAGGTCCACAGGCGCATCCAGGTATCGACGTAGCTCGGATCGCCCACGCGGCCGAAGTGTGCGGTGTGTTGGGGAACCAACAGGGCCGTCTCGGTCAGCCACGCGTGCGGCGCCAGGTCGACGAGGGAGAGGGAGTACTCGCACCGACCGGCCCGTTCGTGCCCCACCCGGACGAACTCCCCGCCGATCCGCAGTCCCGAGGGCAGCAGCGCGTGCACGGCGTAGGTACCGGGTGGCAGGGCGATCGGGCACGGCCGTCCCATGGTGACGATCCCGGCGGCGACGGTGCGATGGCCGAGGTCGACGACGTCGACGCAGACCGGTGTGCCGGTCGTCGCGGTGTCCGGCGCGTCCAGGGTGACGGTCAGTCCGGGAGGCACGGCGACTCCTGGAAGGCGGCTCGGGAGTGGGGCGGGTAGACGCTGTGCGGTCGCGAGACGTCGGCGGCGGCCGAGGTGGCCCGCAACGTGTAGATACCCGCCCGGACCGTCATCCGCCATTCGTCGGCCGCCGGCCCGCTCCCGTCCCGGGGCACGTGCCGAGCCCGGCCGCAGTCGACGGCCGGGAGGTCGTCCGGGTGCAGGGGCGTACAGGTCAAGGAGGCGGGCAGGTCGGGTTCGGCGGGCCGAAAGCTGACGGTGAGTCGGGCCGAGGGGGCACGGTCGAGAACGCACACCACGGCGTCGCCGAGGTTGTTGGCCTCCACACCTCGATGGAGCGACGCGACGTTCATCTCCTCCATCAGCAACAGGTCGATGGATCGGCGGATACCCGCCATGCTGACCACCCATCGTCCGCTCTCGTCGGTGGTGGCCGCCTGTCCGTCGAGTGCGCGCAGCAGGGCCCGGGTGAGGTGGGAGACGTCGTCGCGCCGGCCCCACGCCTCGCTGAACGCGGGCATCCGCAGGGTCAGTTCGTTCTCGCACACGCCCTGCGCGAACAGGTCGGGTCTGGCGAGGGGCTGCACGCCGGCGGGTCGTAGATCGAAGCAGTCCGTGCGGCAGGCGTCGATGACGAAGACCTGGGTGCGCGGCCCCCGCTGTTGCAGCGCGAGTCGGGTCTCGTCGAAGTCGATGGCCTGGGCGAACGGTGTCGCGCCGTGTCGGTTGAAGTCGGCGGCCAGCAGCAGTTGGGCATCGCTTTGCAGTCCGTGGCCGCAGAAATACAGCACGGCGGCGTTGTCCGGGTCGGCCGCGCAACGGGCCAGCCATCCTTCGAACGCGTCCCGAATGTTGTCGATGGTCGCTTCCCGAGCAGCGGGACCCGGCCGGTGGGGCACGTTGTCGCCCGCGGCCCACGACATCAGCAGGTCCACCGTGCCGAGCGGCAGATTCCCGATACTCGCCCCACCGTCGATCAAACGTCGCGCGAAGGCCAGCGCGGAGCGCGGCGGCGAGGTGAGTTGGGCCATCCCGTCGAACGCGAGGCAGTGTCGCGGATCGGACTTTTCCCCGCCGGGCAGATAGGGGTATCCCCCCACGCCGATGATCAGCGCGTGCATCGCAGGACCGACCGGACGGGCCTCGTGGAACAGCGCGATCACCGCCTCGGCCCCGCCGGGTGCCCGGCCCCGTCGGAGTCCGGCGCCCGGGCCACGCGTGCCGCGAGCAAACGGTGGAAACTGGGCCGGAGGAAGTAGGCCGAGTGCGCGCCGAGCAGTCCCGCTCCCGTGGAGTAGCGGTAGTCCTCGGCGTCGTCGAAGATGCCACCGACCACGAACGCCATGACGTCGTCCGGATCGAACACGTTGATCCACCGCCCCAGGTTGGGCAACGCCGGGACCCGGTCCGCCCTCGGGTCCGTCGGGGCGACGACGGCCTGGAACAGGTCGAGTTCGGCGAACACCCCCACCTGGGAGCCGACCGTCACCAGGCTGTCGCACGCCAACTCGGGGCGCAGGCACGACAGCAGGTCGTAGACGATGTTCCCGCCCATGCTGTGCGCGATGATCACGAGCCGCGGGTCCGTGTCGGTGCGTGCCCGGTCGCCCGACTCGATCGTCTCGGCGATCACCCGCGCGATCGCGCCGTCGGCGCCGTGTCGTTCCCGCTGGCGCAGGTAACTCAGGACGTCGCCGAGGAAACGGGAGACCGCTCGGTGGGTGCGGGAGCGGCCGACCGTCACCAATCCCGTGGTGGCGGCCCGGGGACCGGCGGCGGCGATGCGGGCGAGCCCTTCCCGGAGCCGACCCACCGCGGCCCGCCGCCGGCCCCCGCCGAAGGTCTCCGTCGCACCATCGGCGTCCGGGGCTCGGGCCGGCAATTGGGCCAACAAGCGGTCCAGGAACACCCGGTCGTCGGTGACCGCGGCCAACCACGGCGGGTCGGCGTGCCGGTCGGCGTACGACACGGCGGCGACGGCCAGTTCGGCCAACTCCCCCGCCTCCGCAGGCCCGGCCCGTTCCGCGCTCGCGGTCCACAACAGGTCGATCGCGTCGGCCAGGCACGTGCGAGCGACCGCGGTGAGCGGCGCGTTCGCCGCCGTCTCGGAATGCGCCGCACAGGCGAGCGCCGGCAGCGGCGATTCCTCGGGCGGCGCCGTCCCGAACCTCTCCTCACCGCCGTCGGGCAGGGACGCGTGCCCCCAGGCGAACGCGCCCGCCGCGTCACCCCAGTACGCGTCGAGCACCGTCAGAGCGTCCGTGGGTACACGCAGCGCGGGCGCGAGAAACGATCTCAACAGCGCGGAACGCTGCGCCGAGGACCGCTCGTACGCCGGTGAGCGCCGCGTGGCCACCCCATGCACGAACACGACGGGCATGCCGTCCCCTCCCCCGTGGGCCCCGAACGCGAGCCGGAAACGCGTACGCACTCCCCCGATGCGTCGATCGCGCCGGATGCCGGATGCCGGACGAAAAGCTATCGGATGCCCGTACGTCCCGAAGGTGTTTCGACCGACTTGCTCCCACCGCCCCCGATCACATGCCCGACGCTGCCGACGCGGGATCTCCACACCGAACCCGCGTGGCGAACCGGACCTGCACACGAGCAGACGCCTTCCGTGTGCCGCCCATCCCTACGAGTCCACCGCCTCCTGGCTCGACCGGGCCGCTGGGGTGCACCGCCAGAGCGCGCCCGAACTGCCGAACGGCATCGGTGTCACCACCGCGGGGATCGGTCTCGGCAATCGTGATGGCTCAGCCGGATTGAGGATGGCCCAGGCGAGCATTCCCGTCGCCCAGGACAAGTGCGCTCGTCTGGAAAACGAAACTGGTATCGCAGCGTTCGCCCCGCGCATCACCGTGGTCGATCACACGGACGTCCTCCCTCGGGTGGCCAGGCTTCCGCGGATGGCGTCCCGGGTTTCCCAGTCGACCCCGAAGACGATGTGGCGCCGGGCAAAAAAGTGGAAGTCGATCCCGAACTCCTCCCGGTCCCTCGGGCCGGCAAACCGGAGGAACGCCAACGCGATTGCGTCGGCCGGACCGTGGAAGGCGTGGCTGTGGACGCGCTTGGCCCCGAACAGCACGTCGCCCTCGTTCCACGCGGCCGGGTCGGTGGGCGTGGCTCCGGGTCGGTGGCCGTACTCGGTGGCGACGTTCTTGGTGGGGGCGTCGGTGGGGTTGTGGTCGACGAGTTGGGTGCGGTTGCCGACGATGTCGTAGGCGAAGGGGTGCCGGTTGGCGTCCGGGCCGCCGACTGTGGTCTTGGTCGGGATCTGGGTGGGGCAGCCGCCGAGTCCGGGGACGTTGGGGGCGGGGAGGGTGGTTTCGGCCGTGTCGGTCCGGGCTTCCTTCAGACGGAGCTTGGCGTCGTGGGCGAAGCACTGGGTGTCGGTGGTGTGGTTGTCGTGCTTGGATTCGGACGGGCGTCGCGGCGATGGTGTGATCCACGTCACGGGAACTCGGCGGCCGCTGCGGACAACTTGGCATGTGAACTATTCGATGCACGCCGCGATCCGCGCCGGCGATCCCGTCGCGTTTCGCGAGCTGTTCCAGGCGCACCACGGGGTCGTCTACGCGCACGCCTATCGCGTCACGGGGGACTGGGCGGCGTCGGAGGACGTGGTCTCGCTGACGTTCCTGGAGGCCTGGCGACTGCGCGAACGGTTGCGCGACGAGGGTGAGACACCACTGCCCTGGTTGATGGGCATCGCGGTCAACGTCCTGCGCAATCGCCATCGGGCGGCGCGCCGACATCGCCACGCGATGGCCCGCTCGCCCGGGCGCACCGTCGTCCCCGACATCGCCGACGCCGTGGTCACCCGGATCGACGAGGACGAGCGGTTGACCGCCGCCCGCGCCGCGCTGGGCCGGTTGCGCCGGGGCGATCGCGAGATCTTCACGCTGTGCGTGTGTTCGGGGCTGACCTACGCCGAGGTCGCGCAGGCGCTCGACCTGCCGGTGGGCACGGTGCGCTCGCGACTCTCCCGCGCCAGGGCCCGGTTGCGCGGGCTGGCCGAGGAGGAACTGCGCGACCTGCGCGGCTCCTCCGTTCCGCACGGCGCGACCGTCGCGCCGCCCGCCGCCATCCGCACGATCCTTCGGGAGCCGGCCCCATGACACACCGACCCCCCACCCCCGCCACGCGTGCCTCAGGGACCGGCACGCCCGTCGAGGCCGACCGTGCCCACCCGCACGACGACGCGACCGAACACGCCTTGGCCCGGGCCGTCTTCCCGGCTCCCGAGCGCCGCCGACTGCTCGAAGAGCACCTGATGCGCGAGATCACCGGCGACATCGCCCGCACCACCCGCGTGGCCCGCCCCCGCCGGCTGCCGCGTTTCGCCGCGCCGATCGGCGCGGTCGGCGCGGTCGGCGCGGTGCTCGCGCTCATGGCCGGGGTGACGCTGTTCGGTACGCCCGACACCGGCCCGTCCCGATCGCCGCAGACGACCGTGAGAACCCTCGACGTGTCCGGCGGTCCGCCGATCCCCACCCCTGGGCAGGTCCTGTACACCGAGCAGGAGTCGTCCTCGTGGTCCGCCAGGGACGGCGTGCCGATCATGATTGCGCCACACTCGCGCAAGGAGTGGGTCTCACGGGACGGCCGCCGCCTGTTCGTCGACGAACGCGCGGCCGGACCGTACGGGCTGCTGATCAACGATCCGCCGAAGCGGTGGAACTACCTGGAACTCTCCGCCCTGCCCGCGACTCCGCAGGCGCTGTCGACGGCGGTCCGCGAACGGCTCGTCCGGGGACCCGGCGGCGATGCCATCAATCTCGACCAGGACGTCTTCGACGACATGGGACGAATCCTCCAGCAGGGCGTGCTGCCGCCGGGAGTGTCCGGTGCGCTGTACGAGGCGTTGACACGGGTACCGGGCGTGGTGCGGACCGAGCAGGCCGCGGACGGGCGCGGCCGACGGGGCGTCGGCCTGGCGCGTACCGATCCGAGGAGCGGCCTGCGCCGGGAACTGATCCTCGACCCGGACACCGGGGCCCTCCTCGGCGTGCGCGACGTGGTGACCCTACCGGGAAAGGATCACCCGATCGGGGCGATTCTGTCGCAAAGCACCATGCTCAAAAGCGGCATAGTCGACTCCATGCCCGACGGCCCGCCGTTCGGATTCGACGGTTCGCACACGGTCGCGACCGCGCCGACGCCCGGGTCGTGACCGACCCCACGCACACGCGGGCGGCACGCAACCGCCTCGACGGCCATCCACTCTCGGAACCGAAACACAAGGACGACATGACCGGCACCACCGCGCCCGCACTCGCGCCCGACGCGCTCCCCGATCCCGCCACACCGACGGAATCGACACCGGCCCGAGGCCCGGCCGGCCTGTGCCGCATCCTCGATCGTGTCGCCATCGCCGTTCCCGTGCTGGTGCTGGCCGTCATGGGTTGGCATCGCCGGTGGATCACCGACGACGGATTGATCTACGTGCGCGCGGCCCGGCAGATCGTGGCCGGCAACGGCCCCGTGTACAGCCCCGGCGAGCGGGTGGAGACGTCCACGGGCACCCTGTGGCAGTGGCTGCTGGCCCTGCTCGACGCGCTGACCCCCGGCGATCCGGCGCGCACTGCCGTCTACGCCGGGCTGGTGGTGTCGGTGGCCGGGTTGTGGCTCGCCCTGGCCGGCACCCGCCGACTGTTGCGCACCGAGACCGACAGGGTGCTCGTGCCCGCCGGCGCGCTCGTCCTGGTCGCGCTGCCCCCGGTCTGGGACTTCGCCACGTCGGGCCTGGAGACCGGGCTGCTCGTCGGCTGGATCGGCCTGTCGTGGTGGCTGCTTGTCGGGGACTCGCCCGCCCGGTCGATCCGGCGACTGCCGTGCGTGGCGGGGGTGTTCGGGCTCGGCTTCCTGATCCGCCCGGAGCTGGCGGCGACCTCGATCGTGTTCCTGACTGCCCTGGCCCTGGTGACCCGGCCGGGCCGGTGGGCGGTCGTGGGGATGTGTGCGGCCGCCGGCGTACTCCCGTTGGGGTACCAGGTGTTCCGCATGGGCTACTACGGACTGCCCTATCCAATGCCCGCGGTGACCAAGAGCGCGACCCGGCAACTGTGGGGACGTGGCTGGGACTACCTCCTCGACTTCGACCGTCCGTACCACCTGTGGATGCCCGCCCTGTCGATCCTGGCCGCGGTGGTGCTGCTCCTACTGCGGCGCCGGCCGCGCCGACGGCGCACCGTGATCCTCGGCACCGCGCCGGTGGTGGCCGCGCTCGCCCAGGCGCTCTATGTACTGCGCGTCGGCGGCGACTTCATGCACGGGCGCATGTGGTTGCCGGTGGTGCTGCTGATTCTGCTGCCGGCACTGCTCGTGCCCGTCGATCGACGGGTGGTGGCACTGCTCGTACTCGTCTCGGTCTGGGCGGTGTGGTGCGGTGTCGCGCTGCGGTCGGGGCTCACCACCACCGACGGGCCGCGCCCGGGGGTGTATCAGACCTGGAACGAGCGCATGGTCTACGTCAATTGGACCAAGACCACCAATCCGACCACGTCATACGCGCACAGCGAGACCCTTCCGGGGTTGCACGCGGAGCTGTTCCGCCTCGACGCGCAGGGCCGGCGGGTGCTGGTACCGGACGGCAACTACCTCACCGTCCCCGGCGGCCTGCCGCCGCTGCCGCTGCGCTCGGACGTGCGCGCCGCCGAGGGTCTGGTGATGGGCCGGCTCGGCGTCGGCGGTGCGGTCACCCCGTTGCGCGGGATCGTGGTCGACGTATGGGGTCTGGCCAATACCGTCGGCGCGCACATCGAACGCACCGAGCACGTCGCCGCCGGTCACGAGAAGCTGCTCCCCCTGGCCTGGAACATCGCCCTGTACGTCGATCCCGCCGCGTGGTCGCTGGTCCCGCCGAACATGGTGGCCCAGGAGGACATTCACGCAGCCCGGGCGGCGCTGGACTGCGGCGACCTCAAGGAGTTGCTGCACTCGACCACGGACACGATGACCCCGGGCCGCTTTCTGCGCAATCTCACCGGCTCCTTCGACCGCGCCGCGCTGACCATCCCGCCCGACCCCAGGGCGGCGGAGCGCAAGTTCTGCCGCCACTGACGCCCCGACCCTCGCCCGGAGTTCCCGCCGGCGCGCCCCGTCGTGCCCGTGGGCACGGACGACGCGCCGGCGGCGCGGGCGGGTTCGGTGGCTTGGACCACAACGACCGCCCCGCGGTCCGTATCCGCAGGATCCCTCGCCCCTGCCGCCTCCCCGAAACGCGACGCTGTTTCCCGGATGGCACCGTGAGGGCGGACCGGGCGAGGAGTTGCCGCCCCTCGCCCGGCCGCTACGACCATCGGGTCAGTTGCACGGCACCCGCATCTTCTTCCACTTGCCCTTCACCTTCACCTCGACGTAGCACTTGCGGGGGCCACCGTCGCCGTCGTCCGAGGCGGCGGAGGCTGACACTGTGGTCCCCGTCGAGTGCGAGCCGACGGCGGAAGCGGTGGAAGTACCCACCGCGGTGAACGTGCCGACGGCCAGGGTCGTGCCGATCAGGAATGCGGTCAGGCGGAGCCGAGGCCGTGCCGTGGTATCGAACATCGATGGTTCCCTTCCCGGTAGGCGCCGGCTTCGCAGTGAAGCCGGCCAGGGCGAGCCTCCATCACGGCGGTCGTCCGTGACAGTGCACGGTGTGCACTGTCACGAAGCGCGCTGTGACTGTGCGTGGTGTCAGCGAGGTGGATGTCGGCACGTACGGTTGTGGTTCTCCTCCGGGTGAGCCGGGGTTCGTCGGGTCGGCCGCGGGGACACGGCTGTCGGAGCGGAAGCGATCGATCTCCCGCGGGCGTCGGGTGAAGGCCGCGCGCGCGGCCCGGGAGACGACCACCCCGATACGCCGGAAACCTTGAAGTACCTTCACCTGGCCGAGGTGCAGACCGCCCGGCGTGACCGACGCGTCGTCGACCACGTGATCCGCGACCTCGAAGAGCTCCCGCACATTCAGGACGAACGACACGGTCCGAGCTACCGCATGAGCCGGGACACGGCGGCATTGCTCGCACGGGTGCGCCACCACCGAGAGGCGATCGTTTCGGCGAGCCGCCCCTCGGACCTGCGCCGATCCCCGAAAGCGATCACGGCACGGGGCCGAACCACCGCCGAGCCGCGGCTGCGCCCGGCACAACGCCCGGCCCGGCTCGTGACCGAGTGGGCACGGAGGCGAGGCAGGAAACGAAGCTCGGACTGTTTACGGCCGTGCTGGGCCGAATGTCGAGTCCGCAAGGGCGAGAAGGCGGGCCGCTTCGATCCCCGGCCTCATCCCAACCGGCTTCATCGGGTCGGGACAGTACCGGTCCCGCCATCCGGGCCCGGATGGTTTTCGAGGATCACTTGACCGCAGCCGGAGCCCGCCTGACGCGAGACGAGCTCAGGCGCGCGGCGGCAGGCCGTCGATCACGGTGGCCGTTGCGGAGGCGGGTCGGTCTTCGCACATGGTGATCACATCGCCGCATTCTCCGAACCACCGTGCGGTGTCCACCGCTTTGCGGTCCCCCGCGGGCCGGGTGGACGTGTCGCGGCCCGGAAGAGCGCGGACCCCTCACCGGTCGTGTGCGTCGGCCGCGCGATGGTGAAGGGTCCCGGACGGGAGGTCGACTTCGCGTTCGACCGCGTCCCAGACCAGGGCGTGGACGTCGCCGTAGGCGGTGTCGGCGCGCATGGAGATCTGGACGAGGACGCCGTCGACGAGGACGAGAATACGCAGGGCGGCGGCGGCGGGATCGGGGACGCGGAAGACACCCTCGTCGTTGCCGCGCCGCAGCAGGTCGGCGAGGACGTCGATGCCGGCCTTCATCTGCCGATCGACTTCGTCGGCGAGTTCGCGACGGCGGGGGGCCGCGACCCAGGCGCTCATCCAGATGCGGGCCTTCGCACTGCCCATGCCGAGGGACCTTTGGACCAGCGCGCGCAGCGCGTCGACGGTGGGCAGCGTGCGGCAGATCTCCTGATCCTGGGCGTTCTGCACGTCGGCGATCTGCGTGAACGCCGCGACGACGAGGTCGTCGACGGTGGCGAAGTAGTGATGGACCAGCCCTGACGTCACTCCGAGCGTGTCCGCGACGTCGCGGGAGGTGATCCGGTCCAGGCCGACCGTGTCGGCAAGCGCGAGCGCGGCGTCGACGATCTCCTGACGGCGCTCGTGCGGCGGCAGGCGCGCGCCCTTCTTCGACATGCGCTCAGTGTATTGACGGTTTGCTTGATTGCGGTGCCTCCCTTGACCGACTCCCGCCCCTTGGTTGAGTATCTGCTCAACAAGTAATTGAGCACAAGCTCAACAAGGAGGTGGGGGCATGGCTCTTCCGGACTCGACCGAGATACCGGGCGACAGACGCCACGAGGGTCGTACGAACGAATCCGTCCACGGCCGCTCCGCTCCGCCGCCCGAGCACTCCACACACGTGGGCGGCGCGGCGCGGCAGGACAGGGTCGGGCGGGTCGAGACCAGGGGAATCGACTACGTACCCCCGGCGGAGCGGCACGGCCGACCCTTCGACCTGTTCCCGGTGTGGATGGCGTCCAACGTCGGCTACCTGTACCTGCTGCTGGGCGGCATGTTGTCCGTGCTGGGCCTGTCCGTGGCGCAGGCGTTCGCCGTCCTGGTCCTCGGCAGCCTGTTCTGGGCGCTGGTGGGCCTGCTCGCCGTCAGCGGCCCGGCGTCCGGGACGCCGAGCCAGGTCGTCAGCCGCGCGATGTTCGGCGTCCGCGGCAACCGCGTCTTCGGCGCCGGCTCGCAATGGCTTGTCGCCGTGACGTACGAGGGCATCAACCTGGCCATCGGCTCGCTCGCGGGCTTCGCCCTGCTGGAGTCCTTCGGCGTCCACCCGACAGCCCCGGTCAAGGTGGCCGTCACGGTCGTCATCGGCGCGGCCACCTTCGCGCTTGCCCTCTACGGCCACGCGACGATCGTCCGCACGAGTGTGCTGTTCGCCGTGGTGCTGGGCCTGAGCGCGTTGATCCTCGGCGGCTTCGTCGCCCGGCACGCCGACCTCGACCCGGCCGGATTCACCCCGCCGGCCGGTCACGACCTGTGGGTGTCGGCTCTGATCGGCTTCACCGTGATCGCCGCCGCGCCGCTGTCGTGGTCCAACGGAGCCGACTACGCCCGCTACCTCCCCGCCGACGTGTCCGCGTGGAAGGTCGCCGCAAGCACCGCGGCCGGCGGCTTCGTCCCGTCCGTGGTCATGGGCGGCATCGGCATCCTCGCCGGCACCGCCGTCGACATGAGCGACCCGCAGACCGCGATGAGCGCGATCGTGCCGGACTGGTTCTACACGGTCTTCCTGGCCCTGATCGTCGTCTCCTCGGTCACCAACAACGTCATGACCACGTACTCCTCAGGCCTGTCCCTCCAAGCACTCGGGCTGCGCATGAGCCGCAGCCGCTCGGTGGTCATCGACGCGATCCTCGGCGGAGCCCTGTGCGCCTACGCCCTGCTCTCACCCGACTTCATGACCGCCCTGAACGACATCCTCACCCTCACCGTCACCTTCCTCGGCCCCCTGATGGCCATCTACGGCGTCGACATCGTGATGCGCCGCAACGCGTACGACGGCATCGCCCTCCACCAGGAACACCCCGGCGGCGCCCACTGGTACCGCAACGGCTACAACCCGGCCGGGATCATCGCCCTCATAGCCGGCACCACCGCCGCCGTGCTGTTCGCCAACACCACCGTCCTGGTCGGCCCCGGGGCCTCCGCCCTGGACGGCCTCGACCTCTCCGCTCTCCTCGGCCCCGTGGTCGCCGCCGTGATCTACGCCATGCTCGGCCGGTCCAGCCGGGCCCTCGAGCCGAATCCCCAGTCCCCATCGCACCCGAAAGCCCGCCCGTGACGCACCCTTCCGCCCCCCGCCCACTGCCCGTCGCGGAGCGCTGGTTCACCGCCACCGCCGTCGACGACCGCATCACCTTGATCCGCGAACCCCACGTCCACCCCTTCCTGCAAGCCAACATCTGGCACATCCGCGGAAGCGAACGCGACCTCCTCGTCGACGCCGGCCTCGGAGTGGCCCCCCTGCGCCCCGCCTTTCCCGACCTCTTCGCGGACGAACCGATCCTCGTCCTCACCCACGCACACCTCGACCACATGGGCGGCGCCCACGAGTTCACCGACCGCCGGGCACACCACCAGGAGAACACCGTCCAGCCCCCGCGAGGCTCCCTGGCCGCCACCACCCTCCTCGACGAGCTCGGCATGGCCGCCGAAGACACACCGGACTCCGCGCTACCGGACCTGTTGATCTCCGCTCTCCCGCACCCGGGCTACGACCCTTACACCTACCGCCTGCATCCGGCCCCGGCCCACCGCCACCTCGCCGACGGCGACACCATCGACCTCGGCGACCACCGGTTCACCGTCCTGCACCTGCCGGGCCACAGCCCCGGCAGCCTCGGCCTGTACGAGGCCGCCACCGCCACCCTCTACTCCGGCGACGTGGTCTACGACGACGAACTCCTCGACGCCCTCCACGGATCCGACATCACCGCGTACCGCGCCACCATGACCCGGCTACGCGAACTCGAGATCGACATCGTCCACCCCGGACACGGACCATCCTTCCCCGGCGAACGGCTACGCGAGATCACCGACGACTACCTCGCCTCCCGCACCCCGGCCGTCGGCCCCCCGGCGCCGCCCGCGGCATGACCGCGGATCCCTGATACTCACCCGGCCAAGCCGGCCGCCGCGCCGTACTCGGGCGTCGGCGGCGACGCCGGGTGCGACCGCGCCCTGGCGGGCGCCCCCGACCGGCCCGATCGGCGTCCGCCTCGGCGCACGGCGAACCTTCGGGAACACGGCCGGAACCCGAGTGGTCGCCACCGTCCAGGCATACGAAGAGCACGGCGCCGCGCTTCAGTTGGCCAAGACCCGCGCCATGCCGTCCGGCTGTGCGGACCTGCCCGTGCCGTGGGCGGGTGCCACCGCACGCTTTCGTGCCGTCGCCTCCCCCGCCGTCGGGGACGAACACTCGGCATGACCATCGTCACGAACCAGAGCGGCGCCACCAGGAGCGTCGACTCGATCTTCGTCCGCATCGGGCCCCACCTCGCCACCGTCACGCTCCCGGCCGACGCCGGCCTCGACCCCACCACCTCGGACCGACTCGGCCGCCGCGCAGCGGAACACCTCCGACACGCCGGCCGCGACTGACCGACGCACACATCTCGCACTCGACTGCCCATCTGTACGGACGGGGATGCGTCTTCGATGTCAGGCCCAGCCGAACTCGCTGTAGAGACGGCCGGGTTGGATGGCTCGGACCGCGGCGCGCGTGTAGTCGACGGTCGGTGCCACCAGCCGCAGCCGAGACATTTGTCGGGTGTTGATGCTCACCCTCACGCAGTGCGGACTCGGGCACGAAGGTTCGGCAGGCGCGGGCTACGCGCTGTCGGCGCGTCATGTGATCTCGAATCGGCGCGATGATGCGCTTGTGCGAAATCTCGATGTCTCCTTCCTGTGGCGCCTGTTGATCGAGTCGTTGACCACGCTTGCCGCGGATCCCGCCGACCAGCTTGCCTGGCTGGACGAGTACGGCGTGGGAACGGACGAGTTGGCGTTGGACTTCGATCACGCCCATCGCCTCGTCCCGAGTCTCGTGGAGGCAGGGCGCCTCGATGGGGAGGTCGTGGCCGAACTCCGCAGGATCGATGTGCTGTTCGAGGGCATGAGCGGCCGGGAGAACGTCGGGCGTCGGACTCGCGAGGCCCTGCTCGCCGACTCGGGATGGGTCGAGATCCGCACGTCGTCCCGCCGGCTGCTCGCCGGCCTCGTGGGCGACTGGCGCCTGCCGATGCCGGTGGTCTGTGTGGTTCGTTGACCGGTGGGAGAGGTTCGACGAGTCGGGCGACGCCGGCTTGGCCCTCGGCGGCGGTGAGTCGGTTCTTGAGGCGGTAACTGCCCGGCGTGAGAAGCTCGGCGCATGGCCGAAGCGACCGAAGAGCGTCCTGGAGGAACATCGCACCGGCAAGGCGGCGCTGCCGGCCCGGCATCCGGCGACGCCGAACGCGACGCCGTCCGGGCATGGTTGGCAGGGCGCCGCCGAGGTGAGGTCCTCACGGGAACCGTGGCCTCGATCGAGCGGTTCGGTGTCTTCGTGGCCCTCGACGGCAGCCCGAAGCACCCGGTCTTTCCCGGCGTGGGCTTCATCACGTTCCCCGAGCTGTCGTGGAAGCACTTCGACGACGCGGAGCGGATCGTTCACGTCGGTGAACGCATCGCCGCGGAGTTCCTCGCCTTCGACACCCACTACGACGAGGCACGCCTGTCGCTGAAGGCCGTCGCTCCGGACCCGTGGCGGATCTTCGCCGACACCCACGCGGTGGGAGCCAGGCTTGCCGGAACCGTCACGAAACTGGTCCCCTTCGGTGCGTTCGTCCGCGTCGGTGACGGCATCGAAGGCCTCGTCCCGCTCGACGAACTCGCGCCGACACCGGTCCGACAGCCGAGTGACGTCGTGCAGGTCGGCGACGACGTCACCGTCACCGTCACCGTGATCGACATTCAGCTCGAACATCGGCGGATCGCCCTCTCGCTCGTCCACTGACTCCTGGCCCGTGCGCAAAGGTGCCCCTATGGGTTTCGTCAAGGGAAATGGGGCTGCGTTCGGGGTGGGGAGCCGGGCAACATGGTGGTGTGCCCGATCTGCTGTGGGATGACGTGAAGTGCTTCTTCGATCCCGACCTGATGGGATCCCTCCCGGACATGCGTGTCCCTGACGCCTCGGTGGAGGACTGGCAGACGGTCCTGGATCTTGTCGAGGCGGGGGGTTGGGAGTGCCGGTACTCCGAAGGCGAGACGGTGCTGCCGATGCCTCGGGCGAGGGCCGTGCTGTCCCGCCCGCGCGACGCCGAGTGTCCGAACCTGCGGGTCTGGCCGACGGCTGGTGTGTTGGCGATCTTCCGTTTCCACGCCCACGACGAAATCGACTTCGACGTCGACCTGCGGGAGTTGCGGGGCCAGGAGCGACTCGATGCGTTCTGCGGATTTCTGCGGGAGATCGGGCGGGGTTTGGGCAAGCCCGTGCTCATGGACCCGGAGGGCGACCACGGCCATCCGGTGCTCGGATTCGAGGTCGGGGCCGACCGGGTCGTCCTCCTGACCGAGCCGCCGGCCATCTTCCAGCGGTAATTCGCTCCGTTGCCACAGCCCGCCGAACCTCTGTCACCTCGCGCCGCTACGTTCCTGCCATGGGCTACTGGGGCTACATCGTCGTCGCCAAAGGCGACCACACACTCGCCGAGCATCCTGCCGTCGCCGCGTTCGGCAACGGCGTCCTGGACGACTATCCCAGGGGCTCGTGGCGGGAGATCTGGATGTATTCCCGTCCCGGCGACGACGCCGATATCACCGCCGTGGTCGCCGCGACCGGCGCGCCCGCGATGGCCTTCTACGTCATGGCCGACGACTGCGCGATCGGCGAAGCCGCCACACCCTCCGGCCTGCGCTGGGACGGCGTATTCACCGAGGAATGCATCCTCGGCGACTACCCCGACGCACTCCCCACCGACTACCGGCGCGAACGCGCCGTCGCCGGAGCCGTCGCCTGGGCCGCCGAAGCAGGCCTCACCGCCGACCCCACCGGCATCGAGCACGCCTTCGCCAGAGGCTGGCTGCACCACCTCTACGACGCGGTGGGACTCCCCGGCGTCAGCTACCCCGATTGAGCCCATCCTCTCGGAAAGCGCTGCTTGCGGTACCGCTCGGCTCCCTGCGGCGGGCCAACACCGTCCGCCCTCTAACCTCAGGTCGACGTTCGCCGGATACCCGGCGTCGACCTCCCGCGCGGTCCTCGTCAGCAGCGCCCGGTAATCCGCCACCAAGGCCGTCGCGTCGGCCGGGATCCCGACCTGCTCGCAGAACCCCGCGACGTGCGGCGCGCACTCCTCCCCACTCATCAACTGGCAGTACAGATCGGCGCAGGAGTCCGAACCGACCACCGCCACGTCCCCGCTGCGCATGAACGTGTCAGGCGACCGGTCCGGTTCCGCGAGTTCCCGCGTTGCCGTGTCGTCGCCGACGGGATCGGGTGCCGGCACCGCGCAGGCCCGAATGCGCGGCCTTCACGTATCACGCACTCCGTACGCCGTCCCTACCTCAGGGCGCCGGCCCTGCACCACCAGCCCAGAGTGCCTGGAACGGCTGGGCGGATTAGGCCATTCGAGTTAACGCTCTGCAGGGCTCTATCCGTTCGACGGGCTCGGTGCTGGTCTGAATGTGTCGGCACCTCGACACCATGAGGGTGAGGTGATCCTTCGTGAACAGCACGACGACGGCCCGGTCCGGGGTGTCCCCGCGCGAGTCGCCGTCACCGCAGCTCGGACAACAGCTACGTGCGTGATCGACGAGGCGGAACACCGGTGTTGCCACTTGCGGCTCCGAGCGCCGCCGCGGGCACCTCCCCTCCGGTCCGCGATGTACGAAGCGGAGCAGCCAATCGGCTGTCGTCAGCCCATCGCCGATCCGACGTCGTGTCCGCTCCCCGACGCGTTCGCGTCGGCCGTAACGGGGCGTCGATGCAAACAACGACAGCCATAGCCGTCCTCGCCACCCAACTGGGCAGCGACGACACCGCCCGCAACCCCGATCGTCATCCAGGGCGGGCAGGTCCGCCGCCGCACCCGGTGCGCGCCGGCCACGCACAGCCTTCCCCGTCGCGCCGAGGCTCTCCGCCCCACCGACCCAGGAAGACACGGAGGCATCCGATGACATCACGCCGTATCGGCATCCTGGCAACCGGCGCCTGCATCTTCGGGACGGTACGCACGAACGAAAACTTCGCCGCTTCGGCGGGCATGGACCCCGCCTGGGTCGAGCGACGCACCGGCATCGTGTGCGCGAGCCTTCACGTCGAGGGCGTGGAACGCGGCGTGTTCCCCTTCGTGGTGCCCCTCAGCGACACCGCCGGACCCCTGCCGGGCGTGCGGATGTCGGCGCCCGCCGAGATCCCCCTGGCCCCCTTCGACTTCGACTACGCTCTCGCCGGCTTCGACCACGCGCGGCTGCCCTTCACCGCCCGCGCCGCCACCGCCCTCGCGCTCGCCCACGCCGACCGACGCCCCACCATGGCCCGTATCGCCCCGCGGACGGGCCCGCTCGCCTACCGCACTCGGCGCCGCGCGCTCTTCGTCGCCCTCGCCGACTCCTATGCGGCCACCTGCCTGGCGAACGACGCGGGACGCGCCTGGTACGGCCCGTCCGAAGCCCGGGCCGACCCTCACGCAGCGGCGGTGGGCACCATGACATGGGCACCCTGGGCGCCCTGGGCACCCACCGACCACACCCTCGCCCTGACCAAGGTGCTGACCGTGTGGACCGCCGAGGAAACCACCGCCGAACGCCGGCTGCGCTGTGGCGTGGCCGGCGAACTCACGGTCAACCGCTTCCTCTCCTACCAAGGGCTCGGTCACGTCTTCAACGACGCGGGCGGCAACAGCCTGCTCATCGTCCTGGACACCGCCCCGCCGCCGTCGCGGGATCTCGCCCTGACGGACCCGGAACTGTGGCTGTACCTGGCCCGCGCCCGGGAGTACCGCCTCGTCGCCTTGCTGCGCAGGCGCACGGTGGATGCGGGTGCGGAGACGGATCCCTTCTCGGCATGGAATCCGATGCTGCACACCGCTCGCCACCACCGCGGCGGTCACCGAACCGAAGGCACGCGCCCTGCCGCACACCCTGGCTACGGTGTACGCCCTGGGCCGGCTCGACCGAGAGGCGGGTCGACTGATCCGCGACGGACTCATCGACGCGCGTCGTTTCGACCTCCTCGACGACACGCTCGACGCCCGGTGCGACGATCTCGCCGCGCATACGGACACCCTCGTCGAGGCGTTCGGCTACCCGCAGGTCGCGACGCGGGCCCCGATGGGCCGGCCCGGCGGGTATGCCACGCACTTGGCGAACGAGTTGTCCTGGGCACGGCGAACGTGAAACCCGCACGCGGCGCGCGGGGCGCGTTGTGCGCGGGCCCGTCCCGTGTCGATGGTGGGGACGCTCCGCCATGCCACCGATCGCCCGCAGCGAGCAGGCCTGGGCCCACGTCCGGCACCCGGGTTCTGCTTCATCTCGCCCCTCGGCCCGAGGAAGTTCGGTACGCCTGCGCCCGATTCGGTACGACCGACCCGCGCCTGCGGCCAGGAGCGAACACGACCGTCCACGACGACATGCCGTGCGAGCCCGCCCCGACACCGGAGCGTCCGCGAGACCGGCCGATCCGCAGCCGCGGGCCGGGCGCCCCCACCATGACAAAAGCACGGCGTCGACCGAGGGAGCCGACATGCCCCAGGACTTCGACATCGACCTTCCGTTCCCCCCACACGTCGGTCCGGATCGGGACGCCGCCCGCACCCGCAGTCTCCTGTGGGCACAGCGGCACGGACTGATCACCAACGCGAACGACGAACACCGTTTCCTGGAATGGGACATCGCGGGACTGATGGCCCACTGGCTGCCCGCCGCGCAGGGCGCCGCGCTGGACCTGGCCGTCGACGCCGTCGTGGTGGCCACCATCCTCGACGACCAGTTCGACGGGGACCGTGCGAACCAGCCGGAACGCATCGCCGCGGGGTGCGCGGACTTCCTCCGGCTCATCCGCCACGGGACGACACCCACGTCCCCGCGACCGCTCGTGGCCGCCTTCGCCGACGTGTGGACGCGCCTGTGCGCCCAGGCGTCGACACCGTGGCGCGAACGCACATCCACGCACTGGCAGTGGTACCTGAACGCCTATCCGGCCGAGGGCCGCAATCGGGCCAGGCGCCACGTCCCCACCATCGACGAGCACTTCGCACTGCGTCGCCGTTCCGGCTTCGTACACGCCATGCTCGACCTGAGCGAGAAGGCGTACGGGTTCGAGAGCTCCCCCCGCGTCCGCGACATCCCCGAGGTGGGCCGAATGATCGACATCACCGCGGACGTCGTGGACACGCTCAACGACGTCCACTCGCTGGAGAAGGAGGAGTCCCGCGGCGACGTGCACAACCTCGTCCTGGTGATCGAGAACCAGATGCGGCTGCCTCGCGATCGAAGCCTTCACCGGGTGCGCGAGATGATCCGCGCGTGGTGTGGAGAGTTCCTCGCCCTGGAGCACCGGCTTCCTGCGCTCGCCCAGGCCCATCACCTGTCGGCCGACGAGTCGGAGCAGGCGCGTCGCCTGTGCGTGTGCATGCGCTCGGCCATGTCCGGCTATCTGGAGTGGAGCCGGTGCTGCCGCCGCTACTCCCACCCGGTCCCACCGGATCGACCGGCCTACCCCACCGATCTCCTGTGACCCGCCCCCATCCACCGCGCAGGCAGGACGAACCCATGCCGATCACCTTCACCGCAGCGACGGCACCCGGCGCACTGCCCCTCATCGGTCACGGAAGGCAACTGATGAGGGATCCGATGGCCTTCATGGAATCCCTCTCGCAGTACGGCGACCTGGTGGAGATCCGCATCGGAGCCCACCGCGCCCACGTCCCCTGCCACCCGGAGCTCCTGCGAACGGTGCTCAACGACGACAAGACCTTCGACAAGGGCGGCCCCTTCTTCGACCGGGCCCGCGACATCGTGGGCAACGGACTCTCCAGCTGCCCACATCGGGACCACCGAAGGCAACGCCGCCTGCTCCAGCCCTCCTTCAGCCGCACCCGGTTGCGGGGGTACGGCACGATCATGGAGCAGGAGATCGCCGCCATGACCGGCTCCTGGCACAACGACCAAGTCGTCGACGCCTACCCGACGTTCTTCGACGTCTTCCTGCGCGTGGTGACACGTTCGCTCTTCTCGGCTCACGTGGACGACGCCACCATGAAGGAGATCCACCGAACCTGTGAGATCGCCGTCGACGGCATCGTGCCACGGTTGTTCATGCCGCCCAGGTGGCAGGACCTCCCGCTCCCGAGCAATCGTCGATACCGGCACGCGCTCTCCGGCTTTCACGCGATCGTCTCCCGCCTCATCGCGCAATACCGCCGCGACGGCCTCGACCACGGGGATCTGCTCTCGACCCTCGTCCACGCCAGTGACCAGGACGGCCAGGCGCTCGACGACACCGAGATCCGCGATCAGATCATCACCATGATCATCGGTGGCAGCGAGACCTCTGCGGCAGCGCTGTGCTGGTCCCTGCACCTCCTCGCCCGCCACCCGGACTGGGCGCGCCGGCTCGACGCCGAGGTCGCCACCACGCTGGGCGGCTCCGCCGCCGGCCACGACGACCTGCCCGAACTCGCTCTCGCCGCACGCGTGGTCACCGAGACCCTGCGCCTGTATCCCCCGGTCTGGCTCACCACGCGCGTCACCACCGCACCGGTCGAACTGGGCGGCTTCCGACTTCCGGCCGGGGCAACGATCGTCTTCGCGCCCTCGGCCGTGCACCGCAACCGACACAGCCATCACGACCCGAACGCCTTCGACCCCGACCGCTGGCTCCCGGAACGCTCCGCCGATCTTCCGCGCGGCGCCTACATGGCATTCGGCGCAGGTGCGCGCAAGTGCATCGGGGACGTCTACGGCCGGGCCGAGACGGCCATGGCTCTGGCCACCATCCGGAGCCACTGGCGAATACGGCCGGCCGACGGCACCGACACCCGCCCCCAACGCCTGACCGTCGTCTACCGCCCCCGCCGCCTGCTGCTGCGACTGTCCGCCACCGGATGAACCCGGCCGCGTCCACGTCGGCGAGGGCGCGGGCGCGCATTGCCGCCGCCGCGGAGACCACCTTCGCCATCCGCGGGTGCAGCACCCTGGAATACGACGCCCAAGGCAAGACCACCAGACAACGCGACTTCCGAAACCCCGCACCGTTTGCGGGCGTTGGCAGCGCACGCGAGGCGTGAAACGGTGCGGGCCCACACAATCCGTAACCCGCGGCGCCCCGGTCGGCCGGGCCCACGCGTTCCCGACCGTGTCTCATCCGGGTGAGGAGTCCATCTCCGTGGATGATCAATTCGAATTCCTGGGTTCCATGTGACCCCGAGGCCCTCGCCGCCGCACCACGCCGATGGTTGCTGGTGTACGTCGGCAACCAGTACGGCCGCGACCCCGCGTTCACCACCTTCTTCGCGCCCGCCGCGCGGGTACACCCACACCGGGTCGCCGGAAAATGGACCCGGACCGACGCATGGCCGCACGTCGACTTCATCGGCCGCGTCGGCTACCCGGTGGGCCGGGAACTGCACCGACAGGGCGTCGCCTCCGTCCTGCTCACCCCCGAGCGATACTCCACCGTCGGAGCCGTCGGCCAACGACTCTTCGAAGCCGTCCTCGCCGGCTGCCTCCCCATCGGACCCGCCACCATCCGCGGCATCCACCGAAACATCCCCCGCGCCCTCGTGGCCGAGGATGGCGCACAGGTCGCCTCCCTCGTGGGCATCCTCACCTCGGCGTCCCCCCGAACCCGGTCGAAACTCCTCACCGAATGCCTTCGACGCCTGGACCCGTTCCGGGTGACGGCCCAGACGACCATCGTCAACGCCCTCCTGAAGTCCCCGTAGGCGACACACCTTCGGGGGGCCCACCCGAACGTGCCCCCGGACGGAGCCCACTGCGGTCATGATCGTTCGATCCCCACCGCAGGAGGACCGCATGAGCACCGGCAGACAGAAATTCCGCGGGCATAGCCGGGACCGTAGGCCCACCCACCAGCCCAAACGCCCGACCTCACCCAGCCGGGACCGAACCTCCGCCGATGTCGTTACAAGCCGTTCCGATCCTGCTCAGAGGCCGTAATGGGCCACCGGATTCCGGGTGCCGCCGATTCCCTTCCCCAGAGGGTTTGTCCCGGTTTGCCGACATTGACAGGGGGCGTGGCAGCGGTCGTCCGACGTTGCGGCGCGATGGTCGCCGGCCTCACTCGGGTGGGGGCTTTCGGGCGGTGTGCGCCGTGGCGATAGTGAATCCATGGCGGATACACACTGTTCCTCCCCTTCGGCCCATACCGTGCTGGGCGACCTCGCCATGGAGCAGTTGCGCGCGACGGTGCGGTGGGCCACCGCCTGCCCGGACCTGACGGTTGCGTGCGAGTCGTGGCTGAAGGCCACAGCCGTACACGAGCCGCCGAACCGGATCGTCGCGGGCGACATGGTCGAGTTGCCGCTCATGACCAAGACACAGGCCATGGAAGCGGCCTCCGAGCACCTGCGGGCCCGGCCGGGACAATATCTGCTGAGCAGCGGAAGCACCGGCCGACGCACGGTTCGCGCACTGGCGGCACTCGACGACTACAGCAGCTACGAACACACGGGCAACCGGCCGCCGCTCCAGGCGGGGGACGTACTGCTGAACTGCTATCCGGCCGGCGGCGCCTACCTCCACACCGAACGCCACGCCGAAAGGCGCGGCATTTATACCGTCCCCGCCGGCTCCGATCTGCGCCAGGTCGCCGAAATGGCCGATCAACTCCGGGACATCGGAGTAACCGTGGCGGCCGGCTATCCCCGCACGCTCGCGACCCTCGCCGAGCACCTCCTCGACCAGGGGGCTCCGCTGAACCTGCGCGCAGCCCTGTGGACCGGAGAACACATGACCCCGGGCATCCGCGCCGCCCTGCGTGAACCGAACCCCCGCATCGAACTGTGGGGTAGCTACTCGTCCTCCGAATCCGGCTGCGTCGCCGTCGGCTTCCCCACCTGCACCCCCGGCACCTTCCACCTGTGCCCGAACCAACTACTGGAACTGTCCCCCGCCGCATGCCTGTTGACCCGCGCGGCCGAATCCGGCACCGACCGACCCGCACTGCGCATGCCCCTCGGCGACACACTGGCCGCCGTCCGATGCGACTGCCCGAACCCGCGTCCGGCCGTACGCGTGATCGAACGCACCGACCGAACCATCCGACTGCACGCCACCGACCTCCCGATCGACAGCCTCTGGCTCGCCGCAGCGGACTCCCCGGAAATCACCGGAGCCCAACTACTCGCCGTCCCCGCCGATCCGACCGAACCCGAGGGCACCATGCTGCGCCTGGGCCTGCGGGTGCAACCCCGGGCCACACGAGCCCCCGACCCGGTCGGCACGGCACGACGAGCCGCGGACCGCACACTCGCACGCCACCCGAAACTCCGGGCCCTCGTCTCCCACACCCCCGACGCCCTTTTCACCGAGGCCGCCCTGCTGGAACTGCTGAGCACGGGCAAGACCCGACCCCTCGTGATGCTTGCCCCCGACCTTTGACACCTGCCGGTGTCAAGACCCGGCCCCACGTCCAGCGGGTGGACAACACACGGTGGCGGCTCCACACCGGCGCCGTCCGATCGGCGACCACCACCGATGGCGACGTCCGGGTGAACCCGACCCGCGAGGCGCTTGCCGGCGTGACCACCTCCTCGCCCCGCCCGCGCCTGAGCCCTGCCGTCGTCGCCTGCCACCTGTACGACGAGCGGACCCCGGCGGACGAGGAGACGGCCCTGTCCCCGCGTCCCACAGCCCGGGCCCGCGAGCACTCCGGCGTCCGCATACGGGGCGTCGCTTCGCCCGCGGATCGGGTGTCCCCTGCGTCAGCGCGGGAGGCCCACGAGCGCGGCGACCTCCGGGTCGGGCCGGGAGCCCGGGCCGATCCATTCGCACAGCAGCACGGTCGCGTCGTCGCCCAGGTGTCCGTGGTGGTGGTCCATGACCGCTCGAACCAAACGGCGCAAGGTCTCGGGCACGGGAAGGCCGTCGGCGTGGTGGCGGACGAGGAAGTCGAGGAAGCGGTGCAGGCCGAATTCGGGGCCGCCGGGGCGGCGGGCCTCGGTGATGCCGTCGGTGTACAGGACCAGGCGGTCGCCGCGCTGCAATTGCTCTCGGCACAGCGTGGTCTCCAGGCCCAGTGCGGTGCCCATGGGGTGTCCGGGCGGGCAGTGCAGCAGGGTGATCCAGCGTCCGCCGCGGATGATCACGGGTGGGTGGTGGCCGCGGTTGATCCAGGTCAGTACGCCGGTGTCGGTGTCGAGGTCGGCGAGGATGCCGGTGGCGTAGCGGGTGGTCCCGAACTGTTCGACGATGGCGTTCTCGACGGCTTCGCCGAGTTCGATCAGGGTGGCCCCGCGGCGCCGGGTGGCGCGGCAGGCGCCCATGGCGAGGTTGGCGGTGATCCCGGCGGCGGTGTCGTGGCCCATGGCGTCGAACAGCGACAGGTGCAGCACGGGTCCGGCGAGGGCGTAGTCGAAGGCGTCGCCGCTGATCCGGTAGGCCGGTTCCATCACGCCGGAGACGACCACGCGGCCGTCGGCGTAGGTGGCCGGCGGCATCAGGTGCCACTGCATCTCGGCGGCGATGTCCATCGGTCGGGTGCGGGTCAGGCGCGCGTGGAAGTCGCTGGTGGACCGCTTGCTCGCGACCAGCAGCGCGATCAGCGCGGCCAGCGCGTGCACGTCCTGTCGGGTACGCCGGTGCTCTCCGGTGGCTTCGGTGCTCACCTGCAGCACGCCCAGGCGCTCGACACCGTCGACCAACGGCACCCACCACGGCCCGCGCGCCGGGTCGTTCGGAGTCGCCGACAAGACCTTGCCGAGTTGGTACGTCCGGCCCGCCACGGTGCCGTCGATCCGCATCCTCGTCTCCGCACTCGCGGTGTCCGGGTCGGTGGTCGGGTCGTCGCGGGTCAGCAGTTGCAGCGCCTCACGCTGCACATCGGCGAGGTAGACGAGCACCCGGGTGAAGCCCGCGCCCCTTGCGTACTCGTTCACCGCCGCCGGCAAATCCTCGAGCGGCATCAAATGGCTGGCCTCCAGCAGGCCGGACAACATTCGCCCACATCGCGTGTCCTGGTCGTCGTCCACGAAAACGTTCCTCCCGCCCGGCCACCGGCACGCTGCGAGCAGAGCAGCCTTGATCCCTTCCCCCTTCCCTCACCGCGCCCGTCGACGCCGTCGGGACAGATGTCTTGACGGCCGTCGGACGATGCCCCGACCGCAAGCAGTCCGGGCGAGTCACCGGGCGGCCAGGCGTACGGTGGGTGTGGCCGGACGGTTCGCGTGGCGCCCCGATACGCGAGCTGCCGGATCTCCGCGCGGAGGACGGCGCCGTCGGTGCGGCCCTCGTTCCACCGCTGGTGTAGGTGGCCGAGGTAGGGCGGGGCGGAGCGTGCCGCAGCTGCGGGCAGCGCACGGAACTGGAGGCAGCCTGGCCGCCCGCGCTGGTGGTGCGAGGCTCCCGAGGGGTCGCCTGCCCTCGGTGCACGTTTCGCCGAGGACGCTGAGCCTCATGCCCGCGACACGGTCGCGTACAACCAGCACCGCACCGCCCGCAACAGCCCGCTTCTGGCGCCCCTCGGGAAGGATCCGCACCGAGGCGTACGCCAGGTCGCACAGGGTCTCCCCGCCGCGCCGTGGTGGTGTCGGTGCGGCCGGTGGTGATGTCTGGTGGCGGGGACGGGTTGTCGCCGGTGGGGAGGCGTCAGGTCTTCGGGTGCAGGGTGGGGAGGCGTCAGGTCTTCGGGTGCAGGGTGTGGACGCGGATCCCGGCGGTCTCGGCGACGGCGAACCGGGTGCCGTCGGGGGAGAACGCGAAGCGCAGGACGGTGTCGGGGTCGTGGGCCAGGCGGTCCGTGATCGGGCGGCCGGTGGCCGGATCCCACAGGCGCACGCCGCCGTGGATGCCGCTGGTCGCCAGGAGTGTGCCGTCCGGGGAGAAACGCATGAGCCGGACCTCGCCGGTGTGGCCGTCGAGCGGTCGGCCGCTCCGGTCGCGCAGACCGTAGGGGTCGAACAGGTGCACGGCACCGCCCGAGGCCACGGCGAGCACCGTCCCGTCCGGGGACAGTTCCACCGCCTCGACCCGGCCGGGGACCGCGAAGGGCTTGCCGACCACGCGCAGGGAGGCCGGGTCCCACAGGTCCACTCCGGAGACCTCCGAGACGGTCACGATCAGGTCGCCGTCCGGCGCCACCACGACGTGTGAGATCTGCTCCGGCCGCGAAGGCGGATAGCTGTCGCGTGGATTCGGCACGTTTTGTGCATACGGGCTCCGGGCCTCCGCGAGGGCTTGCCCGCGGTACACGAACAGGGTGCCGCCGATCGCGAAGGCCCGGCACCGCCGGTCCGACGAATACGCGATCGGGGTGAGCGTGTCGCCGGGCTGTACCACCGCGGTGCAGGTGATCGTCTCGTAGTCCCGCTCGTCGACCCAGGGGCTGCGGACCTCCACCCTCCCGTTCCCGTCGGGCAGCGTCACCCACACGGCGACGGAGCCGTCACGGTCGACCTGGACGTACCCGCGCTCGCCGACCTGGCGCTGCGCCGCGGCGCGCCGGTCCGTCCAGGAGGTGTCCGCGAGCCGGTCCCCGGTCTCCAGGTCCACGACGGCCTCCTCCCCCGCCGCCGTGCCGATGTACAGACGGAAGGGGGGCCGACCGAAGACCGCGATCCACGCCGGGGGGCCGGCGAAGCCCGCGAGGAGGTGGTTGCCTCCCAGTCGGCCGCGACCGTGCGGCGCGTCGACACGGCGGGCGTTGCGGGCCTGCGCGGCACGGGTGCGGGCCTGCTGCCAGAGCCTGGCACGCTCGGTCGGGACCCGGCACGAGGACAGCAGTTCGTCCAACGGGCCGGCCTGGGGAATCGCGCCGGCCCGCCAGTTCGCGATGCTGTTCTCGGCGATGCCCGCGGACCTCGCCAACGAAGCCGCCGATCGCGTGCGCAGCGCCTCGTCCAGCAGCGCCGCCAACACCGCGGTGAAACCCTCCGGCGTGTCCACGTCCTCCAGATCCGCCACGGCGCACCCCTCCCCCGGTGTTGCGCCGCAACTTGCGCCCCCAACCCCGCCCACGAGCCTAGAGCCGCCTCCGCGCCCTCACTCGTCATTCCCCCAACTTGCGCAGGTGCGAGGCGACTTCGCGCAGGATGCACGGTCCTGCGGCGGCGCCCGCCTATCAAGGAAACACCGGAGGCACTCGCCACCGGGAACCGCCCGCAACCCTCGGAGGGACGCCATGACCTTCGTCCGACTGCTCCTCGAACAGGCCACCATCGGCCTCGCGGCCGGCCTGCCCTCCGCACTCGCCGCCGCCTTCGCCCCCTCGGCCGCCCGCCGCCTCGCACGACGCCGCCGCGCCCGCCGCCACACCCGCTCGGAAGGCGAACAGGCCGCATGACCCACCGCAGGGCAACACGCCGACCCCGACGCCCTACGTCCCAACCTCCGGGCCGCCCCCACACGTAACCCCCTACCGGTCGGCCCCTTCGCGACGGCACGGGGACGCCGGCCCGCGGCCGGACCTGCCGAGTGGGGACCGATCCACAGCGGTTGCGGCTCCGTGGATCGGTCGCCCACAACGGAATGGTCCCGCGACGTCCCGGGCGATCCGGCCTCGGCGCGGACGCCGGGTCTTGTTGCACCATCACGCCCGCGACCCTGCCCACGGTGGAGCGCCGCTGCCGCTACTTCACCGACATCGCCGCCCACGCCCTCGTCACCGGGCTCCTCGTCGGCGGGCGCACCACCCCCGAACGACACACACTCGCCACCCGCTGCGCCATCGCCTGACCATCGGCGAGGCGCGGCCCGGACCAGGCAACCGGTCCGGGAGTGCGGGTGGTCCTGAGCGTGCGTGCCCGAGGCCGCCGCGCTGCGGGGCGCGGCGGCCTCCGGCCCGGGTGTGGCGGGCGGGGCGGGAGTTCAGGCGAGTTCGGCGGTGAGGGTGATGGTGGTTCCGGTGAGGGCCTGGCTGACGGGGCAGTTGGCCTTGGCGTCCTCGGCGGCCTTCACGAAGCCCGCCTCGTCCAGACCCGGCACCGTACCGACGACGGTCAGGTGGATGCCGGTGATGCCGGTGCCCGGCTGGAAGGTGACGTCGGCCTTGCTCTCCAGCTTGGTGGGCGGGGTACCGGCGCCGGTCAGGCCGTGGGCGAGTGCCATGGAGAAGCAGGCGGAGTGGGCGCCGGCGATCAACTCCTCGGGGCTGGTCCTGCCGTTCGCGGTCTCGGCGCGCGAGGGCCACGTGACGGGAAATTCGCCGATGCCGGAGGAGTCGAAGGTGACGAGCCCCTTCCCGTCGAGGAGGTTGCCCTCCCACTCGGTGTGTGCGGTGCGCGTGGTCGCCATGATGAGGATCCTTCGTCGTCGGTGACGGGTGTGGGCCGGTTCAATCCCACCACATCGCGGGCACGCTCCGTGGCCGGTCGGTGACCCCTGTCGGGTGAACAATCGCAACGAGCCGGCCGTCCGGGACCACGAACTCCGACGCGGACCCGCGCGCTTCGAGCACGACGCCCTCACCGGGAGGTCACGGTCGGTGTAAGTGGGCTCTGTGGCAGGGGCGGTGGTCGGCGATGGGGGATGACAGCTGCACGAGTACGCCGAGCACGGCCTCGGCGATGCCGGCCCTGTTGCGGGCCCGGACGAGGTACGGGGACGTGTACACCGAGATGGTCCGCACACTCGCCCCGGCATGACCGAAACCGGCTTCCGCTCGATCGAGCGTCAGCCGTCCCCGCTCGGCGCGCGGGAGAACCGGTTCATCCCGGCCCGCGAACTCCGGGTCCTCGCCGCCGACGGGCATGCCGTCCTCGTCGTGGTCGTCGTCGGGGTCGAGTCCGATGCGCCGCATGGCATCGTTCAGCCGGTCGGGGTGGAGGCCGGATCGTTGGTCAGCTCGAACTCGCCGAAATACGTCCAGGTTGCGCCGTCGACGACGTGCCGGAAACGGCAGTGGGCCAGGACGTTCCGGTTGAACACGACCACTTCCGTCCCCACGGACAACTCGTGCAGGAGGTCCACGAAACCCTCGAACCCGTTGGGTTCGAAGGCCAACAACCAATCTCCGCCCAGGGAATGCACACTCAGCAGGTCGGGGCCGTCGCGCTCCTCGCGGCGCGTCGAACGCGCCGACCCGGGGTCCGCGCCCAGGTCCTGGAGGCGGCGCGACGCGCGGGAATCGAGCGGGTGGTTCTGGCGAGCAGCAACCACGGGATCCGGTACGCCCCGACGGCCTCTACGGGGTGAGCAAGGTGGCCGTGGAGGCGCTCGGACGGCTGTACGCCGACAAGTTCGGTCTGTCCGTGGTCTGCCTGCGCATCGGCAGTTTCGTACCCGCGCCCGCCGAACCCCGGCACCTGGCGACCTGGTTGAGCCCACGCGACGCCGTCGGCTACTTCCGCGCCGCGCTGACCGCACCGCGCTCCACCGCTTCGTGACGACGTACGCCGTCTCCGCCAACACGCGCCGCTTCTGGGAACTCCCCGACCCGGCGGAACTGGCCTACGTCCCCGTCGACAACGCCGAACTCCACGCCGAAAAGATCCGCGGGACACCTCTCGCAGCCGATCCGACGGCCCCCCGGGCCGGCCCTTTCGCCGAGCCCGAATCCACCTTCGAACACCTTCGCCCCTGACGCACTCGCCGAGCGGTTCGGCACGGCGGCGGGCGGTGGTGATCGGTGGACGACGCCGGCCGCCGTCGACCGTCGACGTCGAACGGATCGGCGAGGCGGAGGCGTCGATCCGGGGGTTGGCGGCCTGTGTTGCCGGTACGCCGTATTCGACCCGTGTCGGGGAGTGGGTTCGAGTTGTGCGGGCTGTGCTCCGCGACACGGACACCCGAACGGCCCCGACCGCCCGTGCGCGGTCGGGGTCGCGACTCGCCGGGTGGCCCCGGCGAACCTTTACGGTTGGGGGGCCCTGACCACCATGGTCGGGTCCGAAAGATTCATGACGCGGAACGCCAGGTCGAGGGGTTGCGTGCCGGGGATCATCTGCACGTGCGGCCGAGGCGGCACTTCGTTCAGTCCCGGGTGCAATACGTTCAGGCCGGTCGTGTCGATCTCCACGTGGTGGGTGAACCAGTTGCCGCGGTGGCGGTTCCGTACGAAGGCTCGTGAGCGGTCGACGAGGGTGGATTCCTCCGGCCGAAGGTTCGACAGATACTGTCCTTCGCCGTAATGCGTGTTTCCTGGTCTGCCGCCCTCCAGGGAGGGCCGCAGGCTGCGGGATTCGAGGATTTGCCGATGCGCGCCCGGGCCCGTGTAGTGGAAGAGAGTCTGCTCGGGCGGTCCCACCAGGTCGGTCTGGACACCGGCTTCCCGAACGGACGGCGCGTCGGGGTGGTCCGTGGGCTCGGCGTGTGGGCCTTCCGCGTCGGGTGCGGATCCGCGCGCCGTGGGCGGTTGCGTGTGGTTGGGTCCGGGCTCGGCGGCCCCGGTGAAGGAGTGTTGCGACTCCACGATGTCGGAAGAGACCGGAGCCTCCTTGGCCAGTCGGGACGCGCCTCGTTCGGCGGCGGCGCCGAGGCGTGCGCCGCCCGCGCCCGCGGCGAGGCCGGTGCCCATGGAGACGTATCCGAGGATGGAGGACGCCTTGGGGGACGCTTCTTCCAGTGCTCCGCCGGCGATGCCGGTGATGTCGGAGACGACGCCGAGGGCACCGACGGCGAGTTCGGCGGCGGAGGCGGCGCTCACGGCGGCCGCGACGCTGCCGGCCGCGGCGATGGAGGCGCCGCCGGTGACTATGGCCAGGCCCACGCCCAGCACACCTACACCGATGCTCACCCATGCTCCCCAGCTGAGGTGTCCGGTGGGGTCGGTGCGGTTGACGGGGTCGCCCGCGCAGTAGGCGTAGGGGTTGATGCCGCCGGCGCCGAAGGGGCTGAGTGAGTCGGGGGTGTTGAACCGCATGAGCACGGGGTTGTAGGCGCGGTAGCCGTTGCCGAGGTGGTACCAGCCGGTCGCCGGGTCGCTGCGTTGGCGGTTGTACCCCAGGACGCTGTCGGTTTCCTCGGTGGGGCGGTTTCCGTGGGCGGTGTAGGCGTATTCCCGGGCGCTGTCGCCTGTGGTGGAGGTCAGCACGGTGCCGTTGGCGTCCGTGCCCAGGAGCAGGGTCTCGCTTCGATCCGCGGTGGTGCGATGCTGGGCCAGGCAGGTCGCGCCGAGCGTCAGCAGGCGGGTTTGCCGGCCGGCGTCGAGCACGGCCGTGAGCCGTCCCCGACGGTAGTACAGCGTGCTGGTGGTGCCGTCCGTCGTCTGGGTCAGCAGCCGGTCCAGCGGGTCGTATCCGAAGCGGGCCGCCGTGCCCGCCGCCTGCAGACGGCCCAGGGGGTCATAGGTCAGGGTGCGGCCGGCGTCGTCGGTGATCAGGCGCCCGGCGTCGTCGTAGCGCAGGTCGATCGTGGAGGGGAAGGAGGGGTGGGTGTGGCGGATGCCGGTCAGTTGACAGGGGTCGTTGCGGTTGCCGTACAGGTGGGTGGTGGTGTCCGAGCCGGTGGCGAAGGTGCTGTCGCGGCGGGTGAGGTTGCCGTAGGCGTCGTAGGTGAAGCTCTGACGGCCGACGGGGTTGCCGCGCTCGTCCGTGGGCGGTGAGCCTTCGGTGCAGGCGTAGTCGGAGAGCTGGTTGCGGCTGGTGTAGGAGAAGGTTTCCCTGCGCAGCGTCGTGTCCCCGCGGGTGAGGGTCCTGCCGGCGAGGAGGTCGTTGTTCTGCCAGGTCTGGGTAAGCGTCCAGGTGGTGCCCCCGCTGTCGGTGAGGGTGCGTTTCACCTCGCGGCCGAAATCGTCCAACTCCAGCGCGGTGGTCAGGGTGTGCTGCGACTGCTTGTCCGTGGCCGTCCACCCGGTCGCGCGACCGGCGCTGTCGTAGGTCGGCGTCGCCACGACGGCCGGGTCTTCGATCCGGCAGGTCCTGCCGAAGGCGTCGCGGGTGATGGTCTCGGTGGCGCCGTCCACCCCCGTGTAGCTCTGCACGAGGCCGCCCACGGTGTAGCTCCATCGCGCGTGGCGGTCGTCCCGGCCGACGAGCGCGATCGTGTCGGTGCGCAGTCGGCGCGAGGGGAAGTAGTCGCGGGTGATCGTGGCCTCGCCCTCGTGGGCGGTGACCAGTCGGCCGGTGACCGGGTCGGGCGTGTACGTCCGGGTGATCGAGCCGGTCGTGACCTGGGCCAGGGCGTTGTCGAGTTGGGGGATGTACCGGTAGGTGGTGGTCTGCCCGTCGGGGGCGGTGACCGTGGAGGGAAAGGGGTCTTCGTCCGCCGCGTAGCCGTGGGTCCAGGAGCGTCGACCCACGGTTTTGCCGGTGCGTCTGTCGAGACCGTCGAAGGTCTGGGTGCCGTAGGGGGTGTGGTCGAGTTCGATCGCGGTGGTCAGTGCGGCCGGGGACGACGGGGCGTAGGTGCGGGTGATCGTCGTGTCGTCGGGGAGTGTGGTGGTGGTGGGCCGGTCCCGGAGGTCGTAGTCGTGGCGGGTGGTGTTGCCCTGTTCGTCTGTCGTGCGGCGTAGTCGGCCCAGGCCGTCGTACTCCATCGACCGTGTTCCGGCGGGGGTGTTCCGCAGGTCGAACCGTTGCACGCTCACCGGTCGGTGCCGTGTGTCGTAGGTGGTCACCTGCCGTCCGGTGACCGGGCCCGCGGGGTCGTGCAGTTGCACGGTGCTCGTCCGCTCGACCGGGTCGGTCACGGTGAGATGGCGAGCGCCGTCGGTGAAGGCCGTGGTCGACGGCCGGCCCCAGTCGTCGTAGGAGAACGTCCGGGTCAGTTGCGACTCCCCGGCGTCGCGTGCGTGGTCCACCGTGGTCGCCGACGACAGGCGGCCCTGTTCGTCGTAGGTCAGCGTTCGGACGGTATACCAGGTGCCGTCGCCGTCGGTGTCCTTGCGCTCGTACAGGATCGGCCGGCCCATGCCGTCCAGGCTTGCCCGCAGTTCGTTGCCTGCCGGGTCCGTGGACGTCACGACGAACGGCGCGGTGCCGCCGGTCTCGTGAGTGACCTTCGCGGTCGTCTCGTACGTGGTGTCGCCGGTGTTGTCGGTGCGGGTCAGCAGGCGGCCGAGACCGTCGTAGGTCATCGTCGTGACGGTCTTGTGCGCGTCGGTCGCGGACCACAGGCGTCCGGTGAACCGCGAACGCGCCTGGGAGCGCGTGAGTGCGAGCCCGTCGTGGGCCGTCAGCGTGTGCGTCTGGAGCAGCGTGTTCTCGTCCACCGAGAAGGCGAAGTCGTGGATCGCCGCGAACGACGGGCCGCTTTCGCCCTCCGGGTGGGTGGTCTCCGTCAGGCGGGTGATGCGGCCGAGTTCCGCGCCCGAGGTGGTGTAGGTGAATGCCTTCGTCGTCAGGAGCCGGCCGTCGGCGAGATGCCGCTCCGAGGACTTCAGGACCACCTCGCCGATTCCCGAGCCGGGTACCGCCGCGAACCGCCGGTAGCGGTAGGACGTCGTGTGGGCGGGGGCGTCGAATCCGGTGTTCGGCGGTGTGCGGGTGACGTTCTCGAGCAGGCGGGTGAACCCGTTGGGCTCGGCCGGGCAGTCGTCGCCCTCACCGTTCGCGCTGTAGTACGTCCATGTGGTGACGGTGCCGTCGGGATCGGTCCGGCTCCGGGGGTTGCCGAATGTGTCGAAGTCGGTCCGCGTCACCTCGCTGCGCGCGTTGTTCGGGCCGGCGGGACCGGTCCAGGTGACCGTGTGCGTTTTCGGCAGCTGGAACTGGGCGGGCTGCCGGTCGAAGGCCCGCCCGGTCACCGCGTGATACTCGGTCGCCACGCTGTGGGAGCGGCCGTTCCGCCGCGTGGTTTCCTCGGTGTTCAGGTGATATCGGTTGTAGCGGCGGGTGATGGTCGTCGTCTGCCCACCGCATTCCCGGGTCTCCGTGGACCCGTAGGTGTAGTCGGTCAGGACGTCGTAGAGGCCCTCCTCGTCCGGATGCCAGGTCACGCCGGAGTTTCGGGGGCCTCCGAGGAAGTTCCGGGTGTCGTATTCGTAGCTCGCCCTGATCTGCTTCTGTCCTCCGCCGGGTGTTCGGACGGACCGGATCACATAGGGGAGGGGCCGCAGTGGGGCGGGGGCGGGGAACTGGTGGCCGTTCCCGTCGTCGCAGTAGGTGGCCTCCTCGGTCATGCCTCCCGGCATGGTCACCTTGGTGAGCCAGTGTCCCCAGTCCCCCCGTACGGCGGTGTATGCGAGTTGCCATTCCAGCGGGGCCGCGTCCCGGCCGGGTCCGTGGTGGCGTACGGTGGCGAGCAGGTCGTTCATGAACATGAGGACGATCTCGTAGCCCTCGGGCCGGACACCGTCGCCGGCGTTCGGCAGGATACGCAGCGTCGCCTTGGAGCCGCTGGTGTCGTAGTCCACGCTCAGCAGCTGGTCGGTCTCGTCCCGGACCGTCTTCAGCCGCGGCTGCTCGGCGTGGAAGTCCCAGCCCAGGTCGAGGCGGTGACCGGCCGGCGTCAGCAGCGCGGTCGGGACCTTGGTATCGAACGCGTTCCGGGGACCGGTCAGATACTCCACATCCCCGCTCTTGTGGACGATCCGGTACCAGTCGTCGCTCTTGGCGACGCGAAGGGTGTCGAGTTTGTGCTGCTCCAGGACGAGTTGCGTGTCGCTGTCGCGGACCTTGTACTGCTCGCCGGTGGACAGGGCGAGCAGACGGTTGTCGGGGGCGGAGTCGTAGGTGGTCAGTCCCAGGGAGAAGCCGATGCCGAAACCGGCGTCGGTCGTGGTGAGCGGCGAGTAGGCCAGCGTCAGCGGCAGGGACGGGCCGAGGTTTCGGTTCCCGATGAGGTGGCCGAGGCCGATGTGGGCATTGAACAGGCCCGTACGGGGATCGACTCCCCCGGACACCGCGCTGGTGAAGTTGGTGGCCTGCGTGAAGAACGTGGGGCTCGAGGGCATGCACGACTCCCGACGAAAGGTCGAACACAGGGGACTGGACGGGGGCCTGTGTGCCCCGGGACACGCCTGGACCTGCGGCGGGCACTGGCCGGCGGCCTGGCTGCGCAGCTCGCGGGGGGGGTGCCGGGCCGGGGCGGGGGGGTTGGCGGAAAGGGTGCCGCGAGCATCCGGTACCTCGGGCCGCTTCATCGTGTGCGGGGCGCCGGTGGCGCGGGGGCGAAGAATCCGGTGGGGCGTTGTGCGATGTCCGCTCGGTCGGTCAACGCGCAGGGCGTGGCTGCGGGTGCGGTTCCGTGTCCGGCCGGGTCGCAATCATCCGTGTGACGACGTCGAGGCTGTGGTGGGCAATGCCTTGACGCATCTTCGGAGACCGCCGCACCCCCACACAAACGCGGCGGCGATCTTTCATGTTTTCGACCGCCATCGATCCCCTGACGAGCGCGTGACAGCTGTCGCGTCACACGCTGCGTCAGAGGTATCCGATTATGTTTTCACCGATTGCCCGATTGCGAGGTCATCGACTCTCGGATGACCTGTCCGGTCCGGTCCGAGGATCAGCCCATGGCAATGAAGGAGAAGGCCAGACTCCTCATCTTCCCCCCGCCTGTCCCGATCTTCACATTGCCCCGGCCGGCGGCAGACGGGTTTGCGTTCCAGCTGGGTCCGTCGTCGACGGCACTCGCGACGACGACCGGGATCGTTTCGAAGTGGTTGTCGAACTCGATGGAGTAGTACCCTTCTCCATCCTTGCTCGAGGTGAACCCTGTGCCATCCCTCGTGGTGCCGTCCGCATTGACCGTGCCGTAAATTGTTTGTGCCATTTCTCCTCCTGATGTGTGCGCTACGGGAGAGAGTTCACGAGATGAAGCCAGACGGGCCAGTCAAGGCGTCACCGCCCTTCCGCGAGGGCAGGAAAGGTGACACACCGACCCGTTGCATTACGATATTTGCCCGAATGATCCGGGCTCATGAAACTCGGCGGGCCACACCGCTGAGCTTCTTTTGTGTGGTGGAGTGTGTGACTGTGACGGGGCTCGGAACGGTTGTCTCGAAAAACGAGGTCCGCCTCTTCGAGGGCGGCGAAGGTCCGGGGAGGCCCTCGGCTCCGATAGGCGGCCACGCTCTTTTGCGGAGGCGTCGTCGGGGTCGTCCCGACGGGGCCTGCGGATGCTTGCGCTCCCGCTCGCGCCAGGCGTGTGCCGCGCTCCGCGGACGCGTACCGGCACGCGTGCTCCCGACGCCCCGCCGTCCCCGTCAGGATCCCACCTCCATCAGGACGGAGCTTCGATACGCGCCGTTCTGCGAACTGTAGATGTACTTGCCATCCGAGGTTTCGACGCGGACGCCGAACGACCTCACCCGTAGATCCGGCATCGAATTGTGGTACACGAGGTACTTGATTTGTGGTGTCATGCCGGGGATCGATTTGAATTTGGTGTCCCGCACCCAATGCCACTGTTGATTTTTATCCGAGGAGAGGAGACTTGCATCGACGAAGTCGACGAGAAGAACCTTCTCGTACAGAGTTTCGTCGCCGACCTCCACGGCATCCCCGTTGTCGTCGGTCGGCTGGATGCTGATCACCACACCGATTTTGTCGGGATTCCGCCCCTCCTGCTGACCGCTCTCGAGAGTTACCGTCAGCCTCGACACGGATGTCCACGCCCCCATGGGCTTGTTCCCTTCTCTGTGCCGTGGTGTGGTCTCACGGGGCTCTCGAAGCGACCCGGGAGTTCTTCTTGCGGTATGACCGCGGCCGGGTGATTCGGGCTGGAAGGTCGACCCGCACGTATGTCGATCAGCGCCTGGGGGTGACGTCGGAAAAGAGCACGGATTCGGGAATACGTCCCGCCACCGGTGATGGGGCGGCCGGCTGCGGAATACCGTTCGGTAGCGTCACCCATCCCACTCCTCGCTCGCCTCCGGCCCACGGTTCGTGATTGTCTTGGACGGACTCCTGCGCGAGCAACGATACCCAGCCGAACCCGAGCAGACCCCTGGTGGCTTGAAGCAGTCGCAAATGCGACCGAAAAGCCTTACCTGCCCTTCAGGGAATTCATATGTACCGTCGAGACATGGACTTCACTGTCGCCGGCGGTGAAGACGGCACCGTCCCGCGGCCCGGGCCATCCGCACCGTCCGCGAGCGTTGTACGGGAGCCCTCGTGGATATCGCCGGGCGTCGACACTCGCCATCGATCGGACCGGTCCGGGTCCAGGACCAGGCGCAGCGCGACAGGAGGTTGCTCTTGCCGATCTGGTTTCGCCGACGATCACGGCGGGCGCCGGGAACGGATCGATCTCCAGCGAGGCGAAGTTGCGGAAGTTCTCCCCGTAGCCCCGCGACAGATGCACGACGCTCCAAGTCACTCGGATCGGGACCGACCACAGCCGCCCGGTCGGCGGCGACCAGCGTCAGGGAGTCCGCCGTTCGTACTCCGGTGACGGGGCCTCGCGCCGTCCCTAGCCAGGGTGAGGGATGACCGACCGGAGCGGCACGCAGCCCCATCGAGGTGCCGCCGCCCTCGACGAAGAACCGGACGCCCACCAGCCGTTCGACACACGGCGGCCCGCCGCCAAAGGCCGGCCCCGGGGGCGTTCACACGATCGACGATCGTCATCATGGCCCTGGTCGCGGGGATGGGAGGGGAAGCGGCCGGACCCCGAGGCGGATGCGACCTCGACCGCCGGCCTCGCGACGACACCACCCATCGGCACGTTCAACGCGCGAAATCCGCTTGCATCTCGCCGACTTCCCGTATCGCCCGTCTCGCCGACTTCCCCGATCGCTGGAGCTTCACGGTGTGACAGACATACGTAGACCCTGGGCGACACGCTCGCCCTCCTGGGCATGGGACGACGGCCCCAGGCCGCGGAACCCGCCGACTCGACGGCCATCTACGCCGCCTGCGCCACCTCGGCGCCGGTGTCCCGCACCGTCGGCGCCGACCGGCAACAGGCCATGACAAGCCGGCGCTTCTCCGGGCTGACTGGGCGAAAGGCACGTGCGCCGGCGTCGGCATCGGCTGCGGCAAGGAGTGTGCGTGAACGCTTCGGTGTCGTTTCCGTGCGCTTCGGGCGGGTTGCCGGCGCTCGGGCGTACGTCGCGTCCGGTGGGTGGTCCGTTGCCGTTCCGTCGTCGTTGCCCGCCGTCGGTCACAGACGGGCGGCGGCCTTGGGGACGAGTCGGGGCAACAGGTCGGCCTCCCAGCCGCGTTGGGGGTACCCGTCCGGCGTGGACAGGTGGCCCAGAGGGGTGATCCGGACGATGAACTCGTCCTTGCGGAACTGCACGCCTGTCTGCGCGCTGTAGCCGGCATCCGCGCCTGCCGACGGCGGCAGCTCCCGGTAGTCGGCGGGCCGGCGCGAGCCGGAGGCGGTGAAGTCCCAGTCGTGGGTCATCTCGGCGCCGGTGGCGATCGACACGATGTCCACGGTCAGGCTGATCGTGCTGTACGCGTCGATCACCCGAGGTGTGTCCAGCGTGAGTTTGCAGGTCGTACTGCGCAACGCGGGCCCCTTGCTCTTGAGGAATCCGCGGGCGTCGGCGGTCCCGACGACTTCGACGCCGCGCACTTCGGGGAAGACCTCCCGAACGTCGCCGGCGGTGACGATGTCGCACGCGTCCGGCCACGTGGTCGGGTCGTCGGGTCGAGCCGTGAACCTGCCGTCCTTCGCGGGCGCGGGCGGCGCCGAGGGCCGGACGTCGGCGGTGCGCACAGGCTTCGCGCTCTCCGACGGCATCCGGCCCGTGGTGTCGATCGACGGGAAAGGCGGCATCGGCTGTTGCTCCGCGGCCGCGGGTGGTCCCGCTCCGGCGGGATCCTGGAGCGCCTTGCGATCGTGTCCGCCGCCCCCGTCCGTGCCGTTGATCAACAAGGCGGCGACCACGGTCGATACGATGCCCGCCGCGACCAGTGCGATCCACCCGACCGGACCACCCGCAAACGCGCCGGAACGCTCCCGCCCGCCGACCTCCCCTGGCCCGACAGGGGGCGGATAGGGCGAAAACGCCGGGGTGGGCGAAGCCGCAGGAGGCGGCGGGGCGGATACGGGTCGAGGCGTGTCGGGTAGGTCACGCTGCGCTTCGGACACACTGAACTCCAGGAAATCACGGACTCGTTCGGCGCCGGACGCTGTTCGCCACCCTGTACGCGAACGGTCCCGGCCACGGCACGTTAGGCGCCCGGCAGCACACTCGGCATCCAACGAGCGCAGGAGAACCGGGTAAACCCTGGCGGTATGCGAGCGCGGTCGGTCGGCATGTGCGGGGTTCGGGCGGATCCCGGTATCCGGTCGCGCCGCGGTGTACGGCGTTCTGTGCTTTCGTGCGCGGGTGTACCAGGCATCGTTGCCTGCCGGGGTCCCGGTGGGCTTCCCTTCCGGGTGGTCCACGCCACGGTCGACGCCGTGGCCGAGTGCCGTGTCGGCAACGTTGCGCCACTGAGTTCGGCGTTTGCCTCCTGTAGCGCGTCCGGTGGGGCCGAGGGCGCCAAGCGTGCCGGAGCGCGCCACCGGTGTTGACGACTCGACGCGCGGTAGGGCTCAGCGACGGCCCGGCCGCCACGACGCGCTTCACCAAGCCGGCCACGTTCGCCGAGGCGCCGTTTCGGATAAAGTCCCCTTGATCACTTTCCGTATCCGCTCGTGGTGGTTTGAGTAACGAAGCCGCGGCGTCACACCCGGGGGCGCGGGGCCCGCCGGCAGCAGCGCGCGATGGAGGAGCAGCGTGTGATCACAGCATCCCCGTCGACGGCCGGCGCGTTCCGGGTGGCGCCCTACACGCGCCACTGCGAAGTCATCCACGACGAGGGCGCGCACGCCGTGATCGGCGTCTCGCCCGGCAACAGCTACTTCTCCGCCCGACGCCTGCACGACCTCGCCGCCTGGGGTCTGGACCAATACGACCGAGTCGACTTCGTGTACACAGACCTCCACGTGGCCGAGATGTACGAGGCGTGCGGATACGACCCCGACGACGCCCGCAGGAAGGCGGCGAAGAACCTGCGGGGCCTGCGGGCGAAGGTCCGCGACGCCGCGTCGGCCGCGGATCCGACCCAGGCGCGGCTGCGCTGGCGGCCCGTGTCCGGCTTCCGCGGCAATACCGCCTACCAGGAGATCCACCGGCAGTTGAAGCGTCGCCTGGAGACCGACTCCGGCCTACGCGCGGTCTGCGACGACCTGGTGGGCCGGTTCCTGTTCGCGCGGGGGCAGGAGGCGAGCGAGCGGCAGCGCGCGGTGTGCCTGGAGTACGTGTGCGCCGAGGCGCCGCTGTTCCTCGACACCCCCGCGATCATCGGCGTGCCGTCCTCGCTCAACTGCTACCACCAGCTCCTTCCGCTCGCGGAACTCCTGTACTCCCGGGGCGCGGGCCTGCGCGCCTCCCGCAACCAGGGCCACGCCATCGTCACCCCCGCCGAAGGAGTCCGCGCATGACCACGACCACCAACCCCGGGCCCGCGGCCGCCCGCGGCCACGACCTGCTGGACTTCCCGTTCTCCCGGAACGGCAGCCGGCTCCCCGCCGAACTGGCACGGATGCGCGCGGCCACCCCCGTGCGACGGGTGCGCACGATCGCCGGCGATCAGGCATGGCTGGTCTCCTCGTACCGACTGTGCAAGCAGGTCCTCGACGACGACCGGTTCTCGCTGAAGGACACCTCCGCCCCGGGTGTGCCCCGCCAGTACGCGTTGACGATCCCGCCCGAGGTCGTCAACAACATGGGCAACATCACCGGCGCGGGGCTGCGCAGGGCGGTGATGAAGGCGCTGAACCCGAAGGCGCCCGGGCTGACGCGGTGGCTGCGTCAGGAGGCGGGGCGGCTCCTCGACCGGCTCGTGGAGGACGGCCCCACGGCCGATCTGCGCGGCGCGTTCTGCGAGCCGTACTCCGCGGGCCTGCACTGCCGCATCCTGGGAATCCCGCAGAGCGAGGGCCCGGGGTTCCTGCGGAGCCTGGACATCGCGTTCATGAACTCGGCCTGCCCGATCGCGGGTGCGAAGGTCAACTGGGATCGCGACATCGCCCGCATGACCGTCCTGCTGGACGATCCCGCCACCTCCGGCCTGATGGGCGAACTCGCCACCTTGCGCGAGGACCCCGACTACGCGCACGTGACCGACGAGATGCTGGCCACCGTCGGCGTCACCATGTTCGGCGCCGGCACCGTCTCCACCTCCGGCTTTCTCACCATGGCCCTGGTCCACCTCCTCACCCACCGCGCCACCTGGGACCTGCTGCGCGAGCGCCGCGACCTGGTCGAAGCAGGCGTGGAGGAACTGCTGCGGGTCAACCTGTCCATCGGTGACGCCCTGCCCCGGCTCGCACTCGCCGATGTGCGGCTCGGCGACGTCGACGTCAAACGGGGCGAGTTGGTTCTGGTGCTGGTCGAGGGCGCGAACTTCGACCCGGAGGCATTCCCGGACCCCCACCGCTTCGACCTGGAACGCACCAACGCCACCGACCACGTCTCCTTCGGCGCCGGTTCGCACTACTGTCCCGCCACCGCACTTGGACGCGCCCACGCCCGGATCGCCTTGGAGGCGCTGCTGGACCGACTGCCGGACCTCGAACTCGCCATTCCGGTCGAGCAGTTGGTTTGGCGGACAGGTTTCATGAAGCGGATTCCGGAACGGCTTCCGGTGATGTGGTAGGTCACCGACACGAACGCTCGGCCCTCGCCTACCGGGAGCCGGCCGACCGCACGGGCGCTGGTGGCACCGAACGCCCCTGCGGGCTGTTCGCGTCCGGTGAGAGTGCGTGTCGTGGGTGCCCGTCGGATGCGTCACGTCGAGACGAAAAGCCCGGGGTCGGCGGCCAACACCTGGTGGCGTGTCAAGCAACGCTTGCCCTGTTGCCGGATACGTTGGGTCCGTGAGTGGTGATCGCCGGCCGGACATGGACGAGATCGAGGCGTGCTTTGCTGCCGTGGTCGAGGGACGCGTGAGCCGGGACGCAGCCGACCGGTGGGCCGAACGCTGGGTTGTCGACGACAGGCTTGCTGGGGACGAACTGTCCCGGTGGGCGCTGGGGCTCCTGTTCGGGATCGATCTGCGGCAGGGCCCCGAGGAGCCGTACCTGCACGACGACGAGCAGGTACGGGGGTGGCTGGAGGAACTACGGCGACGCCGCGCCGGGTGACGCACCGCGAAGGTCGTCTCCCCCGACTGCGCGTTGACCTTATCGGGTGTCACCGAACCGCAAGGCCGGTCGTGTTGGAGCCGAGCTTCAGGAAGACGGTTCTGCCCGGCCGTTGTCCCAGACGACCCCCAACTCGACGCGCGAGAACCACCGGCCGTCGTCGGTGTGTTCGCACACGCAGTGATACACCGCGCCCACGTCCCAGTGCCCCGGGTATCGGCGCCGTGGCGGTGGACCGCGAGCAGGTTGGCTCGCATCCGGACACCGTCGTCCCCCGTCTCGAAGCTGTGATTGCCGGTCATGTGATGGGTTCGGTCGAAGCGCCCCAAACCCCGACGCACGAACTCCGCCACGTCGGGGGCCCGGACCTCGCCCGACGGCAGCGACAACACGCCATCGGGAGTGAAGCAGCGGGAGTAACCCTCGAAATCCTTCGTCTCCAGGCAATAATCGAACCGCGTCAACAGGTCAACGAATGCCTGCCGCTCGCGCGGGGCGAGCGGGTGAAAACGTTCGACCAAGAGACTCATCTGACCATGTGGGATCGTCCGAACACCCAGCCCAGCGAATCGCCGTCGCTTTCCACGCCGGCCGAACACGGCCGAGGCCCGTCTCCCGGATACCCCCGCCCCCACCGAAGCGGTGGCCCCCGGTCGGTTCCGGATCAGGTCTCACAGGCCCGCCCACGGTAGTGCGTGTCGGCGGCACGGGGAGCGCTCGGCGGTCGGGACGCGGTGTCGAGTCCGGTCGAGCCCGCGACCCGGCACGGGATCGGATCAGCCGCGCGCCCGTCCCGGCCGGATCGATAGCCCGTCGCGCGGCACCTCGACGACGGACCTGTCCCCCGCGACGGGTACGTCGAGAACCTCGTGTGCGTGGCGTTGTGCCGAATGTGCCTCGCGCAGTCCGTCGCGGCCCCGGCGCAGGAGTCGACGGCGGTTGCCGGGTCGACCAGGAGGCGATGCCATTGACAGGTCGTTGTGGTAGTGCACCGCCATGCGGAGGTGCCATCCGAATCGGCCGACAGCCTCCACCCGCGCGCTGGAGGTGTCGGTCAGCAGGGCCCGCCCTCGGCGGTCTTGGCCGCCTGCACGGCGACGGCCCGGTCGAGGTTCGTCTCGCAGCGGCCCTCTTGCTCCTCGTCGCGGACCCGCCCCGCGCACAGCCGACCCAGCCCTCGCGCGCGATCCGCAGCACCTGCCGGATCCGGGGGTGCGGGTGTTCGCCCACGTGGGCGAAGACCAGGGCCGGCAGGGCGTCCCCGAGCATGATGGCGTGCCCGGCGGAGTAAGCCGCCAACACGGTGGGCCGTCCGCGACGCCGGGCCTCCAAGTCGATGATGTCGTCGTGCAGGGTGGCACGTTCATGAGGGATGCCGGCGACGACGACGGGCAGGCCTCGTTACAAACGGGTTGGGCATCCTGCGGTCGGCGACCATCAGCGCGTTCGATGCCAGGGCGACCCTCACCACAGACGTCTGCTTCGACGCGAACGGCCTACCGGGTCGCAGTGTCGACCTCTCGGACGTGTCCGGGACGCATCGAACCTCGAGCGTGGTCGAGTACGTCAGCCCACCGCCGTACACGGCCCGCCCGTGATCAGAGACGCAAGGCCGTGGGGCGGCGTACGGCCATCCTCGGAGTGTTCATTGCGTCGACGAATCCCCCTGTGACTCTGTTCTGCTCCGCCCTCCCTCGTTCCACCTTCGAATTACCGCAGCCGACGCGGCGTCACCCAGGTCGAACCGCTCCTCGATCGCGAACCAGATCTCGGCCCGGGCGCGCAAGCCGCGGTCGAGAATCAGTGCCGCCAGCGGCCCAAGGGCCCTCAGCATCTCTTCGAGTTCGACCAGGTGACCAATCTCCCGGTCCTCGGGGAGTTCGTCCCGAGCCTGCGGTGCCCCGGCCCGGTGAACGGACGCCTCCAGGGTTCGGGCCTCCTCGCGCCTGCGCTCGGCCGCGGCCAACGCCGCCTCGGGTGACAGGGGGATGGCATCCAACGCCCACGCGAAGACGCCGTCGACCTCGCCCGAGACGAGATCCACGAGTTCGCCGATCAACGCAGCACGTTCCAAGAGCCTGGCGGTCAACATCACGCCCGAAGCCGTGGACAGATCGCCCGTGTCCACGGCGAACCTCGCCGCGTCGAGACCGAACCGCAACGCCCGCGCACGCTCGTCCGGCGCCGCCCGCGAAAAGCGGCCGAGTTCGGAACCTACGGAATCGACCACGAAGAACCACCAGTGAGCCGGCGTACCGTCCGGAAACCTCCCCCGGAGCCATTCCCCACGCTCACCGGAATCGAGGGATCGAAAAGCGAGGAAATCGTCTTGCTCGATCGCCATCACTTCCCTCCCAGATCTGTGATGCCACGGAGAAGAACTGGAACTCCGGTATTCAGCCTCAAGCATCTCGAACGGCAGGTCATTCGGCTTGCTGTTCGTCACCGGGCCACAAACATTATGGACGAGGACTGGGGTGTCCGCTGCCAGAACGTAGTACGTGTGGACATCATCCACGGTGAGGTCGTTGGTGCGCTGTTGTTCGCGGAAGTGGCGGGTGGCGCCGATCCGGACCCGGGTTCCGGTGGATGTTTGCAGCCATTGGCCGGGCTTCAGGTCTCCTGCGTTGATCCACTGTTCGAGGTCGGGGGACCAGAAGGGATGGTTCGTGGTGGCGATGATCGAGGCGTCGCCCTCGTCGGTTTCGACGGTGAGGTCGACGAAGTCCTTGTCGTCTTCGGTGGTGATGGAGGCCAGGACGGTGCGGGGCTTGGTTTCGCCGGTCTCCGGGTCGGTGGCCAGGACGACGTCGCCGGGGGCCACTTCCTCGATGGGCTTGCGGGTGCCGTCGGCCATCAGGACGCCGGTTCCGGGGACGAAGCTGTGGGTGCCGCCGCAGACGCGTTGCACGACCTTGCCGCCGACCTTGACCGGGAGGTTGCGGGCGCCGGCGTAGGTGGTGGAGGAAGTCCAGCCGGTCGGGCCGGTGGCCGCCACCGTGGTCGGCAGGGTACCCGTGGCGGGGGTGTAGGTGGTCGTGTAGTCCACCACCGCCTCGGTCGACGTCGTGTCACCGAGCGCACCGAGTTCGCCGAGGGGCTTGTTGTCGTAGAGCGCGTGGGACCAGGCGTAGACGGTGTCCTTGGACGCGGTGGTGTCACAGGCACCGACCAGGGATCGCACTTCGGTGGGTTTGCCGATGATCCAGGCTGCGGTGTTGGGCGCGTAGGTGGTCTTCGTGCAGTACTCCGGCAGGCCGTCGTCACGTCAGCGAACGCGTTCACGAACGCCCTGCGGCGCCCGGCATCCCACCGGCCGTTGACGGCATTGATGCCCCGGCACCCGCCCCGGCCGCGATCAGCACCGGGAACGCGGCCGTTGACGCCGTTGATACTCCGCCCTCGGCAATCCGTCCGTCGAGTCCGGCGCCGTATTCGCGGCGGGTGGTGGTGATCAGGCCGACGTGGTCCCGGGCCGCGGGTGATCGCAGGGGCTTGATCGGGTCGCGGGCCGACGGGCAATACGCCTCTTCTGCTTGCCGGTTGATTCGTGGTGGTCCAGGCTTGATGCAGTGTTCGGGGGTGGGAATGCGCACAGTCGCCGGTCGGTATCGGTTGGAGACGCGAATCGGTTCGGGCGCCGCGGGGAGCGTATGGGCGGGCCGCGACACAAGGCTTGACCGCGAGGTCGCGGTCAAGATCGTACGGGTCGGGGACGGCGTCGACGACCCGCGCGACAGCCGCGCGCGGTCGGAGTATCGCTTCGCGGCGCGACTCGAACACCCCAACATCGTGCGGATGCTCGACATCCTCCATGAGGACGGCGAGCTGTTCCTCGTCATGGAATTGCTGGACGGCGAGTCGCTCGACCGGATCCTGCACCGACGCCGTCTCGACATCGGCCAGAGCTGCGCGATCGGTGTGGCGCTGGGCAACGCCCTCGACGTCGCACACCGGGCCGGAATCGTGCACCGCGACGTCAAGCCGAGCAACGTCGTCCTCTGCCGCAGCGGCCGGGTGGTACTCCTGGACTTCGGCATCGCCGTGGACTCCGTGGTCGCACGCGGCCTTACCGCCACCGGCCACGTGATCGGCACACCTCTGTACATGGCGCCGGAGACGATCGCCGGGTACGACATCGGAGCCGGCATGGATGTCTACGCGCTCGGCTGCATCGTCTACCGGATGCTCAGGGGGCGCCTGCCCGAGGAGTTCGACGGACGCAACGTCGCCCGCGTCCTGATGGCGAAGGTCTCCCAGGACATCGCTCCTCTGACTCCCGCAGACGTTCCGGGCATCCCGCAGGCGCTCGTGGGGTTGGTGGGCCGGATGCTCGAGCGCGACCCGACCCGGCGTCCGTCCGCGAGCGCGTGCGCGTCCGGCTTCGCCGAGTGGTCCGACGAAATCCCGCTTCAGGGCCTGCTCGTGGACATCGAACACAGCCCGCCGATCGTGGCGGGGGAACCCTCCGCCGTCGACAGCACGTCCACGCCACGCACTTTCCTGGGATCGGCGGGTCTGAGCATGATGGGCGGCAACACTCGGTCCGCCGCCGATGTGGGGGCCGTCGAGAGACCGTGGTGGGCCACACCCGGACTCAGTCACGCACTGCTGGACGAGGCCGGGCACGCGGAGGCGGGTGCGCCGCCGCACTCCATCGCACGGCATCCTCGACCGCCTTCCGTGGAACGCGTCGACAGTCGCTTCCACGAGGCGGTCGCCCTGGCGAAGCGGGGCGAGCTGTTGCCCGCGCTGCGGTTGCACGAGGACATCGCCGAACTGCGTGCCACACTCCTGGGCGTCGACCATCCCCTGACCCTGGCCAGCCGCTTCTGGGTGGCGTGGTGCCTGGGTGCCCTCGGGGAACACGACCGCGCGGATGTGCTGTTGCGTCGCGTCGTCGAACAGGCGGAAACGTCAGCACTGACCGAAACCACACACACTGCGGTATCCGGGTCTCGCACCCGGCGGGAGACCGGACTCTGACCTTGCCAGACGGGGGACATCGGATGCACCTTGAGATCATTGTCGACCACCCGGACCGGGAGGGCGAACTCCGCGCCCTGCACGCATGGTTGCTCGCCGACGAGCGGCTCGCGTCGACGGGTCCCGAGCTCGCCTCGTCGCGGCCGATCGGGGAGGGCGAGATGGGGTCGGCTCTGGACCTCATCCAGCTCGGCATCGACGGAGGCCTCGGGATCGCCAACCTCGCGCTCGCGGTCGCGACCTGGCGCAGAAGTCGGGTCGAGCCGCCGTCCGTCGAACTCAGGCGCGGTGAGGTGTCGGTCGTCCTGCGGGGTGCCGACGACGACGATGTCCGGCGCATCATCGCCGTCCTGGACCGATGACGCGCCGGAGGAAGCACATCGGGAACCCGTAAACCATCCGGCGGTCACGACAAGGACGGGGAGAAGCGGGTGCAGCAGCCTCCCGACCCTGCGGCCTCCCGCGCGGTCCTGATCGGCACTGCGGGGTACACCAACCTGCCCGAACTCACGGCGGTGACACGGAACCTGGCCGCGATGCGCACGATGTTGTGCGACGCGGAACTGTGGGGTCTGGCGGATGCGTCGTGCCGGATCATCGAGGACCCCGAGCAGCCGGCCGATGTCGTCGACGGGGTGAGCGAGGCGGCGCGCGAGGCGAAGGACACGCTCGTGGTGTATTACGCGGGCCACGGGCTCCTGGACGCCGACGACATCGGTCTCCACCTCGCGCTGCGGCATTCGCGGGAGTTCGACGGGTACACGGCGCTGTCCTATCGCTACATCCGCCAAGCCGTGATGCGCAGCCCCGCGAGGCGCCGGATCGTCATCCTCGACTGCTGTTACAGCGGCCGGGCGGCACATCCGCTGATGGGCGCGAACGGAGACGACCTCGCCCAGCACGCGGTCGTCGAAGGCACGTATGTCCTGGCGTCGTCATCCCGCGACTCCGTCTCCCTTTCGCCTGCCGGAGAGGTACACACGGCGTTCACCGGCGAGTTGCTCTCGATCGTGCACGACGGTATCCCCGACGGGCCGGACCTGATCGACCTCGATACCCTGTACACGCACCTCGACCGCCGGCTGCGTGCCCGCAACCGTCCCCCTCCGCAGCGGTGCAATCAGAACGCCGCGGGCCGGTTGCCGCTGGTGTGGAACCGTGCCCGCCGGGTGCCCCGGAAGAACAAGTTGTCGGCGGCCGACGTGGCCGCGAGAGCATTGGACGTCGGCATGCGTCTGGCCGATGTACTGCGCGCGACCGGCCGCAATCGCGAGGCCGCCGAGATCCTGACCGTCCTGTGGGGCGCCAGGGACATCGACAAGCCACCCGACGATCTTTATCTGCACCTGCACCTGTCGCGGTTGTTCAACGAACTCGGCCAGGTCGACGAGGCCGCGGAGGTTCTGCGGGAGGCGTACGTGAACCTCGACGACAGGCACTCCGGCGACGTGCTCGCTCGGGTGTCGTTGGCCTACGCCAGGCTCATGCGCGAGCGTGGCGACTATGCGAAGGCATGCGACGTGCTGGAGTCGGCCGTCGAATCACTCGGCGGTGCCCCGCCGGTATCAACCCGGTTCCCCACTGCGCATGCGGGGTACTCGGGCGCCGTCGACATGCCTGCCGAGGTGGAGGAAACCGCGAGGCTTCGACCGCTCGCCGTCCCGACGACCGACCTCCCGCGTCTTCGAATGTGCGGGGGGTGCGGAGCGCCGGACTCGGGAAAACCGTTCTGCGCGTCCTGCGGGACCGCGCGGGACGACGGGTGACCCGGCCGGCTGCCGGCGGTGGTGGCCTCGTACCGGTCGGACGCGCGGGTCGACGAGTTCGGCGCGCCGCTCCGGGGTCGTGTGTGGTCGGTGGATGTGGGGTTCTCGTGGGTCCGGTGAGACGAGGAGGGGAGGTGTCTTCGCGGGTGTCCGCGACGGACGGGACGGGTGGGACAGGTGGGACGGGCGCGATGGAAAGGTCGGAGCGTCTCGCGTGCCGTGCGCCATCATGCCCGCCCTGACCCCGGACCAGTACGCCGAACTCGAGAACGACCTGTATCCGGAAGGCTGCACGCGGCCTGCCGGGCGGGACACCGCCACGATCACCGGCCGAACCGAGGAATGGACCACGACCTGGCGGCGCGCCGCCAACACACCATGATCCGTCCACGCGCCCGACCGGGACTCGCCGAACGGGAACGCTGCTGAGGCGAGGTCGGGTGAGGTGTCGGCCGGGGTGTTCGTGTTCGGCGGGGGTGGAATCAAGGGATCCCCGGCCGTCAGGGGCCGAGCCAGGTGACCTGGGTGATGTAGATGCACTCCCGGCGCGGGACGGTGAGGTATTCGAAGAGGAGGTTGCGGGTCGGGTCGCTGTGGGTGCGTACACCGGGGCCGGTGCCCTGGAAGTCGGCTCCGTCGAGGTAGACCATGGAGTTGACGGTGGCCAGGTCCGCGGCCGTTTTCTCGACGGTGGCCAGGATGTCGGGCGGCAGGCCCGCGGCGACCTCCTCGAGGCTGGGCAGCCATTCCCAGGACCAGTCACTCACCGGCGATCTCGCGGTGCGCCTCGGCCCGTAGGCGGGCGATCTCGGTGCCCGCGGTCCGGATCTCCTCGGGGTCGTCGGACCGGGCCACGACGCGCTCCAACTCCCGCAGACGTCGGGCGAGGGCGGGGCGGCGCTCGATGGCGACGAACACGGCCCACTTACGCAGGAAGAGCCGGACCGCGTTCGGCTGGAGGTTCTCGGCGACCCAGTCCAGGGCCTCGTCCTCCTCCTGCTGGAACTCGGGCAGGTAGGTCGGGCTCAACACGGCCACCGCCCCACGAAGCGCCCGGATCTTCAACGGTGGCATCGGAATCAGCGGCTCGTCGCCCCACTCGGCGTGCTCTGCGGTCATGATCTCCTCCTCCACCGCCCAGTCAATCAGAAACGACCGCCCCACAGCCGCCGCGACCACGAACCCGCCGGGCCGAGAGTCGCCCACGGCGGATTCCCGACCGTGCGTCGGCGTCGAAGCGAGACCATGCCGACGACCACCAAGTGCACGGCTACGACTTCGGCATCACCGTCGGACCCGACCGGCAATGGGCCTGGGCCGAAGGGCCCGAACGGCGCTGCGAGATGTTGCCCTCCCCCGGAGCGGCGGCCGGCTCGGGGATCGCGGGGGTTGCGGACCGGCGCGCGTGGGATTGGTCCGGTGCTCCGTTCAGCAGTGCCGCGCCCAGGGGGGTGAGTGCGTGGAGGACGGCGCCGCCGTGGCGGGTTGTGGTGATGAGGCCGCTCTCGCGCAGGACCGTGGCGTGTTCGCTGGCGGTGGCCGGGGACATGGTCAGGCGTTGCGCGAGTTGTCCGGTGGTGCAGTGACCGTCGCCGACGGCCTCCAGGGCTCTGGCACGTGTGCGGCCGAGAAGGGCTGCGAGGGCGTTGTGGTTTCGTGTGCTCTGCGGATCGGCAAGAAGCTGCGCGGCGTCGGCTGCGGTACGCATGACCGGGAGGAACACGACGGTTTGGTCCCCCTCGCCGCCGACGAACTCGTAGGACAGGGGGTATTGCGCGAACACGGAGGGCACCAGTTGCAGGCCTCGTCCGCCCAGGACGACGTCCCGCGTCACCGGGCCGCGTCCGATTTCCAGGTACGGGGGCCGCCAGCGAAATCCCGGGGGCAGGCCGGCGAGCATGGCCTCGACCCCGTGGGTCGCCAGTGCGTGGGCGCGGTCGGCCTGCTCGGCCAGGAATCGCGGGTGGATGCGCGACCAGTGGGGGGCGATCGCGATCCGGTGATGGTCCCTGAGGAATCCCACCAGGTCGCTCCGCCTGGACCGGTCGTGGGCGAAGTCTCCCATGCCCGCACCGGGCCCTCGGTCGGGACGGCCGGTGTGCAGGGCTCGGATCCTCTCCCCGTACGCCAGTTCCGTGTGCAGGTGGTCCGGCCCAGCCGCCGACAACGCCTCCAGTCCTTCCTCGAGATGGGGCGTGGCTCCGGTCACGGTGAACAGGTCGAGCGCCTGACTGTCGAACAGGGAAGCGAACGGGTGGACGCCCCCGGCGGACTCGCCCCGCACCCGGATTCGCCAACCGCCCAGCAAAGCACGGGCGTTGCCCCGGCTCAGCGTCGTCAGGCTGAGCATCGTCTCGCCCAAAGGGCCCCAGCCATCCACCACACGGGTCCGCGCCAGATCGGCGGCGGTGAAATGGATACGTAACATCGCTTCCTCGTTCTGCGGCCATCGGCTGGGACGAGTCTCACCGCCGCGCGTTCGAAGCCACAAGAACCACTTTCGGTCGTTCCTCCGCCATTGCGGCGGCGATTCCCCGGCAACGGAACCCGGCCGGTCGCCGCCTGGATTCGCACTCGCGGCCGACTGAGCCCTGGATGCTCCGGTATCGATGCGCCGGGTCCGGAACTGCCCGCCCCTGCCCATGTCCGCACGGCCGTCCGACCAGCGACATTCGGTCCGGGCCGAAAGCCTTCGTCGCCGTCGGTGTCGACTCGGGAGACTTCACCCAGGCGCGAGGCACAAGACGTCGTGTCCCGCGTCCCTGGGACACAAGACCCCACAGAGCACCACCGGTTGCTCGCGAATCGTCAACCGGCGAGCCGGTGTTCGGGACATGAGCCGGCCTGTGCCCGCTCGCGCCGGGGAGTCCGCTACTGGAGGCTGGGAATGTTGGTGACGGAGTTCAGCACGGACGTCGTGGCAGCACCGGACCGGTTCGCGTTGTGGGAGGAAGCGGCGGAACAGTCGCACCTACGCAATCGGCTGCACAGCAACGACCGCGACAACTTCCGCGCGGGGATGCGCGCCCTGGACTTGACGGAACTGGGGGTGGCCGCGCTCGCCTACTCGCATCTGGAGGTCGCCCGGACACCGCGGCTGATCCGACAGTCCGACCCCGAGGTGTATCAGATCAACTACTTTCTCGGTGGACACGGGGCCGTATCCGTGGGCAAGGACGACACGGCACTGCGTACCGGCGACCTCTTGGTCATGGACAGCAGCCGCCCCTTCCGGGGCGAGGTCCACGCCGATCCCGGCAGTTGGTCGCACATGACTGTGCAGTGTCCGCGGGAGTTGCTGCCGTTACCCGCGAAGACGGTCCAGCGCGTGCTCGCCGTCCCGATCAGCGGACGCAGCGGCATGGGCGGGGTGTTCGCCCGTTGGTTGTCCGACCTGAACGCGCGCGCCGACGAGTTGACGCCGGCCGATATTCCCACCCTGGCCTCGGTCACCCTGGATCTTTTGGCATCCGTGTTGGCGCGCTGCGTGGAGTCGGAGGAGATGCTGAGCCCGGAGGCTCGAAGGACGGCTCTGCGTGCCCGGCTCGTTGCGTTCATGGAACGGCGCCTGGTCGACCCGGATCTCACGCCTCGGGCGGTCGCGGAGGCTCACAACATCTCTTTGCGTCATCTCCAGCAGCTCCTCGCCGAGGAGGACACGTCACCGGCGGCCTGGATACGGCGGCGCCGTCTCGAGCGTTGCCGCCTCGACCTGGCCGACCCCCGCGCGAGCGCCCACCCGATCCAGGCCGTCGCCGAACGCTGGGGCTTCACCAACCCGACCCACTTCAGCCGCCTGTTCCGGGCGACCTACGGCATGCCGCCGCGAGACTTCCGCAATCTGGTGCCCGCGGCATGCGCGAATGGTCAAGAACCGTGCGCGGAATGACTGGTCCGGGTGCTGTGGCCCTCGACATCCTGGATTCCTCGGCGAGAGCGGCTGCGGACGGGAAGCAGCCACCGCCAAGCCGGCATTGAGCCCCCGTGCCCACGCCGCGCCGGCATGGGCATCGTTCTCCCCGCCCACTCACCGAGGCAGGCCCGGATTCCTCGTTTCCCCATCGGACACTTCCTGGCGGGCTGCGAGGGCTGACACAAGAAGGAGTGGTCATGCTCGACAAGATCGGAAACCTCGGAACCTTACTGCTGGAACGGTTCCTCCCCTCCACCGACGCGGAAGCGCTCTCCTGCCGGGTGAAGTGCAACGCGGAGGGCTACTGGCAGGACTGGTGCTGCGACAGCAAGGGGTGCCGCTGGTGGGGCGAGCCCTCGATCAGCCACTGCTGACAACGCGGTTCCAGTGACCGGGGAGGGCGCACCGCTCGGGGCGCCCTCCCCGGCACGACGGGTCTCCGGCCGACGGGTCCCGAACCTGAGAGAGGCCGCGATGGACTACTTCGCTTACGGCGTGCGTGGGTTCCTGATCGCCGTGTTCCTGATCGCCGTCGCCGGCAAGGTCGGCGGGGCCGGGGCATTCTCCGCCTTCGTCGACTCGTTGCGGCCCCTCGCCGTGGTGCCCGAGTCGTCCGTACGGGCGGTGGGACTCGCGGTGGTCGCGGTGGAGGGCGCGATCTGCGTCGCGCTGGTCTGGCCGTACGCCATGGCGACACAGGCGGGCCTGGCGGCGGCCACCGCCCTCCTCGCGGTGTTCGCCGTGGTCATCGCCCGGTCGGTGAACAAAGGAACCCCCGTGCTCTGCCGGTGCTTCGGCCGCTCGACCGCGCCGCTGGGTCGGGTGCACGTCGTACGCAACGGGTTGCTGACATCCGTCGCCGGCGCGGGCACCGCGGCGGTGGCGGCCGGCCCGGCGGGCGGATCGCACGCCGGAACGGCCGCGGTGGCGTGGTGCGCGGGCGTGATTGTCGGCGGCCTGGTCATCGTGCTGGAGGACCTGGTGAGCCTGTTCCGACCCGCTGTTCCTTCCTTCCCGACCGAGTGAGTAACTGACTGAGAGGTGCCGGATGGCTGCTCTGACCGCGGCAGTGGTGCTCGTTGGCGCCCTGTGTGTACTGGATCTGCTGCTTACCATCGGAGTGATCAGGAGGTTACGGGAGTACGGCCCGGCCGGACCCACACCGGGCCGGGGGATGACGCCGCTGCGCCCCGGAGAGGAACTGCCCGCCTTCACCGCCGTCACGGTGGACGGCGAAGCGGTGGACCCGTCCGTGCTGCCGGACGAGGCACTGATCGTTTTCCTTTCGCCCACCTGCGCGCCGTGTCGCGCGAAGGTGCCGGAACTCGTCGCGTACGCCGCCGCCGAGCCCGCCGGCCGGGACCACACGCTCGCCGTCGTCGTCGGCGAACCGCACGAGTGCAAAGGTTTCGTCCGGGAGTTGAGCCCGGTGGCCCGGGTCGTCGTCGAGCCGAAGGGCGGTCCGGTGTGCGCGGCCTTGCGCGTGGACGCGTTCCCCACGAGCCTTCGCGTGCGCACGGAACGGAACCGTACCGTCGTCGTCGTCGGTGAATCGGCGGAGTCGGCGGAGTCGGGGCGGAAGGTGTCCTCGCGATGAATCCACCCGTACCCGCACGGCGGGGCGGGCTGCGTCTGGCCGTATCGCTGGCGCTCGGGGCCGCTCCCGTCGCGTGCGTGCTGTTGGGCGCGCTGACTCTGGCCACCGGTCTGTTGACGGTCGCCACGGCGTGGTTGACCAAGTCGGTGCTGGACAACCTGGGTTCGGACCAGGGCACGAGCGCGCTGCTCGCCCCGGGTGTCGGCCTTGTGGCCGTCGGGACCGCCGCCGCCCTCGTGCCACACGTGTGCCACTATCTGTCCGCCGAGGTGAACCGGCGTACCGCACTGCGCGCCGACGCCCGGCTCTTCGCGAAGGCGGCGGGCTTCCCCGGCCTGAGCCGCTTCGAGGACCCGCAGTTCCTGGACCGACTCCAGCTGGCGCGGCGCGGCGGTGGCCACATCCCCGCGCAGGTGCTGAATGCGGCGCTCGGTCTGGCACGGTCCGCGATCACGGTCGCCGGGTTCCTGGGTTCCCTTCTGGTGCTGAACCCGCTACTGGCGGTTCTGGTGGCCGTCGCCGGAGTGCCGACACTCTGTGCGGAGCTGGCCCTGGCCCGCCGACGGGCGAATGTGGCCTGGCATGTCGGGCCGAGGGAGCGACGGGAATGGTTCTACAGCAGCCTCCTGGCGGATGCGGACGCCGCGAAGGAGGTGCGGCTCTTCGCCATCGGCGACTTCCTGCGGGACCGGATGCTCACCGAGCGGCGAACGGCCAACGCGGCGCGACGGGCCGTGGACCGGCGCGAGGTCGCCGTGCAGTCGTTCCTCGGACTGCTCGCCTCGCTGATCACGGGCGGAAGTCTGCTGTGGGCGGTGCTCGCGGCGTCCCGGGGCCGGTTGTCGGCGGGTGACGTCACGCTCCTGGTCGCCGCCATCGCCGGCACCCAGTCCTCGTTCGCCGCGCTGGCGCAGGAGGCGGCTCGCGCCAACGAGTCGCTGCTGAACTTCAGTCACTACCAGTACGTGATGGACGCCCCGCCCGACCTGGTACTCGCACCGAAACCCCGGCCCCTGCCCGCCCTGCGCCTCGGCATCGAACTGCGCGACGTGTGGTTCCGGTACTCGGAGCAGCACCCGTGGGTCCTCAAGGGTGTCGATCTGACGATTCCCCACGGGAGTTCGATCGCGCTGGTGGGCCTCAACGGGGCGGGCAAGACGACGCTGGTCAAGCTGCTGTGCAGGTTCTACGACCCCACCCGGGGCGCCATCCTGTGGGACGGCGTCGACCTGCGCGAGGTCGATCCGGCAAGGTTGCGCGACCGGATCACCGCGGTGTTCCAGGACTTCGTCCAGTACGACCTGACGGCGGCGGAGAACATCGCACTGGGTGAACTGGACGCGCTGGACGACGAGGAGCAGATCGTGGCGGCTGCCCGGCGAGCCGGGGCGCACGACACTCTCGAAGCGTTGCCGGAGGGCTATCGGACGCCGCTCACCAGGACGTTCTTCATGGAGGCGGACAAGGACGACCCCGAGTCGGGTGTGCTGCTCTCCGGTGGCCAGAGCCAGCGGTTGGCATTGGCCCGGGCCTTCCTGCGGGGCACCCGGGACCTGATGATCCTCGACGAGCCGTCGGCGCGACTGGACGCCGAGGCCGAGTACGCGGTCCATACCTCGATCACGCGGTACCGCCGCGGCCGGACCAGCGTCCTGATCTCCCACCGGATGGGTTCGCTCCGCAACGCCGACGCCATCGTGGTCCTCTCCGAGGGGCGCGTGGTCGAACGCGGTGACCACGCGCGACTGCTGGCGCTCGGCGGCGAGTACGCGCGGCTCTTTGCCATCCAGGCCGCGGGCTATCTGCCCGACGCCGTCGAGCCGCCCGAGGGAACAGCGCTGACGCAGGTGTCGCCGTGACCGGTCGGCGGAGCGTCCGGTGGTCGGCGGTGACGCTGGCCGTCCTCGCGGCCTGCGGCGCGGGCGCCGCCCGTCGGCTGCTCGTCGTCACCGTGCGAGGGGCGAGCATGGTCCCCACACACCACCACGGGGATCGGCTGCTGGTGCGCCGGACGCGCACGGTGCGCCGGGGGCAGGTCGTGGTGGTGCTGCGCCCCCGGTCGCCGGCGGTCTGGCGAGAGGACCGGCGCAGTCCGCTGATCGTGAAGAGGGTGGCGGCGGTACCGGGAGAGCCATTGCCGCGTGGGACGGTCCCGCCGTCCACGGAGAGCCGTGACGGGCGGGTTCCTCCGGGATTCGTGGTGCTCCTCGGCGACAACGCCGCCGCCAGCGTGGACTCGCGCCAGTTGGGCTTCTTCCTGTACGGCGACGTGGTCGGCGTGGTGACGCGATCCCTGCCCCGCCTCGAAGACGCACACCGACGGTGAGCCCCTGCCCTTTGACTGGCCGGCCGGGCCCACACCGGTGCGATGGGTCGAGCGGCGCAGCAACTCTCGCGGGTGCCAGGGCCGTTCGGGGGAATGCGCGAACGGGCCGCAGTCCGCCTCGACGCCCGGGGCTTGGTGACGCGGGGTGGGCGGCGGCGACCGCCGAGAGCGGTGGACGCCGCCGGCGTTGTTCGGGCGGCCGTCCGAAGTCCGGTCGGTGACCGCGGCGTTGGGCCCGCCGGGCGGACCGGATGGGTTCGAGCAACTTCCAACAGGCGTCGGACAGATCACTGGGATGGCGCCGATGTCCGGTCATCCTTGAGCAGACGTCCTAGTCTCACCGCTCGACGCGCAATCCGATCTGCGACGGGTCCGACGAGCGGTCCTCGCCCACCGAGCCCGCGAACCGGACGTGCGTGAACGATCGTTTCCCGCGTCGACGAGCTCGCGCGTGCGGTACTCGGAGACGGGTATGCCGGGGTCGGCGAGCGGCACGGGGAAACGGACAGGTGGCACACCGGCAGTACGCTCCGTGCCGACTCGACAGGCATCCCTTGCGGCCGGCGACGGCCCGACCTCCGCACCGTCCGCCACGACACGGCCGTTGGGGCGGCGGGTCCGACGAAGTGCGCCGGCGGTGGCGTTGTCCGGGCTACCTCGCGTCGCCGAATCGATCGAGCGCCGCGTACACGAGGGTCGGCGGTAGTTGTGGCTGCAGGCGGACGTTCGTCGTGTACACGAGGACGACGATGGTGCTGTCGCGGCGGGCGATCGCGGTGAGCGTGGCGATTTCGTCTCTCATTTGATACCACCGGGTGACACTGGTGCTCGGATCCACTCCGCGTAGTGGGTCCGGTATTTCGTCGGTACGACTCGTGCCGGGGCAGTCGGCTGTCAGGCTCTCCAGGTCGCGAACAACACCGATCGCCTCCGCCTGATCTTCGAGACGGATGACGATCTCGATGAACGATGCCGTCGAGCTGGTGTAGTGGAACTTCCGTGCGTTTGGAACCCTGAGCAACTGACTCCCTTTCTCGCAGTAGATCGTCACCGGAAATTCCAACAACCCCGGGCGGATCCTGTCGGTGTTGTTCAGCTTCCAGGGAGCAACCTCGCGCGGAAGCTGGCGGGGGTTGAGTGGTCCGGTGGTCGCGGGGCCGCCTCGCGACATGCCATCCAGGTCCGCGGACCGTGCGCCGAGGACGGATGCCACAATCACGATGGCCGCGGCGACGCCGAGGGCGACCCGGCGCCGGATGCGTCGCCGCCGTCCCCGCCGGCGCGCCGACGCCGCGGGACGCGGCCTGACGGCGGCTTCGGTGCGCACGACGAGGGCGCCCAGATACTCGGTCAGCGCGGCCTGTTCGTCGTGTTCCGACGATGCGCGGCGTTCAGTGGCGCGGCCGGGCATCCCGTTCGATTCACCCATGGCGCACCTCTGCGGTGTCTGCGCGCTCCGCGACCCCTCGCGGGCGGCTGGGGGCGGTTGTGGTCAGATCGACGGCCAGCGCGCGGCGTGCGCGCGTGAGCCGGACTCGTACCGCGCCGGCCGATATCCCCAGGTCTTCGGCGATCTCCTCGATCGGCAGGTCGTAGAGAGGGAACAGCACGACGACCAGGTGTTGGCCGACGGGCAGCCGCCGCAGGGCCCAGACGAGGTCGACGTGATCGGGGGTCGGATCGGGAACCTGTTGGGGTCCGCCGAGCCGCAGGTGGGCCCACAGCCGGTGGCGCGAACGCCGCCAACTGCTCACGGCCAGACGCAGCGCCACCCTGCGCACCCAGGCGGCCGGATCCCGGGCGGCCGAGACGGTCGGCCATCGCTCCCAGGCCCGCGCGAACGCCTCGTGGACGGCGTCCTCGGCCTCGGTCACGTCGCCGGTGAGCTGGTAGACCGATGCGATCAGCCGACGTGAGGTGCTCGCGTAGAACGCGTCGAAGTCCGTTCGTAAGTCCTCATCGTCCCGCATCCCGTCCGCCTCCGATGTCGGCTCCCGTGCGCCCTCGTCGAAAAGAGGACGCCCGAGCCGGCCGGAATGTTACGCGCAATCACGCGGATCCACTCCGCCCGACGGGGCGACGGCGGACGCCGTAACCCCGGGAGTGGGCCTGCGTAACATTCCGGGCCGCCCGGGCGTCCTCTTTTCGACGGACATCGAGTGCGAGGCGCGCGCCGCGTGACGGTCGGGATCGCCGCTCGTCCCGACGCACCTGTCCATGGCCGGCGCTCCGCCGCGCCCTCGGGGCCGTCCGTCTGTCGGTCGGCAACAGGGCACGCCCGGCCGTGCATCCACCCGTCTGTGGTCCGCCGTCCGCGGCGAAGGAAAGCGAGGACAGACATGCGAATCGAGACCGTGGCACGACACGCACGTCCGCCCCGTGCGCAGCGGTCCGATCCGCCCCCGGGCCGACGCGTGCGGCGCTCCGACACGGCCGCGGCACGGCCGGGCGATCTCCGGTCGTGGCGACCGGAGATCGCGCTCGGGCCGGTGTCGATGTGGTCGAACACGTCCCTCTCGACAGGACCCCGAAGGTTTCTGACGTCGGTCCGCCGGCCGCGTCCGAAGGCATATCGGCTCGTCCTCGTCGTGTCGGGCACCGCGCGAGCCTCCCGGGGCGGACGGGACCGGATCCTGGGCGCGTTCGAGTTCCACACGTTCGACGCGGCGGACCCGTATACGTTCCGCGCCGCCGGAGACCGCATCACGATCGTGGGCCTGGAGATTCCCAAGGCGCTGATCGGGATGTCCGCGGCCCGGGCAACGCGTGCGATGGAACACCCCGTGTCGGGCCGGGAAGGGATCGGCGCCCTGTTGGCCCAGACGCTCCTGCGCCTGACATCCGACACCACCGCCTACCCCGCACCCGACGCCCGGCGTCTGGGCATGGTCGTCGCCCATCTGGTCACGGCGATGTTCGCCCACGCCCTCCGGGCCGACGATCAATCCCTCTCCCGGACCCCGCGAGGGATTCTCCTGGCCCGGATCCACACCTACATCCACGAGCGTCTCCCCGACCCCGACCTCACACCCCGCACGATCGCCGCCGCCCACCACATCTCGCCCAGACATCTCTACTGCCTGTTCCGGGACGAGGACGACTCCGTAGCCGCCCACGTCCGGCGCGCCCGCCTGGAACACGCCCGACGCGACCTGGAGGACCCCACCCAGGAACGCACGCCCGTGTGCGTGATCGCCGCACGCTGGGGCTTCACCCACCACGCCGTCTTCACCCGCACCTTCCGCACCGCCTACGGCATCCCACCCGCGAAACACCGCCACCAAGCCATCCATGACGGCAACCCGCCCGCCCGGCCCCTCGAGGGCCGAACCCGGGAACGCCGACGGGAACGTTCCCGTCGGAAGCGCTGATTCGTGCCGGCATCGGCGGAACTTCTGGGAGTTTCGATGAATGGCGGACCCGCCCGGAATCCACCACCGAACGACGACGCCAACGCCTGACCGCGGCGATACAGAAGATCTCGGCCGCGGACGTCTGGGTCAGTGTCGTGGGGCGGTGATCGCGTCCGCTGCGATCAGCAGGTGCGGCAACGGCCCGGTGAAGTCCGGCAGCAGCGCCAGCGCCACCGCCCATGCCTCGGTCCGATCACCCAAGGCGGGCCGGGTCAGCGCGCGCAGGGCCGTACGGGTGTCGGCGTACCGTTCGGTGTCGCGCTGGTTCAGGGCCCGTAAGGCGTTCCTTGCCGGGGCGCCGTGGCGGAGGATGACCGCCGCGGACAGGGTCCCGCGGGTGTGCGCGCGCATGACGCTGGCGTTGGATCGGTCCGCCCGGAAAGGTGTCGACCTCACGATCAGCCCGGTGGCCGGGTCCGGGTCGACCCACTCGGGGACGGGGTGGCGCGACGACGTCGCGGGCAGGTACGCCCGCAGTTCGGGTGGGCACCCCGGTTGCCTGGCCAAGGCCATGCGCACGTACTCGGACCACGGCAGGCTCCGGTGCTCGCGGAGGATGAGGTCCCAGTCCAGCGGACCGCGCGGGGCCAACAGCATCGCCCCGGCGCCGGGGAGGTGCTTCTCGTCGCGCAGCCGTGCCACGACGGCCGGCATGCCCGTGAACTCGTCGAGCGCACGCGTCACCAGTGCGGCGTCGGTCGGTGCGGCGAGGGCTGCGGCCACCGTGTCCGACGGCGTGCCCGTCGCGTGCGGCAGCACGCGCGGCAGTGCGGCGGTGACCGCGGCGGGTCCTGCCGTACGCAGCAGGCTCAGGCAACCGCGCAGGAGTACGCCCGACAGCCACGGTCGTCTCGCCCCGTGCTCGGCGAGCCGGTCGAACGCCCCGGTGACCACACGCGGGTCGTCGGACTCGACCAGCACGCAGATGCGCTCGAACAGTGCGTCGCGGCGGCGAATCTGCCGGTGGTCGGGTTCGCTGTACAGGAGTTCGCGCAGCGGCGTCGCGGCCACGACTCGCGGCAGCACCCGCAGCCGCGCCTCACGGGGAGAGGCCGGGTTTGCGAACACCCCCGCGGCGACCGCAAGCTCCGGGGCGTGGGCGGCCAGATCCGACAGCATCTCCGGTGTCGCACCCGGATTGCCCGCGAGCCACGCCCGCTCGTCGACATCGCCGTGCGCCACGAGGTACGCACCGGCGGCCTCTCCCACGCGCGATGGCCCCGCGAACAGTTCCGCCCGCAGCCGTCGATCGATGCGACGCAATACGGCACCGGTGATCGACGCGGGTGCCTGGTCGAGGAGCAGAGCGAGCGGGTTCACGACCCCAGCCAAGCAGAGCCGCCCGGATCGCCGGCCCCTCGGCCGACCAACTCCGTTGCGTCCGCGAAGACCTGTGGCCACACAAGGCGTCGACCACGACGCTCGCAAGCCGCTCGCCCTCGGTAGTAGAGGTACAGGCCGAACTCCGGATACCACCCCTCCCGGCCGTGTGGATTCGTGCCGACGGCGTACGGGGCTCCGCGACGGGAGCCGTGGCCGGCGAGTGACCTGCGGGTTGTGGGGTAGCCGCGCCCGTAAGCCCCATCACCCGGGGAGCGAGTTCGTTGGCCGCAGTCGCGCTGAGGAGCCGCACCAGGCGCGAGGAGGAAAGTGAGAATTCCATGAGCACCGTTGGACAGTCGGGCCGCGGCAATTCCCAGGAGTCGATGGGCAATCTCGTTTCACGAGCGTCGCAGCAGATTTCCGAGTTGGTCCGCGAAGAAATGCAGCTTGCCCGGGCGGAGATGACCCAAAAGGGCAAACGTTTCGGGGTCGGCGGTGGCCTGTTCGGCGGCGCCGGCCTGGTCGGCATCCTGGCCGCGGAAGCCCTCGTCGTCACCGTGGTCGCAGCCCTGGCCCTGATTCTGCCGGTGTGGGCTTCGGCCCTGATCACCGCTGCCCTGTTGGCGGCCGTCGCCGCGGGAATGGCCGCCGCCGGGAAGAAGCAGATCGCCAAGGCCGGCATTCCCGCACCCGAACAGACCATCGACAGCTTCAGGGCCGACGTCGCCGTAATCAAGGAGAAGGCACACCGATGACCCACCAGCCCAAGGACAAGGAATCCGCGCCCACGCGCGAGCAGTTGCGCGAGAAGATCGAGGACACCCGCGACGAGCTCGGCCGTACGGTGGAGGCGCTGGCGGCCAAGGCCGACGTCAAGGCCCAGGTCAAGACCAAAGCGGCCGACATCAAGGAGCAAACCGCCGAGAAGGCCGCCCACGTCACCGACCGGCTCCGGGACAAGGCGGCGGAGGCCACCGAGTCGGTCAAGGACAAGACGCCCGACCCGGTCCTCGACAAGGCGGCCCATACCGCGACCCACCTCCGCGACAGTGTGGCCCGAGCCGGACACCTCGCGGCCGACAAGACCCCCGACCCGGTCCGCGAGAAGGCCCACATGGCCGCGACCACGGCAAAGGCCAACCGCACCCCGCTGATCGCCGCGGCAACCGTCGCGGTCGCCGTGGTGGTGCTGCTGCGCCGAGGCCGGAGGCGCCGGTGAAGGCGTCCAAGATCGCGTACAAGCCGGTCGGCCTGGTACTCGGTGCCACCGCCGGCATGATCGCCGGCGTGGTCTTCAAGCAGACGTGGAAGATGATCGCCGATGACGACGCCCCCGATGCCACCGACGAGGACCGCGCCTGGGCCCAGGTGCTGCTTGCCGCGGGCTTGCAAGGCGCGATCTTCGCCGTCGTCAAGGCCGCCGTCGACCGGGCCGGAGCGGTAACCACCCGGCGCCTGACCGGCACCTGGCCCGGCTGAGGCCGGGTAAGCCGGGTACGACCCCGCGCTGCCCCGGTCGCGAACAGATCCCAACCGGGGGCGCCGAACGTGCGAAGCAGGCCGTAGCGTTCCAGGGCCTTGACCGCCCCCACGCGGCTGACGTACCTCCTCGAAGCGCCGTCGGCGAAAGGCGTATCGGAGCAGCGGGTGAGGCACGGCTATCGCGCCTCGAAGGCGGCGCGCAGGATGTCGCGATGGGCGCGGACGTAGCGGATGTCCGCCTCGTAGAGGTCGGTGTGGCCGTCGGCGATGTGTTGCCGGAAGGCTTCGTTGCCCTGCGCGGCCTGGTCGCGCATGAAGTCGATCAGGGCTTGCAGGCGGTCTGGGACGGTGTCGATGACCTCGGCTCCCACGCCCGGCCCGTACGCCCGGCAGAAGGCGGCGGCCCGGTCTCCCTGCTCGTGTGGTGTGCCGAAGCTCTCCGGGTTGTCCGGCCCTTGCAGCGGCGCGAACCGGTACACGGTGTAGGCGACGTCCCAGACGCGTGGCCCCGGGTGCGCGGCGTCGAAGTCGATGAAACCGACTGCCGCGCCGTCCTTCACCACGCAGTTGTACTGGGCGGCGTCGCCGTGGCACATGACCTCGGCCGGCTGCCGAACGGGGAAGAGCCAGGGATCTGCGGGGTCCGGGCGGAACGTGGCGCTCGCGTCGTGGAGGTCTCGCAGCAGTGTGGCCGCGGAGGTGAGGAGTTCGGGGGTTCTGAGGTCCGGGGTGAGCACGCTGTGCACCTCGCCGTCGAGGAAGGTGAGCATCTCGTTGCCGTCGGCGTCGAAGCCCCGTGGCTCCGGCAGGCCGTGGAACCCCCGGTCGTGGATGTGGCGTAGCAGCCGGTGGATCGCCGGCGTCGCCGGGGACGCCGGCCGGTGGACGACGCCGCCGTGGCGGCGCACGACGTTGACGCCGCCGCGGAATTCCTGCCATTCGGTCATTCGTGCCTCACTGTCGCCGCGCACTGAACATGGCTGTGGATCGTGGGTCATGGGTCGAGTTGCAGGGCCGGCCCGGCCGCATGGGCGGGCGAGTCGGCGGCGCGATGCCCGGCCGGCGGTGGGGTCGGCCCGGCATCGATGCGTCGCCGCTGTCGCGCATGTGCCGATTATGGGTCGCAATCCGGGAGGGCTTCGCAACGACCGCCGGGTCGTTGGTGATCAGCGCGCGGAGCCGTCGGACCACATTCGGCCCAGTCCGGCGAGGGCAGCGTGGCGTCGGGTTCGCCCGGCGTGCTCTAAAGGCATGGATCAACGCGGGCTTGTCCCTGTTGCCGTGCCGGACCGCGCGCCGTCGAAGGAAGGGGTGTCCGGCCTGAGGAGGTCCCCGGCGTGGGCGAACAGGTCGGGCACGGTCGGCCCGGTCGGTCACCGAGTACACCGACGAACCGGCATGCCTCGGCCGGCTCTGGAAAGACCGCCGTGGGCGGTGTGGTCGTGGGCGGTGCGGCACTGTGTCACGACCTCGTCGGCGCCACGCCGTCGTCGCCGCGTCGGGGGCGTACTTGTCCGGGCGGGCGTCGCACGCGAAGGCGTGTTCGGCGCCCGGGTAGGTGTGCTGCTCGAAGGCCGCTCCGGCGCCGGTCAGTGCGGCGTCGATCGCGGCCACGTGTTCGGCCGGGATGGTCCGGTCCTGCTCGCCGGTGTGTGGCGGCAACGGTGCGTCGATCCTCGTCGCCCTGTCCAGCACCGCATGCGGTCCTGCGGCGATCCCGGGACCGTGGAAGACCGTCACACCGGCGAGTTTGGGGCGGCACGTGGCCGCGGTGAACGCGGCTCGGCGTGTTCCCCCGTTCGGACACGGCCCGCGGCGGTGCGGGCCGGGGCACTCCGGATCGGCTTCCACGCGTGCCGGGGGCTGCTCGTTCGCCCATTTGGTTACTGTATGTCATGTATGCGGCAAGAAAGTTGGTACGCTCCCGGTCGTGACGTTGACACCCAGTTTTCGGGCGCACGGACTCGACCGGATGTTCCTCGGATGGGAGGAGCGCGATCCGGGGCGCTCGGATGTCTCGGGAATCGCACATTTCGAGGGCGCCCCACCGCGTGTGGAGGATCTGCGCGCGTGGCTGGCGGGCTTCGTCGATAATCTGCCGGGACTGACCTGCCGGCTTGTGGGCTCGTCACGGCGCGCCCGGTGGGTCCACGACCCTCACTTCGACCTCGCCCGGCACGTCGTGGAGGTCGAGGTGGCGATGAACACGCCCCTGGAAGCGGTGGCGGCCTCCGTGCTCGACCGCCCGCTGGAACGGGATCGGCCCGACTGGGACCTGTCGCTGATCCACGGCTACAAACCCGGGTGCTACAGCCTGTGTTACCGCGTCCATCACTGCTGCCAGGACGGCGGCGCGGCGTCCCACACTCTGCGCACCGTGCTCACCGGCGCCGCCCGGGGCGGGACGAGCAGGCCCGCACCGCTGCCGGGCCGGGTGATGCGGGCCGCCGGGCTGTTCGGCCGGCTGCTGGGCGAGATCGCCGGGACGAGCCTCGTCGGGACGAGCGCGGCGCCACCGCTGTCGGGGCGACGTCGTCTCCTGTACGCCCACGTGGACACGGCACGCCTGCGACGCGTGGCCCAGCCGCTCGGCGGCGGCCCGAACGAGGCCCATCTCGCCGCGCTCACCGGCATATTGCACCGGTGGTCGGAGGCGTCCGGAGTACGGCTGCACCGGCCCGCGCTGTTCCTGGCCGTCGACGCACGCCGTCCCGACGACCTGCCGTCGTGGGGCAACCGTGTGCTCGCCCTGCGGTTGCCCCTGCTCGGCGCGTTCAGTTCGCCCCGGGAGCGTCTGGTGGACCTCGTCGCCCGAGGCGCGGCCGCGCGAGGTCGTCGTGCGGCCGCACAGGACCTCGTGCGGTGGCTGCCCGGTCGCCTGTGCGGTTGGCTACTGGGGCGGCAATTGCACCCCCGGCATGTGATCGGCGGCAGCACCACGCTCCTGTTCACCGCCGGCGCGGGCTTCGACCCGAAGGTGGTGGCCTTCCATCCCGCTCTGCCGCCCGGCCACCTGTTCGTGGCGGCCCTGCTCGTCCACGGCACGAGTGCACAACTGTGTCTCGTCGTCGACGAGGCGCTGCCCCTCGGGGAGCGGATGGCCGACTTCTACCTCCAGGCGCTGGCCGACCTCGAAGCGCCGGCGCCGCCGGTCATCCCGACCCAACCTCCGCGGGCGAAGCCGACCCACTCGTGAGGCTGCTGATTCTCGGCGGAACCTGGTTCCTCGGCCGCGCCCTGGCCGAGGAGGCCGTCCGGCGCGGCCTGTGCGTCACCACGTTCAACCGCGGCCTGTCAGGCCCCGACACACCCGGTGTCCGGGCCCTGCGCGGCGACCGCTCGTCGCCCGACGCCATGCGGAGCCTCTCGGCGTGTGGCCCGTGGGACGCCGTGATCGACACCAGCGGCTACATCCCCCGCACCGTCCTGCACGGCGCACGCGGCCTCCACGAGGCCGTCGGCCGGTACGTGTTCGTATCGAGCGCCGCCGCCTACCGCGACTGGCCCGAGCGGCACGTGAGCGACGAGTCGGCGATCCGGAACTGCCCACCGGACGCCACCGGTTCACCGCCGGGCTCCGTACGGCCGTTCGCACCGCAACGGTACGGAGAGCTCAAGGCGGGCTGCGAACGCGCCGTTCGCTCCGTTTTCGGCGACCGGTCGACGATGCTGCGGGCCGGCGTCCTGGTCGGCCCGTACGAATACGTCGGCCGGCTGCCCTGGTGGCTGCGGCGCGTGCGGCGCGGCGGGACCGTACTCGCCCCGGGTGATCCGAACCGGCAGGTACAGGTCACGGACGTGCGCGACATCGCCGCCTTCGCCCTCGACGTGGCCGTGCGCTCGCAGGACACGTCGTTCAACCTCACCACGCCCCTGGACGGATCGCTCACCTTCGCCAGAATGCTCCATGCCTGCCGCCTGACCACCGGCTCCACGGCCTCCTTCACCTGGGTGGACGACGGCCTCCTCCAGCGCTGCGGCATCAGCCCTTTCACCGAGCTGCCCCTGTGGCAGCCCGGACCCCGGACGTGGACCGTCGCGGGCGACCGCGCGCGTGCCGCCGGATTCTCCTGCCGTCCGATCGAGGAGACCGTCCACGACACCTGGGCATGGATGACCACCGGCGACCCCGCCGTGGCGCACCCCCGCCACGACGAACACGGAATGGAACCCGCGAAGGAGCGGCGGATCCTCACCACCTGGCGCCTGCGAAAGGAACTCGGGCACGCACACGAAGCCGCGCGAGGTACCGGGCCGGAAGCCGTCCCGCCCCCTCGACGACAGCGCCGCGTCCCTGACCGGAGGGACTGAAGGCACTGAACTCGCGGATGAACGTCCAGAGCCCAGTGGGTGGATCGGGGTCCGGCGAGAGGCTGTGGCCGGTCCGATGCGCGGGGTGCGTATGCCGCGGCTGTGGCCGTGCTCGATCACGGTTGTGGGAAACGCCCTTGGGCTTCGTGGTCCCGGGTCGACGCGATGGCCGTCCGTACTGCTTCCAGTAGGGTTTCCAGGCCCTGGGCCTGCTGCCACTCCTCGGCCGAGTGGTGCCATGTGTGCTGCGATGCCGGGGCTTCGGGCGGGCCGGCGATGATCTCGATGGTCCGCCTCCCCTTCCGGTTGGGGGGTGTGACGCGCAGGGCCATGTTCCGGATGTGGAAGCGCTTCGGATAGCCGCCGAAGATCTCCAGGATCCGGCCGTCGAAGGTGTAGAACTCTCTGCCTGCCCTGGCCGTGATCTCGTCGTTCATGGGGTGACGCTACACGCGGGGATTCGTGGCCGTCAGGAGTCGGAAGGCATCGGGTGATCCCGGCCCGCCGCGCCGCCCCGGACCATCGCTCCCCGGCCCCGGCCCCGCCCCGACCGGGGAGGAATCGGTGGGGGTAGCCCCCCGGCGGATACGGCCACGAGCCCCATCGTCGGTCGGCTGCGTTGCCCGACAAGCTTGTTGCCGACGGGGGGGCGGCCCCGAGATTCACGACGCGAACGAATCGGGGGCTGGGATGAAGCGTGTACATCGGGTCTTGGTGACTGCGGCGACGGCATTGGCGGTGGTCGCGGTGCCCTCCGCGGCGCTTGCCTCGCCCGGGAAGGCGGATCGGGGCGGCCTGCAGAAGGGGCTGGACGAGATCGTCGCGAACGGCGCCGTGGGCGCGGTGATGGAGGTGGGCGGCCACGGCGGCGGCGTGTGGCGGGGCGCCAGTGGTGTCGCCGAGTTGGGTACGACGCGGGAGATGCCGGCGCACGGCCGGTCCGGGCGGGCAGCATTACGAAGACGTTCGTCGCCACCGTCGTGTTGCAACTCGTGGACGAGGGCCCGTTGCGCCTGGACGACACCGTCGAGAAGTGGCTGCCCGGCGTCGTCCCCGGCGGTCATCGGATCACCGTGCGACAGCTCCTCAACCACACGAGTGGGGTGCCCGACTACCGTGGGACGCTGCCGATGCCACCGACGCCGGAGTTCGAGGCCGACCGGTTCCGGACCTGGTCCGCGACCGAGCTGATCCGGCGGGCGGTGAGCCGGCCGCCGACCTCCGAGACACCCGAACCGGGGACCGAGTACGCGTACTCCAACACCGGTTACCTCCTGCTCGGCGAGATCATCCGGAAGGTGACCGGCCGGTCGTATGCCCGGGAAATCGAACGCCGGATCATCGAACCGCTGCGGTTGCACGGGACTTCGCTGCCGGGGACGTCCTCGCGTATTCGCGGCCCGCATCCGCACGGGTACATCCCGGTTCGGCAGGGCGACGAGACGCGACTCGTCGACTTCACGGAGATGAATCCGTCGCTGATGGGCGCGGGTGGCGAAATGATCTCCACGACGGAGGACCTCAACCGGTTCATGGCCGAACTGGTCGGTGGGCGCCTGCTGCCGCGTCATCTGCTCGACGAGATGAAGACGGCGGGCGTCGAGGGAAAGCAGTACGGGCTGGGACTGCGGTGGCAGGGCACCTCGTGCGGGGTGCCCGTGTACGGCAACGACGGTGATGCCCTGGCGTATCAGGCATGGTCGTTCTCCACGGAGGACCGGCGGCGCCAGGTCACGATCGCGCTCACGCCCGACTTCCGTGGTGATCCCGACGATGCCGTGAAAGCCCTTCTGGACAAGGCGATCTGCGGCTGACGGTCACAACGATGGGTTGTCCGGGGGCGGGTCGGCTTCGGCGGGGGCCGGCCGCCGACCCGAAGGCCGCCCAAGCGCGCCTGCCGCAAGGCCCGTTGCCCGCTGTCGAGCCCCCGTGAGAGGATCAAGATTTTGAGCAAATCATCAAGTTCTGCGAACGTGCGAACGGCAGGTGGCGTTGATGTACACACCAGAATCGGCGGAAGCCCGCATCGAGGATGCAGGCAACATCCTGGTCGCGCCTTCGGTGTTGCACGACAACGACATGGTCGGAGATTTCTTCGGATCCACGATCACACCCGAGGATCTTGCCTCCGGTGCACCCGACCTCGCGCAGAAGACTGTCTACCTGTGCGGCGACATATCCGGGATCGACAGCCGTCAACTGCGTGCGGCTGCCCGGGTATTCGTCATCAGGGAGCTGTCACACGGTTACCACGAGGGCGGCCACGAACCCTGGTCGCTTGTCGACCTCGGCCGGGTTCCCCTTCGGGTGCACGGCATCGGCGTGTACTACCGCCGCTTTTTCGGACTCGACGGCGATCACTTCGGGCGGATCCGTGCCGAGCACGCGTTCCAGTCCCTGACGGAGTCCACCAAGCCTGGGACGGCCCACCGCAGCGGCATATATCTGACGCCCGTCACACAAGACGGTGACGAGCTGCATTTCCGCCTGCTCCGGTGCTCCACGAATCTCTCGGGCCCGACCGAGAACTTTCGCGCGACCGACACGCACATCGTCGAGGCCCTGAACCGCGAGGCCGCCACCGTCTTCCGGAACCAGGCACCGCTGAACCACGTCCTTGCTCAGACCTACCACAACACCCTTGCCACGGCCGAGCGCAAGCAGTCCAAGGCCAAGATCTCGGCCCATGCCGACAAGACCAAGGACATGCCGGTCAACGGCATCATGGCCTTCTGCACTTTCTACGACGGGCTGGACCGGCTGCGGCCTCTGGCCGAAGACGCGTTCGACTACGGTGTGAAGGGTGTCAGCGGCCTGACCAAACTCCGCTTTCACCTCAAGGAGCCGACCGAAGGGCGCGATGGGGTCGCACTCCCCTCGCAGTTCACGCTGACCCTCTATCCCGGCTCCGTGTTCTTCATGCCGTTGTCCACCAACCGCCTGTATACACACGAGATCCGGCCCTCGACGTTGGACGCCGAACTCCTCCCGACCCGCCTGGGATACGTGGTGCGCTGTTCGAGCACCGAAGCCGTTCACAAGAACGGCCACACGTTCCTCAAAGTGGCCGAAGATTTGGTGAAGCTGGCACCACCCACACCGGCCGGCATGGACGACCTGCGCAGGCTGTACGCGGAGGAGAACCGGACCACGTCCTTCATCGACTACGGTGACGAGTTTCTTTTCAGCATGAACACGGGAGACTACGTTGCCCCGCACCTCTAGACTCCCGGACGAGATCCTCTCCTGCACTTTGTCAACCGACGAGAATCTCTTTGCAGAACTGTCCGCGTCGACTCAATGGGAAGACGTCGGAAAAGGCCGGCGAGGCGCCGTGCTGACCAAGGTCGACGAGGCCGGCGGCGTACCCCTCGTACGCACCACCACTCGGTACGGCAGCCCGGCGCAGCGTTTCCGGGCGGTGCACGAACGGCTGGCACGACGGGTTCAAGAGCGCGCGGCGCTTTCGGCCGATTTCAACAACGCTCTCATCGAGATCTACACGAACGCCTACACGACCATGGGCAGCCACTCCGACCAGGCCCTCGATCTCGCCGACAAGTCGTTTATCGCCGTCTTTTCCTGCTACCGGTATCCCGACGCGAGCCCGCCGAGGAAGCTGATCTTCGAATCGAAGGGGTCCGGCGGCGAGAAGTTCGAGATTCCTCTCACCCACAACAGTATCGTCGTGTTTTCTGTCGACGCGAATCGGCGATTCAAGCACAAGATCGTATTGGACACGCCCGCCCAACCGACGGATAATCAATGGTTGGGCGTAACGTTTCGCACGTCCAAAACCTTCGTTGGTTTTCACGACGGACACGCATGCCTTTCGCAGGGTGCGCGTCTCATATCGGCCGACGATGAGCAGAGGCAAGAGTTCTACCGTCTGCGGCGCCGCGAGAACAACGAAACGGACTTCACCTATCCCCTGCTGTCCTACACCATCAGCGAGAGCGATCTGACGCCGCCGGTCTGACCTCGGACGGGCTCGCGGCACGAGGTGCTCGGCCGGTGCGGTCGCTCAGGCGGCGAGGCGCCGTGCGAGGGCGGGGATGACGATCGTGGCGGCGACGAGGTGTGTCAGGACGAGGAGCGCCTTCGTCGACGGAGCGGCGTCGATGATGATGTCGGGGACGACCGACAGTGCGGTGAGCGCCACGGTGGTCCGGACGAAGGTGCGGCGCGGGGTGCGTGCCCGACGGTTGAGGACGGCGGCGAGCGCGAGGCCGACGAGCGAGAAGACGGCGGTCAGCACGGCGAAGCCGGTGACGGGAATCGGTGATCCGTCGATGTCGAGGCTGATGCCGGCGGCGTTGCCCACAGCGGCGACCGCAGGGGTCGCGGCGGCGGCGAGTGCGGCTGTCGCGATGCCGGTGCGGACGAGCGAGCGGGGCGCGACGGCGGGGGCGGTGGTGGGGGCCGTGATGGTCATGGTGTCCTCTTCGGTTCGAACTGCCAACGGTGATGTACGCGATGCAGGTAAGACCCGCTGCGCCGCCACAACTCATCGGTCACGCGGGAAACAACTTTTACGAACCTCGGAGACGCCGCTCGGTCGACGTGCCACCGGCGAGTCCCTCCGCCGAACGGAAAGGGTTGGGGCGTTGGGACTGTGATGGGGTCAGGTTTGGTGTAGTTCGGTTGTTGTTGTGGTGGCCTCGTCGAGTGCTGTCGGGATGGGTGTGACGCCGAGGCCGGGGGCCGTGGGGACTGTCAGGTGGCCGTTTTGCAGGACGAAGGGCTCTGTGATGTCGGTGGCGAAGTAGCGGTTCGAGGCGGAGATGTCTCCCGGCAGGGTGAAGTTCGGGAGTGCGGCCAGTGCTGTGTTGCCGGCTCGGCCCAGGCCGGTTTCGAGCATTCCGCCGCACCACACCGGGATGCCGGCGGCGGCGCAGACGTCGTGGATTCGGCGGGCCTCCAGGTAGCCGCCCACGCGACCCGGTTTGATGTTGACGATGTGGCAGGCGCCGAGCGCGATGGCGTCGGCGGCGGAGCGGGCCGAGACCACGGATTCGTCGAGGCAGATCGGGGTGCGCAGGGTGCGTGCGAGGGCGGCGTGGCCGAGCAGGTCCTCTTCGTCGAGCGGTTGTTCGATCAGGAGGAGGTCGAAGGCGTCGAGTCGGGCGAGGTGTCGGGTGTCGGCACGGGTGTAGGCGGCGTTCGCGTCGACTTGCAGGAGGATGTCGTCGCCGAAGCGTTCACGGACGGCGCGGACCGGCGCGATGTCCCAGCCGGGTTCGATTTTCAGTTTGATGCGTTGGTAGCCCTGCGCCAGATAGTCCGCCACGGCGTCGATCAGTTCCGGGACGGAGTTCATGATGCCGACCGATACCCCGCTCGGGACGCGGTCGGCGACGGCGCCCAGGCCGGCCGCGAACGATCGGCCCTGGGCGCGCAGTTCGGCGTCCAGGACGGCCATTTCGAGGGCGGACTTTGCCATGCGGTGGCCTTTGACCGCGGCGAGCAGGGGTGCCACCGTGTGGGCCGTCACGGACTCGGCCGACAGCAGCCGGGGCACCAGATGGCGCAGGAGGACGTCTTCGGCGCCCTCGACGTACTCCGAGGAATAGTCGGGGTCGGCGCCGGCGACGCACTCGCCCCATCCTTCGGCGTCCGGCGTGGTCACCTGCACCACCAGCGCCGAGCGCTCGTATTCGATGCCCAGGGACGTGCGGAAGGGGCTGACCAGCGGCAGGGAGATGCGTCGGAGCCGGACGCGCTCGATCCTCATCGGCCCTCGCCTCGGGTGAGTACGTAACCGCACGCCGCGCGGTCGAAGTCGACCAGTCGGGCGCCGTCGGCCAGCAGGGTGCCCAGGGTGTCCCGGAGGGACAGGCGCCAGTCACGGGCGACGGAGGGCTGTCGGAGTCGGAGGAGATCGATGTCGGGCGGTATGGCGACCAGGACCGTTTCCTCCGCGACGAGAGCGCGTGCAGGCGCGAGGGCGCCGCCCTCGTCGCAGGCCGCCACGACCCGCTCGTCGCGCAGGTCCCAGCGCAGCATCAGCCGATCCGACTCGTCGGCGGCGTTGAGTCCGTCCGACAGGGGGCCGTAGTAGTCGGGCAGGTACGTGTCCGCCGTGCCGCCGAGTTTGTGGAGGTTGAAGTGGGCGTTGCGGGCGACGAGCGGGTCGAAGGTCCAGGTGATGTGATCGACGCCGTGCTCCAGGGCGTGCGCGCGCTGGTCCAGTTTGAGCGCGTAGCCGACATCGCGTCCGCGAGCCGTGACGTGGACGCCCGCGATGTGGCTGTGCATTCCGGGTCGGCCGGGTGGGCCCCACAGGCCGATGCACGCTCCGAGCAACCGGTCGTCGCCCTCCGCCTCGTCGAACGCACCCACCACGTAACTCCCGGCGTCCGCCATCGCCTTGACGACGTCGCCGGCGAGCGGCGGGCGGTCCGGGTCGGTCTGCCACACCTCGCAGAGGAAGCGGGCGCAGGCGTGGCTGCTCGCCGTCGAATCCAACATCCGGATCCGCACGCCGGATCTTTTGCCGGCGCGCTGTGCGCTCGCTCGTGCCGTGGCTGTCGCCACACCGATGTCCATGACCCGCCATTATGCGCAACTCGCTTGCGTAGTAGGGGAATCGTGATCATCGTTAAGATCATCGTCGGGTGGATGCCAACTTCCGGTCACACCAATGATCCCTAACGCGACCTACGTTGGGGCCATGAACCTCGGTTGGCGGGGCCATCGGCATCCCGTCCTTCTCAGGCCCGACAACTCCTTAGCGGACGCCGCCGTCCGGACGCTGGCGGAAGTCGCCCGACGGCTGGGACGAGAACTGGCCCTCAGCGCAACCACGTTCGGCCCGACGGCCGTCGCCGTCCACACGCACGATGCGTCCGACGACACGGCCGGGCCGACCGTGCGGGTACGGATCGACTCCGCCGGTCGGCTGTCGGTGGAACTCCGGTGTCCTCCCGGCGATGTGTGGGAGCGGGCCGCAGCGGCGGTCACCGAGATGCACACCGAACTGCTGGGCGCGGTTCTGGCCGACCCGGACCTGGACCTCCACGAACTCGCCGCACTGTCCCGGGACACCGAGTCGGCGGTGCTCGGCTCGCTCGCCGGAACACGCGTGGACCACGGCCCCTACCGCAGTGTCCCGGAACGGATTTTGGCCGTCAGCCGGTCCCTTCCGGATGCCGTCGCGGTGTACGCCGCCGACGGAACGCTGACCTACCGCCGATTCGTCGCGCACGCCGCCGCCCTGGCCGCCCGCATCCGCGCCGCCGCACCGACAAGCCGCGCATTGGTACCCATCCTCGTCGCCGACGGCCTCGCCCTGCCGGTGTCGTGGGCCGCCGCGATGCTGGCCGGGATCGGCTATGTACCGATCGACCCCCGCTGGCCCGTCGCGCGGATCGCGCACACCCTCGACCTGCTCGACGCGCCCGTGGTGTTGTGCACCGACCCGGCCACCGTCCCCGCCGCCCATCGCGACCGGGCAATCAGTGTCGAACTCGCCGACATCAACGGGCAGTTCGCCGTCGGCGGCACACCCGAGCCCGCACCGCACGACGTCGTCTACGGCGTCTACACCTCCGGCACGACCGGAACGCCCCAGTGCGCGGTCAACCTCCACGGCGGCCTGGCGAATCGATTCGCCTTCATGGACCGCTGGTTCGGTCCCCCGCCGGGCCGCGAGGTGGTGCTCCAGAACACCCGGCACACGTTCGATTCGGCTTTCTGGCAGCTGTTCTGGCCGCTGACCACCGGCGGCGCGACCGTGGTTCCCACTTCCGGCGAGCGTCTCGATCTGCAGCACACCATCGACCTCATCGACACCCACGCCGTGACCGTCACCGACTTCGTGCCGGCGGTGCTGGGCGCGCTGCTGACCCTGTTGGAGCGGCGGCCGGCGACGGTCGAGCGGTTGCGCTCGTTGCGACACCTCGTGGTCGGTGGCGAGCAGATCAATCCGCAGGACGTGCGGGCTCTGCGGGAGTTGCTGCCGGGACTGCGGGTCAGCAACGCGTACGGACCCTCGGAGGCGTCCATCGGGATGATCTTCCACGAGGTGACGACCGAGGACGGCGACGACATCCCACTGGGGCGGCCGATCGACAACTGTGTCGCCGTCGTCGTCGATGTCGACGGGCGGCCCCTGCCGCCTGGAGCGACCGGGGAGATCGTCATCGGCGGCGCCTGTGTGGGCGCCGGCTACCACGGCGAACCGCACCGCACGGCGCAACGCTTCTTCGATTCCCCGACGTTCGGCCGGATGTACCGCACCGGTGACCTCGGGCACCTCGACACCGAGGGCCGCTTCCACTTCGGCGGACGCGTCGATCATCAGATCAAGATCGGCGGGGTACGCGTCGAGCCGGGCGAGATCGAGAACGTGGCCTTGGCCTGCAAGGGAGTTCGGCAGGCCGTCGCGCTGGTCGCCGGGTCCGCCGAGAGCCGTGAGCGTGAGCTGTTGCTCGTCATCGCCGGAACGGCGAGCGAGGAGGCGGTGCTTGCGCACCTGCGGGCCGGGCTGCCTCGCGCCGGCATCCCGCAACGCGTAGTGGTCGTCACGGAGATGCCGCTCACCGAGGCGGGGAAGATCGACCGGCGACGGCTGGCCGTCCGGGTCGAGCGGCCCGCCGCGCCGCCCGCCACCTTCGGCTCCGACCCCGTGCTGGCCGTTCTCCGAACCGTCCTGCGACGCCCGGACTTCGCGGCCGACGACGACTTCTTCGCCGCGGGAGGAAACTCGCTGCAGGCGGTCGCCGCCGTGGTCGAGCTGAGCGACCGGTTCGGCACGGACATCGGCGTCCGGGACATGGTCGAACATCCGACGGCAAGCGGCCTGCGCCGGCTGATCACACAGCGCGGACACGACCGCATACCGTCCTCGGCCGACCTGGTCGCCGCCGACCTCGCCGGCCTCGTGGCGATTCCGGCACCTCGTCCCGCGCGGCGCGGCCGGGCACCGCGCACCGTCCTGCTCACCGGCGCGACGGGGTTCGTCGGTACCCGACTGCTCCACGAACTCCTCGAACACACCGACCTGACGGCGCTCTGCCTGACCCGCGGCACCAACGATTCCCACGCGCGGCAACGACTCCTGAACGCCCTGTCCGCGCAGGGCCTGGACCACACCGGCTACGCCGAACGGATCACCGCGATCGCCGGAGATTTGGCCCTCCCCGGCCTCGGGCTGACGGACACCCGCCGGCGCCGGCTCGCCGAGGAGTGCGACCTGATCGTGCACGGCGGCGCCCTGGTCAACCTCCTGTACGACTACCGCATGCACCGCGAGCCCAACGTGCTGGGCACGGCGGAGCTGATCCGCCTCGCCCGCGAAGCCGGCGGCATCCCCCTGCACTACATCTCGACGCTCGGCGTCCTGCACGACCACGCGCTCGCCGTCGGCCACCCGGTGTCCGAGAACGTGGACATCTCCGCCGTGACCCCGCCGTCGAGCGGCTACAGCCTGTCGAAGTGGGTGGCCGAGCGGCTCGTCCACGCCGCCGACGACCTGCCCGTGACGGTGCTGCGCCTGGGCGAGGTCATGCCCGCCGTCGATACCACCGCCGCACCCAACCCGACCGCGCTCACCCATCTGCTGCTCACCGCCTTCGAGCGGCTGGGCGCGGTGCCCCGGGCGTCGATCCGGTCGGACTACAGCCCGCTGGACACGATCGCCCGGGCCATCGCCGAGGCGATCCGTGACCCGGCGATGCACGGACGTGCCGCGCACCTCTTCACCCCGGGCAGCGTGCACTTCGACGAACTGGCCGACGCAGGCGCGGAGCGGGTGTCCTGCTCGCTCTTCCTGTCCCGACTGCGCACCGCCGCGGCGGCCGGGGACGCCGAACTGGGCGCGCTGCTGGCCGTCTTCGAGCACCGCGCCGCCGGCTGCGGGAACGACGAGGCGGACCTTCGCGACGTGCTCGAAAACCTTCTGCAGGACAACCCCGCCCTGTTCACCACATCGCACACCCGCCCGAAGGAGCCTGTCGGTGCATGACGAGGAGCGACCGATGGTCGTCAACGAGCAACAGACGCCGATGCGCCGGCGCACCATGGGACGCCTCGGCTGGAGGGTCGGCGAGGTCGGCTACGGCATGTGGGGAATCGGCGGCGGCCCGGGCGGATTCACCGGTTGGGACTACGACATCGCCCCGGACGCCCTCGACCTCGCCGTGGACATGGGCTGTACGTTCTTCGACACGGCCTGGGCCTACGGACGCGGCAAGTCCGAGGAACTGCTCGGCGAACTGCGCGACCGCCGCCCCGACGCCGGGATCCGGCTGGCCACCAAGGTTCCCCCGCTCAACCGCGAATGGCCCCCGCGCCCACAGGACACCATCGAGGACGTCTTCCCTCTCGACCACATCCTCGACTACACGCGGCGCAGTCTGGACAACCTCGGCGTCGACAGGATCGACCTTCTCCAACTCCACGTCTGGGAGGACCGCTGGGCCGCGGATCCCGCCTGGCAGAAGGCCGTCACCCTGCTCAAAGAGCAGGACCTGATCGACGGATTCGGCATCAGCGTCAACCGCTGGGAGCCGACGAACTGCTTCGCCGCGCTCGACACCGGGCTGGTCGACGCGATCCAGGTCATCTACAACATCTTCGACCAGGCCCCCGAGGACGAGCTGTTCCCCCGCGCGATCGAGGAGGACATCGCGATCATCGCCAGGGTCCCCTTCGACGAGGGTTCGCTGACCGGGAACCTGAGCGCCGACACCGTGTTCCCGCCCGAGGACTGGCGCGCCGTCTACTTCGGACCGGAGAACCTGCCGCCCACCATCGAACGTGTCGACGCGCTGCGCGGCCTCGTCCCCGCCGAGCAGACCCTTCCGGAACTGGCGCTGCGTTTCGCGCTGCACCACCCCGCCGTCTCCGTGGTCATCCCGGGCATGCGCCGCCCCGACCATGTGCGCTCGAACCTGCGCGTGTCCGGATCGGCGCCGCTGCCGACGGAGTTGCTCGACGCCCTGCGCGCCCACCGCTGGGACCGGCGGCCGACGCACTGGTCGATGTGAGCACCGAGGAGATCCGGGTGATCCGAACCCACGACACGTCGCCCGCCGCCGTCGACGACGACGTCTGGTCGTCCCTGGCCGCGCAGGCCGCCCGGACGCCGCACGCGCCGGCACTGGCCGACGCGCACGGCGAACTGGACTACGAGGCCCTGTTCGCCTTGGTGGCCGACCTGGCGGACCGACTGGCCGACGCGGGCGTACGACCGGGTGATCTCGTCGGAATCCGGCTGCCGCGCGGCCGGGACGCCATCGTGGCGATCCTGGCGGTGCTGCGTGCCGGGGCCGGGTACGTACCCCTCGACCCGGTCTATCCGGCGGCCCGCCTGGACCTGATGATCGAGGAGACCCGGCCGCGCGCGCTGATCACGGCCGACGGTGTGCTGCCGCTGGACGAGAGCGTGCGTCGACGGGACCCCGCGTACGTCATCTTCACCTCCGGTTCGACGGGTCGGCCGAAGGGCGTCCTGGTCGGGCGTCGGCAACTGCGTGATTTCACGGCCGTGTTCGCGGACCGGTTCGGTTTCGCGGCGGGCGACCGGATCCTGCAGTTCGCCTCGTTGAGCTTCGACACGAGTGTCGAGGAGATCTTCTGCCCGCTGCTCCGGGGCGCCACCCTGGTGCTGCGCGACGACGACATGATCAGCAGGCCGGACCTGTTCCTCGACCGTTGCGACGCGCTCGGAATCACCGTCCTGGACCTGCCGACCGCGTACTGGCACCAACTGGTCGCGGCACTGGCCCGGGGCGAGACCAAGCTCCCGGCCGCCGTGCGGTGCGTGATCATCGGCGGCGAGACCGCGCGGCCCGACGCGGTACGCCGCTGGCAGGCCGCGGTGGGCGGCGCCGCGCGGCTGTTCAACACGTACGGCCCCACCGAGACCACCGTCGGCGCCACCGCCGCGGACGTGACCGAGTGGTCGGGGGACGTGGTCCCGATCGGCCTCCCCCACCCGGGCGTGACCTGCCGGATCGGCGCCGACGACGAGCTGCTGATCGGCGGCATCGGCGTGGTCGACGGCTACCTGAACCGTCCCGAGCTGACCGCCGAGCGGTTCGTCACGACGCCGGGGCGGGGCCGCGAGTACCGCACCGGGGACCGCGTGCGGCGTTCTGCCGATGGGCAGTTGGAGTTCCTGGGGCGGCTCGACGACCAGGTGAAGATCCGGGGCCATCGGGTGGAGCCGGCGGAGGTCGAGGCGACGCTGCGCACGCTCGACGGCATCACCGACGCGGTGGTCCTGGTCGACGAGCACACCGGCCGCGCCAAGCTGATCGGGCATGTCGTCACCGAGGCCACGACCGACCTGGCGGCGGTCCGGGCCGCGCTCGCCGAGTTGGTGCCGGCCCATCTCGTCCCGGCCGCGCTGGTCGGGCACCGGCGGTTTCCGCTGAACCCGCAGGGGAAGATCGACAAGGCGGCCCTCGCGGCGACGGTGCCGGCGCCGCGGCAGGACGCTCCGGACGTCGCCGGCACGGCGGCGGAGCGCGGCGCCGGTGCGCTGATGGGGGAGATTCTCGGCGTTCCCGTGACGAGTGCGGCCGATGACTTTCTTGCGCTCGGTGGCGATTCCCTGGACGCCGTACGGCTCATCGCCGCCCTGCGGTTGCGGCACGGCGCGGAGTTGACGCTTACGCGGTGGTACGCGGATCCGACCGTCGCCGCGCTCGCGGAGCTGATCGGCGGTGGGACAGGCGCCGCGGACGGGCCTGCCATCGCCACCCTGGCGGAGGGGGTCCCACATCGGCTGAGTCCGATGCAGCGCGACTATTGGATCGCCGAGCAGTTGTGCGCCGATCTGCCCGTGTACACGCTGGGAATTCGCTACCGCTGGGCTGAGCCGGTGGATGTTCCGACACTCATCACGGCGCTCGCGGAACTGGCCCGCAGGCACCCGCTGTTGCGGGCGCGCTTCCCCGATGACGGCATCGAGCCGAGCATGGTCGTCGCACCTGCGGCGGAGATCCCGTTGACGCTGGGCGAGCCGGATCGGGCGGGCATCGACGTCCGGCACGGCCCGGTCGCACACGCCTTCCTGAACGACGACGTGCTTGTGCTGATCGTGCATCACCTCGCCTTCGACGGATGGTCGGCGGGGGTGCTGGGGCGGGAACTCGCCGCGCTGTACCGGGCCGTGCGCGAAGGCGCCGATCCGGTCACCGGCGCCGGGCTGCCACCGGCCGCTCCCGTGCCCGATCTCGCCGCGCGCGCCGCCGACGCGAAGGCCGACGCGGCGCTCGTCGCGTACTGGCGGGAGCGGTTCGACGGCGCCGATCTCGACGCGGAACTGCCCACCGACCGGCCTCGCCCGGCCGCCCCCTCGTACGCCGCCGGCCGCATCAGCCGTCCCCTCGATCCCGAACTGCTGGACCGGCTGCGTTCCTACGCCGGCGAACAGCGGGCGAGCCTGTTCATGGTGGTCCTGGCCGGGCTCCAGGTCGTCCTGCGCCGGTACACCGGGCGGACGGACGTCACCGTGCTCGCACCGGTTGCCGGGCGGTCGACCGCCGAGTCGGCCTCGTTGATCGGCCCCGCGCTGAACGTACTGCCGCTGCGCGGCGATGTATCCGGCGATCCGTCGTTCGCCGAACTCCTCGCGCGGGTGCGGGACGCGGTTTTGGGCGACCTCGACCGCGGGCAACTCGCGCTGCCGGATCTGGTGGACGCGTTGGCGCGGCCCGGCGGGGCCAAGCGGCTGAGTCCGGTGATGCTGACCGTGCACAACACGCCGACGGCGGATGACCGGCTCCTGTGCTACGCCGGTGAGTTGGCGCCGGCCGCGAGCATGGTCGACCTCGCGATCGGCCTCGACTTCCCCGCCGACGGCGCGGTGTTGAACGCGGACTACGCCGCCGAACTCTTCGACGAGGCGCGCGTCGAGGCGTTCGTCGACCACCTGCTGACGCTCCTCGACGCGGCGATCGGCGGGGCGAGTACGCCGGTCACCCGGCTACCGATGCTCACCGAAGGTGAACATCGCCGCATCGTGGACGACTGGAACGACATCGTCGCCCCGATACCGGACGCCATCGCCGTACACCAGCTGTTCGAACGCCACGCCGCAGCCACACCCGACGCACCCGCCCTCACCGTCGGCGGCGACACCCTGAGCTATGGGGAGTTGAACCGCCGGGCCAATCGGCTCGCCCGGAGACTGCGCCGGGAGGGGGTCCGGCCGGGCCACCGGGTCGCGATCAACCTGGATCGCGGCGTCGAGCTCTTCATCGCGATGTGGGCGGTGCTCAAGGCGGGCGGGGCGTACGTGCCGTTGGATCCGGCCTACCCGAGCGACCGGGTGCAGTACATGCTGATCGACAGCGGGGCGACGGTGGTGATCAACCGGGACTACCTCGCCGAAGGGCTGCCTGAAGGGCTTCCCGACGACGGCGGCGACCTGCCCCTGTGCAACGCGGCCGACGATCCCGCGTATGTCATCTACACCTCGGGATCCACCGGCACGCCCAAGGGCGTCGTGGTCACGCACGGCAACCTCGTACACGCCGCCGGCATGTGGCGGCAGGCGTACCGGCTGCGGCCGGAGTGGACCTACCTGCAGGCGGCCGGCTTCTCCTTCGACATGTTCGTGGGCGAGACGCTCCGGGCCCATCTCAGCGGCGGCCGGCTGGTGGTGGCCCCGCGCGAGACCGCGCTCGACCCGGCCGATCTCCACGCGCTGATGAAGACCGAGCACGTCGCCTGCACCGAACTGGTGCCCGCGGTGCTGCGCGCGCTCCTCGACCACACCGAACGCGGCGGAGGGGACCTGTCGTTCGTCCGACTGCTGATCGGCGGCGGCGAGAAGTGGCACGTCAAGGAGTACGCGTTGGCGAAACGCCTCGTCGGGCCGGGCAACCGCGTGGTCAACTCGTACGGGGTCACCGAGGCCACCGTCGACAACGTGCTGTTCGAGGGTTCGGTCGAACACCTCGCCGACGACGCGCCGTTGCCGATCGGTCGGCCCTTCCCGAACAACCGGGTCTACGTCCTCGACGCGCACCGTCGACCCGTTCCCGCGGGCGTGGTCGGCGAACTGTATCTGGGCGGGCTCGGCGTCGCACCCGGCTATCACGACCGGCCCGAACTGACCGCCGAGCGGTTCGTGAGCGATCCCTTCGTCACCGCGCCCGGCGCCCGGATGTACCGCACCGGCGACTCGGCCCGATTCCATCTCGACGGCACGGTCGACTTCCTCGGCAGGCTCGACGACCAGGTCAAGATCAACGGGTACCGGATCGAACTCGGCGAGATCGAGGCCCGGCTCGGCACGCTGGAGCAGGTGGCGGCATGCGCCGTGGCCGTACACGGGCCGCCCGGCGGCATCAGCCGGCTCGTCGGCTACGTGGTGACCCGCGACGGGGCGGACGCCGACGAGGCCGCCTACCGCGAGATACTCGCGGCGGGCCTGCCCGCGCACATGGTTCCCACCCGCATAGTCACGCTGCCCGCGCTCCCGTCGACGCCGAACGGCAAACTGGACCGGCGTGCGCTGCCCGCCCCGACCGGGACCGGGCCCGAGTCCGCCGTGACGCTCGCTCGGACCGCTACCGAGAAGCGGATCGCGGCGATCTGGGCGGAGGTTCTCGGGGTTCCCGAACCCGGCATCGACGACAGTTTCTTCGACCTCGGCGGGGACTCGTTCTCGGCCCTCCGGGTCGTCCGGCGGGTCGAACCGGCGCCCAGCCTGGTCGAGTTCTACCGGTACGCCACCATCCGCCGCCTGGCCGCGCATCTCGACGCGCGGTCGGCGGCCGGACCCGCCGATCGGGGGCTGCTGCACCGGCTCACCGCCACGGACGCCGACCCGGCGACCGGCGGGCACACCGTCGTCGCGGTGCCCTACTCCGGGGGAAGCGCCGTCGCCTATCAGCCGCTCGCCGACGCGCTTCCGGCGAACTGGGCGTTGCGGGCGGTGGAGTTGCCGGGCCACGACCGATCCAGGCCGGACGACGAGTTGGAGCCGATCGCCGTCGTCTCCGATCGCATCGTCGAGGAAATGCGCACGATCGAGGGCCCGGTGCTGCTCTACGGACACTGCCTCGGCGTCGCACTCACGGTGGAGGTGGCACGGCGCGCCGAGGCGGCGGGTGTAGCGCTGGCCGGGGTCGCGCTCGGGGCGGGATTCCCGACCGCCCGGCTGCCGGGACGGTTCTTCGACTGGATCTACCGGCACGTGCCGGTGGATCGTTTCACCTCCGACCGTGAATACCTCGCCTACCTCCGCGCGCGCGGCGGTTTCACCGATCTGGACGACGACGAGCAGGAGGCCTTCGTACTGCGCAACGTCCGGCACGACGCGCGCGACGCCGAGGAATACTTCACGGCGGCGTACCGGCGGACGTACCGGCCGCTGAAGGCTCCGGTGCTCACGGTCGTCGGCGCCCGGGACCGGGTCACCGAGCACTATCAGGAACGCCACCAGGAATGGCGGCACTTCACCGAGGGCGACCTGGGCCTGGTGGTGCTGCCGCGTGCGGGGCACTTCTTCCTCAAGAGCCACGCGGAGCCGCTCGCGCAGGCCCTGGTGGCCGCGGTCGACTCCGGTGCGCGGCGGTCGGACACTTCGCCGAACGCCGCGTCGACGGTGAAGCCGACCGTGCGGTTCCCCGCCGAGGTGCGAGGCCCGGCGGCGGGGACGGCGCCCGATCTGCGCAAGTTCGCGCTGGTCGCGCTCGGCCAGCTTCTGTCGATGATGGGCAGCGGGCTGAGCACGCTGGTACTGAGCATCTGGGTGCTGGACCGGACCGGCTCGCTCACCTCCTTCGCGGTGGTGAGCGCGATCGGACTGCTCCCCGGCATCCTCGTGGGACCGCTCGCCGGGGCCGTCGCCGACCGGTGGGACCGCCGCAAGGTGATGCTGGCGAGCGACACCACTGCCGGACTCTCGATGGCGGCCCTGGTCGCCCTCATGCACGGCGACGGCCTGCACCTGTGGCACGTCTACCTGGTCGTGTCGGTGACGTCGGTGGCCGGGGCGTTCCAGCGGCCGGCCTACCTCGCGGCGGTCGCGCAGCTCGTACCCAAGCGTTATCTCGGCCATGCCGCCGGAATCGGGCAGCTCGGCGTCGGCGTCGGGCTGGTGTTCTCACCGATGCTCGGTGCCGCGCTGATCGACCCGATCGGCATCGACGGTGTGCTTCTCGTCGACACGGGCACCTTCGGGATCGGGGCACTCACGCTGCTTCTCGTGCGCTTCCCGAACCTGATGTTCCGGGTACGCGAGGAGACCTTCGGCGCCGAGATCCGCAACGGCTGGCGCTACATCACCCGTCGACCCGGGCTGCGCGCGGCACTTCGGTTCTTCGTCATCGACCACGTCTTCTACACCCTGGGCTTCGCCGTCATCACGCCGATGTTGCTGGCGGAGCAGTCGGATTCGGTGTTGGGTCTGGCGCTGGGCGCCGGCGGCGTCGGCGGGATCGTCGGCAGCGTCCTGATGGGTCTGTGGGGCGGTACCGCCCGGCGCAGTCACGGGATGCTCATCGCGATGGGCATCGGCAGTTTCGCGATGATCCTGGTCGGAATCTCCACCGTCCCGGCGCTGATCGTCGTCGGGATGTTCCTTGTGGGGTTCGGCGAATCCCTCGCCGAGGGCCATTGGATCGCGATCGTGCAGAGCAAGGTCGGGTTCGAACTGCAGGGCCGTGTGCTGTCCCTGTTCATCACCCTGATGATGCTGACGATGCCGCTGGGTTACCTCGTGGTCGGGCCGCCGGCCGAGCGGTTCGTGCAACCACTGCTCGAATCCGAGGGGCCGGGTCGGGGCCTGGCCCTGTTGATCGTCCTGAGCGGTGTGCTGCAACTGGCCTGGTCCGTCCGCGGTTGGTTCAACGACCGGTTGCGGCTGATCGAGGACGAACTGCCCGACGCCATACCGCCCGCCGAGATCGGCTCGCGCGACGACCTGCAGCGCGAAGCCGACGAACTGCTCTCCACCCGCACCCGGTGAAGGAACTTCCCCTTGTCGCCTCCGACTTCCCTCGCACCGCCCACCGATCCGTACCTGACCCCCCTGATCGTGGCGGACGGCCTCCTGCCTGGCGTCCGCGTCTTCCTCAAGGACGAGTCCCGCTACTCCTCCGGCAGCCACAAGGAACCCGCCGCCCGCGCGGTCGTGGCCCGCGCGGTCGCCGAGGGGCACGACCGGATCGTCGTGGGCTCGTGCGGCAGTTACGGGCGCGCGATGGCGACGGCGTGCGCGGCGGCGGGCCTGCGGTCCACGGTGGTGCTGCCCGCGGACTGGGGTGACGGCGGCGCCGCAGTGGCGGCGGCCGGGGCCGACATCCGTTTCGTGCGCGGCGGCTACGAGGACGCCGTCGACGAATCCCACCGCCTGGCCGTCGAGTTGGGGGCTCTGGACGGCAATGTCGACGGACCCTGCACGGACGCCATCCTGGCGGGGCACGGACACGTCGTCCGCGTGCTGCACCGTGAACTCGGCGGCGCTCCGGCCGCGCTGTGGATCCCGGTCGGCAACGGTACGACGGTCGTCGCGGCCCACCGCCAAGCCCGCCTCCTGGCCTGGCCGGTGGCCCTCCACGCGGTCGGCTCCCCCGGCAACAACCCGATCGTGACGAGCTGGCCGGGCCCGTACCGCAGGCTGTCCAGCCACGAGGTGGTCACGACGGAGCACAACGAGCCCCTGGTCAACTGGCACGCCCTGCACGGCCCCGAGGCCCTGGCCGCGATATCCGCCTCGGACGGCGCGACCCACGCCGCCACCGACGACAAACTGCTCGCCGCCCAAGCCCTACTGGCCCGCTACGCGGTACACCCCACCGCAGCCGGCTCCGCCGGACTCGCGGGCCTGCTGACCCACGCCGAAACCACCAAGGTCACCGGGGACCAGATCGTCCTGGTAACCGGCCGCTGAAATCGCGCGAGGCGCGAGAAGCCACGGCTACGGCCGGGCCTGACGACCGGCCGGCCCGAGCGGTCGTATCCGGTGGCTGCGGTGGCGGGAAGTCGGCATCCAGGCATGGGGTTTCCGGCTTCGGGCAGAAGTGCCACCGACTACAGCACAGGGGTCGGTGGCGGAGGTGGGACATGAACGAGTACGCCCGAGGGGTGCCGGATTCGCCTGCGCAGTGGGGCATGTTGGCAACGATCCTGGCCGTTTTCGGCACCGCCTTCCTGATTCGGGCTCTGTGGCGCAAGGCAAAAGGGCGACCGGTGAGCACCCGGAGAGGCGAGGACACCCACGGCCCCACCGTGGGGGCCAGCAAGAGCGCGTGGAAGTGGTGGATCGGCACCGGAGTCGCCGCCTATGTGGTGACGGTGATCATCCGCATCGCGATGGGCAAAAGCGGCACCGACGTCTGGCTGTCCCCAGCGCTCGTATTCCCGCTCTGCGGCGTGCTCCTGCCCGCCCGCGTCGGTGTCCTGGCCTGGAGCGCCCGCAAGGGCAACGAATTCCGGGAACGCCGGCACCCCGGCAAGGGTAAGGACAAGTCCCCCGCACCGGCAGAACACTGAGTGGGTGGGTCAGGTGGATTTGTTGTGGTAGCGGGCTATTGCCAGGGGGGCGCAGATTGCGGTTATGGCGGTGGTCCAGGTCAGGGCCTGCCAGGGGGATGAGCCGGCGTCTGTGCCGTTGAGCCAGGCTCGCATGGTGTCCACCACGACCGTTATGGGGCTGTGGTCGGCGTAGGGGCGGAGCCAGCTCGGCATGGTGGAGACCGGGACGAAGATCGAGCTGATGAACGTGAATGGGAACAGCCAGGCCGTGCCGCCTGCTTGGGCCGCTTCCGGAGTTGATACCGCCATGCCGATCAGGGCGGCCAGCCACGAGAAGGCGTAGCCGAAGGCGAAGAGGAGGAGGAAGGCGGCTGCCGTGGGCAGGGGGTCGCCTTCGAAGCGGAAGCCGACCGCCAGGCCGACGGTGACCATCACGACCACGGCCACCAGGGTGCGGGCCAGTTCGGAGAACGTGCGGCCGGCCAGGACCGCGGATCGGCTCACCGGCATCGAGCGGAAGCGGTCCATGATGCCCTTGTTCATGTCGTCGGCGAGTCCGACGGCGGTGCCCGCGACCGAACCGAACAGGACCATTTGTACGAAGATGCCGGGAAGCAGGAACTGGCCGTAGTCGCCGCCCGGGACCTCGATCGCGCCGCCCAGGACGTAGCGGAACAGCAGGATGAACATCACCGGCTGGATGAGCGCGTACATGAGGAGGTCGGGGGTGCGGTGGAGGTGTTTGAGGTTGCGGAGGGCCATTTCTCCGGCGTCGGAGAGCCACCAGACGATGCCGCGCCCGTGGGCGTATGCGCTCGCGCCGCCGGGCGTCGTTCGGGTAATCGACCTGCCCGACGTGGAGTGCGCGGACGGTGCGGGCTTTTCGGGCGAGATGCTGCTCATCGCTGCTCCGTCCCCTGGGTTGTGACCGCGGTGAGGTGTTCGGCGTCGGGATTCGGCGGCTTGTGGTGGTCGTCGGTCAGGGCGAAGAAGGCGTCGTCGAGGGTGGGGCGGCGGACCGCCAGGTCCAGGACCGTCACCTCGGCCGCGTCCAACTCGCGGACCAGGTCGGGCATCAGCAGTGCCGCGCCGGTGGTCGTCACCGTCAGCCGGCCCTTGCCGTCGTGGTTGCACGGGCTGTCGCGGATGACCGGGCGGATCGCCTGTTCGGCGCGTTCGTGGGTGGCGGGGTCGTCGAGGTGGATCTCCAGGCGTTCGCCGCCTACCCGGTCCTTGAGTTGGTCGGGGGTGCCGTGTGCGATCACCGTGCCGTGTTCGACGACCGCGACCGTGTCGGCGAGGTGGTCGGCCTCCTCGAGGTATTGGGTCGTCAGCAGGACCGTGGTGCCGGCGGCGGACAGGTCGGTGATCACCTGCCAGATCGACTCCCTGCTTCTCGGATCGAGGCCGGTGGTGGGTTCGTCGAGGAACATCACTTCGGGACGGGCGATCAGGCCGGCCGCGAGGTCGAGTCGGCGGCGCATGCCGCCCGAGTAGGTGCGGACCAGGCGGTCGGCGGCGTCGGCGAGGTCGAACTGGTCGAGGAGTTCGTGCGCGCGGGTGCGGGATTCGGCTCGGCCTCGGCGGGCGAGTCGGCCCAGCATGCGCAGGTTTTCGTAGCCGGTGAGTTTCTCGTCGACCGCCGCGTACTGGCCGGTGAGGCCGATGCGGGGCCTGACCTGTTCGGGGTGGCGCAGCGCGTCCACCCCGCATACGCGCACGGATCCCGAGTCGGGGCGCAGGAGCGTGGCCAGGATTCGCACGACCGTGGTCTTGCCGGCTCCGTTGGGACCCAACAGACCTATGACCGTGCCCTGTTCGACGGTCAGGTCGAGTCCGTCCAGCGCGTGCACGTCGCCGTACCTCTTGCACAGCGCCGCTACGGCGATGGCGTCGTCCGGCATGACTCCACGATCCTTTCGAGGGTGGTCGGGGCGGACAGTTCGCGGGCCAGGGTGGTCAGGAGAGTGCTGCGGGCGCTGTGGAGGAAGAAGTGGTCGCCCGGCAGGACGTGCAGGGCGAAGTCGGCGGTGGTTTGCTCCTGCCAGCCGGCTGCCGTCGCCTCGGTGGCCTCCGGGTCGGCGTCGCCCACGAACGCGCTGATGGGGTGGGGCAACGGGGGCTGCGCGAGGTAGACGTAGTCGTCGACCATGGCGAAGTCGGAGCGCAGCACGGGCAGGACCAGTTCGCGGAGTTCCGGGTCGGCCACGACCTCGGCCGGGAGGCTGCCCATACCCCCGACGCGGGCGATGAACTCGTCGTCGGGTAGGTCCGAGTCGCGGATCGCGGCCGGTGGGTACTGGGGGGCCGGGCAGCCGGACGCGAACAGCCGTACCGGGGATGGTGCGTCGCCGTCGCGCAGCCTGCGGCACAGTTCGAATGCGAGCCGGCCGCCGATGCTGTGTCCGAAGACGGCGTAGGGGCGATCGATGCTCGCGGCGACCGCCGCGGCCATCGCGTCGATGTCGATCCGCGGGGGCTCGCGGAGTCGGGTCTCGCGTCCCGGGTATTGGATCGGTGCGACCTCGAACGACCCGAGCCTGTCGAGCGCTTCGGGCCAGTCGCGGAAGGCGGAGGCGCCCGCGCCCGCGTAGGGGAGGCAGTAAAGCCGCAGGTCGGCGTCGGGGCGCGGACGGGGCAAGGTCACCCACGGGCCACGGCGTTGGCCGGTCATCACGTGCTCCTTCGGTCCGAGAGGTCGTGGGGCGTCGGGTGGTTCGCACGGCTGCGGGTGTCGATCCGGGCCGCTCCTGCCTGTCGTACCTCCGCCACCGCCGCGTCCAGGGCGGGTTCGTATCCGGTCCAGCGGTGGCGCAGCGCGCGCAGCAGGGCGAGTTGGTCGCCGATGCGGTATCGGGTGGCGCGCAGGCAGTCGTCGAGCGCCCTGGGGCCGGGGCCGCCGCCGTATTCGGCGGTTTCGGCCACCGCGCCGGGCGAAGCGGGCGGATTGCCGGACCCGTTCGCCTCTGGCAGTCGGGTCAGTGCGTCGGCCAGCGGTTCGCCGCCGTTGGCCAGTGCGGTACGGACCGCCCCGGCGACTGCGGCGTGCGCGGCCCGGAAGCCGAGATCCGTGTCGAGGGCGAGGCGATTGGCGGCCTCGGTCGCCGCCGTGTAGCCGGCTTCCGCCCGGGCTGTCATGCGCTCCGCGTCCGGTCGGGCTGTGCCGACCACCAGGCGCAACAGCTCCGCCGCCTGGGCGAGTTGACGTACCGCGTCCTCGACCGGGCGCATGCCCTCGGCGTGCACGGCGATGGAGTTGCTGAACGGGGTCTTGTGCATCGCGGTCGCGGCCGTGACGAACGCGCCGAGTGGGGCCGCCGCCTTGCCGGCGACGTGTTCCAGGACGAAGACGTTGCGCTTTTGCGGCATCATCGAACTGCCGCTGGTCAGTTCGTCGGGGACGGTCAACAGCCCGCTGTCCGATGCGGTCCACGACGACAGGTCGGTGGCCGCCCGGCCGAGCAGCACTCCCAGGACGGCGCCGGCGGCCAGGAGCCGCAATCCCGCGTCGCGCGAGGCGACCGCCTCGACCGAATTGGCCCGCGCCCCGGCGAAGCCGAGCAGCGTGGCGGTGCGGCCGGCGTCGATCGGCACCGTGGTGCCGCCCACGCCGCCCGCGCCCAGCGGACTGCGGTCGAGGTCCTCGGCGACGCGGGCCAGCGCGTCGATGTCGGCCGCCAACGCCACGGCGACGCCGCTGAGGTAGTGGCCGTACGTGATCGGCACGGCCGGCTGGTGGTGGGTGAAGGCGGGCATCACCACGCGTGCGTATCGCCGTGCCGTGCGGGTCAGCGTGCCGAGCAGGCGCAGCGACTGCCACAGCAGGTCGAGATAGGGGCCGCGCAGCTGGAGTTGCTGGAGCGTGGCGGTGAGGTCGTTGCGTGAGCGGCCGAGTTGCAGTTGGCCGCCGACGTCCGGGCCCAGTCGCTCCGTCAGGAACAGTTCGTACATCAGGTACCAGCCGCGCGGGGCCGGGCGGTCGCGCAGTGACGCGAAGTCCTCGGCGCGCAGGTCGTCCACGGCGGCGAGCAGCCGCGCGGCGGCGTCCATCGGTAGGATGCCGCGTTCGGCGAGCATCACCACATGCGCCCGGTCGATCTGCGTGGTGAGCCGAAGCGCGCCCGCGAACGCCGCGTCAACGCCCGGCTGTTGGGTGAGCGCGCGCACACGTGGATGCATCAGGACCCGGCCGCCCGTATGTACCCGATCGTCGAGGGCCTGTGGCACATCGGCGCTCACCGCACCGCCTCCCCCACCATCGTGCGCACCGTCAGCCGGCGCAGGGCCCGTTCGGCCAACGCCGCCGCCGTCTCCGTGTCCGGCGCACCGGCCAGCACCGCGCCGACCCGGTCGCGGAAGTCACCGTGTCGAACGGCCGGCCCGGCCGCCCTATCGATCTCGACCCGCCGCACACCCGGCATCCCGGCCGCCTCCGAAACCCCGTCGACGCCGGCCCACACACCACTCGCGGGCGCGAGCAGAAAACGCACGGCTGCCGCCCCCGCACGGTCCGTCGGACGCGGCGCCACCGACCGGCCCAAAGCTGTGGCCAGGACCGCGTCGATCAGGTCCACGCCATGGGCGGCGAGCACGAGTTCGGGGATATGCCCGCCCGCGAGCCGAGGGTTGACCTCGATCACCACCGGTCCGTCCGCTCCCACCCGCAGTTCGACATGCGTCGGCTGCTCGGCGAGGCCCAGCGCCGTGACCGCCGCCGCGGCGCGCGAGCGCAGCGCGGCGAGCAGTTCGGGCTCGGCGACGGCCGGGAAGTCGTGTCCGGTCTCCACGAAGTACGGCGGTTCGCCCAGGTGCTTGGCCACGACGCCGACCACCCGGCCGCCGACCGACTCGACGGAGAACTCCGGGCCGGCCACGTACTCCTGGAGCAACACCCCGGTGGGCACCGCGAGTCCGCGCTCGTTGACGGGCGCGTCCAGCAGCGCCGCCGCGTGCCGGCGCAGTTCGTCCGCGTCCGTACACAGGCGCACACCCACGCTGCCGCTGCCGGTGACCGGCTTGACCAGCACCGGTCCGGGGCCCAGCCGACGTCGCGCGTCGGCGAGGAGCGAGACGTCGGTGACGGTGACGCCCTCGGGTACGGCCACCCCGGCCGCCGCCAGGGTGCGGCGTTGTCGACCCTTGTCCCGACAGGTCGCCACGGCCCGCGGGTCGGGCCCGGGCAGGCCGAGCCGGCGGGCCAGGAGGGCGACCGTCTCGATGTAGTGGTCCGAGGTGCCGGCCACGCCCACCACCGGGCCGGGCAGCGCTCGGACCGCCGCCACGAGCGCGTCGAGCGACCCGGTGTCGGTGACCACGACCGGGACGTCGTCCTCGCGCACGTAGGCGTAGCGTTCCGGTCGCGCGCACAGCAGTACCGGTCGCAGGCCCTCGCGGCGCGCGGCGCGCACCAGGGCTCGGCCGTTGCCGGTGGTGTTGCTCTCCACCAGGACCAGGGTCGCGGTCATCGGACCGGCGCCCGTTCGTGCGGGGATCGGGCCGGATCCGGGGCGGGGCGGCGCCCCCACACCATCCGGTCCCAGTGGCCGCGCACCCGGGCGGGGTCGGTGACGGTGTGCGGCTCGGTGGGCAGTACGGGCAGGTGCAGCCCGTGTCGGCGCAGCCAGTGCGGGTCGCCCGAGGTGGACTGGTAGCGGTGTCCCTCGTCGGCGAACAGCGCCAGCACTGTTCGGTCCGGGTGTCGGCGGGCCTCCCAGCGGGCGACCAGGTGTGCGGCGCCGCTGGTCGGCCCCATGAACAGGGCGTGTTCGCGGTGCAGTCGGCCGGTCGCGCCGAACGCCTCGGCGGCGCCCAGCCAGTGCACGTCGTCGAAGGTGTCGTGCTCAACGTTGCCCGGCATCAGGCTGTTGCCGAGTCCGCGCAGCGTGCGGGGGCCGTCGGGCAGCCCGAAGAGCACGCTGTGGTGGGTGTCCACGGCCACCGCGCACATTTCGGGACGGTGGCGGCGCAGTCCGTGCGCTGTGCCGCACATCGAGCCGCCGGAGCCGACGCAGCCGACCAGGGTGTCCACGGGCCCGATCCGCTCGTGGACCAGGTCGGCGACCGCCGTGTAGGCGTCGGGGTTGAGCGGGTTGTCGTATTGCGAAGGCACGAAGGCCGGCGCGTACTCCCTGCGGATCTCGTCGAGCCGGTCGAGGCGGGCGCGTTGGTGTCCGCCGACAGCCGCCGGCTCGGGGACGATCTCGACCCGGGCGCCCAGGTCTTCGAGCCTGGCCCGCAGCGGTGCGTCCAGGACGGGGTCGCTGACCAGGACCAGCGGATAGCCGCGCAGCGCGGTCACCATGGCCAGGCCGAGTCCGAAGGTGCCGGAGCTGGTCTCCACGACGGTCGTGCCCGGCCGTAGTTCGCCGCGTGCGATGGCGGTGTCCAGGATGTGTCGGGCCGGGAGCAGCTTCATCACGGTGAAGCAGGCCGCGTAGAGGTTGTGTTCGAGCCGGACCAGTCGGGGCATCTCGGTGGCGGCGACCGCGTCGCCGATCCCGACGCTGCGCGCGCCCGGCGCCGTCCCGTTCAACGCCCGCCCGTTCAACGCCCGGCCGTTCATCGGCTGTTCCGTCCGCGACGGTGGAACCGCATCGGCATGGACGTGATCCCGTTGATCCAGTTGGAACGCAGGTGGGTGACCTTTCCGGTGGGTTCGACGCCTTCGAGGGCGGTGCCCAGTTCGTCGAAGAGCATCCCGAGGGCCATCCGGCTCGACGGCGCCCCGATGCAGTAGTGCGGGCCGCCGCCGAACGCGAGGTGCGGATTGGGCGATCGGCTCGGGTCAAAGGTGTACGGGTCGGCGAACACGCTCTCGTCCCGGTTCGCCGAGGCCACCCAGGCGCACACCCACTCGCCCCGGCGCAGCGTGGTCCCGGCCACCTCGGTGTCCTCGCGGACTCGGCGCACCAGGTGATTGGTCGGCGTCGTCCAGCGTGCGCCCTCCTCCACCAGCAGCGCGGTGCTGTGCTCGTCGGCCAGCGCGCCGTCCCACAGGTGCGGACGCTCGGCGAGGGCGAGCAGCGTGTGTGAAGCCACGTGCGGCGTGGTCGAGTTGGCGCCGAGCAGGAAGCTGTAGCAGTTCAGCGCGACGCGCAGGTCGTCCATCGGCGCGCCCTCGGTCTCCAGTGTGGTCAGCGCGCTGATCAGGTCCTCGCCCGGGTGGGCGCGCTTGCTTTCGATGATCTCGGTGAAGCACGCGAAGAGTTCGTGGTGGGCGCGGCGCAGCGTCTCGTGGGTGGTCTCGCCGCTGGCGTATTCGGGGTCGTCGGGCGCGATGCTGGCGGTGGTGTAGTGGGCGATGGTCTCCCAGTACTCGTCCGGAATGCCCATGAGTTCGCCGATGACCACCATCGGCAGCAGCCGCATCATTTTCGCGAAGTCGTGTTCGCCGCCGTCGAGCAGGGGTCGGGCCAGGGTGCGGACCCGTTCGCGGATTCCGGCGGCGCGCTTGCGGACGACCGCGTGGCCGATGGTGCGCATCGTGGGTCGGCGAATGTCGCTGTGCAGCGGCGGGTCCATCAGCGTGATGGTGCGGCCCCCGGCGCTGTCCCCGACGCCGACCGAGGCCAGGATGGTGCCGTCCTCGGATCCGAAGACGCGGTGGTCCTTGACGATGCGGTCGCATTCGGCGTGCCGGGCGAAGCCCCAGAAGACGTCGCCGACGGCGGGCGCGGTGTGTCTGGTCACCGCCGTGTCCTCGCGCATCGTGCGCCATCTGGCGTGTTGGCACTCCTCGTAGACGGCGGGGTCGGTGAGGTCGACGTCGGCGTAGGGGATGCGCAGGCCGGGAGGGGGTGCGGTGATCTCCATCAGCGGGCGCCGTCGCGGTCGCCGCCGGTGGCCGCGGCCAGTTCGGCGATGGTCTGGTGCCGGAAGAACGCTCCGGCCGAGCAGTCGATGCCGAGCCTGCGCAGGCGTTCGATGGTGTCCACGCTGAGCAGCGAGTCGCCGCCGAGTTCGTAGAAGTTGTCGTCGACGCCCACCCGGTCCAGGCCGAGCACCTCCGCCCAGACGTCGGCCATCAGCGATTCGGCCTCGCTGTGCGGCGCCCGGTATTCGGGCAGGTCGCCCAGTCGTTCGCGCGCGGTCCACGGTGCCGCGAGTGCGGACCGGTCCGGTTTGCCGTTGGGGTCGTGCGGCATCTCCTCCAGGACCAGGCAGGTGCCGGGGACCATGTGCGCGGGCAGGCGCTCGCCCAGCCAGGCGCGCATCGTGGAGGCGGTGACCCGGGCGTCGCCGGCCGGTACCGCGTAGCCGACCAGCCGCTTTCCGTCCGCCTCGGTGCCGAACACGGCGACCACGGCCTCGGCCACCTCGGGGCGGCCGTTGAGCACGGCCTCGATCTCCCCCGGTTCGATCCGGAAGCCGCGGATCTTGACCTGCCGGTCGGTACGGCTGCGGAACTCGAACGCGCCGTCCTCGCGGCGCCGCGCGAGGTCGCCGGTGCGATACATCCGGCTCGCCCGGCCGCCCCGGAAGGGGTCGGGCAGGAACCGCTCCGCGGTCAGGGCCGAGCGCCGCAGGTAGCCTCGGGCGACGCCGACGCCGCCGACGTACAACTCGCCGACCTCGCCGGGTGCGACCTCGCGCAGGTCCTCGTCGAGTACGTACATCGTGCGTCCGCTCAGTGGGGTGCCGATCGGCACCCGATCCCATTCCGCGTCCGGGTCGGCGGCGTGCAGCGACGCGAACGTCGTGGTCTCCGTGGGCCCATAGGCCGCGAGGACCCGAAGTCCCGATACGGCGGCGGCCGTTCGTATGTGCTGCGGGGACAGCACGTCGCCGCCGGTGATCAGCGTGCCGACCGGCTCCAGTGCGTGCGGCGCGTGGTCGGCCAGGACGTGGAACAGGCCGGTGGTCAGGAACAGCCAGTCGGGCCGACGCTTGGCCAACTCGGCGGACAGGTCCTCGACCGCGACGGGTCCACCGCGCAGGATCTCCACCCGGCCGCCGCGGCACAGCGCGGCCCAGATCTCGAATGTCGAGGCGTCGAACGCCATCGGCGCGTACTGGGCCACCGACTGGCCGGGGCGCACCGCGATGCGTTCCTCGTCCAGGACGAGCGCGACCACGGCGGCGTGTTCGACCACGACGCCCTTGGGTACGCCGGTGGATCCGGACGTGTAGATCACGTAGGCCGCCTGGTCGGGTCGCACCCGACCGGCCGCGAGTTCCGCGAGCGGATCGTTCGCGGCCGCGTCGCCGTCGACCGCCTCGGCGTCGGCGTACAGCACCGGCACGCCGTCGTCCACGAAGTCCGGGACGCCCGCGCCGCGTTCGGCGACCACGGCCGACACGGCACTGTCGCGGACCATGAAGCGTTGCCGCTCCAGGGGAAAGTCGGGGTCGATCGGCACGTACGCGGCGCCGGCGGCCAACACGCCCAGGAGGGCGACGATCGCCGTCGGGGAGCGCGGCACGGTCACCGCGACGCGATCCTCGTGGCCCACCCCGGCGGCGCGCAGACGATTCGTCAACCCGCATGCCCGGGCGTGCAGTTCGCCGTAGGTGAGGGTGTCACCCTCGATCGAGACGACCGCGATCGCGTCCGGGTCGCGCAGTGCCTGATACTCGACCAGTTCGTGCAGTACCGCCGCGTCGCGCTCCGTCGGATGCGCTTCGGACGCCGTCATATTCGTCGTTGTCATCGCCTTCCGCTCCGCTCCGCGTCGCCGAACCGCCAAAGGAATGGCTTTTCGACAATTGTTCGGATGCGCCTCGTGGTCAATGCCCGCGAAGGAATTCGGAAGGTAGTCGGGACGGCGCCGAGAAGGCGCGGCGCGGCGGGAAACATCCGGGAAAGAATCATGACGGCGCGGCATTTCACCGGCGAACATGACGCCACGGTGGACAAGACACCGACGACACCTACGACACCGTGGACGGGCACTGTGGATTCGGCCCCGTGGGACCTCTCGATGGCGCTGACCGGCAAGGTGGTTCTCGTCACGGGCGCCGGATCCGGGATCGGTGCGGCGGTCGCGGTGCGGGCCGCGTGCGCCGGGGCCTCGGTCGCCCTGGTGGGCCGGCGGGTCGGGGCGCTGGAGGAGACCGCCGCGCTGATCCGGCGCACCGCCGGCGAGCGCACCCGAACCGCCGTACTGCCGTGGGACGTGCGCGCCGAGCCCGGCGCGGATCGACTGGTCGGCGCCGCGATCGAACGGCTGGGCCGGATCGACGGACTGGTCAACAACGCCGGCGTGGCCCGCTTCGCGCCGTTGGAGGATGCCGCGAGCGCGGATCTGGACGCCATGCTCGACACCCACATACGCGGCCCGGTCGCGCTGATCCGGGCCTGTCTGCCGGCACTGCGCGCGGACCGGGGCAGCGTGGTCAACGTCTCGTCCGTGGGCGGGGTCCTGGCCATGCCGGGGCGGTCCCTCTACGGCGCGAGCAAGGCCGCGCTGAACAGCCTGACCCGTTCGCTGGCCCACGAGTTGGCGCCGGACGTGCGGGTGAACGCGGTCCTGCCCGGGCCGGTGGAGACCCCGATGTACGACGACCTCGGCTTGGACGAGCCGGCGACGGCGGCGTTGCGGGCGGGCCTGCTCGCCGGCACGCCGATGGGCCGTTTCGGTACGCCCGACGAGGTCGCCCACTGGGTGTGCGCGTTGCTGGACGCCGAGCGGTCCGGGTGGATCACGGGCGTACTGCTGCCGGTCGACGGCGGGCGCACCGCGTAGGGCGGGCTTCGGACAGCGTCCACCGCCCGCGGCACGCCGGGGCTGCCCACGCCCGACACGGGCCGTATCACGGCCCGGCACGGGCGCCCGGGCCACCACGGACCACACCTCATCGACATCGCAGGAGGAGAGACCGTGACCACCACCGAAGACGCCACGACCGTATACGGACGACCCGAGTTCGCCGACATCGACATCGGCGACACGATGCGCCACGGCCACCCCGACATCACCGACGGCGACCGGTTGATCGTGGACCTGGTCCGCCGCCGGGCGCAGACCCTGGGCCGCCCGCTGACGGTGATGGACGTCGGCTCCGGGTCCGGCGTGGTCTCGGCGATGTTGGCGCACAGCCTCCCGGGACACCGGGTGATCGCCAACGAGGTCGAGCCCCGGTTGATCGCCCAGGCCCGCGCGCGGCTCGCCGACCGCGCCGGCGGCGAGGTCTTCGACCGGCCGTTCCAGGAGTGGAAGGAGCCGCTGGACGTGGTCATCTCCTGGGGCTCGCACCACCACCTGCCGAACACCTACCTCGACCATGTGCGCACGCTGCTCGTCGACGACGGCGTGCTGATCATCGGCGACGAGTTCTGCCCGGAGTACTGCGACGACAACGACGCGGCCCGGGTGACCACCGCCGAGGTGATCCACCTGGCCGACGGCCTGGTGCTGACCTCGCACCGCGAGGTGGCCGCGTACCGTGCCGAGGGCGTCGTCCCGCAGTGGTCGCGCGACCTGGAGGCCAAACGCCGGCGTGCGCTGTGGCACTGGTACAAGTTCGTCGTCGACTACGCGATGGCCAAGGACAACTGGACCGTGGTGCTGGCCGAGTTGCAGATCACCCGCGACGACCTGACCACGTCGTTCGACGAGGAGCACAAGCTCTCCCCGCTGATCGTGCGCCGCGACCTGGAACTCAACGGGTTCCGGCCGCTGTCTACCAACGTCATCGGCAACCGCCCGCCGGACCTGCAGAGCTTCTACCTCTACGAGTTCGCGCCCCGGCCACGGCGCTGACGCGCCTTCGGATCCGCCCCCGCGCCGGCCCGAGACCCTTCGGGCCGCGTCGGTGGCGGCTCTCGACGACCTGCGGCGCCGCCACCGCCGGGTGGCGCGCCTCGCGAAGCCGTCCGGCACCCGTCGCACCCACGCGTACCAGCGGAAAGAGAGCCCTCATGTCGACCTTCGAGACGAGCGCGGCACCCTTGGCCGTCTCCCGCGCGGCGTCCATCCCGCCGTCGTGTCTGCACGACGTGTTCCGCTCGGCCGAGGTGTGGGAGCGCACGCACCGCCGCGCCGCGATCCGATTGCACGTGGGCGAACCGTCGTTCGCGCCCCCGGCCGAGGCGGTCGAGGCGCTGGGCGCGGCGGCGCGCGACGGGCGCGCCGCGTACACCTCGGCCGAGGGCATGATCGAGCTGCGTGAAGCGCTGGCCGCCAAGTTGGCCACCGAGAACGGCCATCACACCGCGCCGGACCGGGTGTTCGTCTCCCCCGGCTCGTGTCAGGGGCTCGCGGCGTTGATGCAGTCGATGGCCGATCCCGGAGACGAGATCCTGTTGCCGGAGATCCACTGGCCGATCCATCTCCAGCAGGCCCTGCTGGCCGGGTTGCGGCCGAGGTTCTATCCGCTGGACCGGGACTTCCGGCCCGACGTGGACTCGCTGGCCGACGCGGGCGGCCCGGACACCCGGCTGATCCTGCTGAACACGCCCTCCAACCCCGCCGGTGTGGTGCTCGACGAGCCGTTCCTGCGGGCGGTGTTGGACCTCGCCCGGCGGCGGCGCTGGCGAATCATCAGCGACGAGGCGTACGAACACTTCGTGTTCGAGGGCACGCACGTGTCCATGGCCGCGCTGGAGCGGGACGTGCCGGAGCGGGAGCGCCTGGTGCACTCGGCGTTCAGCTTCTCCAAGAGCTACGCGATGACCGGCTACCGGCTCGGCTATATCGCCGTGCCGAACGAGCGCGCGGCGAGCGCGCTGCGGGTGGTGCAGGAGGCGAGCATCGTGGCCCCGCCGACTCCCGTGCAGTACGCGGGACTCGCCGCACTCGGTGCCCCCGGGGCGGCGGCGCGCAACCGCGAGACCGTGCGGGCGAATCGGGATCGGGCCCTGCCGGACCTGGTCGCGGCGGGCCTGCTGGGCCGGGTCCCGCCGGGCGGCTGGTACGCGCTGTTGGACCTGGCCTCGGTGGGCCTGGACGCCGACGTGTTCGCGGCCGAGTTGCTCGCCGAGCACGGTACGGCAGTGGCGCCGGGCCGGGGTTTCGCGCTGCGCCCGATCATCGACGCGCACTGCCGGGTCACCGGCCTGGGGCAGTCGCCGCGCTCACACGGGTTGTTGCGGATCGCCTTCTGCGGCGACGGCGAGTTGCTGCGGGCCGGCGTCGAACGGCTGCTCACCACGGCGTCGGGCGGTCGGGAGTGAACGGCTCCGCGGCCCGCACGTCCGCCCCGCACCCGAACACGAGCGCGGCCGACGGCGCCGCCGGGCCCACCTACGACGGCTATCTGCGCCTGTCCACGATCCTGGGCGCGCAGACCCCGACCACGGCGGAGAGCGACCGGTGTACGCACGCCGCCGAGCACTTCTTCATCGTGGCGCACCAGAGTTGCGAGTTGTGGCTCAAACAGGCGCTGCTCGACCTGGAGTTGGCGGCCGACGCGATCGGCTCCCGGCCGCGCGATCTGCACCTGTGTCTGGAGCAGGTTCGACGTACCACACACGTGCTGGCCATGATCGCCGAGCACTTCACCGTGCTGGAGCGGCTGACCGTGTCCTCCTTCGCCCGCTTTCGCGGCGCGCTCGGGCGGGCCAGCGGGGCACAGTCGGCGCAGTTCCACGCGCTCTACCGGGCGTTGGGGCTGTACGGCGCGGAGAGCGCGCTGTTCCGCGAGTTTCTGGCCGCCCTGGCCGAGCGGGATCTGACCGTGGCCGAGGTGTATCGGCGGGCGCCGCAGTCCGGGTTGCCGTATCTGCTGGCCGAGGGTCTGGTGGACCTGTCTCAGGCGGTGCGCCGTTGCCAGTTGGCGCATGTCGAGGTGGTGGTTCGCCAGATCGGCGCCCGGCCGGGGACCGGTCGCACCACGGGCGCGGACTTCCTGGCCCGGCGGCTGGCGGTGCCGTTTCCCGAGCTGTGGGAGGCGCGCGCGGCGTTGCACGGGTCCGGAGTGGTCGGGGTCGGTGGGGGCGGGCGGTACGACCGATGACTTGCCGATAGCGCGTCCACACATACGCCGCCGGTACCGAGCCGAATGGCCCGGTACCGGCGGTCTTTCGCGGGTCGGCTCGCGGCGGCGGAGTCAGCCCTTGGCGGTCGGCGCATTCGGCGCCGGCAGCGTGCAGTTCGCTCCCCGATCCGGCAGCCGGCCGGACGTGAGGTAGGTCCGGACCGCGTCGTCGACGCACGCGCTGCCTCGTCCGTACGCGGTGTGCCCGTCCCCCGCGACGCTCAACAGCCGGGCGCGGCCCATCGTTTCGGTCACGTCGCGGGCCCAGGCGAGTGGGGCCAGCGGGTCACCGTCGACGCCGATCACCAGTGCGCGGTCGGGTCCGGTGTAGCGCCAGGGGCCCTCGAAGCGGTGCTCGGCCCGGACCGGCCACTGCGCACACTTGAGTTCGCCGTAGCCGTACAGCCGGCCGAAGTGCGCCGACGCCGCAGCGGCTGCGGTGAAGTGCCGGTCGTGCGCGCGCAGATCGGTGGGCACGTCCCGGTCGAGGCAGGAGTTCGCGAGCTGTTGGGCCGTCACATCGTCCGGGCCGGTGGGCGGTTCGGTGGTGGGCACGTCTTGGGCGGCCGTCGCCGCCAGGTACGCGGCGAAGCGTGGCCATCCTTCGGAGGCGGCCAGTCCGCCGATGACCTGGGTGAGCAGCAGGCCGCCGGTGAGGATGTCGTGCCGGCCCGGGTGGGCGATCCGGTTGCGTTCCAGCTTGTCCACCAGCGCGTCGAACGCGCTCACCGGGTCTCCGGCCCCGAACGGGCACGGCGCGGGATTGCCCTTGCACCAGTTCAGGAAGCGGCCGAGCGCGACCTCGCCGGCGGCGAGTTGTTCCCGGTCGAAGCGCAGCGGCTCCAAGACGTAGTCGCGGGCGTCGATCGCCGCGTCCAGGACCATCGCACCGACGCGGTGCGGGTAGCGCGCGGCGTAGATCTGCCCGAGCACGGTGCCGTAGGACTGGCCCAGGTAGTGGAGCCGGTCGTCGCCCACGGCCCGACGCAGCAGGTCGAGGTCGGCGGCCGAGTCGGCGGTGCTCATCGTGCGCAGCAGCGTCGGGTCGGTGTTGCGGGCGCATGCGGCGGTCAGCGCCTTGGCCTCGGCGAGTTTGGCCGGGCGGTCGGCGAGCGTGGGGTAGGCCGGGAGCGGTTCCTCGATCTCGCGTTCCTGCTCGTAGCTCATGCAGTGCGCGCCGGGCGCGCTGTTCGACTGGCCGCGCTGGTCGAAGCCGACCACGTCGTAGCGGTCCGCGAGGGCCGCGAAGGGGGCCGTGCGGGTGCGCAGCAGGGCGACGCCGTTGCCGCCCTGGAGCCCGCCGTTGACGAAGAGTGTGCCGATCCGGTGTGCCCGGTCCCGGGCGGGGATGCGGATCAGGGCCAGGTCGACGGTCTTGCCGTCGGCCGCGCCCGGTCGCATCGGGACGCGGGCGGTCGCGCATTCGAAGCCGTCGCCGCAGCCGGACCAGGTCAGCTTCGGCACTGCGGGCCCGGGGGTCGCGACGGCCGAGGACGGTACGGCCAGGGTGGTTGCCACGGCGGCCAGCACGGTGGCCGTGGACACGAGCCACGAGCGGCGGCGGGACGTGGTGGGTGGTCGCGGCTGCGACTGCACGGTGGTCTCCTCGCGATCGGGCACGCCTCGCCCGACCGGCGGGCGCGCGGTACGACGGACACCACCACATGCTCGAACACGAGCCGTTCGGCCGCGCGAGATCTTTGTCGGATCTGTCGCTCCCTCGGCGCACACGCTCTGCCCCGACGCGGGTCCGGCCCCGGCTCAGTCCGCGAATTCGGTCTCGGCCCGCGTACAGCCCCGGAACGGCGCGATGTCAAAAGCGCGTTGCTCGATGCCCTCGCGGTCCGCCTTGCGCAGCTTGCGTACCGTCTCCACGGTCAATCGCAGCGTGCGGCCGCTCTTGCGGGACCGCCACAGGGCCACGAGTTCGCCGTCGCGCAGGACCACGCCGGGGTTGCCGGTGTGCTTCCAGACCCGCTTGCGCAGCGCGCCGTCCGGGACGGCGGTCTCCCGGTCGCGCTGGTGCAGCCACGGGTCGTAGGCCGGGAGCACGCGCAGTCCGCGCACCTCGGGCGGGTCGACGAGCGCCCGGTGGTCGTCGCGATGGATCCACGCCGTGCGGCCGTCGACGCGCACCTCGCGCAGCTCGTCGGCCGCCGCCCGCCACGCCTTGGCGGCGACCGGCTGCGCGGTACCCGCCCACTCGGCGAGGTGTTCGGGCGTCGAGGGTCCGTAGGCGCGCAGGTATCGGCGCACGAACTCCTTGCGCGCGACCGATGCGGACCGGTGCGGCGGCTTTTTGCCCAGCCACTGGTCGGTGCGCACGAACGAGGCCTCGCGTCCCGCGCGCGGCGCGATCACGAACAGGCCGGTGAGCGAGATGGCCCGGGCCAGGATCGCGGTGAAGCTGCTGAAGGTGTCCGGCTCGAACCATCCCGCGAACTCGCCGGGCATCCGTTTCCCCAGCGCGACCCCCAACTCGCGCTTGGTCAACACCTGTCCGTCCAAGGCGTCCTCGATCGCCGCCCGGGTCAGCTCCACGACGTCGACCGCCGAACGTTTCATCCCGTCGAGCATCGGCACGAAGCCCTGCACGGCCACCCGCCAGGACTCCTCGTCCTCGGGCAACATCGGCCGGGTGAACACCGGGAGGTCGCGGGTCGGGAACAGGTACGGCGACTGCCGCACCGTCCAGGCCTGGAGCAGCGACTTGTCCTCGGCCAGGGCCCGGTCCACCTCGTCGACGGTCAGTCCCGGTACGCGGGCCAGCAGCGCGAGCGGTCCATTGCCCGGTGGGGTGTTCTGGGCACCGACGGCCGCGGCGGCCCACAGGTCGGGCGCCGGACTCGCGTCGGTCAGCTGGTGGCCGGCCGCGCGGAACGCGAGCACCCGCTCCCGGTCCACGTGTTCGCTGTCGCCGTCATTCACGAGCGCACCTCTTCGTTCGATCGATTTCTCGGACGCGTCGGGTCGGGAATGCCTGTCGATGCTACGCCGATATCCGCCGGCGTCCGTGCCCGGGAAGGATTCCGTACAGATGTCCGACAGAATCTTTGCGGCGTTCCCCGGTCCGGGGTAATCGTGCAAGTAATGTGATTTCTCCGGGAAATGAGGCGCGTACCGAGTCGCCTCGGAACGGATGGCGATGCCTGTTCCCGATCGTGCGGACGAGCCGAACCCCGACTGCGCCGACCGTGCCGACCCGGCGATCGGGTCCCTCCCCCGGGCAGTGGCCAAGATCGCGCGCCGTTCGCCCGGTCTGGCCGCCATCTTCGACGCCCACGGCGAGACCTCGTTCGCCGCACTGGACGCGGCGGCGGACCGCTGGGCGGCGGCGGTGGCCGGGCGGGTCTCCCCCGGCGGGTGGGTGGCGGTGTGCGGGCGGCGCGGCGCGTCGTTGGTGGCCGCGGCGTTGGGTTGTATGCGGGCGGGCCGGGTGTACGTGCCACTGGATCCCGCCCATCCGAGCGAGCGCATCGCGTTGACCCTGTCGGATGCCCGTCCCGAACTCGTCCTGGTGGACGAGGGCGCGCCGGCGGCGGTGGTCGACGCGGCCCCGGCACTGCGGCTGGACGCGGAACCACCGGGCGAACCGGCTGGCCCCACACGTCTGTTCCCCTCGGACCCGGCGTATGTGATCTACACGTCCGGCTCGACCGGCACGCCCAAGGGTGTGGTGGCCACACACGGCGGACTGGCCACCCTGGTCCGGGCGTTGCGGGCGCGGGGCCCGGCGCTCGCCGAGGGCGACGTGGTGTTGTCGGTGGCCTCGATCGCGTTCGACATGTCCATCACGGACATCTTCGTGCCGTTGGCGGCGGGAGCATCCGTCGTGCTGCCGCCCGACGAGCGTACGCGTGACCCCGATCTGCTGCTCGACCTGATCGACCGGCATCGGGTCACCACCGTTCTGGCTACGCCGTCGTTGTGGCGCATGTTGGTGCTCGCGGGACTGGGGACCGACGGTCGGCGCCGGGTGTGGGCATTCGGCGGCGGGGAGAAGCTGACCGAGCGGCTGGCCCGCGAACTCCTGGAACGGACCGAGTCGTTGCACAACGGCTACGGCCCGACGGAGACCACGGTCTACGCCACTTTCGCGCCGATCTCGGATCCGGACCGGCTGCCGCTGGGTGGTCCGATCCCGGGCACGCGGCTCTATGTCCTGGATCCGGACGGCGAGTTGTTGCCGCCGGGTCCGCGCGGTGAGCTGTACGTGGGTGGCCTCCAGGTGTCCTCCGGCTATCACCGGCGGCCGGCGCTGACCGCCGAGAAGTTCGTCCCGGACCCATTCTCCGGAGTGCGCGGTGCGCGGATGTATCGCACCGGCGACGTGGTCCGGTTGACCTCCGGCGGCGACCTGCACTTCATCGGGCGTACCGACGACCAAGTCAAGATCCGTGGCCATCGTGTCGAGCCCGGCGAGGTGGTCGCGGCGCTGGAGAAGTCGCCGGCGATCCGCCAGGCGGCGGTCCTGGCGCACCGGGATACGCTCGCCGGCTATCTGGTGGCCGAGCCGGGGCACGCACCGACCGCCGCCGACGTACGTGCGCATGCCCGTCGCCTGCTGCCCGAGGCGATGGTGCCCGATCGGCTGTCGTTCCTGCCCGCGCTGCCGATGACGGCCAACGGGAAGGTCGACCACGCGGCGCTGCTCGCGTGGCAGGAGCCGGCCGAGGCCGCGCCGGACCCGGCCGGGCCCGACCCCGACGGGGCGCCCGACGGCCCGACCGAGAAGGCGGTGGCCGAGGTCTGGGGCGAGGTGCTCGGGCTGGCCGAGGTCGACGCCCGGGCCGGCTTCTTCGACCTGGGCGGCCACTCGCTGCTCGCCATGGAGGTGGTCTCCCGGCTGCGCACCGAGTACGCGCTGGAGCTGCCGGTCTGGGAGTTGTTCGCCGAGCCGACCGTACGCGCGTGGGCTGCCGTGATCGATCGTGCGTCCGCGTCGCCCGCCGACGACGCCGACACGCGGGAGCGCGAGGCGGAGCTGTCGCCGGAGCAGCGGGCGCTGTGTCGGGCGGAGCGGCTGGTGCCCGGGATCACCTCCCCCGGCCTGGCGGTGCGGGCCACGCTGACCGGCGCCGTGGACACCGGGCGGGTGGTCGAGGCGCTGGCGGCGGTGGTGCGACGTCAGGAGTGCCTGCGTACCCGGTTCGCACCGGTTGCGAAGGACGGCAGGCAACTCGTGTCGCCCTACGTGGAATTCGACGTGTTCGAGGAGGATCTGCGGGATGCCCCGGCGAAGGCGCGAATCGACGCGGGCCGGTCGCATGCGGCGATGGATGCCCCGTTCGACCTGGCCCACGGGCCCCTGTTGCGGGCGGCGCTGCGGCAGTTCGCGGACGAGCGCTTCGAGTTGGAGATCCGCGTGCACGACGCCGTGGCGGACGTCGCGTCGCTGGGGGTGATCGTGTCGCAGTTCGCGGACGCGTACGCGGGCGATCCCGCCGCCGCACCCGACGACGCCGGGCGGTTCGCGCCACTGGCCCGGGCTCGCCGCGAGGCCGCGTCGGGGGCGGCCCTGGCCGACGCGGTCGCCGCGTTGCGCACCGCGTCGGACGGTCTCGTTCCGGTTCCCGAGGGCGGCTACGACACGGGCCTGGTGCCGGTCCGGCTGGACGCGGCGGCGGTACCCGGCCCGGCGCGGGAGAGTGCGTTGACGCGGGCGATGCTGCGCGTGTTGCCCCGGGAATGGGGGGCGTCGATGGTGGTTGCCCGGGTCGAGCCCGGGCGTTCGGCGGATACCGGTGACCTGGTCGCGCCGTTGGCCACCCTGACATTGTCGACGTGGGATCGGCCGTCGGGCGGCGAGCCGGTCCCGGCGTCGACAATGTCGGCGGTGCCCGCACAGGCCCTCCTGGACACGGACGGGCTCGGCGGCAGGCCGGAGCTGCGCCGGGCCCTGCCCTGGCTCGCCCTGACCCTGCGCGAGCCCCTCCCCGCGCCGCGCGAGATCGGCCCCGGGGTGTGGCTGGAGCCGGTGTCGCCGCAGCCGGAGGCCGCCCCGCGCGAGAGCGCCCAGCGCACCGCGCTGCCGGTGTCGGTGGACCTGTGGGCGGACGGCGACGACCTCGTCGGCCTGCTCCAGCACCGCGTCGACCTGCTCGCCCCGGACGCGGCGCACGAACTCGCCGCGGGCTTCGCCGAGACCGTCGCACAGGAGCAGCAGGGGCAGCGGTGGCCGGTCCGGACATGAGGGCGCCACGACACGACGGCGCGGCCTCGCCCGAGAGGGGCGAGGCCGCGCCGTTCGTGGGTGTGCGGCGGGATCAGGCCGCCTTGCGGAACACCGACACGTGCCGCGTGCTCTTGGCCGTGAACGGCTCGCCCGTCCAACCCCCGTACCGATCGACCGGTTCGAGCCCGGCCAGTTGCGCCATCAGGTCCAGTTCGGCGGGCCACACGTACCGGACCTGATTGGGATACAGGCGGATGCCTCCCTCGCTCACCACCACCACCTGGGTCCTGATCCGCTGGCGCACCGGGTCGTGCATGGTCGCCTCCAGGAACACCCGGTCGCGCTCGACGCTGCCGGTGGCCAGGCGTTGCCCGTCGGCGTCGGTGCGCGTCAGGTCGGGCACGTGCATCTCGGCGACCAGGGTGCCGTCCGGCTCCAGGTGCTCGGCCGCGTTGCGCAGGCAGCGCACCTGGTCGCGCTGGTCGAGCAGGCACAGGAAGGTGTTGAAGACGATGTAGACCAGGGAGAACGTGCGGTCGACCGCGACGTCGGCCATGTCCCCGAGGATCACCGGGAACGTGTCGCCGCCGGGCCGCCGGCGGAGCTTGTCGATCATCTTGTCGGCGCCCTCGATGCCGATCACCTCCAGGCCCGTGGCGGCCAGCGGCAGGGCCACCCGGCCGGTGCCGACGCCCAGTTCGAGGACCGCGCCCTTGCCCGCGCGTTCGGCCAGGAACTCCACCGTGGCGGGGGTGTCGGGCAGTGGGCCGGTCCACTCGTCGTACACCTCGGCGACGGCGTTGTACGCCGCCGCGTTCGATCCGGTCATGGTCCTCTCCTCGACGTTCGTGGTGCCGTGGCGATCGTTTCGGGGGCGGCCAACTCCGCTCGAGCGACGCCGACTTCGAAGTACCTGCGGGCCAGCGGCTCGTCCAGGACCGGGCAGCGCACGTCGAGTTCGGCCAGCGCGGCGTCGGTGCGGTCCGAGGCGACGTCCGGGATCGTGGCGGCGCCGCCGGCCGACGAGCCGGGCAGGGTGGCCGCGATCCGCCGTACCTCGTCCCGGTCCGAGGCAACGGCCGCGTCCAACAACCGTCCTCGCCACAGGGCGAAGTCGACGGGGCGCAGCCGATGGCCGAAGCGGCGCAGCCAGGAGAACAGCGTGGTGTAGCGGGTGGGTTCGGGGGCGATCAGGTGGTAGGCGGGCGGTGCCGCTCCCGTGCTCGCGTCGGTCAGCCGTACGACGGCCCGCGCCGCGTGGTCGACCGGCGCCCACCACAGCGGCGCGCCGGCCAGCGGGGCCGCGCCCATCGCGGCGCACGTACGCAGGAACAGCCACGCGTAGTCGTTGGGGTTGGACACCCCGGTGCGGGTGTGCCCGGCCAGCGCGCCCGGGCGGAACACGACGGCGTCCACGCCGCGTTCGCGGGCCCGGGCGACGAGGTCCTCGGCCACCCACTTGCTCAGTCCGTAGCCGCCGAGCGCGCCGGCGGGGCCGAGTTCGGCGAAGTCCGGGACGACATCCGGGGTTTCCCGGTCGCCGGGCGCTCGCCCGTAGAGCACCGACACCGTGGACACGTGCGCGAGTCGTTTGGGTCGGCCCTCGCACACCAGGCGCAGCACCTCCACGGTGCCGGTGACGTTGGCGGCGCGCAGCGCCTCGTACGGGTAGCTGACGTTCACGCCCGCGCCGCAGTGGTGGATCGTGTCGACGTCGTCGAGCACCACGCGCCGGTCGGCGTCGGACAGGCCGCAGCCGGGTCGGGCCAGGTCGCCCGCGAGTGCGGTCACCCGGCCGGACCACGCGTCGCTCCACAGGTCGAAGTCGCGCAGCGCCGCTTCCAGGCGCTCCTGTGCGGTGCCGTTCCGGGGGCGTACCAGGCAGTGGATCCGTCGGTCGGTGTGCTCGGCCAGTTCGGCGACCACGGCGGCGCCGAGGAAGCCGTTCGCGCCGGTCACCAGGACGGCGCCGGGCCGGTCGGAGCCGCCGGGGGTGTTGCGCGGCACCACGTCGGCGGGCAGCAGTCGGTCCTGTTCGACGGTGTTCATCGCCAACTCCACAGCGGCGAGGGCCCGTCGTCGTCCCAGCCGTCGCCCTCGGCGGGCCGGGCGGGGTCGCTCACCGGGTCCGCCGCGCCGGGCTCGGCGGGCGCGGGGCCGGGCCGGCCCGCGTCCGGTTGTTCGGGCCGGTCCGGGGCCAGGATCCGTAGGTCGTCCTCGGTCAGCAGGATCGGGATCGACGTCCTCACCACCGCTCCTCACGGTTGTCCGCGTCGCACGGCCCGACCGGCGCCCCGGCCGTCGCGGACGCGGTACGAAACGACCACACGCGTCGTACTCCGGCGGCCCGCAGTCGCCGCCGGGCGTCGGCCACCCGGGCCGCCAGTTCGGGGGCGGCCGGGTCGAACAGCACGGCCAGGACCCGGCCGCTGTGCGCGACCTGGACGCCGATGCCGTCGTCCGCGCGGCAGATGCGCTCGGCGAGCGGCAGCGCGGCCTGGGGCAGGAAACGCTGGTTGAGCCGGGCGCTGGCGGTGGCGGTGCGGGCCAGCAGCGCGCAGTCCGTCTCGGTCACCGCGCGGCGCAGCATGGTCCGCAACCGCCGCAGGTGCTCGATCTCGTGCGGGCGGTACACGCGCGGCGGTTGGGCGATGGTGTCCACGTCCGGTCCGCCCACATCGAAGCCGAGCACCTCCAGGGCCGGCAGCGGGCCGCCGAGGTCCTCCAGGACGTAGCCGTCCCGGTTGGCGTACAACACGGCGCGGTGTCCGAACATCACGCCGTCCGAGGCGCCTTCGGCCCGCACGGCCAGGGCGGCGACCTCCGCCTCGGTCGGCACGCGGCCGTATGCGCGGGCCACCGCGCGGATCGTGCTGACCACGTCGGCGGTGGAGGAGCCCATGCCGCGTTCGACGGGGATCGAGCTGTGTACGCTCAGCCGGCCGCCCTCACGAACGCCCAGTCGGCGCAGCGTCTCCTCGGCGGCGCCGGCGGCCTTGGTCTTCCACACCGGGCTGACCGTGACGCCGAAGGCGCGCTCCGGGACGAAGGTGGCCCGGGCGTGCAGCGCGGGCAGAGGCAGCGAGACGACGGCGTGTGTGAGTCGGCCGTCGTCGCGTTCGAAGACGCCCTGGAGGATCTCGCCGTGATGGGCCATCGCGCTGCCCAGGGCCACGCGGGGCCGCGCGGGCGGGCCCACCACGGTGAGCCGGGCCGCCCGGCCCCGGTCGAAGGCGGCGGGATCGACGGTGGCCGCCATGTCAGGCGTGTCCCGTGGGACGACCCGGCAGGGCGGCGTCCGGGTCCTCGACGGGCGCGCGCAGAGCGGCGTCCGGGTCCTCGGCCGGCACACGCATGGTGGCGTCCGGGTCCTCGACCAGCGCCCGCAGCGCGGCCTCACAGGCCGCCGCGAAGCGCTCGACCGAGGCGCGTTCCCACAGCGCCGTGCGGTACTTGACGTCGAACAGCAGCCCGTCCTCGACGATCAGCGTGGACACCTCCAGGTCGGTACTGGCCTTCGTGTTGGCCACGATGCGCCCCGGGCGCACCCGACAGCCCGTCAGGGTGAAGCCGGATTCGGCCTGGAACACGTTGAGCGTCACGTACGATCCGCGCCCGCCGACCACGAGCGAGTCCGCTCCCGCGGCCCGCAGCGCGTCACCGGCGGGGCAGGACTGGTTGGCGTAGGCCCCGGCCACCACGGCCCGGGTCCGGGTCAGGTGTTCGCGCCAGGTGGAGACCGGGGCGAAGTCGTCGAAGCGCAGCACGAGCAGGTTGACGAACGCCCCCATGACGTCCGCCGCGTCGAGGTCGAGGCGGTTCTCGCACGGGGTGAGCAGTTGTACGTCGTCCTGCCCGGACCATTGCCGCAGGACCGCGGACAGCGCGGAGGCCACCACGATGAACGGGGTGACCCGTTCGCGGGCGGCGAAGGTGTACACCGCGTCACGCACATCCGGCGGCGCCGGCCGGTACACGACGTCCCCGTCGAAGGACGGCGCCTGCGGGCGGGGATGGTCGGTGGGCAGGGACATTTCGCGCAGGCCGGCGAGGCGGCGGCGCCAGTAGCGGCGCTGCTCCTCCGCGCCACCGGTCCCCGCGCGGCGGCGTTCGGCGGCGACGATGTCGCGGAAGGTCGTCGTGCGCGGCGCGGGCAACTCGCCCTCGCCGGTGGTGCGCCGGCGGTAGTAGGCGGCGATCTGCGGGAACAGCACCTTGGTCACCGCCCAGTAGTCCATCACCAGGTGGTGGCAGGTCAGCAGCAGATCGCGGGTGCCGGTGTCCAGACGGACCACGGTCAGCCGGATCAGCGGCAGTTCGGACACGTCGAAGCCGCGGTCGGCCCGCTCGGCGGCCACCCGCGCGGCGGCCTGCTCGCGCTCCTCGGCGGGGGTTCGGCGCAGGTCCACCACCTCGATCGTGAACGGGTGTTCGTCGTGCACCCGTCGGCTCGGGGCGGCGTCCCCCTCGCCCAGGTGGTAGGTGGTGCGCAGGATCTCCTCGCGGTCGATCGCCTGCGCGAACGCCCATTCCAGCGCGCCCTCGTCGAGTGGCCCCTCGACCCGCAGCGACAGCGTGAGGGTGTTGACCGCGCTGCCCGGGAGGAACTGCTCCATCAGCCAGAACGGCTCCTCGGCCGCGCCGAGCGCGTTCGTGCGCTCGGTGGGCACCGGCGGTGCGAGCGGCGTGGACACGTTCGGCGCGACCTCGTCCGGCTCGTCCGCCAACGCCTCGATCTCGTCGTCGGTGAGCGTCTCCAACTCGGCCAGGGCAGCCGCGACATCGGGATGACGGGCGGCGATCGCGGCGGCGAACGTGTGCAGTTCGGGGTGCTCGAAGACGAAGAGCAGCGGGACGTCGGCCCCGAACTCCTCGGCGAGCATCTGGGTCATCCGCGAGGCGATCATCGAGTGGCCGCCCACCGCGAAGAAGTCGTCCTCGCCGGTAATCGTGTCGTCGTCGAGAAGTTCGCGGCACAGGGCGACGACGCGCCGCTCCACCGCCGGGGCGCGCCGCGCCCGCGCCGAGGCGGGACCGGCCGGCGCCGGCCGGTCCTCGCGGGGCGGGTCCACGATCCGCCACAGCAGACGACCGTCCTCCATCCGGCGCACCCGCAGCGCGCCGCCGTCGGGCGCGGACACCGGGGCCGCGTCGACGTGCAGCACACCTTCCAGGCCGCAGGGGGCGGGCCGGCCGGTGGGCTCACGCACCTCGGCGCGGCCCGGAACGGCCGTCACCTCGCCGCGGTCGCCACCGGGCCAGGCCCGATCCACGCGCAGCACGACCGGCCCGGACGGGGTGGGCACGGTGTGCCCGTCGCCGTCGGCGACCGGTGTGGGCGAGGGCGCCGAGTCGGCCGGGGCGGGCCCCAGTTCCAGGGTGTCCAGGGTCGCGTCGGGGTCGCTCATCGCCGACTCCACGGCCGTCGCGACGTGCTCCACGAGCCGTTCGACGCCGGCCGCCGCGAAGATCGCGGTGTCGTACTCGACGGTGGCCACGACGTCGTCCCCATGCCATTCGAGGTTGAACAGCAGGTCGAATCGGCAACGGCCGCGCGGCACGTGGGCGACGCTCATGGTCAGGCCCGGGAAGGTGTCGGGGCGAAAATGCAGCGGCGGCGCGTTGAACACCACCTGGACCAGTGGGGAGTAGCCGGGATCGCGGCCGACCAGGCTCTCCTGCACCACCTGGCGGAAGGGGATGAACTGCCGGTCGTACGCCGTGAGCGTGGCGTCGCGGGCGGCGGCGAGCAGGTCGGTGAACGGCAGTTCGCCCGGCGTGCGCAAGCGCACCGGGATCATGCAGGACAGCGGCCCGACCACGTCCCGGTACTGCTCGGGTCGGCCGTCCCCGCAGATCCCGACCACCATGTCCTCGGCGCGGGTGTGCCGGTGCAGCACGGTCGTGAACGCAGCGAGCAGCGTATGGAACGGGGTCACCCGATGGCCGGCGGAGAAGCGGCGCAGTCGGGGTACCAGGCCCGCCGGGAAGGGGTGGATCGCCAGCGCGCCGCGATTTCGTTTGGTGGGCGGCCGAGGGGCGTCCTCGGGCATCCGCAACACATGCGGGGCGTCGGCTAGTTCGTCGATCCAGGCGGCGCGCTCGGCGTCCAGGTCGCCACTGTCCAGGAGTTCGCCGTGCCAGCGGGTGAAGTCGCGGTAGTCGGCGCGTACCGGCGGCAGTTCGGGGCGGCGGCCGGCTCGGTGCGCGGTGTACGCGAGGGCGAGTTCGTCGAGCAGTTGCGCGGCGGCGCCGGCGTCCATCACCTCGTGGTGGAAGGCGAGCACGAGCAGGTGCTCGTCCGGGCCGAGCCGGGCCAGGCCGAACCGTACCGGCGGGTTCGCCGAGGGCCGGTACGGCTTCTCCACCAACCGCCGGGCCCAGGCGAGCGCGTCGTCGGGGCGGCCGGTGAAGTCGGGCGGCGCATCCAGCCGCACCGACCACGGGTCCACCACCGTCTGGCGCAGTTGGCCCTTGTCCACCGGCAGGATCGTGCGCAGCGCCGCGTGCCGCTCGACGAGCAGGTCGAACCCGGCTTCGAGGGCGGGCACCGACAGCGGGCCGGTCAGCCGGAAGGCCAGGTGCTCGTTGTAGACGGCGGCCTCGCGGTCCATCTCGTCGACGAGCCACATCTGTTCCTGTACCGGTGTCGCGGGCAGTGCTTCGGTCGGGGTGGCCGTCACGACCGGGTCACCTCCTTGGCCCCGGCCGCCGCGACCGCCCCGGCTCGCGGGTGGGCCGTGATCGGCAGCCGGGTGAGTCCGTTGATGAAGTTCGAGCGCAGGTGCACGGGATCGCCGGCCAGTTCGAACCGGTCGAAGCGGCGCACCAGTTCCTCCAGCAGCACGGTGAGCGCGACCCGGGCGGCGGGGCCGCCGACGCAGTAGTGCGGGCCGATGCCGAAGGCGATGTGCGGGTTGGGCTTGCGGTCGATCAGGAACGAGTAGGGGTCGTGGAACACCCGCTCGTCGCGGTTCGCGGACGCGACCCAGGCCACCACGAGTTCGCCCGCGTCGATCCGGGTCCCGGCGATCTCGACGTCGGTCAGGGTGCGGCGCATGAGGTGGTTGGTCGGCGTGGACCAGCGCAGCGCCTCCTGCACGGCCGCCGCCGCGCACTGCGGGTCGTCCTGGATCCGCCGCCACACGTCGGGGCGTTCGATCAGCGCGAGCAGCATGTGGGTGCCGGTGTGCGGCGTCGTGGTGGTGGCGCCCATGACGAAGCTGTAGCAGTTGAGCAGGACCAGGCTGTCGTCCATCGGCGCGCCGTCGATCTCCACGTGCGCGAGCCGGGTGACCAGGTCGTCGCGGGGTTCGCGGCGGCGGTCGGCGATCAGTTCGCTGAACATCGCGAACAGGTCGTGGTGTGCCTCGCGCAGCGTCCGGTCGGTCCGTCCCTTGGCGAACTCCGGGTCGTCGGGCGCCACTCCGGCCATCGTCCAGTGCGGGATGTCGGCCCAGTACTGCGGGGGAATGCCCAGGATCTCGCCGACGGCGGCCATCGGCAGGTCGAACATCGTTTGGGCGAAGTCGTGTTCGCCGCCCGCTTCGAGCGGTTCGATGATCCGCAAAACGTGTTCGCGGATGCGTTCGGTGCGCTGGGCGAGGATGTTCGTGGTCATGGTGTGGAACGCGGGTGTGCGTACCGCCGTGTGCCGGGGGCGGTCCATCAGGTTGATCGTCTTGCCGCCGGCGCTGTCCCCGCCGGTGACGTCGAGGATGGTGCCGTGCTCGGAGCTGAAGCGACGCGCGTCCTTGAGCACGCGCACGACGTCGTCGTAGCGCGTGACGGACCAGAACCGGGCGCCGTCGGGGGTGTGTTGCGCCCACACGGGTGCCACCTCGCGCAGCGTCGCGAGCGCGACGTGTTGCGGATGGGTCTGGAATCGGCGTGGATCGTAGAGATCGATCGAGTCGAGCGGCACTCGCTCATCGGTCCCGGGGCCGGTCATGAGCATCGCGGAGTTCTCCCGTCCTGCGTCCAGGCGCACTCGGTGCAGCGCACGCACGGTTCGGAACGTATATCGGCGGGAGCGGCTCGGCAATGATTCTTTCTCGGTCCCGAAAGGAATCGCCGGACGGGGGCCGCGGACTTCTTTCCGAAGTCTTTCGATAAATCCCAGATTCCTTTCCGACGCGCCCTGGGCCGACTACCTTGTCCGGGGTGAATACACCTGTGAAGAGCGGGAAATGGTTGCTTCGAAAGCCGCCTGAAGACAGCGCGACACTGTTGTTCTGCTTCCCGTACGCGGGGGTTGGCGCCTCCTCGTACCGGCAGTGGCCGCAGTCCCTGCCCGACGGCATCGCCGTATGCGCGCTCCAGCCGCCCGGCCGGGAGAATCGTTATCGCGAACCCGCGCCGACCGATCACGCCGGCTTCGCCGCAGACCTGGTCGCGCAGCTCGCGCCACTGCTGGACCGGCCGTTCGCCTTCATCGGGCACTGCGGCGCGGTGCCGTTCGCGCTGGAGACGATCCTGACCCTGGACGATCGGGGACTGCCGCTGCCCGAGCGGCTGTTCGCGTCCAGTTGGGGTGCGCCGCACCGGGGGCTGTACGGCGAGCTGAACTTCGTCGACCTGGACACCGCCGACCTGGCGGAGGAGGTGCGGCAGCGCTACCGCCAGTCCGGGCAGGGCGAACCGCCGGAGGAGATGGCCGAACTCGGCGCCCGGGTCCTGCGCGAGGACCTGGAGGTGCAGCGGCCCTACCGCTACGACGTCGCCCGCAGGCTGCCGTGTCCGGTGACGGTGATCTCGTGGTCGGAGGACGACGTGGTGCCGCCGGAGACGGTGCCGCCGGGCTGGGCGGAGTGCGCGGACGTGCGGGTGGAGGCGCTGGCGGGCAGGCATCTGGATTTCCTGCGCTGTCCGCCGGCCCTCGTCGAGGTGGTGACGCGGGACCTGGCGGGCGGCGGGGCATCCTCCGACTGAATGCATGCGTCCGAGCGGCGCGAGGGACGGGCCACGGCCGGGGTGGCCGGGTCGCGGACCGTCCCTCGTCTCGTTGTCTCGTTGTCTCGTTGTCTCGTTGAAGGCTGCCGAGGCTTGTCTCGTTGTCTCGTTGAAAGGCTGCCGAGGCGCGCCACTCAGGCCGGCAGGGCGAGTTCGCGGGCCAGTTCGGCCGGTGTCGGGTTGAGCATCAGGGCGCGGACCTTGAGCGGAACGCCGAGGCGTTCGCCGATCAGGCGCACCGCCCGTTGGGCGCTCAGGGATTCGCCGCCGAGCAGAAAGAAGTCGTCGTGTACGCCCAGGTGTTCCCGGTCGAGAATCTCCTCCCACACCCGCACCAAGGTCTCCTCCACCGCCGTGCGCTCCTCGGCCGCGGCATGATCGCCGCCGTCCGCGGAGCCGGTCGCGCGCCCCCAGTCGGGTATCGGCAGGGCGTTGCGGTCGATCTTGTCGCCGGAGTTGAGCGGCAGCGCGTCCAACCGCAGGAACACCTGCGGCGCCATGTGGTCCGGGACCGTGCGGGCGAGTTCGCGGCGCAGCGCGGGTACGTCGAGGTCGTCGTCCGTGACCAGGCAGGCGACCAGCCGTCGAATGCCCCGAGGGTCCTCGGGCGCCGCGACCGCCGCCTCCCGCACGCCGTCGACGGCCAGCAAAGCCTGTTCGACCTCACCCACTTCGACCCGCAGGCCGGCGATCTTGAGCTGGTGGTCCGCCCGACCCCGGTGTTCCAGGACTCCGTCGGCCCGGAAGCGGACCAGGTCGCCGGTGAGGTAGAGCCGACCGCCCGGCGCGTCGCCGAAGGGGTCCGGCACGAAGCGCTCGGCCGTCTGGCGGGCGGTCAGGTAGCCACGGGCCTGTTCGGGCCCGGATACCGCCAACTCCCCCACCACTCCGGGCGGGACGAGCCGCAGGTCGCCGTCCAGGACGTACAGCCGGGCTCCGGGCCACGGGCGTCCGATCGGCGGCGGCAGGGTGCGGTCCCGCGCGGTCGCGGTATGCGAGGTGATCGGCCGGTCGCGGGGGATCAGCGGCGAGGTGACGATGTTGACCTCGTTCGCGCCATACCAGTTGCCCACCTCGAACGGCAGTTCCTCGGGGGCCCAGCGGCGCACCCGGTCGCTCCCGGTCAACAGGGTGCGCAGCGGCGTGCGGGCGGGCCAGTCGATCGCGACCAGTGCCTCGGCGAGCGGGGCCACCACGAAGACCTGGGTGACCGCTCGGGACAACAACCAGTCGCGCAGGTGTTCCGGCGCGGACAGGTCCTCGTCGGCGGCGATGTGCAGCGGCGCGCCGGCGATCAGGTACGCCCACACCACCACGGTCACCGACACGTTGGTCTGCGGCGGGAAGGTCCAGCCGCCGCGTTCCCCCGCCGCCACGCCGTGCGCCCGGATCTGCGCCCGCGCGGAGTGTGTCGCGGCGCGGTGGGTGACCACGACCAGTTTGGGGGTGCCGGTGGATCCGGAGGTCTGCACCAGGAAGGCCGGATCGTCCGGGGTCGGCTCGGGCAGCGGGCGTTCGGGGGCCGCCGGACCGGGCACGCGGCCCGTCGGCGTGAGGACCAGGGCGTGCTTGGCCTGCGGTGGCAGGGTGCGTTCGAAGCGGCTGGTGGTGAGTACGAGCCGGGCGTCGGCCTGGGCGAGGAAGCGGCCCAGGTACGCGTCGGGTGCCTTGGGGTCGAGCATCAGCGCGGCGGCGCCCGCCCGGTGCACGGCGAGCATCGCCACGACCAGTTCGGGGCAGCGCGGCATGCACAGTCCGACCACGGCACCCGCCGAGGATCCCTGCGCCACGAGTCGATGGGCCAAGGCGTCGGCGCGTGCGTCGAGTTCGGCGTGGGTCATGGTCTCGCCCCGGTACTCGAGGGCCACCGCGTCGGGGGTGGCCGCCGCCCGGTCGGCGAGCAGGCGCGGGATCGTGTGCGGGGCGTCGGGAATGTCCGGGGTGGACCCCCAGGCGCGCAGCAGCGCGTGGTCGTCCGGGCCGAGCGGGTCCAGGTCGGCGACGGGTGTGCCGGGGCGGCCGGTGATGCCGTCGAGCATCCGCAGCACGTGCCGACCGAACCGCTCGGCGGTGGCGACGTCGATCAGGTCCGCGTCGTGGGTGACCTCCAGGTGCGCGGCGTCGGGCTCGGGGTTCTCGACGAGGGTGAGCGTGAGTTCGGCGGGCTGCGGTGAGGCGACCTGCGACGCACCGGACGGGTGGGGTGGGCCGACGTGCGCCCGTCGGACCCGGAAGGCGGCGGAGTGGCGCGTGGGCGGGTCCGTCGCGGCTTCGGCTTCGGCGCCGGCGCGCAGTTGCCGGTCCACCTCGGCGGCCAGCACGGCGCCGGCGTCGCGCGGGTCCCAGGCGATGCGGATGGGGCGGTGGCGCGGGCCGTGTACGACCCGCGCCGTCGCGTCGCGGGCCTCCGACCCCGCGTCCACCATGACCACGAGGTCCCGGGTTCCGGTGTAGCGGTGCAGGACGGCCAGGAAGGCGGCGAGTACGGTCGCCGGCGTCGGCCGCCCGGTCGCCGCGCCGGCGCGGCCGTCGACCACGTGCGTGTGGGTGCGCCGCACGGGGCCGTTGCCCCGGGCCGCCGCCATGGGCAGGTCGAGCAGGGTGGTCGGGATGCCCCGGGTGTGGTCCTCGACGGGCAGTGTGTGGTCGGGCCTGTCGCCCATGGGTGCTCTCTCCTCCCGCCGTGGCGTCCCGCATCCGGCCGCGGGCAAGCCGGCTCGATCGCTCGGCCCCGCAGGGTCTCGGCCGCCGCTCCGAGCGGGCTCGCGATTCGTACCGGGTTCAGCCCGCCGCCAACCGCTCCCGAACACTGCGCGGTCGCATGTCGGTCCACACCCGCTCGATGTGGTCGAGGCACTCCTGCCGGGTGCCGGTGGTGCCCTCCGCGCGCCACCCGTCCGGCAACGCGCGATCGGCGAACCAGATGGAATATTGCTCCTCGTCGTTCACCACGACGTTGTAGACGCGGTCGTCCGCCTGCTCCTCCATCGAAGTCCCCTTGGTGTCGGGTGGGTTGTCGTCGGCTCCGATGCGCCGACGACGGGAATGAATTCCACCGTGCCCAGAATTACCCACCGGGACGGCATCCCGGAAGTGGCCGGGAAATACTCCGGAAAGGGCCGACGGGTTCCTGAAAGATAATCGGCGCCGCCGTCGATTCCGGCGCACGATGCCGGTTCGGGGCGACGCGTGCCCTCGTCCGGCGCCGCGTGCCCGTGCCCCGTGTCCGTCGTGCCGGAACGAGAACGAGGACGAGCACAAGCACGAGCACGAGCACGACGGTGACCACCGCCCCGGGCGACCCGAGGAGGCTTTCGGTGAGCGATTCCGCACCCGTGGACCTGCGTTCGGACACGGTGACGGTACCGACCGAGCGCATGCGCGAGGCGATGGCCTCGGCACAGGTCGGCGACGACTTCTACGGCGAGGACCCCACCGTGCGCGCCCTCGAGGAGCGCGCCGCGGCGCTGACCGGCACCGAGGCCGCGCTGTTCGTGGTGAGCGGGACGATGGCCAATCTGGCCGCCGTGATGGCGCTGGTCCCACCCGGCCACGAGGTGCTCGCGGAGGCCGACTCCGACCTGGTGCGCTGGGAATCGCATTCCACCTCCGGTCTCGCCGGCGTACAACTCGCCCCGATCCACGGAATCCGGGGCGTCTTCGGCCCGGCGGACGTCGCCGATCTGCTCGCCCGCGACGACTGGCGCGCCCCGCGTACCGGCATGGTCGCGGTGGAGAACACCCACGGCGCGAGCGGCGGCGCGCTGTGGGACCTGGCGGACCTGCGCGAGCTGTCGACGGCCTGTCGCGCGGCGGGTGTCCCGCTGCACTGCGACGGCGCCCGTCTGTTCAACGCCTGTGTGGCCGGCGGCTATTCGGCTGCCGAGGTGGGCGCGCTGTGCGACACCGTGACGTTCTCGCTGTACAAGGGCCTCGGCGCGCCGATGGGTTCGCTGCTGTGCTGCACCGCCGAGGTGCGTGTGCGCGCCGCCGAGGTCCGGCGTCGGCTCGGCGCGACGCTGCGTCAGGTCGGCGTGGTGGCCGCGGCGGGCTCGATCGCGTTGGACACGATCGACGACCTCGCCGCCGACCACCGGCGCGCGGCCGAACTCGGGCTCGGCCTGCGCGAGGTGTTGCCCGCGTGGGCCGCCCCGGATCCGCCGCGCACCAACATCGTGACGATGCCGATCGGCCGCGCGGCGGCCCCGTTCGTGGCGGCGCTGGCCGAACACGGCGTCCTGGTCACCGAGGTGGTTCCGGGCGTGGTCCGGTTCGTCACCCACCGGGACGTCTCGGACGCGGGCGTGGAGCGGGCCGTGGCCGCCGCCGCCCACGCCGCGAGCACGCTGACCGAGGCGGTGGTGCCCGCGTGAGCACCTCCGAAGCCGCCCTCCCCCGCGCGCCGGCCCGCGCCCCCGTGGTGCCCGTCGCGGAGCGCCCCGCGCCGCTGTCCACCGCGCAGGCCCGGCTGTGGTTCGTGCACACCAGCCGACCGCCGACCGCCGAGTACAACCTCCAGGTGGCGCTGCTGCTGCGCGGGAAACCGGACCCCGACGCGCTCGTCGGCGCGATCCACCGCCTGGTGCGGCGACACGAACCGCTGCGCACCGTGGTCGAGCCGCGCCCGGACGGCCCGCCGGTCCAGCGTGTCCTGGCCGACCCGCCTGCCGTGGACCACCGACCGGCCGCGCCCGGCGCCGACGCCATGGCCCGCGCCGTCGCGACCGCTTCCGACGAACTCGCCCACGTCTTCGACCTGGAGCGCGAACCCCCGCTGCGGGTGCGACTGGCCCCGCTCGACGACGCGGGCCACGCCGTCGTGCTCGTATTGACCCTGCATCACCTCGCCTTCGACGGCTGGTCCACCGCGATCCTGCTGCGCGAACTCGCCGAGGACTACCGCCGACGCGGCGAGCCCGCGCTGCCCGCGCCCGAGATCTCCTACAGCGACTACGCCTGGTGGGAGCGGCGCACCCTGGACCACGACCGGGAGGCGCTGCTGCGGTACTGGCGCAGCGCGCTCGACGGTGTGCGGGACCTGGAACTGCCCACCGACCGGCCGGGCCACGGGGTGGGCGGGCCGATGGGTACCGTGCGCCACGAGCTGTCCGCCGCGACCATGGAGCGGATCCGCGCGGTGGCCGCGCAGGCGGGCACGAGCACCTTCGCCGTCGCGCTTGCCGCGTGGTTCGCGGTGCTCGGCCGCTACGGCGGGCAACGCGACTTCGTGGTCGGCATGCCGGTCGGCGGGCGGACGGATCTGGCCCTGGAACCGCTGATCGGCTGCTTCGTCAACACGCTGTGCCTGCGGTCCGCGCTGCGCCCGGGTGAGTCGTTCGTCGAGTCGGTGCGCCGTACCCATCTGACGCTGGCCGATGCGATGGCCCATCAGGCGCTGCCCTTCGAGGAGTTGGTCCGCGCGCTGCGCCCGGATCGGCGCGCCGATCGTAATCCGCTCTTCCGCGCGTTCTGCTCCGGCGTCGATGCCCCGCCCGCGTTCGAGCTCGACGGGCTCGACTGCGAGTTCGTGGCCCCGGCCGCCACGTCGAGTCGATTCGACCTGAACGCCACGTTTCTGCTCGGCGGCCCCCGGCCGACGGTGCAACTCGACTACAGCAAGACCCTGTTCGATGACGCCACCGGAGCGGACCTGGCCCGGCGACTCGGCGTCTTCCTGGACTGGGCGGTGAGCCGGCCCGAGCGTGCCGTGCGCGACGTGGCCTGGATGACGCCGGGTGAGCGCCGTCGGGTCCTGGACACCCTGAACGGAGGCGATCTCGCATGACCGGCCCGAAAAGCCCGGCACCGCAGGCCCGCCGCCGGGCACTGCGATCCGTACTGCGCCGCATCGATCACGAGACGCGGGAGCGCGAGTTCACCGAACCCCGCCCCGAGGGGGCCGACATACCACTCACGCTCGACCAGGAGTGGCTGTACACGGCCGCGTCGGCCGTGCCGGACCTGGCCCGGATGGCCGTCACGGGCCGCCTGGAGACCGAGTACCGTCTCGACCACGCCCGACTGCGCGACGCGGTCGAGACGGTCGCGGCGGCGACTCCCGCGCTGGGCCTGCTGGTCGAGGAGCATGGCGGCACCCTCGTCCAGGTGCCGGGCTCGGGTGCGCGGGTGCGGTGGCACGAGACACCGGACGAGCCCGCGTGGAGCGCGCCGTTCGACCCTCGGCACGGTCCGCTGTGCCGGGCCGCGATCGGCTCGTCCGACGCCGGCTGCACGCTGACGCTCGCCGTCACGCGGCATTCGATCGACCGCGCGTCGATGGGACTGCTCCTGGCCGCCGTCGCGGACGCCTACCGCGACGGCACGGTGCCGCCGACGGGCGGGTTCGGCGTCGCGGATCACGCGTACTGGCACCGCCGTCGCTTCTCCCCCGAGCGCCTGGCCGAACTGCTGCCGACGGCGGCCGAGCGGCTGGGCCCGGCACGGCCCTCATTGTTCCCGTACGACCGGCCGCCCGTCGTCGGGCCGGCGTCCGCCGCCGGTGCCTCGCTGAGCCGCCGAGTGCCCGCGCCCGCCGAGCCCCGGGTGGCGCTGTTGGCCGCCGTCGGAGCGGCGCTGCGCAGGTTCGGCGCGGCGTCGCCGCTGCGACTGGGTCTCGACGATCCCGGCCGGCACACCCCGCAGACCGCCGAACTGGTGGGCCGGCTCGGCACGGTCGGCGTACTGCCGTTGCGGATCGACGGCGGCGTGGACGCGGCCGCGCTCACCCCACGCGCCCGGGAGGCGATCGCGGCATGCGAGCGTGCGCCGTTGCCGCTCGCCGCGCTCGCCGACCTGCGGCCGCAGACCTGGGAGGCCGAACCGCTGCTCCCGGTGGGCCTGGACACCGTGTCCCTGCCCGTGCCGCACCCGGGCGACGGTCCGGCGCGGATCCGGCTGCTGCCCTCGCCCGTCCCGATGTACGGCCTGGAGTTCGTGTTGGCGGTCGGCGGGGGTGAGTCCGAGCTGCTCGCCGAATACGACCCCGACCTGTTCGACCCGACCACGATCGACGCACTGACGACCCTGGTCGCCCACTTTCTGGACCCGGCGGCGAGCGACACCGCGACGCCGCTCGCCACGCCCGCGATTGCCCGCGATCGTGCCCTCGGCGACACAGACCTCCTCGCCGGCTGGGCCGGGCGGCCGGCGGACGACGTGCTGATCACCGAACGGTGCGGCAAGCTGACGGGTGCGCGGGTCGTGGCGGCCGTACGCGCGATCCGCACGGCGCTGACCGAGGCCGGCGCGCGTGGCGGGGACACCGTCGTGCTGGCCGCCGACGACTCCGCCGACAGCGCCGCCGCACTGCTCGGCGCCCTCGATTTCGGGGCGGACGTCCTGGTTCGCAACGCCGACGACCCGCCGGCCTGGTCGGACGCGGTGGCAAACGCCGCACACGCCCGGTTCGAACTGCTCCCGGACGGCACGGTCAACCACGTCGTGGGGGTCGCGGAACGGCCTGGGTCGGCGCCGTGCGCGCGGCCCGTCGAGGCGTCGACGGCCGACGACGATGACGCCCCTCACGACCCGCCCGGCGCGCTCCTGGTCGGCCTGCGGGCCCGGCCGACGCCGCGCGTCCTGCGCATCCCGTCGAGCGCCCTGCCGCGCGCCGCCGATCGGCTCGCGGACGCCTTGGGGACGGCCGCCTCGGATGTCTTCGCGCCCGACTTCGTCTGGGGCGGCGAGGATGCCGCGATTTGCGTACTCACCGCCGCCCGCTCCGGCGCCACGCTGCTGCTGCCCGCCGGTGCCGAGCCGGCCGACGCGCGCTTCGACGCGCTGTCCGAGGCCGGCGCCACCGTCGCCGAACTGCCGTTCTCCTTCGCCGAATCCGTCCCGGTGCACCTGTTGGAGCTGCGCGCCGCGTACCGCCGACTCACCGAGCCGACCTCGCCCGGCGAGGGGCAGGACGCCGCACCACAGCGCCGCTGGTGGGCCCCCGCCGTCCCGGACGCCCTCCTGACCGGCCCGGATCCACACGCCTCGACGTGCGCGACGCCGTACCACGTCCTCAACGACGACCTGCTGCCGGTTCCCGTCGGCGGCACCGGGACCCTGTGGGCGGCCGTCGACCCCGGCACCGGCTACCTCGACGAACCGGCCGCCTGCGCGGACGACTTCCGTCCCGATCCGGTCGGCGGCGGCGGTCGCATCGCGAACACCCGCGCGCTGGTCCGGGTCGGCGCCGACGGCACGCTGCGCCTGGTCCGCCCGCCCGACGACCGGGTCTGCGTACGCGGTCGCTCGATCCTGCTCGCGGACCTCGCCGCGACACTCGCCCAGGAGACCGGCCGGCCGACGGTGGCGGGTACACAACCCCTCGACTGGGGCCGGGCCGAGCACCCGTACGCGGCGATCGGCACACCCGGCGCCCGGACCCCGACGCCGGAGAACCCGCCCGATCGGCTGCGCCGCCTCCTGCCGGGCGCCGCCGTTCCCGAGACCGTGTTCGTCATCGAAGACACCGAGAACACCGGCTGTACCGAGCCGACCCACACCGACGCCCTCGCCCATGCCGCCCGATCCGCCGCCGAACGTGCCGCCCGGTTCGACGCGCGCCCGTACACGCCGCCCGCGACCGACACCGAGCGTGCCCTGGCGCGGGACGTACTCGTACCGGTCCTGGGCGTTCCCCGAGTCGGCCGCGACGACAACTTCTTCGGACTCGGCGGCACCTCGCTCCAGTTGATCCAGGTCCTGGCCCGGGTACACGCGGCCCACGGCGTGGACGTCGCGTTGGCCGACGTGTTCGCGGCGCCCACGTTGCGCCGGCTCGCCGAATCGCTGGACCACGCACGCGCCGTCGAGTCCCGGGACCTGGACACCATCGACGAACTGCTCACCACCGTCGAGGACGCCCCCGACGACGCCCCGACCGACCCGACCCGACTCTCGTGAGGTCACCGTGGCAATGGTCACCCCCGCAGACGAACCGCCCGTTCCCGACCGTATCCCCCTCTCCCCCGCCCGGCAGGACATCCTCGTCGCGGCGGCGCTGGACGGCTCGGTGCGCGGACTCGCCCGCCAGATCCGCCTCACCCTGGCCGATGCCACGACCGCCGACGTACACCAAGCCTGGCTCGAACTCATGCGTCTGCGCCCGGAGTTGGCGGTCGGCGTCGACTGGTCACAGGCTCGCCCGACGCTCGTGCGCACCGGCGTCGCGCTGCCCTTCCGCCGCGCCGAGGACGATGCGACGGCGCCCGACCGGGCGACGTACGACGGCACTTCACCCGACCGCGCGGCCCACGAACGTGCGGTGGCCGAGGAACTGCGCCGCGGCTTCCCGCCGGAGCTGGACACCGCGCTCGGCCGTCTCCTGTGGTCGGACACGACCCACGAGGCGGTGTTCACCTACCATCCGCTGCTCGTCGACGACTTGGGCGCGCACCTGCTGCTGAGCGACCTCGCGGCCCTGCTGCGCGGTGAACGACCGGTGGATCGGCCGAACGACCCGCCGGTCCGGCCGGATTCGGCCGAGCAGACCGAGGCGACCGAGTTCTGGCGGCGTTCGCTCGCGGACGTCGACGGCGCGACACCGCTGTTCCCCGAACCCGCCGCACGCACCGGTCGGGAGCCGGGGACGGTACGCGTCGCGCTGTCCGCTCCCGCGACCGACGCGGTCCGGGAGTTGGCCGCGACGGCCCACTCGTGCAAGTTGCGCGTGGTCGCCGCCGCGTGGGCGTCCGTGGTGGCCAGGTTCCGCGGCGAACCGCTCGCGGTGATCGGCCTGTCCGTCGATACCCGGCCCCCCGCGCTGCGGGCGTGCCTGAGCCCCTTCGAGCGCACCCTGCCCACGCCCGTCCGGCTGGACGACACCCCCGCCGCGGCGTGGATCGCCGCGCTGTCGTGGTGGATGGAGCGGGCCCGCGCGTACGGCCGACTCCCGGGCGCGGTGCTGCACGAACTCTCCGGCGCGGAGCGCGGCGTGGCGCTGTACGACTCGGTGGTCGACGCGCGCGACGACGCGGCCGTGCCGGCGCCGGAGGCCGCGGGCCCACCGCTGGCCGTCGGTGTCGAGGACGATGGCGCGACGCTGACCCTGGTGGCCCGATACGCCCCCGAGGTCGCCGACGCGGAGCGGGTCGAACGCCTGCTGCGCTGCACGGCGGCGGTACTCACCGGGGCGGCGGCCACGCCGGACACCCCGATGAGCCGGCTCCCCCTGGTCGACGCGGCCGAGGCGGCGGCGCTGAACGCGCACAACGACACGGCGGTGGACCACCCCCGCGACAGGTGCCTGCACCAACACGTCGAGGACCAGGTGGACCGCACGCCGGACCGCCCCGCCCTGGTCCACGAGGGCGCCTCCATGAGCTACGCCGAACTCGACCGCGCCGCGAACCGCCTTGCCCACCACCTGATCGACCTCGGTGTACGGCCCGACACCATCGTGGGCCTGTGCGCGGAGCCGGGGTTCGAGCTGAACGTGGCCATCCTGGCCATCCTCAAGGCGGGCGGCGCCTATGCCCCGCTGGATCCGTCCTTCCCACCGGACCGGCTGCACTACCTGGCCCGGGACCTGGACTGCGAGGTGGTGCTCGTGCAGCGCCGACTCGTAGAACTCCTGCCGAAGCCGGGCCACTTGGTGGTCCTGGACGAACCGCAGGCGTGGGCGGACCGCCCGGGTGATCGGCCGGACACCGGGGTGGCCCCGGACAACCTCGCCTACGTGATGTACACCTCCGGGTCCACGGGCCGCCCCAAGGGCGTGTTGGTCCAGCACGGCGGCGCGGTCAACTTCGTGTGGTGGATCAGTCGACTGTACGAACTTCAGCCGGACGAGGCGGCGTTGCAGTGGACCGCCTACAGCTTCGACGCCGCCGTGTGGGAGTTGTTCTGGCCGCTGTTCGTCGGCGCGCGTGCCGTGCTCGCGCCGCCGAGGCTGCACCTGGACCTCGATCGTTTCACCGAGTTGATCCGTACCGAACGGGTCGCCACGCTGCACTTCGTCCCGGCGATGCTGCAGACCTTCCTCACCGCCGAGGACGCCGGTTCCTGCACGTCGTTGCGATTCGTCTTCGCCAGCGGCGAGCCGATTCCACCCACCCTGGCCGAGCGATTCCATACGACACTCGACGCGGACCTGATCAACCTCTACGGCGTCACCGAGGTCTCCATCGACACCACGTTCCATGTGTTGTCCCGCGAGGTCGGGCTGCCGTTCGTGCCGTCGGGTCGGCCGATGAACAACGAGACCACCTACGTGCTGGACCGGCATCTGGAACCGGTGCCGTTCGGCGCGCGCGGAGAGGTGTACATCGGCGGGGAAAGTGTCACGCGCGGCTACCACGGGCGTCCGGGCCTGACCGCCGACCGGTTCGTCCCGGACCCGTTCGCGGGCGGCGGGGCCCGGCTGTACCGCACCGGGGACGTGGCGACCCTGCTGCCGGACGGGAACCTGCACTTCCTGGGCCGCAGCGACCATCAGGTCAAGGTGCGCGGCATCCGGATCGAACCGCATGAGGTCGAGGCCGAGATCGCCGAACATCCCGAGGTCCGGGAGTGTCTGGTCGTGCCGTGGGGCGACGGCAGCGAACGCAGCCTGGCCGCCTATGTCGTGCCGCGAGGCGACGACCTGGACGTGGCCGGGTTGCGGGCCTTCCTCGCCGCGCGGATGCCCGGCTACATGGTGCCGACCTCGATCGCGACGTTGTCCGCCTTCCCCCTCGGGCACACCGGCAAGATCGACCGCAAGGCGTTGCCCGCGCCGCGCGGTGTGATCGACGAGCGGTTGACCGACGGGGTGGCGCCGCGCACCGACACGGAACACGAGGTCGCCCGGATCTGGCAGGAGGTGTTGCGCGTTCCGAGCGTCGGCGTGCTGGACGACTTCTTCGCCGTGGGCGGCAACTCGTTGCTCGCCACCCGGGTGATCGCCGCCGTGCGCGGCCGGTTCGGGGTACGGCTGCCGCTGCGCACGTGGTTGGAGTCCAGCGCCGTCGCGGACCTGGCCGCCGCGATCGACCGGTGCCGCGACGAGGAGGAGAGCGTGGCGGCGCTGGTCGCCGAGGTGGCCGGCCTGCCGGAGGACGAGGTGCGGGAGCCGGGACGATGAGCACGGACACCGGCGCGGAACTGCGGGCGCGGCTGCGGGCGTTGTCGCCGGCGAAGCGCGAGCTGCTGACCGCGCGGCTGGCCGAACGGGGGCTCCTGCACTACCTGGACGGCGGCCCGGAGCGGGTCGACGGCGAGCCGGACGAGGTGACCGTCAAGCAGGAGGCGTTGTGGCGGGCCCATCGGGGCGGCGACGACGGCGACTTCCACCACGTCGGCCTGGTCTGCGGCTTCGCGCCGGACCGTACGCCCGAGGACGTCGCGCGGTCCGTGTGCGAGGCCGTCGCGCGGCACGAGGCGTTGCGCTGCTCGTACCACCCGGCCGGGCAAGGCGGTGTCCGGGTTCGCGGGCACGACGTCGACGACGTGCCGGTGGAGCACACCGTCGCGGCCTCTACCGATCGGGCGGGCGCCTGGCGCAGGACCGGGGAACTGGCGTTGCGAGATGGAAGTTTGGCGTTTCGGCTGGATCGGCCGCCGGTGCGGTTCCGGGTCGTGGACGCGCGGCCGGCCGCGGTGTTGCTGAGCGTGGTGGCGCACGACATCGCGTGCGACCGGTATGGGCTGCGTACCGTCCTCCTGCCGCAGCTGTGCGGGGTGCCGGTGTCGGGCCGCCTGCGACCGCGCGACGTGGCGCACTGGCAGCGCCGCAGCCTGGAGTCGGGCGTGGTCCGGCAACAACTCGCCCGCCGCGTCGAGCGGTTGGCTCCGTGCGCCCCGCTCGACCTGCCCGACCTCGGCGACCGGAAGGGGGCGCGGCTGCCGGTGCGGATCGACGCCGCGACGGCGCGCGGCCTCGATCGACTCGCCCGATCGAGCGGATCCAGCCTGTTCGCCGTGTTGTTGGCCGCCTGGGGGTCGGTGGTGGCCGAGGCCCACGACCGCGCGGACACCCTGGTGGGCTGCTGCACCTCGGGTCGCCACCGACCGGAACTGGGCGGCGTGCTCGGCGACTTGGCCAACACCATGGTGGTCCGCGTCGCGGCCCGACCGCGGCCGGAGCAGGCCGATGCGCTCCGCGGGACCCGGGACGAGCTGACGGCCGCACTGGGCGACGGCGATGCCCCCTTCGAGCGGGTCTTCGCCGCCCTCACCGGCCGCGACGCGGACGTGGACGGGCCGGTCCGGGACGAGGACATCAGGGTGCGATTGACCCTGGACGAGGAGGACGGGGTGGCGGAGTTGCCCGGTTGCCTCGGCGTCGAGGACGTGGACTTCGGCTACGCCAAGACATCGCTGAGCCTGGAATTGGCCGTTGGGCCCGATGGCGGGTTGGCGGGTGGTCTCGCCCATCGACCGACGGACGTACCCCACGAGCGCGCGACGGAGTTGGCCGCTATGCTCCACACCCGGCTGACGGCGCTGTCCCGGGTCGGCGGTTGAGCGGTGTGCCGGCGGCCGCGGGCGAGCGGGCCGGGCGCACGATCCCGCCCGGATCCGGTCACCCGCCCGCGACGCCTCCGCGCCCCCACCGCCGCCCCCGGCGGCTCAGTGCCCGCCGGCGCCCGACCAGGCGAGGTCGTCTTCCCTCGGGTCGTGCAGGTCGAGCAGATATCCGCGCCCCCACGCCGTGCGAATGGACAGGTGCAGGCAGCCGATCCGCCGACGAAGCCGCAGTATCCGCAGGTCCAGGGCATTGCGCCGCTGCGCACAATCGCCCGGCCACACCCGGCGGACCAGGCTCTCCCGGGGCACCACCTCCTGGAACGACTCGACCAGGACGCGCATCAGATCCGCCTCCGCCGGGGACAGCGAGAGTCTGCGTCCCCCGAAGCGCAGTACACCCTCACGATCGATGCAGGGCAACGCACCCGCCTGGGCCCTGGCCGCGAGCGCGGCGCGGCGCGCGCCGAAATCCGCTCGACTGATCGGTGGCCTGACCCAGTCCTCCAGGACGTTCAGGCCCGTGGGCGCCGACACGCCGTGACCCTCCAGGACCAGCAGGCAGGGCAGTCCCCGTGACCTGCACACCGCTCGCTTTTCCGCCTCGGACGGCCACCGTAAAATTTTGACTTCCACGCGATCCTCATTCCAGAATGCTCATGGAAAATTCAGGCCCGCGAAGAATCGAGGTGCGCCCGCACCACATTCACCGACAATTCATGGAGAGCCGTCGGCAAACCTTCCACCCACGTCGACGCGCCTGAACCCGGGCAGTTCCGCATATCGGACCGCAATTCGCAATCAACGAATACGCCCCACCTGTCGTGCGCCCGGCCCCACCACGCGAGCCTGCTGCTCGTATATGTGTCGTGCCGTATCGCTCCGCGCCCTCGACTACTCGACCCGTACAACCAACTCACAGGCTGCCGAGCCTGGTTCGTCGCCGAGGCCAACCGTTTTTCCTCGACCCCGAGACCCGGTCGCGACCCGGATTCGTCGTCCCGCCGATCAGGTCGTACGGCCGACGCCGTGTTACTCGTCGACTCTGATGCACAACCTGTCCCGATGCCATGATGCTAAACACAATTCGTTCGACGCAACCCTCCGCGACCGGATCGGAAGCCATTCCATCCAAAAATGCGCTACCGATCACAGGGCGTCTTCCATCGGGTTACTCAAAGCATCCGGGCGAGCCGATTCGCGCCGCTGTGTTAGGCCGGACACCACGCGGGTAGAGAGAACTGATTATCCTCCGGTCGGCCGCCGCCGGCACTCCCGAATTCATGCGCTCGCCGTGAACGGCACCGGCCCCGCCACGGTCGCCGGGTCGAAGGCGTCCGCATGGGAACCGGACGTCTCGTGGGGCGGGATGTGTGGCGGGGCCGGCCTCAGGCGGGTCCGACAGCGGATTGCGCCTGACCGAAACCATGCTCCGTTACGACAGGTTGTGAAACGGAGCCGAACCATCTACAGGCCTTGGGCTCAGAAGCTGCCGGCGGGCACGGTCCAGACCATGTTGCCCGTACGAGCGCAGGGTTCGATGTCGAGTCGGGCACCGTTGGTCGCGTTGCCGTTGGGAACGTTGATGCAGAGGCTGGACGCAGGGTTGTACAGGCGGTCGAAGTTGAGGCGACGCCACTCCTGGTTGGCACCGCCGGTGCAGTCCCGAATGGCGAGTTGCGTCCCGGGCAGCAGATTGCCGCCGTCGAGACATTTGGCCTTGGCCACGATGGTGCCGTTGGCGATGGTCCACTGTTGTGCCGCGGAGCCGGGGCTGCAGGCGTCGAGTCGTACGGGGGTGCCGTCGACGTCGCCTGCACCGGCGACGTCCATGCACTTGCCGCTGACCCAGTGCACGATCGGACCGGTGCCGGCGAGCGGGGTGACCCCGCCGTTCGGGCTCGATCCGACCGCGGAGGCCGTCGCGCCGGAAAGTACCAGGGCAGCGAAGGAGGTCGCGCAAACCGCTGCCGTGGTGACGAACTTGCTGGCTTTGCTCATTTCCGCCTCTTGGTGGTGGTTCGGTTCTCGGTACGGGCCGTCGCGGCGACCGAGGGCACACCCTGGGCGTGGTGCGGGTACACGATGTGGTCCTGCCCGTCCGGCGCGAACCGGGCCCGACCGAGCCGCATTTCCCTCACCCACCGGCAGATGCCGGACACACGGAGATTGCCTCCCTCGGGTTCGTTGACGGCCTCTGGCACCGTAGGCGGATCCGAATCACCGTCACCAGAAGAGTTCAGGACAATCCCCACGCCACGGGAACCTCCCATATCACGGGAACTGCGGCGCGATGCCTGCCTTCGACCCGGAATGGGCCCGTTGGTCAACAGGTCGACAGGACACGGTTGTTCGTCATGTCGCGGGAAAGGGTTCGAGATGCGACTCACATCGACGCCGCGGACAAACCTCGTGACGTGGATCGATCGGCACGGGATGATGCCTCGGACGCCCCGCCGAACCCGTGCGGCCGACGCGGATCGGCGCCGGCACACGATGCGGGCGGTCCGAACTCATCGACAGGAGAACCTGCTTCGTGCTGTGCCCGTTCTGTGGTGGACGACCCGTCGTTCCCGGACCCTGCGGTGCGTGTGGTGGGCAGGCGTACTCGGGCTTCCCCCCGAGTCCACCACACCCGTTCGCCTCCGCGTACGCCTACCACCCGCCGCGGCCACGCTCGTTGCGCGGGCTCGCCGTCACGCTCTACGTCATGATGGGAATCTCGGCGCTGGTATCGGCGTTCGCGGTCGTCACTCTGGTCTACCGGGCGGGATTGTGGGACGACATCGCGCACGGGCGGCGCCCCGCTCGGGAACCGAACGAGTTCAACGACAACCTCGCCCTGTTCTGGCAGCCCTACACGTTCGTGCAACTCGCCCTGATGGCGGTGTTCCTGATCTGGTTCCATCGTGCGCGCCGCAACATCGACACGTACCCGGGCCGGCCGCGGCGAATGCTCTCCTCCGGCTGGGCGATCGGCGGCTGGTTCTGTCCGGTGGTCAACCTGTGGTTCCCGCCGCGGATCACGGTGGACGTGTGGCGGGCCAGTGACCCCCGCACACAGCACGGCGGCGGACTCACGCGGGGTGCCCTCGTCCTGGTATGGGGTTGGTGGATCACGTTCGTCGCCGCGATGACGATCGCACTGGGCGTGCGCTACCTCGGCCCCGATGCCGACCCCGAAATCTCCTCCCTCCTGGTCGACACCGTCGCCGACGCCGAAGCCGCCCGAACGGTGAGCCTGGTCAAGGCCGGCCTCTTCATCGTGCAAATCGTCGCCACCGCTCTCGCGGTCGCCGTGATCGCACACATCACAACGCTACAGAACAAGCGCGAAGCGACATTGCCCGCGCCCACGTTCGCCGCACCGCCCCCGACCTTCGCCCCGTACGCCGCCGAACACGCGACAGCAGGACCCCCCGCCCACACCGCCCCCGCTCAGGCTTGGGTAACACCCAACGGCTCGTAGCAACGTGGATTGCACCGCTCGTGCCTCTCGGGTGACCTGGGCTGCGCCGCGGGATCGTCGGGTCCGTTGATCCTGGCAGCGCGTCCGAGGTTGTTGCGCGGGGGCGGGTCATCGGGGACGGAGGCTCGGCGGCTCCGAGGCTTCGGAAAAAAGTTTGGTGGGAGTGGGAACCCCGGGGGCCGTCGGGCGTCTGGATGGCTGTCGTCGGATGGTGGCGGCCTCGGCTCCGAGTGCTCCTGGCTCGGGGATCCGGGTGGTTGATGGTCCTTGAGGAGAATGGTGACTATTCGTTCGCCGCGTGTTTCGGGTTCCGTGATCGGCTCCCCGCCGGGTGGTCGTCGAGGTCGGGTTCGGGTCGGTCGGGTGTTCGGGGCCGGGTTGTTGGCGGCGGCCTCCGCTGTGGTGTGGGCGCAGGGGGTGGCCGTGGCCGACGAGGGCGCGGCGCCTGGGTCGGCCGGCCGGGTTCCGCCGGCCACCGCCCCGCCGACCGCCCCGCCCGCCACCGCCCCGCCGGCGACCAGGGCGCCGAGCGCCGTACCGCCCAGCTCGTCGCCCCGGGGCGAGCGGTCGACCGTTGCCCCGACGGCGTCGGGCGCGGTCTCGGGTGGGCGCGAAGGTGTGCCGTCCACTCCGCCGACGACGGCGCCTCGACTGGCGGAAACCGGGGGCGACGACAAGACCGCCTGGTACATCGGCGGCGCGGGCGGCCTGCTGCTCCTCGGAGGCGGGGCCGTGGTGGCCGGCCGGCGGCGCGGGCGAACCGCGGTCTGACCGGTGCGGGAACCGGCCGGTGCGCCGGGGATGTCGTTGTCCCCGGTACACCGGCCGGACACCCGGTGTCGAGTATGGCGCCGGTGGTTCATCGGTTCGCGTCCGAGGAGTTCACGGCCATCCAGGAATCCCACATCAGGGTCCGATACGACCCGCCCCCGCCCTCTCGGGTGCCGCCCGCCGAGGCCCCGCCGCCCCGGCGGCGGGCCTTCGGCCTGTTCCGGCGCCGACCCCGGGAGGCGGGCGAGCCGCCCCCGACAATGACGCAGCTCTATCACGCGCATCGGATCCGGTTGGTGCGCCTGGCCACGTTGTTGGTGGACGACCAGGAGACGGCGGAGGACGTCGTCCAGGAGGCGTTCACCGCCGCCTTTCGACAGTACGGCGCACGGCTGGGCGAGCTGGACGACCCGCCCGCGTATCTGCGGCGTTGTGTGGTCAACGGCGCACGATCGGTATTGCGCCGCCGGCGTACCGCCCGGGCCTGGGTACCGCCGGTGCTGCCGCCGGCGGCCTCGCCCGAGGACGACGCGCTTCGCGCGGAGCGCGATCGGCGACTACGGCAGGCATTGGGACAGCTCACCCGGCGGCAGCGCGAGGTACTGGTGTTGCGCTATTGGGAGAACCTGAGCGAGAGCGAGATCGCCGGCACGTTGGGCATACCGTCCGGCACCGTGAAATCCACCGCGAGTCGCGGGCTGACCGCGCTGCATCGGCTGCTGAGGGAGGAGGACACGTGAACCGACGCCGTGACCGTGGCGAACCCCTGCGCTCGGGAACGCCGGAACACGCAGCTTTGGAAACGGAGTTGCGCGACTGGATGGCCCGACGGGCCGATGCCGTGACACCCGCGACGCTCCGTGCGCGCGAGGTACCACTGCCGGCCGCGTCGGCGCGTCGGCTGCGTGTTCCGTTGCGGCCTGCGGTGGCGGCGGTGGCGGCGATCGTGGTGGTCGCGGCGGCTTGGATGGTGACGGGGGCGACCTCGACGCCGGACGGCCCGCGCCCCGTGACCGTACCGCCGGCCGTGCCCGCGCCGCCCACCGGCGCACCCGTCGGGAGTACGCCGCCGAGCACCGGCGTGCCGAGCCCGTCCACGGCCACCACGACGCCGCCGACGAGAGCGGCCGGGTCGAACTCCCCGATGCCCCCGCAGACGATCCCCGGGTTCGACCGCCGGACCACTCCCCCGGAGAACCAACCCCCACGCACCGCACCGCCCTCCGGTCCCGCGGGTGGTCGGCGTACCGGCTGAACCGTGCGCCCGGGTGAACGTGACGAGGTCGCCGGCTCCCGGACGGCGACCTCGTCCGTCCCGCGCGGAGCCCACCCGACCGGGCGGCACCGCGCCGTCCGTCAGGCGAAGGCCGCCGTCCAGTCGACCGTGACGCCGTGTACGTACGCCTCGGCCAGTGCGGCCAGGAACCGGCCCATCCCGCCGTCCTCGTTGCGGAGCGTGGCCAGCAACACGGCCGGGCGGCCCAGCTCCTCTGCGGTGTCCTGGATCCCGACCGAGAGCACCGGTTGCGCGCTGCACTCGACGAAGAGCCGGTGGCCGTCGGCGACCAGCGCGCGGACCGCGTCGTCGAAGCGCACCGTCTGACGCAGGTTGCGGTACCAGTACTCCGCGGTCAACTCGTCGGTCTCCACCGGCCCTCCGGTCACCGTCGAGTAGAACGGCACGTCGCTGCGGGCCGGTTCGATCCCGGCCGCCAGGTCGAGCAGCGTCTCGCGCAGATCCTCCACGTGCGGGGAGTGTGCCGCGAAGTCCACTCCGGGTACTCGCCAGCGCATCATCCGGGCCGCGGACAGCGCGGCGCCGAACTCCTTCATCGCCGCCACGTCGCCCGAGACCGTCATGGTGGCCGGGCCGTTCACCGCGGCGACCGCCAACACGCCGTCCCAGTCGGCCAGCATCGTCCGCACGCGGTCGTTGGGGGCCAGTACGGTCAACATCTCGCCGCGGCCCCGAATCGCGGTCAGGGCCCGGCTGCGCAGCGCCACGATCCGCGCCGCGTCCGCCAGGGACAACGCTCCGGCGATGTGCGCGGCCACGATCTCGCCCTGGGAGTGGCCGACGGTCGCGGCCGGTCGCACGCCGAAGCGGCACCACAGGCGGGCCAGCGACACCATCATCGAGAACAGCACGGGTTGCACGACGTCCACCCGGTCCAACGGCGGAGTGTCCGGGGCACCCCGCAGAACGTCCTCCAGGGACCAGTCCACGTGCGGCGCCAGCGCCTCCGCACAGGCCCGGATCTCGTGGGCGAACTCGGGGCAGGTGTCCAGGAGTTCCACCGCCATGCCCACCCACTGGGTGCCCTGGCCGGGGAAGACGAACACCGGCCGGGAATCCGCCTGTGCCTGCCGGGTCGCCTGCCCGGTGAACACGTTCGGCGCGGCCTGTTCGTCGACGAGCGCCCGTACCCCGGCGACCAGTTCGGTCCGGTCGCCGCCCAGCACGACGGCCCGGTGCTCGTGGGTCGCGCCGGCCGCCACGAGGGATCGGCCGATTTCGGCGACATCGGCGGCGACGTCGCGCGCCGCGTCGGATTCCAGTCTGGACAGCAGGCGGGCGGCCTGGCCGCGCAGGCCCGCCGCGCTGCGCCCGGACAACACCCACGGCACGGTGCCGGTCGCGGCACCGATCCGAACGTCTTGAATGGCCGGCTTGCTCACGAGCACTCCTCGTCGGTGCCGAACGGTGGACTGTGCGTGCTTCGCAAGATATCCACGAGGCCGCGTCTTCGGCCCACCGCGCGGTAATCGGGCCGCCCGGACACGATTACCGACGGATTACCGAACGCGCGTGAAATCGTGGAAGGCTGCCGAGCCCCAGCCGCGCCGGCTTTCCAGTACGGAGGCTATCCGTGTCGGGCAATCCGATATCGCAGGCGACTAATCCTGCGCAGACATCCGCGCGCACATCCGCGCACTCCCTCGTGCACCCGTCCACTCTGTCGAGAGTGCACTCACCTGCGCACTCCCTCGCGCACACACCGAAGCACACTTCGCAGCACACTTCCAAGCGCACTCCGAAGCGCAGTCCGAAGCGCCCTCCGAAGCACGCACCCGAGCGGACGGCGGTGTGCCCGCCGACCGCGTCCGCCCATTCCCGGTCCGGCCCGCCGCACTTCGGGAAAACGATTGTGCCCCGACCGCTCATCCGACTTCGACCCGCGACGCCGACATGGTGACCCGGGAGACCCGCCCGAACACCGCCGGCCGGGCAAACGAGTTCACGGATCCCGAACCCTCGCGACTGCCGTCGTTGACGGGACTGCGTTTCGTGGCGGCGCTGCTGGTCTTCACCACGCATGTCCTCTGGTACACCCCTCAGTTGGTCCCGGGCGACACCGGAGACCACCTCCGCAAGACCTTCGCCCTCGCGGGCTCGTACGGCGTCGGCTTCTTCTTCATCCTCAGCGGCTTCGTGCTGACCTGGACCGCGAGCGCGGGCGACACGACCCGGTCGTTCTGGCGCCGCCGCATCGTCAAGATCGGCCCGATGCACCTGGTCACCTTCGGGCTGGCCGCCCTGCTCGTGCTGCACACGGATCGGCCGACCCGCGGGGTCGACTGGTTCGCCGCCCTGAGCATGCAGCAGGCGTGGATTCCGGACATCCGGTCCGTGTCGGCGGTCAACGGCGTGACCTGGTCGCTGTGTTGCGAGTTCTTCTTCTACCTCGCGTTCCCGCTCCTGTATCCCCTCCTGCGCCGCGTCCGCGAGGCGTGGTTGTGGCCGGCGCTGGCCACCGTACTCGCGCTGATCGCGGGGGCGTTCCTGGTCGCCACCTTCGTGGTGGACGACCAACCGCGCCTCGCGGCCTTCGCCGTGTCCGGTGACGTGTCGTTCGACCAGGTGTGGTTCGTGTACTTCTTCCCGCCCGTCCGCGCGCTCGAATTCGCCCTGGGCATCCTGCTGGCCCGGATCGTGGCCGCGGGGCGGTGGCCGAATATCGGCCTCGTGCCGGCGTTCGCGATCGCCGTCGCCGGCTACGTGATCGTGCAGTACGAACCGTATCTGGCGGGCACCGCCGGGGTCGCGACGGTGTGGACCGCGCCGCTGATCGCCTCCGCGGCGGTCGCGGACCGCCGGCGCACCGCCTCGGTGTTCCGCAGACCGACGATGGTCCTGCTGGGCGAACTCTCCTTCGCCTTCTACATGGTCCACTGGATCGTCATCGGCGCCGCCGCCGACTGGATCGGGCCCACCCGTACCTTCTCGTCGACCACCGGCGCGCTGCTGATCGTCCCGCTGTTCCTGGTGGCGCTCGCATGTTCCTTCGTCCTCCATCGCTTCGTGGAGATGCCGCTGGTGCGACGCTTCGGGCGGCACCGGGCGAATTCCGTCAAGGCCGCCGGATTTTCCTCCCGAGTGGCGACACCGCTGAGTACGGACGGTCTCGGCGCGACGAAATAGCGAACGCGCCGTCTTCCATACGATCCGAACAACCGTTGTTTTCCGGGTTCCGCGCAGTGCGGGACGGGTGGCGCCCGGTAAGCGCCGAGCACGCGAGATCCGAGGTCTGGCGGAGGCGGTGGCCTACCGTCTCCGCCCGTTCCCGGGCGGCGAATCACACCACACCGCGCAAGTCGACCGCCCCCGCCCACCGGTCGGTAATCTTGTTCCGAGCGTGCGGTTACCGGATGATTACCCCCCGCGAGAGAAACCGTGCCAGGCTGCCGACACCCAGTCGCGTCCGCTTTCCGGTACGGAGGCAACTCGTTGTCGGGCTATTCGATATCGCAGGCCACCATTCCCGCGCCACGACAGATAACGTCCACCTATTCCCTGCTCCACCTACTTCATCCCGTCGACGATTCCGTACTCCACTTACCGGCGACGAACCCGCAGCTGATCGAGGAGGTCGTCGCCCGCGTCGGCTCCGGGGCGACCGGTTGGGCCATCGAGAACAGCCGGCTGTTACTCGCCGAGTTGGCCGAGGAACCGTTCGCCCGCTTCGATCGCAAGTCGTGCGGTGAAACCCGGTTGGTCGAGGCGATCGCGCTGTGGGTCGTCCTGCGACTCAGCGGCGTGCGGGCCATCACTGGTCTGCTCTCCGCCGAACTCACCAACGCCATCCGGGAACGGATCGCCGACAACACGACCGTCGACCTCCTGCTCCGCTACGTCCGGGCCACGCACGCGAACTTCACCCGCGAGTTGTTCGAGTTCCGCGAGACGATGATCCCCGCCGAGGACCAGCCGGCCATGATGCGCTCCATCTCGGCCGACCTGTTCGAGGGCATGGAGACCCTGTCCGCCTCGGTGACCGAGAAGTTCGCCACCGAACGCAACCGCTGGTTCGCCGGATCCGTGGGCGAGCGCTTCGAGTTGGTCTCGGCGATCCTCAAGGGCAAGCCGATCGACACCCGCAAAGCGCTGCACCAGCTGCGCTACGACCTGACCCTGCATCACGTCGCGCTGATCCTGTGGCAGGACGAGATCACCCCGGACAGCAGACGCGACCTGGAGACGACCGCGCTGCGCCTGCTCGACCAGGTGGGCTGCTCCTCGATGTTGCTGCTTCCGGCGGGCCCGGGACGCCTGTGGGCATGGGGTGGGCGCGCCACCGACCATCCGGGCGAACTGCGGCGCTCCGCCAAGCCGATGGACCTGCCCGCACACGTGCATGTCGCCTCGGGTCTGCCCGGCGACGGCATCGCGGGCTTCCGGCGCTCGCACCAGCAGGCGATCACCGCCGAGCGGGTCGGCCGCATCACCGAGCCCGGCCCGTCGAGGTTGTGCGACTACGGCGACCTGGAACTGGTCATCCTGCTCGGCAACGACGCCGATGCCGCCGCCGACTTCGTACGCCGCGAACTCGGACCGCTCGCCGCCGACAACCGCACCATGGCCGCGTTGCGCGAGACCGTGCGGTGCCTGCTGGACAACGAGCGGGGTGTGGCGACCACGGCCAAGCACCTGCACATCGCGAAGAACACCGTGGTGTATCGGGTCAAGAAGGCGGAGCAGTTGCTCGGGCGGTCGTTGCGCGAGGACCACCTGCGCCTGCACTTCGCGCTGTACCTGGCGGAGCGGCTCGGCTCGTCCGTACTGGCCAAACAGGGCCCTGCGGCGGGACTGGAGCACTCGATTCGGGCGGTGTCCTCATGAGCGGTGGTGGGCGCGGGATGAACGGCGGTCGGGAGACGGACGGCGGTCGGGACATGAACAAGGACGAGAAGCTGCTGGACTATCTCAAGTGGGTCACCACCGACCTGCACAAGGCCCGAAGCCGGGTCGAGGAGTTGGAGTCGAGCCGAACGGAACCCATCGCGATCGTGGGCATGGGCTGCCGTTACCCCGGGAACGTGTCCACGCCCGAGGAGTTGTGGCGCCTGGCCGCCGACGGCGTCGATGCGATCTCGGGTTTTCCCACCGACCGCGACTGGGACGTCGAGGGCGGATACGACCCGGACCCCGACGCCATGGGCAAGTTCTACGCGCGGGAAGGCGGATTCCTCGACGACGTGAAGGGATTCGACGCGGCCTTCTTCGGCATCTCGCCGCGCGAGGCACTGGCGATGGACCCCCAGCAGCGACTGCTCCTGGAGACCACCTGGGAGGCCATCGAACGGGCCCGGATGGACCCGCGATCCCTGCGCGGCAGCGACACCGGGGTGTTCGTCGGTGTGATGTACACCGGCTACGCCTCGACGGTCAGCGCGTCGGCGACCGGCGTCGAGGGCTACGCGATGACGGGAATGCTGACCAGCGTCGCGTCCGGTCGGCTCTCCTACGTCCTGGGCCTGGAGGGGCCGACGGTCAGCATGGACACGGCCTGCTCGTCGTCCCTGGTGTCCATTCACCACGCCGTCACCGCGCTGCGCAACGGCGAGTGCTCGCTGGCACTCACGGGCGGCGCGATGGTGATCCCGGTGCCGGACGGCTTCGTCGAGTTCTCCCGGCAGCGCGGACTCGCGCCCGACGGCCGCTGCAAGGCGTTCGCGGCAGCGGCGGACGGCACCGGGTTCTCCGAGGGTGTCGGGATGCTGGTGCTCGCCCGGCTGTCCGACGCGCGGCGGCTCGGCCATCCGGTGCTCGCGGTGATCCGGGGCAGCGCGGTGAACTCCGACGGCGCGTCCAACGGCCTGACCGCGCCGAGCGGTCCGGCGCAGCAGCGGGTGATCCGTCGCGCACTGGCGAACGCCGGCCTCTCCCCTGCCGAGGTCGACGTCATCGATGCGCACGGCACGGGCACGATGCTCGGCGATCCGATCGAGGCGCAGGCGCTGTTGGCGACGTACGGGCAGTCGCGGCCGGCTGGCGAGCCGCTGTTGTTGGGCTCGTTGAAGTCGAACATCGGACACACGCAGGCCGCGGCGGGGGTGGCCGGGGTGATCAAGATGGTCATGGCCATGCGCCACGGCGTGGTGCCCAAGACGCTGCACGTGGACGCGCCGACACCCGCGGTGGACTGGTCGTCCGGGGCGATCGAGCTGGTCACGGAGCAGCGCGCGTGGCCTTCGACCGGACGGCCGAGGCGGGCGGCGGTGTCGTCGTTCGGGGTGAGCGGGACGAACGCGCATCTTGTGGTCGAGCAGGCGCCGGTCGACGATCCGGAGCCGGTGGAGCCGGCCGCCGGGTCGGTGTTGCCGGTGGTTCCGGTGGTGTTGTCGGCGCGGTCCGCCGGGGCGTTGCGGGCGCAGGCGGAGCGGTTGGTGTCCGTGGTGGACGGCGTCGACGGTGCGTCGTTGCCGGATGTGGGCTTGTCGGCGGCGGTGTCGCGGTCGATGTTCGAGCACCGTGCGGTCGTGGTGGCCGGGGATCGGGACGAACTCGTCTCGGGGTTGCGGGCGTTGGCGGCCGGTGAGTCGGCGGCGGGGGTGGTGTCCGGGCCGGTGGGCGAGGGGCGTCTGGCGTTCCTGTTCACCGGTCAGGGGGCACAACGTGGCGGCATGGGCCGGGAGTTGTACGACGCCTTCCCGGTGTTCGCGGCGGCGTTCGACGAGGTCTGTGGTCACTTCGATGCCGTGTTGCCCGGGATGGTGAAGGACGTCGTCTTCGGGGACGGCGAGGGGCTGGATCAGACCGGGTGGACCCAGCCGGCGTTGTTCGCGGTCGAGGTGGCGATGTTCCGGCTGCTGGAATCGTGGGGCGTACGGCCCGACTTCGTGACCGGGCACTCGATCGGGGAGTTGGCCGCCGCGCATGTCGCGGGTGTGCTGAGCCTGGCCGACGCGTGCCGGGTCGTCGCCGCTCGCGGGCGGTTGATGCAGGCGTTGCCGGCCGGCGGGGCGATGGTCGCGGTGCGGGCCACCGAGGCCGAGGTACGCGAACTGCTGCGCGGGCATGAGGACCGGGCCGGGGTCGCGGCGGTCAACGGGCCGACGTCGGTGGTGATCTCCGGCGCCGAGGACGTGGTCCTCGCGGTCGCGGACGCCCTGCGCGAGCGCGGCCACAAGACGAACCGGCTCACCGTCAGCCACGCCTTCCACTCGCCGGCGATGGATCCGATCCTCGACGAGTTCGCCGGTGTTCTGGATTCGGTCGAACTCGGCGAGCCCGGCATTCCCATGGCGGCCGACTCGGCCGAGGTGCGCTCGGCGCGGTACTGGGTCGACCACGTCCGCGAGCCGGTGCGCTTCGCGGAGCACATCGCCCGCCTGCGGGAGCAGGGCGCCACGCGGTTCCTGGAGATCGGCCCCGACGGAGTGCTCACGGCGCTGGGCCCGGATACCGCGCCGGACGGGTTGTTCGTCGCCCTCCAGCACCGCGACCGCGCCCAGGCCCGTACGGCTCTCACCGCGCTCGCGCGCCTGCACACCCACGGGCACACCGTCGATTGGCGACGCCTGTTCGCCGACACGAACGCCTCGCTCGTCGATCTGCCGACCTACCCCTTCGAGCACCGGTCGTACTGGCTGGACGGCACCTCCCCCGGCGGACGCCGGACCACCGGTCTCGGGCTGATCACGCCGGAGCACCCGCTGCTGACGACCGCCATCGAACTCGCGGGCGGCGCCGGGCTCGTGCTCACCGGTCGGCTCTCCCTGCACACCCATCCCTGGCTCGCCGACCATCGCGTCGACGACACCGTGACGCTGCCTCCGGCGGCTCTGGTGGAGTTGGCGGTCCGGGCCGGCGACGAGGTCGGCTGCTCCGGCGTCGCGGATCTGACGACGCGTGCTCCGCTGGTCGTCCCGGACAGCGGCGGAGTGCAGGTGCAGGTGACCCTGGGGGCGCCCGACGAGGACGGTTGTCGACCGGTCACGATCGGCTCTCGGCCGGATCGGGACGAGCCGGGCGCGGCATGGGTGGTGCACGCCGGCGGGCTGCTCACCGAGCCGGCGCCGGCGCCGCTGATCTCGCTGGCCGCCTGGCCCCCGGAGGACGCGGTCCCGGTCGAGCTGGACGACCTCTACGCGCGGCTGGACGGCAAGGGTCGCTCGTACGGGCCGGTGTTCCGGGGGCTGCGGGCGCTGTGGCGGCAGGGGGCGGATCTGTTCGCCGAGGTGCGGCTTCCCGACGACACGGACCCGGACACGTTCGGGATCCATCCGGCACTGCTCGACGCCGCGCTGCACGCGTTGCTCGCGGTGGGGCAGGACGTCGCCGAGCTGTCGTGGCGCGGGTTCGACCTGTACGCCGCCGGTTCGCGTGCGCTCAGGGTTCGGATCAGGCCCGGGGAGCGGGACGGGTTCCGGGTGTGGTTGGCCGACGAGGCGGGTGAACCGGTCGCCGAGGTGCGTGCGTTGCGGCGTCGGCGGGCTCCCGTCACCCGCCGGCACGACCGGGTGATGGCGAACTCCCTCTTCCACACGGCGTGGTCGCCGATCACCCTCCCCGACCCGGACGACCTCGACCCGACCGGCTGGGCCGTGCTCGGGGATTCGCCGCCTGTCGGGCACGCGCGACGTGTCGGGCAGGTCGCGGAGGCCGCCGGGGACGTCCTCGTCGCGATGATCGACGAACCGGCCGGGGCGGATCTGGCGGACGCGGCGCACCGGGCCACTGGGCGCGCGCTGGAACTGGTCCAGGAGGGGCTGGCGTTCGGCACCTCCCGCCTCGTGGTGGTGACACGCAACGCGGTCGCCACGCACGAGTACGCGGACGTCGAACTCGGCTCGGCCCCGGTCTGGGGTCTGGTCAGGTCGGCCCAGGTCGAGAACCCGGGGCGGATCACGCTGATCGACGTCGACGACAGCCCGGCCAGCGCCGCACGGCTCGGCGCGGCCATCGTGTCCGGGCACGAGCAGGTGGCCATCCGTGGCGGGCACGCGAGTACTCCCCGGTTGGCCAGGGTGTGCCCGGAGGCCGTGGCCGGGCCGGAGTTGAAGCCCGACGGCACGGTCCTGGTCACCGGCGGAACGGGCGCGCTGGGCGCGCTGTTCGCCCGCCACCTGGTCACCGCGTACGGCGTGCGGAACCTGGTCCTGACCAGTCGACGCGGGCCGGACGCGCCCGGGGCCCGGGAGTTGCGAGACGAACTCGCCGCGCTCGGCGCCCGGGTCACCGTCGTCGCGGCCGACATCACCGACCGCGACGCCGTGAACCGGCTGCTCGCCGCGATCCCCTCGGAGCACGCGCTGACGGGGATCGTGCACACCGCCGGTGTCATCGACGACGGCATCGTCACCGCGCTCACGCGCGAACGTGTCGCCTCCGTACTGCGGCCCAAGGTCGACGCCGCGCTGCATCTGCACGAGGCGACCCTCGACGACGACCTGGCCATGTTCGTGCTGTTCTCCTCCGTCGCCGGTGTGGTCGGGTCGCCGGGGCAGGCGAACTACTCGGCCGCCAACCAGTTCCTGGACGCGCTCGCGCAACACCGTCGGGCCAACGGGCTGCCGGCCCACTCGCTCGCCTGGGCGGCATGGGCGCAGGAGCACGGCATGGCGTCCCGATTGTCCGAGGTGGACCGCGGTCGCGCGACGCAGGCCGGCCTGCGGCCGATCGAACCGGCCGAGGGCCCCGACCTGTTCGACGCGGCGCTGGTGGCCGTGCACCCGACGACGGTGCCGATGCATCTCGACATCGCCCGGACCGAGCGGCAACCCGGCCCGGTCATGCCCGTGTTGCGTGGCCTGGTGCGCACGTCGGCCCGGCGGATGATCGCCGCGACGACTCAAGACACCGGGCACCTCGCGGAGCGCCTGGCCCCGCTCGACGACGCCGGTCGGCGCGAACTCCTGCTCGACCTGGTGCGCGTGGCCGTGGCCGCGATCCTGGGCCGCCGCGGCACCGACCACATCACCCCCGGCGTCGTCTTCACCGAGTTGGGCTTCGACTCGCTGACCGCGGTCGAGTTGCGCAACCGGCTGGAGGGCGAGACGGGGCTGCGCCTGCCGCCGACCCTGCTGTTCGACCACAACACCCCGGCGGCGCTGATCGATTGCCTTCTCGCCGAACTCTCCAGTCGAGCCGACTCTCCGGCGCGCTCCACCGTGGACTTCGCGGCCGAGGTGCGGCTGGCCGAGGATGTGGTCCCGGCCGCCGAGGTCGTCGACGTGGTCGCCGATCCGGGGCGGGTGTTCCTCACCGGAGCGACCGGATTCGTCGGCGCCTTCCTGCTCCGGGACCTGATGCGCGAGACCCGGGCCGTCGTGCACTGCCTGGTCCGGGGTGCCGACGAGGCGACCGCGCTGGAGCGGCTGCGGGCGAATCTGAGCTGGTACGGCATCTGGGACGACATCGATCGGGGCCGGCTGTCGGTGGTCACCGGCGACCTCGCCGAGCCGCGCTTCGGGCTGGCTGCCGAGCGGTACGAGCACCTGGCCCGTGAGGTCGACGTGGTGTACCACGCGGGCGCGACGGTGAACTGGCTGCACCCGTACACGTCGTTGAAGGCGGCCAACGTGACCGGTACGGAGGAGGCACTGCGGCTCGCCGCGCTGTACCGCACGGTTCCGCTGCACTACGTGTCCAGCACGGGCGTCTTCGCCCGCCCGGCACCCGGCGGCGCCGGGCTGACCCCGCAGGATCCCACCGGGCCGCCGGAGGAGTTGACCAACGGGTACCGGCAGAGCAAGTACGTCGCCGAGAAGGTGATCGCACTGGCCCGGGAACGCGGCCTGCCCGTGTCGATCTACCGCGCCGACGTCGTCTCGGGTGCGCAGACCAACGGCGCCTGCCAGACCCGCGACTTCGTCTGGCTGAGCCTGAAGGGAAGCCTCCAGGCCCGGGCGGTGCCGGTGGGGGCGAACGCACTGTTCCCGATGGTGCCGGTGGACTACGTCGCCGCGGCCGTGCTGGCACTGTCCCGCACGACGACCGGGCGCACGTTCCACCTGTTCAATCCCGTGGCGATCGGATTCGCCGACATGGTGGTGCAGTTGCGGGCTTCCGGCCATGTCCTGGACGAGGTGTCCTGGGACGATTTCGTCGCCGGTGTGCGTGCCGATCGGGACAACGCGCTGTTCCCGACGATCGACATCTTCCGGAGCTACATGACGGCGGGCGAGGCGCTGTACATGCGGATGGATGTGCACGCGACGGAGGCCGCGTTGGCCGGTACCGGCATCTCCTGCCCGGAGATCGACGCGGAACTGTTCGGCAGATACGCGGAGTTCTTCGCCCGGGTCGGGTACTTCCCGACGCCCGCGCGGGTCGGGTAGGGCGGGTCGGGCCGCTGGCACACGGAACACGGAACACGGCACACGGCACACGGCACACGGCAAAGGGTCCGCCGGGGCATCGAAGCCCCGGCGGACCCTTGGTCGTTCGGTGCTACCGGCCGTCGAGGAACTGGAAGAGTTCCTCGTCCGTCGCGGCGGTGACGTCCAGCTTGGCGTCGGGGCGGTCGACCGAGTCGCGGAACGTGCGCAGCTTCAGCAGCAGGCCCTCGATACGATCGGCGATCTCGTCGCCGTCCGGACCGGTCGCCGAGTCCATGGTGAGCGCCGATTCGACCCGGTCCAGCTCGACCAGTACCGACCCCGCCGGCGCCTGGCCGCGAACCGCGAGCGTACGGACCAGTTCACGGGCCACCGCGGCGGCCGTGGGGTGGTCGAACACCAGCGTCTGGGCCAGCCGCAGGCCCGTCTCGGCGCCGAGCCGGTTGCGGAACTCGACGGCGGACACCGAGTCGACGCCGAGGTCGGAGAAGGCCCGGTCGGGGTCGACCACGCGGCCCGCCGGGTACTGCAACACCTCGGCCATCCGGGTGCACACCAGGTCGAGCAGTACCTCGTAGCGGCCGTCCTCCGGCAGGCCGGCCAGGCGGTCCGACACCGGAACGGGGCCCGAGCCGGCCGGTGCCCGTCGCGGCGTTCGGGCCGCGACCTCGCGTCCGGCCAGGCGGCGCAGCAGCGGCGGTACGTCAGCCTGGGCGCGTACCTGGGCCAGGTCGAGGGCGACCGGGACCAGCGTCGGCTCGTCCATCCCCAGCGCGGCGTCCAGCAGCGCGACGCCCTCCGCCGAGGAGGACAGGGTCACCCCGAGCCGGGCCAACCGGGCCAGGTCGACGTCGGTCAGCCGCTCGGTCATCGTGCTGCGCTCGGCCCACATGCCCCAGGCCAGGGACACAGCGGGCAGCCCTCGGGCCCGCCGGTGGTGCGCGAGGGCGTCCAGGTAGGTGTTGCCCGCCGCGTAGTTCGCCTGGCCGGCCGGGCCGATCAGGCCGGACATCGAGGAGAACAGCACGAACGCGGACAGGTCGAGGTCGCGGGTCGCCTCGTGCAGGTTCCGGGCGGCGACGATCTTGGGGTTCAGTGCCGCGTCGAGCCGCTGCGGGGTCAGTTCGGTGAGGACCCCGTCGTCCAGGACGCCGGCCGCGTGCACGACCGCGGTCAGCGGGGCCTCGGCCGGGATGTCGGCCAGGACCCGGGACAGCGCGGCACGGTCGGTCGTGTCGCAGGCGGCCAACACGACCTCGGCGCCCGCCGCGGTCAGTTCGGCCGCGAGTTCCGCGCCCCTCGGGGAGTCCGCGCTGGCACGGCTGACCAGCACCAACCGCCGCACCCCGTGCGTGGCGACCAGGTGGCGGGCGACGACCACGCCGAGCGTGCCGGTCCCGCCGGTGACGAGCACCGTCCCGGACCCGAACGCCGTTGCGGGCGCGGTGCCGGAGCCGACCTCCGCGCGGACGAGCCTGGGTACCAGTACCCGGCCGGACCGCACGGCCAGTTGTGGCTCCTGCGGGATCAGCGCGGCGAGGGTGTGCCACGGCGGCGACTCGGAGTCCGTGTCCGTGTCCGCGTCGGTGTCGACGTCGACCAGGCCGAATCGGCCCGGGTTCTCGGTCTGCGCGGACCTTACGAGACCCCATACGCCCGCCTGGGCGAGCCCGTCGACCGGATCCTTCGCGTCGGTGCCCACCGCTGCCCGGGTCACCGGGACGAGCGTCCCGGAGGCGTACCGTTCGTCGGCCAGCCACTCCTGCATGACCGCGAGCACCGCGCCGGTGACCTCCCGGGCGTCCGATCCGACCGGACAGCGCAGGAACACCACGCCCGGGTCGGCGGGCACCTCCGCAAGGGCGGAGACGAGCGTCCACCGGGCGGCGGGCAGCGTCGACGGCATCGGCTGCGTCGGCGACCAGTCCACCCGGAACATCGACTCCGCGGGCGTGCCCCGGCCGCCGGCCGGCATCCGCCGAAAGCGCAGGCCCTCGACCGACGCCACCGGCGCGCCGGTCGGGTCGGCGAGCACGATCGAGACCGTATCCGGGCCGGCCGGCGACATCCGCAGCCGCAGCGCGGACGCGCCGACCGCCGACAGGGACACGCCGGACCAGGCGAACGGGAGCACGGCGCCGTCCATGCCGGCCAGGAACGATCCGTACCAGACCGCGTGCAGCGCCGCGTCGAGCAGCGCCGGATGCAGGCCGAATCGCTCCGCGTCCACCATCGACTCCGGCGGCGGGGCGATCTCGGCGAACACCTCGTCCTCGCGCCGCCACACCGCCGCGAGCCCCCGGAATGCCGGGCCGTAGTCGTAGCCGCGTGCGGCGAGGTCCGCGTACACGTCGCCGATCGCGACCTCCTCCGCCCCCTCCGGCGGCCACTCGGCGGCCTCGAACACCGCCGGTTCGGCCCGCTCGACCAGCGAACCGGCGGCGTGCCGGACCCACTCGCCGTCGTCCTCGTGCCGGGCGTACACCGACACCGCACGCCGGCCCGACTCGTCGGCGTCCTCGACCACGACCTGGACCCGGGCCCCGCCCCGCTCACCCAGGACCAGCGGGGTGTGCAGGGTCAGTTCGTCGAGCAGGTCGCAGTCCACCTCGCGGGCGGCGCGCAGCGCCATCTCCACGAACGCCGCACCGGGTACGATCACCCGGCCGAGGACCGCGTGGTCGGCCAGCCAGGGGTGGGTTGCCAGGGACAGCCAGCCGGTCAACACCGCACCGCCGGCCTCGGGACGGGCCAATACCGCGCCTAGCAACGGGTGTTCGCCGGCGGCCAGGCCGACCGCCCGCAGGTCGCCCGGCGACGCGGGGGCGTCCATCCAGTAGCGGTCGTGCCGGAAGGCGTAGGTCGGCAGGGCCACGGTGGTCGCGCCGGTGCCGGCGAACACCCGGTGCCAGTCCACCTCCACGCCGTGCACGTGTGCCGTGGCCAGCGCGGTCAGCACGGTGTGCGGTTCCGGACGGTCGGCGCGCAGCACCGGCACCGCGAAGGCAGCCGCGTCCCGTTCGGGGGACGTGGTGAGGCAGCCCTCGGCCATCGTGCTCACCGCGGCGTCCGGGCCGATGCCGACGAAACGGGTGACGCCGTCGTGCTGCAACCGGCGGATCGCTGCGGCGAATCGCACCGGCTCGCGGACCTGGCGCACCCAGTACTCGGGCGCGCAGACCGTCTCCGCCGTCAACGGGTCGCCGGTGACGGTCGACACGATCGGCAACACGGGTTCGTGGTAGCCGACTTCGGTGAGAACCTTCCGGTAGGACGCCAACATCGGGTCCATCAGGGGCGAGTGGAAGGCGTGGCTGACCCGCAGGCGCCTGGTGCGGCGGCCCAGGGAGGCGAAGTGTTCGGCGAGGCGCAGTACGGCGTCCCACTCGCCGGAGACGACCACCGACTCGGGTCCGTTCACGGCGGCGATGCCGGCCGGGCCGTCCGCCGAGGCCGCCGCGACCTCGTCCTCTGTGGCCTGGATGGACACCATCGCGCCGCCCTCGGGCAGCCGTTCCATCAGCAGTCCGCGAGCCGCCACGACGCGGCAGGCGTCCTCCAGCGTCCACAGGCCCGCGACGAAGGCCGCGGACAGTTCGCCGATGGAGTGTCCGGCCAGGACCTCCGGACGCACGCCCCACGAGCCGAGCAGCCGGGTCAGCGCGACCTCGATCGCGAACAGCGCGGGTTGCGCCCAGCCGGTGCGGTCCAGCAACTCCGCCGCGTTCTGCGGTTGTTCGAGGAGGAGGTCGCGCAGCGGGCGGTCGAGCAGGCCGTCGAAGCCGGTACACACCTCGTCCAGGGCCGTCGCGAAGGCCGGGAAGGCGGCGTACAACTCGCGGCCCATGCCGAGGCGTTGGGTGCCCTGGCCGGCGAAGACGAACGCGGTGCGGCCGGGGTGGGCGACGCCGCGCAGGACGCCGGGACCGGATCCGCCGGCGGCGATCTCCCGCAGACCGGAGCGCATTTCGTCGCGATCCCCGGCCACGAACGCGGCCCGATACTCGAACGCCGTCCGGGTGGTGGCCAGCGAGAAACCGGCGTCGAGCGGGTCGATGTCGTCGGCCGTGGACAGCAGTCGCGCGGCCTGGCGGGCGGGCGCGTCGGGGGTGGGGCCGGAGAGGATCAGCGGGACGAGCGGCAACTCGGTGCGGGTCGGCGGCGCGGCCGGTTCGGGCTCCGGGGCCTGCTCCAGGATCAGGTGTGCGTTGGTGCCGCTGATCCCGAACGAGGACACCGCGGCCCGTCTCGGCGTGCCCGTCACCGGCCATTCCCGACGCTCCGTCAGCAGCCGTACCGTGCCCGTCGACCAGTCCACATGCGAGGACGGGGTGTCCACGTGCAGCGTCCTCGGGAGCACGCCGTGGCGCAGCGCGAGCACCATCTTGATCACGCCGCCGATCCCGGCGGCGGCCTGGGTGTGGCCGATGTTGGACTTCAACGAGCCCAGCCACAGCGGACGGTCGCGGTCGAGGCCGTAGGTGTCCAGGACGGCCTGGGCCTCGATCGGGTCGCCGAGGCCGGTACCGGTGCCGTGTGCCTCGACCGCGTCCACGTCGGACGGCGACAGGTCGGCGTCGTCGAGCGCCTGGCGGATCACCCGCTGCTGGGCCGGGCCGTTCGGGGCGGTCAGTCCGTTGGAGGCGCCGTCCTGGTTGACCGCGCTGCCGCGGAGCACGGCCAACACCGGGTGCCCGAGCCGCCGGGCGTCGGAGAGGCGTTCCACCAGGAGCATCCCGACGCCCTCGGCCCAGCCCGTGCCGTCGGCCGAGTCGGCGAAGGACTTGCAGCGCCCGTCGGCGGCCAGTCCGCGGTGTCGGCTGAACGCGACGAGCATGCCCGGCGTGGACATCACGGTGGCGCCGCCGGCCAGGGCCATGGTGCACTCGCCCCGGCGCAGGGAGCGCATCGCCAGGTGCAGGGCGACCAGTGACGACGAGCACGCGGTGTCGACGGTGACGGCGGGGCCCTCGAATCCGAGGGTGTAGGAGATCCGGCCGGACGCGGCGCTGTTGGCGGTGCCGGTGAGCAGGTGTGCCTCCGCGCCGCCGACCGCTTGGTGCAGCCGGGGGCCGTAGTCCGGGGCCATCGCCCCGGCGAACACCCCCACTCCGGCGCCGCGCAGTGAGGCGGGGCGGATCCCGGCGCGCTCCAGCGCCTCCCAGGAGGTTTCCAGGAGCAGGCGCTGCTGTGGGTCCATGGCCGTCGCCTCGCGGGGCGAGATGCCGAAGAACTCGGGGTCGAACTCGGTGGCGCCGCGCAGGAATCCGCCGCGGCGCGTGTAGGTGCGGCCGGGGGTGTCGGGGTTCGGGTCGTAGAGCGTGTCGAGGTCCCAGCCCCGGTCGGCGGGAAATTCGCCGATCGCGTCGCCGCCGGCGTCGAGCAGTCGCCACAGGTCCTCGGGGGAGCCGATGTCGCCGGGGAATCGGCAGGCCATGCCGACCACGGCGATCGGTTCGCGGGTCGCCTGTTCGGCGTCGCGCAGCCGCTGTTTGGTCTGCTGCAACTCGGCCGTGACCCGCTTGAGGTATTCCACCAATTTCTCTTCGTTGCTCACAAGCGCTCCGTTCGGGGCGGGCCGAGTTCTCAGGACAGGCCGAGTTCGCCGTCGATGAGGTCGAACAGTTCGTCGAGCTCCAACCCGCTCAACTCGGGCACGGGCAGGGTGGGTTGCTCGGGTTGCCCGGGTCGCCCGGGTCGCCCGGGTCGCGCGGCCGGCTTCGCCGGGGCGAGTGCCGTGCCGAGGTGGCCGGCGAGGGCCGACGGGGTCGGGTAGTCGAAGACCAGCGTGGCGCGCAGACGCAGTCCGGTGACCGCGCCGAGTCGGTTGCGCAGGTCCACCGCCGTCAGCGAGTCGAATCCGAGTTCCTTGAAGGTGCGACCGGGGGCGATCGTGCCCGGGGTGCCGTGGGCCAGCACGGTGGCGGTGTGTTCGCGGACCAGGTCGAGCAGCGCCTCGGCGCGGTCCGCGTCGGGCATTCCCGCCAGGCGGTCGGCCAGGGAGGCGACGTCGGCGGTCGTGCCGACGGCCGCCTCCGCGCGCCGGACCCGTTCGCGGATCACGCCGCGCAGCAGCGCCGGTACCGGGCCCTGTGCGTGGATCGCGGCCTGGTCGATCCGGGCCGGGACGAGCAGGGCGGCGCCGGAGGAGATCGCGGCGTCGAACAGGGCCAGGCCGTCGGCCGAGGTCAGCGGGGCCACGCCGGCGCGGCGCAGCCGGCTCAGGTCGGTGTCGGCGAGGCGGCCGGTCATCCCGCCGGGTTGCGCCCACAGTCCCCAGGCGAGCGAGAGGGCGGGCACGCCGTGGGCGGCGCGGTGTTGGGCGAGGGTGTCCAGGAAGGTGTTGGCGGCGGCGTAGTTGGCCTGTCCGGGCAGTCCGAGGGTGCCGGCGACCGAAGAGAACAGCACGAACATGGACAGGTCGAGTTCACGGGTCAGTTCGTGCAGGTTCAGCGCCGCATCGACCTTCGGTCGCAGTACGCGGGCCAGTTGCTCGGGGCGCATGGCCTCGATCACGCTGTCGTCGAGCAGGCCGGCGGCGTGCACGACGCCGGTCAGCGGGTGTTCGGCGGGGATCGACGCCAGCAGCGCGGCCAGCGCGTCCCGGTCGGCGACGTCGCAGCCGACCGCGGTCGCGGTGGCGCCCGACTCGGCCAGTTCGGCGACGAGTTCGGCGGTGCCGGGGGTGTTCGGCCCGCGTCGGCCCGCCAGCAGGAGGCGGGTCACGCCGTAGTGGGCGACCAGGTGGCGGGCGAACAGGGCGCCGAGCGTGCCGGTGCCGCCGGTGATCAGTACGGTGCCCGCCGCGAGGTCGGGGCGCGGCGCGGATGTCCCGGTGACCCGGGCCAGCCGGGGGATCAACGAACGCCCCTTGCGCAGGGCCAGTTGCGGCTCCGCGCCGGCCAGGGCCAGGGGCAGCGCGGTGGTCGAGGCTTCGTGGCCGTCCAGGTCGACGACGACGAAGCGGTCCGGGTGTTCGCGTTGGGCCGAGCGCACCAGGCCCCACACGCCGGCGCCCGCCATCCCCGCTGCGGCCGCCTCGGCGGACTCCACGACCATCGCGTCGCGGGTGAGCAGGACCAGCCTCGACGCGGCACAACGTTCGTCGGCGAGCCAGTCCTGGATCAGGCGCAGCGCGCGGCCGGCCACGGCATGCGCGCCGGCGGCGGTGGGCTCGCCGGTCAGCGGGGCGAGCACCAGGTCCGGGATGGGCCCGGCGGCGGCGAGCGTGTCGAGGTCGGGGTGGGTGGGCCCGCCGAGCCCGAGGTCGTCTGCGCCGATCAGCGCCCACGGGCCGCTCTCGGGGGCGGCCTCCGGCAGGCGGGCCTCGATCCAGTCCACGCGGAACAGCGCGTCGGCCGGCCCGGTGATCGGCGTGCCGGCCGGGATCGGCCGCAGGGCCAGCGATTCCACCGACGCCACCGGCGCTCCGGTGCCGTCGGCGAGCCGCAGTGTGACCGTGTCCTCGCCGTCGGGTGTGATCCACACCCGCAGGCCGGTCGCGCCGCCGGCCCGCAGCGACAAGCCCTGCCAGGAGAACGGCAGGCGGGTGTCGGGGGCGTCGCCGACCACGGCGTGCAGCGCGGCGTCCAGCAGGGCCGGGTGCAGCCCGAACCGGCCCGCGTCCGCCTCGATTCCCGGCGGCAGCGCGACCTCGGCGAAGATCTCCGTGCCGCGTCGCCACCAGGCGCGCAGGCCCTGAAACGCCGGGCCGTAGTGGTAGCCCAGCTCCGTCCAACGCGCGTAGTCGCCGTCCCAGTCGACCGCGACCGCGCCGGGCGGCGGCCAGGCGGTGAGGTCGAACTCCTCGGCCGGGCCGTGGTCGAGCAGCCCGCTCGCGTGCCGGGTCCAGTCGCCGGAACCGTCGCCCGGGCGCGCGTGGACGGCCAACGGTCGGCGTCCGGACCCGTCCGGCTCGGACACCGTGACCCGGAGGTCCACCCCGCCGTGCGCCGGCAGCACCAGCGGGACCTCGCAGGTGAGTTCGGCCAAGCGGTCGCACCCGACCTCGTCGCCGGCGCGGATCGCCAGTTCGACGAACGCGGTGCCGGGCAGCAGGGCCGTGTCGCCGAGACCGTGGTCGGCCAGCCAGGGGTGGGTCCGGCGGGAGAGCCGGCCCGTGAGCAGGACACCTCCGGAGTCCGGCAGTTCGATCACGGCGCCAAGGAACGGGTGCCCTGCGGAGACCAGTCCGGCCGCCGCGACGTCCGCCGCGCCGCCCTCGGGCGTCGGTTCGAGCCAGAAGCGGCGCCGGCGGAACACCGTGGTGGGCACGTCGATCCGCCGCGCGTCGGGGAAGACGGCCCGCCAGTCGGGGGCCGCTCCGCGTACGTACGCCTCGGCCAGCGAGGACAGGAAACGCGCGATGCCGCCCTCGTCGCGGCGCAACGAGCCTACGGCCACCGCGTGTTCCGCCACGTCCCCGATCGCCGACGTGAGTACCGGGTGCGGGCTGACCTCGACGAACAACGAGTGCCCGCGTTCGGCCAGCACGTCGACGGTCTCGGCGAAGCGGACCTGTTCGCGGAGGTTGCGGTACCAGTAGCCGGCGTCGAGGGCGGTGGTGTCCAGCGGGCCGGCGGTCACCGTCGAGTAGAAGGGGATCACGGACGGGTGCGGAGCGGTATCCGCCAGCACCTTGGCCAGTTCATCAGCTATTGCGGCTACTTGCGCCGAATGGGACGCGTAGTCCACCGGAAGTCGTTTGACCCGCACCTCGGCGGCCTCGCACTCGGCGATCAGCTGCTCCAGCACGTCCACGTCGCCGGAGACCACGACCGCCCCCGGGCCGTTGACCACCGCCGTCGAGAGCCGACCGGCGTGGCGGCGCAGACGTACGGCCACCTCGTCCTCGGACAGCGCGACCGAGACCATGCCGCCCGCGCCGGACAGCGCCAGGATGGCCCTGCTGCGCAGCGCGACGACCCTGGCCGCGTCCGCCAAGTCCAGCGCACCGGCAACGCATGCGGCGGCGATCTCGCCCTGCGAATGGCCCACCACGGCGGCCGGTTCGATCCCGTAGGAACGCCAGAGCGCGGCCAGCGACACCATCACCGCGAACAAAACGGGCTGGACCACGTCCACCCGCTCCAGCGCGGCGGGGTCGCGCAACACGTCGAACAGGTTCCAGTCCACATGGGGCGCGAGCGCCTCCGAGCAGGCCCGCATCGAACGGGCGAACACGGGTGCGTCGTCGTGAAGTTCGGTGGCCATGCCGACCCATTGGGAGCCTTGGCCGGGGAAGACGAAGACCACGCCGCCCGACGCCCGCGCGCTGCCGCGCACGAGGGTTGGGGTGTCCGCGCCGGTGGCGAGTGCGCTCAGGCCCAGACGGCGCGCGGCCGGGTCGGCTGTGATCACGGCGGCGCGGTGCGGCAGGCCGGAGCGGGCGGTGGCCAGGGAGAAGCCGGCATCCGCCGGGTCCGCGTCGGGATCGGCGTCCAGGAAGGACAGCAGCGCGTCGGCCTGCGCCGCCAGCGCGTCCTCGCTGCTCGCGGAGAGCACCCACGGGAGCACGCGCGCACGGGAGCCCCCCGGCGCAGCGCACACGGAGTCCGTCACATCGCACACAGGTTCCGCCGCATCGCACCCGGGCTCCGGTGCCCGCCCGCTCCTCGCGGCCTGCGCACCCTCCGATGCGCGTGCCGACTCGCCCACCGGCCCCGAGCCCGCCTGCGGCTCGCCCTGTTCGAGGATCACGTGGGCATTGGTCCCGCTGATCCCGAACGACGACACCGCGGCTCGGCGCGGCCGTTCGGTCGACGGCCACTCGCGCGTCTCGGTCGCCAACTCCAGTCCCCCGCCGGCCCAGTCCACATGCGAACTCGGCTCGTCGGCGTGCAGCGTCCTCGGCACCACGCCGTGCCGCAGCGCCTGCACCGTCTTGATCACGCCCGCCACCCCGGCGGCGGCCTGGGCGTGGCCGATGTTGGACTTCAGCGAGCCCAGGAGCAGCGGGCGGTCCGCGGCCCGGCCGCGCCCGTATGTGGCCGCCAGGGCCTCGGCCTCGATCGGGTCGCCGAGGGTCGTCCCGGTCCCGTGTGCCTCGACCACGTCGACGTCCGTCGCGGCCATCCCGGCACCGGCCAGCGCCCGGCGGATCACCCGCTCCTGGGCGCGCCCGTTCGGCGCGGTCAGCCCATTCGACGCACCGTCCTGATTGATCGCGCTGCCCCGGACCACGGCCAACACCCGGTGCCCGTCGCGCCGCGCGTCCGACAATCGTTGCAGCACCACGATCCCGGCACCCTCGGCCCATCCGGTACCGTCCGCGCCCGCCGAGAACGCCTTGCATCGGCCGTCCTCGGCCAACCCGCGCTGCCGGCTGAACTCCACGAACATGCCGGGACCGGACATCACCGCGACCCCGCCGGCCAGCGCCAACGAGCACTCCCCCGCCCGCAACGCCTGCGCCGCCAGGTGCAGCGCCACCAACGACGAGGAGCACGCGGTGTCCACGGTGACCGCGGGCCCCTGGAGGCCCAGCGTGTAGGCGATCCGACCGGACGCGACGCTGATCGTGCTGCCGGTGAGCCGATACCCGTCCGACTCGGCGTGCGCGGCGTGCAGCGGCGGGCCGTAGTGCTGCGCCATCGCCCCGACGAAGACCCCCACGGATGTGCCGCGCCGGCCGACGGGATCGATGCCGGCCCGCTCCAGCGCCTCCCAGGACGTCTCCAGGAGCAGACGCTGCTGCGGATCCATCGCCAGCGCCTCCCTCGGCGAGATGCCGAAGAACTCCGGGTCGAACAGGTCCGCGTCGTGCAGGAATCCGCCGTGCCGGGTGTAGGACGTGCCCGCCCGGTCCGGGTCGGTGGCGTGGAGCCGGTCGAGGTCCCAGCCCCGGTTGTCGGGGAACTCCGTGACGGCGTCGGTCCCTTCCGTCACGAGCCGCCACAGGTCCTCCGGCGACGCGACTCCGCCGGGCAGCCGGCACGCCATCCCGACGATGGCGATCGGCTCGTCGCCGTCGGACACGGTTTCACCGGCATCGCTCGACCGCTCGTCGCCGGAGACCAACGCCCGCAGGTGCGCAGCGAGTTCCGACACCGTCGGATACCCGAACAACAACCCCGCCGGCAGCACGAGCCCCGTCGCCGCGCCCAACCGGTCCCGCAGTTCCACGGACGACAACGAGTCGACCCCGAGGTCCTTGAACGTACTGTCCGGATCCACCGCGTCGCCGCCCGAGTAGCCGAGCACGACCGCGACGATCGACCGCACCAGGCCGAGCATTTCCGGTCCGGCCGGGATCACGGCCGTGACCCCGGCCGGACCGGTCACCGCAGGCTCCGCGTCGGGTGCGACGGCCCGAACCGCGGACTCGGTGAGCCAGTGGCGCTCGCGCTGGAAGGCATAGGTGGGCAGGGCCACCGTACGCGCCTCGCGCAGCGCGAACACGCGGGGCCAGTCCACCTCGACCCCGCGCACGTGCACCTCGGCGAGCGAGGTGAGGAATCGCGCCGGCCCGCCCTCGCCCCGGCGCAGCGAGCCGGCGACCGCCCCGGAGCCGGTCCCGCCCTGCTCCATCGTGTCCCGCAGCGCGGGCAGCAGCACGGGGTGCGGGCTGCATTCGACGAACACGCCGTGTCCGTCCCGGATCAGCGCCCGGGTCGCCCGCTCCAGTTCCACGGTCCGCCGCAGGTTGCGGTACCAGTACGCGGCGTCCAGTTCGGTGGTGTCGAGCAGGTCGCCGGTCACCGTCGAGTAGAACGGCACGGACGAGGGCATCGGCCGGATCCCGTCGAGGACGGTGTGCAGCCGCTCGCGGATCTGCTCCACCTGCGCCGAATGGGACGCGTAGTCGACCGCGATCCGTCGGGTCTCCACGCCCTCCTCGGTCCACCGCGCGATCAGCGCGTCCAGCGCGTCGGGATCGCCGGAAAGCACCACCGACGACGGGCCGTTCGCCGCCGCGATCGACACCGCGCCGCCGTACTCGGTGATCCGCTCGCGCACCGCGTCGGCCGACCGCAGCACCGACACCATCGCACCGCCGCCGGAGAGCCCGCACAGGGCCCGGCTGCGCAACGTCACCACCCGCGCGGCGTCGTCGAGCGAGAGCGCCCCCGCCACACACGCGGCGGCGATCTCGCCCTGGCTGTGTCCGACCACGGCGGCCGGCTCGACCCCGCACGAGCGCCACAACCGGGCCAGCGACACCATCACCGCGAACAACGCGGGCTGGACCACGTCCACCCGTTCCAGCGCGGTCGGATCGCCCAACACCTCGCGCAGCGACCAGTCGACATGCGGTGCGAAGGCCTGCTCGCAGTCCCCGATCGAGGCAGCGAACTCCGGGACCGATTCGATGAGTTCGAGCGCCATCCCGGCCCATTGCGCGCCCTGACCGGGGAAGACGAACACGACCTTTCCGGTCGCCGCGGCCTGCCCCTCGACCACCCCCGCGACGGCCGCGCCGGCGGCGAACTCGGCCAGGCGCCGCCGTAGTTCCGCCGGGTCGGCGCCGACCACGACCGCGCGGTGCCGGAAGGCGGTCCGGGTGGTGGCCAGCGAGCGGCCGATGTCGGCGGCCGACGACACCTCCTCGGCGAGGAACGTGGACAGCCGGTCGGCCTGACCCCGAAGCGCCGCGGCGGTACGGCCCGCGATCGGCCACGCCACCGCGCCCCCCGCCGGCGGCCGACCGATCGAGAAACCGATCTTCGAGACCGGGAGCGGTGCTTCCGTCAACACCAGATGGCAGTTGGTGCCACCCATCCCGAACGAGCTGACCCCCGCCACCAGCGGCCGGTCCGGCTGCGGCCACGGCGTCGGCGCGGTCTGCACCCGCAGGCCGAGCTCGTCGAGGGGGATCTCCGGGGGCGGCGCGACGAAGTGCAGGCTCGGCGGCAACATCCGGTGGCGGATGCTCAATGCCACCTTGAGCAGCCCGGCGATCCCGCCCGCGCCCTCCAGGTGGCCGATGTTGGTCTTGACCGAACCCACCCGCAGCGGCGCGCCGGGCCGGCGGACCCGGCCGCCCAGCGCGGCGCCGAGCGCGGCGGCCTCGATCGGGTCGCCCACCTTCGTACCACTGCCGTGCAGTTCCACGTATTGCACGGCGCGCCGGGTGATGCCGGCCCGCCGGTACGCCTGGCGCACGACCTCCTCCTGGGCGGACCGGCTCGGCACGGTGAGGCCGGTGTGTTCGCCCTCGCCCGCGCCGTCGTTGTTCATCGCGCCGCCGGAGACGACGCAGTAGATGTCGTCACCGTCGGCGAGCGCGGCGTCCAACGGCTTGAGCACCACCGCGCCGCCGCCCTCGCCGCGGACGAAGCCGTTGGCGCGGGCGTCGAAGGTGTGACACCGACCGTCGGGGGACAGGCCGCCGAACCGTGCCGCGCCGAGTGTGGTCTCGGCCAGGATGTTCAGGTTCACCCCGCCGGCGACGGCCGTCGTGCACTCGCCGCGCCGCAGGCTCTCGCAGGCCAGGTGTACCGCCACCAGCGAGGAGGACTGCGCGGTGTCCACGGCCAGGCTCGGGCCGCGCAGGCCCAGGTGGTGGGAGACGCGGTTGGCGATGATGGAGCGGCGGGTGCCGGTCATCGTGTGCCGGTCGATCCCGGCCGCGCCGAGCCGGTCCTGCAGCGCCGCGTAGTCGTCCCACATGACGCCGACGAACACCCCGGTGTCGCCGCCGGCCAGGCGGGCGGGCACGATCCGCGCGTCCTCCAGGGCCTCCCAGGCCAGTTCCAGCATCAGCCGCTGCTGCGGGTCCATCGCCGCCGCCTCGCGCGGCGAGATCCCGAAGAAGGCGGCGTCGAACCGGTCGATGTCGGCCACGAACCCGCCGACGCGGTGCGGAGGTTCCGCGCCGCGCAGGCGGTCCTCGGGAGCCTCCCCTATCGCGTCCGTCCCGTCCCGCAACAACCGCCAGAAAGCGCGGCCGTCGCCGGCCCCAGGCAACCGACAAGCCAACCCGACCACGGCGATCCGTCTCATATTCCCCAGTCAACGCCGTGTACCCGCGGAACGGCTTGTTCCTCCGGCCCAAAGTGCGCCGGCGAATCTGGTGAGCGAAACCAACAGGGGAATTCCGGGCGGACCACATTCCCAAAGACAACGTCGGTATTGCCCGACGGCCACCGGACCCTCCCGGTCGCCGAGCAATACCGACGCATTCGATATCTACTTCGATGGAATCCGAATCCGTCGCCGAATCCCTCGGCGAATCCCCCGGCGATTGCCTCGACGAATCCCTCAGTAGAGGAGGGTGACCGCCGGGTGGATGTCCAGCGCCGCGCGGCTGTAGTCCTCCAGGATGATCGGCGCGTTGAGCGCGGTGTGCCGGCTCATCACCGAGATGTCCCGCCACAGCCGCTGGAGCGGGTTCGACAGGGCGAACGAGCTGCCGCCGACCACGTCGAGCATGCGCTCCACGGCCGCGCGCGACTTCTCCTGGGCGGAGCGCTGGTGCATGCGCAGCCGGGCCCGCTCGGCCCACGGCATCGGCGCGGTCTCCGGGATCCCGTCGAGCGAGCGGCCGATCTCGCGCAGGTGCAACTCGGCGGTCTCCACCAGGTGGGTGGCCTCGCCGAACCACATCTGCACCGACGGCGCGTCCACGGCCGCCTCGTAGTTCACGTAGGTGATCGGCCGCTTCTTGTCCAGCGCGCCCCGGGTGACCTCGAGCGCGCCCCGTGCCGCGCCGACGATCGCGGCGAGCGACTGCGCGCTGCCTTGGACGAGCATGCTGTCCCGCTCGTCCTCGCCGACGAGGTCGGTGAGGCTGAACGCGGCGGCGTGCCGCTCCGGGAGGAACACGTCCTCGGCGACGACCGTATGCGTGCCGGAGCCGCCCAGGCCGGCCGAGTGCCAGGTGCGCTCGATCCTCAGGTCGCTCATCGGCACGACGCCGCCGACCAGTTCCGCGGTCTGCTCGTCGCCGTCGTACACGTGCACGACCGGGATGTAGGCCCAGTCGGCGATCTCACAGCCCGAGCTCCACGGGAAGGTGCCGGTGATCCGCCACCCGCCGTCGGTCTTCCACGCCTTGGTGGTGCTCAGGTGGGCCGTGGAGATCACGTACGCGTCGGGGTTGCCCTCGAACATGTCGGACAGCGCGGTCTCCGGCATCCCGTTCAGCGCGAACCGGGTGGAGGCGGTGTCGATGGACAGGTTCCAGGCGGCCGAGCCGCACGCCCGGCCGACCTCGGCGACGATCGTCAGCAGCTCCGGCATGCGCAGGTCGTAGCCGCCGAACCGGGTCGGCGTGGTGAGCCGGAACAGCCCGGCGTCGCGCAGCGCGACGACGACCTCCTCGGCGAGCCGCCGGTCCTCCTCGGTCTTCGCCGCGTGCTCGCGGATCAGCGGGGCGAGTTCGCGGGCACGGGTCACGAGTTCGGCCGGGTCGACCGAGGGCGCGGCCGTCTCCTCCGCCCGCTCACTGGTCACAGTTGTCACGAAATCCTCCTGCGATCGGGGGTCGCCGGCGGGCCCGGGCCCCGATCGGGGCGGGCTCACGCACCGCGTCTCACGGTCGAGTCAATCCCCTGCGGCCGGCCGATCCCAGCGCCTCGAAACCAAAAACCGGTCGCCCCCCTGGTACTGGGAACCAGTACCGCAGGACGACCGGTAGACGGTCGCGCGAGAAACTCGATCAGCGCGGCGAATCGAACAGCGAATCAGTGCGGCCCGAACAGTGCGGCGAAACCGATCAGGCGCCGACCGGCGTGGCCGGCTCCTCGATCTCCGGGTCGGTCTGCGCCGTCACGAAGCGGTCGAACAGCAGGCCGCAGACGATCGCCCCGCCGAGGAAGACCATCGCGCCCCAGAAGAAGGCGGTCGTATAACTCTCCACGGACGCCTCCGCGGCCAGTTTCGCCGTCTTCTCCTTGCCCTCGACGAACGAGTCCGCCGCGGTGATCGCCAGCGTGCTCAGCAGCGCGGTACCGATCGAACCGCCCACCTGCTGCACGGTGTTCACCAGTGCCGACGCGGCGCCGGCGTCCTGCGGTTCGACCCCGACCGTGGCCACCGCCGCGCCGAGCGAGACCACCAGGCCAAAGCCGATGCCGGCGATGAAGGACGGGGCGAGTACGCCGGCGGCGTACGAGCTGTCCGTGCTCAGCCGGCTGAGCCAGAACGACCCGACGGCGGCCAGGAGCAGGCCCGCCGGGATCAGGATGCGCGCGCCGAGCTTGGGTTCGAGCACCGGCGGGACTGTAGTCGCGCCGATCGCGATGCCGAAGATCATCGGCAGGAACGCAAGGCCGCTCTCGATCGCGGTGAACTTCAGGATCAGTTGCAGGTAGTAGGTCAGGAACAGGAACTGCACGAACAACCCGACGCCGAGCAGGAACATCGCCAGGTAGGCGCTGCCCCGGTTGCGATGCAGCACGATCCGGATCGGCAACAGCGGTGTGCGCGACCGCAGTTCGAACACGACGAACGCGACGAGCAGGAACCCGCTCCCGACCAGGTAGCCCCACACGTCGGCGCCGCCCCATTCGCCGTCGGCGGCGTTGGACAGACCGTAGGCGAGGCAGAACAGGCCGACCGAGGCGGTCACCGTGCCGGGCAGGTCGAGCCGTTCCGGGCGCTGCGCGGCCTGCCGGTTCTGCATCGTCAGCAGCGCGCCGACGAAGACGACCGCGGTCAGGATCACGTTGACGTACAGGCACCAGCGCCAGTCCAGCCAGTCGGTCAACGCGCCGCCCAGGATAAGGCCGAGCGCGAGCCCGCCACTGCCCAGTGCGCCGTAGACCCCGAACGCGGTGACCCGTTCCTTCGGATCCTTGAACACGGTCAGCAGAAAGGACAGTGCCGCCGGCGCCACGAGCGCGGCGAACGCCCCCTGCAACGCGCGTGCGGTCACCAGCATCGCGAAGCCGTTGGCCGCGCCGCCCAGGACCGACATCACGCCGAAGCCGACGATCGAGATCATCAGCGAGCGTTTGGCCCCCACGAGGTCGACCAGTCGGCCGCCGAGCAGGAGCAGGCTGCCGAAGGCGAGCGCGTAGGCCGTGACGACCCACTGGCGGTCCCCGTCGGCGAAGCCCAGATCCGCCTGCGCCGACGGCAGCGCGATGTTGACGACCGTCGTGTCCAGGAAGATCGTCATCTGGGCGAGACCGATCACCGCCAGGATCAACCAGCGGTTGGTGTAGTGGAGATCCGGCGTGCCCTCCGCCGCCACTTTCGACTCGGAATCTGCTGACTCTGACATTCCGCGTACCTTCTGTTGATCGGGCCGGACCATCGGCCGATGGTCCGGCGAGCCGTATCCGGCGGTTCTCAGGGGGTGACGGTCTCGAAGCCGTGTCGCCGCGCGAGGTCGACCATCGCCTGCACCCGCTCACCGGTGAGGGCGCCGGCGCCGCTGCGTCCGCCGTCGCCCGCGGGTCCGCCGTCGCCGGACAACGCGAGCGTGACGGCCTCGGCCACACCCGCGAGCAGCTCACCGGGGTTCGGCGAGATGCCCAGGGCACGCGGCACTTCGGCCCCGTCGGATACGAAGAGCACGCCGGCGCGTACGTATCGCAGGTCGTCGCGGCCGACCGTCGCGGCGCATTCGGCGCCGGTGCCGAAGAAGGACACGTCGCCGAGCACGGCGCCGTCCGCGAGGTGTGTCCCGTCGAGCACGGGGACCGGGCTCGAATGCGCCGCGAAGACCACCTGGGCCCGGCGCACCGAGAGCAGGTCGTCGGTGACCACGACGTACGGGTTCACGTCGTGCGCCTCGGCGAGGTGGGCGGCGATCGCGGCTCCGCTCGGCTCGTCGGCGGCGCGCCCGTCGGCCAGCCAGCCGGTGATCAGCGGCTCCGCGGCCAGCGCCGCCGCCAGGCCCGTCGCCGCGTCGCCGGCGGCGATCCGCGCCCACGCCTCCTGGTAGATCCACTGCTCCGTGGCGCGCAGTCGATCGGCCGAGCCGGACCGGCCGCTGCCCACGAGCACGATCACGGCGGCCTCGCGTGCGCTCGATACGGCGAGCGCCGAGCCGATCCGGCCGCCGGCGCCGACGACCGCCACCGTCGATCCGGCGAACCCGCCCAGGCGCTCCGTCGCGGCGTGCCGGACGGCGGCCAGCGCCGAGCCGACCACCAGCGCGCTGCCGGCGGTCACCGTGATCCCGGGAACGCGCAGCGCGCGACCGTGGCCGGCGACCGCGCCGAGGCCGAATCCGAGGCCGACGGTGTCGCAGCCGTCCACCTTCGCCGCGCGCACCCGGCGGTCGAGGTCCAGGCCGATCAGGAAGGTCTGCCCGGAGACCTGGTACTCCCGCAACTGCTGCGAGGACACCAGCAGCGGGTGGACGATGAGGTCCACCGACGTGCCCTGCGGCGAGTCGAACCGGATCGGCGCGAACGCCGGGAGGTCCTTGAGCAGTTCGGACCGTCGGTGGTAGCCGAGCAGGTGTTCGTCGTCCAGGTCGGCGAGGGAGGGGTCGGCCTCCCGCAGCAGGTCCGGGGTCAGCGGGTAGCCGATCAGCGCGACGCGGCGGTCGGCCGGCTCGGGCGGCGTGGCCTGTCCGTCCGACTCGGCCTGCACGGCCGAATCGCCTCGCCGCGGCCGGAAGTCCGCGCTCTCCACGCGCGGCGGCCGGCCGCCGGCGCCGGTGAGCGGGTGTACCAGCGGCAGTGCGTCCTGGTTGCGCAGGATCAGGCAGACCTGGGTGAGGCCGGTCCGCAGCCGATCGATCTCCTCGTCGCTGATGTAGATCGAGGGCTCGATCCGCAACATGGTCGGCACGCTGGCCGTGGGGCCGGTGCGGATGCGGTGCACCGCCTGGAGGTAGCTGCCCAGCTGGAAGACGAGCAGCCCGGCCTGTGCCTTGCCCCGGATGATCGGGGACGACGCGTTGCTCTGGTCGGCGAACTCCAGCCCGATCAGCAGCCCGCGTCCGCGCACGTCGGCCACCACGTCGGGGAATTCGGCGGCCAGTTCGCGCAGCATGTTCAGGATGCGCTCGCCGCGCTCGGCGGCCCGTTCGTACGCGGCCCCGCCGTCGGCCTCCAGGAGGTCGAGGGTGCGCAGCGCGAGCGCCGTGGAGAAGCCGTCCTTGGCGAACGTGGAGCTGTGCACCAGCTCGAACTCGGGCCGGTAGCGCGACTGTCGCACGAGGAACGCGGAGGACTTGGCGATGCCGCCGCCGAGCGACTTGCCCAACACGTAGTAGTCGCCCAGCAGTCCGATGTGGCTGCTCGCGAAGAACCGGCCGGTGCGCCCCATCCCGGTCTGGATCTCGTCGACCACGATCGGGCACTCGACCTCGTCGCAGATCCGGCGCACGCGGGCGACGAACTCCTCGGTCAGCTCATGGATTCCGCCCTCGCCCTGGATCGGCTCGACGATCAGGCCGGCGATCACCGGGAAGGCCCGCTCGACGAGGGTGGCCCGGCCGTGCACCACCTCCACGTCGAGCACGGTGACCCGGTGTTCGGCGACGGCCTTGTCGAACGCCGCCGCGTCGTTGGGCGGCACGAAGGTCACCGTCGAGCCGAGTGCCGCGAACGCCGCCCGGAACAGCGGGTTGTAGGTGAACTGGGTGCTGCCCATCAGCTTTCCGTGGAAGGCCCGCTCCAGGGCGAAGAACACGGGGCCGGTGCCCGCGCGGGAGAGGTTGTGCGCGGCCATCGCGCCGAGCACTCCGGCGAACTCCTCGACGGTGGTGGGCACCGGCACGTCGCCGGGCAGCAGCGACGTGTCGTCGGGTAGCGCCGCGCTTCCGTCGCTCACCGCGCGAAGCGCGACGTCGGCGTGCCACTCGATCTCCTGGACCAGGCTCTGCATCCGCAACACGCGGTCGAACTCGCAGTGTTTGACGGCCGCTTCGACCGCTTCCGCACCGCTGTTCGCGAAGCCGATCGAATACGGCTCGGCGCCGGGGAATTCGCGGCCCAGGATGCCGTTGAGCACCGCGCCGACCTGGTCGGCGACCGGGTGCGCGGAGTGCTGGGAGTGCACCGGCCAACCGGTGTCGAGGAGTTCCTTCGCGTACGCCACGATCTCCGGATGGTTGTGCCCGAGCATCAGCGAGCCCCAACCCCCGATCAGGTCGAGCACGGGCACCTCGGTGCCGGTGTCGTCCAGGTAGTACAGCGAGTTGCGCTCGGCCCGGACGTACTGGACGTCCAGACCGAAGGTGCCGAGCATTCCGGTCAGCAGGGCCTCGGCGTAGCGGGTGGGTGCGTTCACCGTGTCTCCTTGTGGTCAGCGTTGCGGGTTGGCGGCGGAGCGGCCCAGTTCCCGGTCGATGAAGTCGAAGATCTCGTTCTCGGTCGCGGTCTCGATCGCGGTGGCCGGGTCGATCGCGCCGGCGCCGGGGGCGAGTGAACGGGCGTCGGTCCGGGCCCTGTTCCAGCGGGCGAGGATGGTGTTCAGGCGGGCGGCGATCTCGGTGTGCCCGGTGTCCTCGTCGTCCGTCGGCTCGATCGGCACGGCCATCAGCACCGCCTCCAGGCGGTCCAGTTCGGCCAGTGCCACGCGCCGGTCCACTCCATCGGTGACGGCGAGCCGTTCGAGGAGGTGGTCCACGAGTACGCCCGGTGAGGCGTAGTCGAAGACCAGCGTGGTCGGCAGCGACAGACCGGTCCGCTCCCCCAGCCGGTTGCGGAACTGCACGGCGGACAACGAGTCGAAGCCGGAGTCCCGGAAGGACACCTCCCACTGCAACCGGTCCGGCGCCGCGTGACCGAGCACGCCCGCGGCCTCGGTGCGCACCAGGTCTCGCAGGAACGCCTCGGCCTCGGCGCGGCTCATCGCGGCGAACCGGTCGGCCGGCGGCTCGGTGTTCGCCGTCCGGCGCTCGTCGCGCGGCACCAGGTACCGCAACACCGCCGGGACCTGCGCACCGTCGCGGCGCAGCGCGGGAAGGTCGAGCGGGGCGGGCGCGAGCACGGTGTGCCCGTCGGCGAGCGCGGCGTCGAACAGCGCGCACGCCTCGTCCTCGGCGATCACCCGCAGGCCGGATTGCGCGCTCGCCACCATCCGGCCCCACGCGAGCGACACGGCGGGCAGTCCGGCGGCCCGGCGTCGGGTCGCCAGCGCGTCCAGGTAGGCGTTCGCCGAGGCGAAGTTGGCCTGGCCGGGGCTGCCGAGCATGCCGACCACGGAGGAGCACAGCACGAACAGCGCGGGCGGGGCGTCGACGGTCAGCTCGTGCAGGTTCCGGGCGCCGTCCACCTTGGGCCGCGACACGGCCGCCACGCGCGCCGGGGTCAGAGCGGTGAACACGCCGTCGTCCAGCACGTTTTCGGTGTGCACGATCCCGGTCAGCGGGTGCTCGGCCGGGATGTCCGCGAGCATCGCACGTACCGCCTCGCGGTCGGCCGGGTCGCAGGCGACCACGGTGGCCGAGGCGCCGAGCGTGGCCAGTTCGTCCCGCAGTCGGGTGGCTGGCGAGTCGGGCCCGTTCGGGTCGGCGAGCACCAGGTGTTCCACCCCGTACGCGGTGACCAGGTGTCGGGCGAACAGCGCGGCCGGCGGCCCGCCGGCGCCGGTGACCAGCACGGTGCCGCCCGCCACCGGGGTCGGCGGGACCACATCCGGCACGGACGTCGACGGCATCAGCCGCGGCGCGAGCAACAGCCCGCCGCGCACCGCGAGTTGGGGCTCTGCCGTCTGGGCCGCCATGAACAGCACGTCGGCCGAGGCCGGGTCGTCGTCCAGGTCGACCAGCACGATCCGATCCGGGTGCTCCGCCTGGGCCGAGCGCAGCAGGCCCCACACGGCGGCGCCGGCCGGGTCGGGGACGTCCTCCCCGGCCTCGACGGCCATCGCACCCCGGGTCACCACGATCAGGCGGTTGTCCGGCAGGTTCTCCCGGGCCAGCCACGACTGCGCCACGTCGAGTGCCCGGGCCACCGCACGATGTACCTCGGCCGGGCCGTCGGCGGCGGGATCCTCCGGGGTCGACGGCTGCACCAGCAGTACGTCCCACGGGGTGAAGGCCGTCGCGGCCTCCTCGACGTCGCCGAATCGCAACGGCGCCACCGCGGCCAGGCCGGCGGGATCGTCGCCGAGCAGGGCGAGCAGGCTCTCCGGCTCGTCGTCCGCCGGCGCGGCGACCGGGGTCCAGCGCAGCTCGAACAGCGATGCGGTGCCGGCGTCGGTGCCCTCGGCGGGTTCGGGCGCGGCCGGCCAGTACCGCTCGTGCCGGAACGGGTAGGTGGGCAGGGCGATGCGGCGCGCGCCGGTGCCGGCGAACACGGCCGACCAGTCGACGGGCGCGCCGGCCACGAACAGTTCGCCGATCCCGTCGAGCACGGCGCGCACCTGCGACCGGCCGTCCGGGAGCAGCGCCACCGAGCGCCGGAACACCCGTCCGGGACCGCCCGATTCGACGATGCGGGTCACCCGCTGCTCGGCCATCCACCGCTCGGCAGCGGCGGCGCCCTCGGTTCCGGGCGAGCCCGGCGCGTCGGCGGCGGTCGGCGGCTTGCCGGTGCGCAACGCCACCACCGGAATGCGCGGCTCCCCGAAGGTCACCTCGACCCGTTGCCCACCGGCCCGTCGCCCATCGACCAGCAACCGACGCACGTCGGGCGTCGAGAGCGCCCCGGCGACGTACGCCGCGGCAAGCTCACCGACGCCGGTCCCGGCGACGCAGCCGAAGCTCATGCCCCAGGACTCGACCAGACGGAACAGCGCCACCTCGGCGGCGAACCGGTCCTCCCCGTCGACCTCGGCGAGCGCGGCGTCGAACGCCCGGGCGTACACCGGCCACGTCTCGTACAGGTCCCGATCCGGGCCGGACGCGGGGCGGTCGGTGAAGAGGTATGCGGTGCGCCCGTCCGCGGCGGCGGGCACGTCCCGTCCGGGCGCGGCCTCGTGCTCGGGTTCGGCGATCGCCCGCAGCCCGGCCCGTGCCTCCGCGACCTCCCCGACCACGAGCACCGCGCGGTACTCGAACCCGGTCCGGGCCGTGAGCGAGAACCCGACGTCGAGCGGACTCGGCGCGGCGGCGTCCGCGTCATCCGTGGCGTGCAACAGCGACGACAGCCGATCGGCCAGCGCCCGCAGCGCCTGCGGCGACCTGGCCGACAACACCCACGGCACCGCCGGCAGGGACACCTCGGCCTCCGCCGGGACCGGCTCCTCGGGAGCCTGCTCCAGCACGACATGCGCGTTCGTACCGCTCATCCCGAACGCCGACACCGCGGCCCGACGCGGCCCGTCCACGTCCGGCCACGGGCGCGCCTCGGTCAACAACCGCATCGCCCCGGACGACCAGTCCACCGCCGACGTCGGCTCGTCCACGTGCAGCGTCTTCGGCATCAGACCGTCCCGCATGGCCAGGACCGCCTTGATCAACCCACCGGCTCCGGCGGCGTGTTGGGTGTGCCCGATGTTCGATTTGACCGAACCCAGCCACAGGGGCCGATCCGCCGGCCGGTCCCGGCCGTAGGTGGCCAACAGGGCCTGGGCCTCGATCGGGTCGCCGAGCCTGGTACCCGTCCCGTGGGCTTCCAACAGGTCCACGTCGGACCCGGCGAGACCGGCGTTCGCCAACGCCTGCCGAATCACCCGCTGTTGCGACGGCCCGTTGGGCGCGGTCAGGCCGTTGGACGCACCGTCGGAGTTCACCGCGCTGCCCCGGATCAGCGCGAGCACCGGGTGCCCGTTGCGTCGAGCGTCGGACAGGCGTTCCAGAACGAACATGCCCACGCCCTCGGACCATCCGGTCCCGTCGGCGGACTCGGCGAACGCCTTGGCCCGGCCGTCGGGGGACAACGTGCGCTGCCGGGAGAACTCGATGAAGCCGATGGGCTGCGCCATCACCGTCGCACCGCCCGCCAGGGCCAGCGCACACTCGCCGCTGCGCACGGCGTTGGCGGCGAGGTGCACGGAAACCAACACCGACGAGCACGCCGTGTCGATCGACATCGTCGGGCCCTCGAGGCCCAGGACGTAGGAGATCCGGCCGGATCCGAAGGACGTGGTCGAGCCGGTCAGCCGATACCCTTCGACGCCCTCCTCGACCGTCCCGGCGCCCGCCTCGTACTGCTGTGCGGTCAGGCCGGTGTAGACGCCGGTATCGCTGCCGCGCAACGACTGCGGGTCGATGCCGCCGCTCTCCAGGGCCTCCCAGGAGGTCTCCAGCAACAACCGCTGCTGCGGGTCCATCGCCAGCGCCTCGCGCGGCGAGATGCCGAAGAAGCCGGCGTCGAACCCGGCGGGTTCGTCGATGAATCCGCCGGCGCGCGGATAGAACGTGCCGGGCTTGTCCGGATCCGGATCCCACAACCGAGCGATGTCCCAACCCCGGTCATCCGGTATGTCCGACATCGCGTCCACGCCGTCCACGACCAGCCGCCACAACTCCTCGGGCGTCCCGGCCCCGCCGGGGAAACGGCACGCCATGCCGACGATCGCGATCGGTTCGTTCGCGCCGCCGGGCCCGGGAACCGACGCGGCGACGGCCGTGGCCGAGGCGGGCACATCGCCGCTCAACTCGGACACCACGTGTTCCGCGAGCGTCGCGACCGTCGGATAGTCGAACACCACCCCGGGCGACAGTCGCAGTCCCGTGGTCGCGGACAGCCGGTTCCGCAACTCGACGGCGGTCAGCGAGTCGAAGCCGAGATCGCGGAACGGCACACTCTCGCCGATCCGTTCGCCCGCGCCGAACCCGAGCACCGCGGCCACCTCGGCCCGGACCAGGTCGACGACCTGCTCCTGCCGCTCCCGCAGCGGCAACGCGACCAGCCGCTCGGCCAGGGCCCGCTGATCGGCCGCGCCCGGCCGCACCACGCGGCGTGCCGGACGCCCGACCAGGCTCCGCAACATCGACACGATCGGCGCCGACCCGGCCCGCAACGTGCGCAGGTCGAATCGGGCGGGCAGGGTCACCGGATGGTTCGCCGCCAGGGCCCGGTCGAACAGCGCCCGCCCGGCCTCCGGCGTGATCGCCCGCAGGCCGCTCCGCCGCACCTGGTCGGCGCCGCCGGCCTGCATGCCGCCCTCGGTGGCCCACAACCCCCAGCCCAGCGAGACCGCGGGCAGGTCGTGGGCCCGGCGGTGGTACGCGAGCGCGTCGAGAAAGTGGTTGGCCGCCGAGTAGTTGGCCTGTCCCGCGTTGCCCAGCGTGCCGGCCAGCGAGGAGAACACCACGAACATCGTCAGAGGGTGCTCGCGGGTCAGCTCGTGCAGGTGCCACGCGGCGTCGACCTTGGGCCGCAGCACCGTATCGACGCGCTCGGGGGTGAGGGCGGTGAGGATGCCGTCGTCGATCACGCCGGCGGTGTGCACGACGCCGGTGAGCGGGTGTTCGGCGGGGATCGTGTCGAGGATCGCCGCGAGTGCGGCCCGGTCGGCCACGTCACATGCGGCGATCCGTACGGTGGCCCCGAGTTCGTTGAGCGCCTCGACCAACTCGCCCGCGCCCGGTGCGGCTTGCCCCCGGCGGCTGGTGAGGACCAGGTGCCGGACCCCGTACTCGGTGACCAGGTGTCGGGCGAACAACGCGCCCAGCGCACCGGTCCCACCGGTCACCAGGACCGTGCCGTCGGGCGCGGGCACCGGCCGGGCGGCGTCCGCCGGCACGGGCTGTGGCACCAGACGGGGTACCGTCACCGCACCGGCGCGCACCGCGACCTCGTCGTGGCCGGACGCCAGGACGGCGGGCAGGACCGCGAGCGAGGCCGGGTCGTCGTCGACGTCCACCAGCACGATCCGGTCGGGGTGTTCCACCCGCGCGGACCGCAACAGGCCCCACAGGGCGGCGCCCACCAGGTCCGGCGCGGCATCGGTCGCCACCGCACCACGGGTGACCACGACCAGGCGGCTCGACAGGAACCCGTCGTCGGCCGACCATTCCCGGAGGAGATCCAAGACCCGGACCGTCGTGTCGTGCACCGACGCGACAACGTCGCCGTCGCCCGAGGGCGCGGTGTATGCGGCGACCACCACGTCGGCCCCGGCCGCCTCCCGCAACGTCTCGTGGTGCTCGACGAGCAGTGCGTCCTCGATGGCGCCGTCGGCCGCACCGAGCAGAACCCAGCGCCCGGTCGGCTCCGTCGGGGTCGGCTCGACGGAAACCCATTCCACCTCGAAGAGGGAGCCGGCGGTCTCGTCCCGTGCGGCCGACCGGTCGGTCGACACCGGACGGGCCTCGACCGAGCGCACCTCGGCGACCGGTTGTCCGGCCCGGTCGGCGAGTTGCACCCGGCAGGACGTCCCGTCGGTCGGGTCGTCGATCAGGACTCGTACCCGCAGTGCGGTCGCGCCCGTGGCGTAGAGGCTGATCCCGTTCCACACGAACGGCAGCAGCAGCGTGAAGTCCTCACCCGCGTCGGCGATCGCGGCCACCACCCGGGGGTGGATCGCCGCGTCGAACAGGGCGGGATGGATCCCGAACCGGGCCGTTTCGGCGTGTTCCGGCAGCGCGACCTCGGCGAAGAACTCGGCCCCTGCATTGCCGTCGCGGCGCCACAGCGTGTGCAGCCCCCGGAACAGCGGGCCGTAGACGTAGCCGTGCTCCGCGAGCCGGTCGTAGAACCCGTCCACCGGCACGGGTCGAGCCCCGGCCGGCGGCCATTCGCTCAGCTCGAAGTCCGGCTCGGGGGCCGTGCCGGCCAGCAGGCCGGTGGCATGGCAGGTCCATTCCTCGCCGGACGTGTCCTCCGGGCAGGAGTGGATCGCGAACGGCCGCTCCCCGCCGTCCTGCGCCTCGTTGACCACGAGTTGCACCCGCACCCCACCCGACTCGGGGAGGGTCAGCGGCGCGGTGACCACCATCTCGGCCACACCGGCGCAGCCGACCTCGTCCCCGGCCCGGATCGCCATGTCGAGCAACGCGGTGCCGGGCACCAACGCCCGTCCGCCCAATTCGTGTTCGGCGACCCAGGGGTGCGTCCGCACGGACAACCGCCCGGTGAACACCACCTCGTCGGCACCGGCGACGCGCACCACGGCTTCCAACATCGCATGGCCGGCCGCCACCTGCCCGGCCGAGACGACATCGCCCGAGGACGAGTCCGGCAGCCAGTAGTGGCGCTGTTGGAAGGGGTAGGTGGGGAGGTCGACGAGGGTGGCATCGGTGTCGGCGAACAAATGTTGCCAGTCGACGGTGAGGCCGTGGGTGTGCAGGTGTGCGAGTGCGGTGAGCGCGGTACGGCTCTGGGGGCGGTCGCGGTGTTGGAAGGCGACGAATCTCGCGTCGGGTGCGGTCTCCGGGCCCAATGCGGTCAGTACACCGTCGGGGCCGATCTCCAGGAACCGCGTGACGCCCTGCTCCCGCAGGCGGGCGATGTGCTCCGCGAAGCGCACCGGCTCGCGGACGTGGTCGACCCAGTACCGCGCCGAGCGCACCTCGGCGGTGTCGGCGGCCATCGGAATCAACGGTTCGGCCAACACCACACCGTCCAGGACCGTGGCGAACGCGTCGAGTACGGGGTCCATCAGGGGCGAGTGGAAGGCGTGGCTGACGGTGAGCCGGTTCGTCTTGTGGCCGCGCTCGCGCAGGGCGTCCGCGACCGCGAGGACCACGTCCTCGGCGCCGGAGATCACCACCGACGTCGGCCCGTTGACCGCCGCGACCCCGGCCCGGTCCTCATGCCCGCGCAGCAGTTCGCGTACCTCGGCCTCGGCGGCCCGCACCGCGACCATCGCCCCGCCGGCCGGCAACGCCTGCATCAACCGGCCCCGCGCCGCCACGACCGCACAGGCGTCGGCCATATCGAGCACCCCGGCAACATGCGCGGCGGCCAATTCGCCGATCGAATGCCCGGTCACGAAGTCGGGCCGTACGCCCCACGATTCCAGCAGCCGGAACATCGCGACCTCGACCGCGAACAACGCCGGCTGCGTCCACCCGGTCCGGTCCAGCCCCTCGCCGTGCCCGAACACGACATCTCGCAACGACCCGGACAGCAGCGTGTCGAAGTGACCACAAACCTCGTCGAACGCCGCCGCGAACACCGGGAACGTCTCGTACAACTCCCGGCCCATGCCCACGCGCTGCGCGCCCTGACCGGTGAACAGGAACGCCGTGAGTCCCTCGCCGGCGACCCCGGACACCAAGCCGGCCGCCGACTCGCCCGCAGCCAACGCCCGCAAACCGGCCGTAAGTTCATCCGCGTCGCCCGCCAGCACCACACTGCGGTGCTCGAACGTCGATCGCGACACCGCCGCCGACAACCCCACATCCGCCGGCGACGCGCCACCCGCGACCACGGGCATCAGCCGCTCCGCCTGCGCCCGCAACGCCTCGGCCGAGCGCGCCGACACCACCACCGGAACCACCGGCAACGCCGTCCCCGGCGCCTCGGCCGGCTCGGTCGCCGCCACCGGCTCGTCCACGGGGGCCTGTTCGAGAATCACGTGCGCGTTGGTCCCGCTGATCCCGAACGACGACACCGCCGACCGCCTCGGCCGACCCGTCGTCGGCCACGGACGGGACTCGGTCACCACCTCGACCGTCCCGGCGGACCAGTCGACCGCGGGTGTCGGCTCGTCCACGTGCAGCGTCTTGGGCACCACCCCGTCCCGCATGGCCATGACCATCTTGATCACCCCGGCCACGCCCGCCGCGGCCTGGGTGTGGCCGATGTTCGACTTCACCGAGCCCAGCAGCAACGCCTGTTCGTCGGACCCCGGCGTACGTGCCCGTCCGTACGTGGCCAGCAGCGCGTCCGCCTCGATCGGGTCTCCCAGCCGTGTTCCCGTGCCATGCCCCTCCACCACATCCACTTCGGCGGGGGACAGACCGGCGTTGGCCAGTGCCTGCCGGATCACCCGCTGCTGGGACGGCCCGTTCGGCGCGGTCAGGCCGTTGGACGCGCCGTCGGAGTTCACCGCACTGCCCCGCACCAGCGCCAATACCGGCAACCCGCGCCGCCGCGCCTCGGACAATCGGGCCAGGACCAATACCCCGACACCCTCGGAGAATCCGGTGCCGTCCGCCGCCGCGGCGAACGCCTTGCAGCGGCCGTCCCGCGCCAACCCGCGCTGTCGGGAGAACTCCACGAACACGCTCGGCCCGGACATCACGGTGGCGCCGCCCGCCAGCGCGAGGTCGCACTCCCCGCTGCGCAGCGACTGCTCCGCCAGGTGCATCGACACCAGCGACGACGAGCACGCCGTGTCCAGCGTCACCGCCGGTCCCAACAGGCCGAGCACATAGGCGATCCGGCCCGACGCGACGCTGGTGGTGCCGCCGGTGAGGACGAAGCCCTCCAACTCCTCGGGCGTCTCCCCCGCGCGCGGCATGTACTCCTGCGGGATCACCCCGACGAAGACGCCGGTGGAGCTGCCCCGCATCGACGTCGGGTCGATGCGGGCGCTCTCCAACGCCTCCCACGAGGTTTCCAACAACACCCGCTGCTGCGGGTCCATCGCCGCCGCCTCGCGCGGTGAGATCCCGAAGAACTCGGCATCGAACCGCCCCGCGCCGGCCAGGAAGCCGCCCCGGGTGAGGTAGGTGGTTCCGGGTGTGTCGGGGTCGGGGTCCGACAGCCGGTCGAGATCCCATCCTCGATCGCTCGGGAAATCCGTGAGGGCTTCCCCACTGCCACGGATCAGTTCCCACAGCTCCTCGGGGGCGTTGGCGGCACCGGGGAACCGGGCCGCCATGCCGACGATCGCGATCGGCTCCCGGGCGGCGGCCTCGGCGTCGCGCAGCTCGCGCTGGGCGCGCTGGAGGTCCGTCGTGACGCGCCTCAGATACTCGCGCAGCTTCTGCTCGTTGGACATCCCGGGCAGCCCCCTTCCGTACGGACGCGAATTCATGCGATGTCGAGTTCGCCGTCGATGAAGTCGAAGAGTTCGTCGTCGGAGGCGGCGGTGAAGTCCCTTTCCTCGCCGCCCCCGTCGGTCGGTGCGGCGAGTCGGCGCAGCACCTCCTGGAGTCCCTTGGCCAGCAGGTCGCGTTCCTCGTCGTCGAGATCCGCCACGGCGAGTCGATCGAGTTCCGTGACGACGGACCGCACGCCGGTCTCCTCGGCGGGCACGAGCAGTTCGTCCAGGAAGCCGGCCAGTTCGACCGGCGTCGGGTGGTCGAAGACGACCGTCGGGGGCAGGCGCAGGCCCGTGCCGTTGCCCAGCCGGTTGCGCAGTTCCACCGCCGTCAGCGAGTCGAACCCGAGTTCCTTGAACGCGCTGTCCGCGTCGACCGCGGCGGCCGTGTCGTGCCCGAGCACGAGGGCCGCGGACTCCCGGACCAGTTCGAGCAGTTTCCGTCGGCGTTGGCGTTCGGGCAGTTCGAGGAGCCGGTCCGCACGCGAGGTGTCGGTCGCCCGGGCGGCCACGCGGCGCCGGGTCGGGCCGCTCGGGTCCAGGGCCGACAACACGTCGGGCCACGGTCGGCCGCTCTTGCGCAGGCCGGCCACGTCGATCGGCACCGCCACCGCGACCGGGCGGCGCAGGGCGAGGGCGGCGTCGAACAGGGCCGCGCCCTGCTCGTCGGTGATCGCGCCCAGACCCATCCGGGACAGGCGGTCCCGGTCGGTGTCGCTCATGTGGCCCGTCATCGCGCTTTCCCGGGCCCACAGGCCCCACGCGATCGACAACCCCGGCAGCCCGAGCCCGCGCCGATGTTCCGCGAGGCCGTCGAGGAAGGCGTTGGCCGCGGCGTATCCGCCCTGGCCCGCGTTGCCCAGCACACCGGCGGCCGAGGAGAACAGCACGAACAGGGACAGGTCGTGATCCCGGGTCAGCTCGTGCAGGTCCCATGCCGAGCGGGCCTTGGCCCGCAGTACGGCGTCGAGGTCGTCGCGGGTCAGCGCCTCCAGGACGCCGTCGGAGAGCACCCCGGCGGCATGTACCACCCCGGTCAGTCGATACGTCGAACCGATCAACTCGGCAAGGGACTTGCGGTCGGTGACGTCGCACGCCACCACGTCCACGTCGGCGCCCGCCGCGCGCAGGTCCTCGACCAACGCACCCGCGCCCTGCGCGGCCGGGCCGCGGCGGCTCGTCAACAGCAGTCGCCGCGCCCCGTGTTCGGCGACCAGGTGGCGGGCGATCACCCCGCCGAGCACACCCGTCCCGCCGGTGATCAGCACCGTGCCTTGGGGGTCGAGCGGTGCGGGTACGGTCAGTACGATCTTGCCCACGTGTCGGGCCTGGCGGAGGTACCGGAACGCCTCCGGGGCGCGCTGTACCTCGAACGTGGTCAGCGGCATCGGTCGCAGCGCGCCCTCGTCGAACAGGACGCGGATCGCCTCCAGCATCTCGCCGAGGCGGTCGAAGCCGGCCTCCATCACGTCGAACGCCCGGTAGCGCACCCCGGGATGCGTCTTCGCGATCTCCTCGGGGTCGCGGATGTCGGTCTTGCCCATCTCCACGAAGCGTCCGCCACTCGACAGCAGGGTCAGCGACTCCTCGACGTGCTCGTGGGCCAACGCGTTGAGCACGACATCCACGCCGCGACCACCGGTGGTCCGGCCGAACCGCTCGGCGTAGCCGAGGCTGCGCGAGTCGGCGAGGTGGTCGTCGTCGAAGCCCCACGCGTGCAGCACGTCGCGTTTGCCGGCGCTCGCGGTGCCGAACACCTCGGCGCCCCAGTGCCGGGCCAGTTGCAGGGCCGCGAAGCCCACCCCGCCGGTCGCGGCGTGCAGCAGCAGCGATTCGCCGGATCGCAGCCCGGCCAGGTCCGCGAGGCCGTAGTAGGCGGTCAGATACACCACCGGGACCCCGGCGGCCTGCGCGAACGACAGGTTTTTCGGCATCGGCACGACCAGCCGGTGATCCGAGATGCTGACCGTACCCAGACCGCCGGTGAACAGGCCCATCACCCTGTCCCCCGGGGCCAGTCCGGTGACGTCCGCACCGACCTCCAGGACGACTCCCGCGCCTTCGCCCAGCGAGGACCACTCGTCCCGCGCCACCATGCCCAGTTCGAGGAGCACGGCCTTGAAGTTCAGCCCGCCCGCCCGCAGCGCGACCCGCACCTCGCCGGCCGCCAACGGGCGCAGCACCTCGGGACACGCGGCGAGCGACAGCCCGTCGAGGTCGCCGCGATAGGTCAGGGCCAGTCGCCACGGCCGATCGTTCGGTTCGGGAAGGGCGGGCGACGCGGATGCGCGGACCAGGCGCGGCACCGCGCCGATCCCGGCGCGGACCACCAGTTCGGGGTGGTCGACGGCCATCGCGGCGGGCAGTACGTGCCGGGTGTGCGGGTGGTCGTCGACGTCGATGTGCCGGAGTCGGCCCGGGTGTTCACTACGCGCGGTGCGCAGCAGGCCGGCCACCGCGCGGTGTGCGGGCTCGTCCGCCCGGGTGAGCACGACGAGCGGGATATCGGCGAGGTCCGCGTCGGCGAGCCAGTCCCGGACCACCTCCAACGTCCGGGCGACGACGTCTTCCGGCTCGCCGGTCGGACAGGTCCACAGCGCGGCCGGTGCGGAGGACGGCGGGGTCGGACGGTCGTGGCCGGCTGTCGAGAGGGTGAACCACGAGTGTTCGGTGGGCGGTTCGGGGAGGTCGATCGGGACGAGGTCGACGCCGAACAGCGCCGAGGTGTCCACCCGGGCCCGACCGAACGTGCCCGCGTCCACGGCGCGCAGGGACAACTTGCCCACCGATGCGACCGGTTGCCCCGCCTCGTCGGTGACGAGTACGGAGATCGCGTCCGGCCCGGCCGGGGACAGGCGTACCCGGACGGTCCGGGCGCCGGTGGCGTACACGTGTACGTCGGTCCAGCCGAACGGCAGGCGCAGGTCGTCGGTCTCGGCCAGGCCGGCCGCGTGCAGCGACGCGTCCAACAGGGCGGGGTGCAGCCCGAAACCGGAGACGTCCAGCTCGTCCGGCAGCGCGACCGAGGCGTGGATCACCTCGCCGTCGCGCCACGCCGCCCGCACGCCGCGAAAGGCCGGGCCGTAGGCGTAGCCGCGCTCGGCCAGGTCCTCGTACAGCCCGTCCACCGGCACGGCCACCGCGCCCGGCGGCGGCCAGGCGGTCGACGCGCCCGGTGTCGGCGGTTCCTCGGCGGTCAGCACGCCCTGTGCGTGCCGGGTCCACTCGTCCCGCCCGCTCGGGCTGGTGTACACCGCCACCGGCCGACCGGCGTCGATCTCCGGGCCGATCAGCACCTGGAGGTCGAGGTCGGCGTCGACGACCACCGGCGCCTGCATGGTCAGTTCGGCCAGATGCGCGCGGCCGACCCGGTCGCCGGCCTGGAGGGCGAGTTCGACCATCGCCGCGCCGGGCAGCAGCACCGATTCGCCGATCCCGTGGTCGGCCAGCCACGGTTGCGCGGTACGGGACAACCGGCCGGTGAGGACCAGCGTCTCCGCGTCGGCGGTGCGCAGCGCGGCGCCCAGCATCGGGTGGTCGGCGCGGTGCAGGCCGAGGGCGGTGATGTCGCCGATCGCGGCGGGCTCTTCGAGCCAGTGGCGCCGGCGTTGGAACGGGTAGGTCGGCAACTCCAGGGAGACCTGCGGCAGTTGCCAGTCGACCTCGATGCCGTGGACATAGGCCCTGGCCAGTCCGGCGGCGAAGCGCGTGGAACCGCCCTCGTCCCGGCGCAGTGATTCCAGGACGACCGTGTCGGGTGTTTCGGCCTCCTCGATCGTCTCGCCGATCGCGGTGGTCAGCACCGGGTGTGCGCTGACCTCGACGAACACCCGGTGCCCCCGGTCGAGCAGCGCCCGGGTGCCGGCGGCGAAGCCGACGGTGTGGCGCAGGTTGCGGAACCAGTATTCGGCGTCCAGTTCCGGGCCGGCCAGGATCTCGTTGGTGACCGTGGAGTGGAACGGGACTCGGGTCGGGCGGGGTCGGATGCCGGCTAGCGTGCCGAGGATGTCGTCCCGCAGGGCCTCGACGTGCGCCGAGTGGGAGGCGTAGTCCACCGGGATGAGCCGCGCCCGGACCCCGTCGGCCTCGCAGGACTCGACGAGGTCGGTCAGGGCGGCGGGGGTGCCCGAGACGACCGTGCTGCCGGGGCCGTTGACCGCGGCGATCTCCACCGCGCCGGCGTAGCGCTCGATCCGGTGCGCGGTGTCGGCCGTGGGGAGTTGCACGGAGGCCATGCCGCCGGTGCCGGCCAGGCGCACGATGGCCTTGCTGCGGGCGGCGACGACGGTGGCCGAGTCGGCAAGGGAGAGGGCGCCGGCGACGTACGCGGCGGCGATCTCGCCCTGGGAGTGGCCCAGTACCGCGTCGGGAGCCAGGCCGTGGCTTTCCCACAGCGCGGCGATCGAGATCATCACCGCCCACAGCGCCGGTTGCACCACGTCGACGCGGTCGAGGGGTCCGGCGAGCGCGTCGAGGAGGTGCCAGTCGACGTGCGGTTCGAGGGCGTCGGCGCAGCGGTGCAATTGGGCGCGGAACACCGGGGATTCGCGGTACAGGTCGAGGCCCATGCCGGACCATTGCGAGCCCTGGCCGGGGAAGACGAACACGGTCTTCCCACGCGGGCGGGCGGTGCCGAGGAGGACGTCCGCAGACGGCCGGCCCTCGGCGAGGGCGCGCAGTCCCGCCGCCGGGTCGGTGCCGAGCACGGCCGCGCGGTGCGACAGTCGTGGGGCCCGGGTGGCCAGGGCGGCGGCCACGGGGGCGGCCGGGTCGGCTGCCGTGAACTCGTGCAGTTGGCGTGCCCGAGCGGCGAGCGCCGGGGCCGAGGCGGCGGACAGCAGCAGCGGCACCACGGGGTGCTCGGACTCCGGCTCCGGGCCCGGCTCCAAGCTTCGTTCCAGACCCGGTTCCGGTACCGATTCCAACCCCGACTCCGGTTCCGGCTCCGCCTCCGCCGGGGCCTCCTCGATGATCACGTGCGCATTGGTTCCGCTGATCCCGAAGGCGGACACCGCCGCCCGACGGGCCCGGCCCGTCTCGGGCCAGGCGCGGGCCTCGGTCAGCAGTTCGACCGCGCCCGACGCCCAGTCCACGGCGGGGGTCGGCTCGTCCACGTGCAGCGTCCTGGGCAGCAGGCCGTGTCGCAGCGCCTGCACCATCTTGATCACGCCGCCGACGCCGGCCGCGGCCTGGGTGTGGCCGATGTTGGATTTCAGCGAGCCCAGCCACAGCGGCCGGTCGTCGGGACGTTCCCGGCCGTAGGTCGCCAGCAGGGCCTGTGCCTCGATCGGGTCGCCCAGTCGGGTGCCGGTGCCGTGCGCGTCCACCGCGTCGACGTCGGCGGCGCTCAGGCCCGCGTCGGCCAGAGCCTGGCGGATGACCCGCTGCTGGGACGGGCCGTTCGGCGCGGTCAGGCCGTTGGAGGCGCCGTCGGAATTGACCGCGCTCCCCCGGAGCACCGCGTGCACGGGGTATCCCAGCCGCCGGGCGTCGGACAACCGGGCCAGGACCACCATGCCCACGCCCTCGGACCACCCGGTACCGTCCGCCGTGGCCGCGAACGCCTTGCAGCGGCCGTCCTCCGCCAACCCGCGCTGCCGGGAGAAGTCGACGAAGGTGTCCAGCGTCGCCATCACCGAGGCGCCGCCGACCAGTGCCAGCGAGCACTCGCCCTTGCGCAGCGCCCGGCTCGCCAGATGCATCGACACCAGCGAGGACGAGCACGCCGTGTCGACGGTCAGGGCCGGACCCTCCAGGCCGAGCAGGTACGCGATCCGCCCGGACGCGACGCTGGCCGCGCTGCCCGTCCCGCCGAACCCGTCGCCGCCCTGACCGGCCTCCTCCGCGCCGAGCCCGTACCGCTGTCCGCCGTGGCCCATCAGTCCGACGAACACCCCGGTGTCGCTGCCCCGCAACGCCTGCGGGTCCGTCCCGGTGCGCTCCAGTGCCTCCCACGCGGTCTCCAGGAGCAGCCGCTGCTGCGGGTCCATCGCCAACGCCTCGCGCGGCGAGATCCCGAAGAAGTCGGCATCGAACTCGGCGGCGTCGTACAGGAATCCCCCACCGCGCGCGTAGTAGCTGCCCGGCACACCGGGGTTGGGGTCGTAGCGGCCGTCGACATCCCAGCCTCGGTCGGTCGGGAACGCGTCGATCGCGTCCCGCCCCTCGGCCACCAACTCCCAGAGTCCGTCGGGCGATTCGACCCCGCCGGGGAAGCGGCAGGCCATGCCGACGATGGCGATCGGCTCGGCGGCGGCCTGCTCCAGTTCCCGCAACCGTTCGCGGGTGTCCTGGAGTTCGCCGACGGCCTGCTTGAGGTAGTTCCGTAGCCTGCCCTCGTTCTCCATGGTCTCGTCACTCCTCCGGCCGAGTACTCAACGGGGCCAGTGAACCCTGCGAGAGCGGCGGGCAACCCGGTTCCAAAAGCCCGGACCGGGCGGCGAATCTGGCTCCCCGGACCAAAGAGCGGGGGCGAACCCGCCCGGGGACGTGGCAGAGCCTGGGCACGTCGCGCTCCTCCGGCACCCGGGCGGGTGCCTCGGGCGCGACCGGCTCCAGGGTCATCCGGCTCGCGTGCCGGCGACCGTCGCCCCATCCCGGGCGGCGGCGGAACAGTTCCGGGCGGGCGGCGGCGACCACCAGGAGCGGGGTCGGCTCCGGCTGGTCGAGCAGGTCCTCGACGACGCTCAGGACCGTGCTGTCGGCCAGGTGCAGGTCGTCGGCGAACACCACGAGCGGGCGATACTCGGCGAGTTCGGCCACATTGGGGGTGGTCCCCGGGCCGTGCGGGTCGAGCCGGATCGTCGCGGCGTTCCGCACCCGTCTCTCGAACGCCGCGAGCAACCGCGACTTGCCGATCCCGGGCCCGCCGAGGACCAGCACCAGGTGTGGCCGGGCCCGCCGGCGGACCCGTTCGAGCAGGCTGCTCAGTACATCCAACTCGGGTTCACGATCGACTGCTTCGGGCGTGAGCGGTGAGTCCGGACAGGATCCCCGGACGGTCCATCGTGGGCGCGGTCCGCCCTCGCGGCCGTAGCGGATCGCCGCGCCGGTCAGGCGGCTGGTGTGGTCGCACACCACGATCTCGGTGTCCTCGGCGAACTGAAGCAGGGACTCACAGTCGACGAGCAACGCACCGTTGACCGGCAGCGGATCCAGGAATCGTTCGGCGGGCCGCACCGGGATCTCACCCGTCGACACGGCCACCCGCAGGGCGGGTCGTTCGCCGTCGGGGACGTCGAAGCAGATGCGCCGGCGCAGGGAGATGGCGGCGTGCACGGCCCGTTCGGCGACCCGATCGTCTCCGTCGTCCCGGGTGTCGGGGCGGAACACGGCCAGGGTGACCGAGCCGGTCGAGCCGGCGACGACGCCGCCGAAACGTTCGACCTCCTCGCGTACGGTCGTCGCGGTGCGTTCCAGTGCCTCGCCGACGTCGGCGACCCGGGAGCCGGCGCCGAAGTCGGCGCGGATCAGTACGGCGCTGACCCGGCTCCGCACTCCGGCGGCGGGCGGCGCGGCGGCCGAGGCGGTGCGGGCGAGCGGGTATTCGGGCTGCTCCGGCTCCGACGTGGGCGCGGCGAGCACCACGGGTCGGGCCGGACCGGCGGGCGCGGCCAGGGACGGGTCGTGCACGAGGATCGCGTGTTGCAACATCCGCAGTTCCCGGCCGGGTTCGAGGCCGAACTGCTCGGCGAGGCGAAGGCGGGCCCGGCGGTAGACCGCGAGCGCGTCGGCCTGACGGCCGCTGCGGTACAGCGCGAGCATCAGCTGGTGACACGCCCGCTCGCGCAGCGGCTCGGCCTCGACCATGGTCTCCAACGCGCCGAGCACGCCCTGGTGGTGCCCGTTGGCCAACTCGGCCTCGTAGTAGTCCTCCATCACGTCGAGGCGGGCGTTTTGCAGTGCGGTCAGCTCCGTCCAGGAGTGTCCGGCCTCGACCAGGTCGGCCAGGGCCGGTCCGCGCCACAGCTCCAGCACCTCGCGCAGGGTGTCCGCGGCGGCGTCGGGGCGGCCGACCGCCAGTTCCGCGCGACCGGCCTGGGCGAGGCGGTGGAATCGGAACATGTCGACCCGCTCGGGATCGACCTGCAACTGGTATCCGTGCGAACAGGTCAGCAGCGCGGGCGGACGGGTGTCGCCGCGCGTGTGCTCGGCGAACATCACCCGCAGGCCGCGCACCGCGTTCTGCAGGATTTTGCGTGCGGTCGGCGGCGTCTCCTCGGTGTCCCACAGGCCCTCGAGGAGTTTGCTGGTCGCCACCTCGCGGTTGGCGTTGAGCAGCAGCAGGCCGAGTGTCGCCCGCCGTCGGTCGCCGCCGAGCGCGATCGGTTTCTCGTCGTCCATCAGTTTTAACGGACCCAGCACCATGAACTGCAAGAGATCCCCCGTAGATCGTTCGTGCTTTGCGTCATCCGTCGGATCGATACGCGCCTTCGGATCGATACGCGGTCAGGGCTTGAGGCAACGCCCTACGCCCATTCCGCTTCCCGGCCGCCGGCCTGCGGGTCAGGGGCGGTGACCCGCATGGTCGTCGGCGGCTCCTGGCGGACCGGTTCCAGATGCAGGACCTCGGTGCCCTCGGTGGGCGGGAAGGAGGCGAGGCAGGTGCAGTCCGCGTCGGCGAATCCCGCGAACCGGTAGGCGACTTCCATCATTCGGTTGCGCTCGGTGCGGCGGAAGTCGGCGGCCAGGTGCACCCGGGCCCGGGCGGCGGCGTCGGTGAGCCAGCGCAGCAGTACCGCGCCCGCGCCGAAGGAGACCACTCGGCAGGAGGTCGCCAGCAGTTTGATGTGCCAGGTCTGCGGGGTCTTCTCGATCAGCATCACCCCGACCGCCCCGTGCGGTCCGAAGCGGTCGCTCATCGAGACCACCAGCACGTCGTGGTCCTCGTCACGGGCCAGCGCGCGCAGCGCCGCATCCGAGTAGTGCACGCCGGTGGCGTTCATCTGGCTGGTGCGCAGGGTCAGTTCCTCGACCCGGGTGATCTCCTCGTCCCGGGCCTTGCCGATCCGCATCTCCAGGTCGAGCGAGCGCAGGAACTCCTCGTCGGCGCCGCGGTATTGCTCCCGTTCCCGGTCGCGCTCGAACCCGGCCCGGTACATCATCCGGCGGCGACGCGCGTCGACGGTGACCACCGGCGGGCTGAACTCGGGCAGGTCGAGCAGCGTCTCGGCCTGCTCGGCCGGGTAGCACCGCACGTCGGGAAGGTGGTAGGCGACCTCGGCGCGCTCGGTCGGCAGGTCGTCGATGAACGCGATCGTCTTGGTCGCGAAGTTCAGCCGCTCGGCGATCCGGCGCACCGACTCCGACTTCGGGCCCCAGCCGATCTGGGGCAGGACGAAGTATTCGGCCAGGCCCAGTTCCTCGAGCCGCGCCCATGCCTCGTCGTGGTCGTTGCGGCTGGAGACGGCCTGCAATACTCCACGCGCGTCGAGTTCCACCACGACCTTGCGGACGGCCTCGTCCACCTCGACGTGGCCGTCCTCGATCAGCGTGCCGCGCCACAGCGTGTTGTCGAGGTCCCAGATCAGGCACTTCACGACCGGTTGTGCTTCGGACATGTCCGCTCCCGTTTCGTACGACGGTTCAGCCCGCCGACGACGCCGCGTGCTCGGCGAGGATCAGCTGGCAGATCTCGTTGCTGCCTTCGATGACTTCCATCAACTTCGCGTCCCGGTAGGCACGTTCGACCACGTGTCCGCTCGCCGCCCCCGCGGAGGCGAGCACTTGGAGCGCGGAGGCCGCGCCGCGTGCGGCATGGCCGGCCGCGACGTGCTTGGCCAGGACCGACGCGGGCACCTGTTCGGGCGATCCCTCGTCGCGGCTGCCGCTCGCCCGCTCGCAGGCGAACGTCGCGGTGCGTTCCGCGGCGTACAGCTCGGCCAGGTGCCGGGCGACGAGTTGGTGTTGGAGGAGAGGTTTGCCGAACTGCTCGCGGGTCGAGGCGTGTCGGGCGACCGCCGTCAGGCACGCGCGCAGAATGCCGACACAGCCCCAGGCCACCGACAGGCGCCCGTAGGTCAGCGCGATGGTGGTGAGCATGACGATCGGCTGACCGGCCACGGCGAGCAGGTGCTCCGCGGGCAGCCGTACGTGGTCGAGTTCCACCGTGGCGTGTCCGGCCGCGCGGCAGCCCATCGGGTGAGCCACCCGGGTCACCCGCACCCCGGGCGCCGTCGCCGGCACCACGGCGACCGCGCCGCCGCCCTCGTACCGGCCGAAGACCACGATCCAGTCGGCGTAGTCGGCGGCCGTGATCCACGTCTTGGTGCCGTGCACGACGATGTCGGCACCCTCGCGCCGGATCCCGGTGCTCATCGCGGCCAGGTCGCTGCCGGCGGCCGGTTCGCTGAACGCGACCGCGGCCAGTTCGCCGCCGGTGAGTCGGGCCAGGTATTCCTCGCGCTGTGCCCGGTCCCCGAAGCGCCGAATCGTCCACGCGGCCATGCCCTGGGAGGTCATCACGCTGCGCAGCGAGCTGCACAACGCACCGGTGTGCGCGGTGAGTTCGCCGTTGTCGGTACAGGACAGGCCGAGGCCGCCGAACCGCTGCTCGGTCTCGGCGCACAACACGCCCTTGGCGCCGAGTGCGCGCAGGACGGCGATCGGGATCTCGCCCGCCACGTCCCACCCGCTCGCGGCATCGGCGACCGTCTCGGTCACCAGCGCGTTCAGGTGGTCAGGCACCGTCGCCCCCGCCGCGCAGTCGGATCACCAGCGCGCTCATCGAGCGCAGGGTGCGGAAGTTGTCCAGGGCGAGGTCGGGGCCCTCCACCTCGATGTCGAAGGTGCTCTCCACGAACACCACCAGTTCCATCGCGAAGAGCGAGGACACCGCGCCCGAGGCGAACAGGTCCACCTCCCGCTCCCAGGTCGTCTTGGTCTTGGCCGTCAGGAACGCGCCGATGCGCTCCTCGATGGCGGCGACCGGCAGATCCGTGGTCGAGTCCACCGTCGAGCGTGTTGTCGAGTCCGTCATGGGAGAGTCCCTTTCTCATCGCACCTTGTTCTTGCGGGCGAGCGTGATCCCGTCCGCCATGACGAGCATCGACAGCTCCACCCGGGCGTCGGCGTACAGCGCCGCGTTGAGTTCGCGGATGGCCCTGGTGTCCGGGTCGTCCGCCTCCGGGTCGGCGACCCGGCCGAAGTAGAGCGTGTTGTCGAGCACGATCAGGCCGCCGGGCCGCAGGTGGGTCAGCGCGTCCTCGTAGTAGCGCGCGTAGCCGGTCTTGTCGGCGTCGACGAACACCAGGTCGTAGGTTTCGGGGCCGTGCTCGGCGAGCAGGGCCGCCATGGTCTGCGTGCCGTCGCCGAGCCGCAGTTCGATCCGGTCCGAGACGCCGGCGCGGTCCCAGTAGCGCCGAGCGATCCGGGTCCAGCGCTCGTTGATGTCGCAGGTGACGATGCGTCCGTCGGGCGGCAGCGCCCGGGCCATGCACAGCGTGCCGTAGCCGGTGAACGTGCCGATCTCCAACACCCGGTGGGCGCCGGTCAACCCGACGAGCAGGGCCAGGAGTTGGCCCTCCTCGGGCATGGTGACCATGGCGTCGAGCATGGGCATGGACGCGGTCTCGGCGACCAGGTCGCGCAGGATGTCGTCGTCACGCAGCGACACCGAGCGCACGTACGCGAGCAGGCGCTCGTCCAACTCCACCTGGCCGGCCATCACGACGCTCCGTACTGGTAGAAACCACGCCCGGTCTTGCGGCCGTGCTCGCCCTCGGCGACCTTGCGCAGCAGCAGTTCGCTGGGGCGGCATCCCTCGTCGCCGGTGCGCTCGTGCAGCACCCACAACGAGTCGACGAGGTTGTCGATGCCGATCAGGTCGGCCGTGCGCAGCGGTCCGGTCGGATGTCCGAGGCAGCCCTCCATCAGCGCGTCGACGTCCTCGACGCTCGCCCGGCCCTCCTCGACGAGGTTCGCCGCGTCGTTGATCATGCGGTGCAGCAGCCGACTGGTGACGAAGCCCGGGCCGTCGCCGACCACGATGCCCTTGCGGTCCAGGGTGGACAGCAGGTCCCGTACGGCCGACATCGCCCGCTCGCCGGTGCGCGGTCCGCGCACGATCTCCAACGTGCCGATCAGGTACGGCGGATTCATGAAGTGGATGCCGACCAGGTCCTCGGGGGACGGGACCTGGCCGGCGAGTTCGTCGACCGGGATCGACGAAGTATTGGTGACGCGGAGGGTGCCGGGCGCGACCACGGCGGCGATCTCCTTGTGCACGTCGGCCTTGAGCCCGGCGAGTTCGGTGATCGCCTCGATCACCCAGGTCGCGTCCGCGACCGCCGCCGCCGTGTCGGCGAGGTGCAGGTCGCCGATCGCCGCACCCGGGGAGAGCGCTCCCATCATGCGGGCGAGCCGGAGTTCGTGGCGTAACCGCGTGCGTGCCGTGTCCAGTCGCGCCCGGTCCACGTCCACGAGCGTGACCGCCACTCCCCGCGCGACGGCGAGGGTGGCGATGCCGATGCCCATCACGCCGGCGCCGAACACCGCGAGCTGCGGCGCGCGCCCGTTCCCGGTCATCGGCCGACCACTTCCGACCGTGCCGCGACGGCGCGAGACCCGGGCGATCCCCGGCCGATGTCACGAACGACAGACCCGCTCATCATCACCCCAGCTTGTGCGTTGTGCGTGCGGAAGCATTTCCGGAGGAAGGTTCTCCGGAGTCGAGAAGCAAGGAAAAAGGGAAGGAGGGAGCGCGCGCGAAAGCGCACGCCGAATACGGGCATGGATCGTCAGGTCGACCGAGTCGCATCGTCGCGACGCCGACTGCAAGGCCGTTCTCTGCGATGACTGTTACGAAAACCGTTTCCGGAACGATCGCCCGGACCCGGTGCGTGCACATCCGGTCAGGCGCGGCTCACCGCGCCACCGGAGCTCGGAATATCGCCCCCTGGTGGTTCCACGAGAATCTCCGCGATCGCATTGTTCTCACGGCTTACAAGTCTGTGCCGGACGGCCGGCGGACTCCAGCCCGCGACCCGCTCATCAAGCTGCACTTCCACTTGATGAAGCTCTCCCGCCGCCACTCGACGAAGCCCACTTGTGGTGCGAACACGCAGGTCGGGGGCTATACGTCCTCCGCGAGGTTGGCCTCCTTCACCAGGTAGCCGAACTGGAAGCGGCTCGTCGCACCGAACATCTGCATGACCTGACCGATGTGTTTGCGACACGTGCGCACCGACACACCGAGGCGTCGGGCGATGGCCTCGTCCTTGGCACCGGAGATCAACATCCTGACGATCTCCTTCTTCATGTCGTTGCTGATCAGATCGGTTTCCGCACGCCCGGTGTCGAATTCCTTGGCCGTCGCCCAGACATGCTCGAAACACGAGTACAGGAAGTCGATCAGCGAACGTTCCTGCACCACCAGGGCACCGCCGTCCTCGCCGTTGGCCAGGATGTACGCGGCGGTGCGGTCGAAGATGAACATCGTGCCGAACAGCGCCCCGGCCGTGCGTACCTCCACGCCGGACTCGACCAGCCTTCCCGCGTGTTCGCGGGTCGGTGTGTCGAATCGGGCGGCGTGCTGGTACAGGACGCGCATGGGCACGCCCGAGTCGGGTCGGTGGAAGTCCCGGGCCCGGGCCTCGACCAGGTTCTCGGCCGGCCACTCGCTCCGGGGTTGCATGCAGACGATTTCGTCGGAACTGTTCGCCGCCGACTCGGACAACAACAGCCCGATCGTCTCGGGTACTTGTACGATGTCGAACGAATTCGTGTACTGGCTGCCGAACTTGCTCGACCGGAACAACAACGAGAGTCGCGCCAGGTCGTTGCGCAACTGCCCCGTCGCCTGTTTCCTCTCCAGCAGTTCCAGTTCGCTCCTGGTCAGGAGGTTCGCCGATGCGATGCTCGGATCCGCGGGAACGAACCAGGCGTCCCGGTCGTGGGACGGTCGAATGAGCTGGAGCCCCAGGAGCGTGGCGACGATCGCCTCGCTCGCGTCGGGGTCCGTGAGGCCGAATGCGTGGGCGACGTCGTCGACCGCGAATCCCTCCCGGCTCAGGCTCCATTCGTAGACTTCGAACAATCCGGCATCCGGTTCGGGAAACAAGGGCACTCCTGTGAACTATGTATTCCGTACGGACGACGGGGTCCGACCGTTGGTACCGGCCCCCGACCGGGGCGGGACCCCGGTTGCCGCAAGCGGTTCCACCGTCTCATGGAACGACCCGAACCTGCCCCGGTGGAACACCAACGGCGCGGGCTCGTCGCGGTTCGCCCGTAGTGCGTTCACCCTGCCGACGATGATCACGTGATCACCGGCGGCATGCTCGACGTCGATCGTGCACGCCAACCAGGCGAGCGCGTCCGACAGTTCCGGTCCGGCCGCAGCCTGGGTCCAGCGCACATCGGCGAACCGATCGATGTCCTTGACCGAGAACTGCCGGCACAACCGTCCCTGCTCGCTGCCGAGGACGTTGACGCAGAACGTGCCGCTGCGTCGAAGGTCGATCAGTGTCGACGACTCGTTGCCCACGCAGAACATCACCAGCGGGGGCGTCAACGACACCGAAACGAAGGAATTGCACGCCATGCCGACGGGACCACCGAACGGCCCGGTGGTGGTGATCACCGTGACACCGGTCGGCAGTTGTCCGAGTGTGCGTCGGAATTCCGTCATGTCGAACGGGACAACCATCACCGAACTCCTCGATTGGCCACACCTCGAAAGCATAATCAGCGGCCCGAAAGCGGCGTTGGCACGAACCACCAAGACCTCCGGCCGGCTTTGGCCCCGGGCGCAGTTGCCTGCCGGCCCCCGAAGGTTTTTCGCCTCGCGGCAAACGCCGAATCGTGATGCGCCCGCGGCCGATCGGCGCGGCCGAAATCAGCGCACGACCAGTGCCAACAATGCTTCGCGCAGGTCGTCGCGGCGACCGGCGAACAATTCCTCGAGGCTGATGTCGAAGACCATCGCGACGAGCAGGTGGGCCATCGCGTCCGGCGGATCCCAGCCCAGCGCGGCGAGTTCGGGCCGCAGCAGCTCGCGGGTGCGGGCGTTGCGAGCCCGCGTCTCCTCGAACAGGTCGGGGTCGGTGCGGGCCTGGACCAGCAGTGCGCGGGTGCCGGTCGTGGCCAACCCGGCGTCCAGGTAGCCGTGCACGCCGGCGACCACCCGTTCGGGTCCCGGCGCGAGTCCGGCCACGGCGGCGAGCACCCGCTTCTCCATCTCGCCGTGGTATCTGCGGTGCAGCGCAACGAGATAGCCGCGACGGTCCGCGAAGTGCTGGTAGAAGCTGCCCTTGGCCATGCCCGCCGCGGCCACCACGGCGTTCACCGACATCCTGGACAGCCCGCATGTGTCGGCGACTTCCAGTCCCGCGCGCAACAGCGCCTCGCGTCCCGGTCCGGCCGGCCGCGCCATCGCCCACCTCGACTTCCCGACGGCCGAACCGGCTGGTCGTCTTGACAGTTGGACCCGTCGCACCCACCTTATGACCGACCGACCGGTCATGAAGGCAACCGCTTTGTTTTCGCACCTGTTCGAAAGGACGTGGAGCACTTCATGTATCTACGACGCACGTTACGCCACAGGTTCACCACTTTGGTGGGCGTACTCGGGCTCACCGCCGCCGCGTTGTTCGCGGCCCCGGCAACGGCCCGCGCCGACGACACCGCGCCGGTCGAACTGCCGCGCCTGGTCACCGGCGACCCGGCCAATCATGCGGGGATGTTGCAGACCGAGGTGAACTGGTGGAACCTCGCGCGGATCGCCGAGTACGGCCTCAATGCCGACGGCGCCGACGCGTTCCCGCCGCCGGGCGGCTGGGACGACCTCAGCCGGCCGTGGGCCGGGCAGGGCACGGTGTCGCGGACCACCGGCAAGTTGCTTATGGTGTACCGCAATTCCTTCGACCCGAGCCAGTACGTGCCCTCCGCGTGCTCGGCGAACGTGATCACCGCCGCCAACCGGAGCACCATCGTCACCGCGGGCCACTGCTTCAAGGTGACGGCCAATCTGCGCGGCGCGCTCGGCGACGACGTCGTGGTCAACGCGGTGTTCATCCCCGGCTTCAACGGCGCGAACGTGCCCCGCTTCACCGGCACCGACGACTCCACCGCGCCCCCGCCCGGCACGGATGTCGCCCCGTACGGTGTCTGGGGTGTCACGCGCGCCTGGATCACCCCCACCTGGGACGGTGACAGCACCTTCCGGTCCGGCGGCGACGTGGCCATGGCCACCGTCGAACGCCCCGGCGACCCCACCCCGATCCAGCAGATCACCGGCGGCCAGAACATCGCGTTCGGCGTGGCCGCCAACCCGCTGACGCTGCATCAGTTCGGCTACCCGACCGACAACAACCGCAACTGGTACTGGTCGAAGAACAGCGACGGCAGCACCGCCGCCGACTTCGGCGTCGCCCCCTCACTGCGACGCGGATTCGACGGCCGGACCCTGATGTACGCACGCGGCGACACCATCGCCGACTCGACCGTCGGCCTCGCCCACGACATGGCCTCGGCGATGTCACCCGGCTCCAGCGGCGGCCCGTGGCTGATGAACTTCGACCCGGCCACCGGTACCGGCACCCAGATCGCGGTCACCTCGCGGTTCACCGACTCCACCGGCACGTCCCCCTGGTGGGACGCGGCCTGGGCGATCGTGCACGGCGGCACCCCGAACTGGGCCTACGGCCCGTACCTGATGTCCAACGGCTTCGGCGACCTGACCCGGGCGATGTACGACGTCGCACGGAACGCGACCGTCTGACCCGCCACCGACGTGCCCCCGGGGCCGGGGGCACGTCGGTCGGGTTCAGGTGCCGGACAGGGCTTCCGTCGGGGTCAGCCGACTGGCCCGGATCGACGGGTACACACCGGCGGCCATGCCGACCACGATCGCGCCGCCGAAACCGGCCCCGACCGAGCCGGGCGAGACGAGCGCGGGCCAGTGCTGCGACCAGGCGTAGCCGAAGGTCGTGGCCACCCCGAGGGCGGTGCCGGCAAGGCCGCCGAGGGTGGACAGGGCCACCGATTCGGTGAGGAACTGGCCGCGGATCTGGCCCCGGTTGGCGCCCAGGGCACGACGCAGGCCGATCTCCTTGCGGCGTTCCAGGACCGAGATGAACATCGTGTTGGCCACCCCGATGCCGCCGACCAGTAGGGCCACTCCGGCCAGGCCCAGGAACAGCGCGGAGAAGGTGTCCTCCGTCGCCCGCTTCGCGGCCAGGGCGTCGGAGGGCCGACTTACCCGGACCAGGCCGGGCGTGGCCGGATGAACCGTCCGGGCCAGCACGTCGCGCACCGACTCGATCGCCGATTCGGCGGTGCGGACGTAGACGACGGTGGGGTGCCCGTCGAAGCCCAGGTCGGTCCGGGCACTCTCCCAGCCGACCAACACCGCGCGGTCGATGTCGGGGGCCAGCGGGGCCGGTTCGAGGACACCGACAACGGTGAACCAGCGGTTGCCGATCAGCACCTGGGGCGGCGTACGACCCGGCGCCAACGTGTCGAATCCGAGCCGGATTCCCGCCTCGTGGCCGAGCACGACGGTGGGGAACCGCTCGGTGACCGCGTCCAGGAAACGACCCGAACGCACCTTGCCGTGGATCGCCTCCAGGAGGTTGGACCGGCTCGCCAACACCGCCAGGCCCGAGTCGTCGTTCGGGTCGATGCGGTCCGAACGGCGCACCACCGCATGGGTGTTGGCCACCGCGCTGGTGAGTGTGACCGGGCCGATCCGGGCGGCCATCGCATCGGCGCCCTCGGGCAGTCGCACCGGCGGCCGCTGGTCCGGCTGCGGTTCGGCGCGCAGGGTGTCCGTACCCAGTGCGGCGAGTTCGTTCATCAGCGCCTTCTGGCTCGACGCCGGAATCCCGATGACGATGATCATCGTGGCGATGCCGATCGAGATACCGAGGGCGGACAGCGCGGCGCGCATCCGCCGAGTCCGGATGCCGAGCAGGCCCAGCCGCAGGATGTCGGCCGGAGCCAGTCGCACGGGGCGGGTCCGGTCGCCCGGGGGCGTCGAGCGTTCGGATCGGGACCTGCGCCCGGCGGCCCGCGCCGCTCGCGTCGGGTCGACACGGCGGCGGCTCACGGGCGGCCTCCGACGGTGGCGGCAGACGATTCCGCAACCGGCTCGAACTCCCTTGTGGAATTCCTCTGTTCGCTCGACGGATGCCCGGTGTCGGTGATCAGCCGGCCGTCCCGGATCTCCACCCGGCGCGGCAGTCCCGCCGCGATGTCGCGGTCGTGGGTGATGATCGCGATCGTAGCGCCCTCGGCGTTCAGGTGGGTCAGCAGTTCCAACACCGCGCGGCCGTTCGTCGTATCCAGTGCGCCGGTGGGTTCGTCCGCCAATACCAGCGCCGGGGTGTTGACCAACGCCCGAGCGATCGCGACGCGTTGGCGTTCGCCGCCGGAGAGTTCGTGCGGGCGGTGACCGGCGCGGCGAGCCAGACCGACCCGGCCCAGCGCCTCCACCGCCATGGGGTGCCGACGACGGCGCGGCACACCCGCGTACAGCAGGCCGGTCGCGACGTTCTCCGCCGCGGTGAGCCCGTCGGTGAGGTGGAACCGTTGGAAAACGAAGCCGAGCAGGCGGCCGCGCAGCGCGGACAGCCGACGGTCGGACAGCGCGCCGACGTCGTGGCCCAGGATCGACACCGTGCCCTCGGTCGCCGTGTCGAGGGTGCCCATCAGGTTGAGCAGAGTCGACTTGCCCGACCCGGACGGGCCGACGATGCCGACGAGTTCGCCGGCCTCGATGGTGAGCGACACGTCGTCCAGCGCCGTCACGCCGCCGGGATACGCCTTGCTCGCGTGTACCACCTCAAGGACCGGTGTCACGGCGTGGTCACCACCCGCAGGCCCGGTTCCAGGCCGCCGCCCTCGACCTCGACGATGCCCTTGACGAACAACCCGGTCTTGACCGCGATCAGCTGGCCGTCGCCGAGTTGCACGGCGTAGCCACCCTCGCGCAGCGCGACCAGGGCGCCGATCGGCACGGTCAGCACACCCTTGCGCGTCTCGGTGACGAAGCGGACCTGCACGCCGGCCGCGTCCAGGTTCTTCACCGCGCCGGAGTCGTCGAGGGTCACCATCACGGTCATCTTCGCCCCGCCGGGCGCGTCGGTGCCGGAGCCGCCGCCCAGGCCCGCGTCCTTGCGCTCGACGCCGCGCCCGATCGTGGACACCGTACCCCTGGCCTCGGTGCCGTCCGGGAGGATCACCGTCACCGGGGTGTCCGCCACGATCGTGCCGATGTCGGTCGCGGCCACGGACACACTCACCGCCTTCGCGGTCGGCGTGGCGGTCAGCACCGGCGTCGTGGACGCATCGTCTCCGAGCGCGGCGGTCAGGGCGCCCACCCGAATCTCGCCGGAGAGCACGGTGACGTCGCCGACCTCCAGGCCCCCGGTCTGCGGCACGCCGATCGCCTTCTGCCACCTCTTCACCGCGGCGGACAGGGCCGGGGTCCAGGTGGCCTCACCCTGCGGGGTTCCGGCGGGCTGGGTGCCGATGTCGTGGCCGAGGGCCTTGAGGTTGTCCGCGACCATCCGCACGTCGCGGCCCTGCACGGGCTTGGCGGGGTCCCGCTTGGCGTCCTGTTTGGGCGCGTCCTGCTTGGGCGCGTCGGGCTTGTTGGCCTCCCTGCCGCCGGCCGCGTCCCTTCCGCCCGTGTCCTGCTTCGGGTCCGTCTTCCCCTCGGTCCCGTTGGTGTCCGTACCCTCTGCCCGCCCCAGCGGCCGGAACATCGGCGTCGTCCCGTAGAACAGCGAGACCGGCCGATCGTCGAGCCGGTACAGCGGTTTGCCGCGCGTGATCGTGTCGCCGCTCTTGGGCAGCCACGTCACGATGCCCTTGCGGCCCGCCTTGATCGGCGCTTCCGCCCCGAAGCCGAGCGTGCCCGGGAGGTCGCGGGCGTCGGACAGGTCGGTCCGGGCCACGGTGGCCATCCGCACGCCCGCCGACTTCTTCGCCGAACCGCCCGACCCGCCGCCCCGACCGGTGACGGCGAACACGCCCACCGCGCCCAGGACCAGCACCACGACGACGATCAGCGCGACCCGGTGCCCGACCCGGCCGCGCCCCGGCTCGCGCATCCCGGCTGTGGCGACGGTGTCGTCAGCGCTTGCCACCGAACGCCTCCATCTTGCATTCCTGTTCCACCCTGCGCTGCTGCTCGTTGCTCAGGCTCGACTCGCCCGTGAAGGTCCAGCCATCGGAAACGAGCTTGACCTTCATGCCCTTGTCGTTCATGCACTTGACCCAGGCGCGCATGCCGTCGTTGTACTTGGGGTTCTGCTTCGGGTCCATCTCCGGCGGCATCAGCGGCAGCTTGACCTCGCACTCCTTGAACTCCCGGGCATACCGCTTGGTACGGGCGATCTCGCCCTCGACGGATCCGGTCTGCCGGGTGTCCACGCCCTTGCTCGTCAGGCACGCCTCGTATGCGGCCCACATGCGCTTCTCCTCCTCTTCCGAGGTGTCGAGGCGGCGCTGCGGACGGGTGCCGGCGGGCGCGTCGGACGACGTACCCGCCGCACTCGTCGCGGGCGCGGCACCACCCGGGGCGGCCCCCGGCCCCGCGGCCGGGGCCGAGGCGGCGGTCGTGGGCAGCGAGGCGACCTGCGTGGTGGATTCGTCGGAATCGCCACCGCACCCGGTCAGCACGAGCAGCGCCGCCAGGCCGATCGTGGGCAGGCCGATCGAGCACGAGCGGCGGCGGGCGGGTGTGGAACACACGTCGAAACGCGACGTGTGTCGAAGGATGGATCGAGGCATGGCGGTGATGCTGCCGACCGGATGTCAGGAACCTGTCAGGTCGTGGTCAGGATGCGATCCGAATCGGGACGACCCGGTCCCGACGGCGATCACAGGCGATCACGACACCTACCATCGGCGCATGTGCGCGCACGTTTTGGTGGCCGAGGACGACGAGAAGCAGGCCGAACTGGTCCGCCTGTACCTGGAGCGAGAGGGACACGTGGTCACCGTCGTCCACGACGGTCGGGACGCGATCGACGCGGCCCGTACCGGGCAACCGGACATCCTCGTCCTGGACGTGATGATGCCGCGCGTCGACGGCCTGGACGTCACCCGCGTACTGCGCCGCGAGAGCGAACTGCCGATCCTGATGCTCACCGCCCGCTCGACCGAGGACGATCTGCTGCTCGGCCTGGATCTGGGCGCGGACGACTACCTGACCAAGCCGTACAGCCCGCGCGAGCTGATGGCGCGGGTACGCACCCTGCTGCGTCGCGGCGCGCGCCCGGCGCCGCCGGATCCGGTGTTGCGGGTCGGCGGGTTGTCGGTGGACCCGGTACGCCACGAGGTGGCCGCCGACGGTCGGCGGGTGGACTGTACACCCGGCGAGTTCCGGATCCTGGAGGCGCTGATCACCGAGCCGGGTCGGGTGTACACCCGACAACAGTTGCTCGACCGGGCGCACGGATTCGACCGATATGTAACCGTCCGTACGGTCGACGTGCACATCATGAACCTGCGGCGCAAGGTCGAGGCCGACCCGCGGCGCCCGACGTATCTGGTGACGGTGTTCGGCGTCGGCTACAAGCTGGCCGAGCCCGCCGCGAACCCGCGTGGGGAACTCCCCGGTGGCGCGTAGGGTCCCGCTGCACCGCAGTCTGCTCGTCCGGTTGCTCGCCTCCTCGATCCTGGTCGCGGCCTGCGCGGTGGCGGCGACCGCATGGCTGGCGGCGCAGACCACCGAGGGGGCGATCCGCGACGGGCAGAGCCGGGTGCTGGCCGACGACACCCGGATCTACCGCACGCTGTCCACGTATGCGGCGACCCACGCGCAGTGGACCGGGGTCGAGCCGGTGTTGCGCGCGTTGTCCCGGGACACCGGTCGCCGGATCGCGCTGAGCACGCGCGAGGGTGCGCCGATCGCCGACTCGGACGCGGGGCCGGCCTCACCGCCGCCGTTCGCCCGGCCGTCGGCGGTGGTCGATCCGCTCGCGGTCGACGCGGCCTTGGTGCCGACCACCGGATCGGACCGGATCGACCCCGAGGCGGTGGGGCCGTTCCGGCTCACCGACGCCGAACGCGCGCGGTCGCGCACGGACGCCGACCTGGCCGTGCGGTGCCTGGTCGCGGCGGGTCGGACCGGGGAGGTCGGGCAGCGGCCGAACGGGCGCTCGACGGTCACCCTCACGGGCGGCGGCACACCGCCCCCAGCCTTGGTGACCGAGCCCGCACCCGCGCCCGCCTCGGCCTCGCGGCCCGGTCCGAGAGTGGTGACCGACGCGCGTGGCGTGCGTCCGGGAGCCGACGACGCGGCGGCCGGCGAACGGTGCGGCCTCGGCCGGCTGAACACACCGACCGCGACCGAGCAGCGGGCCCTGGCCGAACTCAACGGCCTGCTCGCGGCCTGCCTGGACCGCAGGCGCCTCCCGCCGCTCACCCTCGGCCCCGACCTGACCTGGGACCACGACGCCGCGCCGGACGGCGCCCGGGACGTCGCCGCGTGCGTCGACACCGCGCGGCGCGAGCAGCTGGCCCCGTACGTGGTGCCCGCGACGCTGCTGTTCGTCGGCGACCACGACGGCTCCACCGCTCCCGTGTTCGACCTGAACCGCGCCGACACGGTACGCATCGCCGCCGTCGCCGCGCTGATTCTGCTGCTCACCGCCGCCGTCACCGGCCTGGTCGCGGCCCGGCTGATCCGACCGCTGCGCGCGCTCACCGACGCGGCCGGCCGGATGCGCGACGGCGACGACGCGACCCGGGTGGACCTCACCGCCGATCACGAGATCGGCCGCCTCGCGCAGGCGTTCAACGACATGGCCGAGCACCGGAGCCGCCTGGAGGAGCAGCGCAAGGAGATGGTCGGCGACGTGGCGCACGAGTTGCGCACGCCGCTGAGCAACATCCGCGGCTGGCTGGAGGCGGTCGAGGACGGTGTCGCGGTGCCGGACCGCGCGTGGACGGCGTCGCTGCTGGAGGAGGCGCTGTTGCTCCAGCATGTGATCGACGACCTCCAGAACCTCGCCGAGGCCGACGCGGGCCGGCTCGGGTTGCGGCTGGAATCGGTGTCGCCGTACGACGTGGCGGAGCAGGTGGTCGCGGCGCATCTGGCCCGGGCCACGGCGGCCGGCGTCGAGTTGGTGGTGCGGGGCGAGCCGGGGGCGGTACTGCGGGCCGACCCGGTGCGGCTGCGGCAGATGGTGGGCAACCTGGTGTCCAACGCGGTACGCCACACGCCTGCGGGCGGACGGGTGACGGTGCACGTCCGCGAGGACGGATCGGCGGTCGTGTTCGAGGTGACGGACACCGGGACGGGCATCGCCCAAGACGACCTGCCGCACGTGTTCGACCGGTTCTGGCGCGCGGACAAGTCCCGCAACCGGCGCACCGGCGGCACCGGCCTGGGCCTGGCGATCGGCCGGCGCCTCGCCCGGGCGCACGACGGCGAGGTCACCGCCCGCAGCACCCTCGGCGAGGGCTCGACGTTCACCATCCGACTGCCGCGATAGCGCGGCGCGGCCGAATCGGCGGACGCGGTAAGCGTGTTCGGGTCGTGCTCGGGCCGTGCTCGGGTCGGGCGCGGGCGAGCCTCGGGCATCTGCTGTGAGCAGATCCGCTCACGGCAGATCCGGTCGTCGTGGGCCGGCCCGAGGGCTCAGGGTGGAGACATGAGCGATGACCCGAAGAGCCCCATCCTCCTCGAACACACCCGACGCGACCTGTATACGCAGCGCGTGCTGCTGCTCGACGGACCGTTGGACGACGACAACGGCACGCTGCTCACCACGCAGTTGCTGACCCTGGCGGCCGAGGACCCGAAGGCCGACATCGCGCTGTGGATCCATTCGCCCGGCGGCTCGGTGCCGGCGATGCTCGCGATCCGCGACGTCATGCGGGTGATCCCGTGCGACGTGTCCACGCTGGTGCTCGGAATCGCGTACAGCGCGGGCCAGTTCCTGCTCTCGGCGGGCACGCACGGCAAACGCCGGGCGCTCCCGCACTCCCGGGTGCTGATGCACCAGGGCTCCGCGGGCATCGGCGGCACGGCCGTCGACATCGAGTTGCAGGCCAACGACCTTCGGCACACGCGCGACACGGTGCTCGGCCTGATCGCGGAGGACACCGGGCAGCCGGTCGAGCGCGTCTTCGAGGACTCGCTCCACGACCGCTGGTACACCGCGCGCGAAGCGCTCGACTACGGCTTCATCGACACGATCGTGGCGGACTTCGCCGAGATCGCGCCGCGCGGCCCGCGCCGCCTCACCACCAACGCCGGCTTCCAGGGGACCCTGTCATGAGCACCTACGCCATTCCGAACGTGATCACCCGCGACTCGCGCGGCGAACGCATCATGGACGTGTATTCGCATCTGCTCGCGGAGCGCGTCGTCTACCTCGGCACCGCGATCGACGCGGGCGTGGCCAACGCGCTCGTGGCGCAGCTGTTGTTCCTGGAGGCGGACAACCAGGACCGCGAGATCCAGTTCTACATCAATTGCGAGGGCGGCGACCCCAGCGCGATGCTGGCGATCTACGACACGATGCGGTACGTGCGGTCCGAGATCGCCACCACGTGTGTCGGCCAGGCGGTCGCGGTCGGCGCGGTGTTGCTCGCGGCCGGCGCGCCGGGCAAGCGCGCCGCGCTGCCGCACGCGCGGGTGGTGCTGCACCAGCCCGCCGCGCAGGGTCGCGGCACCATCCCGGATCTGATCCTGCAGGCCGACGAAGTGGTGCGGGTGCGGGCGGACATCGAGCAGATCCTGTCCCGGCACACCGGCAACAGCACGGCCACCCTGCGCGCGGACACCGACCACGATCGGGTCTTCACCGCGGAGGGCGCGAAGGAGTACGGACTGATCGACATGGTGCTGGAGGAGCGGTGACGCGCTGACACCGACGTGGCCGGCCCGGCGCGCCCCCGCTCGCTCCGTAATGGCGTGCGGTCAGGCCGCCAGGCCGAACGCGGCGCGGCACACCGGGGCGGAACGGCCCGTCGGGCGGGCGCTCGTCAGGATGTCGGCGACGGCGATGGTCAGGTCGCCGAGGGTCACGTCGAGCGCGCCGCCGAGGGCGGCGATCATCTCGCTCGACGGTTCCTTGATGCCACGCTCCACCTCGGAGAGGTATTGCGGCGACAGACCGGCCCGGCCGGCCGTCTCGGCGAGGGTTTCGCCGCGTTCGTGGCGCAACGATCGCAGGTGTTCGCCGAGCACGTGTCGCCACAGCGGCTCGCGGTCCGGAACGGGGGCCGGGCGGCGAGGCGCGGCCGTCGGTGCGGGCGCGGCGGGCACCGGCGCGACGTGCGCGGGCGCCGGCGCGAGGCGCGCCTTGTCGTCGGTGCGGGGCGAAAGCGGTGTAGCGGTCTCGGCCATGGTTCATCGTAGGCCGCGACCCCGCGCCGTTTCCGCGTTGTCCGCCGCGGGCGAAATCGGCGAGCCGCGCGGGGTGTCCGCCGGTTGATCCCCGGTGGGCCGCTCACGGGGCGCGGGCCCGATTTATCTCAACGTTCATTAAGTTGACGTTCACTGAGTTTCATGGTTTTCTCTTAGCGCTAAGACACACCAGGCGCTCAGAGGGAGCCCGTCATGACCACCGCCCAATCCGACCCGACCACCACCACCCCGACGGTTTCGCTCAAGCGCTGGCTCGCCGTGATCGCCCTCGCGGTCGGCACGTTCTCCGTGGTGACCGTCGAACAACTCCCGGTCGGCCTGCTGACCTCCGTCGGCGGATCGCTCGGGGTGTCCGAGGGCCTGGCCGGCCTCATGGTCACCATCCCGGGCCTGGTCGCCGCCGCGACCGCGCCGATACTTCCCGTCCTGATCGGCAGACTCGACCGCCGGTTGGTCCTCCTCGCGCTGATCACCCTGATGGTCGTGGCCACCCTCGGCTCGGCGTTCGCCCCGAACTTCGCCGTCCTGCTGGTCACCCGGTTCCTGATCGGCATCGGCATCGGCGGGTTCTGGGCCCTCGCGGCCGGCCTCGCCGTCCGCCTCGTGCCCGAGGCACACATCCCCCGCGCCGTCGCGATCACCTTCGGCGGCGCCACCGCCGCCAACGTCCTCGGCGTGCCCGCCGGAACCCTGATCGGCAACCTCGCCACGTGGCGCGTGGCCTTCCTGTCCGTCGCCGCGCTCGGCCTGCTCGTGATCACCGCGCTGGTCTTCCTGGTCCCGCCGATCCCGGCCGGCGAACCGGTGCGACTGCGCGCCCTGCCCGCCCAGTTCCGCAACCCGGCCGTGCGTACCGGCGTGCTGGCCACCTTCCTCCTGGTCAGCGGCCACTTCGCCGCCTTCACCTTCGTCGGTCCGGTCCTGGAGGACGTCTCCGGTCTGGACAAGGGCATGGTCGGCCCCCTGCTGCTCGGCTTCGGCATCGCCGGCATCGCGGGCAACTTCCTCGCCGGCACCGCCGCGGCCCGCAACCTGCGCGGCACGATCGTGGCGATCAGCGCGGTACTGGCCGGTGTCCTGGCCCTGTTCCCGCTCCTGGGCACCACCCGGGTCAGCGGCGCGGTGATGCTCCTGCTGTGGGGCCTGGCCTTCGGCGGCGTGCCGGTGAGCGTGCAGACCTGGATCCTGCGCTCCTCGGCCACCGAGGACACCGAGGCCGCGACCGCCCTCAACACCTCGATGTTCAACCTGGCCATCGCTCTCGGCGCACTGCTCGGCGGCATCGTGGTCGACGCCATCTCCCCCACCGGCATCCTGCTCTCCGGCGCCGTCCTGACCGCGCTGACCTCCCTGGCCATGTGGCGCACGAGGCGCAGCTGAACGCCCGGAAGGGCGGTTGTGCTCCAACCTCCCGCCCACGCACCGAAACGCCGTGTGGCCCGCCGAAATCCTCGGCGGGCCACACGGCGTTCTCACGCCTCGCGCAGGCGGCGGTCGGATGGATAACACGAGGGTTAATGCCGGTTGCGCGATCCGCCGTTGTTCGAAGCCGGCGCACCCGCGAATCTTGAGGTGTCGGAAAGAACGGCACGGCGGACCACCAGGGAAAGCCACCGCCCCGACACTCAACACCCCACCATCACAAGGGAGTTCATCATGGCCGCCATCGACCACACCCTCGCCGCCGCCTCGACCGCCACGGCCCGCACCCACAAGACCGTCGGCCGCTGGCTCACCGCCGGCGCCGTCACCAACACCCTGATGGCCGGCACCTACGTCGCGTTCTCCGCCGCCGTGATGCCCTGGCTCGGCACCAAGGGCGACGCCGACTTCGTGAGCACCATGCAGGACATCAACACCGGCATCGAGAACCCGCTGTTCTTCGCGGTCTTCACCGCCGCCATGGCCGCCCCCGCCATCGCCGCCTGGAAACTCCGCAGGCTCGGCGGCGGCACCGCCATGAAGTGGGCCCTCGCCGCCCTCGCCCTCTACACCACCACCGTCCTGACCACCTCCGGCATCAACGTCCCCCTCAACCAGGCACTCGCCCACGCCGGCAGCGTCGACCCGGGCAAGTCCCGCGCCGACTTCGAGACCACCTGGAACATCTGGAACGGCATCCGCGCCGTGCTGTCCACGGCCGCCGCCGTCGCCATGGTCAAGGCCGTGCGGCTGTTCCGCCGCTCGGCATGACGCCCGAACCGCTCCGTGGGGCGCGGGTATGGGGAATGACCTTGGGGGTTCCGGTGATCGGGTCCCGGGCGATGTCGCAGGGGAGGGCGAAGACGTCGTGGACACGTTCGGCGGTCAGGACCGCATCGGGTGGGCCCTCGGCGACGATGCGGCCGGACTTCATCACGATCAGGTTCGAGGCGAAGCGGGCGGCCTGGTCGAGATCGTGCAGGACGGCCGCGATCGTACGGCCCTCGCGGTTCAACTCCGCGCACAGCTCCAGGAGTTCGTACTGATGCGCGATGTCCAGGAAGGTGGTCGGCTCGTCGAGCAGGATCACCGGGGTCTGCTGGGCGAGCACCATCGCGATCCACGCCCGTTGCCGCTGCCCGCCGGACAGGTCGCCCACCGGGGTGTCCGCCAGGTCGGCAAGGCCGGTGCGGTCGAGGGCGAAGGCGATCGCGCGATCGTCGTCCGGGGACCACTGGCGCAGCAGCGTGTGGTGCGGGTGCCGGCCTCGGCGGACCAGGCCGCGCACCGTGATGCCCTCGGGGGCGATCGGGCTCTGCGGCAGCAGCGCCACCTTGCGGGCGAACTCCCTTCCCCGGTACGCGTGTACGTCCCGACCGGCGAGGGTGATCATGCCGCCGACGGGGCGCAGCACCCGGGCGAACGACTTGAGCAGCGTGGACTTCCCGCAGCCGTTGGGGCCCACGATCACGGTGAGGCCGCCGTCGGGAAGGTCGAGGTCGACGCCCTCGACGACGGGGGTGCGACCGTACGACAGGGTCACGTCGCGGGCGCTCAGCCCGACGAACGTCGGGGCCGGTTCGGCGGTCACAGTCGACCACTCCTCCACTCGCGGGTCAGCAGGAATCCGAGGTAGGCCCCGCCGAAGGCGAGGGTGTAGATGCCGACGGGAAGCGGTTCGACGTACGGCAGTTGCTGGGCGGCCAGGTCGGCGACGGTCAGCAGCAACATCCCGACCAGGGTGGAGAGCACCAGGTGCGGACCGGATCCACGGGTCAGCCGGCGGGCGATCTGCGGCGCGGTGAGCGCGATGAACGCGACCGGGCCGGCCACGGTGACGGCGCCCGCGGACAGCACGATGGCCAGGACCACCGCGCAGGTTCGGGCCCGGCCGGGGTTGCCGCCGAGCGCGCGGGCCACCTCGTCGCCCATCTCGCCGAGATCCAGGTGCCGGGACAGGACCACGGCCGGGACGGCCGCCACGAGCAGGACCAGGCCGATGGTCGTGGCATCGTCCCAGGAGCGGGCCGCGACGCTGCCGTTGACGTACGCGCTCAGCGCGCTCGCCTTGTCCCGCTCGACGACGTAGACCACGTACTGGGTGATCGCCGTTCCGATCGCGGCCACTCCGATCCCGGCGACGACCAGCCGCCCCGGATCGCGGAAGCCGGTGCCGGTGGCCAGGTGCACGATGCCCATCGCGCCGATCGCCCCGAGCAGCGCGCCGAGCCATACGGGCGCGCCGCCGGGCATGGCGAGCGCGAAGATCGCCGCACCCGCGCCCGCGCCGCTCGCGAGCCCGATCACATCCGGACTGGCCAGCGGATTGCGGGTGGCCGTCTGAAACAGCGCGCCCGACAACCCGAACGCCGCTCCCGCACCCAGGCACACCACGAGCCGCGGCCCGCGCAGCCGGTTCAGGACGAACTTCTCCTTGCCCTCCGCGCCGCCGAAGATCGCCGGCAGCAGGTCGCCGGGCGCGATCCCGAGCCGCCCCAGGGTCAACGTGGCGACGGCCGCCGCGACGGTGAGCACGAGTACGACGATCGCCGCGAACACGGTGACCCCGCGCACGGGCAGCACGACCAGGTTCCCGATCCGCAGCCGGCCGCGCGGCCGACGCACCTCGACCGACACACCCGCACCGCCTTCGGGTTCGGCCTCGACCGTGCTCATGTCGCCGGCCGCATGCGTCGTACCGCGACCAGGAGCGCCGGCGCGCCCACGAAGGCCGTGACCACGCCGACCATCAACTCCTGGGGGCGGAGCAGAACCCGGCCCAGCACGTCGGCGAGGAGCAGCAGGGCCGGTCCGAGCAGGGCCGCAAAGGCGATCTGGCGCCGGAAGTCGGTGCCCACCATGGCCCGCACGATGTGCGGAACCCCCAGGCCGACGAAGGCGATCGGGCCCACGGCGGCGGTCGCCGCGGCGCTCGCGACGGTGGCCGCGGCCAGGCCGGCCGCACGCAGTACGGCCGGGTTGGTGCCGAGCGCGGTGGCCGATTCGTCGCCCAGGGCAAGGGCGTTCAGCCCGGGGCCGAGCAGCAGCGCGGCGACCAGCCCGAGCCCGGCGAGCGGCAGCACCGACCAGAACACGTCCCACCCACGCCCGCCCAGCGCGCCCACGACCCAGTAGCGGTAGCTGTCGAAGACCTTGGGCTTGCTGAGCGCGACCGCCTGGATGTACGCGCCGAGCACCGCCGACAACACGGCACCGGCCAGCACGAGGCGCACGGTGCCGCCGCCCGCACCACCCCCGCCCAGGATGTGTACGAACCCGCCGGCGAGCAGAGCGCCGGGCAGTGCCCACCACAGCGCCGCCCAGCCGCCGGCGGCGCCGGCGAAGGCGGTGCCGGTCACGATGCCGGCCGCGGCACCCGCGTTGATGCCCAGAAGCCCCGGGTCGGCGAGGGGATTTCGGGTGACGCCCTGCATCAGGGTGCCGGCGACGGCCAGACTCGCGCCGGCGAGTACGCCGAGCGCGGTCCGGGGGTAGCGGCTCTCGACGACGGTGGTCAGGTACGGGTCGCCGTTGCCGGTGAGCACGTCGACCACGTCCCCGAAGGACGTCGTCCTGCTGCCGAACATCACGCTCGCGAAGAGCGCGACGAGCAGCAGGACGAGGCACCCGACCAGGAGGGCGGTGGTCCGCAACATCCCGCCGTCGGCGACTTGGTTATCGGCTTTCATGCGCGTCGGTTCGGTGGGGTCTACTTGCCGGCCTTGGCGACCGCCGCGTCGATCTGCGGGAGGTAGCGCTGGATGCTCCACGGCACGGTCAGCGGGTTGATCATCGACGACGCGGTGACGAACGGGTTGTCGTTGCTCGCCACGACGGCGCCGCGCTTGACCGCCGGTATCGACGCGTAGAGCGGCTGGGCCTCGATCTCACGGCGCGTCTTGTCGTCGGTGTAAAAGGTGAAGACGACGTCGCTGGCCGCGAGTTTGTCGGCGTTCTCCAGTCCGATGACCGCCGAGTCGGTGCCGTCGGTCTCCGGGAAGGTGTTCACGACCGGGTCGACCTTGAGGCCGAGCGAGGAGACCACGGAGACCCGCTGCTCCTCGGGCTTGAAGACACCGAGCGTGCCGGGGCCGGTCGTGTAGATGTAGGAGAAGGTGACGTTCTTGTAGTTCGGCCGGCTCGCCGACGCGTCCGCCAACTGCTGCTTGATCCCGGCGGTCAACTCCTTGGCCCTGTCCGGCTGTCCGAGCGCCTTGCCGACGATGTCGATCTGCTGGTCCCAGTCGGTGCTCCATGCCTTGTCCGGGTAGGCGACCGTGGGCGCGATGTCCTTCAGCAGGTCGTACTGCTTCTGCGTGATGCCGGACCAGGGCGCGAGGATGACGTCCGGGTCGAGCGCGGCGACGGCCTCGATGTCGAGTTCCTCGCCGCCCTTGAACTGCTTCGGCAGCTTGCCGCCGGACTTGGTGACCGCCTCGTGGATCCACGGCAGGTAGCCGGACCCGTCGCTGCCCCACGCGTAGCTCTCGATGCCGACGGGGACCCGCCCCAGCGCGATCGAGGTCTCCGCCGAGCCCTGCCCCAACGTCACGACCCGCTCGGGCTTCTTGGTGATCGTGGCGGTGCCCAGGGCACTTTTGATGCTGACCGGGAAGGCACCGGGAACGTCGGCGGCGGACGCACCCGCGGACCCGGCGGGACGGTCGGTCCCGGCGGATTTGTCGTCCTTGTCATCCTTCGATCCACAGCCACCCAGCACGAGCGCCATGACAACCGCCGCGACGGGCGCCACGAATCGGCGGCGAACCCTGCCCTCGAACCGGAGAGACATCGATAACCTCTTTCTGCGTACAGCCCGAAAATGTCGCGGCTTGTTAGGACAGCCTAAGCTAACCTCTCGGCCGTCCTCCATGCACCCCGGCACCGATGATCCGTAGGCTGGGCGCCGTGAAGACTCCGCTGCTGCACGAGCGTTTTCCCACGCATCAGCCCGATGCGCCGTTCTTCCATTACCTCCCGCTCGGCGAGCGCCCGACCCCGGTCGGTCGGCTCCCCGGGCTCGCGGACGGCACTGCCGAGGTTTGGATCAAGGACGAGAGCGGGTTCGGCGATCTTTGGGGCGGCAACAAGGTCCGCAAGCTGGAGTGGGTGATCGCCGCGGCGCTGGGGCGGCGGTCGCCGACCATCCTCACCTTCGGGGCGCTCGGCACCAACCACGGGTTGGCGACGGCGCGGTTCGCCCGCGCACATGGGCTCGACGTCGCGCTCGCCCTGGTGGACCAGCCGCTCGACGAGCACGTGCGCCTACAGACGGAGCGGCTCGAAGCCTCCGGAGCGACGATCCACCACACCCGCACCAAGCGCCGCACCAGGCTGCTCGCGCCGTGGCTGATCCTGCGTCACGGACGGTTCGTCGGCCGCCGGTTCAGGCCCGCGTACGTCCTGCCGACCGGCGGCTCGTCACCGATCGGGATGCTCGGGTACGTCGAGTGCGGCCTGGAGATCGGCGCACAGGTCGACGCGGGCGAACTCCCCGAACCGTCGCACGTCGTGCTCCCGGTCGGCAGCGGAGGTACGGCCGCGGGCCTCGCCCTCGGACTGCGCCTGGCTGGCCTGCGCACCCGCGTGACGGGGGTCGTGGTGAACGACCAACTGCCCTTGGATGCCGAGCAGATCACCAAGATGGCGAACAAGACCGCTCGACTGCTGCGCAGACGGACCGGCGACTTCAGGGTCGAGGGCCTGCGTCCCGAGGACGTGACGATGACCCGCGAATGGTTGGGCGCCGGCTACGGGCATCCGACACCGGAGGGCGAGCGAATCATCCGCGACAGCCGGAGGATCGGCGGCCCGGAACTCGAACCGGTCTACACAGCGAAGGCGTTGGCGGCCCTGCGCGACCTGAACGCACGCGGCGGACTCGGCGACGGGACGGTGCTGTACCTGCACACGTACGGGCCGCGCTGACCCTCCGGCGGCGCCGAGTGGCGGCCGGACCGGTGCTAGGACGGTGTCGGTGTGGGCGCAGTCGATGCCGCCGCATGGCAGGCGCCGGCCCCCTCGGCTCGGGTGAGGATCCGGCCGGCATCGACGCGGATCGCCGTCTCGGTCGCGTCGCTGACCGCGGACACTCCGGCCGCCGCCGCGACCGCGCCCGATTCGTCGCACACCACCCGCAGTCGCGGCCAGGCCGCGCGCGGGAACGCCCGCCGCAGGCAGTCGCACAACTCGGCGAGGATCAACCGGGCCAGCGGGGTCAACTCCCGCGGATCCCCGGTGACCATGACGACGGTCACCGCCGCGCCGGGCGGCGTGGAGCGTACCGCCTGCTCGGCCGCGGCGAGTCGATGCAGGCCCAGGACCGCCACCAGACCGTCGTCGAGCAGATCGGCGGCCTCGGCCCGAACCAGGTCGAACGCCGGCGGGGGCGCCCACCGTTCGTCCACCCGATGCGCGGGCGCGACCACGACCGGCGGCGACCACCAGTCGCCGAGCCGCAGGCCGGCCAACCGCTCGCAGGCCGTGACGATGTCGAACGGCTCCACGAACCCCGGTGCCACGGCGGCCATTTGGCTCGCCCCATGCAGCGCGGTGAGCACCGTCTCCGCCAATCGCACCCGCCGGGCCGGCGGCACCCCGGGCACCGTCTCGGGCGGATCCAGGCGCTCCAGCGCGAGCGCCACCAACAGCGCGTCCAGGCTCATCAGTTGGTGATACGGCAGGCGCATACGCTCGTCGGCCAGCACCTCGGGGATCAGATCCGAGCCGAGCCGGGCGAGGTCGTGCGGATCGGTGTCGGCGTGCGGCAGCCGCGCCACCCAGGCGCGGGCCAGCGCGCCCAACGCCTCGCGCATGGTCGTGCCCGGCGGTACCGACACGAACTCGCCTGGGCGTTCCGCGAGTTCGGCCAGGACCGCCAGGTAGAGCGCACGTTTGCCGGGGAAGTTGGAGTAGACGGCGCCTCGGGTGAGTGCGGCGCGTTCGGCGATGGCGTCGATCCGGGCGGCGCGGAAGCCGAATTCGGCGAATTCGGCGCGAGCGGCGGCCAATACCCGGCCCCGCGTGCGCTGTTGCGTCTCCGCTCTGCTCAGCCGGGCCATCGCTCTCCCTGTCCGGACGCCCCCGCCCAAGCGCACCGCCGTTCCCCGACGGTCAAAGTACCGTACTATCCGGATGGTGAGACCATCTGTTGCGACCACTTGACGTTCGCCGGCCGGTTCCGAACGCCGGCACGGCGCACATTCGGCCGCGCGCCGGAGGGGACGGGTCCGAGGTCATGGCACGCATCGGCGACGGTGAATTCTTGATGAAGTGCTCTTTCTGCGCGAAGACCCGAAAGCAGGTGCGAAAACTCGTCGCCGGACCCGCCGGCCTGTACATCTGCGACGAATGTGTGGGCCTGTGCAACGAGTTGATCGACGAGGAGCCGATCCCGGACCACGACGCGCCCCGGAGCGGCGACCTGCCGGTCCCGGCCGAGATCCACCACTTCCTCGGCCGCTACGTGATCGGACAGGATGCCGCCAAGCGCACCTTGGCGGTCGCCGTCTACAACCACTACAAACGGGTCCGGGCCGGCGACCACCGGGCGGGCGCGGTCGAGGTGGCCAAGTCCAACGTCCTCCTGCTCGGGCCCACCGGTTGCGGCAAGACCTACCTCGCGCAGACCCTGGCGAAGTTACTGGACGTGCCGTTCGCCATCGCCGACGCGACCACCCTCACCGAGGCCGGCTACGTCGGCGAGGATGTCGAGAACATCCTGCTCAAACTGCTGCGCGCGGCCGACTACGACGTCCCGCGCGCCGAGACCGGCATCGTCTACATCGACGAGATCGACAAGATCGCCCGCAAGGGCGAGAACGCCTCGATCACCCGTGACGTCTCCGGCGAGGGTGTCCAGCAGGCGCTGCTGAAGATCCTGGAGGGCACCGTCGCCGCGGTGCCGCCCCAGGGCGGACGCAAGCACCCCAACCAGGAGTTCATCCACATCGACACGACGAACGTGCTGTTCGTCGTGGCGGGCGCGTTCGCCGGACTGGAGCGCATCATCGACGAACGGGTCGGCAAACGCGGCATGGGCTTCACCGCCGAGCCGCCCGCCGGACCCACCCGGTCCGCCGTCCCGGAGGGCGACGTGTTCGCCGGCGTCATGCCGGCCGACCTGATCACGTTCGGCCTCATCCCCGAGTTCGTCGGCCGACTGCCGATCGTCGCGCGGGTGACCGGCCTGGACCGGACCGCGTTGTTGCGCACACTCACCGAGCCGAGCAACGCGCTGGTGAAGCAGTATCGGAAGTTGTTCCTGATGGACGACGTCGAACTGGAGTTCAGCCGCTCGGCGTTGGAGGCCATCGTGGACCGGACCCTCCTGCGCGGCACCGGCGCCCGGGGACTGCGGGCGATCATGGAACTCGTCCTGCGTCCGATCATGTACGACATCCCCGGCCGCACGGACGTGGCCAAGGTCGTGATCAACGAGCGCACGGTGACCGACGGCGTCGAGCCGATCGTGGTCCTGCGGCGACCCCCGCACGAGAAGTCCGCGTAGCGGCGGTTCGTCGCCCACCACGAAAACCCGGTACCCGCGCCGCCCGCCGTGCCCGGCTGTTCAGCCGTGCGTGTGCGGACGCTCGTGTTCCGCCCGCCAGGTGTCCGTGGCCACGCCGGACATCACGATCATCACGATGTCCTCGGCCAGCGTGTCGGTGATCGGCAGGTGGCCGAACAGCGCCCGGTAGTAGGTGGTGGAGGCCAGCAGGTCCAGGAGCAGGTCCAGGTCCGTGTCCGGCCGGATGTCGCCGCGCGTGATCCCCCGCCGCAGCGCCGCAGCCGTGGCGGCGCGACGCGGATCGAACAGTCGGGCGAAGAACGTCTGGGCCAGCGCCGGATCGGCGGCCAGGTCCGCGACGAGGGCCGGCCACACCCGCCGAGTACCCGGTCCGGCGAAGGCCGTGGTGAGGGTGGCGATCCCGACGATCAGATCGCAGTGCGTACATCCCGTGTCGGGCGTGGGGGCCTCGCCCATCGCGGTCACCAGGGCGTCGATCACCAGGTGCCGGCGGGACGGCCAGCGGCGGCGGATCGCCGGTTTGGTGGTGCCGGCCCGCACGGCGACGCCTTCGAGGGTGAAGTCGGCGTAGCCGCCCTCTTCGAGCAATCGCATGGTGGCCGCGAGGACCGCCTCGTCGATGCGGTGGTCGCGGGGGCGACCGCGACCGGTCGTGATCGGTCGGACATCGGAGGTGGCCATGGTCACGAGTATAGATCGGGTCTAATATCGTTCTGTTCCGGAACGGAACGTAAATGGAATCGACCCGGGAGCCGACCTTGGCAGCCGAACGGCAACGCGAACTCGAACCACACCCCCACCCGGACCCGCACCCGCACCCGCACCCGCACCCGCACCCGGCGAACCTCGGCGCGGAGCGCACACCCGAGCCCCCGGAGGAGGCCGCCCCGCCCCCGAAGCCCCCGGGCCGCGCCGGGGTCTGGGACCGCGACCATCGCGCTTTGTCCCTGGGCCTGTTGATCTCGGTGGGCCTGGTCGCCTTCGAGGCGATGGGCGTCGTCGCGATCATGCCCCGCATCGCCCGCGGCCTCGACGGTTTGGAGTCGTACGGCTGGGGCCTGTCCGCATTGATGCTGGCGGGCGTGCTCGGCGCGGTCGTCGCGGGCGGGGCGGGCGACCGGCTAGGCCCCCGGCGCCCCCTCGCGGTGGCCCTCACGCTCCTCGCTGCCGGCTGCGTACTGGCCGGGGCCGCGCCCACCTGGTGGGTCTTCGTCGCCGGTCGATTCGTCCAGGGCCTGGGCGTCGGCTCCGTGATGGGTCTGGCGTACCTGGTGATCGGTCTGGCCTACGGGGACCACCTGCAGGCCCGCATGGTGGCGCTGATCTCCTCCGCCTGGACGCTGCCCGCGCTGGTCGGCCCGGTCGTGGCCGGCGCGCTGACCGATCGGCTCTCGTGGCGGGCGTTGTTCCTGCTGCTGCCGATTCCCGTCGTACTCGCGGCGCTGCTCACCCTGCCGGCGCTGCACGGGTTGGGCGGCGGATCCGAGGACGAACCGGCGGGTACGGCCGGCGACGCGGCGCGGGGGCGCGGATTGCGGCGGCTGCCCGATCTCGCCCTGAGCCTGGTGCTCGCGGCCGGGACCGGGGTGATGATCGCGGCGTTCGAGTTCGCGGCGCTGGTCCCGGTGATCGTGCTCGCGGTACTGGGCGCCGTCGTCGCCGTACTCGCCTATCGCGCCCTCACCCCGCCGGGGACCACTCGTGCCGGGCGCGGGCTGCCGGCGGGCGTCGCCATGCGCTGGTTGCTGGCGGGGGCCTACTTCGGCGCCGACACCTTCCTGCCGCTCGGGCTGACCGAGTTGCGCGGCCTTGGCACCATCGAGGCGGGCCTGGGACTGTCGGCGGGCGCGCTGACCTGGGTCGCCGGATCGACCCTCCAGGCCCGCTGGGACGACCGGCACGGTGCCCGACTGCGCCCGACCCACGCCGTGTTGGGCAGCATCGTGTTGTGCGCCGGCATCGTGCTGTTGGCATGCGCCGTTCTGGTGGAGACGATCCCGCCCTTGGTGGCCGTACTGGGCTGGGCGATCGGCGGGTTCGGCATGGGCGTGGCGTACAACGCGTCGTCCGCCGCCGTGCTCGCCCAGACCCCGGCGGACCAACAGGGCCGCACCGGCGCGGCGTTGCAGTTGTCCCAGACGTTCGCCGTTGCCGTGCTCAGCGGCCTCGGCGGCGGCGCGGTCGCCCTCGCCCACGCGCACGGCGCGGGCCTGGGTACCGCCCTCGGGGTCACGTTCGGCCTCACCGCCCTGCTCGCGCTGCTCGCCGTCCCGACGGCGCTGCGGATCCGGACGACGGCGGACCGCGCGGCGCGTTGAGCGTCCGGATCGCGGAGGGGCGGCGGTCCGGCGCCGAGCGTGCCCGCTCACGCTCGGCGCCGAACCGGGCCCTGGAAGGGGTGGCGGTCAGCGCGCCGGCAGGTCGAAGTTCCAGCCCTTGGCCTTGAATTCGGGAATCAGCCGGTCCACCGCGTCGACCGTCTGCTGCCGGTCGCCGCCCGCGTCGTGGAGGGTGACCACCCCGGTCGGGGTGATGCCGTCCCGCAGTCGCTGGAGGAGCACGTCGGTGCCGGGCAGTTCCCAGTCGCCGGGCATCAGCGTCCAACTCAGCGGACGCAGGCCGAGGTTCGCGGCGACGGCCGGCGACTGGCCCCAATTGCCGTACGGCGCTCGGAAGTAGGGGATCTCCACACCGGGCACGGCGGCGCGGATCTGCGCGTCGGTCTGCTTGATGTCCGCCTCGATCTCGGCCGGGGAGACCGAGGTGAGGTCGCGGTGGCGGTAGGTGTGGTTGCACAGGGTGTGGCCGTCGGCGACGATCGCGCGCACCTGCGCCTGCTGCCACTCGACCTGCTCGCCGACCAGGCAGAACACCGCCTTGACCTGGTGCTTCCGCAACACCTGGAGCAGTTGCGGGGTGTACTGCGGGCTGGGCCCGTCGTCGAAGGTGAGCGCCACCTGGTTGCCGGGGTGGGCGGTCGTGGTGACCAGGGCCGGGCTCACCGGCCCGGTGGCGGGGGCCGCCGTGGCGGCCGGGGTGCCGATCCAGGCAGTGGCCACGCACACGAGTAACGCGGTGAGGGTCGCCAGGCGGCGACGGCGTACTCGGAGGTGACCGGTGTGAAGGCTACGCATCGCGGGGTCGTTCCTTTCGGTGGAGCGTGGATCGTCGTGCGGTGACGTTTCTTCCGGCCGGGATATCGCCGCGGCCGAATAGCAGAACCGCACGGGAGCGGAATCGACGGAATGAACCGTCCGTGAACGGAATCCATCCGAAACACACACAGGGCGGAGCCTTTCGGTTCCGACAGCGGCGGCCTGAATCCAGCGTAGCTGTATGTGTTCAATCTCTGACTGTGTGGTATTCCACCTGCTCACAGACTTGACCGAGCAGTCACGCATCGCTCATAATCGTGCACGATCGAACATCGGCAGACTATACTGATCACCAAGAGAAACGTTTCCTCATCATTTCTCCAGGAAATCAAAAAGCGAAATACCCCCGAAAAGACGAAACGGCGCCCCCTCCGAAGAGAGGGCGCCGAATACCGTGAAGACCGATCAGTTACCGAACGGTCCGGCGTAGCGGACGGTCCCGCCGCGTAGCGGATCGTCGGCGTCCAACGTCAGCGCCATCAGGGCATCGTCCGGGACCTCGATGGTCAGGCCGATGCCGTGCGCCGACGCCCGGGTGAAGCCGAACCTCGGGTAGTACTCCGGGTGCCCCAGCACGACCACGTGCCGCTCGCCCAGCTCCTTCGCCGCCGCGAGCGCCGCGCGCACGACCGCCGAGCCGGCACCTGTTTTCTGGTACTCGGGCGACACGGCCACCGGGGCCAGGCACAGCGCCGGCCGGTCGTCGATGTGGCAGCGGGTGAGCAGCGCATGCGCCACCGGCCGGTCGTCGCCGTCGACGGCGACCACGGACAGGCCCGGGATCCAGGCCGGGTCGCTCCGCAGCGCGTCGACGAGATCGGCTTCGGCGGGTGACCCGAACGCGGCCCGCACGACGGCGCGGACGGCATCGATGTCGGCGTCGGTCTCGACGCGCGTGATCCAGGTGATGCTCATGACGAACAGCGAATCACACGCGCCGAGCCGAACACCTTCGGGACGGGCGGCCGTCCCCCACCGTCGCGGCCGCCCGTCGTCTCAGCCCCTGCTGGTGATCCGGTTGCTCAGTCCGTTGTCGTTGATCTGCGGCACGCTGCCGTCCGGCTTCGTGCCGTACATCACCAGGTGGTTCGTGCCGGAGACGGTGATCTTGTCGAACCAGGCCACCTCGATGCTGTCACCGTCGCCGCCCGTCACCGTCAGGCTCTTGCAGAAGCCGGTGAGCGTGAGCGCGATCGTGGAGCCCTCGATCCGCACGTCACGACCCGTGCAATCGGTGGTCGGCTTCTCGCCGCTGCCGGTGAACACGATCGTGTCGTTCCCCTTCGGCGTGACCGGCGCGGCCGGCGTCGAGGAGTCGGGCTTGCCGGTGTTCGGCGCCACCGGCGTGGTCGACGTGGTCGAGGAGCTCGGCCGCTCGCTCGCCGAGGTCGGCGCCGGCGACCCGGTGCCCTGCGCGGTGGTGGCCGGCGCTGCCTTGTCCTTCTTCTCCACACCCGCCTCGCAGGCGGTGGCGCCGACGACGACGGCGGCGGTCAGCACGATCGCGGGCAGCACGGTACGAATACGCATCTCGGTTCTCTCCCCCATGTGGAAAGGCCGGTTCCGAAGGGCCGGTTCGGCCTGTGCTCACTACGTTAGGGAACGTCCGTCGCAACGGTGTGGCAGCCGTCTACCGGATCTGCGACACGGGTACCCGGTTCCGATACACCCTCACGACGTGGGCAGCCGAAGGCGCACCACGGTGCCCGACTCGGGCAGGCTGCGCAGTTCGGTACGACCACCGTGGCGCAGCACGACGGCCTGCACCAGGGCCAGCCCCAGGCCACTGCCCGGGGTGCCGCGCGCGTCGCTGCCTCGGACCAACTCCTCCCATACGCTCGGGAGTTCGTCGGCGCGGATGCCGCGTCCGGTGTCCGCGACCTCGACCACCACGTAGCCGTCCTCCTCGAACGCGCGCAGTTCGATCGCGCAGCCCGGGTCGCTGTACTTGACCGCGTTGCCGACCAGGTTCTCCAACGCCAGTTCGAGCAGGTCGGGGTCGCCGGCCAGGGTGGGCAGCGGCCACGGCACACGCGGTACCGAGACGGTGATCCGCCGATCGGCGCCGCCGGGCAGGCCGCGTCCGGTCTCGCCGGCGGCGTCGAGGAGTACGGCCACGTCCACCGCCACCCGCTCCAGGGGGCGGGATTCGATGTCGGCGAGCTTGCGCAGGTCGCCGGTGATCCGGGCGAGCCGGGCGACCTGCTCCCCCACGCCGGCGAGCGGACCGTCGGGGCCGGTGTCCTTGTCGGCGGCGAGATTCGCCAGGCCCAGACGCATCGCGGTGAGCGGATTCTTCAGCTCGTGGTCCAACCGGCGCAGGAAGCGGTGGTGTTCGGCCGCTGCGGCGGCGCGGGCACTCTCCGCGGCCTCGGCGACCCGCCGGCGGGCCCCGATCACCAGCACGGCGGCGCCGGCGGCGAGCAGACCGAGCACGACCACGCCCAGGACGGGGGCGAAGCGTACGTAGACGCGCAGGTCGCCGGCGAAGACGGCGGCGGCCGTCACGGCGGCCAGGTAGGCAACCGCCGCCGCGCCGAGCAGGACGATGCGTGGGCGGCGGTTCACTCGGCCGCCTCGACGCGCGCGACGAAGCGGTATCCCTCGCCGGTGACCGTCTCGATCCAGCGCGGCGCCGCGGTGTCGTCGCCGAGCACCCGCCGCAGTTCCGCCACCCGGTTGTCCACCGCCCGCGTCGTGCTGGCCGATTCCCAGCCCCACAGCACCTCCATCAGCCGTTCGCGGGAGAGCAGTTCGTCGGGGTGGGTGACCAGGTAGTCCAGCAGCGCGCCGGCCTTGGGGGTGAGCGTCAGCTCCCGCTCGCCCAGCCAGGCCCGGCGCGCGGTCCGGTCCACCCGCAACGCGCCGGCCCGGAGTGTGCGCGCGCCGGCGAGGGGTGGCAGTCCGCGACCGGAGCGGCGCAACAACGCCCGTATGCGGGCCACCAGTTCGTACGGGTCGAACGGTTTGTTGAGGTAGTCGTCGGCCCCTTCCTCCAGGGCCATGGCACGCTCGGTGGACTCGCCGACCCGGGTCAGCAGGATGACCGGGATCCACGCGCCGGAGCGCCGGATGCGGCGCAGCACCTCGCGCCCGTCCAGGAGCGGCATCAGCACGTCCAGGACGATCAGATCCGGGGCCGGTGCGCTGCCGGCGGCAGTGAGCGCCGCCGCGCCGTCGTGCACGATCCGGACGTCGAATCCGGAGCGTTCCAACAGCGGCCCCAATTGTGCGGTGATGGCGACATCGTCGTCGGCCAGCAGCACCGCGGGCCGCTTCGTCTCGTCCACTGTCACCGCGCCCACCCCCGTATCCGGGACGAGAATAGGCGACGCGGCGGTGCGGCCGACGGCATTCCGGCGTGCCACATGCTCCGGGTCGACGGCCGCCGAGGCTCAGGAGCGGCGCAGCATGGTGAAGGCGAGGCCGACGAGCATGCCGCCGACGATGCAGACGGCGATCCCGACGCGGGTGTCGATCAGGAAGCCGACCACGATGGCGACGGCGTAGATCATCGGGACGGCGGCACGGACGTTGCGGGTCATGGTGATCCCTCAGTGGCGCGCGGGCTCGACGGCCTCGGCGGGGGTGGCGACGGCGGTGGTCGTGCAGTCGTGGATCGGGCGTCCGCTGCCGTGCCAGACCGACAGGGCGTAGGGGCTGAACGGGTAGTGGGTGCGAAATTCCGGGACGGTGACGGTGCCGCGGACCACGGCCGCGCCGAGGTCGCCGGCGCTCTCCTCGCCGGCCGCCTCGGGCACGTCGCCGTACTCGCGCAGGATCGCCCACAGCGCGGCGGGCACCGCGAACTCGTGGGTCTCGGCCACCTGGTGGATGCCGGCCCGGAAGACCGAGGCGGCGGCGAGGTCGAGGTCGATCACGGCGTCCAGGTCGGCCCGGTCGGGCAGCGCGGCGGCGGCCAGGTGTTCGTACAGCACGTCGACGGCGGCGTGTGCGTGTCGGCGGGCGCGCTCGGGGGTGCGCACCATCCGGTGCAGGATCACCTGGTAGTGCACCTCCTCGTGGATCGGCTCGGTGCCCAGTTCGGCGTACAGCGCCTCGCGCGGGAAACGGTCCGGTTCGCGCCACGAGCGGGTGTAGTCGGCGTACCAGAAGGCGGCGATCGGGTCCGGGCCGCCGGCGCGCAGGTGTTCGTCGAGCATGGCGACCAGGTCGACGGTGCGGGCGCCGGCGGCCCGGGCCAGCACCCGAAGCGTGCAGCGGAGCAGGCACTTGTGGAACAGCGTGAGTGGGATGCGCAGTTCCATGCCGCGCAGCCAGTCGGCGAAGTCCATCCGGGAGTGGCCGGTGACCACGTCGGCGATCAGGTCGGTATTGCCGGGATCGCACGGCATGCGGCGGGTGGTCAGCGCGTGCTCGTCGCGGAAGCGGGCGTGGGTGTAGTCGGTGTTGTTCAGCAGCAGCAGGGGATACACCACGGGTGACCCGCCGGAGGCGACCGCCTCCTCGACGCCGTCCAGGTGAGTGGCCAACGATTCGCCGGGCATGCCCCAGATCAGATCGGTGTAGGTGGGGATCCCGCGATCGCGGAACTGCCGTTGCATGCGCCGGTAGTTGTCCACCCGGATGTTGGTCCGGTTGGCGAGTTGCAGCACCTCGGCGTCGAAGGACTGGGCCGACAGCGTGATCGCGCCGGTCAGGCCGGCGCGGTGCAGGATCGTGGCGATCTCGACCACGCGGCCGTTGGTGTTCTTGGCCCAGTTGGTCATCACGAGCAGGCGTTTGCGCCGGCTCGCGCACAACTCGACCAGGAGCCGGGCGATTTCGGTGTCGCGCGGCAGGATGCCGAAGTTGGCGTCGGCGATGAACAGCTGGGTGCCGTTGCCGGCGTGGGTGACGATCCGTTCCAGTTCGGCCCGGATGCGGTCCAGGGAGTATTGGCGCACCTTGGAGTTGGTGGCGCCGCCCCAGTAGCAGAACGCGCAGGAGTACGGGCAGCCGCGGTTGGTCTCGTAGACGATCATCCGCGAGGCGGCCAGGTCCTGGTCCGACCACACCTCGGGGTCGAGCAGCGGCGACGGAAGCGCGTCCAGGTCGCTCACGCGCGGCGCGTCGGCGGTGTCGATCGGCGTGCCGTCGGGGCCGCGCAGGCTGATCCCGGGCACCTGGGCCAGCGCGGCCCGCAGGACGGGGTCGGTGAGCGGGGCGTCGGGGTGTGCGACGAAGTGCCGCAGCAGGTCCCGGAAGCGCAACTCGCCCTCGCCGTGAACCAGTACGTCCACCCACGGCGCCTCGGCGAACAGCGCGCACTGCTGGTGGGTGACGTCGTTGCCGCCGACCACGACCCGGCAGCGCGGCCAGCGTTGCTTGACCCGGTGGGCCAGTTCCAGGGTGCGGGCCCGGTTCCAGAAGTAGACGGTGAAGGCGATCACGAGCGGGTCGTCGAGCCGGTCCAGGACCGCGTGCGCGACGCGGTCCCGATCGCCGGCGCCGCGCTGGAGGTGTACGTGCTTGTGGAAGGTCACCGCGGCGGCCAGTTCCGGGTCGGCGCGGGCCGCCGCGTGCAGTTGGCCGAGCACGGCGCTGTAGCGCACGCCGGGCATCACGGTCAGTTCGACCAGGTGGACCTCACGGCGGCGGGCCGGTGCGACGGGCGACGACATCCGGGGTCCTCTCTGCGGCATCGTGGACGGGGTGCTCTGCGGTGGTGGACGAGGGTGCCCGTCGGCGTGCGGGACGGGGGATCGGAGTCTCCGGGCCGGGCCGGGGCTCAGCCGGCCGTGACCGACAGGGCGTAGTCGCCGTAGGCGATCAGCTGCACGCCGGTGCCCGGCGCCGAGGCGGGTGGGATGTGGCTGAGCGAGACGATCAGGCGGGTGATCACGTACTGCGCCGCTCGGGCCCCTTCGGGGCTGCCGGCCAGCGCCGCCTCCCGGCTGCCCGCGTCCAGCGGCACACCGTCCTTGCCGCCCGAGGAGGTCATCGTGTCCCGGACCTGGACGGCGGTGAAGGCCAGCACGCCACCGTCGCGGGTGCGCAGCAGATACGTCGGGTATTGCGGTGCGTCGGGCGCGATGGCGCGCTCCAGGATGCCGCCCTTGGCGCGCAGCGCCTGGACGCCGGCGGTCCATCCGCCGGTGAGCTGCCCGGTGAGCGTCTTGGTCGGCGACAGCGGCACCTTGGGGTCGCGTTTGCCCTGGGCGTAGTCCTGGTAGGCGCGGCCGAGGGCGGCGGGGTCGGCGAGCAGTCCGGCGCCGTCGGTGACGGCGGGGGCGCCGCCGGCGGCGTCCTGGTCCAGGTCCGGGATCTCCGAACGGTCGGTGACGAACGGGTAGTAGGCGACCTTCCACGGCGCGCCGTCGCGCTCCTGGACGAACAGCAGGTATTTGGGCGACGGGGAGACCGTGTCGGATTGCAGCAGTTGGGTGATCGCCACGAAGAACTTGGGGTATCCGCTCTGGCGCGGGAAGACGAAGCGCGGATGCACGTATCCCGTCGTCGGCACCGCGACCGCCTGGGTCTTGGCCACCTGCAGACCCGCCTTGCTGCCGGTGGAGGCGGGGGGCATCTCGATCGCGTCGACCCCGGCCGGGTCCAGGGCGGTGTTGATCCGCGTGTTGGCCGCGGAGTACTCCTGGAGCAGGCGAGTGGCCTGTTCCACGCCCACCGGGGGCGCGGCGGCCTGGGGCGCGGCGGGCTTGGGGTCGGCGGTGCCCTCCCCGCATCCGGCCAGTGCGGCGCCGGCCACGAGCAGGGCGCAGGCGAGCGTGGCCGCCCGGCGGCGAACGGCCGAAGTCGCCCGGCGGCGGGGGCCGACGGGCGGGTGGGTCACGCGTGCCCCGAAGGGGTGCGGTGTGCGCGCGGCCGGCGCGGTCGGTCCGGGCATGGGTCTCCACCTCGGGTCAGTGGCCGGTCGAATTCCGGGGCGAGTTCCGGGGCGGCGGGGCGCCCCGGGCCGGCCCGTGGGGCGGCTCCGGTGTCGCGGGAGGACGGGGTCTCCCGCGCACCGGAGCCGCCGGGCCGGGCCGATCAGGTGCTGGTGCAGCACGGTGAGCAGGAGCAGCTGTACGCGTCGCCGCCCGCCACCGAGTCGAGATCGGCTTCGGACAGCTCGCGCGTCTCCAGCAACGGCGAGTCCAGGACCCACAGTTCGTACCGACCGGTCTTCGTGCCCTCGGCCCACGCGTGCACCTGCGCCTCGAGGTCGGGTTCCCCTCCGGCCTCACGCGTGATGCGCACCGTGGCACCTGCGGGCAGTTCGAAGCCCATCTCCGCGAGGGCGGCTCGCGGGTCCGATTCCAACCGGGCCGCGTACTCGTCGTCCGACCACGCCGCGGTCAACACCTTGGCGTAGAAACTGACGAACGCGGCCCTTTCCCTGGGCTCCATGAGCCGTCCTCTCGCTACGCCGTGCCGCGGCGCGCCGTCAGGTGCAGCAGCAGCACGGGGAACAGCAGCAGCAGTACGTGGTGTCGTCGCGCGTTTCGATGGTGCCGCCGGCGACCGATTCGAGGTCGGCCTCGGACAGTTCGCGCAGTTCGATCTGCGGCGAGTTGGGCACGCGCAGCTCGTACGTGCCGGAGACGGTGCCGGCCTCCCACAGGGTGACCTGGCCGTCGAGGTCGGGCTCGCCCTCGACGTTGCGGATGATGCGCACCGAGGCGCCGGCGGGCAGTTCGAGGCCGTGTTCGGCGAGGGCGGCGCGCGGGTCGGTCTCCAGCCGGCTCGCGTACTCGTCGTCCGACCACGCGGCGGTGAGCACCTTCGTGTAGGACCTGACGAACGCGGCCCTGTCCCTGGGGTCCATCTGAGTCTCCCTCGTTGGGTCCGACTTCGGGATCTGCAGCGAATTCCGCCCGCTCGGCTTCGGATTCACATCGGATTCGAGGCACGTTCGGATCGGGTCCGGATCGGTTCGGCTGCAATACCGGAAGCATGCGGAGCACGCCGAGGAACCGTCAATGCCCGAACTCCTAATTGCCGGGTCCCAGGATTTCGGCACCCCTCCCCCAAGTCCTGCGCCCCGTCTCCCGTACGCCAACGCCGCCTGCCGGCAGGACAAACGGGGGACCCCCCAACGTTAGGCGGGCACCTCCGATAGAACTCGCCCGGACACCCCCCTGCCCCAATGCGAACGCACCGGAGAAACAGCGGAATTTCGCCGGAACGACCTTGTCCCGACGCCGGGGACGCCGCTAACAATTACCGGGCGACGGCCGCAGGACACCGCTGCCGGAAAAGCTGCCGGAAATTCGACTACGCCGGGAGAGAATTCGTGGACCTGCCTCGACTCAAGGCACATCTCGTCCCTCGCCCCTTCGGTACGGATCGGGTCTTCCTCCTGTGCGAGGAGGGCCACTACCTCGTCCAGGGCAAGGCGGTCGCGGCCGTGTTGCCGTATCTCGACGGCACGCACACCATCGCCGAGGTCACCGAGAAGCTCGCCGAACGCTTCACGATGGGCGAAGTGGTGTTCGCGATCTCGAAGTTCCAGCGCTTCGGCCACCTCGTGGACGGCGCGGCGAGCGACGACCGGGCCGGGGCCGCGGCCTGGGAGAGCCTGGGCCTGGACGCGGTCGAGGCGACCCATCGGCTGCGCGGGGCGCGAATCGAGGTGGCCGCGCTCGGCACCGTGGACGCCGCCGCCGTGGTGGCGGCGCTGCGCGAGATCGGCGCGGCGGTGACCCCGGTGACCTCGTCCGAGACCGGCGCGGCAACCGCCGAGGGCGGACACCGGCCGGACCTGACGGTGGTGCTCACCGACGACTATCTCGACCCGCGACTGGCGGCGATGGACGCCCGGTTGCGGGCCGCCGGGCTGCCCTGGCTGCTCGCCAAGCCGACCGGGGCGGATGTGTGGACCGGCCCCTACCTGGTCCCCGGGCGCACCGGTTGTTGGCACTGTCTGGCCCACCGCCTGGCCGGCAACCAGCAGGTGGAGACTTTCCTGCGGCGGCGCCCCGACGGCACCGTCGACGAGGAGCCGATCCGCACCTCCCTGGCCGCCACCGCCTGGTCGGTGGGCCTGTCCGCGCACCTGGTCGCCGCCGCCGCGGCCGAACTCCTGGCGGCGGACGGGCGTTCCGGCTACGAGGGTGTCCTGGTGTCGCTGCACGTGCCCAGCCGGCGGCTGGAGCAACACCGGTTGATCCGGCAGCCGCAGTGCCCCGCCTGCGGCGATCCCGCGCTGCTCCTGGACCGCGACCCCCGGGTCGAACTCGTGGACCAGGCGGTGCGGTTCGACGACGAGGGCGGGCACCGTACGATGCGCCCCGACGACACGTTCAAGCGGCTGGAGAAGCACATCAGCCGACTGCTCGGCGCGGTCAGCGCGCTGCGCCTGCTCAACGACGTGGACAACGGCGTCACCTTCAGCTACTCGGCCAGCCACAACTTCGCCGTACCCGGACCCAACATCGGCATGTTGCGCCGCAACCTGCGCGGCCAGAGCGGCGGCAAGGGCCGCAGCGACGTCCAGGCCCGGGTCAGCGGGGTGTGTGAGGCGATCGAGCGTTACTCGGGGGTATGGCGCGGCGACCGCCGGACCGAGCCGGGCTCGTTCGAGGAGTTGGGCGCCGACCTGGCCGTACACCCGTACGACCTGCTGCTCTACTCCGACACCCAGTACGAGACGCGCGAGGAGTGGAACCGCGAGTCGGCCGGGCGCCTGCACATCGTGCCGGAACGATTCGACGAGAAGCGCCGGTTGAACTGGACCCGGGCCTGGTCGCTGACCGAGGACCGACCCCGCCTGGTGCCGGCCGGCTACTCCTGGTTCGGCCACCCCGACCTGAACGAGCACTTCTACTGCTTCAGCGACGGCAACGGCAACGCCTCCGGGAACACCCTCGAAGAGGCGATCATGCAGGGCCTGTTCGAGAGTTGCGAGCGGGACGCGGTCGGCCTGTGGTGGTACAACCGGGCGCTGCGCCCGGGCTTCGACCTGGACTCGCTGCACGAGCCGTACGTGGACAGCCTGCGCGACTTCTACGCCGGGATGCGGCGCACCCTGGAGGTCGTCGACATCACCACCGACCTGGGCGTGCCCACGTTCGCCGCGGTCTCCCGGCGCACCGACCACCCGGTGGAGGACATCCTCCTCGGTTTCGGCGCCCACCTGGACGTGCGGATCGCGGTGTTGCGCGCGCTCACCGAGGTGAACCAGTTCCTGCCCGCGGTGATCAACCGCAACCCGGACGGCAGCACCGCCTACTGGGAGGACGACCCGCACACCCTGGCCTGGCTGCACACCGCCACCGCCGAGGCGGAACCGTGGGCGCTGCCCGCGCGGCATCTGCCGCAGACCACGCTGGAGGGCTACGGCATCCTGCACAGCGGCGACATCGCGCGCGACATCCGCGGCACGGTGGAGCGGTTGCGCGCGGTCGGCCTCGAGGTGATCGTGCTCGATCAGACCCTGCCCGACCTGGAGTTGAACGTGGCCAAGGTGATGGTCCCCGGGCTGCGGCACTTCTGGCGCCGGTTGGGTCCGGGGCGGATGTACGACACGCCGGTGCGGCTGGGCTGGCTGGCCGAGCCGGTGCCCGAGGCCGACCTCAACCCGTACAGCGTCTTCTTCTGAGCACGTCCCGTGCCCCGGCCCGGGTCCGGGCCGACCGTCGGCGTGCGCGAAGAGCCCGGTCGGCTCGGCCGGGCCGGCCCCGCACCGCTCGGCCCGTTCAAGCCCGCACCGCCTGCTCCGCCCGCTCCGCCCGGGCCGCTCCCGCCGCGTAACCGATCCGGCCCGGCCCGACCTGCCCCGGAGGTTCCATGACCAGCCTCGGTATCCCGCCGACCGCGGCCGGCGCCGCGACGACGGTGCCGGTGGAACGCATCGCCCTGCATCCGAACGCGCGGGCGAACACCAACGACGCCGGCGCCACCCTGCTCTTCCTCGGGCCGCGCGGTCTGTCCCTGGGCGTGTTGACCCCGGGCGTCGCGGCCGCCGTCGCGCTGCTCGCCGAGCGCCCGAGCAGCGAGGACGACCTGCATCGGGCCGTACTCGACCGCGACGGCGAGGGCGCCCTGCTGAAACTGCCCGCGCTGCTCCAGCGGTTGCGCGCCGGCGGATGGCTGGGCACCACCCTGGAGGTGGCCGGCCGACCCGTCCTCACGCTGCGTCCGCTCGCCCCACCGGCCCCGCTCGCCCGCGGCGCGAGCACCCCCGATCCGGCGACCCGGCGGTTGTCCCGCTTCGCGGTGCTCCGCCGCGAGGGCGAACACACCGTCCTGGAGTCGCCGTTGGCCCCGGTCGCCGCCGACCTGCTCGACCCGGCGCTGGCCGGACTGGTGGCCGCGCTGCCGCACCACGATGCCGGGGCGCTGCCACCCGGCGGTGCGCGCGCCCTCGAACTGCTGGCCCGGCACGGCCTGTTGGTCGATCCGGAGCAGGAGGACGCCGATCCGGACCGGGCCCGGTGGTCGCCGCACGAGTTGTGGTTCCACGGGCGCACCCGGGCCGGCCGGCACGACCTGCCCTACGGCGGCACCTACTGGCGGGCCGCCGCCGAGCCGCCCCTGCCGGTGGTCCGCCCGGCGTTCGACGGACCGACCGTCGACCTGCCCCGCCCCGACCTGGACGCCGTACGCCGCACCGACCCGCCGCTGACCGAGGTGTTGGAGGGTCGACGTTCGGTGCGCGCGCACGACGACACGAAGCCGCTGACCCTCGCCCAGCTGGGCGAGTTCCTGTACCGCACGGCACGCAACCGCGCCGTCCTGCACGAGGACCGCCAAGAGGTCGGCGACCGGCCCTACCCGTCGGGCGGGCGCTGCCACGAACTGGAGCTGTACCCGCTGGTGAACAACGTGGTCGGGGTGCCCCCGGGCCTGTACCACTACGATCCTCGCGATCATCGCCTCGAACACGTCGCCGACCCCGGTCCGGCGGTCGGCCGGTTGTCCGAGATCGCCCGCGCCACCGCGCTGATGAGCACGCCGCCGCAGGTCGTGCTGCTGGTGAGCGCGCGGTTCGGGCGGGTGATGTGGAAGTACCAGACGATGGGCTACGCGCTCGTCCTCAAACACGTCGGGGTGCTCTACCAGACGATGTACCTGGTCGCGACCGCGATGGGTCTGGGCGGGTGCGGGCTCGGCGGCGGCGACTCCGACCTGTTCGCCCTCGCCACCGGCAACCGATGGGAACGCGAGGGCACCGTCGGCGAGTTCCTGCTCGGCACGATCGGCCCGGAGCCGAACACCGCCGTGCCGGGCGGGCCCGGAGGGGGACGGCCATGAACTTCCGTCGCGAGGCCCTGGAGGGACTGAAGGCTCCCGAGGAACTCGACGCGCCCATCCGCCTGGTCCGCACCCGCGCCTGGGCGCTGCTGCTCGCCCTGGCCCTGCTCCTCGGCGCCACCGCCGCCTGGTCGGCGGGCGGCACCCTGCCGCGCAAGGTCGAGGTGCCCGGCATCCTCACCCACCCGCTCGGCGTCTCGCGCGTGCAAAGCCCGCAAACCGGCCTGGTGTCCAACCTGTTCGTCGACTCGGCCACGCTCGTGCCCAAGGGCACCCCGGTGCTGTCCGTGGTCGACGCGCAGGGCGCCACCCAGATCGTCCGGGCGCCGTTCGCCGGCCGGGTGATCGGCCTGCTCGTCTCCAGCGGCCAATACATCTCCGTCGGCACCACGTTCATGACCGTCGAGCGCACCGACGCCAACGACGACCGGCTCCTGGCCACGCTGTTCGTATCCCCGCGCAGCGCGGGCATGTTGCGCCCGGGCACCCAGGTGGACGTGTCCGTACAGTCCGCGCCCTCCCAGGCGTTCGGGCTGCTGCGCGGCCGGATCACCGCGATCGACCAGTTCCCGTACACCGCCCAGCAGGTGGCCGACTTCCTCGGCGGCGACCAACAGGCCGCGGGCCGGCTGCTGTCCGCCGGCGGCGCGGTCCGGGTCACCGTCGACCTGGAGACCGACCCGCGCACGCTCAGCGGCTACCGCTGGACCAACAAGTCGGGACCGCCGTTCCGGATCGACTCGCAGACCCCCATCACCGGCTTCGCCCGCCTGCCCGGCGAGCGCCCGCTCGATTGGCTGCTTCCTGGATGACCACCACCAGTTCGCCACCGCCCGCCGGGGCGCCGCCCGCCCCGCGCGAGCGCGGTCGCCGCCGCCGCGAGTCCGCCGAGCGCCGGATGTCGGTACGCACGCCCACGGTCATCCAGTTGGAGGGGGTCGAGTGCGGCGCCGCCGCGCTGGCCATGGTGCTCGCCCACCACGGCCGCTTCGTCCCGCTGGAGGAGTTGCGACACGCGTGCGGGGTCTCCCGCGACGGTGCCAAGGCGGCGAACCTGCTGCGCGCCGCGCGCTCGTACGGACTGATCGCGCGCGGCATGCAGATGGAGACCGCGGCACTGGCCAGGAACCGGCCGCCGGCCATCCTGTTCTGGAAGTTCAACCACTTCGTCGTCTACGAGGGCATGACGCGCCGACTCGGGCGGCCGATGGTGCGGCTCAACGACCCCGCGCAGGGCCGCCGTTCGGTCACCACCGAGGAGTTCGACGTCGCGTTCACCGGCATCGTGCTCACCTTCGAGCCGGGCCCGAAGTTTCGCCGCGGCGGGCATCCGCCCCGGCTGCTCGCCGATCTGCGTGCACGCTATCGCAGCAGCGGCGGCGCGCTGCTGCTCGCGCTCCTGGCCAGCCTGCTGCTGATCCTGCCCGGTCTGGCCGCGCCCGCGTTCACCCGGGTGTTCATCGACCGGGTGCTCACCGGCGGCGACCACTCGTTCCTGCCCGCGCTGCTCGCCTCCATGGGGTTGGCGGCGGCGGTCACCATCGCGCTGACCATGCTGCAACAGACCCATCTCCTGCGGGTCGAGTCCGCGTCCTCGATCCGCAGTTCGGTCCGCGTGGTGCGCCATCTGCTGCGGCTGCCCGTGGTGTTCTTCACCCAGCGCAACCCGGCCGAGATCAGCAAGCGGGTCTCCGCCAACAACACCATCGCGCAGATCCTGTCCCGCGACGTGGCCACCACGGTGGTCAGCATGCTGCTGGTGGTGGTCTACGCGGGCCTGCTGTGGACGTACGACGCGCAGTTGACCCTGGTCGGGGTCGGCGTGGCGATGCTCAATATCGTGGTGCTCAAACTGGTCTCGCGGATGCGCACCGACACCGTGGCCCGGCTGCGCGCGGACCGCTCGGGCCTGGTGTCGGCGTCGTTCAACGGCCTCCAGTTGATCGAAACGCTGAAGGCCTCCGGCGCCGAGGGCGACTACTTCAAGCGCTGGGCCGGATTCCAGGCCCGGGTGGTCTCCGGACAACAGGCACTGGGCGCGCCCACCTCGATCCTGGCGGTGGTACCGCCGCTGCTCGCCGCCGTGGACAGCGGTCTGCTGTTGTGGATCGGGGGCCTGCGGGCGATCGACGGGCACATGTCGATCGGCCTGCTGGTCGCCTTCCAGACCCTGGTCAACTCGTTCAGCCGGCCCGTGGCCCAACTGACCAACCTGGGGCCGAGGTTGCAGGACGTGACCGCCGACCTGGGCCGGCTCAGGGACATCGAGAAGTTCCCGCCCGCGCCCGAGTTCCTCGACGACGAGCGGGACCGCCGGGCCCGATCCGGCGCCGAGGAGCCGGCCACGGTGCTCGCCGGCCGGGTCGAGTTGTCCCATGTCACCTTCGGCTACAGCCCGTTGGGCAAACCGCTCCTCGACGACTTCTCGCTGCGGGTGGGCCCCGGGCGGCGGGTCGCCCTGGTCGGCGGCTCGGGCAGCGGCAAGTCGACGGTGAGCCGGTTGATCGCCGGGCTGTACGAACCGTGGAGCGGCGAGCTGTTGTTCGACGGCCGGCCGCGCCGGGACTATCCGCGTGATGTGATGGGCACCGCGGTGGCGTTCGTGGACCAGGACATCTTCCTGTTCGAGGGCACCGTGCGGGACAACGTCACACTGTGGGACGACTCGATCCCGGACGAGACGGTGGTCGCGGCGCTGCGCGACGCGGCCGTGTACGACGTGGTCGCGGCCCGGCCCGGCACCATCCACAGCGCGGTCGCGGAAAGCGGCAAGAACTTCTCCGGCGGCCAGCGCCAGCGCCTGGAGATCGCCCGCGCCCTGGTCCGCAACCCCAGCGTGCTGGTCCTGGACGAGGCCACCAGCGCACTCGACGCGCAGACCGAGGCGACCATCGACGACAACCTGCGTCGCCGCGGCTGCGCGTGCGTGATCATCGCGCACCGGCTGTCCACGGTGCGCGACAGCGACGAGATCGTGGTGCTCGAACAGGGCCGGGTCGCGCAGCGCGGCGACCACCACACCCTGGCGGGCATCGCCGGTCCGTACGCCGAACTGATCCGCGACCTGTAGCCCGGCGCGCCGCACACCCACCGACCGCCCGAGCACCCCCGACGCCGGCCGCGCTCCCCACGCTCTCCGCGAACCCGGTGCCCCGCCGTTCGTGCCCCGTCCGCCGTTCCCCACGGAGCGGTCCCACCACGGAAAAGAGGAGGAAGGATGACCGAGCCCACGCAGGGCTTCGAGCCCGCCGAGCCGCCCGACGACGCGCCGCCGGACCTGCACGCGCTCGGTGCCGCGCTCGGCCCCGAACTCGCCGGGGCCTGCGCGCTCGACGGCGCCCTCCAGGTCTGGTTCGTCACCGCCGGCATGGTGGACGTGTTCGCCACCACCCGGGAGGAGGGCGGGCGTTGGCAGTTCCTGTGCCGGGTGGGGGCCGGGACGGTGCTGTGCGGGGCGCCGGCCGGCGGTACCGCGATGTTGGGCAAACCGTTGCCAGGCGGGACGGTGCGGGCCGCGCCACTGGCCGACGTACTGGCCGCCGCCGCGGCCGACGCCGCGTTCGCGGGCTGCTTCGCGGCGGGCCTGGACCGGGGCCTGGGCGCACTGGCCGACGCGGTGCGGATGGGCCTGCCGCCGCGTACCTTCACCGCCCTGGAGGCGGGCGAGGGCGCCGAGTTGCCGGCCGGCGGCTCGGCCCGCTCGGTCGCCGGCACGCTGTGGGTGCGCGTGTTGTCCGGGTCGGTGGCCATCGGCGGGCCGGACGAGGCCGACGCGGACGCCCCGGCCGACGACGTCCCCGACGCGGGCGCCACGGTCGGCTTCGGCGGCCGGCTGGCGATCGGCGCGGCCGACTGGCTGTACTCGGTCGGCGGCGCGCTCGTGCACGTCGTCCGCACCCTGGACGTGCTCACCGAGGCCCCGTTCGCCCACGACCTCGCCCACCACCAGCACACCCTGATGCAGCGCGTGGACGAACGTCTGCGCGGCCGGCGCGGCAACGCGTGCCGGGAACTGGACGCGCGCCGCGAGGTCGACGCCGACGCGCTGCGCCGCTCCTCGCGCGCCCTCGGCGCGGTCCTGGACCCCTACCGGCCGGTGCACCGGGTCGGCCTGGACGCGGCCGACCAGGACGACTACCTCGCGGTGGCCCGGGTGGTCGGGCAGGCGAGCGGGGTGACGATCACCCGGGGCGGCACCTCGGAGGCCGCCGACGCCCGGCTGGACCCGCTGGAGCGGATCGCCGTCTCGTCCGGCTTCCGGGTGCGCGATGTGGCGCTCACGGGTCGCTGGTGGCGTACCGACTCCGGCCCGCTGGTCGGGCACACCCGCCCGGCGGACGGGGCCCCCGATACCCGCCGCCCGGTGGCCCTGATGTGGCGGCGTCGGCGCTACCACGTGCTCGACCCCACCGGCACCGACTGGACGCCCGTGGACCGCGCCCGGGCGGCCCGCCTGGAGCACCGGGCGACCATGTTCTATCCGGCCCTGCCCGAACGCCCCGGCGGCGCCCGCACCCTGCTGCGCTTCGGCCTGCGCGGCAGCACGGTCGACATACTCGTGCTCTTCGCCTGCGGGCTGGGCGCCGCGCTGCTCGGGCTGGCGGTACCGGTGTTGACCGGGAAGGTGCTCGGCGTGTTCGTCCCGCAGGGCGACCGGGTCCTGGTCACCCAGATGTGCGTGGTGCTGCTCGCCTCCGCGCTCTTGGCGGCGGTGTTGTCCGCGGTGCAGAACCTCTCGCTGCTGCGGGTCGAGGGGCGGTTCGAGGCGATCGCCCAGGCCGCCGTGTGGGATCGGCTGTTGCGCCTGCCCACCGGGTTCTTCGCGTCCGTCTCGTCCGGGTCATTGAGCAGCGCCGCGCTGGGCATCAGTGCGCTGCGCGAGATCCTCAGCGGGGTCACCGCGCTGTTCGTGCCCGCGTGTCTGATCTTCCTGGTCAACCTGGGCCTGCTGTTCTTCTACAGCGTGCCGCTGGCGCTGCTCGCCCTGCTGCTCGCCGCCGTGGGCGGCGCGGTGTGCGCGGTCGCCGGGCTGCGCCAGATGCGCCGCCAGCGCGAACTGATGGCCGAGGAACACGAGCTGTCCGGCCGCATGTTCCAACTGCTCACCGGCCTGCCCAAGTTGCGGGTCGCGGCGGCCGAGGACCGGGCCTTCGCGTTCTGGGCGATGGGCTTCGCCCGCAGCCGGGTGTTGTCGGTGCGCACCCGTCGGCTCCAGAACACGGTCACGGTGTTCAACTCGGGCTATCTGCTGCTGTGCACACTGCTCCTGTTCGCGATGGTCTCCGGCCCCGCCGACGGGGAGTTGGACGTCGGCGGGTTCCTGTCGTTCAGCGTGGCCTACGCCCTGATGCTCGGCTCGATGCTGCAGATGACCGCGAGCATCACCATGATGGCGGCGGCGGTCCCGCTGTTCGAGGGGGTGCAGCCGGTGCTCGCCGAGTTGCCCGAGGTGCTGGAGTTCAAGCAGCCGCCGGGCGATCTGTACGGCGGCATCGAGGTCAGCCGGCTTTCCTTCCGCTACGCGCCGGACGCCCCGCCGGTGCTGGACGACGTGAACCTGCGGGCCCGGCCCGGGGAGTTCGTCGCCATCGTCGGGCCCACCGGCTGCGGCAAGTCCACCCTGCTGCGGCTGCTGATCGGCTTCGAGCAGCCGACCACCGGCTCGGTGCTCTACGACGGCCAGGACCTCGCGTCGCTGGACGTGGCGGCGGTGCGCCGGCAGTTCGGCGTGGTGTTGCAGAACGGGCAACTGTTCGCCGGCAGCGTGCTGCACAACATCTGCGGACTGCGCAACTACACCCTGGACGAGGCCTGGGAGGCGGCCGAGATGGCCGGTCTGGACCAGGACCTGGGTCGGATGCCGATGGGCATGCACACCGTGCTCTCCGACGGCGCGGTGACCCTGTCGGCCGGCCAGCGGCAACGGCTGATGATCGCGCGGGCGCTGATCGGCCGGCCGCGCATCCTGTTCTTCGACGAGGCGACCAGTGCGCTGGACAACCGCACCCAGGAGGTGGTCACCCAGAGCACCCGACGGCTGAACGCCACCCGGATCATCATCGCGCACCGGTTGTCCACGGTGATGCAGGCCGATCGCATCGTGGTGCTCGACGCCGGACGGGTGGTCCAGTCCGGGCCGCCGGACCAGTTGCTGGCCGACGAGGACGGCCTGTTCCACCAGCTGGTCCAGCGTCAGATGACCTGAGGCCGTGGGCAGTGGCGTCCGCCGCCCATGGCACCGACCCGCCCGCGAGTTCGGCCGCTACCACACCCAGGAGGCCCCCGTGCCCGGATCGCCCGTCCACTCCGGTCCCCCCGGATCACCCGTCCACGCCCGTCCGCCCGGCCCCGCCGACGACCTCGACCTGGCCGACATCCGGGTCGACCCGCTCGCCTTCCTCACCAGGCTCGCCGCCGAGTTCGGCGACCTGTGCAGCCATCGCACGCGCGGCGAGGTGGTGTGGTTCGTCAATCGTCCCGACCTGGTCCGGCACATCCTCAAGGACAACTACACCGCGTGGACGAAGGCCGGCACCCCGGACGACTTCATGCTCACCCCGCTGCTCGGCAAGGGCCTGTTGACCAGCGACGGCCCCGCCTGGGAGCGGCAACGCCGGTTGTGCGCACCGGCGTTCCGGCCGCGCCGGGTGGAGGAGTTCGACACGCTGATGACCGACGCGGCCGTGGACCTGGCCGACGCGTGGGAGCGGGCCGCCGAGGAGGGGCGGACCATCCGCGTCGACCACGACTTCACCGCGCTCACCCTGCGCATCGTCGCGGACGCGCTGCTCGGCGCCGATCTGGCCGCGGCGGGACGGGGGTTCGGCCGCGCGGTGGACGACATCAACCGCTTCATCGGCCACTTCGACGGCGAACCGGGCACGCCGACCGTCGCGGACGCGGACTTGGCGCTGCTCCGCCGGCGGTACACCGCCGCGCAGACCTTCCTGGCCCGCGTCGTCGGCATGCTCGTCGCCGCCCGGCGCTACACCGGGCCGCCGACGGATCGGCCCGCCGACCTGCTGGACGCGATGCTCGGCGCCCGGGACGCGCACGGGGACGCGCTGAGCGACCGCGAACTGCACGACCAGGTGCTGACCATGGTGATGGCCGGGCACGAGACCACGGCCAAGGCGCTGAGTTGGACCGTGCACCTGCTCGACCGCCATCCCGAGGCCGCGGCGGCGGTCCGGGCCGAGTTGGCCGAGGTACTGGCCGGCCGGCTGCCCCGGGCCGCGGACCTGCCCCGCCTGGAGCTGACGCGGCGCTGCCTGGAGGAGGCGATCCGGCTGTATCCGCCGGTGTGGCTGATCTCCCGGCGGGCCGCGGCGGACGACGTGCTCGACGGCCGCCACGTACCCGAGGGCACCCTCGTGTGCATCAGCCCGTGGACCCTGCACCGGCACCCGGCGGTGTGGGAGGAGCCCGAACTCTTCCGCCCGGAACGCTTCACCGCGACCGCCCGGGCGGCCCGGCCCGCGCACGCCTACGTGCCGTTCGGCGGCGGGCCCCGGGTGTGCATCGGCCAGTCGTTCGCCCTGACCGAGGCGGTCCTGGTGCTGGCCACGGTGGTGCAGCGGCTGGAGTTGCGCGGTGTGGCCGGGCATCCGGTGGTGCCCGAGGCGCTGGTGACCCTGCGGCCCAGGGACGGCCTGCTGATGACCGCACACCCGCTCGCCGCCGGCGGTCGGTCGTGATCGGCCCGGCCCGCCCCGGAGGCAGCTATCGGCCGCAGGCCGAACTCGGCGGGGTGCCGGCCGAGGTGCGCCGGTTGGAGATCCAGGCCGAGTTGAGCTGGGCACACGAGTGGCGGGTGTTGCGGGACACGGCCCCCACGGTCGCCGGCGCGGTGCTGGACGCCGGTTGCGGAACCGGGGCGGTCACCCGCCGACTGCGCGCCGAACTGGCCGATCCACACACCCGGTTGGTGGGTCTGGACGCGGACGAGCGACTGCTGGCGGTGGCGCGAGCCGAGGCGCCCGCGGCGGGGATCGACTACGTGGCGGGCGATCTGGCCGAACCGCCGCTGCCGGCGGGCTCGTTCGACCTGGTGCTGGCCCGCTATGTGTTCCAGCACCTGGCCGACCCGGTGGGCGCCGCCCGGGCGCTGGCCGCGCTGCTGCGGCCCGGCGGCGTGCTGGCCGTGATCGACGTGGACGCCGGGCTGTGGGGCTGCGCGGACCCGGACCTGTCGGCCCTGTCCGCCGACGCCTACCGCGCCCTCGGCACGGCCCAGGCTGCCGACGGCGGGGATCGCCTGGTGGCCCGCCGGCTGCCCCGGATCCTGCGCCGCGCGGGCCTGACCGGGATCACCGTGCGCCCGTTCGCGTACACCAGCGACGAGGTCGGCGGCGCGGCCGCGCTCGCCCCGCAGTTGTCCCCCGAGCGTCTGCTCCCGCTGGTCGAGCGCGGCGCGCTGGGCCTGGGGACCTACGCCCGGGCGATGGCGGCGTGGGAGCGTTTCGTCGCCGCCGACGGCTTCACCCTGCTCCTCGGCTTCGCGGTGGTCGGCCGAGTACCCACGTCGTAAGGGAGGTTCGCTCCGCGAAGGCGTCGGGTGACGCGCGTCACCGTCACTGCGTCGAGGCCAGTCTCGTGGACAGCGCGGTACGGCCCGAGATGCCCAACTTCCGGTAGACGTGCGTCAGATGCACCTCCACCGTGCCACGCGTGACGCACAACGACTCGGCGATCGCCCGGTTGGTGTGCCCGGCCGCGGCCAGTTCCGCGATCTGCCGCTCCGAGGGGGTCAGCGAGCCGGGGCCGGACAGGCTGGTCCGGCGCAACCGGCCGCCGCAGGCGAGCAGGTCCTTGTGCGCCCGCTCGACCAGCAGGTCCCAGCCGCACTCCTGGGCCAGCCCCATGCCGCGCCGCAACGCCTGGCGGGCCGCCGCCGGTTGGCCGGCCAGCGCGTATACCCGGCCCGACTCGACCAGGGACTCGGCCAGTTGCAGCCGCGCGCCGGAGGGCTCCAGGATCGCCACCGACTCCTCCAGGAGCCGGATAGCGCCGCGCGGACCCTCGATCCGCGCCCGGTTGCGCAGCGCCTCGCCGATCGGGGCGGGCGCACCCCAGCGGCGGGCGATCTCCAGGCCCTCCTCGAACAGCGGCGCCGCCTCGGCCCGCCGGTCCAGGTCCACCAGGGCCAGCCCGGCGCCGCCGCGCCAGTCGCTCAGCGCCGGGTTGACGATGCCCAGCTCGGTCAGCCGTCGGCCGCATTCGAGGTGGTCGGCCAGGGCCCCGCGCGGGTCCCCGGCCGCGTACCTACATCGGGCCCGCACACCCAGCGCGGTGGCCCGTGCGCGCGGCACGCCCAGGGCCCCGCGCAACATCGTGGTCGCCGCGTCGTACTGGCCCAACACCACTCGAATGCGCGCCAGTTGCACCCTGGTCAGCTGGGTGAGCGCGGACAGTTCGGGGCCGCGCGCGAGCCGGCCGGCGGTGCGTGCCTCGGCCAGCGCCTCGGCCAGGTTCCCGGCGCGCAGCGCGATGTCCGCGCACAGGCAGTGCGCGACCACGGCGGGCAGGCCGATCCGCGAGTGGGCCGGGCCGATCGGGATCGCCGCGGTCAGGCTGCCCGCCCACGCCCGGGCCTCGTCCAGCCGGCCGGCCCAGGCGAGCACCACCACGCTGCGCAGCAGAAGCAGCGCCGACGCGCTGCCCCGGGGCGGTTCGCCCGCCAGCGCGCGTTCGATCAGGTCCAGCGCGATGCCGCTGGGCTCGGCCCGGCACGCGCTGTCCGACGCGAACGCGGCAAGCAGTTCGCGCTCGCCCGCGGTGACCCCGGTGACCCCGGCGGCGGCGCGGTCGAGGCCGGATCGGGCCTGCCGGTCGGATCGGGCCTCGGCGGCCGGTTCGCCCAGGTGCGCGATCGCCCGAAGCCGCAGCCGCACGTCCGGGTCGGGGCAGTCCCGCTCGGCCAGTTCGCCGAGCCGCGCCGCCGCGTCCCGGGCGGGCCGCATCACCGCCTCCACGCTGTCCCCCTGGCGCAGCACGTGCGCGTGGCACAACTCCAGGACCGCCTCGGCCCGTTCACCAGGATCGGTGAGCAGCCGCAGCGCCTCCTCCAGGTGCCGCGCGGCCGCCTCGGGCGCGGTGGGCACCTCGGCCCGGCCCAGCAGCACGAGCAGGCGCGCCCGGTGTTCGGCGGCCGGGTCGTCGCGCAGCGCGCGCCGGGCGTATTCGGCGCAGCGCAACGTCGCGCCCGCCGCCAGGGCGGCCCGGCCCGCCTCGTAGAGGACCGCTCCCGCCCACGCGTGCTCGTCCACGTGCAACGTGTCGATCCGCAGCAGGTGTTCGGCGACGCGCGTCGGCGGCGCGCCGTAGTCGCCGAGCCGGCGGGCGGCCCGCACATGCCGATCGCGCAGCAGCGTCTCGGGGATGGTGTCGTGCACGGCGTCGCGCAGTTCGGGGGTGCGGAACGACAACCGGCCGCCCGGGGGTGTGCCGCGCAGCACGCCGACCCGGACGAGTTCGGCCAGAGGTCCGTCCAGCCGGTCCGGCCCGGTGCCAAGCAGGTCGGCCACGATGTCCAGTTCGGCGCCGTCGCCGAACAGCGCGGCCGTCTGGGCCAACGCCCGGACCCGCTCGGGTTGTCGGGCCAGTCGGGTGGTCACCGCGGTCGCCTCGATGCGGGCGGCGATCCGGCGGATGTGGTCGGCCCGGGTCTGCCGGGGCCGTCCGTCGAGGTGTACGCCGGAGCGGATCGGGCCCAGCTCCGGCGGCAGTCCGGCCTGGAGCTGGGTGTCGATCAACCGGACCAGATACGCCGGCACCCCGCCGGTGACGTGGTGGCACAGCCGCACGAACGGGTCGTCGGGGACCCGGCCGGCGTAGGCGCGTTGCACCAACTCCCGTGCGCTGTGCACGGACAGCGGGCGCAGCGTGCTCTCGTGGCAGGCGGCCTGCGCGCCGATGTCGTCGAGCGCGTCGCGCGCGGGCAGATCGTCGTCCACGCGCACCCCGAGCACCACGAGCAGCGGCAGTCGGGTCAACCGGCGCACCAGGTGCGCGAACCACCGCAGCGAGGCATCGTCCATCCACTGCGCGTGGTCGACGACGATCACCCGGGGGCAGCGCCGGACGGCCGGCAGCAGCACCTCGTACAACTCGTCGAACAGCGGCCGCCCGTGGTCCTCGGGCACGGTGTGCGGGAGCGCGCGGCGCAGTTCGTCGAACCGGTCCTCCCCGGCCGGTTGCGCCGCGTCGCCGAGTCCGGCCAGCAACTGGCGCAGCGCGGCGAAGGGTTCGCGGGCGTCGCGGTGCTGGCACGAGACCAGCACGGGAGCGGCGCCCGCGCGGCGTTGGCGCTCTGTGAACTCGACGAGCAGTTCGCGGCACCACATGCCCGACGCGGTACGGATGATCACGGCGCGTCCGCCGGCTCCGGTCCGCGAGGCGCGTGCGTGCGCCAGCAGATCGGAAAGTTCGGATACCCGCTCCGGTTCCACTGAAGCGACCCCTTCCCCCCAGCGCGGCCCGCACCGCGACACCCTGCGGGGAGACCGGGCAGCCCGATTGTCGTCGGGAACGCCGCCGACGGCTCCCCGCGGGGCCGCAGCGGTGGGACACGTACGTTCTCGACCACCGTCCCCCCGGGGCCGGCCGTGCGCTTGCGGTTCCGTTCCTGCCGCGCGGGCCCCCCGGTCCGACGCGGTGCACGGCGGCCCGAAATCGGGATGTGGGGCACGCCGATCAACTGTGTCTCCAGCAGCGGGTTCCTTGTTACGCCATTGCGGTGGCGTGCCACAAGACCCGATCTCCAACTCTACGCAAGGATCTTGTGACCGTCCGTCGAACGCATTTCAACACCATCCGACACGGCGTAAAACCCGCCGATCCGGGCCGAAATCACCCCTTGACGCGGGGAATTGGGCCCACTTGGTTCGGCCATTCCCGTGACTGCGGCCCGCCATCGGTTCCATGATGCGAATGCACCTGGTTTTGCACGAACGGCGGAACCGTCCGTGGTCGCGCCATCCGGGGCAGTGATCGGACGGAAGCGGGAAGGTGATGACGATGCGTGCCGGCAACGGGGATGCGGCGGACTCGTTCGGGTCGGTGACCTGGGTGAAGAGCAGTGCGAGCACGGCCGAGGGCAACTGTGTGGAGGTGGCGCTGCTGCCCGGCGGCGCGATCGCGGTCCGGGACTCGCGGCGGGCACGGGGTCCGGCCCTGGTCTACTCCCGGGCGAGCCTCGCCGGCTTCGTCGGGAACCCCGGGCTCCGGGGGTGCGCCGGGCCGATCGGCTGACCCGGAGCGCGGCGCGGTCCGCCGACCCGGAGCGCGGCGCGGTCGTCCAATCGACGGACACGCGGGATCCCGTCTCGGGATAATGGCGGACGTCCGTCTGCCCCTTGGAGTGCCCATGTCCGCCGAACACCCGGCCCGCGCACCGTCGATCGCACCCGTGGTGTCCCTCACCCAGCAGACCAGTCCGGCCGCGGCCGTCAAGGTGCTCGGCGCCACGCTGCGCAAGTTGCGGCTGGACAACGGCCGGGGGCTGAAGGACGCGGCCGAGGCGATCCGGGCGTCGATGTCCAAGATCAGCCGACTGGAGCGCGGCGAGAGCCCGCCGCGCCCCCGGGACGTCTTCGACCTGGTCCGCTACTACGGGGTCCGGGACGAGGAATCCCTGTCCGAGATAGAGGAGTTGCTGAAGAAGGCGCTGGAGCGGGCCTGGTGGAGCCACTACAGCGACGTGATGCCGGGCTGGCTGGCCCGGTTGATCGGGATGGAGGACTCGGCGACCAAGATCGACACCTACGAGGTGCACGTGGTGCCGGGCCTGCTCCAGGTGCCCGAGTACATCCGCGCCGTGGTGCGCTCGGGCCTGCCCCGCGCCGCGCCCGAGGAGGTCGAGCGTCGCATCGAACTGCGGCTCCAGCGCCAGGCGTTGCTCGCGGACGAGCATCGCCCGGATCTGACCGCACTGTTGGACGAGGGCATCCTGCACCGACCCGTCGGGGGTCCGGCGGTGATGGCCGCGCAGATGCGACACCTGTTGGCCGAGTCGGCGCGGGAGCGGATCAACATCCGCGTGGTGCGCTTCGATCGGGCCGCCGGGGTCGCCCCGCCGTCGCCGATGACCTATCTCCGCTTCGCCTCGGGCGGGCCGAGCGAGATGATCTACCTGGAGCAGGCCAACAGCGCGACGTACCTGAGCAGGCGCGCGGACATCGACGCCTATCGGGAGATCCTGCTCCGCCTGTGGGCGGCGGCCGAGAATCGGGACTCCAGCGAACGTATGTTGCGCGACGCCGAACGCCACTTCACCGCGGCCGCCGAAGGCTGACGCCTCTGGGGCATCCGTTTCAGGGCACCCGGGCCAGGCCGCCGTACTCGATCCACTCGTCGGTCTGTTGGCGCGCGGCGACCTGCGAGTCGGGGCGCCAGGTGGACACCTCCACCAGCCCGGGATCGAGCACGGTCAGCCCGGTGAAGTAGTCGTCCACCTGGGCACGATCACGCACCCGACCCCAATTGCCCCCGGTGGCCTGGGCCATGAAGTCGCTCACGCCGTCCCGGATCGCCGGGTCCTCGCTGACCAGTTGGCAGATCACCATGAAGCTGCCCGGGGGCAGCCGGTCGGCGACCCGGCGAATCATCGCCCCTGGCTCGGCGGACTCGGGCAGGCAGTGCAGGACCGAGACGAACAGCGCCGCGACCGGTTCGTCGAGCCGGATCAGCCGCTCGACCTCGGGACGCCCGAAGATGCCGTCGGTATCGGTCATGTCGGCCTGGACGACGGCGGTGTTCGCGTTCTCCTCCAGCAACATCCGCCCGTGCGCCAGCACGATGGGGTCGTTGTCGACGTAGACCACCCGGGACGCGGGGTCCACGCGCTGCGCCACCTGATGCACGTTGTCCCGGGTGGGCAGCCCGGATCCGTGGTCCAGGAACTGCCGTACGCCGTACTCGGCGGCCAGCACCCGGACCACCCGGCGCAGGAACGCCCGGTTGTTCAGCGCCAGTTCGCGCGTGCTGGGGACGATCTTGAGCAGTTCCTCGCAAGCCGCGCGATCGGCCGGGTAGTTGTCGGTGCCGCCGAGATACCAGTCGTACATCCGTGCGGCACTCGGTGTGTCCACGTCGATCTCGGGCATCGGTCCGTCCGCGTTCCCCATCGCGCCCCCTCGTGCGTCCGCGCTCGCCGGAATCCACCGCGGTCTTCCGGTCGCCGCCCGTGCGCGCACCATGCTAGATGCGTGACGTGCGCCGGGGCAGGCACTCGGGCCGGGAAGTCGGGAGTCCGCACGCGGCGCGAAACGGCACGGTGGGGGGAAAAGCGGGTCGCGCGGCACGGGTTGCGCACGACCCGCACGCCCTCATCCGCCGCCCGGGCCGTCGGGGCCGCGGGGGTGGATCGGGGCGTCGCGGCCGTCCGGACGCGGCGCGGCGTCGGGACGGCGTTCGAGGGTCCTGACCACGGCGGTGGGCAGGCTGCGCTCGGCCAGGACCAGTTGGGCGGCCACCTCGGGCGGATCGGTGCCCATCAGGTCGGCCGCGGCGGTCAGGGTCATGCCGAGCCGGTAGTGCAGCACCACCGCGTCCGCCTGCGGCCACGGCAGGGCGTCGTACAGGGTGCCCCGGGCGGGGGCGTGCGAGGCGGTGACGGCCCGGCCCAGGATGCGCCAGGCCCCGGCGGTCGGATTGGGCCCGCGCAACATGTCGGCCCAGGTGCCCGCGAGTTCGGCCACGGCCGACTGCACGGCCCGCTCGCCCCGGACGGGATCGCCCACCCGGTGCCGGGCGTACTGCGCCCACCGCGCCCGATGCAGCAGACAGAACGCGGCGAAGTCGATCGGTGCCCCGGCCGATCCACCGGACCCGGCCGGCTCGCCATCGGTGCGATCCGACTCCGGCGCGGCGCCCGCCGGCGGGCGCCGCGCGGCGGATATCAGCGCCTCGGCGCGCGTCCGGACGGCGGTGCGCGCCGCCGCACCCCGGTCAGCCGACATCGCCGTCGCCGGTGTGCGTACCGGTCACCGGGTCCGGCCGCGACTCGGGCCCCGGCAGGGCGGCGAACGGCAGTCCCCCGGCCGGGAATCCGGCGTCGCCGAGGCGGATCAGCACGCCGTAGTGCACCTGCGTCCACAACCGCCGGATCACGTCCGGGTGCGCGCCCAGTCGCTCCACCAGCAGCTCGGCAACGGCCCGGTCCGGGATCAGCTCGCCGGCCAGGACCCGCTCGACCGTACCGGGGCGCAACGGATCACCGCCGAGACGATCCGGCGCCGGCTGCCCGGCGGCCAACCACAGGCCGCGCACCATGGCGGTCAACAACGCCGCCAGGCTTGGCAGTTCGCGCCGGATGCCGTGGTCGACCCCGCGCGAGCACTCCCACAGGGCACGCAGCTCCGCCGCCTCGCCGCCCAGCTTCCCGGCCAACGTCTCCACCACCGGCCAGGACGCGAACACCTCGCCGGCCAGGATTCGGGCCACGAACTCCTCGCTGATCCCGGCCTGCCAGGCCAGGTCCGCGACGGTGACCCCGGAGGTGCGGTGCAGTTCGCGCAACGCCGCCGCCAGCCGCTCGCCGGCATGCTGGGACGCCGACAGGTCCGCGTCCCCGCGCGCGTCGTCGCCCGGATGCGACCGGGCCCCCAGACGCGCGGCCAACTGCGCGGACCACTCCGGGCGCAGCCGTACCGCCATGCCGGGCCGGGCCTCCCCCACCACCGCGCGATACCGCTGGGTCTCCCCGCTCAGCCGGTCCGCGTAGGCCAGCCGGACCCGCAACGGCTCGCGCGTACGTTCGGCCTCCTCCAGCGCGCAGGCCACCCGACGCAAAATCGCCACGATGCCCGCCTCCAGCCCCCGAGGATCGGCGGCCGGCGGCGCCTGCCGCTCCCGCGCCGTGCGCGCCCGCCGCCGGCACCCGGGGGCGCAGTAGCGCCGCTTGCGGTCGCCCGTGTCGCGCCGCGCGAAGCGTCGACCGCACGCGGCGCACGTGGTGATGCCCCTGCGGGCGTTCATCCCGTGTCTCTCCCTCCGGTCCCGGGCGTGGCCCCGGAGCCGGCCCGCCGCCGCCGCATGCCGAATGCTTTCCCCGAACGGAAAGCGGGGAATGCCGTTCTCGGGAATCGCCGGAGATCGTCCGAAACTCCTCCGGCGGATAAGTCGTCCACCATGTCGATTCCTTGATCGTTGTTCCCTCGCGACCCCGGGGCGACGACCGCCGATCCGGATCGTCCGACGCTCCGGAAGCTACCCCGAGAGTTTCCCGAACGCCAAGGAAACCCAAGAAATGCAAATGCACGGCCGACCCTCCGACGCCTCGAAGCCGCCCACGAACCCCGCCGAATCCGCCGACAACGATCCCACAGCGCCCAAAGAAGTGCAGGTCACGCACCACAACCCGACAACGACCCGGAGCAACCCGATCGGAAGACGTCACCACGGAGAAACATCCCGATTTCTCCGATCCATCGCCCCAAAGCCCACCCGGACCACGAATCCACCCCTGCGAGTGACACCCATGCAATTGCATATGCAAAGAAATCACCCACCACCCCACCCAAAAATCCCCGCACCCAAATCAACCCGCCCCACCGCCACCACACCATCCCCCACCACACACGAACACCCACCCCAACATGCGGACTTCCCAACCTCCCCCGGCAACCGGTCCGGCGAGTGCACCGATATCGTCGATCCCCCGGCTCAGCGCAAGGCCGGCCCCGAGTGCGAGAGCCGGGGTCGGCGCGCCTTACCGGGCTTGCCTGTTGGTACGTCCCAGGAGGTCGTTGGCGTAGGCGATGACCTGGGCGGCGAGGAAGCGCAGGCGCCGGACCGCGGAGCAATTCGAATCACTCGCCCCAGGCCCGACCAGCCGGCTCGTTCCGCGCCTTCGCGCGGCGGTTCTTGGCCATTCGTGCGTCACGACGGCTCATCGCGGACTAACGTGCCGGACACCAGGGACGTGGGGGGTAGCGGATGGGGCCGGTCGACGATGCTCGAAGCCGGGAGCACGAGATCGAACAGATCAAGTTCGCGGAAGAGCGGGAGCGCCTCAGGCTCTCGGGCATCGAATCGCGCCGGGGCGTTGGGATGACTCCCGAGCTCGCCGCCTTCGTGGCCGACGTAGCCGGGCGGCTGCCGACACGGAAGCTCGTACCACTGTTCCTGCACGTCGACACTCGCCAAGAGAAGGCCGGCCTCTTCGGCCGCAAGACACACGTGGTGCGGGTCTTCGAGGAGGTCGGGAAGGGCTGGGAACTGGCGACGTTCGCACCGGAGACCGGCTCCAGCGAACACAGCCTCGTGCTGTCTCCGGATGGGCGTCTGTTCGAAGCGCGCAGGACCGACGCCGCATTTCACCGCGGCATCCCCAAGGGAGGCGGGTTGACGTTGGTCCCGACGAGCGAGGACGTCATCGCTCTGACCCCGGATCTGCAATCGCTGTTCTTGGACTACCTGAACTCGCGAACCGCCACCCGAACACAACCTGCGTAGCATCATGGAAATCCGCTTCCCCAACGGTGCCGATGTCGAGATTCGCGACATCCGAACCGCACCCGAGGTCTGATCTGCGGACATGTCGCGCTACCCCTGCGGCTGTGCGAGGAGGTGTTCCGTGTCATCGCCCTGCGATCCTGTGCACGCCCCCATCGGCGACGTGGGTGCGGCGCTCATGATGGTGGACTCTCGGCTCAAGAGCATCCAAGTCGACCGAATCGACACCGACCCGGAACAGCGGGAGTTGACGGACCGGTTCGTCGCGTCGGTGGGCCCCGAGGGAGCGGCGGCCGTGTTGGACGGCGCATGCACCCTCATCCTCCTGTTCATGGAGTGGTTACGGGTCGCCTACGCAGAGCACGGAATGGACGCCATCGAACGTGTGGTGCCCAACCTCGTGGCCACACTGCGCAGGATGCCCATGAGCATCCGTCCCGAAGCCATCCCCACCATGGCCGGCCTGGTCGTCGCCGCGGGAACGGGCCTGAGCCCAAGTCTGTGGCGCGCACAGTACGGAAGCTGGACCGAGGACGAGATGACTCCCTTGGAGGCAACCGCCTTTCTGCTCGCGGCACACATCAATCACCTCACCGACGATCCCGACTTCGCCACCCGCATGGTCGCCGACACGCTGTCCGCATCGGACCGCGACTGACATACCCCGACGGGCCCATGCCGGTGATCGTCGAGGCCGGCCCCCGCCGCGGCACATCCCGCCCGGACCGTCACGATCGCGATCGGCGCGGCGCCGTACCGGGCCCGGGCCGGACACCGGACAGCCCTTCACGGCGCTCGACCGATGGGCGGCTCGGATCATGCGCGTGCAGTGCGGCCGGCTCCGAACGCGGTTTCCTGATCCGTCCTCGGCAACCTCGTAGGCGCTCGGCACTTCAGGCGCGTCCGGCGCCGCGGGTAGCTCGCGGTAGCCGTTCGGGCCGGGTAGTCGCTCGGGTGTACGCCCGGCGGTAGCCGTTCGGGCCGGGTAGTCGCTCGGGTGTACGCCCGGCGGTGGACGCTCGGTGGGGAGGGCGCCGGCTACGATCGGCCCGTGCCCGCCGACAGTTCGCCTCCGCCGATCTCGACCCCGGTGCCCACGACGCCGCGCTCGCCGCTTCGTCCACCCCGTCCGACCCTGTCCGCCGTTGTCCATGCCGTGCGCGTCGCGCTGGTCGGCCTGGTCGTGGCCTTCCTGTGGTTCGCGCTGCATGGGTTCTTGTATCGAGCGGAGCAGGGCTACACGCCGTTGGCAACGATGGCTGCGTCGATCGTGGCCGTGCTGCTCGCCTTGCCGGTGGGGCCGCTGCGGAAGCGGCCGTTGCCGGTGCTCGCGATCATGGCCGCCGAGGCGATCGCGGTAATGCTCCTGCGCGACCGGGTCTGGCCGCTGATCCCGGCCCTTGCCATTCTGATCGGCCGGTACGCCGCCGATGCGTCACGCCGTAACGGCACGGTGGCGGCCGGGCTGGTATCGGCCGCCTGGGGCGGCGTGTTCGTCGGCCGCTGGGCGGTCGACACCGGCAGCGACAACCCGGGCGACGTGCTCACCCAACTCGCGGTCGGTTTCGTCGTGTTGATGATCGGCTGGATGACGGGCACCTCGGCCCGGCAACGCCACGACCACCTCCAGGCGCTGCACACCGAGGCGGCAGCCCGCGCCGTGCTGGCCGAACGACTGCGGATCGCCAGGGAGTTGCACGACATGGTGGCGCACAGCATCGGCGTGATCGCGATCCAGGCGGGCGCGGCGAGCCTGGTCCTGGATTCGCAGCCGGCCGGCGCGCGCACCGCGCTCGACGCGATCGAGGGCACCAGTCGGCAGACCCTGGCCGAGCTGCGCCGGATGCTGGTCTCGCTGCGCCGGGTCGACGGGGACAGCCGGCCCGACGGCGCCCGGCTCGCGCCGGCTGTGGGCCTGGAAGGGGTCGAGCGGTTGGTCGCGACCGCGGCGGCGGCGGGCATACGAGTGGACGTGGCCTGGCACGGCCAACGGCGCCCGCTGCCACCCGAGATCGACCTGACCGCGTTCCGGATCATCCAGGAATCGGTCACCAACACGGTGCGCCACTCCGGTACTCGGCGGTGTCGGGTCTCCGTGGAGTACCTGGCCGAGGAACTGGCGATCGAGGTGGTCGACGACGGCGACGGCATTGCGACAGGCACCACTTCGGCATGCACCACTTCGGTAGGCACCGGCTCGACCGGCAACGGTTCGGTCGGCGGTGGCGGCCTCGGCATCGCCGGGATGCGCGAGCGGGTGGCCCTGGTCGGCGGGCGGTTCGGCGCCGGGGCGCGGCCCGAGGGCGGCTTCCGGGTCGAGGCGAGGTTGCCCGCGTGAGCACCCGCGTCGTCCTGGTCGACGACCAGGAACTGATCCGCGCAGGTCTGGGCATGGTCATCGCCGGCCTGCCCGACCTGGAGGTGGTCGGCGAGGCCGGCACCGGCACGCGCGCCGTCGAACTGGCCGCCGAACTACGCCCGGACGTGGTGGTGATGGACATCCGGATGCCCGACATGGACGGCATCGAGGCCACCCGGATCATCACCGCCGAGTGCCCGGCCACCCGGGTCCTGGTGCTGACCACGTTCGACGACGACGAGAACGTGTACGGCGCGCTGCGCGCGGGCGCCGCCGGGTTCCTGGTCAAGGACATGGCCCTGGTGGACATCCTCGCGGCCATCCGAGTGGTCGCCGACGGCGACGGCCTGATCGCACCGAGCGTCACCCGCCGCCTGATCGCCGAATTCGCCGGCCGCCCCGACCCCGCCGGCGCCCCGAGGCGGGCGGCCCGCCCGGGCCCGGCGCGGTCCGGCATCACCACCCGCGAACGCGAAGTGCTCACCCTGGTCGGACGCGGCCTGACGAACACCGAGATCGCCGCCGAGCTGCACATCGGCCCCGCCACCGCCAAAACCCACGTCGGCCGCTTGCTGACCAAACTGGGAGCCCGCGACCGGGTGCAACTGGTCATCGCCGCCTACGAGGCGGGCCTGGTGGCCCCACCGGCCTGAGCCGACGCCATCGAGGCTCCGACCGGACCGAGTCCACGACCTTCCTCACCGTCCGCCACGACACGTTGTACTCGCGCTCAAGCTCACACATCGTCATGTCGGCGCGGTGATCACGCCGGATCGCCACGTACGGCTCACCCTGGACACCTCCTGGGTCGGCCGAAGTCCATGGTGTTCCGGACCACGTCGGAGGACTCGCTCTCAAGGAGTTGCAACCCTTGCCACGTCCCAGGGTCGTCGGCCGCGCACTGCACCCGAATACTCCGAATGGCTTGTCTCTGGCCATGTCCAAGAAAGACGAGAAGCAGTAGATTTCGGCCATGCACGTCTCCGCTGTGCGGGGATGCGCGCCTGGTACCGGTAGGTGGTCAATGTGGCAGCCGCAACGACGGGGCCGCTCCGGCTGGTCGCCTCACGCGGCGGCCCGTCGGAGTCGGCATGTGTACCGCGTGCCGCACGACCGCACCAGTGCCCCCATGGGCGTGCCCGCCGACCGCGGACGTCATCAGAGTCTCGAGCCCATCGATACACCGCGCCCTGTCGAGACCACGGCCGGTGCGGTACCGATTCGTCCACGGCCCGAAGACTGCCGCTGCGCCGAATAGGGGGCTTGCCGTGTCCGCCCGCAACGAAACGTCCATCGCCATCGTCGGGATCGGCTGCCGGTTCCCCGGCGGTGTGACAAGTCCGGGCGGGTTATGGCGGTTGGCGGCCCAGGGACGCTCGACGGTGGGCCCGGTGCCGGCCGATCGGTGGGATGCCGCCCGCCTGGCCGGGGTGCACGACCCGGAGCTCGCGGTGCGGGCCGGGTACGGCTGCTTCCTCGATGGCGATGTGTGGGCCTGGGATCCGCAGGCGCTGTCGGTGGCTCCGGTGGAGCAGGCGTGGGTGGATCCGCAGTTTCGGGTGCTGACGGAGGTGGCCTGGGAGGCGGTGGAGCACGCCGGGATCCCCGTGGGACGACTTCGCGGCTCGCGGACCGGCGTCTACATGGGTACGTATGCCCCGGACAACCTGTTCCGGGAGGCCCAGCCGGTCGAGGACGCGCCCAACAGCCCTTATTTATTCGGCAACTTCACGGCGAGCGCGGCCGGTCGGGTGGCGTTCGCGATGGACCTGCGCGGTCCGGTGATGGTGGTCAGTACTCATTGCTCCTCCGGGTTGGTCGCGTTGGACACCGCTTGCGGGGCGCTCACCCTGGGCGAGTGCGACACGGCCCTGGCCGGGGCGGTCCTCCTGATGCTGTCACCCGAGACGCACTACTACGAGGCTCCGCTGCTGCTGTCGGAGAGCGGGGCGTGCCATGCCTTCGACTCGCGTGCCGACGGTTACGTGCGGGGCGAGGGCGCGGGCGTGCTCGTCGTGAAGCGGCTGGCCGATGCCCGGCGGGACGGGGACCGGGTCCTGGCGGTGATCCGCGGTTCGGCGGTGAACAACGACGGCCAGGCGTCGCGGCTGACCGCGCCGTCGACACGGATGCAACAGCGGCTGTTCCACGAGGCGGTCGCCAAGGCCGGGATCGACCCGGGCGCGGTGGGCCTCGTGGAGGCGCACGGCCCGGGCACGGCGGTGGGCGACCCGATCGAATACACCTCCATCGACGCGGTCTACGGACGCGGCCGGGGCCGGTGCGCCCTGGGGTCGATCAAGACGAACATCGGGCACTCGGAACCGGTGTCCGGCATCGCCGGAATGATCAAAGCCGTGGAGTGCCTGCGTCGCGGCTCCATCGCTCCCAACGCCGGCTTCACGGTGTGGAACCCCGCCATCACGCGCGCGGAGGCGTCCCGGCTCTTCGTTCCTACGGAACTCACCACGTGGCCGGTGGACGGCGCGGCGCGACTGGCGGCCGTCTGCTCCTACGGGGTGACCGGCACCAACGCCCACGTGGTCCTGGAATCCGCCCCCACGCCACGTGCCCGGCCCCGCCGGGCCCGGCAACCCGGGGGCAGGGCTCGGCTGTTCACCCTGTCGGCGAGTTCCCCCGAATCCCTGTCCCTGGCGGCCTCGCGCCTCGCGCACTGGGCCGAGGGGCCGGGCTCGGCGGTGGCGCTGTCGGACGTGGCGCACACGCTGGCCCAGCGCCGCTCGCACGCCGACCACCGACTGGCCATCGTCGCCCGGAATCGCCGCCAACTCGTCGGCCGGGCACGTGCTTTCGCGGTACAGGAGTCGGCCGATGGTGTGGTGTCCGGCACGCCGCTGCTGCCGCCCGAGCACCCGGGCGCGGTGTTCGTGTTCACCGGCCAGGGGTCCCAGCGACCCGGCATGTGCCGGGGCCTGCTCGCGGAGGAGCCGGTGTTCGCCGCAGCCGTCGAGGAGTTGGAGCCGCTGATTCGTACCGAAGCCGGGTTCTCTCTGCGGGAGATGATCGAACACCCCGGTCACATGGTCGGGCTCGACCGTATTCAACCCACTTTATTCGGTGTCCAGGTGGCGCTCGCCGCCGTCTGGCGCTCGTGGGGCGTCCGGCCCGCCGCGGTCGTAGGGCAGTCGCTGGGTGAAGTCGCCGCGGTGGTGGTGGCGGGTGGTCTGGGCTTGGCGGACGGAGTGAAGGTGATCTGCCGCCGCTCCGCGCTGCTCGCCACGATCTCCGGTGGTGCGATGGCCTCGGTGATGCTCGACGCCGCCCGGGTGCAGGCGACCATCGAGGCCGCCGGAGCGGACGGCGTGACCCTCGGCGTCCTCACCTCGCCCGGCATCACCGTCGTGTCGGGCGACGCCACACAGATCGCCGCGCTGGTCCGGCGGTGGACGGCGGAGGGGGTGGTGGCGAAGACGATCGACGTCGAAGTGGCCTCGCACTCCCCGCAGGTCGACCCCATACTCGCCCGGCTGCACACCGCCCTGGCCGATGTGCCCGAGGCGCATCCCGGCATCCCGTTCTACTCCACCGTCTCGCCCGACCCCCTGCGGCCGGGGCCGCTGGACGGGGCGTACTGGGTACGCAACCAACGCGACCCGGTCCGGTTCCACACGGCGATCTCCGCCATGCTCGCCGCAGGACACCGACTGTTCGTCGAGTGCACCGCCCACCCGCTGGCGGTACGCCCGATTCTGGATATCACCCGGCACGACGCCGTCCCCGACACCGTAGCCGTCGGCAGTCTGCGGCAGGACACGGACGACTCCGAGGCGTTCCTGACCCACCTCGGCACGCTCCATGCGGCCGGATACGACGGCATCGACTTCGCGTCCCGCTACGGCGACGGGCAGCTGTGCGACGTCCCGGTCACCGCCTGGCACCGCTCCCGCCACGGCGGCGGCGAACCGACCCACCGCGTGATCGCCCGCGCTCTGCCGGGCGCCACTCAGCATCCGCTGCTCGGCGGCCACGTCCACGATCCCGACAGCCCGGGGCGTCACCTGTGGCAAACGCCCGTCGGCCCGCGGCTGTTGCCCTGGCTCGCCGACCACGCGGTGGCCGGCGTGCCGGTGCTTCCCGGCACCGCGGTGGTGGAGATGATGCTGGCCGCCGCCGCGCGTGTGTTCGATGTCGAGCGCGTCGCCGCCTCGGAGATCAGTGTGCTCAACCCCCTCGTCCTCGACCCCGAACCGCGGGTCACCACCCGACTGGTGCGCGACGGCGACATCGCCCACATCGAGATCGTGACCGCCGGCGCTGCGGGCATCACCGTGCATGCCCACGGCACCGTGCGACCGTTGGGTCCCGATCGTCCCGAACCGCTCGCCCCCGCCGACCTGGCCCCGGCGGGCCTGCGGGATCACGACATCGCGGCCCTGCACCGCACATTCCGCGACCGGCACGACGTCTTCCACGGCCCCGCCTTCACCGCCCTGGACCGCATCCGGGTCCATCCCACCGAAGATCGCGCTCTGGGCATCCTGCACACTCACGACGCCGCCCGGGTCTCCGCCTGGACCATGTCCCTGCACCCCGCCCTCGCCGACCAGGTGGTACAAACCGCGGTGGCGGTATGGCTCGCCCACCACACCCTCACTCCCGGTCCGGTGGTCGTCACGGGATTCGACGAGGTGCGCGTCCACGCGCCTACCGCCCATGTCCGCGCGGCCCTGGTCGAACTCCACGAGGCCGACGATCTGGGCTGCACGGCATCGGCCCGGCTGACCACCGCCGACGGCACCGTCGTTGCCGAGATCCGCGGACTGCGCGTCGCCAACATCACCCCGCCGACCGAGCGGTTCGCCGCCCGACTGAGCCACCACGAGTGGGTCGCGGCCCCGGTATCCGAAGCACGTCCTCGGAATTCGGACGGCAGGTGGACCGTCCTCACCACCGGCGACGACGCGTGGGCCCGCGCCCTCGCCGGGGAACTCGGGAGACAAACGGCCGGCTGCCGAATCCTGCCGCCGGACTCCGTCCTCGGCGCGGCGTCCGCGCCGGCTCCCGGCACGGGAGTCGTACTCACGCTCGGCGACGCGCACCCCGGTGAGACACCCGGCGAGTCCGCCCTCAGGGCCGTCCACCGGGTCGTCACCCTCGTGCGGCACCTGGCCGAGCAGGACCGGCCACCCCGGTTGTGGGTCCTGAACCGTTCGGACCAGGCACGGTTGACCGCTGCGGCCGTCCGCGCACTGCTGCGATCCGTGGCGTACGAGCATCCGGAACTCCGGGCCGCCACCCTGGAGTTCACGCCCGACGACAACCCGTACCCGGGCATCGTGAGCGAACTGCTGGACGACCGGCAACCGCTCACCGAGATCGCGCTGCTGCCGGACGGGCGTCACGTCGCCGGGATCCTCACCGGCCCCGGCGACCCGACCCGGGAACCCGCGGAGCCGGTACGGCCGGGCGCCGCCTACCTCGTCACCGGCGGCCTCGGTGGCCTGGGGCTGCTCACCGTCGAATGGCTCGCTCTGCGCGGCGCGGGCCGGATCGTCGTCAACGCACGCTCCGCGCCCAGCGCGCAAATCGAGGCTCGACTGCGCGCCCTGCGCGACGCGGGTACCGGTATCGAAGTCGTGCGCGGCGACATCGGCGACCCGGCCGTCGCGGCGCGGGCAGTCGCGGCGACCGGCAAGGAGGGCCACACGCTGCGCGGGCTCTTCCACGCGGCCGGGGTCGTGGAGGACGCCACCGTCGCCAACCTCGACGACGCCCTCCTGGAACGGGTCTGGCGCGGAAAAGCCGCAGGTGCCTGGGCCCTTCACCAGGCCACCGCCCACAACGACCTCGACCACTTCGTCCTCTACTCCTCCATCGCCTCCCTCATCGGCTCCCCGGGACAGGCCGCCTACGCCGCCGCCAACGGCTTCCTCGACGGCCTGGTGGCATACCGCCTCGACCGGGGGCTGCCCGCCACCGGCATCCACTGGGGTGCCTGGAGCGAGGTCGGCCGCGGACGGCACCTGGCCGACCGGGGGTTCCTCACCATCAGCCCCGCCGACGGCATCGACGCGCTCGAGCGCATCCTGACCGCCGGTCACCGGCAACCGGCCTACTCTCCCGTGGACACCGCCCGGTGGATCGCGCCCTACCCGAGCCTGCGTACGTCCACCCTGCTCGCCCCGCTGCTCACCGCCAAGGAAACCGAGGGGGCCGGGGAGGCCGGGGAAGAGGAGACCGCGGTGCGCAACCGACTCCTGGCCGCCGACGGGATGCCACAACGCCGGGCGATCCTCCAGGAGTTCGTCATCGAGACCGTGCGCGACCTGCTCGGTGGCAGCACCCGCCATATCGGCCCGCACACCAGCATGGTCATCCTCGGACTCGACTCCCTCGGCGCGGTCCAACTCCAGCAGCGTCTCCAGCGCGCCTTGCGCACGGAGCTGAAACCCGGGGTGATCTGGGTCAAGCCCACCCCCGCCACCCTCGCCGACCGACTGCTCGACGCCATGGGCCTCGACATCGGCGAACAGGATCACTGACATGACGGAACAGTCGGCACGGGCCGCCTCCGGCTCCGCGACCCCGGGCAACGGCCGGGTCCCGGCCGCGGGTCGCCGGCGCGGCCCGGTGGTGTATTGGGGCGCCTTCGGCCTGGCCTGTCTGATCCTGCAGGGCGTGGTCTTCACCCGCTGGATCGTCGGTGGCGACGCGCACGCCCACTCCTCGGGCGACTACACCATCCCCCACACGATGAAGGTCGTCACTCACATCGGGCAGGTCGGGGCCGGGCTGCTCTTCCTCGTGCTGGCCGCGGTGTGTCGGCGGGAGTGCCGTGCCCAAGGCCGCATCACCCTGAACACCGCGGTGTTCATCGGATTCTGCTTCTCCTTCTGGAGCAACCCCTACGTCAGCCAGTTCCGCTACGCGGCCGGAAACAACCGCTACGACCTCAACGTGGACACCTGGGGGCCGTATCTGCCCGGATGGCGAGGAGACACCCCCGCCGTCGAGTCCTTCCTCATGGAGATCGCCTATCCGGTGATGCTGCTGTGGATCATCATCGCGTTGACCGTCGTTCGGCTGTGTGCCGCCCGACGGCCGCTTTGGAGCCGACGTCGCACGCTCGCGCTGACGATCGTCGTCATGTTGGTGTGCGAGCCCCTCCTGACCGGCGCCTACCAGCGGCTCGGCGGGTTCGCCTACCCGCGTGCCCTGCCCGGCAACCTCACCTTCTTCGAGGGGCAGTGGTACCAACTACCCATCACCTCCACGCTCGCCGTGGTCGGCTTCTTCATCGTGCCGGTCCTGGCCATGGCCGTGCACGCCGAACCCGGCCGTGAAGCCCACCTCTTCCGCGGCACCGACCGACTGCCCCGGTGGACCCGTCCGTGGAGCCGACTGCTCGCCGGCATCGGATTCATGAACGTCTGCACCCTGGGGTTCCAGGTCACCATGGCCCTCGCCTCGCTGATCAGCCACCCCATCGACCTGCCGAGTTGGTGGGACCGGCCCACCGGCTGACTTCCCCCCTCGGGAGCCGCGCACATGAAACCTGTGAGCCGACGCCATCTCGACCATCCACCGGGGCGAGAGCACGCCGTCGTCATCGGCGCCGGCATCGCGGGGCTGCTCTGCGCACACGTGCTCGGCGACGCGTTCACCCACGTCACGATCATCGAACGCGACCGTCTCACCCCCGAGCCCCGCCCGCGCAAGGGAGTGCCGCAGGGACGCCACGCACACGCGTTGCAGGCCCGCGGCCACCAGTCCCTGGAACGGTTGCTGCCCGGCATCGGGGACGAACTGGCCGCGACCGGCGCGCCGTCGGCGGACTTCTGCCTGGACGGACGCCTGCACTTCCCCTACGGCTCGCCACCACCGCTACGCTCCGACATCCACATCCGGATGGTCAGCCGCCCGCTGCTGGAAACGCTCATCCGCGCACGGGTCCTGAGTGTCCTCCGGGTACACATCCGCGACGGATGCACCGCCACCGGCCTGACCCTGAGCGATGATCGCCGGCGCATCACCGGAGTGCGGCTGCGACAGTCCACGGCAGGCCGCACGTCCGCCACGGAGACACTTCGGGCCGACCTGGTCGCCGATGCCACCGGCCGAGGCTCGCACCTGCCCGGCTGGCTCACCGACCTCGGCCTTCCCCGGGTTCGCGAGAGCACCGTCGACGCCCGCGTGGGCTACGCCTCCCGCACCTACCGCGCGGCCCCGGCACTCCGCGGCGACTGGCTCGCCCTGTTCGAACTCCCGCACGCCCCGCTCTTCTCTCGTGGCGCCTTCGCCCTCAGAACCGAGGGCGGCCGGCTCATGGTGAGCCTGCAGGGCGCAGCAGGCGACCACCCGCCCGGCGACGAAGGCGGGTTCGAGGCATTCGCGAAATCCCTCGCCGGCGGCCTGTACGAGACCATGCGGAGATCAGAGCCGGTCACCCCGGTGGTGCGATACGCCCACACGGCCAACCGGCGCCGCCACCTCCACCGCCTTGCACCCTGGCCCGACGGGTTGATCGCGCTCGGCGACGCCGTCTGCGCGTTCAACCCCATCTATGCCCAGGGCATGACGGTCGCGGCCCTGGAAGCCCTCGTCCTGCGCGACATGCTCACTACACGAGGAGGCCGACTCGACGGCATGGCCGCCGAGTTCCAACGGCGTTCGGCCCGTGTGGTCAGCCGGCCCTGGGCCCTTGCGACCCTGTCCGACCGTGCCTGGCAGGACCAACGGCCACCCGTGCTCGTCCGCCTGGGCGTGTGGTACTTGGAGCAGTGGTATAAACGCGTCCCCACGGATCCGCGCATGTTCTACGACATTGCCCGCGTCACCAACATGACCGGCAATCCCTTGCTCCTCATTCATCCACGGCACGTCACCCACATCGCGATCAACGCACTCCATCAGTCACGCCGTTCGTCCCACACGAAACCGTCACGGTAGATCGGCCCGGTCGAGGTCCGCTCTCGCCGAGGTCTCTTGATGGGAGCAGCACGCGGCTCGCCGAGCTGCGGATCACCCTCCGCCGGTCGCGGTCTCCACGACATGATCACGCATCAACCCACCACTCGGACCACCGCTCGGCCGCGACGGTGACAGGCGCCGTTCGCTTCCGCCTTCTACTGTGAAGTCATGGCCCGCCCCCACGAACCGTCCGCGAGATCGCGAGGCTCAGGCGCGACGCGCACGTCCCGGACCGACTACGCCGGCGCCGTGTACGGATCCCTGCTCGCGGCCTCCGTGGTGGCCACCGCCGGGACCCTGGGCCCCTATCCACGACTGCAACTCAGCCTCCTGCTCATCATCACCGGTCTCGTCTTCTGGGCCGCCCACGTCTACGCGCGCCTGGCCGGCGAACGACTCCACGGCCCACGACCCGACTTGGTCGAAGTGCGCCGCGTCGCACGCCACGAGCGGTCCATCGTCGAAGCAGCCGTGATCCCCGCCGCGGTTGTGGCCGGGAGCCCCCTGCTCGGCCTCGGCCTCGGCGCCACCGCGTGGCTTGCCCTCGGTATCGCCGTGACGCAGCAGGTCGTCTGGGCTTCCCTCGGCGCCGTCGCCGCCGGCGCCCGCCGTATGCAGGTGGTCGCCGAGGGGGTCGTGAACCTCCTCCTCGGCCTGATCATCGTTGCCGCGAAGGCGGCGTTGGGCCACTGACCGCGCCCCCGCGAGGAAGGCCCCGCCAACCGGCAAGGACCCGGCGCTTGCGGCCACGGCGGCCATCCCCGGGCCTGTTCGGCCCCGAAGACGTGGAACGGCGAAACCGGCGGGCTTGCCCCATCGGCGCTTCGAGCACCGAGGCGGTGGTTTCCTCGCATGGAGCACCGACGCCGCACCGACCTTCGGATTCCCTCGTTCGGCTCCGGAGCAGCCTGTCACCGGGCACATCGGCTTGCCTGGGGTTCGCCTCCCTCGACGCCGACGCGGCGAGGATCGTCCCGGCCGGGGGAGTCGAACGTGAGCCGAGATGCGTGGCCGGCCGTCCGCTGCTGAAATGACGAAGGCGACGGTCACTGTCGGTACCGGCGCCGTCGCACACCGCGAAGGCGCGGGGGTGTGGGGGTGGACCCCACCCGACACACGTCGACGACCCGACCGGACAAGGAGCCGACATGAGTAACGAACCCTACGAGCCCGGCCCGATCGACTACCTGGTGATCGAGTTTCCCGGAAGTCGGATGACCGGCGAGGGACTGCCCCTCCTGATCGATCTGGTCGACCGTGGCATCATCCGGGTGCTGGATCTGCTCTTCGTCCGCAAGAACGCGGACGGATCGGTCCGAGGAGTCGAACTCGCCGACCTGACCGGCGACGACAACCTCGACCTCGCCGTCTTCGAGGGATCCTCCTCGGGACTGCTCGGCCAGGACGAGATCGACGACGCGAGCAAGGTACTGGAGCCCGGCAGCGCGGCGGCCGTCCTCGTCTACGAGAACGTGTGGGCGGGCCCGCTCGCAGCGGCCCTGCGACGTGGCGGAGCCCGGCTCGTCGCCAATGGACGTATCCCGGTCCAGGAAATCCTGGCCTCGCTCGACGCCGCCGAGAGCACGGCCTGAGTCGCTTTCGAAGGCCGTTCCCACCCCAGCAGAGGAGACAGATCATGCCAGGGCTTCTTCGCGGCATCGCCCGCACCGCCGTCGTCGCCGGAACCGCCACCGCGGTCTCCAACCGAGTCTCCCGGCGCCAGGCCGGCCGCTGGGCCCAACAGGAACCGCAGCAACCGGCAACCGGACCCGCCTACGCCGCCGAACCCGCACCATCCGCACCGGCGGACGACATGAGCAGCAAGCTCGCCCAGCTCAAGGAGTTGGGTGAACTGAAGCAACAAGGCGTGCTCAGTGAAAGCGAGTTCGAGACCCAAAAGGCCGCGATCCTCGGCTCCTGACTCGCTCGACACGAGTCGTCACGCGCGCCCGATCCCCCGTCCCGCGCGGAAGACACCTCAACAGGCGAACCCTGCCCGAAGGCTCGGCCTCCGACCATCCCGGTAGGCGTAACTCAACGTGCGCGATCCCACACGCCTCGCGCATATTCGACTTGTATGGCAATCCTTCCACCGTCGCCCGGAGAGTGGTATGAGCACGCCGTCGGAGCCGCCCAACACCGGGTCTGCCCGGGTCGTCCGCACGCCGGTCCATCATCGGGGCTCGCGCGCGGGGCGAATCGTGATGAGCATCCTTTCGACCGTGTTGATCACACTCACCTGCGTCCTGGTGCCACTCTCCCTGATCACAGTGTGGGTGCACGACATCGTGCTGGACACCGGCAGGTACGTCGAGACGATCGCCCCCCTCGCGTCGAACCCGGCGATCGAATCCGCCGTGGCCGAAAGGATCACCAAGGCGGTCGACGTTCGGGTCGACGGCAAAGAGGTCACCGCGGACCTCGCGGCCTGGTTGGAGTCCCAGGGGTTGCCGCCTCGAGTGGGCAACGCCGTGAAGTCACTGGCACCGCAGTTGGACGACGCCGCAACCCAGGCCGCCCACAAGGCGGCGACCCGCTTCACCCAAAGCGACAGGTTCGAGACGGTCTGGAAGAACGCCAACCGAACCGCCCATTCGGCGCTCGACCACGCGCTCACCGGCAAGGGCCGGGGCGCGGTCGGGGTCGACGGAGGTACCGTCACCCTCGATGTCGGCGCCGCGGTGGACGCGGTCAAGCAAGATCTCGTCAACGCCGGGGTCAGCCCCGCGGACAAGATTCCCGACGTCGACAAGCAGATGGTGCTCATCCAGTCCGACAAACTGCGGAAGTTCAAGAAAGCGGCACACGCACTCGACGTGCTCGGCAACTGGTTGCCCATCATCGCCGTTCTGCTCGGCGCGATCGGGGTATTCCTGGCGCGGCGTCGCCGCCGGGCCCTGGTCACCACCGCCCTGGGCGTCGCCTTCGGCTGCCTGGTCGTGGCCATCGCCCTGGCGATCGCGCGGCGCTTCTATCTGGATCACCTGCCCGCCCAGGTACAGTCCCCCGCCGCCGCCTCGGCGATCTTCGACACGCTGCTGCGCTTTTTGAAGAACAGCGTCCGCACCGGGATCGTCCTGGGCCTGGTCGTCGCCCTCGGCGCCTACCTGTCCGGGACGGGCCGACTGCCGCGGGCCCTGCGCGGATCGATGGAGCGCGCGGCCGACTCCGTCGCGCGGTGGGCCGACACGCACGGGCTGCACACCGGAAAGACCGGCACCTGGGTGGCCGCCCACCGGCGGTGGCTCGCCATCGGCGCGCTCCTCGTCATCGCCCTGTGGTTCGCCCTGTGGAATCGCCCGACCGCGTGGACGATCCTGCTGCTCGTGGCCGTACTTCTCGCCCTGCTCGCGATCATCGCGCTGTTGGCCGCGACGGGACGAACGACGCTCTCGCGGACTCCCGCCCACAACGGGCGGCCGGGCCCGGTCGGTGGCGGAGTGCCGTGATCCCCCCGCCCGGAGCCGGTCCGGTCACGAGTGTGACGGCCCGTCGGGCAATTCGTCGGTGCGCGCCGCATGAGGCGATCGGGTGAGGTCCCGCCGTAAACTGGAGATCGGGCCACCATGACGGTGCGGACATCGGGTACAGCGCCGCCGGCCCGTTGCCGACACGCCGAGTAAGGCGCGGCTCCAAGGCGACATCCGGTGGCATGTCCCACGGATATCCGCCGCCGTGCCGGTGGGCGGTGGTCGCCGATCGCGACGCGTACACGTCCCGCGAGGGCATCGTGCCCCACCCCGTGTGAGCAGAGCACACTCCCAGCGCTCCGGGCCCACCCGCAACGGCGGGGTGGGCGGCGGCTCCGCCTTCCTGGACGGCCCCGCGGATACCGTCGGGATTGATCGAAGGAGATCGATCATGGACTACCCACTTCTCAACGCCTTTTGGACCATGCTCTGGTTCTTCTTGTGGATCCTCTGGATCATGCTCCTCTTCCACGTGTTCCGGGACATCATCCGCGATGACTCCCTCAGTGGATGGGGCAAGGCGGGCTGGCTGGTTCTGTGCGTGGTCCTGCCGTACCTCGGCGTCTTCGTGTACTTCATCGCGCGGGGGCGCGGCATGGGCGAACGCGACCGACGCAGGGTCGAACAGCAGCAGGAGGAGTTCCGCTCCTACGTGCGGGACGCAGCCGCCACGCCTGGCACGTCCGACGAACTGGCCCGCATCGCCCAGCTCAGGAACGACGGTGACATCACCGTCGATGAATACGAACGAGCCAAGGCCAAGATCCTGGCCTGAGATCGCGGTCCGGCGTCCGACACTGGATGAACACATCCGTGCGTTCGTCCGCTGTCGCTACGTCCGGGCCGAGCGGGGTTGGGTCGTGGGGATGCGTCCGGTGAAGAACAGGGCGAGGAGGGCGCCGAGGGCGAGGACGGCGAGGGCGGCCCGCAGGCCGTCGAGTCTGGCCGCGTCGTTCGCCTCGATGGCCGCGTGTTTCACCTCCGTGCTCGTGCCGGCTTTGTCGAGGGCGGAGGTGAGCTGCTCGTCCGACAGGAAGGGGACTCCGCCTTCGAGTTCCACGGTCGCGCGGCTCGCGACGGATGCCGGAATAGCCGGATTATGCTCGATGGCGCTCAGGAACGACGAGGTCATGGCGGCGATCAGGAGCGATCCCGCGAGCGCCGTCCCGATCGAGGCACCGAGGTTGGTGACCGCGTTCTGCACGCCGCCGACCTCCGCGCTCCGCTCGTCGGGGACCGCGGATACCGTGACCGAACCGAGCTGCGACGCCAACGCGCCCATACCGAGTCCGATCAACAGCAGGGGCACGGTGACGATCTCGGGGCCCGCGTCCGCGTCCAGCGCGGCCATCATGGCCACCGCCCCCGCGAGCAGCGCGAGGACGCCGAGTCGCACCACGCGCCGCGGCGAGACGTCCGGAAGGAACCGCGGGATCAGGATCGCGGCCGCCAGCAGCGTGAGCGAGAGCGGCAGGATACGGGCGCCGGTCGCCAACGCCGACAGGCCCAACGCGATCGACAGGTAGAGCGGAACGATGAAGAACACGCCCATCTGCACGAGGTACTGGAAGAAGAACATCGTCAGGCCGCCGGTGAGTTGCCGATTGCGCAGCATCATCGGGTCCACGAGCGGATCCCCGCCCCGGGCCGACAGGCGGGTCTCCCAGGAGAGGAAGAGCCTTACGAGGGCCACTCCGGACAACATCAGCCACACGACCAGCGACACCCCCAACCAGGCGGGCGCTTCGGGTTTCGGTCGAAACCACCCCCACTCGGCCGACTTGAGCACGCCGAACACGAAGACCCCGAGCCCACCGGCGGACAACACGGCGCCGACGACGTCCAGGCGCTCTCGCGCCGCGACGGGCGCGTCGGCGACCCGGGCCGCGAGTACCAGGATCACCGCCACGAGCAGGACTTCGCCGGCGAAGACCCAGCGCCAGGAGAAGTACGTAGTCGCCACGCCACCGATCAGCGGACCCGCCGCGATCGCCACCGCCCCCGCGGCGGCAACGAGCCCATATGCGGAAGGGCGACGCTCCGCCGGGAAGTTTCCCGCCACCAACGCCACGATCGCGGGCAGGATGAGCGCCGCACCGACTCCTTCCAACACCGCCCAACCGAGCAGCAACACCGGCAGATTCGGGGCCAGCGCGGTGGTCAACGAACCACACCCGTAGATGCCACAACCGATCATGAACGCACGCCGACGACCGATGAGCCCGCCGACCTTGCCCCCCGGAATCATGAGCATCGCCATCACGAGCGTGTAGGCCGTGATCGCGCCCTGGATCCCGGTCACCGTCGTGCCCACGTCCTCGGCCACCGTCGCGATCGACACGTTCATGACCGAACTGTCCAGGGCCATCAGAAACTGCCCCAGGACCAGCGGGACCAGCACCAGGCGTGTCCCTGTGGAGCGCACCGGCCTGCCCATCGCGGCTGTCATGACGACATGGTTCCAGCGCCCGACAAGAGCCCGGATCCGCCGCGCCGCAGCGTCAGCCGGATGGCGGGCACCGGCTCCGAAATGTTGTGTAGCGGGACCCGACGGGTGGTACCGAGGGCGGTGACACGCTCTCGCGCGACCCCGATCCACATTCACCCACATGGGGACAGCCATGGTCCTTGATCTCGTCCTCATCGGAACGGCCATCACCCTGGGACCGATGCACAACTCCGCGTTCATCCTGTTGTTGTCCGCGGACAGAGGGTTGTTGAAAGGGCTTGTGTTCACCCTGACCTGGCTCGTGGAACTCGTCGTGGTGGTCGCCGCGGTGTTGCTGTTGACCGGGGGCACTCCGCCTTCGAAACACAGTGCACCCTCGACGGCGGGTCTCGTGGTCAAGCTGACCGTGGGCATCGCGCTGGTGGTCTACGGCGAGCGCAAGCGACGCCGAGGCGCCACCCGCTCCCGAGGAAATCCGAGGTGGATGGCACGGCTGGATCGCGTTTCCGGATGGACCGCGGCCGGCCTCGCCATCCTGCTCCAACCGTGGGCGATGGTCGCCGCGGGTGGGGCCACCGTGATGAACGCGGACCTGTCCTCGGCCGCCACGTTCGTGGCCTTGATGAGCTACTTCCTGCTCGCCACGGCCACTTTGTTCGCGATGGAGTTGTACGCCACGTTCGCGCCGGCCCGGGCACACATCGAGCTCGATCGGCTACGCACGGCCCTCACCACCCACCAGGACCAGGCCATCGTCGTGTTGTCGCTGCTGCTGGGCCTGTGGTTGGCCGCCAAGAGCACGTACGAACTCGTCAAACTCTCGTAGAGATCGCCGCGTCGGCGCTTGTCCGCCTGTGGCGGCAACGATCCGGTGGCGCCTTTCGTACGCGAGAGAGACGGTGGAAACGTGACGGCCGCATTCGCGGCACACACGCATGCGGCCGTGATTCAGGGCGCCACGGCGCAGGCAGCGGCCGACGCCTCGAAAGCCGAAAGCCAAGGATGATCAGCGATGACCAATCACACAAGCACGCGACATCACACCTCACCATCCACTGCCGCAAGCGGATGGACGGTGTTCGCAGCCGTCATGATGATCGTCGGCGGGGTGTTGGCGGTATTCCAGGGGATCGCCGCCATCGCGAAAGACGACGTCATCCTCAGGACCCACAACTACACGTTCGGCTTCAGCGTCGCGGGTTGGGGCTGGATCCACCTGATCCTCGGGATCGTGGTCGCTCTCGCCGGCCTCGCGTTGTTCGCCAATGCGCTCTGGGCGCGCATGCTGGGCGTACTGCTGGCGGGGCTGAGCATGATCGCCAACTTCACCTGGCTGCCGCACTATCCGCTGTGGTCGACGATCCTCATCGCCATCGACATCGCCGTCATCTGGGCACTGTGCACGGGACCGGCCAAGAATCGGTATTGAACGTTCGTGGCAACGTCGAGGTGGCAGGAGACCGCGGTTCGACACCGGTCATCTGCCCTCTCCATCACACGAAACCCGCGACGAGCGTCCTTGGCACGGTCGGAAGACACCGTCACCCGGTCGGACGCGGTTCGACCGCACGGCCGACTTTTCCGTGGGCATCGGTCGGGCGGAGCAAGCCGGGAGGCACACCATGGGCCGGTACGCAACGGCCTCGTCACGGCGAGCGCGCGTCGATGGAGGCAGGGCCGCACGTCTTTTGGCGCGTCTGGCATTGCTCGCCGTCGTCGGCGTGGTGGTCGTCCTCGTGATCGCACTGCGCGAGGCCGGGTTCCTGATCGTGGGCGCGGCGTTTCTCGGCTTGGCGGCCTGCGCCGTCGGTCTGTGGTGGTTCCTCGCGCACCGGGGCGCGGTCCGGCTGGTCGGCGCACTGATCGCGGTGGGCGCGCCGGTGGCCGTCCTCGTGCTCTTCGCCTTCGACGGCCTGTGGTTCGACGCTCTGATCCTGGGCGCGTGTTGGGCCGGTACCGTGGCGTGCGCCCGGGCGGCCCTGCGCACGTCGGACCCGGATCGTGTGCAACCGGCCGCGCCTGCGGCCCGGCCCGCGAGGCCGTTCCTGATCATGAACCCGAAGTCCGGGGGAGGCAAGGTCGGCCGCTTCGGCCTCGTCGAACGGGCCGAGGAACTCGGCGCGCGGGTCGTTCTCCTCGACCCCTCCGCTCCCGCGGACGTCGCCGAACTGGCCCAGGAAGCCGTCGTCGACGGCGCGGACCTGCTGGGCGTGGCCGGTGGTGACGGCACCCAGGCGCTGGTGGCAGCGGTCGCCGCCGAACACGACGTGCCCTTCCTCGTCATCGCGGCCGGGACGCGCAACCATTTCGCGATGGACCTCGGGCTCGACCGCGCCGACCCGGGCCGGTGTCTGGACGCGCTCACCGATGGCGAGGAGTTGCACGTCGACCTGGGCGACGTCGCGGGCCGCGCCTTCGTCAACACGGTGTCCTTCGGTGCGTACGCCGACGTCGTGCAGCGCCCCGAGTATCGCGACGACAAGGCCGCGACGGCGCTCGGCCTCCTGCCGGACCTGTTGGTCGGTGATGGTGGCGTACGGCTCGACGCGCGCGTCGACGACACCGTCCTGACCGCGCAACAGGCCCTGCTGATCAGCAACAATCGGTACAACTCCCCCAGTGAGATGGCCGGCACCGGCCGACGCCCGCGCCTGGACGATGGCGAACTCGGCGTGCTGGGGATCCACGTTCGGGGCGCGGTCCCGGCCGCCGACCTGGTCGTACGCGGTGAGCGCTCCGAGGCGTTGACCGTGACGAGCGCCCACCGCGTCGAGGTCACCTCCGAGGCCACCGAGATTCCCGTCGCGGTCGACGGCGAGGCACTCCGAATGTGTACACCGGTCGTGTGCACCCTGCGTCCGGTCGCGCTACGCGTTCTCGTCCCGCGCGATCGCCCGGGCGTTCCCCGACCCAGCCGCCGCGTGGACTGGCGTCGCGTACTCGCTTTGGCCCTCCCCGCCCGACGCACACGCGCCGTCGGCCCCCGCAGTTCACGAGAGCGAGCGAGCAGGCCGCCCGCTTCGTGAAGCGGCGCCGTGCCCGCGGACCGGCCCGCGGGCGCCGCAATCCACCGACGATCACCGCGAGCCCGTAAACGACGATACGTCGTCGCGTTGTCACTCTCCGCTCATCAGGACGCTGACGTTCTGGTTGCGTCCAGCCGAGCACTCCCCGTGACGATCAGGCGAGCCGCTCGCACTCGTGTCGATGGCGAGGTTTTATCCGCATACCGTGGCGGCGGCACCGGGGGCGACCGAGTGGTGACGGAGGCACCCCACCGCAGGCGCGACGGTCTTCGATCCCCCGACCGGCGAGACGTCCCGGGCAACGTAGTTGGTCGAGCACCTCCGCGAAGAGTCGGGCGCGGCGAGCCTCGTCCTCGGCGTTGTGACGAAACAGCTCCGCAGCGGCACGGCCGCTCGCGGCCCTCGTTGTCGTCGTACCCGACCATGTGTGCGTAGCGGGTTGGTCACCGACTCGCTGACCACCGATTCGACGATGCCTGCCGCGCGCGTGAACACGGCTCATCCATATCCAAGCGCGGGTTGCCGCACGCCCTCGCGAGAGCGAGTTCTACTGCGTCCAAAAATACCCCCGGGGGTACTCGTGCTACGCTCGAAATATACCCCGGGGGGTAAATCTCAGCCGAAAGGGGCAAACGCGTGTTCTTCATCGACACCATCGAAACCGAGGGCCTGGGCAACCGCAGCTACCTGGCAGGCGGTGCGCGCAGTGCGGTGGTGGTGGACCCGCCCCGCGACGTCGACCGGGTCCTGGCGGCGGCTGCGGCGCGGGGGGTGCGGATCTCGCACGTGGCGGAGACGCACGTCCACAACGACTACGTGAGCGGCGGCCTGGACCTCGCGCGCCTGACCGGCGCCGTCTACCTCGTGCCCGCCGACGCCCGGGTCGCGTTCGCCCGTACTCCCGTCGCCGACGGTGACACCGTCGAGGTCGACGAGGACGTCACCTTGCGGGCGATGGCCACGCCCGGCCACACCCCCCATCACACGTCCTACGTCCTCGAGGAGCGGGGCGCGGTGGCGGCCGTGTTCACGGGAGGGTCGCTGCTGATCGGCTCGGTGGGCCGCCCCGACCTGGTCGAGCCTCGACTGACCGAAGCGCTGGCGCGCGCCCAGCACGCTTCCGCCCACCGGCTGGCGGCCGAACTCCCCGACGAGACGCCGATCCTGCCCACGCACGGCTTCGGCAGTTTCTGCTCCTCCTCCCAGTCCGAGGGCGACGCCACCACCATCGGCAAGGAGAAGAGCGGCAACGACGCCCTGGTCAAGGACGTCGACTCCTTCGTCGCCGAACTGCTCGTCGGCCTGGAGGACGTGCCCGCCTACTACACCCGCATGGGGCCGGCCAACGCCGAGGGCCCCGCGCCGGTGGACCTGACCGCGCCGCCGGTGGCCGATCCCTCCGACATCGCCGCACGGCTGGCAGCCGGGGAATGGGTGGTGGATCTGCGCAACCGGATCACGTTCGCCGAGGGCCACCTCGCGGGATCCGTCAACTTCGAGGCCGACGGGAAGATCGCCACCTACCTCGCCTGGATGATCCCCTGGGGCAAGCCCGTCACCCTCCTCGCCGAATCCCCCGCACAGCTCGCCGCGGCCCAGCGCGAACTGGTCCGCGTCGGCATCGATCGCCCGGCCGCCGCCGCCACCGGTGGCCCCCGCGACTGGATATCCGACGGCGCGAGCCCGCGTTCCTTCCCCCGCGCCACCTTCGCCGACCTCGCCGCCCACGATCCGCGCCCCGACGTCGTCCTCGACGTGCGCCGCGACTCCGAACGCGCCAAGGGCTGGATCACGGGCTCCGCGCACATCCCCATCCACCAGCTCCACCGGCGCCTGGACGAGGTCCCGTCCGGCACGGTGTGGGTGCACTGCGCCGGCGGGATGCGCGCGGCCATCGCGGCCTCCCTCCTGGACGCCGCCGGACGCGACGTCGTCGCCGTCGACGACACCTTCGACGCCGCCACCGAAGCCGGCCTCCCCCTCACCACCGGCACCGACACCGGTCGCTGAACCGCCCACAGCCCCACCCCCGAGACCGGAAGGACGACGGGATGTTCCTCTTCCGTCGCGGCACGGCCCGCGTCACTGCCACCAAGGCCCACGAGCGCATCACGTCCGGCGACGCCGTGCTCGTGGACGTACGCGAGCGGGCCGAATGGAACGCCGGGCACGCCCCCGGCGCCGTCCACGTCGCGCTCTCCCACCTCCTCGCCGGCCAGGACCTGCCCCCGGCCGCGAAGGGCCGCCCGTTGGTGGTGATCTGCCGGTCGGGTCACCGCTCCCGGCAGGCCGCCAAGCTCCTCTCCCGGCGCGGGGCCGACGCCGTCGACGTCAAGGGCGGAATGAACGCCTGGGCGTCGGCCGCGCTGCCGGTCGGGGACGGGCACGGAAGCCGCGGCCGAATAGCGTGAGCGCCCTCCTCCTCGCCCTCGCCGCCGGGGCCGTCGTCGGCCTGGCCCTCGGGGCGCTCGGAGGCGGCGGCAGCGTCCTGGCCGTCCCCGCCCTGATCTACCTCCTCGGCTTCACCCCGGCCGCGGCCACGACCGCCTCGCTGATCATCGTCACCGCCACCTCCGCGACCGCCCTCTACACCCACGCGACCTGCGGCAACGTCCGTTGGAAGACCGGCATCCTGTTCGCGGCCGCCGGCATCGGGCCCGCCATCGCCGCCGGTCTCCTCGCCGCCCGCCTGCCGGAAGCCGCCCTGACCGCGGCCTTCGCCGCGATAGCAGCCCTCGCCGCCGCGGCCATGCTCAAATCCCCCGCCACCGACCCGCCGTCGCAACCCGTCCGCCCCGCCCGGGCGGCCGGAGCCGGGGTCGGGCTCGGCACGGTCACCGGCTTCCTCGGCGTCGGCGGCGGCTTCCTCGCCGTCCCGGCACTCGTCTCCGTCCTGGGACTGCGGATGCGGGCCGCCGTGGGCACCAGCCTCCTGGTCATCACCGTCAACTCCCTCGCCGCGCTGACCGCCCGCGTCGGCACCCCCGCATCCCTGCACTGGGCGGTCATCGCTCCCTTCACCGGCGCCGCGATCCTCGGCGCCTGGGACGGCAAGCGCCTCGCCGGGAAAGTCTCCGGCCCCACGCTCCAGCGCACCTTCGCCGTCGTGCTCCTGGCCGTCGCCGCCCTCATGCTCGCCGACGCCCTCCACTGACACCACGGCCACGACCACGACCACGACCACAAGCAACCCCGGGGCACCGCGCTGCCCATATCCAGGCACCATCCGAAAAGAAGGACGGATCCCGCATCATGACCAACCCCCGCACCCTGGAAACCGACCAGGCCGGCAGCCGCCTGCACGAACTCGTCGTCCTCGACGTCCGCACGCCCGGCGAATACGCCACCGGCCACCTCCCCGGCGCCCTCAACATCCCGCTCGACCACCTGGACCGGGCCCTACCGGACATCCGCGACGCTGCCCGGCACGGCGACATCCTCATCGTCTGCGCCTCCGGCGCCCGCTCCGAGCACGCCTGCCACACTCTCGCCGCCCACGGCATCACCACCGCCACCCTCGCCGGCGGTACCGGAGCCTGGGTCGAACGCGGCAACGCCCTGCAACACCCCGAAGGCACGCGCCGCACCACGTGGAGCATGGAACGACAAGTCCGCTTCACCGCCGGCGCCGTCGTCCTGACCGGCCTCGCGCTCGGCCGCCTGCGACCCACCTTCCGCCTCGCCTCCGCCGGTATCGCCGGCGGCCTGGTCTTCTCCGCCCTCACCGACACCTGCGGCATGGCCGCCATCCTCGCCAAACTCCCCCACAACCGCCCCCACCAGGGCGACCTCGACCGCACCCTCGCCGCCCTCCGCGACCACCGGCCCTCCGAACACTGATACCCCCTGGGGTACCATGAAGCAGAGCACACAAGGCCAGGAGGCACCGGTGAAAGTCGACGACGACGCAGTCAACGCAGTCCTCAACCGCCTGCGGCGCGCCCAGGGACAACTCGCCGGCGTCATCGCCATGATCGAAGCCGGCCGCGACTGCAAGGACGTCGTCACCCAGCTCGCCGCCGTCTCCAAGGCCCTGGACCGCGCCGGCTTCAAAATCGTCGCCAGCGGCATGCGCCAGTGCATGAACAACGCCGACGAGAACCAGGCCCCCATGACCGAGGAAGAACTCGAGAAGCTCTTCCTCGCCCTCGCCTGACAACCGGCACCGCCACCCGAACGTCCCGGCCCCACACCAGCGGGCCGGGCCGTCGGCGCATCCGTGGTCTCCGCCTCGACGGGTTCCGACTCGTCGAACTCCCCTCGACTTGCCGGCACAAAAGCTGCTCGGCCACGACAACCGGCCGACGGGGTCTGCATTCTCGTTGCTCTTCCATTTTTTGTGCAGCCCCTTTGCGAGGAGCCAGGAGCGATCGAACGATAGCGAACCGGAAGGTCGGATTCTGTCTCCTGATGACGATTCTCATCGCTTCGACGAACATCCCGACTATTCCGTCCTCGCGCGCTCCATGCGAGTAATGTCGCGCCCAGGGGCATTCTCCGGATCCGGAGCATGGGGGGCAATGGGGTGCGCTGTAATTCGTGTGGTCACGAGAATCCCGAAGCAGCAGATTTCTGCGGTGGCTGCGGTGCACAGGTAAAGCGTGCGAACCCCGTGCCACCAGGGCCGTCGGCCCGAAGCGACACCGCGATCATGACTCCGTCCCTCGAGATATCCGCACAGCCGGCGGCCCCGCCGCCGTCGGCGCGGGTGGTCCACCACCGACCCCGAGGACCGGTAGGTGCACCGAACGCACCGAGTCCAACGGCGGACGAGGCGACGCGCTACCTGTGCGCGGCCGTTCATCTGGACAGCAAGCTGGCCGAGAAACTCGTCGAGGATGTCCTCGAGGAACCGCTCCGCGCGGTGGTGCGTTCCCCGGGCGTCGACCTCGTCGCGGTCATGAAGCACGCCATCGCCGCTCGCGCCCGGCATCTGACCCGGGACGCGGCCCTGGCCGTATTGCTGATCCTGGCCATCGTGAATTTCGTGAGCGTCGGAGCGCTCCCAGGCACCCTCGTGGTCATGGCGTCCTGGGTCGTGGTCGTCGCCGAGGCGTACGTCGCGCGCTGGGGAGCGCTTGCGCAAACGCTGCGGCGCGGAACGTTCGACGCTTCCCGAGCGCCCAATCCACAACTCCAGGTGACGCGGGACCAGATCGACCTGGTCGCCGTCTACGCGGCAGGCAACGTAAGCACCTACAGCGGATTCGACCCGTTCCTCGGCCACGGATGGACGCTGGACAGCTGGTCGTTCGCCCTGGACACGACGGTGGCGTGCGACGACGAACCCGTCGTCTCCTTCACGGCCTCCGAACTGCGCGAAAGGCTCACCTCCAGGATCGCGCTTCTCGACCTTCCCGGGCTGAGCGTCCATGACCGGCTGTTCATCAACGGTGCCGACATCCACCACGACAGCCGATTCCTGACCGGTCGGAACCCGCGCCCGGTCGACCGAGTCTCCGAAGCGGTCGTCGCGTACCTCACCGAGCATCCCGAGGACCGGGCCCGCCCCTATCTGGTGGTGGAGATCGTCGGCTGGGGCGGGCAGCTCGTGTACACGCTCTTCCTGCGGGTGACCGTCGGTTCCTCGCATCTGTTCGTCGAGGTGAACCACTCCCTGCTGCCACCTCTGCACTGGCGCTACTACGAGATCGACGACCTGCTGCTGCATCCCACGTTCGGAGAGTTCGCGCGGCTCGTCGTGGCCAGTGGATTCCGCTGGTTCGGCCTGGTGTTCCGCTGTATCCCGCGCACCCTCAAGCGGGTCTTCGCGGGCCCTCGACGGCGTTGGAAGCAGGCGCGCCAACGGCGGATGGTCGCCAGGCGCTTCACCTTCAACCACGGTGCCCTGCTGAGCATCCGGCAGGAAGCCAGCGACCTGCGCTCCCGTGTCCCGGACCGTTTTCCCTCGCTGGGCCCCGTCCTCGACCCGATGCTGAGCCCGGTCATTCGAACAATCCTCCGGCTCGGCCTCGACTCGAACGGCCTCCTGATCGGCTATCACCGATATTTCCAGAAACTTGATCAGGAAATGTATACGAAGGTCGTGGAAAAGAGGATTTTCGACTCCCTCGTCGACTTCCTCGAAGAAAAGAACATCGACCCCGCGGAACTCAAGCGGCGCGCCGAGACGATCGTCAACAACAGCCTCACGGTGGGCGCCGGAGCCACCGTCACCGGTTCGGCATTCAGCGTCGGCCGAGGAGCCTCGGCCACCTCGAACGGAAAACCCTAGAAACCGCCCCCCCGAGTCGGAACCAAATCCGACACGAAACGAACGGAATCGACATGAGCAAGGAAACAAACAAGGTCGACATCGGCGAGAACGCGAGCGTCAGCGAGTCCGCGATCGCCGTCGGCCACAAGGCCCGGGCGGAACAGACCACGGCCACCGGATCGGCCACCCCGTCGGCACCGCGAACCCCGGACGAACTGCTGGCCGCGGTCGACGAACTCATCGTCCGGATCCGGGCGACCGAAACCACACTGACCGACCGCGAACAGGCCCTCGCCGACGCCGAGGAACTGCGCCACGAACTCACCCTGACCCCACCGAGTCGCGTACGCCTGAAGCGAACCGCCACGTCCTTGCGCGACGCCGTGGGCGGCGCCACCGCGTTGAGCGGGGCAATCGCACTCGTCATCCAGGCGATCAACGCCCTGTTCGCGTCCTGACCGACCGCCGAGGGGCGAACTCCGCTTCCACGGCGCGGAATCGACTCCCCGAGAGGCGAGCCATCATGATCACGTGCGCCCACTGCGGGGCCGTCCTCTCGGCGGCGGCACTGCGCTTTTGCACCACGTGCGGCGGTGAGGTAGGCCCCTGGAACGCCGAAACGATCGCGCCCGCGAGCGCCCCCGCGGACATGGGGAGTCGGCGCGTCCTCATGGCAATCCTGACCACCCTCGGCGTGGCCACAATCGCGGTCACGATTCTTCTTCTCCGAGAGAGCGACTCCGGCTCCGACACCACCACCGCGGCAACCACGACCACCGAAGCCGCCATCGCCCCCGCAACTCGCACGCCGCTCCCGCCGACCCCGGTGTTCGTGCCAAGGACGGCAGCCGGCTCGTTCTCGACCGGCCCGTCCCCGGGCGCGTCGTTCCCACCAACGCGCCCGGCCCCGGCCGGCACAACCGCCCTCGCCCCGACGAGCACTCCGGCATCGAACCCGGCCACCGTCGTCGCCCGCTACTACGACGCGATCAACCGAGGCGACTACGCGACGGCCTGGACCCTCGGCGGCACCAACCTCGGATCGACCTACGCCACGTTCGTCGCCGGCTTCTCGGACACCGTGAGCGACAGGCTGACCATCGACTCCGTCAGCGGCGACACCGTGCAGGTACGAGTCGCCGCACAGCGCACCGACGGCAGCGTCCGCCTGTACGCGGGGTCGTACACCATACGAAACGGCACCATCACCAAGGGCACCCTGCGCGCAACCGGCACCACACCCCCGTGAACCCGCGCCGACCAGGACGAACTAGACGGTGGAGTACGGGAGTTCCAGTCGGCGGGTTCACGCTGCCGACAGGTCCGGGTCGGCGTGGCGGCGAAGGGCCGGCATGCCGTCGCGGATCTCGGCTGCAATGGGCGACCGTGGCGGCGTGGGTCGTGCGGACCTCGCGATTGGGGAGGACCCGGAGATTGGCGACGAGTTGGCTCTCCCCTTCGGACTGGGTGCGCAGTTTCGTACCGACGACGGTGGCTAGCTCGCCGGTGAGGGCCTCGACCCCGGGGCGGACGCCGTTTCCCGCGCCGGTGTGCGGACCGTTGGCGATGGCGATCAGCCGAATCCGCCTCGCCCGGGGCCGGTTGGCGACTTCCTCCAGGGCGCGCAGGAAGTCTCGGCGCTTCCCGCTGGGGGCGGGCTTGTCGTCCCAGGCCGCGATGTGCTGCGGAAGCAGTTCCTGGGCGGCCGGGCTGTTGCTCGCCGCGGTAGACCCAGTCGGTGCCGTACGGCAGTTCCCAGATCTCGTCGGCCGCAGGCGCTTTGCGGTCGGTCGCCCGTGGCCCGGGCGCCAGGACGATCGGGGGACCGGATTCGAAGGCTTCGGCGACCTGCTCTTCGGTGACGCTCAGGGCATACCCTCCGGGAAGTCGACCGAAGAGTTGGTCGGGCGTGTCGGATGGTGGCTTGGCACGCGTTCGACCGGCGTTCCGACGTGGGGACGCATGACACCGACTCCGGTTCAGTCCCGTCGGATGGCGAAGACGTAAGCGGTGCCAGTGAAGACCACGGCGTGATCGGTGCCCACCGGCCGTGGCCTGTCCGAGACGACGCGTTGGAGGACCGCCTTCGTGCGCAGGTCGACCGCCATCGAGGGGCGCTCGCCGGAGTACAGGACCGAGCCCACGACGGCGACCGGTTCCAGGCGGATCTCGTTCTCGGCCTGTTGCCACAGCAGCGTGCCCGTGTCGATGCGCCAGGCGGCGACGGTCCTCGTCGTCGTGACCACGACGACGACTCCGTCGGCGTCGGAGAGCCCGGACTCGGGCGTACCCGAAAGCGTCGGGCCTGTCGCCAGCAATCTGCCGGTGGCGGGTGCGTTCACGCCGTAGGTGACGGTGGTGGGCGACGCGTCGAGGTCGTACCAGCCGATGACCAACCTGCCGCTGTCCTGCTTGACGAGGTCGGGCTGCGAGGTGGCGGCTGCTCCGACCGGCCGGGCGAGGTCCTGCGGCGCCCACAGGAGGGTTCCGGTGGCGGCGTCGAAGCCCGTCAGAGCCTGCATCGTGCGAAGGTCCGATCCCGCGATGTCGCGGTGATGGACGACCACTCCGGAGGCGACGGTGGCGCTGTCCTTGATGCAGGACCATTCCCCGCAGGGGATCCGCCAGCCGGGGGCGTCACTGCCGGCGTCGCTGATCACCAACGCGCCGGGGCCGCCTCCCTTGCCGTGCTCGGTGACGATGCGCCGACCGTCCACGATGAACGGCTTGTTCCGGCCGGGGTGTTGCTTGTGGGCGATGCGCCGCCCCTTCTCGTCGAGGACGTCGATCTCCCAAGCCTCCTTCCCCGGCGAGATACCGTCCGATGGCGTCGTTCTCATCGTTTCGGTCATCAGCGCGGGACGGCCGTGCCAGGTCGTCGGTACCGGCTTGCTCGGCACTTCCACGATCGCGTGCCGCGCGCCGGTCGCCGCGTCGCGGAACTCGACGGTCCGACTCTCCTGATCACCCGCCCGGGGTGTGATCAACGCGACGCTCGCGCCGACGGGTTCGGCGACCGCGCCGCGGCCGATCAGGGGCACCGACCACAACGCCGCGCCGTGCACACCCGCCGGTGGTGCACCGGGGAACGCGATCGCTGCGGACGGCCGCCCCGTGCCGCCCGGAACGACCTCCGCTCCTGCGGAACCCCCGGGATGCGGCCGGTACTTCGGACCGTCGTCACCGGAGCCCGTGCATCCCGCGACCGCCAGGCTCGACACCACACCGATCGCAAGTGGCACCACACATCGCCTCGACCACACGCCCCGGCCCGACACATGTCCTGTCCTCGATCGGGTACCCGCACGCCGGCCGGCGGCGCGGGTACCCGCCGGAACACCTCGGATGAACTCGGGAAACAAGCCCTGCCCTCTCACGAGTTCCTTTCCCGCCTTTCGAGTGTGCCTTCGCATTCCGTTGCCGATGTCTCTTCCGGGTGGCCGGCCCTCGTGCATCGGAAATTACGTCGTCGACCGCTGTCCGGGACGAGGCATCCGAACGGCCCGGCCGGGCACAGCCGGCCTCACGACCGACCCGCCGACCGAACGCGCGACGACGACCCCATTCCATCGCAGTCTCGAACGCGGCGCCTTCGCATGACGCGCCAGGAGCTTGGCACCGCGCGCCGGCTATGTGTGGCGGCGCAGTGCGTGATTCCGGTAGTCACTGGGGGTCGTGCCGTAGTGGGCGCGAAAGGCGCGGGTGAAGTCGGCGTGACGGGGAAAGCCCCAACGCGCCGCGACGGCGTGGATGGGGAGGTGACGATGGGCGGGATCGGCCAGGTCGTGTCCGCTGCCCTCCAACCGCCGCGCACGGATCCACGCGCGCACGCTCGTACCGTGCCGGCGGAACAATCGATGCAACGCGCGCACCGACATGTGGTGGGCCGCCGCCACATCACCGGGGCTGAGCCCCGGATTGCCCAGGTGCTGTCCGATGAACGCGGTGACACGGAGAAATGCCGCACGATGCCGTGCTTCATCCGGCACATCCGTCTCCCGATCGAGATGGTGGGCCAGGAACGTCGTACACAGGTCGAGAGCGACCGTGCCCAGTCGCGCCGTGTCCTGCGGTGTGAAGTGAGCATCGCCTGCCGCGAGACGCACCAGGAAATGCGCGAGCAGCCCCGCGACGCCGTCGCCGGCGGGAAAGGTTCGAGCGAGCGCCCCGTCGAGATGTCGATCTCGCATGGGTAGCAGCGCCCGCGGGATCTGGATGAGAAGCGACTCGCCGTCGGCATAGGCGTCGAACGGGCGCGAACTGTCGAACAGCAACAGCTCTCCCGGCTGCGCCGAGGAGGTCCGCCCGTTCTGCTCGATCACATGCGGGCCCGATCCGACCAGCACGATCTGGAGGCATTCCGGATCCGAGGCGCGAATCAACGCCGGTGACCGCATGGTCCGAAACGAGGAGTACGACATGCCCGAGAGCTGCGTCGCTCCCACCTGCATGGTCGCGAACCAACCGCTGAAGACCTCGATGTCCACCAGCCGAAACGCCGTCGGCATCACGGCGCCGCGGGTGAAGTCGGCCCATGCGTCGAGGGCATCACGCGCGGCGAAGTCGGTACTGTCGAAAACCTTCTCCACGCTCTCGCCTCCGCGGGACAGGCGACCTGTGTCGCCTCGGTCGGACTCGGACGCCGGCGGTCGTAGACCCCGTACGTCGTGTTTCATCACCCACCACCGTCGGCGCTGTGGGCCCAGCGCCGCGGCGGGCGGACTCACGCTAGCGACTCTCGCCGTCCGAGTCGCCTTCCAAAGGCTCGTCTTCGATCGAGGGGCTGCGGCACACATCGAAGGCGCCTTCGTGACCGACCCGAGCTCACCGCTCTACCCGGTCTCCCGATCCCGATGCGGCGGGCAGCCGCCCCACGGACAGACGTCCCCGCGAACCACGCCGGTTTCGCCGCACCGGTCGGAACGGCCGCGCTCTCTTGCGCACGAGCGAGTCCCTGTCCAGCCGAACCCGAAGACCGTGCTCCCCCGCCGAGCTCCCACAGAACAGCAGGCACCGCAGGGTCGCGAGCCCATAATCGGGCAAGGTGGCCGGCGGCCGTCGCGAAGCTCCCGTTCCCCGTTCCCCGTCGGCTGCCGGCGCTCCCTTCGCGAACGCGCTCCAGCGACCGGTTGAGGGGGCCCGACGCCGGACCGCGTCGACACCGATCGCGGGGGCGCAGACGGTGCACCCATACGCCTACCCCCGCACGACGGCGGGGACCCGGCGCCGATTGAGGTCAGGTGGCGGGGAAGAGGCGTTCGCGCGTGGTGATGTTCACGAACGCGGGGCCGGAGGTGCGGCGCACTCCGGGGGTGGTGCCGTCGACGTCGTAGGTCAACCTGATGCGTGTGCCGACGTGGGGCAGGATCTCGCCGGAGGGGATTCGGAAGACCATGGCCTGTCCGACGCCCTTGCCGGGGACGGGCGCGGATTCGACGAACACGCATCCGTCGGGCCCCTCCCAGCGCACCGTGATCACGTCTCCGGCGGCCATGCCGACGTAGGCCGGGACCCGCACGGTCGCACCCAACGGTGCCTGGTTCGGGTCGAGTTCGTCGTCCTCGGCCTCGTCGACGAATGGCGGGGCGAGCGGATCGTCCATCGGGCACAGTCCTTTCGGTACACATCGGGTCGTCCGGATCGTTCACGAGGCGCGTGCCCGCCCGCGCGGACACCAGGCGAGAGCAGGCGGTGGCAGAGGGGTCGAGGCTGGTCAGGTGGTGGCGAGCATGCCCGTACGCAGGGTGGTGAAGGTGCGGGTGAGTAGTCGGGAGATGTGCATCTGGGACAGTCCGAGTCGTTCGCCGATCTCGGCCTGGCTGAGGTCGTCCCAGAAGCGGAGCTTGAGGATGCGGCGGTCGCGTTCGCCGAGTTCGGCGATCAACGGGCGCAACGATTCGCGGTCGACGACCAGGTCCAGGGCGGGGTCGGGGGCGCCGTGTCGATCGCCTCGGGAGGCGCCATCGTCGCCGCGACCGGTGGTGGGGGCCGGGGCGTCGAGGGAGTCGGCGCGCAGAGCCGCGCCCAGTTCCAGGCCCGTGCGGACCGTGGCCTCGTCGGTGTCGAGGTGTGCCGCGAGTTCGGCGTGGTCCGGTTCGCGTCCGAGGCGGGCGGAGAGGTCGTCGCGGGCGCGGACCAGGCGCAGGTACTGCTCCTGTTCACCGCGGCGGGCATGGACGGCCCAGGTGTGGTCGCGGAAATAGCGCTTCAGCTCGCCCGCGATGGTGGGCATCGCGTAGGCGAGGAAGCCTGAACCGCGGTCGGGGCAGTAGCCGTCGACGGCCTTGATGAGCCCGATCGCGGCAACCTGGCGCAGGTCCTCGCGCAGGTCGGCGCGATGGGTGTAGCGAGCGCAGGCGTGTGTGACAAGGTTGAGGTTGTCTTCGACGACCTCGTTGCGCAGTCGGGCGTGGGCGTGGGCGCCGGGTTCCAGAGTGGCCAGGAGTGCCAGGTTGCGGTCGGTGGCGGAGCGCAGTGCGGCCAGGGCGTCGGGGCGGCCGGGGTGGTCGGTCATCGTGGGAGGAGCCTTCGAACGAAACGTGTCGGACGCCGGGGAACCGCGGGCGGGAGCGGGCGATGCGGCCCGGGGCGGGGCCGACTTCGATCCCTTCCACCCCACGGCCCGCCCACACCCCGAAACGAACAGGAGGATGGGCGGCCGACGCCCGGTGCCACGTGTCCGGTGAGGGCGCGGCCCATTACACGGGGCGCCGTCGCAGGGCCGCCATGTCACGCCATTCGCCGAACCAATGCACACAGGGGACGATTCCAGAGAAACACATCCGAACCACTACTTCTCGGTGACACGGCGGTGCCTGACCATGATGGCCTCCGCTCGGCACAGTCGGTGAGGCCGGGATGGACGTCCCCGTGGCCACATGAATCTGCCGGGTTCGGGCGACGTCGAGTTCCGTCTCCACGACTGCCCGCCGCCGGCACCGCTTTCCCCTTCACCTGGAACGCCGTCGGCACCCACGGCGAACTCCACATCGACGCCGAAAGTACCGACCTCGGCCATCCCTTCGGTTCGTCGTGATCGCGAGCACCGGACCCCGCATGGAGATCCGCGGCCACGAGGACACCGCCGGCGCTCTCGAAACCCGGGACACGCCGTCTACATCGTTTGGGTGAACCACCCCATCGCCCGACCCTCGAGGACATCCGTGTCGTGGGACCCAGCGGAGAGCCCCGGGAAGGGAGTGCTCTCCGGTCACCGCCGAGTCCCGGCCTCGCGGTTGCATCCCAGCGAGGCCACGACTCGGACCGTGCGAGGAGACCGGCGTCGGGCCCATTTGACGTACGCCTCCCGGGCGTACGTATTGCTCCACGCGCAGTAGGCCCCCGAGAACGGCCCCATGCTTCTGCTTCGCACGGGGCGGGCTCTCGGTTCGCGGGATGGCGTCACGGTTCACCGCCGCAGCCTCGACCGACACGAGCGCGGTGCGGGCTCGACACGCGGGGCGACACGCCCGGTGGGGCGGTGAACCGATTGGTGGGTGGGTGGCACAATGGGGTGGGAACGGGTTCGAAGGCGCTTGGGCGCGCAGCCTTTCGTTCGGGATGCACCGGGTGAACGGCGGACAGGAAAAGGGACCACCGCCGTGAGCGAGAATCGACCGTCCGAGGGCCAGCCGATCTCGGGGCCCGACGTCGCGCACAACGCCCGGGTCTGGAATCACTGGCTGGGTGGCAAGGACAACTACCCGATCGACCGCAAGGTCGGCGACCACGTCACGAGCATGTTCCCGAGCATCGGCGAAGTCGCCCGCGCGGACCGGGAGTTCCTGGGGCGCGCGGTGCGCTTCCTGGCCGGCGAGGCCGGGATGGACCAGTTCCTCGACATCGGCACCGGGCTGCCCACCGCCGACAACACGCACGAGGTCGCCCAGCGGGTGAACCCCACCGCGCGGATCGTCTACGTGGACAACGACCCGCTCGTCCTGGCGCACGCCCGCGCGTTGCTCACCAGCACCCCCGAGGGCGCCACCGACTACATCCACGCCGACGCGCACCACCCCGACGCCATCGTCGCGGACGCGAAGGCGACGCTGGACTTCGACCGCCCGGTGGCGGTGATGCTGCTCGGCAGCCTCAACTTCATTCTCGACACCGACACCGCCGTGGACATCGTCGGCCGGTTGATGGCCGCCGTGCCGTCCGGCAGCCACCTGGTGATCACCCATCCGACCACCGAACTCGGCGGTGAGGGCAACGTCGAGGCCATGCGGTTCTGGAACGAGAACGCCACCCCGCCGATCACCGCCCGCAGCCTCGCCGAGTTCACCCGCTTCTTCGCCGGCCTGGACCTGCTCGACCCGGGCATCGTCTCCTGCGCCCGCTGGCGAGCCGCCCCCGTCGACGGCGAACTCCCGCCGATCGTCCCGCAGTTCGGCGCGGTCGCCCGCAAGCCCTGACCCCGTCGCGCGCAGGTCCGACGAGCACACTACGGCGGCGTCGGGCCCGAAGTCTCCGGGCCCGACGCCGCCGCGCCGGCCTTACCGTGCGCAACCCCGTCCGGCTACTCCGTCCGCAACCCATCCGGCCGCATCATCCGCCACAGCGGCGGCAGACTCAGCGCCGTGACCAACAGCACCACACCCGCGCCGATACCGGTCATCGACGCCAGCCCGGCCCAGTCCACCCCGAACGGGCGTTGCGCCATGCCGAGCAGCGCCGCGCCCAACGCCACCCCGGTGCCCGCCGCGAGGAACAGGCCGAGCACGACCGGAATCGCCGTCTGGTACAGGATCGACCAGCTCAACGTGCTGCGCCTGGTGCCGAACGCGACCAGGACCGACAACAACTTCCGCCGCTCGCGCAGCTGTTCCAGCATGGTCACCAGCAGGCTCGCGCCGATCATCAGCAGCACCACCGTCGAGCCGACGAACAGCGCGGTGCGCACGTTCGCGAACCGCCGGGATTCCTGGGTCTCGCTCAGCGTGTACACCTGCGCCAACGGATCCACCCGGGCCATGGCGTTGCGCGCCAGGTCGCTCGCGTCCCGCACCGCCGGGTCGAGCGCCAGGGTCATCGAGTACGTCAGCTGCCGGCTCACTGCCGCCGGCACCGCACCCGGCGTCGCCAACACCCCGTCGGGGGCGATCCCGCTCCCGTCCGCGCGACCCGGGACCGTGCGCGCGGCCGCGGGGATCACCCACGGCGTGAGCACGGGCGTCGTACGCGGGCCGCGGCCCATGTCGATGACCACGTTCTTCCCGGCCACCGGCCGCATGCTCCCGACGGAACTCGACGTGCGCGGGTCGACGACGAACGTGTCCCCGTCCGCACATCCCTCGATCCGGGCCAACTCGCGCAACGTGTCACACGTCCCGATCGTCAACGACGCGCCCGGGCCGGGGTCGTCGCCCGGCTCGGCCAGGCGGGTGCCGGATCGCCAGAATGCGCTGCGCACCCCCGTCGCCTCCCGGATCTGCCCGGCGATGCGCTCGATCCCCTCGGTGCCCAGCGGCGCGTCGGAGCTCACCGCGAGTTGTGCCCGTGTGGTATCCGCGCCGGTCTTCTTGGTGTAGTCGTTCTCGATCCCCAGGAAGAGCATCTGGAGCGCGATCGCCCCCGCCACCGCGACCGCGATGCCGTTGACCGCTCGGGCCGCCGACGTACTGCCCACCTGGAGCCGCCGGACCGCCAGTTGCCACGGCACCCCACCGGCACCGAGCCGGGTCACCACCGCATCCACGAGCCAGGGCAACATCGCGGTGACCCCGAGCAGGAGCAGCACCACGCCGAGCACGACCTGTCCCCGGTTGAACTCCCCGCTCTCCGATCCCCGGCGGATCAGCGGGTACAGCGCGGCCAGTCCCGCGAGCGGCAGCAGCAGGCGCCACCACACCCGGCGCCGAGGGGGCGTGGCGGTCCGGACCACGCCCAGCGGTTCGATCACCACGGCACGCAGCGCGAACAGCGTCACCGCGACCGCCGAGAACGGCACCGCCAGCGCCACGAGCACCGCGAGCGGCACGCTCGGGTCCAGGTCGGACGGGAAGATGCTCAGGTCGAACGCGGAGGCCACGCCGGCCAGTTGCCGCCCGATCAAAAAGAAGCCGAGCCCGAACAGCAGACCGAACAGTGATCCCGCGAGCGCCTCCCCCGCCGCGATCCACCGGGTCGTGCGCGCGTCGGCGCCGACCAGCCGCAGCGCCGCGAGCCGCCGGTCCCGCCGCTCGCCGCCGAACCGCACGGCCGTGGCGATCAGCACCGCGACCGGCATCAGCAGCACCACGAACATCACCACGACCAGCAACACCAGCCGGGGATCCATCGGGTCGGCGGGAAACGAGCTGCCGAACGCGGTGATCCGCTGCACCGAACTCCATCGGTCGCCCGCGGTCACGGTGTCGTTCCCGGCGTAGAAGGCCAGTTCGTCCGGGCCGATCAGGCCCTTGTCGCCGATCGTGCCGACCGTGCGGTACGGGAACCGTTCCCGGAGCAGCCGCCCCCGGCTCGAATCGAGCAGGTCGGCCAGCGCGGGCGAGACGACCATCTCGCCCGGCCCCGGCACCTTGGCCAGCCCCGGCGGGATCGGCGCCTTCGGGCCCTCCGCCCGCAGGAGCCGGCCCCGGATCTCGTCGCCCTTGTAGCTGGTGTCGGCGTTGGCGATCAGCAGCGTGTGGTCACCGGCCTGCGCCGCCTGCCCGCGCTGTTCGTTGCGATCGCGGCCCCGCTCGTCCCGCGCGGACAGCGCGCTCGGAATCGCGGTGGTCAGCAGGAGCAGCGCCACCCCGAGGCCCACGCCGATCGCGGTCAGCAGTGTGCGGATCCAGCCTTCCCGGCCGCCGGTGACCGCGAATCCGGCGCCCATCCTGAGATCACGGAACACGTTCACGCGGCGCGCGCCATGTCCCGGGACCGGCCGTCGCGCACGACGATCTCCCGGTCGGAGTACGCGGCGATCCGCGACTCGTGGGTGACCAGGACGATCGCGGCGTCGGTGGATCGGGCCGCCCCGATCAGCAGGTGCATGACCCGTTCGCCGTTGAGCGAGTCCAGCGCGCCGGTCGGCTCGTCCGCGAAGACCACCCGGGGACGGATCACCAGCGCGCGGGCCACTGCGATGCGCTGGCCCTGACCGCCGGAGATCTCGCCGGGCCGCTTGCGCGCGAGGTCGGCCACCTCCAGGCGCTCCATCCACTCCCGCGCCCGGGCCTCGGCCTCCTTGCGCTTGACCGCGTTCAGCCGCAGCGGCAGCGCGACGTTCTCCAGACAGGTCAGTTCGGGTACGAGTTGGCCGAACTGGAAAACGAAGCCGAAGTCGCTGCGGCGCAGCGCGCTGCGCCCGCCGTCCGACATGGCGGTCAGGTCGCGGCCGTCGTAGCGGATGGTGCCGGAGTCGGGGCGCACGATGCCGGCCAGGCAGTGCAGCAGCGTCGACTTGCCCGATCCGGACGGGCCCATGATGGCCACCACCTCGCCCGAGCGGATGGTGAACTCCGCGCCGGCGAGGGCGGGCGTCGATCCGTAGGTCTTGTGCAGGTCGTGGCCGCTGAGCAGGGAGTCGGTCACTTGCGGATCTCCAGGGTGAGTTCGCCGAGCCGGGCGGCGGTGAGTTCGAGCCAGCGCAGGTCCGCCTCGAGGTGGAACAGCGCGTGGTCGCAGATCAGTCGGTCGCTGAGATCGCCGTCGATCTTGCGCCGGGTCAGCTCGCGCATCATCGTCAGGTGTTCGGCCCGCTGGGTGTCGAGGATGTCCGCGGCGTCGCGGCCGGTCAGCAGCGCGAGGACGACCTTGGTGTAGAGCGTCGACTGGAGATAGGGCTCCGGCGTCTCCGGCCGGCCGAGCCACTGTTCGACGTCGGTGACACCGGCGTCGGTGATCGCATAGCGCTTGCGCTCGGGACCACCGCCCGATTCGAGCCCGTCTATCTCGACGAGGCCGTTCTTCAACAGCCGCGACATGGTCGAGTAGACCTGGCCGTAGGCGAGGGTACGGTCGCGTCCGAAGCGCTCGTCGAAGCTGCGCTTGAGGTCGTAGCCGTGGCAGGGTCCGGACTCCAGGAGCCCGAGCAGGGTGTGACCGATTGACATGCCGAGCACTATACGCACCAGGTATACCTCGTGTGTATAGCAGGGTGCCGTAGGCCCGTCACCGCGTGCGGTGACGGGCCTACGGTCGGAGAAAGCGCTAAGACACGCCCTAGAGGCCCAGGTCCTTGGTGACCGCGCTCGCGCGGGTGAAGACCGAGCGGGGCTGGGCGCCGTCGCAGTACTTGTTGCCCGACGACACGATGCCGATCAGCTTGCCGCCGGCCACCAGCGGGCCGCCCGAGTCGCCCCGACAGACGCTGGTTCCGGGGTTGGCGGCCGGCGGCAGGCCGCACACCTTGGTGGCCGTGGTGTCGCCGGGGAAGGTGTACGGGTCGCAGGACGCCACCGGCGACAACACCAGCGTGGTCCGCTGCTGCCGCGTGGTGGGCACTCCGCCGTCGCGCTTGCCCCAGCCGTAGACGGTCGCGGACTTGCCGAGGGTGTAGAGCGCGCCGTCCTTGGCGCCGGCGATCGGCAGCGTCGGGTCCTTGAGCGACCGGTCGAGCGTCAGTACGGCGGCGTCGTAGGTGAGCGTGCCCGGGGTGTACTTCGAGTGCACGCGCGCGCCGGTCACCTTCCGGGTCCGACCGCCGGGCGCGGTCAACTCCACCTTGCCGGCGACCACGGTGATGCCGGTCGGGTCGTCCACCGCCGTGGCGCAGTGCGCCGCGGTGAGCACCTTGGTCGGGGCCACCAACGTTCCGCCGCACAGCAGTTCGCCGTCGGCGGTGTACAGCGCGACGGTGTACGGCGCGGCTCCGACCGGCGCGTCGGTACCGTTGCGCACCGCCGAGGCGGACTGCGCGCAGAGTCCGACCGCGGCCAGGGCGACGACCGCCGCGCCGAACACCTTCGCCGCGCCGGGCCGGCGGGTGTCCGACGTGTGCCGAGTACGAGTCATATCGCGGCCATCCCTTTCGATCGCACGCCCGCGCCACGGGGGTTCCCGCCGCACGACGACGCTCCTGCCCCTTGGACGCACACCACCGCCGCCCGGATGCATTCCCGCCGGGATCCGTCACCCGCTCCCACACCGGAGCCGCACCGGCCAGGCGCCGGCTCAGTCCTCGTCGACGTAGCGGGCCGGTCGGGTGTTCACCAGCTTGATGATGTGGAAGCCGTACTGGGCCGGAACCAGGTCGCTCACCTGCCCGGGGCGCAGCGCCACCAGGGCCTCGGCGAACGCGTCGGCGTAGTCGTCCTCCTGCCCCCAGCCCAGGTCGCCGCCCTTGGCCGCGGACAGCGGGTCCTTCGAGCGTTTGCGCGCGAGTTCGCCGAACCGGCCGGGGTCTCGGGCCAGTTCGTCGAGGATCGCGCGCCCCTCGCTCTCGGTCTCCACCGCGATGTGCAGGACGTGGTATTCCAGTGCGTCGGACAAGGTCGCTCCCGGGTCGTCGCCACCCGGCGCGCCCGGGCCGAGCGCGGTCACCGAGTTGTCGATCAGGTGGATGATACGGCCGCCGCACGAGCACCCCGGGGAGGCGCCGACGGTGTGTGCGGTGGCCAGGTCCTGTCCGGCGGATCTTGGTGGATCAGGCCGCGCCAAGGTTCGCCGGACAAGTCTTAGTCCGCCGTCGCGTCGACGAAGGCGGCCAGCGACGCCTGGTCCCAGGCCAGCCGGCCCGCCGTCAGATCGGCCGACACCGCGTCCACCCAGCGCAGTTCCGCGTCGGTCATCGCGCGCAGGTATTCGTCTTCCAACACCACCACCCGCGGCAGGTTCATCCGCGTGGTCTGCGCCGCCTCCGCATCCAGATCGGCGAGCCGGGCGACCAGCGCCTCCCGACGCCGGGTCAACAACTCGCGTGCCGTCTCCGGGGTGACCAGCGCCAGGAAGGACAGCGCCGCCGGGAATTCGGGGAACTCGTTGCGCGGCGTACCCACCATCTCCGCCATCCAGGCGTGGCACGCGACGCGGCCCGCCTCGGTGATCTCGTAGACGGTCCGCTCCGGGTACTGCTGATCGCGCTCGGTCTCGCGCACCGCGATCAACCCGGCCTCGCGCAGCCGATTGATCGTCTTGTACAGCGACGCGCGCTGGCCCACGTTGACGACCTTGTCCTTGCCCCACTGCTTGATCCGCTGCTGGATCGCATACGGGTGCATCGGGTCGCGGTAGAGCAGGCCCAGCAGCGCCAGCGCCAGCGGTGACCTGCGGAAAGTCGTCGTCATACGGCCAACCCTACTGGATTTCCGGCAACTAGCATCAGGAGAACTAGTTGCCAAAACACTAGTCTCCATGCAACTATCGATTCACCGAAGCCCGAAGCCCCACACCGATCCCAAGGAGCCTCCCGATGACCACCACCACCCCGGTCCGCATCCACGCCGACCACGCCACCACCAAGCACCTGGGCCACTGGACCACCGCGACCACCTTCGAGGTCCGCGAACGGCGGGCCGCCGCCGTGCTCGACCTGCGCTCGCCGCGGATCGGGGAGGGCGACATCGAGATCCGGGTCGACCTGGACCACGCGATGCTCAAGCTCCTGGTCCCCGACGACGCGGTGATCGAGCAGAGCGGGTTGCGCTGGACCGGTCGCGGCCGGGTCAAGGACTCCGCCGCGCCGGCCGCCGCCAAGGGCCGGGTGATCCGCCTGGTCGGTGCGATCGACCACGGCGAGGTCCGGATCCACCGCAGCGGCGTCGCGGTGTTGTCCGCGATGTTCAGCCGCGAGTTCGTCGAGGACGTACGACGCGCCCGCCGCGACGGCACCACGCCCACCGTGGCCGACCCCGCGCACACCCCCTGACCAGGTAATTCCCGACATCCGCCCGGGCCGGGCCGCACCCGTCCCGCGCCACCCTCACCTCGGAGTACAGACATGAACCGCGTCAGGACCGCGATGATCATCGGCGGCGGCATCGCCGGACCGGTGACGGCATGCGCGCTGCGCAAGGCCGGCATCGAGGCCACCGTGTACGAGGCGTATGCCGACATCGCGCCCGGCGACGCGCCGGGCGGCGCGCTGAGCATCGCACCCAACGGGCTCGACGCGCTGCGGGTGATCGGCGCCGAGGAGGCGGTGTCCGCGGTCGGTGAGCCGACCTCCGACATGGTCTTCGAGAACGGTCGCGGCCGACGTCTCGGCGCCGCCGCCGGTCTGCCCGGCCTGCCCCCGAGCCGCACCGTGCTGCGCGCCGACCTGCACCGGGTGTTGCGCGAGCACGCCCTCGATCACGACATCCGCACCGAACACGGCCGCCGGCTCGTCGGGGTGCGGGAGGAACCCGACGGCGTCACCGCCGAGTTCGCCGACGGGAGCACCGCGACCGCCGACATCCTGATCGGCGCGGACGGCATCCGCTCCACGGTCCGCGCCCTGATCGACCCCGCCGCGCCCGCCCCGGAATACGTCGGCCTGCTCGGCTTCGGCGTCGGCGCCCACATCCCGGAGGAAGGCGACCGCGACGGCGACGCCCGGCCCGCCCCCGGCACCATGCACTTCGCCTTCGGCAAGCGCGCCTTCTTCGGCTACTGGACCCAATCCGACGGCAGCGTGGCCCTGTTCAGCAATCTGCCGCATCCGCCGATGACCACCGCGGAGGCCCGCGCGGTCCCCGCCGAGCGGTGGCTCGGCCTGCTGCGCGAGGCACACGCGGGCGACGTCCCCGCCGAGGCGGTGCTGCGCGCGGCCTCCGCCGACGACCTCCTGGTCGCCGGTCCGCTCGAACTGATGCCCCCGCTGCCGCACTGGCACCGCGATCGACTGGTCCTGGTCGGCGACTCCGCGCACGCCCCCTCGGCCAGTTCCGGCCAGGGCGCCTCACTCGCAATGGAGAGCGGCATTCAACTGGCCCGCTGCCTGCGCGACTTCCCCGACCCGACCGCCGCGTTCGCCGCGTACGAGGCGATGCGCCGACCCCGGGTCGAGAAGATCGCCGCCGCTGCCGCCAAGACCAACAACAGCAAGGCCGCGGGGCCGCTCACCAAGGCCGTCATGGCCCTGCTGATGCCGATCATGACCCGCACCGTGCTGACCCCGGAACGGATGTTCGGCGAGGCGCAGCGCCACCACATCGACTGGTCCGCACCGGCCGCCGCCTGACCGATACCCACCTCCACCCCCGCCCCCACCCGCTCCCCAACACCCGTCGATCACCTCGCCTTTGCGGGGTGATCGACGGGTTTCGCGCGTTCCGCCCCGTCTCGCACATCCACCCCACCCGACAACTTGAACGTGTTCAAAAACAGGTCTAGAGTCACCGATGTCGGCCAGTTTGAACACGTTCAAAAAGGAGCCGGTCCATGGACATGACCGTCCTGACCTATGCCATCTACCTGGGCATCAGCATCGGGCTCACCGTGTGGGTGGCGCGCACGCTGAGCCGCAACGGACAGATCTTCCTGCAGGACGTCCTGCGCGGCCGCGAAGAACTCGCGGCCGCCGTCAACCACCTCCTGGTGGTCGGCTTCTACCTCGTCAACCTCGGCTTCGTCGCGCTCTACCTCAAGGTCGGCGACACCGTCGACGACGCACGCGGCTCGGTCGAGGCGCTGTCCGTCAAGCTCGGCACCGTGTCGCTGGTCCTCGGTGGGCTGCACCTGCTCAACGTCTACGTGCTGAGTCGGATCCGGCGGCGCGGCCTGGACGAGGCGACCGATCCGGGCACGCACGCGCCCCAGCGAGCCCGGAAGTTGTCCGGCCGGGCCTACGGTCCGCCGATCGCACCCCAGGGCTCCACCCGCCCCGCTCCCGGGGTCTGATCCCGATGACCATCTCCCAGGGGAACACCGCGCCGGGCCGATCGGAGGGGACGGCCCGGCGCGGTACCCCCGCCCCGCCTCCCCGGGTCCGCCGGATCACCATCCTCTTCGACGCCGACTGCCCGCTGTGCGTCGCGCTGTCCGGCTGGATCGCCCGGCAGCCGACCCTGATCGCGGTCGATCTGGTGCCGGCCGCCTCGCCGCGCGCCCGCAACCGCTATCCCGACCTGGACCACGAAGCCACGCTGCGCGAACTCACCGTGGTGGGCGGCTCCGGCGAGGTGTGGTCCGGCGCCGCCGCGTGGGTCACCGTGTTGTGGGCGCTGCGCGCGTACCGCGGCCTGTCCTTCCGGCTCGGCACGCCGCTCGGGATGCCGATGGCTCGGGCCGCCGTCCTGGGCGCGGCCCGGATCCGCTCGGCCACACACCGGGGCCCACTGCCGCCCGACCCGGACGGGAACCCCTACCGGGAACCCTGGACGGTCGTCGAGTGTGACGATGCCTGCGAGCTCGCCCACTAACCTTGCCTCTCGTGGAGCACGTGGCAGGCACCGACGCAGCGAACCCGACCGACGGCGGCGACAGGCCGGACCCGGGCGGGCGCCCCGGCAAGAGCGAGCAGACGCGGTCCCTGATCCTGGAGACCGCGCTGCGGCTCTTCCGCGAACGCGGCTACGACAAGACGACCATGCGGGCCATCGCCCAGGAGTCCGGCGTCTCGGTCGGCAACGCCTACTACTACTTCGGCTCCAAAGAGCACCTGATCCACGGCTTCTACGACCGCCTCACCCACGAGCACATCACCCGCTGCCGGCAGGAGCTGCGCGGTGTCCGCGACTTCGGCGACCGGCTCCAGGTGGTGTTGTCGGTATGGCTGGAGGTGGCCGAGCCGTATCACGCGTTCGCGGTCCAGTTCTTCCGCAACGCCGCCGACCCGGAGAGCCCGCTCAGCCCGTTCTCCGCAGAGTCGTACCCGATCCGCGAACAGGTCACCGAGCTGTTCGCCGACGTGCTGCGCGGCTCCTCGCTCCGCATCGACGACGAACTCGCCGAACTGCTCCCGGAGTTGTTGTGGCTGCACCTGATGGGCATCGTGCTCTTCTGGGTGTACGACCGCTCCCCCGAGCGCGCCAAGTCCCGCGCCTTCGTGGCCCGTACCACTCCGATGGTGGAACGGCTGATCACCCTGTCCCGCTACAAGGTCTTCCGCCCGCTGGTCCGCGACGCCGAACGCCTGATCCGCGACTACATCGTCCCAGAGGACGTCACACCCCCCGAGCAACACCGATAGCACCGCATGCGATCGGGAGGCGCGGCGCGGCGCGGCCGATCACCGATCGTGGTCGCGATGTTGCCGGCGCTGCTCGGTGGCATCGGCTCCCCGCCGGAACGACTGTGATCGCCGCCCGCTCACGCCGAGCCCGCGCCGGGGGCGGCCGATGGCGTACCCCGTAACCCTGCGGGCGTGCGTGGCCCTTGTGTGGCCATCATGGTCATGATAGCTATGACAGGTCGTCAGTTCGCGCGGAAGTGGGCAAAATGCGGGGTTTCGAGGTTGTCGTGGTCGGGGGCGGGTCGGCCGGGTGTGTGGTCGCCGCGCGGTTGTCGGAGCGCTACGACGTGCTCCTGCTGGAGGCCGGACCCGCCGCGCTGCCCGAGGAGTTGCGGCGGCTGTCCCGCCCGATCCGGGCGCCCTACGACTGGGGCGACACGGTCGTCTCCGGTGATCGGGACCTGCGGTACGCACGCGGCCGGGTGGTCGGCGGCTCGTCCGCCACCAACGGCGCGGTGGCCATGCGTCCCGAACCCGAGGACTTCGACACCTGGCCCGAGGGCTGGGCCTGGGCCGACATGTTGCCGTGCCTGAACCGGATCGAGCACGATCTCGACTTCGGTGACCGGCCCTACCACGGCACCGGCGGGCCGATCCCGATCATCCGGCACCCCCGCGCCGACTGGGCCCCGCTCCAGACCGCGTTCGCCGCCGGTTGCGCGGCCGTCGGCATGCCGGACTGCGCCGACCACAACGCGCCCACCGGCACCGGCGTCGGCCCGATCCCGATGAACCGCCGGGACCGCACCCGGGTCTCCAACGCCGCCGCCTACCTGGCCGGCGCGGCCGACCGGGTCACCGTACGCGCCGACACGCACGTGGCACGGGTGCTGGTCGAACACGGCCGTGCGGTCGGCGTCGAACTCGCCGACGGCGCCACGGTGCACGCGGGCCGAGTGATCCTCGCGGCCGGCGTGGTGCAGAGCCCGCTGCTGCTCGCCCGCTCCGGGATCGCCGACACGAACCCGCACGTGGGCCGGCATCTGACCGACCACCCGGTGGTCTCCTTCGCCGCCCGGGTCGACCCCGACGCGGTCCCGGCCGACGCGCCCACCCTCCAGGTGATCGCCAAGGCGACCGCCCGCCGGCGCCACGACCTCCAGCTGACCCCCGTCGCCCGGCGCAACCCGGACGGCACGTGCGAGCTGGACATCAGCGTGAGCCTGCAACTCCCCGCCGGCGCCGGGACGGTGACCCCCACCTCCGCCGATCCCGCCGCGCCCGCCCGAATCGACTGGCCGTTCCCGGCCCACCCCGACAACCTGGCCCGGCTGGGCCAGGGCCGCCGCCTCGCCGCACGCATCGCGCGCGAGAGCGGGATCCTCCTCGACAACGGGGAGGCCGACCGCGCGGCCGCGCTCGGCGACGCCGAGTCCGACGAACTGATCCGGCGCACCCACTACGCCTTCTACCACGGCGTCGGCACCTGCCGGATGGCCGAGGACCCGGCCGCCGGCGTGGTCGACCCGACCGGGGCGGTATTCGGGTTGCGCGCATTGCATATCGTGGACGCGTCCGTGATCCCGACCGTGCCGCGTACCAATACCCACCTGCTGGTGACCGCGCTCGCGGAACGGTGGTGCGATCTGGACACCGCGTGATCGTTCGCCTAGCTAGGAGTCGTCTTGTCCGGTGTTCCCCTGTTCCCGCCCACCGACCCGCACCTGGCCGCGCAGGTCGGCTTCATCCTGGAAATCGACCGGCTCAAGGGCGTGGTGCGGCGCAACCTGATCGCGGACGCCTCCCGGCGCGAGAACACCGCCGAGCACTCGTGGCACCTGGCCATGCTGGCCGGCACGCTGGCCGAGCACGCCGCGACCGATGTCGACGTAGCCCGGGTGACCCGGATGTTGTTGATCCACGACCTGGTCGAGATCGACGCGGGCGACACCTTCTACTACGACAGCGTCGCCGAGGTCGACCAGGTCGAGCGCGAACAGCGCGGCGCGGACCGCATATTCGGCCTGCTTCCGGCTCCGCAGGGCGACGAACTCCGGGTGTTGTGGGAGGAGTTCGAGGCCCGCGAGACGCCCGACGCGCGCTTCGCGAAGGCGATCGACCGGTTCCAGCCGTGCCTGCTCAACTTCCACACCGAGGGCGGCACCTGGCGCGAGTACGACCTCACCCGCACCGAGGTGCTGGCCAAGCAGGGCAGCACGATCGAGGACGGCTCCCCGTCGTTGTGGGCATACACCCTGGAACTGATCGACGAAGCGGTGCGGCGCGGCTACCTCAAGCCCTGACCGACGTGCCCGGCCAACAAGCCCCTGACCGACGAACCCCGACCCACGCGCCCCGGCCAACCGTTCCGCCGGCGCCGGGATACGCTGCCGAACATGACCAGTGACGCATCCTTCACCACACACGTCACCCAACGTCTCGCCGCGCTGCCCGGAGTGGCCGCCGTGGTGCTCGGCGGGTCTCGTGCCCAGGGCACCCACCGACCCGACAGCGACTGGGACTTCGCGGTCTACTACCGCGACGGCTTCACCCCCGACGCGGTCCGGGGACTGGGCTGGCCGGGCGAGGTGTCGGAGTTCGGCGCCTGGGGCGGCGGGGTCTTCAACGGCGGCGCCCGGCTCACCGTGGAGGATCGGGCCATCGACCTCCACTATCGCGAACTCACGGACGTGGAGCGGAGGTTGGCCGAGGCACGGGAGGGCCGCTTCGAGGTCGAGCGGTTGATGTTCCACCTCGCCGGCGTGCCCACCTACCTCCTGGTCGCCGAACTCGCGGTCAACCGGGTGCTGTTCGGCGACCTGCCGCGACCGTCCTACCCGTCGGCGCTGCGCCGCGCCGCGCACGCCCGGTGGAGCGACGACGCGCGCCTGACCCTGACCTACGCGGACCAGGCGCACGCCGCACACGGACATGTCACCGACGTCGCGGGGGCGATCGGCCGCGCGGCCTGCGAGGCGGCACACGCGGTGGCGGCCGGTCGCGGCGAGTGGGTGACCAACGAGAAGACCCTGCTCGACCGTACGGGCCTGCGCGACGTCGACGAGATCGCCGGCCGACTCACCGCGTCCACCCTGTCCACCGCGATCGCCGACACGCGCGAACTGCTCGACAAGGCCCTGACGGCGAGCCGCCCGGACGGGTCCGGACCGGCGCCCGGATAGGCTCGGCGGATGCATTCCGTGGCGGTGGACTGGGACGACGCGCACTGGCTCAACCCGCCGGCCGGCGCCGAGCGCGACGGCGACGCGCTGGTGGTCACCCCGGTGCCGGGTGCCGACTTCTGGCGACAGACGTCCTACGGCTTCACCCGCGACACCGGGAGTGCGCTGCTCACCGACCTGCCACCGGGCACGGCGGTGGAGGTCACCTTCGAGGCGGACTTCGACACGCTCTACGACCAGGCCGGGGTGTTCGTCCGGGTGGACGAGCAAACCTGGGTCAAGGCGGGCGTCGAGGTCACCGACGGCGCGCTGCACGTCGGAGCCGTGGTCACGCGCGGTGTCTCCGACTGGTCGATCGCCCCGGTACCCGAGTGGGCGGGCGGGCCGATCACCGTCCGGGTCAGCCGGGCCGGCGACGCGCTCACCATTCGGGCCCGGCACACCGACGAGCCGTGGCGGACCATCCGACTCGCCCCGCTGTCCCCGGACGCGTCGGCCACCGCCGGGCCGTTCTGCTGCTCACCGGAGCGCGCGGGCCTACGGGTGCGTTTCACCCGCTTCGTCCTCGGCCCCGCCGACGCGGGCCTGCACGAAAACCCCTGAAATCGGCACCCTCGAAACAGGCGCCCTCGAAAAAAGCGCCCCTGAACAAGCACCCTCGAAACGGGTCGGCGACCGCCGCTCAGGCCTCGCCCGCCGGTGGAACGCTCACGCCGTATTCCCGCGCCTCGTGCAGCGCGTCCTCCAGTTCGTCGAGCGCCGGCGGCAAGGCGTTCGTGTCGTGCGCGTCACTCGCCTCCGTCAGCACGGAACGGGCCCGGATCACCCGCTCGCGCACCGCCCGGACGACCTCGGCCTGGTCGATGGCCGACTTCTCGTCGTATCCAGCCGTCATCACTTCCTCATTTCCCGCAGCCCCCGCGCGAGTACCCGTACACCCATTGGTGTTCCGACCTGAGGCGGGTTTCAACCGGCATGGTGCGTACGGGCGCGAGAAGTGCGTCAGGAATTGTTTGGGGAGGCGTCCACCTCGACGAACGTGCGCCCGGTCTCGCGGGCGCTCGCCCGGCCGCCGGTCAGGTCGGTCAACCGCGCCACGAAACGGTCCCGGTCCGGCTCCGGGACGCATACGTCGATCGCCACCTCGGCGCCGTAGCGGATGTCGCGCACCTCGTGACCGAGCCCGCGCAGGTCGTTTTCCAGCCGCCCGGCGTGCGCGTGGTCGACATCCACGGTCAGCACCAGCATCGGGCGCAGCTCGACCACGCCGACCGCGTCCACCGCCTCGGTCACCGCCGAGCCGTAGGCGCGGATCAGGCCGCCGGCGCCGAGCATGATGCCGCCGAAGTACCGGGTCACCACCGCGACCGTCTCGGTCAGCTCACGGCGCCGCAACACCTGGAGCATCGGCGCGCCGGCCGTGCCCGACGGTTCGCCGTCGTCGTACGCCTTCTCCTGCCCGCCCGCGATCCAGGCCGAGCAGTTGTGCCGCGCGGACGCGTGCAGCGCCCGGCGGCGGGCCAGGAACGCCTGCGCCTGCGCGTCGTCGGACACCCGGGCGAGGGCGCACACGAAGCGGGAACGCCGAACCTCGACCTCGACCTCACCTTCGGACTTGATCGTGAGCAGCGGCATGACCGGGGCCTTCGGTACGGGATCGACGGACGCCCCCCACGGTAGGGCCCGACGGCGCCCGACCCGGGTCCGGGCTCACCGTGCGCGGCTACGCCGGTACGACCTGCCGCCCCGAGGCGGCCACGAACGCGCGCAGCAGGGCGGTCTCGTCCCCGCGCCGCCAGGTGAGCGTCACCGCCGACTCGCTCAGCCCGGTCACCGGCACGAAGGCCACGTCGGGGCGGCCGTTGTACGCGGCGAACTGGGCGCAGAACAACAGCACGCCGTGGTCGCCCGCGATCAGCGACAGCACCTCTTGGAGGGTGCCGGCGCCCGGCCCACGCGGGATCGGCCGCCCGCCCGGGGTCACCGTCGGCGACTGCAGCTCTCGCCAGGGCACGGGCGCGGGTCCGGCGATCTCCACGAACACGCAGTCGGCCAACTCCTCCGCGTCCACCCGCGCCCGCCGCGCGAACGGGTGCCGCGTCGAGACGCCGAGCACCAGCGGGTCGGCGGCGATCACCGGGCCGGTGCGCAGCGTGGGATCACCCACGGGCAGGGTCACGAAGGCGGCGTCGATCTCGCCGCGCAGCACCGGGCCGAACGGGTCCGACAGCGGCGTCTCGACCAGGTCGGCGCGAGCCTGCGGATGCCGGGCGCGGAAGTCGCCGACCAGGTCGAGTAGGGCGCCGTACGGGGTGCCGACGAAGCCGATCCGCAGCACGCCCTCGATGCCCCGGGCGCGGGCCTTGGCCCGGTCGACCGCGCCGGTGAGAGTGACGTAGGCGGGTCGTACCTCGGCCAGGAACAGCTCGCCCTGCGGGGTGAGCCGAACCCGGCGACTGCTGCGCTCGAACAGTCGTGCGCCGATCCGGTCCTCCAGTTGCCGCAGCAGCTGGCTGACCCGGGCCTGTGAGGTGTAGAGCCTGGCGGCGGTACGGGTGAAGTGCAGTTCCTCGCTCAGCACGACGAAGCACTCCAGCTCCCGGAACTCCACACTCATCCCGTTTCCCCTCCCGCGCTCGGCCCCGGGGCACCGGGCGCCGGGCCCCGGGTGGGCCGTCTCCCACGTTCCGACCTGCGAGCATAAGCGACCCCTATGCTCGCATGCGATCTTCGCCGTTGTTCGGAATCGGGGCCGTGCCCAGGGTGGAGGGCATGTCCGAACCGATCGTCGACACCGACGCTCCCCTGACCGCCCCTGACCGACCCACCCCCGCCGATCCGGCGCCCGGGACCGCGTCGTTGCGCTCCTGGCTCGCCGTGGCGGCGATCGCCGTCGGCACCTTCGCGGTGGTCAGCACCGAGATGTTGCCGGTCGGCCTGCTCACCCCGATCTCGTACGGGCTGCACGTCTCCGACGGCACCACGGGCCTGGCCATGACCCTGGCCGCCGTGGTCGCCGGATTCGCCGCGCCGACGGTGCTGGTGGCCGCCGGGCGGGTGGATCGGCGGATCGTGCTGGCCGCGATGATGATCGTGCTGCTCGCCGCCAACACGATCGCCGCCCTCGCGCAGAACTTCGCCACGCTCCTGGTGGCCCGCGTCCTGGTGGGCATCAGCATCGGCGGCTTCTGGGCGATCGGCGCGAGCCTGCCGGTACGACTGGTGCCGGCCGGTTCGGTCGGTCGGGCCTCGGCGATGATCTTCGGCGGCGTGTCGGTGGCCTCGGTGGTCGGCGTGCCGGTGGGCACGATGATCGGCGAGTGGGCGGGCTGGCGGGCCGCCTTCGCCGCGATGGCCGGCCTCAGCGCGGCGGTGCTGGTCGCCCTGCTCGTCCTGCTCCCACCGCTGCCCGCCGAGCGGGCGGTGCGGCTGCGCGAGATCCCGGCGCTGCTGCGGCGCGGCGGGGTGGTGGCCGGTGTGTCGGCGCTGGTCCTGGTGATCGCCGGGCACTTCGGCGCGTACACCTACGTACGACCGATCCTGGAGGAGTCGGGCGGCCTGGGGCCGGGGCCGATCGGCGCGCTGCTGCTGGGCTACGGCGTCGCCGGGGTGGTCGGGAACGTACTGGCCGGGGCGTACGCCGGCCGCCCGCCGCACCGCACGCTCGCCCTCGCGGCCGGACTGCTCACCGCGGCGGTCGTGGTGCTCGCGGTGTCGGGGACATGGACCCCGGGGACCGCTGCGGCGATGCTCGTGTGGGGGTTGGCGTACGGCGCGGTGCCGGTCGCGTTGCAGGGGTGGATGTTGCGGGCGGCGCCGGACGCACCCGAGGCGGGCTCGGCGGTCTTCGTCACCGGGTTCCAGCTGGCCATCTCGCTGGGTTCGCTGCTCGGCGGGGTGGCGGTGGACGCGGTGGCCACGTCGAGCGTGTTGTGGTTCGGCGCAGCCCTCGCTGCGGCGACCACGCTGCTCGCACTGGTGTGGGGCCGGCGTGCCGGGCGCTGAGGTGGACCCGGGACCGTCCCGGCGACACGTCCGATTCGTTCAAGACCACGAGCGCCGCCGCCGGCTAGCGTGCGGGCATGACTTCTCCTACACCCCGCTTCCACTTCATCGGGCTCGTGGTCGCCGACATGGCCGCCTCGCTCGCGTTCTACCGGGCTCTGGGCCTGGCCGTCCCAGCCGACGCGGACACCGAGCCGCATGTCGAAGTGCCGCTGCCGGACGGCCCGTTGCTGGTCCTCGACACGATCGCGACGGTCCGCTCGTTCGCCCCGGACTGGACCCCGCCCACGGGCGGCCACCGGGCCTCGCTGGCCTTCGCGTTCGCCGATCCGGCGGAGGTCGACAAGAAGTACGCCGAGCTGGTCGCGGCCGGGTTCACCGGATACCGGGCGCCGTGGGACGCCTTTTGGGGACAGCGGTACGCCGTCCTGCACGACCCGGACGGCAACGGCGTGGACCTGCTCGCCCCGCAGTCGCAGGCCGCGTAGCCGGTGCGGGCCCGTGCGCTCAGCCCAGCAGGGTGCGCAGCGGCACGCCCGCCAGTGCCTTGACGTCGCGGGCGAAGTGGGCCTGGTCGGCATAGCCGGTGCCCGCCGCGACCCGGGCCGGCGGCACCCCGGTGCGGGCCAGGTCGAGCGCCCGTTCCAGGCGCAACACCCGGGCCAGCGTCTTGGGCCCGTAGCCGAAGGCGGCCAGCGAGCGGCGGTGCAGTTGCCGCTCGCTCAGTCGCACGCCGGCGGCGACCGTCGCGACGTCGGCGCCGGCCCGCAACTCGCCGACCACGGTGCCGGCGAAGCGGGCCGCCTCGGGGTCGCGGTCGCGCAGCCGCGCGGCGGCCAGTTCCTCCAGGAACGCCGCCGGGTCGGGGGCGGCGGCGAGGCGTTCGCTCAGGATCCGCACGTCGCGCTCGCCCCACACGTCGGCCAGCGGTATCCGTCGATCGCGCAGCGCGTCGGCGGGCGTCCCGAGCAGCGCGGGCCCGACCCCCGGGGCGCAGCGCACCGCCGCGTAGCGCGCCCCGACCCGGTCCTCCACCACGTGGGCCAGCGTGTCGGGACCGGCCACGACCAGCTCGTCCCCGGACCAGATCAGGTCGATGCAGCCGTCCGGGAGCACCCGCGCGGATCCGTCCGCCTCGACGGTTCGGGTCCAGACGATCAGCGGAGCCAGGTGGGAACGACGTTCGACGTACACGACCCCATTATCCCCGCGCCGGCGGAGGTACGGTTGAGCCGTCAAGCGGGCACGGCCTGAACAGGGCAGGGGTAGTCATGGGCAACGAACGACGGTCCGATCTCGAACCACAGCCGAACGACGAAGCACGACCCGACACCGGACAGCGGCCCGACGCCGAGCGAGGCCACGACCACCCCCAGCCGCCGACCACGGCACGCACGGCGGCCGACCCGGACGCCGATCAGGCCGCCCGCGCCGCGCGTTGGGGCCACCTGCCCGAGCGGGTGGCAGCGGACGACCTGGTCGAGGAAAAGCCGGCCGATCCGCCCAACGACCCCGACTTCGGCCGCGACCCCGACCGCGACTGGCTCCTGCGCTACACCCCCTGACGGACCGAGCGCCGGGCGGTCGGGGACTACCCGGCCGCCCGCCGCGCCGCCGGCACCGTCGGGTGCAGCGACGCGTATTCCAGCGGCGCCGACGGGTCGATCGAGACGTCGAGGGGGGCCGGGGCGACGCCGGCGCGGATCAGCAGGTCGCCGACGGCCGCGATCATCGCGCCGTTGTCGGTGCACAGACGCGGCGGCGGCACCCGCAGTTCGATGCCCGCCGCGGCGCAGCGCTCCGCCGCGAGCGAACGCACCCGGGAGTTGGCCGCGACGCCGCCGACCACGACAAGGGTGCGCACCTCGTGGGCGCGGCAGGCCGCGACCGCCTTGCGGGTCAGCACGTCGGCCACCGCCTCCTGGAGCGCGGCGGCGCCGTCCGCGACGGGGAGTTCGGCGCCCTGTGCGCGCATGCGCTCGGCCCAGCGGGCGGCGGCGGACTTCAGGCCGGAGAAGGAGAACGCGTACGGGTCGTCGCGCGGGCCGGTCAGCCCACGGGGGAAGGCCACCGAGGCGGGGTCCCCGTCGCGCGCCGCCCGGTCGATGGCCGGGCCGCCCGGATAGGGCAGGCCGAACACCCGGGCCACCTTGTCGAAGCACTCCCCCGCCGCGTCGTCGAGGGTGTCGCCGAGGTGCACGATCGGGTCGCGCGCGAGGTCGCGCACCAGGAGCAACGAGGTGTGTCCGCCGGAGACGATCAACACCACGCTCGGGTCGGGCAGCGGCCCGTGTTCGAGGGTGTCGGCGGCAACATGTCCGGCCAGGTGGTGCACCCCGTACAGCGGCACGTCCAAGGCGAGCGCGAAGCCCTTGGCGGCGGCCACGCCGACTTGGAGCGCGGTGGCCAGACCCGGCCCGGTGGTCACCGCCACCGCGCCGATGTCACCGCGCCGCAGCCCCGCCGACTCCAGCGCGGCCCGTACCGTCGGGGTCACCGCGTGCACGTGCGCGCGGGCCGCGATCTCCGGCACCACGCCGCCGAAGCGCACGTGTTCGGCGATGCTCGTGGACACGGCGTGGCCGAGCAGCCGGCCGTCCCGGACCAAGCCGACCCCGGTCTCGTCGCAGGACGATTCGATGCCGAGGACGATGGGTGAGGTGCTCATGCGCCGAGCCTAGTTGCCATGAAGGGGTATTTGCATATCCCCTGCAACAACCCGGCGGCGTCCTCCCGGGCCGGTCCGGGGTCGCCCGCGAATCCTTGACAGCACCTGTCAGGGACCCCTTCATACCGTGGCGGCATGAACTACGACGACATCGTTATCACCGGCGCCCGGGAACACAACCTCAAAAACGTCTCGCTCCGCATCCCCAAGAATCGGATCGTGGTGTTCACCGGGGTCTCCGGATCGGGCAAGTCGTCGATCGTGTTCGACACCATCGCCATCGAGTCGCAGCGGCAACTCGCCGAGACGTTCCCGGCGTTCGTCCGCAACCGGCTGCCCAAGCACGAGCGGCCCCGGGCCGATTCGATCGAGCACCTGTCCACGGCGATCGTCGTCGACCAGCGGCCGATCGGCGGCAACTCCCGGTCGACGGTGGGCACCATGACCGACATCCATCCGCTGCTTCGGGTGTTGTTCTCCCGGCACGGCACCCCCTCGGCGGGGCCGGCCAACCACTATTCGTTCAACGCGCCCGGCGGCATGTGTCCGACCTGCGAGGGGCTCGGCCGGACCGTACGACTGGACCTGGACGCACTGATCGACCCGTCGCGGTCGATCCGGGAGGGCGCGATCCGCCACCCCGCGTTCCCCGTCGGCGGCTGGCAGTGGCAGCTGTACTCGCACCACGACCTGTACCCCACCGACGTCCCCGTGCGCGAGTTCACCGACGAGCAGTGGCGGTTGTTCCTGTACGGCACCGGCGCCAAGGTGGAGATCGTCAACAGCAACGGCCGGCACCACATCGACTACGAGGGTCTGGTCGACCGGTTCAATCGGCTCTATCTCAAGCGGGACACCTCGGCGCTGGCCGACAAGAGTCGCGAGACGCTGGCCCGGTTCGTCACCGAGGGCCCGTGTCCGGACTGCGCGGGGGCCAGATTGAACGCGGCGACGCGGGCGTCGCTGATCGAGGGGCGCTCGTTGCCGGACTACGCGGCGATGGAGATCGCCGACCTGGTGCCGGTGCTCACCGGGCTGAGCGATCCGGTCGCCCGTCGGGTGGCCGAGCCGGCCGCCGTCGCGTTGGAGCGGATCGTCGCGATCGGGCTCGGCTACCTGCACCTGGACCGGCCCACCTCGACGGTGTCCGGCGGCGAGGGCCAACGCCTGAAGATGGTGCGCCACCTCGGATCGAGCCTGACCGGGATGACGTACATCTTCGACGAGCCGAGCGTGGGCCTGCATCCGCGCGACGTGGTCCGGCTGGGCGACCTGCTCACCCGGTTGCGGGACAAGGGCAACACCGTGCTCGTGGTCGAGCACGACCCGGACGTGATCGCGATCGCGGACCACGTGGTCGACGTCGGCCCCGGCGCGGGCGTACACGGCGGCACCGTGGTGTTCGAGGGCCCGTTCGCCGACCTGCGCACCGCCGACTCGCCGACCGGGCGGGCGCTGCGCCGGCCGGCCGCGCTCAAGCCGATCGTGCGCACCGCGACCGGCGTGCTGCCCATCCGCGGCGCGAACCTGCACAACCTGCGCGACGTCGACGCGGACATCCCCACCGGCGTGCTCACCGTGGTCACCGGCGTCGCGGGCTCCGGCAAGAGCACGCTGATCTCGGACGTCCTGGTCGCCGCGTATCCGGAGGCGGTGGTGGTCGACCAGTCGGGCGTGGGCACCACCTCGCGCTCGACACCGATCACCTACGTGGGTGTCCTCGACCGGCTGCGCCGGTTGTTCGCCAAGGCCAACGACGTGGACCCGGGGTGGTTCACCTTCAACTCGACCGGCGCGTGCCCCGAGTGCGAGGGACGCGGCGTGGTCCGCACCGACATGGCGTTCATGGATCCGGTGACCACCCGCTGCGAGGTGTGCGAGGGACGGCGGTTCCGCAACGAGGTGTTGGCCTACACCCTGCGCGGCAAGTCGATCGTGGACGTGCTGGCGCTGACCGCGGACGAGGCGGTGCACTGGTTCGTCGAACCGGAGTTGCGCGCCCGGGTGACCACGCTGGTCGAGGTGGGACTGGGCTACCTGACGCTGGGCCAACCCCTGTCCTCGTTGTCCGGGGGCGAGGCGCAGCGACTCAAGCTGGCGAGCGAGCTGCACAAGACGGGCAGCGTGTACATCCTCGACGAGCCGACCACCGGCCTGCACATGTCCGACGTGGACACCCTGGTCGGGTTGCTCGACCGGCTCGTGGACGCGGGCAACACGGTCGTGGTGGTCGAGCACAACCTGGACGTGATCCGGCGCGCCGACCATGTACTCGACCTGGGTCCGGGCGGCGGCAAGCACGGCGGCACGGTCGTGTTCGAGGGCACCCCGGCCGAGTTGGTCGAGGCGGAGCACTCGGCGACGGGCGAGTTCCTGCGCGCCGCGCTCGCGTCCGCCGAGCGGGCGCGGGTGGGCTGACCCGCCACCGGGGACGCGAGGGTCGCGGGGGTCGCAGGCCGCCGGGGGCGGCGTCGGGGCGACACGATAGGCATGTCGGATGGCACATACGACTGTCGACCCCCGTGACCAGTGGTTCTCCTCCGCGCTCGGCGGCCTCGTCACCGGCTCGGGCATGTGGTACCGCGAGATCCTGGCGGGCTTCACCCGGGTCGCCGGCTACCTCGGCGGCACCTGGTCCCCGCCCGTCGAATCCGACGGGCCGGGCCGTGTCGGCGACGGGTCCTGGCCGGCGCTGATCGGCCGGATCGAGGCGGTCGCGCTGCGCGCGGCGGCACCGTCGACCCGGCCCGAGCACCGCGAGGCGCTGCTCGCGCTGCTCGACCTGTGGGCGGAGACGGTGTTCGCCGACCCCGCCGCGCGGATCCGCATCGGCAACGCCCGCGCCGAGGCGACGGCAGTGCGCGACGACCGGGGGGCCACCATCGCGACCTCGTGGCCCCGGGAGGGCCGCTGCGACGTGCTCCAGGTGTGGACCGGGGACGCCGCGCCGCCCGAGTTCGGGGGGCCGGCCGAGTGGGTCGACGCGCCGCGCGGCTGGGGCGACGCGGGGCAGTTGCGCCGGTTGGTCGAGACGGTGCGCGCCCGCGGGCCGATGCCGTGGCACGCCGACGCGGGCGGCCGACTGGCCGAGGCGACCGGGGTCTCCCGCGCGGCGTCGGCGTTGCTCCTGACCGGCAACGCCGGGGGCATCAACACCCTGCCCCGGATGGAGCCGGACCAGCGCCGGGAGTTGGGTCTCGGGCCAGCCGAACTCGAAGCTGGTTTCGACGAGTTGCGCCGCCTCACCGAGACCGACCGCCTGGAGGTGTTCGCGGGCGTGCTCCCGGACGATCCGGCCGACCTGTGGGAGCCGACCGGCGCCGACGCACTCGCCGAGCGCATCGGTGCCGCGTGGGTGGCCCGGTTCGGGCGCACGATCCCGGTTCCGGAGGAGACGCTGGCGGTGTTGGCCGAACTCGACCACGTCACGCTGCACACCCCGGCCGCCCAGATCTGCGCCGCGTTCCTGGCCCCGGCCACCCACCCGCTGAGCAGCGTGGACCACGATCCCTGGCTGGCCGAGGGCGTCGGCGGGGTGTACTGCACCAGCGAGGAGCAGGGGGTGCGCTGGTTCGAGGAGTTCCTGAAGTCGCTCGCCGGCGCGCTGCCCGTGATCTACGCCGAGTTGCCCGCCGGGGACCCGGTCCGGGCCGGACTGCCCGCCCTGCTGGCCGAGTTGCGTGCCCGCTTCGATCATCCGGGCCTGCTCCTCGGCGCCGGCTACGCGGCGCGGACGTGCGACTCCGCCGACCGGCTGCGCGAGTTGTTCGGCGATCGCCCCTACGTCGGCCCGATCCCGCTCACCACGACGACCTTCGACGACGGCCTGACCATCGCCTCGGTCGCCGAGCCCACCGAGCGCCACCCGGACCCGAGGGCTCGCCTGTACTTCCGGCCCGCGTACTACGCCGACGACGAACGTTCGACGCTGCTCCGCGAGGTGGCCTCGAGCGGCGCGTATGCCCGCGACGTGGTCGACCTGATCCGGGGCGACTGGAGCAGGCGGGTGGCGGAGCGCATCACGAGCGGCGCGCTGCCGGTCGGCGGGTACGAGTGCGACCCGGCCGTCGCCGCGCCCGAGACGGTGGCCCGGGTCGCCAAGGCGCTGTCGGTGGACACCGACGCGGCGGCCCTGTACCTGCAAATTCTCGTCCTCGAACGCCCGAGCGATCGCCGGGTGCGCCGCTGGAACGGCTGGAACACCGCACGCCACAAGCGGGCGGCCAGCGCGCTGGAGGCCGCCGGCGTGGTGGTCGCGGACAAGCGCGCACGGGCCGGGCGCGGCATCTTCCTGCCGGGCGACTGGGCCAGGGCGACGCACAAGTGGTTGTGGCCGATGGAGGTGTGGAAGGCGGAGCTGCTCGGCGTGCAGGTGATCGGCGACCGGGTCTGGGAGCGGCACACCTGGCGATCGACCCTGCCCGAACTGTTCGCCCACGCCTGGGACGTCGTCGAGCGGGGCGACGGCCCGGCCTGACCGGGTCGGGCGACCGCCGGACCTCGCCGACCGCCGACGCCGCCGACCCCGCCGACCCGCCGCCCCGCCGACCGAAAAAGGGAACTCGGTACGCTGTACGGAACCACTCCGCATGGCGTACGGTACGCCATACGGAGTTTCCGACGAAGGGCGTACGAGTGGCACGGGAACGGGGTGGGCGCGCGGATCCCGCGCGGACGCTCGCGCTGTTGTGGCGTACGGGCGACGGGCCCACCCGGGGGCCGAAGCAGGGGCTGACCGTGGACCGTGTCGTCCGCGCCGCGATCGAGCTGGCCGACGCCGACGGGCTCGACGCGTTGTCGATGCGCGCGGTCGCCGAGCGCCTCGGCGTCGGCACCATGTCGCTCTACACCTACGTGCCGGGCAAGGCGGAGCTGCTGCACGTCATGTTCGACACCGTGCTCGGCGAGTCCGCCCTGCCCGACCCGACCGGGAGCGGCTGGCGCGCGGCGCTCGAACAACGCGCCCGCGCCGACCGGGAGTTGGCCCGCCGGCATCCGTGGGTGGTGCGCCTGTGGGGACCCGGACTGCTGCTGATGGGCCCGCGACTGACCGCCCGGGCCGAGGCGGGGCTGCGCACGGTCGCCGACCTCGGGTTGTCCGACGCCGAGATGGCGCATGTCGTCGGCCTCGTCGACGGCTACGTGCGAGGCGTCGCCCAGGTGACCGTCGACGTCGGTCGGGACGCGCTCGCCGGCGGCGCCGGCTACGACGACTGGTGGGCGGAGAGCACCCCCTACCTGGAGCAACTGATCCGGCCCACCCGCTTCCCCACCCTCACCCGGGTCTGGGAGGGCGGCGTCTACGAGCAGGCCCCCGACGCGGGCTTCGAGTTCGGCCTGTGTCTGGTCCTGGACGGCATCGAGAACCTGATCCGCTCGCGGCGACCCGCCGCCGCGCCCCCGGCACCCCAGGAGTAACGGACATCGCCACCCGCGCCCCGCACCCCCCGCTCGACCTGACCCGCCACGCGGCCACCTTCGCGCCCGCCGATCCGCCACGCGCCGGCACCGTCGCGTTCTGGCCGCACGAGGACGGCCCGGACACGATCACCGTGCTCGACGCCGACGGCGTGGCCCAGACCCATCCCGCCGTACGACTGCCCGTCACCGACGCGGTCCGGGTGCTCTCCCGGGCCCGGCGCGCCCCCGAGGCGCATCCGGCCGCCGCGTTCTGGGGCGCGGCCACCGTGCTCGCCCTGCAACTGGTGGCGCGCGGGCGCATGTTGCCCGGTCTCTCCGCCGCCGACCACGACGCGTGGCGGGCCGGTCCGCTGGATGCCGCCGACGTCGAGCGGGTGCGGGCGCTGGCCGACGCGATGCCCGGCGAGGCGCGGGCGATACCGACCGGCGGCGGCACCCTGCTCCCGGCGGCGACCCCGCTGGTCCGGGCCTTCCTGGACGCGGTCGCCGACACCATGCCGCGCACCGCCGCCGGTCCGCACGCGGGTGGCGGCGCATTCGCCGCTCCCGCCGCGCGGAAGTTGCCCGCGCTGCGCCCGTGGTCGGACCGGGTGGCGGCCGGGCACGACCGGGGGGTACGGATCTCGCTGCGGCTGGAGAGCAACGACGTCGAGCGCGCGCCGTTCGTGGCGATCGTCCAGGCGCACTCGCTCGCCGATCCGACCGCCGTGGTCGACGCCGACACGCTGTGGACCGGCACCGACGCGCGCTTCGGCGAACGGGCCCGGCCCGACGTGCTGGTCGCGCTGCGCCGGGCGGCCCGGATCTGGCCCGCCCTGGAACCACTGCTGACCGCGAGCGTCCCGGACCGCGTGGTGGTCGCCGACGACGACCTGGGCACCCTGCTCGGCGCCGCCACCGCCCGACTCGCCGCCGCCGGCGTCGAGGTGCACTGGCCCCGCGACCTCGTCCGCGACCTCACCGCCCGGGCCGTGATCGGCGCCCACGACCACGCGCCCCGGGACCTGCGCGCCTTCCTCGGCGGCGACACCCCGCTCGGCTTCGACTGGCAACTCGCGCTCGGCGGCGACACGTTGACCGCCGCCGAACTGGACGCGCTGGCCGAGTCGCACCGCCCGGTGGTGCGCCTGCGCGACCGCTGGGTGCTGGTCGATCCCGCCCTGATGGCCAAGGCCCGCAATCGTTCGATCAAGCCGCTCACCCCGATCGAGGCCCTGACCGGCGCGCTGACCGGCGGCATCGAGGTGGCCGGCAAACGCATCGAGGTGGGCACCTCGGCATGGCTGGACGAACTGCGCGCCCGGATCGCCGACCCGGACGGCGGCGGCGAGCCGATCGGCGCGCCCGCCGCGCTCGCCGCGACGCTGCGCGACTACCAGCTGCGCGGACTGCGCTGGCTGGACCGGATGACCTCGCTGGGCCTGGGCGGTTGCCTCGCCGACGACATGGGCCTGGGCAAGACGATCACCCTGATCGCACTGCACCTGCACCGCGCGGCCGGCACCGAGGACCCGAACGGCGCCGCGCCCACCCTGGTGGTCTGCCCGGCGTCGCTGCTCGGCAACTGGGAGCGGGAGATCACCCGTTTCGCGCCGGGCACCCCGGTGCGCCGCTTCCACGGCGGCGCCCGCAGCCTCGACGACCTCACCACCGGATTCGTGCTCACCACCTACGGCACGATGCGCCTGGACGCGGCCCGCCTGGCCGCCGTGCCGTGGGGCCTGGTGGTCGCCGACGAGGCGCAACACGTCAAGAACCACACCTCCGCCACCGCCAAGGCACTGCGCCGCATCCCGGCGCGGGCCAGGATCGCGCTCACCGGCACGCCCGTGGAGAACCGGCTGACCGAACTGTGGGCGATCCTGGACTGGACCACCCCGGGCCTGCTCGGCACCGCGAGCACGTTCCGCCGACGCTGGACCAAGCCGGTGGAGGCGGACCGCGACGGGCCGACCGCCGAGCGACTGGCCAGGCTGGTCGCGCCGTTCCTGCTCCGCCGCCGCAAGTCCGACCCGGGCATCGCGCCGGAGCTGCCCGCCAAGACCGAGACCGACCAACCGGTGGCGCTCACCCGCGAGCAGGTCGGACTGTACGAGGCGGCGGTGCGCGAGGCGATGGCCGAACTCGACGCGGCCGGCTCCGACATGGCCCGACGCGGGCGCATCGTCAAGCTGCTCACCGGCCTCAAGCAGATCTGCAACCACCCGGCGCAATATCTGAAGGAGCCCGAACCCCGCCTCGCGGGCCGCTCCGGCAAACTCGAACTGCTCGACGAGTTGCTGGACACCATCCTGGCCGAGGACGGCTCGGTGCTGGTGTTCACCCAGTACGTGGCCATGGCCCGACTGCTGCGCACCCACCTGACCGCCCGCGGCATCGGCAATCAACTCCTGCACGGCGGCACCTCGGTGGCCCGCCGCGACGCGCTGGTCAGCCGCTTCCAGGAGGGCGCGGTCCCGGTCTTCCTGCTCTCGCTCAAGGCCGCCGGCACCGGGCTCAACCTCACCCGCGCCGACCACGTGGTGCACTACGACCGCTGGTGGAACCCCGCCGTGGAGGAGCAGGCCACCGACCGGGCGTACCGGATCGGGCAGACCCGACCCGTGCAGGTGCACCGGTTCATCGCCGAGGGCACCATCGAGGACCGGATCGCCGAGATGTTGCGGGACAAGCGCGCCCTCGCCGACTCCGTGCTCGCCCACGGCGAGACCGCGCTGACCGAACTCTCCGACACCGAACTCGCCGACCTGGTCCAGTTGAGGAGTGCCCGATGACCGCCGCCTCGGCCCGCGCGTTCCCCGCCTTCGCCCCGCGCCGCGCCCACGGCCTCGCGGGCCGGACCTGGTGGGGCCGCGCCTGGACGGAAGCCCTCGAACACGCCGCGCTGGACGGCCGGCCGCTGCGCGAGGGCCGCGCGTTCGCCGCCTCCGGCCGGGTCGGGCCGATCACGATCGCACCGGGCCGGATCACCGCACGCGTGTCCGACGCCGACGGCACGTCGTACCGCTCCGAGGTGCGGATCGAGCCGCTGGACGACGCGCGCTGGGAGCGTCTGCTCGACCAGGTGGCCGCCGAGGCTGGACACCTGGCCGCGCTCCTGGAGCGGGAGTTGCCACACGAGCTGGTGGCCGCCGCCGCGGACGCGGACGTTTCCCTGCTGCCGGGCATGGACGAGCTGGATCACGAATGCGACTGCCCCGACTGGGAGTTGCCGTGTCGGCACGGCGCCGCACTGGGCTATCAGACGGCCTGGCTGTTGGACGCGGACCCGTTCGTGCTGTTGCTGATGCGCGGCCGGGACGAGCCGGCCGTGCTGGAGCGGTTGCGCGCGCGGCAGCCGCGTCCCACCACGAAACCGGACGACGCGGCCGGGATCGACGCGCGCGCGGCGTACCGCGCCGTCGACGCCCTGCCGGCCGACCCGCCGCCGGTGCACGAACCCGCCGCGCCGTTGCGCGTCGCCCCCGCCCCGGGCATCCCGGCCGGCGAGCTGGAACGCCTGGCCGCGGCGGCGGCGCGGCGGGCCCGGGAACTGCTCGCGGAGCGGGACGGGAGCACCGTCCACAATCCGCCGGCGGAAGAGATAACCCGATGATCGTGCGGGCGGTCCGGCTCTAGGATGATCGGCGCCGTATCGCCGTATCGCCGACCGGACAGAGATGAATCGAACCATGCACACCACAGCGGACTCCCCTCGTCAGGTCCTGATCTTCGATGCGGACGACACTCTGTGGGAGAACAACATCCTGTTCGAGCGGGTCATCGACGACTGGCTCGACTGGCTCGACCACGCCACCCTGGACCGCACCCGGATCCGGGCGATGCTCAACGACGTGGAGGCCGCGAACGCGATCACCCACGGCTACGGCAGCAAGATGTTCCTGCGCAGCCTGGGCGAGACGCTGGAGCGGCTGTACGCCCGCCCGGCCACCGAGGCGGAGCTGCGGCACATCGAGACGTTGGCGGTCGCGCTCCTGGAGAACCGGGTGGAGCTGGTGCCCGGCGTGGTGGAGACGCTGACCGCGCTCGGCGCCCGGCACGATCTGATGTTGCTCACCAAGGGCGACGCCGAGGAGCAGCAGCGCAAGATCGACGCCTCCGCGCTGGCCCACCACTTCCGCAGCACGCACATCGTGCCGGAGAAGGGCGTCGACGTGTACGTCGACCTGATACGCGCGCACGAGCTGGCGCCGGAGTCGACCTGGATGATCGGCAACTCCCCCAAGTCGGACATCCTGCCGGCACGCGGCGCGGGCCTGGGCGCGGTGTTCATCCCGAACGCGCACACCTGGGTCCTGGAGCAGAGCGAGTTGGACCCGCACGACGAACGGGTGCTCACCCTGACCGCGTTCCCCGACCTCCTCCGGCACTTCTGATGGCCGCCGACCGGCCCGCCGGGCCCTCGGTGTCCTGCGTCTTCGTCTGCCACGACGGCGCCGGGCGGGTGCTGCTGGCCCGCCGCGCGGCCGCTGCCCGGGACGAGCCCGGCACGTGGGACACCGGCGCCGGCGCGCTGGAGTGGGGCGAGACGTTCGAGGAGGCGGTCACACGCGAGGTGCGCGAGGAGTACGGCACCGAGCCGCTGTCCATCGAGCCCCTCGGCGCCCGCAACGTCCTGCGCGGCGACCCGATCGCGTCGCACTGGGTCGCGGTCGTCTTCGCGGTCCGCGTCGACCCGGCGCGGGCAGTCATCGGCGAACCCCACAAGTTCGACGCGCTGGACTGGTTCACCCCCGACGCCCCGCCCGCACCACTGCACTCGCAATGCCCGGCCACCCTCGACCTCTTCCGCACCCACTCCCCCTCGGACGGCCAACCGCCCGCTCCGCCGAACGCGAGGGCATGGACCGCGCGAACGATCGGCGCCTGACCCCACGCCGCCGGCGACCGGGCCGGCGCCTCGGGCGCCGGGCTCGCCCGGATCAGGCGGGCTCGGTCGTGCGGGCCTGGGGGCGAAAGCCGTCCACGGCCAGGCCGACCCGGGCGGCGAGGATGCCGGCGGCGGTGGCCTTGGACAACAGCGGGGCCACGCCCGGCACCGCCGGCAGCACGAACGAGGCGGGGATCGCGACGGTACGGGCCGCGCCGAGCACGCGGCAGCGCTCCAGGGCCCGGCCCAGGTCCGGGTCGCCGCCGATCAGCGCGACCTCGACGATCCGGTGGGTGCCGTACTGCCAGACCAGCCGGGCCAGCCGGTACAGTTCCGCGTCCTCGTCCGGTCCCGCCGCCGGCGCGGTGACCAGGATCGCGGCCCGCGCCGGCACCCGCGCCGCCGCCGCGCGCAACCACCCGATCAACTGCCCGGCGGCGCCGAACGGCCGGGCGAGCACCACCCGCGAGCGCTCCGCCGCCGGCAGCGCGCGCAGGGTCCGCGTGGTCTCCGCGAGCAGCCCGGCGTCCCGACCCAGCGTCATCGGCACCACGCACACCCGGTCCGCCCCGCGGCCCAGCAGCGCGGCCACCGCCCGGTGCGTCTGCCGGCCGGCGGCCACCGCGGTCACCTCGGGGCCGAGCAGTCCCGGCAGCGCCGCGCCGTGCGCGCTCTCGTGCCCGCCGACCGCCACCACCGCCACCCGCTCCGCCACGACTCAACCGCCGTTCGGGGCACGATCGCACCCGGGCCGGCGGGCTGCCTCGCGGGGTTCGGGATTCATCGTGGATTCCTTCTCTCGGATGGCCGCGCCCGGGATGGTTGTCTCGTCCCGGGTATCCGCCGAACCGACTCACCAACCCCGGCCATCGGAGTGAAATCCGACCATCCGCCCGCGCGGCGCCACGAGCACCGTCCGGATCCGCATCAACCCGCCGGGTCGGGCCGCTCCGCGAGTTCGTCGACGACGAGGTCGCCGGTCGGCAGGTGCGGCAGGCGGTACACCGCGTGGCCCACCAGGTGGGTGGCCACCGGGACCGTGGTCACTTGGAAGAACGCCACCATCACCAGCATCCCGACGTCGATCCCGCTGCGCAGCCGCAGCCCGAGGCCGAGGGTGACCAGGAGCAGCCCGAGCACCTGCGGCTTGGCCACGGTGTGCATCCGCGACAGGGTGTCCTGGAACCGCAACAGGCCCACCCCCGCGACGAAGGCGAGCGCGCAGCCCGCGAGCAGGCAGCCCACCGCCGCGCCGTCGGCGAACTCACCCGCGCGCACGTCGGCTCCCCTCCCGGGCAGAGAAGCGCACGATCGACACCGAGCCCAGGAAACCGACCAGGCCGAGCGCGAGCAGCACCGGAACGGTGGTGGTGTGCCGGTTCAGCGTCGCCTCGGCCGCGATCGCGGCCAACATCACCGCGAGCAGCATGTCCACCGCCACCGCCCGGTCCAGCGTGGACGGCCCGCGCACCAGCCGGATCAGCGCCATCAGCGCGGCCGAGCCGAGCAGCACGATCACGGCGCCGCCGACGAGTGGATTCATGGGTGCTCCCCGGGAGTTCGAGCGGACAGGGACGGATCCTCAGGGCCGGCGCGGTCCGCGCGGGTCCCGAACGCGCCGACCGCGCGGGCGGCCAACCGCAGCACCGCCCGGCGGGCCGCCGCCACCGCCGCCGGTGTGTCGGCGCCGAGCGCGTGGATGAAAAGCGTGGTCGACCGGCCCCGATCGATCTCGATCACGATGCTGCCGGGCAGTACGTTCAGGGCCAGCACGGTGAGGGTGAGCAACAGGTCGGAGCGGGGCGTAAGTTCCACCGCGAGCACCGAGTTGCGCGGCAACCTGCCCGGCCACAGTGCCTGCCACGCGACGCGCAGCGAGGACACCACCAGGTCGAGCCCGAAGCGCAGCACGAAGCGCACCAGCCCCCAGGGCCGGAAGGCGAGCCGATCCCGCGCAGGCGACAGCGGCAACAGGACGAGCATGAGCACCGCGGACACCACCCCGGTGAGCACGTTGGCCACGGTCAACGTGCCCCACAGCGCTACCCACACGGCGGTCAGCCACACCACGAGCAGCGGCGAGATGCGCCGCCGGCGGCGCGCCGTGTCGACCCGGGTGGCGTTCATCGGCCTCCGCTGCGATGCACCCCGCCGGGCAGCGGGACGGCGTCGACATAGGCGGAGCGGCCCACCAGTTCGGCCCCCGTACGATCGGCCAGCGCGACCAGCGGGCCCGCCCACACGGTGAAGGCCACGCCCACCGCGACCAGCGCGCAGGTCGCCAGCGTCATCGCGCGCGGCAGCACACTGGTGGTCGCCGCGACGTCGCGCCCGCTCAGGCTCGCGCCCGAGGAGTAGGCGGTCGCCCCCGAGTGGTCGGCCGTACCGCCGAACACCTGCCCCCACACCCGGGCCATCGCGTACAGCGTGAGCAGACTGGTCGCCACCGCCGCGCCGATCAGCACGTACGAGGTGACCGTGCCGAACTCCGCGCCGGCCCGCAACAGCAGCCATTTGCCCAGGAATCCGGACAGCGGCGGAATCCCGCCCAGATTCATCGCGGGCACGAAGAACAACACCGCGAGCACCGGCGACATCCGGGCCAGACCGCCGAGCCGGCCCAGGTCGGTACTTCCGCCGCGCCGCTCGATCAGCCCGGCGACCAGGAACAGCGAGGTCTGCACGGTGATGTGGTGGACCGCGTAGAACACCGCCCCGGCCAGACCCGCCGCGCTTGCCAGGGCGATGCCGAACACCATGTAGCCGATGTGGCTGATCAGCGTGAACGACAACAACCGGTTCAGGTCGCTCTGCACGATCGCGCCCAGGATGCCCACGATCATCGTCGCCGCGGCGACCACGAGCAGCAGTTCGCGCACCTGCCCCTCCGGGAACAGCAGCGTCTGCACCCGGATGATCGCGTACACCCCGACCTTGGTCAGCAGCCCGGCGAACACCGCGGTCACCGGCGCGGGCGCGGTCGGGTACGCGTCGGGCAACCACGCGGACAGCGGGAACACCGCCGCCTTGACCCCGAATCCGATCAGCAGCATCGACTCCAGGATCAACCGCACCCCGGGATCCACCTCGGGCAACCGCACCGCGAGTTGGGCCAGATTGACCGTGCCGGTGGCCGCGTACACCATCGCGATCGCGGCCAGGAACACCAGCGAGGACAGCAGGCCCACCACCACGTAGCCCGCGCCCGCGCGCACCCGCGCGGCGGTGCCGCCGACGGTCAACAACACGTAGCTGGCCGCGAGCAGCACCTCGAAGCCCACGTACAGGTTGAACAGGTCACCCGCCAGGAACGCGTCGGCCACGCCGGCGACCAGGATCAGGTAGGTGGGGTGGAACACCGACAGCGGCGTTGCCTCGTCCTCGTCCGCGCGTCCCTGCCCGATCGAGTAGATCAGCACGCCCAGGGTGACCGCGCAGGAGACCACCAGCATCAGCGCGGAGAGCCGGTCCGCCACGAGCACGATGCCGGTCGGCGCGGGCCAGCCCGCCATCCGCGCCACCACCGGACCGTCCCGGTCGGCCGACACGAGCAGCGCGACGGCCACGCCGAGTACGGCGGTCAACACGCCGACGCTGATCACCCGCTGGCCCCGTGGCAGCCGGGCGCCGATGGCCAGCTTCAGGCCCGCGCCGAACAGCGGCAGCAGCACCGGCAGCGGGACCAGGTGATTCATCGGCGCGGCTCGTTCCCGACGTGGTCGCCGCCCCGGCCCGCCCGGAACGCCGTCGCGCCGTGGCCGGACCCGATCGTGGTCGTCTCGCGCGGAAACTCGGTGTCCGGCACCGCGTCCACCACGCCGTCCGCCCGCGCCACGGCCGCGCGCTCGGCCCGCGCCTGCCGGTTCAACTCGCGCCGCGCGGCCCGGAAACGGGCGCGCAGCTCGCGCTGCTGGACCCGGTGTTCGGACTTGATCCCGCGCAGCCGCAGGCGCAGCTCGGCGCGCCGCTCGCGGGCGATCCGCTGTTCCTCGGGCCGCCCGCCGTGCCCGCGCTCGTCCACGCCGAGCCGCCGGCACTCGGCCGCGTAGTTGGCCCGCGCCTCGACCGCGAGCCTGCGCACCACCGCCCGCCTGGCCCTGGTCTGCTCGCGCAACTCACGCCGCAGCCGCCGGTGTTCGGCCCGAAGGTCGCCGCGTTCGGCGCGGCGCACCACGCGCAGGTCCTCGGCGTCGTCCTGGATCTCGTCGGTCCCGGTCAACTCCCAGTGCCGGTGCACCATCGACAACACGAACGCGGTCACCGCGAGGGTGATCACGATCGCGGTCAGCACCATCGCCTGGGGCAGCGGGTCGTTCATCCGGCCCGGGAGCGTCACGCCGAGCACCGGCGCGCCGCCCGCCCGCCCGCCGCCGGAGAGCACGATCAGGTTGGCTCCGTTGCCGATCAGCACCACGCCCAGGAGCACGCGGGTGAGGCTGCGTTCGAGGATCAGGTACACCCCGACACCCACCAGGACCGCCGCCGTGAGCACCAGGATCAGGGTGGGGCTTTTCATACGATCACGGTCCGTTCGGCATCGGGGTCGCGGGTCTGTTCGATGCGCCGATCCAACTCCGCGCCCAACGCGCTCAGCACGTCCTGCACGAGGCCGACCACGAGGAGGTAGACGCCGATGTCGAAGAACACCGACGTCGCGATGTGCACGCCGCCGAACACCGGCAGATCGGCGTCGAGCACGGTGCTGCGCAGCGGGGCGCCGCCGACGATCAGGCCGACCAGGGCGGCGCCGGCGGCGACCACCAGGCCGGTGCCGAGCAGCCGCCCGGCGGGCAGTGGCGCGGCTTCGGCCAGTTCGTACCGGCCGCCCGCGAGGTAGCGCACCAGGAGCGCGAGTCCGGCGGTGATCCCGCCCGCGAAGCCGCCGCCCGGCGTGGAATGGCCGCTGAACAGGAAGTAGAGGGACAGGACGAGCACGGTCGGGAAGGCCACCCTGGCGACCACCTCGAAGAGCACCGTGCGCCGCCCGGGGGCGAGCGTGCGGGCGGCGACCAGGCGGCCGGCCGGCTCGGGTTCGTGGCCCGGATGCGCGTCGTCACCGCCGGCGGGCGGCGGCGGAGCGTCGGGCGCGCGGTCGGCGAGTCGGGGCAACTCCCGGGTCCGACGCACGAAGATCAGGCTGGTCACCCCGATCGCGGCGACCGCGAGCACCGCGATCTCGCCCATCGTGTCCCAGGCCCGGATGTCCACGAGCAGCACGCTGACGATCTCCTTGCCCCCGGCCTCCTCGGCCGCGGCGGCGAACGCCTCCGACACCGGGGGCCGGGTCCGCGCGGCGAACGCCGATACCGCGACGCTCGCGAGCACGCCGCCGGTCAGCACCGCGATCACGATGTGCACGGCGCGGCGCACGGGTCGGGTGGTGTCGCGGAAGCGGCCGGGCAGTCGGCGCAGCACCAGCAGGAACACCACCAGACTGACGGTCTCCACCAGGCCCTGGGTGAGCGCGAGGTCGGGGGCGCCCTGGAGGACGAACAACGTCGCGCAGCCGTAGCCGGTGACGCCGACGAGCAGCACGGTGGGCAGCCTGCCCCGGGTACCGGCGGCGATCAGCGCGGCGGCCACGACCAGGAGGGCGACCACGACCTGGGCGGCGGAGTCCCACCAGCGTGGTGTGTCCGGGAAGGGCAGCGGGAGTCGGCCGAGCGCGGCGGCGGCGGTGATCGCGATCAGGCTGAGCAGGATCACCCCGACGTACACCGGCATCGACCCGCGCTGGGTGGTGCCGGTCAGCTGCAACGCGCCCCGATCGACGCCGCGCACGAGCAGGTCGTACAGCCGCGAGGGCTCGACCCGCGCGGTGGCCAGTTGTACCCGCACCACCGGCTCGCGGGCCAGGAACAGCACGATGCCCAGGCAGACGGCGGCGGTGGACAGGTTCAGCGCGATGCCGGGGCCGTGCCACAGGGCCAGGTGGTAGTCGGTGCCGCCGGCCGGGAACAGGTCGGCGTACGAGGAGATCCAGTGGTCGAGCGAGCGCGCGGCCAGGCCGAGTCCGAGGCAGCTCGCGCCGAGCACCAGGGCCGGGGCGAGGAGCAGTCCGCTCTGGGGCGCGCACGTGGTGGTGGGCACGCCGTGCTTGCGGGCAAAGGCGCCCCACACGAAGCGCAGGCTGTAGCCGGCGGTCAGCGCCGATCCGGCGACCAGGACGCCGAGCACGACGGTGTCGGCCCGGCCTCGGTGCAGGAACGCCTCGTACACCGCCTCCTTGGCGACGAACCCGGCCGTCGGCGGCAGTCCGGCCATGGACAGCGCGGCGACCACCGCGACCAGGCAGGTGACCGGCATGGCGCGGGCCAGGCCGGACAGTCGGCGCAGGTCGCGGGTGCCGGCGCCGTGGTCGATGATGCCGACCACGAGGAACAGCGTGGCCTTGAACAGTGCGTGCGCGACCAGTATCGCGATGCCGGCAAGCGCCGCGTCCCGGTTGCCCGCGCCGGTGACCACGGTGAGCAGGCCGAGTTGGCTGACCGTGCCGTAGGCGAGGACACGTTTCAGGTCGTTCTCGCGCAGCGCGCGCCACCCGGCCAGGAGCAGTGTGGCGCAGCCGGTGATCAGGACGATCGGCCGCCAGGGCGCGAGTTCGGCGAAGCCGGGGGCGAGCCGGGCGATCAGGTATACGCCGGCCTTGACCATCGCGGCGGCGTGCAGGTAGGCGCTGACCGGGGTGGGCGCCGCCATGGCGGCGGGCAGCCAGGATCCGAACGGCACGATCGCCGACTTGGCCAGCGCGCCGACCAGGATCAGCACGATCGAGGTGGTCACGAGCGTGCCGCCGGGCGGATCGGCCAGGATCTCGGAGAGCCGGTAGGTGCCGGCCCGTTCGCCGAGCAGGATCAGCCCGACCAGCATCGCCAGGCCGCCGAAGGTGGTGATGGTCAGCGCCTGCATCGCGGCCCGGCGCGAGCCCCGGTGCTCGCTGCGATGGCCGATCAGGAGGTAGGAGAAGACCGTGGTCGACTCCCAGAACACGTACAGCAGGATCAGGTCGTCGGTGGTGACCAGCCCGATCATCGCGCCGGCGAAGGCGATCAGGACCCCGGCGAAGGCACCGAGTCCGGGTTCGTCGTCGTCGAAGTAGCGCGCGCAATAGACGAGGACGAGTACGCCCACGCCCGCCGCGAGGAACACCATCAGCAGCGCCAGGGCATCACACCGGAAGGCCAGCGAAACGCCCTGCTCAGGAATCCACGCCCGCGACTCGACCAGGGCGTGGCCGTCGAACACCGAGCCGGCCTGGGCGAGCGCCCAGCCGGTGGTCGCGACCGGCAGCGCGGCGAGCACCAGGAAGGCGTTGCGCCCGAGGCGGCGAACCAGCCACGGAGCGATCGCCGCGACCACGAAGTACGAGGCCACCGAGAGGATCATGACGCTACGTTAGGGCGCGATTGCTATAAATTACCTCAAATCGGACAGATGTCTCCCGATTTTCCCTTCACCCCGACCAGCGCCCGCCCTCACCCGAGAACCGAGCGCACCGCCTCGGGGCTGCGTCCCACCACCGCGTGACCGTCGTCGGCCGTGATGATCGGCCGCTGGATCAACACCGGATGCGCCGCCAGCGCCGCGACCCAGCGTGCCCGATCCCCGGCATCCCGCCCCCAGTCGGCGATGCCGAGTTCCGCGGCGACCGCCTCCCCGAGGCGGGTGATGTCCCAGGGCTCCAAGCCCAGGCGCCCGAGCACCGCCTCGATCTCCGCCGCGGACGGCGGCTCCTCCAGATACCGCCGCACGGTGTAGGCGGCGCCTTCCGCGTCCAACAGATCCACGGCGGCCCGACACTTCGAACACGCCGGATTGAGCCAAATCTCCACGCCGCCGCCTCCCGACCCGACCGACAAGACCCGCCATTCAACCCCACCCCGATCCTCGCGAGCCAACCGCCGCGCCTCGCCCGCAGGCAAGTCCGGCCCCCCGTCGGCCACGAGAGCCCCATTCGACATCCATCCAGCTTGTTGACGCGCGGTCGGGGGCGTGCACCGGTACGAGTCGACCACGACCTCGCCGACCCCGACGCGCTCTGGATCGAGGGGCGGGCCGGCCGGGCCCACCCAAGGCCCGGCCGGCGTTCCCCCGTTCCTGCGGTGATCAGTCGCGCAGCCCCATCGTGTCCGCCGGGTTTGCGCGCAAGGCGACCCGCGCCGGCACCACCGTCGACACCAGTGCCAACAGCGCCGCCACGACCACCACGGTCGCGTAGGTCGCCGGCGGCGCGTAGGGCGACGCGCTCTTGGTCATGCCCATGCTGTACGCGGTCAGCGTCGCGTAGGCGACCAGCGAGCCCAGCCCGGCGGCGAGCAGCACCACCGCCCCGGTCTCCCAGCGCAACATCCGCATCACCTGTCGGCGCGTGGTGCCCACCAGTTGCAGCAGCGCGAATTCGCGCCGCCGGGCCGAGGTGGCCATCACCAGCGTGTTCACCACGGCGATCCCGGTGAACGCGATGATCAGCCCCATCGCGACATAGTTGACCTGGGCCTGGGTGCCGGCCTGGTCCCGCCGGGCCTGTTCGACCTCGCCGCGGTCGAGCACCCGGACCCCGGGGAAGTCGGCCATCGCACGCCGCAGCGGCTCCCGGGACAACGCGGGTGTCCCGGAGATCAGCACCGCCGCGGCAGCCGGCCGGTCGACGTGCGCCGCCGTCACCGCGTACGGCAGGGTCAGGTCGCCGAAGCCGAGGCCGCGTTCGTAGACCGCGACCACCTTGAGCGTGACCACCACGCCGTCGCCCATGGTGACCTTCAGGTCGTCGCCGACCCCGACCCCCTTGGTCTTGGCGGCCAGGTCGCTCACCGCGACCGTGGTGTCGGTCATCGCCGCCGACGAGCCGGACTTCGTCTTCAGGTCGAGCGTGCGCTCCAAGCCCTGGGGCGTGACCCCCTGGGCGGCGAACTTGTCCTGGCCGGCCCGGACGAGCGTGTGGAGCACCTCGGTGACCACCTCGACCCCGGGCACCGCGCGCGCCGCCTCGGCCGCCCGGCCGGGTACACCGGGGCCGGCGGCCAGCGTGTACGACGCCAACGTGCCCGCCTTCGCCTGCTCCTGCGCGGCGTGGCTCGCGGTGGTCTGGGTGAACAGGATGGTCGAGGCCATCGCCACCGCCAGGCTCAGCGGGGTGACCACGGCGGCCACCCGCTCGGCCGCGGCCCGGGCGTTGCGCGCGGCCAGGAAGCCGCTCACCGGCGACAGGCGCCCGACCAGCGCGCCGAACACGGCGGTCGCCGCGCGGGCCACGATCGGACCGAGCAGCGCGATCGCGACGGCGGCCAGGATCACCGTGAGGAACGTGACGGGGGTGGACTTGGGCTCGGTGTCCAACCCGGTGAGCACCAGCAACAGCACGGCGTAGCCCGCCGCCGCGATCAGCCCGCCGATCAGTCGCCCGACGCCCACCCGGGGTCGTTCGATCGCCGCGTCGGCCAGGGCCTCGGTGGGCCGCACCCGCGCCGCGCGCCGGACCGACACGCGCGCCGCGGTCCAGGCCGCGACCAGGGTCAGCAGTGCCGCGCCGATCAGCGGGAAGGGGCTGAGCCTCAATTCCAGCGTGTCCGGCATCGCGCCGAACGCCACGAACCGCCCGTGCAGCCAACGAGCCAGGCCGAGTCCGGCGAACGCGCCGAGCGCGCCCGCGAGCAGGCCCACCACCAGTGCCTCGCGACCCACCATGCGCCGGATCTGCCGGGGCGTCGCCCCGATCGCGCGCAGCAGCGCGATCTCGCGCCGACGCTGCTGGATGGACAGCGCGAACGTGCCCACCACGACCAGGACGGCCACCAGGAGCGAGGTGCCGCCGAGCGCGCCGCCGAGGCTGATCAGGGTGACCCGGGCCTTGGCCGCCGCCGGGAACTCCGCGGGGCCACGATCGGTGCCGGTCCGTACCTGCGCGCCGGTCCCCGCAAGGGCCGTCTTCGCGGCCTTGCGCACGGTACCCGGGTCCGCGCCGGGGGCGGGGAACAGGCCCACCGCCGCGACCTGTCCGGGGTGTCCGGCCAGCCGCCTGGCGTCGTCGGCGCCGAAGAACACGGTGGCCTGCCGGGCCAGTGCATCCCGACCGGGCGGCGTCGCGACGCCCACCACACGGTAGGCGCCGGGGGCCGATCCGGCCTGCACGGTGACCGTGCCGCCGACCTCGACCCGGGCCCGCCGGGCCAGGTCCGCGTCCAGCACGATCTCGCCGGCCGCCGCCGGGGCCCGTCCCGCACGCAGCCCGAAGGGGGTCAGCCGCGCCGACTCCCACGCGTGCCCCCACGCGTTGTCGTCGGTGTCCAGGGCCCGGCCGCCGGCGGTGAGCACGTGGGCGGAGAAGGTCAGTTCGGGCACCACCTCCACGCCGGGGATCGTGCGCAGCCGGTCCACGGCGGCGGCGTCCAGCCAGGCGTGCTCGGTCAACGGCTTGGACTTGACCTTGGTCTTGCCCTTCTTGTGCTTGGTCCAGTGCAGGTTCTGGTCGGCGGTGACCACGGTGTCGGTGGCGGCGTAGCGTTCGACGCGGATGTCGCCGCGCAGGCCGGTCTCCAGCAGCGCGCCGCACGCGGTGACCAGGGCGGCGGCGCAGATCAGCGCGACGAACGCGCCGACGAAGCCGCCTTTTCGGGCGCGCAGCGTACGCAGGGCGAGGAAGAGCATCAGGCGGCCCACGCGCCCAGGTGGGTCATCCGGTCCGCGATCTGCTCGGCGCTCGCCCCGGCGAGCCGGTCGGTGATCCGGCCGTCGGCGAGGAACAGCACGTCGTCGGCGTAGGAGGCGGCGACCGGGTCGTGGGTGACCATCACCACGGTCTGCCCCATCGTGTCCACCGTGTCGCGGAGCAGGACCAGCACCTCCTTCGCGGTGACCGTGTCCAGGGCGCCGGTGGGTTCGTCGGCGAAGACCACCTCGGGCCGGGTGACCAGCGCGCGGGCGATCGCGACGCGCTGCTGCTGGCCGCCGGACAACTCGGCCGGGCGGTGTACGGTACGCCCGGTCAGGCCCACCCGCCGGACGATCTCGGCGAGCCACTCGCGGTCCGCCTTGCGGCCGGCCAGGCGCAGCGGCAGCGTGATGTTCTCCAGCACGGTCAGCGAGGGCATCAGGTTGAACGCCTGGAAGACGAAGCCGACGCGCTCGCGGCGCAGTTCGGTCAGGCCGGTCTCGTTGAGCCCGGTCAGGTCGGTCTCGCCGAGCCGCACCGTGCCGCTGGTCGGCCGGTCCAGACCGGCCGCACATTGCAGGAACGTGCTCTTCCCGGAGCCGGAGGGCCCCATGACCGCGGTGAAGCTACCGCGGGGGATGCCGACGGTGACGTCGCTCAGCGCGGTGACGGCGGCGGTGCCCTTGCCGTGCACGCGTCCGACTCCGATCAGGGACACGGCTTCGGGTATCTGGTCGTGGGAACTCATGGTGCGGCGTCGCCCTTGTCTCGGGTGTCGGGGGTCGTGGTGGTGCGCGCCGTCTCGGGCTCGCCGGTCCCGGGCGCGTCAGTCCCGGGCAGGTTCGTCCCCGCCCCGGTCGCCGGGGAGCGGTACGTGAAGAACCGGGTCTGCACCGCCCGTGCGCCGTCGGGCAGCGGGCCGGTGCGCTTGTATCGGTTCAGGAGGGCGATGTACTCCTCGAAGAACTCGCCCAGTTCGGCCTGGGTGACATGGATGGTGCCGCGCGAATACGGCATGTCCATCTCCTCCCCGGCCTCGGGTGCGGTGCTCGCGTCGAGGAAGTCCTGGAGGTCGGCCGCGAAGACCAGGCGGGTCATCTCGTCGACCACCGGGCGGACCTCGGCGCTCTGCTCGCTGCGCGGCGGGAACCGCAGGTCCCGACGCACGGCGCGCCACCACCGCTCCCGGCCGTGCGCGTCGGGGTCGTCGAAGTCCTCCACGAAGCCGTGTCGGGCCAGTTCCCGGAGGTGGTAGCTGGTCGCGCCGGTGTTCAGGTCCAGCGAGCGGGCCAGCGTCGCGGAGGTGGCCGGACCGTCCGCCTCCAGATGCCGCATGATCCGTTGCCGCCGGGGATGGGCGAGTGCCTTCAGCGCTTCGAGTTCGGTGACCTCGCGGGGTTCCGGCGTCTCTCCCATGTGTGCACATTAATCTGTGCACAAGCAATTGTGCAATGCTTTCGGGCTCCTCCGCGCCTTTCGGACGACACCGCGTTTTCCGGCTGCCCCGACACCGGGGGCGGGCGGCTCAGGTCGCCGGTTCCAGCAGCGCGAGCAGTTTGATCACCGTGTTCCAGTTGCGCACGGTCGCCCCGTCGCCGAGCCGGCGGGACAGGATCGGGGTCAGCCGCGCCTTGCCGAGGCCGTCCGGGAAGTACATGTACAACTCGCGCTCGCCGGCGCTGAACTCCTCCGGCGCGTAGTCGGCCGGATCGACCCCGGCCAGCACCGCCGGGTCGAACGGCGCGCGCAGGAACGCCACCGCGAGCTTCGCCGGATCGCGCACCTCCAGCGGATTGGCCGCCACCACCGCCCGCCACTCCGCGTCGCTGCGCACCATCACGTCCACCGCGAACCCGAACTCGGCGGCCAGTCCCGCCTCGATCGTCGCCACGAGTTCATCGGTCGGCCGCTCGGCGGCCGCGAAGACCGCGTTCCCGCTCTGCAGCAGCGTGCGCACCTCGGTGAAGCCGAGTTCGGTCAGCACTCGGCGCAGATCCGCCATCGGCACCCTGCGGTGTCCGCCCACGTTGATCCCGCGCAACAGCGCCACGTATTTCGTCACCACACGCCTCCCTCGAACCCGGTGCCGCCCGACCGGCGACCCGCCGCCGGGCACCATGATCGAACCGCGCGCCGGGCGCTGCGGCAAGCGCTCAGTCGGGCCACCGCTCCAGCGCGGCGTGCAGCGCCTGCACGGCCCGCTCGAAGGACTCCCCCGGCGGGCGCACGTGGCCGAACCCGCCGTTGGCCTCCAGGACCGCGAAACCGTGGAACGTGCTGCGCAACAGCCGCCCCGCGTCGGTCAGATCCGGTTCCTCCAGGCCGTAGGCGCGCAACATCGCGTAGGTGTAGTCGACGTTGCGTCGGTGGCCGTCCGAGCAGGCGAGCAGGGCCGGATCGATCCGCGCCTGGGTGGCCGCGTAGCGACCGGGGTGCTCCAGCGCGAAGTCGCGGTACGCCCGCGCGAACGCCGTCAGCGCGTCCCGGCCCGCCCGGCCCGCCACCGCCGCCGCGATGCGGTCGGCCAGTTCGGCGGCGGCCAGCAGGGCGATGCCCACCCGCAACTCCTGAAGGTTGCGGACATGTGAGTACAGGCTCGCGTCCTTCACTCCGAAGCCGCGCGCCAGCGCGGTCAGGGTGATGTTCTCGAAGCCGACCTCGTCGGCCAGATCCGCGGCTGCCCTGGTCACCCGTTCCGCGGTCAGTCCCTTGCGCGCCAACCCGCCCCCTCCGTCGAGGCGCCGATCATCGCACCCCGGTGTTTTTCCCACTTCCTAGTCCCTCTAGGTTGTTGCCTAGAGTACACAGGCACTGTTAGTTTCCGCCGCATGAACCCACTGACCGAGCAGGACATCCGCACGTCGTTCGTCAACTGTTCCAAGGGCGAGGCGCAACGCCTGCCGATGCCCCGTGACCTGGCCGAACGCCCCTGGGCCGAGCTGGACTTCCTGGGCTGGGGCGATCCGGGCGCACCGGATCGCACCTACCTGGTGACCGAGCACGCAGGCGACCTCGTCGGCGTCACCCTGCGCTTCCCCGCCCAGCGGCGCGGCTACCTGCACCGCAGCATGTGCTCGTTGTGTCTGACCACACACCCGGGCAGCGGCGTCTCGCTGATGACCGCGCGCCGCACCGGCCGAGCGGGCCGCGACGGCAACTCGGTCGGCGTGTACATGTGCACCGACCTGGCCTGCTCGCTCTACATCCGAGGCTTGAAGAAGCCGGCCCCCGGCGGCCGGTTCGAGGAATCGCTGACCTTGGCCGAGCAGATCGAGCGCACGAAGGGCAACCTGTCCGCGTTCTTGGCCAAGGTCCTGGAATAAGCCGCGCCGCACCCGGGCTCGACCTCTCGTCCGCGTCGCTCGCGCGAGCGTCCGACGGCGGAGGGCGGCACATCCCCCTCCGCCCGACGGCACGAAAGGGACGATGGATGATTCTGGTGACGGGGGCGACCGGCAACGTCGGCCGCCATGTGGTGGCCGAACTGCTCGCCGCGGGAACCGAGGTACGGGCGCTGGTCCGGCGTCCCGAAACCGCCGACCTGCCCCCCGGCGTCGAGGTGGTCGCCGGCGATCCGGCCGATCCGGCCGGCCTCGCCGCGGCGCTGATCGGGGTCGAATCGGTGTTCCCGGTCTGGCCCTTCCTCACCGCCGAGGGCGCGCCGGAGGTGCCGGCGGCGGTCACCGAGCACACCGACCGGGTCGTCTACCTCTCCTCGTCGCGGGTGCCCGACGCGCTCGCCGGGCGGGACGACCCGATCGGGGCGCTGCATGCCGATCCGGAGCGCACGATCACCGAGTCCGGTGCGGCGTGGACCTTCCTGCGCGCCGAGACGATCGCGAGCAACACGCTCCGCTGGGCGGGGCAGATCCGCGAGACGGGCGTCGTGCACGGGCCCGACCTGCCCGCCAATCCGATGGTGCACCCGGGGGACATCGCCGCGGTGGCGGTCCGGGTGCTGACCGAGGACGGCCACGCCGGCGCCGGCTACGTACTGACCGGCCCGGACGTGCTCGCGCGGGCCGACCAGGTGGCCATGATCGGCGCCGCGATCGGCCGTCCGCTGCGGTTCGAGCCGGTCCCGCCGGGCGCCCGTCCGCTCCCGGCCGGCGGGTGCCCGCTAGCCTCACCGCCATGATCGACATCGACACGCACGTCCGTATCGCCCGCCCCTCCCTCGACCTCGCCGCCGCCGAGCGGTTCTACGTCGAGGGGTTGGGCCTGAGCGTCCTGTGGCGCACCACCGAGCAGGTCCCCGGCGAGCACGACCTGGTGATGGTCGGACTGCCCGGGGGCCACTGGCACTTCGAACTCACCCGGGACCCGGAAAACCCGCTGCCGCCGACACCGACCGTCGACGACCTGTTCGTGCTCTACCTGGGCGGCCCGATCGACCCCGAGCTGGTGGACCGGCTGATCGCGACGGGCGGCACCCGCACCGCCGCACACAACCCCTACTGGGACAGGTTCGGCGTCACCGTCACCGACCCGGACGGCTACCCGCTGGTGCTGTGCACCCGCTCCTGGAACGCCTGAGCGGCGGCCGGCTCAGGCGGATCCGGCGCCGATCCCCGTGGACGCCTCCAGCGGGCGGCGACCGGCGAGGGCCCGGCCGAGCGGGTATGCCAGCGCGTTCGGCGGGAGCGCGCCGGGGCGCCCGCTGAGCAGCACCTCGATGCCACCCGGCGTCGCCCCGGCGTCCTCGCTCAGGCCCAGCCGGCGCAACGTCTGCCGCGCGACCGCCTCGGCGCTGTCGTACAGCACCACCTCGGCGGGCAGCGCGGCGGCGATCCGCTCGGCGACCAGCGGGTAGTGCGTACAGCCCAGGACCACGCCCGCGCAGTGCGCGGGCGTGCGGCGCGCCGCGTCGGCGAGCGCCACCTCGATGGCCGGCTCGTCGGCCCGGTCGATCGCCTCGGCCAGGCCCGGGCAGGCGATCCGGACCACGGTGTGTCCGGCGGCGAACTCCTCGATCAGCCGGGCCTGATAGGCGCTCGCGGTGGTCGCCGCGGTGGCCCAGACCGCGAACGGCGCGCCGGCCGCGGCGGCCGGCTTGATCGCGGGCACCGTGCCCACCACCGGCAGGGCGGGTTCGTGTCGGGCGCGCAGCGTGTCGAGCGCGGTGACGGTGGCCGTGTTGCACGGCACCACCATGCCGTCGACGCCGCGCGCGACGGCCAGTTCACCGGCGGCCAGCACCCGTTCGGTGATCACCGCCTCGCTCCGGTCGCCCCAGGGCATGTGATCGGGGTCCATGCACATCAACAGGTCCAGATCGGGCCGCAACCGCCGCAACCACCCGGCTGTCGGCAGCAACCCCGTCCCGGAATCGATCAACGCCACACGCATGCGCTCCAACCTAGCCTCCCGCGTCCGCCCACGCCCACGAGGGGCACATCCGTGGGCGTGGTGTGCGCCGCCGTCCGGCAGGGCCCGCGGGCGTACCGATGCGCATCGGGGACACGACGCCACCGTCCTCACAGGCCGGGGGGTTCGGGGCGTACCAGGCCGCTCTGGTAGGCGATGACGACGAGTTGGGCGCGGTCGCGCGCGCCGAGTTTGGTCATGGCGCGTTGGATGTGGGTGCGGACGGTCAACACGCTCAGCACCAGCTCCGCGGCGATCCGGTCGTTGGACTTGCCGTGCGCCGCCAGGACGGTGACCTCCTGTTCGCGGGGTGTCAGGTCGGCGAGGCGTTCGGCCGGGGCCAGGGGCGGTCCGGAGGCGGGGGTGGTGAGGAAGCGGGTGATCAGCGCCCGCGTGGCGCCCGGGGACAGCAGCGCCTCGCCCCCGGCGACGGTTCGGATGCCGTCGAGGAGCGCGTCCGTGGTGACGTATTTGCCGAGGAAACCGCTGGCCCCGACCCGTAGCGCCTGCGCGACGTATTCCTCGGTCTCGAACATGGTCAGGATCAGCACGCGCGTGCCGGCGAGATCGGGGTCCTCGCAGATCGCGGCGGTGGCGGCGAGGCCGTCGGTGCCGGGCATGCGGATGTCCATCAGGACGACGTCGGGCCGGTGGGCGCGGGCCGCCGCCACCGCCTGCCCGCCGTCGGCGGCCTCGCCGACCACCTCCATGTCGGCGCAGGAGTCGATCAGGAGCCGGAAGGTGCCGCGCAGCAGGGCCTGGTCGTCGGCGAGCAGGACACGGATGGTCAACGGGTTTCCTCGTGTCGTCGTCCGGCCGGGGCGTCCGCCGGGGTGCGGGGCTGGAACGGGAGGGCGGCCGCGACCTCGAAGCCTCCCTCGGGTCGGGGGCCAGCGCGCAGGTCGCCGCCGACGGAGTGGGCGCGTTCGCGCATGCCCATCAGTCCGTATCCGCCGCCGGGCACCGGCGGCACGGGCCCGCCGTCGGTCGTGCCGTCGTTGGTGACGGTGATGAACAGGCGCGCGTCGTCGTAGCGGAGCCGGACCCGGGCCGCGTGGTCCGACGCGTGTTTCGTGGCATTGGTCAGGGCCTCCTGGATGATCCGGTAGGCGGTCAGGTCCACGCCCGGGGACAACGGTCGGGCCTGTCCTTCGGTGTCGACGGTGACCGTCAGACCGGCCGAAGCGCAGGCCGCGACCAGCGTCGGGAGGCGGTCCAGGCCCGGGGCGGGCTCCAGCGGATCGGCGTCCGGATCGGCGGTTCGGCGCAATACGCCCACCGTGGCGCGCAGTTCCAGGAGCGCGGCGGTGGTGGTGCCGACCAGGTCGGTCAGGATCCGCCGGGTCTGCTCCGGGTGCGTGTCGGCGAGGTGGGCGGCGGTGCCGGCCTGGGCGTGCGCGACGGCCATGTGGTGGGCGACGGCGTCGTGGAGTTCGCGGGCGATGCGCATCCGTTCCTCGGCGACGCGAAGCCGGGCCTCCTCCTCGCGGGTGCGTTCGGCATGCGCGGCGCGGGCCTGCGCCGACTCGACGTAGGCGCGCCGCAACCGGCTCCAACTGCCCAGGGACACCGGCAGCAGCAGCCACAGGACCGTGCCCACGGTCCGCAGGGTGAAGTCGTCGCCGATCGGCGCGCCGGCCAGCGAGGTGGCCAGGAGCACGGTCATGGTCGCCGAGCCGTAGCCGCCGACGGTCCGCGCATCGGTGAGCGCGGCGAGCCAGTACAGGGCGGTCATCACGGGGGCCAGCAGCAGGGGGCTGGGCAGGTAGCCCAGCGCGGTCAGCACGGCGGCCGCGGCGGCGGTGACCACGAGGGCGGCCCGCGGCCGGCTCCGGGAGCCCGCCACGGCGATCCCGGACAGGACCAGGATCCAGGCGGGCCACAGGGCATGCGGCGGCGCGGACTCGGATGTGCCGATCCGGGCCCCGAAGACCGTGCACACGCAGGACGCCACCGCCGTCAGCACGTCCACGACCCGGGCGTGACGCTCCGCGTACCGTTCGAGGTTGCCGGTCATCGTGCTCTCCGTGAGGGGGCGTGCCGAGGTCCATGGTCGCCGATGACGGCGCGGGCGGGGCCCGCGGACCGCCCGAGAGGGCGTGCTCGGGCGGAATCCGCGGGCGTCGTCACACCTGTGCCCGGACCGGCCCGTCCGGATCCGGGCGCGGGTCGTGCGAGCGCGCGTGGCCGAGCGCCGCGCCCTCCACGTCGACGCGGGGCAGGACCCGACCCAGCCACGTCGGCAACCACCAGGCCCGGTCGCCGAGCAGGGCCAACACCGCGGGCACGATGGCCATCCGGACCACGAAGGCGTCGAAGAGCACCGCGGCGGCCAGGCCGAACCCGAGCATCTTGATCAGCGACCCGTCCTCCCCGATGAACCCGGAGAAGACCGCGACCATGATCAGCGCGGCGGCGGTCACCACCCGGGAGCTGTGCCGGAACCCGGACACGACGGCTTGACGGGCGTCCTCCCCGTGGGTGTACGCCTCCCGCATCCGCGAGACCAGGAACACCTCGTAGTCCATGGCCAGTCCGAAGACGATGCCCATCATGAAGATCGGCATCAGGCTCATGATCGGCCCGGTCTGCTCCACGCCGAACAGGTCCGCGGCATGCCCCTCCTGGAAGACCAGCACCAGTACACCCAGCGCCGCCAACACCGACAACACGAAGCCCAGGGCCGCCTTGACCGGCACCGGCACGGACCGGAAGACCACGAGCAGCAGGACCACCGCCAGGCCGCCCACCACCGCGAGGTACGGCACCAGCGCGGACTGCACCTTGGCCGCGACGTCGATGTTCAGCGCGGTCGTACCGGTGACCTCGAACGTCGCCGATGCCTGCCGCTCCACGGCGGGCCGATCGCGGCGGATCCTCTCCACCAGGTCCCTGGTCTTCTCGTCCGTGGGGCTGGTCGACGGGGTGGCCCGGAAGACCGCCGTGTCGCCGGCCTCGTTGAAGCGGGCCGGCGCGACCGACACGATGCCATCGGTACGGGCGATCCGGTCGCCGACGGCGCGCACCGCGGCCTGCGGGTCGGGCGCTCCCTTCGCGTCCACGACGATGGTCAGCGGGCCGTTGAAGCCCGGGCCGAAGCCCTCGGCGAGCGCGTCGTAGGCACGCCGCTCGGTGGTGGCGGTGGACTTGGCCTCGTCGCCCGGCATGCCGAGGCGCAGCGACGTCGTCGGCACGGCGAGCGCGATCAGGCCCACCACACCCAGCACCAGTACCGCCACGGGACGGCGCAACACGAAACGCGCCCAGCGGGTGCCGAGGTTGTCCCGCCCGGCGGCCGGGCCGCCGCGCGCGCGGCCCTTGCGTACCCGGCGGGCGAGCACCGCGTTCGGCCAGAAGCCGAGCAGCGCGGGCACGACGGTCAACGCGACCAGCACGGCGACCGCGACGGCTCCGGCGGCGGCCAGGCCCATCTTCGTCAGCGTCGGAATCCCGACCACCGACAGGCCGGCCAGCGCGATGATCACGGTGACCCCGGCGAACACGACCGCCGATCCGGCCGTACCCACCGCCACCCCGGCCGCCTCGTGCGGCGCCCGCCCGCGCCCGCGCTCCTCCCGATAACGGGAGACCACGAACAGCGCGTAGTCGATGCCCACCGCCAGGCCCAGCATCATCCCGAGGGTGAGCGTGTCCGAGGACAGGCCCAACGGGCCGGCGAGGAGCAGGATCGCGAACAGGCTCACGGCGACCCCCACGATCGCGGTCAGCAGCGGCAGGCCCGCGGCGGCCAACGACCCGAAGGTGAACAGCAGTACGATCGCCGCCGCCGAGAGACCGACCAGCTCCGCGCTCCCGCCGGGGCCGCCGCCGGCGTCCATCGCCGATCCGCCGGTCTCCACCGTCAGACCCGCCGAACGCGCCCGGTCCGCCGCCTTGTTCACCGCCGTACGGGCGGCGTCGGTGACGTCGTTGGACTCCACCTTGTAGGTGACGGTCGCATACGCGGTCGTACCGTCCCTGCTCACCGCCTTCGATGCGAACGGGTCCGCGACACCGGCCACCTGCGGGCCTTCGCCCAGCACCGTCACCGCCTGTTCGACGGCCTTGCGCAAGTCGCCCTCGGCCACCGTGCGTCCGCCCGGGGCGACGAAGACGATCCGGGCGGTGGCACCGTCCGCGGCGGTTCCGGGAAAACGCTGCTCCATCAGATCGAACGCCTTTTGCGACTCGATCCCCGGCATCGAGAACTCCTCGTCCGAGGGCCCCGACGCCTGCGCGGCGCCCACCGCGACCACGACCAGCACCCCCAGCCACACCAAGAGCACCCGACCGCGCCGCCGAAAGGCCGCGAGGCCGAGCCGATACAGAAAAGTCGCCACGTCAGGGTCTCCCTATCCACGAGCGATGACCCTTCGAGCGTCGTTCGGGACGACCCCTCCCGTCGTCATGCCGCTACGGACACCACGACCTACCGAATCCGCACGACGGCCTACCGGGATCGCAGTAGTCGCCCAGGTCGGCGGCCCCTCAGCCGACCCGGAACACCGGCCCGCGCGGGGAGAACGGAAGCCGGGCGCCGGCCGGGACAAGGAAGGCGTGTTCGCGCCGGATCCGCAACACGTCGCAGTCCCCGTCGGTGATCACCAGGATCGGCCCGTCGGGCGGGAAGTCGGCGGCGCCCTCCAGGAGTCGGATCCCCGGCTGTAGGACCGTGCCGCCGCGCCCGCGCACCTTGGCCCGCTGCGCGATGTCCTCGACCGGCAGGTAGCCGGCGTCGTAGGCGGCGGCGTCGCAGTACACGACCCGCGCGGCCGGTACATCCCGGGCGCTCGCGTAGGAGGCGATCGCGCCCAGGGCCTTGCCGAGCAGGGTGGTGTCCATCGATCCGGAGGTGTCCAGGACCACGCCGAACGTACACAGCCGGTCGACGTCCTCCGGCCGTACCCGGCCGGGCCGGGGGATGTCGGGGGTGGCGGCCTGGCGGCGGCCCGCCCGGGCGTAGGTGCGCACGGTCTCGGGCCGGCGTACGTGTTCGTCGAACCAGCGGGCCAGCCGCACGTCCCAGGCCGGCGGCGGCTGTTCCAGCGTGCGGATCTCCTCGACCAGCCCGGCGGGCAACAGGCCGCGCCCGACGTCGTGGTAGGCGAGACCGGCGGTCAGCGCTCGGCGATAGAACGCGTCCAGGTCGACCGAGGAGACCCGGGGCCCGGGCCGCGCGGGCAGCGGTCCGGGGGTGCCGCGCCGACTGGACCGTCGCGTCGCCGCGGCCGGTTCGGAGAGCCATTCGCCCAGCATGTCGCCGTGCTCGCGGGAGCCGGGGGTGCGCAGTTTGCGGGCCCGGCGCAGGTCGGTGGTCAGCGTGTCGTACACGGATTCCGCGGACAGTCCCGTCAGTCGCGCGTCGTAGAGCAGCCCGTCGGGCATCACCCCCACGCCCATCTCGACCAGCCACCCGTTGATCACGTAGTCGCAGGCCACGTTGAACAGGTGCGCGTCGCGGTGCTCGCGCCGCCGGTCGTGCCGCAGCGCGGCGTGCAACATCTCGTGCGCGAGCACGAACTGCCATTCCTCCACCGAGAGTTGCACGTGCGGGTTGACGTAGATCTCGCCGTGCTCGGCACTGACTGCGGCAATCGAGATGCCCCAGGAGCGGGCCAGTTCGGCGTCGGCGACCACGGTGAGGCCGGCGGCGAGGGCGCCCAGGAGCGGGTAGGAGGAGACGAACCAGGACAACGCGCGGTCCCAGGGGCCCTCGGTGCGGGCCCGACCCGCGACGCCGACCTGCTCGCCGGGTTCGGCCATCGCGGATTCCAACGAGGCGGCGACCATCTCGACCAGGCCGCGCGCCATCACCGTGGGCCAGTCGCGCGGCGCCGGGGCGTCGCGGGTCGGCGGTGGTTCGCGGCGCAGACAGGGCGAGGTGCCGTTGGTCCCGAGCCGGCGCAGCGCCTCGGGCACACCCTCCAGGCGCCAGCGTTGGGTGAGTTCGCGTTCGTCGCCGTCGGGCAGCCGGGGCAACTCCGTCAGGGGGGTGCCGATGCCCAGGCCGTCGGCGAAGCGGTGCACCGCGACGCAGCACGCGGTGTTGTACGCGTCGTCGATCACGGCGGCGGGATGGCCGAGGCCGGCCTCGGCGAGGGTGTGCCCGTCGAGGTGGCCGAGCGCCAGGTGCAGCAGCAGATGGGTGTAGGTCCGTTCCCACAGCAGTGGTGGCACGTAGCGGTGCCGGTCCACGGTCAGCGTGCCGCGCTCGCCGATGTGGCCGAGCGCGCCCGGGCCGAGGGTGTCGTAGTCGTGCCGGACCAGGTGGGCGAGGTAGGCGATCGGCGCCACGTCGGTCGCCGACCAGCCGGCTTCGCGCGCCGCCACGACCTTGTCCGCGTGGTTGACGGCCGGCTTCTTCCCACCGGCCCGACGGGCGGCCATCGGCGGCCCGTTCAGCGCCGCGCGCCGACCAGGCGCGGCAGGTCGCGGGCGGCTTCGAGCAGGAACCACGCGGGCAGCGGCTCGGCGCCCTCCCGGTCGTCGGCGATCACGAGTTGGGCCATCTCCAGGGAGATCTCGGCGAGTTCGGCCAGGAGCCTCTTGGCCCGGAAGGCGAAGTCGCGCAGCGCGGGCGAGACGTGCCGGCGGTCGGCCGGGAGGTCCTTGGCCAGTCGCGCGCGGAAGCTCTCGACCAGGAAGTAGAGCAGGTCCCGGTCGGCGGGCGCGGCCGGCCAACGCGCGTCGCCCTTGAGGATGGCGTCCAGGCCGTAGGCGTTGCGCACGGTCTTGAGGAAGCCGAGGAACGCGGCGGCGTGGGTGGGGGTGAGCGTGCCGTGCGCGAGCAGTCGCACGTGTTCGTCGCCGACGTCGGGGCCGAAGGAGTACAGCCCGTCGGAGAGCATGTGCCACGCGCGCGGCGTGGAGAACGCCTCCTCGGTCTTGGGCGGAGCGCTCCACAGGTGGTCGGGTCGGGCCCGGATGTGCTCCAGGATCCAGGGGTGGATGCCGTTGACGCCGGCCCAGCCGAGCCAGTCGTCGACCGAGGCGCGCAGGTGTACGTGCACCAGGCGGTTGATCAGCGCCGAGGACATCGGTCGGGCCAGCGCGTTGTCGCTCGCCCGGTTGCCCGCGCCGATCACCACCGACCCGGCGGGCAGCGTGTACGAGCCGATCCGTCGGTCCAGGATCAGCGAGTAGAACGCCTTCTGTACGTCCGGGGAGGCGGCGTTGAGTTCGTCCAGGAACAGGCAGTACGGCTCGTCCCGGGCGATCTGCTCGAACGGGCAGAACCGGCTGCGGCCGGCCACGATCTGCGGCACGCCGATCAGGTCCTCGGGGGCGAGCTGAGTGCCGAGGAGCGACACGCACTCCAGGCCGATCGAGGCGGCGAAGTCGCGTACGAGCGACGACTTCCCGATCCCGGGAGCGCCCCACACGAAGACCGGTCGCACCAGCGCGGTGTGCAGCAGCACGTCGGGCAGTGCTGCGGGGGTGATCGTGTGTGCGGCCTGCACGGCGACCTTTCGGCGAGGGATGGGGGGTGCCGGAGTCGGGCTGCGGCCCTCGCATGATGCCGCCGCGGGGCCGGGCCTGTCGTGCGAATTTCCGTGCCCCGCACGGCCGCTCGCGCCGCTGCGGGGGAAGGCCGACCCGGGCCGGCGGGGCCGATCCCCGCCGGGCATGCTGAGGCTCGGCCGCAGTCGGCCGGTACCCCGCACACAGCCCGGAGGCACGGTGAACCCGAACCGCATCGACAGCTACCTGGCCCTGCTCGGCGTCCCTCGCCCGGCGTCCCCGAATTCGCGGACGTTGGCCGAGTTGCAGTGGCGGCACCTGCTGACCGTCCCGTTCGAGAACCTGGACATCCACCTGGGTCGCCCGCTCTCGCTCGACGAGGACACGCTGCTCGCGAAGATCCTGGATCGGCGGCGTGGCGGCCTGTGCTACGAACTCTGCGGTGCGTTCGCCGTGTTGCTGCGCGAACTCGGCTACCGCGTCACCCTGTTGTCCGCGTACACCTACGGCGACTCGGGGCGGGTGGGGATCCCGTTCGACCACCTCGCGCTGCGCGTCGACCTGGAGTATCCGTGGCTGGTCGACGTCGGTTTCGGGCGCTTCACCCACCACCCGATACGGCTGGACCTGCGGACGGACCAGGTGGACCCGGGTGGGGTGTTCCGGATCGTCGACGGCGAGTACGGCGAGGTCGACATCCTGCACGACGGCAAGCCCGCGTACCGCCTGGAGCCCCGCCCGCGCGTGTCGGGCGACTTCGTCACCGGGTGCTGGTGGCACCAGACCGCGCCGACGTCGCGCTTCACCCGCGCCCCGGTGTGCTCGCTCGCGCTCCCGGACGGACGGATCACCATCTCCGACCGCACCCTGATCCGGACCACCGGCACCGACCGCCACGAGGAGCCACTCGTCGACGACGCCGCCCTCCTGGCCGCCTACCGCGAGCACTTCGGCATCACCCTGGACCGCGTTCCGGGCCGGCCGACGAACCCGCCGATCCCCGCCGCCACCCCCTGACCACCGGTCGGCCGCGCGCTCCGCGGGGGGCGCGGCCGACCGGTCCCTGTGATCGGCACCACAGGAAATCCCGGGGGCTCACCCGTTAGATCGCCTCCCGCTCGACGCGTCTAGTCACCAGTGGGTTCGGCCGCCGCACCCGCGCGCCGAGCCAACCCGCCGGTCCCTCCGGCCCCGAGCCCTCGTTCGCCCCGATTTCCTTCGCGCTCCTCCTCCGTCGGGGCGCCGACGGTGAGGTCAGCCATGCCCGAAACGAGCTACGAACCGGTTGTTCATCCGGTCGTGCGAGCGATGCCCACGGGCATCCCCACGCCGACCGCGCCCCGCCGACCGCGCCTGTCCGCGCCCGCGCGCCGGGTGCCGCTCCTCGTGGCGTGCGTCGCGCTGGCCGCGTACACCGGGATCCGGGCACCGAGCGCGTGGACCGCGACATTGCAGTCGATCTCGCTCCAGGACGGCTTCCACCGGCGGTTCGTGGTCGGCACGGTGCTGCATCCGGTCGCGGAGGCGACGGACTACCCGTACGCGCTGTTCGCCGGCACGTCGTTTGTGATCCTGGCCGCGCTGCTCGCGGTCGTCGTGGTCGCGGCGGCGCGCACCCGGCTGCCGGCCCGGCGGGCCCTGGTGGCCGGGTGGCTGGTGCTGCCCACCGGCGGCTACCTCTTCCACGAGGTCGGCTACTTCGAACAGCTGCTGTTCCTGGCCCTGTTCGGCGCGTGGTGGCTGCTCGTCCGGGGTCGCGTGATCGCCGCCGCGCTGGTGATGGCGGTCGCGGTGTGCGTGCACGAGATCGCGATGCTGACCGTGATCCCGCTGTTCACCCTGCTGGTGGTGGACCGGCTGCCGATCCGCAGGGCGGCGGCCGTACTGCTGCCCGCGGTGCTCGTCGGCGGCACGGTGCTGTTCGTCTCGCCGGCCGCGGACGGGGCGGCGCCCGGTTTGCAGGCTCGGCTGCGCGAGGGCGGATTCCCGGCCCGGGCCGACGTGTTCGAGATCTTCGGCCGGACGCAGGCGCAGAGCCTGCGGATGTACGAGCCGTTCGAGGTGTTGTGGTTCCTGGTCCCGCTCGCGGTGATTCTCACCGCGGCGCTGGCCCTGGCGTTCGCCGGGGGCACCGTGGTGGGGCCGCGCCGACTGCTGGCGATCGCGGCGGCCGGCGCACCGCTGGTGGCCGCGTTCGCCGGATGGGACACCCACCGCTGGGCGTTCCTGCTCCTGGCCAACACGGCCGTGGTGGCGTGGTGGTGGCTGGGGCGGGAGCGGCCCGATGCGGCGCCGTCCCGGGTGCGCTCACGCCACCGGACACTGGTGGCCGCGGCACTGCTGTGCGTCCACGTACCGCTGGCCTACTTCGACAACTTCGCCCCCCGCGAACTCACCGGCCCGGGAATCCGCACCTTCGTCGACGACACGACCTCCGGCAACCTGCTGCGCACGCCGACCCGATGACGGCAACCGAGCCCCGCGGCCTCCGCGCCTCCCGGCACAGGCCGTCCGGCGGTCAGTGCCCGTGGCCGGCCAGTGCCGCGAGGACCCCCTCGGCCACGTGGTCGCCGTCGGGGGTCGCCGGCAGGTCCAGGGGAGCGCTCCAGAGCGCCGCGGCCGGGTCCACCACGCCGTACACGTGCGGGAACAGCGCGCCGCCGCGCGAGGGTTCCCAGCGCAGCGCCGCACCCAGGACGGCCGGGTCCAGTGCCACCAGGACCAGATCGTCGCGGCCGGCGAAGTGCCGCCGGGCGGTCTCGGCCACCTGCGCGCCCGTGGACAGGTGCACGTAGCCGTCCACCAGGTCGATCCCGGACCCCGCGAACCGGCCGGCCCGCACCGCCTCGGCCCACTCGTCGGCGCCGACCAGCTTGTAGACGATCTCCTCGCTCATGCCCCGACCCTAACGCCGCGCCGCCGGGCGGCCGGTCACCCGGCCCCGGCCCGCCGGCGCACGCGGCGCGGGTCACCGATCCGGCGCGCCGCCGGGAACGCTCGCCGATCGTGGATTACCGCGGCCCTTCGCCGACGTTGTGTCCCTCACACGCAGGACACGGCAGACGACGGACCCGGCCAACCGCGGCGACGGTAGCCCAGAACTCGGGAGACGCACCTGATGACCACCGACCCCCGCACCGACCCCCCGGGGCCGGACGCGGGCCCGCTCCTCGAACGTGAGGCCGAGCTGCACGCCCCCTTCCTGGAGGAGGCCGCCGCACGGCTGCGCGATCTGGCGCTGTACGGCGACCGCACGCTGACCCGGGTGGACCGGATCCTCGATCTGGGCGGCGGCCCCGGGGTCGCGTCCTGCCTGCTGGCCCGCTACTTCCCCAACGCCGACGTGATCGCCGTCGCGCCGAACCCCGCCCTGCTGGCCCGCGCCGGCGCCCGCGCACACCGGGAGGGCCTGGGCCACCGGGTACACACCCACCACGTCGAGCTGCCCGCCGACCTGGACACCCTGGGCAGCGCCGACCTGATCTGGGCGGGCGACGTGGTCCACCACCTCGGCGACCAGCAGGCCGCGCTGGACGCCCTGGCCCGGGTCCTTCGTCCCGGCGGGATGATCGCGATCGCCGAGCGCGGCCTGTGCACCCGCTTCCTGCCCCGCGACATCGGCATCGGCCGCCCCGGCCTCCAGGCCCGGCTCGACGCCGCATACGAGGACTGGTTCGCCGAGCTGCGGGCGAGCCTGCCCGGCGCCCGGGCGGCGGTCGAGGACCGGCCGGCCATGCTCGCCCGCGCGGGCCTGGTCCCGACCGGCACCCACTCGTTCCTGATCGACCTGCCCTCACCGCTGGACGCCCTGCCGCGCGAGCACCTGCACGCCGAACTCACGCACCGCCGCGCCTTGTTGGCCGACCGCCTGGACGCGGAGGACCTGGCCACCCTCGACGCCCTGCTCGATCCCGACACGGACACCGGCATCCTGTGGCGCCCGGACGCCTTCTACCTCGCCGCGACCACGATCCACACCGCGCGCGCCTGCCCGCGCCGCTGAGCCGACGACCGAGCGCCGGGGTCAGCGGGCGTCGACCGGCACGTCGACCGCGGGCGCGTCGGCGAGCGCCGAAGTCGCCTCCCCCGCCCCGGCGTCGGCCACCGGCACCCCGCGCAGGAACCGCGCGCAGTAGCCGGCCCCGATCACCATGACCACCGCCGCGCCGATCGCCGCGGCGTTCATCCCGTCGCAGAACGCGTCCCGGGCCGTGTCCAGCAGGGTCCGCCCCGCGTCCCCCGACAACCGGGCGGCGGTCGCCTGCGCCCCACCCAGGGTCTCCCGCGCCGGGCCGGCGGGACCGGTGTCGGCCATCGCCCGGTGGTAGACCGCGTCGCCGATCGTGCCGAGCAGCGCCATGCCGAGCGCGCCGCCGAGTTCGCTGCCCGACTCCAACACGGCGGAGGCGGAGGCGGCCCGATCAGCCGGCGCGACGCCCATCGCCATCTCGGTCACCTGCGTCATCACCGCGACCACGCCGGCCGCGTACACCGCCGCACCGCCGAGCAGCAGTGCGAGCGAGGAGTCGGGTCGAGCGGTCGCCAGCACCGCGAACCCGCCGATGGCCACCGTGAAACCGCCGCTCATCACCCAGGCCCGATCGATCCGCCGGGCCAGCACGGTGGCCACGGGCGTGGCCACCGCGACCGCCAGCGACGGCACCAGGCTCCACAGCGCGGCGCGCAGCGGGCTCATCCCGAGCACCGACTGGAGGTACTGCGTGGTGAAGATGGCGAATCCGACGATCGCGAACATCGACATCACATTGGCGAACACCGCCCCGCCGAACGCCCGCATCCGCAACAGTTCCAGGTCCAACAGCGGATGCTCGGCGGTGAGTTGGCGCCGTACGAAGAGCGCGCCGACGATCAGCCCGAAACCGATGCTCGCGATCGGCAACGTCTGTGCCCCGGACCGGGCGATCTCCTTGATCCCGTACACCACCGGCAGCAGCGTGCCGAGCGAGAGGACCGCGCCGATCAGGTCGAACGACCCGTGTGCGACGCCGCGATGACGCGGGACGAAGACCGGGACCAGGATCAGCAGGATCGCCATCGCAGGCACGTTGATCAGGAAGATCGAACCCCACCAGAAGTGCTCGACGAGCACACCGGACAGGATCGGCCCGAGGGAGATGCCGCCGGTCATCACCGCGGTCCAGATCGCGATCGCCGTCCCGCGCTGTTTGGGGTCCACGAACATGGTGCGGATCAGCGCCAGCGTGGACGGCATCAGCGCCGCCCCGCCCACCCCGAGCAGGGCCCGTGCGGCGATCAGCGTCTGCGCGTCGTGCGCGTACGCCGCGAGCAGCGACGCCCCGGCGAACAGCCCCGCTCCCACCAGGAGCAGCCGCCGCCGACCGATCCGGTCGCCGAGCGCGCCCATCACGATCAGCAGGCCGGAGAGCACGAACCCGTACATGTCCAGGATCCACAACTGCTGCGTGCCGGTGGGCTCCAGCGCCCGGCCGATGAACGGCACCGCGAAGTAGAGCACCGACACGTCCATGCTCACCAGCAGCAGCGGCACCAGCAGGACGGCCAGCCCGACCCACTCCCGCCGCCCCGCCGACGGCGCCGCCCCCGGCTCTTTGGTCGTCTCGTCGATCGCCACTGGATCTCCCCCATTGTTCGCACTTGTTCGCACTGTCGCGCCGCACTGCATCCGTACGGCGTACGCTCCGCCGCGTACAGAGTAAACACACCGTACGCAGCACGACAACAGCCGGATATTCAGTGGAAATAAAGGCTTCATCAAGTAGTGCACCGAAACTAGTGCACCAATCCGGCGGCAAGGGTGCCCTATAGTGCACTGACCAGGACAGGGAGTACCGACAGCCCGGGAGGCCCCGATGCCCCGCGACGTCACGCCCTCGATCCGGATCGCCGACGAGCTGCGGCGGCGGATCGAGACGGGCGAGCTGCGTCCCGGCGATCGGGTGCCCTCCACCCGGGCGATCACCGCGGAGTGGGGTGTGGCCATGGCCACCGCCACCAAGGCGCTGACCGTGCTGCGCGAGGCGGGACTGGTCCGGGCGGTGCGCGGGGTCGGCACCGTGGTCGCCGACCACCCCGATGCGCCGCGCGCCCGGGTCCGGGCGATCGCCGTCCCGCCCACACACCCGCCGCGCACCGACGCCGAACTCACCCGGGAGCGGGTGGTCGCGGCCGCGATCGCCATCGCCGACGAACGCGGCCTGGCGGCGGTGTCGATGCGGCAGATCGCCGCCGAGGTGGGGGTGGCTCCGATGAGCCTGTACCGGCACGTGCCCGGCAAGGAGGACCTGCTCACCGCGATGGCCGACACCGTGTTCGCCGGGGCGCCGCTCCCCGCCGGGGAAAGCATCGGCTGGCGGGCCCGCCTGGAGACCTCGTGCCGGATGCAGTGGGCGATGTACCGCCGCCACCCGTGGCTGGCCCAGGTCATGTCGATGACCCGCCCGCTGCCGACGGTGCGCGGCATGCGGCATGTGGAGTGGGCGATGGCCGAGTTCGAGGGGCTGCCGACGGGCGTGATGATCCACATCGCGGTGACGATGCTCAACTACGTACGCGGCACCGCGATCAATCTCGCCGGCGAATCCGAGGCCGAACGCGCCACGGGCGTGTCCAGCGAGGAATGGATGCAGGCCCAGGACGAGACCCTGGACCTGATCCTGGCCGGCGGCGACTTCCCAATGTACTCCGCCGCGTTGACCGACCCCGACCTGGAACTGAGCCTCGAAACGTTGTTCACCTTCGGGCTGGACCGCCTCCTGGACGGCATCGCCTGCGTCATTCCCGCGAGCGGGTGAGCGCGCCGCGCCGGCACGGCGGGCGCGCCCGCGCTCACCCGCGCGGCAGCGTCACCAGGCTCAGGAAGAACTCGTCGATCCCGCGCACCGCCTCCAGGAACGACTCCAGCTCGACCGGCTTGGTCACGAACGCGTTCGCGTGCAGGTCGTAGCTGCGCCGCACATCGTCCGGCGCGGCCGAGGTGGACAGCACCACCACCGGGATCGTCCGCCACCGCTCGTCGGCCTTCATCGCCGACAACACCTCACGACCGTCCATCCGCGGCATGTTCAGATCCAGGATCACCAGATCCGGCCGCTCATGCGTACGCAGCCACTCCAGCGCCTCCATACCGTCCGCGACCCGACACAGGGTGTGCCCTCGTTCCCGGTCCAGCAACGCCTCCTCGATCATCAACGCGTCGCCCGGATCGTCCTCCACCAGCAACACCGTCGGCGTTCGTGTCATCGCGGTCTGGCTCATCGCACCACCTTCGGATCACGGCCACGGCCGACCCTCGACCGGACCGACACCCATCCATCGAACTCGGCGCGCACGCACCACCGACCCGCCTCCGAAGGCTAACGCCTCCGGTCCACCGATACGGAGAGCACACCGGTACCGCCCGTCCCGGTCCTTGACGCATATCACGCGATGGCCCATCGTGGGGCGTCGGTCACACTCGGCAACCGGGCGGAGGCGCGAACCGGTGCTCTGCGAACCAGGGGGAACCGCCATGCGGATGAACACGGTCGAGAAGATGGTCGTGGCCAGTCCACTGCGCCGGGGCCCGCAGATCTGGTACGAGACACCCCTGCTGCTGCGCCTGGGCGGCCGGCTCGACCCGGGCGCACACGCGCTGGAGATCGGCTGCGGCACCGGCCGGGGCATCGAGCTGATCCTGAACCGCTTCGGCGCCGCGCGGGTAGACGGCATCGACGTCGACCCCGACTCGCTCGCCCGGGCCCGGCGGCGCTGGCACGGCAACAGCCGGGTCGCCATCGTCCAGGGTTCGGCCACCGACCTGCGCACCGCGGTCGACGCGGCGGACGCGAGCTACGACGCGGTCTTCGACTTCGCGATCGTGCACCACATCCCGGACTGGCGCGCCTGCCTGGCCGAGGTGGGCCGGGTGCTGCGCCCGGGCGGCCGGTTCTACTTCTCCGAGATGACCGCCCGCGCACTGGCCCGCCCCACCCTGGCCCGCCTGTTCGACCACCCCACCGAGGACCGCTTCGACGCCCACGACTTCCTCACCGAGCTCCCCCGACACGGCCTCGACGTCATCGGCAGCAAATCCCTCCTCGGCGACTACTTCTTCGGAGTGGCCCAACGCCGCCCAGAAAGGCCCCAAGGCCGACAGGCCTGACCGGGCCCGGCCCGACGCATCGAAACCCCAGCGCATGGACGCAACGCAACGGGCGAAGCGGGCGGGTACACCAACCCAACCCGACCAAAGCGCAACCGCAACCCGCACTAGGCTCGTCAGGCGATGCTCAACACACACCCCACCTTCGAAACCTTCGTCGCGGTAGGCGACTCCTTCACCGAGGGCATGTCCGACCCGGACGCCCACGGCAACTACCGCGGCTGGGCCGACCTCCTCGCCGACCGGCTCGCCGTCGACACGCCGACGCTGCGCTACGCCAACCTGGCCGTGCGCGGAAAGCTGATCCGGCAGATCGCGGACGAGCAGGTCGACACCGCCGTCGCGCTCGACGGCGCGCTGATCAGCCTCGCCGGCGGCCTCAACGACGTGCTGCGCCCGCGCTGCGACGTCGGCGCGGTCTGCGCGGTGTTCGAGCAGGCCGCGGCCAAGCTCGCCGCCGGCGGTGGACACCTGGTGCTGTTCCGCAGCACCGACCCCACCCGCCGACTGCGCTCCTCCGCCCGGCTGATGCCCCGGATCGAACGCCTGGTGGAGTTCGTGGACACCGTCGGCGCCCGCCACGACGCCACCGTGGTCGACCTGTTCACCGCGCGCGTCTTCGACGATCCCCGGATGTGGGCGGACGACCGGCTGCACCTGTCCACCGAGGGGCACCGCCGGGTCGCCGAGGCCACCGCGCAGGCGCTCGGCCTGCCCGGCGACGACGACTGGCGCGCGCCGCTGCCCGCCGCCGCGCCGCGCACGTGGGGCGACCGCAGGCGCGCCGACGCCCGCTGGGCCCGTACCCACCTCGGCCCCTGGCTGGCCCGCCGCGCCACCGGTCGCTCCTCCGGCGACGGCCGCGCCCCCAAGCGCGCCGAACTCACCCCGTGGCGATAGCGCGTGTCTTCAAGCCCCGCCGCGAACCTTTCCGGCCCCGGGCGACCGACGGCGCGCACGTCAGGTTAGGGTTACCTAACAAACACACGCCGAGTCGCACAGTGCAGGCGAGGAGAACCCCCATGGCGGACAGCCCGGCACGCAAGCCCCGCAAGCTGATCGAACTCGAGGTACGCAGCACCGAACAGGTCGGCCCGCACCTCATCCGGATCGTCGCCGGCGGCGAGGGCCACCGGAACTTCACCGACAACGGCTACACCGACGCCTACGTCAAGGTGCTCTTCCCGCTGCCCGGGGTGACCTACCCGGAGCCGTTCGACATGGAGGTCATCCGCGCCGAACTCCCGCGCGAGGACTGGCCGCGCACCCGTACCTACACGGTGCGCGCGAACGACCCGGCGGCCGGCGAGCTGACCATCGAATTCGTGCACCACGGCGACGAGGGCCTGGCCGGCCCCTGGGCGGCGCGCGCCAAGCCGGGTGACACGCTGCGCCTGCTCGGCCCCGGCGGCGCCTACGCGCCCGACCCCGAGGCGGACTGGCACCTGTTCGTCGGCGACGAGAGCGCCTACCCGGCGATCGCCGCGTCGATGGAGCGGCTGCCCGCCGCCGCCCGGGCGATCGCGCTCCTGGAGGTGGGCACCGCGGCCGAGGCGCCCACCGGCATCCTGCCCGCGACCCACCCCGACCTGGACCTCGACCTCACCTGGATCACCCGCGACGCCGGCCCCGGCCTGCTCGACGCGCTGCGCGCGCTGGAGTTCCCGACCGGCCGGGTGCACGCGTTCGTGCACGGCGAGGCCGGCGTGGTCAAGGAACTGCGCCGACACCTGGTCGACGAGCGCGGCGTCGACCGCGCCGACATCTCCTTCTCCGGCTACTGGCGCAAGGGCCGCGACGAGGACGGCTTCCAGGCGGACAAGGCCGCCGAAAAGGCCGCCGAACGCGCCACCGAACAGCGCGCCTGAACCCGTCCCACCCCCCGGGCGGTCCGGGCCCGCACCCACCCCCGGACCGCCGCCGCGCCCCGCCGACACCCGGATCGAACTCCCGGGCCGGCAACGGCCGCACGGCGGTCGGGCCGACCCCGGCCCGACCGCGGGCGCGTGCCGCTCGGGCGAACTGCCGGGCCGGCCGGGTGAAACCACGCGTGGGGCACTACCGCGGGCGATCGAGCCGGCACAGGGTGGTGCCCATGAGACGTCCACCCCACACCGTCACATCCCTGATCGCCCTCGCGACCGCCCTCACCCTCACCGCGGCCGTCGCCCCAGTGGCCCACGCCGACGACGCCCGGCCCACCCCGGGCGCACCCGGGATCGGCGATCCGCTGTTCCCGCTGAGCGGCAACGGCGGCTACCGCGCCGACCACTACACGCTCGCCTTCGACTGGCAGGCGCCCGGCGCCGCGTTCCCGGCCGTCACCACCATGGAGGCCACCGCCACCCAGGCGCTGTCCCGGTTCGACCTCGACTTCGCGGGCAACACCCTCGGCCGGGTCACCGTCGACGGCCGCCCGGCCGAAACCCGCCGCGACGGCGACGAGTTGGTGATCACCCCGGCCCGCCCGCTGCGCAAGGGCCGCCCGTTCACCGTCCGGGTCGAGTACACCGCCGACCCCACCCAGCAGCGCCACCGCGACGACGCCATCGATACGTTCGGCTGGATCCCCACCCCGGACGGCACGGTGATCTACCCGCAGCCCGACGGCGCCAAGATGATCTTCCCGAGCAACGACCACCCGAGCCTGCGCACCCGCACCACGGTCGAGATCACCGCGGCCGACGACCTCACCGCGCTCTCCAACGGCACCCTCGTCCACAAGCGCCCGGCCGCCCCCGGCCGCACCCGCTGGACCTACGACAGCCGGCAACCGGTGGCCGGCCAGCTCTTCCAACTCGCCGTCGGCAAGTACACCCTGATCGATGGCAAAGCCGCCGACGGCACCCGGCTGCGCGACGCGATCCCGCCGGACCTGGTCGACCAGGTCGAGCAGTACCGCTCGCTGACCCCGCGACACCTGGCCTGGGTGACGGACAGGCTCGGCCCGTACCCGTTCGACAGCTACGGCCTGCTCGTCGCGCACACCGACCTCGGCGTCGCGCTGGAGACCCAGGGGTTGTCCCTGCTCCCCAAGGGCGACCTGCTCGGCGACAAGATCAACGCCGAGCGCAACATGGTGCACGAGCTGGTGCACCAGTGGACCGGCGACAGCGTGGCCATCGAACGCTGGTCCGACCTGTGGCTGAGCGAGGGCCACGCCCGCTACTACGAGCGCGTCTACAGCGAGGAGAACGGCGGCGCCGACATGGAGGCGCTGATGCGCGAGGCGTACCGGCAACACGACATCTGGCGCCGGGACACCGGCGCGCCGGCCGAGCCCACCGAGCCGAACCTGTTCAAGCGCATGCGCTACGACGGCTCGGCGCTGGTCTTCTACGCGCTGCGTACCGAGGTCGGCGCGGACACCTTCGCCCGGATCGAACGGGCCTGGACCACCCGCTTCCGGGGCCGCGCCGCAAGCACCGCCGACTACGTGAAGCTGGCCTCCCAGGTCGCCCACCGCGACCTCGCCCCGTTCCTGAACCCGTGGCTGTACGGCGCCAAGACACCGCCGATGCCGGGCCACCCGGACTGGACCGTCGACCCGGCCTGACCGCGCGATCCCGACATCCCGGGCGCGGCGGCCGACCACCGCCGCGCCCGGGCCGGTTCGGCGTGCTCCCGCGCGAAACAACCCCGGGAAAGCAACTTTGCCGACCGCCTCTCCCGTGATAGAAACCGGAACGAACGTCCCACTTTATTTTCTATCGACGGGAACTCCCGTGCGTAACCCCTACCGAGACATCTTCACCGCGCCCGGCGCCAAGGGATTCTCGGCGGCCGGCTTCATCGCCCGCATGCCCATCTCGATGACCGGCATCGGCATCGTCACCATGCTCTCCGAGTTGCGCGGCGAATACGGCCTGGCCGGCGCGGTGGCGGCCACCTTCGCACTGGCCACCGCGCTGATCGCGCCGCAGGTGTCGCGGATCGTGGACCGCTACGGGCAGGGCCGAATACTTCCGCCTGCCACCGCCGTCAGCGTCTTCGCGATGGGCGCCCTCCTGCTGTGCGCCCGCTACGAGGCTCCCGCGTGGACCCTGTTCGTGTGCGCGGTGCCGGCCGGCTGCATGCCCAGCATGGGGGCCATGGTCCGCGCCCGCTGGCTGGTCCTGTACCGCGGCTCCGCGCACCTGCACACGGCGTTCTCGTTCGAGTCCGTGGTCGACGAACTGTGCTTCATCCTGGGCCCGATCATCGCCGTCCAGCTCTCGGTGTCCGTCTTCCCCGAGGCGGGGCCGCTGGCCGCGATCGTCTTCTTCACCGTCGGCGTACTGCTGTTCACCGTGCAGCGCGGCACCGAGCCCCCGCCGCACCCGCGCACCGCCGGCCCGACCAGGTCGGTCATGCGGATCCGGGGGCTCCAGGTGCTCGTGGTCACCCTGATCGCGATCGGCGCCATCTTCGGCACCGTCGACGTGGTCACCATCGCCTTCGCCGAGGAGCACGGCCAACGCAGCAACGCCAGCTTCGTGTTGGCCACCTACGCGGCCGGCTCCTGCATCGCCGGGGTCGCGTTCGGCGCGTTCAAGTTCGCCGCCCCGCTGCCCCGGATGTTGCTGATCAGCGTGGGCTGCACCGCCGTCACCATCCTGCCGCTGCTGCTCGTGGGCAACCTGCCCGCACTCGCGGCGACCGTGTTCGTCGCGGGCATGTCCATCTCGCCCACCATGATCCTCACGGTCAGCCTCGTCGAGCGCCTGGTCCCGCCCGCGCGGCTGACCGAGGGCATGACCTGGACCACCACCGGCATCGGCATCGGCGTGGCCGCCGGCTCCTCGCTGTCCGGTCTGGTCGTGGACCACTTCGGCGCCCGGGCCGGCTTCGGCGTCGCGGTCGGCGCGGCCCTCGTCGCGGTCGTGATGGCGCTCGGTGGATACCGTGTGTTGCGGCGGACCGCCCCGCGCGTGGTCGGCACGACCGTCGCGCACGGCGGCTCGCTGCCCCAGGCCACACCCGTACGAGAAGGTGAGTCCCACTGACCGAGGAAGCCGTCGACGGCCGGCGGGCCAAGGGCGAACGCCGGCGCCGCGCGCTGATCGAGGCCACCCTGCGGGTGGTCGAGCGGGACGGCGCCGCGGGGGTCAGCCACCGTTCCGTCTCGCGCGAGGCGGGCCTGCCCACCAGCGCGTCCACGTACTACTTCGCCGGCGTCGACGACCTGCTCACCGCCGCGCTCACCACGTGTATGACCGAGGACGCGGTGCACATCCGGGGGCTCGTCGACACCCCGGGCGACCCCCGGCGCGCGCTGGCCGAGCACCTGCGGCACATCTGCACCGCCCCCGGCCGACTTGTCGCCGAGTACGAGTTGTTCCTGCTCGCCGCCCGCCGTCCGGAGTTGCGCGAGTCGACCGACCACTGGACGGCCGCCGTCACCGACTTCGCGCTGCGCTTCAGCGGCGATCCGGTCCGGGTCCGGGTCTTCGTCGGCGCGCTGGACGGGCTGCTCATCCAGGCCCTGCTCACCGACGCGCCGCCGAGCACCGACGAGTGGGAGGCGATGATCCGCGACCTGCTGCCGGGCCCCTGCCTGGGGCCCGCCTGACGCCCCGCGCGATCGGCGCGTGGTGCGGTCGCCGGCTACCCCGCCCTCCGCATGGGCCAGAATCGGGTCATGTCCCGACGCACCTCGCGGCCCCGACCGGACGCCGTCACCACCGCCTCGCCCTGCCCCTGCGGCCTGTCCGCGACCTATGGCGCGTGCTGCGGCGCCCGCCACGCCGGGTCCCCCGCGCCCACCGCCGAGTCGCTGATGCGCTCGCGCTACAGCGCCTTCGTCGTCGGCGACGAGCCGTACCTGCTGCGCACCTGGCACCCGGACACCCGGCCGGACCGGGTCGGCCTCGACGACCGCACCCGCTGGCTGGGCCTGGAGGTGCACGGGAGCACCGACGGCGGCTCGTTCCACCAGGAGGGCACGGTCGAGTTCACCGCGACCTACCTCGAACGCGGCAACCGGGGCGAGGTGCACGAGCACAGCCGCTTCGTCCGACACGAGGGCGCGTGGGTGTACGTCGGCCCGCTGCCTCCGTCGGCGTAGTTGCGTAGTCAGGGCCCCGAGCGGTTCGCGCACCGCCCGGGTCCGGCTACAGCTCCGGCTCGCCCCACTCCGTGACCGTGAGTTCGTCGCCCACCGCCACCTTGCCGGGGCGCAGCACGGCGAACTTGCCGCCGAAGGCCACCCCGCCCTGCGGCGCGCGGCGGTATCCGGCGAAGGTGCGCAGCGGTTCCGGGCCGGCCTTGGCCCCGGTGCGCTGGTCGACCAGGGTGACCGCACATCGGATCGCAAGCTTGGCGTAGCCCAGTTCGGCCTCGCCGAGCGTGAATCGGCGGATCCGGTCCTCGGTGTGCGGTTCGGCCCAGCCGTCCACCACGACGTTCGGCCGGAAGCGGTCCATCGGCAGCGGCGCCTCCCCGCGCTCGGCCAGGCGTGCGTGCAGCAGTGCGAGCGAGGCGCGGGAGAGCACGTGCAGGGGCGAGCTGTCCGCGTAGCCGCAGGTTCCCGGTATCGCCCCGTCGGTCACCCGGTCGTGCTCCGGCGGCACCCGGACCAGGCGGCTCGGCACGCCGAGCGCGGCCGACAACCACGCGGCCGGCGCGTCGCCCTGGTCGATGCCCCGATAGGGATGGCCGAACAGGTCCACGTCGCGGCGCGGGCCGTCGGTGTCCACCTCGATCGCGACCGGATCGGCGTCCGGCCGATGCAGGATCAGCCGGGTACCGTCGGCGTCGATCTCCGGTCGGATCGACGCCAGGCGCGGATCCCGTCGCTGGGTGCGGAAGACGCCGTCCGGATCGGTCACCATGAAGGTCCGGTCGTGGGCGAGCCCGGCGGGGGTGAGCAAGGCGCGCTCCACCGGGATGCCGGCGCAACCCTTGACGGGGTAGTGGATGAGTTCGACTACGGAGACCATCGCCCGAGCCTATCGACGGCCGCGACACGTGCGCCGAGCGGCCGCGCGACCTTGTTACCGACGCGTAGCACTGCTTGACTACCGGACATGTCGACGCACGAGGTCACCAATCAGGTCCCGGCTTTGACCGCGCGGGAGGCCGCCGCCGATCCGGCCCTGTTCGAGGCGCTGCACCGCGAGCGGGCGGGTTGGGCCGAGGCCGAGGTGCGCGAGCTGGGCCTGCGCGCGTGGGACGAACCGGCACAGGAGTGGGGCCGGTTGGCCAACGAGCACGAGCCGATCCTACGCAGCCATGACCGCACCGGGCACCGCATCGACGAGGTCGAGTTCCACCCGGCCTGGCACGAGTTGATGACCGTCGCGATCGAGCACGGCCTGCACGCGAGCCCGTGGCAGGACGACCGGGTCGGCGCACACGTCGCGCGCGCGGCGAAGTTGTACGCGTGGGGTCAGGTCGAAGCGGGGCACATGTGTCCGCTGTCGATGACCTACGCGTCGGTGCCGGTGCTCCGGGTCGAGCCGGAACTGGCCGAGCGCTACGAGCCGTTGCTGGCGGCGCGGACGTACGACTTCGGGTTGCGCGAGCCGACCGCCAAGCGCGGACTGCTCGCCGGCATGTCGATGACCGAGAAGCAGGGCGGCTCCGACGTACGGACCAACACCACGATCGCGGCTCCGACGGCCGACGGGTCGTACCGGCTGACCGGGCACAAGTGGTTCACCTCCGCCCCGATGTCCGACCTGTTCCTGACCCTGGCCCAGGCCCCCGGCGGGTTGTCCTGCTTCCTGGTCCCCAGGGTGCTCCCGGACGGCACGCGCAACACGTTCCGGCTGATGCGGCTCAAGGACAAGCTCGGCAACCGTTCGAACGCGTCGGCCGAGATCGAGTACGAGGGCGCGTACGCCCGCCTCGTCGGTGCCGAGGGCGAGGGGGTGCGGACCATCGTCACCATGGTCAACGCCACCCGGCTCGACTGCGTGATCGGCGCGGCCGTCGGGATGCGGGTCGGCGCGGTCCGCGCGGCGCACCACGCGGCGCACCGGTGGGCGTTCGGCGCGGCGCTGATCCACCAGCCGCTGATGCGCAACGTGCTGGCCGACCTGGTGATCGAGTCGGAGGCGGCGACCACGGTGGCGATGCGGCTCGCGGGCGCGGCCGACCGGGCGTTGTGCGGGGATCCGGCCGAGGCGGCGTTTCGTCGGATCGCGGTCGCGGTGTCGAAGTACTGGGTGTGCAAGCGCGGTCCGATGCACGCGGCCGAGGCGTTGGAGTGTCTGGGCGGCAACGGCTACGTCGAGGAGTCGGGGCTGCCCAGGCTGTACCGGGAGGCGCCGCTGGTGTCCATCTGGGAGGGCTCCGGCAATGTCGCCGCGCTCGACGCGTTGCGCGCGATGGCCCGCGAACCGGCGTGCGTGGACGCGTACTTCGCCGAGATCGACGCGGTCGCCGGGGCGGATCGCCGACTCGACGCGGCGGCCGCGGCGCTGCGCAAGGAGTTGGCCGATCCGAGCGAGGTGGAGTTCCGGGCCCGGCGACTCGTCGAGTCGATGGCGGTACTGCTCCAGGGCGCGCTGCTCGTGCGGTACGCGAACCCGGCGGCCGACGCGTTCTGCGCGACGCGGTTGGCCCGCGAGGGCGGCCACGCCTTCGGCACGCTCCCGGCCGGCACCGACACGGCGCCGCTGCTGGCCCGGGTCCCCGGCGCGTAGCGCAACGGGAACGGGGACAGCGACGGGACGGAGACGGGGACGGGAACCGTGACCGGAACGGAACCCACGCCCTATGCTCCCGTTCATGATCAACTCTGTCGGACTTGTCATCTTCGACTGCGACGGCGTCCTCGTGGACAGCGAGCCGATCGCCATCCGGGTGCACGTGGCGCTCGGCGCCGAGCACGGCTGGCCGTTGACCCCCGCCGACGTGATCGAGCGGTTCGTCGGCCGCTCGTCTACGGCGATCGCCGAGCAGATCGCCGAGCGGGTCGGGCCGGACGTGGCCGCCGAGTGGACCCGGGGCTTCGAGGCGCGGCACCGGGACGAGGTCGAGGCGGGCCTGAGTCCGGTCGAGGGCATCGAGTACGCCGTGGACACCCTCGCCGACCTGGGCCTGCCCACGTGCGTGGCCTCCAGCGGCAGCCACGACAAGATGGCTCACACCCTCGGCCGAACCGGCCTGTACGACCGCTTCGCGGGCCGGATATTCAGCGCGACCGAGGTCGCTCACGGCAAGCCCGCCCCCGACGTCTTCCTCCACGCCGCGGCCCGGATGGGCGTCGCCCCGGAACACTGCGTCGTGGTCGAGGACAGCCTCAACGGCCTACGCGCCGCCCGCGCGGCAGGCATGCGCTCCTTCGCCTACGCGGGCGACCTGATCCCCCCGCACCTGCTGGAGGGCCCGACCACCACGGTCTTCAAGTCGATGCGAGACCTGCCGGCCCTGATCACCGACACCCCCTGACCCACGACACGGGCGGCCCACCGAGGGCGGTCGGTGGGGGCGGCCGGTGGCGGCGGCTGCCCGCTCCGGGTCAGGCCTGGTTGGTCGCGACCACTCGGGCGACCACCTCGACCGCCCGGGCGGCCGGTACGCCGAGAGCCACCAGCGCCGCCACCGCTTGGTCCTCGGCGGTTACCACGATGTCCGCCTCGGCTGCCTGGAGGAGCGCGACGCACATCCCCTCCAGCGCGAGCGCCAGCACCGACGCGGGCAGATGGTCCGCGAACACGCCGCTGCGCTGGCCGGTCGCGATCAGCTCGATCGAGCGCTCCCGGACCGGTGCCAGCATGGCCGGGATCCCGCCGTCCTCCAGGTTGCGCTGGGCAAAGCTGATCAGCAGCCGATAGCGCTCCCCGCCCTCCCACGCGGCGAGATCGAACCGCGCCACCGCCTCCTCGGGCGAGTCGCCCGCACGCCGCGCACCCTCGACCGCGGCCAGGATGTCCCGCCGCGCCTCCTCCGCGAGCCCGGCGACCAGCGCCTCCCGGCTCGGGAAGTGCCCGTACACGGTGCGCCGCACCACTCCCGCCGCGCGTGCGATGTCGTCCATCGACGCGTCGGCGTCGCGGATCAGTTCGCCGCGGGCCACCGCCAGGATCCGCTCCCGGTTCGACTGCGCGTTGCGCCGACGCGGCGGCGTACTCGCGGCGGCGGGCGCCGCGGGCGCGTCGCCGACCGCTGCGGCACCGGCCGGAATCCGTGCGGCGCCCGGTTTCGTCTCCATCGCGCGTTCCTCCCTGGGGTGACCTGGAGCCTGCCAGAGATCCGGCCCCGTCGGCACCGACACTCCGCTCCGACGCGGCGAATCGCCCGATTCACCCGACTCGTTCCACAATATTTGCACAGCCGTGTGCAATCAACTAAGTTGCACATCGTTGTGCAATTACTGCGGCTGCGCCGGCCGCCTGCTCCGAAAGGCGTTCGATGTCCGTCTTCGCCACCACGCCGGTCGATCGCATGGACCGGCCGTACACCCGCCGCTGGTGGGCCCTGGGCGTGCTCTGCCTGAGCCTGCTGATCATCGTCATGGCCAACACCTCGCTGATCGTGGCGGCCCCCGACATGACCCGGGACCTGGGCCTGTCCAGCCGCGACCTGCAATGGGTGATCGACGCCTACACCGTCCCGTACGCGGCGCTGATGCTCGTGCTCGGCGCGATCGGCGACAAGTACAGCCGCCGCGGCGCGCTCATCACCGGCCTGGTGGTGTTCGCCGCGGGCTCCGTCGCCGGTTCCCTGGTGCACTCGACCAGCGGCGTGATCATCGCCCGCGCGGTGATGGGCCTGGGCGCCGCGGTGATCATGCCCGCGACCCTGTCCCTGCTGGTCGCCTCCTTCCCGCGCAGCGAGCGGGCCAAGGCGATCACCGCGTGGACCGCGACCTCGGGCCTGGCGATCGCACTCGGCCCGCTGATCGCCGGCTGGCTCCTGGAGCGCCACGCGTGGGGCTCGACCTTCCTGATCAACGTGCCCGTCGCGCTGATCGCCGTGGTCGCCGCGCTGTTCGTGGTCCCGCCGTCGAAGGCGCACGACTACGGCCGGCTCGACCTGGTCGGCGGCGCGCTGTCCATCGTCACGCTCGGCTCGCTGGTGTACGCGATCATCGAGGGCCCGCACTTCGGCTGGGGCACCGGCCCGGTGACCGCGCTGGTCCTCTTCGTCCTGGGCCTCGGCTCGTTCATCGGCTGGGAACTGCGGCACCCGCGCCCGATCTTCGACCTGCGCAAGTTCGGCGAGCGGGTCTTCTCCGGGTCGATGCTCGCCGTACTGCTGTTCTTCCTGGGCACCTTCGGCGCGATCTACTTCCTCACCCAGCACCTCCAGTTCGTGCTCGGCTACAGCCCGCTGGAGACCGGCGTCCGACTGCTGCCGCTGGCCGGCGCGGTCTGCCTGGGCGCGATCGCCACCGGGCAGCTCACCCCGCGACTCGGCATGCGGGTGACGGTGACCGGCGGGATGGCCCTCGGCACCCTCGGGGTACTGCTGATGACCCGGGTCTCGGACGGCTCCGGCTACACCGACTTCCTCGCCCCGCTGCTCCTGCTCGGCCTCGCGATCGGCCTGAGCGTGTCGCCCTGCACCGAGGCGATCATGGGCTCGTTCCCGGAGAACGAACTGGGCGCGGGAGGCGGCGTCAACGACACCGCGGTGGAACTCGGCGGCGCCCTCGGCATCGCGATCCTGGGCTCGGTACTGGCCACCTCGTACGAGTCGGAACTGACCAAGGCCGTAGGCGGCAAGCTGCCCCCGGAGGCCATGAACGCGGCCCAGGACTCCATCGGCGGCGCGCTCGCCGCAGCCGAACAGGTAGGCCATGTAGCCGGCCCCCAACAGGCCCAAGCCCTGGTCCAAGCCGCCGACCACGCCTTCACCCAGGCGGTGGCCCACACCAGCCTGATCGGCGGAATCATCCTGGCAACAGGCACAATCCTGGTCGCCCTGATCCTCCCGAACCGAACCAAGCAACCCCAAAAGCAGGAAGCCCCCCAAGAAACCCAATCCCCCAACCCCACAAAACAGCCGGTCGCCTAACCCCGACACCACAACGCGACCGGGGCCGAGAGCCGGAACGCATGGCGACCGACGCGGAGACCCGAGGTCGCGACGCGAGCGGCGCGAACAGCGGGTGTTGCAACGCGAACGGGGCGAAGAGCCGGAGTCGCAACGCGAGGGAGGCGGGAAACCGGAGTCGTGTTCGCGGCGTTGCTTCTTCCTGGGCGCTGCGCGCGTCGATCTCCAGGGGCGGCCCGAGTCGGGGGCGCTGACGCGCCGTGGGGGCGCGCGTGGGGTGGCGGGGGGTGCTTGGTCGCGGGGCCGGGTTGGCGTCGTCGATGCTTCGAAACCCCAGCGTGTTCGCCCGAGGCAACGGGTGGAGCGGGTGGGTGCACCGACCGGACTCGGCCAAAGCGCAACCGCAGCGAGCGCGGTGGTCGGCGTCGAGACCGACGGCGAAGCCGCCCGCACAAGGCCACGTCGGGGCCGGCCGGCCCCCCGCGCGCCCAAGGCGACAACCGCACCCGACTCAGGCCGGCCAAACCGCCGCGCCGCGCCCTGTCCCGCTCACGTCCGTCCCACCATCCTGACCGCCCGCCCCACCCACGCCTCGAAGCGTTGCCATTCGACCAATTCGTCGCCTGTGCGCGGCTCCGGCCAATCCAACAGCGCGTCGCCCGCATCGAGCAGGTCCCAGTACGGATGGTGCTCCGCCGCACGACCGGACGCCTTCGCGTACGCGGGCAAAAACTCCTCCGCCACGGCCACCCCGTGGCTGAGTGCCAGGTTGAGCCGCATCCGGGCCAGGTCCACCCCGCGCGGACCGACACAGCCCGTGGTCCAGTCCACCACGCCGCCGATCTCCTCGCCCAGCCACAGCAGTTGCCCGCCATGGAAGTCCCGGTGGATGAACCCCGGCTCGGCCGACGGCGCTTCCTCGGCGAGCGCAGCGAACATGCGCTGCCACACGTGCGGCCGCGTGGTCCACGCCGGTACCGTCCGCGCTCCGTCGACCGCCGGATCGTAATAGGTGGCGTATTCCACCAAATCCGCCCCGCTCGCATCGACCGCGTGGATCGCCGCCAACACCTCGGCCGCCCGGCCCAGCAGCACGGCCGGGTCCGCCGGCGGGTCCACCGCACCCGGCACCCGCGTGGTCAACAGCGCCGGCTCCGCCCCCACCAACCGCGCCGCGACCAACTCCGGCGCGGGCACTGGCGTTTCGGCGAGCAGACGCAGTGTGCGGGCCTCCTGCTCGGGCCGGTACCACGGGTCGCGGGCGAGCCGCTCCGTATCGTGGAAGACCCGCAGAACCAGATCGCCCACCGTGTAGAGCCGGTTGGCGCCGACTCCCATGGGCTCGACCGGCAGATCGCCGACGATCTCCCGCAACCACGCAAGCGTTTCGGCATTCGGCATCGGTTCGGACACGGCCACGGACACGGATCGGGCTCCTGTTCGGCGACGGATTCACTCGCCGGCGGTCACCGGCGCGGCGCCGCCCGACGACAAGCCTGCCAGGTACTGCCTCCCTCCATGAACTTCACACATGTTGACTTCAAGGCCCCTCGCCAAGATGACTTGGGCAAGCCTTACTTCGCCACGATCCCGGGGGGCCGCATGCCCAAGGACGCACATACGGATCCCGCCGCCGGCACCACGCATCCGACCGACACGACCGACGCCGACTTCGTCCTGGTCGAACGGCGGGCGGCGGCCCCGATGTTGGACCCGACCCTGTTCCGGATCCCGACCTTCGTCGGCGCGTTGTCGATCTCGTTCCTGTCCCGCTTCGTGACGGTCGGCTCGTCGGTGTACTTCCTGCTCTACTTCCAGGGCGTGTTGGACCTGTCGCCGCTGGAGTCCGGGCTCCTCCTGCTGCCGATCTTCGTCCCGCAGTTGTGCCTGGGCCTGGTCGCGGGCCGGTTGCAGGGGCGCTTCGCGGCGGCGCACATCATCGCGGCGGGCTTGCCTCGCGCTCGGCGTGCTGCTGATGGGCCTGGCGTTCGCCCCCGACGCGTCCTGGCCGGCGCTGCTGCCGGGCCTGTTCGTCTGGGGCGTCGGCGGTGGCATCGCGTCGAGTCCGGTGATGTCGAGCGTCGCCCTCGCCCCGGCCCTGATCCGGCAGCACGATCTGCACCTCGCCGACGACGAGGGACAGCCCCGGGGCAAACGAGCGCGGCCGCCTATCCTGACCCCATGTCCACCGGCCCCACCCGCAAGCGCCCCACCCATCGCGGCGGGCGGCCCACCCTCACCCGCGAGGGCATCGGCCTGGATCCGGCGACCGCGAACCGGATCTTCCGCGAACTGGTCCTGCGCGTCTCGGCCTTCGTCCGGCTCAACGACGCGTGGCACGACGCACCGCCGGCCGGCCTCGACCCGCCGACCTGGGACGCCGCCCCCGCCGCCTGGCTCCCGACGGACCCGCCCGCCGACCCGCCCAGCGATCTACCCACCACCGCCCGCATCGCCGCGACGGCCCCGGTGGACTCGGTCGACGAACAGTTCGCCTTCACGATCGACCTGCTCGTACAGAACATCGAAACGCTGCTCCGCCCAGCGCACTGAGCAGATCCAGGCGCAGATCTAGGCGGAAAGCGCGTCCGGATCGGGGATCGCGCACACCGCCGCGACCTCGTCCAGCGACAGTCCCAGCTCCAGGGCCAGCGCCGCGATCGTGAAGAACGCCGGGGTCGGCGCCCGGCCGGTCTCGATCTTGCGCAGCGTCTCCGGCGACAGTCCGGCCGCGACGGCGACGTGGCCGATGCTGCGTTCGCCGCGCGCGCCGCGCAGCAGCGCGCCCAGTTGCAGGCCGCGCGCTCGTTCCAGTGGGGTCAGCGGGGTTCGCACCATGACCGTGATACTAATACCGGTATAAGAATTGGTCGAGGAGGGGACCCATGGTCGAAATCAAGACCCGAGCCGAAATAGCCGCGATGCGCGAGGCCGGGAGAGTCGTGGGACAGGCCCTGGAGGCGACCCGCAAGGTCGCCGCCATCGGCGTGTCGCTGAAGGAACTGGACGAGGTCGCGCACACGATCCTGCGCGAGGCGGGGGCGACGTCCCCGTTCCTGGGCTACCAGCCGTCGTTCGCGCCCGTCCCGTTCCCGGGCGTGATCTGCGCGTCGGTCAACGACGCCGTGGTGCACGGCATCCCGACCGACTACCGGCTGCGCGACGGCGACCTGGTCAGCATCGACTGCGGCGCGACCCTGCGCGGTTGGACCGGCGACGCCGCGATCACCTTCACCGTCGGCACGCCGCGCCCGAAGGACCTGACGCTGATCGCCGACACCCGGCGCGCACTCGAAGCGGGCATCGCGGCGGCCGTACCCGGCGGCCGGTTGAGCGACATCTCCGCCGCGATCGGCGCGGTCGCCCGCGGGGCCGGCTACGGCATGCCGCGCGACTGGGGCGGCCACGGGATCGGCCGCACGATGCACGAGGACCCGCACGTACAAAACGAGGGCCGTCCCGGACGCGGCATGGCGCTGCGCCCCGGCCTGACCCTGGCCCTGGAGCCGATGTTGCTCGCCGGCGGCAAGGACGCGTGCTACACCGCCCGGGACGGCTGGACGTTCCACACCTCCGACGGCTCCCGCGCCGCGCACATCGAACACACCATCGCGATCACCGAGGACGGCCCGCAGATCCTGACCCTGCCCTGAACCCACGCCCCCGGAGCCCTCGGCCCCGCCCGGGGGCTCCCGCGCGAGCCGGGGCCTACCCCACCCGAACCGTGCGCCCCTCGCGCCGGGACACCACACACGCCTCGGCCACGGCCTGCGCCGCGAGCGCGTCGACGCCCGGACAGGGGCTGGCGATGCGACCGGCGGCCATCGCCACGAACGCGGCCAGCTCCGCACGGTAGGCGTCGCCGAATCGGGTCAGGAAGTCGCCCTCGGTGACGCCGCCGCAGGCATGGGTCCCGGCGGTGCCGGCCAGTTCCAGCCGCACGTCGTAGCCCGGCTCGTGCCGCCGGCCCGCGTGCGCGGTGCCGAGCGTGCCGTCGGCGAGCCGGAACAGCACCGCCGACACGTCGACGTCGTCGTGCTCCCGGAACACCGCCGCGCCCCGGTTCGCCCCGATCGCGGTCACCTCGACGATCGGCACACCGGTCACCCACGGCACGATGTCGAAGTCGTGGATGTGCGTGTCCCGATAGATGCCGCCCGAGGTCGGCACGAACGCGGCCGGCGGCGGCCGGCGATCCACGCTCACCGCGTGCACCCGGGTCACCGTGCCGAGCACGCCGGCCTCGACCGCCGCCCTCGCCGCGACGTACATCGGGTCGAATCGGCGCTGGAAACCCACCTGAAGGCCGGCCCCGCGCGCCTCCACATACGCCACCGCCTCGCGCGCGACGATCGGGTCGAGCGCGATCGGCTTCTCGCACAGGATCGGCAACTTCGCGTCCGCCGCCGCCCGCAGCAGCCCGACGTGCGCCGAGGTCGGCGCGGCGACCACCACGGCGTCCACCGCCGCGAACACCTCGTCGAGCCCGACCGCCGCGACGCCGGCCGCCCGGGCGAACTCCTCGGCCCGCCCCCGATCCACATCCGCGACGACAACCCGCTCGACCGCCGCGATCCCGCTCAACGCCCGGGCGTGAAACCCCCCGATCCGCCCGACCCCGATCACTCCGACCCGCATACCGCCCCCTTGCACACCCACACCACCCGGGCCAACCGGACCACCGAAACCCAACCACACCCGCACCCACGCCCCGAGCCCCGTCCACCCGCACCACGCCCACCATCGAGTGACCCCGAACACCACCGACCGAGTGGCACCGGCGAACACACCGCCCGCGCTGCCGGAATGACTCGCCCGATGGGGGTAGTCGTGGAGGAATGACCATCCCCCGCCGCTCGCTGTTCCTGACCGTCCCGGCCGCACTGGCCCTCTCCGGCCTGCCCTCGGCCCGGAACTCGGCCGCCGGCGCCCCGGATTTCGCCGCGACGCTCCCGCCCGCGCCCGCCCGACCCGGCGTTCCCCTTCCCGCGCCCATCGGCGCCCGCCTGGCGGGGCACATCCCGCCCGAGACCGCCCAGTTGTTGCTGGTCGTCGGCGACGACCGGGACGCGGACTCCGGCACCGCCTCGTTCTGGACCCGCGAGTCCGACGGCTGGCGGCCCCGCGACGCGTGGCCCGCGCACAACGGCCGGGAAGGCTGGACGTTCGACCACCACGAGAACGACCTGCGCACGCCGATCGGCGTGTACACCCTGACCGACGCCGGCGGCCTGCGCCCCGATCCCGGCGCCCGGCTGTCCTACGACCGCTCCGACGATTTCGCGATCGACGGCACCGGCTTCGCCGGCGAACCCCTGGCCGGCACCTTCGACCACGTGATCGCGATCGACTACAACCGGGTACCCGGGACCTCGCCGCTGGACCCGGTCCGCCCGCGCGGCGACGAGTTCGGCGGCGACATCTGGCTGCACATCGACCACGGCGGCGCCACCCACGGCTGCGTCACCCTGCCGCCCGAGGCGCTGGTGTCGCTGCTGCGCGTCCTGGACCCGGCCGCGCACCCGGTCGTGGTGCTCGGCGACGGCCCGGCGCTGGCCCAGGACGGCCCCGCTTCCTGACCTCGCGGCAGGGCTCTTACCCTGTCCGGGTGACCTCCGCCAAGCTCCGTCCGCTGCCCGCCGAAGTGATCACCCTGCTGGATCAACTCACCCCCTGCCCCCGCCTGGTCGAACATCTGCGCATCGTGCACGACGTCGCGTGCCGGCTGTGCGACTGGGTCGCGGCGACCTTCCCGGAACTGGCCTTCGACCGCGACGCGGTGCTGTTCGGCGCCGCCACCCACGACATCGGGAAGACCCTGCACCCGGAGGAGTTGTCCGGGCCGGGTTCGTGTCACGAGCAGGCCGGCTACGACCTGCTCACCGCCCAGGGGGTGTCCCCGTCCCGAGCCCGCTTCGCCCGCACCCATGCGGCCTGGAACCCGACCGACCCGGACGAACTCCTGGTCAGCCTGTCCGACAAGGTCTGGAAGGGGAAGCGGGTGGCCGCCCTGGAACAGGACCTGATCACGCTCCTCGCGACCGCCTCGGGCCGCCCGGAGTGGGAAATCTTCCAAGCCCTCGACGACTTCGTGACCACGATCGAAACCGACTCGCTCCTGTTCTGACCCCACTCAGCGCGGCAACCGCCGCCACAGCCCCCGCGGCAGCACCCGCATCCCGGCGAACACCGGCCGCAGCGTGCCCGGCACCCACACCTCGCCCCGGCCCCGCACCAGCGCCCGCACGGTCGCGTCCGCCACCTGCTCCGGCGTGCTGGACAACGGCGCCGGCGACATGCCTCGGGTCATCCGTCCCACCACGAACCCGGGCCGGACCAGCAACAGCCGTACCCCGCTGCCCGCGAGCGCGTCGGCCAGACCACTCGCGAAGCCGTCCAGACCGGCCTTGGCCGAGCCGTACACGTAGTTCGCCCGCCGTACCCGGACCCCGGCCACCGACGAGAAGACCACCAGCCGGCCGTGCCCCTGCGCGCGCAACACGGCGGCGAGATGGGTCAGCACGCTCACATGCGCGGTGTAATCGGTGTGCACCACCGCGACCGCGTGCGCCGCGTCGACCTCGGCCCGGCGCTGATCGCCCAGGATGCCGAACGCGGTGACCACGACGTCCAGCGCCCCGTGCCTGGCGATCACGTCGTCCAGCATCGGCCGATGCGTGGCCAGATCGTCCGCGTCGAACTCGACCCGATCCACCCGCCGGGCGCCGGCTTCGAGCAGCCGCGCCTCCTCGTCGTCGAGGTCGTGACTGCGCCGCGCCGCCAGCACGACGGTGCGCGCACCGCGGGCGATCAGCCGCTCCGCGACCGCCATCCCGATCTCACTGCGGCCTCCGAGGACCAAAACGGTTCCACTCACGGGCACAGTCTGCCGGATTCCCGGCCCGGGCCCGCTCCCCGTACTCGGCGCCGACTCAATAGCCTTGTCCGCGTGACGCCGAACCCGAATCCGAACCAGGCCGCGCGCACCGACCCGGCCCCGGACCCCCGACCCGTCGTACTGCGCGGAGCCGAGGCCGCCGCGTCCGCGGCCGAACCGCTGCGGGCGATCCTGGCCGAGCTGATCCACGACGGCGCCGCACTCGGCTGGGTGGATCCGCCGGACCTCGCCGAGGTGGGCGACCTGCTCACCGGCCTCGCCGAGGCACAGCGGTCGGGCGACGCCGCGCTGCGGTTCGCGTACGCGGGCGAGGAGCTGCTCGGGTTCGGCTACTGGCGGCGCTACACCCGGCCGACCCATCGGCCCAACGCCGACCTGGAGAAGCTCGCGGTGGCGCTGCCCGCGCACGGTCGCGGCATCGGCCGGCGGCTCACCGAGGCGTTGCTCGACGACGCGCGGGCCGCGGCGGTCGAGATCCTCACCCTCGACGCCCGGGGCGACAACGTCGGCGCACTGCGGCTGTACCGCTCACTCGGCTTCGTCGAGTACGGGCGGCTGCACGACTTCGTCGCGGTCGGCGCGCGCCGCTACGACAAGTACTTCTACTCGATCGACCTGCGCGCCTCCGTCGCGTGATCGGCCGCCGCCGGGGCCGCCGGGCCGAGGCCGGCGCGGAGCCGGGTCGCCCGCATCCGCAACCACCACCGGCCACGCCCCCGACCGTGCCGGGCACCGCGGCGCTGCTGCGCGCGGACGCGCCGGCGGCGGCCTGGGCCGCGGCATTGACCGAGGCCGAGGTCGACAGCCGGATCGAGGTCGAGCTGCCCGCCGGCGACCGGCTCGCCGCGGTGCTCCTGGACCTGTCCGTCCCGCACGAGGACGTCAACGAACTGCTCTCCGCCCGGTCCGCGCTGCTCGCCGACCCGGTGCTGCGCGAGCTGTTCGAACGGGCCGTCCGGGTGCTGGTGGCCGACATGGGCACGCCCACGCGGCGCCGCCCCTTCCCGCCGCTGCCGGCCGCGGCGGGCGCGGGGGCCCGGTGGTTCCACGTGTACGTGTACGTCGCCGCGCTCCCGCACGTACTGGCCCACCACCACGGGCTCGGCATCCCACCCGAGGTGTCCCGCCGCACCCTCGCCGACCTGGGCCGGCACATGGCACTGCATCGGCGCAGGCACGGCTCGGGCGGACTGAGCGCGCGGCACTGGCCCGGCTACCACTTCCGCGGCGAGCTGTACCAGCTCGGCCGGCTCCAGTTCCAACGTTCGACGATGCGCGAGACGGCAGCGGCGAGCGCCACGGCGTTCGGGCTCGACCACGGCCCCGAGGACCCCGCGCTGGAGCTGCACATCCCGGATTTCCTCGGCCCGATGTCCCCGGCGGCGTGCGACGAGTCGTTGAACCTCGCCCGCGAGTTCTTCCCGCGCCACTACCCGGGCGAGCGCTACAGGGTCGCGGTGTGCGGTTCATGGCTGCTCGACCCGCAGCTACGCGAGTACCTGCCGGCCGAGTCCAACATCATCCGCTTCCAAAGCCGCTTCCACCTGTACACAGACCCGACCGGACCGAAACCGGACGACACCGCCCCCATCGGCTTCATCTTCGGCAACCCCGACCTACCCACCACATCCCTCCCCCAAGACACATCCCTACAACGCGCCATCACCACCCACCTACACACCGGCCACCACTGGCACGTCCGCACCGGCTGGTTCGAGCTGTAACCCCACCCCGACCCAGGACCATCCAGGCAGCCCCCGCCACGCCGGCTCAGCCCTCGGAAGCACCCAGGAACAGCGCCGCCAGGCACGGCAGGCGCCGGTACATTTCCGCATCGTCGTCGACGTCGAAGCCCTCCCCCACCAGAGCCGTCCCGACATCGTCGGGGCAGGTCGAGGCCCGCAGCGCACTCGCCCGCCAGAACGCCTCCTCGTCGCCCCCGGCACGCGCCTCGGCGAGCACTACGGGCAACCCGGCCAGGCCATCCGGATCGAGCAGCGCGGCCTCGTACGCCTCCCGCCCCTGGGCGATCAGCCCCGCACGGAAGTCCATGAAGGCGTCGTCGGAGCAGCCGCCCCCGATCAGGTAGGCCGCGGCCCACGGATCCCATCGGTAGAGCGCGTCACACGCCTCGTGAAACCGATCATGGCCGTCGGCGCCGACATCACGGCCGGTCGGTGGGTTCGGCGGCTGGGGTGGCTCGGACGAAGACGCCGGCGCGGGCCGCTGCCTCGGCTGCGTCGGCTGCGCGGCGGGCCTGGTCGGTGTCGACCGGTTCGCGGGTGATGAACAGGCGGTAGTACAGCGCGCCGACGGCCGTGCGCACCACCTCGCCCGCGTCGGTGCCCGCCGGCAACTCCCCGCGCTCGACCGCTCGTTGCACCACCACCTCGGCCTGGGCGAGTCGACCGACCAGAAAGCCGTGCAGTGCCGCGCCCGTGGTCGGATCCCGCACCGCCGCTCCCACGAGGGCCCGTGCGATCGGCCCGTGCCCGGGGTCCTCGAAACCCGACACCACCATCGCGGTGATCGCCCGCAGATCGTCGCGAAGCACACCGGTGTCGGGCAGCGGCCACGGCTCCTCCGCCGCGAGGTCGAGCGCGTCGGCGGCCAGCCCGGCCGCGTTGCGCCAGCGCCGGTACACCGTCGTCTTGTGCACCCCCGAGCGCACGGCGACCGCCTCCACGGTCAACCCGTCGAAGCCCTTGTCCGCCAATTCGGCCAGCGTCGCCCGCCGCACCGCGTCCCGGGTCCGCGCGGTGCGCCCCCCGGGCCGCGCCTCACCCACACCACTCACCCGACACCCCAAAAGCAACCCGGTTGCATTAGCAAAGCTCCATCCGTCATACTCATTCTAACGCAACTAGGTTGCATTAGATCCGCTCGCCCGTAAGCACCCGCCCGCGTCGCACCGCACGAGAGAAGGCTCGGATGACCACCCCCGCCGCGATCACCGGACTCCCGGTCGCCGACCGCGAGTCCGGCCCGTACTCGATCGCCGTCGGCCCGGACGGCGCCCTGTGGTTTACCCTGGTGCACGCCGGTCGCGTCGGCCGACTGGACCCCGCCGACGGGCAGACCACGATCCACGATCTCGGCGACCCGACCTGCGGCCCGACCGTGCTGGTCGCGGGCCCCGACGACGCGCTGTGGTTCACCGAGTACGAGGCCCACCGCATCGGCCGGATCGCCCCGACCGGCACGGTGACCCACTTCGACCTGCCCACCGCCGATTCCGGGCCGTACGGGATCACCCGCGGCCCCGACGGCGCGCTGTGGTTCACCGAGACCACCGCGAACCGCATCGGCCGGATCACCACGACCGGCGCGGTCACCACGTTCGACCTGCCGATCCCGGCCGCGTTCCCGTCGGCGATCACCACCGGCGCCGACGGTGCGCTGTGGTTCACCCTCAACGCCGCCAACGCGCTCGGCCGGATCACCACGACCGGCGCGGTGACCGTGTACCCGCTGCCCACCCCGGGCGCGGCCCCGGTCGGGATCGCGGCCGACCCCGACGGCTCGGTGTGGTTCACCGAGATCGGCGCGGGCGCGATCGGTCGCCGCACGGCGGCCGGCGAGTTCACCGAATTCCCGCTGCCGGACCGGGAGTCTCGCCCGCACGCGGTGGCGCTGGACGCGGCCGGCCACTGCTGGTTCACCGAATGGGCCGCGAACCGGGTCGGCCGACTCACCCGGGAGGGCACTCTGACGGAGTACGACTTGCCCGGCGTCGCCGCCGAACCGCACGGCCTCACCCAGGGCCCCGACGGCGCGATCTGGGTCGCCCTGGAGGCCGGCAGCCTGGCCCGCGTCGAGCCCTGAATCACCCGAAAACCGCTGGTGAACGCCGATTCACCGCCCCGGTCCGCCGCCCCTTCCCGGATCCGGCCCGACGCCGAACACGCCCCCCGTGCGCCCCTGTACGCGCCCGCGCACGCGAAACGAACCGCAGGCGACACCAATCACGAAATGGTGCAAAGCATGACAAAAAGTGCCTATGGTCGAAGACACGGGGCGTCGCCGAGCCCGGCGATGTGGTTACCACGAGGGAGCACACGATGCTTACTCAGCACGTTCGTCAGTCCACACCGGTCCACGCCGGTACCGTCGCGACGCTCATGATCGAGCAGGAGACGACCATCAGCGACGCTCCGCTGTGCGTGCCGGAAGACTTCGGCGGCGGCGTCGGCCTGCTGCTGGCCGGCCTGCTCCTGTCCCCGAAGCCCCCGAAGGAGCGGTGACCCGGACGAATCGTCCGTGACACCACCGGTTCCGACGGAAAGTTGAACACCACCATGCCCTTCGCCGGCACCTCGCCACACGAGGACTACACGGCGGCGGTCGAGCGAGTGGCAGGCCAGGCCCTCGGCGTCCTCATGGACGCCGGGGGCGCGGTCGTGCCCGCCGGATTCGCCGCCGACGACCTGCACACAGCACAAACCCGCGACCCCGACGCCGACTTGCCCGGCCTGCGGGTCCTGGGCTCGGACGCGCTCGCCCCCCACGTCCTGCGCGGCACGCCCGTACCGACCGATCGAGCCGAGGCCGCCGCCAGGGCGTTCGCCGTCTTCCCGCCCGACGCGGTGGGCGCCTCGCCCGACACCGCGTGGATCGTCACCTGGCGCGACTGGGCGACCGCCCGCACCCTGACCCGCTTCGGCCTGACCGTGGACGTGCCCGTCCCCGGGGACGGCGCCCAGGTCGCGGACGCGTCGTCCTGGCAGACCTGGTCGGTGCGCATGGCCCAACTGTCCTCCCTGGCCCTGCCCGGCTTGGACGGCCCCATCCACACCGCCGCCCGCGAGGGCGCCGAGGCCCTGTCCCGGGGGCTGGTACGGGCGATGTTGCGCCGCGACTACCGCACGGCCGCCCGGATCGCCCGCTGGCTCGCGTGGGTGGCCGCCGACGGCGTCGCCCCGCCGCTGGACCTCGCGCCGCTGCTGCGCCACGTCCGGCTGTTCGGCGGCGGCAGCACCCGTACCGTGCTCGACACCCGTATCGCCCAACACGTGACCGGGCTGGAGGGCTCATGAACGCCGAGGTGCTCAAGACCGCGCACACCATCGGCTCGCGGGCGTTGCGCTGGCTGCACGACAACGCCGGGTTCGGCACCCTGCCCACGCACACCATCGTCGACTTCAACGACCGCGACGGCGCGTACAAGCCGCTCGGCGAGACCGCGCTGGCCACCTCCCTGATGTTGCGCGAGGGGGTCGCCGGGCCGGGCGACCTGGCCACCGCGCGCAACCTGATCGGCTTCGCCTGGGAGCAGTTCCAGTGCGGCAACTTCCTCTACGAGCGCCAGCTCCGGCACCCGCTGATCACCGATCCGCTGGAGACGTACGCGCACTTCGCCCGGGCGGGCCTGCGGCACGAGCCGATGGATCGCCTGCAGGAGCACCTGGCCGAGTTGCGCTCGGTGCAGGGGATCGAACTGATGCCCAACCGGCGGCTCGCGGTGGCCAACGCGAGCCGGGTCGCCGGATCGAACCGCCGATTCGACTGGGCGGCGCTCGCCGCCGACACCTGGTTGGGGCTGACTCCCGAGCCGTGGCTGATCGACTGGATGACCGCGTACTGCATGACCCACACGGTGTTCCACGTCACCGACTGGGGGGCGCATCCGGAACTGTTGCCCGCCGAGATCCAGGACTATCTGCGGCTCTGGTTGCCGGTGTGGGTGGACATCTGGGCCGAGGTGTCGCAGTTCGACCTGGTCGGCGAGTTGTTGGCGGTCGACGCGTGTCTGACCGAGCCGGTCTGCGACGCGCAGGGCTGGGAGCGGCTCGCGGCGGCACAGCACGAGGACGGGCTGCTGCCGCGTGACGCGGATCCGATCGACGAGGACCCGAAGCAGGCGTTCAAGGACCACGAGCACACCGCCGTGGTCGCGATCGTCGCCGGCACCATCACGCTGGCGCGCTCCCTGGGTACCGCAACGGCCCCCGTTCCCGCGTGAGCGAGTCGTCCGCACGGTTGTTGGCACCGCTGTTGCGGACCGTGCCCTCGGCCGGCGCGCTGGTCGTGGGCACGGTCCGGGCGGGCGAGTCGTCGGTGGTGTGCCGAGGGCCCGCGGTGGACGCCGACGCCCGGTTCGAACTGGGCTCGGTGACCAAAACGTTCACCGCGCTGCTGTTGGCCGACGCGGTGGCGCGCGGTGAGGCCCGCCTCGACGATCCGCTGATCACCTACCTGCCGCTCGGCGCCCGGCCGCGCTGGTCCTCGGACGTGACCCTGCTGCATCTGGCCACGCACACCTCCGGATTGCCCCGGCTGCCGCCGGGCACGCTGCGCACGGCGTTGCCCGCCTGGTACTCGAACCCGTACGCGGGCTATACCGAGCAGCGCCTGTTCGCGTTGCTCGGCCGGACCCGGCCGCACGCGCGTCCGGGCACCCGGGTGTTGTACTCCAACCTGGCCGTGGCGCTGCTCGGACACGCGCTCGCCCGTGCCGCAGGCATGCCCTATCCGGACCTGGTGGTGGCCCGGCTCGGAGTGCCACTGGGGCTGACGATGACCACGTGCGACCCGAACGGGCCGCAGGTGACGGGGTATCTGCGCGGTCGACCCCGGCCGCCGTGGGACATGCCGGGGTTGCCCGCGGCGGGCGCGCTGCGCAGCAGCGGCACGGACCTGACCCGGTATCTGGCCGCGCACCTGGATCCGTCCGGGGTGCGACCCGCCTCGCTCGCCCGCGCGTTGATCGAGGTGCGGCGGCCTCGGCTGATCTGCCCCGACAGCGGTGATCGACTGTGTCTGGTGTGGAATCTGCGGGTGCGTCGGGGGCACGATCTGATCTTCCATGGCGGCGCGACGCGCGGGTTCACCACGTTCGTGGGCTTCAGCCCGCAGAGGGGGGTCGGGCTCGCCGCACTGGTGAACCGGGCGACGGGGGATCGGGGACCCTTCATCCAGGTCGCGTACGACACGTTGCGGGCGCTCGCGGACGACGCCGGGCCGGGCTGAGTCCTCCCCCGCACATCGGGGCGAGCCGATACCTCGACCGCCGCGGCCCGGATCCGGGCCGCGGCGGTCGTGCGCTATGCCCCCTCGTCCTCCGCGTCCAGGGCGTCGGCGACCGCGCGCAGCCAGATCACCACGGCCTCCGCGCCCGGGTCGACCGTGCCGATCGCCCGGTCGCCGAGGTAGCTGCTGCGGCCCCGGCGGGCGCTGTGGGTCGCCGTCTCCTCGGTGCCGGCGGCGGCCGCGTCGATCGCCTCGGCCAGGCTCGCGCCGCCGACCAGGGCCTCGCCGGCGGGCACGAGGGCGTCCAGCATGGTGCGGTCGCCGACCCGGGCCCCGCCGAGTTCGCCGACCGCCCGGGCGCCCGCGGCCAGCGCCTCGCGCCACCCGTGCGGTGACGGGTCGGCCTCCACCGCGCTCGCCGCGCGCAGCAGGAGCACCGAGTACAGCGGCCCGGAGGTGCCGCCGAGGGCGCGTCGTACGGTGTCGGCGAGCCCGCGCAGCACGGCGGCCGGGTCGCCGCCGCCATAGCCGGGCAGCTCCCGCCGGACGGCCTCGGCGCCGCGGGCCAGGCTGATGCCCAGGTCGCCGTCGCCGACGATCCGGTCCAGCTCGGTCAGGTGCGGCTCGGCCTCGGTCAGCGCCGCGCACGCCGCCTCGACGGCGCGGGTGAGCGGAGTCGGCTCGGTCAGCGCGGTGCCGGCGTCGGCGGTGCCGGGAGCGGGGGCCGCCGGCAGCACGGTGACCTCGCCCACCCGGCCCACCACCGGCGTCGGCCACGCCGGCGCGGAGGTCGCCGCGTCGAGGCGGGTGAGCCGGGCGTCGTCGACCCGGAGCAGGGACAGCGAGACGCCGGCCATTTCCAGGGCGGTCAGAAACGATCCGCGCCAGGCCCGCTCCAGGACCAGACCCCGGCCGGCCAGGTCACGCACGGCGCCGCGCAGCACGATGTCCAGTTCCATGGTCGGGGTGCCGCCGAGGTTGTTGACCAGCAGCGCGACCCGGTCGCCGGCTTCGAGGCCGGTCTCCGTCACGATCCGGTCCAGGAGTTCGGCCACGAACGTGTCGGCGGGCGCGATCTTGTCCCGGCGTACCCCCGCCTCGCCGTGAATGCCCAGGCCCAACTCGACCTCGTCCTCGCCGAGTTCGAAGCCCGGCTGCCCGGCGGCCGGCACCGTGCACGGGCTGAGCGCGACGCCCATCGTGCCGATCGCGCGGACCGCCGCCTCCGCCTCCGCCCGGACCTCGGCCAGCGTCGCGCCCGCCTCCGCCGCCGCTCCCGCGACCTTGTGCACGAACACGGTGCCCGCGATCCCTCGCCGGCCGGCGGTGCCCTCCCCCGCGGCCAGCGCCACGTCGTCGGCGACCACCACCACCTCGACCGCGATCCCCTCGGCGCGGGCCAACTCGGCGGCGAGGCCGAAGTTGAGCCGGTCGCCGGTGTACGACTTGACCACGAGCAGCACCCCGGCGGGGCCGGCGACGGTGCGGATCGCGGCCAGGATCGTGTCGGTGGCCGGGGAGGTGAACACGTCCCCCGACACGGCGGCGGTCAACATCCCGGGCCCGACATATCCCGCGTGCGCGGGCTCGTGGCCGGCGCCGCCGCCGGAGATCACCGCGACCCGGCCGCTCTGCGCGTACGCCCGCGCGTCCGCGCGCAACGCGACGTTCGCGCCGTCGAGCAGGGCGATGCCGGGGTTGGCCAGCGCCAGCCCCTCCAACATCTCGGGGACGACGTCGCGGGCGGAATTGATCAGCTTCTTCATGGCTGCATCTCTACCTGGCAGCGCCGCGGACGAATCCACCGGGTCGTCCCGAATCACGGGCAACCGGACGGACGGCGTACGCGTGTCGATCATCGGGACCGAAGGTCCCGGGGCGCGGTGGATCGCCGTCCGGCGGTCGTGCCGCCCGGCCCGTGGCGGGAGTGGTTCCTCCCCAGGACTTCCGCCACGAGCCGGACTCCGGTCGGTGCGGCGGCACTCACTGGTCCGCGGGCACCGATTCGCGGATCTTGCGGCCGGCGCCCGGACGGGGTACGCCGTCCACGGACACACAGATCCCGTAGACGCGGGCGTACGAGGTCCAGCCGTTGGTCCGGCCACGATTGTTGCTGATCTGGACGCGCGAACGGGTGACATCCAGTGCGGAGACCAGGTGCAGGTACATCTTTCCCGCGACCCTGGCCAAGACGATGTCCCCGAGAGCGAGACGGGCCGGGTCCACCGGCGCGACGGTCACGAGTTGGCGACTGCGGATAAGCGGGGCCATGGAGGTCCCGCGCGGGCGAAACTCGACGGTGGCGCCGCGCGCCACCTTGGCGGCCATGCTGTCCATCATTCCCATCGCGGAACAGGATGACGGATGAACGCCGAACCGGCCACGGGTTTTTTCGCCCGCCGGCCGGCCCGACGAACCAACCCTCGACGATCCACCCGAAAGGCCACGGATGAGCTCCCGACCGCACCACTACCGATTCGCCCACGTGGTCTTCCGCTCGATCGCGCTGCGCAACGCCGCCGGGCTGCTGGCCGCACCGCTCGACGAACTGAACGCGCGCACCGCGGACCTATGGGTCGGCGTCGGCGGCGAACTGCCCGAGGAGCAGCGGCTGCCCGCCGACGGACTGGCCCTGTCGCACGTGCCGCTGGGCACAGGGACCGCCCTGCTGGTGCGCTTCCCGCCCGCGCTGCATCCGCCGGAGGCGCACTACGCGCTGCTCCTGGGGCCGGATGTGGTGGGCGAGCCGCGCTACTTCGTCCTGGAGGAGAGTCTCGACATGTTCACCCGTGCGCGGGTCACGGTGCTCGGCGCCTGGAACGCGGACACCCATCTCAATCTCGGGCCGGGCCCGGTCGCGGAGGCGGACGCCTTCGTGGCGGCGGTCGCGGCGCGGGTGGGGTAGGGCGGTGGGCTTGGCGCGGGTGGGGTAGGGCGGTGGGCGTTGGGGCGGTCTTTGGCATCGGGGCGGTCGGCGTAGGGCGGTTGGCTTGGCCGCCCGGGTTCGCCCTCGCGCGGGTCAGCGGGCCGGGCGGTCGGCGGTGGTCGCGCGCCAGGGGGCGGTCAGTGCGTCCCGGTCCGCGGCGGACATCAGGTGGGGCGCGCCGAGCGCCATCGCGGCGTGCAGCAGGGGGGCCAGGGCGTCCGACCACGGCTCGGCCATCACCTCCTCGCTCTCCCCGTCCTCCTCGTCGTACACCGTCTCGAACGCCGTCGGACCACCGCGTTCGCGCGCCGCGGCCCGCACGGTGGCGGACACCGCCAGGAACCCCCTGCCGATCGGGGAATCGGCCGGGCCCGCGCCGGGGATGGCCAGAGTGGCGGAGTGGTCGCGGTCGAGGTAAAGCGCGGCGTTCGGCTCACCGGCGAGCCAGCGAATCCAGGCCGCGCCGTAGTGGGCGGCGGCGCCCGGGATCGAGGCCGCGGCGAGCCGGGCGGCGGCCTGCGGGGTGAGCGCGCGGGCCGCGTCGAGCACGTCCACCACCGCCGCGCCGTGCGGGCCGAACAGCGCGGACGCGGGCAGTTCGGCGAGCACGTCCACCGTGAACGCCCGGATGTACTTGGCGGGTTGGCGCAGCGCCTCGTTGGCCTGCGTCAGCGCCGCGCGCTCGGCGTCCGTCCCGGGCGGGGTCACCGCGACCCGGTACAGCCGGCCCGGCCACCCGCCGACGATCACGCTCGTCAATTCCCGGTCGACCACGATGCACGGCGGCTCGAAGTCCGCCTTGGCGATCCGGCGTCCGACGGCCGCACCGGCCATCGGCCCGGGGCGCGCCTCGCGTACGAAGACGAAGCCTTCCTCGGGAGGGTCGGTGCGGATCATCCGCCCAGCGTAGCCCCGGCTTTCGGGCCACCGGCCGCGCGCCGCCGGCTAGGCTTGCCGCAGACATCAGGGGGAGGGGTCCGTGACCAAGGTCGTTTTTGTACACGGCGTCGGTAAGCAGTACCTGAGCGAGGACTCGCTCGCTCGTGACATGGTGCCCGAACTGCGGGGCGGGACCCGCCTGGCCGAGGGGCCGGTGCCGGCGGCCGAGGAGGTCGGGGTGGCCTTCTACGGCGACCTGTTCCGGCCGGCGGGGACCCGGTCGGCGGGGGATGAGCCCTTCGACGCGGCCGACGTGGTGGACGACGACGAGTTCGACCTGCTGATGGCGTGGTGGGCGGAGGCCGCGCGGGTCGATCCGGGTGTGCCGGGTCCGGACTCCGGCGGTACGCGCGGCACGGCCGGCGCGGTCGGCTCGCGGGCGGTACGGCTGAAGGCGGTGCGGGCGGCCCTGGACGCGCTGACCGGCGCGCGCTTCCTGACCGGCGTGCTGGACCGGGCGCTGATCGGCGACCTGAAGCAGATGGTCCGCTATCTCACCGACGAGGACATCCGGGCCCGGGCCCGGGCCCGGGTCGCGGCGCGGATCACCCCAAAGACCCGGGTGGTGGTGGCCCATTCGCTCGGGTCGGTGGTGGCCTACGAGACGTTGTGCAACACCTCGCACCGGGTGGACACCCTGGTCACCCTGGGCTCGCCGCTGGGGATGCGCGCGTTGGTGCACGACCGGCTGCGTCCGGCCCCGATCGAGGGCATGGGGTGGTGGCCGCAGGGTCTGCGGGCCTGGACCAACATCGCCGACTCGGGCGATGTCGTCGCCGTGGTGCGCGAGTTGCGGCACACCTTCGGCGAGCGGGTGCGGGACGTGGTGGTCGACAACGGCAGCCACATGCACGACGCGACGCGCTACCTGACGGCGGTGGAGACGGGGACGGCGATCGTGGCCGGGTTGCGCGCGGACGAGTCGGACCGGTTCGACGCACGGGCCGAGGCGCTGCGGTGGGCGGCGGGCGGCACCGGGTCGGGCGAGTGAGCGAACCGCGCCGATATCTGGTTGCGGCCGGGACGCGGCACTATTGCGAACTCGGCGAACTGCGCGGCGCGCACCGGGATGTCGGGCGGATCGTGGACCTGTTCGGGGCGATGGGCTACGAGCGGGTGCTGGCCGAGGTGTCACGCGACCCGGACGCCGACGAGTTCGAGAATGCGCTGGCGGACTGGTGCGCGGGTGGCGGGTTGACGGCGGGTGATGTCGTGGTCGTGTACTACGCCGGCCACGGCGACCCGCCGATCGCCGGCCCGTATCGGCTGGCCTGCGCGGGCTCGGTGGCGACCCGACCGCGCACGTGGTTGTCCTTGGAGAACCTGGCGGCGATCCTGGCCGAATCGCCGGTCCGTGACGTGCTGTTCATCGTCGACGCGTGCCATGCCGGTCTCGGTGCGGACGAACTCGGCGCGGTGACGGCGGCGTTCGCGGCGACCCGGGCGCGTGGTGAGGAGCCCGGTTCGGGGACGTGGGTGCTGGCGTCGGCCCGGCGTCGGGAACTCGCGTGCGATGAGGGCCACTTCGTGACCGAACTCGCCCGCGCCCACGCGGCGGGCGACGGAGCCTCGCAGCGCCGGCTGTCCCCCGCGCTGCTCGCCGACCGGATCAACCGGGCCTTCGTCACCGCCGGGCACACTCAACGCGCCGTATGCTCCGTCACCGACCAGTCGATCCAGCCCCCGTTCTTCCCGAACCCGGCCTTCGACCCGGCGGCCGAGATCGGTCCGGACGGCCGGGCTGAGGGCGAAGTCGGGGACGTGACCGCGCACTTCGAGCCGCGCGGACGCGGCGTGGAACACGTGCACGACCCGGGCTCGTACTTCACCGGCCGCGCACACGCCCTCGACGTGGTCCGCACCCGCCTGGCCGGCCCGGGCGGACGCGGACCGCTGGCCGTCACCGGCGCGCCCGGCTCGGGCAAATCGGCGCTGCTCGGCCGGATCGTGCTCGAAGGCGACACCTCCGGCGGCGCATCTCCGATCGACGTGTCGATCAACGCCCGGCATCAGACCATCGACGCGCTGATCGGCCGCCTGGCCGGCGCGGCGGACGTGCGCGCGTCGAGCGTGGACGCGTTGTTGGCCGCGCTGGCGGGCCGGCAGGCGCCGTATCGCGTGGTGGTGGACTCGCTGGACGAAGCGGGCCCGGGCCACGACATCGTCGAGGCGCGCCGGATCGCGTGGGAACTGCTACGGCCACTGGGCGACGTGCCGTCTGTGCGGTTGGTGGTGGGGTCGCGGCGCGAACTGCTGAGCGACTGGTGCAAGCACGCCCCGATCGTGGACCTGGACGCCGACACCTACGCGGACGACACGAGCGTCGCCGACTACGTCGAGCGCATCCTCACCGACGTGCGGTCGCCGTACACGGACGCCCCGGACACGGCGCGCGTCATCGCGGGGGCGGTGGCCCGACGGGCGGGACGCTGCTTCCTGGTCGCCCGGATGACGGCAAGCGCCCTGCTGCGGCAGGAGCCGGTGAATGTAGCGGCGTCAGGCTGGGCCGACGCACTCCCCTCCGACGTCGACGGCGCGTTCCGCTCCTACCTGGAGCGCCTGCCGGCGGCCCGCCGCGCCACGGCGTTGACCCTGCTCACGACTTTGGCCTTCGCCGAGGGCCACGGCCTGCCCCGCGCGGGCGTATGGACGGCGGTGGCGTCCCGACTGTCGGGCGCGGCGGTATGCGAGCGCGACATCGACGAGTTGGTGGACGAGGAAGGGTCCTACCTCACCACGGTCGACGTAGGCGGCCACCGCTATTTCCGCCTCTACCACCAGGAGTTGACCGACCACCTGCGCGAACGGGCGCTGTCCTCCCGGACCCTCACGGACATCCAGACGTGCTTCGTCACAGCGCTGCTGACCCTGACGCCTCCCTTACCCGACCGCACGGGCCCGAACTGGGCGAAGGCGGAGCCCTATGTCCGCTACCACCTGGCGACGCACGCCGGAGCGGCGGGCACCATCGGCGAGCTGATCTCGGACCCGGCGTTCGTGTTGGCCGCCGGCCCGCTGGACCTGCTGCGAGCGGTCCGCCGCGTCCGAGAGGACTCGATGGTGCCTCTGGTGATCGAGCGGTGCGCGGAGGTGTTGCGGAAGCGGGAGCAGGATCGGGCCGCACATCTGGCGTTCGTCGCTCGGGCCAACGGCGAGCACGACTTCGCCGACCGGGCCCTGGCTTTGTCGACGTCTGCGGAACGGGTGTGGATGGAGCCGCGGTCGGTAACGCCGCATCAGGTGATCGGACACCACGGCACCGGGGGGTTCTCGGTCGACGAGATCGACGACAACTGGTGGATCGAGGAACTGCGGCCCCGGAATCGCTCCTTGGTGTTGGCGCTCCCTCCTGCGGCGACATGCCTGCATGTGTGGGTCCCCGGTGATCAAACCGCAGCCAGGACGCTGCCGCACCCGAACGAGTTGCTCGCCGCCGCGGCCTTCGTGGACGCGCACGATCGACCCATTGCGGTCACTCTCGATGACGACGGCCAGGTACGAACGTGGAACGTCGACGATGTGACATGGCTGCCGTGCGCACACGACGCCGAGTACCGGTCGATCCTCGCCGCAGGCCTCCTGAACAGTGGAACAGCGGTTGTCGCCTGCGAGGGATGGGACGGCGTCGACGTTCTGGACGTGACGACCGGGCACGTCGTCCGGCGAATCGACCACCACTCGGCCGAGTTCTCACCGCTGGTCGGATGCGCTCTCATTCGCACGCCGGGATCCCCTGTGCGGTTGCCGTTGTTCGAGGCGGAGTCCGGCGCCATCGTCCTGTACGACCTGGAGGGGGATCCGTCGGCCCCTCCCGAAGTCCTCGTCGATGGCCTTCACGCTCGGCCCGACCTCGATATCGCCGAGAATTCGAGGGGGGAGACCTTTCTCGCACTCGTGGAAGAGATAGGGAGCACGACAACGGTGACCCTGGTCCGCATCGGCGGCCCATCCCTATCGTTCGATCTCCCCGGGGAATCGATCTTCGGCCGGTGGGGCGCCTTTGTTCGGTTGGATGACGATCCCACCTACATCGTGGGCGATGTGTCCTCGGTCAACATCTTGCCGATGTCCGGTCTTCCCGTGGGCTCCACCCAGCTCGACTGGAAACCCCTCTCGGTCGCCACCGAGGGAGACAACGGTCGCGTCATCGTCATCCGGACCGGGTGGAAAGGTGCGGTGCACATCGTCGATGCGGCCGATGGCACCCCACTCGGGGCCCCCCTTCTCGGCCACGAAAGCGCGGTGTGTGCCCTTCGGGTACTCGGTTCGTCCTCGTCCGACGGCTTGAACATCCTCGCGGCGGGAGCCGACGGCACGGTTCGGCTGTGGAATTGGCAACCCCCGACGACCACCGTTCCCGACGCCGGCGCCGCGCGTCGACCCACGCCCGTGTCCGTCGAGGCGCGGTCCGTACGGAGTTGGGGAGCACGACCGGACCGGATCCTGGTCACGTCCCGTCTGGGCCTGCGAACGCTCGACCGCGAGCCGTTGGACCACCCCGACAGTGCGATGAGCGGCGACGTGCTTCCGGGTTTGCACAGGCCTGCCATCACACAGCACCACGAAGACGACGACGGTGTGGTCTCCATCTTCCAGACCTCCCACAACGGGAAGGAGGGTACGGAGGACGCAGATTCCTCCGGCTCGACCGTCTGGCACCGGTTGAGCCCCGACGGAGGGGTGCGAACCACTCGACTCGCCTTCCCGAAACACATGTCCATGATGACGAAAATCCACCTGATCCCGCCGTCCGCGACCCATCCGCACATACGGCTCGTCTCCGTCGATCCCAACCTGGACACTGTCGAGTTCACCACGCCGGACCGCCGTCCCGGAACAGCCTGGCCGCTGTCCGCCGCAGTCAACCACGCGGCCTGGTGCAGTTCGACCGCCCTGGCCACATCGACCGGCCGGGCGCTACTCCTACTCGCCCAGGGAATCGAGACATCGGACACCGGGGAACTCTTGTCCCCGGAGATTCGCACCCGAGACGCGGTAACCGGTAATGCGCACGACCGCTTCGAGACACCGAATCCGGTGATGAGGATGCTGCCGTTCCATACCCGAACCGGTACCCGTCATGTCTCCTGCGTCGACTACCGGGGTGACTACGCCGTTCTCGACCTGACCGACAGGCGCATGTACCGGGTCGGCATGGGGCGTCGCCTCCCCGCCGCGTGGTGGACGCAGGTGGACTATGCCGACCAACACGACATGGCCTGGGTGCGTCTTCCCTCGAACGACGCGTTGTTGCTCGCCACGGGTCGCGACGACGACCTGTCGGGTGCCGATTCGGTCCACATCTGGAACTCCGCCTCCCCGAACGACGTCGGCCGCCTTGCCGTCCCTGCCAAGCGCCTCCTCTGGACCGGCAACTCCCCTGACGGCGAAGCTCTCGTGTTGGTCGACGACGAGCACGGCATCACCCTCTGTCATCTCCCGGACGGCAACCCGATCTGGCGCACGCCCCTGCCCGCCCGGATCAACGGCGCCACGCTCCTCGCCGACTTCGACATCGCGCTCGCCACCCAGCAGGGGGTCGTCCTGGTCCGGCCGCGGATCTCCGCTGCGTGGCGGCGGCGGCTCGGGCTCGGGCGGGGGTGAGCGCGGCTGCCGCGCGCACGGGACAACTCGGTTGCCGGGAAAAGGCTGAAGGCGACAGAATTGCGGATTGCAAGTGACAGGCGGCCGGTGGTGCGACAGCGGGGGCACGTGTGATCGAGACAAGCGCAGTAGTCGGGGTCAGCGCCGTAGCGTTGGGGATGGTGCTCACTCCCGGGCCCAACATGATGTACGTGACCTCGCGCAGCATCACCCAGGGCCGCCGCGCCGGCATGGTGTCGCTGCTCGGTGTGGCGCTCGGGTTCATGATCTACATGTCGATGGCCAACCTCGGCCTGTCCGCCGTGTTCCTCGTCGTGCCCGAGCTCTACCTCGCGGTCAAGCTGGCCGGTGCCGCCTACCTCGGCTGGCTCGCCTGGCAGGCGCTGCGGCCCGGTGGCGTCTCGGCGTTCGCCCCGCAGGAACTGGCGCCCGACTCCAACCGGCGGCTGTTCACCATGGGGCTGCTGACCAACCTGCTGAATCCCAAGGCCGCGATCATGTACCTCTCGCTGATCCCGCAGTTCGTCGACCCGAAGGCCGGGCACGTGCTGCTTCAGGGGTTCGTGCTCGGCACCATCCAGATCCTGATCAGTCTGACGGTGAACGGCGTCCTGGTCCTCGCGGCCGGCTCGATCGCGATCTTCCTGACCAAGCGGCCGTCGTGGCTGCGCATCCAGCGCTACGTCATGGGCACCGTGCTCGGCGGCCTCGCGGTCAAGCTGGCCACCGACCGGAGCCACCCCGCCACGGCCTGACCCATCGACATCCCCACTCCAGGAGCGGAGCGGTATGCGGCTCGACGAGTACGCCCGGTACGACGCAGTCGGTCTGCGTGACCTGATCCGGAGCGGCGAGGTCACCGCGGCCGAGGTCGAGCAGGCCGCCCGGGAGGCGATCGAGGTCGCGAACGCCGAGCTGAACGGGCTCGCGCTGCCCGTGTTCGAGCCGGCCCTGGACCGCTCCCCCGACCCGGACGCGCCGTTCGCCGGCGTGCCGTTCCTGATCAAGGACTCCGGGCCGGTCGCGGCCGGCGTCCCGTTCTTCCTGGGCAGCCGCGCGGTGCCCGGGGTGGTCATGCCGCACGACAGCGAGTTGATGAGCCGCTTCCGGGCCGCCGGTCTCGTCACCCTCGGGCTGACCACCGCGCCGGAGATGGCGATCAGCTTCGCGACCGAGTCGGTCAAGTACGGCATCACCCGCAACCCGTGGGATCCGGAGCGCGGCGTCGGCGGCTCCAGTGGCGGCGCGGCGGCCCTGGTCGCCGCCGGCGCGGTCCCGATCGCGCACGCCACCGACGGCGCGGGCTCGATCCGCGTGCCCGCCTCGGCCTGCGGACTGGTCGGGCTCAAGCCCACTCGGGGGCGTACCCCGTGCGGCCCCGACCTGGGCGAGTCGTTCTTCGGGATCTCGTACAACTTCGCGCTCACCCGCACCGTGCGCGACACCGCGCATCTGCTCGACGCGGTTTCCGGTCCGGCGCCGGGCGACAAGTACGGCGCGCCCACCCCGCTGCGGCCCTACGCCGCCGAACCGGGCGCCGACGTACCGCCGTTGCGGATCGGCGTGACCACCCGGGCGTGGTCCGGCGTCGCCGTCGACCCCGAGGCGGCGGGGGCGGCCACGGCGGTCGCCGGGCTGCTGGGCGAACTCGGCCATCGGGTCGACGAGGCGAGCCCGGTGGTCGACTGGGAGAGCGTGCTCGACGGGCTGGTGCCGGAGGTGGTGTCGTTCGTCGCCGCACCACTGCTCGGCGCGCCCCGCCCGCCGGACCCGGCCAAGCTGGAGGCGGTCACCCGGCAGATCCTGCACGACGTACACGCGGTGACCGCGCTCGACCTGATCGCCGCGTTCGACGCGCACAACCGGGTGTCCCGCTCGGTCGGGGCCTTCTTCGCCGATCACGACCTGCTGATCACCCCGACCCTGGGGCAACTCCCGGCACCGCACGGCACGTTGGACTTCGACGACCCGAAGCACTCGGTCCGGGGTTGGCTGGAGACGATCTTCGCCTACGGCCCGTTCACCGCGCTCTTCAACGTCACCGGCCAGCCCGCGATCAGCCTCCCGCTGGGGCACAGCGCCGACGGCCTGCCGATCGGCGTGCAACTGGTGGCCCCGTTCGGCCGCGAGGACACCCTCCTTCGGGTCGCCGCGCTGCTCGAACAGGCCCTGCCCTGGCACGACCGCGTCCCGCCGACGTTCGTCGGCGGCCGATAGCGGCTACTCGCCGTCGGAGACGAACTGCACCGGGATCACCCCGGTGCGCTTCCGGGCCACCTCGCGTGCCTCGCCCGGCAGTTCCTCGACGTCGATCAACCGGGGCAGCAGGTCGGGCTCGATGGTCAGCGCCCGAAAGCACACCCCGACCGTGAGGTCGTGGTCGGGCCGAGAGACCACGGTGATCGGGTCCCCCGCGCGCACCTCGCCCGGTTCCAGCACCCGCAAGTAGGTTCCGGGCAGGGCGCGTTGGGTGAATCGGCGGACCCAGCGCCGCTCGTCCAGCCAGTGGGCGAAGGTCGAGCACGGGATGCGCGGGACGGAGACCTCCAACAGCGGACCCGCCGCGCCGCCCACCCGCCAGCGCTCGCCGATCAGGGCCGCCTCGACGTCGAGGTCGGTCGTGGTCAGGTTCTCGCCGAAGCTGCCGTTGGCGAGTTCGCGGCCCAGGTCGGCCGCCCACAAGTCCAGGTTTTCCCGGGCGTAGGCGTATACCGCCTGGTCGTTGCCACCGTGGTTTTGCCGGTCGTAGATCTCGTCGCCGACCAGTCCGCTGCCGTGACCGCCGTATTTGGGCCCCGGTGGTCGCACGGCGACCGCGTGGTCGACCGGCCGCTTGTCGATCCCGGTCAGGTCGATCCCGGCCTTCACCGGGTTGGCGCGCGGGTGGGCCAGGTTCACGGAGAGGACGTGAGACATACCGGCAGGCTACCCGCTCCCTCTCAGCGGGCCTCGGCGGGCCGATTCGGCGGATTTCCTGGGGAGTTCCGGGGGATTCGGCCCGGCCGAACCGCGTATCCCGGTCCAGACCGGGGCAAACACCTGTTATCGGCGCCCTCGGGGACGCCGACGCCCGCGTTTCCGGGCATCAGGGAGGGACCACGACATGAGCGCGCTGTCGAAGACCGTGAAGAAGATCCAGGGGTACATCCGCCGCAATCCGCGCCAGGTCGAGCAGGGCAAGCGGCACCTGCGCGACCGACTCACCCGCCGTCGCGGCGGCAACAGCGGCTCCGGCCACCCGCCGACCACCTCGGCCTGACCTACCGAGCCGGGGCGAACGCGTCGGCCCGCACCCGCGCACCGCTCGCGAACGCCCCCTCGACCAAGGCCGATCGCTCAACCGATCAGCGTCGCCTTCGCCCGTACCACGCAGAACTCGTTGCCCTCCGGGTCGGCGAGCACCGTCCACGACTCGGTGCCGGTCTGGCCGACGTCGACGCGGCGGGCGCCGAGCGCGATCAGCCGCTCGATCTCCGCGTCCCGCTCGCCGGGACCGGCGCCGGGGGTCAGGTCGAGGTGCAGTCGGTTCTTGACCGTCTTCACGTCCGTCACCGGCATGAAGCAGATACCGACCGGCGCTCCCGGCTCGGTGCCGATGACCACCTCGCGTTCGCGCTCGGACAACACCTGCCAGCCCAACACTTCGGCCCAGAAACGCGCGAGTCCGGGCAGATCGTGTGCGTCGATGACGATGTGATGCAAGGAAATGGCCATGCGCGCCATTGTGCGCGCGGCGGTCGGCCGGACCAACCGGGTTTCGCCCACCGCCGCGCACCGGCCGGCCGTTCGTCCCCACCCGACGGATCGTCGCTCAGCCGTGGTTCACGACCACGGTGCCCACGAAGCCGCCCTTGACGTGGTGGCGCAGCGCGTCCGGGATCTCGTCGAAGCCGAACTCGCGGTGGATCGTCGGCCGCACCCGCCACGCGTCCACCGCGCGGTTCATCGTCTCGAACGCCGCCCGGTTGCCCACCGCGAGCGGACGCAGCACCGCGCCGGCGTTGAAGAAGTCGGTCGGGGACGGCGTCCGATCCGGGGCGTCCGTGCCCAACCAGTGTCCGACGAAGGCGATCTCGCCGCCGAGCGCGGTCGCCGCGAGCGACTGGGACAGGTCCCCCACGACGTCGACGACACGGTCCACCCCGCGCCCGCCGGTACGCCGGCGCACCTCCTCGCCCCACCGGGGGTGCTGCCGGTAGTCGACCACCTCGTCGGCCCCGAGCGCCCGCAGTTGCTCCGCCTTGTCCGGGCTGGACGTGGTGGCGATCACCCGGGCGCCGGACCGCTTGGCGAACTGCACGGCGAACAACGACACACCCCCGGTGCCGAGGGTCAGCACGGTCTCCCCCGGCATCGGCGCCCGGCCGCCGGTCAGCGCGTTCCACGCCGTCACCGCGGTCAGCGGCAGCGCGGCGGCCTCGGCGAAGGACAGGTGCGCGGGGATGTGCACGAGCGCCCGCTCGTCCGCGAGGGTGTACTCGGTGAACATGCCGTCGCGCGAACTGCCCAGCTGGGCCGCGTAGTCCAGGCCGAACGGCCCGTCGATCCAGTCCGGGAAGACGGTGGCGGCGACCCGGTCCCCCGGTGCCACCCGGGTCACCCCGGCGCCGACCGCGACCACCTCGCCGACCCCGGCGCAGCCCGGGACGACGTCCGGCCGCACGGGCAGCGGATAGTCGCCGGCCAGGACGAGCAGCTCGCGCAGGCTGATCGAGGAGGCCCGGACCCGGACCAGCACCCGACCCGGACCCGGCGCGGGCTCGTCGTGGTCCCGCACGGTGAGTCCGTCGATTCCGGCGCCCGGCTGCAGGTGGTAGCTCTTCATGGTGGTGCCTCTTTCGTGTTGCGACGATGGTGCGACGATCCGCCGTGCCCGGCCCGCCGCTCGGCGGGCCGTGGTGACGATCCTGCGAGCGACCCGCCCGACAGGACAATTCCCGCAAGGGAATTGCTCCCGGTGCTCGCACTGCCTAGAACTGCCCCATGAGCACGATCACCCACGGCCCGGACTTCCCCGCCGAACTGCGGCGCTGGCGTACCGCTCGGCGGCTGAGCCAGCTGGAGCTGGCCGCCCGCGCGGAAACCTCCCAGCGGCATCTGAGCTTCATCGAGAGCGGTCGGTCCCGGCCCGGCCGAACCATGATCATCCGGCTCGCCGAATCCCTGGAACTGTCGCTGCGCGAGCGCAACGCGCTGCTGCACACCGCCGGCTTCGCGCCGGTGTTCCCCGAGTCCGATTGGGACGCCCCGATGATGCGGCCGGTCCAGGAGGCGCTGAGCGCGGTGATCGAGGGCCATCTGCCCTATCCGGCGATGGTGCTGCGGCCGTACGGGCAGATCGTGGCGGCCAACGCGGCGATCGACGTGCTCACCGACGGCGCGGCCCCGGAGCTGCTCGGGCAGCCGATGAACATGTTGCGGCTGATGCTGCATCCGCGGGGCATGGCGACGCGGGTGGAGAACCTGGCCGCGTGGGGCCATCACGTCATCGAGAACATGCGGGCCCGGGCGCTGCGCAGCCCCGATCCGCTGCTCGACACGTTCATCGAGGAGTTGCGCGGCTACGTCCCGAACGTGGAACCGGGCCCCGACCACCTCGGCTTCGCGGTGCCGCTGCGGTTGCGGGACCCGGCGAGCGGGGGCGAGTTGCGCCTGCTCACCACGCTCACCTCGTTCGCGACGGCGACCGACGTCACCGTGTCCGAACTCCACCTGGAGGCGTTCCTGCCCGCCGACGAGGCGACCGCGACCGCCCTGCGCCGCCGTGCCGCCGAACGCTCGTGAGCCCTGGCGGGGCCGACCGCCCCCGAAACGCGCGAAACCGCCGTGCCGCCCCGGAATCGGGACGGCACGGCGGTGGGGTACTCGGGCACACGAACCCGGGTCAGAAGTCCTCGTCGAAGGAGACCGATCCGGTGACCGCGACCTGGTAGGCCGACACCCGCCGCTCGAAGAAGTTCGACAGCTCCTGGACGTCCTGGAGTTCCATGAAGCCGAACGGGTTCGCCGAGCCGTACACCGGCGCCATGCCCAGCTGGGCGAGCCGCCGGTCGGCCACGTGCTCCAGGTAGGAGCGCATGTCGGCGACGGTCATCCCGGACACCCCGCCCTGGAGCAGGTCCTCGGCGAACGCCGTCTCCGCGTCCACCGCCTCGGCCAGCATCCGCCGTACGTCCTCGGCGAGTTCGTCGTCGAACAGGCCGGGCTCCTCGGCCCGCACCGTCTCGACCACGGAGAACGCGAAGTCCATGTGCGCGGACTCGTCGCGGAAGACCCAGTTGGTCCCCGAGGCGAGGCCGTTGAGCAGCCCGCGCGAGCGCAGGAAGTACACGTAGGCGAAGGCGCCGTAGAAGAACAGCCCCTCGATGCACGCCGCGAAGCAGATCAGGTTGAGCAGGAACTGCCGCCGGTCGTCCCGCGATTCGAGCCGGTCCAGGCCCATCGCCGAGTCGATCCAGCGGAAGCAGAACTCCGCCTTGCGCCGGATCGACGGGATGTGCTCGACCGCGGCGAACGCCTGCTCGCGCTCCTCGTGGTCGGGCATGTAGGTGTCGAGCAGCGTCAGGTAGAACTGCACATGGACGGCCTCTTCGAAGAGTTGCCGCGACAGGTACAGCCGGCCCTCGGGCGAGTTGATGTGCCGGTACAGGTTCAGCACCAGGTTGTTCGCCACGATCGTGTCGCCGGTCGCGAAGAACGCGACCAGGCGCTGCACGAGGTGCCGCTCCGCCGGGCTGAGCTTGTCGAGGTCGGCGAGGTCGCTGTGCAGGTCGACCTCTTCGACCGTCCAGGTGTTGCGGATCGCCGCCCGGTACTTCTCGTAGAAGTCCGGATACCGCATCGGGCGCAGCGTGAGGTTCATTCCGGGATCGAGCAGGCTCACGTGCACGCCTCACATGCTTCGGGGTTCTCCAGCGAGCAGGCGATGACCTCGACGTCCGAGATCTCCTCGACCGGCGCGGCGGACGCCTGCGCGGGCACGGTCGCCTGCTGGATCCGCGTCGCGGGGCGCGAGCGCAGGTAGTACGTGGTCTTGAGACCGGTGGACCACGCGTAGCGGTACATCGAGGACAGCTTGCCGATGGTCGGGTCGGCCATGAACAGGTTCAGCGACTGCGACTGGTCGATGTACGGCGAGCGGGCCGCCGCCAGGTCGATCAGCGCGCGCTGCGGCAGCTCCCACGCGGTGCGGTACAACTCCCGTACGTCCTCCGGGAGTTCGGCGATGCCCTGGACCGAGCCCTCGGCGCGCTTGATCCGGTCGCGCACCTCGGGGGTCCACAGGCCGCGGGCCTTGAGCTCGCGCACCAGATAGCCGTTGATCTGCAGGAACTCGCCGGACAGCGTCTCGCGCTTGAACAGGTTGGACACCTGCGGCTCGATGCACTCGTAGGCGCCCGCGATGGAGGCGATGGTCGCGGTCGGCGCGATCGCCACGAGCAGCGAGTTGCGCAGCCCGTGCTCGGCCACGCGGGTACGCAGCGCGTCCCAGCGCTTGGTCTGGGTCGGGTACACGCCCTCCCACAGGTCCGGCTGGAGCCGGCCGCGCGCGGCGTGCGTCTCGGCGTAGGCCGGGTGCGGGCCGTGTACCTCGGCGAGCGCCGAGGAGGTCTCCAGGGCGGTGAGGTAGATCTCCTCGGAGATCAGCGTGGACAACTCGCGCGCCTCGGCCGAGTCGAACGGCAGGCCGAGCGTGAAGAACACGTCCTGCAGGCCCATCAGCCCCAGGCCCACCGGGCGCCAGCGCGGGTTGGACGCGGCGGCCTGGTCGGTCGGGTAGTAGTTGATGTCGATCACGCGGTCGAGGAAGATCACCGCGGTGCGCACCGTGGCGCGCAGCTTGTCCCAGTCCATGCCCTCGCCGGCGACCACGTGCGCGCCGAGGTTGACCGAGCCGAGGTTGCACACGGCGGTCTCGCCGTCGCTGGTGACCTCCAGGATCTCGGTGCACAGGTTGGACAGGTGCACCACGTTGCCCGGCTCGGCGGCCTGGTTGCAGGTCCGGTTGGCGGCGTCCTTGAAGGTCATCCAGCCGTTGCCGGTCTGCGCGAGCGTGCGCATCATCCGGGCGTACAGGTCGCGCGCGGGCATCTGCCGGACGAACCGGCCGTCCCGCTCGGCGGCTTCGTACACCTTGTCGAACTCGGCGCCCCACAGGTCGGGCAGCTCGGGCAGCTCGTTCGGGTCGAACAGCGACCAGACGCCGTCCTCCTCGACGCGCCGCATGAACAGGTCCGGCACCCAGTTGGCCAGGTTGAGGTTGTGCGCGCGACGCGCGTCCTCGCCGGTGTTCTCCCGCAGTTCGAGGAACTCCAGGATGTCGGGGTGCCAGGTCTCCAGATACACGCAGGCCGCGCCCTTGCGCCGGCCGCCCTGGTTGACCGCGGCCACCGACGAGTCGAGGGTCTTCAGCCACGGCACGATGCCGTTGGAGTGCCCGTTGGTGCCCCGGATCAGCGAGCCGCGCGAGCGCACCCGCGACCAGGCCACGCCGATGCCGCCGGCGAACTTCGACAGCCGGGCGATTCGCCCGTACATGTCGTAGATCGACTCCAGCTCGTCCTTGGGCGAGTCGAGCAGGTAGCACGAGGACATCTGGGTGTGCACGGTGCCGGAGTTGAACAGCGTCGGCGAGCTGGGCAGGTAGGCCAGCGAGGACATCAGCCGGTAGAAGCCGATCGCCTCGCCGGGCTCCTTGGACAGACCGCACGCCACGCGCAGCAGGAAGTGCTGCGGGGTCTCGACCACCTTGCGCGAGACGGGGTGGCGCAGCAGGTAGCGGTCGTAGACGGTGCGCAGACCGAAGTACTCGAAGCGGCGGTCGCCGTCGGCGTCGACGGCGGCGTCCAATTCGGCGGCGTGCGCGGCGACGAACGCCGCGGTCTCCGCGCCGATGATGCCCTCGCGGTGACCGAGCGCGATGCCGGCGCTGAACGAGGCGACGCCGGCCTCGGCGGCCTCGTCGGCGATCCGGCCGGCCAGCAGGCGCGCGGCGAGCCGCGAGTAGGCGGGCTCCTCGGCGATCAGCTCGGCGGCGGTGCGCACGGCCAGGTCGGCCGCCGCGCCGCGGTCCGCACCCTCGTTCAGACCCGCGACGACCCGGCGGACGACCCGATCCGGATCGACCTCCGGCAGATCGCGCGCCTGGGTGCGCACCAGGGTGGCAAGGCGGTCCTCGGGGCTCTCGTCGACCCGCATCCGGGTCGCGCCCACGCTGTCCACAACGGTCACGTGCTCTCTCCTCGCGAGCTCGTACGTACAGGTGACCCCACGCCCGAAGGCGCGGGCAGCCGGCAGGTATTCGGACTCGCGGGCATGCCGGGGCACCGCCGGGCACGGCGTGTGCTCGGTGGTCCGCGGAGTGCCTAGGGGTCGTCGCTTCCCGTACGCCCTTCGGCGTCCGGCGCTCCATGACGACTTTCGTTCCCGCTCACCGCTGCGGGGGCAGTTCCGGCCTCGCACCGGATTCCCTCTTGCCTCGCCTTCCCGGAAACTCCGGTCGGGCGAACCAGCTGCGTCGCAGAGCATATATGTAGTGGCGGGGTGGTCGTCGCACCCCCAGGTGTTGTGTCGCGTCCCGATTCCCGGCGTGTCACGGTTCGCCGGAGACGTGCCCGGGTGGTACGACCGGCGGGCAATTGCGACGCGCGTCGAGCACCCCGAACCCCCGCTCCCCCCGCGCCCGTCCGGCCCCACCGGGCCTGCGCGGGCCGCGTGGGACGGGGCCGAGGGCGGCGGGAACGCGGCGGGGACGGACCGGATCGACGGTGCGTCGCGCGTCGGCCGCCGCGCCGATCGGCCGGCAAATTCCTTCCCCGCCGGGCGTGTCGGAGGACGCGTGACAAGAAGCACATCGCGCGGCGGTCGGCCGATTCACGCGGAGCGGATCGGCGGCCCCGGCCCTCGGGTCGGGCCCGGCGGGGGCGCCTCCGGGCCCGGATCGCGTCATGTGGCCGGCTCACGGGCGACGCGTGCGCGGGCTCGGTCCGGGTGGGCGGGCGTGTCGGGGCGGGCTGCCTTGCGGTCGGTCCGTCGGCCGGGGTACCTCCCGGCCCGAGTCGCGCCATTCGGCGACCAACGCCTCGTAGACGGGAGTCTCGAACGTCTCGGTGGGCCACGGCCCGTACGGGGCTCGCAGGATCTTCATGCCGACCCAACCTCACGAGGGGGCGCGAAGTAACCACCAACCGGGTGATGCCACTCGGTCGATTGACGGCCCCGCCCCCGAGCCGGGTCACCCACGCCGACGCCCGATCGCCGCCACACAGGGTGAGCGGCACGGATGGCACCCCCGCGCGCGGCCCTCCTACTCGGTCGGGTACGCCGCGGCGCGCAGGGCGGTGAAGGCTTCGGCGAGGGCCGCGGCCGTCCAGTGGGCGTTCAGGCCGCTGGGGTTGGGGAGTACCCAGATTCCGGTGTCGTCGATCGTCTCGGGCTGACGGCCGACCACCGCCTTGGGGCGGCCGAAGCCGGTGCGGTATGCGCCGATGCCAAGGACCGCCAACCAGGCCGGTCGGTACCGGCGTACCTTCGCGGTGAGCGCCAGGCCGCCGGCCCGGTACTCCTCCTTCGTCAACTCGTCGGCGCGCGCGGTGGTTCGGGCCACCACGTTGGTGATGCCGAGGCCGAGCGTGGTCAACTCGCGCTGCGCGGCGGGCTCGATCAGGCGCGGGGTGAAGCCCGAGGCGTACAGGGCAGGCCAGAACCGGTTGCCGGGACGGGCGAAGTGGCGCCCGGTGGCGCCCGACCACAGGCCCGGGTTGATCCCGCAGAACAGCACCCGCAGGTTCGGCGCGATCACGTCCGGGATGCTCCGACCGTGCGCGGCGGCCAACTCGTCGGCGGTGGGGTTGCGTCCGGGCGGGATGGGCAGCACGATCGACGCGGCGGCATCGGTCTTCGCGCCCGCCGCGCCCGCCTCGGCCGCCCGCGCCTCGTCCCTCTCGCTCACGGCGCCTCCGCGATCATCGCCGTCCCCACCGAGCGGAAGCCGATCCGGTCGTACACCCGCGCGACGTCCTCGTCCCCCGCGCTCAGGAACACCGTCTCGCTCCCGCCCTCCAGCGCGTGCCGGGCCAACTCCCAGGTCACCGCCGCCGCGAGGCCGCTGCGCCGGGCCGCCGGGAGGGTGGCCACGCCGACGATCTCGGTCGTGTCGTACAGGTGCTGGTAGCTGCCCACACACAGCGGTCCGGCCGGGCTGTACGCCGCGAACATCACCGTCTCGCCGCTGCGCAACCGCTCGTTGAGGTAGGACAGCAGGCCCGGGTCCTGGCCGAGCGCGGCGGTGTCCCGCTCGGCGGGCCCGTCGGAGCCGGGCGCGGTCCCGGGGTTGGCGAAGCCGATCGCCGCGACGCTGTGCACGATCGCCAGGTCGGTGGCGTCGGCGCGGATTCGCCGCAGCGTCACCAGGTCCGGCAGATCCGGGCGCTCGGCCGGATGTTCGTCCGGGTCGAGCACCATCAGCGGGTGCTCGTGTATATGCAGTTCGGCCTCGATCGCGGCCGCCCGCAGCGCGGGGGTGGTCTCGTGGACCCATTCGAACGTCTCGGGCACTTTCAACTCTCTCTGCCGCGCCCGCACCGCGCGCACGTCCGCGACGGTGGGCTCGGCGAGGCCGCCGAGCGTGGGTCGGGCATAGTAGGGCCACCCTTCGCCCTCCCGGACGAACAGCGTCAGCGCGCCGATCACCTCGGTGCGGGTGAACCGGCGGGGCACCGCGTCGTAGAAGATCTCCAAATGCGCGCGCAGTTCCGCGGCGGACTTCGGCATGCGGGTCAGTGTGACACGGCCGTCGGCACCGGTTCGGCCCGGTGTCCGAAGCCCGCGTTCGACCCGAAGCCCGCCTTCAACCGGCCCAGGAGTTCGGACAATCGCTCCGCGTCCTCGTCCGGCCAGTCGGCCAGCCGCTCGGCGACCACCGCGAGGCAGCTCTCGGTGGCCCGGTCGACCACGGCGCGCCCCTCCGGGGTGAGTCCGAGCAGCACCGACCGGCCGTCGCGCGGGTCCGCGCGGCGGGCCACCCAGCCGTGTTCGACCAGGTGCGCGAGGTGTCGGCTGACCACGGACATGTCCAGGTCGAGGAGTTCGGCCACCCGCCCGGCGCGCAGCGGTTCGGCACTGCGGCCGAGCACGAACAGGACCGCGGAGCCGGACGGCAGGCTGCCGGGCGGGACGGCCTTGGCGAGGCCGCGGTGTACGCCGACGATGCCCTCCAACTCGGTGAGCAGGTGCCGACAGGCTTCCCTGGTGGCCATGGCGGCTCGCTCCTTCCTGTGCGCGGGCGGTCGTGCGCCCGCGCCGCGGCGACTTCGTTGCCTGTCACAACCATAGAAGAAATTAGTTGCATTTGACAACTTCTCCGGCCGGCGAATCCGCCATGCCCGGCCGGCGCCCGGGTACGGTATGCGGCGTTCCCGCAGCCGACGGAGGCACCGCCGTGTCCGGATCGCCCGCTCGTCGCGTGTTCGACGCGCACCTGCACATCGTCGACCCGCGTTTCCCGCTCGTCGCCAACCACGGCTACCTGCCGCCGACCTTCACCACCGCCGACTACCTGGCCCGGGCCGTCCCGCTCGGCGTGACCGGTGGCGCGGTGGTGTCCGGCTCCTTCCAGGGCTTCGACCAGACCTACCTCCTCGACGCGCTGGCCCGACTCGGCCCCGCCTTCGTCGGGGTGACCCAGCTGCCGCCCGACGTCCCCGACCGGCGGATCGCCGAGCTGGACGCGGCCGGGGTGCGGGCGATCCGGTTCAACGTCCGGCGCGGCGGCTCGGCGACGCTCGACCACCTGGACCGGCTCGCCCGCCGGGTCCACGAGATCGCCGGCTGGCATGCCGAGCTGTACCTCGATGCCCGCGATCTGCCCGACCTGCTGCCGGTGTTGACCGCGCTGCCGAGGGTGAGCATCGACCACCTGGGGCTGTCCCGGGAGGGGCTGCCGCATCTGCTGCGGCTGGTCGAACACGGCGCCCGGGTCAAGGCCACCGGCTTCGGCCGGTTCGACGCGGACGTACCCGCGGCGCTGCGCGCCGTCGCCGCCGCCGACCCGCGGGCCCTGCTCGCCGGCACCGACCTGCCCTCGACCCGGGCGCCCCGCCCGTTCCGGGACGCCGATCTCGACCTGATCGCCGACTCGGTCGGGCCGGACCTGGCCGCCGCCGTCCTGTACGACAACGCGCACGCCCTCTACCGTCCGCGCGGGTAGGCCCTGTCCGGCGGGTCGTCTGCACCCCTCACTCCCGGGCCGCGAGCGCCCGGACCGTGTCCATGTCGTCCGCCTCCGCGGCCGTCTTGTCCTCCCGGTAGCGCAACACCCGCGCGAAGCGCAGTGCGAGGCCGCCGGGATAGCGGGTGCTGGTCTGCAACCCGTCGAAGGCGATCTCCACGACGAGTTCGGGTCGCACCCACACGGTCCAGTCGTCCCGGCGCACCTCGAGTTCCCGCAACCGTTCGGTCTGCCACGCGAGCAGTTCGTCGGTGAGCCCCTTGAACGTCTTGCCGAGTATCACGAACCCGTCCCCGCCCGGATCCCGCGCGCCCAGGTGCAGATTGCTCAGCGTGCCGCGCCGGCGGCCGTGGCCCCACTCGGCGGCCAGCACCACCAAGTCGAGGGTGTGCCGCGGTTTGACCTTGACCCAGCCGGCGCCGCGCCGACCCGCCGTGTAGGGGGTGTCCAGGGACTTCACCACCACTCCTTCGTGGCCACGTGCGACCGCGTCGGCGAAGAACGCATGCGCCGCCGCGTCGTCCCCGGTGACCAGCCGGGGCACCAGGAGTTCGGGCGGCGCCAGGTCCGCGAGCGCGGCCCAGCGGTCCGCGCCGGGGCGGTCGATCAGGTCCTCGCCGTCCACGTGCAGCACGTCGAACAGGTACACCGTCAGCGGCGTCTCGGCCCGCAGCCGCGCGGCGTCGCGGGTCCCGGTGCGGGAGGCGGTGATCTGGAAAGGGTGCGGCCGACCGTCCGGGCGCAGTGCGATCGCCTCGCCGTCGAGCACGGCGGTACGCACCGGCAACGCCCGTACCGCCTCGACCAGTTCGGGTACGCGCGGGGTGATGTCGTCCAGGCTGCGGGTGAACACCGCGACACGATCGCCGTCGCGGTGGATCTGCACCCGGATGCCGTCGATCTTCCACTCCAACGCGACCTCGGCGGCGGGTTCCTTGGCCCGCAGCTTGGCCAGCGCGCCGGCCACGTCCGGCGCGGCGGCGGCGAGCATCGGGCGCACCGGGCGGCCCACGTCGAGGGTGAGCGTGTCGAGCGCGGCCCGGCCGCCGTGCAGCGCGGCGGCGGCCACCGGCCCGGCGGCGCCGCGCAACATCAGCGCCCGCCGTACCGCCGTGGCCGGGACCTCGGCGGCGCGGGCGATCGCGTCCGCCATCACCCCGTCCAGTGCGCCCTGGCGTACCTCGCCGACCAACAGCCCGATCAGGAAGCGCTGTTCGACCTCGGTCGCGCGGGCGAACAGCGCGTCTAGCGCGGCCCGTCGGGCGGCCTGCGAGCCGGTGCCGGTGGTGGCCCCGATCGCGGCCAGCGCGGCGTCCACCTCCAGAAGGGTCAACGACGGCTCGGCCGCGGGCGGCGGCACCGCACGCAGCATGGCGGGCCCCACACCGATCTGCCGCTGGGTGAGCGTGCCCGCGAGATAGGCGACCACCACGGTCGCCTCGTCCGGCTCCGCCCGCCGCAGACAACCGGCCACCAACTCCGCCTTCGCGGTCCGCCCGGACTCCCCCGCGATCTCCCCGGACACGACGGCCACCTCACGAAACGACAGCGACCCCACGCCCACCACTCCTCCCGACGACTCCCCCCACCATGACCGCCGAGACGGGATTTCAATCCCCGGCCGCGGGTCGCGCGCCCGGGTCCGACCGACTCGCCGCGACGGGGGCGGCCCCGTGGTATCCGACTCGACCGGAGGCCCGCCGGTGCTGCCGCCACCGCGGCACCGGAGCCGGCCGCCGTCACGTCGGGGCGACCGGGAGCCCGGGAAGCCGAACGCCGAACGGGCCGGGGACAGGAGTGGAACGCCGAACGGGCCGGGGCATGCAGGGGATCCCCACACGCCCCGGCCCGTTCGGCCGCAGGTGCGATTGCCTAGAGGATCGCGCCCGGACGGTACTTCGCCGCCTCCGGGTGCTTCTCCGCGACCGCCTCCACCCGGCGGACCACCTCGGCCACCTGGGCCGCCGCCGCACCGGTGAACGACAGCCGGTCGGCGAGCAGCGTGTCGAGCGCGGCCCGGTCCAGCGGCAGCCGCTCGTCGGCGGCCAGGCGGTCGAGCAGTTCGTTGCGCTCGACGCCCTCCCGCAGCGCCAGCGCCGAGGCGACCGCGTGCTCCTTGATCACCTCGTGCCCGGCCTCGCGCCCCACGCCACCGCGGATCGCGGCCATCAGCACCTTGGTCGTGGCCAGGAACGGCAGGTAGCGGTCGAGTTCGCGCGCGACCACGGCCGGGAACGCGCCGAACTCCTCCAGCACGGTCAGGAACGTCTCGACCAGCCCGTCGAACGCGAAGAACGCGTCCGGCAGCGCCACCCGCCGCACCACCGAGCAGGACACGTCGCCCTCGTTCCACTGGTCGCCCGCCAACTCGCCGACCATCGAGGCGTAGCCGCGCAGGATCACCGTGAAGCCGTTGACCCGCTCGCACGAACGTGTGTTCATCTTGTGCGGCATCGCCGACGAACCGACCTGACCGGGCTGGAAACCCTCGGTGACCAGCTCGTGCCCGGCCATCAGCCGGATCGTCTTGGCCAACGACGACGGCGCGGCGGCCAGCTGGACCAGCGCGGTCACCACGTCGTAGTCGAGCGAGCGCGGGTAGACCTGGCCGACCGAGACGAACGCGTGCTCGAAGCCCAGGTGCGCGGCGACCCGCCCCTCCAGCTCGGCCAGCCGGTCCTCGTCGCCGCCGAGCAGGTCGAGCATGTCCTGCGCGGTACCGACCGGGCCCTTGATCCCACGCAGCGGGTAGCGGGCGATCAGGTCCTCGAGGCGGTGGTAGGCCACCAGCAGCTCGTCGGTCGCCGACGCGAACCGCTTGCCCAGCGTGGTCGCCTGCGCGGCGACGTTGTGCGAGCGGCCGGCCATGACCAGCTCGGCGTACTGCGCGGACAGCTCGGCGAGCCGGACCAGCAGCGCGACCACCCGGTCGCGGACCAGTTCGAGCGAGGAGCGGATCTGCAACTGCTCGACGTTCTCGGTCAGATCGCGCGAGGTCATGCCCTTGTGCACGTGCTCGTGGCCGGCGAGGGCGTTGAACTCCTCGATCCGGGCCTTGACGTCGTGCCGGGTGACCCGCTCGCGTTCGGCGATCGAGGCCAGGTCGACCTGCTCCACCACCCGCTCGTAGTCGGCGACCGCGCCCTCGGGCACGTCGATGCCCAGGTCGGCCTGGGCGCGCAGCACCGCGAGCCACAGTCGGCGCTCGAGCACCACCTTGTACTCGGGGGACCACAGCGTGGCCAGCGCCGGGGAGGCGTAGCGGTTGGCCAGAACGTTCGGAATGCGGGGCTTGCGCACAGGCTGGGACGTCACGACCGGGGAGTTTACCGAGCCGCCGACCCCGCTCTCACCGGCCGTCCACGATCGTGGACGCCCGGCGGGCCCGGTGCGCGTGCGCCGGGTGTTCGGCCGCGCCGCGCTTCGCCCCTACGGTACGTCCATGATCGTCGCGCGCTCCCTGGTCCTGTTCGCCCTCGCCGCGCTCGCCGAGATCGGCGGCGCGTGGCTGGTCTGGCAGTCCGTGCGCGAACACCGGCCGTGGTGGGTGGCGGGCCTCGGGGTGATCGCGCTGGGCGTGTACGGGTTCGTCGCGACCCTCCAGCCCGACGCGAATTTCGGTCGGATTCTGGCCGCCTACGGCGGGGTGTTCGTCGCGGGCTCGCTGGCCTGGGGCATGGTCGTGGACGGCTTCCGCCCGGACCGCTGGGACGTGGCCGGCGCGAGCGTGTGCCTGGTCGGCGTTGCGCTGATCATGTACGCGCCGCGCCGCTGACACCCCCGCACCACCGGTGCGGTCGACGGCCCGGCCGGCGGCGAGGGGACAATCGACGGCATGGACAAGATCCGGCCCGCCTACGAGGAACTGGGCGCCGAGGATTTCTACGCCCGCCACGGGGCGGAGTACCGCAACCCGCACGAGCCGCGGGTGCGGGCGGTGCTGGCCGAGGTGCTGACCGGGCCGTTCGCGGCCGAGCCCGGGTTGGCGGCCTCGGTGCTCGATCTGGCCTGTGGCAGCGGCGAGGCCACCCTGGCGCTGCGCGACCTGGGTGCGCGGGAGGTGACCGGCGTCGATCCATACACCGGAGATGCCTACCTGGAGCGGACCGGGCGGCCGGCCGAGCCGTTGCGGTTCGAGCAGATCGCGGCGGGCGCGCTCGCCGGGCGCACGTATTCGCTCGTGGTGTGCAGCTACGCGCTGCACCTGCTCGCCGAGTCGTGGCTGCCGGCGCTGGCCTACGCGCTGACCGAGGTCACGACGGCGTTCGTTGTGGTGACTCCGCACAAGCGTCCGGTACTACGGCCGGAGTGGGGGTGGCACCTGCATCGGGAGTCGCTCGTGGATCGGGCCCGGGCCCGGGTGTATCGGACATTCCCGGAGTCGACCGAGACCGCCGCGCCTGCCGGGTCCGCCGGGGCTCCCGGGGCGACTGGGCGAGGGTGACGCCCGCGCTGGCGATCACCACCAGCGCGATGCCCACGATCTGCACGAGCACCAGCGACTGGTGCAGCACCAGGAAGCCGGCCATCCCGGCCACCGCCGGTTCCAGGCTGGCCAGCAGGCCGAACGTGGCCGGCGGCAGGTGCTTCATCGCGAGCATCTCGAGGCTGTACGGCAGCGCCGAGGACAGCAGCGCGACACACGCGCCCAATCCCAGCATCTTCGGCTCGACCAGCGCGGAGCCGGCCGTCGCCACACCCAGCGGGGTCACCAGCACCGCGGCCACCACGAAGCCCAGGGCCAGGCCCTCGATGCCGTCGAAGCGCGCGGAGATCTTCGAGGCGACCACGATGTAGCCCGCCCAGCAGGCCGCCGCGGCCAGGATGAACACCACCCCGACCGGGTCGAGGCCACCGAATCCGCCACCGCCGAGCAGCAGCACACCGCCGGCCGCGAGCACGATCCACACCATGTCGCGCAGTCGGCGGGACAACACCACGGCCAGGCCGAGCGGGCCCAGGAACTCCAGCGTGACCGCGGGTCCCAGCGGGAGCCGGTCGATGGCCTCGTAGAAGCACATGTTCATGCCCGCGAACATCACGCCCAGGCCGCCGACCACCAGCCAGTCGCCGCGCGAACGCCCGCGCACCCGCGGCCGGGAGAAGGCGAGCAGCAGCGCGGCGGCGATGACCAGCCGCAGCGTGACCGCACCCGCGGGCCCCACCTGCGGGAAGAGCCGGGCCGCGAACGCGGCGCCGAACTGGATCGAACAGGCACTCGCCAGCACCAACAACACCGCGCGCCCGCGCGGTCCCGGCAACAACCGGTCGGTGAGGGCGAGATGCGGGCGTGCCGGGGCGTGGGTGGTGCGGGGGGTCATTCCTCGACAGTACGGACACCGTCAAGCCGGTTCAGCCGGCAGCGGACAACTCGGCCTTCGTATTGCGCACCGCCTCGCGCAACGCGTCGGGGACGGGGCCGAGGTCGGCCGACAACGCGCGGATCCGGTCCTTCGCCTCCCGGCGTTCCCGGCCGCCGAGCACGGTGCGCAGTTCACCGTGGTAGGCGAGTACGGCCAGGGCCGCGTCCGGGGTGGGCACCTCGGCGACCCGCCCCCGGAGCGCGGCGCGCATCGCGTTGATCGCCGCGACGCGCATCGGTGCCTGCCGCAGCACGAACCGGCGGTACGGGATGAGCCCGAACAGGCGGCGCGTCTCGTACCGGATCACCCGCTGCCGCACCAGCGCGTCCGCGACCAGGTCGACGGCGTGGCGGTCGCGCTTCTTCACCCAGTGGCGCCAGCGGTACGCCCGTTCGCTCGCCTCGATCCGGGCCAGCAGGTCGGCCGCCAGCTCACACGGCGGCACGGCCGCTCGGGCCCGCGCCGTCCGCCCCGGCGTCGCCCGGACCCTGCCGGCGTCGTCGTGGATCAGGCCCAGGTCGTGGAGCTCGTACAGGGCCGCCGCCTGCAGCGTCGCCCCGAGGTGGGTGCGGCTCAGCATGAGTTGCCGTTCGGGGCTGTAGGCCAGCAGGAACACTCGTTGGGGCAGTGTCGCGTGCACATCGACCTCCTCGGCGCCGGGGCGTCGGATCGTCTTCGGGATGGTGGTTCGGTCCGCCTGTGCGGTGGCCCGCGAGATGGCCCGCGAGGCGGTCGTCACGGCGCGGTCTCGACGTCGCCAGGGTCGCCACCGTCGCCGCCGCGCCGACCAGGAGTGCCAGGGTCGCCTCGATCGCCACCGTCGCCTCCACCGGGCTCGGTATCGGAATCGGAATCGGAGGCCGAGCCGGCCGGCGGAGCCGACTTGGGCGGGCGGCCCCGTCGGGCCGGTCGCCCGGCATTGCCCGGCATCCGACCCACGTCGCCCAGCGCACGGCGCAGCAGGAACTCGATCTGCGCGTTGGTGCTGCGCAGTTCGTCGGCCGCCCACTTGGCGATCGCGTCGTGCACGGCCGGGTCCAGCCGGAGCAGGATCTTCTTGCGTTCGGTCACGGGGACCGACTATGCGTACAGGGAACCCGTGTTGACCACGGGCTGGGTGGCCTGGTCGCTGCACAGGACTACGAGCAGGTTGCTGACCATGGCCGCCCGACGGTCGTCGTCGAGTTCCACCAGGTCGCCTTCCTCGAGCCGGTTCAGCGCCAGTTCGACCATGCCCACCGCGCCCTCGACGATCCGCTGCCGGGCCGCGACCACCGCGCCGGCCTGCTGGCGACGCAACATCGCCTGGGCGATCTCCGGCGCGTAGGCGAGCCGGGTGATCCGCGACTCGACCACGCTGACCCCGGCCGAGGCGACCCGGGCACCGATCTCGGCGGACAACTTGCCGGTGATCTCGTCGGCGTTGTCGCGCAGGGACATGCCGCCCTGGCCGTGGTCGTCGTACGGGTAGCTGTTGGCGATGTGCCGCACGGCGGTCTCGGTCTGGATGGCGACGAACTCCTCGAAGTCGTCCACCTCGAACTTGGCCTGTGCGGTGTCCTCGACCTGCCAGACCACGACCGCGGCGATCTCGATCGGATTGCCGTCGTTGTCGTTGACCTTGGCGGTCTGCGTCTCGTGGTTGCGGATCCGGGTGGAGACCTTGGTGCGGTCGGTGAACGGGTTCACCCACCGCAGCCCGTCCTTGCGCACCGTGCCCTTGTAGTGCCCGAACAGCTGAAGCACCCGCGCCTCGCCGGGCGCGACGGTGGTCAGCCCACACAGCCCGAACAGCGCCAGGACGATGATCACGATCCCACTCGTGACGGCGGCCACCTTCCGGCCGTCGTCCAGGAGCGCGCCGACCACGGTCAATCCGATGCCCCCGGCGATACAAAGCACCCCCACGGCCAACGCGGGCAACCCGGCCGCCCCCGTCACCACTCGCTCCCGCACCTGAGGCGCCGGCATCTCCACGACAGTCCCGGACCCGAAATCACTCACGACGCCCACTCCCCACTCGACCAACCTGCCATCACCACCATAGCAAAGTGATATCACTTTTCCGCAATCCCCAAACCACCGACCAGCCCTCACCGACAGGCACCACAGCCAGGCGACGAATCGCCACCCGACCGCCGGCGGGCGTCCGCCCCGAGCCGCGGGCAGGAGGCGCGGATGACGGCGGGCGGGGGTCGGCGAGGGCCGCCTCCCAGGCCGAGCACTGCCGTAGCGCCCTCATCGGCGGGGGCTCACGGCCGCACCACACCCGCTCGGCGCCCGGCCGCCGACGCGCGCTCCGTGCGCCTCCGTGGTCGGGGACGTGCGCGACCACGGATGCGGTGGCGCGGGCGCTGGTCGGTGTGGACGCGGTGTGTCATCAGGCGGCCAAGGTCGGGCTCGGGCTGGATCTGGGGGACGCACCCGACGGCCCGGCCATCGTCCGCGGCATCGTCGAAGCCCGCGCGGGCCGGGTCGCGGTCGCCGACACGGGCACGGGCTGCCGCTTCGAGGTGCGCCTGCCGGCGGGGTGAGGCCGGGGGTGCTCCGGGCCCGCCCGCCGGCGGGTCGCTCACACGTGGGCGACGCGGGCGGCAAGCGGGCCGGCAGCCCGACGGGCGGGCGGGCGCGCGGCGGACGACGTGGCATGCGGGCGGCTTGGGGCCTCGACGCCCGACGAGTGGCCGTGGTCGTGTCCGGGGTGGGCGCCGCCGTGGTGGTCGGGTCGGTGGCAGTGCGCGGGGCGGGTGAACACCCGGTCGGGTGCCGGGCCGGTCGCTTCCCGATCAGGTCAGCGGCTTGATGGTGCCGCCGGATTTGAGCGTGGCCGTCACCTGGGGGCGGGCCGTGGTGTTCGGGGTGACGCCGGGGGACTTGAGGATCAGTTGGCGGGCGTCCGCCGAACCGGTGAGGGGGGCGGAGGCGGTCAGCTTGACCACGTCCCGGCTGCCGGCCGCGACCAGGTACCAGGTGCCGGACCGGGCGCGCCACCACGTGGCGGTGACGATGTCGTTGGCCGAACGGCTGCACGCGGGCGAATCGGCGAGCCGCTCGACGGTCTGCGCGCCGGCCGCGTTCGCCCCGGGCGGCAGGAACTGGACCACGACGTCGCCGCCACCCCGACGGTCGAACGCGTGCACGCACGACCACATGCCCTCCCCGGCCGCCTCCGGCAGGTCGAAGTGCGCGAACTCCCAGTTGTCCACCAGCCGCAGGCCCCGCCCGCGCAGCGTCTCCAGCACACAGGCCGTGCGCGACCAGACGCTCAGCGCCCGCTCGGTCGAGGCCGCCTCCGCCGGCCGGCCGGTGTGCGCGAACTCCGGCGGCGGCATGTAGGTGAGGTGGGTCGCGGACACCTCGCCCAGGTCCGCGAGCAGGTACGGATGGCCGTCGGCGGCCCGCCTGGACACCAGTTCGAGAACCGGCACCGTCGCGCAGCCCTTGGCCACCGTGCCCGGATCCGGCATCGGGGCGGTCGTTCCGTCGGTGACCGGCAGCGGCCTGCTCTTGTCGTCGGGCCGGCGCAGATCCCGCGTCGCCGCCTCGTCCACCCATGGCGCGAGCAACATCCGCACGCCCGCCACACCCCGGTGCAGCACCACGGCCGAGGCGGAACGGGCGTCCGAGTCGTCGGCTGCGGCCACGTCGAGACGGTGGCCGCCGTGCTCCTCGGTGTACCGGGCCAGGCGCGTGCCATCGGTGAGCAGGACCACCGCGGCCTCCGCGACGTCGCCCGCGTACAGCAGGCGCGGCAGGCCGATCGGCGGGCCGGCGGCGGCGCCCTGGCCGAGCGCGACGATGGTGCCGGCCTCGGGCTCGACCCAGGCCCTGACCGCACGCCGGGTCAGCGCCTGGTCGCCGGCGCGCGCCCCTCGGGTGGACCAGACGTCGAAGTCCAGCCGGGTGGTGGTTGTCCAGGCACCGGCCGGGACCATCCGGGGCGGCCCGACCACGACCCGGGCGGCGGGCGCGACGTGGGTGCCGGACCCGGTCGCGTCGCCGACATACGAAACGAGGACGGCCGGCACCGCCGCGACCGCGACCGCACCCAGCGCGGTACGCCTCCGGCGTCGTCGGCGCAGCAGGTCCGACGGGGTGGCCCGGAGCGTGCACGGGTCGAAGTGGGCGGCGTTCAGCAGTCGCTCCGCCGCCGATCCGGGCCCGTCGGCGCGGGCCGGCGGGCCGGCCGCGAGTGCGTCGGCCTCGGCCTCTGCGCTCGCGATGTCCTCGACGCCGGCGATCAGCAGCAGTTCGACCACCCCGGCCGGGTCGAGACCTTCGAGCACCCGCAACACGTAGGCGGCCCGCCCCGGCCCGGACAGTCGGCCCAGCGCCTGTTCGATCGCCGGCTCGTCGGCGCCGCCGCTCGGCGGGAACAGGCGCAGCCCCCAGACCTGCGGCAGCGCCGCCGGCCGGGCCGCCCACCGCCGGGTGGACCGACATCGCAGCAGCGCGCCGCGCACGGTCCGCAGCCGAACGAGTTCCGCGTCACTCATCCCCGCCGCGCCCGGTCGACGCCCGACGTCGCGCCACCGACCGGGCAGTGCGTCCTGGACCAGGGCGTGGGCCGTGAGCACCCGGCGGTGCCGCTCCAGGCCGGGCGGCAGGATCAGGTAGGCGAGCCGCACCAGTTCGGGGTAGCGGCCGACCACCAAGGCCTCGGTCCGGTGCACCGCGCGCCCGTCGAGCCGCCGCCGACACAGGTCGGCCAGGTCGGCCAGGCCCGCCCGGGCCCGGCGCGCCCGACCCCCGATGCTCGGGTCGCTTCCGAGCTCCCGGACGGACTCGGCCGTCGGTTCGTACGCGCTCTCGTGACCGCCGCGTGGCATGTGATGGGTCCCCTCTCGCCGCGCCGTGGTCGACGCCCGCGACTGGGTGCGGGGCCGTGCGCACGGTGGCCAACGAGCGCCCTCGGAAGGGGTCACACATGGTACGAAAATCCGTCTTGTGTGACTCTTTTCGGTCCCCTCGCCTGCCCCCCGAGTCGCGATCGGCAACCTCCCGACGCGCCACCCGCCGGCCGCCGGCCCCACCCCGGGGTCAGCCCGGCGCGACGAACCCCGACTCGTAGGCCGCGATCACCGCCTGGGTGCGATCACGCGCGCTCAACTTGGCCAGCAGCGCGCTCACATGGCTCTTGACCGTCTCGGTGCCCAGGTACAACTCCGCGGCGATCTCGGCGTTGTTCAATCCCCGGGCCATTGCCCGCAACACGTCGGCCTCACGATCGGTCAGCTTGGCCCGGGCCACCGCGTCGCTGCGCGCGGTCCTCCCGAAACGCTCGGCCAAGGCGCGCAGCTTGGCCGGGAACAGCAGCGAGTCCCCCGTGGCCAGCGTCCGCACCGCGTCGGTGATCTCCGCAGGACGGGCCCGCTTGAGCAGGAAACCGTGCGCGCCGACCCGAAGCGCCTCATAGACGTATTCGTCGTTCTCGAATGTGGTGATGATCAGGATCTTGGGCGGCTGATCGAGGTGCGCGAGGAGGTCGCGGGTGGCCTGGATGCCGTCCACCCGGGGCATGCGTACGTCCATCGCGACCACGTCCGGGCGCAGCGAGCGGACCAGCGCGAGCACCCCCGCGCCGTCGCCGGCCTCGCCCACCACCTCGAAGTCGGGCTGTGCGGCCAGGACGGCCCGCAGGCCGGCCCGCACCAGTTCGTTGTCGTCCACCAGCAGAATCCGGATCGTCACGACGCCCACCGTAGGGGCAGCCGGGCATGCACCCGCCAGTAGCCGTCGTGCGGCCCCGCGGTGGCCTCGCCGCCGAGCAGCGCGGCCCGCTCGCGGATGCCGCGCAGCCCGCTTCCGCTGCCCTCGCCGGTCCCCCGCCACCCCACCTCGGCCGAGGCCGTGTCGTTGCGCACGGTCAACTCGACCTCGTGGTCGTGCACCGCGACCGTGACCTCGACCGGCACCGGACCGGCGTGCCGCAGCACGTTGGTCAGCGATTCCTGCACGATCCGGTAGCCCTCGCGCGAGATCACCGCCGGCACCGCGTCGAGCGAGCCCAGCACCCGCACCTCGACCGAGGCGCCCGCGCCGCGCGTGGTGTCGGCGAGCACCTTCAGCTCGGCCAGCCCCGGTCGGGGCGCGGCCGGCTCCGGCGCGTCGCGCAACAGCAGCAGCATGCGTTCCAGGTCCTCCAGGGCCTGCCGCCCGGTCACCTCGATCGCGTCCAGTGCCCGGTCGGCGAAGACCGGGTCGGTGTCGAGCAGTTGCCGTGCCGCGCCCGCCTGGAGCACGGTCACCGACAGCGCGTGGCCGATCGAGTCGTGCAGTTCGCGCGCGAGCCGGTTGTGTTCGAGCAGTTGCTCGGTGCGCCGTTCGAGGGCGGCCAGCTTCTCGCTCGCGGACGGCCCGAGCAGCCGCTTGGCCAGCACGGTGAGCAGCAGGCCCGCGCCGACCAGGTAGGCCAGCGCCGCGACGATGACGGCCAGGCCCAGCGGGACCAGCCACCAGTGCGCGGCGCCGCCCGGGAAGCTCGCCCCGTCGAACGCCAGACCGTCGCCGGTGGCGGGCGACCCGATCATCGCCACGGCGGTGAAGATCGCGGACGCCGCCGGCGCGAGCCCGAGCCAGCCCAGTTCGACCCGCAACACCAGCCACAGTGCCGTGCGCCAGCGGTCGGCCCAGGTCTGCGACCGGGTGACCGCGATGTCGCTCTCGTCGCCGGGGCGCAGCAGCAGCCGGGCCTGGAACCCCTCGAACCGGCGCGCCTCGGCGATCAGCCCGAACGCGGTCAGGATCGGGACGGGCATGGCCAGCAGCGCGACGCGATAGCCGAGCCCGCCGCCGCCCTCCAGACCGGGATGGACCATGGCCACCGCGACGCCCAGGAGCAGGCCCGTGAACAGGTGGAAGCCACGCGTGTAGGTGGCGGCCGTGACCAGGGGCCGGGCGAGGCGACGGAGCCGGGCGCGCGGCGAGCTGCGGGACGAAACGATGCGGAACACCCCGCCATCCTCCTGGGCCGCCCCGGCGGCGACCTCCCCCGCCCGGGGGAGATCGTCCCCACGGTTGGGGGATCCGGCCCGAGGTCCCCGAGTCGCAGTCTTGAGGCACCGCAGCAACCGGGCGGCGACAACCGGGTGTCGACGAGGTCTTCGGGCCCGACACCCTCCGCATCGACTCGGCCGAACCGGCCCGGGGAGCACCACAGATGATCCGCATCCGAAACCTGACGAAGCGCTACGGCGACGTCCTCGCCGTCGACGACCTCGACGTCGGGATCGCGGCCGGCACCGTGACCGGCTTCCTCGGTCCCAACGGCTCGGGCAAGTCGACCACGATGCGGATCGCCCTGGGCCTGGACCGCCCGACCTCGGGCGGGATCACCATCGACGGCCGGGCCTACGGCGAGTTGCCCGACCCGCTGCGCCACGTGGGCGCCCTGCTGGACGCGGGAGCGGTACACCGGCGCCGGCGCGGCTACGACCACCTGCTCTACCTGGCCCGGTCCAACCGCATACCGAGGTCGCGGGTCGACGAGGTGCTGGCGCAGGTGGGGATGACCGACGCGGCCCACCGCCGCGCCGGCACCTACTCGCTGGGGATGCGCCAGCGCCTGGGCATCGCCGCCGCGCTGCTCGGCGACCCCGGCGTGCTGATCTTCGACGAGCCGGTCAACGGCCTGGATCCGGAGGGCATCCGGTGGATCCGCGAGCTGATCCGCTCGCTGGCCGCCGAGGGCCGCACGGTGTTCGTGTCCAGCCATCTGATGAGCGAGATGGCGCTGACCGCCGACCACCTGGTGGTGATCGCCGGCGGGCGACTGCTGGCCGACGCCACGCTGACCGACTTCGTCGGCGACGGCCCGTCCCTGGAAGAGGTCTATCTCCGGCTGACCGCCGGACACGAGCAATACGCGGGAGGTGGCCGGTGATGACCACGGCAAGGCAGAAAACCACGACAGCACGGGAAACCCGGGAAACGCGTGTGCCCAGGACAAGCTTCGCGGCGGCCCTGGAGGCCGAGTGGATCAAGCTCCGCTCGGTGCCGTCGACCCGCTGGCTGCCCCTGGCCACTGTGCTCTCGATCGCCGGGGTTAGCGCACTGGTCGACGGGTTCGTCGCCGAGGGCCAACGCCGCGAGGACGGCGCCGAATACGACGCGTTCACCCTCGTGCACTACGGCGTCAACTTCGGCCAACTGGCCCTGGTGGCCTTCGCGGTGCTGGCGGTGGCGGGCGAATACGGTGCGGGCACCATCCGCGCCTCGCTGGCCGCGGTACCCGACCGGCGGCTCTTCGCCGCCGCCAAGCTGACCGTGATCACCGCCGTGGCCCTGGTCACGGCAATCGTGTCGAGTCTGACCTGCACCCTGGCGGCCCGGTTGTTGCTGCCCGCCGGCGACATCTCGTTGACCGCCGCGGCCACCTGGCGCACGGCATTCGGCCAGGTGGTCTATCTGGTGCTGCTCGCGGTGATCTGCGCGGGCGTCACCTTCGTGCTGCGCACCCCGATGGCCTCGATGGGCCTGCTGATCCCGCTGATCTTCCTCGGCACGGCCGCGCTGACCGCGATACCCGGGGTGCGCGAGGTGGCCAGGTTCCTGCCGGACAAGGCCGGGCAACGCATCATGCGGCTGCACGAGTTCAACGCCTACGAGTTGGCTCCATGGCCGGGCGTGGTGGTGATGGCGCTGTGGGCGATCGCGGCGGTGGTCGCGGCGGTGACGGTGTTCCGCCGGCGCGACGTGTAGGCACGGCAACGCCGTAGCCCTCACGACGCTGTCACCACCGCGATACTCCCACCACCGCGACACTCCGGTTACCCACGGTCACTTGTGGGAACTCCAGAGCGCATGTCCAGATGGCGGCAGCGCAAGACGGCGGCAGGCGAGCCCCTGCCGCCGACGCGGCGCAACACCGAATTTCTGCTGCTCGTGTTCGCGGTCCTGGTCCCGGTCTTCGCCTACGCGAACGTCGGCCTGGCCAGGCACGGCTCGATCCCCCCGGACACCGCGAAATACGGCCTGGGGCTGGGCCTGCTGGTCCTGATCGCGCACATCCTGGTCCGCTTCTTCGCGCCCTACGCCGACCCGGTGCTGCTGCCGATCGCCGCCCTGCTCAACGGCCTGGGGCTGGTATTGATCTACCGACTCGACCTGGAGACGCCGAAGGTGCAGGCCGCGTCCTCGCAACTGGTGTGGTCGGCCATCGGGGTGATCCTTTTCGCGGCCGTGATGATCGCCGTGCGCGATCACCGCTCCCTGGGCAAATACGCCTATCTCGCCGCCGCCGTCGCGCTGTTCCTGATGATCGTCCCGGTCTTCTTCCCCGCCATCAACGGCGCGAAGGTGTGGATCCGATTGGGCTCGTTCTCGTTGCAGCCCGGCGAGTTCGCCAAGATCATCCTGGTCGTCTTCTTCGCGTCCTACCTCGCCGGCACCCGCGAGACGCTGATGATGATCGGGCACCGGTTCTGCGGCGTGAACCTGCCCCGTGGCCGCGACCTGGGACCGGTGCTCGCGGTGTGGCTGGCCTCGGTCGGCATCCTGGTCCTGGAGCGCGATCTGGGCACGTCCGTCCTCTACTTCGGCGCGTTCGTGGTGATGCTCTACGTGGCCACCGCCCGGATCGGCTGGATCCTGGTCGGCCTGATCCTGATCGCCCTGGGCGCGTTCGTGGTCGGCTCCGCCGAACCTCACGTACACAGCCGAGTACAGAACTGGCTGGACCCGTTCGCGAGCATCCACGCGGGCCTGGGCCCGGGGCAACTCGCCCAGTCGCTGTTCTGTTTCGCCGCCGGCGGCCTGCTCGGCGCCGGGCTCGGCCTGGGCCACTCGATCCTGGTCGGGTTCGCCGCCAAGAGCGACTTCATCCTGGCCACCGTCGGCGAGGAGTTGGGACTCACCGGCATCGCCGCGCTGTTGGTGCTCTACGCGCTCCTGATCGCCCGCGGCTTCCGGGCCGGGCTGACCGCGCCGGACGCGTTCGGCTCGCTGCTGGCCTACGGGCTGGCCGCCGTGCTGGCGATCCAGGTGTTCGTGGTCGCCGGCGGAGTGACCGCGCTGATCCCGCTGACCGGCATGACCATGCCCTTCCTCGCCCAGGGCGGCTCGTCCGTGGTCACCAACTGGGCCCTGATCGCCCTGCTGATGAAGATCAGCGACCGGGGCCGCCGCCCGCTCGCGCCGATCGAGGAACCCGTACCCCTGCCCGAGGAGGTGCGCGCGTGATCGTCACCGCCCGACGCGCCGCCGGATTCTGCCTGCTGCTGCTCCTCGCGCTGCTCGGCAACGCGACCTGGGTGCAGGCCCACAAGGCCGACGCCTACGACCACATGGAGGGCAACCGCCGTCCGCAGATCATCCGTTACCAACAACCGCGCGGCGACATCCTGGTGGCCGACGCGCCGATCACCGGATCACCACACACGGCCGAATCCTTCGACCTGGCCTACGGACGCAGCTACACCGACGGCCCGCTCTACGCCCCGGTCACCGGCTACGCCTCCCAGCTCTACGGCACCTCGCTCCTGGAGGGCGTCGAGGACGACATCCTCGCGGGCACCGATCCGCGCCTGGGCGCCTGGCCGGTGATCACCGCCGTCACCCGCAGGCGCGCCGCCGCCGGCAACGTGGCCACCACCATCCTGCCCGCCGCCCAACAGGCCGCGTTCAACGGCCTCGCGAGCACCGGCAACAAGGGCGCGGTGGTCGCCCTCGACCCCACCACCGGCGCGATCCTGGCCCTGGTCAGCACCCCGTCCTACGACCCGGGCACGGTGGCCGGCGCGAACAAGGCCGCCCGCGCCGCGTGGGCCGCGCTCGACGGCGACCCCGACCGGCCGATGCTCAACCGCGCGCTACGCGAGACCTATCCCCCCGGCTCCACGTTCAAGGTGGTCACCGCCGCCGCCGCGCTCGCCTCCGGCACGGTCGCCGATCCCGACGAGCCGACCAGCACCCCCGACCCCTATCCGCTGCCGGAGACCCACACCCTGCTCGGCAACGAGGCCGAGGGTTGCCGCAACGCCTCGCTACGCTACGCGCTGACCGTGTCCTGCAACACGGTCTTCGCCAAGCTCGGGGTGGACATGGGCGCCGAGGTGATGCGCCGTCAGGCCACCGCGTTCGGCTTCGACGACCCCAAGTTGCGGATCCCGGTCGCGGTCACCCGCAGCGTGTTCCCCAAGAGCCCCGATCGACCGCAGACCGCGCTGTCCTCGATCGGCCAGTTCGACACCCGCGCCACCCCGCTCCAGATGGCGATGGTCGCCGCCGGCATCGCCAACGACGGCGAGGTGATGCGCCCGTACCTGGTCGAACGGCTCACCCGAGACGACGGCAGCACCGTACGCGGCACCGAGCGACGGACCCTGGCCCGCGCCGTCCCCGCGTCGGTGGCCCGCCGACTCCAGCGGATGATGCAGGACGTGGTCACCACCGGCACCGGCGGCAACGCCCGGATCGACGGCGCGATCGTCGGCGGCAAGACCGGCACCGCCCAGCACGGCGAGCACAACCGCGCCGTGCCCTACGCGTGGTTCATCGCCTACGCCAAGCCGAGTCCCGACGCGAAACCCTCCGTCGCCGTCGCGGTCGTCGTGGAGGACGGCGCCGCCGACCGCGCCGACATCACCGGCGGCGGCCTCGCCGCCCCGATCGCCAAGGCCGTGATGACCGCCACCCTGTCCCGATGACCGCCCCGCACCCCGCGCCCCGGCCGCGACGAACCCGCCCCCGCTCAGCTCTTCCGCAACCCCGCCAACACCCGGTCGATGACCTCCCCCACCTCGCGCCGCGCCACCGCCGGATCGGCGGCACGCGCGGTGTACAGGCTCGCCTCCGAGATCAACGAGGCCAACAACCGAGCCAGCGGCGGCACCGGCAACTCGTCGATCTCGCCGTTGTCCATCGCCTGCCGCAACCACGCCGCGAGCAACCCGTGCCCGTGCTCGTCCACCAGCGCGTCCCACGACCCGGGCCCCAGCACCGCCGGGCCGTCCACCAGCACGATCCGCTGGAAGTCCCCGGTCGTACACACATCCAGGAACGACTGGAATCCGTGTCGCAACTGATCCCAAGGTTCACTCGGATGGTCCTGGGCATGACTCATCTCGTGGGCTACGAGCGCCTCCGCCGCCTCGGCCGCGACGGTCTCCATCACGGCGCGGAACAGGTCGGCCTTGTCCTTGAAGTGGTGATAGAGCGCACCCCGGGTCACCCGGGCCTGCGCCACGATCTCCTCGGTACCGGTCTGTGCGTAGCCCCGGGTCGCGAACAATTCGCGGGCGGCGGCCAGCAGGGCCGCACGGGTGTCTGCGACATGTTGTGCCCGACGCGTGACCGCCATACAACCCCCACGTGACGTACAGCCTGTATGTTGAAGATGTTGTCATCATCGGGCACCCCCGGGCAACGACGCCACGCCGAGCACGGTTTCAGCGGACGCCGACGCCCCCGGGTACGGGGATAGAGAGGTGCGACGGTCATGGGCCTGCCGCTGAACCTGGCTGTGAAAATCGGTACGCATCTGGTCAAGCAGAAGATCAAGCGCGTGGACAAGTTCGCGATGATCGTGGAGGTCGAGCCGCTCTTCGCGTGCAACCTCAAGTGCGGCGGGTGCGGCAAGATCCAGCAGCCGCACGACGTGCTGCGCAAGCGCATGTCGGTGGAGCAGGCGGTGGCGGCGGTCGAGGAATGCGGCGCCCCGATGGTCTCGCTGGCCGGCGGCGAACCGCTGATGCACAAGCAGATCGACCTGATCGTCGAGGAACTGCTCAAGCGCAAGAAGTTCGTGATCATCTGCACCAACGCGGTGCTGCTGCCCAAGCACCTGCACAAGTTCAAGCCGAACAAGAACTTCGCGTGGATGGTGCACATCGACGGCCTGCGCGAGAAGCACGACCAGGCGGTGGCCAAGGACGGCGTCTTCGACGAGGCCGTGGCCGCGATCCGGATGGCCAAGGCGGCCGGATTCCAGGTCTACACGAACAGCACGTTCTTCAACACGGACTCCCCCGAGACCATCGTCGACGTGCTGGACTTCCTCAACGACGACCTCAAGGTCGACCGGATCCAGATCTCCCCCGGATACGCCTACGAGAAGGCGCCGGTACAGAACCGCTTCCTCGGCGTCGAGCAGACCCGCGCGTTGTTCAAGGCGGCCTTCTCCGGCGGCAAGCGCAAGAAGTGGCGACTCAACCACTCCGCGCTGTTCCTCGACTTCCTCGAGGGCAAGCGCGATTTCGAGTGCACGCCGTGGGCGATCCCGTCCTACTCGCTGCTCGGTTGGCAGCAGCCTTGCTACCTCATGGGCGACGGCTACGTGCAGAGCTACAAGGAGCTGCTCACCGACACCGAGTGGGAGAACTACGGTCGGGGCAAGGACCCGCGCTGCGACAACTGCATGGCGCACTGCGGCTACGAGCCGACAGCCGTGCTGGCCACGATGGGTTCACTCAAGGAAAGCCTGCGCGCGGTGGTCTCCGGCTGACACCGCGTAGTCGCCGCCGGCTCCGATCACCGCAGGGCCCCGCCGTCGCGCATCGCCGAAGGCAGCCAGTGGGGAAATAACGTGGGTGATCGGTTCGGAACGTCTCGGTCACGATGGCTCCGGCGGTGGGTGGGGGGTCTGCGGTGCCGCGTGTGGTGTCCAGCCCAGCCGTCCGGGGGTTGGCTACGGCCGGGCCTGAGTCCGGGGCTCGGCGGCGACTGAGGCACCGCCGAGCCGGGTTGTCCGCCGTCCGCTGTGGACGGCCCGGGAGCGGCCCGACGCCGGGGGGAAGCGCGGCGGGCCGGAGGCCGCGTGCGGTCCTGAGCCGCAGCGGTGGGAGGGGGCGGCTCGTCAGCCGCCGGAGTTCGAGAACCCGCCGCGCGATGCAGCGACCCGGTACAGCAGGTAGCGCCTGATCTCGCTCTGGAGGGCCACGAGTTCGTCGGCCGTCAGGTTCAGCGGCGCGCGGTCCGGAAGAGCCACACGCATCGGACGGTGCGGGTCGTCGGACGGGCCGACGTGAACGGTCACAGGCTCGGGCTCGGACATGGTGCCCCCAGCGCATGATCAGCAATGGATGACGACACCCGCCGAACCGAACGGCCCGGCAGGTCTGCACACCATCCATGCTGACCTGCGAGAAAGCCCCTAAGTGACACAACCTGTGTCACCGCGTGGCACTCAGATCGCGTGCGCCCATTCCGCATAGCCGAGCAGCGAGTCCGTCGACGACCGCTGCAACCGAACCAACGTGGCCAGGACATCGCGGACCTGGGGATGCTCGCGCACATGCTGTGGGGCGATCTTTCGCGCGATCTGCAACGACCCGAAGGCATCCTCCCGCCGGCCACGCCAGAGCTGCGCTTGGGCGAGGTCGATATAGAAGTGGGAGCGACGCTCCGCCGGGAGATCCTCGCCCGGCTTCCACTCGCTCGCCAGCTCCAGCACCGCCTTGCCGTCGCCCAGCTCGATCGCCGCCGACGTCTTGTGTACTTGCAACGACGACGGACCCACGGCCGTGCCGCAGTAGATGCCCTCGGGGATCGGCGCCACCAGCGCTTGGGCCTCGTCCATGTGCGCGCGCGCCACGTCGGGCCTGCGCATACGTGCCGCGACGACGGATGCCCTCATATGCAGTGCCACGCGTGCGGCGCGCAGAGGGATGCTTCGCGGCGGCGGCGCCGCGTCGATGGCACGCTGGAGTGCGCGCAGTCCGAGGCCGAGGTTGCCCGACACGAAGAACAGCTCGGTGCGCACATAGGCGGCCTAGGCGGTGTGCACCTCGTCGTCGGCCTGCGCGGATGCCCACCGAACCAGCTCGACCAGGCGGCCGGACAAGTCGAAGTGCCCGTGCTTGTACGCCACCGCATCCGCTGCCCGGTACGCGGCGGCCGGCAGACCGGCCGCTTCGCTCCGTCCCGGCTCCGGCAGTACACGGACGGCCCGCGCCAGCTCGGTCAACAGGTCCGGCAGGGTCTGCGCGAGGCGGACGTACTGCGACGCCACGCGCCGCTCGACCGCCGTATCCACCGCTTGGCGCAGCTCCGGCAACGGTCGGATCGGGCCGTCTTCCGGTATGTCGTAGGCATCGATCGCCGCACGCATCGCGGGCAGCGCCGTGTGCACCCGGCTGTCCGTCATCCCGCCGATTCCGAGCAGGCGGTTGACGTCGATGCCGAGGGTGTCGGCCAGAGCCGAGAGTACGTCGTCGGACGGGTGCCGCGAGCCCTGCTCGACCTTGCGGAGCATGCTCAGCGACAGCCCTGCGGCGTTGGCGAGTTCGAGCTGTGTCATTCGGCAGGCGCCGCGGGCAAACGCGACCCGGGTGCCCAGGCCCGTGGTGCGCGAAGGGGTGGCCACACCCGCACGGTATCTGCGCCCGCGCAATCGGGGCGTCGAATCACGCCGACTACCGCCCGATCAGATTCACGATTTCCGACAGCGAATCGACGGTCCAGTCCGCCCGGTTCACGTTGGCATCGTTCGCCCACAGGTAGCCCCAGGGGCCGCGACGCACCAGCGCCGTCCGCAACCCGGCCGCCCGGGCCGGGACATGGTCGTTCGCCGGGTGATCGCCGACGTACAGGATCTCGTCCGGCTCGCCGGCCGCCCACTCGATCACGCGGGCGAAGAACGCGGGATCGGGCTTGGCCACCCCCCATTCCTCCGAGACGACGAGGTCGTCCACCGGCAGTACCAGGCCGCGCAGCAACTCGCCGGCCCGCCGGGTCTGATTACCGGCCACGCCCACCCACGCACCGGCGGCGCGCAGAGCGGAGAGCGCGGGTCGCACGTCCGGGTACAGGTCGGACTCGTCGAGCACCTCGCCGACTCCGGCCGCCTCGCTCGCAGCGCGCTCCGCATCGAGGTCCAGCCCGGGCCGGATGAGGCGAAGCGCTTCCGCATTGTTCATACCGAGCGCGGTCACCGCACCGACCAGGGCGGACATCGTGTGTGGCGGAACGTCGAGCCAGGTTGCCCAGCGCCCCCAGAAGCGGACATCACTGGTGAGGGTCTCGCCAACGTCGAACACGACGCTCCTGATCATGGCGCCAGGCTAGGAGACGACCAAGCCGATCGATAGCCCGGCCGCGCAGGGCGCACCGCCCGGCGCGTGCTCCACCCAAGTGCGCTCGCTTCCGATCACGGCCACTCCGATGCCACCCTGGAAACATGCCCATCGCGCACATCCGCGGCAAGGCCGTCGTCCTGCCCGACACCCTCGACGAGATCCGTGCCGGCCTCCCCGTAGAGCGGCGCGCCGAGTTCGACCGCGTCATCGGATCCACGCCGCTCCGGCAGATCGCCCAGGTCGCCCTGTTCGACTTCGCGATGCCCGAGGCCGGACACCGGGAATCCGACGAACAGATGGCCCGCATCCACGCCGGCGACTACACCGGCGTCACCGAGGCCGACGGCAACCCCTATCGGCCACCGGAGGCATCCGAGTGAGCTACTACGTGCAGTACACGGATCTCGCCGAACGCGGCCTCTCCGGCCTGTCCTCCACCGACCGCTCCGCAATCAAACGCCAGATCGAGAGCACCGTCGGCCGTGACCCCTACGGCCATGGATCCTCGCCGATCCGCGGCAACAAGGAGCGCCGGTCCACGTCCCTTTCCTCGGTGGTCTTCGAGTACGAGGTGTCCGCAAGCGTGCTGACCATCACTGTGCTGCACGCCGTCCCCTGGTAGACCGACCACCCGAACGCCGGCCTCACCCACCACGGCCGGCATGCGGGGCGTCTACGACAGGGTCACCGTCGACATGCGCCGGCGCCTGCTCGTCTGTCTCGAAGAACGGTACTGGGCCGCCCGATTCCGGGTCTCCGGCGAGCGACCGCCGCTGCGTCACCGGAACCCCCGGGCTCCGACGCCACGAGCACAACGCCAGCGAGGCACAAGTCGCCCCGGGCGGAGGAATTGGGAGGCTCGGGCACCCCTCACCGGCGCCCGAGCCACCACAACCTGATGAAGCGTGAGCGTAGCGGAAGCCGCGTTGACACGTGTCGCATGGGGGGCGTCCAAACCAAATCTTGACCCTTTTCTGCACGTGAACACTGGCGTGTCGGGTAGCTTCGTCCCGCCGTCGGCCCACCACGGGGCCGGGGCGACACCGCGAGGCGCGTGTTCCGCGGGGTTCGAAATGGGGGCTTGTCCAGATGGTTCAACGTTTTCTTCGGCGTCTTGCCGGTCCGATCCTGCTCGCCGTATTCGCGGCGGTCCTGACCGCGGCGCCCGCGCAGGCCGCGCCCGACCGGGCTCAGGTGCGTCAGGTCTCGTCCGCCTCGACGCAGACCTCGACGATCTCGACCGGCGTGTCGACCGGTGTGCACACGCTCGCCGACGCCTCCGCTCGAACCACCACTCAGCGGGCCTCGGTTCCGCAGCTGCACCCGACCAAGAAGACCAAGAAAAAGAAGAAGGGCTTCTTCAAGAAGGCCGGGAAGTTCATCTTCGCGATCATCGGCATCATCGTGCTCGCGATCATCCTCTACTTCGTCTGGCGCGCCCTCAAGCGCCGCAGCTGATCGAGCTCACGAAACACCACGCGCGCCCGGCCGGGTCCCCCCGTCCGGGCGCGCGTTTCGCATGTCCGGCCCCGTGCCGGACCGCATCAGTGGTGCCACGACGGGGACTTGCCCCCATCGCGCGTATCGGCCGACCGCCCCAGGGCGGACAGCACACCGAGAATCGCCGTAATCACCAGGAAAATCGTCAGAACCGTCATACCCCGAGCATGCCATTTGCTTGCACATGCATCGAGTGGCTGGACTGCCTGATTACCGCAACATCCTGCCACTCGCACCCTGTCCTCACGATCATCGCGCCGGCATGCTGGTCGCATGCTGCGCAATGTGGTCGTGATCGTCCAGGACGGGGTCGCACCCTTCGAACTCGGGGTGCTGTGCGAGGTGTTCGGCATCGACCGAAGCGAGGAGGGCTGCCCGGTCTACGACTTCGCGGTCTGCGCGGTCACCCCCGGCCGGGTGCGCACCAAGGCCGGCTACGACCTGTACGCCGAACACGGCCTCGACCGGGTCGCCGACGCCGACCTGATCGCCATCCCGGCCGCCGTCGAGCACGACGAACGGGTGGCCTCCGACCCGGTGCTCCTGGACGCCTTGCGGGCGGCCGAGGCCCGGGGCGCGTGGATCATGAGCGTGTGCACCGGCGCGTTCACCCTCGCCCGGGCGGGCCTGCTCGACGGCCGCCGCTGCACCTCGCACTGGAAGTACACCGACCGCCTGGCCCGGCTGTTCCCCCGGGCCGTGGTCGAGCCGGACGTGCTCTACGTCGAGGACCGCCGGGTGATCACCAGCGCCGGCACCGCCGCCGGCATCGACGCCTGCCTGCACCTGGTCCGGCTGGAGGACGGCAGCCGGGTCGCCAACGCGATCGCGCGCCGCATGGTCGTACCGCCGCACCGCGAGGGCGGCCAGGCCCAATACATCGCCCGCCCGCTGCCCGGGCCGACCGGCAGCCCGCTCCAGGCCACGCTCGCCTGGATGACCGAGCGCCTGGCCCGGGACCTGACCGTCGAGCGTATGGCCGAGCACGCGCTGATGTCCCCGCGGACCTTCGCCCGCCGCTTCCAGCAGGAGACCGGCACCACGCCCTACGACTGGCTCATCGCACAACGGGTGCTGCTCGCCCAGGAGTTGCTGGAGGAGACCGCGTTGTCGATCGACGCGGTCGCGGAGCGCTCCGGTTTCGGCAGCGCGGCGACGCTGCGCCACCATTTCCTGCGCCGCCGAGGCACCACGCCGCAGAACTATCGCCGGACCTTTTGCCCAGGGAGCGCCACCGCATGACCGCACCGACGATCCGCGCCGCCCGCGCCGACGACTACGACGCCATCGTCGCGGTCGTCGACGACTGGTGGGGCCGGCCGATGACCCCCGCCCTGCCCCGCCTGTTCCTGGACCACTTCCACACCACGAGCCTGGTCGCCGAGGACGTCGACAAGCTCGGCGGTTTCCTGATCGGCCTGCTCTCGCCCTCGCGTGTCGACGAGGCGTACATCCACTTCGTCGCCGTCCGCCCGGACCTGCGCCGATCGGGCCTGGCGGCCGAGCTGTACGAGCGCTTCTTCGCGCTCGCGCGGGCGGCCGGGCGGGTCCGGGTGCGGGCGATCACCGGTCCGGGCAACACCGGTTCGATCCGCTTCCACACGACGATGGGCTTCACCGTGCACGGACCGGTCGCGGACCTGGACGGGCCCGGTCGGGACCGGATGCGGTTCGAGCGGAGCCTGGATGTCGGACCGGGCGCGTAGCCTTCGAGGTTCGACGGTCCGGTCCGGCACCCTCTTGCCCCTGTCCGGCCCGGACCGTCGTCAGGACAGCCGGGCCGCGGCCCGCAGCGCGCGCATGACCTTGAACCGGTTCGGCCCCAGCACCATCATCGGGTGCGCGTGCAGCGCGTGTATGGCGTTGCGCTCCGCGCGCACCGCCGCCGACCACTGCCGGGTCAGTTCGGCGTCCAGTCGCCCCGGGTTCTCGCGCGCGAAGGTGATGACCGCCTCGGCCGCGTGGTCGCGGTCCCGCTGAAGGGCAATCAGCTCCGCCGGGATTTCCGCCGCTTCATACATGCGGATCATCGTAGGTGGCCAAATGCCCGACACCTAGGACATGCGTCCGTCACATATGCCGCGAATCCTCCGGGGCGGTCGCCGACGTCGCCTCCGCCGGCGGTCCCGTCTCCCCACGCCCCGCCGCGCAGTACAGCGCGACCGCCACACCGAGCACCGCGGCCCCGAGCAGGATGAGCCGATAGTCCACCACGACCAACAGACCCGCCACGCCGAGCACGGCGAACGCGGTGGGCGCGAACATGATCGTCCCGGCCGTCGCCGCGACCCGGCCCACCAGATGCGTCGGCGTCTCCCGCTGCAACACGGTCATCGCCGCCACGTGCACCGCCGGCAACCCGAACCCGTTCAGGACACTGCCGGCCGCCACCGCGGGCAACCACGGCAGCGCCCGCAGCCCCACCGCGATCGCGAACAACACCAGGCCGAGCACCGCGAACCCCTTCGCGCCCAGCCGCCGGATCAGCGCGCCGGCGGCCAGCCCGGCCGCCACCGAACCCGCGCCCTGGGCCATGTACAGCACCCCGGCGAACTCCGGCGACCGGCCCAGCCCCTCGTCGACCACGGCGTAGACCGCCCCGCCGCTGATCCCCGACACCACCATCGCCAGCCCGCCGGCGACCACCAGCCGGCGCAGCGGCCGGTGCGCCCACAGGTGGCGCACCCCTTCCGAGGTCTCCGCGACCCATCCGGTCGCCGGCCGCTCCCGCGCGGGCTGTTCGAAGCGCATCAGCATGAACACCCCCGCCGCGAGCACGAACGTGCCCGCGTCGAGCAACGCGACGGTGTGTCCGCCCGACCACGCGAACAGACCCGCGCCCGCGAGCGGGGCGATCAGTTTCATGCCCTCGGAGGCGCTGAGCCGCAGCCCGTTCAGATCGCCCAGGATGCCGGGCGCGACCGCCGCGGAGAGCGCGGTCGACTCCCCCGCGTCGATCAGCACGAAGCCGAAGCCGTAGCCGAGCATCACCGCGAACAGGATCCACACCTGCGCCTCGGACCGCACGGCGAGGGTGGCGGTGAGCAGTACCGCGAGCATCGTGTTGACCACCACGAGCAGCCGTTTGGCCGGCCATCGGTCCGCGAACGCGCCGAGCACCGGGCCGATCAGGCTCGGCGCGAACACGCCGAGTGCCATCAGTGCGGCGATGCTGTCCGATCCGGTGAGCGTCTTGGCCCAGACCCCGGCGACCAGGGTCATCGCGCTGCTGCCGAAACCGGAGATCACCACCCCGCTCAGATACAGGCCCGCGTTGCGGTCCCGGAGCACGTTCATCCCACTCCACGCCACGCTTCACCACGCCCCTCGTCGTCGGTGTCGCGGCCGTCATTGCTCTACTTGCAGCCATGAGCAGCGCCGTCAGCCGATTCGTCGCAGAAGTTGAGCCCACCAGACTCAGGCCCGAGAGGGCCGAGCGTAGTGGACCGGAGGCCACCGAAGTTGAGCCTTCCGCACTCAATTCCGAAAAACTTGAGCCCAGCGGACTCAAGTTCGACTATTTCGAAGGTAAAAGTCCCGATCCGGACGCGTTCCGAGTGTTCGGCGGTTGGCTCGCCGCCCAGGCCCTGGCCGCCGCCGGGGCCACCGTCGACGCGGACCGGGTGCCGCACTCGCTGCACGCCTCGTTCCTGCGGCCGGCCGACGCGACGCTGCCGCTGACCTACCGGGTCACCCGGACCCTCCAGGGACGCACGCTGAGCCACCGTCGGGTCGACGTGCTCCAGGGCGACAGGATCGTCGTACACCTGGTCGCGTCCTTCCGGGTGACCCGCCCCGAGAGCCCGTTCGACCACTCCCCGAGCGCGCCCGCCGCGCCCGACCCGCACACACTGCCCACCCTGGAACGGCTCCTGGACACGCTGCGCGGTCCGCTGCGCCGGCCGGGCCTGGTCCGGTACAACCCGATCGACATGCGCTTCGTCGACCCGCCGACCTGGGCGGACGAGACGTTCACGGCCCGCCCGCCGCACAACGCGCTGTGGTGTCGCACCGACGGCGAACTCCCGGACGGCCCGCTGCTGCACGCGTGCGCCGTCGCCTACGCGACCGACCTGACCTTCCTCGACGCGCTGGTGCTGCCGCACGCGGACACCCTGGCCGGACGCTGGATGCCGCGGGCCAGCCTGGACCACACGATCCGCTTCCACCGCCCGTTCCGCGCCGACGAGTGGTGGTTGTTCGACCAGGAGGGCACCACGCTGCACGGCACGCACGGCACGGTGCACGGTCGGTTGTTCGACGCTGCGGGAAAGCTGTTTGCGACGGTCGGTCAGGAGGCACTGTTCGGCGAGCCGGTCGAACACCGGTAGCCGGGCCGCCGACGGCCGGTGGCCCCAGCCGAAGGAGTTCGCATGTCGCAGCTCGGATTGCAGGTCGGAAAGGTCTCGCTCAACGTCAGCGACCAGGACGCGGCCAAACGTTTCTGGGTCGAGAAGATGGGCTTCGAGGAGGTGCTGGACACCCCCATGGGCGAGGCCGGCAGCCCGCGCTGGATCGAGGTCCGCGCCCCCGGCGACGGCATCACGCTGATCCTGTTCAGCCAGCGCTTCGACATGGAGAAGGTCGGCAGCCTGAACAACGTCCTGTTCACCTGCGACGACCTGCAACGCACCTACGCCGAGCTGAGCGCGAGGGGCATCGACTTCCCGGACAAGCCCGCGCAGCAGGAATGGGGTTGGTGGGCCACCTTCCGCGACAACGAGGGCAACTTCTACGGCCTGACCCAGCGCAACCCCTGACCGGGCGCCGCCGCCCGCGCGGCCGACTGTGATCTTGGCCGCTTGCGCGGCCCCCGGGCCAACGCCTCTCGATTCCTGTGCACCGTTGGGATATCCCAGGGTGTCATGGCGGACAAGCTGCTCCTCGACTACGACGGTCCGATCGCGACGATCACCAACAACAACCCAGACCGGCACAACGCGTTCGACGACGAGATGGACGCGCTGCTCTGGCGCATCCTCGGCGAACTGCGGCAGCGCCCCGAGATCCGGGCGGTGATCTGGCGCGGGGAGGGCAAGTCCTTCTCCTCCGGCCGCGACGTGTCCTCGATCGGCGGTCACCGGGTCGAGGACACGCACCACGAGTTGATGACGCGCGGCCATCGCGGCATCCAGCAGCTGTTCGACCTGGACGCGCCGGTACTGGTCGCCTGCCGGGGCTGGTCGATCGGCGCGTCCTTCCAGCGTGCGCTGCTGTGCGACATCCGGGTCGCCACCGAGGACGCCCGGTTCATGCTCCCGGAGACCACCCACGGGGTGATCCCGGACACCGGCGGGGTGGCCCGCCTGTTCCAGATCTGCGGCCACGGGGTGGCGGCCGACCTGGTGCTGACCGGGCGCCCGATGGACGCCGCCGAGGCGTACGCGCACGGCATCGTCTCGCGCGTGGTGCCCGCCGACGCGCTGGACGCCACTGTGCGCGAGATGGCCGAGCGCATCGCCGCCGCGCCGGCCGTGACGATCAAGACCGCCCGCCGGACGCTCGCCCGGCTCGCCGAACCCGCGGTGCGCGCCTCGATGGCCGACGAGTTGATCGCCCAGACCTTCGTCAACAAGTCGGACGACTACGCCGAGTTCCGCGCCGCGCGCGCCGAACGGCGGCCCGCCCACTACACGGGGAGCTGACCCATGACCGAGACGACCGGGACGACCGGAACGAGCGGGGCCTCCGACGGCATCATCGGCCTGCCCGAGCCGCCCGCCCTCGGCGCGAGCGCGCTGCCCGCCGGCACCTACGCGGGCCGTACGGTCCTCGTCACCGGCGGCGGCACCGGCCTGGGCCGGGCGATCGCCCTCGAATTCGCCCGCCTCGGCGCGAACCTCGTCGTCGCCAGCCGCAAGGAGGAACACCTGGCGGCGGCCCGCGAGACGCTGGCCGAGACCGGCGCGAAGGTCCGCACCGTGAGCTGCGACATCCGCGAGCCCGAGCAGATCACCGCCGCCTTCGACGCGGCGGTCGAATCCTTCGGGCCGCTCGACGTGCTGATCAACAACGCCGCGGCCAACTTCCCCGTACCCGCCGAGGAGATGTCGCCCAACGCCTGGCGCACGGTCGTGGACATCACCCTCAACGGCACCTACTTCTGCGCCCGCGAATTCGCCCGCCGACACCTGGCGGCGGGCACCCCCGGCTCGATCGTCAACATCGGCGCGTCCTACGCCTGGACCGGCGGCCCCGGCTTCGCGCACAGCGCGGCGGCCAAGGCGGGCGTGAAGAACATGGTCGAGACGCTCGCGGTGGAGTGGGGCCCGTACGGGATCCAGGTCAACGGCCTGGTCCCGGGCCTGTTCCCGCACGAGGACATGACCGCCGACATCAAGGGCAACCTCGCCGGCACACACGACAAGGACCCGTGCCAGCCCGCCATGCGGGTCGGCCGGCTGCGCGAACTGGGCTGGGCCGCGACGTTCCTGGCCTCGCCCTACGCCCGCTTCGTCTCCGGGCACACCCTGGTCGTGGACGGCGCCAACTGGCAGCGCCGCGGCCTGGTCAACCCGCCCGTGGTCACCGTGCGGCAGCAGATGGGCAAGGGGCCGTTCGTGCTGCCGTAGCCCGACTCCGGCCGGGCCGGGGCGCCTCGATCCGCCCCGACCCGGCCGGTTTCCGCCGCAGCCCACCCGGCGCACGCCCGACGGATCCCCACGGGCCCAAACCGGGCGATGCCCTGAATGGCATACATACGCGATATCTGCGCGGAAATATGGACAATACGAAGGAGAGCCGACCGCGACTCCCGGCGCGAGCGGCCCGATGTGGTGTCCGTGCTCGTCGCCGCCCAGTGTCCCGGAGCCCCGCATGTCCGATCGGCGTCTGCCCTTCCGCGCCCGCAGGCACGGCACGCCCGAACCGCCCGAGCGCTCGATGGACCCCCGGGCGGCGGACACCCCCGAGCCCCCGCCCGTCGAGCACAGCCTGATCGACACGGCGATCTACGTGGAGGGGGTACGCGTCGCCTCGCCGACCACCCTCGCCGACACCTACCGCGAATTGCACGCCCGCCCGGGCGCCATGGCCTGGATCGGCCTGTACCGCCCCTCCGAGAGCCAACTCCTCTCCGCCGCCGAGGAGTTCGACCTGCACGCGCTGGCCGTCGAGGACGCGATCGTGGCCCACCAGCGCCCCAAGCTCGAACGCTACGGCGAGACCCTGTTCGTCGTCCTGCGCGCCGCCCGCTACCTCGACGACGTCGAGGAGGTCGACTTCGGCGAGTTGCACGTCTTCCTCGGCCGCAACTTCGTGGTCACCGTCCGCCACTCCGAGTCCCCCGACCTGTCCGCCGTGCGCCGCTGGGCGGAGGAGCGGCCCGAACTCCTGCGCCAGGGTCCCGAGGCGGTGCTCTACGCGATCCTGGACAGCGTCGTGGACGCCTACGCCCCCGTCGTCGGCGGACTGCAGAACGACATCGACGAGATCGAGGCGGAGGCCTTCCTCGGCGCCCCGAACGTCTCCCGGCGCATCTACGAACTCTCCCGCGAGGTGATCGAGTTCCAGCGCGCGACCCGCCCGCTGCTGCTCATGCTCGCCGACCTGTCCACCGGCTTCGACAAGTACCACGTGGACGAGGAGCTGCGCCGCTACCTGCGCGACGTCCAGGACCACGCGACGATCGCGGTGGAGCGCGTGGCCGGCTTTCGCCAACTGCTCGAAGGCATCATGCGGGTCAACGCCGTGGTGGTGACCCAGGCCCAGAACGAGGAGATGAAGCAGCTCACCGCGGCCAGCAACGCGCAGAACGAGGAGGTCAAGAAGATCTCCGCATGGGCGGCCATCCTGTTCGCACCGACTCTGATCGGCACCGTGTACGGGATGAACTTCGACCACATGCCCGAACTGCACTGGGCGTACGGCTACCCGTACGCGATCGGCCTGATGCTCGTGGTCTGCGTCGTCCTCTACCTGATCTTCAAGCGCCGGAACTGGCTCTGAGGCACCGGAAACCCCCGACGCGTGCCGTTCCCGACATCAAACCTGTCGCGATCTGTCAGGTACACGCGACAGGATCCTGATCGCAGGACGAACACCGAACCACGATCGAGGAGCATCACCATGGCGAACATCGTTCTCGTGCCCGGCTACTGGCTCGGCGCGTGGGCCTGGGACCGGGTCGCCGAACCGCTGCGCGCCGCCGGCCACGAGGTCGTCGCGATCACCCTGCCCGGCCTGGAGCCCGACCGCACCGACGGGACGGGCGTCGACCTGGCCGCCCAGTCCCGGGCCCTGGTCGACGAGATCACCACGCGCGACCTCACCGACGTGGTCCTGGCCGCCCACTCGGGCGGCGCGTTCGCCGCGTACGAGGCGCTGGACCGGATCCCGGAGCGGATCGCCCGCATCGTCTACGTGGACGCCGGCCCGGTGGCCGCCGGCGTCTCGTTCGTCGACCTCCAGGAGCCCGAGGAGCGGGCCCGGATCGAGGCCGAGGTCGCCGCCCGCGGCGACGGCCGCTACGTCTACCCCTGGGACCCGGCCGCCGACCCGGTGATGCTCGACGGCCTGTCCGACACCGACCTCGCCGAACTGCGCGCCCGCGCGATGCCCCAGCCGTACGCCGTGGCCGCGAGCGCGCAACAGGTCGCCGACCCGGCCCGGCTGCGGGTGCCGGCCCACCTGATCACCTGCCTGTTCCCGGCCGAGCAGGTCGAGGCCATGATCGCGGCCGGGCACCCGTTCATGGCCGAGTTCGCCGCGGCCGAGCAGCGCACGGTGCACAGCCTGCCGACCGGTCACTGGCCGATGTTCTCGCGCCCGAAGGACCTCTCCGAATTGTTGTCCGACATCGCCGGCTGACCCCGGCTCCGGGGTGGGCCCAGGCCCACCCCGGTTCGGGGTGCCTCCCCCGTGACCTGCCCGGTCGGCGCCCGACACACTGATGACACCAGCAGTCAGGCAGATCCACGGGAGGACCCCATGAGCACGCTCACGCCAGACAGAGCCGCCCCGCCGGCCACCCGGTGGCGGCTCGGCTGGGCGCTGCTGTGCGCCTGGCGCGGCTTCGCTCTGGTCTTCCTCTCGGTCCCCGCCCTCGCGCTGTTCATCACCTGCGTCGTGTTCATGGCGCTGCTGCCGATAGGCGTCGGCCTGCTGTTCTTCTTCCCCCTGATGCTGCTGTTGCGCGCCACCGCCAACGTGACCCGCAAGGCGATGCGCTCGTGGGCGCACGTCCCGATCGACACCCCGTACCGGCGGCTGCCCACGGGCGGCGGCGTGACCGGGCTGTGGGCGCGCACCAAGCGCATGATCACCGAGGCGGCCACCTGGCGGGACCTGCTGTGGGCCCTGCTCTACCTGCCGTCGAGCCTGCTCATCGCGTGCTTCCCGATGATGCTGATCGTCAACGGCCTGCACGGCGTGCTGATGCCGTTCCTGTGGGAGGTGGCCTACCGGCACGTCGACGACGCGCAGTGGTACACGTTCATCAAGGTCGACAGCCTGCAGCGGGCCGGCCTCGCGGCGCCGTGGGGCCTGGTCCAGGTGGCCGCCGGCCTCGCCCTCGCGCCCTGGTTCGCCCGGGTCAACGGTCTGTGGAACCGCTCCCTGCTCGCCCCCACCAAGCAGGCCGAGTTGGCGCTGCGGGTCCAGCACCTGACCGAGAGCCGGACCGACGCGGTGGACGCCTCGGCGGCCGAACTGCGCCGGATCGAGCGTGACCTGCACGACGGCGCGCAGGCCCGCCTGGTCGCGATGGGGATGAACCTGGGCGCCGCGGAGGCGCTGATGAAGACCGACCCCGACGCGGCCCGCGTATTGCTCGCCGAGACCCGCGAGGCGTCCGCGAAGGCGCTGCACGAACTGCGCGACCTGGTCCGGGGCATCCATCCGCCGGTGTTGTCCGACCGGGGCCTGGCCGACGCGGTGCGCGCGGTGGCCCTGGAGAGCCCGCTCGACGTCAACGTCAACGTCTCGCTGCCGGGCCGGCCCGAACTCCCGCTGGAGTCCGCCGCCTACTTCGCGGTCACCGAGGTGCTGACCAACGCGGCCAAACACTCCGGCGGCCGGCACGTGGAGATCGATCTCACGTACACGGACGGCTCGTTGCGGATCACGGTCACCGACGACGGCGAAGGTGGCGCCGATCTGATGAAGGGCACGGGACTGCGCGGCATCCAGCGCCGACTCGATACATTCGACGGGACGCTCGCCCTGCACTCCCCGGTGGGCGGCCCGACGACTGTAATCATGGAGCTGCCGTGCGACTTGTCCTCGCGGAAGACCTCGCCCTCCTGAGGGACGGGCTGGTCCGCCTGCTCCAGGCGCACGGCTTCGAGATCGTCGCGGCCGTGGACAACGGGCCCGAACTGCTCCGGGCCCTGGTGCAGCACAAGCCGGACGTCGCGGTGGTCGACGTCCGGCTCCCGCCGACCTTCACCGACGAGGGCCTCCAGGCCGCCCTGGAGGCCCGCCGACAGGTCCCGGGGCTGCCGATCCTGGTGTTGTCGCAGTACGTCGAACAGCTCTACGCCCGCGAACTGCTCGCGGACGGCACCGGCGCGGTGGGGTATCTGCTCAAGGACCGCGTGTTCAACACCGACGAGTTCGTGGACGCGGTCCGCCGGGTCGCGTCGGGAGGCACCGCGATGGACCCCGAAGTGATCTCGAAGCTGCTCGCCCGCAACGTGCGGGACAAACCGCTGGCCCAGCTGACCCCACGCGAACGCGAGGTCCTGGAGCTGATGGCGGAGGGATGCTCCAACGCGGCCATCGCGGGCCGCCTGTTCGTCTCGGAGGGCGCGGTGAGCAAACACACCACGAACATCTTCGCCAAGCTGTCGATCGACACATCGGACGAAACGAACCGTCGTGTCCTGGCGGTTCTGGCCTACCTCAACGGAACCAACTAGGCGAACCCCCACGAACCGCCGGCGACGTCACGAGCGGGCGATCACCCCACGGTGGTCGCACCGGCTCGGCTCGGCCCGGGACGGCGCAGGGGCGACCCACCCGTGCAGTACGGAGGGGCCGTGACGGGCGAAAGGCCCGGTGGGCCGGCGCCCTCGTCGTGGCTCGCTCGGCGATCAGGAGCCGGCGGTCAGGCGCAGCAGGCGGTCCCGCTCCTCCTCGACGATGCGTTGGGCCCGGAGGACGACGGCCTCGGGCACCCCTTCGGGCAGCTCGCCGAAGTCGCGGAATCGGCGGAGGTCGCGTGGACGAACGCCGGTGATGTCGTAGGCCTTCAACGCGGCGAGCGACACGGCGTAGTCGTCGAGTGTGCGAGGCATGGTCTCCTTCTCGCGCGCTGAGAGGTCCGATCCGGGCGCCTCGGGCGAGCCGGCGTTGGCCGGATCAGGGCTGCTGTCGTACACGCTGCCCCCGTCTGATGTTGTCAACGTCATTGCGGCGGTGCGGGTTCCCGGTACCAATCTTCCGGACGGGAGGGCGTGGGTCGCTCCCCCGTACGGATGAACTTCGCGACGCCTGTGGCAGGAGGCGCGGATTTTCGCTACTTCCCCCGCCGCGGTGTGTGCTTCGCACACCCCCGACGGGCCCTCATCACCTCACGGTGTTCGAGGACGCACAGATTGTCATGACGCGGGGTGGAAAGCCAAGCATCTTTTGATACTGGTCCGAATCCGACCCCTCTCGTCCGCATCATCGCCCGGCTCGGGGGAACAAGGGCGCGCGATGATACGTTCGGCGTGGTAAGTGTTTGACCCTGAATTGCCCGTTGAGCAAGGAGCGTGTGTGTCCGCCCAAGAGACGGACCCCCCTAGTACCGGTCCCTCCCGAGACTGTGATCGAAGCCGCGACGTCCGGGAGGCGGTCTCATGACCGCGGCTCTGGGCATAGCCGCGATCGTCGTGCTGACCCTCGGTACCGGTTTCTTCGTCGCCCAGGAATTCGCCTACGTGGCGGCCGACCGGAGCCTGCTGCGTCGTCGCGCGGAGGCCGGTGACAAGGCCGCCGCCCGGGCGATGACCGTGATGGGGCGACTGTCGTTCATGTTGTCGGGTGCCCAACTGGGCATCACCGTGACGGCCCTGCTGGTCGGTTTCATCGCCGAGCCCGCGTTGGCCGCCGTGATCTCCCCCCTTCTCGAACTGGTCTCGGTGCCCGACGGCGCCGTCCCGGTGATCGCCCTCGTCCTCGGCTTCGCGGTCGCCACCGCGATCCAGATGGTGCTGGGCGAGTTGGTCCCGAAGAACTGGGGCATCGCCGAGCCGGAGCGTGTCGCCGTCCTGCTGGGCCGGCCGACCATCGTGTACCTGAAGGTCGCCGGCCCGCTGATCCGGCTGTTCGACACCCTGGCCAACCGCATCGTGCGCTCGATCGGCATCGAACCGGTCGAGGAGTTGCACGGCGGGGCCACCACCGAGGAGCTGGCGCACATCGTCGACGAGGCCGGCCGGGACGGCGACCTCGACCCCGGTCTGTCCGGGATCCTGCGCCGCGCGATCGCGTTCGGCGACCTGACCGTGGACCAGGTGATGGTGCCGCGACCGGACGTGGTCCGGGTCCGCGCCGAGACCACCGCCGCCGAGCTGATCGAATTGGTCGCCGAGCGCGGCCACTCGCACTACCCGGTGGTCGGCGAGCGGGTCGACGACGTCCTGGGCGTGGTCGGCGTGGCCTGCCTGCTGGAGGTGGCCCCCGAGGACGCCGCGCACGTCACCGCCGGATCCATCGCCCGCCCCGCGCTGCTCGTCCCCGACACCGCCGGGCTGGCCTCGCTGCTCGAACAACTGCGGGCCGCCAACGAGGAGTTCGCGGTCGTCCTGGACGAGCACGGCGGACTCGCCGGGATCGTCACCTACGAGGACGTGGCCGAGGAACTGGTCGGCGAGATCGCCGACGAGAGCGACAACGAGGACCCCGTCGACACCGAGCCGGAGGACGGCTGGTGGCGCCTGGACGCCGGACTGCGGGTGGACGAGACCGAGCGGATCGTCGGCGCCGAGTTGCCCGACGGGCCGTACGACACCCTCGGCGGCCTGGTCATCGCTCACCTGGGTCGGCTGCCCGAGGTGGGCGACCGCATCCGGGTCCCCGACCCCGACGAGGTCCGCGCCGGACGCTCGGCCGAGGAGGACGACGAGCCGATCCGCTACACCGAGATCGAGGTGCTGGCGGTCGAACGGCACGTGCCGGCCCTGGTCCGGCTTCGCGTGCTGACCTCCGAGCCCGCGTTCCCCCGCGACATTCCCGAATGGAGCGCCGATCGGCGCTCCGGAGACCCCACACGCGCCACAGAGGTGACCGCATGACCCCGTCCCTGGCCTCCGGTGGTGGCCTGGGCTCGATGGAGCTGGGCCTGTGGCCCGCCCTGGCCGTCACGGTCGCGCTGCTCGTGGGCAACGCGTTCTTCGTCGCCGCCGAGTTCGCGATGGTCGCCGCGCGGCGGCACCGCCTGGAGGCGCTGGCCGCCGAGCGCAAGCGCGGCGCCAAGTCGGCGCTGGCGGGCGTACGGGAGTTGTCCCTGATGCTGGCCGGTGCCCAGTTGGGCATCACCATGTGTTCGCTGGGCCTGGGCATCGTGTCCGAGCCGGCCATCGCCACCATGCTCGACCCGCTCTTCGACGCCGTCGGCATGCCGGCCGCGGCGGGGCACGCGGTGGCGTTCGCGATCGCGCTGGTGGTCGTGGTGATCCTGCACATGGTGTTGGGCGAGATGGCGCCCAAGTCGTGGGCGATCGCCGGCCCCGAGAAGGTCGCGCTCGTCCTGGCCCCGTCCTTCCGCGGCTACACCCGCGTGGTGCGGCCGCTGCTGCGCGCGATGAACGGGGTCAGCAACGCGATCCTGCGGCTGGCCCGGATCGACCCCAAGGACGAGTTGTCGCACCCCAAGGACGCCGAGGGGCTGCGCCGCCTGGTAGGCGAGTCCCGCCGGCTGGGCCTGATCGACAACGCCTCGCACGACGTGCTCTCGGGCACGCTGCGCACGCACACCGAGCCGCTGGCCCGGCTGATCGTGCCGACCGCCGAGATCGACTCGGTGCCGGCCGACGCGGGACCGGAGGAGATCGCCGCGGTCTCCCGCCGCAACGGCCGCAACCGGCTGCTCGTGCGCGGCGAGGACGGCACGCTGTTCGGGGTGGTGCACATCCGCAAGGTGCTCACCTCGCGCACCCAGGCGTCCGGGAACACCGCCGGCGAACTGGCCACCGCGGTGCTCACCCTCACCGTGGACACCCCGATCCAGCGTGCCGTGGCCGCCCTCCAGGAGCGCCGCGCGTCCCTGGCCCTGGTTCACGCCGCCGACGGCACCCTCCTGGGTCTCGTCGGCCTGGACGACCTCCTGGGCAGCGTGCTGGGCGCCAGAGCCGCGTGACCGCGCCCCGGCCGGACCCGATCGGGTGACACCGGTCGGCCGGTCGGGTTGCTTTGGTCGGGGGCCGGGGGCGGGACGTGTCACGTTCGCCGCATGAGAGTCGACGTCAGACACGGTCCCGCCTTCGCCGCCGCGCGCTGCCTGCTCGATCCGGGCGAGGCGATGCGGGCGGAATCCGGCGCGATGATGGCGCACAGCGCGGGCGTGGAGATCACCGCCAAGGTCGAAGGCGGCATCATGCGCGGCCTCAAGCGCAGCGTGCTGGGCGGGGAGTCGTTCTTCCAGACCACGTTCACCGCGCCCGCGCGGGGCGGGTGGGTGGACGTGGCCACCGCGCTGCCCGGCGACATCGCCAACGTCACCCTCACCCCCGACGTGCCCGAGTTCCTACTCACCCGGACCAGTTGGCTCGCCAATTCCGCCGGGGTGCACATCGACACCCGGTGGGGCGGACTGCGCAACCTGGTCGGCGGCGAGGGCGGGTTCCTCGTGCACGCGTCCGGGCAGGGAGAGGTGATCATGGGCTGCTACGGCGCGCTGGACGTGCTGGACCTGGAGGCGGGCGAGCAGGTCGTGATCGACACCGGCCATGTGGTCGCCTACGCGCCGACGATTACCTTCACCACCCGTCGGGCCGCGCGCGGGCGCACGATCGCCTCGGTCACCTCCGGCGAGGGTCTGGTCTTCGACTTCACCGGGCCCGGCCGGGTGCTCACCCAGACCCGCAACCCGTCCGCGTTCGCGTCGTTCGTCGCCGGTCTGCCGGGCGTACGCAACTGAGTGGGGACGGCCGGCGGCGGCTCATCCCGACGCGCGGTGTGCCCCCGGGGTGTGGCCGAACGCGCGCCGGAAGACGTCGATGAACGCGCTCGCCGAGGACCACCCGCAGCGGTGCGCCACAGTGGTCACCGGTACGTCCTCGGCAAGCAGGACCAGCGCGTGGTGCAGGCGGGCCTGGGTGCGCCACTGCGGGAACGTCATGCCCACCTCGGCCGCGAACAGCCGGGTCAGCGTGCGCTCGCCCGCGCCCACCGCCGCGCCCAGGGCGGCGAGTGTGCGCTGATCGGCGGGATCGGCCCGCAGCAGCGCGCAGACCGCCACCAGGCGCGGATCCCGGCCGCTGGGCAGGTGCAGCGCCTGCCGGGGGCTGTGCCGGAGCTGGTCCAGCAGAACCGCGAGGATGCGTCGCCCCTCGTCGGTGTCCACGAGGTCGGGGCGGCTGTAGGCGATGATCAGCTCGCGCAGCAGCGGGCCGACGGCGAGCACCGCGGGGCGGGCCGGGTCCAACGGGTCGGCATCGGCGGGGATGCCCACCGCGTGCAGCACGGTCCGCCCGTGCGCACGGTGCCGGTGCAGGGTGCCGGCCGGGATCCACAACGCGCGGGTGGCGGGCGCGACCCAGGTGCCGGCGTCGGTGCTCACCGACAACACGCCCCGACCCGCGTAGACGACCTGGTGCACATCGTGCCGGTGCGCCGTCACCCCACCCCCGGCCGGCAGGTGACGGGTGTTCGTGCTCAGCCCGGTGGGCGGCTCGGCGAGGGGTCGGCGGGAAATCGGCATCGCCCGGCAGGCTATCGCGGGCCCGCCGACGACGCCGCCCCGCACCGACCCGGCCGCGACGGTGCGCGGAGCGGTGTAAGCCGCTCGCGGATCGGGGACCGGCCGGGCATGAACGTACGCGCCCTGGCCGTGGACTTCGGGGGCACCCTGGCGGTCCCCGGACCCAACCCCGACGGCCGCGTCGTCCTGGAGGTGCTGCGCGAGTTGCCGGGCACACACGTCCCGGACACCTTCGTGGCCGCCTACGACCACGTGCACCGGATCACCCGCGAGGGCGACCGGGTCCGGGACACGCACACCTCCTTCGCCACCGAGATCCACTGGGCCGCCCGGTTGTGCGGAGCGCGGGTCCCGGACCCCGAGGCGGCCCTCGAACCGGTCTTCGAGCGGGTCCCCGACTCCCGGGTGATCCGCCGGGCCGCCGAGGCGCTGCTGCGTATCCGGGCCCGCGGCGACCTGGTCTGCGTCCTCGCGTGCGACACCCAGCGGCCCGAGTCGGTACGCCGGCGCACCCTGGCCGAGGCGGGCATCGAGGACTGCTTCGACGCCGTCGTGCTCTCCTGCGCGATCGGCCTGCGCAAGCCGCACCCGGACTTCTACGCCGAGGTCGAACGCGCCTGCGGCGTCCCGCGCGAGGGGATCATGTTCGTCGGCAACACCCCGAGCAAGGACGCCACCGCGCCGCACGTGTACGGGATGCGCGCCGTGCTGATCGCACCGACCGGGCGCCCGCCGGGCCTGGCCGCCGCGATCGGGGTGATCGGGCGCTTCGCCGAGCTGCCCGACCACCTCGATCGCACCGCCGCCGAACGGCCCACGCTCAGCGGCGGATCTCCGCCACGTGCTCCACGTTGAGCACGTCCGCGACGTCACGGCTCGGCGCGGTCGCGAACCACGCGTCCAGGATCTCCATCAACACCGGCCCCGAGGTCAGCCGCATGCTCAGCGCCAGCACGTTCGCGTGGTTCCAGCGCCGCGCGCCGGCCGCCGTCTCCGCGTCCGAGCACAGCGCCGCCCGAATCCCGTCCACCTTGTTCGCCGCGATCGACGCACCGGTACCGGTCCAGCAACACACGATCGCCTGATCGGCCCGCCCCGCCGCCACCTCGCGCGCGGCCGCGGCGCTCACCGGGGCCCAGTCGTCGGCGAACTCGGGCTTGTGCGCCGGGTCGAAGGCGCCGAACGGCAACACTTCGTGGCCACGCTTGCGCAGTTCGTCGGCGAGGTACAGGCCGCAGCCCTTGATCTGGTCGGCCGAGATCGCGATGCGCATCGGATACTCCCTGGTCGGTGCTTCGTCTGGTCGGTGGTCGGCGCCTTGTCGGCACCGGGTGTGAGACTGGACAGCATGGTCCCCACGGACACTCTGCACGTGACCCGACACACCTCCGCGCTCGGGTCCATGGCGACCGTGTCCGCGCCCACGCATCCCGCGCTCGCGCCCCTGCTCGACTCCTACCTCGGCTACGACGAGCACACCCACACGCCGCTGCGCCGCCGCGAGCCGGCCACCGGTTCGATCACCGTGATCATCGGATTCGTGCCGATCCGGGTCCACTCCCCGCACGCGGGGCCGGCCACGCCGGGCGCCACCCGCTCGTTCGTGGCCGGGCTGCACGCCGGGCCCACGTTCGTCGAGCACGACGGCCGGCAGGCCGGCATCCAACTCGACCTGACCCCGCTCGGCGCCTACACGCTGCTCGGCCTGCCCATGGCCGAGATCGCCGACCGGGTGGTGCACCTCGACGACCTGCCCGGGTGGGACGGCGACGCGCTGATCGATCGGCTGGTGTCCGCGCCCGACTGGTCGACCCGCTTCGCCCACCTCGACGAGATCCTGCTCCGCCGTCTGGCGATCGGCCCCGAGCCGCTGCCCGAGGTGATCCGCTCCTGGGACCTGCTGACGGCGAGCGCCGGTCGGATCGCCGTCACCACACTGGCCCGGGAAACCGGATGGAGCCGGCGCCGGCTCGGCGCCCGCTTCCGGGAGACCGTCGGCCTGCCGCCCAAGACGGTGGCCCGGGTGTTGCGCTTCCGGCACGCGATCGCGCTGCTGGAGGGGGCGCCGCGCTCGTGGGCGGAGGTCGCGGCGGAGGCCGGCTACTACGACCAGGCGCACTTCAATCGTGATTTCAAGGTGCTCGCGGGCTGCACGCCCGGTGCCCACCTGGGCTCCCGGCTGCCCGCCGGCGGCTTCGCGGCCTGACCCGCGCCGGCCGACGGCGCTCGTTCCCGTTTGTCCAATACCGCGAGGGGTCACCCGCCGGAGGCTGGTCTCGACCCACCCGGCAGCCGCCGGACCCACCGGAACAGGCCGCCACACCCGGCCGCAAGGAGCGCACCATGAGCGACAACACGCTGATCGCCGACCTCGTCCCGACCCTGCGCTACAACGACGCGACGGCGGCGATCACGTTTCTCCGGGAGGCGTTCGGGATGACCGCGGTCATGGTGGTCCCGGGCGACGACGACACCGTCGCACACGCCGAGCTGACCTTCGGCAACGCCATGGTGATGCTCGGCAGCAACCCGCCGGAGGGGTCCGACGCGTTGCTGCGGTGGCCCGTCGGCGGCTCCGCGCTCTATGGCGTGATCGACGGCGACGTGGACGCGCACTGCGCGCGGGCGGTGGCGGCGGGCGCGACCGTGGTGCTGGAGCCGAAGGACCAGGACTACGGCGGTCGCGACTACACCGTCCGCGACCCCGAGGGCAACCTCTGGAGCTTCGGCAGCTACCGCCCGAAGGTCTGAGGCCCGCGGGCGTCGGCGGGCCGGTGCGGGGCCGGGCCCGCCGATGATCGCGACACCCACACGGGCTAGCGTCATTCCGTGGAGATCAAGACTCTGGGGTACGACCACCCCGATGTGCGCAAGCTGGTGGCGGATGTGCAGCAGGAGTACGTGCACCGCTACGGCGAGCCCGACGAGACGGCGGTCGACCCGACCGAATTCCTGCCGCCCGAGGGCCTGTTCTGCGTGGCGTACGACAACGGCGCCCCGATCGCCTGCGGGGGCTGGCGGGCCCGCGGCGCGTCGCCGGAGGACCCGAGCCTGTACGACGGCGACGCCGAGCTCAAGCGGATGTACGTGGTGCCGCACGCCCGCGGCCGCGGTCTGTCCCGGGTGATCCTCGCGCACCTGGAGGAGACCGCCCGCGCGGCGGGCCGGCTGCGGGTGGTCCTGGAGACCGGGGCCAAGCAGCCGGAGGCGATCGCGCTGTACCGGTCCTGCGGATACGAGCGCATACCCGGGTTCGGCTACTACAAGGACTACCCGAGCAGCATGTGCTTCGCGAAGGCGCTCTGAGGTCCGCCGGCGGGGTCCCCGCCGGCGGACCGGTCGTCAGTGCTCCACGTCGGACCCGGCGGTCCGCGCGCCGCGCAGCATGAACCAGGCCGCGACGGCGGCGGCCAGCAGTACCACCGCGCCCGCGCCGGCCGCGATCCGCAGCCCCTCCAGGAACGCGTCGTTCGCCGAGTGGGTGAGGTCGGCGGCGACCTGCCCGGACACCGTGTCGGCCGCCTCGGCGGCGCCGGCGAGCGACTCGCGCGCACCGTCGGCCGCCGAGCCGGACACCCCCTCGGGCACCGTCAGATGGCCCCGGTAGATCCCGGTGACCACCGAGCCGAGCAACGCGATGCCCAGCGCCGCGCCCAGTTCGTACGCGGTTTCCGAGACCGCCGAGGCCGCGCCCGCGTTCTCCTTCGGCGCGCTGCCCAGGATCAGGTCGGCGGTGACCGTGAACGAGAAGCCCGCGCCGACACCGACCAGGAGCAGCACGCCGCCCAGGTAGAGGTACGGCGTGTCCTCGGCCAGCACGGTGAGCGCGCCCAGGGCCAGCCCGATCGAGGTCAGACCCGACGTCACCACCACGCGGGGGGTGAGCCGGCGGGCCGCCGCCCCCGCGAGCAGACCCGACACGATCGCCCCGACGGTGGCCGGCAGCTCGGCCAGGCCCGCCTGCAACGGGCTGCGCCCCTGGACCAGTTGGAGGAACTGGGACAGGAAGAAGATCAACCCGGACATGCCGAGCACGGTGAGCAGGTCGGCCAGTACCGACCCGGAGAACGCCCGGTTGCGAAACAGGCGCATGTCGAGCAGCGGCACCGGCAGCGACAACTGCCGGCGGCCGAACCACACCAGCGCGCCCACCCCGATCGCGAGCGCCGCCCACACGTCGGGGCGCAGCAGGCCGTGGGTCGCGGCCTCCTTGACCGCGTAGACGGTCGCGATCATGCCGACCAGGGACAGTGCGGCGCTGAGCATGTCCCACGGACCCGGGTTCGGGTTGCGCGACTCGGGGAGCATCTTGACGCCGACGACGATCAGTACGGCCATCACCGGCAGGTTGATCAGGAAGACCGAGCCCCACCAGAAGTGTTCGAGCAGGAAGCCGCCGACGACCGGGCCGAACGCGGCGCCGGCCATCGACATCGCGCCCCACACGCCGATCGCGAAGCTGCGTTCGCGCGCGTCGGGGAAGATGTTGCGGACCAGGGCGAGGGTGGAGGGCATCAGCGACGCACCGGCGACGCCCATCGCGACCCGGGCCGCGATCAGCGCCTCGGCGCTGGGCGCGTAGGCGGCGGCCACGGACAGCGCGCCGAACGCGGCCGAGCCGAAGAGCAGCAACTTCTTGCGGCCGATCCGGTCGCCGAGGGTGCCGGCGGTGACCAGCAGACCGGCGATGACGAAGGAGTAGACGTCGCCGATCCACAACAGTTGGGTGCCGGTCGGCTCCAGGTCCTCGCTGAGGAACGGGATGGCCAGGCCGAGCACGGTGGCGTCGATCGCCACGAGCAGTACCGACAGGGTCAGTACGCCGAGCGCGATCCAGCGGCCCGGCGCGCCCTTGACGGGGTTGCCGGTGCCGGTATGAGCAGGAACCGAGGAAGTGGGAGCTGCCATGATCGAAAGTCCAAAAAAGAGATGGAACCAGGGGTGGGGCGCCGGATCGGGTGTCGCGTCGCCCCGGGGGTCAGTCGGGGTTGCCCGGGGTACGCCGCGCGCCGCCGAGCAGGAGTTCGGCGACCGAGCGGGCCGCGTCGCGGCCGGCGAGTCGGCCCTCGTGCACGGCCCAGCCGGCGGCGGCGACGAACGAGAACAGCGCCTCGGTGACCCACTGGGCGGTCAGGTCGACGCGCATCGAGCCGTTCTCCTGGCCGCGCCGGACCACGGCGGCCACCTGCTCGTCCATGACGCTCCAGGCCCGCTCCAGGTCCGGGTCGCCGACCAGCGAGCTCTCGCCGTACAGGAATGCCACATAGTCGGCGCAGGGCATCAGCTGCTCGACCAGGTCGCGCAGTGCCCGCGGTACGTCGTCGGCGCTCAGGTCGGCGGTGTCGATCGCGCGCCCGATTCGGGCGGATGCCTGCGCGCCGAGCGCGGTGATCAGCGCCGGGCGGCCGGGGAACATCCGGTGCAGCGTGGCCCGGCTGATCCCGGCGGCGCGGGCGATCTCGTCCATGGACGAGGCGGGGCGCCGGAGCAGCAGGGTGACGGCGGCGCGCAGCACCTGCTCGTTGTCGGTGGGCATGGATCAACCCTAGCCCGAATGAGACAACTTTGTCTCATGAATTACGCGACGGGCTCAGGCGGCACGCCATGGCGTCAGGGACACGCCGTGGCGTCGGACGGCGCGTGGTGGCATCGGGTCAGCCCGCGCCCTGCGGAGTCAGCTCCGGGCGGGGCTCCTGCCAGGTCAGTACCGCGTTGCCGAGCCCGGCCTTGAGTCCGGCGCCCGGGAAGACCCGCAGCCGCCACGGCGACAGGCGCATCACCGCGAAGTCGGGCGAGGAGGGTTTCTCCCACCCGGGCACCCCGGCCGGGTCGTAGCCCAGCGGCTCCGGGGTGTCCCGGAACAGGTGCCACACCCGCTCGCGGACCTCCTCGTCGAAGAGCAGGTCCGCGCGGCATTCGGCGGCACACGTGTCGTGCGTGGGCGACCAGTAGTTGCAGGACACGAACGGGTTGCGGGCGATGTGCGCGCGTTTGGTCGCGGTCGGCGCGGTGGCCACCCAACCGGTGAGCCGACCGTGTTCCCACACCCAGTAGGGGTGCAGGATCCGGGTGCGAGGGCGGCCGGCGCTGTCCACGGTGGCGATCGAGGCCCACACGATCGAGTGGGCCATGGCGACGAAGGCCGGGGCCGCGGTTTCCAGATCGGTCATGGCGGCAACCCCTGTCTCGTCGTAACGGCCCTACACCCACCCCCATACTGTCGTGAACGAGCGCGACCCTAAAGGCCCATCGGGAAGTCGTACGAGGCCGGCGGCTTGATCCGCACCTGATCGCCCTGGAACATCACCGAGATCTGGTCGTGCGGACGCAGTTCGATCCGGGCCGGATCGCCGGTCACCAACTCGCCGTTGAGATAGGTGCGGTAGGTGTGCGTGGCGTCGGGGGTGAGCGCGCCCAGGTGGGTGTCGTCGAACCTGACGTTCCACATCGCGAACAACTGCCCCAGGACGAAGCGGGCGTTCGCGTCGTGGCTCTCCACGTGCAGGACGCCGCTGTTGTCGTGGGTGTGCAGGTCGGCCAGCAGCCCGGAGTTGTGGTCGATGCCCAGATCGGGGGCGACCTCGACGCGCTCCAGGCCGACGAAGATGTCCAGATGCACGTGGAAGTGCTGCTTCGCGCCCTCCATCGTATCCAGCGCCAGCCCCACGTCGGCCCCACGCTGCGCGCTGTCGGCGGGCACCGGCCAGGGCGGCAACTCGGCGTTGGTGGACGCCTTCGGCTGTGGCAGCGGCGGCCGGGCGTCGGCGGCCACGGGGGCGCCGGCGGCGAGCGAGCAGGCGGACAGGAGCGCGGCGACGACGCCGACTCCGCCGCGGAGGTGACGGTTCATCAGGGGGCCTTCCGGGAGCAGGACGAAATCACCAACCTGGCGGCTTCGGCGGCCCCGACGAAAGCCGATCGGGTGCGTCGGGCCCCGACTTCACCCATACGGAGCACGGTGCGGCGCGCCGCCGGCGGTGTTCGAGATTCGGGCCCAAGGGGGCGGCCGGCACTGGTATGCGCTCGGGTGTTCGGGTTGAGTACCGCCCTGGAGACCCGCCCCGGAGATTCGCCCTGACGTCCACATGGATGGAGTTGCCGGCCGATGCCCACCCCGTCGCACCTCACGCCGTTCCGGATCGAGACACCCGAGGCCGAACTGGTCGATCTGCGGGAGCGCCTGGCGCGCACCCGATGGCCCGAGGCGGAGCCGGTGGCCGACTGGTCGCAGGGCATCCCGCTCGGGTACACGCGGGAGTTGGCCGAGTACTGGCGCACCACCTACGACTGGCGCAAAACCGAGGCCAGGCTGAACGCCCATCCGCAGTTCAGGGCCGAACTCGACGGCGTGGGCATCCACTTCCTGCATGTGCGTGCGCCGTACCCGGACGCGGTACCGCTGATCCTGACCCACGGTTGGCCCGGTTCGATCATCGAATTCCTGGACGTGATCGGCCCGTTGACCGATCCCGTCGCACACGGCGGGGACGCGGCGGACGCGTTCCACGTGGTGCTGCCCTCGCTGCCCGGGTACGGCTTCAGCGATCGGCCGGCCGAAACCGGGTGGGGCGTCGACCGGATCGCCCGGACCTGGGCGCGGCTGATGGCCGACCTGGGCTACGAGCGTTACGGCGCGCAGGGCGGCGACTGGGGATCGATGATCACCGCCTCGCTCGGCCGCCAGGACCCGGAGCACGTGCTCGGGATCCACCTGAACATGCCGGTGGCGATGCCGGACGCCGAGGCGATGCAGGACCCGACGCCCGAGGAACGCCGGGCGCTGGCCGACCTGGCCACGCACTCCGAATGGGATTCCGGCTACAGCAAGATCCAGTCCACCCGGCCGCAGACCCTCGGCTACGGCCTGGCCGACTCCCCGGTGGGCCAACTCGCCTGGATCGTGGAGAAGTTCCGGCAGTGGACCGACTGCGACGGGCACCCGGAGAACGCGCTGCCGCGCGACCACATGCTCGACAACGTGATGCTCTACTGGCTGACCGGCACCGCCACGTCCTCGGCCCGCCTGTATTGGGAGAGCTATCGCGATCCCGACCTGGCCGAGGTCGACGTGCCGACCGGATGCTCGGTCTTCCCGCACGAGATCATCCGCGCCTCACGCCGCTGGGCGGCCAACCGCTTCCGCGACCTGCGCTACTGGAACGAGCTTCCCCGGGGCGGCCACTTCGCCGCCTTCGAACAGCCGGAGCTGTTCGTGGAGGAGATCCGCCGCTTCTTCCGCCTGCTGCGGTAGCCGTGTGACGGCGAGGGATTCGGAGCGAGCGCCGTCGGCTACGACGAAGCCGCCGGGCTCGGGTGTGTCGTCGGCAGGAGTGCCTCGCAGATCTTCAGGGCTTCGGCGACCGCAGGGTCCGTGCGGTTGAGGGCCGACGGGCCACCCGGGGGCAGGTCGACCTTGTGGTCGTGGAGGCAGCTTGCGAATGCCCGGATGCCGGAGTCGTTCGGGCCGCCGTTCGGGGCGGCTGTGCCTCGGCTGCCCGGTGCGCGGGAGGGGCGCAGCGTCGCGCAGGTTTCCTCGGCCTTGCGGAGCGCGGGATCGGTCGCGCGTGGGCGGCCGGGGAAGCCCGAGGGGCGTTCGCCGGCCGGACGGCTCGGGCGATCGGATGGGCGGGCGGTGCCATCGGGCCGACCCGACGGGCGGGCTCCCCCACCCGGCCGTCCGGTCGGCACCGTGACCCCGTTCGCGCGCAGACAGTCGGTGTACGCCTTCGTGGCGTCGGCACCGGCGCTCGGCACGCTCGACGGACCCGCGACGCTCGTGCTCTTGCCGCTGCTCCCCCCACCACATCCGGCCAGCAGCAACACGAGTGCCGAGGCGGCGACCGGCACCACCGCCGTGGTCCACGCCGGTCGACCCGGGTACCTCGTCATGACGTCCTTCCCACGCGACTCGGGAACGGCCGCCGGACGGCGCACCACCCATCCGCCCCGGACTCAAGCACGGCGGGATGGTGATTGGCCGCGCGCCGCCTGGGAGTTCGCTGGGAACCCGGACCCGATCGGTCCGACGATTTGTCGCGATCACAGCACTTTCAACCGATACACGCCCGGCTCACGACCTCGATCCGCCGTCGCGTTGCCGGCCAACTCCCAGACGGCCGACAGCCTTCCGGCACGTGTCCGGTTCAGTCTTGGCCGCCATGAGGCGTGTACGACTACGACGCAAGTCGGTCCTGCTCAACCTGACCCTGGCCGCCGCGTTGGTCACCGGCGCCGGCTTCGCCTACGCGGCGGTGGACGACGGGGGCGGATCGACGCGCGCCGGCCGGGTGCGTACGGGCAAGGTCACCAAGGGCACGGTGATGGCCACGGTGTCCGCGTCCGGGTCGTTGAGTTCGCCCTCCGACACGGGGGTGGCCTTCACCGCCGCGGGCAAGGTCACCGCAGTCGCGGTCAAGGTGGGCGACCGGGTCACCGCCGGCCAGGTGCTGGCCCGGATCGATCCGGCCCAGGCCCAGGAGGGGCTGGACGCGGCGAAGTCGGCCGTGAGCGTGGCCCAGGCGAATCTGACCAAGGCCCGCGCGGGCACCCCGGTCCAGCAGAGCGGGGGCGGCAACGGAGGCGGCGGCAACGGAGGCGGTAGCGGCAACCAGGGCGGTGGCAACCAGAGTTCCGGCATCGAGAACACGGCCGTACGCGGCGGCACCGGCGGTACCGCCTCCCGCGATGTGCCCGCCGCCACGCCCACGACGGCGCCGCCCGGGTCCGCGTCCACCCCTGTCGCCCAGCCGCACCCGACCGTCACCGTCACCGTCACCAAAACCGCGACGGCCACCCCGTCGCCGAGCACGACGGTGGACGCCGCGGCGGTCACCCAGGCCGAATCGGCCCTGGTCACGGCGAACAACAAGGTCGCCGACGCGCAACGGGCCCTGGACGGCTGCACCCTGATCGCCCCCTCCGACGGCGTGGTGGCCTCGGTGTCGGGCAAGGTCGGCGACAGCGTCTCCGCCGGCGGCTCGGGCGGTTCCGGCGCTTCCACCGGCTCGGGCGGGTCCGGCGGTTCCGGCGGCCAGGGCGGCTCGTCCGCGTCCTCGAACAGCACGGCGAGCGGATTCGTGGTGCTCGCGAATCCGACCGGCATGGAGAGCCGGGTGTCCTTCTCGGAGGCCGACGCGGCCAAGGTCAAGGCGGGACAGCCGGCCACCGTCACCCTCAACGTGAACTCCGCGATTCGGCTGAACGCCAAGGTGGTGAGCGTCAATCCGCTCCCGGACAGCGGCGGGTCGGCCGGTTCGGTCAAGTACGGCGCCACCATCGCGCTCCAGGGCGACGTGTCCACGCTGCGCACCGGTCAGACCGCGAACATCTCGGTGATCGTCGCCCAGGCGGACAACGCGCTCCAGGTACCCTCGGCGGCCGTGACCGGCGGCGGTACGAGCGGCCCCGGCAGCACAGGCGGTGCCGGCGCCTCGGTACGCGTCCTCGTCGACGGCGTCGAACAGCGCCGCACGGTGACCCTCGGCGTGGTGGGCGACCAGACCACGCAGGTCCTCTCCGGCCTGGCCGAGGGCGACGAGATCGTGATCGGCACCGTCGCCACCGGCACCGGCTCCACGTCGGGCCGCTCCGGCCAATCCACCCGCGGCGGCACCGGCGGCGGCGGAATCCCGGGCGGCGGCGCGGTCTTCCCCGGCGGTGGCAGCGGTGGCAACGGCGGCGCGACCGGCGGCGGCTTCCCGCGCGGCGGCGCACGATGAGCGGGCCGCACGCGGGCGGGCCCGCGCCGGTGATCGACGTCCGCGCGGTGACCAAGTCGTACGGCCACGGCGCCGCCGCCGTGCAGGCGCTGCGCGGCGTCGACCTGACCATCGAGGTCGGCGAATACGTGGCCATCATGGGCAGTTCCGGCTCGGGCAAGTCCACCCTGATGAACGTCCTGGGCTGCCTGGACATCCCGTCCTCGGGCCGCTATCTGCTCGACGGCCTCGACGTCGGCCGGCTCGACGAGCACCAGCTCGCCCTGGTCCGCAACCGCCGCATCGGCTTCGTCTTCCAGTCGTTCAACCTGATCCCGCGCACCACCGCGCTCGCCCAGGTCGAACTCCCGCTCTCCTACGCGGGGGTGCGCGCCCGGGAACGCCGCCGCCGCGCCCGCGCCGCGCTCGACCTGGTCGGCCTGTCCGACCGCGCCGACCACGCGCCCAACGAACTCTCCGGCGGCCAACAGCAACGGGTCGCGCTGGCCCGGGCCCTGGTCACCGCCCCGGCCCTGCTGCTCGCCGACGAGCCCACCGGCAACCTGGACAGCCACAGCACCCGCGAGGTGCTGGGCATCCTGGACCGGCTGCACGAGGCCGGCCGCACGATCGTGATCATCACCCACGAGGACGAGGTCGCCGCCCGCGCCGAACGGGTCCTGCGCCTGGTCGACGGCCTGGTGGTATCCGACCGGCGACGCTCCCCCGCATCCGCGCCGACCACTGCCGAGCCCGTCGCGGCCGGCCCGCTCGTGGAAGGCCCCCGTCGGTGAACCCCGTCGAAGTGCTCCGATTCGCCGTCCTGGGCCTGGCCGCGAACAAGATCCGGACCGCGCTGACCATGCTCGGCGTACTGATCGGGGTCGGCGCGGTGATCCTGCTCGTGGCCGTCGGCAACGGCTCGTCCAAGTCGGTACAGGCCTCCATCCAGCGCCTCGGCACCAACCTGCTCACCGTCTCGCACACCGCGGGCGGCGGGCGATTCGGCGCGGCCGGACAGGGCGGCACGCTCAAGGACCTCACCCCGGACGATGCCCGGGCCCTGGTCGACAAGGCCCTGGCCCCGCACGTGAAGTCGGCCGCCCCAGTGCAGACCACGTCCCAGAGCGTCACCTACGCCGGCCAGTCGGTCACCGTGTCCCAGATCGTCGGCACCACGCCGGACTGGTTCGCCACCACCAACCACGACCTGGGCCAAGGCGCGCTGTTCGGCACCGACGACGTGAACTCCCGGCGCAGAGTGGCAATCCTGGGCAGCACCACGGTGGAGAACGTGTTCGGCACGGAGAACCCGATCGACAAGGAAATCCTGGTCGGCGGCGTGCCGTTCCGCGTCGCGGGTGTCCTGCGCACCAAGGGCGGCAACGGCGCGGCCGACTCCGACGACACCATCGTGCTGCCGGTGACCACCATGCGCGACAGCCTGACCGGCTACGGTTCGTTGTCCGCGATCGCCGTACAGGCCACCTCCTCCGCCGACACCACGCTCGCCCAGGACGAGGTCACCTCGATCCTGAACAACCGGCACCGGATCACCGATTCGACGCAGAGCGACTTCCGGATCACCAACCAGCAGTCGTTGTTGAGCGCCAACGACGAGACCAACAAGACCTTCACCGTGCTGCTCGCCGCGGTGGCCGCGATCTCGCTCCTGGTCGGCGGGATCGGCATCACCAACATCATGCTGGTGACGGTCGCCGAACGCACCCGCGAAATCGGCATCCGTAAGGCGATCGGCGCGCCGCGCGGGGCAATCCTGGGCCAATTCCTCGCCGAGTCCACGCTGTTGTCGGTGATCGGCGGCGGCCTCGGGGTGGCCGCCGGGCTGTTCGCCGCCCGCTTCGAGGTGGTCGGGATCACGCCCGTCGTGGTGCCGAGTTCGGTGGTCGGCTCGTTCGCCGTGTCGGTCGCCATCGGGCTGTTCTTCGGCGGCTACCCGGCCGCGCGCGCCGCCGCGCTGCGGCCGATCGAAGCACTGCGGCACGAATAGCCCGACCACCCACCGCCGTTCCGGAGGAGAATCCCGACCATGACGCCGAAGCCCGGCCTCGACCCGCACGACACCCGCCCACTCGACCCCGTACCGGGCGAGCCGGCGCCCGACTCCGGCACGCCCGGATCCCCCGCTCACGAGACCCCGCACGAGCCCACCGATCCCGAGCCGTCCGGCTTCGTCGGCGGCTTCCGCACCGAACCGGCCGCCGCCGACGCGCCGGACGAATCGCCGGAGGACATCCTCGCCCGACCGCCCGCCGCCCGCGACGTCGCCGACGAGTTGGCCGCCCCGCCCCGCCGCCGCCTGCCCGCGCTGACCCTGGCCCTGGGCGCGGGTGTGCTCGTGTCCGCGGGCTTCCTCGCCGGCGTCGAGGTACAGAAGGACCACGCGGGCGGCGGCACCGGGCAGAGCACGGCGCAGCAGGGCGCGAACCCGTTCACCGCCCGCACCGCCGGCGGCGGCAGCGGCGCCCAACCGGGCGCCGGCCGCCCGGCCGGCGGCAGCACGCCCGGCGCGGGCTCCGGCGCGGGCTCGGATCTGACCACCGGGACGGTGAAGGTCGTCGACGACTCTTTCATCTACGTCTCAGATTCGGCCGGCAACATCGTGAAGGTGAAGACCGACGCCGGAACGAAGATCCAGGTGACCCGCGACGGGCGCACCGTCGACCTGAAGCCGGGCGACACCGTCGTGGTGCGCGGCGCGACCGGCGCCGACGGCGCGGTGACCGCGACCTCCGTCGCCCAGGGCACCACTCCCCTCGGCCGCGGTGGCGCAAGCACGACGGGCAGCGCGGGCGGCACCGGCGGCGCGACCGGCGGGGCGGGCTAGATGGCCACGCCCGCCGAGGGCGCCCGGACCCGCCTGCTCGTCGTCGACGACGAGCCGAACATTCGCGAACTGCTCTCCGCCAGCCTGCGTTTCGCCGGTTTCGAGGTCGACTCGGCGGCCGACGGCGCCGACGCGCTGGCCGCCGTCGCGCGGTGTCGGCCGAACCTGGTCGTGCTCGACGTGATGCTCCCCGACCTGGACGGCTTCGAGGTGGTCCGCCGACTGCGCGCCGACGGCACCCGGCTGCCGGTGTTGTTCCTGACCGCGAAGGACACCACGAAGGACAAGATCACCGGATTGACCCTGGGCGGGGACGACTACGTCACCAAGCCGTTCAGCCTCGAGGAGTTGATCGCCCGGATCCACGCGGTGCTGCGCCGGGTGCACGGCGGCGAGGGGGTGCCGACGTCCTCCAACCGGATCGTGGTCGCCGATCTCGAACTCGACCCGGACGGTCACGAGGTGCTGCGCGGCGGACGGCCGGTGTCGCTGTCGCCCACCGAGTTCAAACTGCTGCGCTACCTGATGCTCAACACCGGCCGGGTCGTGTCCAAGACGCAGATCCTGGACCACGTCTGGCAGTACGACTTCGGCGGCGATCTGAGCATCGTCGAGTCGTACATCAGCTACCTCCGCCGCAAGATCGAACTCGACGTCGGCGGTGGCAAGTTGATCCACACCGTGCGCGGGGTCGGATACGTGCTGCGGCGCCCGCAGCCGTCGGCCTGACGGCGCCGGGATGCGCCTCCCGCACCCGAGCCGATCGTCGCTGCGCGTCCGCGTGCTGGTCATCGCGATGACCCTGGTCGCCGTTGCCCTGCTGGTCAGCCAGGCGGTCGTGGTGGGCTCGCTGCGCGGCTACCTCACCGACCAGGTGGATCGGCAACTGAACCAGGCCGCGCGGGGCATGGCGTACCGCCCGCCCGAACCCCCCGGCGAGCCGCGCGGCAACGGGCCGCCGCCCGGCGGTCGCGGGCGGGCGTTCGGCGTGTTGCCGAGTCGGATCGTGGCCGAGTACCTGAACCCGGACGGCACCACTCGCCAGCGGGTGCGCTCGCCCGGCGCCGAGGAGGAGTTGGGCCCGCGGCTGCCCCGCCTGGACGCGGTCACCGTGACGGCGCTTCGCCGGCATCCGTTCGAGACCGACTCGGTGTCCGGCGACACCCGCTGGCGGGTGCTCGCGGTGCCGACGGCGGGCGGCGAGGGCAGCGTGGTGCTGGCCCAGCCGCTGAACGACGTCCGGGCGGCGGTCGACCGGATGCGCACGGTGTGCCTGCTGATCGGTCTGACCTGCCTGACCGTACTGGCCGCGGCCGGCTGGTTCGCGCTGCGCGGCGGGCTGCGTCCGCTGCGCCGGATCGAGGAGACGGCGGCGGCGATCGCGGCGGGCGACCTGTCCCACCGGGTCCCGGTACCCGCGCCCGGCACCGAGATCGGCCGGTTGTCCACGTCGATCAACGGCATGCTGGCGCAGATCGAGACCGCGTTCGCGGCCCGCGCCGAGTCGGAGACCCGGATGCGCCGGTTCGTCGCCGACGCCGGGCACGAGTTGCGCACGCCGCTGGCCAGCGTGCGCGGCTTCGCCGAGTTGTACCGGATGGGCGCGCTCACCGATCCGGCCGAGGTGGCCCGCACGATGCGGCGCATCGAGGACGAGGCGATCCGGATGGGCGGCCTGGTCGAGGACCTGCTGCAACTGGCCCGCCTGGACGAGCAGCGGCCGCTGTGCAACGAGCCGGTGGACCTGCGCATCCTGGCCGCCGACGCGGTGCACGACATCAAGACCCTGGCCCCGGACCGCGCGGTGACGCTGACCGGCCTGGACGGCGGCCCGGCGCATCCGGTGACGGTCTTCGGCGACGAGTCCCGGCTACGCCAGGTGGTGGCGAACCTGGTCTCCAACGCGCTGACCCACACCCCGGCCGGGACCACGATCCGGATCGCGGTGGGCCGGACCGGGCCGCCGGACCGGTGCGCGGCCCTCGAGGTCGCCGACGCCGGCCCCGGCCTGACCCCGGCTCACGCTCAGCGCGTATTCGAACGTTTCTACCGGGTCGACTCCTCGCGCAGCCGCGCCGCCGGCGGCGGCTCCGGCCTCGGCCTGGCCATCGTCGCCGCCCTGGTCAACGCTCACGGCGGCCGGGTCGAGGTACGCACTGCCCCGGGCGAGGGCGCGGCGTTCCGGGTGCTGCTGCCCTGATCCGGGACGGGCGGCCCGGCTGCTGCCTTGACCCGGACGGCACCCCGCACGCCACGTCCCGCCCGCTCCCACCGCCCCGCCCCACCTCGCCCCTCAGCCCACCGGCGCGCCCGCCCGCTCCTTCTCCCCCGCCGGCTTGGTGTCCCCGTGCCCCGGCCACCACGCCGTGTGGCCGATCAGCGCGGTCAGGCTCGGCGTGAAGATCAGCGCCATGATGAAGGCCGCGATCGCGATCCCGCTGGAGAGCGCGAAGCCCATCTGGGACAGCGTCGAGTTGCCCGCCAGCATCAGCGTGGCGAAGGTGCCCGCCAGGATCACGCCGGCTGCGGCGATGGTGGGCCCGGAGTGCTTGACCGCCACGGCCGCCGCGTCGTGCGGGTTGTGCCCCTCGCGGGCCTCCTCGCGCAGTCGGGACACCATCAGGATGTTGTAGTCGGTGCCCAGCGCGACCACGAACAGATACATGATCACCGGCAGCATGAACATCAGCCCCGGCTGGTCCCCGATCTTCTGGAACAGCACCGAGGTCGCCCCGAGGGTGGCGCCGAATCCGAGCGCCACCGAGGCCATCAGGTACCACGGCGCAACCAGGCTGCGCAGCAGCAGTCCCAGAATGATCATGATGCACACCGCCGCGACCGGGAAGACGACCGAGTAGTCCCGGTCCACCGCGCGATTGATGTCCACGTAGACCGCGGTGATCCCGCCCACCAGCGCCCGGGTGCCGTCCGGCGCGGCCTCGTGCATTGTCGGCCGCAGCCGGTTCTTCACCGTGGACAGCGCCGCGTCGGTGGCCGGCGAGTCGGACAGCACCACCGAGTAGAACGCGGTCGCCAGGTCGGGGGTGAGCACCGGCTCGGCCACCGAGCCGACCCCCTTCACCCCGCGCAGCTCCGCCTCGAAGGCGGCCCGCTCCTGCGGGGTGAGCGGCCGGCCGGTGGTGGACTCGAGGTAGACCTCGGTCGGGTCGGTGGTCCCCGGCGGGAAGCCCTTCTCCAGGCTCTTCATCGCCTTGACCGACTCCTTGTCCGACGGCAGCGAGGAGCCGGCGAGGTCGAAGTTGGCCTTGTAACCCAGCGCGCCGATCGCGAGCACCCCCATCACCAGCGCGGAGGCCACCGCGAACACCACAGGCCGCCGGCCGATGCCGCGCCCGAGTCGGGCGAAGCCGGTGCCGTGCGGGGCCACCCGCCAGGACTTGGACGGCCAGAACACGCGCGTGCCGAGCAGCGAGACCACGGCCGGCACCAGGGTCAGTCCGGCCAGCAGCGTCACGAACACCGCGATCGCCAGGGCCGGCCCCATCGAGCGCAACATCCCCAGGGTGGACAGGGTCAGCGCGGCGAACGCGACGATCACCGCCGCCGCGGCGGAGGCGATCGCCTCGCCCACCCGGGAGACCGCGCGCACCATGCCGTTCTTCGGGTCGACCCCCTCGCGCAGCACCTCGCGATAGCGGAACAGCAGGAACAGCACATAGTCGGTGCCGACGCCGAACAGCACCACGGTGAGCAACTGTTCGATCGAGCTGTCGGCCTTCATGTCGAAGACCTTGTTGGCCGACGCGATCAGTCCGGTGGCCATCGGCGAGATCAGTCCGATGATCACCACGGGGAGCAGCGCGATGATCGGGCTGCGGAAGATGATCAGCAACAGCAGCACGATGATCACGATCGTGCCCACCGCGACCAGGGTGCCGGCGGTCTCCGACGAGTCCCGTTCGTCCAGCGCCTGCGCGGCGGAGCCGGTGATCCCGGCGGTCAGGTCAGTCCCGGCGACCTGCGCCTTGACCTCCTTGCGCATCGCCTCGACCGCGTCCTGCGGGGTCTCGTCGTTGGGGTCCTTGACCTCCGGCATGGCCACCATCGCGGTCTGCACCAGCCCGTTCGGCGAGACCTGGCCGGGCGTGACCCCCAGCACGTCCTTGATCTTTTGCGCCTCCACCGCCGTGGAGACCCGCGCCACCACGGCGCTGTCGGCCGGGGTCAGCGGCTTGCCGTCGGCCCGCTGGAAGACGATCACCGCGCCGACGTTCTCCTGCTGCGGGAACGCCCGCTCGCGCAGGTCGGACGCGCGGACCGACTCGTAGGACTTGGGGAGGAAGCTCTTCTCGTCGGTGGAGGAGGTCAGCTTCGGCGCCAGACCGATCACCACACCGGCGGCGATCACCCACGCGAGGATGACCCACCAGGGCCTGCGTACGACAAATCCGCCCAGGGCCGCGAACATGGGCGCCTCGCTTCCTGCTCGTCCCGGATCCCGATCACTTCTCGTCACCATCGAACGGACCGGTCGGCCCCGCCGGCGGGGTGATCCGTGCGAGTGACGCCGCGTAACCGGCGGTGGAGCCGGGCCCCGGGGTGACGGTCGGATGTCCGGTCGGTACGGTTTGCCCTGCCGTTGCGGGAGCGGCGGGTGTACGGGCGGCCCGACATCGCGTCCGTGGAGCGCATCGGTTGTCAGCACGGGAGAGTCATGGCGTCGAGGGGTCGTCGCAGCGTGCCGCGGATCGCCGCCGGTCCCCGGGACGACGCCGCGTGGGCACCGCTGCTCGCGCGCGTCGTGGTCGCGACCGTGACCTGCGGCTTCTTCTTCGGCGGTTTCGTCGGCCTGGTCCAGTCGACCCGGCTGTCCACGACGGCCAAGGGCGCCGCGCTGGCCATGCTGCTCACCCTGGTCGCCCTGCACATGCGCAACTGCGTACGGCCGGCCGACTGCTCCCGGCCGCGCGGTTGGGTCTGGACGCTGGGCGCGCAGGCGGTGCTCACCTATCTGCCGATGACCTGGTTCCACGACACCTGGTACGGCAACCCGGGCTTCCTGGCCGGTGCCGCGCTGCTGCTGCTCCGGCCCGCGTGGGCGGGCTGGGCCGGGTTCGCGGCGGTTGTGGCCGTCCAGGTGCCGGTGGGTCTCGCGGCGCGGCCCACCGTGGTCGAGGCGCTGTACCTGGTCTTCGGCCAGGCCGCGCTGGTCGGGCTCGCGGTGTACGCGCTGGCCGGGCTCACCGATCTGGTGGCCGCGCTGGCCGCGACGCGCACCGCGCTCGCCGACGCCGAGGTGGCCCGCGAGCGGCTGCGCTTCACCCGGCACCTGACCGACGGGGTCGGGGCGAGTCTGACCCGCATCGTCGAGCGCGGCGAGGTGCTGGTCGCCGAGCTGCGCGAGTGTCCGGAGCGGGCCCGGGTGGCGCTGACCGAGGCGCTGGCCGAGGCCCGGGGCGCGATGACCGAGGTGCGCGCCTACGCGCACGCGCACAAGAGCGTCGCGGGCACGCCGCCGCCGGCCATCGCGGTCGAGCCGACGCCGCGGGCCGTGTCGGTGCTGCGCGTGGTGATCCTGGTGCTGATCGTGGTGCCGCTGCCGGTGCGGTTGTTGGCGGCGAGCCACTACTCCCCCGCGCGGCAGGCGCTGTTCCTGCTGCTGCTCGCCGGGTTCGTCGCGCTGTACATCCGCAACTGCACGCCGGCCGCGGCCGGTCGGCCCCGGGGGTGGCGGTGGACGTTCGCGGCGCAGGTCGCGCTCGCGTACGTCCCGCTGGTGGTGTTCGACGCGAAGACGTGGTCGCTCGGGTTGTTCCTGGCCGGCATCGCGCTGGTGCTGCTGCGCGGGCCGTGGCGGGTGCTCGCGGTGATCGGGTTCGCCTGTCACGACCTGTACTTCGGGACGTGGAGTCCGACCGCGCTCGACCACGTCTACCACGTGGTGTGGATCCTGGAGCGGGCCGCGCTGGTGTACGGGCTGGTGCGGATGGCCGACGTGGCGCGGGCGCTGAACGCGGCGCGCGCCGAGTTGGCGGCCGTGCGGGTGGCCCGTGAGCGGCTGCGGTTCGGGCACGATCTGCACGACCTGCTCGGATTCAGCCTGTCCGCGCTGGTGTTGGAGAGTCAGCTGGCGCTGCGGCTGGCCGATCGGGACCCGGAGTCGGCGGCGGAGCGGGTCGCCCAGGGGCTGACCATGGCGCGACAGGCGCTGGCGGACGTGGGCACGGTCGCGGGCGGGTATCGCGGGATGTCGCTGGCCGTGGAGGCGCGCTCCGCCCGGGACGTGCTGGCGGCGGCCGGGATGGCGGTGGAGGTCTCGGTCGAGGTCGGCGCGTTGCCGGTCGGCGTGGACACCGCGCTGGCCACCGTGTTGCGCGAGGGCACCACCAACGTGCTGCGGCACAGCGACGCGAGGCGGTGTGCGATCACCGCGACGGTGGAGCCGTGCGGCGAGGTGGTGTTGGTGCTGACCAACGACGGGGTCCGCGCCCCGGTGGGTCCGGCGCCGACCGCGGTGGGCATGGGGCTGGGCTCGCTCGGTCGCAGACTGGCGGCCGAGGGGGGCACGTTGTCCGCCGGAGTGGTCGACGGGGGCTTTCGGCTGGCCGCCCGAATACCGGGCCCGACGCCCGCGCGCCTACCCGGCGACGAGCCGACGGAGCCCGTGCGCGGGTGATGCGCGGGCGCGCGAACCCCCACGACAACGGCGGATGTGGCGGAATCGACGGAACCGCACCCACAGTTCGGCAACCCGTTGTCGTCCACCCGTGGTGGGATGGGGTATCACTGCATGGGCGATCGCACGATGCGCGTCATGCGCGCGTCACGGCGGCGCACATCGGACTTCTACATTCCTGTAGATTTACCCCGGTGGGCGGCCGTCGCGGTGATCACCCGATCCGCCCGTACCCGAATATGCACGAGGGAAGGAAGCACTGCCATGGGAGTCAGTCTCGCCAAGGGCGGCAACGTATCCCTGTCCAAGGCCGCGCCCGGCCTCACCGCCGTCGCGGTGGGTCTCGGATGGGATGCGCGCAGCACGACCGGTGCGGACTTCGACCTCGACGCGAGCGCGCTGCTGCTCGGCAACGACGGTCGGGTGCTGTCCGATCTGCACTTCGTCTTCTACAACAACCTGACCAGCCCCGACGGCTCGGTCCAGCACACCGGTGACAACCTCACCGGTGAGGGCGAAGGCGACGACGAGACCGTCAACGTCGACCTGGCCTCGGTGCCGGCCGACGTGCAGCGGATCGTCTTCCCGGTCTCCATCCACGACGCGGTGGCCCGGGACCAGTCGTTCGGCCAGGTCCGCAACGCGTACATCCGCGTGGTCAACCGCGCCGACAACAACGAACTGGCGCGCTACGACCTCACCGAGGACGCGTCCACCGAGACCGCGATGGTCTTCGGTGAGCTGTACCGCAACGGCAACGAGTGGAAGTTCCGCGCCGTCGGCCAGGGCTACGCCTCCGGTCTCGCGGGCATCGCGAAGGACTTCGGCGTCAACGTCTGAGCCGGCTCCCCGTCCGGGGATCCACTCGGGCACGGCCCGCGGACACGCCGCGCGGCAGGGTCGCACCGTTTTTCGGTGCGACCCTGCCGCGGCCTCCGGGAACGAATCTTCCCGAGGGAACGATTCGCCCCGGTCCGCGGTTGATCCTGAACCAGAGCAACACCGAACCACGGCGGTGGCGACCCGTTCGCCCCGCGAGAAACAAGGAGTGGGCGTCATGGCCGGTCTCGACAAGCTGATCAAGAAGGCGACCGACTACGCCAAGCAGAACCCGGACAAGGTCAAGTCGATCGTCGACAAGGTGAAGAAGCAGGCGGACAAGCGCAAGGGTCGCTGACCCTCGACCGTCGTACGCGCGGCCGTCTCCCCTCCTGCCCCTCGGGAGCGGCCCGCCGCCCTCACTCCGTCGCGTCGGGCCCGGCGGCCGGATCCGGCCGCCGCAGCCGGTCGGCGAGCGCGTCGAACCCCGCCGTGAACGCGCCGGTGGTGGGCGCCGGACCGGGGCCGCGCAGCCGTCCGGCCAGCGCCGAGCCGAGCCCCGCCATCCGGGTCACCTCGTCGGCCATGGTCTCCACGTCGTCCGGCCACGGATAGTCGGGCCGGGCCAGATACAGCGCCACCAGGCCGTGCAGCGCGGCCAGCATCTGCAGCGCCAGCCGGGTCGGGTCGCCGACCAGGACGCCCGCCTCCAGACACGGCCGGATCGCCTCGCCGACCCAGTCCAGGCACGCGTCGGCCGCACTCCACTCGGCATCCTCGCCCGAGCGCGGGCGCATCATCAACAGGCGGTACTGCACCGGGTGTTCGAGCCCGAAGCGGACGAACGCGGCGCCGTGCCGACGCATCGCCTGGTAGGGATCCTCGATCCCCGCGCCCGCGTCGCGCATCCGCCGCCCCAGGTCCTCCCAAACCGCCAGGCACACCGCGTCGACCAGTTCCCGCTTGTTCGCGAAGTGCAGGTACACCGAGGGCGTGGTCACCCCGGCGCGGGCGGCCACCGCGCGCAGCGTCAGCGCGGATTCGTCGCCGGCCTCGTCGAGCAGGGCGGTGGCGGCGGCCAGGATCTCGCCGCGCAGCAGCGCCCCGTCGCCGGGTCGGGCGCGGGCGCGGGAGCGACGGGTGTCGGGCACGCTCCCAGTTGACAGCCGGCGAGTTGACGTTGTCAACTTGACAACGTCAACTCAGGTGAGGGGTTCGGGATGAGCACGATGTCGTCGACCACGGGACCGACCGGTCTGGAACAGCTGCTGGCCCTGCGGGACCACGGCATGCCCACGGGGATCGGCCCGTTCATCGGGATGGAGCCCGAGGAGGTCGAGGACGGCCGGGTCGTCTTCAGCGCGAGCGCGCGACCCGAGTTCGCCAACCCGATCGGCACCATGCACGGCGGCATCGCCGCCACGCTGCTCGACTCGGCGATGGCCTGCGCGGTGCACACCACGCTGCCGCCCGCGACCGGCTACACCTCGCTCGACATCTCCGTGCGCTACCTGCGCCCGGGTCCGCTGGACGGCAGCACGCTGCGCGCCGAGGGCCGGGTCGTCCACCGGGGGCGCACCATCCGCACCGCCGAGGCCGAACTCACCGACGACCGGGGCCGGGTGCTCGCGACGGCGACCACGACGTGCCTGGTCATGGCGCTCGGCTGAGAGCGCCTCCGGCGGGCGTCACCCGCCCGGGGTCGCCCGCCCGATCCGTTCGACACCCGCCGGCAGCCGCTCGGGGGTCAGGAACCCCACCAGCTCCTCCCGGAACGCCCGCGCCGCGTGGGTGAGCGCGGCGTCGCTGCGATGCGCGAGCGCGATGGTGCGGGACAGGCCCGGCGGGGCCAGCGGCGTCGCGGTCAGGCCGGGTCGTCCGGCCAGCACCATGCTCGGCACGATGGCCGGCCCCAAACCCACCTCGACGAACCGCAGGACCGCATCCATCTCGCCGCCCTCGATCGCGAACTCCGGCTCGAACCCCGCCTCGTGACACGCCGTCAGGGTCGCCTCACGCAGGTCGTAGCCTTCCCGGAACATCACCAGGCGCACCCCCCGCAGCGCCGCGATCGGCACGGTCGGGCCGGCCACCGGCGGGCGGCCCGCGAGCACCAGGTCCTCGCGCAGCAGCGGCTCGGTGGTCAGCGCCGCGCCGACCCCCTGCGGCGGCACCACGATCAGCGCCAGGTCCAGATCACCGCGCAGCAGCGCGCGCACCAGATCGCGCGAGCCGTTCTCGTCGACGAGCAGCCGGATCCCGGCGTAGCGGTCCTGGAAACCGCGCAGCACCTCGGCCAGCAGGCTCGCCGACAACGACGGCGTGGCCCCGATCCGGACCCGCCCCGAGCGCAGCCCGACCAGCTCGGCCACCTCCAGGTGGGCCACGTCCACATCCGCCAGGATCCGCCGCGCGATCGGCAGCAGCCGCTCCCCCGCCGGGGTGAGCGCGATGTTGCCGCGCACCCGGGTGAACAACTCGGCCCCCAACTCGTGCTCCAGGGCCCGGATCTGCTTGGACAACGACGGCTGCGCGACGTGCGTGCGGGCCGCCGCACGGGTGAAGTGCCGGGTCTCGGCGACCGCGACGAAGTAGACGAGCTGCTGGAACTGCATGGATCAAGCCTTGCATAGCCTGCGGCTATCGAAACAAGGCACTCCTGATCTTGGACGGCATGACCTCGGTCCCCCTACCGTCGACGACATGGCGACCCTGACCCGCGCTCCCGGCTCCGCCGGACGGCGCAGGCAGGGAGCGTCGCACCGCTCCACCGTGACGATGAAGATCGCGATGGCGCTCAGCGGTGCCGTGCTCCTTGCCTACCTGACCGCCCACATGCTGGGCAATCTGAAGATCTTCTTCGGCGAGTCGAGCTTCGACCACTACGCGCACTGGCTGCGCACCATCGGCGAGCCGCTGGTGCCGCACGAGGGCACCCTGTGGATCATCCGCGTCGGGTTGACCGTGAGCGTGGTCGTGCACATGGCGATGGCGATCCTGCTCACCCGCCGGGCCAGACGGGCCCGGCCGGTCAAGTACGTACACCGCCCGCCCGTGCAGGGCTCCTACGCCGCCCGCACGATGCGCTGGGGCGGCGTGATCATCGCCCTGTTCGTGGTCTACCACCTGCTCGACCTGACCGTCGGGGTGGCCAACCCGACCGGCGCCGCCGGCAAGCCGTACACCAACGTCACCGCCGACTTCGAACACTGGTACATCACCGCGATCTACACGGTCGCCGTGGTGGCGGTCGGATTCCACCTGCGCCACGGCGTGTGGAGCATGACCCGCACCCTCGGCCGGCAACGGCCGGGCACCGAGCGGCTGATGGGTCGCGTCGCGACCGGCTACGCCGTGTTGATGACGGCCGGATTCCTGTCCGTGCCGTTCGCCGTGACCGTCGGAATCGTGGGGTGAACGAGATGACCGAGCACATCGAAGGCCCCGAGCACACAGGACACGGGGAGTACGCGCGGTACACCGTCGGCGCCGAGATCGCCGACCACGCCGCGCCCGAGGGCCCGTTGGCCGAGCGCTGGGAGCAGCGCCGATTGGGCGCGCGGCTGATCAACCCGGCCAACCGGCGTCGACTGCCGGTGATCGTGGTCGGTACCGGCCTGGCCGGCGCCTCCGCCGCCGCGACGCTGGCCGAACTCGGCCACCCCGTCACCTCGTTCTGCTACCAGGACTCGCCGCGCCGGGCGCACAGCATCGCCGCACAGGGCGGGATCAACGCCGCGAAGAACTACCGGGGCGACGGGGACAGTGTGGCCCGGCTGTTCAAGGACACGATCAAGGGCGGCGACTTCCGCGCCCGCGAGTCCAACGTGCACCGGCTGGCCGAGTTGAGTACGCAGATCATCGACCAGTGCGTGGCCCAGGGCGTGCCGTTCGCGCGCGACTACGGCGGCCTGCTCGACACCCGCTCGTTCGGCGGGGCCCAGGTCTCCCGGACGTTCTACGCGCGTGGGCAGACCGGTCAGCAGTTGTTGCTCGGCGCGTACCAGGCGATGTCGCGCCAGGTCGCGGCCGGCAATGTCACGGTGCATGCGCGCACCGAGATGCTGGACCTGGTGGTGGTGGACGGGCGGGCGCGCGGCGTGGTGGTGCGCGACCTGGTCACCGGCGAGGTGTCCACCCACCTGGCCGAGGCCGTGGTGCTGGCCACCGGCGGCTACGGCAACGCGTACTTCCTGTCCACGAACGCGATGGGGTGCAACGCGAGCGCGATCTGGCGGGCGCATCGGCGCGGCGCGCTGTTCGCCAACCCGTGCTTCACCCAGATCCACCCGACCTGCATCCCGGTCTCCGGCGCGCACCAGTCCAAGCTCACCCTGATGAGCGAGTCGCTGCGCAACGACGGCCGGGTGTGGGTGCCGGTGGCCGGCGGCGACACCCGCGCGCCGGGCGAAATCCCGGCGGCGGAGCGGGACTACTTCCTGGAGCGCATGTATCCGGCGTTCGGCAACCTCGTCCCGCGCGACATCGCCTCGCGCGCGGCCAAGCGGGTCTGCGACGAGGGGCGCGGGGTGGGTCCGGGCGGACTCGGCGTCTACCTCGACTTCGCCGACGCCATCGAGCGCCTGGGCGCGGCGACGGTCGAGGAGAAGTACGGCAACCTCTTCGCGATGTACGAGCGGATCACCGGCGAGGACCCGTACACCGTGCCGATGCGGATCTTCCCGGCCGTGCACTACACGATGGGCGGCCTGTGGGTCGACTACGACCTCCAGTCCACGATCCCGGGGCTGTTCGTGGTCGGCGAGGCCAACTTCTCCGACCACGGCGCGAACCGGCTGGGTGCCTCGGCGCTGATGCAGGGGCTGGCCGACGGCTACTTCGTGCTGCCGACCACGCTCACCCACTACCTGGCGGCGGGGCCGTTCGGGGCGGTGGACGCGGACGATCCGGAGGTGGTGGCGACCGAACAGGGCGTCCAGGACCGGGTCAAGCGGCTGCTCGCGGTCGACGGCGACCTGTCCGCCGACCACTTCCACCGCGAGTTGGGCCTGCTGATGTGGGAGAAGTGCGGGATGGAGCGCGACGCGGCCGGGCTGCGCGAGGCGCTGGCGCGGATCCCCGAGTTGCGGGCCGAGTTCTGGGCGCGGTTGCGGGTGCCGGGCAGCGGGGCGGGGCTGAACCAGTCGCTGGAGAAGGCCGGCCGGGTGGCCGACTTCCTGGAGTTGGCCGAACTGATGTGCCTGGACGCGCTGCACCGCGAGGAGTCCTGCGGCGGCCACTTCCGCGCCGAGCACCAGAGCCCGGGCGGCGAGGCGGCCCGGGACGACGACTCCTTCGCCTACGTCGCCGCCTGGGAGTACACGGACGGCCCGCCGGTCCTGCACCGCGAACGACTCGCCTTCGACAACGTCACCCTGGCCACGAGGAACTACGCATGAAGCTCACCCTGCGCATCTGGCGCCAGAAGGGTCCCGAGGACCGGGGCGGCATGGTCGCCTACGACGTGCCCGACGCGTCGGCCGACATGTCGTTCCTGGAACTGCTCGACGTGCTCAACGAACGGCTCACCGAGTCGGGCGAGGAGCCGGTGGCGTTCGACCACGACTGCCGCGAGGGCATCTGCGGGGCGTGCAGCCTGGTCATCGACGGGGTGCCGCACGGGCCGCAGAAGGCCACCACTACCTGCCAGTTGCACCTGCGCCACTTCCGCGACGGGCAGAGCATCGACGTCGAACCGTGGCGCGCCGCGGCCTTCCCGGTGGTCAAGGACCTGGTGGTGGACCGCGGCGGCCTGGACCGGATCATCGAGGCGGGCGGCTACGTCACCGCGCCCACCGGCTCGGCGCCCGAGGCCCACGCCACGCCGATCCCCAAAGCGGACGCGGACGCCGCGTTCGAGGCCGCGACCTGCATCGGTTGCGGGGCGTGCGTGGCGGCGTGCCCGAACGGCTCGGCGATGTTGTTCACCGCCGCCAAGGCGACCCACCTGGGCCTGCTCCCCCAGGGAAAGGTGGAACAGGACACGAGGGTCGACGCAATGATCCAGGCCCACGACGAGGCGGACTTCGGCGGCTGCACGAACACGGGCGAATGCACGGCGGTCTGCCCGAAGGGCATCCCGTTGGGCGTCATCGGCCGCTTCAACGCCGACGTCCTCGGCGCGGCGTGGCGGGGCCGCTGAACCGGCGTCACGCTCGGGCCGAGTGGCCGGATCCCCGACCGACCCGAGCCGACCTCGGCCGGCAGTGTGCGGCCGGGCCCGAACCCCCGGTACGCGCATCGCACGACTCGTACCGGGGTGGGAGGTCGTCCCTTCGCCTCGGGGCGGCTACGGGGACGTGATCGGGGTCGCGGAGTGGGACTTGAGGGGGTAGTCCTGGGCGGCTTCCAGGTGGCGGACGGATTCGCGGTAGACCTCGGTTTCGTCGCCGGCCTCGATCAGCGCGATCAGGTGCTCGTGTTCGCGAAGGCCCGCGCGTCGCACCCGCTCACCCGTGTCGGCCAACGCGTCCCGGGCCCACTCCTGTTCCTGCTGCGCCCACAACACCTCGACCGCGCCCAGCAGGATCTTCATCGTCTCGTTCCCGCACAGCAGCACCAGCGCCTCGTGGAAGTCGCGCGCCGCCCGGATGAACGCCGGCCCGTCCGCCACGGCCCGCTCCATCCGCGCGTGCACCTCGCGCAGCCACGGCACCACCTCGGTGGCCCGGTCCGGCCGTGCCGCGCACAGCGCCGCGCACACCGGCTCCAGCCGCCGCAGCGCCTGCGCCAGGTCGTCCAGCCGGACCTGGCGCGCGTGCATGACCATGCCGAACATGTGTGCCGCGTCGGCCGGTTGCGGGACGTGTACCACCGCGCCGCCGGTGTTGCCGCGCTTGACGGTGATCAGGCCCTCGGTCTCCAGGATCCGGAACGCCTGGCGCAGCGTGGTGCGCCCGACGCCGAACTCGGCGATCAGGTCGTCCTGTTTGGGCAGCATGTCGCCGTCCCGGAGCGGGCCGTCCAGGATCCGGCGGCGCAGCCGGCGGGCCAGTTCGTCCGCGATGCCGGCGTTGTGCAGGGACCGTTCGGTGCCGGCGCGGACCGGCTGCGCCGCGGGGTTCACGCCGGTACCGCCACGGCCAGTGCGGCCGTCTCCGCGACCTGGGTCGGGGTCAGCTCGCGGACCGCCGCCGCGTTGGCCGCGATCTGTTCGGGGCGGGTCGCGCCGACCAGGACCGAGGCCACCTCGGGCTGCGCGGCGAGCCAGGACAGGGCGAGTTCGAGCAGGGTCAGTCCCTGCCCCTCGGCGTAGTCGGTGAGCCGTTCCACGACGGCGAAGTTCTCGTCCGTGGCCACCGCCTGCGCGAAGCGCGGGATGGCGCGGAACCGGCTGTCCTCGGGAAACGCCTCGCCGCGCCGGTACTTGCCGGTCAGCAGACCGGAGGCGAGTGGGAAGTAGGGGATCACCCCGACGCCGAAGTGCCGTGCGGCGGGCACCAGTTCCCGCTCGATGGTGCGGTCGAGCAGGCTCCATTCCAGCTGCGCGGCGACGAACCGGGTACCGCCGGCCAGGTGCGCGGCGTCGGCGAGTTGCCACGCGGTCAGGTTGGACGTACCCGCGTAGCGCACCTTGCCCGCCCGGACCAGGTCGTCGAGCGCGCCCAGCGTCTCCTCGATCGGGGTGTCGGGGTCGGCGTAGTGCTGGTAGTACAGGTCGATGTGGTCGGTGCCCAGCCGCCGCAGGCTCGCCTCGCAGCTGCGCACCACGTGTCGGCGCGAGGAGCCGCGACCGTACGGCCCCTCGGCCACCTTGGCGCCGAACTTGGTGGCCACCACCACGTCGTCGCGGCGGCTGCCCAGCGCCTTGCCGAGCAGCACCTCCGACTGCCCTCCGCCGTAGACGTCGGCGGTGTCGAACAGGGTCACGCCCGCCTCGATCGCCGCGCCGACGACCTTGTCGGCGCCGCCCTGATCGATGCGCATGCCGAAGTTGTTGCAGCCCAGGCCGATCGCGGAGACCTTCAGACCCGACCTGCCCACCGTGGTGTATCGCACGCTCTGCTCCCGTCGTCTTGTTCGCCCATCATAGCCATGATAGCTATGACACATCGTCAACTGACACACCGTCAGCCACGCCCGCGATCGCGGCACCACCACGAGGGTAGGCACACTCATGCGCAAGATCCCGTACGCCGGCAGCGTGCACGACCAAGCCGAGATCGACGCCATGCTGGCGGTCCTGAACGGACCCCCCTCGGCGATGGGCATCGGCGCCAACGTCGCGGCCATGGAGTCGCGCGTCGCGGAGTTGTTCGGCAAGGACAACGGCCTGATGTGCAACTCGGGTTCCTCCGCGCTGTATCTGGCGATCGAGCTGCTGCGCCTGTCTCCCGGCGACGAGATCATCACCTCCACACTGACCTTCTCCACGGACATCGCACCGATGGTCAAGGCGGGCCTGGTGCCCGTGCTCGTCGACGTCGAGCCGGTCACCTACCAGATCGACCCGGCCCGGATCGAGGCGCTGATCGGCCCGCGCACCCGGGCCATCCTGACCCCCAACCTCGCGGGCAACGCCCCCGACTGGGACACCATCCGGGCGATCGCCGACCGGCACGGCCTGAAGGTGGTCGAGGACTCCTGCGACGCGCTCGGCGCCACCCTGCGCGGCACGCCCACCGGCACCCGCTCGGACATCTCGGTGACCAGTTTCGCGATGTCGCACATCATCACCTGCGCCGGCAACGGCGGCATGGTGCTCACCGACGACGAGGAGCTGCGCGACCGCGGCCTGCTGCTGCGCCGCTGGGGCCGGCGCAGCGAGGTCCAGCTGTTCGGCTCCAAGCGCGGCAACCGCGACTTCTTCGAGGACATCGACGGCGTCCTGTACGACAACCTGTTCATCTTCGACGAGATCGGCTGGAACTTCGAGCCGTCCGAGCTCGGCGCCGCGTTCGGTCTGGCCCAACTCGCCAAGCTGCCCCGCTTCCTGGCCACCCGTCGGGAGCATTTCGCGGCCCATCACGCCTACTTCGACGCCCGGCCGGAGTTCACCGCGCCGAGGCAGACCGAGGGCCTGGAGACGGGCTGGCTCAACTTCCCGATCCTGCTGAACGACGACGTCCCGTTCAGCCGGGGCGAGATGCAGTCCTGGCTGGAGAAGCGCGGGGTGTCCACGCGCACCGTGTGGTCGGGCAACATCCTGCGCCAGCCCGGCTTCAAGGACATCGTGCACCGCGCCGACCCGGCCGGCTACCCCCACGCGGACCGGGTGATGGAGCGCGCGCTGATCGTGCCGATGAACCACCGGATGGACGCCGGCGACGTGGCCTACATCCACGAGCAGGTCGACGCGTTCCTGGCGAGCCGCTGAAACAGCGCGGCGCGCAGCAAAGGGCGGGGCCGGGTGCGCGTCGCACCCGGCCCCGCCCTTGGCCCGTGCCGGCATCCGGACCTTGGTCCCCCTGCCGGATCGCCTCGCCCTCGCGGACGGGGTAATTGTCCTGCGGATATCGACCTGAACAACATATTTAATTGACATATTCCACTTGTCAACTACTAGCTATGATGGACGGATGCACACTCCCCCGAGAGCCGCATCCCCCACCCCTTCGACGACCACACCCTTCGACGACCCCCGCATCACCGCGATGGGCCTGCTCGTGGAGGTCTACACCGGCCTGATGGATCGCCTCAGCCCGCAACTGGGCGAGCACGGTCTGTCCACGGTGGACTTCAACGTATTGGTCCGCCTGGCCCGATCCTCGGAACAGCGCCTGCGGATGAGCGATCTCGCCGCTCAGACGTCGCTGTCCACCTCAGGGGTGACCCGAGTGGTGGACCGCCTGGAAAAGGAAGGACTGGTCGCCCGCGAGAACTGTCCCACCGACCGCCGGGCCCTGTTCGCGGTGCTCACCCGCGACGGCGCGGACCGGATCGGCGGTGTCCTGCCCGGCCACGTCGAACTGATCCAGACCTGGCTGCTGGATCCGCTGACCGACGGTCAGCTCGACGGCCTCCTCGACGGCCTCCGGGTGGTGCGCGACACCGCCAACCCGGGTGCGCGAGCGGGCATCACGTCCTGATTCCGCGGCCTTGAAGCGGTAGCTCGAAACCGCCCAGACCCGTGGCCGCGGGGGTCACGGGAAGCGCGACGAGATCCCGAACCACACACTCGCCACCGGAGGAAACCGCCGACATTGCCGGGGAGAAGAGTCCGGCCCCGGTCGCAACCGCGACCGGGGCCGGACCCGTTTTGACGCGGTACTCCGCGCCGGGCTCAGCCCTCGGCGCGCAACTCCCGGGCCGCCTCCGACAGATCCTTGGCGGTATCGATCGCCCGCCAGTACGCGCCCTGCGGGATCGGGAACCCGGCCAGCTTCTGCGCCCGCGCCAGGCCCGGGAACGTGGTGCGCTCGTGGTCGCCCACGTCGGGCAGCAGTGCGGTGAACTCGGGCGCGAACACGTACACGCCGGCGTTGATCAGGTAGGGCGAGGGCGGCGCCTCGATGAAGTCCAGGACGTGCCCGTACTTGTCGGTCTCCACCACCCCCCACGGGATCCTGGGTCGGGCCAGCGCGAGCGTGGCCAGCGCGGTGCGCTCGTGGTGGAAGGCGGCCATCTCGGTGAGCGAGAACCTGGTCCAGATGTCGCCGTTGGTGGCGTACCACGGCTCGCCCGGACGCGGCAGCGCGGCGGCGGCGAACTTCAACCCGCCGCCCCGGCCCAGCGGTTCGGTCTCCACCACGGTCACCACGCGCACCGGCAACTCGGCGCTCTTGAGCCAGTCCTGCAGCACTTCGGCGAGGTGTCCGCAGGAGACCACCACGTCGGTCACGCCCTCGGCGGCCAGCCAGCGCAGCTGATGCCCGATGATCGGGGTACCGGTGCCCGGGATCTCCACCATCGGCTTGGGCCGATCGTCGGTGTAGGGGCGCAACCGTGAACCCTGCCCGCCGGCGAGGATCACGGCCTGCGTCACCGCGCGGGCCCCCGGATGGGTGGTCGAGTGTGGAGCGGAAGTCATGGGCGCATTATCCCGTGCGGGAGTCGCCTCAGGGTCCGCGGGCACGGCCAAGGGAGGTACCGCTCGTTCGGGAACCCTCGGGGGCCTAGGTTCATCTCATGGACGACTGCACTTCGAATATCGGGGGGAACACCAAAGTGCGCATCAGGACCGTCCGCGCAGGCGTCGCGGTATTCCTCGCCCTGGCCGCGACCGGCGCGGTGGCCGGCTGTGGCACCGGCGATCGATCCCCGCTGGACACCGTGCGCGCGCTGGAGAGCCCGCCCGCGTCGAGCCCCCGGGCGAGCGACCGACCCACCGATCGCCCCAGTGAGAGCGCCACCCGCCCGCCGCGCCGCACCACCGCGCCGCCCACCGGCGGCACGTCGTCCTCGCCGAGTACGTCCGCGAGTTCGTCGTCGAGCAGCACTGCCGCACCCGCGACCGGGCCCGCGGCGCCCTATCTGAACGACCCGTGCAAGCTGCTCACCGTCGCCGAGGTGGCCTCGTTCATCGGGCTTCCGGTGGTCAAGGCCGAAGTGGACGAGAAACTCCACACTTCGAGCAGTTCGTTCTGCGACTACCGCGATTCGCGCGGGTTGTCCATGATGACGGTGATGATGTCGACCAGCGATCCCCGGTACAGCACCGCCGAGCAGGCCGCGAAGGGCACGATCGGCGCGAGCGACAACCCCGTGGCGCTCGCCGGCGTGGGCGACGCGGCCTTCACCTACCGCGACTCCTCCGCGAACGGCGTCGTGTGGACCAAGCGCGTGGGCGACACCTACCTGGACGCTGACGTCTACATCGACCGCAGCGACAAGGACGTCCCGCCCGATGTGCTGGCCACGATCGCCCGGACGATGATCGGCCGGGTGTGACCGGGCGCGTCGGATCCACCGCCGGCCTGGTGGCCGTGGTGGGTCTGGCGTGCCTGCTCGGTGGTTGCGACGGCGACGACCCGGCGCCGCGACACACGGCCTCGGCCACCCCCACCCCGGGCGATCCCGCGGGCGCCCCGCCCCGGCCCACCCGCGCGGCGCCGGCCGGCAACGCGCCGCCGAGCAGCGGCTGTGACCTGCTCTCGCTCACCCGGGTCGAGGAGGTGCTGGCGATCGGCCCCGTGCACACCCGTCCCGCGGACGCGGGCCGCACCTGCGACTACCTGGACGGGCACGAGCGGCGGGTACTGACCGTCACCGTCGGGCAGTTGCCCCAGGCGATGGTCGGCGGACCGGCTGACGCCGCGCGCTCGTCGGCCACCGGCGGCGGCCCGCGCGAGACGCTGCCCGGGATCGCCGAGGCCGCGGTGCTGTACCAGGACCCCGTCCGCGGTCTGGGCCTGGCCTTCGCCCGGGCCCGGGGCGACCTGGTCGTCGCGGTCGACCTCACCGTCCCCGCCGCCGACCGCGAGCGCCTGGTCGCGCTGGCCCGCACCGCCGCGGCCGCGCTCGAGACGGCCGGCTGAGCGGGCCGAATCGGGGTAGGCGCCGGCAACCTGGTGCTCGAGACGTCGTCCCCGGCGCGTAGGGTCCGGGGTCAGGGCGGCGCGTGCCGCGGCCAGGAGGAGGGCTCACCCATGCCGGATCGGGACCCGCACGCCGTCGTGCTGCTCACGAACCGCACCAGCTCGCGGATCAGCACCAGCGGCGGCCCGGCCCTGCCGCTGCGCGACGCGCTGCGCGTGTACACCGAGCACCTGGACATCGGCGTCGCGGCCCGCTACGCGACCGTGGTGAGCGATCTCGCCGACGCCGACGTGGCCCTGCTGCGGCTGCCCGAGGACCACGCCGACGGCGAACTCGACCGGATCGTGGACATCGCCGCGTCGGTGCCCACGGTGGCCGTGATCGACCTGTACCGCCCCGCCGCGGTGGCCGATCTGGTCGGCTATTGCGCGGCGTTGCTGGGTACCCGGGGCGCCGACGACGTGGGCGTGCTCGACGTGGTGTTCGGCCGCTACGCGCCGGCCGGCCGACTGGTCGACGCGCTGCCGGCCGACGCGGAACCACTCTTCGAAACCGGGCACGGCCTGTCCTACTGACCGCCGAATGTCGATAAATTGACAGACCATCAGTGTGATTTCCGGGTGATGTTCAACACGTCCACCGCGCCCTTCGCGTCGCCGATGCCGGCGAAGTCGACCGCGACGAAGTTCACCGGCGCGCCGCGTTCGCGCTCGCACCGCCGGGCCCGATCCAGCAGGAACGGACGGGCGTTGACCTGTGCGGCGTCGGTGCGACTGCCGCCGGTCGCGGTGACGAAGTTGTTCAGCAGGAACAGCCGCTTGTCGGTACCGCCGCGGTTGGGCAGGCAGTTCATCTCGGTCGGGTTCGCGTACTCGTAGGGCGTCTCCATGCCGTAGCGGTAGAAGTTGCGGTACCACGGGGCGGGTCCGTCGGCGCGCTCGGCGAAGACCACCAGGCGTCGGCCGCGGTCGATCATCGTGCCGAGGGTGGGCCACGGTTCGCTCGGATCCGCGGCCGGGGTGTACAGCAGTCGGTCCAACCCGGCCTCGTGGAAGGCCCATTCGGTCGCCTGTGCGCTGATCGCGTCCTGCACGATCAGGGTGACCACCTCCTGCGGGTTGCGATCCATCCACTGCCCCACCACGCGCAGCGTCTCCACCATGGGCAGCGCGCCGCCCCGGCACACCGAGTGGCAGAACCACAATCCGGGTCGGGCCGGGGCGACGTCGTTGACCACCCCGGCGATGATCCGGCGCGAGTCGGGGTCCAAGTCCGACTCGGCGAGCCGACCCGCCACCTCCTCGGGTGCCTCCCAGGTGTAGGAGTCCACCAGCAGGCCTCGCACGCCCGCGTCGAGTTGGGTGACGATGTCCGCGTCCTGGAGCGGGCTGAGGAAGCGCGCCGCGGTCGAGGACATCGAGTTGTGCGTGGCGAGGTAGGCGACCTGGTCGTAGCGCCGATTGCACAGCTCGGTCATCCCGTTGCAGCGTTTGGCGTGCGACTTCGAGCCGGAGGTGGGCACCGGGACGAAGACGGTCAGCGCGAGCGCCCCGGCCGCGGCCACCGCCGCGCCGGTGGTGAGCACGCGGCGGGTGGTGTGGCGCACCGGCGCGGCCCGCCGGTGCCGGTGCCGCTCCCACAGCGCGACCGCGCCGAAGGTGGCCCCACCGAACACCAGCGGCACCGCGGCGGCGGCCAGCCACACCCCGACCAGGTCCCGCGCCGCCGCCTCCTGGAGGTCGCCGGTGAGCCGGGTGACCGAGGGCGCCCACCCGTCGCGGTTCTCCGGTATCACGTGCGGCAGCAGGCCCCAGGCGATCAGGCAGCCGACCCCCGCGAGCAGCCCGCCGCCCGCCAGCGCCAGGGCCGGCAGCCGCAACCGGGCCGCGCCGCGCGTGGGGCCGGTCCACCACAGCAGCACCAGGCCGAGCAGCGCGGTGACGCCGGCCGCGATCAGCAGCCGGCCCAGCCCGAACACGGTCATCGCGCGCAGTTGTTCGAGCTGGCCCAGTCGCATCTCGCTCTGCTTGGCCCGGTCCGCCCGCAGGTCCAGGGTCAGGTCCCAGGTGCCGCCGTGCGACAGGCCGGTCAGGCCCAGCTGGGCCTGGCGCACCTTCTCGCCGAAGATCACCGGGACGACGGCGACCAGCACCCCGCCCAGGTCGTCGGCGCGCAGCGAGGCCACCACCTGCCCGCGGATCGGCTCGCGCGCCTCGACCGGCAGCCGGGCCAGGATCAGGTCGGCCACCTCGGGGGCCGCCGCGGGGTCCAGGTTCAGCGCGGGCAGCGCGTCGGGCGGTCGGCCCTGGGCCAGCGCGTCCAGGGCCCTGGAGACGTTGTCCACGAGCGCGGGCGCGTTGTCCTGGGTCACCCGGGGCACATCGCCGGTGAGGTCGCCGACGTAGACGTCGGCGGCCTTGCCGAGGTTGTTGATCACCGGTTTGAGGTCGACGCTCAGCCGCAACTCGCGCTCGTCGCCGCGCAGGTAGCCGACGATGTGGCCGACCTGCACCCGGACCATGCCGCGCAGCGTGGACGGCGGCAGCGCCAGGCGCAGGTTGGCGGTGACCTGGTTGGGCGGTATCGGCAGCCGGCCGAGCAGGTCGTTGCGTACACCGGCCAACCGGGGATCGACCAGGACCTCGTCGTAGAGCCGGTCGTAGGCGTGTTCGCGTTCGAACACGCCGTCGTACCAGTCCGCGGAGAGCACGGTGGTCCGGGCGACCCCGAGCCCGGTGATCACCGTGACGGACAGCACCACCAGCGCGGTCAGCAGGGCCCGCCACACCCGGCGCCACCGCAGCCAGGCGTCGCGGGCCCGGACTCGGCGGGACACCTTGCCCACCACGATCGGACCGGTCGTCTCAGTACGATAGGAAATCATCACCAACCCGAAGCAAGCACGTGATCGGGATCTTCCCGACCGGGTACGGGGCCTTGCCTGCCCGAGTGTGCGTGACTTACGCGCGGTGCGGGCGCAGCGTCCAGGTGACGGTCATCTCCGCGGTCGTCACGCCCGCCTCGTCGCGAATGGTGATCGCCACCACGAATTCCGGCCGGGTGCCCGCGTCCAGTTCGGCGACCACCTCGGCGGCGGGGCGGCCGAGCCGGGCCTCGGCCAGCACCGAGCCGCGCGCGACCTTGAGGTAGCGGATGGTGGAGTCCACCGCGAGCGGGGTGGCCCGGCCCAGCTGGTCGCCGAACGCGGCGATCACGATGGCGCCGGAGGCGGACTCGGCGAGGGTGAACATCGCGCCCGCGTGCGGGCCGCCGATGTGGTTGTGGTGCGCGGGCTCGTCCGGCAGGCGCAGCACCGCCCGGTCGGCGGCGAGTTCCACGAACTCCAGGCCGAGGGTGCGTACGAAGGGCACCGAGGCGCGCAGGCCCTCGGCGACGGCATCGAAGTCGATCGTCGATTCGCTCATGGGCGCGATGCTACCCGTAGGTAACTTCGTCTGGTACGGCGCCTCGCGCCCGATGCGCGGGCGTTTCCTTCACCGGGCCGATCTGTTTGACTGAGTCACATGAAATACGTGCGCGTCGAATACCCCGAGCCCCGCCTCGCCGTGGTCCGCCTGAACCGCCCGGACCGCCTCAACGCCCTGTCAGCGACCATGGTCGCGGACGTGAAGACGGCCTTCGGCGCACTGCACCGCAAGCGCGGGATCCGCGTGATCGTGCTGACCGGCGAGGGGCGCGGCTTCTGCTCGGGCGCCGACCTGTCCGGCGACCCCGACCACGCGCCCGACGCCGAGGATCGCGGCCCGGTCGGACACGTCTACCGCTCGCAGGAACACCTGTCCGAGATGATCCTGGCCGTCCACGAGTGCGAGAAGCCGGTGATCGCGGCCGTGCACGGCGCGGCGGTGGGCGGCGGACTGGCCCTGGCACTGGCCTGCGACCTGCGCGTGGCCGACGAGAGCGCCCGCTTCGGCTCGGTGTTCATCAAGGTCGGCCTGTCCTCCGCCGACGTCGGCACCAGCTACCTGCTCCCGCGCCTGGTCGGCCCCACCCGGGCCGCCGAACTGATGCTCACCGGACGCCACTTCGACGCCGCCGAGGCGGACCGGTACGGCCTGCTCAACGCCCGCACCGAGGCGGGCGCACACGTGCCCGCCGCCCTCGACCTGGCCCGCGCGATCGCGGCCAACAGCGAATACGGCGTCTGGATGACCAAGAAGGGCCTGTGGTCCGGGATCGGCGCCGCCTCGCTGCGCCAACAGATCGAACTGGAGAACCGCACCCAGGTCCTGGGCACCTTCACCGGCAATATGACCGAGGCCGCCGTCGCCTTCCGCGAACGCCGCACGCCCGTGTGGCGGGACATGTGAGCCGTGAGCGGCGTCTCTAGGACGTGCCCGGCACCGGCCACCGGAACACCCGGCCGGCCGCCGCCGCGTGCTCGCCCGGATTCGCCGCGAGCCGCACCTGCTCCAGCACCACCCCACGCGCGTCGCGCCCCGCGGCGGAGCGGGTCAGATAGCCCGCCTCCGCCAACTCGTCCAGACGGCCGGCGATCGACGCCACGCTCTCTCCCGGGCGCGAACCCAGCACCCGGGGATCGGGCCGGGCCCCGTCGGGCAGCAGCAACAGATACACGGCCAGACCGCGGGCCGACACACTCAGCCGGGCGTCCTTGAGCAGGGCGTCGTGGGGACCGAGCCCCGAAACGCCGTCCCCGCCCCAGATCCGCCTCATGCCCCGAGTCTCGAATACGGTCCACCCCCAGGGGGCAAACCGCACAACCCCTACACAAACGAGTGACCAAAGGTTTGCCCGGCCGCCCACAGTGCGGACGCGGCCACGCTCGGAGACGGTCGACCCGCTAGTTTGCCCTCGGGACGCCTCGAACAGGCAACCCAAGGCTTTGAAGTTCGCCGAACTGTGAGGTCTCGATGCGTAGCACCCCCGCGCAATTCCTCGACCAGGCCTGGCGCGCCCTCGGCGGCGACCCCGCCGACCGCGCGCACATCACCTTCACCGGCCCCGCCCACACGCTGTCCTCCGCCCTGCCGGTGACCGCGCTCGCCCAGGCGTCGATCGGCGCCGCCGCCCTGGCCGCCCGCGAACTCGGCCTCGCCCGAGGCGGATCCGACCCGGCGCCGGTGGTCCTGGACAGCCGGGCCGCGGCCGTCGCGGTGAGCAGCGACCGCCGGCTGCGCCTGGCCGGGCAACCGCTGGTGTCGATGCACCCGCTCTCCCGCTTCCACCGCTGCGCCGACGGCTGGGTGCGCCTGCACGGGAACTACCCGCACCACCGCGCCGCCGCGTTCGCCGCGCTCGGCGTGGACACCCCGGCCGCGGCGATCGAGGCCCTGGCCAAGCGCACCGGCGCCGAGATCGAGGAACTGCTCGCGGCACACAGCGCGTTGGGCTTCGCAGTCCGCGAACCCGCCGAGTGGGCCGCCCACCCGCAGGGCGCCGCCGTGGCCGCCCTGCCGCTGCTCGACCTCACCCCCACCGACGTCGGCGACCCGTGGCACGCCGGGCCCGCGCCCGCGCCCGCCGCCGGGGTCCGCGTCCTCGACCTCACCCGGGTCCTCGCCGGCCCCACCGGCACCCGCACCCTCGCCCACCTCGGCGCCGACGTCCTGCGCGTGGACTCCCCGCACCTGCCGGAGAACCCGGGCGAATACTGGGACAACGCGTTCGGCAAACGCTCCACGCTGCTCGACCTGCGCGAGCGCGGCGACCGGGCCCGCTTCGACGAACTGCTCGCCGGCGCACACGTGGTGATCACCGGATACCGCACCGACGCGATGGCCGCGCTCGGCCTGGACCACGACACCCTGGCCGCCCGACACCCCGGCCTGATCACCGCCGCGTTCAACGCCTGGGGGCCGGGCCCGTGGGTGAACCGGCGCGGCTTCGACAGCCTGGTCCAGGGCGCGTGCGGGATCGCCCGGATCGAGGCGGGCGCGGACCCGAACCCGGGCGCGCTGCCCACCCAGGTGCTCGACCGGGCCACCGGCTACCTGCTCGCCGCCGCCGTGCTGCGCGCGTTGACCCGACGCCGGGCGAGCCGGCGGGGCAGCCGGATCGACCTCGCCCTCGCCCGGACCGCGCACTGGCTGACGTCCGGGTACACGCCCGGCGAACCCGAGGTCGCCGAACCCTTCGACCCGGCGCCGTACCTCGGCGAGACCGACACCACGATCGGCCGACTCGCCCACGCGCGGCCGCCGTTCGAACTCCCGGGCCTGCCCGCCGCGTGGCCGCACCCGCCGACCCCGTGGGGCTCCTCCGAACCGGTCTGGCAACCCACCTGACCCGGCGGCAACTCCCGCCCCGCAAGCCGGACTTGGTCACACATACGCGCAGGTCGCAGCGGGCCCGGTGTCGGTGCCGGATGGGATGCTTGACGCATGGGTTGAGCGCCACCGCGGCCGACCCGCCGCGGCTCGACGCAGAGGAGGATCCTCCATGTCCACGATCAACACCATGACCCGGCTGACCCCCGTGAAACCCGCGACCGTGCGCCGGGCCCTGACCCGGATCGACACCAAGACCGTGCGCACCCACCCCGACGGCGGGCGGCCCGGCGCACCTGGCATCTCGCTGCGCACCCTGGCCACCCTCCAGCGCGGCCGACTGGTCCGCCTCGGCACCGAAGTACCGCTGCGCGGCCGGAACATGGGCATCACCCGCGCCGGCCGCCAGGCATTGATCGCCCGCGGCCGGCACCGCAAGGGCGCGTGGGCCGCGCTCCTGGACCAGGAACTGACCTGGACCACCGCGGGCGGCGACGTACTGGAGATCGCCGACATGCACCCCTACCACTGCGCCAACGCCGCCGCCTGGCTCCAACGCAACGCGGCGGCCATCCGCGCCGACGCCGACCCCCGCCGCCGCGGCGACGCGGTCGCCTGGATCGACGAAACCCCCCTCCTCCGCGCCCTGGTAGCCGCAGTCGCGGACGCCCTCCCACCGGCCCCGTCGCGGTAACTCCCAGCACCCGGAACCACATCCACCCATCGCCCGCCCACCGCCGTGGTGGGCGGGCACCGTTCACGCCCCGGGAGTGCAGGCCGATTTCGCGCGTGACGGGGACACCCGGACGGCCGTGCCGGGCGAAGCCCCGCCCGTGGCCGGCCGGTTCGGGCCAGGCTCCGGCATCCTGTGAGCCGGCGCGAAGTGCGCGGTGGTCAACGCTTGCGGCCGACCGCGGTGTAGATCCAGGACTGGGACAGGCGTTCGGGCGAGAGGTCGGTGCCCTCCTCCGGGCGCCACAGCGGCGCCTGGACCAGGCCGGGTTCGACCAGGTCGACGCCGGTCAGGTAGCCGGCGATCGTGGCGTGTGGGCGCGGCAGCATGAATTCGGCGTCGTCGTTGATTTCCAGCACTCGCTCCGCCGAGATCGGCGGCAGGAAGTCCGACGTGGTGTGCGAGGCGATCAGCAGGCTGCCCGAAGGCACCGCGTCGAGCAGTCGGTTCACGATGCCCGCCGGGTCCTCGGCGTCCGCCACGTAGTGCAGGATCGCCACCAGGAGCAGCCCCACCGGGCGGTCGAAGTCGATCACCTCGCGCACCTCGGGGGCGGCCAGGATCTTCTCCGGCTCGCGCACGTCGCCCATGGTGAACGTGGTCCGGCCCCGATCGGTGGCGGGCATCAACGCGCGGGCGTGCGCGAGCACGATCGGGTCGTTGTCCACGTAGGCCACCCGGGCCGAGGGCACGATCTCCTGGGCCACCTCGTGCGTATTGCCCGGCGCGGGGATCCCGGTGCCGATGTCGAGGAACTGGTCGATGCCCTGCTCGGCCGCGTAGCGGACCGCGCGGCCGAGGAAGGCCCGGTTGTCGAGGGCAGTGACCGAGGTCTGGGGGGCGACCGCGATGAACCGTTCCGCCAGCTCACGATCGACCGGGTAGTTGGTCTTGCCGCCGATGTGGTAGTCGTACACACGGGCGGGATGGGGACGACTGATGTCGATCCCGGTGGGCGCCCAGTCCTGCTCGGACAACGTGTCATCCCCTCGAAGTCGGTACGGCGTCAGCCTACGACACCCAAACCGACCACTTCACAAGGGATTTGACCGAACCTTCGCACTCGCCGCGCGGCCCGGGGCCCACGGCCCGTGATGAGTTTTGGCCGGCGCAACGGTCATAACCGGGTACAGCGTCGTCACAGGAGGTCGTCGATGGTCGAACCACCGGAACCACCCGAAGCACCCGCCCCGCGGCCCACCGCCGCACTGATCGTGTCCGCCCCGCTCACCCGCGCGGATGTGCCCGGCCTGTGTGCGCGCCTGGTCGAGTTGCTGCACCGCGAGCCGGCCGACCCCTTCCCGTGCGACGTGAGCGCCCTGGTCCGCCCGGACCTGGCCGTGATCGAGGCGCTGGCCCGCCTCCAATTGACCGCGCGCGGACTCGGCCGATGCATCCATCTGCGCGGCACGTCGGGCGAGTTGCGCGACCTGCTCACCCTGACCGGCCTGGACGAGATCGTCCCGGCCGGTCCGAGGGCGGCGGGGCTACGCGTCGAGTGTCGCCGGGAGACCGAACAGCGGGAACAGGTGTGGCACGTCCAGGAACGAGTTGAGGCCGATGATCTGCCCCTCTGAGATCTCGATGACCTGCAGCGCCCACGGCTCGAAGCTGCCGCCGGGACCGCTGGGGCGGTACTGGCCGAAGCCCGGCGTGCCGTTGGCCACGATCGGGACCAGGCGCGAACCCCGGCAACCTATACCGGTGCCGAGGAACCACTCGCGGATGTCGGCGTGCCCGCGCAGCCACAGCTCGTACGGCGGCATCGACAAGGTCGCGTCCTCGCGCAGCAGGGCGGTGAGCGAGTCCAGGTCGTAGCGCTCGAAGGCGTCCACATAGCGGGCGAGCAGCGACTGCTGCTCCTCGTCCATCGGCCGCACCGGGTCGGTCGCGGTGACCTCGCTCTCGGCGAGCGCGGCCCGGGCGCGCTGCAACGCGCTGTTGACCGAGGCGACCGAGCTGCCGAGCAGTTCGGCCACCTCGCTCGCCTTCCAGGCCAGCACCTCGCGCAGGATCAGCACCGCCCGCTGGCGCGGGGGCAGGTGCTGGAGCGCGGCGACGAAGGCCAGTCGTACGCTCTCGCGCGCGACCGCCACCTCGGCCGGGTCGGCCACGCTCGGCACGACCCGGCCGTCGGGGATCGGCTCGATCCAGGTGGCCTCGGGTCGGGCCGGCGTCAGCGCGGAGGAGGCGGGCACCGGCGAGGACAGGTCCATCGGACGGGCCCGGCGCTCGCGCCCGTTGAGGCTGTCGAGGCACACGTTGGTGGCGATCCGGTACAACCACGAGCGCACCGACGAGCGGCCCTCGAAGCGGTCGAAGCTCTTCCAGGCGCGGACCATGGTGTCCTGGACCGCGTCCTCCGCCTCGAAGACCGAGCCCAGCATGCGGTAGCAGTAGCCGGTGAGCTCGACCCGAAACGGCTCGAACTGCTCCTCGACCACGTCGGTGCCGTCCGTCGCGACCAGGTCACTCATCGGAATCTCCCGCGGATTGGGGCTTCATCGACCACGCGGCAGAGTCTAGGCACCCGCACCGACAATCGCCCGGGCACGACGCGGCCCGCCCGTGCCCGGGCGCAGGCGGGTCAGTCCACGGGCACCGCCACCAGTTCGTCGGCGTAGCACCACGCCCAGTCCTCGCCGGGCTCGAACGAGCGCACCAGCGGATGGCCGACCTCGCGCCAGTGCGCGCTCGCGTGCCGGTTCGGCGAGCTGTCGCAACAGCCGACGTGCCCGCAGGACAGGCATTCCCGCAGATGCACCCACTGCGTGCCGTTGCGCAGGCAGTCCTCGCAGCCCTCGGTCGACCCCGGCCGTACGTCCTCGGGCAGTGTGTCGAGGTGCGCACAGGGCGTGTCCGTGGGCCGTCCGGCACCGTCCTGGACCACCTGGTACTGCGTCCCGGCCATCGTCGTACTCCTCATCCGGCGCGGCGGGCGACACCCCTTGCGTGCGCCCGATCGTCCCCTGCCTACCACGCGGACCTTCCCCGGCACGCGGACCGCCACGCGCGCCGCGATCATGCGCCTCGGTCACGTGCCTCGTCACGCGTCTCGGTCGCCCGCTTCGATCACCCGCCCCGGTCGCACACCCGGATCCGCGTCCCGCTCACGGTGCGCCCCCGGCCGCCGGTCGGCGCGTACCCGGTCTTCCGTGCCGCTCACGGCCCTCAGTAGCCTCCGGATGGCGGCGCCGGCCCATGCGGACGGCGTCTCGACGGGCTGCACAGGCCAGTTATCGGATTATCCGATTATCCCCAGGGAGTACGCGTGATACGGGACTTCACCGGACGGGTGTGCGTCGTCACCGGCGCGGGATCGGGCATCGGCCGGGCACTGGCGACGGAACTGGCCGCGCACGACGCACGCCTCGCGCTCGCCGACGTGGACGCGGAGGGACTGGCCGAGACCGCGGCGCGGGCCGCCCGGCTGGGCGCGCGCGAGGTGCACACCGAGGTCCTCGACGTGGCCGACCGGGCCGCCGTACTGGCCTGGGCCGACGCCACCGCCGCGCGCTTCGGCGGGGTGGACCTGGTGGTCAACAACGCGGGCGTGGCGCTGACCGCGGGCGTCGAGGAGATGTCCTGGGACGACTTCGAGTGGCTGATGGGCGTCAACTTCTGGGGCGTGGCGTACGGCACCAAGGCCTTCCTCCCCCACCTGCGCCGCTCGCCCGACGGGCACCTGGTCAACATCTCCTCGGTGTTCGGCCTGTTCGGCGTGCCCTCGCAGAGCGCCTACTGTGCGGCCAAGTACGCGGTGCGCGGCTTCACCGAGTCGGTGCGCCAGGAGCAGCGGGTCTCCGGCTCCGGGGTCGGGGTGACCACGGTGCATCCGGGCGGGATCCGGACGAACATCGTGCGCAACTCGCGCGCCGCGGCCGGGCACGACAAGGGCCGGGTGGTGGCCCTGCACGACTCGGTCTCGCGCACCTCGGCGCAGCGCGCGGCGCGGATCATCCTGAGCGGGGTGCGGCGCGGCCGGTCCCGGGTGTTCGTCGGCGCGGACGCCACCGCGATCGACGTCGGCTCGCGGCTGCTCGGCTCGGTCTTCGAACCGCTGGTGCGGGTGGTGTCCCGGCGGCGGGGGTCGAGCACGCTGATCCCGGCCGGGCCCGCGCTCCCCTCCCCCGACGGGGTGGGATCGGCGCCGGCTTTGTCGGCCGAGGGGTATTCGGACCCCGTTACCGGTGGGTAGAAAGTAGCGGAGGGGCGCACGCGGGAGGCGAACATGGCGACGGACACCGGGGGCACCGGGACTCTCCTTCGGCACGACACCACGATCCACACCGGCGACGGCGCGGCGCTCGTCGCGCGGGTGGCCGGGCCGCCGGACGCGGCCGTCACGGTGGTCTTCGCGCACGGCTGGACGCTGCATGGCGAGGTATGGCGGCCCCATGTCGAGGCGCTGGTGGCGGCGGGTGTCCGGGTGGTCACGTACGACCATCGCGGACACGGGCAATCCACCGCCGGACGGGCCTCGCCGTGGACCATCGACCTGCTCGGCGACGATCTCGCCGACGTGATCGACGCGGTGGCGCCCGGCGGCCCGGTGGTGCTGTGCGGGCACTCGATGGGCGGTATGACGATCATGGCGCTGGCCGCCGCGCGGCCGGAGCTGTTCGGGTCGCGGATCACCGGGGTGGTCCTGGTCGGCACGTCGGCGGGCGACCTGGTGCCGACCGGCCGGGGGTTTCCCGCGTCGGTGCGGCTCAGGTCGGTCGCGCAGACCCGGTTCTTCGCGTTCGGACAGCGGTATCCGCGCGTGTTCGCCCGGGGCCGCACGCTGCTCCCGGGCCCGGACCGGCCGGGTCACCTGCGGATCGTGCGCCGGAGCCTGTTCGGTCCCGACGCCGATCCGATCCTGGTGCGCGAGTGCGCGCGGATGTTGTTCGCGACGCCGATGACCACCGTGTGCGGCTTCTTCCCGGCGCTGGCCCGGCACGACAAGGCGGGCGCGCTGGCGGCGCTGGGAAGCGTACCCGTGCACATCGTGGTCGGCGCCCACGATCGCCTCACCCCGCTCGCGCACAGCCGGGCACTGGCGGCCGAGCTGCCCGACGCCACACTGCACATCGCCGCGGACTGCGGCCACATGGTCTTCACCGAACGTCCGGACAGCGTGATCGGTCCCCTGCGCGACTTGTGTGCGGGCAAGGGCGCTGAGACGGGTCCGACCGCGCGAACGCCGGACGGACCGATGCGATCCAGCCCGTCCGGCGTTTGAGGACAGCCGGCCGCAGGCCCGGCGGTCGGGAGGACTCAGCTCGGCTCGACGCCGAGCAGCTCCGCGGTCCAGTCCGGGTCCCCCGTGACCACGGCCAGCAGCCGGGTGGCCCGGGTCAGCGCGACGTAGAGCGTGCGCATGCCGTTGGGGGACTGTTCGACGATCCCGCGCGGGTCGACGATGACCGCGACATCGAATTCCAGGCCCTTGGCGTCGAGCGCGTCCATCAGCTGCACGCGCGCGTCCAGGCCGGCCAGATCGGCCGCCAGGTCCTCGGTCGCGCCGACCGGGGTGACCACGCCGATGGTGCCCTCGACCGCGTCGAGGAGTTCGCGCACCAGCTTGCGCACCACCGGCCCGGTCCGCTCCCCCGCCGTGGCGTGCACGGTCGGCGGCTCGCCGCCGCTGCGCACCGCCCGCGACGGGCGGGCCCCGGGCACCGCGCGCACCAGCACGCGGGCCGCGACGTCGGCCACCTCGACCGGATTGCGGTAGTTGGTGGTCAGCTCGAACTCGTACCGACGGCGTTCGCGCAGCGCCTCGGTCATCGCCTCGGCCGACGCGCTCGGGTCCTCCCAGGCGCTCTGCGCGGGGTCCTCGACGATGGTCCAGGTCGCGTGCCGGCCGCGGCGGCCGAGCATCCGCCACTGCATCGGGGTGAGGTCCTGCGCCTCGTCGACGACGATGTGCGCGTACTCGACCGGCTCGTCCTCGTCCTCGTCGCGTGCCCGGCGCGCGCCGCGCCCGCCGGCCATGCGGTCGGCGTAGGTGGTCACCTCGGTGATCTCGTCGGGCACGTCCCGGCCGACCGTCTCGCCGCTGAAGATGTCCCGGCCGTCCACCACGTACGGGTTGTCCTCGTCGGGGCTGCCGTGCGCCGGCGTGCGCTTGCGCGGCAGCGGCCCCAGCAGCCCGGTCAGCTCGTCCATCAGCGCCACGTCGTGGAAGGAGACCTCGCCGGTACGCGCGGTCCGGGCCCAGGAGCCGGCCAGCACGGCCACCTGCTCGGGCGTCAGGTCGCGCTCGAAGCGGCGCAGCCGTTCGGGATCGGCCAGCCCGGCCAGTACGTCCACCGGCCGCTGCAGCGGCCACCACGCGCGCAGGAACGCGGCGAACTCGTCGCGCGCGGCCACGTCCTCGTGGAAGGCGTCCTTCTCGCCGCGGCCGGCGCCGCGCGAGAGCAGTCGGCCCCACAGCTCGGTGAGCAGTTGCCGGGCCACCTGGAGGCGGGCGGTGTTCGGGCCGCCTCGGTTCTTGGCCAGCACCTCGCGGCGGATCCGGCGCAGCGCCTTGTGGTCGAGCACGATCCGGGTGCCGCGGTGCGAGATGGCGAATTCGGTCGGCGCGCCCGCGGGCACGTCGGCCACGGCGCGGCGGAGCAGCCCGCTCATCACCGCGGCGCCCTTGAGCCGGGCCGCCGCGGCGTCGTCGTGGTAGGCCGCCTCGACCCCGTCGACGAGGTCGCCGAGGGAGCGCAGCACCGCGCCGCCCTCGCCGAGGGAGGGCAGGACCCGTTCGATGTAGGCGGTGAAGCGGGGGTTGGGGCCGACCACGAGCACACCGCGCGAGCCGAACCGGCGGCGGTACTGGAAGAGCAGGTACGCGACGCGGTGCAGCGCGACGGCGGTCTTGCCGGTGCCCGGGCCGCCGCGGACCAGCACCGAGCCGTCGATGGGCGCCCGGATCGCCTCGTCCTGCTCGCGCTGGATGGTGGCCACGATGTCGTGCATCGAGCCGTCGCGGGTGCGGGAGAGCGCGGCCAGGAAGGCGCCGTCGCCGATGATCACCATGTCGCCGGCGGCGTCCGGATCGAGCAGGTCGTCCTCGATGTCGACGACCGAGCGGCCCCGGCAGTGCAGGACGCGGCGGCGGATCACTCCGCGCGGGTCGTCGGGGGTGGCGCGGTAGAAGGCCTCGGCGGCGGGGGCGCGCCAGTCGACGACCAGCACCTCGCTGTCCTCGTCGCGGATGCCGATCCGGCCGATGTGCCGGGTCTCGCCGTCGAGCTGGTCGAGCCGGCCGAAGACGAGGCCGTCGTCGGCGGCGTCGAGTGAGCGGGCCCACAGTTCGGCGCGGTAGACCATGACGTCGCGCTCGACCAGGGCCGCGCGGGTGCCGACCTGCGCCTGCCGGTAGCCCTGCCGCAGCAGTGCCTGGGCTTCGTCGCGCATGTGTTCCAGGCGCGCGTAGGAGCGGTCGACGTGGCCCTGTTCCGCGGCGAGCTCGTGTTCCTTGGCCTGGGGGTCGCCTGCCGGCGCGGGCATAGAGATGCTCCTTGTGACGTGACACAGGTCTGCGCCCACGGTGGACGACGCGTCGACGATCGTATGGGTCGCCGGCGCCGTCTCCCGCGGGCCGATCCGCCCACGGGGGTTGCGGCTGGGGTCGGGGGTGCTCCCCCGGAGGACAGAGGACACAGTATTCGGGACCCACCCCCCGTCCGCGACGCCCGGGCGGGTCACCTCGGGCCGGAACACCGCTCGGGCGCCGGCCCCGGGGGCGGGATACCCCGATCCCGGCCCCCGGAACGGGCGGGCATCGGGCGGATCGGCCCGGCCGAGAGACCGCTCGGCCGCGCCCGGCCCGGCCGGGACGGCATACGCGCGGCCGGCCCCGGCGGGGGCATGCGCGTGATCGGCCCGGCCGGGGCCGGTCGGTGCGGCCGGCCCGGATGCGTGGTCGTTCAGGTGCGGCGGGATCGGAGGAGGCGTACCGCGATCACCACGCCGATCAGGCCGACGCCGCCGAGTATCGCCCACAGCCAGGTCGAGGGCCCCGCGCTGCCGCCACCGCCGCCGTCGCCCGGCGCGAGGGCGGCGCGCGCGGGCCCGGCGGCCTCGACCGCCGCGGTCACGGTGATCCCGAAGCGGGCCTTGGCCTCGTGCTTGGCCGGCGCGTTGTCGGAGACGGTGACGCCGAATCCGGTCTCGCCGGGTGCGGTCGGTGTGCCGGTGATCACTCCGCTGTCCGGGTCCAGGGCCAGGCCCGGCGGCAGCGGGTCGTCGGCGATCCAGTGGTACGGGGCGGTGCCGCCCTGGGCGGCCAGCTTGGCGGTGTAGGCGCGGCCGACGGTCGCCGGCGGCAGCGCGGCGGCCGGCAGCACCAGTGCGGCCGAGGGCACCCCGTCGACGGCGGCGGAGGGATCGGATTCGCCGACCGCGTTGACCGCGCTCACCGTGTACGAGTAGGTCGTGCCGTTGTCCAGGCCCTGGTCGGTGTAGGTCAGGGTGTCCGCGCCGAGGGTGGCGAGCGGCGCGCCGGCGGCGGCCTCGCCGTTGGTCGAGCGGTGGATCAGGTAGTTCGTGAGCGGGCTGTCGCCGGTGTCGGCGGGCGGCATCCAGGAGAGCACGGCCTGGCCCTGTCCGGCCGTCACCGACAACCCGCCCGGGGCGCCCGGCTTGCCGCTGCCCGCCCCGGCCAGGGTCACCGTGCGGCTGCCGCCCGGGATGTTGCCGGTCAGGGTGAGCTTGCCGGCGGCGGCGCCGCGCTTGGTCGGGGTGAACACGACGGCGAACGAACACGAGGACCCGCCGGGCACGTTGGTGTCCGGGCCGAAGGCGCAGGTGGTCCCGCCGGTGTCGATCGCGAAGGGGCCGTCCGCGGTCGCGGCGGAGATCATGAACGGCACGTCGCCGCTCACGGTGATCGGCAGGTTGCGGGTGGCCTTCTGCCCGACGGGCGAGGCGCCGAAGTCGATGGCCGGCAGCACGTCGCCCACCTGCGCGGCGGGCACGGTGAAGGACAGCAGCGCGTGCCCGTCGCCGGCGCCGCCGGTCGCGGACGTCTGCGCGCCGGGGAAGACGAGCGGATCGGCGTACGGCACACCGGCGCCCGCCGCGGGGGCGTGCAGCCAGGGCATCGGGGCCGAGGCCGAGAACAGCGTCGTGGCACCGTCGGCGATCCGGACCACCAGCGTCGCGCCGGCCCGGAGCGGACCGCCTGCGGACACCGCGGCGGAGCCGGCCACCGATGTGCCCTGGGTGCCGCCGACCGCCCGGCCGTACACGGTGGCGGTCATCGCGGTCGCGCCGGCCGGGACGGTGACCCGATGGTCGCCGGCCCCGGTGACCGGGGTCTGCACCTGCGTGTTGCCGCCCGGCTCGGTCGGGGCGGCGGGTCGGGAGCGGATGCCGGCCGGCGCCCCGGCGGCGGCCGGCGGGGCGAGTGCGGCGAGCACGATCGCCGCCGCGAGCAGTCCCGTGCCGAGGGACCGAGGGCGCGGGCGACGACGGCGAATGACGCTGTGCATGGAGATGGACCCCCGGGTGGGCTGCGGCTCTCGATACCGGACGGCACCGGACGGCCCACCCCGACCCCCGCTTTCCCGGGTTCGGCGGATTCCGCGCGCTCGGCTTTCCGGCAGCTCCTCAGCGCGGATGCTAGCGGTCGCCGGGAAGGACCGGGAGTGCCCCCCGCCGGAAGATCACCCGATGGAATTCGCCGTTGTAGGCCGCCTGTACGGGTGCGACCCGGCAAATCTGACTATCCGTCAGATATCTCGTCCGCGAAGCCCCGCTCACGGTCGGCGCTCACGGTCGGCGGCGTCCTCCGGGCGCGGACCAGTCGACACCGTCGCGCGAGTCGACGCCGTAGCGGGGTCCGAGCAGGGCGATCGCCGCCGAGAACAGGACGAGGAACCAGGCGACGTACGCGTTCACGGAACACTCCCGACGACACGATCAAATCGGCTCGCGGAACGACGGGCCACTCCCCATTCTGCGCATGATCGGACCGCCTAAAAAGGTCCAATCCTCGTCAGGTGGACCGGGTTTGCGGATTGCTGCGGACCGGAATTGGCGATCCTCCGGCGCGAAGGGCCGTCGACCGGGCATCGTGGCCTCAAGCTCCCGCCGGGCCCGGGACGGTACCGGCGGGGTGGCCGGCGGCGTGCACCTCCCCCCAGTGCGCCGCCGAGGAAGGCGGGCCCGCGGGCATTCCCCCCGCTCGCGGGTCCGTCGCCCCCGTTCCGCGCGCCCGGGCGGCCCGGCGAACCGCCGCACCCGGACCGCCGTTTCACACCCGGCGCAGCGCGCGCACCACGTCCCGGATCCGCCCGTCGTGCGCCGGATCACCCGGCAGCGGCACGGTGACCGCGTCCGCCAGACCGGCCCAGCGCGCGGTGATCAGGTCCGGCAACTCCTCGTAGGTCGCCATCGGGACGAGCGTGTCCAGCACCTCGTCGGTGACCAGCCGACCCGTCTCCGCCCACGCGTCGCGGCGGATCATCGCCCCCAGTCGGTCCTGGAGTTCGCCCCAGCCGTACAGGTCGAGCGTGCCGCGATAAGCGGGCGTGGAGTACAGGAACGCGAACAGCCGCCGCTGCCGCTCGCGCTCCGCGTCGAGCGCGGCCCGATCCGGACCGGCGATCAGCTGCGTGCCCGCGACGAGTTCGAACCGGCGCGTGGCCGACGCGCGGGCGCGCCCCTCGGCCACGGCCGGGCGGGCGAGCGTCCGCAGGTAGCGCGGATTCGAGTTGGTGGGGTGGGTGACCAGCCCGTCGGCGAGTTCGCCGGCCAGCGCGCACATCCCCCGGCCGACGCCGCCGAGCAGGATCCTCGGCGGCGCGGTGTCCGGGTCCGGGCCGGGGTTGAAGTAGGGCTGCATCCGGGTGAGTCGGTGGTGCGGGCCGTGGTGGACGGGCGGCTCCCCGGTCCGGAACGCCTCGAACGCGGCCCGGACCGCGCCCAGGTAGTCCCGCATCCGCTCCACCGGCGCCGACCACGGCATCCCGTACCGGTCCTCGATGTTCTGCCGGACCTGACTGCCCAGGCCCAGTTCGAACCGTCCACCGGAGAACCGGGCCAGATCCCACGCGCCGTACGCGCTCAGCAGCGGCGAGCGCACGAAGGCCAGTGCCACCGAGGTCCGTACCACGATCCGCTCGGTGTGCTCCAGTGCGAGCAGCGCCACGGCGAACGCGTCGTGCACGGTCTCGGCGACGCCCAGCCCGTCGAAGCCGGCCGCCTCGACGCGCCGCGCGTAGGCCGGGACCTCGCGCAGCGGCAGCCGGGGGTCCATCCCGGTGTAGACCCTCACCCGGGGAAGTCCTGGCCGACCAGCGCCTCGGAGAGCGTCCACAACCGCGCCGCGGCGGCGACGTCGAGCGCCCACGGCGCGTGTTCGGCGCTGATCGCGCAGTCGGCGAGGTACACCCCGCCGACGTCGGCGAGTTCGGGCGCGGTCGCCGCCCACACCTGGGTCGCGGCACCGCTCTCCACTCGCTTGAGCGGCGGCATCTTGGCGGCGGTGACCTTCTTGTGCAACTCACGCCCGGCGGTGGGGGTCAGGTATCGGCCGAGGTTGGTCGCGACCATGCCCGGGTGCACCGCGTAGCAGCGCACGCCGCGCTCGCGCAGCCGGCGGTCCAGTTCGACGGTGAACAGGATGTTCGCCGTCTTGGACGCGCCGTACGCCGTCCAGGGGTGGTACTCCTGCGGCGCGCTCTCGTAGTTCGGGTCGGCCCAGCGCACGTCGGAGGCGAGGTGTCCGGCGGAGCTGAGGTTGACCACGCGCGCGCCCGCGCCCAGGGTCGGCGCGAGCAGGTTGGTCCACAGGAAGTGGCCCAGGTGATTCGTGCCGAACTGCAGCTCGAAGCCGTCGGCGGTGCGCTCGAACGGGGTGGCCATCACACCCGCGTTGTTGATCAGCACGTCCACGCGGGGAAACCGCTCGCGCACCTGTGCGGCGCCCGCGCGGATCGAGGCGAGCGAGGTCAGGTCGAGCACCGCGTACTCGACGCCGTCGGGCAGTTCGGCGAGCGCCGCCCGGCCCTTGTCCGCGTCGCGTGCGGTCACCACCACGCGCGCCCCGGCCGCCGCGAGCACCCGCGCGCTCTCCCGGCCCAGACCGGAGGTACCGCCGGTGATCAACACGGTGCGACCGCTCGGGTCGAGGCCGGCCAGGACCTCGTCGGTGGTGGTGTCGGGTCCGAAAGGCATGGCACACTCCGCACACTAGATGCTTGACTGTGTTTAGCACTATGGAGTGTGGGGGTTGCCTTGGCAAGGCCGTCGAGACCCCGGGTGACGGGCCGTCAGGTCAGCCGGATCAGCCGCCTCTCGGTGGCGACGCTGACCGCGGCGGTACGGGTGTCCACGCCGAGCTTCGCGTAGATGTGGCCCAGGTGGGTCTTCACCGTGGCCTGGGAGATGAACAACCGGCGGGCGATCTCCGCGTTGCCGACGCCGCGCGCGAGCAGTTGCAGGATCTCCACCTCGCGGGCGGTGAGCGTGTTGTCCGGCTTGCGCATCCGGCTGAACAGGCGGGCGGCCACCTCCGGGGCCAGTACGGTGCGGCCCGCGGCGGCATCGCGCACCGCCCGGAACAGGTCCTCCGGGCTGCCCGCCTTGAGCAGGTAGCCGGCCGCACCCGCCTCGATCGCGCGCGAGACGTCCGCGTCGGTGTCGTACATGGTCAACACCAGGACGTGCGGCGGCTCGGGCAGCGCGAGCAGTCGCCCGGTGGCCTCGACGCCGTCGATCCCGCCGACCAGTTGCAGGTCCATCAGCACCACGTCGGGGCGCAGCGCGGCGGCGAGCCGGACCGCCTCCTCGCCGTCGGCCGCCTCCCCGATCACCTCGATCCCGTCCTCACCGGCGAACAGGGCGAGCAGCCCGGCCCGCACCACGGCGTGGTCGTCACAGACGACGAGACGGATCGGCGTCACGGGGCGGCTCCGGGGTCGGGATCGGCGAGCGGGGGCGAGGTGTGGGTCGTGCGGGCCGCGGCGTCGGGGACGGTGGCGGCCAGGGCGGTGCCCTCGTCGGGAGCGCTTTCGACGGTGAGTTCGCCGCCGACCTCGGCCAGCCGGCGGCGCAGCGACGGGAGGCCGTAGCCGCGCAGGTCGCCGGTGCGGGGCAGGGTCGGGTCGAAGCCGACGCCGTCGTCGCGGATGTCCAGGGCGACCCGGTCCGGCAGGTAGGTGAGGGTCACGTACACGGCCCGGGCCCGGGCGTGTTCGCGTACGTTGGCCAGCGCGCCCTGGGCGGTCCGGGTGAGCGCGGCCTCGACCGGCGCGGGCAGCGGGCGGGGGCGTCCGTCCACGGCGAGCGCGACGTCGGGCCCGTCGTCGGCGCGGAAGCGGTCGACGACCCGGGCCAGGCCGCCCGCGAGGCCGGGTGCGTCGGCCAGTTCGACGGGTGCCAGGTCCCGGACGAAGCGGCGGGTCTCCTCGACGCCGAGCGCCGCCACCTGCTCGGCCCGGCGTACGTGCGCGCGGGCCGCCGCCGGGTCGGTGTCCCAGGCGCGGTCGGCGGCCTGGAGCAACATGCGCAGGCTGGAGGTGCCCTGGGCGATGGTGTCGTGGATCTCCCGGGACAACCGCTCGCGCTCGGCCAGCGTGCCCGCCCGGCGCTCGCTGACGGCCAGTTCGGCGGCGGTGTCGCGCAGCCGTTCCTGGTCGCTGCGCATGCGGGTGAACACGGCCGTGGCGATCGCGGCGACCGCGGGCGGGCCGAGGAACAGGCTGGGGTCGATCGTGTCGGCGAGCCGATACTGGGCGATCACCACGGCCGTCGTCAGCAGGACCACCGTGCCGATCGCCGCGCGGGTCGGCAACACCCGCAGGCCCGTGTACAGCAGCGGCACCGCGCACCACGCGAAGCTGGGCGCGGCGGTGACCAGTGCCAGCCACGCGGCGAGCACCGCCGCCAGCCAGGCCAGCCGGGCGGGCGAACGCTCCGGCGGCAGCGCCAGGCCGGCCAGGTAGAGCGCGGCGAGCAGCGCGGCCAGCGCGAACACCCACGGGGCCCGGCCGTCGGTGCCGTGCCGGACCGTGTAGCGGCCCAGCGACGCGGCGAGCAGCAGCAGGAATCCCGCGTGGATCACCAGCCCCGCGTGCCGGACCGGCCACGGTTGTGTTCGCTGTCGGGGCACGACGTACCTGTTCCCTGTCCCGGTCGGCTCGATCACGCGCGACGCGCGCGGATCGACGGTCGTCTCCACCGTGGGCCGGCTCGCCCGGGCGCGGATCGGCCGATCGGTTGATCTTCGCACCGCCCGACCGGCGTGCCGGGACCGGCGGCTTTGCCGATGGCGGGCGGGCGCACGGCCGGGAGGGTGGAGGCATCGGGAAAACCACCCGGCGATCACCGGTCGGAGACGACGCGGAACGGTCGCGGGAGACGAAAGAGGTAGGGCGATGAGCAACTTTTCCACGCGTGGTCGGGTGCTGACCGGGGTCTTCTCACTGGCGGCGGTCGGCGCGGTCACCGCCGGTGTCGCGGCGGCGCAGGTGCCGAGCGCGACCGAGGCCCGGCACGACGCGCGTCCGGCGCCGGCCGTGGTGCAGGTCAAGACGCTGGGCGTGGACGCCGCGAGCAAGGCCGCGCAGGCCGCGCTCGACGCCGCCGAGAAGGACGGCCAGAAGGTCACCGTGGTCGTGGTGGCCCGCGACGGCTCGACGCGTGTGGTGCTCAAGGGCGACGGCGCGGGCCCGCAGTCGGAGGAGTCGGCCCGGCGCAAGGCGTACACCGCCGTGTCCTGGAACGCGCCGACCTCGGCCCTGGCCCAGCGGGTGACCGCGCCGGGTGCCTCGCTCCGGGACATCCCCGGCACGCTGTTCCTGGCCGGCGCGGTGCCGGTGGCGGTGGACGGCGCCCCGATCGTGGGCATCGGGGTGGCCGGTGCCCCCGCCGGCGACTTGGACGAGAAGTACGCCGCCGAGGGCCTGGCCGCGATCGCCGGTCAGCTCAAGTAGCCGACCGCCGAGGGGCGATCCCGGGGTGGAGGGGGAGGCTGCGGCCCGCACCGCCGCAACCTCCCCACCTCCGGGATCGCCCACCGGGCGTGGCCGGTCCGGCCGGCATGGGCCCGCACAGCGCCGCCGGCATGGGTTCGTACGGCGCCGCCGGTGTCATCCGTACACCGCCCGTGTCGGCCCGTACACCGCTGCTGTCACCCGGCCCGTACACCGCCACGCCGGCCCACACGCCGCCGGCATCGGCCCGTACATCGCCACGCCGGTCCACACGCCGCCGGCCATGGGCCCGTACGCCCGCCCGCTCCGGTGCTTGGGCCGCCCGCATCGGCCCGTACACCGGATCGCGCTCCCCCGCCACCCGGCGCGGATCAGCCGAAGAGCACCGCGCCCTGGGTGTTGAAGACCGCGCTCTGGAAGGGCAACAGCAGTTGCGCGGGCAGGAAGCTGTCCGGCGTCAGCGGCTCTCGGGGCGTCTGCGCGGCGCGTGCCGCCGGAATGTAGAGCGAGGCCATCGAGCCGAAGATGACCGCGGTCACGATCACTGCCGCCTTGCGAAATCCCTGCTTGACCATGGAATTGCCCTTCACCGGGGACGTCGGGGTAATCGAATCGGCGTCCCGCCGCACCGGGGAATTCCGGGCACGGCTCCGCCGCACCGCCCGGGGATTTCATGGCGGCGCGGCAACTCTAAGGTTTTGTCGGCAAAGAAAAAGACGCCGTTCGCCCTCCCGGGTGACGTCATCGGTTGGCCCAGGGGTCAGGACACGCAATTTCACTCGGAAGGGTGAGGATTGCGCGCCTGCGCGCTCCCACACGTGTCCATGTTCCGTGCCGGGCGTTATCCGGGCCGCCCGACGCCGATGCGCTCGCGCAGCCAGTGATACGACGCCCTCGGTGTGCGGGTCCCGGTCGCGAAGTCGACATGGATCAGGCCGAAGCGCTGGTGATAGCCCTCGGCCCATTCGAAGTTGTCGAGCAGGGACCACACGTAATAGCCGCGCACGTCGATTCCCGCTTTGGCCGCCGCGGCGACCGCGGCGATATGGCCGTCGAGGAACGCGATGCGTTCCGGATCGTCCCGGCCCTCCGCGGTCGAGCACCCGTTCTCGGTGATCCAGATCGGCGGCAGCGCGTCGCGGTCGTGACCGTAGGCGGCCAGGTCCGGGTAGCGGCCGAGCAGCAGCGGATCGGTGAACAGCCGGCTGTGCAGGGTGTCGTAGGCGGCCGCGGCGGTGGTGGTGCGCGGCGGGCAGCGCGTCCAGGAGCAGCGCGTGACCGGGTGCGTGCACGCCCAGCGCGTAGCCCCAGGCCATGTGGATGAAGGGCTCGTTGAGGGTGATCCAGGTGCGCACCCGGTCGCCGAGGCGGTCCGCCACGTGCCCGGCGTAGTCGGCGAATCGGGCGGCGGTGTCCCGGGCGAGCCGGCCGCCGTCGTCCTCCAGGCCTGCGGCAGGTCCCAGTGGAACAGTGTGGGGGTAGGTGTGATGCCGCAGGCGATCAGCGCGTCGACGAGGCGGTCGTAGAAGTCCAGGCCCGCCGGGTTGGGCCGGCCCCCGGCCGTCGGGTTGTACACGGGGCCAGGCGATGGAGAAGCGGTAGGCGTCCACGCCGAGGCCGGCCATCAGGTCGACGTCCTCGGCCCAGCGGTCGTAGTGGTCGCAGGCCACCGCGCCGGTGTGGCCGTCGCGTATCCGGCCGGGTTTTCGGCGCAGAAGGTGTCCCAGACCGAGGGGCCTCGGCCGTCCTCGTCGACCGCGCCCTCGATCCGGTAGGCGGCGGTGGGCGAAGGTCCGCCCCGGCGCGCCGGGGCGCGGCCCATGATGGCCCGGTGGGTATGGGGTCCAGGGCTCGGCGTGCTTGTCCGAACATCGTTTTCTGGGTTAACAATTAGAATGGTTGGCTATGACAACCGGACCCGCGCCAGGCCGACCCGAACACGGCTGGCTCCGCCGACTCATGGCGGCCTCGTGGCGGTATCGGAGCAGCGTGCTGATCGCGTTCGGCGCCTCCCTGGTGGGGATGGCCGTGACCGCGCTCGTACCGCTCGTCCAGCGCCGGGTGGTCGACGACGCGGTCGCCGGCGAGTTGGGCAACCTGGTGCCGCTGTCGATCCTGCTCGTGGGCGCGGCCCTGGTGACCTTCGGGTGCGCCTACGCCCGGCGCTATGTCGGCGGCAAGTTGTCCCTCGACGTGCAGTACGACCTGCGCACCCGGATCTTCGGCGCGCTCTCCCGCCTGGACGGCGCCCGGCAGGACGAGTTGCAGACCGGGCAGATCGTCAGTCGGGGCATCTCCGACGTGACCATGGTCCAGGGCTTCATGGCGATGGTCCCGATGATGACCGGCAACGTACTGCTGTTCGTCATCTCGCTCGGCGTGATGTTCTGGCTGTCCCCGCTGCTCACGGTGGTCTCGCTCGCGGTGGGTCCGGGGTTGTTCGCGGTGGCCTACCTGTCCAGGAGGCGACTGTTCCCGGCGACGTGGCAGGCCCAGCAGGACGCCGCCGCGCTGGCCGGGGTGGTGGAGAGCGCGGTCACCGGGGTGCGGGTGGTCAAGGGGTTCGGGCAGGAGGAGCAGGAGTTGGCCCGGCTGGAGACGGCCGGGCGCACGCTGTTCGCGTCCCGGTTGCGCTCGGTGCGGTTGAACAGCCGGTACACCCCGACGTTGTCCGCGATCCCCGCACTCGGTCAGGTCGGCGTGCTCGCGCTCGGCGGGTGGTTGGCGGTACGCGGCGAGATCACCCTCGGTACGTTCCTCGCCTTCTCCGCCTACCTGGGCCAGTTGGTCGGCCCGGTGCGGATGTTGTCCGGTCTGCTGACCTTCGGCCAGCAGGCGCGGGCCAGCGTGGAGCGCATCTTCGAGGTGATCGACTCGCAGCCGATCGTGACCGAGAAGCCGGACGCCGAGGTGCTGCCGGCGGTCGCCGCCTCGGTCGAGTTGGCGGATGTGCGGTTCGGCTACGTCGCCTCGCGGCCGGTGCTGGACGGGCTGTCGTTGCGAGTGGAGCCGGGTGAGACCTTGGCGCTTGTGGGCACGTCCGGATCGGGCAAGTCCACCGTGTCGATGCTGCTCCCCCGGTTCTACGACGTGCAGTCGGGCGCGATCCGGGTGGACGGGCGCGACGTGCGGGACCTGACCTTCGACTCGCTGCGCGCGGCGATCGGGCTGGTGATGGAGGACAGCTTCCTGTTCTCCGACTCGGTGCGCGCCAACATCGCCTACGGCCGGCCGGACGCGACCGACGAGCAGGTGCTCGCGGCGGCGCGGGCGGCCGAGGCGGACGAGTTCATCCGCGAACTGCCCGACGGCTACGACACGGTGGTCGGCGAGCAGGGCCTGACCCTGTCCGGCGGGCAGCGGCAACGGGTGGCGCTGGCCCGGGCGTTGCTCACCGATCCGCGCATCCTGCTGCTCGACGACGCCACCTCGGCGGTGGACCCCAAGGTCGAGGCGGAGATCCACGCCACGCTGCACCGGGTGATGGCGGGACGGACCACGATCCTGGTCGCGCACCGCCGCTCGACGCTGGAACTGGCCGACCGGATCGCGGTGTTGGACCGGGGCCGGCTGGTGGACGTGGGCACGCACGACGAACTGACCGCGCGGTGTCCGCTGTATGGCCTGTTGCTGTCCGGTCCGGGCGACGACGCCGAGGGGGTGGACGCGCGTCTTCCGTCGGCGCTCGCCGAGGCGGGGGCGGCCTCGGGCGGCACGAACGGGGTGACACCCGGGTTGTGGGATCGCGCGACGGCGTCGTCCGATCAGCCGGCGCGGAGTGCGAGCGCGACGGCCCGTACCCAGACCGGTGGTGGTCCGGGGAGTTGGGCGGCGATGCTCCAGGCCACGCCCGAACTGCTGGCGCAGGTGGAGAAGTTGCCCCCGGCGACGGATACGCCCGACGTGGACGACGTGGCGGCGCGGCGCTCGGACACGGCGTTCGATCTGCGGTCGCTGCTGCGGCCGTTCCGCTGGGCGCTGCTGCTCGGGTTCGTTTTGGTGATCCTGGACACCGGAGCCCAGCTCGCATTGCCCGCGCTGATCCGGGACGGGATCGACCGGGGCATCGACGACGGGGCCACCGGTGCGATCATGAAGGTGTCGCTGATCGCCGTCGTGATCGTGATGGCGGACTGGTTCGTCAACGTCGGCCAGGCGATGGTCGCGGGGCGCACCGGTGAGCGGCTGTTGTACACGCTGCGGGTGAAGACGTTCGCGCATCTGCAACGGCTCGGCCTGGACTACTACGAACGCGAGTTGTCCGGACGGATCATGACCCGGATGACCACCGACGTGGACGCGCTGTCCACGTTCTTGCAGACCGGGCTGATCAGCGCGGTGGTCAGTGTGCTGACCTTCTTCGGGATCATGGTCGCGCTGCTCGTGCTCGACTGGGAGCTCGGGCTGATCGTGATGAGCGTGTTGCCGGTGTTGATCGCGGCGACGGTGGTGTTCCGGTCGCGGTCGTCGAAGGCGTACACGGAGGCGCGCGAGAAGGTCAGCGTGGTCAACGCCGATCTCCAGGAGAACGTCGCGGGGTTGCGCGTGTCGCAGGCGTTTCGGCGCGAGGGGCGCAACTCGGAGCGGTTCGCCGAGCGCAGCGACGACTACCGCGCGTCCCGGCTTCGGGCGCAGCGCTACATCGCGCTGTACTTCCCGTTCGGGCAGTTCCTGTCCAGCCTCGCGGCGGCGCTCGCGCTGATCGTCGGGGCGCATCGGGTGGGCGGCGGGACGTTGTCGGCCGGTGCGTTGATCGCGTACCTGCTCTACATCGACATGTTCTTCTCGCCGATCCAGCAGCTCTCGCAGGTGTTCGACGGGTATCAGCAGGCGGCGGTGGGGCTGCGCCGGATCCGCGATCTGCTGCGTACGCCCACCACGACGCCGCCGCCGGCCACCGCGGTGCCGGTGCCGGTCGGCGGGCTCAAGGGCGCGATCGCCTTCGAGAACGTGCACTTCGCGTACAACGCGCCCGCGTTCGCGGAGGCGGGGGTGGTGGCGGCGGGGTCGCCCGAGGTGTTGTCGGGGGTGACGCTGCGGATCGAACCGGGTGAGACGCTCGCGCTGGTCGGGCAGACGGGGGCGGGCAAGTCGACGCTGGTCAAGCTGGTGGCCCGGTTCTACGACGTGACCTCGGGCGCGGTGACGGTGGACGGGGTCGACGTTCGCGACTACGACCTCGCGGCCTACCGGCACCGGCTCGGCATCGTTCCGCAGGAGGCGTATCTGGCCCCGGGCAGCGTCCGGGACGCCATCGCGTACGGCCGCCCGGACGCCGGCGACGCCGAGGTCGAGGCGGCGGCCCGCGCGGTCGGCGCACACGCGGCGATCGCCGACCTGCCCGGGGGTTACCTCCACGACGTCGGCGAACGCGGGCGCAACCTGTCGGCCGGGCAACGCCAGTTGATCGCGCTCGCCCGGGCCTACCTGGTCGACCCGGACATCCTCCTGCTCGACGAGGCCACCGCCGCCCTCGACCTGGCCACGGAGGCCGCGGTCACCCGAGCCACGGAAGCCCTCACCGGCCGCCGCACCACGCTGGTCGTGGCCCACCGCCTCACCACCGCCGCCCGAGCCGACCGCATCGCGGTAATCGACCGCGGCCGCCTGGTCGAACTCGGCACCCACACCGAACTCCTCACCAGGTCCGGCCCCTACGCCTCCCTATGGAGAGCCTTCACCGCCACCCCCGAACGCGCGGCCTGACCGGCCCCCACCCAAGCACCAACCAAGAACCCCACCTCAACGGTTGCGGGCGACCGGCCGGCTCGCGGAGGTGGCACGCAGGTCGGGTGTGTCGCCGCGTCGGTGCCGCTGCGGCATCGCGTGCGGGTGGACGGCCGGTCCGGCGACCGCGGCTTTCACTGAACAAACCTGGACACTTGCGCACCTCGTATGCCTCGCCGTCGAGCGTGTGGCAGCTACTGAAGGCGCACGAGTGGTCCCCGCAACGGCCCGCACGTCATGCAGTCGAACAAAACCCACCCGCCGGCGGAAGCATCCCAGCCCGACCACCGCCCGAGGCCAAAGCCAACCAACAACCCAACCGCCAGCCAACACATCCCAGCCCCGCGCGCCCATGAAACCGAGCCTGAACAAGGCCCACCCGCCGACCAAGGCATACCAGCCCCGCGCGCGCATGAGACCGAGGGCCACCCACCGGCCGAGGCATATCAGCCCGGCCGGCGCTTGAGGCCAAAGCCAAACAACAACCCAACCGCCGGCCAACACATCCCAGCCCCGCGCGCCCATGAAACCGAGCCTGAACAAGGCCCACCCGCCGACCAAGGCATCCCAGCCCCGAGCGCGCATGAGACCGAGGGCCACCCACCGGCCGAGGCATATCAGCCCGGCCGGCGCTTGAGGCCAAAGGCGAGCAAAAAGCCAACCGCCGGCCGAGGCGTGTCAGCCCGGCCGGCGGTTGCGGCCAAGGTCTACTCGGCGGAGATCGAGCGAAGCACCGGCAGCCGCGCAGCGCGCGCGGCGGGGCGCGCCCCGGCCGCCAACCCGCCGACCGCGCCCACCACGACCAGCACGGCCAACTGCACCGACGGCACCGCGAACGGCAGCGCCGCCCCCGTGTTCGCGCCGCCGATCGCGCGAATCGCCACCCACCCCAGGAACAGCCCGACCACGAGCCCGGCCGCGGCTCCGATCACCGCCACGAGCGTCGACTCCCAGCGCAGCGCCGACCGCACCTGGGCCCGGGCCGCCCCGATCGCCCGCAACAGGCCCAGTTCACGGGTGCGTTCGTGGGCCGCCAGGGACAGTGTGTTGGCGATCCCGCCCAGCGCGATCAGCAGCGCCAGCGCCAGGAGCACGTAGACCACCGCGACCAGCGTCTGCAACATCTCCGCCCGCGCCGCCACGAACCCCTCCCGATCCCGCACCGGGGGCGCGCCGTAGTCCTTGGCGATCCGCTGGACCTCGGCCTTGACCGTCCCCGTGGCCACACCCGGCGCCAGCCGCAGCACCGTCGCCGCGTCCAGGGCCGCGTCCGCGTGCGACTCCCACGCGGTGCGATCGATCAGATAGTCGCCGACGATCGCCGTGCGGTCGTACAGGCCCGTCACCGTGAAGCGCTGCCGGGCGCCGTCGGGGAAGGTGACCTCGGTCGTCGAACCGAGCACCCAGCCGCGATCCTTCGCGGCGCTCTTCGACACGGCCATCCCGGCTGGCCCCAGTGCCGTCACCCGCCCGCCGGTCACGTCGAGGTTGAACAGCCGGTCCAGCCGGGCCGAGTCGACGGCGAGCATCTGTCGGCTGTGCCCGTCCACGAGCGAGGTCGCGTTGCGCAGTCCGCTCACCACCTCGACGCCCGGTATCTGCGCCGTCCGGCGCGTGAGTTCGGGGCTGTGTCCGCCACCGGCCCAGCCGGCGGGCGAGGAGCCGCCGATCACCAATTGCCCGGCGACCACCTTGCGGGTCTCCGCCCCGGAGCCCTCCTTGAGCGAGGCCGCGAACACCGCGAACACCGTCACGATCGCGATCCCGAGCAACATCGCCGTCGCCGCACCGGCGGTCCGACGCGGACTGCGCAGCAGGTTGCCCCGCGCCAACGCACCGGGCGCACCGCGCAGTCGCGGCAGCAGAGCGGTCAACGGTCCACCCGCGGCCCGGATGCCCGCCGGGGCGACCAGCAGGACCCCCGCGAGCACCGCCGGCGCCGCGACGGCCAGGCCCGCCATGCCACCGCCGACAATGCCCATCCCGAGCCCGGCCGCGAGCAGCGCCAGTCCCGCGACGAGCCGACGCCGCGGCAACCTCGCCTGCTCGGCTCCCGCACCGCGCAGCGCCGTCACCGGCGCCACCCGCGACCCGCGCACGGCCGGCACCAGCGCCGCGAACGCCGTCACCAGGATGCCCACCGGCAATACGGTCAGCGCCGTGGCCGCCTTGAACACCAGCCCCCGAGCGGGCAGCGTGAAGCCGATCGAGGCGAACAACTCCTTCAGCCCGGCGGCCAGTCCGAGCCCGGCGGCCAGCCCGGCGGCGGACGCCGCCACACCGATCAGCAACGCCTCGATCAGCGCCTGCCGCAACACCTGCCCACGACTCGCGCCCAACGCCCGCATCAGCGCGACCTCGCGGGTGCGCTGCGCGGCCACCACGGAGAAGGTGTGGTTGATCGAGAAGGCCGCGACCACCAGCGCGATCGCCGCGAACACGGTCAGGAAGGTGCGGAAGACCTTCAGGAAGCCGTCCTCGACGGCGTCGACCGCCTCCCCCGTGGCCGCCTTGCCGGGCAGTGCCTGGGTGTCGGCGGGCAGCGCCCGCTGGATCCGCGCGGCCAACTCCTTCTGGTCGGTGCCGGCTACGGCCCGCACGGCGATCGTGCCGACCTTGCCCGGATCGCGCTGCACGTGCTGCCGCGCGCCCTCGAGGTCGAAGGCGGTGTACGAGCCGCCGCCGAAGGCGTCCTCGTCGCCGAACGTGGCGATCCCGACGATCGTGACCGGGATCGGCCCCGGGGTCAGCACGGTGACCCGGTCGCCGGGAGCGAGGTGTCCCTGCTTGGCCGTGGCCCGGTCGATCACCACCTCGTCGGGCTTGGCGGGGGCGCGACCGGTGGCCAGCCGATAGGGCGTCAGGGCCGGGTCCGGCACCCAATTGCCCGCCGTCCGGGGACCATTGCCGGTGAGCGCCTTGCCGTCCTTGCCGACCACCTGGCCGTAGCCCTGGATGACCGGCTCGGCGGCGGCAACGCCCGGCACCGCCCGGACCCGGTCCACCAGCGCCGCGTCGATGCCGGCGCGCTGGCTGCCGGGCCGATCGGTGACCGCGGTCGCGTTGCGCACCACCACGTCGGTACCGGCGCCGCTGTCGCGGATCAGTCCGCCGATGGACGAGCTCATGGTGTCGGCGAGCACGAGCGCGCCGGAGAGGAACGCGGTGCCGAGCAGTACCGCGAGGGACAGTCCCACGAGCCGGCGTTTGCGGGCCCACAGGTTGGCGAGCGAGAGACGGATCAGCATCGGACGTCACTCCCCTCGGATGCCGACACCGGCGGCGACTCGATCGAACGCCTTCATCCGGTCCAGCACCCGGTCCGGCGTCGGCGCCTCCATGTGGTCCGCTATGCGACCGTCGGCCAGGAACACCACGGCGTCCGCATAACCCGCCGCGACCGGATCGTGGGTGACCATCAGCACGGTCTGCCCGAGTTCGTCCACGGCGTTGCGCAGCAGCGCCAGCACCTCGGCGCCGGCCCGCGAGTCGAGGTTGCCGGTCGGCTCGTCCGCCATCACGATCTCCGGCCGGCCGACCAGCGCCCGGGCCACCGCGACGCGCTGCTGCTGGCCACCCGACAGCTCGCCGGGCCGGTGCTGCAACCGCTGCTCCAATCCGACCGCGGCCACCACCCGATCCAGCCAGGCCGGGTCGGACCCGCGCCCGGCGAGCGACGCGGGGAGCACGATGTTCTCCAGCGCGGTCATGGTCGGCAGCAGGTTGAACGCCTGGAAGACGAAGCCGATCCGGTCCCGGCGCAGCCGGGTGAGCTGTCGGTCGCTCAACGAGCCGAGTTCGGTGTCGCCCAGGTAGACCGCGCCGTCGGTGACGGCGTCGAGGCCGGCCAGGCAGTGCAGCAGCGTGGACTTCCCGGATCCCGAGGGACCCATCACGGCGGTGAATCTGCCGCGGGGGAAGCCGATGGTGACGTCGTCCAGGGCACGCACGGTGGTGTCCCCCTCGCCGTGTACGCGGGACACGCGCACGGCGCGGGCCGCGTCGGGGACGGTGGGGTCGATGTTCGTGGTCATGACGATCCTCGCGAGGAGTTGCGGGTGGACGGGAAGGAACGGGTGGCGCACGGCGCGGATCAACCGGCGCCCACGCGCCGGCGGGTGGGGACGGAGGCGGAGGCCGGGCCGGATCGGTCCGCGGCGGCGGTCGCGTCCTCGGCATCGCCGGGGCGTCGACGCGGGGCGGACCGGCCGCGGGATCGATCGCCGGACGGCTTGAAGACGGACAACGCCGTGGCGACGATCAGCGCGACCACCTGGAAGACCACCAGGACGATGTGCCAGGTCTGCAGCGGCGGCAGCGCGTCCGAGTTTCCGTCGGGGGCGCTGTGCGCGATCATCCGGTGCGCGAACTGGCTGATCACGCCCGCTCCGGCCACGATCACCGCGATGAGCAGCACGATCTTGACCTTGATCCACAGGTATCGCCACAGGCCCCACGGCGTGTTCAGGCACAACAGCACGCCGGTGACCAGCGCGAGCACGGCGAACGGTATGCCGCCGGTGAAGACGAAGACGCGCATGAGCCGATAGGCGCTGTGTTGCAGGGCGCGGTCGTCGGTCGTACGGCCCACGACCGCGATCGCCAGCATCACCCACTCGATGCCCAGGAGCCCGACGGCGAAGACGACGTGCGCGGAGTTGACGCCTCGACGGACGGACTTCGAGTAGCGCCTGGTCCCGGTGGTCGGGGACGCGTTCACGGTGTGCCTCCTGGCATGCTGACGGTTGGGGACGCGCAGTCGGGCGGGTAGGCCCGGGCAGTGTCGGCGAGGGTGGGATCCGGTGGGATTCGCGGCCTCGTCGACGGGTTCGACTCTGCCGTTTCGCGGGTCGGCCGGCGTCCGGCCGGGGGATGCACCGGGCCTGCTGCGCCGGCAGGTCGAAGGGCGGGTCGACCGGTGCTTTCCTGCTCCCTGGGAAGCAGTCGACGGGGCGCGATCTGCTCCCTCGGGAGCATCCGACAAGCCCACGCCCAGCCGACGCGCGACGGCCCCGGCTCCCCCTACCGTTGATCACATGACGAGCCCCTCGAACCTCTCGCCCCGGCACCCGGGCTCCCGCCCCGGGCCGCCGTGGCTGCGCGCCTCCGGTCCCGGAGCGCGCTGGCTCGCACACGCCCTGCGCCCGATCCCCCACGCGGTGCGCGACGTCGCGCTCGCGCTGCTGGTTTGTGCGGTCCAGGTGGTCGCGATGGTGTTCGCGGCCCGACACCAGTCGGACGCTCCCCGGGGCCTGGACGTGTGGGGCGTGCTGTTGGTCGCGCTCGGTCCGCTGGCGCTGATCGTGCGCCGGCGGTATCCGGCTGCGGTACTCCTGGTGGCGGTCGGCGCGGGGCTGCTCTACACGATGCTCGACTATCCGCGCGGCCCGCTCTTCCTCGCGATGATCATCGCGCTGTGGAGCGCCTTCGCCGCCGGGCTGCGCCTGTTGGCGTATGTGGTGCTCGCGGTGGGCTACACGAGCTTCGTGTGGATCTCCCCGCTGGTGACCGCCGAGTCGATACCCGCCGCGGGCGTCGCGCTGGGTATCGCCGCGTGGATGCTGGTGCTCGCGGGCATCGGCGAGGTGGTACGACTGCGCCGCGCCTACCTCGCCGCCGAGGAACAGCGGGCCCGGGTGCAGTCGCTCGGGTTGGCCGAGGCCGAGCGCCGCCGGGCGGGTGACGAACGGCTGCGGATCGCCCGTGAGTTGCACGACGTGCTGGCCCACCACATCTCGCTGATGAACGTGCAGGCGTCGGTGGGCCTGGAGTTGATGGACTCGTCCCCGGAGCAGGCACGCGAGGCGCTGACCGCGGTCAAGTACGCCAGCCGCGAGGCGCTGGGCGAACTGCGCTCGGTGTTGGAGATCCTCAAGGGCGACGCGGTGGACCGGTCCGGCCCCGACGGCGCCCCGCGCGCGCCCACCGCGGGGCTGGACCTGCTCGACGAGCTGGTCGCGCGCACCTCGGCGGGCGGCCTGACCGTGCGGGTCGAGCGCACCGGCACCACCCGGCCGTTGATCGCGGCGGTGGATCTCGCCGCGTACCGGATCGTCCAGGAGGCGCTGACCAACACGTTGCGGCACGCCGCGGCGAGCGAGGCGGTGGTGCGGGTCGGCTATGGGAAGTCCGGTCTGGATCTGACCATCCGGGACAACGGCCGAGGCGCCGCCGGGGCACCGCGGCCGGCCGACGACGACGCGCTGACCTCCGGCGGCAACGGTCTGCACGGCATGCGCCAGCGGGCCGCCGCGCTCGGCGGGCGCTGCGTGGCCGGGCCGGTGCCGGGGCGCGGCTTCCACGTGCAGGCACACCTCCCCTACGGTGAGCGCGCCGACGGGCATGATGGCGACGCAGACCCGCCGGTCGAGTCGGCGGCGACCGCCGGCGGTCCGGCGCAGCCCAACAAGGGGGACGCATGATCAGGCTGGTGCTGGCCGACGACCAGGCGCTGGTGCGCGCGGGTTTTCGGGCCCTGCTGTCGGCACAGCCCGACATGGAGGTCGTCGGCGAGGCGGGTGAGGGCGGCGAGGCGCTGCGGCTCACCCGCGAACTGCGCCCCGACGTGGTGCTGATGGACATCCGCATGCCGGGCATGGACGGCTTGGAGGCGGCCCGGCTGATCGCGGCGGATCCGGCGCTCACCGCCGTGCGGGTGGTCATCCTGACCACGTTCGACCTCGACGAGTACGTCTTCGAGGCGCTGCGCAACGGCGCGAGCGGCTTCCTGGTCAAGGACACCGAACCGGCCGAACTCCTGCGCGGGGTCCGGGTGGTCTCGGCGGGCGACGCGCTGCTGTCGCCGAACGTGACCCGCCGACTGATCGAGGAATACGCGGCCGGCGCGCTGCGTCCGACCGCCGCGCCGGTGGCCGAACTCGCCCTGCTGACCGATCGCGAGCGGGAGATCGTCGCCCTGGTCGGCCGCGGCCTGTCCAACGACGAGATCGCCGAACACCTGGTCCTCAGCCCCCTCACCGCCAAAACCCACGTAAGCCGCGCAATGACCAAACTGTCCGTCCGCGACAGAGCCCAACTCGTAGTCTTCGCCTACGAAACCGCCCTGGTAACCCCAGGCCACACCACCCCCTGAACCCCGCCCAGCTCTCCCACGCCCGGCAACCGGACCAACAGCCAAGCCAAGCGGACGGCCGCAGGCCCGCAACCCGGTGCAGGCGGGTGGGGCGAGCCGGTGGGCGGACGGCCGAATGAGCGGGCGACGCCCTGGAACAGGCAAGCCGGCGAGCGGGTGAGCCGGTGGGCAGGCAGGCCCACGAGCAGGCGGGCGGGCCGGCGAACGGGTGGGCGGGCAGACGAGCGCGCAGGCAAGCCGGCAGGCGGGCGAGCCGATGGGCAGGTAGGCGGCCGAGCGATCGGGCTGTCACGCAGGCGGGCGAGTCGGCAGGTGGACGGGCCGGCCAATGGGCGAGCAGGCGAGTAAGCGCGCCGGCGGTGGGTGGTCGCGCGAGCCGATGGGTCGATGAGTGGGCCGGTGGGTGGCTTGCGGACGGGTGGGGCGTGGGTCGCACGTCAGCGGGTGGGTGGGGTGTTCGGTGGTGGGCGAAGTGGCTCTGTTGGCCTGTGTTCGGTGGGTACGCCCGAAAGGACGAGGTGGGGCTGTCGGCCGCCGCCTCGCCCTTCGGGCCTTGGTGGGTTATTCCTTTGCGCCCACCGCGTCGATGGGGGTGGCTCGTAGGAGTCTGCGGGTCACCGGGGCTACGGTCAGGGGGGCCAGGAGTAGGGCTGCCGCGCTGATGGCCAGGCACAGGGGGAGCGGGATGTAGGGGGTCGTGGTGTCGAACGCGCCCTTGTTGAACGGCACCAGGCTGGCCATCGCCACCGACAGGCCCAGGCCCAGGCCGATCACCCCGACCAGGATCGCCTCACGCCGGATCACCGCACGGACCTGGCCGTGGGTGCTGCCGATCATCCGCATCAGGCCCAGTTCCCGGCTGCGGGCCGCCGTGGTGACCACCATCGTGTTGATCGCCGCGATCGTCGCGAACCCCGCGAGGATGACCAGCATGATGTAGTTCAGCCACTTGTTCACCTCGCGGTCCTTGTCCACCCGGGCCGCGTAGCCCGCCCGGTCGTCGACCGACGTCCCCGGGTGTTCCCGGGTCAGCCCGGTCAGCGCGGCGTCCGCGGCCCGTACGTCGGCGCCGGGGGCGAACCGCACCAGGAGCCGCGCGTCCCACGGCGTCTCCACGTGCCGCTCCACCGCCGCACGCGGCAGGGTCGCCGCCGCGGTGCCCAGGCCCCGGTCGTAGATCGCCACCACGACCGGCGTGATCGGCGTACCGTCGCCCAGCCACAACGACACCGGCTTGCCCACCTTGCCGTGCAGCGCCGACGCCAACTGCCGGTCCAACGCGATGGCCCCGCCCTCGGGTTGCGGCGCACCGGCCCGCAGCGCGTCGGTGCTGCCCTCGCGCACCCCGAGGTCCAGGGTGGTCGCCAGATCCCGCGTGGTGCCGCCGACGGCCTGGGCGCTCTCCTTCTGGAGGCCGCCGTCGCGCACGACCACCACGGAGGTGTTCAGCACCGACGTCACCGACGCGACGCCGGGCGCGGCGGCCACCCGCTGGGTGGTCTGCGGCACGAAGCCCGGCCCGGCCACGACCCGATCGGCGGTGACCGCGTCCCGGGACTGCGCGCTCGCGTGGTGGTCCTCGGCCGCGAACATGAAGGTCAGCGTGGCCGCGAAGGCGACGGCCAGGGCGATCGGGGTGATCGCCGACGCCAGGCGCCGCGAGTTGGCCCGGGCATTGTCGAACGCGAGTTGCCCCATGGCGCCGAACCGGCTCCCGAACCAGCCGATCACCGAGACCAGTACGTGCGCCAGGATCGGCCCGAGCAGCCCGATCGCGACCATGAACAGCATGATCACGCCACCGGACGCGGCGACCGCGTCCTCACCGGTCGCGCGCAGCGCGATCCGGGTCACCGCGATCGCGCCGGCGAGCGTGCCGAGTCCGAGCAGCAGCCGGAACCAGCCGACGAACACCCGCTCGGAGGCCGCGTCGCCCAGCGCCTCGGTCGGCTTGATCTTCGCGCTGCGTCGGGCCGCGAGCAGTCCCGCGCCGAGCGCGGTCAGGGCGCCCGCCCCGATCGCCACCACCATCGGGATCCAGCTCACCGACACGGTGACGCCGTGCGCGATCAGGCCCCGGCTGTCCATCGCGCCGAACCACCAGCGGGCCAGGAGCGCGCCGGGCAGCACCCCCACCACGCCCGCCGCGAGGGCCACCAGGCCCGTCTCGGTGGCGATCATCCGCCGGATCTGCCACGGCGTGGCCCCGACCGCGCGCAGCAGCGCGATATCGCGCCGGCGCTGCCCCACGGACAGCGCGGTGGCCCCGGCGACCACGAAGACCGCCACCAGGAGCACGATGCCGCCGAGGGTGCCGCCGATCGAGGTCAGCATCTCCTGGGTGTCGCCGAACTCGATGTACTCGGCCGCGCCGCGGCCGTCCCCCGTGGACACCTTGGCGTCGGTGCCGGCCACCGCGGCGCGGACGTCGCGGGCCACCGCGCCCGGGTCCGCGCCGGCGGCCGTCAGTACGCCGATCGCGGTGACCGAGCCGGGATGCCCGGCCAGCCGCTGCGCGTCCGCGTCGGACACGTACAGGTGCGCGCCCCGACCCGGCACCACCGCGCTCACCCGCAGCGCGACCTCACCGCCGGGCGTGGTCAGCGACACGGTGTCGCCGACCTTGGCGGCACCACCGGACGCACCGGCCGCCGCGCTCGTCAGCACGACCTCCCCGGCGCCCGGCGCGGTGCCCTCGCGGGTACCCGCCAGCGTCGCCGAGGACCAGCCGTGCCCGTCCACCACGGCGCGCCCCGTCTGTGCCGGGAAGGTCACGTCGGGAATCACCCCGCGCACCCCCGGCACGGCGGCGATCCGACCGGCGAGCCCGGCGTCGATCCGGGTGCGCTCGGGCAGCGGCGCGGACTCGGTGTACTTGCCCTCACCCTTGCCCAGTTGTTTGCTCACCTTGGCGGGCCCGGTGACCAGGACCGGCGTGTCGGCGTAGCGCTCGGGCGTGGAGTGCGCGCGGATCCCGCTCTCCAGGAGCACGCCGCACATGCTGACCAGCATCGCGGCGAACACCAGCGCCACGAAGGAGCCCGCGAAGGACGCGGGCCGAAAGCGCACGGAGGTGCGCGCGAGACCGTTGGGTCGTAGCAGCGACATGATCAGGCCGCCTGTCGCTGCCGCGTGTTGCCCTGGGACAGGTCGACCATCCGGGCCGCGATCGCCTCGGGGGTCGGCCGGTACAGCTCCCCGGCGAGGTTGCCCTCGGCCAGGAAGACGACCCGGTCCGCGTAGGAGGCGGCGACCGGGTCGTGGGTGACCATCACGACGGTGGCACCGGTGTCGTCCACGGCCCGGCGCAGCAGCGCCAACACCTCGGCGGCGGTGGTGGTGTCGAGCGCGCCGGTCGGCTCGTCGGCGAACAGCACGTCGGGCCGGGTGACCAGCGCCCGGGCGATCGCCACCCGCTGCTGCTGGCCGCCGGACAGCTGCGCGGGCCGCCGCCGGGTGTGCCGGTCCAGGCCGACCATCGCCAACACCTCGGCGGCCCGGCCGCGTTCCGGCCGCTGTCCCGCGAGGCGCAGCGGGAGCAGTACGTTCTTCTCCACGGTCAGCGACGGCAGCAGGTTGAACGCCTGGAACACGAAGCCGAGCCGGGTCCGGCGCAGCCGGGTGAGCTGGTTCTCCTTCATCGCGGTCAGGTCGTCGGTGCCGAGCAGGACCCGTCCGGTGTCCGGCCGGTCCAGGCCGGCGGCGCAGTGCAGGAACGTGCTCTTCCCGGAGCCGGAGGGGCCCATGACCGCGGTGAAGGTGCCTCGGGGAATGACCAGATCGATGCCACGCAGCGCGTGCACGGCCGAACTGCCGCGCCCATAGGCCTTGGCCACCGCCTCCAGCCGCACCGCGCTGTCCGCCGGCCCGGGCGACCCCTCCGACACCGGCGACCCCACCGGCAAGGGCGACCCCATCGACACGGGCGACCCGTGCTGCGGGGGGTACTCGGCATCCCGCTTCGCCTGCCGAGTCCCACGACCGCCTCGCCCGAACATGCTGCCTCCCGTGTCCTGTACCGCTGCCCGGTACCGCTGTCGAAACCAACGGTTCGAAGCTACGGATCGCGAGGGGTCGGGCACGATGGGGCGACCACGCGAATCGGGGGTGGTGTCAGCACCACCCCCGAGGTTCGGCACGAGGACGCGTCGGTCAGGCGACGGGACGGGCGCCCGGCTTGGCCCGGCTGGGCACCACGAAGGTGACGCCGAGCGCGACGATCGCGGCGCCGGCCGCGCAGACGAAGGTCAGCACGAAGCCGCGTTCGGCGGGCAGCCCGCCCGGACCGGGGTTGGCGGTGAGCAGCGTGGTGGAGATCGCGCTGGCGCAGGACATGCCGACGGTGCGGGCGATGGTGTTGATGCCGGTGGCGATGCCGGTCTGCTCGACCGGCACGGCGCCGACGATCAGGTTGGCCATCGCCGACATGGCGAGCCCGATGCCGATGCCGAACACGAACATCGCCACCAGGATGTGCCATCCGCTGGTGTGCAGCGTCGCCAGGAAGACGAACCCGGCGGCCATCAGCACACATCCGGCCACCATCGCGAGCTTGGACCCGAAGCGCTTGTCGATCACGCCCGCCATCGGCCCGATCAGCAACATCGCGAACGCCTGCGGCAGCACGTACAGCCCGGACACGGTCACGGTCGTGCCGAAGCCGTATCCGGTGCTCTCCGGCATCTGCAGGAAGCGCGGTACGAGGAGCATCCCCGCCATCATCGAGAAGCCGACGAGCAGTCCGCCGAGGTTGGTCGCCCACACCCCGCGCAGCCGCATCACCCGCATGTCCACGAGCGGTTCCGCGGCGCGCGACTCGGCGAACACCCACAGCCCGAGGAAGACGAATCCGGCCACGAACAGCCCGATCGTGTTCACCGAACCCCAGCCCCACGACTCGCCCTTGCTCAGCGCGAGCATCACGCCGACCAGACCGAGCGACATCAGCGCGCCGCCGAGCCAGTGGATTCTCGCCTTGACCCGGATCGGCGATTCGGGAATCAGGAACCACGACGCGACCGCGGTGACCAGGCAGGTGACCATCGGGATCCAGAACAGCCAGTGGTAGGACAGGTGGTCCATGATCGGCCCGGTCACCACGATGCCTATGCCGCCGCCGATGCCCATGATCGCCGACATCAGCCCGATCGCACCGGCCCGGCGCTCCGGCGGGAACTCGTCGCGCACGATGCCGAAGGACAGCGGGAAGACCGCGCCGCCGAAGCCCTGGATCACCCGACCGATGATCATCAGCCCGACGGAGTCGGCGAGCGCGCAGACCAGCGAGCCGACCGCGAGCATCCCGATGGTGAACACGAACAGGCGCTTCTTGCCGTACATGTCGCCGAGCCGCCCGAGGATGGGCGTGGTCACCGAGGCGCACAGCAGATAGCCGGTCATCAGCCACGAGGTCGCGTCCGCGCTCGCCCCGATCTCGGTCTGGATCTGCGGAAGGGCCGGCGCCAGCATCGACTGGAGCAGCGAGTAGGTGAGCGCGCCCATGATCAGGACGAGCAGGACGAATCCGGTCCGGCTCATCCCCCCTCGGTCGGTGCCGGGGGCATCGGTGGCGGTCGGGGTTTTGGGGACGGCGGGCGGGACAGTGGCGGCCGGCGCCTGCTGCGCGCTCTTCAAGGCTGGTTCCTTACATGTACGGGGCACCGGCTGGATCACACGGCGGCCCGCGGCGGGGGTTTTTGGTTGGGTGTATCAACCGACTTTATGCGCCCGATCCGACATGAGGGCACCGGGAAAAGAGACCCGGGGGTAAATTCCCCGTAAGTATTTGCCGCCCTAAGCGCCGAAATCGGCCAAATAGTGGGCAAAACTCGGCGCCGCATCGTATGCCAAGATCGATCTGACGCATCGTCACCTTCTGGGAGGGCAACCCCGTGACGGATCGAGAACCGGAACTGCGCATCACCCACATCTCCGAGACCCCGTGGCACGAGGTCAAGGCCCAGTCGCACGGCGGACGGCGCACGTCGGTCTGGGAGAAATTCCTGGAGTGGTCCCCCGAGCGCCTGGTCATCTACGCCCGCTACGACGCCGGTGTCGTGGTCGAACGCCACGGCCACATGTCCGAGCACTACGTCTTCGTCCTGGCGGGCGAGGTCCTGATCGGCGACCGCCCCTGCCCCACGGGCACCCACATCACCCTCGAACAGGGAGCCGCGTTCGGCCCGTTGATCGCCGGCCCGGAGGGCGCGACGTTGTACGAGATCATGTGCGGCGACCCGAGGGCGGTCCCCGCCGACCGCGAGGGCTTCGAACGCCTGTGCGCCGAACGCGACATCACTCCCCTGCCCAATCCCCCGGTCCCGTGGCCCGACTGGCTCGCCGCCCGGACGGACGGCAACCCGGCGACGGAGCGCGCGGCGACGTAGGCGGACCACCCGGCCCACCCGGACCGCCCCCGAGAGGCCACACGGCGGGCCACCTCGCCGGGTGGCCCGCCCACACACCGTCGGGTCACGCGAGCCGGGCAAAAGTCAGGCCACTCGGCTCTCATTGGCCCTGTCCCAGCGATCCGCTCGCCGCCTAGCCTCGAACACATGGACTCGAACCCGGACCAGAATCCGATCCGCGGGCACGCACGGTGGAGTGCGGAGCCCGGTTGGCTCAACACCGCGAGTCACGGTCTACCGCCGGACGTCGCATACGAAGCGATGACCCTGGCCCAGGAGTCATGGCGCCTGGGCCGCACCGACATGGACGAGTTCCACGCGGCCGGCGAGCGCGCCCGGGCGACCTTCGGACGCCTCGTGGGCGCGCCGGCCGAGACGATCATGGCGAGCGGCACCACCTCGGCCCTGCTCGCCCCGTTCGCCGCCGGGCTGCCAGTCGGCGGGCGACTGGTGGTGCCCGAGGTGGAGTTCACCTCCAACCTCTTCCCCTGGCTGGTCCAGGAGGCGCGGGGCGTCGAGGTGGTCACCGTGCCGGTGTCCAAGCTGGTCGAGTCGATCGACGAGCGCACCACGGCGGTCGCGTTCAGCCTGGTCCAGTCCGCCGACGGAGCGATCGCCCCCGAGGCGGACATCGTCGCGGCGGCCCGCGCGTACGGCGCGCGCGTCTACGTGGACGGCACCCAGGCGTGCGGCTGGCTCCCAATGGACGCGACCCGCTACGACCTGTTCGTGGTCAGCGCGTACAAGTGGCTGATGACCCCGCGCGGCGCGGCGTACGGCTACGTGGACCCGGGCCTGACCGAGCGCACCCTCGCGCACGCCGCCAACTGGTACGCGGGCGCGCCCGACGGGGACTCCTACTACGGCCCGCCGCTGCGCCTGGCCACCGGCGCCCGCCGCTTCGACACCTCGCCTGCCTGGTTCTGCCAGGTGGGCGCCGCGCCCGCACTCGAGGTGGTCGAGCGGATCGGCGTCGAGCACATCCGGGCCCACGACGTCGCCCTGGCCAACCGGTTCCTGACCGGTCTGGGCCTGCCCGCCGGGGACAGTGCGATCGTCGCCGTCGAGCAGTCCGACGCCCAGGCCCGGCTGACCGCCGCCGGCATCCGGTTCTCCGCCCGCGCGGGCCGCACCCGGCTGGCGTTCCATGTGTACAACACCGAGGCCGAGGTGGACGACGCGATTCGCGCGCTCACCACGTGACCGGCGGGTGGGCCGGGACCGCAGGCGGTGCCCCGGCCCATCCGCCCGCCCTCAGATCAGCGCCGCCGCCAACCGCCGCCAGTCCGCGGTCGGGGCCTCCCCCAGGGTGTCGCCGAGCACCTGAAGGCACACGTGGTCGGCGCCGGCCGCGACGTGGGCCAGGACACCTTCCTCGACGGCGGATTCCGCCCCGGACAGGATCAGGCGGTCGATCAGCCGCGCGCTGCCGCCGGCCTCGAAGTCGGCCTCGGTCAGGCCCAGGCGCAGCAGGTTGCGACGGTAGTTCGGCAGGGCCAGGTACATGCCCAGGTGGGTGCGGGCGCGGCGCAGCACGGTTTCCCGATCGTCGGAGAGCACCACCGCCTGTTCCACCGCGAGCAGGCGGTCCGGGCCCAGCGCGGCGCGCGCCTCGGCGGTGTGCTCGGGGGTGACCAGGTACGTATGCGCGCCCTCGGCCCGCTCGCGCGCGAGGTCGAGCATGCGCGGTCCGAGCGCGGCCAGCACCCGCGCCGGACGCGGGGTGTCGGCGCCGGCGGCCAGATACAGGGCGGAGTCCATCGCGTCCAGGTACTCGCGCAGGTGTGCCAGCGGCTTCTCGTACCGGCGCCCGCCCGGCCGCAGGCCCTCGACCAGGCCGTCGTGGCTGATCCCGAGCCCGGTCAGGAACCGCCCCGGGTACGCGTCGTCGACGGTCCGCGCCGCCGCGTTGGCCGCCATCGCGTCCCGCGCCCAGACGTTCGCGATCCCCGTCGCGGCGGCGATCCGGGGCGCGGCGCCGAGCACGAGCAGCGCCTGCGTGAACGCCTCGCGGCCCACCGCCTCGCCCCACCACAGCGTGCCGTAGCCGAGTTCGTCGAGTTCGGCCACCGTCTCGCGCAGTCGCGACACCGGCATGTGGTCGAGCGCGGCGGTCCACAGGCCGATCCGCCCCAGCTCCGGAACGGGTCGATGCGCGGCCGCTGCGCCGGGCGATGGCGTGGTCATGGGAACCCCCGAGAGGTCGTGGAACGAAAGGCGGCACCAGCACGACGCGGCCTGCGCCGCGAGGCCCCGACGCGGCGCCGTGACACGACACGACGTCGCGCCACCGCACTGTACCGGCGCACTGTAACGCTGTAACAGAGACCCTGTCCCACCCCCGTCACCCGACATGGACAGCCCTTGGTTTCCGCCGGAACCGTCGACGGGGAATCATGAGTCCTGTGCTGTGACCGGGCGTTCACCGGTTCGGCCGCCCGCCCGCGCCGTCGACCCACCACGCCCGCCACATCCACCACGCCAACGCCGTTGCCGGATCCGTCGGAGACCTCGTGCAGAGTCCGCTGTTCAACCACACGGTGAGCCAGTCCGCAGAGCGCTACAGCCTGCAGAGTGCGCACATGCTCCGGGTCTTGCTGGCCCCGGAGGTCGGCACGGAGGTGCTGGCCCGCAAGGGCGCGATGGTGGCCTACCAGGGCAACGTGCAGTTCGAGGGCGCCTTCCAGACCGCCGCCGAACTGCGCACCGGCGCGCTCACCGGCGACATGCTCGACCTGATGCGCTGCCACGGACACGGCACGGTCTACCTCGCCAACCAGGCACAGAGCATCCACATCCTGAACCTGAACAACGAGGCGTTGATCGTCGAGGACGAGAACGTGCTGGCCCTGGACGGCACGCTCAACTGGAGCGTGATCCAGATCGACGCCGCCTACAACGTCGGGGGCATGGGCGCGTATTCGATGCAGATCGGCGGCACCGGCAAGATCGTGATCACCACCTCCGGCGCACCGCTCGTGCTGCGCGCCTCGCACGATCGCGAGGTGTTCGCGGACGCCGACGCGGTGATCGCGTGGACCGCCGGCCTCCGGACCAGCCTTCAGGCGCAGACCACGTCCCAGCGCATCTGGCGGCGCCGTCGGCAGACCGGCGAGGGCTGGACGATGGCCTTCATGGGCGAGGGCTACGTGGTGGTGCAGCCCAGCGAGATCCTGCCCGCGAACCTGACCGCGACGGACGGCAACCGCTACTTCGGCATGGGACGGGACGGCTTCCAGAACAACAACTGGGCCGGCCCCGGCGGCCCGCACGGCACCGCGCCCCCGCCGCCGCAACAGCCGGGCCCGTACGGCCCCCCGCCCGGCCAGTACGGTCCGCCCGGCCCGCAGGGTCCCTACGGCCCACCGGGACCGTACGGCCCGCCGCGCTGACCGAGGGGGCATCCGGACAGGGCTACGCCTCCCGCTGCCGCGGCGCCCGGGCCAACTGCCTGGACTGGGCGACCAGTCGCCCCGCCGCGTCCCACACCTCGCCGTCCTCCTCCAGGAAGCCGCCCGCCAGGTTGCGCGTGCGCAACGACACCCGCAACCACCCCGGCACCGGCCTGGCCCGCACATGCACGGTCAACTCCACCGTGGGCACCCAGCCCCGCAGGCCCAGGTCGAACGCGGTCGGCGCGAGCGAGTCGACCGCGAGCAGCAGCGCGAGCGGATCCGGGTCGCGCCCGTCGGCCAGGCGCCACCAGGCCCGGATCTCGCCGCGCCCGGAGGGCTCGCCGGCCGCCCAGCGCACCGTCGCGGGATCGAGCAACTGCTCGCTGCGGTGCATGAAGGCGTTGCGCCGGAACGCGGCCGGGAGGGCGCCGCCCGCCGCGCTCTCCGCCAATGAGGGAAACTCCGGCGGCCGGGCGCTGGTGCGCACCTCGGGATCCAGCGCGCCCAGGTCGCCGTAGGTGCCGGTCACGTGCACCCGGGTCTCGCCGTCCTGGACGATCCGCGCGGTGCCGGTGGCCAGCGTGCGTCCCGCGCGCAGCACCTCGGTGTGCACCTGTGCCGGTCCGGGGCGCGAGGCGGTCAGGTAGTGGGCGGTGATCGTGAACGGATCCGGTTGCGGCAGGCTCGTGCCGAGCGCGCGGGCGGCGAGCGCGAGCAGGTAGCCGCCGTTGACGCCCATGCCGAACGCCCAGTCCGCGGAGAGCGTGGTGTCGAGGACGCCCGGGGCGTCCGGGCGGGCCACACACGTGGTATCCCGGTCGAGTTCGTAGCGCGTCCCGTCCGGGGTCGGCGCGGTCTCGGCGGCTGCCTGCTCGGTCATGGTGGCCACTCCACGGTGCTCGGCTGACGGATCGTCAGCGCTCGGCTGACCCACCATCAGCTTGACACAGTCAGGCAACCGTCACAGATACGAGCCGTCGTCACCGTCCTCCGAAGCCGGCCGCAGCGGGCCGATCTCGCCGCCTCCGGGCCCCATCGTCAGGGTCAGCCGGATGCCGCCCCACAACCCCTCCAGCCAGCCGACCAACTGCGCGTGCACGATCCGCAGTTCGGCCATGCTCGGGGCGTCCGGGCCGGCGAACGGCGCGGCGAGGCGTTCCAGTTCCGCGTACAGGTCGGGCGCGAGCGAACGGCGCAGTTCGGGCAACGAGCGCTCGTAGACCGCCCGGACCCGGCCGCGCCCGGGTTCGTCCAGCGGCGCGTCGCGCAGTTCCTCCATGAGTCGGCGAACCATCTCGGCGATGCGCATCACCCGATCGGGTGCGGGCACCAGTTCGCCCAGCGGACGTCGGTCCTCGTCATCGGGCGCGGCGGCGGGCATCGGGTCGGCCATGCGCCGCCCCTACCCCGAGCGGGTCGGGGGAAACGGCTCGGCCTCAGCCCCGCAGCCGCGACGTGGGCGGATGCGGCGGTGCCACCGGCCCGGGCACACATCCCCGCACCGGCTCGCCGGACTCGCCCGGCTCCGGGTGCGCCCGCGCCGCCTCGTCCTCGACGGAAGCCTCCGCCGGCCGACCATCCACCGCCGGCCCCGCGGCCGAACCCGGATCCGGCCCCGCCCGTTCCACCGCGGGCGGCGACGGCGAGGGTGATCCGAACTCCCGGGCGTCCACCGCCCGTTCCGCCCGCGCGCGGGTCTTGGCGGCGCGCAGTACCACGATCACGCACGCGAGGAACGCGAGGTATGCGGCCGACCCCACCGCCAACCAGGTCCACACAGCCCTCTCCCCACGTCAGCCGCTCACCAAGAGCGATCAACCGAAATCTACCCGTAAGCGAGGGTCGCCCAACGCGTCTCGTGCGCCCGCCTCGTGCGGATTCCGTGGAGAACCTGCGAAGGCCCGCCGCGCGGATCGACCACGACGAACCCATGCCCCCGAAGGACGCCCGACGCCCGAGCGAAGTTCCCCTCACCACAGCGGACCCGATTCCCCGCCCGCCGCAGCGCACTGCCCCGAATCCCCCGTCCCAATCCAATCCCTATGGCGACGAGGACGGTTCGGGCTTGTGGGCCAGAAGGGTGGCGATCGTCTTGGTCGTTCCTTCGTCCGGCTCTTGCAGCAGTCGAGAGGTGACGACGAGTCCGGCCTGCTCCAGGAGCGCGACGATGCGATCCGGCGGTTGCAGGTGGGACTCGTAGGACACCGGATGGCCGCCGTATGCCCGCGTCGGTCGCAGACGCACACCGTCTCCCACGTAGCCGGCCACCATCACGGAGCCGCCGGGCGCGAGTGTGCGATGGAATTCGGCGAACACGACGGGCAACAGCTCCGGCGGCGTGTGGTGCGTGGAGTAGTAGGCCAGGATGCCGCCGAGTGCGTCGTCCCGGATCGCGAGCGCGGTCATCGAGCCCACGCCGAAGCGCAGGCCCGGGTGGGCCCGCCGGGCCAGGTCGATCATCTTCGGGGACAGGTCGATGCCGAATACGGGCACCCCCAGGTCCGCCAGATGCGCCGTGACCTTGCCGGGCCCGCAGCCCAGGTCCGCGACCGGCCCGCGGTCGGCCGCGCGCACGATCTCGGCGAACGCGGTGAGCATCGCGCGGGACAGCGGATCCAGCTCCGCCGGGGTCTTGACGCGTTCCGCGTAGTCGGCGGCGACGGTGTCGTACGACTCCCGGACGGCGGCGAGGTAGGGGGGCTCGGTCACGCCGGCGACTTTACGAGACCGGGCGACCGCCCATGGTTCATGCTTGCGCAACGAGCGGTACCGATATATCGTTGAGCCATCGCGAAAGATCGCGATACGTTCACAAGATCGCGGAGGACCATCGGATCATCCGCGTCGAATCAAGGAGAAAACTCATGCACCGCAACAAAGGACGCTCCCGTTGGGGCGACGAAGAGCACAACCGCCCGGCCTTCGGATCGTGGGGCCCGCCGTCCCAGGGCCCGTGGGGGCGCGGGCACGGTCACGGTGGGCGTGGCGGACCGGAGGGGCGCGGGCGAGGCCGTGGGCGCGGCGGTCGTGCCCGCCGCGGCGACGTGCGGGCCTCGATCCTGGCCCTGCTCACCGAACGGCCGATGCACGGCTACGAAATGATCCAGGAGATCGGCGAACGCACCGGCGGCGTGTGGAAGCCCAGCCCCGGCTCGGTCTACCCGACCCTGCAGCTCCTCGAGGACGAGGGCGTGATCGAGGGCGTCGAGGGCAGCGGCCGCAAGCTGTTCACGCTGACCGACGCCGGCCGCGAGGAGGCCGCCGCCCTGCCCGAGGACTCCAAGCCGTGGGACGAGGCCAGCCAGGGCGTCGACTTCGAGGCCGTCCACGACATGCGCTCGGCCATGCACGGCATCGGCGACGCACTGCGCCAGGTGATGTCCAACGGCACCGAGGCCCAGCGGGCCAAGGCGCTCGAAGTGGTCACCGACACCCGCAAGCGGCTCTACCTGATCCTGGCCGAAGCCGACTGATGTCGGCCGCCCGAACCACCGGGCGCCGCCCCCCGGCGCCCGGCCCCCGATCGCCGATCCCGGCGATCCCCCGCAGCGCGCCGCAGCGGTCACGACCGACCGCCGCGGCGCGCTGCGGGCTTGCTCGGTGAACGATCACCGGAGCGACCCGACTCACCCGGGCGACCCGACTCACCAGGGCGCGACCCGATAATCCTTGAGGAAGCAGCCGAACGGCGCCTCCCCCCGCTCCCCGCGCACGATCGGGTCGTACACCCGGGCCGCGCCGTCCACGATGTCCAGGGGCGTGCGGAACCCGGCCGCGGCGACCCGCTCCTTGTCCGGGGCCGGCTTCTCGTCGGTGATCCACCCCGTGTCGACGCTCGTCATGTACACGCCCTGCGCGGCCAGTTCCTCGGCGCTGGTGCGGGTGAGCATGTTCAGCGCGGCCTTGGCCATGTTGGTGTGCGGGTGCCCGGGCGACTTGTACGCGCGCCCGAACTGGCCCTCCACCGCCGACACGTTGACGATGTAGCGCCGCTCGGCCGGAGCCGAGCGCAGCAGCGGCAGCAGGCGGCTCACCAGCACGAACGGGGCGGTCACATTGACGAGTTGCACCTCAAGGAGTTCCACCGGATCCACCTCGTCCACCTGCTTGGACCAGGAGTTGGCCGGGGCGCGGTCCGGGATCAGCCCGGCCGGGTCCACCGGAACGGGATCCGACCCCGGCTCGTACCCGGGCACGAGCGCCCCCGGCGCCGCGCCGAGCTCGAACCGGGGAACGAACGCGCCCGCGCCCAACGCCGCCCGCTCCGCCGCGAGCAGCGGCCCGTACGCCGACGCGGGTCGACGGATCGTCTGCGCGGCGTTGTTGACCAGGATGTCCAGGGGGCGCCCCTCGGCCACCAGGCGATCGCACCACGCGACGAGCCCGCCCAGATCGCGCAGGTCGATCGCGTGCACCCGCAGCCGGTGCGCCCAGCGGTCGTGGTCGGGCGCGGCGGCGAATCGTCGGCGCGTGTCGTGCGGGAACCGGGAGGTGACGATCACCTCCGCGCCGTCGCGCAGCAGTTTGAGCACCAGTTCGTGGCCGACCTTCACCCGCCCGCCGGTGACCAGCGCCAGCCGGCCGCTCAGGTCGGTGCGCGCGTGTCGGCGCTCCCGGTTCTCCGCCGCGCACGACGGGCACAGCCGGTGGTAGAAGCCGTCGACGCGTCGATAGGGCTGCTTGCAGACGTAGCAGCGCAGACCCATCTCGACCACGCCGACGCAGGTGGGCAGCCCGGTGTCGTCCAGGGCGACGTCCTCGACCCGGTCGGCGGCGCCGAGCACGGTCCGCTCGGTCACCTCGGTCCGCTCCCGGGTGCGCAGTTCGCGCTGCTCGGCGCGGCGACGATGGCGGCCCGAACGGTTGAAGGACGCCAGGGCCCGCTCGATCGCGCGCCGCTCCGGGGCATCCGGCGCGAGGTCGGACAGCGCGCCGAGCACGGCGAGGCAATCCTCGAGGGACGGGGTGGTGGGCAGTGTGTCCGCGTCGGTCATCGTGGGGTCCCCCGAGGGCATTGCGGCGGCTCCGGCGACCGGCCCTATGGCTCGGAGCCGGCCGCCAGGGGGACGGCGCGCGAATGTGTCGGCTGCTCTCCCATGGGCTCACTCCTTCGCGCACGCGTCGTGGGCACGGCGCCGCCCGAGTCACCGGTCGGCACGTCGGCACACCGCCGACGGACCGTCAGGCTAGCGATCCCACGCGCCGGGGGTCACCGGCTTTTCCCTGATGGACACGCCCGGGTCGGCCCCACGCGGCACACCGGCGCGGTCGCTCAGTCCGTCTCTCGATGCCCCGGGCCCGGCCCCCGCCCGTCCACCACCGCTCGCAGCAGTTCCAGTTCGGACACCGAGCCGGGCTCGCCCCCCGACACGACCAGGCGATTGGCCGCCCGCTGGAGTTCGGCGTTGACCGGCGTCGGCACCCCGTGCAGTCGGCCGAGGCGCACGATCTCGCCGTTGAGATAGTCGGTCTCGATGCCGCCGGTGCGGCGGTACAGGCTCTGCCAGGACGAGCCGCCGGGCCGCCGCTCGCCGCCCACCGGGCGGACCTGGACGAGCGGGCTGACCGGGGCGAACTCGGCGTGGATCTCGGCCGAGAAGAGCACCGTGCGGGCCTCGTCCATGGCCAGCCGGTCCAGATTCCCGCCGCGCGCGTTCGGGCCGCACAGCGCCTCGACCGCGTTGCCCAGGTTGGTGACGAGCTTGCCGTACTTGTACGCGGTGATGTCCGCGTACACCTCGGAGCCGTATCCGGCGCCGGACAGGACACGTGACACCTGGGCCGCGAAGGCGTCCCGACCGTGCGGATACCGGCCGATGTCCAGCACCCCGGTCACCGGCGCGGAGTAGGCGTGCACCACGCCCGGTTCCAGATAGGCGGTCGGGCAGGCGACCAGCACGCCGTACACGTTGGCGAACATGCGCAGCGCGGTGTCCTCGTTGGCCACCCCGTTCTGGGCGCACAGGATCGGCAGCTCCGGTTCGGCGTGTCGGGCCAACTCGCGCAGCGTGCCGGCGGTGTCCTGCGACTTGACGCACAACACGACCGCGTCCACCTCGGACCAGATCGGCCGCGCCGCGAGGGCCGCGATCGTGGTCACCGCGTCGAGGCGGACCACGTCCTCGCCGTCGGGCGTGCGGACCCGCAGGCCGTGGGCGCGAATCGTGTCGACGTGCGCCCGCCGACCGACCAGGTGCACGTCGTGCCCCGCCCGGGCGAGGCGGGCGCCGAGGACGCTGCCGATCGCTCCGGCCCCCAGAACCACAAATCGCATGGCCGATCCCTCCCCGACGCGAGGACCCATCCAAACACGTCGAGGCCGCGCCGTGGGGCCGCCGGGGCCGCCGGTTTTCCGGTCTCCCGGGGCCGGCCTCGGCTCAGGTCGACGCCCAGGCCGGCACGTACCCGCCGCCGCGCTGCCCGGCCCCGCTCCCGCCGGCCTGTACCGCCGCCGCGCGCCGGGCCGCCGGCACGTGCTGGATCGAGGTGTGCGCCTCGCCCTCCACCACCGTGCGCCCGCCGCGCGGCTCGAACCCGCGCCGGGTGAACCAGTCGGCGCTGCGCGCGTACACGTCGGCGATCACCGGTCGCGGACCGGCCAGGACCAGGGCGTGTCGAACCAATACCGTCGCGTGCCCCTGGCGCCGGTGGGACAGGAGCGTACAGACGCGGCCCATCCGCAACAGGCCGTCCCCCTCCTCGGTCAGTCGCAGCGTGGACACCACCACGCCGTCCGCTTCCGCCCACAGGTGCGCGGTCCCGGGCTCGATGTCGCGGCCGTCGGGATCGAGCCAGGGCTGCCGGCGTGCGACCACGAAGACCCGGCTGCGCAGCGTCAGCAGCCGGTACAGACTCGCGGCGTCGATTTCGCCCGCTGTTCCGTAGAAGTACGACACGTCCATGTGCGGCAGGGTGACACCACGAGGGCGCCGCGGAGTGATTTGGATCTGCCACGCGGGCAACGCTCGGATGAACACTTGGCGGCCGATCGACGGCGTCACGAGGGGGCACCGGACCGGTCGCGAAGGGGCGCCGGACCGATCACGAGGGGGTGCCGGACCGGTCACGAGCGGGCTCCGAGCCGCCCGCGTGGCAGATATCCCACTGCGTTCCGCACCGCCGGCGTGGAAGACTCGCAGGATCGCCCGCTCGCCGTGTGTTCGAGGTCGCGCGGGCGACCGCCCTGCGAGGAGGAGATATCCAGGTGAGCGTCGAAGAGTTGTCGCAGCCGCAGAATCGTCCGATGCCCGAGCTGCGCCAGTCGGGCAAGCTCGCGGACGTCTGTTACGACATCCGGGGCCCGGTGCTCGACGAGGCGAAACGCCTCGAGGACGAGGGGCACCGGATTCTCAAGCTGAACATCGGCAACCCCGCGCCGTTCGGTTTCGAGGCACCCGACGAGATCCTGCACGACATGATCCGCAGCCTGCCGGCCGCGCAGGGCTACTCGGACTCCAAGGGTGTGCTCTCCGCCCGCCGGGCCGTGGTCCAGCACTACCAGACGCGCGGCATCGAGGGTGTCGACGTCGACGACGTCTACTTGGGCAACGGCGTCTCCGAGCTGATCGTGATGGCACTCCAGGCGCTGTTGAACAACGGCGACGAGGTACTGGTGCCGATGCCGGACTACCCGCTGTGGACGGCGGCGGTGAGCCTGTCCGGCGGCACCCCGGTGCACTACCTGTGCGACGAGGGCGCCGACTGGTATCCCGACCTCGACGACATCGCGGCCAAGATCACCGACCGCACCCGGGCGATCGTGGTGATCAATCCGAACAACCCCACCGGCTCGGTCTACCCGAAGCCGATCCTCGAGGGCATCGTCGACCTGGCCCGACGGCACGGACTCCTCCTCCTCGCCGACGAGATCTACGACAAGATCCTCTACGACGACGCCGTGCACGTCCCGATCGCCTCGCTCGCGCCCGATCTGCTGTGCCTGACCTTCAACGGCCTGTCCAAGGCGTACCGGGTGGCCGGCTTCCGGTCCGGCTGGCTGATGCTGTCCGGCCCCAAGCGGCACGCGACCAGCTACATCGAGGGCCTGAACATCCTGGCCAACATGCGCCTGTGCGCGAACGTGCCCTCGCAGCACGCGATCGCCACCGCGCTCGGCGGCTACCAGAGCATCAACGACCTGATCCTGCCGGGCGGCCGGCTGCACGCCCAGCGCGACGCCGCGTACGAGGCGCTGACCTCGATCCCCGGCGTGACCTGCGTCAAGCCCAAGGGCGCGCTGTACGCGTTCCCCCGGATCGATCCGGACGTGTGCAAGATCGTCGACGACGAGAAGTTCGTCTTCGACCTGCTGCAGAGCCAGCGGATCCTGGTCGTGCAGGGCACCGGATTCAACTGGCACCAGCCGGACCACTTCCGCGTGGTGACCCTCCCCCAGGTCGACGACCTGACGGACGCGATCACCCGGATCGGCGAGTTCATCGGGTCCTACCGGCAGTGATCCGGCGCCGGCCGCCGGCCGGCCGAACCCGCGGGCCGGCGTCGTCGCGACGCCCGGCCCGCGTGTCGTGGGGTGCCCGGCCGCGCCCAGCCCCGACCCGGCCGGGGCGCCCGGCGCCCGCGATCAGCCGAGCAGCGGGCGCACCGTCAGCGCCTTCACCCTCGGCACCACCGACTCGCCGAGCGCCGCGGTCTGCTCCAGGTATTGCGCCCGTGTCGTGGCCGGCAGCGTCAGTGTCACCCCGGTGACCCCGGCCTCGGCCTGCTCGGTCAGGTCGGCCACGATCGCCTCGGGATCGAACCCGTCGCCGTCGAACATGCTCATCCCGCGCGGCATGAAGGTGATGTCGATCGGGTCGGTGCGGCCGACCGAGGCGGCGTATTCGCGGGCGTAGTCGAGCCGGGCGGCCAGGTCGGCCAGCGTCTCCAGGCCGGGGGTCTTCAGGTGCCGGGACGCGCCGGCCGGCGCGGGCATCGGCAGCCAGCCGTCGCCCAGGTCCACCACCCGGCGGATCGCCCGCTTGCTGTTGCCACCCACCCACACCGGGATGCGGTCCTGCGCGGGCCGCGGCCGCATCGTGTTCCCGCCGACGCTCTCCCCCGTCCAGGCCGCGCGCATCGCCCGCAGCGCGTCGTCCAGCACGTCGTTGCGATTCGCGTAGTCGGCGCCGAGCGCGGCGAACTCCGGCTCCAGGTAGCCCGCACCCACGCCCAGGATCAGCCGACCCCCGGAGAGCGCGTCCAGCGAGGAGATCATCTTCGCGGACAGGTACGGATTGCGGTACGCCGGTACGAACAGGTTGGTGTGCAGGCGCAGCCGGGTTGTGGCCGCCGCCGCGAAGGACAGCGTGACCATCGGGTCCAGCGTGTGATGGCCGCCGTGGGCGAGCCAGCGGTCGCCGGGGAACGGGTGGTCGGTGGTGAAGACCGCGTCGAACCCGGCGGACTCGGCCGCGCGGGACATCTCCATCACGGCCTCGGCGCCGATCAGATCGGCGCCGGCCTCGACCAGGTGTGTGGGCAGTCCGAGGGAAAGGAACATGGGCGGCAACGTAGCAGCGACCTGACGCATCGTCAGTAACCGCTGCCACAGCGGCCGTCCACCCCGATCACGACACCACGTTCGGCGCCTGCCCCGCCCCGGTCAGTCGCGATAGGTGGTCGCCGGCGGTTTGGCCGCGCCCAGCGACGGAGCGAGCCACGTGTCGTAGAGCCGCTGCCAGGTGCCATCGGTCTTCATGCGTTCCATCACCGCGTTGAGAAAACGCACAAAATCGTCCTGGCCCCTGGGTATCGCGATGCCTTTGACCTCCTCCACGGTTTTCGGTCCCGTCACCTCCAGCTTCGGATCCTGCTCACGCAGACTCTCCAGGAGCGAGGCGTTGGTGTAGGCCGCGGCGACCCGGCCCTCCTGGAGCGCGACCAGGCAGTCGGTCCGGTCGGACACCGCGTAGACCTTGGCCTTGGACTCGGCCACCCGGCGCTCCGGCGTGGTGTTCGAGGACACGCACACGTACTTCCCGGCCAGGTCGTCCAGGCTCTGCACCTTCGAGTGCTTCGGCACCAGGAAACGCAGCGCGTCCTCCAGGTAGACCGCGGAGAAGTCCACCTGCTGCCGGCGCTCGCACGTGATGGTCATCGCGTCCACCACCATGTCCACTTCGTTCTTGAGCAGGACGTCGATCCGTCGACCCGGCGGGATGGTCTCGAACTGGATGCGGTCGGCGTCGCCGAAGATCGCCTCGGCCACCTTCCGGGCCAGATCGATGTCGAAGCCCTCCAGTGTTCCGGTGTCCTCGTTGGGCGCGGCGAACATCCGGGTGTTCTGGTCGACGCCGACCACCAGCCGACCCCGATCCTGGATCGCGCGCATCGTCGAGCCGGCCGGCATCGCACCCGCCCGGGGCGGACCGGCGGGGGTCAGGCTCCGACTCGGGTCGCACGGCGGCGCCGGAACCGGGGCCGCGAGCTTGGGATCCGGCACTCCCACCTCGATCGGTGCATATCGGGCGGACGGCGTGGACGGCGCGCCGGAGTCGCCCCCGCCGCCGGATCCGCATCCGGACGCGAGGAGCACCGTCGCCAGGGCCGCCACGGGAAGTGACGCTGCATCAAGTCTTTTGGGCCACACGGAATGCAGCATCCCAGGTCGCGGTTCGCGATCACTGAGGGCGTTCCCTCTGACCGGCGCCGCGGTCCGGCGCGGATCGGAACGGGCCGCGCGGCGGATAGCGTAACCGCACCCGATCGCGCGCGACGGGCCCGTTCGACGAAAGGACAACCACCCATGAGCCCCCAGGCATTCGCCGAGCTGACCGGACCGGCCGCGGCGACCTTCGACGAAGTGCTGCGCCGCAACCCCGGCGAGCCCGAGTTCCACCAGGCCGCGCACGAGGTGCTGGAGAGCCTCGGCGCGGTGCTGGCCAGGCGTCCCGAGCTGGCCGACGCGGCGCTGCTGGAGCGATTGGTGGAGCCGGAGCGGCAGCTGATGTTCCGGGTGCCGTGGACCGACGACTCCGGTCGGGTGCGGGTCAACCGGGGTTACCGCGTCGAGTTCAACGGCGCGCTCGGCCCGTACAAGGGCGGGTTGCGCTTCCACCCGTCGGTGAACCTGAGCGTGGTGAAGTTCCTCGGCTTCGAGCAGATCTTCAAGAACGCGCTCACCGGCCTGGGCATCGGCGGCGGCAAGGGCGGCTCGGACTTCGACCCGAAGGGTCGTTCCGACGCCGAGGTGATGCGCTTTTGCCAGTCGTTCATGACCGAGCTGTACCGGCACCTGGGCGAGCACACCGACGTGCCGGCCGGCGACATCGGGGTCGGCGGTCGGGAGATCGGCTACCTGTTCGGCCAGTACCGGCGGATCACCAACCGCTACGAGGCCGGGGTGCTCACCGGCAAGGGGCTCGGCTGGGGCGGGTCGCAGGTGCGTACCGAGGCCACCGGCTATGGCTGCGTCTACTTCCTGGCCGAGATGTTGCGGGTGCGCGGCGATGACCTGATGGACCGGCGGGCGGTGGTCTCCGGGTCGGGCAACGTGTCCGTCTTCGCTATCGAGAAGGCCCGCGAACTCGGCGCGCGGGTGGTCGCCGCCTCCGACTCGGCGGGCTACATCGTCGACGACAAGGGCATCGACCTGGACCTGCTCAAGGAGATCAAGCTGACCCGGCGCGGGCGGATCGCCGAGTACGCCGACCGGGTGGCCCACGCGCGCTACGTCGACGGCGGCTCCGTCTGGGAGGTCCCGTGTGACGTCGCGCTGCCCTGCGCGACGCAGAACGAACTGGACGGGGCCGCCGCGGCGCACCTGGTCAAGCACGGTCTGATGGCGGTCGCGGAGGGTGCCAACATGCCGTGCACACCGGAGGCGGTGCACGTGTTCAAGGCGGCGGGCGTGCCGTTCGCCCCGGGCAAGGCGGCGAACGCCGGCGGGGTGGCCACCTCCGCGCTGGAGATGGCGCAGAACGCGGCCCGCACATCGTGGAGCTTCGCCGACACCGACGCCCGGCTCGGCGCGATCATGCGCGACATCCACGCCACGTGCCTGGCGACCGCCGCCGAGCACGACCGCGAGGGCGACTACGTCCTGGGCGCCAACGTGGCCGGCTTCCTGCGGGTCGCCGAGGCGATGACGGCCTTCGGCGTGGTGTGACCCACCGGGCCCGCCGCCCACACACGGGCGGCGGGCCCGAGTCACTCGGGGCGTACGGACACGTCCGGCCCGACGGTGCGGCGGAACACCTGCCGGGAGCCGCCCTCGGGGCCGGGTGCGGCGGGTTCGGCGGGGGTGAAGCCCAGGGACGTGTAGAAGGCGCGGGAGCCGCCCTCGACCGCGCCCGGGTGGTCGGCCCCGAAGGTGACCAGTTCGACGGTGCCGGCACCGAAACGGCGCATCGCCTCGGCCATCAGCGCACGACCCACCCCGCGCCCCCGGGCGCGTTCCGACACCACCAGCCAGTGCACCCGGTACACCGGCGCCTCGGTGCCGAACAGCAGGCCGCCCAGGAGCCCGCCGGCGGGATCCCCGTCGTCGGGCACCACCAGCGCCCGATCGTCGCGCACGTGCTCGTCCAGGGCCGCGTGGAAGGCGGGTTCCGCGACCATCGGCCCGAACCAGTGCTCCACCTCGGCGGCCAGGGTCAGGAATCCGGGCCGATCGGCCTGCTGCGCGAGTCTGACGATCATCCGCCGAGTCTGCCAGGAACGACCGCCCGCCCGGCGGCCCCGTCGCCCGGCCCGCGGCCCGTCCGCACCGCCGTGCGGAAAATCGTTGGCCCCGGCTCCGCGCCCGCTGTTACCTTCGCCGCGTCATACCCCGCGCCGACCCGCGCGGCCCCCTTCCACCGAAATCAGGTGTTGATGCCCGTGCCCGCGCCGAGCGCGCCTCGTACGACCGCGGTCGGATCCGACACCGGGAAACCTCCCGGACCGCACTGATCCCCCGGTGGGCTCGCCGGTCCACACGCAGCGCACCGCGCGGCGCGTGACGGACCGCGGCGACGACCCTTCCGAGACCGCTCGGCGCTTCCTTGCTGTCAGTGCTTCCACCTCCCGGCAAGGAGATTTCCGAGTGTCCACCGGCACCACCGATTCCGACCGGAATCACCCCACTTCACCGCGCGTCAACACCTTCGGGTGCGTGCGCTGCGGCCTCACCGTGACCACCGTCGACCCCGCCGGCGACCGGCGCAACCACTGCCCGAGCTGCCTGCACTCGCGGCACGTGGTGGACCACGTCGAGGGCGGCCCGTCCGAGTGCGGCGCGCGCATGTCGCCGATCTCGATCGCGGTGCTGCGCAACGGCGACTGGATGCTCGTGCATCGGTGCATCCGCTGCGACGAGCTGACCTCCAGTGCCATCGCGCCGGACGACAACCAGCTGATCCTGATCCGGATGGCCGTGCGACCACTGGCCCAACCACCGTTCCCGCTCGAAGTGTTCGGGGAGCTGTGAGCATGGGCCGACACAGGTCGAGCGGCCGGCGCCCCCAGCGGTACAAGGACGTCACGCACGGCCGGACCGGGCGCGGCGACGCGTTCCGGTGCGTGGCGTGCCGGCTCGACGTACCGCTGGCGGCGCCCGGCACGGCCCATCGCAACCACTGTCCGCATTGTCTGACCAGCCTGCACCTCGACCGCCGCGTCCCGGGCGACCGCGCGGCCGAGTGCCGGGGACGGATGACCGTGCTGAGCATGTCCGTTCGGGCGGACGGGGAGTGGCAGCTGATCCATCAGTGCCGGTCCTGCGGTGAGCTGGGCGCGAACCGGATCGCGGGCGACGACAATCCGCTCGCCCTCCTGCGGCTCGCGCTGCGCCCGCTGACCGACTCGACCCGACCGATCCGCGCGTTGCTCACGCTGTAGGGCGACGCCCGGAGAGGCGGGTGGGCGCCGGTCGAGCCGATCACGGCCCGACCGGCGCCCGTTCGCGCCCTGCCCGCTACTCCATGCCGGTGCGTCCCGGCGACCAGAAGGGCTTGGTGAGCACCGATCTGCGGTCCCAGCCGTGGTCGGCGACCAGGCGATCCCGGACCAGCTTGACCGTCCTGGCCTCGCCCGCCACATAGGCCACCCCGGGCGTCGCGGGCAGCGCCAGTCGGCCCACCGCCTCGGCCAGGGGCGCCGAGGACGCCGCCGACGCGTCGCCGCGTTCGAGCCAGGTGAGCCGTTCGGCGTGCGGCATCGGCAGCCGATCGGCCGCGCCCGCGGTCTCGATCACCCCGTACACATCCGCCCCGGAGCCCACCGCCGCCAGCATCGCGCCCAGTGCCACCGACGCGGTCTCCTCGCCGACGAACACGTGGTACGGCGCGTCGAAACGCAGCACGAAACCGCCCTCGGGCCGGCCGAACCGGACCCGGTCACCGCACCGCGCCGCCCGGCCCCACGCGGCTCCCGGGCCCGTGCCGCCGTCGTGGTCCAGTACGCACAGATCCAGCGTCCCGGCCGTCGGGTCGTGGGCCCAGACCGAGTAGGTGCGCAGCAGGTTGCCCATCCCCTTGCGCCAACCCGCCATCGAGAGCACGTCGTTCACATGCACCCGGACCTGTTGGCCGGGCCGGCAGGCCACCCCGCACAACCCCGCGTCCTCGATCCGGATCCGGCGCATCCGGGCCGCGATCGGCTCGGTCTCGACGATCGTGCCGGACAGGAACACCCGGTCGAGCAGTCGGTTCATCGGCCCCCGGCGCCGACCCGTCTCGGAGCTCATGCGGCGCTCCCGGAGGACACGCGGACGGCCGAGGTGCCGGCCCGGTCGCGATAGCCCACCGCGACCGCGGCGGTGGCCACCAGGACCAGGACGCCGACCACCAGCAGGCCCATCGACATCGCGTCGGTGAACGAGTCCACCACGCGGGCGTGTTCCGCGCCGCGGGCCCTGGACAGTTCCACCGCCGGCTGACCGTCGAACCGCACGGCCAGGATGGTGCCGAACACCGCGACCCCGAGCGCGGCGCCGATCTCACGGGCGGCGGTGTTCAGACCGGATCCCAACCCCGCCTGGTGCCTGGGCAGTTCGGAGACCACGCCGAAGGACAGCGCGGGCGCGCACAGTCCCATGCCCGCGGACAGGATCAGCAGGTAGGCGGCGTAGACCGCGTACGGGGTGCGGGCGTCCACCGTCGCCATGCACAACAACCCGACCCCGATCAGGCCCAGGCCCAACACCACCAACGGCCGGGCGCCGAAGCGTTGTTGCGCCTTGACCGCGACCTTGGGCGCGAGCGCCATGCCGACCGTGAGCGGGACGATCGCAAAGCCCGTGCGCATGGCCGAGAAGCCCTTGACGTATTGCAGGTACTGGGCGTTGATGAAGAACAGCGCGAACAGTCCGAAGAAGCTCGCACCGATCCCGAGCACGCCGGCCCGCAACTTGGCGGACTTGAACACGCGCGGGTCGAGCAGCGGATTCCTCGCCCGCAGTGCGTACAGCACGAAGCCGAGCAAAAGCCCGCCGCCCAGCGCGAAGCCGCCGATCACGTGCGTGGAGCCCCAGCCGAACTCCGGGCCCTCGATGATCCCGTACAACACCGCGACCAGGCCGGCGATCAGCAGCGCGGCGCCGATCGGGTCGAGCGCGGCCGGATGCGTCTCGGTGCGGGGGGTGACCCACTGGACGACCGCGGCGAGCACCAGGGCGAGCGGGACCATGATCCAGAACAGGCCCTGCCAGGGCAGGTATTCCTGGACCAGACCGCCGCCGACGTTGCCGAGCAGGCCGCCCAGGCCGACCGCGAGCGTCCAGGACGCCATCGCCTGCGGGCGGCGTTCGGCCGGGAAGACGTGCATCAGGATGGACATGGTCGCGGGCATGATCAGCGCGGCGCCCGCGCCGGAGATGCCGCGACCGGCGATCAGCGTGGCGGAGTTCGTGGCGAGCGCACTGACCGCGGCCCCGGCGGCGAACACGCCGAGCCCGGCGAGCAGCGCGCCCTTGCGGCCGTAGCGGTCGCCGAGCGCGCCGGCGGGGATCAGCAGGCCGGCGAAGACGATCACGTACGCGTCGACGATCCACAGGATGCTGTCGGCGGACGGATGCAGCCGGGACGCGGCCAGTTGCGGAATGGCCAGGTTGATCGCGGCGACCATGCTCTGCGCGACCAGCACACAGGCGCACATCGCGATCAGCACGGCGCGCGAGGAGCCGGCGCGTTCGGTTTCGGCGCCGTCGGCGCGCCGCGCCGACGTGCCCAGGACGGGCGTGGACATGGGTCCCCCAGGAACTGACTGTCTGCGAAGGAAGGGAAGCACGGGTGGTGCGGGGAACTGCGTGTCCGGACTCCTTCACCGTAGGCTGAGGCGCCGGTTTACTCCAATGCATGTATCGCATGGAAAGGATGCGCGTGACGCAATCCGGGATGGACCTCAACCTGCTCACCGCGCTCGACGCGCTCCTGGAGGAGTGCAGCGTCTCCGGCGCGGCGCAGCGAATGCACCTGTCCGAGCCGGCCATGAGCCGCACACTGGGCCGGATCCGCAAGGCGCTGGGCGACCCGGTCCTGGTCCGGGCCGGGCGGACGATGGTACCCACGCCGCACGCGCTGGCCATCCGATCCGAGGTGCGGGTGGTACTGGAGCGCGCCCGGACGTTGTTCACCGCGGCCGGCGAGGTGGACCTGCGGACGATGTCCCGCACCTTCACCGTGCTGTCCCACGACGCGTTCACCGCGGCCTGCGCCGCGGAGCTGTTCACGCGCGCGGCGCGGGAGGCCCCGGGGGTACGGCTGAAGTTCCTGGCGGAGAGTCACACCGACACCCAGGCGCTCCGCGACGGGATCGCCGACCTGGAGGTGGGCGTGATCGACGCCACCGCGCCGGAGATACTGACCGAGCATCTGTTCGACGACCGTATGGTCGGCTGCGTCCGGGCCGGGCACCCGCTCCTGCGCGGTCGGTGTACGCCGGAGCGATTCGCCGCCGCCGAGCATCTGATCGTGTCCCGACGCGGCAAGCTGCACGGCCCGGTCGACACCGCGCTGGCCGAACTCGGACTCACCCGCCGGGTGGTGGGCGCCGTGCCGACCTACCCGTCCTCGCTGTTCATCCTGTTGGAAGGCGACCTGGTCGGCCTGGTCGCGGCGCAGTTGATCGGCTTGACCGAGGCTCGGGGGTTGCGCACCTTCGAGGTTCCGCTGTCGTTGCCGCCGCTGCCGATGGGACTGGCCTGGCATCCGCGCCACGACGCCGATCCGGGGCACGCGTGGTTGCGCGGGTGTGTGCGCGACGTGTTGACGGCGGGCAGGACGTGACGGCGCGCGGAGCGCTGCGCGCGGGTCAGCCGTCGAGGCGCATGAGTTCGATCCGGGTGCCGTCCGGGTCGGCCAGGAACACCAGTTCGGTCGATCCGGTCTCGCTCGGCAGGCTCGCCCGGGTCCCGGTCAGCAGCGTGCCGCCGTGTTCGACCAGCCGGGCGGCGGCCGCGTCCACGTCCTCGACCAGGAAGGACAGGTGGGTCAGGCCGAGCTGATTGCGCCGCCGCGAGGGTTCGCCCTGCGGGGCGGGCGAGGCGTAGTACAGCAGTTCGACGACCATGCCCTCCTTGGCGATCAGCTGGGAGACCAGGCGCACGTCCCCCTCGACCTCCAGGGTGTGTGCGACCTCGTTGCCCACGTCGTAGCGGGCCACGGGGGCGAAGCCCAGGCCGTCGCGGTAGAAGCGCAGCGCCCGATCCAGGTCGGTGACGCACACGCCGAGGTGGGACGGGGTGTAGCTGACGGCGTCGGACACGGCGCGGCTCCCGGGGTAGCTGACGGTTCGTCAGATCCAGTGGTGCCCGCACGCTAGCAACGACGGGCGCAATGATCCACCACCGTGTCGGGCGCAGAAGCCCGCCGGTCGCCCCCGGGCTCAGTCGGTGATCAGGTCGCCTTCGAGTACGGTGACCGCCGCGCCGTACAGCCGTACCCGGTCGCCGACCAGTTCCACCCCGACCGTGCCGCCGCGCGCGGACAGTTGCCCGCCGGTCATCCGGCGGCGGTCCAGGCGCGGGGCCCAGTAGGGGCCGAGCACGCAGTGCGCCGAGCCGGTGACCGGGTCCTCGGCGACGCCGACCGAGGGCGCGAACACCCGCGAGACGAAGTCGACCCGCCCCTCCCCCGCGGCGGTGACGATCACCGCCCGATACGGCAGCGTGGCCAGCATCGCCAGGTCCGGCGCCACCGTGCGCACCGCCGCCGCCGACGCCACCTCCACCAGCAGGTCGTCACCGCCGGCGGCGACCAGGATCGGCTCCACCCCGAGGGCCAGGCCCAGTTCGGTCGGGATCGGCACCTCGCGCGGCGGCAGCGCCGGGAAGTCCAGGACCACGCCGGCGCTGTCGAGCGACGCGGTGAGCACCCCGCTGCGGGTGGCGAAGCGGATCCGCGACGCCGGCGCCGACCCCTGCCCGAACAACACGTGCGCGGTGGCCAGCGTCGCGTGCCCGCACAGGTCCACCTCGGTCTGCGGAGTGAACCAGCGCAGTCCGAAGTCCGCCGCGTCGCCCGTGGTCGGTACCGCGAACGCGGTCTCCGAGTAGCCCAGTTCGGCCGCCACCGACTGCATCCAGGCGACGTCGTCGGCATGTGCCGCGTCGGGCAGGCACACCCCCGCCGGATTGCCCCGGAACGGCCGGTCGGTGAACGCGTCCACGACGTAAATGCGCATGCCCTTCACCGTACCCAACGACGTCGAACACGCGGGCGTACCCAGAACCATCCGAACCACGCCACCCCGGCGACGGCGAGCGTGCCCAGGCCCGCGAGCAGCCACGGCCACCAGCTCAGGTCCACCCGCTCGTCGCCCCGGTAGAGCAGGTCGTCGCCGGCGACGTCGGTGCGCGGCGCGAGCCGCGCGTCCGGGAGTTGCTCCCTGATCGTCTCGGCCAGCGGGCTGTGCACCTCCCCCACCACGCGCGCCCGCGCGTCGTAGTGACCGGCGTCCGCCCACATGCCGTCCGTGCGGTGCGTACGCGCGGCCAGATTGACCGAGAAGTACACCGGCTGCCCGGGAGCCAGCAGCGGCGCGCCGTCCTTGAGGCCGACCACACCCACGCCGTCCACCCGCAACCGGGTCACCTGGAGCGGCACCCGGGTGGTGCCGGCCACCAGGCGCAGGCACATCTCGCGCCCCGAGGACAGATCGAGTCGCCGGTCCGGCGGAACCGGCCGGAAGGCACGGCAGTCCACCGCGTCCGGCTGCTCCGGCGGCGGCACCAGCCAGGTCGCCTGCACACCCTTGTCCCGGTCCGCGTCGACGAGCCGGGCCGCGTGCCGCAGGTACAGACCGGTCCGCGCCTGGGTCAGCGCGACGCCCGGGTCGGCCGGATCGTCGCGCAGCACCCGCGTGTTCGGCAACACCCGCTGCAGGGCCGGCCCCGCGCTGCTGTCGCTGGCCAGCGGCACGGCGAACCCGGACACCGCACGGCCCTCCTCGCCGAGCCGGTCGAAGTCCTTGCGCAGGTCCGGGCCCACCGCGTCGCGGGCCGCGTCCGAGATCAGCACGACCCCGTCGACCGAGTCCGGCGCGGAGGTGCGCAACACGACCAACGCCCGCTCCAGGGCCGCGTGCACATCGCTCGGCGGCTCGGCCCCGATCGGCGGCGCACCGCCCGCCGGGTTCCCGTCGGCCGGCCCGCTCGGGCGCGGCGGGGGCAGGCGCGCGGCCATCGCGGCCGGGTCGGTGACCGGCTCCAGGCCGTTGCCATGCTCGGTCGCCACACCGTCGAAGGTGACCAGCGCGACCCGGTCGCGCGCGGACAGCCGGGCCAGGAACGCGGTCAGCGCGGACCTGGCCGTGGCATAGCGCCCGGTGCGCTGCATCGAGGCCGAGGTGTCCACGAGGATCACGTAGTTCACCCGCTCCCGGTCCGCGCCCAGGGTGGTGATCAGCCGCTCGGCGCCATAGGGGTCGGGCGGTTCGGTCCTCGCGGTCGTGGCGCGCGCGACGGCCGCGGCATCACCCGGCGGCACCGCGGCCAGGAGCGCGATCAGCGCGAGGATCGCCGGTATCGCCAGCACCCGCAGCGCGTCGCCGTGCTTGAGCGCGGTCCGCAACTGCTTGAGGTGGCGGCGGAACGTCTCGAACTCCTCCTGCTCACGTTCGACGATCGACGCCGCGGCCTCCGGCCCCCAAGCGTGCGCGGCGATCGACACCCGGATCGCGCGCAGTTCCTCCCGGGCCTGCGCCGGGGCGCCGCCGCGCACGATCAACTCCCGTTCCAGGCTCGGCAGCAGCAGGTCGCGTTCGCGGTCGGGCGCGGCGTGCCACCAGCGGCCGACCTCGTGCACGTACAGGTCGCGCCGCACGCGGGCCGCGCCGTCCACGATCTCGCCCGCCCACACCCCGGCCGCCGCCACCGCGTCCACCCCGCGCAACGCGTTGCGGAACCAGCCACTCGCGGCGCGCCCGGCCAACTCCGGGCGGGCCCGGGCGATCGCCGCCCACCACGCGTCGTCCAGGCCGGGCAGTTCGGCGAGCCGCGCATCGGCGAGCACCGCGTCAGCGACCGCGGCGGTGACCGCCGGATCGCCGGCACGGACCAGTTCGCCGAGCAGTTCGGGGGTGACCGCCACCGCACGCAGCAGCGTCGCGATCCACCCGGCGAACCGCCCCTCGGCGACCGGCTCGTGGCGCAGCGCCAGCAGATCGGCCGCCGCGTAGGGCCCGTCCGTCGGCGCACCGCCGAGCGCCAGCCGCAGAACGTCGGCCCGCACGCGCGCGGCGACCGGTGCCCCGGGGCCCAGCGGCTTCTCCAGGAGCGCGGCCAGTCCGCGCGCGGCGGGGTCGGCGCGCTGCTCGGTGAGCGGGACCAGGATCGGCCACAGGTCGTGCAGCACCGCGGCGATCGTGGCGGTGTCGGTGTGTCCGGCCACGCGCAGGGTGAACACCGCCTCGGCGGGCGGGATCTCGGCCGGCCGCAACCGCTCGCCCGCGAGCAGTGCGTACGGCGCCAACCACTCCGGCGCCCGGTCGTCCCAGGGCCGGATCACCTCCAACCACGCGCCCAGGTCGGCGCCCGCGGTGTCCAGGAGGCGGCGCAGCACCACGGGGTGGTTCCACAGCGCGTCGTAGAGCGCGGGCACCTCGGTGGTCGGGGTGGGCCCAAGGAGTCGGCACAGGTCGGCGACCAGGGCCTCCGGCGAGACCACGTCCGCGTCGGCCTTCCCCGCGCCGTTGACCGAGGGTTCGGGCACGCGCAGGGCCCGCGCGTCGAGGCCGGCGGGCGGGGTGGAGCCGGCCAGGAGCGGCGGCACCGGGCCGAGCAGGACGTGCACGAGCCGATCCCCGCGCCCGGCCGCCACCGCCGTATTCCACCCCAGCGCCAGGCTCGCCGGGCGGGCGCGCAGCGCGGCGGCCATGTCCCGGGTCACCTCGTCGCCGTCCTCCGCCCGCCAGCGCTCGGCGATCGGCGCGGCCAGCGCGACGTCGCCGCCGAGCAGCCGCTCCAGCGGCGAAAGGGGCGCCGGTGGCGCCGGTGGCGGGGGCGTCGGGCGGGCCGGCGACGGCGACGGCCGTGCCGATGTCGGCCGCGTCTCGACGCCCGGCGCACGCGAACTCGGCCCGGCCGGGTCACCGGCGGCGAACCGGGCGGCCTCACGGCCCGGTTCCGCCCCCGGGGCCGGCCCGACCCGCACGCCCGATTCGCCGGCGCCCCCCGCTGCCGCGTCCGGTCCGAACCGAGCGCCCACCTCGGCGAGCAGCCCGAGCAGGCGGTCCCCGGCCACCGGCGTGCCCGCCTCGCGCAGCGTCGCGAGCGCGGCCACCAGCGGGTCGAGCCCGATGCGGCGGCGCAGCATGGTCAGTTCGCCCAGGTAGGCGCGGGCGGCGGGGAGGTCGGGCACGGCCGGCACGCCGTCCAGGGCGACCCGGACCGTCCCCGGCGTGGGCACCCGGCCGAAGGCGAGTCGGGGGCGCAGTCGGCCGGTGGGGCCGAGCGAGGTGGCGAAGCGCAGTCCGGCGCGGCAGCCGTACGGGAGCAACGCGGTGATCCGGTCCAGGAGTTCGAGCCGGGCCCGGCTGTCCAGGCGGTCGGCGCCGGTGATCACCACGGGGCCGGCCAGGACCGCCGCCGCGACCCCCGCGAGCCATTCGAAGTCGGCCGGGTGCAGACCGACGGCCGGCGGCGGCCCGGGCAGCCGTACCCGGAGCGGCCGTTCCCGGTCGGTGGGCAGGTCGATGCCGCGAAAGGCCAGCCACAGCGCGGTGTACGTGGCGCCGGCGGCGGCGATCTCGGTGTAGGGCGCGGTGAAGTAGCGCACCCCCTCCGGATCGCGCAGCGTCATCGCGACGAACGAGTCCTCGCGCCCGGCACCGGTCACCCCGACCCAGCCGGGCGGCGCGTACTCGTCCAGCGTGGGTCGCACCAACCGCTCGAAATGCTCCCGCCGTTCGGGTCCCGCGCTGCACGCCGGCACCGCGCCGTCGTGGTACCAGGCCCAATGCGCCCGCAACGTGCCCGCGGTCTCGCGGGGGCGGTCGTGTCGGTCGGTCGCGTCCACGTGAACCTTTCCGTGCGGGATGCCGGTCGAGGTCGGGCCCGGTGCCCGAACACACGATGTCAGCGGGGCGGCCGGGGGGTCGGGGTCGGGGGGATCAATCCTGCCGGTGCTACCGGTGTGTGTTGTTCCCCGGGATCGGGCCGGGTGATCCCCGAGTACCGGCCGTTCTGCGCGGGGGTGTCCATCGGGGCCGGTTCCGCGGCGCTCGACACCGGGTCGGCGCCGCCGGGCCGCGGTGTGGGCGGTCGGCGCAACACCCGGGCGCGGACGCCGTACAGCATGGTGGCGTCGTCGACGCCCAGCCGCCGTCGGGACGTGTGCACACGCCCGTCGCGCTCGTGGCGCGCGGTCAACGTCACCCCGCGTCCGGAGCGCGGTCGGCGGCCCCGGGCCAGGAAGGACGTGATCGCGCCGGCCGCCGGATCGTGCTCATGGGTCCAGCGGTGGCGCATTCCCAGGACCGGGTGTGCCGTGCTCTCGGGGAACTCCGATCGTTCCTCCTCCATGCTCAGTTCGATGTACACACCGGCCGGGAACCAGCGCCACGCCGCCGTTCCCCCCGCCGCGACCAGTGCCATCGCCGCCACCAGGAGCGCCCACACCGACCACATGACCGATCCGCGTACCCGGCCCGTGTAGGCCAGTCGGCCGTCGCGCAGGCCGGTGGCGGCGTACGGGCCCGGCACCCGCAGCAGGTCGGCGAACTCGGCGGCCCGGGCGGCCGTCACGGTGCCCTGCACGGTCGTCGACGCGGCGTAGGTCCGCGATCGGGCGAACAGATCGGTGCGGGTGCGCTCGTGCGCCCGCACCTCGATCGGGAAGTGTCGCGGCACCCCGGGTTCCAGGGTGATCGGGTCGCGAGGCAGCGCCCGATCGATCGCCGGATCGCCGGTGTGCAGGTCGGCGACGGTCAACCGGATGCGGTGCGCCGTGGAGACCAGGGTCAGGCAGAGCGTGCCGCGGCCGGACAGGTCGATCGGGTCGACCGGCGGCTCGGCGCCGGCGCAGTCGGCGTCGGTGGGGCGGGCGCCGCGCGGGTGTGCGGGCGCCGGGGCGAACCGGGCCCGGACCGTCGCGTCCCGGTCCGCCTGCACCACCGCGGCCCCCTTGCGCACGCGCGCGTCCTGTTCGAGGGCGCGCACCCGGGCCGCCTGCTCGGCGACCGAGCCGCTGAGCGTCTCGGCCCTGGGCAGCACCTTCGCGATCAGGTTGACCCCGCGCCCGTTGTCGCCGAGCGGCATCGCGTACGCGGCGATCGGGCCGCGTTCGGCGACCGCCTTGGCGTACTCCTGCCGCAACGCCTCCCACCCCGGCGCCGATTCGTCGGCGAAGCGCGGATTGTTCGGCGCGTACAGATCGGCGTCGGTGAGCACCACGATCGCGGTCGGCGGCCGATATCCGCCCGCCGACGGCTGGGCCGCGGCGACGATCCCGGACACCGACACCATCGCCGCGCCGAAGTCGCTCTCCACGTCGTTCGGCTTGGGCAACCCCTCGAGGAACGCGGAGACGGCCTCGCCCCGGGGCGCCACGTCCAGTGGCCGAAAGACGGTGGTGGTCGCGCCGAATCGGATCACCGAGATCCGGTCCCGGGGCTGCATCGCGGTCAACAGGTTGCGCAGCGCCTTCTTCGCCTCGTCGTAGCCGCCGTTCTCCCGCATCGACGACGACACGTCGAGCACCAAGTAGAAGTCGGCCGGTTGGGCGTCGGTGCCCAACTCGTCCAGCAGTCGTGCGGTCGAATCGGCGGGCGGCTCGCCGTCGGCCCGGGCGACGGCGTGCGCCGGGGACGCGGCCGCGCACAGCGCGAGGATCAGCGACAGCACGGAGACCACGAGCCGGGTACGGGCCCGGGGCCGGCGGGGGTTCGGGGCGATTCGGGACATCGGTCATCCCCTCTTCGCGATGCGCACCGCGCGCATGCCGAGAATGGGTTCCAGCACGCCCTGGGGGTGGGGCGGTCCGTCGAGGCCGTTGCCGTGCGGGTCGACGTTGCGGCAGCTCTCCGGGTCGATCCGGCCCGCGGAGCGGCGAAAGCCCGCCGCCGAGGTGGCGTAGTAGCGGATTCGGCCGAAGTGCCGCTCGAGGATGCCGGGCAGTTCGGCGGCGGCCGGGTTCGGGCACGGCCCGTCGCGCTCGCACAACCGGCGGAAGTACGCCTCGGGGTCGCGTACCCGGACCCGGCCGTCGCGACCCAACTCGGCCCAGGCGCCCAGGCGGGCCTCCCGATACAGCGTCATGTCGTCGATCTTGGTGACGCACACGGCCGGTTCGAACGGCAACAGGCCGCGGGGGTCGGTGCGCGGCTGGAGGTCGGCGGCGGCTTCGGTGAGCGTGCGGTCCAGCGCGCGTATCGCGTCCTCGCCCGCGCCGCTCGCGTCGGTGGGGTCGAACAGCACGATCAGGCCGGTGCAGTCGGCCAGGGTCTGCTTGACCGCGTCGCGCCGGGTGCTCGGATCCGGCAACTCGGTGATCGTGGCCACGAATCGAGAGCGGTCGGTGAGCCGGTGCAGCGGCACGACGCGCGGATCGCGCCGGAAGAGGAAGCGGTATCGCGACGGCTCGGCGGTGTCGACGCTCCCGTCGGGCTCGCCCGGGAACCGGTGTTCGTGCAGCAGCGCGTGGTCGGTGTGCCGCAGGAAGCGCTGGGTGGCGTCATCCGTTCCGAACACCTTCCACCGGCGCACGTGGTTTCGGCCGCCGCCGTGCCCGAGTGCGCGCGAGCGCTCCTCGGCGGCCTCGGGGACCATCGCGACGAACGTGGTGCGGCCCGATTCCGGCGCGCCCCACAGGGCTATGCGCTTCTCCAGGACCGCGCCACCGGTCGGCTCCCCGTCCCGGGTACCGTACGACCGCGTCATCGGCGCACCCCCTTCCCACCCGACTCGCCGGCCGAGGGCCTGGTGACCACGTCGAGCAGCAGCGGCGCGCCGGTCGTGCCGGTGAGCGCGGCGCGACCGAATCGCAGCAGGTCGGCGGGTGTGGCGCGGCCGAGCGTGAAACACCCGTCCGCGCCCAGCAGTCGCCACGCCTTCAGGGTGCGATCGTGGACCCGGGGGTCCGCCGCGCCCGCATATCCGGGGTCGTCGGTCACCAGCAGGTACCGATCGCCCGGCCGGGCCGCCCGTCGGGCCGCCAGGTCCGCGTCCCATCGGCCCCCGCCGTACGCCTGCGCCGGATCGAGGCCCTGCACGTAGGGGTGCGGGCCGCGCAGGCCGACGGTCACCACGAGAGTGGGCCGATGCACTCGCCGGCCGAGCGTGCTCGTGCGCAGCAGTGCGCACACCCGCTCCAGGGGTGCGGCGTACGGGTCCACCGCGGGTGTCCCGACCCAGTCGGCAATCGCCGCCCGGGTCGTATCGGGCGGGGTGAAGTCGACCCGGCGCAGCGGGTCGTGGCGGCTGCGCCGGGGTCGGGGGTGGTCGTCGTAGCCGAGCACGGCGGCCCGCTCCCAGTACACCGACCGATCCCCGCGGGCCGCCCTCGCGAGCAGCGCGCGGACGAAGTCGAGCCGGGCGGCGGTCTGTTCGGGGGCTCCGCCCAACTCGACCACGCACAGGAGGTCGTAGGCGGTCGGCGGGTCCGGCCGCCAGAAGGGACGGGGCAGCGCGGGGCCGCCGGCCGGCGGCCCCGCCGGCCGAAGGTCGGTGCGGCCCGCGCCCAGCACCCAGGCGGCCCCGCCGGAGACGGTGACGTCCACCCGTCCCGGCCCGATCATCCGCACGGTGAGCCGGACTTCGCCGGGCGGCGCGAACACGGTGACCCGTTCCAGCTCGGACCACGCGCCGGGATCGGCCACGTCGGCGACCGCCACCGCGACGTCGTGCCCGTCCGGGCCGTCGCCGCGCAGGCCGAGGGTGATCTCGGCGAGCGGGGGGCCGTCGGCCGCGCCCGGCGCCGCCCCTCGGTCCAGGAGCAGGGTTCGATCCGAGTCCTCCGCTCCCGGGTCGACGCCGACCAGGTGCAGCGCATGGCGGACGGGCACGTCGAGGGCCAACAGTTCGATCAGTTGGGGAAGTTCGATGCTCTCGTCGTCGAGCGGACCGCCGCCGAGCACGGCGGCCGGCCGCACCTGCTCCCGCACCACCTCGGCCGCGAGCGCGCACCAGGTCCACTCCGGGCGGCGTTCCACCAGCACCAGGGCCCAGGCCCGCTCCCAGGGCCCGCCCGGCAGCGCGCGCCAACCACTCGGATCGGCCCAGTTGTCCCGCAGCGTCGTCCGGGCCCGGGAAGCCAGCGCCTCGGGAGCCTCGGCCGTGCCCACGGCCGGTCGCCGACCCACCCCGCCGGCCAGGGTCAGGTCGCGGGCCGCGTCGTCCTCGGGCAGCCAGGGCACCACCTCGCGCCAGTCGTGGCGCGTCCGGTTCGCCGAGGGCGCGCCGACGAAGCCGCGTTCGTCGAGCGTCACCCACTGCGCGGCCAGGTACCGGGTCCCGATGTCCACGAACAACACCAGGTCCAGTTCGCCGGCGGTCAGCGCACTGAGCAGGGTGAGCACCGCGGCCCGCCCGGTCCCCGGGACCGATGCGGCGGCGACCAACGGAGCCTCCGGGACCACCGGGCCGAACCTGACCAGATCGGCCGGCGCCCGGGGCACCTCGGTCAATCCGCGCGCATGCGCGATCCGGAGCACGGCCGCGTAGTCGAAGGCCCGCGCCGCATCCTGGTAGGCGGTGGGCCCGGGATCGGCCGGCGGCCACGCGCAGGCCCGGCAGGGGCCCACGACCGGAGCCGGCCCCCAGCAGACGGGGCACACCGCCTCCGGGACCGTGTCCCGATCGCCCGGCGCGCGCGGACCCGTCGACGCGGTGCTCACCGGTCACCCACCCGTCGCTGAACTCCCGGCACGAATCCCCCCGTTCGTCCCCTCCGGAGCACCCCGCCGACGCCTCACCGGTCGTGGAGCCCCGGGTGTGTCGACCTCGCGAGTCGGCGAACGACCCTGCACGCGGTGACGACCACTTACCCGCAGTGGCCGATCGTAGTCCCGCGCATGGCCGACTCGAAGCGTTTCCCATGGGTTGTGATCAGTCGTCCGCCGGCCGGTGATCCGAGCATCGGTCAGTCGACCACCACCGGCCCTTCCAGCGACGTCACCGTGCCGTCGAGCCCGGCGAGGATCAACCGCCCCCGGGCCGCGACCGCCACGGACACGCCCACGTCGGAACGGATTTCGGCCAGTCGACGACCGGTGGCCAGGTCGTGGGTACGGATACCCCCGGCCTCCCCGGCCACATGGACCAGCCCGTCCGCCAGGGTCACCCGCAGCCCGGGTTGCGGCACGTCGGCGGTGCGCCAGACCCGACGTCCCGACTCGGCGTCGAACGCGTACAGGAAACCGTCGGCGGTCACCACCACCACCAACCCGGCGCCGACCCCCGGTGTGCTCAACACCCCACCCGGCAACCGCGCCCGCCAGACGACCTCCCCGTCGGTCCAGCGCAGCGCCGCGATCCCGGCGGTGGCGAGCGGGACGTACACGTGCTCTTCGTCGGCCACCGGGGCGGCGTGCACGGCCTCGGACAGGTCCTGCGACCACGAGGCGGATTCCGAGCGCGCATGCCACGCCCTGGCCCCGCCCGCCCGATCCACCACCGCGGCCCGATCCCCCGAGACACACAGTCCTGCCGGTGCGCCCGAGCGTGTCCCCCCGAGTTCCGTCGTGTCGTTCGCGCCGTCGAGCCACGCGACGCGACCGTCCACAGTGGCGACGAACAGCCCATCCGTACCGACCGGCCCCGGCACCAGCGCCACCACTGCGGCGTCGCCGACCCGCACCACCGCGTCCGGCGCGGACCTCCTCGTCGGGTCGTACCGATACAGCCCACCGCCGTCATGCCCCGCCCACACCCGCCCCGACGCCACCACCGGCGCACACCGCGACGGCACGCTCAGGTGAACCGTCCACCGAGCCAGCCCCGTCAGCGGATCGAGGACCACCAGCGTCCCCGCCACGTCCTGCACCACGATCAGCCCGTCCATGACCACCGGCCGCGCCCGGATCCAGTGGCTCATCCGCGTGGTCCAGGCCCGGGTCAGCTCGCGCCGGCGCAACATCGGGCCGTTCGCCCGAGCCTCCAGGCGTCGGGCCCGGGGCCGGTAGTCGGGTCCGAGGCGATCCAGCAGCGTCGCGCCGACCCGGGCGAGCGGGCGGCTGTGCGGGCCGAGCAGGCCGACCGGGGCGGGCTCGCGCGCGGTGAGCAGGTCCTGGAAGTCGAACTCGGCGTGGCCGTTGCGATCGTGCAGGAACTCGGCGACCCGGAAGTACACCTCCAGGGCCGACCGTCGGCTCATCGCGGTCAGCAACGTCTCACGGACTTGCTCGTCCAGGTCGTACACCACGTCGTCCGGTCGCGCCGCCTCGTCCCGATCCGGCGACTCGACCAGCAGGCCGCTCAGCATCACCTCGGCGGCGAACGCGGGGTCCTCCCGCGCGAGCACCGCCGATTGCACGACGCGCATCGTGGCCGGGCTGATCGGCGCGGCGGCGAGTTTCCCGAGCAGTTCGACGGCGTCCGGGGAGGCGCCGGCGCGGAACTCGGCGAGCCGTACCGCCGGTGTGCGCCGGTCCTCGGCCGGCACCGGGGCGGGCGCGGGCCCGGCCGCCGCCCCGCGCGGATCGAGCACCCACGCGGGGCCCGCGAACTCGCGACCGCGCTCGTCGGTGATCATCCGGGCCCAGCGGGAGAGTTCGCTCCATCGGCCGGCTCGGCGATCCGCCGGGTCGTCCGCCCACAGGCCCTCGGGGTGCAGGCCGATCAGCGGTACGGCGACCCGTTCGGGCGGGCCCGTCCAGTGCGGGTCGTGCCGGAGCCGAAAGGCCGATCGGCGGCCGGCGCCCGCGCCTCGGCCGCGGAAGACGACCGGGGTGGACGGGATCCGCGCGCGCTCCCACCAGCGTTTGGGCAGCAGGTTCAGCAGCACCACGTGGCACTGCTTCGCCCACGAGGCGAGCATGGCCGAGGTCTGCGGGTGGGACCAGGCGCGGCCGACCCCGTCGGTGATCACCATGATGATCCGCCGTCCGGTGGGGCCGACCGGCGCGGCGGGTTGGGCCGGCGTGCCGAACGGCGTGCGCAGTACCGCGCGACCTGGCACGTCGGTGTCGAGGGACCAGGAACGCACCGCGCGGAACGTGCCGTTCCCGCTCACGAGTCGGGTGAACTCGGCGAGCAGGCGCCGCCACGGGGCGATCGAGGGCGCGGTGTCCACGACGAGGGCGAGTTCGAACCAGCGTTCCCGGGCCGGTTCGAGCACGGGCACGATCAGGTCGGTCAGCGCCGCGTGTTCCGCGGTGGCCTCCTCGTCCAGGACCACCGCGTCGGGCGCGGCGCCGTGGTGGCGCAACCGGCGCAGCAGGCGGGCGAGTTCGAGCCGGTCGGGCAGGATCGAGGCGGCCGGTGGCCGGGCCTCGTCGAGCCATGCGGGCAGGCGCGGTGCGGCCCTGCCCACCGGGCCGGTGCCGATCTGCTCGATCGACTCGACGGAGTCGGGCACGGCGGTGAAGGCGAGGGAGGTCTCCGGGCGGGGGCCGCGCACCGCCGGTGGCGATCGGCGGGCGATCGGCGCGGGCGGGGGCTCCGGTCCGGGCGCGATCGGCGGCGCGGGCCCGGGGGGCGCGGGCGCCGGGCCGGCCGGCGCCGCGATCTCGGCCGCCGCGGCGGGCGGGCCGCCGCTCGTGTCGATCACGGCGGTCAACCACGCCCAGTCCAGGACCGCGTCGACGGTGACCCCGGCGGGGTCCTCCTCCGCCATCGCTCATCCCCCGTTCAGGTCGTGGAACAGGAGGGTGGCCAGCGTGTCGTTGGTGGGCAGGTGGTCGGCATGTCCGGCGCGCTCGCGGATCCCGTCGCGGAACTGCATCGCGTTGAGCAACTGGTCCGGGGAGAGCAGCGGCCCGTCGACGCCGTTCGCCAACTCCAGGTAGTGGTCGAGCAACGACTCGTCGAGGGGTACTCCCTCGGGCAGGCGGCCGCGCACGATGCGCTTGAGCACGTCGCGGTCCGGCGCGCGCAGTTCCAGCGGCACGCAGCGCCGCCGAAACGCGGCCGGGAAGGCGCGTTCGCCGTTGCTGGTCAGGACGACGATCGGGAACGCGGCGCAGCGCACGGTGCCGTCGCGCACCTCGACCCGGGCGCCGAAGTCGCCGTCGTACGGTGTCACCTTCGCGCTGCGCAGCCGGGCCCGGCGCAGTTCGGGGATCTCGAAGCCGCCGGTCTCGAACACGTGCAGCAGGTCGTTGGGGAGGTCGACGTCGCTCTTGTCGATCTCGTCGATCAGCAGCACCCTCGGGTGCGGGCGGCGCAGCAGGGCGTCGCCGAGCGGGCCGAGGGTGATGTAGGCGCCGATGTCGTCGACGTCGGCGCCGGCCGGGGCCGCCGCGCCCTTGGCGCGCAGGTTCATGTCGTGCAGGCGGGCGAGCACGTCGTATCCGTACAGCCCCTCACGGAGGGTGGAGCGGCTGGTGATCCCCCAGCGCAGCACCGGGCCCAGGCGCAGCCGGGTCGCGATGCTGCGGGCCAGGGTGGTCTTGCCGGTGCCGGGGCGGCCGGTGACCAGGAGCGGCCGGCGCAGGTGGATCGCGGCGTTGACGAGGTCGTAGACGCGGCGGTCGCCGTGGAATTCGCCCGAGTACGGTTCGCCGGCGCGTTCGCCGGGCAGCGCGGCGGGCTCCGGCACGTGGTCCCCGACGTCGTCGGTGCCGAACAGCCGCCACGGCGGCGGAGGCGGGAGTTCGACCGGGCCGGTCCCGGCCGGGGCCCGGGTCGCGCCGCCGGTGTCGCCGCGGTAGATCCACCACGGCGCGGCGGGCTCCCCCGGATCGTGGTCGCCGACGGTGCTCGTGGTGACCTGGCTCATCGCTCGTCCCCCCTGCCCGCCGGGGCGCCGCGCAGCAGTCCCGCACCCTGCCACGGACGCCAACCGGGATCGTCGAACACCAGCACGACCCGCTCCGGCGGTGTGGCCCTGCGCCCCAGGGTGCGCCGCAGGAGGGTCACGGCGGAAGGCAATTGGGTCAGGTTTCGGTTCTTTTGCTCCAGCATCCGGTACAGGTCCCGCCCCACCGCGGCACCGGAGCAGCCGCCGTGTGCGCCGTTCGTACCGGCGCACGCGTCGGTACAGGTGGTCCCGTGCGTCCACAGCAGGGCCCAGTCGCCGCGGCCGACCGCGGTCTCGACCGTGCCGGGTCGGTCCGGTCGGTGCTCCCAGCGGTAGTCCTGGAGGAAGCCGACGGGCTCGTCGTCGCAGTCGTGGCTGCCGCCGCCGCACAGGTGCCGATTCAGGTGCCGCACCGCCGGATTGGCGCGCAGGCCGGCGGATTCGGCCCAGGTGTCGTAGTGCATCGGCCGGGCCACGCCGTGCCGCACGATCGGCCGCAGCACCACCTCGTGGTGTTCGCCGAGCACGATGTGGTCGTCGGCGCCGCCGATCCGGACCGCCTCGAAGGGTTCGTTGAACAGCTCGGTCGGCAGCACCAGTTGCACTCGGGCCTTGGCCAGGGAGGTCCAGCCGGTGCGGATCGTCAGGTAGAAGTCGGCGAGGTGGTCGTCGAGTCGCTCCCGGGGCAGGCCGGTGCCCGAGGGCAGGCCCGGTGGCGTCTCGAAACGTTCGAAGCCGACGTAGAAGCGTGGTTCGGCGTCGTAGCGCACCCGGTCCGGCCGGTCGGGCGAGTATGCGTTCTCCCGGATGAACACCACGAGCGTCAATGGTTGCCGCTCGCGTACCTCGGCCGGGTGGAACGCGTCGATGTGTCCGTCTTCGCGCAACTGCTCGGCCCAGTCGGCGACATGCGTCTGGTGACACCCGGCGTACAGCCACTCCAGGAGGTGGCGGATCGGATGCCGGCCCGGCGGCCCGGGCAGCGACATCAGCGCCGCTCCCCACGCGGGGAGGTCGGCGCCGGCGAAGACCCATTCGGGGACGCCTCGTTCGCGCAGGTAGGTGCGCAGCACGCCGGGTTCGCCGGCACCGATGTCCAGGTCGGCGAGGAGCGCGAGCAGGCGGTGTCGGTACAGGCCGAACTGGTTCTCGGGGTCGCGCTCGCCCTCGCGCCAGTCGGCGGCGCCCGGCCCGCGGTACATCGGCGACTGGCGCAGTGGTCGGCCGCCGGGGCCGCTCGCGGCGAGCCGGGTGTCGATCTCGTCGAACATCTCACGAAAGGCCGGCACGGTCAGCGCGTCCGGTCCCCGCAGGGTCAGGTGTTCGATCAGGGCCGTGGTGAACGCGGGCCGGTCCGCCGGGCGGTAGGCGAACTGGCCGTCTTCGGCGGCGAAGACGGCGGAGATGCGGGCCTTGGCCGACTTGTCGCTCGGGCCGGCCGCGGTCAGGTTCAGCGGGATGGCCCCGGGTTCGCCGCGGCGGTCGGCGCAGGTCTCGAAGACCAGGAACTGGTCGACTCGGCGCGGCACCTCGCCGCATCGGGCCAGGAGTTCGTCGACGCCGATCGCCCGCACCGAGAGCCGGGAGTCACCCGCCAGGTGAAACGCGGGCAGCTCCAGCCACCGCCCGTGCGCGTCCAGCCGGCCGTGGCCGGTCCAGTGCAACAGGAACCGGTCGCCGTCGCGCCAGTTCTCCCCGAGCCCGCCGATCACCCGCTCGAAGTCGACGTGTTGCAGCTCACCGGGCCCGGCGCCGGGTCCGACCAGGATCGAATCCGCCGCGATCAACTCGCGCAGCCGCTCGGCGGTCGGCCTCGACGCGGCCCGCACGGACGCGAGCACGGTGATCCACTCGGCACCGGCGGCACCGCTCGTGTGCAGCCACTCGACCAGCTCCAGGGTCTGCGCGAGCGCTCCCGGCAGATCGCCCGGCCCGCCCTCGTGCGCCGGATAGTGCTCGACGCAGACGAACAAGGCGTGCACCGTCACCGGGCGCCCTCCACCGCGCGCACGATCTCGTCGTAGAGCCGCGGGCAGCGCCAGTAGGCGCCGTGGGACCGGGGGAAGGGTCGGCGCACCCGGACCTCGACGTCGCGCACCGCCGTCCCGAAGACCGGCGCGGCGCGGAACGACAGCCAGTCGCGGGCGTTCCACACGTTGGTCCACGGAATGTCCAACCGGTTCGGCGGGTCCGCCTGCGCCGGGTGGGTCGCGAGCGCGCCGACCGCGCCGAGGTAGCCGATCTGCGACCCGACGGTGATCAGCGCCCGCACACCCGGGAGCGGATGGCGCCGCCGCTCGGGCGTGTCCGGCCCGGCCGCCTCGGCCAGCGTCTCGAACGAGGCGATCCCGCCCAGGGAGTGCGCGAGCAGCACCACCGGCCCCTCGATCCGGGCGATCCGCGCCGCGAGGTAGGCACGCAGCGTCGCGCCGTGCGCCTGGTAGTGGAGGATGTCGCCGATCGCGGGCACGCTGCCGCCCAGGGTGCCGCCGCGCAGCGTGTTCTGCAGCGGCCAACTCGCGTACATCAGGCCGCTCTTGAAGGTCCGGCCGACCCAGGTGCCGCCGGCGGTGGTGCCGCCGCACGCGTCGCGCACGGCGGCGACGAGGATGTCGCGCCACTCCGGCGACCACGCGGTCGGCGCCTCGGACCGGGCGGCGAGCGCCTGCTCGAAGCCGGCCACCACGGCCCGGCCGATCACGTCGTAGTCGGCGCTCGCGGCCAACACCTCGACCGCGCCGGTGAATTCGGCCGAGTCGGCGACGTCCCGCGCCGCCGCGGCGAAGACGTCCGGCCACTCGGGCGGCGCGCCGGGCAACACCGCGGCGAGGTCGATCCCGACCACGTCGTGCTCCACCGCCCAGCGCAGGTCCTCCGCCGCCTCGGTCCGCCGCCCGCCGGGCGCCGCGCCCGCGGCCACCTCGCGCAGTTCGTGGCGGGGGTGTCGTTCCAACACCGCCCACAACCGCAGTTCGGCCTCCTCGGGGTCGACCTCGGCGGCCGATCCGCCCTCGGCGGGGTCGGCGATCCCGATCAGCGCGCGCAGTGCCGGCGAGACCTCGACGCCGAACGCCGCGCCCCAGTCCACCGGTTCCACCCGCACCTCCGGCAGCCGTGCGGCGACCCTGGCGGTGATGGTGCGGACCGCGGCCGAGTCGGTCACATCGCGCACCCCGGTTCCGTGCACGAAGACGAGCGTGGTCATGGGCTCTCCCCCGGAGTCGATCTCGGTCCGCCCCGCCCGCCGTACGCTAGTGATCCAACCGACCCGATGGAGTGTGTTCCGAGGCGCCCCCGCGATCGCTCAATGTGTGCAGGCGGGGATCTGTTTGCTCAGGTCGCCGCCGGTGTCCAGGAATATCGCGGGCACGAAGCCGGTCCGGCCCTCCACGTCGATCTGCGCCCAGGTCTTGCTGGAGGAGCCCGCGTAGTAGGCGATCGAGCCCTCCGTGTGGCAGTTCGCGCGCACCTCGGTGCCGGTCTTGATCTGCACGACCTTGTCCGACTGGTACGACGTGCCCTTGTACAGCACCAACTGGCCGCCGGTGTGCACGGTGGCCGCGACCGAGCCCGGCTTGGGCCCCGCCGCGCTCTGCCCGGGCCCGGTGGTGGCCTTGCCCGTACCGGACTTGCTCGCGCTCGGCGAGGCCGACGAACTCTTGCCGCCGGTCGCGTCCGCCGACTTCTTCTTGTCGCCGGACCCGCCGCCGTCCACCGTGAGCAGCGCCACGAAGAAGACGATCACCAGCAGGATCAATCCGCCGGCCACCATCAGGATCCGCACCGGGTGTCGACTCAGCGCGTTCAACCCGAACCGCCCGCGCGGCGGCCCGCCGATGGGGTTCGGTGTGGAGAAGAACTCCGCCCGCCTCCGGTTGTCCATACGACCCCCTGCGTCCCCGCGTCGCCCGATATGCGCCTGTCCGCCGGCGAACCCCGCTCGATGGAGGTCTGCCCACAATGCCCATCAGACACCAACGACGCCCACAAGACGTACCCACGAGTCCACAAATCGATCGCCGCGACCGACCACGACAACGCCGCGCGGCCCCGAAGTCGGGCCCGCCGCTACGCCGTCGGCAGCCAGTCCACCCGGCCGGCCAGCAGCACATATCCCACGAACGCCACGATGTCGATCAGCGCGTGCGCCACGAGCAGCGGCATCACCCGTCCCCAGCGCCGGTAGAGCAGGCAGAACAGCACGCCCATCACCACATTGCCGAAGAACCCGCCGATGCCCTGGTACAGGTGGTAGGAGCCGCGCACGACCGAGCTGATCGCCACCGCCTTGACCCACGGCACCCGCAACTGGTCGAGCCGGCGCAGCAGATAGCCGAGGACGATCACCTCCTCCAGGGCCGCGTTCTGGATCGCGGACAGGACCAGGACCGGGATCCGCCACCACACGTCGGGCAGCGTGGTGGGCACCACGGTCAGGTTCGCCCCGGCCGCGTGCGCGCCCAGGTACAGCGCCAGGCCGGACCCGCCGATCGCCGCCGCGACCGCCGTCCCGCGCCCCAGGTCCCACCACGGACGGGTCCGGTCCACGCCCAGGACGCGCATCGAGGAGCCCTCGCGCATCAGCAGGTGCGCGACCAGGAAGACCGGCACCAGGGCGGTGGCGATCCCGAACAGCTGCCAGGCCAGGTCCAACCAGGGCCGATCCACCGCGCGCGAACCGTTGAGCACCGCGGCCTTGTGACCGAGCCCGCCCGGCGCGGTCAGCGAACCCAGGAAGGAGATCAGCGAGGAGACCCCGGACGCCCCCAGGGACAGGGCCAGCACCAGCACCAGCTCGGAGCGCAGGACGCGGCGCCGGAACTCGGGGGGCGTCTCGACGGTCTCGGACGCGGGCTCGGTGATCACAGGCACACGGTATCGAGCGCGGATAAACCCGCCGTCAGCCCACGGGCCACGTGTGCACCGGGTCCCCGCCGCGCATGTGCTCGGCATAGCGCAGGGTCATCGCACGCAGCGCCTCCAGTCGGTCCATGCCCTTGGCGTCGCGGTAGTGGTGGTACTGCGCGCTCTGCCAGCCGGCCCCGTTGACCCGCAGCAGACAGCGCTGCTCGATGATGCCCAGGTACTCGTCCCGCTCGCGCGGGTCGATGCCCCACCGGTCCAGCCCCTCGTACGCGCGCGGCAGCAGGTCGTCCAGGACCAGTCGGGTGACCGGAACGGTGCCGTGGCCGGGCCAGTTCAACTCGGCGTCGATGCCGAAGCGGGCGCCCGCGTGGAAGTTCTCGGTGGCCACCTCGAACGGCATCCGCTCCCACACCGGATGTTCGTCGTCCACCAGCGAGCGGACCAGGCCGTAGTAGAACGCCGCGTTGGCCATGATGTCGACCACGGTCGGTCCGGCCGGCAACACCCGGTTCTCCACCCGCAGATGCGGTTTTCCGCGCGCGACGTCGTACACCGGGCGGTTCCACCGGTAGATGGTGCCGTTGTGCAGCTTGAGTTCGCGCAGATGCGGCACGTCGCCCCGATCCAGCGCCTCGATCGGATCCTCGTCGTCGCAGATCGGCAACAGCGACGGGAAATACCGCAGGTTCTCCTCGAACAGGTCGACCACCGAATCGATCCAGCGTTCGCCGAACCAGGTCAGCGGCCGAACACCCTGTGCGATCAATTCCTCCGGCCGGGTGTCGCACGCCTGCTCGAACAGGATCGGCCGGGTCTCGCACCACAACTCGCGACCGAACAGGAACGGCGAGTTCGCGCCGATGCCGCACTGCACCCCGGTGATGGACTGCGCCGCGTTCCACAGGGGGGCGAAATTGCGCGGGGTGACCTGGAGGTGGAACTGCACCGACGTGCACGCGGCCTCGGAGACGATCGTGGTGGAGGTGGTGTCCAGCCGCTCGACGCCGTCGATGCGCAGCCGGATGTCCTCGCCCCGGGCGTTGAGGATCTGGTCGTTGAGCAGCGTGTAGCGCGCGTTGTCGGATATCGTCTCGAACGCCATGTGCGCGTCGGTGAGGGTCGGCAGAATTCCGATCATCACGATCCGCGCGTCGAGTTCGGCGGCCTTGCGATCCGCGTAGTCCAGACTCGTGCGCAGTTCCTCCACCAATTCGGAGAACACCGGTCCGGTCAGCCGGTGCGGCGGAATGTTGACCTCGATGTTGAAGAGGCCGAGTTCGGTCTGGAAATCGGGGCTGGCTATCCGCCGCAGTACTTCGGCATTGCTCATCCGGGGCCGGCCCGCGGCGTCGGTCAGGTTGAGTTCGATCTCGACACCCATGAGCTTTCGAGCGCTCTCGAACCGGTTCTCGTCGAGCATGCGTTGGAGTGTTTCCAGACATCGACGCAATTTGTGCCGGTAACGCTGCCGGTCGGACCGGCCGAACTCGGTGACCTCGACCTTTTCGCCCATGAATGCCCCTCCCCAGGAACCCGACTCCGGTACGGAGCCGGTCGAGTGGTCGCAATCCGGTACCTGTCGGATCGGGACGTGCCGAACGTTCCCGCCGACGTTCCCCTCAACCGATGCATCGGGCCGACATTGGGAACATTACCGATCGACCGTGACGAATCACAGGGGAACCACGAGGCCGACAACCACGTCACTGATCACATCGAGGATGCATCCGGTGGTCGATCTTCAAGCCTTGTCGGCGATCACCTAGGGTGGCCTCTTCCCAAGGCGCCGAAGCGAGATCTTTTTGGGGGTTGTCGTGCGGGGGTTGATTCGGGCACTGCCGATACAGGGTCTGCGATTCCAGGCAGTGGTCACGGTCATCGCGATCCTCGTCTGTGGCGCACTCGTATGGAATGTCGTCGGCGACGGTCGCTGGTCGTCGGCGGCGGCCTCGGCCCGGGCCGGCGAAGCGCCCAAGGAGATACAGGCACCGCTGCAGCCGGGCAGCCCGAACGCACAGGAGCCGGCCACGCCGCCGGCCGCGCAGCAGCCGCCGGTGGACTCCACCCTGGTGAGCAAGGTCAAGGGCGAGGGCAAGGTGGTCGCTCTGACCCTGGACGACGGGCCGTGGCCGGAGTGGACCGACAAGGCCCTGTCGATCCTCGCCCGCAACGACGTCAAGGCCACCTTCTGCATGGTCGGCCAGCAGGCCAAGGACCACCCGGACCTGGTCCGCAAGGTGGTCGCGGCCGGCCACACGTTGTGCAACCACAGCATGACGCACGACATCAACCTGAAGAAGCGCACACCGCAGGAGATACACGGCCAGATGCAGGAGACCCTGGAGTGGATCCACAAGGCCTCCCCCGGCACGCCCGTGCGCTGGTTCCGCGCCCCGGGCGGCAACTGGTCCGAAGAGGTCCGCCAGACCGCCGCGTCGCTGGGCATGGGCTCACTGCACTGGACGGTGGACACCAACGACTGGCAGAAGGCCGGCGTCCCCAAGATGCTCCAGAACGTCCACGGCCAACTCGGCCCCCGAGGCATCATCCTGTGCCACGACGGCGGCGGCGAACGCAGCCAAACCATGACAATGCTCGAACAAATAATCCCCGAACTAAAGTCCAACGGCTACACCTTCGTAACCCCATAGCCAACCCCAACCCCCATCCAGCCCGCCCGGCGTTCGAGGACAACACCCGACCGCAGCCCACGCGTCGAACGACACACACACTCCAGCCCGCCCGGCGCTTGAGGACAAAGCAACCCGCAGCCTCCACACACGGCGCCACCAAACCCAGCCCGTCCGGCGCTTGAGGACAACACCCGACCGCAGCCCACGCGTCGAACGACACACACACTCCAGCCCGCCCGGCGCTTGAGGACAAAGCAACCCGCAACCTCCACACACGGCGCCACCAAACCCAGCCCGCCCGGCGCTTGAGGACAACACCCGACCACAGCCCACGCGTCGAACGACACACACACTCCAGCCCGCCCGGCGCTTGAGGACAAAGCAACCCGCAACCTCCACACACGGCGCCACCAAACCCAGCCCGTCCGGCGTTTGAGGACAAGGCCCCCGGATGGGCGGCCGAACGCATACTCCCGCGCCCACCGGGCAAGAGCGCACGAGCGCCCGCTCCCCCCGGAGGCCCCCATCGACACCCCCCTCGCCATCGGCCTCCTCCTACTCCTCATCGCCGGCAACGGCATGTTCGTCGCCGCCGAGTTCTCCCTCGTCACCGTCGAGCGCAGCGACGTCGCCGCCCGAGCCGAAGCCGGCGACCGCGGCGCCCGGCGCGTACTCCACGGCCTGCGCACCCTCTCCTTCCAACTCTCCGGCGCCCAACTCGGCATCACGCTGACCTCGCTGATCGTCGGCTACCTCGCCGAGGCCGCGTTCCGCCTCCCCAGGTTCGCCGCCCTCGTACTGGCCTCCGCGTTGCAGATGGTGCTCGGCGAACTCGTGCCCAAGAACGCCGCGATCGCCCGCCCCCTGAGCGTCGCCCGCGTCGCCGGCCCGTTCCAGATCGGCTTCTCCCGGCTCTGCCGCCCGCTGATCGTCTTCCTCAACGGCTCCGCCAACGTCCTCGTGCGCGGGCTCGGCATCGAGCCGCAGGAGGAACTCGGCTCGGCCCGCTCCCCCGACGAACTCGCCCAACTGGTCCGGCATTCGGCCCGCGCCGGAGCGCTGCCCGTCGGCACCGCCCGGATCCTGAACCGCGCCCTGCGCTTCGCCGGCAAACAGGCCGCCGAGGCGATGACCCCGCGCACCGAACTGGTCACCCTGCCCGCGACCGCGTCGGTGACCGAACTCCTCGACACCGCCCGCGCGTGCGGCCACAGCCGGATCCCGGTGCGCGGCCAGGACCTGGACGAGATCGTCGGCGTGGCCGTGGTCCGCGACGCGCTGCGCGTGCCCGCCGCGGAGCGCCCGCACACCCCGCTCACCCGGATCGCCCGCGCCCCGGTCCTGGTGCCCACCTCGCTCGACCTCCAACGCGCCGTGGAGCGCCTGCGCGAGGGCCGCACCCAGCTGGCCGTCGTGGTCGACGAGTACGGCGGCACCGCCGGGGTGCTGACCGCCGAGGACCTGGCCGAGGAACTGGTCGGCGACCTCGCCGACGAACACGACCCGGCCGACGAGCCGGACGCGCCGCCGCAGCGCCCCCCGAGCACCCACGTGCTGCGCCTGTCCGGCCTGCTGCGCGCCGACGAGGTCGAGGAGGCCGGCGGCTGGCGCATGCCGGTCGGCGACTACAACACGCTGGCCGGCCTGATCCTGGCCGAACTGGGCCGGCTGCCGCAGGTGGGCGACCACGTGGACGTGGCCGGCCGGCGGCTCACCGTGGTCCGGATGGACCGGCACCGGATCGACGAGGTGGAACTGCGGACGGAGACCGACGGGTGATGGGCGACCTGCTGCTGTCGCTGGTCCTGCTCGCGGCCAACGCGTTCTTCGTCGGCGCCGAGTTCTCGGTGATCTCCGCCCGCCGCACCCGGATCGCGCCCCGGGCCGAGGCCGGCTCGCGCCGGGCGACGATGGTGCTCACCGCGATGGGCCGGCTGTCCACCATGCTCGCCGCCGCCCAACTCGGCATCACGGTGGCCTCGCTCGGCCTGGGCGCGGTGGCCGAACCCGCGCTCGCGCACCTGCTCGGCACCCCGATCGAGGCACTGGGCCTGCCCGCCGGCGCGGTGCACCCGATCGCCTTCGTGGTGGGCCTGGCCGTGGTGGTGTTCTGCCACATGGTGCTCGGCGAGATGGTGCCCAAGAACATCGCGCTGGCCGGCCCCGAGGAATGCGCGATGTGGCTGACCCCGCCGCTGCTGGTGTTCGCCCGGGTGACCGCGCCGATCCTGTGGCTGTTCAACCACGCCGCCAACCTCTGCCTGCGCGTCTTCGGAGTGCGGCAGGTGGACGAGGTGCGCAGCGTGTACACGATCGAGGAACTTCCGGCGCTGCTCGCCGAGTCGCGCGAGCACGACCTGCTCGACGTGGACGAGCACGACCGGCTCGCTGGCGCGCTCGCGCTGCACTCCGGCACGGCCGCCGAGGTGTTGCGCCCGTGGTCCGACGTGGTGGCGCTGCCCGCCCCGGTGTCGGCGGCGGCCCTCGAAGAGGTCGCGGTGCGCACCGGACTGTCCCGCTTCCCCGTCCTGGACCGCGCCGGGCACCCCGAGGGCTACGTCCACGTGCTCGACGTACTGGCGCCCGAAACGGACGGTTCCGTACCGGTCTATCCGCTTGTCACCGTCACCCCGGACACCGCGCTGACCGGCCTGTTGGCCCGCATGCGCGGCTCCCGCACCCACCTGGCCCTGGTACTGGCGCCGGACTCCGCGCCGCTGGGCCTGGCCACCCTCGACGACGTGATGTCCTCACTTTTCCCCTGATCGAGACTGTTCCAAAAGGTCTTCAATCGGGTGTCAGTTCGCAATACACCGTTACTTTTCGCAGCCGTTTCGGTACAATGCGCTGACCGGCCCTGCCGGGTCCCTCTGTACGCCGCCGGGTCGTCCCCCGGTCGGATACCCGGTTCCCCACAGCACAGCGCCGCTTTCCCCTCCCCGGATTTTCCGGGTTTCTTGGACTCTGCATCGAAATGAGGCGGTCTCATGGTCCTGCGTGTGCCCGAGGCTCCCGAATCGGCCCGACGAGCGGCGCGAGCCGTACTCGATTCCCGTGAATCGCTTCCCGTCGACTGCCGCGCCGATCAAGCCGCGCTCACGGCCGGATTCCCGCACCGCGTCTTCGAGATCGACCTGCTCGACCTGGTCTCCGAGCGCGGTGTCCGCAGCGCTCGGCAGGTGGGTTGGCGCTGGCTCATGTGGTCCGGCGACACGGTCGTCGGCGGCATCGAGGTCCGCACCGGCCCGACCGGTCACGGCGTCGGCCGATTCGTCGAGGGCCCGTTCACCGTCGCCACCGCGCCCGCCGCCGCAGCGGCCCGCGCACTGCCCGGGACCCTGCTGCGCCGCGACGAGGCGCGCCTGCTGAACGTCCCCGGGATGTACATGGTCGCGCTCTGGCTGGCGGACGAGGCGGGCGGTGTCGACCTGCTCATCCCGCTCGCCCCGGCGCCCTGCGGGGTGCAGGCGCTGCGCGGATACACCGCGGCCGAACTGGCCGAAGTCCTGGCCGCGCGTACCCGCCGGCCGGCCGCCGTGGGGGCTCCGGACAGCTGATCACACCCGGCCGTTCACACGTGTGGTCACATCTTGGGCGCAGTCGGGTGAGAACCGCGATAAGTCCTGCGCGAGGCGGTTTCAAGGCGGAGACTGTGATCTGCCGGGCAATGGGGCCCGGCGCGCTCCGCGCAGACAGAGAAGGTACGAGGATGTGCCAGCACCGACCGCATTGCCCCCCGGCGGACAGCCCCGATCGTGAGGCCGCCGTCGTCGTGGCCGCTCATTTCGAACAGGGATGGAGCCTGCTGTGCAACGGCGTCGTCCTGTTCGAGGACACGGGCGAACTGCTGCCGGACGGACGCACCATCGCCCCGCACCGACCCCGGGTGGGGTTGGTTTCGGCGGCCTGAACCGTTCGCACGGCCCTGACGAGCCGGAGGTCCCTCGGAACGACCTCCGGCTCTCGTCTGCCCGCGACCCGGTCCGGCGGCGACGCGTGGCCGGAGCCCGGGTCGACCCGGAGCCCCCGCGCCGCGGTCCCGATACAGTCCGAGCGGCACCGGCTGCGCGCGAGACTCGGAGTTTTGTCCCCATGGGCATTGGCGACACTGGCGACACCCCTCGGCCCGGTCGCCCGCGTGACCCGCGCACCGACGAGTCGATTTTGGCCGCGGCCCGCGAACTGGTCGCCGAGCAGGGGTACAACCGGGTCAGTATCGACGCGGTCGCCCGCCGCGCGGGGGTGACCAGGCCGACCGTGTACCGCCGCTGGCCGTCGAAGGCGCACCTGGTGCACGAGGCGGTGTACCCGGCCCGCGAGATGAGCTTCCGGCCGCTGCCGCACGAGGACTTCGCCACGGGCGTGTCGCGCTTCGCCGAGGCCGCGCTCGAGTCCTTCCGCCGCCCGGAGACCGCGGCGGCGGTGCCCGGGCTGCTCGCCGAGTACCGCGACCAGCCCGAACTGAAGGATCTGCTCGTGGCCCGAATGGATCCCGTCCGGGCGATCTTCCGGGCCTTCGTCACGGACGCGATCGCGCGTGGCCAGGCCCGCCCCGACCTGGACGCGGATCTGCTGTTCGAATCGCTCAGCGGCGCGCTGATGTTCGGCGTCCTGGGCAGCGACCTGGCCGCCAAGCCCGGCTTCGCCGCCTCGGTGGCCCGCCTGCTGACCTACGGCGCGGCCCGCCCCTGAGCGGTGGCTCGGGGACGGGCCGCGCGGGCCCGCGGATCAGTTGGCGCCGTACGCCTCGATCGGCGGGCACGAGCAGACCAGGTTGCGGTCGCCCTGGGCGCCGTCGATCCGGCGCACCGGCGGCCAGTACTTCTCGGCCGGCACCACCCCGGCGGGGAAGACCGCCTCCTCGCGCGTGTAGGCGTGCGCCCACTCGCCGGCCAGCAGCGCGGCGGTGTGCGGGGCGTTCGCCAGCGGGTTGTCGTCGGCCGGCAGGTCACCCGAGGCGACCCGGTCGATCTCGCCCTTGATCGCGATCATCGCGTCGCAGAACCGGTCGATCTCGTGCAGGTTCTCGCTCTCGGTCGGCTCGATCATCAGCGTGCCCGGCACCGGGAAGGACATCGTCGGCGCGTGGAACCCGTAGTCGATCAGTCGCTTGGCCACGTCGTCCACGCTGACGCCGGTGGCCTTGGTGATCCCGCGCAGGTCGATGATGCACTCGTGGGCGACCAGGTCGTTCGGGCCGGTGTAGAGCACCGGGAAGTGCGGCGCGAGCCGCCTGGCGATGTAGTTGGCGCCGAGCACGGCCACCTGGGTGGCCTCCTTGAGCCCCTCCGGGCCCATCAGGCGCAGGTAGGTCCACGGGATCGGCAGGATCGCCGCGGAGCCCCACGGGGCCGCCGAGATCGGTCCCACGCCCGTCTCCGGGCCCGCGGTGGGCTGGAGCGGGTGGTTGGGCAGATACGGCGCCAGGTGCGCGCGCACCGCGACCGGGCCGACGCCGGGGCCGCCGCCGCCGTGCGGGATGCAGAAGGTCTTGTGCAGGTTCAGGTGCGACACGTCGGCGCCGATCGCGCCGCCGGGCTGGGCCAGGCCGACCAGCGCGTTCAGGTTCGCGCCGTCCACGTACACCTGGCCGCCGGCCTCGTGGATCGCCGCGCACACCTGCTCGATGCCCTCCTCGAACACGCCGTGCGTGGACGGATAGGTCACCATCAGCACCGCGAGCGTGTCCCGGTACTGCTCGATCTTCGCGTGCAGGTCGGCCAGGTCCACGTCGCCGTTCTCACCGGTCTTGACCACCACCACGCGCATCCCCGCCATCACCGCGCTGGCCGCGTTGGTGCCGTGCGCGGAGGAGGGGATCAGGCACACGTCGCGCGCGGTGTCGCCGTTGGCGTGGTGGTACGCGCGGACCGCGAGCAGCCCGGCGAGTTCGCCCTGGGAGCCGGCGTTGGGCTGGAGTGAGACCTTGGCGTAGCCGGTGATCCGGGCCAGCGAGTCGGCCAGCCCGTCGATCAACTCCAGGTAGCCCGCCGCCTGGTCGACCGGCGCGAAGGGGTGCATGTTCGCGAACTCGGGCCAGGTGACCGGCTCCATCTCGACCGTGGCGTTGAGCTTCATCGTGCACGAGCCGAGCGGGATCATGCCCCGGTCCAGCGCGTAGTCCTTGTCCGCGAGCCGACGCAGGTAGCGCAGCATGTCGGTCTCGGAGCGGTGCGTGTGGAAGACCGGGTGGGTCAGGAACTCGGTGTCGCGCAGCAGCCCCGAGGGCAGCGCGTCGGCGGTCTCGGCGTCGAGCCCGGCCACGTCGCCGCTCACCCCGAACGCGCCCCAGACCGCCTCGACGTGCGCCCGCAGCGTGGTCTCGTCACACGTGATCGCCACGTGGTCCGCGTCCACCGGCCGCAGGTTGACGCCGGCCGCGCGGGCCGCCGCGAGCACCTGCTCGGCCCGACCCGGCACCCGGGCGGTGACCGTGTCGAAGAAGTCGCCGTGCACCACCTCGACACCGCCGGCCCGCAGCCCGCCCGCCAGCACGGCCGCGTAGCGGTGCGTGCGGCGCGCGATCGAGGCGAGCCCGTCCGGCCCGTGGTAGACCGCGTACATCCCGGCCATCACCGCGAGCAGCACCTGGGCGGTGCAGATGTTGCTGGTCGCCTTCTCCCGGCGGATGTGCTGCTCGCGGGTCTGCAGCGCGAGCCGGTAAGCGGGCGCGCCGTCGGCGTCCACCGACACCCCCACCAAGCGGCCCGGCATGCTGCGGGTCAGCTTCTCGCGGACCGCCAGGTAGCCCGCGTGCGGGCCGCCGAAGGCCATCGGGACCCCGAACCGCTGGGTGGTGCCGACCGCGATGTCGGCGCCCATCGCGCCGGGCGCGCGCAGCACGGTGAGCGCGAGCAGGTCGGCGGCGACCGCCACCAGCGCGCCCTGCGCGTGCGCGGCCTCGATCACCGGGGTCAGGTCGCGAACAAGACCGTCGGTGCCCGGGTACTGGAGCAGCACCCCGAAGCAGCCGCCCTCGGGCAGCCCGTCGGCGGTGTCGGCGACCACGACCTCGATGCCCAGCGCCCGCGCGCGCGTGCGCACCACGGCGATGGTCTGCGGCAGCGTGGCCGCGTCCACGACGAACACGTCGCTCTTGGCCCGGCCCGCCCGGCGGGCCAGCGTCATCGCCTCGGCGGCGGCGGTGGACTCGTCGAGCAGCGAGGCGCCGGCCACGTCCAGGCCGGTCAGGTCGGTGACCACGGTCTGGAAGTTGAGCAGCGCCTCCAACCGGCCCTGGGAGATCTCCGGCTGGTAGGGCGTGTAGGCGGTGTACCAGGCCGGGTTCTCCAGCACGTTGCGGGTGATCACCGGCGGGGTGAACGTGCCGTGGTAGCCGAGCCCGATCATCGAGGTCAGCACGGTGTTGCGGGAGGCCAGCTCGCGCAGTTCGGCCAGCACCTCGGCCTCGGTGCGGGCGGCCGGCAACTCGAAGCCCGCGAGCGCGCGGATCGCGGCGGGCACCGCCGCGTCGGTCAGCTCGTCCAGGGACCCGTAACCGATCGCGGCGAGCATCTTCGCCTGTTCGTCGGTGTCCGGACCGATGTGCCGGCCGGTGAACGGCGACGCGGCCTCCAGGCCGGTCAACGAGCCGGGGCCGGAGGGGAGTACGGCGTGAGCACGCGTCGGGGCAGGGGTGCGCGGTGTCATCGCGAAAGGCCTCCTGGATCGCTCCTGGACGGACACGCGGGTCGCGCGCCCACCGGCCTCCCCCTCTGTCATCGGTACCTGAGAGCTTCACCCCGCCCGGAACACCGGCGGGGCCGGTCCCACGAACGCGATTTGCACCGTCGGCGAGGATCCGACCCGACTCGGCGAGCCACGTGCGGATCCTGCTTTCCAGAGTGCCCACGACCACGCGGTACGGGTGCCTGAGAGATTCCGGGGAGGAGTTGCTCCTTCGGCGCCTCGTGCGGACGAACACGAGAACTCTCCCGCGCGAACGTAATGGGCGGCTTCAACGGTATCAGCGTGGCATCGGATGCGGACGGGACGCCAGGCCGGAGGGGTGCGGGTTGTCAGGTCGACGGGGGCGGCGGAGGCGGCGGGCCGGGGTCGGCGGGTCCGGCGGGCCGGTCGTCCGCGTCGCCCGTGCCCGGCAGGGGCAGCGGCTCCCCCGGTCGCAGCGCCGGGTCGGCGAGGGCGAACGTGCGTACCCGGCCCGGCTTTCCGCCCGGGACCTCGAAGCGCACCGTGACGCGGCCGACGCCGCTGCCCTGGACCCAGCCGGGGCCGAAGTCCTCATGGACCACGTCCTGGCCCGGAGACCAGGAGACCCGCTCGGGGCCGGCCTCGGCGGGCTCCTCCCCCGCCGGCCCCGCGTCGTCGTCCTCCGGCTCCTCCGCCGGCGTGTCGGCGGCGCCGAACAGGTCCTGCTGGGCGAAGTCGGCCAAGCCGCTGACGCCCACCCCCAGCAGCCGCACTCCGCCGGTGACGTCCACCTGGGCGGCCAGGCGGCGGATCGTCTCGCGCACCACGCCCGGGTCGTCGGTGGGGCCGCGCAGCGTCTCCGAGCGGGTGAGCGTGCTGAAGTCGTAGCGGCGCAGCTTCAACACGATGGTGCGGCCGGAGCGGCCGGCCGCGCGCAGCCGCTCCACGCAGCGGATCGAGAGGCGGTCCAATTCCCTGGTGATCCGCTCGCGGTCGACCAGATCGGTGGCGAAGGTGTCCTCGACCGACACCGACTTGGCGTCCCGGTCGGCCACCACCGGGCGCGCGTCCAGGCCCGCGGCCAGGACGTGCAGGCCGTGTCCGTGCGCCTGGCCGAGCAGGCGTACCAGTTCGCTCTCGTCCACCGCGGCCAGGTCGGCGACGGTGTCCAGGCCGGCCCGGCGCAGCACGTCGCCGGTGGCCGGGCCCACCCCGGGCAGCGCGCGCACCGGGAGCGGGTCGAGCATCGCCCGTTCGGTGCCGGGCACTACCACGCACAACCCGTCGGGCTTGTCCGCCTCGGAGGCGATCTTGGCCAGCAGTTTGGAGGTGGCCGCGCCGACCGAGCAGGTCAGGCCGGTGGCGGCGTGGATGTCGGCGCGCAGGCGCACGGCGATCTCGGTGACCCGGGCGGTGTCCAGGGCGCCGCCGTGCGGGCCCGCGTCCAGGTCGATGAACGCCTCGTCCAGGCTGAGCGGTTCGACCAGCGGGGACAGCCGGTGCAGCAGTTCCATCACGGTGTCGCTGACCTGCCGGTAGAGGCCGAAGCGGGGGCTGAGGAAGGCGGCGTTGGGGCAGCGCCGGCGGGCCTCGCCGATGGACATCGCGGAGCGTACGCCGAAGACCCGGGCCTCGTAGGAGGCGGTGGCCACGACACCCCGGGCGCCGATGCCGCCCACGATCACCGCCTTGCCGGCCAGGCTGGGCTTGGCGACCTGCTCGACCGACGCGTAGAACGCGTCCATGTCGAGGTGGAGGATGCCCGGCGCCTGTCTCACACCGCGCAATCATGACGCACCGGTCCGACATCCCCGGTGAACGGTCGTTCGGGCGCGCCGCAGCGAGACGCCGGGCGGGCGGTCGCCCCCGCGGTCAGTCCTCCAGGGCGCGCCGGATCGCGTCGCTGGGGCGGGCGGTCACCCGGGGGTCCGGCTTGAACACGATCGTTCCGGTCGCCTTGATCGCGGCGAGCACCTCGCGACCGGTTCCGTACACGGTGGGTCCGATGTGGCCCCACGTCAGGGATCGGTCCGGAACACCGTAGGCATCGATGCCGGCGGCCTTGCACAGCGCCAGCGCGCGCCGCAGATGGAAGCTCTGCGTGACCACGATCATCCGCTCGATGCCGTAGATCCGCTTCGCCCGGGCGCAGGAATCCCAGGTGGAGAATCCCGAATCGTCGCTCACGACGCGTTTGTCCGGGACTCCGCGCTCGACGAGGTAGCGCCGCATCACCCCGGTCTCGTCGTAGCGGTTGTCGCCGCCATCGCCGCTGACCAGGATCACCCGGGTCTTGCCGGCCCGGTACAGCCGCAGCGCCACGTCGAGTCGGCGGGCCAGCAGATCCGACGGCCGATCCCCCCGCACGCCCGCGCCGAGCACCATCGTGACGTCGCGCGCGGGCACCCGTTCCACCGGGCGCACCCGGTCCCCGGCGTACAGGTGCAGCCCCGTCACCGGGGCCAGTCCGGCCACCGTGAGCAGGACGACGGCCTGGTAGCCGCGCCGTTGGGCACGCCGGGAGCGGGGCAGGGTGGGGCGACGAATGGGCACATCCACGTGGACGTCCCGCCCCCGCGCACCGGTTCCCACCGGCGGTATCGCCGCTCAGACCGCGCGATCTCGACGCCTGCGGGCCAATTCGTCGCCCGGATGGACCTGCGGGGTCGGCTCCCCGGTGCCGGTGTGCTCGCCCTGGAGCTGCGCGAGCGAGCCCTCGACCTCGCGCCACACCGCCCCCACCGCGATGCCGAAGACCCCCTGGCCGCCCTGGACCAGGTCGATGACCTCGTCGTAGGACGTGCACTCGTACACGCTCGCCCCGTCGCTCATCAGGGTCATCCCGGCCAGGTCGCCGATGCCGCGTCCGCGCAGGTGGGCGACCGCGATCCGGATGTTCTGCAGCGAGACGCCGGTGTCCAGGAGCCGCTTGACGATCTTCAGCACGAGGATGTCGCGGAAGCCGTACAGCCGCTGCGTGCCCGGGCCGTGGGCCGAGCGGACCGTGGGCTCGACCAGGCCGGTGCGGGCCCAGTAGTCGAGTTGCCGGTAGGTGATGCCGGCCGCCGCACAGGCGGTCGGGCCACGGTAGCCCACGTCCTCCGACGGAGTGCCGGGTGGGACGACGTCCGGCCGCCGGAGGCCCGCACCGGGGTCGGTCGCCGGCAGAGGACGTGCCGTGCGGGCGCGCTCCGCCGCCGTGATGTCGCCGGTGCTGCTCACGCCGACCTCCCTTTCGTCCCCGCGCGCCCGGGTACGGCGCGAGGAGTCTCTTTCAGTCCCGGGCCGCAGGCGGCGAGGTGCAACGCGCAGGGGTCATCCCGGAACTGTCGATTTCGACGGTAGGCAGTCACCAACAGCGCGTCAACGACCGGGGCGTTCGGCACGCCGAGTGACGCTGCTCGCACGAGTGGTTTGAACCCGGCGTCCACGGGTAGGTCTGCCGGCTTTGCCACTGATCGCTTCTGCCCGAAACCGATCGACCCTGATCGGGTCCGAGACGCGAAGAACCGCCGACCGGGACCCGGCCGCCGAGGAGGCGAGGGGGTCGGTCGACGGTTCCGAGGATGCGCCGGGCCGGAGCGGGCCGGCTATTGGCTCGTGGTGCCGAAGTCCTCGGGCGAGATGTCGTTCAGGAACTCCCTGAACTTCTCGATCTCGTCCTCCTGCTCGTTGGGGATCACGATGCCGGCCTCGTCCAGGACCGCGTCGCTGCCCACGATCGACGTCCCGGTGCGCAGCGCGAGCGCGATCGCGTCCGACGGGCGCGCGCTGACCTCCACGCCGCCGGAGAAGACCAGCTCGGCGTAGAACACGCCCTCGCGCAGGTCGGTGATCCGGATCTGGGTCAATTCCTGCCCCAACGCCTCCAGCACGTCCCGGAAGAGATCGTGCGTCAGAGGACGCGCGGGTACCACGCCCTGTTGGGCGAACGCGATGGCCGTCGCCTCTACCGGGCCGATCCAGATGGGGAGATAACGATCGCCCCCCGTCTCCCGTAGGAGCACGATCGGCTGGTTAGAGGGCATCTCCACCCGGACGCCCACAACCTCTAGCTCGTTCACATCGCCACACTAGCGCGCTCGACTGTCGGTGACCGATCCCCGGGGGCCGAATAGGTCGGGGATTCGTCGTTTTTTCTTCGTGGCGCCGTCGGGGGGCCGGCGCGGGTCCGGGGCCCGGCGGCGACCGTACGCCGGGGTAGGGCGCCGAGCGGGCGCGCCGGTCAGCGGCCCAGGCGTGGCGCGAGCGCGGTGGTGACCAGGACGGTGTGCAGGCGCGAGGTGAGCGCCAGCAGGTCGCGGACGGTCTCCTCGGCGCCCGCCTTCGCGCGGGCGCCCCTGCGGTGCAGGAGCGGCGCGACGATCTGCTCGACCAGGGCGGCCTCGCGGTCCGCCGCGGCCTTGGCCTGGCGCAGGTGACGCGGCTCGACGCCGTAGCGGCCCAGCGCGGCCACCAGGCGGGCCACCACGAGCGCGTCCCCGTCGTAGACCACACCCTCCTCGGCCGCGTCCGCACCGGCCTCGTCGGGGCGCGGGCGGTGCGGCTGGATCAGGCCGAACTCCTCCAGGCGGGCCAGGTCCGCGTCCTGGATGCCGGCCGCGGCGATCAGCCCCGGCCGGTCGAGGAGCACCGTGCCCCCGTCCCGGCCGGCCGCTCCGGGATCGCCGTCCCCGTTCCGGGGGTGCTCGGATTCGGCCGGGGTCGGGCCGGCCGGTTCGAGCCCGCGATCCATCGCGTCGAGCTGGTCCTTGATCACCCGCAGCGGCAGGTAGCGGTCGCGCTGCACACGCAGCACGTAGCGCAGTCGTTCGATGTCGGCGGGGCCGAACTTGCGGTAGCCCGACGGGCTCCGCTGCGGCTCGATGAGCCCTTCCGCCTCGAGGAACCGGATCTTGGAGATGCTGATGTCCGGGAACTCGGGACGCAACAGGGTCAACACCCCGCCGATGCTCGAGGAGACCGATCCGGCCGCCGCCGGACTCACCCCATCAGCCCCTGCCTGCTCGGGAAGAAGACCAGCCGGTACTTGCCGATCTGGACCTCGTCGCCCGGCGTCAGCGGGACCTCGTCGATGCGCTCGCGGCCCACGTAGGTGCCGTTCAGGCTGCCCACGTCGGCGACCGCGAAGCCCCCGGCGGTGCGGCGGAACTCGGCGTGCTTGCGCGAGACCGTCACGTCGTCGAGGAAGATGTCGCTCTGCGGGTGCCGACCGGCCGTGGTGCGGTCCGAGTCGAGCAGGAAGCGGCTGCCGGAGTTGGGGCCCCGGCGCACCACGAGGAGCGCGGTCCCCGGCGGCAGCGCGTCCACCGCGGCCTGCGCCTCGGGGGTCAGGATCTCGCGGGGCGCGGGTTCCGCGTCCAGCGCCTCGATGCCGCTGATCGAGATGGTCGAGGTCTGCTCCGACGCCCGCTCGGCGCCGGCGCCCAGACGCGCGCCGCAGTTGGAGCAGAACCGGCCGCCGGGCGGGTTGTGATGCCCACAGGTGCCGCACACGACCACGTCGGCCTCCTGACCCGTCCCGGTCGAACCTCGACCTTCGGTCGAGAGTTGTCCGAAACTTATGCGCGCCGTGTGTTCCTGGTCAACAGCGACATGCCCGGCGGTGGCGTCGGATTCGCCCATCCGAGGGGCGGGGGCGGGAGCGGGCGACGCGCCGGTGGAGGCCCCGTAGGGGGAACCCGGCGGCATCGTCGGCGGGGCGGCCGGCGGATTGCCGGACCTTCCCGCATCGGCAGCCGGCGCGTCGCCGGAGCGACGGGAACGACCGAACAATTTCGCGAACAACTTCACGGGCGAACCTCCCCGAGAGAACCTGGCCCGCCCGTGGGGCAGGAGGAGTGGGTCGTGGTGATGGACTGCCTACCGCTTCGCCGGGCCGTCAGGAGCCCAGGCTGTTCTGGTAGGCGGCCGCGTCCAAGAGCGCGGCCGGGGCGGCGGGGTCGTCGAGGCGCACCTCGAACATCCAACCATCGCCGTAGGGATCGGAGTTGACCAACTCCGGTGCGCCGTCGAGTGCGTCGTTGACGGTGGTCACGACGCCGTCGAGCGGTGCGAAGAGGTCGCTGACACTCTTGGTCGATTCCAGTTCGCCGCAGGGCTCTCCGGCCACGACGCGGGTGCCGACCGGCGGCAGCGTGACGTAGACGATGTCACCGAGCGCGTCCTGCGCGTATTCGGTGATGCCGATCCGCACCGTCCCGGAGATCTCTTCCATGACGCGCACCCATTCGTGCTCCGTCGTGTACGCGAGATCTGCGGGGTACATGCGGACAGCCTGCCCTTCTTGCCTGATGAGTGATGCACCGACGGCGACCGGCGGACTGATTCTGTCAGGTGTGCTCACCCGTTACCGGCGCCCGGTGCCGAGCGAGCGTAACCAGGCTTGTTCGCAGGCCGCAAGGCGTCGATCTGCACGTCCTGCGAGGGGGTGACGATGGCCCCCGCCTGCTTCTTCTCCAGCGTCTTCACCACGCCTCCGGGGATGTTCAGCGCGGGCTGGAGATCCTGCGGATTGCCGATCACCTTGAACACGTACGGCGGCAGCACCTTGACGTCGTCGATCAGGATGTCGCCGGGCGGCGTGCCATTGAACCAGGTACCGGCCACCACGCGGACATCGTTGATCTGGATCACCTCGGCGCCCGCCGCGCGCAGTTCCTGGAGCGTGTCGAGCAGCACGTCGCCGGTGACCTGGCGCTGCGGATCGGTGATCGTCAGCGTGATGCCGGGCCCGCTCGCCTTGACGGTGCCCGCCAGCACGCCCAGGGCGTCCGCCTTGGCCGCGTTCTGCTGCCGGGCCTCCTGGACCCGGTCGTTGCTGCTCTGCAGCTGTGTGCGGCTGTTCTCCAGGCGATGCTTCTCGTCCTCCAACCGCCGTGTGCGCGCGTTGAGTTCGTCCAGCACCCGGACCAGGTCCTCCTGCCGCGCGCCGCGCAGCGGGTCCGACTCGTTGTTCGATCTGACCTGGATGGCCAGCCCGGCGCCGAGCGCGAACAGCAGCACGGCGCCCACGAGTTGGGCCCGGCTCACGCGCGGCGGCCAGAACGCCTCGATCAGCCGGCGCCGACCCGGCTGGTCGTCGACCGGCTCGGCGGCATGTGACGCCACCGGGTGTGGATCGATCCGGTCCGCCCCGTCGGGCGCCACGGCCTCGACCGAATCCGATTCCGGCCCGGGCGTGTCGCGCGCTTCGGCGCGCGCCCCCGCGTGCGGGAGTTCGGACGGGTCGCCCGGTTCGGGTGTTTCACGCGGTTCGCGCGCCGGGAGCCTGTGGCGGATCTCGTGTGCGGACTCGCGCACCGGCGCGGTGATCGGCGCGATCTCCGAGGTCACCTCGGCGGCCTGCTCGCGGATCCGCTCCCGGATGTGCCGGCCCTCGTGGTAGAGGTCGACCGGGCGCCGGGTCTCGATCGTGGGCTTGCGGGCGGACGGCGCCTCCGGCTCCGGCTCGATCCCGGGTGCCAGCACCGGTTCCGGATCGGGTTCCGGATCCGGAACCGCAGCCGGAATCGCCGCCGGAATCGGATCCGGAGCCGGTTCCCGCGCCGGCGGGAGTTGCGGCTCCTCCGGCGGGCGCGGGAGCCCCAACTCCCGGGGGTCCTCGTCGTGGCGGGCGTGTCGCCCGCGCGTCTCGTCCGTTTCGTCGGCCATGTGTGACTCCCCGTCAGGCCCGGAAGACGTGCCGCCGGATGGCCGCCGCGTTGGAGAAGATCCGGATGCCGAGCACGACCACCACGCCGGTGGACAACTGCGCGCCGACGCCCAGCTTGTCGCCGAGGAAGACGATCAGGGCCGCGACGACCACGTTCGACAGGAACGAGACCACGAAGACCTTGTCGTCGAAGATGCCGTCGAGCAGTGCGCGCAGGCCGCCGAAGACCGCGTCGAGGGCGGCCACGACCGCGATGGGCAGGTACGGCTCCAGTTCGTGCGGGATCACGGGTCGGGCGAGATACCCGACCACGACCCCGAGGACCAGGCCGAGGACCGCGATCACTGTTTACCCTTTCGTTCGGTCGCCTTTTGCGACGTTGTCGGCGCGCCGGTCGGCCGGGCCGAACCGCTCGGCGGTCCGCCGGTGCCCGTGGGCGAGGCGGGCGGTGGGCTCGGGGTCGGCTTGGCCGGGGTGCTCGGCGGCGGGGCCGGCGGCGGGGCGCCGGCCGGGTTCGCGTAGCGCAGCGAGGTACCCAGGGCGGCGGGCAGCTTCATCTTCTTCTGCGCGCTCAGATTGACCCGGATCCCGTAGTTCTCCTGCAACTGGCGCAGATACCGCCCGTCCGCGCCGACCATGAACTCCACCTGCATCGGCTTCGCGTTGCCGATCGCCAGGATCGTATAGGGCGGCGCGAGCGGGCGGTTGTCGACCAGGATCGAGGCACCGGCGGCCCGGATCGCGGACAGCGCGGTCAGCCGCTGGTTGTTGATCGAGATGGCCTCGGCGCCGGCCTTCCACAGGCCGTTGACCAGCCGCTGGAGGTCCCGGTCCAGGATCCGGCCATTCGCCGCGGCCTCGGCCTGGCGCGGGTCGCTGGTGCCGTTGCTGTTGTCCGAGCCCTTGGCGTCGTCGGCGACCACCTTCAGCCCCGGCCCCTCGACCGGTTCGGATCCGGTGAGCAGCGCGAGCAGTTCGACCCGGTCCTTGGCCCCCTTGGGCAGGGAGACCTCCTGGATCGCGTCCACCTCGTCGCGCAACCGTTCCACGGTGGACTGGAGGCCGTCCACCTCGGCCTCGTCGGCGTGGATGCGGTCGACCAGCTGGTGCCGCTCGCGCTCGGCCTGCGGCGCGGCGGCGTGCACCTTCATCGCGGCGACCATCAGGATCATCGCGATCAGCGCGACCCCGACGACCGCGAGTATCCGGGCCAGCGGCCCCTTGTTCATGCCGGTGTCGCCGCGCACCGCACGCCGCGCGGTGGCCTCCGCGTAGCCGGCGTCGAGGCTGTTGGTCATCATGTCCACGAGCAGGGACATCGAGGCGTCCGGCCGCCTGTACCGGCTTGTTCCCGGTGTCTCCCGCGATGACATGCGCCCCATCGTTCCATGCCGGTCGGAGTGCCCGTTGCAGGGTCCGATACGGGATCCGGCCGCGGATCGCGTGCGGCGATCCACGGCCGGAAGAGACCCTACAAGACACTCCCGGCCACCGCCGACGGCGGCGGCCGGCGAGCGGGATCGGAGCCGGGGCGAACGGGCGTCAGTCGCCCGCGTGCTCCACCACCCGGCTCCACTCGTCGAGGAGTTCGTCCGCGGCGTCGTCGTCGGGGCCCTCGGCCCACACGTGCGTGACCGCCTCGGCCGGGTCCGGCAGTACCAGCGCCCAGCGGCCGTCGGTCTCCACCACGCGCACGCCGTCGGTGGTGTCGATCTCCCGGTCGCCCGCGGCCTCGACCACGCGGCGCATCACCATGCCCTTGGCCGCCCACGGCGTGGCCACGTCCCGCCGGCGCACGTGTGCGCGCGGAATGCGCGCGTCGATCTGGCTCAGCGTCAGCTGGGTGCGCGCGACCAGGCCGATCAGCCGGACGAACGCGGCGGTGCCGTCGAAGACGGTGCTGAACTCGGGGATGACGAACCCGCCGCGCCCGTCGCCGCCGAAGATCGTGTCGTCGGACTGGGCAACCCGCGCCAGGTCGTCGGGCGAGGTGGTGGTCCACTGCACCTGGACGCCGTGATAGGCCGCGACCTGCTCGGCGATCCGGGTCGTGGTCACCGGCAGCGCGATCTTGCCGCCGCCGCGCTCGGCCGCCACGCAGTCGAGCAGTACGAGCAGCGCGCGGTGGTCGTCGATGATCCGGCCGCGCTCGTCCACCAGCGACATGCGCTCGCCGACCGGGTCGAAGCGCACGCCGAACCCGGACTTGGAGGAGGCCACGAGCTCGCCGAGCCGCAGCAGCCCCTCGTGCCGCTCGTCGGCGGTCTCGGTGGGCCGGGCATCGTCGAGCCCGGAGTTGACGGTGAGCGCGTCGATGCCCAACCGGCCCAGGATGCTGGGCAGCAGCAGCGCGGCGTTGCCGTGCGCGGCGTCCACCACCACCTTGAGCCCGGACTCGGGCACCCCGGTGATGTCCAGGGCCTTCAGCAGCGATCCGGAGTAGCTGTCGAACGGGCGCGCGGGGAACGTGAGTTCACCGATCTCGCCGGGGAAGGCCCGGCGATACTCCTGGCGTGAGAAGACCCGGTCGAGCTTGCGCTGCGCGGCCTGCGAGAGGTCCGCCCCGCGCTCGTCGAAGAACATGATGTCCACCGAGTCCGGCACCCCGGGCGTGGTGCGGATCATGATCCCGCCGGCCGAGCCGCGCGCGGTCTCCTGACGGGCCACCGGCATCGGCACGTTCTCCAGGTCGCGCACGTTGATCGCGCTGGCCTGGAGCGCGGAGATCACCGCGCGCTTGAGCGCCCGGGCACCGCGCGAGTGGTCGCGCGCGGTGGTGACGGTGGCGCCCTTCTTGAGCGTGGTGGCGTAGGCCCCGGCCAGCCGGACGGCGAGTTCGGGGGTGATCTCGACGTTGAGGATTCCGGAGACCCCGCGTGGGCCGAACAGGTACTTCTGGCCGCGCGACTCCCAGATCACCGAGGTGTTGACGACCGCGCCGGCCTCGATCGTCTTGAACGGGTAGATCCGCACGTCGCCGGCGACCAGCGACTCCTCCTCGATCAGGCACTCGTCGCCGATGACCGCGCCCTCCTCGATCCGGGCGGCGCGCATCACATCGGTGTTCTTGCCGATCACACAGCCGCGCAGATTGGTATGCGGGCCGACGTAGACGTTGTCGTGCACCACCGCCTTGTGCAGGAAGGCGCCGCGCTTGACCACCACGTTGGAGCCGAGCACGGTGTGCTCGCGCAGTTCCACGCCGCCCTCGACCTTGGCGTAGTCGCCGATGTAGAGCGGGCCCTTGAGGATCGCGTCGCGGTCCACCTCGGCGCCCTCGGCGACCCATACGCCCGGCGACAACTCGAAGCCGTCGATGTCCACGTCGACCTTGCCGGTGAGCACGTCGGCCTGGGCCTTGAGGTAGCTCTCGTGGGTGCCGACGTCCTCCCAGTAGCCCTCGGCGACATAGCCGTAGATCGGCTTGCCCTCCTTGAGCAGCTTGGGGAACACGTCGCCCGACCAGTCCACGGACACACCCGCGGCGACGTAGTCGAAGACCTCGGGTTCCATCACGTAGATGCCGGTGTTGACGGTGTCCGAGAAGACCTGACCCCAGGTCGGCTTCTCCAGGAACCGGTCCACCCGGCCCTCGTCGTCGATGATCGTGATGCCGAATTCGAGGGGGTCGGGCACCCGGGTCAGACACACGGTGACCAGGGCCCCCTTGGCCCGGTGGTACTCGACCAGCGCCGTGAGGTCGAAGTCGGTGAGTGCGTCGCCGGAGATGACCAGGAACGTGTCGTCCTTGAGCGCCTCCTCGGCGTTCTTGACGCTGCCCGCGGTGCCGAGCGGAGTCTCCTCGTTCGCGTACGTCAGGCTCATGCCGAGTTCTTCGCCGTCGCCGAAGTAGTTGCGTACGAGCGACGCGAGGAACTGGACGGTGACGACGGTCTCGGAAAGCCCGTGGCGCTTGAGGAGCCGTAGCACATGCTCCATGATCGGTCGGTTGACCACCGGCAGCAGCGGCTTGGGCATGCTGGAGGTCATCGGGCGCAGGCGCGTGCCTTCGCCTCCGGCCATGACGACGGCCTTCATCGGTCTCGTCCTCCTATCGCGTCACACCACCCGCACCCACGGCTGAATTGCCGGGGCCGGGTGGCGTGGTTTGAGTATCTCGTGATCGCCGCGTTGTCCGGCGATCCCTTCGCTACCCGGCGGTCGCTGTGCGACTCGCCTTGTCTGCGGCCACGAGCCGTTTGGCCTGGGCTGCGTAGAGGACTCCTGCCCACCAGTACAGCGCAGTACCCCACCAGGCGAACGCCCATCCGAAGATCGCGGCGAGAGTTGCGACACGTCCGGTGCCGTCGCTGAGCAGCAGGAGCGGGAAGGCGTACATGAGATTGAAGGTCGCGGCCTTGCCGACGAAGCTGACCGAGAGCGCGCCGTAGCGGTGCCGGCGCAGGATCAACAGCACCACGCCCATGAACAACTCGCGGCCCAGGATGATCGCGGTCAGCCAGATCGGCAGGATCTCGCGCCAGGTCAGACCTACCAGGGTGGCGAGGATGTAGAGCCGGTCGGCGGCCGGGTCCAGGATCGCGCCGACCTTGCTGACCTGGTTCCAGCGGCGGGCCAGCTTGCCGTCGAGGTAGTCGCTGATCCCGCTGAGCATGAGCAGCGCGAGCGCCCACAGGTCGTGTTTGGGGCCGCCGAACTCGGGCGCCAGGATGAGCCACAGGAAGACCGGGACACCGAGCAGGCGGGCGAAGCTGAGCAGGTTGGGGATCGTCACGATCCGGTCGCTGGGAGCGTCGACGCCGCCCTCCCGGGTAGGCGGCGGGGCCGCGTCCACGTGGGCGTCCACGGGTCCTCTGCTTTCTTCCGGTGGGTCTTCGTTCGAGGTCAGCCTATGTCGCGCCGGACGGGCTCAGCGACGCCCGGAGCCGCCGGAGACCGGGTCCGGAGCGGGGCTGTCGGGCGTGGCGGTCGCGGGCGCGCTCTCGGTTGCCTGTGCGGGAAGCGTCGGCAGCGGGCCGCGGTCGCGCAGGATGCGCAGGACCAGGATCAGGGTGAGCACGATGCCGGCGAACAGGTAGCCGTTGCCCAGCACGAACTCGAGCGGTGTCCAGTGCCGTTCGCGGTCGCCGTCCCGGGGGGCGAGCCAGATCAGGCCCCACGGCTGGAGCGTCTGCGTGCCGTCCCAGTCGCCGAGGACGTTCAGTCGCATCGGCCAGGCCGCGAAGAACGCGAAGAAGGCGCCGGTGAGCCACCACCACAGCGGTCTCGCCCGGGTCAGCGCGGTGTGCGTGAGCAGGACGAACACGGGCACCACCCACACCCAGTGGTGCGACCACGAGATGGGCGAGACGAACAGCGACAGGCCGCCGGTGATCACCACGCCGACCAGCTCGTTGCCGTACAGCGAGGCGCGGGCGGCGGCCAGCAGGCCCAGCGCCCCGATGACCAGGCAGAGCAGCAGCCACAGCCCCTTGGCCGGCCCGCCGTCACCGAGCATGCGGGTGAACATGCCCTGTACCGACTGGTTGTTGAGGGTGCCGACGCTGAGCTTGGAATTGACCTTGCCGCTGATCGACACCAGGTTCGCCCAGTAGTACGCGGACGCCGACGGCGCGGCGACCAGACCCACCAGGACGGTGCCGACGAACGCGCCGGAGGCCACCGCGGCGGCCCGGAACCGGCGGGTGATCAGCAGGTACACCACGAAGATCGCGGGGGTGAGCTTGAGGCCGGCCGCGACGCCGACCCCGATGCCCTTGTAGCGGCGATCGTCGGGCAGCGCCAGGTCGAGCACGATCAGTGCCAGGAGCAGCAGGTTGATCTGCCCCCACACGAGCGTCCATTCCACCGGCTCCAGCCACAGGACCACGGCGAAGGTGGCCGCGCTGACCCCGAACCGACCCGCGCCGCGGCGGTAGCCGAGCATCCCCCACGAGGCCCAGACCACGGCGAACAGCGACAGCAGGCTGAGGCACGCCATGAACCATTTGAGGCCGGCGAAGCCCAGCGGCAGCACGATGTAGAAGAGCAGCCCGGAAATCGGCGGGTAGATGAAGGGCAGTTCCCACTTGCCGTAGTTCTCGGTGTAGATCCGGTCGCCGTCGCGCAACCTGTGCACGGCGTCGTGGTAGACGCTCAGGTCGAGCATGTGCCACATGTCGCGGCGGTTGAGGTAGGTCCACAGCGCCCACAGGCCGAGCGAGAGCAGCATCAGGGCGCCGCCGACGAGCGCGACGCGTCCCGGCCGACGGGGTTCCCGGCTGTGCTCGTGCCCGAACGGGACGCGGGGCGCGAGCGTCAACAACTCGCGGCAGGAGGTGACGAGCACGCGGGGCAAGGACATGTCGGTCGGGGACTCCACAACTGCACGGTTCAATGGGCGCCAGGCCGGGTGGCGCCGGGTCAGGATATCCACACGGTCGAAACGGCCCGGCGTCCAGTGCCGCGGACGGGAACCGCGGACCGTGACCCCGCGTCCGTTCCGGACGGGGGCTACACCCCGGCCGGGGTGGGCGTGGAACTCCCCGGGGACGGTCGGCCCACCGGTTCCGGCGGATCGAGCGTAACGGCTTCCACCGACGGGCTCGCGCACTTTCGCCGGCTCGCCGCCAGACCCACCGCGATCGTGAGCAGCGCGGCCAGCCCGGCGAGAGTGTACGCGTCGGCCAGCACCAGATCCCACCCGGCGAGCCGCAGTTCGCGGCCGTCGCGGTAGGGCACCTGCCAGATCAGCCCGGTGGGCACCGGCACCGGCAGCTCCACCCGGCGTCCCGGCACCGCGGCGGTGAGCGCGACCAGGGCCGGCGCGGCGAGCCCGGCCCGGATCCGGAACGGACCCGACCGCCGGGCGACGTCGACCAGGAGCACACCGCCGGGCACGATCCACACCCAGTGGTGGGTCCACGAGATCGGCGACACCAGCAGTCCGGTCAGCGCGGTGACGCACAGTCCGGCCAGGTCGCGGCGCGGGTCGTCGGGTCGGCTGCGGCCGATCACCGCGGCCAGGGCGAGGCCGCCGACGCCGACCGCGCCCGCGATCGCGAACCACAGCGGCCCCGGCGGGGGTGCCTCGTGGGTGAGCCGGATCAGTATCCCGCGCAGCGACTGGTTGCCCGGGACCTGGACCGGGCCGACCCGGGTGTCGTCGAGGAACAGGCCGCCCCAGTAGCGCAGCGACTCGCGCGGCAGCACGGCGAAGGCGACGAACAGCCCGGCCCCGAGCGCGAGGACGGCGTTGCGTCCTTCACGCGTGCGGCCGGTCAGGAACAGGTAGGGGATCAGGATCGCCGGGGTGAGCTTGAGCCCGGCCGCCAGGCCCACCCCGCAGCCGCGCAGCCGGGCGTCGGGCGCGCGGGAGAGGTCGGCCAGGATCACCACCAGCAGGAGCAGGTTGATCTGGCCGAACCGCAGCGTCTCCTGGACGGGTTCGCTCCACAGCAGGACAGCGGCGGTAATCGCCGCCGCGGGCAGTCGGCGCGGGCGGCGCACGCCGACCATGCCCCAGGCCAGGTGCGCGGCCAGGGTGAGCAGCGCGAGGTTGCCCGCGACCGATACCCAGCGCAGCACGCCCCACGGCAACCAGGCCAGCGGGGTGAACAGCAGCGCGGCGCAGGGGGTGTAGGTGAACGGCAGGTGGGCCATCCCGACCGACATCGAGTAGAGCCGCCCGCGACCGTCCAGGATGGCCCGCCCGCCGGCCTGGTAGACCCGCAGGTCGCCGAGCCACCACATGGTCGCCGGTCGGGTCAGCGCGAGCGCGACGTAGGCGGTGACCGACCCCGCGATCAGGACCGCGGCCAACACCGGGAGACGTCCGAGGAAGCGCTGGGTGCGACGTGACGTCTCGGGCATGCACCTGATCGTGCCACCGCCGACGCCCGTTTGCCCCGCACTACTCCGTGCGCGTCACAGTGTTGTGTTCATCGGATGTTCCGGGCCGTTCCGCACCGGTCCGGCCCGTTACACCGCCTACGTCGAATTCTCGACCTACTTGTCCTCGGGCTTGTCGGCCGGCTTGTCCGCCTGCCGGCTCTCCTGTGCCCGGGCCCGCGAGCGGCCCACCTCGGCGTAGAAGCGCAGCACGTCGAGGTCGTCGACCGAGCCGGGGTTGACCGCGTCCTCCAGGGCGCGCCCCTGGAGCAGCTTCTTCACCGGGATCTCGATCCGCTTCCCGGTGAGGGTGTGCGGCACGCCCGGCGCGGCGATGATCTCGTCCGGGACGTGCCGGGGCGAGACCTCCTCGCGGATCACCGCGCGGATCCGGGCCTGGAGCGCCTCGTCGAGCGTGTGGCCGGGCGCGGGGACCACGAACAGCGGCATCCAGTAGCCGCCGTCGGGCAGCTCCAGGCCCACCACCAGCGACTCGCGCACCTCGGGGAGGCGTTCGACGGCCTCGTAGATGTCGCTCGACCCCATCCGCACGCCCTGCCGGTTCAGCGTCGAGTCGGAACGGCCGTGCACCACGACCGTGCCGCGCTCGGTGAGCGTGATCCAGTCGCCGTGCCGCCACACGCCCGGATAGGTGTCGAAGTAGCTGGCCCGGTAGCGCGCGTCGTCGGGGTCGTTCCAGAAGTGGATCGGCATCGAGGGCATCGGCTGGGTGATCACCAGCTCGCCGACCTCGTCGACCACCGGCCGACCCTGCTCGTCCCATGCCTCGATCGCGCAGCCCAGGGCCCGGCACTGGATCTCGCCGAGATACACCGGCAGGTCCGGGCTGCCGCCGACGAAGGCACTGCACACGTCGGTGCCGCCGCTGACCGAGGCCAGCCACATGTCGGCGCCCACCGCGTCGTAGACCCAGCGGAAGCCGTCGGGCGGGAGCGGCGAGCCGGTGGTGCCCAACGCCCGCACCCGGCTCAGGTCGTGCGAGGCGCGCGGGGTCAGCCCCTTCTTGCGGCAGGCCATCACGTAGGCGGCGGAGGTGCCGAACCAGGTCACCTCGGCCCGCTCCACCACGGTCCACTGGGCCTCGGGGCCCGGGTAGCCGGGGCTGCCGTCGTAGAGCACGATCGTGCTGCCCGCGAGCAGGCCGCCGACCAGCATGTTCCACATCATCCAGCCGGTGGAGGTGTACCAGAAGAAGCGGTCGCTCGGGCCCAGGTCGAGCTGGAACGCGGCCTCCTTGAGGTGTTCGAGCACGATCCCGCCGTGGCCCTGGACGATCGCCTTGGGCAGGCCGGTGGTGCCGGACGAGTACAGGATCCACAGCGGGTGGTCGAAGCCGACCGATTCGAAGTCGAGCCCGTCGGCGGGCAGGTCGCGCCCGATCACCTCGGCCCAGGGCAGCACGCCGTCGGGCGTCGGCTCGTCGAGCAGCGGTACATGCAACACGTGTCGCACGGTCGGCAGGCCCTCGCGCAGTTCGGCGACCACGTCGGCGCGGCGGACCTCCTTGCCGCCGTAGCGGTAGCCGTCCACCGCGAGCAGCACCACCGGCTCGATCTGCTGGAACCGGTCGAGCACGCTGCGCGCGCCGAAGTCGGGCGCGCAGGCCGACCACACCGCGCCGATCGCGGCGCAGGCGAGCAGTCCGACCACCGCGTGCGGGGTGTTCGGCACGTAGGCCGCGACCCGGTCGCCTGGGCGCACGCCCAGCTCGCGCAGGGTGGCCGCACAGGACGCCACCTGGCGGCGCAGCTCGGCCCAGGAGATCTCGCGCGGGGTCAGCTCCTCGTCCAGGTAGACGATCGCGGGGCGCTCCGGGTCGCCGTCCTCGGTGTGCCGCAGCGCCTGCCGGGCGTAGTTCAGCCGGGCGTTCGGGAACCAGCGGGCACCGGGCATGGTCCGGTCCGCCAGCACCACCTCACGATCGCCCAGGTCGAGGTCGAACCAGTCGCACAGCGAGGCCCAGAACGCCTCGGGTTCGGTGGTCGACCATTCCCACAATCGGGCGTAGTCCTCGGCGTGGACGCCGCGTTCGGCGGCGAGCCACGCGCGATAGCGGGTGACCGCCGCGGCGGCGACCCGCTCGGCCGACGGTTGCCACAGCAACTCGGCCCGCTCGCTCGATTCCGTCATCTTTGTTGCCCCCTCCACGCGGTGTGCCCCCCGACCCTGCCATCTCGCGCCCGCGCGCGCATCCCCCGGGCGAGTCGGAAAGGATCTTCGTGCGGACTCTGGACGCGGCGGAGCGAACGCGGGATGTTACCGACGGGAAACAAGTCCGGCGGCACATCCGGCGAAGGAGGCCCCGCATGCCCACCCCACACCCCATCGTCAGCGCCTTTGGCACCGACCGCGAACGCGTCGCGGAACGGCTGCTGGCCGCGTCCCACGCGCACGCGTTCGACCCGATCACCGACGTCGACTGGGACGCCCCACTGGTCGACGGCGCCTACTTCCTGCCCGCGCATCGGGTCACTTTGTACGGCACGCCGCTGTGGGAGCGGATGAGCGAGCGGCAGCGCGTCGACCTGTCCCGGCACGAGGTCGCCTCGATGGCCAGTGTCGGCATCTGGTTCGAGGTCGTGCTGATGCAACTGCTCATCCGGCACGTCTACGACCGGCCGCTGACCTCGCGACACGTGCAGTACGCGTTCATGGAGATCGCCGAGGAGTGCCGGCACTCGACCATGTTCGGCCGATTGATCGACAAGCTGGAGTGCCCGGAGTACGGACCCGGCCCGTACGCGCACACGGCGGCGCGGGCGATGAAGACGTTCGGCTCGGGCGTGCAGGCCTTCGCGATGGCGCTGATCGCCGAGGAGGTCCTGGACACGATGCAGCGCGAGATGATGGCCGACGAGTCGCTGCAGCCGATCACCCGGCGAACCGCCCGGATCCACGTGGTCGAGGAGGCCCGGCACGTGCGCTACGCGCGCGACGAGGTGGCCCGGGGCGCGCCGCACCTGTCCCGGGCGGAGCGGGCGATCACCCGGCTCGCGCTGGCCCGCGCCGCGCACATCATCGCCACCCGTCTGGTGCACCCCGGGGTGTACGCGGCGGTGGGTCTGGATCCGGCCGAGGCGTATCGCACCGCGCGGGCCAATCCGCACCGGTCGGACACGCTCGCCCACTGGTCGCGGCGCCTGATCGCCTTCTACGACGAGCAGGGCCTGCTCGGCGGACCGGGCCTGCGACTGTGGCGGGCGTCGGGTCTGATGGGACGTCGAATACCCGCCCCGGCACGCCGGCGGGTGTGACCGTAAATACCCCCGGTCGGGTTGGCGCACGGAACTGACGATCCGTCAGACTGTGGTCCGTACACACATCGGACGAGACGGCCAGACGAGTTGGAGGGCCCCGTGACGAAGGACCACAAGCCCGTGGTCCCCGGTTGGTTCACCACGTCCGGGGAGGACTTCTCCCTCCTCGGCACCCGGTGTACCGCCTGTGGGACCGTGTTCTTCCCGCGCCGAGAAACGTTCTGCGGCAACCCGGCGTGCTCCGGCACCGAGTTCGCCGAGGTGCCGCTGTCCAAGCGCGGCACCGTGTGGTCGTACACGAACGCCGGCTACCGCCCGCCGGCGCCGTTCGTGTCCGATCCGGACGTCGAATGGCAGCCGTACACCATCGTCGCGGTGCGCCTGGAGGCCGAGGGCCTGATCGTGCTCGGCCAGGGCGCGCCCGGGGTTGGCGTGGACGACCTGAAGGTCGGCGACCCGGTGGAGATCGTGCCCGGCGTGCTGTACGAGGACGACGAGTACGTGCACACCACGTGGAACGTACGGCCGGTGGAGGTTCGGGCATGAGCAACGACCGCGAGATCGTCGTCCTGGGCGCGGGCATGCACCCGTGGGGCAAGTGGGGCCGCAACTTCGTCGAGTACGGCGTCAAGGCCGCCCAGGACGCGCTGAGGGACGCCGGACTGGCGTGGCAGGACATCCAGTTCGTGGCGGGCGCGGACACCATCCGCAACGGCTACCCGGGCTTCGTCGCCGGCGCCACCTTCGCCCAGGCGCTGGGCTGGACCGGGGCGCGCATCTCCAGCTCGTACGCGGCCTGCGCTTCCGGCTCGCACGCCATCGCGAGCGCTCGCGCGCAGATCCTCGCCGGCCTGTGCGACGTGGCCCTCGTGGTCGGCGCCGACGCGGCCCCCAAGGGCTTCTTCGCGCCGGTCGGCGGGGACCGTCCCGACGATCCGGACTGGGTGCGCTTCCACCTGCTCGGCGCCACCAACCCGGCCTACTTCGGGATGTACGCCCGGCGTCGGATCGACCTGTACGGCGCCTCGGTCGAGGACTTCGCCAGGGTCAAGGTCAAGAACGCGCGCAACGGCCTGGGCAACCCGAACGCCCGCTACCGCAAGGCGTTCACCGCCGAGGACGTGGCCGCCTCGCCGATCGTGTGCGACCCGCTGCGGCTGATGGACATCTGCGCCACCTCCGACGGCGCGGCGGCCGTGGTGTTGTGCAGCAAGGAGTTCGCCGCCCGGCACACCACCGGCCCGGTGCGCATCTCGGCGGTCTCCACGGTCACCCCGACCTTCCCGAGCGCGCTGATCGAACTGCCCGACATCGCGACCGACTCGTCGGCGGCGGTCGCCCCGCAGGAGTTGTCCTTCCGTGCCTCGCTCGCGCACGCCGCGTACGAGGAGGCCGGCATCGGGCCGGAGGACCTGAGCCTGGCCGAGGTCTACGACCTGTCCACCGCCCTGGAGTTGGACTGGATCGAGGACCTGGGCATCTGCGCGCGCGGCGAGGCGGAGAAGCTGCTGCGCGACGGCGCGACGGAGATCGGCGGCCGGATCCCGGTCAACGCCTCCGGCGGCCTGGCCTCGTTCGGCGAGGCGGTGCCCGCGCAGGCCATCGCCCAGGTCTGCGAGTTGACCTGGCAACTGCGCGGCGAGGCCGGCGCTCGCCAGGTGGCGGGCGCGCGGGTGGGCATCACCGCCAACCAGGGCCTGTTCGGGCACGGTTCGTCGATCGTGGTCACCCGCTAGGGTCCGCGCGGCGACGAACCGGCAAGTCACCGAAACGATCCCGGAGTTCCGGCCGTCCACGGCGGGGACCGGCTCCGGGGTCGTTTCCGTTGCACGGAGGTGTGCATGGGTATTCCGGACGGCATCGGCGTGGTCGACCTGCTGATGGGTCTGCCGAATCGGGACCGGCGCTGGTGGGCGACCGCGATGGCGGGCACCCTGCGGGACGAGGACAGCCGGAGCGGGATGACCCACCCGGCCGGCTACATGTTCAAGGACCTGCCCGAGATGGAGCGCACCGATTCCTCGGCCGAGGATCTGCTGCGCGAGATGGACCGGTTCGGCGTGGAGAAGGCGCTGATCCCGGTCTCGTTCGAGGACCCGGACACGCTCGACGCGGTGCGCCGGCACCCGGACCGGCTGCTCGGCAGCTTCCAGGTGGATCCGACCGACGTGATGGCGGGCGTGCGCGGGTTGCGTCGGGCGCGCGAGGAGGCGGGCGTCCTGGCCGCGACCTTCTTCCCATGCGGCTGCACACCTCCGGTGCCGATCGACGACCGGCTGGCGTATCCGCTCTACGCGACCTGTGTGGAGCTGGGCCTGCCGGTGTTCGTGAACGCGGGCATTCCCGGTCCCCGGGTGCCGGCCGCCGCGCAGGAGGTGATGCGCTTCGACCGGGTCTGCTACGACTTCCCCGAACTGACCGTGGTGCTGCGCCACGGCGGCGAGCCGTGGTGCGATCTGGCGGTCAAGCTGATGCTCAAGTGGCCGGGCCTGCACTGGTCCTCGTCGGCGTTCGCACCCAAGCACTACCCGCGCGCGATCGTCGACTACGCGAACACGCGCGGGGCGGACAAGGTCATGTACGCGGGCTACTTCCCGTACGGGCTGACCCTGGACCGGATCTTCGCCGAGTTGCCCGGGGTCGGCTTCAAGGACGAGGTGTGGCCGAAGTTCCTGCGGACCAACGCCCTGCGGGTGCTCGGGCTCTGATCGGCCGGCCGGCGCTCAGCCCGCCGTCGGGGCCAGTGCGAGTGCCGCCTCGATCGGGTCGGCGCCGGGGCGGGGGTCGATGACGGCCAGGACCGGGACGGTGACGCCCGCCGCGACGTAGCGGGCGATCCGCGCCCGGCACTCGGCCGGTTCGCCGTGCACGATCAGGTCGTCGAGCACCGTGTCCGGGACCAGGTCGAGGGCCCGCTTGCGGTCGCCCTCGACCCACGCCTCCCACATCGGCGCCAACTGCTCCTCGCGCCCGAGCCATCGGTGGAAGTCGGCGTAGACCGGGACGGTGAGGTAGGCGGTGATCATCCGTCGGCCGATCGCCCGCGCGGTGTCCCGGTCCCCCGTGGGCACGACGAAGATCCGCGCGACGATCGCCTTGTCCGGGCCGCCCTCGCGCACGTACGGCACCACACGTTCGACGTCCTTCGCGGAGAGCCAGTTCAGGATCGCGCCGTCGGCCTCCCGGCCGGCGAGCCGCAACATGCCCGGGCGCAGCGCGGCGACCAGGATCGGCGGCGGGCTCTGCGGCGGCCGGGACAGCCGGAAGCCGCGCACCGCGAAGGTCTCGTACTCCTCGGTGACCTTCTCCCCCGCGAACGCCGCGCGCAGGAACCGCACGGTGTCCCGCACCCGCTGATAGGGCCGGTCGAACTCGGCCCCGTTCCAGCCCTCGACGATCGGCGCGGAGCCGGCGCCCAGGCCCAGGTGGAAGCGGCCGGGGGCCACCTCGGCGAGCGCCGCCGCGCTCATCGCCAGAGTGGCCGGGCCGCGTGTGTACGGCGAGACGATCGCGGTGCCCAGGCGCACGTCCGGATCGGCGAGGGCCGCCACGGTGAGCGGGGTGAAGCCGTCCGAGCCGTCCACCTCGGCCGACCAGAAGTCGGTGTAGCCGGCCCGGCGCAACTCGCGGATCAGGCGGGGGTGTTCGGTGAGCGGGGCGTCGAGCGGAACGGTGATCCCGAAGCGGGCCTGATCCATGCGTGCTCCTCCGCGTACTCCCGAGACGGTCGTGGTGGTCGATCAGGACTACCACAGCGCGGGCGTGCGCACGACGCGCCGCTCAGGCTTCGCGCGCGTCGGCGGCCGGGCGGTCGGGCGGGAGGCGGACGAACAGCGTGCCGACGCCCGCGCTCGCGAACAGGGCCGCCAGTACGCCCCATCCGATGCCGCCCACCGCCTGGAGCAGTCCGGTGATCAGGATCGGGCCGAGCACGTGGCGGCCGACCGAGCGACCCATGCCGAACGCGGCCAGGTATTCGGCCCGGCGGTCGTCCGGCGCGACGGCGTAGGACAACGTCCAGGCGGCCGACACCGCGATCACCTCGCCGCAGGACAGCAGCAGCACGCCGATCGGGAACACCACGGCGGCGGGCGCCCGTTCGGCCGACCACAGCAGCACGCACGCCGCCGCGAGCAGCGCGCCGGCCGCCACCTGGCAGCGCCGCGCGGCGCGGACCGACATCGCGAGCCGGGCGGCCGGCATCTGGCACACCACGCCGAAGACGGTGTTGACCGCGTACAGCGCGCCGAGCCAGGACGCGGACAACCCGCCGCGGGTGGTCAGCCACAGCGGGATGCCCAGATTGAGCACCGGCAGCCAGAGTTGGAGCAGCGTGTCGATCGAGGCCAGCCCCCACACCCGCCGATCGCGCAGCGCGCCCCATCCGGACACCCGCGCCGCCGCGCCCCGGGCCGGCGGCGCCGGGATGGTCGCGAGCAGTGCGGCCACCAGGACGAACGCGGCGGCGTTGACAAGCACGACCGCGCGGAACGCCGCCGCGTCGTCCAGGCCGATGGCCAGGCCGCCGAGCGGGGCGCCCAGGCTGATCCCGAGGTTGGCCACTGTGCGGTAGGCGGCCAGGGTGCGCACCCGGTCGGCGCCGTCGGCGAGTTCGGCCACGAACGCCTGGGTGAGCGCGGACACGCTCTGGTCGGCCGTGGTGACCACGGCGACCGCGACGAGGAAGCCCCACCACTCGCCGACGGCCGCGTAGCCGGCGGTGCCGGCCGCGCGGGCCAGGTGCAGGGCGACCAGGGTGTTGCGTACCCCCAGGAGGTCGGCGAGCCGGCCGATCGGCACGGCGGTACCGAGCGCGATCAGTCCGGCCAGGCCGAGGCCGAGGCCCACGCCGCCGGTGGACAGGCCGACGATCCGGGTGAAGTAGACGGCGGAGAACGCGACGAACAGCCCCACGCCCAGGTAGTCGACCAGCCCCACCCCGAGCAGCCGCCGCACCGGACGCCGGCCCCGGGCGTCGGCGCGGCCCCCTGCGGCCTCGACCTCGGTCGTGTCCTGCTCGACTTCCGGCCTGTGCACATTATTCTGTGTCATAGACACAGTATTTTGGACCCAAGGACACAATCGCGCCATGACCGATCCCGCCGAAGCCGTCGGCTACACCCTCGCCGCCAATCTGCGCGCCGCCCGGCAGGCCCGGGGCTGGCGGCTGGACGAACTCGCCGGCCGCTCCGGGGTGAGCCGCAACATGCTCCAGCAGATCGAGACCTGCCGAACCAACCCGAGCATCGCCACCCTCGCCCGGGTCTCGGCCACCCTCGGCATCCCGATCGGCCGGCTGGTCGAGCCGCCCGAGGAACTGGGCCACGTGGCCCGCCGCGACGACGCGCCGACCCGCCCCGGCGGCCGGGAGAGCGTGTTCCGGCTGCTGATCAACGACACCACCGCGCCGTTCACCGAGCTGTGGGAACTGCGCCTGGCGGCACACGACGAGGTGTCCGCCGACGCGCACCCGACCGGTACGCGCGAGCTTCTGCACGTGCACGAGGGCACGGTGACCGTCGAGGTGGGCGGCGCGACGTTCACCGTCGGCCCCGGCGACGCGCTGCGGATGCGCGGCGATCGGCCGCACGTATACCGCAACACCCGCGCCGATCCGGTCCGGCTGACCATGACCGTGGTCTACGCGGGTGTGCCCGACCCCCGCTACCGGGAGGTCGGGGCCGCCGCCTCCCGGGGCACCGTGGCCTGGTAGCCCGCGAACAGCGGCACGTAGCCGGTGGGATCCGTCACCACACACGCGAACGGCCGGTCGAAGCACACCGGACGCGGCTTGGGCGTCCAGCTCACGGGGGTGAGCGTGACGGCGCTCACCGCCGCCGCCTCGACGCCCTCCTCGGTGACCCGCAGCAGCGACTCCTGGACCATCGCGTCGATCCGCACCGGCTCGTCGGTCGCCCAGCGAAAGTCCGCGGCGTCACCCAGCGGCGCCGTCACGCCCAGCGCCCGCAGCCGGGGCACCACGTCGAGCCGGGTGCGCAGCTCGAAGCGCGGCACGGCCACCTCCACGGCCGCGCCCTCGTACGGCTTCCCCGTCTCGCGCGGCGCCCATCCGGCGGTGATCACCGACGCGGGCGGGGCCTGCGGCGGGCCGAGCGCGAAGCGCACCCGTGCGGGCCGCTCCCCCACGCACGGCAGCTCCACCACGGTGACCTCGCCGTCGCGGCCGTCGATCGTCCAGACGTCAGCGGCGGGCACCTCCCGGTGCATCATCGGGACCGGCGCCCGGGTGCCGTCGGCGGCGTGGAACGGCCGATCGCGCGTGCGGGCGGGATCGAACGCGTCCCGCCAGCGGGCGCGCAGCGCGAGCGCGCCGACCACGAGCAGCCGCGTCGCTTCGGAGATCCGCACGGGTATCCGCTCGATCAGCCCATCCGTGGCCCGCGCGACCCACCGGTCCAGCGCGGCCGAATCCACCGGCGACCCGAATTCGACCTCCGCCAGCGCGGCGCGGAACTCGGCCCGCAGCGGCGCCGCGCTCCACACGCCGGTGGCCACCGCGAGCGCCTCGATCCCGGCCAGCTCACGCGCCAGCGCGTCCACCACGGGCGCCGCCTCGGGCCAGGCGAGACCGACCACGTCGGCCAACTCCTCGGCGGTGTCCCCGTCCGCGCCGACGGCCGGCACCGCGAGCGCCAGCCACAGGCCGGTCGGCGAGCACACCACGTCGCCACCGGCCGCCCGCACCCCGGCGTCGCTCAGCAACGCGTCGAGCAGACGCGAGGCCAGCTCCCGTACGGCGCCCGCGTGTTCGCGCAGAGCCGGTTCCATCTGATCACCCTTGTCGTCGCCACGTGGTCGCTGCCCGGAGGTGTTCGGTGTCCCCCCGGCCGAGGAGATGTATGCCTCCCGACCGTAGTGTCGTGCGTCATGGACGACTTCGGCGGGGACGTGGAGCTGCGCAGACTCATCGACCGTCAGGCGATCCGCGACGTGGTGTCGCGGTACTGCCGGGGCATCGACCGGATGGACCTCGACGCCGTCCGCGCGTGCTACCACCCCGACGCCACCGACGAACACGGCGCCTTCACCGGGACGGTGGACGAATACCTTGCGTGGATCGGGCGATTGCTCCCCCGATACACCTCGACCATGCATCTGACCGGCAACCACCTGGTGGACTTCCGCGACGACACGCCCGATCTCGCCCGTTCGGAGACGTACGGGATCGCCTTCCACCGCAGCGCCGACCCGGCGCCGCGCGGCAACCTGACCACCGGCTTCCGCTACATCGACGACTTCGCCCGGCGCGACGGCGTGTGGCGGATCGCCCGCCGGGTGGCCACCACCGAGTGGGTCCGGGTCGACGACGCGGCGGGGCAGTGGCCGGTGCCCGAGGGGCTGCGCACGGGCCGACGGGATCGCACCGACGCGGTGTACGCGCCGTTCCCCGCCGACCCGGGCCCGCCTGCCTGATCGGCCTCAGCCGATCGGCTCCGCCGCCTCCGCCGCCGCGACCGGCTCCACTGCCTCGACCGGATCCACCGGCTTGCGGAACACCCGGGTCGCGTGGATCTCGCCGACGATCTGCGGCGCGTCCGGCTCCTGCGGCACCGGCAGCCCGGGCCGCAGGTGCTCCTCGACCGAGATGTACTTCAGCCCCGCCCGCAGGTCGGCGTCGTTGCGCAGTCGCACCACCAGCGGGAACTCGGCCAGCGCCGTGGTGTCGAACAGCCCCGTGGTGTACACCAGCTGCACCCCGAGCGCATCGGCCACCGCGCGCTGGAGCTCCAGCAGATACGACGCGTTGGCCCGCCCGATCGGGTTGTCCAGGAACAACGTCCCGGCGTGCCGGTGCCGGGCCCGGCCGCGGTCGTTGCTGCGCAGCGCCGCCATCGTGCAGTAGAGCGCGATCGCTGCGGTGAGCAGCTGGCCGCCGGAGAACACGTCGCCCATCTGCCCCACCGGCACCCGTTCGGCCCGCAACACCGAGTCCGGCTTCAGGATCTCCACCTGCACCCCGCGCGGGCGCAGCGCCGCGTGCACCCCGCGCAGCAGCAGCGTCATCCCGTCCCGCCGCACCCCGCCGACCGTGCCGTCGCGCCCGCGCCGGATCGTCCGGGTCGCCTCGTCGACCACCTCGCCCAGCGCCTCGACCAGGGCCGCCGCGTCCGGCTCGTCGAAGCGGATCCGCAGGAACTCCTGCCCCGACCACTCGCCCAGTTCCTCCGGCAGCCGGGACAACCGCTGCGCGGCGCGCAGCGTGGTCAGCGCGGCCTCGACCATCCCGCGCATCCGGTCCACGATGCTGTCCCGGTTGCGCTCGATCTGGCGCAGCTCGTCGGTGAGCACCCGCAGGCGCGGCGCGAACGCCGCCGACCAGGCGGGTGCGTGCTCGGCGAGCGCGGCCGGCGGCAGTTCCCGGATCTGCTGCCGCGCGGGCATCCGGACCTGCTCGAACCGGGTCGCGCCCGCGTGCCGCACCAGCGTCTCGGTGCGCTCGCGGACCTGGGCCTCGGCGGCGGACAGGTCGGCCGCGGCGGCCCGCAGCGCGCGCCGGCACGTGGTCGCCGCGTCCCGCGCGTCGGCGACCGGACCCGCGAACGGCGTCGCGGCCGGCTGCTCGGGGTCCACCGGCACCGCCGGCAGGGTGTCCGTGAGGGAGGCCGCCACCTCGCCGAACGCGCCGGCCGCGTGCTCCGCGTCGGTGTGCTCGCGCACCAGGCGCCCGTGCGTCTCGCGGGCCGACGCGACCTCCTCGGTCCGCGTCGCGTGTTCGGCGCCGGCGGCCCGCAACAACTCGTGCGCGTGTGCGCCGTCGCGGGGGCGCTGCTCCTCGGGCAGGTCCAGGTGGTGCTCGCGGCCCTCGGCGGGCGCGTGCCGCTCCACCTCGCCGCGCAGTCGGCCGAGTAGTTCGCTGGCCGCGTCGGCGCGCCCCTCCAGGGTGCGTACGTGGTCCTCGGCGCGACCGGCGGCGGCCAGGCGCGAGGGACCGTCGGAGCCGTCGAATCCGTCGAGCAGCTCGGCGGCCTGTCGGCGCACCTTGGCGGTGAGCCGGTCCAGGGTGGACTGCGCGGCCGACTCCTCGCTCTCCGCGCGGGCCTGCTCGGCCCGCAGGTCGGCACCCACGCCCACCTTCTCGTACAGCGCGCGGGCGGTGCGGTACGCCTCGCGCAGCGCGGGCAACGACGCGCGCGCGGCGGCCTCGTCGGCCGCCTCGTCGGCGCCCGGCTCCTCGGACGCGCCGGTGATCTCGGCGCGTTCCTCACGCAGCGCGCGGGCGGTGCGGCGCGCGTCGTCGGCCGAGCGCTGCGCCTGCCGGCGGTCCTCGTCGGCGGTGCGGGCCAGCAGCCGGTCCGCCTCGGCGCCGGCCTCGTGTTCGGTGGTCTCCTGCTCCAATTCGCGGATCCGGCGCGCCCACCCGGCCCGCTCGCGCAGCCGGAAGGCGAGCCCGGCCAGCGCGTCGGCGCGGCGGCGCGCGGTCTGCGCGGCGTCCATCCGCCGATCGCGCCGATCCACCGCCTGCGCCCGGTCCTGCTCGGCGGTCACCGCGGCGATCTCGGCGGCCTCCCCCGCGGCCTGCGCGGCGGCCAACTCGACCCGCGCGTCGGCGACCGCCTCGAACAGTTCGTCGAGCCGGCCCGCCGGACACGCCGCCCGCCACGTCGCGAGCCGTCCGGCCAGCGCCCGATCGGCCTCCAGGCGCGCGGCCCGCTCGCGGATCGCCTCCTGCCGCTCGCCCGCCCGCCGGCGCAGCGCCTCCCGCTCGGTGTCCGCGGCCCGCTCGTCGTGCATCGCCGGGTTCGGCGGCACCAGGAACGTGTCCGCCCGCTCCTCGCCCGGCTCCAACAGCGCCTGCGGGGTGCCCACCGCCACCGCCGAGCGCGGCAGCAGCGCGGCCTCGGCCAGCACGTCCCGGGCCCGGTCCATCGCGTCGTGCATGGTGACGATCACGCCGTCGACCAGCTGCGGGCGGGCCGCGAGCACCGCGGCGTGCCGCTCGGCGGGCACCGACTGGGCCAGGTAGCGCCAGCCCGGCAGGGCCGGAATGCCGTGCTCGCCCAGGAGTTCGACCGCGGCCAGCACGTCGGGGCCGGCGGGCAGCAGGCCGCCGTCGCCCAGCGCGGCCAGGATCCGCGAGTCGTCGGCGGCGCCGGTGCGCAGGTGGAACAGGGTGCGCTCGCCGTCCACGACCGCCTCGGCGAGCAGTTCGCGCAGCACGTCGGCGGCCCGGTCGAAGGTGCGCGCGGCCTGCTCGCCGATCGCCGTTTCGGCGTCGGGGCCCAGCAGTTCGCGCACCCTCGGCTCGGCGGCCAGCGCCGTCGCGTTGTCGTGCACGGCGGTCAGGTCGGCCTCGGCCACGCCCAGCCGGTCCGCCGCGCGGGCCGCGGCCAACTCGGCCCGGCCGCGCGCGGATTCGGCCTCGCGCACCCGCGCCGCCGCCTGTTCGGCGGCCGCCCGGGCCTCGGTCCAGGCGGCGGAGGCGGCCTTCTCCTCGTCCGAGGCGCGCGCGGCGGACTCGGCCGGGTCGCCGTCGTCGTCGATCCAGCCCGCCTCGACCGCGAGATCGAGTTCGGCGCCCACCTCCACGAGCCGGCCGCGCAGATGCGCCGCCTCGCTGCGGGTGCGCTGTGCCTCGGTCGCGGCGGTGGTGGCGGCCCGCTGCGCCCGCTCGCCCCGCTCCTGGAGTTCGGCTGCGCGCCGCTCCTCGGTGTCCGCCCGGCCCTCCGCGCCGGCGGCGGCCGCGTGCAGCGCGCGTACCAGCGCCGAGGCGGCGTCCTGGCGGGCGGCGAGGGCCGGCGCGGCGTCCCGCTCGGCGGCCCGGATCGCCACGTCCACCCGCTCGGCCCGGTCCACCGCGGCCCGGTGCCGCAACACCGCCTCGGTGGCCAGCCAGGCCGCGTGCAGCCCGCGCGCGTCGCCGAGTTCGCGCTTGATCCGGGCGGCGTCCTTCTCCGCGGCCGTCAGCCGCATGCCCGCGTGCCGGTGGGTGATCTCGGCGGTGACAAGCGCGGCGTGCGCCCGGGCCCGCTCGGCGGCGTCCACGGCCGCGGCGGAGTCGGCCACCCGCCGGGCCAGTTCGGCCGCCCGCTCGCGCTCCCGCTCGGCGCGGGCGCCCAGTTCGCGGCCGAGCCCGCGCGCGGCGTCCTCGGCGTTGCGGTGCACCGCGCGTACCCGGGTACGCCGCGAGGCGGCCTCGCCGACCGCGTCCAGGAGCTCCACCGCGCCCTCGACGAAGTCCCGTTCGGCGGTCAGCTCGGCGCGCTGGGCGAGCTTGACCGCGAACCCGTCGACCAGGTCGGCGAGTCCGTCGGTGTCGGCCGGGTCGGAGACCGCGCGAAGGAGCAGGTCGACGAAGTCCGCGTCGTTCTTGACCGCGAACAGGCCCGCCGCCTCGCCCTCGTCGGCGTTCATCTCGCGCTGGTAGCGGAACAGTTCCGGGTCCAGGCCGAGCACGTTCAGGTGCTCGATCCAGCGGTCGTGGATCTCCTCCCAGACCACGTCCACGTCCGGGTAGACCTTGTGCAGTTCGGTCATCGCGTCGCGGAAGCCGCGCATGGTCCGCCGCCGCCCGCCGACCTGCACCGGCAGCCCGTCCAGGGTGAGCCCGGGCCCGGGTCGGAAGGAGTACCAGCTCTCCGCGAACTTGCGCGGGTCGGAGGAGACCTGTCGGCCGCGCCACTCGCTGACCTTGCCGACCACGACCGTCTCGCCGGTGAGCACGTGCTGCCATTCGAGCGCGACGTGCCCGCAGTCGTCGGCGAGCAGGAACTTGCGCAGCACACCCGAGCTGGCCCCGCCGAGGGTGTTGCGGTGTCCGGGCAACATCACCGAGAAGATCAGCTTGAGCAGGACCGACTTGCCGCCGCCGTTCTCCAGGAACAACACGCCCGCGGGCGCGGGTCGGCGCGGCGGCCCGACCGGCTCGCCCTCGAACAACTGCGCCTGCCTGGGCGCCGGGTCGGGCACGGGCGCACCCACCCCGCGCAGGTCGAGCACGGTGTCGGCGTAACGCGCACCGGCGGGCCCGATGGAGAACAGGCGGACCCGGGACAGCTCGTACATCGGCGGTCAAATCTCTCTGGTCGAAACACAGGACGGAACAGGTCGAACAAACGGGGCGAAACGCGCACGTCGCGCGACACCCGAAGCAACGCACGCGCGGACGAACGGGCGAAGGGGCGGACGGACGGCGCGAGGCGCACCCGGCGCGGCACGCGCGGACGGTCGGGACCCGCGCCGTGCCGGTCGCCGCCACCCCGGCACGCGGTCAGACGCCGTGGAAGGGCAACCCGGCCCCCGGCACCAGTTCGCCGTCGACCGCGGCGGCCAGCAGGCTCGGGCTGCCGTCGGTAACCGCCACCACGCCCAGCTCCAGCAGCTCCGACATCGCCGCCGAGCCGGCCGTGTCGCGGACCTGGAGCTGGTAGCGCGCCGTGGTGCGGTAGGTGCCGCCGCCGTCGTCGGAGACCCGCTGCAGGAAGCCGGAGTCGACCAGGAACGCCACCGCCTTGGCCACGATGCCCACGGTGGAGGCGGCGAGCCGGCGAGCGTCCTTGGTCGCGCCGGTGGCGCTGCGTCTGGCGTAGACCCGCCAGGCCGCCTCCAGGCTCGGCCCGTCCACCTCGGGGTCGCTGATCTCGCCGCGCAGTTCGGCGCGTTCCTCCAGGCGCCGGCAGGCCTGGCGGACGAAGGCGTCCACGCCGTGCACGCTGAGCCGGCCCACGTAGGCGTCGTCGGCCAGGTCTTCCGGGCGCGGGAAGGCCATCGCGGCCACTGCCAGGTGAGCCAGGCCGTGCAGGAAGCGGTCGGCCGACTCGGTGCCGGCCCGGCGTGCGTAGTCGCCCATCCGGACCGCGAACACCGAGTCCTCACCGGCGGTCACCGCCATCCCGGCGCGCGGCGACACCTCCAGGACGACCAGACCCAGACCCGCCGCGACGGCCGCGGCGAGCGCCGCGAAGCGCGGATCCTCGCGGTGTCGGCGGATCAGGTCGGCGTATTCCGCGTCGCGCGCCGGCAGCAGCTTGGGCTGGAGGCCGAAGGCGACCAGGCGGGCCGCGTCGCCGACGTCGGCGGAGGTGATCGGGGCGGCGTCGGCCGCCGTGTCGTGGGTCATCCGGGGGTGGGCCCTTCCGGCTCGGGTCGCGCGCCGGTCAGAACCGCCGTGCCGATGATCAGGTCGGCGCCGCCGACCTCGGGGTCGTCGAGTTCGGTGCCGTCGTCGACGGCCACCAGCAGGGTGCGATCGCCCTGGCGCAGCGCGGTGCCCACCGGCGGCGAGGCCGCGTGGAACGCGAGCAGCGCGACCAGGTAGCCGAGGTCGGGATCGGCCTCGCGGGCCTCGGCGAGCAGCCCGGACAACCGGCGCGGGGTCTCCGGCGGAATGTCCAGGAGCAGCGCCGCCGCGTCGTGCTGGCGCTCGCTGTACCGGCTGTCGTCGGGGGTGAGCGACACGTCGGGCTCGGGCAGTTCGGCGCCGAGGTGGTCGCGCGGCGCGGGCGGGGTGAGCAACATCTCGGTCAGATCGTGCAGGCGCACCGCGACGGGGGTGCGCAGTCCGGTGCCGGCGGCGAAGAACCGGTCGGTCACCCGGCGTGCGTCGCCCACGGGCAACTCCAGGAGCGGGCGCAGCAGTTGCCCGTACAGGTCGAGCCCGGTGCGGGTGCTCGGCGCGGCGAACGCCTGCCGGTCCTGCTCGGCCCGGAACAGCGGTCCGGCCTCCATCAGCCGGGTCTGCAACTGGGTGTGCCGGCGGATGCAGTCCTGCACGATGTCGACCAGCTCGGCCGCGCCGCGCTTGCGCTCGCTCTCCTCGGCCTCGTCCCGGGCCCGGCGGATGTTGATCAGGATCGCGTTCTCGTGCCGGTAGCGGTCCGCGACGTGGTCGAACGCCTCGTCGATCAGGTCCGGCACGGCCTGGAGCCAGTCGACGGCGCGCACGTTGCGCCGGGTGGCGTCCAGTGCGCGGCGCAGCGATTCGGCGTACTGCACGGTGCGGTAGCGGGCCTGCTCGGCGGCGAACCTGGCCTCGGCGAGCCGGCCGCGCCGGATCAGGTGGTCGAGTTTGACGTCGGCGGCGATCTGCGCGCTGGTCACGTCGGTGTCGAGGGCGCCGACCAGGACGTTGATCGCCTCGTCGGTGGCGCGCAGGAAGATGTGCCCGTCGGGGCCGGGGACCTCTTCGAGGAGCTTGAAGTCGTAGTCGCGCCGGATGTATTCACCCTCACGGGTCCACATGCCGTAGACGGCGCGAAAGCCCCGGTCGACGCTGCCGACGTTGATCAGGTTCTCCAGGACCCAGCGGGCGACCCGCTCGTATTCGGCCGGGTCGCGCCCGGGGGCCTGGGCGGCCACGCGCGGGCGGAGCCGGCTCACGATCTCGTCGTGGTCGGCGCCGGTGTCGAAGTCCATCGTGACCGTGACCAGGTCGATCGCGGCGAGGCCGAGTTCGGCCATCGCGTAGACGGTGTACTCGCCCGCCAGGTTGGCCTTGCGCGCCTCCAGGTCGTGCAGCGGCGCGGTGCAGGCGAGGGCCTTGAGGCGGCGGGCCAGGCCCTCCTCGGTCACCCCGGAGCGGGGGTGCGCCGCGCCCGGGGGCAGCGCCGGGCCGGCGGGCGGCGGCAGCTCCCCGGGCCGGACGGCTCGGGCGGAAACGGTCATGGGAGTAGAGCCTAGGACGTTCGGCCGACAGCTTCGGCGCCCGCCCACCCCGGATGGGGCCGAACGGGGGCGGGGTCGGCCGCGGGCCGGCTACATCAGGCTCACATCTCGCTCAGCCTGGCCCTGGCGGCGGTGCGCACCTCGGCGTGCTCGGCCGGGTCGCCCGCGAGCCGGCGCAGTCGCGTCACGGCCTCGGGGCGGCGCGCGTCCACGTGGCGCGCGGCGATCAGTCGGGTGTCGGCCTGGCAGTCCCAGAGGGCTTCCACGGCCGTCTCGGCGGCGAAGGTGGGCTCTATCCGGGCGAGGGTCTCCACGGCGCAGGCGCGCAGTCCGGCGGAGGCGGCGTCGCGGTAGACGTCGCGGATCAGGTCGAGCGCGTCGACGAGGGCGAGGCGCCCTATGCCGGTGACGAGGTCGCGCAGCCGGAAGTGGTCGGCCTGGTCGGAGCCCGCCGCGCCGACCGGGGGCACCGCGGCCACCCTGGCGCGCAGCGCGTGCAGCAGAATCGGTCCGTCGGCGGGTTCCCCGGCACCGGCCAGTATCCGCACGGCCACCTCGCCGAGCAGGTCCTCGCGGGCGGCCCAGGTGCGGGCCCGGGCGACCGCGGCGGGGGTGCGCAGGCCGCCGATGGCGTGTGCGGCGGCGAGCCGCACCCCGGTGGGCGCGTCGGGCGCGAGCGCGCCCTCGGCCAGGTCGAGCAGCGCGCCGTCGCCCTGTTCGCCGAGGTAGCGCAGCGCGGCGGCTCTGGCGCCGTCGGGTCCGGCCCAGGCGGCGGCCAGGATCGCGCCGCGGTGCTCCGGCCCGGCGACGGCGGCGAGCCGTCTGTCGCAGGCGAGCGCTTGGCGTGGGCCGTCGGCGGCCTCGGCGAGCACCTGGTCGACGGTCTGCGCGGGCGCGGTCGGCGGTGTGCCGGGGCGCACGGAGCGGGTCAACTCCCAGCGCCACCAGTCCAGGTCGACCTGTTCGACGACGGCGCGCACCCGCTCGTCCTCGGCCGCCCAGATCCGCCACGGGCGCATGCCGGTGGAGCGCTTGACGCAGTCGTAGAGTTCGTCGTCCTCGCCGCGCTCCAGCACGACGTCGAGCATGCCGGTCAGCGCCGCGTCCCGGCCGATGGCGGCGAGCCGGTCCAGCGCCTCCGGCCAGTCGCGGCCCTCCTCGACGTAGGCGCGCAACAACTCGGTCGCGTCGGTGCGGCCGAGGCGGGCGAGCGTGCCGAGGACGGCGAGCGGGAGCGCGGTGCGGTCCGCGTCCTCGTCGGTCCAGTCCTCCTCGCACAGCAGATGTCGGGCGAGGCCGTCGAGGCCGGCGTCGAGGTCCGCGTACAGCCGCGCGTAATAGAGCGAGCGGGACTCGGTGGCCGGAACGGCACGGGGATCGCGGACCACGCAACCGTCGAGCGCGTCGAGCACGGCGACGCGGTCGGCGACGAGGGCCCGCCGGGCGCCCTGTCCGTGGCCGCTGCGAAGCAGGCCGAGGAGGGCGTCATGCGAGGTGATGACCGGATCGAACATGCCGCAAGCATCGGTGGCCGGCAACCCTGGAGCAACAGGATTTAGGACACATGTACCCGTTGCCCGTTGTTTCGGCGAACCACGGAGCGCCGTTGTCACCGTTTCGTCACCCGAAGCCACGAACTGTACCGCCCCCGTTGGCCCACCGGCCGCCGGGGTATGCGAGGGGGCCGGCCGGGTGCGGGGACCGCCCGGGCGGGTGCGGGAGGCGGCTCGGGCGGGTGCGGAAGGCGGCTCCGGCGCGTGTGGGGGAAGCCGCGCAGGTGTGTGTGGGCGGCCGGCCGGGTCTGCGGCGGCGGGCATCCGGGCGCGACGGCCGGCGGCCGGGTCCGCGAGACCGGGCACCCAGGCATGCGACAGCCGCAACCGAGCCCACGAGACCCGACACCCAGGCATGCGACAGCCGGAGGCCGGGTCCGGAAAGGTGCGCCTTGGGAGCGCGGCGGCTGCGGCCGGGTCCACGGGATCGGGCCTCGGGTGGGCGAAGGCCGACGGCCGGGGCCGCGAGGGCGGCCCCGGGGCGGTCAGGGTTGTTTGGGGACCGGGATGCGGGGGCGGTCGCGGCGGACGGTGCCGTAGTCCTCGCCGTCGAGCGGGCCGAGCACGCGCGCGGGTACGAAGGACTCCATCGCCCACGCCCGCGTCTCCACGTCGGCGGCGAAGCCGTACGCCCCCCAGACGGGCCAGCGCACGCGGGCGCGCCAACTGCCGTCCCGGTACTGGTGCCAACTCACCAGGGTGACCTCGAGGTGCTGCCCGTCCGGGAGGACCATGCGCACCCGGGGGCCGGTCGGGTGCGCATCGGCCTCCTTGCGGCGCTCGCCGACCCGGCTCGGCGGCGGCGGCTCGCGAACGCCGAGCGGTTCCGTGGCCGGCGTGGGCGAGTCGCCGCCGACGGCCGGATTCCGTACTGCTGCGGTCTGGCTGCTCACGCGGCCATTGTGCGGCGCCGGAACGATCCGCCGGCCGAAACGCGTCGCCGCACGCACGCGTCCCACCCGTACGGCGCACGGGGGCGCCACGCGGATGGGACGTGTGGGGGGTGCGTCCGGTCAGGAGACCACCCGGAGTTCGGCCGGACCGACCACGCTCAGCCCGAGCACCGCGGCCAGGTCCTCGACGAGGTTCGCGGCCTGGTCCGGAGTCAGTCGTTCCACCGTCCACTCGTCGGTGGGCCGACCGTGCTCGTCGGTGTGCGGGCCGAATCTCAGCTCGATCGGACGTTCGGCGTCGGCGGACGGCAGCACCGGAACCCGGGCCACCAGGGTGACATTGTTCGACATGACGTCGACTCCCTTCGGAGAGCGAAAACGATCGCCGCTGTCATTGCCGGTCACTCCTCACGCTCGCATCGGACACGGACGGTGTCCAGGTGCATCCCGGTGTCACAAGGAGCGTGCCGGGCGCGCCTCGACGCACCGAAAAGCCCCGGCGCGCACCGCGCGCCGGGGCTTCGCTTCCGTCGACCGGTCGTGTGGGGGACCCGGGAGGAGGGCCCGCATGGACCCTGGGAGGAGGGCCCGCCTCGGTCGGAGGTCGGCTAGCCGAAGAAGGCCTTCACCACCGGACCCGCCGCCGAACCACCGGACTTGCCCTTCTCCACGAGCACCGCGACCGCGACGTCGTCCTTGAACGCGATCATCCAGCCGTGGGTCAGGGTCTCGCCCTTCTCGTCGAACTCGGCGGTACCGGTCTTGGCGCCCACCGTGCCCGGGATGCCCTGGAGCATCTTGCCCGAGCCGTTCGCCACGACGCCCTGCATCAGCGCCTTGAGCTGGCCGGCGATCGACGGGTCCAGGGGATGCGAGGGCACCCGGCCCGGCACGTCGTCGGGCGCGAGCACCGGCTGGTTGAACTTGCCGGAGGCGATCGTCGCGGCGACCGAGGCCATCACCAGCGGGCTGGCCAGCACCCGGCCCTGGCCGATCATCGACGCGGCCTTGTCGTTCTCGCTGTTCGCCGGCGGCACCGAGCCGTCGAAGGTGACCGTGCCGACGTCCCACTTGGCGCCGATCCCGAACTGGTCGCCGGCCAGCTTGTTCAGCGTGTCGTTCTGGATCTTGCCGCGGTTGCCGATGAAGGCCGTGTTGCAGGACTGCGCGAAGTCGTCCTGGAACAGCGCGTCGGGCATCGGCTTGAGGCCGTCGTAGTTCTTGAACGTCTGCCCGTTGACCACCAGCGTGTTCTCACACGGCACCTTGTCGGTCGGCTTGATGCCGGCCTGCAACAGCGCGCCCGAGGAGACGGTCTTGAAGGTCGAGCCCGGTGGGTAGCGCCCGGTGAAGGCACGATTGTCGCCGTTGGACGGGGTGTTCGCGGCGGCCAGGATCCCGCCCGACTTGGCGTCGAGCACCACGATCGAGGCGTTGTTGCCGCCGGTCACCGACTTGAGCGCCTTCTCGGCCTGGTCCTGCACGCCCGGGTCGAGGGTCGTCTTCAGCGACTCCGCCGGCTTGCCCTTGACGTCGACCAGGGTCGCCTTCTCCGCGCCGCCCGCGTCCACGATGGTGATCTTCAGGTCGGCGACGCCGGCCAGCTTCTTCTCGTAGCGGTACTGCAGACCGGAGGCGCCCACCTGGTCCGCCGACGAGGCGCTCGGGTCGGCGTTCTTGAGCAGGTCGGCGTTGTCGCCCGAGGCGACCGTGCCGACGATCTGCTTCGCCACGTCGCCGGATTGGGTCGCCCCCTCCTTGACCTGGATGCCGCCCAGACCGGCCAGCTTGACCTGGCCGCCGCCGTCCCACTTGTCCTTGCGCAGCGTCACCAGGGGCAGCGACTGGTTCGGATCCGCCGCCGCGACCCGGCCCTTGAGCTTGGGGATGTCCAGGTCGAACATCGGGTCCGACAGCGCCGCGTACAGCGCGTCCGCGTTGGTGATCTTGGCCGGCCACAGGGACAACGCCACCACGGGCGTCGTGGTGGCCAGCGACTTGCCCGAGCGGTCCAGGATCTCGCCGCGCTTGGGCAGCGTACGATCCCGCTTGATCTTCCCGTTGTCCGCCAGTTGCGGGTGCACGATGGTCTGGGTCCAGTGCACGGTCGTCTTGCCGTTCGCGGTGACGATCGGAACCGTGGACGCGATCTTGACCGGGTCCGCCACCCCCTTGAGGGTCAACGTCGCGTTGTACGCGAGCGTGGCCGGCGCGTTGTCCTTGCCCTTGGCGTAGGTGCCGGCCTTGTACTCGGCCTTGACGATCCCCAGTTGCTTGTTCGTGGTGTCGAGACTCTGCTTGGCCGTGGCGGGGTTGTCCGTGAAGGACGCCGCCTTGGTCAGGTCGCCGCTCTGCCACGCGGTCAGGAAGTCCCTGGCCGTCGTCTCCGATGTGTCCTTCTTGTCTTCTCCGCCGCTGCACGAGGTCAGCCCGGCGACCACGACGACCGACACCATCAACGGCACGGCCGACGGCAACCGTCGCATCCTGCTGCCCACCAGATTCCTCCCGTACGTTCCGCGAACCCCCGACAACCGCCGGCGGCCTCCGGTCACGCTACCGGGGGCGCCGGGGCGAATCGGTCATCGGGCAGGTGTACGAGCCACTTGTGACCTGGTTGTTGAGGTGCTCCGAACGAGGGAGTGAGGGATCGCCCTCAACCCTGCGCGAACGGGAGCCGAATTCCCGGCGGGAGGAAACCGGTCTCCCATCCGATGCGTCGGTAGGAGCAAGAGGGTCAGCCGGGACGGGGGCCCCGCTTTGACCGTTGGCACCGTCGAGCAGGAGGAGAACGGGGCGATGGGGACCACACGGATCGCCATACCGACACCACCGCGTTACGGGTGGCAGGAGGACGCGGCATGCAGGGGCCTGGACGCCGGCCTCTTCTTCGGCGACGACCAGGAGCGACCCGGCGAGCGCCGGGCGCGCGAGCGGGTCGCCAAGAAGGTCTGCATCTCCTGCCCCGTGCGGCGGCGCTGCCACGAGCACGCGATGTCGGTCCCGGAACGCCGAGGTGTGTGGGCGGGTCTCGGCGAGACCGAACGCGCCGCGCTGTTGCGCGAGCAGGAGCAGGAGCAGGGGCACGACCGGGAGGAGACCACGACGGCGGCCTGACCGAGCCGACCGTCGGGTCCCGCCGCGGACGCCGGTGACCGGGGGGTCACGCCGGCAGATCGTCCTCGGCGAGCAGACCACGCACGTCCAGTCGGGCGCGCACGTGCGGTGCGCAGGCGTCCACCACCACCGCGGCGCCGATCCATTCGGCGCCCGCCTCGGTGACCATGCGGCGCACCGCGCTCGCCTGTGCGCCGGTCTCGATCCACTCGTCGACGAGCAACACCCGGTCGCCCGGGCGGAACAGCCGGCCCGGGACCACGAGGGTGAGGCCGCCGTCCTGGTATTCGGGCGGGGTGGCGGCACGCAGCATGGGATCGGCGGCGGGCCCCCGGTGCTCGCCCACGATCCGTCGATCCTTGCGGATCTCCACGAAGCCGACGCCCAGGTGCAGCGCGGTGATCGGACCGAGGACGAGGCCGCGCGTCTCGATGCCGACGATCAGCGTCGGCCGCGCGTCGGCGTGCAGGGCGCCGAGGCCGGGTCCGAGCATCGCGAGCAGTTCGGGGTCGTGCCACCACTCGGACGCGTCGGCGAAGGTGCCCCACGGGGTCTCCCGCCAGGTGAACGCGTCGGCAAGTCGCCGCGCGACGGCTCCCAGACCGCCCTGACGACCCGTCACCTCGGCGCCACCCCGTCTCGTCCCCCGTATCGATCTTCAGCCGAACAGCCTACCGGGACGCCCAAACCCCCACGCTCGGCCCATTCGGCACACGGGGGTTTGGACGGCGCGCGATCGATACGCACACGGGCCCGTCCGCCCAGTGCTTGCCACACGCGGCTCGGGCTGCCGGCGGTTGCGGCGCGCGATCTCGGGCGGCACTCGATTGCCTCGCGCAGGCCGCGGCAGCCGTTGGTGGGCGCGGACCCGGGGCGCCTGCCGTTGGTGCGCGCAGGCTCAGGCGGCCTGCGGTTGGCGCATGCGGGGTTGGGCGGCCCGCAGTTGGTACGCCCAAGCTTGGGCCGTGCTCGGTCGCCGCACGCGGGCTTCGGCGGGCCGTGGCTGCTGTACGCGGGCTTGGGCTGCCTTCGGTTGGTGCGCGCGAGCCTGGGCCGCACTTGGTTACCGCACGCGGACTTGAGCAGCCTGCGGTTGCCGCGCCGCTTGGACCGCCCGTGATGGACGCGCGAGTTTGAGTCGCGTTCTTCGCCGCACGCGGACCGGCCTGCGGTTGCCGCGCGGGCTGGGGTGGCTCGTGGTTGCCGACTGTGGGCGACGGCAGTCGGGTGCCTGGCTGCCGTCGCCGTGTGGTCAGTCGGTGTCGGGGCGGTCCAACGGCTGTTCGACCAGGGCCAGTACGCGGCTGGCCATGAATCGTGCCGTGCGCACCACCGTGCCCGTCCGGGTCAGTTCGCTCACCTCGACCACGCCGCGCCGGACCGCGACGTCGAGCCGGCGCCCCGCGCGGGTCGCGGTCATCTCGTAGGTTTTGGTGCTGTCGCCCGCGTCGACCACTATCTCGACCCGATCGCCCTTCATTCGTGCCCCCTTCGACCGATTACCTCCATCTTCTCCCACAGGTCCGACATCGACGGGCGCTGCGGCGGCGTGGTCCGGCGCCGACTCCGGGGCGCCTTACCGCGCCGGGCGCCGGGGTTCCTCTAACGTGTCTCGCACAGGGAATTCGGGCAGACGAAACCCGGACGACGGCACCACGCGAGGGGATCGGGCACACATGACGATGGTGCGGCTGCGACGGCAGGATCCGCGCATCGTCGGTTCGTATCGGTTGCTGCGTCGTCTCGGGGCCGGCGGCATGGGCGTGGTCTACCTCGGGGTGGACCGGCACGGCACCCGGGTCGCGCTCAAGCTGATCCGCCAAGAGCTGGCCGGGAACCCGGAGTTCCGCTCCCGCTTCGCGCGCGAGGTGGCCGCGGCGGCGATGGTGCGCGGCAACCGTACGGCCGCCCTCGTGGACGCCGACGCGGGCGCCGAGCGGCCCTGGTTGGCCACCGTGTACGTGCCCGGCCCGTCCCTCCAGCGCCGGGTCGGCGAACGCGGCCCGATGGGTTGTCTCGACCTGGCCCGGATCGGCTCGGCGGTGGCCGACGGCCTGGTGTCCGTACACGCGGTCGGCGTCGTGCATCGCGACGTGAAACCGTCCAACATCCTGCTGTCCCCCGACGGTCCGCAGATCATCGACTTCGGCATCGCCTACGCGGACGGCGCCGGCACCCTGACCGTCACCGGAACGGCCGTCGGCTCACCGGGATTTCTGGCCCCCGAACAGGTGCGCGGGCAGACCGTGACGCCGGCCACCGACATCTTCGCGCTCGGCGTCACGCTGGCCTACGCGGGGCGCGGGGCACCGCCGTTCGGGTCGGGGCCGGTGGACGCGCTGCTGTATCGGGTCGTACACGAGGAACCCGACCTGGAGGGTGTGCCGGAGCAGGTGGTGCCGTTGATCTCGGCGTGCCTGTCCAAGGATCCGCGGATGCGGCCGACGGCCGAGCAGGTCCGCGAGCGGCTGGCCGCGATCGCCCGGCGGCGCGAGGCCGAACGGGGTACGCCGGCGCGCGGCACGGCGGCGTCGTCGACCGCGGCTCCGGCCGCGATGAAGGGCGGCGCGATGCTCGCGGCGGGGCCGAGGGAGCGGGATCGCGAGCGGGAGCGGGAACGGGCCAGGCGCGAGGCGGCGCGGCGCGAGGGAGCGCGGCGGGACGAGGACACGCGGGCCGAGCGCTCGGCGGCGCACCGCGCGGAGGCGGGTCGGCCGGAGACGGGGCGTGCGGAGCCCGGTCGGGGGTCGGCGGAGGGGCACGGCGCGGGCCGGTCGGAGTCGGGTCGGCAGGACGGGGCGCGGCACGAGGCGACTCGTCCGGACGCGGCCCGGCATGATGCGCGGGGGCACGGGTCCGAGGGCCAGGGGTCCGATCGGCGCGGCGCGGACGGCGGGCGCGCGGACCATACGGCCCGGCACGAGCCCGGCCGGGGCGACGCCGGGCGGCACGAGCCGCGGCAGGAGTCGGCCCGGCACGAGACGCGCCCCGACGGGGGCCGGCACGACACGGGGCGGCCCGACGCCGGCCGCGGCGAACGCTCCGAGGCGTCGCGCGCCTCGACCTCGGAGCGCCCCGAGCGCGGGGAGCGGCCCAACTCGGATCGTTCGCATCACCCGGATCGCCCGGACGGCAAGCGGCCCGGCCGGCTCGACCACGGCCCACGCTCCCGCGCGGGGTCCGGTACCGGCCCCGGCCCGGCATCCGCGTCCGGCACCCCGCGCCGCCGCCGGCCCGAGGAGCGACGGCGGTTGCTCATCCAGCAGTTGATCGTCTTCGTGGTGGTCACCGCGATCGCCGCGTTCGCGATCGCGGCGTTCCAGAGCGACGGCGGCGACGACGGGCCGAAGGTGCCCGCGGCCGCCGACCCGGCCCCACCGCAGGCCCCGGGGCCGTTCCGGATCGGCCCGGCGCACGGCTCGATCCCGATCGCGGACTGGTCGGACCGTACCTACTCCGACCCCTCGGTGAGCGGCGCCACCGTCACCCTGACCGACGGCACGGCCGTGGTCGGCAGCGACCGGGTCACCCTCGGCGACGTGGTTCCGGCGAGCCTGGACGGCGCCCCGGCGGTGGTCGTGGTGCTCACCCGCACCCCCGGCGCGGGCGGCCCGGCGACGCACCTGGTGGAACTCTTCCGCTTCGCCAACGGCGCGCCGACCACGGTGGCCGCGCTCGCCGCGGTCGCGGATCCGCAGGCCGTCGCCACCCGCTGGACGGTGGTCGAGGGCGGCATCTCGCGCATCCAGTCCTACCTGGACGTCCCCGACGTGACCACCCGCTACGTGGTCGGCCCCTCCGGCGTCCTGGTCCCCACCGCCTGAACACGGCGCCCACCGCGCGAGCACGAACCCGCCGCCCGCGCACGACCCCCGTCGGGGCGATCCGAGTGATTCGGCCACTCCGCGCGCTCGGCCCGGTCGAGGCGTTCCGCGGTCGAGCCGCGTGACGCCTCGGAGCGTTCGCCGCCGGCCGGCGTCGGGCCGCCCGTGTCGTGCCGGGCCCGTCGGGGTGCGTCTCGTGCCGGGCCGACTAGTGCCGCCCGACGTCACCCCGCCGGCGCTCGTGCCGGACCGCGTGCTCTGCCCACCCTCCGCGCCGCGCCGCTCGGACACCCGCCCCCCGGCCCCGTGCCCCCGCACGTCGTGCCGAGCCGCGTCCGGGCAGGCCGCCTCGTCCCGACCCGACTCGGACCAACCCGCGCCATGCCCCTCGGCCGACTCCCGACCGGGCTCCACACGCCCCGACTCCGGCCGCTGCGCCGCCGAGCGCTCGGCCCACGTACCCCTCACCCGGCACCGGCTCGCACCCGACCCACGCTCGACCCCGATCGCGGCCCCGCCACCAAAGCACGGCACCCGCCACCCGAGCGCGGGAGACCCGGCGCCCCACCCCACCACCCACCACAACGACGACGAGGGGCACCCGGCCCGAGCCGGATGCCCCTCGTTCGTATACCGCACTGCCTCGCGCGCCGCGTCGGATCACGCGGTGTCCGGCCTCAGCCGAACTGGCGTTCCAGGTCCTTCAGTTTGCGCTCCAGCGAGTCGAGCCGGGGCAGCGTCATGGTGTCGTCCTCGGCGGTGAGGTCGATGACGTCGCGCCGCTCGGCACCGGTGGAAGTGCCCGTCGCCGCCGGGAGTTCGCTCGCTCGCGTGGAGGATGCAAGAGCCGGACGGCCGGAAGGGCCGTTCGCATCGGCTGAGCCGCCGTGGCCGGAAACGTCGTTTCCGGCTATAGCAGGCTCCGAGAGTGCTTCGGAGCCGCCACCTCCCGGCAGAGCAGCCATCTCCTGACGTGCGGCGCCGCGCCGACCGAAGTGGCCGGTGCCCTCGCCGCGGCTGAGCGCCTTGAGCTGCGCCCGCTCGCGTTTGCCGTCGATCCGCCGACGCTCGCGGTCGTCCTGCTTGGCCCGCTTGTCCTCGCGGACCTCCTCGACCGCCTCGTCGAGGGTGCGCACGCCTTCGAGCAGCATGAGCGACCAGGCGTTGAACGTCTCGTGCGGGGCGCGCAGCCACCGCACGATCCGGATCTGCGGCAACGGACGGGGCACCAGGCCCTGTTCGCGCAACGCGGCCCGACGGGTCTGCTTCAGCGCACGGTCGAACAGGACGGCCGCGGAGAGCGACATGCCGGCGAAGAACTGCGGCGCACCGGCGTGCATGTCGCCGCGCGGCGCGTGCACCCAGTTGAACCAGGCCGAGGCACCCGCGAACGTCCACACCAGTATCCGCGAGCCGAGCGCCGCGTCACCGTGGCTGGCCTCGCGCACCGCGAGCACGGAGCAGAACATCGCCGCCCCGTCGAGCCCGAACGGCACCAGGTATTCCCAGCCGTTGGCGAGCCCGAGGTTCTCCCGGCCGAAGCCGACCAGGCCGTGGAACGACAGCGCGGCCGCGACGCCGGCGCAGACGAACAGCAGGGTGTACGAGGCGACCCCGTACATCAGCTCCTTGCGCCGTCGGCGATCCTGCTCACGCTCCCAGTTGTCGGATCCTTCCCCGGTATCCGTCGCATCGGCCTTGCGGCGTCGGACGACCAGATACGCCACAAGCGCCATAAGGGCGACCAGTTCCGCCAAGCCGACGAGGGCCCAGGCCAGGGGTACACCCATGATCTCCAACGAGCTTTGCCTCGCTTCCCGTTCCTGATCCGATTGCGCGGCGCCCCATACTGGCGGAATTTCGCCTGGTGCGGGTCGAATCCACCGAATATCCCGCGTGTGGGTGACGGGACATTACCCCGCACATCCACTTTTTCGGCCGCCCGTGCGACCCGAACAGGCCACTGCGCCATTTTGGACGACGCTCGACCGTACTGCACTTCCGCGCACACGCTAGTCCAAGATCACATTCGATCGAAATTGGCATGACGCGATCGGCATGTCATGAGACAAATCAGGGAAGGTCGTTGCCTCGAATTCCGGGGCGATCGGAAGAAACATCTCATCGAACGCAAGGAAGAGAGAAGCGGATCACTGCCAACCAAGTACACAAACGAAAGCAATCGGGCGCCAATCGGGACGCAGGTGATCGGATCAAAATGCATCGGATCACCGCCTATCTGGACGGACGGCCCTACCGACTGATCACCCCGCGGCCGTCGAACACGACCCGGTTCGCCGTCAACCACTTCCACGACCGTTGGCACGTGGTGTCCGATCGCGCCGGCGCAGTGCTGTTCGCCCGGCTGATGTGGGGCCTGGCACACGAGCGATACCCGAACACCCTCGTGGTGATCGACCGCCGCCACCTGGACCCTAACCCGTTCGACGCCGAACCCTCGCCGCCCATCGTGCTGTTCGCCGGCGAGCGCACCCCCTTCGGCGGCCGGGCCGCCCGCGACCTGCGCCGACTGCTGCCCACGCTCGGCCGACCGGACGGCACCGTGCACTGGCGCACCCACGGCCTGGACGCCGCGCTCGCCGACCGCGACGCCTGGATGCGGCGGCACCCGGAGCCCATGTGGGACTGGGATCGCGAACGCCGGCACAAGCGCAAGCCGGAAGACACCATGCGCGAGGGCCTGTTCGTGCTGCCCGCGAACGCCGAAGCGCTACGACGCGAAGCGGTGTGCATCGCGGGCATGGAGGTGTCCGCCACCACGCCGATGGCCTACGAGTACCTGCGCCGCTACGAGTTCCAGATCTTCCACGACTACCGGCGCCGGGTGAGCGCGGCCCGGACCGCGCGCCGCGAGATCGAAGCCATGCCGGTACCGCCGAACAGGTTCGCCGCCTGGAGGTATCCCGACACCGACGCGCCCCGCCTGCACATCTGGGACCGGGGCACCGAGATCCGGAACGCCCGGATGCGAGGACGCCGGGTACACACCCGCCCGGACCTGTACCACACCCGATCGATCAACGACATCCAGCGCTCGGGCGAAACCGCCCGCGAACGCCACTACGACGCCCCGTCGAACACCTGAGCCCGCCGAGCCCATCGCACACGTTTCCCCCGTTCGGCCGTCCCCCACTCAGCCGAACGCCACCGCATAGAAGGCGACCGCCGCGGCGGCACCGACATTCAGCGAGTCCACCCCGTGCGACATCGGGATCCGCACCAGCCGATCCGCCGCGGCCAACGCCTTCGCGGTCAGCCCCGGCCCCTCCGCGCCCAGCATCAACGCACATCGATCGGTATCCGCGGTCGGCAACTCGTTCAGCGCCACCGACCCCTCGCCCGGAGTCAGCGCAAGCAGCGTCAACCCGGCCCCGCGCAGTACGTCGAGGCCGCCGGGCCACGGGTCCAGGCGCGCGTACGGCACCGAGAACACCGCGCCCATCGAAACCTTCACCGACCGCCGGTACAGCGGATCCGCGCAGTCCGGCGACAACAACACCGCATCCATGCCCAGCGCCGCCGCGCCACGGAAGATCGCCCCGACGTTGGTGTGGTCGTTGACCCCCTCCAACACCGCGACCCGCCGCGCGCCGGCCACCAACTCACCCGCCGCCGGCAACACCTTGCGCCCCATCGAGGCCAGCGCCCCCCGATGCACCTGATACCCCGTCACCCGCTCGACGACCTCGGGACTACCCACGTACACCGGCACGTCGGCCCCCTCGATCACCTCCGCCATGACCTCGAGCCACCGCTCCGAAAGCAACATCGACCGCATCGGATACCCCGCCCCCAATGCCCGCCGAATCACCTTCTCCCCCTCCGCCATGAACAGCCCCTCGGCCGGTTCACGACGACGACGCAACTCGACATCGGTCAAATCGGTGTAGTCGACAAGCCGCGGATCCCCAGGATCATCAACCAAAATCACGGACATCCCCCCAGTCTCCCAGCCCCCCACACACCAACATCCCGCCACCCAACCCGTCCGCCGCTCGACGCCAGGCCGACCGCAGGCCAGGCGCCACCAACCCGAAGCGCCAACCCAACCCGGGCCTCTCCTCAGCCCGTCCGGCGTTTGAGGACACGCCGGCCGCAGGCTGGCGCCACCAACCCGGAGCGGCAAGCGAACCCGGGACCGAAACCACCCCCTCAGCCCGTCCGGCGCTTGAGGACACGCCGGCCGCAGGCTGGCGCCACCAACCCGGAGCGGCAAGCGAACCCGGGACCGAAACCACCCCCTCAGCCCGTCCGGCGCTTGAGGACAAGCCGACCGCAGGCTGGCGCCACCAACCCGGAGCGGCAACCGAACCCGGGACCGAAACCACCCCCTCAGCCCGTCCGGCGCTTGAGGACAAGCAGGGCGCAGCCCGGCTCGGGGTCAGACCCGCCCCATCAGCCCATCCGGCGAATGAGGATCGGCAAAGCACCACCGAACCAAGCCGAGCAACCAATCCAGCCCGTCCGGCGTTTGAGGACAACCGGGCCGGAGGCCGGCCCCGGAAGCGACCCGGCCCAACTCAGCCCGTCCGGCGCTTGAGGACAAGCCGGCCGCAAGGCCAGGCGCGCCACCAGGCGATCCTGGCCCAGGTCGAACCCCCCAGCCCGTCCGGCGTTTGAGGACCGGCGGCCCCGTCAACCGGTGAGCGCCGCCACCTCGCCGATGACCACGATCGCCGGCGGGCGAATCCCCGCCGCGGCCACGTCCGCCGCCGCCGCGACCAGCGACGTGCGCAGGACCCGCTGCGTGGCCATCGTGCCCTCCTGGATCACCGCGACGGGAGTCGACGCCGCACGGCCATGCGCCACCAGCGCCGCCGTAATCGGCCCCAGCCGCTCCACCGCCATCAGCAACACCAGCGTCCCGCGCAGCCGCGCCAACGCCGCCCAGTCCACCAGCGACCGAGGGTCCTCCGGCGCGACATGCCCCGAGACCACCGCGAACTCGTGCGCCACACCCCGGTGGGTGACCGGGATGCCGGCTATCGCCGGAACCGAGATCGCACTGGTGATCCCCGGCACCACCTGACACGGCACGCCCGCCTCCGCGCAGGCCAGCGCCTCCTCGAAGCCCCGCCCGAAGACATAGTTGTCGCCGCCCTTGAGCCGCACCACGAAGCGCCCCGCCTTCGCGTGCGCGATCATCGCGTCGTTGATCGCCTCCTGCGCCATCGCCCGCCCGTACGGGATCTTCGCCGCGTCGACCACCTCGACGTGCGGCGGCAACTCGCCGAGCAGCGCCCGCGGCCCGAGCCGGTCCGCGATCACCACGTCGGCCTCGGCCAGCAACCGCCGTCCGCGCACGGTGATCAGGTCCGGGTCGCCCGGACCGCCACCGACCAGCGCCACCCCCGGCAGCACCCCGCTCGGGCGTTCCTTGCGCGCGGCCAGCGACCCGTCGTGCAGACCCTCGACGATGCGATCCCGCACCCCCGCCGCCCGCCGCGGGTCGCCCCCCGCCAGCACCGCCACGGTCAGCCCGTCGTGCCGCCCGCTGGCCGGCGTCCACGCACTCGCGTGCGAGGCGTCGTCACAGCGCACGCAGAACACCCGTCGCGCCTCGGCGTCGGCCGCCACCGCCTCGTTGACCTCGGCGACATCGGTCGCGGCCAGCGCGTACCACGCCCCGTCCAGATCGCCGGGCGCATAGGCCCGCCGCGCCCAGCGCAGTTCGCCGCCGCTTGCCATGCCCTCGACCGCGGGCGTCGCCTCGGGGGCGACCACGAGCACGTCCGCGCCGGCGTCGAGGAGCGCGGGCAGGCGACGCTGGGCGACCGTACCGGCGCCGACCACGACGACACGCCGGCCCTCCAGGCGCAGGCCGGCGGGGTAGGCGGGGGGACCAGGAAGTCGGGACATCGTTCTCACTTTTCCGGGTGGGGCGGGGCGCTCCGCGTACGCGGTGCTCGGTGGGTCCGGGGTGCTCCGCGGTGTCCCGGGAGCCGGCCGGTTGGTTCCGGCCCGTTCCGGGTCACCACGTTTCACCGCGCGGAAAGGGCACCTCTGCCACTCCATCGTGGCCGAGGTGCCCTTCTGCTGCTGCGGGCGGGACTCGAAAAATAGCCGAACCAGTCGGTATCAGTCGATATCAGTCGGTCTTGCCACTGACTCCCGCCGAGTCGAACGTGGCCACATCGTGCAGTACGCGCACCGCGCTCTGCACCAGGGGCAGGGCCAACACCGCGCCGGTGCCCTCGCCGAGCCGCATCTCCAGCTCGACCAGCGGACGCAGCGACAACTTCGCCAACGCCGCCGCGTGCCCCGGCTCGGCCGACCGGTGCCCGGCGACGCACGCCTGCACCGCCTCCGGCGCGATCGCCTGCGCGACCAGCGCCGCCGCACCCGCGATCACGCCGTCGAGTACGACCGGGACACGCAGCGCCGCCGCGCCGATGATGTAGCCGGCGATCGCCGCGTGCTCCAGGCCACCGATCGCGGCCAGTACGCCGATCGGGTCACCCGGGTCCGGTTCGTGCCGCGCGAGCGCCGCCTTGACCACCTCGATCTTGCGCCGGTGCGTGGCGTCGTCGATCCCGGTGCCGCGACCCGTCACCTCGGCCACGTCGGCCCCGGTGAACACCGAGATCAGTGCGGCGGAGGCGGTCGTGTTCGCGATCCCCATGTCGCCGGTGAGCAGGCCCCGGTTGCCCGCGGTGACCAGGTCCCGCGCGGTTTCGATGCCGACCTCGATGGCGGCGATCGCCTCCTCGCGGGTCATCGCGGGGCCCTGGGTCATGTCGGCGGTGCCCGGCCGGATCCGGCGCGGGAGCAGTCCCGTGGCGTCCGGCAGTTCGGTGGCGACGCCGACGTCGACGACGCACACCTCGACGCCGATCTGCTTGGCGAACGCGTTGACCACCGCGCCGCCCGCGAGGAAGTTGCCCACCATCTGGGCGGTGACCTCCTGCGGCCACGGCGACACGCCCTGCGCGTGCACCCCGTGGTCGCCGGCGAACACCGCGACGGCCGCCGGCTCCGGGATCGGCGGCGGGAACGTCCGGGCCAGGCCGGACAGCTGCGCGCCGATCGTCTCCAGGATGCCCAGCGAGCCCGGCGGCTTGGTCATGTTCCGCTGGTGCTCCCAGGCCGCGCCGAGCGCCTTGGCGTCGAGCGGGCGCACCGACCGGAGCGTCTCGTCGAGCAGGCTGACCGGCTCCTCGCCGGGCAGGCCGCGCCGACCGTACGTCTCCTCGTGCACCACCCACGACAGCGGGCGGGCCTTGGCCCAGCCCGAGGTGGCCAGCTCCGGCTCGTCGGGGAAGGCGTCCACGTAGCCGACGCACAGGTACGCCACCACGTCGATGTGCTCCGGCAGCCCGAGCGCCGTGGCCAGCTCGCGCTCGTCGAAGAAGCTCACCCAGCCGACTCCCAGGCCCTCGGCCCGGGCGGCGAGCCACAGGTTCTCCACCGCGAGCGCGCTGGAGTAGGGCCCCATCTGCGGCTGGGTGTGCCGACCGAGGGTGTGCCGACCGCCACGCGTGGCGTCCACGGTCACCACGATGTTGACCGGGGTCTCCAGGATCGCCTCGACCTTTATCTCCAGGAACTGCTTGGCCCGGGCCTTGGGCAGCGAGGTGGCGTACGCCTCCCGCTGGCGCTGGGCCAGATCCTGGACGGTGACCCGGGTCTCCTCGGAGCGGATCACCACGAAGTCCCACGGCTGCGAGTAGCCCACGCTGGGCGCCGCGTGCGCCGCCTCGAGGACCCGGACCAGCACGTCGTCCGGCACCGGGTCGGGCCGGAATCCGGCCCGCACGTCGCGCCGCTCGCGCATGACGCGGTGCACCGCCTCGCGCGCCGCGTCGTCGTAGCCGGGGGCGGCGGGGCCACGATCGACCTCGGGCACCTCCTCCTCGGCGACCTCCGCCTCCGCGCCCTCGGCGGGCTCCGCGCCTCGGGCGCCCTCCACACCCTCGGCGCCGTCCGCGCCTTCGGCGCCCTCGGCCGCCACCGGGGTCGCCGCGGCCTGCGCCTGCACCGGCTCGGCAGGCTGCGCCGCCTCGGCGGTCGCCGGCTCCGCGGGAGTGGTGGGCAGCAGCACCGTCTCGGCCGTCGCCGACGCCTGCGCGCCCGCGATCGCCGGCTCCGGCGCGCCCTCGGCCCCGCCGGCCGCATCCGGCTGCGGGGTCGCCTCCGGGGCGTCGACCGCGCCGTCGGCGACCACGCCGACCGGCCCGGCCGGCGGCGGCGGGATCCTGGGGATCTCGCCGGTCCCGGCGGCGACCGCGGGCTGCGGCCGCTGTTCGGCGTCGGCGGTGGGGGTGACCTGGGGGGCGTGCATGACGGTGCCTTCTTCGGACGTACGGGGAACCGCCGGCGTGACGCCGGCGCCGGAGTCGGCCTCGGCCGGCCCCGCGACGGGCTCGGGGGCCGGCGCGGGCGGCTGTTCGACGGGTACCTCCTCGGCGAGCAGCTCCGCCGCGATGGCCCGCGTGGTCGGCCCGGCCACACGCACCGGAGCGGCGGCCGGCACCTCGACCGGCGCCTCCGCAGCGGCGGGCACGTCGGCGCCGGCCGTCTCGGCGGGCTCATTCACGACCACGGGCGCCGCCAAATCATCCGCGCCGGGTACGTCCGGCGCACTCGCCGGACCCCCGGAAGCCTCGGGCCCGACGGCCGAAGCCGCCTGCGCGTCCGGCACGTTCGCCGCCGGAGCCGTGGGCGCACTCGCCGGAACCTCCGACCCGACGGGCGCACTCGCCGGAACCTCGGGAGCCGGTACGGCCTGCGCCGCATCCGCCCCGCCAGGCGCCGCCTCGGTAACCGCAGCCACTACCGCCTGCGCCTCGGAACCGGCCGCCGCAACCGGCGCAGCCGCCCCATCCGCACTCACCGACGCCTGCACCACGGGCACGGCAGCCGCATCGGCCGCCGCGTTCCCCGCAGCCGCCCCGGCCGCTGCCTCGGCGCCCTCGGGCCCGGCCTGCGGCACCGCGGACACACTCGCCGAAGCCTCGACGACCTCGGCCTCCGCGACGGCGGCCGGCACCGGCACATCCGCCGGCGCCTCGGCAACCGGCACCGCCGGTGTGTCAGGACCGGCGGGCACGGTCGCGACGGCACCCGAATCGGGCACCGCCCGCGCCTCGGCCGCCCCGGCCGCGACCTCCGCCGGCGCCGCCTGCGCATCCGGTGCGGCAGGCACCGTCACGGGCGCATCCGCAGCAGCCGCAGCCGCGACAACCTGCGCCTCCGGCGCGGCGGCAGCCACCACCGGCCCACCCGGCGCGTCCGCCGCAGCCTCGGCGACCGGCCCCGCCGTTACCGCGGACTCGACCGGCCCACTCGCCGCAGGCGCCGCGGCGGGTGCCGCCTGCGCCACATCCGAAGCCGGCACGCTCTCCACAACCGGCGCTTCCACAACCGCCGTTGCCGACTCGGCCGGCTGCTCCACCGGCACGGGCACGTCGGGCGTCGGCACCACGGCGGGCGACGACTCCGGCGCCGGCACCGGTACCGGCTCCTGCGCCGCCGCAGCCGGCTGCCCGCCGACCACACCACCCGCGGGCAAGACCACGGTCTCGGCCGGAGCCGCCTCCCCGGGCGTCACGACCGGCCCGACAGGAGCCGAAACCGGCTGCGCGGCCACGGCCACTGCCTCGTCCGGGCTCGGCGCAGCGGCGACCGCCGCCTCCGCCGGGCCCTCGCTCACGGCCGCCGGCTCCGGCGGCACCACCGGCCCGATCGGCGTGGCCGCAGCCGGCGTTGCCCCCTGCTCGGCCGCCTCCGCCGCCCGCTCCGGACGCCGCCGACGCCCACCGGTGCCCTCGGGCACGACGGGGGCCACCGGCCGCGCGACCGCGGCCTGCTCGGGCGCGGGCGACGCGACACCCGCCGCCGGTGCCGCGACCCCGGCATCCGGCGTCGGCGCGACAGCGGGCGCCGGAACCGGCTCGGCGGTCGGCGCCGCCGTCGGGGCGACCGCCGGAGCGGCCCCCGCCAGCACGCTCGCGACCGCGTCCGGCGCGGCCTGTACAAACCTCGGCGGCGCCGCCTGCGTCGGCACACCCGGCAACGGTTGCGGTATGGCCGGCGCGGTCACCCCCTGCACGGGAGCGCCCGGCGCGACCGGCGCCGCCGACTCGACCACCACGGGCGGCTCGACCCGCTCGACGGGCGCAGCCGAAGCCACGGCGCCCTCGGCCGCGACCGGCGCGCCCTGCTCGACCGACACACCCTGCTCGACCGGCGGCGCCCCTGCGGCGGCCTGCTGCGGCGCGGCCGGCGGCGGCACCACCGGCACCGCCAACGGCGGCTGCGCCGCCGGACCCTGTGCGGGGATGCCGGTGTTCACCGCGTCGCCCACGGGATGCGCACCGCTGTGCGGCCCCGCCTGCTGCGGCACCGGCCCACGGCCCACCCGACGCTGCCGGCGCGGCGGCAGCGTGGTGCGCGGCGGCACGGCGGCGGCCACCGGGAACGGCGGCGTGTCGACCGGATTCCCACCCACGGACTGCTCGGGCGCCGGCGCCTGGGCCGGAACCGCCGGCTGCGCCTGCGCCCGATCCGGCGCCGCAGGCACCTGTACCGACTCCGGTTCCGGCTGCGCCGGCTCCGCGCTCTGCGCCGCCCGCACCCGCTGCCGCAACCGACCACCACTGACGGCGGGCGCCGCTTCGGCCCCTCCGGGCGCACCCACCGGCGCACCCTCGGGCGCCTGCCCGACCACACCCTGTCCCACCGGCACCGCGCCGGCCGCCGGCCCGTACTCGCCCACCACCGCACCCGGCGGCACGAACTGCGGTGCGAGCGGCGGCGGCACCACGGGCACCGCCTGCGGCGGAACCGGCACCGGCGCACCCGCGCCCGGCCCACCCGCAGCCGCCTCGGCAGCGCCCGGCACAGCCCCACCCGGAGCCTGCGCCGGCGCCGGATACGGCTCGGCAACACCCGGCGCCACCCCGTACGCACCCGGGCCGAACCCCTGCACCGGCTGCGGAACTTCCTGATGCGGCGTCATCGGACCGGGCGGATACGGAATCTGACCGGCTGTCATGGGCGCGGCCGGCTCGACGTAGGTCTCCGGCAGTTCGGGCTCGTCGATGATCATCGCGGCGAACATGCCGGACTGCGGGCCGGGCACGGCGTCGTACGCCTGCTCGACCGGCGGTACCGGGCCCTGTCCCGAGGCGTCCTCACCGGCGGCGACCATGCGGTCGGCCAGCGACATCCCGGGGGCCGTCGGTACGTTCGGGTCGGCCCAACCGGCCTGCGGGCCGGGCATCAACAGCGAGTCCTCGTCGTCCAGATCGTCGTACGGATACGGACCGGCCGGTTCCCCGACCGGACCGGTGCCGGCGGCGTGCCCGGCGGGGGCAGGGCCCGCGCCCTCCCCGGCAGGTCGGCGCTCGTCGGCTTCGCTCATCGAACTACTCCTTCCAGGGCAGCCGCGAAGGCCAGCGTCGTGGCACGATCCCGCACCGCGATCCGAAGCCAATCCGGGCCCAGGCCCGGAAAGGTGTCGGCCCGCCGAACCGCGTAGCCTCGCTCCCTCAGCTGCTCGCGGATCTCTGGGCCCCCCTCGGTCCGCGCGAGCACGAACGAGGATCGGGGAACGACCGGTAGCCGCATCCCCGCGACCGTGCGCAATCTCTCCACGAGGTACGAACGGTCAGCCGCGAGCGTAACGGCCAACGCCTCCGCCTGCGCCAGCGCCTCCGGCGTGCAGCACGCCTCGGCGGCGATCAGCGCCGGTGTCGACACCGACCACAACGGCTGAGCGTCCGTGAGGATGCGCACCAGATCCGGGGAAGCCAGGACGTAACCGATCCGAAGTCCGGCCAACGCCCAGGTTTTCGTGAGACTTCGCACAACGACGAGCCCGGGCAGGTCGCGCCGATCGGCCACGCTTTCGGGTTCGCCGGGGACGGTGTCGGCGAACGCCTCGTCCACCACGAGGATTCGGCCGGGGCGCGCGAGCGCGGCGATCGTGGCCGCCGGGTGCAGCACCGAGGTGGGGTTGGTGGGGTTGCCGAGCACGACCAGGTCGGCCGATGCGGGGATCCGCGCCGGGTCCAGCGCGAAGCCGTCGCGCTCGTCGAGGAGCACCCGGTCCACGGTGTGTCCGGCGGCGCGCAGTGCCGCCTCGGGCTCGGTGAACTGCGGGTGTACGACCACCGCGTGCCGAGGGGTCAGGGTGCGGGCGAGCAGTACGAACGCCTCGGCGGCGCCCGCGGTGGGCAACACCTCGGCGATCGGGCGCCGGTGTCGGGCGGCGATCGCGGCGCGGGCGCGGGTGGTGTCGGGGTAGGCGGCCAGGTCGCGCAGGCTCGCGGTGAGTCGGTGCACCAGCCACGACGGCGGTTCCGCGAGCCGCACGTTGACCGCGAGGTCGACCAGGCCGGGCCCGATCTCCGCGTCGCCGTGATGGCGCAGGTCCACGTCCGGGCTCACGCGCGCGCCCGACGTGCCGTCCCGCTCGTCGGGAGTGGGCCCGTCCGGGTCCGTCATCGCGTCATTGCCCATGCTCGTGCTTTCCCGGCTTCCCGTGCCCCTGCCCGGCGTCACCGCCCGGTGTCCCTGCCCCGCCCGTGTCGTTCGTGTCCATGATGGTGGTGATGGTGCCCGCTGCGACGGCCGGGGTCCCGGCGTTGATCGCGAGCGAGCACTTCCCGATCGATTCACCATACGAATTCGACCACCACAGCGCCGAGTCGGCTCGACTCTGCACCGATCACGACGTATGTCGGTCCACTTCACCACCCGTCGACCCCACGTGACGGGCAATCGCCACCGTACAGCGCGGACGCGCCCCCACGCCGCGCGTCTTCGCCACCGCCAACTCGCCCGCCGGCGCGCCCGGTACCGGACCGAGCCGGGCCGCGGCCTCGGCGACGCTCGACGTGCCGACCGCCGCCCGGACCCGCTCGGACGGATGGGGCACCGGCACCTCGGCCAATTCCGCCGCCGGCCGCGCGTACAGCGGCAGTCCGAGCAGCGCCGCGCCGGCCACCAGGCCCGGCTCGTCCGCCCGCGCGGCCACGGTCACCAGCGCGCGCACCGCCGAGCGCGCCGCACCGACCCGCGCCAACGCGGCGCACACGCTCGCGCGCACCTCCTCCGCGCCGACCCCGCGCGCCGCACCGATCCCGACCACCCACACCCGGGCGTCCGCCCCGGAGTCGACCGATCCGCGGGCGTCGCCCGCCCGCGGATCATCCGCCCGCCGATCACCCGTCAAGAACGATCCCCCCACACCAAGAACACCGGGTGCGCCGGCTCCAACCCCAGCGCCCCACCGCTCGGCGCCGACAACCGCGAGGCCTGCAAAAGACAGCCGTCCACCGTGTAACCCGCCCGCTCCAGCACCGCACGCGCCTCGGCCACCCGATCCACCTCGGACAGCGCGGCGACGATCCGCTCCGGACGCCGCGCCGCGCACGCCGCCAGCGTCGAGGGCCCGCCCCCGCCGACGAACACCACGTCGGGAAGCGGCAGTCGGGCCAGCTCCTCGGGTGCCTTGCCGTGCACCACCTGCACCTCGACGCCGAACCGGGAGGCGTTCTCCGCGATCAGGTCGCACCGGAACGCGTCCTGCTCGATCGCGACCACCGCGGCGCCGTGCCGGGCGCACTCCACACCGACCGAACCGCTGCCCGCGCCGACGTCCCAGACCAGATCGCCGAGCCGCGGCCCGAGTCGGGCCACCGCGAGCGCGCGCACCTCGGCGCGGGTGATCGCGCCCGCACGATGCGCGTACGACTCCTCGGCCAGCGCCCAGCCGCGCACCGGCCCCGGAAAACCGGGCCGTTCGCCCGCCAACCAGCCCGCCGCGGCGCCCGCGCGCGGCGCCGGACCGATCACGATCACCACGTCCACGTCGGACCACTCGTGCCCGATCGCGTGCTCCGCGGAGACCATCGAGATCTCCTCGTCCTCGGTGCCCAGCCGCTCGCAGACCACGAACGTGCGCGGCACATCGGTGAGCAGCGCGGCCAGTTCGGCCGGCCCCGCACCCGAACCGGTCAGCACCGCGACCTTGCCGAACGCCCGGCACAGATTCGCCGCCCGACGCACGTCCCGGCCCAACGCGCTGACCACACGGGCGTCGTCCCACGCCATCGAGGCCCGGGCGAACGCCAGGGCAACCGAGGACACGGCGGGCACGATCTCCAACTCCAGGCCGTACTCGGGCCGGCGCAACAACCGCACGATCCCGAAGAAGCCGGGATCACCGATCGCGAGCACCACCGCGATGCCGCGATGCGCGCCGATCCGCTGCGCGGCCACGTGTACGTTGCCCAGCACCACCCGCTCGGCCCCGTCGGGCACCTCGACGGCCGCCAACACCCGCTCCGGCCCGGCGACCAACGTCGCCGCCCGCAGCGCCTGGACGGCCGGCGCCGACAGCGGCCCGCCGTCGTACCCGATCACGGTCACCCGATCAGCCATGGCCATCCCCCCTCACCGCGCCGAACCCCGGGGGAGGTTCCGCGCGGACCTGCGGCGGCGCCCATGACCGGGCGCCCGTACCCGACACGACGTCGTCTCCCCCACCCGAGGTTGCGCCGATCACGCACCGAGAGTGACTCCTTCCCCGGCCCCCGAGGTCACACCCGTCCCCGCAGCCGCCGCACACGCGTCGACGAACCGCCGGGCCAGGTCCGGCGCGCCCGCCCAGTGGGTGTGCAGGTACGACGCGTGCACCGACCCCACGACATGCCCCTCGAAGCCCGTCTCCCCCAGGCTCCACGCCGGCCGGTCGCCCGCCCTCGGGGTGAGCGTGGTGCGATGGAACTCGTGTCCGCGCACCACCCGTCCGGTCGCCGCGAGCACCGAGTCGTGCGCCGCCGTCGCCTCGCGATAGCCCAGGGTGAGCCGCTCGGTCATCCGCGCGTCGGCGGGCAACACCCCGCACATCGGCGCCCCGTCCAGGCTCCGGGCCAGGTACAGCAGCCCCGCGCACTCCGCCGCGATCGGCCCACCGCGCCCGGCCAGCGCCACCACGTCCGCGCGCAGCGTCGCGTTCGCCGCCAACTCGGCCGCGTACACCTCGGGAAACCCACCGCCCACCACCAGGCCCGCGGTCCGCTCGGGCAACCGCTCGTCGCGCAGCGGATCGACGGTGACCACCTCGGCCCCGGCCGCGCCCAGCAGTTCGGCGGTCTCGGCGTAGGCGAAAGTGAACGCCGAGCCGCCCGCGAGGGCGATTCTCGGCCGCCCGGCAACCGGGCCGCCGACCTCCCGGGCCGCGTCCCACGGCGCGTCCGGCAACGCACCCGCACCCGCCGCGATCCGCCGCACGGCGGCCAAGTCCACGCTGCGCGCGATCAGTTCGCCGAGCGCCTGCACGGTGCGCACCGCGTCCGCCTGCCGCTCGGCGACCGGGACCAGGCCCAGGTGGCGGGCGGGTTTGGCGATCGAGTCGTGCCGGCGCAGGACGCCCAGGACGGGCATGCCGATCTCGTCCAGCGCCTCGCGCAGCATGCTCTCGTGCCGGTCCGAGCCGACCCGGTTCAGGATCACCCCGGCCACGCCCACGGCCGGCTCGAAAGTGTCGAACCCGCGCACGAGCGCGGCCACCGAACGGCTCTGCGCCCGCGCGTCCACGACCAGCACCACCGGCGCGCCGAGCAACCGCGCGACATGCGCGGTGGAGGCGTATCCACCACGCCCGGCGGCGCCGTCGAACAGCCCCATCACGCCCTCGATCACGGCCAGATCGGCACCGCGCGCGCCATGCGCGAACAGCGACCCGATCCGCTCCTCCCCGACCAGGAACGGATCGAGGTTGCGCCCGACCCGACCGGCGGCCAACGCGTGATACCCGGGATCGATGTAATCCGGCCCCACCTTGTGCGGCGACACGACGTCCCCGCGTCGGGTGAACGCGGCGATCAGCCCGGTGGCGACGGTGGTCTTCCCATGCCCCGAGGCGGGCGCGGCGATCACCACCCGCGGCGGAGCACTCACCACTCGATACCCCGCTGACCCTTTTGCCCGGCGTCCATCGGGTGCTTGATCTTGGTCATCTCGGTGACCAGGTCGGCGGCCTCGATCAGGCGCGGATCGGCGTCGCGACCGGTGATCACCACGTGCTGGCTGCCGGGTCGATCCCGCAACACCGCGACCACCTCGTCCACGTCCACCCAGCCCCACTTCATCGGATAGGTGAACTCGTCGAGCACGTACACCCGATACGTCTCCGCGGCCAGGTCCCGCTTGATCTGCTCCCAGCCCTGCCGAGCCGCCTCCGCGTGGTCCTCCTGCGTGCCCTCGCGCTGGATCCAGGACCAGCCCTCACCCATCTTGTGCCAGGTGACCGGCCCACCCTCCCCGGTCTCGTCGTGCAGACGCCCGAGGGTGCGCAACACACTCTCCTCGCCGACCTTCCACTTGGCCGACTTCACAAACTGGAACACCCCGACCGCCCACCCCTGATTCCACCCCCGCAGGGCAAGCCCGAAGGCGGCCGTCGACTTCCCCTTGCCGGCCCCGGTATGCACAACAACCAACGCCCGATTCCGCCGCTGACGCGTAGTCAGCCCATCAGCCGGCACATGCACGGGAACTCCCTGCGGCACAACGCTCTCCCTCAACCCAAAGACCCAAAGCAAAGCCCCAGGCCAACCGATTCAACCCATCCGGCGCTCAAAAACACCCGCAGCAAACACCCACCCACCTTCAGCCCGTCCGGCGCTTGAGGACGCTCGCCGCAGGCGCCCGAGAACCACATCCCGACCCGCCCAACGCAACCAAAACCAGCCCGTCCGACGCTTGAGGACACTCGCCGCAGGCGCCCGAGAACCACATCCCGACCCGCCCAACGCAACCAAAACCAGCCCGTCCGGCGCTTGAGGACACTCGCCGCAGGCGCCCGAAATCCGCAACCCGACCCGCGCGACGCAACCCATCTCAGCCCGTCCGGCGCTTGAGGACCGGCGGGGCGCAGCCCGGCTCCCGAAGCCCGAACCAGCCCCAACCCCAGCCCGTCCGGCGCTTGAGGACACCCACCGGAGGCACCCGAGAACCGCAGCCCGACCACCCAACGCACCAATCTCAGCCCGTCCGGCGCGTAAGGACCGGCAGGCCGGCCAACCACACCCGGCCCCCAGGCCCGACCGCGTGAGGACCAACCACGTCACGCCACCGAGCGCACATCCCGCACCAGCCCCGCCAGCCCCTCCCCCGCGAGTTCGTCCAACGTCACGACCGGCCCGCCCAGATCCCCGGCAAGCCGGGCCGCCAGGCCCAACCGCACCGGGCCGCTCTCGCAGTCCACCACCAACGACGCGACACCCCCGGCCGCCAACAGCCGAGCCGCCCGCCGGCTCTCCCCCAGCGCGTCCCGCCCACCCGTGGCCCGCCCGTCGGTGACCACCACGAGCAGCGGCCGACGCAGCGGATCCCGCAGCCGCTCCACCCGCAGCGTCTCGTGCGCCCGCAACAACCCGGCCCCCACGGGCGTACGCCCCCCGGTCGGCAACGCCGCCAGCCGAGCCGCGCCGATCTCCACCGACGACGTCGGCGGCAACGCCAACGACGCACCCGCGCCCCGGAAGGTCACCAGCCCGACCTTGTCCCGCCGCTGATAGGCGTCCAGCAGCAGAGACAACACCGCGCCCTTGACCGCCTGCATACGCTTGCGCGCCGCCATCGACCCGGACGCGTCCACCACGAACAGCACCAGGTTGCCCTCGCGCCCCTCCCGGACCGCCTCACGCAGATCCGTGCGCCGCAGCAGCAGCCCAGCGCCGGTACGTCCGCGCGCCTTCTGGTGCAGCGCCGCCGCCCGCACCGTGGCCGCGACATGCAGCCGGGTCACCCGCCCCGCGGCGACCTGCGCGCCGGTGGTACGCCCGCTCGCGGTCCGCGCGCGCGACCGGCGCCCGGCCGCGCCCTGCCCGACCCCGGGCACCGCGAACAGCCGGGTGCGATACGGCTCGGCCGCCGCCACCGCGGCCTGCTCCCGCCCACCGTCCGAACCGCCCGGCGCCCCCGCCACCGGAGCATCCTCGGTACCGGGCGCCGAACTCGGCGCCGCCTCGGTCGACTTCGACCCGTCGCCCCCCGACCCGTCCGCCCGATCCGAGCCGTCCGCCCCGTTCGAGCCATCCGCCCGGTCCGCACCGTCCGACCGCTGCGACCCATCCGCCCCCGCCGGCGGCTCCCCGCCCCCGTCCGGCCCATCCCCGTCCGGCTCCGGCTCCGGCTCGGGCTCCGGCTCCTCCGGATCCCGCAACGCCTCATCGAGCAGCGCCTCATCCAACCCGGGCGCGTCGAACGGATTGCGTCGCCGCCGGTGCGGCAGCGCCAACAGCGCGGCCTGCCGCACGTCCTCCGCCGTGACCTCGGTCCGCCCGTGCCAGGCGGCCAGCGCGATCGAGGTACGCGCCGTGACCAGGTCCGCCCGCATCCCGTCCACCTCGAACGACGCGCACACCCGGGCGATCCGCTCCAGCTCGGCGTCCGGCAACCGCACGTCGGCCAGCACCTTCCGGGCGGCCAGGATCCGGCCGGCCAACGCCGCGTCCTCGTCCGCCCACCGCGCCGCGAACCCGTCCGGGTCGGCCTCGTACGCCAACCGGCGCCGCACCACCTCGGCCCGCTCGCGCGGCTCCCGGCTCGCCGCCACCTCCACGGTCAGCCCGAACCGGTCCAGCAACTGCGGCCGCAGCTCGCCCTCTTCCGGGTTCATCGTGCCCACGAGCAGGAACCGCGCGGCGTGCCGCACGGACACCCCCTCGCGCTCCACGTGCGAGGTACCCATCGCCGCCGCGTCCAGGAGCAGGTCGACGAGGTGGTCGTGCAGCAGGTTGACCTCGTCGACGTACAACACGCCCCGATGCGCCGCGGCCAGCAGCCCGGGTTCGTACGCCTTGACGCCCTCGGTGAGCGCACGTTCGATGTCCAGCGAGCCGGCCAGCCGGTCCTCGCTGGCGCCGACCGGCAGTTCCACCAGACGCGCGGCGCGCGAGACGCCGCCGACGGCGGGATCGTGCGGGCCGTCGGGGCAGTGCTCGTCCGGCCGGACCGGTTCGCATGAGAAGCGGCACCCCGGCACCACCGCGACCTCGGGCAGCTGGCTCGCCAGCGCACGCACCATGGTCGACTTGGCGGTGCCCTTCTCGCCCCGCACCAGCACCCCGCCGACCGCGGGCGAGACCGCGTTCAACACCAGGGCCAGGCGCAGGTCGGCCAGCCCGACGATGGCGGAGAACGGGTAGGCGGCGCTCATCGGCGCCGGCCCGGCGTCGTCGATCCGCCGTCGGATGTCCGTACCGTGCCCATCGGTACGACGATCGCCGGAAACATCGGTATCAAGCACGCAGGCATGCGCCGTCGGCCTCCCTCGGGTGTCCACGCCCTGGTCGGTGGCGGGACCCGCGTTCGGGGTCCCGGACAGCGGCAAGTCTCTGGCTCACGCCCGCCCGAGGGCGTGCGTTCACAGTGGCGGGACCGCTCCGGGTTGCCGCATCGCGCCGCCGCCTCCGGATGTACCGGCGTCGAGGTGTGGTCCGCGTCCGATACGGCCGCGAACCCACCTCGACACCGGGCCCGAAGGTGCTCCGCGCGATCCGCCGGATTCCTTCCCTGCTGTCGGCCACACCCTCTCACATGCCCCGAAACGCGCCACGGCCCCCGCCGGATGAATCGGGCGGGGGCGGTGGTGGGTGTGCGCGGGCGGTGGGATCACGCCGCCGGGATCAGAACGCGGCGAGCACGTTGCCCTTGTACTCGTCGGCGATGTACTTCTTCACCTCGGGCGAGTTCAGCAGCTTCGCCAGCTTCTGCACGCGCGGGTCGGTGTCCTTGCCCTTCTTGACCACCAGGACGTTCGCGTAGGGGTTGTTGTCGGCCTTCTCCACCGCGATGCCGTTCTTGCCCGGGGTCAGCCCCGCGTCGAGCGCGTAGTTGCCGTTGATCACCGCGCCGTCCACGTCGTCCAGCGCGCGGGGCAGCTGCGCCGCCTCGATCGCCTTGAACTTGAGCTTCTTCGGGTTGTCGGCGATGTCCTTCTCGGTCGCCGTGGTGGTCGCGCCGTCCTTGAGCTTGATCACCCCGTTGTCGGCGAGCAGCTTGAGCGCACGACCGCCGTTGGTGGCGTCGTTCGGGAACGCGATGGTCGCGCCCTCCTTCAGCTCGGCGAGCGACTTGACGTTCTTGGAGTAGAGCGCCAGCGGCTCCAGGTGCACCGGCACCACCGGGGTCAGGCTCTTGCCCTTCTCCTTGTTGTACTCCGCCAGATACGGCTTGTGCTGGAAGAAGTTGGCGTCGACCGCGCCCTCGTCCAGGGCCGGGTTCTGCTGGGTGTAGTCCGAGAACTCCTTGATCTCCAGCTTCAGGCCCTCCTTCGCGGCGAGGTTGTCCTTGATGTACTTCAGGATCTGCGCGTGCGGGACGGCGGAGGCTGCGACCTTGAGCGGGTCGGAGGCGGACGAGCCCTTCTTGTCGTCGCTGCCGCAGGCGGCGAGACCGAGTCCGAGGGCGGCGACGGCGGAGATGGCGACAAACTTGTTGATACGCACGAAGAGTGCCTTTCCTGGTGGTGCGGTGTACGCGGGCGGAATACCTCGCGTCGTACGGTGGCGCGGGCGAAGTGCCGCGTGTCTAGCGGTGGGCGAGCCTGCGGGAGAGCAGGTCGCCGAGGAATTGCACGAGTTGAACCAGGACCACGAGCACCGCGATGGTGACGAGCATCAGGTTCGTCTCGAAGCGTTGGTAGCCGTAGCGGATGGCCAGGTCGCCGAGCCCGCCGCCGCCGACCACACCCGCCATCGCGGAGTAGCCGACGATCGCGACGACGGTCACCGTGATCGCGGAGATGATCGACGGCACCGCCTCGCGCACGAGCACCTTGCGCACGACGGTGAAAGTGCCCGCGCCCATCGACTGGGCGGCCTCGATCAGGCCCCGGTCCACCTCACGCACCGCGGTCTCCACCAGGCGGGCGAAGAACGGGATGGCGCCCACGGTCAGCGGCACGATCGCCGCGTCGGTGCCGATGGTGGTCCCGGTCACCCAGCGGGTGAACGGGATCAGCGCGACGAGCAGGATCAGGAACGGGATCGACCGCCCCACGTTGACCACCAGGCCGAGCAGCTTGTTCGCCGGCGCGAAGGACAACGGCCCGCCGCGGTCGGTGAGCACGAGCAGGAGCCCGATCGGCAGGCCGATCAGTACGGTGATCAGCGTCGCGACGCCGACCATGTACAACGTCTCCTGGGTGGCCGTCTCCAGCAGTGGCCGCATCTCGGACCAGGTCATCGTCAGAGCTCCTTGCCCGCGAGCGCCACGCCGTCGGCGGCGGCGACGTCGGCGTCCGATGTGGTGTGGTCGGTCCCCGACTCGGCGTCGGCCTCGTCGATCACGTCGACCTGGAGGCCCTGCTCGCGCAGATAGCCGATCGGCACCACGTTGCGCTCGAAGGTGCCGTCGAGCGAGATCCGCATCCGGCCGATCTGCCGCCCGCCGACGCTTTCCACGGCCGCGCCCAGGACGTTGACGTCGACGTTGTAGGTGCGCGCGAGGGTGGAGATGAACGGCTGCGCCGTCTCCTCGCCGCGGAAGGTGATGTCGACCAGCGTGCGGCCCGCGAGCACGGCGGGCGTACCCAGCGGGAACATCTCCCGGGCCAGCCGCGAGTCGGAGCGGCCGAGCAGCTCGGGCACCGTCCCCGACTCGACGATCCGGCCGCCCTCCATCAGCGCGGCCGAGTCGCAGATGTTCTTGACCACGTCCATCTCGTGGGTGATCAGCAGGATGGTCAGGCCGAGACGATCGCGCAGGTCGCGCAGCAGGGCCAGGATCGAGCGGGTGGTCTCCGGGTCGAGCGCCGAGGTGGCCTCGTCGGACAGCAGTACGCGCGGTTCGGCGGCGAGCGCGCGGGCGATGCCCACCCGCTGCTTCTGCCCGCCGGACAACTGCGCGGGGTACGCCTTGGCGTGCTCGGCGAGGCCGACCAGGTCGAGCAGTTCCGCGACCCGGCGGGCCCGGTCCCGGCGCGGCACCCCCGCGATCTCCAGCGGTACCGCGACGTTCCCGGCGACGGTGCGGCTGGAGAGGAGGTTGAAGTGCTGGAAGATCATCCCGATGCCGCGCCGCTCGGCACGCAGCGCACTCGCCGACAGCGAGGTCAGCTCGCGCCCGCCCACCTCGACGGTGCCCGACGTGGGGCGCTCCAGGAGGTTGACGCAACGAATCAGGGTGCTCTTGCCGGCGCCGCTGCGGCCGAGCACGCCGAAGATCTCGCCTTCGCGCACGTGCAGGTCGACCCCGTCGAGCGCGGTCACCTGCCGTTCTCGGCTGCGATAGACCTTGCTCAGGGCAGTGGTACGGATCACCGTGAAGTCCTCGGGGGATGTGCGTGCCGAATCGGGCCCGACGAAGGGCCGCGCGACTCGATCACACAGGGGGCGTGGCGGGGGGTGCACCGGGGGCGCGGAGCGCTCGGCCCGGGAGAGGGATCAGGCCCTCAAATCCTCAACAGCCACACATTCGACACATCTGACACGAACGGCGCATGCAACGACAACCCGTGGCGGTAGCCGCGGTGCCGGAGATGTGAGCCGTCGTGAACATGATCCGATTAAAGCAGACACACGCCTCGCAATGGAAATGTCATCCCGCCGAGCACCTGCGACCGGAGCCGACGAAGCCCCGGCGACCATGGATTCCATGGTCGCCGGGGCTTCGGGGGTGCTTCTCGCCCCGCGGGCGTCGATCAGGCCGCGAGGACGGCGGTCTTGCGCAGGTAGACCAGGCTCAGCCGGGGGCTGACCTTCTCGATCCGGCCGGAGACGTAGCCGAGGCGTTCGTACAGCCGCAGGTTGTTCTCGCTGCGGTGGCCGGTGAACAGCTCGTACTCGGCGGCGTCGGCGAGTTTCGCCTCGATCGCGCGCAGCAGCCGGGTGCCGAGCATGTGCCGCTGCAGTCGGGGGTGCACGATCAGTTTGCCGATGCGGGCCACGCCGTCGTCGATGGTGCCGCGCACCGAGCCGACGACCTCCTCGCCCAGGCGCGCCACCAGCACGGTGTGCGTCTCGAACTCGGCGCGCAGGCTCTCCAGGCTCTGCGTCAGCGGCTCGATGCCGTAGTCGTTGTAGAGGGCGGCCTCGCCCTGGTAACAGAGGTACTGAAGCTTGAGAATCTGCTCGGCGTCGGATACGTCCGCCGTGCCGATACCCACGTTCTGCCCCATCGGATTGCTCCCCTGATCGCCCTGATCACCGCGCGGATGTGTGTGCCGCAGCGTCGAGCCCCGTGCCCGGTGCGAAGGGGGAGGGTTGTCCCCTTCTCGAACACGCGCGTGAACACTGCATTCGTCACTGTTCCACACGGCTTTTCCCGGACTTCTACCCGGCCCTCACCTATGCGCAATCCGGCGTTCAGGCAGCGTGTTCGACGAAGTGCGCCCGATGGGGTGAATCGCCGGAAAAATGCGGGTCGCGGAACGCACGATGTGGCCGGTACGCGCGGCGCGCACGCCCGTTGTGGGCCGAGGCCCGGCCGGCTACAGACCCGTGACGCGGCGGACCACTCCCTCCTTGAGCGCGCGCACCATCGCGAACGGTTCGGTGACCTGGTGCACCAGCAGCGTCAGGTGTGCGTCGGCCCCGACCACGTAGCGTGACCTCGGCGACTTCGTGGTGGCGGCCAGGGCGATCGTGTCGGCGACCGTCTCCGGCTCGCTCCACAGCGGCTTCATGATCGAAAAGCCCAGGTCCATCCGGCGGAACGCGGTCGCGAACGCGGTGCCGCGATGGCGCTCGACCGCGTCGGCCATCTCCTCGGTGGCGCCGCTGCGGAAGCCGCCGGGCGAGACCACCACGACGTCGATCCCGGCCCCGGCCAGCTCCACCCGAAGCGCGTCGGACGCCGCCTCCATCGCGTGCTTCCCGGCCTGATACCAGCCGAGCAGCGGATACGTGATCCGCCCGGCCAGCGAGGAGATCTGCACCACCCGGCCCCATCCGCGCTCGCGCATGTGCGGAACGGCGAAGCGGGCCAGCCGCATCGGGCCGAACAGCGCGGTCTCCAGCTGGTGGCGGGCGTCCTCCTCCGACACGTCGAGCACGGGGGCGAACGAGGTGCCGCCGGCGTTGTTGACCAGGATGTCGGGACGGACCCGCTCGATCACGTCCTTGCCGCCGGCCGCGTCGGTGACGTCCAGGAGCACGGTGCGCACCTCGACCCCGGCCGCGTCCGCCGCGGCCAGGACCGACTCGGCCTTGGCCGCCGTACGCACACTGCCGACGGTGTCCACGCCCGCCCGGGCCAGCGCCAGCACAGTGGCCAGGCCGAGCCCGGAGTTGGCGCCGGTGACCAGTGCCGTCCTGCTCACGCGCGACCCGCCTCGAACCCGGCGGCCTCGACCGCGCGATCCTCCTCGACCCGTCGCGGACCGGGCACCTTGGGCACGGCGGCGGCCCCGGCCACCCGGCCCTCCGGGTCACCCGCGCCGGAGGGTTCGACCGGCAGATCCCGCGTCGGGCGCGGCGGCGCGACCTCGTCCGCCGCCTTCAACAGGTGGTTCAACTGCTCGACGATGGCGTCCGCCAGGGCGAACGGGTCCGGCAGCGCGTCCCGGTCGGCCAGCACACCGATGTCGATCCGGTCGTCGTAGCTCATGCCACCGATGAACAGTCCGAAGCCGTCGGCGATGATCCCCATCGAATGAAACGCCTCCACTCGCTGCCCGTGGGCATACAGCGGCCTGCGCGGACCGGGCACGTTCGAGACCGTGACGTTGCACAACGCCGGCAACACGGACGCGAGTCGGGCCTCGCGGTAGAGCCCGCCGAGCGCCCTGAGCAGCGCCGGCGGCGGTGCCTCGGCCAGTCCCGTGAGCAACTCGCTGCCCATCGCGCTCTGTACGGCCTTGGCCGCATCGGAGTTCTCGTGTACGCACAGCAGTCGCTGACCGGGCTCGGCCACGTCGGTGGCCAGCCCCACCAGCATCCCGGTGATCAGGTTGCCGCCGGCCCGCTCGCCGCCGTGCGTGGCGTCCACCGGCACCGTGGCGACCAGTTCCCGCTCGGGCAACTCGCCCAGGGCGTCCAGGTGTTCGCGCAGTGCGCCGGCCACCATCGCGAGCACCACGTCGTTGACCTTGACCCCGAAGGCGTTCTTGACCAGCTTGACGTCGGAGAGCGAGACGCTGCAGAAGCCGTACGCCCGCCGCGGGCCGATCGGCTCGTTGAACCGGGTCCTGGGTACGTTCAGCGGCAGCGCCCGGCCGAGTCGCCCGGTCAGCGCGGCCTGGAGCACGCCCTGTCCCAGGCGGCCGAGTTGCCGGCCCACCCGCACGGGCGTACCGGCCAGCGAGAGTGCGCCCTCGCGGATCGCCTCCCACCCCTCGGGTACACCGCCCGGCTCGCTCGGCGCGGGCACCGGCGCGGGCGCCTGCTCGTCCGGCGGGTTCGGGACGGCGTCGAAGAAGATCTCCTGCATCGCGGCGCCGGAGCGCCCGTCGATGCACGCGTGATGCACCTTCCACAGGTGCGCGACCCGCCCGTTCTCCAGACCGTCGACGATCCACCACTCCCACAGCGGGCGGTCGCGGTCCAGGCGGTGACGGTAGATCTCCTCGGCCATGGCGGTCAGTTCACGCCGGCCGCCGGGAGCCGCCAGGGTGGCCCGACGCAGGTGGTTGCCCAGCTCGAAGTCGGGGTCCTCGACCCAGTGCGGCCGGGCCAGCCCCCACGGGCCGCGGACCAGTTTGCGGCGCAGCAGCGGCAGTCGGGGCAGCCGGGCGGCCAGCGTGCGCGCGAACGCGGCGCGGTCGACGCGGCCCCCGGTGTCCGAGGCGTCGACGACGGTCAGGCAGACGACGTGCGCCGGCCACTCCTGCGACTCCAGGGCCAGGAATGCCGAATCCAGACCGGAGAGCTTCACCAGGTATTCCTCCTCCCGATGCCCGACGAGGTCAGGGCATCCTCGATGAAGCGGTGCGCCTGCCGGTTCCACACGGCTCCGATGTGCGAGCCGCGGTACCAGCAGACGGATGGTTCCTCCCAGTGCTTCCAGAGCCGATACGCCTGCTGCGGCGTGGCCATCCGATCGGCCAGGCCGGCGTAGACGAAGCGCCGCTCAAGCGGCACCCGGGGCGTCACCGCCAGCGGCGAGACCACGCGGTGGACCGTCTCGGCGTCCGCGCCGAGCAGGCCCGCCGCGCGCACCTCGCGCTCGATGTCCTCGGGTACGTGGTGCGACATCACCCACGCCATGTCGACCGAGGGCACGCCGACGACCACGCAGTCCAGATCCTCCAGGGCCGCGACCAGGGCGGCGACGTAGGCGCCCAGCGAGAGCCCGTGCAGGGCGACGGGGGTGTCGGCGTCGCCCTGCGCGCGCACCCAGTCCAGGCAGCGGCGCACGTCCCACACGGCCTGTCCCAGGCCGTGCACGTTGCCGAGGTAGTCGAACGAGATGAACGTGCCGTCGTGGGTGCGGGTGCTCTTGCGCGGCCCGTGCATGGGCAGCACCGGGTGGATCACGTTGACGCCGAGTTCGCGGTGCAGCCGCGGCGAGCGGAACGCGGCCAGGTCGCCGGGTCGACCCATGCCGAAGCCGTGCAGGTTCACCAGCCACGGCCGGGGCGCACCGGGGTGGCGCAGTACGTACGCCCACACCCGCTGATTCGCGCCCGCGCCCTGCCACCGGGTGGCCCCCGGCACCCCGGCGCGGGGCATGTACTCGCTGTCGAAGGTCAGTCGCTCGTAGCCGATGGTGCCGTAGAGCCGGTCCCGGAGCACCGGGTCCTCCGGGGCGGGCGGGTCGGGATGGAAGCGGGTCGGATCGTCGAGGTAGCCCTCGGCGCGGAACTTGGCCAGCGCGTCGGCGATCTCGGTCCGGATCCGCTGGGCGTCCTCGGGGTCCGGGGACAGCCGGCCGCCGGCCAGGACGGCCACCACGAGTTCGTCCAGGAAGGCCGCGGAGACCAGTCCCGGGGTGGGGAACACGGTGGGCATCTCGGGATATCGGCGCCGTTCGGCGCGCAACGACCGCACATAGGAGCGCACCCCGAAGCCCACCGAGGGGGGAACACTGCGCAGCAGCGCGCCGACCGGCAGATCCGCCAGCATGGCGGCGGACTTCTCCCCCTGGGAACGTATTCGACGCAGGTGATCGAGCATGCCGATCCCTCCCCTCGATGTGAATCGACCCTAGTACGGAATCAACGGAGCGAACACACGCAATCGCTTTTGGTAACCGCGATTTCACAATTGGGACTGGAACCGCGACTTCCGCTCACACTCGTGCAACCACCCCGAAACCGGACGCCCTACGACATGCGGACACGACGATGGGCCCGCCACCTCCCCCCGGAGGTTGCGGGCCCATCGTCTCAGGTCGATCCCGGTGCCGTGCGGCGTTACCCGCCGGCCCACTTGCGCTGGCCGGCCAGGTCCGCCCGAAGCTCGCCGAGTTGCTCGGCGACCCGGACGGGGGCGGTGCCCCCGCGCCCGTCACGCGAGGCGACCGAGCCGGACACGGTCAGTACCGAGCGCACCTCCGGGGTCAACTCCGGCGAGATCTCCGCGAGTTGATCGTCGGTCAGGTCCCACAGCTCGATCCCGCGCGGCTCGCAGTACTTCACACACGCGCCGGCCACCTCGTGCGCCACCCGGAACGGAGTGCCGCGGCGGACCAGCCACTCGGCGATGTCGGTGGCCAACGAGAAGCCGGCCGGCGCCAGTTCGGCCAGCCGCTCGCGGTGGAAGGTGAGCGTGGCGATCATCCCGGTGAACGCCGGAAGCAGGACTTCGAGCGTGTCGCACGAGTCGAAGACCGGCTCCTTGTCCTCCTGGAGGTCGCGGTTGTAGGCCAGCGGCAGCGCCTTCAGGGTGGCCATCAACCCGGTCAGGTTGCCGATCAGCCGGCCCGACTTGCCGCGCGCCAGCTCCGCGATGTCGGGGTTCTTCTTCTGCGGCATGATCGAGGAACCGGTGGAGAAGGCGTCGTCCAGCGTCACGAAGGAGAACTCCTTCGTGTTCCACACGATGATCTCCTCGGCCAGCCGGGACAGGTTCACCCCGAGCATCGCGGTGACGAACGCGAACTCGGCGGCGAAGTCGCGCGAGGCGGTGCCGTCGATCGAGTTCGCCGCGGACGCGGAGAAGCCGAGGTCGCGGGCCACCGACTCGGGGTCGAGCCCGAGGGAGGACCCGGCGAGCGCGCCGGACCCGTACGCCGACACGTCGGCGCGCCGGTCCCAGTCGCGCAGCCGGTCGGCGTCGCGCGCGAAGGCCTGCACGTGGGCGAGCAGGTGGTGCGCGAGCAGCACCGGCTGGGCGTGCTGGAGGTGGGTGCGGCCCGGCATCACCGCGTCGGGATGCGCGGCGGCCTGCTCGATCAGCGCCTCCTGGAGGTCGGCGAGCAGCCGGCCCAGGATCCGCGCGTGATCGCGCAGGTACATCCGGCCCAGGGTGGCGATCTGGTCGTTGCGCGAGCGGCCCGCGCGCAGCTTGCCGCCCAGGTCGGGGCCGAGGATGTCGAGCAGGCCGCGCTCCAGCGCGGTGTGTACGTCCTCGTCGGCGATCGTGGCGACCAGGACACCGGACTCGACGTGCTCTTGCAGCGTGTCCAGGCCGGCCAGCATGCGGGTCAGCTCGTCGTCGGTGAGCAGTCCGGCCGCGTGCAGGACCCGGGCGTGCGCCCGGGAGCCGGCGATGTCGTACGGCGCGAGCCGCCAGTCGAAGTGCACGCTGGCGGAGAGCAGGGCCAGAGCCTCGGAGGGGCCGCCGGAGAAACGGCCGCCCCACAGGCTCACCCGGTCGGTGTTCTCGGTCACGATGCACCGTCCCGACGCGCCGCGATCTTGCCGGAGAGCCCGAACAGCTCGATGAAGCCCTTGGCCTGCGACTGGTCGAACGTGTCGCCGGTGTCGTAGGTGGCCAGGTTGAAGTCGTAGAGCGACTGGTCGCTGCGCCGACCGGTAACCACGGCCCGCCCGCCGTGCAGGGTCATCCGGATGTCGCCGGACACGTGCCGGTTGGCCTCGGCGACGAAGCCGTCGAGAGCCCGCTTGAGCGGGGAGAACCACAGGCCGTCGTAGACCAGTTCGGCCCAGCGCTGCTCGACGGTGCGCTTGTAGCGGGCCAGTTCGCGCTCGACGGTGACGTTCTCCAGCTCCTGGTGCGCGGTGATCAGCGCGATCGCGCCCGGTGCCTCGTAGACCTCGCGGCTCTTGATGCCGACCAGCCGGTCTTCGACCATGTCGATCCGGCCCACACCCTGCGCGCCCGCCCGCCGGTTCAGCTCCTCGATCGCCTGGAGCACGGTGACCTCGCGGCCGTCCACGGCCACCGGCGCGCCGTGCTCGAAGGTGATCACCACCTCGTCGGCGTCCCGCGCGTCGGCCGGGTTTTGCGTGTACTCGTACACGTCCTCGATCGGCGCGTTCCAGATGTCCTCCAGGAAGCCGGTTTCCACGGCCCGCCCGAAGACGTTCTGGTCGATCGAGTACGGCGACTTCTTCGTGGTGACGATCGGCAGGTTCTTCGCCTCGGCGAAGGCGATCGCCTTGTCCCGGGTCATCGCGTAGTCGCGGACCGGGGCGACGCACGTCAGGTCGGGGGCGAGGGAGGAGATGCCCACCTCGAAGCGGACCTGGTCGTTGCCCTTGCCGGTGCAGCCGTGCGCGACCGTGGTCGCGCCGTGCTTCCGCGCGGCGGCGACCAGGTGCTTGACGATCACCGGCCGAGACAGCGCGGAGACCAGCGGGTAGCGGTCCATGTAGAGCGCGTTGGCCCGGATGGCCGGCAGGCAGTAGCCGTCGGCGAACTCGTCGCGGGCGTCCGCGACCTCGGCCTCGACCGCGCCGCAGGCCAGTGCCCGCTTGCGGATGATGTCCAGGTCCTCGCCGTTCTGGCCGACGTCGACGGCCACCGCGATGACCTCGGCGCCGGTCTCCTCGGCGATCCATGGGATACAGACGGAGGTGTCTAGACCTCCGGAATAGGCGAGTACGACGCGCTCGGTCACGAGCGTTTTCTCCTTACGAATGAGCGATTCGGCGGATGCGGTGCTGGTTCGGCCCGAGCCGAGCGCTCTGGCGGTGTGCGGAAGTCGATGGTCGCGGGCGGACCGGGCCCGGCTATCCCTTGTGCTCGGCGAGCGCCAGGAGGTACGCGGCGAGCGCCGCGCCGCCCTCCGGGTCGCGCGAGACCATCAGGATGGTGTCGTCGCCGGCGATGGTGCCCAGGATCAGCCGGGACTCGGCGTGGTCCATCGCGGAGGCCAGGAACTGGGCCGCGCCGGGCGGTGTGCGCACCACCACGAGGTTGCCCGACGCCTCGGCCGACACCAGCAGTTCGCCGGCCAGCCGGGACAGCCGTCCCTCGACCGCGGACTCCTCCAGCGGCGCCCGGGGGGTGCGATCGCCGCCCTCCGCCGGCACGGCGTAGATCAGCGATCCCTCCGCGTCGCGGATCTTGACCGCGCCGAGTTCGTCGAGGTCCCGGGACAACGTGGCCTGGGTGACGGCGAGGCCGTCCTCGGCGAGCAGCCGGGCGAGTTGGTTCTGCGACCGGACCGGGTGTCGGGTCAGGATGTCGACGATCCGCCGGTGGCGGGCGATCCGGGTGCTGGGCACCGCGTATACGCCCTCGACCGGGGTCGCGTCGGTGCCGGGCTCGCCGGTGCCGGGCTCGCTGCTCATGGGCCGACCCCGCCTAGCGCCGCACGCGTCGTCGTCGGACGGTGTTCACGAAGTTCCTCCGGCGGGTGCGGCGGCGAGGCCGGCGTCCAGGATTGCGGGCAGCGCCCCGAGCAGCGCGTCCACGTCCGCGTCGTCGACGACGAGCGGCGGGGCGAGCCGGACCCGGGTGGGCACGGCGGCGTTGACGAGGAAACCCGCGTCCTGCGCCGCCTGTTGCACGGTCTGCGCCACCGGTGCGGTGAGCACGATACCGATCAACAGGCCCGCTCCGCTCACCTCGTCGACCAGCGGATGGGCGATCTTGTCGATTCCCGCCCGCAGCCGCTCGCCGAGTTGCGCCGAACGGGTGCACAGGTCGTCGTTCTCGATCGTGTCGAGCACCGCGAGCGCCGCCGCGCAGCAGATCGGGTTGCCGCCGAACGTGGTGCCGTGCTGGCCCGGCCGCAACAACTCGGCCGCCGGCCCGAAGGCGACACAGGCGCCGATCGGCAGCCCGCCGCCCAGGCCCTTGGCCAGCGTGACCACGTCGGGCTCGATGCCGAGCGGCTGGTGGGCGAACCAGGCGCCGGTGCGGGCTATGCCGGTCTGGATCTCGTCCAGGATCAGCAGCGCGCCGTGCGCGGCGGTGATCTCCCGGGCCGCGGCCAGGTAGCCCTCACCGGGCATGACCACGCCGTTCTCGCCCTGGATGGGCTCCAGGATCACCGCGGCGGTCTGCGGACCGACGGCGGCGCGCAGCGCGTCGACGTCGCCGTACGGCACGAAGTCGACGCCGCCGGGCAGCGGGGCGAACGGCTCGCGCTTGGCGGGCTGGCCGGTCATCGCCAGCGCGCCCATGGTGCGGCCGTGGAAGCCGCCCTCGGCCGCGATGATCTGCGGCCGACCGGTGCGCCGGGCGATCTTGAACGCGGCCTCGTTGGCCTCGGCACCCGAATTGCCGAAGTAGACCCGGCCGGGGCGGCCGAACAGGCCGAGCAGCCGCTCGGCGAGCGCCACGGGGGGTTCGGCGATGTAGAGGTTGGACACGTGGCCCAGCCGGCCCAGCTGCGCGCCGACCGCGGCGGCGATCGCCGGGTGCGCGTGGCCGAGCGCGTTGACCGCGATGCCGCCGAGGAAGTCGACATAGGTCTTGCCCGCGCCGTCCACCACGCGCGCGCCCGAGCCGCTGATCAGCTCGATCGCGGGCGTGCCGTAGTTGTGCATCAGCGCCTGGTTCCACCGCTGCGTCAGCGCACCGGCGGCACCGCTCTCGGTGATGGTCACGCCGCCCCCTCGGAGTCTTCGTCGTCGTTGTCCGCGTGCTCGATGTCGGCCGCGGCCGCGGCCCCCGCGTGCTTGTCCCGGGCGGGCACCACCATGGTCCCGATCCCCTCGTCGGTGAACACCTCGAGGAGCAGCGAGTGCGCGACCCGCCCGTCGAGCACGTGCGCGGCCGGCACCCCGGCCTGCACGGCCCGCAGGCACGCCTCCATCTTGGGCAGCATGCCGGTGGACAGGTTCGGCATCAGCGCGGCCAACTCGTCGGCGTCCAGGCGCGATATCACCTCGTCGCTGACGGGCCAGTCGGCGTACAGCCCCTCGACGTCGGTGAGCACGACCAGCTTCTCCGCGCCGAGCGCCACCGCGAGCGCCGACGCCGCGGTGTCGGCGTTGACGTTGTAGACGTGCCCGTCGGCGCCGCGCGCGATCGAGGAGATCACCGGTATCCGGTTGTCGTCGAGCAGCGCCCGGATCGCGCCGGGGTCGACCTCGACGATGTCGCCGACCAGGCCGATGTCGACCGACTCGCCGTCCACGACCGCGAGCCGCTTCTCCGCGGTCATCGTGTGCGCGTCCTCGCCGGTCATCCCGACGGCGAACGGCCCGTGCCGGTTGATCAGGCCGACGATCTCGCGCTGCACCTGGCCGGCGAGGACCATGCGCACCACGTCCATCGCCTCGGGCGTGGTCACCCGAAGGCCGCCGGCGAAGGAGGACTCGATGCCGAGCCGGTCGAGCTGCGCGCTGATCTGCGGGCCGCCGCCGTGCACGATCACCGGGCGCAGCCCGGCGAACCGCAGGAACACCAGGTCCTGGGCGAACGCCTGCTTGAGCGCGTCGTCGACCATGGCGTTGCCGCCGAACTTGATCACCACGGTCTTGCCGTAGAAGCGCTCCAACCACGGCAGCGCCTCGATCAGCGTGTGCGCCTTGGCCAGTGCCGCGTTGTTGCGCCCCTGTTTGTCGGCCGATTCCGTCCGCATCCCGCTCCCCCTCGTCTGGCTGTCGGTACCGGTCACGACGAGTAGGCCGAGTTCTCGTGGACGTATTCGGCGGTGAGGTCGTTGGTCCACACCGTCACGGCGGCCTCGCCGGCGTTGAGGTCGGCCACGATGTGCGTCTCGCGCGGGGTCATGTCGACCAGCTCGCGGTCCTCGCCGACGAAGCCGTCCCGGCACACCCACACGCCGTTGAAGGCGACGTCGAGCCGGTCGGGGTCGAAGGTCGCGGCGGTGGTGCCGATCGCGGCGAGCACGCGGCCCCAGTTGGCGTCCTCGCCGTGCACGGCGCACTTGAACAGGTTGTTCCGGGCGATCGAGCGGGCCACCTCCAGCGCGTCGGCCTCGGTCGCGGCGCCCGTCACGTCGATCCGGATGTCCTTGCTCGCGCCCTCGGCGTCGCCGATCAGCTGCCGGGCGAGGTCGCCGCAGACGGTGCGCACCGCCTCGGCGAACGCGGCGAGGTCGGGCTCGACGCCGGAGGCGCCGGAGGCCATCAGCAGCACGGTGTCGTTGGTGGACATGCAGCCGTCGGAGTCGATCCGGTCGAACGTGGTGTGCGTGGCGCCGCGCAGCACCGCGTCCAGCGTCTCGGCGTCGACCGCGGCGTCGGTGGTGAGCACGACCAGCATGGTGGCCAGGCCGGGGGCGAGCATGCCCGCGCCCTTGGCCATGCCGCCGACGGTCCACCCGGCGGGGTCGGTGACCACGGACTGCTTGTGCACGGTGTCGGTGGTCTTGATCGCGATCGCCGCGGCCTCGCCGCCGTCGGCGCTCAGTGCCGCCGCGGCCTTGTCGACGCCCGGCAGCAGCCGGTCCATCGGCAGTTGTACGCCGATCAGGCCGGTGGAGGCCACCACGATCTCGCCGGCGTTCAGCCCCAGCGCCTCGGCGACCCGCTCGGCGGTGGCGTGCGTGTTGCGAAAGCCCTCGGTGCCGGTGCAGGCGTTGGCGCCGCCGGAGTTGAGCACGACCGCCTGCACGAGGCCGGCCTTGACCACCTGCTCGGACCACACCACCGGCGCGGCCTTGATCCGGTTGGCGGTGAACACCGCCGCCCCGGCGATCGAGGGGCCGTCGTTGACGATCAGCGCCACGTCGGGCGCGCCCGTGCTCTTGAGGCCCGCGGCCACGCCCGCGGCGCGAAAGCCCTGTGCTGCGGTGACGCTCACGGTGCTACCCCCGTCTTGCTCAGTCCCAGGTCCTCGGCGAGGCCGAGGGCGATGTTGGTGCTCTGGATGGCGCCGCCGGCGGTGCCCTTGGCGAGGTTGTCGATCGCGCCGACCACCACGACACGGCCCGCACGCTCGTCGACGGTGACCTGTACGACGGCCGTGTTGGCGCCGTAGACCATCGCGGTCGCGGGCCACTGGCCCTCGGCGAGCAGGTGGACGAAGCCCTCGTCGGCGTAGGCCGCGGTGTAGGCCGCGCGGACCGCCTCGGCGGTGACGCCCGGCCGCAGCCGGGCGGTGCAGGTGGCCAGGATGCCGCGCGACATGGGCACCAGCGTCGGGGTGAAGGACACCGTGACCGGCGCGTCGGTGACCGCGCGCAGCCCCTGGAGGATCTCCGGCGTGTGCCGGTGCACCCCGCCGACGCCGTAGGCGCTCGCGGAGCCCATCACCTCGCTGCCCAGCAGGTGCGGCTTGGGCGCCTTGCCCGCCCCGGAGGTGCCGGACGCGGCGACCACGACCCAGTCGGGCTCGACCAGGTCGGCGGCGGTGGCGGGCACCGTGCACAGCAGCGAGACGGTCGGGTAGCAGCCCGGCACCGCGATCCGCCGGGTGCCGATGAGCGCGGCGCGCCCGCCCGGCAGCTCGGGCAGTCCGTACGGCCACGTCCCGGCATGGGGGGATCCGTAGAACTCCTCCCAGTCGGCGCCGTCGCGCAGCCGGTAGTCGGCGCCGCAGTCCACCACGAGCACGTCGGCGCCCAGTTGCGCGGCCAGCGCGCCGGACTGTCCGTGCGGCAGGGCCAGGAAGACCACGTCGTGCCCCGCCAGGTTCTCGGCCGTGGTCTCGACGAGGACGCGGTCGGCCAACGGCAGCAGGTGCGGCTGCAGCTCGCCCAGGCGTCGGCCCGCGTTGGACCCCGCCGTGAGCGTGCCGATCTCGATCTCCGGGTGTGCGAGCAGCAGGCGCAGAATCTCCCCGCCCGCATATCCACTCGCCCCCGCCAGTGCCGCCTTGGCCCCCATTACCGCCTCCTTGTCAGGAGCATGACTATACGGATGATCGAATCACTATGCAAGTACGTTGGGTGACCGCGGGCTCCGCGGCGCGATCCGCGGAGAGGAGCCCGACGGGCGGATCCCCTGCGTCGGCGCACCGCAGAAGCAGGCGCACAGTGGTCCTATCCGCCCGTTTCTCCGGTGCGCCCAGGTGCGGCGCCGCGCGTCGCAATGCCCGGCAGGGGCCCGAAGTCCCGCACGAGGCCGCTTCGAGCAAGCCTTCCCCGTCCCCGGGTCACCCGATAGGGCGCATGCCGGTGCGTTAGGATCAGCGGACTTCGGATACGCGCCCCCGGCGGGCGGTCGACGGCCGGCGGGACGGCAGCGACGTGCAGCAGACGGCGGGCGCCCCCGCCCAGGAAACGAACGAGACCACGTGACCCCTCCCCCCGGCACCTCCGGGCCCGCCGACGCCGCACGCGTCGCCGACCCGGACCTACAGTCCCCGACCGGCGAGCCCCCATCGGCTCGCGAGGCGGGCACCGCGGACACCACCGCCGCGCCGACCCGGCCCACCGCCGAGCGCAGGCGCGCCCGCGTCCCACTGCCGGACCTGCTCGCCCTGGGCCTGCCCACGCTGGTCTTCGCGATCATGGGCTGGCACCAGCGCTGGATCACCGACGACGGCCTCATCTTCACCCGCGCGGTCCGCGAGATCCTGGCCGGCAACGGCCCCGTCTACAGCGCCGGCGAACGTGTGGAGACCTCCACCAGCACGCTGTGGCAATGGCTGCTCGCGCTGCTCGGCGGCATCACCCCGTTCGACTACGCGCCCACCGCCGTCTACACCGGCCTGATCCTGTCGGTCGCCGGCCTGTGGTTGTCCCTGGACGGCACCCGCCGGCTCTTCCGCGGCCTGGCGGTCACCCGGCTGCTGCTGCCCGCCGGCGTGCTCGTGTTCATCGCCATCCCCTCCGTGTGGGACTTCGCCACCGCCGGCATGGAGACCGGCCTGATCCTGTTCTGGATCGGCCTGTCGTGGTGGCTGCTGATCGGCACCTGGCTGCGCCCGGTCGGCACCCACACCACCCGGCGCACCCTGGCCCTGTCCTTCTGGTTCGGCCTGGGCCCCCTGGTCCGCCCCGACCTGGGCCTGACCATGGTGATCCTGCTCGCCGCCCAGTTCCTGCTGATCCGCGCCCGCTGGCGGGGGGCCCTGGCGATGCTCGCCTGCGCCGGGTTCCTGCCCGCCGCCTACGAGATCTTCCGGATGGGCTACTACGGCCTGATCTTCCCGATGCCCGCCCTCACCAAGGAGGCGTCGGGATCGTTGTGGGGCCGCGGCTGGGACTACCTGACCGACTACATGAAGCCGTACTACCTGTGGATCCCGATGATCCTGATCGTGGTCGCGGTCGCCCTCGCGCTCACCCGGCGCCGCCCCGCCGACCGGCGCACCTGGATCGTCATCGGCACTCCCCTGGTCGCCGCGCTGGGCCAGACCGTGTACGTGCTCAAGGTCGGCGGCGACTTCATGCACGGCCGCATGTGGCTGCCCGTACTGCTCCTGGTCCTGCTCCCGCTGCTGCTCGCCCCCCTGGACCGGCTCATAACCCCCGTCATCGTGCTGGTCGCGGTCTGGGCGGTGGTCTGCGGCAGCACGCTGCGCTCCGGCGTGATCACCACGCCGGCCCCCGACGGCAACGGCAACCAGGTCTGGAACGAACGCGACACCTACGCCGCGTGGACCAGGACCGACAACCCCACCACCGAGGAAGCGCACATCCGGACGCTGCCGTCGATAGAAGAGGCGTTCCGCAACGAAAAGGCGACCGGCGAGCGTCTTCTCTTCGTGGACCCCAACTACATGAAGGTGCCGCCGCTGCCGCTGCGCACCGACCTCGACCACGACAAGGGCCTGGTCATCGGCCGACTCGGCGTCGGCGGCTCGATCACCCCGCTCGGCGGGATCGTGGTCGACGTGTGGGGCCTGTCCAACACCGTCGGCGCGCACATCACCGAGACCCGGCACACCGCCGCCGGCCACAAGAAGCTGCTGCCGTTCGCCTGGAACGTCGCGCTCTACGTCGACCCGGCCGGCGACGCGCTGGTCCCGCCGGACGCCGCCACCCAGGAGGAAATCCGCGCCGCCCGGGCCGCGCTGCGCTGCGGCGACCTCGCCGAACTCGTCGACTCGGTCGACGAACCGATGTCCGCGTCGCGCTTCTGGAAGAACCTGACCGGCGCCGTGGACCGAACCAAGCTGCGGATCCCGGCCAACCCGATCGAGGCCGAGAAGAAATTCTGCTCGCCCTCCTGAGCCCGTCATCGGTCCGGCGGTCGATCATCAGTGGTTATGGTGTGGTCGGCCCGCCCGCCCCGACTGGAGTCAACGAACCATGAGCCTCGTGAGTGTGCTGTCCGGGCGCTCGCGCTTCGGGCGACGGGCCGATCCCCCCCAGGACGGCCCGTCCACCCGCGGCACGGCCCGCTGGAACCTCGCGATGGTGCTGACGCCCGCCCTGATCGTGCTGATCCTGGGCTGGCACCGACGCTGGATCAGCGACGACGGCCTGATCTTCACCCGCACCGTGCGCCAGATCCTGGCCGGCAACGGCCCCGTGTTCAACGTGGGCGAACGCGCCGAGTCCTCCACGAGCACGCTGTGGCAGTGGATCCTGGTGCTCGCGTCCTGGATCACCCAGAGCGACGTCGGCCGCCTCGCGGTCTACCTGGGCCTGCTGTGCACCACCGCCGGCTACGTCCTCGCGCTCCAGGCCACCCGTCGGCTGCACGAACGCACCGCGCGTGTCCCCCTCCTGGTGCCGTTCGGCGTGATCGCCCTGCTCGCGCTGCCGCCGGTGTGGGACTTCGCCACCTCCGGCCTGGAAACCGGGCTGACCACGTTGTGGATCGCCGGCTGCTGGTGGCTCCTGGTCCGTCTCCCGCACGACCCGCGCGCCCGCATCGCCTACGCGCTGGCCTTCGTCGCGGGCCTGGGCCCGACGGTCCGCCCCGACCTGGCCATCGCCACCCTCGGATTCCTGATCGCGCTCGCCGTGATCCGCCGCCCGCGCCCGCTCCGCGCCCTCGCCCTGTTCGGCACCGCGTTCACCCTCCCCCTGCTGTACGAGATCTTCCGGATGGGCTACTACGGCGTCATGCTGCCGCTGCCCGCCGTGACCAAGGAGGCATCGGCGAGCGACTGGTCCCGGGGCTGGGACTACGTCCGCGACCTGACCGAGCCGTACCACCTGTGGCTCCCGTTCGTCGTACTCGCCGCGTGCCTGCTCGCCCAGGCGGTACTGCGGGTACGCCGCGACCCCGCTCGCGCCCGCGCCCGACTGGACCCGCGCACGATCGACCGCGCCGGATGGGCCCGGATCACCGTCTTCGCCGTCCCCGTGGCGTGCGGGCTGCTCATGCTGCTCTACGTGATCCGCGTCGGCGGCGACTTCATGCACGCCCGGATGTTGCTGCCCGGCCTGTTCACCCTGCTGCTGCCCATCCTCGTGGTCCCCGCGAACCGGCTCGCGGTACCGGCCGCCACCGTGCTGATCGGCTGGGCCGTGGTCTGCGCGGTCGCCTTCCGGGTGCCCTACGAGGGCATCGGCCCGCGCGGCATCGCCGACGAACGTGCCTTCTACATCAGCGCGCTCAAGGTCGCCAACCCGGTCACCGCCTACTCGTACGTGGCCAACTACCCACGCTTCCCCGCCGCCGCCCAGGCCGCCCGCGCCGACCACAAGCACGTGATCGTCTACCCCTGGTACGACGGCTTCTACGTCACCGCCCTCGACCCGAAGCTGCCCGCTCCGGTCGCCACGGTGTGGACCAACCTCGGCATGAACGGCGCGAACACCCCGCTCGACGGCGTCTCCGTCGACATCCTCGGCCTGGCCTATCCCCTGGCCGCCCACGTCGAACTCACCACCCGGGGCCGCCCCGGCCACGAAAAGGAAATCGACATCGCCTGGGTCTTCGCCCAGTACACCTCCCCGGACGCCGTCCTCCCCCCGGGCATCGACCCGATCCGCGTCAAAGCCGCCCGCTACGCCCTCACCTGCGGCAACACCAACACCGGCAAAATCAAAGAACTCCAGGACTCGGTCCAAGAACCCATGACCTGGAGCCGCTTCAAAAAGAACTTCACCGGCGCCTGGGACCGCACCTCATTCCGCTTCCCCAACGACCCGGTAACAGCAGCCAAGCAAATCTGCGGCGTAGACGTCCTCCAAAAAGGCATCCTCCCCACCGACAACCCCAACCGCTGAACCCCAGCCCGCCCGGCGCCTGAGGACAAAGCGGGGCGCAGCCCAGCTCCCGAACCAGGCCCAACCCCAAACCCACCCGGCACCTGAGGACAAACAGGGCCGCAGCCAACCCCGGAACCCAACCCCAATCAGCCCGTCCGGCGCTTGAGGACAAGGCAGGGCGCAGCCCGGCTCCCGAAGCCCGGCCAGGCCCAACCCCAAGCCCGCCCGGCACCTGAGGCGAGGGCGCGCGGCCCCGGAGCCAACCCAATCAGCCCGTCCGGCGTTTGAGGACAAGGCAGGGCGCAGCCCGGCCTCGGAGCTGAACCGGGCCCAACACCAGCCCGTCCGGCGCTTGAGGAAAAGCAGGGCCGCAGCCCGACACCGGAACCCAACCCCAATCAGCCCGTCCGGCGCTTGAGGACAAGGCAGGGCGCAGCCCGGCTCCCGAAGCCCGAACCAGGCCCAACCCCAAGCCCGCCCGGCGCCTCAGGCGCGGGCGCAGCCCGGCCCCGGAGCCGAACCGGCCCCAATCGGCCGTCCGGAGGACAAGGCCCAGCCCGACCCCGGGCGCGCCGAACCCACCACCCCAGCCCGTCCGGCGTCTGAGGACGACAACCTCACGTCAACCCCACGAGCGCACCGTCACGTCATGGACCACCGAATCCCCCGGAAGCGAAAGCGTCGACACCACGACCCCCGCCACCGTCACGGGATCGCTGTAGCGCGAGCTCTCGTACGCCCCGCCCTCCTGCTCCCGCACACCACGCTGCATCGCCGTAGCCGTCCGCCCCGGATACACACTGGTCACCCGCAACCCCGGCTCCTCCTCCCGCAGCCCGTCCGCGAACGCCTTCAACGCGTGCTTGCTCGCCGCATACGCCGTCCACCCCGCACTCGTCCGCAACCCCGCCCCACTGTTCAGCAGCACCACATCGCCCCGCCCCCGCCGCAACGCCGGCAACAACACCCGCGTCACCTCCGCCACCGCGACCACGTTCACGGTCAGCGTGCGCGCCCACACCGCGACGGCCGTCGACTCCACCGTGCCCAGCTCCGCGACGCCCGCACTGTGCACCAGCCCCGCGAACGTCTCGTCCGCCAACGGCGCCAGCGACTCCGCGATGGTCTCCGGACGCTCCAGGTCGGCCACGACCGTCCGCACTCCCGGCCCCGCCAGATCCGCCGCCCGCCGCTCCGACCGCACGATCGCGACCAGATCGTGACCGTCCTCCCGCAACAGCCGGGCGATCTCCGCGCCGATACCGCTACCCGCACCGGTGATCACGTAAGTACTCATGGCGCCACCCTACGAGGTGCGCGCCCGGCGGAACGGACGATCCCACCGGCGCCGTCCGACCCGCCCGGAGGCCGCCGATGACCCTGACCACCACCTCGACCGACCAGGGCCCACCGCCCGCCGACCACCCCGCCCCCACCCCTCTCCCACCCCCGCGCACACCACGCCGCGTCGCCCGGTGGAACATCGCCGCCGTGCTGCTGCCCGCCGTGTTCGTCGCCGTCCTCGCCGGTAAACGCAGCTGGCTGTGCGACGACGGCCTGATCTACACCCGCCCGGTCCGGCAGATCCTGGCCGGCAACGGCCCCGTGTTCAACCCGGGCGAGCGCGCCGAGGCCGCCACCGGCACGCTCTGGCAGTGGCTCCTGGTCGCCGCGACGCGCCTCACCGGCCAGGACCCCGCGCCCCTGGCCGTGCGCCTGGGCCTGCTGTGCGCCGTACTCGGCTGGTTCCTGGCCGCCGACGCCGGCCGCCGCCTGTACCGGCCCGCCGCCGGGCACGCCCCGCTGCTCCCCTGCGGTGCCCCGATTCTGCTCGCCCTGCCGCCGACCTGGGACTTCGCCACCTCCGGCCTGGAAACCGGCCTCACCACCCTGTGGATCGCCGGCTGCTGGTGGCTGCTCGTACGCCTCGCCGCCGACCCGCACACCCGCTCACACCCGCGCCCGCACACCCGCCGCGCATACGGCCTCGCCGTCCTGGCGGGCCTGGGCCCGATGGTCCGCCCCGAACTGGCCATCGCCACGCTCGGATTCCTGACCGCCCTGGCCCTGATCCACCGCCCGCGCCCCCGCCGCGCGGCGGCCCTCACCGCCGCCGCGACCGCGCTTCCGCTGGCCCACGAGATCTTCCGCATGGGCTACTACGGCGTCCTGCTCCCCCTGCCCGCGATCACCAAGGAGGCCGGCGCGAGCGACTGGCCCCGGGGCTGGGCCTACGCCCGCGACCTGGCCGACCCGTACCACCTGTGGCTGCCCCTGCTCACCCTCGCCGCCCTCGGCACCGCCGGCGTGCTCACCACAAGACGCCGCAGCGCCCCCGCGGCCACACTCCCCGGCACCCGCGTCCGCCGCACCCTCTACGCGACCCCCGTCGTGTGCGGTCTCGCCATGCTGCTCTACGTGGTCCGCGTCGGCGGCGACTTCATGCACGCCCGGATGCTCCTCCCGGGCCTGTTCCTCCTGCTCCTGCCGATCCTGCTGGTCCCGGCGAGCCGACTCGCGATCCCCGCCGTGGCCGCCGTGGCCGCGTGGGCCCTGCTGTGCGCGTCCGCCTTCCGGCTCCCCTACGAGCGCATCGGCCCGGCCGGCATCGCCGACGAACGCGGCTTCTACACCTCGGTCCTGGGCGTGGCCAACCCCGTCACCGCCGACGCCTTCATCGACGGCTTTCCCGGCTTCCCCACCTTCGTCCGCGGCCCCCGCCCGGGATACCGGCACACCCTGGTCGACCGCTCCCCCACGCACACCCTCAACGCCCCGCTGCGCCCGGACGTCGCCGCGCCGATCGTGGCGATGTGGCCCTCCCTGGGCATGCTCGGCGCGGCCGTCCCGCTCACCGGCGTCGCCCTCGACGACCTGGGCCTGGCCTATCCGCTCGCCGCGCACGTACAGCTGTCCGCTCGGGGCCGCCCCGGGCACGAGAAGCAGATCGACCCGGCCTGGGTGCTCGCCCAGTACGCCGACCCGGCCGCCCCGCCACCCCCGGGCATCGACCCGATCCGCATCGCCGCCGCCCGCTACACCCTCACCTGCGGCGACACGAACCGCGGCCGGCTCAAGGAACTGCTGGACTCGACCCACGCCCCGCTGACCCGGCACCGCTTCGTCGCCAACCTCACCGGCGCCGTGCGCCGCACGTCCTTCCGCTTCCCCAACGACCCGATCGCCGCCGCCAGGCAGATCTGCGGCGTCGACGTCCTGGCCCCGGGCGTCCTGCCCACCGCCCCCACCCGGCCCTGAGCACCCACCCCCGACCGGCGACCCCGCACATACGAGTGGGCCCGCACACCGTCACGGTGTGCGGGCCCACGTCGACCGATCCGGCCCGAGAGGCGTCACGCCCCGCGCAGCACCGCCCCGGTCCGCTCCGCCGCGAGCGCCACCGCCGCGTCCCGCGCGGCCGTCGCCTCCTCGACCGTGAGCGTGCGGTCCTGCGCCCGGAAACGCAGCGCGTAGGCCAGCGACTTGCTGCCCTCGCCGACCTGCGAGCCGGTGTACACGTCGAACAGGCGCACCGATTCGAGCAGCGCCCCGGCCCCCTCGACCAGCGCGGCCTGCACCGCGGCGGCCGGCACCGAGTCGGGCACCACGAGCGCCACGTCCTGGGTGGCCACCGGGTAGGAGGAGACGTGCCCGGCCTGAACCGGGCGCTCCCCGTCCAGGTCGGCGGTGAGCAGGTCCAGGTCCAACTCCATCGCGCCGACCCGCTCCGGCAGGTGCAGCGTCTTGAGCACCCTCGGGTGCAGCTCGCCGGCGTGCCCGACGACCCGCTCGCTCCCGTCCGGCGCGGTCGCCACCAGCGCGGCGCAGCGCCCGGGGTGCCACGGCTCGTGCCGATCCGCCCGCACGCTCAGCTCGACCCCGACGGCGTCCGCGACCACCCGCGCGGCCTCGATCGCGTCCGCCCAGATCTGCGGCCGGCCCTTGCCCCACCACCCGGAGCGCTCGCGCTCCCCGGACAGCACGACCGCGATCCGCTGCGGCTGGTGCGGCAACGCCGCGGCCAGCGCGGCCAGTTCCTCCTCGCTCGGCCGCCGGTCCACGGCGAGCACGGGCGCCGGCGGGGTCGAGGCGTTCGGCCGGAAGACCACACCCGACTCGAACAGCGCGAGGTCGGTGTTGCCGCGCCCGAGGTTGCGGCGCAGCGTGTCCAGCAGGCCCGGCAGCAGCGTGGTGCGCAGCGCCGGCTCCTCCTCGGAGATCGGGTTGACCAGCACCACGGTGCGCCGCCGCGCGTCGTCCTCGGCCAGGCCGAGGTCGTCGAACGCGCTCTGCCCCAGGAACGGGTAGTTGAGCACCTCGGTGTAGCCCGCGCCCGCGAGGGCCCGGCCCAACCGGCGCCGGCGCCGCTGGTCGGCGGTCAGCCCGCGACCGGCCGGCACCTGCGGCAGCGTCGCCGGCACCCGGTCGTAGCCCTCCAACCGGATGACCTCTTCGGCCAGGTCGTTGGGGTCGGTCAGGTCGGGCCGCCAAGTCGGCGGGCCGACGGTGAGCGTGTCGATGCCCTCGACCGAGCAGCCCACCTCCTGCAGCCGCTGGGCCACCGTCTCGCGGGTGTAGGGCACACCCGCGACCTTCGCCGCGTGGTCGGCGGCCAGGGTGATCCGCACCGGCTCGCGCGGCGCGTCCACCTCGGTCACGCCCGCCTCGGTCTGGGCCCGCTCGCCGCCGAGCGCGGCCAGCAGGTCGACCGCGCGCTGCGCCGCCGCGCGGGCCGCCTCCGGGTCCACGCCGCGCTCGAACCGGCGCGACGCCTCCGAGGACAACCTGTGCCGACGCGCGGTGCGCGCGATGGCCACCGGGTCGAAGTGCGCGGCCTCGATCACGATGTCGCTCGTGCCGTCGCCGATCTCGGTGCTCTCGCCGCCCATCACGCCCGCGAGGCCGATCGGCCCGCGGTTGTCGCAGATCAGCAGGTCCTCGGGGTCGAGCGTGCGCTCGACGTCGTCGAGGGTGGTCAGCTTCTCGCCGGCCTGCGCGCGGCGCACCACGATCGGACCCTGCAACCGGGCCCGGTCGTAGGCGTGCAGCGGCTGGCCCAGTTCGAGCATGACGTAGTTGGTCACGTCCACGACCAGCGAGATCGGCCGCATGCCGCTCATCTGCACGCGGCGCTGCACCCAGAGCGGCGAGGGCGCGTCGGGGTCGACGCCGACCACGGTGCGCGCCACGAACCGGTCACAGCCGGCCGGGTCCTCGACCCGCACCGGGTAGCCGTACCCGTTGGCGTCGGGCACGTCCAGCAGCGCCGGGTCGCGCAGCGGCTGCCCGTAGGCGATCGCCGCCTCGCGGGCCACACCGCGCATCGACAGGCAGTAGCCGCGGTCCGGGGTGACCGCGATGTCGAGGACCTCGTCGACCAGGCCGAGCAGTTCGATCGCGTCCGCGCCGATCTGCGCCTCGATCGGCAGCACGATGATGCCGTCGTGGTCGTCGCCCATGCCCAGCTCGCGGGCCGAGCAGATCATCCCGCGCGACACACGCCCGTAGGTCTTGCGCTCGGCGATCTCGAACGGGCCGGGCAGCACGCCGCCCGGCAGGATCACCACGACCTTGTCGTCGACCTCGAAGTTGCGCGCGCCGCAGACGATCTCCTGCGGCTCGCCGGTGCCGTTGGCGTCGCCGACGTCGACCTTGCAGAACCGGATCGGCTTCTTGAAGCCCTCCAGCTCCTCGATTTCGAGCACCTGTCCGACCACGAGCGGACCCTTGAGGTCCGCGCCGAGCTGTTCGACCGTCTCGACTTCCAGGCCGAGCGCCACGAGCTTGTCGGCGACGTCGCGCCCGGACTCGCCGGCGGGGAGGTCGACGTACTCCCGCAGCCACGAAAGCGGGACCCGCATCAGATCTCCATCCCGAACGGGAGGGTGAACCGGACGTCACCCTCGACCATGTCCCGCATGTCCTCGACGTTGTGCCGGAACATCAGCGCGCGCTCCAGACCCACACCGAACGCGAAACCGCTGTACACCTCGGGGTCGATGCCGCAGGCGATCAGCACGCGCGGGTTGACCATGCCGCAGCCGCCCCACTCGATCCAGCCCTCGGACCGGCAGGTCCGGCACGGGTGCTCGGGGTCGCCCACCGAGGCGCCCCGGCACACGAAGCACTTGAGGTCGAGCTCGGCGGAGGGCTCGGTGAAGGGGAAGTACGACGGGCGCAGCCGGGTGACGATGCCCTCGCCGAACATGGCCTGCACGAAGTGGTCGAGCGTGCCCTTGAGGTCGCCCATGGTCAGGCCCTTGTCGACGGCCAGGCCCTCGATCTGGCCGAACACCGGGGTGTGCGTGGCGTCCAGCTCGTCGGTGCGGTACACCCGGCCCGGACAGATCACGTAGATCGGCGGCGTGCGGGTGAGCATGGTGCGGATCTGCACGGGCGAGGTGTGCGTGCGCAGCACCACGCCGGAGTCCGCGGAGCCGTCCTCGGCGCGCACGAAGAAGGTGTCCTGCATGGTCCGCGCGGGGTGGTCCGGCAGGATGTTGAGCGCGTCGAAGTTGTACCACTCGGCCTCGACCTGCGGGCCCTCGGCGACCTCGTAGCCCATCGCCACGAACAGGTCCTCGATGCGCTCGGAGAGCGTGGTCAGCGGGTGCCGGGCGCCGCGCGGGGCGCGGTCCCACGGCAGCGTGACGTCGACCGCCTCCTCGACGAGGACGCGCGCGTCCCGCTCCGCCTCCAATTCGACCAGGCGCCGCTCCAGGGCCTGCTTGACCGCGCCGCGGGCCTGGCCCACGCGCTTGCCCGCCTCGGCCTTGGCCTGCGGCGGGAGCGCGCCGATCTCGCGGTTGGCCAGCGCCAGCGGCGAACGGTCGCCGGTGTGCGCGACCTTCGCCTCCTGCAGCGCGGCCAGGTCGGCGGCGGCCGCGACCGCGGCGAGCGCCGCGTCCCTGGCCCGCTCGACTTCCTCGGGTTTCAACGCCTCGACCTCGACCGGGTCGTACGACTTGTTCGGTGCCGACATCTGTGTCCAGTGCTCCTGTGGGGGATCCGCCGGTGGTGGAGGCGGCAATGACGTCCTGCGACGTCCGCGCTCCGAGTTTACTGACGCCCGATGGGCGTGCGTGTCCGCGGCCGCCGGACCGCGACGACGTGGGTGGGACTTCCTCCGCGCGGGCAGCGCTACATGAGGACGTCCGGCATCGCGGCCGGCAGGGTGAATCGAAATCGGGCCCCGCCGCACTCGGCGCGATCCACGCTGATGCTGCCCGCGTGCGCCTGGACCAGGCCCTTGACGATGTACAGCCCCAGGCCGGTGCCACCGCGGCGGTTGCCGCGCCAAAAGCGGGTGAAGACGCGCTCGAGGAGTTCGTCCGGGATGCCCGGGCCCTCGTCGCTCACCGTGATCTCCGTCCCGTACGCACCGGGCGCGGACCCGATGGAGACCGCGCGCATCTCGATGGTGACGGTTCCCGCGCCGTGGCGCACCGCGTTTTCCAGCAGGTTGCCGAGAATCTGGTCGAGTTTGTCGGCGTCGAGCCACATGCGGGGCAACGGCCCGTCCACCACGACCACGAAGCGCTCGTCCGGCAGGCCGTTGCATTCGAGCGCGCGCAGGTGCCGGTGTACCGCCTCCTCCATGTCGACGACCTGGCGGTTGAGTTGCAGCCGGCCCGCGTCGATCCGGGAGATGTCCAGGAGTTCGGTGATCAGCCGGGTGACCCGGTCCGCGTCGGCGTCGACCGTCTCCAGCATCAGCCGCTTCTGCTCGTCGGTGAACCGCTCCCACTTGGCGAGCAGCGTGGCGGTGAAGCCCTTGACCGAGGTGAGCGGCGAGCGCAGCTCGTGCGCGACGGTGGCGATCAGATCGGAGTGGCCGCGCTCGATCCGCCTACGCGCGTCGGTGCAGCGCAGCGACACCACGAGTTTGCTCAGCGGCCCGCGCGGCCCGTCGTCGCGGACGTAGGACGCGGTGACCAGGATCTCCCGCCCGGCGAGCAGCAGGTTGCGCTCGGGTTGGCGGGTCCGGGTGGACAGCCCGCCGTACGGATCGGTGCACACCCACCAGCGCCGGCCCTCGATGTCCTCCAGCGGCAGCGCGTCGGCGATGTGTTTGCCGAGCGCGTCCTCGGGACGCGTCCCGGTGATCCGGGCGGCGGCGGCGTTGAAGGTGACCACCGTGCCGTTCTCGTCGGCGACCACCAGGCCGTCGGGCAGCATGTCGGCGTCCATCGGCCCCCTTCCCGTTTCGGGCCCGAGGGAGTTCCGGGCCGGACACACTATCCCAAGGCGCAGCGTGCCGTCCGGGTGCGCCGGACGCAACCGACTCGTTCCCCGGCGCTCGCCAGTCAAGCCGGGTACGTCGGGGTCATCGCGCGTTTCGCGCGCCGGAGCGGCAGCCCCCGTGTCCGCGCTGCGCGCGGGCGGAGGCATACAGACACACGGCCGCGGCGGTCGCCAGGTTCAGACTCTCGGCCCGTCCGTGGATCGGCACCCGCACCACGGCGTCGGCCAGCGCGCGGGTCTCCTCGGGGAGCCCCCACGCCTCGTTGCCGAATATCCACGCGGTGGGTCCGGCGAGCCCACCCGCGTCCAGTTCGCCGTCCAGATCGGCCTCGCCCCCACCGTCCGCGGCCAGGATCCGCATCCCGGCGGCGCGCAGCGCGGCGACGGTGTCCTCGATCCGGGCGCCGGTGACGACAGGCAGATGAAAGAGGCTGCCCACCGAGGCGCGCACGGCCTTGGGGTTGTACGGGTCCACGGAAGCGTCGGTGAGGACGACCGCCTCGGCGCCGGCCGCGTCGGCCGCGCGCAGCACGGTGCCCGCGTTGCCGGGGTCGCGCACGTTGGCCAACACCGCGACCAGGTGCGGCCGCGCCGCCATCGCGTGTTCCAGGGGCACGTCCACGAACCGGCACAGCGCCACCACGCCCTGGGGGGTGACGGTCTGGCTGATCGCGGCGACGACCTCGTCGGTGGCGGTGAACACCGGCACCCGGGCCTCGTGCGCGCCGGCGACCAGATCGGGGTAGCGCGCGGCCACCTCGGGGGTGATGTACATCTCGCGCAGCGTGCCCGGCAGGGCCACCGCCTCGCGCACCGCCTGCGGTCCCTCCGCCAGGAACAACCGCTCCCGGGCCCGGAAAGCGCGTTTGGCGAGCCGCCGAGCCGCCGCCACTCGTGGTGATCGGGTGGACGTCAGCTCGGGGCTCGCCATCGCGTTACCGTTCTCTGCTCTCGACCTGCAACGGTCTGGGAAGTGCTGCGACATCGACGACGTGAGTCGACGATCAGGCCGCGGCGTCTTCCTTCTTCGCGTTGACGTCGGCCGGGAGGGCCTTCTGCGCTACCTCGACGAGGGCGGCGAACGCCGGGGCGTCGTTGACCGCGAGCTCGGCGAGCATCTTGCGGTCGATCTCCACACCGGCGGCCTTGAGGCCCTGCACGAAGCGGTTGTAGGTCATCCCGTTCAGGCGGGCAGCGGCGTTGATGCGCTGGATCCACAGCTGACGGAAGTCCCCCTTCCGCTTCTTGCGGTCGTTGTAGTTGTAGACCATGGAGTGGGTGACCTGCTCCTTGGCCTTCCTGTACAGACGGGACCGCTGGCCGCGGTAGCCGGACGCCCGCTCGAGGATGACGCGGCGCTTCTTGTGGGCGTTGACCGACCGCTTGACGCGTGCCACTTGATGAACTCCTTGATGTCAGACCGCGGTGTGTCGACCGCGGCCCGGGTAAGTCTGGGACCGTCGCCTGTCGCCGACCGGTGGGTTCTCGTCAGCCGGTGCGACGACTGCTGCTGCTACTACTTCTTGAGCAGCTTCTTGATCTTCTTGGCGTCGGCCGGGGCCACCTCGACGACACCGGCGAGGCGCCGGGTCAGGGTCGAGGGCTTGTGTTCGAGAAGGTGACGGCGACCCGCACGCTGGCGCAGCACCTTGCCGGAGCCGGTGATACGAAAGCGCTTGCTGGCACCGCTGTGGGTCTTGTTCTTCGGCATGTCGCCGCAGTCTCCTCGTCGTGCCGTACCCGCCCGGTACCACCGGGCAGGCACAGGTGTGTGTGCAAATCGGCGCGGGGCGACCCGTTCCGGGTCAGACCTGCTCTTCGGCCTTCGGCTCCGCGTCGGACTCGACGGGGGCTTCGGCGACCTGAGCGGCGGCCTCGGCCCTGCCGGCTTCCGACTCGTCGGGGCGTTCGTCCCCGGACTCGACGGCCACCCGACGCGCGTCCTTGCGCGCCGCCTGGGCCTCGCGAGCCTCGGCCATGGCCTCGGTCTTCTTCTTGTGCGGGCCGAGAACCATGATCATGTTGCGGCCGTCCTGCTTCGGGTTCGATTCGATGAACCCGAGCTCCTGGACGTCCGTCGCGAGACGCTGCAGCAGTCGGTAGCCCAGTTCGGGCCGGGACTGCTCGCGACCACGGAACATGATCGTGATCTTGACCTTGTCGCCCTGCTTCAGGAACCGCTCGACGTGACCCTTCTTGGTGTCGTAGTCGTGCGGGTCGATCTTCGGCCGGAGCTTCATCTCCTTGATGACCGTGTGCGCCTGGTTCTTGCGCGCTTCACGGGCCTTCATGGCCGACTCGTACTTGAACTTGCCGTAGTCCATGAGCTTGCAGACCGGCGGCCGGGCGTTGGCCGCGACCTCTACGAGGTCGAGGTCGTACTCCTGGGCAAGTTCCATGGCCTTGGCCAGCGGGACGATTCCGACCTGCTCGCCGCCAGGACCAACGAGTCGCACCTCGGGGACGCGAATCCGGTCGTTGATGCGGGGCTCGGCGCTGATGGGGCCTCCTCATACCTGAAGCGACCGCGGGCGAAGCGGTCACATGTGTCTCGGTGTTACTTCCCCCCGAGCCAGGTTCTCCGCGAAGCCATCCAGGCAACGCGAAAAAGCCTCGCACGGTTGCATGCGAGGCTCCACCACCGGCTGACGAAGCCGCCCAGAGGGCGGCAAACGTGGAACGGACGCACACGAAGTGCGTCGCACCGGACCGGTACCCGTCGTCCGTGAGGTCGATCGGGTGGGAGACGGAGCCTCCGCTTGCAGGCCGGGCATGCAGATGCCCGGTCGGTCGATACACCACTCTACCACTGGCTCGAACATGCCGAAGGGCCCCGTTGTTCCCCGATTCGGGGGCATACCCGAGACTGGTCCCCATGAGCGAGAGCGCCCCCCATATTGCACCCGGCCCGGCCGACGACGTCGACGTCATGACCCGCGACATCGCGGATGTGCCGGCCGTCGAGGTCATCACCACGCTGTCCGTCCACCTGATGAGCGCGGCGGCGGTCAAACTGGGCCTGGCCGAGGACGGCGAGGCGCACAAGGACCTCGACGAGGCCCGCAAACTGATCACCGCCCTGGCGGGCCTGGTCACCGCCGCGGCCCCAGAGGTCGGCTCCTACCACGCGGGCCCTTTGCGCGACGGCCTCAAAACCCTCCAACTGGCCTTCCGCGAAGCCTCCGCATACCCGGACGTCCCCGGAAAGGGCCCAGGCGAAAAACTCACAGGCCCAGTCCACTAACCCCAAGCCGGGCCGGGACCCCGGCCCGGCACCCCGACCCCGGAAGCGGCCCGGGCAATTCAGCCGGTCCGGCGCTCGAGCACAACCGGGCCGGAGGCCGGCCCCGGAGGCGACCGGCCCCAACTCAGCTAGTCCGGCGCCGGCTCGGGGGCAGACCCGCCCCATCAGCCCATCCGGCGAATGAGGATCGGCCAAGCACCACCGAACCCAACCCGAGCAACCAATCCAGCCCGTCCGGCGCTTGAGAACAACCGGGCCGGAGACCGGCCCCGGAAGCGACCCGGCCCAACTCAGCCCGTCCGGCGCTTGAGGACAAACCCCGGTCGCGTCTATCGCGAAAAGAGCGGCTCCGCCTCCAGCGAAGCGCCCGGCGGCAACATCGCCAGGTCGAGCCCTCGATCCAGCCGGGCCCGGACCACGTCGTCCTCGGCCAACCGCCCCACGATCCGCCGCGCGGCCTCCGTCACCTCGATCGGCGACGCCGCCGCCACCAGGCTCAGCGTCAGGTCGTTGCCGCCGCCCTCGGTCAGGTACACCGCCGACACCGCGCTCTCGGGGTGCACCGCCTCCCGCACCGCACCCAGCACCTCCGGATCCCGGTGCGGAGCCAGATGCGCCCGCCCCTCCGCCACCGCCCGCAGCCGACTGCCCGACACCTCGTACGGATACGGCCCGGCCAGGTCGAGCAACAGCGTGTCCGCCTCCTCCGCGTACGCGGCGTGCGCGGCGCGCGCGGCCTCGACCGGGATCGGCCGGGCGTCCGCCCGCCAACGCGCCAGCGCCGCGACCGAGGTGAACGCCGGCAGCGCCCGCCGCCCGTCCGGACCCTGGATCGTGGGCACCGCCATGTCGCTGGACTTCTCCCGCCGCAACTCCCCGGGCGCGACGTCCTCCTCCTCGGTCAGGATCGCCACCACCGGGACCAGCAGTCGCGCCTCGCACAGGGCCCGGGAGACCGCCTCGTCGTCCACCTCCGGCGCCGCCAGCGCCTGTGCCAGCGCGGGGTGGGCGCTGCCGTCGTCGTTGGGGAATCCGGTGTCGGGAATGCTCTTGCCGCTGAAATCCACCCGTCGACTGTAGGCCACCGGCCGACCGCCGCCACCACCCCGGACCAGCCCCGGGAGCATCGCGGGTCGGCGACCACTTGCCGACCCGCGACCTCCCTATCGAGGTCCGGCTCGCCCGCCCCGCACATCCGACCCGCGACGGCGCGATCGAGCCGCCACGGCCCCGGGAGACCGGACGAGGCGCCGGGCCGAGCCGGCCCGTCCTGGCCCGTGCTCGGACGGGTCGGGCTGAAACCGGCCCGGATCCCGAACCGCGTTCAGCGTAGGTCCGGCGGGATTTGCCGTTGGGGACTCCCACCACGCTCACCCATTCGAGTGAACCCAAGGTCACCCACTTGCCCCGCGCCTGCCGCGCAGGCATCCATCGCGCGCGCAGCGCCCACCGAGGCACCGGGTTCGACACACCAACGGCGCGAAGCAACCTGGACGCCGGGGGCACGAGGCGGGCGGACGAAGGCGCCTCGGTGGAGCGCAGCGGAACCGCGCCCCACTCCACAACCGGCAGAGCGCAGCGGAGCCGGAACCCCCAAGGCGCCGCGCAGCGGCAACGCCCCCCGCGCCTCGGCCCCCGACGGAGCGAAGCGGAGGAGAAACCACTCCACAACCACCCCGACCGCGCCCCAGAGGCCGCCGGGGCCCGGCCGGAGTCGCGGGGCAACCAAGGCGCGAAGCCAGGACCGCGACACAAGCCAACCAAGCAACCAGGCTCGCGGCATGAGCCGCCCAAGCAACCAGGCTCGCAACACGAGCCACCCCAGCAACCCGGCTCGCAGCAGAAGCCACCCAAGCCACCCCACCCGCAACACAAGCCGCCCAACCAACCAAACTCGTATCCCGCAGCGTTGCTTCTTATCGGGCGCTTCGCGCCGGCTCGCGAGGGACCACTTTTTTCTCTCCCCCGCTTCGCTCCTCCGAGAAAAAAGCGGCCCCTCGCTCGGGGTCGGGTGTCCCTCCGCTTCGCTCCGGGCCACCCAACCCAAAACTCGCGGCTCCGCCGCTCTCCGCGCTGCGCGCGTCGATCCCGCCGTCGGCCCGAGTCGTGGGCGCTGACGCGCCAACAGGGGTGCGCGTCGGGCGTAGGGCGGCCGAATCGCGGGGTGCTCACACGCCACAGGAGTGTGCGCACCGGACGGGCGAGACAGCCCGAGTCGCGGGGCACTGACGCGCCACAAGGTGCGCCCACCGGATAGGCGGGCAGCCCGAGTCCTAGGCGCTGACGCGCCAACGGGGGTGCGCGTCAGGCGTAGGGCGGCCGAGTCGCGGGGTGCTCACGCGCCACAGGAGTGTGCGCACCGGACGGGCGAGGCAGCCCGAGTCGCGGGGCGCTGACGCGCCACAGGGTGCGCCCACCGGATGGGCGGGCAGCCCGGGTCGTGGGCGCTGACGCGCCGACGGGGTCCCGGCTGCGCCTTCGGTGCACGTCAGAGTCGCGACCGGAGGCGGTTCCGGTGTGCGCCGCGTCGAGGCGGGTGCCCGCGCCGGCCCCGTCCCACCCCCTTGGTCGTGGCGTCAGAGGCCCAATCGTCGATAGCGCGATCGTCTCCTCGCCAATCGGGTCGGGGTGTCCATGGTTCGCAAGGTGTCGAGTTCCTCGCGGAGGGTTTCGGCGACCCGTTGTACGAACGCCACGGGTTCCGTGGCCGCGTCCGGGTGTTCGAGGACCACTCGGTCGACGATGGCCTTGTGATGCAGGTCGGCGGCTCGGATGCCCTGGCGGTCGGCGATTTCGGCGGCGCGATCCGTGGTGCGGTACAGGATCGCCGACGCGCCCTCGGGGGGCAGCGGCGACAGCCAGCCGTGTTGGGCGCAGACGACCCGGTCGGCCGGCAGCAGTGCGAGGGCGCCGCCGCCGGAGCCCTGGCCCAGCAGCAGGCACACCGTCGGCGCGGGCAACAGCACCAGCTCGGCCAGGCACCGGGCGATCTCCCCGGCCAGCCCGCCCTCCTCCGCCTCCGGGGACAGCGCCGCACCGGCGGTGTCCACCACGGTCACCAGCGGCAGCCCCAACTCGGCCGCGAGCCGCATTCCGCGTCGGGCCTGGCGCAGCCCCGCCGGGCCGAACGGGCCGTGCTCGCTCTGCCGGGTGCGGTCCTGGCCCAGCACCACACACGGCGCCCCGGGGCCGGCCCCGACCCCGAACCGGGCCAGCACCAGGCGCAGCGCCGGTTCGCTCTCCCCCTCCCCCGTCCCGCGCAGCGGGGTGACCGAGCGCGCGCCGTGTCGCAGCAGCGTGCGCAGGCCCGGCCGGCGCGGATCGCGCGAGCGCCGCACCGACGTCCAAGCCGGCACGTCCGGCAGCGGTTCGGCGACGACCTCGGCGTCCGGGGCGGCCGACCCGGACGGCCCCGGCGGCGCGGCGTCCGGACCGAGCACGTCGAAGACCCGGATCACCACCCGGCGCAGCTCCTCCGGCGGCACCACCGCGTCGATCAGCCCGTGCTCGTACAGGTTCTCCGCGACCTGGACCCCGCCGGGAAACGGGCGATCGTGCAGAGCCTGGTACACCCGCGGCCCGAGGAAGCCAATCAGCGCGCCGGGCTGGGCGGCGGTGACGTGGCCGAGCGATCCCCACGAGGCGAACACGCCGCCCGTGGTGGGGTGGCGCAGATAGACCAGGTACGGCAGACCCGCGGCGCGATGCGCGGCCACCGCCGCGGAGATCTTGACCATCTGCAGGAACGCGACGGTGCCCTCCTGCATGCGGGTGCCGCCCGAGGTGGGCGAGGCGACCAGCGGCAGGCGCTCGGCGGTGGCACGCTCGACCGCGAGGGTGAGCCGTTCCGCCCCCGCGACGCCGATCGAGCCGGCCAGGAAGTCGAACTCGCAGGCCACCACCGCGACCCGGCGCGCGTGGATCCGGCCCTCGCCGGTGACCAGCGCCTCGTCCAGGCCGGTGCGCTCGCGGGCCGCCGCCAATTCGGCCGCGTAGTCCGGGTCCGGTGCGGCGAGCGTCGGCAGCGGGTCGTTCCAGGCCCGGAAGCTGCCCGGGTCCAGGACGCGGTCGATCAGGTCGAGCGCCCGCACCCGCTCGGGGTGACTCATACGATCAAGCTAACGCACCGTCGACGCCCCGTCGGCGCGACTCGGCGCAGACGCACCCGGGGCGCCCGACGAGCCCACCACCGGCCACGAGCCCCACCCGCAAGTCCTACCCGCGAGTGCTACCGATCGGTACGTCGATCTGGCAGGCTGCGGCCATGGTCTCCGCCGCGCCCCCCGTGTCCGCTCCCGCCCCGACGCCGACCGCGAGCGCCGACCGGTCCCGCTACGACCGGGCCACCGCGCACCTGGACGCCCCCTTCGCGATCGTCGACCTGGACGCCTTCCGGGCCAACGCCGCCGACCTGGTGCGCCGCGCGGCCGGCACGCCGGTACGGGTGGCCAGCAAGTCGGTGCGCTGCCTGCCGCTGCTGCGCGAGGTGCTGGCCATGGACGGCTACCGCGGCGTGATGGCCTTCACCCTGCCCGAGGGCCTGTGGCTGGCGGCCGAGGGCGTCACCGACATCCTGGTGGCCTACCCCTCCGCGGACCGCGCGGCGTATCGCCGGCTGGCCGCCGACGCCGAGGCCGCCGCGCGGGTGACGGTCATGATCGACGACCCGGCGCAGCTGGACCTGATCGAGCGCGCGCTCGCCGACGTGCGGCCCCGGGCCGAGGTGCGGGTGTGCCTGGACATCGACACCTCCTGGCAACTCCTCGGCGGCCGGGTGCACATCGGCGCGCACCGCTCGCCGCTGCGCACCCCGGAGCAGGTGGCCGCGGTCGCCGAGGCGGTCGTGCGGCGGCCGGGCTTTCGGCTGGTCGGCCTGATGGCCTACGAGGCGCACATCGCGGGCGTCGGCGACGCGCCCGAGGGCCGCGCGCTGTACGGCCGGGTGGTACGGGCGATGCAGGCACGCTCGGGCGCCGAACTGAGCCGGCGCCGGGCCGACATCGTGCGCGCGGTGCGGGCGGTCGCGCCGCTGGAGTTCGTCAACGGCGGCGGTACCGGCAGCGTGGAGCGCACCGTGGCGGAGACCTCGATCACCGAGGTCGCGGCCGGCTCCGGGCTGTTCCAGCCGCGCCTGTTCGACCACTACAGCGCCTTCCGGGGCCGGCCCGCCGCGCTGTTCGCCCTGCCGGTGGTGCGCCGGCCCGGCCACGGTTGCGTGACCGTGCTCGGCGGCGGCTACCCCGCGTCCGGCGTGCCCGCGCCCGACCGGCTGCCCCAGCCGTACCTGCCCGCGGGCCTGACGTACCACGCGCAGGAGGCCGCGGGCGAGGTGCAGACCCCGCTGCGCGGCGCGCCGGCCGACGATCTGCGGATCGGCGACTCGGTGTGGTTCCGGCACGCGAAGGCGGGCGAGTTGTGCGAACGTTTCGACGCGCTGCATCTGGTCGAGGGCGACCGGGTGGTGCGTACGGTGCCCACGTATCGGGGCGAGGGCCACACGTTCCTGTAGGCCGCGAACCCGAAACCCGGACCCGCCGCGGTCCTTCGTGTCGGCCCCGGCACCCGAACCGACCTGCCGTTACCCGGACAAGACCCTCTCGTTCGGCCCACCGCGCAAAAAACGACCCGTTGAGGGGCTGTCCGGCACCACTCCGGATGGCCCACAATGCCCATTGCCGGCGCCGTATCGGCGCGGCGGTACGTCCGGCCGGTGAAAGGTCGCAGCCATGATCGCGCGCTTGGGCACCCTCGGGCAGGAACATCCCGTCACCGGGGTGACGATCTGGCGCGGTTGTGCGGTCGTCCACCTGGCCGGCGAACTGGACCTGCACAACGCCCCGTTGTTGCACCGCACCCTGATCGAGTTGATCGACGGCGGGTGTCGTCGGGTGGTGGTGGACGCCACCGGGCTGAACTTCTGCGACTCGGTCGGCCTGGGTGTGCTGATAGACGCGTTCAAGTCGATGCACGCGTTCTCCGGCGAACTGCGGCTGGCCGCGCCCGACCGCAACGTGCGGGCGACGTTGCGGATGACCGGCCTGATCGACGTACTCGGGGTGCGCGACACCCTCCAGGAAGTCCTGGACGAGTTCGCCGACTGACGCCGGCGCCGGCGGGCGGGCCGGCGCGACCCGCACGACCGCGCGAAGGTCGGCTCCCGCGTCGGTGCGGTGCGGCATGATCGGGCTCGTGACCGAACGTCTGATGCTCCTCGACACCGCGTCCCTGTACTTCCGCGCCTACTTCGGCGTCCCGGAATCCGTCAAGGCCCCCGACGGCACGCCCGTCAACGCCGTGCGCGGCCTGCTCGACTTCATCACCCGCCTGGTCGAGGACCGCGAGCCGACCCGGCTGGTCGCGTGCATGGACGCCGACTGGCGGCCGCAGTTCCGAGTCGACGCGATCCCCTCCTACAAGGCGCACCGGGTCGCCGAGGAGATCGGTCCCGACCAGGAGGAGATCCCGGACACGCTCGGCCCGCAGGTACCGGTGATCGAACAGACGTTGGACGCGCTGGGCATCCCGCGCGTGGGGGTCGCGGGCTTCGAGGCCGACGACGTGATCGCCACGCTGGCCACCCGAGCGCCTACGGCGGTGGACATCGTCACCGGCGACCGGGACCTGTTCCAACTCGTCGACGACGCGCGCTCGGTCCGGGTGCTCTACACGGTCAAGGGCGTGGCCGCGCACGAGGTGATCGACGAGGCGGCGGTGCTGGCCCGCTACGGCGTACCCGCGTCGGCCTACGCCGACTTCGCCACGCTGCGCGGCGACGCCAGCGACGGGCTGCCGGGGGTCAAGGGCATCGGGGACAAGACCGCCGCCCAGTTGATCGTCGAATACGGCGACCTGGCGGGGGTGCGCCGGGCGGCGGCCGACCCCCGGGCCAGGCTCACCCCGGCCCGGCGGGCGCGGATCGTCGAGGCGAGCGACTACCTCGACGTGGCGCCGGGTGTGGTGCGCGTGGTGCGCGACGTACCGCTGCCGCCGGCGGCCGAGTGGGATCGGCCGTTGCCCACCGAACCGGCCGATCCGCAGGCGCTGGACGCGCTGCGCCGGCAGTGGGGCCTGACCGGGCCGGTGCACCGGCTGCTCGACGTGCTCGCCGCCCGCCGGTGATGCCCGGAATCTCCACCTGAGGACGGCGGCCGGCCACTCGAAAGGGTCGCTCCGGAACGCGCCGGGCGCACGGGTGCGAATGTGACCCGGGTCACATTCAAGAAAACTTCGGCGAACTTTGTCACGTTCGTCGCAAAGCCCGCTCTCGACCGCCATGCGTACCGAGTGTGACACCCCGATCACCGCCCAACCCGACCGCGACTGGCTCCGCGGCGAGTGGCAGCGGGTGACCCTGCGGGCCGGTTGGCCCACCCGGGTCGCCTGGCACAGCGACGCCGTCGAGCAGTGCCTGGACGCCTTCGTCCGCGACGGCCGGATCCACGCCGCGTGCCTGTCCCTGGCCCGGGACCGGGCCGCCGCCGAGATCCCGCTGGACGTGGCCCTGGCCGAACTGGACGCGCTGTTCCTGTGCGCCCTCGCGCACAGCGCCCCCGGCCCGCTCGTCCAGGCCTACCTGAGCACCCGCGCCCGGGCCAACCCGCCCGGCACCCTGCCCCCCGGCACCGACCCGATCACCGAACTCCCCTCCGCCGCCCTCCTCCAGCAGCGCCTCGTCGAGCGCACCGCCGCCGGCGAACACGTGCGCATCGTCGTGGTGCGCCTGGAGGTGCCCGAGTCGCTGCTGTGGGGGCACTTGCGCCACCTGCTGCTCACCGCCCGCCACCTGGAGCGGGCCCTGGGCGACCTCGCCTACGCGGTGCCGCCCGGCCGGCTGATGGCCCTGCTCGACGGCGACGACCCGGAACTGCCCGACCGGCTCGACCGGTTGTGCCGCGCCCCCGTCGACCCGCTGGACGGCCCCGGCGGAGCGCCCGGCGGCGCGCCGCGGATCCCCCGGTCGAGCGTGCGCCTGACCACCGCGCCGGGCACGACGGGTCGATAGCACCGTGACGAACCACCTCTTCGCACCCCCGTTCGTCACCCGAACGACGCAGCGTCACCCCGGCCGCGGTTCCACCGTCGAAACGGGCGCGGACCTCGACCATCCGCGCCCGTACCGCACCACCTGCGCCGGAGCGCACTCCGGGTGCCTTGCCGAGGGCCACCGCTTCTGGACAGACCGTGGCCGGATGGTCACGATGCTGTGCGAACGATCGGGCACGGCAAGGGCACAAGGGGGCAAACGGTGGCACGCGAGGACGACTCGGCGACCCCGGACCCCAGCGGCGGCGACATGGGCGGCGCCGCGGAGGCGACCGGATCCGGCGCCCCCTTCGTCCCCGGCCAGCGCGGCGTGCATCACCCTCGGGTGTACGACGGCGACCTCTGGCCCGCCGAGCCGGCCGCAGCCGAACCGGCCCAGCCCGGGTCGGCCCACGCCGCAACGACCGACCCCTTCACGTCCGAATCGGGCGGCGACGCTGCCGAGCGCCCATCGTGGGACGACGAGGCGGTACCCGTGTTCGAGGGGCCCTCGGACCTGGAGTTGGCCGAGCGGGTACGCGCCGGCGACGGCAACGCCTACGGTCTGCTGTACCAGCGACACGTGCGCTCGGTACGCGCCTTCGCCCGCACCTGCACCCGCACCCCCGAGGCCGCCGACGACCTGTGCGCCGACGCGTTCGCGGCCACCCTGGAGGCGCTGCGGGCGGGCGGCGGGCCCCGGGAGGCGTTCCGGGCCTACCTGCTCACGACCGTGCGCCATCTAGCGATCAGCTGGACCAGGAACAGCCGGCGCGAATGGCTCACCGAGGACTTCGCCGTCTTCGAATCGGCGTGCGAGAACCAGGATCCCCTGGTGAGGGCCGACGACACGCGACTGGCGTACCAGGCGTTCCAGGAGTTGCCCGAGCGCTCCCGGACGGTGCTCTGGCACGTGGACATCGAGGGCGAACAGGCCGTCCAGGTCGCCCCGTTGGTCGGCGAGAACCCGGACAACGTGCGCAAGATCCTGGAGCGGGCCCGCCAGGAACTCAAGGACAACTACTTCGTGGCGTTCGCCACCGGCGGTGTCGACGACGAGAAGTGCAAGAAGTTCACCCGGTACTACGGCCGGCACCTGCGCAACCGCATGGACTCGGAACGGCGCCGGGAGACCATCGACGCGCACCTGAAGAAGTGCAGCAGGTGTCACGACACCTACGCGGAGATGGCCGACGTGCGCGACCGGTACGGGCCGATCGCGCTCGCGCTGATCGGCATCACCGCGCCGATCTTCCTCAGCGGTACCGCCGTGGCCGCCGGCGCCGCCGCGGCGGGGGCGGCGGTGGCCGGCGGGCTCGGCCTGGCGGTCGGCGCCACCGGCGCGGGCGGCGTCGCGAGCGGCGTGGCCGCGGGCGCCGCCGCGGCCGGCGGCGCGGCGGCGGGGGCGGGCGTGGGCACCGCCGCGGTCAAGGGCGCGGCGCAGGGCGGGCAGACGGCCGGCCGTTCGTCGCTGATCGCGGGCGGGGTGGTGGTCGCCGTCGCGGTCGCCGCGTTCGCCCTGGTGGACACCGACAAGCCCAAGCCGAAGCACCCGTCCCCGCCGGTCGCCGCCTCCGCGCCGGCCCCACTGCCGCCCGCCCCACCCCCCGCCGAGACCCGGCCCCCGCAACCCTCGCCGCCCAAGCCGGCCGAGGTGGAGTCACCCGAGCCGACCCCGCCGGCCGCCTCGCCGCGCCCGGCGCCCACCACCCGCCCACCGGCCCACCGGCCCAGCCCGACCGTCAAGCCCACCCGCTCCGGACCGACGCTGGTGGCCAACAACAAGGAGTTCCGGGTCGACGACGCCAAGGTCGGCTTCCGGTGCGACAACGGCGCCGGCAAGTGGTGCGAGAACCCGACCATCACCGTGCCCAGCGCCCTGGCCGCGCAGCTGATGCCGGCCGGCTCCACCGCCGTGTGCACCGAGATCAAGGGCAAGAACGGCTCGCACTACACCCTGTGCCGACGCTGAGCCGCACACCCCGAGCCCGCGCCGAGCCACCGACCGGCGACCACTAGCGCGGAGGGCGCGCCGTACCCGCCCACGGGGCCGCCGCCTCCAACTGCCCGGCGAGGCGCAGCAGCGTCGTCTCGTCGCCGTAGCGGCCCGCGAACTGCACGCCCACCGGCATCCCGTCGGCCGTACTGCCCAGCGGCACCGACATGGCCGGCTGCCCGGTGACGTTGAACAGGCTGGTGAACGCCGCCATGCCGCGCATCCCCGCCAGCGCCGCCCGCGGATCCCGGTTGGGGTCCAACTCGCCCAGCTTCGGCGGCACCACCGCCATCGTCGGGGTGAGCAGCACGTCGAAGCGCCCGGTCAGCCGGGTCACCGCCCGCCCGATGGTGTGCATCGTGTCCACCGCGGCCAGATAGCGCGCCAGCGTCAGCCGCCGGCCCTTCTCCACGATCAGCTCGGTCGCCGCGTCCAGGTCGCCGGGCCGCAACTCGCGCCCCAGCTCGGCCAGTCGCAGGTCCACCATGCGCGCCATGTGCGCGGCGCTGATCGGCGCGATCACCTCGCCGGGCCGGGTCAGCGTGTCCGGCCATGCGACCGGCTCCACGTCGTGCCCCAGCGCCTCGCACAGCGCCGCCGCCTCCTGCGCGGCCCGGGTGCACTCGGCGTCCACGAGCACGTCGGCGTCCACGGGGTTCAGGATCAGCCCGATCCGCAACCGCCCCGGGTCCGCGCCCACCTCGGCGGCGTACGGGCCCACCGGCTGCGGCGCGTGGTAGGGGTCGCCCGGCTCCGGGGTGCCGGTGACATCGAGCAGCGTCGCGCTGTCGCGGACCGTGCGGGTGACCGCGTGCGCCACCGAGAGACCGGCCCAGGACTCGCCGCGGTCGGGTCCGGCGGTGACCCGGCCCCGACTCGGCTTGAGGCCGAACAGTCCGCAGCACGAGGCCGGGATCCGAATCGAGCCGCCCCCGTCGGTGGCGTGCGCGACCGGCACCATGCCCGCCGCGACGGCCGCCGCCGAGCCGCCGCTGGAGCCGCCGGCGCTGTGATCGAGCCGCCAGGGGTTGTGCGCGGGACCGAACAGGGCCGACTCGGTGGTGGTACCCAGGCCGAACTCGGGGGTGTTGGTCTTGCCCACGATCAGCACGCCCGCCACCCGCAGCCGGGTGACCAGGGTGCTGTCCCGCTTCGCCGGCGCGCCCGCGAACAGGCGCGAGCCGTTGGTGGTGGGCGTGCCGGCCACGTCGCACTCGAGGTCCTTGATCAGGTACGGCACCCCGGCCAACACGCCGGGCAGCAGTCCGGCGACGGCGGAACGGGCCTGCTCCTCGCACAGCGCGACCACCGCGCCCAGGGCCGGTTCGCGCTCCTTGATCGCGGCGAAGGCGACGTCGAGCACCTCGTCCGCGCTCACCTCCCCGCGGGCGATCAGGCCCGCGAGTCCGGTGGCGTCATGGGACTGATACTCGTCGATCCGCACGGTGGGACCTCCTGGGCTGGGGAAACACGTCCGCCCCGCACCGTACGCGACCGTACCCACTCGCCGTGTGGCCGCTCGGCGGATCGGCACAATCCGGCGCGTCCGGCGGGGCGCCGCCCGCTCAGCCGACCGAGGAGTAGGCGACCACGCCGCGGCGCAGCCCCTCGATCGCCTTGCGGGCGGTGCCGCCGACCTTGCTGTCGTCGGGCGCGGCGGCGGCGATCTGGCCGAGCACGTCGACCAGTTGCTTGATCCAGCGGACGAAGTCGCCGGCGGGCAGGTCGGCGTCACCGAGCACCGCGTCCAGGCTCATCCCCGACGCCCACGAGTACGCGGTCCAGGCGAAGCCCAGGTCCGGCTCGCGCAGGAAGTCGAGGTGGTGCTGCCCCTCCAGCGCGTCGAGATGGCCCCACAGCCGGACCATGTCGACCAGCGCCGACGTCGTCGTCCCGGCCGGCACCTTCGGCGACATCGCGTCGTCGGGCTGCCGCGACTCGTACACCAGCGCGGACGCGCACGCGGCCAGCTCCGCCGGGGACAAGTCCTCCCACAGGCCCTCGCGCAGGCACTCCGCGGTCAGCAGGTCCAGCTCGGCGTAGATCCGGGCCAGCCGGCGCCCGTCCTCGGTGACCGTGTCGCCCGCCAGGTAGCCCAGGTCGGTGAGCATCGCGCAGACCCGGTCGAAGGTGCGCGCGATGGTGTGCGTGCGGCCCTTCATCCGGCTCTCGATCACCTGCGTGTCCCGCAGCAGCCGGTGGTAGCGCTCGGCCCAGCGCGCGTGCTCCTCGCGGTCGTCGCAGCCGTGGCACGGGTGTTGCCGGATCGCCTGGCGCAGCCGGGCCAGCTCGGCGTCGTCGGCGGCCGGCGAGCGCTGCTTGCGCCCCCGGGGGTGGTCCACGTGGCCGGCCTTGGTGCGCAGCGAGGACGCCAGGTCGCGGCGGGACTGCGGATTGCGCGCGTTGAACGAGCGCGGGATGCGCAGCCGGTCGATCGCCTCGACCGGCACGGGGAAGTCGATCCCGGCCAGCCGGCGGGCCTGGCGGTCCACGGTGAGCACGAACGGGCGCGGCCCCTCCGGGCCCTGGTCGGTGCCGGGGTCCAGGACCACGGCCAGGCCCGCGTACTTGCCGGTGGGCACCATGATGATGTCGCCCGACTTGAGCTTCTCCAGCGACGCGGCGGCCGCGGCCCGGCGCTGGACGGCGCCCTCGCGGGCCAGTTCCGTCTCGCGGTCCTTGAGCGCGCGCCGCAGACTCCCGTATTCGGCGAAGTCGCCGAGGTGGCAGGTCATCGCCTCGCGGTAGCCGGCCAACCCCTCCTCGTTGCGCTGCACCTGGCGGGTCAGCCCGACCACCGAGCGGTCGGCCTGGAACTGCGCGAACGAGGTCTCCAGCAGCTCTCGCGAGCGGTGCCGGCCGACCTGGCCGACCAGGTTGACCGCCATGTTGTAGGACGGCTTGAAGGAGGAGCGCAGCGGGTACGTGCGAGTGCCCGCCAGGCCGGCCAGGTGGGCCGCGTCGAAGCCCTGGTGCCACAACACCACCGCGTGGCCCTCGATGTCGATGCCGCGTCGCCCGGCGCGGCCGGTGAGCTGGGTGTACTCGCCCGCGGTCAGGTCGGCGTGCGTCTCGCCGTTCCACTTGACCAGCTTCTCCAGCACCACCGAGCGGGCGGGCATGTTGATCCCCAGGGCCAGCGTCTCGGTCGCGAAGACCGCCTTGACCAGGCCCTTGACGAACAACTCCTCGACGACCTCCTTGAAGGTCGGCAACATGCCCGCGTGGTGTGCGGCGATGCCGCGCTGGAGCGCGTCGAGCCAGGAGTGGTAGCCCAGGACGTGCCGGTCCTCGTCGGGGATGCCGGTGGTGCGCGCCTCGACGATCGTGCGCACCTCGGCCCGCTCCGCGTCGCCGTTGAGCCGCAGGCCCGCGTGCAGGCACTGCTGGACCGCGGCCTCGCAGCCCTTGCGGCTGAAGATGAAGGTGATCGCGGGCAGCAGGCCCTCGGCGTCGAGCCGGTCGATCACCTCGGCGCGGCTGGGCGTCCAGATCCGGCTGCGCACCGGCCGGGCCTCCTGGCCGCGGTTGCGCCGGTAGCGGTCCTGCGGGCGCCCGGCCCGCTCGCTGTCCATCCGCCCCAGGCGCACCAGCTCGGGGTTGACCTCGGTGTGGTTCTCGTCGGTGAACAGGTCGTAGGTGCGGTTGCCCGCGATCACGTGCTGCCACAGCGGCACGGGGCGGTGCTCGGAGACCACGACCTCGGTGTCGCCGCGCACGGTGCCCAGCCAGTCGCCGAACTCCTCGGCGTTGCTGACCGTCGCCGAGAGCGAGACCAGGGTGACCGATTCGGGGAGATGGATGATCACCTCCTCCCACACCGCGCCGCGGAAGCGGTCGGAGAGGTAGTGCACCTCGTCCATGACCACGTAGCCCAGGCCCGCGAGCGCGTTCGAGGACGCGTAGAGCATGTTGCGCAGGACCTCGGTGGTCATCACGATCACCGGGGCGTCGGAGTTGACCGAGTTGTCGCCGGTGAGCAGGCCCACGTTGGCCGCGCCGTAGAGCTTTTGGAAGTCGGTGAACTTCTGGTTCGACAGCGCCTTGATCGGCGTGGTGTAGAAGCACTTGCGGCCCTGTTCCAGGGCCAGGTGCACGGCGAACTCGCCGACCACGGTCTTGCCCGAACCGGTGGGCGCGGCGACCAGGACCCCCTTGCCGGCCTCCAGGGCGCGACAGGCCTCGACCTGGAAGGAGTCGAGGCCGAAGGGGTACTGCTCGCGGAACGCGTGCAGACTCGTGCGTTCGTCCGCGGCACGGCGCCGGGCGGCCGCGTAGCGCTCGGCCGGGGACATCTGGGTATCGCGGTCCGTGCCGCGTGCGGGATCGAGAGGCATCTCGTCAAGCAGACTACCGGCCGGGACCGACGGCTGTGATCACCTTTTTTCGATCTTGCCGACGCGGCTGGTCGAACGAGCGTGCGCAGCACACCCGAGCGGTCCGCCGCGCGGGGTCGCCTCCCGGCTCAGCCGGGCGGCGCGGGGACCAGCGCCCGGACCGCGGCCGGCACGCAGTCCGCGGTCAGCGGCAGTGCGCCCAGGCGCTCCCCGTCGGCCCAGCCGCTGAGCCCGCGCGCGGTCAGCGACACGGTCGCGGCCCGGTGCACGGTGACCAGCGGGTGGCTCACGTGCCGCCCGCCGTAGACCTTGGGGAACACCCGCAACAGCTCGGCCCGCCCGCAGGCGGCCACCACCGTTATGTCGAACAGCCCGTCGGCGAGGTCGGCACCCGGGCACATCCGCATGCCGCCGCCGTAGGAGCGACCGTTGCCGACCGCTATCAGCGTCGCCTCGACGTCGAACGGCTTGCCGTCCAGTTCCAGCTCGTAGTCGATCGCCTTCAGCGCGCCGAGTTCACCCAGCAGCGCGGCGTTGTAGCGGGTGCGCCCGCCCGCCCAGGTCATCCGGTTGGCCCGCTCGTTGACCCGCGAGTCGAAGCCGGTGCACAGGATCGTGCCGAACCAGCGCTCGCCCACCCGGCCCAGGTCCACGGGGCGGATGTGCCGATCCGCCACCACGCGGGCCGCCGCGGCCACGTCGCCCAGCGGCAGGTCCAACGCGCGGGCGAAGTCGTTGCCGGAACCGATGGGTATCACGCCCAGCGGCGTCGGGGTGCCGGCGACCGCCTGCAACGCCGCCGCTACCGTGCCGTCGCCGCCGACCGCGACCACCGCGTCCACGCCCGCGCGGACCACCGAACGCAGCCGGGCGACGCCCTCCGCGACGCCGGGAGCGGACACCTGGTGCGGCGTCAGCCCCCGGTCGCGCAGCAGGTCGGCGGCGATCGACGCGGCTTTGAGACTACGCCCGCGGCCCGCGGTGGGGTTGACGAATATTGCGATCTCCCGAGACACAAGGCGCGAGAGTAGCCCACCGGACTCAGGTGATGTCGTCCACCCTGTCCACCGGTTCGCGCTCGTCCACCCGGCTCGGCGTCTCCACCGGGGCGACGGAGGTGTCGAGCACCGACGCCTCGTCGTCGTCGAGCTCGGCGCCGAACACCTGGGCACGGCGTTTGCCGCGCCGCCGGTCGTTGAAGAACGCGACGATCAGCGCGAGTCCGTACAGGATCGTGATCGGGATGGACAGCAGGATCATCGTCAGCGGGTCCGTGGTGGGGGTGGCCACCGCGCCGAAGACGAAGATGCCCATCACCACCCAGCGCCACCAGTTCGCGAGTTGCCGCGCGGTGACGACCCCGCCGATGTTCAGCATGATCAGCACGAGCGGCAGCTCGCACGCGATACCGAAGACCACGACCATGCGGATGACGAAGTTGAGGTAGTCGTCCAGCTGGATCTGGTTGCTGGCGTCCGCGAGCGTGAAGTCGAGGAGCACCTGCAGGGCGTGCGGCAGGATCCAGTACGAGAAGTAGGCACCGCCCAGGAACAGCGGCACACCCACGCCGACGAAGGCCAGCGAGTACTTCTTCTCGTGCTTGTGCAGCCCCGGCGCCAGGAAGGCCCACATCTGGTAGAGCCAGATCGGAGAGGCCGCGATGATGCCGGTGGCCAGCGAGATCTTCAGGGCCATCGAGAACGGCGAGAGCACGCCCTGCTGGACCAGGACGCCCTGACCACACTTGGTGACACCCGTGCCCTTGACGTCCTTGAGGTCGCAGACGGGGTGGACCAGGAATCGGCCGATGTCCTCGTAGAAGAACGCGGCGACGATGGTCACGACGATGATGGCCAGGAGCGCCTTGACGAGCCGGTTGCGCAATTCGCGCAGGTGCTCCATCAGGGGCATGCGCCCCTCGGCGTCCTTGATCTTCTTTTGTTTCGGGCCGGACTCTCGTCCACGCCCTGCCTTGTCAAGCACCTTGAGGGCCGACTCCTAGAGGGCGCGCGGACTCAGCGACGGTTGTGGTCGGGCTCGCCGACCGGCCGCGCCTCGTTCACGTCGCCCGGAGCGGCCGAGATGGTGCGCGGCGGCGCCTCGGTGGTCTTGGCACCCTTGTCGGACGCGGGGGCATCTGCCGCCCCGTCCTCCTTCATCGCCTTGGTCTCGCTCTTGAGGATGCGCAGCGAGCGACCCAGCGCACGCGCCGTGTCCGGCAGACGCTTGGCGCCGAACAACAGCACGACCACAACCAGGATCAGGATGATCTCGGGCCAACCGAGCTTGCCAAACATAGTCAGTACCTCATTGCCGGGGCCGGGGGGGTTACGGGTTCGATCGTACGCCGGTGCGGATGACGCACGTGCAACGCAATGGTGGCGAACAACTGCACCGGGCGTAACCCCCAGGGGTCACGCGCGCGAATCAATGCCGGTGCGCGGACGCGGACCGCGGGTGCGGTACGACGTCGTCTCGCGCCGTGGGGCGGCCCGCCGCGTCCAGCTCGGCCGCCGCCCGGGACAACCGGTCGGCGGCGTCGGCGACGGTTGTGCCCAATCGGCGAACGTCACCGAACAACCGCACGGCGAACCAGGCGAGGACGCCGAGTCCGACGAGCACGAGCACGAGGAAGAGCAGGACCCACGGCAACATGCGGCGACCCTAACAGCCCGCGAAGGCCCCGCTCAGCGTGCCACCTGCATGGACGACACCCCGCCGTCGGTGAGCAGTTCGACGATCCGCTCACCGGCCGGACGGCGCACCGAGTCCGCGCAGGTGGGGCAGCGGAAGAGGTAGAAGGACTTGTTCGGTCGCAGCACCAGCCGTAGCTGATCCGCCGTCAGCTCCACCCGTCCGCATACCGGGCAGCGCGCCGTGAACGTCGACACCGTGGGCCTCCTCGCAAGGTCGGGAAGGTTGTCGTCGGTGGTACCGGGAGGTGCCGGCGGGCCGGATCCGGGGGCGTGTGCCGTTTTTGGACAGTCGCCCGCGGGCCCGGCCGCTCGGTCTAGTCCGCGTAGGCCGCGAGCGCGGCCGAGGCGGTGCGTCGTACATCGTCGACCAGCTCCGGCGGGGAGATCACCCTGCCGTGTCCGCCCAGGCGCAGCGCCAGCCGCCGGATCCCGGCGGGGTCGGGCGTACGCAGGGTCAGCCGCAGACCGCCGTCGGCCAACTCCTCGACCTTGTCGTAGCGGTAGTACTCGGTGACCCAGCGCCCGCCGGACCCCAGTTCGAGCACCACCTCGATGCCGTCGGCGGCGGTCGGCGCGAAGCCGTCGGCCAGATCGAGCGGTTCGATCGGCTGCGGCTCGGACGCCTCGTCCAGCAGCACCGCCTCGGCGACCCGGTCGAGCCGGAACAACCGGCGCCCCTCCGCCTGGCGACACCACGCCACCAGGTAGGTGTGTCCGTCGACCAGGACCAGCCGGATCGGGTCCACCTCGCGCTCGGTGATCTCGTCCCGGCGCGGCACGTAGTAGCGCAGCCGCAACCGGCGCTTCTCGCTCACCGCGCGGTCCATCGTGGCGAACGCCGACTCCTGGGCCGCGTCGTCGCCCTCGAACTCGACGGTCACCCCCTCGGCGGCGCGCGCCGCCTCGCCCGCCGCGTCCTCCAGCTTGGCGGTCACCCGGCCCAGCGCGACCTTGTCCCGCTCGCGCAGCCCGGACAGCCCGGCCAGCGCGCGCAGCGCCACGAGCAGCGCCAACGCCTCGTGCGGGGCCAGGCGCACCGGGCGCACCGGGGCGTCGGCGTTGTCCAGGAAGACCCGGCCCTCGAAGTCGACGTGCGGCTCCAGGAGGTCGTCGGCCATGAAGCTGGTGCCGCACATGTGCAGGGTGCCCAGGTCCGCCTCGACCTGGGTCACCGGCAGGCCGAAGGCGCGCGCCACGTCGTCGAGGTGGGTGCCCGGGCGCTCACGCAGGTAGGCCACCAGAGACAACAGCCGTCGGGTGTCGTCGATCGCGTTGCTCATCCGACCTTCACCTGTCCCGTCGCCCCGTGGGCGGCCTCGCGCAGTTGCGCGACCACGGCGTCGCGCAGATGGGGCGGCTCCAGCACGACCACGTCGGGGCCGAACTCGGCGAGCCAGTGGTGCAGCCCGTGTCCGTGACTCATCTCCAGCTCGTCCCAGCCCTCGCCGGCCGGACGCACCGCACTCGCGCGCGCCCGCAGCGGGAACCCCGCGCCGGTGCGCACCCGGATCCGGGCGATGCCCTCGCCGCCCTCGCCGGCGAAGCGCGCGACCTGGGCGCGCACGTCCACCTTCGCAGGCACCTCGGCCGAGAACGGCTCCTTCAGCGGCTTCGGCTTGGGCTTGTCGGCGATCCGGTCCAACCGGAACACCCGCTGCTCGCCCCGGTCGCGGGCGAAGCCCACCAGGTACCAGCGGCCGCGCCAGCAGCTCATCCCCCACGGCTCGACCACCCGCGCGGTGACCTCCGCGGCGCCCGAGCGGCGGTAGGCGAACTGGATCGGCCGGCGGGTGCGCAGCGCGTCCAGGAGCGGACCGAATGCCGGCTCACGGGCGGTGACCCTCGGCTCGACGCTGGTCAGCGGGGCCGAGTCGATCTCCACGCCCGCGGCCTTGAGCTTGTACAGCGCGCCGGTGGCGGCGCCGGCCAGCGCGGACTGCTGCCAGGCGCCGGCGGCCAGGGCGAGCGCGGCGGCCTCCTCCGGGTCCAGCTCCACCGGGGGCAGCGTGTTCGCCTCGGGACGGATGCGGTAGCCGTCGGCCGACTCGATCAGGGGGTCGTTGGCACCGGTCTCGACGATGAAGCCGAGCTCGCGTACGTCGTCCTTGTCCCGCTCGAACATGCGGTCGAAGGCTTCGTCGGACGTGCACAGTCGATACGACTCGATCGACTGCCGCAACTCTTCCTTGGTGACGTAGCGACGGGCGGCGAGCAGGCACATGACCAGACTCACCAACCGCTCCTGCTTCGGAATCGCCATCAGATCCCAGTCCCTCCCACACGGCGCAGCCCCGACCGTACCGCGTTCGGCGCACGGGTTGGTCCCGCCCGCCGATCTGCCCCCCGAGTTCGCCCGCCGCAGGCCGGCGCCGTTAGGCTCTCGGACCGTGATCACCTGGCGACGCGGCGAAGTGACGGCGATCCGACGGGCCTGGCGCGGGGCCGTGGAGGTGACGGTGGCGGTGCCCGAACCCGATCCCGCCCGCACGTTGCGCGCGATCGCCTACCCGCACCTGACCGGCACCCCCGAGGTCGGCGACGCGGTGCTGCTCAACACCACCGCGCAGGACATGGGCCTGGGCACCGGCGGCTACGCGCTGGTGGTGGCGCTGCCTGAGCGGCTGCCCGCGGACCCGCCGCCCGGACCGGGACATGTGGTCAAGGCCCGCTACACCCCGATGCAGGCGGTGGTGCTCGGCGTCGACGAGCAGGACTCGCCGCACCACGCCACGCTGAGCGCGGCCGACTCGCTCGACGGCATGCCGGTGGTGGTCGCCGACCTGCACTCGGCGCTGCCCGCGATCTGCGCCGGGATCCGCGCCGCGCGCCCGGACGCGCGGGTGGTGTACGTGATGACCGACGGCGGCACGCTGCCGCTGTGGTTCTCGATGACCGTCGACACGCTGCGCTCGCACGGCCGGCTCGCCGCCTCGATCACCGTCGGCCAGGCGCTGGGCGGCGACCTGGAGGCGGTCACCCTGCACACCGGCCTGCTGGCCGCGCGCCACGTCGAACACGCCGACGTGGCGATCGTCGCGCAGGGCCCGGGCAACCTGGGCACCGGCACCCGGTGGGGCTTCTCCGGGGTCGCGGCGGGCGAGGCGATCAACGCGATCGCCACACTCGGCGGGCGCCCGGTCGCGTCGCTGCGCATCTCCGACGCCGACGGCCGCGAACGCCACCGCGGCGTCTCCCACCACAGCCTCACCGCATACGGCCGAGTAGCCCTGGCCCCGGCGGACGTAATCGTCCCGGTCCTCCCAGAACCCCTGGCCACACAGGTGGCAGCCGACATCACCCCCCTCCGAGCCCGCCACCGCATCCACACCCACCCCACCACAGGCCTGGACGAGGCCCTACAAACCAGCCCGGCCCGCCTATCCACGATGGGCCGCGACCTGAAAGCCGACCACGCCTACTTCCTGGCCGCAGCCACAGCCGGCCACTGGGCCGCAACCCAACTCCCCACGTAACCCAGCCACCGCAACATCGAGGACGAACCGACCACCCCCAGCCCATCCGGCGCTTGAGGACCGGCGGGCAGGCCGGCCAGGAAAGCAAACAGCCGCGTCGAGCACGGGCAGGCCACTCCCAGCCCGTCCGGCGCATGAGGACCCGCAGGCCAGGCACGCAAACGGCCCCGATCCGCACAACGTGTGCACGAACCGGGGCCGTCGCCGAGTGCGGCTAGCGCACGTTCAACAGGTCCACCACGAAGATCAGCGTCTCCCCGGGCGCGATCGCCCCCGGCGATCCGCGGTCCCCGTACGCCAGGTGCGCCGGAATGACCAGCTTGCGCCGACCCCCGACCTTCATCCCCTGCACGCCGCGGTCCCAGCCCTCGATGACCTGACCGATCCCGAGCCGGAAGTCCAGCGGCCGGTTGCGGTTCCAGGACGCGTCGAACTCCTCGCCAGAGGAGAACGACACGCCGACATAGTGCACGCTGACGTCCTGGCCCGCCCGGGCCTCCGCACCGTCGCCCTCCCAGATCTCGGTGATCTCCAGGTCGGCGGGCACCCCGCCCTCGGGGAAGTCGATCTCGGGCTTCGTAAGCTCGCTCACAGCGGTATCCGTATCCGTTCGAGTACTGAATGCGCGTCCAACGTACCGGGCGACCCGCCCGGTACGCCCACCACTCCGGCCGTCAGGCGGCCGTACCGCCCAGCGCGTCGACGATGTCCACGACGAACACCAGCGTCGAGTTGGCCGGGATGGTCGGCGGCTTGCCCTCGGCGCCGTAGCCCTTGTCCGCGGGCAGCACCAGGAGGAGGCGGCTGCCGACCTTCTGGCCCACCAGACCCTCGTCCCACCCGGGCACGACCTGGCCGACACCGATCTTGAACGCGGTCGCGCCGCCGTGGTCCCACGACGAGTCGAACTTGGTGCCCTTGTCGAAGAGCGCGCCGGTGTACTGCGCCACCAGCGTCTGGCCCTTTTGGACCACCGGGCCGGTGCCCTCGATCAGCGGCTGCACGACCAGCTTGGTCGGCGCGGCGGTACCCGGCGGGATGGAGATCTCCGCGGCCTTGCCCGACTCGACCTTCGCCACCGGCAGACCGGCCGGCGGGGTCACCGCGGCGCCCTTGGCCTCGGCCTTGGTGTCGACCGTCTTGGTCGACTTCAGGTCCAGCATCAGCACGACGGCCTGCTTTTCCTGGGTGACCTTGGCCGGGACCACCACGAGCATCCGGGTGCCGACCTTCTTGCCGATTATCCCCTGCCCGATCTCCTTCAGGAGCTCCGCGCTGCCCGCCTGGAAGACCTCGGGGGTCTTGGTGTCGTACGAGTTGCCCGCGTCCGTGCCGTCCCAGTTCTTGCCGACGGTGTCCGCGACGACGTAATCGTCCTTCTTGATCACATCGCCGGTGCCCTCGATGAGAATCTTGGTCGTCGTCTTGTCGCCGGACTTCCCCTTGGGGATCTTGATGTCCGGCTTCTGCCCGAAGGCACCGGTCACGATGGGTGTAACGGTTTTTCCTCCGTCGTCATCGCCACACGCGACCGCGGTGAAGGCCAGTGCGGGGACCAGAAGGAGCGCAGCGAGACGGCGCACGATGTTCCTCTGCTGAGATGGACAAGGACCGGGACACTCTATGGGGTCCCGATGTGAGGGCGACGTGAAGACGACAATCGCGTTCAGGCCACTTCACGACCCGGCCGGCGCAGCCGCGCCGCCCAGCGCCCGTCCTCGGCGCGCACCGTCAGCGGAATCCCGAAACACTCGCTGAGGTTGGCGTCGGTCATCACCTCGCGCACCGGCCCCGCGGCCACCGTCGCGCCGCGCCGCAGCAACAGCGCGTGGGACACCGCGGTGGGCAACTCCTCCAGGTGGTGCGTCACGATCACCAGGGTCAACCGCGGATATTCGCGCGTCAGCGAGTCGATCGCCTCGAGCAGCTCCTCACGGCTGGGCAGATCCAGCGCGTTCGCCGGCTCGTCCAGCAGCAGCAGCCTCGGATCGGGCATCAACGCCCGGGCGATCCGGGCCCGGCCGCGCTCGCCCTGCGAACACACCGCGATCTCGCGCCGCGCCAACCGCTCCAGGCCGAGCAGCGCGATCAACTCCGCCGCCCGGGCGTGTTCGGCCGGCCCGTACTTGCCGTACAGCGGCTGCACCGTGCCGCTCGCGCCGGTGAGCACATAGTCGGTCACCGTCAGGTATTCGGGCACCCGCAGCGCCGCGTTGACCGCGCCCACCTGCGCCCGGACCTCGCGCACGTCGACCTTGCCGAGCCGCTTGCCCAGCACCGTCACCGCGCCGTTGCCCGGAAAACGCAACGCGCCCGCCAACGCCAGGATCGTGCTCTTGCCCGCGCCGTTGTGCCCCAGCAGCGCCCAGCGCTCGCCCTCGCGGACCGTCCAGTCCACGCCGACGAGCATGTCGGTGCGCCCGGCGGGCCCGTGCGCCCACACGTCCACCCCGTCGAGCTCGAAGACGGGCGGAGCGATGTCCCATGCAGGTGTATCGACCATCGATCAAGCATGCCGGCCGCCCACCCGACTCCCGACGCGGGAGGGGGTGGGCGGCGGCCTCGTCTCACATGCCGGCCGGCGCGGGTCGAGACGCCCGGCTCACATGCTGGCGATCAACTTCTCCACACGGTCGTCCACCGACCGGAAGGGGTCCTTGCACAGCACGGTGCGCTGCGCCTGGTCGTTGAGCTTGAGGTGCACCCAGTCGACGGTGAAGTCGCGCCGCTGCTCCTGGGCCTTCTTGATGAACTCGCCGCGCAGCCGCGCCCGAGTGGTCTGCGGCGGCAGCGATTTCGCCTCGAAGATCTTCAGGTCGTTGCCGATCCGGTCGACCTGTCCGCGTCGCTCCATCAGGTAGTAGAGCCCTCGGCGCCGGTGGATGTCGTGGTAGGCGAGGTCTATCTGCGCCACCCGCGGCGAGGACATGGGCAGATTGTGCTTGGCCCGGTAACGCTCGATCAGCTGATACTTGATCACCCAGTCGATCTCGCGCCCGACCAGATCGAGATTGCCGGAGTCGATCGCCTCGAGGGTGCGCTCCCACAGATCGAGCACCTTCTCGACCGTGCCGGTGCGGATGCCCCGGCGATCGGCGAACTCCTGCGCCTTGGTCAGGTATTCGCGCTGGATGTCCAACGCGCTGGCCTCGCGGCCGTTGGCCAGCCGCACCTTGCGCGAGCCGGTCATGTCGTGGCTGACCTCGCGGATCGCCCGGATCGGGTTCTCCAGGGTCAGATCGCGCATGACGATCCCGGCCTCGATCATCCGCAACACCAGGTCGGTCGAGCCGACCTTGAGCAGCGTGGTGGGCTCGGCCATGTTGGAGTCGCCGACGATCACATGCAGCCGCCGATAGCGCTCGGCGTCGGCATGCGGTTCGTCGCGCGTGTTGATTATCGGACGGGAACGGGTCGTGGCGGAACTGACGCCCTCCCAAATGTGTTCGGCGCGCTGACTCACGCAGTACACCGCACCGCGCGGCGTCTGGAGCACCTTGCCCGCGCCGCACAACATCTGACGGGTCACCAGGAACGGGATGAGCACGTCGGCGAGCCGGGAGAATTCCCCATGCCGCGCCACACAATAGTTCTCGTGGCAACCGTAGGAGTTGCCGGCGGAATCGGTGTTGTTCTTGAAGAGATACACGTCACCCGCGATGCCCTCTTCGTGCAGCCGCCGTTCGGCGTCGACGAGAAGACCCTCGAGAATGCGCTCACCGGCCTTGTCGTGCACGACAAGTTCCGGCACCGAGTCGCACTCGGGCGTCGCGTATTCGGGGTGGCTGCCCACGTCCAGATACAGCCGGGCCCCATTGCGTAGGAAGACATTGCTGCTTCGGCCCCACGAAACGACTCGGCGGAAGAGGTACCGCGCCACCTCGTCCGGGGAGAGCCTGCGCTGCCCCCGGAACGTACAGGTGACGCCGTACTCGTTCTCCAGCCCGAAGATGCGGCGGTCCATGCTGCAACATTACGCCGACGACGAGCCGTTCCGGGACAACTCCGCGTCGGTGGTTTTCACAAGCTGGATCACGTTTGGGATCAGCCGGCCCCGACCGGCCAGCAATACCAGCAATCCGAGCCCCGCGCCGACCCCCGCGACCGCGAACGCACCCCGCGCGCCGGCCACTTCGCCGGCCCAGCCGGCCAGCGCCATGCCCAGCGCCGCGCCCGCGCCCATCGCGGCCACCAGCCACGCGAACGCCTCCGTCACCGTGCCGCGCGGCGCCAACTCGTCGATCAGCGTGAACACGCACGCGATCGCCGGCGCCAGGAACACCCCCGACAACACCGCGAGCGGCATCATCAGCCACGGCCCAGGCACCACGATCAGCGGCAGGTAACACACCGTCAGCCACCCCATGAACCACAACAACCGGCGCGCCGGCGGGGTACGCCAGGCCCGTACCCCGTGCACGAGACCACCCAGGAGCGCGCCGAACGACATCGCCGCCAGGAACACCCCCGACAGCGCGTCCGAGCCCTCGCGGTCGGCGTACGCCACCGCGGCCACGCTCAACACGCCCAGCGCGACCCCGGCCAGCGTGAAGGCCGGCAGCACCACGCGCAGACCGGGCGAGCGCAGCGCCCCGGCCCAGTGCGGCGTATGCGGCTCGCCGCGCCAGACCCTCGACGGGTGCGAGGTGGCCACGATCAGCGTGCCCGCGACGCCGACCAAACCGGTCAGCAGCACGGCCAGCTGCGCCGAGCCCAGCTGGACCACGACCACCACGATCAGCGGCCCCACGGTGAACAGCACCTCCTGGGCGGCGGCGTCCAGCGCGTAGGCGGCCTGCACCCGCTCGGGGGTGAGCACCGAGGGCCACAACGCCCGCAACCCGGCCTCCAGCGGCGGCGTGGTGAAGCCCGCCACCAGCACCGCCGCCACCGCCACCGGGAGCGGATGGGCGCCCACCAGCGCGAACACCGCGTAGGCCAGCGTGGACACTGTCGCCGAACCGATCAGCACCCCGGTCTGCCCGCGCCGGTCCATCCACCGCCCGAGCACCGGCTGCCCCGCCGCACCGGCCAGCCCGTACACCGCGGACAACGCGCCCGCCAGGCCGTAGCCGCCGCCGTCCGCGCGCACCAGCAGCAGCACCGCCAACGCACCCATGCCGTTGGGCAGTCGCCCGAACAGCGTCCCGCCGAGCAGCCGCCCCGCATAGGGCACGCGCAGCAGCTCCAGATAGGTCCGCATCCGCGGATACCGCCCTCCCGTGCCGCGCCCGGCACGTCCGCTCATCCCGAAGTCATACGTATGACTATCCCGTATCACTGTGCCCGCCCGGTCGGCCGCATGGCAAGCGCGTTCTAGGCTGGACCCGCCCCGCCACCCCGCCCCGACTCCGCCGCCCGAGGTCACCGTGCCGTCGCCCCCGCCCCCCGCCGGTCGCCCGACCAGCAAGGACGTCGCCCGAAACGCCGGCGTGTCGCAGTCCACCGTGTCCCTCGTCCTCGCCGGCAAATGGCGCGGCCGGGTCTCCCCCGCCACCGTCGAGACCGTGCGCGACGCGGCCGCGGCCCTCGACTACCGGCCCAACACCTCGGCGCGGTCGCTGCGCCTGGGCCGCACCCGCACGGTGATGCTCGTCGTACCGGTGCTCACCTCGCCGTTCTTCGGCGCCGTGCACAGCGGCGCCGCCCGGGTGGCGGCCGAACGCGACTTCGGCGTCGTCGTCTACCCCACCCTCGACGGCGCCGACCTGGCCCCCAACGCCTTCTCCCCGGCCGCCATCGACGGCGTGCTCGCCTCCTCGATGGCCGCCGAACCGCTCGACGTGCTGCGCTCCGCCGGACCCGGTACCGGCCACCTGCCCCTGGTCATGCTCGACAGCGAACCCGGACACGGCCTGCCGACGGTCAACCACGACGTCGCCGAGGGCATGCGCACGATCGCGCGGCACGTGGTCGGGCTCGGCCACCGGCGCGCGGCCCGGCTGCGCTCCACCGTGCGGACCTGGACGTTCGAGGCCCGCGACGCGGCCTTTCGCTCCGCGCTCGGCCCCGCCGAGGTGGTCGCCGAGGCGTGCGCCCCGCTGACCCTGGACGGCGGGCGCGAGGCGGCGCTGAGCCTGCTCTCCGGGCCCGCCCGCCCCACCGTGCTGGTGTGCGACGACGACCTCCAGGCGGCCGGCGCCTACAAGGCCGCCCGCACACTGGGCCTGCGCGTGCCCGACGACCTGTCCGTCACCGGCTTCGACGACATGCGCTACGCGCGCGTGGTCGAGCCCGAACTGACCACCTTCCGGCTGCCCGCCGTCGAACTGGGCGCCCGCGGCATGAGCGCACTGCTCGACCTGCTCGACACCGGCGACGCGGGCCCCGACGTGGTCCTGCCCGGCGAATTGGTGATCCGCGGCTCCACCGCGCCCCCGACACCGGCCTGACCCCGCCGGCGCCGCCCACACGCGTCAGGGCCCGCACACCGAGGCGGTGTACGGGCCCTGTGACGGGATCCGGGCGGACGGGGCGCCCGGGAGCAAAAAAACCTGCGGAACTACTCCTCGCCGGCCTCGGGAGCGGTCTCCGGCGCGGCCTCGGCCGCCCCCTCCTCCGCCGCCTCGCCGGTCGGCTCGGCCTCGCCGAGCAGACGGGTCAGCTGACCGCCCACCAGACGCTTGAACTTGCGCTGCTGCGGCCTGGTGCGATCCAGCGTCGCGACCTCCAGCTGCGAGGCCGTGATGGAGCGCTTCTCGCCGACACCGTCACGCGAGAGGGCGTCGACCGCCACCTTGAGCGCGTCCTCCAGCGACAGCCCCTCGCTGTGCCGGCGCTTGAGCTGGTCGGTGATCTGCTCGACGTTGCCGCCCATCGCCACGTAGTTGTGCTCGTCGGCGACCGAACCGTCGTAGGTGAGCCGATAGATCTGGTCGTCCTCGGGCGCGGCGCCCACCTCGGCGACGATCAGCTCCACCTCGTAGGGCTTCTCCCCCCCGCTGGAGAAGATCGTGCCCAGCGTCTGCGCGTACACGTTCGCCAGGCCGCGGGCGGTGACGTCGTTGCGCGCGTACGAGTAGCCGCGGATGTCGGCGTAGCGCACGCCGCCGATCCGCAGGTTCTCGAACTCGTTGTACTTGCCCACCGCGGCGAACGCGATGCGGTCGTAGATCTCACTGATCTTGTGCAGGGCGCGAGAGTAGTTCTCCGCCACGAACAGGATGCCGTCCGCGTAGGTCAGCACGACCACGCTGCGGCCCCGGGCGATGCCCTTGCGGGCATAGTCGGCCCGGTCCGCCATGGCCTGCTGCGGCGACACATAGAAGGGCGTCGTCACCGTGGAGTCCTTTTCGTCGAAGCCGGTCTCGAAGGGTCGGCTGGTGGGGTCGTCGACATCGACGTCAGGTCAGCGGGGCGGTCGGGCCGTCGGGGGCGTCCATGCGGGCGTTCACCACGGTCCGGACGATGGCACCGACCTCGTCGGAGGAGAGCCGCTGGATACCGTCCTCGGTCACCAGGGTGACCACCGGGTAGATCCGTCGGGTCAGGTCGGGACCACCGGTGGCGGAGTCGTCGTCGGCCGCGTCGTAGAGCGCCTGGATGCACACCTGCACGACGCCGTCGGCGTCCAGGCCGGAGCGGTAGAGCTTCTTCAGCGCGCCTCGGGCGAACAACGAGCCCGAACCGACCGCGTGGAAGCCGTGCTCCTCCGACCGGCCGCCGGTGACGTCGTAGCTGAAGATCCGTCCTACCCCGCCGTCCACGTCGAAGCCGGCGAACAGCGGAACCACCGCGAGGCCCTGCATGGCCATGCCGAGGTTGCCGCGGATCATCTGCGACAGCCGGTTGGCCTTGCCCTCCAGCGAGAGCGTGGTGCCCTCGATCTTCTCGTAGTGCTCCAGTTCGACCTGGAACAGCCGGACCATCTCGACCGCGAGCCCGGCGGTGCCGGCGATGCCCACGACCGAGTACTCGTCGGCCGGGAACACCTTCTCGATGTCCCGCTGTGCGATCAGGTTCCCCATCGTGGCCCGCCGGTCGCCGGCCATCACCACGCCGCCGTCGAACGTCGCGGTCACGATCGTCGTACCGTGCGGCGCCTCGATCGTCACGGGCTGCAGCGGCGGCGTCCTACGCGCGGGCAACAGCTCGGGCCGATACGCGTCGAGGAATTCGGCGAACGAGGACGACCCGGGGGTCAGGAAGGCAGCCGGTAGACGCCCGGTGCCACGAGTGTTGGCTTCCACACGATCCCTTCCACATAGGTTGCGGCCCGGCGCAACGCGTCGGGTCGATCCTTGAACATGCCCAGTGCGGCATTGCAGTTGAAGCAGAGTACGGCTCGGACCCTACCGGTTTCGTGATCATGATCGACGTGCTCGGGCCTGGTCGACTGACAGATCGGACATACGCCCATTTGGTCGGCGAGCATGACCCGATAATCGGCCTCGGTCATGCCGTACTTGCGCTTGAGATGCCCGACACGACCCTCAATTTTGCGACAGGCTTTACAAGCCGCCGCCAAACCATCCCACTGCCGGGCGCTTTTATGCCATTCGGAATGCGGTTTGATCTCTTCGCATTTCGGACAGCGCTTATGCCCGTCCGGCACGTCGATTTTGGGCCGCACCTTGAACCCGGCCCGCTCCCGTCGGGCACGGTACGAGTCTGCATCCCGCCTGCGGAAACACTCACGGCAATACCATGAAAGCCCGTCAGGATTTCCCGCGCTGCGCCTGAAATCCTGAGCAGGCTTCCACGCCTTGCAATCAGGGCATTCCTTGCCCGATTTCAAATCGGACATTTGATGCTATTCCCCACCTTTCTGCACAAACCCGCGCACAAATTCCTCGGCATTCTCCTCTAGCACCTCGTCAATTTCGTCCAATACCGCGTCGACGTCGTCCGTCAACTTTTCGTGCCGTTCCTGCACGTCCGACTGGGCCTCGGCGGTGGTCTCCTCGACCTCTTCCGAGCGCTTTGTCGCGCGCTGTTGACCGCCGCTGTCCTTAGTGGCCATGTCACTCACCCCACCTTGAGATCATTTCCTTGAACCGGTGCTTATCCATTCCCCGGAGGATCCACACCCCCGATCCCGAAGGATCGGGGGTGTAAGTGCCAACGAGTGTCGGATGCCCGGTGTTCCGGAACACGATTTATCCGTCCGTTCGCTTTGTTCCCGCGAACGGGCGAGGTCACCCACCCGTGAGCGCGCGGACCAGATCCTCGGCGGTGCGGCAGCGGTCGAGCAGGTCCTTCACGTGGGCCTTCGTCCCGCGCAGCGGCTCCAGGGTGGGCACTCGCTGGAGCGAGTCGTGACCGGCGACGTCGAAGATCACCGAGTCCCACGAGGCCGCCGCGACCTCGTCGGCGTACTGCTCCAGACACCGGCCGCGGAAGTAGGCCCTGGTGTCCTCCGGCGGCAGATGCACCGCGCGCTGCACCTCGGCCTCGCCGGCGATCCGCTCGAAGCGGTCCTCCAGCTTGTTGTACAGCCCCTTGTCGGGCCGTACGTCGGCGTACTGGAGGTCGACCAGATGCAGCCTCGGCGCGTCCCAGTCGAGGGCGTCCCGCTGCCGGTAGCCCTCCAGGAGTTGGAGCTTGGCCACCCAGTCCAGCTCGCGCGCCAGCGACATCGGATCGGTCTCCAGGCGGGCGAGCACCGACTCCCAGCGGTCGAGCACGTCCGTGGTGTCGGCGTCGACGTCCTTGCCGAACCGGTTCTCGACATACTTCCGGGCCAGCTCGAGGTATTCGAGCTGGAGCTGGATCGCGGTCAGCTTCCGGCCGCTGCGCAGCGTGATCAGCTGCTTGAGGGTCGGGTCGTGGGACACCTCGTGCAGCGTGCGCACCGGCTGGTCGACGGTCAGGTCGTTGCCCAGGAAGCGGTCCTCGATCATCGACAGGACCAGCGCGGTGGTGCCGAGCTTGAGGTAGGTGGACACCTCGGACAGGTTGGCGTCGCCGATGATCACGTGCAGGCGCCGGTACTTCTCCGCGTCCGCGTGCGGTTCGTCGCGGGTGTTGATGATCGGCCGCTTGAGTGTGGTCTCCAGGCCGACTTCGACCTCGAAGTAGTCCGCGCGCTGGCTGATCTGGAAGCCGTGCGTGGAGCCGTCCTGGCCGATGCCCACCCGGCCCGCGCCGCAGATCACCTGCCGGGAGACGAAGAACGGGGTCAGGTGCCGGACGATGTCGGCGAACGGCGTGGCGCGCTGCATGAGGTAGTTCTCATGGGTGCCGTAGGACGCGCCCTTGTTGTCGGTGTTGTTCTTGTAGAGCAGGATCTGCTGCCCGCCGGGCAGCTCGCCGGCCCGCCGTGCGGCCTCGGCCATGATCCGCTCGCCGGCCTTGTCCCAGATCACCGCGTCGCGCGGGTTGGTGGTCTCGGGCGCGCTGTACTCCGGGTGGGCGTGGTCGACGTAGAGCCGAGCGCCGTTGGTCAGGATCACGTTGGCCAGACCAACGTCCTCGTCGGTCAGCTGGCTCGAGTCGGCCAGCTCGCGCGCCAAGTCGAACCCGCGCGCGTCGCGCAGCGGATTCTCCTCCTCGAAGTCCCAGCGGGCCCGGCGGGCCCGCTGCATCGCTGCGGCGTACGCGTTCACGATCTGGGAAGACGTCAACATCGCGTTGGCGTTCGGATGTCCGGGTACGGAGATTCCGTACTCGGTTTCGATGCCCATCACACGCCGGACGGTCATGCGACCCCCTCGTCCCTCACCCGGCCGGTACCCGTTCCACACTCTCCGTGGTCGGGGTACACCCTGGTCATGCTGCCGAGCCTATTGCCGTTGGATTGCCTTGGGGATACGGCCGGAACTATTGCCCTGTGCGGAAGTGTCGTGCCGGCACGGCGCCGCGACCCGTGTTCGACCGGAACACGGGTCGCGGCGGCGGTGGTCAATCGATGCTCGATGGGGATCAGAGGTACTGACCGGTGTTGGCCACCGTGTCGATGGAGCGCCCGGCCTCGTCGCCCTGCTTGCCCGAGACCAGGGTGCGGATGTAGACGATCCGCTCGCCCTTCTTGCCGGAGATCCGGGCCCAGTCGTCGGGGTTGGTGGTGTTGGGCAGGTCCTCGTTCTCCTTGAACTCGTCGACGCACGCGGCGAGCAGGTGGGCCACCCGGATGCCCTTTTGGCGGTGCTCCAGGAAGTCCTTGATCGCCATCTTCTTCGCGCGGCCCACGATGTTCTCGATCATCGCGCCGGAGTTGAAGTCCTTGAAGTACAGGGTCTCCTTGTCACCGTTGGCGTAGGTGACCTCCAGGAAGCGGTTCTCCTCGTTCTCCGAGTACATCCGCTCCACCGCGACCTGGATCATCCCGGTGACCGTGGAGTCGCGGTTGCCGTCGTGTTCGGCCAGGTCGTCGTCGTGCAGCGGCAGCGAGACCTTGAGGTACTTCGCGAAGATGTCCTTGGCCGCCTCGGCGTCCGGACGTTCGATCTTGATCTTCACGTCGAGTCGGCCCGGGCGCAGGATGGCCGGGTCGATCATGTCCTCGCGGTTGGAGGCGCCGATGACGATGACGTTCTCCAGGCCCTCCACGCCGTCGATCTCGGACAGCAGCTGGGGGACGATGGTGTTCTCCACGTCCGAGCTGACGCCCGAGCCGCGGGTGCGGAAGAGCGAGTCCATCTCGTCGAAGAAGACGATGACGGGGGTGCCCTCGCTGGCCTTCTCGCGGGCCCGCTGGAAGACCAGGCGGATGTGCCGCTCGGTCTCGCCGACGTACTTGTTGAGGAGTTCGGGGCCCTTGATGTTGAGGAAGTAGCTCTTGCCCTGTTCGTTGCCCTGGGCCTCGGCGACCTTCTTCGCGAGGGAGTTGGCCACGGCCTTGGCGATCAGCGTCTTGCCGCAGCCGGGCGGACCGTAGAGCAGGATGCCCTTGGGCGGGCGCAGCTCGTGTTCCTTGAACAGGTCGGGGTGGAGGTAGGGCAGTTCCACCGCGTCGCGGATCATCTCGATCTGGTTCCGCAGACCGCCGATCTTGGTGTAGTCGATGTCCGGGACCTCTTCGAGGACCAGTTCCTCGACCTCGCTCTTGGGCACCCGTTCGTACACGTATCCCGAGCGGGAGTCGAGCAGGAGCGAGTCGCCCGCGCGCAGCGGGGCGTCGAGCAGCGGCTCGGCGAGGCGCACCACGCGCTCCTCGTCGGTGTGCCCGATGACCAGGGCGCGTTCGCCGTCCTCGAGGAGTTCCTTGAGCATCACGACGTCGCCGATCAGCTCGTACTCCATGGCGTCGACGACGTTCATGGCCTCGTTGAGCATGACCTCTTGGCCACGCCGGAGTTCGTCGGGCTCGATGTTGGGGCTGACGTTCACGCGCAGCTTGCGCCCGCCGGTGAAGATGTCGGCCGTGCCGTCCTCGTTGGCCTGTAGGAACACGCCGAACCCCGAGGGGGGTTGGGCGAGTCTGTCCACTTCCTCCTTGAGGGCCACGATCTGATCGCGGGCCTCTCGCAAGGTCGCGACCAGTCGCTCGTTTTGTGTGGTCATGCCGGCCAAGGACGTCTGAAGATCGACGACCCGCTCCTCGAGCAAACGGCTCTGGCGCGGTGAGTCGGCGAGCTTGCGACGCAGGACGGCGACTTCCTGCTCTAGAAAAGAAACCTGGCTTACGAGGTCGTCCGTACCCCGAGCCGGCCTCCCACCACGGTTCATGTCGTCGTCGTGGACTGCCACGGCCCTCACCTCCTCCTGGGAGCTGCGACGTCTCCGACCCTACCTATGGCAGGAGGGGTTGAAACCCCTTGATCAGCAAGACTGTCCGGGCGTGTCCGATCTTCACCCGTGCGATTGCCCCCACGCTTGTGAGGATCAGATACCCACCCGACCGCGTCGGGAAGCAGGCGCGAGTAGGGTCTGTTGGTCGCGTGTCGGTACGAATCGGTGAAGAGAGAGGCCGCATGTCCGCGGAAAACGAACCCCTCGAGGTCTGGATCGATCAGGATCTCTGCACCGGGGACGGCATCTGCGTCCAGTACGCGCGGGAGGTCTTCGAGCTGGACATCGACGGGCTGGCGTACGTCAAGGGCGCGGACGACGAGCTGCGCACCGAGCCGGGCGCGGTGGTTCCGGTGCCCGCGCCGCTGCTCGTGGACGTGATCGACGCCACACGCAAGTGTCCGGGGGAATGCATCCATATGCGTCGCGTTTCCGACGGAGTCGAGGTATTCGGGCCGGAAGCCTCCTGAATTCCGCTTTGTGGTCTCGTGTCTGGCGACGCGTCAGATCCGTTGGGCACCGAGTGGAGTCAGTCGCCAGCGCAGTGTCGTGCTCGTGTCGGGGCAGCAGCGCGGAATGCCGGGCGTGGACCAGCCCTGCGCATGTGCGGTGATCGTGTCGCCGGTGCGGGTGAGGTCGTCGACCAGCAGGCCCTCGTCGGTGCCGAGGAGGGTGGCCACCAGGCGCGGCGCGCCGGCGTCCCAGGCGTAGGCGAGCAGCGCGGTGGGCGGGCTGCCGGAGCCGGCGGCGCAGGTGACGCGGACCACGGTGGGCCCGTCGGGGTCGGTGAGCACGCTGTGGACGCGGGTGCCGACGCCGGGGCAGTCGAGTGGGAGGGCGAGCCCGGCGAGTTCGGCGGCGCCGGGGCCGCCGGCGGGTCGGCGGCTGCCCGCGAGCGGTGCGGCCTGCACGGTCTCGGTGGGTGGGCCGGCCGGTTTTCGCCCCTGCTCGGTGGTGGTGCCGCCGGCGTGGGTGGGTTCGAGGGTGCGCGGCGCGGCCGGGGGGTCCTGTTGGTTGGGGCGGCCTCGGGCCGGTGCGGTGACGCCGGGTATGCCGCCGTCGAGGGATGCGGCGGCCCAGATGACCAGGCCGGTCATGACGATGAACAGGAACACGATGCCGGCAGCGGCAAAGGCGATGCCGTTGCGTACGTCGGGTATCTCGCGGTGCGGGGGGACCGTGGTCTCGGGTGGTCCGTCGGTGGTCGCGAGCCCGCGGGGACTGTCGCCGCGCACGGGCCGGTTCTCAGAGTGATCGTCCGCCACGGTGGATGACGATAGGCGGCGGGCCGGGCCCCGGTACAGGGGTTCCGGCCCGCCTTGTCTCAACCATTACCGGCGGTTCGACGCATCGCTGACGGTGGGTCAGGACGCCGCCGCGTCGCCCGCCTCCGCGCCGGGGCCGGCGTAGTCGTCGCCGTAGGAGCCCTTGGACGGGCGGCGCCGGCGCAGCGGCGGTTCCACCCCGTCGGCCAGCCGGCGGGCGGTGACCAGGAAGCCGGTGTGTCCGATCATCCGGTGGTCGGGGCGCACCGCGAGACCCTCGACGTGCCAGGAGCGCACCATCGACTCGAACGGCTGCGGTTCGGTGAAGCAGTTCATCACCCGCATGGTCTCCACGGTGCGCGAGAGCTGCGTGGTGGTGGCCACGTAGCAGCACACCAGGCCGCCGGGGGCGAGCGCCTTGTAGACCGCGTCGAGGCATTCCCAGGGCGCGAGCATGTCGAGGATGACGCGGTCGACGCCGGTTTCGACGAGGTTGTCCTGGAGATCGCCGACGGTCAGCTTCCACGCGGGGTGGGGGGCGCCGAAGTAGCGTTCGACGTTCTTGCGGGCGATGTCCGCGAAGTCCTGTCGGCGTTCGTAGGAGGCGAGCTGCCCGCTGTCGCCGATGGCGCGGAGCAGGAAGGTGCTCAGCGCTCCGGAGCCGACGCCGGCCTCGACGACGCGGGCGCCGGCGAAGATGTCGGCCATCGCGAGGATCTGGCCGGCGTCCTTGGGGTAGATCACCGCGGCGCCGCGGGGCATGGACAGGACGAAGTCGGGGAGCAGAGGTCGCAGCGCGAGGTAGTCGGTGTTCCCGGTGGACCGTACGACGGTTCCTTCGGGGGCGCCGATCAGCGCGTCGTGTTGAAACGAGCCCTTGTGGGTGTGGAACGCCTTGCCCGCTTCGAGGGTGAAGGTGTGGTGGCGGCCCTTGGGATCGGTCAGCTGAACCTGGTCCCCGACCTGGAAGGGTCCGCGCCTGCGCGCGGTACCGGTCGGTTCGGACATGGGGGTCAGCCTAGTCGGTCGGCGGCGACGCTCCGACGCGTGGGTCCGGGGCCCATGGGGGTCGAACCGGGGCTCGGTTGCATAGCATCTTGACCGTGACTGATTCGAGCAGGCCGCAGGGACGCCGGGTGCGGCAGGACGAGGCTCCGCGCCGGGAGCCGAGGCGTGGCCTGCTCATGGGGCGCCCGTTCGGGGTGCCGGTCTATGTGGCGCCGACATGGTTCGTGATCGCGGCGGTGATCACCGTGTTGTTCGCGCCGACGTTCGAGAGTCTGTTCCCGGACCTGGGGCCGTGGCGGTTCGTGTTGTCGTTCGGCTTCGCGGTGTTGTTGTACGTGTCGGTGCTGGTGCACGAGTTGGCGCACGCGGTGACGGCGCTGCGGCTGGGTCTGCCGGTGCGGCGGATCACCATCCAGTTCCTGGGCGGGGTGTCGGAGATCGACAAGCCGGAGACGGCGCGGCACGAGTTCCTGGTGTCGGCGGCGGGTCCGGTGTTGTCGTTGGTGCTGGGTGGCGGGTTTTGGCTGATCGGCCTGGCGTTGCACGTGGATACGTTGCCGGGGCGGATGATCGCGTTGTTGGCGGTGTCCAATCTGCTGGTGGCGGCGTTCAATCTGCTGCCGGGGTTGCCGTTGGACGGTGGCCGGATGTTGCGGGCGGTGGTGTGGCGGGTCAGCGGGCGGCCGTTGGCGGGCACGATCGCGGCGTCGTGGGCCGGTCGGGTGCTGGCGGTGGTGGTGTTGGTGGCCGCGGTGGCGTGGTCGTTGGGGGCGGATGCGGGCGAGCGCACGTACACGATGATCTTCGGCGCGTTGGTGGCCGGTTTCATGTGGGCGGGGGCGGTCCAGTCGTTGCGGGCGGAGCGGTTGCGCGAGCGGTTGCCGCAGTTGCGGGTGCGGGTGCTGACGCGGCGGGCGATTCCGGTGGCGGCGAGCGTGCCGTTGGCGGAGGCGCTGCGGCGGGCGCACGAGGAGGGGGCGCGGGGGCTGGTCGTGGTGGACGGGGGCGGGGATCCGGTCGCGCTGGTGCGGGAGGCGGCGGTGTTGGCGACGCCGGAGCATCGTCGGCCGTGGGTGGAGGTGGGGGCGTTGGCGCGGGATCTGGCGGAGGGGATGCGGGTGCCGGCGGATTTGGCGGGTGAGGAGTTGTTGGTGGCGATGCGGGGCGCTCCCGCGAGTGAGTATCTGGTCGTGGAGCCGGATGGGCGGGTGTACGGGGTGCTGGCTCGGACGGATGTGGAGCATGCGTTTTTGGCCATGATGCGGGGTTGAGTGCGGGCTTTCGGCCTCAGGTGCCGGCCCGGGCTGCTTGGCCTCATGCGCCGGCCGGGCTGGGGGTTGTTGCTTGCGGCGCGTGTCGAGGTTGCGGCGGGTGTTCGCGGGCCTTTTTGGCCTCAAACGCCGGCCGGGCTGATCGGGCTGTTCCCACCGGGCCGGGGGTGCTGCTCGCGGCACGGGTCAAAGTTGCGACAGGCGATCGCGGACCCTTTTTGGCCTCAAACGCCGGCCGGGCTGATCGGGCCGCACCCAACCGGGCTGGGGGCGCTGCTTACGACGCGCGCCGAGGTTGCGACGGGTAATGGCGGACCCTTTTTGGCCTCAAACGCCGGCCGGGCTGATTGGGCTGTTCCCGGCCGCGTAGTGGGCGCGGGGGCTGATTGGGCTGTCCCTCGGCCGCGTAGCGGACGTGCGGTCCGCTGCATGCGCCACGACCCACCCCGCGCCGCCCCCGCACCCTGTCTGCCGCGGCTCAGCGCCCGGGCGTGACCGTCACCGTGTACCGCCCCGCCGTCGAGGTGTCGACGCGGGCGACGGTGCCATGGGTATCCACCCGGGACCGTCCCGGCCCGGTGACGCGGATCGTCGGGGGTTCGGCGTATACGTCCTTTGGGAGGGTGATCTCCGTGGGGGCATCGGCGCCCCGGCGGGTGGTGAAGGTCAGGGTGTAGGTGCGGGTGTCGATGTCGTAGGTGTACGACTCCGGGTTTCCGGCCACGGCGCGGGCGTAGGGCTGGATCAGGAGTTTGTTGTTGGGCTTCATGCGGCCGTCGGCGTCGAAGGTGCAGTAGCCGCCGCCGTTGCACCATTGCCAGCCGGCCCAGCCGGTGCCGAAGCGGTCCATGGCGGCGGTCATGCGCCGGTAGAACAGCGGGATGTTGGGCAGCGACTGGTCGGGCGGGCCCCACTCCCCCACGATCAGCGGGAGTTTGTTCGCCTTGGGGTAGGCGGTGATCGCGGCCTCGTAGTTCTCGATGAAGCCGCCGGCCGGGTCGTAGTCGGCGCCGGTCTCCATGGCGGTCTCGTAGAAGTGCGGGGCGTAGGCGACCTTGTCGTCGCTGATCGGGCCGAGCGCGGTGGGTACGCCGAGGCCGACGATCGGGGTGGGTTCGACGAAGATCCAGTTGCGGCGGTCGACGAGGCGGATGGCGTCGGTGAGCCGGTTCCACGTGTCGGTGATCTGGGTCGATTCGAGCCGGGCGGCGGCGGCGGGGATGTCCTCGCCGTCGCGAAAGCGGCCCATCGGCTCGTTCATCAGGTCGTAGCCGAGCACCGCGGGGTGCCGGCCGAACGTGGCGGCGACCCTGGTCCACATGGCCGCCTGCGCGCGCCGCAGGTCGCGGTCCTCGTACAGGTGGTCGAACGCGGCCTGGACGCCGGGCGTGTAGTACTCGGCGAACCAGTCGCCGGGTACCGGCTCGTACGGCAGGCCCTCGTCGCGGGTGGTCCACTCGGGGTTGCCGCGGTGGTCGGAGAAGTAGGGCCCGTAGACGTCCTGGTGCGCGTCGAGGATCACCTTGACGTGGTACTTCTCGGCCCAGTCGAGGATGCGGCCGACGCGGGCGAGGTAGTCGCGGTCGTAGCGGCCCGGGCGCGGTTCCAGGTCGTCCCAGAAGAACAGCACCCGGGCGAGGTTGAAGCCGCGCGAGGACAGTTCGCGGAACTGGTTCTCGGTGACGTCCTTGAACGCCTGCGCGCCGCGGTGCGCCTTGTCGCCGATGTTGAAGCCGCGCCACTGGGTGGCCCGCCCGTGCTCGTCGGCGATGAAGGTGCGGTCGCCGACGGTGATCTTGTCGGGTCCGCGGCCGTGCTGCCCGCCCTGCGCGTACGCGGGGCCGGGCAGGCCGGCCAGGAGCAGGCCGCCGGCGAGTGTGGCGGCGCCGAGCAGTCGGGTGCGGGTGGGGACGCGCATGGGGCCTCCGTCGTGACGAGGGGTGGGGGACGGGGAGGGCGTGCGTGGGACTCGCGGGCCGGTATCGCGCCTCGCGGAGCCGGACTCTACTGACTGGTAGTCGCGATGGACAGGGCCTTCGATCCGCGCGGGCGCACAGGGTGTCGCCGTGCGCGCATAGGGTGTGCGGCATGAGTGCCAGCTCCTCCGAAGCCGCCGGCGTCGCGTCGGCCGATGTCGATCCCGCCGCCGCGCCGAGTGTCGCGGTACCCGCCCAGGCCGGTGCGCGGGAGTCGCGGCCGCCGGTGTCGCTGTCGCCGTCGCGGGCGGCCGACTTCATGCAGTGCCCGCTGCTGTATCGGCTGCGGGTGATCGACAAACTGCCGGAGAAGCCGAGCGCGGCGGCCACGCGCGGCACGGTGGTGCACACCGTCCTGGAGCGGCTGTTCGACCTGCCGAGCGGGCAGCGCACGCCCGAGCGGGCGGTGGCGATGGTGCGGCCGGCGTGGGACGCGTTGTTGGCCGAGCGGCCGGAGCTGGCCGAGTTGTTCGGCGAGGACGTCGCGGGTCTGGGTGCGTGGCTGGCCGACGCCGACAAGCTGGTGGAGCGCTACTTCACGCTGGAGGATCCGAACCGCCTGGAGCCCGCCCGGCGCGAGCTCTACGTGCAGACCACGCTGGAGGACGGCCTGGTGTTGCGCGGGGTGGTGGACCGGCTGGATGTGGCGCCGGCGGGCGATCTGCGGGTGGTGGACTACAAGACGGGCAAGGCACCGTCGCCGATGTTCCAGGACAAGCCGCTGTTCCAGATGAAGTTCTACGCCCTGGTGTTGTGGCGTCAGCACGGCCGGGTGCCGCGCCGGTTGCAGCTGGTGTATCTGGGCAGCGGCGACGTGATCACCTACGACCCGGACGAGGGCGAGCTGCTCGCGGTCGAGCGCAAGCTGCGCGCGCTGTGGGAGGCGATCGACCTGGCCACGCGCACGGGCGAGTGGCTGCCGCGGAAGTCGAAGTTGTGCGGGTGGTGCGACCACCGGGAGGTGTGCCCCGAGTTCGGTGGCACACCCCCGGTGTATCCGCTGCCGGTGGTGCCGGCCCCGTAGCGGGCCCGTCGGGCGCGGTTCGGCAGGCTCAGATGGCGCCGGGGCGCACCAGGCCGCTCTCGTAGGCGTAGACGGCGGCCTGAACCCGGTCGCGCAGGCCGAGTTTGGTCAGCACGTGGCCGACGTGCGTCTTGACGGTGGTCTCGCTGACGTACAGCTCGGCGGCGATCTCCGCGTTGGACATCCCGCGCGCGACCAGGCGCAGCACCTCGACCTCGCGCTCGGTGAGCATCGCGAGCGTGTCGGGGGTGGGGTCCTCGGCGGAGGGCAGCCGGGCGGCGTACATGTCGAGCAGGCGCCGGGTGATGCTGGGCGCGAGCAGCGCCTCGCCCTCGGCGATGACCCGGATGGCGGCGACGAGGTCGTCGGCGGGCACGTCCTTGAGCAGGAAGCCGCTGGCGCCCGCGCGCAGCGCCTCGACGACGTATTCGTCGAGGTCGAACGTGGTGAGCACGAGGACGCGGGCGGCGTTTTCCCCGTCGCGGCCCGATCCGGCGATCCGGCGGGTGGCCTCGACGCCGTCCATCCGGGGCATGCGGATGTCCATCAGCACCACGTCGGGCTGTAGGGCGCGGACCTGTTCGACGGCCTGTTCGCCGTCGGCGGCCTCGCCGACGACGGCGATGTCGGGCTCGGCCTCCAGGATCATCCGGAAGCCGGTGCGCAGCAGCGGCTGATCGTCGACCAGGATGACGCGGATCGTCATGGGCGGGTCTGCTCCAGTCGGTCGGGGGCGACACCGTCCGGCGGGCCGGCGGTGTCGGTGGGGTTCGTGGCGGCCAGGGGGATGCGGGCCAGGACTTCGAAGCCGTCCTGGGCGCGGGGTCCCGCGTACAGGCGTCCACCGTAGAGGGAGACCCTCTCACGCATGCCGAGCAGGCCGTGTCCGGTGCGTTCGCCGGTGGGCGCGGTGCTGCCGCCGCGGCCGTCGTCGGCGACGCGGACCAGGAGTTCGGTGCGGCTGTAGCGCAGCAGCACCCGGGCCTCGGCGGGGCCGGCGTGCTTGAGCGTGTTCGTGAGGGCTTCCTGGACGATCCGGTAGGCGGCGAGGTCGATGCCGGGCGGCAGGGCGCAGGGGGCGCCCTCCAGGGACAGTTCGACGGGCAGGCCGGCTTCGCGGACCTGGGTGACGAGGGTGTCGAGTTGGTCCAGGCCGGGTTGGGGGGCGTTGTGTCCCTCGTTGGGGCCGCCGACGGCGTCGGTGGTGTCGCGCAGGATGCCGACGAGGCGGCGCATCTCGACGAGGGCGCCGCGGCCGGTCTGTTCGACGGCGGCCATCGCCTCCTTGGCCCGGTCGGGGTTGCGCGCGACCATGCGTTGCGCGGCGGAGGCCTGCACGGTCATCACCGACACGTGGTGGGCGACGACGTCGTGCAGTTCGCGGGCGATGCGGCCGCGTTCCTCGGCGATCGCGGCGCGGGTGTCGGCTTCGCGGGTGCGTTCCAGGCGGTCGGCGCGGGCCTCGAGTTCGGCGGTGTAGGCGCGGCGGAAGCCGACGCTGCGGGCGAAGGCCCAGACGGCGAAGATCGCGGCGAGGTTGGCCACCACGTCGAGGAAGACGATGTCGCTGTCGCGGAGCGCGAGCCAGACGACGGTGGCGCTCTCGGTGAAGCCGAGCGCGATGGCGGCGGGCACGCGGGAGCGGCCGACGGCGACGGCGTACAGGGCGACGATCTGGCCGATGCCGGCGCCCGCGGACTCGTAGTGGGCGCCGGCGAGGAGCAGTCCGGCGGCGCTGACGGCGACGAGCACGCGCAGCGAGTGCGCGCCGCGCCACAGCAGCGGCACGGCGGTCAGCAGGGCGAGCAGTACGCCCCACACGTCGGGGTCGCGCACGTCGCGCAGGCCGAGTTCGCGAAAGTACAGGCCGCCGACGGCGAAGACCGACAGCAGGACGACCAGGGCCAGGTCGAGCACGGTGGGGCGCGGCCAGGGTTGCTGCGCGTCGCGGCCGAGTTCGTGGACGATGTCGGCGAGGCCGGCGCGTGGTCGCACGACCCGGGGCGCGAGATCGCTCGGGGCGGGTCGGTCTGAGGTCCCGGCGGGGGTGTCCGGGTCGGGGGTCACGGCGCGCACGTCTCTTACGGTAGGGCCCCCGGCCGGGGGTTTTGACCCCCTGGGGCCTCGGTCTCGTCCCCTGGGAGGAGCGGTGGGGCGATCTCCTCCCAGGGGCGGAGTCGCGGGCCGTACTCAACGGTGTGGCGGGGCGGGCGAGGGAGTGCGGGACAACGCGAGGGACTTCCCTGAAGCCCTGCCCTTTCCGATCGCGAACACTGGACATCACACGGGGAACCCGGCAACGGGAACCACGGGCAGTACTACGGGGGTAGTACTACGGGGGTCCGATTCCTTCGGGGATCGGGCGGAGCACGACCGGGAGACCTCTCGGCGGTCACGGGGACGGGGGAAACCGCCGCCGGGAGGTCGACAGGACCGACGGGGAACTGCGGGTCGGAGCACGGGGGCTCCGATTCGGGGGACACGGGGGACCCGGGAACCGCGATTCGGGGGAATCGCGGGGAACGAATCCGGGGAGTACGGGAACCGCGGTTCGGGGGAACCGCGGGGAACGGGCAAGGCAGTACGGGGGAAACACGGGGATGTGGGAGCGGGCGGGCCTTCGGGGCCGCCCGCTCCCACCTGTTTGCGGGTGTGGCGGCCGCGGGTGCGGCGCCGCCGCCGGTCAGCGCGCGACGCGGGCCCGGGCCAGGTCGCGCAGGTACGCGAGGTCGACCTCTTCGAGGGAGTCGACCACGGTGCGCGTGGGCGCGGGCGGGATGGGCGTCATGCTCGGCACGGCCAGCACGGCGCACCCGGCGGCCTCGCCGGCGGCGATCCCGGTGGGCGAGTCCTCGACGACCACGCAGGCCCAGGGTTCGGCGTCGAGCCGGCGGGCCGCGGTCAGGTACGGGTCGGGGTGCGGCTTGGTGCGCGCGATCTCGTCGCCGGCGAGGGTGAGGCGGAAGTGGTGGGCGCCGATCGAGGGCAGGACGGCGTCCACGATCACCCGCTGGGAGGCGGTGACGAGCGCGCACGGTACGCCCGCGTCGTCGACCTCGGCGAGCAGCCGTTTGGCGCCGGGGCGCAGGTCGACGCCGTCGCGCAGGCGGCGCACCATGTCGGCGTTGATCCGGTGCTCCAGTTCGGCGGGGGGCACGTCCAGGCCGGAGACCGAGAGCAGGTAGGCGACCGCGCGCTCCATGGGGCTGCCGAGGAGTTGCTCGGCGTGTTGCGCGGTGAGGGTGAAGCCGAGGTCGGCCATCACCGCGGTCTCGGTGGCGAACCAGTGGCGTTCGGTGTCGACCAGGGTGCCGTCCATGTCGAACAGGACGGCTTGGAGGCCGTGGCCCGGGCGGGCTCCGGTGGTGGTCGTCAGCGCTGCCGTCATCGGGTGGCCGCCTCTCCGCCGGTTCGCGGCGTGGTGGTGTGGATGGGGTGGGTGAATCTCCTCACGCGGGTTCTCCAGGGGTCGGATCCGCCGGTTGGCTCCGGCGGGTCCTCGATTGTGCGGCGTCGTCAGGGATTGGGCAACCGCCGAACGGGGTCGTATGCGGAAACAGTGATCGAAGCGGTCACGACCTGCGGGTTCGCCAGCGCGGCGAGCCGGGTGCGCAGCCGCTCGGGGTCGGTGTGCCAGGCGCTGGGGCCCATCGCGACCACGGTGGCGATCGCGGCGTGGTCGAGCGTCATGGGGTAGGTGAGGGTTTGCCGGTCGCGCACGGTGAACCAGGGGGCGAGTTTGGCGTCGATCCGCTCCTGCTTGTCCGTGTCGACGCGGAGCAGGTCGAGGGCGGGGACGAGTTCGCCCAGGTGTCCGGGGGCGGGGGCGGCGACGATCAGGGCCCCGTCGGGGTGCAGGACGCGGTGCAGTTCGGGTGGGTTGCGCGGGGCGAACACGTTGAGTACGCGGGCGGCGACGCCCTCGCGTACCGGCAGCGGGCGCCAGGCGTCGCAGACGGCCGCGCCCATGCGGGGGTGGGCGCGGGCGGCGCGGCGCAGCGCGTATTTGGAGATGTCGAGGGCGAGCCCGTGGCGGTCCGGCAGGGCGTCGAGGACGTGCGCGAGGTGGTGTCCGGTGCCGGCGCCGACGTCGACGAGGGTGCCGGGGGGTGCGTCGGCGCAGGCGGCGGCGAGCACGTCGCCGAGGCGGTCGTAGTGGCCGGCGCCGAGGAAGTCGACCCGGGCGGCGACCATGGCGGCGGTGTCGGCGGTGCCGGTGGGGCCGTTGCCGGTGAGCAGGTTGACGTAGCCCTGGCGGGCGATGTCGAAGGTGTGCCCGGCGGCGCAGCGCAGGCCGGTGTCCTCCCCCGCCAGGTCGGCGCCGCAGTGCGGGCAGGCGAGGGTGTGCAGGACGTCGCCGAGCATGTGCCTCGTTCGGGCCGCCGGTGCGGCCGGGGCGGTGGGTGCCCCGGCCGTGACCGGTGTGGGTGGGTGGGTCAGCGGGCGTTGAAGTAGTTCGCCTCGGGGTGGTGGAGCACGATGGCGTCGGTGGACTGTTCGGGGTGGAGTTGGAACTCCTCGGACAGTTCGACGCCGATGCGCTCGGGCCCGAGCAGTGCGGTGATCTTGGCCCGGTCCTCGAGGTCGGGGCAGGCGCCGTAGCCGAGCGAGAAGCGCGCGCCGCGGTAGTGCAGCTTGAGCATGCCGTCGAGGTCGGCGGGGTCCTCACCGGCGAAGCCGAGTTCGGCGCGCACGCGCGCGTGCCAGTATTCGGCGAGGGCTTCGGCGAGTTGTACGGACAGTCCGTGCAGTTCGAGGTAGTCGCGGTAGGAGTTCTCCGCGAACAGCTCGGCGGTGGCGCCGGACAGGCGCGGGCCCATGGTGGCGATCTGGAAGCCGACGACGTCGATCTCGCCGGATTCCTCGGGGCGGAAGAAGTCGGCCAGGCACAGGTGCCGGTCGCGGCGTTGGCGCGGGAAGGTGAAGCGGGTGCGCTCGTTGCCGGAGTCGTCGAGCACGATCAGGTCGTCGCCCTTGGACACGCACGGGAAGTAGCCGTAGACCACGCCCGCGTCGAGGAGGTTGTCGGTGACGATGCGGTCGAGCCAGTAGCGCAGGCGCGGGCGGCCCTCGGTTTCGACGAGTTCCTCGTAGGAGGGCCCGTCGCCGCCGCGGGTGGGCTTGAGGCCCCACTGGCCCATGAAGGTGGCGCGCTCGTCCAGCCAGGACGCGTAGTCGTTCAGCTGGATGCCCTTGACCACGCGGTCGCCCCAGAACGGCGGGGTGGGCACGGGGTTGTCGACGGCGACGTCGGAGCGGGCGGGCATCTCCTCGGGCTCGGTCTCGATCACCTTGGCGGCGGCGACCTTGCGCCGGCGCAGCGCGGGCAGCTCCACGCCGGGCACGCCGCGCTTGACGCCCATCAGAGCGTCCATCAGGCGCAGGCCCTCGAAGGCGTCGCGGGCGTAGCGGACCTCGCCGGCGTAGATGTCGTACAGGTCCTCTTCGACGTAGGCGCGGGTGAGGGCGGCGCCGCCGAGGATGACGGGGTAGCCGGCGGCCAGGCCGCGGGTGTTCAGCTCCTGGAGGTTTTCCTTCATGATCACGGTGGACTTCACCAGCAGGCCGGACATCCCGATCACGTCGGCGCGGTGTTCCTCGGCGGCTTCGAGGATGGCGGACACCGGCTGCTTGATGCCGATGTTGACCACGTTGTAGCCGTTGTTGGACAGGATGATGTCGACGAGGTTCTTGCCGATGTCGTGTACGTCGCCCTTGACGGTGGCGAGCACGATGGTGCCCTTGCCGTCCTCGCCCTCGACCTTTTCGATGTGCGGTTCCAGGTGCGCGACGGCGGACTTCATCACCTCGGCGGACTGGAGCACGAACGGCAGCTGCATCTGGCCGGAGCCGAACAGCTCGCCGACGACCTTCATGCCGGCCAGGAGGGTGTCGTTGATGATGACCAGTGCGCTGCGTTCGCGCAGCGCCTCGTCGAGGTCTTCCTCCAGGCCGGCGCGTTCGCCGTCGATGATCCGCCGCTCCAGGCGTTCGTTCAGCGGGAGTGCGGCCAGTTCCTGGGCGCGGGTGGCGCGTACGGACTTGGCGTCGACGCCCTCGAACAGCTCCAGGAAGCGCTGGAGCGGGTCGTAGTCCTCGCGCCGGCGGTCGTAGACCATGTCGAGGGCGACCTCGCGCTGCTCCTCGGGGATGCGCGCCATCGGCAGAATCTTGCTGGCGTGCACGATCGCCGAGTCGAGGCCGGCTTCGATGCACTCGTTGAGGAAGACCGAGTTGAGCACGATGCGCGCGGCCGGGTTGAGGCCGAAGGAGACGTTGGACAGGCCGAGGGTGGTCTGCACCTCGGGGTGGCGGCGCTTGATCTCGCGGATCGCCTCGATGGTCTCGATGCCGTCGCGGCGGGTCTCCTCCTGGCCGGTGCCGATGGGGAAGGTGAGCGCGTCGATGATGATGTCGGAGACCTTGATCCCCCACTCCTGCGTGAGCGCGGTGATCAGCCGCTCGGCGACGCGGACCTTCCATTCGGCGGTACGGGCCTGGCCCTCCTCGTCGATGGTCAGCGCGACCACGGCCGCGCCGTGCTCCTTGACCAGCGGCATGATGCGCCGGAAGCGGGAGGTGGGGCCGTCGCCGTCCTCGTAGTTGACCGAGTTGACCACGGCGCGCCCGCCGAGCAGTTCCAGGCCCGCTTCGAGCACCTCGGGCTCGGTGGAGTCGAGCATGATCGGCAGGGTGGAGGCGGTGGCGAGGCGGCCGGCGAGTTCGCGCATGTCGGCGACGCCGTCGCGGCCGACGTAGTCGATGTTGAGGTCGAGCATGTGCGCGCCGTCGCGGGTCTGGTCGCGGGCGATGTCGAGGCAGTCGTCGTAGCGGCCTTCGAGCATGGCCTCGCGGAACGCCTTGGAGCCGTTGGCGTTGGTGCGCTCGCCGATGGACAGGTACGACAGGTCCTGGCGGAAGGGCACCGACTGGTAGAGCGAGGCGGCGGCGGGCTCGTGGCGGGGGTTGCGCGGGGTCAGCTCGCGTCCGTGCACGCGCTCGACGACGGCCTTCAGGTGCGCGGGGGTGGTGCCGCAGCAGCCGCCGACCAGGGCCAGGCCGTAGTCGCGGGTGAAGGTGTCGTGCGCGTCGGCCAGTTCGTCGGGGCTGAGCGGGTAGTGCGCGCCGTCCTTGGTCAGGATCGGCAGGCCGGCGTTGGGCATCGCGGTGACGCCGATGCCGGCGTGCTGGGAGAGGTGGCGCAGGTGCTCGCTCATCTCGACCGGGCCGGTGGCGCAGTTGAGGCCGATGAAGTCGATGCCCAGCGGCTCGAGCGCGGTGAGCGCGGCGCCGATCTCGGAGCCCATCAGCATGGCGCCGGTGGTCTCGACGGTGACCTGGGCGAAGATCGGCAGGTCGACGCCGGCCTTCTTCAGGGCGCGCTGGGCGCCGATGATGGACGCCTTGGTCTGCAGCAGGTCCTGGCTGGTCTCGATGAGCAGGGCGTGCGCGCCGCCGTCGATCAGGCCGGCGGCGTTGACCTCGAACGCGTCGCGCAGCGTGGCGAAGGGCACGTGGCCGAGGCTGGGCAGCTTGGTGCCGGGGCCGATCGAGCCGAGCACCCAGCGGGGGCGGTCGGGCGTGGTGTAGCCGTCGGCCACTTCACGGGCGATCCGGGCGCCGGCTTCGGCGAGTTCGTAGATCCGGTCCTGGATGTCGTACTCGCCCAGGTTGCCGAGGTTGGCGCCGAAGGTGTTGGTTTCGACGCAGTCCACGCCGACGTCGAAGTATTCCTTGTGCACGTTGCGCACGATGTCGGGTCGGGTGACGTTCAGGACCTCGTTGCAGCCTTCGTGGCCCTGGAAATCGTCCAGGCTGGGATCCTGGGCCTGGAGCATGGTTCCCATCGCTCCATCGGCGACGACGACGCGGGTGGCGAGTGCTTCGCGAAGCTGCTGCGGGGTGGCTGTCATGAGAATGCGTCTCCGATGGGTGCGACGGCTGTCGGCTTGCCCGGTGCCGTCGTGACGGCTCGGGCCAGAGCGCCAGCTTAATGCGATCCTCGTCGGGAGCTCGATGACTCGCGGGTGACGTGTCCCACTGGTCACCGTGTGGTCACACACGTTTACCGGGCCGTTTGTGGTGCGTTGGCCGCGCGGGTCGGTGGGCGGGGCGCGGATTTCACTGTGGGCGAAGTCGGCGCCGGCGGGTCTGGTCGGGGGTGCCGCAACCCGTAATGTGGGGACCGTACAGCTCTCGCGGTCCCCACGTACGGTCGGCCGCGGCGCACGGATCCCGGCCCCGGCCGGAAGGAGGCACTGGGTGATCGAGCTCGACGACCTGCCCGAGCTGATCGACCCCGTCATGGTGGCCGCGTTCGAGGGCTGGAACGACGCCGGCGACGCCGCTTCCGCCGCGATCGAGCACCTGGACCGGGTCTGGAAGGGCGAGGTGTTCGCGGCGCTCGACGCCGAGGACTATTACGACTTCCAGGTGAACCGGCCGACCATATGGCTGGACGGCGACACGCGGCGGATCACCTGGCCCACCACGCGGCTGTCGGTGGTCCGGCTGACCGAGCCGCGGCGTGACCTGGTGCTGGTGCACGGGATAGAGCCGAACCTGCGTTGGCGCTCGTTCTGCAACGAACTGCTGGGCTTCGCGCACGAGTTGGGTGTGGAGACGGTGGTGGTGCTGGGCGCGATGCTGGGCGACGCGCCGCACTCGCGGCCCGTCCCGGTCAACGGGACGACCTCCGACCCGGTGGTGGCGCGCAATGTGGGGCTGGAGCAGTCGCGGTACGAGGGGCCGACCGGGATCGTGGGCGTGTTCCAGGAGGCGTGCGCGCACGCGGGCATGCCGGCGCTGACGTTTTGGGCCTCGGTTCCGCACTATGTGGCGCAGCCGCCGTCGCCGAAGGCCACGCTGGCGCTGTTGCGGCGGCTGGAGGACTTCCTCGACGTGAACGTGCCGATGGGCGAGCTCGCGGAGGACGCGCGGGCGTGGCAGGTGGGCGTGGATCAGCTCGCGGCCGAGGACACCGAGGTGGCCGAGTATGTGCGGTCGCTGGAGGCGGCGCGGGACACGGAGGATCTGCCGGAGGCGTCGGGCGATGCGATCGCGGCGGAGTTCGAGCGGTATTTGAAGCGTAAGGGTGATCAGCCGGAGGGGTGAAAGGCTCGCGGCCACATGGCCCTGATGGGGCTGGGGCGGGGGCGGGGTATGCCCGACGCTGGTCGCGGCTGCGGCGGCGGCCGGCCTCCGGCCCGGGTGTCCTCAAACGCCGGACGGGCTGAATAGGGTCCGGGTCGCCTCCCGGGCCGGGCTGCGCCCCGCCTGTCCTCAAGCGCCGGACGGGCTGCATGGGATCCGGGCGGCTCCGGGACGGGTTGCGCCCGCCTGTCCTCAAGCGCCTGACAGGCTGAATGGGGCCGGGTCGCCTGCCGTGCCGGCCTCCGGCCTGGCTGTCCTCGAACGCCGGGCGGGCCGAATAGGGTCCGGGTCGCCTCCCGGGCCGGGCTGCGCCCCGCCTGTCCAAGCGCCGGACGGGCTGAATGGGGTCTGAGTCGCCTCCCGGGCCAGAATGCGGCCCGGATGTCCTCAAGCGCCGGACAGGCTGAATGGGATCCAAGTCGCCTCCGGGGGCGGGCTGCGCCCCGCCTGTCCTCAAGTGTCGGGCGGGCTGCGTGAGGCCCGGATCGCCTTCTGGACCGGGCTCCGGGCCGGTTGTCCTCGAACGCCGGATGGGCTGGGTTGTGTGCTGGGCCGGCATCCGGTGCGGGTGTTCTCACACGCCGGATGGGCTGGGTGGGGGCGGGGTCGGGCTGTGGGCTGTTTGGTCTTGAGGGGCGGGCGGGTGAATTGGGTGGGTTTTGGTGTTGGGGTGGCGTAGGGCGAAGGTGGTCAAAGGGATGAAGGCTGCCTGGGGGTGTTCGGTCCCGGTGTTGGGGGCTGGTAGGTGGCGGAGCATGGATTGGGCTATGCGGTCGGCTTGGGATTTTGCTCGTTGTGCTCGGGTGCCTGTGTGGGCGCCGTCTACCGTGGCGTGCCATAGCTGGAGCCAGCGGCCGAAGTGGTGGGCCGTGAGGGGGGCGGTCTCGTGGAGGGTGCGGTGGATGGCCAGTGGGTCGCCTCGGTAGTCGGCGCCGCGTAGCAGGGCTCGGTCCCAGAAGTCGGTGATTCGCGGGAGGTGTTCCTCGAGGGTGGCGCCGGCGATCCCGGTGAAGTGGGGGCCGATGACCGGGTCGGCGAAGGCGGCCCCGTAGAAACGGCGCAGGAGGGTTTCCAGGTCGGCGCGGGTCTCGATGTCCGGGCGGGGCGTGCCGAGGGGTGCGGGTTTCACTCGACCAGCGTAGGTGGACAGGCCGCGCGGGCGGGGTCCTGGGACCTCGCCCGCGCGGTTTGTGCCGAACCCGTCGTCCGCGCCGGTGGACGACGGGCCCGCTGGGGGGTGTCGTGACCGGGCACCCCGGTGGGCCCGGTCACGACCGTGCGGTCACGAAGCGGTGAAGGCGGCCGCGTTCGTGGCCGCGCCTTCGGGGCTAGCCCAGGCCGTTGTGGATCGCGGCCGCGAGTTCGCCGTTGGTGGTGTCACCGCTGAACTCCCAGAAGAAGGCGCCGCGCAGGTTCTGCGCCTTGGCCCAGTGCATCTTGGAGGCGACGGTGGCCGGGGTGTCGTAGCTCCACCAGTTGCTGCCGCACTTGGCGTAGGCGGTGCCGGCCACGAGGCCGGTGGTGGGGCAGCTGCTCTTGAGCACCTTGTAGTCCTCGATGCCGGCCTCGTAGGTGCCCGGGGCGGCGCCGGTGGCGGTGCCGCCGGGCGTGTCCTGGGTGACGCCGGTCCAGCCGCGGCCGTAGAAGCCGATGCCGAGGAGGAGCTTGTTCGCCGGTACGCCCTTGGTCTTGAGCTTGGCGATGGCGTCCGAGGAGTTGAAGCCGTCCTTGGGGATGCCGGTGTACGAGGTCAGCGGCGAGTGGGGGGCGGTGGGGCCCTTGGCGTCCCAGGCGCCGAAGAAGTCGTACGTCATCACGTTGTACCAGTCGACGGACGCGGAGGCGCCGCCGTAGTCGGCCGCGTCGATCTTGCCGGCCGAGGAGGCGTCGGCGGTGATCGCCGCGGTGACGAGGTTGTTGGCACCGAACTTGGCGCGGGTGGCCGCGAGCAGCGTCTTGATCGACGCGGCGCCGCTGGTGTCGCAGGTCAGGCCGCACGCGTTGGGGTATTCCCAGTCGAGGTCGATGCCGTCGAACACGTCGGCCCAGCGCGGGTCCTCGACCAGGTTGTAGCAGGACTCGGCGAACGCGGCGGGGTTGGCCGCGGCCTGGCCGAAGCCGCCGGACCAGGTCCAGCCGCCGAAGGACCACAGGACCTTGATGTTGGGGTACTTGGCCTTGAGCTGGCGCAGTTGGTTGAAGTTGCCGCGCAGCGGCTGCTCCCAGTTGTCGGCGACGCCGCTGACGCTTTGGTCGGCCGTGAACGCCTTGTCGTAGTCGGCGTAGGAGTCGCCGATGGTGCACTTGCCGCCCTGGACGTTGCCGAAGGCGTAGTTGATGTGGGTGATCTTGGCGGCCGAGCCGGACGTGACGATGTTCTTCACGTTGTAGTTGCGGCCGTAGATGCCCCAGTTGGTGAAGTAGCCGAGCTTGACCGCGTTGCCGCCGCCGCCGGGGTTGCCGCCGCCGGTGGTGTGCACGGTGACCGGGGCGCTCGCCGGGCCGGTCTGGTCGGCGTTGTCGCGGGCGACGACGGTGTAGGTGTAGTCGGTGCCCGCGGCGAGGCCGCCGTCGGTGTAGGTGGTCGTGGCGACGGTGGCGACCTTGGTGCCGCCGCGCAGCACGTCGTAGTTCTTGACGCCGTGGTCGTCGGTCGCCGCGGTCCAGGTGAGCGTGGCGCCGTTGTCGCCGACGTTGCTCGCCACGGGCGTTCCGGGTGCCGATGGCGGGTTGTCGCCGGGGTTCGTGGGTCCCCCGTCGCAGGAGGCGCCGTTGATCTTGCAGCCCGTGGGGTTGCCGGGGCCGGTGCCGTTGAAGCCGAAGGTCACCGAGGCGCCGGGGGCGACGGTGCCGTTCCAGCCGACGTTCTTGGCGCTGTAGTGGTCGCCGGTGCGCGTGACGGTGGCGTCCCAGGACGAGCCGACGGCGGTGCCGGCGGGGAAGTCCCATTCCAGGGTCCACGAGCTGATCGCGGCGGTGCCGGTGTTCTTGACGGTCCAGCTTCCGCCGAAGCCGGAGCCCCAGTCGGAGGTCTTGACGAATGTCGCGGTGGTGCCGGCGGCCTGTGCGGGGGACGCGAGGCCGACCATCGCCGCGAGGGGAAGCAGCAGGGCGCTCATCATGGCGACGAGAGTGCGTCGGGACAAGGTGGTGCGTTGTTTGGTTCCTGTGCTCAAGGGTGCTCCTCGAGTGGGGCCAGACATGCGGGGACGTGCACCAGCCGGTGGGGAAACGATTCGACCACCACCCCACCGGGGTTCCCGTGAGCGTAGGAAAGGTCTGGACCAGAGGTCAATGGTCTGTACCAAAATGGTCTGGACCAACCGCCGCGCCCGGCGCCGAAAACGCCGCACGCGGGCCCCGAAGGACCCGCGTGAGCTGGGGATTCGACGAACTTGCCGGAATTTTCGGACAGTTGCTCCGGTACGAAGTCAGCGACGGGCCGGCGCGTACGGCGCGCCGGGAGCCGGCGCGGTGCCGTCCACGGCGGCCCGCCAGCGGTCGTGCAGCCACATCTGGGTGCGCCGTCGGGCTGCCCGCTCGTCCCACTGCACGTCGCGCTCGTAGGTGAGCACGGACAGGTCCCCCGCGAGTACCGCCCACGTGTAGAGCCCGTTGATGTGACGCGCGTTGACCCTCATTCCGCTCACCGAACCGGCCCGACCGGAGGCGGTGGCGATGGTCTCGTCGTGCTGGGCGACCCACTGCACGGTCAGCCCCTCGGCGTGCAGCGGATCGACGTGGTGCCAAAACGCCTCGGCGGCGGCGTGCGCCTCCTCGGTGCCGGGCAGCGGTCCCGGGCGCGGGCCGTCCAGCCGGGTCCAGCCCAGCAGGGTGCCGTCGGCGCGGTCGACCACCACACTGGCGTGCGCGCCGCCGGGGCGCGGATCGCCGGCGGGTTGGTGGCGCAGGACCACGACGGGGCGCTCGTCGTGCCACGCGTAGTCGAGCGCGGTGAGTATCCAGGTGCGGGGTATCGACAGTCGGCACTTCGCCAGCAGAGCGGCGACGGCGGTGGTGACGTCGGAGTCCCTGCCGGGGAACAGGGTCATGGTGCGTCCTCGCGGTCGTGCGGGATTCGAACGGGCTCGAAGCGGATCAGGTCGGTGCGGCCGCCTCGCCACCGGGGCGCGGTGCCGCGAACTCGCGTACCGGATCGGGACCGAGCCGCCGGCAGGCGACCTCGATCACGCCGCGGTGCGCGGGCGCCGCCAGTTTGCCGCACACACGTTCGCCTTCGCCCGTGAGGGTGAGTCGACCGGGCGCGGCACGGGCGGGCGGTGCGGTCGCGGGGCTAACCCGGGGCGGGCCGTGGCACCGAGGCCGGGCGCGACCGTGGTCCGCGCCCATCGCGATCGGCGCCGAAGCGCCGATCGTCGCGGCGGCGCGCAGGAGAACTCCATGGACGGGACCCTAACGATCGGCGAGCCGGATGAGAACAAGTTCCACGGTTTCCATACGGCCACGTATGGACTTTTGCCCACCGTTGGGCTACCTCGCGTGCGGTTGGTGCTTCCGTTCGTGTGACGCGGGGCACGAACTCGGAGAAGGCCGTGTGTCCTTGGGCTAGTGTCCGGGCAACCCCGCTCGGGAAGGAGCGCGTGTGTCCACCACCGTCGACACCGATCTGCTCGTCGTCGGCGCGGGCCCGACGGGCCTGTACGCCGCCTACTACGCGGGATTCCGGGGCCTGCGCACCGCGCTCGTCGACTCGCTGCCCGAACCCGGCGGCCAGATCTCCGCGATGTACCCGGAGAAGATGATCTACGACGTCGCGGGCTTCCCCGCGATCAAGGGCCAGGACCTGGTCGACGCGCTGGTCGAACAGGCCGCCCCGTTCGAGCCGAACTACCTCCTCGGGCACCGCGCCGAGCAGTTGGCGCAGGACGAGGACGGCGTCACGATCACCTGCGCGAGCGGCCTGGTGGTACGCACCAAGGTGGTGTTGATCAGCGGCGGCATCGGCACCTTCAGTCCGCGCCCGCTGCCGGCGGCCGACGCGTTCACCGGCGAGGGTGTGCGCTACTTCGTGCCGCGCCTGGCCGATCTGGCCGGACTGGACGTGTTGATCGTGGGCGGCGGCGACTCGGCGTTCGACTGGGCGACCAGCCTGGAGCCGATCGCCAAGTCGATCACCCTGGTCCACCGGCGGGACAAGTTCCGCGCGCACGAGCACACCGTGCGACGGGTGTTGGCCTCCACCACCGAGGTGATCACCTCCGCCGAGGTCACCGCGCTGCACGGCAACGGGCAGGTGCGGGCGGCGGATGTGGTCGGCAAGCTCGACGGCGCGGTTCGCACGCTGCCGGTCCAGGCGGTGGTGGCCGCGCTCGGCTTCGTCGCGGACCTGGGGCCGATGACGCACTGGGGCCTGGAGCAGCGCAAGCGGCACATCGTGGTGAACCAGGCGATGCGCACCAACCTGGAGCGGGTGTTCGCCGCCGGGGACATCGTCGACTACGACGGCAAGGTCAAGCTGATCGCCACCGGCTTCGGCGAGGCGGCCACCGCGGTCAACAACGCGATGACCGTGATCGATCCCTCGGCGCACGTCTTCCCGGGCCACTCCTCCGACGTCCCGTAGGCCGCCGGCGGGCCGCGCGGTCGACTGCGCCGGGCGGCCCCGGCGTCGGCGATACCGCCGGCGCCGGGGCCGCGGGTATTGCCGCCCGATGCGGGTTTTCGTATCCCCGCCACCGAAAAGCGGAATTACCACTTGTTGTCGCCACTACGGACTCGATAGGCTCTCGCCGGTACGGATATCGATCCATTGTTGTCGAAGGACGTCATGACGCTCGTGGTGCCGGTCACCGCCTCCACCCCCGGGGTCTCCTCGCGGCGTGTCGAGGCCGTCGCGCCCTGCGGCGCGGCCGTGCACCGCCCGCGAACTCCCCTGTGCACGCGCAGGCATGTCGACTTCGGCCGGGTCCACAGCTCGGCCTGTCGAGCCCGCTGACCGCCGCGGACCGGACCGCTCCGCCGCCGGACCCCCCTCGTCGATCCCGCCGATCCCGGTGATCGTGGGGCGTCCGCCCGCCGTTCCACATTCCTCCCCTCGATTCGCCGCGTCCCGCGCCGGCCCGATTTCCGTCGGGATTCGCACGGCGCCGTGCGCGCGTGAATCGATGGATATCGCCTGCCCGAAATCACGCGCGCCGCCGCGTGAATTCGTCCTGCCCGGAGATATACATGCGCCTTTCCCGATTCGCCGCCGATCCCGCCTTCCCCGCCTTCCGAAGACTGCGCCGCGCCGCCGGCTCCGGCGCCGCCGCGACCGCCGCCCTGGCCCTGGTCGCCGCCTGCAACGGCGCCGGCGGCCCGGCGGCGAACTCCGCCGAGGTCGGCCCGCCGAAGGCCGGCGGCACGCTCACCTTCGCGCTGGCCGCCGACCCCACGTGCCTGGACCCGCAGCAGTTCGGCACCAACGCGAGCCTGAACGTGGGCCGCCAACTCGTCGACTCGCTGACCGACCAGGACGGGCGCACCGGCGAGATCAAGCCGTGGCTGGCCACCTCGTGGGAGGTGAACCCGCAGGCCACCGCGTTCACCTTCCACCTGCGCCCGGGGGTGACCTTCGCCGACGGCGCCCCGCTGGACGGCGCGGCGGTCAAGGCCAACCTGGACGCGGTGCTCGCGCTGGGCGCCAAGGCCACCGTGGCGAGCAGCTACCTCGCCGGCTACCGGGGCACCGCGGTGCTCGACCCGACCACCGTGCGGGTCGAATTCGCCGCGCCCAGCGCCCAGTTCCTCCAGGCCACCTCGACCATGTCGCTCGGCCTGCTCTCCCCCGCCACCCTCGCCAAGACCCCCGAACAGCGCTGCCAGGGCGACCTGGTCGGCTCGGGCCCGTTCACGCTGCGCTCGTACAAGCCGAACCAGAGCGTGGAGTTGGCCAAGCGCGCCGGGTACGGCTGGGGCTCGTCGCTGTTCGCCCACCCGGGCGAGGCGTACCTGGATCGGCTGGTGTTCAAGATCGTGCCCGAGTCCGGGGTGCGCGCCGGCAGCCTGGAGTCCGGTCAGGTGGACGCGATCAGCGACGTACAGCCGCAGGACGAGGCCCGCTTCGCCGCCGGCTACACCGTGTTGACCCGGCCCAACCCGGGCGTGGTGTTCGTCCTCCAGGCCAACGTCTCGCGCCCGATCCTGGGCGAGGACGCGGTCCGGCGGGCCATCGCCAAGGCGGTGGACCGGCCCGAGGTGGCGCAGACCGTACTCACCCCGAAGTACAAGGCGGCCACCTCGCCGCTGGCCTCGGTCACGCCCGGCTACGTCGACCTGTCCGCGCAGCTGGGATACGACCCCGAGGGGGCGAAGCGGCTCCTGGAGGAGGCCGGTTGGCGGGCCGGCTCGGACGGCGTCCGGGTCAAGGACGGGCGCCGGCTGAGCGTGGACGTGATCTTCGCGCCGCTGTTCAACGCCAGCCAGTCCGTCCTGGAGCTGGTCCAGCAGCAGTTGCGCCGGGTCGGGGTGGACCTGCGGCTGCGCAAACTGGCCGCCGGTGAGCAGAACCAGGTGCAGAACGCGGGCGACTACGACTTCGCCTACTACAACGTCACCCGCTCCGACCCGGACATCCTGCGCACCCTGTTCGGCACCAGGACGGTGAACCGGCTCCGGATCCCCTCCGGCGACCTGGACACCGTGCTCGACGACCAGGCGCAGAACCTCGACCCGGCGCAGCGCTTCGCGAAGGTCGCCGAGGCGCAGCGCATCGTCACCGATCGGGCCTATGTGGTGCCGCTGTTCGAGCTGGCGCAGGTGCACGGGCTCGGTCCGAAGGTGCATGGGCTGACCTTCGAGGCGTCCTCGCGCCTGCAGTTCCACGACACGTGGGTGGGCTGATGCGCGGATATCTGCTGCGCCAGTTGGTGCAGGCGGTGGTGGTGTTGTGGGCGGCGTTCACCGTCTCGTTCGTGGTGTTGTATCTGCTGCCCGGGGATTCGTTGTCGATCAGGCTGGGCGGCTTGGAGGGCACCGCGACACAGGCGCAGATCGACGCGGTGCGGGCCGAGTACGGCCTGGACGACCCGCTGTATGTGCAGTACGCGCACGCCCTGGGTGACGCGCTGGGCGGGGATCTGGGGCGGTCGGCGCAGACGGGGGCGCCGGTGGTGCGCACGATCGCCGACGCACTGCCGCAGACATTGGCGCTGACCGGGTGCGCGATGGTGTTGGCGGTGCTCGGCGGTGGGGCGGTGGCGTTGGCGGCCACGTTCACCCGGGTGCGGGCGCTGCGTCAGGTGTTGTTGTCGTTGCCCGCGATCGGGATCTCGATGCCGGGTTTTTGGGTGGGTCTGCTGCTGGTCCAGGTGGTGTCGTTCCAGTGGGGGCTGCTGCCGGCGATGGGCAACGAGGGATTCGAGAGCCTGGTGCTGCCGGCGATCACGATGGCGCTGCCGGCGGGCGCGATGATCGCGCAGGTGTTGGCGAAGAGCCTGACCACCGCGTTGGCCGAGCCGTATGTGGAGACCGCGCGGGCCAAGGGGGCGGGCCGGGTGCGGATCCATCTGCGGCACGCGCTGCGCAACGCGTCGTTGCCGGCGCTGACCCTGGCGGCGGTGCTGGCGGGGAATCTGCTGATGGAGTCGGTGGTGGTGGAGACGGTGTTCTCCCGGGCCGGCGTGGGCCGGTTGACGGCGGCGGCGGTGGATACCCAGGACCTGGCGGTGGTGCAGGGCGTGGTGTTGCTGGCGGCGGTGGTGTTCGTGGTGGTCGCGCTGGTGGTGGATCTGCTGTATCCGCTGCTGGATCCGCGGGTGGGGAGGACGGTGTGACGACGGCGACCGGGTTCGGTGCGCGGGTGGGGCCCGCGGCGCGTGGGCATGCGTGGTTCGTGGTGCGCCGGCCCGGGTTGTTGCTCTCGCTGGTGGTGCTGGCGCTGGTGCTGCTCGCGGCGCTGGTCCCGACGCTGTTCGCGGACGGGGATCCCCTGGTGGGCACGCCGCGCGAGCGGTTGCAGGGCCCGAGTCGGGAGCACCTGTTCGGTACCGATCAGCTCGGGCGGGACCTGTTCACCCGGGTCGTGCACGGCAGTTCGCTCTCGCTGCGGGCGACGGTGGTCGCGGTGGCGGTGGCCCTGGTGGTCGGCGGCGGGCTCGGTCTGGTGGCCGGGTTCGTCGGCGGGTGGCCGGACGCGGTGTTGATGCGCACGGTGGACGTGGTGCAGGCGATTCCGCGGCTGTTGTTGTCGCTGGCGCTGGTGAGCGCGCTGGGTTTCGGCACCACGAAGGTGGCGATCGCGGTGGGGGTGGCCAGTGTCGCGTCCTTCGCCCGGGTGATGCGCGCCGAGGTGTTGCGGGTGCGTTCGTCGGTGTATGTGGAGGCGGCGCGGGCGAGCGGGGTGCGGTCGGGAGCGATCCTGGCGCGGCATGTGTTGCCGAACGCGTCCGGGCCGGTGTTCGTGCTGGCCGCATTGGAGTTCGGGGTGGCGATCCTGGCCGTGTCGGCGCTGAGTTTCCTGGGGTTCGGCGCGCCGCCGCCGACGCCGGAGTGGGGCGTGTTGATCTCCGACGGGCGCGGGTTCGTGGCCACGGCGTGGTGGTTGACCACATTTCCCGGGCTGGTGATCGCGGCGACGGTGTTGTCGGCGAACCGCGTTTCGCGGGCCCTGGACGGAGAGCGGAGGCGGGAGCGATGAGCGGCGGCTTGGTACGCGGTGGGCGGGCTCGGCGGGTGGAGGGGGCGGTGGGGGGCGCCCCGGCGGTTGCGGGGTCGGCGGGGCCGGCGGGTCTGCCGGGGGCGCCGGGTGTGCCGGACGCTTCGGGCGCGCCCGGGGCGTCGGGTGCCTCGGGGGCGCCGGCTGTGGCTGCGACCGAGGTGCCGTTGCTGGACGTTCGTGGGTTGCGGGTGTCGTATCGCACCTCGCATGGGTCGGTGGACGCGGTGACGGCCGCCGATGTGAGCGTGTTGCCGGGCGAAGTGGTGGCGGTGGTCGGCGAGTCGGGGTCGGGCAAGAGCACCACGGCGCACGCGATCGTGGGGCTGCTGCCGGCGGGCGGACGGGTCGGCGCGGGGCGGGTGTTGTTCGAGGATCGGGATCTGCTGGGGTTGCGCGAGCGGGACCTGCGTGCGGTGCGCGGTCGTTCGATCGGACTGATCCCACAGGACCCGATGGTCTCGCTCAATCCGGTGCGGCGGGTCGGCGACCAGGTCGCCGAGGCGCTGATCGTGCACGGGTTGGCGAGCGGGAAGGAGGCCGCCGAGCGGGCGGTGGCCGCGCTCGACGAGGCGGGTCTGTCCGAACCGGCGTTGCGTGCGCGGCAGTTCCCGCACGAGTTGTCCGGGGGCATGTGCCAGCGGGTGTTGATCGCCATCGCGCTGGCGTGCCGGCCGAAGCTGGTGATCGCCGACGAGCCGACCAGCGCGCTCGATGTCACCGTGCAGCGGCGCATCCTGGACCACATCGAGGAGCTGACCCACGCGCACGGCACCGCGATGTTGTTGATCACGCACGATCTGGGGGTGGCGGCCGACCGGGCCCGGCGGGTGGTGGTGATGTCGCGCGGCGAGGTGGTCGAGCAGGGACCGGCGGAGCGGGTCCTGACCGATCCCGAACACCCGTACACCCGGCGGTTGATCGCCGCCGCGCCCAGTTTGACCCGGCGGCGGGCCCGGCCGCGTCCGGTCCGCGATCCGGTGCCGCGGACCGAGCCGCTGTTGACCGTGACCGGCCTGGTCAAGGAGTTCGCGCTGCCGCGGACCAAGGAGGGGCCGCGCACGGTGCGCGCGGTGGACGACGTCTCGTTCACCGTGCGGCGCGGCGAGACGTTCGCGCTGGTCGGCGAGTCGGGCTCGGGCAAGTCGACCACGGTGCGGATGATCCTGGGTCTGGAGACGCCCACCGAGGGCCGCGTGCTGATCGAGGGCCGGGACGTCACCCGGCCCGGGCGCGGCGAGGCACGGGCGCTGCGCCGGCGTATGCAGTTGGTGTATCAGAACCCGTACGCGTCGCTGGATCCGCGCTTCACCGTGTCCGAGATCGTCGAGGAGCCGCTGCGCGCCTATCGGGTCGGCACGCGGGCGCAGCAGCGGGCCCGGGCGGCGGCGCTGATCGATCAGGTGGCGCTGCCGGCGGACGTGTTGCGCCGCAAACCGGCGGAGTTGTCGGGTGGACAGCGGCAACGGGTGGCGATCGCACGGGCGTTGGCGCTGGAGCCGGATCTGGTGGTGTGCGACGAGCCGGTGTCCGCGCTGGACGTGTCCGTCCAAGCGCAGATCCTGGATCTGCTCGCCCGGCTCCGGGAGGAGTTGGGGGTGAGTTATCTGTTCATCTCGCACGATCTGGCCGTGGTGCGGCAGATCGCCGACCGGGTGGGTGTGCTGCGCGCGGGTCGGCTGGTCGAGAAGGGCACCTGCGAGCAGGTGTTGGCGGCGCCGACCCATCCGTATACGCGCGAGTTGATCGCGGCCATTCCGGGGCGGCGCCGCCCGCGACTGTTGGGGGCGGTGTCATGAAGTTCGCGGTGTTCACGCTGGGTGCCAACGCACCGCATCCGCTCACCGGCGAACAGGCGCCGGCGCACGAGCGGTTGCGGGATTTGGTGGAGAGCGCGGCGCTGGCGGAGGAGTTGGGGTTCGACGCGTTCGGGGTGGGCGAGCGGCACGGCGAGCCGTTCCTGTCCTCGGCGCCGCCGGTGATCCTGGCGGCGGTGGCACAGCGCACGTCGCGGATCCGGTTGTTGACCACCTTGACCGTGATCAGTGTGCTGGACCCGGTGCGGGTGGCCGAGGACTACGCGACGGTCGACCAGCTGTCCGAGGGCCGGCTGGATCTGATGGTCGGCAAGGGCAACGACCCTCGGCACTTCCCGCTGTTCGGCCTCGACGAGGCGGATCAGTGGGAGTTGCAGGAGGAGAAGTTCGAGTTGCTGCGGCGGTTGTGGAGCGAGGAGAAGGTGACGTGGTCGGGGCGTTTTCGCACCCCCCTGCACGAGGTCACCACCCAGCCGCGCCCGTTCCCGCGTGCGGGCGGGCGGGCGCCGGTGATCTGGCACGGGAGCGCGACCAGCCGGGCGTCCACGGAGTTGGCCGCGAAGTGGGGGGATCCGCTGTTCACCGCGAACGGGTTCCATCCGATGGCCAAGTACGCGGATCTGATCGACCACTATCGCGAGCGCTGGGCGGCGTACGGGCACGATCCGGCGGACGCGGTGGTCGGTTCGGGTGCGGGCGGCTGCTATGTGGCGCCGACCTCGCAGGAGGCGTTGGCGCGATATCGGCCGTACTACGACGCGTTCGCGAAGTCGGCGGCGGCGCAGCACAATCGTTCGCCGTTCACGTCGCTGGAGGACAACGTCGCCAACGGCCCTGCGCTGGTGGGCAGTCCGGCGCAGATCGTGGACAAGGTCGGTCGCTACCACGCCGCGTACGGACATCAGGTGCAGGCGATCGGGACGGAGGGGCTGGATCGGGCGGAACGGCGGGCGGTGTTGGAGCTGTTCGCGGACGAGGTGGCGCCGGAGTTGCGTCGTGCGTTGCCCTCGCGGGTGTGGGAGGGGACGGGATCGGCGGGTTCGGGAATCGGCGCCGGGGATCGGTGAAGGCCCTTGCGGGGGCGGTCCGCAGCGCGAATAATCCGAGCCATGGACGGCTGCGTGTGTCACGCGGGCCCCCGCCCGGTTCTGCCGAGGGCGCGGGTCCTGATCGCCGTTCACCTGTTGATCCGCCGCCACATCGACTTCCTGCGCGTGTGCAGCGCGAGTTGTCGCGCGGTCTGAGTTTCACGCCACCGGTCCGCCCGGATTTCGGGCTGGGGCCGCGCCGTGCCGTGCCGTCTCGACCGTTGCCACACTCAACGCCCCGCGCGAGGGAGACCCGTATGTCCACGACATCCCCGAAGGCCGCCGGACCGATCGACTTCCGCCTCCACGGGCGCTACCGTGCCCGCCACTCCGGGTCGCCGCTGCCGGGCCTGGAGACCATCCGCCCGCCGATGCAGCGCTTCCGCGGCCGGATCGGCGCCGGGTTCCGCGCCGAGCCGTACCGCTTCCACCTGTACCTGTGCCTGGCCTGCCCGAAGTCGCTGCGGGTGGCGATCACCCGGGACCTGAAGGGCCTGGGCGACGTGGTGGGCACGTCGCTGGTGGACCCGGTCCGCGACGGGCGCGGCTGGGCGTTTCGCGACGGGGACGGCCACGGCCTCGACCCGGTCGGCGGGTTCGCGTTCCTGCGTGAGGCGTACGAGGCGACCGAGTACCACTACGACGGGCCGGTGAGCGTGCCGGTGTTGTGGGACCGGTGGAGCGGACGCATCGTCAGCAACCACGCGCCGCACGTGCTGCGCGACCTGGCCACCGCGTTCGGGGGCGGGCCGGATCTGTATCCGGCCGATCGGCGCGAGGAACTGTGCGCGCTGGACACCCTGTTCGAGGAGGACGTCACCGACGCGGCGCAGCGGGCCGGGCGGGCGCCGGCCGGGTCGCGGCGGGCGGAGGCGATGGACACCGTGCTGGCCACCCTGGCGGTGGCCGAACGGCGGCTCGCGGTGCGGCCGTTCCTGCTGGGCGATCGGCTGACCTCGGCGGACGTACACCTGTGGGTCACGCTTGTGCATCTGGACGCGGTGCACAAGCGGCACTTGGACGCCGCGGACGTGCACCGGCTCGCGGCGCACCCGCATCTGTGGGCGTACGCGCGGCGGTTGAACCTGATCCCGGCGTTCCGCGACAACCTGCGCCTGGACCACATCGCCCGAAACCACCGGAGCCACTGTCGTGGCCCGGCGGCTTCGGGGGTCTCGATCGCGCTCAACGACTGGAGCTGAGTCGGCGGGGGCGGTGGGGCCTCGGTGTCGGGCCGGGGCTCACACCGCCACGTCGTCGTGGCGGTGGGTGCCGGCCGCCTGGCCGGGGGCGGGCAGGTTCAGGTGTTCGCGCAGGGTGGTGCCCTCGTATTCGGCGCGGAAGACGCCGCGCTCCTGGAGGATGGGCACCACCTGATCGACGAAGTCGTCGAGGCCGGTCGGGGTCAGGTGCGGTACGAGGATGAAACCGTCGCTCGCGCCGTCGCGCACGTGCACCTCCATCCGGTCCGCGATGTGCTCGGCGGTGCCGATGAACGTCTGGTGCGCGGCCACCTCGATCACCACCTCGCGCAGGCTCAAGCCGCCCTTGGCCGCCGCGAGTTCGCGCCAGGCGCGGGCGGTCTCCAGCGGGTCGGTGCCGGAGCGGACCCGGCCGCGGCTGATCGAGGCGGCGTCGGCGACGGGGTCGAAGTCCGGGAGCGGCCCGTCGGGGTCCAGGTCGGACAGGTCGCGGCCCCAGACCTGTTCGGCGCTGTGGATCGCGTTGCGCGGGCTGACCTGTTGCCGGCGGATCCAGGCGGCCTTCTCCTGGGCCTCCTCGGTGGTGGCGCCGACGACGGCGGTCACCGCGGGCAGGATCCTGAGCTCGTCGGGGCCCCGCCCGTGTCGCGCGGCGCGGCCCTTCATGTCGGCGTAGAAGGCGCGTCCCGCGTCGTAGTGGCCGTGCCGGGAGAAGATCACGTCGGCATACGCGGCGCCGAACTCGCGCCCGTCCTCGGAGTCGCCGGCCTGGATCAGCACCGGCCTGCCCTGCGGGCCGCGCGGCACGGTGAATCGGCCGTCGATGGCGAAGTGCCGTCCGTGGTGCGCGAATCGTCCCGCGTCGGGGGTGGCGAACGTGCCCGTGTCGCGGTCGGCGAGGTGTGCGTCGGGGGCCCAGCTGTCCCACAGGGTGCGGGCGGCCTCGACGAACTCGGCGGCGCGTTCGTAGCGTTGCTCGCGGGGCAGGAAGCCGCCGCGCCGGAAGTTCTCCCCCGTCCAGGCGTCGGGCGAGGTGACCACGTTCCAGCCGGCACGGCCGGCGCTGAGGTGGTCGAGCGAGGCGATCCTGCGGGCCAGTTCGTACGGCTCGTTGTAGGTGGCGGTGGCGGTCGCGGCCAGGCCGAGCCGGTCGGTGACCGCGGCCAGGCCCGCCAGTACGGTGAGCGCGTCGGGGCGTCCGGCGACGTCGAGTTCGAGGATGCGGCCCTGGTGTTCGCGCAGCCGCTGGCCCTCGGCGAGGAAGAAGAAGTCGAACCTGCCGCGTTCGGCGACGCGGGCGAGGTGTTCGAACGAGTCGAAGTCGATCTGGCTGCCCGAGTGCGGGTCGCTCCAGACGGTGGTGCTGTTCACGCCCGGGAAGTGCGCGGCGAGGTGGATGCGCGTGCGGTGGCGGGGGTGCTGGGAGTGGGGCATGCGTACCCTCCTCAGGTGTGGGCGTAGCGGTTGGCCGGACGCGGTAGGTCCAGGTGGCCGCGCAGGGTGTCCGCGGTGTAGGCGGTGCGGGCGAGGCCGTGCTCGCGCAGGATCGGGACCAGGTCCTCGACGATGCGGTCCAGGTCGTACGGCAGCACGCCGGGGACGAGCGTGAAGCCGTCGACGGCGTTGCCCGTGTACCAGGCGGCGATGCGGTCGGCGAGCACCGCGGCGGTGCCGACGAAGGTGAGCCCGTCGGGCACGGGGACGTCCGAGCGCGCGTCCAGCAGGGCACGTTGCCGGCGGGCCTGGGGTTCGCTTTCGGCCAGGTGCACGGTGATGTCGGCGAGTACGCGTAGTTCGGCGGGGTCGCGGTCGTTGCCCTCGGCGATCGCGTGGGCGCGTTCGCGCAGCCGTCGGGCCTCGTCCGGGCCGGAGGCGTCGACGAACAGCACGTCGGCGAACCGGGCCGCGATCTCCAGTGTGTCCGGGCCGTCGACGGTGATCCCGATCACCGGCCGGCCCTGGGGCGGGCGGGGGGTGATGGAGGGGCCGCGGACGTCGAAGTAGGTGCCCTCGAAGTCGACGTAGTGCAACTTCTCCCGGTCCAGGAAACGGCTGGTGGCCACGTCGCGGATGATCGCGTCGTCCTCCCAGCTGTCCCACAACCGGCCGACGACGTCGGTGAACTCGCCTTGTTCGTCCGTGAGTTCACCGTCGGGGGCGACGGGTTTGCGGCCGAAGTGGCGGGCCTCGGCGGCGGTGCGCGACGCCTTGGGCCACCAGCCGGCCCGGCCGCGGCTGACGTGGTCGAGCGTGGCGATCGCGGTGGAGACGTGGAACGGCTCGGTGTGGGTGGTGGTGGCGGCCGGGATCAGGCCGATCGATGCGGTCGTCGGCGCCACGCGGGCGGCCACGGAGACCGCGTCGAGCCGGCCGGGAAGGCGGGCGGACGGTGGGCCGAGCGAGTCGTCGAGGCGGATGAAGTCGAACAGGCCGCGTTCGGCGGTACGCGCGAGCGCGACCCAATAGTTCGGGTCGAACAGGTCGGCCGGGCGGGCGTGCGGCGAACGCCACGCGGCGGGGTGGCGGCCCGCGCCGTCGAGGGCGACGCCGAGGTGGGGGTGGCCGGTGGTCATGCGAACTCCCTGGGGTGAGGGGCGGATCGGACCGGGCCGGTCGGCGGGGCGGGGCGCCGAGCGGCGCGGATCAGGCGACGGCGGCGGGGCGGCGCAGCCGGGCGGAGAACGCGTCGGCGAGTTCCTCCAGCGGCGCCACGCCCTCGGCTTCGATCCCGCCGGCGGCGGTGACGAAACGTTCGTGTACGAACCAGCCCTGCGCGACGTGGTCGGCGCCGAGCGAGGTCAGCACCGGGCGCAGCGCGTAGTCGAGGGCAAGGACGTGTGCGGGGGTGCCGCCGGTGAGGACCGGAAGGATCTCCTTGCCGCGCAGGGCGAATTGGGGGAGCACGTCGAGGAACGTCTTGAGGACGCCGCTGTAGGCGGCCTTGTAGACGGGGCTGGCGATGACGAGGGCGTCGGCGGCGGCGACCCGGGCGAGGGCCGCGCGCAGGTCGGGGTCGGCGAAGTCGGCGTACAGGAGGGCCTGGGCGGGCAGGTCGCGCACGGCGAGGGTGGACACGTCGTGCCCGTCGGCGGCCAGCCGGGCGGCGACGTGGCGGGCGACGGCGCCGGTGCGGGAGGTCGCGGAGGGGCTGCCCCATACGGTCAGGACGGTTGCCATGGGATTACCTCGGTTCGGGTGGTTCTGGGGTGGAGGTGGGTGCGGATGGGGCGCTTGGTCGTGGGGCGCGGGGCCGGGCACCGGTGTGCGGCGCCAGGGTGGGGCGGGTGCCGGGGGTGGAGCGAGGGGTGCGCGGCGGTCGGTCGGGCCGTGGACGGCCGTCCGTACCGGGTGGCGACTCGTGCGCCATTTCCGTCCGACACCGGGGCGTTCGCCGCCGATCGGCCGCCGAAGCGGGGGCCGTGGCGGGTCTACGGGTCTACGGGTCTACCCGTGCGCCTCGACGGCGCGCCGGGCGGGGCGGCGGTGGTGTGCGACGAGTCGATCGGGTGCGCCGATCCGGGACGATCCGGCGCCGGCCGCGCGGCCTCGGCCGCGTGCGCGTACCCCTGCTGCGGTCAGCGACAACAGGCGGCGCTGGTGACGCGCCCGAGGTCGATGTGGAGGCGGGCGGACAGCAGCCAACCGGCGGCGGACCTGACCGCCCCGTCGCTGCGTCGCGCGTGGTGCGCCACCGGGATCCCCTCGCTGGGCCGTGGCGGAATGCCACGGCGAGATGGTCCGGAACCTAACCCGCCGGGCGGTGCTCGGTCAATTGTCCGAAGCCGGCCGGGGTGGTCGGCATCGGCCCTTCGTCAGGCGGCTGGGCGGTGTCGGCGGGGTGCGGACTCGGGGGCCGGCGTACGTTGGACCGGGCGCCTGCCGGGCTGCGGACTCGGGCGCTGCCGGGCTGCGACCCACCGAATCCGAACCGGGGGCCGAGCGGTTCGTGGTCCCCTCGGGTGTGGCCATAGGTGAAAGGTTCGCTCCGTGGACAGGGAAAGATGCTCCACCTCGGAGCACATCACGCTCACGCTCGGCCGCGAGAAGGAGTTGGCGTCGGGGCCGGTTCGGTGGACCGAGGTCGTCCGGGATTCGCTCTACGGGATCGTCGTGACGGTGCTGGTCGCGCTGGGGATCTTCGTGCTGTTCAACCCGCTGCCCGTCGGTGGCTTCCTGGGTCTGGTGCTGGTCCTGGAAGTCGTGGCGCTCGTCTGGCGCCTCGGGTCGGGACACAGATTCGGATGCGCCGCCAAGTTGGCGACGCCGACCGTGTTCCGCGTCTACGACTACGTGTTCCAGGCACTCGAACTCGCCGTGCTCACGCGGCATTTCGTGGTCGTCGGGAGCGCGGCGACCAGGCGTTCGCGGTCATTCGGCGTTGACAACTCGTCCGGCGGCTCCGTAGCGTCGACGTCGTGAGCCCCGACCTCTTCCTCGTGTCGTGCCGCCCCATCGACCTGTGTCGTGTGGCCGGCGGGCTGTGTCGTCCGCGCGGCTGACCTCGCCGCCGCGCTCCTCGGTATGACCGTGCGCCGCCGTTCGCGGTGCCGCCCCGAGGACTCCTGAGCTCCCGCCCGGGTTGCGCACCCGGCCTTGTGGCGCAAGGCCCCCCTCACTCGATTCCCACCGGATTCCCACCCGATCGAACCGCCGCCGCGTGGCGTCCCCTCGTCCGGACGTCGGCGCGCCGGTTCGTGTACTCCTGCTGTGCCCCACGAGGGGAGAGCCATGCCCGATCATCCGTCCGGCCGCCTCCGCCCCGTCGCCGTCTGCATCGTCGGCGCCGGTCCGGGCGGCGCGTCCGTGCTCGAACGCCTGTTGGCCAACGTGCCCGAACTCCTCGGCGACCGCCCGCTGCACATACACGTCGTCGACCCCTACCCAGCGGGTGCGGGTCGGGTGTGGCGGCGAGCCCAGTCGCCACTGCTGTGGGCGAATTCGTTGGCCGCCGACATCACCCTGTTCACCGACGAGGCATCCACGATCGAGGGGCCCATCCGGCCGGGACCCTCGCTGGCCGAGTGGGCCGCGGACCGCGCCCAGGAGTTCGGCGAGGGTCGCGGCTCCGACGAACTGGCGCCGTTCGCCGACGAGTTGGGCGCCTGCACACCGACGTCGTTTCCGTCCCGGCCGTTGCTGAGCGCCTACCTGGCCTGGTTCTTTCGGGCAGCGGTGGCGGCTGCGCCGGCGAACGTACGGGTGTTGGTGCACCAGACGGTGGTGGTGGACGTCACCGACGGAGCGCGTCGACAGCGGGTACACCTGGCCGGGCGCAGGCCGCCGCTCCAGGTGGACGCGGTGATCATGGCCCAGGGTCATCTGGACGTCGAACCCTCGCCCGACGAGCGCGAGCGGATCAGGTTCGCCCGCCGGCACGGGCTGACCTACATCCCGACGGGCTACACCGCCGACCTCGACCTGGACGCGCTGCGCCCCGGCGAGCCGGTGCTGGTGCGCGGGATCGGGTTGGCGTTCGTCGATCTGATGGTGCGGCTCAGCCACGGACGCGGCGGTGCGTTCGAGCGCGACACGGAGGGCGTGTTGCACTACCGGCCGTCGGGGCGTGAGCCGCTGTTGCTGGCGGCGTCGCGGCGCGGGGTGCCGTACCGGTCCAAGACCGGCTATGCCTGGTCGGGCGAACGGCCGCCCCTCCCCCGGCACTTCACCGTGGATGCGGCGCGGGAGGCGACGGACCTGTGGCCGTTGATCCTCCGGGAGTTGGCCGGCGCGCACTACCACCGACTGTTCACCGCGCACCGCGAGCGCACCACGATGGAATGGGCCCAGTTCGACGCGGAGTTCGAGGCGGCCGAGGATCCGGACGAGGTGGTCGCCCGGGCGGTGCCGGATCCGGCCGACCGGTTCGACCCGGAGCGGTTGGATCGGCCGGTACAGGGACGCCGATTCGCCGACGAACGCGCGTTGCAGGACTGGATGTTCGCGCACATCGAGGGCGACCTGACCCGACGGCACGATCCCGGATACAGCCAGGATCTCGCGGTGATACACGCGTTGTTGAGCGTGTACGGGGTGCTGCTGCGGCTCCAGGACGGGGGCGAGGGCGGCGCGCAGTCGTTGGCGCAACTGCCGAGGCTGCTCGGCTTCTTCAGCTACCTGGCCAGTGGTCCGCCGGGGCCACGGCTGGAGGAGATGTTGGCGTTGGCCCGGGCCGGCGTGGTGCGTTTCCTGGGCGAGGATGTGACGATCACCGCCGACGAGGAGGCGGGTGGGTGGTGGGCGTCGAGTCCGACCGTGCCGACGGCGCGGGTGCGGACCCGGGCGCTGGTGGAGGCCCGGTTGCCCGAGCCCTCGCTCGCCCGCACCCGGGACGCGCTGCTGCGCCGGCTGGCGGCGCGCGGCGACGCGGCGGCGGATCCGAGCGGGCGACTGGCGACCCGGGCCGGCGACCGCAGGTTGGTCGACGCGCGGGGCGCGGTACATCCGGACCGGTTCGCGGTCGGGCACGGCGTGGCGGGCAGTGCCGGGAGTGCGGGGTTTTCCCGGCCGCGCTTCGACGCACCGTCGTTCCGGGTCAACGACGCCTTGGCGCGGAACGTATTGGATCATGTACGGGCCGTCGATCCGACGGCGGATCGGGCGGTCGACGGTGCCGCCGACCGGACCGGGGAACGGATCGGGAGGCGGACCGGTCCGCCGAGCGGCGATCGGTTGGAACTCGTGACAGGAGCAAGTCAGTGACCACACAACTCGGTTATGCGAGTCCCGTCGACGTCGACCGCTACGGACCGTACAGCGTGACGAACCCGGAGTATCCGTTCGTCGGTGCGATCGGTGACGCCGAATTCCCGGCGGAGGCCGGGCGATATCACGTGTACCTGGCGCACGGTTGCCCCTGGGCGCACATCGTCGCGATCGTCCGACATGCGCGCGGTCTCACCGGGATCGTCGGCGCGTCGTACGTGGACGAAGAACGCGACGCCCGGGGCTGGGCGTTCCGGGAGCGGTTCGGCCCGGATCCGGTGAACGGGTTCACCCTGCTGCGGGAGGCGTACGAGGCGACCGTGCCCGGGTACGCGGGGCACATCTCGGTGCCGACGTTGTGGGATCGCGAGACGCAGCGGATCGTGTCCAACGCCTACGACTCGATCCCGAACGATCTCGCCGTCGCCTTCCCGGAGTCGGTCGGCGACCAGGCCGCGGACCTGTATCCGGAGGATCTGCGCGAGGCGATCGACATCACCGACACCGACTTCGCCACCGCCGCGCGCAAGGGCGGGCTGTGGACGTCGGAGGAGGGCGAGACGATCCACACCCTGGAGCGCTCGGACGCGCATCTGGCGGACAAGCGCTACCTGTTCGGGGATCGGCTGACCATCTCGGATGTCCGGTTCTGGGTGAAGCTGGTGCGCTTCACCGAGACCTACCGGGCGGCGATCGCCGAGGACGGGCGCACGCTGGTGGACTACCCCCACCTGTGGGGATACGCGCGTGACCTGTACAGCCGGCCGGAGTTCCGGGAGACCACGGATCTCGCGGTGCTGGCGGAGAGCCGGCGGCGGCGATTCCCCGAGTCGCCGGCGTCGCCGACCGCCGCGCAGTGGGCGTCGGCGCACGATCGGGCCGCGTTGGGGTGAGCCGGGCGGCGAGCCGGTAGGGGCGTCGAATGGCACGTCGAACTCGCGGATTTCGTGGAGTTCGTCGAGTTCACGGAGTTCGTGGAATTCACGGAGTTCGTGGAATTCACGGAGTTCGTGGAGTTCGCCGGGCCGGCTTCGGTCGGGTCGGTGTCGGTCCTGTGGGAGCTGCGCACGTCGGGACGCGTGCGTGACGGGGATCCCGAGGTGCGGGACCGGTTCGAGGATGCGTCGCCGGACGGAGGGGGCCGGCGGCGCAGCCCCGGAGGGTCCGGGCGATCCGGAGCGGAGGGCCGGCGGATCGCCCGGCCGGAGGCAACGGCGGTAGGTGGCAACGAGGTTGGGGAGCAACAAGGACTGAGAGAACAAAGGCCTGGTGGAGTGGCCGAGAGGTTAGGCAGCGGCCTGCAAAGCCGTTCACGCGGGTTCGAATCCCGTCTCCACCTCGTAGTCCCGATGGAGTGGCCGAGAGGCAAGGCAGCGGTCCGCAAAACCGTGCACGCGGGTTCGAATCCCGCCTCCATCTCCGAAGCGGCGCGCGCGTGCGTCGCGCAGAGGTCGATACGTGCCGGCTGCTACGCGTTGCGTGCTGTGCGGTGCGGTGCGGTGCCTGGCTTGGTGCTTGGCGCGTGGCTTGGCGCGTAGTGCTTCGTTGTGCGAAGGCCGACGGGCCCGAAGGGGTCGGGCGGAAAAGATTCGGACGCCGGGTGAACCTTGGCCCCCTTCGGGCCGCCCAAACGATGGACGCCGTTCACCCGGAGTCCGGAGAATGTCCCGAACCTGTCCCTTTCCCACTTCGGAGGCTCTGGGTGACATTCCGTCAGCAATCGTCTCGACGACGATCCGCGTCGGGGTCGCGGCGCCGGATCGGTGTCGTGGCCACGACCGTGGCCGGCGCCCTCGCCGGCACCGCGCTCGTCGTCGCGCCCGCTCCGGCCGTCGCGGCGCCGGCCGTGGACGTACTGCTCGCCGAGGTGTACGGCGGTGGCGGCAACAGCGGCGCGACCCTGACCAACGACTTCGTCGAGTTGGCCAACAAGGGTTCGGCCGCGGTCGCGGTCGACGGTTGGAGCGTGCAGTACCTCCCGGCCGCGCCCAAGCCGACCTCGACCTGGCAGGTCACCGCGCTGTCCGGCTCGGTGGCGCCGGGCGGCCGGTACCTGATCGGCGAGGCCAAGGGCACCGGCGGCACCGTCGCGCTGCCCGCCCCGGACGCGGCGGGCTCGATCAACATGTCCGGGACGGCCGGCACCGTCGCCCTGGTCCGCGGCACCGCCGCGCTCACGTGCCTGACCGCCGCGGACTGCCTCGCGGACGGCCGGGTCGTGGACGTGGTCGGCTATGGCGACGCGGTGGTCCGCGAGGGCACCCCGGCGGCCGCCACCACGAACTCGACCTCGGCGGCCCGCACTTCGGCGCTCGCGGACACCGACGACAACGGCGTCGACTTCGCGGCGGGCGCGCCGACGCCGCTCAACGCGCACGGGCAGGGTCCGACCGACCCGGGCGGCGGCGAGCCGGAGCCGACCAGTGCGCGGATCCACGACATCCAGGGCACCACGCGGGTGTCGCCGAAGAAGGGCGCGCGGGTGACGAGCGTGCCCGGTGTGGTCACCGGGGTTCGCGGTTTCGGTTCCGCGCGCGGCTTTTGGTTCCAGGACACCCTGGCGGACGACGATCCCCGCACGTCCGAGGGGCTGTTCGTGTTCACCGGTTTGGTGACGCCGAAGGTCGCGGTCGGCGACGCGGTGAAGGTGACCGGTCGGGTCGACGAGTTCTACCCGGGCGGCGCGGACATCGGCGGCCAGTCGTTGACCCAACTCGCCGACGCCACCTGGGTGATCGACGCGTCCGGTCAGGCGCTGCCCGCCCCCGTGCTGCTCGACGCGACCTCCGTACCGGATGCGTACGTGCCCGTCGGGGCGCCGTCGATCGAGGCACTGCCGCTGGAGCCGACGAAGTACGCGCTGGACCTGTACGAGTCCCTCGAAGGCCAATTGACGCGCGTAGCCGACTCGCGTGTGGTCGGCCCGAGCAACACGCACGGCGAGTTGTGGGTCACCGTCGAGCCGACCCGGAACCCGACCGCGCAGGGCGGCACCCTGTACGCCGGCTACGACGCGCAGAACAGCGGTCGGATCAAGGTCTCCTCGCTGATCCCGTTCTCCCAGGAGCCGTTCCCGCAGGCGAACGTCGGCGACACGCTCACCGGCGAGACCACGGGCCCATTCACCTACGACCAGTTCGGCGGGTACACGCTGGCAGCGACAACCCTGGGCAAGGTAGCCAAGGGCACGTTGACGCCGGAGACCACGCGGGATCAGAAGAACTCCGAACTCGCGGTCGCCACCTACAACGTGGAGAACCTCTCCCCCAAGGACCCGCAGGCCAAGTTCGACCGCCTCGCGAAGGGCATCGTCACCAACCTCTCCACGCCCGACGTGGTGGCCCTGGAGGAGATCCAGGACAACAGCGGACCCACCAACGACGGTGTGGTGACCGCGAATCAGACCCTGGACCAGTTGGTCGCGGCGATCAAGGCCGCGGGCGGGCCCGCCTATTCGTGGCGTTCGATCGAGCCGGTCGACGGCAAGGACGGCGGCCAGCCGGGCGGGAACATCCGCACCGCGTTCCTGTTCGACGCTACGCGCGTGGAGTTCGTGGACCGTCCCGGCGGCGGCTCGACCAGCGCGGTGGGCGTGCGCAAGGACTGGCTCGGGCGTACCCAACTGACCCAGTCGCCGGGCCGGGTGGCGCCGACGGACGCCGCGTGGGACAACAGCCGCAAGCCGCTCGCGGGCGAGTTCCGCTTCCGCGGCAAGACCGTGTTCGTGATCGCGAACCACTTCGCCTCCAAGGGCGGCGACCAGGCGCTGGACAGCCGATTCCAGCCGCCGACGCGCAGTTCCGAGGTGCAGCGGGTCGCGCAGGCGAAGGTGCTGCGCGGCTTCGTGGACGAACTGCTCCGCTCCGACCCCCGGGCGAACCTGGTACTCCTGGGCGATCTGAACGACTTCGCGTTCTCCCCGACGCTGAAGACGCTCACGGACGGCGGGGCGCTGCGCACGATGGTCGACACGCTGCCGGCGAACGAGCGATGGGGGTATGTGTTCAACGGCAACAGCCAGATGCTCGACCACATCTTGACCAGCCCTCGGCTCAGCCGGTTCGAGTACGACATCGTGCACGTGAACGCGGCGTTCGCGGACCAGGCAAGCGATCACGATCCGCAGGTGCTGCGCGTGCATCCGAGTACGGGCAACGACTTCCTGGACCGGCTGGAGCGGTTGTGGGAGGAGTTGTTCGAGCGCTCGTAGCCGGAACTTCGCGGTGATGGTGCGTCGACTCGCGCCCGGTGTCGGTGGTTTCGGCATCGGGCGCGAGGCGTGTGTGGGGGCGAGGCGTCTGTATGCGGGTCGGGTACCTATTCGGGCTGCTCCGGCGCCAGCGCCCGGGCGGCGGCTTCGGCCAGGGCGCAGGCGTCGGCGACGCAGTCGTAGTCGACGTGTTCGGGCAGGTCGGTGTGCAGGTGGTAGTGCGGGATCAGCTTCTGGTCGTCGATGGAGACCAGGGTCGCGGTGGGGTAGCCGTGCCGGTTGGGTACCACGCCGTCGGTGGAGCTGCGCGAGCGCAGGCCGGTCAGGACCTTGATGTCGTTGCGGGTGGCGCACTCGGAGAGCAGGTTGTTGAACGGCACGTCGTAGGGCTCCATGCGCAACGGGCCCTCGGCTTCGAGGAGTACGAGGTTTCCGGAGCCGACGGTGTCGACGTTCAAAAAGTACGTACGTTCGCGGTCCAGGTCGGGGAAGTGTCGGCGGGCGAAGCCGCGGATGCCCTCCTGCAGGGCCTCCTCGGCACCGGCCGAGACGAGCAACACCCGCACGCCGTCGACGGGTTCGTCGCGCAGTGTGCGGGCGAGGGCGGCGAGTACGGCCACCCCCGACAGGTTGTCGTTGGCACCGGGGACCGCGCTGCTGCGGCCGATCTGGGTGAACGCGGCGGTGCACAGGGCGGCGAGCCCGATCCCGGCGCGGCGCAGGCTCTTGGCGCCGGTGGCCGTGCCGAGCGCGATCAGGGCGGGGCCGGCGACGACCGGCCACCACAGCGGCGGGTTCTCGCTCACCCGGTCGAGCAGGTGCGGGTAGCGGGTGGCGAACCAGCGTGCGGCTCGTTCGTCGAACACCGCTCCGGTGGGCGCCGCGTCGTGGTGGGCGGTCACCACGAGGGTGCGTGGCGCGTCCGGTTCGCCGACGGAGGCGACCACGTTGTGGGCGCTGCGCCGGCGACCGCCGAGGGCCCTGCGGGCGTATTGGCGGCGGTAGGAGATGTCGTCCGCGATGCCCACGGTGGCGGCGGCCGCGACCGCCGTCGCGGCGAGGCGGGAGCGGCCGGCGAGCAGACCGGCGGCGGTGGCCAGGGCGGTGAGGGTGCCGATCGGGCGCGCGTAGGAGGTGTACGCCGGCTCCTCCTCGACCGCGGCGTCGGTCGCGCCCAGTGTGCGCAGCAGTTCGGCTATCCGGTGCGCGGCCTCCCGCTCGCCGGCCGAGGTGGGCAGCCGTTCGATCTCGGCCAACGGCTCGATCACGGCGCGTAGTTCGGCTTCGGTGGGCCGGCGTGAGCGGTGCCTTCGGCCGGTGCCGCTCGGGTGCGGATCAGTTCCCCCATGGCTCGTCATCCCGCCACGATGCCACGCGGGGTCGGGCGGTGTCCGAGGGGAACGGGCGTTTGTTACCGATGGGTTGTGGTGCGGGGGTGGATGCTTCGTGGGCGGGAGCGGTCCAGGCTGCGGGCGCCTTCCACCGACCGGGGGTCAGCCGCTCTGCGGCGAGGCGTCCATGGCCCCGGGCAGTTCGTCAGTCGCGGCGGCCACCTCGGCCACCTCGGCCGCCTCGGTCTCCCCGGCGACCGGCGCGGCGTTCTTGCGGGTGGCCAGTACCGCCCCGCCCAGGATCAGGACGAACGACGCGCCGATCGCGAGGGTGAACGTCTCGTCCAGGATCAGCACGCCGGCCGCCACCGCGACCGCCGGGTTGACGTACGTGATGACCGTGGCGCGGGCCGCGCCGACCTCGCGGACCAGTTCGAAGAAGATCACCATCGCGATCGCCGTGCACACCAGGGCCAGTACGCCGATCGCGCCGAGCGCCTTGCCGCCCGGCACGTGCGTGGGCCACTGCACGGCGGCGAGCGGTGTGTACACCAGCGCGGTGAAGCCGAGGCAGACCACGGTCATCGGCAGGCTCGGCACGTCCTTGAGCCGGCGCTCGGCCACCAGCGCCGCACCCGCGTAGCACAGGGCCGTGGCCAATACCTCGACCGCCGCCCAGGGGTCGCCGCCGCCCAGCGTGGGCCCGGCCAGTACCGCGACCCCGCCGAATCCGATCGCGAGCCCGGCCCACCGCACCGGCCCCATCCGCTCGGTGCCGCCGGTCAGGTAGACCAGTACCGCCCCGAAGATCGGCACGGACGCGATCAGCAGCCCGGTGGTCGAGCTGGACAGCCGCCGCTCGGCGTCCGAGAGCATCCACCACGGCCCGACGAACTCGGTCACGGCGAACACGAGCAGCGGCCACTTGTACGGGCCCAGCCCGCGCATCCCCCCGCCGCGCAGCGCGAACGGCAGCAACAACAGGGCGCCGAGCCCGGTACGCGCGAACACCAGCACGCCCGGCGACACCTCGTCCACCGCGACCTTGATCAGCAGGTACGGGATCCCCCAGATCACGCACATGCACGCGAACAACAACGCTCCACGACGACTCACGGCCGTGTCCCCTCAATCTCTGGATCGAAGAGGATGATCAACCACGCGGGGCCGATCGGTCTAGAACGTTGTTGCACAGCACGCCGTGGCGCAGCACGCTGCTGCGGTAGCCGGCGGGCGTGACGCCCAGTACGCGGCGAAACCAGCGGCCCAGATGCGCCTGGTCCGCGAAGCCGACGGCCAGGGCGGCCCCGGCGGGCGTCATCCCGCGGGCCAGGAGCTCCTGGGCGCGGGCGACGCGGTGCTGGGCGAGCCAGGCGTACGGGGGCAGGCCCGCCACGTCGCGGAAGGCGCGCAGGGTCTGGTAGCGGGACAGGCCGATGCCGGCCGCCAGCTCGCTCAGCGACGGCGGCTCGACGAGTTGGTCGGCCAGCCGTTCCCGGACGGCGCGGGCCACCCGGGCGGCGTCCGGCGAGGTGCGGCGGCGCGCCTGTTCGCGGACCGCGTGTCGGCCGACGAGGGCGCGCAGCACCTCCACGAGCCGGGACTCGCCCTCGAAGGCGTCACCGCCGGTGGTCAGGTGCACGTGTACGGCGACCATCTCGGCGGCAAGCGCCGGGTCGGCGACGATCAGCGACGGGAAGTGCGGCGCGGGGCCGCCGGGCAGGTCCTCCCCGACCAGGGTGGTGGAGGGGTAGAAGACCCGGTAGGCGTACCCCTCGGGGATGCCCGGCCCGCCGGTGTGCGTCTCGCCCGGCTCGGCGACGACCACGGCGCCGGGGCCGGAGCGGTGTACGGCGCCTCGGTAGTTGATCTGCTCGATGCCCTCGACGCAGACGCCGATCGCGTACTCCTCGTGCGCGTGCGGGGCGTAGCGGTGCCGTCGGAAGCGGGCGGTCATCAGGTCCAGGGGCGCGTCCTGGACGCCGTGTACGCGGGTCCACACGGCGCGGTCCACGGCGGCGGGGCCGAGGACGTCGCCGCCGCCTCGGCCCGCGCGTCGTGCCCCGGGGTCGGGGCGTCGTGCCCCGGGGTCGGGCTCACCACTCATGTCGGTTCGCTCTCAGATATCCGTGGACGGCCCGGCCGGGCACGATGGGGTCGAACCACTCCTCCGGGCCGGGGTCCGACAGGCGCGGCTCGACGGTCTCGGGGTCGTCGGAGGCCGCGTCGCTGAAAGTCACGAAGGCGGCCTCGACGTCGTCGTCGTACAGCCCTTGCCGCTCCAGCAGCGAGGCCGCCTGATCGACCAGCAACCGCAGCGCCATCTCCTCGGCGAAGCAGCCGGGCGGCGCCCACTCGGTGCCGGCGAGCCGCCCGGTGACGGTGACCGCGGCGACCACGAAGCGGCGGACGAACCCCTCCTCGGTCAGCGGCAACGCGTCGAGGACGAAGAACGAGGCGCCGTCCTCCTCGCGCAGATTGACGAGGTCGGTGAACAGGAGGTCGATCAGCACCCCGACGGAGGCGGCGACGGCGCCCGCCGCGAGTCGCGCCTTCTCCTCCGGCACGTCGGGCTGCGCGGTGTCGGGCTCACACCCGAACGCGTCGAGCCCGAACGCCCGCACCCCCGCGGCCTGCCGCTCGATCCGCAGCCGCTCCTCCGGCATCGGCCGCCGCGCCCGCATGGTCGGATCCTCCGCGGGCGCGTCCGGCCCCCCTGCGGCCATCAAACTCTCGTACACGAGCTCGTCGTGCAGCTGCACCTCGCTCCGCACCACCCGCCAATCCGCGAGCAACACGCTGGCCTCCAACACCGCGAGCACGATCTGCCGAGCCGTCCGCTCGGCCGCCTCCAGTGTCGGCGCGTCCACCGACAACAACACCCCGGCCCCATCCGACCGAGGCGTGACCCGATGGTCCACCAGATCCACCCCGACCCCGTCCGCCTCCTCGAACCCCTCCACGGCATCGAGCCCGTCACTCAGCAACGCCCCGACCCCGAGCCGCTGGAGTTCATCCAGATCGGGATAGGTCTCGAGGGGCACGACATCGACATTCACCGGATAAGCCACCCGAAGATCTTCCCGGACCCACGCCCCTTCCCCACCCCCGACACCACCGAACAACCACGTGGCGGACCACCCCCCCAAGTGCGATATGGTTTCCGTGTTCGGCCAACCGAACACCGGGACGTGGCGCAGCTTGGTAGCGCACTTGACTGGGGGTCAAGGGGTCGCAGGTTCAAATCCTGTCGTCCCGACGGTGTTCAAGAGGCGCTGACCAGGGCAAAAGCCCAGGTCAGCGCCTCTTGCTGGCTTAGAGCACCAGCGGGTTGGGCGAGGGGCGCCGAGGCGTCCATGGACCAGTTATGGACCAGACTCCCCCGGAGCCAGCGTGAGATAGAGACTCAGAGCCTCTCCCGCGCTCGTGATCGAGTGCACATCCGGATGCAGATATCGCTGGGTCGTCGTGAGCGAACCGTGTCCCGCGATCTTGCGCAGCACGTGCACCGGAACTCCCGCGTCGCCATCCAAGTCAGCCCGGTGTGGCGCAGTCCGTGTCGGCGCAGGTATCCGTATCCGAGCGAGGTGACGACCTCGTCCCAGTGGGTGGCGTCACGCAGGATGGCGGTGGTGATCCGACCGCCACGCGGCCCGGTGAACAGGCGCGCCATCGGATCCGAACCGACCGAATCGATCCTGCGGAGCACCAGCGGCCGGATCTCCGGGATGATCGGCACCTTCCGCCGCCGCTTGCCCTTGGTGCCCTTGTCCACGAGCCCGCCGGGCGAGGTCGTGGTCTGGCGGCACAGGTCCCACACCCAGGTCCTCGTGTCGATGTCGCGGGCCCGCACGCCGGAGACCTCGCCGATGCGGCCGGCGGTGCAGCCGGCGAACTGCACCACGTCGCCCCACCCGCGGTAGCGCCCGTGCGAGCGGGCCACCAGCGCTTCGGCCAGGGCGTCGAGGGCGGCCCAGTCCTTCAGTGCGAGGGCGCGCGGGTCGTCGAGTTCGTCCTCGGCCTTGCGGAACTCGTGCTGCCAGCCGGTGATCCGGGCGGGGTTGTTGTCGATCAGCCCGTCCCGGACCGCCTGTTGCATCATCCGCACCAGCACGGCGATCGAGCACTTGACGGAGGACCGACCCACGCCGTCGGCTATCCACCCGTAGACCGCGCGATCGACCGCTCCGTGCGTGACGGCCTGGACCTGCAGATGCCCGAGTTACGGCACGACCCGCAGTCGCCACCCGGCACTGTACGGGTCGGAGGTCTTGGCCTCCAGCCCCCGCAAGGCCATCTCCATCACCACTTCGCCGTACTCGGCCAGGCTCATCGTCGCCATCGACGGATCCACGCCCGCCCGCGCAAGACGCTCGACCCGCTCGATCCACGCCTCGGCCTCCGCGAGGGTCGCGGCACTCTCCGAGACGGACGGCCGCCTCTTGTTCGCCGAGTCCGTCCAACGCACCCGCGCCCGAAAGGGCTTCGGCAACCCCTCGATGAACTCGATGTCCGACGACAGCCGCACTCCCACCGGCAGCACCACCCGCCGCTGGCTCAAGCCGCCACCTGCGGATCACCCGACGACCCGCCAACCACGCCTCCACATCCACCACGCTGTACACGGTCGTCCGCTAAGAGACGAGGCGAATGTTGTCCTGCTGCTGCACCGAGATGATGCGTACGATCTAGAAAGCTCGCGTGCCGGAGAAGCAGATATCCGCGTGGCGAAGAATCGCAGCGGCCCTACCGGCATAGCAACAGTGGCTTTCCAAGCGCATTACGCGCGCTTCGTTGACTTCGACTAGCCGTGAATCCCTTTTGTAGGGTCTCAGATTTCGTGTCCAAATCTCAGTATGGATGTCCGGACCGAGCCCGGTAGGACGCAAGTCTGAGACTGGCAGCTCAGGGCCGTCACCCGTTCGGATGAATAGCATGCAGCGCTGCCCGTCTGAGACAAGCGTGCTGGCACCGTGGGTCTATGGGCAAGGGTCCATGGGCCGGGGGTGTGCGCGATGGACAGTGCTACTGCAACTGTAAGTGTTCGCTGCCGAGATGGCGAAGTGATTGTTGATCAGGAATGGGCTGCGGTCTCGATTGACCTGCTGCAGTCCGCAGTGCCGTGGCGGACGTTCCGCTGGTACAAGGGGCAGAAGCATTACTCCGGCACCTACTGGTCCGCGACCATTCAGGGGAGCCGCGACTGGCTCCCTGAGCAGAGGGAGGCCGCCGAGTAGGCGGGAGAGAGCGCGGTCAGTGGGTGCTTGCTTTTCTACGTTGGTGCCCACGTTCACTCGTTGGGGGACTCCGTTGCCGGCGGAATGCCGCACTGTAGGCAGCCGTTCACGTGGTCGTCCCGGCAGACGTAGCCGATGGCACCATCCACGCACCATTCGGCGGCCTCCTCGGACAGCAGGTCGGGCCCGGCATAGAGCAGCCGACGAAGTTCCGTGGTATCCGCAATGTCGGCCGGGCGGTTGGTGAACCACTCGTCGAACCAAGGCTCGTTTCGGTGCATGCGCCAGTGCGCATTCTCCCGGTCGTCGACAGCCGTAAGGAACCGATCGACGATGCGCCCCCAACTCGGTGTTCCGAACCAGCCGTTGTCGGACGCGCAGAAGAATTCGATCAGGGTTCGCAGGCCGAACTCCTTCTCGCGAAGGCAGTACGCTCGCCCCCAAGCGATCGCGTTTTGTGCCATCTCCGCGAGTTCTTCGCGCGGATCAGCTTCGTGCGCCGGGTCGTCAGGGTTGTGGCAGGCCAGCCCGAGCTCGAGAACAGACTGCCCGGTCGGTAGAACCCGGGACGGGTTGACGATCGCGAGACCGAGACCGATCCAGTCGACATGGTCGAACGACAGCATCGAGCGCACGAGTCGGGTGGTTGCCGTGTTGATCCGCATCATTGTGCCGTCGTGGAGCGGACTCTTCCCGGCATGCCAGTTCTCGACGGGTGTGTTGCGCCACACCGCGAGCGTGATGCGGGTGGCAGCGAGCCACAGCAGGGCGTCGTCGTCGAGGTACCCGAACCGCTTGGCGCACTCCTGGGCACCGTAGGCGATCAACTCTTCCGGTTTCGGCCACCTGTGGCTGTCGGGCCCTTCAGGCGCGTACTCGTAGTCGGCGGCGTACTCGTCGAGGATCGCGCTCAACTCGGCAGCGCTGTAAGCCTCGCTGTACTCGGAGCTGTCCGGCTCCTCGACGGTGTACATGTCGTGGTCCCAGGAGACGTACACGTCGCGCCAGAGCACCACGTCATCGCACTCGCCGGCGTTGTCCGTCACAACCGGCCTGATGGTGATCGGGGCAGTACGTCCGTCGGTTCGCTCGCCGTCCTTCTCGGCGGCCCATGCGGTGATGACCCCGAGCGGCTTCGGAAGGAGAGGACCGACCTCGGTGATGCTGAACGGCTCGTCGTCGTCATCGGTGTCGAACCGGCTGTTGACGAACGCGACCGCCTCGGCGGGCGTGCTGACGATGGACTGGCTACCACTCTCGTTGTCAACCACTCGCCACAACGGGCTGTTCTTCACGATGCTCTCCGATCGCGGTGAGCGCACCCGGGGCGGGTGCGATGCGCCGGGTCGCTCGGCACTGACACCAACTTATGGGCTGATCAACCCATCCGTAGTCCCGAAGGCGCTTGTCGGCGACAACGCTCGGTACGTTCGCGTGCAACCTGCTTTTCGCGACTGCGGCGACACAGCAGAGTCCCTGGCCACCTGTACCGAGGTCGACCAGGTCTGCCAACGCCCGACAATGCAAACCGCGTTCCGCCCCGACCCCCTGCCCCACTACGCGCGCTCCACGGCTGACACAGCACAGCCACCTGCCTCAAGCCGTAGGGAACACCTCACGGAAGCACCACTGTTCGGCATAGTCTCGGGGTAAGGCTCAGCCGAACCGATAAATCCGCAGTGCACGACCTTTGCGCGGCCGACGATCCCGAGACTCCTCTGGATCCTGACGATTTCGAGCACTTGGCCGGCAGGTGTTCGAGATGCGCGGCATCAACGCGTGGAACACCCGGCGGTCCGGGCGATCAAGGCGTCGGCACGGTCCTGGTCACACAGGCCCTCTTCTGGCCGCTACGGTCGTCCAAGCCAGGCACTACGCCAAGTGCATCCAGCCCGACTCCGTCCGGGCCCTCGCCGGTGTACTGGGCCAAGACCATCACGCGAGCAAGGCGATCTTCGTGACAGCATCCTGATTCGACTACGGCAGTTGGCAGTTCACTCGCGAACACGGCCGCACTGAATTCTTCGACGGCGACTGCTCCGAAACCTACTCCGCCAACACCTCGGTATCGACGTCCAAGACCCGGGTATGCCCCATCACCCATCCCAACGCTGAGCCGGACGACATCACGTCACCAAAAAACGCTGCACGACCACCTCGGGCAGCTCTCGATGGGCTGTCGCTCCCTCAGAGTTCCGGCGGCGCGAACAACTCCAGAGCAGCCTGGACGCCGAGTGCCACGGCCTTCTGTTCGAGATATCTGTCTGCGGCATGGGGATCATTCCGGTTGTCGACCGGGGCGTCGATCAGTTCGGGAGCCAGGGCGACAAGGCCGACTCCAGCGGTAACGGGGTCGCGAGGGTCGTAGACGTTCAACCAGGCAACCCCCATGGGCAAGCGCAAGCCTGCTGTTGCGGTGAGCCCGAGTTTGCGTTGGACGGGCATCCAGGCCAACGGTGAACCGCAAGTGATGAGTTGGGTCACGCCGGTACCCGCGGCGGGCGCAGGGATCTGACCACGCTGAAACATGTCATAGACAACGACGCTGCCCAGTGAGTGGGCGATGATCAGTGGGGTGCCGGTCTGCTCAACGGCCTCACGGACGCGGGTGCGGATCTGTTCCGCCTTGTCCTTGTCCTTGAAGTACCCGTACATCTCGCTGATGCGGCTAAAGACCAACCTGCCCGCTCCGTTGCCACAACGCCTGTCAACCCGGGCGATCGCCCGGACGAGACGGGGATTCATTCGCGGTGGCATTCCCAAGGTGCCAGCTGACAGCTGTTGTCCCGGGACAGGTGGGCTGTGCACCTCCAAAGCCCCCAAGATATAATCGAGTTCCTCTTCGTCGGTTGTGGCGAAATCGGAAACCTCGTCTTCACCAAGCTTGAGGCGGCCGCGACGAAAGACATCGCCGTAGTACGGCGCCGTCACCACGGGCACAACGGCGTGCGAACCGGCGTGCACGGCGATGCCCCTGGCCAGTGCCTGGTTCCAGTCATCGGCCAGCTTGATAGCGTTCGTGTCTCGCTGCCGAACGCCGTGCACACCCACCACATGCAGATCGGTCACTACGCACCTCCCCTCCGGATACCGCCACGGCGGCGGCACTTCACGGATGCTAGCGGGCTTCGCGCCTCGTAACCGCGCGAAAATTGGGACCGGGCGTCGGTAAAGTGCGACCCTTGACCGGTGCAATCAGGGCAGGGAACGCTATGAGTGTGTCGTCATGCCGGGTGCGACGGCTGATCGTGATCGCGGTGAACGATTACGGGGACGGTGATGCCGACTTCGCGAAGGGAATCGCCGACCAGGTAGCGGTCGTTACGGGCTGGCTGGCCGATCCAGAACTCGGCGTTGACCGGACGTTCGAGCCGATAATGGTGCCGCAGCCTCTGCACTCGGTGCAGCAGGTCCGCCAGTTCCTGGACGATCAGGATCTTGCCGCTGCCGAGCGAGACGAGGCCATCGTCGTCTACATCACCGGTCACGGCCAACGAGGCTCGTCCTCTGGCCGACACTATCTGCGCTTCGCGCGCACCGATGACGCCCGGTTGCCGGGAACGGCGCTGACAACCAGCGAGGTCATCAGCGCCGCGCTGGGCAGTTCAGCCGAGCACGTCCTGGTTCTGGTCGACTCCTGCTTCGCCGGGGCGCTGGCCAACGAGGTTCCCGTTGTAATGCGCGATCTGGGAGTTCGCCACAGATTAGCCTCGCGCGCGGTCGTCGCAGCGGGCGACTTCGACGAGCAGCCTCTGGTCGGGTCCTTCACCGAACTCCTCAACCGCGCTCTGGAGGCGATCGGTGCGGAGGAGTCAGGGTTTGCTGAACCGTATCTGTCGTTCAGTGAGTGGCAGCAGGTCCTCGATGCGGTCAGCCAACAGGACCGTGGACTGGTCGAGGCGCAGTGGGTGTGGCCGCAGAAGCTGTCACAGGAACCAAGTCTGTGCTTGCCCAACCCGCGGTATCAGGCTCCACAGAGATTGGGAGCTTCGGTCCGTGAGCTTCCCGATGCTGCGGGCCTGTTCGCCGGCTACTGGCATGATCGCGCCTCAGGACGTACTCACGAACAGGATGTGGGCTGGTACTTCAGCGGACGCCACGAGGTCATGCGCAAGCTGGCTGGGTTTGTCACCAACGGCACTGGCGTCATGGTGGTAACGGGGGCAGCCGGCTCAGGGAAGTCAGCCCTGCTGGCCCGCTTGGTCACACTCACCGACGCGGTGTTCCTCTCCCAGCCGGATCTGTACCGGGTGGCGTCAGCAGTACCGGAGGAAGAGCGACCGCCGGTCGGATCAGTGGCTGCAGCGGTGCTCGCCCGAAACAAGACCTCACCAGGCCTGATCGGAGACCTTCTGCGGGCCCTGGGTATCGGGGCGGTTCCCGCAGGGACGGCACCACTTCAGCTGCTCCTGGACCACCTCACCACACGCGCGCAACAAGGCGCAATACCGACCATCGTCCTCGACGGGCTGGATGAGGCCGAGCAGACTCTCGCCTGCCTCAACGATGTCATCCTGCCCATGGCACGCCTGCGAAGGGAGGACTACCAGCCGCTGGTGCGCATGGTGCTGGGCGTGCGCAGTTCTCCTCCCGACGCCTTCGGCCCCCCGCGGGCTCTGCGCGATGACGACGCCGACGCCCTCCTGCAGGTGCTGATCAAAGCTCTGGCCGATGATCACCAGTACGTACCGGTTCAAGTGCAGCGCACCGATGAACCGACCTGCCAGGAGGACATCTCTGTCTATGTCGAGGCCTTGCTCAACACTGGCGAAACCAGCCCGTACATAGGGCAGGGCGAGTCCGCCCGCACGACGGCACGCGAGATCGCTCGCGTCGTGGCCCCCTCATTTTTGGATGCGCGTCTGGCGGCAGATCAACTACGTACGGCCGATCAGATGCAGGATTTGACCGCTGCCTCGTGGCGGGAGCGCCTGAATCAGGGCACGGTCGCGCTGCTGCATGAAGATGTGCATGAGGTGGCCAGTCACCACGGCGTGCCCGTAGGCGTTCTGGTGAGGGTGCTTCGAGCCACCGCCTTCGGGGCTGGTTCGGGTCTACCCTGGGCCGAGATCTGGCCGGCCGTCGCACAGGCACTGGAGGTCCCCACCACTGATCCCGTCGGCCTGGACACATACGCGGCCGTGATCCGCACCGTGCAGACGACCCGACTGACCGGCTATCTCGCCACAAGCGAGGAAGACGGGCGCACCACCTACCGACCGGTACACGAGCAGGTCGCCGAAGTCCTGGTACAGCAGCCTTCCTGGCTTGTGGACATGTCGCCCGTTGCGCGCAGTGAACACCCTTCGCTGTCCGTCGACGAAGAACAGGCGCGTATCACGGACGCACTGGCCCTGCTTGTGCCCTCGAACCCGCCGTCTATCTCTCATCCCTACATCCGCCGGCACCTCGTCGCCCACGCGGCTGCAGGTCGTGTACTGGACGATGACCACGTCCCGCTTCAACTGCTTGCCCAGGAAACTTCCCTTACCCTGCGTGAGCAACTGGGCGTGCCCTTGCGGCACGATCCGGCGCACGCACATTTGCTGACCGTGACCGCAGCCGCGCTAATCGAGCCGTACCTCACCGAGGACACCGACACCGCGTCGCGGAGAAGCAGCATCGCCTTGCACTATGCCGCGCTGGCAAGCGCGAACCAGGCCGGACCCGAAGCCATCCCCGCTGCCCTGACCCCGCAGTGGGGATGGTGGGAGTCCGCCACCAACGTGCTGGCCTCGCTCGGAGAGCATGTGCATGCGCTTACAGCTGTGGAGGTATCTCCGAGGCGTACCCTTCTCGCTGCTGGCACCAAGTCCGGGGCCCACGTCTGGGACGCCTCCTCCGGCCGACATCTAACGGATCTCCCAGCTGGTTTCGTCCAGGGCATGTGCCTGATCCGCAGCAACAGCGGACGACCCTTTCTCGCCACCGCTGGATCACAAGGCGTGGCCATCTGGGACCCGCTATCAGGTCTGCAAGTTGCCCACACCCGAGGGCCCAGGATGAGCGGGGTGCAGGTGATTGCCGATGGGCATCGGCGTTGGAAGCTCTATTTGCGTGGCCAGGTTCCGGCGATCTGGAGGCCCGATGAGGATCATTTCGATTTCCTGTCGCCTGCCTCCGAGCTGGAGAACTTCTCACTGGAAATTCAAGCTGTCATTCACGGCGAAGGAGGCCAACCACTGCTGGCTGCTCAGGCCTTTGGTCAGCTGACCGTAAGCGAGCTGAACGGCGGCGGCGTCCGGGCACAACTGCCCTTCTCCAAGCGAGGGCTGCGCAAGCTAATGGGTGTACACCGCCCAGGCCGCTCGGACCTAGTGCTCGCCGCAACCTCCGAACACATCCTTACTTGGGACTTCGAGACCAATCGGAAAGTTTACGTGGGTATGGGCCCAGCAGCCCACCCCGTGCAGGTCCCCGATCACGACGGTCGCGTGGCGATCGCCTTGGAGCGAAAGCGGACTGTAGAAATATGGGAACTAGACGGTGTCTCTTGGAGACTGGCGGCTACCGTCAGGGTGGGCCCAATCACAGCATTAACAGCCCTGCCCAGTGATCAAGGTCAGTGGCGGGTGGCGACTGCAGGGGAAGCCGGGCTACGCCTTTGGCATCCCTCCCCGGTTGCCCTCACCGAAAGCAACGCGGCAGTGTCCCGCTCCGTGACAGCGTTGGCAACGCTCCCGGTTGCCTTCCGCAATGACTCGACTCGCGAGCTGTGGGCCATCGGCACCGGCACGGGAGTCGAGATCACCGATGGCAGCAACCACCCCTGGCGTCGCCTGCCTACCGGAGCCGTCAACGCCCTGCAGGCCTTGCCACAGGGGCTCTTGGCCGTTCACACACCTCACGGACTAGAGGTCTGGGATCCCCTGCAGGACGAGCCAGCGCAAACTATGTCGCCGCACCAAGAAAAGCACATCGTGTCCCGTCTGCCCGGCAGGACTCCGGCCAGCTGTCTCATCGACTGGCCGCCCGGCTCTGCCACTGTCGTCACCGCGCATCCTGGCGGCGTTCACCTCACCGACATCCTGAACAAGGAAGGCGTCTTCGTATCGATAGAGCGCGCGGCATCGCCTCGCGCCGTGATAGCCGTACCAGCGCCGGACGAAGCTACTCGGCGGATCGCGCTCGGCATCCGGGGCGGCGTACTGATCTGGGACCTCACCGCGCAGAAAGTAGTCGCGGAACTGAGCATGCGTGGGCAATCCGATACCAGAACATTGGCCGTGGTGCACTCGGGTGACACGACCCTTCTGGCCGCGGCCACCCGAGAGCGAATTCAGACCTGGGATACAGCTACTTGGACAGTCCAGACCACCATCGTCGTACCTTCGACGAAGGTTCTGGCACCTATCCCGTTGTCCGCCGCAAGCAGCCTTCTGGCAAGCGGAAGCGGTCACGCCGTCCATCTATGGGATCCGACCACCGCAGAACTCTTCCATACACTTGTCACCGCCGCACCCATCGAAGCCATCACCACGCTGCACGACGACGACACCCTCCTGATCGGAATCGGCGGACCCGCAGGCTTCGCAGCCCTCAGTATCGACATCCCGTCCCTTTGACCAAGCATCCGCGGCCTTCCGGCCGCGCGGCACGCTCGGATCGAAGCACAGTGAACCTGCCAATCGTGTGGACCAATTGTGGACCACACAGCATCCACGAAACGGCACGATATACTGGAAATCGAACGTCGTATTGAGCAGCAAAGTGCCCCTGACCTGCGAAAATGCCCCGTCTCCTCTGGGGGTCAAGGGGTCGCAGGTTCAAATCCTGTCGTCCCGACCAGCGTTTACGCAGGTCGGAGGCCGTCTTCTCAGAAATGGGAGGACGGCCTTTTCCGGGTTCTGGGGCGTGGTGGTCGCAGTGTGGTCGCACGACCGCCGCTCGGCTTTGGGACTCACGAGCGATCGGCCCGCGACCGCAGCCATGTAGAGCGGTTTGAACAGGTCACGCAGCCGGGTCGGATGGTCGCGATGTGGTCGCAACCGATTCGGCAGGTGCCTCGCCACGTCCACTTCCTCGGCACCGGCGAGAGCTTCCTCGATGGCATCCACGGCACCGTGGGCGGCCTGCCGGGTCAGATGAGCGTAGATGTTCGCCGCCGTCGACGACGTCGAGTGCCGCAACGTCTTGGACACCACCGTCACCGGCACGTCCGCCGTAATCGTCAGCGTCGCGGCCAGGTGCCGCAGATCGTGCATCGTGATCCGGGGCACGCCGGCCTCGGCGGACCAGTGGCGGAAGCGATCCAGCAACGTCTGCGGCCGCAGCGGCCGGCCATTCGCGCGAGTGAAAACAAGGCCCGTGAACGGATCCGCCGGATCGACCCGACCGGAACCGCTCGCACGAGCCCGCCGTCGCAACGCGGCCGCGACCCGGGGCGAGATCACGACCCAACTCCTGCTGCTGCGCGTCTTGGTCGCGGTGATCACCAGCCGGTTGTTGTCGATCGCCGAGAGCGTGTAGCGGACATAGAGAACCCCCTCGTCCAGGTGCACGTCGGCCCAATGCAGGCCCAGCCTCGCCCTTGCGCATCCCGGTGCCGATCAACACCTCGCACAGGGCCGCCGGCAACGGATCACGTTCGTGACAGCACCGCAGAAACCGAACCGCCCCACGAGCCGACCACGCCACCCGCTCCGCCGCCCACGGCCGAGGCGCAATCGTCGGCCGCTGTCGCGGCCCTCCCGGGTCCGGCGCCGCCTCATCGGTGATCACGAACGACGCCGTGACGGGCAATGCCGGGATGACCCAACCCAGAATCCGCGTCGCTGCATACGTGATCCGGTATCACGCCGTTCCCGAGTTGCTGGTGTTCGACCGCGTGGGCATGCCGCCCTGTCGAGTCGAAGTCCGAACCGGGGTACTCGGATTCCGCAGTTTTGCACCCTCGAAGACTGGGACTCCTGGCGCTGCGGCCTCGGATCGTGACGTTTGTGCGGCGGGCGTTGTCCGGGATCACCAGCGGGCGACAAGCGTTTCTTCGTCACCCCGGCTGCGGTACAGCCGGGTGCTCCCCGGCGCGACGGCCCCGGACAGATAGCCGACGATGGGTTCGCGCTGGATCGCGCTGTCCAGCTCGCCGAGCAGCTTCAGGGCGTCGGGCAAGGGGAAGAAGGCGGCTTGTTCGATGTCGTCGTCCCTTGGCGTGATGTTCCCCGACCACTGGTCGATCTCGAAGGCGGCGGCAAACGCCGATGGGTGCCGTTCCGAATCGATGTGCATGAGGAAGGCGGTACGCACCGGGTCTCCCACGAGCAGTCCGGTCTCCTCCCGCAACTCGCGCCGGAGAGCTTCGTGCACGAGTTCGCCGTCCTCGATCCCGCCGCCGGGGAGCGACCAGAGCATCTCGCCGCCGGTGCCGAGACTCTCCCGCACAAGCAGGATCTCGTCGTCTCGGCGGACAATGCCGATGACCAACTGCACTCGGGGTTTGGGGGCCTTCGGATCTCCTGTGGTCATGCCTCGGACCGTACGTGAAGGCCGCCGGCTCGCCGGTGGTTGGGGCAGCCGCCATCCACCTTCGGACTCGCGGGCTCGGTTTCGAAGACAGGACGCCTACTGGCCGTGCTTCCCAGGTCCCCTGTCGTGGGGCCCGGTGCGGCCCGGGTGACCGTAACCACCGTTGTGCAAACCAGCGTCGAGCACCCATGAAGGTGATGAACGACATCGCGGATCCATCGTCTGACCCGTTGTCCGACGAACAGGGCATCTCGTACGCTCCGCAAGCCGGCTCTCTTCAGGTCGGCGACAACCGCATGGTTCGAAGTCCAGGGGAAGCCGGTCGAAGTCCGGCGCTGACCCGCAACCGTAGGCGGTGACCGGCAGGCCACCGCGAGTCGGAACACCTGGATTCGTACGAGTTTGAGGCTCCAGCTGTCGTGGACTGCATGCTGAGGCCCGGATTTCCCGCCCGGCGATGTCCTGTCGGTGGATACCGGGGGTGCGCGGTCCCGAGAGGAACATCGCTCGGCCCGGTCGGCGTCGCTCTCGCCGCTCGTGCCGACGCCCGTCGCACGAAGGGATCCGCGCGTGAAGATTCGTGGAAACAAGGCTCGAAGGGGTCGGCTGGTCGGGGCGCTCGCCCTGCTCGTGCTGCCCGCCACCGCCCAGATCACCGTGAACGCCCCGGCCGCCTACGCCATCGACCCCACCAAGGGCTCCGCCGGCGTCTGCCCGGACGCCAACGGCGTGACCGTGATCGTCGACTTCCAGGAGCTCGGCGGGGCCACGCTCACCCGCTGTGCGCCCGGCGACCAGGCCACGGGCTTGGCCGCGCTGAAGAACGCCGGCTTCCAGATCCAGGGCACCAACCGCTGGGGAGAGGCGTTCATCTGCCGGATCGAGGGCAAGCCCGGCGTGGACACCGAACCGTGCGTCAACACCCCGCCGGCATCCGCCTACTGGTCTTATTGGCACGCGCCCAACAACGGCACGTGGACCTACAGTTCGTGGGGCGCGAGCGCCCGCAAGCCTCCGCTGGGCAGCTTCGAGGGGTGGTCGTTCTCCAAGGACAAGACGGACACCACCAACCCGCCGCCGCGCGTGGCCCCGACGCGCCCGTAGTACCGGCCGAACCGCCGAAGACTCCGACGCAGCCTCGTCCTCGGTGTCGCGACCGCGTTCGTTCCGACAGGATCACCGCCCGTGGGGCCACACCGCCCGGAACGAACGCGGCGACGCGTCACGAGGACCGACTCGATCGCAGCGACGCCGGCTGCGTCCACGCCTTCGAGGCGTGCTCTCGCCGCCAGGCGCGTGCACCGGGCTCCCCCGGGTGCCTCTTGTGCGTCTAAGCTGTCGCACGCAGTCGGTTCGCCCTGCCATCCGGGTAGGCGCGTCGCAAGAGGGAACCCGGTGCGAATCCGGGACTGCCCCGCAGCGGTGAGTGGGAACGACCGCCGTCAACAGCACTGGACCCGTTTCGGTCCGGGAAGCGACGGCCAGTAGGTGTCCACCCTTGGTGGATGTGCCCGCGAGTCCGAAGACCTGCCACTGCCCGTGCGCTGTCGCAGCGCACGGAGAGCTCGGTGACCTCGTGGGCGGGTCGGCGGACAACCGGTGGGACACGTATGTGCGCGCGAGTACGCCGACGTGGCCCGTGTGGTTTGCCATCCCTTCGTGCCTGCGATCCGTCTCCGGGATCTTGTCGACAGGCTCGCGAAGGAGAGTTCCGTGACAACCAAGACCGCAGCCGCGGCAGCCCGTGCCACCGTGTACGGCTATCCCCGTCAGGGCCCGAACCGGGAACTGAAGAAGGTCGTCGAGGGCTACTGGGCCGGCCGCACCGATGCGCAGGCGCTTCGGGACACCTCGGCCGAACTGCGCCTGGCCAACTGGCGGCGCCTCGCCGAGGCCGGCATCCACGAGGTGCCCACCGGCGACTTCTCGCTGTACGACCACGTCCTCGATACCACCGTGGCCGTGGGCGCGATCCCGGCCCGGCATCGCGCCGCCGTCGAAGCCGACGCCCTGGACGGCTACTTCGCCATGGCCCGCGGCACGCAGGACGTCGCGCCGCTCGAGATGACCAAGTGGTTCGACACGAACTACCACTACCTCGTCCCCGAACTCGGGCCGGACACCGTCTTCGAGGCGAACTCCGCCAAGCAGGTGGCCGAGTTCGAGGAGGCCGTCGCGCTGGGCCTGACCGCCCGACCGGTGCTGGTGGGCCCGCTCACCTACCTCCTGCTCGCCAAGCCCGCACCTGGCGTCGCGGCCGACTTCCAACCGCTGACCCTGCTGGACCGGCTGCTTCCGGTGTACGCGCGGTTGCTCGCCGACCTGCGCGCCGCCGGGGCCGAGTGGGTGCAACTCGACGAACCGGCGCTGGTGCAGGATCGCAGCTTCGCCGAACTGGGCGCCGCCGCCCGCGTCTACCGCGACCTCGGCAAACTGACCGACCGGCCCAAGGTCCTCGTGGCCTCGTACTTCGACCGCCTCGGCGAGGCGCTGCCGATCCTGGCCAAAGCCCCGATCGAGGGCCTGGCACTGGACTTCACCGGCTCCGCCGCCGCCAACCTGGACGCGCTGGCCGCCGTCGGCGGACTGCCCGGCAAACGTCTGGTCGCCGGCGTCGTGGACGGCCGCAACGTGTGGATCAACGACCTCGGCAAGTCACTGACTACCCTCGGCATACTGCTGGGCTTGGCCGACCGCGTCGATGTCGCCGCCTCCTGCTCGTTGTTGCACGTGCCGCTGGACGCCGACGCCGAACGCGACATCGACCCGCAGATCGCCCGGTGGCTCGCGTTCGCCCGGCAGAAGACCGAGGAGATTGTCACCCTGGCCCGCGGCCTCGCTCAGGGCACCGACACCATCGCGACCCACCTCGCCGCCAACCTGGCCGACCTGGCCGCACGCAAGGCGTCCGCCCTCACCCACGACCCCGCCGTGCGCGCCCGCGCCGCCGCGGTCACCGACGCCGACGCGCGCCGCAGCAAGCCGTACGCCCAACGGGCCGAGGCCCAACGCGCGCATCTGGGCCTGCCGTTGCTGCCCACGACCACCATCGGCTCCTTCCCGCAGACCGCCGAGCTGCGCGCCGCCCGCGCCGACCTGCGGGCGGGACGCATCGACGGCGTCGGGTACGAGGAGCGCATCGAGGCCGAGATCCGCGATGTGATCTCCTTCCAGGAGAAGGCCGGTATCGACGTCCTCGTCCACGGCGAGGCCGAACGCAACGACATGGTCCAGTACTTCGCCGAAAAGCTCACCGGGTACGTTGCCACCCGGCACGGCTGGGTCCAGTCCTACGGCACCCGGTACGTGCGCCCGCCGATCCTGGCCGGCGACATCTCCCGCCCCGACCCGATGACCGTGCGCTGGACCGCGTTCGCCCAGTCGTTGTCCGACCGACTCGTCAAGGGCATGCTGACCGGACCGGTGACCATGCTCGCCTGGTCCTTCGTCCGCGACGACCAACCGCTCGGCGACACCGCCCGACAGGTCGCGCTCGCGCTGCGCGACGAAGTCAACGACCTGGAGGCGGCCGGGAGTTCGGTCATCCAGGTGGACGAACCTGCGCTGCGCGAAACGCTGCCATTGCGCGCCGTGGACCACGCCGAATACCTGGCGTGGGCCACCGAGGCATTCCGCCTGAGCACGTCCGGCGTACGCGCGGCCACCCAGATCCACACCCACATGTGCTACGCCGAGTTCGGCGACATCGTGCAGGCCATCGACGACCTCGACGCCGACGTGATCAGCCTGGAGGCGGCCCGCTCACACATGCAGGTCGCCGGCGAACTCGCCGCCCACGGCTACCCGCGCGAGGCCGGACCCGGCGTGTACGACATCCACTCCCCGCGCGTCCCGAGCGCGGACGAGGTGGTGGGCCTGCTCCGCAAGGGACTTGCCGCGATCCCCGCCGAACGTCTATGGGTCAACCCCGACTGCGGCCTCAAGACCCGTGGTTGGCCCGAGGTCCGCACCTCGCTGGAGAATCTGGTCGCGGCGGCCCGGGAGGTGCGCGCGACGCTGCCGAACACGGCCTCCTGACCTGAGTTCGCCGGGGCGGGAACGCACGTACCCGCCCCGGCGACCGCCCGCGACGTGACCGCCCCTGCCGCCTATTCCGATCCGTGGCGTTCGTCATCGTGACAAGGGGCACGGCGGCTTCCGCACTCCTCGTATTGTCCAACGACCGGAATGTTCCGTAGGCTCCGCACGCCGAGCCATATCGGCACTCCAACTACATAGTTCGAAACCCAGGGGAAGCCGGTCGAAATCCGGCGCTGACCCGCAACCGTAGGCGGTGGCCGCGAGGCCGCCGCGAGTCGGAATACCTGGGTGCGTACGAATTTTGTCGGCTCCAGCTGTCGTGGACTACACGCTGAAGCCCGGACCGCCCGACCGGCGTCGTGTCGTGGGCGAGCCCCGGGACGCGTCGGTCCCGGAAGGGTTCCACCGATGTCCTGGCTCACTGTGCGAAAGACCGGCGCGGTCGCGGTCTGCGGCGCGATCCTGGTCGCGGCCTCCCCTGTCTTCTCCGCGTCGGCCGACGCCGCGAACCCGTATGCCACGCAGGCCGCCGCGGCGGCGAAGTGGCAGGCCGGGGAGCTGGTCGACGGGGGGATACCCGGGTTCTCCGGTTCGGACTGGGGCCTGACCATCGACACCGTCATGGCGCTGGCGGCCACCCGTTCGGAGCCTGCGGCGCTCAAGGCCGCGACCGACGCCGTGGCGGCCAACATCCGCAAGTACAACAGCGCCGAGGAGTGGGGCATACCCGGCTCGCGGATCGCCGGGGCGACCGCGAAGGTGTTGTTCGCGTCGGTCGTGGCCGGCCGCAACCCGGCCGCGTTCGGCGGGCTGGACATGCGGGCGGAGACCCTCGATCTGGTCGCCGGCCCGGACGCGGGCGACGACGTCGGTCGGGTCCGGGACAAGCTCACCGGCAGCCCGGACTCCGGCAACGCCTTCGGGCAGTCGCTCGCCGTCCTGGGCCTGGCCCGCAGCGGCGGAGTGCCGCAGAGTGCGGTGGACTTCCTGATCAAGCAGCAGTGCCCCAGCGGCGGCTTCCGACTGTTCCCGGACCAACTGGGCAGCACCGGGCCGGTCTGCCAGGACACCCCGACCACCGTCCTCGACCCGGACTCCACCGGGATGGCCGTGCAGGCACTGCTGTCCGCGGCGGCGGAGAGCGGGTCGACCGGCGCTGCGGCGGCTGCGAAGAAGGGGGCGGACTGGCTGAAGTCGCGGCAGCAAGCGGACGGTTCGTTCGGCGGTTCGGGTCCCACGGCGGCCTCGAACACCAACAGCACCGGCCTGGCCGGGCAGACCCTGCACGCGGCCGGCTACTCGGCAGAGGCGGACAAGGCCGCCGCGTGGGTGGCCAAGCACCAGATCACCGCCGACAACGCCGGCGCCGCGAACAAGGACGTCGGCACGATCGCCTACAACGAGGAGGCGCTGACCTCGGCTCGGGCGGAGGGCATCCCCGACTTCCAGCGCGACCAGTGGCGCCGCGCGACACCGCAGGCCCTGCTCGTGCTCGCGGGCGTCCCGCTCGGCGACCTGGGCAAGGCGCCGACCGAACCGACCGGGACCGCGACGAGCACTTCCGTACCGACCCGTTCCGACACTCCCGCACCCACCGGCTCGGCCACCCACACCGAGTCCGCGAGCCCGTCGGCCTCGACGTCGGCAACGCCCACCACCTCGCTCAGCCAGACCGCCGGCGCGTCGATCTCCGCGTCTTCGTCCGCGTCCGCGACGAACACGAACCAGGCCGGCACAGGCGGCTCGGTATCCGGCAGCGGAAGCACCTACGGCGGTGGCGGCACCGCGAACGGCGGCGGTGGCAGCCTCGCCCGTACCGGTGCCCAGGTCGGCGGATTGGTGTTGCTCGCGGTCGGCCTGGTCGGCACCGGCTTCGCCGTCCGCGCGGGTGCGCGCCGCAAGAACGGACAGCACACGTGAGGCGCCTCGGCCGCAGAGGCCGAATGGCCCGCCTGGTCGCCGCCCTGGCCCTGCTCGCCCTGCCCGCCACCGCCCAGCTCACCGTCGCCGCACCGACCGCACGCGCGGTCGACACCTCCAAGGGCACTCCCGGATACTGCCCGGACGGCAACGGCGTGACGGTCGTGATCGACTTCCAGGAGCTGGGCGGCACGACCATCGTGCGCTGCGCACGAGGCGATCAGGCCACCGGGCACGCCGCGATCAAGAACGCCGGCATCGAGATCGCCGGCGTTGCCCGCTGGGGCGAGTCCTTCATCTGCCGGATCGAAGGCAAGCCGGGAGCCAACTCCGAGGCATGCATCGACACGCCGCCGGCGAGCGCCTACTGGTCGTACTGGCACTCCCCCAACGGCGGTTCGTGGACGTACAGCCAGTGGGGCGCGATGAACCGCAAACCGCCGCCCGGCAGCTTCGAGGGCTGGTCGTTCTCCAAGAACAAGACCGAGACCACCAACCCCTCGCCGCGCGTGGCCCCGTCACGCCCAACCACGCCCGCCACCCAGGACCCGCCGCCCAGGACGAACAACCCGCAACCGCCGACCGGCAACGGAGGCAACTCCGGCAACGGCACGACGTCGGCGGGATCGGGAGGCAAACCGGCCGGAACAGGAGGCGGCACCGCGTCGACCGGGTCCGGCTCGAACGGGGCCGGCGGGACCGCCACCTCGGGTACCGACCCCCTGGCCCCCGGGCCCGGCGTCTCCGGCAATCCGATGGAGTCCGCACCCCCGCCGGCCGCTCCGGCGAGCGAGGTGCCCTCCACCGCCCCGACCGAGTCCGCGGCGCCCGAGCCCGCCTCGGCCGCGCCGTCCGTGCAACCCTCCGGCGTCACCCCGCAGGGTCAGACCTGGACCGGCGGCGAGGAGTTGGCCACGAAGAAGCGGGACGGCATCCCGACCACGACCATCGTCGGCATCGCCCTGCTCGTGGCCATCTGCGCGGCAGCCGGGTTCACCACGTGGCGCCGCCGGACGCGCGCCGACGGATCGGGATGAACGTGCCCCACCCGAAACCGTCGCCGACCGCCGCGGCATTCCGCCGCGGCGGCGGCCGGCTGCCCCGCACCGTGCACCCCGGTGCGTGGTGGTTGTGGGCCCTGGGGCTGGCCACCGCCGCCGGCCGAACCACCAACCCGCTGCTGCTCGCGTCGCTCCTGGCGGTGGCCGGGTTCGTCGTCGCCAACCGGCGCGGCGACGCCCCGTGGGCCCTGGCGTTTCGGATGTACCTGTTCCTCGGGTTGTTCATCATCGTGATGCGGGTACTGTTCCGGATCGTCTTCGGCGCGGGCGCGGCGAGCGGGCATGTGCTCGTCAACCTGCCGGAGATCCCGCTGCCCGCGTGGGCGGCGGGTATCCACCTGTTCGGACCGGTGGCGCTCGAACATGTCCTGGGCGGGTTCTACGACGGGTTGCGGCTGGCCACGATGATCGTGTGCCTGGGTGCGGCGAACGCGCTGGCCAGTCCCAAGCGCATGCTCAAGGCGGTGCCGGCCGCGCTGTACGAGGTGGGCGCGGCGGTGGTCGTCGCGCTGTCGGTCGCGCCGCAGTTGGTCGAGAGCGTACAGCGCGTGCGCAGGGCCCGCCGACTGCGCGGCGGGGCGCAAAAGGGCATGCGGGCGTTGCGGTCGATCGCGATCCCGGTCCTTCAGGACGCGCTGGATCGTTCACTGGCTCTGGCTGCCGCGATGGACTCGCGCGGATACGGCCGCAATCGGCATCTACCACGCGCGATCCGACTGTTGACCGGCGTCCTGACCCTCGTCGGGCTGATCGGCGTGTGCGTCGGCGTCTACGCGCTCCTCGACGGAAGCACACCCCGCTACTTGGGCGCCACCATGCTGCCCGGCGGCCTCTTGATCGCCGGCATCGGCTTCGTGCTGACCGGCCGGCGGATCAACCGGAGCATCTATCTCCCCGACCGCTGGCGCCCGGCCGAATTCGCGGTCGCCGGCTGTGGTCTGGGCGCCGGCGCGCTGCTCTACCTGACCAGCCGGATCGACGCGGGCAACCTGTACCCGTCGCTGAGCCCGCTCGCCTGGCCCGAACTGGCCCCGCTCCCGGTACTCGCGCTGCTCGTCGGCGTGCTGCCCGCGTGGCTGGCGCCGCCGCCTCCGCTCACCACACCTCGCATCGGCGACACCGTGCCCGCACCCGATACGTCGGCCGTCGCGCCGAAGGCGGGTCCGGCCGGTACCGGTACCACCATCAGGGAGAAGTCCGTCCGGTGATCGAATTCCGCGACGTCACCATCACCTATGCCGACGCGCCGGCACCCGCCCTGCGCGACGTGCAATTGATCATCCCCGAAGGGGAGTTGTGTCTGGTCGTCGGCCGCACCGGGGCGGGCAAGTCCACCCTGCTGGGGGCGATCAACGGCCTGGTCCCGCACTTCACGGGCGGCACGTTGCGCGGCAGCGTGCGCGTCGACGGCATCGAAACCCGGACACAGCCACCGCGCGAGTTCGCACACCTGGTGGGCGTGGTCGGTCAGGACCCGCTCGCGGGCTTCGTCACCGACACCGTGGAGGAGGAACTCGCCTACGGAATGGAGCAGTTGGCCATCCCGTCGGCGGTGATGCGCAAACGCGTCGAGGAAACCCTCGACCTGCTCGGCATCGCCGAGTTGCGCCATCGCCCGCTGCGCACGCTCTCCGGCGGCCAGCAGCAGCGGGTCGCGATCGGCTCGGTGTTGACCGCGCACCCCCGAGTACTGGTCCTGGACGAGCCGACCTCGGCACTCGACCCGACCGCCGCCGAGGACGTCCTGGCCGCGATCACCAGGCTCGTGCACGACCTCGGGATCACCGCGATCGTCGCCGAACACCGCATGGAACGGGTCGTGCAGTACGCCGACCGGCTCGTCCACCTGCCCGGCGACCGCACCGTGCGCGACGGGGCGCCCGCCGAAATCCTGGAGACCTGCGACATCGCCCCGCCCGTGGTCGAACTCGGGCGGCTCGCCGGCTGGTCGCCGCTGCCGCTGTCGGTCCGCGACGCCCGCCGCCTGGCCGCACCGCTGCGAGCGCGGTTGGCGGACTGTACCCCGCCCGGACCACGATCGGCCCACTCCTCGGCCGACCCGCTGCTGACCGCGCGGCGCATCATCGTGCGCTACGGCGACGTGATCGCCGTACGCGGCCTCGACCTGGAGTTGCCGGCCGGCCAGGTCACCGCCCTGATGGGCCGCAACGGCTCCGGCAAATCCTCGCTGCTGTGGGCCCTCCAAGGCTCCGGTCCCCGCCAGGGCGGCACCGTGGACGTGGCGGGGACCGATCCGGGCCGGGCCGAGCCGAAGCGGGCTCGCGCGCTGGTCGGTCTTGTCCCGCAGACTCCCGGCGACCTGCTCTACCTGGAGACCGTGGACGCCGAATGCGCCGAGGCGGACCGGGAATCCGGCGCCGAAGCCGGTGCGTGCCGGGCGCTGCTCGATCGCATCGCGCCGGGGATCGACGGCACCCTGCACCCGCGCGACGTCTCCGAGGGGCAGCGCCTCGCCCTGGTACTCGCCATCCAGCTGGTCGCCGCGCCACAGGTGGTGCTGCTGGACGAACCGACGCGCGGCCTCGACTACCACGCGAAGCGGCGGTTCGTCCGGGTGGTGCGCGAACTCGCCGACGCCGGGCGGGCGATCGTACTGGCCACACACGACGTCGAATTCGTCGCCCAGGTCGCCGACCGCGTGGTGGTGATGGCCGAAGGCGACATCGTCGCCGACGGTCCGACCGCCGAAGTCGTCGTCTCCTCGCCCGCGTTCGCACCCCAGGTGGCCAAGATCCTCGCACCGGCCGAATGGCTGACCGTCACCGACGTCGGCAACGCCCTCGCGGATACGGACATCAGCGGCCGGGAGTTCGCCTCCGAGGACGGCGTCCCGACCGCACGCGACGCTCGCGCATCCGCCGCAGACAGGGAGCCCACCGGATGACGATCGTCACCGACACGCGCAAACGCGTCAACGCGATCCGGATCACCGCGCGTACCGCGATCGTGCTCGCCATCGCCTCGATCGCGGGCCTGGCCATGTTCCTGTGGCCGCTGTTCGCCTCCCCCTCCCCCGAATCGGCGGCGCACTCGGGCGACGCGCCGCTGGTCTTCGCCGTCACGCTGCCGTTCGTGGTCGCGGTGGTGCTGGCCGAACTCACCAGCGGCGGGCTCGACTCCAAGGCGCTGGCCATGCTCGGCGTGCTCTCCGCGATCAACGCGGCACTGCGTCCGCTGGGCGCCGGCACCGCCGGGATCGAGACGGTGTTCTTCATGCTCGTCCTGGCCGGGCGAGTGTTCGGCCCTGGATTCGGGTTCGTACTCGGCTGCACCTCACTGTTCGCATCCGCCCTGCTGACCGCCGGCGTCGGCCCGTGGTTGCCGTTTCAGATGCTGGCCTCGGCCTGGGTCGGACTCGGCGCGGGGCTGCTGCCCCGACGCGTCCGGGGGCGGCGTGAGATCGTCATGCTCGCCTGCTACGGCGTCTTCGCCGCCTACGCGTTCGGGTTCCTCATGAACATGTGGTTCTGGCCGTTCCTCGCCGACTCCGAATCCATGGTCGGCCCCGCGTTCGTCCCCGGCGACGACATCCTCGACAACCTGCGCCGGTTCTTCGTGTTCACCGTGCTCACCTCGACCTTCGGATGGGACACCGGCCGCGCCATCACCAACTGCGTCGCGATCGTCCTCGTCGGCCCGGCGGTACTGGCCGCCCTGCGGCGCGCATCCCGCAAGGCCGCGTTCGAGGCACCGATCGTGTTCGACCCCGCCCCGGCCGACCACGGCCCTACGCAGGCCGATACCGCGACCACCACCAAGCGGACGAAGCCCGCTCCATAGCTGCGTTCCGTAGGTGGCGCCTACCACCTCTGCCTTGTGCCCCCCGCCCGCGCGCGAGCTGCTCATGAACCGGTGGGGCACCTCATAGGGCGACGCGTCTCGACGATGGGCGTGGAACCCCGCGATGCGCGTCCGGCCTGGGCGCGTCGGATGTGCGTTGTGTGTCGGCGACGCCGGCCGACAGGGAGATGTTCGGGGTCGACCGGCGGGGCAAGTGCCCGCGCAGGGGCGCACAGGAGCGCATGGGGGAGAGCTCCTCGGAGCCTTCGGCCGGCGCCGAGCCGCGGGATCCGGTCACCGCGACCGTAGCCTTGCCACCCGGCCGCGGCGGCGGCCGGGTGGCAAGTCCGGGAACGCAATTCGGTTGGCTCCCGAGCGAGTCGTTCGTGCCGCCACGGCTGTCGAGGACCGGTGCGATATCGCCGGCGGAACGGTGGCGGCCCGATGTCAGCGGTTGCGGCCGGGACTCCACAGCACGTCGCCGCGCCCGCCGTCGTTGGCCAACCGCGCGAGAATGAAGAGCAGGTCCGACAAACGGTTCAGATAGCGGACGCACACCGGGTTCACCGTCGCCGCCTCGCCGCCGGACAACTCCGTGTCCGTGTCGACCAGCGCCCACGCCGAGCGTTCCGCCCGGCGTGCGGCCGTCCGCGCCGTGTGCAGGAGCGCCGCACCGGGTGTACCGCCCGGCAGTACGAACGACCGCAAGGGCTCGAGCCGTTCGTTGAACGTGTCGCACAGACGCTCGAGGCGGGATACGTCCTCGTCTCGGACCCGCAGGCGTTCGTCTCCGTCGCGGATCGGAGCGCACAGGTCCGCGCCCACGTCGAACAGGTCGTGCTGGATGCCTTCCAGGACGTTCCGCAACTCCGCGTCCAGGCAGCCCAGCGCGAGCGCCACGCCGATGGCGGCGTTGGTCTCGTCGGTGTCGGCATAGGCGACGATCCGAGGATCGGTCTTACGGACACGGGAGTTGTCGCCCAACGCGGTCGTGCCCGCGTCGCCCGTGCGAGTGTAGATACGGCTCAGCACCACAGACATGGCGAACCACCGGCCTCTCTCGGGGAAATCCGCCCCGGTTGTGTCGAGGTGGCGACGACGTGAGTCTCCTGGCTCTCGGATCAACACTTCCCCCGGCCTTCCAACCCCGAAGCGGGGCCGTGGCCTTGACGGGAGTCGCTCCCCGATCACAGTGGCGGGACCGCACCGGAATCACACCGGTTTCCTCGGCTTCGCCGTCGCACAGCAGGCCACAGCATGACACGCGGCCCTCGCCGGCACCAGACCCGACCCGGAACCTCATCCGCTTCGGACGCCGACCCGTTCGACATGCCCCTGTGTCGACCAATCTGTCGCGCGTACTGAGACCGTCGGACCGTCGCACCCCAGGTCGGCGTGCAGGCAGGTACCGAAGCCCCAAGAAGGATTTCCGGGTTCCGCGTCGTGCGCGTCTCGGCCCAGTGCCGGATCCATCCTTCATGTGCCGGCGATCTTGTTGGCCGGAAAGGGAGTTCCTTCCGGAGTGAGCGATCCGTAGAGTGCGGGATCTGCAGGTCTGAGCAGTCGACGTACCGATTCCGGGCGTCTTCATCTGTTCGATCGTCTTGTGCGACGACCCGCAGTAGCTCCGACGACGGGGGAAGTCCGGTGTGAATCCGGCGCTGACCCGCAGCGGTGATCCGTCCCTCCCGACGGCGAGCCCGAATGCCCGCCGCCGGAGTGTTCGTCTCCCATCCCCGTCGTGGTCCGCGGGACGGAGCCCCAGCGACCCGTGCGTCGGGACGGTGCCGCCGTCGGTGTGCCCGCTCGGCCGCCGGGTCTCCCGGGTCCGCCGTGCCATGGGCCCGGAAAGGCACTGTGATGACGCTCACCCGACCCGGACGCCGGATCGCCGCGCTGTTCGGCGGACTGGCCCTCGCCGGTACGGCCGCCCTGATCCCGTCCACCGCCGTGGCGGCACCGCCGACGACCGACACGACGCCCCAGGCAAACGTGTCCATACTCTCCGGCAACCGCACCCAGGCCGCGGCGGGATGGCTGGCCCGGCAACTCGTCGACGGCGAACGCTTCGAGACCACCTTCGACGGAGTGACCTACCCCGACCAGGGCCTGACGATCGACGCGATCTTCGCATTCGCCGCCGCCGGGGTCGCCGACGACAACGGGGCCAAGGCCACCACGTGGCTCGCCCGCCCGGAGATCCTGTCCGGGTACATCGGCGACGGCACCACCAACGCCTACGCCGGAGCCACCGCCAAGACCCTCCTCGCCGCCGAGGTACGCGGTGTCGACCCCACCTCGTTCGGCGGCGTGGACCTCCCGGCCCGGCTGCGCTCGTTGCAAAAGCCTTCCGGCCGCTTCACCGACACCTCGCCGTGGGGCGACTACAGCAACGCCTTCAGCCAGTCCCTCGCACTCCTGGCGCTCGACCGCACTCCGGCCGGCGCCCCCGCCGCCGCGGTGGACTTCCTGGCCGACGCACACTGCGCCGACGGCGGATTCCCCCTCGACTACGGTCTGTCCACCTGCACCAGCGACGCCGACTCGACCGCGATGAGCGTGCAGGCGCTGGCCGCCACCGGGCGCCACCAGGAAGCGACAGCCGGACTGAACTGGCTCGCCTCACACCAGCTTTCCGACGGCGGCTTCGGTACGGTGGGCGCCACCACCTCGAACGCCAACAGCACCGGCCTGGCCGCCCAGGCCCTGCTCTCGTCCTGGCGCGTGATACCGGGCCTGGCCGCCCGGCATTTCCTGACCGAACGTCAGGTCGGTTGCCCGGCATCCACGGCCACGCGAGGCGCGATCGCCTACGACGCCGGCGGGTACAACCCGGCCACCGCCACCAGGGCCACCGCTCAGGCGGTCCTCGGCCTGGCCGGCACCGGCTTCGCCGACCTGAGCAGTGCGGGCGCTCACCGGAACACCCCCACACTGCACTGCCCCACCACACCCTGACCGAACGAGGTAGCGGCCACCGTCGACACGGTGGCCGCTACCTCGACAGGTGCGGGCGTCGGTCCCCGGGCCCCTCCTCCCGAGGCGGCGAGCATGTCGCGACAACAGCACCTATCTCACGGCCCTCTCACGGCCCTCTCACGGATTGGGGATCACGCGGCATCGACTATCCCCATGACACCCGGACAGGAAAGCGTCCAGCCCAAGGCTTCTGCACCAACGGGCACGGCAAGAACGCCCGTTCGGGCGCTGGAGGTCAACGGGTCGCAGGTCCAAATCCTGTCGTCCCGACGGTGTTCAAGAGGCGCTGACCAGGGAAAAAGTCCAAGCCGGGGCCCCGCCGGATGTCTTCGCCGCTACACCTGGCCGCCCTCGGCAATGCTCACTTCCCGGACATCCACAGGACCCACACCGCCCCGCGGTCGCCTGGACCCCCGGGCGCGGCTTGTTCGTCTCCTACGCCGGACACCAGAAAGTGTTGTGGACACACCGCCCCGGTGACGGCCTCAGCGGCTCCTGGACCGCTCCCCGAGAGTTCGGGCAGGGATACCGCAGCCTGTCGCCCGCGCTCGACGCGGCCGGCGACAAACTGGTGTGAGCCCGCGCCCGCACCCGCGCCGGCACCGGCACCGGCACCGCACTCCCGATGCTCTCCCTGCCCGGCTCGGCCGACGCCGCCACCGGTACCTTCGAATGCACCGCACCGTCCAGGGCACCAGAGGCCCTCTTCAATCCCGTCGACTGGCGCGCCGGGGTCCCCCATTCACACACATCCACCCGTCGGGGTGACCGTACAGCCTGCGTCGCCCAAGTGCGGGCACCTCGTCGTCCGGGCGGGTGAACGCCCGCGCGCCTGACTCGACTCGGAGTGGCGCGGGCCTGTACGACTACCCGAACCAACGAATCGTATGGATGGGAGTCGGATGCGTCTTCCACTGCGTTGCCGGTCCGCTGCTGCCGCCGCGGCAGCGCTGTCCGCAGTGGTGTGCTCCGCACCGGCGACGGCCGCGTCGGCCGAGGCGTGGGACAGCGGCGCGAGCGCGTGGACGCCGAGGGAGCGCGCGCAGCACGCGAACGACTTGGGTGACGACCGGCTGCCGATCGCGGTGTCGGCCGTGACGAACCGAGCCAAGGCCGACGAGGACGTCCGTGAGTGGGTGCCGCCGTATCAGCCGTACGACTGCACGTACTTGGCGGACCCGGTCGCGATGAAGGCCCGGTGGGGTCTCGCGGTTGACCCGGCGGAGCAGGCCGCCATCGCCGACCGGGCCGCCGCACGCCGGCGACATCGAGATCACGGGTGTCCGCACGCCGGCCCCGGCGCCGGCCGCGGTCCAGCGCGCCGCAGCCCCTCGGCAGCGCTGCGGTCGGAACCCGTCGACAGTCGGGTCGCCTGAGAACGATCGAAAGGACAGCCGTGCGCCTGCGCAGCGTCCACGTCGCCGTCGGCTTTGCCGCGGCTGCGGCCGAGAAGGAGGAGTCATGACAGGCCTTGGGTCTGTGGACCTCTACAGCGAGCCCGACCAAGGCGGCGACACGGTGTCCGTGTCGGCGACCGGCGTCGGTGGAGGCCGCGCATCGTTGAGCGAGCCGTTCACCGCCCGTTCCGCCCGGAACAACACGAGGTTCACTGCCGAGTTGTTCACCGAGGACGGCGCCACACACCAGATGCCGCCGAAAGCCGCGGTGAACTTCGATGACCCCCAGCAGTTTTCGGGAGCCTTCTTCACCTCGTGAAGCCCCTTGCCACCGTGTCGGCACCGGGGCGCGGCAGAAGGCGGCGTCCGCCGTCAGCAGGTGATCCGATGAGCGGTTCGGGCGGGGCTGCCCAGTGGTGGTCCCGCCCCGTGCTGTTTGCCAACGTTCAACCCGGATCACTGCCGATCTCGCGCCCCGATGGACCTCGAGCTCGGGGGCCTCGCCGATCGAAAACCCGGGCGACCCCGGGGAGCGAAGGCGAGGACGAGCGTGTGACGGTCGACAGGGTCGCCAGGGCTACGGCAGGGCCGCTGACGGCGGCACCTTCGCCGGGATTGATGCCACCACTCACCACTTGGCCAAGGAGGACGGCATGGACCCTCAACTCAACCCCATCCTGCTGGAGCGGACAGCTCCCGTGCGGCCTGGCGTGTTCCGGATTCCGTTCACTCGACGAGTGAGCCCTGACGTGGACCGAGCCGCGACACATCACGCGGCCTGGCTCCTGGAGCACGGAATGGTGCGCAGCCCGCGTGCCATCGAGGGCATCGCATCGTGGGACATCGCGCTGGTCTGCGGCGTTGTCCTGCCGCATCTCCGCGGCGCGGACTTGCGGCTGTGCACGGACTGGATGGGCTGGGCCATCATTTTCGACGACCTCTTCGACGGCGCCGTCGGCAGCAATCCCCGGACGGCAGCCGAGGTCATCGAGAACCTTGCCGACATCGTGCACGGCGATCCCGAGAACCCCCCACATGTCAACCACCCCGCCGAGAGCGCGCTGGTCGACCTCATCCGGCGCACCGGACAGCGCATGTCCGCCATGTGGTGCAACCGCATGTTCAACAACACGCTCGACTGGCTGACCGCCATGTCGAACGAAGCCACCCAGCGGCGCGTCCGCCGCGTGTGGACTTTCGACGAGTACATGATCCAACGACGCAACAACGTATGGGCCCGAGGCGCCCTGGACCTGGTGGAGATCGGGACGGGATACGAGTTGCCCGATGTCATCCACAACTCATGGGAGTTCGACTCCCTGCGCACCCGCACGGTCGACGGGTGCGCCTGGATGAACGACATCTACTCGCTCCCCAAAGACATCACCCGCAACGACCCCAGCAACGCCGTCCTCGTCCTTGAACAAGAGCGCGGCATGTCCCGGGCAGACGCCACTCGACACGTCGTCGACCTTACGTACGGCGCCTTGGCGGAATACCGGAAGATCAAGGCAAACCTGCCCGCCCTATTCGGCCACCTGGGGCTGTCAGCCGCCGAGCGCGAAGGCTGCCTCCGCTGGATGGCAGCGGTCGACCAGTTGTGGATCGGCGCGAACGACTTCCACCTGTACCACCCCCGCTACCGGCCCGAGACCATGGCGAAGCCCGTCAAGGACGACTTCCTCGACGACCTCCACCTCGCGCCCGAGCAGGCGCGACGTCACACCCTGTAAAGAGTATTTTGTCCCGCAAATCGTCTTTGGTTCCTCTCGGACGAACCTGGACTGACTCAGGCACCCGAAGAGGAAGAGCTCGCACTGTTCACCTGAGCCACACGGAGAGTGCGGCTACTCGCGCCGGTGCCGACTATGCATCACTGATACGAACGGCCCACGCCTTGAGCCGCCCACGCATGGTCGTGATCTGCTCTTCGTTCACGCCGTAGACCGCGTATTCGCGATCCGGCCAGCGATCGACGGCTTGGAGGGCCAGAGCGAAGTAGGAGCGGTCAAAGCCTGCGTCGTGTTCTTCGGCCAGTTCGAGGAGGCGTTCCTCTGTGTAGCGGCCGGAGGCGAGGGCGGCGTCGACGTCCAGGTAGTCGCGTGGGGCGGCTCGGCCGAACAGGGTGGTGACCTTGTTGGCGACCGCGTCGTCGGGGTGGAGCACCGGGCCGATGTCGAGGTGTGCCGGTGGGCGGGATCGCCAGTCGCAGCCCATCTCGACTTTCGCCGCGCGGCCTGCCTCGTCGATCGCCGTGAAGCGGGCGAACACGTCCCCGAGGAGTTCGACGTCGACCGTGAAACCGTCGGTCCGGTAGGCCGCAGCCACACGATCCACCGCCTCAGCGAACGCCGTGGGGTCGGTGACGTCGGTGAACAGGTCGACGTCGTCCGAGACGCGTTCGAGGAAGCCGTGGGCCTGGACCGCGTAGCCGCCCGCCAGGACGAAACCGTACGAGGCCGCAGCGGCGAGACCGACACGGGCGAGCCTGGCATGCAGGGGATCCATGGCCGAAATGCTATGCGGCGGCGGGCACCAGGTCCGGGAACCTCGACTCCCACATCACCCGCAGACGCAGCGGCAACCACAACCGCGACCACACGTGCGCCAGCAGGTCCCCGTTCACGTGACGACGAAGATCCTCGGCATGCATCGCCTCACGAAGCACCGTCTCGTACAACAGACGCACATCGGCGTCGTCCGCCAAGTCGTACGACTCCTTCGGGGTCCAATCCAGTGAAGTGGGCAGCACGACGACGCCCTCCGCCGGGCCAGCCAACTCCGCGAAGCCGTCCGGCACCGCATACGGCCGGACATCTGCGTAGTGCACGCGCGCGTCCATGCGTCCAGTATGCCAACGGACGCCAGAGAGACTCCGCCCTGTGGACCAGTTGTGGACCACACGCCCTGCGCGAATCGTCACGATACGGTGGAAATAGAACGTCACAGCGAGCAGGCAAATGCCTCCGACCTGCGCAAACGCTCCCCTCGCCCAATTGGGGGTCAAGGGGTCGCAGGTTCAAATCCTGTCGTCCCGACGGTGTTCAAGAGGCGCTGACCAGGGCAAAAGCCCAGGCCAGCGCCTCTTGCAGGTTTAGACCGCTTTCCGGTTGGGCAATGCCCGGCGAAGCGTCCATGGGCCAGCTACCGACCGAACCCGGTCCGAACCGACGTCAGATAGACGCGCAAAGCCTCACCCGCGCTCGTGATCGATCGCACGTCGGGGTGCAGATATCGCAACGACGTGGCCGTCGCTCGGGGTCCATGTGGACCAGACGAGTCCTTGGACCCCGAACTCTCCCATCTTCTCGAACCACAGCGTGATGTCGAACACCATCTGTGGAACGGAGCCGGCGGACTTGCTGCGCACTCGTGCCGAAGAGCAGAGCGCAAGCCTCGGCATGATTACGCCCGGACTCACCATGGAGGTCCTCCTCGGGGTCCGGCTGCGGCTCACCTCGGCGCGTTCGGCCGATTCGTGAGGAGAAGTCAGACCAGGGTGTTCATCGCCGCGCCGATGCACGCGCGTGCTCGGGCGCCGTGGACGGCGAGGCGGGTGAGTTCGGCGAAGGCGCGGAGGTAGCCGTCGACTTCGCTCGGGGCGGTGACGCGGATCTCGGCGGTGAGCAGTTCGATGTGTACCTGGGAGTCGTCGAGGACGAGGAACGACTCGAGGGGCAGGATCGAGTCCCGGCGTGCGCGCAGCGGCACGATGCCTACGGAGACGGCGGGGAACGTCATCAGGGTAAGGAGGTGGTCCAGTTGCTCGGCCATGACGGCGTCGTCCGCGATGCGGTGGTGAAGGACCGCTTCGTCGATCAGCAGTACGAATGTGCGTTCTCCGGGTGTCCGGACGATCGAGGATCGCGCGAGCCGGGCGGTTGCCGCCTCCTGCGAGTCGTCGGGGATGCGGTCGAAGCGGGCCACGGAGGCCAACAGGGCCTGTGCGTAGGCGTGGGTCTGTGCGAATCCGGGAAGCACGTCACAGCGATACTCGCGAAAGCGACGTGTTCCTTCGAACTCGGCGGTGTAGGACTCCTGGAGTCGACGCAGGCCGCCCCTGTGTCGCCGCTTCAATTCCACGTACAGGGAGTCGACATCCCGGGAACGAGCGAGCAGGTCCTCGACCTGGTCGTCCGCGCCACACACCGCACACCAGGTGCGAAAGTCGGCCGGTGATGGAAGCGTCGTGCCGGTGGTCAGCCTGCTGGACTTGGAAGCGTGCCACCCGGCCCGGGCCGCGAGTCGGACGCCGTCGAGACCCGCGTTCCGCATGATCTCGCGCAGGCGCGCACCGAGCGCCTCGCGAGCGGCCTGCGCGCTGGAGGACGGTGAAGTGGCCATGGCTACGCGTACGAGGGGTGAGGGTCCGGTTCAGCCGAGTCGATACTCCTCGTGCGGAGTGGCCCGCTCCCACAACCGCTCGAACGCCGCCGCGTACGCGGCGGCCCGCGCGGCGTCGCGGACCAGTTCGTGGCCGATCATGCGATTGTCACCGCCGAAGTGATGCAGCAGCAGAACCCGCTCGTCGAACACCCAACCGTCCAGCGCGGGCAACAAGAGGTCGCCCGCGCGTGCGCGAGGCAACCAACGGACCTGCTCACCGGCCTTGATGTTCTGTCCGGTGCCGACGTGCTCGTAACGGAGGTAGTCCGAAACCGGTTCGGACACCACCCGCAACCGGCGGAACGCGACACCGCGACCGGTCGCCGCGACCACCTCGTCCAGGAACGGTGCCCACCACGACGCCTCCTCCTCATCCGAGAGCCGCCCGGCGCGCCACGCCTCGAAGTCCTCGTCCTCACCGTCGACGGCGTAATCGTCCCGGGTCTCCCAATGCACCGCGGACAACCGGGCCGCGCCCATCAGTTCACCGAGGCGTTCGGTGAAGGGCAACTCAACAGCGCCTCGCCCGGCAGCCAACCTTGGACGACGACCTCACCGGTCTCGTCGTCCACCCACACGGTGGGCGATGCGCCCGTCTTGCTCTCCGGATCCTTCGCGATGAACCGTAAAGCCACGACGCCCCCCGAATCGACGGATGCGCACGGACTTCTACGACCTTCACCCTCCACGGCGACAGCGGTCAAGTTCATCGACGCAACAAGGCCGCCGACAATTCGACTTCATGACAAGCCGGTCGCCATATTCGTCTTCGCCCCATCAGGTCTCGGGCATCGCATGCAGCGATCCGACGGCTTGTGGGAGCCGGCGATGTCGGAGCCCCGGTGAATCACCATGCACATGTATAGAAGCCCGTGGAGAATCCCGCCGGGCGGCGGCACCCTGACACCAGGGCGGAAACCGGTAGCGCCCGCGACGCCCGACCGGCCATCGGTCGCCTTCGCCGCATCGGTACACATGCACCCACCCGGCGTCCTGATCCGCATCGCATTCGAACGGGGGTTCCGATGTCCGCGCGCCTGACGACCGTTCCGAAGTCGGTGATCATGCAGCCCACCACCTTGTGCAACCTGGACTGCCGCTACTGCTATCTGCCCTTCCGCAAGACGAGGCACCTCATGTCGCCGGTCGTCGCCGAGAGCGTCGCGGCGAGCGTAGACCGCTGGGCCGCCGCCCGACCCGGCTTCGAAGTCGTCTGGCACGGCGGGGAACCCCTCACCGTCGGCCGCGACCACCTCGCCGCCCTCATGGCCCCTCGTCGCCGCCGCCCGCGCCACCGTTCCCCTCGCCGGATTCGACAACCGGCCCACCTGGGACAACCAGGGCCAGCGCTTCGACAACCGGCCGACCTGGGACAACTGGAGCAAATAACCGCACCCGCCGGACGGCGGATCAGCGCGCGACGACGAAGCCTGCCTCCGCCGCGAGCTGCTCCGCCACCTCGCGCGCCTGGTCCCCGTCCAACGTGGCCCCCCGCAGCGTCATCAACCCGCGCACCCCGTCGAGACGCGAACCGCGCACATCCGCCCCCCGAGCCGATGTCGCCTCGAACTCGGCACCCGACAGATCGCAATCACGGAAAATCACCCGATCGAACGAGCCGGACAACACGGCATCCCTGAACGAACACCGCTCGAACACCGTCCACGCCCGGCCACGCTCACGGCCCAGCGCCATCATGTCGAACCGCGTGTCCACCGCGTACACGTCGTCGAGCGTGCCGCTCAACGCCAAGCCCACAGCCCGACAACCGTCCAACTCCACCCGGGACATCCCGACCTCGCGCCACCGCGCGTTGGACAAATCGCAGCGCCTCATCAAGACATCCGCGAACCGCAACGGGCCGATGTGCGTCTCGTCCAGGCCGACGTCCGTCAACGACCCGTAGGTGATCGCACCCTCGGACCGGACCCCCGTGTGCACACCGCCCTCGACCACCACCGCCGTCAGATCCACAAGGCCCTTGAAAGAAACCGGATGCTCCCCCAGGTCCACAGCCTCGAAGTTCGGACGCTGCACGGACCGACGCTCGCCGAAATCGCGGAACTCCATAGTCGCCAAGCCGGATCGAGCACCGCAAACGGGCAACCCCGACGCCAACGCACGCCATGCGGCACGATGCCTCGGCTCGGTGAACTGCGCCCGTTCCGACTCCGAACTCACAAGCTTCCGCGCAAGTAGGCGGGACATACCCCGCACGCGGCTGTACGCGAGTTGCTTACAGGTCGGATAGACCGAGCATCCCCAGCGGTCTGGTGCGCACCGTGCTCGCCACCGCCCTCGGCGACCACTACGCGCACAACGCCCACAAAGCCGCACGCACCCCGCGCCTGATCCCCGGCGTCTGGTGAATCCGGACGCCGCGACCGCGACCACGCCGGCGCGTTCCCGGTCGCGGTGGCCGACGGCCTCCACGATCGTTGTGTGGGGGGCTTGACACCCGCATTCGCGGACCCCGGAGGGAATCGCCTCGCGTGGCGTGTGGCGCGAGGCGGCCCCGGGGATCATGCCGCACGGCGGTAACTCCTGCGTTCGGTGTCGGATCCCGGTGGGTGGTTCGAGTGCGCGCGATCGTGCCGCAGCATCCGGTCGTCGTCTCGGGCTGCAGGTCGTGAGGGCGGCCCTCGGTCCCCGAACTCCGTCGGGCAGCCTTGGCCCCGGCGTGGCGGTGACGCCGCGACGCCCCCTCGAGCAGCAGCTCCGGCTTCGCGCCGGACTCTCCGTTCGTGTCCCGCCCATGCACTCCCTCCGACGTGCCGCCGGGTCGACGGGATGTGCCCGGCTTGGGAAAACAGGCAGCCGATACCGGGCCACGTCGTTCGGGTGCCGTGGAGTGGTCGCGAGTCGCCGTTGCCGAACGGGACGCCGACAACGCGGACATCGCACTCCGGCAGCGACGCGTCGTCGAGCCCGTGATTTCGGGGTCGCCGCGCCGGCTCGTTGGATCGGTGACGGGGGCCCGACGCCGGCGGACATACCCATGGACGAGCAGGATCATGGCACACCGCACGCTGCGCAGTTCCGCATCGCGGCCGAGGGAGTACGGCGCACCGCGAAGCGCGTGCTCCGATACGGCGGTCTCACGGTGGCCGTCTGCTCCGCAGGTGTGCTGCGAGTGCCGCGGCTGCTGTCGCGATGCCCCCGGTCGGGGCGGCGCCCCGGCCGGTGGGGCTTCCCGACTCACGGCGTCTTCACCGGGGTCGGTGTCCGGTGGCGCCGGCGTACGGCTTCCGGGTGCAGGTACAGTCGTGCGGCGATGTCGGGCCAGGAGTCGCCCCATGCCCGGTCGTGCGCCACGGACGCGCGCGTCAACTCGTTCACCGGTGCGACCAGTTCCCGGATGTCCCCGCAGTGGTGTTCGTCGGGCGCGATCCCGGCGACGCGGGTCGCGGCGTCGGACAGTTGCTCGGCGGTGTCGCGGATCAGGTCGGCCAACTCGGCGGCGCGCGCCGGATCCGTGTGCGGGGACGGCTTCGCGAGGCGGCGCCGATCGCTGTGGCTCGCCCGCCGGCACGCGGACGAACGGTATCGGCGACCGTGCGGCGCGGTGAGCGGGAGTGCGCGCGGGCAGGGCGTGTTGGCGCAGGTCCGCCGGGTCACGACGGACGTCCGTGTCGGGCGCGGCGCCGGGGGGCCGGCGAGGGATGTCGTGGTCAGTGCGAGCGCGCCGGCCGTCGCGGCGCCCGCGGCCCACGCGGCCGATGTCTTCTTCGGGTACCAGATCGGTTCGTACATGTTCGGCAGTGGTCCGAGCGCGCCGACGTCGACGTAGCGGTAGAGCAGGATCGCGCCGAGCCCGGCCGCAGCGACCAGGACCGCGAACACCCGCATCGACCAGTGTCGGATCGTCACGACCAGCAGGGCCGCCAGGGAGGCCGTCGCCGCGTCGATCCGAAACAGCGTGCCCTGGAAAATGTCCTCCGTTTTGCGGTCGAAGACCGCCGCCAGATCGGCGTGCACCCACGCGTCGACGGCCAGGGCCGCGGCCGTGACCACCACCAGGAGCGCTTCGCCCGGTCCCGGGAAGTGCCGTCCGAGGCCGGGGGAACGTCGTGGCGCGGTGGGCCTCGTCCAGATCCTTGGTGAGCGAGCGCAGTTCGGCCTCGGAGACGGCCGGCTCCCACGTGTGCCTGCGAGTGGTCACTTCACGGTCCCTTCACTGCTCGGGAAGGCGTCCTTGGTCGGGTAGAAGGCGTCCGGGAACCCGACGCTGCCGCCGGCGGTCGGGAGTTTCGCCGCGTCCGGCGAAAGCGCGATCAGGTCCGGGGCGCTGCCCGCGAGCAGCGCCTGCACCACCGGCAACACCGCCCGGTGCTGGGCCTCGACCGGAGCGACCGAACCGAACAACCGACGCAGCTTCGGGTCGCTCACCTGCCCGACGTTCTTGGCGTACTTCCGGGCGGCGCCGCACCCGTCCCGCAGGTCCCGCCCGGCAGCCGAGGGACCGACACCGGACATGCCGGCCGGCTTCGCGGCGGTTGACCTTGACGCGAGGGCAGGGTTTCCACTGGACGTATCGAGAGCAGGAACGCGCACCGAACGCCCCCTGCGGGACCGCGCGGCGCCGCGCCGTGTCTTGTGGTGCCGCCGGGTCCGCACCCGCCGGGCGCGCCCTGCTCGGTGAACCGAGGAGAAGAGCCCGTGAGCACGAACCCCGAGAAGAACATGGCCCTGATGCGCGCCGCCTACAAGGCGGTGGAGAGCCGCGACGTCGAGGCGGGCGCGGAGTTGCTGACGGAGAACTTCATCGCCAACGTCCCCGGTGCGCCGGAGCCGCTGATCGGGCGGGAGGTCTGGAGGTTCGGTACCCGAGCCATGTTGAACGGGTTCCCCGACCTTCGGATCCACGTCGAGGAGATGTTCGGCGCCGGCGACAAGGTCGCGGTGCGCGTCCGCTTCGGCGGCACCCACCAGGGCACCTTCCAGGGCATCGAGGCGACGCAGCGGCAGGTGAGTTTCGGCAGCGTCGAGCTGTACCGCTTCGAAGGAGACAGGATCGCCGAGGAATGGGTCGCCCCGGACATGATCTCCCTCCTGCGGCAGATCTCGGCCGACCCCGTGCACTGAACCGGCTGCCCACCGTCGCAGATGCCGTCGCAAGAGTCCGGCACCGTCCTGCCGCCACCCGCCCATTCACAGGATCGTCCGCCATGGTTACCCGGTCGCCGACGACCGCGCCCGTGCACCAAGCCGCGGTGGCGGTCGAGGTGTCCGATCACCACCGCGAGCGCCACTGCCCAAGGCCGACTTCGGGGTGGGTCGTCGGTGGGGTGCTCCTCCGGGGCATGCGGGCCCGGTGGCAGTCACCGAACGACCCGGCCGCCTCCGGGTGCCGGTCGTCGACCGGCGCCCGGGAACGCCCTCCGTTCCACGACTGCCACATGGGTCCCGCCCCCCGAGTGTCCGAAGCCGCATGCGTCGCGCAAGCGCGGTTCCGGCGGGGTCGGTACGGTGCCCGCGCCACTTCGGCAGGGTCGGGGCGAGGTGCCCCGTGGTGACCGGCACGGTTCGTGGGGGCGGCGGGGGCAGGCGGGATTGCCCTCGGAGGCACCCTCGCGGCCGTGGGCGGCGCGCCATTGTTGCGGGATCGTGGTCGGGACCCTCGGCGGCGTAGGAGGTCCGGCTCATGTGGCAGCGGCAGGTCGACGCACCGGGACATGCCGGGCGGGACACGCGCGCGGATCGGCGACGCCGGTCGAGCGCATCGCCCACCCCGGCCCCACGGCCCGGCGATCGGCTCACGCGCGACACCGTGTCGGCCCTTCAGGGCTCCGCCGGCAATGCGGCCGTCGCGCGCATGCTCCGCCCGAGCCCGCCCTCGACCGTGCCGGTCCCGGTGCAGCGTCTGCGATCCGACGAGGAGGAGGAATCCGACGACGAGGGGCAGCCCGCGCAACAGCCCGCGCAACAACCCCAACAGCAGGCGCCCGCACCGAACCCGAATCAGGTCAGGGCCGGGATCACGACGCTGGTGGACAACCCCCCGATGGTGAACTACGGCGCTCGCCGACAGGGCCGGGCGCACGGGGAGTTCTGGATGCGGTTCGCCCGATCCAAGCAGGGCGAGGAGGCCGAGGAAACCCTGTCGGAGACCAGCGCCCTGCTCTTCGACAGCATGAAGGGCGCCCAGGAGCAGGCGCGCGAGGAGGATCCGGACAACACCGCCGAGGACAGCAACAACCGCGAGGTCCAAGGCATGTTGATCAACGGACGACTGGTGTTCGCGTCGAACTACAACTCCTCGATCGACACTCTCGTGGAACGCGGTCGGCACGAGGTCGGGGCAGAGCCGACCTTCGGGGAACTGCTGGAGTTCGAGCAGAGCGACGCGGCGCTCACCCGCGGCCTGCGCGGGCACGAGGCGGAGAACGTGCGCGCGAAGCTCGCGAGTTTCCGCCGCAAGAACCGGGCCATCGTCACCGGGCAACGCGGCGAGGGCGAACAGCAGCGGGGCCCGGACCCCACTGCCATGGCCCTGCGCGCGAAGATGGACTCGCCGGTGATCGTGGTGGACGTCGAAGACCCGGACCTGCACGGGATGCTCACCGACGAGGACCACGAGGGCAGGGTGTTCCTGCTCCGGTTCGCCGCCCTGAATCCCAGGGCCAAGAAGACCGGCAAGAACAAGGGGCAGCAGACCCAGGAGGGGTCCGTGCACGCGGAGCAGAAGCTGCTCCTGGCGCTGCGCCACGCCGGGATCAGGCCGCGCCGGGACGTCAGGGGCCCCATCTCCATCATGGGCAAGTATCGCCCCTGCATGGGCTGCGCCGCGGCGCTGATGTACTACCGGGAGCGGCTGGACTTCACGAACCTGACGTTCGACGAGAACTACGGGCACTACTTCCAGGGTTCGGTGGACTCCCTCTACGAGCATCAGCGACACGTCATGGACGCCCACTACCTGGAATACATCCGGCAGATGGTCGCGGAGGACATCACCAGCACCCCGGCCATGGCGCACGAGGCCGCCCCGCAGGGCGCCGTCCATCGTCGCGGCGGCCCCTCCCTCAGGGTGCCCGGGGCATACGCGTCACGACAGGCGGACGTGACTCCGCCCACCAGCGACGCGGAGCTCGACGAAGAGGACACCTACCGCCGGATCACCCGTCCCCTGACGGACACCTGGACGACGGAGACGGCGGCCGCCGGCATCGGCAAAGGCTCCGCCACGCACACGATCCCGCGACGCCGGCACGAACGGCTCACCCCCGGGCAGGAAACGGAATTGCGGGAACTCTGGAACGGCAGGCCCGGCGAACCTCCCACCAACGCTAGCCGGCGACGGGCCATCGAACTCGCGGACCGCTACAACGCGCGCGATCAGATGACCTTCGAGTATCTCGCCAAGTTCGTCGCCCTGCACCCCGACCGGTTCAACGGCTATGTCGCCCGCTTCCGCGACAGAGGTCACTGGAAACATGTGCCCACTCGGTCCAAGAAGGTGGAGACCGTACCGAAGAACCGCAAGAAGGGCGCGGTCGAGAAGCAGTTCACCAAGGGCGGCGACCTCGATCAGGAAGGCATGGACACGATCCGGGCGGTCATCGAGAGCCTCGGCAACGACGGTTGGTGCCAGGAATGGAGGCGCGCCGACGACGGCAGGAGCACCGCCGAACTCAACGCGACCAAGGCACCCGACGCCCTCCTCAGGACGCTGGCCGAACTACGCCGCGACCACCACTACAGCGTGCCGAGCCTTTCCAAGTACCTGCACACCGGCGCCAACGGCGACAAGCTCAGAAAGGCCATCCAACGCAAGGGCGAGAAGCTGCTCGCCCAGCGCGAGCAATCCGAGACGCCGATGAAGACCGAGGACGTCGAGATGGAGGACGCGGCACCGATCAAGACCGAGGACGCCGAGGACGCCGAGGACTTCGACATGGACGACGAGCCGTGGTCGGTGCCGGCGGGCCTCACGGGCGGATCGTCCTCGTCGATGACCCTGCCCCACCGGCCGGGACCGAGCATCGGGATCGGCGAGGCGGGCAGCTCCTCCGGTACGTCGTATCGTGATCGGCCCCGGGAGATCGGCGGCTACACCCTGCACGTCGAACCGCGTACGGGGCAGGCCACCTACATCGACGAGGACACCGGCTACGTGTACGTCCATGTCGACGGCCGCATGGTGCGCATCGACAGGGGCGAGGACGAGGACGTCGAGATGGGCGGCGGCCACCGTCGCCGCTGAGCCGTTAGGGGCGGACCGTACCGCGGCGCGGCGATCCCGTACACCCGGCCCGCCTCGGCCCCGGCGGCGGAACTCGGCCTACCCGTCCTCGCCTCGCTCCTCGCCGACGGGCCGCGGTCGGGTCGCCGCCGGGGTGCCGGGCGCGGGCTCGCGCAGCACCGGCACCGGGCCGCTCATCACCTGTCGTGCCTGCCGCTCCGCGGCCACCTCCCAGCGGTCGGTGGGATGGGAAACAGCCAGCCCCCGATGGTCGACCGCACCACCGACGGGACCCTGTTGCTGCTGGAGGTAGTGTCCCAACTCGTGGGCCAGGGTATGCCTGCCGTTGCCACCCGCACCCACGACCACGTGCCGGCCCGAGGTGAAGGCACGGGCACCGACCTCGGCGGCCGAACCGCGTGCCAACTGCCCGCTGTGCAGGCGCACTCCGGAGAAGTCGGCGCCACCGAAGCGGGCCTCCATCTCCTCTCGTACGCCGGTGTCGAGCGGGACACCCGGACGGCGCAGGACCCGGTGCACCAGGGAACGCCGCCCCGGGGGTTCGGAGTCCGGGTGCCCACGATCGGGATCGTGTTCGTGGCGCTGGATCATCCGGACCACGGCGGCGTTGCCGATCGAACGTTGCAGAGCCCCCACCCGGTCCGCCCCCGAGGGCGGCGCGGGCGTCGGCCCGGGCGTGGTCGCCTGCCGAACGACCCGGCGCCGCACCGGCTCGGGGACGGGACCCGACGAAGAGCGCGCTCGGTCGGCCGCGGGTGTACGCATGACCCAATCCTCCCGGATCCGAGATGTCGCGTCGGGGCGAACGGCAACCGCTCGTCCCGATGGGGCAATGAGGGTTGCCCTTTCGGTGAACTCTGGCGAACCCACCGTTCCGAGGCATACCTTCGACCTTCCCTGGGGAACCCTCCCCCCGACGTCGGGTCGTTCAAGGTCGATCACGTCCGGCGTGCACATGTTTACAAACCGGTTCTAATCGGTTCTACCGAGCACACCACTGACGTTGAGGACTTCATGGCACCCGGCAGCCTGCTGCCCGGTGGCGGGGGTGCCGGGTTTGGCGCAGGTCACGGACGCCGTGACAGTGCCGTTCGCGGGAATCTGGATGGGGGTGACCCAGTGGTAGTCCTGATTGCGGAAGGTCTCCAAGGCGATCGTGGTGATCTTCTGTTCGCCGAAGGAGATCGTCACCAGGCCCTCGTCGCCCTGGAAGTTCGACACCACGAGGTCGGTGATGGCGAACACGCTCTTGTCCGGGACGCGGTATGTACCCGCCTGCTCGCTGCCGCCGCCCGTCTGTACGTCGATCGTGGCCGAACTCTGCCCTCCGCCACCGCCCCCGGTGCCCGTTCCACCCCCGGAACCGCCGGGCTTGGACCCGCCGGCGGCGGGAGCCGCCGACTCGCCGGCACCGGTACCGCGGCCACCGGTCTGCCCGGTGGTGGGGCCCGCCGTTCCGAGCGCGTCCTGTTGTTTCCCGGCGTCGCGGGCCACTTCCTTCTCGGCGGCCTTGGTTCCGGCCTGCTTCGCGGTGCTGCGCACCGACGGCCGGACCAGCGCGAACCAGGCGATGAGCAGGGCCAGCAGCGCCGCCAACAGGATCAGCAGCCACTTCGGCAACACCGGGAGCTGCACGAACTCGCCCGGCAGGGCCACGGGTTGGCCGAGCGGTTGCTCCGGGAGGACGCTCGCGACGGCCACGGCCGAACCGCCCACTTCGGCGGGTGCCGGGACCGTGCCGGCGTCGGCGACCACGCCCGTTCGTGCGCTCGCGTCGGCTCCGGCACCGTCGCCCGCGTTGACAGGCACGACAGGCACGACAGGCACGACAGGCACGACAGGCACGAGAGTGTCGACCGCGGCCTCGAACGGCCAGGTCGTCGGTGCGCCGAACCAGATCAACTTCCGGGTTCGCACGCGCAGTCCCGCGTCGGCGGACTCGCCCGGCACCAGGCGCCGTCGCACCGGCGTGAAGGTGAGTCGCAGTTCCTCCCCGGCTTGGCTGCCCGCGAACACGACGTCGACGGGTGTGTTCCCGAGGTTTCGCACCGCCACCCGGTAGCGGGCCCCGAGCCAGCCGCGCCTGCGCCTCGGTTCCATGTCGGCGCGTGGTTCTCGAAACGCCTCGACGATCACGGTGGTCTCCGGCACCACCACCGCCTCGGGATGCTCCGCCGGCAACACGCGGACGGCCAGCGGCGTCTCCCCGGCACGCACCTCGAACGACCGGGGTGGCGCGAGTCGGATCGTCACTTCCTCGGAGGTGCCCGGGTACAACGAGACACGAGCCGGCTCGACGGTGCTCCACGCGGCGCACTCGCCGACCACCTCCAGTGTGTACGCCTCGACGATGTCGCTGTCGTTGCGCACGGTCAGGGTCGTCGTCGCTACGCCACCGGGCGTCACCGTCACCGGCGGGATTTCGAGTTCGGCAGGTGTGGTCACGATCCGAAACTAGCCGGCCGAGCCGCGTCCGCCGCAGAGACGGGAGGGCAACGCACGGGCAACGGCGCTGCCCCCCGCGCGCACGGCCGGGTCGCCGGGTCGTATCCCGCCCGGGCCCGCGGTTCCTGACGGACACGAAGACGAAGGCCCCAAGTCCCTTCCGGTGGCAGTACTCGAACGAACGGACACCGAACGATGACATCCCAGGCCACGACGTCCGAACCCCCGACCTCTCGACGACCGCGCCGCCCGACCACGACGTCGACGACGACGACGACCGCGACGATCACCTCGACGGCCACGCCCGCCGGCCCGACTCCGGCCGCGCCCCGTCGCGTCTCGGTGGCCGTGTACGCCGAGGACCTGATCCTGCACACCGGCGTCGTACAACAGCTGCGCCAACGCCCGGAGATAGAGCTGATCGCGGAAGCCGAGGCGGACCGGGCACAGACCTCCATAGTCGTGGTCGACATGCTCGACGAAACCACCGTGCGGTTGTTGCGCCGGCTGCAACGCAACACCACCACCCGCACCGGGCTGGTCGTCGGCGTATTCGAGGCGAACGCGTTACAGACGATGATCGAATGCGGCGTGGCCGCCGTGCTGCGCCGCGCCGACGCCGACCAGGACCGGCTCGTGCACCTGGTGACGGCCATGGCGAACGGCGAAGGGGTTCTGCCCGGCGATCTGCTCGGGAAACTCCTGGATTACGTCGGGAGTCTCCAGCGCACCGTGCTCGACCCTCGGGGCCTGACACTGTCCACCCTGACGGCCCGAGAGGCCGAAATGTTGCGCCTGGTCTCGGAGGGCTTGGACACCGCCGAGATCGCCCGCGAGACCTCCTACTCCGAACGCACCGTCAAGAACGTCCTGCACGACGTCGCGACCCGATTGCAACTGCGCAACCGTGCCCACGCCGTCGGCTACGCCATGCGCCAGGGCCTGATCTGAGCCCGTCGCGGCGCACCCACCCCGTCGGCGCCGGTGTCGGGGCGGGTGCGCCGCGGCCCGGGAGGGCAGCGGCGGTTCCCCGGCCTGGGGTACTCCCGGCCTGTCCCGGCGCCCCTACCGCCGAAAGGCTGGCCGTACGGCCCCTGGAGGCCACTCTCGGCCGACTGTGAGGTGAGGCGTGATCGGCAGCGTTGGCCCGGTCGGCGGCGGGTCCGGTCGGCGGGGCGGGCCGAGCGGCGTGGTGGCGTTGACGGTCGCGCTCGTGGTGTTGGGCGCCGCGTCGGCGGCGGTGCTGGTACCCGCCTCCGCGCCCGCGACCAGGGCCCCGGCGGCCGGACCCGGCGACGATCCCGCCGCCCCCGGCATGGGACGGATCACCTTCGCCGGCACCGAACACCGCAGTCTGGGACGGGTGTCGGGCCCCGAGTCCAGCGATCCGCTGTTCGGCCCCGGACCCGCGCACTTCGACCGGCAGTCCTCGGCGCGCGGCGATCTTTTGGTCTTCACGAGCCTGCGCGACGAACCCCGGCCGCAGGTCTATCTGCGCGACGCCGGCGGCGCGATCCGCAGACTGACCAGCGGCCTCGATGCCGCGCACCCCGAACTCGCCCCGGACGGACGGTCCGTGGTGTTCGACGCGGCCGAGCCCGGCCCCGGCGGAGCCGTCCGGCACGACCTGTGGCTGGTCGGCGCCGACGGGGCCGGGCTGCGCCGACTCACCGACTCCCCCGCCGACGAGACCTCCCCGACCTTCTCCCCGGACGGCTCGCGCATCGCCTACTCCAGCAACGCCGATCCCGCGTCGGGGCGCCAGATCCTGGTCCGCGCCGTGGCCGGCGGCCCGGAGACGCGGATCAGTCACGCTCCCGCCGGCGACGCGAGCGAACCGTCCTGGAATAGGGTGGACGACACCGCCCACCGCGACCTGGTCGCCTTCACCCTGGACACCGGGCCCACGACCGGGCCACGCCTGTGGCTGACGGACGGCAGGGGCGGAGATCGGCCGCTGCTCGCCGGCGGCCCGGCCGACTGGCGTACCGAGTCGGCGGAGTGGTTGCCGGGCGGCGACGGTCTGCTCTTCCTCAGCCCCGATCTGACCTGCGGGTGCAACCCGTTCGCCAATGTCTACCGCGTCGAGTCGCGTCCGGACGCCGTCCCGGAACCGGTGCTGAAGGAGAATCGCGCGGTCGACTCGCCGACCTGGCTCGGCCCGCTCAACGGAGGGAGTGTCGTCGTCACCCGAACGACCGCCCCCGCGTCGCACGTGGCGACCCTCCAGGACGCCCGGCCGGACGGCTCCGATCCGCGTGACCTGGGACTGCCCATCCTCACCGAGGATCCCGAGGCGGACATTAACACCGATCCGGCGCGAGACCCGCTGTTCGTCCCGAGGCCGGGCTACGACCCGTGGACGGAGCGGCAGAACTACACGCCGGACGGCAGACGCATCGTGGTGACCCGGTTCGAGAACATCGGGGACAGGCGCGTGGAGCGCGTCTGGCTCGCCGACGCGGACGGCGCGAACGCCGCCGCGCTGCCGTTGGCCGGACGCGGCCCGAACGACTGGGACACCGATCCCACCTTCTCCCCCGACGGCACGCGTCTCGCGTTCACCCGTACCTCCCCCGGCGGCGTCGGGTCGGCATCGGGCCCGGGCCGGATCCTGGTGGCCGATGTCGCCACCGGCGCGATCGTCTCCCGGATCGAGCCACCCGCCGGGCAGGGGACGGGCTCCGACGCGCAGCCGACCTGGTCCTCGGACGGCACCACGATCGCGTTCACCCGCACCGCGGTGATCGACGGCGGCGGTGGCAACAAGCACATCTGGACCGTTCCGGTGAACGCCCTCGACCGCCAGCGGGACGTGAGCGGCACGATCTGTCCGGGCAGTTGCCAGGTCATCGACGACAGTCCCGCCTTCTCTCCGGACGGTCGCTCGCTCGCGTTCAACCGCAAGGACGGCGGCGGTCGGGTCAACGAACGCACGGGTGTGCTGGTCGCCTCCCCGACGGGCGACGGCTGCCGGGTCGTCCTGCCGGCCGGGCTGCGCAACGACCCCGGGGCGTGCCGGCGCGACCTCCCGGACACCACGGCCACCGGCCCGTTCCAGCCCCGCGACGTCGCGTGGTCCCCGGACGCGAGCCGCCTCCTGCTCACCTCGCGCCGCACGGTGGCACCGAATTCCCCGGAGGGCCTGTCCACCCTGGACCTGGCCTCCGGCGTGCTGACCCCGTTCGCCCAGGGGTTGCCGGGCCGGCAGAAGGAGCCCGGCTACCAGCAGTCGGTCGACCTCACGCTCACCGCGCCGACCACCACGACACCCGTCGAGGTGGGCTCCCCGGTCACGGTGACCGTCACCGTCACCAACCGCGGCCCGGCCGCCTCGCCGGGCACCGTCTTCACCGTCGCCGCCCCGCCCGGGGTCCGCCTGGACTCGCTGACCGGCTCCGCCGGATCGTGCGCGGCCGGATCACCGCAATGCGAGTTGGGCGTAGTGCCGCCCGGCGCGGCGGTCTCGGTCACCGCGCGGCTGATCGCGGTGACCAAGGGCGATCAGGCGGTCGGCTGGTCCGTCGGCGGAGCCGTCGTCGACCCCAACCCCGGGGACAACGCGGCTCGCACCGTCGTTCCGGTCGTCCCCGTCACGCCGCCCACGTCGAAACCACCCACCTCACCGCCGGCGAGTACACCACCCGCGAGTTCACCCCCGCCCACCTCGCCTCCGGCCTCGACTCCTCCGCCCACCATCCCGCCGAACCCACCGCCGGCCTCGCCACCGCCCCCGCCTCCCGCCGGCCCCGCGCTGACCGTCGTGGCACAGCCGAACCCCGGCTTCGTCGGCGGCCGGGTCGTGGTGACCTACACGGTGCGCAACGGACGCAACGCCCTGGCCACCGGACTGCGCCTGAGACTCGGCCTGCCCGCCGAGATCCCGGCCGGTCCGGCACCCGCGGGCTGCCGCGGCGGGGTGTGCGCGCTGGGCGACCTGGCACCGGGCGCCTCCCTGGTGCTCCGGGTCGTACTGGCACCGGACAGGGCACTGCACACCACCGTCGACGGCGCGCTGACCACCACCGGTACCGACGCCGACCCCACCGACAACGCGGCCCGCGTCCCGCTCGACATCCTGCAACCGCGCATCGTGGCCGTACCCGCCGTGGGCAAACCGGGCTTCGTCACCTCCGTGCGCGGTGTGGACTTCCCGCCCGGCGCACCCGTACGGCTGACCTGGACGCCCGGCATCACCGCGGCGGCGGCTCCGGCGGCGGCCGGAAGCGACTTCCGCTTCATCACGCAGTTGCTCATCCTGGTCAAGGACGCCATCGGGCCGCGCACGATCACCGCGTCCGGCCCCGGTTTCGGCCCGGTCACCACCCCCTTCCTCGTGGTCTCCGGCAACATCGGTCCGCCCGACGAGGTGTCCCGCCGATGATCCACGAAGTCGACGAGGCCCTGCGGCTGTTGTTGGTGGACGCGGGGTTGTCGGACAACGGCGTCGACCTCGTCTTCGACGCCCCCACCAGCGACTGGGCGGCGCGGCGCAACGCCCCCACGATCAGCGTCTTCCTGTACGACATCCGGGAGGACGTCGGCCGTCGGCGCACCGGCGCGACCGAGGAACACGACGACGACGGCGTGGTCGTGGCGTGGCGGGCGTTGCCGCGTTGGTTCGAACTGACCTACCTGATCACGGCCTGGACCAACCGACCCCAGGACGAGCACCGCCTGCTCTCCGAGGTGCTGCGCTGCCTGATCCGATCGGACGTGCTGCCGGCCCGCCTGCACACCGGCTCGCTCGCCGAACTCGGCCTCGCCGTCGACATCGAGGCGGCCGGCCCCGGCGGGGGTGGACCCTCGGCCTCGGACCTGTGGTCCGCGCTGGGCGGTGAACTCAAGGCGTCCATCGACCTGCGCGTGCGTGCCCCGCTGGCCGGCGACCGCACCGCGGCGGGCCCACCGGTCACCGATGGGCTGGTGGTACGCACCGTGCCCGACTCCGCGCCGGCCCGGGACACGGGGGGCTCCGGAGGCACCGCACCGGAACCCGGGCGCCGACTGCGCTATGCGGACACTACCGGCCCGGGTCCCGACGGCTTCACCTCCCCACGCGACCGGCCGCCGCCGGCGGCCCGACGCCGGCGCACCGGAGGACGCGGCGGTATCGCCGGTGGTCCCGGATGACCCACGATCTGCGCACCCGACCGGACATCGACGGGGACGGGGACGGGGACGGGTCGCGCGAGTTGTGGGAGCGGCTGGCCCGCGTCGAGGAGCGGGTGCGCCGCGCCGTCGCCGCACGCCACGCCGTCGACCCGGATCCGGACGATCCCTACCGGGGGCAATACCTGACCCCCGAGGCGGTCGAACGTATCCTGGAGTCCCCGTCGGCTTTCCTGCCCACCGCGAACCGCGACGGCCCGACGCCGTCACCTGCCGGCGGCCGGCTCGGCCGACTCGCCGCGGACTTCGCCCTGTTGCCGCTGGACGTGGAACTGCTGCTGGTGGCCATGGCACCGGACGTCGACGCCCGTTTCGAGCGCCTGTACGGCTACCTCAACGACGACCTCACCCGGCGGCGCCCGACCGTCGGTCTGGCCCTGGAACTGTGCGGGCAACCGTCCGCCGGCGCCGGTCGGTTCCGGCTCGCGCCCGCCGCGCCGCTCGTCGCCGGCGGTCTGCTGGAGTTCGCGGAGTCCGAATCGCCTTTGCTGTCCCGCGTGTTGCGCGTTCCCGACCGGGTGACCGCGCACCTGCTCGGCGACGACGGGATCGACGCCCGGCTCCTGGGCGTGGCGCGCGTGGTGGAGGGCGGGCGCGAGCCCGAGACGGAGGCGGCGCCGCTGCTGGTCCGGGCGGCACAGGCCGCGAACGCGCTGGTGTATCTGCTGGACCGGGGCGGCGACCCGCTCCGGCCGGCGATCGACGCGTTGGCGTCCGCCGGCCTGCGCCCGGTGGTGGTGGACGTTGCCGCGCTGACGGCGAGTCCGGCGCCGGGTCCGCTCACCCGCGTCCTGGCGATGGAAGCCCGCCTCGGCGGTGCCGGGATCGTGGTGGGCCCGCTGGAGGCGATGGCCCCGCAACGCCCCGAACAGGCCCGGCTTCTTCGCGAGTTGTGTGCGGCGTGCGGCGGCGTACCGTTGTTCGTGTTCGGGACCGAGGGTTGGGATCCGCTGTGGTCGCGGGAGAGTCCGTTGCTGTTCACCGTGCCCTCGCCGGCCCCCGCGCAACGGGCGCGGGAATGGTCGTGGGCACTCGCCCACGCCGGATCCACCGCTCGCGTCGACATGGCGGACCTGCCGGCGGCCGAACTCACCGAGGCGGTGGCGTCGTACCGGTTGAGCGCGGACCAGGTCCGCAAGGCCGCCGACGTCGCCGTCCGCATGGCCGAAGTGGAGAGACGCCCGCTGCGCGCGGACGACCTTCGCGTCGCGGTGCGCGCGCAGAACGGTGCCGGACTGGAACGCCTGGCCCGCCGCGTGGAACCCGCGGTCGGCTGGACGGACCTGGTCCTGCCGGAGCCGACCCGGCGTGCGCTGGGCGAACTCGCGCTGCGTGCGCGCCATCGCGACCGAGTGCTCGGGCAGTGGAGGATGCGGCCGGGCGGCGGCCGGGGACGCGGCGTGATCGCGCTGTTCGCCGGCGAGTCCGGCACCGGCAAGACGATGTCGGCCGAGGTGTTGGCCGCCTCGCTGGGGATGGACCTGTACGTGGTGGACCTGTCCACCGTGGTGGACAAGTACATCGGGGAGACCGAGAAGAACCTGGAACGCATCTTCGTCGAGGCCGCCGACGTCAACGGCATTCTGCTGTTCGACGAGGCCGACGCCGTCTTCGGGAAACGTTCGCAGGTCAAGGACGCCCACGATCGCCACGCGAACATCGAATCGGCCTACCTGTTGCAGCGCATGGAGTCCTTCGACGGGATCGCCGTGCTCACCACCAACCTGCGGGCCAACCTGGACGAGGCGTTCACCCGACGGCTGGACGTGATCGCGGAGTTCCCGATGCCCGACGAGCGCCAACGGCTTGCCCTGTGGGATCGCTGTCTGGGCACGGAGTTGCCCCGCGGGTCGGACCTCGACCTGGAATTCTGCGCCCGGCGCTTCGAGTTGGCGGGGGGTTCGATCCGGGCGTGTGCCGTGACCGCGGCCTATCTGGCGGCGGAGTCGGGTCGACCGTTGACGATGGCACAGGTCGTCTCGGCGATCCTTCAGGAGTATCGCAAACTCGGACGGCTGGTCCTGGAAAGCGAGTTCGGCCCGTGGTTGGGCCGAGAACGGCCCGATGGCGCACGCCCGAGCGCGCTCGACGACGACCGTCCGCCCGCCACCGGCGGCCGTCCGCGCCCCTGAACGTGCGCTGCCTGTCCGTACCCGGTCCCCGGTACCGTGCCCGCGCGTCGCATGCCCGGTGAAGTGCCCTCGAAGGCAGCGTCGTTGCCCCGGGTGGGGGACCTTGGGGCCTACGTCGGCCGGGACCGCGCGGGCAAGACTCGGCTTCGACCGAGCAGTGGGCCAGCCGAAGGAGCGAGTATGCCGACGTACCTCACCCCGGGCGTTTACGTGGAGGAGGTGCAGTCCGGCGCGCGGCCCATCGAAGGCGTCGGGACCGCGGTGGCCGCCTTCGTCGGCTTCGCCGAGTCCGGCCCCTTCCACCGGCCGACCCTGGTGACGAACTGGGACCAGTACGTCCAGGTCTTCGGCGGCTTCACCGAGGGCACGTACCTGTCCCACGCCGTCTACGGCTACTTCGCCAACGGCGGCGGCACCGCGTACGTCGTCCGGATCGGCGGCAGCGCCGAGGACTCGGACGACGCGGGCGGATCGCGGCAGGATCCCACGCCGGTCGCGCCCGCCACCCCCGTCGGTGGGTTCCTGATCGCGGCCCGGCCGGGAGCCGGCACCGGCATCTCCGTCGAGGTCGCCGACCCCGACGGCGAGAACCCGCCCGAGGACCGCTTCAAACTGCTGGTCCGCCGGGACGGGACGGTCGTGGAGACCTACGAGGCGTCCACCCGCAAGAGCATCCGGGGCTACCTGCTCAACCAGGTCCGGGAATCCGAGCTGATCGAGGTCACCGAACAGTCGGGCAGCGCGCAGACCCGCCCCGAGCGCGGCACCGTCACCCTCGCGGACGCCCCCGCGCCGACGTCGAACACCACCGTGGCCCGGCTGGACGCGGGCGAGTACGTCGGCGACTCCGCGGCCCGCACCGGATTCGCCGGCCTGGAGGCGATCGACGAGATCACCATGGTCGCCGTCCCCGACCTGATGAGCGCCCACCGGCGCGGCGACCTGGACGCCGAGGGCGTCAAGACCGTGCAGCTGGCGGTGATCTCGCACTGCGAGCAGATGGGCGACCGGGTGGCCGTGCTGGACACACCACCGGGCATGAACGCACAACGGGTGCGCACCTGGCGCAACGACGACGCCGGGTACGACTCGCGCTACGCGAGCGTGTACTACCCCTGGATCAAGGTGTTCGACCCCGCCACCGGTCGCAACACCATGGTGCCGCCCAGCGGCCACGTCGCCGGGGTATGGGCGCGCAGCGACGGGGAGCGCGGCGTGCACAAGGCTCCCGCCAACGAGGTCATCCGGGGTGCGGTCGACCTGGAGATCCGGCTCAGCAAGGGCGAGCAGGACCTGCTCAACCCGATCGGCGTCAACTGTGTGCGGGCCTTCCCCGGACGCGGCATCCGCATCTGGGGGGCGCGCACCCTCTCCTCCGATCCCGCGTGGCGCTATCTCAACGTGCGCCGCCTTTTCAACTACCTGGAGGAGTCCATCCTGCTGGGCACCCAGTGGGTGGTGTTCGAGCCCAACGACGACCGCCTGTGGTCGAGCATCCGGCGCAACGTCACCGCGTTCCTGACCGAGGAGTGGCGCCGAGGCGCGTTGTTCGGCCGCACCGCGGAGGAGGCCTTCTACGTCAGGTGCGATCGGCAGAACAACCCGCCGGAGTCGATCGATCTGGGCCGCGTGGTCTGCGAGATCGGTGTCGCGCCCGTGAAACCGGCCGAGTTCGTCATCTTCCGCCTCGCCCAGTTCTCCGACAGCACCAGCCTCGTCGACGAGTGACCCGCACACCACCACCCCAACGGAAAGGTGACACACGGCCATGGCAGAGGGCGACGCTCTTTCCACCCACGTCTTCGGCGTGCAACTGGGCGGATATCTGGTGGAGTCCATCCAGGAAATCAGCGGCATGACCGTCGAGGAGGAGGTCGTCGAGGTCCGCCAGGTGACCGCGGAGGGCAAACAGATCATCCGCAAACAACCCGGCGCCCGGCAGGCCGGCGAGGTGACCATCACCCGAGGTCTCGACAAGAGCAGCGAATTCACCACCTGGATCAAGGAAACGCTGAACAAGGGAGCCGTGGACACCGCGCGGCAGAACCTCACCATCGAGATCAAGGACTCGACGGGAGAGACGGTCCGGCGCATCCAGCTCATGCAGGGCTGGGCCAGCAAGTGGGAGGGCCCCTCCCTCAAGGCCGGCGAATCCAGCGCCGCCACCGAGACCGTGACCATCACCTTCGAGGAGATCGTGGTCGAATGAGGCGCAGAACGGTCACCGCCGGCGGTCCGGGCGATCCGTTCGACGTCGGCGCACCCCCCGCGCCGGACCCGACCGACGGCCGGGACGCGGCGCCGGCGTCCACGGTGTCGGCGACGTCCGCGGAACGGGATCGGCACGAACTGCGCACCGAGTTCGAGTTCGAGTTGCCGCGCGGCTACGTCGACGACGAGGGCACCCTGCATCGACGGGGTTCGATGCGGCTGGCCACCGCCCGCGACGAGCTGCGCCCGCAGATCGACCTGCGGGTCAAGGAGAACCCGGCGTACCTGAGCGTGGTGCTGCTGAGTCAGGTGATCACCCGGCTGGGCACCGTCACCGACGTGCACGCCGGTGTGGTCGAGCGCATGTACGCCACCGACGTGGCCTTTCTCCAGGACTTCTACCGGCGGATCAACAGCGAGGGACACACCCACGCGGCGGTCACCTGTCCGCTGTGTCACGGCTCCTTCGAGGTCGATCTCTCGGGTGGGCGCCTGGGGGAATCGTGACGTACGCGCTTCCTCGATTGCGGGAGGAGATCGCGTACATCGCCTACCACTTCCACTGGCAACGCGAGGACATCCTCGACCTCACCCACGGTGAGCGGGTCGAGTGGGTACGGGAGATCGCGCGGATCAACACCCGCGTCAACGAAGGCGGGTGATCACGTGGTGTGGAGCGACCGGCTGCGCCGGAACCGACGGGGGCCCAAGAGCGGGGGCGTCGCCGGCGAGGGGCGCGGTGGCGGACCCGACGAACGACCCACGCCCGAGCAGGAGTCACGGGCCTCGGCGGAGGGATCGGCGAGCGGACACCGTGACGGCGGAGATCGCCATGGCGATGACCGGGACGGTCCCGACTGGGACGGTGGTTGGCGACGAACCGCGGCGCCGGAGACGACCGTGGCCCGGTCGTCGATCGCCGTGAGCGACGGGCTCCGTTTTCGGTCCGGACTCGCGTCCTGGCAGAACCCGGCGCTCGGCGGCGAACTCGGTCACGCGGTGTTGCCCTCGGCTCCGGTGGGTCTCATCCACGGCGTGGCCCGTCCGGCGATGCCGTCGCGGACCGAGTCCCGGGGTGGGCCGCTGCTGCTGCGGGTCGTCCGGCCGGAGGCGGAAGCGGAGCCGGACGGGGTGCGGGAGCCGGGGGACGGGGCAGCGCCCGGGCACAACGCCGAGCGTGGGCCGCGCCGTTCGGGCACAACCGTGCAGCGTTCGGAGGCTCCCGGGGCCGGGACGACTGCCCGGGACGCGACGTCCGTATCGCCACGATCCGGGAACGCCTCGATCATGGGTGGTGGCGGTTCGGGCACCGGGGCGGACGGCGGCACGGGAAGTGTCCAGCCGCCCGCCGATGTTCCCGCGCGTGGCGAGGTCGCCGAGGTGGCCGCCGTACGTCCGCGGCGGGTGCGGCCGTCGCTGGTCGTGGCGCGGCGCCCGGCGATGATCCTGCGTCGGGTGGCGGCGATCCGCCCACCCGCCCCCGCCGTGGAGTCGACGGGGCCCGACACGACGCAAGCCGCCGGGAGCCGCACACCCGTCTTCCGGGACACCGCGCCGGACACCGCGGCCACCTCCCCGGCCGACCGCGAGGCCCGGCACGGGGCGAACCACCCGACGGACGCCTCCGACACCGAACGGCCTCCGACGGTACGCCCCGCGCTCGGTCACCCACGCCGCGAACTCCCGGAGGGTGCACGGCTGTTCATGCCGAGGGGCGAAGCAGGCGAAACCGGCTCGGGGGTACCGAGGGCGGATGGGGGCGCCCTGCCCATCGTGCAACGCCGCACCGGCTCCGACGTACCCACGCCCTTCCCGACCGACGCGCCCGAGCCGGTGCGACACTCCCGAGTGGCGCGGCCGACCCTACCGGAGCCGCCTCGGTCCGCCCCACAGCCCGCGGCAGCGAAGCCGCACGCTCCGTCGACCTCGCCGGCGGCGCCCGATCGCACCCGAGGCGAGGCCGGCGCGGATACCTCCTCGGCTCGTCCGTCGGCGGTCCCGCGCTTTCCCGGCCGCGACGCATCGCCGTCCCGATCACACCACCGCATCGGAATCGGCGCCCCGCTCACCGGGCTTCCGCCCACGGCCGTCTCCGCCACCGAGGGAACGGCACCCGTACTCGGCGGCGGCCGACACGCGCAGAGTCCGACGAACATCGGGGGTGACCGAGGCTCCTCGGCCACGCGGGAATCGCACATCGGTGCCCACCCCATTCCCGCGCCGGCCCCGGCTCCGATCTCGTCTCCCGCTCCGTCGAGCGTGATGCTCCCCATGCCCGTGCGCGGCACCGAAACACGCTCGGAGTCCGGGCCGTCCACCCCGGGGCTCCCTGCCGTGCAACGCGTCGCGGAGCCGCCACGGACAAGCCCCGGTGGTCGCGAACCGCACGTGGCTCCCGAACGCGGCCCGTTCCGGCAAGCCGGCGACGCCACCGCGCGCACCGGGTCGGCCGGCACCTCATGGGCGACGGCGTCAGGGCCACCCACGGCGGTCGCCCGGCGCATCGGCGCCACCGGCCGTTCCGCACCGACGTCCGGATCCGGCACCCACCGCGACACCCCGACGCGCATCGCTCGGCGCTCCCTGCCGCTGCTTCCGGCCCGGGCCCTGGTCATCAACACCGGTAGCGGCGAAGGGTTTTCGGCTCCGATCCCGACCACCGGGTCGCATCGACCGGTGGTCTCGGCCACATGGCGGCGCAACGACGACCCCGTACCGGCGCCAACCGCTCCGGCACCGGCGATTCCCACACAAACACCGGTGCGGCGCACGACACGGGCACGCGTGGACGGCGGGGCGAACGCGGTGCCCAACCCCGAGGCTCCGGCGCGCCGACGCGAGAACCCGACGCCCGGTCCCGAGGTCGTGTCGGCGCGTCGACGCGGGAAGATGCGCAAGGCCCGGATCGGGCCCGAACCGCCTCGGCGTTTTCTGCCGAATCGGTCCCGCCCGGCCCCGGTCACCCCGTCCACCCCCCTCGGTGCGATGTTCCCGACTCCCCCGGCATCCCCGACCGCCCCCGCCGGCTCCATCGACCGCGGGCCCGCACTCGTCGCCGACGCAAACGGCCTCCGCCCCTCCGCAGCACCCACGCCTACGCCTACGGTGCAACGCACCGGCAACACCCGCCGAGTACAAGCGGGTTCGACCCCTTCGGTGCCGCCCACCGCCGAGCAGCCGCCCGGGCCGCACCGGGCGGCCACCCCCTCCGCCCGTCCCCCACTCCCCGTCCCCGTCGTCCGCCCCCACCCGCCGGGCTCGCCCCGCTCCGGTGGCGCGGGGGTGCCGACGCTTCCGTCGCCGCTGCCCGTGACCGCCGACATCGTCCGACCTCCCGAGACCGGCCCGGCCGTGTACTCCGGCGCGGACCCGCACCCCCCGCCGGTACGCGCCCGCCGACCCACCGCAGCCCCGCCCGAGGTCCGGCCCGCCGATACACCGCCGTCGCTCCCGGACACCGCCGTCGTCCAGAGGACTCCGTCCCTCGCCCGGCGCGCCGCCGCCGTGTCGGGCATCACCGGCGTCCCGGTGACCGCCGTCCCCGCCCGGTCCCCGTCCCCGTCCACCACCGGAGGCACCGGCACGACCGGCAACCGGTCCACCCCGGAAGCGACATCCGCGACGAAGCCGGCGACCACGCCCGACATCGAGGACCTGGCCCGCCGCCTGATCGAGCCGGTGAGCCGACTCCTGCGCGCCGACCTGCGCCGAGGTCGCGAACGCTCCGGGCGACCGTACGACGGCCGACGCTGACCGCGCGCGGCACGAGGAAAGGCATGGAGACGAACGCATGGCGGACAACATCTTCGCGACGAGCGTGTTCTTCAAGCTCGTCATCGGAGGCAACGACCTGGGGGCCTTCCACACCTGCTCGGGTCTGGGGGCCGAGGTGGAGATGGAGCAGTACGCCGAAGGCGGCAACAACGGCTTCGCCTGGCAACTGCCGGGCCGCATCACCTGGTCCAACATCACCCTCACCCGTCCGGTGACTGCGGACACCACCAAGATCGCCCGCTGGCTGAACGAGATCATCCAGCGCGTCGAACCCAAGGACGGCGAGATCGTGGCGCTGAAACCGGACCTCGAACGCATCATCAGCTGGCAGGTACTGGGCATCGTGCCGGTGCGCTGGCAGGGCCCGTCCTTCGACCCGGCGAACTCCCAGGCTGCCGTCGAGTCGCTGGAGATCGCGCACGAGGGTCTACGCCCGTCCTGATCGACCACCGCGCCGCCCGCGTCGCGACCCCGCCCCGTCCCATGTTTCCGCCACGCACCCGAAGGGAGGAACAACGTGTCACCGGTCGGTCGTACCAGCCGGGCCCGCGCCCAGTTGACCATCATGGAGCCGCCCGCGACGGTGGGTGCCCGGCCGGGCGGCCGCATCGCCCGCATCACGTTGCAGTTCAATCCGGCGCAGTTGTCGCTGACCAAGAGCACCGAGTGGCGGCGATCGCCCTCCCGGATGGCGGAGCAGTCCTCGCTGCCGGAATTCGTCGGCAGCGGGCCCCGCTCGTTGTCCCTGGACGTCTTCCTCGACGCGACGGCCACCCACGACAACTCGGTGGAGAAGGCCGTCGAGCAACTGATGCTGGCGTGCGTGCCGACACCCGCCAGCCTGGCCGCCAAGAAACCCGCCAGCCCGTGGGTACGGTTCGACTGGGGCACCGCGAAGACCACGTCGTTCGACGGCGTACTGAACAACTTCTCCGTGTCCTACACGCTGTTCGACGTCGACGGGAAGCCATTGCGGGCCACCTGTTCGTTGTCCATCGAGGAGGCCGGTTCCGCTCCGGCCGGGCAGAATCCGACCTCGGGCTCACCCGACGCCCGTCGCACCCATCGCGTGGTGGCGGGCGACAGTCTGGCGCTGCTGGCCTGGCAGGAGTACGGCGACGCCGGTCTGTGGCGCGCGATCGCGGAGGCCAACGACATCGACGATCCGATGACACTGGCTCCCGGCACGGAACTGATCGTGCCCGCCGCGGGAGAGCCGGCCCGAAAGGAGTCCGAATGACCCCCGTAGGCAGGTCGTTCGCGGCCGATCCGATCGTCGAGGCCCCCGGCGAACTGCCACCGGCGTGGGTGGCGCAGTTGGTCGGCTGCGAGGTCGACGAGCACGTCGGCCTGCCCGACACCGCGATGCTGACGTATCGGGACCCGGACCACCAGCTGCTCACGGCCACCGGGATCGGCATCGGAACTCCGGTGAAGATCTCGGTGGTCACGGTGCGGGACCGGGTGCGCGAACGTCTGTTCACCGGCGAGGTGACCGCTCTCGAACTGGATTCGGACACCACCGGCTCGTTCACCGTGATCCGGGCGACGTCCAGGGCGCACCGCCTGCAACGCGGGCGCAAGGTGGTCGCGTTCCGCAACATGCGGACCGCGGACATCGTCCGCAAGGTCGCCGCGGGCGCCGGACTGGCCTGCGGCCGGATCGAGGCGGCGCCGATCATGCACAAGCAGCTGACCCAGGCCAACGTCTCGGACTGGGAGTTTCTGCGCTACCTCGCCGCCGAGAGCGGCGCCCAGGTCCGCATCGACGACAAGGGCCTGCTGCAATTCGTCAAGCCCAAGCCCGCCTCGACCGCGCCTCCGCCCTCGACCCGGGCGGCGCAGAGTCCCGTGGTCCTCGAATACGGTGCCAATCTGTTGGCCCTGCGGGCCGTGCTGACCGGCGCGGACGCGGCGGCCGACGTCGAGGTGCGCGGCTGGAACGTCACCACCAAGGCCCCGTTGACGGCCAGGGTCCCGTCGGTGCGGAGCACCACGGTCGTGCCGGGGATGAACCCGAGCCTGGCGCAGAAGGTGTTCGGCAAGTCCCCCCGGACCACCATCGCGGACACCCCCTATCGCACCCAGGCCGAGACCAGGGCGGTGGCCGGTGCGGTGGCGGCCGAGGTGAGTTCCGGCTTCGGGGAGATCGAGGCGGTCGCCGAGGGCAATCCCAAACTGCGCGCCGGCGAACCGGTCACCCTGGGCAACGTCGGCCCCGCGTTCTCCGGGCGCTACACGGCCACCGCCACGCACCACGTCCTGGAACCGATCCGCGGTTACCGCACCACCGTCGTGGTCAGCGCGACGTCCGACCGCTCGTTGTCCGGTCTGACCGCCGGGGCCAACGCTCCCTCGCGCGGTCCGCGTATGCCGGGTCTGGCGATCGGCGTCGTCACCGACGTGCGTGAGGAGGGCGGCGCGCAACGCGGCGCGGTCCGGCTGAAGTTCCCCTGGCTCGACGACACTTACGTCACCGACTGGGTACGGACCGTGCAGTGGGGCGGCCGGGGCGGCGGTGGCGTGTTCAGTCCCGAGGTCAACGACGAGGTGCTGGTCGGGTTCGAACAGGGCCTGCTGGACTGCCCGTACGTGCTCGGCGGCCTGTACAACGGGGTCGACAAACCCTCGCGGCACGACGTACCGCTGATCGACCGCACGAGCGGAAAGGTCAACCGCCGTTCGCTGGTGTCGCGTTCGGGCAATCGGCTGGAACTCCTGGATACCGCTCGCGGGGCCTCCGGCGTACGACTGGCCAGTGGCAACCGGCGCCTGGAGGTGCGCCTGAACGAGCGGGCGAACAGTATCGAACTCACCGTGTACGGCCCGTCCGGGGGGCGGGCGAGCAGTTCCGTGACGCTCACTCCGACCGGAATCACCCTCGACGCCGGTACCGGCGCGGTCACCATCAACGGCCGCTCGGTGAACATCAACGGCACGGCGAACGTCACCGTCGACGGCGGCCTGCTCGGCGTCCTCAAGGCCAAACTCATCCGGATCAACTGAACCGCGCACCGGCGCCACACACCCGAACCCCATCCCGGCCAAGGAGCACCGACGATGCCCCCCGCAGCCCGCACCGGCGATCCCACCGCCCACGGCGGCGTCCTGGGTACCCCACCCCCGGGCGCCGCGGCGGCCGTCGCCACCGTGCTCATCGGCGGCAAGCCCGCCGCCGTCACCGGCAGCCTGCACGTATGCCCGGCGCACGCCTACCTCGGCCCGGCCAACGTGGTGATGCCCTCCCCGGCCGCCGCGACGAGCGGGATCGTGCTGATCGGCGGCCTGCCCGCGGCCCGCATGCGCGACCAGACCTCGTGTGGCGCGCAGATCCTCCTCGGCGCGCCGAACGTCCTGATCGGAGGTCCCTTGTGAGCGGACGTTTCATCGGCCGCGGCTGGGGATTCCCGCTGCGGGTGAGCCCCACCGGCGGCATCGGCATGGTCGAGCGCGATCGGGAGATCGAGGAGGCGATCCGCCTGGTCCTGGGCACCGCGCCGGGAGAGCGGCCGATGCGGCCGGAGTTCGGCTGCGGCATCCACGACTACGTCTTCGCGCCCGCCGACGGCGCCACCGCCGGGCGCATCGCCCACGAGACCCGGGTCTCGCTGGAACGCTGGGAGCCGCGGATCGAGGTGGACGATGTGGTGATCGCGTTCGACACGGTCGACGAGGGTGTCCTGTACATCGACGTGCGCTACACGGTGCGCTCCACCAACGACGTCCGCAATCTGGTCTTCCCCTTCTACACGATCCCGTCCTCGGAGGGCTCGCCGGACGCCCGGACCCAGGAGTGAACTGATGGCGCTGCCCTCCCCCAACCTCGACGATCGGCGCTTCCAGCAACTCGTCGACGAGGCCAAACGATACGTGCAACAACGCGCGCCCGAATGGACCGACCACAACGTCTCGGACCCGGGCGTCACCCTGATCGAGACCTTCGCCTACATGGTCGACCAGTTGCTGTATCGGCTGAACCGGGTGCCGGAGAAGAACTACACGGCGTTCCTCGACCTGCTCGGCGTCACGCTGTTCCCACCGGCCGCGGCGGGCGCCGACGTGGATTTCTGGTTGTCCGCGCCGCAACCCGAGACCGTGCGTCTTCGGGCGGGCACGGAGGTGGCGACCAGCGGCAGCGAGACCCAGGAGGCCGTGGTGTTCGCCACCACGGCGGACCTGTCGATCGTGCCGAGTTCGCTGACCCGCCTGGTCACCGCCCCGAGTTCGGGCGGCCTGCACGACCAGACGGGTGCGCTCGCCGCCGGCGGCGACATCCCGGTCTTCCAGGCCCGCCCCGCCCCGGGGGACGCGATGCTGCTCGGCCTGCCCACCGCCGTTCCCCGGTGCATCGTCGCCGTACGCCTGGACAGCAGAGTCGAGGGCGTGGGCGTCGACCCGAGGCAACCGCCGCTGGTGTGGGAGGCGTGGGACGGGGCGCGTTGGCTCGACTGCGAGGTCGGCACCGACAGCACCGGCGGACTGAACCGCCCAGGCGAGGTGACCGTGTTCGTGCCCGCCGGCCACACCACGTCGGTGGTCGCGGGCACCCCGGCCGGCTGGTTGCGCTGTCGGGTCGTCCCGGCGGAGGCCGGCCAGCCGTTCTACTCCGAGTCGCCGACCATCCGCGAGGCGGAGGTGTTCACCGTCGGCGGCACGATGGGCGTCGAACACGCCGAGACCGTCTCGGACGTGCAACTGGGCATTTCCGAGGGGGTCCCCGGCCAGCGCTTCACGGTCGCCCGGCCACCGCTGCTGCTCGACGGCCCCGCACCCGTCGTGCAGGAGTCCTCACCGGAGGGCTGGCGGACCTGGACGGCGGTCGAGCACTTCGGCGCGTCCGGCCCCGAGGATCGACACGTCCGCGTCGACGCCACCACCGGCGAGTTCGCCTTCCCCCCGGCCGTGCGCGAACCGGACGGGGGCCTGCGCACCTACGGTGCGGTGCCCGCGAAGGGGGCCCACCTACGCGTCCCGCGACATCGCACCGGCGGTGGCGCGGCCGGCAACGTCGCCCGCGGCACGATCCGGGTGCTGCGCAGCTCGGTGCCCTACATCGCCGAGGTCGACAACCGCGAGGCGGCGCGCGGCGGGGTCGACGGCGAGACGGTGGAGAACGCCAAGACCCGGGCCCCGAACATGCTGCGTGTGCAGGAACGCGCGGTCACCGCCCGCGACTACGAGTTCATCGCGCGCCAGGCCGCGCCCTCGGTGCGCCGGGTGCGCTGCCTGCCGGCCGCGGCCGACGAACCCGGCGCCGTGCGCGTGCTCGTCGTCCCCGACGCGGTGGCCGACGAGGGCGAGCGGCTGCGCTTCGAGCAACTGATCCCATCGAATCGAGTCCTGGGCGCGATCACCGAACGGCTGGACGAACGACGCCTGGTGGGCACCCGCCTGATCGTGGAACCACCGGCGTACCAGGGCGTCACTGTGGTCGCCCGGCTGGTCGCGGCGAGCCCCGGCGAGGTGGACCGGGTGCGCGAGGACGCCCTCGACGCACTGTTCGACCTGCTGGATCCGCTGCGCGGCGGACTCGACGCGACCGGATGGCCGTTCGGCAGGGCCGTGCAATACGGCGAGCTCTTCGCCGTGCTCCAACAAAGCGTGGGTGCCGGATTGGTCGAGGAGGTACGCCTGTTCCCGGCGGATCCGATCACCGGACGTCGCGGCGGAGCGGTCGAGCGGATCGAAGTCGCCCGCAACGCACTGGTGTTCTCCTACCGGCACCAGGTGGTGGTCACCGCGCGCGAACCCGACGGTGACGCATGACCAGAGCCGCAGTACCCGGCCTCCCCACCCGCTACCCGATCGGCGAACTGCTGCCCGCGCTCTACGCGGACGACGATCTGGCACAGCGCTTCACGGCGGGCCTGGACACCGTCCTGGCACCCGTGTTCGCCACCCTGGACAACCTCGCCGCCTACCTCGACCCCGCGCTGGCACCCGCGGATTTCCTGCACTGGCTCGCCGGCTGGGTCGGCGTCGACGTGGCCCCGACGTGGCCCGAGGAGGTGCGCCGAGCGGTGGTCGCGCGCGCGGTCGAGCTGCACCGCCGGCGCGGAACCCATCGCGGACTGATCGAACTCCTGTGGTTGTGCTGCGGCGTGCGTGCGGACGTCGTGGACGGGGGCGGCGCCGCGTGGTCGTCCGAACCGAACTCCGTGCTCCCCGGCACCCGTCCCGAGGAACTCCTGGTACGGGTGTGGCCGGTGCGCACACCGGACGTGGACCGCGAACGGGTCCTCGAGGTGGTCGCGGCCTCCTGCCCCGTGCACCTGACCCACCGGGTCGAGATCCTGCCCGGCCCGCCCGACCAGAGAGGGGACTGACGCCATGCGCGCGTGTCCGACGTGCGGGGTCGCCAACGAGGAGGACGACGACTTCTGCGGCAACTGCGGGTCGTACCTGGGCTGGTCGCGGGAACCGGCGCAGGATCGACCCGCTGCGCGGGTCGACGAGCCCCAGGGGGCGGAGCGGTCGGAGGCATCGGCACGACCGGCGACCGAGGGCACGACCCCGCCGCCGGCGGCCGAACACGGCTCCGCGGACCCGGCGGCGCCGGTCGCCGCGGGCCCGCCGCCGGCGCCGTCGAGGGCCGAGAACCCCGCCTCACCCCCGCCGACCGCCGATGGCCCGCCCACGCCCGTACCGCCGCGCCCGACGCAACCACCCCCGCACCGCACCCACCCGGCCGCCCGGGAGCCCGTACCCGAGCCCGTACGCAGGGAGGCGCCTTCGCCACCCGACTCGGCCGCACCGGTGCGGCCGGCCCCGCCCGCACCCCCGACACCGCCGGAGCCGCCCGCGCCCGAACCCGTACTGCCCGTCCGACCGGCGAAGCCGGTGGCGCCACGACCCGTCGTACGACCGGTCGCCACCGACGACACCCAAGACGGCCCGCCGTGCCCGGTCTGCGGCACCCCGAACCGACCGGAACGCAGGTTCTGTCGCCGTTGCGCCGCCCCCTTGCACCCGACCGCGCTCCCACCCGCCCTGCCGTGGTGGCGCACCATCTGGCCGTTCCGACGCCGGGTACGCACCGGCTCGGGGGCGGTGTGGCGACGCCTGATCACCGTGCTGGTGGTCCTCGCGCTCGTCGTCGCGGGCTTTTTCCTCGTCCCGTTCGCCCGTTCGCTCTTCGAGGACACCCGGGACAAACTCGGCAAGGCGTCCCAGGTCACCCCGACCGCCGTGACCGCCAGTGCCGAGGCACCGGGTCACCCCGCGAGCGCGGCCACCGACGGAATCACCAACGAATGGTGGGGGGCGCCCGCCCTCGGCGATTCCCTCACCTGTGCCTTCGCCACGCCATTCCGTTTGGTCGGCGTCGTCGTGCACTCCGGCGGCTCCACCGCGCCCGAGGAGTTCCGTCGCGGCGCTCGCCCCACCCGGCTCGACCTGTCGATCACCGCGAAGGACGGTCGCGTGACCACCCGCACGATGACCCTCGACGACCGGCCCGGCCCACAAACGTTACGCATGGGTGTCAGCGATGTGGTCTCGGTCCGCTTCACCGTCCGTGCCGCAGCAGGCCCGGTCGCCGAACAACCCATCGCCCTGGGCGAGGTCGAATTCTTCAAACGCACCTGAAACAGGTCCGGTTCCGGCCCTTCCCGAGCGCGCGGCGACGAAGCCAAGGGCGGGGTGATCGCTCACTCGGGGAGGGCGAACAAACCTCGCCGACAGGCGCGGATCAGGTTATCGAGGCACGCCATATTCGCGGCCGTCGACCACCATCGGTACGAGGGGTGGCGTCGCTGCCCTCCGTGCAGTGGATCAAGGACCGCTTCGGAACACGATGTCGAGCCGGAGGCGGCACGAGACCGTCCACGGCAGTGGGCCGTACGAGTGGACCACGTCCACACCCGTGTGATGCCCTCCCCGCGGGACGTGGCGGCGGCTCTACTACTCGTGTGCAGGAGTGGTACGCCCCAGGCGAGGACGAACGAATATGCTGGTCGACAGTGTCGCGGCGCTTCCGACGGCCCCCGGTGCCCTTCCGGTGATCGGGCATCTGTTGCCCCTGGTCCGTGACCCGCTCGGTTTCCTCACGAGCCTGCGCCACACCGGTCCCCTGGTCCGCCTGCGGTTGGGGCCGCACAGCCTGGTCATGGTGTACGACCCGGCGCTGGTCCGGCACGTGCTCCTCAATCCCCGCACGTTCGACAAGCACGGGCCGATGTGGGACCGGGCCCGCGAGGTGACCGGCAACGGGCCGGCCAGTTGCCCCCACGCGGAGCACAAACGACTGCGTACCCTGGTCCAACCCTCCTTCCACCCCGCCCGGATCCCCGCGTACACCGCGCGCGTGACCGACACCACCGCCTCCCTTCTCGCGCGCTGGCGGGACGGGTCGGTCGTCGACCTGGGCGCGCAGACGATGGACCTGCTCCACCCCCGCCGAGTAATCACGAAAGTGGCCCTGCGCCGACCGTGATCATCCTCATCGGAATCAACGACGGCACCGGCCCGACGGCACCACGCGCTCGACACCTCGCGAGTTCCCGCCCGCCCAGGGACGTGCGCACGTACCCGATGCGGATCGGCCCGGGCGCGCCCGCCGGAACCGCGGCCGGTACGGGCCGTCCGATCCACGCCTTCGACGAGGCCGGCGGCCGTGGCGTCCCCGCAGGCCCCCACACCTGTCCCGTCCCGCGCAGCCGCGCACATAGGACCCGAATGGCCATCCATCTCTGACCACATCAGCCAGGTACCGCTGCACAGCAGTTCCGTGGCCTGGGACGTTACGAAGGGAGCCGGCCAACTATCGCCGTACGGCCGAGCGGACGCCGCGCGACGGCGAGCACTTCGGCCACCTCGGGGTGCTCCAGGCAGGCGCGGAGCACCCCTTGGCCGACCATGCCGGACGCTCCGAACAGGATCACCTTCAACGCAGGGCCTCTCTCGCCTCGTTCGTCCGGGGGCGCTGCGACGGCGACCCACCCCCACCACCTTCGGCATGTCGCTCCGGGACCGGTACGTCAAGCGGCCGTTCGACAATAGACGTGCGCGACGTCGGGACCGCGCCGGGCGCGCGGTCGCACGAAGCGGGTGGCGCCGCCGTCATCGCGGCAACCCTTCGAGGGCGTCGCGGAGCGCGGCTCGGGAGGTGATGCCGAGTTTGGGGAACAGGTTGTACAGGTGGGAGCTCACCGTGCGGGGAGACAGGTAGAGGCGTTCGCCGATCTGCTTGTTGGTGAGGCCGGCTGCGGCGAGTGTGGCGATCTCACGCTCCTGCGGAGTGAGCGGGGCAGTGGGCCCCGTGGCCGGGTGGGTGGTCGGTGTGCCGCTCGCGCGGAGTTCGGCGCGGGCCCGAGCCGCCCATGGGGTGGCGCCGAGGCGTTCGAAGGTGTCGAGGGCGTTGGTGAGTTGGTGCCGGGACTCGGCGGCGGACCTTGCCCGGCGCAGGCGTTCGGCGTAGGCGAGCCGGATCCGGGCCTGGGCGAACGGCCAGCGGCTTGCACCGGGAGTGGCGAGCGCGGTGTCGAACGCCTCGCGGAACGACGCGGCGGGGGCGGCCATTCCCGTCGCGCCGGCCGTGATCATGGCGAGCCGGGGCGAGAGGCCGGCGATACCGGAGCGGTGGATGTCGGCGACATGTGCGCGCGCCTCCGCCGTCCGCCCGGAGCGGACCGCCGCTTCGACGAGGTCCAGCAGCACCCACAGCGCCGCGGGTTTGTGGGCGGGCACGGTCCCCGGTGCGCAGATCTCGACCGCGTGGCGGTAGGCGGTCTCGAACTCCCCGTTGCTCAACGCATCGACGGCCCTCGCGTGGGTGGCGAGCTGGAGTACGAAGCCGATGCGGTTGGGTGCTGCCCAGGCGGTCAGGTCGTCGGCGATGCTCCGGACGCTCTCGCGATCGCCGCGGGCGGCGGCGACCATCGCGCGGTCGTACCGCAGGCAGCCGCCGAGCAGTCGGTAGTGGTGCCGGGTCGTGACGGCGAGTCCCTCTTCGGTCAACTGTTGCACGCCGTTCCAGTCGCCGTTCAGCACGCCGTCGAACCCCAGGAGTACGAGCGCCTTGATCGCCGCCGCGACCGCACCACCCGCGCGGCCGTGCTCGACCACCCGCCACAGCGCGTCGCGGCAGCCGGGGATCCGGTCCACGTACAGCGCCGCTATGCCCAGACGTGCCGTGTGGGCGTGGTCGGTCTGCTCGCCGATGCCGGCTATCGCCTCGTCGAGTGGCGGGAGCAACGGCCCCGCCCGTCGTGTGGGTTCGAGGAAGGTACCGCCGAGTAGGCTCAGGATGCGCGGGGGCTCGACGCCGAGCCGGTCGAGGGCCGCCCGGTAGTCGTCCGTCAATTCGGCGCGGGATCCGAAGGCGCAGTTCGCCTGGAGGACGTAGACGATCTCGGTCAGCTGGGTGTCCCAGGTTCCGATCGGCCGGTCGACGCCGCGCAGCGCGCCCAGCAGCAGCCGGTGGATGGTGTCGGTATCGCCACCGCTGTTGAGCATGTACGCGGCGGCGGCGACGGCGGTCGCGACCGTGTGGCCCTGTCCGCCGCGTTCGGCGACGAGCGCCCGCGGGTCGGTGAGGTCTCCGGTGACGTCGGCACCGAGGTAGGTCGCGAACATGGCGCGGCGGTGATGGTCGTCGGGTTCCGGGCTCAGCTCGGCCGCACGCAGCAACAGGGCGATGGCGCCGATCGGATCGCCGCGCCCCTTCGTCTTCTGCGCGGCCTGTTCGAGGAGTTGCGCGATCTTCTCGTCCGGCGCCGACGTCGCCTCCGCGAGATGTCGTGCGCGCCGCTCGGAGTCGGCCGGGTGTCGTTCGGCCAAACGTCGATGTGCCCGGCGTCGTTCGTCCTCGGTCGACAGCCCGACGACGGCGGAGCGGGTGAGCGGATGCCGGAAGCGGATGTCCCGGGTGACCGGGTCGACGCGGATCAGCCGGGCACGCTCGGCGGGTTGGAGCTCGCCGACGGACGTCGCCGGGAACGGCGCGCCGGTTCCGTCGAGCGCGGCCAGGAGCAACCGGGCGCGGGTCTCGGCGGGAAGCCCCTCGATGCGCCGCGCGAACGTCGACCGCAGGCGTCGGCCGACCGGTGTGCGGTCGTGCGGAGCTTCGGTGGCGATCGGGCCCAGGGGTGCCGGGAGTTCGATCAGTGCCAAGGGGTTGCCCTGCGCTTCGGTGATCACCTGCCGGGCGGCGCGTGGCGGCAGCTTCGGGAATGCCTCGGTGAGGAGTGTCGCGGCGTCGTCGTCGCCGAGCGGTCCGATGGCGATCTCCGCGAGCCCGGCGTCCTCGAACACGCCGCCCTCACCGGTCCGGACGACGCCGAGCAGGCCGATCCGCGAGCCGCCCAGGCGCCGCGCGAGGATGCCGAACAGGGTGGCGCTCGCGCGGTCGAGCCATTGCAGGTCGTCCACCACCACCAGCACGGAGTCCGGGCCGGCGGCTTCGGACAGCAGGGCGAGCAGCGCGTTCGTCAGCGTGAGCCGCCTCGGCGCGAGACCTTCGGCAAGGCCCACGGCCACCTCGATCGCGCGTCTGGCGTCGGGTGGCAGCACGGCCAGTTCGGCGACCAGCGGAGCGACCAACTGGTGCAGGCCGGCGAAGCTCACCTCCGCCTCGAACTCGACGCCGGACCCGCGCAACACACGCGTACCGAGCGTCGCGGCGTGCGCGGCCGCGGCGTCGACGACCGACGTCTTGCCCACACCCGCCTCGCCGACGACGAGCAGGGCACCGCCGTCGCTCGCCGCGGCGTCGACGAAGTCGTACAACACGCCGAGTTCACGCGCACGCCCCACGAGCCGTCCGCCCCACACCCACATCAAACCCGGCACGCCGAGACTCTACTGAGCGGCGCGGTGCGTGGACACCGGTTCCCCGCCGGCGCCCACGTCGCCGACACCGCCGAACCCGGGCGCCGCCCCGTCCCGCCCGACCTGCGGCGGAATCTCGGTGGAAACTACGTCATTTGACGGGCGCGGCCCGATCCGTGGCGTTCCTACAGTGCTCGCCGAGGGCCCTATCCAGGCCCCGGGCACCGTGGAGGAAACGATGAGTGACAACACGCCGCGCGCGAGTGTGGTGCTCGTGCACGGAGGGGGTTCGTGGACGGATCCGGATGGCAGGGGGTATACGAGGCGCTCAAGGCCGACGGCTACGACGTGGCCGTCGTGCAGAACCCCACCATCTCGCTGGACGACGACGTGGCCGCGACCCGCCGCGTGATCGACGCGCGGCCGGGGCCGGTGATCCTGGTCGGCCACTCCTACGGCGGCGTGGTGATCACCGAGGCCGGCAACCACGAGAAGGTGACGGCGCTCGTCTACATCGCCGCCTTCGCCCCCGACAAGAGCGAGTCGGTGAACACCCTGATCGCCGACCCGCCGCCCGGCGCCTCCGTCCCGCCGATCCTGCCGCCCGTCGACGGATACCTGCTCCTGGACCGGGACCGGTTCGCCGCGGCGTTCGCCGGGGATCTGCCCCTCGCGCAGGCGGAGTTCATGGCCGACTCGCAGGCGCCCTGGGGAGTGGACGCGGCCGGCGGCGCGGTGTCCCGGCCCGCGTGGCGCACCAAGCCCTCGTGGTATCTCGTCGCCACCGACGACCACATGATCCCCCCGCCCGCCCAGCACGCCATGGCCGAACGCATCGGCGCCCACGCCGTGGAGGTCCCCGGCAGCCACGCCGTGTACGTCTCGCAGCCGGCCGCCGTCGCCGACCTGATCAAGCGGGCCGCCGGCTGAGCCGCGCCCCGTCCGCATCCCCCGAGAGCCCGCCGACCACCCGCCGGGGCGCCCGGCGGGTGTCGAGCGCCCCGGAACGTTCCATCACCGTCGGAGGAGAACACATGAAGTCCTCGCGCAAGAACCGAAGAATCGCACTTGCCGCGGCCGCGGTGACCCTGGCCGGCGCCGCGACCTTCGCCGGCCTCGCCCCGACGGCCTCGGCCGCGGACGACGAGCGCCACGGCGATCACGCTCCCAAGCCGACCGTCGTCCTCGTACACGGCGGCTTCGCCGACGCGTCCAACTGGAACGGCGTCATATCCCGGCTCCAGAAGAACGGGTATCCCGTCATCGCCCCGGCCAACCCGCTGCGCGGCATCCCCACCGACGCCACCTACATCGCGAGCGTGCTCCGCTCGATCCGGGGCCCGATCGTCCTCGTCGGCCACTCCTACGGCGGCGCCGTCATCACCAACGCCGCCGCAGGCAACCCGAACGTCAAGGCGCTGGTCTACGTCGCGGCCTTCATGCCCGACCAGGGCGAAACCCTCGGCGAGTTGATCACCCGCCACCCCGGCAGCGAGATCCAGCCCGCGCTGAACCTGGTGCCCTACACCAACGCCGACGGCACCACCGGGACCGACCAGTACATCCGCGCCGACCGATTCCACGACGTATTCGCCGCCGACGTCCCGCGCAAGGAGACCCGACTCATGGCCGCCGGGCAACGCCCGTTCGCCGTCTCCGCGTTCACCGACAGGACCGGGCCCGCCGCGTGGCGCACCATCCCGTCCTACGGCGTGGTCGCCGGAGCCGACAAGGCCATCCCACCGGCCGTCGAACGCTGGGAGTACCAGCGCGCGAACGCCCGACGCGTCGTCGAGGTCCCCGGCGCCTCCCACGTCGTGATGATCAGCCACCCGGACACCGTGGAACGCCTCATCGAACAAGCCGCGACCGACACACGCTGACACGCTCGCGGCATGCGTCCGGGCCCGCGCACCCGGACGCGTGACGGTCGCGGGCCGGCGCGGGTCGCCCGCACGGACGACGACGGGGTTGTGCGCCGTCGGGCGATACCGCGTTTCAGGTCGATGGGGTCTGTGCGGGGAAGACCACGCGCAGTTGTTGCACCTTGCGATTCCGGCGGGTCATCAGCCAGACGAGTGTCGGTGGACAGGGGTCGATCTTCTCCGGCGGATTGGTGACGTCCATCTCCCAGATGGTGATGTCGCGACCGGCGACCACGTGGCGCAGGTGTTGGCGTACACCGATACCCATCATGCGCTGGAGGACCGGGACGGGGTGCACGTGCTCGCCCGGTCGGCCGAGCCGGCCCACCATCGCGGATTCCGCCGGCCAGAACTCGGCGATCTCGCGGGGCAGCGGGGTGCCCTGTTCGGACGCCGCCAGGGTCGCGACCGCCTCGTGTCCGCTCTCCTCCGTCAGGGCGGACGCGTCGCCGTGGGCCTGTTCGGCGGTCGCGAGCAGGACGCCGGCCATCTTCTCGCGGGCCTGACCGAGCCGGCTGCGAACCGTACCTACCGGCACGTCGCAGGCGTCGGCGATATCCCGGTAGGAGCTGATGCCGCTGAAGTGCCGCAACATCAGCACGAGTCGCAGTTTGGGCGGCAGTTGCTCGACCGCGCCCCAGATCCAGTCGCGCATGGCGTGTCGTTCGATGACCCGCTCGGGGTGCGACGTTTCGTCGTCGCGCAGGAGCAGGTGTTCCAGGCCATCCAGGCCGGGAGTCTCCCGGTCGGATCGAAGGCGCATGCGGGCGTGATTGCGCACGACGGCACGCAACCACGCCCCCGCCGCGGCGGGTTCGCGAACATCGCCGATCCGCCGCAGGGCGGTCAGTGCGGCGTCCTGGACGGCGTCGTCCGCGGCGGGGCCGTACCCGAGCACGCCGATCGCCACCGCGCGCATCGTCGCCTGGTGCCGGGCCAGGAGCAGGCCGAGGGCGCCGGTCTCACCCGCCTGCGCCCGGCGGGTGAGTGCCTCGTCGGTGGGCGAGGTCGTGGGCATCATGTCTGCGCCTCCGTGGCGACGGATCACCAACCGTGTGCGGTCGCGAAAACGGTCCCGCGACGCGGATGTGGGCCATGCATATCAAGGCCGGGGAGTCGATACCAGTGATCCCGTGGGCCAGGGGATCACTGGTATCGACGCCACAGCCGGTACGAGGAGCGCCACCCCGGCCGAGCGCGGGTGGCGCGCCCTCGGTGTGTCCCGAGCGCGCCGATGCGGTCCGCGTCGACCCCGTCGCGGGTGGTCGGGAACAAGACCGCGGCCGACCCGCGCACGGCCCGGATCGCGGAAGAGCGCGAGTCGTCGGCCACGATGTGACCCAGGTCATACGCTGTGATTCGAACTTCCGCTCCTCCAGCGCATCCTGTCGGTAAGTCCATTCCACCGTCACGATCGGGAGCACCTGTGATCTCATCCGCCACCGGCCCCTTGTCCGAAGGCGTCCACACCCTCGAGGTGGAGGGCATCGTCCTTCGCTACCACGTCCACGGCACGGGACCGGTGTGCGTGGCGCATCCCGGCGGACCGGGGATCGTGTGGGAGTACCTGCGCGCATCGGCGCTGGAGGAGTTCTTGACCGTGGTGTACGTCGAGCCGGTCGGCACGGGGGGCTCGGGCCGACTGCCCACCCATCCGCACGGCTACACCCGCGCCCTGTACAGCCGGCACCTGGCCGCGCTGATCGACCACCTGGCCGTGCCGCGCGTACACCTGCTCGGTCACTCGCACGGCGGGTTCGTCGCCCAGTTCCACGCCCTGCGCCGGCCCGAACGGCTCGCGGGAATCGTGCTGTTCGAGAGCGCGCCGGTGACCGGCCCCGAGCACGTGGAGGAGGCGATGCGCGCGGTCGGGGAGTTCGCGGCGAGGAACGCCGAGCGGCCCGAACTGCCAGCGGTAATGGCGGCGTTCGCCTCGGCCGCGGAGATCGAAGACGACGCGTCCATGGTGGCCGCCGCCCGGGGTGTGGTGCCGGCCTACGTGGCGGACTACTGGTCGGACATGCCGCGCTGGGACGCCCTGCGCGCGTCCCTGCGGGCCGGTTACATCTCGGGGCTGGACGCGTCCGGCGAACCGGACGTCGTCGACGACCGCGCGGCGCTGGGGACGCTGACCGTACCGGCGCTGGTCGTCGTCGGACGCCACGACGTCGTCTGCGGGGTGCGCTGGGCGGAGGAACTGCACACGCTGATTCCCCGGTCGCGCCTGGTGATCCTGGATCACAGCGGGCACTTCGGCCATCTGGAGGAACCCGAGCGATTCGCGGCCGAGGTGGCCGCGTTCGTGACGAAGGAGCGTTGATGCGCGGGCGATCGGGAACCCCCGGACCACGCGACGGACATCGCGGCGGGATCGGGTCCGGTTGCGGCCCGGACGCCCGACGATCGGCTGATCGGGCGCGACACGGATCCGGCCCGGATCGACCGCGCCCTGGCCGGCGGCGTGCGGGGCGGCCCACTCGTGCTGCTCGGGGATCCCGGCGTCGGCAAGACCGCGCTGCCGGCCGCCGCCGCGACGCGGGCCGAACGGCGTGGCGTGCGCGTCGTCGCGACCGCCGGGGTCGAGTACGAGGCGCGGGTGAGCTACGGCGGTCTGGGCCGACTCGTCGAGGCCGCTACCGCCGCCCCCGCGTCCCCGGCCGTCGCCGGCGCCCTCGCGGTGGCGCTGGGCCGGGAGGACGGTCCGGGCCCGAGCACGAAGGCGTGGCCGCGGCCGTTCTGGCGGTGATCCGCCGGCCGTCGGGCCAAGGCCCGACGCTGCTGGTCGTGGACGACGTGCAGTGGCTGGACCCGGCCGGCGCCACGGTCATGAGTGCGGTCGCCCGCCGGATCGCCGAGGGCGGCGCCCGGATGCTCTGCGCCGGCAGACCGGACGCGGGCGGCTTCTTCGACCACGGCGGCCTGCCCGTGCACGACGTGGCTCCGCTCGGCAATGCCGCGTCCGAGGAGTTGCTGGTGCGCCGCTTCCCGGCCCTGGCGCCCCGGGTCCGGCGGCGCCTGATGGCCGAGTCCCAGGGAAACCCGCCGGCCCTGCTGGAGCTCCCGGTCGCGCTCACCGGGCCGCAACCGCGTCCGAAGCACTGCCCGAGCGCCTTCCGCTCAGCCGGAGGCTCCAGGCGGCGTTCGCCTCGCGCGTCACCGGGCTGCCCGCACCCACCCGCCACCTGCTCCTGCTGGCCGCCCTGGACGGTACCGGCGACCTCCACGCGCTGCGACGTGCCGCGGCCCGACGCCGCCTTGGCACGATTCCCCGTCGTACCCGACGTATTGACGACGACGCGCAGTGCATTCGCCGACCCGGCGCGTACGGGCCCGACCGAATTGGCCGGGTTGGACGCGGCCGTCGCGAGGCTGGCATACGAGTCCGACCCGGTGCACATCGTCCGCGTCGCCATCGCGGGTGCGTACGTGGACCGTCTCGGCGGGTGTACGGAAGCCCTCCACCGCGTCGTGGCCGCCGGCCGTCGCGGCGAGAACATCCCACCGGCCATCGACGCCCTGTTCCTGCTCGGCAACCACGCCTGGATGACCGGGCAGTGGGCCGACCTGCGTGAGGTGTGCCTCGAAGGCCTGGACCTGTGCGACCAGTACCACTACCCCATGCTCGCCTGCCCGGGAAACTTCCTCCTGGCCTGCGTCGCCGCGGCCTGCGGGGACGACGCCTCGGTACGCGGGCTCACCGATCGGCTGGAGCAGCGGGCCGGCCCCCGACGCGCCGACGCGGTACGCACGTACGCCGCCCACACCAGGGCCCTGGCAGCGCTGGGCCGGGGCGACTTCGAGGAGGCGTACCGGCAGGCGACCCTCGTCGCCCTGTCCGGAACGCTCCCGAAATTCGTCCCACACGCGTTGTGGACGGTCATGGACCTGGTGGAGGCCGCCGTGCGCACCGGCCGCCGCGACCGAGCACTCGACCACGTCGCGGCGGCCCGGGACGCCACCCTCGACGCCGTGTCGCCACGCCTGCGCATGATCCTGCTCGCCGCCGCGGCCCTGGCCGCCGACGACATCCGACATCCCGGATTCGACGACACCCTCGCCGTCGAGGGAGCCGGCCGATGGCCCTTCGACCTGGCCCGCATCCACCTCTACCACGGCGAACGGCTCCGGCGTGGCCACGCCGCCAAGCAGGCACGCCGGCATCTCGGCACCGCGGCCGACACCTTCCGACGACTCGGCGCCCACCCGTGGGCCCGACGCGCGAACCACGAACTGCGCGGGTGCGGCAGTTCGGTCCCCCGCACCGAGGCGGCCCTACTGACGCCACAGCAGCGGGAGATCGTACGTCTGGCCGCGGTCGGGCTGTCCAACAAGCAGATCGCGGAACGGTTGTTCTTGTCTCCGCGTACTGTCTCCACCCATCTCTACCAGGCGTTCCCCAAACTCGGCGTCACCTCCCGCGCCGGCCTCCGCGACGCCCTGGGCGGCCCCCACCACCCATGACATGCGCCGCAGAGACGTCGTGGGTGCGCGCGACGTCCCCTGCTCATCCGACAGACCCCGGGGCAGCACGGCGGCCCCGGAGCCACGCCTTGACTGTCGCCGGCGGCCGATGGTGACGCCGGCCTTCCGCGAACCGAGGCGGTGCGGCTGCGTCGGGCGATCGTTTATTTCCCCCTCGACCCGCCCCGGGAGGACCCGCACACCGGTTCTCCCGGCCGCGCCGGGGTTCGTTGCTGCCGGGGATCGTGGCGATGAAGTCTCCGTCGGCATCACGTGGGCGGCGTCGAGGTCGCCGTGCGAGCCGACCTTGACCTTGTCGCAGCGTCATGGTTTTCACTGGTGTCATGCGAATCGGCGAACTCGCCGCGCTCGTCGGGATCACTCCGCGAGCCGTGCGGCACTATCACCATCTCGGGCTGCTGCCCGAGCCCGCACGGCGCGCCAACGGGTATCGCGAGTACGGCCTTCGGGAGGCCGTACTGCTCGCACGGATCCGGCGGCTGACCGAGCTCGGACTCGGGCTCGACGAAGTGCGGGACGTCATCACGGACGACGCCGGCCGGGAGCTGGTGGAGGTCCTGGAGGAGCTGGACGACGACCTCGCACGACAGGAGACGATCATCCTGGAGCGGCGGTCCCGGCTCGCCTCGCTCCTGGCCCAGGCCCGAGCCGGCCGGCTCCCCGCCGAGGGGCCGTTGTCACCGGAGCTCACCGCCCTGCTGGCCGATCTCGGCGAAGTGCCCGACTCGCCGATGGCGGCGAAGGACCGGGAACACCTCGTCCTGTTCGACGTCGCCCTCCCGGATGAGAAGCGGATCCGACTGATGGCGATGCTGGACGGGATGCGGGAGCAGGCCGCGGAGGTGTACCGCCTGCTGGACGCCCTCACCGACGCGCCCCCGGACGATCCGCGCGTACCGCCGGCGGCAGCGTCACTGGCCGCCCTGCTGTCCGACGAGGTGGCGACGCTCGGCACCGACGACCACGCCGACGCCGTGGCGGACGCGTTCTTCGCGGATCTCGCACCGGCCCAGGCAGCAGTCATCCGAGGCGCGCTCGCACTCGTGAGGCAACGACGACAGGGACACCCATGACCACAGCGAATGCCCCGACGACCACGGCCTCGTCCGCCGCCCCCACCCGGGGAGTGCTCACGAGGATCGTGCCCGAACCGGTCCGGCGGATCGTGGCGCACGAGCGACGCGTCTGGGAAAGCCTGATCCGCTGGGTCACCCGCCGACCGCACGGCGTCGAGGGCGCCGACGCGATCTTCACCCACGCCCGCGACCAGGCCCTGACGGTGTACTGCCTGGCCTTCGCCTGCATCGTCGAGACCGTCGCCGTGTCCTACCTCCTCCCCGGGCCACCGGTCGTCCACTACGTCCTCCTGGCCGTGGACGTCTACACCGTCCTGTTCGTCCTCGGCATGCAGGCCGCCGCCGTCACCCGACCCCACGTCCTCGTGAACGGAGCCCTGCGCGTTCGCCAGGCGGCCCACGTCGACATCCACGTCCCCCTCGACCACATCGCCGCCATCCGCCGCGAGACACGCTTCACCCACGAGAAGAGGGACAACGAACTGAACCTCCCCATCGCCTCGCAAACCTCCCTCACCCTCGAACTGACCACCCCGCTCACCGCCCCCGGATTCCTCGGCGCACCCCGCCTCGTCACCGTGATCAGACTCCACGCGGACGATCCCGGTGCCCTCCACAACGCCCTCACACAGGCACGACCCCGCAGTACGCCGGTGCAGCCCTACCGCAAAACCGCCCCGGACGGCCCAGTCCGATGACTGTGCCGTCGGGCGCCCGCGAATTCGGGTTGTCTGACCGATGCGGTGCGCGGCTCGCGTGGTACGAGATTCCGGGCGGCCCACCGCCGAATGCGACCAGGGGAAAGACAACCGCGACCGTGAACCCGAACGAAGTCGTGCTCGGCGACCATGCCCACGACGGTGCCCCAGGCGAATCGGGCGTGCAGCTCGACGACCTGCCCAGGAACCTCTGCAACAACGCCTCGATCCGCGCAAGTTGCTGCTTCATCGCCGCCATGTCCTTGGACGGGCCGTCGATCTCCTTCGACGCGGGGCGATACGCCTCGGTCGGCTACCCCCTCCGGATCAGTAGGCATCTCGGTCCTGATGCAGTCGGCTGGGACGACGCCCGGGGCGCCGGCTCGAGCATTCGATTTCTTCAATCGAGAGTCGTGACGGTCGTGACGGCCACCAGCGCAGAGACCGTGGTCCGGGCATCACACCACTCGGCCGAGGGCGGGATCCCGGACATCGCGCCGGGGGTACCGCCCGCCACCACGATCGAACGGCCGTCCAGGATGTGCGGAGACCGTGCGACGGCGCGCCACATGTGCACGCCGTTGCGGTGCACGGGGCCCTCGTTCGGGTGGAGTTGGGCCCGGACCGCGGAGTGGATGCCGTCCGCGCCGACCAGCGCGTCCGCGTCCTCGACGATCGACTCGCCGCTCGTGCGGTCCGGGAAGTGCGCCCGGACGCCGGACGCCGTCTGCTCGAAGCGTCGGAACGAGCGGCCGGTACGGACCGCGTCCGGCCCCAGGCGTTCGCACACCGCCGCCAGGAGCAGCACGTGCAGCCGGCCCCGGTGCACGGAGTACTGCGGCCACCGGTAGCCGGCCGCGAGCCCGACCGGCTCCTCCCACACCGGTGCGCCCGCACGGTCGTGATACCGCAAGCGGTGCGGGGGCAGCGCGACGGCCGCCAGTTCCTCGGCCAGACCGAGTTCGGCGAGTTCACGGACGGCGTGCGGCAGCAGGTTGATCCCCACACCGACCGCCTCAATGGTCCGGGCGGCCTCGCTCACCCGAGGCCACAGCCCGGCGGCGCGCAGGCTCAGGGCGCAGGTCGGCCCGGCGATGCCGCCGCCGACGATGGTGACTCTCATGGGATCCGCCCTGCCCTGCGTCGGTGCCGCGAACAAGGCTCCCCGAAGGGGCGCCCACCGATCATGCCGGCTGGGCCGATTCGACACCGTGGCAGACGAGTTCGGGACGCACGGCGCGCCCCGGCGGCAACTCCTGTCCCTGGAGCCGAACATGATCGCGCCGCCCCGGCCGACACGACCGGGCCTTCGGGCCCAGGGCCGGCGGTGGCCGTGCGGATGGCGCCACGGTTGACCGCATGGTCGCGGGCGAGGGCGGTGACGGAGCCGCCTGCCACGCAGCCGCGCGGACGGTGTCGGTCTTCGCGGGCCGCGGCGGCCGGGCGCCTTGGCCACCCTTCGTCTCGGTGGCCCTCGATCTCGGTCTCCCGGACAGCGGCGGTGTCAGCGTGCCTGTGCGAGCAGGTCGCGTGAGAGGTCCCACAGGCGGCGTGCGCCGACCGGGTCGACGGCGTAGCGGGCGACGCCGTGCAGGGTGCCGGAGCGGCGGTCGACGATCTCGGTCTCGTTGCAGTCGACGAAGTAGCGGCCCCCGACGCCTTCGAGGAGCGGTGAGGTCGCGAGGAGTACGGAGGTCGCGGCGCCCTGTTCGACGGTCTTGATCAGTTCGGCGGGGACGCGACCGCTGCCTCGGCCGCCGGTGTGGCGTTGCAGGTTGGTGTAGATGGCGCCGGGCATGAGTGCGTTGGCGGTGATGTTGTCGTCGGCCCAGGCGCGGGTCGCCTCGACCGCGAAGAGGGCGTTGGCGGTCTTGGACTGGCCGTAGGCGAGCCAGGGGTCGTAGGGGCGGAAGGCGAAGTTGATGTCGTCCCACACGATCGGCGACTGCTGATGGCCGGTGGAACTCACCACCACCACGCGGGCGTTGCCGTCGGCGGCCAGCGCGTGGTGCAAGCCGGTGGCGAGGGCGAAGTGGCCCAGGTGGTTGGTGGCGAACTGCCATTCCCAGCCCTGTTCGGTGTACTGCTCGGGGCAGGCCATGACGCCGGCGTTGTTGACCAGGATGTGCAGCGGTCCCTGCCAGGCGTCGACGAACGCGGCGATCGACGCGAGGTCGGTCAGGTCGAGGGGTGCGACGCGCACCTCGTGGTTCCCCGTGGAGGCGGTGATCTCCTTGGCGACGCGTTCGCCCGCCGCCGGATCCCGGACCGCGAGGGTGACATGCGCGCCGGTGAAGGCCAGGGCGCGGGCCGTCTCCGCGCCCAGTCCGGAGGAGCCGCCGGTGACGACGGCGCGGCGGCCGGTGAGGTCGATCCCGTCCACTGTCTCGGCGGCGGTGGTGCCGAATCCGAACGGGGTGGTGATGGCGTTCATGGGGGATCTCCTGGGGTTTCGAGAACGTGCGGTTGCGCTGTGGTCAGGGGGTGAGCACGCGGTCCTGCTCAGTCGGCGGTGTGCCGGAGTGCCAGTCCAACGCCTTGCCGAAGCGGACCAGTTCGCCGTAGAGGGCGGGGTCGACGTGGTCGGCGAGGATCAGGTCGAGCACCGCCTCGGCGGCCTCGGCGGGTGACCGGGCCTGGCTGTAGTCGTCGAACCACGGTCGGGAGGTCGCGGTGTCGACCATGCCGGGGCAGACGGAGGCGATCAGGGTGTCGGCGGCCAGATCGCGCTCGCGCCGGTCGGCAGCGACTGCGCGGACGGCTGCCACCTGGGCCACCTTCGACGGTACGTTCAGCCACACCGGCCAGCCGTCCTCGGCGGCCGTGCCGTGGTGGATGGCGGCGCGCCAGGATTCGATGGCGTATTCGACCTGGTCGAGGGTCGCGCCGTCGAACCGCGGGCGCAGCCGAGGGTCGAGGTGGCCAAGGGTGCCGAGGCTGCTGGCGATCACCAGCAACCGGCCGCCGGGGCGCAGGACGGGGGCGAAGGAGCGCAGGACGGCATGGGTGGCGGTGTTGGCGACGTCGATGAACTCGTCGGCGCGTTCGGCCTGTGATTCGTGCGGCAGCAGGCGGGCGACCGCGTTGGAGACGACGATGTCGACGCCGCCGTGGCGGTCTTGGAGTTCGTCGGCGAGGCGGGCGATCGCGTCGGTGTCGGTGACGTCCAGGACCCGGCCCTCGACCCGGGCGCGGGTGTCGGACAGGCGGGCGACCTCGCGGGCGGCGTCCGTGACGCGCCGGTGGTCGCGGCCGGTGAGCAGGACCAGGTCGCCGGGGTTCGTACGGGCGGCGAGCCCTTCGGTCAGGGCCCGGCCCAGCCCCTGGTTGGCGCCGGTGACGAGGGCGATGCGGGAAGCGTTCACACCTCGACGGTAGGAACCCTGGCGTCGTGCGTCCAACGAAAGTAACGCAAGCGTGGTATGCGTAAACATCATGGACTTCACGGATGTGTCGCTGACGGCGCTGCGCGTCTTCCGCGCGGTCGCCGAGCAGGGAACCTTCACCGCGGCGGCGGCGTCGCTGGGTTACACCCAGTCGGCGGTGTCCCGGCAGATCGCGGCGATCGAGCGGGTGGCGGGCGGGGAACTGCTGGAGCGGCGACGCGACGGCGTACGGCTCACCGCGACGGGGCGCCTGGTCATGCGGCGCGCGACGGTCGTGCTCGACGAGATCGACGCGACCGCCCGCGAACTGTCCGGGCTGCCCGGGCCGGGCGGCACCGTGCGGCTGGGCTGGGTGCCCACCGCCGGTACCACCCTGGTGCCGCGCGCGCTGGTCGCGCTGCGGCACAGCGATCCGGGCGTGCGGGTCGTCAGCCGCGAGGGTGGCACCCCGGCGCTGGTGCGCGCCCTGCGGGCGGGCAGCATCGACCTCGCCCTGTTGTCCTCGGCGCCGCCGTTTCGCGCACCGGACGCCGAGTCCCCGCCCCTGGTGGTGCGCACGCTCACCGAGCGCGCCCTGTGCCTGGCCGTACCCGCCGCGCATCCGCTGGCGCGCGGGGAGTTCGTCGACGCGGCCGACCTGCGCGGACAACGATGGATCGGCGGTTCACCATCCGGCGCGGACCGGCTCATGGGGGTGTGGCCCGGCCTGGACGAACGCCCCGAGATCGCGCACACCGCCCGGGACTGGCTGGCGAAACTGCACCTCGTCGCCGCCGGCTGCGGAATCACCACCGTGCCCTCCGCGTTGGCTCCCGCCGCGCCGTCCGGCGTGCGCATCCTGCCGGTGCGCGGCGGCCCGCAGGAAACACGCCGCCTGCTCCTGGCCCGACTCCCGGGGCAGCCGGTCGATCCGGTCGTCCGGCTCGCCGCCGCCTTGCGAGCCGCGGCCCTCGGAGAGGACACCGTCCCCGATCCGTGAGGTGGGGCCGTCGGCCGGGCGGCTCGTACGGAGGTGCGCCGGACGGGGGCGCGGCATGACGTTTGCGCATGGGGTGTATGCCCAACTGTCGTTGGACCCATGCCAGTCGGCTTCATAGCGTGACAGTGGACCCGGAGCCGGCCAGGTGAGCGTGGCCGCGGGCCTTCGACCGCCCGTCGTATCACGAGCAACCCCCCACCGTCCGTGAGCCCTTCCCGGCGAGCACCGTGCCGGGCCGTCCTCTCGACCGTCAACGAGGGAGCCGTGCCCAGAGGAATCGATCTCCACATCCCGTTCCCGTGCCGGATCAGCCCCGATGTCGATCGGGCCACGGAACGACATCTCGCCTGGCCGCTCCTCCACGGCCTGTTGGCCGACGAGGAAGCCGTGCGCAGACACGAGCGCGCGCGGTACGCGGAGTTGGCGGCGCGTTTCTACCCCGACGCGTCCGGGGCGGACCTCGACCTGGGCGTGGACCTGATGAGCTGGTTCTTCGTCTTCCACGAGCTGTTCGACGGTCCGAGCGGCGAGGACCCGTCCCGGGCGCAGGCTCTCGTGGGCAGCACCATGGAGGCGCTGCGCCGGCCGGTGCGCCCTTCCCCGGCGCCCGTCGTGCGGGCGTTCTCCGACCTGTGGGAACGCAGCCGCGAGCTCAGCCAGGTGGTGAGGACGGCCAAGAGACGGGAGCTTCGCTGCAGATCGAGAGCGCGAGGTCGCGAACCTGTGGCTACTCCATGACGAACCCACTCGTCGCTACGGCGGAGCTGAGCACCGCCGGCACGCACTCGTGTGCCCGACCCGCTTCGAGCGACGCTGCCGCGAGGAGCGTCAGGTATCCGAGACAAGAAGCTTTGCCGGGTGTGGTCTTCGTGCGACCGTTCTCCAGCCGCTGCAACGTTGCCACGGAGATTCCCGCAAGCTCTGCTGTCTTGTGCTCGTCGAACCCGCACTGTTTCCGCACGTCCGCGAGTTCTGCCGCATGCTCTCGACAATGCACCGGCAGGTCGTCCAATACCTCCGTGGCAAGTTGCTTGCGCACGTGCGCGACCAGGTGGCGCATGCGGTCTCTCCGCGAACCCAGGAGGAGCACGGAGGCTCGGGCAACGTGCTCGCGCCTGTCCTTACGGTCATCCCGTGGGGCCACCCGCATCACCGTTGCCCGGGCGCGGGCGCATTCGCGGCGCTCGGCAGTCGAGTCACCAAACGTTTCGTGCACGTTGCTGGTGCACGGCCGGGAGTCGTCCACGAGAGTCTCGACATATCCCGCGCCGGCGATGGCATCGTCGCACTCGCCGATCCTGGCAACCTGCGCAAGGACGTGGTCGCGCTCATCGGGGGTGAGCACTCGCGCCAGAGCCGAAGCGACGGCGTGCGCCTCGTCGCGTCCCGCCGGTTCGAACCCGGAACCCCAGCCTCGGAACATCGGCGTCTCCGCCGACCCCGGCAGGATCTCGGACAGCGCCTCCAGGGTGTAAGGGCTCCAGGCATTCATCATCAGCAAGAGCTCCCGCCAAGCGTCCGCCGACTGGTCGCCCGACCATGTCTGCCGAGATGCGGGCGGCGCCAGCATGGCACCGAAGGTGTCGAACTGCTCGGAGCACGTGGGGTTGTCCGCATACCAGTCGGCGCTGCGGACCAGAGTCCGGTGTGCGTATCGGATGGCGGCGTACCAACCGAACAGCGCCTCCCGATACTCGGCAGTTCGCTGCTCGGACATCACGGAGAAGTCCGACCCGACGTGGTCGGCACGGCAGTGCTGCGGACAGTCGGCGTCGGACAGTCTCCGCAGCGCCGTGCCCGTCTCAAGGGAAGGAATGAGAGCGGTCTACAAGTGCTCGGCCTTGGGACCACGATTTCGTCGATCCTCCAGATCGACCTCGAGGAAGCGGCGAAAACGGGGATTGCCGCGCCACTGCGCAGCTTCCGCCCGCACGTGCCAGTCCTCCGTCCACACGCCCGTCGCGATGACCTCGCGCAAGCCCGTCACAAGGTCCTCACGCAGCTGACGCCCGAAGGCGACGAGCACACCGAGCTGCCGCGGATCACCGTGCAGAGAACCCATCACCAGCTCGACATCGCGCTGCCGGTGGTCATACCGAGCGAACATCCACCCGCCTCGAATACGGTTCCACGTGCCGGGGAACTGCCGCGGCACAAGCCTGCATCATGCCGCAACGAACCGATGGATGGACTCGATTGCGCCGCACTGCAGCAGCACGGGCGTGGGCAGGCTTCGGCGGTGCCACGTCAACCGAGAGTCTTGAACCCTGGCTCCCTCGGAGCAAACAAGCCCTCCAACCGCTGAGCACGGTCAGCTTCAAAGCTGCTGAACTCCCACACGCTGGGGACCATTTGGGGACCACACGCTACACGCAATACGGCACGATATAGCGAAAAGTGAACGTCACATCGAGCAGCGAAAAGCCCCTGACCTGCGAAAATGCCCCATCTCCTTGACTGGGGGGGGTCAAGGGGTCGCAGGTTCAAATCCTGTCGTCCCGACGGTGTTCAAGAGGCGTTGACAGGGGCAAAAGCCCAGGTCAACGCCTCTTGCTGGTTCAGGCCACCACACGAGCGCACGGGTTGATCCCGGGTCGCCATGGACCATCCGTGGACCAATTGCGACCCCGGCGCACCTCCGGCCGAATTTCACGGCGACACGAATTCCCGCTTTGATAGCATAAGAGACTCGGCACCGACACCTTCCGGTCATACTTCATCACTGTTCGCCTTCAAAGAGCTGTCTCGCGGTAAGCCATTTGACCGCCGGTCAAGTGCGCCACGACATCGCACAGGTTCCACGCTACGCCTTCGGCTCCTCCACGAGCATCAGGCATCTCGGATGCGCGCCGGCACCGCGGAGCGCCGATGATCCACGGCTCCGAGGCTTCTATTCCGGTGGGCACGTTCACCATGCGTGGCTCCGAAAACGACCGACATCGCGTGCTGCTCCAGCATCCGGACACGAACCGTCCTCGGGAAGGTCAAGGGCACCTCAGTCGAATGCGTCCCTGCCCAAATGGACGTAGGTGTTCGGCACCCCGGCAGCATCCAGACGGTCTCGTTCCTGCTCCAAGGCCACGGTCTTGCCGCTTCCACGCTCCCCCAGCACAACAACCACCGGCACGTCCCCGGTCTCATCGAGACCCGCCACCCAAACGTGCCGACGCGAGCCCGGTGACGTTTCGCCAGCTGATCGTGTCAGCCATGGTCAGCTTCTCGGGCGATACCACCATTGCGACGACTTTTGCATCGGGACGGCCGGACTTCGACCCGTCAGGACCGCTTGCGTCGGTACTCGCTGCGCAGTTCGTCGAGCAGTACCGGTCCGTCGTCCAGGTGTGCGTTCCAGTAGAGCCACCCGTTCGTGCTGACGCCGGCGCTCCGCGAGGCGGCCGGTGACGGGGAGTCGAACTCCTCGCCGTCGAGGGTGATCCGGCCGCGGGCGTCAACCACCGCTTCGACGCCCTGGCCGTCACGTGCGGGCGTGAGCCTCGTCGGTGGTGTGAGCAGTCCCGCGTCGATCAGGTCGCCGAGGCGAATCCACCTCTCCTGTGGAGGGTTCGTCGCCGATACCGTCGGATAGGTGGGGGCGTAGTTCGGTTCGCGCAGTCGCGCGTACGCGTCGCGTACGACCTCGGCGATCAGCGTCCGACGAGCCGGCAGGAAATCGTCGTAGCTCATCGACTCCCACCCTTGTGGCAGGGCGTGCCAGTACATGTGGCGCGCCAAGCGCTCCGGCGTCATCGCTGTCGAGGCGAGTTCGCTCGGCCAGTAGTCGGCCGGCGGACGATCGGAGATCTCGATGTTGTCGTGCCATTCGACGAGTGCCATGTTGGCGACCTGGTTGATCCGCTGGGTGTCGTTGACGCCGGTCTTCTTCAGGTGGTTCCTCGGAAAGAGGTGATGGCGCTCGATGCCCTTCTTGGTGAGCACCGCCGGGTCCATGCGGCTGCGCACCCTCGTCGTGGACAGCAACGGCTCGGCGTCCAGCACGTTGAGCGCTGCGACGTAGGCGAGTTGCGCGGGCGACTTCGCGCCGGATGCCTCCAGACTGTTGGGCAGTGTGATGCTCCAGAAGTCCGGGGTGAACGTGGCCTCGACGGTTCGGTCCAGAACCGCCAGATATGCGGCGGCGTCACCGCTGGGTACGGCGTGCAGCCGATTGAGATCCTGTTCCACCCGAGTCTCGAAGGATCCCGAGTAGCGGCTCGTCAGTTGGGCCATGAAGAACCACCGCGCGATGCTCTCTCGCAGTCGATCCAGCGGAACCTGATGGTCGACGCGCCCGATGAGCCACATGAGGTAACTGAAGAGCACGGCGTTGTCCGACGAGATCATCTTGCTACCGCGGTACCCGGCGCGTTCCAGACACTGAAGGAATTCGTGCCAGTTGGTCAGGTCGAGTACGCGCTCTTGGGCTGCTTGGAGCCCGGCGAACCGCACCTTCCTGAGGTCTGCGGACGGCTTGCCCGTCTCGGGGTCGCGCCCTCGCAGGATCGTATACACCTGTTTGAGCACTGCCCGACGCAGCGCGAGCGTCGTGGTGACACGCAGCAGCTGATCCGCCTCGGGCCTGATGTACCAGTTGAACGGCGACGCACCGGTGAGCACCGGTTCACGGGCATCGCGGCAGAACCGCTCCAGCTCGACGCGTCCGGCGGGCCAGTAGACCGACATCAGCGTGAGGATGAAGTCGGCCTGATTGAGCTTGACGCCCTCGCTGTTGATCCGGACGAAGATCTCGGCGACCTGCTCCTCGTCGATGTCGGCGTCGAGTTCGACCACCTTGAAGGTGGACTTGTTCAGGTCGTGAAGCTCTTCGAGCGCGGTTTCCAAACGGTCGCGTTCGTCCTGGTCGAGTTCCCTCTTCTCGGTCAACCCGTCGATGAAGCGGCGGATCGTGGGCTTGCGATTGCCGGGTTGCCACAGCGTGCTGACGTCGGCCAGGTATTCCGGGTCCTTCTCGATCGCGGCATCGGTGACGGCGAAGGTGGCATCGGCCGGCCGGAAGGCGATGCGGATGCGCCCGGTGCTGTAGTCGCCGCGAAGGACGGGTTCGCCCGTCAGCACGGCGTACAGCGCGGTGAGCCGTTGCTGCCCGTCGACGACCAGCGCACGAGGCGCGTGGTCCTTGATGTTGGTTCCGATCTGCCGCGCGCCGGGTTCGGCGCCGGTCAGCCAGAACAGCAGGGAACCGACAGGGAATCCCTTGTACATCGAGTCGAACAGGTCGCGGACCTGGGTCGCCTTCCATACGAATGGGCGTTGGAGTTCCGGTAGCGCGATGTCACCTCGGCGGATCTCGGCAACGAGATGATCCACCCCACCCGTCGTGTCCTTGTAGAGCGTTCGAGCCATCTTCAGGCCTCCCCCGATTGTCGATGACCGGCGCAGTCCACGCTCGTTCGGGCTGTGCAACCGATGACCGACTGTCACGAATCATGTGAGATTACTCGACTTCCGGGGACCCGGAAACGGCACGGGCACCCCTGGACTCCACACGGGCATCCCGACGCCATGTACCTACGCCCATGGTTTTGCGGAGTTCGGCGGAGTCTGGCGTTCCTGGAAGCCGAGTGCGCCGACCCAGCTTCGCCGGTCTTCGGCATCCCCGAGTCCTCCCTCCTGGCCGAGTTCCCCGCGCCGGATCAAGCTCGGCGCGTCCTCGAGGCGGTCGGTGGGGGCGACCGCACCCACGCGAACATCGCCTCGACTGCCGGGGGCCGCAGCGGGGCTATCCCGTCGGGCTCGTTGTCGCCACTGCTACGCAAATTGGTCGAGGAGAAACGGGTCCTGGCGATGGACCAGCCGCTGTCGACCCGACCGGGCAAACCCGCCCTGTACCGCGTCGACGACAGCAACCTACGGCTGTACCTCGCGATCCTGCGCGGAGCACAGGAACAGGTCCGACGAGGCCGCCCCGCCAGCGCGTTCCGCCTCGTCGAACGCCGCTGGTCGACGTGGCGCGGACGAGCCGTCGAGCCACTGGTGCGCGAGGCACTCGAACTCGCCGCAGGGGAAGGCGCATTGGGCTGGGACGACATCGGGGCAGTTAGCGGTTGGTGGAACCGGACCTTCGACCCCGAAGTGGACCTGGTGGCCGTCGACCGCGCGCCTGTAGCGCGCCACGTGCGCCTGGTCGGATCCGTCAAGTGGCTGGCCAACCCATTCGACCGGCATGACATGGCAGATCTGGCCAGGGCGGCTCCACAGGTCCCCGGATTCGAACTCGGTGTCACCACCTTGGCGGTCGTCTCGCTGTCCGGCCTCGCTCTCGACGTGCCCACCGACCCGATCGGCCTGAACTGGGGGCCCGACGACGTGATCGCCGCCTGGCGCAGCTGAGCACCAAGCCGATCGCGAATCCGCGCCGTAGCCAGGTTCGACAACCGAATACAGGTGCCGACCCAACGTCTGACGTCCACCGCGTGGCACCACCTCGTGCCCGAGGCCGTCATGCTGCGCCAGCTCCGCAAACTCGGCTCTTCCGTGGACCAGTTGTGGACCACACGCCATGCGCGAAGCGGCACGATGCAAAAGAAAACGCACGTCGTATCAAGCATGAAAGGTCCCCTGACCTGCGGATACCCCGTCAAGGGGTCGCAGGTTCAAATCCTGTCGTCCCGACCAGCGTCTACGCAGGTCGGAGGTCGTCTTCTCAGAGATGGGAGGACTGCCTTTTCCGCTTCTCGGGGCGTGGTGGTCGCAGTGTGGTCGCACGACCGGCGCTCGGCCTTGGGGCTCACGAGCGATCGGCCCGCCACCGCCGCCGTGTAGAGCGGTTTGAACAGATCTCGGAGCCGGGCCGGGTGGTCGCGATGTGGTCGCAACCGATTCGGCGGGTGCCTCGCCACGTCCACTCCCTCGGCACCGGCGAGGGCCTCCTCGATGGCGTCGACGGCGCCGTGGGCGGCCTGACGGGTCGGGTGGGCGTAGATGTTCGCCGTGGTCGACAACGTCGAGTGCCGCAACGTCTTGGACACCACCGTCAACGGCACGCCCGCGGTGATCGTCAGCGTCGCCGCGAGGTGCCGCAGGTCGTGCATCGTGATCCGCAAAACCCCCGCCTGGGCGAACCAGTGGCGGAAGCGGTCCAGCAGGGTCTGCGGCCGCAACGGCCGACCGTCGTCACGCGTGAACACGAGACCGGTGAACGAATCGGCAGGGTCCACACGGCGCGAGCCGCTCGGGTGAGCACGCCTACGAAGGGTGGCTGCCACGCGCACGGTACTCGACCCTCATCCCGGTGAGTCCCGCCCGCCCCCCTTGTTTTGCTCAGCCACGCGCACGGGCATCGGGTGCGATGTCGGCTCAGTCGTCTTGGAGAATCCAGTTAGGTGGGATGAGAGCCGCCTGTCCGCCGCGCCATCGTTCGACGACTCCAGCCCGGAAGCTGTCGTCCCCCAGGTCCGCGTGCTCCATCACGATCACCTGGAACCTCCCGCCGAGACGACTCACCGTGTCGGTAATGGCCTGGTAGACCCGTAGGAGTGAGGCGCGGTCCTCTCCCGCGAGATCCACTTGAGGCCCGTCGTAGTCGGAAGGGAAGTACACCTGGGAAGGCTGGTCGAGGACCAGAACTCGGGGTAGGGGACGTCCTTGCTCGTCAAACCACTCATGCAGGCTGAGCAAGGCGGCGATGTGATAGCCCAGCCAGTTCTCCCCGCTGCCCATGTCGCTCAGCGGCACCGGGCCCCGCGGCGTGTCCGCCACGACGCTGAGCCGGCGGAGGTCCAGTCGCACCGGGTATTCGGAGTGTTCCAAGCCCAACATGCGTGCTTTCGTGGTGATCTTGTGGTTGATCAACGAGAGGCAGCTGGCTAGCCGATCGGCCTGCATGTCCGAGCCGAGTACTTCCTCAAGGTCGGCGATTTCCCGCTTCAGTTCCTCGCGTGTGTCGGTGACGGGCGGAGCGTGTTCGGCACGGGCCGCGTTTTCGAGGAAGAGACTAATCCTGCCTTGGGCGGACGCCGCGCGTAGGGACTGGCTGCGGAAGCGGGCGGCCTCACGCAGGCCGGCGTCAAGCGCTTCGCGATGTTCGCGGTTGCGGACCAGCTCTGCACGCAGTTCCTGAAGTCGCTCTTCCTCGACAGCAATCATGCCTTGGATGAGAGGGGCGTCGTCGCTGACGAAGGCAACGTCGGAATCCAGACGTTGCAGGTCCTCACGGATTCTCAGCGTGGTTTCCTGCGCCGAGGAAACCACACTGTCGCACACCGGACAGTGCGGGCTCGTGGCGTCGACTGCGGTCCGCAATAGGCCGAGCGAGGCGAGTCGTTCGCGCTGATCACGGGCCTGAACCAGGTAGTCGTTCTCCTCGGTCAATGTTTGGCGAAGGTCGGTGATGCGCGACCTGATCTGCTGATGCCGAGAGCGGAGTTCCCGCCGCTCGCGGTCCAGGACGGCGCGGTGGTCGGTGGAGTCGGGATACTCGAGTTCACCGAGTGTGCGGGTGAGAGCGGAGGCAAGAATCCGCAGTGCTTCGTCGAAGCCGACGATGTCGTCGACCGGCTCGGACAAGAGGCCCGCGCTCTCCGCCTCGGCTATCAGTCCGCGGGCCTGCCCAGGCGCGGGAGCGGCCTGGATAGCCTGGGCAATTTGGCGCTCTACGTTCTTTAGTTCGGCGCGTAGCTGCTTGAGTCGAGCACGACGCACCGCTTGTTCGGGTTCGACCGCTCCCAAGAAGTATGGCAGTGTGTCGCGGATGGCCTGTGGTCGCCACTCGTGTCCCTGGGAGTGGAAGAGATGGTCAGGATTGGCGATTTCGTTCTGTGCTTGGAGGCAAAAGAACAAGGCATGACGAATTGACGGCGACATGGTGGTGCCGCGCGCCGCTGGGATGCGGACGGTCCGGTCGATGCCGCAGAACTCGCTGAGTAGACGTCGGGCTGCCTCGAGAGGAAAGGTGAAGTCGATGCCGTCGCGGGGCGGCGGCGGGGCCCCCGCGTTTTGGAACTGCAGACACAGTCGCGGAGCTGGGCTGGTGCTGTTCTCGGGAGCCGGACGAGCGATGAACAACTGCTGTTCGCCGCGCACAAGTTGCAGGGCGAAGACGCTGGTGTAATCACGGACTTTGCCGGCGCCGACGGGGTAGTCGGTGCTGCCCATGCAGTAGTCGGTGATGGTCCAGATTGACGTTTTCCCGGTGCGGGAGTCTCCGGTGATGATGTTGAGGCGGCCTGGGTTCAACGCAAGGATGCGCAGCTGCTCGGGACGGTGCCCGTACAGGGCCAATGATTTGATCTGGTAGGTCATAGGCGCACTCCGAGCAGAGTCAGGACCGTAGCCGTACTCCCGCCGGTGGGTAGCCAGCGGCCGAGCATCTGAGCGGTCTTTTGAATCGCGATGACCGTATCGGAGGTTCCGGTGATCGCGGTTGGTATCGCACGGTGGCGCAGGGTCAGGCGTGCCCTCTCGTCGAGGCTGAGCAGCTGAGTCTGGAGCGCGAAAAGGATGCCAGGGCGGACCATGTTGGCCAGCCCCGGCGCGTTGGCCGCCATGACGACACGGATGGCCTGGTTCTCCTCGACCCACTTTGCCACGCTGGCCGCGGTGGTCCCCGGCAAGAGCCGCCGGATCGCCGGCTGCAGAGCCATCACTGCTGACGTAATGGCGACCGGCAGCGGGCAAGGTCCCGTCTTCTGGTGGCCCTGCACCACACGGCAGCTGACGAGGGCCATGAATGCCAGGTTGAACAGGGCCCGTTCCTCGCGACTGAGGTCCACAGATCTGCTCACCGGCTTTCCGCCGGCTCCAGTAGGGCCATGAGCCTGGCTTCGAAGTCCGGGTGCCAGCCGACCCGTTCCTCGTCCGCAAGCATTTGGTAGGAGCCGGTGGTCACGAACGCTTCGTCGCATCCGGGCCGGATTCTGTACCGGGCGTCCTGTTCGACCCAGGCGTAGATCTTCTTTGCCTCCCTGCGCATCTCCGATTCGGCTGCGTCTTCGCCGAGGTCGTCGATCATCACGTTGAAACGTCTCTGCCATTCTTCGACCAGGCGTCTCTCATACTCGCCGAGTTCCCCGGGGCGGAGGAGGTTCTCATTAGACCACCGAGAGCGCTGTTCATACGCGCGGACGTAGTCCCTCACGGCCATCCGGATGCGCGCGTTGCCGATGCCGGCAAGTGTCAGTTGACGTACGAAGGTCTTTTCCGTGTGCTCGGCCGCCTCGCCGTGAAGGTCGACGACATCGACATCGATGGGGAGGTTGTCGGGGCGGAACTGATTGCGCCGCTGGTCGAAGATGTCATCGAATTCAACGCCTGTGACCGGCCCGGATCCTGTGCCTGCCAGGTGGGCGATGCAGCGCTGGAGGAACCATCCTTCCAACCGCTGTAGGAAGGCCGATGCGTGGATATGCCCGACAACCAGCGCGGCCCGGCCCTGCAGCTGTTCGCCGGCCTTCGTGATGTCGTTGGCCTCGTCGAGCACCTGGATACGTTTGAGCAGGCTCAACCGCTGGTTCGCGTCCAAGGCGTCCCAGGCAGCGAAGTTGGCCTTGGCTGCCGAACTCTTGGCAGCGGAGTTTGCACGCGCCGTGTTGAGCAGCTTGAGCGCTTCGGCTTCGTCTCTCGCTCCGCCCGGCCGATTGGGCACCAGGAAGGAACCGGCGGATCCCGTCGGCACAATCCCAGTCGTCAGCAGAAACAGGTTCGTCCGCTCCAGGTCCATCTGCTGCTCGGAGACCGCCGTGGCCCAGATGCGCAGTGTCTTCCAGAGGTCGCTACTGGCATCGGTCATCCGTGTGCCAGGCGCGCGGTGCTTGAGCTGCCACCAGTTTGTGGCCGTGTCGCTGACCGTTTCGATGTCGTCGCCGGCCTCGACGGCAACTGTCCAGTCCAGACCTGTTTGGAGATGCTCGACGCACACCAGTAGGGCCATGCGCAACTGATACAGATAGCCGAGCGCCGCCGCAGAAGCCTCGAAGGGATCGGACTTGCCGCTCATTGCATCCCCGCCCCCCGACCCGGCATACCCTGCGTCACGAGAGCGTATCGGCAGCACAGCGTCCGGTTGTGGAAATCGGAAGACGAATCGATTCCCAACGCGGCATCGCCGGCCGGTGCGCGGGACCCTGGCCCGGACAAACCGTTCGGTAAGCGGTGATCATGATGTCGTGGTCCCGGCACCGTCATACAGGGTGCGGACCACCATCTCCTCGGCCTGGGCGTCGGTGATGCCGCACGGCGCACCGGGGCGCGGCAGCAGACCCGCCGGGACAAGCACATGGGTGCCCACCTGCGCTCGATCCGCGGGAGCACCGTCCAGAGCGGCGCTGACACGAGTGGGCGTCGTCAGCGCGTTCGCCGGGCCAACTCAGACACGGGCCAGGGTCGCGTCTCCAACGCAGGTCGGATCCAGGTTCGCCGTATCACCCGGAGCGATTGCGGCAACGACGATGCCGAGCAAGCTGTGCGAGTTGACGATTGCGATGTCGGGTGCGGTGTTGTCCGTTCGTCTGGTGTTAAACGAGGATCGGTCGGAGGGCGAAGGCAACGAGTGTCGTGTCGTCGAGAGCTGTTTCGGGTGGCCAACACGAGTGGAGAAGCATCGGCAGGTGGATACTCACGAAATCCGCTCCGCTGTGACCGAGTTCCCGTAAGCGGTGATGGTCGAGTGCGGGCCCGCCGGCAACTCGGACTACGAAGCTGCCCATGGTTATCCCATCCGCAGCCTGGGCCTACCCGAGGCAGCCACACCCGGAGTGTTCAGAGCACCCAGCTTCGACTCCGCGGGCCCAGCCTGCCGACCTCTCGGTGCGTCCCGACGGCACCCGGCAGGATGCTGCCTTCCCGCCGCAACCTCCACAACTACGCTGCTCCGTCGCCTCAATCACGATCCTTATCGGCGAGATACTCCCTGACGAGGCGTCCCAGTACGTCGCCCTCATGGGCGCGCTCGTTGAAGACAGCTCGCCGAAAGCCGGCGTACTCCTCACCCTCCAGGAAGGCAGTCATCCACTTCGCCTTCGGGTGGTGGTAGCCACAGCACATCAGGCGAGTACAAACTTTTCGAGAGCTGCCGAGGTTCGGCGTTCGCCAGGGATGATGCGGATAGCCCCGCAACTCTTCCTTGCAGCTCTCAAGGATCTTGGACAACTCCGTCTTGTTCTGATGCCGTTCGGTCCCGTAGTGCAACCGGAACCACTCACGGCGATCCGTGTCTGCTATCTCCCGCTGCACGCGCTCAACGCGCCTCGTGATGCCGGCGTAGACCTCGGGACGCATGGCTCGCGTTGCGAAGCCCGCCTTCGGATACCTGTGGTGCAGGTCCAGGTTCGCCACCCAACTCTTGGCGGTGCGACCCTTCTTCCAGCGATTGCAGTCATCGCAGGCCGGAACGAAGTTCCACCAGATATCGGGTCCTCCATCTGTGATGGGCTTCTCGTGGTCGAGTGTCGTAGCAGGCGACCGCCCACAGTAAGTACAGAGTCCGCGCTGCGCTGTCAGGACCATGAGCCATTCCCAGGTCTTCTGCTTACCTCGCTCACCACGACGGATCTTGTCCACCCGCATCCTTCCCGTGACTCGGTCGCGGGGATCGTAGGAGGAAGCACTGACATTCAGAGCGTGTGCCATCGACTCGACATGGGCGGATGGGCGGATGGAGGCTGCTCGGCGGTGGGCGGCTGATCTGTCGGCGCCTGGACAACCACCCGGACGCGTGGTTCGGATCGTACAAATGCGCAAGTACTACATCTACAACGAGAACCGACTGCTCGCCGCCGGGGCTGCCAAAAGTTGGATGCCTTTGCCGGTCGAGGAACCCAGCAACGATCCGGAGGACTTGGTCGCTCGGGTCGTCGAACTCCGATGCGAAACCGCTGCACCCAGACGAACGCACGGCACCAACGCTCGGACGCTGTGGACCAGTTGTGGACCACACGCCATGCACGAAACGGCACGATATACTGAAAATCGAACGTCGCGTTGAGCAGTAAAGTGCCCCTGACCTGCGGAAACGCCCCATCTCCTTGACTGGGGGTCAAGGGGTCGCAGGTTCAAATCCTGTCGTCCCGACGGTGTTCAAGAGGCGCTGACAGGGGCAAAAGCCCAGGTCAGCGCCTCTTGCTGGTTTAGACCACTTACCGGTTGGAATAGGCCCCGAAAACCTCTTGGGGACCATTTGGGGACCAGCCCGGGTCCAAATGCACCTGAAGCGCCTCAGAAGCACTGGTCACCAACCGCAGTTCCGGATGCAGATAGCGCTGCGTCGTCGCCAACGACCCGTGCCCGGCGATCTTCCGAAGTACATGCACCGGAACTCCCGCGTCGGCCATCCACGTCAGCCCGGTGTGACGCAATCCGTGCCGCAGCAGGAACTCGTAGCTCTGAGCGGCGACCACCTCGTCCCAGTGCGTCGCGTCACGCAGGATCGCCGTGGTGATCCGCCCACCGCGCGGCCCGGTGAACAGCCGCGTCATCGGGTCGGGGTCCGGCCCGGCGAGCGCGATGCGATGGAGCACGAGCGGGCGGACCTGCGGGATGACCGGCACCCATCTTCGGCGCTTGCCCTTGGTCCCCTTGTCGACCAGCCCCCCGGGCGAGGTGGTCGTCTGCCGACACAGGTTCCACATCCACGTCGTCGTGTCGATGTCCTTGATCCGCACCCCCGACACTTCACCGATCCGAGCTGCGGTGCACCCTGCGAACCGCACTACATCGCCCCACCCCCGGTAGCCTCCGTGCGAGCGGGCCACCAGAGCCTTCGCCAGCCCGTCGAGCGCGGCCCAGTCGCGCAAGGCGAGCGCACGTGGGTTGTCGAGCTCGTCCTCGGCCGTGCGATACGAGTGCTGCCACCCGGTCACCCGGGCCGGATTGGTCTCGATCAGCCCATCCCGCCGGACCTGTTGCATCACGCGCACGAGAATCGCGATCGTGTTCTTGACGGTCGACAGCCCCGCCCCGTCCTCGATCCACCCGTAGACGGCACGATCAACCGCGCCGTAAGTAACGGCGTGCACGGGCAAATGCCCCAGCCAGGGCTTGACCCGCATTCGCCATCCCGCCAGATACGGATCGGTGGTCTTGCGCTCCAGCCCACGCAAAGCCATGTCCATGACCAGGTCGCCGTATTCACCCAACGGCATCACGGCCATCGCCGGATCCACGCCCGCCGCAGCCAACTTCCTCAACCACTCGACCCACGCCTCGGCCTCCTCCTGCGAGTCGTGAGCCTCGGAGACCGACTGCCGCCCCCGGCCCATCGGATCGGATCGATCCACCGCAACCGAGCCCGGAACGGCGTCGGCCGCCTCTCACGAAACACGCCGCGTAGGATTCGCCGGTGTTCGCCTACATGGTTTCCGCATTGTTCATTTTGCTCTTTCTGGTCGGAATCCTGCGCGACCGCCGCAAGTTCGGCAACGCCGTGTTTCTGGGGCTGGCCCTCGTCGCCCTGATCGTCGGGCTGATCGGGGAACTGGGTCGGATACCACGGCCGTTCGTCACGGCGGTGGTCGTGCTCCTCCTGCTCGTACCGGCCGTGGGCGTACTCCTGCTGGTCGGTGCGCTGCTGTCCAACGGCGCGACGATGGTGCGCCGGGAGGGCATTCGCCCCGCCAACCTGCTCTCGCTCCTGGCGGGGCTGACCATCGTCGCCGTACTCGCACTTCTGGCGACGGCCGTGTTCACCCGCTCGCACACACTGATCGTGTTCACCGGCACCGTCGTCCTGGTGGTCGGCTACGTGTCCTTCCTCCTGGTGTGCTTCGTCGGCTACGGCTTCCTCTACGGGTGGTTGTGGGTGCGCCGCTCGGTCGACTTCGTGGTCGTACTCGGCTCCGGCCTCGTCGGCGGGGAGACGGTGCCGCCCCTACTGGCCAGTCGACTCGACCGCGCGCGAACCCTCTTCGAAGCCCAAGTCGCGCGCGGCAACCAGCCCGTGCTCATCACCTCGGGCGGCCAGGGCCCCGACGAGAAACTGCCGGAGTCGCACGCGATGGCCGACTATCTGATCGCCCGGGGAGTCCCCGCGGAACGGATCGTGCGCGAGGACCGCTCGCGGACCACCGAGGAGAACCTGCTCTTCAGCAAGGCCATCATGACCACCACCAACCCCGACTACCGATGCCTGATCGTCACCAACAACTTCCACGCCTTCCGCGCCGCCCTGACCGCCCGACGCACCGGCGTTCGCGGCCAAGTGATCGGCGCGCCGACGGCTTCGTACTTTCGGCCCAGCGCGACGATCCGCGAGTTCGTCGCGGTGTTCCTGACCTACAAGGTCGTCAACCTCGGCGTGTGCCTGCTCATCGCCCTGTCCGGCGTGGCCGCCTGGCTGCGCCTTTGAAAGACGCCCCGAGGCGCGGGAGCACGGGTCGCCTCCGGCCCGTGGCGACGTGCGGGTCGAGGACGGTCGTGGTCGTGGTCTCCCGACCGTGGGCGGGCATCGACGAGGCAGCCGGTCCCAACGGCGCGGGATTGGCGACTCGCGCCGGCGGTCCCCGTCGATCTTCTCCCGACCCGCCGGGGGTCGGCGCTTTCCGGCGCCGGACGCTTCCTGCGTGGAGCAGAGCGCATCCACATCGCCGACCGGCGCCACCGAGCGCCGGCCCGGGCGGGGGCGGGGGCGGGGGCGGGGGCGGGGAAGATCGTTGGTGTGCCTGTCGTTCGGTTGTCCGGACGTTTAGGCTGTCCGTCAGGTTGCTTGAGGCCGTTCTCGTTCCGAGGGCGGGCGGGGTGGGTGCCGGGGAAGACGGTTTCGTGTCGAGCTCAAAGGTGATCACCACGCCCGTGGTGGCGGACAAGGCCGAGCTGCCGGCGGCGGTGTTCGATCCCGCGCGGTTGGCGGCGGTGGCCGCGAGCGGCCTTCTCGACAGCGCGCCCGAGGGCTCGTTCAACGACCTGACCGAGTTGGCGTTGGCGGTGACCGGCGCGGGCGTTGCGTTGTTCACCGTCGTGGACGGACGCCGTTCGTTTCGGAAGGCGGCCATGGGTGTCGACACCACGGCCGGCCGGGAGAACGACGTCGCGGACAGCCCGTGTCACCTGTTGATCGCGTCCGGGCGGCCGTTGATCGTCGAAGACGCGGCGGCGGACCCCAGGATCGGGCGCCTCGCCGAGGTCTCCGCGTGGGGTGTCGGCGCCTGGGCGGGGTTCCCGGTGTTCTCCCCCGACGGGCATGTGCTGGGCGGGCTCTGCGTGGTGGACGCGCACCGACGCCCGTTCACCGAGCCCCAGCTCAAGGCGTTGCGCACGCTGGCGCGTTCGGTGTCCTCCGAGGTCGCGTTGCGGCAGGCGTTGAGCGAGTCCCGTACGGCGGGGCGAGCGTCGGCGGCGTTGGCGCGCACGTTGCAGGACAGTCTGCTCCCGCCGCATCTGCCCAAGGTCGCGGGCCTGGACGTCGCCGCCGTCTACATGGTCGCGGACGCCACCGACGGAGAAGTCGTCGGCGACTTCTACGACCTCTTCCGCACCCGCGGGTCGAGCTGGTGCGCGGTGATGGGCGACGTGTGCGGCAAGGGCGTGGAGGCGGCGAAGATCACCGCACTGGCCCGGTACACCGTCCGGGCGGAGGCCACCCAGCACGAGGGGCCGGTGAAGATCCTGCAGCGCCTGCACGAGGCCCTGGTCGACCAGGCGATCGGCGACCGCTTCCTCTCCGCGGTTCTGGCCGTCCTTCACCCCGTGGACGCGGGCGCGTTCGCCGGGCGCCTGTCCAGCGCGGGACACCTCCCGGCACTGATCCGCCGTGCGGACGGCACGGTGGAGGAGGTCGAGTGCCCCGGCACGATCCTGGGTGCGCTGATCCCCGAGGTGCGCCTGCGCGAGGCCGACTTCCGGCTGGAGCCGGGGGACGCGATACTGCTGTACACCGACGGCATCACCGAGGCCCGGATCGGCCGCGGGCACCCGATGTTCGGCGAGCAGGGCTTGCTCGCCGCGCTGGCGGCGACCGCCGGCATGAACGCGGGCACCACTGTGGCGTTCCTGTCCCGCGCGGTTGCCGCACACGCCAGAGGGCACGCTTTCGACGACTCCGCACTGATGCTTCTGCGCGTCACCCCCTGAACGACGCCATCGCCTGCCCGGGGAACCCGAACGACGCGCCTGGCCGGTGGTCGAGCCCTGGCCGCGCAGTGCCGGCCGGAGGCGAGGAAGCTGCTTCCTACTGGGCGGTGTAGCCGCCGTCCACGGGAAGGGCGATGCCGGTGACGTAGCCGGCGCCGGGGCTGCACAGCCACAGGACGGCCTGGGCGATCTCGTCGGCGGTGCCGAGGCGGTCGATGGCCTGGCCGGCTTCGGCCCGGTCGCGGTCGAGTTCGCCGCCTTCGACCATGGCGTCGACCATGGGGGTGGCGATGGTGCCGGGGCAGACGGCGTTGATCCGGACGCCCCGGGAGCCGTATTCGAGGGCGGCGCTCTTGGTCATGCCGATCACACCGTGCTTGGAGGCGTGGTAGGCGGCACGGCCGGGGTTGCCGACGAGGCCGCCGAGGCTGGAACAGTTGACGATGGCGCCGCTTCCCTGCTCGCGCATGTGGCGCAGTTCGTGCTTCATACTCGCCCAGATACCGCGCAGGTTGACGTTCTGGACGCGGTCGAACTGCTCGGCGCTCTCGTCGGCGGCGTCGGTAGGCGGGGGCATGATGCCGGCGTTGTTGTAGGCCATGTCGAGCCGTCCGAAGGTCTCCACCGTGCGGTCGACGGCAGCGGCGACCTGGTCCTCGTCGGTGACGTCGCAGAGCAGGGCGAGGGCTTGGTGGCCGGCGTCGGTGAGCTCCTTCGCCGCCTTGTCGACGGCCGCTTCGTCGATGTCGGCGAGGCCGACGGCGGCACCGGATTCGGCGAAGGCACGGGCGGCGGCCAGGCCCATGCCGGAGGAGGCGCCGGTGACGAAGGCGACCTGGCCGGTGAAGTCGTAGGTGGGGTTCATGTCGTTCTTCTCCTGTCGAGAGGCGGGACGCGATGCGGTGCGTGCGTCAGTACCCCGAGGGCACGCATGCCGTCTTGGTGTCCCGCGTACGGGGCGGCGCGATGCGGTGGGCCACGATCGGGACTGTAAAACTAACGGCTCTGCCTCACCTCCGGTGGTAGCTCTGCGTGAGTGTCATGGGAGAAGGATGCGGTGGCGGAGGAGGTCGAATCCGGCTCGTCCGTGTATTTGCCGCATGATGCGTTTGGTTCGGGCGTTGACGCCTTCGGTGTGTCCGTTGTGGTGGGGCGTGGTGAGCGCGGCGTCGACTGCTGCACGGTCAAGTCGGAGGCCGTTGGCGAAGGCGTGCAGATGAGGAAGGTCTGACGTGCGTATTGCGGTGATCCATGCCGTGAGCCCGGTGTCGTTTCCCTGGGCGGGGGCCAGGAGCGAGGCGAACTCGGCAATGTAGGTGTGGAGGTGTGGAGGTGTGGAGTTGTGGAGTTGTGCCATCTCGGGGCATGCGGCGGTGAGTTCTCGGATGAGGTCGGTGTCCTTCTCGCGTCGGTTGTCCGGGCAGGTGAGGAGCAGGCAAGCGAAACGCTTGGGCGTGGTCACGAGCCGATCGCCCTCGGCCCGGCCCTGGGTGATGTAGCGGTGGAGGAGGTTGAAGCTGCCGGTGTAGCCGAGTTCCTTGCCTTCCGGGAAGAGCTGGGTCACGGGCACGGCGGGGTCAGTCGCGCGGCGTGCGCGCAGGTGGTCCCGGTAGGGGTCGACGAGGGTGGGCCGGTAGCGCGGGGCGCGTCGCAGGGCGTCGGGTTCGCGTGTGCGTGCATACCGTTTGACGGTATTCGGGGACACGTTCGGCCGGCGGGCACATTCGAGCAGGCTGACGCCTTTGCCGGGCAGATCGTGCACCTGGTGCCGGCGCTCGCGGGTGGTCTGCTCGGCGGCCCAGCCGGGCCGGGGCGGGTTGACCGTGGCCCGGCACGAGCTGTGCGAGCGGACCTCGGCGAGGGTTTTGTCACATGGATTCCGCCATGAGTGCCACCTGTCGGACACCTGTCGGTCGTACGGTCGGTGCGGGCCGGGGAGTTGTACGCCGTCGCGGCCGAACCGGAGGCCGCCGCGGAGGCGACCGCGCTCGACGCCGGCACGACCGACCCGCCGGCCGTGCTCGCCGACACCGTCACTGTCGGCGAGTACCTGCACGCCGTACGCGCTCTGCACTACGACGCGTTCGCGCCGCCCGAGACCTGACGACCGCCGAGCGCCCATACGGCGGGCGGCACACGCGGCCTCCGGCCGGCGGGCGTGGCGGCGGCGCTCAGGCCTTCGGCAGTGCCTCGACGAACTGTGCCGCGAGAGCCTTGTCGGCGGTCTTGTCGTCCGGGCTGGGGCCCATCCGAGCCACCCCGATCACGTAGCGGTCGTCAAGTGTCACAGCGCCGATGGTGGTGGGCAGTTGCGGGGTCTCGTACTCGGTTTTGGCTGCCTGCTTGGTTCGGAACAGGCTGATGTTGCCGCGATCCAGTCCGATGATGGGCCGAGCTCGTAGTTGATCGACCAGTGCGCGACGATCGGGTTCCCGTCACCTGCCCAACTCTCCAGTGGGCGCTGGGTGGAGAGGTGGTACGCCTTGTGGTCGTAGACGATCGCCTGGGGTACGAATGCGACGCTGGGCGGTGAGCCGATCGGGTCGGCCTGGCTCGATGCGGTGTCGGGGGAGACCTTGGTGGCGAAGTCGTGCCGGCTGCACTCGCGGTTTGCCCGCGCGGCGCCGAACCTGTTCGCCGAACCCATCGGCCACTCCCGTCGTCGACCTGCCGGCTGCCGCCCGAACTCCCGCAGCCCGCCCAGGACATCGTCGCGAGCCGGGCGGCGCCGACACGCACGTGTGCGTCACGGGGTCGCCGTTCGGTTGCCCGTGTTCGTCGTGACGGGCACGGCGTACCGGGTGTCTTTCGGTCCGGTACGCCGTGCCCGCGGGGTCAGGCGGGGTCAGTTGTCCAGGTCCGCGGTCGTGGTGCGGGTGCGGGCCCGGCGGAGGTAGAGCAGGACGAGGCCGCCGAGGGCCAGGAGCCCGGCGCCGACGACGGCCAGTACGCCTGCGAGGCCGTCGGAACCGGTGTTCGCCAGGTGGTCCGGTGTCGTCTCCTCCTGGTTGTTTCCGCCGTTCCCGCCCTTGCCGCCGTGCCCGTGTGCGGGGCCGGTGGAGGCCTGGCCGGCGGCACCCGGCGCTGCGGGTCGACCGGGACCGCCCGGAGCACCCGGAGAAGCGCTCGAACCGGGAGCACCCGGAGCACCCGGAGCACCGGGAGCACCCGGGGCGCCCGGGGCGCCGGGCGCGCCGCTCGGGCCGGGGGAACCGGAGAGCCCGGAGCACCCGGAGAACCCGGAGCACCCGGAGAACCCGGGGAACCGCTCGGGCCGGGGGGCCCACTGGGGCCAGGCGGGCCGCTGGGGCCGGTGAAGCAGATGGGTTTGGTGATGACGTTGGTGTCGAGGGAGACCTGGCCGTTGCGGGCGAGGGCTCGGCCTTCGATGGTGGTTCCGGTGGTCACCGAGATGGGGGTCAGGGCCATGATCGTGCCCTTGAAGGTGGTGTTGGTGCCCAGGGTGGCGGAGCTGCCGACCTGGCAGAAGACGTTGCAGGCCTGGGCGCCGTTGATCAGGGCGACCGTGCTGGAGGAGCCGGTGATCAGGGTGGAGGCGATCTGGAAGATGAAGACCGCGTTGGGGTTGCCCTGGGCGTCGAGGGTGACGGTGCCGGTCAGACCCAGTGGTCCGGTGGATTTGTAGACGCCGGAGACCAGGGTCTGTCCGACGAGGTCCCCCGCGACGCTGGCGGTGAGGGCTCGGCCGGCGGCGTCGTTGTAAGCGATGGTCAGGTCGGACTGGGCCTGGAGGGCGGCGGCGTCCGCGGCGTGGGTGGCGCCGTTGACGATCCCGGGTGGGAACCCGGTGATCGCGGTGCCGGGGCTGACGCCCAGGTCACCGTTCAGGACGCTCGGGCCGGTGTTGGTGACGGTCGCACCGCCGAGCACCGCGTAGCTGTCCGCCGTACCCAGTCCACCGTGGCGGTCGCGGCCCGGGCGTTGGTCGCGGTCGACACCAGGGCGGCCGACATCAACAGGGCCAGTCCCAGAACGACGGCGATCGCCGCGACGCCGTGGTGGATCACGGTGTCCCGGTGTCTTCTTCTCGTGCCGGGTCCGTCCGTCGCGGACCCTCGGGGAGCGTGGGCAGGATCGATCACCATGAAAGGTGAGTCCTTCCTCGCGCTCGACGCGGCCTGCGACCATCCGGCGGACACCGCTTCGGAAACAGAGCCCGCCGAGGGTTCGGGCAGCGAAAGGGGGTAGGCGGAGGGCCGTCACGGGGGTGTGGGGGGCCGACCCGCGTCCATCGAGAAAAGCCATGCGGCAAACCAGGTGATTCACCGCTAGGCATAACTAACCGCTGTGACCACACTCCGCCGGCGACCACGTTCGGCCTCGTCACCCGCGTCCACATCGCCGCCCCCGACGAACCCGAGAGCCGATTCCACCTCGACACAGGGAGCGGCCCCAGGCGGCGAAGCACGCGTAGCCGCCGCGGGCGTGGGCGGCGTCGCGGACGGTCTGCCGAGCCCGTTCCGTGCCCCGTGAGGCGTGCCCTTCGTGTCGCACTCGAAGCATGACGCCGTGGGTTTCGGCTATTTGGTGGTGCCGCTCAGCAGTGCCCGAAGCTCTGCGTCCGTCAACCCCATGGCCACCAAGAGCGCGCGGGTCTCACTCAGATGCCCTTGGACCAAGTCGCACATCTCGACCGACCCGGGCACCGGACGGCAGGACTCGGCCAGATCCAGCAGCTTCCTGGCCGCAAGCAGGTGGAGAGCCGCCATCGCCACCTCGTGCGCCACGTCGCCGGTGGCCTTCCTCGAACCGCACATCGCGGTGCACTGCCCGACGACCCGACCCGGCGCCGGCGCACGCATCGTCAAGGCCGGAACTGCGGGACCAGACCGATCCGTCGGCTTCACGAGGATTGGGAACGCATCAGTGCAGGTCAGCGATATCCGTTGGTTTTAGGCGAGTACTACGGACAGGCCGTCTCCACGATCGTCACGTTTGCCACGGGCACGTCGAACAACCGTGCCGCGAGGGCCGCGACCCGGTCGTACGCGCCGTCGGCCGGGGTGTCGAGGGCGCCGTGGCGGCGCACCGCCGCGATCCAGTCCACCTCCACCGTCGAGGAGTCACGGTTCGGCCGGGTGTGGGGCAGAGCTGTTCGTTGGGACATGCGTCTCGTCTCGTCCGCCCCCGCGAAGGCGCCCGCCGGACGGCGGGAGCCTGTACGCCCGACTTCCGGTCGCGTCGGCGGATGTGGGGCCCGTGCGGGGAGCGACCGCGAGCCGTCCCCCGCCGTCGACCGATGATGCACACTCCGGTGACGGGCGAGGCCGTCCACGCCTCGGGGAATCACCCATGCCTGCCCCCGATCCGTTCGGGTGAACTCGCGGTCACCGGCGGATGTTGGCAGCGGCCCCGTCCACGAGGCTCCCGAGCGTGGGCGTTCGGCCCCGAACCGCCCGGCACCGGGGCGCGCAGGGGTCGGACGTGGCGAGCAACGGGGCGGGTGAACGCCCCCGAAATACCCGATCGTCGGGGCCGGTTGGTTGTCGGGGTCTGCGAAGCCGTCGATATCCGTGCTACGTTGATGCCAGTTGCAGTTGTGGTACCCATGAACTTTGTGTGCACCTGACGGGCGTGATCCGTGGGTGCATTTTTTGTTTGGCCGGTCATCTCCGGATGGGCTCCTTGCGGCGACGCGGAATCGCACATCGTGGATTCCGGAACTGCTCCCCCCCAATGAAGGAGAACGACATGGCGACCACCGGAACCGTGAAGTGGTTCAACGCGGAAAAGGGCTTCGGCTTCATCGAGCAGGACGGCGGCGGCCCCGACGTCTTCGCCCACTACTCGAACATCGCCGCCCAGGGCTTCCGTGAGCTCCAGGAAGGCCAGAAGGTCTCCTTCGACGTCACCCAGGGCCAGAAGGGCCCGCAGGCCGAGAACATCGTTCCCGCCTGACGCCCTTTCGGCGCCCCCGTGCGAGGGCCCGCCACCGTATGGTCGCGGACCCTCGCACGGCGTTCGTATATCCGCCGTCGGCCGCCCGTCCCCCTTCCCCGGGGTCGTGGCGCTGGCAGGCGACGCAGTATCCCCGCCCGGTAGGCGGCAGCCGACGGCTTACGACCGCGCACCGCCCACCGCCCCCGGACTTCGCAGTCCGTTCGAGCCGGCCGCTTTTTCCGACGGCGCCGTGCCTGGCGAAGTGTGTTCGCGCGAATTCCTTCGCCCCACTTCGTTTCTGCTTTTCATTTCGGCTCGTTCTCGTGATGCCTTGCGCGGCTTTCGGCTGCCGGGTCTCCGCGGTACGCGCCGTGTCGAGGAAGGTTCCCCGTGAACCCGAACGCCCGCTCCACCAGTTCTTCGTACAGCTCCTCCTCCCGTGGCCGTAGCGGCGGCACCGGCGGCTATGCCCGCTCGGCCGCCGCCGGCAGCGGCTACGGCCGTTCCGGCACCTCGGGTCGCTCGGGTGGCTACGGCCGTTCGGGTGGTTCCGGCGGCTACGGCCGTCGTTCCTCCGGTGTGCAGGGCGAGTTCGCGCTTCCCGTGACCCTCACCCCCGCGCTGCCCGCCGTCGCCTCCTTCGCCGAGTTGGACATGCCGTCCGAGTTGCTGGCGACGTTGACCGGTCTGGGCATGGTCGAGCCGTTCCCGATCCAGGCCGCGACGCTGCCGAACTCGCTGGTCGGCCGCAACGTACTCGGCCGCGGCCGGACCGGATCGGGCAAGACGCTGGCCTTCGGCCTGGCCCTGCTCGCCCGCACCGCGGGCCGACGCGCCGAGCCCAAGCACCCCCTCGCGTTGGTGCTGGTGCCCACCCGTGAGCTGGCCCAGCAGGTCACCGACGCACTCACCCCGTACGCCCGTTCGCTCCGACTGCGGATGGCCACCGTGACCGGCGGCATGCCGATCGGCCGCCAGATCACCGCACTGCGGGCCGGCGCCGAAGTCGTCGTGGCCACACCCGGCCGGCTCAAGGACCTCCTCGACCGCGGCGCCTGCGTGCTGACCGACGTCGGCGTCACCGTCCTGGACGAGGCCGACCAGATGGCCGACATGGGCTTCATGCCCCAGGTCACCGAACTCCTGGACCAGGTACGCCCCGACGGCCAGCGCATGTTGTTCTCCGCCACCCTGGACCGCAACGTCGACCTGCTGGTGCGCAAGTACCTGCACGACCCGGTCGTGCACTCGGTCGACCCCACCGCCGGCGCGGTCACCACGATGGAACACCACGTGCTGCACGTACAGGGCTCCGACAAGAACGCCGCCACCACACACATCGCCGCCCGCGACGGCCGGGTGATCATGTTCCTCGACACCAAGCACGCGGTGGACCGGCTCACCGCGCACCTGCTCGACAGCGGCGTGCGCGCCGCCGCGCTGCACGGCGGCAAGTCGCAGCCCGAGCGCACCCGCACGCTGACCCAGTTCAAGTCCGGCCACGTCACGGTCCTGGTCGCCACGAACGTCGCCGCGCGCGGCATCCACGTGGACAACCTCGACCTGGTCGTCAACGTCGACCCGCCCAGCGACCACAAGGACTACCTGCACCGCGGCGGGCGTACCGCGCGCGCCGGCGAATCCGGCAGCGTGGTCACCCTGGTCCTGCCCGGCGAGCGTCGCCGGATGGTCCGCCTGATGTCCGACGCCGGGATCATCCCGCAGACCACCCAGGTCCGCTCCGGCGAGGCCGAACTGACCCGGATCACCGGCGCCCAGGTGCCCTCCGGAATCCCGGTCGTCATCACCGCGCCGGTCGTGGACCGCCCCCGCCGCACCGCCGGCTCTTCCTCCTCACGCGGGCGCCGCAGCGGCTCCGCCCAGGCCCGCCGTTCCGGCCCCACCACGCGTCCCGCATCCCGTGCGGTCGCCGCCGCCTGACCCACGGCCCGCAACCTCCGGCCCTGAAGCGCCGACCACCACACACACCCGCCCGCCGGGTGAGCGTGGCCGGTACTTCAGGGCCGTTCGCCGTCCCCGACACATCGTCGGCGCACGCCGAGCGCTACCGGTGGCCGGGCAGCCGCGCTCCTCGGTCGGGCGTCAGTCGGCGAGGAGTTGGGTCCGCAGCCTGGTCAGGGTGCGGGCGAGCAGTCGGGAGACGTGCATCTGGGAGATGCCGAGCTGTTCGCCGATCTGGGCCTGGGTGAGTTCCCCGCCGAAGCGCATCGACAGGATGGCGCGGTCGCGTGGCGGCAGGGCTGCGATCAGCGGCTTGAGCGCGTGCAGGTTCTCGGCGAGTTCGTAGCCGGGGTCGACGAACGAGGCACGGCCGGAGTGGACCCCGGCGGGGCCGTCGTCGTCGGCGGGAGCGTCCAGGGAGGCGGCCGAGTAGCCCGCGGCGGCGGTGAGCCCTTCGACGACCTCCTCGACGGCGAGGCCGAGCCTGTCGGCGAGTTCGGCCGGGGTGGGCTCGCGATCGTGCTCCGCGGTGAACGCGTCGCGGGCCTTGGCCAGTTCCAGGCGCAGTTCCTGGAGGCGTCGGGGGACGTGGACGGCCCAGGAGGTGTCGCGGAAGAAGCGCTTGATCTCGCCGGAGATGGTGGGGATGGCGAAGGTGGGGAACTCGACGTCGTAGGCGGGGTCGAAGCGGTCGATGGCCTTGATCAGGCCGATCGTGCCCACCTGGACCATCTCCTCCGTGGTCTCCGGGCGGGAGCGGAAACGGCCCGCGACGAACCGCACAAGCGGGATGTTCAGTTCGATCAGGGTATTGCGCACGTACTGGTACTCGTGCGTGCCCTCCTCCAGCACCCGCAGCCGGTCGAACAGCACCTTCGACATCGCCCGCGCGTCGGTCGCCGTGACACTGCCCGGGTCGTCGACGATCGGCAGGTCGACGAGCGGCAGGTCGACGTGCGCGGTGTCCTGCGCTGCGGCCCTGCCAGAGGCCAGGAAGGCGGTCGCGGCGGTGGCGTTCATGTCGGCGTCCTCCTGCTTGTGTGTCGGCGACGAGCGGGGGCATCGTGCCCCGCATCCGTGGGGGTACACCCGATTGGGCGTGGGGATCGTACGCGCCGAACCGTTCGCCCTCCACTCGGCGGCACATCGTCGGGCGGGAAGCGTGGCGTGCCCTTCCCGATGTCCGCCGATCACCGATCCACTCGGACGGGTGACGCTTGGGGCGTCGCCGGCCGGGCAGGCGTGCGGGACACGACGACGTCGGCCTCGGCAAGGCATCGTCGGCGCCCGCCCAGATGGGCAGGTCACAGTTCTGCCGAGGGTCCGTGGCCTTTCCCACCTGGGCACTGATTTCGAGCCGAGGCAGCGTCCACTGTCCGCCCCCTAAGCCCATGAGGAAGCTCATGTCTCGACTTCGCGGTCCCCTCGTCCGGTGGCGCGTGCCACGACAGACCGGCGCCTCGCGGCTGGCACGAAACGCGGTGCGGACCGCTCTCGCCAACTGGGGCTGGGACGAGGACCAGGTCCCGGCAGTCGTCCTGGTCGCCTCGGAGCTGCTGACCAACGCGCAACTGCACACCGACGGAGACGTGCGCCTGGCCCTGCGCCGGACCCGACGCGGCATCCGGCTGTCCGTCACCGACGCCGATCCCCGCATGCCGACCCGACGCGACACCGGCCTCGAACACGAGGGCGGCTTCGGCCTGCACATCCTCGATACGACGACCACGCGGTGGGGCGTCAGGACACATCGGGCCGGCAAGACCGTCTGGGCCGACATCGACTCGTCCCGGCCCGACGTGAGCCGGCGCCCGTGGCCGGTGCGCGCCCGGCCGAAGGCCGTCTGGGCCGTGGCGGCCCTCGACCGGGGACGGCCGGCGGGCCCGGTGGTGGCACGGGTGTGGTGGCGGGCCGGCGCAATCGGGTCGTCGGTGCGTGCGGGCACGACACCCCTGACCCGGCGTATCCGGCGAATGCGGCGCGGGAGTTCCCACGTGATGCTGGTGCACGCCTTCGCCGCGGCCTGAAGTGGCGTCGTCGGCGTCGTAACGGAGGCCGCCCCGCGAATCCTGCACAGCGCCCCCGGTCTCCTTCGGGTGGAACCGCCCTCCCGTCGCATGGCGAGTCGATCGATTCGACGCGAGCTCCCTTGCCGGCCGCGCCGATCCTGCGGCGTTCGTCAGGGTGCGCGCCCGGTCGTCTCGTCCCGGAGATCGGTCCCGCCTTGGAGGGAGGCGATCCGTGTGGCGCTGACCTGGAGGCAGCTCGCGACGTCGCGCAGGTGGGACCTGCTGTACGAGTCGGTCGTCCAACCCAGGTCGTCCATGCCTTTGACGGCCAGCAGCAACTCGTCGGCCGCCGAAGCCAATCGTCGCGCCAGGGCGGTCATGTCCCCCGGGGCCCGTTTCATCGCCTGTCTCCGATCGTCGACCGGGCCCACGGCCCGAGCCGCTTGCGTGCCGCGGACCGCGCCGTATTCGAGGCCGGCCACTCGTGCCGAGAAACGCGTCGAGGGGCCCTGGTGCCGTACGACACCAGGGCCCCGAAGGAAATCCACACCACCCGCCGACACCGAAGTGCCGACTTACCTGTTCCGCGTTCGCCCCGAGTCCTGGGGGTGCGGGGATCGCAATTGCGTGACCGCGGACCGCCTTTCGTACCGGCGTCTCTACGGATCCCACTCGGCCGAACAACCTCTACCGCGCCGAGCGGGCGATCCGGATGGCGTTCGCTCCTTCCTCTCCTGTCCTTCGTCGTACAACGTCTACTGCCACCGCGGGTACAACCGAACCGCAGGTACTGCCGGGTACTGCTCGTCCTGCGCGGCGACCTCGTGGGCCGCCCTCAGTTTCTCCTCGGCCCGACAACCAGCCTCCGGAACCCTCGCCGAACAACGACCGGCCCCAGGGCTCTGCTGTCGAACCCTCAACAACGCGCGCCGGTTCGTCTCTGTCGCGCCTCACTGATTCGCTTGGCTACGAGAGAAAACATACCCATGAGCCTCTACTATGTCTACTACGGTCAAGGTAGATTTTCGACGTCTACGAAAAGGGATTGAAGCGTCGGTCGAGTGGGACCGGGAGGCGTGTCGACATCCGGGTGGTGGCGCGGCGCATTCCTTCGCGTCGCCTCGCCGGGGGTGTTCGCATGCCTTCGGCGTGATCCGGCGGACGACGAGGGCGCCGGCCACCGGCACCGTGGGACGGGCCGGGTTCGGGCGTCTCGGCACCCTGACCTGTCGAGTGGCGGCCACACCTGTCCACTCCCGGCGACATAGATTTTCGTGGCGCCGGCGAGAGGATGGTCGCCCTCGAACGCAGCGGTCCCACTCGCGGCTTTGGACCACCGCGCGCGGGGACCTGTCCCGCCGCAAGCGCCGCAACCGGTCCGGCCACGAGACCCCGGTCCGGCGCGGGACGACGCCAGGGTCGCCAACAGGCGTTTCTCGGCGCGCCGGCGCGCCCCGGCCAGGCGTTCCGACGTGGTCACCCGCGCGACGACGACACACTTTCCTCCGGCAGGCACCCGGCGACGTGGTCGAAGATCAGGGACGGGCACTCGGAGGCAATCCACGCCGACCCGGCCACCCCATTGCGCGCAGTACACCGGCACAGGTCACGGGGAGTCGGGACGAGAAGCAGCGGGTGGCACCCTTTCGGTCCGTCGGCGACCGGACGGATCCACCCGCACGCGATCGCCGCTCCGTTTCGGGGCAGACCGTTGCCGGCAGAACATGCGGGATACCCACCGAACGGCCTTCCACCCGAGGAGTTGTCGTGGACCACGGTCGTACCGGCGCGGGGCGGGCCGCCGTTCCGGCGGGCGCCGCCGGGCGTAGGCGATGAGCGTGGTGCTGTTGGAGAGTGAGGACGTGGCGTGGTTTCGTGACGGCCTCGCGGGTGCGCGGGGGGCCGCCTCTCGGCTGGCCACCCGGCTGGGGCTGGGCGAGTACCGGGCCGGCGAGGTCGCCCTGGCGATGTCCGAGACCCTCTCCAACCTGATCAAGCACGCCGTCCACGGGGCGATCCTGTTGCGGATCGTGCGGATCGGGCAGCACGGCGGGGTGGCGTGCGGGGACGGCTGGGCGGCGCACCGGGACGACGCCGGGACATCGATGCCCGGGCCCGCCTCGCGTGACGCGGCAGCGGACGCCCGCACCCTCGCCCCGGGCCGCCGGGCCGTCTTGGTGTTCGACAGGTCCGCGGCCGGCCCCGCGTCCACGGCCCTCGGCGCGGGACGGGCGGTCCTGGTGATGCTCTGCGACGGGCTCGGCCACGGCCTCCTGGCGGAAACAGCCGCCCGGGCCACGATCCGCGCCTTCCACACCGGCGGAAGCCGCTCACCCAAAGAGGTCGTGCACGACATCCACCGGGCCCTGGCCGGCACACGAGGCGCCGCAGTAGCCGTGGCACGCAACGAACCGGAAGACGCGCGGGTGCTCTTCTGCGGGATCGGCAACACCGCCGCCGCGATCGTGACACCCACATCCAAGGACAGCCTGCCCGCGCTGCCCGGCAACGCCGGACACCGGATACACAACCCCCGCACCGCGACCCACCCGCTGCCCACCGGCAGCGCGCTGGTCATGCACTCCGACGGCCTCACCGAACGATGGAAGCCCCAGACCCTGACCGGGGTCCTGCGACACCCCCCGACCCCAATCGCCGGCCACCTCCTGCGCAGCGCCGGCAAGTACCACGACGACGCCTCGGTCGTCGTGGCCAAGGGACCGGGGTAACTCCACGCCACACGCCCGGCCCGGACCGGACCGGACCGGAGCGAGCCTACGCTGCCGGCATGGACGGAAGACTCGGCTCTCGGGGGTGAACCCCCGCCAAACCCGTGACTGTTACCGCCCCGTCGGCCTCGCGCCCGTGAGACGGCCGCCAATCAGGCAATCATCAAACTCCCGCAACCCGGCCTGACCAGCTGATCAACACCTCCCGCACAACGGGGGAAGCTCAGTTCGGCTCATCCCCCGGGGCCGGTCCGGCGGGGCGCAGGGCAGCACGGATCGGCATGGCACCCGCACCGTCCTGCGGCCGGCGGGCACGCGGCCGGGGATCGTCGGGGCTTCAGCTGTTCACAGGCACGGAGTTACCCGTGTCCGCGGTGGCGATGTTGACGTTTTCAATGATCCCCACGGCTTGGTACTCCTGGGACAGGCCGAGGTTGCCGCATTGGTTGGCAGGTCCGCTCGCGGGGGCGGCGAGGGTCGTGCCGGCGGGGGCGCCGGGGGCGAGGGCGCCCAGGGTGTGGGCCGTGGCCCCGCCCCCCGAGGTTGCCGCAGGCGTTGTCGAAGGTGCCGTTGCCCGCGCCGACGACGGTCGTCGCGGCGGCCGTTCCCGAAGCATGTTCGCTTCGTTCGGGTGAAACGTGTGCGCCCGGGCACCGTGGGCGGGGGCGCCCCTTTTCTCGGGGTCCCACGTTCGCCTCGCGGCGGGCTGTGCGGGCTGTGCCCTGCGGGCGGGGAGGGGAACGACTCCGACCGCGCGAGCGGTCGGAGTCGTTGCGGTTCGTCGCGCGGATCATCGGTGGGGGGATCACCGGGGCCCGCAGACGGGTCCTTGCCGCCTCGCCCCGCCGGATCCGATCGGCGATGGCCTCGATCCGCCGATCGAACAGGCGGTCCGTTCGCCATCAACTGCGGGGCCGGGTCCGGGTGCGGCAGGGCGGGCGTGAGGTCGTTGGGTCCGACTGGGGGAAGAGGATCACGGGGGCAGGGGGTGTGCTCGCGCCCGGGTTGTCGGTTCTGTTGCCGCCGGGGGGGTGAAGTCACCCGGACCGCCGGGCCCGGGCGGGATGTGCGGGCGGCGTCCGTGAGGTCGGCGGGGTCTCGGGGTCTGCGGGGTCTGCGGGGTCTGGGTCGTCTCAGGCGGCGGCCGTGGGGTTCGCCGCTTCGAGGGTGGGGCGGTGTGCGGCGTTGAGGCGTCGGGCTTGTTCGAGTCGGTTCTCGAGGGTGACGATGCGGCAGGCGGCCTCGATGGAGGTCCCGCCGTGCGCGAGTTCCCGAGCGCGGGCCGCGATGCGCAGCTGGTGGCGGGAGTAGCGGCGGTGTCCGCCGGCGGAACGCCGCGGGGTGATCAGGCCGGCGTGCTCGACCGCGCGCAGGAAACCGGGGGTGGTGCCCAGGAGTTCGGCGGCCCGGCCGGTGGTGTAGGCGGGGTAGTCGTCGTCGTCGAGACGGCGGTGCGAGGTGTCTGCTGTCATCGTGCCTCTCTGGGGAACGTGGAGGGGCCCTGGTGCCATTCGGCATCCAGGGCCCCGAAGGAACTGCTACACCACCTGCCGGCCCTGTTACTGCGCCGGCCTACTGTTTCCGCGGACCCGACCGAACTGCGGTCGAGGGCGCGGGGATCGCGGTTGCTTGACCGGAGACCACCTCGCTAACGATGTCCTGCGGTACCCGGGCTCAAGACTTCCGCCCGGGCGATCCCGATGGCGCTTCCACTCCTTCGTCGTTTCCTCTGTGACATACATCCACTGCCACTACATACTGCGGGTACTGCGGGTACTGCGACTACGGTTACTGCGTCCTGCGGGTACTGCTCCATCGGTTACTGCGTACTGCGGGTGATACGTACTGCTCGGTGGCCTACTGCGCCACCTTCGGCAGCCAGCCCCGATCGCCGGTCCTGCATCCGCTTGGCATGGAACCCCACTGCCGAACCTCCCGGTGCGCGCGTCCGCAGCCGACGCTTTCACCGAGGTACCACTCATCTACCCGAACTGCGGGCACTGCGACTGCCGAACTGCGTACTGCTCACGGCGGCCCCGGTCATCGCGGGCCACCCCGGTGCGGCCGTCAGTCCCGTCGCCGTCCTGCGACAACCCTGACTCCGGGACTCCACAAGCACACCGTCCTGCGCACTACGAATACCTGTACTGCGTTACTGCGACCGGCAGTTCGTCTCTGCCAGGCCCTTCCGTCTCTCTGGGCTACGAAAGAAACCATAACCACACCAGCACCCGATGTCTACTCCAGCCGGCATAGATTTTCGCGTGACGGACGGAGAGGTAATCCACCTCGCCCAGCGAGGGGGCGACCCGGACGGTGCGGACGCTCGGGGTGGCCGTGGTCGCCACGCCGCCGCCCACACACCAGTCACCACCGCGAGTGCACACTCGCCGTCGCGGTAGGCGTTTGTGTGGGCGCGGGTCGGCCCGCGCGGGCCGGTTCGGGGCGCGCGGGCCGACTCGGGTGGCGGTGGGGGGTCAGGGGGTGCCGGCGCGGCGGCAGGCCTCGTCGGTGATGGCTCCGGGAACGCCCTGGAGGTTGAGCGTGGCCTGGCAGGTCTGGTAGGCGAGCGGAAGGCCGGATGCGCCGAGGAGACAGTTGGCGCTGGAGTTGATGCCTCCGTAGCCGAGTCCGGACAGGTAGGAGTAGCAGTCGGCCTGGGTGGCCTGGGCCGTGGGTGCGGCCAGGGCCACACCGCCCAGGGCGAGGGCGAGGGTGGCGGTGGCGGCGGCGATCCGGTGGGGCAGGCGCATGACGGTTCCCCTTGACGTCGATCGTTCGCGATCGCCCACCGAAAGCGGTGGGCGGGTGGCCGGCGGATCGGGATCCGTCGGTCGTGGCACACGCTAGGAGCGCCCCGGGCCGGCGGACAGGGCGCTTGCGGGGCGGTCGGATCGTCGGGCATCCACGAACAGGCGCCCGAGACGGGACACCGCGCGCCCCCGACGAACCCGGGGGGGCGACATGGTCAACAACTCGGGCAATGTGAAGCGGGTGGCACAGGTACGAGTCGAAGCAGGGGGTCGGTTACGGGCGCCTCCTGGCAGTGGAGGTAGTCGCTGCGGTCGGCCCGCCCGGTACCGGTGCGGGCGGGGGTGGGGATGTGGTCGTGGTGGTGCGTGAGCGTGCGGCTGTCCTGGTCGGGGATGTCGGTGCCGCACTCTCTCCAGCGGGCGTACCGACGGAGGGTGGTCGGGTGGCGGTGTTCCAGCGGTTGTGGATCGCGTCCAACGGGGCGAGGACTTCGCGTGCCGAGGAGACGAGTCGAGGAATCGGCAGGGTCCGGTCGTCGGCAAGGTCGCGCACGGTGCGGGAGCCGGCGGTCGCGGTGCGCAGGACTGCCGCGCGCAGGACGCGCTTGGCCCGGTACTCGGTGCTGCCCGGTACTCCGGGTGCGCCGATGCTCACGACGAGTTCGGGGCCGAGGCTGCCGTCGGCGAGGTGCCCTCGGCGTTGTGCTTCCCACAGGACGGTGAGCGGATCGACCACGTCGCCCCGGTGGACGAGGGCGGCGATGCATCGGTACAGCGCCACGTGCGCGCGGTCGGCGAAGTCCCCCGGTCCGAGCCAACGCGCGATCTCGTCCAGGGCGCGGGGGTCTGCTATCAGCGTGGCCACCAGCGCCTGTTCCTCGATCAGGTCGCGTGGGCACGGCGGTTCGGGCGGCACCGTCCGGGGCGGTCCCGGCGCAGGGGCGGAGTGGGGCTCTCCCCAGCGGCGGGCGAGGTCGTCGAGTACGGCGTGGAGCGCCCGATGGTGGGTGAGGGTGTCGGCGATCCCGTCGCGGTCGGTGTCGGCTGCGGCGACTTGCCCGAGGCGGATGGCATGACGGCCGACGGCCCGGTAATCGGCGGCTTCGACGATCATGCGGGCGTACAGGGCCGCGTTGCGCGGGTGGGGCCGTCGAGTCCGTCTGATCCGACCGGCAGTCGACCAGACCCGATGTCGAAGGGCCCGCCTGTGCACCTGACCCTCCTTCCCACACCCGCTCGCCAACTTCGGGCCTTGTCGGGGTCGCGGCCCTCCAGGAGGAAGTCGGCGTAGGAGTCGAGGTTCCAGTTGATGAGCACGCCGTGTCGGGCGAAGTACACGGCCAGGGGGCGGATGCGGAACGTGTCGGCGGTGTCGAGCCAGGCGCCGGCCGGCATCTTCCACAGGCGACGGCGGCCCCGGGAGCGGGTGTCGTCGGCCTTGACCAGTGAGACCGCTTCCAGCAGTGTCGCGCCGTTCGGGCCGTTGAGCAGGAAGACGTTGTCGTCCCAGTGCTCGAAGATCACCGGGTTGGTGATGCCCCACGACGTGCCGACCTGCGGATCGCCGGCGAGGCGACGCATCCGCGACAGCGCGCCCGAGACGTTCAGCCGGTGAACCAGGGCCAGTGGGTCGGCGATCGCCTCGTCGCTCGCGGTGCGGTGCAACTGCGCCACGGTCGGGGCGTCGTCGCGGAATACCAGGAACAACGGGTGTTCGATGCTGTCGCTGCGGTAGGTGTACTGGAACGCTCCGAGGAGCCGGCACAAGCGGGTCAGGCCCTTCTCCGGTCCGGGCCCGCCGAGCCGGCCCGGTGGGCCGTACGCGGCGAAGTAGGCCCGTATTCGCTCGAACAGTTCGGCCAACGGCGCCTCGTCGGGCACACCGGGACGGGAGAAGCGGCGGTGGGTGCGTTCGGTCGAGGAGAACTCGCCGCCGACCGTCGCCCCCGCGTCCCGCATGGTCCGCAGGTCGAGCCGGCCGTCCGGCGTCGGGCGCATGTCCCGCGCCCGCCCGCGCAGTTGCTCCGGCAGCGGGGCGTGAGTCGGATAGCGTGCCGCCTGGGCATCGGCCCAGGACCGCGAGACCAACCCCGCCCTGGCCAGGCCCAGCAACGCGGTATAGGGCGGGGCGGGCTGGATCAATGCGCCCAGCCGCAGAGCGAGGGTCCAGGTCGGCTTGGCTCCAGTGATGCTTGTCGACCTTGCCCTCGGGCCGGATGATCGCGTGCTCGCGCAGGTGCTCCGCCATGCGCCTCGCGGCCTCTTCCGACCCGGTCAGCCGCGACTGACACCATTCGCCCAACTCACCGTGATACAGGTGCGAGATGACCGACGCACGGTGGTCGTACGTTCACCGGCCGGCATTCGGGAGCCCCCGCTCCACGACGCATTCGCTCGAGAGACCGCCGGCCGCCGAGTCCCGGCCGACCGGGTGTGGAGACCGAGGGAGCGGGTGAGACGGCCGAGTTCGGCGCCCGCGCGCCGGGCGGCGCCGCGGCTCCCCACAGCGCCCACCGCTCCCGGGCTCAGACGATCGTGCGAACCTTCATTTCGATGGCACTGGGCTTCTCGATGACGTCGACGATCTCCATGGCCATCAGGCGCCCCCGGTCGGACAGGACACAGATCGTGTTCCCCTCGACGACGCCCAACTTCGCCGCGTCGAAACCCATGGTGGCTTCCTCCAGACCACCGCCGTTGGCCGCGTCGAGGCAGGTCGCCTTCGTGACGTTCGTACCCTTCGGGAGCACTCCGGCCCGAGCGCCGGGGCGCGTGAGCAGCGAAGTGGGCGAGCAGTCCTCCCAGATCATGTCCACGCCCTTGCCCGGACCCGGATCCGCGCCCACGTCGTTGGTATCGATGCGTCGGGTCAACGGCGTCTTGTCGAAGTCGATCTCCGTTCGGATGCTGCAGCCCGGCGCCGTCAACTTCAGGGTCATCGGCTCACCCGGATAGGGCCGCACGAGGTCGGCGGCACTCGCGGATGCCGACGGCGACGGGACTCGCGGGGACGACGGTTCGATCACCGGCGAGACGGACGCCGGCGCGGAGGCGACCGCGGCGGGCGGCGCGGGCGGCCTCGCGTTGTCCTGGTCCTTGTCGTCCCCGGTGAACGCCACGCCCAGAGCCCAGACCAGCACCGTGCTCAGCCCGGTGACGACCGCGGCGATGATCGTGGCGCGCGAGTTGATACGGGCGCCGGTGTGCGGGTCGGTCGGCGGCGGCGCGCCCGGGGGTGGCGGCGGAGGGGCCGGGGAGCCGCCGGGCGTGCCGGAACCGCTTCCGCTCGTATCCGTGGTCATCACGACTCCAATCGTCCGGCGAAAGACTCCGCACACCCACGCCACGGGCCGCGATACGAGACCGACGACGGCCCGTTCGCGATACCCGTCAACTTCGTGAAGAGTATTAACCACATAGCATGGCACCACCGCAACCCGAGTGCCGCCAACTACACGGAAGTGGTGACGAGTTGCCCTGTTCGGAGATGGAGAGTTGACAATGCCGGTCCTCCCCCGGGACGACGACGGTCGGCCCACGTCACGGCGGGAGCGCCTGCGCGCGGAGTTGGAGCGCGACGCGCTCGCCACGGCGCGCAAAACCATCGCCACACAAGGAACCGAAGCGCTCAGCCTGTCGGCGGTGGCCCGGGACGTCGGAGTCACGCCGCCCGCGCTGTATCGCTACTTCGAAGGCAAGGCCGGCCTGATGTTCGCCGTCTACGAAGTCGTCACGCACGACCTCGTGGCTACCGTGTCGGCCGCCGCGGGCGAGGTGGACGCGGAGGATCTCGGCGGCCGGCTCTACGCGGCCACCCGCGCGGTGCTCGACTGGTCGGTCTCGAACCCGGGCGAGTTCGACCTCCTCATGGGCGCCGGTTCCGCGCGGCTGGTCGCCGCCGGATACGACGTCGACCGGGTGCTGCTCCGAGAGCTGGGCGGTCTCTTCGGAGCGACCTTCATGCAGTTGTGGCACCGAGGCATATTGCCGCGCCCATCGGCGGCAGCAGAACCGGGACCGCGTCTGCGGTCGCAGGTGGCCGCGTATGGGCGCTTGATGGAGGACGACTATCCGGAAGCCGTCACCATGGTGATGATCACGTGCTGGCGGCAGATCTACGGATTGCTCTGCATGGCCGTCTACGGACACCTGGCCTCGTCGTTCGACGACTACCTTCCCCTGTTCGAACACATGATGACCGACCTCCTCGCCCTGTGCGGCACTCCACGCACGCCGTGAACCCGCACCACGACATACACGCGGGCCACGTCCCCACGCCTGCCACAGGCGTCTACGCGCGCTTTTCCCACTGTGGAACCTGGTCGCTCCCGCGATCCCCGATGCCGTACCGCCCAGACCTTCCGCCCCGGCTACCGGCTCGCTGAGCCCGGATACCGCGCACATGCGCAGGGTCCGCCACGTCGTCGAGATCCGGGACGGCATGCCGGCTTCGCCGCTACGCAGACCCGGGCCTGTGCGACAGCCTGCGCATCGACGTGGAAGGGCGGGGACTCACGGGCACGGAACGTCAGTTGGCGACCGTCGGGGCGTGGGCCGGGTGGCGTTCCGGCAGCACGGTGTGAGCCCACGCCCGTGCCCGTATCGACACGGGATGTTCCGGATCCGGGCGGACCTTGCCGAACGGCGGCGGTCGCTCGTCACGAAACGGCCCAGGGCGGCTCTTCGCCATGTCGCCGGGGCGTGCGGCGTCGCAAGGTGGCGAGCCCGCGCATACCGGTGCGCGAACGCGACCGGAAGAGCAGGGGAGGGAATCCGGGCCGTGGATCATCGCGAGTGGAGGCGCCAGACGCTTCGGCCGTTGGGAATCGGTGCGTCGAAGCGTTGGGTCAACGCGGCCAGTGCTTCGGAGATTTCCACTCGGCTGAGCGCGGCGCCCAGGCAGTAGTGGATACCGCCTCCGAAGACGAGTTGTTTCGCCGGTCGTGGGGCCCGCAGGTCGAAGCAGTCCGCGTCGGGGGTAGGCATCGCTGTGCTCCCGACCCCCTCCATGTCGCGCTGAGGACGATGACTCCGTGGGAACCGGTCTCCCGCTGCCGGTGGGCTCCACTCGCCATGTCGTGACCGGCGTCGAGTGGGGTGTTACGCCAACTCGCGCGTGCCGAGGGGTTGCGGGGCACGTTGGGTTGGCCGGCGAGGAGGGGACGGGGGGTGTCGGCATGTTCCGGAGGTGCTGCTTGTTCAGCGGGTGCGTCGCTCGGCGGCGTCGAACGCGGGCGCGAGCGGGGCCAATGCCTCGCGGAGCCGGTCGGGCAGTGAGCCGGAGGGCACGACCAGTCCTCCGGTGCCGACAGTCCCGGCGGCCGCTGCGTTCCCGGCCGGCTGGAGCCAGCCTTCCACCGCGATGCGAACCGCCGCGGCCACGCCTGCCGCGAGAACGCGGGCTCGGGCTGTGGGCGCTCCGGCATCACCCAGGCGTGCGGCGATCACCGCCGCGAGAGGGGGCTCGATGCCGGCGGTGCTGTCGAGGAACGCGTCGCGCAGTGCGGTCCGGGTGGTGATCAGCAGGAGTGCCTGGTGTTCGCGCTCGCCGGTGTTCGTGTACTGCTCGACCACTGCCTCGGTGATGGCGTCGGCCAGGCGCACTCCTGCGGGCCGGGCCGCGACCGCCGCCGCGACACGCGTTTCCCGGTCCGCGGTGATGGCGGAGACGATCGCCTGCTCGCGGCTGGCGAAGTAGTTGTTGTAGGTGCGCGGCGAGACCCCGGCCGCTTCCGCGATGTCCTCGACCCGCACCTGGTCGGGTCCGCGCTCCACGGCCAGGCGCAGGGCCGCCTCGCGTAGCGCCTCGCGTGTGGCCTGCTTCTTCCGCTCCCGCAGCCCTGGTGGTGGTGGTGTCGTCACGGCGTCAGCGTTCCACACAGGGCTGCGCGGGCGCAAAGTTGCATATACGCAAACTTGCGTGTGCGCAGTTTTCCTGTCAGTCTCGATCGACCCGCCCGAGACCGACGGAGAGGACGTCACCATGCGAGCAAGAGGAATGACCTACGACACCGGATTCGTCGTGCACGGCCGAATATCTCGCGAGCGCTTCGACCCCGCGGTGGTCCGGCGCGAGCTCGCCGTCATCCGTGACGACCTGCACTGCAACGCGGTCCAGATCATCGGCGGCGACCCGGACCGACTGGAGTCGGCCGCCGCTGCCGCCGCCGAGCTCGGGCTGGAGGTCTGGTTCTCGCCCTATCCGCTGGAGCTGGATCCGGAGCGGATCCTCACCCTCTTCCGCGACTGCGCCGAGCGAGCGGAACGGCTCCGGCGCCAGGGGGCCACGGTCGTGTTCGTCGCAGGGGTCGAGCTGAGCGTGATGAACCACGGGTTCCTGCCCGGAGACAGCCCCGAGGAGCGGGTCGAGCAGCTGATGGGCCGACCCGAGCGGCGGGGCGAGGCGATGCGCGAGCTCGGCGTGCGCATCAACGCCTTCCTGCGCGATGCCGCGGCCGCGGTCCGCGAGCGCTTTCGGGGCAAACTCACCTACGCGTCCATCCAGTTCGAACAGGTCGACTGGACTCCCTTCGACGTGGTGACGTTCGAGCTGATCCGCTCCGCCGAGGTCGCCGACCGGTTCCGGGACGCGGTGCGCACCTTGGCCCGGGGCCCGAAGCCGCTCGCCATCACCGGGTTCGGCACCGCCGCCTACCGCGGCGCGGGAGACCGCGGTGGGCGGGTGCTGGAAGTGGTCGAATACGACCCGACGACCAAGGCCCCTGTACGGCTGAACGGCACATACGAGCGTGACGAGGCCGGCCAGGCCGCATATCTGAGCGAACTGCTGGAGGTCTTCGAGAGCGAGGGCGTGGACAGCGCGTTCGTGTTCCTGTTCGCCCTGTCCGGCTATCCGCACCGCCCGGACGGCGACCCCAGGGACGACCTGGACCGGGCCGGCCTGGGCATCGTCAAACTCCTCGAAGGGCGCCGGGGGCAGACCTACCCCGACATGGAATGGGAACCCAAGGCCGCCTTCACGGCAGTGGCGCAGCGGTATCGGAGGTGACACACCCCGCGCACGGTGACCACGGCGCGCGATCCGCACGCGATGGCCGGCGTCAGGTGATGTCGCCGGCCGTGACCAGGTGGCGTTCGCGGGATCCGATCGGACGGCGGCTGCCGGGGCGGGGCGGTGGTTTGTCGGGCCGGCTTGGCACACTGCCGCCATGGAACACGCGCTCTGGGACGCGCTGTCGCGTCCGAATCATGCCGGGATCCCGTATGTCGCCCTCCTCGTGGGCGACGAAGGCGAACCCGACAACACGCGGGTCCGTATCGGCGCCCCCGAGGCGGGTCCGTCCGTCACGCTCACGCGGTTCAACGACTTCGTCGTCGCCGAGATCCGGGCCGGCGCCGGCGTCCCGCTCACCGCGGACCAGGAACGGCTGCTCGCCGCAGCGGAGTGGCGACACGCGTCGAGCTCGGTCATGCCGGTCCGGGAACGCGTCTGGTCGCTGTCCTGGCGCTGGTACAGCGACGCCTCGGTGCGCGGCGCGCGCGGACGTGCGGTCGTCGAGGCCCTCCGCGACGTTCTCCGCCTGCCTCCGGAGGACGTGGTGGTTCGCGGCGCGGACGACGACGGCCCGACCGAGCTGTACTCCGTGGAGGACTTCGGCGATCGTCCGAGCGCCATCGGCCGGGCGCCGGAGTGCACCGAGTGGGACGATCTACAGCGTCGCCTCGACTGGGTACTGACCACGCTCGCCGTCGACTCGGCGGTCGTCATGGCCGGTCCGGGCCGCGAGGTCGTGCAGTTCATGACCGGCCCGCACGGGGGTTCCCTCTACACCAGCGTCATGGACCCCGAACTCGACGCCGCCAAGCTGCCCGACGCGTCGAACCCGGGCTCCGAACGAGCCCGGCGCATGTTCGCGAGTGGCTGGCGGCCGCAGGAGTGCGCGCCCGGAATCGCGGAATGGACCCTCGGCGTACCGATCGTGCACTGGGGCGCCGGCACCGTCCCCGCCCAAGCCGTCGCCGCCGCACGCGCCCTGGGCATCCCCTCCCCGACCGCCCTGACCGTCCACGCGTTCCGCAACGGCCCTCACACCGACCCCGCGTACGTACCCACCGAACTCGGCCTACGCCAAGACGCGTCGTAACAGGACACCCGCGGTACCACGCCGTGACCGACAACGCGTATACCGCCCGACGCGACCGCCGACCGGTCCCCCAGGGACCGGGCACCGTATCCGGGCAACCTGGTGCAGTGGGGTCGGCGGCCCGGCGATCATCGTGCTGCTCGCGCGGCGGACGGGCCGTCCGTGTCCGCGGAGGAGCCGTCCGGAGCGGTTGCCCGTACGAAGGCGGCGATGTCCGGGATGGCCGGGGTACAGCCGTTGGAGGTGTCCACCGTGAGAGTGGGAACGTCGAGCGAGATCGGTACGAAGGACTCCAGGGAGTGCTCTCCGGCCGCGATCGCGTCGAGCAGGTCTCGGTCGCCGTGCGCGGCTCGGTGCGCGTTCTCCTCGACGCGCCGGACGATGCGTTCGTGCGCGATCGCGGCAGGCGTGACGCAGCGGATGACGCGGATGTGGGCGAGGTTCGCGAGCGGCTCCAGGTTCGGGCGCCACAGTCGGTCCTGGAAGGCGGCCTCGGCCACGGTCGTCACTCCGGCTTGGAGGAGCACCTTCAGTACGCCGAAGAACACGTCCAGCGTGGGGCGGTTGAGCGGGTCGTCGCCGCCGCTCCGGTAGCCGGGGGTGGACATGACCAGGCCCTGCTTGATCTCGTCTCGGATGATCGCGGGGCACCCGAGCTCCTGGGCGAGGGCGTGGGCCAAGGTGGTCTTGCCGGTGCCGGGGCCGCCGCTCACGACGGCCAGCCTCGGTGAGGTCATCGCGGTCCTTTAGTCGGAGGTCGTAGTGGTCATCGTGGGTAGTGACGGCGTGCCCGCAGGAGCGCACCCCCGATCGGCGTTCACCGGATCCGGCCGATCGGGCGCGATGGTCAGGCGCCGGCTTCCTTCCGGGCGACGGCGAAGACTCGGCGGAACGTGAAGACCGTGCCGTACGGTCGGACAGGGTATGCCTCGCCGAGGCGGGCACGGTAGGAGGCGAGGAACTCGCCGACCGCTTCGGGGTCGTCCGCCAGCGCGTTCAGCACCGGACGCATGCCCGTTCCGTTGATCCAGCCCTGGAACGGATCCCCGCCTTGCAGAACGTGGGCGTAGCTGGTCTCCCAAGCGTTGACGGTGAAACCCAGAGCGGCGAGGTGGTCCACGTACTCGGCGGGGTCGTAGACCTCGAACGTGTGCCGCGCCACCGCGCCGAGGCGGTCGCGCCAGCGCCGGCTCGTGCACAGTTCGCGGAACACGGCGTGGCTGGGTGAGGCGGCGTTGTCCGGGACTTGAAAGGCGAACACGCCCCCCGGGGAAAGTGTCCGTGTCCAGCCGGCGAAGTGCTCGGGTTGGTTCGGTACCCATTGGATCGCGGCGTTCGAGATGACGAGGTCGAAGCGCTCGGCCGGGGACCAGGTGCCGATGTCGGCATGGACGAAGTCGATGTGTCCGCCACCCGCGGTCTCCCCCGCGTGTGCCGCCGCCTCGTCCAGCCCTTCGACGGAATTGTCGAGTCCGGTGATGTGCGCGTCGGGCCAACGCTCTGCCAGCACGGCCGTCAGCCCGCCGCTTCCGCAGCCGAGGTCGACGATGCGCGCGGGGCTGGTGGGCAACTCCGGGACGTGGGCGAGCAGGTCGTGGAACGGGCGGGTTCGTGGGCCGGAACGACGCAGGTGCTGCTGCGGGTCCCAGGTGGTGGTGGCGTGCATGGTGCCTCCGGATCGGGGCCAGGCCCCGTGAACTCCGCTCGGGTCACAGCGAGTTCGGCGAGCCGCCGGTCTCTGCGGCGAGGAGTACGGGACCAGATGGTCGTGTGGCCGGGACCAAGTGGTCGCGCGGCCGGGTCCAAAGCATGACGACTCGGACGAGGCCGGCAGAGCCGACCCACACCGACCCGACCCGAGCCGAGCCGACCCATCAAGCCTCGTCGGTTTGTGCTGACTTGAGGGCATTCAAAGCAGAATCGTACACCTACAGTGAGCATGATATCGCTCATTCATGATTATCCCGATTCACTCCACACGTTCCGCTACTGTGTAGTTGCTCGGCGTGGTGGCGCGACCGGGACGCGACGCGTCCGCGCCCGGTCCTCAGCCCCTTCGGCACCTCGCGAAGGAGGCGGCGTCTCGGCCGTGCGGCCCTCATGCCCGAACCACGAGTGCAACCCCTGCCGGCAGCACGGTCCCACGACGGATCGGCCGTCGTACCCGACGTACCCGAGGAGCCAAATGCCCACCAGTACAAAGCCGTTCGACGGGCCGTCGGTCGGGCGGTATCGCAGTGGCACCGTCGTGTTCCCCGCACACGGATACGACGAACGTGTCGACACGGACCTTCGTGTGCTGGTCGACTGGCTACAGGACGACGTCGGCCGGCCCCATCCGGACCTCAAACGCCCGGGCCCGCTGTGCCCGTTCGTGCCGGCCGCTCTGAACGCCGGCACCCTCCGCTTCGAGTTCCGCTACCAAATCACCGGGGATGATCCGGGCGAACTTCGCGGCGTGCTCGCGGACCGGCTGCGACGCTTTCCTCCGCCTGCCGCAGGCGCGCAAAGAACGTCGCTCGAATGTCTCGTCGTGGCCCTGCCCGATCTCGCCGTGGAGAACTGGTCCGCGCTGGACAAGGCGCACGCCGACCTCAAGGACCTGGCCGTGGATCACGGTCTGATGATCGGCCAGTTCCATCCGGACTGCGACGAACGCTCGGTGCGCAACCACGTGTTGCGTGCGTCCCGGTCCCCCATCCCGTTGCTCGCCGCACGGCACATGGCGTCCCACGACATCCTCTTTCTGCACGACTGCCCGCGCTGGTTCGATGCCTACCACAAGCAGTTCTCGGCACAGTTCGTGGACGGACGAGTCAATGACCCTTTGATGCTCGGCCTCTTCGCGGCCGCCAAGCGCCGGTACCGGCAGCGAGAGGCGCCCTGATGCGCCCCGACGATGTCGAGAGCGCGGTGGCCGTGCGGGCTCTGCTGTACGGCCACCTGGTCTCGCGGGCCCTGTGCAGTGTCACCGGGCTGGGCATTCCCGACCTGATGACGTCCGGCCCGCGGCCGGTCGCCGAACTCGCGGAACTCACCGGTGCCCATGAGCCGAGCCTGCGGCAGGTGATGATCGCGCTGACCGCCTTCGACGTTTTCGAGGAACTCCCCGACGGCCGCTTCGGACTCGCCCGCCTCGGTGCGGCCCTGAGTACCGACGCGCCCGGAAGCGCCCGGGCGAGCGCGCTGATGGCGGACAAGGTGACCGGCCGCGCCTGGCACGGAATCCCGCACACCGTACGCACCGGAATCCCCGCCTTCGAGAGCCGGTTCGGGGCCGAGTTCTTCGACTACCTGGAGAAGCAGCCCGGTCTGCGGGAACTGTTCGACCGTTCCCAAAGTGCCGACCTCGATTTGGAGATCGACGCCATCGAGCGCGCCCACGACTTCTCCGAGACGGGAATCCTGGTCGACGTCGGGGGCGGGAACGGCGAACTGATGGCCCGTCTGCTGAGCGTTCATCCGCAACTCCGCGGCGTGCTCGTCGACCGTCCGGCCGCCGTCACCGAGGCCCGGACGCGGCTGGACCGGGCGGGGTTGGCCGAACGCACCGACGTCCGGGCAGGCGACTTCTTCGCCGCCGTCCCCTCGGGCGGCGATGTGTACTTGCTGCGGGAAATCCTGCACGACTGGGACGACGATCAGTGCGTCACCCTGCTGCGCGCCTGTCGTCGGGCCATGTCCTCGCACAGCCGCCTCGTCCTGATCGAACTCGCCAGGGACGGCGGCGCCGCGGATGCGGACGCGAAGATGGCCGCGCTCATGTCGCTGTACATGTTGTCCGTACTCCCGGGAAGGGAACGCACCACGGACGAGTTCGAAGCGCTCCTCTCGGCTGCCGAACTGCGCCTCGACGCCGTCCACCACCTGACGGGTCAGAAAGTCCTCATCGAGGCGTCCCCGGCCCGCTCCACCACCGTCGGCCCGCCGGTCGACCGGAAGCTGATGATCCCGAAGGACGTTGCGGAGCAGCCGTCGTGCACGCGTTGACCCGGATGCGGTCCACGGCAGCGGACACGACGGCGGCGGCGCACGGGAGCAGTCGCATCGCGGTCGTCGGCGCGGGGATCGCCGGCCTGGTGGCGGCCTACGAACTGGAGGCGCTGGGACACCCCGTGACGGTTCTGGAAGGCAGCGAGCGCATCGGCGGTCGGATCTACACGCACAGGTTCGGTACCGAGGCGGACGCTCCGCACGTCGAACTCGGCGCCATGCGCATCCCGTCCACCCACGAACTGACCATGCGCTATGTGGACAAGCTCGGTTTACGGTCCGCGCTGCGCCCGTTCCGCACCATGTTGAGCGACGAGAACAACTACCTGATCACCGGGCGTGGGTTCGTGCAGGTGAAGCATGCTTCGGCTGCCCTCATGGCGGATCTGCGCCGCGACGTACCCACGACGTCCTGCAAGCCGGCCGCCATGCTGTTCGGGGCCTGGCTGGCGGCAGTCATCCGGGCGATCGGTCCGGCCAGGCTGCGCGACAACCTGGCGTCCGAACTGACCACGCTCCTCGGCCTCGCCGACCACCTCGACCTGTCGCCCCATATCCACGGCGCGCAAGCCGACCGGATCGACCTCGGGGCCGTCTTCCGCACACACCCCGAGCTGCGCACGGGATGCAGCCCATGGCTGCACGGATTCCTCGACGACCTCCTGCTGGAGACCGGCCCCGGGCTGATGTACTTGGCCGGCGGCATGAGCCGACTCACCGACCGGCTCGTCGACCGCATCCGAGGGCCCGTCCTGCGGGGGCGCGAAGTGGTCGCTCTGCACGCACGCGACGACCACGTCCGTCTCGGGCTGCGGCACGGTCGGCTCGACCTGATGCAACGGTATCCGGCGGCACTGTGCACGCTGCCGTTCTCCGTGCTGCGCGACCTGCCTGTGACCGGCCTGGACCGCGACAAGCGGAACGTGATCGACAGCGTCACCTACGAGTCGGCGACGAAGATCGCGCTGCACTGCCGGGAGGCGTTCTGGGAACGGAGCGGAATCCGCGGCGGAGCATCGGCGACGGGCGGGCGTACCCGGCAGACGTACTACCCACCCCGGGAAGGCGATCCGGCCAAGGGAGCGGCCCTGCTGGCCTCGTACGCGATCGCCGAGGACGGCAACCTTCTCGGCCACTTCCCTCCGGAGGCGCGGCATGGCGCCGTCATCGACGAACTGGCCGTTCTGCACCCTGAGTTGAAGGAATCCGATGCCGTGCTCGGCGCGGCCGGCATTGCCTGGGGCACCCACCGGTGGAGCAAGGGGTGCACCTCGCATCACTGGGGTTGGGGCGATGACGCCGACCGCCGCGCCCGGGAGATGCGGCGGGCCGCGCGTCGTCAGGGGCGGCTGTTCTTCGCCGGAGAGCACTGCTCGTCCACTCCGGCCTGGATCAACGGCGCCATCGAGTCCGCGCTCGGCGCGGTGACCGCCATCGACGCAGCGCTGCGGGAGTCCCCCTGAGCATCTTCGATGTGCCTCGTCTGCATTTCGCCGGCACCGCGGTCACCCGCCTTCCCACCGGGCCGCGCAGCGGGCTGTACGACCTCTCCCGCAACCGCGCCGTGACCTCCCAAGGGGTGCCGTTCCCGCTGGACCGTCCGCCCCGGGAGTACCACGACCACCTCGACGGACTCGGCCGGCGCTACGAACCGGACGGCCGGATCACCGCGGACGGACGGTTCGGCACGGTCAAGGGGTGGAACTTCGGCGCCAACGGCCACTTCTGGGTGGACGCCCGGGTCAGCGGCTGGGAACGCGCGCCGGGTGACGTGGACACCTCCGACCCGGTGGTCGGCCGACACGTCGACATGTGGGGCCATTACAACGACTACCTGGCGACCACGTTCAACCGCGCCCGCGTCTTCGACGTCGATCCGGCGTCCAACTGGACCACGACGGTGATGGTCGGCCGGTTCGGCTTCGGCCGACAGGGCCGCTCGCACGAGGTCGGCTACATGGCCATGGGCGCGGTGACCGGCTTGCAACCCCCGCGCTGGCAGAACTCGCACCACATCCTCGACGTCGGCGACCACCCGCTGGCCGACCGGTTCCGCCGCTCGGTGGTCCACCAGTTCGCCGTCGACGGCGCCCTCGGCCTGGACTGGTTTCCGGAGGCGGAGGGCTCCGAGGCCGCACGGCTGCTCCGGACGCGCGTCACGGACGGGGGCGCGGCGGGTCTCGTCGTACGGTTCGCGCTCACCAACATGGCCACCCCGACGGTCCACGACGCGCCGGACGTGTGGCAGGTGCGCGGCAGCATCGCACCGTGGCATCGCGAGGAGGAACGGACCTGCCCGGCCGGGCGGTTCCTCAGCGCCCGCCGTCCGCGCCGGAGCGGCGCAGCGCCCCTGCTCCACAACGCCGCGGTGCGAGTGACCGCGGAATACACCACCTTCGACCTCGTCACGGCCATTCCCGTCACCGCCCGGAATACCCGCCCGGGGCCCGGACCCCTCCACGAACTCGGTCCGCGCCTCGATGTCGGGGACCTGCAACTGCGCACGCGCGACTCGGGGCGGCTGGTGGCCACCGTGCCGCGCGACGCCTATCTCGCGGACGCCGACCGCACCGGCGGCCTCGTCACGGTTCCCACGCACCACGATCCGAGCGCCCGCCCGGTGGGGGACGCCGGTCCCGACGAGCCGCTGGTCCTGGTGGGCGCGCCGCCTGGACACGAGCCCGCGGTGCTGCTGACCGAGGAGGAGACCGTGGTGCGGATCGACGATTCCGCCCTGTTCGTGGAACCGCCGGATCGAGGTTCCCGCGACGACGGTGCCGCCGAGGTGGACGTCCGCACCTACCACCTCGGGCGCCCGGCGCCGGCGAGCGTGCGTGTGAGACAGTTCTTCAACCCACGCGCCCTGCCCGGCGATCCCTGGGCCGGCAGCGGCGAACGCCGGTGCGGCGACGTGCGGATCGTGGACGTCCGTCCCGGCGGGACCCGGGCCGGCGACGACAAGTGGGACGAGTCCTGCACGCTGGAGACCGATGCCGAAGGACGCGGACGGCTCGCCCTGCGGTGGGCGTCGGCGGGCAGCACCCGGCTGCTCGTGCTGCCGACCGGGGACGAGCCGCCCTGCGAACCCGCCGAGGCCGGGTCCGCCGCCCGCGCGTACGACAACGACGATCGCCTGGGGTATTGGCCGGCCGTGTGCGCCGTGGACGTTCGTGTGCTCCCCGACACCCGGCACCTCGACGACATCCCTCGGGACCGGGTCACGCCCCAGGTGCTCTACCGGGAGGTGTTCGCACCCTACGAACACCTGTACTCGTTCATGGGCGACGAGGTCTTCAGCCTGTCCGACGCATGTCGAGTGGCCTCGCACGCACGGCTCATCTGGCTGATGTGCGACCCCCGCCACAGGGACAAGACGTTCTACATGCCCCCCACCCGCGACATGACCGGACCGCAGGCGCGGCTCCTGCTGGCCCACCTGCGACAGGAGGAGGCGAGCCGGCGGCCACCGCCTCGACTGGTTCCCCGCCGGGCTCGCAGCGGCGCCATCACCACGCGAGCCGGACTCCACGAGGCGCTCCGAGAGGCCGCGGCGGTCGAACTCGCCGTCATGATGCAGTACTTGTACGCCGCCTGGTCCATCCCCCTGCACGGCGCGGGTCGGGAGCTGGTGCGGCGCGGGGAATGGACCGACGAGCAACTCCGCCTCGCGTGCGGGAAGGGCGCGGAGACCCTCGACAACGGCGTGCGAGGCGGTTTGATGAACGTCGCCCGGGAGGAGATGATGCACTTCCTGGTGATCAACAACATCATCACCGCCATGGGCCTGGCCTTCCACTTGCCGCGGATCGACTTCGGGACCGTCAACAGCCGGCTGCGCCTACCCCTGGACCTGTGCCTGGAAGGGTTCGGACTGGGCAGCGTGCAGCGGTTCATCGCCCTCGAACGGCCGCACGGCTCCGGCCGGGACCTCGCGGAGGACCGGCTGCCGCATCGCGACGAAGGACCGTCGTACTCCTACGAGTCGCTCAGCGATCTGTACGAGGCGATCCGCGAGGGCATCAAGACCGTGCCGGACCTCTTCCTCGTCGAACGGGGACGCGGCGGCGGCGAACACCACCTGTTCATGCGCGCGTCGGTCAACGCGGCCCACCCCGACTACCAGTTGGAGGTCGACGATGTCGCGAGCGCGCTGTTCGCCCTCGACTTCGTCACCGAACACGGCGAGGGCAACGTCCTCGACGGCGTCCGGCACGACGAGGAGTCACACTTCGCGACCTTCACCCGGATCTCGGACCTGCTCATGGCAGAGCACCAAAAACCCGGCCACCCGCACGACGGCGGCCGACGGCGACCACCCTGGAGCCCCGCCTACCCGGTGCTCCGCAACCCCTCGCTGCACGCCGGGAACCCGGCACGACAGCAGGTGACCGCCCCGGAGGCGCGCGCCGCACTGGTGGTGTTCAACCGCTGCTACTTCCTGATGAACCAGCTCATGCTTCAGCACTTCAGCGGTACGCCGGACGCCGGCCTGCGCCGCTCGCCGCTCATGAACGCGGCGATCGACGTCATGGCGGGGATGATGAGGCCACTCGCCGAGCACTTGGTGACGCTTCCATCCGGCCGACCGGGGCGTACCGCGGGCCCTTCCTTCGAACTGGAGGCGCAGCCGGAGTTCATCGCCAGGCCGGATGTGGCGCTGCGGTCGATCAGCCGTACATTCGCCCATCTCGCCGACGCGGCGGCCCGGTTGCCCGGCCTTCCCGCACGGGTTCCGGAACTCATGTGCTCCTACGCCGACTACTTCCATGCGCCCGACCCGGCCGACCGGTGAGATCCACCCCTCGGTGCCGGCCGGGTCGACAAGCGCAGGAGGCTCAGCGGCGAACCGCGTGTAGGTACCAGGCCGGCCCGTTGACCCTGCCCTTGTTGTCGACGGGTGCCCGATCCCTGTCGATCGTCGCGCCCAACTGCCTGAACCGGTCGATCTGCTGATCGGTGAGGGAGTCCCGGACAAGGCCCGTGGACAGGGTCGTGGGACGGATCTCCCTGATGTCCCACAAGACGCCGACGGTGGTGCGCAAATTGGATTCGCTCACTCCCATGGGATGCCGGGCGGCGGGGGACGACCCCTCTGCCCAGCACACCAGATGCAGGTGTGCCTCCGGCTCGGTGACCCGGTGCAGCTCCGCGACGTACCGGTGTCTGTCGTCGTCGCCGAGGCAGTGGTACAGCGCGCTGTCCAGCACGGTGGCGAAGCGCCGCCCCTCCAGTCCGGTGAGGCTGGTGGCGTCGGCTTGTACGAAGTCGACCCGGACCCCGGCGGCGACGGCGCGTTTGCGGGCACTCTCGAGTGCGGTGGGCGAACAGTCGATCCCCGTCACCCGGAGGCCGCGACCCGCAAGCATGATCGCGTTGTCCCCCAGCCCGCAGCCGGCATCCAGAACCTCGTCCCGGAACTCGGCCTCCCGAACCAACTCGACGACCGTCGGCTGCGGTTCGCCCAGGTCCCAAGGGATGACGGGGAAGGCCACCTCCCCATCCGGCGCGAGCGGCCCACCTCGGTAGACGGCGTCGAAATCGATCGTTTCCTTGTCAAGGACTGGAGTCGGCTCTTCTGGCACCGCGATCCCCTTTCGTTCTTTACTACTCACCGGCCGCGCAGCATTCCCGATCCGATGCGATGCGATGCGATCCGGGGCTGCTCGGGTCAGGACGACCCGAACCGCAGCAGGACGATCGGCGGGCGCATCCGACGCACCAGCGGCAACCGGCCCGCGCGCGGCACGACATGCCGAAACACGAAACCGCGCCCGGGTGGCATCGGCAGGTCACGAACCTCGCTGATACCGGGGTGCGCCGTGCGCAACTTCTCGTGCTCGCCCGAGTCCATCGCCCAGTACATGGGCGGCTTCAAGCGGCTGCCCGGAGCGCGCTGTCCGGACCTGGCGCGATCCCGGACCCAACGAGGCACGGCATCGAAGACCATGCTTCCTCCGGGAAAGCGCGCCGCACAGGCCGCCAGCAACTCCCGTACCTCGGCAGGCCGCAGGTACATCAGCAACGCCTGCGCGGTGATCATCACCTCGGAGGAGCCGGCTGCTTCGTCCAGCCAACGAGGGTCCCGGACGTCGCAGACCACGGTGCGCTGCCGCTCGGCGGACGGGAGGAACTTGTCGCGCAGGGCCGTCGGCTCCGCGAGGTCGACAGTGATCCAGCGCATATGGCCGTTGTCCACCCGCCAGAACTGCGTTTCCAAACCCTCGCCGAGCGCGACCACAGTGCCGTTCGGATGCCGGTCCAGGAACTCCCGCACGGCCGCGTCGTAGCAACGAGCGCGCAGCGCCACGGTCTGTGCAAGCCAGGGCGAGGCCACCCCGAACCGCTCCTGCCAGGGATAGTCGATGGAGCGCACCAACTCGACCGCGAGCGGATCCGCCAGGACGGCGTCCGCGCGCTGGGCCTCGGTGGCACGGTGATAGAGGGCCCACAGGGCGGTCTCCGGAATCTCGGTCAGCTGTGCGGTGAAGCGATCCGTCATGCCGATTCCACCCTCGTCCGCGTCACAGCCCGTACGGCAACTGTCACACACAGTACCAAGGTGGTGATCCCTCGTGACACACGATCGCCCTGTACGCCTGGCCGCCGCCGACCGGGGAGCGGGACGGCGACGTGGCCGCCGCGATCGGCGTACAGGTGTCGGGGCCTGCCGCGCGAGCGGGCCCGGGTGGTGGTCCGGGCCCGCTTGGTGGCGGTGATCAGGGCTTGGCCGGGGACCCGCCGTTGGACGACGGCGCGTCGGCCTTGCCGCCCTGGTTCAGCATGCCGCCGAGGGCGCTCAGGTTGCCGCCGCCTCCGGTGACGAGTGGCGCCGCCTCGGCGGCGGCGTCGAGGGCGATCTGGGCCATCTTCTGCAGGTGTTCGGTGGCGGTCTTCAATGCCTCCTGGGCAAGGTGAGCTCCTGCAGCGGGATGAACAGACAACGTTCCAGCTTCGTCGGCTTGGTCGTCACGTTGTAGACCTGAACGACCTCGTAGTACTGCACCGACATCGCGTGCATGTGGTTGTAGTTGGTGACGACCCGGGTGACGACCTGGTCCTTCTCCGTCTGCGTCGTCTCGCGCACGACCGTCATGTTCCGGCTGCGGGCCGCGGTCGCCAGTTGCTGGGTCCGCGCGCTGATGCGCTGCGTCGCGTCGGTCGCCACCGACTTCACACCGGTGGAGCGCGACACCGCCGTCGCGAAGCCCGTGTTCGACGACTTACCCCAGTTGCCGCCACCGCCCATCCCGAAGAGCGAAACTCCGATGCTGCCGCCGGAGCCGGAGGAATTGCCGTGCTGGAACGCCTGGGACGAGCCGTGCTGCTCCTCGATGGCGATCGCGTTCGCGACCTCGCTGATCGAGCGGTTCTGGTCGGTGGTGCCGGCGAGGGCCTCGTTCTCGGCGGCCGTCTCGGTGCCGGTGGCCTTGGTGCTGCGCTGCCAGTCCACGACCGCGACCTTGGTGCTCTCGCCGGGCGCGAGCGCGAGGCTGTGCAGCAGCCGGCCGAGCGTGACGCCCTGGGCCGACCAGCTCTGCTCCGTGGTGACGACCATGCCCTCGGCCGGGCGATCGTAGAACGGCAGGTTCTCCTCGCCGAGGTCGATGGCACCGGTCAGCTTGCGCCCCGGTTTGGCTGAGACGAACCACCGGCGAATCGCTCGCGGCGACGGACACTCGCATGGATGCGCCTTGACGCACCCGGAACCGGTGGACCCGGTTCACTCGGTGGCGGCCTGGTTCCGGCAGCACGACCCCAAGCTCACCCGCTTCGGCGAAGCCCTTCGTCAGTCCTTGGACGAGGTGCTCGACGGCCAACGCACCGGCCGCTACGAGGTGAACACGCTGGAAGAGCCCGAGAAGACCTACCTCGCCGCCAAGGTCGGCATCATCTGCCGCGTCGCATACGGCTTCTCCGCAGGGACCCTCCACTACGTCGTCGACGGGCACCACGTCCATCCGCGCTTCTCGTTCACCGGCGCCTGGACCCTCCCCCAGGAAGCCATGGGCCATGTGGGCCTCCTGCTCACCGCCGACGACGAGCACTCACGATTCTCCGTCGGCCTTCTGCACGTCACCGAGCACGCGGTCCTGCCAGGGCCACCAGAGCGCAAGTACCGCCTGTCCCCCGCCGGCCGCCGCTCAATCCACTGGCTCATACGCTCCGGTGACCTCCCGGAGAACTTCCTCCTGCACCTGCCGGCCCACACCCGCGACCTGATCCTGGCCGATCACCTCTCCGGCCAAAAACGCGTCAACGAACTCTTCCGGCACGTGCGCGACCGCATCATCCCCCGCGAACCGATGGCCACCGTCGCCCACCAAACCGACCCGGCCAAACGTGTCCGCGACGCACGCCGACACCTCCGCAACGACGGCATCATCATCCTGGGCCACCAGAAGAAGCATCCCGACATCGCCCGCGAGCTCCAACTCCCGGTGCCCGCAAAGGGATCCTGGATCTCGACGTGTGTCGTACCGGCACACCCCGACGACACCCGCCCGGTCATCACGATCGGGGACACCGCCTACGCACGCGCTCGACCAACCGATGCCCCCCAACCAGCGCCGACGAACTACTGACTCGATCGTCTCGGTCAACACGACCACTTCCGGCGCCGATCTCGTCTTCACTCGGTCCCCGCGCACACGAGATTGGAGCCACTGTCACCGAGCCTTGAGGAATCACCCCGATCGGGCCTCGTCGGGCCTCGACCCTACGCGGCCTGGCTGCGTGGAACCCTCGTACGTAGCGCGGGATCGCCAGTCGCAGCCCATCTCCACCGGCCGGGCCGGCCGGCTCCACGAAGCTGTCCGGTACCGCACGCGGACGGCCGGGCGTCCGGTATGACAACGGACGCCCGGGAGGGGCAGGTCGAGCCGATCCCGGTCCATCACAGGACGGACCTGGTTGAACCAAGGTGGCTTTGGGGCGTTTCACGCCGAGGGGCGAGAGGGGGATGGACGGAGGCCCGGGTTGCCTTGGGCGCTCTGGCGTGGAGCAGATTGCCTGTTCTTGGGGCAGCGCAAAATCTATCGTGTCTGGAGTAGACATCACGTGATGGCGTGGCTATGGTTTCTCTCGTAGCCCAGAGAGACCGAAGGGCCCGGAGGGAACGAACTGCCGGGCAGTAGTACAGGTTTTCGCAGTGTGCAGGACGGTTCGGCGGTGGAGTTCCGAAGCCACGGTTTGTGAATGACAGGGCGACGGGACTGACGGCCGGACCGGGTGGCCCGCAGTATCAGGGGCCGCCGCAGGCAGTGCAGTGGTCAACGCAGTGGCAGTACCGGTAAGTGCAAGTCGCAGCATCCGGCAGTGGAGGTTGAGCAGTACCTCGGTGAAGGCGTCGGCTGCGGGCGCGCGCACCGGGAGGTTCGGCAGTGGGGTTCCAAGCCAAGGCAGGACGCAGGACGGGCGACGGGGCTGGCTGTCGAAGGGTGGCGCTGCGAGAGGCCACCGAAGGTTCGCATCACCGGTAGTACGCAGTAGAGCAGGTCAAGCAGTCGATATTCGAGGGAAGAACGGAGGAGCCGAGCACCATCGGGATCGCCCGGGCGGAAGTCTTGGGCCCGGGTACCGCAGGACATCGATAGTGAGGTGGTCTCCGGTCGAGCAACCGCGATCCCCGCGCCCCCGACGGCAGTTCGGTCGGGCCCGCGGAAACATGAAGCCGGCGCAGTATCACGGCCGGCAGGTGGTGTAGCAGTTCCTTCGGGGCCCTGGTGCCGTACGGCACCGGGGCCCCTCTATGCGTTCCCGAAGAGAAAAGATGAGCAAGCCGTGGGGTGTGGCGTCCCCGGGCGCTCTCTTCCTGGGTGTTGGGGCCGCGTTCCTCCCTGCGAAGTCGACTCCCGGGGGCCGGACGACGGCCCCGACGGTCCCTGGCCTCGCCGCCGTTGCCACGCGAAACCTGCGGGACCTCCCGGACGGGCGCGCGGGCGCCCGGCCCGCGACCACGTCGCCGATCCGCGGCGCCTCGCGGTCCGGATCACGCGCTCCCCCGGCCCTGGGCATTCGCGCGCGGGCGTACCGCCACCGGACGTCGGGCGACGACGGCCCCGCCGCCCCGATCGCCGACGTCACGTGCCCGCCCCCGGGCGGCCGACCCGAGGCGGCAGGCGTACACGTCGAGCGCATCGGCCGGAGCAGCCGGCGGCCTTTCCAGCGCGAAGGGAACGACGAGTCGCCCGCCGACGGGATTACCGGACCGGCAGGAGAGCAACCGTGAGCGAGGGTTTCCGTGAGCGAGGGGTTTCCACATCCGATGGTGCCGGAAAATCTGTCGTGCATGGAGTAGACATCGGAGGAGTCGATGGCTATGTTTTCTGTCGTAACCAAGCGAATCAGTGAGGCGCGACGGAGACGAACCGGCGCGCGTTGTTGAGGGTTCGACAGCAGAGTCCCGGGGCCGTTCGTTGTTCGACAGGGGTTCCGGAGACTGGCTGTCGGGCCGAGGAGAAACCGAAGGCGGCCCACGGGGTCGCCGCGCAGGACAGGCGGTACCCGGCAGTACCCGGCAACAGGCGGCAATACGTTGCACAACGCAGGACAGGAGAGGAAGGAGCGAACGCCATCCGGATCGCCCGCTCGGCACGGTGAGACTTCGGCCGAGTGGGATCCGTGGAGACGCCGATACGAAAGGTCGTCCGCGGTCACGCAATTGCGATCCCCGCACCCCCACCCGTTGGGAAGCGTGCGGAACGGATAGGCCGGCACCTCGGTGTCGGTGGATGGTGTGGATTTCTTTCGGGGCCCTGGTGCCGTACGGCACCAGGGCCCCTCGACGCGTTTCCCGAACAGCTCCCACGGACGTGAACTCCAGAGAGGCGCCGATGGCACCCGAACCCGGCTCGACCCCGACCAGCACCGACAGGCTCGACGACGACGACTACCCCGCCTACACCATGGGCCGCGCGGCCGAACTGATCGGCGCCTCGCAGGGCTTCCTGCGCGCGATCGGCGACTACGGTCTGATCACCCCCCTGCGCTCCGAGGGCGGCCACCGCCGCTACTCCCGCTACCAACTGCGCATCGCCCAACGCGCCCGCGAACTCGTCGACCAGGGCACCGCCATCGACGCCGCCTGCCGCATCGTCATCCTCGAGGACCAACTCGAGGAGGCCCTGCGCCTGAACGCCGAACTGCGCGACGCCAACGAGACCCGGCCGCCCGAGAGCCCCTGACCCCCTGAGGACGCCCGGCGCGGATCGACGCCGCCACCGAAACCGCCGGGCTCGATTCCCCCGAGGACCCCGGAGTCCTCGTCACGAGCGGCAACCCCCCACCCGGATCGCGGCGGAGCCCGCGACCGGGACCCCACCGGGGCCGAGGGCCCATTCGACGACAGGAGGCAGGCGATGAAACGAGACCCGGGGGACATGGCCGCCCTGGCGAAGCGGCTGGCCACGGCGGCGGAGCAGCTTCTCCTGGCCGTCAAGGGCATGGACGACCTCGGCTGGTCGACCGACTCGTACAGCAGATCGCACCTGCGCAACATCGCGGACTGCCTGGCCGGCACCGCCACGCGCATCACCGCCCTCCACGGCGCTCCCGGAACCCGCGACGACGCGACCGGACACACACGCTGACGGACCCGACGACACCCGCGCGGCAGGCCGCGTACCCGAGGCCGAGATCGGTCGACCCCAAGACGGCGGGGCCGTCGAGGCATGGGGCCGCTTCCGCATGAGGTGGGCCAGTCGCGGTGGAGGGTGCGCCCGGGGTTACGGCTCCAGTTCGAGGCAGAGGCCGACTTGGTGTCCACCCGCGCGCACCTGCACACCCGTGTTCTCGGGATCGCCGAGGAGCGTGGGTGGCGCCGTGGTGCCCGAGGTCACCAGGGCGTAGGCGCGGGCCAGTTCCACCAACGCACCGGATGCCTGACCGGCGTGTCGCTCGGTGACGGCCCGGGCTTCCGCGGCGATGGCCTGGAGGAGCTGCTCGCGGGCCTCGGCCGCCGCCGGAACCTCGCGCAGACGGATCACGGCGGGGATCCCCGGGGCCACGTCCGCGCCGAGCTCCTCGTCCGGCGTCGACCGCTGTTCGGTGGTCACATGATTCCTCTCGGCCGGCCGCTGAACGTGACGTCAGGCTACGGCGCCGGCCGACCCGATGTCAGGACAACGAGGCCAACGCCACCGACACCGACGCAGGCAGTGTCGGTGCCCAACCGGACGGCGGTGATCCGTCCCGGCCCGCTGGAGGGCAACGCCTCCTCGCGCCGAAGTCCGCCGTGCCGGCCGGCTGCGGGCCCGGAGGCGGTTATGGGCTTCGGGTGGGTAGGGCGGTGTCGATGACCTCGGCGACGAGGCTGTCGCCGAGGCACGCGACGCGTGTCGTCACGGCGTTTCCGGGTCGGGTGTGCCGGTGTGTTCGCCCGGGTGGGTGTCGGTTCGAGGGTGGTGGTCGGTATCGAGGCCGGCGGTGATGGTCAGGATGGACGTCGGCCCGGCCATGTCGACGACGTGCCAGGCGCCGGCCGGGTTGATGGTGGCCTCACCCGGCCGCAGCTGCACGCGCTCGCGTACCCCGTCCGTGTCGCGGTGGACCGTCACCGCGCCGCTCAGGCAGACGACCAGTTCGTCGCCGGCGGGGTGGCGCTCCCAGTGGTCGCCGGGGCCGTCGCCGTCGAAGATCATCACCATCCGGCCTTCGGCGCCGTCCGCCGCGACCGCGGCGCCGTATGCCTGGAGCACCTCCGGGCTCCAGGCGAAGCCCTCGACGGGCTTGGCGCGTGATCCCAGCCCGAGGTGCACGGGGGTGGTCCGCAGGTCGACGGCGTCGTGTTCGTCGTTGAGGAGTCTCATGCCGACGATCGTGCCGCGTCGGCGACCGGGTGGTCTTGAACGAAAGGGAACAGCAGCGCGGGCGGGCGGCGGCTATCCGGTCGCGAGGAGGACTTCCCCGCGACGCCAGGTCGTCGGCGATCGGCCCGTGAACTCGTTCCAGTCCCGGACGAGATGGGCCTGGTCCGCGTAGCCGGACGCGGTCGCCACGTCGGCCCACGGGAGCGGGGCTCGCGCCGTGGCCAGTGCGTGCGCGTGCTCGAAGCGCAGGACTCGGGCGAAGGTCTTCGGCGACAGCCCCAGTTCGTCGCGAAACCGGTCGGTGAGGTGGCGACGGCTCCAGCCGAGTTCCGCGGCGACCGCCCCGACCTGGACCCGGCCCCGGGTGCCGACGAGCCGGCGCCATGCCTCGGCCACCTCGGGGCGCGCCCGGCGCACCCGGTCGCCGCCGGCGCCGGCGCCGCGTTCGACGGCTCGAAGGAGCAGTTCGTCCAGCGCGGTGAACCGCGCCGCCCATGTCGTCGCCGTTCGGAGTCGCTCGACCATTTCGATGCCGAGCGATCCGAGAAGGTCGTCGAGGGGGACGAGGTGGTGGGCGAGCCCGGCGGCGGGCATGCCGTAGACGGCCCGGGCGCCGAGCGGTGTCAGCGCGATCTGTACACCCTGCTGCCGTCCGTCGTGATGGATCGCGACGGATCGGCTCCGCAGTCCGCAGGCCACGCTGTCGTATCGGGTGATCGGCGACCCGTCGTCGACGCCCGTCGCCACTTCCAAGGGGTCCGACAGGCTGATCACCGTGGTGAGCACACGTCCCGGCGGGCCGCAGTGCACTCCCTCCGGGAACCCGCGGAGGTCGAAACCGACGTACGAGTCGACGTACGGCCACAGGGCGGCCGTCGGTCGTGCACCGGTCCCGGCGGCCGTACGATCCTCCACGCTCGTCAGTGTACGAGCCGGCGAACTCGGCATGATCACCACGCGGCCGGGCGGCACGCGTGGGCCGAATCGGGCCCTGAGCCGCATCGCGCCGCCGGCCATGCCGCTTGCTGACCGGTAGTACCTGAGCGAGCGGGTCCCGCCCGGTCAGTCCCCGCGCAGTACCGCGCGGCCGATGCGGCGCAGCCGGGCGGCGCGGTGGCGTCGGCCATTCTCGGCCCGGTCCAGGGACAGCGTGGCGCGCCGCCCGCGCAGGGTGAGCGTCATCAGGTGGTTGCCGAACCACGGTCCGCCCAGCTTCGTCCACTCGACCGGCAGCGGCGTCAACCGCGCGTGGGCGGCCAGGGCGCGCCCGATGCGGGTCGCCGTACGTCCCCACCCGAACCGGAAGCCGATCCGGATCGCCGGCGGGACCGAGTTGTGCACGGGCGAGCAGGTCAGCTGGTAGACCCGGGCCGCGCCACCGGCGGCGTCGCCCGCCCGCGGCCCCTCTCCCGGGCCGAGCCAGTGCGCCTCCGCCGCGTACACGTGGTGCACGTCCCCCGACAACACGCACACCGTGGCCGGCGCCGGCCCGCCCGCCCGAGGTCCGTGCAGCGCGATCCGCCCGATCAGCGCGGACAGCGCATCGAAGGATTCGCGAAACGCCGCCCAGTGCTCCAGGTCACCCGCCCGCCGCAACCGCTCGCTCCAGCGCGCGAGGCGGGGCCCGCGGGCGCCCGCGCACAGCGCCTCGTTCCACGACTCCAGGTCGTGGATGCCCGGCGGCAGCAGCCACGGCAGCGACGTGCCGATGAGCAGGTGGTCGTATCCGCCCTCGTCCGCCTGCTCGGTGATCCAGGCCAACTCGTCCGGGCCGATCATCGCCCGTCGGTCGGTGGTCAGCACCCGGCCGGCGCGCGAGTCGATCATCAGCAGCCGGGTCCGGCCGAAATCGCGCCGGAAGCTCCAGCGTGTGGTCGTCTTGCCGTCGGCCTCCGCGTCGGCGCCCAGCGCGAACTCGTGCAGCAGCGGCCCCACATCCTCGCCCTGCGGCGCCGCGCGGACCGCGGCGAGCACCTCGTTGCGCGCCAGCGCGGCCGGGTCGAGGTTGCCGACGTGCTGGTAGATCCAGTACGACGCGAGCGCGCCCGCGATCCGCTCGGACCACCAGTCGGTCGCGGCCATGTCGGCGCGCCACGCGTGCGAGGTGTTCCAGTCGTCGATCACGTCGTGGTCGTCGAAGATCATCGCGCTGGGCACGGTCGACAGCAGCCAGCGGATCTGCGGGTCGGACCACGACTCGTGATAGAGCAGCGTGTACTCCTCGAAGTCGGCGATCTGGCCGCCCGGGGGTTCGCTCAGGTCGCGCCGCCGGGCCAGCCGGTTCTGCATCGCGCGCGAGGTCTCGTCCGCGTACACCTGATCGCCGAGCAACAGCAGCGCGTCCGGCAGCGGTTCGTCGGGCGAGCGCATCAGCCGGCGGGCGAGCGTGTCCAGCGCGTCCGGGTCGAGCCGGCGCTCCTCGCCCGCCTCGGTGCTGGGCGGGCTCGACCAGCGGCAGGACCCGAACACGAGGTTCAGGTCCCGCTCCTCGTCGTCGGCCGAGGGGGTACGCAGCACACTCGGCGGATAATTCGAGCGCTCGTCCGGCCAGCACATCCGCTCGTCCAGCAGCACCCGGTATTCCCGCGATCGCCCCGGCGTCAGGCCCTCGACCACCACCAGCACGTAGTGGTGGCCGAACACCGTCCACGTGGCCGCACTGGCCACGCCGTCCTCACACGTCACGGTCACCACACAGGGCGAGTCGGTCTCCACCCACACCGTGGCACTCGTGCGGTCCACGTGCCGCAACACGGGACCGAGCAACAACTCGGCCATCGTCCCCGGCCTCCCACCTCGCCGACACCCTCGATCCCCAGTGCCTGCCCACCCCACCCGACCGCAATGCCCCTACGCCCCACGAACCCTTCGGGCCGGTACGCGCCGAGCACCCCCGCGGCCCGGGCGGGCGCCGCCGGACCGCCGGGCTACCGCCAAAGTTGAGGGCAGGTTCCACCCTGCGTTCGACGATCGGGGAGGTGGCCGGGTCTAGCTTCGGCTCAGGGACCCGGAACGGATCCGACTCGGACCCCGGGTACCCGACCGTCCGACTCTTGCGAGAACGGGGAATTCTCATGGCGAAAAAGCGCATCGTGTGGGCGTCGGTGGCCGTTGCGGCCGGGCTGCTGGTCATGGGCGGCGGGACGCCGGCTCAGGCCGCCGCACAGTCGGTCGTGTACGAACCGAGCACCGTTACCTGGTACGGCAACAACTGCAAGGCCTGGATCAACACCCAAAAGACCAACGGTGCGTGGTACGCGCAGGGGCTGGTGCACTCGTGGAACGGCGGCAAGTGCACCATGATCCTTCAGCGCAAGCACGACGGTGTCTGGTCGGACGCGTCCAACCACTGGAGCGTCACGAACGGACAGACCAACACCGGCTGGCACTGGGACGACAAGGGCTACAAGGCGGCGGTGTGTGTCATCGACTGGAACATCGCGACCAACTCCGATTACCACTGCGGCTACGCCGGCGCCGTGTGAGGTCGGGCGCCGGCGTCGCGGCCGAGGTCAGCGGGTCCTGAAGCGGCGGAAGAGGTTTCGGGCCACGTGTACTCCCGGGCCACCGAACCCGACGAGGTCGAGCCTGCCGTCGCCGGTGACGTCGGCGAGGAAGCGGGGATGGCGGTCGACGCGCCAGGCGCCCGCGTCGTCGGCGTAGCCGAACCCGCGGCACACCAGGCGGGCCTGTTCGAACCGGCCGTCGCCGAGATTGTGCGCCACCCAGACGCCTTCGTCGCCGAAGCCGACGATGTCCGGGTTGCCGTCGCCGGTGACGTCGGCGAGGAGGCGGAGGTGCTTCCTGCCCGTCCATCCCTGGGCGTGTCCGAAGTCGTTCAGGACGAGTTTCGCGGGCTCGAAGGTGCCGTCGCCGCGCCCGCGGGCGACGGCGACGCCCTCCGGGCCGAAGCCGACGATGTCCGGTGCTCCGTCGCCGACGATCCCGAGCAGGAATCGGGGGTGCTCGTCGACCGAGCCCCACCCCTGTTCGACGCCGAAGTCGTCCAGGATGTACAGGGGTTCGGCAAAGGCGCCCTCCTCGTCCCGCAGCGAGAGCCACACCCCGTCGTCGTGGCAGCCGACGAGGTCGAGCCTGCCGTCGCCGGTGGTGTCGACCAGAAACCGGGGATGCCGGTCGAGGAGCCAACCCCCCGCGTCCTCGCCGGCGCCGAACGCCCGGAGCACCGGTTCGTCGGCGAGCGGCGCGAACGTGCCCTCCTCGTCCTGGAGCGAGAGCCACACGCCGTCGTCGTGGCAGCCCACGAGGTCGAGCCTGCCGTCGCCGGTGGTGTCGACCAGAAACCGGGGATGCCGGTCGGCCCGCCAACCGCCGGCCTGTGCGCCGTGCCCGAACGCCTTGAGCACCGGTTGGGTGCCCGTCGGCGCGAACGTCCCGCCCTCGTCCCGCGCGGACAGCCGGACGCCGTCGGCGGCGAGCACGACGATGTCGGGCCTGCCGTCGCCCGTCGTGTCCGCGAGGGTCCACAGGTCGGCGGGTTTCGGCGCGGGCGCGGAAGGGTGCAGGACACGCTCGTCATCGAACGTGCCGTCGCCTCGGGCGGTCGAGGTCAGGGCCCCCTTCGCGGGGTCGAGTCCGACGATGTCCACCGGCCCCGCTCCCGTGGTGTCCGCGAGGAACCGCGCCCCGATCCCGGCCCACCGGCCCGCCTGCCCGCCTGGCAAGGGGACGGCCCCGGCGCTCTTCCACCCGCCCGCGCCCTGGTCGCTCCCGAACCGGTCGAGGACCCGGAGCACATCGCTGAAGGAGGGCGCCGCGTCGGGCACCGGCCGCAGCGCGGGCGCCCGGTTCAATCGCCAGGACCGGCGGCTGTTCCAGTGGTCCAGCGGTGCCCAGCGCAGCACGAGGTCGGCGGTGCGCTCGGGCTCGGCCGGGACGAAGCGCCACCGCTGACTCTTTGCGCCGTCGTCGTACTCGCGCAGCACGATCCGGGTGTCGTCCGCACCGGGCTCGGCGAGATCCAGGACGGCACCATCGCTCGCGTCCTCGATGAAGTACCGGCCCGCTTCGCCCTCGACGGCGACGACATGCCACTGCTGACTCTTCTTGCCGGCGGCGGCGTTGCCCTGGCGGACACCGCGTTCCGCGACGGCGGAGGTGTCGAGCACCTTGCCGCCGACCGCGTTGCGGATCACGTATACGTGGTCGTCCGGCGCTCCGCCGGGCGCGGCCGGCACGGGGGTGAGGTGCCACTGCTCCGGGCTCGGGCCGTCGTCGGGGAAGTCCCGGACGACGAGCGCCACATCCGTGCTCGGGGCGGCCCTGGTGCCGAGGGTCTGCCCCGTGGCGGCGTTGACGATCTCCAGCTTCAGTTCGCCGGCGCGATCCACGGGGCCTCCACCCGGGCGCAGGTCGTGCAGGAGCAGTCGCCCGAGGCGCGGGTCGTGCTGGGCTTCCTCGGCTCCTTCATCCGAACCACCCAGGCGTCGGCGGGCACCCAGGCCCGGTACGCCGCGGATCCCGGCTCGGTGTCGTCGGCGGCGTCCGCCGGCATGCGGGAGTCGAGTGCGACGGTGACGGAGCACAGCGGCCTGCAAAAGGACGAGGACCTGGAGACCAAGCCGAAGAAGAGCGATTTCACCAAGCCCCCCAAGGCCCCGGAGGCACCCAAGGCGGCCAAGCCGACGGCCGAGGATCCGTCGGCTTCCCAGTAGCGCACGGTGGTTCCGAGGGGGCGACCTCGCCCCCGCCCCCTCGTGCGCCGCATCGCACGCGTGTCACACGGGGAGCAACTGCCACTGCCGGCCCCGGTGGTCGCCCTCCGCAGCGTGCTGCCTGATCGCCGCGCGGGCGTTGGTGTCGACGCGCAGGAGCAGACCGCTCTTCCGGTTCGCGATCTCGTACACGCGCGGGCTGTCGGTCACCGCGCCCACCGGGACCAGCCGCCACTGCTGGTGGTGTGCGTCGCCTCCCTCGTAGGCGCGTTGCGCGGCCGGCACCCCGGCGGTCTCCTGCGCTCCGACGACCTCCAACACCTTGCCGCTGCGCACGTTTTCGATCATGTACAGGATGTCGCCGTCGTCCCGGCCCACCGGGACCAGCCGCCACCGCTGGTTGTCCCTGGTGGTGGCGAGCGACTGGCGGATCTCGGCCCCGTCCTTGGTGGACTCGCGCAGGACCGCCATCCGCAGGGCGCTGCGGACGTTGGCCCAGGAGACCACCGTGCCCGACTCGGGCAGCCCGGCCAGCATCGTCGATGCGATCCGCCGCACCCGGTTGTTGAGGTGGTCGGCGAAGTAGAGGGTGTCGACGCAGTCCACGGCGAGCCCGTACGGACTGTTCAACTGCGCCTTGGCGGCCGGGCCGCCGTCCCCGGCGAAGCCCGCGGTGCCCGTGCCGATCGTCCCGTCGGCCGTGACCTTGCGGACCCGGTGGTTCTCGGCGTCGGCGATGTACAGGTCGTCCGCGCCGTCCACCGCGACTCCGTAGGGGCGGTGCAAGTCACAACGGTGGTGGGATTGGCAAGGTCACGTTCGGGTGCTTTTGCGAAACTTGCCCTGGAGGGAGCGCGCCGGATCGTCGGGGTCTACGGGACGAGGTCGTAGGTGTACTTGCTGGTGAAGTCGAGGGTCAGGCGCGGGGTGCCGCCCGGGGCGTTCGGGCCCAGGGGGGTGACGATCGGGTCGTCGATGCGGTGGCCGAGGAGGTCGGCGGAGGCCGTCATGGGTGGGGCGTAGGAGCGGCCGTGGTGGTGCATCCAGCCTTCCCAGAGCCGGTCCACGTTGCAGTGGTGCAGGTAGAAGACGGGGTCGTTCGGGGACGAGGCCGGGCCCATGTCGCCGCCCACCCAGCGGTGTACCTGGTTGTGCAGTCCGGTTCCGATGAATCCTTCGAGCCGGTTGCGGAATCCCTTCGACCCCGCGTCCCAGGGGGCGAAGTCGTAGGTGGCGAGGTCGGGATCGCCGCCGAGCAGGGGCAGTGTGTTGAAGGCGGCGCCCACGTCGAGGGCGGTCGGGAGGGTGGTCGAGGAGGCGGTGCCCTGCGGGGGAAGCTCTCCCAGGCCCCGGCGCAGACCCCGGTTCGCCTGGACCAGTCGCAGGGAGCTGTCGGTTTCCACGCGGACCCGGAAACTCTTCGGGTCGGCGGCGTTGAAGACGAACGGCCCCGTGGAGATCGGACTACCCGGACCGCCCATCCACTGCTCCGTCCAGATCGGCTGGTTCGCCGGGCTGGGCAGTGAGCCGTCGATGGACCAGTCCCAGTACGGGAGGGCGAAGCCGGGGTCGTTCAGGACCCGCTGCAGGTTGGCCTCCAGGTAGGCCAGCATGACGCGGTGCCACGGCAGGAACACCGGCCCGCGATGGGCGCCGTTGCGGACCATCCAGTTCCCGGTCGGCGGCACGGGCGTGGTCATGGCCCGGTGGTGCCAGATCACGAAGAGGTCGTATGTACGGACCGGCGTGGCGGGGCCGGGGATCCCGAACGCGGTCGTCTGCAGCGTCGTGTTCTCCTGTTTGAGGAGGTTGACGCCGCGGATGTACGCGTCGCGGGCGGACAGGTCGGTGATGACGTTTCTGCGGACGATCGCCATCTCAGCCACCTCCCGGGTGCTCCAACCCGTGGCCGTGCTCGTGGTGGTGGTGCTCATGGTCCTGCCCCTCGTGCCCCTCATGCCCCTCCTCTCCCTCGGGCGCGCCTCCGCCGCCGGGCGGGAATTCGTCCGGGAAGTACTGGATGAGGGCCTTCACCGTGTCGACGGCGGACAGGAATTGGTACGCCGGCAGCGCGTGACAGTGCACCTCGCCGTTGTTCGACACCATCAGGTGGGCGGTGACCGGCCGGTCGTCCACGGTGATCTCGTACGTGGTTGTGACCACGATCCGGTGGCCCTCGAATTCGTCCTCGCGAACGCTCTCCATCGAGCCCGGCATCAGGTCCGGCACGGGCAGATCCGCGATGTACTGCGCGAGGACGGCCGGTTCGGCGGCTGCGGTGATGTCCTGATGAGTCATCAGATCTTCTCCCAAAACACGCAAAACGCGCTGTCGCCCCATGTCCAGGAGACGCTCATCCGCCGGCCGCTGCAACTCCTGCCGCGCCGGGCCGGCGCCGTCGCCCGCCGCGGGCCGGGTTCGGGGTGTCCCGGCGGCTGGACACGGGGCCGGTGCGGCGGCGGTTCCAGCCGGCGATTCCGGGTGTCCGACGCGGTGTTGACCGGTCGTTTCGTCATCGGGTGTGGTCTTGGCACGGGAAAGCCCCATGCGGCTCGGGGGTGATCTACGCTGCCGCCGACGGGTGCTCGGGAGCGGCACTGGATGCGGCCGACGGGCGAGTGCGGACGACATTCGGGGGTACGGCGTGGTGGCGTGGAAGAAGGCGCGGGGCGGCGTGGTCGGGTTGGCGGTGATGGCGATGGTGGCCACCGTGTTCACCGGATCCGCGCGGGCTTCGGCGGACGAGGCGGACCGGTCCGGGGGGCGGCATCAGGAGACGCGGCGGGCGATCGATGCCGCCGTGCTGGCCGGGGTTCCCGGGGTCACCGCCCAGGCGCGCGACGGCCGGGGGGTCTGGCGGTCGGCGTCGGGGGTGGGCGACCTGAGGACGGGTGCGCCGCGCGGCCGGGACGATCGTTTCCGGATCGGCAACGTCACCGATACGTTCGTGGCGACCGTACTGCTCCAGCTGGAGGCGGAGGGGCGGCTGGGCCTCGACGACACCGTCGAGCGCCATCTGCCCGGCGTCGTCCGGGGCAACGGCAACGACGGGCGGGCGATCACGGTACGGCAGTTGCTCAACCACACCAGCGGGCTGTTCGACTACGCCCTCGACCCGGAGTACGGAGCCACGTATCTCGCGGGCGACGGCTTCCTGCGGCACCGGTACGACACGCTGACCCCCGAGATGCGCGTACGGGTGGCGCTCTCCCACCAGGCGCCGTTCGGGCCCGGTGTCCGGCACTCGTTCTCCAACACCAACGACGTCCTGGCCGCGCTGATCGTGGAGCGCGTCGCCGGCAGGCGGTACGAGGACGAGGTGCACGATCGCATCATCGAACCCCTCGGGCTCGGGGCGACGTCCAACCCCGGCAACCGGGTCCGGCTGCCCCGGCCGAGCAGCCGCGGTTATGCAAAGCTTTTCGCGGCACAGCCGGATCGCGTCGACGACGTCACCGAGACGAACGGATCCCAGGCCTGGGGCAACGGCGACATGATCTCCGACGCGGACGATCTGAACCGGTTCTACGCGGCCCTGATCCGCGGGAGGTTGTTGCCGCCACGGCAGTTGGCGGAGCTGAAGACGACCGTCGACAACCCCGATTTTCCGGGCGCGTCCTACGGTCTCGGCATCGAGCGGTTCACGCTGGGCTGCGGTGTCACGCTGTGGTACCACGACGGGGGCGCACCGGGGTCGATCACCATGGTCGCGCTGACCGAGGACGGCGGGCATCAGCTCGCGTTCAACTACAACGGCGGTTGGGCGGCGGAGACCATCCTGCCCATCGTGAACGCCGAGTTCTGCCCGACGCCCGCGAACACGGCGTCGGACACGCCTTCCGGCACACGCTGAGACGAGCATCGGGACGGGCGACGCGGCGCCGCCCGTCCCGCGCCGCCCCCGGTCGTACCCCCGGTGGCGCAGCGATGGCGCCAACCGTGGCGACAGGTCGACCGGATCCCGCCGGGCCCGGCGGTCCGGGCGGTGCCGCCGGCCGTGCGGACCACCGCGCCTCCACCTGGGCAAAGGGATCGCGCCCCGGTGTCGGGCCAGGTAGGCGCCGTGCGGCGCAATCGCTGTGCCATGATGGGGCACATGGAACTACGGGAGTATGTCGAGGCGCTGCGCGACGAGCTGGTCGCAGCCTCCGCGGCCGGAGATGCCGAGACTCGCGCGGTGGCCGAGCGGCTCGTCGCCCCGCTGGAGTCGGCCGTCCGGCTCACGTTGCTCAAGGTTCTGTCGGCGGCGGCCGACGAGATCACCCGGGACCTGGCACCCGGCTCGGTGGACCTGCGCCTGCGCGGGATGGATCCCAGCTTCGTGGTGACCCCGCCCTCGGGCGACGACGGCCCCGCCCAGGGCGCCCCGGAGGAGACGGACGACCCGGTGAGCGACTGGTCGACCGGCGAGTTCGGTGGCGCCAGGGGTGGCGCCACGGCCCGGATCAACTTCCGGCCGCCGCAGGAGATGAAGGACGAGATCGAGAAGGCGGCGAGCCGACAGGGCGTCTCGGTCAACACGTGGATGGTCCGCGCCTCCGCCGCGGCGCTGTCCAACAGCAAGCGGTCCCATCGCGGCAAGCAGCAGTTCAACGGCTGGGTGCAGTAGCCGCTCCGTGCGCCACGGGTCGCCCGGTGCGGTGGCCGGCCGTACGATCGCCGGCCGGTCGCGGCCGGGCCACGCCGGCCGTCGTGCCCGGACACGACGGCCCGAGCCCGGCCGTACGGTCCGCCCGTCAGGCCCGGTGGATCGTGATGTCCCCGTAGGAGGTGTGCGCCCGCACCTCGATCCCCTCCCCGAGCGACTTGGCGACCTCCTCCAGGGTGTTGTTCACGCGCCCGTATCCGGTGTTCAGGTCCAGCTTCGCCGGGCTGTCCCCACCGATGCCGATCTCCAGGTCGCCGGACCCGGTCTTGAGCACGAGCGAGCCGCGGGCCACCTCCGCGACCCGGATGTTGCCGTTGGCGGTCTTGGCCTCGGTCGTGCCCCCCGAGGCGTGGCCGATGGTGATGTCACCGTTGGAGGTGCGCGCGCGCACGTCGCCGGTGACCCGGCCGATCTCGATGTCGCCGTTGGAGTTCTTGGCGTCGATCGCGCCGTCGACCTCCGTCAGTCGGATCCTCCCGGTGGCGGTGGCGACCTCGGCGTCCCCGTCGACCCGGCCCACGCCGATGTGACCCGCCGTGCGCAGGTTCAACCGGCCGACGTGCTCGAGGCGAATGTCCGCGGTGGACGTCTTGTATGTGCACTCCCCGAGGCGTCCGGAGCCGCGCAGGTCCGCCATCGCCGCCTCGCCACGCACACGCGAGCCCGTGGGCAGCACGATCGACACGTCCACCGAACGGGACTTCCGAGAGAAGTCCACCACCACGGGCACCCCGTGCTTGGGCCCCTTGATCAGCAGTACGCCGTTGTTGTATTCGACGCGGATCTGGTCGGCCGCCTTGACGTCCGAGGCGTCCTTCTCGTCGGTCGGCCGTACCTCGACGACGGTGTCGGTGCGATCCTCGGCGGTGATCTCCACGTCACCGACACCGAGTTCGAACTCGACGGAGATCGGCTTGGGGGTCTCGAAAACAGGCATGGTTTTCCTTCCTCGTCATTTCCGGCGGGTATCGCGGGTGTCCCCCGTGGTGGGACGGCCGGGGTGTCGGCCCGGTCGGCTCAGCGCGCCCAGGCGGTGTAGCGTTGCCGGGCCCGTTTGCCGCGCCGGTTCGCGGCGCCGGGTATGTGCTCGTGGCGCACCGCGGCGGAGAGCACCTGCTCCGACCAGTCCTGCACCGAACGCCCTTCGCGGCCGGCGGCCTGCTCGACGGACTCCTTCAGGTGCCGGGAAACGCGCACGTCGACGTGTGCCGTGGCACCGTCCGCACCGGCGTCGGGCGAACTCTCCGGCGCGCGTGGCAGCAGGGCGAAGTACGGCTCGCCCTCGCGGAGCCGAATCTCGACCGCGCCCGGGGCGAAGTCGCGATTGATCTCGTCCGCGGCGGCGGCCAGTGTGTCGAACAACATGCGTCGGATCACGGGCTCGAGCAGTCGTGCCTCCGGCACGACCGCGTCCCCACTGTCGGTCCGGGCGAGCGCGGCAAACTCGCGCCCGAACCTGTCTACGAACGGGCTCACATCCATGACGTCATCATGGCGCAAACGTTGCGCCACCACAAGTCACTGTGACCCGGATGGCGCCATCGACGCCACATCCGGCTGGGCCCGGACGGTATCCGGGCAGGTCACGGGGCCTGGGCGGCACCCGTACGTCATCGCGAGCCGAACGCCCCGCGCGGGTCACGGTATCCGGATCGACACCTCGCCGAGTCGATCGAAGTGCCCGGACCGGGCCCACCCGGTCACGAGCCGGCCCCTACGCCGCGCTTGACCCGATCCAATACATCCCGCAGATCCGCCAACAGCGCGTCCTCCTCGGCTCGGAGGTAGAAGTGCCCACCGCGAAAGACCCGGATCCGAAAACCGGCGTTCGTCGTATCCGCCCAGCGGCGCATCAGTTCCGGGCTCACCTCGGAATCGTGGTCGCCGGTGTAGCCGTACACCGGACAGTCGAGCGGAGGCCGGTCGCCGGCGGGATAGTCGTCGACCATCCGGTAGTCCGCGCGGACGGCGGGGAGCAGGATCTCCCGCAGGTCGGGATCCGCGAACACCGGGGCGCGGCTCTCGTCGAAGCGCACGACGTCCGCGATGATCTCCTCGTCCGTGCCGAAGTGGCGCCGCAAACCTTCCAGCGCGTGCGACGGACGTCTGCCCGACACGCACAACGCGGCCGGCGGGCACCCGCGCTTGTGCAGGCGCAGTGCCACCTCGTGCGCCACCGAAGCCCCCATGCTGTGGCCGAACAACACCAGCCGATACCGCGTCAATCCGACGAGCGCGTCGACGATGTCGTCGGCGAGGGCCTCCAACCCGGACGGGAACGGATCGCCGATCCGGTCCTCGCGGCCCGGATACCGGATGGCGAGCAGGCCGACGTCCGAGGGCAGTCCCCGCGCCCACGTGCGGTACGCGTTGGACCAGCCGCCGGCGTGGGGGAAGCAGACGAGCTTGGTTCCGCACGCGTCGTCGTCACGAAAGCGGCGGAGCCACCGCTCTTCCACCGGACTCGTCATTGTCGGGATTCCTCTCAGAGGGCCTTGCCGTCCTTCGTCCGCCGGCGCAGAGCCGGCCGGCTCGACCGGCTGAGGTCTCCCCACATGTCCGACAGGCCGATGATGGTGCGCGCCGCGAACAACGTGCGGATGGACACCTCGAGGTTCAGCTCCGCCCGGATCAGGCCGACCAGCCGGATCGCCCGCAACGAGTTCCCGCCGAGGTCGAAGAAGTCCTGGTCGATACCCACGCGGTCCAGTTCGAGCACGTCGGCGAACAGCGCGGCCAGGACCCGCTCGGTCCGGTTGCGCGGGCCCCGGTAGGAGCCGCCGTCGAAATCGGGCTTCGGCAGGGAGGCCCGGTCCACCCGACCGCCCGCGGTCAGCGGCAGGCGTTCGAGGAGTACGAAGGCCGACGGCACGACGGACTCCGCCAGCCGCTCGGCGGCGAACCGGCGCAGCTCCTCGCCCGTCGGACCCGAGGAGTCGGTATCCGAGGTATCCGAGGTATCCGTGGAACCCGTGGAACCCGAAGAGCCGGAGAGCCCGGCGGAGTTCGCGGCGCCCTCTCCCGTACCGCCGGCCGGGACCACATAGGCCACCAGACGCGGCTGCCCCGACTCGTCCGCCCGGCCGACCACCACCGCCTGTGCCACGCCGGGGTGTTCGGACAGCACCTCCTCGGCCTCGGCCGGCTCGACCCGGACATCGCGCACGTCGAACCGGGCATCGGCCGCGCCGACGTACTCCAGCCCGCCATCGGTTCCCCACCGCACCAGGTCCCCGGTCCGGTACATCCGACCGCCGGCCGGGCCGAACGGGCAGGGCACGAAGCGCTCCGCGGTCTGCCCGGGACGCCCGGGACGCCCGCGCGTCACACCGGGGCCGGCCACGTACAGCTCACCGGTCACCCCGACGGGGACCGGCGCCAGGCCCGGGCCCAGGACGTACACGGCGGTGTTGTCCATCGGGCGGCCGATCGAACCCGCGTGGTGTGCCGCCTCGCCGTCGACCGGGCGGTCGCACACGGCGAACACGGTCGCCTCCGTCGGACCGTGGCCATGCACGATCGCCAGGTCGGGGCATGCCTCGCGCACCCGGCGCAGCGCGGCCGAGGACACCCGGTCGCCGCCGGTCCACACCTCGCGCAACCCGGCCAGGCGTTCGGGGTGTTGCGCCGCCATCGCCGAGAAGAGGCCGGCGGACACCCACGCGGCCGTGATCGACGTCGACGCGGCGAGCGTGTCCACCGCCGACTCCGCCGGCCCGGCCACCAGCACTCGGCCGCCGTTCAGCAGCGGCACCCACAGTTCCAGGGCGAGCGCGTCGGCGGTGATCGGCGAGTGCCACAGTACGGTGCCTCGGCCGCCCTCGTGCCACCGGCGGTCCAGGGCCAGGCGCTCCATGTTCCGGTGCGTCACGGCGACGCCGGCGGCCTTGCCGTCCGGTCCGGAGCCGTACATCACGGCCAACAGGTTGTCCGGTCGCGACGGGACGGACGTCTTCGGCGCGTCGTCGCCGGTGTCGGCGGCGGTCTCCGGGCGCACGTCGTCGAACAGGATCACCGCGACGTCCCGGGCGACGGCGGCGCCCTCGGCGGTCGCCGCGTCGGTGAGCAGCACCCGCACCGAGGAGTCGCGCACCACCGGCACGATGCGCTCCGCCCGGGACGTGGGGTCGATCGGGAGGTATGCTCCGCCCGCCTTCACCACCGCGAGCAGCGCGACGGCCAGGTCCACCGACCGGGGCAGCGCCACCGCCACGACCGTCTCCGGACCGACGCCCCGCCCGCGCAGCGTCTCGGCCAGGCGGCCGGATCGTGCGTGCAACTCGCGGTACGTGAGCGCCGATTCGCCGAACTGCACCGCGACGTCGTCGGGGGCCTGCGCCACCCGGCGGGCGAACAGTTCCGGAACCGTCGACCCCGGCAGGGGCACGATCGTCTCGTTGGGCACGGTCAGCACCCGGTCGCGTGCGTCGCCGCCGAGCACGTCCAGCGCGCCGACGCGCAGTTGCGGATCGGCCGTCACCGCGTGGACGTATTCAATCAACTCGGCGCCGATGAAACGTAGTTCGGCGCCCGTGTACAGGCCCGCGGGGGCGTCGAGGCGCACGAACAGGTCGCTGTCGGCGCTGCCGTCGGTGTAGACGCCGATGGACAGTTCGTCGAAGACCCCGTTCGTTCCGCCGAGGTAGCGCGCCGAGTGGTCGGCGAAGTGCAGTTGCTCCGCGAACTCGACGATGTTCAGGACCGCGCCGAAACTGCCGCGTCCGCTCAGGACGGTGCCGCTCGCACGCTGGATCTCCGAGTAGTGGCAGGCGGTTTGCCCGAAGACCTCGTAGGTCTCGTCCACGACCGCGTCGGCGATGTCGGCGAAGGTCGCGCCCAGCGGCACCTTCACCCGCATCGGCACCACGTTCACCGCCAGGCCGGGTGTGCGGCTCGCCTCGCCGGCCCGGTTGGCCACGGCCAACGAGAGCAGGAACTCCGGTCGGTCGCACCGGTGTCGGAAGTACACCGCCGAGGCCGCGGTCAGCAGCGACGACATCCACACGCCCATGGACTCGGCGGCGGCGATCCACCCGTCCGCCTCGGCGCGCGGCACGGTCAGCGTACGACTGACCATGCCGATGGAGTCGGCCAACTGCGCCCAGCGGTCCACCCGGCTCATCGGCTCGGCGAGCGCGGCGCGCGCCGCGTCGGACAGCGGCACGCGCGGCACCTGCGCCGGCGCCGGCGCCTCGGCGAGGTAGTCGCGCCAGAACCCGGTGTCCTCGGCGAACTTCGGGGACTCCTGGTATCGCGCGGCGTCGGCGGCGAACGACTCGACATCCCACGGGTGTTCCTGCTCCGGCACGGCCGTGCCCCGGGCCAGCGCGGTGTACACCTCGGCGAGGCGCCGCGACAGCAGGCCGCCCGCGCCGTACCCGTCCGAGACGAGGTGGTGGTAGGCGATCACCACGAGGGAGCGGGCGGGCCCGAGCCGGACCACGCCGAGCCGGAGCAGCAGATCGCGCTCCAGGTCGAACGGCTGCTTCATCATGTCGGCCAGCGCCTCGCGCGCGGCCTGCTCGGGATCCGGCTCGGCGCCCACGTCCAAAAAGAACGGCTGCCAGTCGGTCGATTCCCGGGGCACCAGGAGCAGATTGCCCTCGCCGTCGTCGACGAAATCGATCCGCAGCACTTCCGCTTCCGCCAGCACGTGCCGGAATGCGGATTCCATGACCGCCGGGTCGATTTCACCGTCCACGTCCCACATGCTCAGCGCATGGTTGAGCATGTCCGGAGACATTTTCTGGGCCAGCCACAATCCTTTATGCGCCGACGACGCACCGAACGAACGCACAGGGATCATCCCCTCGGCAAACAGGCCAGGAACCTGAATGAATTCGCAGATCGCCTCCACCTTCACGGAGGTGTGATCGGCCGGTCAAGACAACGGGTGCCGGAACGCGCCGGGCCGCGTCGAATCCGCGGTGTCCCGCCGGCGGGACATCCCGGCGGGCGAAATCCCGCCCGCAACGGCGGGGATACGCCGGACGCGCGCGCCCGCTTCCCGGCGTGGCGTCGCCACGCCGCGCACCCCCGTCACGGTGGCGACGCTATCCCGCGCGTCCGCCCATCGACGACAGGATGTGCGCCGCGACCTGTCGCGGCGACGGGTGCCGCAGCGCCAGGTTGGCCCTGAGTTTGAGGCCGGTCGTCGCGGCGAGGCGTTTGCTCAGTTCCACCGAAAGCAGCGAGTCGAAGCCGAGCTCCTTGAACTCCCGGTCCGGGTCGACCGTCGCACCCGAGCCGTGCCCGAGCACCACGGCGACCCTGGTCAGGACGTGGTCCAGCACGAATGCCGCCGCGTCGTCGGCGGACAGCGTGGGCAGCACGTCCGCGAGCGCGACGGCCTGCTCCTCGTCCGAGAGGGCCTCGGTCGCGGGCATCTGCGCCGTCGGCGCGGTGTGCGCGGAGTTCAGCCAGAAGCGCTGCCGCTGGAAGGCGTACGTGGGCAGGTCGACCCGGCGGCGCGCGCCGAACAGGGCATCCCAGTCCACCGTGCCGCCCCGGGTGTGGAGGTGGGCCAGCGAGCCGAGCACGGCCTCCGCCTCGCCCCGGTCCCGGCGGGACGAGGACAGGACCACCGCGTCGTCCACATCCTCGACGATCTCCTGTACGGGGACGGTCAATACGGGGTGCGGGCTCATCTCGATGAAGGTCCGGAATCCGTCGTCGACCGATCGCCGGATCGCGGTTTCGAAGCGGACTTGCTCCCGGAGATTGGTGTACCAGTATTCGCCGTTCAGTTTCGCGGTGTCGATCGTCTCGCCGTACAGGGTCGAGTAGAAGGGCAGTGTCGAGGTTTTCGGTTCCAGATCGGCGAGGGGTGCGATCACCTGTTCGCGGACCCGGGTCACCTGGTGGGAATGCGAGGCGTAGTCGACCGATATCCTCCGCGCCTGGGCACCTTCCGCCTTCATCTTCTCGACGAATTCGTCGAGCGCGTCCGGTTCCCCGGAAACCACCACCGAGCGGGGTCCGTTGACGACGGCGATGCTCACCCGGTCCTGCCACGGGGTCAGCCGGGCCGCGACGAGATCCGCGGATTCCGCGACCGAGGCCATCCCGCCGTGACCGATCAGGTCCACCAGGGCCTTGCTGCGCAGCGCCACCACCTTGGCGGCGTCGCGCAACGACAGCGCGCCGCACACGTGGGCGGCGGCGATCTCGCCCTGGCTGTGCCCGACCACCGCGGCCGGTTCCACGCCCCAGGACCGCCACAGCGCGGCCATGGACACCATCACCGAGAACAGCGTCGGCTGGACCACGTCCACCCGGTCCAGCGTCGGCGCCCCGGGCGCGCCGCGCACCACGTCGAGCAGCGACCAGTCGGTCCACTCGGCCAGCGCCGCTCCACACTCGTCGAGGGTGCGCGCGAACACCGGGAAGGCGTCGTAGAGTTGCCGGCCCATGCCGACCCACTGGGATCCCTGCCCGGGGAACATGAAGACGACCCCGCCGAGGTTCCCGGCGACACCGCGCACCACCTCGGCCGACTCGGTGCCGTCGCGCAACGCCGCGAGCGCGGCGAGCAGTTCGTCCCGGTCGTGGCCGAGGACCACCGCACGATGGTCGAACCGCGAACGGCTCGACACCAGCGACCAGCCGACGTCGGCGACGTCCGCGTCCGGGTCGGCGGCGACGAACTCGTGCAGTCGGCCCGCCTGTCGCTCCACGGCCGCGGCGCTCTTGCCCGACAACACCCACGGCACCAACCCGCCGACGACGGCCGCGGCCGGACCGCGCCGCTCGTCCTCCGGCTCCGGTACCTCCTCCAGGATCACGTGCGCGTTGGTCCCGCTGACGCCGAACGACGAGACCGCGGCCCGCCGGGGACCGTCCGCGCGGGGCCATTCGTGCCCCTCCGCCAGCAGTTCGATCGCGCCGGAGGACCAGTCGACGTGCCGGGAGGGGGTGTCCACGTGCAGCGTCCTGGGCAGGTAGCCGTGCCGCAGGGCCATCACCATCTTGATCACCCCGGCCACCCCGGCGGCGGCCTGCGCGTGCCCGATGTTGGACTTCATCGAGCCGAGGCGCAGCGGCCGGCCCTCGGCCCGGTCCCGGCCGTACGTCGCGAACAGCGCGCCCGCCTCGATCGGGTCCCCCAGCACGGTGCCCGTGCCGTGTGCCTCGACCGCGTCCACGTCGGCGGCCTCCACCCCGGCGTTGGCCAGCGCCTGCCGGATCACCCGCTCCTGGGCCCGGCCGTTGGGCGCGGTCAGCCCGTTGCTGGCCCCGTCCTGGTTCACCGCGGAGCCGCGCACGACGGCGAGCACCGGGTGGCCGTTGCGGCGGGCGTCGGACAACCGCTCCAGGAGCAGGACCCCCGCGCCCTCGGCCCAGCCGGTCCCGTCGGCGGTGTCCGCGAAGGACTTGCACCGGCCGTCGGCCGACAGGCCGCGCTGCCGGGAGAACTCCACGAAGATCGCGGGTGTGGCCATCACCGACACCCCGCCCGCCAGCGCCAGCGAGCACTCCCCCGAGCGCAACGACTGGATCGCCAGGTGCAGGGCCACCAGCGACGACGAGCACGCGGTGTCCACGGACACCGCCGCCCCGGTCAGCCCCAGTTCGTACGCCACCCGGCCGGACGCCACGCTCAGCGCGCTTCCGTGCAGCAGGTAGCCCTCCAGCTCGCCCGCGCTGCCCTCCAGGAAGCGCAGGCCGTACTCGGACGAGGCCACCCCGGTGAACACGCCGATGTCGCTGCCGCGCACGTCGGCGGGCACGATGCCGGCCCGCTCCAGGACCTCCCACGAGGTCTGTAGCAGCAGGCGCTGCTGCGGGTCGATCGCCAGCGCCTCGCGCGGGCTGATCCCGAAGAACTCCGGGTCGAAGTCGGCGGCGTCGGCGAGGAATCCGCCGTGCCGTACGTAGGAGCTGCCGAGTGTGTCGGGGTCCTCGTCGTACAGGTCCCGCCAGCCCCGGTCCGCCGGGAACTCGTCGATCGCGTCGACCCCGTCGCGGACCATGTCCCACAGTTGCTCGGGCGAGGACACCCCTCCGGGGTAGCGGCAGGCCATCGCCACCACGGCGATCGGTTCGACCCTGGCGGCCTTGAGCGCGTCGTTCTCCTGGCGCAGCCGGTCGCGCTCCTCCAAGAGGGTGCGGAGCGCCTGGGCGACCCGGTCCCCGCCGTCCGCCGGCCGTTCCGCGGCGTTGTTCGCGGAGGTGTTCATGGTCACTTGCCCTTCTCGGCCAGAGCCAGGTCGACGAGTGCTTCCAGGTCCAGCGCCGCCAGTTCGTCCGCGCCGGTGTCCGCGTCGGTGTCCGCGCCGGGTGATCCGGCGTCGGGGTGCGACGGCGCGGCTGCGCACGCCAGGATCTGCTCCAGCAGGCCCGCGTCGCGCAGCCGGTCGATCGGGATGCCGCGCAGCACCTCGCGGATCCGCGCGTCGTCGTCCCCGTCCGCACCCGTGCGCTCCGCGGGGCGCAGCAGGTCGAAGACGTGTTGCCCCAGCTCGCGGGGGGTGGGGTAGCTGAAGACGAGGGTGGATGCCAGGCGCAGCCCGGTCGAGGAGGCCAGGCGGTTGCACAGTTCGACCGAGGTGAGCGAGTCGAAGCCGAGGTGGGTGAAGGCCTGGTCGGCGTCGACGGTCGTGCCGGCGGGGTGTCCGAGGACGACGGCGACCTGGTCGCGGACCCAGTCGAGCACGGCCGCCTCTCCCTCGCTCTCGGACAGCCCGGCCAGGCGGGCGGGCAGACCGAGGGAGCCGGCGCCGGTCGCGGTGCTCGCGCGGGTGCGGGCGGGGCGGCCGGCGGTGACGAGGTCGCGCAGGAGCAGCGGGAGGTCGTCGGCGGCTCGGCTCCGCAGCGCGGTGAGGTCCAGTCGGGCCGGGATCAGGACCGGCTTGTCGATCGTGCACGCGGCGTCGAACAGGCCCAGTGCCTCGGCGCCGGGCATCTCGGCGATGCCGAGGCGGCGGATGCGCCGCAGGTCGACCTCGTCCAGGTTCTCGGTCATCCCGCTGCGCTGTTCCCACCAGCCCCAGCACAGGGACGTGCCGACCCGGCCGGCCGCCCTGCGCTGGGCCGCGAGGCCGTCCAGGAAGCCGTTCGCGGCGGCGTAGTTGGCCTGGCCGCCGGTGCCGAGCGTGCCGGCGAGCGCGGAGAAGAGCACGAACGCGGACAGGGTGTGTTCGCGGGTCAGTTCGTGCAGGTTGATCGCGCCGCCGGCCTTGGCCCGCAGGGCGCGGTCCAGGCTCTGCGGGGTCTGCGCTTCGAGGGTGCCGTCGGCGAGTACGCCGGCCGCGTGCACGACGGCGGTCAGCGGGTATCCGGGCGGCATCTCGGCGAGCAGGTCCGCCACGGCGGCCCGGTCCGCGACGTCACAGGCCGCGACCCGGACGAGGGCGCCGGCCGCCTCCAGGTCCGCGACGAGTTCGGCGGCGCCGTCGACCGCCGGGCCCCGGCGGCTCGCCAACACCAGGCTGCGTACCCCGTGTTCGGCGACGAGGTGGCGTGCCACGAGCGAGCCGATGCCGCCGGTGGCGCCGGTGACCAGGACGGTTCCGCCGCCGAAGCCGCTGCCCATGTCGAAGATGATCTTGCCGATGTGTCGGCCCTGGCTCATCTCGCGAAACGCCCCGCGCGCGTCGCGGATGTCGCGTACGGCGATCGGGTTCAGCCGCACCCGCCCGTCGGCGAACAGTTCCATGACCGCGCGGAACACCTCGTGGATGACCTCGGGGCCGGCCTCATAGAGGTCGAACGCCGCGTATGCGACGCCCGGTTGCCCGGCCGCCACCTGCTGCGGATCGCGGATGTCGGTCTTGCCCATCTCGACGAAGCTGCCGCCCTCGGGCAGCAGGCGCAGCGAGGCGTCGACGAAGTCGTGTGCCAGGGAGTTGAGCACGACGTCCACGCCGCGACCTGCGGAGGAGGCCAGGAAGGTGTCGGCGAACTCCAGGTTCCGCGACGAGGCCAGGTGCGCGTCGTCGAGCCCGAGGGCGCGCAGGGTGGGCCACTTGGCCGGGCTCGCGGTGCCGTAGACCTCGGCGCCGACGTGCTTGGCCAGTTGCACGGCGGCCATTCCGACGCCGCCGGCCGCGGCGTGGATCAGGATTCGTTGGCCCTTTTCGAGGTTGGTCACGTGGAACAGGGCGTAGTAGGCGGTGAGATAGGCGCCCGGTACGGACGCCGCCTCGGTGTAGGTCCACCCGTCGGGGATGGGCATGAGCAGGCGGTGGTCCGCCACCGCGATGCGGCCGAACGCGCCGGAGAAGATGCCCATCACCCGGTCGCCCGGGGCGAGGCCGGTGACGTCGTCGGCCACCTCCAGGACGGTTCCGGCGCCCTCGCCGCCGATTCCGGCGTCCAGGGCGGTGCGCTCGACCAGTCCCAGGGCGATGGTGACGTCGCGGAAGTTGAGGCCGGCGGCCTGCACCGCGATGCGGACCTGACCGCTCGTCAGCGGCGCCTCCACCTCGGGGCAGGCAATCCAGGTCAGGTTCTCCAACGTGCCCTTGGTCGGGATGCCCAGCCGGTACGCGCCGACCGCGGGCGGCTCGATCCGGTTGGGCGCGGGGGCGGCGGCGGTCAGGCGCGGCACCAGGTAGGCGTCGCCGCGCAGGGCCAGTTGCTCCTCGTCGAGGGCGAGCGCGTCGGGGATGCGGGGCCATGCGGCGGCCACGTCCTCGACGTCCACCAGCCGGAACCTGCCCGGGTGTTCGGTCTGGGCGGACCGGATCAGGCCCCAGACGGACGCGCCGGGCAGACTGTCCACCCGCTCCCCGCCGCCGGTGTCCACGGCCAGCCGGGTGAGCACGACCAGTGTCGATTCGGCGAGCGTGTCCTCGGCGAGGAACCGTTGCACGCATTCCAGGACGCGGGTGTCCGTGTCGGCGACGGCGGCGAACAGGTCGGTCCCGGACGCGGCGACGTCGTCCGGGCACAGCACGATGTGTCGCGGCGGCTCCCCCGCGAGAAGTTCGTCGAGGCTCGCGTGGAACACGACTCCCTCGTGCGCCGGTTCGCCGAGTCGGACGGGCGAGCCGAGCACGGCCCACCGCCCGGGGGGCGTGGCCGGCTCGACCGCGCGGGCCGGGCGCCAGGCGAGTTCGTACAACGACCGGTCGCCGCGCGCCGCGCGCAGGTGTTCGGCGCTCGCCGGGCGGAACGTCAGCGCCCCGACGTGCGCGACCGGGCGGCCCCGCTCGTCGGCGATCGCGACCGACACGGCACGGTCCCCGGCCGCCGGGTCGGCGGCCGGGGAGAGCCGGATCCGCACGGCCCGGCCGCACTCCGCGAACCGCTCCACCCCGGACCACGAGAACGGCATCCAGCCCTGGTCGGCCCCGATCTCGACGACCCCGCCGGCGACCACCGCGTGCAGCGCGGCATCGAACAGCGCCGGATGCAGGGCGAACCCGGCGGCGGCCGAGCCGTCGGCATCCGTCGGCAGTGTGGCGGTGGCGAACAGGTCGTCGCCGTGCCGCCACACCTCGCGCAGTCCGCGGAACACCGGCCCGTAGTCGAAGCCCGCGTCCGTGAAGGAGTCGTACAGGGCGCCGATGTCGACCCGTTCCGCCTCGGCCGGCGGCCACGCGAGCGGAGCGTTCGCGTGCTCGGCGCGCGCGCCGCCCGGTGCCAGGCTCCCCGTCGCGTGCCGGGTCCACCCGGCGGCGCGGTCCTCGTCGCCGTCGGGGCCGGAGTACACGTCCAGCGCGCGGCGTCCGGTCTCGTCCGGCGCGCCGACCACGACCCGGATTCGTACCTCGCCCGTGTCGGGGACGATCAGGGGTACCTCAAGGGAGAGTTCCCCGATCGTGGTACATCCGACGAAGTCGCCCACCCACAGGGCCAGATCCAGGTACGCCGTCGCCGGTACCACGACCGCGCCGAACACGGCGTGGTCGGCCAGCCATGCGTGGGTGCGCAGCGACCATCGGTCGGTGAACACCACCTCGTCGGTACCGGGGTGCTCCACCACCGCGCCCAGCAGCGGGTGTTCGGCGGCCGAGAGACCGGCGGAGGCCACGTCGGCGGTGCCGGTCCCGGCCCGGAAGTCCAGCCAGTAGCGCTGCCGTTGGAACGCGTAGGTCGGCAGGTCCACCGGCCGCCGCACGTCGCCGAGCAGGGCCGCCCAGTCGACCGCGCCGCCGCGGACGTGCAGTTGGGCCAGCGAGCCGATCAGAGTGGACACCGGCCCGCGGTTGCGCCGCGACGCCGACAGGGCCACCGCGTCGGTCACGCCGACGGCGGCGAACGCCTCCTTGGCGATGCTCGTGAGGGCCGATCCCGGGCCCATTTCGTAGAAGACGCTCGCACCGGCCGCCCGGGCGTTCTCCACGGCGGTGAAGAAACGAACGGGTTCGCGGACGTGCCGCACCCAGTGCGCGACGGACGTCAGTTCCTCGACCGTGCTCTCGCGGCCCGTCCTGGTCGAGACGATCGGGATCGCCAGGCGTCCCGCCGGGAGTTCGCCGATCGACGCGGCGAACTCGTCCAGGATCGGATCCATGAGCGGCGAGTGGAACGCGTGGTCGACGTCGAGCAGCTTGGCCGAACCTCCCTCGGCGACCAGCCGATCCCGCAGGTCGACGATCTGCTCACGGGCGCCGGAGACCACCACCGATTCCGGGCCGTTGACGGCCGCGATACCGAGGTGGTCGTATCCGTCGAGCAGCGCGTCGACGGCGTCCTCCGAGGCGCGTACCGCCAGCATGGCGCCGCGCTCGGTGACCGTCTGCATGAGCCGGCCGCGCGCGGCCACGAGCCTGGTCGCGCCGTCCAAGTCCAGGACGCCGGACACGTGCGCGGCGGCGATCTCGCCGACGGAGTGGCCGATCAGGTGGTTCGGCTCCCCGCAGAACCCGGTCAGCAGCCGGTACAGCGCGACCTGGAGCGCGAACAGCGCGGGCTGCGCCACGTCGGTGCGCTGCGCTCGGGCCTCCTCGGGCGCCTCGGCGAGCAGCAGTGCCTTCAGCGCGAAGGGCAGGTGGGTGTCGAAGCGCGCGCAGACCTCGTCGAGGCTTTGTGCGAAGACCGGGAAGGTGTCGTACAACTCCCGGGCCACACCGGCCCAGGGAGAGCCCTGCCCCGGGAACATGAAGACGGTGCCGCCGAGTTCGCCGACGACGCCGCGCACCAATCGCGCGGAATCGGCGCCCTCGCCCAGCGCCGTCAGACCGCTCAGCAACTCGTCCCGGTCCCGGCCCAGCACCACCGCGCGGTGCTCGAACCGCGACCGGCTCGCCACCAACGACCCGGCGATGTCGACGACATGCGCATCCGGTTCGGCGTCCGCGAACTCGCGCAGCCGCTCCGCCTGGGCCCGCAGCGCCGCCTCGGAGCGTGCGGACACCACCCACGGGATCACGTCGACGGGGTGATCCGCGCTCTGCGGCACCACCTCCTCGGACGCGACCTCCTCGGGCGCCTCCTCAAGGATCACGTGCGCGTTGGTACCGCTGGCCCCGAACGCGGACACGGCCGCCCGCCGGGGCCGCCCGGGGGTACTCGGCCACGGCCTCGCCTCGGTGAGCAGTTCCACCGCCCCGGCCGACCAGTCCACGTGTGTCGACGGCCGGTCCACGTGCAGCGTCCTGGGCATGAGCCCGTGCCGCATCGCCATGATCATCTTGATCATGCCGCCGACGCCCGCCGCCGCCTGCGTGTGGCTGATGTTCGACTTCAACGAGCCCAGCCACAGCGGGTTCTCGGAGTCGCGGTCGCGGCCGTAGGTGGCCAGCAGTGCCTGTGCCTCGATCGGATCGCCCAGCGTGGTGCCGGTCCCGTGCGCCTCCATCACGTCCACGTCGCCCGCCTGCACCCGGGCGTTCGCCAACGCGGCTCGGATCACCCGCTGTTGGGCGGGGCCGTTCGGCGCGGTCAGCCCGTTGGACGCGCCGTCCTGGTTGATCGCCGAGCCCCGGATCACCGCCAGGATCCGCCGCCGGTTGCGTCGCGCGTCGGACAGCCGCTCCAGCACCAACACCCCGACGCCCTCGGCGAATCCGGTGCCGTCGGCGGCGTCCGCGAACGCCTTGCATCGGCCGTCCACGGCCAGTCCGCGCTGGCGCGCCATCTCCCGGAACACCTGCGTGGTCCCCATCACGGTGACGCCCCCGGCCAGGGCCAGCCCGCACTCGCCCTGCCGCAGCGACTGCACCGCCTGGTGCACCGCCACCAGGGACGACGAGCACGCGGTGTCGGTGGATATCGCCGGACCCTCCAGGCCCAGCGCGTACGCCACCCGCCCGGACGCCACGCTCAGCAGCGAACCGGTCTGCCCGTAGCCGGAGATGACCTCGGGGGTGGAGAAGTGGTTGCCGTAGCCGAAGTAGGCCAGACCCGCGAACACGCCGGTGGCGCTGCCGCGCAGGGTGTGCGGGTCGATGCCGGCCCGTTCCAGCGACTCCCACGCGGACTCCAGCAACAACCGGTGCTGCGGGTCCGCGGCCAGCGCCTCGCGCGGGTTGATCCCGAAGAACTCCGCGTCGAAGTCGCCCGCGTCGTACAGGAATCCGCCCGCGCGCGTGTTGCAGGTGTTCGGCCGGTCCGGATCCGGGTCGTAGAGCCGGTCCAGGTCCCAGTGGCGGTCGTCGGGGAAATCCGACACCGCGTCCCGGCCCTCCCGCACCAGGTCCCACAACGTCTCCGGCGAGGTCACCCCGCCCGGGTAACGGCAGGCGATGCCCACGACGGCGACGGGCTCGGCGGCGGCCTCCGTCAGCTCGTTCAGACGCCGACGGGTGTCGAGCAATTCGATCGACGTCCGCTTGAGGTAGTCGAGCACATCGGCGTTGTTGTCGTTTGTCATCGCTCTCCCCTAGCCGAGCTCTTTGTCCAGCAGCGAAAGCAGCTCGCCGGCCGATGCCGCACTGATCCGGTCGGCGATCCCGACCGGCGATCCGTCGCCCGCCAGGGCCCGTACGCGGCCCTGCAATTCGCCGAGCAGCGTGGTGATGGTGGCCTTGTCCGCCGCGCCGAGGTCGCGGAACGCGTCCTCCAGCCGGGCGCCCAATCCCTCGATTTCCCTGGTCAGGCGATCGGTCGGGGACAGCGGGTCGGCGACGGAGTCGGGGTTGATGCCCGCGTACAGGAATCCCGCGAGAGCGGCCGGGTTCGGGTAGTCGAACGCGAGCGTGGCGGACAACTTCAGCCCGGTCACCGCCGTCAGCCTGTTCCGCAACTCCAGCGCCATGAGCGAGTCGACCCCGAGGTCCTTGAACGCCGAGGCGGGGCCGACCCGCGCGGCGTCGGCGAGGCCGAGCACACTCGCGGTCTGCGTACGCACGGCGTCGAGCAGCAGCGCCTCCGCGTCGGCCGGGGGAAGCGAGGCGATCCGCCGCGCGAGTGGGATGTCGGCGGCCTCCGCAGCGACAGGGCTGGTCCCACCGGGACCGGCGGGCGTCCCGACCAGCGCGCGCAGGAGCGGCGACAACACCTGACCCGCACTCGGCGCGCCCGGCGCCGGCAGGCTCAGCCGCACCGGCACCAGCACCGGCTCGTCCCGCACGATCGCCGCGTCGAACAGCGCCAGTCCCTCGTGCGTGGCCAGCGGCCGCACGCCCTGTCGACGCAGGCGCGCGATGTCCGACTCGCCGATGTCCGCGCCCGCCTCGGTGCGTTGCGCCCAGTAGCCCCAGCACAACGAACCGGCCGCGAGCCCCTCGGCCCGACGCGCTTCGGCCAGTCCGTTCAGGAACGCGTTCGCCGCCGCGTAGTTGGCCTGCCCCGCCGTACCGAGCACGCCGGCGATCGAGGAGAACAACACGAACGCGGACAGGTCCAGGTGCCTGGTCAGTTCGTGCAGATACCAGGCGCCGCGCACCTTCGGCGCGAGGACCGTGTCCACCCGCTCCTCGGTCAGTGTCTCGACGACCCCGTCGGCCAGCACGGCCGCACAGTGGATCACCGCCGTCAACGGGTGCTCCGCCGGCACGCCGGCGATCAGCGCCGCGACGGATTCGCGGCTCGTGACGTCGCAGGCGACGATCTCGACCTCGGCTCCCGCCTCGATCAACTCCCGCCGCAGTGCGGCGGCGGCCGGAGCCGTCGGCCCCCGCCGGCCGGCGAGCAACAACCGGCGCACCCCGTGCCGCCGCACGAGGTGCCGGGCCAATGTCGCGCCCAGGCCGCCGACTCCGCCCGTGATCAGCACCGTCCCGGAGCCCAGGCCGCGGGCCCGGTGCCCGGCGGAAATGCCCGGCACGTGGGCCAGTTGCGGGGTGGTCGCCACGCCCGCCCGGATCCTGAGCTGGGTTTCCCCGGTCGCGGCCACCGCCGGCACGCGCGCCCACGAGTCGGGGTGGTCGTCCGTGTCCACGAGTGTGAAGCGGCCCGGGTTCTCGGTCTGCGCGGTGCGTACGAATCCCCAGATCGCGGCCGCGGCGGGGTCGGTGCGGTCGGTCGGGCCGTCGGCGAGCGCCTCCCGCGTCACGATGACCAGACGCGAGTCGGCGAACCGGTCCTCGGCGAGCCAGCGTTGGGTCCACCGCAGCACCCGGTGCAGGTTGCGCTCGACCAGGGCCGGGGTGTTGCCGACGCCCGCGTCGGTGCGCTCGACGGTGGTCACCACGATCGGTGGGATCGGTCCTGCGGAGGCGGCGAGTTCGTCGAGGTCGGCGAACAGGGCCCCGCGCGCGCCGAGGGACGCGGTGAGCTCGCCGGGCGGCCCCGCCACGGCGAACCGGCCCGCGGCCTCCCCGGGCGGGGCCGTGAGCGGGACCCAGTCCACCCGGAACAGCGAGTCCCGCCGGTCGAAGCCCAGTTCGGTCAGTTCCGCGACGTCCACGGGCCGCAGCGTCAGCGACTCGACACCGCCGACGGGGGCTCCGTGGCGGTCCGCGACGGCCACGGATCGGGCGCCCTCGCCGGTGGGTGCCAGTCGTACGCGCAGCACGGTGGGCGCGGCGGCGGTCAGCCGGATACCCGTCCAGCGATGCGGCAACCGGCCCGCGTCGCCGTCCCCCGGGCCGATCGGCAGCAGCGCGGCGTGCAGCAGCGCCGGGTGGATCCGGAACCGGCCCGGGTCCGCACCGTCGGCGGCGGGCAACGCGACCTCAGCGAACAGGACTTCACCGCAGCGCCAGACCCGCTTCAGGCCGCGGTACAGCGGCCCGTGGTCGAACCCGAGCGCGGCCGATCCGGCGTACGCGTCCTCGACGGGCACCTCGACCGCGCCCGGGGGCGGCCACGCCGCGAGGTCGGGCTCGCGCCGGCCGGCTCCGGTGTCGCTTCCGACGGACCCGACGGCGTTGCGTGTCCACTCGGACTCGCCCGCGCCCCTGGAGTGCACGGCGAGCATGCGCTTGCCGTCGATCACCACGCGGATCTCCCGCTCGGCCGTGCGGGACAACACCAGCGGTGTCTCCAGGGTGAGTTCGTCGACGACGTCGCAACCCACCTTGTGCGCCGCCCACGCCGCCAATTCGACCAGCGCCGTTCCCGGCACCAGTACCGCGCCGTGCACCACGTGGTCGGCGAGCCACGGCCGGCGGCGCACGGACAACCGCCCGCTGCCCACCAGTCCGCCGCGTTCGCCGTCGTCGGGCAGGTCGATCACGGCGTCGAGCAGGGGGTGATCCGAGTTGCTCGCGGAGGCGCCCTCCACGGGCAGGTCCAGCCAGTAGCGCTCCCGTTGGAAGGCGTACGTGGGCAACTCGACCGCAGGCCCGTCGCCGCCCGGGAACGCCGCCTCCCACGACACCGGGACGCCCGCCACGAACGCCTCGGCCATCGACCGGTACAACCGGGCCGGGCCTCCGTCGCCGCGGCGCAGCGAGCCCACCACCACCCCGCCGGCGCCGGGGGTGTGGTCGAGCATGTCGCGGATGTTGATCGTGAGCAGCGGGTGCGGGCTCATCTCGATGAACGCGCCGTGCTCGGTGTCGAGGAGGCTGCGCATGGCGGCCTCGAACTGCACCGGCTCGCGCATGTTGCGGAACCAGTAGGCGCCGTCCAGTCCCGCCGTGTCGAGGGGCCCACCCGTGACCGTCGAGTGGAAGGCCACCGGCGAGGACACGGAGGTGACCCGGCCCAGGAGGTCCCGCAGCGGCCCCTCGAACCGGTCCACCAGGGGCGAGTGCCCGGGTACGCTCGCCGGGATCCACCGGGCGCGGGCGCCCTCGGCCTCGCAGAGCGCGACCACCTCCCGAACCGCCGCGGCCTCGCCCGCGACGGTGGTCGAGTAGGGGCCGTTGATGCCCGCGATCACCACGCCGGGGCCGACCCGCTCCAGCATTTCCCGGACCCGCCGTTCGGGCAGCACGATCCCGGCCATGCCGCCGTCCTGGTCGGCGGTGGCCAGCAGTTGGGAGCGCAGGGCCACGATCCTGGCCGCCTCCCGGAGGGTCAGCGCGCCGGCCGCGCAGGCGGCGGCGATCTCGCCCTGGGAGTGCCCGATCACCGCGTCGGGAATCACCCCGAAGGAACGCCACACCCCCGCCAGCGACACCATCACCGCGAACAGCACGGGTTGCACGACCTCGATGCGCTCCAGGTCCGCGCCCTCCGGCTCACCGCGCACGGTGTCGATCAGCGACCAGGACACCCACGGCGCGAGGGCCTGGGCACACTCGTTCATCCGCTCGGCGAAGACCGGGGACGCGTCGAGGAGTTCCCGGCCCATGCCGACCCACTGCGAGCCCTGGCCGGGGAAGACGAACACCGTCTTGCCGAGGGGTTCGACGGTGCCGGAGACCACGCCGGGCGGATTCCTGGTCGTGCCGACGTCGGTGCCCAGGCGGGCGAGCAGTTCGTCGCGGTCGGCGCCGATCACCACCCGGCGGTGCTCGAACAACGACCGTGTCGTCACCAGCGCACGGCCCGCACCCGCGAGCGGCAGGTCGGGGTCGGCGGCCAGGCGGTCCCGCAACCGCAGCGCCTGCTCCCGCAGTGCCTCGGCCGAGCGCGCCGACACCACCCACGGCACCGCCCCGGGACGCGGTTCCGGCACCGGCGCGGTCGCCGGCTCCGCCGCCTCGGGTGCCTCGGGCTCCTCGGGTGCCTCTTCGAGCACGACGTGCGCGTTCGTACCGCTGATCCCGAAGGACGACACGCCGGCGCGCCTGGGCCGTCCGGGCGTGGCAGGCCATTCCCGGGCCTCGGTCAGCAGTTCCACCGCGCCGGACGACCAGTCGACGTGCGGGGTCGGCCGGTCCACGTGCAGCGTCTTCGGCAACACCCCGTGGCGCATCGCCATGATCATCTTGATCATGCCACCGACGCCCGCCGCGGCCTGCGTGTGGCCGATGTTCGACTTGAGCGAGCCCAGCCACAGCGGGCCGGCCGCGCCGCGGCCCTGTCCGTAGGTGGCGAGCAGCGCCTCCGCCTCGATGGGGTCGCCCAACCGGGTGCCGGTTCCGTGCGCCTCCACCGCGTCCACGTCGGCGGGCGAGAGCCCGGCATCGGCCACGGCGGCGCGGATGACCCGCCGCTGCGCCAGTTCGTTCGGCGCGGTCAGCCCGTTGGAGGCCCCGTCCTGGTTGATCGCCGAGCCCCGGATCACCGCCAGGACGCGCCGGCCGTTGCGCCGCGCGTCCGCCAGCCGCTCCAGGACGAGCACGCCCGCGCCCTCGCCCCAGCCGGTGCCGTCGGCCGCCTCGGCGAAGGACTTGCAGCGCCCGTCGGCGGACAGGCCGCGCTGCCGGGCGGCCTCCACCAACATCCCGGGGCTCGGCAGCGCCGACACCCCGCCGGCCAGTGCCAACGTGCACTCCCCCGCGCGCAGGGACCGCACGGCCTGGTGCACGGCGACCAGCGACGCCGAGCACGCGGTGTCGATCGAGATCGCCGGTCCCTCCAGACCCAGTACGTACGCCACCCGGCCCGAGGCCACACTGGTGTACGTCCCGGTCATCGAGTGGCCCTCCACCTCGGCGGCGGCTCCGCCGCCCATCCGCGGGCCGTAGTCGACCGCGTAGATCCCGGTGAACACCCCGGTCGCCGAACCGCGCAGGCCCACCGGGTCGATCCCGGCCCGCTCCAGCGCCTCCCACGACGTCTCCAGGATCACCCGCTGCTGCGGATCCATCGCCGGCGCCTCGCGGGGGCTGATCCCGAAGAACGCCGCGTCGAACTCGGCGAGGTCGGGGAGGAATCCGCCCGAGCGGGTGTACGTCCTCCCCTGCGCCGCAGGGTCCGGGTCGTACAGCGCCTCCAGGTCCCAGCCGCGATCCGTCGGGAAGTCGCCCACCGCGTCGACCCCGCCAAAGACCAGGTCCCACAACCCTTCGGGGGAGTTCGCCCCGCCCGGGAAACGACACCCCATGCCCACCACCGCGACCGGCTCGCGAGCGGACTCCTCCAACGCGCGCACCCGCTCGCGCAACTCCTGCGCGTCGCCGACGGCACGGCGCAGGTAGGACCGGAGCTTGTCGACATCCTCCACGGGAACTCCCCCAACGGTTACTCGGACGAACGGGTGGCGCTACACGTATCCGCGGTCGATCAATGCGTACAATTCGTCGTCGCTGCGGCTCGCCGAAGGTGTCTTCGGCACCGGGGTCGGGGCCGCCGCCGAGGTCGACGTCGGCGTCGATTCCCGTGCCGTTTCCAAGGCTTCGGGGGCCGACGGTCCGAGCAGCGTGAAGAGGTGCCGGGCGAGCGCCCGTGGGGTCGGGTAGGTGAACGCGACGGTGGCGGGCAGTCGTACACCGGCCGCCGTCGTGAGCCGGTTGCGCAGCCGTACCGCCATCGAGGACTCGAAACCCAGGGTCTTGAAGGTCTCGGTCGACCTCGCGGCGAGTTCGGCGCCGGTGACGGGCGCGTCGGGCGTGCTCAGCAGCGCGGCCGTCTCGGCGCACACGAGTTTGCGTACCGCCGATTCCGAATCGAGCTCTCCGGTACGGGAGTTCGCCTCCGCCGGGGTGGTGTCCGCGGGTGGTGTCAGCCAGTACCGCAGCCGCTGGAACGGGTAGGTCGGCAGGGCGATCCGGCGCGGCCGGGCCGCGGCGAAGCAGGCCGTCCAGTCCACCGGCACGCCGCGCACGTACAGTTCGGCCGACGCCACCAGGACCCGGTCCATGCTCCCGTCGTCCCGGTGCAGGGTGCCCGACAACACCGGCGAGGCGGCGAGCGCGTCGGCGGTCTCCGCCATCGCCACCGCGAGTACCGGATGCGGGCTGACCTCCACGAACACGCCGCCGCGCACGCGCATCAGGTCTTCGATCACCTCGCCGAATCGCACCTTCGAGCGCAGGTTGTCGTACCAGTACGCGCCGTCGAGCCCGCGGGTGTCGAGCGGGCCGCCGGTGACGGTGGAGTGGAACGCCGCGGCCGACGCCCTGGGCGTGATGCCCTCCGCGGCGGCGAGCACCCGGTCCCGGATACGTTCGACCTGGTGCGAGTGCGACGCGTATTCGATCCTGACCCGGCGTACCCGGACACCGTCGCCGGCCGCCATCGCGGCGAACTCCGCCAGCGCCTCCAGGTCGCCGGAGATCACCACCGAGCCCGGCCCGTTGACCGCGCCCACGCACAACCGCCCGGCCCACGCCCGCAACCGCTCCTCGACCCAGTCCAGGGGCGCGAACACCGCGTTCAACCCACCCAGTCCGGCCAGTTCGGTCAATGCCGTGCTGCGCAGCGCGACCACACGCGCCGCGTCGTCGAGGGAGAGCGCGCCCGACGCGCAGGCCGCGGCGATCTCCCCCTGGGAGTGCCCCACCACCACGTCGGGGACCACGCCCAGCGAGTGCCAGACCCGGGTCAGGGACACCATCATCGCGAACAGGGCGGGCTGCACCACGTCGTCGCCGCGCGCCAACAGCGCCGCCGGGTCCGTCCCCGTGACCACGTCCGGCAACGACCAGTCCAGCCACGGTTCCAGGGCCCGCGCGCACTCGTCGATCGAGCGGGCGAAGACCTCCGACTCCGCGTACAACCGCCTGCCCATACCCGCCCACTGCGACCCCTGGCCGGGGAAGACGAACACGATCGGGCCGGGCGGGTTCGCCGCGACCCCGCGCAGCACACGGGCCGAATCGCCGCCCGCCGCAAGGAGATCGAGCCCGGTCAGCGCCTCCTCGCGGCCGGCGCCCAGGACCACCGCCCGGTGGGCGAAGGACGCTCGGGTGGAGACCAGCGAGTGGCCCACGTCGGCCGCCGACGGCGTCGCGTCCGCGCTCAGCCGGTCCCGCAACCGTGCCGCCTGCTCCCGCAGGGCGGTCTCGGTGCGCGCCGACAACACCCAGGGCACCGTCCCCGCGTCGACGACCCCGGGGCGCCCCTGCTCCTCCGGTGCCTGTTCGAGGATCACGTGCGCGTTCGTCCCGCCCAGTCCGAATGCCGACACCCCCGCCCGTCGCGGCCGGTCGGCCGGGCTCGGCCAGGGCCGGGCGGCGCTCGGGACGTCGAAGTGCTCGTGGAAGTTCGGGATGGCGGGGTTGGGCGTCCGGAAGTTCGGGTGCGGCACCAACCGCGCACGGTCCAGGCACAGTGCGGCCTTGACGAAACCGACGATGCCGGCGGCCGGCTCCAGGTGCCCGACGTTGGCCTTGGCCGAGCCGATCACCAGGGGGCGATCCCGCCCGGTCGTCCGGAACACCTCGCGCAGCCCGGCCGCCTCGGCCGGATCGCCGACGCGGGTCCCGGTGCCGTGCGCCTCGACGTAGTCGACGGTGTCGAACGGCACGCCCGACCGCTCCAGCGCGGTGCGGATCGCCGCCGCCTGCCCGGCCGGGCTGGGATCGGGCATCCGGCTGGTAGCGCCGCCGCTGCCCACCCCCCAGCCGCGCACCACCGCGTAGATGTGATCGCCGTCGGCGACGGCCAGGTCGAGCCGCTTGAGCAGGACGAACGCCCCGCCCTCGCCCCGGACGAAGCCGCCGGCGCGTTCGTCGAAGGGGAAGCAGCGGCCCTCGGGCGACAACGCGCCCAGGTTCGCCAGGCCCAGGCCCGCCTCCGGGTCGGCGATCAGGTGTACACCGCCCGCGAGCGCCAGGTCGACCGCGCCGGCGCGGATCCGGTCGCACGCGAGGGCCAACGACACGAGGGAGGAGGACTGGCCCGAGTCCGCGCACAGGCTCATCCCGCGCACGTCGAACAGGGTCGAGATCCGGTTCGCGATCCACGCGCCGCCGGACCCGAGCGCGGCGTAGTGGTCGTCCCGGTCGCCGCCGGACAGCTTGCGCAGCACCTCGTAGCCGGAGGGCGCGCTGCCGACCACGACGTCGATCTCCCGGCCGGCCAGCGCGGTCGCCGGCATCCGGGCGTCCTCGACGGCCTCCCAGGCGAGTTCCAGGCCGAGCCGCTGCACGGGGTCCATCGCGGTGGCCTCCGCCGCGTCCGTGCCGAAGAACTCCGCGTCGAACCCGTCGATGGCGTCGAGGAAGGAACCCGCGTTCACCGTGGCGGCGTCCGGGTGGGTCGAGCGCCGCACGTCGGCGGCCCGCCGCTCGGGGAAGGTCCCGATGGTGGACCCGCCGTCGACCAGCAGGCGCCAGAACTCGTCCGGACCGCGCACCCCGGGGAAGCGGCACGACATCCCGACGACGGCAATATCGGTGGCTGCGCCACTCATACGAATTCCTTCCGATTCCCTCGCCGGCCGGCGCTCGCGGGCCGCCCCGCCGTCACCGCCGGGCGGTCAGCAGCTTCAGCAGCTCGTCCGGCGCGTTCATGAAGTCGTGGTGGCCGCCCTCGACGACCCGGATCTCGACCGAATCCGCGTACCGACGCCATCCCTCCAGTTGGTCCGGGGTCACGTCGGGGTCGTCGCGCCAGTGCAGGACGACGATGGGACAGCCCAGCCGAACCGGTTCGACCCTGCGGTAGGCGCGCGCGGCGGCGAGGTCCTCGAGCAGCACGCTCATCCCCACCTCGACCATGTCCGGCCGCGGCTCGATGCCCCGCCCGCGCACCACCGACACCAATTCGGCGCGCAGTTCGGCCTCGGTCATGGTGAGCATGCGATCGCTCGCGGCGTCGTGCGGCGCGGGCTGGCCGGACACGAACAGGCAGTCCGGCCCCGGCAGGTCCAGTTCGGCGAGCCGGACCACGGTCTCGAACGCGGGCAGCGCGCCCGCGCAGTGCCCGAAGAACGCGAACGGCCGGTCCAGGCGCGCCGCCAGCGGTTCCACCAGGGCGGCGGCCAGATCCTCGTAGGTGCCGTAGTGCGGTTCGGCCAGCCGGCTCTCCCGGCCGGGGAACTGCACCGGGCAGACCTCGACGTCGTCGACCGTGGCCGGCCAGGCGCTGAACGCGGAGGCGCCGGAGCCGGAGTAGGGGAAGCAGAACAACCGGGCCGGGGGGTCGCCGGCCGGTGGCCGGACGAACCACGGCGACGTGGCGGGGGCGCTGCCGGATGTCATGGCGTCGTTCGTTTCTGGGCGACGATGGGGAGGTGGGTCATCCCGGCGATGAAGTACGACCGCAGGTGTTGCGGCTCGCCGTCGAGTTCGATCGAGCCGAAGCGGCCGAGCAGTTCCTCGAAGAAGATGCGCAGCGTCTGCCGGGCCAGCGGGCCGCCGATGCAGTAATGCGGCCCGAACCCGAACGCGACGTGGCGGTTCTCGCGCCGGGTGACGTCGAATTGGTGCGGGTCGGTGAACTGCGACTCGTCCCGGTTGGCCGAACCGATCCACGCGACGACCGCGCCGCGGGCGGGGATCGTACCGCCGCCGATCTCGGTGTCGTCGACCGCGTAGCGCATGAAGTTGCACGCGGCCGAGGTCCAGCGCAGTCCCTCCTCGACCAGGGACGGCACGAGCGAGGGGTCGGCCTGGACCTTGGCGAACTGCTCTGGCCGCTCGATCAGCGCGTGCACCGTGCCCGAAACGGTGTGCGGCGTGGTCACGTTGGCGCCGAGCAGGATGCTGTAGCCGTCGAGCGCGATCTCCTCGTCGGTCAGCGGCGCGTCGCCCGGCCGCACGGTCATCAGGTGGTCGAGCAGGCTGCCGTCCTCGCCTCCGGCGGCCCGCCGCCGTTTGACCCATTCGGTGACATAGGTGACGAGTTCGTGGTGGGAGATGGCCAGCGTCGCGGCCTCGCTGCCGTGCTTGAAGTGCGGGTCCGAGGGCGCGGTGACCATCGCGGTCAGCTGTACCAGCTCGTCCCAGTCCCGTTCCGGGATCCCGAGCAGCGGTCCCGCGACGATCATCGGCAGCCGGTGCGCCTTCTCGGCGAGGTCGAACGTGGCGCCGTCCAGGGCCGGTTCGAGGAAGCGCACGATCGCCTCCCGGATCCGGTCCTGCCACGAGGCCACCGCGCGCGCGGTGAGCCGCGCGCCGATCGCCCGGCGCACCTGGGTGTGCCGCGGCGGGTCGGTGGAGGTCATCAGCTTGCCCGCCGCGACGTCGTCCTCCCCGAGATGGGTGACCACCGTGCCGCGCTCGGAGGTGAACCTCCGGTGGTCGCCGAGTACGGCGCAGACATCGTCGTAGCGGGTCACCGACCAGAACTCGCGGCCGTCCGGCAGGACTTGGTGGTGCAGCGGAGCCTCGGCGCGCATCACGTCCCAGATCGGGTGCGGATCGCCCGAGGTGTACAGGTCCAGGTCGAACAGGTCGACGCGGTCGAGGTCGATCTCGCGCGCGGCACCCGGCGTCAACCTCACGTTCGCGCCCTTTCCTGTTCGATCAGCTCGGCGACCCGGGCCGGGGTCTGGGCCAGGTAGAACCCGCGCACGGACAGGGCGACGCCGTAGTCCTGGGCCACCCGATCGATGATCTTGATCCCGATCAGCGAATTGCCGCCGATCGCGAAGAAGTCGTCGTCCGGCCCGACCTCGCGGCCCCCGAGGAATTCCCCCCACAGCGCCGCGATTTCCGGTACGAGGGCGGTCGACGCGCCCGTCGGCGCCGCCTGCCCCTGCGATGTCTCGTCCTGTTCGCCTCGTTCGTGGATACGCGGCAACGATTCCATGGCCGACCTCTCCTTCCTTCGCCGAACGGATCGGGAATGCGCCGGCGAACCGGCATGACAACGCCATCCGCAGGCGTTGTGCCCGCTGTTCGACGATTGGTTCGTGCCGAGGGCTCCGGGGACCCCGAGGTGAAAGCGACCGCCTGTGCACGCCGACCGAAGAGCGTTACGGTGGGCGGCTGTCGGGGCAAACTCGCGTCGCCAACATAAATCGCCGGGGAAAGCCGGTGCAAGGGACGGTGGTCCGCGCACACCGACGGACGCCGATGTCCCGCCGACAGGACAGTAATACGACACCGGTCGGCCGAGGACTCCACGGCCTCGGCGAATGCCGTGGATCGCCGGGGCATTGATTCCGGCGCCGTCCGGTTTTTCGGCGTCGGCTGCCGATCGCCCCGAAATCGGTACCGAATTCCCGCGCGGTATCGACACGCGGACACGCCATATCGCGATCGAGGTCCGTCAAGGTTTCGGGATCCGGTCGGGCGGCCCGAACAACCGTGGCAAAATCGGTGGGTGCAGATCGGGATGCTGGGTCCTTTCGAGGTTCGCACGGACGCCGGCGGTACGGCCGACGTGCCGGGCGCACGGCTGCGCGCATTGCTGATCGCCCTCGCACTGAGACCGGGCCACCCGGTCCCCAAGGCCGTGCTCGTGGACTGGATCTGGGGCGAACACCCGCCCGTCGACGCCACGAACGCACTGCAACGCCTGGTGTCCCGACTGCGCAAGGCGCTGCCCGACGGGGTGATCGAGGGTCGGCCGGACGGTTACCGGCTGACCGTGGAACCCGACGCCGTCGACGCGGTGCGGTTCGAACGCCTCGTCGCCGCGGGCCGGCTGCGCACCGAGGACGCCTCCCGACGGGTGCGCCTGCTGCGCGAAGCCCTCGACCTGTGGCGCGGTGCGGCCATGCAGGACGTCGGTCCGGCGGACAGCGCCTCGTTCGACGCCGCGATCGTGCACCTGGAAGGCTTACGCCTGACCGCCACCGAGGAGCGGTTCGACGCGGAGGTCACCCTCGGGCGCGGCGCCGAGGTGGTCACGGAGTTGACCGACCTGGTGGCCACACATCCGCTGCGGGAACGGTTCGCCACCGCGCTGATGCGCGCCCTGGTCGCGACCGGGCGCGACAGCGACGCGCTGCTGGTGTACCAGCGCACGAGGCAGGCCCTGGCGGACGAGTTGGGCGTGGACCCCTCGCCGGAGCTGGCCGCGTTGCATGGCGCGCTGCTGCGGGGCGAGTTGGGGCGGCGGGAGGAGAACCGCAGGAGCAACCTGCGCGCCGAGCTGACCACCTTCGTCGGGCGCGACGCCGACATCGCCGCGGTTCGCGAACTCGTCGCCGAGCACCGGCTCACCACGGTGATCGGGCCGGCGGGGGCGGGCAAGACCAGGCTGGCCACGGAGACCGCCCGCACCCTGCTCGACGACCTGCCGGACGGGGTCTGGCTGGTGGAACTGGCCGCCATCGGCACCGACGGCGACGTGGCCCGCGCCACCCTCTCCGGCCTCGGTCTGCGTGACGCGCTGCTCGGCGCGGCGCCGAGCGTGGAGCCGACCGACCGGCTGATCGCCGCGATCCGCGAGCGGGAGGCGCTGCTGATCCTGGACAACTGCGAGCACGTGATCGAGTCCGCGGCGGTGTTCGCCCACCGGGTACTCGGGGAGTGCCGGCGGCTGCGGATCCTGGCCACGAGCCGGGAGCCGCTCGGCATCACCGGGGAGGCGCTGTGGCTGGTCGAGCCGCTGGCCCTGCCGGACGCGGACGCGAGCCCCGACGAGATCGAGGCCTCACCCGCCGTGCGGCTGCTGCGCGACCGGGCCGGGGCGGTGCGCCGGGACCTGTGGGTCGAGGCCCCCGCGCCGGAGACGATGGCGCGCGTGTGCCGGGCATTGGACGGGATGCCGCTGGCGATCGAACTGGCCGCGGCCCGGTTGCGCACCATGTCCATCTATCAGCTCGCCAACCGACTCGACGACCGGTTCCGTCTGCTGACCAGTGGCAGCCGGACCGCACTGCCTCGACACCGGACACTGCGCGCGGCCGTCGACTGGAGCTGGGAACTGCTCACCCACGTCGAGCGGGTGGTCCTGCGTCGGCTCTCGGTGTTCGCCGGTGGGGCAAGCCTGGAGGCGGCCGAACGGGTCTGCGCCGGTGACGCGGTGGACTCGGAGCAGGTACTGGAGTTGCTCACCGCGCTGACCGAGAAGTCGCTGCTGCTCGTCGAGGGCGACCGTACCCAGCGCTACCGCATGATCGGCACGATCAAGGAGTATTCCCGGCATCGGCTCGCCGAGGCGGGGGAATCGGACGGGGCGCGCCGCGCGCACCTGGCCTGGTTCACCGAACTCGCCGAGACCGCGGAGCCGCATCTGCGTCGCGCCGAACAGTTGGAATGGCTCGCCACGCTGGAGACCGAGCACGACAACATCAGCGCGGCGATGCGTGGCGCACTGGCGGCGGGCGAGGCGCAGGCGGCGATGCGGCTGGCCGCGGGCACGGGTTGGTACTGGTGGCTCAGCGGACACCGGACCGAGGGCATCGAGCTGATCATCGCGGCCACCCGCACGCCGGGCGAGGTCACCGACGAGACCCGGGCCATGGTGTACGCGCTGGTCGTGCTGTTCGTCAGTTCCGGGCGCAGCGACGAGCACCAGGCGGCGGTGTGGATCCGCGAGGCGCACCGGTTCAGCCTGCGCAGCCGACGCCGCTACCCGCTGCTCGGGCTCGTCGCCGCGCTGGAGCGCCTGTTGCAGGCGCCCGACGCGTTCCTGCCCGCGTTCGAGCCGCTGCTCGACAACGAGGACCCGTGGGTACGCGCGCTTGCCCGGCTGCACCTGGGCAAGATGCGGATCATGCTCGGCCAGGGCGGGCGGGACGCGGACGCGTATCTGGAGATGGCGCTCGCGGCGTTCCGGCAGATCGGCGAGCGGTTCGGGATCTCGTTCGCCCAGACGGAGCTGGCGGATCGCATCGCCGTGCGCGGCGAGTTCGCCGGCGCGTGCGAGCACTACGAGCAGGCGATCGCGGTGGTCACCGAGGTGGGTGCCCTGGAGGACGTGATCCGGATGCGCTCGCGACAGGCGCAGCTGTACTGGTTGCTGGGCGACGAGGAGGCCGGCACGGCCGCCTTGGCCGAGGCGGAGCGGCACGCGAAGCGGGTCACCTGGCCGGACGCGCTGGCCGAGTTGGCCTTCGCGCGTGCGGAACTCGCCCGGTGGAGCGGCGATACCGAGGAAGCGCGTCGGCAACTCGGCGTCGCGACGGCCATGTTGGGCGAGGAGGCGCAGCAGGCGAACGTCCGGGCGGCCACGCACGACCTGCTCGGCTATCTCGCCGAGGACGTGGGCGAGGCGCGGGAGCACCGGGCGGCGGCCTGCCGGGCGGCGACCGAGGCGGGGCACGCGCCGGTGATAGCGCAGGTGCTCGTCGGGGTCGCGGACCTGGCGCTGCGTCGCGACGATCCCGCGCAGGCCGCGCGGCTGCTCGCGGCGAGCGCGGACGTACGCGGGTTGCCGGACCGCTCCCATCCGGACGCGGCGCGGATCGAGCAGAACGCGCGACGCCGCCTCGGCGACGGGGGTTACGCCGAGGCGGCTCGGGAGGGGACACGAACGAACTGGTCCCGCTTGGTCGAGATCACGCTCGCTTCGTGAAGCAGGCGTCGATCGGGGTCAGGCCCGCTTCTTGAAGGTGGAGATCGCCCACAGGTAGCCGACGACGGCGAGTCCGATGCACCAGGCGATGCCGGCGAGCGCGTCGCCCGTCGACGGATCACCCGCCAACAGCCCGCGCAGCGTCTCGATGATCGGGGTGAAGGGCTGGTATTCGGCGAACTGGCGCACTCCGGCGCCCATCGTGTCCGCGGGCACGATGGCGCTGCTCAGGAAGGGCAGCATGATCAGCGGCACGGTGGCCAGGCCGGCCGATTCCGCGGTTTTCGCGGCCAGTCCCACCGCGACGGTGAGCCAGGCGGCGGCGACGGTGAGCAGGACGACGAAGCCGAGCACGCCGAGCCAGTCGAGGGCGCTCGCGTCCGGGTCGAACCCCATCGCGAAGGCCACCGCGATGATCGCCGTGCAGGCCACCAGACAGCGCACCGTGGTGACGATGACCTGCCCGGTCAGCACGGCGCCGCGGGAGATGTCCATCGCCTTGAAGCGGTTGATGATGCCCTTGGTCATGTCGTCGTTGACGGCCGTCGCGGTGGACCCGAGTCCGTAGCTGACGGCCATCACGAGCATGCCCGGCGTCGCGTAGTCGATGTAGCTCTCGCCGACCTCGAAGGCACCGCCGAGCACCTTGACGAACATCAGCAGCAGCACGATGGGGAACAGGATCGCGTTGAACAGCACGAGGGGGTTGCGCATGGTGTGCTTGAGGTTGCGGCGCAACATGATCGTCGAGTCGGCCCACGCCGTGGCGACATTGCTCATGACGCGACCGCCTCCTCGCTCGGGTGCCCGGTCAGGGCGAGGAAGACGTCGTCGAGGTCCGGGGTGTGCACGGAGAACTCCTGTGCGTTGATCGAGTACTCGTCGAGCCGGTCCAGCAGGGCCCGCAGCGACTTCGACTGGCCGTCGCTGGGCACCCGCAGGAGCAGTTCCTGGTCGTCTCTCGTGCCGCCGCGCAACACGCGTGCCGCCGCGTCGAGTTCGTCGAGGTCGGTGAAGCGGAGCCGGACGTGGGTGCCGGGGACCTGACGCTTGAGTTCGTCGGGGGTGCCCTCGGCGACCAGCCTGCCCTGGTCCAGGACCACGACCTGATCGGAGAGGTGGTCGGCTTCGTCGAGGTATTGGGTGGTGAGGAAGATGGTGGTGCCGTCGGCCACCAACTCGCGGACGATCCCCCACATCGTGCGCCTGCTGCGCGGGTCCAGGCCCGTCGTCGGCTCGTCCAGGAAGATGATCCGCGGGTCGCCGACCAGCGTCATCGCCAGGTCCAGCTTGCGAGTCATGCCGCCGGAGTAGGTCGAGATGCGCTTGTCCGCCGCCTCGACCAGATCGAAGCGCTCCAGCAGTCGTTCGACCACCCGTTCCCCGGAGCGCACCCGCTTGAGGTCCGCCATCAGCTGCAGGTTCTCCCGGCCCGACAACAGCTCGTCCACCGCGGCGAACTGGCCGGTGACCCCGATGGCCGCGCGTACCTGCCTGGTCGCGGTCAGCACGTCGTGCCCGGCGACGTGCACCGTTCCGGCATCGGCCTTCAGCAACGTCGCCAGCACGTTCACCGTCGTCGTCTTGCCCGCCCCGTTCGGGCCGAGCATGGAGAACACCGATCCCTCGGCGACCTCGAAGTCGATGCCGTCGAGCACCACCCGGTCGCCATATGCCTTGCGCAGCCCGGAAACTGCGATCGCCGAACTTCTCATGCATCCACCATTTCCACGGTGACTGTCACCCGACTGTCACACCCCTGACACGGCCGCTGCCATGGCATTCCGTCGTATCGCCCCGGGTCGGGACGCCGCCCCCGGGCAGGCGGCGGCTCGTCACCTCGCGGTGTCGCGGGCGGACTGCGCCTCGATCAGATCCAGGATCTCCCGGGCGTGATCGACCAGATACATGTGATCGCCCGGGAACTCGGCGTATTCGAACGTGCTCGTGGTGGCGTCCCGCCACTCCCGGGCCTGGTCCGCGCTGACCAGGCCGTCGGAGTCGCCGCGAATCGAGCAGATCGGCACCGACACCGGGTCGTCGGTGCTGGGCAGGTAGTTCTCGTGCATCTCGCAGTCGGCCTGCAACACGGGCAGGATCAGCTCGCGCATCTCCGGGTGATCCAGTGCCTCGTGCCGAAACCCGGCGAACTCCTCCACCCGGGCCAGGAACTCCTCGTCCGGAAGGCCCGTCGCCCGCCGCTCGCGCTGGGTCCAGGGACCGGGCGAGCCACTGACGATCAGCCGCTCCACGGGCACGTCGCGCGTACTGAGCAGATGCACCAACTCGTATGCGAGCACCGCGCCCAGGCTGTGCCCGAACAACACGGTCCGCGTCCCGCGGCCAAGGTTCGCGACGATCTCGTCGACCGAGTTCTTGGCCGCCTCGACGACATTGCGATACGGCGTCTCCAGGATTCGCCGCTCCCGGCCGGGCAGTTCGACCGAGAGCAGGCGCCACCGGTCGCCGGCCGGTGCCCGCCACGGGTGGAAGAACGACGGTCCCGCGCCGGCGAACGGCACGCACAGCAGCGCGGTTCGCCCTCGATCCGGCGCGGACATACCGGGTGTGCTCACCCCGACCAACCCCAATCCTGCGTTCGATGGTTCATGGAAACCCGCGACCCGGCGACCGGCGGCCCCGCTACGGCCGTTCGATGGCCGATCGTTCCGCGTCCGCGAGTTTGCGGACGATGACCTCCATGACCTCGGCCACGGGCGCGGGCATGTTCATCTCGTGGTGCGTGGCGCGCACGTCGTGCACCTCGATGTCGCCCAGGACCAGCGGTCGCCACATGTGCGCGTACAGATCGTCCTTGAGCGTCGCGCTGAAGAACACCACGTCGCCGCGGTAGACCGGCGATTGGAAGGTCATGATGTGCCGGGTGTTGTTGGCCAACACCTTCGACATGGTGTCCAGGAAGTCCTGTTGGTTGTCGGTGCCGATGTACTGGCCGAAGAACTCCTCGAGTTCGTCCCGGTAGTCCTCCAGCGTCTTGCCGGCGTGGATCTCCGAGAACCCCTCGCCGCCCGGCTGGGAGTCGAGGATCGCCACCAGGGCGACCTTGTGCCCGCGCCGGTCGAGCCCCTCCGCGACGGCCTGCACGACGGTACCGCCGTAGGACCAGCCGATCAGGTGGAACGGGCCCTCCGGCTGGATCTTCAACATCTCGGCGATGTAGTCGTCGACCATCTCCTCGACGGAGCCCGCGAGCGCGTCCACGCCGTTGGAGCCGCGCGATTGCAGCGCGTAGGCCGGGCGGTCCGGCACGTGCATGACGAAGCTGAAGTAGGCCCAGCCCAGGCCGCCTCCCCCGTGGAAGAACCACAGGGGCTCCTTGCCCGTGCCGGGATCGTTGTTCAGCGGCAGCACGACCCCGAACGGGTCGACGTTGTCGCCCACGGGGATGCCGCCGATGAGCACGAGCGAGGCCAACTCGGCCACCGTCGGGAACTTGATGATCGTCCTGAGGGGCACGTCGACGTGGAACATGGCGCGGATGCGCACACTGAGCCGGGTGGCCATCAGCGAGTGGCCGCCGAGGGCGAAGAAGTCCTCGTGGATGCCGACGTTCTCCCGGCCGAGCAACTCGCCGAACAGCGCGCACAACTTCTCTTCGGTGACGTCGCGGGGTCCTTCGCCGACCGCGGCGCTCGTCTGCTCCGCCGGCAACGCCCGCCGGTCGAGCTTGCCGTTGGGCGTCAGCGGGATCCGCGAGAGCGCGATCACCGAGGCGGGCACCATGTACTCGGGCAGGCGCCCGCGCAGGTGCTCGGTCAGTTCGGCGAGCAGCGCGACCGTCGCCTCGTCGTCGTACACGCGCGGCCCCTCGCCCGCCGGGGCAGCGGAATCGGCCGGCGCGCCGACGGCGGAAGCGGGCACCACGTAACCCACGATCTGCCGGTCGTCCTCCCGGTCCTCGCGGACCACCACCGCCGCCTGCGCCACCGCGGGGTGCCCGGCCAGCGCGTGCTCGATCTCCCCCAACTCGATCCGGTAGCCCCGGATCTTCACCTGGTGGTCGGTGCGGGCGATGTATTCCAGCAGGCCGTCGCGGTTCCACCGCGCCAGGTCCCCGGTGCGGTACATCCGCGCGCCGGCCGGGCCGAACGGGCAGGGCACGAACCGCTCCGCGGTCAGGTCGGGCCGGCCCTGGTAGCCGCGCGCCATACCGGTGCCGGCGATGTACAACTCGCCCTGCACGCCGCGCGGGACCGGGCGCAGCCGCGCGTCGAGCAGGTACACCTGTGTGTTCCCGACCGGAGTCCCGATCGCGACTCCCGCCCCGGCCTTCACCGGCGCCATGGTCGACCACGTCGTGGTCTCGGTGGGGCCGTACCAGTTGCCCACCTCGACGGCCTGGTCCGCCAGCGTCTCGGCCAGCCGTACCGGCACCGCCTCCGCGCCGGTGATGATCCGCAGGCCCTGCGCGGCGTTCGGCTCGTGGGTCAGCACCATCTGCCAGAAGGCGGGGGTGGCCTGCACCACGGTGACCCCGTGCCGGCGCAGGAACGCCACCATCCTCGACGGTTCGGTGACCGTGTCCCTCGTCGCCATCACCATGGTCGCGCCGCAGACGAACGGAAGGTACAGCTCGGTGTTGGCCATGTCGAACGACACCGTCGTGCTGAACAACATGCGGTCGTCGGGCGACAGCGGGAACCGTCGCCGCGTCGCGGCCACGAAGTTGGCCAGCGCGCCGCGCGGGATCGCCACCCCCTTCGGGGTTCCGGTCGAGCCCGACGTGTAGATCACGTACTGGGTGTTGTCCGGCCGTACGACCACCTCCGGCGCCGAGTCCGGGTATTCGGAACAATCCGCGCCGGCCAAGGTGTCGGCGTCGAGCACCAGGAGCGGATCCGCCTGCCCGAGGACGTGGTCGATCCGCGAGCGCGGGTGGTCCGGGTCGACCGGGACGTAGGCTCCGCCGGCCTTGAGCACCGCGAGGATCGCCACCATCAGGTTCACCGTGCGCGGCAGGCACACCGCGACCAGCGACTCGGCCCGCACACCGCGCTCGACCAGCCAGTGCGCCAGCCGGTTCGACCGGACGTCCAGTTCCCGGTAGGTGAGCGTCTCCTCCTCGCCGATGACGGCGAGGGCCTGCGGCGTGGCCTCCACCTGTCGGTCGATCGCCGCCAACAGGCCCTGCTCCAGGGTCGGTTCCGCGGTGTCGTTGACCTCGACGAGCAATTGCTCCCGCTCCCCCTCGACCAGTACGTCGATGTCCCCGACGCGCACGTCCGGATCGGCCACCACCTGCTCCAGGATCCGGACGAACCGGGCGGCCATGTCCTCGACGGTGCCCCGGTCGAACAGCTTGCCCGAGTATTGGATGTCGCCGTGCAGCCGGCCGGCCTCGTCCATGCCCATGCTGAAGAACAGGTCGACCATCGTCTTCTGGGTGAGCGCCTGCTGGAACTCCACCCTGAGTCCCGGCAGTTCAAAGCTGGGCCGGGCGTAGTTCTGCCAGCCGCACATCACCTGGAACAGCGGCCGGTACTCGGCCGAGCGGTCGGGGTTGAGCGTCTCCACCAGCACGTCGAACGGCACGTCCTGCTGCTCGTAGGCGGACAGCGCCTTGTTCCGCGTCCGGGTGAGCAGGTCGGCGAAGGACGGGTCGCCCGAGAGGTCGATGCGCAGCACCAGGTTGTTGACGAAACAACCGATCAGGTCCGCGAGCGCGTCGTCGGTGCGGCCGGCGATCGGCGTGGCGATCGGTACGTCGTCGCCGGCGCCGAGCCGGCTCAGCAGGACCGCCACCGCGGACTGCACGACCATCGCCATGGTCGTGCCGCGCTCGGCGGCCAGCTTCTCCAGTCCGGCCGACACCTCCCGGGTCGCCGCGAGGGCGACCGCGTTGCCGGCGGTGTCCGTCTCCACCGACCGCGGGCGATCCAGCGGCAGGTTCAACGGCTCCGGTACACCCTCGAGTTCGTCGCGCCAGTACTCGATCTGCGTGGCGACCAGGCTGTCCGGGTCGTCCACGTCGCCCAGGACCTCGCGCTGCCACAGCGTGTAGTCCTTGTACTGCACGGGCAGCGGCTCCCACTCCGGTGCCCGACCGTCGCGGCGCGCGGTGTAGGCCACGCCCAGGTCTCGGGCCAGCGGCGCGCCCGAGCTGCCGTCGGTGGCGATGTGGTGGATCACCACGGCCAGCACGTGGTCCTCGGGCGAGCAGCGGAACAGGCTCGCCCGAAAGGGGATTTCGGTGGCCAGGTCGAACCCGTGCGCGACCGCCTCGTCGACCGCGCCGGACACGTCCTCGGCCGCGAGCTCGACCACCGGCATCCGCGCCTGCGGAAGTGCCTCCGCCAACGGCAGGATCCGCTGGTGCGGCTCACCGTCCTCGTCGGTCACGTACGTGGTGCGCAGGACCTCGTGCCGCTCGACCACGTCCCGGACCGCCGCGGCGAGGGCGTCCCGGTCCAGCGCTCCGGTCAGTCGGAACGCCGCCGCCATGTTCCAGGTCTCCCCACCCTCGAGTTGGTGCAGGAACCAGTAGCGACGCTGTGCGAATGACAGCGGAATCATTGCCTCACTCCTCTACGGTCATCTTGCGCAAACCGGGGCGGCGGGGAGCCGTCGGTTCCTCCGACCACGGTGCGAGCGCGGCCACTGTCGGCAGGTCGAAGATCTTGCGGATGGGAATCTCGATCCCCAGGTCGGCGCGGGCCCGGCTGATCAGCCGGGTGGCCAGCAGGGAGTGCCCGCCGAGCGCGAAGAAGTTGTCGTCGATGCCGACCCGGTCGATGCCGAGCACCTCGGCGAACAGTCGGACCAGGGTCTCCTCGCGGGCATTGCGCGGCGCCCGATAGGCGGCCCCGCCGATCTCCGGCTCGGGCAGCGCGGCCCGGTCCAGCTTGCCGTTGGGCATCAGCGGCAGCCGGTCCAGGAACACCAGTGCCGACGGCACCATGTACTCGGGCAGTCGCTCGGCGAGGAATCCTCGAACGGTGTCGGCGTCGACCTCGCCCGACGACACCAGGTACGCGACGAGCCGCGTGCCGACGCCGGTGCCCCGGGTGAGCACGGCGGCGCGGGCGATGTCGGGGTGCGCGGTGAGCGCGGCCTCGACCTCGGCGGGCTCGATCCGGAAGCCGCGCAGCTTGACCTGCGCGTCCCCCCGCCCCACGTACCGGAGTTCACCCTCGGCGTTCCAGCGGGCCAGGTCCCCGGTGCGGTACATGCGCGAGCCGGCCGGGCCGAACGGATCGGCGAGGAAGCGCTCCGCGGTCGATCCGGTGTTGCCGTGGTAGCCGCGGCCCACGTTCCCGCCGACGTACAACTCGCCGACCGCGCCCGGCGGCACCGGCGCGAGGTCGGGGCCGAGGAGGTAGGCGCGCATGTTTCCGAGCGGGGTGCCGACGGGCGCGCTGCCCGCCCAGTCCCGGGTGTCGCCGGAGACGGTACCGGTGGTGGCGTAGAACGACTCGCTCTGCCCGTAGGCGTTGACGATCCGGACGCCGGGGAATGCCTCGCGCGTCTTGTCGACGAGCGACGGCGGCAGGGCCTCGCCGGCGAAGACCACCGTCTCCACCTCGACCCGGTCGCGGATGCGGTCGACGAGTTCGGCGAAGGCCGACGGCACGGTGGACACCACCGCGCCGCTCCAGCTCTTCCGCTCGTCCAGGACCAGCACGTCGCGGACCACGTCGACGACGCCGCCGGCGGCGAGGGTGGTGAAGATCTCGAACGCCGAGACGTCGAAGTTGATCGACGTGCCGGCGAGCATGCGCTTGCCGGACTCCATGCCCACCCGGGAGGCGAGCCGCAGTACGCCGTTGACCACGTTGGAGTGGGTGATCGCGACGCCCTTGGGCTTGCCGGTGGATCCGGAGGTGTACAGCACATACGCCAACTGCTCGGCGTACGGCGGCCGCTCGATGGCGACGCGCGCGGTGGTCGGGTCGAGCGCGTCGAGGAGCACGTCCGGGGCGTCGTGCTCCGGCAGCGCGGCGACAGTCGCGGAGTGGGTCAGCACCAGGTGCGGGCGCGCCTCCTCGAGGATGGCCCGCAGGCGTTGGCTCGGGTACTTGGGGTCGACGGGCAGATACGCGCCGCCGGCCTTCAGGACCGCGAGCAGGGCGACCACCAGGTCGGCCGAGCGCGGCAGCGACACCGCCACGGGCGACTCCGGACGCACCCCGAGTTCGACCAGTTCGCGCGCCAGCCGATCGACCCGGGCGTCCAGCTCGCGGTACGTGAGCGATTCGCCCTCGGCGACCACGGCGACCGCGTCCGGGGTGCGCGCCGCCCGGGCCTCGACCAGTTCGGTGATGCTCACGTCCGGGGTCGGCACGGCCGTGTCGTTGAACGCGACGAGCAGGCGCTCGCGTTCCGCCGGATCCAGCGTCTCGACCCGAGCGACCGTGCGTGCCGGCTCGGCCACGAGTTGCCGCAGGATGCGCAGGAAGCGGGCCGCGATCGCCTCCACCGCGGCCCGGTCGAAGGCATTCGGCGCGTACTGGAGGATGAACTCCGGGTGCGGGTCGGCGGCCACCATCAGGGCCAGCGGGTAGTGGGTGCCGTTGTTCGGGCGCAGGCCGGTGAAGGTGATCCCGTCCGCGGCGGCGCCGGCGGCGGTCAGGCCCTCGCGGTCGATGGGATACGACTCGAAGACCACCAGGGTGTCGAAGAGGGACGGCAGGCCGACGGCCTGTTGGATCTCGGTGAGCCCGTGGTGGTGGTGCTCCATCAGGTCGGCCTGTCGGCTCTGCAACGCGACCAGGACCTCGGCGAGGGTGTCGCCGGGGGCGTGGCGCACGCGGACGGGGACGGTGTTGATGAACATCCCGACCATCGACTCGACGCCCGCCACCGCGGGCGGGCGCCCGGAGACGGTGGCGCCGAAGACCACGTCCCGGCGGTTGGTGAGTCGGCCGAGCAGCAGCGCCCAGGCGCCCTGCACCAGGGTGTTGACGGTGATGCCCATCGCGGCGGCCCGACGGATCGACTCGCGCGCCTCGTCGACCGGGAGGGCGATCTCCAACTGTTCGAGACCGCCCTCGCCCACGCCGGCGGAGCCGGGCGCGAGCAGGGTCGGCTCCTCGACCCCGTCGAGTTCGCCCGCCCACGCCCGTGCCGTCTCGTCCTCGTCCTGCCGGGCCCGCCAGGCCAGGAATTCGCCGTAGCTGCGGCTCTCGGGCAGGCCGGCCGGATCGCCTCCGGAGGCGTAGAGCAGGAGCAGGTCGCGCATCAACAACGGCATCGACCAGCCGTCGAACAGCACGTGGTGGGCGGTCATCACGAACTCCGCCCGCCCGGACTCCAGGGTGATCAGGGCCAGTCGCATCAGGGGAGGGGTGCGCACGTCGAAGTGGGCGGCCCGGTCCCGGACGAGGAATCGCTCGAACGTCTCGGTTCGCTCCGCCTCGCCGACCGAGGTCAGGTCGAGGTGTGTCCAGGGCACGCTCACCCCGCGCGCCGGCACCGCCTGTACGAGAGCGCCGTCGGCCCGCTCGACGAACGCCGCACGCAGGTTGGTGTGCCGCTCCAACAGTGCCTGACCGGCCCGACGCATGCGTTCCGGGTCGACCTCGCCGGAGAGCTGGAAGACCAGCTGCACGTGGTAGGCGTCGAAGGACGCGCCGGCCAGCATGCTGTGGAACAACATCCCCGATTGCGCGGGGGTGGTCGGCCAGATCTCGGTCAGCCGGCCGAGCCGGGCCTCCCAGTCGTCGATCTCCTCCTGACGCACCTCGACCAGCGGCGCGTCGGTCGGGGTCAGCCCGCCCGCGTCGGGGGTCGCGGCGTGCCGGGCCAGCGCGGTCGACGCCTCGACCCACGCCTCGGCCAGCTCGGTCACGTCCTCGCGGGAGAGCACACCGGTGGGGAAGGCGAAGTGGGCGGTCAACTCGTCGCCGGCGGCGGTGGGCGTGGCCACCACGTCGATCTCCAGGGCCGAGAGCACCGGCATGTCCGCGTCCGGCGCGGCGATCAGGTCCGGGTGCGTGGTGTCCGGCGCCCAGCCCAGGCCGCGCAGCTCCGCGGGGATGTCCGTGCCGGAGGCGCGGCCGAGGTAGTTGAACCCGATCTGCGGCTCCCGCTCGCCGGCCAGTGCCCCGGCGGTGTCCTGGTTGAGCCGGCGCAGCAGGCCGTAGCCGATGCCGTTGTCCGGCACCGCGCGCAGCTGCTCCTTGACCGCTTTGATCGCCAGGCCGGCGGCCGGGCCGCCGGCGAACGCGTCCGCCACGTCGATCCCGGCCAGGTCGAGCCGTACCGGGAACGAGGAGGTGAACCATCCGATCGTGCCCGACAGGTCCGCGCCGGGGATCACGTGCTCCTCCCGGCCGTGCCGCTCCATCCGCACCAGCGCCGAGGACTCGTTCCGGCCTCGGGTACGACGCCGTCGCGTCAGCGCCAGCGCGAGCGCGGCCAACAGCCCGTCTTCGGCCCCGCCACGGAACACCGCCGGGACGGTGGTCAGCAGGGCCTCGGTGACGTCGGCCGGCACCCGGACCCGCACCGTGTCGACGGTGGCCGCGACATCGCGGGTGCGGTCGAGTTCCCGGGCACCGAGCACGGGCTCGTCGCCGCTCAGGATCCGCTGCCACACGGGCAGTTCCGCCACGCGCGCCGCGTCGGCGGCCTCGTCGGCCAGGGCATGCGCCCACCGGCGCAGCGAGGTTCCCGCCGGCGCCGGTTCGGGGGCGCGGCCGGCGTGGATCCGTTGCCACGCGGAGATCAGGTCCGGTACCAGAATCCGCCACGACACCCCGTCGATCACCAGGTGGTGCAGCACGATCAACAACCGGCCCGCGCCCGGGTCGGCGGCGAACCACACGAACTGCGCCACGACACCCGCGTCCGGATCCAACCGGCCTGCGGCCGCGTCCAGTTCGGCGGTGACGTCGGCATCACCGCTGGGCACCTCCCGCAGCAACGCGCCGGCGTCCACGCTGCCGGGCGGCTCGATCCACAGACCCGGCCGGGCCCGGTCGAGCCGCGAGCGCAACACGTCGTGCCGGTCCAGCACGGCCTGGAGCGCGCCGAGAAGCTCGGCGCGGTCGATGCGCTCGGGCAGGGTCAGCATCGCCGACATCGAGAACCGCCCGATGCCACCACCGAGTGCGAGCACGTGCGCCGCCATCGGCGTCAGCGGGGCCGGGCCGACGCCACCACCCGGCAACTCGGCCAGGATCGGCCCCTGTTCGGCGTCCCGCCCCGCGACCGACTCGGCGAGCCGGGCGACCGTGCGGTGCTCGAAGATCTCCCGGACGCCGACCGTGATGCCCCGGGCCTTGGCCCGGGCCACCACCTGGACCGAGCGGATACTGTCGCCGCCCAGCGCGAAGTAGTCGTCGCCGATCCCGACGCTCTCCAGACCGAGCACTTCGGCGAACACGGCGCACAGGATCTCCTCGCGCCGATTTCGCGGCGCCCCGCCGGTCGACACCTGTGCGAAGTCCGGCGCCGGCAGCGCCCGCCGGTCGAGTTTCCCGTTCGGCGTCAGCGGGATCGCGGAGAGCGGGACGATGGCGGCGGGCACCATGTAGTCGGGCAGCCGGGCGCGCAGGTGCTCGCGCAGGTCGGCGAGCAGGACGGCGTCCCGGGACGGCGCCGTGGCATCGACCTCGGTCGGCGCGAGGTCCGGCGCAAGCTCCGGCGCGAGGCCCGACCCGGAGTCGGGTTCGGACTCCGGCTCGGGGTTCGGCTCGGGTTCCGGAACCACATAGGCGACCAGCCGCTTGTCGTCCCCGTCCTCGCGCACCACGACCACCACCTGCGTCACGCCGGGGTGTGCCGCCAATGCATGCTCGATCTCGCCGAGTTCGATCCGGAATCCGCGGACCTTGACCTGGAAGTCGGTCCGACCGACGTAGTGCAGCCGTCCCTCCCGGCCCCAGCGCACGAGGTCCCCGGTGCGATACATCCGGGCGCCGGCGGGGCCGAACGGACAGGCGACGAATCGTCCGACGGTCAGGTCGGGTCGCCCGTGATATCCGCGGGCCAGGCCGTCGCCGGCGATGTACAACTCGCCGTCGACCCCGCGCGGGACCGGCCGCAGCCGCGAATCCAGCACGTAGACCCGGGTATTGCCGATGGGTGTGCCGATCGCCGGGGCACCGGATCCGGGCGCGACGGTCGCGCTCGTCGACCAGATCGTCGTCTCGGTCGGGCCGTACACGTTGAGCACGTCGACGGCCCGGTCGGCCAACGTCTCGGCCAACCGCTGCGGCAGCGCCTCGCCGCCGACCAGGACCCGCAGGCCCGTCGCGGCGGTCGGCTCGTGGGTCAGCACCATCTGCCAGAACGCGGGCGTCGCCTGTACGACGGTGACCCCGTGCCGGCCGATCGTCGCCACGGCGGCGGCCGGATCGGACACGGTGTCCTTGTTCGCGAGCACCACCGCCGCCCCGGAGATCAGCGGCAGATACAGCTCCAGCGCCGCGATGTCGAACGAGATCGTCGTCACCGCCAGCAGGCGATCCGCGGGCGACAGCGGGACCCGCCGACTCATCGTGGCCAGGAAGTTCGTCAGCGCGCCGCGCGGGACCGCCACACCCTTCGGGTTGCCGGTCGAGCCGGAGGTGTAGATGACATACACGGTGTTGTCCGGCGACACGCGCACGGTCGGCGCCGAGTCCGGGCCCGTGGCCAGATCCATGTCGGCCCATGTCCCGGTGTCGAGCACGAGCACCGGGCGGGAGTCCGCCAGGATGTGGTCGATCCGGGAACCCGGGTGCTCCGGGTCGATCGGGATGTAGGCGGCGCCGGCCTTCTGCACCGCGAGCAGTGCGACCACGAGGTCCGCGGAGCGGGGCAGTCGGACGGCGACCGGTGACTCCGGCCGCACCCCGCGCTCGATCAGCCGGTGCGCCAGCCGGTTGGCCCGAGTGTCCAACTCCCGGTAGGTCAGCGACCGTTCCTCACCGATGACGGCGAGCGCGTCGGGGGTGTCGCGCGCGTGCCGTGCCACCGTGTCCACGAGGTCGGCGGCGGGGATCGGCTCGACCGTGTCGTTCGCCGTGCGCAGCAGCCACGTCCGCTCATGCTCACCGAGCACGTCGAGGTCACCGACACCCACGCCCGGATCGGCGACCACCAGTTCCAGGATGCGTACGAACCGCTCGACGATGTCGGCCGCCGTGGCCCGATCGAACAGTTCGCTCGCGTACTCGAGTCGGCCGTGCGCACGTCCGGTGGCGTCCGGGACCACGTTCAGGAACAGGTCGACCTTGGCTGTGTCGGTACCCACCGGCACGGGGGTGACCCGCAGACCCGGTATCTCGATCGGCGGCCACACGAACTGCCAGGCCAGCATCACCTGGAACAGCGGCTGGTACGCGGTGGAGCGTTCCAGGTCGAGCAGTTCCACCAACCGCTCGAACGGCACGTCCTGGTTGTCGTAGGCGGCCAGGGACTTGTCCCGTACCTGTTCGAGCAGTTCGCCGAACGAGGGGTTGCGGGACAGGTCGGCCCGCAACACCCAGGTGTTGACGAAGAACCCGATCAGCTCGGCCAGGGCATCGTCGGTGCGCCCCTCGATCGGGCTGCCGATCGTCACGTCGTCACCGCCGCCGAGGGTGCGCAGCAGCACCGCCAGCGCCGCCTGGGCCACCATCGGCGCCGTGGCACCGCGGTCTGCGGCCAGTTTCCCGAGCCGGGTGAGCAGCTCGGGTTCCAACTCGAAGGAGACATGACCGCCGTCGTGGCCGGCCACCGTCGGCCGGGGCCGGTCGAGCGGCAGCTGCAACGGCTGCGGCACGTCGGCCAGTTCACCTCGCCAGTAGTCGAGTTGCGTGGCGGCGAGGCTGTTCGGGTCGGCCTCGTCGCCGAGCAACTGCTGCTGCCACAGCGTGTAGTCCTTGTACTGCACCGGAAGTGGTGTCCACTCCGGCGCGCTCCCCTGCCGCCGGGCCGTGTACGCCGACACCAGATCCCGGAGGAACGGCGCCATCGACGATCCGTCGGCCGCGATGTGGTGGAACACGAACACCAGGACGTGCTCCTGCGGGGCGACCCGCAGGAGGGTCACCCGCAGGGGCAGGTCGGTGTGCAGTTCGAACCCCTCGCAGGCGACCTCCCGCGTCACGGCCTCGACCGCGTCCGCCGCCACGCCGACCACCCGGAACCGCGGAATGGCCGCCTCCGGGGCCAGGATCCGCTGCTCCGGCGTTCCGTCGGCGTCCTCCACGATCAGGGTGCGCAGGCTCTCGTGCCGAGTGACGATGTCCGTCACCGCCGCGGCCAGGGCCGCCGTGTCCAGTGGCCCGTCCAGGCGGAGCACGAATGGAATGTTGTAGGTCGCGGACGAGCCTTCCAGACGGTGGAGGAACCACAGCCGACGCTGGGCGAAGGACAACGGGATCATCGACGCTTCTCCTATGTGGTCATCGGGCGCAGCTGCGGGCGGCTGGAGGCGGTCGATTCGCCGAGGCTCTCCGCCAGCTTGGCGACGGTCGGATTGCGGAATACCGTCGTGACTTTCACGTCGACGTCGAGTTCGTTGCGGATGCGACCGGTCAGCCGGGTGGCCAGCAGCGAGTGCCCGCCGTGCTCGAAGAAGTCGACGTCGATGCCGATCTCCTCCACACCGAGCAGTTCGGCGAACAACCGGCAGAGCACTTCCTCCCTCGGGTTGCGCGGCCCGCGACCGACGGCGGCCTCGGTCTGCTCGGGCACGGGCAGGGCCTTGCGGTCGAGCTTTCCGCTCGCCGTCGTGGGGAACTCGGCGAGCGGCACGATGGCCGAGGGGACCATGTACTCCGGCAGCCGTTCCCGGGCCAGGTCGGTCAGCGCGGCGAGGTCGAGGTCGGCCGCCCGCGCGATGCCCGGGCCCTTGCCCGGGACGACGTAGGCGACCAGCCGCTGATCGCCGGCGCGCTCTTCACGCACCACGACCACCGCGTGGTCGACGTCGGGGTGTGCCGTCAGCGCCGCCTCGATCTCGCCGAGCTCGATCCGGAAGCCGCGCACCTTGACCTGGAAGTCGGTGCGGCCGAGGTATTCGACCTGGCTGTTCTCGTTCCAGCGGACCAGGTCGCCGGTGCGGTACATCCGGCTTCCCGGGTCGCCGTACGGGCAGGCGACGAACCGGTGCGCGGTCAGGTCGGTGCGGCCGAGGTAGCCCCGGGCGAGGCCGGCGCCGGCCAGGTACAGCTCCCCCGCGACGCCGGGCGCGACCGGGCGCAGTGCCGCGTCCAGCACGTACACCCGCGTATTCCAGACCGGCGCGCCGATCGGGACCCGTTCCGCGCCGGGTACGTGTTGCCAGGCGGTGACCTCGACGGCCGCCTCGGTGGGCCCGTAGAGGTTGTGCACCCCGCAGTCGGGCAGCAGGTCGACCGTCTTGTTCGCGAGCGTGGCCGGGAACGCCTCGCCGGCGACCTCGATCCAGCGCAGGCTGGTGCACGCCGCGGCCGAGGGTTCGGCGACGAACGCCTCCAGGAGGGAGGGCACGAAGTCGGCGCCGGTCACCTTCTCGCGCCGGATCAGCTCGGCCAGATAGGCCGGGTCCCGGCGCCCGTCGGGCCGGGCGATCACCACGGCGGCGCCGACCTGGAGGGGGGCGAACAGTTCGGGTACCGACACGTCGAAGCTCGCCGAGGTACTGAGCAGCACCCGGTCCCGTTCGTCGACGTCGAAGTGCGCCAGGCCCCACTTCAGCCGGTTCATGATCGACCGGTGCGACACCTGTACGCCCTTGGGGCCGCCGGTGGATCCGGAGGTGTAGATGACGTAGGCGGCGTTGTCGGGCGACAGCGTGCGCTCGGGGTCGACCACCGGGTATCCGGAGACGTCCGGGAGCGTCCCGTCGAGCACCAGGAGCGGCTTCGCGCTGTCCAGTACGTGTCGCACCCGGTCCTCGGGCAGGTCGGTGTCCACGGGAAGGTAGGCCGCACCGGCCTTGACCACGGCGTAGATCGCCACCATCAGGTCCACCGACCTGGGGATCCGCACCGCGACGGTGCGCTCGGGGCCCGCGCCCTGGACGATCAGCCAGTGCGCCAGTCGATTGGCGCGCCGGTTGAACTCGCCGTAGGTCAGCGTCTCCCGGTCGCCGATCAGCGCGATCCGGTCGGGCTCCCGCGCCACCTGGGCCTCGAACGCGCCCGGCAGGGTGTCGGGGGCCACCGGGTGCGCTGTGTCGTTGACCCGGCGCACCAGCCGGTCCCGCTCGTCCGCCGCCAGGACGTCGACGGCGCCGATCGGCACGGTCGGGTCGGCGAGCACCTGCTCCAGCACCCGCACGAGCCGGGCGGCGACCTCCTCGGCCGCGGCGCGGTCGTAGAGGTGGTTCTGGTAGTCGAGGGACAGTCGCAGGTAGGGGTCGGAGGCGTTGAGCGTGAGCGGGTAGTGCGAGCCCGCGAACGGCCGGATGGCGTCGATGGAGAAGCCCGCGGAGGTGTTCGCCTCGATCATGCCCTCGCGGTCGATCGGGTAGGACTGGAAGACCACGATGGTGTCGAACAGGGCGGGCAGTCCGACCCCGCGCTGGATGTCGGCCAGCCCGTAGTGGTTGTGGTCGAGCAGCGCGGTCTGCCGCCGCTGCAACTCGGTGACCACGTCGGCGACACGCTGGTCGGGTGGGCACGGGACCCGGATCGGCAGGGTGTTGATGAACAGGCCGACCATCTCGTCGGAACCGAGCAGGTCCGCCGGGCGACCGTTGACGGCGGCGCCGAAGACCACGTCCTGCTGTCCGGTGAGCTTGGCGAGCAGGATCGCCCACGCGGCCTGGAGCAGCGTGTTCAGCGTGACGCCGAGTTCGGCGGCACGCCGGGCGAGTTCGCGGCCCTTGTCGATCGACAGCGGTACCTCGATCCGGCCCAGGGCCGACGCCGTCTCCCGCAACGCGGTGCTCGGGGCCACCAGGGTCGGCCGGTCGAATCCGGCCAGCTCCGCGGCCCACGCGGCGGCCGACGCCTCCCGGTCCTGCGCGGCCAGCCAGGCCAGGTAATCGCCGTAGCCGCGGACCGGCGTCATCTCGTGGGTGCCGGAGTAGAGCCGGATCAGGTCCGTGATCACCGACGGCGACGACCAGCCGTCGAACAGCGCGTGGTGCGCCGTGATCACCAGCTTGGCCCGCTTCGGCCCGCAGGTGAGCAGGGCCAGGCGCAGCAGCGGCGGCCGGACGGGATCGAGTTGGTCGACCCGGTCCGCGGCGAGGAACCGGTCCAGCTCGGCGTCCTGTTCGACCTCGTCGCGGTCGGTCAGGTCGATGTGCCGCCAGGGGATGTCGACGTGTTCCGGCACGACCTGGATCGGCTCGCCGCCGGCTCCGGTCAGGAACGCGGAGCGCAGGTTCGGGTAGCGGGAGAGCAGTGCCTGCCCGGCCGCCCGGGTGCGCTCCGGGTCCACGTGTCCGGACAGGTGCAGCACGAACTGCATGTGGTAGACGTCGAAGGAGCCGTCGGCGAGCGCCGCCTGGAACAGGATGCCGGACTGCGACGGGGGCATCGGCCACACCTCGGCCAGCCGGCCGTAGCGCTCCTCCCAGGTCTCGATCTCGTCCTGTCCCACCGTGACCAGCGGGTTGTCCGACGGCGTCAGTCCGCCGATCGCCGGCTGCGCGGCGTGTGCGGCCATCCCGCGCAACATCTCCACCCACAGCTCGGCCAGTTCGGCGACACGTTCGCGGGTGAGCAGGCCGGTGGGGAACATGAGGGCGGCCTGCAGTCGGGGGCCGTCGGGGGTGTCGGTGGCGACCGCGCTGACCTCCAGGGCGGACAGCGCGGGCAGGTCCGGGTCGGGTGTGGGGACCAGTTCGGCGGACCAGGACGACGCCGGTCCCCACCCCTGCGCGCGCAGATGTTCGGGCACGTCGGCGTCGGAGATCCGGCCGAGGTAGTTGAACCCGATCTGCGGCACCGGGAGTTCGGCCAGTTGTTCGGCGGTCTCCGGGTTGAGGTGACGCAGCAGGGCGAATCCCACGCCCTTGTCGGGGATGGCGCGCAATTGCTCCTTGACCAGCTTGATCGCCCGTGCGACGGCGAGGCCGCCGGCCGACACCTCGGCCGGGTCCACGCCCCGCACGTCGACCCGGGCCGGATACATGCTCGTGAACCAGCCGACGGTGCGGGACAGGTCGGCGCCGGGGACGACGTCCTCCTCGCGGCCGTGTCCCTCCAACCGGACCAGGGTGGAGTGCTCCGCTCCCTGCCACCGGTTGATCGCCAGGGCGAGCGCGGCGAGCAGTACATCGGTCCCGGTGCCCTTGAAGGCCGCGGGGAGCGTGGTCAGCACCGCCTCGGTGACGTCGGCGGGCACCTGCACCCGCACGCTGTCGAGCGTGGCCATCACATCCACCGCGGGGTCGAACGCGCGGGTGCCCAGCGGGGGGTTCGGCGCCTCCAACATGTCGCGCCAGAACGCCAGTTCGGCTTCCCGCTTCGGGCTCAGCGCCTCGTCCGCCAGGGCCGACGCCCAGCGGCGGGCCGAGGTGCCGACGGCGGGCAGTTCGGGCGTACGGCCGGAGCCGACCTGCTGCCACGCCTCGGCGAGGTCGGCCATCAGGATCCGCCAGGACACGCCGTCCACCACGAGGTGGTGCAGCACCACGAGCAGTCGGCCGGCGCCCGACTCGGCGGCGAACCAGACGAAGTCCGCCATGGTCCCGGCTTCCGGGTCCAGGCGTCCGGTCGCCTCGTCCAGTTCCGTCCGCGCCAGGTCGAGCAGCTTCGGCTCGTCCCACCGGCCGTCGCACGGGACCCGGCGGATCAGCTCCGCCGCCCGCACCGCGCCCTGCGGGCGGACCACGAGGGAGGATTCGTCGTCGTCGCGCACCAGTCGCGCGCGCAGCAGGTCGTGCCGGTCGAGTACCGCGTCCAGCGTCGCCGCCAGGCCGCTCTCGTCGATGCCGGCGGGCAGTTCCAGGGCGATCGACATGGCGAACCGGTCGATCCCGCCGCCGTGTTCGAACACCTGCCGGGCCACCGGCTGCAACGGCATCGGGCCGACGCCGCCGCCCTCGTGCTCCGCGAGCGCCGGGATCGTGTCCCGTCGCGCGGTCGCCACCTCGGCGAGTCGGGCCGCCGTACGGCACTCGAAGATCTCCCGCGTGGTCAGCTCCAGGCCCCGGACCCGGGTCCGGGCCACCACCTGGATCGAGCGCAGGCTGTCCCCGCCGACCGCGAAGAAGTCGTCGTCGACGCCGACGCGCTCCACGCCGAGCACGTCCGCGTATGCCGCGGCGACGATCGCCTCGGCCTCGGTGCGCGGTTCCCGGTAGGTCTCGCCGACGAACTCCGGTTCGGGCAGGGCCGAGCGGTCCAGTTTGCCGGTCGGTCCCAGCGGCATCCGACCGAGCACCACGAAGGCCGAAGGCACCATGTAGTCGGGCAGCCGGGCCGCGACGAACCTGCGCAGCTCGGCGGCCGAGGCGCCGGACTGGACGTCCACGTCGCCGATCCCGCCGGCGCCGTCGTCGCCGACACGTTCGCCTTCGGTGTGCACCACGTACGCGACCAGTCGCCGGCCGCCGCCGGGCACCTCGCGGGCGACCACCACCGCCTCGCCGATCCCGGGGTGCGCCGCGCAGGCCGCCTCGACCTCGGCGGTCTCGATCCGGAAGCCGCGCACCTTCACCTGGCCGTCGCCGCGCCCCAGGCATTCCAGCTGCCCGCGCGCGTTCCATCGGGCCAGGTCGCCGGTGCGGTACATCCGCTCGCCGGCCGGACCGAACGGGTTGGCCACGAACCGCTCGGCGGTCAGGCCCGGACGGCCGTGGTAGCCGCGCCCGAGGCAGGTACCCACCACGTACAACTCGCCGACCACACCCTGTGGCACCGGGGCCAGTCCCGGGCCGAGCACGTAGGCGCGCACGTTGCCCAGGGGGGTGCCGATCGGCGCGACTTCACCGTCCGTCCACTCCTCGGATCCACCGAGGGAGAACGTGGTGGCGTAGAAACTCTCGCTCTGGCCGTAGGAGTTGACGACCTGCACGCCGGGCAGCGCCTCGCGCACCTGCCGCACGAGTCGGGCCGGGAGGATGTCGCCCGCGAAGACGACCGTGCGCACGTCGGTGGTCTTCTCCAGGTGGCCGACCAACTCGCCGAGCACCGAGGGGACCGCGCTGATCACGTGGCCGGCCCAGCCGGGCCGCTCGGCCAGGGCCAGCGCGTCGGGCACCACCTCGGCCGTGCCGCCGGTGGACAGGGTGGTCAGCAGTTCGAAGACCGAGACGTCGAAATTGATCGAGGTGCCGGCCAACATCCGCCATCCGGGCGGCGCGTCCAGCACACGGACCAGCTCCCGCACGCCGTTGACCACGTTGCGGTGGGTGATCGCGGCGCCCTTCGGCTTGCCGGTGGAGCCGGAGGTGTACATCACGTAGGCCAGGTGGTCCGGCGCCAACGGCGAGATCCGGCGCGCGTCGTCCGGCGCCCCCACGGGCGTGTCCCACTCCGCGCGCCGGTCCAGGTCCACGGCCCGGAGGTCGTTGGCCGGCATGTCCGACCACGTCCGCGTGTCGGTGACCGCGAATCGCGGACCGGCCTCGGCGAGCACCGTCCGCGCCCGCCCGCCCAGATACCGCGGGTCCATCGGCACGTATCCGGCACCGGACTTGAGGATCCCGAGCAGGCCGACCACCAGGTCCTCGGTGCGCGGCAGGGCCAGCACCACCAGGTCCTCGGGCCCGGCGCCGCGCCGGATCAGCTCCCACGCGACGGCGTTGGCCCGGTCGTCCAGTTCGCGATAGGTCAGCGTGCGCTCGTCGCACACGATCGCCGGGGCGTCCGGTGTCGTCGCCACCTGGGTTTCGAACAGCTCCGGGACGGTCAGCTCGGTCGGGGTCGTGGCGGTGTCGTTGAACGTGCCGAGCAGCCGCTCCCGCTCGGCCTCGTCCAGCACGTCGATCCCGCCGATCCCGCGCTCCGCGTCGGCGGCGAGTCGACCCAGCACACGCACGAACCGCCCCGCGAGGGTTTCGACCGTGTCCCGGTCGAACAGGTCGGTGCGGTACTCCAGTCGGCACTGCGCCCCGCCCGAGGCGTCGGGAAGCAGGTCGAAGAACAGGTCGAACTTGGCGGTTCGGGTCTCCAACCGCTCGGCGCGCACCTCCAGACCGGGGATGGTCAGCGCCGGCACCGGCGGCTGCCAGGAGAGCATCACCTGGAAGAACGGGTTGTAGGCGGTGGACCGGTCCGGGTTGAGCAGTTCCACCAGTCGCTCGAACGGCATGTCCTGGTTGTCGTAGGCGGCCAGCGCCCGATCCCGCACCCGCGCCAGCAGTTCGCCGAAGGTCGGGTTGCCGGAGAGGTCGACGCGCAGCACCCAGGTGTTGACGAAGAAGCCGACCAGGTCCCGCAGTTCCTCGTCGGTGCGGCCCGCGATCGGGGCGCCGATGGGCACGTCGTCGCCGCAGCCGAGGTGGTGCAGCAGCACCGCGAGCGCGGAGTGCATGACCATCGAGACCGTGGTGTCCGCCTGCGCGGCCAGCTTCTCCACGGAGCGGAGCAGGTCGGGGTCGATGGCGAATCCGACCGCGTCACCGCGGGCGCTCATCATCCTCGGCCGCGGCCGGTCCGTGGGCAGCGCCAGCGGCTGCGCCATGTCGGCCAACCCCGCGCGCCAGTAGGCGAGTTGGCGGGCCGCCAGGCTCTCCGGGTCGGATTCGTCGCCGAGCACGTCGCGCTGCCACAGCGTGTAGTCCGCGTACTGCACCGGCAGCGCCTCCCACACCGGTGCCGCGCCCGCGCGGCGTGCCGCGAAGGCCGTGGTCAGGTCGCGGAACAGCGGCCCGAACGACTCCCCGTCCACGGCGATGTGGTGCGCCACCACCACCAGCGTGTGCTCGCGCGGACCGCACCGCACCAGCTCGGCCCGGATCGGCACGTCGGCCGCCAGGTCGAAGCACTTCGTGGCCACCGCGTCGACCGCCGCCGCCCGCCCCTCCTCGGCGACCTCGACGACCGGCAGGCGAAACGGCTCGTGATCGGCGGGCAGCACCACCTGATGGGGGACCCCGTCGTCGTCCTCGACGATCACCGTGCGCAGGACCTCGTGCCTGTCGACGACATCGCGAAGCGCCGACTCCAGTGCGGCCACGTCCAGTTCGCCGGTCAGCCGCAGCGCGAACGCGCCGTTGTAGGTCGGCGAGGGGCCTTCGAAGCGGTCCACGAACCACAGCCGACGCTGCGCGAACGACAACGGAATCATTGTGTCTCCCAATCGGCAGAACTACACAGAGGCAATCCGCCACTCAGTTCTGATCGAGCACCGTCAAGAGGTCGGCGTTGTAGAAGTCGTCGAGGGAGCACGCACCCGAGACCGTGGAGAAGTAGCGGTCGATCAGGTCCTGGTGGCCGACGAGTTTGCGCAACATCTCCGTGCGCCCCTCGGGCTTGAGCTCGGCCACGTTGAGCACGCCCTGGTAGAGGTTGAGGAAGTTGTTGTTCAGGTCGTTCTCGTAACGTCGCAACGCCCGCTTGAGCACGGCGTCGTCGTGCAGGCCGTCACCGATGTGGTCGACGAGCGTCTGGGCCTGGATGAAGGCGTCGGTGATCCCGCGGGCGGTGATCGAGTCCTTGTGGTGCACCGCGTCGCCCAGCAGGACCCACCCGGGCCCGTATGCCTTGCGGAAGTAGTTCTCCTGGTGCCCCGTGCCGTACATCTGCTCCACGCGCTTGCCCGCCGCCATCCGCTCGAACAGCACGGGGTTGGTGGTGCGGACGGCCTCCAGGTAGGCGGGCTCCACCGCGGTACGGACGGTGGGGAACTCGTCCTGCGGGAAGTAGGTCATGATCAGCGTGAGGTCGTCGTTGGTCGGGATCGCGGCGATCCAGCGCCCCGGCCGCTCGAACAGCTCGAAGCTCGACGGCACATCGGCCCAGTAGCTGTAGTAGACGCAGGTCGCCCGCGGGTGCTCGACGACGTTCTGCGCGCCGACCTTGCGGGCCACCAGCGAACGCATGCCGTCCGCGCCGATCACCAGCCGGGCCCGGTCCGTTGCCTCCGTGCCCTCCGGCGTGGTGTACCGCACCCCGACCACCCGATCGTCTTCGAAGATCAGGTCGGTGACCGCGCAGGACTCCCGGAAGTCCACACCCGACGCGACCGCTCCGCGCGCCAGGATCGGGTCGAGCACGAACCGCCTGGGCGCGTAGGTCGTCCGGTAGCCGTCGACCGGCAGCGAGAAGCCGTCCAGTCGCACCCCGGGCCCGTCGTAGCTCTCGTGGTTGATCGGCGGGCAACCCGCGGCGCGGAGATCGTCGAGCAGCCCCCAGCGACCGAGCAGCGCCACTCCCGGCTGGTGGATGTAATGCGAGGACAGCGTGTCCAGGGGGAATCGTGCCTTCTCCAGGAGCAGGACTCGATATCCTTGACGCGCGAACAACATGGCCGCTGGCGAACCCGCGCAACGGGCACCGATGACAATGACGTCGTACATGGTGCCTCTCTCACTTGGTGGTTATCTGGATCCCGAAGCGGCCGCAGCCGGAAAGTCGTCGTGCCGGCCGGAACGGCCGGTCGACGCTATGAGGTCGTTGCGCCCATGGATTCGATGTACGCGGAAATCGACGACACCGTCGGATTGAGGAACAACTGGTCCATCGGAACCTCGACGTCCAGCTCCTCGATGAACGCACCCTGTATACCGGCCATGATCACGGATTGGCCGCCGAGGGTGAAGAAATTGTCGTCGACGGAAATGTCGTCGCGCCGGAGTTCCCGACGCCAGATGGACAGCACTCTTTCGGCGATCATCACAGGTCCTCTCGGTTGTCATCAAGGTCCGTCGACTATGCCGGGGTGCCGCTGTCGGCGAAGTTGCTCCGGAACTCCCGCACCAGCGCCGGCCGATCCACCTTCCCGTGCGGACTCAGCGGAATCCGCGCGGTGTTGACGAACCGGGCCGGAACCATGTTTCGCGGCAACGTCGCCAGAAGACCGGCGCGCACGTCGTCCTCGGCGAGGTCGTCGCCGATCGGGACGAGGAACGCGATCAGCTCGACGTCGCCCGAGTCGGTGTGCGCAACCGCCACGGCGGCCTGCCGGACGCCGGGCAACCGGCCGAGCGCACGCTCGATGTCGGTGGGGTCGATGCGCATCCCGCGCACCTTGACCTGCGCGTCCATCCGGCCGGCGATGACCAGATCGCCGTTCGAGTCGACGTGGCCGCGGTCGCCCGTGCGGTACACCCGGCGCGGTTCGCCGTCCACCTCGATCGTGGTGAACCGTTCGGATTCGGGCCCGGTGCCGTTGAGGTAGCCCGCGCCGACACTGGTGCCGGCGATCAGGATCTCGCCGTACTCGCCCGCCCCGACACCCCGCATGTGCTCGTCGACGATGTGCAGGTCGGTGTTGTACGCCGGTCTGCCGACGGGTGCGATGTCGTGTTCACCCGGCCGGTAGTCGGCCAGGTCGTACGACGACGCGACGTCGGTGCACTCGGCGACCCCGTACTGGTGCAGGAGGGTGCAGGTATTGCCCTCGCGTCGCATCCAGTGCGCGAGCCGCTCCACGTGCAGCGGCTCGCCGCCGAAGATCACGTAGTCCAGCCGGGTCAGCGCGTCGCCCTTGCGCGCCGTCTCCCAGTCCACCAGCAGATACAGCGTGCTGGAGGCGCAGTGCACGACCCGGATCCCGTGTCGGTTCAACAGCCGATAGGCCATGGCGGCGTCGAAGTTGCGGCTCGCCAACAGGTGTTGGGTCGCGCCGCAGAACAGCGGCATCATCAGGCTGCGTTGCGACAGGTCGAACCCGAACGCGCTGACCACGAGGTTGTCCGACCCGGAGTTCAGGCCGTATTCGAGCATCAGCCAGTTCAACAGGTTGAACCAACCCTCGTGTCGAACCGCGGTCAGCTTCGGCGTGCCGGTGGACCCGGACGTGAAGACCGCGTAGCACACGTCGTCCCCGGTGACCGCGACGTCGGGGGCGGTGCCGGCGAGCCCGGCGAGGTAGTCGGCCAGCTCATCGAAGACGACCACCTCGGCGGGCGCCGACTCGACCTGGGCGAACGTCGCCGGGGAGGCCACGATCATGGCGAGATCGGGGACTTGGCCCAGCAGCAGTCGCAGTCGCGCCTCCGGGTAGGCCGGGTCGAGCGGGACGTAGGCCGCGCCCGCCTTCAGCGTGCCGAGGAGGGCGACGAGCAGGTCGATCGAGTAGTCGAGGCACAGGCCGACCTTCGCGCCCCGGCCGTGTCCGCGCGCGAGAAGCAGGCGGGCGAACCGGTTGGCACGCGCGTCCAGTTCGGCGTACGTCACCTCTCGGTCGGCCCAGCGCACGGCGACGGCGTCCGGGGCGGTTCGCGCGTGCGCCTCGAATTGCCGGTGCACGACGGGATTCGGTGGCAGGGCGACCCGCTTTCCCCGCAGAATCACCGGTCCGCCGCCATGGCCTCCCGCAGGCTCTTCGGGCGCAGGTCGGTCCAGTTCCGCTCGACGTATTCCAGGCATTCGGCCCGGCTCGCCTCGCCGAAGACGACCCGCCAGCCCTCCGGCACGTCGGCGAACACCGGCCACAGGGAGTGCTGTTCCTCGGCGTTGACCAGGACCTGGAAACGGCCGTCCTCGTCGTCGAAGGGGTTCGTGCTCATGGGCACCGTCCTTGATCGTCACGTCACAACTGGGAATCGAAGAATGTCGCGACCGAGCCACCCCGGGTGATCACGGGGCAACTCGGTGGGCAATTCGGCCGAGGCGCACACCATTTCACAACCCTCGCCCGCCGCCGGGCGACTCGATATCGCTCGTCGCGGAGCCGGGGCGCGGGTTCGTCGTTCGGTGTCGTCCCGTCGACGGGACACCCGGCATCCGCCGGCCGCACCGCGGTTCCGAGGCCACACCGTAGGACCCGACCGCCCGCGTCACAATGGCGACGGGCGCGCCGAACAATGGCTGCGGGAGTACCGGCCTCCCGGGCATGCGTCGGACCTGTACCCCACCGAGTTCTGTGCCACCATGACCGGGCATCGGCCCGTGGACGGGTCTGCTCGAATTCGGGTTCTGCCAATCTCCTCCCCGGAGGCGATCGAGAGCGCGCAGGCGATTACGGGTCCGCGCGGTCGGCCCGCCGAGGCCCGATCTCCCGGGCGGGGAAATGCCGGAAAAACCGCACCCCGACCGCCGACGTACGGTTCGCCGTCACCCGGAGGTCCTCGGGATGTTGCGCGCGATACCGCGATACGACGACAGAAAGCTCATCGACGAACCTACGGCTGGTGATCCATGGTCTTGAAGTCGGAATCCGAGTACGGGTACGCGACCGAATTGCACGACGACACACGGCGGTCGTTGTTGCGCCACATGCTCGTGGCGAGAGGTCTCGACGAGGAGGCGCATCGGCTCCAGAAGCAGGGCGGGCTGATCCTGTGGGCTTCGGGGCAGGGGCACGAGGCCGCGCAGGTGGGCTCCGCGCTCGCCGTGGGACCGGAGGCGACGGTCTTTCCCACCTACCGCGAACACGCCATCGCGCTGCTTCGGGGTGTGGCGCCGGACGAGTTGCTGGCGCAGTGGGCCGGCCGCACGTTCTGCGGCTGGGATCCGTATCGGGTGCGGTTCTTCCCCTACACGCTGGTCCTGGCCGCGCAGACCCTGCACGGGGTCGGCTATTCGATCGGGCAACGCCTCCAGGGGCGTGAGGACTTCGTCGTCGTGTACGTGGGCGACGGGGCCACCAGCGAGGGCGACATGTCGGAGGCGCTGAACCTGGCCGCCGTGGAGTCGGCGTCCGTGTTGTTCGTGTGCCAGAACAACGGCTGGGCCATCTCGAAGCCGGCCGAGGAGCAGATGCGCACCTCGGTGGCCGAGCGGGCCCGGGGTTTCGGGATCGAGTCGGTCCGGATCTCGGGTCGGGATCCGGAAACCGTGTTCTCGGCCTGCTCGCGGGCCGCCGCCCACATTCGTGGCGAACGCGCGCCCTATCTGGTCGAGATCCAGGTCGGCCGCATCCGCGGCCACACGACCACCGACGCGCAGGAGGTCTACCGCACCCGCGACGACATCGCGCGCAGCGCGGCCGCGGATCCGGTGACCTCGTACGCGGCCCGGCTGAGCGGCCTGGGCGTGGTGGACGCCGCGTGGCTCGAGGGTGTCGAGACCGAGGTACGGGAGATGCGCGAACGGTTGATGAAGGAGTACGCGTGACGAGCACCGTCGAGACGAGCCCCGTGCGGACCCCCACCTTCGCGGAGTCGATCAACGCGACCCTCGCCGACCTGCTCGAACACGAGCCGGGACTGCTGCTTCTCGGCGAGGACATCGGCCGCCTCGGCGGCGTGTTCCGGGTGACCCGGGGTCTGCGCGAGCGCTTCGGCGCGGAGCGGGTACGCGACGCGCTGCTGGCCGAGTCCACCATCGTGGGCCAGGCCGTCGGCATGACGATGAGCGGTCTCGTGCCGATCTGCGAGATCCAGTTCGACGGGTTCACCTATCCCGCGGTCAACCAGCTGGTGACCCAGGCGTCCCGGATCGGCTACCGGTGGAACGGGCAGGTGAGCCCGAGTCTGGTGGTGCGCATCCCGACCGGCGGCGGCTTCCGGGGCGTGGAGCACCACAGCGAGTCCAACGAGGCGCTGTTCGCCCGCTACCCGGGCATCTCGGTGGCGTGCCCGTCCACCGGCGAGGACGCCGACCAGGTGTTGCGCCACGCGGTGACGCTCGGCTCGCCCGTGGTGGTGTACGAGCCGATCCGGCTGTACTGGCGGCGGGACACACCCGTGCGCGACCCCGAGCCGGCGCGGTCGCCGACCGCGGCCCGGATCGTCCGGCGCGGCACGGACCTGACGATCGCCACGTTCGGCGCGATCACCCACGAAGTGCTGGAGGCGGCGCACGACCTCGCCCCCGATGTCGACGTCGAGGTGGTGGACCTGCGCTGGGTGGCCCCGCTCGACATGGACACGGTCCTGGAGTCGGTGACCCGCACCGGCCGGCTGCTGATCGTGCACGAGGGATCGAAGGATGTCGGCATCGGCGCCGAGATCGCCGCGGAGGTGGCCGAGCGCGGCTTCGACACGCTCCGGGGCCCGATCCGCCGGTTGGCCCCCGAACGTCGCATCTATCCCCCGGCGAACTTCGAGAGCGAATACCTGATCGGTGTGCGGGAGATCAAGGACGAGGTGCTGGTGATGACGAAGTGAGCGACTCCTCCGAGGACATGCCGGTTCCCGGCTTCGGCCACGGTCTCGGCGAGGCCCTGTTGATCGAGTGGGTCGCCGGTGTCGGCGACCGGGTCGAGCGCGGCGACGTGATCGCGGTCGTGGAGACCGACAAGGCCACTACCGAGATCGAGGCGGAACGCGGCGGACGAATCACGGCCCACGCCGCGACGGTGGGCACGATCCTCAAGTCCGGCGAGGTGCTGTACCGGTTGGCGGCCGAGTAGTTCCCCCCGGGGACGGAGAACGGAGAAGGACATGAGCGACATCGAGAGCCGGATCGCGGACACCATGCTGGCCAAACTGCGCGAGCGCGACCCGGGGTTGGGTCCCGACGACCTCGCCCGGCCGGTCGCCGACCTCGACCTCGACTCCCTCGACCTGGTCGAGCTGCACCAGCAGTTGGAGAGCGAGCTCCAGGTCAAGGGCGATCTGAAGGAGACCGCGGGCTTCGCCTTCCTGGACGATTTCACCACCTATTTCGTGAAGTTGGCGAACCGGGGATGAGCGCGGGCATCGTCGACATCGCCACCGCCAAGCCGGGCCGAACGATCGACAACGACCACTTCACGTCGATCGGCCTCACCGACGAGTGGATCCGGCGCCGCAGCGGCATCGCGTCCCGCTCCTGGCTGCCGGACGAGACCTCGTTGGCGGAGGTGGCGGCGGAGGCCTGCGCGCCGATCGTGACCGCGATGGCGGACTCCTCCGAGATCGGCGCCCTGATCGTGGTCAGCACCTCGTCGCCGCAGCGGGTTCCGGGAATCGCTCAGAAGGTGGCGCAACTCGTCGGACTGGGGCCCTCGGTGCTGACGTTCGACATGAACGCGGCCTGTTGCGGCTTCGTCTACGGCCTGGTCACCGGCCTCTCGTTGTGCGACGCGGGATCGGCGCGGTCGGTCCTGCTGTGCTCGGTGGAGGCCATGTCCCGGATGGTGGACCGGACGGACCGGCAGACGGCGTGCATCTTCGCCGACGGCGCCGCGGCCGTACTGCTGGCGGATCGCCCGGAGTTCGAGGGATTTCGCCAGGTGGCCGGCTGCGACGGCGCCCAGGAGGCGCTGATGCGCGAACTCGACGGCGGCGGCATCCACCTGGACGGCATGCAGGTGTACGACCGCGCCGTGCGCCGGATGACGGAGTCGGCGCAGTACCTGTTCGACCACGGCCCCGCCCCGACCGTCGTGGTCGGCCACCAGGCGAACGGCCGCATCCTGGAGCAGGTCCGCAACTTCACCACCCATCTCGGCGTGCCGTTCGTGAATCGGATCGAGCACTCCGGGAACACGTCGTCCGCGACGATCCCGCTGGCCTTCGCCGAGGAACTGACGGCCGGATCCCTGCCCACCGCGGGCCGACTCGCAGCGGTGGCCTACGGCGCGGGCGAGGCATGGGGCGGGGTGTCGGTGGGCTACCGAGTGGGCCTCTAGAGCTTCGGGACTTCGCGAACACAGTCGATCACAGGAGGTTGTCATCTACTCGCCAGATGCCTGGGTCCTGCGCTCCGGTGCGATGACCGGTGCGCACGACGGCAGTCCCGGGAGCGCGTTGCAACGCGATCGGTTCGCCTTCGGCCCGCTGGAGGAGGGTGAGGCGCTGGTGGAGCCGATCCTCTGCTCCTGGGAGGCCAACATGGACCACGCGCTGACCCGTTCACCGATCGACGTGTGCAGCAGTCGTGGTGAGGACGCGGTGGTCCTGGGCAACCTGGGCGTGGTGCGCGTGCTCGACGTGAACGCCGCCGGCCGGGACGTGCGGGTCCGCGAAGGGGACCTGTGCCTGCTCATGCCGTTCGGGAAGCTCGACCGCTTCGGCTACGCCGAACTGGCCTACGCCTACGACTGCCCGCACACCATCGGCCTGCTGGCCAAGCGGACGAAGATGGACGCCCGGCTGCTGCTGCCCATCCCGGACGGCACGGCCTACTCGCTGCCGCAGTGGACCACGTATGGGCGCTACTTCACCGCATGGGACAACTGGCAGAAGGCGTACGGGTGTTGGCGCACCCAGGTGGCCGACGACGACCCCGCGAACCATCTGGTCTTCGGCTGGGGCGGCGGCGTGGCCTTCGCCGAACTGATGCTGGCCAAGCGCGCCGGGTTCCGGGTGGCGATGACGGCGGGCTCGGACGACCGGATCGCCTTCCTGCGCGAGAACGGCATCACCCCGGTGGATCGCCGCCGGTTCCCCGCCCTCTCGCTGCCCACCCGCGCGGAACGCACGGACCGCGAGCGGCACCAGCGACGGCGCACGTCGGTCCGGGAGTTCCTGGAGCTGGTGAACGAACTCAGCGACGGCCACGGGGTCGCGATCTTCGTGGACAACATCGGCGAGCCCCTGTACGACGTCACCCTGACCGCGCTGGCCCGCGAGGGGGTCGTCACCACGTGCGGCTGGAAGGCGGGGATGCGCCTGTCGCATCTGCGTGGCGCGGAGAGCATCGCCCGGCACCTCCTCATCAATACGCACGTCTGGCGCCTGCCGGATTCGCCGGGCATCCGTGACTTCCAGGAGGCCGAGGGCTGGATCGCGCCGAAGGGGTCCGACGTGATCTACGACTTCGACCGGGTACCGGAGTTGGCCGACGATTACGCGAACGCCCGGATCGGGTCGTACTTCCCGATGTACCGCGTGAACCCGCTCTGACCGGTTGGAGACGCAGTGATATCAGGGGGAAACGACGTGGCACACACCGGCACGGACGCGGACGTGGTGATCGCGGGCGCCGGGCCGACGGGCTTGATGCTCGCCTGCGAACTGCGGTTGGCGGGCGTCGACGTGGCGGTGGTCGAGCGGCGCGCGGACCGCACGGGCGAGGCGCGCGCCGGCGGGATGCACTCCCGCACCCTGGAGGTGCTGGACCAGCGCGGGGTGCTGGACCGGTTCCTGGCGCTCGGCGAACTCCAGTCGGTGGGCCACTTCTCCGGCATCTGGCTGGACTTCGACGAGTCCGAGTCCCGGCACCCCCTCCCGCTGATGATCACGCAGTCCACCATCGAGCGGCTGCTGGAGGAGTGGGCGGTCGAACTCGGCGTGCGGGTACGGCGGTCGGCCGCGGTGACCGGGCTGCGTCAGGACGAGTCCGGGGTGACCGTCGAGTTGGGTACCGACGAGCCGTCGACGCTGCGCGCCCGCTGGCTGGTGGGCTGCGACGGCGGGCGCAGCACGGTGCGCAAGCTGGCCGGCATCGACTTCCCCGGCACGCCGGCCACCATGACCGCGCTGATCGGCGACGTCGAACTCCCCGATCTGGACGAGGAGTACATCTGGGCACGGCGTCGCCCGGACGGCGAGTTCTCGGTGATCGGCTTCGAGCCTGGCTGGTACCGGGTGATCACGTCCGCGTACGACCGGGTCGCGGATCGCGACGAACCGGCGACGTTCGAGCAGCTCCGGGACTCGCTGATCGCGCTCGCGGGCACCGACTACGGCATGCGCAACCCCCGGTGGATCTCCCGGTTCGGCGACGCCGCGCGGCAGGCGGCCCGCTATCGGGTCGGCCGGGTGCTGCTCGCGGGAGACGCGGCGCACATCCACTTCCCGGCCGGCGGGCAGGGACTGAACGTGGGCGTACAGGACGCGGTCAACCTCGGCTGGAAGCTCGCCTCGGTGGTGCTCGGCCGGGCGCCGGAGCAGCTGTTGGACACCTACCACGACGAACGCCACCCGGTCGCGGAGCGGGTGCTGCACAACACCCGGGCGCAGTCGGCCCTGACCCGCCCCGGGCCGCAAACGGACGCGCTGCGCGACGTGTTCGGGTCGCTCATCGTGTTCGACGACGTCAACCGGCATCTGTGCGCCATGCTCACGGCGCTGGACATCCGGTACCCGATCGACGGGGACCACGCGCTGGTGGGCCGGCGGGTCCCCGACGCCGATCTCAAGACGTCCGAGGGCCTCGGCCGGATCCACGAGTTGTTGCACGCCGCCCGCCCGGTCCTGCTCGATCTGCGGGGCAACGCGGAGTTGGCGGAGGTGGTCCGGGACTGGTCGGATCGGGTCGACCTGGTCGAGGCCCGGAGCCAGGACGAGTACTGGCCCGTCCCGCCCGGCAGCGAGGTCGCCGCCCCGGCCGCGCTGCTGATCCGCCCCGACGGCCACGTCGCCTGGGGGGCCGACCCGGACGCCGACCCGGACACCCGGGCCCTGCGCCAGGCCCTCACCACCTGGTTCGGCCCACCGCGCCAACCCTGACGCCCCACCGCCGAGGCGGGCCCGTGGCAATCGCGCCACGGGCCCGCCTCGGCGTCCGGGATCGGCACCGCCGTACGCGGTCGGTTCGGTCAGCGGCAGGTCCAGACGGTCGGCTCGTCCGCGCCCCCGGGGATCTTCCAGCTCCGACCGGCGATCGTGCCGTCGTCACCGGCGACCGCGAATTCGAGCCCGCGGTCGGGGGCGTAGCTCACCGTGGATTCGAGCGCCGACGACCGCCAGACGCCGAATTCGTGCCAATCGGGATCATCGGTACGACCGACGATCCGACCGTCGCGGTTGATGCCCGTGACATCCGCGGCCCGCGCCACCGCGCGCGGCACGCCGTCGCGGTCCCACAACACGCTCGGCGCGCCGTTGCCCGAACCGTAGGTGACCTGGCCGATGAAGCGGCCGTTGGATATGCCGCGAGTGAGCACGTCCACCGCCCCGGCGGGGAGGCGCGCCGCATGCGCTCGACCCGCCTTCCACAGGTAGGGCCTCCGGCTGAAGTCCTTGTCCACATCGATCAGCACGGTGCCGTCCTGATCGATACCGGTCGCGAAACCCTCGCTGTCGGGCAACCCGGTGAGTTTGACCACTGTTCCGGGCTTGTCGGCGGGCCAGATCACCGGCTTCCAATACGACGAGGCTCCGGTCCCGACGTCGGCCGCGCCGACGATGTCCCCGCGGTCGTTGATACCCGTCGCCCGCGAGGCGGACGCACCGGGCACTTCGGGCAGGCGCTCCAGCCCACCGTCGCGCGAGCGGACGGCGCTCGAGAGTCCGCCGTTTCGGAAGGCGCTTCCGACCACCGTCCCGGCCTTGTTGACGCCGAGGACCTCGACCCACTTCTGGTATCCGGGAACGTTCAGGAGTCCGTAGTCGGTTAACTTGCCGTTCTTCCACAACGTCGCCCGGGAGCCCTGTGCGGAATTCGCGCCGTACGAAATCGTGCCCGCGTAGCCACCGCTTCCGTCGGTCGCCCGCACGTCGCCGGCGAGCGCGCCCGCGGGTATCGGCAGGATGGCCGGCGTCCACGCGCAGGCTTTCGTTGCGGAGGTGGCGGCGACGGCGGGTGCCGTCGCGCCGACCGTCGTCGCCACCAGCACGCCGGCCAGTACGCCGCGGGTCAAGTTCCTCGCATGTTTCATGATTCTCCTCGGTTCATGGGGTGGGTCCCGAGAGCCCCGGGTCGGATGTCGCATCCGACCCGGGGCTCTCGGGGCATGTTCGGTCGTGTCGTCGATCGTGTTACGGGGTGGCCGGCTTGCCTCGGCCGTACAGCCATGTCGCGAACATGGCGTCCAGGTTCTTGCCGGAGATGTGCTTGCTCAGTGCGATGAACGCGGCCGAGTCGGCGTGTCCGTACCGGTGTTCGCTCGCCCAGGTCCGGAGGATGGCGAAGAAGTCCCGGTCGCCCACGGTCTGGCGCAACTTCTCCAACACCATCGCACCGCGCGCGTAGGGCGGCTTGCCGAAGATGTGCCCGCCGTCGCCCGGGTCGCCGGCCGGGAAGGACCACAGCGCGTCGGTCTCCGGCAGTGCGTAGTCGGTGGCGAACTTCTGCGCCGTGCTCGGGCCGCCGTGCTCGGCGTCCCACAGCCATTCGGCGTAGGTGGCGAAACCCTCGTTCAGCCAGATGTCCTGCCACTTCGTCAGCGTCACCGAGTCACCGAACCACTGGTGCGCCGTCTCGTGCACCAGCGTGTCCAGCCGCGGCGCCCGGTCGTAGATCGGCCGGGTCTGGGTCTCCAGGGCGTAGCCGACGTCGGGCGCGTCCTGGACGATCGAGCCCGCGGCGTCGAACGGGTATCGACCGAAAAGTCTGCTTTCGAACTCGATCACGGCGGGCAGTTGGTCGAGTACCGGCTTGGCCGCCGCGGCCTGGCTCGGGGCGACCGCGTTGTATACGGGCAGCCCGCTCCGGGTGGTGTACTGCTCGGTCTGGAACCGGCCGATGCTCGCCGTCGCCAGGTAGGCGGCCATCGGCTGCGACTCGCGCCACGCGAACGTGGTCTTGCCGTCGCGGCTGCGCCGGTCGCGCAACCGGCCGTTGGACACCGCGGTCCAGCCGTCGGGGACGGTGACCTCGACGTCGTAGGTGGACTTGTCGCTCGGGTGGCTGTTGCTGGGGAACCAGGTCATCGCGCCCTGGGGTTCACTGGCCACGAAGACGGAGTCGTCGGGTTGGATGATCCAGCCGTCGGGGGAGCCGTCCGGGTCGTACACATGCGCCGGTACACCCGAGTAGGTGACGACCACGTGGAACCTGCGGCCCTTGTCCAGCGCCCGGGACGGGGTGACCGTGAGTTCGTTGCCCGCGCGGCTGAAGGCGACCTTTCGGCCGTCGATCCGGACACTGTCCACGGTCAGTCCGGACAGGTCGAGGTTGAACGAACTGAGCTTTTGGGTGGCGGTGACCGTGAGGTCGGCGGTGGCCACGAGGTTCTTGGTGGTGGGTGTGTAGTCCAGGTCGAGGCCGTAGTGGACGACGTGGATTCCACCGTTCCCGGAGTCCGGGAAGTACGGGTCGCCCGCCCCGGGAGCACCGGGCGTGGCAGCGCCCCCCTGCGTTCCGGCACCCACCAGGAGGGCGGCGAGCACGGGAGTGGCGACGAGGGCGAGGAGGGGACGGGCGATCTTCGATGCCAAGGTGATGGCCTCCTGTGTCGTGGCTGGGTGCCGCCTCGGCTGTACAACACCGCGGCGGCGGGTCCGACGTGGCGCACGATCGACTCACCGCGACGCGCGTGGAACGGTATAAACCGCCCGGCGCGCCGCGGCGGCCATCACTCTACGGTCGAACCCCCGGGCGATAAACAGGTTGCGCGTGGTCATCCGGATGACGCGGGGGCATCACCGGGTCGGCGCGCCGACCGGGGATCGCCCGAGGTCACCGCGGGCGCACCACCGACCACCCGGCGTGTGCGCCGGTGCACGGACGCGGACACGCGGAGGTACCGATACACCGGGGCCGCAAGCGGCCTACCACTTCCCGTCGTTGGTCACCAGGACCTGCGCGGCCGTGTGGTTCGCGCGTCGCGACACCTCCGCCGTCGGACGCGCGGCCGCCTCCAGCGCGGCGCGGTCGACCTTGCCCTCGGCGTCGATCGGGATCCGGTCCAGCGGAACGAGCGTGGGCAGCATGTACTCCGGCAACTCCAGCCGCAGCCGCTCGCCCAGCGCCGCAACGTCCAGCGCCGGCACACCCAGGGCCGCGCCGCCGCTGCCCGCGCCCATCACGGCCGGGACGGGAGCCGGGGTGACACACGCGACGATCTCGGTGCCGTTGTCCGTGGGCCGGCCGAACACCACCGTGTCGGCCACCGCCGGCTGGCGCCGTACCACCGCCTCCACCTCGCCCAGTTCCACCCGCACGCCCTTGGCCTTGACCTGGTGGTCCCGGCGTCCCAGGAACTGGAAGGACCCGCAAGGCAGTTGCCGCACCCGGTCTCCGGTGCGGTACAGCCGGCGCCCGCCGCGCGGGTCGAACGGGTCCGGGACGAACGCGGCGGCGGTGGCCGCGGGGGCGTTCAGGTAGCCGTGCGCCAACCCCTCGCCACCGACGTACAGTTCGCCCTCTTCGCCGGCCGCGACCGGAAGCCCGTTCGGGTCCAGCGCGTACGCCGTACCGTCGCCGAACGGCCTGCCGATGGGCACCACGCCGGCCCGGAGGTTGTCCGGCGTGATGTCGTGGGTGGTGCTGAACGTGGTGTTCTCGGTGGGCCCGTACCCGTTCACCACCCTGGCCGGCGACCGACCGCCCGCGAACAACTTCTCCAGGCGGCGCGGATCGTGCGGCTCGCCGCCGGCCAGCAACACCCGCAGCCGGCCGAGCGCGTCGGGTGCGACGTCGATCACCTGGTTGAGCAGCGTGGTGGTGAGCCACAGCACGGTGATCCGCTGCTCGGCGAGGAAGGCCCGCAGCCGGGTCGGCGAGAGCACCACGTCGGCGTCCTCGATCACCAGCGTGGCGCCGCCGGACAGCGCGCCCCAGATCTCGAACGTCGACGCGTCGAACGCCGGGTTGCACAGCTGCGCGACCCGGTCCTCGACGCCGATCCGCAGATACTCGGCGTGCGGGACCAGTCGGCTGATCGCCCGGTGCGGCACCATCACCGCCTTGGGCGTACCGGTGGATCCGGACGTGGACATCACGTAGGCGATGTCGTCCCCGTGCACGCGCGGCGGCGTCGCCGAGGGCGCCGTCCGCGCCCCGGATCGGCGCCGCTCGGCGAGCAGTTCCAGGCACAACACCGGTACCAGGTCGGCCACGAGCGCCGCGGTGGTCTCGTCGGCGACCAGGGCCGCCTGGGCGGTGGCCCGGACGATGCCGCGGGTGCGGGCGGTCGGCTGCCGTACGTCCACCGGCAGGTAGGCGCATCCCGCGTGCAGCACGCCCAGGCACGCGATGACCAGGTCGGCGCCGCGACCGATCGGGACGGCCACCACCGCGCCCCGACGCAGCCCGGCGGCTCGCAGTCCGGCGGCCACCTCGGCCGCCTGCTCGTCCAACTCGCGGTAGGTCAGCTCACGTTCGCGGTGCCGGAGGGCGATCGCGTCCGGGCGTTCCCGCGCGTGTCGGCGCACGAGTTCGTGCACCGGCACATACTCCGCGTCCTCGACGATCGGGCTCGCCATGCGTCGGGCCTCGACGAACCCGGCGGCCGGGCCGAAGGTTTCTCCACGCGGGGCCTTGCCGGCCTCGACGTCGGGCCCGAGCCCGATCGCGTCCACGGCCCGCGGCGGCACGGCCTCGATCCGGGCGGCCCGCTCCCCCATCGTGCGCCGCCGCGTGGTGCGCTTCGGCAACACCCCGGCCGGGAGCGGCAGTTCCACGTCCGGGTCGGCGAAGGCGGCCTCGATCGCGGTCATCATCCGGGCATGCAGGTCGGCCGCTGCCTGCTCGCTGAACAGGCCGGTCCGGTATTCCAGTCCGGCGATCGTACGATCGCCCCGCCGGGTCAGCGCCCACAGCAGTTCGTACTTCGTGGCGCCGGTCGGCATCGACGTGCGGCCGGCCCACGAGCGGCCCAGCCGCAGTCCCCGCTCCGAGGTGTCGAGGTAGGTGAGTCCGACCTGGGCGAGCGGGGCGCGCGACTGCTCGCCGGGCGCCGGCGGCAGCGCCGCGACGATGCGTCGGAAGGGTACGTGCCGCCGGGCCAGCGCCTCGGCGACCACCCGGCGGACCCGCCGGGCCAGGGCACGGGCGGTCAGGCCCGGCGTCAGGGTCAGCCGCAGCGGCAGGGTGTCCACGAACGTGCCGACCTCGTCCCGCTGTTCGGGTCCGCGGGTGGACACCGGTACGGCCACCGCGAGGTCACGCTCGCCGGTCACCGCGGCGAGGCCGACGAGGTAGCCGGCCACCCAGGTCATGAACGGGCTCAGCCGCTCGCCGGCGGCCACCGCGTGCAGCGCGGCGCTCGCTCCGGCCGGGACCACCATGCGGTGCACGCCGCCCGCGACGTCGAGTGTTCCGGGCCGGGGCAGGTCGTGCGGCAGCGCGATGGCGCGCGGGCACCCGGCCAGGGTCGCCCGCCAGGAGGCGAGCGTGGCGGCCGGGTCGGCGACGAGCGGGGCCGGGGGCGGTCCGAGCGGGTTCGGCCGGGCGACCGGGTCCGGCGCTCCCGCGTACCGGCGCTGCAACTCGCCTTCGAGCAGCGCCAGCGAGTCGGTGTCGCAGACGAGGTGGTGTGCGGTGAGCAGGAGTTCGGCGCCGACCTCGCCCCGGTCCACCACCAGGGCCCGCAGCAGGGGCGGGTGGGCGAGGTCGAACGGGGTCCGGATCTCGTCGTCCAGCAGGGTGCGTACCACCGTGTCGGGCACGCCCCGGGCATCCACCCAGCGCACCGGCACCGACACCCCGGACACCTCGAAGGCCCGTCCCGGCGCGGCGAATCCGCGCTGCAGCGCGGCGTGTCGTCCGGCCACCTCGTCCAGCGCGGCGATCAGCCGGGGCACGTTCGGCGAGCGGGCGAACCGGTAGTGGGCGTCGATGTGGTGGACCGGCGTTCCCGGGTGCCGCTGCTCGGCCACCCACAGGTGCTCCTCGGCCGGGGTGAGTTCGCGGAACTCGTCCTGTCCCGGGGCCACGTGTCCGTCGCCGAGCGCCGCGAGAAGCCGGCCGAACTCCGGGTGGTCGTAGAGGATGTCGAGCGCCAGGTCCTCGGAGCCGGTCAGCTCCCGCAGCGCGATCGCGGTCTCCACGGCCGCGACCGAGTCGCCGCCCTCGGCGAAGAAGTCCGCGTCGTCTCGAACCGGAACCCCGGCCTCCGCACCCTCGTCGGCACCGCGCCCGAGCGCGCCCAGCCAGACCCCGGCCACCGCCGCCCGCCAACCGGCCGCGACACCACCGTCACGACCGCCGGACCCGCCCGCGGCGGACCCGATCCGCCCGTCGGCCGCACCCGCCCCGTTCATCGTCCACGACCCCTCTCGTTCCCCCGCAACGCCTTCGAAATTTCCCGCCCTTGCCCGGAGTCGCGGTCCATCGTGACGCCCTTCCCATCGGTGCGATACCTCGGCGGAAGCCCCGTGGCGATGTGTTCGTCGGCAAACGTTCGCACCGTAAGGACGCGAATACGAGGGCGTCAAGGATAGGAAACGGAGAAGGCACCGATAGGAAAAGGAAAGGCGGCCCGCATATCGTGCGTGTCGAGGGGGAGCGCCTGCTCGCACCGTGACGCCGATATACGCGCGTGGCAACGTGATCGGCGAGGCGGGTGGGGCGAACCCGGTCCGGGGAGACGTTCCCGGACGGACCGGGTCCGAGGCGGCGTCCTCGGATCCACGACACGTGCGGAAGTGGGAGCGTGTCCGCGGCCGGCACCGGCTTCGGACCCGAATGCACGTGTCGAACCGGGAGCGTTCCGGGGTCACCGCGCGTCCCGAGGGGAGGGCGGGACGTGGCGAGGGTGGGGGCCGGAAGCGCACCGGCAGGGGTGGACGGCCGGACCCGTGTCGTCGTCCGGACCGGCGTACGGCGGGCTCGGCCAGGGTTCGCGCGTACGACCGGACGACGGCCGGGCCCGGCCGCCCGCTCGGAACAAGGCGCCTGCCCGAAACGATCCGCCTGCTCCGCACGACCCGCCCGTTCCGCACAAGCCGCCTGCTCCGCACGATCCGCCCGCTCCGACCGGGCCGCCTACTCCGCACGCACCGTCGCAGCACCGGATCCGCCCGACGGGCAACCCTCCGCGCGCAGCGCACGCACCTGCGGGATCACCGCCCGGACCCACGCGCCGGCATCGCCCACCGGCCCGGCCCCGGACCCGAACGCGCCCGACTCCAGGCCCGGTTCGCTCCGCTCCCCGACCGGCGACGACGGCGCGGACCCGGCCCGCGGCCGCGGCATGTTCGCCGCGAGCGCGCGGGCGGCCACCGCGAGCACGCCCGCCTGCCGCTCCTCGCCGCGCCCGTACCCGGCATCGGCCGGGTCGAGCAACGTGCGGAACCCCCCGGCGTGTTCCCCGGGCCCGACATCTGCCTCCGCCAGGCGCAGGTGGGCCCGTAGCGCGCGCGTCGACGCGTCGGGCGCCGACGCGGTCTCGACGAGCTCGTCGCCGAACCCCACCACCGCGTGCCCGGCGTCCGGGTGGGTCCGCGCCTCGGACAGGGTGATCGTGCTCATCGCGAGTCCGCGCGCGTGCTCCAGGAACCCGGCGGCGGCGGCCTGTCGGATGGCCGCCAGGATCCACGGGCGCTCCTGCGCGTACCAGGCGAGCGGATCGGCCAGCAGCCGCTCGACCAGTTCGGCGGAGAAGACCCGCTGCCGCCCGCCCGCGTGCGGCCCGCTCGACGCTGCCCCGCGCTGTCGCCGCCGGGCCTCGCCGAGCAGGAACAGCAGTACGCCCAGGGTGCGTTCCAGCGCCGCGCGGCGGACCCCGGGCGGTTCGTCGGCGGCCAGCCGCTCCCGGGCGAAGGTGTACACCAGCTCCGGGAATCGGTAGCGGGCCACGCCGGTACCGGCGTTCACCTCGACGTCGAGGAGATAGCACTCGGCCAGTTCCTCCAGCGGGTCCTGCGCCCGCAGCGGGTCGGTGCCGAGCAGCGGCGCGCCGACCCACGAGGCGAATCCGGGGGCCTGGAGCAGGGCGAGCAGCCGAAAGAGCCGCCGGGCCTCGGGGGTCAGGCCCTCGTAGGTGGGCGCGATGCTCCCCCGCACGCTCACCTCGCCGTAGCACAGCTCGTCCAGTCGCCGGGAGCCGTTGCCGAGCCGGGCGACCAGGTCCGACACGCTCCAGTGCGGCCGGGCCGCCAGTCGGGTGGCCACGATCCGCAGCGCCAGCGGCAGGTGTTCGCACGCGGCGCACAGCGCGGCCGCCGCGTCCGGCTCGGCGGCGATCCGGTGCCGGCCCGCGATCCGGGCGAGCAGTTCGACCGAGCCGTCCGGGTCGAAGGCGGGCACCTCCAGCCGATCGGCGGCGGGCAGGCCGGTGAAGCGGCGCCGGGAGGTGACCAGGACCCGGCACCGCGGGGTGCCGGGCAGCAGCGGCAGGACCTGGCTCTCCGCGGTGGCGTCGTCCAGGACCACCAGCACCCGGCGGCCGGCGAGCAGGTCGCGATAGGTCTCGGCGCGCTCCTCCAGGCCGTCCGGGATGGCCGATCCGCTCAGGCCCAGCGCGCGCAGGAAGCGGCCGAGCACGTCGCGGGGGTCCACCGGGCCGTCCGCCGAGGTCAGGTGCGCGAAGAGTTGGCCGTCGGGGAAGTCCGGGGCCAGTCGGTGTGCGGCGTGCACGGCCAGGGTGGTCTTGCCCACTCCGCAGCGTCCGGTGACCACGGTGATCGGTACCGCCGTGCCGGTCCCTGCGGTCTCGCGCGGCCGGGTCAACTCCCGGGCGAGGTCCGCCCGTCCGGTGAAGTCGGCGAAGTCGGTGGGCAGCAGGCGCGGTACCCGAGTCGGCGCGATCACGACCGGTTCGATCATCGCCGGCGCGGTGGGTCGCACCAGATCCGGGTCGCCGCTCAGGATGGCCCGGTGCAGCCGGCGCAGGTCCTCGCCCGGCTCGATGCCCAGTTCCTCGATCAGGATCTCCCGGGCCTTGCGGTATTCCTCCAGCGCCTCGGCCTGCCGGCCGGCCCGGTACAGCGCGGTCATCAGCAGCACCCGCAGCCGCTCGCGCAGCGGATGCGCGGCGACCAGGGCGAGCAGTTCGCCGGCGGGCCCGTGCGGCGCGCCGGTGGCCAACTCCAGCTCCAGGCACTCCTCGTGCACCACCAGGCGGCGTTCGTCCAGGTGCGCGACGCCGTGCCGGACCAGTCGGCTGTCGATCCCGGCCAGCGCCGGTCCGTGCCACAGGTCGAGCGCGGCCCGGAACTCGCGGACCGCACGCTTCGGTTGCCGCTCGGCCGCGGCGCGGCGGCCGGCGGCCACTCCGGACTCGAAGGCGTGCAGGTCGAGTTGGCCGTCGGCGACGCGTAGTCGATAGCCGGGCGATCGGGTGGTGATCAGCCCGGGTAACGCGGCGGCCGGAAGCTGCCGGCGCAGCGAGGAGATGCAGATCTGGATCTGCCCTCGGCTGGTGGTCGGCGGCGCCTTGTCCCAGACGCCGTCCACGAGCCGGTCGGTGGGCACGATGTGGTTGGCCTCGAGGAGGAGCAGGGCCAGCACGGTGCGCTGGCGGGTGCCCTTGATGTCCACCGGTGCGCCGCCGTGGACCGATTCGAGCGGGCCGAGAATCCGGAATTCCATGGAACCCTCCAGTCAAGCGCGGTGGTGTCGCGACGGTCTCGGGGTGTCTCGCGGAGAATCGAGCCGTCGGTCGGACGGATGTGTCTCCACGCGCGTAGCCCCCCGCGCGCGCTCCTCCCGCTGCCGCTCGGGTCGGCCCGGGTGTGACGACCCGTCCTTCGGTCGCCCGTGGTGGGCGGACGACGCGACGGGCGGGTCGCGGGTACCTGGAGACGACATTGACACAACGGAAATTCGTCGGTCAATGACTCCGTGGCACGATTCGCTCGCCGTGCGCAATCACGGAACCACCCATATCACTTGATAATCGGCACAGTCGGTCGGCCCGCATATCAGCGCCGGGAAATCCCGAGCCGGCCGGCGAAGTCTCGGAGCGGCCGGCGCACTCCGCCAACCCGGACCGACGCCCTCGACCCCCGCGCTCGCCGTGTCCGAAATTGCACGGACCATGTCGTTCCCGACACTGGCAGTGCCCTCGGCGGGCGCAGAGGATGTGTACATGCTTCTCCCGACCGGGTGTTCCGGTCGGGCCTCGATCCCGGAAAGCGAAATCATGAACGCCATCGCCACGAATACGCCGACCGCCGACGCCGCTCTCCGGGAAAGTGCGGTCGTGGTTTACGGGGCCTATGGACACACCGCGCGTTTCGTGGTCGCCGAATTGCACCGCCGGGGTCGGACGGTGATTCTCTCCGGTCGGAACGAGGAAAGGCTCCGGGAACTCGGCGAGCGGTATCCGGACGCGACGATCCGGGTCGCCGACGTCGCCGATCCGGCCGCGCTGGACCGGGCGTTCGCGGGCGCCGCCGCCGTGATCAACTGCGCGGGACCGTTCTCGGAGACCACCCTTCCGGTGGCCGACGCGGCCATCCGCGCGGGGGCGCACTATCTCGACGTGGCGGCCGAACAGGCCGCCACCGCCGCGCTGTTCGACACCCGGGGCGAGCAGGCCCGGGCCGCCGGGCTGGTGTTGGCGCCGTCGTTCGCCTTCTACGGCGCGCTGGGCGACCTGTTGGCCACCGTCGCGATGGGCGAGCGGTCGGAGGCGGACGAGATCACCATCGCCTTCGGCCTGGACAGCTGGCTGCCCACCGAGGGCAGCCGCCTCACCGGTCGGACCAACGCGGGACGGCACCTCGTGTTCACCGGCGGCCGGCTGCACCCCTTCTCGTACTCGGAGGAGCAGTCCGAGTGGCGCTTCCCCGCGCCGATGGGCGCCCTGGCGGTCACCGAGTTCGCCACCGCCGACCAGGTCACCATCCCCCGTCACCTGCGCACCCCGGAGGTGCGCGCGGTGATGAACCTGGCCCCGCTGCGGGACGTCAACGACGCGAGCACGCCCAATCCCTCCCCGTCCCCCGCCGACGCCCTCGGCCGCTCCGCGCAGACCTTCCTCGTCGAGGTGGTCGTGCGCACCGGCGAGGGGGAACACCGCGCGGTGGCCGGAGGCAACGACATCTACGCGGTCACCGCGCCCCTCGTGGTCGAGGCCGCCGAACGGCTCCTGACCGGACGGCACACCACGACCGGCGTCCTGGCCGCGGGCGAGGCCTTCGACGCGGCCGACTTCCTGCGCGCGCTCACCCCGGACCACCTGAGCCGCCTCGAACTCCCGGGCGGGGACGCCGAACAGCACACCGAGGACGCCGACCGCCCGACCACGATCGCCGGCGCCGCCCGCTGACCCGGGCCGGCCGGGCCCGGGCACCGTCGCATCGGGCCCGGGCCGCCGGACGTTCTCCGGAGGTTCATCCGCGGGCCGGCTTCGTCCTCACCGCGCGTCGTCTGCCGGCGATTGACTCGGCGTGTTTGCACGATTCGTGCTCCCGCGCGCCCGCGTCGGGACGACAGAGGAGATGGCGTTGCGACGTATCCTTCCCGCGCTCGGTGTGGCCGGCGTGCTGCTCGCGACCGTGATCGCGGTTCCCGCCGCCGCGGCCCAGGACGACACGTCCCGCGATTCGTCGCGGCCGTCGACCCACCCGATCGTGATCGGGCACCGGGGTGCCAGCGGCTACCGTCCCGAGCACACCCTGGAGAGCTACCGCCTCGCGATCCGGATGGGCGCCGACTACATCGAGCCCGACCTGGTCTCCACCAAGGACGGCGTGCTGGTCGCCCGGCACGAGAACGAGATCTCCGGCACCACCGACGTGGCCGCGCACCCGGAGTTCGCCGCGCGCAAGACCACCAAGACCATCGACGGCACGCCCGTCACCGGGTGGTTCACCGAGGACCTGACGCTGGCCGAGCTCAAGACGCTGCGCGCGAAGGAGCGGCTGCCGCAGGTCCGGCCCACGAACACCACGTTCGACGGGAAGTTCGAGGTGCCGACCTTCCAGGAGGTGCTGGACCTGGCCCGCACCGAGGGCCGCCGGCTCGACCGTACGATCGGCGTGTACCCGGAGACCAAGCACCCGAGCTACTTCCAGTCGATAGGTCTGGCGCTGGAGGAGCCCCTGGTGCGGGTCCTCAAGCAGAACCGGCTCACCGGGCGCAAGGACAAGGTGTTCATCCAGTCCTTCGAGACCGCCAACCTGCGCAAGCTCGACCGGATGACCGACAACAAGCTGATCCAGCTGCTGGACGCGAGTGGCCGGCCGTACGACCTGGTGGTGGCGAACGACCCGCGTACGTACCAGGATCTGGCCAAGCCGGAGAACCTGAAGTGGATCCACTCCTACGCCGACGGCATCGGGGTCAACAAGAACCTGATCGTGCCCCGCGACGCCGCGGGCAAGCTGCTCGCGCCGACCTCGGTGATCCGCGACGCGCACCGCAACCAACTGCTCGTGCACGCCTGGACGTTCCGCGCGGAGAACCAGTTCCTGCCGCTGGACTTCCGGCTCGGCGCCGACCCGAACGCACGCGGTGACATCACGTCCGAGTACGAACTCTTCTACGGCCTCGGCCTGGACGGCGTCTTCGCCGACCACCCGGACACCGCCGTAGCGGCCCGCGCCGGCCTCGGCCTCTGACCCCGGGCATCCGATCGGCCCCGTACCGCCCGCGTCACGGCGGTACGGGGTCTGCGCCAGGTCCGGCGACTCCGTCGGTCCCGGCGGCCGGGGATCAGCCGAAGACCGTCCCGGAGTTGGCCGTATTGACGCTGCGCCGTCGGGAGAACGCGCCCAGGTCGATGCGCTTGCCGGTGTGCGGGCCGACGAAGCACACCGGATCCGCGTCGTGGTCCGCCCCGTTGTCCACCGCCTCGATCAGGGCGGCCATCATCCGCCCCACCAGCGGGGCGTTCTTGAACTGGTTTCCGCTGGTGCCCATGGCCACGTAGTAGCCGTCCAGTTCGGTCCGGTCGTAGATCGGCGTCCAGTCGTCGGCGACGTCGTACACCCCGACCACCCCGCGCGCCCGGTTCGGCACGGTCAGCCCGCTCAGCCGCCGGGCCGCCCGGGTCACCTGGGCCTCGAACACGGCCTGCGTCGGGTTGGGGTTCGCCTCGTCCGGGTCGTCCAGCCACTGGAGCGGGTCGCACTCGGGCTCGGTCCCGCCGACCAACATCCCGCCGCCGACCTCGCCGCGCAGGTACACGCCCAGGTCCAGGTCGGCCACGGCCACCCCGGCCGCGCCCTCCGGGTTGTAGCCGTCGGGTGCCCGGAGGTATTCGACCTCCTGCCGCAGCGGTCGCACCCCGATGGTGAAGTCGGCGCCCACGCCCGCCAGTTCGTTGATCCGCCCGGACCAGGGCCCGGCCGCGTTCACCACCGTCGCACACGCGAGCCTGGACCCGTCGTCGAGCACCACCGTGCGCACCCGACCGGCCGTCGACTCGATCGTGGTCACCGTGCGCCGGAACCGGAACTCGGCGCCGTACCGCCGCGCCGCGGCGGCCAGGTTCTGCGCGGCCAGCTGCGGATCGCTCACGTACCCCGCGTCGGGGGTGAACACCGCCCCGAGCGTGCCGGTCGCCGGCGCCCAGAACGCCTCGTCGTCCAGCCGTCGGGGCGGCCAGTAGCGACCGGTGTCCAGTCCCGGGATCCTGGCCGCCAACGTCTCCGCGTCCCACTCCTCGTACGGCACCCCGACCGCGTCGAACAGCGGCAGGTAGGCCCCACGCGGCGCGGCGTCCACATCGAGCAGGGCCAGCCCGCAACGCTCGAAGCGCACCGGGTCGGCGACCTCGCAGCCCAGGTGCTCGGGCCAGGCCCGCCAGCAGAACAGCGCCTCCCACGACGCGGCCACGCCGGCGTACGTGGAGAAGTTGAACCGCACGATCGCACTGGACGCGCCGGTCGAGCCCAGGCCCACCCCGCCGGCCTTGTCCACCACGGTCACCCGCCGCCCCGCGCGGGCGAGTTCGAGCGCGATCGAGGAACCCATCACCCCCGCGCCGATCACCACGACGTCCGTACTCATCCGGGCCTCCTCCCTGAGATGCGGTGCGACACGCCACAGTCTGACCGGTCGACCGCCCCGGTACCGCCGACTGTCGCGGTATGTCGCGCCGCACCCACGGTCCGTCCCGGAACCGGCAGGGCCCGCGACGCACCATCACCCGCCGCAAGATATCTTGATGTCGAGCAATGTTGCGGACATGGAGCGGAGCATCCTGTGACTGACCCGACCATCATCTATACGCACACCGACGAGGCCCCGGCGCTGGCGACGTATTCGTTGCTGCCGGTGATCCAGGCGTACGCGGCGACGGCCGGGGTCAAGGTGGAGACTCGTGACATCTCCCTGGCCGGGCGCATCATCGCCCACTTCCCGGAGCGGCTGACCGCCGAGCAGCGCCTCGACGACGCGCTCGCCGAGCTGGGCGACCTGGCCAAGACGCCGGAAGCCAACATCATCAAGCTGCCCAACATCTCCGCCTCGATCCCGCAGCTCAAGGCCGCCATCGCCGAGCTGCGCGAGCAGGGCTTCGCGCTCCCGGACTACCCGGACGACCCGAAGACCGACGAGGACAAGGACGTCCGGGCCCGCTACGGCAAGGTCCTGGGCAGCGCGGTCAACCCGGTCCTGCGCGAGGGCAACTCGGACCGCCGCGCCCCCGCGTCGGTGAAGAGCTACGTGCGGGCGCACCCGCACCGCATGGGCGCCTGGACCGCCGAGTCGAAGACCGCCGTCGCGACCATGGACGCCGACGACTTCCGGTCCACCGAGAAGTCGGCCGTGATCGCCGAGCCGGGCACGCTGCGCATCGAGCTGGTGGGCGACGACGGCAGCACCACCGTGCTGCGCGAGTCGGTACCGGTGCTCGCGGGCGAGGTGGTGGACGCGTCGGTGATGCGCGCCGCGCCGCTGCGCGAGTTCCTGGCCGCGCAGGTCGCCAAGGCCAAGGCCGAGGACGTGCTGCTCTCGGTGCACCTGAAGGCCACCATGATGAAGGTCTCCGACCCGATCATCTTCGGCCACGCGGTCCGCGCCTTCTTCCCGCAGACGTTCGCCGAGCACGGCGCGGCGCTCGCGGCGGCCGGCCTGAGCCCGAACGACGGCCTCGGCGCCATCCTCAAGGGCCTGGACGCGCTGCCCGACGGCGCGAAGATCCGCGAGTCCTTCGACGCCGAGCTGGCCGCCGGTCCGGCACTGGCGATGGTCGACTCGGATCGGGGCATCACCAACCTGCACGTGCCCAGCGATGTGATCGTCGACGCCTCGATGCCGGCCATGATCCGCACCTCCGGGCACATGTGGGGCCCGGACGGCAAGGAGGCGGACACCCTCGCGGTCCTGCCGGACAGCAGCTACGCGGGCGTGTACCAGGTCGTCATCGACGACTGCAAGGCCAACGGCGCCTACGACCCGGCCACCATGGGCTCGGTGCCCAACGTCGGTCTGATGGCGCAGAAGGCCGAGGAGTACGGCAGCCACGACAAGACCTTCGAGATCCCCGCCGCCGGCACGGTGCGCGTGGTCGACGGCGCCGGCACCGTGGTGTTGTCCCAGGTCGTGTCCGCGGGCGACATCTTCCGGATGTGCCAGACCAAGGACGCGCCGATCAAGGACTGGGTCAAGCTCGCCGTTACGCGCGCCCGCGCCACCGGCGCCCCGGCCGTGTTCTGGCTGGACGAGGGCCGCGCGCACGACGCGAACCTGATCGCCAAGGTGAAGCAGTACCTGCCCGAGCACGACACCGAGGGCCTGCGGATCGAGATCCTGTCGCCGGTCGAGGCGACCGCGTTCTCCCTGGAGCGCATCCGTCGGGGCGAGGACACCATCTCGGTCACCGGCAACGTGCTGCGCGACTACCTGACCGACCTGTTCCCGATCCTGGAGCTGGGCACCAGCGCCAAGATGCTCTCGGTGGTCCCGCTGATGGACGGCGGCGGCCTGTTCGAGACCGGCGCGGGCGGCTCCGCGCCCAAGCACGTGCAGCAGCTGGTCAAGGAGGACTACCTGCGCTGGGACAGCCTGGGCGAGTTCCTGGCCCTCGCGGTCAGCTTCGAGCACCTGGCCCAGTCGGTGGGCAACGCCCGCGCCCAGGTGCTGGCGGACACCCTGGACCGGGCCACCGGCACCTTCCTCGACAACGACAAGTCGCCGAGCCGGCGCCTGGGTGGCATCGACAACCGCGGCAGCCACTTCTACCTGGCCCTGTACTGGGCGCAGGAGCTGGCCGCGCAGACCGAGGACGCGGCACTGGCCGAGGCGTTCGCCGGGCTCGCACACACCCTGCGCGAGCAGGAGCAGACGATCGTCGACGAGCTGATCGCGGTCCAGGGCAAGCCGGCCGACATCGGCGGCTACTACCGCCCCGACCCGGCCAAGGCGTCGGCGGTCATGCGCCCGTCGGCGACCTTCAACAACGCGCTCGCCACGCTGGCCTGACCCGTTCGCACACACACCGCCCCGATCGGCCCCGCGCCGGCCGGGGCGGTGTCGCGTCAGCCCACCGTCACCGGGTGGCGAACGACCGCGTCGAAGAGATACCCCTGGGTGTTGAACGTGGCGCGCTCCGGCTGGGTACGCCCGGCCGTGTCGCTCGCGCGGGCGAGCAACAGCGCCGGCCCGGACTCGGCGGGCCGCCAATCCACACTCCAGCGCATCCACCCGTCGCGCCTCGGCTCGTCCCACAGGTGCGCGTGCCGCCATCGCACACCACCGTCCGTACTGACCTCCACCCGGCATACGCCGCCCGCGCCCGACCAGGACCGGCCGGTGAGCCGGTGCGGGACACCGGCCGCGAGCCGCGCGCCGAAGGGCAGTTCGAACGCGCTCTTGAGGGTCTGCCGGGTCAGCGGCGGCCCACCGCCCTCGGGGAAGGCGGGGCCGAACATCCGGTAGAACTCGGTGTTCCACGGCGAGTACAGCGGCTGCGCGGAGACCTCGATGTCACCGACCCACTTGATCGAGGAGATGCCCACCCACGAGGGCACCACCACCCGCAACGGCGCGCCGTGGTCCGGCGCGAGCGGCGCGCCGTTCATCTCGTACGCCAAGAGCACGTCGTCGAGCGCCTTGGCCACCGGCAGCGGCCGGCGCACCCGGCCGTAGTCGACCCCGCCGCCGACGTACGGATCGTCCAGTCCGCGCGGCATCACGTCGACCGCGTCGGGCCGCAGTCCGGCCCGGCGCAGCACGTCGGACAGCCGCGCGCCGCGCCACCGGGCCACCCCGATCGCGCCCAGCGTCCAGGGTGTGCCCGGCACGGTCTCGCCCTGCTGGGAGGCGTAGAGGCTGCGGCCGTTGCCGGCGCACTCGATGGCGGCGGTGTGCGTATGGGCGGGCAGTCGGCGCAGCTGGTCCAGGTCGAAGGTGATCGCGTCGTCGTATCCGACGCCGGTGCGCAGCCCGCTCCCCCACAACCGCAACCGCCAGTCCCGGGCGGCCGATTGCGGAGTCGAGGTGTGGTTGCGCACGAAGAAACGCTCGACCGGTGTGAGGTATCCGGTGTCTGCGAGCGCCGCGAAGTTGCTCTCGGCGTTGGTGCCCCGCGCGGTGAACCACTCGGGCGGAAGCGGCTTGATGATGCCGGGCGCGGCCGAGCCCGCCGCGAAGGCACCGGTCGTCGGCAACACCGACAGCGCTCCGGCCGCCGCGAGCAGCTTGAGCAGATCGCGCCGGCCCGGCCCGTCGGCCCGCGTGCCGCCGGCGACGAGTTGCCGCAACCGGCGGCGGTCGTAGGCACCTTCGTTGATCGATGTCATCGAAACCTCCACCGAACGGGGCCCGACGTCACCACACCGGGCGACCTCACGATCACACGGAAGCACGTACCCGCGCGCGTACCCCCGGCAATCCCCGTGTTCGGGCCCGGCGGCCGACTCCCGTGCGCGTCGGCGCTATCGGGTCGGCAGTGGCCAGGCGTCCACGTCGCGGTAGTGGATCGGTCCGGGTCCACGGCCCTGGTTGCTCGCCACCAGGTGCAACGTGCGGGCGGGCCAGGGCCGTCCGGCGAAGTCGGCGAGTTCGGCGGCGGCGGCCGCGATGCCGTCGAGGTTGTCGCGGCGGGCCCGGGCCAGGGTCAGATGGGCCCGCAACGGCCGGTTCTCCAGCGGGATTCCGCAGTCCGCCACCACGCTCCGGACCGCGTCGGCCAGCGTGTGCAGCGCGTCCAGATCGCCGCGTACGTCGCTCCACAACACCCGCTCGTCGAACTGCCCGGCGCCGTGCAGCGCGAGCGTGAGCGGCTCGGCCGCGACGGCCACCTCCGCCAGCGGCGGTCGCAGCGCCTCGACCACGTCGACCGCGACCTCGCCGAGGAAGGCCAGCGTGATGTGCCAGTCCTCGATGCGATTCCAGCGCAGCCGAGGATGCGCGGCATGCACCGGCCGCAGGGCGCGCGCCAGTTCGTCCTTGGCGTCGTCGGGCGGGGCGAGGGCCACGAACAGGCGTACGGTCCGCGGCGCGGTGGGGGCTTCGTCGATCACAGGAGATGTCGTACCGCATCGCCCCGACCCACCGCGCGGCGGCCCACCGATCGCCCCACGATCCACCTCCGCCGCCCTGCGGGTATGCACCCCGTGGCGCGCAAGAGACCGCACCCGTCCCGGACATCGAGGCCCGTGTCCCGGCAGGTGGTGCCCCCGTCCCGAACGTGTTCCGGACGGGATCCGGGGCCGGCCGCCCGATCGCGGAGCCCGCGCGCACCGTCCGGTTTATCGCTTTTCTGGGGCTCGCCGCTCCGTCGAACTGCCGGCACCATGGGTCGCGCATCAGCGACGGTGAGTATGTGCCGACGAAAATGACGGGAGTCTTGTGACAGGGCGTGACGAGAGTGCTCCTCGGCCGGACACGGCGACCACGGCGGCCGAATACGTGGCCTTGTTGCGTGAGTTACGCGAGTGGTCGGCGTTGACCTATCGGCAATTGGCGGCCAAGGCCGAGGCGTCCGGCCGGGTTTTGCCGGCCAGTACGGTCGCCGCCGCACTCGGCCGCACCACGCTGCCCCGGGCGGATCTGGTCGAGGCCCTCGTCGTCGCCTGCGGCCTCGGCCCGGAGGCCGGCGCCCGCTGGCTGGAGGTCCGCGACGACCTGGCGGCCGGCCGCGTCGCCGAACGCCCGGACGACGCCGAGCCGCCGGCCCCCGTCGACCCGCCGACCGCCCCGAAGCCCGCCCGACGCCGTTGGCGGCTCTGGGCGATCGCCGCCGTCACGACGGGCGTGGTGGCGGCCGGCGCCATAGTGGTCGCGATCCGCGCCGGCGACGACGACCACCACGGTCGTCTGCCCAACGGCCACTACCTGATCAAGCCCGGCCAGATCCGGGACGGCTCGTTGTGCCTGGGCGAGGGCCGCGAGCGCAACGGCCGCACGGATCGCCCCATCGCCGCCCAGATGCCGTGCGCGAACCTGGTCCCGGACACCTACCTGACCTCGCTCAACCGGGACGTGTACCAGATCGAATGGCGCCATCCGGTCAAGGGCGTCGGCTGCCTGCGCGTGGACGAGTCCATGCTGACCCCCGGCGCGCTGCTCAGCCCGGGCCCGTGCACCCGCGCCGCCAACGAACGTTTCCTGATCGAGCCCGCCCAGCCCGCCGAGCCCGGCGTCTACCGCATCAGCCCGGTACACAGCGGCCTGTGCGTGGGTATCCTCGGCGGCCCGGCCGAAACCACGGTCAAGGCCGAGGCGGAGCAGGCCACCTGCTCCGGCGGCGCCGACCAACGTTTCCGCCTGGAACGCGTGCGCTGACCCGCCGTCAGCGCGGCGGGTCCGGGTGGTCGACGCCCTCGAACACCTCGACCCGCACGATCGGCTCCCGCCCGCCCCGCTGCAAAACGGTCCGCACCACGCCCCACGGCCGATCGGGCAGGGTCACCTCGAACGAGTACGTGTTGGCGCAACCGGTGCAGTCGTACCGGTCCTGCCACACCTCCACGTCGACCCGACTGCCGGGCACCCGGGCGGCGTGCCGATGGGTCGCGTGGCAGCGCTCACACCGCTCACCGGGCGCACACGTCCCCCCGCAGGGGCAGGGCACATCGAACGATTCGGCCGGCTCCCAGTAGCGGGTGCGCAACGCCGCCGCGGTCCGCGCGTCGGGAGCCTTGGCCCCGCGCGGCACGGCCATCTGCCGCGCCGCCACGACATACGACTCCCCGGAGGCGGCCATCCGCCCCCGAATCACACCTTTACGCACCCGATTGGTGGTCATCCGGCCCTCCGCCACTCACCCACGTCCAAGGCGGCACCCGAACCACCACCCCCCACGATATCCGGCGCCCGACCCTACGGTCGCACCACGCGGGGCCCGACCACCTCGGCCCCGAGGGCCGCCACGCGCGCCCGAAGGCCCCGATCGGCGGTCACCACGAGACATCGACGCCCGGGCGCGGCCGCGACGACGTCGACCACCCGATCGTCCCCGCTCCCCTCCGCCCGCACGACCCGCACACCCTCCACCCCGACGACCCCACCGGCCGCCCCCTCGACAACCAACACCACCTCGACCGGCCCCGCACAAGCCCACTCCGGCACGGACGCCCCGGCCGGCACCCCCGCCGAAGCCACCTTCACCAACGCATCCCGCAACCGCTCGGTGGCCCCCACCCGATCCCGCCACCACCCGTCCGGTACGGCCCCCACCACATTCGCCGAATCCACGACCACGAGCGGCACCAGGTTCTCCATCCCCCCATCCTCCCGCCGAACCAACCGCCCGAACCCCACCCCGGGCCCATGGAACGGCACCCGACCGTCGCATCGACGACGATCGGGTGCCGGTTATGGGGACGACGCGGCGCCCGGGGGAAGGGAGCCGGGGAGGAGCCCGGTGGGCGCCGCGAGCCGGGGTCAGGACTTCGCGGAATAGGCCGCCAAGCCGTTGCGCCAAAGGGTGTTGACGCGCGAGCGCTCCTGGGCGTTCGGGTTCGGGTTGGTGCAGGACGGGCCGGGGCCGCCACCGGACATCAGTTCGCTGCACGGCCCGGAGTAGTGGTCCGGCAGACCCAACACGTGGCCGGTCTCGTGGGCCGTGACCCGGGTCGAGTTGTACTGCTGGTTCTGCTGGTAGTCGAGGAAGATGTAGCCCCGACCGTGGCCGTCGGTGCTCGCGTAGGAACCGCGCGAGTCGTTGCCCTCGTAGTACCGGAAGTCGGGGTTGCTGCCCTCCTGGAGCCGGACGTTGGTGACCGAGCTGTTCCAGATCTGCGCGGAACGCGCTATCTGGGTGCGGAACGTGGGCGCACTGGACGAGCTGTAGGTGACGGTGACCACGGCGGCGCCCGGCGCGGCGGCGCGCTTGGCGGCCACGGACCGCATCACCGCGTCGAGGAACGCCTGGTTCTGCGCCTGATCCTCGTTGCCGGTGTAGTTGGCGGAGTGGCGAAGGGGGGCCGCCACATCGCTGGGGCCGGCCGACGCCGCCGGGGCGGCGATCACTCCGGCCGCGAGGCCGAGGCCGAGGATGGCGGTGATCACGGTCTTACGGGGGGTTCGGGGACGCGCAGGGGACATGGCGGTGCTCCTTGGGTGCCGAAGACCAGTTCGGTGCGGAAACGAGTCTCATGGGCGTCCCGTCCGGCCCGGATGATGACAACCGGCGATAGCACGGTCGTATCACCCGCCGTTCGCGCGCCGTTCCCGCACCGCTCCCGTGGCACCACCGGGCGTTCCCGCACCGTTACCGGCCATCCACGCATCGTGTTACGGCGGATTCACCGCCCGCGACCGATCTCGCGTGCACACGTGTCTGGTACGACCTCGGTGGAGCGTCCTATCCTCCGCATCATGGAGCTCGAGGTGAGGCACCTCCGCGCACTGTGTGCCATCGGCGACACCGGCAGCCTGCACGCGGCGGCCAGGTTGCTCGGCATGACCCAGCCCTCGTTGACCGCCCAGCTCAGACGCATCGAAAACGCCCTGGGCGCCCCCCTGTTCGTGCGCGACCGGACCGGCAGCCGACCCACCCCCCTCGGCCTCACGATGCTGCACCGGGCCCGACCCATCATGGCCGAGATGAGCGCGCTGGTCATCGACACCCAGGCCGAGGCGGTCCGCACCGCCGGGCCGAACCTGCGCATCGGTGGCACCGCGAACCGGGTGATCGCCGACTGGTTGCGCCGACTTCGGCTGCGCCTGCCCACCACCGACACCTATCTCCGGGTGGACGTATCGGCGAGCACGCTGCTCGGGATGGTCGCCGCCGGCCAGCTCGACGTGGCGTTCGTGCACGAGGTCGAGGGCTTCCCGTTGCGCGTTCCGGACGGGATGCGCCGCCGCGTACTCGTCGAGCGGGAACCGCAGTTCATCGCCCTGTCGCCGGATCATCCGGCGGTGACCGAACCGGAGGTCAAACTCGCCGACCTGGCCGACGACCAGTGGATGGTCGATCCGAGTGTGGACGGCGAATGGGAGGGCCTGCGCGAGGTGTTGTCCGACGCGGGCATCAACCCCCGGATCCTGCACGGGGATTACCTGACCGCGGCCTCCCTGGTCGCGATCGGCGAGGTGGTCACGCCGTGCCAGCCCACCTCGCGTCCGCGTCCCGACATGGCGGTGCGTCCGCTGGCCGGGGATCCGCTCGCGGTACGGCTGTTCCTGGCCTTCCGCACCGAGAACGGCCCCGCGCCGGCGCTGATCGACACGGTGTATCACGAGTTGGAGGCCGCCTACCGCGAGGCCGCCTGGCTGGCCGTCGCCTATCGTCAACGCCTGCTGCGCGAGGACAGCCCGATCCTGCGCTACGACGGCCAGACCCGCGGGCGCACATAGCCGGGGCCCGGGATCGTGTGTGCTGCCGGCAATGCGACCCGGCGGCGTTCCGGACTTCGGGATTCGGGTGCCGAAGTCCGGATGGGCCGCGTGCGTCGGGTTCAGCCTTCGGCGATGCGGTATTCGAGGAGCCACTCGACGATCTCGACGTGGTGGCGGGCCTGGATCGGGGTCTCGCCCCAGACGTACAGCCCGTGCGAGGCGACGACGACCGCGGGCACGCCGGGGACCAGGGCGGCCTCCAGGCGGTCGCCGAGTTCGGTCATGTCCTGGCTGTTGGCGATCACCGGGATGGTGACGGTCTCGTCGTGCGCGGAACGGCCGATGCCCTTGAGCATTTCCATGTCGCGCAGTTCGATCCCGGCCGGCCAGCGCTTGCCGGCGCGCACCGCGGCCAGGGTGTGTACGTGGAAGACCGCGCCCGCCCCGGTCAGCGCGACCACGCGGGCGTGCAGGCCGGCCTCGGCGGACGGCCGGCGCGGCGGGGTGCTCGCCGCCTCGGGGACCGGTTCGCCGGCCGCGTCCACCACGACCAGGTCGTCCGTCGCCAGTTCGCCCTTGTCCAGGCCGGAGGCGGTGACCGCGAGCCGCAGCGGGTCGCGGGAGAGCACCACGGACAGGTTGCCGGAGGTGCCGCGCATCCAGCCGAGCCCGGCGAAACGCGCGGCCTCCCGGGCGAGGATGGCCCCGGCGGCGTGGACGGGATCCGAGACCGAGGCGGGGATTCCGGCGTCGGGGGTCGTCATGGGAGGTTCCTCACTGTGTCGTTCACGAGGCTGCGATGGGTGGGGATTCGATGGGGTTCGGTCCGGACCTCGGACCGGGGCCGACGGGTCATCCTCGCATCCGGGGCACGCCGACCCCGGATCGGGACGGATGTGGATGGAGCGAGCCGCGCGAAACGGATGGGTGCGCCGTCGTCGCCCGGCGCTGATCGACCGCCGGGGCCGGGCTCAGTACTCCCGCACACCCGTCTCGTTCACGATCACGCTGATCAACCGCGCCGGCGTGACGTCGAACGCCGGGTTGAACGCGCGCGATTCGGCCGGTGCGACGCGCACGCCGGCCACCTCCAACACCTCCGACTCGGGGCGCTCCTCGATGGTGATCTCGTCCCCGTGCGCCGTCGCGTCGTCGAAGGTGGTCAGCGGCGCCGCGACCACGAACGGGATGCCCGCGTCGGCGCAGGCCAGTGCCACGCCCACGGACCCGATCTTGTTCGCGGTGTCGCCGTTGGCCGCGATCCGGTCCGCCCCGATCACCGCGACGTCCACCAACCCGCGCAGGATCGTGCTCGCCGCCGCGCCGTCCGGCTGGACCAGATGCGCGATGCCCTCCTGGGCCAACTCCCAGGCGGTCAACCGGGATCCCTGGAGCAGCGGCCGGGTCTCGTCGACGTACACGAGCTCCAAAGCGCCGCGCGCGTGCAGTTCGCGCACGATGCCCAGCGCGGTCCCCCACCCGGCGGTGGCCAGCGATCCGGTGTTGCAGTGGGTGAGCACCCGCAACGGACGACGCCCGACCCGGGACAGGATCCAGTCGGCGCCGTGCCGGCCGATCGCGTGATTGGCCTCGACGTCCTCCCGCACCACCGCGTCCGCCTCGGCGAGCACCGCGTCCACGCCCTTCGCCGCGAACGGCAGCACCCGGTCCACGCCGCCGGCCAGGTTGACCGCGGTCGGCCGGGCGTCCCGGATCCGCCCGATCTCCGCGGCCAGTCGCGCCGCGTCCCACCCCTCCCGCTCGCCCTGCCGCATCGCCACCGCGACGCCGTACGCGCCCGCCGCGCCGAGCGCCGGCGCGCCGCGCACCGCGAGCCGGCGGATGGCGTCGATCAGCGCGTCCACCTCGGTGATGTCGAGGTACACGATCCGCTGCGGCAGCGCGGTCTGGTCGAGCAGCCGCAGGCCGGTGTCGTGCCAGGCGAGCGAACGTATCTCGGAGGCCATCGGGGGGTCCTTTCCGGGCGGGTGGACAAGCGCCGCGCGGGCGGCGCGAACACCGGTCCGAGGGCAGGCCGCAGTGCGGCGGCGGACGCGGCAACCGCACGGTCCGGCACCACGGATGCTACGTCGCCGCCCCGCGCCCGACGGACCCACACCCGCCATCCGGGACGAACACGCGTACCCCACGCCCGCCCATCGGCCACATCATGGACAATCTGTCCACATCCTGAACAAGTGAGAGAAGTGCCTGGTGAGGGTGCTAACCTCCCCCCGAAACCAGTCACATGTGATCATCACATCGACCTTCGAGCGTGTCTGGTTCGATCGGAAAGGAGCCGGCTGTGGCCGAAACGTGGCGTTGCGACAACGTACGCATCGAGTGCCGCGGCCGCTCCATGGCGTGTCACCGTCCGCCCCTTTCGCTCGACGAGCGCGGCGTCCTCGACGCCGGTGCGCGCCGCACCGACCGCTGTTGTCGGCGCTCGCACTGACCGGTCGTCCCCTACCGGCAAACCCGCACCGATCGCACCGCATCGTCCGCCGCTCCGACAGCTCCCACAGCTCCGGCCTCCCGAGACCCGACTCCGGGATCGCGGGGTTTCCGTCCCCGAACCACCGACGCCACACCGCACCCCCGGCGTCGACACTCCTCCCAAGGACGCTCATGTACCGCAACACCTTCCGCCACCGCCTCGCCGTGGCCGGTCTCCTCGTCGGCACCGCGCTGGCCGCCACCGCGTGCAACGCCTCCGCCGACAAGGACAAGGGCAGCACCCCGGCCGCCGGCGGCACGGGCGGCGGCACCGGCAAGAACGTGGTGCTGGTCACCCCGGAGCCGATCGGCGTCAACGACTTCCTGAAGCTGGCCGCCACCGGCGCCCAGAACGCGGCCAAGAAGGCCGGCGGCACCGCGACCGTCCTGGAGAGCAAGGACACCAGCGCGATCCAGCAGAACGTCGAGGCCGCGGTCCGGCAAAAGCCCGCCGTCGTGGTGGCGGTCGGCTTCGAGTTCGCCGACGTGCTGGCCCAGCAGGCCGAGGCCAACCCGAAGCAGCAGTTCCTGTTCGTGGACTCGTGCACCACCAAGCCGTACCCGAACATCACCTGCGCCACCTTCCGCGAGCACGAGGGCACCTTCCTCGCCGGCGCCGAGGCGGGCCTGCTGACCAAGAGCGGCAAGGTCGGCGCGGTGGTCGCGCTGGACAGCCCGCAGATCCGCCGCTTCTCCGACCCGTTCGGCGCGGGCGCCAAGCAGACCAACCCGGCAAGCTCCTTCACCCAGCTGTTCGTCGGCGGCCAAAAGCCGTTCAACGACCCGGCCCGCGCCGGCGAGCAGACCGCGTCGCTCAAGGCCAAGGACGTCGACCAGGTGATGGGCGCCGCCTCCGCCGCGGGCAACCTCGGCGTGTTCAACGCGGCCAAGTCGGCCGGCCTCCAGGCGTTCGGCGTGGACGTCAACCAGTGCTCGGCGGCACCCGGCACGGTCGTGGACAACGTGATCAAGCGCACGGACGTCGCGGTGGACAAGGGCGTCGAGCAGATCGTCGGCGGCAAGCCCGGCGGCGTCACCTCCTACGGCGTCAAGGAGGGCGGCATCACCCTCACCGGCCTGGAGAGCGGCGTGGAGACCTCGCAGTGCCTGATCGCCCAGCGTCCCGAGGTGATCAAGACCGTCCAGGGTCTGCGCGACCAGATCGTGGCGGGCACGATCACCGTGGCCGACCCGGCCGCGGCCAAGTAGTTCGCGAGCCGGGGTCGGGGCGCGGCACACACCGCGCCCCGACCCCGGCCGACGCCCGTCCCACCGCCCCCTTTCCACCGGAGACCCGCCCGATGAACGATCAGCACGCCGCCGCCCCCGGTGACTTCGCCGAGGTCGAGATGCGCGGCATCGTCCGGCGCTTCCCCGGCGTACTGGCCAACGACCGGGTCGATCTGCGGGTGGAGACCGGCGAGATCCACGCCGTCATGGGCGAGAACGGCGCGGGCAAGTCGACGCTGATGTCGATCCTGTACGGCCTGCAACGCCCGGACGCCGGCCGCATCCTGCTGCGTGGCGCCGAGCACTCCTTCGGCTCGCCGGTCCAGGCGATCGCGGCCGGACTGGGCATGGTGCACCAGGGGTTCAAGCTCTTCCCGTCCCTGACCGTCACGGAGAACGTGGTCTACGGCAGCGAGCCGACCCGCCGCGGCCTGGTCGACCGGGCCGCCGCCCGGGCCCGGGTCGCCGAACTGGTCGAGACGCACGGCCTGCGCGTACCGCCCGACGCGCGCGTCGCGGACCTGCCGGTGGGCGTGCAGCAGCGGGTGGAGATCCTCAAGCTGCTCTACCGCGACGCGCGAGTGCTGATCCTGGACGAGCCCACCGCCGTACTCACCCCCGCCGAGGCCGATCGCCTCCTGGAGGTGATCCGCGGCCTGGCCCGCTCCGGGCGCACCGTGTTGCTCGTCACCCACAAGCTGGGCGAGGTGATGGCGGTCGCCGACCGGGTCACCGTGCTGCGCGACGGCCGGGTCACCGCCCGACTGGCCACCGCCGAGACCACGCCGGCCGAGATCGCGCTGGCCATGACGGGCCGGCGGATCGACCTGGACCGCACCCACCCGGCCGGCACCCCCGCCGCCGACGTGCTGGAGGTGCGCGGGCTCACCGTGTCGGCCGGGCGCGGCGCCAAGCCGCTGGTCGAGGACGTGTCGCTGACCGTACGGGCCGGCGAGATCGTCGGCGTGGCGGGCGTGGCGGGCAACGGGCAGAGCGAACTGGTCGAGGCCCTGGCCGGGTTGCGGCCCGCCGCCGAGGGTCGGGTGCTGGTGGCCGGTTCGGACGTGAGCGGCGCCTCGGTACAGCGGCGACGGGCGGCCGGTCTGGCCTACGTCCCCGAGGACCGGGCCACCGTCGGCGCCGCGCGTGACGCCTCGCTGGCGGACAACCTGGCGATGGGCTTCCACCGCACCGCGCCGCTCGTGGCGCGCGGCGGCTTCCTGCGCCGGAGCGCGATCCGCGAGCACGCGACGCGGGTGATCGAGCGTTTCGGGGTCAAGGCCGCCTCCCCCGCGGTGACCATCGGCACGCTGTCCGGCGGCAACCAGCAAAAGGCCATCCTGGGCCGGGAGATCACCCACGACGCGCCGCTGCTCCTGGTCGAACAGCCCACCCGGGGTGTGGACATCGGCTCGATCGAGAACATCCACGCGCGGTTGGTGGAGTATCGCGACGCGGGTCACGGCGTGCTGCTCGTCTCGGCCGAGCTGAGCGAGATCCTGGCGCTGGCCGACCGGGTCCTGGTCATGTACGAGGGCCGCGTCGTCGCCGAACTCCCGCGCGCCGAGGCCGATCCGCACCGGATCGGCCTGGCCATGGCGGGCGGCACGATCGAGGCGACCGCGGACGCCGACCCGGACTCCGATCCCGACTCCGCACCGACCACCGCCCACCTGGCCTGACGGGTTATCAGACATGACTGCCATCAAGGCCGGTACGGCCATCGAGCACGCCCCCGGACCGGCCCGGTACGCCGCCCTGCGCCTGCGCGGCGCGGTGCTGTCCCCGGTCACCGCGTCCATCGTGGCCGCGCTGCTGCTCGGCGCGATCATCCTGGCCGGCACCGGCGCCGACCCGTTCACCGCCTATCGCGCGGTATTCACCGGCGCGTTCGGCTCCGAGGGCATCGGCGACACGCTCGGCGAGAGCATCCCCATCGTCGGCCTGGCCCTGGCGCTGGCCATCCCGCTGCGCGCGGGCCTGGTCAACCTCGGCGGCGACGGCCAACTGGTCCTGGGCGGCCTGGCCGCCGTCTCGGTCGGCCTGTACTCGCCCTTCCCCAGCGCGATCACCGTGGTCCTGGCCCTGCTCGCGGGCATGCTCGCGGGCGGCCTGTGGGCCGCGCTGGCCGCCGTCCTGGAGACGCGGTGCGGTGTTCCGCTCCTGGTCAGCAGCCTGCTGCTGAGCTACCCGGCGATGTCGTTCGTGTCCTACATGGTGCGCTTCCCGCTGCTCCAGAAGGGCTCGGGCATCCCGCAGACCGATCGGCTGCCCGAGGGCGTCAAGCTGCCCGAGTTCGCCGCCGGATCCGGCGCTGGCACCGGGGTCAGCGTGGGGATCGTGCTGATCGGGCTGGCCGCGCTGATCTACTTCGTGGTCGACCACCGCACCGCGGCCGGCTACGAGGTGCGGATGACCGGCCTGGGTGCGCGCTTCGCCGGCTACGCCGGGGTGGACCGGGCCCGGCTGACCCTGCGGCTGATGTTCGCCTCCGGGTCGCTGGCCGGGCTGGTCGGCGCGATCGCCGTCCTCGGCTTCCCGTACCGGCTGGTCGACGGCTCGCTGACCACGCCCGGCTACACCTGGACCGGGCTGCTCGCCGCGCTGCTGGCCGCCGCGTCCCCGCTGGGCACGGTCGCGGCCGGGTTCTTCTTCAGCGCGCTGACCATCGGCGGCTTCGGCATGGAGCAGGAGACCGCCGTGCCGCAGCAGTTGACCTCGGTGCTCCAGGCCGTGGTGATCATCTTCCTGGCCGTGCGCGGCGGGGTCTTCCGCAAGGGCGGGTGGTTGCGCCGACTCGGGCGAGGGGCCGATCCCGGACCGCTCGCGACGGTATCGCCGCCTGATCCCGACCCGAATGTGCCCGCCCCCGCGCGCGGCGACGGAGGTAAGTGACCATGTCCTTCGACGCCGAACTGATCTTCTCCGCCCTGCGCGCGCTCACCCCGATCCTGTTCGCCGCCCTCGGCGGCGCGCTGTGCGAACGCGCGGGCGTGTTCAACGTGTCCCTCGAAGGCACCATGCTGATCGGCTGCTTCGCCGCCGTCACCGGCAGCTGGTTCGGCGGCAGCGTGTGGATCGGGGTGATCTCCGCGGTCCTGGCCGCGATGGTCTTCTCGCTGCTGCTGGCCATCGGCGCGGTCACCCTCGGCGCCGACGCGGTGGTGTTGTGCATCGCGCTGAACCTGCTCGCGGTCGGCCTGACCGGCTTCCTCCTGCGGACCGTCTTCGGCAAGCAGGGCACCTTCGGCGACCCGGACCTCAAGGGCCTGCGACCGGTGGACATCCCCGGCCTGGAGTCGGTGCCCTTCGTCGGTCCGGCGCTGTCCGGCCACTCGCCGCTGGTGTACCTGTCCTGGGTCGCGGTCGTGGTGATCGCGGTCCTGCTGTCCCGGCACCCGTGGGGAGTACGGCTGCGCGGCGTCGGCGAGGCCCCGGAGGCGGCGCAGTCGCTCGGGGTGAGCGTGGCCCGCTACCGCTACGCCGCGATCCTGACCTCGGGCGCGTTGTGCGGACTGGCGGGCGCGCAGCTCGCGTTGGGCAACGTGACCCTGTTCTCGGAGAACATGACGGCCGGTCGCGGCTGGATCGCCGTGGTCGCGGTGATGCTCGGCCGGGCGCTGCCGGTCGGGGTGCTGCTCGCCGGCATCCTGTTCGGGCTGGTCGAGGCGATCGGCTTCCGGCTCCAGGGCGAGGGCATGCCCCAGCAGGCCGCCGACGCCGCGCCCTACGTGATGACCCTGGTCGCGCTGTTCCTGGCCACCCGTTCGCGCGGCCGACGCGGCGGCGCGCCGCCGGGCCGGCTCACCGGCCGCATCCCCCGTCCACGCCGCATCGCGCGCACCACCACGGAGTCGCCCTCATGACCACCACCACCCGCCCCGCCGTATTGCCGATCACCCGGATCCCCAGCAGCGGGCTGCCCGCGCACGCACTCGTCGTCGGCGACCCGGCGCGTGCCGCGCTGGTCGCCGAACGCCTCGACGACGCGCGGCGAATCGGTGCCAACCGGGAGTACGTCAGCTACGCGGGCACCTGGCGCGGGCTGCCCGTGGTGGTGTCCTCACACGGGGTGGGCGGGCCCGGCGCGGTATGCCTGTTCGGCGAGTTGGCCGAGGCGGGGGTGCGCACCTTCGTCCGGCTCGGCACGGCGGGCGCGATGGCGCGCGGGGTGCACGACGGGGACCTGGTGATAGCCACCGGCGCGGTGCGCGACGACGGGGTCACCCAGCAGTTGGTGCCCGCCGAGTTCCCGGCGTCCGCCACGCCGGAGGTGGTGCTCGCGCTCCAGGGCGCGGCCCGCGCGCACGCGGCGCCGCACCATCGGGGCACGGTGTGGACCCGGGCGGCGTTCATGCCGGGTGTGTTGGAACTGCCGATGAAGCCGTATCAGGCGGCGGGTGTGCTGGCGATCGAGATGGAGTTGTCGGCGCTGCTGGTCTGGGCCGCGCTGGGCGGGCACCGGGCCGGCGGGGTGCTGGTCGTGGACGGCATCGCGGCCGACGATCTGGTCGACGAGTCGGGCGCGTCGACCTACGACCCGCATCGCACGGTGGTGGCCGAGGGCGTCGAGCGGGGCGTGGTGGTGGCGTTGGACGCGCTGTACCGGCTGGCCGAGGACGAGGCGGCGGACGGCGCGTGATCGATCTGCTCGTCACCGGCGGTGCGGTGCTCACCGCCGACGCGGCCGATACGTACGTGGCCGACGGCGCGGTGGCGATCGCCGACCGGCGGATCGTCGCGGTGGGGCCGGCGGCCGAGGTGGGGGCGCGGTTCCCGGGTGCGCCGACCCTGGACGCGCGGGGGTGCCTGGTGCTGCCGGGGCTGGTCAACGCACACTCGCATGCGGCGATGACGCTGTTCCGGGGTACGGCCGACGACGTCGATCTCCAGGTGTTCCTGGACCGGTTGGTCGCCGCGGAGAGCGCGGTGTTGTCCGCCGACGTGGTGCGCGCCGCGGTGCGGTTGGCGCTCGCCGAGTCGATCCGGGCGGGCGTGACCACGGCGATGGACATGTACTGGTTTCCCGAGGCCGGGTTGGAGGCCGCCGCCGAAGCGGGCTTTCGGCTGGTGACGGGGCCGACGTTCATGGATGTGCCGGGGCCGCCCGACGGGCTCGACTTCGCGGCCCGGCTGCGGCTCGCACCGCGGTTGCTGGCCCGGACGGCGATCCGCTGTGTGACGCCGCACAGTACGTACACGCTCGACCCGGACCGGCTCCTCGCGGTGGCCGAACTGGCCCGCGAACACGGCGCGTTGCTGCACATCCACGCGGCGGAGAACGCGGCCGAGGCGGAGAGCGTACGGCGCCGTCACGGCCGGCGGCCGGTGGAACTCCTGCACCATTTGGGGCTGCTGGGCCCCGGCACGCTGCTCGCGCACGCGGTGCACCTGACCGACGAGGAGATCGGGTTGATCGCCGACTCCGGCGCGGGTGTCGCGCACTGCCCGGTGTCCAACCTCAAACTGGCCTCCGGGGTGGCGCGGCTGCCCGAACTGCTGGCGGCCGGGGTGCCGGTGGGGTTGGGTACGGACGGCGCGGTCAGCGCCAACGCGCTCGACCTGTTCGGCCCGATCCGCGCGGCGGCGACGCTGCACCGGGTCGGTTCCGGGGCGCCCGACCCGACCGTGGTCGGCGCGCGCACGGCGGTACGAATGGCCACCGTCGACGGCGCGCGGGCGATCGGGATCGGCGCGCTGACCGGGTCGATCGAGGTGGGCAAGGCGGCCGACCTGGTGGTGCTCGACCTGAACCGGCCGCACCTGACGCCCCGGCACGACCCGTGGTCGATGCTCGCCTACGCGGCCGGGCCCGCCGATGTGCGGGACACGGTGATCGACGGCCGGATCGTGCTGCGCGACCGGCGGTTGCTTACGATCGACGAGGGCGCGGCGATCGAGGAGGTCGAGGCGCTCGCGGGGGCGCTGCGGGAGCGGGCCGGCCGCCCCGAGGCCGCTCCCGGACCCGGTCCTGGTCCCGGTCCTGGTCGAACGACGTGAAGGGAGAAGGCGACATGGGTTCCACCACGCGTGGCTTCGTCGGCCGGCACACCGCCGCCGAGCGTGATCCGCGGCTGCCGCCGGGGCAGTACGACGCGCGCCACGACTTCCCGGTTCTCTCCGCCGAGGTCACTCCCGAACTGGCGCCGGCCGACTGGTCGTTCCGGATCGACGGGCTGGTCGACCGGCCGCGCTCGTGGAGTTGGGACCAGGCCCGCGCACTGCCCCGGGAGACGTACGACGGCCCGATCCACTGCGTCACGTCCTGGTCGAAGCTGAGCACCGACTTCACCGGCGTATCGCTGGACGTGTTCCTGGCCGAGGCCGGACCGCGCGCCGGCGCCACCCACGCGGTGGCCTTCTCGCACACCGGCTACACCACCAACCTCGCCCTCGCCGACCTGACCGGCGGCCGGGCCTGGATCGCCTTCGACTTCGAGGGCGAGCCGCTGACCCCGGCGCACGGCGGGCCGGCGCGGCTGCTGGTGCCGCACCTGTACTTCTGGAAGAGCGTCAAGTGGATCGCGGGCCTGCGCCTGCTGGACCACGACGAGCCGGGCTTCTGGGAGGTCAACGGCTACCACCATCGGGGCGACCCGTGGGCAGAGGAGCGGTACTCCGGTGACTGAGTCGACCCCGGCGGGCCTGGTGAGCCTCCCGCCCATCCCCGCCTTCGCCGCCCCCGGCCGGGCTGCGCCGAGCCTGCGCGGCGCCGTGGACTGGCAGCGCGCGACCGTGGTCGAGGTACGGCGCGAGACGCCCAACGCGGTGACCGTGCGCCTGGCGCTGCCGGTGTGGAACGCGCATGTGGCGGGCCAGCACTACATGTTGCGGTTGACCGCCGCCGACGGCTACACCGCGCAGCGGCACTACTCGGTCGCCTCCGCGCCGGACGACGAGGGGCACATCGAGTTCACCGTCGACCGCGTGCCGGGCGGCGAGGTGTCCGGCTTCGTGCACGATGTGGCCCGGCCCGGCGACGTGTTGGAGGTACGCGGCCCCCTGGGCGGGTTCTTCGCGTGGCCGGGCGATCGGCCGGTGCTCCTTGTGGCGGGCGGGTCGGGGCTGGTCCCGCTGATGGCGATGGTGCGCCACCGGCGGCGCCGCGCGCTGAGCGTGCCGCTGCGCCTGGTCGCGTGCGCCCGCACGCCGCAAGACCTGTTGTACGCGGCGGAGTTGGCCCCGCTGCCGGGCGAGGAGCACACCGTCCTGTACAGCCGCGCGGCGCCGCCCGGGTATCCGCATCCGGTGGGCCGGCTCACCCCGGACACGCTCGCCCCGCACGCGGCGGCGGCCGTCGCGGACGAGCGCTGCGAGGTCTTCGTCTGCGGCTCGACCGGATTCGCCGAACACGCGGGCCGATTGCTCACCTCGGCGGGCGTACCGAGGACCCGGATCCGGGTGGAGCGCTTCGGCTGAGCCTGTCTGTTCGCCGAAGGGCGGTCGGCGGCACGGGAGTTCGTGCCGCCGACCGCCCATCTCTCGCTTATTGTTCAGGGCTCGCGCAGGATCGGCCGAGCGCCCGTCAGGTCCAGCCGGGCGAAGGTGGCCGTCTCCGGGTGATCACCCACGCCCCGGTCGTAGTACGGCTCGTCGGCGTCCGGCCGGCGTACGCCGATGGTCCACCACCCGGCCTCGCGCGCCGCGTCCAACTCCTCGACCACGTCGGACAGGAAGACCAGGCGCTCCGGCCGCTCGCCGATCTGCGCCGCGATCGTGCGGTACGAGTCGGCGACCCGCTTCGGGCCGGCGTTCTCCGTGTCGAAGTGCCCCGAGAACAGCGGCAGCAGCGACCCCTCGGGCGAACTGCCGAACCACGCACGCTGCGCGGCCACCGAGCCCGAGGAGAAGATGTACAGCCGATGCCCGGCCGCGTGCCACGCGCGCAGCGCCGGGATCGCGTCCGGGTAGAAGTGCGAGGTGAGTTCGCCGGACGCGAAGCCCTCGGCCCAGATCAGGCCCTGGAGCGCCTTGAGCGGCGTGACCTTCTCATCCCGGTCGAGCCAGCCGTTCAACGCCTCGACGATCCGCCGGTCGTCCGCGTCGGGCTCGCCGATCAGCTCACGCACGGCCTCGACGGCACGCACCACGTCGGGGTGGTCGCCGTGCTCGTCCAGCCAACGGGCGAAGTGCACGCGGGAGTACGGATACAACTGCTCGGTGATGAAGCCGGTGGCGCTGGTGGTGCCCTCGATGTCGACGACCACCGTCAGCGGCGCGTCGACCGGGTTCGTGCCTGAGCTCACGCGGCGTACCCGGCCCAGATCTCGTCGAAGTCCGGGAAGCGCGAGGCGATCGGGTCACCGGTGAAGTCGCCGACCCAGCCGTCCTCGTCGTGGAAGAACCGGATCGCGGCCACCGAGGGCTCCACGCCCATGTCGAACCAGTGCGTGATGCCCTTGGGCACCGAGAGCAGATCGCCCGCCTCGCACAACACCGCGTGCACCCGGCCGGCGATGTGGAGGTAGAAGATGCCGGCGCCCTCGACGAAGAAGCGCACCTCGTCATCCTCATGCGTGTGCTCGGTCAAAAACTTCGCCCGCGCCCCGGCGGCCTTGGCCGGCCACTCCGGATCATCCGACGGCTGCAACCGGATCACGTCCACGAGGATGTACCCCTCGGCCGCCGAAATGCGGTCCACCTCGGTCTTGTAGGCCGCGATCACCTGATCCTGCGTAGCCCCATCCGGCAACGCCACATCGGCCGTCCACCGCTCGAACCGAACCCCGATCGGCTCCAGCTCCCGAGCGATCTCCCCCGGCTCCGAAGTCCGCACGACCACCTCGGTGGCATCGTCCTCAGGCCACACGGTCAACAAGGACATGGCGTCCCTCCACGAGTACTCGATCGGGGCAAACTCCCCGAGCACCAAATCCGGTACACATCAAACACCAAAGGCCCCCCGGACCATCCCCAAAACTACCGTCTCCCCCGATTCCCCCCACCACCGCTTCGGGACTCGCCCCAGCCCCACCCTTGCTCACACACCGCACACACAAGCACACTGAGAGCATCCGACCTTCCGCAATGGAGAGGACCACATGAACGACGGCACACACCAACCCCGGGACGACGGACCGGAGCCGGACGGCCGGCACTTCCGGACCACGGTCGGGGGCCGGCTCGTCGTGCTGCCGGCCACCATCGCCGGCATTCGCGCGGCCCTGCCCGAGGACCGGCGCGACGCCTTCACCAAGGAGATCGAGAACACGCCGGCGCGAGACATGCATCTGACGCTGTACAGGTGGGCGCGCACCCCCGAGATCGAAGCGGAGGACGAAGCCGCCCACGCATGGGTCCGCGAGTTGTACGAGGCCGCCGAAAGGCGTCTGATCGAGGGGGAAAGCCTTGCCGACGTACAGGATCAGCTACAGTCCGACCTCCGAAAGGGACCGGGCCAACCTGACCCCGAGCCAGCGCCGGGATCTTGACAACGGCATGGCCCACGTCGCGAGGGACCCCTACGGCTGCGGATCCACACCGACATACCACAAGGACCATCGCGAGGTCACGTGCGGCAGCGTAATCGCCGTCTACCAGGTATCAGCCTCGGTACTCACCGTAACCGTGGTCCGAATCGCCGGCTGACCACCCGGGGGGGAACCCTCACCGCCAAACACCGAACCAGACCGCCTCAGCCCACCCGACCCTCAAGGGCAACAAAGCCAAGCCAACTCACAACCCAGTCACGCGCAGCCCATCCGGCGCTTGAGGACAAACAACGCCACGCCGACTCGCGGCTGCAAGCCACGGCGCGGGAGCCAACCAATCCAGCCCGCCCGGCGCTTGAGGGCCACAAAGCCACACCGACTCACAGCCGCAACCCAGACACCCGAAACCGACCAATCCAGCCCGTCCGGCGCCTGAGGACAAACAAAGCCACACCGACTCACAGCCGCAACCCAGACACCCGAAACCGACCAATCCAGCCCGTCCGGCGCCTGAGGACAAACAAAGGTACGCCGACTCGCGGCCGCAAGCCACGGCACGGCAGCCAACCAAACCAGCCCGTCCGGCGTTTGAGGACGGCCGGGACGAGACTCCGGCCTCCGTCGGGTGAGGGCTCGATCGCACCGGGCGCCCCCGCCGCCCGCAAGGGCTACGGCAACAGCCCCGTCGCGCGCGCCGCGCCGACCGCCTCCACCCGATTGTGCGCCCCAAGCTTCCGCATCGCGGACCGCAGGTAGCTCTTCACCGTCTCCGCCCCCACCCCCAGCGCCTGCGCCACCTCCGCATTGGTCCGCCCCACCCCCACCAGGGCCAACACATCCGTCTCACGCACCGTCAACCGCGGCCCCGCCGCCCGCACGGCGCCCCCGCCCTCCCCGACCGAGGCCGCCGTCCGCGCCAACCGCCCACACACCGCCCGCAGCCGCTCCCCCAGCGCCGGATCATCGACCGCGGCCGACCCCGCCAGCGCCAGCAAGTCCGCATGGGCCAGCCGGATCTCCAACGCCGCCCACCCCGGCAACTCCGCCGCCCGCGCCATGCGTTGCTCGACCTCACGCGCCACGGCGATCTCGTGCCCCGCCTCCCGCGCCGCATCACAGGCCGTGGTCAAAATGCCGTCCCCGAAGTCCGACGGCCGCCGCAACGCCCCATACAGCACAGCCGCCACCACCCCCCGCCCACCGCCGGGCCCCGGCACGGGAACCGGCACCGCGAACACCGCCCGCACCCCCTCCGTCGTGACCGCCCGGTCGTACTCGTGGCTGATCGCCGACGCCGCGACGTAGTCCACCACCCGCACCGGCCGCCGCGTCGTGATCGCCTTGCCGCCGACCCCGCTCCCGGCGACCACCGTCAACCCGGCCAACACGCGCGTCGAGGTGCCGCTCAGGTACGAGATCACCAACCGGTCCGCCGTACTCGGACACGGCCCGGCGAACGCCACGTCCACCCCGGTCCGCGCCCGAAACCGCTCGACGGCCCGCGCCAGCGGATCCTCGACCGAGCCCGCCGCCGGTCCGCCCATGGCCCCTCCCCACACTCCACACTCAGGCTCGCGTCGTACCCGTCCAGGGCACACCCACACCGCGCCCGGGCACCGTACTGCCGAGCCCCGCCCGGCATCACCCCCATTCGGGGGTACTCCGCTCGCCGCCCCCACCCGCGCCCACCTACCGTCGCGACCACACAGACACGCCACACCGAAAACCCGGCCCCGCCACCCACCCCGTCCAGGCAGGTGACCCGCGATGACCACCCCCGTGCCCGCCCCGCCACAGGCCGAAATCCCCCCGTCCTCCCGCCAGGGAGAGCGCACGCCGCCCCTCCCCCACGAGACCATCGGCGCGAACCTGGCCCGGATCGCCGCCGCGTACCCGGACCACGACGCGCTCGTCGAATGCGCGAGCGACCGGCGCTGGACGTACGCGGAGTTCGACACCGCCGTCGACAACCTCGCCCGCGCCCTGATCGGCGTCGGCATCGAGGCGGGCGACCGCGTCGGCATCTGGTCGCCCAACTGCGCCGAATGGACCCTCGTCCAGTACGCGGCCGCCCGCGTCGGCGCGATCCTGGTCAACCTCAACCCGGCCTACCGGGTGCACGAGATCGAATACGCGCTCGCCCAATCCGGGACCCGGCTCCTGATCGCCGCCTCGCGCGTGAAGACCAGCGACTACCCCGCGATGGTCGCCGAGGTCCGCCCGACCTGCCCCGACCTGGAACGTGTCGTGCACATCGACACCCCGGACTGGCCCGCCCTGCTCGCCGAGGGCGCCGACGTCTCGCTCGACCGGTTGCGCGCCCGCGAGGCCACGCTGCGGCCCGAGGATCCGATCAACATCCAGTACACCTCCGGCACCACCGGCTTCCCGAAAGGCGCCACCCTCTCCCACCGCAACATCCTCGGCAACGGCTTCCTGGTCGCCGAGATCCAGGGCTGGACCGCCGCCGACCGGGTGTGCCTGCCGGTGCCCTTCTACCACTGCTTCGGCATGGTGATGGGCAATCTCGGCGCGACCAGCCACGGCGCGTGCATGGTGATCCCGGCCGCGCTGTTCGACCCGGCCGCCACGCTGCGCGCCGTGCACGAGGAGCGGTGCACGGTCCTGTACGGCGTGCCGACCATGTTCATCGCCGAACTCGCCCTGCCCGACTTCGAGGCGGGCAAGTACGACCTGTCCTCGCTGCGCACGGGCGTGATGGCCGGTTCACCGTGTCCGGTGGAGGTGATGAAGCGGGTGATCGACCGGATGGGCATGACCGAGGTGACCATCTGCTACGGGATGACCGAGACGTCGCCGGTGTCCACCCAGACCCGCCGCGACGACTCGCTGGAGCGCCGGGTCGGTACGGTCGGCCGGGTCCACCCGCACCTGGAGATCAAGGTGGTCGACCCGACCACGGGCGCGACCGTCCCCGAGGGCTCCCCCGGCGAATTCTGCACGCGCGGCTACTCGGTGATGCTCGGCTACTGGCGCGACCCCGAGCGCACCGCCGAGGTGATCGACGCCGACGGCTGGATGCACACCGGCGACCTGGCGACGATGGACGCGGACGGCTACGTCTCCATCGTCGGCCGGATCAAGGACATGGTGATCCGCGGCGGCGAGAACGTATACCCACGCGAGATCGAGGAGTTCCTGTACGCGCACCCGGACATCGAGGACGTCCAGGTCGTCGGCGTCCCGGACGCCCGCTACGGCGAGGAGCTGATGGCCTGGATCAAACTCCGCCCCGGCGCCCCGGAGTTGACCGCCGGCGCCCTCCGCGAGTTCTGCACCGGCCGGTTGGCCCACTACAAGATCCCGCGCTACGTCCACTTGGTCGACGCGTTCCCCATGACGGTGACCGGCAAAGTCCGCAAAATCGAAATGCGCGAACGCTCCATCCAGCTCCTCACCCAACCCCCACCCCACCCCTAACCCAACCGCCCGAATGCCTCCGCCACCACATACGGATGCCACCGCTCGTGTCCGACCTGCGCCGGCCGCGCGTCCCAGTGGCCGGTCACCACCCGCGCGGCCTCGGCCAGGTCGCAGGTCCCCGGCCCCATCACTTCGCGGTACACCACCAGGGCCGAGTCCAGATGCCACGAGTCGGCTGTGATCACGTCCGACAGTGCCCGCGAATCCCCACGCAGCGCACGGCACTTCTCGATCCAGGGGCGTAACCGCCGCACGGCCCGCGCATACCCGCTCTCGCCGGACCCGGCGTCTGCGGCGAAGGTCGGTGCGAGCGCCCGAATCAGTCGTGCCGGTAGCTCGTCGGCCATCAACTCGGGGTGATCGTGGCCCGGTTCGAAGGGCTTCACCCGGTCCAGGGCGAGTGAAGCCACGGTGAACGGGCGGCCGCCGTGGCCGGGGTCGAACGCCATGAACGTGGCCCGCAGCAGCGAGACGGGCAACGGCACGTGCTCCGCGAGCAGTACCGCGTCGTGGAGATCCTGGGGGCGCGGGTGGTCGTCCTCGACCAGCCACAACAACTTCCAGGCCAACGACTGTTCGGGGGTGGCGCCGACCAGCAGGTGTGTGCCGGTGCCGTCCGAGCGCGGGACCTCGACCAACTCCGGCTCGCTCGGCAGGCGTTCGCCGAAGACGAAGTCCAGGTGCACCGTCCCGCCCGGCAACCCCTCGGCCCGCCACGGCAGTCCGAGTCGGCGGCCGGGCGCGCGGTCGTAGGCCCGGAGCGTTTCGTCCAGGGCCCGGGTCGCGACGACCCGCACGCAAAACGCATCCGTCGCGGACGACTCCTCGGCGCGGCGCACGATCTCGGCGAACATCCGGTCGGTACGGCCGTCCTCCGGCCCCCACCCCTTCGTCGTCACCACGAAGTCGAGGTCACCCGGGTCGCGGGCCGCCGCGCCGTACCAGGCCTTGAGCAACACGCTCCCGCGCAGCACGAGTTCGTCGACCCGGCGGGACCCGGCCACGGCCGCCAGGAGATGGTCCACGGCCCGGGCGCGGGCGCGCCGCCATCGGGTCGCCGCGTCGGGGTCGAGGTGGGGTGGCGGCACGGGCATCGCACGATCCTCCACGTCGGCGGGCAGCGGGGCAACCGCCGGGTCCCACGAGCACGAGCACAACCGCCGCGGTGTCGGCGTGTTCGCCGTGCCACTGCCGCCACTCTCATCCGCTCTTCATGCGCGTCTCACCCACCGCACAGGGCCGCCCACCACCGTATGGAGCATGAGCCCCGCTCGCGAGCGCACTCGCCGCCGCCCGATCGGCCGCGGCCGAGCCGTCGTCGTGCCCATCGTGATCGTCCTGGTCTGTGCGACCCTGCTGTGGTCGGCCGTCTCCCGCAGCCGCGCCGAGCCGACCGCGAGCGCCACCGCCACCGCGAACACCGGTGCGGCTCCGGCGACATCGGCCACGCCGCCCGAGCACACGGAGCCCACCTTGCCACCGCCGGACAGCCGCGCCGCCGCCCCCGCCGACGTGGCCCGCGGCGCCGACCCGCAACCGCCCGTGGGGCCGGTCGCCGCCGACGTCCTCGCCGCCGCGATGCCCGCGACCATCGGAAACGTGTCGGTCGCCATCCTCGACCCGGCCGACGGCACCATTGCCGGCTATCGGGAGGACCGCGCCTACGTCGCCGCGAGCATCGTCAAGGTCGACATCCTGGCCGCGCTGCTCCTGCGGGCCCAGCACGACGACCGCGCGCCGACCGCCGCCGAACGGGCCGCGGCCGAGGCCATGATCGAGAACAGCGACAACGACGCCGCCGACACCCTGTGGTCCGCCGTCGGCGGTGCCGCCGGTCTGCGCGCCGCCAACGCGGTCCTGGGCCTGACCGAGACCGAACCGACCGGCGCCTCCTGGGGGTTGACCACGACGACCGCCGCCGACCAGGTCCGCCTACTGGCCGCGATCACCGCCGCCGACTCACCCCTCGACGCCGGCTCCCGGGCCTATATCGCCGACCTGATGACCTCCGTCGAGGGCGACCAGACCTGGGGCGTATCGGTCACCGCCGACCCCGCCACCACCCCGGCGCTCAAGAACGGCTGGCTCCCCCGCGATGCCACCGGCCTGTGGGTGATCAACAGCATCGGCCACATCACCCACGCCGGCCGGCCACTGCTGATCGCCATCCTCTCCGACGACCAGCCGACCATGGACAAGGGCGTATCCCAGGTCGAAGCCGTCGCCCGAGCCGCGGTCCCGGCAGTGGCAACGGCCCTGGGCTGACCACGACCACCCGTCCGCATCGCCGCCGGCCGGCAGCGCCCCATCCACGTGATCGGCGGCGAGTCCGGGTGCGGGTCCGGGGCCGGCCGGGAGATCATCGGGGGATGAACACGACAGTGCACCTCGCCCAGCAGGACGAGGCCGACGAGTTGTTGGGACGCAGTGCGTTGGCGGCGCTGACCGGCATGTTGCTGGACCAGCAGATCCCGATGGAATGGGCCTTCACCGGCCCCTACACGCTCACCCAACGCCTGGGCGCCACCGACCTGGACGCACACGAGATCGCCGCCTACGACCCGGACGCCTTCACCGCCCTCTTCGTCGAGAAGCCCGCCGTACACCGCTACCCCGGCTCGATGGCCCACCGCGTCCAGCAGTTGTGCCAGTACCTGGTCGAGCACTACGACGGCGACGCGAGCGCGGTCTGGACCGACGCGAAAACCGGCGCCGAACTGCTGAAGCGGCTCCAGGAACTGCCCGGTTTCGGAAAGCAGAAGGCACAGATCTTCCTGGCCCTGCTCGGCAAACAATACGGCGTAACCCCCAAGGGCTGGCGCGAAGCGGCCGGCGCCTACGGAGAGGTCGGCTCCTACCGCTCGGTGGCCGACATCACCGGCCCCGACTCCCTGGCCAAGGTCCGCGCCCACAAACAGGAAGCCAAACGCGCCGCCAAGGCCGCCAAAGCAACCAAGGCAACCTGACCAAAAACGCGAACCCACCGGGGACACAAGCCCCACCCCGGGCGGGAAGCCCGACCGGGGCGGGGAGCGGCCCCGCGCCCGGCCTGCCCGCTCCCCGCCCTGCCCCGCTCGTCAGTTCACCGTCCTCGTCAGTTCACCGTCGTCGATGCCGCCGAAGCCGCCACCGCTCCCGAGGCCCGCTCGGCCGCCACTCCCGCTGCCGCGCCGCGGCCCGCCCTCGGCAGGAACAGGGCGGCGAGCGCGGTGAGCAACGTCGCACCGCCGAGGATGTACCAGGCCCGGTCGTAGCCGTCGAGTGTGGCCTCCGTGCCGACCGCCGCGACGAACACCGCGACCCCGAGGGCCGCACCGACCTGCCGCAACATCGTGATCACCCCCGAGCCGGTGGCGAAGCGATCCGGCGTCAGCGCACCGGTCGCGGTGGCGATCAGGGTCGGCAGGACCAGCCCGACGCCGATGCCGCTCAGGATCGAACCGGGCAGGAAGTCGCTCGCGTAGTGCGCGTGCGGTTCGAGTCGGACGATCCACCAACCCAAACCCGCACTGAACGAGATCCCGCCCAGCACGACCAGCGGCCCCGGTCCGACCCGGGCCGCGTACCGCCCGGCCAAAATCGTCACGAACGGCACGCACAGCGGCCCGGGAACGGTCCCGAGGCCGGTCCGCAGCGCGCTCCAACCCCACACGGTCTGCATCCACATCGTGGCGGAGATCAGCATCCCGGCGAACGCGACGCCGAACAGGACGTTGGCCACCCCCGAGACCGCATAGACCCGATTCCGCACCAGCGCGCCCTCGACGACCGGACGCGGATGCCGCCCGTTGCGCACCAGGAATCCGGCCACCAGCACCAGGGTGGCCACCCACACGCCGACCGTACGGCCGGACCACCAGCCCCAGTCCGGCGCCCGCACCACGCCCAGCGACAACGCGCCGATCGCGGCGGTCAACAGCACGGCTCCCACCAGGTCCGGCAGCGGCCCACGATCGGTCGGCGCGGGGTCGGGCAGTCGGCGCGCGCCGAATACCAGCGTCAGCACGCCGATCGGCAGGTTGACCACGAAGACCCAGCGCCAACCGGGTTCGAGCAACAGGCCGCCCAGGACCGGGCCCACCGCGGCGGCGATTCCACCGATCGCGGCCCAGGCGCGGATCACCGTACCGCGACGTTCGGGCGGGTACGACGTGAGCAACAACCCCAGCGACGCGGGCATCAACAGCGCGGCGCCGACCGCCTGGCCGAGTCGGGCGATCACCAGGACCACCAACTCCGGCGCGGCGGCGCACAGCGCGGAGGCCAGGGTGAAGACCGCGACGCCGGCCAGGAACGCACGCCGATGCCCGATCCGATCGGACAACCGCCCGGCCGGCACGAGGAGGGCTGCGAAGACGACCGTGTAGGCGTTCAGCACCCAGGACAGGTCGGCGAGCGAGGAGCCCGACCACGTCTCGGCCAGCGAGGGCATCGCGACGTTGACGATGAACAGGTCCAGGTTGACGAGCACCACGCCCGCACAGACCAACACCGCCGCAAACGCACGCGGCGGTCGATCCGAGCCACTACCGGCCATAACGAGAGCCCTCCCAGGTCACTCAGCGAGTAAGTTCTATCAAGCAACTCAGCCAACCTAGAACGACCAAGTTCTATAAAGCAACTAACTAAGTACAATCATGCAACCCACCCATTACACTGACGCCATGCGCCGCAAGAGCTTCCAGGAGATGCACTGCTCGGTCGCCCAGTTCCTCGAGGTGGGCGGCGAGTGGTGGACGATGCTGATCGTGCGGGACGCCTTCTTCGGCGTGACCCGCTTCGACGACTTCCACGACCGGCTCGGCATCTCGCGCAACGTGCTCACCCAGCGCCTGGAGCACCTGATCGAGCACGGCATCCTCGAACGCGCGGCCTACCAGGACAAGCCGGTCCGCTACGACTACCGCCTGACCGACAAGGGCCGCAGCCTGTGGCCGGTACTCAACGCCATGCGCCAATGGGGCGACCAATGGGCCGCGCCCGACGGCCCCCCGGTGATCGTCACCCACACCCCGTGCGGCCACCCCACAACCGCGATCCACATCTGCTCCGCCTGCCAGGAACCCCTGACCCCCGAAACCCTGAAGGCAACCCCAGGCCCAGGCGCAAGGGACGGCCTCCTGTCAAACCTCCCCCCAAAAGCCACCCCCACGGCCTAACCACCCCACAAACCACAAGCCCCATTCCAGCCCAACCCAACCAACCCCCACCCCACCCACCCGCTACCCCCACCCAGCCCCGACCGGCACTTGATCCCAAACAGCCCGCCGACGTTTGAGGCCACCCAGCCGGGCCGGCACTTGAGGCCACCCAGCCCGGCCGGCGTTTGAGGCCACCCAGCCCGGCCGGCGTTTGAGGCCAAGCAGCCCGGCCGGCGTTTGAGGCCACCCAGCCCGGCCGGCGCTTGAGGCCAAAGGCCGCCGCCGCACGGCCCGAGTGCGCCTGCGGCCAACCCACCCCCCGACCGCCTGAGCCCCCCCGCCCACCCGACCGCACGGGACCACCCCCGCCCCCACCCACGCGGCCCACCCACCGACCCCGCCCCCGCCAGCCCGGGGTGATATGTCACATCGCGTCCCGTGCCACCCACCCCCCGCCCAACCCACCGCCCAACCCCACCTCCACCGCACGCCAAAAGCGGAATGCCTCGTTCCATCGGAGACAACTCGCACTCCCGTCTGTCACCCTGCTCCGGGCAGTGACCAACCGTCGACCATCCGGAGTTACCTCGGGGAGGACGAACGTGAACAGGCTCCCGAACGCACCCGTCACCACACAGGTCGCGTCCACACCTCTAAAGGTCGCGTCCACACCGTTGTGGGCGGAGTTCGGCCGCACGCTGCGGACCCGGCGCCGCCTCGCCGGAATGACCCAGCAGCAACTCGGGCTACGCGTCGGCTACCACCACAGCCTGATCAGCAAGCTGGAGGCGGGCCTGCGCGAACCGCCCGCCGGTCTGCCGCGCCGGCTCGACGACCTCCTCGACACCGGCGGCGACCTGTCCGCCCTCCTGACCAGCCGCGCCATCCCGCCGCCCGCCCTGCACCGCACGCACTTCTCGGTGATACCCGGCGGCGAGGCGCCGGCCGGACTCGCCCCCCTGGCCGACCGGTTCTGGCCCGAGCGGCTGCCCTATCACGGCCTGCCCTGCCCCCTGCACGGCAAGGACGGCTGCCACGAGTGCGAGGTCCCGCCGTACGCCGACGCGCTCACCATCCTCGCCGGCATCGACGGCAACAACCCGACCGGCGTCGACCCCGACGTGGTCCACGTACTCACCGCCCTGCTCGGCGGCTATACCCAGGCCGGCCTGCACGGCGGCACCACCACCGGCCTGGTCGGCTCCGTCGAGTACGTGCTGCGCCGCATCGTCAGCTGGGCCGAATCCCTGAACGCGCAAGGCCGTTCGCCGCACGCGCAGCTGCGCCTGGCCGCCGACTACGCCCAACTCGCCGGGCGTTTCCGGATGCAGCAGGGCCAGAGCGTGATCGGCATGGCCTGGTACGACCGCGGCCTCAACTGGGCGGACGTCTGCGAGAGTCCGGGCGCCCGCGCCTCGCTGCTCGGCGACGTGTGCTCACTGGCCCGCCTCGACGGCGACGCGACGGCCGCACTGGCCTACGCCCGCGCCCTGGAGGCGGTGGACACCGGCCGGGCCTGGATCACCACGCTCGCCAAGCTCTACCAGGCCCGCGGCCACGCGCTCGGCGGCGACATCGGCGAGTGTCGCCAGGAGATCGCCACCGCGCATCGGCAGATCAACCGCTTCGACGAACGCGACCGCGCCGAGGCACCGTGGCTGACCGGACTGGCCGGCCGACTCCGCATGGAGGCCACCGTCGGCGGCGCGCTGCGCGATCTGGCCGCGCGTACCGGCGATCTCGCCTCGGCCCGGTCGGCGGTCCAGTCGGTGGAGGCCGCGTTGGACCTGCTGCCCGTTCCGCTGCGCCCCGCCCGGGTGTTGCTGACCGTACGGCTGGCCGACGCGCTTGCCTGCGCCGGCCGTCCCGACGCGGCGGTGACCACCGCCGCCCCGGTCATCCACGAGGCCGCCGGTCTGGGCACCGCGACCACAAATCGGGAACTCCTGGGCCTGCGCCGACGTCTGACCCAACATTGGAGCGATCTGCCGGAGGTGCGCGACCTCTTGGAGCAGATGCCGGGTCACTGAACGGTCGTCGGCGCACTCGTCGGGGCATCGCACCGCCGCCCGACCGGGCGACCAGGCACTCCCGCGACTCCCGGGGTCTGCTTGGCGTTTGCCGGAATTTGCCGGCCGTTGCCGATCACTTCACCAAGTCCCCACACCCGTGTGAGTGTTTCGCTCGCTCGGGCACGAACCCGGCCTGCACGGTCGCCCGCGTCGCTCACGAGGCGTACGCGGCGCAAGCCGGCGACGTGGTCGAGGCATGTCCCCTCCCAAGGAGCCTCGATGAATCGCAGAACGACCACGGCCGGGACCGTCCTGGCCATGCTCGCCGGCTTGGCGATCGGCGCGGCCGGAGCACCGGCCGTCGCCGACCCGTCACCTCCCCCCGTAAACCCGCAGGCACTCGCGGTATCCGCCGCCGACCGGGCGGCCGCAAGCGGCCTGGACGCCCTCGCCAAGGGTCCCGACGAGCAGTACGAACGCCAGGTCGTCACGCCGTGGATCAACGACCTGTACTCGGTCGCGTACCAGCGCACATACCGCGGCCTGCCGGTCGTCGGTGGCGACGCGGTGGTCATGGCCGACGGCAAGGGCCGAGTCCACGCGACCCAGGCCTCGACCGACGCGCGCATCTCCGTGATCACCCAACCGACGGTGGCGGCCGGTGCCGCCGAGGCCACGTCCCGGGCCCAACTCCCCGTCGTGGACAAGGTCGAATCGCACCGCCTCGTCGTCCGGGTCAAGGACGGCAACAGCGCGCTGGCCTGGGAGACGGTGGTGGCGGGTCGTACCGCGACCGCGCCCAGTCGCCTGCACGTGTTCGTCGACGCGACCACCGGCAAGGTGCTCGACAAGGTCGACGACGTCAAGGCCGGCACCGGCAACAGCCAGTGGAACGGCCCGAATCCGCTCACCATCGACACCTCCAACTCCGGGGGTTCGTACTCTCTGCGCGACCCGGGCCGCCCCGGCCTGACCTGTGCCGACTACAGCTCCGGCCAGGTCTTCACGAAGTCCTCGGACTCGTGGGGCAACGGCCAGGCGTCGAGCAAGGAAACCGGTTGCGTCGACGTCATGTGGGCGGCGCAGAAGGAATGGAACATGCTCCGCGACTGGCTCGGTCGCAACGGCCACGACGGCACGGGCGGCAGCTGGCCCGTCAAGGTCGGTCTGAACGACGTCAACGCCTACTGGGACGGCTCGTCGGTCTCGATCGGCCACAACCAGAGCAACCAGTGGATCGGCTCGATGGACGTCGTGGGCCACGAATTCGGCCACGGCATCGACCAGTTCACCCCCGGCGGCACCAGCGGTGAGGCCGGACTCGGTGAGGGCACCGGCGACATCATGGGTGCGCTGACCGAGGCGTACACGAACGAGCCCTCCCAGTACGACGCCCCCGACTACACCGTCGGCGAGACCGTCAACCTCGTGGGCCAGGGCCCGATCCGCTACATGTACAAGCCGTCCACCAACGGCGACCCCGACTGCTACAGCTCCTCCATTCCCAGCACCGAGGAGCACGCGGCGGCCGGACCGCTCAACCACTGGTTCTACCTCCTCGCCGAGGGCACCAACCCGGGCGGCGGCAAGCCGACCAGCCCGACCTGCAACAACACCACCCTCACCGGCGCCGGTATCCAGAAGGCCGGCAAGGTCTTCTACGGCGGCATGCTGCTCAAGACCAGCGGCATGACCTACAAGCGCTACCGGACCGCGACGCTCACCGCGGCCAAGACCATCGACCCGACGTGTGACCTGTTCAAGAAGACCAAGGCGGCGTGGGACGCGGTCAGCGTGCCGGCCCAGACCGGCGACCCGGTCTGCAACGTCGACCCGGGTTCGGACTTCAGCCTCGCGGTCAGCCCGACCAGCGGCAGCGTCACGCCCGGCGGCAGCACGACCACGACCGTGACCGCGACGCTGGTCTCGGGTCCGGCGCAGAACGTCACCCTGACCACCGGCCCCCTTCCGGCCGGCGTCACCGCGTCGTTCAACCCGGCGACCATCGGCACGAACCAGTCCTCCGTGCTGACCCTGTCGGCGAGCGCGTCGGCGAGCGCGGGCACCAGCTCGGTCACCATCACGGGCACGGGTTCCACCTCGCACACCGCGCAGTACACGTTGACCGTCGGCAGCGGGCCGGGCAACCCGAGCGACCCGCCGGACATCAACGTCGCGAACGTGCAGTCGCACCTGACGCAGCTCAACCAGATCGCGAACCAGAACGGCGGCAACCGCCGTGCGGGCAGCGCCGGTTACACCGCGTCGGTGGCGTACGTGAAGGGTAAGCTCCAGGCGGCCGGCTTCCAGGTCAGCGAGCAGACCTGCACCTCCTGCACGTACCGCTCCAACAACCTGATCGCCGACTGGCCCGGCGGCCCCGCCGACTCGGTCGTCATGTTCGGCGCCCACCTGGACAGCGTCCAGGCCGGCCCCGGCATCAACGACAACGGTTCGGGTTCCGCCACCCTCCTGGAGAACGCGCTCGCGCTCGCCCAGGCCAACCCCAGCCTGACCAAGCACGTGCGCTTCGGCTGGTGGGCCGGCGAGGAACAGGGCCTCCAGGGCTCGCAGTTCTACGTCAGCCAGCTCGGCTCCACGCAGCGCGCGGCGATCAAGGGCTACTACAACTTCGACATGGTCGGCTCGCCCAACGGCGGCTACTTCATCAACAACATCAACTCCGCCACCGCCGCGCCGATGAAGGCGTACTGGGACTCGCTGAACCTGCGCCCGGAGGAGAACGTCGAGGGCCAGGGACGCTCCGACGACTACTCCTTCCAGCAGGCCGGCATCCCGACGTCGGGCTACGCGGCCGGTGCCGACGCGCGCAAGACCTCGGCACAGGCGACGAAGTGGGGCGGGCAGGCCAACCAGTCCTACGACTCCTGCTACCACTCCTCGTGTGACACCAGCTCCAACATCAGCGCCACGGTGCTCAACCGCAGCGCGGACGGTGTCGCGTACACGATCTGGAAGACCGCGGTCGGCGGCACCACGCCCACCAACGACTTCACCATCTCGGCCGTTCCGTCCTCCGGCAACGCGCAGCCCGGTGCCACCGTCTCCACGACGGTGAACACCACCACCTCCAGTGGTACGGCGCAGACGGTGACGCTCGGCTCGAACGCGCCGTCGGGCATCAGCGTGAGCTTCAGCCCGCCGTCGGTCCAGAGCGGCACCTCCTCGACCGCGACGATCACCGTCTCGGCGGGCACCGCGGCCGGTACGTACCCGATCACCATCACGGGCACGGGCTCGGTCGTGCACTCGACCACGTACACGCTGACGGTCGGCGACGGCGGTCCGGGCAACTGCTCCGCGCCCGCCTGGGACGCGAACACCGTCTACGTGGGCGGCAACACGGTCTCGTACCAGGGGCACACCTACCGCGCCAAGTGGTGGACCCAGGGCGAGACCCCCGGGACCACTGGGCAGTGGGGGGTGTGGCTCGACCTCGGACCGTGCTGAGGCCGCACACCGAGAGCACGTAGCACGTAGGTAGTCCGTACGACCGCTGTCCCCGATTGTGATGCCCGGTGGCCCGAGGTTTGGGTCGCCGGGCATCACACCGTTCGGGGTCGGCGTCCGGGGTCGGCATCCGCACTGCCGGTGCGTGCCGGCAGGATGCCCGAATGGCTACGAACCCTGATCTTTCGGCCGGGTCCGATCCGGGGGCCGAGCCCTGGCCGGGCGACGGGTCGCCGTCCCTGCCCGCCGATCTGACGGCTGCCAAGGAGATGATCTACGACCCGATCGGGTTCCGGTGCGGCCGCCCGGTCGCCGAGCCGGAGAGCGCCGAATACGGGGCGTACACGCTCACCGTGGCCGGTGCCCGAGTCCGCTTTCGGAGCGCGAGGACCACGCCGACCAAGGTCGGCCTGTTCGTCACCCTGTGGCGGCGCTCGGCCGCCGGGCCGATCGAGCCGTCGGCGGTCGAGGACGCGATCGACCTGGTGGTGATCGGTTGCCGGCAGGGCGAACACCTCGGGCAGTTCGTGTTTCCGACGGCGGTGCTGGCGGAGCGCGGCATCCTGTCCGTGGGCGGTGTCGGGGGCAAGCGGGGTTTTCGGGTCTACCCGCCGTGGGTGACGCCGACCGTTCGACAGGCGGAGCGGACCCGGGCCTGGCAGGTCGAGCACTTCCTCACGCTGTCGGGTGAGGCGCCGGCGGACTCGGCGCGGATCCGGCGGTTGTACGCGCCGGGCGGGGCCCGGTAGCTCTCGACGTCAGGGGGCGCCGCCACACGCGGCCCGGGGGCGGCGCAGCGTCGTGCGCATGCCCTCGCGGTTGTGCTCGGCGCGCCGCGCGGCCGGGGTGCCGGTGAAGACCAGTCCGAGTGTCTCGGCGACCCGGCGGCGCCATCCGTCGCGGCGGCGGTCGATCCAGTGCTCGGTGACCAGCGTCGCCGCCCCCTCCGCCTCCGGAGCGAAGGGCTACGAGGGCCTGACCATCGAGGGGGTCGCCGAGCGGTCCGGGGTGAACAAGACCACGATCTACCGCTGGTGGCCGTCGAAGGGGGCCCTCCTCGGTGCCGCGCTCACCGGTGCCCGGCGCCTGGAGTTCGCCATGCCCGACACCGGCAGCCTCCGGGGCGACCTGGAGGCGCTGATGGACGGCATGGTGTCCCTGCTCACCACCCCGCCAACGGCCGACATCGCCGTCGCCGCCCTGGGCGCGGTCACCCACAGCGCCGAACTCGCCGAACACGCCGGCACCTTCTTCGCCGGTCGCGGTTGACCCCGGAGCCGGCCCCGGGCGGGCGAACCGAATTGCCCTTCATGTCCTCCCGGGCGTTCGGCCCCGCGCATGCGATGATCCGACCGTGATGGACGAGAGCGAGTTCTGGGAACTCATTGACGCCACGCGCGAGGCGGCCGAGGGCGACCCCGAAGAGCAGGCCGACCTGCTGGTGGAGCGCCTGACACAGCTCGATCCCGACTCCGTCTGCGACTTCGCCAAACACTTCGAGGCGCGGTACACCCGCGCGTACCGCTGGGACCTGTGGGGCGCGGCGGCGGTCCTGCTCGAAGGCGCGAGCGACGACGTCTTCGACTCGTTCCGCTGCTGGCTGATCGGCCAGGGCCGGGACGTCTTCGAGGGCGCCCTCCGCGACCCCGACGACCTGGCCGACCTCCTCGACACCTTCGACCCGGAGATCGACGGCGACGGCGAGGACCTGGGCTACGCCGCCGACGAGGCGTACGAACAGATGACCGGCACCCCCATGCCCCCGGTGGGCCTCCCACCCCAACCGGTGGACCCGGTCGGCACGGCGATCAATCTGGAATTCGACGATGCCCTGGCCACCCGCTACCCCAACCTGTGGACCCGCTTCCGCACGTAGGCGGTGACGTGATCGCGACCATCCGGGCCGTGAGGGCGTGGGTGCGTGTGCGGTCCGGGGTGTGATCGTCGCGGAGTTAGCATGCGTCCATGTCGGACGAAAAGGTGTTCCAGCCGCAGCAGTTCATTGGGCGCACCGATCCCGCCGTGCTTGCCGACCTTCGGGCGCGGTTGCGGGCGACGCGATGGCCGGATGCGCCGGAGGAGGTCGGGTGGGGGCTCGGGGTCGATCTCGGGTATCTCCGGGAGTTGGTGGGCTATTGGGCGGACGGGTTCGACTGGGGCGCGCAGGAGGCCGCGCTCAATCGGTTGCCGCGCTTTCGGGCGACGATCGGTGGGCTCGGGATCCATTACGTGCATGCCCGGGCCGTCGCGCCGACCGGGCCCGTGTTGCCGTTGGTGCTCGGGCACGGGTGGCCGGATTCGTTCTGGCGCTACACCAAGGTGATTTCGCTGCTGACCGATCCCGGTGCGCACGGGGGTGATCCGGCCGACGCGTTCGATGTCGTCGTACCGGACATGCCGGGCTACGGGTATTCGGATCGCCCGACCGGTCCGCCCCTCGACTCCATCGCCGTCGCCGGTTTGTGGGCCGAGTTGATGGACGGGCTCGGCTACGCCCGATTCGGCGCGGCGGGTGGGGACATCGGCAGCCACGTAAGCCGCTACCTCGCCCTCGACCACCCCGACCGGGTGGTGGCCGTACACCGCACCGACGCCGGTGTACCCGTGGTCTCCGGCGACCTCGCCGAGTTCACGCCCGAGGAGCGCGAGTGGTTCCGGGAGGTCGCCGCCTGGGGCGCGGCCGAGGGCGGCTACGCCGCGATGCATCGGACGAAGCCGCAGACCGCCGCCGTCGGGCTCACCGACTCGCCGGCCGGCCTCGCCGCCTGGATCGTCGAGAAGCTCCGCGCGTGGAGCGACTGCGACGGCGACATCGAGCGCGGCTTCACCAAGGACGAGATCCTGACCAACATCACCATCTACTGGCTCACCGAGACGATCGGCTCGTCGATGCGGATGTATCGGGCCAACGGCTCGATCCCGCCCGCGCAACTCGCCCGCCGCGTCGAAGTCCCGTCCGGCTTCACGCTGTTCCCCGGCGACCTGATCCGCCCACCGCGCGCCTGGATGGAGCGCACCACGAACGTCGTGCGCGTGACCGAGGCCGAGCACGGCGGCCACTTCGCGGCGTTCGAGGAACCCGAACTGTACGCCGAGGAACTACGCACGTTCTTCCGCCCGTTCCGCAAGGCGGACCCGAACCCGGCCTGACGGACGGCGCACGGCGACGATCGCCCGGTTCGGTTCGGCCGGGCGCCCGGCCGGGGTCGTCCCCGCCGAGCGCCCGAGCCGACCCTGGTTTTCCGGGGACCCGGCCAATGGCTTCGGGTCAGGTCCGCTTGCGGCTCGCGATCTCGTCGGAGAGCCGCTGCACGTGGGCGGGGTCCGCGTCCCGGGCAAGACAGACGTAGTGGTCCATCACGGCCGGCCGGTAGCGCACGGGCAACGTCTGTCCCGGGGCGAGTCGGGTGAGTTCGGTGATCGTGAGGTCTTCGTCTGCGATACCGCGGAACGAGATGCCGTCGGCGGTCTCCACGTCGAACATCAGGACCACGCGCGGATTGTTGTTGACCTCCCGCCAGTCGACGAGAACGCCGAGCGCAAGCGTCCCCGTACGCAGTTCCGCATTGCGCTTGCGTGCATCACCGCTCAGGACCGGGTTCGGGGCGACGCCCGGGAAGTCGGGCCCGACGCCGAGTGATTCCCGACTCAGGTCGGGCCTGAGCTGCGCCATCAGATCGTCGAGCTTCTGCTTCTTCTTCGAACCGAACATCCGGTCCCCTCCCTCACACCGGTACCGGAATCTCGGCCTGGCGCCTCGCCCTCGCTGGGATTGTACGTCGCGGCCATTCCCGACCTCCGTCGCATCGCCCTGGCTCACCTCGGATCCGGCAGATCCATCAGGGCCAGCTTGGCCGGGTCGACCACGGCCCTGATCTCGGTGATCCGGCCGTCGACGACGGTGAACGCGAGGACCGAGAGCGCAGAGCCGTCCTCGCTCCAGGAAACGACCCCGGGGAGGCCGTTGACGAACACCGCCCGCCCCAGCGCGACCCCGCCCCCGGCCAGTCGCGCCCCCGCCGCGACCTTGGTGGCGCCGAGGGTGACGACCGTACCGCCGGGGGTGTCGACGACCAGCCGCACCTCGGGGTCGAGCACTCGCAACAACTCCTCGAAGGCGCCGTGGCGAGCCGCCGCCAAAAACGCGTGGACCACCTCGCGCTGCTCCCGCGCGCCGTCCGCCGGCCGCTCGGTCGCCCGGACCTTCCTGCGCGCCCGGCTGGCCAGCATCTTGGTGGCGTCGGCGGACTTGCCGAGGATCCTGCCGATCTCGTCGAACGGCACCGCGAACAGGTCGTGCAGCACGAACGCGAGCCGTTCGTTCGGCCGCAACGATTCGAGCACGACCAGGAGCGCGAGGCCGACCGAGTCGGCCAGCACCGCCTCGTCCTCCGGCGCGCGGCCGTCGTCGATCGTCACGACGAACTCCGGCAACTGCTCGTCGTAGGACGCCTCGGGACGGGCCTGTCGCGAGCGCAGCACGTCCAGACTGATCCGGCCGACCACCGTGGTCAGCCAGCCGCCGAGGTTGTGGATGGTCACCGTGTCCTGGCGGGACAACCGCAGCCAGGCTTCCTGGACCACGTCCTCCGCGTCGGAATGCGACCCGAGCATGCGATGGGCGACCGCGCGCAGTCGGTCGCGCTGGGATTCGAACGCCTCGACCATCGGGTCCGTGGGGCCGGGCCCGGGGTCGGGGTTGGTGCCGGACATGTTGTTACCTTCCTCGGATCCGCTCCGTCATGGGTGATGACGGGCCCGAAGGGGCGCAGGTAACCGATGAAGGAGCAGACCCATGGAAGCACGGCTGAAGAGCGCGCCGAGCCCCGACCTGACCACCGCTTTCCAACACCTTTTCAAGGCGATCCACGCCGGGGGCGTCGAGCCGCGCCTGCTGTCGCTGATCCACCTGCGGGTCAGCCAGATCAACAGCTGCAGCCCGTGCGTGTACGCCTCGATCGACGCGGCGAAGAAGGCCGGCGAGTCGGACGAGCGGCTGCACCAGGTGGCCGCCTGGCGCGAGACGCCGTTCTTCACCGACGAGGAACGGGCGGCGTTCGCGTTGACCGAGGCCGCCACCCGGATCCAGGACGGCGCCCCGGGCGTCACCGACGAGATCTGGGAGGCCGCCGCCGCCCACTTCACCCAGGAGCAACTGGGCGCGATCACCCTGGAGATCGCCCTGACCAACTTCTTCAACCGCATCAACCGCACCACGAACGAGCAGGCCGGCAAGACCTGGTAGCGAAACGGAACGCCATCCGGGGGGAGGCCCACGCCTCCCCCCGTCGCCGAATCCGGGTTGCCGGTGCGCCGAGAACTGTGCAAACCTCACGTGTCATCTCTCCACCACGTCCCCGAAAGGGCTGGTCGTGACGCTAGGCATGGTTCTCGGCGACGTCTCCTCTCGCGCTTCGACGCGGGAGCGGTAGCCCTGCCTGCCCCGATACACGCGCCTGTGCCGTAGCACGCGCGTCGTTTTCACCTGCTCCTCGTCGAAGTGCTCTTCGTGCCCCGCACGTTCGATCACGAGGAGTACGTGGTGTCCACAATCCACTGGACCGAAGCCGACACGGTCCGATCCGCCCGCTGGCACTCCGAGAGCGCCGCACCGCTTCCCCGACGCGTCGTCGTCGCGGACGACCGGATGAAAGCCGATACCGCATACCGCCTGGCCTGCGAAGGCACGGCGGCGTTGTGGCGCGGCGACTACCACAACGCACGTCAACTACTGCGCGCGATGAACCACCGCCTCGACCGAAAGCCTCCCCGTTCGGGTGAGGGTGACAGTCCGGCCGAGTCCTTCCACCTCCACCGCCGCACCAAAGGCCACCGGGCCCGGGTTCTGGGCAAACTCCTCGTACTACTGGAGGACGACCACTCGCTGGCGCTGCGCAGAGCCCCCGACGTCCGTCGGGCGTGCACCGAGGCATACGGCCCACCGCACGGCCCGTCGGCGGTCTCGCTCACCGAACTGCTGGGCGTGATCGGAGCACGGCAGTGGCGCGAGAAGGGCGTGGAGATCCCGGCACTCGCCGCCCGCATCCACCCCCACTACGGCGTCTTCTCCCCGGTCAGGGGCGAGTACGTCGACCTGGTCGCACAGGCACCACTCCCCGGCGGCGGCCCCGGCCGCACCGCCTTCGACCTCGGCACGGGAACGGGCGTACTCGCCGCGGTCCTGGCCCACCGAGGAGTCGATCACGTGGTGGCCACCGACATCAACCCACGCGCATTGTCCTGCGCCCGCGAAAACATCCACCGGCTCGACCTCACGGGCCGCATCGAAGTAGTCGGCCCCTGCCTCTACCCGGAGGGCCGCGCCGACTTGGTCGTCTGCAACCCACCCTGGATCCCCGCCCACCCGACATCCGCAGTGGAACAAGGCGTCTACGACCCGAACAGCACCATGCTCCGAGCCTTCCTGAACGACCTACGCTCCCACCTCACACCGAACGGCGAGGCCTGGCTGATCCTCTCCAACCTCGCCGAACACCTGGGCCTCAGAACCCCCAACGAGATCCCCACAGCCATCAAGGCAGCCGGCCTCAAGGTGCTGGACAAGACCACCACAAAGCCCCAACACCCGAGAGCAAGCAACCCCAAAACCCCACTGCACGCAGCCCGCGCCGCAGAAACCACATCCCTATGGCGCCTGACCGCCACCTGACCCCAACTCCGCCGGCCCCCACGGTCACCCGGTCCCGCCGTCGAGACCCTGGGGGCTGTCAGTTGCTTGCACGGGAACACGCTGCCCGAGTCGTTCTGTTCGGCACCCTCCGCGCTCGCCGCATCGCGGCCGGGTCTCCGCTGTATGTAGCGTGCGCAAATGACAAGAAGCGAGCGACTCGCGGAGCAGTTGGACTGGTACTGGTACAAGAACCTGCGGCCGCGGCTGGACGGCCTTACCGATGAGGAGTACTTCTGGGAGCCGGTGCGCGGCTGCTGGAGCATCCGCCCGCGTGTCACGTCGGTCGCACCGGTGTCGGAAGGTTCGGGGGAATGGACGATGGACTCCGCGTCCCCTGCCCCGGTGCCGGCGCCGGTGACCACGATTGCCTGGCGGCTGGCGCACATCATCGTCTCGTGCCTGGGCTACCGGGTCGAATGGTACTTCGACGGCCGGGACGTCGACTTCCGGACATTCGCCTACGCGGGGACCGCTGACGAGGCGCTCGAACAACTCGACGAGATGTATGGGAGATGGAACGCGGGGGTCCGCGAGCTGTCGGACGCCGACCTGGACAATCCGCCCACGGTGGGTCCCGAGCGGTTTCCCATGGAGAACAGGGTCCTGCACGTCAACAGGGAGCTGATCCATCACGGTGCCGAGATTTCCCTGCTGCGCGACCTCTACCACTGGCAGGACGAAGCCGTACCGCACCGAATATGAACTTTCGGAGGGGCCGGCGTGCGGGCGCCAGGCGCTGCTCGTGCCGCAGTATGGCCGGCACGAGTACCGCTATCCGGCCCGGCGGCGGCGACCGCCACGAGGAACGTATCGCCTGGTTACGGCCATCGCGGCGCAACGCGCCTGGTCACAGCCGGGTGGTGAACCGGCCGTCGGGCAGCTTGCGTGGCCGGCCCCGCCCGGCGAGCCTGGCCGGTTTCCGCGCAGCGACTCCGACTTGCCCCGTAGCGTCACCTCCGGCGCCGGCACGTCGCCGACCTGCCGGGTCGCAACCGGCCCGCCCGCGTCGCGAACAATGGCGGGGAGAGGCCGGTAGTCCGGCGGACCTGCTCCCCGTCCCGGTCGCGAAATCGAGCACGTACGGATCAAGAACGTCGGAACCGGCAAGTGCCTGGCGGCCGACGGCGACGGCGCGGGTGAGAACATCGTGCAGGACGGCTGCGGTGAGCGCCGCCACCACTGCGGCGATGGGTGCCGAACACCGGTCCGCGTGTCCAATCGCGTTCGCGACGTCACTCCGGCCGGGAGAGCACCGCCGCGCGATGGTGTCCCACGTACTCACGACCGGGCCCGGGGCCTCATGGATCCCGTCGTCCGCGACCATCCCCGATCATCCACCCTCGCAGGGCCGTTCGGCGCCCTCGGCCGCCCCGATCCCGCAGCCCCGGAACGTGTTTGGCTCCCGCACGAGGTCCCCACGCGCCGCAAAGCCGCCCCTCACTGCACCGACGGGGCGGCCTTGGTCGCGCTGCGGACGCGATCAGCCCTTGAGGGCTTCAGTCAGGCGGGTCCATGAGGCGTGAGGAACGGCGAGGGCACCGACGCCGAGTTCCTTGCTGTCGCGAATCGCAACGGAAGCGCGAGTCGAGGCAGTCTCGACGCAGTCGCCGTCGTTGTGGCTGTACGAGCTCTTCCGCCAGGCGAGACGGGCCTCAGGGCGAGTGTGACGCAGGGTCATGTCAGTTCTTTCTGATCGTGGCAATCAGTTCACGGCTATCCTCCGGGCTCAGGGCGTGTCTGGCCAGGTTCTTGAAGAGCCGAGTGATCCGCCGCACGTCACGGGGATCGTCCATGAACGTGCTCCCGCCGACGCCCTGTCCGAATGCCACGGAGGGCTCGCCTTCACCGTAGGAGAGGATCTGGAAGGGATTCGACTGGGTCCCTCCGGCTCCGGCCGCGAAAGGAATCACGCGCACCTCCACGTGGGGCAACGCAGTCATCTCCAGCAGGTGTCGAAGTTGCGCGTCGTGCTCGGCGCTACCGCCGACTTCGAACTCGAGCACGGCTTGGGTAATCACGGCTTCTATAGCCAAGCACGGGTCTTCATAGACACGCCGCTGACGGCAAGTACGCACCTCAACCAAGTCGTCTACCTGGTCGGGGTTCAGATCGTTGAACCCAACGGCGGTGACCTCTCGCGCATACGCCTCGGTCTGCAAGAGCGGTGGCATGACCGCAAGTTGGTAGTCCTGGCGCAACGTGGCCCAGTCCTCGTACTCCAGAACCATGGCGTAGTTGGCCGAGATGACGTCGCCAAAGCGTGACCACCACGGTGGATCCGCGTTCCAGACAGACATCGCCGTCAGCTCAAGCGCCTCGCGTTCACCGTCGGCCAGCCCGAAGAAGTCGACCAGTGCATAGAACTCTCGTTCTGTGCAAGTTCGATCGCCGGTTTCGGTTCGCGTGAGCGTGGACTGGCTGATGCCAATGGCCTTGCCCACGCTCTCCGATGAGCGTCCCATTCGCACGCGGATCTTGCGCAGCCGCGCGCCCAGTTCGCGTCGAGCCTTCAGATTACCCGGTCCCGTGCCTGCCATCGAGCGCCTTCCATCCGAGGATTTCCACCCCATTGTGCAGCTGCGCAGCATCGCTGACGGCGCGAGCCTAGCGACGTCGACACTCGTTCGCATGACTTCTGAATAATTCACGCATGTGGCTTGACTCATGTAGCGCGGTGCATGCAGTCTCGTTCAAGTCACCGCCTGTGCTTGAAAGATCACCAAGTGCAGCAAGATCGCGATGCCCTGTGCACCACTGGCAGTGGGGAGTCGGCGCGCAATGACCCATTTCGCAAACCCGTGCACGGGAGTGCACCGGATCGATCTGCCCCCCGGCCCGGAAGCAGCCTGTATGGCCCGGGAATTCGTGGCGCTGTGGAGTAGCGGATGCGGCCGGGGCGACATCGTTGATGTGTTGCGGCTCGTGGCGTCCGAGTTGGTGGGGAATGCCGTGCGGCATGCCGGTGGGGCTCGGTCCATCTCGTGTGTGGTGGACGACCGGGGTGTCGTGGTCGAAGTCGTTGATGGTGGTGGGCCGTTCGCGCTTGGGGTGGAGCCTCCCGCCGACGACCGGGACTGCTGTGGGCGTGGGCTTTTTCTGGTCTGGGCCATGGGATGTGGGCTCGGTTCTGGGCCCGTTCGTGGCGGTGGCAAGTGGGTTCGGGCGGTGGTTGCCACCGAACTCGGCATGAGTGCAGGCGAGTTCGGCGCAGCGTTCGATCTGGAGTGACTGGACGTCGTCACCCGCCGATTTTCTTCCGACGAAACGGAGTTGTCGTGTCCGAAAGCCAACCCTGTTCCACCGGCAGCCACTTGATGTCACCCGAAAGAGTGGTCGGGCTGCTTCAGACCTTTGAGACCGCTCGTACCTTTCTGAAATGCCTCTCGCTCGCCGACGTCCACCTCCTGCCGAGCGTCCCGGGCGGCCACGCGACCGTGGCCTGGAGCGCGCCCGGCACGCCCGTCCCCCGGGCGTTCGACGACGAACGAAACCTGGTCGGCTGGTTCGAGGAAGTCCCGGAGTACCTGGGCCGGATCGACGCGATCATGCACGTCTCGCCCGTCGGCGCCCACCGCGACGGGGACTTGGAGGCGGCCGCGGCAAACGGCACGTCCGCGACCTTCCGGCGCATGAACGAACACCCGTCCGCACGCGACCGCCCCATGACGATCGGCGTGGTCACCGACGACGACTCCGGCCTCGTCCTCACCGACCGGGGCGTCTGGCACACCCTGCTCCCGCAACCGATAGACCTCGTACCGCTCGGCGCCAACCTCGGCACCTACCTGGCCGGCCTGGCCCCGGACGACGAAGTCCTCCCCTACCGGTGGTGCCTGCGCGCGCTCCGCCACTACTGGATCGGCATCGTCTTCGTCCTCGACCGACGAGCCGTCCTCCACTGCCCCTGCGGCCGGGACACCATGCACCATCACCCGTCGTGGGAAGACCTCCGCGAGCCCCGACCCTGATCGCACCCGGGCACCGGGTCGAACGGAACGGAGCAGCGGGCCGGGCCGACCCGAACCGGCGACGAGTCGAGCACGATCGCCGCCGCCCGCACCACACTCGTCCAATGCTCTTCGTCGAACCCCAGGGCGTACTCCACGCAACACGCGCAATCCGGCAGCAGCGCGACGAACTCCCGCTCCTCCTCCGTCTCGGCCACCCCGTCCCACCAACTACCGCGAGCCACCTCGGCGAGGGGAACACCTTCGTCGACGATCCGGGCCGCCAGTCGCCGCAGCGCGTAACGCCAGGCCAGGTCGGGAGTCGGCAGTTCGATCCCCGTCTCCGCGAGCGCCTGCTCGAACAGGTCCCCCAGATCACGAACATCGTCACCTCGGCCCAACCCGGCCAACTCGCACAGCGCCGGCGATTCCAACCCGGCCGCCAACGCCTCGGCGGCGATCATCGGCAGATCCGCCGGCTCGACCCCGTCCGCCCGGTAACGCCACGCCACCTCCGACAGCGCCATGAAGGCGGCCCCCGACCGGGGTTCGGGCTCATGCGGGCTTGCGGCTTCTTCTTCCATAGGAACACAATGCCCGACCCGCGCGTTCGACCACAGCGCAGTGCGCACCGTCGCGCGGGTGCGTGAGCTGCGGACGAGCGCTGCTCACGGCTTCGGGTGCTCCCGGAACGAGCGCGTGTAGCGGCATCCGTCCACGTCGACCCAGAGCACCGCGCCGTCCGGGGCGGGGCCGGCAGTCAGGCGCTCCGGCAGCCGGGGATCGGCTCCGATGCGGAACGTCTCGTCGTCGAGCGGGACGAGTTCCGGTTCGTCGCTGGGCGCTTCCACGCCCGTCGCGGCGATCATGTGCAGGCGTCCCGCCCGCTGCACGATGTCGAAAGCGGGATACCAGGGGGTGTAGCTCCGGTAGCGGCCCACGAGTGCGTGCGGTGGGGCGGTCGGCGCGGCGGGATCGGGACCCAGTGACTCGGGGCCGTAGAGCCAGCGTCCGTCCCGGGAGTGGTGGTACGCGGACCACTCCGGGTGATCGCACACCAGCCGCCCGTCCCCCGCGTCGTACAGCTTGCCGGTCACCCCCTCCGAGGTGAGCGTGAGCCGGTCGTCCCCCGCGGACTCGACGCGGATCCGACGCGGCGCCGTTCCGTGGACCCCCACGTAGCGCCGAGCGTCGGGGATCCGCTCCGGGTCGAACAGTGCCGGGTCCGCCGGGGCTCCCTGGACGACGGCGAGCACATGGCGGGCGAAGCGGTTGATGATCCGACACTCGCCGGGTGCGTTGGTCAGCACGGCGACACCGTGCCCGCCGTCGATGTCGACGGCGAGGTACGAGCGGTATCCGACCATCCCGCCGGCGTGCGTCAGCCAGGTGCGGCCGTCGATCACTTCCACGCCCACGCCGCACGCGTAGCCGGGACCGACCGCATCGGAAGGCACCGTGAGGAACTGTCGAAAACGCTCCGGCCCGACGATCGTGGTGCCGTCCAGGGTGCCCCGGCCCAGCAACATGCGGGCGAACAGGCCCAGGTCGGAGGCGGTCGCCAGGACGTTCCCATCGGCCGACGAATACTCGAAGAAGCCGGCCGGCGCGACGGGGGCCGATGGCAGCGGCGGCCGGTCGTCGCGCAGGAACCGGTATCCGGTGGCGAGTTCGGCGATGTCCTCGTGGGTGATCCGCGCCGCCGAGTCGCGCATGCCCAGGGGCCGCAGCAGACGTTCGGTCATGGCGTCCGCCAACGATTGCCCCGTCACCCGCTCCACGATCAACCCCAGCAGGTTGTAGCCCTCGTTGGAGTAGTGGAACAGCTCACCCGGTTCGACCCAGGTCTTCGCATCGCGCAGCGCGTAGCCGCGGGCGGCGGCATCGGGCAGCGTGTCGGCCCCGGTCACCAGGCCCGAGGTGTGCTGCAGAAGGTGCCGGACGGTGATCGCGCGGGAGCCGCCGTTCGGGGCGAACCAGGGCAGGTGGTCGGCGACGGCCGCGTCGAGGTCCACCTTCCCCTCGTCCGCCAGTACGCCGAGCAGGAAGGCGGTGAAGGTTTTGCTGATGGAACCGATCTCGAAGCGCGTGCGACGCGAGATCGGCGCCCCGGACTCCGCGTTCGCGAACCCCGCCGTGACGAACGCCGACTCGCCGGTCCCATCGACGACGCTGATTGCGATTCCCGGCACCGGCCACCCGCTTCGCAGCCCCTCCGCAAGCCCCGAGAGCACTTGTCGCACGTCCGGTTTCACATGCGTGCGCCCGCCCGTCCCGGGCGCCGACCGCGTGATTTCCGACGGGATCCGTTCGCTCATCCTGGGCTCCACTCTCCGTTCGCGCCTGGTCGGCACAACGTACGGGGGAGCACCGGGGCTGTCCTTGTCGCGCCCGTCAAAGCCGCGTCCCCTCGGTTGTCGCCGCCACCAACGCCGAGCCGAGGTCACCCGGGGTAACCGACATCAAGCCGTCAATCGGTCGGCTGGTTGGCCGTGAGCAGGGCGTCGATTCGGGCGCGGTGGGCTGTCTCCCAGGCGGCCAGGGTCTCGGCGGCTTCCGTGGCCGATTTGTGTTGGGCGTCGTGGAGTACCTGCGCTCGATGGGCGCTCGGGACGACCACGATGCCCTCCTCGTCGGCGACCACGATGTCGCCGGGGTCCACGTCGACGCCGCCGCAGCGCACCCGGGCGTTGAGCGGTGTCACGGCCGCCTTCATACCGGGGATGGGGATCACGCCCCGGGCGAACACGGGGAAGCCCATCTCCCTTACCTCCGCCAGGTCCCGGATCACCCCGTCGGCCACGAATGCCGCGATCCCGCGCCGCCGCGCGACGGCGCATACGTTGCCGCCCGCCAAGGCGTAGTCCACGTCGCCGGATTCGACCACGACGATCGAACCGGGCTCGGCGCGATGAATGGCCGCGTGCAGCATGAGGTTGTCGCCCGGCGGACACCGCACGGTGAACGCGGGGCCGGCCACGCGCGGCATCGGGCCCCACAGCGGCCGGATCCCGATGTCCATCACCTGCGCGCGTCCGAGCAGGTCGGCGAGGGTGGTCGGCGATATGTCCGCGAATCCGGCACCGTCGTTCATCGGCTCATCCTTTGTTCGCATCGGGCGACGAGACGGCGCGACACTACCGAACAGGCCATCCGCTCCTGCCGGTTGCACTCTTTCGAGTGGCCCGATCCGCGTCGTCGCCGATCCCGTCCCGTCAGTCGCTACAACAGGACCGCGAACCTGATCACGACGACTCCGGGGCGACACGATGACGATGACTCAGATGACGAGGACGAGGGCCACTGGGCGCCGGATGGCCTCCCTGGTGGTGGCGGCAACGAGCGTCGGCGCGCTGCTGTTCACGCCGGGCACGGCTGTGGCGGCACCGGCCGCGGGGGCGACGGCGTCGGCCTCGCGCATTCCGCTGCACGACGCGATCGCCAATCTTCGGGTCGCGGAGGAGGATCGTTCCGGCTATGACCGTGCCGCGTTCCGGCACTGGATCGACGCGGACAAGAACGGTTGCACGACGCGCGCGGAGGTGCTGATCGACCAGGCCGTGCTTCCGCCCGAGATCGGCGCCAAGTGCGCTCTTGCCGGAGGGCGTTGGTATTCCTACTACGAAGATGCCTACGTCGACGGCGCGGCCGGGCTGGACATCGACCACATGGTGCCGTTGGCCGAGGCGTGGGACTCGGGCGCGTCCGCGTGGACTTCGAAGCAGCGTGAGGCGTATGCCAACGACCTCGACCAGCCTCGGGCGTTGGTGGCCGTGACGGCGAAGTACAACCGCTCCAAGGCCGATCAGGATCCGAGCACGTGGCTGCCGCCGTATGAGGGGGCGCGCTGTACGTACCTCACGGACTGGGTGATCGTGAAGACCAAGTACGACTTGGCGGTCGACCCGACCGAGCTCGACACGCTCCGGCGACTGGGCGCGCAGTGCCCCAACGTGCCGATCGAGCCTGGCACGCCCTGAGGGTCCTCAAGCGCCGGACGGGCTGGGATGGGCTGCGTTCGGTGAACGGTTGCCGTTCACGGGTGCCTGCGCAGGCGTCCTCAAACGCCGGACGGGCTGAGATGGGCTGCGCACCCGGATGCCGTTTAGGGGTGCCTGCGTGGGCGTCCTCAAACGCCGGACCGGCTGGAAGGGTGGTGCTGTCAGGCCGGAGCTCTCCAGATGCGGATGGTGCGGTCGTCGCCTCCGCTGGCCAGGGTCGTCCCGTCGGGGCTGAACGCGATCGACTTCACCCTGTCCGTGTGGCCCGTGAGTGTGGCGACCCGGGTGCGCCGGGCGACGTCCCACAGCCGGATGTCGTTGTCGTTGCCCGCGGTCGCCAACGTTCGGCCGTTGGGGCTGAACGCGAGCGATTCCGCGTACTTGTGTTTGAGGACGCCGAGCGGGGATCGTGTGGCGACGTCCCACAGCGTGACGGCGTGGGCGGCCGTTGCCAGGATCCTGCCGTCCGGGCTGAACGCCACTTCGGATACCGCCGTGGTGTCGTGGCCGGTGAGCGTGGCGGCGATCGTGCGTGAGGCGAAGTTCCAGATCCGCACGGCTTCGGCCGCGCCGCCGGTCGCCAGCAGCCTGCCGTCGGGGCTGAACGCCAGCGTGTAGAGCGAGTTGTCGTAGGCGTCGTGGCCGTACATCATGCCCGCGTCGGCATAGCCGGCCGTGTCCCACAGCCGCACGCCGTAGCCGTCGGCTCCGGCCAGGAACGCCCCGGAAGGGCTGTACGCCAGCGAGCATGTGTTGTCGTAACGGTTGGAGCCCGGGCTGCGGGTTGGGTCGACCGTGCCGGCGCGTACGTCCCACAGCCGCACCGTCCTGCCGTAGTCGACGCCGGCCAGCGTCCTGCCGTCCGGGCTGAACACCACGGAACGGAGCATCTTCTCGGTCTGCTCGGGCAGTGTCGCGGCCAGGCCGCGGTCGGTGAGGTTCCACAGCCGCACGACCGTGTCGCCCGTGGCCGGGTCCTCGAACTTGGCCATGCCCCCGCCGCCGGCCAGTGTCCGACCGTCCGGGCTGAAGGCCACGGTGTTCACCGCGCTGCCGTACCCCGTCAACCGGAACAGGGACTTGTCCTCGTAGCCGTCGCCGCCGCGGGACCAGGCGAAGGCGCCGCCTGCCGCCCCGGCCAGGGCGGCGGCACCACCACCGATGAGCAGGGTGCGGCGGCTCGGCCGGCGGGGTGCGACCGGTTGCCCGGACCCGGCATCCGCCACGGGCGGCGGTGCGGTGGGAGGCGTGCCGGCGGCGGACCGGGTCGGGGCGTCGTGGATCCGGGGATTGACGATCGTCACGGCCGGCGGCCGTTGTTCGCGCGGCGGGGGCACGTCGCGCAGGCGCTGCGCGGTGGTCGGCGCGTCGGGGCGTTGCCGGGGGTCCTTGGCCAGCAGTGTGGGCAGGACGGCGGCCAGCGGGCCCGCGTGCGGGGCGTCCGGCGGCGTGCCGGTGAGTACGGCGGTGATGACCGCGGTCAACGTCGGCCCGTCGAACGGCGGTCGGCCCTCCACGACGGCGAAAAGCGTGGCCCCCAGGGCCCACATGTCGGCCGCGCCCTCGGCCTGCCGGCCCTCCAGTTGCTCGGGGGCCATGTAGTGCGGCGTGCCGATGACGGTGTGCGTGCTGGTCAGCTGCATGACGTCGTCGAGGATGCGGGCGATGCCGAAGTCCGTGACGACCGCGCGGTGTTCGCCGACCAGGACGTTGTCGGGCTTCAAATCGCGGTGCACCACGCCCGCGGCGTGCGCATGCGCGAGGGCCTCGGCCAGGTCCGCGCCGAGCACCGCGGCGCGCTGCCACGGCCACGGGCCGTGCTCGGCCAGTTCGGCGGCGAGTGAGCGGCCGCGGACGAGTTCCATGACGATCCACGGGGTACCGCCGTGCTCCGTGACGTCGAACACGGTGACGATGCCGGGGTGTTGGAGCCGGGCCGTGGCGCGGGCCTCGCGCTGGGTGCGGGCGATCAGCTGGTCGCGGGTCACGTCGGGGATGCCCGGGGGCAGCAGGATTTCCTTGACCGCGACATCGCGGTCGAGGACGTCGTCATGACCGCGCCACACGCGCCCCATGCCGCCCTGCCCGATGGGCGCGACCAACCGGTAGCGGCCCCCGACCAGCAACCCCGCAGTCCCCGTCACGGCGATCACTTTAACCAGCACTCCGGGGACCCTCCCCATCAGCCCGTGATCATCCCGCACCGATGCGGCGTTCGGGTTTGTGGGGGCCGCGTGGGCGGGGCCGAGGGCCGGGGGTCACCTGGTGGTTCGGGCCCGCCAGCGTTGCATGACTCCGACGAATTCCTCCTGGAGGAAGGCGAAGAAGTCGGCGGATTCCAAGGCTCGGGCGCCTGCCGGGGTGTCCGGGCCCAGGGTTTGGGCGCCGTCTCGGAGGATTGTCTCGAAGCGGCTCAGGAGTTTGTCGCGCTCTCCATAGGTCTCGTACCAGAGTTCGTCGTGCAGGCAGTAGCGGTCCCGGCGCGAACCCGGCTCGCGTTCGCGGTGGACCATGCGCACCTGGGTGAGGTAGCCGATCGCCGAGGACACCGCCGCCGGGCTGATCCGCAGCGACTCGGCGAGTTCGGCCGAGGTCATGCTCGCCGAGTCGGCCGCGAGGAGGGCGGCGAACACGCGCGCGCCCATCCGCTGCATGCCGGCATCCGTCAGCTCGCCCGCGAAGCGCTCGACGTAGCGTGCGACGGCCGCCTCGTCCCGCTTCGCCACCGACTCTTCTTCTCGCATCCGGCTCACCTTACGACCACCCTCCGGGCACCCACGAAGCACGCTGCCGCTTCGTCTTCATGATTCTTGACTTTTCTTAACTTCACAACTTTCTGAAGGACGCGTATGTTCTGAAACATGAACACGGCGATCAGCGTCTCCGGTCTGCACAAGTCCTTCGGGCGCACGCACGCCCTCGACGGCCTGGATCTCGAGGTCGCGACCGGAGAGGTACACGGCTTCCTCGGCCCCAACGGCGCCGGCAAGTCCACGACCATCCGCGTCCTCCTCGGCCTGATCCGCGCCGACCGGGGCGACGTCACCCTCCTCGGCGGCGACCCGTGGCGCGACGCGGTGGCCCTGCATCGCCGCGTCGCCTACGTACCCGGCGACGTCACCCTCTGGCGCAACCTCAGCGGCGGCGAGGTGATCGACCTGTACGGCCGGCTGCGCGGCGGCCTGGACCCGGCCCGGCGCGCCGACCTGCTGGACCGGTTCGAACTCGACCCGACCAAGAAGGGCCGCGCCTACTCGAAGGGCAACCGGCAAAAGGTGGCCCTGGTCGCCGCGTTCGCCTCCGACGTGGACGTCCTGATCCTGGACGAGCCCACCTCCGGCCTGGACCCGCTGATGGAGGAGGTCTTCCGTACCTGCGTCGCCGAGGAACGCGATCGCGGCCGCACCGTGCTGCTGTCCAGCCACATCCTGGCCGAGGTCGAGGCGCTGTGCGATCGGGTCAGCATCATCCGCAACGGGCGCACCGTCGAGTCCGGTTCGCTGGCCGACCTGCGCCACCTGAGCCGCACCACCGTCCGCGCCCAGCTCACCGGCCCGGCCGACGGCCTGGCCGACCTCCCTGGCGTGCACGACCTGCGCGGCGACTGCGACCACGCCGTGCTCCAGGTGGACAACGAGCACCTGAACCCGGTGCTGCGCCGGCTGGCCGAGATCGGCGTACGCGGCCTGACCAGCAGCCCGCCCACCCTGGAGGAGTTGTTCCTGCGCCACTACCGCACCGAGGACACCCGGCCCGTGGCGGTGTCCCGGTGACCGCCACCACCATCACCCCCGCCCCCACGGCGTCGGCCCGCCACCTCGCCGGCACCCCCACCCTCCTCCGCCTCGCCCTGCGTCGCGACCGCGTGTTGATCCCGGTCTGGGTGGTGGCCCTGGTCGGCACCCTCTTCAGCACCGGGCGCTCCCTCGAAAAGCTGTACGACACCGCCGCCGAACGCGCCGACGTCGCACACGACATGAACGCCAACGGCTCGTTCCGGGCCCTGTACGGCGCGGTCTACGCCGACTCCTACGGCGCCCTCACCGTCTGGCGCGTCGGCGCCACCGTCGCCCTCCTCGCCGGCCTGATGAGCCTGCTCGTGGTGATCCGGCACACCCGCGACGAGGAGGAGACGGGTCGCCAGGAGGCCCTGTCCGCCGCGATGGTCGGCCGTCGGGCGCCCCTCACCGCGGCCCTGGCCGGCGCCGCCCTGGCCAACCTCGCGCTGCTGCTCCTGTGTACCGCCGTCCTGCGCGGCGCCGGCCGATCCACCGCCGGCTCCCTCGCGTTCGGCACCGCCGTGGCGCTGACCGGCATGGTCTTCGCCGGCATCGCGGCGGTGTCCGCGCAGCTGACCGAGAACACCCGACTCGCCCGCGGCATCGCCGTCGCCGTCCTGGGCGTCGCCTTCGTCCTGCGCGCGGCGGGCGACGCGGCCCGGCCCGCGGCCGACGAAGGCAGCCATCCACTCGTGTGGGTGACCCCCCTCGGCTGGGCCGAATACGTCCGCCCCTTCGCCGGCGACCGCTGGTGGGTCCTGCTTCCCTCCGCCGCCCTCGCCGCCGGGTGCGCCGTGCTCGCGTACGCCCTCGCCGGTCGGCGCGACATCGGCGCCGGCTTCATCCGCCCACGCCCCGGACCGGCCCACGCCCCCGCGTCGTTGGCCGGCGCATACGGCCTGGCCTGGCGCCTCCAACGCGGCACCCTCGCGGCCTGGGCGATCGGCCTCGCCTTCGGCGGCGCGGTGTTCGGCGGCATCGCCGACGGCGCCAAGGACATCGTCGGCGACAACGACGGCACCCGTGACCTGGTCCGCCGCATGGGCGGCCACGTCGACCTGACCGACGCGTTCCTGTCCACCCTGATCGGCCTGCTCGGCCTGATCTGCGTGGTGTTCGCGGCCGGTTCGATCCTGCGCCTGCGCGACGAGGAGACCGCCGCCCGGGCCGAACCGCTGCTCGCCAACGCGGTCGGCCGACTGCGCTGGGCCGGCGGACACCTGGTGGTCGCCTACCTCGGCACGGCCGCCGTCCTGGCCGCCGGCGGCCTCGCGATGGGCCTGTCGTACGGGATCACCGTGGGGGATGTTTCCGGCCAACTCCCCCGCGTCCTGCTCGCCACCCTGGCCCAGACGCCCGCCGTGTGGGTGATGACCGGCCTGGCCGTCCTGATCGTCGGCGCCCTGCCCCGCCTCACCCCGGCGGTCTGGGGCCTGGTCTGCCTGGTGATCGCGCTCGGCTGGCTCGGCCCGGCCCTGAAGTTGCCGCAGTCGCTCCTGGACGTATCACCGTTCGCCCACCTGCCGAAGCTGCCCGGCGCCGACGTCACCGCCACGCCGTACGCCTACCTGCTCACCCTCGCCGCCATCCTGCCCATCGCGGGCCTGACCGCCCTCCGCCACCGCGACCTCGGCTGAACCCCGCGGCAACCACCTTCCCGACCGCCCCCACCCTCACCCCATCTCCTCCAACGTCTTGCCCTTCGTCTCCGGCACGAACTTCAACACGAACGGAATCGACAACACCGCAAAACACGCGTACATCACATACGTGGCCGACAGATTCCAGTCCGACAACGTCGGAAACGACACCGTGATCACCCAGTTCGCGATCCACTGCGCCGACGCCGCCACCCCCAGCGCCGCCGCGCGGATCCGGTTCGGGAACATCTCGCCGAGGAAGACCCACACCACCACGCCCCACGACAGCGCGAAGAACAGCACGAACGAGTGGGCCGCGATCAGCGCGACGGTGCCCTCGGTGTCCGGGAGTTTGATGTTCTTGCCCTTCCCGGTGCGGGCCGAGAAGGCCCACGCGACCAGGCCGAGCGAGATCGCCATGCCCGTCGAACCGACCAGCGCGAGCGGCTTGCGGCCCACCCGGTCGACCAGCGAGATGGCGATGATCGTGCCGATGATGTTGATGATCGAGGTGGTGAACGAGTACAGGAACGAGCTGTTCGGGTCGATGCCCACCGACTGCCACAGCGACGCCGAGTAGTAGAAGATCACGTTGATCCCGACGAGCTGCTGGAACACCGACAGCCCGATGCCGATCCACACGATCGGCAGGAACACGAACCCGCCACCGCCCAACAGATCCCTGAACGTGGACTTGTGCTCACGCCGCATCGCCGCCCGAATCTCCGCCACCCGTGCGTCCAGGTCGACGTCGTCGGACTCCACCTCGGCGAGCACCTTCCGCGCCTGCGCCTCCCGACCGACCGAAAGCAGGAAGCGCGGCGACTCGGGGATGGTGAAGGTGAACAGGCCGTACAGCACGGCCGGCAGCACCATCACGCCGAGCATCACCTGCCACGCCTCCAGCCCGAAGATCAGCTTGCCGCGCTGGTCGCCGTCGGCCAGGTTGAGGATGCCCCAGTTGACCAACTGCGAGACCGCGATGCCGGTGACGATGGCGGCCTGCTGGAACGAGCCGAGCCGGCCGCGATAGGCCGGCGGGGCGACCTCGGCGATGTACGCCGGGCCGATCACCGACGCCATCCCGATCGCCGTACCGCCCAAAACGCGCCACAGCGCCAGGTCCCACAGCGCGAACGGCAGCGCCGATCCCACCGCGCTGGCCGCGAACAGCACGGCGGCGATCTGCATCACCCGGATGCGCCCGATCCGGTCGGCGATCCGGCCCGCGATCGCGGCCCCGATCGCACAACCGACCAGCGCGGCGGCGACCACCTGGGCGAGCAGGCTGGAACCCGGCGAGAACTTGCCCCGGATGCCCTCGACCGCGCCGTTGATCACCGAACTGTCGTAGCCGAAGAGGAATCCGCCCATGGCGGCGGCGGCCGTGATGAAGATGACGTGGCCGAGGTTCTCCGAATAGCCGCCGCCGGAACCACCGCCCGGGGTCCCGTCGCCACCGCCGCTCGACTGCCCGGTCGTCGCTGTGCTGCCGACCAACGTCGCCTCCTGGGTCCGTACGTCCGTGCGGGTCGGTGCGCCCCGCACGGTTCGGTACGCCCCGCCCCGGTCCGGTGCGCCCGTCCGGTCCGGGGCGGTCCGTACGGTGTTCCGGACCCGGCCCGGTTGCCGGATCTTGAGAGTTGCCCGATATTTCGCCGCTAATCATCGGCAGGCGACCGGAAGGCGTCATCCGCCACCCGGATCCGTCAACCGGACCGTCGTCCGGGATTCCGTTCCGCCCCGAGCATTTGCCAGAACTAGCCGATCGCCACCGAGCGCTTCTCCGCCGCCCCACACCCGTGTGAGTGTTTCGCTCGCTCGGGCACGTACCCGGCCTGCACGGTCGCCCGTGTCGCTCCCCAGCGCCGCGGTGCACGTCGGCGACGTGGTCGAGGCATGTCCCCTCCCAAGGAGCCTCGATGAATCGCAGAACGACCACGGCCGGGACCGTGCTCGCCCTGATCGCCGGCCTGGCGATCGGCGCGGTCGGCCCGACCTCGGCCGGGACCACCGGACCGTCCTCCCCTCCCCCCGCAAGCTCGCAGGACAAGGCGGTATCCGCCGCCGACCGGGCAGTCGCGAACGGTCTGGACGCCCTCGCGAAGGGCCCGGACGAGAAGTTCGAACGTCAGCTCGTCACCCCCTGGATCAACGACCTGTACTCGGTCGCGTACCAGCGCACCTACCGCGGCCTGCCGGTCGTCGGCGGCGACGCGGTGGTCATGGCCGACGGTCAGGGCCGGGTCCGCGGAACCCAGGCCGCGACCAGCGCGCAGATATCCGTCCCGACCCGGGCGACCGTGGCCGCCGGCACCGCCGAGGCCACGTCCAAGGCCCAGCTTCCGGTCGTGGACAAGGTCGAATCACACCGCCTCGTCGTCCACGTCCTGGACGGCAACAGCAACCTGGCGTGGGAGACGGTGGTCACCGGCCGTACCGACACCGCCCCGAGCCGACTGCACGTGTTCGTCGACGCGAGCACCGGCCAGGTCCTCGACAAGGTCGACGACGTCAAGGCCGGCACCGGCAACAGCCAGTGGAACGGCCCGAATCCGCTGACCATCCAGACCAGCGGCTCGGCCGGTTCCTACTCCCTCCGCGACTCCACCCGTCCCGGTCTGAGCTGCGCGGACAACGCCACCGGCCAGGTCTTCACGAAGTCCACCGACTCGTGGGGCAACGGCCAGGCGTCCAGCAAGGAGACCGGCTGCGTCGACGTCATGTGGGCGGCGCAGAACGAGTGGAACATGCTCAAGGACTGGCTCGGTCGCAACGGCCACAACGGCACCGGCGGCAGCTGGCCGGTCAAGGTCGGCATCAGCGACATCAACGCCTACTGGGACGGCTCGTCCGTCTCCATCGGCCACAACCAGGCCAACCAGTGGATCGGCTCGATGGACGTCGTGGGCCACGAATTCGGCCACGGCATCGACCAGTTCACCCCCGGCGGCACCAGCCGCGAAGCCGGACTCGGCGAGGGCACCGGCGACATCTTCGGCGCGCTGACCGAGGCGTACACCAACGAGCCCACTTCCTTCGACTCGCCGGACTACACCGTCGGCGAGACCGTCAACCTCGTGGGCCAGGGCCCGATCCGCTACATGTACAAGCCGTCCACCAACGGCGACCCCGACTGCTACAGCTCCTCGATCCCGAACACCGAGGTGCACAAGGCGGCCGGCCCGCTCAACCACTGGTTCTACCTGCTCGCCGAGGGCACCGCCCCGGCAGGCAACGGCAAGCCCGGCAGCCCGACCTGCAACAACACCACGCTGGCCGGCGTCGGCATCCAGAACGCGGGCAAGGTCTTCTACGGCGGCATGCTGCTCAAGACCAGCGGCATGACGTACAAGAAGTACCGCACCACGACGCTGACCGCGGCGAAGAGCCTCGACCCGACCTGCGCGCTGTTCAACAAGACCAAGGCCGCGTGGGACGCCGTCAGCCTGCCCGCCCAGACCGGCGACCCGACCTGTGTCGGCAACCCGGACGACTTCTCCCTCTCGCTCGACCCGACCTCGGGCAGCGTGCAGCCCGGCGGTGACGTCACCACCTCCGTCGCCACCGCGACCACGGGCGGCAACGCACAGCAGCTCACCCTGACCACCGGGACCCTGCCCAGCGGCGTGACCGCCGTGTTCACCCCGGGCACCGTCCAGTCGGGCGGCAGCGCGTCGCTGAAGTTCACGGCGAGCGCGGGTGCGGCCCAGGGGACGTTCCCGATCACGGTCACCGCCACCGGCACGGCCACCACGCACAGCGCGCAGTACCAGCTGACGGTCGGTTCCGGTCCGGGCAACCCCGACTTCTCCCTCTCGCTCAACCCGACCCAGGGCACCGTGACGCCCGGCGGGGACGTCAGCACGTCGCTGACCACGGCGACCCTCAGTGGCACCCCGCAGCAGCTCACGCTGGCCGCCGGGAACCTGCCCAGTGGCGTGACCGCCGTGTTCACGCCCGGCACCGTGCAGTCCGGCGCGTCGTCGTCGCTGAAGTTGTCCGCGAGTTCCGCGGCGACGCCGGGGACGTACACGGTGACGGTCACCGCCACCGGTACCTCCACCACGCACAGCGTGGACTACCGGCTGACGGTCGGCACCGGTCCGGGCAACTGCTCCGCGCCCCCGTGGGACGCGAACACCGTCTACGTGGGCGGCAACACGGTCTCGTACCAGGGGCACACCTACCGCGCCAAGTGGTGGACCCAGGGCGAGACCCCCGGAACCACCGGACAGTGGGGGGTGTGGCTCGACCTCGGACCGTGCTGAGGACGCCGGCTCGCGCGCAGTCCGCGCGAAGTCGAGGCCGCCGGTGGGTATTTCGGGTCGGTAGTACCCACCGGTAGCACTCGTCCGTAGCTCCACCCACAGTCCTGTTTCTTCGATCGTGCTGCCCGGCAGGCCCGCAGATGGGCCCGCCGGGCAGCCGCACGTCGAGCCCCGCGCCGGCTCCGGCGGACGGACTCCCTTGTCGGGCAGAGCGAACGACCTTGCCGGACACCCTTGACAGTGCCGAGAGAGCGGGCCTAATTTCCTCTACAACTCTTAGGAAGGTTTCCTAACAGTGGCGAAAGGGAGACCGCTCATGGCCGGGAGCACCGAGCGCGGCGCGGCAGCGTCCGGGCGGGAGCAGGCCGGGCGGCCGAGCCTTTTGCGGGCCATCAACGACCGGGCCGCGCTCGAACTCCTCTTGCGGCACGGGCGGCTGTCCCGGGGTCAGATCGGCTCGATGACCGGTTTGTCGAAGCCGACCGCCTCCCAGCTGCTCTCCCGCCTGGAGGCGGCGGGCCTGGTCGTCGGGGTCGGTACCACCGAGGGCGGCCGGGGGCCCGGCGCCCAGCTGTACGAGATCAACCCGGCGGCGGGGCACGTCGCGGGCCTGGACGTCACGCCCGCCCGGATCCGGGTGGCCATCGCCGATCTGACCGGGCGCGTGGTGGGCGAGCACGAACTGGCCACCCCGCGCCGGGAGTCGGCCGATACGCCGGGCCGGATCAGGGAGGCGGTCCGGGCCGCCGCCAAGCCGGCCGGACTCGACCTCGCCGATCTCGCGCACATGGTGATCGGCATCCCGGGCGCGTTCGACCCGACCACCGAGCAGTTCCGCTACGGACGCCACCTCGCGGGCTGGCACTCCCCCGGGGTGCTGGACCAGATCCGCGAGGCCCTGGGCCTGACGGTGGACGTGGAGAACGACGTCAACCTCGCCGCGCTCGCCGAGCAGCGGGACGGATCGGCCCGCGACGCGGGGGACTTCGTGCTGCTGTGGGTCGACGAGGGAATCGGCTGCGCGATCGTGATCGGCGGCCGACTGCACCGAGGCTCGACCGGCGGCGCGGGCGAGGTCGGCTACATGCCGATGCCCGGCGCGCCGCTGCCGCACGACGTCAGCCGGCGCAACACCGGCGGCTTCCAGCAACTCGCGGGCGCGCCCGCGGTGTTGTCCCTGGCCCGCGCCTACGGGGTGGGCAGTCGTACCGCGCCGCAGGCCGTCGCCCGGGCGGTGCGGGCGACCGAACCGCGCGGCGGCGCCTTCCTCGACGAGCTGGCGAACCGGCTGGCGGTGGGGATCGCGGTGATCGTCTCGGTCCTGGATCCGGGACTCGTCGTGTTGTCGGGGGCCATCCCGATGGCCGGTGGCGAAGCGTTGCGCTCGCGTGTGGTGGACGAGTTGCACCGCCTCGCGATCCCGCGCCCACGCGTCGTGCTCGGCGACGTGCCCGCCAACCCCGTGCTCACCGGCGCCGTGCACGCGGCGCTCGACGTCGCCCGCGACGTCGTCTTCACCACGACCTGACGCACCACGCACGCCCGTAGGCCCGCCCGGTACACCCACCTCGTACACGCACGCCCGTCTTCGTACGCCCATCCCCGTACGCGCACCACCCGACGCCGTCCACCGCCGCGACCCGTCGGCACCCGGGCGTACCCCGCCCCGGGCCCACCTCGCCCGGGCACACCCCCGTCCAGGCACACCCAGCGCCACCGGCAGCACCCGTACCACCGCCAGGACCACGGCGCCGCTCGTCCCGGCCGCGCCGCCGCCATCTCCGGAGGAGGACCCAGTGCACAGACTCCCACGGCTCCGTCGTTCCCTCACGACCCTCGCGTGCGCCGCCACGCTCGCCCTGATGGCCTCCGCGTGCGCCGGCGACGACGGCGGCTCGGGGTCCGGCACCGGCGCCTCGGAGGCGCCCGACAAGAAGGTCACCATCACCTTCTGGCACGGCTGGAGCGCCGAAAGCGAGACCAAGGCGGTCAAGGACCTGGTCGCCAAGTTCAACGCGTCGCACCCGAACATCACGGTCAAGATCGTCTCCAACGTGACGGACGACAAGATCACCCAGGGCATCCGCTCGGGCAAGGGCCCGGACGTGGTGTCCTCGTTCACCACGGACAACGTCGGCCAGTTCTGTTCGTCGGGCTCGTGGCTCGACCTCGCGCCGTGGCTGGCCCAGTCCAACATCGACCCCGCCACCACCTTCCCGAAGGCGGTGATGGACTACACCCAGTTCCAGGGCAAGCGGTGCGCGCTGCCCCTGCTCGCGGACTCCTACGGGCTCTACTACAACAAGGACATGTTCGCCGCGGCGGGCATCGCGGGGCCGCCGAAGACGATGAGCGAACTCATCGCGACCGCCAAGAAGCTCAACCAGCTCAACGGCGACGGCACCTTCAAGGTCGCGGGCTTCCTGCCCACCTTCCACGCCTACGAGTTCACCCCGGCGCACGTGCTCGCCCAGTACGGTCCGACCTACCAGACGCCCGACGGCAAGTCGGCCCTGTCCAAGGACCCGGGCGTCCCGCAGTTCCTCAACTGGCAGCGGCAATTCGTGGAGAGTCAGGGCGGGTTCGACAAGCTGGAGAAGTTCCGCACCACCTTCGGTGAGGAGTTCTCCGCGGAGAACCCCTTCATGAGCGGCAAGCTCGCGATGACCATGGACGGCGAGTGGCGCACCGCGATGATCGCGAAGGACGCGCCGAACCTGAACTACGGCACCGCGCCGTTCCCGGTCCCGGACGACCAGCTGGACAAGTACGGCCGCAGCTACCTGACCGGCACCACCATCGGCATCGCCAAGTCCAGCCATCACCAGCGCGCAGCCTGGGAGTTCGTCAAGTTCGTGACGACCGACACCGACGCGCTGAACCAGCTCGCCGGGGCGATCCACAACGTGCCGACCACCAACGCCGCGCTGGCCGCTTCGCCGCTGGCGAACGACGAGCACTTCAAGCCGTTCATCGACGCGTTCAAGCACCCCGCGAGCAACACCACGCCCGCCAGCCCCAACGGCGGCAAGTACCAGGTGACCTTCCAGGAGTTCGCGTACAAGTGGGAGGCCGGCGGGGGTGGCGACCCGAGCAAGGGTCTGGCCGATCTGGACAAGCAGATCGACACCGACGTGGCCCAGGTCCAGTGATCCGATGACCACGACCGCCCCCGCGGCGGCGAAGGTCCCGGCGGCGCTGCGCAGGCAGCGCCGCCGGCGGAACCTGCGCACGCTCGCGTTCCTGTCCCCGTGGCTGATCGGCTTCTCGGTCTTCTTCGCGTATCCGCTCGGCGCGACCGTGTACTACTCGTTCACGCGCTACGACCTGATCAACCCGCCCGTGTGGGTGGGCACCCGCAACTGGAACTACGTCTTCAACGACTACCCGGCGCTGTGGCAGGCGTTGCGCAACACGTTGTGGCTGGTCGTGGTGATGGTCACCCTGCGGGTGATCTTCGGGCTCGCTCTGGGCATGCTGGCGATCCGGCTCAAGCGCGGATCCGGGCTGTTCCGTACGCTGTCCTATCTGCCGTATCTGGCACCGCCGGTGGCCGCCACGATCGGCTTCGCGTTCCTGCTCAACCCCGGTACCGGGCCGGTGAACAACCTGCTCGGCGACGCCGGACTGCCGCAGCCGGGCTGGTTCACCGACCCGGACTGGTCCAAGCCCGCGCTCACCCTGCTCGCCCTGTGGGGCATCGGCGACCTGCTGGTGATCTTCACCGCGTCGCTGCTGGACGTGCCGCGCGAGCAGTACGAGGCGGCCGAGTTGGACGGCGTCGGGCCGTGGCAGAAGTTCCGCTACGTCACGTGGCCGGCGATCACGCCGGTGGTGCTGTTCGCGGTGGTCACCGGGGTGATCCAGACGATGCAGTACTACACGCAGGCGATGGTCGCCGGGAAGGTCGCCAGCGGCATCATCGGCAACTCCGGTCAGCCGTTCGAGCCGGGCTATCCGCAGGGCACCACCCTGACGCTGCCGCAACTCGTGTACCAGGAAGGGTTCTCCACCTTCAACACCGGTGCGGCGTGCGTGATCTCGCTGATCCTGTTCGCCATCGCGATGGCGTTCACGTTCGTGCTGCTTCGGCGGCGGTCGGGGTTGTTGGACGACGACTGAGCGCGGCGGCGGGCGGCGCCGCCGTAGGTGCCCGCGACCGCCACGCCCTGCCACGAACCACCCTGCCGAAAACCCGAGTTCGACGATCCACCGTGCCCAGAAGGGATCGGTTACATGGCCCAGACCGTCACGGCCGAGGCGGCCGGCGTCGTGCCGCCGCCCGCGCCCGCCCGGACGCCGGCGCAGCCGCATCGGCGCAAGCGTGTACTGAGCTGGATCGGCGTGCACACGCTCGCCGTTACCGCCGTGCTGTTCTTCATCCTTCCGTTCGTGTTCCTGTTCCTGACCTCGGTGATGTCCGACAAACAGGCGCTGACCAGCCATCTGTGGCCCACGTCGTGGGAGTGGGGCAACTACACCGAGGTGATGAAGACCCCCGGCTTCGGCACGTGGTGGCGCAACACGCTGATGTACGCCGGGCTCGGCACCCTGTTCACCGTGGTCTCCAGCCTGCCGGTGGCCTACGCGCTGGCCAAGTTCCGGTTCCGCTTCCGCGGCGTGGCGCTGATGCTGGTGATCTCGTCGATGATGTTGCCGCCCCAGGTGATCGTCATCCCGATGTACATCTTCTGGGCCAAGCAGATGCACCTGACCGGGACGTTGTGGCCGCTGATCATCCCGATGGCCTTCGGCGACGCGTTCACCATCTTCCTGCTCCGCCAGTTCCTGCTCACCATCCCGTCCGAATACCTGGACGCGGCCCGGGTGGACGGGTGCGGCGAGCTGCGCATCCTGATCTCGATCGTGCTGCCGATGATCCGGCCGGCGATCGCGGCGGTGGCGCTGTTCCAGTTCTTCTACTGCTGGAACGACTACTTCGGTCCACAGGTGTACGCCTCGGAGAATCCGGGCGCGTGGACGTTGTCGTACGGCCTGGAGTCGTTCAAGGGCGCGCATCAGGTCAATTGGAATCTCATGATGGCCGCCACCCTCTTGGTGATGGCGCCGGTGATCCTCGTGTTCTTCTTCGCCCAGAAGGCGTTCATCGAGGGCGTGACATTGACGGGAGTAAAGGGTTGAAGCTTGCGGTGGTGGGCGGTGGGTCCACCTACACTCCCGAACTCGCGGACGGCCTCGGCCGGTTGCGCGAGACCCTGCCGGTCGACGAACTCGTGCTCGTGGACCCGGTGGTGGAACGCCTGGAGTCGGTCGGCGCGGTGGTCCGCCGAATCCTGGCCCGCTACGGACACCCGGCCCGGGTGGTGCTGACCGACGACCTGGACGCGGGAGCGGAGGGCGCCGACGCGGTGCTCTTCCAGCTCCGGGTGGGTGGTCAGCAGGCCCGGGCGCAGGACGAGGCGTGGCCGCTGGACTGCGGCTGCGTGGGGCAGGAGACCACGGGGGCGGGCGGCCTGGCCAAGGCGCTGCGCACGGTGCCGGTGGTGCTGGACGCGGCCGAGCGGGTCCGCCGGGTCGCGCCGGACGCGTGGATCGTGGACTTCACCAACCCGGTGGGCATCGTCACCCGGGCGCTGCTCGACGCGGGCCATCGTGCGGTGGGGTTGTGCAACGTCGCGATCACCTTCCAGCGGCGTTTCGCGGCGTTGTTGGACGTCGCGCCGGATCGGCTGCGCCTGGACCACGTCGGGCTCAACCACCTGACCTGGGAGCGGGGCATCCATGTGCTGGACGACCTGGGCGCGCCCGGGCCGGACCTGCTGCCGCGCCTGCTGGCCGAGCACGGGGCGACGATCGCGGCGGACATCGAGTTGCCGGTGGATCTGATGTACCGGCAGAACACGGTCCCCTCCTACTACCTGCGCTACTTCTACGCGCACGACGCGGTGGTGTCCGCGCAGCGGCACACCGGTTCGCGGGCCGAGGAGGTGGCCGCGATCGAGCGCGAACTGCTCGAGCTGTACAAGGATCCGACCCTGGACACCAAGCCGGAGTTGTTGGAGCGCCGGGGCGGGGCGTACTACTCGGAGGCGGCGGTGGCGCTGGTCGCCGCGCTGATGGGCAAGGGCAGCGACGAGGCGTCCCGGATCCAGGTCGCCGACGTGCGCAACAACGGCATCCTGCCGTTCCTGCCGGACGACGCGGTGATCGAGGTGCAGTCCCGGGTCGACGCGAACGGGGCGACGCCGCTGCCGGTGGCGCCGGTCGGGCCGTTGCAGGCCGGGCTGATCGCGCATGTCGCGGCGTACGAGGAGTTGGCCCTGGACGCGGCGCTGCGCGGCGGGCGGGACCGGGTGTTCACCGCGTTGTTGGCGCACCCGCTGGTCGGGCAGTACGACATCGCCGAGTCGCTCACCGACCGGCTCCTTGCCGCGGGCAAGGAGCACCTTCCGTGGGCGCGGTGACCGGGGGCGCCTCGCCCGGGCCGGCCCCGGCCGTGCTCGCGATCGACGCGGGCAATTCGAAGACCGATGTCGCGGTGGTCGACGCGGACGGTCGGGTCTGGGGTCGGGCGCGTGGGCCGGGCTACAAGCCGTACGTGCTCGGCCACGACGCGGCGGCGGAGGCAGTCGCCGAGCTGGTCGAGGAGGTACTGCGGGCGGCGGCGGGGGTCGGGCCGGTGGAGCATGTCGCGGCCTATCTGGCCAACATCGATCTGCCGGTGGAGGAGTTGCGGCTGCGCAAGGAGTTCGAGGATCGGGGGTGGAGCCGCACGGTCACCGTCGGGAACGACACGTTCGCGGTGCTGCGTTCGGGCACGGACGCGCCTCGCGGGGTCGCGGTGGTGTGCGGCGCGGGGATCAACTGCGTGGGGCTGCTGCCGGACGGGCGTACCGCGCGCTTCCCGGCGCTCGGGCGGATGACCGGCGACTGGGGCGGCGGGATCGGTCTGATGGAGGAGGTGATGTGGTCGTCGGTGCGGGCCGAGGACGGTCGGGGGCCGGCGACGGCGCTGGCCGCGGCCACGTCCGACCACTTCGGTCTGCCGTCGGCGACCGCGGTGGCCGAGGCGGTGCATCTCGGTGAGTTGCCGGCCGAGCGGCTGCACGAACTGGTTCCGTTGTTGTTCCGGGTGGCCGAGGCGGGCGATCCGGTGGCGGGCGAGGTGGTCGAGCGGCAGGCGGCCGAGATCGCGGTACTGGCGGTGACGGCGCTGGGTCGGCTGGACCTGCTGGGCGAGGCGGCCGATGTGGTCCTCGGCGGCGGCGTGCTGGCCGCGGAACCGCCGCTGCTGATGGCGGCGGTGGCGCGGCGGGTGCTGGAGGTCGCGCCGAGGGCGGTCCTGAAGGTCGCGTCGGACCCCCCGGTGGTGGGCGCGGCCCTGCTCGGGCTCGATCGCCTGCGCGGCGAGGGGCGGGCGCCGGTGGACGAGGGCGGGGCGGCGGAGCGGCGCCTGCGTGAGGAGTGGTCGGCGGGGGTGGGCTGAGCGGGCGGTCGGTGTCGGTGGGGGACTTGGGACGGGACCGGGGGAGGACGGGGCGGGGGACGGGGGTGGACGGTCCGGGTCGGGCCGTACGGGGGTGGCCGGGGCGTCGGGCGGGCGTCGCGCCGGCCGGCTTCGGAGCGCGGGGAGGCGACCGTGCGGTCCGGGTCCGGGTTCTGTGGTCGTTTGGGCATCGGGTGTTCATGTGGATCGCATACGATCCGGGCGGGGCGGGTTCATCCGCGACGGGGCCCACACGATGCGGATGGGGACGACTGTGGGCGATCTCGCGTGATCGACGGCTCCGCGCCGGGGCTGGTCCGCGACCGGGCGACCTGGTCGCTGTACCTGCACATGGCCGCGTTCGGCTACTTCCTGTACTGCTTCGGCCCCTCCGTCACGCTGCTCGGCGACGAGCTGGGCGTGAGCAACGCGGTGGCCGCGCTGCACAGTACGGCCTATGCGGCGGCGGGCGTGTTGATCGCGCTGCTCGGCGACCGGCCGATGCGCCGCTTCGGGCGTGGGCGCACGTTGTGGACCGGGTGCGTGGTGCTGTGTCTGGGGGTGCTCGCGTACTGCGCGGCGGGTACCCCGGCCGTGTCGTTGAGCGCGGCGCTGCTGTGCGGGTTCGGTGCGTTCCTGGTGGTGAACGTGGCCGGTACGGCGCTGGCCGATCACCACGGCCCGATCGCCGGGCCGAGCGCGCTCAGCGAGGCCAACGGCCTGGCCGCCGGCGTGGGTACGGCCGCCCCGCTGCTGATCGGCGTGATGGACTCCTCCGGCCCCGGCTGGCGCTGGGCCATGGTCGTGGTCCCCGTGCTCTTCGCCGTCCTGGCCCTGGTGTACGGCCGAACCCCGATCCCGGATCCGCACCCGCCGGCCCGACCGGCACCGGACCGTCCGGAGGCGGCGACCGAGGACGAACGGCCGCCGGCCCGTGGCCTGCCGCCCGCCTACTGGTGGGCCTGGTTGTTGACGGTGTGCTCGGTGGCGGTGGAGTTCTCGTTGTCGTTGTGGGCCTCCACGCTGTTGCGCGACCGCACCGGGATGTCGGAGAGCGCCGCCGCCACCGCGATGACCGCCGTGGTCGCCGGCCTGTGCCTGGGCCGACTGGCGGGCGGGCGGCTGGTGTTGCGGGTGCCGCTGGATCGGCTCTACGGCGGGGCCGTCGCGGTCAACCTGGTCGGCTTCGTGGTGTTCTGGACGGCCTCGGTGCCGTGGCTCGGCTATACCGGCCTGTTCGTGTCCGGCCTGGGCCTGTCCGTACAGTTCCCCCTCGCCACCGCGACGGCGATCCGCGCGGCGGGCGGCCGCACCGACCTGGCCGTCTCCCGGCTCGCCGGGGCCACCACCCTGGCCGCCGGGGGTGCGCCTTTCCTGCTCGGCGTGGCCACCGACCTGATGCCGGTCCGCACCGCGTTCCTGCTCCTGCCGATCCTGCTCCTGGCCTCGCTGCCCATCCTCCGCCTGGCCACCACCACCCGCCCGTGACGCGGCGGCCAGGTCAACCCCGCGCCATCGCCGCCGCGTCGACGGCGCACTCCAGGACCGCCCTGCTCCGCGCCCACGGCAACGGCGACGCCGCGCCGCCCGCCATGGCCAGGATCGTACGCATCGTGGCGCGGTAGCCCAGCGCCTCCTGCCAGTCGGGGGCGCCGCCGAGGCGGGTGGCGTGCACCCCGTCCTCGGTCTGCACCGCCACCTCGTACACCTCCTCGCCGCCCGCCCCGGACACCTCGATCGTGCCCGGCCGCCCGTCCGGCCAGCCGACCAGGATCGTGCCGGTGTCCTCGGAGCGGGTGGCCGGATGCACCAGCACCGACCGGGTCGCCGCCACCGCCCGCGCACCCGGACCGGCCACCGCGTCGAGGAGTTCGGCGCCGTGCAGGCCGAGCGAGACCAGCGTGCCGCCGCCCTCGGCCGGATCGTCCTGCCAGGCCCGCTCCGGCGTCAGGAAGCCCGCGATGTCGTGCCGCACCAACGCCCTTGCCCCGAGCACCCGTTGCCCCACCAGGCGCTCGGCCAGGTCCACCACGGCGGGCGCGAAGCGCAGCACGGACGAGGTCAGGAAACGCTCCTCGTGCCCCGCCACGGCCCGATCCAACTCGGCCAACGCACTCACCGACGCAGCCGCCGGCTTGTTCACGAAGCAGGGCAGCCCGGCCCGCAACACCCGTGCCGCGGTCGCCGCGATCAGAGCCGGCCGCACCGTCACCACCACCGCATCCGGCCGGCGGGCGATCAATTCGGCAAGCGAGGCGGCCGGCTCACACGCATACAGCTCCCGAAACGCCGCGAATCGCCCGGGTTCACCACCGTCCCACCCATCGATCCCGCCCACCCCGAGGTCCCGAGCCACCCCGGCATCGGTGAAGGGATGACTGTGGGCGAACCCGGCAAACGCAAGACGCACGATCCGAACATCCCTTCCAGGCAACGACCAAGGCGAACCGACCCTACGACCCGCCCCCGCCGAAGCCGGCTCGGACCCCGTCGCCGCACTCACCCCTCACAGCAGATACGGCCACACCTCGATCCACGACATCTCGAACCGGATCACATCCCCCACGGCCGACTCCTCGCCCCCGCACGCCACATCGATCGACATCAGCCCGAGCCCGAGCCGCATCACCACCAACGAAGCCCCCGGCTCGACCCGCTCCAGCACCCCGGACACGACCACCCCGCCCCCGGGTGCCGGCGCGAGTCCCGTCACGACACCCGCCGGCACCCGGGTCCACGCGAGCACCTCGTCCGCCGGGTCGACCTCGACGTCGTACCACTCGCCCACCATCGGCACCTGATCCGGAAAGCCCGGCCCGACATTCCAGTAGCCGACCCCACCACCGACATCCGACCCGAACACGACCCGCCGAGGCTCCCCCGCGTCCCGCTCCACCACCCGAATCCGCACAGTCCACCCGTCCTAGACGCCCGCGCCCGCCGCCCGTGCGTGTGGGTAGTCGGTCGCGCGGTTTTGGAAGGTCAGGATCTTCGGGTTTCGGATCACGCCGTCGCGCATTTCGATCGCGTTGGTGATGGTCGCGTCCGCGTCCCAGGCGGTCGGGCCGGCCATGACCGTGCCGAGGTAGGGGATGAGGGCCTCGCTGATCTCCCACGTGGCGGAGTCCCACAGGTAGGACGGGCTGTGGTCGACCGCGTAGTAGTGGCAGTTGTCCCCGACCGTGAAGGCGGGTGCGTCGAAGGTGGTCGGGTGGGCCCATTCGAAGCCCATGCCGTCGTCGCAGGAGACGTCGATGAAGAACGAACCGGGCCGATACTCCGGCAGATCCTCGTTCAGTACGAACGTCAACGGCGCGTCGGTGTCCTGCCGAATGCAGTTCACCACGATGTCGTAGCCGGCGAGGTGGCTGCCCAACGGCACCGGCCCGTCCTCGGTGAGCGCCTCCAGACGCGACGGGTCGTCCTCGCCGAAACGGAAGTGGCTCATCACGACCGAGGGCATCGGCGACGCCACCGCGACCGCGTCACGCGCCGTCAACACCGTGACGTCCGAGATGCCCATCGCCTCCAGAGCTATCACCGCGCCCCGCGCCGTCGCGCCGAAGCTGAGCACCGCCGCACGCATCCGGCGGCCGTAGCTGCCGGTCGCGCCGCCGAGCGCGAGAGCGTGCAACACCGAGCAGTAGCCCGCGAGTTCGTTGTTCTTGTGGAACACGTGGACACTGAACGCGCCGGTCGCGGTCCAGTGATTCATCTCCTCCCACGCGATCATCGTCAGCCTACGATCGATGCCCAGCTGGGTCATGATCGGATCCTGCACACAGTGCGGCCAGCCCCACAGCACCTGGCCGTCGCGCATCGCGGCCACGTCCTCGTGGGTCGGTTTCGGCAGCAGCACCACGTCACTCTCCGCGAGCAGGCGTTTACGTGGAAGCAGGCCGGCCACGTGCCGCACGAGTTCCGCGTCGGCTACGCCGAAACGCTCGCCGTAGCCCTCCTCCAGGAACAGGTGTTCGCGGACGTCCGGCGCGATCCGCTCGACGTGCAGCGGGTGGACCGGCAATCGGTGCTCGTTCTCCTTGAGTGAGGAGCCGAGAATGCCGAGGGTCATGCGGGTCCTGCGAATCATGAGATTCCTTAGGTAGACCCCCAGTATCCCCCCACACGCCCGACTACCCCTTTCGCTGTACGCGGGCCTCCCACGGTTGCAGCGTCGTCGGGTCGATCGACGTGCCCACGTTGCCGAGGACGAGCGGGGCCGTTGCCCACTCGGCCGCGAGCGCCGCCGGGAGCTCGACCGGCTCGCCGGTGAAGTTGGCCAGCGTCAGCAGTGTGGTGTCGCGGTAGCACCGGGTGAACGCGTACAGCAGCTCGTCGTCCGCCAACAGCATCGTGAAGTCGCCGTGTACGACGGCCGGTTCACTGTGCCGCAGGGCGATCAGTCGCCGGTAGTGGTGGTACACCGACTCCGGGTCGGCCCGCGCCGCCGCCGCGTTGATCGTGGTGTGGTTCGGGTTGACCGGCAACCACGGTGTGCCCGTGGTGAATCCGGCGTGTTCGGACGTGTCCCACTGCATCGGCGTACGCGCGTTGTCCCGCCCCCGCGCCCGCAGTCCGTCCAACACCCGCTCCGGGTCCTCGCCGGCCCGGATCGCCTGCCGGTAATGGCCCAGCGCCTCGATGTCCCGCACGTCCTCGATTGAGGCGAACGGCGCGTTGGTCATGCCCAGTTCCTCGCCCTGGTAGATGTAGGGCGTGCCCCGGTGCAGGTGCAGCACGGTGGCCAGCATCGTCGCCGAACGCACCCGGTATCGCGGCCCGTCGTCGCCGAACCTGGACACCACCCGGGGCTGGTCGTGGTTGTTCCAGTACAGGCTGTTCCAGCCCACCTCGGCCAGGCCCGTCTGCCAGCGGCCCAACGACTCCTTGAGCGCGGTCAGCCGCAGCGGTCGCACGTCGAACTTGTGCCGCCCGAAGTCCAGCCCCACATGCTCGAACTGGAAGACCATGTCCACCTCGCGGCGCGCCGGGTCGGTGAACAGCCGCGCGTGCTCCAGCGTCACCCCCGGCATCTCGCCCACGGTGAGCACCCGTTCCGGCCGATCGGCGAATACCTCACGGTGCATCTCCGCGAGGTATTCGTGCACCCGGGGCCCGCACACGTAGTACGGCGACCCGTCGCCGTACAGCCCGTCGCCCGTCAACTCGCCGTCCGGCAGGTCCGGATGCTTCGAGATCAGGTTGATCACGTCCATCCGGAACCCGTCCACCCCGCGGTCGAGCCACCAGCGCATCATCGCGTAGATCGCCTGGCGAACCTCCGGGTTCTCCCAGTTCAGGTCGGCCTGCTTCGGCGAGAACAGATGGAGGTAGTACTCCCCGCTCGTGTCGTCGTACTGCCACGCCGACCCGGAGAAGAACGACCCCCAGTTGTTCGGCGCCGCCGCCTCCTCCCCCACGACCCCGCGCTCCGGCCGCCCCGAGCGCCACCAATACCACTCCCGTTTGGCGCTGTTCGGCCCCTCGCGCGATTCCCGGAACCACGCGTGCTCATCCGAGGTGTGGTTGACCACGAGGTCCATCACCAGCCGCATCCCACGCTCGTGTACCGCCGCCGTCAGCCGGTCGAAGTCGGCCAACGTACCGAACATCGGCTCGATGCCCTGGTAGTCGCTGATGTCGTACCCGTTGTCGTCCTGCGGCGAGGGATACACCGGCGACAACCACAAGACGTCCACCCCGAGCCCGACCAGATGATCGAGCCGAGCCAGGATCCCGCCCAGATCCCCGATCCCGTCCCCGTCGGAGTCCGCGAAACTCCGCGGATAGATCTGATAGACCACCGCCGACTTCCACCAGGGCGCCTCCACCCGCTCCCCTTCACCGCTCGCCACGACCCACCAACCCCTCTCCCGAAGCACACGAAGCACCCAGAGCACCCGGAGCACCCGAAGCACCCCGGCCCCTCCACTGTCACCCGCCGGCCGCCCCCACGTCCGCGAACCCCGGATTTCGAGCGCGGCATGGGAGGATGCCCCGTCGCGGCGAGCACGATGGGGCGGAGCACTCGATGGGATCGGCCGAACCGGCAGCCGGCGCACCGGCCGGCGGCAGACGCGCGCGGGAAGTGCTGGCCGCGGCGGAGGCGTTGTACACCGCCGCCCGAACCGTCACCGCCGACCAGGCCGGGGCGCTCGACGCGGTGCGCTCGGCGTTGTCCCCGCTTCGCGCCGAGTTGGTGGCCGCCGCGCTGGCCCGCATCCCGATCGACCAGCTCCGCGAGGCCACCGACGGCCGACTGCGCCTCGGCGCCCTGGAGGCGGCCGGATTTGCGACGGTCGGCGCCGTGTACGACGCGCCACCGTACCGACTGCGCCAGGTGCCGGGCGTCGGCGAGCAGACCGCCGCCCAGGCCGTCGGCGCCGCACGGCGCATCGCCCGCGCGGTCGAGGACACCGTCACGGTCCGCATCGACCCGGACCGGCCCACGGAGCAGACCACCGCGCTGGTCCGGGCGCTGTACACCCTGGTCGCGGCCGGCCCGGAGGCCCGCAGGACGGCGGCGATCGCCGAAGACCTCACCGGGCGCCTGGTCGCCCCGCGCGCCGCCGCCGGCCCGGGCCGCAGTCGGCTGCGAATGTGGTTCGCCCGAACCGACAAGCGGGAACGGGTCGCCGCGGCCCTCGCCGAACTGCACACGCTGGTCTCGGACGCGGCCGAGCGCGAACTGCCGCTGCTGTTCGCCCAGGCCTCGACCGACCTGTTGCGCGTCCCCGGTTCGGACTTCGAGGCGTGGTGCGACTTCGAGCAGCGCCCGGCGGACTACTACGCCCTGCTCGACACGATCGCCGGCCGGGTACCGGACCGGGACGCGGCCGAGGGATTCATCCCCGCGGAGATCGCCGAACGGGTCAACGCCCAACCGCTGGACGAGTCCCTTCTGCTCGCCTCACTGCGCGGATACCAGTCCTTCGGGGCTCGGTTCGCGCTCAGGCAGCATCGGTCGATCCTCGGTGACGAGATGGGGCTCGGCAAGACCGTCCAGGCGATCGCGGCACTCGCCCACCTCGCAGCCGGCGGTCACCACCGTTTCCTGGTGGTGTGCCCGAGCAGCGTGCTGATCAACTGGGAACGCGAGGTGCGCAAGCACAGCCGGCTCCGTCCCATAGTCGTGCACGGCCGGACCCGGGTGGAGGCGTTCGGTCACTGGCAGGAGTCCGGCGGTGTCGCGATCACCACCTTCGACGGACTCAAGACGCTCCCCGCGCCCATCGCCGAAGCGGCCGTGGGGATGCTCGTGGTGGACGAGGCGCACTATGTGAAGAATCCCGACACCGGACGCTCCCGGGCGCTGGCCGGCTGGACCGAGCACGCCGGGCACGTCCTGTTCCTGACCGGCACCCCGATGGAGAACCGGGTCGCCGAATTCCGTTCCCTCGTCCAGCGGTTGCAACCCGACCTGGTCCCCGGGATCCATGGGCGGGACGCGCTCGCGGGATCCCGCGCGTTCCGCATGGCCGTGGCGCCCGCGTACCTGCGGCGCAACCAGGAGGACGTACTCACCGAACTCCCCGAACTGTTGCGTGTCGAGGAGTGGGAGGAGTTCAGCGCCGCCGATCGAAACGCCTACCGCGACGCGGTGGCCGCCGGGAACTTCATGCGGATGCGCCGGGCCGCGTACGTCTGCGCCGACGACTCGGCCAAGCTGGAGCGGCTGCGCGAACTGGTCGCGGAAGCCGCCGAGATCGACCTGAAGGTGGTGGTGTTCTCCTTCTTCCGGGACGTGCTGGCCACGGTGGGCGCCGCCCTCGACGGTCCACGCTGCTTCGGACCGATCACCGGCGCGGTGGCCGCGGCACACCGGCAGAAGATGGTCGACGAGTTCTCCGCGGTGTCCGGCCACGCGGTGCTGCTCGCACAGATCCAGGCCGGCGGAGTCGGGCTGAACCTGCAGGCGGCCTCGGTCGTGGTGATCTGCGAACCGCAGGTCAAGCCCACGACGGAGCAGCAGGCCGAGGCGCGGGTCAATCGGATGGGCCAGGTCCGGGCGGTCCAGGTGCATCGCCTGTTGTCCCCGGACAGTGTCGATCAGCGCATGCTCGACATCCTGGCCGAGAAGTCCGCGCTGTTCGACGCGTACGCGCGGCGCAGCGACCTGGCGGAGGCCAGTCCGGACGCGGTCGACGTGTCGGACGAGACGACGGTACGGCGGATCGTCGAGGACGAGCAGCGCAGGTGGGGCGCGACGGGCTGAGGCCGCACCCCCGCCTGCGGCGCGGCAGCCCCTGGCGATAATCCGTTGGTGGGTGGCACTGTTGCCACTCGTGCCGATCATGGGCGAGTTTTAGCCTCGGCTGGTGACCAAGTTTTTGCTTGCCGTACATGTGCTTGCCGCGATTTTGGCGGTCGGACCGGTGACCGTTGCCGCGAGTATGTTCCCGCCCGCCGCCCGGAAGGCGCGGGCCCACCCGGAGGACGAGCAGGCCCCGGCGGTGGTGCGCGCGCTGCATCGGACCTGTCGGGTCTATGCGGTCGTCGGCGTGGTGGTACCGGTCTTCGGGTTGGGGGTCGCCCTGCAGATGGACGTGGTGGGCGACGCGTGGCTGATCGTGTCGATGGCGTTGACCGCGATCGCCGCCGCGGTTCTCGGGTTGGCGGTGCTGCCCCGACAGAGCGCGCTGCTGGCCGACATCGGGACGGCGGACGGCGGGGCCGGCACCGCCACGGCCGTGGCCCCCGATCCGATGTCCCCCTTCCACCGCGCCACGGTGCGCCTGGGCATGCTCACGGGTGTGTTCAACCTGCTCTGGGCCACCGTGACCGTCTTGATGATCGCCCGGCCGGGGTCCTCCACCGGCGCCTGATCCGCCGCCGCTCGGCAGGTGCAAAGATCGCCGTTTCGGGCAAGTATCGGTCCTCGCACGATGTCCGGCCCGCCGCCGGCGGGCTCGGCGCGATGGGCACGATGGGGACGGTGTGGTGGAGCGACACGAGGGGGTCGGCGCCGGGTCGGGGGCGCCGGGGACCGGAACGCGGCGGCACACCTGGGACACCAGACGTTGGCTGCTCGTCGGAGTCTCCACGACGCTGGTCGTATCGGCCCTGCTGGCCGCGTTGGGCGCGTGGGTGTTCACCCACTCCACCTCGGTGAACGGACGGCTGGTGGATTACAGTTCGCCGGCGCTGATCGCAGCGGTGCGCTTGGAGACGGCGTACGCCGACCAGGACGCCGCGGTGCGCGGCTACGTATGGACCGGCGACGCCTCGCTTTTGGACGGCTACGCGACGGGCCGCGCCACCGAGCAGGAACAGGCGGCCGTACTGCGCGAGTTGTTGCGCGACGACCCGACCGCGAGCAACGAACTGCGGGTGGTGCAGGAGCGGGCGCAGGCGTGGCAGGAGCGGGTGGTCCGGCCCGTGTTGGCCGTCCCGCCCGGGAGCGAGCCGCCGGCGGAGGTGCGCGCGGCCGTCGCCGACACGTCCGCCTACCCGGCGCTGCGCACCGCCACCCGCGAGCAGTCGCACCGCCTCCAGCGGCAGCGCGACAGCGCCAGGGCCGACCTCCAGGACGTCCGCGACCTGCGCACGTGGGTGTTCAGCGGGATAGCCCTGGTGGTCGTGGGCGGTGTGATCATGGTGTTCGCGGGGTTGCGGCACGGCGTGACCCGGCCGATGAGCCGACTGGTGGCGGACGCCAACGCGGTGGCCGGGGGCGACTTTCGGCATGAGATCACCCCCACCGGCCCCGCCGACCTGCGCGCGTTGGCCGACGCGATGGAGGCGATGCGCCGCCGCCTCGCCGACGAGTTGGCGTTCTCCCACGACGCCCGACACCGTCTGGACGAGCAGGCCACCGAACTGCGCCGCTCCAACTCCGACCTGGAGCAGTTCGCCTACGTCGCCTCGCACGACCTCCAGGAGCCGCTGCGCAAGATCGCGAGCTTTTGCCGGCTCCTGGACAAGCGGTACCACGGGCAACTCGACGAGCGGGCCGACCGCTATCTGGACTTCGCGGTGGACGGCGCGGTGCGGATGCAGACCCTGATCGACGACCTGCTCGCCTTCTCCCGGGTGGGCCGAGGTCCGGCGACCGACGCGGCGGTGGACCTGAACGCCGTGTACGAGACGGTGGTCGGCGATCTGGATCTGGCCATCCGCGACGCGGGCGCCGAGGTCCGGCACGATCCGCTGCCCACCGTGCGCGGCGACCGCTCCCAGCTCTCCCTGGTCGTGCAGAACCTGATCGCCAACGCGGTGAAGTTCCGCAAGCCGGACCGGCCGGTCCGGGTCTCGGTCGAGGCCGAGGCGGTGGACGGGATGTGGCGGATCTCGGTGACCGACGACGGCATCGGCATCGATCCGGCCCAGGCCGACCGGATCTTCGTGATCTTCCAGCGCCTGCACACCCGCGAGGCCTATCCGGGCAATGGCATGGGGCTGGCGATGTGCAAGAAGATCGTCGAATTCCACGGCGGCACGATCGGGTTGGACCCCGAGTACACGGCCGGTACCCGCATCGTGTTCACCCTCCCGGCGGCCGACCGGTCACTCGCCGAAGTCCCCCCACCCCAGCCCTGATCCGGCCACCACCACCCGGTCCGGCGTGATCGGCAACGTGCGCACCCGCACCCCCGTCGCGTGGAAGACCGCGTTGGCGATCGCCGCCGCCGCGCCGACCACGCCGATCTCGCCCGCGCCCCGCGCGCCGACGTCGCCGATGTGCGGGTCCGGGATGTCCGTGAACAGCACGTCGAGCGCGCCGACATCGGCGTTCGCCGGCAGGTGATAACCCGCCAGATGCGGTTCGACCACGTGCCCCCGGCGCGGGTCGATCGTGGTCGCCTCCATCAACGCCTGGGCCAGACCGAAGGTCATCCCGCCGATGAGCTGGCTGCGCGCCGTGCGCGGATTGATCACCCGGCCGATGTCGAACGCGCCGACCATCCGCCGCACCCGCACCGTCCCGGTCGCCACGTCCACCGCGACCTCGGCGAAGTGGGCGCCGAACGAGTGCACGGCGTAAGGCGATCCGGCGTCCGGATGGGCGTGGCCGATCGCCGAGATCGACGGCGAGCCGATCCGGGACAGCTCGCCCACGAACGTGTCGGGGCCGAAGTCGATCGTGCCGATCTCCCGCCGGTACAGCGGCGATTCCGGATCGTCCAGGGCGGCGGCCAGCAGGTCGTCGCGCACCGCCTCGCAGGCCCGCCGGATCGCCGGGCCGACGTAGGCCACGGTCTGCGAGCCGATCGAGGGCGGCGCCTCGGGCAGTTCGGTGTCGCCGAGCCGGACGAAGATACGCTCCGGCCCGACACCCAGCACGTCGGCGGCGATCTGCGCGAAGACGGTGTACGTCCCGGTGCCGATCTCGTGCGAGGCGACGCCCACCACGGCGGTGCCGTCGACCCGCAGTTCGGCGTAGGCCGCGGCCGGTCCCGGGTCCATCTCGTGCGTCGCGCTCGCCATCCCGCTGCCGATCAGCACGTCGCCGTCGCGACGGGTGCCCGGCGTGCGGTCGTTCGGATCCCAGCCGAACCGCTCGGCGCCCAGGCGGTAACACTCGCGCAGGTGTTTGCCCGACCACGGCCGGCCCGACGAGGGATCGGTGTCGGCGTGGTTGCGCAGACGCAACTCCACCGGGTCGACGCCCAGTTCGTGGGCCAGCTCGTCCAGGGCCGACTCCAGCGCGAACGATCCCGGGGCCCGGCCCGGCGCCCGCTGGAAGGTCGGCGGCTGCATGTCGAGCCGCGCAATGCGCTGACGGATCGTCACATTCGGGCAGGCGTACAACATCGCGGTCGTCGCGCCGGTGTTCTCCACCACGTTCTCCCCGAAGGACGTCGCCGTGGTGCCGTCGTGGGCGATCGCGGTCAACCGGCCGTCCCGCCGCGCGCCGAGCACCACCCGCTGCCGGGTGGCCGGGCGCACGCCGCAGGAGGTGAACATCTGCGGCCGGGTGAGCGCGAGGCGCACCGGTCGGCCGACCAGTCGCGCCGCCGCCGCGGCGAGCAGTACGTGCGGCCACACCGTGCCCTTGCTGCCGAAGCCGCCGCCGACGAACCCGGACAACACCCGCACGTCCTCGGGCCGCAGCCCGAATGCCTCGGCCAGCGCCGCGCGCACCCCGAAGACGTACTGCGTCGAGTCGTGAACGGTGAGCCGATTGCCCGTCCAACGCGCGGTGGTGGTGCACGGCTCCATCGCGTTCATGTGCTGCGGCGGTGTCTCGTAGTACGCCTCGATCGTCGCGTCGGCCACCGCCAGGCCCGTGGTCAGGTCGCCCCGGACCACGTCCTCGCGGCCCGGCGGGGTCTGCGGGATGGCGTCCTCGATCCGCGCCAGCGGGGCCTGTTCGCGATAGCGCACCCTGATCAGCTCGGCGCCGGCCCACGCCTGCTCCCGGGACTCCGCGATCACCATCGCGACATGCTGCCCGTGGTGGTGGATCACCGCGTCGGACAGCGGTGTCCGGCCGTCGCCCATCGGCCCGTTGTCCGCCGAGTAGTAGGACGCCACCGGGCGGATGCCCAGCGAGCCGTCGGAGGCGCACACGGCCAGCACACCCGGCGCGCGCTCGGCGGCGGCGACGTCCATGTCGAGGATGCGGCCCTTGGCGATGGTGCTCTGCAGGAGCACGGCATGGGCCAGATCGGGCAGGGCCACGTCGCCGGTGTACATCGCGGTACCGGTGACCTTGACCGGACCGTCGACCCGCGTCTGGGGTCGGCCGATCCACGGCTGCTCCGGGCTCATCCGCGGTCCCCTTCCACGGTAGTCAGCGTGGTCAGCGCCCGGGCGACGACGCGACGGATGAGTTCGACCTTGTACGCGTTGTCCCGCAGCGGCCGGGCACCCTCGGTGGCCGCCTCCCCCGCGCGGGCGAACGCGGCGGTGCTCGGCGGGGCGCCGATCAGCACCGTCTCGGCCGCGCCCGCCCGCCACGGCGTGGTCGCCACGCCGCCGAGCACGATCCGGGCATCGTGAACCGTGTCCTCGCGGACGTCCAGGGCGACCGCCACCGAGCACATCGCGAACGCGAACGAGGCCCGCTCGCGCACCTTGAGGTAGTACGAATGGGCACCCAGTGCCGTCAGCGGCACCTCGACCCCGGTGATCAACTCGCCGTGCGCGAGAGTGGTCTCCCGCTCGGGGGTCTCCCCCGGCGGCAGGTGGAAGGTGTCGATCGGCTCCACGCGCGGACCGCCGGGTCCGTCGATCCGCACCCGGGCGCCCAGCGCGAGCAGCGCCACCGCGAGGTCGGACGGGTGGGTGGCGATGCACCGCTCGCTCGTCCCGAGCACCGCATGGCCGCGGTGGTCGCCGTCCAGCGCCGCGCAGCCGCTCTCCGGCAGCCGCTTGTTGCACGGCATCGACGGGTCGCGGAAGTAGCCGCACCGGGTGCGCTGCATCAGGTTGCCGCCGAGCGTGGCGAGGTTGCGCAGTTGCGGCGAAGCGCCGGCGAGCAGGGCCTGGGCGAGCACGGGCAGACGCTCGGCCACCACCGGGTGCGCGGCCAGGTCGCTGTTGCGGACGAGGGCGCCGATCCGGAGCGTGTCGCCGTCCGGCCCGATCCCGCCGAGCGGCAGCCCGCCGATGTCGACCAGCCGCGCGGGGTCGGCCACGCCGCACTTCATCAGGTCGACGAGGTTGGTGCCGCCGGCGATGTACATCGCGTCCGGGCCCAGCTCGGCCCAGGCGTGCGCGGGTTCGTCCGGACGGGTGTAGGTGAAGGGACGCATGGCGGTCACCGCCCGGCCGCGGCGGCGATCGCCGTGACGATGTTCGGGTACGCGGCGCACCGGCACAGGTTGCCGCTCATCCATTCGCGGATCTCGTCGTCGTCCCCGGCGTGGCCCTCGGCGAGCAGCGCGACCGCGGCCATGATCTGCCCGGGGGTGCAGAAGCCGCACTGGAACGCGTCGTGGTCGACGAACGCCCGCTGTACGGGGTGCAACTCCCCTTCGGGATCCCCGCCCAGGCCCTCGATCGTGGTCACCTCGCGGCCGTCGTGCATCACCGCGAAGGTCAGGCACGAGGTGATCCGGCGTCCGTCGAGCAGCACGGTACAACTGCCGCACTGGCCGAGGTCGCAGCCCTTCTTCGGGCCGGTCAGCCCGAACTCGTCGCGCAGCGCGTCCAGCAGGGTGACGCGCGGGTCGACGCGGATCCGGCGCGGGTCCCCGTTGACCCGCAGTTCGACTTCGTCGGCGGCGGGCTCGATCGACATGGTCCCTCCGGGGTGGGCGCACCCGGGCCGTGCCGACCCGGATCAGCGCTGCTACCCGCCCGTCGCGCGCGCTACACGGCCGACTCCCTCGGCGCGGGCAGCGTGGGGATCGCCGCGAGCAGGTCGCGGGTGTACGGGTGGCTGGGGCTGCCCAGGACCCGCGCCGTCGGGCCGGCCTCGACGGCTTCGCCCGCCTTCAGGACCAGGACCTCGTCGCACAGGTATTGCACCACGCCGAGGTCGTGCGAGACCAGCACGAGGGACAGGCCGAGCCGGGTCCTGAGGTCGCCGAGCAGGTCGAGGATCTGCGCCCGGACGGACACGTCGAGCGCGCTGACCGGCTCGTCGGCGACCAGTACGCGCGGGTCGGGGGCGAGGGCTCGGGCGATGGCGACCCGCTGCCGTTGGCCGCCGGAGAACTCGTGCGGGTAGCGGTGGCGGGTGTCGGGGTCGAGGCCGACGGCGGCCAGCACCTCGTCCACCCGCGCGTCGTGGTCGCCGGCGACGCCCAGGCATTCGAGCGGTTCGGCCACGATGTCGCGCACGCGCGCGCGGGGGTCGAGGGAGCTCATCGGGTCCTGGAGCACGATCTGCACCTCGCGCCGGAACCAGGCCAGGGTGCGGGCGGGCCCGGGACGGACCTCTCGGTCGCGGTAGCGGACCGTGCCGCCGTCGGCCCGGTCCAAGCCGAGCAGCAGCCGGATCAGGGTGGATTTGCCCGCGCCGGACTCGCCGACCACGCCGAGCGCGCCGCCCTCGGCCAGTGCCAGATCCACCCCGCGCAGCGCGTACCGCCGCCCGGGTGGGGCCCACAACGAACGACGCGACAGCCGATAGGTCCGGGTCAGCCCCTCGGCGCGCAGCAGTACGGCGGGCGCGGTCACGACGCGGCCTCCACGGAGTCGGTGGGGATCTCGGTCGGCGCCTCGATCGGGACGAACGCCGTCGCCCGCGCGGCGGCGAGGAGTGCGCGCGTGTAGGGCGCGCGCGGGTCGTGCAGGATCGTCTCCAGCGGCCCCTGCTCGACCGTGCGCCCGCCGCGCAGCACCGCGATGCGATCGCTCACCGAGGACACCACCGCGAGGTCGTGCGTGATGAACAGCAGCGCGGTGCCCTGCTCCCGGGCCTGCTCGTCGAGCAGCGCGAGGATGTCCCGCTGCACGGTCACGTCCAGCGCGGTGGTCGGCTCGTCCGCGATCAGCAGCGCCGGTCGGCAGGCCAGGGCGATCGCGATGCCCACCCGCTGGCGCTGCCCTCCGGAGAGCTGGTGCGGCCGGGCCCGGACCAGATCGGCCGGATCCGGCAGGCCCACCCGCGCGGCCAGCTCGATCGCCGCCTCGTCGGCCCGACGGCGGGTCATGCCCCGGTGCAGGCGCAGCGGTTCGGCGATCTGCCGGCCGATGCGCATGGTCGGGTCGAGCGCGGTGAGCGGTTCCTGAAAGACCATGGCGACCCGATCGCCCCGGATGCGGGCGAGTTCGCGCTCGGAGCGGCCGAGCAGTTCGACCCCGTCGAGCCGGATGCTGCCGGTGACCTCGGCGCCCTCGGGCAGCAGGCCGAGCACGGCCAGCGCGGTGAGCGACTTGCCGGAGCCGGACTCGCCGATCAGGCCGAGCCGTTCGCCGGGCGCGAGGGTCAGGTCGACGCCGTCCACCACGGTGCGGCCGGCGATCCGGATGGTGAGGTCGGTGATCTCCAGGAGCGCGCCGTCGACCTCGGTGGGCGTACGCATCGCCCGCACCGCGCGCTCGCCCTCGTCCTTGGCGACCGGCCCCGATCCCCCGTGCCGCAGGCGCGGATCGGTCGCGTCCCGCAGCGCGTCGCCGAGCAGGTTGAAGCCCAACACGGTCAGCGCGACGGCCAGTCCGGGCCAGACCACGAGCAGCGGCCGGGCCGAGATGTAGGGCTGCTGGTCGTGCAGGATCCGGCCCCAGGACACCGCGGGCGCGGGGCTGCCGTAGCCGAGGTAGGACAGCGCGGCCTCGGTCAGCGAGGCCACCGCCATCACCAGCGAGAGCTGGACGAGCAGGGTCGGCGCGATGTTCGGCAGGATGTGCCGCCGGATGGTGCGCCACGTGCTGGATCCGCTCGCGGCGGCGGCCAGGACGTAGTCGGTGCCGGCCACCCGCTCGATCTCGGCCCGGGCGATCCTGGCCAGGTGTACCCCGAACGCGACGCCGATCGCGCTCGCGGCGGTCCACACCGATCCGCCGAACACGGCGGCCAGGATCATCGCGGTGAGCAGCGCCGGGAACGCGATGGCCACGTCGACCAGTTGCACCACCCCGGCCGCGAACCGGCGCGGCCCGAGCGCCGCCGCCAACGCCAGTGGCACACCGAGCGCGGCGGCGATCGCCGCCGAGACGAGCGCGATCACCAGCGTCTCCCGGGAGCCGGCCAGGATCAGGCTGAACTGGTCCCGCCCGAGCATGTCGGTCCCGAGCACGTGCCCGTGCGAAAACGGGAGCAGCCAGGGCGAGTTCGGGTCGACGGCGGTCGGGTCGTACGGGGTCCACACCAGCGACAGCAGCACCGCGCCGACCGGGATCGCGATCAGCGTGCCGCCGATCAGGCCGTTGCGGTCGCGCCGCAGCGCGCGCAACGTTGCGCCGACGGCGATGCGCGCCCTCATCCGGACACCTCCCGGACCCGAACGTCCGCCAGGCGCGGGTCGATCAGCCGCTGGGCGATGTCCACCAGGAAGCCGACGAACAGCACGATCGCCACCAGGAGCATCACCTCGCCCTGCACCTTGACCAGGTCCCGGTTGCCCACGTCGGCGACCAGCATCGAGCCGACGCCGGGGAGGGTGAACACCTTCTCCACCACGATCGCGCCGACCAGGAGGGAGGCGACCTGTACGCCGAGCATGGACAACACCGGCCCGGCCGCGTTGCGCAGCCCGTGCCGAAGCAGCGCGCCGGTGCGGGTGCGTCCGGCGGCGCGCGCGGTACGCAGGTAGTCCCGGTGCAGCACGTCGAGCGTCGCGGAGCGGACGAAGCGCAGCAGCACCGCGCCCTCGGACAGGGCGAGGGTCAGCGTCGGCAACGCCAGACTGCGGCTCGCCTCGCCGGGATTCGCCCAGCCGTCCACGGGGAAGCCCTGGGCGGGCAGCAGCGGGGTCTGCACGGCGAACAGCAGGATCAGCAACAGGCCCACCCACAACGTGGGCAGCGCGATCCCGAGCTGGCTCGCCACGCTGATCGCGGTACCGTCGCGCCGCTCGCGGCGCACCGCCGCGAGCATCCCCAGCGGCACCGCGAAGGCGAGCGCCAGGACCAGCGCGCCGAGCACGAGCGGGCCGGTGACCCGTAGTTTCTCGCCGAGTTCGCCGGTCACCGAGGAGCCGTTGAGCTGCGAGTGGCCGAGGTCGCCGGTGGGCACCTCGGTCAGCCAGGTCCAGTACTGCACGATCAGCGGTCGATCCAGGCCCAAGTCGTGCCGGATGGACCTGAGTTGCGCCTTGTCGGCGGTGATGCCGCCGACAGAGGCGGCGGCATCACCGGGGAGCAGTCGCAGCAGGGCGAAGGTCAGGATGCTCGCGCCGAGCAGGGACAGCGCGAGCAGTCCGAGCCGGCGCACCACGAACACGGTCATGCCGGTCCCCGATCCGGCCCGTGCCGCGACGATCGCTCGTGTGACGGCCCCCGACGCGAGGTCACTTGCCGATCCCGATCGTGGCGAGGTTGAGTCGGCTGCTGGTGTGGTGCTGGGGTGCGCCGCTGACGCCCTTGCGCACCACGGTCAGTGTCTGGGCCTGGTACAGCCAGTCGGCGCCGGCGTCCTCGGCGACCTGGCGGCCGACCCGGGCGAGCAGGTCGGTGCGGGTGCGCTCGTCGGGCGCGGCCACGGCCTGCGCGTACCAGTCGCGCACCTGCGCGTTGTCGTAGCCGAAGTAGTAGCCGGGGGTGGCGAAGTTGCCGATGTCGTGCGGCTCGGCATGGTTGACCAGGCTCAGGTCGTAGTCCCTCGCGGTGTAGACCTCGCTCAGCCAGGCGGTGAACTCCTGCTGCTTGACCGTGAGTTCGATGCCGGCGTCCTTGAGGTTGGAGACCAGGACGTCACCGATCGCGGCCGGGTAGATGTTGGGGATCTTCAGGGTGAGCTTGAGATCGGTGACCCCGGCGTCGGCGAGTGCCTTCTTCGCCGCCGCCGCGTCGTGCGGGTCGATCGTGGTCAGGTCCTGGTAGCCGGGGTCGGAGGTGGGTATCGGGCCGCCGAGCCGAACTCCCGCCCCGCCGAGGGACTTGATCAGCGCGTCCTTGTCGATCGCGCGCCGGATGGCGTGCCGCACGGCCGGGTTGTTCAGCGGCGCCTTGGCGTTGTTGATCGCCAGCGTGTACTTGTCGGTGGTGGTGCCGCGCAGCACGGTGAACTTGTCATTGCCGGTGAAGGGTTGGAGCAGCGTGGCCTCGGCGGCGGTCTCGATGTCGGTCTGGCCGGTGGCCTGCGCGTTGTTCGCGGCGTTGCGGTCGGGGATGTAGCTGAGCACGACCTTGGCCACCTTCGCCTTGGCGCCCTTGTACGCGTCGTTGCGCACGAGGGTGATCGCCGAGCCGCGTTGCCAGCCGTCCAGCTTGAACGGGCCGGTGCCGTTCTCGGTGGTGTCCAGCTTGGCGAAATCGGTGCCCTTCTTGTAGATCACGCCCTGACGCTGGGTCAGCGCCCAGGTGAGGTTGGTGTCGCGCTGCTTGAGGGTGATCACCACGGTGGCCGGGTCCGGTGCGGCGACGCCCGCGATCGTGGCCAGGGTCTTGGCGTTCGGCTGCTTGGAGCCGGGCGCGAGCACCTGTTGGAGCGACCAGACGGCGTCCTCGGCGGTGACGGGCGAGCCGTCGTGGAAGGCGGCGTCGGGGGCGAGGTGGAAGGTGTAGGTGAGGCCGTCGGGGGACGTCTCGAAGCCGGAGGCCAGGGCGGGCACGATCTTGTTGTCGGCGTTGGTGTCGACCCCGAGCAGGCCCTGGTAGACGTTGTCGAGCAGGACCTGTTCCAGCGCGACGCCGGCGGTGGTGGTCAGGTTGAGGCTGGTGGGTTCCAGGACCAGCCGCACCCGGGCCGTGGCGTTCGGGTCGAGCGCACTGTCCGCGGGGGCCGGGGCCTGGGTGTTGGCGCCGTTGGCGGCGGGGTTCGGGGTGCCGCCGGAGCCGCACGCGGCGAGGACCGGTCCGGCCAGGGCGAGGACGGCGGCGATGCGGAGCGCGGAGCGGCGCATGGTGGATCGATCTCCTTGCGGGTGGGGTGGTGCGGGGTGACGTGACGTGACGGGACCGCGCGGGGTTGCATGGCAGGGCCGTGCGGCCCTCGCGGTCGGACCGGGGGCTCAGCCGCGGGCGGCGGCCAACACGAACTCGGCGATCTCGTCGTGTACTTGAGCGCTGTCGCGTTCGGCGAGCACGTTGTGCAGGTCGCCGGGGAAGATCCGGGCCCGGGCGTCGGGCAGCGTCTCGGCGGCGGCCCGGACCGCGCTCGCGGGCGCGAGGTCGTCGGCCTCGCCGTGGACGAAGAGCACCGGACGGGTGATCGTACCGCCGGCGATCAGTGCGGCGATCCGCTCGCCGCCGGCTTCCAGTGCGTCCAGCGTCTCGGGGCGCAAGCCGCCGGACCAGACCAGCGGGTCGTTGCGCAACCGTTCGGCGTACTCGGCGTTTCCGCACAGCTCGCTCGGGTCCTTGCGCAGCGACATCGGGTCGATGTCGTGTTCGGCGAGCAGCGCGCGCAGGCCGCTCTCGCCCGCCGACAAGCCGGTCCCGGCGCCGGCCAGCACCAGCGCGCGGGCGGACGCGGCGGCGACCCGCTCGCCCGCGAGCAGCAGGGTGACGGCCGAGCCGAGCGAGTGGCCGGCCAGGATCAGCGGTACGCCGGGGCGGCCCGCCGTGATCCGCGCCAGGACCAGTTCGGCGTCGTCGGCGAGCGCGTCCAGGCTCTCCACCAGGACCCGGGTGCCGTCGCTGAGGCCGTGGCCGATCTGGTCGGGGGCCCACACCTCGATCCCGTCAGCGTTGAGCCGATGCGCCAACGGCTCGTGCAGGCCCGCGTGTTCGCCGAGTCCGTGCAGGAAGAGCACGACCGCGACGGGTTCGCCCACGACGGGCCACACGCGCAGGTGGAACTCGCCGCGGGCACCGCGGATCCGGCTCTGGTGCACGGCCTGACGGGTGGTCATCGGGTGCCCTCCGCGAAGATGTCGGTACCGGCGGCTGCGGCCACCAACCCGCCTTCCAAGTCGGCGAGCAGGTCGTCGATACCCTCCAGGCCGACGGACAACCGGACCAGGCCGGGGGTGACCCCCGCGTGCAGCCGCTGCTCGGGGTCCAGTTGTGCGTGGGTGGTGGACGCGGGGTGGATCGCCAGGCTGCGCGCGTCGCCGATGTTGGCCAGGTGGCTGAACAGCCGCAGTCCCTCGACGAAGCGCCGCCCGGCCGGCAGGCCGCCGGCCAGGTCCACCGACAGCACCGCCCCCGCGCCGCGCGGCAGATAGCGCCGAGCCGCGGCGTGCCACGGGCTGGTGGGCAGGCTCGGGTGATCCACCCGCAGCACCTCGGGCCGCGCGGCGAGCCAGGCCGCCACCCGCTCGGCGTTGGCGGTGTGCCGGTCCAGGCGCAGCGACAACGTCTCGATGCCCTGGAGCAGCAGGAAGCTGTTCAGCGGCGACACCGCCGGGCCGAGGTCGCGCAACAGCCGTACCCGCAGGCGCAGCGCGTAGGCGATGCGGTCCGGGCCGAACCTCTCCCAGAAGGAGAGGCCCTGATAGGTCGGGTCGGGCGCGACCAGGCCCGGGTAGCGGTCGGCGTGCGCGCCGAAGTCGAAGGTGCCGCCGTCGACCACGATCCCGCCGATCGCGGTGCCGTGTCCGCCGAGGAACTTGGTGGTGGAGTGCACCACGATGTCGGCGCCGTGCTCGATCGGGCGAAGCAGGTAGGGCGTGGGCACCGTGTTGTCGACCACGAACGGGACACCCGCGGTGTGCGCGATCTCCGCGACGGCGGCCAGATCGAGCACGTTGCCGCGCGGGTTGCCGACACTCTCCCCGAACAGCGCCTTCGTGGCCGGTCGGATCGCGGCGCGCCAGGCGTCGAGATCGTCCGGGTCGTCGACGAAGGTCACCTCGATGCCCAGGTCGGCGAAGGTGTGTTCGAGCAGGGTGCGGGTGCCGCCGTACAGGGACGCGGCCGCGACGAGGTGGTCGCCGGCGCGGGCCAGGTTGAGCAGCGCGAGGGTGGTGGCGGCCTGGCCGCTGCCCACGGCCACCGCCGCGGTGCCGCCTTCCAGGGCGGCTATGCGCTCCTCCACCACGGCGGTGGTGGGGTTGGACAACCGGGTGTACGCGTGCGTCTCCAGGTCGGTGAGCGCGAACGTGTCGGCCGCGTGCGCCGCGTCGCGGAAGACGTAGCTGCTGGTCAGGTAGATCGGCATGGCGCGGGCGCCGGTGGCCGGATCGGGGCGGGCCCCGGCGTGCACCTGGAGGGTCTCGAAGGCCGGTCGGGGGTCGGGTGGTTCGGTGGCGTCCGGGAGCAGATCCGACCACCAGCGCTCGACCACGCGCGGATGCGACCGCAGCCATCCGATCAGCGCGTTCTCCCCATAGGCGGGCTTGAGCGGATTGTCCGGATCCTCGGTGACCCCGTCGGCCTCGGCGGCCAACTCGGCGGGCAGGTCGAGCGGTTCGACCACGGCGTCCAGGCGCGGGCCGAGGAAGAACGGCAACGAGTAGCGGTCGACGCCCGGTTGCGGGGCGACCACCCGGTGCCGGGTGGCCCGCAGGTAGCCGCGCGTGGCGATCTCCAACATCTCGCCGATGTTGAACACGAACGCGTCCGGCAGCGGCGTCGCGTCGATCCAGGAGCCGTCCCGGGCCTGCACCTGGAGGCCGCCGATCTCGTCCTGCTGGAGCAGCGCGAGGTAGCCGTAGTCCTTGTGCGCGCCCACCCCCTGGTCGACGTCGGCGCTGGGCCGCCCCGGATAGTGCACCACCTTGACGTGGACCGCGGCCTCCTCGTCGAACCACTCGTCGAAGTAGCCGCTGTCCTGGCCGAGCGCTGCGGCCAGCGCCCGCAGCACCTCGCGGCTGACCCGCAACGCCTCGGCCTGCCAGGCGAGTACGGTCTCGCGCAGTTCGGGCAGCGCGGCCGGCCACTGGTTGGGGCCGATCAGCCGCAGGTAGGCGGGATCGTCCGGGCCGAGGTCGAGCGCCGCCCGCTCGGGGCCGATGTCCAGTTGTTCGCGCCAGTCCGGGCCGCCCTCGGTGTACTCGGTGCCGGTGCGGGTGTATCCGCGAAACTGCGGCGAGTTGATGTTCTCCACCGCGAGCCGGTCCGCCTCGGGTAGGGCGAAGAAACGCTTCGAGACCGCCAGGGCGCGGGCGCGCAGCTCCGGGTCGACGCCGTGGCCGATCACATAGAAGAAGCCGATCTCCCGTGCGGCATAGCGGAGTTCGGCCAGGAACGCGGCCGGGTCCGCGGCGGGGTCGCGGAATCGGGAGATGTCGATCACGGGCAGGGTGGTGGGCGGTGCGCTGGTTGCCATGACTGGGGTCCTCGGTACAGCCTCGGGCACGCCGGGCCGGACGCCGGCCCGGGGCGGGGCCGAACGCGGCACGGCGGACCCGTGGCGGGTGGGGCGAGATCGGGTACGAATGGCGCGCCGGCCCGGAGGGCGGCGACGCGGAAGGCGGGCGGGCCGGCGCGCGGCGGACCGGCATCGGTCACGCGGGGGCGGGCACACACCTGCTCGGCGGCGCGAAAGCGCACCGCACGAGCGCAGGGGTCAGCGACAGATCTGGTCGAAGTGGTCGGCTCGTCGACCCGCCCAGAAGGGGTCGAGCAGCGCGGAAGCGACCTGACGCGGAGACATGGCCGTGATGTAAGCACGAGGAAGGCGTGTTGGTCCAGCGGACTTTCCGTCACATCCGGTCGACGACGCGTAAGGGTACGGGTCGGACATCGCGCCGGTCGGCGGCCGATGCGCGGGTCCGGGACCGGCCGTCGGCAGGCGTCGGGCGGTACCCCGTGGCGCAAACCGCCTCGGGCCGCCTACACTCGCGGCCATGTCCTGCCCCATGCTCGTCAGTCGCCGCCACGTGGATCTCGTGCGCGTGACCAGCATGGCCTGTCGTATGTCCCGCTGAACCACGGTGACCGTTCCGGTCCCGGTGGTTCGCGCGGTGTGTGAGCCCGGGCGCTGACCCGCAGGCTCCGCCGCGTCCCACGTTTTCCCGCTTCCCGCATTCCGCTCCCCCGTGTCCGGGCGCCTTTCGGCCCGGGCCTTCGGGTGGCCGAACCACGCCCGTCTCGCGGCCACTTCGCCGCGTGCCGTGCGGTCGGTGCGGTACGCCCGTTCGCCGCACCCCGGGGGGTGTGGTCCCGCGTACCCGCAATCGGTCGGGCCGCACCCGCCGTTGCCCGCGCCCACCGCCGATACCCGTACCCCGCAAGGAGTTTCCAGATGACCCTCGAAGCCACCGACACGCCGCCCGTCGTCGAAGCCGAACCCGTGGGCACCGACGGCCCCGTACGTCCCGACGATCCCGCGTCGTGGTCCTTCGAGACCCGGCAGGTCCACGCCGGCACCGAGCCCGATCCGACCACCGGGGCCCGCGCGGTGCCGATCTACCAGACCACCTCGTTCGTCTTCCGGGACACCGACCACGCGGCCGGACTGTTCGACCTGTCCGAGGAAGGCCACATCTACACCCGGATCCACAACCCCACCACCGACGCGCTGGAGCGGCGCGTGGCCGCTCTCGAAGGCGGCGTGGCGGCGGTCGCGACGGCCTCCGGGCAGGCGGCGACCACGCTGGCGGTGCTCAACCTCGCGGCGGCGGGCGACCACATCGTCTCCAGCGCGTCGCTCTACGGCGGCACGTACAACCTGTTCCACTGGACACTGCCGAAGCTCGGCGTCGAGGTCACCTTCGTCGACGACCCGGACGACCTCGACGCCTGGCGCGCCGCGATCCGGCCGCAAACGAAGTTGCTGTTCGCCGAGACGCTGGGCAATCCGCGCGCCAACGTGCTGGACGTGGCGGCGGTCGCCGATGTCGCGCACGCCACGGGTGTACCGCTGGTCGTGGACAACACGGTGCCCACGCCCTATCTGCTGCGGCCGATCGAGCACGGCGCGGACGTGGTCGTGCACTCGGCGACCAAGTTCCTGGGCGGGCACGGCACCGCGATCGGCGGGATCGTGGTGGACGGCGGCACCTTCGACTTCGGCGCGCACGCCGAACGATTCCCCGGCTTCGCCGAGCCCGACGCGAGCTACAACGGGCTGCGCTACTGGCCGGATCTGGGCCCGGGCGCGTACGCGGCGAAGTTGCGCGTACAACTGCTGCGCGACGTGGGCGCCTCGATCGCGCCGCTGACCAGCTTCCTGATCCTCCAGGGCCTGGAGACGTTGTCGCTGCGGGTCGAGCGGCACGTGGCGAACGCGAGTGCGCTGGCCGCGTGGTTGCAGAGCCGGGAGGAGGTGGAGACCGTGCACTACGCGGGTCTGCCGAGCAGCCGGTGGTACACCGCCGGCAAGCGCTATCTGCCGCGCGGTGCCGGGGCCATCGTGGCGTTCGAGTTGAAGGGCGGGGTCGAGGCGGGCCGCCGGTTCGTGAACGGGCTGTCCCTGTTCAGCCACCTGGCCAACATCGGCGACGTGCGCAGCCTGGTGATCCACCCCGCCAGTACCACGCACGCCCAGCTCACCGACGCGGAGCGGCTGGCCACGGGCGTGACCCCCGGCCTGGTCCGGCTCTCCGTCGGCATCGAGGGCCTGGCCGACCTGCGCGCCGACCTGGTGGCCGGATTCCGCGCCGCCGCGCAGTCGAACTAGCCGGGAAAGCCGGGAACTTCGGACGGAACGCTCGCCATGTCGCACGCCACACCCCCCACACCCGCCCCGGCGGGGCCTCGTTCGCTGACCCTGCCCGCACCGCTGTGGACCGAGTCCGGGGAGGTGCTGCCCGAGGTCCGGATCGGCTACGAGACGTGGGGTCGGCTCGCCCCGGACCGCTCGAACGCGGTGCTGGTCCTGCACGCGCTGACCGGGGACAGCCACGTCGCCGGTCCGGCCGGTCCCGGCTTTCCCACCCCCGGGTGGTGGGACGGCCTGATCGGCCCGGGTCGGGCGCTGGACACCGACCGCTGGTTCGTGGTCGCGCCGAACGCGCTCGGCGGTTGCCGGGGCAGCACCGGCCCCGCCTCGCCCGGTCCGGGCGGCCGGGCCTGGGGAAGTCGTTTTCCCCGGTTGACCATTCGCGACCAGGTGGCCGCGGAGGTGGCCGCCGCCGACGTGTGGGGCATCGAGCGGTGGGCGGCCGTGGTGGGCGGGTCGATGGGCGGGATGCGGGCGGTGGAGTGGGCGGTGACCCATCCGGAGCGGGTCGGCGTGCTGTTCCTGATCGCCACCACGGCGGCGGCCGGCGCCGAGCAGATCGCGTGGTGCTCGACGCAGTTGCACGCGATCCGGGCCGATCCGGGGTGGGCCGGCGGCGACTACCACGACCGGCCGGCCTCGGCCGGGCCCTGGCGGGGGCTCGGCCTGGCCCGCCGCATCGCGCACATCACCTACCGCAGCGAGCCCGAGCTGGCCGCCCGCTTCGGCCGGGAACGCCAGCCGGGCGAGGGCCCGAACGGCCGCTACGCCGTCGAGTCCTACCTGGACCACCACGCGGCCAAGCTGACCGCACGCTTCGACGCGGGCAGCTACGTGGCCCTGACCGAGGCGATGAACAGCCACGACGTGGGCCGGGGCCGGGGCGGCGTGGCGGCGGCGCTGGCCCGGATCACCGCGCCGACGGTGGTCGCGGCCGTCGACAGCGACCGCCTGTACCCGCCGAGCCAGCAGCGGACCCTCGCCGAGGCCATCCCGACCGCGGGCCCCCTGCGCGTGGTGCGCTCCGCGTACGGCCACGACGGCTTCCTGCTCGAACTGGACCAGGTCGCTCCCCTGGTCGCCGAATTTCTGGAGCGGGCGGCACCGGCGGACCGCGTCGGGAGTACCGAACCCCTGGAGCGGGTCGGGCGTCCCGCTCCGACCCGAAATACGCCGCCGAACCGGAACACGCTGCTCGATCCCACCGTTACCGGAAGGTAGTCCTCCTCATATCCCCATCCGGTGTCGAGTCCGGGGGGGCGCGCCACGCACCGGCGCGGCCCCCCGGCCCGGCAGCGGGCGGGCCGTCGAAAGGCCGATCACCATGACCGCCCTCGCTCCCGCGCAGGTCCGCGCCCGGTTGACCGAGTTCACCGTGCTCGACGTGCGCACCCCCGGCGAGTTCGCCACGGGCCACATCCCCGGCGCGTACAACGTCCCGCTGGACCGGCTGCGCGAGGCGGTGCCGGTGCTCAAGCGGGCGGCGCACCCCGAACTGTTGATCGTCTGCGCCTCCGGTGCCCGCTCCGAGCGGGCCCGCACCGAACTGGCCGCCGCCGGCATCGAGGCCGCGCACCTGAGCGGCGGCACCTCGGCCTGGGCCGCCGAGGGCCACGCCCTGGACGCCCCGGACGGCGCCCGCCCGGTGTGGCCGATGGAGCGCCAGGTCCGCTTCGCGGCCGGCTCCCTCGTGGTGCTCGGCCTGCTCGCCGGCCGCCGTGCGCCGGGGGCCCGCCTGCTGTCCGCGGCGATCGGCTCCGGCCTGGTCTTCTCCGCCGTCACGAACACCTGCGGCATGGCCGCCGTACTCGGCCGACTCCCCTACAACCGCCCCGCCGCCGAGACCCCCGACCTGCCCGCCACGCTCGGCGCCCTCGACCGCGGCTGACCCCCACCGACGACCAAGGGCGGGCCAAGTCGCCGCAAAATGGGCTTCGGGTGGGAACCCGCCCGTTGGCCGCGTACGTGTTCGGACATGTGTCCGTAGTTCCGAACAGTGCTTGGAGTCACCGGTGACGAGCCTCCCAACCCGCCGTGTCCTGCGTCGTCTGACCGTTCTCGCCGTGGCCGGAGTGCTCGCCGCCGGGACCGCGGCGTGTTCGTCGAATTCGGGAGGTTCCGGAGACAAGGCGAAGCCCGGTGGGCGCGAGGGGTCCGCGGAGGTCGGTCCGCCACCGTCCGACGCGCCCACCGCCGCCGATCCGCAGGCGTCGATCCCGGCGCCGCTGGTGCCGGACGCGCTGGTGCGCAAGACCGCGACCGGCGGGCGTACGGTCGCGCTGACCTTCGACGACGGGCCGAGCCCGCAGTGGACGCCGCAGGTGCTCGCGCTGCTCAAGCAGTACAAGGCGAAGGCGACGTTCTGCATGCTCGGCCCGAACGCGAAGGCCAATCCGAAGCTGGTCAAGGAGGTCGTCGCCGACGGCAACCGGCTGTGCGACCACTCGGTCACCCACGACGAGGGCATCGCGAAGCGCCCGCTGTCCCGGATCAAGTACGAGATCACCACCGCGCACGACCAGATCGTCGCGGCGGCCGGACCGGGCACGAAGGTCGACTGGTTCCGCGCGCCCGGCGGCGACTGGTCACCGCAGGTACGCGCGATGGCGGCCGGGTACGGCATGCGCCCGCTGGACTGGTCCGACGACACGCGCGACTGGCAGCGCCCCGGCGCGGACAAGATCCTGGCCACCGCCGAGAAGGAGCTCAAGCCCGGCGGGATAATCCTGATGCACGACGCGGGCGGCGACCGCACACAGACCCTGGCCGCGCTCAAGCAGCTGCTTCCCTGGCTGGTCCAACAGGGCTACACCTTCGACTTCCCCGCCTGAGTCCGGAGGCCGACACGCCCCGGCGGGTGCACCGGGATTGCCGTGTCGTGGATAAATCTAGTGAAATGCACCATTTGAACCTTATTGCCGCCGGTCGTCACACCCGGATCCGCGCCCGGGTGACGATCGCCCTCCTCCTCTCCGCGACCGCCCTCGGCCTGACCACCGCACCGACGGCCGAGGCCGCCTCCACGCGCGGTGGGGCCATCGCCCGTTCGGAGGTCCTGGCCCGTGCAAAGGACTGGTTCGACCGCAGGGTCGAGTACGACCAACAGGCCGTCGCCCCGGACGCCGACGGCGCGCACGACTACCGCACGGACTGTTCCGGCATGGTCGCGATGGCCTGGCATCTGCCGAGCACCGACTTCAACACCGATTCCCTCGACCGGCGTTCGGTCACCGATCGGGTCGACCGCGACGACCTGCTCCCCGGCGACGCGCTGGACGACACCGCCGACGGCCACGTGGTGATCTTCACCGGTTGGATCGCCCGGAGCGCCGGCACCTTCACGTACATCCAACTGGCCAACCCGCGCAGCGACATGGCCAAGGGCACCGGCAGCTTCGACAGTCCGCTGCTCGCCGGCCACCCCACCGCGAACTACGTCGGCCTGCGCTACCTGCACGTCGTCGACGACGAGGCCGCGACCACGCCGTCGCGCGTCCTGGACCGGTATCCGTGGTCCTCGTCGAGGAATCCCAGCACCTCGGCGACCACGGCCGGGTCGCTCAGCACGCGGTGATGGCCGAGTCCCCTCGTGACGAACAGCCGGGCCCGGTCGGGATAGGCCGCCGCGAGCCGATACCCCTGATCGACCGTCGCCATCGGGTCCTCCTCGTCGTGCACGACCAGGATCGGCACTCGTACCCGCTCGGGAGCGTAGGACGCGGAGAACCGCTCCCAGATGTCCGACTCCGGTGCCAGCAGCCGCTCGTCCGCCCGCTCCCGGACCAGCGCCACCACCCGCGCGTGCAACCGGAGTCGGGCACTGAACCGGTGCAACAGGTATTCCATGTCGCACACTCCGCCGATCGCCACCACCCGATCCGCCCGCACCCCCGAGCGCAACGCCTGGAACGCCCCGAGCACACCGAAGGAATGCGCCAGCATCGCCCGGAACTCCCCATGGCGCTCCTGGAGTTGCCGGGCGATCTCGGCATAGTCCAGCACCGTGGGGCCGATCCCGCCCGAATCCCCGTTGCCCGGCGCGTCGAAGCCGATCGGGGTCAGCCCCCGGGCCCGCAGCTCCTCGACGAACGGCGCGAAGCGCGAGGCCCGGGACTGCCATCCGTGCAGCAGCAGAACCGGCTCGGCCCCGTCGCCCCAGCGGTAGGTGACCACCTTCCGACCGCCGACATCCAAGGTGTCGGTGACCGCGAACAGGTGCGCCGAACGCTCCGCCGGCCGGACCGCGCTGCGCCCGAACGGACGCCGAAACAACACATACGCCAGCGCCCCGGCCGCCCTCGGGGACAGTGCCGTCGCCGCCCGCAGGGCCAACCGCGCGGACGTCTCCCCGACCCGCCTGCCGCCCGCACCGGGGTTCGCCGACCCCCGTGTGTCGGCGAACCCCGGTGCCGTCGAGGCGAGTTCGAGATCGATCGGGCCCGCAATGGCGCCGGGCCCCTTCGAATGGGTCATGTCCGCATGCCCCCTGGGTGAGTGATTCGCCTGGATGACATGCACCCCGGCGTGTCAAAATTGCACGACCGGTCGTACTATTTATCAAGTCGGCGAAGACTGTCAAGGCCCGAGGGGAGGCACGACAGCGGGATAATCGACGCCGGTCGGCCGAGCAGGCGGCGGGCCGACCCGAGGGCCGGACCGGTCGAGCCGGCGGAGACAGGAGTGGTCATGAGCACGTCCGCGACCGACGGGCGGGTCCGCAAGGGCGATCGCACCCGGCAGGCGATCGTCCACCGGGCCGCCGACATCGCCTCGATGGAGGGCCTGGAGGGACTGTCCATCGGCCGGCTGGCGAGCGACCTGGAGATCAGCAAGAGCGGGGTGTTCGCCCACTTCGGTTCCAAGGAGGAACTGCAACTCGCCGCGATCGGCGCGGCGGTCGAGGTGTACGTGGACCACGTGGTGACCCCGGCGATGGAGGGCCCTGCCGGCCTGGTCCGACTGTGGCGGTTGGCCGAGCGCTGGATCGCCTACTCGCGCGACCGGGTCTTCCCCGGTGGTTGCTTCTTCTTCAACACCGCCGCCGAATTCGACGCCCGCCCGGGCCGGGTCCGCGACGCACTGGCCGGCGCCTGGAGCGGCTGGCGCGCCCTGCTGACCGCCGAGGCCGAGGCGGCGAAAACCCGGGGCGAGGCCCAGCCGGACCTGGACGTGGCCCAACTCGTCTTCGAGATCATCGCGTTCCTGGAAGCCGCCAACGGCATCAGCGTCCTGCACGACGACGAGAGCGCCTACACCCGGGCCGGCACCGCCATCCACGCCCGCCTGCTGACGGCCGCCACCGACCCGGACGCGCTGCGGGCGGCGCTGACGGAATAGGCCCTGTCCGGCGGATCTTGGCGGGCCGGCCCGCACCCCGCCGGGGCTCAGTCCGCCGCCAACCCCGCGTACCTCCGGCAGGTCGCCCGGTCGTCCGGCAGCTCGCGCGCCCGCAGCAGCTCGCGGAAGTTGAGCCACTTCCAGGTGTCCACATCCATTTCGGCCAAGGTCGCCACGACCCGGCGCCGTGCCGCCGGCAAGTCGGCGAAGGCCGGCGCGGGCACCCCCAGTGCCTCCGTGCCGAAGGCCAGGCGCAGTGCCGCGTCCGTGATGGCGAACGCCGAGGGGCCGGAAGTGCGGGACAACCCTGTCAGGACCGATTCCAGTACGTCGACCGGGAGTTCGCCGGCTCCGAGGGCGACGAGGCTGCTCGACGCGTACGCCCCCAGGTCGCCGTCGAAGAACCCCAGCGGGACCGCCTCGTCGTCGGCCGGCGGATCCACCATGCAGGCGGCGAGTTCGGCGATCACCTCGAGGTCGGCCGCGCCGAGGCGGGCCAGTGCGATCGCCGCCGCCCAGCGGGCCAGGGGTTCGTCGGTGCCCTGGTGGTACGCCCGCAGCGGGGCGATCTGGGCCGCGTCGCCGAGCAGGCCGATCGCCACGATCGCGTTCGCCGCGACGCCCGGTACCGATTCGGTCGCCGGCAGGTCGCGCAGCCGGGGCAGAATCCGCGACGCCTCCTCGGGAAACCAGCCGACCGCGTAGGCCGCCGCCGCCCGCAGCTGCGGATCCGGATCGGTCAGCACACCGCACAGTGTCGGCACACCGGCGCGCACCGCGTCGTACGCGCGCAGTTCGTACTCGGCTTCCCGGCACGACTCCTCGAAGTCGAAGGTGTCCCGCCGCCGCTCCCGGGCGCGTCGCTCGGCCTCGCCGTCGGCCTCCGCGATCCAGCCGTCGAACCGCCGCCGAGCCCCCTCCGCACCCTCCGCGCGTGTTCGACCCACCGCCGCGCGCCAGGCGGCGATGGCCACCCCGTCGGGGAGATGCGCCTCGTCGTATCCGATCGCCAACGCCGCGAGCAGATGCACCAGGTCGGCCCGATCGGGGGTGCCCGGATCCGCGACGAGCGCGAGCAGGAACGGGACGGCGTGCGCCGTCGCCTCGTACCGGCTGCCCTGATGAAAGATGTTGCCGTAGAGCGCGTTCAGCGCCCGCCTCCGCCCCTCCGCGTCCGCCGAGCGCAATGCGCGCAGCTGTTCGGGCACGTCCTCGGCCGAGCCGTACGCGTGTTCCGAACCCGCCCAGTCGATCCCGTCCAGCCCGGCCAGAGGCCCCCACTCCACCATGGTCGACAATCCTTCCCTCTCCGGCGCGCGGCGTCGACGGTCGGGAGCGATCAACCTTATTGGACTGCTCATTACAAAACCTGCTAGCGTGCTCCGCATGGCCCGACCACGGAAGTTCGACGAGGAGCAGGCGGTCCAGGCCGCGCTCGACGCGTTCTGGCGGGCGGGCTACGAGGCCACCTCGACGCAGGACCTGTGCGACGCGACCGGCCTCGGCCGCAGCAGCATCTACAACACGTTCAGCAGCAAGCGCGAGCTGTTCCTGCGCGCGCTGCGGCGCTACATCGAGCACATGACGAGCGTCCAGGTCGCGAACCTGGAGAGCGATCGTCCCGTACACGACAAGATCCGCGACCTGCTGACCTCGATCGTGGTCGACGAGACCGACAACCCCGGCGACCGGCGCGGCTGCCTGGTGGTCAACACCGCGATCGAACTGTCCGGCCGTGACGCCGAGGTGACCGCGGTGCTCGAACGCGACTACCGTCGCCGGCACGCGGCGATCAAGGCCGCGATCGACGCCGGACGGCTCGACGGCGACATCGACCGGGACAAGGACGCCGACGCCCTCGCGCACGCCGTGATCGGCGCGGTGTCGGGAATCCGACTCGCCGCCCGCAACGGGGTCGACCGTGCGGGACTGACGGCGATCGCGGAGACGACACTCGCGGCGCTCTAGCGACCCGCGCGCGGCGAGCCGACACGGTGCCCATCGCACCCCTGCGCCTCGCTCACGCATGCCCCTGTTTTGAACTACACATTCCAAAACACCAACGCACACCGCACCACCGACTCGGGAGTACCCCCATGCCTCTGGCCGTCTACATCCTCGGACTCGGCATATTCGCGCAAGGCACCTCGGAGTTCATGCTCTCCGGGCTGCTGGAGACGATGGCCGCCGACCTCGGCGTCTCCATCCCCGACGCCGGGCTGCTGATCTCGGCCTTCGCCGTCGGCATGGTCGTCGGCGCGCCCCTGCTCGCCGTACTCACCCTGCACTGGCCCCGGCGTACCGCCCTGATCGCCTTCCAGGCCGTGTTCGTCCTGGGCCATGTGGTCGGCGCGCTCGCGCCCGGCTACTGGGTGGTGCTCGCCACCCGCGTGGTCAGCGCCATCGCCTACGCCGGCTTCTGGGCGGTGGCGGCCGTCACCGCGATCGGCCTGGTCGCCCCGAACGCGCGGGCCAAGGCGATGGCGGTGGTCGCGGGCGGGTTGTCCCTGGCCACCGTGGTCGGCCTCCCGCTCGGCACCATGATCGGCAACTGGGCCGGCTGGCGTGCGGCCTTCTGGGCGGTCGCCGTGCTCACCGCGCTGAGCACGGTCGCGGTGTACGCGGTGCTGCCCGGCGGTCACACCGCGAACGAGGCGCCGCGTTCGGTCCGGACCGAACTGAGCTCCATGCGCCGGCCGCGACTGTGGGTCGCCTACACCACGACGGCGGCCGGTTTCGGTGCCGTGGTCGCGGTGTTCAGCTACCTCGGCACGATGCTGACCAACACCACCGGGATCGGCGAGGCGTGGGTGCCGCTGGTGTTGTCCTGGTACGGGGTGGGCGCGGTGGTCGGGATCACGGTCGGCGGACGGCTGGCCGACGAGCACCCGTTCGGCACCCTGTACGGCAGCCTCGGCACGGTCGTGGTCGTGTCCCTGCTGCTCACGCTGACCGCGCGGAACGTGCCGGCCACCCTCGTCCTGGTCTTCCTGCTCGGCGCCGGCGGCTTCGCGGCCAATCCGGCCGTCAACGCCCGCGTGTTCGCCATCGCGTCCGACGCCCCCACGCTCGCCGGCGCGACCAACACGGCGGCGTTCAACGTCGGCATCACGGTCGGCCCGCTGCTCGGCGGCCGGGTGATCGCGGCCGGCTTCGACTACGCCGCCGTCGCGTGGGTCGGCGTCGCCCTGGGCCTGATCGCGCTGGCGAGCGCCTGGACGGACTCCCGCATGCGCGGGCGTACCCCCGCGCACGCCGCGCAGCCGGCCGCCGAGCACTCGGCGGCCGAAGCGACCCGGGTGCCGGCCTGAACGGCACCCGGCGGCGGCCGGGCCGTGTCGACTTCGTGGCCGACGGTGACCGCCCCGCCGCACCCCGCGACACTGGCCGCCCCGAGCGCCTGACGCAGCATCAGTTCCCTTGATTTTTCCGGCCTTCGGGGCTGCCGGAGGGCTTGCCGGGGGGTCTAATCTAATCCCCTGCTGCAATGGTCCGTTTTCGGTCGAACGGGTAGAAACCACCCGTCTAGGACAGGACGGTTCGCCATGGTCTCCACCGACCCCGCAAGACCCTCCTCACCCGAACCGCCCCTGCGTCGCGCAGCCGGCGAGAAGGGCCTCAAGACCGGCGCCCTGGGCCTCGCGTCCAGCGTCGTGATCGGGCTCGCCTCCACCGCACCGGCCTACAGCCTGGCCGCCACCCTCGGCATCATCGTCGCGGGCGTCGGCCTGCAATCGCCGATCGTCATGGTCCTGGCCTTCGTCCCGATGTTCCTGATCGCCTACGGCTACAAGGAACTCAACGAGGACAACCCGGACTGCGGCACCACCTTCACCTGGGGATCACGCACGTTCGGCCCGATGACCGGCTGGATGGGCGGTTGGGCCATCATCGTCGCGGACGTCATCGTGATGGCCAACCTCGCGCAGATCGCCGGCCAGTACGGCTTCCAGCTGGTCGGCGCCCACGGCCTCGCCGAGGACACGTTCTGGACCACCTTCGCGGGCGTGGTCTGGATCATCCTGATGACCTGGATCTGCTATGTCGGCATCGAACTGTCCGCCAACCTGCAGAAGGTATTGCTGACCATCGAGATCGTGGTCCTGGTCGCCCTCGGCCTCACCGCGCTCTGGAAGGTCTACCTCGGCAACGCCCCCGACGGCTCGGTCCACATCGCGGGGTCCTGGTTCAACCCGTTCGAGATCGACTCCGTCGACGCGCTGACGAAGGGCGTCCTGGCCGCGGTGTTCATCTACTGGGGCTGGGACACGGCCGTGTCGATCAACGAGGAGACCGCGGACTCCGCGCGCACCCCCGGCCGGGCCGCGGTGATCTCGACCGTCCTGCTCCTGCTGATCTACGTCCTGATCAGCACCTCGGCGCTGTCCTTCGCGGGCGCCGGCGACACCGGCAGCGGTCTGGCCAACCCGGACAACTCCGGGGACGTACTGTCCGGCCTCGGTTCGAGCGTCTTCGGCAGTGTCGGATTCGGCTGGTTCATGGCCAAGTTGCTGGTGTTCATGGTGCTGACCTCGTCGGCGGCGTCCACCCAGACGACCATCCTGCCGACCGCGCGCACCGCGCTGTCGATGGCCGCGCACCGGGCCATCCCGGAGAAGTTCGCGCGCGTGCACACCCGCAACCAGGTGCCGACCTGGTCCACGGTCGGCATGGGGATCGCGTCGGTGGCCTTCTACGTGGTGATCACCCGGGTCAGCACGAATGTACTGACCGACTCGATCGGTTCGATCGGCCTGGCCATCGCGTTCTATTACGGCATCACCGGTTTCGCCTGCGTCTGGTACTACCGGCGCGTGCTCACCCGCAGCCGGCGCGACCTGATCACCAAGGGCGTCATGCCGGGGCTCGGCGGCGCGCTGCTGGCGTACTTCTTCATCGACGCCTGCTACGTCTACTCGGACAAGGACTACGGCACGACGTACTGGACCCTGCCGTTCGCGCCGCACTGGCAGCTCGGCGGGGTGTTCCTGACCGGGATCGGCGCGCTGGTGCTGGGCGCGGTACTGATGCTCGGGTACCGGTTCGTCGCGCCGTCGTTCTTCCGGGGCGAGACGCTGCCGCGCGCGGTGGCACCGAGGGACGCCGTGGTCGAGTGGGTGGGGTCGGCGGGGGCTCCGGGGTCGGCGGGGGCTGCCGGGCCTCCCGGTTCGGCGGGCGCTGCGAAGAACGAGGGGTCCACGGGATCCACCGCGCTCTGACCCGCGTGGGTGGGCCCACTCCGCTCGGTGGGCCCACCGCGCCGTCGGTCAGTGTTCTCGATCAGTGTTCGCGGAACTGCTCCAAGAGGCGACGGTCGCGCTTGGTCGGGCGGCCCGTGCCGCGGTCGCGCTGGGGAACCATCAAAAGCTCGTCCCGAGGCGGACGCGGCGGGCTGTTGTCGGTCAGGCACTCGGCGGCCACCGGCGGCCCGACCCGCTTGCGCACGATGCGCTTGACCACGACGATCCGCTCGTAGCCGTCCACGCGCACCCGCACCTCGTCCCCGACCTTGACGGTCTGGGCGGGCTTGACCTTGTCCCCGTTGACCCGCACGTGCCCGGCCTTGCAGGCCGCGGCGGCAAGCGAGCGGGTCTTGGTCAGCCGCACCGACCAGATCCAACTGTCGACCCGAACGGTCGTCGCCTCGTCTGTTGCCATGCCCCGACTCTAACCCGGCCGGTTCGGTTCACCCCACCTCCGCACACCGGGCTGCACCCCCGCCGGTTCGGGTGTCCGCACGGTCGTTGCGGCACCCCGCCGGGCGGGACCCTCGGGGGATACCCGTGCGTTCCCGAGGAGTCGGCGTGTTCCCGAATACGATCCACCTGCCCGGCAATCCCACCGCCGTGACCCGTCGTCGCTGCTGCGTACTGGCCGTGGCACTGGCCGGGTCCGCCGTGGCCGCCACCGTGCCCGCCGCCGCTGCCGCCGGCACGCAGCGGGCCCAGGTGAGCGGTGTACGACTGCGCCGGGAGGCGGAGTGGCTGCTGCGCGAGGGTGGCTACGTCAATGTCGCGATCCTGCTCCGGGACGGGTCCGAGCGGATCGAGGCAAGTGCCGGACCCGGCGAGTTGCATACCGGGCAACCGATGCCGCGCGGCGGCGCGTTGCGGGCAGGCAGTGCCACCAAGGCATTCGTGGCCACCGTCATCCTGCAACTGGTCGCCGAGCGGCGGTTGTCGCTCACCGATCCGGTGGACCGGTGGTTGCCGGGCGTGGTGGCCGGCAACGGCAACGACGGACGCCGGGTGAGCGTGCACAACCTGCTGCGCCACACCAGTGGACTGCACAACTACACCATCGAACTCGGGGATACCGCCGCGGACTTCGAACGACTGCGGTTCCGCCGCACGGGGCCGGCCGAACTCGTCGCCGCCGCGCTGCGGTTCCCCCCGAGCTTCCCGCCCGCCTCGGCCGACGACCCGGCGCCGAACTGGGAGTACTCGAACACCAATTACGTCCTGGCCGGGATGATCATCGAGCGGATCACCGGCCGACACTGGGCCGAGGAGGTGCACGCCCGGGTGCTTCGCCCGCTCGGCCTCACCGGCACCCACGCCCCCGGCGACGACCCGACCCTGCCCGCGCCGTACGCCCACTCGTACCACCGCTTCCCGGACCGGGACGAGTGGGTGGACACGACCGTACGCACCATGTCCTGGGCCGACGCCGCCGGTGAACTGGTCACCACACACGCCGACTTGGAGCGTTTCTTCACCGCGCTGCTGCGCGGCCGGCTGCTCCCGCCGGCGCAACTCGCGCTGATGCGCGAGACCGTGCCGATGCCGCCCGACTTCGAGCAGGTGATGCCGGGTGTGCGGTGCGGTCTCGGCCTGATGCGCCAACCGCTGCCGTGCGGCGGGTATCGCTGGGGCCACGGCGGGGACGTCGAGGGCTCCAAGATCCGCATGGGCGTCACCGAGCACGGCCGGCGCAGCGTGGTGATCGTGGCCAACGGCACCTACACGGACGACGAACACGGCCTGCGTGCCGAGGTGGCCGTACAACAGCTCACCGACCGCCTGCTCTGCCCCGAAGGGAGTGCGCCACGATGACCGCGCCGAACCGGATCCACGGAAGGCTGTTACGCCCGGCGGCCCTCGCCCTGGGCATCGCCCTGACCCTGACGGCGGCCGGCCCGGGCGCGGCGAGCGCCGACGCCCGTGCCTCCCGCCTCCAACGCGATACCGACGCGGTCCACGCGGCCGGCGCGATCGGCGTCACCGTGTACTACACGGCTCGCCCGACGCCCGGCGGGCCCACCACCGTCCGTACCGCCCGCAGCGGCGAGGCCGAACTCCACACCGGCCGGCCGCTGCCCCCGAACGGCCACTACCGCACCGGCAGCACGACCAAGACCTTTGTCGCCACCGTCGCCCTCCAACTGGTCGCCGAGGGCCGGTTGCGGCTCGACTCCCCGATCGAGACCTGGCTTCCGGGTGTGGTGCGCGGCAACGGCAACGACGGCCGCCGGATCACCCTGCGCCACCTGCTCCAGCACACCAGCGGCATCCCCGGCTACACCGCGCTGCCCGCCACCGTACCCGCCCTGTACTCGGCGCGCGGCTACCTGGAGAACCGCTTCCGGCACTACCGGGCCGAGGATCTGGTCGCCGCCGCGCTGACCCTGCCGAGCCGCTTCGAGCCGGGGAGTTCGTGGGCGTACTCGAACACCAACTACCTGCTGGTGGGCCTGATCATCCGGCAGGTCACCGGCCGCTCGTGGGGCGAGGAGGTCCAGGATCGCGTCATCCGCCCGCTCGGTCTGCACGACACCCGCGTCCCGGGCGACGATCCGTACCTGCCGCGCCCGCACGCACGGGCGCAGCACACGTTCGCGGGCGACACCCGGCCGACCGACACCACCGTGCTCAACCACACCGTCGCCGACGCGTCGGGCGCCATCCACGGCACGCCGAGCGACATCGACCGGTTCTTCGTCGCGTTGTTGTCCGGCCGGCTGCTCGGTCCCGCCGAGCTGGCCGAGATGCAACGCACCCATCCGATCCCCGACGAACCCGGGCGCGGTTACGGTCTGGGCCTGGAAAGCACCGGGTTGAGCTGCGGCGGTCGGTACTGGCAACACGGCGGCGACGATCTGGGCTTCTCCAGCGAGAACGGCGTCACCGGCGACGGGAGTCGCGCGGTCCTGGTGGTGCGCAACGGCGTCGACGAGAACGACGAGGCGGGCGGTGCACGGGTGGACGCGGCGACCCGGGCGCTGATCGACCACGCCCTGTGCGCCCCCGATCCACGCCACCCGTGAACCGGGCGACTACGGCCTGGGCGCGAGCAGTTCGGACCACCCCTCCAGTGTCGGCCGCTCCGCCAGGTCGGCGAAGTCCACGCTCACCCCGTGGTCGCGGGTCCAGCGCTCGACCAGCGCCATCACCCGCACCGAGTCCAGGCCGTAGTCGACCAGGTTCTCGTCGTCGGGGATGTCCGCCGGGTCCTCGCCGAGGATGTCGGCCACGTCGGTGCGGATCAGTTCGAGGGTCAGGGCCATGTCCGGTCTACTTTCCCGCGAAGAGTGATTCGGTATCGGTGACCACCGCGCAGTTCGCGGCGGCCCAGGACAGGGCCATGCGGTGGTTGTCCGAGGTGAAGTCGGCCACCGCGTCGGCCACCACGAACGTCTGGATGTCCTGCATCCAAGCGTCGCACGCGGTGGTGGTCACGCCGATGTGCGCGTACACCCCGACGATGATCAGTTGGTCGCGCTCCAGGTCGCGCATCCAGCGGCGCAACTCGGTGCGGACGAAGGCGCTGTACTTCCACTTGGTGAGCACGGTGTCGGCGGGGCCGGGCGCGACCGGTGCGGCGATGGCCGCCGCGTGCAGGTCGTCGGGCAGCCCAGGCCCCCAGAAGTCCTGTTGCAGGCCGCGCTGTTCGGCGGTCTGTCCGCCGGGCTGGGCGGAGTAGACCACGGGTACGCCGAGTCGGTCGCAGTCGTCCTTGAGGCGGGCGACGTTGGCGAGCAGTTCGGTGATCGGCGAGGCGTTCGGGGTGAACGCGGACAGGAAGTAGTTCTGGAGGTCGTGCACGAGGAGCGCGGCGCGGGTGGGGTCCACGGTCCAGTCCACCCGATTCGTCGGCAGGTCGGCCGAGTTCGGCATGGGATAGGGGGCGATCTTGGGGAGTGCCATCGGGGAGGCGGTCCTTCGGGAGGTGGATGTGTGGGGGTGGACGCGGGCTCAGCCGGCCCGGGCGGCCAGTCCGGCCGCGATCGCCGCGCGCAGGTCCTTCTTGCTGACCTTGCCGACGCCGGTGTACGGGAACGTCTCGACGAACTCGACGTGGTCGGGCACCTTGTAGCCGGCCAGGCCGCGTTCGCGGACGAAGCGGCGGATGGCCACGGGCTTGAGCGGTTCGGCGCCGGCGCGCAGGATCACGTACGCGCAGGTGCGTTCGCCCAGGTAGGCGTCCGGTACGGCGACCACGGCCGCGTCGTGCACGGACGGGTGGGCCAGGATGTGGTTCTCCACCTCCTCCGCCGCCACCTTCTCGCCGCCGCGGTTGATCTGGTCCTTGGCCCGGCCCTCCACCACGAGGTGGCCGGAGGCGAGTCTGCGGACCACGTCGCCGGTGCGGTAGAAGCCGTCCTCGGTGAACGATCTCGCGTTGTGCTCGGGGGCGTTCCAGTAGCCGCGGATGGTGTAGGGGCCGCGCGTGAGCAGGTGTCCGGTCTCGCCGTCGGGGACCGGGACGTCGGCGTCGTCGACGATGCGGATCTCGTCGTCAGGGGAGATCGGCCTGCCCTGTGAGGTGACGATGATCTCGTCGGGGTCGTCGAGGCGGGTGTAGTTGACCAGCCCCTCGGCCATGCCGAACACCTGTTGCAGGGTGCAGCCGAGGGTCGGGGTGACCCGGCGGGCCGCCTCCTCGCTGAACTTGGCGCCGCCCACGAGGAGTACGCGCAGGCTGCTCAGGTCGTAGCCGCCGCGCTCGGCAGCTTCGGTCCAGGCCAGGGCGAGTGGCGGCACCACACCCGTGATGGTCACCCGTTCGCGTTCGATCAGCGCGAAGGCGACGTCGGGGGTGGGCTTGGGGCACAACACCACGCGCGCGCCCGCGTACAGCGCGCCGAGCGTGCCGGGCGAGCTGAGCGGGAAGTTGTGCGCGGCGGGCAGCGCGCACAGGTACACACTGTCCGCGTCGACCGCGCAGATCTCGTTGGAGCCGCGCAGCGAGTAGATGTAGTCGTCGTGGGTGCGCGGGATCAGCTTGGGCACGCCCGTACTGCCCCCGGACAGTTGCAGGAAGGCGAGATCGCCCGGGGCCGGGGGGTCGGTGATGTGGACCGGGTCGCGCTCGATGTCGACCAGCGCGGTGTGTTCGCCCGGGTCGCCGACCACCAGGACGTGCCGGAGTGTGGGCGTGACCGCCTGTACGGCGCTTGCCAGGGTGCGGTGGTCGAAGCCGTCGGACACGTCGGGGATCACGTAGGCGACGGCCTCGCTGAACGCGCAGAAGTGGCCGATCTCGGTCAGGCGGTGTGCGGGGAGCGCGAACACCGGCAGGGCGCCGATCCGGAACAGGGCGAAGATCACGGCGAAGAACTCGGCCACGTTGGGCAGTTGCACCACGACCCGGTCGCCCCTGGCGACGCCGAGCGCGAGCAGCCCGGCGGCGACGCGGTCGGCTCGCTCGTCCAGATCGCGGTAGGTCCAGTGGCGTTCGCCGTCCACGATGGCGACCCGGTCCGGGTGCGCGGCGGCGCGGTCGCGCAGGACGCCGCCGAAGGTCTCGCCGCGCCACCAACCTGCCGCGCGGTAGCGCTCGGCGAACTCGGTGGGCCAGGTGGGCGCGAGCGGGCCGGGGTTGGGGGTGCTCGGGGTGCTCGGCGTGGTCGCGGTGCTCGGCGGCTTCGGGGTGCTCATCGTTCACCCGCCACGGCGTGCAGGAAGGTGCGGAACTTGGCCTCGGTCTCGGCGGTTTCGGCGTCCGGGGAGGACTCCGCGACGATCCCGGCACCGGCGTACAGGCGCAGCACGTCGCTCGCCGCCTCGGCGCAGCGGATGGTGACCACCCATTCGCCGTCGCCGTCCGCGTTGCCCCAGCCGACCATGCCGGTGTACAGGCCCCGGTCGAAGGGTTCGAGGTCGGCTATGGTCTGCCGCGCGGTGGTGGTCGGGGTGCCGCAGACGGCCGGCGTCGGGTGCAGTGTGCAGGCCAACTCCAGTGCGGAGGGCCGCCTTTCCGGGTCCACGGTGGCGGTGACGGTGGTGGACAGGTGCCACATCGCGGCGGTGCAGACCAGGGTCGGCCGTTCGGGGATCTCCAGGGTGGCGCAGTGCGGGGCGAGCGCGTCCCGCACGGCCGCCACCACGACGGCGTGTTCGTGCAGGTCCTTCTCGGATTCGAGCAGGGCCATCGCGCGGCGTACGTCCTCGGCCAGGTCGGTGCTGCGTTTGGCGGATCCGGCGAGCGGGTTGGCGATCACCCGGTCGCCGTGCCGGGAGACGAGCAGTTCGGGGCTGGCGCCGATCAGGGTGTGGTCGGGCCGGGTGCCCGGGACCGCGAAGGTGTATCCCTGCGGGTCGCGGCGGGCCAGGCGCTGCAACAGGACGGGTATGTCCGGCGGATCGGCCGCGTGCAGTTCCAGGGTGCGGGCGAGCACGACCTTGTCGAACGCCCCGGCGCGCATGCGCCGTACGGCCTCGGCGACGCCCGCGCGGTAGGTCTCCGGCGCGGGTACCGGACGGATGTCCCAGTCGGTCGGCGGCGGCGCGGGGGCGGCCAGTGCGATCAGCGGGTCGGCGGACAGCGGCGGCCCCCAGTCGATCGTGCCGGGCACCACGAGCGCGGCGGGTGCGCCCTGGTCGAACGGCACCGCGCCGAGCACGATCGGGGGCCGGCCGCCCACCGGGCTCGCGTCGGCCAGTGTCGCGGCCACGCGGGACGGCAACGGGCGTGCGTCGTGCGGGACTTCGGCCTGGGTGCCGTGCGCGAGCAGGGTGCGGGTGGGGGACGCGAAGAAGCGTGTGTCGCCCGGACGATACGCCTCCAGCAGCGCGGTCGCCGCGCCCACTGTGGCCAGGCCGGTGGCTTCTGGGGTGGTCACCTGAGGCTCCTTTGATTCTCCGACGGGGTGGTACGGAGTCCGTGCGGCACCGACGACCGGCCGGTCGGCCGGTGGGCCGGGCGAGTGGGGCACGTCGAACCGGTGCGCGCGGTCCGCTGCCACGGTCTGCGGTACCGGTCGCCGCGCGCGGTGTTTGCGATGCGGGTGTGCGTGCGGGTACAGGTGCATGGCCGTTCCGCCGGGCGGCTCGTGGCCGAAGTCCCATACGAGGGGCGCCCGTTCGTCACACGTGCAGCGTGGCGCCGCCGTCGACGTACATGTTGTGCATGGTGATCTGCCGCGCTCGGTCCGAGGCCAGGAACACGACCGCCTCGGCGATGTCGGCGGGGTCCGCGATCCGGCCGAGCGGAATCCCGGTGCGCCACGTCGCCGGATCGCCATCGAGCACCCGCTTCGGCGCCTCGGGGTCGGTCCACAGGGCGCGTTGCATCGGGGTGTCGGTGGAACCCGGCGAGACCACGTTACAGCGCACACCGCTGCGTGCCAGCTCGAGTCCCAGACACATGGTGAACATCGTGGCGGCGGCCTTGGATGCCGCGTAGGCCGCCATCCCGGTGCGGGGGATGCCGGCCGCGTTGGAGCCGACCGTGACGATGCTGCCACGCCCGCGCTCGGCCATCGATCCGGCCACCGCGCGGCCGGTGTGGAACACCCCGGTGGTGTTGACCGCGAAGGTGTCGGCCCAGTCCCGGTCGGTGAGTTCGGTCACCGGCGAGACGTGCAGCACGCCGGCCACGTTGACCAGGATGTCGATCGGCCCGAGCCGGCTCTCGATCGCGGCGATGGTGGCCTCGACCGCCGAGGCGTCGGTGACATCGAGCGGGTAGGCGATCACCGCGTCGGTGCCGTCGTCGGCCATCAGGTTCTTGACGCCGGTCGGATTGCGGTCGGTGGCGGCGACGGTCGCGCCGTGGTCGACGAGGGCCCTCACGACGGCGGCACCGATGCCCTGCGCGGCGCCGGTGACCACCGCGACGCGACCGGCGAGGTCTGATGGGTGCACGAAACTCCCCTTGGCAAGCACAACCCCGTTGGTCGGGATTTAGGTTAGCCTAACCTAATATCGATCTCGTGGTCGATCCCGGTGGGGCCCTCGGCGCGGGCTCGAAGTCGGCGTGATGCGGCCTTCCAAGGGTGCTCGGCAGTTAGGTTAGCCTCACTTTATGACTGTGCATCAGCCGATTCTGCAAAACCTGGGCGGCCCGCCGAGCATGTCCACCGACGCCACGCCCGGGGCGCACTCGGACGATCGCCGCGACGACCCCTCGGGGCGCGCGGCCGGTCGGCGTACGGTCCTGATCGCCGCGATCGCACTGACCGCGACAGTGGTGGTGCTGACCGGGATCTCGCTTTCGGTGGGCGCCGGCGAGGTCGGTGTCGGCGGCGCCTTCGACTACATATTCAACCGGCACGGCGCCCGCTCCGACAGTCATCTGACCCTGGTCGTTCGCGACCTGCGGCTGCCGCGCACGCTGACCGCGTTGCTCACCGGCGCCGCGTTGGGCACGGCCGGCTGCCTGTTGCAGACCGTCACCCGCAATCCGCTGGCCGAGACCGGCCTGCTCGGGGTCAACGCGGGGGCCTCGCTCGGCGTCGTGCTCGGCATCACCCTGGTCGGTGTGCAGACCGGATACGGCTATCTGGTCTGGGCGTTCGCCGGTGCCGCCGTGGCCGGGCTGCTCGTCCTGGCCATCTCCGCCCGGCGCGGCGGCGGTTCGCCGATGCGACTGGTACTCGCGGGCGCGGCGCTGAGCGCCACCTTCGGCGGGATCACCAACATCCTGATCGTCAACTCCACCGAGGCGTACGACAACTTCCGCTTCTGGATCCTCGGTTCGCTGGCCGGCATCCAGGGCTTCGACTCGCTCGGCCGCCTCGCGCCGGTGCTCGCGGGCGGGTTCGTGCTCGCCGTGCTGGTCTCGCGGTCGTTGTCGGCGCTGGTCCTGGGCGACGACCTGGCTCGCGGGCTCGGCCATCGCCCGGCGCTGACCCGGACCCTGGTCGCGGTGTCGGTGACCCTGCTGACCGCGTCGTCGGTGGCCCTGGTCGGCCCGATCTCCTTCCTCGGCCTGCTCGCCGGCTTCCTCGCCCGGACCCTGGCCGGTCCGCGCATCCTTGCCCAACTGTGCTTCTCCGCGCTGATCGGCGCGGCCGTACTGACCGCCGCCGACGTCGCGGCCCGGGTGGTGGCCCGGCCGTTCGAGGCGCCGGTCTCGGTGATCGTGGCGCTGATCGGCGCGCCGCTGTTGATCGGCGTGGTGCGGTCGCGGCGGCTGGGCGCGCTGGGGCTCACGGACGCGCCGGAGTCGGTGGCGGCGTCGGGTGGGGGTGTCGGCGGCGTCGCGCGGGTGCGGCGACTGATCGGGGTCGGGCGCGGGGGCGCTGGAGCGGCGCGTGCGGGCGAGGGTGGGCCCGAGCGCGAGGCGGCGCGCGCGGACGAGGCCGCGCGTTCGGCGGCGCGCGGGGGGCGCGTGCGGCGGTTGCCCGAGCATCTGGTGGTGCGCCGGGGCCGGTTCTCCCTGTTGTTGCCCGGTCGGGCGGTGCTGGCCACCACGCTGCTCGCGGTCGCGCTGGCCGCGGCGATCGTGGTGTCGGTGTACTCAGGCCGGCGCGAACTGGGCCTCGTCCGTACCTTCGACGCGATTCTCGGCCGGGGCGACCGCTTCGACGTGCTGTTGGTCCGCGAGTTCCGCTTGGGTCGGATCGTGGCCGGCGCGGCGGCGGGCGCGGCGTTGGGCGTCGCGGGCTGCCTGACCCAGACACTGGCCCGAAACCGGCTCGCCACCCCGGAGTTGCTCGGCGTCAACGACGGCGCCACCGCCGCCGTGCTGGTCTCGGTCAGCTTCAGCGCGAGCGGCTCGTTCGGTGCGTGGTGGGCCGGACCGATCGGCGCGCTCGTCGCCGCCGTGGTGGTCACCGCGGTCGCCGGCGGCCTGGGCCGACGCGGCTATCGGGTCCTGGTGGTCGGCCTGGCGCTGTCCGCGCTGGCGTCCGCGATCACCCAGGTGGTGCTCGCCCGGCGATCGCTCAACTCGGCGAGCGCGCTGTACGTATGGAGTTCGGGCAGCCTGAACGGGCGCGGCTACAGCGTGGCGTGGCCGGTACTGATCGGGCTCGCCGTGCTGGTCCCGCTCGCCCTCGCCCTCGGGCGCAAGCTGGACGTGTTGCGCTTCGACGACTCCACCGCCTCCTCGCTCGGCCTGGATCCGGGCCGGATCCGGCTGATCTGCCTGGTCGCGGCGGTCTGCCTGGCGGGTCTGGCGGTCGGGGTCTGCGGGCCGGTGGGCTTCGTCGCGCTGGCCGCGCCGGTGATCGCCGCACGGCTGACCGGGCCGCTGCGGGTGCCGATCCTCGGCTCGATGCTGGTCGGCGCGATCCTGATCGTGCTGGCCGACATGCTGGGCCGAATCGTCCTGGACGGCGCGGAGATTCCGGTCGGCGTGGTGACCACGGTGCTGGGCGGTCCGTTCCTGCTGTGGGTACTGCTGGGTAGGTCCGGCTCCGCACGCGCGTAGGGTGGGGCCGAGGCCGGATCGTAATAATCCGCGGCGAAGGGGTGTACGCCGAAAGAGGCGGGGCAGTATGCCCGGACGTCGGAACAATGCACCGCGCCCACGCACCGTGTACGACAAGAGGGGAAGGCAGACGATGAACCCGAGCACGACGACCGCGACCACAGCCGCCGCGGAGATTGCTCACACGGCTCGTTCCGTCGCATTCCCGGCACTCGCGTCCTCGGCTCCGGAATCCTCGGTCGGCACGTCCGACGAGTTCGCCGACCGGGTTTTCGACACCTTGGCCTCCCCGGATCACGCGGAGCCGACCGCGAGCGACGCGCGAGCGATGTCCAAGGTCCTCTTCGACCGACTGAGGGTGTTGGAGGAGGGCACGCACGAGTACCAGTACGTGCGCAACACCCTGATCGAACTCAATCTCCCCCTGGTCCGGTTCGTGGCCGGCCGCTATCGCTCGCGGCACGAGTCGATCGAGGAGATGGTCCAGGTCGGCACCATCGGACTGATCAAGGCGATCGACCGATTCGACGCCTCGTTCGGGACCGAGTTCCCCACCTTCGCGATACCCACCATCTCGGGTGAGATCAAGCGCTTCTTCCGGGACACCAGCTGGGCCGTGCACGTGCCGCGGCGCCTTCAGGAGTTGCGGCTCGAACTGGCTCGCGCGCGCGACGCGTTCACCGGTCGATTCGACCGTGAACCCACTCCCGCCGAACTGGCCGAATACCTGGACCTCAGCATCGAGGAGGTCACCGAGGGGCTGACCGCGGCGGCCGGCTACTCCGCCGCCTCGCTGGACGCGCCCACCTCGGAGGACGGTCCGGGCGACGGCTACTCCGGCCGCTCGTCCTACGTCGACCCCGGCTACGAGGTCGCGGAGAACCTGCACGTACTGAAGCCGCTGCTGGCCGCGTTGCCGGAGCGGGACCGGGAGATCGTGTCGATGCGGTTCGGCCAGGAACTGACCCAGGCCCAGATCGGCGCCCGGCTCGGCATCTCCCAGATGCACGTGTCGCGCCTGCTCAGCCGAATCCTGACCCGGTTGCGCACGGAACTGCTCGCGGACTGAGCACATTTTCTAGGCTTCGTGCAGTTGGCGCACTTGGCGTAGTTGGCGTACTTCGTCCACTTCACGCACGGAGCGCATCGACGAGGGGCGGGACCGCGCGAATTCGCGGTCCCGCCCTCCTCGTTCGCTCTGGGCACTGTTTCAGGCCGCCGCGCGGCCGAGCAGTGCGTCCATCGCCTCCGGGAAGTCGGCCGTGATCGCCGGTCCCAGCTCCGGGCCCACCCGGTCGGCGTCCGGGCCGGTGATCTCCAGGCGGTGCACGACCCGGGTGCCGACGCCGTTCGCGAGCCGTTCCAGGGCGTGGCTGAAGCGCAGCCGCACGCCGCCGAACTCGGTTTCGTCCGCGTACAGCTCGTTCTCCTCGACGGCGACGATCACGGACCGGATCGGGTCCTGCCCGGTCGGCGTCATCGAGACGTGCGACCCGACCTCGAACGCTCCCTCCAGTACGACCGCCTCCATCGAGGTGTCCCAGCACGCCCAGTTGTCCACGTCCCGAAGCACCTTCCAGATCGCCTCGGCGCCGACCTCGGTCTCGACCGCGTGCTCGTGAATCCACATGATGTGCCCGCCCCGCTCGCTCGGCAGTATTTAACCCACGCAGAGATTATCTGTGCGACGACTGAATCACAAGGAATCCGGGTCGTCGCACCGGGCCGGATACCGTCGATCGGGGTCACGGATTGCGGGGTATGCGATCACGGACAGGGAATCCGGGTCACGAGCAGGGAACAGCCGTGGATCTCGCTTCGTTGTCCGAACGGCCGCACCGACCGGATCCCCGGCGACGTGGGGCCGAGGTTGTGATGTGTGTGTCGGGCTGCGGGGGCGCGGTACGGAACGGGCGGGCGCGGGTGGGTAGACCGCGCGTCGCACCGCATCCGACCGACGTCGCCGTCGCCTCGGCTGCCGACGACAGGGGCGCCACCCGCCCCGCGGAAGTGGAGGCCCAGTGGGTTCGTCCGGCGCTCTGACCCGGTCCGTCCGTCGTTTCCTGGGCAAACCCGGAACCGTGACCCCGACCGGCCTGCGCCCCCTGGTCCGGCGCGCCGCCGAACGCGAGGCGGCGCTGCGCGATCTGTCCGACGCCGAACTGCGCGCGGCGGCGCACACGCTACGGGTACGGGTCGGCGGCGCGGAGCCCGAACCGGAGGTCGCCGCGCGTTCCGGCGGCCGGTTCGGTCGGGCCGGCCGGGCGTCCGGGATTCCGGGCACACCCTGGGACGACGACGCCATGGTCGAGTTGTGCGCGCTGGGGCGCGAGGCCGGCCGCCGGGCCCTGGGCGAGCGGGCCTACGACGTGCAACTCCTGGGCGTACTGAGCCTGTTGCGCGGCACGGTGGTGGAGATGGCCACCGGCGAGGGCAAGACCCTGGTCGGCGCGCTGGCCGCCGCCGGGTTCGCGCTCCAGGGCCGCCGGGTGCACGTGTTGTCGGTCAACGACTACCTGGCCCGTCGCGACGCCGAGTGGATGGGGCCCGTCTACGACCTGCTCGGCGTGCGCGTGGCGCACGTGACCCAGGAATCCACCCCGACGGAGCGGCGGGCCGCCTACGGCCGCGACGTGGTGCACGTGCCGGTGACCGAGGTCGGCTTCGACACGCTGCGCGACCGGTTGCGTACGGATGTCACCGAACTGGTGTTGCCCGCACCGGATGTGGCGATCGTCGACGAGGCCGACGCGGTGCTGATCGACGAGGCCCGGATCCCGCTCGTCCTGGCCGGCGGGATGGCCGCGGGGTCCGACGAGGCGGAGGCTGCCCGGGTGGTGGCGGACCTGGTCGAGGGCCGGCACTACGAGGCCGCGTCGGACGCGATGACCGTACAGCTCACCGACACGGGCGTGACCGAGGTGGAGCGGGCGTTGGGCGTGGACAACCTGTACGCGCGGGGTATGGACGCGCGCCTGTCCCAGGTCAACGTCGCCCTGTACGCGCGGGCGCTGCTGCGCCGGGACGTGGACTACCTCGTGCGCGAGGGCGGCATCAAACTCGTGGACGCCAACCGGGGCCGGATCGCCCAACGGCAGCGCTGGCCCGACGGGTTGCACGCGGCGGTGGAGGCCAAGGAGGGGCTGACCGCCGGGCCGCGCGGGGAGGTCCTGGACCAGCTGATCGTGCAGGATCTGATCGGGAGTTATCCGACGGTGGCCGGGATGACCGGCACGGCGGTGATCGTCGCCGAGCAACTGCGCGAGTTCTACCGGTTGGAGACGGGAGACCTGCCGCCGAACGTGCCCTGTGTGCGGGTGGACGAGCCGGATCGGCTCTACGACGACGAGGAGTCCCGGGACGCGGCGCTGATCGCGTTGGTCGAGCGCACCCACGCCACGGGCCGACCGATCCTGATCGGCACGCGCGACGTCGCCGCGTCGGAGCGGATCGGCGCGGCGCTGCACGAGTCGGGCCTGCGGTGCGCGGTGCTCAACGCCCGGGACGACAGCCGCGAGGCGGCGATCATCGCGGAGGCCGGGGCGATCGGCGCGATCACGGTGTCCACGCAGATGGCGGGGCGCGGTACGGACATCCGCCTCGGCGGCGCGGACGAGGCCGACCACGAACGGGTCGTCGAACTGGGCGGGTTGCTCGTGGTCGGGGTCGGCCGACACCACACCCGACGGCTGGACGACCAGTTGCGCGGCCGAGCCGGCCGTCAGGGCGACCCGGGCACCTCGGTCTTCCTGACCAGCCTCGACGACGAGTCCATCACCCGGCACACCACCGAACCCCCGCCCCGGGCGGCCCGGGTCGATTCCGACGGCCGCATCCTCGACGCGGCCGTGCGCCGCTACGTCGAACAGGCCCAACGAGTCGCCGAAGGCGTCCTGTTCGACACCCACCGCACCACATGGATGTACAACCAACAACTCCACCTGCAACGCCAGGAGGTCCTGTCCCTGCGCCACGACGTCCTGCACGACGACGCGGCGTCCGTCATCCTGGCCGACCTCAACCCGGACCGCTGGGCCGAACTCCACGAAGAGGTGGGCGATTCCGTCCTGGCCGAAGCCGCCCGCCAACTCCTCCTCCACGCCCTCGACCGCGCCTGGACCGACCACCTGGCCCGCACCGCCGACCTCCGCGAGGGCATCCACCTACGCGCCCTGGCCCGCCAAAACCCCATAGACGCGTTCCACGCCGAAACCCAGCGAGCCTTCGCCCCCCTGATCCAACGCGCCCAACGCACCGCAGCCGAAGCCCTCGACACCGCCAAAATCACCAAGTCCGGCCTCGACAGGGAAGCCTCCGACCTCACCCGCCCCAGCACCACCTGGACCTACATGGTGGACGACCAACCCTTCCAAGCCTTCCGCGACCCCTTCCTCACCACAATCACCCGAAAACTCCTCCCCACCCCACCCGACAACGCCTGAACAACCGCCCCGAAACCCGACCGCCGGAGTCGTCACGGCGTACAAAGAGCCATGCTTGCGCCCTCCGGGCCTTTTCGACCGCTGCGGCGGCGTGGGGTCAGTGGGGGGTGTTGTGGCGGAGGGTTGCGTAGTCGGCGGCGGTCCAGGCCATGGCGATTGCGGCGTCCAGGAGGGCCTGGTCGGCCTGCGGGGAGATGGCGGCTTCGGCGAAGGCGGGTTCGTGGGGGGCGCTCGTGCCGTCCGTGATGTCGAGGACCGGGTGGATCGTGGGGATGACGTGGGAGACGTTGCCCATGTCGGTGCAGGCGAAGGGTGGGCGCGTGGTGGGTTCCGGACGACCCAGCTCCCGGGCGTTGGCGCGCCACAGGGCGATCAGGGTCGGGTCGGTGCGGAAGTCGAGGTAGTCCGGCTCGGGGCGGGTCAGCCGGACCTCGCAGCCGATGGCCAGTGCGCCCGCGCGGAAGCAGTTCTCGACCCGGGTGCGCAGTTCGGCCAGGTCGGCGGCGTCGGTGGTGCGCAGTTCGTACTCCGCCGTGGCGCGCTCCGGGACCACGTTGGGCGCGGTGCCCGCCGCCGTGGTGATCCCGTGCACCCTCCAGTCGACGGGCAACTGCCGCCCCAGCAGCCCGAGGGCGACCTGAGCCACCGTCAGCGCGTCGGCGGCGCTGCGGCCCTCGTGCGGATTCAGGCTCGGGTGCGCCGCGGTGCCCAGCAACTCCACGGACAGCGTGCCGAGCGCGAAGGAGCGGAATTCGGCCACCTCGAACGGACACGGGTGCACCATCATCGCCGCGTCCACCCCGTCGAACGCGCCCGCCTCCAGCAACAGCGCCTTGCCCGCACCACGTTCCTCGGCCGGCGTGCCGATCACCCGAACGGTCAGGCCCAGTTGGCCGGCGACCGGGGCGAGCGCCAGGGCCGCGCCGACCCCCGCCGCCGCGATCAGGTTGTGTCCGCACGCGTGGCCCAGACCCGGCAGCGCGTCGTATTCGCACGCGATGGCCACCGTCACCGGCCCCGTGCCGACGGTCGCGACGAAGGCGGTCTCCAGGCCGTGCGCGGGCGCGGTGACGGTGTAGCCGTGCGCCCGCAGCAGTTCCACGCACCAAGCGGAGGCCCGGTGTTCGGCGAACGCCGGCTCCGGGTAGGCATGGATGCGTCGACTAAGCGCGAGCAACTCGTCGCGGTTCGTCAGGACTCGATCGCGAATCGCGGCCCGGTCGGCGTCCGAGGCCGGTAGGTTCGCCACGTCGGCCACGCTCATGTTCCGCTCCAGTTCATGTTCTTCAGCGAGAGCTGCATCGAGAGCCGCTTCGAGAGCAGCGTCCGGAACCGCACCGAGAGCCCCATCGCGAGCCGCACCGACAGCTCCTTCGCGAGCCGCGTCGCGCACGTCACCGAGAGCTCCGTCCCTTCGGGAGCTCCGCCTGATCGAGAGCTCCGCCTGATCGAGTTCCGCCGCTCCCGGGGGCACCCCGTCGAGCATTCGAAAGATAGCTTAGGCTTACCTAACTTGGCGTGCCGGGGATCGGTACGCTCCGCCTGCCCTCGTCGCATTCCGGGAGTCCCCACACCATGCGTCACTACCCGGCCCAGCCCACGGTCACGGACGCCGACCCGAGTCAGGACGGCCCCGAAGTCCCCGAATCCGTGCGGCTGCCCCTCCTCGCCGCCCAGGCCGGCATCCACTACGCGCAGGCCCTGGCCCCGGACGACCCCGAGTACAACACCGCCGACCGGATCGAGATCCGCGGCCCGCTGGACGCCGACCTGTTCGCGCGGGCCCTGCGCCAAGTGGGCGCCGAGGCCGAGACGCTGAACCTGCTGGTGTCGATCGGCCCGGACGGAACCCCGGTCCAGGGCGTACGATCCACCGCCGACGGCCGCGAGGATCCCCTGCACCGCATCGACGTGCGCGGCGCCACCGACCCGGAGGCGGCGGCCGAGGAGTGGCTGCGCGCCGACCTGGCCCGGCCGATCGACCCGACCACCGGTCCGTTGGTCACCCACGCGCTGTTCCGGCTCGCCGACGACCGCCACTGGTGGTACCGGCGCGTCCATCACATCGCCGTGGACGCGTACGCACTCACCCTGATCGGCCGGCGCGTGGCCGAGCTGTACACCGGATTCGCCACCCATGCCCCGACCACCCCCAACCCCTTCGGCACCCTGCGCGAATTGGTCGCGGAGGAGGCCGACTACCGAGCGAGCGAAGCGTACGACACCGATCGCGCATTCTGGCTGGAACATCTCGCGGACCGACCCCGATCCGTGACCTTGGCCGAATCCCGACCCACGCCGCCGGTCCCGCCGTCGCAGGCGGAACCGGAGCAAGCGGAACCGGAACCCCCCTCCCCCAGCTCGCAGATCCTGCACCGCACCCTCGAACTCGACGCCGACCGCACCACCCGCCTCACCGAGGCCGCGACCACCGTTCGCGCCACCTGGGCCGAACTCCTGCTCGCCGCCACCGCCGGATACCTGCACCGCGTCACCGGGGCGCGGGAGATCACCCTCGGACTGCCCCTGCTCAACCGGCGCAGCGTCACCGCCCTGCGCACGCCGGCGATGACGGTCAACATCCTGCCGATGCGCATCGCCGTGCAACCCCGGGACACCGCACCCGAGTTGCTGCGCCGGGTCGTGCTCGAACTGCGCGCGGTACGCCGCCACCAGCGCTTCCGCCAGGAAGACCTGCTGCGCGAGTTGGGCGCCGCCGGTCGCGAACAGCCGCTCTACGGACCGATGGTCAACATCAAGACCTTCGAAGGCGACCTGGTCTTCGGCGACGCGGTCGGCCGGGTGCACAACCTCGCCGCCGGACCCATCGACGACTTGGCCCTGGGCGTGGTGCCGACCCCGGCCGGCGGCCTGCGCATCGACCTGGACGCACACCGCGACCACTACGACCCGACCTCCCTGGCCGAGCACGAACGCGGCCTGCTGCGCTACCTCGGCGGCCTGGTCACGCTGCTCCACGAGGCACCGGCGCTGCCGATCGGCCGGATCGACCTGCTCACCCCCGCCGAGGTGCACGCGGCGACCGAGGGCCGCGCCGAACCGCCGGTCGACGCCACGCTCCCCGAGTTGTACTCCCGCCGGGCCGCCCGCACACCCGACACGATCGCGGTCCGCGCCGGCGCCGACGCGCGTACGTTCGCCGAACTCGAATCGGCCGCCAACCGGCTCGCGCACGAGTTGATCGCGGCCGGTGTCACCGCCGAGGTCCCGGTCGCCGTCGCCCTGCACCGCGGCGCCGACACCGCCGTCGCGCTACTCGCGGTGCTCAAGGCGGGCGGCGTCTGCCAGTTCCTCGACCTGGGCCACCCCGCCCGGCGGATCACCGACGTGTTGGCGGACACCCGGCCCGGGTGCCTGATCGGCACCGCCGATACCCTCGCGGCCCTGCCCGCGCACGACATCCGCGCCCTGGTCCTGGACCACCCCGACACCCGCGCCCGGCTCGCCGCGCACCCGGACCGGCCCCCGCGGCCGCCGCGCCCCGAGCAGACCGCGTACGTGATCCACACCTCCGGCTCGACCGGCCGGCCCAAGGGCGTCGCGGTCACCCACGCCTCGCTCTCCAACCTGTACGCCGGACACGGTACCGACCACATCGCGCCCGCCGTCGAGCGCACCGGCCGGGAGCGGCTGCGGATCGGCCACAGCGCGTCGTTCGCGTTCGACGCGTCGTGGGACCCGGTCCTGTGGATGGTGCACGGCCACGAACTGCACCTGCTCGACGACGCGACCTACCGCGACCCCGGCGCGCTGATCGCCTACGTGCGCGAACACCGCCTCGACTACCTGGACGTCACCCCCACCTACGCCGAAGCCCTGCTCGCCGACGGCCTGTTGGACCCCGACCGGCACCACCCGGCGATCCTGGTGGTGGGCGGCGAGAGTGTGCCCGAGCCGCTGTGGCGCCGGTTGGCGGCCACCCCCGGCAGCCGGCCGCTGAACCTGTACGGGCCGACCGAGACCACCGTCGACGCCTACTTCTGGGGCGCGGACGGCGTCGGCCGGCCGGTGCGCGGCTCGCGCGCCTACGTCCTGGACGGCGCGCTGCGGCCGACCCCGGTCGGCGTCACCGGCGAACTGCACATCGCGGGCGCCTGCCTGGCCCGCGGCTACCTGGGCCGGCCCGACCTGACCGCGGAGCGCTTCGTCGCCGACCCGTTCGGCGCCGCGCACGGCGACCCGGGCGCCCGGATGTACCGCACCGGCGACCTCGCCCGCCGCCGCGTCGACGGCACCCTCGAACTGCTCGGGCGCGCCGACGAGCAGGTCAAGATCCGCGGCTTCCGCATCGAACCGGGCGAAATCCAGGCGGTGTTGGCCGCCCACCCCGATGTCGCCCAGGCGGTGGTGATCGCCCGCGAGGGCGCGCACGGCAAACGCCTGCTCGGCTACGCGGTGCCCGTCGCCGGCCGCTCCCCCGCGCCCGAGACGCTGCGCGCGCACCTGGCCGACGTCCTGCCCGAGCACATGGTGCCGGCGGCGATCCAGGTGCTGCCCGCGCTCCCGCGCACCGCCAACGACAAGATCGACCAGCGCGCGCTGCCGGAGCCCGCACCGACCGCGCCGGGTCTGCGCGAGGGCCCGCGCGGACTGCACGAGGAGATCCTGTGCGATCTGTTCGCGGCCGTCCTGGCGCTGCCCGAACAACCCGACCGCAACGCGGACTTCTTCGAACTGGGCGGCCACTCCCTGCTCGCCGCGCGGTTGGCCGCCCGGGCCCGGGAGAGCTTCCGGTCCCCGATCGGCCTCGCCGACGTCTTCCGTCGGCCGACCCCGGCGGGCCTGGCCGAACTGGCCCGCGCCGGCGCCCGTCCCGAGCCGCGTCCCGCGCTCGCCCCCATCCCGCGCGACACCGACCGGCTGCCGCTGTCCCCGGCGCAGCGGCGCTTGTGGTTCATGTACCGGCTCGAAGGGCCCAGCCCCACCTACAACATCCCGCTGGTGCTGACCCTGACCGGACCGCTGGACCGCGCCGCGCTCGACCTCGCGCTGGCCGACCTGGTCGGGCGGCACGAGACGCTGCGCACCGTGCACCCGGCCGCCGAGGACACGCCGTACCAGCACATCCTGAGTCCCGATCAGGCCCGTCCCACCCTGCACATCGCGGCCTCCGCCACCGAACTCGCCGCCGCCGTGCGCCACCCCTTCGACCTCGCCGTCGAAACACCGCTGCGCGTCACGCTGTTCACCGCCGACCGCACCACCCACACCCTGGTTCTGCTGCTGCACCACATAGCCGGCGACGGCGCCTCCACCACCCCGCTCGCCCGTGACCTGGCCGCCGCGTACACCGCGCGCGTGGCCGGTCGCACGCCCGATCTCGCGCCGCTGCCGGTGTGCTTCTCGGACCATGTCGCGTGGCAGGCCCGGCTGCTCGGCGACCCCGACGATCCGACCCCCCTCGCCCGGCGGCAACTCGACTTCTGGCGCCGGACGCTGGCCGGGCTGCCCGACGAACTGGCGCTGCCCACCGACCGACCCCGGCCCCGGATCGCCTCGACGGCGGGCGACACCGTGCCATTCCGGCTCGACGCCACCACGCACACCGGCCTGGTCGAGTTGGCCAGGGCAAGCGGGACGAGTGTGTTCATGGCCGTCCAGGCCGCGTTCGCCGCGCTGCTCACCCGGCACGGCTGCGGTACCGACATCCCGCTCGGCACCCCGGTGGCGGGCCGCGACGACGACGCCACCGCCGACCTGGTCGGGTTCTTCGTCAACACCCTGGTCCTGCGCACCGACACCTCCGGCTCCCCCGATTTCCGCACCCTGCTCGACCGGGTCCGCACCACGACGCTGGCCGCCTACGACCACGCCGACCTGCCCTTCGACCGGGTCGTCGACGAACTCAATCCGCCCCGATCGTTGGCCCGGCACCCGCTGTTCCAGGTGATGATCGCGTGGCAGTCGCGCCCCGACGCCGAGTTCGCGCTCGGCCCGCTGCGCGCACGCATGGTGGCCACGCCCACCGGCACCGCGAAGTTCGACCTGACCCTGAACGTGGGCGAGCAACCCGGCCTGGGCCTGGGCGGTTTCCTGGAGTTCCGCACCGATCTGTTCGACCGGACCACCGCGCTGGGCCTGTCCCGCCGGCTCGCCGCGCTGCTGAGCGCCGCCGTCGCCGCACCCGACACCCCGATCGACCGACTGCCGCTGCTCGACGACGCCGAACGGCACCGCGCACTGGTCGAATGGAACGTCGGCCCCACCGCGACCGCCACCTCCTCGACCACCCTGGTCGCCCGCTACGAGCGCGTCGCGGCGGAGCACTTCACGCGGACCGCGGTCGACTGCGAGGGCCTGTCCCTGAGTTACGCCGAACTCTCCTCCCGGGCCAACCGCCTGGCCCGGCTCCTGGTGGCGCGCGACATCGGCCCCGGCGACATCGTCGCGCTCGCCCTGCCCCGCTCGCTCGACCTGGTCGTCGCACTGCTCGCGGTGGCCAAGGCGGGCGCCGCCTACCTGCCACTGGACCCCGACTACCCGGCCGACCGGCTGGCCTACATGCTCGACGACGCCCGCCCCGCCGCGCTGCTCACCGACACCGCGACCGCACCCCGCCTACCCGCCCACGAGTTGCCCCGAATCCACGTGGACGGCCACGAGGCCGACGCCCACCCGGGCTTCGACCTGACCCAGGCCCAGCGCAAACGCCCGCTGCGCCCGTCGGACCCGGCCTACGTCATCTACACCTCAGGATCCACCGGCCGGCCCAAGGGTGTGCCGGTCACCCACCACAACGTGGCCCGCCTGTTCACCGCGACCGACCACTGGTTCGGCTTCGGCCCGGACGACGTGTGGACCCTGTTCCACTCCTACGCGTTCGACTTCTCCGTCTGGGAGTTGTGGGGCGCCCTGCTGTTCGGCGGCCGATTGGTGGTGGTGCCGCACACGATCAGCCGGGACCCGGCCGCCTTCCTGGACCTGCTCGCCCGCGAAAAGGTCACCGTGCTCAACCAGACGCCGTCCGCCTTCCATCAGGCGGTGGCCGCCGACCGGGAGCGCCCCGGCCGCGAACTGGTGCTGCGCTATGTGGTGTTCGGCGGCGAGGCGCTGGAGCCGGCCCGGCTCGCCGACTGGTACGAACGGCACGCCGACGACGCGCCGCGCTTGGTGAACATGTACGGGATCACCGAGACGACCGTGCACGTGTCCTACCATCCGCTGGATCGCGCCTCGGCCGCCGCCGGCACGGCGAGCACGATCGGGGTGAACATCCCCGACCTGCGCGTCTACGTCCTGGACCGGTACCTCCAGCCCGTGCCGCCCGGGGTGACCGGCGAGATGTACGTCGCGGGCGAGGGCCTGGCCCGGGGCTACCTGGGTCGGCACGCGCTCACCGCCGAGCGCTTCGTCGCCGACCCACACGCGGCCCGGTTCGGCGAGCGCGGCACCCGGATGTACCGCTCCGGCGACCTGGCCGGTCGCCGCGCGGACGGCACGCTCGACTACCTCGGGCGCGCCGACCAGCAGGTGAAGATTCGCGGCTTCCGGGTCGAACTCGGCGAGATCGAGGCGGTGTTGGCGGCACACCCGGCGGTCGCCGACGCGGCGGTGATCCTGCGCGAGGACACCCCGGGGGACAAACGCCTGGTCGGCTACGTGGTCGCCGAACCCACCGCCGAACCCACCCCCGAACCGGCGCTCGAACCCGGTGCCGAACCGCCCGCGAAGCCGGCCCCCGACGGACCCGCGCTGCGCGAACACGCCGCCGCGACGCTGCCCGTGCACATGGTCCCGTCGGCCGTGGTCGTGCTCGACCGCCTGCCGCTGACCGCGAACGGCAAACTCGACCGCAAGGCGCTCCCCCGCCCGGAGTACACCCCGACCACCACCACCGGGCGGGCACCGCGCGGGCCACGCGAGGAGTTGGTCTGCACGCTGCTCGCCGAGGTCCTGGGCGTGCCCCGCGTCGGCGTCGACGACAACTTCTTCGACCTGGGCGGCCATTCGCTGCTCGCGGTACGCCTGGCCGGTCGGATCAAGGCCGCGCTCGGCGTCGACATCGGCATCGGCACCGTCTTCCAGGCACCCACCGCCGCGGGCCTGGACGCCGCCCTGGAGGCCACCGACCGCACCGACGCGCTGGACGTACTGCTGCCGCTGCGCCCGGCCGCTCCCGGCGATCGTACGCCGCTGTTCTGCGTACATCCGGCGGGCGGGCTGTCGTGGTGCTACGCGGGCCTGATCCGCCGTCTGCCGGCCGACGTGCCGATCCACGGCCTCCAGGCACAGGGGGTCGGTGCGGCGACCGCCGACAAGCCGCTGCCCGCCACGCTGGAGGAGTTGGCCGCGCACTACGTGGACCGCCTGCGCGAGGTGGACCCGAGCGGGCCGTACCGACTCCTCGGCTGGTCCACCGGCGGGATCATCGCGCACGCGATGGCCACCCGGCTCCAGGACCTGGGCCTGCCGGTCGAACTGCTCGCGATCCTGGACGCCTATCCGGCCGAGGGTTTTCGCGAACTGCCCGTCCCGGACCGGGCCGAGGCGCTGGAGGCGCTGCTCACGATGGGCGGCTACGGACCGGAGAGCCTGGCCGGCGCACCGCTCGAACTCGGCCCGGTGATCGAGGTGTTGCGCCGCGAGGGCAGCCCGCTGGCCGGTCTGGAACCGGCCACGATCGAGGCGCTGGGCGACATCTACCTGAACACCAATCACCTCGTCCGCGCCTACGACCACCGGGTCTTCCGGGGCGATGTGCTCTTCTTCCGGGCCACCGTCGACACCATCGACGACACGCTGACCCCCGACACCTGGACCCCGTACGTGAGCGGTCGGATCGACAACACCGACGTGGCCTGCTCGCACAAGGACATGACCCTGCCCGGCCCGATCGCGCACATCGCCCGCGTGGTCGCCGACCGCCTGACCGCATTGGAGAGCAAGACCGATGAGCAGCCGTGATCGCGAGACCGCGACAAACCCGTTCGACGACGAGGACGGCGAGTTCCTGGTGCTGGTGAACGACGTCGGTCAGCACTCCCTGTGGCCGGACTTCGCCGCCGTGCCGGACGGTTGGGCCATCGCACACGGGCCGTGCCCGCGCCCGGCAGCGCTGGACTGGATCACCGCGCACTGGACCGACCTCGGCCCGGTCGCACGGTGAACCCGGAACCCACCGAACAGGGCCCGACCCGGACCGCCACGTCGCAGGGGTCCGCCTGGATCGTGGTGCTCGTCTACACGGCCGCGATGTGCATGAACGGCCTGGACTCGACCATCGTCAACCCGGCGCTGCTCACCATCGCGGAGGACTTCGATCGCCCGGCGGCGGCGGCCAATACGGTCGAGATCGCCTTCCTGGTCGCGTTGGTGGCCGCGCTGCCGGTGGCCGGGCGGCTGAGCGACCGCCACGGCACCAAACGGGTCTTCCTCGGCTCGCTCGCGGTGTTCACCGCCGCCTCGGCCGCGTGCGGGTTGTCGCAGAACCTGGTCTCGCTGGTCCTGGCCCGGGTGGTCCAGGGCCTGGCGGGCGGGCTGCTCACGCCGGTCGGGATGACCATCCTGTTCACGGCGTTCGCGCCGCACGAGCGCATGCGGCTGGCCAAGTGGCTGATCGTGCCGACCGCGCTGATGCCGGCACTCGGCCCGCCGCTGGGCGGGTTCCTCACCGAACACCTGTCCTGGCACTGGCTGTTCCTGGTCAATGTGCCGATCGGCACGGCCGCGGTGTTGCTCGGCCTGTACGGGCTGCGCGAGCATCGGGCGGGTGCGGTCGGCCCGTTCGACCGCACCGGGTTCTGGCTCACCACGCCCACCCTCGGACTGCTCACCTACGCGCTCGGGTTCGGCCCGTCGCAGGGGTGGACCACGCCCGCCATCGCCGTCTCCGGCCTGCTCGGCCTGATCCTGCTCGCGGTCGCGATCGCCCACCAACTGCGCGCCACCGAGCCGCTCTTGCGGCTTCGCCTGGTGTCCGACCGGGCGTTCGGCGCGGCCACCGCACTCGCGCTGGTCACCTCGGCGGGGCTGATGGGCGTGTTGTTCGTCTTCCCACTGCTGTATCAGGCGGCGCTGGGCGCCTCGGCGTTGGACGCCGGGCTCGGGGTGTTCCCGGAGGCGGTCGGGCTGATGTTCGCCTCGCAGGTGGTGGACCGCCTGCTGCCCCGACTGGGCCCGCGCCGGCTGACCACTCCCGCGCTGGTCCTGGCCGCCCTGGTGTTCGGCGCGCTCGCGCTGCCGGGGGTGGCCGATCACGCCTGGGCGGTACGGGTGTTGATGTTCTGCGTCGGACTGGTCCTGGGCACGGCGGTGCTGACGGTACAGATCGCCGGGTTCGGCGGGATCGAACCACCGGACATGGGACATGCCATGGCCCTGTTCACCATCGTGCGCACGCTCGGCGGCTCGCTGGGCATCGCGGCCGGCGCGGCGGTGATCGAGGCCGGCGGCGCGAACGGACACGACGCGAGCGCGCCGGGGCCGTATCGGGCCGCGATCTGGGTCACGGCCGGACTGGTCGCCCTCGGCGCGCTGTTCGCCCTGCGGCTGCCGCGCGAGGCGCCTGAACCGCCGCCGTTCGACGACGAGCCGGACGACGCGGAACCGGCCGCAGCCCAGGGCGAGCCGGCCGCGCCCACCGGCGCGTCAGCCGCCGGCTGACAGCAGTCCGACGAGTCCGACGGCGAGCCCGCCGCGCCAGCAGGCGTAGTCGTGGCCGCCGTCGAACTCGACGTAGGTGAGCGGGTATCCGCGCTCGCGCAGCACGTCACGCAGCCGCCGGTTCTCGGCCACGAGCATCCATTCGAGCAGGCCCACCTCGACGTGGAACCGGATCGGCAGCCGCTCGGTCGCCGCGAACCGCCGGGTCAACCACTCCGGCCCGTCGTTGCTCTCGTCCGGATCGGGCCACCAGAACGCCCCGGACTGGGACAGCGCGTTGCCGAAGCGGTCCGGCCGATGGAACGCCCCGAACGCGGCGGTCAGCCCGCCCGCGCTCTGCCCGGCCAGTACGGTGCGCGCCGGATCCGCGCTCACGCCGTATCGTTCGCCCGCCCACGGCAACAACACGTCGGCGAGCCAGTCCACGAACGGTTCGCTACAGGTGAGATCGGCCATCCGCCGCTCCCGCCCCATCGTGTCCACGAGCAGCGTAACCGTCGGCGGGATGCGGCCGTCGGCGTGCAGGTTGTCGAGGGTGTCGCCGATCGCGAGCACCGACCCCCACACCTCCCCGTCCAACAACACCACGACCCGGCAGGGTTGTTGTCCCATGGCGGGTGGCAGCAGCACACTCACCCGCCGGCCGTCGACCGTGGTGTCCTCGCGCGGGCCGCGCGGGATCCCCGGCCGACGCCGCGCCCACGGCTGCGCGGGGGCGTCCGGCAGCGCCAGGACCGAGGACGGGTTGCGGCCGTCCCTGGCGGCCAGGGTGGGTGCGTGGTTGTACGGATCGGGCACCGCGGCGTCCAACACGCCCAGCCAGGCCGCCCGATCCGTACGCAGCGTCTCGGCCCGCGAGCCGGTGCCGACGAAGAACTGGTACGACGCGCGCAACCCGGCCGGCAGCCGGTGCGTGATCGCCCGTACGTCCGTCCCCGGCACCCGACGCAGCAGATGCGGCGTCAGATCGCCCGCGTGCCGGTCCCGATCCGTGAAGGTGTGCAGCAGCGCCAGCACGTCGCCGGTGGGCCCGGCCGGGTCGTCACGCCACACGAACGTGACCAACCGCTGTCCGGGATCGTCCGGATCCGGCTCGACCAGCGGGGCGCCGACCGCCTCGACCCGGGCCCAGAACTCGGCGCAGGCGTCGGCGCGTCCGGCGTCGACCGCCCGGCTCAGCGCGTGCAGGATCGGAGTGTCCATGGTGCCGGTCGCCTTCCGCGGGTCGAGAACAGTCGAATCACAAACAGTCGGCCCCGAGCCGGTCGGGCCGGGCTCCTCAAGCCCGGGGCCTCAAGCCCGGGGCCTCGGGCCCGGAATCACCGAGCCCGGCTCACCCGACCCGTGCTCAGGAAGTCGCCGACAGCGCCTTCGCGATGTCGCCGAGCACCACGTCGGCCGCCAGCGGCCCGCCGCGCGTGGACCACACCGAACCGTCCACCGTGACCACGTGGTTCTTCTGCACGGCGTTCAACTCCTTGTACGCCGGCTTGCTCTGTACCTCCTTGAGCGCACTCGCGCCGTCCGCCGTGAGCGTGCCGAGGAAGAGCCAGTCGCCGTCGATCTCGGAGATCTTCTCCAGGCTCAGCGCGGGCGTGTGCGCGTTGCCGTCCTTGTCCTGCGCCTTCGGCCGGGTCAGGCCCATGTCCAGCGCCACCCCGCCGGCGAACTGGCGCTTCTCCATCCAGCTCGGGCCGTTCGGGTTCCAGCGCACGATGCTCACCGCGGCGCCCTTGTTCGCGGTCAGGTCCTCCCCGGTCTTCCTGGCCTTGGCCTCGTAGTCGGTGATCACCTTGTTCGCCTGCTCCAGCTTGTTGACCGCGTTGCCGACGCCGCGGAAGGACAACTTCCAATCGTCGGTGGGCGCCATGGTCACCAGCGTCGCCGGGGTGATCTTGCGCAACTGGCCGAGCATCTGCGTGTCCTGCATGTCGCCGGCCAGGATCAGGTCGGGCTTGGCCGCGATCACCTTGTCCATCACCGGTTGGAGCAGGTTGCCGATCACCTCTATGCCCTTGACCTTGTCGGCCAGGTAGGCGGGCGGCTTGTCCAGGCCCTGGCCGTTGGTGATGCCGACCGGCTTGACACCGAGCGCGAGCACCGCGTCCAGGTCCTCCTGGGTGAGCACCACGACGCGCTTGGGGTTGGCCGGCACCTGGACGGTGGTACCGGTGGCGTCCTTGACCGTTCGGGTGCCGCCGGCCGCGTCGCCGCTGCCGCCCTGGCTCGCGGCGGACTTCGAGTCGGACTTCGCATCGGACTCGGAGTCGGATCCGCATCCGGTGAGCAGCAGACCGGCCGCCCCCGCCACGGCGAGCAACCGAACCGCGCGCCGCCGGGCGGTCGCGAGCGGGCGAAGAGAAGTGGTCATGTGGGGCTCCGGGCGCGAGAAAGGACGGGGGCGAACACGGCAGCACCCCCAGGACGCCACTTAGGTTAGCCTTACCTTCCGCATGCGGCGCAAGGTGGTCCGGGCCGGCGAACACATCCGCCCGCGCGGATCGACGCGCCACCGGAATGCGGAATCGCCCCATGCCCACGCTCCCAAGCGGGCATGGGGCGCCCGATCGGGTGACCTCGGCGCGGTTTCGCCGGCCCGAACCGGGCGTGATCCGTACGGTCTTCCGCATGAAGCGGACCACGCGGACCACGCGGAGCACGGTGACGCGGTCGACGGGGGCGATGGCCGCGGCGGTCGTCCTCGTGCTCACCTCGCTCACCACCCCGGCCGGCGCCGACCCGGCCGACGCCGGTTGCCTCACCGACCGGCTCGACCGACTGCGCGCGCTGCACGGCCGCCTCGACGCGCTCGCGCTCGACGGCCGGGCCGGCGCCGGCCAGTACTGGTACGTCGACCAGCGCCGCTGCACGCTGACCCTGGCCATCCTGCGCGGCGCCGCCGACCCGCTCACCGCCGCCTTCATGACCGCCGCCCGCCTGGTCCCCGCGCTGGTCGAGATCACCGAGGTGGACACCCCGATGCGCCCACGCGTGGCCCGGGCACCGGCGGGCGGGGCGACGCCGCGGCCGGCAGCCGGCTTCCACGGCGGCAGCGCCCTGTACAGCGGCCTCACCGGCACGGTCTACATCTGCACTGCGGGCTTCAACGACTACCGCCCGAACATCACCACGACAGCGGGCCATTGCGCCCGCGACGCGGCCACCTGGTACGACGGCACCGGCACCCTCATCGGCACCGTCGGCGACTCCCGCTTCCCCGGCGCCGACTGGGCGGTCGTCCCCGGCGCGGACGGTGTCACCCTGACCCCCGACATCCTCGACGGCGACGCCACCACCCCGATCACCGCCTTCGGCCGCCCCCGCCTCGACGACCGGGTCTGCGGCACCGGCGCGTCCAGCGGCACCCGCTGCGGCACCATCGACGCCGTCGACGTCACCGTCAACTATCCCGAGGGCCCGGTCACCGGCCTGGCCCGCAGCACCCAGTCCGGTGCCGCCGGCGACTCCGGCGGCCCGGTCCACACCGGCTCCACGGGGGTGGCCCTGATCAGCGGCGGGCCGACCGAGGGGGCGCCGACCTTCGTACAACCGCTGAACTTCTGAAACCGAGCGCCATGGCCCAACTCAGGCGTCGAGCAACCTCAGTTGGGCCGTCAGCGTGTCGACTCCCCGGTAGGTGAGTCCGACCAGCGCCACGTGCTTCCAGCGCAGCACACCCTGGGCGTCCACGATGAACACCGCCCGGCGCAGCGCCTTGCCGCCCATGCCGATGCCGTAGGACTCGACGGCCCGATGCCCGGTGTCGGCGAGCAGCGGCATCCGCAGACCGTGTTTGCGGGCGAAACGCTCGTGGCTGTCGAGTCCCTGCGGGCTGATCCCCCAGACCACCGCGTCGAGATCGGTGAACTGTTCGAAACCCGAGGAGTACGAGCACAGTTGCTTCGTACACACCGCGGTGTCGTCGCCGGGGTAGAAGGCGAGCACCACCGGACGGCCGCGTTGCGCCGACAGGGTGAGCGGTTCGCGGATCGCCTCGCCGTCGGTCAGGCGTACCGCGTCGAGGGTGAAGTCCGGTGCCGGGGCGCCGATGTCGGGGGTCTTGGACACGTGGTGGGCTTCCTCGCAGGGGTCGGACGTCCGGGCCGGAAAGCCGCCCTCGGGCGCGGAACGCGAAGTGTTCCGGGTGGTGACGTTACCCGCCCCGGTCAGGGCCGGGCGATCGTCGTACGCCGCACGAGCCGGGCGAGCGCGGGCAGCGGGAACAGCAGCAGGAACAGGTTGGGCAACCACCACTCGATCGCGAAGTCGCCGCGCAGGGTCCAGAACGCCACCGCCTGGAGGCCGGCGACGGCGGTCAGCACCAGCGAGATCGGCAGCAGCGCATGCACCCGGTCCGGTGCGATCCGCCGCCCCATGCGCAGCGCGGCGAGCCCGGTCACCGCGGCGGCGACGTCGAGCGGCACGAACGAGTAGTTCCAGTCGCTCATCACCGGATCGGCATAGTCCTTGTACGCGTACTCGGCCGGGAGCAGCGCGAGGAGGGTGACCGTCCAGTAGAGCAGGAAGCCCACGTCGGCGACGGCCATCGAGACCCGGGTGAAGCACATCACGTCGACGGTCCGCACCCGGGACACGACACGGCCCGCGCCGCCCGGGAGCAGTTCGCGCACACACGCGCCCAGCCCCGCGCTCACTCGGCGCCGCCTCGGGTACGGATCAACTCGACCAGCAGCGCCCGCAGTCGGGTGTGCGCGTCGTCGTGCGGCACGCCCAGATCCAACAGCCGCGCGGCCCACCAGCCGTCCACGGCCATCCGAACCAGATCGGCCACGGCCGGCTCCAGACCGTCGTCGGCGAGCCGGAGTTGCCAGTGGGCGTAGCGGGCGCGCAGCGCGGCCAGGACGTCCGGCCCGCCCGCCGCGGCGAGCAGCGCGAGCGGGACCTGGTCGGCGCCGCTGCGATCGCCGGTCGGCGACTCGGCCGGGATGCTCGCCCGCAACCAGGCCAGCGTGAACGCCCCGGGCGGCGCGCCGGGTTCGGGCAGCGCGGCCTCGAACCGGTCGGCCAGCCGCTCGACCACCCCGCGCACCAGGTCCTGCTTGCTCGGGAAGTGGTGCAGCAACCCGCCCTTGCTGACCCCGGCCTCCCGGGCCACCGCGTCCAGCCGCACCGACTCCACGCCGTCCCGAACCAATATCCGTTCCACCGCGTCCAACAGCCGATCACGCATCGGCACGCCCCCGTCCCCGTGTGAAAACCCACTCGAACCCTCCGGACCGTCCGGACGGTCGGGAGCCACCGTAGCAGCCGCCGCGCCGAGCGCAACCCCGATCTGCCGCTCGCTGCACGGGAGTCACCCCGTCACGACGGGCCTGCCGCCGGCCGTCGGGAGTCGAGCGATACGACCACCACGGCGGGTACGACCGGCCCCAACCCCGGCACGGTGTAGTCGGTCGCGGTGACCCCCGCCGACGCGGGCGCGGGCTCGGCCGCGCCCCCGTCCGAGGACGGAGACACCGCATCGCCCTGGGACGAGGTGTCCGTCGGGTCCGGGGAAGCCGATTCGGACTCGACCGCCGCCGGACCGCTCGTACTCTCGTCACTCCCGCCGCCCCCACCACCGCGACCGTTCGGCAGCAGGCTCATCACCACGATCACCACGAGAATCCCGCCGACCGCCCCGAGCACGGCCCCGACCCGGCGCCGCCGACGACGTCGGGGCAACGCATCGCCCGGGTCCACGACATCGCCCGAAGCCACCCGATCAACCGGCGACGCCACGGTGGTCGATCCCACCGGCGCGGGAACCGTGCCCCCGTCCCCACCGCCCTCGACGGCGGGCGATCCCACCGACGCGGGAACCGTACCCGCCTCCCCGCCGGCCTCCTCTGCCTCCACCGGCCGCACCGGTCCAGCGAGCGCCGCCGGCCCCGCCAACTCCCGCCCCACCCGCCGTGTCCCGCTGTCCGTCACATCCGCGTCGAGGGCCCGCCGGACCTCCTCCGCGTCCGGTCGCCGCTCCGGCTCCTTGGCCAGCAGCCCCAGGATCACGTCGGTCAGCGGCCCCGCCCGACGCGGCTTCGGGGGCGGCTCCCCGAGCACGGCGGCCATGCTCGTGTACGCCTGTTCGCGGCGGAACGGCGAATTGCCCTCGATCGCCTGGAAGAGCGTGCAGCCCAGCGCGAAAAGATCGGCCGCCGGCGTCGCCGGGTCCCCGCGCAGCCGTTCGGGCGCGATGTACTCCAGCGTCCCGATCACCCCGGACGCGGTCAGCCCCGCGTCGTCCTCGTGCACCGCGATCCCGAAGTCGGCCAAGGCGATCCGTCCGGTCGGCGCGAACAGCACGTTGGCGGGTTTCACGTCGCGGTGCACGATGCCGAGCGCGTGCGCCGTGGCCAGCGCGTCCACCAGCGCCGTGCCGACCACCCGGACCTGGGCCACGGTGAGCGGACCGTCCTCGTCGACCACCTCGGCCAGGGTGCGCGAGGGCACGTACTCCATCACGATCCACGGCACGCCGTCCTCGACCACCACATCGTGCACGCTGACGATGTGCGGATGCTCGCGCAGCCGCGCGGCGTTGCGCGCCTCGCGCATGGCCCGCGCCACCCGCTGCTCGCGTTCCGCCTCCGGTAGCCAGTCGCCGATGGTCACCTGTTTGAGCGCGACCTCGACGTGCAGCAGCTCGTCGTCTGCGCGCCAGACCACGCCCATACCCCCGGCGCCCAACCGCTCGCGCAGCCGATACCGGCCCACGACCGAGCGCCCCGAATCCCGCATGTCCATGGCAGGCCACCCCCGAAGGACAGTGTGCGCCGGGATCCGGTCATCGCGTCGGAAAACGGTCATCCCCGATTCCGCCCCGACGACGTCGGGCCGTCCGTCCCGGCGACGTTAGGCCGTCCGTTCGACCGACCCGACTTGTTGTCCGGACCTGCGCGCGAGTCTCTGCCGTACCGCTCGTCGATCCGGCACCATGACCTAATGAGCCGTGTGGAGAAAGGCACGTCGACCGAACCGTTGCTGCCTGCCCCGGCCCCGCCCACTCTGCCTCCGCTCGCCAAGCGACCGATCGTGCTGATCATGGTCGCGGTATTCGCGCTGCAGGCGGCGGTGTCCGCGCGCTACGGATTCCACCGCGACGAGCTGTACTTCGTCGTGGCCGGTCGACATCTCGCCTGGGGCTACGTGGACCAGCCTCCACTGACCCCGCTGCTCGCCCGGGCGTCCGGCGAACTGTTCGGGGACGACCCGCAGGACCTGCGGATATTCGCCGCCCTCGCGTGCGCCGGGACGGTGCTCCTGGTCGCCCTGATCGCCCGGGAGTTCGGCAGCGGACGGGCCGGCCAGCTGCTCGCGGCGGCCTGCGCGGCCACCTCCGGGATCGTGCTCGGCATCGGTCACCTGTGGTCCACCGCGACCCTGGACATCGTCGCGTGGCTGCTGATCGCGTGGTTCGTCCTGCGGCTGCTGCGCACCGGCGACGGGCGCTGGTGGCTCGCGGTGGGTGCCGCCGTCGGCTTCGCGATGCTGAACAAGTACCTGGTCGGCTATCTCGTGGTGGCCCTGCTCGTGGGCCTGCTCGCGGTCGGCCCCCGCGAGGTGTTGCGCAGCCGGTGGCTGGTCGGCGGCGCGGCGATCGCGATCGGGCTGAGCGCGCCGGGTCTGTGGTGGCAGGCCACCCACGACTGGCCGCAGTTCACCGTGGCCGGCGGGATCAGCACGGACGACGGCATCAAGAACCGGATCATGTTCGTCCCGCTGCAAATCGCTTATCTGTCACCACTGTTCGTGCCGATCTGGGTGGCCGGCGCGCGCCGGCTGCTGCGGGCGCCGCAGATCGACTGGGCGCGCTCGATAGTGCCGGGCTACGCGATCCTGTGCGTGCTGGTGATCGCCTCCGGCGGCAAGTCGTACTACGCGCTGCCGCTGCTCCTGGTGCTGGTCGCGGCGGGGTGCGAGCCGACCGTGCAGTGGGCCGCGAGCCGGCCCGGGCGGCGGGTGCCGGTGGGTTCGATGCTCCTGGTCGCCACGGTCACCAGCGCGGTCATCTCGCTGCCGCTGCTGCCGGCCGGCCGGGTGAACGCGGTGATCGGGATCAACCCCGAGCAGGGCGAGCAGATCGGCTGGCCGGAACTGGCCGACGCGGCGGCGGTGGCCTGGGGGCGGATCCCGCCGGACCAGCGCGGCCGGGCGGTGCTGTTCGCGGGCAACTACGGCGAGGCCGGCGCGCTGGACCGGTACGGCCCGGCCCGGGGGTTGCCGAAGCCGTACTCGGGCCATATGTCCTTCGCCGACTGGGGCCCGCCGCCGGATCGCGCCGACGGGCCCGTCGTGGTCGTCCGCGAGGGGGAAGTCACCGCGCGATACCGCGACTTCGTCGACTGCCGGCTGGTCACCCGGGTGGACAACGGCAAGGGGGTCGACAACGAGGAGCAGCACGCGGTGGTCGAACTGTGCGCCGGCACCACGAAGCCCTGGTCCCGCATCTGGCCGGACCTGCGGCACTTCTACTGAGCCCTGAGCCCTGAGCACTGAGCCCTGAGCACTGAGCCCTGCGCACCGAGCCCGCACGGCACCGAATCGCACCACCGCACGTCCCACCACACCCGGTCCCACCGCACCACCTCGCACCACATCGCACCCGACCGAGTCGTATCGAGTCGTACCGAGTCCCGAGGAGTGTCATGGCGCAGGCGAGTCCGCCCGGGTACCGCACCGGTGGCGAGGGGCGACCGGGGTCGCTGACGGGATCGGCGTATCGGGAGATCCGACGCCGGGTGTTGTACCTGGAGCTGGCCCCGGGCTCGCGGTTCACCGAGAAGGCGGTGGCCGAGGAACTGGGCATGAGCAAGACACCCGTACACGAGGCGCTGGCGCTGCTGGCCGAGGACGGGTTCGTCGACGTGATCCCGCGCAGCGGCTACCGGGTCACCCGGGTCACGCTGCGCTCCGCGCGCGAGTTGTTCGACCTGCACCGCGTGCTCGCCCGGGACGCCTCGGCGGCGGTGGCCCGGCGCGCGGCGGAGGTCGGCTCGGCGCCGGCGCGCGAGGGCGCGTGGGTGCGTACGCCGACCCCGGTGGCCGGGCCGGACGCCTGGCTGGAGCGGTACACCCGGCTGCATCTGGTGATCGCCGATCTGGCGGGCAACCGGCATCTGCGGCGCGCGCTGGCCGGCACGCTGTACGCCCACCACCGGCTGCTGCGGTTGTGCGTCACCGCCGACGGGCCGCACCTGCGGGTGATCGCGGGGGACGACGGTCCACTCCTCGACGCGCTGGCGGACGGCGACGCGGAGGCGGCCGGGCGGGCCGCGCACACCCGGCTGACCGGCTGTCGGGAGCGAGTGCTCGACACGTTGCTGGCCAACGACGCGCTGCTCGACGTGAACATCACCGGGCCGTCGCCTGGGCGGTGATCACCCGGCCCGGCCGCACGGCGACGGCATCGGCGCCGTCGCCGTCGCCGTCGCGGAGCAGCGTGCCCAGGTCCAGATCGAGCACCGCGTCGGGCGGCAGGCCCCCGGGCCCGCCGTCCGCGGGCCGGTTCAGGTACGCGGCCACCACCGGCACCAGGGTCGCGAACAGCGCCGCGCCCAGGGCCCGGATCCCGTCCTCGACCACGGCCGCCGCGCCGTCCGGGTCGCCCGCGGCCAGCGCGGCCGACAGCGCGGAGCGGTCGGGCGCGGGCCAGTGCGGGTCGCCGAGCGCGGTGGCCAGGTACAGGTGCCGCAGCTGGTGGCGCAGTACGTACCCCTCGACCTCGGCCGCCCGCGCGTTGCCGGCCCGTTCGGCCAGCGCGGCGCCGTAGGCCAGGCCCTGGACCGGCCTCGGCACCGCGTCGGTCCGCTCCCCGCTGGTCGCCTGCCACCACGCGAGCGCCGCCGCGTCCAGGCCGGCCGTGCCCTCGCCCCGCGCGGCCGCCAGGCGGGCCGGCAACGTCTCGACCGTCACCCGCAGTTCGAGCAGTTCCCGGACGTCGCGCAGGGTGACCGGCATGACCAGATAGCCCGAGTGCGGCGCGACCGCCACCAGGCTCTCGTGGGTGAGCAGGTTCAGCGCCTCGCGCACCGGCGTCTTGCCCAGGTCCAGGGCGGCGGCCAGGTCGCCCTCGCTGAAGACCGTTCCGGGCGGCATCTCCAGGCGCAGGATGCGCCGCCGGATCACCTCGCGGGCAACGGCGGTCCGGCTCTTCGGGCGCGCCGGCGAGCTCGATGTCATGCCCGGATTCTCTCCGGATCCCGGCCCCGGTCGGCTCCGCACACCCGAATCGGCGAAGACCGGCAAAGCCCGATCGGCGCCCGGATCGACTCGGCCGGACGCCGACGCCGCGCGAACTCGAGGCGGCCGGCACCTTCCCGGACCTGTGCGCCTAATATCTCAGGCAGCAGGATCGGCGACATGGACGCGGGGGCGCGTCGCCCCCGGACATGGCCCGTCATGGTGCCCGGCAGGTGGGGCCTTCGCCCTCCCCGGGGCCGGCTCCTGCGATGATCCTCGCGACGAGGAAGGTGGTTTCGGATGCTCGCCGGCGTGACCTGCGCGGCCCGTACGCCGCTCGGCGTCCGGCCGGGAGTGGCTCCGCCCGCCGATCCCCCTCGTCCACGGCGCGACCGGGCCTACCATCGAAACCGTGTCGAAGGCTCCACCGACCGCATCCGCGAGCCGCAGCCGCACGCCACCCCCTCGGGACGAACGACCTTGGACATCGACATATGACCGCGTCGCAGCACACCCGATCCGCATCCCCCGTCACGCTCTTGCGCGAATGGCGCGAGCGCGCCGACGGGGCCGCCCTGCACGAGGCGCTGTTCCTCGGCCTCGGCGTCGACCTGCCCTTCCTGGAGCGGGTCGCCGTACCGCTCGCCCGGGACCTGTCCGCCCGCGTCGCCATCCTCGGCGACGCCGCCCAGGAGGCGCACGACCCGAGCCGGGTGCGGGGCGCCGGTCGGGACTACCTCTACGCACCCACCGTGTGTCCCGGCTCGCTGCGCGCCAAGCTGGTCGTACTGATCGGCGAACACGCCTGCCGGATCGCGATCGGCGGCGGCTCCCCCGCACTGCCCGGCTGGGCCGGCGACGACCGCCTGTGGACGGTGGTCGAGACCGAGGACGACGCCTCCAACGCACTGCTCGCCGACGTCGCGGACTGGCTGGACAAGCTGCCGGACCTGGACACGGTGGCGATGGCGCCGTGGGCCGCCGAGCACCTGCGGGAGATCGCCGGGCTGCTGACCGAGCGGCACATCCTGGCGGACGAGACCCCGGGTCCCGAGGCCCGGCTCCTGGACAACCTCGACCGCCCGCTGCTCGACCGGCTCCCGAACGGTCCGGTGGACGAGCTGCACCTGTACGCCCCCGCCGTGGACCCGGGCGGTGAGACGCTGCGCGAGCTGATCGCCCGGCTGGCTCCGGCGCGGGTGGTGCTGGGCGTACACGAGAACTGGTCCGGCTACTCCGGCGCGGTGCTGCGCTCGGCCCTCGCGGGGCGGCCCGCCGAGGTGCGGGTGCTGCCCGAACAGCGGCTGACGCACGGCCGGTTCGCGCAGTGGCGGATCGGCGAGCAGTGGTCCGCGCTGACCGGCAACGCGGACCTGAGCCGGGCCGGTCTCGGCACCACCGCGGCGGCCGGCGGCGGCCTCGACCTCGCGGTACACACCGTCGGCGGCCCGGTCCTGCCGCTCGACGAGGGCCGCACCGTCGCGCCCGCCGACCTGGACGCGCTGCGCGGCGTGGCGGCCACGCCCGAACTGGTCCTGCTCGGCGCCCGGGCGGACGGCGCGGGGCTGCACGTGGTGCTCGCCGGGCCCGCCCGCGAGCCGGTCACGATCACCACGTCCGTCGACGGATCGGCGGGCTCCTGGCGGGAGTTGGGCGTCGTCCCGGCCGGCGCGACGAGCGCGACCTTCCCGCCGGCGGCCGGTCAGGGCCCGGCGGTGCGGGGCAGCCTTCCACGCGCCGACGGCGGCGTGACGCACTCCGGCGTGGTCTTCGCGTACAGCCCGGCCACGGCCGCACGGCCGAGCGAGCAGCGGGTGACGCCGCGAGCCGAGCCGACGCCGACGCCGGCCGCGCCGACCCCGGCTCCCGTTCCCGCCGCGCCCAAGGCCCCCGAGCCGCCCCGGGCGCCGGCGGCACCCGTGAGCCCGCCGCCGCGTCCGGTCGAGGTCGCCGCGCCCGCTCCGACGCCCCCGCCGGCTCCGACCCCGCCGCCGCTCTACGTCGCCGCCGGGACCGAGTTCGAGTCGGCCGGCACCACCACCTTCGCCCCCGCGCCGGAGGACAGCCCGTACACCGAGGCCATCGAGGAATTCGCCGCGCACGGCTGGGTGGCCGGCATCGAGGACGGGATCTGGCGGATCACCGGCTCGTTCGGCAACCCGGTCCCGATCGCGGCGGTGGCCGCGACCCGGCTCGCGCAGTACGGCGAGCCGGTGCTGATCCAGGCCGGCAACGAGCGCCGCTGGGCGTTCATGGCCTGGGAGGCGCCCGACCTGACGCTGCTGAACTGGCCCGCCCGGAACTGGCGCAGCTACCAGATACGCCGGCCCGCCGACCCCGAGTCGCGCTTCCGCGGCGGCGACCTGGCGAGCGTCCCGGGCCGGGTCGGCCCGCTCAACCGGCAGATCGGCGACCCGCCGCCGGCCCTGCTGCGGGTGCTGGACGAGGTGGGCATCGGCTTCGCCGAACTGGTCAAGACCCTGCAGGAGATCGGCGGCTGACCCCGGCGCGACCCGGACCGCGGTCCGGGTCGCGCGGGGCGGCGCACGGGTACGGGTACCGAGCGAGCGATCGTTAGAATGCCCGGCAACCAAGACGATGCGTCCCGGAACGGCCGGAGCAAGTCCGCGGAATCAGGAGGCGGACCCATGGCGGAGCCATTGGCGGCGGATCTGCGCGCCGACGGTCACACCGACTGGCGCGGATACCGACCGCTGCTGCTGCCGCCGATCCTGGCCGCGTCGCTCGCCGCGTTCGACGAGCACGGCTATCACGGTACGACGGTGCGCGACATCGCCCGCCGGGTCGGCGTAACGGTGCCGGCGCTGTACTACCACTACCGGAACAAGCAGGCCCTGCTGGTCGAGTTGCTGATCGGCTCGATGAACGCCGCCCTGGGCCGCTGCCGGGCAGCGCTCGAAGAGGCCGAGGACGCGCCGGCCGCACGATTCGCCGCGCTGGTCGAGTGCATCGTCCTGTACATGGCCAACCGCGCACCGCTGGCGTTCCTGGACACCGAGATGCGCAGCCTGGAACCGGCCAACCGGGCCCGCTACGTGGCGATGCGCGACGAACTCGAATCCCTGATGCACGCCGCCGTCCGCGACGGCGTGGCCCTGGGCGAGTTCACCACCCCATACCCGATCGACGCCGGCCGAGCAGTCATCACCTGCTGCCAGGCAGTAGCCAACTGGTACCGCCCCACAGGCCCCCTGACCCCCCAACAAATTGCCGACCGCTACGTACAGATCTCCTTGTCCACAGTCGGCTACACAGGCACCTTCAGCCCGACCGGCACTTGAGCCCACCCCAAGCAACCAACACAAAACGCCACCCGAACCCCCGGCCCAACAACAACCAGCCCGGCCGGCGCTTGAGGCCACCTCAAACAACCAATACGAAACGCCGGCCGAACCCCCCAAGCCCAACAACAACCAGCCCGGCCGGCGCTTGAGGCCACCTCAAACAACCAACACGAAACGCCGGCCGAACCCCCCAGCCCAGCAACAACCAGCCCGGCCGGCGCTTGAGGCCACCTCAAACAACCAACACGAAACGCCGGCCGAACCCCCCAGCCCAGCAACAACCAGCCCGGCCGGCGCTTGAGGCCAAAAGACCTAGGCCGAAGGCCAGGTCCCCTGCGGCCCAGCGCCGAGCGTCACCGCGGGGACATGCGGATCGCCCCATCCAGCCGGATGACCTCCCCGTTCAGCATCTGGTTCTCCACGATGTGCGCGACCAGCGCCGCATACTCCGCCGGCCGCCCCAACCGACTCGGGTGCGGCACCTGCGCACCCAGCGACTCCCGCGCCGCCTCCGGCAACGACCCGAGCAGCGGCGTCTCGAACAACCCGGGCGCGATCGTCATCACCCGCACCGCCAACCCCGACAGGTCCCGCGCGATCGGCAGCGTCATCGCCGCGATCCCGCCCTTGGACGCGCTGTAGGCGGCCTGCCCGATCTGCCCGTCGAACGCGGCGACCGACGCCGTGTTGACCACCACGCCGCGCTCGCCGTCCACCGGCTCGTGCGTGCTCATCCGCTCCGCGGCCAACCGCAGCACGTTGAACGTGCCGATCAGGTTGACGTTGACCACGCGGGCGAACACGTCCAGCGGGAAGGCGCCCTTCTTGCCCACCGTGCGAGCCGCGTTCGCGATGCCCGCGCAGTTGACCGTGATCGCCAGCGTGCCGTCCGCGTCGGCCGCCTCCACCGCGGCCCGCACCTCGTCCTCACGGGTGACGTCGCCGGGTACGAACAGGGCCCGCTCGCCCAGCCGTTCGGCCACCTCCTTGCCCTGCGACGAGGGCAGGTCGACGAGCACGACCGACGCGCCCTTCGCGACGAGCAGTTCGGCGGTGGCCAGGCCGAGCCCCGAGGCGCCGCCGGTGATCAGGGCGGTGGTGCCTTCGATGCGCATACGTGTGTCTCCGTAACTCGCTACTCACTGACAAAAACCCGGCCGACGAACCCGACCGAAAACCCGGCCAACCGGCCAACCGACCAACCGACCAACCGAACGACCGAACGACCTCAGAGCCGTTCGATGATCATCGCGTTGGCCATCCCGCCGCCCTCGCACATCGTCTGCAACCCGTACCGCCCGCCCGTGGCCTCCAACACCCCGAGCAGCGTGCTCAGCAGCCGCCCACCGGAGGCACCGAGGGGGTGCCCGATCGCGATCGCGCCGCCGCGCCGGTTCACCTTCTCCAGGTCGGCGCCCACCTCCGCCGCCCACGCCAACGGCACCGGCGCGAACGCCTCGTTGACCTCGAACGCGTCGATGTCGTCGATCCCCAGGCCGGCCCGCTCCAGCACCTTGCGGGTGGCCGGGACAACGCCCATCAGCATCAGCAGCGGGTCGTCGCCGGTGACCGCGAACGCGTGGAAACGGGCGCGCGGGGTCAGGCCGAGCGCGTTCGCCCGTTCCTCGCTCATGATCAGCGCGGCGGACGCGCCGTCCGTCAGCGGCGAGGAGTTGCCCGGGGTGATCCGCCAGTCGATCTCCGGGAAGCGCGCGGCCATGCCCTCGTCCACGAACGCGGGCTTGAGACCGGCCAGTCCCTCCTCCGAGGTGCTCGGACGTACCGTCTCGTCCACCCGGTGCTCGCCGCCGGCCACGGTGATCGGCACGATCTCGCGGTCGAACGCGCCCTGCGCGGCGGCCTGCGCGGCGAGGCGGTGCGAGCGGGCGGAGAACCGGTCCAGCGTCTCCCGGTCCAGGTTCCACCGGGCCGAGATCAACTCGGCCGAGTAGCCCTGCGGGATCAGGCCCTCGGGGTAGCGCGCGGCGAGCAGTTCGCCGCCGAGCGGGTTGCCGCCGTGCGAGGCGAGACCCATCGGCACCCGGCTCATCGACTCGACACCGGCCGCGATCACGATGTCGTACGCGCCGGCGATCACGCCCTGCGCGGCGAAGTGCGCGGCCTGCTGGCTGGATCCGCACTGCCGGTCCACCGTGGTGGCGGGCACGCCCTCGGGGAATCCGGCGGCGAGGACCGCGTTGCGGGCGATGTTCAGCGACTGGTCGCCGCCCTGGGTGACGCAGCCCGCGATCACGTCCTCGACCAGGGCCGGGTCCAAGCCGTTGCGCTCGACCAGGGCCCGCAACGTGTGCGCGAGCAGGTCGACGGGGTGGGTGCCGGACAGGGCGCCGCCGGGCTTGCCCTTGCCGGAGGCGGTGCGTACGGCGTCGACGACGACGGCTGTGGTCATGGCGTTGCGTCTCCTTCACGACGGTGGAACCGGCGCACCGCGACGGCCGGACCCGGTCGTGGCATCCGGTGCGCGGTCCGCGCGATCGTGCCGCGATCCCGCTGTGGGCCGGCCGCTCCCGGATTCCCGCAGGGTCCTGCCGGCAAGGTTACTGAACGTTCGCTAAGACATTCGACCCGCCGGCGCAAATGCTGTCAAGCATCGACCCGGGCGGCGACACGCTCGTGCTCGTCTCGGCGATACCGCGCACGTCAACCGACAAAACCGGCATCGAGCCCCGTCCCGGGGGTTAGGCTGACCTACGTGACCAGCGCACCAGTACGCGAACCACGTCAACACCGCAGTCGTGTCACCCGTGCCCGACTCCTGGACACCGCCGTCGACGTGCTGGCCGAGCTGGGCTGGCTCGGCGGCACCGTGACCGTGGTCGCCGAGCGCGCGGGCGTCTCACGAGGCGCCGTGCAGCACCACTTCCCCACCCGCGAGGACCTGTTCACCGCCGCGATCGACCACATCGCCGGTGACCTGGTCGCCCGTACCCGCCTGGACGGCGCCCGGATCCCGCCCGGCCCCGCGCACACCGAGGCGGTGGTCGAGGCACTGGCGTCGATGTTCCGGGGCAGGCTGTACCGGGCCGCGCTCAGCCTGTGGACGGCGGCGGTCAACGATCCCGTGCTGCGCGCGCGGGTGATCCCGCTGGATCTGCGACTGACCGCGGCGATATACGACATGGCCGTCGAGCTGCTCGACGCCGACGTCTCCCTGCCCGGGGTGTCCGCCGCCGTGGAGGCCACCCTCGACGTGGCCCGCGGTCTGGGCATCAGCGCGCTCGTCATCGATTACGACGAGCGTCGGCGGGCGGTCGTACGGCAATGGGCGGCGAGTCTGGACCACGTTCTGGCCGGGAACGGCGTGCCCTAACCGGAGCGTACGGCCTCATTTCACGCTTCGATGACCAATCCTTGGTACGGACCCGGTCGAATCGTGAACGTGGCCGGGTCGGAAGACCGTAACTTCACGGCGTGGACTGGAATCGACGGGCCTGCGCACGGCGCGGCCATGAGACGTACGCTCCCGACGAACCCGCGCTGCGCGCCCGGCTGCACGCGACCACGCCGGTCGGCGAGGCGTGGCGTTGCCTGCGCTGCGGCGACTACGTGCTCGGCGAGGTCAAGGGCCGCGGGCCCGCCGGCGACGCGCCGGTGGTGATGCGCGGTCGGGCGCTGCGCGACGTGTTGATCCTGCGCTTCCTCTCCATCGAGCGGGCCGCGCGCGGCGTACTGATCCTGCTCGCGGCCTACGCGGTCTGGCGGTTCAGCAACTCGCAGGACTCGGTGCGCCGGTTGTTCGAGGACGACCTGACCGCGTTCCGGCCGGTGGCCGAGCACTTCCACTACGACTTGGACCACTCGCCGATCGTCGACTCGATCCGCAAGACGTTCGACTACAAACGCTCGACGCTGATCTGGGTGGCGATCGGGATGGTCGCCTACGCGGTCATCGAGATCGTCGAGGCGGTCGGGTTGTGGTACCTCAAGCGCTGGGCGGAATACCTCACGGTGGTCGCCACCGCGGCGTTCCTACCGCTGGAGGGCTACGAGATGCGCGAGCACGTGAGCTGGTTCAAGGTCTGCACGCTGGTGCTGAACATCCTCGCGGTGGTCTACATCATCGTCGCCAAGCGGCTGTTCGGGGTGCGCGGCGGGGCCGAGGCGTTCGAACGCGAGCGGCACAGCGAATCGCTCCTGGAGATCGACGAGGCGATCCACCCCGGGCCGCCCCGGCAGCCGTGGGAGGAACACGTACACGCGACCAAGCCCCCGTCCGCCCGCACCCCGTAAACCCGCGGGCCCCGACCCGCACCCCCGGGCGCCCCGACCGAACGCCGGCCGGGGCGCCCGCTTGCCTCCACCGGGGCACCGAATCGCTCCCGGGGCCCGGCATCTCGCCGGGCGGGCGGTGCCTTGCCCGGACCCGGCACCTCACCCGAGCCGGGGCTGAACCGGCGCGACCTCCACCCCACGCTTCTCGACGCGAGGAGTCCCCACACGTGTGGGACTGATAACCCATCCTGTCCGGGTAGGGGTCGCCGCTGCTTCCGGGGCGAGGTCGGTGGGCGGGACCCGTGCCGTCTCGGTCTACGGCACCAGGACGATCCGGCCTCGGAGGCCGCCCTCCGCGACTGCGGCGAAGGCGCGGGGGGCGTCTGTGAAGGGGAAGGTTCGGGCCACGCGTAGCGTCAGTTCGCCCTTGCCGGCCGCCGTCGCGAGTTCGGCCAGCTGGGTGGCGTCGGCGCGGACCCACACGTGGTGTACCCGGATCCCGCGCAGCCCGGGCGGCGCCGCGCCCGCGTTGACCGCCACGAACGCCCCGCCGCCGCGTACCGCGTCCAGCGCGTCCGGGCCGAGCATGGCCGCATCCAGCGCGGCGTCCACCCCGCCGGGCACCAACGCCCGGATCCGGTCCGCCAGGTCGGCGCCGCGCGGCACGAACCACCTCGCGCCGAGGTCCCGCACCGACGCCTCGTCGGCGGCCCCCGCGACCGCGACCACCCGTACCCCGCGCGCCGCCGCCAGTTCGACCGCGAACGCGCCGACACCGCCCGCCGCCCCGGTGACCAGCAGGGTGTCCCCCGCCGCCGAGCCGAGCAGGTCGAGCCCCTGCCACGCCGTCGAGCCGTTCAGCGGGATCGTCGCCGCCGCCACCGGATCCAGGCCGACCGGCCGCGGCGCCACCGCGTCGGCGTCCAGCACCACGAACTCGGCCAGCGCGCCGGTCCGTACATCCAACCGGTCGCGCAACCCGAGCACCGCGTCGCCGACCGCGAACCCGGCCACGCCCGCCCCGACCGCGTCGACCTCGCCCGCGACGTCCCACCCGAGCCCGAACACCGCACGCTCGCGCACCAGTCCGTACCGCACCGGCGCGCCCTCCACCACCATCAGGTCCACCGGATTCACCGTCGCCGCCGCGACCCGGATCCGCACCCGACCGGGCCCCGGCTCACCCACGGGTCCGTCCACGACCTCGACCACCGACGCACCGGACCGAGCGATCACCGCACGCATGACCCACCACTCCCACACTCTCCGCAGCCACGGGCCGAACTCCCGACCCCCTCGACCGCCAACCTAGGAAGAGCTACTCTCCGAGAGGAAGTACCCACCCGGAAGTGCGTATCCCACCCGAAGGAGAGCCATGGCCACCCGCACCGCCGCCGAACGCCGCGCCCAGGCCCGTTCCGAGTTCGACGCGTACATGGCGAGTTGCCCGGCCCGCCGGCTCCTGGACGGGATCAGCGACAAGTGGGTCAGCCTGCTCGTCAACGCGCTCGCCGACGGCCCGCGACGCTACAGCGACCTGTCCCGGCGGGTGGCCGGGGTCAGCCAGAAGATGCTCACCCAGACCCTGCGCAACCTGGAGCGCGACGGACTGGTCGAGCGCACCGTCACCCCGTCCGTCCCGGTCCGCGTCGACTACGCGCTGACCCCGCTCGGCGCGAGCCTGCTGCCGCTCATGCAGGCGGTCAAGATCTGGGCGGAGGAGCACATCCCCGAGGTGGACCGGGCCCGCGAGCGCTACGACGCCGCGCACATGGACCCGAACCGCCCGTGATTCGGGTGGCACCGACCCGGGACACCGAGGGGCCGCCAGAAGATCGCCCGCTGTTCATTTCCCGGTCCGCCGGGGGTGATTCCCGCTCCATATCGTGATCTTGACCGGCGGAACGGACGCCGGCCGAGCCTCCGAGGAGCCCAGTTTCGTGTCGCCTGGCCGGGAGACCTACGAGCGCGAGCGGCGGATCGACCTGCTGATGGCGGAGAGCACGCCGTTGCGCAGATATGTGAGCGGGATCCTGGGGGCGGATCTGCACACGGTCGAAGACGTGGTCCAGGAAACGCTGTTACGGGCCTGGGAGGCCGCGGACCGCCTGGACTGGGACGGTCGCCCGATCCGCATGTGGCTGTTCCGCGTCGCCCGCAACCTGGCCGTCGACGCCCGACGGCGCAATCGTTCGTTGCCGGTGGGCATCGACCCGAGCGAGTTCACCGGGCTGCCCACGGTGCCCGATCCGGCGGCGTCGGTGGTCGATCGTTGCGTGCTGGTGGGGGCGTTGCGCCAACTGGCGCCGTCGCACCGCGAGGCCGTCGCGCACGTGCACCTGCTCGACCGCAGCGGCGCCGATGTCGCGCGCGCCCTGGGGATACCGCACGGGACGGTCAAGTCCCGTACCTACCACGGGATCGCGGCGATCCGGCGTGAGCCGGCCGCGATCGAGGAGAGCGGATGACCGGCTCCGAGGACCTCGCCATGCGGGTCGCCGGACACGATGTGATGACCCTGCTCGGGTGGACCGGAATCCTGGTCCTCGTGTTCGCCCTGGCCCACTGGGCCGCGATGCGGCGCGGCGGCTGGCGCTTCGTCCGGCGTCGGCTGCGCCGCGAAATCGCGCTCACCGTGGCCGCGTTCGCCGAGCCGATCGCCGCGCTCGTGCGGTTCCGCCGGCGCCGCCGACTCCTGGTCCGCACGCTGCGCGCGCCCGGCACCTGGACGGACGCGGAGCACGCGGCGATGCTGGCGGCCGAGGTGAGCGCCAGCGCGCGCCCGTACGCCGTGCTGGTCGAGCGTGACGTGGTGGGGGTGTTGGTGGGCTGCGGCCCGGACCTGCCGGTGCCCGCCGAGCCGTGGGCGGTGGACGAACTCGACCCCCGTCTGTGGTGGATCGCCCGTTCCGACCTGGAGCCCGGATCCGGTCCCGCGCCGCTGCTGGTCGCGATCGGCACCCGGCACGAGGCGGTGGTCTTCCTGGACCTGCTGACCGGACCGCGCGTGCTGGCGGTCTCCGGCGAGCGGCGCGGCGCGCGGGCCACCGTCCAGTCGCTGGCCGCCCAGTTGGACGCCAGATTGCCGGCCGGCGCGGTCACCGTCGCCGCCGGGGTGCATCCGCGCTACGCGGGCCCGAGCGCCGCCGACGCGTTCGCGCATGCCACGACGGTCGCCGCGACCCGCCGCTACCCGCAGGTGGTGGCCTGCGCCGACACCCCCGAACTGCCCGCCGCCTCGCCCGTGTCGGTGCTGACCACGGGTCAACCCCGGGGTCATGCCCGGCTGTTGGCGATCGCACCGAACGGCGCACTGCTCGTACACGGCACGCCGCTGCGGGTGGACGCGCGCCCGCTGCCGCGCGCGGTGGCCGCGACGGTGTGGCGCCTGCCGCCCTGGTCCACGGAGGACGCGGTACACCCGGCCCCGGCCGGGATCGACCCGGACCTGGACCTCGACCCCGAGCCGACCCCGGCCACGCCGCCCCCCACGACGCGGGCTCAAGTTCCGGCGCAGGTCCCGGCCGCCGCGCACGACGACCTCTCCGAGCCCGCCGACACCGACAAGCCGAGCGGCGTCTCCATCGACGTGTGACCCGTGTCCCCGCACGCCGGACGGGCGGCCGAACGGCGTGTCCTCGATCCCCCGCCGAGCATCACCGCGCGGGCCCGGGACACGCCGCCGGGCACCCGTCCGGCGTGCGCCGACATCCCGGCCCGTCCCAGCCGGCCCTGCCCCGCCCCACGCCGACCCCTCCCCGCCGACACCCCCGGTCGGCCGGACCCGACCCCGTCCCCCACCCCCCAGGAGCACGACGAACGTGAGACTCACCGTCACCACCGTGGACGCCGCGGACGGCCTGCGCCGCGACCATCTCCTGGACCTCCCGCCCGGGAGCATCGTGGCGGACCTCGCAACCGCCGTGCACCGCCCGGCCGCACCCGCCGACGACGCCCCCGAGTCCGGCGCTGCCGACCTGGGCGCGTTCCTGGACGGCCAGGCGCCGGCGACCGGACAGTCGCTCTACCTCGGCGACACCGTGCTCGACCCGCAGGCCCCGCTGAGCGTCTCCGGGATCCGCGAGGCCACGGTGCTTGGCCTGGGCGCCCCGCCCGCCGAGCCCGACCGGGTGCACGCCCCCCGGCACCCCTTCGACCCGCAGACCCTGGTCCAGGTGCACGCGGTGTCCGGCCCGTACACCGGCCGGGTCTGGCCGCTGGGCCCGGGCAGCCACGAGATCGGCGCCGACGAGGGCTGCGCGATCCGGCTGCCGGTGTCCGGCGTACCGGCCCGGGGCCTGTGGGTGACGGTGTGCCCGGACGGCTCGGCGTACTGGCATCGCACCGGACCCGACGAGGGCGCGGTGCACGGCCGCGAGGTGGCGCCGCCGCCCACCGACGCGATCACCGCCGCCGCGGCGCTGCCCCGCAAGCACGAGGAACGCATTCTGGAGGACGAGCGCGAGGCGGACCGCAAGGTCGAGCGGGAGAGCGCCCGGATCGCCCCGCCGAAGGAGCCGGTGCTCCGCCCCGAGGCGCCGCCCGGCACCCCCTGGCCGCACGCGTCCGACCTGGTCGTCGGCCCGTCGTTGCTGCGCCTGTGCGGACCGGTCGAGGCGGACGCCGACGTGACGCCCTCCGACGACGGCATCGGCCTGGACTACAACCGGCCGCCCCGGATCGCCCCGCACCTGGACGCGGAGAAGATCCGGCTGCCCTCGCCGCCGCTGGAGCCGAACCGGGTGCCGTTCCCGCTGCTCGTGATGATCGCCCCGCTGGTGATGGGCCTGGCGATGGTCGGGTTCTTCCACTCGTACTTCTATCTGATCTTCTGCATCATGAGCCCGTTCATGGCGATCGCGAACTGGGTCTCCGGCCGCCGCAGCAATCGGGTCAAGCACCAGCTCGACGGGGTGCAGTACCGGCGCCGGCTGCGCGTATTGCACGACGACATCCGCACGGCCGTGCGCCGCGAGCGCATCGTCCGCGCCGAGGTCGGCCCCGACCCGGCCGCCGTCGCGCTGATCGCGACCGGGCCGGGCAGCCGGTTGTGGGAGCGGCGCCGCCGCGACGCCGACCACCTGGTGCTGCGGATCGGCACCGTCGACCAGCCGTCGGTCAAGGAGGTCGAGGACCCGGCCCGGGACGAGCATCACCGCACAGCGAGCTGGACGTTGCCCGACACACCCATCGGCGTCGAGATCCCCGACCACGGGGTACTCGGCGTGGCCGGCCCCACCGAGCCGATCCAGGCGCTGGCCCGCTGGCTGGTGATCCAGTCCGCCGTCCTGCACAGCCCGCGCGACCTGCGCGTGGTGGTGCTGACCGATCCCGAGCGGGCCGGTGACTGGGCCTGGGTGCGCTGGTTGCCGCACCTGCGCCCGCAGTCCCGCTCGGCCGCGCCGGTCGCCCTGCTCGGCACCGACCCCGAATCCACCGCCAACCGCATCTCCGAACTGGTCGCGCAGATCCAGAGCCGACAGCGCAGCATGGGCTCCTCGATGGGCCAGGCCATGTTCAGCGGCCCCGACATCCTGGTGATCGCCGACGGCGCCCGGCAGTTGCGCGAGGTGCCCGGCATGGTCCAGGTGCTCACCGAGGGCCCGGCGGCCCGGGTGTTCAGCGTCTGTCTGGACGAACGCGAGCGGCTGCTGCCGGAGGAGTGCACCGCCGTCGTGCTGGCCGCCGGCCGACACCTCACCGTGCGCCAGACCGGACTGCCCGACGTGAAGGACGTACGCGCCGACCACGTGGACGCGGCGTGGTGCGAGCAACTGGCCCGCGCCCTGGCGCCGTTGCGCGACGTCAGCCCCGAGCACGACAGCGGCCTGCCGCAGACCGTCAAGCTGCTCGACCTGGTCGACGCCGAACCGCCGAAGGCGGCCGACTTCGTGGCCCGTTGGGCCCGCCGCCCGGCCTCGACCACCTTCACCCTGGGCGCCGGCTACGACGGGCCACTGCGTATCGACCTGGTGCGCGACGGTCCGCACGGCCTGATCGCGGGCACCACCGGCTCCGGCAAGTCCGAGTTGTTGCAGAGCTTCGTCTCCGCGCTCGCGGTGGCCAACCGCCCGGACGAGCTGACCTTCGTCCTGGTCGACTACAAGGGCGGCAGCGCGTTCAGCGAGTGCGCCGAACTCCCGCACACACTCGGCATGGTCACCGACCTGGACGAGCACCTCGCCACCCGGGCGCTGGAGTCGCTGGCGGCGGAACTGCGGCGCCGCGAACAGCTGTTGGCCGACGTCGGCGCCAAGGACCACCCCGAGTACCGGGGCAAGCGCGCCGGCGACCCCACCCTGGCGCCGCTGCCCCGACTGATCCTGGTGATCGACGAGTTCGCCACCCTCGTCCGCGAGGTGCCCGACTTCGTCACGGGGCTGATCAACATCGCCCAGCGCGGCCGTTCGCTCGGGATCCACCTGGTGCTGGCCACCCAGCGTCCGGCCGGCGTGGTCACCGGCGACATCCGCGCCAACACCAACCTGCGGATCGCCCTTCGGGTGACCGACGCGGGCGAGAGCCAGGACATCATCGACACCATGGAGGCCGTGCACATCTCGGCCGGCACACCCGGCCGGGCGCTGATCCGCACCGGGCCGGGCGCCGCCGTGCCGTTCCAGGCCGCGTGGGTGGGCGCCGAGCGGCCCCTCCCCGGCGGCGCCGCCGAAAAGACCGGCCCGACCCGCGCGGTGCGCGCCACCGAACTGACCCTGGCCGGCCTGGGCCGGCCCGCGTCGCTGCCGGCGGTCGACGAGGGCCCGGACACCGCGGACACACCCAACCCGACCGACCTCAACGCCCTGGTCCTGGCGCTGCGCGAGGCGGCCGAGACGCTGCCCGACTACCGCCCGCTGCCCAGCCCGTGGTTGCCGCCCCTGGCGGAGCGGGTGCTGGTGGACGACCTGCCGCCGGTGGAGCGGGCCGGCGTCGACCCGTCCGACCCCTGCCCGCCGCCGATCCCCTACGCCCTGGAGGACGTTCCGCAACTCCAGGAGCAGCGGGTGACCACGATGGACCTGGCCACGTTCGGTCACCTGTACGTGATCGGCTCGCCGCGCTCGGGCCGCACCCAGGTATTGCGCACCCTCGCGGGTTCGGCGGCGGCCACGGCGAGTTGCGCCGACGTGCACCTGTACGGGATCGACGCGGGCGGCGGCGGTCTGGCCGCGCTGGAGACCCTGCCGCACTGCGGCGCGGTGGTCTCGCGGCACGACATGGAGCGCATGGGGCGGCTGTTGGGCTACCTGGTCCGCGAGTTGACCGAGCGTCAGGAACGGTGCAGTGCGCACAACGCCGCAGGATTGGTGGAGTTGCGCCGGATCCTCCCGGCGGCCGAGCGGCCCGCGCACATCGTGATCCTGCTCGACGGCTGGGACTCCCTGGTCGCGCTGCTCGACGACCACGACGGCGGCCGGCTCGTGGACGACACGATGCGCCTGCTGCGCGAGGGCGCGGCGGCCGGCATCCACATCGTGGCGACGTCCGAACGGGCGCTGCTGAGCGGGCGGTTGTCCGCGCACAACGACCACAAGCTGCTGCTGCGCCAGGCGGATCGCAGCGACTACCAGATGGCCGGCATGCCGATCCGCAAGGTGCCGGCCGTGATCTCGCCCGGTCGCGGCTGGCACGTGTTGTCCCAGACGGAGAGTCAGGTCGCGTTGCTCGCGCCCGATCCGAGCGGACAGGAACAGGCCGAGGCGCTGCGCCGGATCGGCACGGCGGCGGCCCTGCGCGACACCTCGGTGCCGCGCGAGCGCATGCCGGTGCTGATCCCGACGCTGCCGCGTGTGGTCGAGTTCGCCACCGCGTACGAGCGGGTGCCGGCCGAGGTGCGCCGCCCGATGTGGGGGCTGCTCGGCATCGGCGGCGACAGCGCGGAGCCGATCGGGGCGGACTTCGCCGCCAGGTCGGTGTTCTGCGTGATCGGGCCCGCCGGGACCGGGCGCAGCACCACGCTCGCGTCCTTGTCGGTGTCGTTGCTCGCGGGCGGCACGTCGCTGGTGGTGCTCACCCCGCGCGAGTCGCCGCTGCGCGGGCTTGCGCAACATCCCCAGGTGCGGCTGCTGACCGAGGAGGATCCCGCCGCCGAAGCGGTCGAGCGGGCCCTGGACGAGCTGTCCGGTCCGCGCGTGGTGGTCGTGGACGACGCCGAACTGCTCGGGATGCCCGCCGCCGACCGGGTCCTGCGCGACCTGGCGGTCGCCGGCCGCGACCGGGGGCAGGGGCTGTTGTACGCGGGGTCCTACGACGCCCTCCAGGTGGCGATGGGCAGTTGGCTCACCGCGGCCCGACGCGGCAGCCGCAGCGGCGTCCTGCTCGCGCCGAAGAACATGCAGGAGGGCGACATGATCGGCGTACGGCTGCCGACGAACGTGGTGCGCTCGGCGCCGCCCGTCCCCGGGCGGGCGTGGACCGCCGGGCCGAACGGCGCGCCGATGGCGGTGCAGGTGCCGCTGACGGTGTTGCGGTCGGCCGAGTAGCCGGGCGAACCTCCTTTCGCGCACACGAGTTCGGGCCGCTTCCCCCCGAGGGAAGCGGCCCGAATCGGTACGGCGAGGGTTCAGCTCTTCTTCAGGTTCTTCGCCATCTCCACGTCCATCTCGTGCATCTGGGTGCGGATCTTGGCGAACATCTCGGAGAAGATCAGGATGCCGTCGACGGCGGCGGTGAGGCTGGTGTTGAACTTCGAGTAGGCCTCGCGCATGGCCGGGCTCGACTCCTTGAAGACCATGCCGTTGTCCAGCAGCCCGTTCACGTCGGAGAGCAGCGTGTTGATCATCGGCGTGATGGTCTCCTTCGCCTTGGTCAGCTTGCCGGCGACCTCGTCGATGCGGCCGAAGTCGAGTGCGATATCGGGCATGGTTCCTCCAGGGAAGATCGGCTCGTCGTGGGGGTACGACGAACGGGGACTACGGGGAGCTACAGGGGACTACCGGGCGATGCGGCTCAGTCGCGGCGCGGGATGTGCCCGCCACCGCCGCCACCGCCCGGCGGGACGGGCTTCTCCGGCGGCTTGGGTGTGGTGTCCACCCATTCGTGCTTGCCGTCGGCGCGCGCGTAGGTGTGCGTCTTTCCTTCGGAGTCGACCACCTTCTGCGTGCCGCCCCCGTTGGCGTTCAGGTGCGTCTCGGTGGTGGTCACGCCGCCGTCAGGCGCGGTGGACACGGTGGTGTAGTTCAGCCGGCTCGAGTCGTAGGTGGTGACCGAGGTGTACGTCTGGCCGTTGTTGACGACCTTGGTCTCCTCCTTGATCACGTTGCCGTCCGCGTCCAGGGTCAGGTGGGTCTCGATCCGGCCGCCGTTGGGCGTGGTGATCACCTTGTCCAGCGGCGGTTTGTCGCCGGGGTCGGTGGCCTTGCAGAACTCCGGGTAGGTACCGTCGGGTCCGGGTTTGGCGCACTCGGCCAGGTGCTCCTGCTTGTACTTCCAGGCGGCGACCTTGTTGCGCCACTCCGCCAGGCCCATCGTGGCGCCCATCACGCCCAGGCCCTCGGTGATCTGCGCGTCGGCGTTGAAGTAGGCGTCGCCGACCTTGCCGAAGCAGTCGCCGAGCTTCTTCAGCAGGTCCTCGGCGCGGGTCATCGGGCCCGCGGACAGCCGGTACAGGCTGCGGAACGCGGCGGTCAGGGTCGGGTCGCCGAACACCGCCTGGGCGTCGGTGTAGCCGCCCTTGCCCAGGGTCGCGAAGTCGCTCGACTTGAGCGTGGGCGAGATGCGGTCGGCCAGGTCGTACATGTCCTTCTTGGCCTCGGCCAGCGTGCTGTAGTCCAGCGCGAAGTCGACCACGTCCGCTCCCGTCGGGCATCGCGGATCCCTCGGCCGGATCCGTCGCCGTGACCACGCCCGAGCCCACCACCCGGTTCATCGCGGCCCGACACGTCATCCGATGAACCGTCCGGTGGGCCCGGGCGTGGTCACGGCGAGGTCCGGCGAGCACGGCGAGGAGACGACGGGTCATGGGCAATCGCCCCACCGACTGGAACGCGATCGGCCTGAGCACCGATCCCACCCCGGGCGACCCCGTTCGGCTGCGCACGCTGATCACCTCGATGGAGAGCCTGGGCAAGGTCGCCCGCGAGATCGACGACGCGTTGAACTCGGTCCTGGACAAGACGGGCAACGGCGCGTTCGTCGGGCAAACCGCCGACGCGCTGCGGGAGAAGATCAGCGGCCCGCTCCGCGAGTTCGTGACCAGCATCGCGGACGCGTTCGAGCACTCGGCCAAGGCGCTGCACACATACGTCGACGTGATGGAGGCCCAGCAGCGGGTCGCCGACACGGCGTTGGCCAACGGCCGCGACCTGCCCCTGGAGGATCCGCAGCGCGCCACGTACGGCACGACCGCGCGCAACGCGGGCACCGCCCAGCGCACCCAGGCCGAGACCGCCGCGAAGGTGCTCAACACCTCGGCGACCGGGATCAAGCAGCCGGTGTCGAACTGCGACCTGTTCTGGGAGGCGTTCAACTGGCTGGCGATCATCCTGATCCTGCCCGCGCTGCTCCTCGGCGGCCCGCTCGCGCTGCTCGCGATCGGGATCAACCTGGTCCTGTTCGTCAAGACCGCGGTGGACGTCGCCAACGGCAAGGCCGGGTTGCTCGACCTGTTCCTGGCGGGTCTGGGCATGATCGCGCCGACCACCAAGGGCCTGAACCTGTTCAAGCTGTTCAAGGACGGCGCGAAGTTCTTGTGGACCAAGGGCATCAAGCCCTTCGCGCAGGGCGCGTGGGGCGCGCTCAAGGGCGCCTTCAACGCGGGCGCGTTCCGCTCGTTCGCGTTCATCCCGGGCCTGAAGGACTTCGCCCGGCTCGCGGGCGGCTGGATCAAGACGGGCGCGTTGTGGGTGGGCGCGGCGGCGCTGAAGATGCCGTCCTGGGTCGGCGGCATGGTGATCAAGGGCGGCTTGGCGGTGGTCACCGGCCTCAAGGCGATACCGGCGCTGTTCCGCGCCATCCCCGGGGCGATCAAGGGGGCCGCGGGCAGCACCTGGAAGTTCCTGAAGTCCGAACTCGGCGGCACCAAGTGGCTGCGGCTGATCCTGCCGGTGGACGCGGCCGAGATCAGCCGGTTCGGGCTCAAGCGCGCGTTGCAGATCGGCTTCTACGAGCGTGGTGTGCTCGGCAAGTTCCGCTACGCCTCGCCGCTGCTCGGCGCGGGCGGGCGCGGCCTGAGCCAGCTCCCGACCACGCCGCCCCTGGGCGCGCTGCCCGAGATGCCGGTGAACGACCTGGCCCGGATCCGAGCCGGCGACTGGTCCGGGTTCGGCGCGAACGAGCTGCGGATGAAGGCCCTGGACCTGCCGACGACCAACCTGACCGTCACCTCCCCCGCCGGCCTGCACATCCCGACCAGCCTCGGCGAGGTGATGCAGTTCGCGCCGGACGCGGTGCGCCGCATGGACGCGCTCCTGGACATCGGCGCGCGCGACATGAAGATGGTGCAGATCGGCGACTGGGCCAAACTGCCGACGCCGGCGAACAGCGGCCGGATGGAGCTGAACGCGCTCCACTCGATCGGGCAGCTCTCCCCGACCAACGGCGCGGCCGGGGCGGTACACGCGCTGCCCACCCCGTCCACGCTGCCGGGCGTCACGCACACCCCGTCCCTGTCCACGCTGACCGCGCTCGACCTGGTCCAGACCGGGGCCGGGCACCGGCCGAGTGTGCCGTCGCTGGTCACCGGCAACACCCCGAGCCCCGGCGCCGGTATCGCTCACCTGCCCGCCCCGACCGGCCATGTGACCGCGCCGAGCCTGCCCGCGGCCGGCCTGAACCACGGCCTGCCGGCGCCGAGCCTGCCCGCGCCGAACCTGGCCGGCCACGGCCTGTCCGGCCCGGGTCTGCCCGGCCACGGCGCCCCCGCTCCGCACGTGGAGTTGCAGTCGACCGGGTTCGGCTCGACGGCGACCCTGTCCGCGCCGAGCCCGACGGCGCTCGCGGGCGGCCCGCCGCCGACGGCGCTGGTCCCGGACCACGCCGGGAACGCGCTCAACCTGCTCGACCACGGCCCGAAGCCGATGCCGCGCCCGGACGGGCCCGCCCATGCCGGCGCGCTGCCGACCGCCCCGCCACCGCACGGCCCGGGTGGCGGCGGCGAGTTGCGGCCCGGCACGCCGACCGCGAACCAGGTCGCCGTCGCGCCGACCCCGCCGCCCGGCGGTCACCTGGCCGGCCCGCCCAACCGGCTCACCGGCGCCCAGTTGGAACAGCTGTGGCAGCGCGACGCGGACCGGATCGGCGCGCTGTTCGGCAAGGCCGACGACCCGCTGCGGGCCGAGCGGATCGAGGCGTGGCGCGACCTCACCTCGGCGCGCAACGAACTGGGCCGGGCCCAGCAGGTGTTGCACGACCTGGAGGTCCGCCCCGGCGGCTCGTCCAAGCCGTCCGTATACGAACGCGACGCCGGGATCGCGGTGCAGACCGCGTCGGCGAAGGTGGAGACCGCGACCACCCGGCTGGACGCCCTGGGCGTGGACCCGGCCCGGATCGACAAGGGCATGGCCCAGATCCAGGCGCAGAGCCTGCTGGAGCGTCCGCGGCTGGTCGGCGGCACCCACCACGACCTCGGCGGCGGCAACACGCCGGCGACGACGTCGGCCGCCGGAGCCGTGCCGCCGCCGAACACGACCGTCACCTCGCACGTCGGCGCCGGTTCCACCGGACTCGACGGTGCGACGGTGCGTACGCCGGTGCACGGCGGCTACCGGATCACCGATCCCGCCACCGGCCACTCCGTCCGCTACGGCCACGACGGTCGCCTCGTCGACGAGGCGCTGGCGCTGCACTCGCCGGGTGAGCCCCGGTTCGTCGTGGACGACGGCGGCGGTCGACCGTTCCTCACCAACGCGAACGGGGACCCGGTCCTCGGCTTCGACGTCACCGTCGTGCGCGGCGGCTACCGCGTCACCGACACCACCGGCGGGCAGACCGTCCGCTACCGCACCAACGGCGCCGTCGCCGAGCAGGGCATCGCCCTCGGCGGGGCCGGCGCGCCCCGCTTCGTGGTGCACGGCAACGACGCCCGGCCGCCGATCCTGACCAACGCACACGGCAAGCCGATCACCGATCGGGTCTTCACCCCGTTCGAGAACGGCTACCGGGTGACCGATCCCGCCACCGGCGGCTCGATCCGATACGGCGCGGACGGCCACGTCGTCGAACACGGCCTCGCGCTCCGCGGTCTGGACGAGCCACACTTCGTCGTCCCCGGCGAGCGGGGTCCGGTGCTGACCGACCTGCACGGCACCCGGATCGACGACGTCCACGTCACCCCGACCGACGGCAACGGCTTCCGCATCACCGAACCCACCAGCGGACAGAGCACCCGCTACCACGGCAACGGCACCATCGCCGAGCACGGCCTCGCCCTCCAAGGCGCCGGCGACGCACACTTCGTCATCCCCGGCGAACCCCACCCGACACTCACCGACCTCCACGGCAACCGCATCGACGGCGTGAACGTCACCCGGGTGGACGGCGGCGGCTACCGCATCACCGAACCCACCAGCGGACAGAGCACCCGCTACCACGGCAACGGCACCGTCGCCGAGCACGGCCTCGCCCTCCAAGGCGCCGGCGACGCACACTTCGTCGTCCCCGCCGAACACGGCCCGGTGCTCACCGACGTGCACGGCAACCGCATCGACGGCGTCCACGTCACCCCGACCACCAACGGCGGCTACCGCATCACCGAACCCACCAGCGGACAAACCACCCGCTACCGAGGCGACGGCAGCGTCGCCGAAGGCGGCGTCGTGCTCACCGGGTCCTCGGGTGACCGACACTTCGTGGTGACCCGCGACGGCCGGCCCCCGGTCCTCACCGATGTGAACGGCAAGCCGATCACCGACCTCAGGCTGACCCCGTTCGAAAACGGCCACCACATCACCGACCCGGCCACCGGCCGCTCCGTGCGCTACGACGGCACCGGCACCGCGATCGAGCGGGAACTCGGCCTGACCGAACTCGGCGAGCCGCACTTCATCGTCGACCGCGACGCCGGCCCCGAACTCACCGACGTACGCGGCATCCCCGTCGCCGGCGTCGAGGTCACCCCGCTCACCGGCGGGGGCTACCGGATCACCGAGACGGCCGGCGGCCACAGCACCCGCTACTCCGCCAACGGCTGGGCCGCCGAGCACGGCATCGCCCTCGGCGGCGGCGTCGAACCCCGCTTCGTGGTCGGCGAGGGCCCGAACCGCCACCTCACCGACATGCTCGGCACCCCGGTGCCGCACCAGACCGCCACGCTCACCGCCGACCAGGGCTTCCGGATCGTCGACACCCGCACGAACGCGTCCACACTGCACGGTGCCGACGGCGCGTTCATCGAGCGCGGCATCGCCGTCGGCGGCCCCGGCGAGCCCCGCTTCGTGGTCGGCGAGGGCGCCGGCCGGGTGCTCACCGACGCGAACGGCGTCCGCGTCACCGACCGCGCGATCACCGTCGTCGACAACGGCTACCGCGTCACCGACCCGAACACCGGCCACTCGTTCCGCCACGACACCGTCAACGGCACGTTCGAGCACGGCACCAAGCTGGGTCGCGCCGGCCAGGGCCCGTTCGCGGTCGGCGACACCCTCACCGACCTGCACGGCAACCCGCTCCCGGTGGAGCAGCGGCTCACCCGCCTCACCGCCGCCGACGGCACGCACACCGGCTACCGGGTCGACGTCGTACACCCCAACTCCCCGCGCCACGGCGAGTTCCACGAGTTCGGCACGAACGGCACGGTCACCCGCGAGGGGTTCAACGTGCTGGACGACGGCCGCTTGACCAACCACCAGTACGTCGTCGACCACAGCACCCCGACGCCGACCTGGCGCCAGGACTTCCACCCCGACTCCCCCGGCGGCCCGTTCACCCACAACGAGTTCCAGCACGGCACGGTGGACACGAGCGGCGTGGCCAACGGCGGACTGCGGCTGAAGTCGAATTCGCCGGACCGGGTGGTGATCTTCGAGCGCCGGATGTTGCCCGGCGGGACCACGCTCGACGCGTTCCGGCGTACCGACCTCAGCGGCTTCGGCACCTTCAGCCACCGCACCAAGTGGATCGAGTGGGGTGCCGACGGCACACCCCTCGCCCAGGGTTCGCGCAAGTTCGACACGTCCGGCTTCGGCTACACCGACGTCGACCGGCACTTCGTCACGGTCCGCGAATTCCGGGACACCATCCAGAAGTTCGACGGCCGGGCGGGACACACCCTCGGCGTCAAGGGCACCGACGGCTGGACCTGGCACCGCTACGACGGCGCCGGCAACGAGTTGGCGAGCGGTCCGCGTACCACGCACTGGGACGGCGGCTGGAGCGACCGACACGGCCCGGGGACCGGCAACCACGCGGGTGAACTGGTCCAGAAGCAGTGGGGAGAAGTGCACCGGACCGGCCACGCCCGGCACTACCGCGAACACCCGCTGGGCGCCGACGGTTTCCGCAAGGCGTCCTGGGACGAGTTGTCGCCGCAGGGCAAGGAGGCCGGGAAGCACGTGGTGGAGACGAACGGTTCGACGTTCACCACTACCCGGGTCTCCGAGCAGCGCCCGCCGAGTTGGGCCCGCAAGTGGCTGACCCACCACTGGACGAACCCGGCCGGCAACCACGCCTTCCTCGCCTCCGACACCCGCTACCAGGTGTTCACCTGGGAGAAGTCGGTCGCCGGCGCGGACGGCACCGTGGTCCGCAGCAGCGGCACCCGCTTCGTCGGCGACGACGGCAGTTCCTTCGACATCCTCGCCGACGGCACCTTCGCCCGCTCGCAGATCAAGTTGGCCGACGGTTCGACCCTCAAGGCCGGCGACACGGTACGGCCGCACGCGAACGCCCCCGCCGGAACGATCCCGTGGAGCAAGGGCGACGTCATCGGTTATCGCCTGGATGCCGGCGGGCGGAACTGGCAGGACTTCCGACCGGTGACGAACGCCGACGGCGTCGTCACGCATTGGGAGATGGTTCGCGAGGGCTTCGAAAACGGCAACATCCGGCACTACACCACGCCGGAATCGCCCGTGCACGGCACCCCGGACGCGCCGGTCCCGGCCCCCGAGATCCCGGTGGCCCCCAACCCGCGCAGCAACTGGGTCGAGTACGACGCCCACGGATACGTGGCCGGGCGTCGGGACACCTGGACACTCGCCGCCGGCAATGAGATCACGATCGTCGCGCACGGCTCGTCCACCGCGAAGACCTGGCGGTGGGAACGCCTCGATGCCGCCGGCCAGGTGCGGGAGTCCGGCAAGCGGGTGTTGTTCCGCAGCTCGGACGACCCCAAGCTGCCGTTCGACGACTCGTTCCGGGACTTCGACGCGCACAACAACCTGGTCCGCGAACGACGCATGCTCGACGACGGCCGCTACGTCGACGCGTGGCGGGCACCGGGCACCCAGACCTGGACCTGGCAGAAGTTCGACCGGGCGGGCGCGATCATGCCCCAGCCGGGCACGGGCACCCACGAGCGGGTGTGGTGGGACCCGAAGGCGGCCGAGGGCGCCGGCGGCTGGCAGGCGACCCCGCTCGACGGCAAAAACCTGCTCTTCCGCGACCGGTTCGTGCCCACCACGGGCGAGACGCTGGTGATCCGCGAGACCCCGCCGCACATCACCGACGCGCCGGCGCGGGTGCGCGAGTACGGGCCGGGCGGCGCCACGTCGCCGAACACCGCCACCTGGAAGGAGTTCGACCACGGCACGGCGGTGCGCACCCGATCGCTCACCCCCGAGGGGAACTACCTGGAACGGGACGCGTGGCGCGGCCAGTGGCGGCGCTACGACGAGCACGGCAACCTGCTGGCCCGGCGCACCGACGGCGGCGCGGTGATCACCACCGACTCGCTGGGCCGGTGGCGCGTGGTCGGCAGCGAGTACGACTTCCGCGGCCAGGTGACCGAGGTGCGCGGCTGGGTGCGGCGCGTCCGCGAGGGCCAACGCATGCCGTGGCGCGGCGACATGACCGGGATCGACGTGACGCAGTTCCGCACCGCGTTGACCGGAATCCCGGGCGTCCTGCCGACCGGCTCGATCCACCTGGCCGAAGCCGCCTACCAGAGCGCGGGGACGGTCCTGGGCAAGAAGCTCGCGCTGGAGTTCGCCCAGGAGTTCGCCATCGAGTTCACCGCGAACATCATCGTGGCCGACATCAACGCCAGGGCGCAGGGCAAGAGCCTGACCGAGACCGACTGGCAGAAGGCGGCGCTGAACGCGGCGGTCGGCGGCGTGGTCAAGGGCGGTGTGGGCGCCTTCGTGCACGAGAACAAGTGGGACGGCTTCCGCAAGCTCGGCGACCTCAAGAGCGGCTACGGCAACATCGACGGCGGCAAGCACTGGAACCGCCGGCCGGGCAACCACGACAAGACGTGGGCCAACGAGTGGGCGGGCAACGAGACCGCGGTGCGCTGGCGCAGCGGCACCTACGACTTCGGCTACAGCGCCGGCGTCGGCATGCTGGCCGGGTTGATCAACGGCAGCATCAACGCGAGTGTGTTCGGCATCAAGGGCGCCGACGGCCTCACCCACAAGCTCTCCGGCTGGGAGGCGCTGGGCGACGGCGGGATCGCCTCGTTGTCCGGCGTGGTCAGCACCGGCAGTGCCTCGCTCGCCCGGATCGGCTTCCTCAACGCCGCCGGCGGTCGGTTCTTCCACCGCCAGGGTGTCAGCGAGTTCCTGCTCAACATCGGATTCAAGATCGGCGAGAAGATGTTCAACGGCTGGTTGTTGCCCAAGGTGCGCGCGGGGATCGACCCGGTCTGGTACCAGCAGAAGGATGCGTAGCGAAGGTGCGTAGCGCACAGATGTCGAGCGTCGAGCGGCACACCGGCGGCGGGCCGGTGCCCGTGCGGGTGGCCGCCAAGGGCCGGGGCGCCCACCGCCGGATCGCGGACGCGGTACGGGCCGCCGCGCCGGGGGCGACCGTCCTGATCGAGGCCGGCCACTACACCGAATCCCTGGTGCTGGCCCGGTCGGTGACGCTGTGTCCGGAACCGGGCGGGGGCGAGGTGGTGCTGACCGCGAGCGCCGAGGGGCCGGCGATCACGGTCGACGCGGCGGACTGCGCGGTGCGCGGGCTGACCGTGCAGGGCGCGGGCGGCGACGCGCCGGCGGTCAGCGTGGGTCCGGGCGCGGGCCTGATCGTGGCCGACTGCACGGTCCGGGGCGGTCGGATCGAGGTGCGCGGCGGGCCCGATCGGGACGAACCCGACGGCGCCGACCCGGACTTGGACGCGCCGCCGACCGCCGGCGGCACCACCTCGGCGCTGCTGCTCACCGGCACGCGCGTGACCGGCGCGCGGCTCGCGGGACTGCACGTGTCCGGCGATGCGCGGGCCCGGGTGGAGGACGTCGAGGTGGGCACGATCGAGGGCACCGGGATCGTGGTCTCCGGCAGCGCCCGGGTCGGCATCGCCCGGCTGCGCCTGGAGGCCACCTCCGGCTCCGGGATCCGGCTGCGCGGCCGGGCCGTACTGCGCCTGGCCGACTCGGTGTTGCACGGCTGCGGGCGGGTGGGCCTGCTCCTGGAGGACGCCTCCTCGGCTGCCGCGAGCGAGAGCCGGGTCAGCGCGCCGGGCGCGGCCGGGATTCGGCTCGGCGGCAGCGCGCGGGCCGAACTGACCGACTGTCGGATCCTGGACGCCGCCGCGGCCGGCATCGTGCTCGACGGCAGCGCGCGGGTGCTCGCGCAGGGCTGCGCGGTGCGCCGCTCGGCGACCAACGGGGTGCTGCTCACCGAGGCCGCGGCGGCCGAGTTGACCGACTGCCGCATCCTCGACTCCGGTTTCGGCTCGATCCACGCGGCCGGTACCGCCGTTCTCAAACTGGCCGACTGTCGGGTGGTGGGCACCCCCGAACACGGCGTGCACACCGCGGACACCGCCCGGGTCGAGCTGACCGACTGCACGGTCTCCGCCGCCGCGATGAGCGGGATCGCGATCACCGGCCGCTCCTCGGCCGCGCTCTCCGGCTGCCTGGTCGCGGACACCACGACCGGGATCGGCATCGCATCGCCCACCGGGTCGCGGGTGTCGGGATGTACGGTGCGCGCCGCCGGGCGCACCGGGATCGAGGTGACCGGCGAGGGTGTCGCCGAGTTGACCGGCAACCGGGTCACCGGCGCGGGTGCCGCGGGCATCGTGTTCGACGCGGGCTCGCGGGCCGAGTTGGCGGGCGGCTCGATCGAGGACTGCACCGGGTCGGGGCTGGTGGTGTGGACCGGCGCCCGGCCGACGGTGCACGGGGTGCGGATCGAACGTCCTGGCAAGAACGGGCTGTTCGTGGCCGAGCAGGCCGGCGGCACCTACACCGGCTGCGACGTGATCGGCGCGGGCTACGCCGCGCTGCACGTGGGCGGCGGCGCGGATCCGCTGTTCCGGCGTTGTCGGCTGCGCGACTGTACGGACGACCTGAGCACGGATCCGGAGGCCGCGCCGGTGTTCGACGACTGCGATCCGGCGCTCGGCGGCACGTCGGCCGGCGCACAGCCCGCCCCCGCGGCGATCGCGGGCGTCGGGCCGGGCCCGGCCGCCGCACCGCCGGTGCCGGATCTGCCCGAGGTGGTCGAGGAGAAGCTGACCGACCTGCTGGCCGAACTCGGCGAACTGGTCGGCCTGGACGGGGTCAAGCGCGACGTCGCGTCGATGGCCAAGCTGATGCAGACGGTCCGGCTGCGGGTCGAGGCCGGGCTGCCCGCGCCGCCACTGAGCCGGCACCTGGTCTTCGCGGGCAACCCGGGCACCGGCAAGACCACAGTGGCTCGGCTGTACGGGCGCCTGCTCAAGGCGCTCGGGCTGCTCGGCCACGGGCACCTGGTCGAGGTCGACCGCAGCGCCCTGGTCGGCGAATACGTGGGCCACACCGGGCCCAAGACCGCCGCCGCGTTCAACCGGGCGATCGGCGGCGTGTTGTTCATCGACGAGGCGTACTCGCTCTCCCCGCTCGCGGGCGGCAACGACTTCGGCTCCGAGGCGATCGCCACACTGGTGAAGCTGATGGAGGATCACCGCGACGACGTGGTGGTGATCGCGGCGGGCTATCCCGACGACATGGACCGCTTCGTGTCCTCGAACCCGGGCCTGGCGTCGCGGTTCACCCGCACGCTGCTCTTCGAGGACTACGACGCCGAGCAGTTGGTGGCCATCGTCGAGCACCAGGCCGAGCGCCACCGCTACGAACTCAGCCCCGCCGCACGCACCGAGCTGCTCGCGTTGTTCGCCGGCATGTCCCGGGGCGGCGGCTTCGGCAACGGGCGTTCGGCCCGCCAGGCGTTCCAGGAGATGACGGAGCGCCAGGCCGGCCGCGTCGCCGAACTCGAACACCCGGACGCGGCCCAGCTGATCGCGTTGGAGGTCGCGGATCTGCCGACGTCGTTGGCCTCGTAGCCCGGGGGCACGACGTCAGCGCGGATACATCTTGACCACCTTGCCGTCCAGGTCCGCCCGCAGGTAGCCGGAGCCGTAGTCGTCGCTGACGTACACCTTCAGCGACGCCACCCGGTCGATCAGCCCGAGGTCCACGATCACGTAGCGGTTCTTCGGCGTGGTGATGCCGAGTTCCTTGTCGGCCTTGGCGAACAACGCGGGCAACGCGTCCCAGTTGACCTTGGTGAGGTCGATGGTCTTCTCGTCCTCACCGGTGCGGCCGAAGCCGTTGTCCTTCGTGGTCTTCCCGTCGCGATAGGAATAACGGTCCTGGAGGCGGGCATTGCCGGGCACCGGTGCGTCGATGGAGGCGAAGGTGTCATGGACGCTGAAGGACTTGACCTTCGTCCCGCCGATGACCGGCTTCATCGACTCGATCACACCGCGGATCCCGGCCGGCGTCATCAGGTTCTCCTTGTCCGCGGCGGGCTTGGACGCCGTCCGGGTCGGCGACGGTCGCTCGGCCGGCTCGGTCGGCTCGTCGTTCGGCGAACTCCCCCGCGCATCGGGCGAGATGTTCGTTCGCGTCGCCGCCGGCTTGGCCCCGTCCCCGGCCGAATCCGACCCCGAGTCGCGAAGCTGGGACACCAGGAGCACCGCGACCAGCGTGCCGACCAGGGCCGTGGCGACCACCGATCCCCCGACGATCCGATTGCGCCGCGCCCGCTGCCGGGCGGCCGACTCGGGCGTCGCCGGGGTGAACGCCGAACCGTACGGCGAGCCCGCTCCGGACGACCCGGCCGCCGCCGACCCGACCGGCACCTCGCCCGAAGAGTCGGCCGAAGCCCCCTGCGATGAACCGGAGTTCGGCCCTCCGTCGACCCGATCCGCCCCCGCCCATCCGGGCCCTGCCCGGTCTGCTCCGGCCCACGCGGGCCCGGACCCGGACCGCGAACCCGTATCGGCCCCGAACGCGGCATCGAAGCCGGAACGGGACCCGGTGTCCGACCCCGATTCGACCGCCCGACCACCGCCGAGGTCGCCCGGCTTCCAGGCCAGGGCGTCGGCCACCGGCAGCGCCGAGGTCGTGTGCTGCGACGAGGGCCGCGCGCCCGGCTCGCCCGCGGCCGCCGCGAGCAGCGCGTCCAGTTGCGCCGCGTCCGGCCGAGCCGCCGGGTCCCGCACCAGCAGCGCTTCCAACACCGGCCGCAACGCGCCCGCGCGGACCGGCGCCGGCACCGTCTCGGTGAGCACCGCGGCGAGCGTGGCCAGGCTGGTCGCCCGGCGCAGCGGGTGCTCCCCCTCCACCGCCACGTACAACATCATCCCGAGCGACCACAGGTCGGACGCGGCGTTGTCCTCCTCGCCGCGAATGCGCTCCGGCGCGATGTATTCGGGCGAGCCGATCAGGTCCCCGGTCGCGGTCAGGCTGGTCGACTCGCGCAGCGCGGCGATGCCGAAGTCGGTCAGGACCGGGCTGCCGTCGGCGCGCAGCAGTACGTTGCCCGGCTTCACGTCGCGGTGGTGGATCCCCGCCGCGTGCGCGGCGCTCAGCGCGGACAGTACGCCCCGACCGATCACGGCGGCCTCGGCGGGAGCGATCGGCCCGTTGGCCAGCCGGTCGTGCAGGGATCCGCCGGGGACCAGTTCCATCACCAGCCACGGGTGCGGGACCTCGGCGGCGTCCACGATGTGATGGATCGTCACCACGTGCGGGTGGTTGAGCCGGGCCAGCGACCTGGCCTCACGCAACACCCGCTCGCGCAACATCCGGGCGGCGGTCGGATCGTCCTCCAGGAGTGCCGGGTCGGGCGGCCGGACCTCCTTGAGCGCGACCTCGCGCTCAAGGGCCAGGTCGCGCGCCCGCCAGACCAAACCCATGCCGCCACCACCGAGCCGCTCCAGCAACTCGAAGCGGCCGTCGATCACGCGTCTGCCAGGTATACCCGGGGTCATGCGGCACACCCTACAAATCAGGCCTCCCACAACCGGTACCGCCGGCCGCATCGTGGGCAGATCCCTCGCCGAGGCGCCGTCGAACCTCGCCGCCGAGCAGGCCCGCGACCGCTCAGCCGCGCCGTTCCGCCACCACGTCGAGCAACCGGCCGATCCGGTTGCTGATGATCATGTCCACATCCATGTCCAACAGCCTGCGCATCACCCGGGGCGAGTCCACCGTCCAGGCACTCACGCCGTATCCGTCCGCATGGCAGCGCGCCACCGACTCCGCGTCGTACGCCCGCCAGCGCAGGTTGATGTACTCCGGCCGGAGCGTCCGCAGCACGTCCTCGCCCGGCAGCCGGGCGAACGAGTCGCCGCTGAGCCCGATGTGGGCCTCGGGCGCATGCTCGCGGACCATGCCCATCGCGACCGGTCCACCGACGTAGAGGATCTGCTCGTTCAGCCCGTGCCGGGCGACCGCCTCGGTCCCGGGACCGGCCAGTTCGATCTCGCCGAAGTCGACCATCAGCCCGCCGGGGCCGCCCTTGATCAGGTCCAACGCCTCGTCGAAGCTCGGCACCCGATACTTCCCGCGCCGGCCGATCTCCCGGACCTCGGCCAGGGTCAACTCGCGCACCCGCGCGTTGCGCCACCACAACCGGCGCAGCGTCGCGTCGTGCAGCAGTACGAGGTGTCCGTCCCGGGTCACCTCCAAGTCGATCTCGACCAGGTCGGCCCCGCGCTCCAGCGCGCTCGACAACGACGGCAGGGTGTTCTCCCGGTAGCGTCGGGGGTCGCCTCGGTGGGCCACGGCCAGGGTCACGACAAACCTCTCGATCGGGGACCGGCGGGCACACCGTACACGCGCCGCGCCCGCCCCGGGTTCATCGTGTCGAGGGACCGCCGGAGGCGCCGAATCCGCGCAGCAGGGTGTCCACGATCCGGGTGGCGAGCACGTCCGCGTCCTCACCCCGGTCGTCCTGCGCCGACTCGTGGATCAGCGCGTAGTAGACGCGCCGGGTCCAGTCGAGGTCCACCTCCGGACGCAGCAGCCCGCTCTCGCGTGCCCGGCGGAAGAGCCGATCGCACCGATCGAGCACGTCGGTGTGCAGGTGCGCGACCTCGGGGTCGTCGGTGCGCAGGGCGTTCATCGCGAAGCCCCACGCGATCTTGACCCGCAGTACGTTCGCGGTCACCTGGTACAGCGCCACCGCCGGCGGCGTGGCGTCCGGCCGCGCCGCCGTCACCGCGTCGTGGAACTGCTGTGTGGCCCACCGGGTCATCGCCACGATCAGCGCGTCGCGGGTGGCGAAGCGCCGGTGCACGGTGGTCCGCGCCACGCCGGCGGCCTCGGCGATCTGCTCCATCGTGGCCGAGGGGTTGGCGCTCAGGACCCGCTCGGCGGCCTCCAGGATCGCGCGCACGGTCCGCTCCGCGTCCGCGCGCAGCGGTCGCACCCGGCCACCGGCTCCGTCAGTTGGGGAAGTCACCCTCGAACTGTACGACAACGACGCCGGTCGGTTCATACTTGCGACATCAGTGATGCATGTTCTAGGTTCACTGCATCACCAAAGCAGCAGGTCGGTCGTCGAAAACCATCGACGCCGGCTGCCCACCAAGGAGTTCTCATGGACCTGCGCCTCACCGACAAGGCCGCCCTCGTGACCGGCGCGAGCCGCGGCATCGGGCTCGCCATCGTGTCCACGCTCGTCGCCGAAGGGGCCCGGGTCCTGGCCGCGTCCCGCACGATCACCCCGGAGTTGGCCGCCACCGGCGCCACGACCATGGCCGTCGACCTGGCCCGACCCGACGGCCCGCGCCGCCTGGTCGATCGGGCCCTCGCCGAGTTCGGCCGGCTCGACGTCCTGGTCAACAACGTCGGCGGGGGCGACGCCGGCGGCGAGTCGCAGACCGGCGGCTTCCTGAGCTTCACCGACGAGCAGTGGCTCGCCTCGTTCGAGCTGAACTTCCTGGCCGGCGTACGCACCACCCGGGCCGCGCTGCCCGCGTTGGTCGACACGCGCGGCACGATCGTGAACATCTCCTCGCTCGGCGGCCGGGTGCCGCACAGCGGTCCCGTGCCGTACACGACCGCCAAGGCCGCGCTCACCGCGTTCGGCAAGGCCGTCGCGGAGGAGTTCGGCCCGCGCGGCGTCCGGGTCAACACCGTCTCCCCCGGCCCGGTGCGCACCGCCATGTGGGAGGCGCCGGACGGCTACGGCGCCCAACTGGCCGCGTCCATGGGCCTGTCCCACGAGCAGCTGCTCGACACCCTGCCCGGCGCGTCGGGCATGGTCACCGGCCGCTTCGTCGACCCGGACGAGGTGGCCACCGCGGTCGCCTACCTGGCCTCCCCGCTCGCCGGCAGCGTCACCGGCACGGACCACCTCGTCGACGGGGGCGCGCTCAAGGCGGCCTGAACCCCGCAGTCGGGGCCGGGCCGGTGCGATCGGCCGCACCGGCCCGCCCGATCGACGCCGCCGCCGCTCAGCCCACCCGGGGCCGCACCCCGAGCGCCGGCAAGACCGTCTCGCCGATCCGATACGCCTCCTCGAGGAGCGGATTGCCGGAGAGGATGAACGTATCAACGCCCAGCGCCTCGAACTCCTGCAACCGCTCGATCACCTGGGCGGTACTGCCGACCACGGCCGTGCCGGGCCCCGGCCGGAACAGGCCCATCCCGGGCCACAGGTTCGGCGACACCTCCAACTCCCGGGCCCGCGCCGGTACCCGGCCCCCGTGCTGGCGGAACTGCCGTTCCCAGCCCACCCCGTCGGCGTCGGCCGCCTGACCCAGCTGCCGGGCGTACGTCGCATAACTGGTCACCTCGAGCAACCGGTCCGCCGCCGCCCAGGCCTCGTCCTCGCGCTCTCGGACGATCAGGTGCAGCCGCAGCCCGATCCGCAACGAACGCCCGTGTGCCGCCGCCCGCTCGCGCACCTTCGCCAGCTTCTCCGCAAGCTGGTGCGGCGGTTCGCCCCAGGTCAGATACACGTCGACATGCTCGGCGGCCATCTCGATCCCGGCCGGGGACGAGCCACCGAACCACAGCGGTACGTGCCCGCCCTCCCGATGCAGCTCGCGCAGCCCTGCGCCGGCCTGCTTGAGGTCGTAGAAGGTGCCCTTGTGGTCGAAGACCTCGCCCGCGGTGAGCCGCTTGACGATGTCCCAGTATTCGGCGCTGAGTTCGTACCGCTCGTCGTGTTCGAGATGCAGCCCGTACTCGCGCAGCCCCTCGGTCGAGCCGTTGACCACGTTGAACCGCAACCGCCCCCGGCCGAACAGCGCCTCGAAGCTCAGCGCCATCTTCGCCAGCAACGTCGGCGCGATCAATCCGGGATGCACCGCGAGCAGCGGCCGAAACGTCGGCGCCGCCGCGGCCAGGACACTGCCCAGCGACCACACGTCGTACAGATCCGTCGCGAGCAGCGCCCCGCTGAAGCCCAATCGGTCGACCGCGCCGCCCAGTTGCTGGAGGTAGGCCAGGTCCACCGGCCGCCGCCCGGCGGGCTCCCACGGATAGGGCCCTTCGCGCGGGATCACGTACCACAACACCTCGGGACTCATCGGCCCGCACCGTCCGCCACTGCGAGCGCCCGGGTCACCGGCGCGGACAACGCCGCCGTCTGCGCGTCGGCCACCGTGATCGGGCGGTCGATGAACCCGTTGGCCGCGAAGATGTCGGCGGCCTCCTGCTGCTCGGCGATGAACGAAGCCGGGATCGGCTCCAGCCGCCACGGCAGCGCCGCCAGCGCCTCGGCCCAATCGGCCCGGGTGCCGGGCAGTTCGGCCGCGTGCAGTTCGGCCGCCTCCTCCGGATGTGTCGCCGCCCAGGCGTCGGCCTCGCGCAGCGCGCCCACCACCGTCGCGACCACCTCCGAGCGCTCCTCGGCGAACGCACGGCGGGCGAAGAACACCGAGCGGTCGGTGATCACGTCGCCGACCCGGTGCAGCACCCGAAGGCCCGGCTCGCGGCGCGCGGCGGCCAGTTCGGGGCCCTGCGCGACCCACCCGGCGATCTCGCCGGCGCGCAGCCGCGCCGCCTGGTCCTGGCCCGCCGCCGGCCGCACCGGGGTGATGTCGTCCCGATAGGACAGGCCGACGTCGTTCAACGCCTTGGCCACGAAGTGCGTCTGCCACGACCCGATGCTCAGCACGACCGTGCCGCCCTTGAGATCCACGGTGGTACGCACCGGGCCCTCGTCCGCGACCAGCAGCGCGCCGTGCCCGGGCCGCGGCGCGGACACCGCGACATAGACGATGTCGTGGCCCTGCGCCTGGCCGACGATCGGCGGCGTCGACCCCGTGCCGCCGAAGTCGATCGTGCCGGCGCCGAGCAGTTCGCCCACCCGGGTGCCCTCCACGGGCAACCAGGTCACCGTCTCGCCGAGCGGTTCGAGGGCACGTTCGAGGATGCCCAGTCGGGCGAGCAGGTACAGCGACGGATTGCTGCCGTGGACACCGATGGTGACGGTCATTCAGATCACTCCGGACGTGGACGGGACGGTGGCGGAAGTCGTGGCGGAACTCGTGGGGGAAGCGGTGGGGGCGGCCGTGACGGGGGCCGAGGGGACCGTGGCAGGCGCCGTGGGGACGGTCGGGGCGGCGGGAACCTTGACCGGCCCGTCCGCGACCCGGACCCCCAGGTCCGCCAGAAGCCGCCGCCGCAACGCGGCGAAGGCCGGATCCGTCGGGTCGCGCGGTCGGTCCACGGCCACGATCTCGTCCGTGACCAGATTGCCGTCGCGCAGCACCGCGACCCGGTCGGCCAGCCGGATCGCCTCCTCGACGTCGTGCGTGACCAGCAGCACGGCGGGCCGGTGCACCCGGCACAGCTCGCCCACCAGGTCCTGCATGCGCATCCGGGTCAGCGCGTCCAGCGCCGCGAACGGCTCGTCGAGCAGCAGCAGTTCCGGCTCGCGCACCAACGCCCGGGCCAGCGCCACACGTTGTGCCTCGCCGCCGGACAACGTCGCGGGCCAGGCGGAGGCGTGCCCCTCCAGGCCCACCTCGGTCAGCGCGCGCAGGCCGATCTCCCGGGTGGCCCGCCCCCTCGGCAACCCGACCACCACATTGGCCAACACCCGCTTGGAGGGCACCAGGCGCGGCTCCTGAAAGACGATCGTGCGGACCTCCGGAACGAGCACGGTGCCGCCGTCGTGCCGATCGAGTGCGCCCAGGATGCGCAGCAGCGTGGTCTTGCCGGTGCCGCTGGCGCCGAGCAGGGCGACGAACTCGCCCCGCGCGATGTCCAGATCGACGCCGTCGAGCACGGCCCGGGTGCCGAACACCCGGCGCAGGCCCGCGAGATGCACGGCGGTCTCGGCGCTCATCGGCCCGCCCCCTGCCCCTGGCCGCGCCACGGCATCAGCACCCGCTCCAGGATCCGCACGATCACGTCGGCGAGCAGGCCCAGGATCGCGTAGACGAGGATGCAGACGGTGAGGATGTCGGTGCGGGAGAAGCTCTGCGCCTGGCTCATCAGATATCCGATCCCCGCCGTGGAGTTGATCTCCTCGGCCGCGATCAGCGCGATCACGCTCAGCGTCATGGACAGGCGCAGCCCCGAGAGCAGCGCGGGCAACGCGCCCGGCAGCACCACCTCGCGGACCAGCGCGAGCCGACCGACGCCGAAGCTGCGCATCGCCTCGACCAGCTTGCGGTCCACATTGCGCACCCCGCCGGACGCGGAGACGTACATCGGAAACGCCGTGGCCACCGCGATCAGGATCACCCGGGCCGACTCGCCGATCCCGAACCAGACCATGAACAGCGGGACCAGCGCGAGGAACGGCACGGTGCGAAGCAACTGCACGGAGGAATCGAGCAGTTCCTCGCCGAGCCGGGAGAAGCCGGTGAGCACGCCCAGGGCCAGGCCGATGGTCAGCCCGAACACCAGGCCCAGACCGGCGCGGCCCAGCGACACCCGTAGAGCGTCGGGGAGTTGCCCGTTGCCCCACATCTCGCGCGCGGCGTGCAGGACGTCGGCGGGCGAGCCGAGCAGATCGGGGCTGAGCGCCCCGCTGTGCGAGGCCCAGGCCCAGCCGCCGATCAGCGCGAGCGGCCCGATCGCGCGCAGCGCGGGGCTGAGAAGGCGCGGCCGGGGTCGCGGGACGCGCGGACGCGGGGCGACCAGGCCGGGGTACTCGCGCTCCGGGGAATCGGCCTCGATCGCCCGGGGTTGCGCCTCGATCACCGTGGGCGCGCTCATCCGGCCGCCCCCGCGAGGGTCTCCACGTCGAGCAGGTGCGGCTTGACGTCGACGAGGGTCTGGGTGACCTTCTGGTCCTGGAAGAACCGGGCCACCTTGCCGAAGCGCTCCACGTCGGCGGGTCGGATCGGCTCCACCGTCGCCCCCTGCCGGGTGAAGTCGGTCTGGATGCGCTTGGGTTCGGCACCGTAGGCGGTGGGTCCGGAGTCGGTGAAGACGTTGATGTACGCGGCGGGGTCGGCGATCTCCTTGGTGCCGGCGTCGTGCAGGTAGGTGTAGAACGCCTTGACCACGTCGGGGTGCTTGTCCGCGAACGCGTTGCGCACCGCCCAGACCGAGTAGTTGTCCGAGCCGAGCGCGCGCCCGTCGGCCAGGAAGCGGGCATTGCCCGAGGCCAGGGCCGGTACCGAGTAGGTGGCCCAGGTCGCCCAGGCGTCCACCTGGCCGGCCGCGAACACCGGCGCGGTCTGGTCGGCCCGCAGATAGACCCGCTCCACCTTGTCGGCCGGGATCTTCGCCTGTTCGAGCGCGGCGAGCAGCAGGTATTCGCTGGTGCCACCCTGTGAGCAGGCCACCTTCTTCCCGACCAGGTCCTGGATCGAGTGGATCTTCGAGTCGCTCTTCACCAGGATGCCCTCGCCCGCCAGGTCGGGGGCGGTGGCGCCGAACAGCTTGAAGCTCGGCTTCTGTCCGAGCGCGGCCACGGCGGAGGTGATCGAGCCGAGCGCCACGTCGAGTTGCCCGGCGTTGATCGCCTGCGCGGCCGGCGCGAACGGGCCCGCGCTGCCGGTCCAGGAGACCTTGGCACCGACCTTGGCCAGGGCCGCGTCCAGCGAGCCGTCCTTCTTGCCCCGGGCCAGCACCCCGTTGTTGCCCGGGTCGGGAATCCGCAGCGTGATGTCGCTCTTGCCGCCGCTCGCCGCCGACGCCTTGGTGTCCTTCGAAGAGGAGCCGCAGCCGGTCAGCGCGATCAGCGTCGCGGTCGCGAGCGCGACGGCGGACAACAGTCGGGGGCGGCGAGGGGGCCGGCTACTCATGGGGAACCTCCAGCGGTGATATGCGAGACGGTGCGGGGTCGTTCGGGTGCGTGGCGCGGGCGCGGGCACGAGCGCGGACATCGGCGAGTTCGCGGGCCAGCCGCAGCGGTTCGGGATCCGCCCAGGCCGGTACGTCCACCGGCCCGGCCAGGAAGCCCTGTGCGAACAGGAACCGCTCCTGCCGGGCGAGCAGCTCCAGGCGTTCGGCGGACAGGTCGATCCGGAGCGTGTCCGGGCCGAGTTCGCGGTACGCGCCGGCCACCCCGAACGCGCCCGCGCCGGTCTCGGCGCCCAGGATCCGGGCCACCTCGGCGGGATGCTCCGGCGCCCAGTCGGCCGCCTCGACCAGGACCGCCAGGAACCGGCTGACCAACTCCGGGTGGTGATCCAGCAGTTCGCGGTGCACGGTGATCGGTCGCGGCGTCCCGTTGTTGATCCGCACCGCCCGGTCCGGCACCGCGTCCAGGTCCACCGCGACCACCGCGCCGTACCGGACGGCCGCCTCCACGGCCAACGCGCCCTTGACGTAGACGGCGTCCACCACGCCCCGGCTCAGCGCGGCCAACTCGGCCTCCCACTGCCCGCCCCCACGCGCCGCCGGCACCTCGACCGGGCGTGCGTCGGCCAGGGTGGCGCCGGCCAGGGACAACGCGCCGGCGAAGCCGTGCAGGGCCATCGCCCGCCAGAAGTCGATCGCGATGTCGTGCCGGGGCACGGCCAGCCGCAGTCCGCGCAGCTGTTCCGGCGAGGCGATCCCGCTCTCCGCCCGGACCAGGATCGCCTGGCGCTCCTCGATCCAGGTGAGCCCGACCAGCCGGGTCTCCTCACCGCGCGAACGCGCCCACAGCGCGGGTACGTTGCCGCCCTCGCGGAACAGTCCGGGCAGCGCGTGCGTGTAGTGGTGGTCGGCGGCGACATCGGCCGAGACGTCCTGCAGCGACCGCACGGTGATCCCCTCGGCCGCGAACTCGGCGTCGAGCAGGCCCAGATCGGCCGCGATGCCGGTGGCGGTGGGGACGGGACAACGGGTGAACCACAGCTCGTCGGGACGTGCGCCGGTCAGGGCGGTCATGGGAATACTTCCGTTCGCGTTCGAGGCGTCGACGGGATCCGCGACCGGTTCGACACGGCGCGGATCGACCCGGGACCGAGCCGGTCCGGGCAACGAAGAGAGAAGAGAAGAGAGGGGTGGGACAAAGGGGGTGGCGAGACCTACCCGACGCGCGGGTCGAAACCGGGGCGGACCGAAGGCATCACCCGGTCGGGCAGGGGCCCGTCAAGGAAGACGAGCCGAAGCCCCGAGGAAACGCGGGTCGGGTCAGCGACAGCCGGCGCTGGAGACGCGCGCGAGGTCGATGTGCCGGCGGCTCGTGAGCAGCGCCCGGACGCCGGCGAGCGGCGCGGTGTACGACGCGGCTGCGGACACGCGGGCCTCCTCACGGCATTCATCCGGCACGGGTGCGCCGAATGGCGCATCGGGGTGGATCCTGGCACGATCCGCGCCACCCGATCAAACTTTCCCACGATGTGGGATGTCCGGTCGCTCTCCGACGCGCCCCGTGGCGCGGAGTGGTCCGCACCCTTGCCGTATGGTGAAAACCGCCTGTCGAACGGCGAGTTGGGGAAGCCAGTGAAGACTCCGAAAATCCCGGCGCACGAGCCCGCCGGCACACCCGAGCCGACCGGCACGCCTGAACCGGCCGCCACACCCGAGCCGGCCGCCACACCCGAGCCGGCCGCCGCCCCGGACGCTCCGCACACCGCCGACCCGCCCCGCCCGGCGACCGCCCCCTCCGGCGCCCAGGCCGTGCAGCGCGCCCTCGGCATCCTGCACTGCTTCCGGGCCGGCGGCACCGACCTGAGCGCGTCGGACATCGCCCGCCGCCTGGGCCTGTCGGTGTCCACCGCACATCGGCTCGCCCGGACCCTGGTCGGCGCGGGCTTCCTGGACCAGGACGACCGCACCAGCCGCTACCGCCTCGGTCCCGTGGTCGCCGAATTGGGTCTGCTGGCCTACCACCAGCGCGGCCTGCACCACGCCGCCCCGGAGTTGGAACAGCTGTCCCGACGCACGTCGGCGACGTCCGACCTGGCCATCCGCAGCGGCCGGCACGCCCTGGTCCTGGTCGGCAGCTCGGTCCAGCCCGGTACCGGTGCGGGTCTGCGCCGACCGCTGCACTCGACGGCGCTGGGCAAGGTCCTGCTCGCCTGGGCCGACCCGGCCGAAGGCGGCCTGGCCCCCCTGCTCCCGCTCGCCCCGCAGACCGACCGCACGATCGTGGACCCGGTCGCGCTCCAGGCCCAGTTGGACGCGGCTCGGGCGATCGGCTACGCGCTCAACGACGGCGAGTCGGTACCGGGGGTACGCACCCTGGCCGTACCGATCCTGAACCGCGCCGGCCACGCGCACGCCGCGCTCGCCGTGCGCTCCACCCCCGCCGTGATGACCGACGAGCGCATCCCGTGGTTCCGCGACCGGGCCCAGGCGTGCGCCGACGCCCTGGAGGTACTGCTGCTCCCGCCGCATCGACGCCGACTGCGCGAGTCCGGACTGCCCGCCGAATAGGCGTATGCCGAAGGGCCCGCCGCGACCCCCGCGAAGCGGGAGTCGGGGCGGGCCCGAGAAGTACCGGCCGGGTCAGGCGGCGGCGACGAGCGCGTCGCGGCCCAGCACGCGGGTGCGGGTGGTGACGGTCGACCCGGCCCTCGGGCGGGCGAACACCGCGACCCGCAGGAACACGAACCGGGCCAGACCCGCCACGCCGGAGGCGGTGAGGTAGGTGGCCTGCTCGACCATGATGCTCGGCGCCGCCTGGACCGCGTGCAGCCCGAGCATCGCGGCGGTGGTGAACAGGTAGGCCATCAGGGCCGAACCGCCTGCCTGGACGTGCGCCTTGAGGTTTGCCCGACCCGCGCGGAAGGAGAACCGGCTGTGCAGTTCGGTGGCGAGGACCGTGCCGGCCGCGGTGACCACGGCGTTGGTGACGACGAGCGGCAGGGTCCCGTTCAGCGCGACGAGCGCGGCGCTGGAGGCCAGTCCCGTACCCCCGCCGAAGACCACGAATCGAACGAAGGAGGCGACCGTGCCGGGGGCCGTCGGGTTGGTGGTGTCCTGTCCTGCGACCCGGCTGCGGTTGTTCACGTGACTCTCCTCGGCCCCCTGCGGACCCCCTCGGTCCGACAGGTCCAACCTAGGGATTCGGCAACGCATTCCCCATGGTGCTCACTTCCCTCTGTGGGTAGGGCTGGCCCCACCCCCCGCGGGGAGATCCGCCAGGGGTCGAAACCGTCGCCCGCGCGCCCGAAATACGCTCGACAAACCCTCGTATAACCGAACAAAAGGCCGCACTCAAACCCATCCCCGGACCGGGGAACCAACCCGGCCCGCAACTCGTTCCCCGCAAATGTCTCCCTCGTCACATCTCCCGGATCCGCGCCCGTCCCCGCCCCCAACCCCCACGACCATCCACATGGATGCCGCGACCCGGTAGCATTAGTTTTGTGAGCACACGAATCGCGGACCTCGACCCAGGCGGCGCTCCCCTGCTCGGCGAACCGCTGCCGGTGGAGCTGGCCAATACGCGCTACGCGGTACGGGGCACGCCGCACGAGGGCCTGGCCGAGCCCGCGCACCTGGCCGCCTGGCTCCGCGACATCGCACCGCGCCTGGGCAACCCGCCGTCCGAGGCCGCGCTGCTCGCCATGGACGCGCACGACCTGGCCCGCGCCCTCGACCTGCGCGACTGCGTCGGCGCCCTGCTCACCGCCGCGATGACCGACACCGTGCCGGCCGCCGACATCGTCGAGCGGCTGAACACCTATACCCGGGCCGCCCCGCAGTGGCGCGAGCTCACCTGGCCGACCGCCGTCACCCGCACCGAGGCCGACCCGATCACCGCGGTCCTGGCCGAGCTGGCCGGCGCCACCGTCGACCTGCTCACCGGCCCGGACCGCACCGAGTTGCGGGCCTGTCACGGCCCGGGCTGCATCCTGCACTTCGTCCGGAACAACCCGCGCCGCGAATGGTGCTCGGCGGGCTGCGGCAACCGCGCCCGCGTGGCCCGGCACTACCGGCGCAGCAAGAACCCGTCCGTCGACGGCTGACCCTGTCCGCAGGAGACACGCAGACGCGGGAGACACAGGAGACAAGGGACTCCCCTGAAGACCGGAATGCCGGCCTCCGAAAGACTCTGGGCGAATCCCCAGCGAGAGGCTCAGATCTTCCATGCGCGTTCCGTCCCTGCTCCACACGCGCTCCGCGGGCGCCGCGGCCGCCGTCCTGGTCGCCACCACGCTGCTGTCCGGCTGCCTCGGCAAGAGCGACGACAAGAAGGACCCCAAGGCCGCCCCGGCGGCCACCGCGTCCAAACCCCCGATCGTCACGATGCCCCCGGCTCCGACGCTGCCCGCGAAGTCCGACCCGTCGGCGAGCCGGCCGCCCGCCGGCACCGCGAACCCGAACAGCAGCCCCGGCCGGGTCAAGATGGTCAAGCTGCACAAGGGCGACTGCATCAACCAGAAGGGCGAGGACGTCCTCACCGTTGCCTGCACCACACCGCACGACGCCGAGGTGGTGGGCGAGTACACCATCCCCGACTCGCTGCCTCCGACGAGCATGAAGTTCAAGGACGAGATCACCGCGAAGTGCACGGAGCTGACCTCGGGCGCGGCCGGCCGCAACAGCGCCATCGAGCTGTCGAAGCTGTCGTTCCGACCCACGTCCGGCAGCTGGCTCAATGAGCACGACCGGGACCTGACCTGCCTGCTCAAGCGCACCGACGGCACACCCCTGACGGCGCCGCTGAAGTAACGCGGCACGCCGCACCGTTACCCACCGCAGCCGACCCCGCCCGTGTCCCCGGGCGCGGTCGGCTGCGCCATGTCCGGCCCCTCGCGCACGATCACGAACCGGCCCCTGCCGGCGCCCGCGAACCCGCCGCCACCCACCGTCGTGAACAGGCCGACGGACGACGGGAATCGGCCGCGATTCCTTATCGCGTTCGCGATGATCGATGGCCTCTTCGGACCGGATTCACCCGTTCGAGGGGCTTGTGGGCCACACGACCGATCCGCCCCGAGCATCCGCGTAGCCTGACGCCCGCGACGGTGGCTCGGATCGCCCTTCGGGCTCCGGCACCGGCCGCGAGCGCACCCGAACATGCCACCGGCGGCCCGATCCGCCGAGCGGTCCGCAGGACACCCGCACGATTCGATTCCGACCTTTTTCGAGGATGCCGATGGTTCTCGCTGGATCGTCCCCCGGAGGCCGACGGCCGGCCCTCGTCTGGATCCTCCCCTTCCTCGTGACAGCCGTGTGCGCGGCCGCGGCCGTGGCCGCGGTCTCCGACCAGGCCCGCCCGGCGGTGGCCCTGTGCGGCGGACTCGCGACCGTCGCCGTCGCCGTGTGCGCCGCGGAGGCGGGCAGGCGCGGGCGCACGATCGCCCAACTGCACACCAGGCTCCAGCAGCAACAGATCGGCCTGCGCCGCCGACTCGCCGAGCAGGAGTCGGAGATGATCCGGCTCTCCGAGGAGATGTTGCCCGAGGCGATCGGCCGACTGCAGATGGGCGAACCGGTGCCCGAGGTGATGCGCAAGGTCGCGCCGCACCCCAAGGAGCCGACCGAGTTCGCCATCGCGCACCGCAACGTGATCCGCTCGGTGATCGACACCGTCAGCGCCGAGGAGGACCTGCGCGAGTCCGCCCAACGCGCGTTCGTCAACATCGCCCGCCGCGTCCAGGCCACCATCCACCAACAGGCCCAGGACATGCGGGACATGGAGGACCGGCACGGTGACGACCCGGTGGTCTTCCGCGACCTGCTCCACCTCGACCACGGCAACGCGCTGATCGGCCGCATGGCCGACAGCATCGCGGTGCTCGGCGGCGCTCGCCCGGGCCGCCAGTGGGAGACCGACATCGGCATGTACAGCGTGCTGCGCGGCGCGATGTCGCGCATCCTCGACTACCGCCGGGTCAAACTGTCGTCGGTCGTCGAGGTCGCGGTGATCGCCCAGCACGTCGAACCGCTGATCCACGCGATCTCCGAACTCCTCGACAACGCCACCCGATACTCGCCGCCCTCGACCACCGTGCACCTGAGCACGACCGAGGTGCAGAGCGGCATCGCGGTCGAGATCGAGGACGCCGGCGTCGGCCTGAGCGAGGAGGCCCGCCGCCGCGCCGAGCGCATCCTGTCCCTGGACGGCGACGCGCTCAACCTCGGCGACCTGGGCGAGACCCCGCGGCTGGGCCTGACCGTGGTGGCCCGCCTCGCGCACACCTACAACTTCAAGGTGATGCTGCGTCCGTCGGCCTACGGCGGCGTGCGCGCCGTCGTGGTCATCCCGCAGAACCAGATCACCGCGAACGTGCCGCCGATGTACCCGATGCCCGAGCATCTGTCGCACCTGGAAGAACTCCCGTCCCTGCACGACCTGATGACCGAGACGCCGGCGCACACCGAGTTCGGCGCCAACGGTCTGCCGCAGCGCCGCCGACGGGGCCTGGGCACGGTGCCCCGCGCCGGTGGCACCCGCGGACACCGCGCCGCCAAGCCGACGACTCCCGCCGCCGCCCCGAGCGTCGACGAGACCCCGCCGGGACTGGGCCTGGACGCCTTCCTCAGCGGCATCAACGGCGAACCGCCCAAGGAACCACGATCCGAGACCGGCGAAAACTCGTGGGACGACGGGGGATACCGATGACGGCGTACCGACCCAACATGGACTGGATGCTCTCCGACCTCGCGAAGAGCGTGCCCTTCACGCGCTACATCGTGCTGCTGTCCGCCGACGGCCTGCGGATGGCCCAGCACAACACCGCCGCCGACACCGCGGACCGGCTCGCCGCCGCGTGCGCCGGCCTACAGAGCCTGGCCGCCGCCGTGGCCGCCGAATTCCCCAAGGGGGACGGGCGGATGCGGCTGGTGGTGATCGAGGTCAACGGCGGCTACTTCTACATGATGGCCGCCGGCGCCGGCGCCTACCTCGCGGTGCTCGCCGACGGACAGGTGGACACCGGCCTGCTCGGCCACCGCATGCGCGACCTGGTGATCCGCATCGGCGAACACCTGACCAGTCCTCCACGCCACGACGGGGCCTTCCCGTGACCGTGCCGCGGCGCACGCGGCGCGTTCCCTACCCCGAACGGCTGTACCTGGTCGGGGAGAACCCGGACGACCCCGGCCGGTTGGACCTCGTGACGCTGTTCGTCGCCAAGCACACACCCACCCGCGGGATGGGCCCCGAGCCCGCCGCGATCCTGCGCATGTGCGAACAACCGTTGTCGATGGCGGAGATCTCCGCCCACATGCGGTTACCCACCAGCGTCCTGACCCTGGTGCTCGCGGACATGGTGACCGCGGACGACTTGGAGGCCCGAGCCCCGATCCCGGCCGCGTCGTTGCCCGACATCGATCTCCTCAAGGCGGTGATGCATGGACTACAACGGCTCTGAGACCCTCGTCGGGCCGCGTCCCGAGGACATGCTGCCCGCGACGGCCGCCGCCGCGGTCAAAGTCGTGATCGTCGGCGGGTTCGGGGTCGGCAAGACCACCCTCGTCGGCGCGGTCAGCGAGATCCGTCCCCTCACCACCGAGGAGACGATGACCCAGGCGGGCGTCGGCATCGACGACCTCTCGGGCGTCGAGGCCAAGAGCACCACGACGGTGGCGATGGACTTCGGCCGGATCAGCCTCAACGAGCGCCTGGTGCTCTACCTGTTCGGCACCCCCGGGCAGGAACGCTTCTGGTTCCTGTGGAACGGCCTGTTCGACGGCGCGCTGGGCGCCGTGGTGCTGGTCGATACCCGGCGCCTGGAGGTGTGCTTCGACGTGATGGGCCGCCTGGAAGATCGCGGCGTGCCGTTCGTGGTCGCGGTCAACACGTTCCCCGAGTCGCCGATCTACTCCATGGACGAACTGCGCGGCGCGCTCGACCTCGACGACACCGTACCGATGGTCGACTGCGACGCCCGCGACCGAGGTTCCAGCCGGGATGTGCTGATGGCGCTCATGCAATACCTCCACACGCTCACCACGAACCGGGAGACGCCATGACCGCTCCTCCCCCCGTTCCGCCGCCCGGTTGCCCCGCGCACGCGGGCGCGACGGCCACCGAGGGCATCACGCGGTTGTACGGTCCGGAGACCATCGCGGATCCGGGTGCCGCGTACGAACGACTGCGCGCCGAATACGGGGCGGTCGCCCCGATCCTGGTCGACGGCGATTTCCCCGGCTGGCTGGTGCTCGGCTACCGGGAGAACCTCGAAGTCATGCGCACGCCGAGCCGGTTCTCCCGGGACGCGCGCAACTGGCGCGACTGGCGCGAGGGCCGGATCCCGCCGGACGCGACGATCCTGCCGATCATGGAGTATCGCCCCGACTGCGTCTCCAGCGACGGCGCCGAACACCAGCGGTTGCGCTCGGTGGTCACGGAGAGCCTGGACCGGTTCGACCGGCGCGGCATCCGCAAACACGTGCAACGCCTGTCGCACGAGCTGATCGACCGGATCGCCGCCGACGGCCACGCCGACCTGGTCGCCCAGTTCGCCCAGCAGTTGCCGATGCTGGTCATCGCGCAGCTCTATGGTCTGCCCGACGAGATGGGTCCGCAACTGGTGCAGGCCAGCGCCGAGTTGATGATGCAGAGCGAACGCGCCCTGGAATCCAACGAGTTCATCCTGCAGACGCTGCGCGACCTGGCCGACCGCAAACGCCGCGAGCCGGCCGCCGACTTCCCCTCCTGGCTGATCGAGCACCCGAACCGGCTGTCCGAGGACGAGGTGCTGCACCACCTCAGGCTCGTGATGGTCGCCGCCAACGAACTGACCATCGCGCTGATCGCCAACACCCTGCGGGTGGTGCTCACCGACGACCGGTTCGCCGCCTCGCTGGCCGGCGCCCGCTTGAGCCTGCCCGACGCGGTCGAGCAGGTCCTGTGGGACGAACCGCCGTTGTGGGTCATCCCGGGTCGCTGGGCGCTGGTCGACACCGAGTTGGGCGGGCGGCGGATCCGGGCCGGCGACCTGCTGGTGCTCGGCGTGATGGCCGGCAACGTCGACCCGCAGATCCGTACCGACCTCACCGTGCCCGTCCACCACAACCGGGCCCACCTGGCGTTCAGCGGCGGCGCGCACCTGTGCCCGGGGCAGGACATCGGCCGGGCCATCACCGACACCGCGATCGACACCCTCAACAGCCGACTGCCCGACATCCGACTGGCCCACCCGGACCAGCCGCCCGCCTGGCACGCCGCCACCTGGGCCCGCTACCTGACCTCGCTGCCGGTCGAGTTCACCCCGGTCCCCCTGGTGGAGCCCGCCGAGTGGGTCCGCCCCGCCCGCCCCGACCGGGCGACCCGCCCGCCGGAGCCGCTGCTCCCGCCGCTGCCCACCACGTGGTGGTCGCGGCTGAGCACGTGGCTCTTCGGCTGACCCGGCGAGCGCCGGGCCGCCCCCCGGCGCTCGATCACCGCACGAGCACCGGGCGGGCCCGACCCGCCGGGTTCACCGCTTCGCGGTGATCACCCGCAGCAGGGCCCCGACCGCGTCGACCATCGCCGCCCGCGAAGCGGACAGCGCCGGTCGCGGGTCGGCCTTGCCGGGGGTGGCCGCCAGGCGCTCGCGCAGCGTGCCGGTGTAGGCGATGTTCAGCGCCGTACCGACGTTGATCTTGGTCATCCCGGCCGACACCGCCGCCCGCAGTTCCTCGTCCGGCACGCCCGACGAGCCGTGCAGCACCAGCGGAACGCCGACCGCCTCGCGCAGCCGGGCGATCAGGTCGTGGTCGAGCGTGGCGGTGCGATCGAGCATCGCGTGGCTGCTGCCGACCGCGACGGCCAACGCGTCCACCCCGGTCGCCTGTACATATGCCGCCGCCTCGGCCGGATCCGTGCGCGCCCCGGGCGCGTGTGCGTCCAGCGCGGGATGGCCCGGCTTGCCGCCCACCTCGCCGAGTTCGGCCTCCAGGGTGATGCCGCGAGCGTGCGCCCAGGCCACCGCGTCGGCCGTCGCCGCCACGTTCTCCGCGTAACCGAGCCGCGAGGCGTCGAACATCACCGAGCTGATCCCCGTACCCTCGGCCGCCGCCAGCAGTTCGACCGACTCGACGTGGTCCAGGTGCAGTGCCACCGGCACCCCGGCCTCCTCCGCCAGCACCCGGCACGCGGCCGCGAGCGGTCCCAGCCGCCCGCCCCGGAACTTCACCGCGTTCTCGCTGATCGCCACCACCACGGGCAGCCCGGCCCGCTCGGCGGCCGTCACCACCGCCTCGGCGTGTTCGAGGGTGATCACGTTGAACGCGGCCACCCCCACCCCGTCCGCCCGCGCCGCGTCGGTCAGTATCCCCGTCGAGGTCAAGCCCATCGCACAACTCCTCTGGAACGATCCCGCCCGGCACCACAACCATCACCACCGCGCCGCCCGCGCCCTACGCCGGCGGCGCCACCGCGTCCACCCGCACCCGAGGCCGCCAGGCCCGGTACAGCTCGCCGTCCACGTCCCCGGCCAGCGGCGCGGCCACCGCCGCCGCCGACAGGGCCACCGCGTCGCGCAACCGCTCCGGCCACGGCACGCCCTCGGCCAGCCCCCGGGCCAGCGCCGCGACCGCCGCGTCCCCGGCGCCGGTGGCGTTGCCGTGCACCGATTCCGGCGGCACCGCCCGCCACCACCCGGCGTCGGAGGCGGCCAACATCCCGCCCGGACCGAACGACGCGACCACCGCGCCGCCGGCCCCCGTCCGCGCCGCCAACCGGGCCACCGCGCGCAGCGGATCACGCTCCCCGGTCGCCGCGAGCAACTCGTCCGCGTTCGGCTTGACCACATCCGGCCCGGCCGCCACCCCCGCGAGCAGCGCCGGCCCCGAGGCGTCCAACAACACCGGCACGCCCGCCGCCCGCGCCCGGGCGACCAGTTCCGCGTAACCGCCCTCAGGCACTCCCGGCGGCAGACTCCCGGAGAGCACCAACGCCGAGGCGCCGGGCAGCAGTTCGGCCGCCGCGGCGACCACCCGCGCCCACTCCTCGGCGGTCCGCGAGGGGCCGAGTTCGTTCAACGACGTCGCGCCGCCCGACGCGGTCTCCACGATCGTCGTGGTGCACCGCGTCTCGCCCACCACCGGCACCGAGGTCAACGCGATGTCGGCCGCGGCCAGGTCGGCCCGTATTCGCTCGCCCGTCGGCCCGCCCAGCGGCGCCACCGCCACGACCGCGACCCCGAGCGAGCGCAACACCCGCGTGACGTTGATCCCCTTGCCGCCGGCCCGCCCGCCGACCGACGCCGGCCGGTTCGCCCCGTGCCGGTCCAGTCGTTCCAGGTGGTAGGTGACATCCCAGGCCGGATTCGGCGTCACCGTGACGATCACGACGCCCGCCCCGCCGGCCCGCGCCCGACGTCCCTCACGACGCGTCCAGCACCACGGACCGGGTGAGGTGCCTCGGCTCGTCCGGGTTCAGGCCGCGGCTCTCCGCGATCGCGACCGCGAGCTTTTGTACCCGGATCAGCTCGGCCATCGGGTCGAGGGAGCCGGCCACGAAGGTGCCGCCGGTGACCGCGACCTGCTCGGCCAGCCCCTCCGGCACCGGACCGAACACCCACGTGACCCGGTTCGGCGCGGCGATGCTGATCGGCCCGTGCCGGTACTCCATCACCGGGTAGCTCTCGGTCCACGCCCCCGCCGCCTCGCGCATCTTCAACGCGGCCTCGGCGGCCAGTCCCGCCGACCACGACGAGCCGAGGAAGGTGAACTGCTCGGCGGCCACGAACGCCGCGTCCGGCTCCCAGGCGACGGCGGTCTCCGCGTCCCGCACCGCCGCGGCCAGGTCCTCGCCCAGATGCGCGCGGAACAACGCGAGCGCCGTGGTGGCGAACCGGGTCTGCACGACCGAGCGCTCGTCGGCGAAGTCGAGCATCACGATCTCGTCCGCCGCGGTCGTGATCGGCGTCCCGGGCGGGCCGGTGATCGCGGTCGTGGCGACCTTGCCACGCACCTCCGCGAGCAGCCGCAACACCTCGGTCGTGGTGCCGGAGCGGCTCAGCGCGACCACCCGGTCGTAGTCCCGTACGCCGGGAAACTCCGAGGCCGCGAAGGCGTCGGTGACCCCGAGCCCGGCCCGCTCGCGCAACACCGCGTACGCCTGAGCGATGAACCACGACGTCCCGCAGCCGACGACCGCGACCCGCTCGCCGCTCTTCGGCAGCCCCGCGCACTCCCCCGCGAGCGCGGCGGCGCGGGCCCACAACGCGGGCTGGGTGGCGATCTCGGCGGACGTGTGACTGACGGTCGTCATGGCGCTCCCGGGGTGCTCGAACGATGCGCAGCGCTGCGCACTGCTGCACTCACATGCTTGAAACTATTCATTTGATAGCAGTTTCACGCACGAATGAGCAACGTCGCACACCCCACTCAAGCCCGACTCATCCCGATTCACGGCAAATTTCGCCCCGATCGCCACCCCGTCCCCCGCCCGCCGGCGCCGGTCCCCCGCCCCGCCGGACAGGGCCTAGGCTCTCCCCATGGATGGATTGGCCGACCTGCTGCGCGGGATCAGGGCCGACGAGGCCCTGTTCGACCGGCGGATCGTGCCCCCGGCGGGGTCCGTCCGGCTCGATTGCCGCACGCCGCTGACCGTCTGCACACTCGTGCGCGGCGGCGGGCGCATCGTGCCCGAGAGCGGCCCGTCGCGCCCGCTGCGCCCGGGCGATACGGCGGTGGTCCGCGGCCCGGCCCCGTTCACCTTCGTCGCCGACGGGCCCGCCGACCCGGCCACCGACGCGCCGACCGAGCTGATCTCCGGCGCCTACCGCGCGCACACCGACATCGGCCGCCGACTGCCCACCGCGCTGCCCGACCTGCTGGTGGTGCCGGACCCGGACGGCGACCATCAACTCCTGGACTTCCTCTCCGCCGAGGTCGCCGCCGACCGGCCGGGCCAACAGGTCGTGCTCGACCGCCTGCTCGACTGGTTGCTGGCCTGCACGCTGCGGGCGTGGTTCGACCTCCCCGAGGCGCACGCCCCGCAGTGGTACCTGGCCCTGGCCGATCCGATCGTGGGCGCCGCCCTGCGCGCCGTACACGACGCCCCGGCCCGCCCCTGGACGATCGCCGCCCTGGCCGCCGAGGCCGGTGTGTCCCGCACCTCGCTCGCCGAACGCTTCACCGCCCGCGTCGGCCAACCGCCGCTCACGTACCTGACCGAGTGGCGGATGGCCCTGGCCGCCGAACTGCTCACCGAACCCGACGCCACGGTCGCCGCCGTGGCCCGCCGGGTCGGCTACGCGGACGCGTTCGCGTTCAGCACCGCCTTCAAACGGGTCCGCGGCCTGAGCCCCTCGGCCCACCGCACCGCCCACCACCGCGCCGCGTAGTACCGACCCGGCGCAAAACCGCGCGGCCGACGAGGTCCCGGACGCACGCACATGCCCCCCGGCTTCTCACCCATGGTTGCCGGGCGGCGCGCGAAGCAGGCTGGACGCATGACAACCACGACCCGACCCGCACCGCAGCACCCGATCCTCGTCCTGGGCGGCACCGGCAAGACCGGCAGCCGCGTGGCCGCCGCCCTGCGCGCCCGGGGCGCCGACGTCCGGGTCGCCTCCCGATCCACCGAGGTGCCCTTCGACTGGTCCGACGAGAGCACCTGGGACCGGGTCCTGGACGGCGTACGAGCCGTCTACCTGGTCCCACTGGACGGTGCCGAGGCCGGTCCCGCCTTCGTACGTCGGGCGGTCGCCGCCGGCGTCGAGCGCATCGTCCTGCTCTCCGCGCGGGGCGTCGACACCCCCGGCTACTTCGCCGCGGACGATCCGGCCACGCGGGCCCGACTCGACCTGGAGGCCGCCGTGCGCGGCGCCGTCCCGGCGTGGACGATCCTGCGCCCGGGGTGGTTCGCGCAGAACTTCAGCGAGGGCCTGTTCCGCGACGGCATCCAGGCGGGCGAGCTGGTCCTGCCGACCGGCGCCGCGGCGGTGTCCTTCGTCGACACCGAGGACATCGGCGCCGTGGCCGCCGCCGCCCTGCTCGACCCCGGCCACGACGGCGAGACCTACGAACTGTCCGGCCCCCGGGCGCTGACCTTCGACGCCGCGCTGGCCGAGATCGCCGCCGCCGGCGGTCGGCGGGCCGACTACGTGGCCGCCGACCCCGACGAGTACGCGGCCGCCCTGATCGCCCAGGGTGTGCCCGAGGTCGAGGTGGCCATGTGGACCTCCGCCCTGGGCAGCATCCACCGCGGCCTGGAGGCCGCGATCTCCGACGGCGTCCCGCGCGCGCTGGGCCGCCCGGCCCGCGACTTCACCGAGTTCGTGCGCTCGGCCGCCCCCACCGGCGCCTGGACGCCCTGACCCCCGACCACCCACCCGCCGGGCCCGTCCGACGCACCGCGGACGGGCCCGCCCGCACGCCCGCGACCGAATTCCCCGACGCCCCGCCGGATGTCCCGCCCGCGCCGCCGAAGAGGGCAAAAGAATCCGGCCCGCAATCACCCGACCGCATTCCGGATGCCGGCCGCCGAATCACCGCGCTCACCCATCGCATCCGAAAGCGGCACGCTCGGTATCGACCGCCGAAACCCTCCGCCCGAATTCACTCTTTCGCCGGCGCGGCGTACCGGATATCCATCCCACCGGAAAAACAATCACGCACAACCGCTACCACCCGAACAGCCGATGAATACCGATCCCGGCGACACCCGATTCCCGGTGGCCCGCGACCACCCCGCGCATTACCGCCGCAGCGCCGCGCAAAAAAGTCCGGCCACCGCTTTCCGCCGCGCCCCGACCCCCGCGCCGGCCCCCGCCGGCCCACCCGCCGGAGCCCGACGTCCGGCGGCGGCCCCCGACTTCGCGGGCGTAACGCGCCCGAGGGCGGGCATTCTCAAGACAGGTTCGGGATCGTCCGAGCGACCCCGACGCCGACGACCGGTCCCTGTCCTGTCCCTCCGACCCCACCCTCCCCGAACATCCGTCTCGTCCCACCGGCATCCGGTCGCCGCCGATCCCCGGCCCGGCAGGCGTGTGCGACCGCGCCCGAGCCCGGAAACCCGGGCCCATCGGCACGATCACGCAGATCACCGGACCGTCCCGCACACTGGGGGACCAACCGCTCGAAGCCGCTGCGGACCGACGTGACCCAGGTCACCCTCGTGGAGGCGTAACACTTGTACCGATCGGAGCGATGCCTTGAGTGGCGCCGGCAGCGCCGACGGGTCCGGTCCCGCGGATCCGTCATCGATTCGGTGTAGTTGCGGCGCCGCAGCATGCCCGCGTGAACCGAGAGGTTATTTGTGACCCCGAGCTCGTCCAGCACGCTTCCCAACAGAATCGCCGAATCGGAATCTCTGGTGGCGCTCATCGAGCGCGGCCGTGCCGAAGGATCGATTACCGGCGAGGACATACGCCGAGCCTTCGAAACGGATGCCATCCCTGCGACGCAGTGGAAGAGCATCCTCCGTAGCCTCAACGAGGTTCTTGACGAGGCGGGTGTGACGTTGACCGTCAACCCGGTCAAAGAGACCCAACGGAGAGACGTAGCCACAACTCGGCGATCTGTCAAGAAGACGCTATCCACGCGCTCAACCCGTGTCAAGAACACAGAGACCTTGCCCGCGCAAGTCACGCCCGCGGCAACGGAATCGGGAGAGTCCGTCGTGGAATCTGCTCCGAAGCCGAAGAAGGCCGCAGCCAAGAAGAAGACCGCGGCCAAGAAGACGACGTCCACCACCACCACCGAGACGACCCCCGTCGAGCCGAGTGTCCCCAAGGACGGCGACGAGGCGTTGGTCGAAGAGGACCTGTTCGACGAGCCCGGCGACGCCGTGGCCCCCGAGGTCGGGCCCAGCGGTTTCGTTCTCACCACCGACGAGGACGACGCCCCGCAGCAGCAGGTCACCACGCCGGGTGCCACCGCGGACCCGGTCAAGGACTACCTGCGGCTGATCGGCAAGGTCTCGCTGCTCAACGCCGAGCAGGAGGTGTCGATCGCCAAGCGCATCGAGGCCGGCCTGTTCGCGCTGGAGAAGCTGGACACCGAGCCCGGCCTGACCCCGCAGTTCCGGCACGAGCTGGAACTCGTCGCCGAGGACGGCAAGCGGGCCAAGAACCACCTCCTGGAGGCCAACCTCCGCCTGGTGGTCTCGCTGGCCAAGCGCTACACCGGCCGCGGCATGCTCTTCCTGGACCTGATCCAGGAGGGCAACGTGGGTCTCATTCGTGCGGTCGAGAAGTTCGACTACACCAAGGGCTTCAAGTTCTCCACCTACGCCACCTGGTGGATCCGGCAGGCGATCACCCGGGCCATGGCCGACCAGGCGCGGACGATCCGCATCCCGGTCCACATGGTCGAGGTGATCAACAAGCTCGCCCGCGTGCAGCGCCAGATGCTTCAGGACCTGGGCCGTGAGCCCACCCCGGAGGAGCTGGCCAAGGAACTCGACATGACGCCGGAGAAGGTCGTCGAGGTCCAGAAGTACGGGCGCGAGCCGATCTCGCTGCACACCCCCCTCGGCGAGGAGGGCGACAGCGAATTCGGTGACCTGATCGAGGACACCGAAGCGATCCGACCGGCCGACGCGGTCAGCTTCACCCTCCTCCAGGAGCAGCTGCACTCGGTCCTGGACACCCTCGCCGAGCGCGAGGCCGGGGTGATCTCGATGCGCTTCGGGCTCACCGACGGTCAGCCGAAGACGCTGGACGAGATCGGCAAGGTCTACGGGGTGACGCGCGAGCGCATCCGGCAGATCGAGTCGAAGACGATGTCCAAGCTGCGCCACCCGTCCCGCTCCCAGGTGCTGCGCGACTACCTGGACTAGAGGCAGGACCCCGGGTACGGACGGACCGCCACGGCGGCGCCCTCCGTCCGTACCCGGCGCAATCCCCCGCGCCACGGCACCGCCTCGACGCCCGGCCGATCCCACCAAGTGCGGACATCGGCCGACTCGCCCCCTCCACCGATCGCGAACTCCCGCGTGTGGCAAGGGAGTCGACCGCAGGAGCCCACCGGTCGCCGCCTACCATCGGCGGTGAGCCGTTCGGCCCCTCCGGCGACCACGAGGTGTTGAGATCATGACCGAGAACGCGGAATCCCGACTGTGGTCGACCGACCCGGAGGGCGCGCCCGCGCCGGCCGGGGTCGACGTCACCGTGCCCAGCGTCGCCCGCATCTACGACTTCCTGATCGGCGGCAAGGACAACTACGCGGCCGATCGCGAGGTGGCCCGGAAGCTGATCGCGGTGGCGCCCGACCTCGCGCGCGACGCCGGCGCGCATCGGCGCATCCTGCACCGGGGCGTACGCTTCCTGGTCGAGCAGGGCGTCCGGCAGTTCCTCGACATCGGGTCCGGGTTGCCGACCGCGCAGAACACCCACCAGGTCGCCCAGGCGGTGGCGGCGGACAGCACCGTGGTCTACGTCGACAACGACCCGATCGTGCTCGCGCACGGTCGTGCGCTGCTGGCCGAGAACGAGCGGACCACGGTGATCACGGCCGACCTGCGTGAGCCCCGGTCGATCCTGAAGAACCCCGAGGTCTTGCGCCTGATCGACTTCGACCGGCCGGTCGCGCTGATGTTGCTGGGCGTCATCCACCACATCAACGACGACGAGGACCCGGCCGGCCTGCTGCGCACCTACCTCGACGCGCTGCCGTCCGGGAGTTGGCTGTTCCTGACCCACTTCCTGCGCGGCGGTCCGGAGTCGGAGCAGATGGAGCGGGTCATGCAGGGCTCGCACAAAAGCGGCCGGTTCCGTGAGCGCGCGGAGATCGCCGCCTACCTCGACGGGCTGGAGCCGGCCGACCCGGGGCTGGTGTACGTCGACCTGTGGCGCCCGGAGGAGCCCGTCGACGAGGCCGACCTCACGGTGAGCCAGCGCCTGGTCCTCGGCGCGATCGCGCGCAAGCCGTAGCGGGCCGGCGGGCCGGGGCGACCCGTCGGCGGGTGGCGGTGGTGCGTGGGCGGTGTTCGCACGATGCATACGATGAGGCCATGAGCACGCCGATCGCGGACGATCCGGCCCGGTGGATCGGGCGGGATCTGCATCTGGAGGTGTCCGGGGCGGGCGGGCGGCGGGCCGGGTTGATCCGGGCGATCCGGGAGGCGATCCGCAGCGGACGGCTGGGGCCGGACACGCCGTTGCCGCCGTATCGTTCGCTCGCGGCGGATCTGGGCATCGCGCGCAACACCGTCGCCGACGCGTACGCGGAGTTGGTCGCCGAGGGCTGGTTGACCGCGCGGCAGGGGTCCGGGACGCGGGTGGCCCGGCGGGCCGAGCCGTTGGCCGCGCCGCGCCCCCGGGCCAGGGTGCGACCGGTCGCCGGGAATCCGGCGGGGCCGACGTACAACCTGCGCCAGGGGCAGCCCGACGCGGCGTCCTTCCCGCGCGCGGCGTGGGTGGCGTCGGCGCGGCGGGCGTTGAACGCGGCGCCGAGCGAGGCGTTCGGGCCCGGGGATCCGCAGGGGCGCCCGGAGTTGCGGGCCGCGCTGGCGGACTACCTCGCGCGGGTGCGGGGGGTGCGTACCCATCCGGACCGGATCGTGGTCTGCTCCGGGTTCGCGCATGCGTTGCGGTTGTTGTTCGGCGGGGTGTTGCGGGGGCCGGCCGCGGTGGAGGCGTACGGGCTCGCCTTCCATCGCTCCATCCTGGCGGCGGCGTCGGTGCGCACGTTGCCGCTGGCGATCGACGAGCACGGCGCCGACACGGCCGGGTCGGCCGCGTTGGCGCGGGCGCGGGTGGCGGTGCTCACTCCGGCCCACCAGTTCCCCACGGGCGGGCCGCTGCCGCCGGAGCGTCGGGTCGCCGCGCTCGACTGGGCGCGGGCGGGCGGCGGGATCGTGGTGGAGGACGACTACGACGGGGAGTTCCGCTACGACCGGCGGCCGGTGGGCGCGGTCCAGGGCATGGATCCGGACCGGGTGATCTATGTCGGTTCGGTGAGCAAGAGCCTGTCTCCCGCGATCCGGCTCGGCTGGATGGTGTTGCCCGGGCATCTGGTCGAGGACGTGCTCGCGGTGAAGGGACAGCGCGAGGCGTGGGCCGGGGTCACCGATCAGCTCACGCTGGCCGACTTCATCGAGGGCGGCCACTACGACCGGCACATCCGCCGGATGCGGCAGCGCTATCGGGCCCGCCGAGACCACCTGGTCGCGGCGCTGGCCGAACACGCACCGCACGTGAGCGCGACGGGAATCGCCGCGGGCCTGCACGCGGTGCTGCAACTGCCTCCGGGCACCGAGCCGGACACCATCGCCGCAGCCGAACGCGAGGGCCTGGCCCTGGACGCCCTGTCCACCTTCCGCCACCCCGACACCGACTCCCCAGCCCGCGACGGCCTGGTAGTCGGCTACGCCACACCCCCGGACCACGCATACCCGGCAGCGGTAACAGCACTGTGCCGAGCCCTGGCATCGGCAACGGCGTAACAACGCACCCGAGCAGCACCAAACCCAGACCCGGGGAACCCGCCCCACTCCCCAACGCTCGCACCCCGATGCTCGGCGAACGACTCCCCCGCTCCCCGCAGACCGCCCGCCTTCAACCCACCGAAGCCCGCCCCGCCCGCCTTCCCGGCACGCACGCCCCGACGTTCGGCCGGCGACTTCCCCGGCACCCCGCAGACCGCCCGCCTTCGGCCCGCCGGAGTCCGCTCCGGTCGCCTCCCCGGCGCTCGCACTTCGACGCGCGGCGGGCAGCCTCCCCGGCCCCCGCAGACCGCCCGCCTTCGGCCCGCCGGAGCTCGTTCCGGTCGCCTCCCCGGCGCTCGCGCCCCGACGTTGGGCGGGCGGCTTCTCCGACTCCCCGCGGATCCCCCGCCTTCGCCCGCCGGAGTCCGCTCCGGTCGCGTCCTCGGCGGTCGCGCCCCGATGCTCGGCGGGCGGCTTCCGGGCTCCCCTGCCGGCCGCCCGCCTTCGCCTCGCCGGGCCCCGCATCCGGCGGCAGTGCCTCGCGGTTCGGGTCGCCCGCCGGTCAGGCGAGGGCGTTGACGATTGTGGTGAAGGCGGTGGGGAGGCGGTGGGCGGCCGGGACGATCAGGCGGGCGGTTCGGGGGTGGGCGCGGGCGGTGAGGAGGGCTTCGGTGAGTACGCGGTGGCGGCGAGAGAGGCGGCGCCAGTCGCGCTCGTAGCGCTCGGGACGGCCCGCCCGCACGGCCGCGACCAGGGCGCGGGCCGAGGCCAGGGCCAGGGCGACGCCCTCGCCGGTGAGCGCGTCGGTGTAGCCGGCCGCGTCGCCCACGAGCAGCACCCGGCCCGCGACGCGACTGCGCACCCGCTGGCGCAGCGGTCCCGCGCCGCGTACCTCGCCGCCCGCCGCGCCGGCGAGCCGTTCGCGCAGGGCCGGGAACGCGGCGAGGTGGTCGGCGTAGGTGCGACCGCGCGGGCCGAGCATGGCGACGCCCACCAGGTCCGGGCCGACCGGCGTCACGTACGCCTCGCCACGCGGCGACCAGTGCACCTCGACGAACTCGGTCCACGGCGCGATCGGGTAGTGCCGGCGCAGCCCGTACCGCCGATCCCGCCGATCGCGCGGCGCGGGGCCGAGCGCAGCCCGCACGGGCGAGTGCAGCCCGTCGGCCGCCGCAAGCCAGCGTGCGGTCAGCCCGGCCGCGGTCACCGAGTGCGCGTCCTGGCGAACCTCGGCGACCCGGCCGATCCGGTGCTCCACGCCGAGGGCCAGTGCTCGTTCGTACAGCGCCGCGTGCAGCGTGGTCCGACGTACCCCGAGCCCCGACCCGGCCCGGAACCGCGCCTCCACCGCGTGCCGGCTGTCCACGTACCGGATCCCGGCCAACGGCCGCCCGGCGGGCGCCACCCCGAGCGCGGCGAGCGCGGCCACCCCGGCCGGCATCAGCCCCTCGCCGCACGCCTTGTCCACCGGCGTGGGGCGCGGTTCGACCACCACCACACGCAGCCCCGCGAGCGCGCCGTGGATCGCGGTGGCCAGCCCCGCCGGCCCACCACCCGCGACGAGCAGGTCGATCACGCGGTCGCCGCCGACAACGCGGCGGACTCGCAGCGGATCCGGACCACCATCAACGCGGCGTTGAGGGTGGTGAAGGCGAGCGCGGTGATCCAGGCGCCGTGCACCAGGGGCAACGCCGCGCCCTCGACCGCCACCGCGACGTAGTTGGGGTGGCGCAGCCAGGAGAGCCGATACGGCCCGCGCCGGATCAGCGGCGACCCGGGCACGACCACGACCTGGGTGTTCCAGTGCGGCCCGAGCGCGGTGATGCACCACCAGCGCAACGCCTGCGCGGCCACCGTGAGCGCGACCATGGTCCACCCGAACGCGGGTACGAACGGCCGGTCGGCCAGGCCGACTTCGAGTATGCACGCGGCCAGCAGGCCGACGTGCAGCACGACCATCGGCGGATAGTGTCCCCGCCCACTGACCACGCCGCCCCGGGCCAGGCTCCAGGCCAGATTGCGCCGCGCGACCACCAGTTCCGCGAGCCGTTCGAGGGCGACCAGGCCGACCAGGGCGAAATACCAATACATCGCGACCTACCACTCCACCAGAACGAGTTCGGAGCAGAACCCGGGGCCCATCGCGATCATCAGGCCGGGGGTCCCGGGTTCCGGCCGGGCGGCGATCGTGTCGCGCAGCACGTGCAGCACCGACGTCGAGGACAGGTTCCCGGTCGCGGCCAGGGACCGCCAGGTCGCGTCGAGGGCGCCGGCGGGCAGGTCCAGCGTCTCGGCAACCGCCTCCAGCACCCTGGGGCCGCCGGGGTGGCACACCCACGCGGTGATGTCGGCCGTGGTCAGGCCGTGGTCGGCGAGGAAGCCCCGGACGTCGCCGCCGAGATGGGTACGGGCCATCTCCGGTACGTCGGCGCCGAGCACGATCCGAAAGCCCGAACCGCCCACGTCCCAGCCCATCACCCGCTCCGAGCCGGGGTACATCCGGCTGCGGGCGGCGATCACCTTGGGCCCGTCCCCGTTCCCGTGTCCCGGCTCGCGGTCGTCCCCGCGGACCACCACCGCCGCCGCGCCGTCGCCGAACAGCGCGCTCGCCACCACGTTGGCCATCGACGCGTCGTCGCGCTGGAGGGTGAGCGAGCACAACTCGACCGAGACCAACACCGCGACCTCGTCGGGCCGGTCGCGCAGGTAGTCGTGCAATCGGGCGATCCCGGCCGCACCCGCCACGCAGCCCAGGCCGAACACCGGCAGCCGTTTGACGTCCTCGCGCAGGCCGAGCCGGCCGACCAGGCGCGCGTCGACGGAGGGCACCGCCAGGCCGGTCACGGTGGTGAACAGGATCAGGTCCACGTCCCGCGCGCCGAACCCGGCGGCGCCGAGCGCGGACTCGGTCGCCTCGGCGGCGAGGTCGACCGCGACCTCCAGCCAGACTTCGTTGGCCGCGCCGAAGTCCGCCAACTTGGCGTAGTGGTCGAGCGGCAGCGCCAGATGGCGGGTGTCCACCCGGGCACTGGCGTGCACCCGGTCGAGTACGCGCCGATCGGCGCCGGTCGGCAGGCACAGCGCCGCGAACGTGTCGGTGATCTCGGCCTGCGGGTATCGGTGCGGCGGCAGTGCACCACGGACGGCGGCGATGCGGGTCATGGCGATTCCCCTGCTGGATTAGGGGGCGGGGCTGGAATAGCGGGTGAAAAGGCAGGTATCGGGAGGCGGGAGAGGTAGGGAACGCTGGAACAGTGCCCAGCGCGAACACGGAACCCACGTCGTTTGCCCGTAGTTGCCGCCCGCATGCGCTCCGACCCCTCCGGTCCCACCGCCGACTCACCCGAAGGACACCCACGTGAGTGACACCGCAGCGCCGAGCCGCCCCGCCCCGCACCCCCTCGGCCGTCCCCTCGCCCGCCTGCGCGCCCGCCGCCGCTCCGACGCTCCCGGCCACCCCGAACGGCCCCCCGCCGTCGGCCTCCTGCTCGCCTGCCACCCCGGCCCGACCGTCGCCGTCACCGCGCTGACCACCGGGCTCGCCCGCGCCGCCGGCCGGGACGCGCGCGGCTGCGTACTGGTCGGCGCGGCCGTGCTCGCCGGGCAGTTGTCGGTCGGCTGGTGCAACGACGCGGTGGACGCCGAACGGGACCGGGCGGCGGGGCGCGGCGGCAAGCCGGTGGCGGCCGGCCTGGTCGGGGCCGATCGGGTGGCGCGCGCCGCCCGCCGCGCGCTCGTGGTGTGCGTTCCGCTGTCCTACGCGTCCGGGCCCGCGGCCGGCACCGCGCATCTGGTCGGCGTGGGTGCGGCCTGGGCGTACGACCTCGGGGTCAAGAGCACGGCCGGGTCGTGGGTGCCGTACGCGATCGGATTCGGCAGCCTGCCGGCGTTCGTCGCGTTCGGGCTGCCGGGCCGACCCGGGCCCACCTGGTGGATCGTCGGCGCCGCCGCGCTGCTCGGCTGCGGGGCGCATCTGGCGGACGCACTGCCGGACCTGGCCGACGATCGGGCGGCGGGGGTGCGCGGCCTGCCGCACCGGCTCGGCCCGACCGGGATCCGGGCGCTCACCCCGCTGCCGCTCCTCGCCGCCACCGCGCTGCTCGCGTACGGCCGGCCGGATCGCGCGGGCCGACTCGCCCTCCTCGGCGCGGGCGCCCTCGCCGCGACCGGCGCACTGCTCGGCGGCCGGCGGCCCCGGATCCCCTTCGCGTCCTCCGTGGCGGTCGCCGCGATCGACGTTGCGCTGCTGCTCCGCCGGGGTACCGGGATCGCACGGACCGGTTCGCGTGACGTCGGACGATCATCACGCCAATGCGCGTAGACCCGTCCCCGTCAGAGCTGTTTCGGTATGCCCTGAAAAAGGGCTGATGGGATGAAATAGAGCGATCGCTGCTTTACGGTCTGTCAAATTGGATCTTCGTATTTAACAATCTGTCCCATTGTCCCGCTCAGAGCATCAGGAAATCATTCATGCCCATAGCTCGATCCAGGATCAGTCCAAACCGCCCGCAGATCGGTCACCCCGAGCCAGCTCGTGCCGTGCCGGCACCTCTGTCCCCTCACACTGGAGGAACCCGCACATGAGCGGTCGCTTCACCCACCGCCGTCTGATCGCGTCCGCCGCGACCCTGATCGCGGGATCCATGCTGTTGACCGCCTGTGGCGACGACGGCGGCGACAGCGCGCTCGGCAAGAAGGACGAGAACGCCCCCTTCTTCAAGATGCTGCCGCCCGACGTCCAAAAGTCCGGCAAGATCACGATCGGCTCCGAGGTCGCGTACGCGCCCATCGAGTTCATGAAGGACGGCAAGGCGGTCGGCGTCGACCCCGAACTGGCCGCGGCGCTCGCCAAGCAGCTGGGCGTCAAGTACGACTACAAGAACTCGCAGTTCGACTCGCTGATCACCGGCATCACCTCCAAGCGCTTCGACATCGTGATGTCGGCGATGACGGACAAGAAGGAACGCCAGGGCCAGGGCCTGTCGTTCGTCGACTACTTCCGCGCGGGCACCTCGATCCTGGTGCAGAAGGGCAACCCGCAGCACATCAAGTCGCTCGACGACCTGTGTGGGAAGACCGTCGCGCTCCAGCAGGCGACCACCAACGAGGACGTCGCCACCGCCCAGTCCAAGAAGTGTCAGGACTCGGGCAAGGGCGCGATCACCATCCAGAAGTACGAGCACGACGGCGAGGCCCTGCTCAAGCTGAAGAGCGGCGCCGCCGCGGCCGACCTCAACGACTTCCCCGTCGCCGCGTACAACGCGCAGACCTCCGGCGACGGCAAGGACTTCGAGGTCACCGGCGACCAGATCGAGGCCGGTCTGTACGGCATCGGCGTCGGCAAGGACAACACGCAGCTCCAGCAGGCGCTGAAGTCGGCCCTGGAGGCGCTGATCAAGAACGGCGAGTACGCCAAGATCCTGGCCAACTGGAAGGTCGAGGCCGGCGCCGTCACCGAGGTCACCATCAACGGCGGCACCTCCTGATCGCGGGGTCCGGCCCGCCCCGTCGCCCGACGGCCGGGCCGGACCCGATCCGCGCCCGCCCGACCGCGTCCGTACTCGTGCTCCAAGAGGAGGTCACCCGACCGTGACCACGCCCGCAACACCCCCTGCCGACAAACAGCCGGTCAAGCGGGAACCCATCAAGGCCATCCCCGTACCGCACTACGGCCGCTGGGTCGCCGCCGTCGTGGTCCTCGCCCTGGTCGGCCTGCTGATCAACGCGTTCGCGAGCGCGAAGATCCACTGGGACGTGACCGGCGACTACCTCTTCGACGACCAGATCATGAAGGGCGCCGGCAACACCCTGCTGATCAGCCTGGCGGCCATGGCGGTCGGGCTCGTCCTCGGTGTGCTGGCGGCGATCATGCGGCTGTCCGGCAACCCGGTCACCTCGACCGTCGCCTCGGTCTACATCTGGTTCTTCCGCGGCACCCCGGTCCTGGTGCAGTTGCTCATCTGGGGCAACCTCGCGCTGGTCTTCCCGACCATGTTCGGCCAGAACACCAACGATGTGATCACCCCGTTCATGGCGGCGCTGCTCGGCCTCGGCATCAACGAGGGCGCCTACATGGCGGAGATCGTGCGCTCCGGCATCCAGTCGGTGGACGAGGGCCAGACCGAGGCGGCGCACGCGCTCGGCATGTCCAAGGGCCGCACCCTGCGCCGGATCGTGCTGCCGCAGGCGATGCGGGTGATCGTGCCGCCGACCGGCAACGAGTTCATCAACATGCTCAAGACGTCCTCGCTCGCCAGCGCGGTGGTCTATCCCGAAGTGCTGCAGAAGGCGAAGGACGTGTACACGCACAACCTCGCGGTGATGGAACTTCTCTTCGCCGCATGTTTCTGGTACCTGCTGCTGACCACGGTGTTCAGCATCGGCCAGTACTACCTCGAGCGCTACTTCGCTCGTGGATCCAGTCGAGCCTTGCCGCCCACGCCGCTCCAGCGGATCATGGCCAATGTGTTCAGCACCCGGCGCCCGGGGGGCAAGACCCGATGACGACCAATCTCGACAAGCCCGCACCCCGCCCGGCCGAGCCCGGTCGGGTGATGGTCCGGGCCGAGGACGTCTGCAAGTCGTTCGGCCCGCTCGAAGTGCTCAAGGGCATCGACCTGGAGGTCGCGACCGGCGAGGTCATGTGCATCGTCGGCCCCTCCGGCTCCGGCAAGTCCACCTTCCTGCGCTGCATCAACCACCTGGAGAAGGTCAACGCCGGGCGGTTGTGGGTGGACGGCCACCTCGTCGGCTACCGGGAGAAGGACGGCAAGCTCTACGAGCTGAAGGACAGCGAGGTCGCGCTCAAGCGGCGCGACATCGGCATGGTCTTCCAGCGCTTCAACCTGTTCCCGCACATGACCGCCGCGGGCAACATCATGGAGGCGCCGACCCAGGTCAAGGGCATAAGCAAGACGGAGGCCCGGGCCCGCGCGCACGAGCTGCTGGCGCGGGTGGGTCTGGCCGACAAGGCAGACGCCTACCCCTCGCAGCTGTCCGGTGGCCAGCAGCAGCGGGTGGCCATCGCCCGGGCACTGGCGATGGACCCCAAGCTGATGCTCTTCGACGAGCCCACCTCGGCGCTCGACCCCGAACTGGTCGGCGAGGTGTTGGAGGTCATGCGCGGGCTGGCCGAGGACGGCATGACGATGATCGTGGTCACGCACGAGATGGGCTTCGCCCGCGAGGTGGGCGACTCATTGGTGTTCATGGACGACGGGTTGGTCGTCGAGGCGGGTAATCCGCGCGAGGTACTGGCCAACCCGCAGCACGAGCGCACGAAGGCGTTCCTGTCCAAGGTGCTGTGACCTCGGCGTAGCGCGCGTCTCGTCGGGCCGGCGGCCGTCCTGCTCCGTCCGGGGCGGCTCGCCGGCCCGGACGGAGCAATTCCGTTCGAGTCGTGGCGCGCGTGGGGTAGGGGCACCGGTGTCGCCCGGCTCGGGAGTCCGGGGATCCACCACCGCGGAGGAATCCGTCATGCCGCACACCGCCGACCGCCTCGCCGCACTGGCTCAGCAGGTCCTCGGCCGCCCGTCGCCGATCCGGATCCGGGCCTGGGACGGCAGCGAGGCCGGTCCGCCGGACGGTCCGGCGCTGATCGTGCGCAATCGCCGCGCGCTGCGCCGCCTGTTGTGGTCGCCGGGCGAACTCGGCTTCGCCCGGGGCTGGGTGTCGGGCGATCTCGACGTGGACGGCGACCTCTACGACGCGCTGACCCGGCTGTCCGGGCTGGCGCTCAACCGCGACGAGCCGGTTCCGGCGGGGCCGGTGGCCGGGGTCTCCGGGGCGGCCCGGCTCGGACCCGTCGCCCGGCTGCGCGAGGCCGGGCGTATCGCGCGCGACGCGGCCCGCCCGATGGGCACGATGCTCTCCCTGACCGGGCTGCCGGTGCCGCCGCCGGCGCCCGCCGAGGAGGTCCGGCGCCGCCGGGGCGTGCTGCACAGCGTGCGCCGCGACCAGGAGGCGATCCGGCACCACTACGACGTCGGCAACGACTTCTACGCCCTGGTCCTGGGTCCGTCGATGGTCTACTCCTGCGCCTATTGGGATCGCCCCGAGGCGACGTTGGAGGACGCCCAGCGGGCGAAGCTGGACCTGATCTGCCGCAAGCTCGCGCTCGGCCCCGGCATGCGGCTGCTCGACGTCGGCTGCGGGTGGGGCTCGATGGCGCTGCACGCCGCCGAGCACTACGGCGTGGAGGTGGTCGGGATCACCATCTCGCACGAACAGGCCGACCTGGCCCGCAAACGTGTCTCCGAGGCGGGCCTGACGGGGCGCGTGGAGATCAGGATCCAGGACTACCGCGAGCATGCAGACGGCCCCTACGACGCGATCTCCTCGATCGGCATGGCCGAACACGTGGGCCGCGTCCAGTTCCGCGCCTACGCCGACACGCTGTACGAACTCCTGTGCCCCGGCGGCCGGTTGCTCAACCACCAGATCTCCCGCCGCCCGGTACCGAACGAAGAGGCCTACCAGGTCGACGATTTCATCGACCGCTACGTCTTCCCCGACGGCGAACTGGCCCCGATCGGCACCACGGTGTCGGTCCTGGAGGAAGCCGGCCTGGAGGTCCGAGACGTACACGCCCTACGCGAACACTACGCAACCACGCTGCGGGCATGGGTAACCAACCTCGAATCCAACCAGGACGAAGCGGCCCGCCTGACCACCCAGGGCAGAGCCCGCGTCTGGCGCCTGTACATGGCCGCCTCGGCCCTGGCCTTCGAACAGAACCGCATCGGCGTAAACCAAATCCTCGCCGTCAAAACCCCACCCACAGGCCACTCCGGAATGCCCCCCACCCGAACCCTGTAGCCCCGGGCCGTCGCCTATCGCCCCCGCGCCCACCAGGCATCCTGGGCGGCCTTGATCCTCTCCCACACACCCCCGAACGCGTCCCCCGGGTCCGCCCCGACCACAAACGGCGGCTCCCCCCACTCCGCCACCGCCCCCATCGGACAATCGACCCGCTCCAGATCCGACACCAACGCGAACCACGCCGGCCCTTCGGATGGCTGAACGGTCGCCAACATGCCGCACTCCACGGCACACAACTCCATCAGCGTTCCCTCCGGCCGCAAGTTCACCTCTCCCCCACCCACGTACCGCACCTCATGCCCCAAAGTCGGCGGCGGCAGCCGGAGAACCACCAAGTCCCACACATCGGAGACGAATTCGATCCCGGTTCGCAGCCGCAGATACACCTGTCGCCCGCATACATCCATGAGCACACCTTCACGCCCCGAATACGCGTCCCGACACCACGCATACCGGTAACCCTCAAGGAACTCCCGCCCTTTGGCGATGTCTTCCTGCGTACTCCCCGAAACCCACTTCCGCCTGGTCATCGCCCGCTCCGCCACATCCGCTCTTCCTACCAGTCGCGCTTCGACACCGACACCGGTGTCGAAGCGCGTCGAGCCCATCCGAATTGATATGTCATCGTGGGTCCGTGTCCTTTCTGTTGGGACACGCAGGGGTGGGGCAACTCGCCAAAGTTGAACCCCCCGCCCCCTACGCCCGTCTGCAGCGACGTGTCTCGGCTGCGACGTTCCAAGCAAGGAAGGTGCCTCGTCTTTCCGTTCACAGCCTGCCGCGCCCGGTCCCCATGATGAACTGGGCGAACCAGCCTGTGCATCTCGGCGCCGTTACCGATTTGCAGTGGAACGGAGGAGGGAACATCCGTGCGATATCAAGAGAAGGATCTTGCTCCCCATGGTTCGCCCCGTCAGATGTTCGGGCGCGAGATTCGGGTCGTGCGCAATCGCTTGGGACTGTCGCTGACGGCGTGCGCGTCTGCCCTGGGTTACAGCAAGGCCGCGCTTTCCCGGTACGAAACCGGCGACAGCCCGGTGCCACCGGACCTGCCCGCCAGGCTCGACACCGCATTCGGGACGGAGGGGTCTTTCGTGCGAGCCTACGAAATGCTGCTGGAGCAGGGGCAGTTCCCGGACCGTTACCGTCCGTTCATGCAGCTCGCGACGACGGCGGTGCGTATCCTCCAATACGAGCCGCAAACCGTGCCGGGGCTGTTGCAGATTCCGGACTACGCCCGTGCACAGTTCCGCGAGTTCGCTCCCGAAGTGCCGGACACCGAAATCGAGCGACGCGTCGCGGCGCGGATGAACCGGCAGCGCATCTTCACGCGGGAACACCCCCCGCGATACGGCGTGATCCTTGACGAAGCGGTCATCCGTCGCCCGATCGGTGGCTCGGCGGTCATGCGCGCTCAACTCGAGGCGCTGTTGCCTCGGATGGAAACGGCGTACAGCACCATCCGAGTCCTACCGTTCAGCTCCGGAGTGCACGGCCAGTTGGGCGGATCACTGACGCTCTTGACCCCACCCGACAGTGGTCCCGTCGCATACCTGGAAGGCAGCCACATGGGCCAGTTGCGTGACGACGGCGTGGTGGTGGCGCACCACCAGGCGGCGTACGACCGTCTGCTTGCCGGCTCTCTCGCCCCGCAGGAGTCGGCGACGATGATTCGGAGAGCGATCACGGAGCTACAAGCGTGAACGGGTAGCCGGGAATCCGTTTCACATCGACAGGACGAATGGTCGCGGCCGGCGACGCCATGGGCGTACGCGCCGCGCGACGAAGGCGTGGCGTTCTAATCGACGTCGAGGCACAACCGGTTGGCGAGAGCGAGAGCCGGAGCGTCCTGTCGTCGGTCGCGCGAGGTCAGGTCGGTGACGACTCGGCGGGATGTGGCGTGGTAGCGGAGCCATTCCGGGGCGGTTTCTTCGGCTTTGAGCATCGCGCGGGTGGCCCTGATGTCGTCGGCGAGGTCGATGTGGGCCAGGGCGCGGTCGACGTGGTGGCGGGCCTGCCAGGTGGGCGGGAGGTGGTGGAGGCCGGTGATGCGGCGGGCCTCGGTGAGGGCCTGTTCGGGGCGGTCCATTTCGACGTAGGCGTTGACCGTGGCGACGCCCGCGTTGGTGGGGCCGAACGGTGTGGCGTATTCCGTGCGGTCCGTGCCGATGCGGGCTGCGGCGAGCTTGGCGAGGCGCAGGAACTCGGCGGCGGTGTCCTTGCGTTCGGCGCGTACGGCGGCCGAGGCGGCGCGTAGGAGGAGGATGCCCCACAGTGCGATGTCGATCGGCGGCGTCTTCGTCAACGACGGCTCGATCTTCTCCGCCGTTGCCTGGGCCACCCGTTGGGCGTCGTCTATCCGGCCCTGCTTGCTGAAGATCCAGGACAGCGTGGACATGCCGATGACTTCGAGGCGGGGGTCGTCGGAGTTCCGGGCCGCCGCGCCGGCGCGTTCCATCGCCGTGTAGGCCGCGTCCTCCTTGCCGAGCGCGGCCAACGTGGTTGCCGCGACCTGGTACGCCTCGGCCAGTACGGCGAACGACGCCGCGCGGTCGGCGCCGGCGTGTTCGCGCGTGGCGGATCGGGCGTCCGCGATCAGGCGCGGCAGGATCGTGGCGATCTCCGACAACCTCCCCTCGCGGCGGATCGCCTCCGTCGACCGCAACGCCTCGCGCAGATCGTGCACGGACGGCGATTCGCCGTCGGCGACCGCCATTTCGTCGTCGAGCAGTTCGGCGACGGGAGTCACCGCCCGGCGCAGTGCCAGCAGGCTCGGGGACGGATCCCGGTCCGCCGCCGCCCCCTGGAACGTGGTCGGCTGCCCGATCAGCGTCGACGTCTCCACATCGAGCGCGCCCGCGAGCGCGTTGAGTGTCGAAAGCCGGGCCGTGAGGCGCTGGTTCTGCTCCAGTTTGCGGACCACGTCGACGGACACCCCCGCGACGGCGGCGAGCGATTCCTGCGTATGCCCCCTCCGCAGACGCAACCGAGCGATGCGGTCCCCGATGCTCTCTCGCATGGTCAGACTCCCGGCAGGTTCGGCGCTGTCCACCACGGTACGCCCCGATACGGGCGGGTCGGCAGCGCAAGCCGTCGGCGGCGAAGTGCTTGACCCTCACGTGGCGTTATGGCGCATTGTCGGGGGTGTGGAGGAGCACCTGACTGTGGGGCGTGTGGCCGAGTTGGCCTGTGTGAGCGTGCGGACGTTGCATCACTACGACGAGATCGGGCTTGTGCGGCCGTCCGCGCGGACGGGGGCCGGGTACCGGGCGTACGCCGCCGGGGACGTGGAGCGGTTGCGGGAGGTGCTCGCCTATCGGCGACTCGGCTTCGGGCTGCGTGAGATCGCGGATCTGGTCGACGACCCCGACACCGACGCCGTCGCGCATCTGCGCCGATTGCGCGGCCTGCTGCTTGAACAGCGCGACCGGGCTGCCGCCATGGTGACGGTCATCGATACGGAACTGGAGGCACGGGCAATGGGGATCAGAACCACCTCGGAGGATCAATTGAAGGTATTCGGCGCGCAGTTGTACGACACGATCGGATCCGCGTACCCGGTGACGCGCCGCACCGAGCCGCGCATCGCCGCGCGGGTCTGGGAAGCACTCGGCGATGCCCGAACCGTCCTGAACGTCGGCGCCGGCACCAGCTCGTACGAACCCCCGGACCGCGACGTGACTGCGGTGGAGCCGTCGGCAGTCATGCGGGCGCAGCGTCCCGCGGGCGCGGCTCCGTGCGTGGCGGCCGAAGCGGAAAACCTTCCGTTCCCGGACCAGTCCTTCGACGCGGCCATGGCTTTCAGCACGATCCATCACTGGCGGGACCCCGTCGCCGGGCTGCGCGAGATGCGGCGGGTGGCCCGGCGCGTGGTGGTGTTCACGCACGACGCCCACGACACCGCGTGGCGGGACCGGTTCTGGCTCATCCGCGACTATCTGCCCGAGGTCACCGGACTCGTCGCCGGCCGGCCCTCCGTACAGCGGTTGGCCGGCACGATCGGCGCCCGCCTGGAGCCGGTGCTCATCCCGTGGGATTGCGCCGACGGCTTCTTCGAGGCGTACTGGCGCCGCCCCGAGGCGTACCTGGACGAACCCGTGCGCCGCGCGATCTCGCTGTGGACCCGCGTCGGGCCGGAGGCCGAGCAGCGGGCGGTGGACCGGCTCCGCGACGACCTCGCCTCCGGCCGATGGTCCGAACGCAACGGCGAGTTGACCGACCTCGACGCGGCGGAACCGGGCTTGCGCTTGCTCGTGGCCTGAACACGACCGCCGGACCCGCGAAATGGTTGTCGGTAGCTTTTGCCGGAAAGGCACCTCCCGGTGAACGGGAGGGGAACGATGGCCGTTCGTGTTACGGCACCCGTACGGCGGAAGGTCGCGGCTGTCGCGCTGGGGGTGCTGCTGGCGATTGTTTCGGCGGGTTGCGGCAGCGATGGCGGCAAGGCGGGATCAAGCTCCGCGGACCAGGACTCCACACCCGATGAGGGACGACTGCGGAAGTACCTGGACGGCTACGTCGCGTTGCTCAACGCGGGCGACGTGCAGAAGCTGGCCCGACATCTCGACATCGGCGGCGACCGAGGAAAACAGGACGCCGAGCTGTGGATGAGCGAGCACGGCCGGCAGCAGTGGCGCGACGTCACCTACACGTGGGAACAACCGATCTCCGTCGACCTGTACGACGTCAGGATCAACGCCTTCGCCGCCACCACGTCCTCGTGGGTGCGCGTCGACGAGAAGGTGGTCTGGAGCCGTTCCCGCGATCGGTGGATGATCGTGTCGCACGTTCCCGCGTCAGCCGACCCGAGGAAACCCAGGTCGGGCACCGAGCGCACAGCGGTACCCGACCTCGGCCCGAAGAGCCACGCGCCGCAGGCGCGGCGTCCGAACTCCGGTTGAGTCCGCGGCCGTTCCTCCGATGCGGCGGCGGCGGTGCCTCAGTCCTCCCGGGCCTGTTCCAGTCTGCCCTGGAGTTTGCGCATGCCGGTCAGCCAGCGGTCCGGGTCGGCGGCTCGGCCCGCGTACATGGGGGCCACGTCCGGGTGGGGCAGGATCAGGAACGGGGCGCCCGCCGCGACCGCGTCGACCACCATGTCGGCGACCTGCTCCGGCTCCACGGCGTCGTCGTCCAGGAGCAGGCGGGCGGCCGGGCCGGAGGCGTCCAGGAGGGCCGTACGCACGCCTCGAGGGCAGATCGCCTGGACCGTGATGCCCTTGGCTCCATACGTGATCGCCATCCACTCCGCGAACGCGTACGCCGCGTGTTTGGTGACCGCGTACGCCGACGCGTCCAACATGGTGAGCAGCCCGGCGGCGGAGACCGTGGTGACCAGGTGGCCGCGACCGCGCGCCAGCCAGGCCGGGGTGAGCAGTCGCGCGGCGCGTACGTGTGCCATCACGTTGACGTCCCAGGACTGCTCCCACGCCTCCTCGGGCGCGTCCAGGCCGACGCCCGCGCCGATGCCGGCGTTGGCGCAGTAGACGTCGATCTCACCGCCGAGCGCCGCCCGGGCCCGGGAGACCAGCGCCGCGACGCCCGCCTCCGTGGCCGCGTCGCCCGGCAACGCGACGGCGTCGATGTCGGCGGCCACCGCGTGGCACGCGTCCGGGTCGAGGTCGTTGACCACCACCCGCGCGCCGCCGGCGGCAAAGCGGCGGGCCAGGGCCGCGCCGATCCCCGCGCCGCCCCCGGTGACCACCACGCCCGCCCCCGCGAGCACCGTCACCCCACACCGCCGGACAGGCTCACGCCGCCGTCGACAAGGAGCGTCTGGCCGGTGATCCACCCCGCCTGCTCGGAGAGCAGGAACGCCACCGCGCCGGCCACGTCCTCGGGCACGCCGAGCCGGCCCATCGGGTACGCCGCCGCGACCTCCTCCTCGCGCCCCTCGTACAGCGCGGTCGCGAAGACGGTCTTGACCACGGCCGGCGCGACCGCGTTCACCCGTACGCGCGGCCCGAGTTCGCTCGCGAGCTGCGCGGTCAGGTGGGTCAGTGCGGCCTTGCTCACGCCGTAGAAGCCGATCCCGTGCGCGGGCCGCTCACCGGCCATCGAGGACATGTTGACGATGGCGCCGCCGTGTTCGCCCAGCCACGCCTTGTACACCCGCTGGGTCCAGGCCAGCGCGGCGAGCAGGTTGACCTCCAGGATCTTGCGCCCGGCATCGAGGTCGAGTTCGACCAGCGGGCCGTAGACGGGGTTGATCCCGGCGTTGTTGACCAGCATGTCGATCCGGCCGAACGCCTCCAGGGTCGCGGCCACGGCGGCGTCCTGGTGGGCCGGGTCGTGCGCCTTGCCCGCGACGCCGATGGCATGCTCCGGGCCACCGAGCGAGGCGACCACCTCGGCCAGGGTGTCCGCGCCGCGCGCCGTCACGCAGACGCGGTCGCCGCGTGCGACCAGCGCCTGGGCGATGCCCAGGCCGATGCCGCGGCTGGCGCCGGTAACGATGGCTACGGGGCGGGAGGTGTCGGTCACTGGGCGGCTGCCTCTCGGTCGGAACGGGGTGCGCGGGTCATGGTCCGCGTCAACGGGGTGCGCGGTTCACTGGTCCGCGTCTCGGTAGGGCTTGAGTTCGCGGTGGGCGAGCGAACGACGATGTACCTCGTCCGGCCCGTCGGCCAGGCGCAGCGTGCGGGCGTGCGTCCACAGCGAGGCGAGGACGAAGTCCTGGGACAGGCCGCCGGCGCCGTGCGCCTGGATGGCCTTGTCCAGGATCCATTCCACGGTGCTCGGCGTGGCGATCTTGATCGACTGGATCTCGCGGTGCGCACCGCGGTTGCCGACGGTGTCCATCAGCCACGCGGTCTTCAGCACCAGCAGCCGCAACTGCTCGATCCGCACCCGGGATTCGGCGATCCACTCCTGGATCACCCCCTGCTCGGCCAGCGGTCCGCCGAACGCCTCGCGCGCCAGTACCCGACGGCACATCAGTTCCAGGCCGCGCTCGGCCATCCCGATCAGCCGCATGCAGTGGTGGATCCGCCCGGGGCCCAGCCGGGCCTGGGCGATCGCGAAGCCGTCACCGGCGTTGCCGACGAGGTTGGTCGCGGGCACCCGTACGTCCTCGAAGACCACCTCGGCGTGTCCGCCGTGGGGGCCGTCGGTGTAGCCGAAGACGTGCATCCCTCGACGGATGTCCACCCCCGGGGTGTCGCGCGGCACCAGGATCATGCTCTGTCGGCGGTGGCGCGGCGCGTCGGGGTCGGTACGACCCATCACGACCAGGATCTCGCACGTGGGCGCCATCGCTCCGGAGGACCACCACTTGCGGCCGTTGATCACGTAGTCGTCGCCGTCGCGCACGATGCTCGTGGTGATGTTGGTGGCGTCGGAGGAGGCCACGTCGGGCTCGGTCATGCAGAACGCCGAGCGGATGGTGCCGTCGAGCAGCGGCCGCAGCCAGCGCTCGCGCTGCTCCGGGGTGCCGAAGTCGTGCAGCAGCTCCATGTTGCCGGTGTCCGGCGCGGCGCAGTTCAGCGCCTCCGGGGCCAGGTGCGGACTGCGCCCGGCGATCTCGGCCAGCGGCGCGTATTGCAGGTTGGTCAGCCCCGCGCCCTCCTCGCCCGGCAGGAACAGGTTCCACAGGCCGCGTTTGCGCGCCTCGGCCTTCAACTCCGCCAGCACCGGCGGGCGGCCCCACGGGTCGGCGCCCGGAGCGGCCACCTGTTCGTCGAACACGGCCTCGGCGGGGTAGACGTGTTCGGTCATGAACGCGAGCAGCCGCTCGCGCAGTTCCTCGGTCCGGGCGTCGTAGCCGAAGTCCACCGGCGTGTACCTCCTCCTGGGTCGTTCCCGAGTCGACGGCGTCGAGTCCATAGGGTTTCGCGAGACGTGCCCGATTCACGGTACCGACCGGTCGGTATCTTGGCTAGACTGGCGTGCGTACGCTCCCGCGAAAGGTTGAACATCATGGCGGCAAGAGGTCGCGGAAACGCGGCGCCGGTCGAGTCCGACGCCGACGGGTCGTCGCTGCCGCAGCGGTTGGTGCGCATCGCCTCCCGGATGTTCGCCGAGCGTGGCTTCGAGAGCACCTCGGTCCAGGAGATCGTGGCCGCCGCGGGGGTCACCAAGGGTGCGATGTACCACTACTACGCGTCCAAGGACGATCTCCTCGTCGAGATCTACCACCGCATGCTGTCGATGCAGACCAAACGCCTGAACAGCATCGCCGACGGACCCGAGCCGGTGCTCGACCGGCTGCGCGAGGCCGCCGCCGACGTGGTGGTCACCACCCTCGGCAACATGGACGACGCGGTGGTCTACTTCCGTTCGATGCACCTGCTCACGCCCGACAAGAGCGCCGAGATCCGGGCCGAACGTCGGCGCTACCACGAGCGGTTCCGCGCGCTGATCGAACAGGGCCAGCGCGAGGGCCTGTTGCGCCGGGACGTGTCGGCCGACATAGCCACGCACAACTTCTTCGGCGGCGTGCACCACCTGAACAGCTGGTACCAGTTCGACGGGCCGATGTCGCCGCGCGAGGTCGGCGACGCGTTCGCCGACCTGCTGCTGCACGGGCTGGCGCCGACGGCGGCGCGCTGAAAATCCCGTGGCATCGGCGCAGCGACAGCGCCCACAATCGAACATGCTCACCGATCATTGGCCGGTATTCGGCATCCGCGTGACCACGCCCAGGCTCGAACTGCGCCCGGCGACCCAGGACGACCTGGTGGCGCTGGTGGAACTGGCCGAGCAGGGTGTACACGCTCCCGACTACATGCCGTTCAGCCTGCCGTGGACGCGCGAGCCGCAACCGGCGAAGGCCCGGAACGCGCTGCGGTTCTACTGGGGTACGTGGGCCAACTGGCAGCCGGACGACTGGCGCCTGCTGCTTGCCGTCGTGCACGAGGGCCGGGTGATCGGGACCCAGGAGGGCTGTGCCAAGGACTTCGCCCACCGGCGCGAGATCGGCTCGGGCTCGTGGCTGGGCCTGGCCCACCAGGGGCAGGGCTTCGGCACCGAGATGCGCGCGGGGTTGTTGGAACTGGCCTTCACCGGCCTGGGCGCCCGATGGGCGATCTCGGCCGCCCGGTTCGACAACGCCCCGTCGCTGGGGGTCTCGCGCCGCCTGGGCTACGTCGACGACGGCATCGACGTCCTGCCGCACGACGGCGAGCCCCGCCCTTTCCAACGCCTGCGGCTGACCCGCGAGGCGTGGTCGGCGCACCGCACCATCCCGGTCGAGGTCACGGGCCTGGACGCCTGCCGGGACATGTTCGGCGCGTAGCCTTCCGGCGGCGCCGGCCGGTGGCGCCGACCCGTGCGACGCTCGTCGCAGCGTCGCTCAGGCAGGATGTGCTTCGCACCCGCCTCTCCGTAGGAATCCGATCAGGATCAGGAGGGTAACGCAAGCCCACATACCGAGAACGGGATTCCGGATATTGGACCCGCCATCGGCACGCGCCGGGTTCGACCGGCGGACGTCGACGGGCCCACCCCGTCGACGGCCGCCTTGTCAGGGCCCGCTCAGCCCCGTCCGAGCGCCGCCAACTGCTCGGCGAAGGGCACGACTTCGTCGATGGCGTCGGTCGCGGACGACGACGGCCGGGTCGCCGGGTGTGGCGGCAACCCGGCCACCAAGTCGGCCAGTTCGCCGCCTGCGCGAGCGATCCGCGTGCCCACTCCCTCGACGCCTTCCCCGGCCGCCGCGCCCCATTCGTCGGTGGCCACGTACACCGAGGTCGGTACGACCGTGGCCCGCAGGTAGGCGAACAGCGGGCGCAGCGCGTGCTCCAGGGCGAGCGAGTGCCGCGCCGTGCCGCCGGTCGCCGCGATCAGCACCGGCTTTCCGATCAGCGCGGTGTTGTCCAGGACGTCGAAGAACGACTTGAACAGCCCGCTGTAGGACGCGCTGAAGATCGGCGAGACCACGATCAGCGCGTCGGCCGCGACGACCGTGTCGATCGCGGCCCGCAACCCGGGCGGCGGGAAGCCGGTGACCAGGTTGTGCGCGATGTCCACGGCGAGGTCGCGCAGTTCGATCGTGTACGCCTCGACCGCGACCTCCCGCTCGTCCAGGCGCCGGCGGGTCGCCTCGGCGAGCCGGTCGCCGAGCAGCCGGGTGGACGACGGCTTGCCGAGTCCGGCCGAGACGACGACGAGCTTCAGCGGTTCTGCCATCACTGTTACCTTCTCCCTTTCCACGCCGGTGGGTTCGCTGCCGTCAGGACGTCTGCGGGACGGCTTCCGCCGACACCGCCGCCGCGTCGCGCCGGGCGACCAGCGCCGCGTGGGTGGGGCCGTCCGGCACCTGGGCCGGCCGTCGGGCGGCGAACTCCTTGCGCAGCACCGGCAGTACCTCCTCGCCGAACAGGTCGAGCTGTTCGAGCACGGTCTTCAGCGGCAGGCCCGCGTGGTCCATCAGGAACAGCTGGCGCTGGTAGTCGCCGAACGAGTCGCGGAAGGTCAGCGTCTTGTCGATGACCTCCTGCGGGCTGCCCACGGTCAGCGGCGTCTGGTCGGTGAACTCCTCCAGCGACGGACCGTGCCCGTACACCGGCGCGTTGTCGAAGTAGGGACGGAACTCGCGCACCGCCTCCTGCGAGTTGCGCCGCATGAAGATCTGTCCGCCGACGCCGACGATGGCCTGCTCCCGCGTACCGTGCCCGTAGTGCTCGAAGCGGTCCCGGTAGAGGTTGATCAGGCGCACGAAGTGGTCGCGCGGCCAGAAGATGTTGTTGGCGAAGAACCCGTCGCCGTAGTAGGCCGCCTGCTCGGCGATCTCCGGGCTGCGGATCGACCCGTGCCAGACGAACGGCGGCACGCCGTCCAGCGGGCGCGGCGTCGACGTGAAGCTCTGCAGCGGGGTACGGAAGCGGCCCTCCCAGTCCACCACTTCCTTGCGCCACAGCTCGTGGAGCAGCGCGTAGTTCTCGATCGCCAGCGGGATGCCCTGGCGGATGTCCTGGCCGAACCACGGGTACACCGGTCCGGTGTTGCCGCGCCCCATCATCAGGTCCACCCGGCCGTCGGCCAGGTGCTGGAGCATCGCGTAGTCCTCGGCGATCTTCACCGGGTCGTTGGTGGTGATCAGCGTGGTGGAGGTGGAGAGGATGATCCGCTCGGTCCGCGCGGCGATGTAGCCGAGCATCGTGGTCGGCGAGGACGGCACGAACGGCGGATTGTGGTGCTCACCGGTGGCGAACACGTCCATGCCGATCTCTTCGGCCTTGAGCGCGATGGCCACCATCGCCTTGATCCGCTCGTGCTCGGTCGGCTCCCGACCGGTCGTGGGGTCGACGGTGACGTCACCGACGGTGAAGATCCCGAACTGCACGATGACCACTCTCTCAGTAGTTGAACTCTCAATCACCCCGTCCAAGCAGAATCCCACGCCGGGTATTCCCACCCCACCCGCACCCCCCGGAGGCCGGGCAACTCCGCCGGACCGGGCCCGACCGGCGTGCGGCGCCCACCCACGGACGATCCGCACGCCGGCCCCGGCTTCGCGGGCCGGACCGCGCCGAACCAGGCGACACGAGGTGCGTCCGCTCGCGCGGGTCCGCGTGCGGACCGCGGGACGGGGTGAGCTAGTCGCGGAGGATCCGCAAGCCGATCTCGAGTTCCGTCTCCGTTACCCGGCCGGCTGCTGCCGGGTCGCCTGCTCGGATTGCGGCGACCATGGCCGCGTGGGCGTCGGCTCCCGGGTCGGGTGCGGCGGTTCGTAGGCCCTGTGCGTCCATCGCCGCCAGCAGGTCCAGGAGGCCGGGGCGCATGGTTACCTGGAATACCGCGAACAGGTCCGTGAGCACCTCGTTGTGTGCCGCCGCCACGATCGCCGCGTGGAACGCGATGTCGGCGTCGATGTACGCCTCGTCGTCGCCGAGCGCCGCGGCCCGCGCAAGCAGTCGGGCGTCCAGGACCGCCAGATCCGCGTCCGTGCGCCGCTCCGCCGCCAACATCGCGGCCCGCACCTCGATCAGGTTGCGCACCTCGTACACCTCGACCGCCGACGCCCGCCGCAGCCGCGCGGTCAGGTCCTCCGTCGGCTCGGTCGCGATCACGAAGACGCCGGACCCCTGCCGCGACTCGACCAACCCCGCACCGGCCAGCGCGCGGATCGCCTCCCGCACCGTCGACCGGCCGATGCCGAGTTCCCGGCCGAGTGCCACCTCGCCGGGCAGCTTCGTCCCGATCGGCCAGCGCCCGGCGGCGATCTGGTCCCGAAGCCGTTCGGCCGCCTGGCCGACCAGCGGGTTGCGGCGCAGGGGGCCGAACGTCATCGTGTGTCGCCTTACGTCATGGCTCGTACATCTCAGGTTGTCTGAGAAATCCTATCCCGCGTCAACCTCGCGCTCGGTTCACCGCCGACAACGTCGCCTGCACCGAGGCCGCCAGGATCGACGTGTCGATCCCCACGCCCCACCGGGTCACCCCGTCCACCCGGCACTCGACATACGCCGCCGCCTGCCGATCCTCGCCCGCGCCGATCGAGTGCTCGACGTAGTCCAGGATCTCGACCCGGATCCCGGCCGTACCCAGCGCGGCCGTCATGGCCGACAGCGGCCCATTGCCCTCCCCGACCACCGCCCGCGACTCCGTACTCGACCCCACACGCAACCCCGAAGGCGACCCGACGAGCGTCCCGCTGAATCGATGCCGCCCCGCCGCCGGCTCCTCGGCGCGCCACCCGGTGACCTCCACCGGCGTACGCCGCTCCAGATACTCCCGCCCGAACAGCGCCCCCAACTCGCCCGCGCCGATCTCCTCGCCGCTGTCGTCGGTGGCCTCCTGGACCACCCGGGAGAACTCGATCTGGAGCCGACGCGGCAGGTCCAGGCCGTGTGCGCTCTGCATCAGGTAGGCGATGCCACCCTTGCCGGACTGGCTGTTGACCCGGATCACCGCCTCGTAGTCGCGCCCGAGGTCGGCGGGATCGATCGGCAGATACGGCACGTTCCACGGCGCGCGGTCCTCCCCCACCCCCAGCCGCTCGGCCTCGCGCGTGTGGTGCGCCAACCCCTTCCTGATCGCGTCCTGATGCGTACCGGAGAACGCGGTGTGGACCAGGTCCCCGCCGTACGGATGCCGGGCGTGCACATCGATCCGGTTCGCGTACTCCACCGTGCGCCGGATCTCGTCGATGTCGGAGAAGTCGATCATCGGGTCGACCCCCTGCGTGTACAGGTTCAGCGCCAGCGTGACCAGGTCCACGTTGCCGGTCCGCTCGCCGTTGCCGAACAGGCAGCCCTCGATCCGCTGCGCCCCCGCGAGCAGCGCCAACTCGGCGCACGCGACGCCCGTCCCCCGGTCGTTGTGCGGATGCACGGACAGCACGACCGCGTCCCGGCGGGCCAGGTGGCGGTGCATGTACTCGATCTGGTCGGCGTACACGTTCGGCGTGGCGATCTCGACCGTGGCCGGCAGGTTGTGGATGACCGGCCGGTCCGGGCTCGCGTCCCACAGTTCGGTGAGGCTGTCGCACACCTCCAGGACGTAGTCGGGCTCGGTCAGGTTGAACACCTCCGGCGAGAACTGGAAGCGGATGTCCGCCCCGGGTCGCGCATCGGCGCCGCGCGCCACGTCCTTCGCGCCTGCCAGGATCAGCGCGTGCAGCGCGGCCCGGTCGTGGCCGAGCACGACCTCGCGCCAGGTCGGCGCGGTCGCGGTGTACATGTGTACGACCGCGTGCGGCAGACCCTCGATCGATTGGTGCGTGCGTTCGATCAGGTCGGTTCGCGCGGCGGTGAAGACCACGACGGTGACGTCGTCCGGTACCGCGTCGCCCTCCGCCAACTGCCGGACGAAGTCGAAGTCGGCGCGGCTCGCCGAGGGATAGCCGACCTCGATCTCCTTGTAGCCCATCGCCACCAGCAGGTCGAACATCCGGCGTTTGCGTACGGGGTCCATCGGTTCGGCCAGCGCCTGATTGCCGTCACGCAGGTCCACCGGGACCCACAGCGGCGCCTGCTCGATGCGATTGTTCGGCCAACTCCGCCGGACCGGGTCGACATCGACGCGGACCCGCTCGTGCGCCGGGCGGTAGCGGTGGTGCGGCATCGTGCCGGGACGTTGCCGGTTCCAGTGCGGGCGGCCCTCGGGGATCGGGCCGGCGGGGGTGCGCAGGGTGGGGAAGGTGTGGTTGGTCATGCGGTCGGTCATGGTGCGGGATCGTCCTCGCCGCTCGGAGGGTCGACCGGCGACACCGAACCCCGCGGCGGGGTGCCGGTCGGATCAGGCCCCGCCGCGGCGGCCGAGAAGAAGGACCACGCGCAGCTTCATGTCCGGGACGGTACCACAACTTGTCTGACAACCTGATGTCTTGGCGCATGGCAGGGTCCGAAACAGGCCGCGACCCACAACGCAAAGGAGGCGCCGACCCGGTTGCCCGGGGGCGCCTCCTCGTACCGACCGCGTGGTGTCGGGACGTGCGGAACGGTGTCGCGTGGTTCAGAGATTGCTCAGCTTCGCGTAGGGACGGCAGATGCGTTCCTGGCGCGATCCGAAGTCGACAGTGACCGCGATGTCCTCTTCGACACCGACGATCCGACCGAGTCCGTACTGATCGTGCGTCACTCGAGCACCGAGTTCGAAATCCTCGATGATGGGAGCGACCGGGACATTGAAGGGACTGGTGGGCAGAATGCGCCGGGTCACGGCTGAGGTCGTCATCTCCCTCAGTATGCGCCTGTCGGGTGACGCGTGGGGCGTTCCGGGGCGGTATAGGCGAAGCCGTAACCGGAAAGTGTCCCCACGATATGGCGGCTCGAATCCCCTATGCGCCCGCCGAACCGGACCGAAATGCCACATCGGCGCCGCTCCCGCAGGTCACGCGGTACCCGCCCGCCGGCACCCGGGGGCGCGATTCGCGCACAGCGCCCCGCAGCTCCCGATTGGGCCGAGCGGGGGAATCCCGAACGGATCGCCGAGGCGGGACACGGGGTATCGGGGCCCGCCGGCGGGGCGCCGGGTCTTGCGGTGACCCGGCGATAGGGTCGCCCACATGAGCGACAGCACTGCCCCGGTGGCGATCGAGCTGGTCAGGCCGCCCGAGATCCTGCTCGCGCACGACGAGGTCCGGGTCTTCCACGGCGGGATCCTGCGTACGCCGGCCGGCCTGTATACGACCATCGGCATGGAGACCCTGGCCCGCCCGACCGGCCCGCGCCCGCCCGCGCCGCAGGTGTTCGGCCAATACGGGGTGTCGGTGACCCGGTCGGGCGACCGGTTCGCCCACTCGGCGCTGGCCACGACCCTGTCCGCCGGGCCGATCCGGTTCACCTCGTGCCTGTTCGGCCATGTCCCGGACGGCGATCTCGTGTTGGACGTGGTGTTGCCGACCATCCCGCGCCGACTGGTGCTGCGCTTCGACTCGGAACGCCACGACGGCACCGGGCTCACCTTGCGCACGCCGCCCGCGATCGTGCATACCGACGCGGGCGTGACGCTGTGGCACGCGGGCGTGCTGACCACGGAGGCCGGCCTGCTCACCCATGTCGAGGCGACCTCCTCCGACGACCGCGCACTCGGCGGGGCCAAGTGGGACGTCGAGCACAGCCCGCTCACGGTGACCTGGGCCGACCCGACCCCGGCCCGCGAAGCACACCAGCGCGGGCGGGACTTCGTCAGCGCCGACAGCTGGATCGCGGCCCCCGCCGCGCACGGCAGCCTGCACTGCGCTCCGCTGGGCGTGACGCGGGACCTGTAGCGGGCGGCGGCGATCGCGGCTCCGAAGTCGGCGGCCCCGGGCGGCAGTCGCCGGGCATACCGGGGGCCGGACGCCACCCCGTTCGACCCGCCCCCGCCGCGCCGCTACAGCTCCGACCCGCCCGTGGCGTCCAGCGTCGTACCCGTCACCCATCGGGCGGCGTCGGAGGCCAGGAAGGCCACCGCGTCGGCGATGTCGTCCGGGCGGCCGACCCGGCCCAGCGCCGCGCGGCTCGCCGCCTGCGCCTGCGCCTGTGGGTTCCCGCGCAGCCAGGACGCGTTGACGTCGGTGTCGACGATGCCGGGGGCGACGTTGTTGACGGTGATCCCGCGAGGGCCCAGGTGTTTGGCCAGGGCCAGGGTGAACGTGTCGAGGGCGCCCTTGCTCATCGCGTACGCGATCGACTCGGGGAACGCGATCCGGGTCGCCCCGGAGGTGACGGTCACGATCCGGCCGCCGTCGCGCAGCAGCGGCAGCACCCGCTGGGTCAGGAAGAACGGGGCCCGGGTGTTGACCGCGAACACCCGGTCGTAGCCGGCCTCGGTCTCCGCCTCGATCGGCCCGGTCGAGCCGATGCCGGCGTTGTGCACCAGGACGTCCAGGCCGTCCACCCCGAACTCGGCCCAGCCGGCCCGCAGCACGTCGACGACGGTGTCCACGTCGCCCGGTACGCCCAGTTCGGCCCGGACCGCGAAGGCCCGGCCGCCGGCCGCCTCGATCGTCGCGACCACATCCTTGGCGGCCGGCTCGTCCCGGCCGTAGTGCACCGCGACCAGCGCCCCGTCGGCGGCCAGCCGCTCCGCGACGGCGCGGCCGATCCCCCGGCTCGCCCCGGTGACGAGTGCGGTCTTGCCGGTGAGCGTGTGGGTGAGCGTGCGCATGATGCGCCCCTTCCTCTCGTATGTGCCGCTTCGTACGTCTCTTTCCGCGGCACATCTTTAGTGATCGCTACAGATCCTGCCGGGCAGCACCGTAGCGCAGGTTTATTAGCGATCGCTACAGAAGAGCCCGCGCACGCCGATCGACTTTGCCATCCCTTGGCTTTACAGCTGTATGTCGAAGCCCTAGATTTACAGCCGTAAGGAAACAGGCGTTAATCAATGGGGGCAGCTCGTGACCGGCACCGCATCGACCCGAACCCGAACCACCGCATCACCGACACCGACCGACGTTCCCGATACCGCGGGGCATCCCCGCCGGTGGGCCGCACTGCTCGTGTTGTGCTCGACCCTCGTCGCGGTGACGCTGGACAACTCGGTGCTCAACACCGCGCTGCCGTCCCTCGCCAAGGGCCTGGACGCGTCGACCGCCGACCTCCAGTGGATCACCGACGCCTACACCCTCGTCTTCGCCGCCCTGCTGCTCCTCGCCGGCAGCCTCGGCGCCCGGTTCGGCGCCCGCCGCGCCCTCCTCGGCGGCCTGGTCCTGTTCGGCGGCGGCTCGGCCGTCGCCGCGGTGTCCACGACCGCCGGCGAACTGATCGCCTGGCGCGCGGTGATGGGCCTGGGCGCGGCCTTCGTGATGCCCGCGACGCTCGCGATCATCATCCGGATGTTCCCGCCCGTCGAGCGCGCCAAGGCGTTCGCCGTCTGGTCGGCCTCGGCCGGCGTGGGGGTGCTGATCGGCCCGGTCACCGGCGGCGCGCTGCTGATGCACTTCTCCTGGTCCAGCGCGTTCTGGATCAACGTCCCGCTGGTGCTCGCCGCGCTCGTCGGCGTCCTGCGGATCGTCCCGACCATCCCGCGCCAGGGCACCGCCCGACTCGACCTGCCCGCCGCCGTGTTGTCCGTGATCGGCCTCGGCATCCTGGTCGACGCGATCATCGAGGCGCCCGAACGCGGCTGGACCGACGCCGTCACCCTCGTCGAACTGGTCGTCTTCGTCGTGGTCGCCGCCGCGTTCCTGGTCTGGGAGCTGCGTCGGGACGAACCCATGGTGCAGGTACGGCTGTTCGCCAACCGCGGCTTCGTGCTCGCCGCCGGCACGCTGGCGATCACCTTCTTCGCCCTGTTCGGCACGCTGTTCGTGCTCTCCCAGTACTTCCAACTCGTCCACGGCTACAGCACGCTGAAGGCCGGGCTCGGTGCGATGCCGTTCGCCGCGGCGATGGCGGCGATGTCCGGACTGTCGCCGATCGTCACCGCCCGACTGGGCATTCGGGGCACCCTCACCGTCGGACTCGGCGCGATCGCGCTCGGCCTGGGCGTGATGGGCCTGACCACCGCCACCGACACCCCGTTCGTCGCCCTCGCCGGCGAAATGATGCTGGTGGGCGCCGGGATGGGGATGATGATGGCGCCCGCGAGCATGGAGATCACCGCGTCCGTACCGGCGCGCTTCTCCGCGATGGCCGGCGCGCTCAACAGCGTGGTCCGCGAACTCGGCGGCGTACTCGGCATCGCCGTGGTCGGCACGCTGGTCTCCTCGCACTACCGGAGCGAGATGGGCGACCAACACCTCACCGGCCCCGCCGCCGTCGCCGGGCACGACCTGCCCAGCGCCCACGTGGTGGCCGAGCACCTGTCCCCGGACGCGGCTGGCCGGCTCACCTCCGCCGCCGACCACGCCTTCACCACCGCGATGAACAACGGCGCGCTCGTCGCCGCCGCGGTCGCCGCGCTCGGTGTCCTGCTGGTCGGCTTCGGCCTCCCCCGCCGGGCCGCACAGGCCACCGCCCCCGCCGGCAAGCCCGCCGAATCGGTCGACGCCCCCGCCGAACCGATCAACGTTCAAGCGGTACAAACCGTCTGATGAAACCTCAGCCCGCCACCCGACGACCGGCCCCCGCCGGCCGCCGGGTGGCGGGCGTCATGCCATGCGCCGTCGACAACCCCCGGGAAGGCCCCATGCCGAACAACGCCGCTCCCACGCCTCGTACGCTGAGCGCCATGGACGACGACCACGGGCCGAATCGCCGACGCAATCGCCGCGGCCAAGGGGCGCTGCTCCGCGAGGACATCCTCGCCGCCGCGACCGACCTGATCGAGCGCGACGGCCACTCCGGCGACGTGACGCTGCGCCGGATCGCCCGGGAGGCCGCGATCACCGCGCCGTCGATCTACGCGCACTTCACCGATCTGGACGACATCCTCGACACGGTCCTCAACGGCTACTTCGACGACCTGCGCGCCGCCATCCTGGCCGCCTCGGATGCCGAGGACACGGAGGCCCGCTCGCTGCTCGCGGGCTGCCGCGCCTACGCCCGGTTCGCGATGGAGCGCCCCGGCCGCTATCGGGCGCTGTTCCACCGGATGCGCCCGGGGTCGGAGGCGTCGGACGCGCCGAACCCGCCCGACGCGCCGGACGCACCCCCGCCGCTGCCCAGGCTGCCCAGCCGCATGGACGTCTTCCAGACCCTCATCGACGCGATCGCCCGGACCCAGGCGGCCGGCCAGGCCGCCGGCGCCGACCCGTTCCAGGACGCGCTGGCGGTCTGGGCCGCGATGCACGGCGCGGTGCTGCTGCGGATGACCGCGCCGGTCTTCGAGTGGCCGGAACTGGACACGTTCATCGACACCCTGGTCATCCGAACGGCGCAGGTCACCCAGGTGGGCTGAACCGGTCCGTCGCGGTCCGATTCGACCGCCGTTGTGGCCGTTACCGCAACCGGGCGTGCCATCGCGGGCCTCGACATGGAAGGGTGTCCTCACGGATCGCATCCAGTTCGAGAGCAGGAACGCACCATGGCTGACGAGACACCCGCGAACGAGACACCCGAGGAGACGGCCCCCGAGGCCGGCGAGGTCGCCGAGCCCGAGAGCGCCGAGGACGAGACCAAGCGCAAGTTCCGCGAGGCACTGGCCCGCAAGCGCGGCACCAAGACCGACGGCGCCGGCGAGAACCCCGGTGGCGACGGTTCGAAGATCCACGGTGCGCACGGGCCTGCGGCACAACAGCGCTCGTTCCGGCGCAAGAGCGGCTGACTCGACCCACCCCCGAAACCGCGTCGGGCACGGGCTCGACACACGGGCTCGACGCACGGGTCGTCACCCGACCGGACACACGGGTCGACACACGAGTCGGCTCGTCGAGGGGCTGCCTTCGCCGGGTTACCGGGGAGTAGGATCGCCGGGATCGCGAGATTTCACGGCATGCCTACTGCCCGCCCGGCGAAGGGTCCCCTCGTGTTCGACTACGACGTTCTGGTCATCGGCTCCGGATTCGGCGGCTCGGTCGCGGCGCTGCGGCTGACCGAGAAGGGCTACCGGGTCGGCGTACTCGAAGCCGGCCGACGGTTCGCCGACGCGGACTTCCCCAAGACGTCGTGGCAGGCCCGCGACTTCCTGTGGGCGCCGGCGATCGGGCTGACCGGCATCCAGCGCATCCATGTGCTCAAGGACGTGGTGGTGCTGGCCGGGGCGGGTGTGGGCGGCGGCTCGCTGAACTACGCGAACACCCTGTACCAGCCGCCCCAACCGTTCTTCGACGATCCGCAGTGGGGCCACATCACCGACTGGCGCGCCGAACTCGCGCCGTTCTACGCCCAGGCCGAACGTATGCTCGGCGTGGTACGCAACCCGCACATGACGCCCGCCGACGAGCACATGAAGGCCGTCGCCGAGGACATGGGCGTGGGCGACTCGTTCCATCTCGCGCCGGTCGGCGTGCTGTTCCCCGAGGAGGGGCAGCGTCCCGGCGAGGAGGTACCGGACCCGTACTTCGGCGGGGCGGGCCCAAGCCGGACCACGTGCACCGAGTGCGGTTCGTGCATGACGGGGTGCCGGGTCGGGGCGAAGAACACGCTGCTCAAGAACTACCTCCACCTGGCCGAGCGGGCGGGCGCGGAGGTACACGCGGAGCGCACCGTGCGCCGGGTGCGCCCGCTGGCCGCCGGTCCGGACGGAGCGCCCGGCGGCTACGCGGTGGAGACGATACGCAGTGGGCCGCCGACGACCGCCCGCGCGCCGCGTACCTGGACCGCCGAACAGGTCGTGTTCGCCGCCGGCACGCTCGGCACCCAGCGGCTGCTGCACCGGATGGCGGCGGACGGTACGCTCCCGCGCCTGTCCCCTACGCTCGGCCGGTTGACCCGAACCAACTCCGAGGCCCTGGTGGGCGCGGTCGCGCCGACGACCGGGGTGATCGACGCGACGCGCGGGGTGGCCATCACGTCCTCGTGGCACCCGGACGCGGACACCCACATCGAACCGGTCCGCTACGGCAAGGGCTCGAACGCGATGGGGCTGTTGCAGACGTTCCTGACCGACGGGGACCGGCCCCGGGTACGGCAGTTGCTGGGCACGGTGTTGCGGGACCCGGCCAAGCTGAAATTCCTGAGCGTGCGCAAGTGGTCCGAACGCGCGGTGATCGCCTTGGTCATGCAGTCCCGGGACAACTCGCTGACGGTGTACCGGAAGCGGGGCCTGTTCGGCCGCACCCGGATCACCACGCGCCAGGGCCACGGCGAGCCCAACCCGAACTGGATCCCGGCCGGTCACGAGGCGGTCCGCCGTATCGCGACCCGGCTCGGCGGCGTGGCCGGCGGCTCGTGGGGCGACCTGGCCAACGTCCCGATGACCGCGCACATCCTGGGTGGTTGCGTCATCGGCGACTCGCCGGCCACGGGCGTGGTGGACCCGTACCAGCGCATCTACGGCCACCCTGGCCTGCACGTCCTCGACGGCTCCGCGGTCAGCGCCAACCTCGGCGTGAACCCGTCACTGACCATCACCGCCCAGGCCGAACGCGCGACGGCCATGTGGCCGAACCGCGGCGAGCCCGACCAACGCCCGGCGTTGGGCGAGCCCTACCACCAAGTCCCGTACACCGCACCGGTGTCCCCGACGGTCCCGGCGGACGCCCCGGCGGCCCTGCGGCTACCGATCGTGGAGATCCGCTCGGGCCCTCGACCGACGAAGGACTGACGGCGGGTCGGGCAGCGGGCAGCGGAAAAGAATCTTTCGCGGGCTGTCGATCCGGATGTCGTGCGTTCGTCGTGTTGATGTACGCGCCGAACGAGACGACACGACCCGAGGAGAGCCGGACATGGATCGCGACAGGATTCTTGCGTGGGTACGGGACGAGCGGCTCGGCCTCGCCGACCTCCTCGACGACCTCGGGCCGCACGACTGGGGCGTGCCCTCGCTCTGCTCCGATTGGACGATGCACGAGTTGGCCGCGCATCTGACCACGTCGACGCGTACGACGGTGATGAGCATGATCCGAGGCGCGATCCGGGCCCGGGGCGACTTCGACCGGATGACGTCGGAGGAGGCCCGGGCGCTGGCCGTCAGGTTCACGCCGGCGGAGTTGATCGCCCGACTCCGCGAGACGGCCGGCTCACCGCGTCGTGCGCCCTTGACGTCCCCGCTCGACCCGCTCGTCGACGCGCTGGTGCACGGACAGGACGTGGCCAGGCCGCTGGGTCGAAGCCGCGAGATGCCCACGGAACAGGCGGTCGCGGCCGTCGGCCATGTGTGGGCCAGTCCGTTCTACGGCGCCCGGAAGCGGTGTCGGGGCACCCGCCTGGTGGCCACCGACGCGGACTGGTCGGCGGGTACCGGGCCGGACGAGGTCCGCGGCCCGGTCGCCGAACTTCTCCTGCTGACCACGGGCCGCCCGGCGGGCCTGGCAGCCGTCACCGGCCCGGGCCGCGCCCGCATCGCGAGCGCGCTGTCGGGTGCGTCCGTCTGACGCGGCGCCGGTGGGACCGCGGCCCGGGTCAGCCGCGGGCAATGCGGGCGCGGCGGGCCCTGGCCGCCTCCTCCTCGGTGTCGGTATGGCGGGGGATCTTGACCCGCTTGAACACGTTGAACTCCGCGCCGTCGGGCAGTCGCAGGACGCCGCCGTAGACGGGATTGCCCGCAAACAGCACCAGTTCGCTCACGGGGTTGCCGGTCGCGTCGACCAGGTACCGCGCGGCCCCGACATACGAGCCGATCGCGCGTCGGGTCACCGGATCGACCAGCACGAGCCGAAGCGCGGCGCGCACGCCCTCGCCCTGCCGCTCCAGGCGGTAGCCGTAGCGGCGCCACGGGTATTCGCGCAGTATCCGCTCCACGGCCCGGACCGAGGCGTGCCGTCGGGACAGCAGGAGGCCGAGGTACACCGGAATCCCGACCAGAGCAAAGAGCAGGCCGAACGAGTCGTGAAAGACGACGGTCACCGCCGTGATCACCGCCGCGCCGAACAACCCCGCCGCGTCGTGGCGGAGTTGCCGACGCCGTCGCCGCTCCAAAGCCACCCGCGTCGCCGAGTCGGCGAGCGCCGGTTGCTCGTCCTCCGCGCGCGGTTCTTCCGATTCCGACATCCTCGTCCCCCCGTCGACAGGACTTCGGATTCTGCCGGCAGCCGGGGCGACGCTTCAGCCGATCGGCGGCCCTCCTTCGGGCCGGCGCAGGGCCGAACGTGCCTGGGTTGCCCAGTCGTTGGCTCCCCAGATGTCGGCGATGGCGGCGGCGCGGGTGAAGTGTTCGGTTGCTTCCTGTTCTCGGCCCAGGAAGCGGGCCAGTTCGCCCAGGGTCAGGGCCGGGGGGCGGATCGCGATGGACAGGCCCGCGCAGGCCGGGGGTGCCTCGGCCAGCGGGAGCAGGGTCGGGTAGAGCGCGGCGGCCTCCTCTCGTTCGCCGAGGGCGATCGCCGCCGTCGCGCGGAGCACGGACATCGGGGTGTGGAAGAAGTCGGGGCGGATCGGCTCGTTCAGCGTGCGCATCGCGCGGGCCTCGTCGATCCGGCCGGCGGCGGCCATCGCGAGCGCGCACAGGTCTGCCGCGAACGGGCCGAACGTCGCCAGCATCTCCGGTGCCTCTCCGGCGAGTTCGCCGATCCGGCCCTGGCCGAGCCGGATCGTGGACACCGCCACCCACCGGAATCCGAACGCGTGCGGCGAACCCTGGGCGATCATCGGCTCGATGGCCCGGTGATAGCGCTCCTCGGCCTCCTCGTGGCGGCCTGCGATGTGCGCGAGGGTGGCGTGTGCGAGGGCGCCGACGCCGATCGCCTCGGGCATCCGGTAGGCCTCGGCGATCGCCGCGCTCTCCTCGACCAGGCGCCGCGCGGTGGCGGGATCGTTGCGGTCGGTCGCCGTCGTGGCCAGGTTGAACCGGGCGTACCAGCCGTAGACGGGCAGGTCGTATTCGTCGGCCAGGTCCCGGAGTTCGGTCGCCGCCGCGTTCCGGGCGGCCTCTTCCCGCAGCCGGCCCAGATTGGCCGCCAGCGTGGCCAGGGTCAGGCCGCGCAGGTCGGGGTCGCCGAGTTCACGGGCGAGCGCCACGGCCTCCTCGGCGAGGGCGCGCGGGTCGGGGACGATGCGTTCCTCGGATACCTCGGACGCGTATGCCTCCAACAACCGGCAGCGGATCTCCGGGGTCGAATCGGTACGCGCCGACAACCGGCGCAGCGCCGCCACGACGGGCTCGTCCAGGACGCCGTACGGCCGGCGCTGCCAGGGAGTGGGCACGGTCCAGGCGGTGAACGCGGCGACGACGAGATCGTCCCGGCCCGCAGCCTCCGCCGCCTCGAAGGCGAGTTGCCGGGTACGCCGGGCGCCCGAGACGTCGCCGGCGCGGACCCGGGCGCGCAACAACCGGCCGTACAGGTCGGCCCGTTCGGCGTCCCGATCACCGGGGGCCGCCGCCGGGACGCGGTCCAGGCATTCCAGGGCACGGGCGAGCAGGTCGACGGCGGTGTCGTGGGCGAAGCGGCGTTCGGCCAACTCGGCGGCGGCGATGTGTACTTCGACGGCCCGGGCGGCGGTGGCGGCGCCGACGCCGTGGCCGTAGTGGTGGGCGAGGGCCGACACGTCGTGGGTGCCGAGGCGTTCCAGGGCGGCGGCGATCCGGGTGTGCATCCGGGTCCGGCGCAGGCCGCTGAGGTCGGCGGCCATCGTGTCGCGGACCAGCGCGTGCACGAACCGGACCCGGCCGGGGGCGGGTTCGGTGAGCAGCCCGGCGATCAGGCCGGCGTCGAGCGCGTCCAGCACGCCGCCCTCGTCCACCTCGGCCGCGTCGACCAGGACGTCCACGTCCGCCTCACGCCCGACGACCGAGGCCAGGCGCAGGACGGCGACGGCGGGATCGGGCAGCCGCGCCAGCCGGCGGCGCAGCACGTCGCGAACCCCCTCGGGGACGTCCGACAGCGCCACGAGGGCACCCTCGCTGTCCAACAGACGGGCGCTCTCCCGGAGATAGAAGGGGTTGCCGCCGGTACGCTCGGCCAGCGCGGTGAGGGTGGCGGCGTCGACGGCGGTCTGCGACACCGAGGCCACCACGCGGGCGGCGGCATCCGCCGACAGCCCACCCAGCGCGAGCCGCACCGGCGACCGGCGGGCGAGATCCGCCAGCGTCTCGGTCAGTCTGCCGTCGACCTCGTCGGGCCGATAGGCGGCGACGACGAACAGCCGTACCGGCGCGTGCTTTCCGTCGGCCGCCCCCATCGGCCCGGCCTCTGCCCGGACGCCGGCGGCGAGCAGGGCCAGGGTCTCGGCGTCGGCCCGGTGCAGGTCGTCGAGCACGACGGTCAGGGGTCGGCGTCGGGCGACGTCCGTCAGCCAGGCCCAGACCGCGCGGTGCAACCGGAATCGCCCCGCCGAGGTATCGGTACCGGGCCCGCCGGCCGCGTCGTCGGCCAGCAAGGGCGCGAGCGCGTCGAGGAGTTCGTCCGGCGGCGGCTCGATCGCGGCGACCGCGCGCAGGGCCTCGACCCAGGCCCACGCGGGCGGCGCACCGTCGACCTCGGGGCAGCGGCCGGTGGCCACGAGCCCGCCCTCCCGCTCCAGTTCCGCACCGAGTCGGCCCAACAGCGCGGACTTCCCCAGTCCGGCCTCACCGGTGACCAGCGCGGCCCGAACCCCGCCGGCCGCGGCCTCCCGAGCCGCCCGGAGCAACGCGGCCAACTCCTCGTCCCGCCCGACGAAGGTCTCCCCGGGTCCGGAGCCGGGGCCGGAGCCGGGACCGGAACCGACCTCGGAACCGAAGCCGGACCCGGCCTCGGAACCGACGCCGGAGCGGATCTCGGAACGGAAGCCGGAACGGGTCGCGGAGCCGGGATCGGAGCCGAGGCCGGAACCGCCCCCGGAGCCCAGACCGGGTCGAGGAGTGGACGCGGAGCCGGTCCCGGCCCCGGTCCCAGCCCCCGCCGCGGCCCCGGCCCCGGCCTCCACCGATTCGCCGACACCGAAGCCCTCGCCCCCCGACCCCACCGCCGCCCGCAGTACCTCCATCCGTTGCCCCAGGATCGCCTCCTCGACCTCCGTCAACGCCGGCCCCGGGTCCAGGCCGACATCGTCGGCCAGCACCGCGCGGGCTCGCCGGAGGGTGGCCAGCGCGTCGGCCTGGCGGTGGCCCGCCCACAGCGCCAGCGCATGCAGCCGCCAGCCCTCCTCGCGCAGCGGCGCCTCGCGGGTGAGGCGTTCGGCGTCGACCGCCGCGTCCGCCGGGTCGCCGGTGCGGAGGCCGGCGGTGATGTGCAATTCGCGCGCGCTCAGGTGCAGTTCGTCCAGTCGCGCGGCCTCGGCGACGGCCCACGGCTCGTCCGAGGCGGCGGCGAAGGCCGGTCCGCGCCACAGCGCCAGCGCCGTTTCGACCAGCTTGCGGGCCTCGGCGGGATCGGCCTCGACCCGCTCGCGCGCGGTGTGGAGCAGGCGTTCGAAGCGCCACGCGTCCACCGCGTCGTCCGGCAGTCGCAGTGCGTAGCCGGGGGCCGCGCTGACCAGGATCGTGGCCGGCGCCCGGCGCGGCCGACCGGGTTCGAGCAGCCGGCGCAGGTTGGACACGTACGCCTGGAGCGAGGTGACCGCCTGCGTGGGCGGCTCGCCGCGCCACAGGTCCTCGACCATGCGGTCGATCGACACGACCCGGCCGCGCGCGACCGTCAGGAGCGCGAGTACCGCACGCTGCCGCGGACCGCCCAGGGGCACGGTCACGTCCGCCACCTCGGCCTCGAACGGGCCGAGCACGCGCAGGTACACCATTCCAACCCCAACCCGAATCCGTCGACGTCCGCCCCGGTGACCACCCGTACCGGTCCTGGGACAACCCGACCGGGCCGCTCCATGTTCCTTCCAGGTGCCTTCCAGGATTGTTCCAAGACGGCGGGACGAGGCTTGCACCACTCCCCACGACGACGGGTCGGGGGTCGCCGAAAGGGATCATCGCCATGACCACCACGCCCATCACCCCCGCGCAGGCCGGCTTCGACGTCCGCGAAATGGTCATCGTGCACCGCGGGTTGCGGCGCGAATCGCGGCTGCTGATCGAGCTGATCGGCGCGGTCGAGCCGGGCGACACCGCCCGTGCCAAGGTGCTCGCCGAGCACTTCGACCTGTACCGCCTCGGCCTGCACGGCCACCACACCGGCGAGGACGAACTGCTGTGGCCGCCGTTGCTGGCCCGCGTCGACCTGGAGGCCGAGCTGGTGTTGCGGATGGAGGCCCAGCACGAGCGGGTCGCCGGTTCGCTGGCCGTCGCCGAGCAGTTGGCCGGCGCCTGGGCGGCGGGGGCCGGGGTCACCGAACGCGACGCGCTGGTCGCGGCACTCGTCGAACACCGCGCGGCGCTGATCGAACACCTGGACGACGAGGAGACCGAGCTGCTGCCGCTGGCCCAGCGCCTGCTCACCGCGGCGGAGTGGCATGCCCTGGGCGAACACTTCGTCGAGTCCACGCCCAAGCCGCAGATCCTGCTGCTGCTCGGCATCGTCCTGGAGGATGCGACGGAGCAGGAGCGGGCGCAGATGCTGGGCGGGCTCCCGCTCCCGGCCCGGCTGATCTGGTACGTGATGGGCCGGCCGATGTACGCCCGCATGATTCGCCGGGTCCGCGGCTGACCCGGTGCGTGGCGCCCGCCGCGCCCGGGTCCGGGTGGCGCCACCGGGCCGGGGTGCGCGCATCGCCGCGTCGGGTGCGTTTGGATGGGGTCATGACCACCGCACTCGACCTGCATCCCGCTCTGACCCGACCCGAGTTGCTCGCGGAGCCCGTGGCCCGCGCGCTGGCCGGTTGGCCGCCCGCGTCCGCCGAGTTGGTGAAGGTGGCCGCGATCGATCCGGAACTGGCCGACACCGCCGCGTTCTGCGACCGCTACGACGTGGCCCCGGCCGACAGCGCCAACTGTGTGGTGATCGCGGCCAAACGCGGCGGCACCGTCGGCTACGCGGCCTGCCTGATCACCGCCACAACCCGCGCGGACGTCAACGGCCTGGTCCGCCGCCGACTCGACGCGCGCAAGGCCTCGTTCGCGCCGGTGGACGTGGTGTTGGCCGCGACCGACATGGAGTACGGCGGCATCACCCCGATCGGCCTGCCCGCCGGCTGGCCCGTCCTGATCGACGCCGCCGTCGCCGCACATCCGGGCGTCGTGGTCGGATCCGGGATTCGCGGCTCGAAGTTGTGGGTCCCGGGTCGGCTGCTGGCCGAACTCCCGGGCGCGGAGGTCGTCTCGGACCTCGGCGTCCCGATCACCTGACCGACACCGGAGCCCACGCGTACGCCCCCGCCCTGCCCGACCACGATCACGAGCCGGGCAGGACAGGGCGTCCCGCGTACCGCAGCCCGAACGTCAGCAGTGCGGCGCAAACAGGCTCAGCCCCACGCCCTCCGGAATCGGGGCCGACGCCGAATCCCCCGACGGCGGCGGGTGGACCGTCCGCCCCGCCTTGATCGTCTCCTCGATCGTGATACCGGCGATCTCCGTCCCCGGTGCGGTCACCGGATTCGCGCTCAGGATCACCAGGTCGGCCACTTTGCCGACCTCGATGGTGCCCTTCTCCGCCTCCTCGCCGTATTGGTAGGCGGCGTTGACGGTGATCGACCGCACCGCGTCCAGGCCCGACACGCACTGGTGTGCGCCCAGCGTCCTGCCGCTGCGGGTGAGCCTGGTGACCTGGCTGGACAGGATCGCGATGGAGCTGGGCCGGGCGACCGGCGCGTCGTGGTGGGAGGTGTAGATCATGCCGCGCTCCAGCGCCCACCGGGCGGGCGAGATGTCGACCGCGCGTACCGGCCCGAGGACGGTTTCGCAGTACACGTCGCCCCAGTAGTACGTATGCATGGAGAAGAACGACGGAATGATGTCGAGCAGGCGGAACTGCTCGATCTGGTCCTCGCCGGCCGTCTGGCAGTGGATCCCGGTGGTGCGCCGATCGCCCGGTCCGGCCTCGTCGCCGGCGGTACGTACGCAGCGGATCAGCTGCGCGATCGCCGCGTCGCCGTTCGCGTGTGCGATCACCTGCCAGGCGTGCGCGTAGCCCGCGCGGACCTGGTCGAGCGCGGACTTCTCGTCGAGCGCGGGATAGCCGCGATAGTCCTTGCACATGCCGTCCGGCGGGGTGGCGTACGCCTTGCGCAACCACGCGGTGCGGCCCTGCGGGGAGCCGTCCAGGACGATCTTGATACCGGCAGCGCGCAGGCCGTTCTCGTACTCCCGGCTCGCCCGGACCAGTTCGGGCCGCTTGATCGCCTGGGCGGCCTTGACGTAGACGACGACGTCCAGGGGCAGGCCGCCGGGTGTGGCGTCGGCGACCGCCCGGAGTTGGCCCAGTACGTCCAGTTCGGCGGCGCCCTCCTGGACGGTGGTGAAGCCGTAACTCGCCGCCTCGGCAAGGCCCCTGGCCAGGAAGGCCGCCTTGTCCCGGTCGTCGATGCCCAGGATCGCGAGCCCCTGGGCGGGGGTGAACGCGGACTCCTCCAGGACGCCGTCGGGTTCGCCGTAGGGCAGCACCGACATGTCGCCACGGCGGATCTTCCCGCCGTCCGGATCCTTCGTCTCCGCCGAGTAGCCCAGCAGTTCCAGGCCCTTGCTGTTCACCGCGCCCAGGTGGAACGACTGGTGGATGGCCAACACCGGCCGATCCAGGGAGACTTTGTCCAGGTCTTCGCGGGTGGGATGGATGCCCTCGGCGAGCAGGTGGTCGTCGTAGCCGAAGCCGATGATCCAGGTGGACCGCGAGCCGACCGGGCCCACCGCGAACTCGCGTAGTTTGTCCAGGATTCCGGCGATGTCCTCGACGTCCCCGTCGGGCTTGCCGAGTAAATCGGCGATGCTCCCCTGGAGTCCGGTGCCGACGACGTGGCCGTGCGGGTCGATGAAACCCGGCAGGAGGGCGCGCCCGGCCAGATCGCACATCCGGGTGGCGTCGCTCTGCCATCGGGCCCGCGCCTGGCCCAGGTCGCCGACGAAGACGATCCGCCCGTCCTTGACCGCGACCGCCTCCGGCCGCGGGTCCGGCGACCTCGGACCGGCCGCCGGGCCGGCGACCGTCTCGATCTCACCGCCGTGGAAGATCACATCGGCCGCGCCCGGCTCGGTCGGCGGGGATTCCTCGGTCGCCACACAACTCACCCGATCCTTCGCTGACTCGCCGGCCCACGGACGCACCGACACGATCACGGCATCGCCATGCAGTCTGGCGGTGACGGATCGTGACAATGAAGCTCGAATCCGGCCATCCTTCGAATTCGCCTCCCTGTCGCCGCGGTTCCGGTGTCGCGCAGGGCCACCGCTGCCCGGGGCCGGGTGGCGTCTACCCGGGCCCGGGCCCGGGGCCGCCGCTCGGTTCGCTCGGCTCACGGTCGGTCCGGCTCACGTCCTCGCGCAGGAGTTCGGCCAACCCCTGGCGGGTGGCGGCCAGGACGACCCGATCCGTCGGGAGCAGCCGGTGGTCCGAGGGTGGTACGGCGACCGACCGGCCCGCGCCCGGCGACGCGGCGGCACCGGGCGCGGGCGACTCGGTGGTGTCCAGGGCCAGGACCCGCCGGCGGCCCGCCCGAAAGGATTCCGCGACGGTGTGGCCCTGGAGTTCCGGGTGGCCCGCGACGTCGACCGCCGCGAACAGCAGCACCTCGCGCTCGACCGAGATCGCGCCGAGGATCTGTCGCCCCATCAGCGCGCCCGCGAACGCCGGTGCGGACAACGACGACACGCTGCGGCTGCGGGTGCGCGCGAGCGGATAGGACTGGCGCAGCGTCCCGTTCACGGACTTGGCGAAGTCGTCGTCGAACAGCCGGAGCACCACCCGCAGTTCGGGGTCCACCTCACGGGCGTACAGGACCGCCTCCAGGTTGATCGCGTCGTCGCTGGTGAGCGCGAGCAGGGCCCGGCTGGTCCCGATGTGCGCGGCCTCCAGGACGCCTTCGCGGGTCACGTCGCCGATCACCAGCGGTACCCGCCGGGCGTGGGCGGTCGCGATGCCGAGCGCCTGCGGGTCGCGTTCCACGCACACCACCGGGATGCCCAGGTCGCACAGCCGATCCAGCACCCGCGTACCGATCTTGCCCAGTCCGAGCAGCACCACGTGATCGGCGATGGCGCGCGGTGGCGGTCGCTGGGTGGTCGCGGTACGGAACGTGCCCAGGCTCTCCAGCACCACCGCGAACAGCAGTGGCAGCAGCGCCATCCCGGCCATTGCGGACAGGACCTGGAGGATCTGCCGCCAGGCGTTCTCGCCGATCGCGGGATCGCCCATCCCGAACACGTCCAGGATCGAACGGTACGCGGCGCGCATCGGCGGATCCCGGGTGACCCACCACGTCAGCCCCGCGAACACGAACAGCAGCGCCACCAGGCCGACCACGGCATAGCGCAGCCGGCGCGGGAAGAGTGTGGCCACCGGCAGTGCCTGGGGCATCCGGGGGCGGTTGACGGGCGGGCCGGCGGCCTCGGCGAGGCCGATCGCCTCCAGTACGGTCCGCCCCCGGGTGGTCCCGGCGGCGACCACGTCGGCCTCGTCCGGCAGCAGGTCGGGACTGCCGCCGGGGCCGTCGGCGGCCAGCGCGAGGGTGTGCAGGCACGGCGCCGGGTCGGGTTCGGCGGGCGGCCGCTCGGCCACCCGCAGCAGCAGTCCGTCGGCCTGAACCACCTTGTCCGCGCCGGAGATCGCCGCCGCGACCAGCGCGGGTGTGGCGGTGTCCGCGTCGGAGAGCACGGTGGTGGTCACGTCCCGGGCCGATCCGTCGTCGGCCCGGGCCGCCGCCCGATCCAGCAGGTCCTCCAGATGCCGGCCCAGTTTGCGGTTGTACAGCCGCACCACCAGGCGGATCCGCGGATCGAGTCGGCGCGCCCGTAACGCCGCGTGGATGTTGGCCCGGTCGTCGCGATACACCAGCGCCAGTGCCGCCGCGCCCGGGACGCCCGCGGAGCGCAGCGCGTCGTCGTCCGGTTCGGCGGCCTCGACCACCGCCACACCGCCGGCCCGGGCGAGATCGTCGATCTGGGGGCCGTGATTGCGGTGCACCGAGGGCAGCAGTACGGTCACGTGCTCCCCGTAGACGCGCGCCAGTTCGTAGGAGAGTCGTTGCGCGAGCGCGTCGTCGCCGCACACCACCAGGTGTCCGGTCCGAGGCGCGGGAGTCGGGTGGTGCGGAGGAGTCGACACACCCCCACCCTGCCCGCCGGGCCGTCCCCCCGTCAGCCCCTTTCTTCCCGGCCGTACCCCACCGAGCCCCCGACCGAGCCCCCTACCGCCGGCGCCGGCACTGCTCCTACCTCGGCGAAGTGTCCGAGATCAGCAGGTCCATGACGCTCTGCAGCCCCCCGGCGGCGAACGCCGCCCGCTGGCGATCGGCCCCGGTCCCCTCCAGGATCAGTCGGTCCACCAGCGCGAACACCTGGGCGGTGTCGCCGAATTCGTCCAACGCCGGGGCGACGTGCCGCAGCAGCTCGCCGACCAGGTCCCCCGCGTCGATCCGCCGGGCGACGCCCGCCGGCCCCACCGGTCCGAACAGTTCCGCTTCCAATCCGTCGCGCGCGGCCATCCAGCAGGCCGCGCGCAGCAGTTCCTGGTCGGGCGCGGCGTACGGCGCCTTCTCGTCGTGCTGTTGCAGCGCGGTCACCACCAGGGCCCGCACCAGCCCCGCCAGCATCACCGCGTCGTCCGCCCGCAGTTGCACGTCCGGGCAGCGAATCTCGATGGTCGGGAAGCGCTCGGACAAGCGCACCTGCCAGTACACCTGCCCCCGATCCAACATCACCCCCACCGCGAGCAGCGCGTCCACCCGCCGCTCGTACTCCTCCAGGTCCACGAACACCGGAGGCTGCCCCTCCACCGGCCAGCGCGCGTAATGGATCGTTCGCCAACTGGCGAACCCGGTGTCCATGCCCTGCCAGATCGGCGAGTTGGCGCCCATCGCGACCAACACCGGCAACCAGGGCCGGATCCGGTTGACCACTTGCACGCCGGTCTCCCGATCGGGCACGGCGACGTGTACGTGCATCCCGTGGATCAGTTGCACGTCGGCCAGCCGCCGGGCGTTCGCCCGGATCGCCAGATAGCGCGGGTGTTCGCTGATCTCCATCAGCTTCCCGTTGCCCACGGGCGCGGTCCCGCAGGCGATCATCCGGCAGCCGCTGCGTTCGGCCGCCGCCGACAGTTCGCCGCGCATGCGGTGCAGGTGTCCGCCGATCTCGTCGAGCGAGTTGCAGACGGGAGTCGCCACCTCCAACTGCGCCTTGAGCAACTCGGGTTGTACATCGCCGACATCGAGTCCGGGCCGCAGGCACGCCTCGGCGCGGACCCGTTCCGCTGCCGGCGCCGGTAGGCCGCTGACGGGGTCCACGAGCAGGTATTCCTCCTCGACACCCAGGGTGGTGATCACCGAACCGTCCTTTCGAGCGGGCGCGAGCCCGCCGGGCAGGGCCTCCACCAGGACCTGACCCACCGGCGGCCGGTACGCGCCACGACCCGTGCCCCGGTACCCCGTAGCCCTCGGGAATATCCCCGAACCCCACACGGTGCGGCATCGCGACCCACGACGTGCTCGACCAAGATCCGGACAGGTCGTATTACTTGGGAGGACTCGATCGGTTGTACCCGTAACCACCACAGGTCGACACGTCCGGCCGGGGTCGGGACCGATGTGGGGCCGGGTGTGGCGGGGTCGGCGCGCCCGATGTCCGGCCGTTGTGATGGGGTGGATCCCGGTAGCCGAACAGGTGAGTGTGGGGGCGTGTGGTGTCTGGGGTTCAGGTAGCGAACAAGGCCCTGTTGGTCGGACTCTTGTTCGAAGGGGCCGCGGTGGGCGACCTCGGCCGCGTCCGTCATCGCCTCGGCGACGAGGTGATCGCCACCCTGCTCGCCGACGAAGGGCTCACCTCGCGCCTGCGCTCGTTGGCCACGCTCGACCCCGATCCGTGGGTCCGCCGGGCCGTCGCGGCCAACTCGTCGGCGCTGACCGCGGCCGATCTGGGCGCGCTGCTGGAACAGCCCGACCCCGTCACCGATCGCATCGTGTACGCGCACCCCGAGGCGACCGCGTGGATGCGCCGGGTGGTGCTCACGCCGGGCCGGTATCCCGACGAGCCGCATCCGTTGGCCGCGTTGCACACGGAACTGCTCGCGCTGTCCGCCGAAACCGCGCTGCCGCGCCGGCTGGGCGCCGCGGTGGTGGCCGATCGGCGGGAGTTGGTCGTGCACGCGTTGCGGGTGTGCGCCGGGGCGTTGACGGTCGCGGAGGAGCTGAGGGGTCTGCTCTCGCTGCAACGGTTCGGTGGAGAGGGGCTGTTGGCGGAGGCGGTGCGGTATGTGCGGCCCGAGGTCGCCGCGCTCGCGGGGTCGGGTGCGGAGGGGGCGGGCGGCGCGGAGGGGTCGGCCGAGGCCGGGGCGGGCGGCGGCGCGGATCTGGCGGCCGCCGTTGCCGAGGCCGAGGGGGCCGCGGGGCTGATCGCCGAGTTGCGGGCCGGGATCCGGCCGACGACCTGGCGGCGCGGGGTCGACTGGGCCGCGGTGACCGAGGCGCATCGGGACGAGCCGCTGCCGGAGGCGATCGCCGTGGTGCTGGCCGCCGACGCCGAGTGTCCGGAGGAGCTGCTCGTCGCGCTCTACACGGCGTATCCGACGGCGGTCGGCCCGGTGGCCCGGCCCGCGCCGGCCGTACTGCGCGCGGCCATCGATCTGCCCAAACACCCGGCGCTGGCCCGGATCGCCGTGCTCACCCGCGACTCGGCCGAGCCCGCCGACGTGGCGCGGATCATCCACGAGGTGACCCCCGCCCGTACCGCCGTGGCCACCCTGCCCGAACTCCCGGAGCACACCGAGCTGCGCGATCTGCTGCACCGTCACCTGGGCGCGCACGCCGACCGCTGGCACACGCTGCGTACCGCGCTGCCCCGGTACCGCGCGACGCTGCCCGCATTGCTGGCCGAGATCGCGGCGGGAACGGTCACCGCACCGGCGGAACCGGTCGGCGGGCCGCCGCCGACCCTGACCAAGCCGTACCGCTACCTGCTCACCTCGGCCGACCCCGACGACCTGCGCGAGGTACTGCCCGCGCTGCCCGACGCGCTGGTCCGCGACCTGCTCTCCAGCGGCTCGCTGCCGCGACGCGTGCACGAGGCGGCGATCACCTCCACCGACCCGCGAGCGTGGGAGGCGCTGGCCCGCAATATCGGCCTCGACGTCCGCGAACTGGCCCGCCTGGTCGACAAGCGGGTTCCGGCGGTGGACGCCGCGGCGTACATGAGCATGCGCTCGACCCCGTCGCTGCGCCGCACCATCGCCCGCCGCTCGCCGCTGGATCCGGGCCTGCGCAAGGAACTCCTCGCCGGCGGCGACCGCCGTACGCTGCTGCCGCTCGTGGCCTGCGGCGAACCCGAACTGGCGGCGAGGGCTCTGGAGTTCGGGTGCCGCAAGATCGCCCAGCAGTACGCGTACATCCAGGTCTGGGAGCGGCACGGCCCGGAAGGCGCCCGCGAGCTGCTGGCGGCCGCCGGCAAGAGCACCGCCGCGCAGATCCGCAAGCGGGTGGAGGCCGCGCTCAAGGCCGAGGACGGCCTGGCCGACCTGCGCGCGAGCGGTGAGCCGTACGACGATCCGGCCACGCTGCCGAACCGCCTCCAGACCCGGACCAGTCGAACCACCGTGCGCGACCTGGTCCACGAGCCGTACGCGCACGACTTCCCGCTGCTGATGGCGGCCAACCGGACGGAGCCGTTCGCGTACGAGGCGCTCGACGACCTGATCCGGCACGAGGACGCCACCGACGCGGATCGGGTGGCGCTGCAACTGGAGTTGATCAACTTCCTGCGGGGGTACGACCGTCGCGCGATCGACATCTCGCCGCAGGAGTGGCTGCGCACCAAGGCGTTCAACCGCGACGAGGACTGGGCCGGCGCGGCGGTCGAGAACGGCCTGCTCGATCCCGTGCACCTGGTGGACATCGCCTATCCGGCGCATGCGGTGGTCGCGAGCATCAAGCGGATGAGCCCGACCCTGGTCGTGGACCCGATGCGGGAGCGGCTCACCGAACTGACTCGGGATCACCTCGCGGGCCACACCGAGGCGTTGGCGATCGCGGTGGGCCTGGTCGAGGAGTTCAACGGCTCGCTCGCCGAACTGGTCACGCTGGCCGGGCAGGCGGCGGGCCCCCGACCGGACGCCGAGGAGGTGGCCCGGGCCGACGCCGCCGCGCTCGCCCAGGCCCGGCGCGAGGCGGCCGAGACCGCGCTGACCGCATCGGTGCCGGCGACCGCAGATCCGGCGACGACGCCGGCGGCGAACGCGCGTCGGGGCCGGGAGCGGACGACCGAACCGGACCGCACCTCGCGCCTGGTCGCGGTCGACCTGCTGCGTACGCTGTCCGGCGCGGCCACGGGCGATCCCGAGGCCGCGCCGGTGCCCGACGATCCGGCCGTGCTCGCCGCGCTCGCCTCGCTGTCGACGTTCGACGCACCCGGCTACGAGTATCCGGGCTGGCTGTACGAGGCGTGCTTCGCGAGCAAGTCGGTCGGGCCGCGGGTGGCCCTGGGCCGCCGGGTGTTCGACGAGTCGGTCGCCAACGACCTGATCGACCTGGGCGAGCCGGAGGTGCTGGCCGCGCTCGGCGAAAACAAGGGCCTGGAGAAGCCGACGGCCGACCGGGTCGCCGCGATCGTGGCGGGCACGCCGACCGAGCGCCCCGCGCAGTACCCGTCCCGGGACACCTGGCCGGGCGCGGCCGCACCGGCCGCGTTCCTGCGCTGGATCCGTGGGTACTTCGAAGAGGGCCGCGGCGGTGGCGGCGAGTACCTCGCCGAGGGCGCCTACCGGCACGGCATCGTCGGGCCGACCGACATCCTCGGCATCCTCCCGACCCGGGCACTGACCCCGCTGCCCCGAAAGTGGCGACACCGAATCGTGGCGGGCCCGATCAAGCGGGCGGTCGGCACGCTGGTGGCCGACCGGCTGGGCGTCGACCCGGACCGGTGGTTGCGGGCGCTCACGGCGATGGGGACGGAGGGGGATCGGCCGATCACGGAACTCCTGGACGCGGCGGTGGAGTCGGGGTCCGTCGCGGAGACGGGCGCCGGTGCCGTCGCGGAGACGGAGGCGGATCGGGAGGCCGCTTGGCAGCGCCTCGAATCCCCGCACACGATCGAGGCCGCGGTGGTGCAGGAGGCCGAATGGCGGATCCGGCGCGCGTGGCGGTGGCCGGCCGCCGACCTCCTGCTGCACGCCTCGCCCGAGGCGCTGGTGGCGATCCTGCCGCGACTCGGCCCGCACGCCTATCCCTCGCTGTGGGCGTACTCGCGGCACGTCGAGTACGCGTCCCGCGCGCTGGACGAGTACCCGTTCCCAGCCAACGACCACGCCGCGCTGCGCATCGTCGCGACCCACACCGAGAGCCCGGCGCTGCTGAAGCGGCTGTTGCAGTTCGACGACCCCGAACTCAACCGCGACCTGTACGGCTCACCCCTGGAGGACGAGGGCGCCTCGATCCGACGTGTGGTGCTCTCCCGGGTGCCGCAGGGCCGGCCCACGACCGGCCCCGACGATCTGCTCCCGCTCGACCCGGATCTGCGCGCGCAGTTGCTGATGGACCACCGGCCCACCGCCTCGCTCCTGCCGGCGCTGCGCATGAAGGTGGAGGCGGCCGACCCGGAGGTGGTCGAGCACGCGCTGCGCCAACTCGGCCGAAAGCTCTCGCTGTTGGATCGGCTCATCGGCGTACGCGGCCTGCTGCGGCACGGCGGCGCGGACCGGATCGGGGCATTGGTCGAGGAGGGCGTACTCGGCGCCACGGCCGGCCGGTTGGTGGCCAAGGCCCTCACCGATGCCGACCCCGACGCGACGCTCACCGCCCGCATCGACCGCGAGCGGGGCGGCGACAAGTTGGTCGCGAAGCTGCGCCGCTGCGCCGGTGTGGCCGACACGGACGAGGCACTGGACCTGCCGTACATCCAGGACTGGGACCTGATCCTGGCCGAACACGAACGGGAGCCCTTCCCCCGGCAGATCCTGAGCCGCCTCGTCCTCCAGCGCGACTCCCCCGCGAGGCTCCTCGAACTCGGCCCGGTCGACGTCAGCGCCGCCCGCCGCTCCGCCCTCCTCGACCCCGCACACGCGCTCGCCTCGATCGCCTCCGGCCAATCCTCCCTCGGCGACGCCACGTGGTACACCCACATGGACGACCTGGTCACGAGGGGACACGTCACCGGAAGGGACCTGGTCCACAAGGCCAGAGGCGCCGCCACGATCCTCCGCTGGATAGCCGAGTCCACCCACCGCCTCGAGGTCCCCACCCAAATCCACACGGCCGGCCGCGAAGCCCAAGCGGAAATCAATTCCATCCTGACCACCACCAAGCCCCAATGGCCCCACATCTACGCAGCCCTGACAGCCCAAGACCCCACATGGCACCCGGAGTCCCCAACCTCAACGATCCACAACCTCCTGACACGCACCGCGTAGCGGGAGCGGAGGGACGGAGAGGGGCGGGGTGGAAGGGCGGTCGGGTCCGGTCCGGCGCCTCCTCCCCTCCGCCGCCGTCACCCGGCAAGGCAGCCGGCCTGCACCGCATCGGGCGGGCCGCCCGCCGGTCGCCCGGCTCCACGTCGCGTCACGGGCGCCCTTCCGCCTTCCGGTCATCCACCGATCGGTGGATGGGGGTCCACCGGTGTCTGCGCCGAGTGCGGCTCGTCGGTGGATTCGGGGGTGCCTGCCTCGGTCGCATTCTCGTAGGGGTCGGCACGAGGTCGGCTCGGAGTGCGGGGAGTGGTCAGCCACCATGGCGAATGTCGAAGCGGTGCGTGTCGAGGGGTTGAGCAAGTCGTACCCCGGCAAGTCCGTCCTGCGGGACGTCTCCTTCAGTGTCGACGTCGGCGAGATCTTCGGTCTGGTCGGTCCCAACGGAGCCGGCAAGACCACCACCGTCGAGTGCGTGACCGGGCTGCGCCGGCCCGACGGTGGTACGGCGCGCGTGCTCGGGCTCGACCCTCGGACGCAGCGCGACGAGGTGCGGCACGTGCTCGGCGTGCAGCTGCAACAGAGCGCACTGCCGGACAAGTTGCGGGTGGCCGAGGCGATCGAGCTGTACGCCGCCTGCCACCGCGCCCCGATCGAGCCGGGCCCGCTGCTCACCCGGCTCGGCCTTGACGCGCACCTGCGCACCCCGTACGCCAAGCTCTCCGGCGGCCTCCAGCAGCGGTTGTCCATCGCCCTCGCGCTGATCGGCGCGCCGCGCGTGGTGATCCTTGACGAACTCACCACCGGACTCGACCCGCAGGCCCGCCGGGACACCTGGTCGCTGGTGGAGGAGATCCGCGACGCGGGGGTGACGGTGCTCCTGGTCACCCACTTCATGGAGGAGGCCGAACGGCTCTGCGACCGCGTCGCGGTGCTCGACGGCGGCCGGATCGTCGCCCTCGACACCCCGCAGGCGCTGATCGAACGGGTCGTCCGCCACCAGATCGTGCGCTTCCGCCCCCGGACCCCGCTCACCCCGGAGCTGCGCGCCGACCTGGCCGCGCTCCCCCAGGTCCGGGAACTGACCGAGATCGAGGACCGGGTCGTGATCACCGGCGCCCCGGACGCACTCACCGGCGTCACCGCGCTGCTCGCCCGCGCCGGCGTGATCGCCGAGAACCTGCGCGTGGACAGCCCCGACCTGGACGACGCCTATCTGGCGCTCACCGACACCGGCGCCGGCGCCGGCGCATACGGCGACACAGACACACGCGCCCGCACCGTCGACCACCGCTGACCACCCCCACCACCCCCACTCGGGAGCCCGCATGTCCACCGCGACCACCCCCGCCCCCATCACCCTCACCCCCCGCCGCCCCGCGCGCGGCCTCCTGGCCCAAGTCACCCGCACCGAACTGCGGCTGTTCCTGCGCGAGCCGGTCGGCCTGCTGTGGGGTCTGCTCTTTCCCGTGGTGCTGCTCGTCGTGCTCGGCTCGATCCCCGGCACCCGCAAGCACAGCGACGACCTCGACGGGCAGAGCGTGGTCGAGGCGTACGTCCCGATCCTGACCGCCTTCACCTTCGCGATGCTCGCGCTGAACGCGATGCCGCCGGCGCTGGCCGGCTACCGGGAGAAGGGCGTGCTGCGTCGGTTGTCCACCACGCCGCTGCCGCCGAGCCGGGTGCTGGGTGCGCAGATCCTGATCCACGGCGCGGTCGCCACGCTGGCCACCGCCGTGATCACCCTGGTCGCGCGCTTCGCGTTCCGCGTGCACCTGCCGCGAGCGCCGTTCGCGTTCGGGGTCACCGTCGTGCTGACCGCCCTCGCGCTGTTCGCGATCGGGCTGTTCGTCTCCGCCGTCGCCGCCAACACCAAGGTCGCCAACGGCGCGGGCGCGGTGCTGTTCTTCGTGTCGATGTTCTTCGCCGGCCTGTGGCTGCCCCGGGCCAAGATGCCGGACACCCTGCGCACGATCGGCGACTGCACCCCGCTCGGCGCCGGCGTCCGGGCCCTCGGCGACGCCACCGCCGGTCACTGGCCGCACGGTTCCGCGCTCCCGGTCCTGGCCGGCTACGCCCTGGTCTTCGGCATCGCCTCGGCCCGCTGGTTCCGCTGGGAGTGACCCGGCCCGGGCGAACCGCGTCCGGGGCCGGTGAGAGGATCCCGTGAGGATCCCGGTGGTACATACCCCCTCCGAGAGTGGAAGGAAGGAACGATCGACGTGGCGACGGCGGACGACACCCCCGGCCGGGTCGGCCCCGGGCACTCCGCCCTCCGGGACCGCACCGAGCGCGACGACGTGCGGATCGCCCGCTACCGCAGGTTCGCCCCGTTCTTCCTCCTCGCCGCCTCGGCCGTACTCGCCACCCTCAGCGTCGCGCACGGCTACGGCTCCACCGGCGAGTACCAGGCCGCCCTGGTCCTGACCGTCGTGGCCGCCGCCTGGTCGTGGTGGATGGACAGCCGGCGCCCGATCGGCCCGGAGCGACCGCGCCTGTTCCACCTCTACTTCTGGGTCCGGTGGGGGTTGAGCGCGGTCCTGGTCGCGCTCAACCCCTGGTACGCGGTGTTCGCCTTCCTCGGCTACGTGGACGCCCGCCGCTTCGGCTTCGGCCGACTCGGCTCGGTGGCCACCGCCGCCACCGCCGCCGTGATCACCCTGGCCCAGATGGGCGGACGCGCCGAGTTCACCGTCGGCAACCTCCCGCTCTACGTCTCGCTCACCGCGATCAACGCGATCATCGCGTCCGCGATCGTCCTGGTCGCCAACGCCGTGCAGGTGCAGAACGACGAGCGCAAGCAGGTCATCGACGCACTCGCCGACGCCAACGCGCGCCTGGAGACCGCGCTGCGGGAGAACACCGGCCTGCACGCGCAACTGCTCAACCAGGCCCGGGAGGCGGGTGTCCTGGCCGAGCGGCAGCGGCTGGCCGGTGAGATCCACGACACGATCGCCCAGGGCTTGGCGGGCATCGTCACCCAACTGGGCGCGGCGCACGAGCAGGCCCGCCGGCACGGCGGCGTACCGGCCGACTGGCAGCGGCATCTCGACCAGGCCCGTAACCTGGCCCGGGACGGCCTGAACGAGGCGCGCCGCTCGGTCGAGGCGTTGCGGCCCGCGCTGCTCGCGGAGCGGGTACACCTGCCGGAGGCGATCGCCGAGTTGGTCGCGCGCTGGTCCGAGAGCACCGGCACACCGGCCGCCGCCGGGACCGACGGTGTCGTACGGGAGCTTCCGGTGGACTGCGAGGTGGCTCTGTTCCGGGCCGCGCAGGAGGCGCTGGCCAACGTCGCGAAGCACGCCCGCGCCACCCGAGTCGGGGTCTCGTTGACCTACCTGGACGACGTGGTCCTGCTCGACGTCCGCGACGACGGCATCGGCCCGACCCGCACCGACGACGCCCGGCTCGACCGGGACGGCGGCTACGGCCTGCACGCGATGCGCCACCGGGTGGCCGGGGTCGGCGGCGCCGTCACTATCGAGGGCGCCCCCGGCGAGGGCACCACGGTCAACGTGTCCGTCCCGACCGGCCCGCCCGCCACCGGCCCCGGCACCGCCCCGAAGGAGACGCCCGCATGACCGCCGCCCACCCCGCCCCCGGCGAGGCCCCGATCCGCCTGTTGATCGTCGACGATCACCCGGTGGTCCGGGACGGCCTGCGCGGCATCTTCGCCGGCGACCCCGGCTTCGACGTGGTCGGCGAGGCGGGCGACGGCGCGGCGGCGGTCGACCGGGTCCGGGTGGGCGGGGTGGACGTGGTGCTGATGGACCTGCGGATGCCCCGGATGGGCGGCGTCGAGGCGATCCGGGCGCTGCGCGAGGTCGCCCCGGACGTCCGCGTGTTGGTGCTGACGACGTACGACACCGACCGCGACGTACTGCCGGCGGTGGAGGCGGGGGCGACCGGCTACCTGCTCAAGGATGCGCCGCGCGACGACCTGGTACGCGGGGTGCGGGCCGCGCACGCGGGGCAGGCGGTGCTCTCGCCGTCGGTGGCCGGCCTGGTGATGGGCCGGGTCCGCGCTCCCGAGCCGGCCCCGGCAGTGCTCAGTCCGCGCGAGTCGGAGGTGCTGCGCCTGGTCGCCGGCGGCGCCACCAACCGGGAGGCCGCGGCGGCCCTGTTCGTCAGCGAGGCCACGGTCAAGACCCACCTGCTGCACCTGTACGGCAAGCTCGGCGTCCGCGACCGCGCCGCCGCGGTGGCCGAGGCCTACCGCCGCGGCCTGCTCGTCTGAGCCCTGCGCCCCGGTCGTCGACCGCTGCGCCGTCCGGGCGACGCCGGGTGTACATCCGCGGCGGCGCGACCACGCTCACCCCATGCCCGAGCTGCCCATCTACCCGCCCATGCTGGCCACCCCGGGCACACTGCCGCCCCCGGCCGAGGACGAGCGCTGGGCGTACGAGACCAAACTCGACGGTCAACGCTGCCTCACCTACCTCCCGGGCGACGGAACGGTGTCGTTCCGGGCCCGTTCGGGCGCGGACATCACCGGGGCCTACCCGGAGTTGCAGGGGTTGCGCGACGTCCTGGGCGCCCGGCCGGCGATCCTGGACGGCGAGGTGGTCGCTCCGGACCGGCACGGGCACAGCGACTTCGAGCGGTTGCAGTCCCGGATGGGCCTGGTCGACCACCCCGCCGAGGCGGCCCGGATGCGCGACGTGGTGCCCGTCCGGCTGCTCCTCTTCGACGTGCTGTTCCTGGATCGGCGGACCACGGTGGACCGCCCGTACCTGGAGCGACGCCGCCTCCTCGAAGGGCTCGACCTGCACGGATCGCACTGGGCGACGCCGACCGCGCTGATCGGACACGGCGAGACCGCCCTCGCGGCCACCCGGGAGGCGGGCCTGGAGGGCCTGGTCTGCAAGCGCCTGGATTCGGTGTACACCCCCGGCGTGCGCTCGCCGGACTGGGTGAAGATCCGGCACGCACACACCCTGGACGTGGTCGTGGGCGGCTGGCTGCCCGGTCGCGGCCGGCTGGCCGACCTGCCCGGCGCGCTGCTCGTGGGGGTACGCGAGGCCGGCCTGCTGCGCTTCGTCGGCGCGGTCGGGTCCGGCTTCGCCGATCGGGAGCGGACCATGCTCGGCGAGTTGTTGCGGGTGTCCGCGATCGACGAGTGCCCGTTCACCCCCGAGCCGATCGTGGTCGACGCCCACTGGGTACTGCCGCGCCTGGTCGGCGAGGTCCGCTACGCCACGCGCACCCGCGCGGGCCTGCTCCGCCACCCGGTCTGGCACCGCCTACGCCCGGACCTGGCCCAGGACTGAGCGCGCGACGCGGCACCGGCGCCGTCACGGCAGCCGCCCCGTGGTCCGCGCCGCCAACAGCGGCGCGAAGCCGTCGCCGTCCCGGGCCACGCGCTCCAGCACCTCGTCCGGGCCGAAGGTCAGCTCCGCGACCGAGTCGATCTCGGCCCAGGTCACCGGGGCGGATACGGTCGGCTCCGGGCCGGCCCGCAGGGTGTACGGCGCGGCGGTGGTCTTGGCGGAGGCGTTCTGGCTCCAGTCCACGAAGACCCGGCCGGCCCGCAGGTTCTTGGCCATCCGGTGCACGACCAGCTCGGGCCGCTCCCGTTCCAGGCGTTGTGCGAGCGCCTTCGCGTAGGCGCTCGTGGCCGCCTCCGGAGTCGGCTTCAGCGCCGCGTACAGGTGCAGCCCCTTGCTCCCGGACGTCTTGACCACGCAGGTCAGCCCATCCTCGGCGAGCACGTCCCGGGCCAGCAGCGCGACCTCGCGACACTCGGCCATCCCCGCGCCGGGACCCGGGTCCAGGTCGAGGACCAGCCGGTCGTGGGCGTCCGGGTCGGTGCCCCACTGCGGCACGTGGATCTCGATGGCCGCCAGGTTGGCCGCCCACATCAGCGTGGCCAGGGAGTCGACGTCGACCTGCCGCCTGGTCTCCTCGTGCCCGACCACCTCGATCGTGCTCACCCACTCGGGCGCACCGGGCGGCACGTGCTTGGCGTAGAACCGGGTTGTGCCCTCGACGCCGTCGGGGAGGCGGATGAACGACGCGGCGCGTCCGGCCACGTGCGGAAGCAGCACGGGGGCCACCTTCGCGTAGTAGTCCAGCGCCTGGCCCTTGGTGTACCCGGTCTCGGGCCACCAGACCTTGTCCAGGTGGGAGAGGGTCAGGGTGCGTCCGTCGACTGTCGTGGCGATGCGGTCCGGCATACGGTAAAGGTCCCCTCGTGCCCGTTTTCGATGCATTTTGTGGCACATCGAAGCAAAGACGGACAACAGCGGACCATGCCCGCCCCGCGATTCTGGAGAGCCGATGCGCAGCAGCTGGAAAGGCGCGATCACGTTCGGACTGGTGAGCATCCCGGTCCAACTCTTCCCCGCCACCGAGGAGCACAACGTGCCCCTGCACCAGGTGCACGAGACGGACGGCGGCCGGATCCGGCTCAAGCGCTACTGCGAGTTGGAGGAGCGCGAGGTTCCGTACAAGGAGATCGCCAAGGCGTACCAGGCGCCCGACGGCCGGCAGGCGGTGCTCACCGACGCCGACATGGCGGAGTTGCCGCTGCCCAGCAAGAAGGTCATCGACGTGCTCGCGTTCGTGGCCGACGACGAGATCGATCCGCTGATGCTCTCCAAGGCGTACTACCTCCAGACCGCGACCCCGGCCGCGGCCAAGCCGTACGTGCTGCTGCGCGAGGCGCTGACCAAGGCCGGCAAGTCCGCCGTCACCAAGATCACCCTGCGTACCCGGGAGAGCCTGGCCCTGCTGCGGGTGCACGACGACATCCTGATCCTGCAGACCATGTTGTGGCCGGACGAGGTGCGCGCGGCGGACGGACTGGCCCCCGAGGGCAAGTTCGACATCCGGCCGCAGGAGCTGAAGATGGCCACCTCGCTGATGGACACGCTCAGCGAGGACTTCGACATCCAGTCGCTGCACGACGACTACAAGGAGGCCCTCGACTCGCTGGTGGTCGCCCGCCTGGAGGGCGCCGAGCCGGTGGAGGGGGGCGAGGAGGCCGCCGCGACGCCGGACAACGTGGTCGACCTGATGGCCGCGCTGACCGCGAGCGTCGAGGCGGCCAACCGCAGCCACGGCCGGGCCCCCGCGAAGAAGGGCACGGCCCGCAAGTCGGCCGCGAAGAAGACGTCGGCGGGCGGCTCGTCCGGGAAGGGCAAGTCGGCGTCGACCGCCAAGAAGGCCGCCGCCAAGAAGACCACCCGCAAACGCACCAGCGCCTGACGCGGACCCGGCCGACCGCGACACCCGGCCTGCGGCACCCCACCGTCCGGCGCCCCGACGCCCGGCGTCCCGGCTCCCGGCCCGGCGAGCCGCGACGCCGGCCGGTGCGCTCAGGCCGTGGGGAACGCCGCGATCCGCTCCGCCAAGGGCACCGGCTCCTCGGCGATGCCGTCGGCCGAACCGCTCGCCAGGCGCGCGCACACCCCCCGACAGGCGAAGGTCTGCCGCTCCTCGACGTGGCCGACCGGCACCGCGTCGGGCGCCGGCTTGTCGGCGGGGGCGCGCAGATCACGCCCGCACATCGTGCAGGCCAGGCCGTAGGTCATCTCGACCGTGGGGCGGGGGCTTCGGCGGTGTCCAGCGATCGAGTGCTGTGAGTACATGCGTTCGAATCCTCCGGTCGGCCTGGTGCTCGAATGTCCGAATCACCGCAGACGACGCCGGTACGGACAAACGGCATACGAGGTGCCCTCGGTCTCCTCAAAGTACTCCCCCCATTCGCCCACCCGGACCCCTACGCGGAATCGTTTCGACATCGCGTCCGGATCGCCGCGACCGACCGGCGTGGCGCTACGCGTCGCCGGCCGCGGGCGTCCCACCGCGCGACTCGGCCGCCACCCGTGCGCCGATCTCCCGCACCGCGGCCGCGAGCAGATCGATATCGGCCGCCGACGTACGCCAGTTCACGATCGCCGGGCGCAGCGCCACCCGCCCCCGGTACACGGTGGTGCCCACGTACACCCGGCCGTCCGCGTTCAGCTCGGCCCCCAGGCGCCGGTTCAACTCGTCCAGTTCGGCCTCGGTGAGCGGTTCGGTGCGCGCATCCGGGCCCGACTCGGCCGGTCGATAGCGGAAGCACACCACGCACAGCTTCACCGGCGCGAGCAGTTCCAACTCGGGTGCCTCCTCGACCAGTTCGCCGAGCCGGCAGGCGAGGTCGTGGTGGCGTTCGATCATCTCCCGGTAGCCGGACCGGCCGTACGCGCGCAGCGTGGCCCAGATCGGCAGCGCCCGGGCGCGGCGCGAGGATTCGGGCCCGAGCCGGTTGTAGTCGAGGTGCGTGTCGCCGGTCTCCGGCAGGTACGGGGCGTTCCAGGACCCGAACGCCCGACCGAGCATCTCGGCGTCGCGCACGAACACGAAGCCGCTCTCGTAGGGCACGTTCAGCCACTTGTGCCCGTCGGCGGCCACCGAGTGCGCCCGCTCGACGCCGTGCACCAGGTGGGCGAGTCGGGGCGAGACGCCGGCGAACAGCCCGAAGGCGCCGTCCACATGCAGCCAGGCGCCGTAGCGTCGGGCCAGGTCGGCGAGCGCGTCGATCGGGTCGAAATCGCCGGTGTTCACCTCGCCCGCCGAGGCGATCAGCACCGCGGGCCCGTCGATCTCGATCAGCGCCCGCTCCATCGCGTCGATGTCCACCCGACCGGCGTCGTCGCGCGCGCAGATGTGGACCGTATCCCGCCCGAAGCCGAGGATCTGCAACGCCTTGCGGTTGCTGGGATGTATGTAGCCGCTCGCCAGGACCGGCATGGTCGGCAACCCCGCCAGCCCGTCGGCGGTGACGTCCACGCCGTGTTGCGCGGCCCACCAGTGGCGTGCGCACGTGAGCGCGGTGAGGTTGGCGAACGTGGCGCTGGGCGTGAGTACCCCGCCGTACGTGTCGGGCAGCCCGAACAGGTCCTTGAGCCAACCGAGCACCACCGTCTCGGCCTCGGTCGCCAGCGGTGACGCGATCCACAGGCCCGCGGGCTGGTCGAGCAGTCCGGTAACCCAGTCGCCGGCCTGCGCGGCGGGGGTGGCACCGCCCACGACGAGGTGGAAGAACCGGGGCCCCGAGGACTGGATCGCGCCGCGCGTACCGATGTCGAGCAGTTCCTCGATACTGGCCAGGGTGCCGTCGCCGCGCTCGGGCAGCGGGCCGCCCAACCGGTCGAACACCACGTCGGCGGCCGCGTCACGGACCGGCAGTTCGGGCAGCGCCTCCAGGTAGCGTCCGGCGGCCCCGGCCACCAGATCGAGGGCGGGCCGGGCGAGATCACGTTCGTGGAGGGGATCAGCCATCCGAGCAGGGGATCACGACCGGCCCGCCCGCGTCGAGTATTTCTGGACCCCGAACGGCTTTTGACGGCCCATCAGGATCGCCGCGCGGGCGTGGTTCGCGGCGCCCCGGGGAAGTCCCCTCTCGGGGACGGATCACCCCGACCTGGAGGAAGCGTGGCGACCGAGATCGAGCTGACCCACCACCGCGGCGGTGACCTCGACGAGATCCGCAAGGTACTGCTCGACGTCTACGCCGAGGTGTACGCGGCCGAGTCGGCGCAGCCGTTCCAGTCGGTGGACGCCTTCGCCGAACGGCTGGCCGCGTACGCCGCCTCGCCGGGGTTCGAGTGTGTGATCGGGTGGAGTCGGGAGATCCCGGTCGGCTACGCGTTCGGCTACACCCTCCAGCCCGGCGCGCGCTGGTGGATCGGGCTGACCGAGCCGGTGCCGGCGGTGGACATCGAGGAGGACGGGCGGCGTACCTTCGCGCTCAACGAGTTGATGGTGCGCGAACCGTGGCGGGGCTCGGGCGCGGCGCGGGTGATCCACGACCGGCTGCTCGCCGCCCGCACCGAGCAGCGGGTGACGCTGCTGGTCGACCCGACCCATCCCAGGGTGTTGGCCCTGTACGAGCGCTGGGGCTACCACGTGCTCTGCGACCTGCGCCCGGCGTGGCCGAACGCGCCGCTGCTGACCGTGCTCCTGCTCGATCGCACCTGAGCGGCCGGGTGTTCGCCCCGGCCCCGGCCCCGGTCCTGTTCCCGATTTCGAGAAACCTTGCCTCTGTTCAGTTTCGGCGCTCGTACATAGTGTTCGCGCCATGAGTGACGCGACCGCGAACAAGCGGCTGATCGAACAGTTCTGGCAGGACCTGTACGCCCGCGACTTCGCCAAGGTCGCGGCCTGCTTCGCCGCCGACGGCCACTACACGGACGTCGCCGCGCCCGGGCCCGGGGCGACCGGCCCGGTGGCGATCGAGGCCCGGCTGCGACTGGGCCTGGACATGCTCACCGGCTATATCCACCACCACAAGAGCACCGTCGCCGAGGGCGACCTCGTGGTGACCGAGCACGCCGAGGAGTGGCACTGGAAGACCGGAGAGCAGGTGGTGCTGCCGTTCGTGTCGGTGCACGAGTTCCGTGACGGGCTGATCGTGCGCTGGCACGACTACTGGGACTTCGGCACGCTCATGAACGCCGCACCGCAGTGGTGGCTGGAGCACGTCGCCCAGGGCTACGCGCAGGGCGCCTGACACCGAGGCGAAGCCGCAAGGCCGACGAGCCCGCCCGCACCGACCACCGCTTCCGTACCGACTGCCCGACCACCTGACCGGATGAAAATTGGCCCACGTGTCGGCACGACGTAGAGTTCCGCCGGGGTTTTGTGGCACCGGCGAGCACAGGAAACGGCAACGGCGATGACAGCGAGTAGCGAGATTCAGGCGGACACGGGCGTGGCGGAGGGGATCGACCCCGCGCGTATGGAGTTGTGCCTGAGCGTGCTCGCCGAAGTGGAGGACCTCGACGTCGAGCACCCGGACGCGGTGCGGATCCGTCGGGCCACGGCCGCGATCTACAAGAGCGTCAAGGAGCGCCGCCGCAAGGAGCGCCGGGACCGGGTGCTCGCCAACGACGAGGCGGTCACCGCCGCGACGGCGACCGGCGCGCCGGGCCGGATCGACGACGAGACGCTGGGGATCGCGCTGACCACGGCCACCACCACCGAGATCGCCGGTGTCCTGAAGCGCGCGCGGGCCTGCTACATCTGCAAGCGGCGCTACCGCGAGGTGGACGCGTTCTACCACCAGCTGTGTCCGGAGTGCGCCGCGTTCAACCGGGCCCGCCGCGACCAGCGCACCGACCTGACCGGCCGCCGTGCGCTGCTCACCGGCGGCCGGGCCAAGATCGGCATGTACATCGCGCTGCGCCTGCTGCGCGACGGCGCGCACACCACGATCACCACCCGCTTCCCCAACGACGCGATCCGCCGCTTCGCCGCGATGCCGGACAGCGCCGACTGGCTGCACCGGCTCAAGATCGCCGGGATAGACCTACGCGACCCGGCCCAGGTGGTCGCGCTGGCCGATTCGGTGGCCGAGGCGGGGCCGCTGGACATCCTGATCAACAACGCCGCGCAGACGGTACGCCGGACCCCGCAGGCGTACGCGGCCCTGGCCGCCGCCGAGGCCGCGCCGCTGCCCGCCGGCGAGTTGCCGGAGATGGTGTCGTTCGGCCACGTCGGGGGCAGCGGCCACGTGCTGCTGCCCGGCCAGTCCCGCGGCGACGACCAGGCGCTGACCCCGCAGGCGCTCACCGCGCTCGCGCTGACCAGCGGCTCGGCCTCGCCCGCCCGGATCGAGACCGGCACGGCGATCGACGCGGGCGGCCTGGTCCCCGACCTGGACCCGGTCAACAGCTGGGTGCAGCGGGTGCACGAGGTGGACCCGGTCGAGCTGCTCGAAGTGCAACTCTGCAACGTGACCGCGCCGTTCGTCCTGGTCAGCCGGCTGCGTCCGGCGATGGCGGCGGCCAAGGCGCGGCGGAAGTACGTGGTCAACGTGTCCGCGATGGAGGGCCAGTTCAGCCGCGGCTACAAGGGCCCCGGCCACCCGCACACCAACATGGCCAAGGCCGCGTTGAACATGCTCACCCGCACCAGCGCCGAGGAGATGTTGTCCGACGGCATCCTGATGACCGCCGTGGACACCGGCTGGATCACCGACGAGCGCCCGCACCCGCAGAAGATGCGCCTGGCCGACGAGGGCTTCCACGCACCGCTCGACCTGGTCGACGGCGCGGCCCGGGTCTACGACCCGATCGTGCGCGGCGAGGCCGGCGAGGACCTGTACGGCTGCTTCCTCAAGGACTACGCGCCGGCTGCCTGGTAGGCCGCCGACCTGCGCTTTTCGGCCCCGGCGAGGATTCCCGCCGGGGCCGTTTCCGGTCCGGTCGGAATTCGTCGAAAAAACTCTCCCGACCGTTGAACCTTCTTCGACCCCTCCCCCGTACTGCTGGATGTCGACGCACCACCGACCGGCAGCGCACCGGTCGACCCGCCCGGGATCGGAACCAACAACCTTTCCCCGTAGGGCAGTTCGACTCATTCATCGATCTTTTCCGGGGGTTCACCATGTCTGTCTTCAGCACGCGCGGCTTCGCCGCGGTCGCCATCGCCGGTGCGCTCGGGCTCGGTCTGTCCGCCTGTGGCGACAACTCGAAGAGCGACACATCCACCGGCACCACCCCGCCGGCCGCCACACAGCCGGCGCAGTCCGCGCCGAGCGCGCCCGGCACACCCGGTGGGGCCGCGAACGGCGGGGTGGGCAAGGCCGTCCTGAAAGCGGGCACCGATGCCAAGCTCGGCCCGATCGTGACCGACGGCAACGGATTCACCCTGTACCGCTTCGACAAGGACACCGCCAAGCCGTCCAAGTCGAACTGCGACGGCGCCTGCGCCACCCAGTGGCCCCCGGTGACCACCACCGGCGGCGTCACCGTGACCGGCGTCGACCAGTCCGCCGTCGGCAGCGTCACCCGCAGCGACGGCAGCACCCAGGTCACCATCGCCGGCTGGCCGGTGTACCGCTTCGCGCCCGACACTCAGCCCGGCGACACCAAGGGCCAGGGTGTGAACGGGACTTGGTTCGCGGTGACCCCCGACGGCAAGAAGGCGGGCGCGGGCGCGACCGGCGCACCGCAGACGAGCAAGGCGCCGACCACGAGCGGTGGCGGCTACGGCTACTGATCGACCCGAGCAGTAGGCGCCGACGCCCGTCGGCGCCGCTCACCCGGCACGCATCCATCCCACCCAGTCTTCGGGGAGACTCGTCATGTCCGCACGCAGGTATCCGCTGCCCGCACTCGCCCTCGCCGCCGGTCTCGTGTTCGCCGTCGCCGGCTGCTCGTCCTCGGACACCAAGTCCGGTGCCACGCGCCCCGATCCGGCCGCCGCGGCCAAGGGCGCCAACGATCCCGGTACGGTCCACGGCGCCGAACACGGCGGCGCCGTGCCGGCCTCCGACCCGACCACGACCGGCGCCGCCGAGCCCGCGACCGGCGAGGAGACGTTCTTCGCAGCGGGCCTGACCGGGGCCAACGAGGTCCCCGGCGGCAACGCGCGGGTCGGCGACCCCGACGGCAAGGGCACCGCGCTGGTCCGGGTCAAGGGCGACCAGGTGAGCTTCGGCATCCGCTGGGAGGGCATCGGCGCGCCCACCGCGGCACACCTGCACCTGGGCGGCAAGGGGCAGAACGGCGAGGTCAAGGTGCCCTTCTTCGCCTCGCCGCTGCCCGACTCGGCGACCGCGGTCACCGGCGCCGTCAAGGTCACCGACGCGGCGCTGCTCGACCGGATCAAGAGCGACCCGGCGAGCGTGTACTTCAACGTGCACACCGGCGAGTTCCCCGGCGGCGCGGTACGCGGGCAGTTGGTCAAGCTCGCCCGAGCGGCCGACGTGAACAGTGTGCTCAAGACCGGCACGCTGCCCGCCGAGGCGACCGGCAAGCAGGAGGTGCCGAACGCCGAGGGCAAGAAGACCGCCGACCCGGACGGTCGGGCCGACACCTCGATCCGCCCGTGGGGCAACTGCGTCGACTGGTCGTTCAGCTGGACCGGCATCGCCCCGCCCACGCTCGGCCACCTGCACCGGGCGGCGGCCGGGGCCAACGGCGACGTGGTCGCGCCGCTGTTCGACGCGAAGGCCGGCCTGCCGCAGTCGGTGACCGGACTGGCCGGCACCGTCGAGGGCATCGACCCGGCGCTGGTGGAGCGGATCAACGCGACGCCGGCGAACTACTACACCAACCTGCACACGGGCGAGTTCCCGGGCGGCGCCGTGCGCGGGCAGCTTTCCCGCAAGGTCACCCCGAAGTCGCCGGCGCTGAACCTGTCGGTGGTCGCGGGCAAGCAGATCTACCAGTGCACGGCCAAGGACGGCGGCACCGCGTTCACCCAGCTCGACGTCGCCGCCAAGCTCCAGGGCGACCTCAAGCACACGTTCGTGACCCCGACGGCGGGCCCGCCGCAGTGGGTCGCCCCCGACGGCAGCTCGGTCACCGGCGCGGTGGCGAGCAAACTGCCCAACGGCGACGGCAACATCCCCGAGCTGGTGCTGAACGCGACCCAGACCGGGAAGCCGGACGCGCTGCTGTCCGCGACCACGCAGGTACTGCGGCTGAACACCCGGGGCGGCGTGGCGCCGACGGGCTCGTGCGACCCGGCCACCCGGCCGACGGCGGAAGTGCCGTACCAGGCGGACTACCTGTTCCTGGGCTGAGTCGAACTCCCCTCCCCCGAGGGTGAGTCACCGGCCCGCACCACCCCGAAGGGCCGCGCGTCCACCCCCACGCGCGGCCCTTCGGCACTTCTGCATTCGATCACCGCGGCCGGTCGCCTCGGCCGCCGGCTCCCGCCCGCTCACTCCGGCGTCTCACTCCGGCGGCTCACTCCGGCAGCGCGACGACCATCTTCCCGGTGTTCTCCCCGCGCAGCATGCCGAGCAGCGCGGACAGGTTGTTCTCGATCCCCTCGACCACCGTCTCGCGATACTTGAGTTCGCCGCTCCGAAGCCAGCCGCCGACCTCGGCCAGGAACTCGTCGCGCCGGCCGAAGGAGTCGATCACGATGAAGCCCTGCAACCGCAGCCGCTTGCCGATCGACAGCGCGAGGTTGCGCGGCGCGGGCGTCGGCTCGGTGGCGTTGTACTGCGCGATCGCGCCGCACAGCGCGACCCGGCCGTGCGTGTGCAGCGCGCCGATCGCGGCCTCGAGGTGTTCACCGCCGACGTTGTCGAAGTAGACGTCGATGCCCTCGGGCGCGGCCTCGGCCAGCTGCTCGGCGACCGGCCCGTCCTTGTAGTTGAACGCCGCGTCGAAGCCGTACTCGTCCTGGAGCAGGGCGACCTTGTCCGCCGAGCCCGCGCTGCCGATCACCCGCGAAGCGCCCTTGAGCCGGGCGATCTGGCCGACCTGGCTGCCCACCGCGCCGGCCGCGCCGGAGACGAACACCGCGTCGCCCTCGCGGAAGGACGCGATGTCGAGCAGCCCCACCCAGGCGGTCAGGCCGGGCATGCCCAGCACACCGAGGTAGGCGGACAGCGGGGCGAGGTCGGGGTCGACCTTGACCGCCCCGGCCCCGCGGCCCTCGACCACCGAGTACTCGCGCCACCCGAGCCAGTGCTGCACGTGGTCGCCGACCGCGAAGGCGTCCGACCGGGAAGCGACGACCCGGCCCACCGCGCCGCCCTCCATGGGCTCGTTCAGCGCGAACGGCGGGGTGTACGACTTGACGTCGTTCATCCGGCCGCGCATCGCCGGGTCGACGGACAGGAACAGGTTGCGGACCAGGATCTGCCCGTCCGCGAGCTCCGGGATCTCGACCTCGCGCAGGGCGAAGTCCTCCTCCTTCGGCCAGCCCTTCGGGCGGGCGAGGATGTGCCATTCGCGGCTGGTGGTGGGGGTCATCTCGGGTGGCCTTTCTGAGGTGGGACGGACGGGCGGAGGGGACGGGCGCGGTCGGTCAGGCGTCCACGGACTCCTGGGCCCGCGGGTGGGGCACGGCGACGGCTTCGGCCCTGGCGGGTACCCGCTGTAGGCCGAGCAACGCCACCCCGACGACCAGGACCAACATCACGCCGGCGATCACGAAGCTGAGCGTGAACCGGCTCTCCGCCGGAATCGGCGGCAGGCCCGGGGGCAGGCCCTCGACCGACTTGGACGCGAGCAGCGAGGTGATCACCGCGCTGGCGATCGAGCTGCCGACGCTGCGCGAGATGGAGTTGATCCCATTCGCGATGCCGGTCTGGTGGTGCGGTACGCCGGCCACGATCAGCGCGGGCATCGCCGCGTAGCCGAACGAGATGGCGATACCGGTGAGCATGCCCGCGAGGATCACCGACGCGGACGCGCCGTGCCCGAAGGCGAGCCAGGCGAAGCCGGCCACCCCCACGGCCGAGCCGATCGCGAGCGTGGCCCGGGCACCGATCCGGCCCACGAGCAGACCGCCCAGGGGTGCCGCGAGCAGCGAGATCAGCGCGCCCGGGAGCAGGTATTCCACCGAGGCCCGCAACACCGAGGCGCCGAAGCCGTATCCGGCCACCCGCTCGGGCATCTGGACCAGGTAGGAGATGCCGATGAACTGGCTGAACGCGGCGAAGCCGACGAACAGACCGGCCAGGTTGGTCAGCAGGACCGGGCGGTGCACGAACATCCGCAGGTCCACCAGCGGGTCGGCGACCCGGCGCTCGACCCGGACCCACACGAAGGCCGTCACCACCGCGCCGACGAAGGAGCCGACGGTGCGGCCGGACGCCCAGCCCCACTCGTGGCCCTGCGAGATGCCCAGGAGCAGCAGGACCAGGAACAGGCCGAGGGTGGCCGCGCCCAGCAGGTCGATCCGGCCGCCGGCCTTGACCCGGCTCGCCGGCACCCGGATCAGCACCGCGACCAGGGCCACGACGGACAGGATCCCGGAGAACCAGAACACCAGGTGGTAGTTCGGGTCGTCACCGCGCGTGAGCAGCCCGGTGGCCACCAGGGACAGACCGCTGCCGAACGCGAGCGTGCCGCTGATCAGCGCCATCGCGCCGGGCAGCTTCTCGACCGGCACCTCCTCGCGGATGATCGACAACGCGAGCGGGAAGATCGCGGTCGCCGCGCCCTGGAGCACCCGGCCGACGATCAGCAGCGGCAGCGAGGACGTCACGGCCGCGAGCACCGAGCCCGCGATCATCACGATCAGTACGCCGATCAGGGTCGGCCGTTTGCCGTGCTGGTCGCCGAAGCGGCCGAGCAGCGGCGTGAACACCGCCGCCGACAGCAGCGTCGCGGTGGTCACCCAGCCGACTCCGGCGGGCGTGGTGTCCAGTTCCTGCTGGAGCAGCCCCAGGATCGGGATGACCTGGGTCTGCGCCATCGCGACGACCATGGCGGCCAGGCCGAGGGCGAGGATCAGCGGTCCACCGGATCGTCGCGTGTCGGGCGGGGTGGGGGTCACGGGTGTTCTTTCTACGAGCAAGAAGCTTGTCGACCTCGATGGTTGAAGTCTTCAAGCAATAGGACGAGACCGACCGTAGACACCCGGAAATTGCTACGTCAAGTTCAATGGTTGAAGTCCTCAACCTTTTTGCACTACCTTGGGGTCATGAGCAGTCTTGGCGTCATGAGCAGTCCTGAGCCGACCACCCCTGAGCCGAGCACCGCCGAGATCATGGACGCCATGGCCGCCGTGGGTACCGCGTACTTCCACGACTTCGCCGCGGTGGTCAGCCGGCACGGGCTCACCTCCGTGCAGGCCAAGACGCTGTCCCTGCTGCGTCGCCCGCTGCCGATGCGCGGGCTGGCCGATCGGCTGGTGTGCGACGCCTCCAACGTCACCGGCATCGTGGACCGGCTCGAATCGCGCGGCCTGGTCCGCCGCGAGGCCGACCCCGCCGACCGGCGGGTCAAGAACGTGGCGGCGACCGAGGAGGGGCACGAGACGATCCGCCGGATCCGGGCCGAGATGCACACCACGCGCGCCGCGCTCGACGCGCTCACCCTCGACGAGCGCGCCGCGCTGTACGGCCTGCTGGGCCGGCTGCGCCCGGCGATGGAGGCCCCGCACGCCTGACCGCGCCGGCGGCGGCTCCGGTCCGCCCCGAGCCCGACCGCGCGAATCGGCTTGCCCGAAGGTGCGCGCGCCCGACACGCTCGGTCGGTGACCGCGATTCCCGAGATCGAGTTCCCCGCGGCCGCACCGGCCCGGTACCGGTTCGGCAGCGCATGACCACCGATCCCGAAGACGCCCCATCCGGCCTGCACTTCGTCCCCACGCCCCTCGAACTCGGCGACCCCGCCTGGGTCTTCCCCTCCGTCGCCGGAGACGAGGCGGCCGGCGTCCGCGCCGGGCTCGCCGAGGCCGACGCCCGGCTGCGCGAGACGGGCGCACACCTCGGCGTCCCCGGCTCGGTGCACTACGTCGGCCAACACTTCGACGGGATCCACTGCGCGAGTGTGCAGGGCCGGCTCGAACTCCCCAACGGCCGGAGCTTTCTGGCCGCGCTGTACTTCCCCCGGCGCTGCGCCTTCGACCTGCGCTGGGGACCACCCTGGGTGAGCGAGGTCGAGATCGGCCGCGCGTGCCCGCCGCCGGCGGACTGCGGCGGTCATCCCGAGGCCGAGTGGTCCGGCGAGTACGACACGCCCCCGGCCGCGGCCCGGGCCTTCGCCGCCGACGCCGCTCGGCTGCGGGACCGGGTTGTGGCCCGGCCCCGGTCCGCGTGGCTCGCGGCCGAACCGGATGCCGGTTGCCGACCGTTCGACCCGGCGACGTGAGCGGGCCGATCCGCTACGGCGCGTCGGGGTCCGCCGGTGGGACCGTGCCGCCGAGGGCGCGCCAGAGCAGCGCCGCGGTGCGATACGGCCAGTTCGTCGGAACCGGCGCACCGGCCAGTTCGCGGCCGTACCAGGAACCGGTGCACATCGTGAGGGCGACCTCCAGGTCGGCGTCGGGGGCGAGTTGGCCCTGGCGGCGGGCCGCTTCCAGCGCGGCGAGCAGGCGCGCACGGCGGGGGGCGATCACCCGGGAGCGGTAGCGGGCGCGCAGTTCGGGGTCGGTGGTGTCCTGGAGCATCGTGCCGACCAGGGACATCCGGCCGGGTTTGCCGACGCCGCGCTGGAAGTCGGCGAGTTCGGCCACCAGCGTGCCGAACGGCTCGGCGGCGCCGACGTCGTGCTCCTCCTCGGCGAGCGCGGTCACCACCGCCGCGGCCAACTCGGCCTTGCCGGGCCAGCGTCGATACAGCGCCTGGCGGGTCGTGCCGGCCTCCTGGGCGACCGCCGCGAGCGACATCGCGGCGTATCCGTCCCGGGCCAGATGTTGTCCCGCGACGGCCAGGATGCGGGCGTCGATCGCGCTGTCCCGCGCCCGACCGGCACCGCGACTGGCACTTTCCATTCCAATACACTCCTGTATTGTATTGATCGGCAACGCACCGAGAAACAGGGGTAGCGAGCGTGATCATCGTGTTCAACCGTCCCATCATCCCGCCGGGCCGCTCCACCGGCGGAACCCCGTGACCGGCGCACCGATCCCGAGCCGGGTGCGGGCGCTGCTGACCCGGGCGCACACCCTCGACCACGCGCTCACCCGACGGATGACCGACGCCGACGCGGGCGAGCCGCTGCGGGACACGGTGATCCGACCGCTCGCCGAGGCACTGGCCGAGGTCGGCGGGAGCGCCGTCGAGCCGGAGCCGATCGACCCGACGGCCGCCGACACGGATCCGGCCGGCCTCGTACGCGCCCTCGCCGCGGACGTCACCCGGCTGCGCGCCGAGGTCGACCCCGAGCCGCCGCTCGGCGTGCAGGAGGCCGCCGCCGCGCTGCAACACCTGGCCTGGCTGTTCGCCGACGAGGCCGATCGGGCCGCGCTGGTCGAGGAGTTCGCCGCCCTCCAGGCCGGCCTGCCGGCCCGGATCCTGGTCGCGCCCAACGGCCCGTACCTGGTCACCAATGCCACGCGCGTCACCGACCGGCTCGGCGAGCCGATCCCGGTACTGCCGCAGACCGCGCTGTGCCGGTGCGGCGAGTCGACCACCAAACCGCTGTGCGACGGCAGCCACGCCCGGAACGGGTTCACCGGTGCCAAGGACCCCGGCCGGGTGCCCGACGAGCGGCGGACGTACCCCGGCGCGCCCGTCGCGGTCACCGACAACCGCGGCATCTGCGCGCACTCGGGCCTGTGCACCGATCGGCTCTCCACGGTCTTCCGGCAGAAGGAGGAGCCGTTCGTGGCGCCCTCCGGCGACCGCATGGACGAGATCGTGCGCACCGTGCGGGCCTGCCCGTCCGGCGCGCTCGACTACCTGATCGACGGACAGTCCCCGCCGCCGCAACCGCGCGACCCCGCTATCGAGGTCTCGCAGGACGGCCCGTACCGGGTGACCGGCTCGATTCCGCTGGTCGGCGCCGACGGCGAACCGGAACCGCGCGGTCCGGGCGCCCCGACCGAGCACTACAGCCTGTGCCGGTGCGGCCATTCGCAGAACAAGCCGTTCTGCAGCGGCATGCACTGGTACGTGAACTTCGCCGACCCGCCGCGCTCCGAGGAGCCCACGCTCTACGAATGGGCCGGCGGACTGCCCGCGCTGACCCGCATGACGCACATCTTCTACGACAAGTACGTACCGCAGGACCCGCTGCTCGGCCCGCTGTTCGCCCGGATGGCACCCGACCACCCCGAGCGGGTGGCGGCCTGGCTGGTCGAGACCTTCGGCGGCCCCAAGCTGTACACCGAGCGGTACGGCGGCTACGACCACATGGTGGGCGAGCACGCCGGCAAGGCGCTGACCGAGGAATGGCGCACCCGCTGGACCCAGTTGATCGGCCGGGCCGCCAACGACGCGGGGCTGCCCACCGACGCCGAGTTCCGCGCCGCGTTCGTCGCCTACGTCGAGTGGGGCTCGCGCATCGCGGTGGAGAACTCCCAGCCCGGCGCCCGACCGCCGGCCCACATGCCCGTGCCCCGCTGGTGGTGGGTCTGCGGCGCCACCCCCGGCGCCCGGGTCTCCGCACTGGCCCCCGTCGCGACCGAGGAGACGACCGAGATGCCCCTGCCGACCGAGGACCAACCGCTCGGCTTCGCCGAGCACATCAAGCCGCTGTTCCGGGAGATGGACCGCAAGTCGATGAGCTTCATGTTCGACCTGTGGTCGCACGACGACGTCAGCGCGCACGCGCAGGCGATCCTGGCCCGGCTGCGCCAGGGCAGCATGCCCTGCGACGGCGCCTGGCCCGCCGACCGGGTGGACGTCTTCGCCCGCTGGGTCGACGAGGGCACCCCGGCGTAGTGCCGGTAGGCACCGGTGCCGGCGGTCCGCGCCACGGGGGCCGACCGCCGGCACGGTCGTATTCACCCGGCACACCGGTCGGTTGCCGACCGGCCTCGGGCATGTCCCGATTCCTCGACAGCGGTTGCTTGCCGACCCGAACCGCGACCGTCCCCGGTACGCTCGGCGCACGTACGGAATCTGTGGTGCGGAGGCAGGCGGCGTGACATCCATATCGGCGGGGCACGCGGGCGAAGGCGACGAGAACGCTTGGCGGTTGCCGCGACTCGACGAGATCGAGAGCAGGCTGCCCACCCGGATCGACACGACCGTTCCGCATACCGCCCGGATCTACGACTATCTTCTCGGCGGCAAGAACAATTTCGCGGTCGATCGGGCCACCGCCGACACCATAGTCGCGGCGATCCCCGACCTGGCGGTCAGCCTCCGGCTCAACCGGCTCTTCCTGCGCCGCGCCGTGCGCTACGCGGCCCGCCGGGGCATCCGCCAGTTCCTGGACATCGGCACCGGGATCCCCACCTCGGGCAACACCCACGAAGTGGCCCACGAGATCGCCCCGGACGCCCGGGTGGCATACGTGGACAACGACCCGATCGTGCTCGTGCACGGCCGGGCGCTGATGACCGACGCGGATCCGGGCCGGACCACGTTCACCCAGGCCGACCTGCGCGCGCCCGAGGACATCCTGTCCGCGCCGGAGGTGCTGGAGGTCATCGACTTCGACCGGCCGGTGGCGCTGATGCTGGTGGCGATCCTGCACTTCATCCGGGACGACGAGAAACCGCACGACATCGTCGCCCGACTCCGCGACGCGCTGCCCTCCAAAAGCATGCTGCTGCTCTCGCACGCCTCCTTCGACGCCAACCCGAACCAGGGCCGCAAGGGCGCCGAGGGCTGGAAGAACGCCTCCGCCGAGATGACCATGCGCCCCTACGACGAGATCCGCGCCATGTTCGCCGGATTCGACCTGGTCGAACCCGGATTGCGCACCCACTGGAACCCGGACGGGGAGCCCGAACACCCGCTGGACGAGGTCGAGAACGTCTGGGGCTACGGCGCCGTCGGCATCAAACCCTGACCCCCGCGACACCGCACGGACTCGCGTGCGCGCGGCGATTCACGATGCGGACGGGCCGCCCGCGCCCGACGGGATCCGACCCGCGATACTTACCCGTCGGATTCCCGGGTTCGCAGGCAAGGAACGTCGTGTACACATCCCGAATGGCCGTGATCGCCATGGCGGTCGCCCTCTGCTGCGCCACGCTCGCCGGCTGCGCCGGTGTCGGTGGCGCGCTGGAGTCCAACGTCGACCGGGACGCGCGGGACCTGGTCCGCGAGTCGGCGAGTCTGGTCCGCGGTGCCGACGACATCCGCATCATCGGCGACCAGGTGCTCACCTCCACCAGGCGCGTCGACTTCGACCTGTGTGTGCGCGAAGGCCGGGACTACCGGGGCACGTTCGAGATCAACGGGCGCCCGGGCGAGGCGATCGTGGTCGGCGGGAAGTCCTACCTCAAGGCCGGCGCCGAGTTCTGGGAGTGGGCCGGCACGAGCCTGCCCGACACCGCCGCGAACAGGCGCAAGTACGCCGATCGTTACGCGATGCTCGCGTACGATCCGACCAATCCCCTGGACACGGTCGGCGTGGTCTTCGCACCCGGCGCCGACGGCTACACCAAGGGCGAACCGGTCACCATCGACGGCCGTACGCTGATCCCCCTCACCCGGGTCGACGGGGAGGGGGACGCGCAGGGTCGGCGGCGGTCGCGCACGGTCTATGTGCGGGCGTACGGCAAGCCGTATCCCGTCGTCATCCGCTCCGAGGGCACCCGTCCGCAGAATGCGAGGATCACCCGCAGCGAACGCTCGTGCGTGCCCGCCGCACCCCCCGCGGGCGAGGTCGTGGATCGCCTGCCCGCGGGGAAGTAGCGGCTCGGGTCGGTGACGTCAGCCGTGCAGGGCCTCCGCCGGACGGCGGCCGAGGATCGACTCGGCGATCTCGCCGCTGCGGATGGCGAGATTGGACAGGAGCGAGGAGGTCAGCCCGTGGGTGTGCTCCGTACCGCCCTGGAGATAGATACCGCAGCGCAGTTCGGGCGAGGTGACCAGTCGGTAGTCGCGGCCCACCCGATGCCGGCCGGTCTCGTCGCGCAGGCAGTACCGATCCAACTCGCCCAGCAGGCGGCTCGGTTCCATCGCCTCGTAGCCGGTGGCGAACACGATCGCGTCCACGTCCAGTTCGGGCGACTCGTCGTCGAGCAGCGACAGCAGTGACACCCGCGTCTCGTCGCCCGCCCGCTTGACCTCGTCGACCCGGGTCAGGTTGAGGAAGTGCAACCGCTCGGCCCCGCGCACCTCCTCGTCGTACGAGCGCCGGTACAGGTCGCGGATCACCTCGGCGTCGACCACCGAATAGTTGGTGTTTCGGTGGTACTGCCAGAACGCCTCGCGGGTGCGGTCGGTCCCGAAGTAGTACGCGTCGACCGCGTTCGGGTCGAACACCTGGTTCGCGAACGGGGTGTCGTCGGCCACGCAGTAGCCGTACGACGGGATGATCGAGTAGACCCGGGCATGCGGGAGTTCGTCGTAGAGGAACCGGGTGATCTCGGCCGCGCTCTGGCCCGCGCCGACCACCGCCACGGTGCGCAGCCCGGTCGGGTCGGTCCGGCCGTACTTGTCCAGGAACTCCGAGCTGTGCCAGACCCGTTCGTCGGCCTGGATGCCGTCGGGCAGACGCGGTACCAGGCCGGTGGAGATGGCCACGTTGCGCGCGTCGACGGTGCGGGTCCCGGAGCCGTCGCGGATCTCCAGGCGCAGATGCTCGGCCGAGGCCGGATCGACGCCCGCCGGCAGGCGGATCGCGGTCACCTCCGAGCCGTAGTGCACCCGGTCGGTGAAGCTCGCCTGCGCCCACTCCAGGTACTGGTGGAACTCCTGGCGGGTCGGGAAGAAGTCCTGGTTGTTGACGAACTGCGTGAGCCGGCCCACCTCGTGCAGATAGGACACGAAGCTGAACCGGGACGCCGGATTCCGGAACGTGGCCAGGTCCTTCATGAACGAGATCTGCATGGTCGCGGTCGGCAGCAACATATTGCGATGCCAGCCGAACGCACGCTGCCGCTCGAAGAATATCGCCCCGGGTCCGTCCGGGGATCCGTCTCCACCGGCACCCCCGTACTCCTCCAGGGCGATGGCCAGGGACAGATTGGAGGGCCCGAATCCAATGCCCGCCACGTCGTAGATTTGATGTGCAAAAGTACCCATAGAATACTCTCTCGCTAGCGTGGCGGCGACAGGGGCTTCGGTAACTTCGACGGGTCGGTCACGGAAACCGGGAAGGGACCCTGGTCGGGCGTCCTGGAATTCAGCGGAAAACTTCGTCGAGCGTTGTCGGCTGTTCCCGCATCTCTCGACCGGAGAACCGGGAGAAACGCATTCGGTATTGCGCCGGGAAGCACCGCAGCTTCAACTTAGAGGGGCCGAGCACACCTTTCAAGGGCTCGGTCGCAATGCAGCGGAGTACGCCGTCCTGCCGACGGGACAACACCCCCGCCGCGGCGGCACCCCGATCGTATCCATACCAAGGACTCCGGCTCCGTCGTCGTGGAGCCGCGCCCTGCACCAGGTCACCGAAAGGGTGAGTTCCGGATGTTCGTTCCCGGGCAGTATCGCGAACCGGACGGTTCGTGGATGGTCGAGCTGATCCGCAGTAATCCGTTGGCGCTCGTGGCACTGAACGGCAGCCCCGAGGACGGGCCTTTCGCCACACACCTGCCGGTGATCCTCGATCCCGAGCGGCACACCGAATGGAGCGACGACCTGGTCGGTGTCACGTTGCTCGGACACATGAACCGGGCGAATCCGCATTGGCGGGCGCTGACCGACGGCTGCACCGTGCTGCTCACCTTCACCGGACCGCACGCGTACGTCTCGCCGACCGTGTACGAGATCACGCCGGCCGCGCCGACCTGGAACTTCACCTCGGTTCATCTGCGCGGCACGGTGGAGAAGATCGACTCACTGGACGAGACGCTGGGCGTGGTGAAGTCCACCGTCCGGGCCTTCGAGAGCGAGCACGGCACCGGATGGGACATGACCGAATCGGTCGAGTACTTCCGCAGCATCGTGGCCGGCGTGGGCGCCTTCCGGATCCGGGTGACCCGGGCCGACGGCATGTTCAAGCTCAGCCAGGAACAACCCGGCGAGGTGCGGGACCGGGTGCAGCGCTCGTTCGACGAGCGCGGGTGCACGCGGCATCGCGCCACGGCCGAGTTGATGAGCCGCCTGCCCTGACCGTGGCCCGACCTGCCGACGGGGCCCGTGCTCGACCCGGAGCACGGGCCCCTCGGCCCACCGGAGCGGGAAGTCGGGCGGGGCGTACCGGGCTTCGGGCCGCCCCCGCCCGCCCCGCGCGCCGACCTGCGTCCGGATCCGTCAGACGCCGACGCCGGCCTCCTGCGGCACACCCTCCTGTACGTCCTCCAACGCGACCTCGATGGCGTCCTCGAGCACCCGTTCGGCGGCGTGGTCGAGGGTCGCGAGCACCCATTGCTCGAAGTCGATCCCGGAGTGTTCGGCGGCCTTGTGCCACCACTGGATACGATCACCGGGCACCGCGAGACGACGGGTCGCCTCGATCTGCCGGCCGTCGCGCCCCTCGTCCGCTCGCGCGTCGCGGATAGCGTTGCGCAGCTGCTTGGTGGTCCACTTCATCTGCTCCGCGCGATCCAGCCACAGCTCCTGTTCACCGAGCGGCAACGAGGCCAGCTCGGCATGATGCTGGAAACTGAGCGCGGATCGCCGACGATCGAAGTCGAACCTCCTGGAGACCCACGCATAATTCCGGAGCGTCTGGTAGCTTAACCCCGCTGCGCGTATCCCTCGCTGATACAGGTCGGTATAGTGATCTTTTCCGTATACCAACCAGTCGCCGAGCCACCACGACGAGGAATCAAGGATTCCCGAGAGCTTACGCCCGGCTTGCTCCCAATCCTCGAAGGTCATGTCGGCCGGGATTTGCAGACCCACCTTTGTGGTGAGCAATCGTCCGCAATGCGGCGGATGTTCCCTGACAGCTCTTCGCGGGCGGGCGACCACTCCCGGCCCCGAGTGCAACTGGGCCTCTCTCTCGCGTTCGTGAACTCTCGTCTGGTTCGCCACCATGCCTCCATGTGCGTGCATGCTCGAACAAGCAAATAATGCGCAGGCCATAACCGCTGTTTGCGCAGTGCGTTGCCCCAGGGAGTTCTGCTACGGGGTGTGCCCGATATCCGATCTGCATTCAGCGGACCATCGGCCCCGCCGCGGGCTCCGGTGTCGCCGGTCGCCTACGGATCACCCCCACCCGGGTGATCGGCGGCACGACTTCCGGGAGCATGCGGCTACACCACGCAGAGGGCGCGGTGTCAGGGCCGGACATGGTCGACATGTGTACGAATGCGTGCATCAACGGTTTGCCCCGTTCGCCTCTTTACAGATCCCCGTTGGCGTTGCGGCTGTCGGCGGCACACCCCCGCCGACTCCCGAAGATCCACATTCAGAGTGGTGCTCTTCGGGCCTACCCGAGTAGATCTCAGCAGGTCCCGGAAATCAAGGAACCAACCACCAACACTTCGCGACCGACTGGCTACGCAACTGTTTGGTTGGTGTTCATCGACATTTTGCCGACGGCGGAAATGAATCGACCAACCGGATCGTCCCGCAACCCAACCCATAGGAAAGGCAATCGGTTGGCCGCAGGTCCGGATCCGGCGTACTCGATCGTTCACTTCGACCACTCTCGCGGGGCGGTCACTATAGACGAAATGAACCGCTCCCCACTCGGCTACTCATGCGTATTGACGCCTTCCTAACGCACTACCCGCAGATATTCACGATGGGACGCGACCCGAGACATCCGATCACCACCCGGATGGTTTTTTCGAACACCAGGTCGAAGCCTCGATCGGCGCCGCACCGGCGGCGCGATCCGGCCGGCGAACACGCGGGGTGGCGGGGTCGCAGCGGGGTGCGACCGGACGAGAAGAAGTGCCGGAACGGCCTCGAAGGAGCCGCCGGGGTATGCGACGTGTCGCGCGCGGGAGCGGGCGCGGGAGTCGTGAGGCGTGGTCCGGGGTGCGGATGTGGGTGCGGACCCGGGTTCGGCCACGAGCGCGGGCGTGAGCGCAGGCTCGGTCGTGTAGGCGTTCGACTCGGTCGTCCAGGGGCCGATCCGGCGCACCCGGGGGGTCGGCCCGGCCCCGGGGCCGGCGGTGGCACCGGGCGGGGTTCGGCGACCCGATCGACCCGCCCGTGCCGGCTCGGCTCCGGGTGTGCCCCCGCGTGACCCTCCGGCCCGGGACCCCGCCCGCACCGCTTCGGGGCTGCGACGCTCGCTTCGGTGGGGAATACGGCCGCGAGTCCGCCGGAATGCGCGATTGTCGGTCTCCGGTGCGATCCGTCGTGGAGCCCTTCACGGTGCCGCGGCGACCGAAACGGTGGCTGTCCTGTCAACGGGACGGATATCGGTCGAACCTCGTGCTAGTTTCGATCGGCGGCAATCCCGCTCTTTTCCGGTATGCCCGCATCATCGGGCGCACACCGTGTTTTCCTCCGGTGTCGCACACCGCCGAATTCGGCATTGATTTCATCCCCCGGACACAATCACGGAGAAAAAGGGAATCAACGTGCCCCAGCCAGAGACCGAACGACCCACACAGGACAACCGAACGGTTGGACCGCGCCGCTATCTGATGTGCCGGCCGACCTACTTCGACGTCACCTATTCGATCAATCCGTGGATGGACCCGAGTGTGCCCACGTCGGCGGACACCGGTCTGGCCCAGTGGAAGCGCCTGCACGACGCCTACGTCGCACTCGGGCACGAGGTGGCGCTGATCGAACCGGTGCCCGGACTGCCCGACATGGTGTTCTCCGCGAACGGCGCCACCGTCGTGGACGGCCGGGTGCTGGTGGCCCGGTTCCGCCACCCACAGCGCGTCGACGAGTCCGCCGCCTACCTCGACTGGTTCCGCGCCGACGGCTGGGCCGAGGTCCACCAGGCCGAGTACATCAACGAGGGCGAGGGCGACTTCCTCCTGGCCGGCGGGCAACTGCTGGCCGGCAGCGGCTTCCGCAGCGATCCGCGGGCGCACGACGAGGCCCGCGAGTTCTTCGGCCTGCCCGTGCTGGGCCTGACCCTGGTCGACCCGAGGTTCTACCACCTGGACACCGCGCTGTCCGTGCTCGGCCCCGACGAGGTCATGTACTACCCGGAGGCGTTCGACGAGGCGGGCCGCCGCGCCTTGGCCGAGCGCTTCCCGGACGCGATCCTGGCCGACGAGGCCGCCGCCGCCACGTTCGGGCTCAACGCGCTCTCCGACGGCCGGCACGTACTGCTCCCGGAGCGCGCCGTCCCACTGCTCGGACCGCAGTTGCGCGAGCGCGGCTACATCCCCCAGGGGATCGACCTGACCGAACTGCTGAAGGCCGGCGGCAACACCAAGTGCTGCACGCTGGAACTGCGTCGCTGATCGACCCGTTGTCGCAACGGTGCCGGCCGGGCCGCCCGAAATGCCCGGATCCTCTCGACGGGACGGCCTTCCGGCCACGCGCCGGCACCGTCGCGGCCTCCCCCCGACACCGCGTCGCCGCCCCGGCGCCGTCGATGGCGCCGGACCGACCCGGCCGAGGCGGGCTCCCGGTTCCCCTAGGGTATTGCCAGTTCCGGGGACGGTGTGTGCGGTTCCGGGGACTCGGATCCCGACTACGGGGTGAGGAGGCCGTCGCGGATGTCCGATGTGGACACACCGGGGTCGGGCCCGCCGGGTGCCGACGACCCGCCGGGTGGCGACGAGGAGAGCAGGTTCGTCTCGATGCTCTACCGCGAGTATTCCCGACCGCTGCTCGCGGTCGTCTCGCGGTTGAACGGCGGCGACCGCCAGCGGGCGGAGGACAGCGTGCAGGAGGTGCTCGTCCGCGCCTGGCGCAATCGGGAGAAGCTGGATCCCGCCGCTCCGCTGCTGCCGTGGCTGGTCACCGTGGCCCGCCGCCTGGTCATCGACGAACAGCGGGCCCGATCGGCCCGCCCGCCGGAGGTCGGCGACGAGCCGTTGGCCACGCTGCCCACCGGCGACGAGGTCGACCGGCTGCTGCGTTCGGTCGTGGTCGGCGACGCGCTGGACGCGCTTTCCACATCGCACCGGGAAATTTTGATCGAAACCTTCTTCCGCGACCGTACTGTCAATCAGGCGGCCGACGTACTCGGCATCCCGGCCGGTACGGCGAAGTCGCGCGTGTACTACGCGCTGCGCGCCCTGCGGGTCGTCCTGGAGGAGAGGGGGGTGTCGTCATGAGCGTCCAACCCGAACACGCGGATGTCGGCGCGTATGCCCTCGGACTGCTGGAACCGGCCGACCGGGAGGCGTTCGAGGAACACCTGACCACGTGCGACCGCTGCCTGGACGAGCTGGCGGACTTCTCCGGCATGGCCACGCTGCTGACCGAGCTGCGCGACGAGGGGGTGTACGAGCTGGCGGAGGCGAGGGGTGAACCCGAGCCGGCCGGGTCGGCCGTATCCCCGCTGGAGGCGGCCCCGGCTCCGGCTCCGGCTCCGGAACCGCCGACGCTGCGGGTGGCCGCTCCGGCTCCCCCGGCCGGCTCGACTCGCTCGGACTCTTCGGCCATCTCGGCCCCCTCGGCCCCCGAGGACGAACTCGCCGCGCGCCGGGCGGCCCGCCGGACGCCGCGGCGCTCGTTGCTGGTGGCCGCGTGCGCGGCGCTTCTGGCGATCGGCCTGGGCGCCGGCGTACTGACCGGGCGGACCTGGCTCAAGGACGACTCGTCCACCGCGACCCGGGCGGTGCCGGGCGACCCGATGGCGGTGATCGCCGCGAACGGGCAGGTGGTGGGCGCGACCGGGCCGAACGGCGGCGCCGCCGCGCGGATCGCCCTGGAGAGCAAGGCGTGGGGCACCAACCTGGCGCTCGAACTGCGCAACGTCCGCGGCCCGTTGAAGTGTTCGCTGGTCGCGGTGGACAAGGCGGGGAAGGAGCAGCAGATCTCCTCCTGGATGGTGCCGCCGAAGGGCTACGGCGTCCCGGGCTCGGAGGCCCCGCTGGTGCTGCAGACCGGGACCTGGACCACGAAGGACAATCTGGCCCGCTTCGACGTACGCACGTCCGACGGGGGCACGCTGGTCAGCGTGCCGGTGTAGCGGCGGCGGTACCGGTACCGGTGCCTCGGGACAACCCGTCCCGAGGCACCGGCACTTCGGACGGGTTCTAGGCGAAGCGGCCCTGGAGCAACCAGACCCCGGGCGCGCCGGGGTCGGCGACCGGGTCACCGAGCAGGCCCCAGAATCGCTCGACCACGGCTGCCCGCGGCACGTCGGCCACGTCCATGCCCTCGGGGAAGACCGAGCTCAGCACCTCGAGCACCTCGCCGATGCGCTTGCGGCGCATCCCGATCAGCCGGGTGATGTCGGGCAGTTGCGTCTTCCACCGGCCGACCACGGCCTCGGCCAGCAGGTTCTCCAGCTCCGGGCCCACGCCCGACACTTCGGCCAGGCCCTGCATGGACAGGCCGAGCGCGCGAACCAGGAATCCGGTGCGCTCCTCGTCGGCCCGCCACTTGTTCGCCCGTTCGAGCCGGGTGTAGCCCACCTCCCGCATCCGCACCCGGTTGGCCAGTTCGGCACGGGTGAGGCCGGCCGCGATCCGGTGGTCCTGGAGGTTGGTCGGGCGGCCACCCATCAGTCGGCTCACGGGCACGACCAAGGACTTGGCGAGGGCGAGCAGTTCGGCTTCGTTCGGGCGTTCCGTACCGGCTTCCCACTGGGCCACGGTCGACGGCATCACCCGCAGCTCGTACGAAGCCAATGTCGCGGCCACACGCTCGCAGGTTAGCGCCATCACCCCCCGTGCGGAGGCGGCTGCGGACGGCGAGAAAGCCGGTGGGACATCGAGGTCATTGGGGTCGGTCACGCGGCAAGCATAGAAAGTCCGGGCCGCGACTCCGAGCCGACGCCCGGGTGTTGGGGCGGACCGACACCGACGGCGAGCCGAACCGACCGGCCATCCGGTCCGGATCGATCGACGACCGATCGGGTCCGGATCGTTCACGGACGGTACCCGGCCGCACGCGGTCGGTATGCACACTCCCCGCGACTTCGGCGAAGCACCCGAGCGACGTCCCGATCACCGTCCGTACACCCCACTCGGGCATAAGTCCGGAAAAAGTCCAACACCGTTTCGATGCGCTCCTGTTCGCCCGTCGAACCGGCCATAATTCGACGCCGAATTTCCCCCTTCCCGAATTGACTAAACATGCCGTCGCCACGATTCTTGCGTGCGGTGGCCCAGGGGTGGGGAGCCCGGTGAACAGGCCCGGGCTGCGGGGGCCGCTTTTTCGTGAGGGAGTCGTCTTTTCATGTTCCTGGCACAGCGGGGTATATCCCGCGCGGCGTCGGCGTGTGCCGTCGCCGGTCTGGCCGCCGTCGCGCTCGTCGGGTTCGCGCCCGTCGCGCAGGCGGACACGGCCGCGCTGCAATTCCGTGGGCACGTCGACCGCACGGAGGGCGCGGTCGCCCTGTCCGGCTTCCGGTGGCTGCAGCAGACCGAGTTGATGATCCTGAGCGCGGAGGGACGCCACGCCCCCCAGGTTCTCGTGTACTGCATCGACCTGGAGACGTCCGTCCACGGCGATGTCGACTACCGCGAGGGAGCGTGGGCCGACTCCTGGCTCAAGGACACCGCCAAGGTCGCGAAGATCAACTGGGTGCTGAACCACTCGTACCCCAAGATCAACGACCTCGACGCGCTCGCCAAGGCCGCCGGGCTGCCGGACAAGAAGCGCCGGCTCGACGCGCAGGAGGCGGTCGAGGCCACCCAGGCCGCGATCTGGCACTACAGCAACGGCGTGAACCTGTCCCTGTCCGGTTCGGACAACGGCGAAGACGTCGTGAAGCTGTACAAGTACCTGACGGGCGACGCCAACAAGGGCGAGGCGGCCGAGCCCGGGGCCTCCCTCGAACTGGCGCCGACCACGACCAGCGGCAAGGACGGCGACACGCCGGGCGTGGGTCCGGTCACCGTCAAGACCACCTCGACCGAGCCGGTCGCGGTCAAGCTCGACGGCACCGTCCCGACCGGCGTCTCGCTGGTCGGCAAGGACGGCAACCCGCTCGGCACCGCCGGCAACGGCACCGAGTTGTACGTCAAGGTGCCGAAGAGCCAGAACCCGGGCGAGGCCCGGATCTCGGCCTCGACCAAGGCCGGCGTCAACATCGGCCGGGTGTTCCTGGCCAAGGACCGCAAGCACTCGCAGACCCTGATCGCGGCCGGTTCGCAGCCGTTCTCGGTCAGTGCCGCGGCCCAGGTCAAGTGGAGCCACCAGCCGGTTCCGGTCCCCTCGTCGGCGTACAAGGAGGACTGCGTCCAGGGCGGGGTCACCGTCACGCTGAAGAACACCGGTGACGGCCCCGCCGACTTCAAGCTCAACGGCGAGAAGGTGACCGTTGCGCCGAACTCGACCAGGACGCAGTTCGTCAAGGTCGCCGAGGACACGAACTACACCATCACCGTGACCGGTCCGGGCGGCTACGCGCAGACCTACACGGGCCGGCTCGACTGCGTCGAGACCCCGACGGTGCCGCCGACCACGACGCCGCCGACGGCTCCCGCGAGCACGACGCCGCCGGTGGTGACCACGCCGCCCGCCACCTCGAAGCCGCCGACCTCGACTGCCCCGCCGACGTCGAACACCTCCGCCCCGGCGACCACTTCGGCTCCCCCGGTCACGCCAACCATTCCGCCGAGCACGTCGGCACCGGCCACCACGGGCGCGCCCGCCACCACGGGCACACCGGCGACCTCCTCGTCCGCCCCGGTGGGCAGCGCGAGCCCGAGCGGCAGCCAGGCACCCACCAAGCCGATCGTGGAGCCCGGCACGGACAACCCGCCGATCGAGGTGCCCTGGCTCCCGGTCGCCCCTGCGGGCAGCCGCAAGGATCTGGCCAACACCGGTGGGGACGACTCCAACGTCGTCCTGATCACCGGCGTGGCCGCCGGCCTGCTGCTGGCCGGTGGAGGCGCGCTCTACCTGAACCGCCGCCGCGGCCGTCACGAGGTGTGACGCTCCACCGAGGTGATCGCACCACCACGCAAGGCAGTTGAACCGGGCGCTGTCGCAAGGTGACCCGTTCCGACGACGAAGGCCCCGCCGGTGTACCGGCGGGGCCTTCGTCGTCGCGCCAACTCCTTTTCCACACCGCTTCGAATGCAATCCCTATTTGTCGACAGCACGATTCATTTCCTGAATCACGCCACGCGAGGGCATTCGAAATCAGCCGTAGGAAGCCGCGGTTCGGACCGTCCCGAAGCGCGGGAAGATGCGCTCGACGGTGAAGTCGTGCTCGTCCGCCGCGAATCCGGACATCGCGTCGGCCACGAACTCGACCTCGTAACCGTGGTCGTCGGCCGCCCGGGCCGTGGACTCCACACCCATGGTGGTGACCAGGCCGGCCAGGACGAGCCGTTCCACGCCGCGCGCCCGCAACTGCGCGTCCAGGTCGGTCCCGTGGAACGCCCCGACGGTGTGCTTCACGATCGTCACGTCGCCGGGGCGGACCAACCCCTCCGCGAAGTCGCTTCCGGCCGGCTGCTCGGCGACGCCGGGTCGGTCCACCCGCACCAGGACCACCGGGTTCGCGTCGGCCCGGAAGACGTCGGCCAAGCGGCGACAGCGGGCGAGCACGTCCTCGCCGGAGTGCGGTGCCACCGGCAACGCGACGATGCGCGGCATGAGATCGATGAGAATCAGGGCGGTAGTCACGGTCGTGATCGTAGACACGCCGTCCGCTCGACGCCGGACCCGGGCGGCGGGCCGCCGTGACGGGCCGGCCGTCGGCCGTCGGGGCGTCGGTGCCTACCGGCCGGTGGCCAGGTTCGCGCCGCCGGTGCAGTCGGTCACCGTCCCCGTCATGAAGCCGTTGCCCACGAGCATCCGGATCACATCGGCCACTTCGTCGGCGTGGCCGACCCGGCCGACCGGGGTCGCGGCGCTGATCCCGGTGAAGAGTTCGGTGCGGGCCTCGCTCGGGATCGTGTCCCACCACGGGGTGTCGATCACACCCGGCGAGACCGCGTTGACCCGGATCGGCGCGAGTTCGACCGCCAGCGGCGGCACCATCGCCTCCAACGCGCCGTTGATCGCGGCCAGTCCGGCGGTACCGGGGAAGGCCGCCCGTGCCGACGCCGCGGTCACGAACGTCACCGAGGCGTGCGCGGCCAGCCTGGGCAGCGCCGCCTGGACGATCCGGACGAACGGCCAGAACTTGCCCGCGAAGCCGGCCGCCAGCTGCTCCAGGTCCAGGCCGGCGATCGGGCCGCTGCCGGCGGCGCCGCTCAGCGCCAGGACCAGGTGGTCGATCGGCCGGTCCGACGCCGCGAAGAACTCGGCCACCTCGGCCTGATCCGCGCCGTCGAGCCGGTATCCGGTGGTCTTGCCGCCGATGCGCTCGACGGCGGCGTCGAGCCGCGCCCGGTCGCGGCCGGTGACCACGACCTCCGCGCCGTCGGCGGCCAGCAGGGCCGCGGTCGCCTCGCCGATTCCGGAGGTGCCGCCCATGACGACGACGTGCTGACCATGCAGGGAACGGGACAGAGCCATGACGGTGCCTTGCCTTCTCTTCGTACGACCCGATGCAGACGACGGGAGGGCGCTCGCTTTACCGAGACCTTCCGTCTCGACAAAGCATTACCGAGACCGACGGTCTCGTCAAGCGGCTATGCTGATCCCATGACGAACCCCGACGACAATGACGACCCCCCGCGCCGTGCGCACACCGGTAGGCGCCGCAACGAGGACGCCCGCCGCGCGATCCTGGACGCCGTGCTCGTCCTGCTCGCCGAGTCGGGCGGCGCACCCGTGACGATCGACACCATCGCGCGCGCGGCCGGCGTCGGGAAGCAGACGATCTACCGCTGGTGGCCCTCGAAGGGCGCGGTCCTCCTCGAGGCCCTGATCGGCTTGGCGGGCGACGTTGTGTCACCACCCCGGGGCGAGACGCTGCGCGCCGATCTGACGTCCTTCGTCACCGCCACGTTCCGCGGCGCCCGGGCCGAGTCGACGGCCGCCGTACTGCGCTCGCTGGTCCGCGAGGCGGCGCGCGATCCGCATGCCGCCGACCTGGTCCGCACCTTCACCGAGACCCGCCGGGACGCGCTGCGCGCGCTGCTGGCCGGGCACCCCGACGAACTCGCGCCCGACGCCGACCTCGACCTGATCGTGGATCAGATGTACGGACTGTTCTGGTACCGCTTCCTGCTCGCCCACCGCCCCCTGTCGGACGAGGCCGCCGCCGCCCTCGGCGCGACCCTCGCCGCCCAGGCCGGAGCGGGATCCACCCGCCCCTGAGGGGTCCGGCCCCCGCGTCACCCCCGCGCGGCCGACTCCGCGAGTCGTCGGTGGGTCGCCGGTCCCTCGGCCGCCGCCGTCACGACGAGGATCGCGGCGGTCGCGCCGATCAGGCCCGCCACCGGCAGCACCCCGGCGGCGGGCAGCAGCGCCGACACCACCACGGCGGCGGCGATCCTGATCCACACCGTCGCATCGCGCGAGCCGGCGAACGCCGCGCGTACCCCCGCCCCGGCGACCAGGAACAGCACGATCCCGCCGAGCAGGCACGCGGCGGTCGCCGTGGACACGTGCCGGTCGTCGCCGCCGACGACCGTACCGATCGCCGCGCCGGTCACCGCGATGCCCAATTGGATGGGCAGATGCCCGAAGACGTACACGTCGCGCAGGATCGGGCTGGTGGCGATCTCCTCGTGGCCGCCCACCCGGGTCGCGCTCGCGTTGAAGTACATCCACCAGACGCACGCGCACAGCGCGAACGCGCTCAGCCCGATCAGCCCCGTGGACACCGCGTCGCGCCCACCGTCGGCGAGGCCGCCGGTGCAGCCGAGCACCGCCTCGCCGATCACGATGATCGTGAACAGCCCGAAACGCTCGCGCAGATGCTCCGCGTCGTGCGAGGCGGCGGCGATCCGGCGGCGGGCCAGGAACGGCAGCGACAACTCGCCGACCATCGCGACCGCCCAGAGTCCGTAGCGCACCGAGTCCCGAGGCACCAGCAGACCGAGGACCCACACCGAACCGGTCAGCGTCGACATCGTGCCGAACGAGCGCAGGATCGGCCGAAAGCTCGGGTCGGATCGAGCACCCCAGGCGTACGAGAACACGATCACCCCGCGCGCGCCGAGGTATCCGGCGACGAACCCGACATTCGCCCCGGCCCCGTGTCCGACCCCGCCGACGAACACCGCCATCGCGGCCACGGCGGCCATCCCGACCATGGTGATCAACCGATGCGCGGAGTCGTCCGGATCGAAACGATTGGCCCGCACCGTGTACAACACCCAGGTCCACCACACCGGTACGAACAGCGCGGCGGCTCCCACGACCGATCCGCCCGTGGGTTGCTCCCCCACCCGGTGTACGACCTGCCCGACGGCCGCCACGAACACCAGGTCGCAGAACAACTCGAACCAGGTGGCCCGCCGCTCCCCCACCGCCTCGCTCACCCGAATCCCCCCACAAACCGGCCCGATACGCCGGCCGATCCTACGACCACCCAGTACCCGCCGGAGGCGCCGGTCGGGTGCTCTCCCGACCGGCGCCCACGCGGCGTGCGGCGTGCGTCAGGCCTGGACCAGATGCGAGCGCTGCCGACCCAGCCGGTCGATCTCCAGTTCCATCACGTCGCCCTCGGCCAGGTACGGGAACCGGCCGGACAACGCGACGCCCTGCGGCGTCCCGGTGTTGACGATGTCACCGGGCTCCAGCACCAGATACTGCGACAGGTGGTGGATCAGGTACGCCACGCCGAAGATCATGTCGGCCGTGGTGGAGTCCTGCCGGGCCTCCCCGCCGACCCACGAACGCAGCCCGAGCGTCTGCGGATCGGGGACCTCGTCGGTGGTCACCAGCCACGGGCCGAGCGGGTTGAACGTCTCGCAGTTCTTGCCCTTTGACCATTGCCCGCCCGACTGCTCCAGCTGGAAGGCGCGTTCGGAGACGTCGTTGCTGATCGTGTACCCCGCGACGTGTGCCAGGGCCTCCTTCGGCGAGGCGAGGTAGCGGGCCCGGCGGCCGATCACGACGGCGAGTTCGACCTCCCAGTCGGTCTTGACCGCGCCGCGCGGGATCAACACGTCGTCGTACGGACCGACCACGGTGTGCGGCGTCTTGTAGAACAGGATGGGCGTGGTCGGCGGCTCGGCGCCGGATTCGGCCGCGTGCGCCGCGTAGTTCTGGCCGATGCACAGGACCGCGCCGGGGCGGGCCACCGGGGCGCCGACGCGCAGGCCCGCGACGTCCAGCTCCGGCAGCGTGCCCGCCGCCGCGGCCTCGCGGACCCGCTCGACGCCGTCGGAGGCGAAGAACGCGCCGTCGATGTCGGCGGTGAGCCGGCTCAGGTCGAAGTGGCGGCCGTCGGCGGCGAACAGCACGGGGCGTTCGTTGCCGGGCTCGCCTACGCGCATCAGGCGCACGGTGAACTCTCCAGATACGTATGGGTACAGGGGGATGGGGATGATGACCGGAAGCAGACCAGACCGCACACGACGGATGCCACGCGGCACACGGCAACGAACGGCTCGCCTCAGCCGACGCGGATCAGCGCCTCCGGGCCGACCTCGTGGTCGAGTGGACGACCCGTCAGATAGCGCTCCACCTCGTCGACGACGATGTCGCCTTGTCGGCGGCGACACTCGACCGTACCGGCGGCCTGATGCGGAGTCAGCAGCACGTTGGGCAATGCCCGAAACCCATGCCCGACGGGCAACGGCTCGGCGTCGTACACATCCAGCGCGGCATCGATCCGCCCGGTACGCAACGCGGCCAGCAACGCGTCCTCGTCGACCAGCCACGAACGCGCCGTATTCACCAGCCCGGCGCCGTCCGCCAGGAGGGCCAACTCGCGGGCGCCGATCAGGTGTCGCGTCTCCGGCAACGACGGCGCGTGCAGCGCGACGATCCGGCTCGTGGCCAACAACCGGTCCAGCGGGACGAGTTCGGCCCCGATCCGGGCCGCTGCCGGCGCGCTCAGGGTGGGGTCGGCGACCTGCACCCGAGCACCGAGGGCGCGCACCACCTCGATGTACGCCCGACCGGTGCGGGACGCACCGACCACACCGATCCGGGCGCCGAACACCTCGTGCCGCGGCGGCGCCACCGATGCCTCGGCCCATTCCCGTCCGCCGCGCAGCGCGTGGTCGTAGCGATGGGTCCGGTGCAGCAGCGCGAGCGTGAAGGCCAGGGCGACCTCGGCCACCGACCGCGCCATGCCCTGCCCGGCCTGGGTGACTCGCACGCCGCGCGCGAAGGCGTCGGCGCCGACGTACGGGGCAATCGCGGCGCCGGTGTGCGCGAGCAGCCCCACCCGGGGCGCCGCCGCGAGCAGTTCGCCGGTCAACCGCGGCATGCCCCAGGAGGACACCACCACGTCCGCCCGCGCGAACGCCGCCCGCAGGGCCGGGAGATCCCGGGGATCGTCCACGACCACGATCCGCCCGACACCCCGCAGCCGTTCGGTCAGCGCGCCGACGTGGGGTTCACCCGAACCGCCGGCCGCCGCCTCGCCGAAGAACTCCGCCCGCAGTCCCGGCGGTACGGCGACCGCGACCACGGCCGGCCCCCCGTCCGCCCCGGGCCGGTCGAGGCGCGCCTCACCCGAGCCAGGCATCGAGGTGCTCCCGGACGAACGTGTCGTCGGTCAGCCACGGATACGCCGAGGCCACTCGATCGATCTCCGCGGCCTGCCCCGGCGACAACGTCTCGGCCGGGTCCAGGCACCAGGTCCCCGCCAACAACCCCTGCCGCCGCAGCACTTCGTGCACCCCGGCGATGCAGCCCCGGAATCCGCCGCGCACGTCGAAGACGGCCGAGTTCGCGTCGGTCAACTCCGGTGCCTGTCGCAACAGTTCGACCATCGTCGGGTGATCGCCCGCGCGCGCCCGGCGGACCCGTTCGAGCAGGGTGACCGCCGTCGACGTCCACACCGCCCACTGGCCGAGCAGCCCGCCGGCGAACCAGCGGGGCCGGTCGCCGGCCCGATACGGGGTCAGCAGGTCGGTGATGATCGCGTCGTCGTTGCCGGTGTACAGCGCGACCTCGCCCGCCCGGTCCGCCGACGCGATCGCGCCGAGCACGTCGGCGGTCCGGTAACGGTCGAACGGCGCTATCTTGATCGCCGCCACCGACGGGATGTCGGCGAACGCGCGCCAGAACCCCGGAGTCAGGAACCGCCCGCCCACCGCGTCCTGGAGGTAGAAGCCGATCACCGGCAACACCTCGCCGACCGCGCGGGCCCGGTCCAGCAGCCCCTGCTCGTCGGCGCCCGGCACCGCCGGGCTCAGCAGCACCGCGTCGTAGCCGAGCGAGGCGGCGAGTTCGGCCTCGGCCACCGCCTGCGCGGTATAGCCGCACGCGCCGGCCACCCGCACCACCGGCCGCCCCGCCTCGCGCGCCACGGTCTCGGCGGCCAGTTCGAGCACCGGCCGCAGCAGCCCGACCTCGGGCTTGCGGATCTCGAACTGCGTGGTGTGCACGCCGACCGCGATGCCGCCCGCGCCGGACGCGAGGTAGTACCGGGTCAGCGCCCGCTGCCGCCGCTCGTCGAACCGCCCCTCGGCGTCCAACGCGAGCGGATGCGCGGGAATCACCGTGCCCGAAAGCAGCAGCTCGATCGGCGAGTCGATCGGCGAGTCGGGAGCACTCGACGCGGCCGTATCGGAGTTGATCACGTTGTGCCTCAGAACTTTCCGTCGCGGACCTGGAACTTGGTGGCCTTCCCGGACAGCGGATGACCGCGCCGGATCCAATCCGCCTGCCAGGCCACGAGCGTGCGCAGGGGGACGTCGGGATAGCCGAACAGCTCGTGGCAGCGGCTCGCGTCCGACAGCAGCGCACTGCCCGACTCGACGCCCGCCGCCACCGCTTCCCGCCCGAACTCCGCACCGAACAGGGCCGCGAGGCGTCGCACCGACGCGGTCTCCGGACCGGTGAGGTTGATCGTGAACGGTACCGCCGCCGCGTGCCCGAGGCAGCGCAGCGCGACCTCGTTCGCGTATCCCTGCCACACCACGTTGGCCTGACCCGTCGTCACATCCACCGGCTCGCCCGCGTACACCGCCGCCGCGATGTCGGCGAGCACCCCGTACCGCAGATCCACCGCGTAGTTGAGCCGGATCAGCGCCACCCGGGTACCCCGAGTGCTCGCCGCGTGCGCGAACACCCGTTCCCGGCCCAGGCACGACATCGCGTACTCGCCGACCGGCCCCACCGGGTCGCTCTCCACGCTGCCCCCGGAGCCGACCGCGACCAGCGGATACACATTGCCCGTCGAGAACGCCGCGATCCGCGCGGCCGGGTAGCGGCGCGCGACCCGGTCCGGCAGCGCCGCGTTCACCGCCCACGCGTGCTCCGGCGCGCCGGCCGAGCCGAACTTGGCGCCGACCATGAACACCACGTTGCCGGCGTCCGGCAGTTCGGCCGGGTCGCCGTCCATCAGGTCGAACGCGACAGTGCGTACACCGTCCTCCTCCAACGACCGGGCCGCCGCCGGGTCCGACCAGCGCGAGACCGCGTACACGCTCACGTCGCCGCGACCGGCCGCGTCCAGCGCCCGCCGGGCCAGTCGGCACAGGCTCGGGCCCATCTTGCCGCCGGCGCCGAGCACGACCAGGTCGCCCTCGACCCCGGCCAGGTCCGCGATCAGCCCGGCCGACGGCGTCGCGAGCAGTTCCTCCAGCGCGGCCTCACCGTCCGGGAACACCGATCCGGTCGGCCCTGCCTGCGCCGATTCCGCCATCCCTACACCATTCATGACGCGTGATCAGCTCTCAGCCCTTGATTCCGGTTGCCGCCACGCCCTCGGTGACGTAGCGCTGGCCCACCAGGTAGGCCATGAAGATGGGGACGAACGCGACCACCGAGCCCGCGAGGACCACGTTGAGCGGCACGTTCTGTTGTTGCAGCGACGCGATGCCGACGGTCAGCGTGCGCATGTCCGTGCTCTGCCCGACGATCAGCGGCCACAGGAAGTCGTTCCAGTGCCACAGGAAGACGAACGTGCCGAGCGTGGCCATGATCGGCTTGATCAGCGGCAGCACGATCCGGACGAAGATCTGGAACTCGGAGGCGCCGTCGATCTTCGCCGCCTCGAACAGCTCGTCCGGCAGCCCCTGAATGAACTGCCGCATCAGGAACACCGCCTGCGCGTTGGCCAGCGACGGCAGGATCAGACCCCAGTAGGTGTCGACGCCGTTCATCTTCGCGATCAGGACGAACGTCGGGATCATCGTCACGTGGTACGGGACCATGACCATCGACAGGAACGACCAGAACATCGCCTCGCGGCCGGGGAAACGCTTCTTGGCGAACGCATACCCGGCCAGCGCGGAGAGCAGCAGCGTGCCGAGCACGCCGACGATCGAGTAGATGAGCGTGTTGATCAGCCACTGGGGCACGTCCTGCGAGCCGAGCACGTCGCTGTACGCGCTCGTGGTCAGGTTCCACGGCAGCAGGCTGCCCGGGAACTCGACCGCGCCGGACGGCTTCAGGGACAACACGACCATCGCGTAGAACGGGAAGATCGTGGCCAGCGCCACCACGCCGAGCAGCACGCCGCGCAGTACCTTGCCGCGCCGGGTGCCGCGCAGCGCGTAGGGCACGGTGTCCTGTTCGCGTCCCACGCCGGACCGCTCGCGCCGGCGCAACCCGAGCCGGGAGCGCGGGGATTCGTCCTGCACCGCTGGCACCGACGGCGACTCGGTCACCGTACGGGCCTCGTGGGTGCCACGTGTGTCCAGGGACATGGTCACTTCTCCTTCCCGATCACCAGGCGCTGGATGACCGCGACGATGAGCGTCAGTACGAACAGGGCCAGGCCGATCGCACTGGCGTAGCCGAGGTCGAAGTACTTGAACCCGGCGTCGTAGAGCTGGAAGACCAGCGTGTAACTGGCGTTCGCCGGACCACCGCCGGTCATCACGTACACCGCGTCGAACACCTGGAAGCTGGCGGTGGTCTCGATCACGGCCAGGAAGAACAGCGCGGGCTTCAGGCTCGGCAGAATGATGTACCGGAAGCGCTGCCAGGGGCCGGCGCCGTCGGTGAGCGCGGCCTCCTCCAGCTCGCGCGGCACGTTCTGCAGGCTCGCCAGCAGGATCAGCATGCCGTAGCCGAACCGCGACCAGATGCCCACGATGGCCAGCGCCGGCACCACGAACACGTCGTCGGCGAGCCAGGATCCGGTGTGACCGCCGACCCAACCCATCGCCGTCGACCACGGGCCGTCGGTGGAGAAGATCCAGATGAACACCGTGGAGGCGAGCACCAGGCTGGTGACCACCGGCAGGAAGAAGATCGAGCGGAACAGCTTGGATCCGCGGAACGCGCGCCGGGTCAGCAGGGCCAGACCCATCGCGGCGACGACCGTGCCGGGCACGGTGATCACCGTGTAGAGCACGGTGACCTTGAGCGAGGACCAGAAGACCGGGTCGTCCCACAGCCGGGTGAAGTTGTCGAGGCCGGTGAACGTCGGCGAGTCCATCAGCGAGTAGTCGGTGAAGCCGAGCAGCACGCCGGCGATGCTGGGGCCGAAGCGGAACAGCACGAACAGCACGAAGGCGGGCAGGACGAACAGCAGCCCGATCCGGGCCTCGCGGCGTGCGTGCGGCCCGCGTCGGCGGAGCCTGCGGGGTTGTTCCGCGACTGCGGCCACGGGGACCTCCTGGGGCTGGGAAGGCGGATGGAGCACAACGGGAGGGTGGGCGGCCCGCACGGGGGTCGGGCCGCCCGGTCGGGGTCAGCGCGCGAGCAGCGCGTTCGCCGCCTTGGCCGCGTCGTTCAGCGCGTCCTTGGGGCTCTTGTTGCCGATCAGCGCGGCCTGGATCTCCGGCGCGAGCACGCCCATCACGTCCCGCGACTTCTCCTTGAGCGGGCCTGAGCTCATCACGTCGAGCGTCTTGGCCACATCCGCCTGGAGCGCGTCGCCCGGGTACGGGTCGGCGGCCGAGGTGCGGGCCGGGAAGTAGCCGTTGGACTTGACCAGGGCCAGGCTGTTCTCCGGCTTGGACACGAACGAGATCCACTTGCCCGCGGCGTCCTTGTTGGCGCCCTTGAGCATCGCGAACGAGCCGACCGTGCCGTAGCCCGCCGACTTGGCGTCCTTGAGCGGGGGCTTGACCACGATGTTGTCCTTGCCCCAGAACTTCTCCACGTCGGCCGGGGTGTTCTGCCAGGTGCAGGCGACCTTGCCCTTGGCCACCGGGGTCTGCTCCAGCTTGGGCGTGGTGGTGACCTGGTCCTTGTCCGTGTAGCCCTTCTCCACCAGGGTCTTGAGGTAGGTCAGCGCCTTGACGCCGGCCTCGGAGTTGAACGCGACCGACTTGCCGTCGGCGGCGAACACGTCCCCGCCCGCCTGCCAGAGCATCGGGTACCAGGTCAGGTTCAGCGTCTGCTGCGTGTCGCCGCTGTAGCTGGTCGCCTGGTAGCCCTTCTCCTTCAGCTTCGGCGCCAGGTCGAGCAGGTCGTCCCACGTGCTCGGGTAGTTCGTCTCGCCGATCGCGGCGAACACCCGCTTGTCGCAGATCAGCGGGTTGGCGCTCATCAGCAGCGGGGTGGCCATCGGCTTGCCGTCCACGCTCACCGAGTCCAGCGCGGCCTTGCGGAAGTCGGCCCTGTCGGCGGGCGGCATGTAGTCGTCGGCGGGCACCAGGCTGCGCGCGTACTTGGGCAGCTGGTCCGGCACCAGGTAGACCACGTCCGGGCCCTTGCCGGCCGCGATGGCCGTGGCGAGCGCGGTGTCCCGGTTGGCCCACGGGTAGGTCTCGACCTTGACCTTGTAGCCCGGGTTGGCCTTGCTGAACGCGTCGCTCAGACCGGCCCAGTACTCCTTGTTCTTCGCTTCGTCGGCGATCACCGGGTACATCCAGGTGGTGACGGTCTTGCCGCCCGAACCGGGGCCGGACGAGCCGCCGCAGGCGGCCAGGCTCACGGTGAGGGCGGTGGCGAGCACCGGGAGGGCGATCATGCGGGCGGTGCGCGGGCGGATGGTTCTTCTCATGGGGATCGCGTCTCCTGACAGCGAGATATGACGGGGTGTCAGTTCTGGGGGCCGGGCCGGCGAGGTCGAGGCGGCGGGGGTCTTCGCCCCGCGCGGGCGCTCAACTTCGCGGCACGGTCTCGGTGTTGCCGCCGAGTCGGGAGCGTTCGACGGCGAAGGCGGCGAGGTGGCTGCCGAGCGAGTCGGCGCCGTTGGAGCGGATGTGCGCGGGATCGCCGGTGGCGAGCGCCGTGACGAACGCGTCGATCAGCGCGGTGTCCCCGCCACCGTGTCCGTCCGCCGCGTTCGACCCGGACGCGCCCGCGTCGTGGGTGACCACCCGGTCGTCGGCGAAGGTGTGCACGGTGACCTTCTCGCCGTCGCCGCGCAACCAGCCGTGGCTGCCGAAGATCCGTACCTGACGATGCGTCTGCTCGGTGAACGCGGTCATCGTGAAGGTCGCGGTGATCCCGCCGGACAGCTGCATGGCCACCACCTGGTGGTCGACCACGTCGTTGTCGCAGTGGTAGACGCAGCGCCCGTACGGCCCTTCGCGCAGCGCCCGGACCAGCTCCGCCTGATCCTCGGGTCCGTGCGCGGCATCGGTGACGTGGTTGATCGGCCAGGCGTCGCCGGTCTCGCGCAGCGCCGGGAAGTACAACTTCGGTCCGGAGTAGGGGCAGTCCGGCTCCACCGCGCAGTCCAGGCAGTTGCGGGCCGAGCCCGCCGGCGCGTTCTCCGGCTTGAAGTGGGCGAGGCCGCCGAAGCTCGCCACCGTCTCGATCCGGGCGCCGGTGACGTATCCGATCCAGTCCAGGTCGTGCGAGGACTTGGCCAGGATCATCGGCGACGAATCGGCCTCGCGGCTCCACGGGCCGCGCACGTAGCTGTGCGCGTAGTGCCACCAGCCGACCGGCTCCAGCAGGTCCAGGCTGACGATCGAGCCGAGCACGCCGGAGTCCAGGACACCCTTCACCAGGTCGGTGTAGGGGGTGTATCGGAGCACGTGGCACACCGCGAACGGCACGCCGGCCGAGGTCACGCCGTCGAGGATGCGCCTGCAGTCCGCCTCGGTGGCGGCCATCGGCTTCTCGGTGAGGATCGCGTAGCCGGCCTCGGCCAACGCCAGGATCGGCTCGACGTGTTCCCGGTCCTGGGTGGCCACGATCACCGCGTCCGCGATGCGCTCGTCGAGCAGCGGTCGCCAGTCCTCGAACTGCGTGCTCGCCCCGGACGCGGTCCGGGCCGAGGCGCGCGGGTCGGCCACCGCGACCAGTTCGGCGCGGTCGGGGTGCCGGTGGATCCAATCGGTGTAGGTCAGACCCCGGTTGCCGGCGCCGACCAGCGCGAACCGTACGGGTCGGTCGGTGATGGCCGGTCGGTCGGTGCGGGCCGGCGTGGCGGTGTTCGTGGTCGAACCGGTGGCGGTCATGGTGCTTCCCGTGGTGCGAGGGCGGTGCGGATACGAGGGTGCTGCGGGCCCGGGTGCGGGCGGGTCAGATCAGCTGGTTGCCGGCCGTGTGCGCGACGCGCGGGCCCTCGTCGGGCATCGCGGTACGGGTGACGCCGTCCTCGACGCAGCCGCTGTGCAGCAGCGCGCCGGCCCCGCCGAAGGCCGCGCCGGCCAGTTCGAGTCGACCGCCGGCGAAGGTGTTGCCCGCCGCGCGGTAGCGGTTGGTGCCCTCGCCGATCAGCACGTGTGCGGTGGCGGCGTCGGCGGCGCTGGACACGCAACCGTCCAACTGCCAGCGGACCGTGCGGGCGCCGCCGGTGCGCGAGAGTAGCGCACGGGCCGCGTTGGTGCCGCCGATCCGGGTGCGCGACAGCGCCACGCTCTGCTCGCCGGTGCCCGCCAACCGCAGCCCGGTGTCCCGCAGTTCGCCGCCGGAAACGGCCAGCGCAGCGCCGGTGACGGTGACCGGTGCGGCGTTCGGCGCGCCGATCAGGGTGCACTCGGTGAGGACGAGTCGACCGGCGTTGCGCAGCGCCGCGTTGTCCAGTCCCTTGAGCGTGACCCGTTCCAGGTGCAGGTCGCCGGTCACGTTCGCCTGGGTGATCTCGGCGTCCTTGGCCAGGGTGAACGTGGAGTCGGCGATCACGTTGGCGCGTTGCGACCGGTTGGATGCCTGCGAGACGATCAGCGGCCCCGACGCGGTGCAGCCGCGGATCTGTACGCCGTCCGCGTTGACCCAGAGCATCCCGGAGCCGGACAGCGCGGGTTTGCCGATCACCTGCATGTCCTCCAGGGTCAGATCGGTGATCTTCACCCGGGCCACGAACCACGAGCACACGTGCTTGCGGACGGTGACGCGTTTGGCCACCGATCCCCACGCGGCGCCGGAGTTGGCGAACGTCATCAGGCCGGAGTTGCCGGTGTAGACGAGGTCGTGCTCGAACTGACCGTGCGTCACGAACGGGCCCTGGTCGTCGCCGTCGCCGTGACAGTTCGTCACGTAGCAGTAGGCGGAGGCGGTCAGGTCGTTGAGGTGCCGGCTGTTCGCCACGTGGCAGTCCTCGACGTGCCCGTACAGGCAGTAGATCTGCTGGGTGAGATAGCCGGCGCCGCCCCAGGTGACGCTGGCCGGGTTGCGCAGCGAGCAGGCGCGAGTGCGGTAGTGGGTGCACCAGCGGCGCATGATCACCGGCCAGAACGTGCCGACCGCGTCGACGTGTTCGACGTCGCAGTTGGTCGTGTACTCGTAGGCGATCGGGTGCGATCCGGTGTACTGGTCGCCGTCGGCGATGCCCTGGAAGACCATGTTGCGCACGTGCGCCCGGTCCACCGGTTCGATCCGGGTCCAGGTGAAGGTGCGGCCGGCGGCGAGGTCCCACCCGATCTTGTAGCCGACCCGGATGTGTGTGGCGTCGACGAGTTGGGTGATCTCGACCAGGCGCTGCACCTCCTGCTCGTACTTGCCCTTGCCGGGCTCGGGATCGATGGTGACCGCCCACCAGTCGCCGACCTTGAACGCCGCGCTGTCCGGCACCTCGAACACGTCCGCGAGGTCCGGCATCGGCTGGGACAGCCTGGCCTTGACCACGGTGTCGGTGACCTTGCCCTTGAAGTACAGGACGGCGCCGAACGGGTTGTCGTGGGTGTTCTTCTCGATGCCGGTGGTGCGCACGGTGTGGCCGCCGAAGTCGAGCACGATGCGCGAGCGGGCGAAGGTGTGCCGTTTGACGAAGAGCAGGTCGCTGTGCGCCTCGACACGATGGATGTACGGATCGTTCACCATCGCGTCCAACGCGGCATCCGCCGGGACCTTGTCGTCGAGGATGCCGAACCGGCGGAAATCCATCACGCCGTCGTGCACCTGGATCCACCGACCCTCCCGCCCCGCGGCGGGATCGGCGAGAACGGTGCCCCCGTTGACCGAAAGCCTCGACCGCGGGTCCCAGCGCACCACCATCGCGCCACCGTCGCCCGCCGCGTGATAGCCGGCCACCAACACCATCGCATCGGCCTCGAGGGGCCTGACGTTCATCCGCAACAACGCGGCCACATTCGGCACACTCATCGACACATCACGCGAACCGACACCATGCCGATCGTCGTCCGGTGAAGCCGAGGCAGAACCCACCGCAGCCGTACCGGCGAGCAACAACCCGCCGAGACCGCCGGCGGCCAGCAGCCGACGGCGCGACGACCCGGGAGCGGGGGCCGACGGCGTGGCGGTGGAGGTGGAAGGAGTGGGGGACGTGCTCATCGGGGAACCTCGGCCTTCGACGGAGGATGCTTCCCGTGGCGCGTGCCGATGACGTCGTTTCCCGACCGGGGAGGGAAACGCGCGGCGGATGGCATGGGGTGGGCTGCGCGGCCGTGGTGACGGACCGTCAACCCGGGGCCGGCGATCGGGCACGATTCGTGGCAGCGAACGTGCGGGCCCTGATGAGTCCAGGAACGTAGGCCCGGACATCGATCCTGGTCAAGCCCTCCTGGCCGACTTTCATCGTCCGTAATCGCGGGAACACGAAGGGGTCGCGACGGATTGTTCCGCCACGACCCCTTCGCCCGGTTGTTCACCCACCGGTTTCAGCCGGCGCCGATGTCGCCTTCGCCACTCTCCGTGCTGCCCAGCTCGCGGCTGACCCGCAGTGCTCCGGCCCGTACCTGGCGGCCCAGTTCCTGGAATCGCCAACCGGGCAGGTCGAGCTTGAGGCCGGTGATGCTGATCGCGCCCACACACTTGTCGCGGTGGTCGCGGACCGGGCTGCCGATGCAGAAGATCCCGTCCGCGTCCTCCTCGTCGTCGAGTGCGTAGCCGGTCGCCCGCACGTCGCGCAGGTGGGCGATCAGGGTCTCGGTGTCGGTGATCGTGTGCGAGGTGCGCCGGGGCAGCCCGGAGCGGTGGATCACCTCGCGCGCCTCGGCCTCCGGCAGCGCGGACAGGATCGCCTTGCCCAATCCGGTGCAGTGCGGCAGCTCCCGCACCCCCATGCGCAGGTCCAGGCGGACCCGCTGCTCTATGCCGACCTGGTCGACCACCACCGCGAGCCCGCCCTCGGGCACCGCGAAGCGGGCAGCCATGCCGGTCTGCCGGGTCAGCTCGGCCAGCACCGGGCGGGCCACGTCGCGCAGCGACACCTGGGCCTGGGCCCGGTCGCCGAGTCGGGCCAGGCCCATCCCGAGCCGGTAGCGCCGATTCATCCCCTCGCCGTCGTCGGATACGAGGCCGTAGCCGCGCAGGGTCTGGAGCAGTCCGAAGGTCGCGCTCTTCGAGATCCCGCAGGCCTGACCGACCTCCGTGACGCTCATGCCGTCCCCCGGACCACGTGCGGAGAGCACTTCGAGGATGTCCGCGGCCCGGGCGACGGATTTCACCCAGTACTTCGACTCCTCGACATTCTCGTTAACGCTGTTCGACATAGCAGAACACTTTACCGGTCCAGACCTCTTGACTGCTTTGTACATCCAAATGTAGAGTCCTGCACTGTTCGGCTCTGTCGAACAGTGTTCAGAAAACGAAAATGCACCACCTGCGACGCGTGCCGAAGGCGGATGGCGCCGGAGGTCCACGGCCTGGCAGGGCCGCGGATCCGAACGGTCACGAACGACGCAAGGAGCCCACCGATGAGTGTCGGCACAGCCGCCACCGACTCCCTTCCCGCCCGAGCCCTTCGGGTCATTCCGGGCGGGGTGAACAGCGGTCAGCGCCGGATCCCGGGCCTGACCGACCTGATCGTCACCGGCACGAACGGGGCGAACTTCACCGACGCCGAGGGTCGCGTCTACACCGACTACCACTCCGCGTTCGGTCCGCCGCTGCTCGGCCACAACGACCCCGACGTACAGCGCGCGGTGGCCGAGGCCGCGACCCGCCTGGACCTGACCGGCGTCGCCGTCACCGAGGGCGAGGTCACCCTCGCCGAGACCCTGGTCGAACTGGTCCCCTCGGTCGAGAAGGTGCTGCTCACCAGCACCGGCAGCGAGGCCACGTTCCACGCGCTGCGGGTCGCCCGCGCGGTGACCGGACGGCGGCTGATCGTCAAGTTCCAGGGCTGCTACCACGGTTGGCACGACGCGGTCAGCCTGAACGTGATCTCCTCGCCCGAGGCGGTCGGCGCGCCCGACCCGATCTCCACCGGGATCCTGCCCGAGGTACTGGCCGCCACCCTGGTCCTGCCGTTCAACGACCCGGCCGCGGTGCGCGCCGCGTTCGCCGAGCACGGCGCGGACATCGCCGCGGTGATCCTGGAGCCGATCCCGCACAACGTCGGCTGCCTGCTGCCCGACGCCGAGTTCCTCACCACGCTGCGCGAACAGTGCACCGCACACGGCTCGGTGCTGGTCTTCGACGAGGTGATCACCGGCTTTCGGCACGGCCTCGGCGGCTACCAGAAGATCGCCGGGATCACCCCCGACCTGACCACCTTCGGCAAGGCCATCGCCAACGGCGCCCCGGTCGGCGCGCTCGGCGGCCGGGCCGATCTGATGGAGCAGTTCAGCACCCGCCCCGGCGCGCCCGCGTTCTTCGCCGGCACCTACAACGGCCACCCGTGGGTGGTCGCCGCCGCCCTGGAGACGCTGCGCAAGCTGCGCGAGGAGCCGGTCCACGAGCACGTGTTCCGCCTCGGCGAGCGGGTGCGCACCGGCCTGGCCGAGATGTACACCCGGCTCGGCGTCCCGGCCGTGGTCACCGGCTACGGCTCGGTGTTCGTCACCTACTTCATGGCCGGCGGCGTACCGCGCAGCTACGACGACCTGCTCGCCAACGACGCGAACCTGTTCATCGGCTACCGCCGCCGATTGCTCGAACACGACGTGTTCGAACTGCCGTTGAACCTCAAGCGCAGCCACATCTCGTACGCGCACACCGACGCCGACGTGGACCACCTGATCGCCGCCACCGAACTGGCCGTGCAGGACGCGATCAAGGACGGCGGCATCGACGAACTCGCCGGCACCTCCACGATGGGCGGCGCGACCGAGGGGACGGCCCGCTGATGCTCGTCGTCGACCGCACCCGACCCACCGGACCCGCCGGCCGGATCACCCACGTCGAGACCCTGCTCCTGGGCACCGCGTGGCGCGACTTCGGCTACGTCCGCGTGCACACCGACCAGGGCCTGTCCGGCGTCGGCGAGATCACCCACCCCTACCGGGTCGCCGAAACCGCGGCGCTGGCCGAGGCGATGGCACAGCGGCACCTGATCGGCGCCGACCCGTTCGACACCGAGGAGATCTGGCTGCGCCTGTACCAGGGCGACTTCCTGCGCGGTGGCGACATCGGCGGCATCGTGCTCTCCGGCTTCGACCAGGCCATGCACGACCTGATGGGCAAGGCGCTGGGTGTACCGGTGTACCGGCTCACCGGCGGCGCCTGCCGGGACAGGGTCCGGGTGTACGCGAACGGCTGGTACAACGGCGAGCGCGACCCCGCCGTGTTCGCGGCGAAGGCCAAGGAGACCGTGGCCAAGGGGTATTCGGCGCTCAAGTTCGACCCGTTCGGCGCCGGGTTGCACGAGTTGTCCCGGGCCGAACTGCGCCAGTCGGTCGAACTGGTCGGTGCGGTCCGCGAGGCGATCGGGCCGGACGTGGACCTGTTCGTCGAGGGGCACGCCCGGTTCGCGATGACCACCGCCTCCGCACTGCTGCGGGCGCTGGAGCCGTTCGACATCGGCTGGTTGGAGGAGCCGATGCCCTGGACGCACATCGAGCGCTACGCGGAACTGCGCGCCCGCGCGCCGTTCCCGATCTCCGGCGGCGAACACTTCCACAACCGCTACGAGTACAAGCAGCTGTTCGCGACCAACGCGGTGGACATCATCCAGCCGGACCTGTCCATGGCCGGCGGCCTGACCGAGGTGCGCAAACTGGCCGCGATCGCCGACACGCACGGTGTGATGGTCGCCCCGCACAACTCCAATTCCCCGCTGTGCACCACGGTTTCGGTGCACGCCGCGCTCGGGATCACCAACTTCAAGATCCTGGAGACCTTCGACGGCCTGCTGGAGCCGTACGTGTTCGACGCGGTGCGCGGCGCACTGCCGGTGACCGCCGACGGCCACGTGGAGATCCCCACCGCGCCCGGCTTCGGCGTCGAACTCGACGACGACGTGTTCGCCGAACACCCGCCGACGCACCGGTTCTGGAACATGTTCTCGGCCGGCTGGGAGAAGAGGAACCGCACATGACCTCCACGCCGGCCCCCGCCATCGTCGACGTGCACTCCCATCTGTTCCGGCAGTGTTGCGACTTCGACGACACGTTCAAGGCCGAGTCGGCCCGCGCACACGCGGGCGAGGTGGACCTGACCGTGCGCTGGGCCGACTACGCGGCGAGCAGCCCGGCGGACACCCGCACCATCGTGGTCGGCGGCAAGGCCCGGCGCAGCGGGTTGTGGGTCGAGGACAAGGCCGTCGCCGAGTATGTCGGCGCGCAGCCGGAGCGGCTGATCGGCTACCTGTCGATCGACCCGACCCAACCCGGATGGCAGGACGAACTGAGGTTCGGCCACCAGGAGTTGGGGCTGCGCGGGATCAAGCTGATGCCGATGTACGCGGGCTTCGACCCGGGCGATCCGCACTACGACCCGCTGTTCGCCTACGCCGAGGACAACGGCCTGCCGATCCTGGTGCACACCGGGACCACGTTCGTCTCGGCGGCGCCGATCGCCTACGCGCAGCCGAGGTTGCTGGACCCGGTGGCGATCCGGCATCCGGAACTGCGCATGGTGCTCGCGCATCTGGGCCATCCGTTCGAGGGCGAGTGCATCGCGGTGATCCGCAAGCACCCGCACATGTACGCCGATCTCAGCGCGCTGCACTACCGCCCGTTCCAGCTGTGGCACAGCCTGCGGCTCGCCCAGGACTACGGGGTGCTGCACAAGCTGCTGTTCGGCAGCGACTACCCGTTCACCACGGTGGACGCGTCGGTGACCGGGCTGCGCGAGGTGGCCGCGGTACCCGGCATCCCGGGTCTGCCGCCGCTGGACCGGGACGCGGTGGAGGCGATCATCTTCCGTGACGCGCTGCCCCTGCTGGGGTTGACGTGAGCGGCGGCGAGGGGGGACGCACCGTGGACTTCGCGCTTACCGAGCGCACCGCGCTGGTCACCGGCGCGGCCGGCGGCCTGGGCCGCGCGTTCGCGGTCGCGCTGGCCGGGGCGGGCGCCGACGTCGTGCTCACCGACCTGCCGGGCGTCGACCTGGAGCCGACCCGCGCGGCCGTCGAGGCGACCGGCCGCACCGCCCGGGTGATGCCGTTCGACCTGGCCGACACCGCCGGGCTGGCCGGCTTCGTCGACGAGGTGCGGGCCGCGGCCGGCCCGCTGCACATCCTGGTCAACAACGCGGGCACGGCCGCCCTGGAACGGTTCAACGAGATCTCCGTGGCGAGTTGGCGGCGGGTGCTCGCGGTGAACCTGGACGCGGTGTTCTTCCTGTCCCAGCGGGTCGCCGAGCACCAGATCGCGGACCGGGTCGCCGGCCGGATCATCGCGGTGACCTCGAAGAACGCCCACGTGGCCGAGGCCGGGTTGGCCCACTACAACGCGTCCAAGGCGGGTGTGGACCTGCTCGTGCAGAGCCTGGCGGTCGAACTCGCGCCGCACGGGATCACCGTCAACGCCGTGGCGCCCGGCATGGTCGAGACGCCCATCGACGGCGAATTCCGGCTGGACCGGGAGCCGTTCGAGGCCGCCTACCGGGAACGAATCCCGCTCGGCCGCTACGCCACCCCCGACGAGTGCGCCGGCGCGGTGGTCTTCCTGGCCTCGCCCGCCGCGTCCTACATGACCGGCACCCGCATCGTCGTCGACGGCGGCGTGCTCGCGGACCAGATGCCGCGCATGCGCCACATGCCGCCGTACCGCAGCTCGCTCTGATCACCGGTGCGTGCCCGTCGGCCCGAAAAGGGCCGACGGGCCCGCACCCGACCCCACTTCGTGCACGGATCGAGAAAGTGAGCGGGACCCCATGTCCTCACTCGGTTCTTCCCCTTCGTCGTCCCGCCGCCGGCTGCTGGCCGCGGGCGGATTGGGCGGGTTGTTGCTCGCCGGTACGGCTGCGGTGGGTTCTGCCTCGGCTTCACCCGACGACGATCGGCATGGTGTCGGTTCGCGTGATGTGTCGATGAGTGTGCCGAATGTGGCCGCGTTGTTGCGGATGAACGTCAGGCCCCTCGAGGCCGATGCGATGGTGTTGGTGGCCGGCTATCACGCGGCGGGCGACGGTGGCGCGATGGTGGTGCGCTGGGACCCGCGGTCGAGGCTTTCGGTCAACGGGGGCACCGTTCTCGCCGATCCCGCCGCGGGGCGGGAGGGTCGGTGGATCCAGGTGCACGACGGCGTGATGGATTTCCGCCGGTTCGGCATCCTCGACGACAAGGTCCCGGCGGATGCCGCGTTGGACGCGATGGTGAACGATCCGTACATCCATCGTGTCGAGGCGCACAGCGACCTGCTCTTCGTCAAACGGCACACCTTCGCCCGCTCGCGCATCGTGCTCGACTTCGGCGGCCACACCGTGCGCACCACCGGCATCGAGAAGAACACCCACGACAACCCGTTCGGCGCCGTCCTGTACTTCAAGGGCAAGGTCACCGGCGCGGTCGTGAAATACGCGCTGCCCGAGACCGTCATCGAACTCACCGACGCCTTCCCGGTTCCCGACGCCGGCGCGTTCAGGGTCGGCGAGTGGTGGACGGTCGAGATCGACCCGATCGCCGGCGGCGGCACCTACGAGCGCGAATTGCAGAAGCTGGTCGAGATCACCCAGATCGTCGACGGCAAACACATCCGGGTCGACTACCTCAACGGGTGGGAACTGGCCGCCGGGCGCGGCATCACCTGGACCCGGGTGGAACCCGTGCAACACGCCGACGTCCGGAACATGGTGTTCTTCGGGGCCGGCGCCGGTGTCGGCGCAGACGACGAGTACACCGGCTCGCACCCGATCGCGTACGAGTTCGCGGTGCGCTGCGACGTCACCGGGATCGAGGCGACCGGCTCGTTCTGGCCGGTGGTCATGCGCCGTTGGTGCACCCACTTCGTCACCGCCCGCTCGTCGTTGAAGAACCCGCCGACGGTGATGTACGGCGGCGCGGGTTATCTCACCCAGCAGATCTACTGCCTCTACGGCCGGGTCGAGGACTGCGTCTCCAGCAACGCCCGACACCTGAACGACCTGACCGCGTCCGCCTACTGTCACGTCGTCAACTGTCACGGCGACGGCGACGACCAGGGCGGCAACCCCTTCACCACGCACGGCCAGTACGAGCACGACCTGCTCTTCGAGGGCAACTCCGGACTGATGGACATCGCCAACTCGGGCGCGCTGTGGGGGACTTCCGCCAAGCGCATCACCGTGCGCGACCACACTTGCTCGTGGTTCGTCGCGGGTACGAAGATCACCGATCTGACCCTGGAGAACGTCCGGGTGATCCCACGTCCGACCTTCGACCCCGGCGGCACGCTCCAGGTCAACGCCGACGGCGTGCAGATGCGCGGCTGTGTGGCCCGCACGTTCGCGATCGGCCAGCGCTCGAACCGCTCGACCCGGCCGAACATCGTCGAGGGTTGCACGTTCGACCTGCCCGCGAAGCAGGTGCTGGTCCAGACGCCGGTGAGCAACACCGTGCACTTCCGGGACTGCCTGTTCACCGGCGTGGACGGCGCGATCCTGCGCGGCTCGGGCGAGGTCGACTTCGACTCCTGCACCCTCGTCGGCGCGGGGCCGACCGCCGCGCCCCTCGAAGTCGGCTCGGCCGTGCTGCGCCTGACCGCGAGCACCCTGACCGACACCGGGATCCTGCTGTCGGCGGTCCGCGACCAGAACCTGCACGTGAGCGCCGGCACCCGGCTGACCGGCGGCAACGGCGCGGGCGCGCTGCTGTCCCGGGGCGCCGGGGCGGGTGTACTGCGCTGGCACCTGGCCGGCGCGGCCTCGACCACGGACGGTGCGCATGTGCGCCTGACCGGCGGGGTCAACCACTGGATGGCCGGCCAGACCCGGTTCACCGGCGGCCGGTTGGAGCTGCGCCCGGAGGCGTTCGGCGGCGCCTCCTCCGCGCTGCACACCGGTTGTGTCGAGGACGGGGTGACCCGGACCGCGATGCCGGCGGACGGCGCGCGGGTGGTCACGAGCGGGAACCTGGCGATCTGAGATGCGGCTGCGCCCGAGCACCACGGCCGACGAACCCGCGCTGCGCGCCCTGTGGGCGGTGGCCTTCCCGGACGCACCCGACCTGCCCGCGCTGTACGCGCGCGACGTGGGCCGGCATCCGCGCACCCTGGTGGCCGCCGGCGACGACGGCATGATCGACGCCGTCGTGCACTGGCAGCCCCGCCCGATCCGCAATCCGGCGGGCGGGGTGGACACGGTCGGCTGCGTGGGCAGCGTGGCCAGTGCACCACGGGCCCGTGGCCGGGGGTTGATCCGCCGGCTGCTCGCCCTGGCCGTCGACGACATGACGCGCCACGGTTGTGCGTGGTCGTTGATGTTCAGCGGTACGCCGGGGGTGTACACGGGATCCGGCTGGGAGACCTTCGCGGCCCCGTATCTGCGCGGCGTGGCCGGCCCCGAGGCGGCGTGGGGGGATCGTCGGGTGCGCCCGGCCTCCCCCGCCGACCTGCCCGGGATGCTCGCCACGCACGCCGCCTGGAATGCGAACCGGCCGTTGACCACGGTGCGTTCCGCCGCCGACTGGGCGTACCGCTTCCCGCACTGGTACGCGCCGCCGACCCGGGTGCTGGTCACCGAGGAGGGGGACTACGTGGTGGTCCGGCCGGACACCGGCGACGTGCTCGAACTCGCGCTCGGCCCGGGCCGCCCGTACGCGCTGCCCGCGCTGTTGCGGGCGGCGACGCGCGAACTCGGCGGCCCCGGCACGGTGGTGACGCTGCACGTGCCGATCGACGCGGCGCTGACCCGGGCGGTCGGCGCGGTACTCGCCGACCTGAGCACCGGGCACACCACGTTCGGGCTGGCCCGGCCGATCCAGAGCGACCGGGCCCGGGTGCGCGCCACGATCACCGCCCCCGGCGCGATCCACTGGCCGGCGGACGCGTTCTGATGGGCCGTCAGGACGCTGCGATGCCACCCGACTCGGTGAGGAATCACCCCGTGCCGCCGAGTCGGGTGCCGGTCCTGGTCGGCGGCGCCGGCACGCTGGTCTGCGCCGCCGACCCGGACACAGGTGTCCTGACCCCGGTCGGCCCGCCGGCTCCCGTCCGCACCGCGTACGCCGCCGCCCATCCCCGTCTCGACCTCGTCTACGGCGTGGACGAGGCGCCGAGCGGCACGATCACCGTGGTCGAGACGACCGGCGGCGCCCGAATCCGGCAACAGGCCCCATCGCACGGCGAGATCCCCTGCCATCTCGCGGTCTCCCCCGACGGCGGCCGGCTGGTCACCGCCAACTACGGCAGCGGCGACCTGGTCGTACACCGGCTCGCCCCGGACGGCGCGCTCGCGGGTGTGTCCGCCTCCGTCCCGTTGCCGGGGTCGGGCTCCGGCGCGGTCGCCGACCGGCAATCCGCCGCACATCCGCACCAGATCGTGTTCACGGGCACCGACACGTTCACCGTGGTCGACCTGGGCGGCGACGCACTGCTGACCTACCGACTCGCCGAGGGCCGGCCGCAGTTGCTCGCCGCCCGGCCCGTTCCGCGCGGAACCGGCCCCCGGCATCTGTCCGGACGCTGGCTGCTGGGCGAACTCGACCCGGTGATCCTGGCGTTGCCCGACCTCACCCGCCACCCGCTGGCCGCGCCCGGCCTGCCGTCCGCGATCGTCACCGCGCCCGACGGGGCCCACGTGTACGCGGCCAACCGCGGCCCGGGCACCATCACCACCCTGGCCGCCGGCGCCCCGCATACGATGTCCGACCTCCCCGTCGGCGGCGCCGCCCCGCAGGACCTGGCCTTCGTCGGCCGGGTCCTGTACGCGGCCGTCCCCGACGCCGACGCGGTCACCGCGTTCGCCTGGACCCCGGGCACCGGCACGCTGCACCCCCTCGGCGTGGCGCTGCGCGTTTCGGATCCGCGCTGCGTCCTGCCGCTGCGCCGGGGCCTGCCGGCTCCCCGGATCACCCCCGGCTCGACCGGAAGACCTCGCTCAGGCTGGTGAAGCTGTCCTTGCCGTGCCCGGCCGCGATCCCCCGGCGGAAGATCTCCAGGACCGCCGCCGGCAGTGCCGTGTCCACGCCCGAGTCACGCGTGGTGTGCAGCACGTGCTCGACGCTCGCCACGCCCATCGCCAGGTTGTCCACGTCCCCGCTGTGGTCGTCCGCGTCCAGGCGCGGCGCGTAGAAGGCGAGAAAACCCGGCACCGACGCGGCCGTCGAGGACGCGTACGGCAGGAACTCCTCGGCCGAGATGCCGTTCGCCCGAGCCACCGACAGGGCATGCGTCGCGCTGAGCATCGAGGTCCAGAAGATGTCCATCTGGAGCTGGTAGAGCAGCGCGGCCAGACCCGGGTCGGCACCTCGGTAGTCGGTGCCCGTGAGTACGGCCAGCGTGTCCCGGTGCGCCTCGAAGACGTCGGCCGGGCCGCTGTAGAAGGTCGACATCTCCGGTGAGCCGATGCCCGAGGGCGGCGACTGCACCCCGCCGGTCAGCTGCCGGCCGCCGTGCCGACCAACCCACTCGGCCGCCTCGCGGGCCTGCTCCGGGGTGTCCGAGCTCAGATTGACCAGCACCCGCCCGGCCAGCGCCGCGGCGACCGGTTCGAGCAGCGCGTACATCGCCGCGTAGTCGGTCAGGCTCAGCACCACCAACTCGTTCGCGGCCAGCGCCGCCTCGATCGTGTCGGCCCGTACGGCCCCCTCGGCCACCAACTCGTCGGCCTTGCTCGCGGTCCTGTTCCACACCGTCACCGGGTGGCCGGCGGCCAGGAACGCGCGGGTCATCGCCTGCCCCATCGGACCGAGACCGATGACCGTGACCGCCTGCTTGTCGCCCATGAGTACTCCCGTTTTCGCGATACGAGCAAGGGAATGCCGAACTAGAACGAACGCTCTATCCAGCGAGAGAAACGTAGCACGCCTCTGGAACGAACGCTCTATTCGGTAGACTCGGCCCGTGCAGACGAAGACGCAGCAGAGCCGACCCGATCAGTCCGAGGCCGCCGCCGGGGCGACTCCGCTCGGCACCCGCGAGCGCATCGTGCGCACGGCGTCCCGGCTGATGCAGCGGCAGGGCTACGACGGCACCGGGATCAAGCAGATCTCCACCGAGGCCGGCGCCACGCTCGGCTCGATGTACCACTTCTTCCCGGGCGGCAAGCAGGAGTTGGCGGTCGCCGCGATCCGACACGGGGACGCGGAGTTCGTCGACATCCTGGGCGCCGTACTGGCGGCCGAGCCGGACCCGGGCGCGGCGATCCGCGCGCTCACCCGGAGTCTGGCCGAGGGGCTGCGCGCCTCCGACTGGGTCGACGGCTGTCCGGTCACCGCGACCGCGCTCGGCACCGCCGCCGGCCTGCCGGACATCCAGGCCGCCGCGGCCGAGGCGTTCGCGCACTGGCGGGAGGCGGTCCTCGCCAAACTGATCGAGGCGGGCCTGGCCGAGACCGACGCGCGGGAACTCGCGCACACCGTGATCAGCACGCTGGAGGGCGCCGAACTGGCCGCCCAGGTGACCCGCAGCGAGGAACCGCTGCTGCTCGCCGGCACCCACCTGACCCGGCTGCTCGACACCTACCCGCGCACCACCGACGCGGGCTGAGCCCTGGCGTCAGCGGCGCTCGCCCGCGCGCACCACGCCGTTCTCGTACGCGAACACCGCCGCCTGCGTGCGGTCGCGCAGGTTCAGCTTGGCCAGCAGTCGGCTGACGTGTGTCTTGACCGTCTGCTCACCGACCACCAACCGCGCGGCGATCTCCGCGTTGGACAACCCGTGGGCGATCAGCGACAACACCTCGGTCTCCCGCTCGGTGAGCTGCTCGACCCGGCCGCGCGGGCCGGCGCCCGGACCGCCGAGCCGGGCGAACTCGGCGATCAGCCGTCGGGTCACGGTCGGCGCGAGCAGCGCCTCGCCGGCCGCCACCACCCGTACCGCGTCCGCGAGTTGCCTCGCCGAGGCATCCTTGAGCAGGAACCCGCTCGCCCCCGCGCGCAGCGCCTCGTAGACGTACTCGTCCAGATCGAACGTGGTCAGCACCAGGACCCGGGTCGCGCAGTCGGGGTCGGCGGTGATCTCGCGGGTGGCGGCGAGGCCGTCCAGGACCGGCATCCGTACATCCATCAGCACCACGTCCGGGCGCAGCGCCGCGACCTGCTCGACCGCGTCGCGCCCGTCCACCGCCTCGCCCGCGACCTCGATCCCGGGCTGGGCGCCGAGCAGGACCGAAAAGCCCTCGCGCACCAGCATCTGGTCGTCGGCGATCAGCACGCGGATAGCCATCGTGTCCCTACCGTTCGGTCGTGTTCGCGGTCCATGGCAGGTGTCCCGGCTCCCCCGCCGGCGGGCAGTGTCATTGCCCGTCCGTCGGCAGGAAGACCTCGACGTGGTAGCCGCCCTCGGGAGTATGCCCGGCCTGGAGGGTGCCGCCGATCATCGCGGCCCGCTCGCGCATGCCCAGCACGCCGTGCCCGGAGCCGTTGCGCGCGGGCGGCGTCGGGTGCGGCGGCGGTTCGTTGTGTATGCGCAGGCCGAGTCCGGTGGGCACGTACGCGACCTCGACCCGCACCCGCGCGCCGGACGCGTGGCGCAGCGCGTTGCTCAGTGCCTCCTGGGCGATCCGGTAGGCGGACAGGTCGACGCCCTGGGGCAGCGGGCGCGGGGCACCGACGGTGACGCGGTCCACCGTCATCCCGGCCGCGCGCACGTTGTCGATCAGTTCGGGCAGTCGCTCCAGCGTCGGCAGTGGGGCGGGCCGCCCGTCCCGGTCCACCGCCACTGCTCCCTCGCCGTCGCCCTCGGTGCGCAACAAGCCGAGCACGCGGCGGAGTTCGGCCAACGCGTCGACCGCGTTGGCCCGGATCGTGACGAAGCTGCGCACCAACTCCGGTGGCGGGTCGGCGACTCGGTAGGGGGCCGCCTCGGCCTGGATCGCGATCACCGACATGTGGTGTGCGACAACGTCATGCAACTCGCGGGCGATCCGCGCACGTTCCTCCAGGAGTGCGCTGCGCTCCCGCTCGGTGGCGGTCAGGTCGGACTGTACGGCGAGTTCGCGGCGCGCGTCGCTGCGGCCCCGGAAGGCGATCACGACGATCATCACGATCGCGGTCAGCATCGCCACGGCGGGCATCGTGCCCCAACGCGAGGGGACGTCCTGCGCGTTGCGCACCAGCACCACGCCGAGCAGCGCGGTGCACGCCCACGTCTCCAGCACGATCCGCACCCGGGTGTGGAAGGCGACGTAGGCCATCACCACCACCTGGGCGATCATGCCCACCACGCTCCACGGCCACTGCATGCCGCCGGACCCGTCCGGTGAGGACCCGTCCGGCGTGGCCACCAGCGCACAGAGCGCGGTGGCGCCGAGCGACATCCACCAGGCCACGATCGGTCGTTGCGGCGCGAGCAGGATCGGCACACCGGTGGCCAGGCCCATGGTGAAGGCCAGTCCGCCGGACACTCCCGAATAGCCGGCGAACACCGCCCCCTGGATTCCCACGACGAGCACCACGGTGAGGTAGTGCAGGACCCGGGCGACCGCCCGACTGCTGAACGGGGCGGGCGGACGCTCGGTCCGGATCCGGGCGTCGAACAGGTCGCCGCGCAGCGTGCTCAGCCCTCGCCGCATCCGGCCGGCGGTCGTGGTCCCGGCGCCGGTCGCCGGACGGGCGCCGTCGATGTCCCGCGCACCCGATCCGCCTGCCTTTGTGCTCATCCACAGCAGGTTAGGGCCCGGATCGGGGCTCGGCGTCCCCGGCCCGGGTGATCCCGGATGTCACTCTCGGGAGCTACCCCCGGAGTCCGGGGAGCCGGCCGCTCGCCCGCCGGCGGCCTCCCAGCGCCGGAACATCGCCCACAACCCGAGCAGCACGGCGGCGAACACCGGCATCCAGCCGATTCGCGCGGCCACCCACGGCAGTCCGTCGGGCGCGGTGCCCAGGCCGGGCAGTCCGCCGAGGGCGATGCCGACCGAGGTGGTCGCGAGCATCGCGCTCTGGTGCCACAGGAACACCGTCATGGCGGACAGATTGACCAGCGCCACCGCCGCCCAGGTGCGCGGATGCCGGCTCAGCGCCCGGCGCAGCGGACCCCGGACCAGCAGTGCGAGGCCGCACTGGGCGAGACCGAAGGCGACCGCCGCGAGGGTGGGCGGGTTGAGGTTGGAGATCGCCTGGCCCGGGACGCCGACCATGCTGACCGGATAGCCGCACCAGCGGATCAGCGCGGCGCAGCCGAGCGCGCCCACCGCCAGGAGCGGACCGCCCAGTCGCTCGATCCGGGCCCGATGCGGACCGGCCCAGAGCACCCCGAGGCTGTACGGGACCAGCCAGCCGGCGAGCACGTTGACCCAGCCGAGCGCCGCGGGCCCGTCGGCGGCGAACCTGGTCAGGTCCACGGCGGTGACCACGGCGAGCGCGAGCGGTGGCCCGGACCGGCCGAGGCGGATCACCAGTGGGGTAAGCAGGGTCAGGCCCACGTAGACGAGTACGAACCACAGCGGGGAGAGCACGAGTTTGCCGAGCGTGTGGAGGGTGTCGCCGGGCACGAAGTCGGCGAGCAGCGCCATGAGTACGGTCCACACCGCGAGCAGCGCGGCGATCGGCCGGCCGAGCCGGGTCATCCGCCGCCGGGCCCACGTGCGTCGGCTCGTGGCGTGGGCGTACGAGCGTGCCCCCACGTATCCGCCGACCAGGAAGAACACCGCCAGCGGCTGGAGCAGCCAGGTGACCGGGGCGAAGTCCGGCAGTCGGCGCAGCGGGCTGCCGGTCTGCCAGTGGTCGGCGCCGGCGGACACGCCCGTGACGATCCAGTGGCCGAGAACCACGCCGAGGATGGCGAACGCGCGCAGACCGTCCACCTCCCGCTCGCGGTCGGCGGGGGTCGATCGCTCGATCCGGCGTACCAGCACGCCCGGTTCAGCCATGGGTCACCTCCGTCGCGCGGCCTCGCACGATCAGCGCGAGGTTGTACAGGGCCCGCCCGCCGGGCCGCAGGTAGTCCGAGTGGCCACCGCCGCCGGCCGCGAAGTCGCGGGCGCCGAAGCCGCGCGAGGTCGGGTCCGCGCCGAAGCCGACGGTGGTGTCGAAGAACGGGATGCTGACGTGCGGCACCACGTCGATCCAGTCCGAATCGCCGCGACCGGCCCAGACGCGGGCGCCGGTGCCCAGGTCGTCCCGGTCGTCGACGCCCAGGCCGGGGCTGCCGAACACGGCGAGGTCGGCCACGTCGATCGTGGAGACCGCCCGCCCGCACACCACCGAGCCGTAGGAGTGGCACAGCAGCGACACCTGCGCGGCGGGCGCGACGGCGTACAGCCCGGCGACGAAGCGGCGCAGTTCGCGCGCGCCGTCGTCGGCCCGGCCGGTGGTCAGCACGTCGAGGCTGATCGTGTGCGGCGGGGAGTAGCCGAGCCAGGCGATCACCGCGACGCGGGCGGTCGGGTCCTGGGTGTGGATCTCCGCGTACAGGGCGCGCGCGCCGCCGCCGGGGGCCGAGTACGGCTTGTCGCCGCGCGTGTCGAAGTGGTCCAGGTCGGTGTCGGCGCCCGGCACCAGGACGGCGATCCGGTCCGCGGCGGCGAGGTCGCCGACCACCTCGACCGCCCGGACCCGGCCCGCGCGGCCGTCGAAGGACAGGAAGGTCCGGGCCGGGTCGGCCATCCGCGCCAGCTTGTCCGCCCGACCGGTGTGTCCGGTGTCCCGGGCCTGCCCGGCCGCGTCGGCGATGGCCCGCTGGTTGGCGGTGTAGCGCTCGCCCAGGGTGGTCGCGGACATCGCCGGCAGCGTCGGCGGGGCCGCCGCAGCGGCCTCCGCCACACTCGCGCCGGGTCCGGCCAGCCCGGCCGCCACCAGCACCGAGACCAGGCCCATTCGCAGCCGAACACGCATCTCCCGCTCCCGTCCTCGAAGTTCCGGACTCGAAGCTAGGAATCGGCGTCCGTAACCTGCGTCGCGCCAGGGAGTGGACCCTGCGGGTAGCTCTGGGGGACTACACGGGTCACTCGTGTGTTCGGGAGTCGGCGGGGACGGCTCCGCGGCGGCCCGCGCCGCGGGTGAATCGTGCCGAGGGTGGATCGCGCCTCAGGTACCACGCGTGCTCTCCTCCGCTGGGCTGACGGCGCGCCGGGTGCGGCCGGCTACCGTGGCATCCGTGACTTTTCGCGCCGCCGCCGAGTCGATCCGCCGCCCGTTCCCCTCCTGGCCGCAGGCCCGCCGCTCGTTCGCCTTCGACCTCACGGTGGCGATCGTGGTCGGGCCGCTGGTTCCCGCGCTCGCCCTGGCGGTGCACCTGCACGAGTCGGGTGCGGACGTCGCGAACGCGTGGCTGACGTACGTGGCCCAGGCGATCGCCGGGCTGATCCTGATCGTCCGGCGCCGGCATCCCGAGGTGTGCGTCGCGGTCATCGCGCCCACGCTGCTGCAGGCCCAGTCCTTGGGCGCCCTCTTGGCGGCCTACGCGGTCGCGGTCTACGTGAGCGACCGCCGGCGGATGTGGTTGTTGATCGGCGTCCTGTGCCTGGCCACGTGGCAGCCTTGGGATTGGCGGGATCTCGCCAACAACACCGGGAACACCTTCGGAACACTCACTCCCGCGTGCTACGGCCTCTACATCGCCTCGCGCCGCCGGCTCATCGCGGCTCTCGGCGAGCGTGCCGAACGGGCCGAGCGTGAGCAGGAGTTGCGTGCCGAACAGGCCCGGGAGGAGGAGCGCAACCGGCTGGCCGGGGACATGCACGACATCGTCACGCACCGGGTGAGCCTGATGGTCCTCCAGGCGGGCGCGATGCGTTCGCGGGCGGTCGACGACGCGACCCGGATGGCGGCGGAGGACCTGCGTTCGACCGGGTGTCAGGCGCTGGCCGAACTGCGCGATCTGGTCTCGGTGTTGCGCGCCGCGCGGGAGCGTGACGCGCGCGCCCCGGTGGAACCGGCCGTGCTGGACGCGTCGGCGCTGGTGGAGGAGTCGGTGGCGGCGGGCGTGGACGTGCGCCTGGAGGTGGAGGGTACGGCCCGGCCGGCCTCGCCGGTGGTGGTGCGCACCGCGTATCGGGTGGTCCAGGAGGCACTGACGAATGTGCACAAGCACGCGCCGGGGGCCTTCGTCCGGGTCCTGGTGCGGCACACCGACGGCGAGGTGCGGATCACCGTGACGAACACCGCGCCCACCCGGCCGCCGGAGATCGAACTGGGCGCGGGTGGCACGGGATTGGTCGGGCTGCATCGGCGGATCGAGCTGACGGGGGGCACGTTCCGGGCGGGGCCGCGGGCGGATGGGGGCTTCGAGGTGGACGCGCGGTTGTCGGTGGACCCGGCGACGGCAGCCGTGGATTCCGGGATGCCGGATGATCCGAACGGGGCGCCACGGGCCGAGAGTTCGGCCGATGCCGAGGCCGGAGCCGACGCCGAGCCCGAAGCCGCGTCCGTAGAGCCGCCGAGCGGGGTCGCGTGGGTGTTGCGCGCGCGTCCGGTACGCCCGGCCCGGGAGCGGTCGGGCCGTTCGGATCACCACGATCGCTCAGACTCCGCCCCGGCATCGACACCGGGAGTACTGACGGGATCACGCCCCGAAACCGGCTGATACCCGGAGGATCCGGCCGCGCCGACTTCTCGATCCTCGACACGTGTCACCCATCTTTCGGTGTTGACTTGCGCGGCCCCCGGATGGACCCTCGGGCCAGCCGCGTCGCACCGTTCGGCCGAACGGCCCCGGGTTTCGGAACCACCCCGAACCCGCCGCCTCGGCACGCCAGGCACGGCCCGCACCGGCACGGCACCGCACGGCGCCGGATCCGTTTCTCCGCTCCCACGCCGTGGTGTTCGACATCACCGCTCCACCTTGCTCCTCGGCACGCAGCAGATCGATCGTCCGGAACCGGAGCCACCGATTCCGCATGTCGAATTCCCCCGGGCTGCAGGCCCTCGGGACGCCGCGAAAGGCATCCTGATGCCCCGACCGAACCACCCGAACCCGAATCCGAACCGCCCGAACCCGAATCCCGACCCGGGCCCGTCCCGCCGCGCGGTGCTCGGCGGCCTCGCCGGCGCCGCGCTCGTCGCGGCCCAGTGGACCCCCGTCGGCCTGGCCCCCGCCGCCGGGGCCACCGCTCCACCGGCGCCGCCCGACTTCCCGGCCGGCATCACGCTGGGCGTGCAGCAATACCGGAACTGGTCCGGCGAGATGCGCGCCGACGACGTCTGGACGGCGGTACCCGCGCACCCCTCCGACGTGGTGATCCTGGCCAACTGGGCGCGCGCCAAGGGCTATCGGCTCCGCCCGCGCGGCATGAGCCACAACTGGTCGCCGATCCTGATCCCGCCCGGCGCGGACACCTCGCGCACCCTGATGGTGGACACCACGCGGAACCTGACCTCGCTGGTGATCAATCCGGGCTCGCCCACCACGGTGACCGTCGAGACCGGATGCAGCATCGAGCGCCTGCTGACCAAACTGGAGGAGGCCGGTCGCGGGATGATCGCCACCACCGCGCCGGGCAAGCTGAGCGTGGGTGGGGTGCTGGCCATCGGCGCACACGGCAGCGGTATCCCGACACCCGGCGAAACCCTTCCCCAGGGCGGAACTTACGGTACGTTGAGCAACCTGGTGACGGCACTGACCGCAGTCGTGTGGGACCCGACGGCCGGCGCGTACGTCCTCAAGACCTTCCGGCGCGACGACCCCGAGATCGGCCCGTTCCTGGTGCACCTGGGCCGGGCCTTCGTCACCGAGGTCACCCTCCAGACCAACACGAACCAACGGCTGCGCTGCCAGAACTTCTACCACGACCAGATCGGCACCCTGCTCGGCCCGCCCGGCGGCTCCGGCAAGAAACTCGCCGACTACCTGCGCGACTCCGGCCGGGTCGAGGTGATCTGGTTCCCGTTCACCACGGTGCCGTGGCTCAAGGTGTGGAGCGTCGCGCCGAGCAAGCCGTGGGTGTCGACTCAGATCAACGCGCCGTACCCGTACACATTCGCCAACTTCGTCACCGAGGACCAGGCGAGATTCCTCGCCGACATCGCCACCGGCAACGTCGGCGGCACCGAGGTGTTCACCAACGCCGAGATGGCGGTGGTCGGTTCGGGCCTGATCGCGACCTGGACCTGGGACATCTGGGGCTGGGCGAAGAACACGCAGCTCTTCGTCGAACCGACCACGCTGCGCATCCACGAGGGCGGCTGGGCGGTGCTGACCGCGCGGGCGAACGTACAGCGGGTGCTCAACGAGTTCTTCGTGCGCTACACGGGCCTGTTGAGCGCGTACAAGGCCAACGGCCGGTATCCGTGCAACAGTCCGATCGAGTTGCGGGTGACCGGCGTGGACCGGGCGAGCGAGGTCGTGGTCGCGAACGCGGTCGAGCCGACCCTGTCCGCCGCCCGCCCACGCCCTGACCACCCCGAATGGGACACCGTGGTCTGGCTCGACGTCGCCACCCTGCCCGGCACCCCCGCCAACCACGACTTCTACCGGGAGATGGACTCCTGGATCTGGGCCAACTACACCGGCGACTACGCCTGTGTCCGCCCGGAGTGGTCCAAGGGCTGGGCGTACGGCCTCGGCGGCGCCTGGACCGACACGGCCGCCGTGACCGGCCGCATCCCGAACGCGTTCCGCACCGGCCTGCCCACGACGGCGAACTTCGACACGGCCCGCGCCACCTTGAACAAGTACGACCCGAGTCGCGTCTTCGCCAACCCGTTCCTGGACGTGCTCCTACCCTGACCGCCCACCCAACCAGCCGTCATCCAGCGACCCGTTGTCGTCGTACACCACGAACTCCCGCTCCACCGAGGCGATTTCGTACGCGGCCAGGGCGGCCACCAGGTCCTCCGCGGCCCGAGTGGCCGCCACGTCCCCGACCCCGTGGCAGCGCTGCGTGACAAACCGCTCGGCCCGCCCGTCCGCCCGCACCCGCCGGGCGTTGTACGACAGATGCGCCCCATGCCGCAGCACCTCGGCCACCAACCCGCCCGACTCGGCGACACCCTCGGCCAACACCAGCTTCACGTGATGCTCGAAGTACATCCCGGACCCGAGCTCCCGCGCCCGCGCGTCCGTCCGAGGCACGCCCGGATGCCACGGCGCCACCTCGATCTTGGTCCGCGTCACCCGATGCCCGCCCCGCGCCAACACATCGGCCAACTCCGCGGCCCGCTCCCGAGCCGCCGGCAGGGTCGTGGTGGCCCGCTCGGTGACCATCGGCTGCGACACGGTCCGTCCTCGCGCCAACACGATGTGCGTCACCCCGACCCCGACCTCGGCGGCCCACCGAACCAACCCGTCCACATCCGGGGTCCCCACGGTGACATGCGTCTCGAAAAGCCCGACCGCCACCCCGGGAAACCCCGCGCCACCAACCTCATCCGACCCATACACCCGCCCATCCTCCCAGGCGGGGGCACCACGAACGACGCAATAATCGACGGCACCCCGAGCGCGGTCTGATGGTGCTTGGAGGATGATCCCGGGCCTTCTCGGAGGCGAGGCGGTCAGGTGGTTCGGAGCCGGAAGTACAGCAGGTCGGTGGAGGATTCGACGCCGTCGACGTCCAGGCCGCGTCGGCACAGTTCGAGCAGGGGGTCACCGTCCCCGCACCCCGGTTCCAGTGCCGGCATACCGGCTTGCCGAATGAAGGCTGCGTAGGGCGGCCCGTAGAGCTCCGCGACGATGCCGGTGTAGAAGTCAGCTGCGTCCACGCCCGTCACCCTACGCAGCCCCGAGCTCCGTGCCGGCGCACGCGCCGGGTTCGTGCGTCCCCCGCTTGCGCAGCCGCACGCGCGCTTCCTGCCCGAGCGTGACCCGCTGCCGCCCGTCACCCTCGCGCTCCGGCCGATTGGCGTACGGAGACGCAGGTTCGGGCAGCGGGAGTGGATGCGGATCCGGGGCGTTCCTCTGGCCGCAAGATTTCGTGACGCGGAATCAATATTCCGAGGAGCGGATCGATGGTCCATGGCACGGCAACCTTCGGCGGCCCGGTCGGCGAAATCTTGTGGCTTCCCCCAGCGATCAGGGTCGGGCCGCGCTTCGGTCGGCATCGGACCGGCTGCGGACGTGCCGGGAGCGAGGTGATCGCATTCTCAACTTATTCGGGCAAAACGCACTGGAGACGATAAGATTGCGTTTGAATCGGCCTTGCCACGTGAAATTCTTTTGACATAGGTTCGTCTGACCGTGGTTCCTGCGTTTCCTGAGGGGGTTTCATGTCCGACATGACCCGCGTAGCCGTCCGTACCGCCGTCGACCACCCGCAGTGGCCGGTGCTCAAGGAAGCCGTTGCCGACCTGCGTCCGCTTCAGGCCAAGGACGGCTCGATCGAGCCGTCCGGGCATGCTGCCGCCCGTCTCCTGGTCGCCGACATCACCGCCGCCATCGCGGCGCTCGCCCCGCTGTTCCCGTACGACGAGGCGTACCTCGACGCCGTCGTGGCCGATTTCCACCGCTGGGCCGAGGCCGACTTCGCTCGCCCGGACTTCCTGGACTCGCTGGTCGCCTTCCGTCCCGAGCAGAACCGGCGGGACGGTCTGGAGCACCTGGTGGTCTTCCCGATGACCACCCAGAACGGCAATCCGAACCGCAACGTCGAGGCGGTCCTGCTGCGCGTGGTGTGGCCGCAGTGGCTGGCCGACCTGGAGGCGACGCGCTACGACAACGCGATGTTCGTGCCGCTCGCGTTCGTCGACTTCACCGACGGATACGACACCGACTCCGCGGTGCTCTTCCCCGAGACCGTGGCCGTCCGCGAAGTGCCCAGGTTCACCTGGGGCGGCATCTTCTGCGACCGCGAGGCGGCCCGCTTCCGCCGGGTCGGGACCGCCGCGGCGGACACCCTCGGGCTGGAACTGCCGCCGGAGGCACAGGCGTTGGTCGAGAGCCAGCAGCTCGCCCAGAACGCGTTCGTGTTGTGGGACCTGATCCACGACCGCAGCCACATGCGCGGGCACATGCCGTTCGACCCGTTCATGATCAAGCAGCGCATGCCGTTTTGGATGTACGCCCTGGAGGAACTGCGCTGCGACCTGACCGCGTTCCGTGAGGCGGTCGCGCTGTCCGCGGAGGGCGAGCCGACCGCGCCGCTGGTGCGCTACGCGGTGATCTTCGACCGGCTGTTCCGCTTCCCGGTCACCGGTGGGCGGGTGCGCAACTACGACGGGCTCGGCGGGCAGTTGTTGTTCGCCTACCTGCACCGCGCGGGTGTGCTCGACTGGTCGGACAACCGGCTCACCATCGACTGGGACCGGATCACCGACGCGGTGCTCGGCCTGTTCGACGAGGTGGACCGGCTCTACCGCGAGGGTGTCGACCGATCGAAGGTCGGCCACTGGCTGGCCGGCTACCAGTTGGTCGCCAAGTATGTGCCGTCGCACCCGGGGTCGGTGTGGGCCAAGGGGACCGCCGCACTGCCGATGGACGGCCCGCCGAAGGCGCTCGTGGACGCGGTGCTGCCCGACGAGTTCCCGCTGAGCATGTTCTACGAGGCGCTGAACCGGCGGCTGCGCGACGTGATCGCGTCCACACGCGGGATCACCGCCGACGCCCCGCCGGTGGGCCCGATCGAGGCGCCCGAGCGGGAGGCCGCGGTGTCGTGACCGTGCGCATGCGACGGACGCGACCGACGTGATGGGTGCGGCAGGCGCCCACCGGGGTACGGGGCAGGACGAACGGCACGTGAACGAGGAGTCGCAGTGATGAACGGTCTCGAAGGCGCGGTGATCGCGGTCGCGGGCGCGGGTGGACCCACCGGACGGGCGGTGCTCGAACGGTTGGTCGGCGCCGGCGCGCAGGTGTACGGCGCGGACGCGAACGCCGAACGACTGCGGGCGAGCGTGGACGCCGCGCCCGGAGCGCACGGCGCGGTGGTGGACCTGCTCGACCCGGACGCCACCCGCCGCTGGGCGGAGGAGGTCGAGCGCGAGCACGGCCGGGTGGACGGGCTGGTGCACCTGGTCGGCGGCTGGCGCGGCGGCAAGAAGTTCGGCGACAACTCGCTCGACGACTGGGCCCTGCTGCACAGCCTGCTCGTACGCACCCTCCAGCACACCACGCTGGCCTTCCACGAAGCGCTGGCGCGCAGCCCGCGCGGCCGGTTCGTACTGATCTCCGCCGCCGCGGCCGGACAGCCGACCCAGGGCAACGCGGGCTACGCCGCCGCCAAGGCCGCGGCGGAGACCTGGACCCTCGCGCTCGCCGACGCGTTCACCGACACCGAGGCGGCGGCCACGATCCTGGTGGTCAAGGCGCTCGTCAACGACGAGATGCGGGACGCCCGACCCAACGCAAAGTTCGCCGGATTCACCGACGTCGCCGATCTCGCCACCGAGATCGCGGGTCTGTGGAACACCCCGGCCATCGACCTGAACGGGAAACGACTGTGCCTGAACGCCCCCTGACCCCGCGTCACGACCCCGACGCGCGCGGTTTCGCCAGCGACAACTACGCGGGCATACATCCCGAGGTGTTGGCCGCGATCGGCACGGCCAACGGCGGACACCAGATCTCCTACGGCGACGACGTCTACACCGAGCACCTGACCGAGGTCTTCCGCGCCCACTTCGGCGAACGCGCCGAGGTGTTCCCGGTGTTCAACGGCACCGGGGCCAACGTGGTCGGCCTGCAGTCGATGACCGACCGCTGGGAATCGGTGATCTGCGCGACCACCGCGCACATCAACGTGGACGAGTGCGGCGCGCCGGAGAAGGTGGCGGGCCTGAAGCTGCTCACCGTGGCCACCCCCGACGGCAAGCTCACCCCCGAACTCGTGGACACGCACGCGTGGGGCTGGGGCGACGAGCACCGGGCCCAGCCGAGGGTGGTCTCATTCGCGGAGAGCACCGAACTGGGCACGGTCTATACGGTGGACGAGATCGCCGCGTTGGTCGCGCACGCGCACGACCACGGCATGCTCGCCCACCTGGACGGCTCGCGCCTGGCCAACGCCGCCGCCGCGCTGGACGTGCCGCTGCGCGCGCTGAGCACGGACGTGGGCGTGGACGTGTTGTCCTTCGGCGGCACCAAGAGCGGCCTGATGTTCGGCGAGGCCGTGGTCGTGCTCAACCCGGACGCGGCGCGCGGCATCAAGTATCTGCGCAAGGCGGCGATGCAACTCGCGTCCAAGATGCGGTTCGTATCGGTGCAGTTCGAGGCGCTGCTCTCCGGCGACCTGTGGCTGCGCAACGCGCGGCACGCGAACGCGATGGCGGCGCTGCTCGCCGAGAAGGTCGCCGACCTGGACGGAGTGACGCTGTCCCGAATGCCGCAGGCCAACGCGGTGTTCGCGGTGCTGCCGGCGGATGTGACCGAGCGGATGCAGAAGCGGTTCCGGTTCTACACCTGGGACGAGTCGATCGGCGAGGTGCGCTGGATGACGGCGTTCGACACCACCGAGGCGGACATCGAGGCCTTCGCGACCGCGCTGGCCGAGGAGTTGGGCGCGCGCTAGGGCGCGCGGCGGTGGGCGGGTCGGGGCGAGCGCCCCGGCCCGCCTTCGCGTATTGCCGGGACTTTGTCACGTTTGCCTCGAAGTGGTGTGGGTTTCCGGCCGGTTGCGGATCTCTTTCGGGGCGCACAGGTCGGCGAGGGCGCGTTCACATCGGGTGCCGGATCGGCGGCGGCAGGTGTTACAGTCGCCGACCCAGGTGATCGGAGCGCGCCGTCGTGGACCTGCGAAAGCCCTATCTCGCCGAGCACTTCGCACCCGTCGCCGACGAGATCGACCGGCGCGACCTGAAGGTTCGGGGCATGCTTCCGCCGGAGTTGAACGGTCGCTACATCCGCAACGGGCACAACCCGCGACCCGGTGACGTGCCGTCGCACTGGTTCCGGGGCAGCGGCATGCTGCACGGCATCCGGCTGCGGGCCGGCCGGGCCGAGTGGTACCGCAACCGGTGGGTACGTACCCCCGCGTGGAACGGCGCGCCGTACGTGCGCGCGGACGGCAGCGTGGACCTGACCGCGAGCATCGCCGGCACGCACATCGTCGAACACGCCGGTCGGCTGCTCGCGCTCCAGGAGGCCAACCTCCCGTTCGAGGTGACCCGCGAGTTGGACACGGTCGGCCCGTACGACTTCGCCGGCGGGCTGACCACCGCGATGACCGCGCATCCCAAAACCGATCCGGGCACCGGCGAACTGCACTTCTTCGGCTACTCGCCGACCCCGCCGTATCTCACGTACCACGTCGCCTCGCCCCGGGGGCGGATCATCCGCAGCGAGGTGATCTGCGGCGCGGGGCCCTCGCTGATGCACGACTTCGGCCTGACGCGACGTCATGTGGTCTGGCTCGACCTGCCGGTGGTGTTCAACCCGGCCGAGTCCTCCGGTGTGCCCTACCGCTGGAGCGAGTCCTACGCGCCCCGGATCGGCGTGATGCCGCGCACCGGCCCGGCCGTACCGACCTGGTTCGAGGTGTCGCCGGGGATGGTGCTGCATGTGGCCAACGCGTACGAGGACGCGCGCGGGCGGATCGTGCTGGAGGCGCCGAGGTTCGATCGCGCCGCGTGGGAGACGAGTTGGCGGTGGTGGGTGGGCGCACCCGGCTACCCCGAACCACCCGTGGTCGGCGCGATCTCGCACCGATGGATCCTGGACCCGGCCTCGGGAATCGCGGGCGAGCAGGAACTGGACTCGCTGGTCGTCGAGTTCCCCACGATCGATGCCCGTGCGGTGGGCCGGCCGCACCGATTCGGCTACGTGTCGGCCTTTCCCGGGGCGGGGCTGCGCGAGTACGCGATCGTCAAGTACGACCGGGTGAGCGGGGAGCGGTGGATCGCCGGGCAGGGGCGTGACCGCATGCCCGGCGAGGCGGTGTTCGTGCCGGCCGAGGGCGGCACCGCCGAGGACGACGGCTACCTGCTCACCGTGGTCGGTGATCTCGCCCGGAACGCCTCGGAGTTGCTGGTGCTGGACGCGCGCAGGATCACCGCGCCGCCGATCGCGGTCGTCGAACTGCCGCGCCGGGTACCGGCCGGAATCCATGGTTCGTGGATTCCCGACTGCGACGGATCGGTTGCCGACGGCTGAACCCGACCACGCCGATCTTCGTGCTCTACAGTCCGAGCAGCGTGCTCGGGTGGGCCGGGCACCGGGTGGGGTGGGAGTGCGATTCGGGTGGGTGCGACCAGGCTGCTTGCGGTTCTGCTGTTCGTCGGCACGACGGCGTTGGGCATCGTGCTGTATTTCGTCGAGGACACGTCATTGGCGGATCTGCTCTCGCTCGGGGCGGGGGCGGTGTGTCTGTTCTGGCTGATCCTGGTGCTGACCGCGCCGTGGAACCTGTACTTCCGGGCCCAGCGGGTGATCACGGAGATCGCGATCAGCCGGGAGCGGGGCCTGGCGGTTCCCGAGGGGCATGACGTCGAGGCCCGGCGGATGGCCCGCCGACTGCTCTACGGCGCGATCGGCGCACACGTGCTCTCCGCCGCGGTGATCGCGCTGATCACCTGGATCTCCGGTGGCGTGGTGGGCTACTGGTTCGCCGGGTTCTACCTGCTCAGCACCCTGTTCCGACCCGGTCAGGCGTATGCGGAGCACCTGTCCCAGCGGCTGCGCACCATGCTGCGCGAGGTGACCCACCCCCGCGACGACGTGCTCGCGGTCAGCCAGGACGTCACGGCGCTCAAGGCCAAGGTCGAGGGCCTGGAGACCCGCACCAAGGAGTTGCTGGAGAGCATCGAGCAACTCAAGGAGACGACGGTCTTCGGGGCGGCCGACACGACGAGGCGCTTCCAGGAGGCGGACCGCAAGGTGGACGCCCTCGGCCGCCGCTTCGAGGACACCATCAGCCAGTTGACGGACAACCAGGAAGTCATCTCCGGCATCAAGGCGTTCCTGCGGCTTTTGCGCACCGAGCAGAGCTGACCGGGCCGTTCGGCCTACTCGCGTCCGGTAGGCACGAGCGACCGGCCGCAGTGCGGCGGAGACGATCGGGGCGCCGGCGAAGGGGCGATCGGCGCACACGTGGGCCCCGCCGAAGTGTTCGGCGGGGCCCACGTGGTGAGGGGGGATCAGACGGCGAGCTTGGTGCCCACCGCGATCACGTTCGGGTTGTCGCCGATGACGCCGGCGTTGGCCGTGTGCAGGGCCTTGTAGCCGCCCTTGACACCGAACTTGGCCGCGATCGCGGACAGCGTGTCACCGGACTTGACGGTGTAGGTCCCGGAGCCCGACGCCCGCTCGGTCGCGGCCGACTTCGGCGCGTCCTGCTTGGCGACGTCCTGCTTGGGCTGCACGTTGAGCTTCGGCGCGTTGCCGGTCGCGGGCTTGGCCTCGGACTTGGGCTCGGCCTTCGGCTCGACCGAGGACTTGGTCTTGCCGGTGGTCGAGGACTCGGCCGTGGCGTTGGCGTCGCCGCCCTTGCCCAGGCCGGCCTTGACGGAGCAGACCGGCCAGGCGCCGGGGCCCTGGCTCGCCAGGACCCGCTCGGCGACGGCGATCTGCTGCGCCTTGGAGGCCTGCGCGGCGCTGGCCGCGTACTGGCTGCCGCCGAACGCGTTCCAGGTGCTCGGGGTGAACTGCAGACCGCCGGAGAAGCCGTTGCCCGTGTTGATGCTCCAGTTGCCGGTGCTCTCGCACTGGGCGACCGCGTCCCAGGTGGACGAAGTCGCGGCGTTCGCGCTGCCCGCCATGCCCACGAGGGGAAGGACGAGACCCGCACCTGCGGCGACGGCGATGCCGGCGCGACGGCCACGAGAGAGCGAACGAACCGGAGCGGTGATGGCACGGAAGGTCATTGATTACCTCGTCGGGCGCCTACGAAGTTAGCTGTCGGGTTCGGACGATTGGCCCGGCCTCGCCTGTCACAGGCATGGCTTCACCCCAGGCATCGGCAGTGCCGATGTCGGCTCACTTGGTTCCCCCGCTCCTGCCGCCAGTCGATATCGACTGCTTCCCTCGGGCGGCGGCAGGATTCGGCGTACCGCCCGGGGAGTCCGCTTGTGCGAACAACCACGAAGCTACGCACCGGTTCGCCGGGTTGGCAAACATTTCGGGCGGTTTGTGACGTCCCCCATAAGGGGGAATAACACCTATTTGCCCGATTTGTCGCCGTCCTTGCAGGTCACGGCGCCGGCGTACACGGTGCGCGGCCACGCGGTCACGCGTGCGTCAGCGACGGGCTATTCCGTCGCGGGCAGCTCTACCGGAACCACTACCCGCTCCTCGTCCCAGAGGAACGTCGCGCCACCGGTCGCGAAATTGGGCACATCGGCCACCGTGGCCCGCCCCTCGGGCGAATCCAGCACCGCCTCGAGTTCCGCGCGCGAAGGCGCGTACAGCGCGACCACCAGGTAATAGGGCGGCTTCGCGCCGGACGGATCCGGTTCGCACTTGCCGATGGTCCAGCCGGTCAGCCCCGGCATGGTGCGGGCCAGCGGGACGTGCTTGTCCCAGTAATAGGAGTCGAACGCCGCGGGGTCGTCGGGGTGGCCGTAGAGCACGGTCAACTTGTACATGCCGGGTCCTCACGCTCGTGGTGGTCGGACGGACGGACGTGCGCTTGCGCCACGCGGCTGCTGCCGGGCGCGGTCGTTACGGATGTGCCGGGGTGTCGCCCGTCGTGGCGGCGTCCCCACTCGGGGTGATGCTCTTGAACGCCCGTGCCTGCTCGGTGATGGCCACCTCGGTCGGCAGACGCTCCATGCTGGAGGCGCCGAAGAAGCCGACCACGCCGGTGGTGTGGGCCAGGACGTACGCCGCGTCCTCGGGTTCGGCGATCGGCCCGCCGTGGCACAGCACCAGCACGTCGGGATCGACCTCCGCCGCCGCGTCGCGCATCTCCTGCACCCGCTCCACCGCCTGGTCGAGGGTGACCGCGGTGGTCGCGCCGATGCTGCCCTTGGTGGTCAGGCCCAGGTGCGGGACCAGCACATCGGCGCCGGCCGCCGCCATCGCACGGGCCTGCTCGGGGTCGAAGACGTACGGCGCCGTGAGCAGACCGCGCTCCGCCGCCAGCCGGATCATCTCCACCTCCAGGTCGTAGCCCATCCCGGTCTCCTCCAGGTTCTGCCGGAAGACGCCGTCGAACAGGCCGACCGTCGGGAAGTTCTGCACTCCCGCGAAGCCCATGGCCGCGAGTTGGTCCAGGAAGTGCGGCATGATCCGGAACGGATCGGTGCCGCACACCCCCGCGAGGACCGGGGTACTGCGCACCACCGGCAGCACTTCGCCCGCCATCTCCACCACGATCGCGTTGGCGTCGCCGTACGGCAGCAGTCCCGCCAACGAACCCCGGCCGGCCATGCGATAGCGGCCCGAGTTGTAGATGATGATCAGGTCCACACCCCCGGCCTCGGCGCACTTGGCGGACAATCCGGTGCCCGCGCCCGCGCCGATCACGACGCCGCCCTGCTCGACCGTCGTGCGCAGTCGGCCCCGCGCCTCGCGTCCGTTCATCTCAGTCCACGTGTCCCTTCGTGATCAACTCGTGCAATCGATCCGCCGCCGCCTTGGCGAACGCCGGATCGTTGATGTCCGTCGCGACCTCGCGCACCTCGACGGCGGTCCCGTCGAGGCCGGCGCGCAACGCGTCGAACAACGCCGTATCGGCGTCGGAATCGTAGAAGGGTCCGCCCTCGACGTCGATCGCCGAGACTCCGCGCAGCGGCAGGTACAGCGCGGTGGGCCCGGTCGCGTCGAGCAGTTTGGCCGCGATCCGCCGTCCCAGTTCGGCGTTTTCGGCCGGTGTGGTGCGCATCAGCGTCACGGTCGGGTTGTGCACGTACAACAGCCGGTCCTCGAAACGCGGCGGAACGGTGTCGCGGGGGCCGAAGTTCACCATGTCCAGCGCGCCCACGCTGACCACCTGCGGCAATCCCATCCGCCCGGCCGCGGTCAGCCGTTGCGGCCCCGCGCTGAGCACCCCGCCGACCAGGTCGTCGGCCAACTCGGTGGTGGTCAGATCGAGGACCCCGGCCAGGAAGCCGCCCTCTGCCAGGTTCTCCATCGACCGGCCGCCGGCCCCGGTGGCGTGGAACACCAGTACCTCGTAGCCCAGTTCGTTGAGCCGCTCGCGCGCCGCGTCCACCGCCGGCGTGGTCACTCCGAACTGGGTCGCGGCCACCAGCGGTCGGCCCTCGCCGGTCACCCCGGCGACCGCCGCGCGATCCTCGGCGTAGCCGCCGGCCATGCCCGCGATCGCGTCCGCCGCGTTGCCCAGGATGCGTTCGGAGAGCCGGTTGATCCCGGCGATGTCCACGACGCTGTACATCATCGTCACGTCCACCGCGCCGACGTACGGCGACACGTCGCCCGCCGCCATCGTGGACACCAGCAGCTTGGGCACGCCCACCGGCAGCGCGCGCATCGCGTGGGACGCGATCGCCGAGCCGCCCGAGCCGCCCATCGCGAGCACCCCGTCCACCCGTCCCTGCTCGAAGAGTTCGCGCAGGATCGAGGCCGCGCCCTCGGCCATCGCGGTGGTCGCCGCGCCCCGGTCGGCGCGAGTGCGCAGGTCCTCCAGATCGGTGCCGGCCGCGGCCGCGACCTCGCCCGCCTGGACATCGGCCTGGGCCAGCGAGTCGCCCAGGACGCCGACGTTCATCAGCAGGACCTCGGCGCCTCTGGCCCGCAGCCGGTAGGCCAGCCACGCGTATTCGGACCCCTTGGTGTCCAGCGTTCCGATCAGTACGACGGTGGGCATCGGTGCCTCCGGTGGTGTCGGTACGGCTTGCCGGGTTGACGCTTCGGCGGCGAACGGCCGCGCACAGTAACCCAACCGGATGATCATGGCAATGCAAAGCACCGTGCGATAGGACGGGTGGCGAGTCGCGGATTTCGTGCACGTGAAAGGGGTGTCGATGGCGGAGGAACCGGACGCACGGGTCGCAATCGTCGCGGGAGCCGGAGCGGGCATCGGGCGCGCGTCGGCATTGGCGCTGGCCCGCGACGGCGCGGACCTCGTGCTGGCCGCCCGCCGCCCCGAACCGCTGCGCGAACTCGCGGACGAGATCCGGGAGCTGACGGGCCGTCGAGTGCTCGCGGTGCCGACCGACCTGGCCGACCAGGGCGCCTGCCGCGCGCTGGTGGACACCGCGGCGCGGGAGTCGGGCCGCGTGGACGTGGTGGTGAACGTGGCGACGTACAACCCGTCGGGACGCCTGGAGGAGTTGGACCCGGACGAGTTCCGGCGCGCGTTCGAGATCAACGTGCTGGGCGTACTGGCCGTCTCCCGGGCCGCGTTGCCGCATCTGCGCGCGGTGGGCGGCGGCTCGATCGTGCAGATCAGCTCCGAGGCGCCGCGCGCGAAACTGGTCGGCCTGGGCGCGTACGCGGCGACCAAGGCCGCGATGGAGGTGGCCTCCGGGGTGTTGGCCAAGGAGGTCGGGCCGGACGGCATCCGGGTCAACGTGGTCGTCGCGGGCTACACCGAGAACGCCAAACTCGCCGGGTACATCGCCGACATCGCCGCGCGCCGGGAGGTGCCCGAGAGCGAGGTGCGGGCCGAGCTGACCCGGTCCTCGGCGCTGCGCCGGATCACCCGGCCCGAGGACATCGCCGACGCCGTCGCCTTCCTGGCCTCCGACCGGGCCCGGGCGATCACCGGCACGGTCGTCCCGGTCACGTCGGGGGCCTCCATCGGCTGATTCAGCGCAGCCGCAGCGCCAGGAAGAAGTCCACCTTGTCCTCCAGCCGGGCCAACTGACGCCCGGTCAGCTCCTCGATTCGGCCGATCCGATAGCGCAGCGTGTTCACGTGTACGTGCAACCGCGCGGCGCACCTGGTCCACGACCCGTCGCAGTCCAGGAACACCTCCAACGTGCCGATCAGGTCCGCCTGATGGCTCGCGTCGTACGCGCGCAGCGGTTCCAGCAACCGGCCCCGGAAGGCCCGGCGCACGTCCTCGGGCACCGCGGCCAACAGCGCCACGTGCGAGGCGAGTTCGGCGTGCCCGACCACCTCGATCCGGCCCGTCCTGGTCCCGGCGATCCGGCCCGCGTGCCAGGCCTCCTCCAGGGCGCCGCGCAGCGCGTCGGCGCGGGCCACCCGGGCGCTCACCCCGATGTGCGCCCGCAGGTCGTCCGTCGCGGGCCCGTCCAACGCGGCCAGCCGCTCGCGCAGCAGGCCCGTGGTGGGATCCGGCTCCGCGCCGTCCCGGTCGTCCCCGCCCTCGCACGAGATCAGCGCCACGGCGCCGGTGCCGGCCGCCGACACCAGGGCCGGCGTCGGTCGATCCGCCAACGCCTCCTCCAGCAGCACCCGGGCCAGTCGGGGTGCGTCGCGCACGGGCACGTCGGGCAGCGTGAGGGTGACGAACTGCCGGTGCCACGTGTCGCCCTCGTCCGGCTCGGCCACCCGCAGGCGGGTCGCCACCTCCAACGAATCGGCGCCGGTCGCCAGCAGGTTCAGCACGTCGTCGGCCAGGCGCCGGGTGTGCCGGCGTCCGTCCTCGACCCGCTCCCGGCCCACCGAGACCAGCCGGACCAGTTCGCCCAGCAGCGCCTGATGCCGGTCGGGCCAGTCGCTCACGTCGTCCTCGACCGCCAGAAACCAGTCGCCCCACACGTCCGGGTCGGCCGCGCCGCCCGCCTCGGGCACCGGCAACAGCGAGAACGAGCGCCCGTCGACCCGATGCCGGAACGGCACCCGGGCCCGGCGCTCGCGGGCGGCGAAGTGCGCGCGGGCCAGCTTGATCCGCAACCCCGGCGCCAGATCCGGCCCGCCGGCGGCGGCCTGCCGCCCGGTCAGCGAGAGCACCCAGCAGTGGATGTCGATGTCGGCCGCGACCAGCCCGAGCACCCCGTCCAGCCCGGCCCCGCCGGCCGCCGCCTGGACCAGACGTCGATGCCGGTCGACCACCGCGGTCAGGTCGTCGGCCCGCTCGGCGGAGATCCGCCGGACCACGAACTCGGTCAGGTGGGCGAAGGACAACTCCTCCGCGACCGCGAACAGCGGCAGGTGGTGCCGCTCGCAGGCGTCCACCAGATCGGCCGGGATGGCGCCGATCTCGGCCTCCCCCGCGGCCAGCGCGGTGGCGCCGCCCCGGGTCAGCACCCGGACGAAGCGGTCCGAGTCGGCCGGACCCGAGCGCCAACCCATCCCGGTCAGCACCAGGGCCCCGGCGGTCAGGTAGCGGCTGGGGTCGTGCAGGTCGGTGGTCATCACCGCGCGCACCGTACGATCCAGCTCCCCCTCGCCCACCAGCAGACGGATGCCGGCTATGCCGACGCCGCTCGTGCCATCGCCGAGAAGCGCGCGCAACCGCATCGACGGCCCCCTCTCGATCGAGCCGACCACGGCGTCGGCCGCGCGGCGGATCCGTCATACCGGTTCGACGACCGGACGAGCACTTGGAGAAAAGTACGGGAACACCGCCCGTGTGACACGCCTGGGTCATGTCTTTGGTGGGTACTCGCAGTGACCTCCGTCTCGGTGTACTGGTGCGCACCCTCCCATCCACAAAAACGACCGGTCACGAAACGACCGGTCACCACACCCGGAGCGACGCGCCCCCCGCGACGGGTACAAGGACGGTAGGGCCATACGCAAGGCAGAAGGAGACACCCGACATGGAATTCCTGCGGCCCGCGACGTGGGAGGAGGCGCTCGCCGTCAAGGCGCAGCACCCGTCCGCGGTCCCGATCGCCGGTGGCACCGACGTGATGGTCGAGCTGAACTTCGACCGGCGTCGCCCCGACGCCCTGGTGGATCTCAACCGGATCCGCGAGTTGCACGAATGGCGGATCGAGGACGACGACACGGTGCGTCTGGGCGCCTGCGTACCGTACGCGCGGATCATCGAGTCGCTGCACGACCGGCTGCCGGGGTTGTCCCTCGGCGCACGCACCGTCGGCTCGCCGCAGATCCGCAACCGGGGTTCGGTCGGCGGCAACCTCGGCGGCGCCTCGCCGGCGGGCGACGCGCACCCGCCGCTGCTCGCCTCGGGCGCCGCGGTGGAGGCGGCGTCGGTGCGCGGCACCCGGCTGATCCCGATCGACGACTTCTATCTCGGGGTCAAGCGCAACGCGCTGGAGCCGGACGAGCTGATCCGGGCGATCCACATCCCCTCGGCGACCGGGCCGCAGCAGTTCGCCAAGATCGGCACCCGCAACGCGATGGTGATCGCGGTCTGCTCGTTCGCGGTCGCGCTGCACCCGCGCACCCGGGACGTGCGCACCGGGATCGGCTCAGCCGCGCCCACCCCGCGCCGGGCTCACGAGGCGGAGGAGTTCATCCGGGCCGAACTCGACGAGAGCGGCCTGTGGACCTCCGGCGGCGAGCTGCCGCAGGCCACCGCGCGGCGCTTCGGCGAACTGGTGGCGGCGGCCGCCGCGCCGATCGACGACGTGCGCGGGTCGGCCGCGTACCGGCGCCACGCGCTGGCCGTACTGGCGCGCCGCACCCTGCTCTGGACCTGGAACGACCACCGCGCCACCGGGAGGGCCGCCGCATGAGGGTCACATTCACCGTGAACGGCCGCCCGACCGAGGCGGACGACGTGTGGGAGGGCGAGAGCCTGCTGTACGTCCTGCGCGAGCGGGTCGGGCTGCCCGGGTCCAAGAACGCGTGCGAGCAGGGCGAGTGCGGCTCGTGCACGGTCTATCTCGACGGTGCCCCGGTGTGCGCGTGTCTGGTCGCCGCCGGACAGGTGCAGGATCGTGAGGTCGGCACGGTCGAGGGGCTGGCCGACGGGGACACGCTGGATCCGGTCCAGCAGGCGTTCGTGGACGCGGGCGCGGTGCAGTGCGGGTTCTGTACGCCGGGGCTGCTGGTCCAGACGCACGACCTGCTGAACCGGGCGCACCACCCCTCCGACGCGGAGATCCGCGAGGCGCTGTCCGGCAACCTGTGTCGCTGTACGGGCTACGAGAAGATCATGGACGCGGTCCGGTTGGCGGCGGCACGCAAGGCCGAAGCGCGCGGCACGGCCCCGGCCGGTTCGGAGGGCTGACGCCATGGCCGGTCCCACCATGCCGAAGAACCTGCTCGACGTCGCCGCGCCCGGTCGGGACGGCATCGGCGCGTCGCCGCTGCGGCCCGACGGGATCCTCAAGGTCAAGGGCGACTTCGCCTACGCCTCGGACCTGTGGCACGAGGACATGTTGTGGGGCACGACGCTGCGCAGCCCGCATGCCCGGGCCCGGATCCGGTCCGTGGACGTGTCCGCGGCGCTGGCCGTGCCGGGGGTGTACGCGGTGCTCACCCACGAGGACATCCCCGGCAGCAGGTTCTACGGCCTGGAGATCGCGGATCAGCCGGTGCTGGCCATCGACGAGGTGCGCTTCCACGGCGAGCCGATCGCGATCGTGGCCGCCGACCACCCCGAGACCGCGCGGCGCGCGGCGGCCCGGATCGCGGTGGACTACGACGTGTTGCCGGCGATCGGACCGGCCGAGGCGCTGGACCCGGAGCGCTACGGCTACGTGCACGCGCCGGCCGACTACAAGGCGCACGCCTGCGGCAACATCGTGCACAGCCAGCACATCCACCACGGCGACGGGGACTCGGCGCGGGTGCGCGCACGGGCCGATGTGATCGTGCGCGGCGAGTACGAGGTCGGCATGCAGGACCAGGCGTTCCTGGGCCCGGAGTCGGGGCTCGCGGTGCCCGCCGAGGACGGCGGGATCGATCTGTACATCGCCACCCAGTGGCTGCACGTGGACCGGCAGCAGTTGTGCCCGGTGCTCGGTCTGCCGCCGGAGAAGGTGCGACTGTCCCTGGCCGGCGTCGGCGGCGCGTTCGGCGGGCGCGAGGACCTGTCGATGCAGGTGCACGCGTGTCTGCTCGCGCAGTACACCGGCAAGCCGGTGAAGATCGTCTACAACCGCGAGGAGTCGTTCTTCGGCCACGTGCACCGCCATCCCGCGACGATGGTCTTCGAGCACGGCGCCACCCGGGACGGCCGGTTGGTGTTCGTCCGGGCGGAGATCGTGCTGGACGGCGGCGCGTACGCCTCCTCCTCCCCCGCCGTGGTCGGCAACGCGGCCTCGCTGGGGATCGGGCCGTACGTGATCCCGAACGCCTCGATCGACGCGACCGCGGTGTACACGAACAACCCGCCGTGCGGCGCGATGCGCGGCTTCGGCGCGGTTCAGATGTGCTTCGGCTACGAGAGCCAGATGGACCGGCTGGCCGCGGAACTGGGCCTGGATCCGGTGGAGTTGCGGCGGCTGAACGCGATGGAGCAGGGCTCGGTGCTGCCCACCGGGCAGGTCGTGGACGCGCCCGCGCCGGTGGCCGAACTGCTGCGCCGGGTCAAGGCGATGCCGCTGCCGGCGGCGGAGCACCGGCACACCGCCGACGGTGTGGACGTGCGCGAGCTGCCGGGCGGGGTGTCCAACAGCACGCACGGCGAGGGCGTCGTACGTGGGATCGGCTACGGGGTCGGGATCAAGAACGTCGGCTTCTCCGAGGGCTTCGACGACTACTCCACCGCGCGGGTCCGCCTGGAGGTGTTGGGCGGCGCGCCGGTCGCGCTGGTGCACACCGCGATGGCCGAGGTGGGCCAGGGCGGCGTCACGGTGCACGCACAGATCGTGCGCACCGAGTTGGGCGTGGACCTGGTGACCATCGCGCCGGCCGATACGCGGGTGGGCTCCGCCGGGTCGACCTCCGCGTCGCGGCAGACGTACATGACGGGCGGTGCGGTCAAGTCGGCCGCCGAGGCGGTGCGCGGCACGGTGTTCGAGCGCGGCCGGCTCCGCCACGGCTGGACGCCCGATCTCGTGGCGGGCCTGCGCCTGGTCGGCGGCAAGGTGGTCGACCGCGCCGACGCGGTGGTCGCCGACCTCGTCGACCTGCTCGGCGACGAACCCGTGGACGAGACCGTCGAGTTCCGGCACCGCCCCACCCAGGCGTTCGACCGGACCACCGGACAGGGCGTCGGGCACGTCCAGTACACCTTCTGCGCACACCGCGCGGTGGTGGACGTGGACGTGGAGCTGGGCCTGGTCAAGGTGGTCGAACTGGCCGCCGCGCAGGACGTCGGCAAGGCGATGAACCCGCTCGCGGTGCTCGGCCAGATCCACGGCGGCAGCACCCAGGGGCTGGGCCTGGCGGTGATGGAGGAGATCGTGGTCGCCGAGGGACGGGTGCGCAATCCGTCCTTCACGGACTACCTGATCCCCACCATCCTCGACACCCCGCCGATGCCGGTGGACGTCCTCGAACTGGCCGACCCGCACGCCCCGTACGGGCTGCGCGGGGCCGGCGAGGCACCCACTTTGTCCGCGACGCCCGCGATCGTCGCGGCGATTCGCGCGGCGACCGGTCTGGCCCTGAACCGGGTGCCGGTCCGGCCGGAACACCTCACCGGGCTCTGAGACTCCGTCAGTTCCCGTTCTCATCACCGTAGTACGGTCCCGGCGGCGGCGCAGACGCGGCCCTCGGGGCCGGACCGGCTCGACCCCGCACGGCCGATCGCCGTGCCGTCGAGCGGACGCGCCCCCACGCAGGAAGGTCGTCGCACCCGCCTGCCCGGAACAGGCTCCGGGCGGTTTGCGCCGCGGCGACCGGCTCCACCCCAACAACACCTAGGACACTTGGGAGTGGGAAAGTGGCTCAGACATCGGTTCCGACGGAACCCGGCGAGAATCCCCCGAATCCTCCGCGCGGATCCGGGGCGACCGCGGCCGGCGATCCGCCGCCGGCCGGCTCGTCCGGTTCGGGCGCGTTGGACACGTACTTCCGGATCAGCGCACGCGGCAGTTCGGTGGGCCGCGAACTGCGCGGCGGCCTCACCACGTTCATGGCGATGGCGTACATCCTGCTGCTCAATCCGATCCTGCTGGGCGGCAAGGACGTCAAGGGGCACCAGCTCGACCCCGCGCAGATCACCACGATGACCGCGCTGGCCGCGTTCGTCACCACGGTGGCGATGGGCCTGATCGGCAACGTACCGCTGGCGCTGGCCGCGGGCCTGTCGGTGGCCGGCGTGGTGGGCAACCAGGTCGCGGCCGAGATGACCTGGCCGCAGGCAATGGGCCTGTGCGTGATCTACGGCCTGATCATCATGCTGATGGTCGTCTCGGGGCTGCGCGAGCGCATCATGAACGCCATCCCGATGGCGCTCAAGCACGCGATCACCATCGGGATCGGGCTGTTCATCGCGATGATCGGGCTGAACAAGGCGGGCGTGGTGACCGAGAACGCCGCCCCGGGCGGACCGCCGGTGACGCTCGGCCCGGCCGGTGAACTGGCCGGCTGGCCGGTGCTGATCTTCGCGGTCACGGTGCTCACCATCTTCATGCTGATGGCCCGCGGTGTCCGCGGCGCGATCCTGATCGGCCTGGTCTTCGGCACCGTGCTGGCGATGGTGGTCAATGCGATCGTCGACATATCCGACAAGACCTGGGGCGGCGGTGTACCGAACCTGCCGGACAAGGTGGTCGATGCGCCGGACTTCGGGCTGTTCGGCGAGGTGAGCGTGTTCGGCGGCTTCTCCGAGGCCGGCGGCATCACCGCCTCCGTCCTGGTGTTCACCCTCGTCTTCGCGGGCTTCTTCGACGCGATGGCGACCATCATCGGCATCGGCAACGAGGCCGGGCTCGTGGACGACAAGGGCCGGATGCCCGGACTGTCCAAGGCCCTGGCCATCGACGGTGCGGGGGGCATCGTCGGTGGGGTGACCGGTTCGTCGGGTCAGACCGTCTTCATCGAATCGGCGACCGGCGTCGGCGACGGCGCCCGCACCGGGCTGTCCAGTGTGGTGACCGGCACGATCTTCGGCCTGATGTTGTTCTTCACCCCGCTCGCCGGCGTGGTCCCCGACCAGGTCGCCGCCGCCGCGCTCGTGGTGATCGGCTCGATGATGATCACCCAGGTCAAGCACATCGACTGGGACGACAAGGCCGCGGCGATCCCCGCGTTCCTGACCATCGTGCTGATGCCGTTCACGTACTCGATCACCGCGGGCGTCGCCGCCGGCGTGATCGTCTACACGCTGATCAAGGCCGCCCAGGGCAGGTTCCGCGACATCGGCCCGCTGATGTGGATCCTCACCCTGGCATTCCTCGTGTTCTTCGCCCTGCATCCGATCAAGGAGTGGTTGGGCGTCAGCTGACGCCCGCACACCGCGCCACCCACACCCCCAGGAGACGTCGATGCTCGACCTCGGGAGCGAACTCGCGGCATGGCGCCGGGCGGGAACGCCATACGCCCTGGCCACCGTCGTCGGCGTCGGCGGGAGCGCCCCCCGCCCCCCGGGCGCGGCGCTCGCGGTGGGCGCCGACGGCACGGTCGTCGGCAGCGTCTCCGGCGGGTGTGTGGAGGGTGCGGTGTACGAGTTGTGCCGCGAGGCGCTGGAGCGCGGCACCCCGGTGCTCCAGCGCTTCGGCTACAGCGACGAGGACGCCTTCGCCGTGGGGCTGACCTGCGGCGGAGTGCTCGACATCTTCGTACAACGCGCCGGCGACGCGACGGTGGAGGCGGCCCTGGCCGCGGCCGAACGGGACATCCCCGTGGCCGCGGCCCGCGTCGTGGCGGGACCGGCGGCGCTGGTGGGGCGGGCGATCACGGTCGTGGGCGCGGCGCGCGGAGTGGACCCCGCGGAGTCCGCGGTGACCGGTACGTTCGGCGCCGATCCCGCGCTGGACGCGTCCGTGGTCGCCGAGGCCCGAGCCATGCTCGCCTTGGGCCGCACCAGCCTGGTGACGCTGCGCCCGGACGGCCGCCCGTGTCCGGAGTCGGCCCCCGACGACGTCACCGTCTTCGTGGAGACCCGCACCCCGCCACCGCGCCTGCTCGTCTACGGCGCGATCGACTTCGCGGCGGCGGTGACCCGGATGGGCAACCTGCTCGGCTACCGGGTGACGGTGTGCGACGCGAGGGAGGTGTTCGCCACGCGGCGGCGTTTTTCCGACGCGGACGAGGTGATCGTGGACTGGCCGCACCGCCACCTGGCCTCGATCGCGAACACCCTCGACGCCCGCACGGTGATCACCGTCCTGACCCACGACCTGAAGTTCGACGTCCCGCTCCTGGACCTGGCGCTGCGCCTCGATGTGTCCTACGTCGGCGCCATGGGCTCGCGCCGCACCCACGAGGCGCGCCTGACCCGCCTGCGCGAAATCGGGCTCACCGAAAAGCAGTTGGCCGCGCTGCACTCCCCCATCGGCCTGGACCTCGGCGCCCGCACCCCCGACGAGACGGCCCTGTCCATCTTCGCCGAGGTGGTGGCCACCCGAACCGGCGCCACGGCCCGCCCCCTGCGCACCGCCACGGGCCCGATCCACCACGCGGCGGCCCGACTCCGCCACTGCGCTCCGGGGCCGAACTCCCCACCATCGCGTGAACCGCCGCGCGAGCAACGGCGATAGTCCAGGGTGTGCGCCTGTTTTTCGCGAACCGCCCCGACCCACCGCCCGTCACCGAGAACTCCGCCGACGCCGACCTGCTCGCCGCCGTCGCCACCGGCCGCCAGGAGGCGCTGCGCGTCCTGCACGCCCGCCACGCGCCCTGGTTGCGGGCCCGACTGGCGAGGCGCTGTGCCGACGCCGACCTCGTCGACGACGCGATCCAGGACACCTTTGTCGCGGTGTGGCGCGGAGCGGGCCGCTTCGATCCGGCCGGCGGCGAACCGGCCGCCTGGATCTGGACCATCGGCATCCGGCGGCTCGTCTCCCTGCTGCGGGTCCGGCGCATCCCCGTGGTCGAACTCGACGCCGACCACCCCACCACCGCCTCCGCCGAGGACCTGGTCCTGCTGGGCGTCGAGCACACCGACGTGGGCGCAGCGATCGCCCGGCTCTCCCCCGAGTTGCGCGCGGTGATCGAGGCCACCGTGCTGGACGGACTCAGCACCGGCGAGGCCGCCCGGCTCTTGGGGATACCGCAGGGCACCGTGAAGACCAGGGCGATGCGGGCCCGGGCCCGGCTGAGGGAGTTGCTGACATGAGCGCCTGGCACATCCCCGAACCGCTGCTGACCCGCTATCTGAGCGGCGGGCTGCCCGTCGCGCACGTGATGTCGATCGAAGCCCACCTGGCCGGCTGCCCGAGCTGTCGCGCGCACGTCCCGGTCGACCCCGACTGGCTGGCCCGCTCCTGGGCCGGTATCGATGCCGCGATCGACCGACCGCCGTGGCCGGAACGGGCGTTGGCCCGCCTGGGCGTGCGCCCGCACGTGGCCCGCCTGTTGACCGCGACGCCCGCACTCAGCCGGGCCTGGCTGCTCGCGGTGATCGCGGTACTGGCCTTCGGCACCGCCGCCGCGCACCTGGCCGGCGACACCCCGGGGGTCCTGCTCGCCTTCCTGGTCGGCGCGCCGGTGTTGCCACTCGCCGGCGTGGCGCTGGCCTACGGCCCGGGCGTGGACCGGGCCTACGAGGTGCAGGCGGCCACCCCGCTCGCCGGATCCCGCCTGCTGTTCCTGCGCGCGGGCGCCGTCCTGGTCACCGCCGCCGCGCTCACCGGCCTCGCCGCGCCCTTCCTGCCGGGACCCGCCGGCCTGGGCGCCGCGTGGCTGCTGCCCGCACTCGCGCTGACCCTGGCCTGCCTCGCGATCGGCACCCGCCTGCCGCTGCCGATCGCGGCGGGCGGCCTGACCCTGGGCTGGGTCGCCGTGGTGCTCGGCACCCAACGGGTCGACCGATACCTGCTGTTCGCCCCCGTCGCCCAGGCCGGCTGGGCCTGCGCGGTGCCGCTGTTGGCGCTCGTCGTGTACGCCCGTCGCCGCCGGCTCGATCCCGGTTCCCCGTCCGCCACACCGCGCCTTCGGAGCATGCGATGACCACCACGACCACCACCGTGCGCGTGAGCGCGCTGCGCAAACGCTACGGATCCCGGGCGGTGTTGGCCGGGCTCGACCTGAGCCTTGGCGTCGGGGTGACCGGACTGCTCGGGCCCAACGGCGCGGGCAAGACCACGCTTATCCGCTGCCTGGCCACCACTCTCGCCCCGGACGAGGGCTGGATCGAGGCGCTCGGCCTGAACCCGGCCGTCGCCGATGAGCGCACCGAACTGCGGCGTCGACTGGGCTACTTGCCGCAATCGCCCGGCTTCTATCCGCACTTCACCGCGTTCGACCTGGTCGACTACGTCGCCGTGCTCAAGGATCTGACCGATCGTCGGGAACGGCACCGCGAGGTCCGTCGGGTGCTCGACGAGGTGGACCTGGGCGATCGGGCCGACACGAAGGTGCGCAGGCTCTCCGGCGGCATGAAGCAGCGCCTCGCGCTGGCCCAGGCGCTGCTCGGCGCACCCGAGTTGGTGATCCTCGACGAGCCGACGGTCGGCCTCGACCCGGACCAGCGCATGCGGTTTCGCTCGCTGGTCTCCCGGCTCGGCGAGCGACTGACCGTGGTGTTGTCCACGCATCAGACCGAGGACGTCGCCGCGTTGTGCGAGCGGGTGATCGTGCTGGCCGCGGGTCGGGTGGTGTTCACCGGCACCCCGGCCACTCTGGCCGCGAGTGCGGCGGATCGGGTCTGGCGCACCGGGGAGCGTCCGGCCGAGGGGCGCTACTGGCGCACGGCGGACGGGAGTTACCGGGTGCTGGGCGATCCGCCGCCGGGCGGGGTGCCCGATGAGCCGACGGTGGAGGACGGCTACCTGCTGTGCCTGGACGCGGTCGACCCGGCGGCGATCCGATGACCCTGTTCCGGCTGGAGCTCCGCCGGCTCGCGACGCACCCGTTGCCGTGGTTGTCGGCGATCGCGGCGCCGGCGCTGCAACTGAACGACGTGCACGATCGGGCGCCGGACCTGACCGTGGAATCGGTGCAACTGGCGGGGTACGGGCTGCTGATCGCGGCCTGCGTGTTGTTCGTGACCAACGCCGCCGCCGCGCGCGATCGACGCCACGGGACCACCGAGGCGTTCGACGCGCTGCCGTGTCGACCCGAGGCCCGTACCCGCGCGGTGGCGCTGGCCGGGATGGTGGTCGGGGCCCTGCTCGCGGCGGCGGCATGCGGGGTGTACCTGGCCGTGCGCCGAGTGCAGGGCAACGTCGCCGGGCGGCTCGACCCGTTCGAACCGCTCGCGCTGGTCGCGGCGACGGCGTTGGCCGCCGTCCTGGGCGTGGTGTTGGCCCGGTGGCTGCCGTCGTTGATCGCCACGCCGATCGTGGTGGTCGTGCTCGCCCTGGCCACGCTGCTCAACCGCAATCGGCCCGAGTTGGGCTTCGGCGGATTCGGCGCCTGGTTCCTGCCGATCGTGCTGCGTCAGCGGCCCGACTGGCCGAGTCGGCCCAGTGCTCTGCACCTGGTGTACCTGGTCGCGGCGGTGGTGGCCTGCTGCGCGTTGGCCCTGCTCCGGCACGGGAGGCGGCCGGGGCGGCTCGCGGTGCTCGGCGTCGCCCTCGCGGTCGCGGTGCCCGCCGGCGCGGTGGCCACGGCGCGCGCCGAGGATCCGTCCACCATCCCGCCGGGCCGCAGCCCCCGGCCCGGCGTGGCGGCCGTCGACCATCGGGTCCGGGCACACTGGTTCGGCCCCGACGCCCAGCGCTGCGAGGTCCGCGACGGGGTCACCTATTGCGCGTTCCGCGACTACACGGCGTGGATCCCGTTGTGGGCGGGGGCGGTCGGCCCGGTCGCCGCCGGTCTGCCCGCCGCGGCGCGCGGGCGACTGCCGGTGGTGCGTCAGGTGACCGGGACGTGGTCGTGGTTCGTGGACCGGCCGCCGCACTCGGTGGAGACCGGCCTGATCTGGGTCCGCTCCCCCGCCTACCGGATCATGCTCGCGGGCGGGTTCGCCGCCGAGGCGACCGGGCTGGGCCCCGAGGGCTGCGACGCCCGGGGCCGGGCCGGCACGGTGGTCGCGCTGTGGTTGCTCGGCCGGGCCGGATACCCGATCGAGCCCGAACCGGTGCGGATGGACCTGATCCGCGAATGGACGGTGGGCCGCTCGAACCCGCTCGGTCGCGACTACGGGCAGGCCGAGGTGACCTATGCCCGGCGACTGCTCGCCGATCCGGGCGCGCGGGAGCGGATCGGAGCGCACTGGGACACCCTCGTGAAGTCGCCGCTCGCCGACGCCCTGCCGCTCCTCGGCCTCACCGCCGACACCCCGATCCCGGCCGCCGGGGAGCAACCGTGCGCCTGATTCCCGACCGGCGGGTACGGCCCGCCCGGCGCGCGCTCCCCGCCCCGGACACCTCCCGCGGCCCACGCGCCGGCCGTACCCTGCGCACCGCCCGCGCCCTGCTGCCCACCGTGGTCCGGGCGATCGACTGGATCCCGTTCCTCGCCGTCGCCCCGATCGCCGTCTGGGTGGCCGCGGTGGGCGCGCCGAGGCCCGACGAGGCGGTGACGTGTCTGCGGGTCGCGGCCGTCCTGCTCGGCGCCGCCTCGGCCGTCGCGCCGCTCGACCCGATGGAGTCGAGCACCGCCGCCCTCCCGGTCCCCCGCGCGCTGCGCCAGGGTCTGCGCACCCTCGTCGCGCTGCTCCCGATCGCCCTCGTCTGGGGCGTGGCGGCCGTCGTGGTCACCCGGCGCTCGCCCGCCGCGCTGCCCTGGGTCGGCCTGACCCTGGAGGCCGCCGTGCTCGCCGTCGCGACCGTGGCCGCCGCCGCATGGGCCGTCCACCGCGTGCCCGGCAGGACCGCCGCGCTCATCGCGATCGGCACTGTGCTGACCCTGGTCACCGCGACCTTGGCGCTGCCCATCTCACCGTGGCCCGAAGCGGGTGCGCCCGACTGGACCGGCATCCACCTCGCCTGGGCCGCCGCGCTCCCGGTCGCCGTACTCGTCCTGCTGCGGGCCAACCACCGCCCGTTCGGCCGGTTGGGCTGACCCACCGGAGCCGACCCGCCCACCCACGCCGCGAGGCCCCCGGCGCACCGGGGGCCTCGCGGTTGCCCGACTCCGTCGCATGCGGCGACCGGGCGGGCCCTGCGATCAGTCCCGCTTGAGCGAGCCCTTGATCTTGTTGATCGCCTCGTTGGCCTTGTCCTTGGCGCCTTCGACGGCCTGCTTGGCCTTGGCCGAGCCCTGATCCTGTTGGCCCTCGTCCCGCAGGTCCTCGTTGCCGGTCGCCTCGCCGACCTTCTCCTTGGCCTGGCCGGCTGCGTCCTGGGCCTTGTTGCGGATGTTGTCGTCGATGCCCATGTCTCGGGTCTCCTGTCGCGGTAGACCGCGCGCGTCCGTTGATCGCGCGACGTCCGGCCCGATCTATAACCGGAAACGACCGGTTTGACACCCATACATATTCTTCGTGATCTTTCTCATCCGGTCACCGGCGCCGCACACGGGGTAGTTTCTCCCGCTCATCGGGCCCGCGAGATCTCGACGTTCTCCAGGACTCCCAGGGCGTCCGGGACCAGTACCGCCGCCGAGTAGTAGGCGGTGACCAGGTAGGAGATCAGCGCCTGCTCGTTGATGCCCATGAAGCGCACCGACAGGCCCGGCTGGTACTCGTCGGGCAGGCCGGTCTGGTGCAGACCCACCACACCCTGGTCGTCCTCGCCGGTACGCATCACCAGGATCGAACTGGTGCGCTCCGCCGAGATCGGGATCTTGTTGCACGGGAAGATCGGCACGCCGCGCCAGGCCGGGATCTGGTTGCCGCCCACGTCGACCGTGGTCGGGTACAGGCCGAGCCGGCTGCACTCGCGGCCGAACGCGGCGATCGTGCGCGGGTGGGCCAGGAAGAGCCTGGAGCCGCGTCGCCGGCTGAGCAGCTCGTCCATGTCGTCGGGGGTGGGCGGGCCGGTCTGGGCCTGGATGCGCTGGTCGTAGTCGGCGTTGTGCAGCAGCCCGAACTCGCGGTTGTTGATCAGCTCGTGTTCCTGGCGCTCGCGCAACGCCTCGATGGTCAGCCGCAATTGTTGCTCGATCTGATCCATCGGGTGGTTGTACAGATCCGCGACCCGGCTGTGCACCTTGAGCACGGTCTGCGCGGCGCTCAACTCGTATTCGCGCGGCTTGAGTTCGTAGTCCACGAAGCTGCCGGGCAGCAGCGCCTCGCCGCGGTGGCCGGCGGACATCGGGATCTCCGCCTCGCCCTTGGCGTTCTGCGGCCGACCGGTGTCCTCGGCGTATTCGGCCAGGTGCGTGCGCAACGCGTCGGCCTGCACCGCGTCGAACGCCTCCCGGGTCATCTCCAGCACGATCACCGAGGTGGCCGCGGTGGCCGTGTACCCCCACGTCGCGTCCCGGTCGACGAGCATGCGCTCGCCGAAGTGGTCGCCGTCGCCGTGCAGTCCGAGCACGGTGCGGTCGCCGTAGCGGCCCTCGCCGAACCGGTTGATCTTGCCGTGCACGACCAGGAAGACCCGGTCGGTCGGCTCCCCCAGGGTCGCCAGCGTCTCCCCCGCCGCGAACTCCCGCCGCACGAACCGGTCCGCCAGCGCGCGCAGCACCTCCTCGTTTTCGAACCCGCGCAGCGGCGCCAGCTCGCCCAACTCCGCTGGGATCACCCGCACATCGGAACCGGTCTGAACGAACTGGACCCGACCATCCCCCACCCGGTAGCTCAGCCGTCGGTTGACCCGGTATGTACCACCCGATACCTGGACCCACGGCAACATCTTCAGCAGCCATCGCGACGTGATGTCCTGCATCTGCGGGACGGTCTTGGTGGTCGTCGCGAGATTTCGCGCCGCCTCCGTCGCAAGACTCGAACGGGCCTGCGTGTCCTGGGCGTCACCTTCCGTGCGCGCCCCAGCATCGATCGACAACGATTCCGCCTCCCCTGGATGAACCCGTTTGCGCGGTCAATCGTTGCCGTTGCGCCGACGGCCGGCCATTACCCGAACGAGTGAGACTGGTAGGGGTGCGAATTGGCTAAGTAGCTCTGACGGAGGCTTCTCCGGGATCCGCTCGCTCGTCTCGGAACCGACTCCCCGTCGGCCGGCGCGTGCGCTATGCCGGTCCGGCGGTGTGGAAGCGGTCGCGCAGTGCGGTCAGGGCCGCCTCGGTGAGTCGGCCCGGCAGCCGCAGGCGGGCCACCCCGCCGTCCGGGAAGACCTCGATGCGTACGTGCGTGACCGGGGGCGCGTCGGTGAAGCGGAATCGGTGTCGGGTGTCCGGCTGGACCCGGGTGCGCGGCAGCAGTTCGAACCAGGCGTCGGGATCCACGCCCGCGTCGCTGCCGGCCAGCGCGACCCAACCCGGCGCGTTCCCCAGGTAGTTGTCGATGTCGATCTCGGCGCCCAGGAGTTCGGCCCGTCCGACCAGGCGCAGCCGCACCCAGTCGTGGCCGTCGTCGCGCCGCCGGCGGGTCTCCCAGCCCTCGCCCATCACCCGCGAGCGGCCCGGCGCGTTGAGGTTGTGCGGCGAGGAGAAGTAGCGGTCGCTGGCCGCCTCGGCGACCCCGCCGTACTCCTGCGCCGCGAGGTCCACGGTGAGCCCGTCGAGCCAGGCCGGATCCGGCACCGCCTCGCCGTGCACGCGCAGTCGGGCCACCCCTCCGTCGGGGAAGATGTTCAGCCGTACGTGGGTGAACCGACGTGCCACGGCGACCTCGAAGGGATGCGCGGTGTCGCCCCGCAACTCGGTGCGGGCGACGATCGTGGTCCATACGACCGCCGGGTCGAGCAGTTCCTCGACCGAGGGTGTGCCGGGCACGGAGGCGGCCTCGACCGAGGCGCCCGGCGGAAAGTTCCCGGTGAAGAACGCGGTGTCGATCACGACCCCGCGCACGATGCCGGGCACGCCCAGGCGCACGATCGCCCAGTCGTGCGCGTCCGGTTCGGGGTGCGGGTGCGCGGCCGAGGGGCCGCGCCGGCGGCGGGTCTCCCAGCCGTCCATGATCTGCCCTCTGGGGCCGAACGTGTGCGGCGCGAAGACCGGCGGCTCGGCCCGGAGCAGGTTCTCCTTCTCGGCGAACCACTCGTCGTTGGCGGCGACCACGCCGGCGCCGAGCGCGCGCGAGGCCAGATTGACGTACGCGGTGAAGTCGGTGGTCATGGGGAATCTCCTCGCCCGGAACGGGAGTCGACAACCGCGGGCGGGCGCTCGCGGCTATGGGAGAGCGCTCGGGGGAGGCGGGCCGTGGCCGCGCAGCCGGCGCATGGCCGGGGTGATCACGCGGCCGTCCCCACGCGGTCCAGGAGGCGTCCGCGCGGGGTGCCGTGTACGTCCACGGGCGCGCCCGCGAGCCATGTGGTGCGGACCACGCCGGTGAGCGTGCGGCCGGTGTAGGGGGTGGCCGGATTGCGGTGGTGCAGCCCGCCCGGATCCACCGTGAACACCGCGTCCGGGTCGAACGCGACCAGGTCCGCGTCGTATCCGGGCGCGATCGTGCCCTTGCGGGCCAGGCCGACCAGGTGCGCCGGCCCGGTCGACATCAGCGCGACCACCTTCGCCAGCGCCAGGCCGCGCGCCCGGGCCTCGGTCCACACCGTGGGCAGGCCCAGTTGCAGCGACGCGATGCCGCCCCACGCGGCGGCGAAGTCGCCGACGTCGAGCCGCTTGAGGTCGGTGGTGCACGGCGAGTGGTCGGAGACCACGGCGGCGAACGCGCCCGCCTCGACCCCGCGCCACAGCCGCTCGCGGTTGTCCTCGGAGCGGATCGGCGGGCAACACTTGAACGTGGTGTCGCCGGCCGGCACCCCCTCGGCGACCAGGGTCAGATAGTGCGGACAGGTCTCGGCGGTGACCACGACCCCGTCCGCACGGGCGGCGGCGAGCAGCGGCAGTACGTCCGCCGAGGACACGTGCAGCACGTGCACCCGCGCGCCGGTGCGCTTGGCGGTGTCCAGGAGTTGCCCGACGGCGACCGTCTCCGCAGCGTCGGGTCGGGAGGCGAGGAAGTCGGCGTAGGCCCGACCGGGCACCTGCGGCGCGGCGTCCAGGACCTGCGGCGCCTCGGCATGGATGATCGCGAGCGCGCCCAGCCGGGCCTGTTCGGTCAGCGCCTCGGCCAGCTCGGCGGCGTTCACGTGCGGGAACTCGTCCACGCCGGAGGGCGCCAGGAAGCTTTTGAACCCGTACACGCCGGCCCGGTACAGCGCGGCCAACTCTCCCGTGTTGCCCGGGATCGCCCCGCCCCAGAAGCCCACGTCCACGTACACCCGCCCGCGGGCGGCGTCCCGCTTGATCCGCAGCGCGTCGACCGTGACGGTGGCCGGGATCGAGTTCAGCGGCATGTCGATCAGCGTGGTCACCCCGCCGGCGGCCGCGGCCCGGGTGGCGCTGGTGAAGCCCTCCCACGCGGTGCGGCCCGGCTCGTTGATGTGTACGTGGGTGTCCACCAGGCCCGGCAGCAGGGCTACCTCGCCCAGATCCTCGACCGGCGCGCCGCCGACGGCGGTGCCGTGGGGCAGCACCTCGGCGATCCGGTCGCCGGCCACGACCACGTCGGCCGGCCGCTCGCCGTCCGGGGTGAGCACCCGGCGCGAGCGCAGCACGAGGGTGGGGGTGTGGGTCACGACGCGTCCTCCGATGCGGTGAGCAGGTCGCGGGCCAGCCGCTCGCCCGCGATCTCGGCGAGGGCGCCGGCGCGGGTCAGGCTGTCGGGGCCCAGGTCGGTCAGCGCGTAGGCGGCGACGATGCCGGCCGCGTCGAGTCGGTCCCGGCTCAACTCGACGCGGCCGCACACCACCGCCACGGGCACGCCCCGGGCCCGGGCGGCGGCGGCCACCCCGGCCGGTGCCTTGCCGTGCAGGGTCTGTGCGTCGAGGCTGCCCTCGCCGGTGACCACGAGCCGGGCCCCGTCGAGCAGTTCCGCGAAACCCAGGAGGTCGAGCAGCAGGCCGATGCCGGGGCGCACGGTCGCGCCGAGCAGTGCCAGCGCGCCGAATCCGGCGCCGCCGGCCGCTCCCGCGCCGGGGACGTCGGCCAGGTCCGGGGCGACCACCTCCGCCCAGCGCGCGAGGGCCGCGTCGAGCACGGCCACGTCGTCGGGGGTGGCGCCCTTCTGCGGCCCGTACACCGCCGCCGCGCCCTTGGGGCCGAGCAGCGGGTTGTCCACGTCCGAGGCGATCACCACCTCGACGCCGGCCAGCCGCGCGGCCAGGGCCGAGGCGCCGTCGATCCGGTCCAGGTCGCGCAGCGCGGCCCCGCCCCGGGGCAGGTCCGCCCCGGCCGCGTCGAGGAGGCGCACCCCCAGCGCCCGGGCCAGCCCCGAGCCGCCGTCGGTGGTGGCGGCGCCGCCCAGGCCGAGCACGATCCGGGTGCAGCCCAGTGCGAGCGCGCGGGCGATCAACTCGCCCACCCCGGTGGTGTCGGCGGTCAGCGGCTCGGGTCCGGCGGGCAGCCGGGCCGGCCCCGAGGCCTCGGCCAGTTCCACCACGGCGGTGGCGCCGCGCATCGCGAACGCCGCGTCGACGGGCAGCCCCGTGGGACCGCTCACCCGCGCCGGGATCCGGGTGAAGCCGGCCGCCACCGCGGCGTCGACCGTGCCCTCGCCGCCGTCGGCGACGGGCACCACGCGGATCCGTGCGTCCGGGCGTGCCCGGCGGATCCCGGCGCCGATCCGGGCCGCGGCCTCCGCCGCGGTCAGGGTCCCCTTGAACTTGTCGGGGGCCAGCACGACGACCGGGCCCATGCGCTGCTCCTTCGGGTGGGCTGTCGGGTGGGCTGTACAGAGGGCACAGTCAACTACGCGGTCGCCGTTTCGGGCAGGACCGACGGGGCCGGCAACCGCCCGGTGGCGCGGGCACGACACCGGAATGGGTCGACGCCACCGGGCGGAATCGATGGGAAGCCGCGGTCCGCTACGGCACCGGCTCGAATTCCTCGACCGCGTCGATCGCGGGCCCGTGCGGCGTGTTCGCCTCGCGCTCGATCATGATCTCCACCAGGACCGGCCGCGAGGTGCGTTGCGCCTCCTTGCGAGCCCATTCGATGCTCGGGCGGATGTCGCCCGGCTCGATCACCCGCTTGCCCGAACAGCCGTACGCCTCCATCAACTTGACGTTGTCGGTGCCGACCTCGTCGTAGTGGATGTCGACCTGGTAGTTCATCTCGTACGGGATCGACGCCTGCCGGATCAGGCCCAGATACTCGTTGTTGATCATGATGATCACGAACGGCACGTTGTACTGCGCCGCCACGGCCAGTTCCTCGACCAGATACTGGAAGCCGTAGTCGCCGACGATGCCGACCACCTCGGCGTCCGGATCGCTGTGCCCCAGCGCCTTCTTGACCCCGATCGCCGCCGGGATCTCCCAGCCGAGCGGGCCGGCCTGACCGCAGACCTGGTAGTGGCGCGGCTTGTACGCCTTCTGATGCTGGCCGCCCCAGATCTGGTAGAGCCCGATCGCGGTGACGAAGTAGGTGTTCGCGTCGAAGATCTCGTTGATCTCCTTGTACACGCGCGGCGCCTTGATCGGCACGGTGTCGAAGTCCTCGCGCCGGGTCAACGACGCGCGCAGCTCCCGGATCCGCGCGACCCACGCGCCCGCCTCGCGGCGGATGCCGCGCTCCTTGGCGCCGGCCAGGATCGCCTGGAGGAACAGCCGGGTGTCCGAGACGATGCCCAGGTCCGGCTCGAACACCTTGCCGATCTGGGTGGGTTCGATGTCGACGTGGATGAACTTCCGCTCCCCCCGGTACACATCGAGCGTGCCGGTGTGCCGGTCGCCGAAGCGGGCGCCGAGCGCGAGCACCAGGTCCGACTCCAGGAACGAGGCGTTGCCGTAGCGCTGCGAGGTCTGCACACCGGTCATCCCGCTGTAGAGCGTGTGGTCCTCGTCGATCGACCCCTTGCCCATCAGGGTGACCTGCACCGGGATCTGGAGCAGTTCGGCGAGTTCGACCAGTTCTTCGTGCGCCTCGCCGATGATCACCCCGCCGCCGGAGAGCAGCAGCGGGCGTTCGGCGGCGAGCAGCAGGTCCAACGCGGCGTCCACCCGCGGCTGGTGCGGGTGCACCTCGGTCACCGGCAGCGGCGCGTCCACCTCCGAGTCCCACCAGATCTCGTGGCGCTGCACGTCCAGCGGCAGGTCGATCAGCACCGGGCCCGGGCGGCCCGAGCGGGCCAGCCGAAACGCCTCACGGAAGATCCAGGGAGCCTGTGCGGCCTCCTTGACCTGCACCGACCACTTGGTCACCGGTTTGGCGATCTCCACGATGTCGACCGCCTGGAACGCCTCCTGGTGCAGCTTGCTCGACACGGCCTGACCGGTGATGCACACGATCGGGACCGAGTCGGCGAGCGCGGTGTACAGGCCGGTGATCATGTTGGTGCCGGCCGGACCGGAGGTGCCGATCGCGACGCCGACACCGCCGTTGGTCCGGGCCCAGCCGTCGGCCATGTGGGTCGCGCCCTCTTCGTGCCGGACGATCAGGTGCTCGATCCCGCCGACCGCCTCCAGGGCCGCGTAGAGCGGCAGGATGGCCGCGCCGGGGCAGCCGAACGCGGTGTCCACGCCTTCCGACTTCAGCACCTCCACCACGGCGTTCATGACCGGAACACGACGGGGTGCCATCAGTTGTCTCCCTGTTTCGAAACACTGTCCTCGGTGCCGGCGGTCGCCGAACCACCCTCGCGGGGACCGCCGTTGAGCCGTTCCAGGCCGAGCAGCAGACCGGAGTGGTCAAGCCCGCCGCCGCCCTGGGCGCGCAGCGACGCGACGAGTTGCGCGGTGAGTCCGGCGAGCGGCAGCACGAGGTCGAACTCGCGGGCCGACTCGGTGACGATGCCCATGTCCTTGTGGTGCAGGTCGATCCGGAATCCCGGCTCGAAGTCGCGGTCGCGCATCACCCGCCCCTTGCGGTCCAGGACGGTACTGCCGGCCAGTCCGCCGGCGAGCACCTTCAGCCCGGCCTCGGTGTCCACCCCGGCGCGCTCCAGGAACAGCAGTGCCTCGGCGACGAGTTGGATGTTGCCCGCGACGATCAGCTGGTTCGCGGCCTTGACCGTCTGTCCCGCGCCGTGCGGACCGACGTGCACGATCGTGCGGCCGAGCACCTCGAACAGCGGCAGTGCGGCGGCGAAGTCCCGCTCGGTGCCGCCGACCATGATCGAGAGCACCGCCTCGACCGCTCCCGCCTCGCCGCCGCTGACCGGCGCGTCCATCACCCGCAGCTCGCGCTCGGCGCCGGCCTCGGCCACCGCGATCGAGGTGCCGGGCTTGATCGAGCTCATGTCGATCACCAGCGTGCCGGGCGCGACAGTCTCCAGGACGCCGCCCGCGCCGAACATCACCCGCTCGACCTGCGGGTCGGCCGGGACCATGGTGATCACCACGTCCGCGTCGCGCACCGCGTCGGCGATACCCGCCGCGCCCTCGCCGCCGGCCGCGATCAGCCGGTCGATCGCGGCCCGCTCCAGGTCGTATCCGGTGACCCGGTGGCCGGCCCGGACCAGATGGGCCGCCATCGGGCCGCCCATGATGCCCAGTCCGATGAACCCGATCCGCCCGGTGTCCCCCGCGCCGGTCATCCGGTCCCTCCCTTGCTGCCGCGCAACTCGCGCGCGAGCCAGCCGAAGCTGTCCGCGGCGGCGCCGACCGGCTTGTATTCGAGGCCGACGCGCCCGGTGTACCCGGCGGCGACGAGTCGGCGGAACAGGTCGTCGAAGTCCATTTCGCCGGTGCCGGGTTGCCCCCGTCCGGGGGTGTCGGCGATCTGCACGTGGCCGAAGCGGTCGGCGTGGGCGTCGATCACCCCCGCCGGCGCCTCGCCGTTGCGGGCGAGGTGGTAGAAGTCGGCCAGGAGGGCCGTGTTGCCCAGACCGGTCTCGGCGTTCACCTTGTCCACCACGGCGAGCGCGTCGGCCGCGGTGACCAGCGGGTAGCGCGGGTTCTCCGGCGTGTTCAGCGCCTCGATCAGCACGGTCGCCCCGACCCGCTCGGCGGCGACGGCCGCCGACACCAGGTTCTCCAGGGCGAGTTCGTCCTGGGCGCGCGGATCCACGCCGTCCTCCCGGTTGCCGTACAGCGCGTTCAGCGCGCGGCAGCCCAGGCTCCCGGCGAAGCCGGTCGCGACGTCGATGTTGGCCCGGAAGCGCGCCGCCTCGGCGGGCCGGGACAGCAGGCCACGATCCCCGGCGGGCATGTCCCCGGCGTCGAAGTTCAGCCCGACCAGGGCGACGCCGGCGTCGCGGACGGCCCGGGCCAGCGCGTCCGACTCGGCGTCGGCGGGGGTCGGACCGGCGAAGGGCCACCACAGCTCGATCTCGGTGAAGCCGGCCTCGGCGGCGGCCGCGGGCCGTTCGAGGAGCGGGAGTTCGGTGAAGAGGATCGAGAGATTGACGTCGAAGCGCAGTTCGCGAGCGCTCACGGGATCACCTCTTCCACGTCGATTCCATAATGCGGAAGTAGTATTCTGCTCATCGAAATCATGCCACGTGGCTTCAACAGTTTGTCAAGGGTGGCGCGCGGCAGCCTGGCCTGCCGGGGATCGGCCGGCTAGGGTTCGGGCGTGCGATTGCGGATGGAGTTCTCGACCGAGCCGTTCGATCTGGACGGCGTGCCGGCCCATGCCCTGGAGGCCCGACGCGTGCTCGACGACGCGGGTCTCGACGTGGAGGTCGGCCCGTTCGGTACGACCGCCGAGGGCGAGGCCGAGGTGGTGCTCGCGGCGCTGGACCGGGTGTGCCGAGGCGCGTTCGGGGTCGGCGCGTCCCGCATCTCGATCCAGGTGACGACCGTGCCGCAGACATCGGGAGGCCGGGCGTGAGCGCCGCCGAACATCCCCTGTCCGCCGCGATCAAGCCCCTGGTGACCGCGATCGGCGCCGAGTTCGTCCCGGTCGGCGACGCCGGCCCCGAGGACGTCGTGCTCGACTGGGAGGGCCGCCCCGCCGTCGCCGTACGCCTGCCCGGCCTCGGCAGCGCCCTGGACCGCCTCCTGGGCGAGGCCGAACGCCAATACGGCCCGCTGGCCGACCTCGGCCGCGAGGACAAGCAGCGGGTGGTCCGCACCCTCGAACAACGCGGCGCGTTCACCATCCGCCACGGCGTCGAGACGGTGGCCGCGGCCCTCGGAGTGAGCCGCTTCACCGTCTACAACTACCTGAACCGCGACACGCGCCCCTGAACCGAGGCCCCACGATCGCTCCGATGACGCACTTCAACAAACTGTTGACGATCGGGATTCGCAACGCCTAGCGTTCCGGCCAGTGCCGACGCCGGGTACTCGCTCGGGCGTGGTGCTCACCTCTGGACTGGAGTACCCGCGGAGCGAGGAGGTCTCGACATGCCATCGACCCCAGGGCTGAAACGGCTCGAGGACGCGTCCACCGACGAGGGGATCCGACTGCTCGGAGAGGTATGCGCCAGTCGGGCCTGGATCGCGGGGGTGCTGGCCGGACGCCCCTACGCGGACCCGGAGGCGCTGTTCGCCGGCTCCGACGCGGCGACCGCCGCTCTCACCACCGACGATCTGCTGGAGGCGATCGACGGACACGCCGTGATCGGGCGCCCCCGGCACGACGATCCGCAGTCGACCCGCGAACAGGCGGGCGTACGGCAGGCGGACGACACACTGGCGGCCGAGCTGCGGGCCGGGAACATCGCGTACCGGGACCGGTTCGGGCGGGTCTTCCTGATCTGCGCGAGCGGGCGCGGCGCCGCGGCGATCCTGGCCGAACTGCGCCGGCGACTCGACAACGACCCGGCGACCGAGTGGGAGGTCACCCGCGAGGAGTTGCGGAAGATCAACCGCCTGCGCCTGGAAGGACTGATCCGCGCGTGATCTCCACCCACATCCTCGACACCAGCGAGGGCCGCCCGGCCTCCGACGTCCCCGTCGAGTTGTCCCGACGCACCGCCGACGGCACCTGGATCGTGCTCGGCACGTCCGCGACGAACGCCGACGGCCGCTGCCCGGACCTGCCGGCGCTCGGCGTCGACCCGGCCGCCGGCCCCGTCGACGTGCGCCTGGTCTTCGACGTCGGCGCCTACCGGCGCGCCCGCGGCGAGACGCCGTTCTTCCCGGAGGTCCGGGTGGTCTTCACCGCCGACCCCGAAACGCACTACCACGTACCGCTCTTGCTCAACCCGTACGGATACTCCGTTTATCGAGGGAGCTGACAACATGGCGACGGTGCTCGGGCAGAACCAGTACGGAAAGGCGGAGACCCGCGTCGTCCGGGTCCGCCGCGACACCGAGCGGCACGAGGTCAAGGACCTCAACGTCGGCGTCGCGCTGTCGGGCGACCTGTCCGACACCCACTTGACCGGCGGCAACGACAAGGTGCTGCCGACGGACACCATGAAGAACACCGTCTTCGCCTTCGCCCGCGAACACGGCATCGACTCCGCCGAGGCCTACGGGATACGGCTGGCCCGGCACTTCGTCGAATCGCAGCCGTCGATCACCCGGGCGCGGATCCGGATCGAGGAATACCCGTGGAACCGGATCACCTCGGCCCCGGGGCGCGATCGCTTCGTCGGCGCGGACGAGATCCGCCACTCGTTCGTCCGCGACGCGAGCGAGACCCGCACCACCGAGATCGTCTGGGAACACGGACGGGCGCGGGTGATCTCCGGGCTGAAGGACCTGGTCGTGATGAACACGACCGCCTCCGAATTCCGGGGCTACATCAAGGACCGCTACACCACCCTCCAGGAGGCGTACGACCGCATCCTGGCCACCAAGGTCAGCGCCCGCTGGCGGTTCTCCTTCGACGCCTCCGCCGGCGCGAGCGAACCGGACTGGGAACGCTCGTACACGCAGGTGCGCCGGCACCTGCTGGAAGCGTTCGCCGAGACCTACTCCTACTCGCTCCAGCAGAGCCTGTACGCGATGGCGGACCGGGTATTGACCCATCGGCACGAGGTGGACGAGGTCCGCCTGTCGCTGCCGAACAAGCACCACTTCCTGGTCGACATGGAGCAGATGGGCATCAAGAACGACAAGGAGGTGTACTACGCCGCCGATCGGCCCTACGGTCTGATCGAGGGCACGGTGCACCGCGAGGGTGTCACGCCACTGATCCCGGTGGACTGAACCCACCGACACCGCTGCCGCAAAGGGACCGCCGATGTCTGTCGACAACTCCACCGGCTCCACCGCCCCCGGGCGCGTCGTGATCGAGAACTGCGCGATCGCCACCGTCGACGCCGGGGACACCGAGTACGACTGCGGCCACGTCGTGGTCGCCGGCAACCGCATCGAGGCGGTCGGCGCCGGGCCCGCCCCCGCCGGCCTGGAACGGGTCGTGCGCCGCATCGACGGGACCGGGCACCTGGTCACCCCGGGCCTGGTCAACACCCACCACCACTTCTATCAATGGATCACGCGCGGCCTCGCGCAGGAGTGCAACCTCTTCGACTGGCTCGTCACGCTCTACCCCGTCTGGGCCGGGATCGACGACGAGATGTGCTACGCCGCGGCGCAGGGTTCGGCCGCCGCGCTGCTGCGTTCGGGCTGCACCACCTCCACCGACCACGCCTACGTCTTCCCCAAGGACGGCGGCGACATCCTGGGCGCGGAGATCCGCGCACTGGCCGAGTTGGGCATGCGGTTCCAACCCACCCGGGGGTCGATGGACCTGGGCGCTTCGCAGGGGGGACTGCCGCCGGACGCGTGCGTCGAGGACACCGACGCGGCGCTCGCCGCGACGGCCGAGGCGATCGACCGCTGGCACGACGCCTCCTTCGACGCGATGGTCCGGGTCACCGCCGCACCCTGCTCGCCGTTTTCCGTGACCCCCGAACTGCTGCGCGGGGCAGCCGAGTTGGCCCGCGCCAAGGGGGTTCGGCTGCACACCCACGGTGCCGAGACGGTGGAGGAGGAGGCGTTTTGCCGGGAACGATTCGGCATGGGGCCGACCGACTACCTGGAGAGCCTCGGCTGGTTGGGCGAGGACGTGTGGATGGCGCACTGCGTCCACATGGACGACTCGGACATCGCCAAGTTCGCCGGCACCGGCACCGGCGTGGCGCACTGCCCCTCCTCCAACGCCCGGATCGCGGCGGGCATCGCCCGGGTGCCGGACATGCTGGCCGCCGGCGTCCCGGTGGGCCTCGGCGTGGACGGCGCCGCCTCCAACGAGTCGGGGGAATTGGGTACCGAACTGCGCAACGCGCTGCTGGTCGCCCGACTGCGCGGCGGACCGGGCGCGTTGACGGTCCGTCAGGCGCTGCGCCTGGGCACCGCGGGCGGCGCGAAGGTGCTCGGCCGGGAGCACGAGATCGGCTCCCTGGAACCGGGCAAGCTCGCCGACCTGGCCATGTGGCGGGTGGACGACGTGCTGCACTCGGGCATCGCCGACCCGGTGGCCGCGCTGGTCCTGGGCGCCGCCGCCCCGCTGACCCTGCTGCTCGTGAACGGCCGCGAGGTGGTGGAGCACGGTCACCTGTCCCGGGTGGACGAGGAGGAGATCGCCCGCAACGTGAGCCGAGCGGCGGCCCGACTGCGCGCGAGGTAGCGCCCCGCGGCGGGCGGGGGTCAGTCCCGGGTCGCCGCCTTGGCCACCAGCGCCAGCGGTACCGTCGCGCACTGCGTCGCGGACGCCACCGTCATGGTCCGCACCCCGGTCCGCCCGGCGATGTCCACCAGCCGGGCCGCGTCGCACACGTAGGGCCGGGCGTGCGGGACGTCCCGGGCGCAGGTGGCCGCGTCGACGAAGGCCGCCAGCCACGGCTTGCCGTCCTGCCCGTGGATGAAGACCACCGACTCGGTGTCGTCGATCGCCACCACCACCCCGCCGGCCACGATCGCTGCGAGCAGGTCGGCGGGGTCGATCTCCCCGTCGGTGTCCTCCAGGACGGCGGCCAGGGCGGCGTTCTCGGCAGTCATACCGTGATCATATGGGCGCCGGCGGCTACGCCTCGCGCCCGAGCGTGTGCAGGTACGCCCGCCACCCGCCGAACTCGGTGATCTCCTTGTGCCGGCCGGACTCGGACTCGCCGCGGCGCAGGATCATCGAGAAGCAGGCCGAGCCGTCCTCCAGCTTGATGATCCCGAACTCCAACTCCGGCGGTTCGGTCGGCAGCAGGTTGTCCCGCAACACCTCGTCGGGGACCTCGTACACCTCGCCCGCGATCCGCGCCTCGCTCGTCGGGTCGGGCAGCAGTCCCGGGCAGCGGTCGCCGATCGAGAAGAAGCGGTATCCGGGAGCGGTGCGGGTCCGGGCGACCAGCGGCGCGCCCTCCAAGTGGTGGTGGAACGGGCCACCCTCCATCGCCTGACCATTGAGGAACATGCGGGCCATCGGCTGTCTCCTGTTCGAAATCGGCAGGGGTGCGGGGGAGGGTGCGGAACGGCCGGGCCCGTCCGATCGGACGCGCCCCACGACCGCCGGGATGGACCCGGCCGTTCCGCGCATGTGGGGAGATACGCGAACGGCTCGACTCAGTCGAGGAGTTCGCATCCCGGCAGGGTAAGGAAGTCGACGAACTCCTCGGCGAGGGCGACCCGCAGGAACAGGTCGCGCGCGTCCGTCCAGCGGCCCGCGTCGAAGTTCTGATCGCCCAAGTCCTCGCGCAGCGAGCCCAGTTCCTCGACGACCAGGCGGCGGACCAGGTCCGCGGTGACCTTCTCGCCGGTGTCCGAGAGCACCACGCCGTTGTTGATCCACTGCCACACCTGGGAGCGGGAGATCTCCGCGGTGGCGACGTCCTCCATCAGGCCGAACACGGCGACCGCGCCGTATCCGCGCAGCCACGCCTCCAGATAGCGCAGCCCCACCCCGACCGCGCCGTGCAGCCCGGCGCCGGTCGGCGAGCCCTGGGCGGAGGCCACGTCGAGCAGCTGATCCGCCGTCACCTCGACCTCGTCGCGGGTACGTTCGAGCTGGTTCGGCCGATCGCCGAGCACCGCGTCGAACGCCTCGCGGCACACCGGGACCAGGTCCGGGTGTGCCACCCACGACCCGTCGAAGCCGTCCGCGGCCTCACGGTCCTTGTCGTCGCGCACCTTCGCCAGCGCCGCCGCGTTGGCCGTCGCGTCCCGGCGGGAGGGGATCACCGCCGCCATCCCGCCGATGGCGTGCGCGCCGCGCCGGTGGCAGGTGCGCACGAGCAGTTCGGTGTACGCGCGCATGAACGGCGCGGTCATGGTGACCGCGTTGCGGTCGGGGAGCACGAACGCCTCGCCCGCGTCCCGGAAGTTCTTCACGATGCTGAACAGGTAGTCCCACCGGCCGGCGTTCAACCCCGAGGCGTGCTCGCGCAGTTCGTACAGGATCTCGTCCATCTCGAACGCGGCGGTGACCGTCTCGATCAGCACGGTGGCCCGGATCGTGCCGCGCGGGATGTCGAGCAGGTCCTGCGCGTGCAGGAACACGTCGTTCCACAACCGGGCTTCGAGCCGGCTCTCGATCTTGGGCAGGTAGAAGTACGGTCCCAGGCCCCGGTCGAGCAGCCGGGCCGCGTTGTGGAAGAAGTACAGCCCGAAGTCGACCAGCGCACCGGACGCCGGCGCGCCGTCGACCAGGATGTGCCGCTCGTCCAGGTGCCATCCGCGCGGGCGCATCACCACGGTGGCCAGTTCGTCGTCCGGGCGCAGCCGGTAGCTCTTGCCCTCTGCGGTGGAGAAGTCGATCCGCCGGTCGTAGGCGTCGATCAGGTTGAGCTGGTGCGCCACCACGTTGTGCCAGGTGGGCGCGGAGGCGTCCTCGAAGTCGGCGAGCCAGATCCGGGCCCCGGAGTTGAGCGCGTTGATCGTCATCTTGCGATCGGCCGGTCCGGTGATCTCGACCCGGCGGTCGCGCAGCGCGGGCGGCGCCTCGGCGACCCGCCAGTCGGCGGCGCGCACGTCGGCGGTCTCCGGGAGGAAGTCGAGCCGGCCGGTGCGGGCGATCTCCGCGCGCCGGGCCCGCCGCCGGTCGAGCAGTTCGAGGCGGCGACCGCCGAACCGGCGCTGCAGCGCGGCCACGAAGCGCAGCGCCTCGGGGCCGAGCACTTCGTCCGCCCGCGGCACGGAGCCGCCGGTCGCGCCGCCGTGCTTGACCACGATGGTCGGTGCACTCATGGGTGGCTCTCCTTCGCCGTCGACGTTCTTTTGTAGAGTGGACATTAGTTTCCGGGAAACGGAAGTTCAACAACGTGTTGAACTCAGTGTCGACGAATCTCGTCGAACCGAGTCGTGTGGAGGATCGTCGGTGGCCGCAGGCAAGACAGGCAGCAACGGCACGGGCGGCGGCGTCCAGTCCCTGGAACGTGCGTTCGACCTCCTCGAACTGCTCGCCGACGCCGGCGGGGTGCTGACGCTCAGCGAACTCGCCGCGCGTTCAGGATTGCCCATGCCCACGATCCACCGCCTGGTACGCACCCTCGTGTCGCTGGGTTATCTGCGCCAGGACGCGTCGCGCCGCTACACCCTGGGCCCGCGGCTGATCCGGCTGGGCGAGACCGCGGGCCGCCTGCTCGGCAGCTGGGCCCGGCCGTATCTGGCCGAGCTGATGGAGGCCACCGGCGAGACCGCCAACCTCGCGGTTCTGGAGGCGGGCGAGGTGGTCTACGTCGGCCAGGTGCCCAGCCGGCACTCGATGCGGATGTTCACCGAGGTCGGCCGCCGGGTGCAACCGCACTGCACCGCGGTGGGCAAGGTGCTGCTCGCCCAACTGCCCGAGGCCGACGCGGCACGGGTGCTCGGCGGTCGCCCGCTGGCCTCGCACACCGAGCACACGGTCACCGATCCCGCCGAACTGCTGGCCCAGTTCCCGACGATCCGGGCCCGGGGCTACGCGATCGACGACCAGGAGCAGGAACTCGGCGTGCGCTGCGTGGCGGTGGTGGTACCGGGCGCGCCGACCGCGACCGCGCTGTCCATCTCCGGCCCCGAGGCGCGCATCCGGGCGATGGAGGAGGGCTGGATGACCGGCCGGATGCAGGAGATCGCCGTCCGCCTGGGCCGACGCCTCGGCGGCACCGACCCGCTCCCGGAGCCCCTGGCCGCCGACTGAGCCACCCGCACCCACCCGCCGAGCGGGGTCAGGCCGGCGTCAGACCGAGCACGGCGCCGGCCACCACCGCCAGGGTCGGCGCCACGCCGTCGGTGTCGCGCAGATGCCGCACCCGGGCCACGTCGTTGATCGCGCTCAGCGCCGCGTGCACTCGGATCCGCGCCTCGGCGGCGCCGTACTCCGGCCGCACCGCGCCCAACAATCGGGTCCACTCCATGAGGTAGTCCACCCGCGCCTGCCGGGCCCGATGCCGCGCCTGCGTCGGCAGGTGCGAAACCTCCGCGACCAACAACTGCACCAGGTCGTTGCGGTCGAGGGAGAAGCGCACATACGACCGCAGCAGTGCGCGCAGCGCCGTCTCGGCGTCGTCGGCGCCCGCGAGCGCGCGTGTCATGTCCATCGAAAGCCACTCCAGGCCCCGGGTCACCGCGGCGCACAGCAGGTCGGCCTTGCTCTCGAAGTGGTTGTACACACTGGGGCCGGCGATCCCGGCGGCGGCGCCGATGTCCTCGATGGCCACCCCCGCGTAGCCCTGCTCGGCGAACATCCGCACCGCCGCGCCGAGCAGGGCCTCGCGCCGCGAGCGCAGCCCGATCCCGGCCGGAGCCGGGGCCTCGGCGATCGGCCCCAGCGCCGCCGGATCCGCGGTGAACGCCGCCCGGCAGAGGTCCACCAGGAGGCGGACGTACTCCGGACGGGGCAGGTCGATCCGGTGGAAGGACGGGCTGAGCAGCACCCCCAGGCCGCTGCGGGCCAGCACCTCGCCCTGCCCGGTGGACAGTTGCGGGCGGGCCTTGCGGATCAGCGCGGTGACCACGGCGGTGACCGCGCGCACCTCGCGGCGTACCTCGGCGCGTTCCTCTGGCGGCAACAACCGGCCCTCGCGCTGCCACAACACGCCCACCTCGCGGTGGTCGAGGGTGGCCGAGACCACCGCGCGCAGCACGGTGTCCGGGTCGTCCACGGCGCTGCGGGCCAGCGCGTCGCGCACCGGCGCGATGCCGTCGAGCACCACCTGCAGGAGCAGGTGCTGTTTGCTGCGGAAGTGCCGGTACAGGGCGGAGGGGCCCATGCCCACCGCCTCGGCGATGTCGCTCATCGCCACGTCGGCGTAGCCCCGGCGGTAGAACAGGTCGGCCGCCGCGGCCAGGATCAGCTCGCGTCGATTGCGCGGTCGGGTCCCCCGGGCGGGCGGCACGAGTCCGCCGACCTTGCGCACCGCAGCCGCCATCGCGTACTTCCCTCCGGGATCCGCCCCCGCGCGCCATTGTTCCAGCCGGCCGCCGCCCGCGGCGGCCACGCGCCGAACCGGCCCCGCCCCGATGAAGTAAACCGGGCCACCGGTCGCGATCACTAGGCTGCGGAGGCATGACGACCTCACTGATCACCGGTGCCACCGCAGGGCTCGGCGCCGCGTTCGCCCGGCGCCTCGCGCACGAGGGGCACGACCTCGTCCTGGTCGCGCGCGACCGCGAACGGTTGACCGAATGTGCCCGCGAACTGCGGGAGGAGCACGGCGTGTCGGTGCAGGTGCTGGCCGCCGACCTGTCGCTCGACGAGGGCATCGCCGCCGTCGAGGCCCGCCTGGCCGACCGTGAGGCGCCGGTGGACGTGCTGGTCAACAACGCCGGGTTCGGCAACAAGGGCGGCTTCCTCGACGTGTCCACCGCGGACGAGTTGCGCATGCTCAAGGTGCACTGCGAGGCGGTGCTGCGGCTGACCGCCGCCGCGTGCGAGGCGATGCGCGAGCGCGGGCGCGGCTGGGTGGTGAACGTGGCCTCCGTCGCCGCCTTCCTGCCGCGCGGCACGTACGGCGCGAGCAAGGCGTGGGTGGTGAGCTTCACCGAGGGGGCGGCCAAGGAACTCGCGGGCAGCGGTGTGCGGTTGATGGCGCTGTGCCCGGGCTTCGTGCGGACCGAGTTCCACCTGCGGGCCGGGATGGGCACGTCCAACATCCCCAACTGGATGTGGCTGGACGCCGATCGGGTGGTCGCCGCGGCGATCCGCGACCTGGCGGTGGGCAAGTCGGTCAGCGTGCCGGACCTGCGCTACAAGGCGGTGGTCGGCCTGGCCCGGCTCACCCCGCGCGCCCTGTTCGGCAACGTATCCACGCGGACCGGCCGGGTGTACGGACCCACGCGCGGGTAGCGCCTGCCCGAGGTCGCGGCGCCCGCGCTCGGGGTGGGACACCGAAGACCCCGCCGACGGATGGTCGGCGGGGTCCTCGGGTGCGTCCGGGCGGGGCGGTGTCTCCGTCACGCCCCTCCCCCGGGTATCCGCGAAGTCTTCGGGTCGACACGCCGGGGCCGTCGCCCCGGAGCGACCGGACGGTCAGCGACGACGGCCCTTGGGTCGGTCGCTCTTGCCGCGCCGGGCGGTCTTGGGGGCTTCGAGCGTGTCGATCGCCTCGGTCGGCTGCGCCGGGGCGGACTCCACGCGCTCGGTGTCGGCGAGCATCGGGTTCTTGTTCTTCAGGTGCGGCTTCTGCTTCTGCTTGGCCATGACCGTTTCCTCCTGGAGAGAGCCGTTGGGCGGTCATCGACCACTCTCACACCGTTCATGACGGTACGCATGTCGAGGATCACACGCGGTCATCGGGGGGAATCGAATGGCGGCTCGACTTACCTTCTACGATGCCTGGATGCCCCTCGATCCACGCCGACGCCGGCACCGCCGCCGGGGATACCCCATGCGGCGGATCGGCGTCGCGCTCGCCATGGCCGGCATCGCCGTCGGCGCCGTCCAGTGCGCCGAGCCCGCCCGGGTGCACAAGGACGGCACAACGGCGTCCGCCGGCGGCGTGTCGACGACCACCGAGCCGCCCCAGCCGGCCGCGATGCGCCCATCCTGGGACAACACCGGCTCGCCGAACGGCTCCTCGGCGATCGACGGTCGCCGGTACATGCGATCCGCCGGCGACCGGGTGACCGTGTTCGCGCACCGCGGCGCGCCGACGCTGGCCCCGGAGAACACGCTGCCCTCCGACGAGGCGGCCCGCCATTCCGGGGCGGACTGGATCGAGAACGACGTGCAGCCGAGCCGGGACGGCGTGCCGCACATCATGCACGACGAGACGGTGGATCGAACCACCGACGGACACGGGCGCATTCGCGATCTGACCTCGGCCCAGCTGGCCGGTCTGGATGCCGGGAAGTGGTTTCGGCCGGAGTTCGCCGGCACGAAGGTGATGACCCTGCGCGGACAACTCGCGGATCTGCGCTCCCGGGGCGGGCGCCTGCTCCTGGAGATCAAGAACCCGCAGACCCGGGAGGAGATCGCCCGCATCGTCGACGAGGTGCGCCACAGCGGCATGTCGGACCGGGTGTTCGTACAGAGCTTCGATCGGGAGTCGTTGCGGATCACCCGCGATCTCGCCCCCGACCTCCCGCTCGGCCTGCTGGGCGACGCGGACGAGGCGGATCCGGTGGCGCTGGCCCGGGAGCTGCGGCTGACCTCGTACAACCCCTCCTACTACCTGGTCGCCAAGCATCCCGACCTGGTCCGCCGCCTGCACGCGGCCGGCGTCGCGGTGTTCGCGTGGACCCCCGACGACCCGAACGAGTGGTCGAAGCTGCACGACGCGGGGGTGGACGGAATCATCACCAACCGCAGCGCCGACCTGGTCGCATGGAACGGGAAGCACACCCCCGGGAAGGGCGCCCGCCACTGAGCCGAGCCGACGAACGGCCCGTGAACGGCCCGCGACCGACCCGAAACCCCGCTTTCGGACGGGTCGCGGGCCGTCCTGTCCACGGAACCGCGTCGACAAACCCTTTACCTCGTAAGGGCAATGTGACATTTTACTGACGTGAGCCAACTCCGTCCCAGTGATGTCGTCGTCATCGGCGCGGGCGTGGTGGGTGCCGCGTGCGCCCACTTCGCCGCGCGCGCGGGCCTGTCCGTCACCGTGCTCGACCGGGGTCCGGTCGCGGGCGGGACCACCGGCGCGGGTGAGGGAAACCTCCTCGTCTCGGACAAGGAGCCCGGCCCGGAACTCGCGCTGGCCCTGCTCTCGCTCCGCCTGTGGGCCGAACTCGCGGAGCGCCGCGACGACTTCGAGTACGAGCCCAAGGGCGGCCTGATCGTCGCCCGGACCGAGGCCGAGGCCGCCGCGATGGCGGCGACGGCGGCGGCCCAGCGCGCCTGCGAGGTCACCGCGCACGCGGTCGACGCCGCGCGCCTGCCCGACTACGAGCCGCACCTGTCCCGCGCCGTCGTGGCCGGCACCCACTATCCCCAGGACGCCCAGGTACAGCCGGCCCTGGCCACCGCCTCGATGTTGCGCGCCGACGGCATCCGGCTGCACACCGGGGTGAGCGTCACCGGCTTCCTGCGCGGGGCCGACGAGCGGGTGGTGGGCGTGCGGACCTCGCACGGCGACGTGGCCGCCGGCGCGGTGGTCAACGCCGCCGGCACCTGGTCCGGCGAGGTGGCCGCGCTCGCCGGGATCACCCTGCCGATCCTGCCGCGCCGGGGCTTCGTGCTGGTCACCGAGCCGCTGCCGCCGATCGTGCGGCACAAGGTGTACGCGGCGGCCTATGCCGGGGACGTGGCCAGCGACGAGGCGGACCTCGCCTCGTCGGCGGTGATCGAGGGCACCCCGGCCGGGACCGTCCTGATCGGCGCCAGCCGGGAGCGGGTGGACTTCGACCCCTCGTTCTCGGTGCCGGTGTTGCGCCGACTGGCCGCGCAGGCGATCGAGTTGTTCCCGGTCCTGGCCGGCGCGTCGGTACTGCGCGCCTATCGGGGCTTTCGGCCGTACTGCCCGGACCACCTGCCGGTCGTCGGCCCGGATCCGCGAGCGCCCGGCCTGCTGCACGCGTGCGGTCACGAGGGCGCCGGCGTGGGTCTGGCCCCCGCCACCGGCCTGCTGATCGCCCGCACGCTGACCGGGGAGCGCCCCGATGTCGACCTCGCCCCGTTCGCCCCGAACCGCTTCGCGGAGGTAGCCGCGTGACCGACGAAACCGGCCCCGCCCCCCTCGACCGCTCCGGCGACGCCGGCTTCCACCTGACCGTGGACGGCCGCCGCATCCCGGTCGAGCCCGGTCAGACGATCGGCGCCGCGATGCTCGCCGCCGGGATCCGGTCCTGGCGCACCACCCGGTTCGCGGGCAGGCCGCGCGGCCTGTTCTGCGGCATCGGGGTGTGCTTCGACTGTCTGGTGACGGTGGACGGTACGCCGTCGCTGCGCGCCTGCCTGGTGACCGCGCGCCCCGATGACGAGGTGAGCACGTCATGAGCCACGAGATGGGCCAGGGAATGAACCACGAGAAGGGCCGCGACTCGGGCGGCCACGACACCCCGCACGACCTCGTCGTCGTCGGCGCCGGGCCGGCCGGGCTCGCCGCCGCCGTCACCGCCGCCGGCTTCGGCCTGCGGGTCGCCGTCCTGGACACGAACGCCCGGGCGGGCGGCCAGTATTACCGGCACCGTGCGGGCCGCCCGCCCGCGTGGGCGCCGCTCGCGCGCCTGCACACCGTCGAGCACCTGGCCGAACACCGGGTCTGGGCGGTCGAACGCGGCGACCACCACTTCACCGTGCATGCCGTGGCGGGCGAGCGCGACGGCGTCGCGGTGACCGTGCGCGGCCGTCGGCTGCTCCTGGCCACCGGCGCCTACGACCGGCAACTGCCCTTCCCCGGCTGGGATCTGCCCGGGGTGTTCACCGCCGGCGGCGCGCAGGCCCTGCTCAAGGGCAACGGCGTCGCGCCCGGGCGGCGGGCGGTGGTGGCCGGTACCGGTCCGTTCCTGCTGCCGGTCGCCGTCGGGCTCGCCGACGCGGGTGTGCGGGTGCTCGCGGTGGTCGAGGCCTCGCGTCCCACGCCGCGGGCCGCCGCGCTCGCCCCGCACAGCCCGGCACGGGTGGTCGAGGCCGCGGGATATGCCGCCGCGTTGGCGCGGCGGCGCATCCCGTACCGCACCGGCCGGGCCGTGGTCGCCGCGCACGGCGACGGGGGCGTGCTGGGTTCGGTCACCGTGGCCCGGCTCGACGCGGACTGGCGGGTGCGGCCCGGGACGGGGGACGAACTGGCCTGCGACACCCTCGCGGTCGGCTACGGCTTCACCCCGCAGCTCGAACTCGCCGGCCAACTCGGCTGCGCGAGCACCCCCGACGGCTTCGTCGCGGTCGACTCCCGCCAGGCCACCGACCTGCCCGGGTTGTACGCCGCGGGCGAGAGCACCGGCATCGGAGGCGCCCAACTGTCCGTGGTCGAGGGTGAGTTGGCCGCATACGCCGTCGCGGGCCGGACGCCGCCGAAGGCGCTGCTGCGTCGGCGGGCCCGGCTCGCCCGGTTCGCCGCCGGGCTGCGCGCGCTCTACCCGATCCGGTCGGGCTGGCCGTCGTGGTCCGACGAGGACACCCCGATCTGCCGTTGCGAGGAGGTGCCGCGCGGCCGGATCGCGGACGCGGCGCGGCAGGGCGCGGACGACGTACGCTCGATCAAGCTGCTCACCCGCGCGGGCATGGGCTGGTGTCAGGGCCGTATGTGCGCCGAGGCCACCGCGTGCGTGCTCTCCGACGTGTTGGGCCGGCCGATCGCCGCGCCCGCGCCCACCCGTCCGATCGCTGTCCCCATCCGTCTCGGAGATCTCGCCCAAGGAGCCTCATGAGCACAAGCCCGCACCTTCCCGCCCCGGAGCGCTCCGCCCCGCAGGACGGCGCCGACCGCAAGCCGTGGCACGGCGTCGTGGTGGCCACCGCCCTGCCGCTGCGCGAGGACCTGTCGGTGGACTTCGACGCGTACGCCGAACACGTGCGGTGGCTCGTGGACTCGGGCTGCGACGGGGTCTGTCCGAACGGCTCGCTGGGCGAGTACCAATCGCTCACCCCGGAGGAGCGCGCCCGCGTGGTGCGGGTCGCGGTCGACGCGGTGGGCGGCGACCGGGTGCTCCCGGGCGTGGCGGCGTACGGCGCGGCCGAGTCGCTGCGCTGGACCGAGCAGGCGGCCGAGGCGGGCGCCCGTGCGGTGATGCTGCTTCCGCCGAACTCCTATCGTGCGGACACCCGTACGGTGATGGACCACTACCGCACGGTGGCCCGGGCGGGGCTGCCGATCGTGGCCTACAACAACCCGTTCGACACGAAGGTCGACCTGACTCCCCGACTGCTCGCGGACCTGTACGAGGAAGGTCTCGTGGTCGGCGTCAAGGAGTTCACCGGGGACGTGCGCCGGGCCTACGAGGTGGCCGAACTCGCGCCGGGGCTCGACGTGTTGATCGGCAGCGACGACGTCACCCTGGAGTTCGGGCTGGCCGGCGCGGTGGGTTGGATCGCGGGTTACGCCAACGTCTTCCCGCGCGCGAGCGTGGAGTTGTACCGCGCGGCCGTGCACGGCGACCCGCGCGCGGCGTTGCCGCTGTACCGCCTGCTGCACCCGCTGCTGCGGCTGGACGCGCGCACCGAGTTCGTGCAGTCGATCAAGTTGTCGATGGATCTGGCGGGCCTGCGCGGCGGGCCGTGCCGCGCGCCGCGGCTGCCGCTGTCGCCCGAACAGGAAGCCTTCGTCCGGGAATCCACCGAGAAGGCGCTCGCGGAGGGATTGAACTGATGCGTTCCCGACACGTCTACCACGCGGTCGACTCGCACACGGAGGGCATGCCCACTCGGGTGATCACCGGCGGCATCGGGGTGATCCCCGGCGCCACGATGGCCGAGCGGCGCAGCCACTTCATGGCGGAACTGGACCACATCCGCACGCTGTTGATGTACGAGCCGCGCGGGCACGGGGCGATGAGCGGGGCGATCCTGCAACCGCCGACCCGGCCGGACGCCGACTACGGCGTGTTGTTCATCGAGGTGTCGGGCTGTCTGCCGATGTGCGGACACGGCACCATCGGGGTGGCCACCGTCCTGGTCGAGACCGGCATGGTCGAGGTGGTCGAGCCGGTCACCACGGTCCGTCTGGACACCCCGGCCGGGCTCGTGGTCGCCCAGGTCGAGGTCCGCGACGGCGCGGCCCGCTCGGTGACCTTGCGCAATGTGCCCGCGTACTCCCACGAGTTGGACGCGACGGTGGACGTGCCGGGGCTCGGCGCGGTCACCTACGACATGGCGTACGGCGGCAACTTCTACGCGATCCTGCCGATCGAGAAGGTGGGCCTGCCGTTCGACCGGGCCGAGGGCACCCGCATCCTGGAGACCGGCCTCGCCATCATGGCGGCGATCAACGAGCAGGCCAGGCCGGTGCATCCGGAGCAGCCGGAGTTCGCGGGCTGCCACCACGTGCAGTTCCTCGCGCCGGGCTCGGACGCGGCGCTGTCGCGCAACGCGATGGCGATCCACCCCGGTTGGTTCGACCGTTCGCCGTGCGGCACCGGAACCAGCGCGCGGATGGCGCAGTTGGCGGCGCGGGGCGAGTTGATGGTGGGTCGGACGTTCGTCAACGAGTCGTTCATCGGGACCCGCTTTCGCGGTCGGATCGTCGCCGAGGCGGAGGTCGGCGGGCGGCCGGCGGTGGTGCCGGAGATCACCGGGCGGGCGTGGATCACCGCGACCGCGCAGTATCTGCTCGACCCGGAGGACCCGTTCCCGGCGGGGTTCCGGCTCTGAGGGGCGGGCGCGCGGTCGGTTCCGCCCGCTTCCTTGCTCACCCTCGGTGATCTTTCACACGCGCAGTCGCGATCCCGCCCCAGCGGTGACTGACCGTCAGTAACATGGCGGGAGGAGGCACCATGGACACGGGACACGGAGCGCTCGCGCTGCCGTCCTTCGACGATCGACCGATCCTGCGGGATCGGGTGGCACGAGAGTTGCGCGCGGCGTTGATCGCGGGTGAGATGCGGCCGGGCGTGGTCTATTCCGCGCCCGCGCTGGCCGCTCAGTTCGGCGTGTCGCCGACGCCCGTGCGCGAGGCGATGCTCGACCTCGCCAACGAGGGACTGGTCGAGGCCGTACGCAACAAGGGATTTCGCGTCACCGAGCTGTCCGACCGCGAGTTGGACGAGTTCACCGAGGTGCGTGCGCTGATCGAGGTTCCGGTGGTGGCCCGCCTCGCGGGTGTGGTCACCCCGGCCCAGACCGCCGCGCTGCGCCCGGTCGCCGAGGAGATCGTCGCGGCGGCCGAGGCGGGCGACCTGATCAGGTACGTGGAGGCGGACCGCCGCTTCCACCTGTCGCTGCTCGCACTGGCGGGCAACGAACACCTGGTCCGGGTGGTCGGCGATCTGCGCAAACGTTCGCGCCTGTACGGGCTGTCCCGGCTCGCGCGCGGCGGCCGACTCGCCGCGTCCGCCGCCGAACACCTCGAACTGCTCGACGCGCTCGACAGCGGCGACCCGGCCGCGGCCGAGCAGGTGATGGCCCGGCACATCGGCCACGTCCGCAATCTGTGGGCGGGGCCGGAGCGGGAGGGCTGAGCCGGGGGCGGGATCGACATCGCGTCGCCCGCTCCGCGCCCCCGGACCACGTGCCCGGGGCCGACCGGGCCCGGTCGGCGGCGTCAGACCTTGCCGGCGACCATGTCCATCAGGCGGCCGAGGACCGCGCCGCCGGAGGCGTGGGAGCCGTCGTGCTCCCACTCGTTGGTGACCCACGCGCGCAGGTTGCCCACCTCGCGCGCGGTCTCCAGGGACAGGTCGGCGTCCACGTACATGTCGTCGAAGAAGATCGCCGCGGCCACCGGGACGGCGTTCGCGCGCAGCCGCTCGACGTCGTACAGGACGGGCCAGTCGTACTGCTCCGCCAACAGGTGGGCGGCCTCGCGGAACGGGCGCAGCGCGGCCATCTCCTCGAACATCCAGGGGTACATCATCTCCCCGGTGAACAGCAGCGGATCGGCGCTCTCCGCGAACTCCGGCAACCCCGCGCGCACCTTCTCGGCGGCCCACCCGGTGGCGACCTTGCCCTGCCCGTAGATCGGCTCCTGGAGCACCGCCCACAGCGGTTGGTCGGTCAGCGCGGTGGCCTGCATGGCGGCGGCACGGAAGGTGTCCGAGACCCGGTCGCCGTCCCACGCCTCGTCCAGCATCCAGTGCACCCGCTCGAAACCGTCGCCCATGCCGAACACCGAGCCGAGGAACTGCAGTCGGCGCACGGTCAGTCGGTCGCCGTCGGGCAGCCGGACGTCGTGCTCGGTCAGGTGGTCGGCGAGCCGGCGGACCGCCTCCACGTCGTCCGGGTAGCGCGCGTAGTACTCGGCGTTCTTGGTCCGCACCCTCGGGTAGGTGCGGTGGTAGACGTCCTCGGCGGTGACGTCCAGGCCGATCAAACCCCCGGTGACGTAACAGGACTTCAGCGCCTCGGGGGCTCGGGAGAGATACGCGAGGGTGATGAAGCCGCCGTAGCTCTGGCCGAGCGTCTCCCACGGCTCGTCGCCGCACAGTCGACGGCGGATCAGCTCGGCGTCGGCGACGATCGAGTCCGCGCGCATGTGCCGTAGCAGAGCGGCGAGTTCGTCGGGTGGGGTGCGCGCCGCCAGGCTCGGCGTGACGGGCGTGCTGCGTCCGGTACCGCGTTGGTCGAGCAGCAACACCCGGTGGGTCTTCAGCGCACGGGCCAGCCAGCCGTTGGCGCGTGGGGGGCGCTGCGCCTTCTGGCCCGGGCCGCCCTGGAAGAAGCACAACCACGGCCGGTTGCGACCCGTCGCGGTGGGATCGACCACCTCGCGGGCGAAGACCTCGATGGTCGGCCCGTCGGGACGCGCGTGGTCGAGCGGGACGACGAAGGTGTGATCGGTGAGGGCCATCCCCGGGATCCGGGTGATGCGGGTCGTGCGGGTCATGCGGATTCCTCCCCTGGGTGCGTGCCGTTCGGGTGTGCTGTGACATTCCACCGGAGGAAGGTGCTTGTTGTCCCACCGCATCGGGAAGATTGCTGCGGCAGGGTTCCGCGGGATCCCGTGCGGCGAAAGGGTGTCAGTCATGGTCGATGGCCCGGTGTCCGATGGCGCGCACGCCGGTGAGGCGCGGTCCGGTATCGCGCGGACCGCCGGGCCCTTCTCCGCGTTTCAGGACTCGATCTATCTCGACGGACTGCTGACCGGGGAGACACCCCCGTACCCCACGGGCGCGAGCGCGTTGGAGGAGGCGGCGCGCGAACGGCTCGATCCGGGGCCGCGCGGCTACGTACTGGGCGGCGCCGGCGAGGGCGCGACGATGCGGGCCAATCGCGAGGCCTTCGAGCGGCGCCGGATCGTCCCGCGCATGTTGCGGGACGTGGGCGCCCGGGACCTGTCCTGCTCGGTATTGGGCACCGACTCGCCCGCGCCGGTGCTGCTCGGGCCGGTCGGCGTGCAGTCGATCGTGCATCCCGAGGGCGAGTTGGCGACCGCGCGGGCGGCGGCCGGGCTCGGGCTGCCGATGGTGTTGAGCACCGCGTCCTCGTACTCCCTGGAGGAGGTCGCCGCCGCGTCCGGCTCGGGCCCCCGGTGGTTCCAGCTGTATTGGCCGCGCGACGACGACGTGACGATCAGCCTGCTCGCCCGGGCGCGGGCGGCCGGCTACAGCGTGCTCGTGGTCACCCTGGACACCTGGTATCTGGGCTGGCGGCCGACCGACCTGGACGGGGCGTACCTGCCCTTCCTGCGGCACATCGGCCTGGCCAACTACCTGAGCGACCCGGCCTTCCTGGCCGGCCTGAGCCGCCCGATCGCCGAGGACCCGACGGCGGCGATCGTGCACTGGGCCGGAATGTTCTCCGACCCGACCAAAACCTGGTCCGACCTGGCCTTCCTCCGCGACAACTGGATCGGCCCGATCATCCTCAAGGGCGTCCTACACCCCGACGACGCCCGAAAGGCCCGCGACGCGGGCATGGACGGCATCGTGGTCAGCAATCACGGCGGCCGCCAACTCGACGGCGCGATCCCGGCGTTGGATGCCCTCCCGGAGATCGCGGCAGCGGTAGGCAACGACCTGACGGTCCTCTTCGACAGCGGCGTACGCACCGGCACCGACATCCTCAAGGCCCTGGCCCTCGGCGCCCGCGCAGTCCTCCTGGGCCGCCCCTACATCTACGGCCTGGCCCTGGGCGGCACACCGGGCATCACCCACGTACTCCGCTGCCTACTTGCCGAATTCGACCTATCCATGGCCCTATCAGGCCACACCCACCCACAAACCCTAACCCCATCAACCCTGACCTAACCCACCAACCAACCGCACTCAACCCTCTCCGGCCACCCAACCCTCTCCGGCCGGCCCAACACCCTCCAGCCCACCGGCACGCTCCAGCCCGTCCAACATCCAGGCCCTCCGGCACGCTCCAGCCCATCCAGCACCACCCCTCCAGCCCGTCCGGCGTTTGAGGACAATGCCTGCGCCACCCACTGCATCACGGCACATCACAGCACGAGCCCACCAACCCCAGCCCGTCCGGCGTTTGAGGACACCACAAGCGCCACCCAACGCTCAGCGACACATCACAGCGCAATCCAACCAACCCAGCCATCCGGCGCTTGAAATCACCCGCACCACTCACCGCACGTCAACACATCACACGAGCACCAACCAACTCCAGCCCGTCCGGCGCTTGAGGACAACGCCCGCGCAACCGACCGCATCACGGCACACCATGCCGCAAGCCCACCAACCCCCAGCCCGTCCGGCGTTCGAGGACAACCGCAGGCCGGCCACCCCGCCGACCCCAGGCCACCTCGACCACACCGCCCGCTGGGATTACCCCGGTTTGCCCGCCCCTCTCGGATACCCTCCGCGCATGATCACGCCCGGATCGAGAGGACCAACCCCGTGACCAACCCCGCGCGCCCCGCCGCAATCCTGCGCCGGATGACCTCGCGCAGTTCCACGGAGCCGCACCGCGCATCCACGCCGTTGGAGTTGTTCTTCGACCTGACCTTCGTGGTGGCCGTCGCCCAAGCCGGCAGCCGCCTGGTGCACTCGCTCGCGGAGGGCCACCCCGGCCACGGGATCACGGGATACCTGCTCGTGTTCTTCGCGATCTGGTGGGCGTGGGTCAACTTCACCTGGTTCGCCTCCGCGTACGACTGCGACGACCCGCTGTACCGCGTCGCCACGCTCGTCCAGATCACCGGTGTCCTGGTCCTGGCCGCCGGCGTCCCGCGCGCGTTCGAGAGCAGCGACTACACGGTCGCCATCGTCGGCTACCTGATCATGCGCCTCGCGCTGACCTTCCAGTGGCTGCGCGCGGCCCACGACGAGACCGACCCGGCGGCCCGCCGCACCGCGCTGCGCTACGCGGCCGGCGTGGTGCTGGTCCAGATCGGCTGGGTGGTGCTCCTGCTGCTCCCCGACGCCGCCTGGAACTGGGGCTTCCCACCGCTGGCGATCGCCGAGATGGCGGTACCGGCCATCGCCGAACGCGGGCGCTCCACCAGCTGGCATCCGCATCACATCGCCGAGCGCTACGGCCTGTTCACCATCATCATGCTCGGCGAGAGCGTGTCCGCCGCGACCGTCGCGATCCAGACCGCGCTCGACGACCAGGCCGCACTGGACGAGTTGTTGCCGATCGCCGCCGGCGGGCTGCTGATCGTGTTCGCGGCCTATTGGATCTACTTCGCGGCGCCCATCCACGAATACCTGCAATCCAGTCGACAGGCGTTCCTGTGGGGCTACGGCCACTACGTGATCTTCGGCTCCGCCGCCGCGATCGGGGCCGGTCTCGAGGTCGCCGTCGAGCAGGCCGTCGGCGAGGCGCACATCTCCGACGTCGCCGCCGCGGCGAGCGTCACGATCCCCGCCGGGCTGTTCCTGGTCGCCACATGGGCGCTGCACGCCCGCCACCACAAGCGCGGCGCCGCCCAGCAGATACTGCTGCCGACCGCCGCGGTCCTGGTCCTGGCCTCCACGTTCCTGGGCGAGGCGGCGGTGCCGGCGGCCGGAGCGGTGGCGGCGCTGACCGTCGCCGCGGGGGTGGTGTTGTCCGCCCGCCAGGGCGAGGGCGCCGGCGACGGCGACGTCGACCCGCGCCCGGAGCCGGTGTCCGAGGCCGACTGAGTCCGGGACGAACGGCTAACCCGCCGTCAGGCGCCGTGCGGGAACCGACGGTTCGGGCGGGAGGAGCGGACCGCCGGACCACTGCTGGAAGATCAGCATCGTGTGCACCTGGGTCACCTCGGTGCGCGCCGTGAATCCGTCCACCACCAGGCGTTGCAGCCCGGTCGCGTCGGCGACCGCGACGTGCACGAGGAAGTCGTCGGGACCCGCGAGGTGGTACAGCGCGCGGGTCTCCGGCAGCTTCAGCACATGCCCGACGAACGGGTTGAGCACCGCGCGGTGATGGGGCCGTACCCGCACCGCGAGCATCGCCTGGAGCGGTCGCCCGAGCGCCGCCGCGTCCACCTCCACCGTCGCGCCCTTCACCACCCCGGCCGCGCGCATCCGGGCCACCCGGTCCAGGCAGGTCGAGGGCGCTATCCCGACCTCGGCCGCGAGCGCCTTGTTGCTGATCCGGGCATCGTTCTGGAGAGCCCGGAGAATGCCGAGGTCGATCGGATCGAGGGCGATGGATTGGCTCATCCGGCGATGATAATTCGGTGATCGGGAAGGTTCTCCGGAGGTCGCCCCAGGATGACGTCCATGGACCTTCGACCGGACTCCCCCGCCGCCGCCGGCCGCACCGACACCGCGCCCGCCGGCATCACCCCCGCCGGCGCCGCCCCTGCCGGCTCCACCCCCACCGGACCCCTCGCGCGGCACACGTTCGAGACCCGCGCGGTACACGCAGGCCGCGACGACCTGGCCGCCCTGGGCGTACACGCCGTGCCGATCGACCTGTCGACCACCTATCCCCTGCCGGACCTGCCGGCCGCGGCGCTCGCCCTGGACGCCTACGCGGAGGGCGAGTTGCCCGACGGTTCGGCGATCTACGGTCGGCTGACCAATCCGACCGTGCGCCGCTTCGAGCAGGCGCTCGCCGAACTGGAGGGCTGCGCCGACGCGGTGGCGTTCGCGACCGGCATGGCGGCGGTCACCGCGTGCCTGCTCGCCGCCGCCGCGCAGGGCCGACGGCACGTGGTCGCGGTCCGGCCGCTGTACGGCACCACCGACCACCTGCTCTCCGGCGGCCTGCTCGGCACCGAGGTCACCTGGGTCGAACCTGACGGCGTGGCCGCGGCGTTGCGGCCCGACACGGGTCTGGTCATGGTCGAGACACCGGCCAATCCGACGCTGGCCGAACTCGATCTGGCCGAACTCGCGGCGCAGGCGGGCGAGATACCGCTGCTGGTGGACAACACGTTCGCCACACCGGTCCTGCAGCAGCCGGCGTCCTCCGGTGCCCGTCTGGTCCTGCACAGTGCGACCAAGTTCCTCGGGGGACACGGCGACGTGCTCGGCGGTGTGGTGGCCTGTGATCCGGAGTGGGCCAAGGCGCTGCGGCAAATCCGTTTCGCGACCGGGGCGTTGCTGCACCCCCTGGCGGGTTACCTGCTGCTGCGCGGCCTCGCGACCCTGCCGATCCGCGTCGCCAGGGCCTCCGCGACGGCCGCCGCGCTCGCCGCCCGACTGGCCGCACACCCGGCGGTGGCGCGTGTGCACTATCCGAGCATCGGCGGCGCCCTGGTGGCCTTCGAACCGATCGGCGACCCGATGCGGCTGGTCGGCGCGCTCCGCCTGATCACCCCCGCCGTGAGCCTCGGCGGCGTCGACACCCTGATCCAGCATCCGGCTTCGCTGACCCACCGGGTCATCGACGACGCGGCGCGCGCCGAAGGCGACATCGGCCCGCACCTGCTCCGCCTGTCGATCGGCCTGGAACACGAGGCGGACCTGTGGGCGGACCTGTCGGCGGCGCTGGAGCGGACGGGCGGGGAGATCGTCGGGGCATCGCCGGTTCCGGACGCGCAGGTCGGGGTGGGCGACGCGGCGCTGTGGCCGGTGGGGGTCTGAGCGGCGGGGCCGGGGTGGGTCCCGCATCGCGCGGGCCCGGGATCGGTGGCGGCGCGCTTCGCGGCGCGGCCGGTCCCGGCCGGGTCAGCGGTAGGTCAAGCCCGAGAGCTGCAGGGCGAGTCGACGCCGCACGGCGGGGATCCGGGTGAGCGTGCGCAGCACGATGTTGCGCAGGGGGCGCAGCGCCGGGGTGAGGGTGGCCACCCGGGTCATCCGGTCGGCGAGCTTGACGATGCGTTCGGCGATCGGGCGGCGGGTGGCGCCGTAGGTGTCCAGGGCCGTGGTGGGGCCGCCGTCGAGTACCGAGCCGAGCGCCTCGGCCAGGGTCACCGCGTCGAGGATGCCGGCGTTCATGCCCTGGCCGCCCGCCGGACTGTGTACGTGGGCGGCGTCGCCGGCGAGCAGGATCCGGCCCGCGCGGTAGGCGTCGGCGATCCGGTGGTGGACCCGGAAGCGCGAGCCCCAGACGACCTCCTCGACGACCATGCGGCCGGTCTTCGAACCGCGTACGTCGAGGAGTTCCTGGACGTAGGCCGCCGACGGCTCGTGCGGCGCGTCGGCGACCGGCGCGACGATCCGGTGCCGGCCGCCCGGGAGCGGGGCGAGCACGACGAGGCCGGCGGGGGCGAAGTACAGGACCACCTCGTCGGCCGCGACCGCGCCGCTCAGCCGTACGTCGGCGAGGACGAACGACTCGCCGTAGGTGCCGCCCTGGAAGCCTATTCCGGCTTGGTCGCGCACCGTGCTGTGCATGCCGTCGGCGCCGACCACCCAGCCGGCGCGGACACGTTCGCCGCTCTCGAAGGTCGCGGTCACGCCGTCGGCGTCCTGGTCGAGGGAGGTCACCCGGTACGGCCGCAGGACGGTGCCGCCGAGTGCGGTGAGGCGGTCGAGGAGCGCGGCCTCGGTGGTGGCCTGGGAGACCATCAGCGAGTACGGGTACTGCGTGGGCAGGTCGGTGAAGTCGATCCGGACCACCACGCGGTCCCGGTCGCGGACGGTGAACGTCGGCGCGGGGATGCCCTGCGCGACGAGCGGGGCGGCGACTCCGAGCGGGGCCAGTACCTCGAGGGTGCGGGCGTGTACGACGGCGGCGCGCGAGGTCTGTTCGGCAGCCGCGTGGGCGTCGACGACGGTGACGTCCCGCCCCTGGGCGGCCAGGGCCAGGGCGAGGGTCAGTCCGGCGGGGCCGGCGCCGACGACGAGGACGTCGGTGGTGGCGGGGAGTCGGCTGCTCATCGGGGGCTCCTGGGGTTGGGATCGGAGGCCGGGCTCGAAAGCCGGACCCAGAGGCCAACGTTTGTTGGCCAACGTCTGTTGGCATAACGATGGCCCTCCCGTGGCGGTAAGTCAACAGGCGTTGGCCTACAATCGTTGGCATGAGTACTCCGCGTAGGTCGTCCATCGAGACCAAGGCCGTGATCCTGGCCGCCGCCCGGGAACGATTCGGCGCCGACGGCTACGAACGGGCGACGATTCGGGCGATCGCCTCGGATGCGGCGATCGATCCGTCGATGGTGATGCGGTACTTCGGCACGAAGGAGAAGTTGTTCGCCGCTGCGGCGGACGTCGATCTGCGTTTGCCCGCGCTCGATGCGGTCCCGCGCCCACAGCTCGGAGCGGTGCTCTCGGCGCACTTCCTCGACCGGTGGGAGGGGGACGAGGCGATGCTGATCCTGCTGCGGACCGGGGTGACGAACGACGACGCCGCCGAGCGTATGCGCGCGGTCTTCGCGGACCAGCTCGCCCCGCTCGTACTCCGCACCTGCCCGAACCGCGCCGAGGCCCCCCGGCGCGCCGGCCTGATCGCCACGCAGGTGCTCGGCCTCGCCCTGTGCCGATACGTCCTGCGGCTGCCGCCGATCGTGGCGATGACGCATCCCGAGGTGGTCGACTGGCTCGGTCCGCAGATCCAACGCTGTTTGACGGGGAGCCTGGGGGCCGACGATCCGGGGGCCGGGATGCCTGGGGTCTGAGGGTCGGCGCCCGGGGGCCGGGGGTCCGAGGGCGGGCGGCGGAAGGCCGGGAGTGCGACGCCCACTTGCCGGCGGGCCGGGCGTCCGGGGCTCTGCGGCGCATGGCCGGACGCGCGCCGACGGCCTCGGCGTCGATCGTCCCGAGCCGTCCGCGTACGGTCTCCACGATTCGTGGGGATTACCCCCGGTAGCCCGCGAGTTCGCCCGGGTAGCGTCTCGATCAAGGCAGCATCGGCCGCGCCGAGCGGTGTCGTGCACACCGCCCCGGGAGGTGACGCGTCATGTACAGGCACGCAGTCCGACCGCACCGCACGGCACGCCGCCCACTTCGGGCCCGACCGTTCACGGGACTTCGGTGTCCCGACGGGAGGGCTTCGCGCGCGGCGGCTCGGCACCCGCGACGCCGGGGCGCCCGGGGGATGCGACTTCGGCGATGCCGGAGAACCACGCTGCGGCCGACATCCGCGCTGACGATGGCGGTCGTACTGATCGTGCTCGCGGCACTGGCGTCCTGTACGTCCGCCCGCTCCACGACGTCCGGCGCACCCGCCGCCTCGCCCACCGGGCTCCCCGACGCGGGCGCGACCGCACCCGGGTTCGCCCCCGGAGCCGTCACCGAACCACCCGCCGCCTGCGGGAACCCCACCGCGAGCCTGCGGCCCGCCTCCGGCCCGCCCCGCGCGGCCGACTACCGCACCGACGGCTCGCTCACCCGCATCCTGGAGCGGGGCTACCTGATCGTCGGGATCGACCAGAGCGCCTACCCGTTCGGCTACGCCGACGTGACCGACCACAACCGGCTCAAGGGCTTCGACGTCGACCTGGTGCGGGAGATCACCGCGGACCTGTTCGGCGGCAACGACCCGAGCCGACTGCGCTTTCGGGTGGTGCCGAACAACATCCGCGAACAGTCGGTCGCGGACGGCACGGTGGACATGGTGGCGAAGTCCGTCACCGTCAACTGCCGTCGGCGGGCCGTGGTGGACTTCAGTTCGATCTACTACGAGTCGGGGCAGCGGGTACTGATCGTCGACGACACCCCGGCCGCGGGCGCCGACCACACGAAGGGCCTCGCCGGCCTGCCGACCGGGACCCGGGTGTGTACGGTCGGCGGCACCACCGCCGCCGACGCGGTACACGCCACGCGGGGCCTGGTCGACGTCACCGGCGACAACTGGACGGACTGCCTCGTCCGCATCCAGCAGGGCCAAGCCGACGCGGCGGTCGGCGACGACACCGTCATGGCGGGCCTCCAGGCGCAGGACCGCTTCATCCGCATGGTCGGTCCCAAGTTGACCACGGAGCCCTACGGGCTCGAAATCGCCAAAGGGAAGCCGGACTTGGTCCGCTTCGTCAACGCGTCCCTCGAACGCGTCCGGCACGACGGCACCTGGCGTCGGTTGTTCGACACCTACCTGGGCCGCTACATCCCGGAGTCGGGGGGTGTGACGGCGCCGGAGGCGGAGTACCGGGACTGAGCGGGCGCGTGGAGCCGGGCGGGGTCGGGGTGGCGGTCGCGGTCACTGCGCACCGTGGCCGAACGCTACGTCGGCGACAGGTCGTCCCCCGGCACGATCAGTCCCGACTCGTAGGCGATGACCACCAGTTGCGGCCGGTCCCGGGCGCCGAGCCGGGCCATGATGCGGCTCACGTGCGTCTTGGCGGTCAGCGGACTGAGCCCGAGCAGCGTGCCGATCTCCGCGTTCGTCAGCCCTCGTCCGACCAGCGTCAACACCTCGCGTTCACGCGCCGACAGGTCGGCCACCCGAGTCGAGCCCGGCGTACCCGTGGTCGCCGTCGCCGGCATCCGCAACACGCGCGAGATCAACCGTGCGGTCGGGCCGGGCGACAGCAGCGCCTCGCCGGCGCCGATCGTGCGGATGGCGGCCAGGAGTTCGGCTGGGCGGGTGTCCTTGACCAGGAACCCGCCGGCACCCGCCCGCAACGCGGCCAGCACGTTCTCGTCGTCCTCGTAGGTCGTCAACACCAACACCCGGACCCGGGACAACTCCGGATCCGCCGCGATCAGCCGCGTCGCCTCAATGCCGTCCAGAATCGGCATCCGGATGTCCATCACCACGACGTCCGGCCCGCACTCCCGGGCGAGTTCGAGCGCGGCCCGCCCGTCGGCGGCCTCCCCGACCACCTCCATGTCGGCCGCCGAGGACACCAACATCGCGAACGCCGACCGCACCAGATGCTGATCATCGGCCAGCAACACCCGCAAGGTATCGCCCATCACACACTCCCCCGTTCCTCCGAAACCCGCCGGCCGGAGCGGTCGGCACGGCCGGCAGCACCGGCGCGGCCGGGCAGTCGGCGGACCGGCGTCGCCTTCACCCCGCGTCCTCCGACCGTGCCATCGGCAACACCGCCGAGACCGCGAACCCGCCCTCGGGGGCGGGGCCCGCGACCAACGTGCCGCCGACGCTGCGGGCCCGTTCGGTCATTCCGAGGATGCCGAAGCCGGCGCCCTCCCCGACCCCGTTCGCGTGGCCGTCGTCGACCACGCTCACTCTCAACTCGCCATCGTCGGCGATCAGTTCCACCCGCGCCGTGTGCGCCTGCGAGTGCTTGACCACGTTCGTCAGCGCCTCCTGCACGATCCGGTACACGGCGACGCCCACCTCGGGCGCGGGCGTCGGGCCGTCGTGTCCGGTCAGGGTGACGTCGATGCCGGCGGAGCGGGCCGCGCCCGCCAGCGGGACCAGGCCGTCCAGACCGGCCAGGCCCGGCACCGCCTCGTACGACGCGACCTCCTCGGCATCCCGCAACACCGCGAGCGTGGCCCGCAGTTCGTGGCGAGCGTCCCGGCAGGTCTGCGCGATCGTGTCCAACGCGCCCACCATGACCGTACGGTCGGCCGGCGGCTCCTGCGCGGCGAGGTGCGCGGCCACCCCCGCCTGGACGCCGATCAGCGTGATGCTGTGCGCCAGCAGATCGTGCAAGTCCCGGGCGATCCGCAGGCGTTCCTCGGCCACCCGCCGCCGGGCCACCTCGTCCCGGGTGCGTTCGGCGCGTTCGGCCCGATCGATGATCGCGCTCACGTAGTCGTGGTGGCTGCGCCACGCCTGGCCCGCGATCACCGCCGCGACCACCCAGCCCGCCATCCCACAACGATCACGCCAGCTCGGCCCGTCGGTACCGCCCAGGGTCATCGCCACGACGGCCACGGTCAGCGCCGCCACCCCGACCACGACGGCCACCCCGCGCCGCACGTACGCCGCGTATGTCCCCAACGCCACCAACGCCGGCACCGCGGCGCTCTCGTGCAGGTATTCGCGGTGGTGGTAGGGCACGGTGAGCGCGAACGTCAGCACGAGTACCGTCCCCGGCCGGACCCGACGCCAGGCGAGCGGAATCGTGGCACCGACCAACAGCGCCACGCCGACCGGGTCCAGCGCCCGCTGCGCCGACCACACCTGCGCCGCGCCGACCGCCCCCGCCGCCAACAGGACGGCGAGCAGGGCGTCCGCGACGGACGCCCCACCCCACCTCGTTCGTGTCGTCACACCGCCATCTTCCGGGACGACAGGGGCGGTTGCGGCGGTCGGGTCGCCGTCGTGTCCCGCGCAGGCCGTCGGGAAAGCGGGCCAGGCCACCAGATCCACCGATCCAGCGCCACGCTCGCCGCGGTGACCAGGAACGTCCGGACCAGGAACGTATCGATCAACACCCCCACCGCGACCACGAATCCGAGCTCCACGAGGGAGACCAGCGGCAGCAGCGCGAGGACCGAGAAGGTCGCCGCGAGCACGAACCCGGCCGAGGCGATCACCCCGCCCGTAGTCTCCAGCGCGGCCGGCGCGGCGATCCGCACCGAATCCCCGCGCAGCGCCATCTCCCGCACGCGGTGCATCAGGAAGATGCCGTAGTCCACCCCGAGCGCGACCAGGAACACGAAGGTCAGCAGCGGCGTTTGCGCATCCACGCCCGCATACCCGAAGCCGTGCTCGAAGACCAGCCCGCCCAGTCCGAGCGACGCCGCCCAGACCAACCCGACGGCGGCAACCAGGATCAGCGGCGCCACCAGGCTGCGCAACAGCACGATCAACACCAGCAATACCGCGAGCAGTACGAGCGGCACGACGACGCGGCGGTCCCTGGCCGTGGTGTGCGCGGTGTCCATCTGCTGCGCGGTGGGGCCGCCGACCCGGGCATCCGGCACCGCACGCAGACGCTCGATCGTGGCATGCTCCCCGGCCGACTCGGGTCGATCCTTCGCAAAGGCCAGGATCTCCGTCCACCCACCGGCCGTTCGACCCTGACGCGCATGCTCGACCCCCTCGGTCGAGCCCACCGCCGCCAGCACGCCCCCCGCCTGCTCGCTCCGCGCCAGCACCGCGATCGGCGCACCGGACTGCTCCGGGAAGGCCGCGCTCAACGTCTCCTGGGCCACGATCGACTCGGGCTTCTTCGTGAAGCCGTCACTCTGCCGCAACGCGCCCGGCAGCCCGAACGCGGTCAACGCCCCGGCCCCGAGCAGCACCACTCCCGCGACGAGCACGGCAATCGGCCGCCGGGACACCGCCGTTCCGATCCGCGCGTAGGCCCCGCGCCCCAGCTTCGGCGTACTCCCGAACACCGGCACGAACGGCCAGAACACCCGCCGCCCGAGCAACACGAGGATCGCCGGCAGCAGGGTCGTCATCACCGCGAGCGCGCACACCACGCCCACCGCCCCGACCGGCCCCATGCCCCGACTGCTGTTCAGATCGGCGGCGGTGAGGCAGAGCAGCCCGACCACGACCGTCCCCGACGAGGCCAGCACGGCGGGCCCACAGCCGCGCAGCGCGGCGAGCATGGCCACCAAGGGCCGTTCGTGTATCCGTAGTTCCTCGCGGTAGCGGGCCACCAGGAGCAGCGCGTAGTCGGTGCCCGCCCCGAACACGAGCACCGTCAACACGCCGGAGCTCTGCCCGGTGACGGTGATCCCGAACACCCGCACCAACCCGTACACCGTCGCCGTCGCGACGGCCACCGCGACTCCGGCGCAGACGAGCGGGACGACCCAGAGGTAGGGGCTGCGGTAGGTCAGCATGAGCAACACGGCCACGACGAGCACGCTCGCGAGCATCAGCGTCCCGTCGATGGACGAGAACACCTCCTGCATGTCCGCCGTGATGCCGCCGGGCCCACCGACGCGCACGCTGAGCCCGTCGGGATGCCGCTCCACGAGGGTGCGGATGTCCGGCACGATGTCGTCCGGTTCGGCGCCCCGGCGGTCGACGGACAACGCGTAGCGCAGCGTGGTGTGATCGACCGACTCCTGCGCGGCCGGCACCGACCCACCCACGAGCGGATGGCGAGCCACCACGTCGGCGACCCCCGCGGCGGCCGACTGCCGGTCGGCGGGCGTCAATCCGCCGTCGCGGCGGTACACGATCTGCACGTCCATGGCGTCGCCGCCCGGCAACCCGCCCTGGATCCGGGCCACTTGGGTGGACTCGGCGTTGGCGGGCAGATAGTCCACGGCCTCGTTGTGCTGCACGTCACCGAGCTTGGCGGCGAACATCCCCGCCACCAGCACCACCAACACCCACCCGCCCACCACGACCCACGGCAACCCCCACAACCGTCCCCGCCGCGACGGCCGCGGCCGTGACCGTACGGGCACGCCCGGGTCGGCCCCCGAGCCGCTCTCTTCCCGCGCCAAAATCTCCATGCCCCAAGGCTTCCGCCCAACCCCACCCCACTCGTCCGGCCAAGGACCGATCTCCGCATTACTCCACCCGACGTCATGGAACCCCCACTAATCCCGGAGGAGTAACCCACCCCGCCCCAGCCCGGGCCCATGCCCATGCCCATGCCCCCAGCAACCCGAGGACCAGAACCCCGGACCCGAGTCCGCCCCCAAGCACGGCGCCGAAGTCCCCGGAAACCGGCGCAGCACGACGTACATCGGTGAAGACCGCAGGAACAGGCGCAGCGCAGCAGTGAAGGCCCGGACAGCAGACGCGGAGCGCAACGCGGGGGCGCAGGCGCCGAGATCGGACAGCGCCGGGCGCGCGAGGACCACCGACGCACGGACGGAGTCGGGACGGACACGGGGACACGAGGGCGGAGGCGCCGCAGCAGGCGCGGGCAACGAACAGGGACCACGGGCGCACAGGCCCGGAGCCGGAATGCGGTGCGGAGGGCGGGAGTCGCGCGTCGGACGTGGGGCGATGGCGCGGCCGTGTGCCGCCCAGGCGGGGACCGCGAGCGGGAACTCGGGCGCACGGGAGCGGCTGCCCGGCCGGGCGTAGGCGCGGGCTCGGGGCAGCGCGCTCACCTCCACGGGGCGACGTGCCCGAGCGCATGCGCCGGCTCGCCCCGCAGCGCCCGCGTTCCCGATCGTCGCCGCCCGATCGTCCATGCCCCGCCGTACGCAGCCGCGCAGGGCCGGTCGGGCAGATCACGACATCGGAGGCTGCAACGCGGGCGCAGCCCGCTGACCGAGCCGCGCGGTGTCTCCACGCAGACGAGTGCCGTGCGACACCACCGGCGTGCGGCCAGGAGTACCGCGAGCACTACTTCGTCGAAGGGCGGCCGGCGTTCGCCGACGCGGATGCGATCCTGTCGATGCCGCGGCGGAACGTGAGCGGCGGGCCGAAGATCCGGAAGCCCACTGACGGAACGGGCTCGCCAGGGCTTGAGCCGCACACGAATCGAGGCCACGGTGATGGTGCCCGTGAACAGGTACGCCCGCCTGTCACGTGCACCGGCCCAGCCGCAGTCAGCCCACCCGCCGCAGCCCGACCGCCGTCGACTCGGCCACCTTCCGATCGTCAACCGACCCACGGCCGACCGGACCATCGTCGGCTCGGCCGCTCGCCCGCCGTCGGGTCGGCCGCTCAGCCGCCGCCGAACCAAGCCGGCATGTCCAGGTGGATGGCGTCCCCGGGCGTCATCAGCCGAAGATCCTCCTCCAGCGCACGCAACCGATCCGCGCCGAGCCGGTCCGCCCACTTGGCCCTGACGTCCTCGAAGATCGCGACCGACTTCACCAACGAGTCGACCCCATGCGCGGTGAGCCCAACCAGCTTGCGCCGCGCGTCATTCGGATCCGTGTGCCGCTCGACGTAGCCCAGCTGCTCCAGCCCATCGATCGTCTTGCCCAATGGCCCCCGCCAGGACCCGCACCCCAGCCACCACAACGCGCGCCGGCACCCAAATCCGCAAACGAACCCGCCACCCCGCCACCGACGATGGTCCAGCCGCCTCAGGCACCCAGCCCATGGTCCAACGTCACCGCAGGGGCAGCTCGGTTCCGCTCACCGCCAGAGTCCGCCGCGCCAACTGCCGCAGCGCGCAGACGCCTTCCCCGGGCAGCGCGGTCTCGACCCGAGTCGCCACCCCCTCCGGCCACCCCGCCTCGGCACCGTGCAACACGCCTGCGATCGAGCCCACCAACGGCGCGGTGGCATGAACGCCCCACCCGCCGCGCACAGTCAGCCCAATCTGCCGAGCGGGGTCGGCGCCTCCCCACAACAACCCGGCCGCGATCAGCCCCGCGCTCCCCGACGCGTCGTGCCGATCGTCGCTCCCGGCCTCTCGTCGTACCTCGGCGACCACTCGGTCCCAGGCCCACCCACGCGCAGACGCAACCAACACATCCCGAACCACCCGCGACACCTCCGAGTTCACCGGAACGTGCCGCAACGAAACACCGACCGCCTGCGCCGCATCCCGAGCCGTGAAGGCCGCCGCCGCAAGGGCAGCGCACCACATGGCGGCGTACACCCCCTCCCCGGCATGCGACACCACCGCATCTTTCCGAGCCAACCGAGCCGCCCGCCTCGGATCCCCGGGCGCCACATAGCCATACAGGTCGGCCCGCGTCATCGCCTCACCCGACGCGCTCCCATCACCTGCCGTGGTCGGGGGCAAATCCCCGTCAAGCAAACGCAGATACGCGGCCTGCTCCGCCGCAAAGGCCCGTAGGAACGGCAGGGTAAGCAACCACAATCCGCCAACCTGCGCACTCGTGAACCCCGGCCCGTACGACTCCAAAACCCGCAGACTCAAAACCGCCCGATCAACCGCGTCACTGCGATCCTCGGCCAAACCGGAACCCAATCCCTGCCTCGCCTCATGGGCGCCAAGGCATCGCCCGATCCATCCCCCGTGGATCCGATCGAACAACACGCCGCGTACCGGCGGCGGATCAATCCCCCCGGCCGGAGGCAGCAGCTCATCGATCAACGCATCAACCCCCGAGACCTTTTCCCGACTCGACTCGTCTCGCAACAGTCCATCCCCCCGCAAGCCATCGAACTCCATCGACTTCCCAGGAATCACGCCCGGTCCAGAAGCTCTTGCCCAGGACGATCCACCCCGCAAGCATCGTGGCGCCAACCGCCTCCGAAGCACCCGTCTCAAGCCAAATATTCATGGCGTCAATCACCTCAGTGCCGCCCATCTCTGCGGTTGGCAGCCACCCCGACCGGCGCCGTGATCATCACCCGCCGAATGATCCACCCGCGGACGACCGACCTCGCCCTCGCCCACCTTGGGCCGATCCTCGCGTTGATCGGGTCACCTCACAGGCCCACCCGGAATCACCGTCAAAGCCAATCGTCTCGAGAAGACGACGTCGTCCCAGACGACCCCGAGAGCAAATCTTCACGAATTCGATCGTCGCTCACCGCATTCGCTTCACAATGCTTGGCTTTCACCCTCCTGCTTCAGGCCGGTCGACTTCGACGCTCAATGCCCGGTCACCCCTCGTCCCGACTCCCGGCCCCGACATCCCGCACCCACTGCCGAACCGAGATGCCGGCGTTTTCCGGACGCTTGCACATGCCGTCCTTTTACGCCCCAAGTACGGGTTCGATGTGGTTCCCGCCGGGCTTCGAACGGGCGCCCCCCCGATAGCCCAGGCTCACCTGGAACCGTCGGCGATTGTCGAAGACCTCGATGTATCGGATGACTCCTCAGCGGGCCTGCGCACGATTCGTGGAGAGATATCGCTTCGGGCGGCGAACGCGCGCAGGGAACATACGGCCGGGCGGCACAGGGTCGGACCGGCGGCCCCGGCGCCGGAGCGATGCTCTCCACGACCTCGCTCGCCGGGACGCCGGCGGAGTTGATCGCCCACCTCGCCCCCGGTCATCGTCGGCGCGGCGGGCGGGACCCTCGACTGACCCGGCCGCCCCCCGACCCCGGGCCCTGCACGCCCGGGGTCGGGGAGGACGGCCGACCAAGCCGTCGCGACCGAGCGTGAACCCGACGAGCGACAAGCCCTGCTCGAAGTCCGACTGCGCGCCGGTCCGGTTCGTAGACGGCCGGCGGCCCGGGCGCCGGGGCACGCACCCCGTCGCCGCCGTAGGAACCGGGGCCGATCAGTTCGTGGGGTTGGTGGCCTCGGATGGGAGGTCGACGGTGTCCGATGTGGGCGGCGCGGTGACATCGACCGGCTTGCCGAGGTCGGACCACTCGACGGTGCCGTTCTCCGGGAGTTTCAGCCGGATCGGCACCGGGTTCCCCGTGGCAAGAACGTGCAATCGCGGCTCGCCGCGACCCGACGCAGCTCCAGCCGGTGCTCGCCGTAGGTCATCGTGCCGATGTAGCTCCGTCGGCGATGGTCGTAGCGAATGTCGAAACGGACAGGCGTCGTCTCGTCCGGAGGCAAGACGTCGCCGACGCCGCGCACAGTCGAGATCCCGGTACCCGGCGGGGTCGGGCGGCGGTGCATCGAGGCGGGCATCCGGGGGCGCGATCCGCACCCCCGCCGTCGAGCTTGGAGCCCGCCGGGGCACGCGACGCTGCCCCAGTCGGCGTCCCCAGGCGAAGCCACATGCCGGCCGTCGAGGGTGGGCCCGCCAAGTCCGGCAGTCATGCCCCGCGTTGGCCTCGCAGGCGACGGCGAGACCTGCCGTCGAGCTTGGAGCCCACCGAGGCACGCGGCGGTACCCCAGTCGGCGTCCCCAGGCGAAGCGAGATGCCTGCCGTCGACGTTGGGCCCCGCCAAGTCACGCAGCCCCGCCCCGCAGCCACCGTCCCCAAGCGCGGCCCGTGCCCTACCGTCAAGCGTTGGCCCCGCCAGGACCGGCAGCCGCGTCCCGCGACCCATCCCCCGCAAGCGAAGCCGAATGCCTTCCGTTGCGGTCAGGCCCCGTCAGGACCGGCAGCCACGCCCCACGACCCGGCCCCGCAAGCGAGGCCGAATGCCTACCGTCGCGGTCGGGCCCCGCCAAGAGCGGCGGCCTCGCCCCGCAGCCCGCCCTCGCAACCAAGGCTGAACGCCTCCTGTCGCGGTCAGGCCTCGCCCGGTCCGGCAGCCGCAACCTGCAACCCGCAACCGAGGCCGAACGTCTCCCGTCGCGGTCGGGCCCCGCGAGGACCGGCGGCCACACCCCGCGCCCCGCCCCGCGCCCGAGGCCGGATGCCTCCCGTCGCGCCCCCGCCCCGCCGCCCCGGCTCCCCCCGACCCGCCCCATCCCGACACGCCCGTCGCTTTGGTTAACCCCGGGTGTCGGGAGTTGCGGAAACGTCCTAAATGTGACGCCCTATCACATCGCCCGCGCAGGCGGCAGAAGCACCCCGGCTCGCGCTATTGGCAAGCCTTGACGAAGTTCAGACGCAACCCGCTGAAATTCGTCACGACCCAGGGGGTTCGCAAGCGCCGCGAATCGCGTACCTTATCGGCCATGACCTCGGCTCGCGCCTATGACGGCGGCATCTACTCGCCGTATTCGGAGACCCCGATCTACGACCGGCTGGTGGCCGAACGGGGCCGGCCGGAGATCGGCCCCTTCAACGTGCCCCTCCCGGACTTCGCCATGCACCCGCTCTTCGGCGAACGACCGGCGCTCCCCGCCCTCCCGGCGCTGCCCTCCTCGTACTCGTCGCCCGCGCCCGCGTACGGCTCGTCGACCCCGGGCTACGGCTACAACGCGCCCGCGCCGATGCCCGCACTGCCCGCGCCGCTGCCGGTGCCCGCGCAGTACGGTGGCGCTCCGCAGTACGGGGGCGGTCAGTACAACAACGCGCCCATGTCGGGCTACGCGTCGATGGCCCCGGCCGCGCCGCAGGCTCCGCAGCCGGCCGTGCACCAGTCGCAGCCGGGTGCCGGGCAGTACGCCGCGCAGTACGTCCAGCCGCCGCAGGTTCCCGCGCCGCGTGTGCCGAACATGGGCGAGCCGGGCCAATTCCCGCCCCGTTACTGAGCGAACGCCGCCGAGCGCAGGCCCGAGCGAGGTCGAGAACCGAGAGTCGTCATACCCGTACGTCCCGCGTGGCCGTCCCCGAGCCGAGGCGCCGCGCCGAGCCGCCGTCGGCCCTCTCGGGCCGGCGTGAAACAGTGAAGCCATGCACCACCGCCACCTCGCCTCCCTGCACCTGTACCCGATCAAGTCCACTCGTGGCATCGACCTCTCCGAGGCCGTGGTCGAGCCGTGGGGCCTTGCCGGGGACCGGCGTTGGATGCTGGTGGACACCACCGGACGCTTTCTCAGCCAGCGCAAGCAGCCCCTGCTCGCGACCGTGACGGTACGTCAGGAGGACGGCGGACGACTGGTCGTCCGCGCGCCCTCGATGGACGAACTCCGGGTCGAGCCGCCCGCCGAGGTCCGGCTGGTGCCGGTGACGGTCTGGAACGACGAGGTCGAGGCCGCCGTGGGCCCGGACGACGCGCACACGTGGTTCGGGAAGGTGCTGGGCATCGACGTGCGGCTCGTCCACCTGGACGACCCGACCCGACGGATGCCCGATCAGAGGTACGCGGACTCATCCGATCGAGTGAGCTTCGCGGACGGCTTTCCGCTGCTCCTGACCACGACGGGTTCACTCGAAGCGCTGAACGGTCTCGTCGAATCCCCGCTGCCGATGAACCGTTTCCGCCCCAACGTGGTCATCGACGAACCCGAGGCGTGGGCCGAGGACCACTGGCGTCGGATCCGGATCGGCGACGTCGTATTCCGCGTGGTCAAGCCGTGTTCCCGCTGCGTCATCACCACCACCGACCAGCGGACCGGCGAGCGCGGCCCCGAACCGCTCCGGGCCCTGGGCAAGCACCGCCGCTTCGGTACGAAGCTGGTCTTCGGCCAGAACCTGGTCCCCGAACTCCCCGCCCACACCACCGGCATCCTCCACGTGGGCGACACCTTCGAAGTCCTCGAAACGGACTGACCGGACCACGGCGCGGCCGGCCGATTCTCGCGCCTGCGAGGGCCGATACGAGGGCCGTCGTGGGCGCGGTGGGTACGGACCGCGCGGGTCCGGCCGACCCCGCCACCCGGCGCACCGGCGTCACTCACGTGGGTGACATCGTCCGCGCGCCCCGACCCCACGCCCCCACTCCCCCGACACGCTGATACCCCCACTACCTAGGACCGTCCGGCACGTTCCTGCCGGGTGAGGGGCGCGACTCCATGGCTACCGTCACGTTCGACCGGGCCACCCGCCGGTACACCAAGGGCGACAGGCCCGCCGTCGACCAGCTCTCGCTGGAGATCGGCGACGGCGAATTCCTCGTCCTGGTCGGCCCGTCCGGCTCCGGGAAGAGCACCGCCCTGCGCATGCTCGCGGGCCTGGAGGACGTGAACTCGGGCGCGATCCGCATCGGCGACCGCGACGTCACCAACCTTGAACCCAAAGACCGCGACATCGCGATGGTGTTCCAGAACTACGCGCTCTACCCGCACATGTCGGTGGCCGAGAACATGGCCTTCGCGCTCAAGATCGCACATCGGCCGAAGGACGAGATCGCCCGACGCGTCACCGAGGCCGCGAAGATCCTCGACCTCACCGAATACCTCGACCGTAAGCCGAAGGCGCTCTCCGGCGGTCAGCGTCAACGCGTCGCGATGGGCCGCGCGATCGTCCGCGAACCGCGCGTATTCCTGATGGACGAGCCGCTGTCCAACCTCGACGCCAAGCTCCGCGTCCAGACCCGCATCCAAATCGCGGGCCTGCAAAGGCGGTTGGGCACCACCACGGTCTACGTGACACACGACCAGGTCGAGGCGATGACCATGGGCGACCGCGTCGCCGTACTCCGCGACGGCATCCTCCAACAGGTCGACACCCCGCGTCGCATGTACGAGCACCCGAACAACGTGTTCGTGGCCGGCTTCATCGGCTCGCCGTCGATGAACCTGGTCGACACCGAACTGACCGAGGACGGCTTCCGGTTCGGCGAAGCCCCGATTCCGCTCACCCGCGAGGCGCTGGAAACGGCCCGCGCCGAGAAGGCCGAGCGGATCACGGTCGGCATCCGCCCGGAGCACTTGGAGGTCACCTCCGACTCCGATGCCGACGGCCTGCCCGTCACCGTGGATGTGGTCGAGGAACTGGGCTCCGACGCCTACGTATACGGCACCGCCCGGGTCGACGGCTCGCCCGCGCCCCTGGTCGTCCGGGTGCCCGGCAACCGGGTGCCGCACAAGGGCGAGACGCTGCGGGTGACCCCACGCATCGACGAGATCCACAAGTTCTCGAAGTCCACCGGCGAACGCCTCGCCGACTGAACTCCCCGCCCGCGCACGCGCCCATACCCACGCCCGGGCTCGCCGAGCCCGGGCGCCGAGCGTCCCTCAGCCGGCCGCCTCCCCGAACGCCTGCCGCAGGTGGGTGGTTCGCTGCCGGGTCGGGTCCGCGGCCACCGCGGCGGCGAGGGCCGGACCGGCCGCGTGCACGATCGAGACGTGGCGCTCGCCTCGCGTGACGAGCGTGTACATGAGGGCCCTGGTGTAGGCGTCGGCGCCCTCTGCGGGCAGTACGACCACCGCGGCCGGGCGCCGCACGCCCAGGGATTGACGGGCCGTCAAGGCCCAGCCGTGGCGAAGCTCCATCGGAGGTACCGCCTCCGGCGCGGCCGTCCCGAAGACCACGACCGCCCGCCCGTCGGGCAGGAGTTCGCGTACGGTCCCCTGGACCACCCCGCAACTCGGGTCGGTCGTGGCCCGGATCACCCGGTCGCCGACGTCGATGGCGCCCGGCGTCGGCGAACTCCCACCGCCGGGACCCGGGTTGAGCCGGGCTTTGAGGGCGGCGTTGAGCGCGTTCGCGCCGGCGGGCCCCGTGGCCAGGGGAGCGACGACCAGCACGTCCCGCGCCGCGATGCCGATCGCCCTCGGAATCGAGTCGGCCACCAACTGGGCGCAGCGGTGGGCGGCTTCCTCGCCGGTGCGGGCGGGGATCAGTACGACGCGGCGCTCGGGATCCCGGATCGGTGGCAGCCGGCCGTCCCGGATGCCGTCGGCGAGCGCTTCGAGGGGTCCGTCCGGGACGTTCGGCGCGACCAGCGCACGGATCGCGCCGGTGGCGGCCAGGTCGGTGAACACCCGTCCCGGGCCGGTCGATTCGAGTCCGGCCGGGTCGCCGGCCAGCAGGAGCCTGGCGCCGTCGGGAACCGCCTCGAAGATCGCCGCCGCGGCGGTGACGTCGAGCAGGGTCGCGTCCGTGACGACGAGAAGGTCGAGTTCGAGGGTGCCGTCCGGGCCACGTTCCATCGCGGCCAACTCGCGCAAACCGACCGCACCGGCGCCGAGGCGATCCCGGCCGTCGAGGGTCGGGGCGACCACGGTGACCCGAAGTCCGGCCGCCCGAGCCTTCGCGACGACGGCCGAGATCGCGGCGGGCGGCTCCTCACCGGGGCCCGCGGCGTAGAGCACGACGCCGGTCGAAGCCAGCGCCCGATCCAGCTTGCCGTCGCCGAACTCCGGCCAGGGCTCGACCGTCGACATCAGCCGCACGACCGCCTCGGCGATGGCCTCCTCGGCAAGGGCGTAGTCGTCCAGGGCGAGCAGCACGCCACCGACGGCGGCGAGTTCGTCGGGCTCCTCGAAGTCGGCCTCGAAGTCGCCGTCGCCGTCGTCCGTTTCGTCGAAGTCGCCGCCCTCCTCGCCACCTTCCTCGGCGGAGGCGGCAGGTACGGCGGCGAAAGCCATCACCCGGCCCTCGGCCAATATGGCGCGCAACGCGGTGTCGGACTCACCCACCTCGAAGTGCCCGAGCGCGGCCCGAACGGCATCGGCCTCGATCGCGGTATCCCCCTGGCGAGCGGCCCGGCGAAGCAGCCAGAGCACAATCGCCCGCACCCGCCGAGGATCGTCGGCGGCCCACGCGGTACCCAACGCCCCACGCGCGAACAGGTCGGCCTGCTGCGGCGCGATCCCCGCCACGCCGAGCAACGCCCACGGATCACCGGCCAACAACTCCGCCGCCTCGCTCCCCAGCGCGGCAACCACCTGGGGAGCCATCCCCTCGGGAGCCCCGGCGGCCCCCAGCAGCCGAGCAACATCGGCAACCACAACACCGAACGGCCGCCGCTCCACCTCCCCCACCCCCGGGTCGGAGGCACCACCACCGGGCCGCCCCCAGGCCCCACGCTCACGCCCACCGCCCTCGGCAACGCCCGGCCTCGCGGGCGTACCGCTCTCGCCCACAAGCGGGGACCTGCCACCGTCACCACCGGAAGCGAGGGCACCACCGCCCCTCACAAGGCCCGACCCATCGCCATCGCCGTCGGACGCAGCGACAACATCGCTCTCGGCGTCCACGCCGGGGGAAGCGTCCTCGGTACCGGCGTCGGCGCCGCGCGCAGCCTCGGGATGAAGTGACGTCGCCTCCGCTGCCCGATCCCGATCGACGCGCGCGGCGCCCTCGGGGCCCCGATCCGGATCGCCGTCGGAATCCGCCGGGCCGTCGGCGGCGGCGCCCTCGTCGGCGGGCTTCGGCGTCGCGGCCATCGTGTCGGCGGCGGTCGGCGGTCGGACTGCGCTCTCATCGGCCGAGCGTGGCGCGTCACCACTGCCGGCCGGGTTCGTCGGACCGCCCACCGGCTCCGACGGCTGAGCGGCGAGAGCGGTGCTGTCGGGAGTCTCGGCCTCCGTGTCCTCGTCAGCCGGCTCGGTCGTGGCCACGTCGCCGATGGCCGGGCTTGGCGAAGCGTCGACAGGGGCCGATTCGACAGCGGCGCCCTCACTGTCCGGCTCCGGCGGGAGGTCCAGGTCGCGGACGTGCCGAGGGGCGCGCCGGGTGCCCCGATGGGACAGCGCTTCCTCACCGGCCTCCGTCTCCCGACGGGGCGGCGCTTCGTCACCGGCCCCGGGCTCACCCACTTCCGGCTCTTGACGCGGCGCTGCCTCGTCATCGGCCTCGACCTCACGGCGGGCCTCTTCGTCCGTCGACGAGGGAGCAGGCGCCGGATCCTCCACAGCGGCCGAGTCGGCCGAAGCCCCCTCGCCGCGAGCCTCCTCGCCACGGGCCTTCTCGGCCGCCACCGCAGCCTCGGCGGCGGCCTCCGCTTCCGCCTCGGCGGCAGCAATCGCGGCGGCCTCGGCCTCGGCGGCTTCCGCGGCCACCGTGGTGCGGCGGCGGGCACGCTCGGCGTGGGTCGGGTCGGCGGTCTCGATATGCGCCACGCCGCCGACGACCTCGGGGGCCTCGCCGCGAGCCAACCTCGCGAGTTGGTCGCGGAGGAGGGCCACCGGGTCGGCCTTCGGTCGGCTGTCCCGGGCGTCCGACGGTTCGGGCTCCGGATCCGACGGCCCGTGCTCGGAGCCGGCCCGGGTCGCCGTGGCCCCGGGGTCGGCCCCGGCCCGACGCTCGGTCACATCCTCCGGATCGGCTCCCGCACCGCCGCCGTTCACGCCGCCCGCACCGCCCACACTCACGTCAGCCACACCCGACCCACACTCGTCCGCTCGAACACCCCGACACACAACCGGCCGCGCCGGTGTCACCGACCCTCGCCGGAATCGATGGTCCCAAACTGCCGTACCCGGCCGTCCGACACCTTCCGCCGCACCGAAGCCGCCCCCCTCGACCCACCCGATCCAGCGAAACCCCCGACCGGCGCGCCCCCGAACACCCGATCACCGGCCACCACACCCCCGCACCCCCAACCAATCAGGACCGACCGACACCCAGCAGCCACACCACCGACCACCGGCGGCACCGAACGCACCTTCGATGTCCAGCCATGGCCGGCCCCCCGCAGCACCGGAGCGCGGGAAGGACACCATGATCGACATCAAGGTCACCCAAGGCAGCCTCGACGACGTATCGGACTTCGTCTCGATGCTCTACGGGCACACCACCTGGCTGCTCCCGACGCGCTACGTCGACCTGCCCGAAACCCTGGAGTGGGAGGACCCCCCACCGATCGTCAAACAGGTGCTACGCCACACCCGCGCCGGCCGAACGCGAATCTGCCGGCATCCGTCGGGCCGCGTCACCGGCGGCTCCGTACCGACCGACGAGGCCCCGGAGTTCATTCCGCCGTCCGACGAGCCCGAGCTATACCTGTACCTCCTGGTCAGCGATGTGAGGCACTGGGATCTCGACATCGCGGCCCTGGTCGCCGAAGCCGCCCGGCGCGGCATACGGCTGCTTCGCACGCACTGATTGGACCGGCGAGGACGGTTGGCTCGTGCACGACTACGAGAGGCTCGGCTTCACCCCGACCAAGACACGCCCTAAGCCTGGCTCCACGAATCGTCCGGGTAACCCGTCATCGGCTGGGAGACGTCCTCCAACGCGTTCCGGATCTCGGTCGGAAGCGTCACGGACTCCGCTGCCAACGACGCGCGGAGCTGGCCGGCGTTGCGGGCGCCCACGATCGGTGCGACCACGCCCGGTCGGTCGCGGACCCAGGCCAGGGCCACCTCGATCGGGGCCGCGCCCAGGCCGTCGGCGGCGGTGGCCAGGGCGTCGACGATGCGGCGGGAGTGGTCGTCCAGGTAAGGGGCGACGAAGGGGCCCATGTGGGCGGAGGCGCCCCGGGAGTCGGCCGGCATGGCGTGGCGGTACTTCCCCGTCAGCACCCCGCGCCCCAGCGGCGACCACGGGAGCAGGCCGACGCCCAGGTCCAGGGCCGCGGGCAGGACCTCGCGTTCGATGCCGCGTTGCAGCAGCGAGTACTCGACCTGCGTACTGGCCACCACCACCCGGCCGGGGGCCGCCGACTGCCACGTGGCCGCCTTCGCCAGTTGCCAGCCGGAGAAGTTGGACACCCCGACATACCTGGCCCGCCCGCTGGTGACCGCCAAGTCGAGCGCGTGCAGGGTCTCCTCCAGCGGCGTCGACGGGTCGTACGCGTGCAACTGCCACAGGTCGACATGGTCCGTGCCGAGGCGGGCCAGCGAGTGGTCGAGCGCCTGGAGCAGGTGGCCGCGCGAGCCGTCGAAGCGGCGCTCGCTGTACGGCACGCTCGCGGCCTTGGTCGCGATCACCAGCTCCGAGCGCGGGATGTACCCGTCGAGGAGGCGGCCGATCATGTACTCGGCCTCACCGTCGGCGTATACGTCGGCGGTGTCCACGAGGTTCCCGCCGGCGTCCAGATATGCCTTCATCTGGTCGGCCGCGTCGTGCTCGTCGGTGTCTCGTCCCCATGTCATGGTGCCCAGCCCCATGCGGGAGACCCGCAGGCCGGTGCGGCCGAGATGTCGCTGCTCCATGGCACCGGAGACTAGCCGTTCCCTCCCCCGCGCCGCCGTTGGCGGGGCCGTTCGGCGGTATGCCGGCGAGACAGGTTACCGACGGGTAGGTCACGCGGTAGGGTCGGCCGAGGTATCAGGTACCGCCAACCAGTCGGACGAACGTCGTCCGGCGTGAGACGGACGTCGGACAGACGTCGAACAGGGGGTCCGCGCAGATGCGACTCGGAATCAACCTCGGCTACTTCGGCGCCGGCAACGACGCCGACAATCTGGCGGTCGCCCAGGAGGCCGATCGGCTCGGCTACGCGGTCTGCTGGGCCGCTGAGGCCTACGGCTCGGACGCGGCCACCGTGCTGTCCTGGGTCGCGGCGCAGACCACCCGGATCGACGTCGGCTCGGCGATCTTCCAGATCCCGGCCCGGACGCCGACCATGACCGCGATGACCGCAGCGACGCTCGACGTGCTCTCCGGCGGCCGGTTCCGGCTCGGCCTGGGCGTGTCCGGGCCGCAGGTGTCCGAGGGCTGGTACGGGGTCAAGTTCGACAAGCCGCTCGCCCGCACCCGCGAGTACGTCGAGGTGATCCGCAAGGCGATGCGCCGCGAGCGGGTCGCCCACGAGGGCGCCAACTGGACCCTGCCGCTGCCCGGCGGCCCGGGCAAGCCGCTCAAGCTCACCGTGCACCCGGTGCGCGAGCACATCCCGCTCTACATCGCCGCCGTGGGCCCGAAGAACCTGGAGCTGACCGGCGAGATCGCCGACGGCTGGCTGGGCGTCTTCTACGCCCCGGAGCACGCCGAGGAATCGCTCGTACACATCCGCGCCGGCCGGGAGAAGGCCGGCCTGGCGATGACCGACTTCGACGTCGTGCCGACCGTCCCGCTCGTGGTCGGCGACGACCCTCGGCAGGCGGCCGAACAGGTGCGCGGCTACGCCGCGTTGTACGTCGGCGGGATGGGCAGCCGGGACCAGAACTTCTACAACCGGCTCGCGGTCCGCATGGGCTACGAGACGGAGGCCAAGGAGATCCAGGACAGGTTCCTGGCGAAGGACTACGCGGGCGCGGGCGCGGCCGTCCCGTACGACTTCATCGACAAGACCAGCCTGCTCGGCGGCCGGGAGCGGATCGCGGAGCGTATGCAGGCCTACGCCGACACCGGCGTGACCACCCTGACCATCGCGCCCAACGGCAGCACCCTCGACGAACGCGTGGCGGCGCTGCGCCTGGCCGCCGAGGCGCTGGACCTCTCCGGCACCGGCTCCTGACCCGAGCCACCGGCTCCCGACCCGACGGCGGGCCCGACGCACCTCGGGCCCGCCGCACGTCCGATCACGCCGCGCCCGAAGCACCGGAGGCACCGGGAGCACCCGAAGCCCCCACCCGCGCCCACACCCTCAGCGCGGCCCCGGCACCCGCGCCGCGATCACCTCGGCGAACTCCAACAGCCGGCGAATCTGCCCCGGCCCGCCGTCTTCCAACGACTTGCTGAACCGGTACGCCTCCTGCCGGAAGCGCCCCGTCGAAGCGCCGTCCTCCCCGCGCACCGTCGCCACCTCCTGCAGCGTCGGCGTGGCCAGGAACACGAACGCGCCGCGCAGTTGCCGCCGCCCGTCGTTGTCGGTGCCCACCAGGGTGCGTATCCCGACGTGCGAGACCGAGCCGAGCGGAATCACCTGCACGGAGGAATCCAGCACCGTGCCGCCGGGCGCGGACGGGTCGGTCATGTCCTCGCTGTGCCACAACACCAGGCGCCGGTCGTCGCAGACCGCCGCCTCCTGCCAGACCGAGGTGCCGTTCGCGTTGATGTCCACGACCCGTTCGAGCGTGAACCCGCGCACCGGACGGCGGCCCAGCACCGAGCCCAGGGCCTCCATCGCCACGTCCGGGTGCAGCAGGTAGGACCGCACCGCGTCCTCCAGCTGGGTGTGCGCGGACCAGTCGGCCCCGGCGGCTCCGGCCCCCGGAACCTGGGCCGGGCGCGTCCCCGATGTGCGCTGCCTGCCCGACTTGCCGAACATCCCCACCTGCTTCCGCCGCGTCTGTACAAGCAGAAGCCTACGAGAGTCCGGCGCGGGCGGTGCCGGCGTCCACCGCTTGATCGCTCACGGAACGAAATCAGGCCGCGGCGGGGGAGTCCAGTGCGTCCCCGCCACGGCCGGTACCGAGTTCAACGACCACACCCGACAAAGGACACGCCGGCGGGGCCGGGAGCCCCGGACGCGCCGGCAACCGAAACCGGCCCGGCGGCGACCGCACACGGAGCCGACGCGGCCCCCTACAACCACCCGCTCCGCCGGAACATGCGATGCAACCCCACGCACGACAGCACCATCAGCGCCACCGCACCCGGATACCCCCACACCGACTTCAGCTCCGGCATGTGCTCGAAGTTCATCCCGTACACGCCCGCGATCATCGTCGGCACCGCGAAGATCGCCGCCCACGCGGAGATCTTGCGCATGTCCTCGTTCTGCCGCACGCCCACCTGCGCGAGGTGCGCGCCCAGGACGTCGGACAACAACCGGTCGAACGACTCGATCTGTTCGGTGACCCTGGTCACGTGGTCGGCCACGTCCCGGAAGAACGGCCGGGTGTCGGCCGGGACGAAGGCGATCTCGGACGTGGCCAGCCGCCGTATCGGCTCGATCAGCGGCAGCGCGGCGCGCCGGCACTCCAGGACCTCGCGCTTGAGCAGGTAGATCGCCTCGGCGTCGTTCTCCCGGCTGGGCGAGAAGACCCGCGCCTCCAGTTCCTCCAGGTCGGTCTCCAGCTCGCCGGCGATGGCGAGATAGGTGTCCACGACCGCGTCGGCGACCGCGTACATCACCGCGCCGGGGCCGTGCTTGAGCAGCTTGGGCTGCTTTTCCACCCGGCGGCGCACCGACTTCAGCTCCGCGCCGGGACCGTGCCGAACGGTCACCACGAACGAGTCGCCGATGAACATCATCAGCTCGCCGGTCTCCACCGACGACGTCTCGTCGTAGTAGTGGAGCGTCTTCAGGACCAGGAAGATCGAGTCGTCGTAGGTCTCCAGCTTGGGCCGCTGGTGCGCGTGCAGCGCGTCCTCGACCGCCAGCGGGTGCAGCCCGAACTCGCTCGTGACCAGGTCGAACTCGCTCGGCGTCGGCTCGTGCAGCCCGATCCACAGGAACGAGTCACCGACCCGCCGAGCCTCGTCCAGCGCGTCGGAGAAGTCGGTGGGCCCTTCGGTCCGGCGGCCGTTCGTGTAGATGGCGCAGTCGACGATCACCCGGCCAGTTTGCCGGCTCGCGCGCCCGACCGACGCGGCTCGACCCGCCACCGCACCGCCCCCGCCCACGCCCCACCCACACTCCGGCCGCGCCCCACTCACACCCCACCCGCCCCTCACGCACGCCTCGCGCACGGCGCTCGCACCACCCCGACATAGGCTTGGCCCCATGACGACGGTGCTCTTTGTTCGGCACGGACGGACCACGGCCAACTCCTCCGGAGTCCTCGCCGGTTGGACGCCGGGGGTGTTCCTGGACGACCGGGGCGAGGAACAGGCCGCCGCGCTGGCGGCGCGGATCGCCGAGGTGCCGCTCGCGGCGGTGGTGACCAGCCCGCTGGAGCGCTGCCGGCAGACCTCGGAGGCGGTGCTGACGGCCCGGCTCGGGACCAAGTTCGCGCTCGACGCGGGCGCGCAGGTCGACGAGCGGGTCGGCGAGTGCCGCTACGGCGACTGGACCGGGCAGGAGCTGAAGAAGCTCGCCGAGGACCCGCTGTGGCAGACCGTGCAGACGCACCCGAGCGCGGTCACCTTCCCCGGCCCGGGCGGCGAGGCGCTGCGGACCACCCAGGCCCGCGCGGTGGACGCGGTCCGCGACTGGAACGAGCGCATCGCCGCCGAGCACGGACCCGACGCGATGTACCTGGTCTGCTCGCACGGCGACGTGATCAAGGCGCTGGTCGCGGACGCGCTCGGGATGCACCTGGACCTGTTCCAGCGGATCCAGGTGGATCCGTGCTCGCTCACGGTGATCACGTACGGTACCCACCGGCCGACCGTCGGCCGCCTCAACGACACCGGCGGCTCGGTGGCCGGCCTGCTGCCGCCGCCCGACGGACGGCACGGGCCGGCGTCCGGCGACGCGGTGGTGGGCGGCGGAGCCGGCGCGCCGTAGGGTTCTTCGGAGGGCGCGCTCCCCCCGCGCGCCCTGGCCGACCGACCCGATCGACCACCCGTCCAGCTCTCGACAGAAACACGGAGCAGATCGTGCCCCGCCAGGTCTTCCTGTACGACCCCCCGGACCGTTTCGTCGCCGGCACCGTGGGTGAACCCGGCCAGCGAACCTTCTTCCTCCAGGCCTCCGCCGCCGGCCGCGTGACGAGCGTCGCGCTGGAGAAGACGCAGGTGTCCGTCCTGGCCGAACGTGTCGACGAACTCCTCGACGAGTTGGTGCGCCGCACCGGGGGCGAGACCGCCGTGCCGGCCGTGACGCCCGCCGAACTGGAGGACTCCGGACCGCTGTTGCCGCCGATCCTGGAGGAGTTCCGGGTCGGCACGATGGCCCTCGCGTGGGACGCCGACGACGAACGACTCGTGGTCGAGGCGCAGGCCCAGGTCCCCGACGACGACTCCCCCGAGGACACCCTGCTCGGCGATGACGACGACGAGGACGGCCCGCCGCTGCTCCGGGTGCGGCTCACCGGCGGTCAGGCCCGGGCGTTCGCGAAGCGCGCGCTGCTCGTGGTCGCGGCCGGGCGGCCGGCGTGTCCCTTCTGCGGGCTGCCGATGGACGCCGAGGGCCACATCTGCCCGCGCGCCAACGGGTACCGGCGTTGACCGACACGGTCCTCGACGCCGCCGCCGTCCCGGAGCTGTTGCGTCGGGGTGAGCTGACGGTGCAGGCGCGCCTGGAGGACGCCTCGAACGCCACGCTGTACTGCGTCGCGACGCTCGACGGCGTGTCGCTGCCGTGTGTGTGGAAGCCGGTCGCGGGCGAGCGTCCGCTGTGGGACTTCCCCGACGGCACGCTCGCGGGGCGCGAGGTCGCGGCGTACGAGGTGTCCGAGGCGCTGGGCTGGGACATCGTGCCGACCACGGTGTTCCGGGAGGGCCCGTACGGGGCGGGCATGTGCCAGTTGTGGATCGACCACAAGCGGGCGGACGATGAGCCCGAGCCGGTCGCGATCCTGCCGGCGGTCGACCCCGGACCGGCCTGGAAGCCGATCGCACACGTGGTCGTCCCCGACGAACAGGGCAAGGAGCAGCCCGCCCTGCTCGTGCACGCCGCCGGTGACGTACTGCAGCGCATCGCCGTGTTCGACGCGGTGATCAACAACGCCGACCGCAAGGGCGGCCACCTCCTGCCCGGCCCGGCCGGCCACGTGTACGGAATCGATCACGGCATCTGCTTCCACGTCGAGGACAAACTCCGCACCCTCCTGTGGGGTTGGGCGGGCGAGCCGCTGCCGGCCTCCGCGCGCGCCGCGCTGACCTCGCTCGCCGAGGAACTGGACGGCGCTCTGGGTGTGCGTCTGGGCGAGCTGATTACGCCGGACGAGGTCGAGGCCACCCGCGAACGGGTGAGAGTTCTGCTCGCCGAGGGCCGGCTGCCGAAGCCGGACGGCCGCCGGCACGTGATTCCGTGGCCGCCGATCTGACGTGACATGAAATTCACGAGTCGACCGGGCGTTCCCGGCCGACGGCGCCGGCCGACGCGCCCCGGGCGCGGGTAAAGACGCGGAAATTCGTCTGCCAACCCTGGAAGATCTTCACCCCCCGCGGACGTTAGGCTCATACGTATGTATGCCTGGCCTGCACCCGAGCTCCCCGTTCTCCCTGGTCAGGGTGCGTCCCTGCGCGTGCACGACAGTTCCGTGCACGAGCTGGTGACGGTCACCCCGGGACCGGTCGCGCGGTTGTACGTGTGCGGCATCACGCCGTACGACGCGACCCACATGGGCCACGCGGCCACGTATGTCGCCTTCGACCTGCTCCAGCGCGTCTGGCGGGATGCGGGCCACACCGTGGACTACGTGCAGAACGTCACCGACGTGGACGACCCCCTCCTGGAGCGGGCCGTGCGCGACGGCGTCGACTGGGTCGAATTGGCGGAGCGCGAGACCGCGCTGTTCCGCGAGGACATGGCGTCGCTGCGGGTGCTGCCGCCGGCGAACTACATCGGCGTGGTCGAGGCGATCCCGCTGATCGTGCCGCTGATCGAGGACCTGCTCGCCAAGGAGGCGGCCTACTCGGTCGACGGCGACATCTACTTCTCGATCGTGTCGGACGAGCGCTTCGGCGGCGTGTCCGGATACACCGCCGCCCGGATGCTGGAGATCTTCGGCGAGCGCGGCGGCGACCCCGAGCGGATCGGCAAGAAGGACCCGCTCGACCCGCTGCTCTGGCGTGCGGCGCGGCCGGGCGAACCGTCCTGGGACGCGTCCTTCGGCGCGGGGCGCCCCGGTTGGCACATCGAGTGTGTGGCGATCGCGCTGAAGTACCTGGGCATGGGCTTCGACGTCCAGGGCGGCGGCAGCGACCTGGTCTTCCCGCATCACGAGATGGGTGCCTCGCACGCGCACGTGGTCACCGGCGAGGTGCCGTACGCGAAGGCGTACGTGCACGCGGGCATGGTCGCGCTGGACGGCGAGAAGATGTCCAAGTCGCGCGGCAACCTGGTGTTCGTCTCCAAGCTGCGCCGCGAGGGCGTGGACCCGATGGCGATCCGTCTGGCCCTGCTGGCCCATCACTACCGCAGCGACTGGGAGTGGACCGACACGGTCCTCGCCGAGGCCGAGGCACGGCTGGCCGCGTGGCGCGCGGCGGTGGGCCGTCCCGACGGGCCGGACACCACCGAACTGCTCGCCGCGATCCGCGAACGGATGGCCGACGACCTGGACGCCCCGGGCGCGCTGGCCGCGATGGACGCCTGGGCGGCGCGGCAACTCGCCGACGGCGGCGAGGACATGTCCGCCCCGGGCGTGGCCTCACGGGCCCTGGACGCGATCCTCGGCGTGGCCCTGTAACCGCGACCCGACGACGGCGGCCGGCCACGACGGCCGCGCCGGCCCGAACAACCCCGAAGGCCCCGAACGGCACTCGCCGTTCGGGGCCTTCATGGATCACCGGCACCTGCCCGGCGCCGGCCCGGGGTCGGTACCCGCTCCGCCCGGCCACACCCCCGCGACGGCCGATCGGAGCGGACCCCTCGCCCGCGTCATAAGCAGATCACGCGGGAATCCCTCGGCACTTCAGGGGAAGCCCTCATCTTCGGCGGAAACTTCGAGGGAGTCGCCGACCCGATTCCCCGACATTGCCCCCGAACCGGGCTCCCCGAGGCGGAACTCCCTCGGATCCCGCCGCTCTCGCGCTCACGCCTCCATCAGCAGGTACTGCCGCACGTCCAGGTAGCCGGACCGGAAGCCCGCCTCCGACCAGGACAGGTACAGGTCCCACATGCGCCGGAACACGTGGTCGAAGCCCAACGCCTCGACCGCGTCGGCGCGCCGGTCGAACCGCTCCCGCCACAGCCGCAACGTCTCGGCGTAGTGCAGCCCGTACGACCTGCTGTCCGCGACCCGCAGCCGGGTCGCGGCGGCGGCCTTGCGCACCGCGTCGTCGGAGGGGATCAGACCGCCCGGGAAGATGTACTTGTGGATCCACGTGTACGTGTCGCGGCTGGCCAGCATCCGGTCGTGCGGCATGGTGATCGACTGCAACGCGACCCGGCCGCCGGGCGCGAGCAGTCGGTCGAGCACCGCGAAGTAGGTGGGCCAGTACTCCTCCCCCACCGCCTCGATCATCTCCACACTGACGATCGCGTCGTAACTGCCGCTCACGTGGCGGTAGTCGCGCAACTCGACCCGGACCCGATCGGCCAGGCCCGCGTTCGCGATCCGCGCCGCCGCCAGGTCGCGCTGTTCGGCCGAGATGGTGATGGTGTGTACGTCCGCCCCGCGTTCGGCCGCGCGCAGTGCCAACTCGCCCCATCCGGTACCGATTTCCAGCAGCCGGGTACCGGGGCCGACGTCCGCCAGGTCGAGCAGCCGGTCGATCTTGCGCCGCTGGGCCTCGGGCAACGCGTCCTCGTCGGCGCGCGGTCCGCCGTCCGGGCCCTGTTCGAAGACGGCCGACGAGTAGGCCATCGTCTCGTCCAGGAAGGTCGCGAACAACTCGTTCGACAGGTCGTAGTGCCGGTGGATGTTGCGCTTGGCCCCGGCCACGGTGTTGCGCTGCGCACGCGGCAGGCGCGGTATCGCCAGGGGGCGAAGTCGCTGGAGCGCCGGGGGAATCAGCGTGCTTACCCGGGAGGCGAACACGGTGAGCACCGCGGTCAGGTCGTCCGCCTCCCAGTCGCCCGCCTGATACGCCTCGCCGAAGCCGATCAGCCCACCCGTGCCCACCCGACGAAAGAACGCGTCCGGCCGCACGATCCGCATCACCGGCGCCTTCGCGTCCCCGTCGCCGCGCAGCGCGCCGTCGATCCACACCCGCAACGGCAGCCGAGCCACCGCTCGTTCGAACAGCAAGCGGGCCGCGGCGGCGCGCAGCGGTCGACGCGGCACCTCCGCCACATCGGGCCAGCGCACCGGATCGACCCGGGTCGGGGCAACCTCGATCACACTCAACGCAGACTCCCTCCAGTCCCGTGCCCGCACCACGGGTACGCCGCGCGGCCGCGCACCCCGTTGGTGCGACGTGACCGTCCGCGCCGCCCTCCGGTTCGGGCCGACCCGATCGACGGTTGCCCGCCTCGGGAGGAACGGCGACTCGTAGAACTCCCATTCGAGTCCCACTCTTCCCGGAACGGGCGGCGACAGCCGTGGGCCGGGAGAACCCGTCCCGGACGGCCGCGGCGGAGCGTTGTGCGCGGCGCGCGGCGGCGGCCCGACATGCGTCGGCTCCGCATCCCGGAGTCGAGGATGCGGAGCCGGTTTTTCTTCGATCGTCGAGCGGGCGCGAGCTCAGCCCCCGCAGCCGCCACCGCCACAGCCGCCGCCGCAACTGCTCCCGCCACTGCAACTGCTGCCGCCGTCGCCCCCGCCGCCACCGCTGCTGCCGGAGCCGCCGTACGCGACCAGCGCGAGCCGGGCGTCCGGGTCCGGGTGTGCGGCCATGCCGAGGCAGGCCACCACGAACAGCCCGGACAGCGCGCCCGCGCCGACCAGGGCGCCGGAACGGCGGTCGGCCCGCAACCGTGAGGTCAGCTCGCGCAGCTCCCGGCGGCCCGCCGCGGTGGTCCGAAAGCCCGCGGCGGTCAACCCCGCGAAGACGAAGGTGAGCACGATCATCGGGACCAGGAAGCCGATCGGCCGGCTGTGCGCCAGGCCGTTGACGAAGCGGGCGATGCCCACCAGTCCGAGCACGAACAGCAGCCGGGACGGCGTCTTGGCGATCCGACGCGCGAGCGGCGAGTGCAGCAGTCCGCGTTCGACCAGACTGCGCTCGATCTGCTCCCGCATGGGAGTGCGCGACCAGCCTCGCAGCAGGGCGAGTCGGGTGCCGCGCGTGGTGCGGACGACGTCCAGCATCGCCGCGGCCACCGGCTCCGGCGGACGCGATCCGGTCGCGGCGGTGACCCGGCCGACCCGCTGGACGTGTACGTAGCCCTCGGTGATCAGCGACGCCAGGGCGGTGTCGGCGACCCGCATCGGGCCGCCCGCCAGGTAGGCCGCGTCGTACGGGCCCAGCGACCCGCTTCGCGCCTGGCCGCGGACCGCCCAGGCGAGCACGATCCGCAACACGATCGCCAGGACCACGAGGCCGAGGGCGATCCCGCCGTAGAGGCGGAGAAATTCGGGACCCGTCAGACCCCACGCCGTGCCGTTCATGTGACGTCTCCTCCCGATGGTCCGACTCGTGGGTGTGTGCGGCTTGTTCACCCTGATCCGGAAGGTAGCAGTGGCCCGATCCTCCCGGTCAGAGGCATCTCCCTACGTTGCGGGCACCGTCGCCGCGCGGTCGCCACACGCTCGCCCGGCGGCCCCGTACCGACCCCGCGACCGACCTCGCTCGACTGACTGATCGTCAGAACGGTGCCCGGGCTCGGTCGGATCCGCTCGCGGGTGCAGGATGGTGGTACACCCGTACGCACGTGCCGTTCCGCCTTCCCCGAGGAGCCGTCATGACGGAGGCTGTCCGTCCCCAGCCCACCACCCGCGCGGAAGACGAGGTCGTCGACCTGTGTCGCGACCTGATTCGCATCGACACGAGCAACTACGGCGACGGATCGGGGCCGGGTGAACGGGCCGCCGCGGAATACGTCGCCGAAAAGCTGGCCGAGGTCGGCCTGGAGCCGAAGATCTACGAATCCGAGCGCGGCCGGGCCAGCACGGTGGTCCGGATCGAGGGCACCGACCGGTCCCGGCCGGGCCTGCTGATCCACGGCCACACCGACGTGGTCCCGGCGAACGCCGCCGACTGGACCCACGACCCCTTCTCGGGCGAGATCGCCGACGGCTGTGTGTGGGGTCGCGGCGCGGTCGACATGAAGGACATGGACGCGATGGTGCTCGCGGTGCTGCGCGACCGGGTACGGTCCGGCCGGCCGCCCGCGCGCGACGTCGTACTCGCCTTCGTGGCCGACGAGGAGGCCGGCGGGCTGTACGGCGCCCGGCACCTGGTGAACAACCACGCCGACCTGTTCGAGGGCGTCACCGAGGCGATCGGCGAGGTCGGCGGCTTTTCCTTCACGGTCAACGAGGACCTGCGGCTCTACCTGGTCGAGACCGCCCAAAAGGGCATGGACTGGATGCGGCTGATCGTGGACGGCACCGCCGGCCACGGCTCGATGATCGCCAAGGACAACGCGATCACCGAACTGGCCGAGGCGGTCGCCCGGGTGGGACGGCACAAGTTCCCGGTCCGGGTCACCAAGACGGTGCGCGCGTTCCTGGACGAGGTCTCCGACGCGCTGGGCATCGAACTCGACCCGGACGACATAGAGTCCACCATCGAGCGGCTCGGCCCGATCGCGAGCATCATCGGCGCGACCATCCGCAACACCGCGCAGCCGACCATGCTGAACGCCGGGTACAAGGTCAACGTGATCCCCGGGCAGGCCACCGCCCACCTGGACGGCCGCTTCCTGCCGGGCTTCGAGGACGAGTTCCACGCCGAGTTGGACGCGGTCCTGGGCCCGCGCGTGCGCCGCGAGACGATCCACACCGACCAGGCCCTGGAGACCGGCTTCGACGGCGCCCTGGTCGAGGCCATGTCGGCCGCGCTGCGCGCGCACGACCCGGCCGCGCGCGCCGTGCCGTACTGCCTGTCGGGCGGCACCGACGCGAAGTCCTTCGCCGATCTGGGCATCCGCTGCTTCGGGTTCGCGCCGCTCAAGCTGCCGGCCGACCTCGACTTCGCGGGCATGTTCCACGGCGTGGACGAGCGGGTCCCCGTGGACGGGCTGAAGTTCGGTGTCCGGGTGCTGGATCACCTGCTCGACAACGCGTGAGACATCGCCGAGCGGGGGGCGCGCGGCCGGGCCCGGGAGGGGATCCCGAGGCCGTGTCGCGCGCCCGTCGGCACCGCCGGCCCGGGGTTTCCCGGGCATCGGGCCCGAACGAGTGAATACCTCGTGGAGCACGTAGCCTGCGCCCGATCCGGTCGTTTCTTCTTGTGCGGCGCGCATGCGCGTCGTGGTGTCTACAAGGAGGACGGAAGAATCATGAAGAAGATGGGCAAGGCCGCGTTCATCGTCGCGGCCGGCAGTGGTCTCGTGCTCGCCGGTGCCAGCGGTGCCATGGCCAACGCCGAGGCGGACGGCGCGGCCGTCGGCTCCCCCGGTGTGCTGTCGGGCAACAACATCCAGGTGCCGATCCACGTGCCGATCAACCTGTGCGGCAACAGCATCGACATCATCGGTGTCCTGAACCCCACGTTCGGCAACACCTGCATCAACGCCTGATCCAGGCCCACGCCCTCGATGGCGTGTGGACGGCCCCGGGACCGCCAAGGTCTCGGGGCCGTCCCGCTGCGCCGCCCGCTTTCATCCGAGCCCGGCGGCGTCGGCGCATCGACGGTCGTCTTCGTTCAGCCGAGCGCCCGTCCGGGCCGAAGTGCGGGCGAAAACAATCGGAACACGGTTGCAAGGAAGGCCGAAACTCAGCCATACGAGCGAATCGCCGTCACCCCGGTGACCTCCGGTGTCGACTCTCGTTGGACGACCGTGCGGGGTCAACGTCCCCCGCCCCTCGCGAGAGAGACACAGGGGTACCTACATGCACCAGCTCGCCAAGAAGGGGCTGTTGGTCGTCGTCGCAACCGCGGGCGCACTCGCGTCCGCGGCTGTCGGCGTGGCCAACGCCGGCAGCGGGGCCGACGGAGCGGCCGTCGGCTCGCCCGGCGTGGCGTCGGGCAACAACATCCAGGTGCCGATCCACGTCCCGGTGAACATCTGCGGCAACACCGTGAACGTCATCGGTGCGCTGAACCCGGCCTTCGGCAACCACTGCGCCAACGTGTCGGCCGACAAGCCGCCGCACACGAAGCCTCCGACAACCCACCCGCCGACCAGCAAGCCGCCGACCACGTGCCCGCCGAGCACCAAGCCCCCGACCACCAAGCCCCCCACCACCAAGCCGCCGACCAGCAAGCCGCCCACCACCGGCGGCTCGACCGGCCACAACACCGGCGGGTCCACGGGCGGCAACACCGGCGGTACGACCGGTGGCACCACGGGTGGGACCACCGGCGGGTCGACGGGCGGCTCGTCGGCCGGCAGCACCGGCGGCTCGACCGGCGGTTCCTCGCACGGCGGCGGGGCTCTCGCCGAGACCGGTTCCGACGCGCTGACCGTGGCCCCGATCGGCGCCGCGCTGCTGCTCGGCGGCTTCGTTCTGTACCGTCGCGCGCGGCCCGCCCGGGACTGATCCCGACCCACGGGACCGACCCACATCGACCGGGCGCACGACGCACCCCGACGCACGCCCGGATGGACCGCTCGCCCCTGGGAGGCCAGGGGCGGGCAGTCCGCGTTTCGCCTCGCTCACATGGTGCGCATCGTCACATGGTGCGCACCTGTCGGATGATTCGGCGCCGGAGCACCACCCGGCGGCTGCCGTCGCCGCGCAGGAGCAGCCGGTCCAGCTCCCAATACCCGTATTCCGCCTGCTCGGTCAGGATCCGACACGCGTCCCCGCGGGACGTGCCGCGCGGAATGTCCAGTTGCCGAAACTCGTAGTCCGCCATGTTTCCATTCCCCGGCGCCCGCGCCGCCGGCGCGGTGACCGGCCTTTTGGTAGGCCAACGACTCCGCCATCAGTGAACCATTGTGCGCGCGTGGGGCTCTTGCGGATAACGTCACCCCATGACCGGTGTTGCGCAGCCCACGCCAGAGCAGGTCCGTGCCGCCGCGGACGTTCTCAAATCGGCGATCGACGACCATCTGGCCGCCGTCGAAGCCCGCCAGGGCGAGAGCGACCCGGCCGTCTTCGCCGCGTACGACGCGCTCGCGGCCGCCGCAGAGGCCTACGACGAGTTGTTGTACGACGCCTATGACGAGGTCACCCCGTTCGAGGTGCCGAGCAGCGGCGAGGAAGCCGAGTACGAGGGGCCGACCAACCCCGAGGCGGTGACCGTGCTGATCCGTCGCGACTACGTGATCAAGGATCTGATCACCCTCGTCGACCACGCCCGCCGGGCGGACGCGGAGGCCGGCGAGAACGAACCGGCCGTCTCGCCGCGCGATACCGGCGCCGACAGCGCGTCCAGCGCGGTCGCGGTGCTCTTCGACGTCTACGATCCGGACGAGATCGCCCAGCGCGCCGACGAACTGGGCCTGGAACCGGGCGACTCGACCCTGTGGGTGTCCGCGATCGAGCCGACCGAACCGGGCGAGTGGCTCGACGCCCCCTTCGAGGACGCGGATCCGCGCAGCATCATCTACCGGTTCGAGACGAGCACCGCGTACGAGGACGACCTGGAAGCCCTGGAACGCGATCTGCACTGACCGAGGCACCGACCGGCGCACCGATCGACCGCCGATCGACCCTCGCGGGTCCGGTCACGGGTCATCCGGGTGCGGCGGCGGCCTTTCCGGAGGCCGCCCCCGCACCCGGATGTGCGTGGTGTCGGCTCAGTAGCGCATCGCCAGGGCGATGCCGCCCGCATCCGCGAGCGTGCCGTCGGGGACGAAGACCACCTTGCCGTCGCCTTCGAGGGCCGCCTCGACCACGGTGTCGACGATGTCGTCCTCGGCCCGACCGGCCAGTACCGCGTCCTCCGCGTGCGGGCCGGTGAGCACTTGGAGCGCGATCTCCCCGGTCGCCTCGACGATGACCAGGCGGCCGGTGACCCGCAGGCCCTCCTCGACCACGAGCAGCGCGCCGCGCCCGGCCCGGACCGGCGTCCACACCTCCTGGATGCCGCCCGCGTACCGCTTGGCGCTGCGCGCGTCGTCGAGCGCCCGCAGTGCGGCGGCGGTCGCCTCCTCGGCCAGCGCGGCCCGCGCCGGGGCCAGGATCTCGGCGAGCTGCGCGGGCGTGGCCTCGACCAGGCCGCCGACCTCCAGATCGCGCTCGGCCAGGTGCCCGGCGTTGCGGCTGCCCTCGCGGAACGCCTTGACCTGCGGGCGCAGGCCGACCAGAACGACCTTGCCGTCGCGGTTGGGCCCGACGAGCGCGTGGGCCAGGTGTTCGTCGGCCTCGTTCAGCAGTCGGCGGAATTCCTCGCTCACCCCCATGCCGCCGCCCTCGCGCCGGAGTTGGCCGTCGGGCTCGGGCGCGGGTGTGGTGACCGGGAACCCGTCGACGCGCGCCTCGTACACGTGCTCGCCCCGGCCGCGCCACAACCGTGCCTCCTGCTCGCTGAGCACCAGCGCCCAGTACGGGGTGAGCCGCTCCGCCGCGGAGACCAGGTTGCGGGTGAGGTAGGTGGTCGCGAAGACGATCCGCTCGCTCACCGGCGCCTCGATCCTGAAGGCGTAGTGCTCGTCCGCCGACGCGTAGAGCACCAGACCGTCGAGGAAGCTCTCCGGATCCAGTTCGGCCGCCGCGGCCCGGAGCCGTTCCGCCGTCTTGATCCGCACCTCCCGGGTCACCTCCGGGTCCGCCGCCAGCCGCTTCTCCGCCTCGGTGAGCACGTTCCGCAGCCGGATGTGGTCCTGCTGGTTCTCCGGGCGGTGCCGGTGCGTGGGCAGCGTCAGGGACACCAGCGGGTACGCGCGGGGACGGCGCAGCTCGGCGAGCAGGTCCGGCGTCAGGGCGGCGGTGGTCATGCGGTCTCCTGGCGTGCGTTCAGGCCTCGCGGCATCGGCAAACACACCGTCCTATGCCCGCTTCGGCAGGAAAATCGCGCGAATCACCCGACCGGCTCGCAGCCCCGGGGCGGTCACCGATCCGGAAACACTTGTTGACCGTGAGTCAGGAGTGACTTTAGGTTGAGCCCTCACCGTCCATGGGGATCCGGCCCGCCCGGAGACCGTGGTCCGCCCGGACCGGGGTGGGCCCGTGCGAGGAGCGACCACGTGCGATCCGTGCTCTCCCGGCGGCCGGCCCTCGTGGCCGCGCTGCTCGGTTCGACCCTGACCACCGCCGCGTGCGGCGACGACTCCGCCGCCGGCGGTTCGTCCCGCGAGGCGATGACCGTGCTGGTCACGCAGGAGGCGCGCAGTCTCGACCCGATCGTGGCGAGCCTGTCCCAGATCACCGGCGGCACCCAGGCCGCGGCGGTCTTCGACGTGCTGTTGTGGATCGATCCGAAGACCGGCCGGGCCCAGCCGCAGTTGGCGGAGAGCGCGGCGGCGGCGGAGGGCGGGCGGGTCTGGACGTTGCGGCTGCGGCCGGACCTGAGGTTCTCCGACGGCACCCCGCTGGACGCGGAGGCGGTGAAGTTCAACTGGGAGCGGCACGCGGATCCGGCGAACAAGTCGCTCCAGGCGCGGGTGGTCGCCGGGGTCGGCATATCCGTGGCCGACAGCCGGACCGTCCGGGTCACGCTGCCGGCCCCGAACGCGCACTTCGACAAGGTGATCGCGCACAACCTGGCGTTCATCGGCTCGCCGACGGCGATCAAGGCCGATCCGAAGGGGTTCGGCGCCAAGCCGGTGGGGGCCGGGCCGTACCGGCTGGAGAGCTGGGTGCGCGACCAGCAGATGGTGTTCAAGCGCAACCCGAAGTACTGGCAGGTGGGCTCCCGGCCGCCGCTCAAGGAGCTGATCCTCAAGCCGGTGGTCGACCAGTCGCAGCGGCTGGCCATGCTGGGTGCCGATCAGGCCCAGGTGTTGACCACGGCGCAGGCCAAGTTGATGGGCGACGCGCGCAAGGCCGGGCTGCCGGTGGTCACCGAGGGCAAGAGCGGCGGTTTCATGACGCTGTTCAACACGGCCCGACCGCCCTTCGACGATCCCCGGGCGCGGCGCGCGTTCGCGTTGATCATGGATCCGGCCGCGCGGACGAAGGTGGTCACCGACGACGCCGGCAAACCGCTGAGCACGTTCCTGCGCCCGGGTTCGGACTTCGTCGCCTCCGACGCGCCACTGCCCGCGAACAACCGGGTCGAGGCGCAGCGCCTGCTCGACGCGCTCGCCGCCGAGGGCAAGCCGCTGAGCTTCACCTACAGCACGTACAACAGCCCCGGCTCGCATGTGACCGCCGAATACTGGCTGGCCCAGCTCGCCACGATGAAGAACATCAGCATGAAAACCGAGTTCCTGGAGGGCACCCAGTACCTCCAGAAGGTGCAGATCCAGCGGCAGTTCGACGCGGGCGAGTTCGTGTTGTCCTTCGAGGACCCGGAGCCGGTGTTGTACAACTTCCTGCACTCCAAGGGGCAGGACAACCACATGCAGTGGAGGAACCCGGCGGTGGACGGGGCGCTGGAGCGGGCCCGGGCCACCACCGATCCGGAGGTCCGGCGGGCCGCCTATGCCGAGGTGCAGCGGGCGCTGGCGGAGGATGTGCCGATCTTCGCCTACGAGCAGGCGTTCACCGCGGCGATCCGGGCGAAGAACGCCAAGGTGGTCGACCTGACCGTGTTCGAGGACGGGTTGATCATGTTCGACCGGTTGGGTCTGGCCTAGCCGCGAGCGGGCGCGACTCGGCGGGGGCGGCCGGGGCGGGGATCGGCACGGCCGTGGGGCCACCGGGTTCGGGGATGCACAGGCACGCGATCAGCGCGCAGCCGGCCACCGTGCCGGCGATCACGAATATCACCATGTAGGCGTGCAGCGCGGGCAGTTCGCGGCCGGCGGCGGAGATCGTGTACGAGGTGAGCACGGCCGCCACCACCGCGCTGCACACCGCCTGGCCGATGGTGCGCATCAGCGCGTTGATCCCGTTGGCGGCGGCGGTCTGCGCGGCGGGCACGGCCCGGATGACCAGCATCGGCAGCGCCGAGTAGCACATGGCGGTGCCGGAGGCGACGACCGTGGCGCCGGCGATGACGGTCCACAGGTCGTGGCTGGTGAAGATGCGCACCACGTAGCCCAGGCCGAGCAGGACGGCGCCGAGGCCGAGGCAGAAGCGTGGTCCCCGGGTGGCGGTCAGCCGGGTGGAGACGGGGGAGAGCACGACCATCATCACCCCGCCGGGGAGCAGGCACAGGCCGCCGGCGGCGACCGAGAGGCCGAGGCCGTAGCCGCTCGCCTCGGGTGTCTGGACCAGCTGGGCCGTGGAGAGGCTGTTGGCGTAGAACGAGAAGCCGATGAACAGCGCGGCGATGTTGGGCAGCAGCACCGCCGGGCGGGTGGTCACCCGCAGGTCCACGAGCGGGGTGCGGGCCCGCCACTGGTGCCGGCACCAGCCGAGCAGGATCACCGCGGCGGCGCCGATCAGGCCGGCCGTGCGGGCGCTGCCCCAGCCCCAGGCGGCGCCCTTGGAGACCGCGAGCAGCAGGCAGACCAGGAACGCGGCCAGGCCGAGCGAGCCGATCACGTCGAAGCGTCCGGGGGTGCGGACCGGCGACTCGCGGACCACGAGCACGACCAGGGTCAGCACCACCAGGGCCAGCGCCGTGGCGGCCCAGAACATCACGTGCCAGTCGGCGTGGTCGACCACGAGGCCGGCCAGCGGGAGGCCGACGGCGGCGCCGATGCCGAGCGTGGAGCTCATCATCGCGATGCCGCCGCCGACCTTGGCCGGCGGCAGTTCGTCGCGCAGGATGCTGATTCCCAGCGGGACCACCGCGGTGGCCATGCCCTGGAGGGTGCGGCCGACGATCAGCACGCCGATGTCCGAGGTGAGCGCGCACATCAGCGAGCCGATCGACAGCACGACCATGGCCAGGACCAGCATGCGCTTCTTGCCGAACATGTCGCCCGCCCGGCCGAGCAGCGGGGTGCAGACGGCGCCGCTGAGCAGCGTGGCGGTCAGGGTCCAGCTCACCGTCGAGGCCGAACTGCCGGTCAGCGCGGGCAGGTCCGGCAGGAGCGGGACGACGACGGTCTGCATCAGCGCGGCGACGATGCCGCAGGAGCCGAGGACCGGTACGAGGAAGCGTCGTCGCGCGTCGTGCGGGGTCGAGGCGGGGCCGGTCACGAACGCTCCGGATGGGAGAGGGCGGAAGGTCGGCCCCACCCTAGGGATAGATGTACGACACATCAATCGTTTGCGGACACCTTTGCCCGCTCCTTGCGCAGCGGTGCGCCCACCCGGTGCATGTGGCCGAGCGCCTGCCGGTACGAGGTGATCGCGCTCGTCTCCAGGTAGGGCACCCCGAGCCGGGCGCAGTGCGCGCGCACGATCGGCTGCGCGCGGCGCAGGTTCACGCGCGGCATGTTCGGCACCAGGTGGTGTTCGATCTGGTAGTTCAGCCCGCCGAGCAGCCAGTCGGTGACCGGGCCGCCGGTGACGTTGCGCGAGGTCAGCACCTGGCGGCGCAGGTGGTCCCACTTGACGCCCGGCTCCGGCATCGGCATGCCCTTGTGGTTGGGCGCGAACGCCATGCCCAGGTGCAGGCCGAGCAGCGCGTGGGTGAGCAGCACGAAGACCAGGGCCTTGACCGGCGACATCGAGATGGCCAGGACCGATATGTACAGGGCGTAGTGCAGGGCCAGCACCGAACCCTCGACCCGGCGCTCGCGCGGGGTGCGCTCCTTGAGCGCCATCAGGCCGTTGACCTTGAGGTTGAGCCCTTCGAGCAACAGCAGCGGGAAGAACAGCCGCGCCTGGTTGCGGGTCAGCCAGCCCATCAGGCCGGTCCGGCCGCCCGTCTGGTCGGCGTCCCAGACCAGCACGCCGACCGCGACGTCCGGGTCCTTCTCGCGGTGGTTCGGGTTGGCGTGGTGCTTGTTGTGCTTCGCGTTCCACCAGCCACAGCTCATCCCCATCAGCAGGTTGCCGTGCAGCAGGGAGATTACGCGGTGGGTGCGGGCGCTGCGGGCGATCTGCTGGTGGCCCGCGTCGTGGCCGACGAAGGACGCGCGGGTGGTGAACAGCGCGACGGGTATCGCGAGGGCGAGCTGCCACCACGAGTCGCCGACCCGGACGACCGCGGCCCAGGAGCCGAGCAGGAGCAGCAGGTTCAGGCCGATCGAGCGGGCGTACCAGGCGGTGCGCCGCTCCAGCAGGCCGGCGGCCTTGAGGTCGGCGAGCAGCGGCGCGAAGTCGCTGCCCCGGCGCGGGGCGGCGGCCTCCGGGGTATCCAGGATCGGTGCGGTCATGGTCATGGGGCGTCCCCGAATTCAGGTTGCGGATGATCGGTCGAGCACGCCGACCGGGCGTAACTCGACGCTATTGATCACCCGCGCGGGGAACGAGCCGGTCGGCCCCCGGATGCGGGGGCGTCTCCACCTCCCCCATCCGGGGGCCGCACCCCATGGACAACCGGGGTGTGATCGGGTATGGCGGACGCGGCTGGTGGGGCCGTCTCCTGTGGTGGGGCCGCGCGGGCTATCCCTTGCGGCGTCGGCCGTCCGGGGTGCGGCCGACCCGGAGCGGGGGGTTGCGGACGCCGGCCCGGTACACCCCCGCGGGCGCGGGCCGGTCGATCCGGGTCGGGGCGGAGTCGGGCCGATCCGCACCGGGTCGGTGTACCGGCAACGATCCGTTCAGCGCCGCCTCGGCGAGGCCGACCGCGATGGTGTCCGGCGAGCCGGCGGTGGTGTCCACGACCAGCGTCGCCGTGTGCAGCCAGGGCCTGGCCCGCTCGTAGCGCCGCTCGTGGCCGAGCCGCGCGCGGCGGGCGGCACGGCCGGACGCCGTCGCCTCGTCGTCGCCGATCCGGGCCCGGCGGTCGCGGTGGTCCAGGTGCAGCGTGACGTGTCGGACATCGAAGCCGCGGGCCACCAGCAGATCGAGCAGGTGCTCGCAGTGCGTGCGGTCGAGGAGGGTGGCGGGCATCAGGATCGGCCCGGGCCGGCGCCTGCGCAGCGCCTCGGCGGCATCCGCGACCAGGACCCGCCACCGGGCGGGCGCGCGGTGCTCGAGGTCGTTCGTGGGCCCGGCGTGGTGGTTGGTGCGCATGTGCTTGTCGGTCGGCGTGAGGTGGTCGGCGGTGACCGAGGTACGGGCCGGGTCGGGAGTGCGGTGGTTGGTCTTGGGCGACCGGTGCTCGTCGTCGGCGGCGCCCGCGTGTATGCCCGGCGCGCCCGCCGTGTGGGGGATGCCCACCGGGTCCGGCGCCCCCACCGCGTCGGGGTCGAACACCGTGGCGCCGCGCAGGTGCCGGGCGACGGCGGCGGCCACCGTGCGCTTGCCGACCCCTCGGGGGCCGTTGAGCACGAGCAGCAGTTGTGGATGCGAGGTGAGGCTGAGCGGATCGTTCGGCACGATGGCCCCCCTGGGCGCGGTCCCGCGCGGTCGTCGAGGTGGCATGGTGCTCCCGGGCGCAACCGCTTGAACAGGGCGCGCGGTGGTACGGGGCGGGCGCGTCAGTCCGGATCGAGCGCCGCCTCCTCGCCCAGCGCGGCCCGCAACGCCGCCGCCTCCTCGCCGATGCAGGCGAGGAAGGCGCCCACGGCGGGGGTCGGCGGCCGGTCCGCGAGGAGCGTGGTGCCCACCGTGCGGCGCACCGACTCCAGCGGCACCGGCAATACCGCGAGGCGGTCGTCGCCGGTGACCACGAGTTCGGGCAGTGCCGCGATCATGTCGGTGCCGAGCAGCAGCGCGCGTACGGTCAGGATCGAGGTGCACTCCACCCGGTCGGCCGGCAGGGCCAGCCCGTTGCGCAGGAACAGCTGGGCCAACTCGCTGCGCAGCGCCGTCTGCTCGAGCGGCAGGATCCACGGGTGCGCGATCGTGTCGGCCAGCTCGCGCGCGCTGTCCAGGAGCGGGTGGCCGCGGCGGACCACCAGCCGGATCGGCTCGCGGTACAGCGCGGTGCGCCGGACCCGTCCGCCGTCCGCGGCCGGTCCCAACCGGCCCACCACGACGTCGATCTCGCCGGCGAGCAGCTGCGGGTGCAGTACGTCGTGGGTGGCCTCGCGGACGATCACGGTGATCCCGGGCCGCTCCCGCTTGAGCGCGGACACCGCGCGCGGCAGCAGCACGCTGGTCCCGGCGAGCAGGGTGCCGACGACGACCGTGCCGGTCTGGCCCTCGCGCAGGCTCGCGAGGTGGTCGCCGGCGCGCCGCACCTCGGCCAGGATCGCTCGCGCGTGTGCGACCAGGGCGGTGCCGTACAGGGTCGCGCTCATCCCGTGCGGGCCCCGCTCGAACAGCGGCACGCCGACCATCGTCTCCAGCTCGCGCAGCGTGCGGGTGGCGGCGGGCTGGGTCAGGTGCAACGCCTCGGCCGCGCGGCTGACTCCCCCGTGCTCGGCGATCGCCGTGATCAGGGTCAGGTGGCGAAACTTCAGCCGTCCGTCGAGCAGGTCCACGCGGGCTCCCGTACCGGTTCGGTGCTGCGTCCCCCCGACAGGACGCATACCTGTTTGGTGATGCCATGGCGCCGGATCGGCATTGGATGGACATGCACCGGCGCAGCCATCATGCACGTGGCGACGGCTTCTTGACGAGCCGCCGCCGTGGCCGCACGAGCGCGCGAGCGGCCCCGGGCGGATCGACGCGCGGCGGCATCGGAGCTTCCGGAGCCGCCGGGTCGGCCCACTCGCCGAATGTGCCCCTCGCCGGATGTACGAGTCGCCGGCGAGGAGGTCACGGGTCGACGGCACGATCGGGGATTCCGTTCGTGTCGTGCCCCGCGAAGGCGCGTGCCGCGTCCCCGCCCGGCGCCGTCGCCGCCGGTCGTGTACTTCCCCGTCATCGTCCCGGTCGGAAGGTTCGTCAGATGCGCCGCACTCCCCTCCTCCGCAACGGCACCGGCAGATACGGCAGATCCAGCGCACTGGCGGTGGCCGCCCTGGTGGCCCTCACCGCCGGCACCTACGCGGGCGCCCCACGCGCCGGCTCCCCCGCCGCCGGCTCCCCGCCCCGCACCGCGACCGCCGCGGGCGCCGCCGGCACCGATCCGAACATCCCGTTCGTCTGCCAGGAGCGTCGCCCGCAGGCGGCCGATCCGAACGCGTACGGCATGCAGCTCGACGGCTCGTTCCTGGCCCCGGCGTCGACCCCGCTCGACGAGGAGAACCCGCACCCCTTCCCGGGCCGCCGCGCCGACTACGACAGCCGGCAGTACGTGAAGAACATGACCGTCGAAGCAGCCTACGAGGGCTACGACTTCACCCCGGACTTCTTCCACACCTGGCAGAACATCGTCGACTTCGACGGCCGCCGCTACATGTTCCAGTACGACCGCTCCGAGGGCCGCGTCTACGACATCACCGACGTCAAGCACGTCACGGTGGTGGAGAAGATGTCCCGGGAGGAGGTCGGCGGCGACGAGTCGAAGGCCAACGGGACCTGGGCGTCCGGGGATTACTGGGGCGCGTCCACGATCCAGTGGAACGACCGGCTGCGCGCCTACGTGATGGTGCAGTCCTTCGAGGACAAGCGGCAGATCACCGAACTCGGCGACGAGCCGGGCAAGGACAAGTACGGCAACCCCGAGGGCGTGGCGAAGTTGCGTGCCAAGCCCGGTCTCAAGGGTTTCAAGGTGTATCGCCTGAACGGTCCCCGCAAGGCCGATTGGCAGCTGATCTCGACCGTCAGCACCGACTCGACCCAGCCGGACCCGCTGCACAGCGACCCGAACCGCCCGCAGCAGGGCTCCGGTTCGCTGGACGTACCGTACTGGGACGGCGGCAGGTACATGTTCATCGCGGTCGCGCCGAACGACACGTACGCCAATACCGAGTACCCGACCAACCTGCACTCGGCCGGCTACCAGTCCTACGACATGTCCGACCCGGGCGCGCCGAGGCTGCTGGACACCTGGCACCTGCCCGGACAGGTCACCGGCGAGGACGAGGCGTACGCGCGCAACCCGCGCTGCGGGAACCGGACCAGCTGGCTGGGCGCGCGGATGTCGCTGTTCGTGCCCACGCCGGTGGAGCGCGGCGGGCGATACGGCTTCGCCGTGCAGGGCGGTCTGGGCATGACCGTCCTGGACATCTCCGACCCGGCCCGGATGCGCCAGGTGGGGCATGTGGACCTGCCACCGTCGGTAGCGGGCACCGAGGGCGACAACATCGACGTCTCGCAGTTCCAGCGCACCGGGATGATCTACGTCTCCGGCTATCCGCTGACCGAGGACTGCTACGAGCCCTACAAGCCGATCTACCAGATCGACGCACGGGACCCGGCCAACCCCCGGATCGTCGGGCAACTGCCGCGTCCGACCCCGCCGAAGTCGGCCGGGATCACCGACTATTGCCAGCGCCGGGGCAGCTTCGGACCCAAGCGCACCGGCTACTACACCAACCCGGGCCGGCACGACGACGGCACCCTCGTGTACGGCTTCTACAACGCGGGCGCCCAGGTCTTCGACGTGAAGAACCCCGCCCGGCCGGAGATCGAGGCGTACTTCGTGCCCAAGGCGTTCGGCACCAAGACCCGGGACTGGCCGACCGAGGACGGCACGTTCCCGGAGTGGGCGATGGGCAACCAGACGCACGGCGTCTACGTCGAGTGGGACCGCAACGTGGTGTGGGTGCTGACCAATCACGGCATCTACGCGCTGTCCGCGAAGGACGTGCTGGGCAAGCCGAACCTGGGCCGGCCGAAGGAGCCGTTCCGCAACAGCGGTTCCTGAGCGACGGTTCGGCCGCCCGGCGTCCGCACCTCGGGACGCCGGGCGGCCGACCGGCTCACCCGGCGCGAGCGTCGGGCTCGTCCTCGTCGTCCTCGTCCGGGCCGCAGACCGCGTCGAAGAAGGTCTCCAGATCGTCCTCGGTGCGGGCGCGGAAGACGATCATCGTGCCGTCGTGCCGGCCGAGCAGGTCGTGACCGGCGAACCAGCGGATCCGGTTCCCGGCCGACTCGCTCTCGGGGTAGCCCGGGAAGGCCAACTCCCGCATCGTCTCGGGGAGCAGGTCGAGGTCGTCCGCGTCGAGCTCGACCGCCTCGACCAGGTCGTCGTCGAACAGCAGCGTCTCGGACAGCACGATCTCCACGGCCGCGAGCGAGAACCGGTGCAGCCAGGCGCTCCACGGCTCCTCGACCGGCTCGGCCGTGCTGAAACCCACCAGCACCTCGGGGTCGTCGCCGTCCGGCCGCACGCCCCACCACGCCACGCCCTGGTTCTCCTCGCGGAAGACCAGCAGGCCGTCCTCCACGTAGAGCTTGTCGGGCGGCAGCAGCACGTCGTGATTGCTCGTCAGGTCCGCCCGCCGGCCCAGGAGTTCGTACAGCTCGCGGAGCGCGGCCGGCAGCGGGACGCCCAGTCGCGCCGCGCTCGCGTCCAGTTCCGCCGGGGTGTACCCGTCGGCGGGCCCGATCGCCCGGGACCGATCGGCGGCAAAGGCACGAACGAACCCCCAGGCCCCGGCCCGATCGGCGAGCGCGGCGGGCAGTGCCGCGTGGATGTCGAAGGTCATGGCCGGACGCTACCGGGTCTCGGGCACCCGTCCCCGGTGCAGATCCACCACCGCGACGACGAACGCGGCGAGCACGAACGCCACCGACACCACCAGGCCGTGCCGCAGCGGCCCGGCCCAGTCCCGGCCCCGGTCGGCGGCCAGTCGGGAGAAGAAGATCGAGCCGACCGCCGCGATGCCCATCGCCGAGCCGATCCGCTGCCCGGTCTGCAACACCCCGCCCGCGCTGCCGCCCTGCGCCGGCGGCACCCGGGCCAGGGTCAGCGTCTGGTTGGGCGAGATCACCAGCCCGCTGCCCACCCCCGCGAACGCCAGCGGCGCCACCAGGATCCAGCCGATGTCGCGCCCGGGCACCTCGTACACCCCCACGATCGCCCCGCCGAGGCCGACCGCGACCATCAGCAGCCCGCCGGTCACCAGCGCGAGCCCGTACCGGTTCACCAGGTGCCCGCCGATCGATGCGCCGACCGCGGAGCCGACCGCGAACGGAGTGATCGCAAGCCCGGCGAGCAGCGCGCTGTAGCCGAGGCCGGACTGGAGGTAGAGGGTGAAGACGAAGAAGATCGAGGTGAATCCGGCGAAGTAGAACAACATCACCAACAACCCGAGCGTGTACGACCGGACCCGGAACAGGGCCAGGTCGACCACCGGGTTGCGGCCGACCCGGGTCTGGTGGATCTCCCAGCGCACGAAGACCGCCAGGAACACCGCCGCGATCGGGATCAGGAGCCACTTGGTCGAACCCTGCCACTGGCGTTCCTCGACCAGCGGCAGCAGCAACAGCAACACACCGGAGCCGAGCAGGAGCACCCCGACCGGGTCGAGGTCGCGCAGGTAGGCCCGGTTCGCGTGGTCCGGTCCCGGCAGCAGCCGCCGGGCCAGGACGAGGGCCAGCACGCCGATCGGGAGGTTGACGTAGAACACCCAGCGCCAGCCCTCCTCGGCGCCGGCCGCCTTGATGATCAGCCCGCCCAGGAGCGGGCCGACCGCGGTGGAGATGCCGATCACGGTGCCGAACATGCCGAACGCGCGGCCGCGTTCGTGGCCGGCGAACATCTGCTGGATGAGCGCGGACACCTGCGGGGTGAGGATGCCGCCCGCAATGCCCTGGAGCAGTCGGGCCAGCACCAGCCACAACGACGTCTGCGCGGCGCCGCACAGCGCGCTCGCGGCGGTGAACAGGGCCAGGCCGGTCATGAACATCATCCGGCGCCCGCGCGCGTCGCCGATCCGACCGGCGGGCACCAGGACCAGGCCGAAGGTCAACGCGTAGCCGGACAGCACCCACTGCACGTCGCTCTCCGAGGCGCCCAGGCCCGCCCGGATCGACGGCAGTGCGACGTTGACGATCGACACGTCGAGCAGGGTGATGAACCCCGCGATCAGACAGACCCCGAGCGCCTGCCACCGATGCGGGTCGGGCGCATCGTGCGTCACGCTCCCACGCCCCTTCTCGGCCGCTCCCGCACGGCCGCCCCGTCGGCGACCATCCGAGGGACGATGCCCACATCCCCCGGAGCCAAGGCGCCCGCCCGGGTGACCCCGGTCGCCCGGGGCGCGGGTCAGTAGCCCAGCGTCACCGCGACGGGCAGGTGATCGGCGGCCCTCGACGGCGGTGCCTCCACGGCGAGCACCCGCAGTCTCGCGTCGACGAGCACCTGGTCGATCTCGCGCCGGGGCCGGTCCGCGGGATAGGTGCGCAGCGGCCGTACCCGGGCCAGGCCGTCCACCAGCCCGCGCGCGGTGAACGCCCGCACCTGCGGGCTGTCCACGGCGGCGTTCAGGTCGCCGAGTACGGTCACCGGCACCGCCTCACGCTCGGCCAGGCCGGTCGCGAACGCGGCGGCACGGTCCGCCTGCCGCTGCGGCACCTCGTCGTCCGCGTCCTGGAGGTGGGTGGCCACGAACCCGAGCCGCTTGCCGGGCGCCGCCTCGACCACCACGCCCAGCGCCTGAGCGCCGGTGGGGGCGCCGCCGGCCGGGAGCCGAATCGACTCCAGGTGCCGGATCGGCTTGCGGGTGAGCACCGCGTCGCCCCACTGCGGGTCGGCGGCGGGCGCGAACCGGTAGGGCAGGTCGAGCCGCCGGGCGAGCAGGGTCAGTACATCGTGGCCGCCGTTGAGGAACCAGGCCCGGTCCACCTCGTTGAGCAGCAGCACGTCGGGGCGCAGCGCCCGGATCGTGTCGGCCGTGCGATCCGGGTCGAACCGTCCGTCGATGCCGTAGCCCATCCGGATGTTGTACGTGACCACCCGCAGCGTTCCGGCCCCCGCGTCCGGCACGGGTGCCGAGCCCGGGCCCGCGCGCAGGCCGAAGGCGGCGAGCGCGAGCAGCACCGGGAACACGGTGGCGAGGGCGAGCGGGAGGTGCAGGCGTTCGGCCCGCTCGGACGGGGCGGGCGGGGGTGCGACGCGGTCCGCCTTGCGGGTGGTCGTGCCGGGTGGGGCGGGTACGCCGGGGCGGCCGGCGGCGCGGGCGGCCGTGGACTTGGGGGTGGACTTGGCGCCGGGGCGGGTGCCGGGTTTGCGGCCGGGGCGTTGCGGCGAGCGGCCGGTGCGGGTGCGGGCGCCGAGTGGGACGTCGGATCGGGGGCCGTTCGAGCCGGTGGCGTGTGCGACGGTGCGCCCGCGGGCTCGGGTATGGGGTTGAGGTGGGGTTCGGCTTTGGGCTTGGGCGCGGGCCGGGGCGGGTGGGGTCTCGGGCTCGGCCGGTGTGGGCGCGCGCAGGTCGCGGAGCGCCGCCGTGCCCGCGACGACCGCGATCGCCGCCACGCCCAGGAGCAGCACCCGGCCGCGGGCCAGGACGCCGATCTCGATGTCGTAGCGGGCGTAGTGCAGGAAGGTCAGGGCGAAGAAGCCGACCATGCTCCAGGCCGGCGCCCACCGCACCTCGGCGCGTATTCGCCCGGCGGCGTCGCCCAGGACCAGGCCCAGGCCCAGCGCATAGAGCGGCGAATCCCGCTCGGGAGGGGACTCCCGACGATCCGTCGACGGTGCGTTCAGGCCCGGGTGAGTCGGGCCGCCTCGGCGAGTACGGTCAGCACGGCGGCGATGCCCTGGCGCACCTCGGGGTCGGCGATCAGGCCCTCGGGGTCGATCCCGTCGCGGGCCACGCCCAGGCGTACGCAGGCCGCTTCGATCACGTCGGCCCCGGTGTACCCGAGCACCGTGCGCAGCGACTCGTGCGCCTTGACCGCGCCGCCGGGGTTGGTCGAGGCGTTGATCCAGCCGACCGGCTTGTCGCTGGTCTCGACGCCGCCGACGGTCCAGTCGAGCAGGTTCTTGAACGAGCCGGGCAACGCGCCGGCGTACTCGGGCGTGGAGAACAGCACCGCGTCGGCGCCCTCGATCGCGGCGCGCAGCGCGACGACGGCCTGCGGCAACGGCTCGTGGTCGTCGTCGGGGTTGAAGTGCGGCAGCTCGGCGAGGCCGGGAAAGACGACGGCGTCGACCCCCTCCGGTGCGACCACGGAAGCGGTCCGCACCACCGCGGAGTTGGTGGACTCCGCACGAAGCGACCCACTGATCACGAGCACCCGACGATTCGCTGTCATGGCCGGTCAAGGTAGCACCGCGCGCACTTCGCCGCCCGACGCCGACGGGTCGCCGGTATCGGTGCCGCAGTCGCGGCGCGCCGGTATTAACCTCGCCCCATGAACACGCCGGTCGAGAACGTCGCCGAGGCGCTGCGCGCGCTCGGCGCCACGGGTGGGATCCGCGCCTTCGCCGAGACGGTGCCGACCGCGGCGGCGGCCGCGGAGGTACTGGGCTGCGAGGTGGGCGCGATCGCCAACAGCCTGATCTTTTCCGCCGACGGCCGACCGCTCCTGGTGGTCACCAGCGGAGCGCACCGGGTCGACACCCGCGTGGTGGCCCGGCTGTTGGGCGTGCGCAAGGTGCGGCGCGCCGACCCGGAGTTCGTCCTCGCGGCTACCGGCCAAGAGGTCGGCGGGGTGGCCCCGGTGGGTCATCCGCAGCCGATCCGCACGCTGATCGACACGTGGTTGGACAAGCACGAGGTGGTCTGGGCCGGTGCGGGCGACCACAACCACATGTATCCGACGACGTACGCGGAGCTGCTGCGGATGACGGGCGGGCAGGCGGCGGACGTCGAAGCGTGATCAGCGGGGCCGGCGCACGATCGTCTCCCAATGGGCCCAGCGGCCCGCCGGCGGGTCCAGTCGTGGGCTGTATTCGGCGCGCAGGGGCAGGACCGGCTCGAAGTCGGCCAACAGCGCCTCCAGTTCGGCGCGGCCGTAGTAGTGCACGACGAGGCCCGCCTTGAAGCCCTCCAGGTAGCGGAAGGTCCGCCCCCCGTCGGGGTGTTCGTCCAAGACCTCGTGCGCCTCGACCGCCTCGGTCTCGGCCGAGGCGGTGCGCAGCGCGAACAGGCCGCCGGGGGCCACCCGTTCCAGCGAACCGCGCACCATGTCCCGGGCGGCGGCGCGGGTGCCGTGCTGATGCACCTGAATCCCGACCACGACGTCGTATCGCCGCCCAGGCGGCAGATCGTCCTGGGTGCCGTGCACCAACGGCACTCCCGGCTCCCGCAGCGCCAGTTGCTCCAGCGCGATCCGGGACGGGTCGACCCCGACCAGTTCCAGCCCACCGCGCCGCAGCGGAATCAGGTTCCGCCCGTTGCCACACCCGATCTCCACCCCGGAGACCCCGGGCGCCGCCACCTCCAGGATCCGCGCCACGAACGCGTCGGGCCCGGCGTCGGCGTACATCCCGTCCGCGTAGGCGTCGTCCCAAAACTCCACGGCGATCCGGTGCGCATCCATGTGGTCAGGCCAACTCCCCTACAAATCGGCCCAATTGGGCCAGGTTGCGGCACTCGATCAGGGGGATGTGTCGGGCGTACACGCCGGCGATCGAGTCTCCGGTGTCCCAGTCGCGCTCGGGCTCCGGGTTGAGCCACCAGGCGTGGCGGGCCGGGGTGACCATCGCCACCAGGGCGGACAGGGCCGGGTCCTGGTAGTTGTTGCGGGCGTCGCCCAGGATCAGCAGGGAGGTCTTGGGGCCGATCACGTCGCCGTAGTGCTCGACGAAGACCTTGAAGGCGTGTCCGTAGTCGCTGTGTCCGCTCAGCCGCACCAGGTTCGCCTCGGCGGTCAGCCGGCGCATCGCCTCGCCCACGTCGCCGCCGGGCCGTTCGAAGAACCGGGTCACCTCGTCCAGCGTGTCGATGAACGCGAACACCCGTACCCGGGCGAACTGTTCGCGCAGTGCGTAGGCGAGCAGCAGGGTGAAGTGGGCGAACGAGGCGACCGATTCGCTGGCGTCGCACAGCACCACCAACTCGGGCTTGTGCGGTCGGCGCGGCCGATGCCGGGTGGTCAGCGGCACGCCGCCGGTGGACAACGACGCGCGCACCGTCCGGCGAAAGTCCAATCGGCCGCTGCGGCCCGCGCGTTGCCGGACGGTCAGTCGGGTGGCCAGGCGCTGCGCGAGGGGTTGCACCTCGCGGCGCAGCGCCACCAGGTCGGCTCGGCTCGCGCGCAGGATGTCCAGGTTCTCCACGGCCGGCCGCACCGCCGTCTCGGCGACTCGTTCGATGCCGCGTTCCTCGGCGAGGCGGCGGCGTACGTCGGCCAGGATGTGTGCGTTCAGCCGGCCCACCCGGGCCTGGATCATCCGCCGGGCGTTGCGTTCGGCAACCCCGCCGGGGAGTTGCCCGCCCAGTACCGCGCGCAGCAGGCCGGCCATCAGCGTCTTGGGGTCGAGCGCCCGGCCGACCAGCTGTGCGGACCACGAGTAGCCCGACGCGCCCTCGAAGCCGGCGAACCGGCCGACCGCCTCGCGGGCCAGCGCGCGCAGCGCGATCTCGTCGTCGGTGAGCAGGAGTTCCCGCAGCCGGTCGCGGAATGCCTCGGCATCGGCGGCGTCGGTGTCCAAAGCGGGGGCATCCGGGGCGGGGGCGCTGTCGGCCGGCGCCTCCGCCGGTGGTTCCGGCGTCCACTCCGGGCTTTCCGGGCCCTTCGGGCTCTCCCCGAGCGGGAACCACAGCTCGAAGAGAGTGTCGAAGACCGGCCGATGGGTGTGGCGTTTGACCAGCGACGCGGCGTAGGCGGCGCGCAGCGTCTCGCGGTCGGCGAGGTCGAGCACGGTCAATGCGCGCGCGGCGTCGAGCCCTTCGGCGAGCGACACCGGCAACCCGCCGTGCCGCAGCGCCCGGACGAACCCGGTGTGTCGATCCAGGAGCGACATCGGCGGTCAGCCGCCGAGGCCGGGCAGGCCGAGTTCCTTCGCGGCCCGCGTGTGGTCGGCGACGTGCTTGAGCACGACTCCGAGGGTGCGCGCGATGGTCTCCTCGTCCAGGTCGTCGGCCTCGAGGGCGAGCAGCGTGTGCGCCCAGTCCAGGCTCTCCGCGATGGACGGCGCCTTCTTGAGTTCGAGGGCGCGCAGCGAGGCGACGGTGCGGACCACCTGTTCGGCCAGGTGCGCGCGGATCCCGGGCACCCGGGTGAGCACGATGTCCCGCTCGCGCTCCGGCGTCGGGTAGTCGATGTAGAGGTAGAGGCAGCGGCGCTTCAGCGCCTCGCTCAGCTCGCGGGTGGCGTTGGAGGTGAGCACCACGAACGGGCGCTGCGAGGCGGTGATGGTGCCCAGTTCGGGGATGGTGACCTGGAAGTCGGACAGCACCTCCAGGAGCAGCCCCTCGACCTCGACGTCGGCCTTGTCGGTCTCGTCGATCAGCAGCACGGTGGGCTCGTCCCGGCGGATCGCGGTGAGCAGCGGGCGGGCGAGCAGGAACTCCTCGGCGAAGATGCCGGCGCGCGCCTCGTCCCAGCCGTCCACCCCGGCCTGGATGCGCAGGAGTTGTTTGCGGTAGTCCCACTCGTACAGCGCCCGGGACTCGTCCAGGCCCTCGTAGCACTGGAGTCGGATCAGCGCCGAGGACGTGGCCGCCGCGACCGCCTTGGCCAACTCGGTCTTGCCCACCCCCGCCGGTCCCTCGATCAGCAGCGGTTTGCCCAGCGCGTCGGCCAGGAAGACGGCGGTGGCGATGCCGGGGTCGGTCAGGTAGTCGACCGCGCCGAGCCGGGTGCGGGCGTCCTCGGGCGAGGCGAACATCGTCATCGTGGTGCACTCCTCGCGGGCGATCGCGGCCGGCCGGTGTGCCGGATCCGGCGCCGGCCGCCCCCTCAAGTTACAAGAGGGGCCGGTCGGCAGGATACGAGCGGGGCCGGGTCGGCTCCACCACGCCCTCCGGCTTGGCTGACGTGGCGTCACATGACCGATTCTTGACGCCGATCACACCGTCCGTAGGGAGTTCCCCGGTCCATGTGCGGCCTCGGGTTCCTAGCATCGAGACATGGACATCGCGGTGGGTTTCGTCATCGGGATCGTGGTCGCCATGCTGATCGTGGTGGCCAAGGGCGCACGCGTGGTACAGCAGTACGAACGTGGGGTGGTGTTCCGGCTCGGCCGGGTCAGGCAGCGGGTCCGCCAGCCCGGATTCCACGTGATCGTGCCGTTCTTCGACCGGATGCGGAAGGTCAACATCCAGATCATCACGATGCCCATCCCGGCTCAAGAGGGCATCACCCGGGACAACGTGACGGTGCGGGTGGACGCGGTCGTCTACTTCCGGGTGCACGACCCCGCGCGGGCGATCGTCGAGGTGCAGAACCACGTGTTCGCGATCGAGCAGGTGGCGCAGACCTCGCTGCGCTCGATCATCGGCAAGAGCGATCTGGACGACCTGCTCTCCAACCGCGAGGAACTGCACCGGGGCCTCGCCCTGATGATCGACAGCCCGGCGGTGGGCTGGGGTGTGGAGATCGACCGGGTCGAGCTCAAGGACGTACAGCTGCCCGAGTCGATGAAGCGGTCGATGTCGCGCCAGGCCGAGGCGGAGCGTGAGCGGCGCTCGCGGATCATCACCGCCGACGGCGAGTTCCAGGCGTCCAAGAAGCTCGCGGCGGCGGCCGACGAGATGTCCCAGTCGCCGGCCGCGCTGCAACTGCGGCTGCTGCAGACGGTGGTCGAGGTGGCCGCGGAGAAGAACTCGACGCTGGTGATGCCGTTCCCGGTGGAGATGTTGCGCTTCTTCGAGAACTTCCCGAACGGCGGGGGTGGGCCGGAGCCGCGCGATCCGGCGGTGGCGCGGGCCGCGGTGAAGGCGGTCGCGCAGGCGGCGGCGCGGGTCGCGGACGGGGGCGAGAGCAGGGGCGAGGAGGGGTCCGCGGACGAGCGGGCCGCGGCGGTCGCGGCCTCGGCGTCGGCACTGGGGGACGAGGATCGACCGGTGACGGCGGTGGTGTCGGCCGTACCGCCGATGCCGCCCGCGCCCCGGGTTCCGCCGGTGCCGGCCGCGCCGCCGATCGTGCCGCCTGCCGCGCCGCCGGTAAAGCCCCGGCAAGATGAGGGGTTTCCACCCTCCGACCACGGCTGACCCGCTGCTAACTTCCCCACCGTGGCGACCTTTGTGATGCAGGGCACGCGAGTTCTCGCGGTGGGCTTGGGCGGAGAGGCGGTCAAGGCCCGGAACGGGACGATGATCGCCTATGACGGACGAATGACCTTCAAACGATTGTCCGGTGGGGGTGAGGGGCTGCGCGGGATGGTGACCCGCCGGCTCACCGGCGAGGGCATGACCCTCATGGAGGTGAGCGGCGAGGGCACGTGCTGGTTCGCGGACCGGGCCACCGAGATCAACCTCGTGCACCTGAGCGGCGAGACGCTGCACGTGGAGTCGAGCAACCTGCTCGCGGTCGAGCAGAGCCTGCGTACCGGTACCGAGTTCACCGGGCTGCACGGCGCGACCAGCGGGCAGGGCCTGTTCACCACGACCGTCTCGGGTCAGGGCACGGTCGCGGTGACCTCCGACGGGCCGGCGATCGTACTGCGGGTGTCGCAGGGCGAACCGCTGTCCGTCGACCCGGGGGCGTACGTCGCGCACACCGGGCAGCTCCGCAAGGAGTTCGTCAAGGACGTGAACTGGCGCACGTTCATCGGCGAGGGATCCGGCGAGAGCGTGCAGTTGCGCTTCGAGGGCGACGGGTTGGTGTACGTACAGCCCACCGAGCGGCAGACCATCGGGGGGCAGACGTGACGTTCGACCAGCTCAACTCCAAGATGATCGAGGCCACCGTGCGGCCCGGGCAGACGCTGTACTGCCTGCGCGGCGCGATGTTGGCCTACCGGGGCGAGGTCTCCTTCACCCCGACCAGCACCGGGGCGCAGGGCGTCGGCGGGATGATCGGTCGGCGTCTGGCCGGCGAATCGGTGCCGTTGATGAAGGCCGAGGGCGACGGCCGGGTGATGTTCGGCTACGCGGGCCGGCACGTGCACCTGATCGAGATCACCGGCGACACCCTGCACATCGAGGCCGACCGGCTGATGGTGTTCGAGGACAGCCTCCAGCAGGGCACGATGTTCATGGGCTCGCAGGGCGGCGTGCGCGGGATGATCCGCGGCCAGGTGACCGGCCAGGGCCTGTTCACCACCACGCTGACCGGGCGCGGCTGGTGCGCGGTGCTCGCGCACGGCGGGGTGATCGAACTGCCGGTCCAGCCGGGCCGGTCGATCCACGTCGACCCACAGGCGTACATCGCGCACCGGGGGCAACTCGACAACCGGATCGGCGCCAACGTCGGCTGGCGCGACGTGATCGGGCGCGGCTCGGGCGAGGCGTTCCAGTTGGAACTGTCCGGCACCGGCACGGTCTACGTCCAGGCGAGCGAGGAGAAGCTGTGAGCGGCCCGGGTTCCGGCACGACCGTGTACGACGCGCGCTCGCTGCCCCAGGACGACAACGTCAATCCCTACTCCTTCTGCGTGGCGCTCGACGGCGAGTGGTTCGTGCAGAAGGGCAAGATGATCGCCTACTACGGGCGGATCAAGTTCGAGGCGCTGGGCGTGGGCGCGCTGGACCGGCTGGTCACCGCCAACTTCAACTCGCCGCTGTACATCCAGGACTGGATCGTCGCGCAGGGCAAGGGCCGACTCCTGCTCGCCGACCGCGGGTTCGACGTCAACTCGTACGACCTGGAGGTGGGCAACCTGACCATCCGGGCGGCCAACCTGCTCGCGTTCCAGCCGGGTCTGGACCTCAAGCAGTCGATCGTGCCCGGGTTCGTCACGCTGATCGGGACCGGCAAGTTCGTCGCCGCGTCCAACGGCGCGGTGCACTTCGTCGAACCGCCGATCCGGGTGGACCCGGAGGCGCTGCTGGGCTGGGCCGACTGTCCGACGCCGTGCCACCACTTCGACACCAAGTACATGCGCGGCGCGCTCGGCATGGCCCGGCGGCTGACCGGGATCGGCGGCGCGTCGGGCGAGGAGCACCAGTACGACTTCGTCGGGACCGGGACGGTGCTGATGCAGTCCTCGGAGATCTCCATCGACCCGAACCTGATCCCGGCGCAGACCGCGCAGCAGAACCAGCCGCCGGGGGCGCAGAACATCCCGGGGCTGCCGAATCTGCCGGGGCGGCTGGGTCGGTTGTTGCAGTAGCGGGAACCGACGGCGGGTTCGGGCCGTTGACCTGGCGAGGCCCTTCACTGGGGACGGTGGAGGGCCTCGCCAATGCCTCGGCCGGCCGGTCGGCTTGTGCCCCCGGCCTACAGCTGGTCGGCCAGGTCGCTGTCCGCGGCCACCTCGCGCAGGAGTTGCACCAGGACGTCGACGCCCTCGTGGTCGGTGTCGGCGCGCCAGAAGGCGGTCACCGCGACGTCCGGCGCCCCCGTCAGCGGGACCTGGACGACCCCGCGCACCGGCCGCTGCCGGGCCCAGCCGCGCGGCGACAGGCCGACCCCCTGGCGGTCCACGACGCGCGCGATCACGTCGTCCACGCTGCCGTACGCCTCGACGATGTCGGTCGCGCCCGAGCGCCGCAGCGCCTCGGTGACGCGCGTGTACAGCCGGGGATGCGGTTGGCGCGGCCACACCACGATCGGCTCGCCGCAGCCGACCAGCTCGGTCAGGTCCACCGAGCGCCGTTCGGCGAAGGGGTGCTCCTGCGGGAACAGCGCGACGAAGGCGAACGTGCCGACCCGGGCCGACTCGAAGCCGGAGCCCAGGTCCGGCAGCCAGCCCAGGCCCGCGTCGAGCACCCCCTCGCGCACGTCGGCCACCTGGCGCGCGGTCGGCTCGCTGGTCCACTGCACGCGCAGCGCGGGGTGGCGGATGTGCAGCGCGGAGATCGCGGCCGACACGAGCGAGGGGCCCAGGCCGGAGGTATACCCCACACGCACCTGCCCGGCGTCCCAGGTGGCCCGCCGCCGTACCTCCGCGCACGCGTCGTCGAGCACCCGCAACGACTCGTCGAGCCGACTGCGGAACACCTCGCCGAGCGGGGTGAGCGCCACCGGCAGCGAGGAGCGGTCCACGAGCCGGGTGCCGAGCTGCTGCTCCAGCCGGCGTACGGCCTTGCTCACCATCGGTTGGGACAGGTACAGCCGAGCGGCGGCCCGGCCGAAGTGCCGCTCCTCGGCGACCGCCAGGAAACATCTCAGGTCGCGCAGTTCCATGGAAACCCACCTATGCCGTGTCGGCATAACGTTAGCAACAACAGGGGCTTGGCTGACGCCCCGTCAGCAGGTTTCCTTGGGAGCGCGGCAATCGCACCGCAATCGCACCGCAGCCACACGGCAATCGCACCGAAGTCGCACTAAGGAGCAGGTCATGACGCTCGAGATCCCGCGCATCATCTCCGTGGACGACCACGTGGTGGAGCCGCCGGACCTGTGGACCTCGCGGCTGCCCGCCAAGTACAAGGACCGCGGCCCGCGCGTGGTGCGCGACAAGGCGAAGTTCAACTTCATCGGCGGCGTCTTCTCGTACGAGCGCGGTGTCGAGGACGGCGAGTGGTGCGACTGGTGGCTGTACGACGACCTGGTCTACCCGTTCCCCAAGCTCTCCGCCGCGGTCGGCTTCGACACGCTCGACGTGACGCCGGTCACCTTCGACGACATCCGGCCGGGCGCGTGGATCCAGTCCGAACGCCTCAAGGACATGGACGCCAACCACGTCGACGCCTCGCTGTGCTTCCCGAACATCCTGCCGCGCTTTTGCGGCCAGGCGTTCTACGAGCGTGAGGACAAGGAACTCGCGTTGCTGTGCGTGCAGGCGTACAACGACTGGATGATCGACGAGTGGTGCGCGGGCGACGGCAAGGGCCGCCTGCTGCCGATGACGATCATCCCGCTGTGGGACGCGAACCTGGCCGCCGCCGAGGTGCGCCGCTGCGCCGCCAAGGGCTCCTTCGCGGTCGCCTTCTCGGAGAACCCGGTCCCGCTCGGCCTGCCGTCGGTGCACTCGAAGGACCGGTTCTGGGACCCGTTCTTCCGGGCCTGCGAGGAGACGGACACGATCGTGTGCATGCACATCGGCTCGTCCTCGAAGATGCCCTCCACCTCCCCCGACGCGCCGTTCATCGTCTCCTCGGTGCTGACGTTCCAAAACGCCATGGGCTCGATGGTCGACTACATCTTCTCCGGCGTCTTCGACCGCTTCCCGAAGCTGAAGATCGCCTACGCCGAGGGCCAGGTCGGCTGGATGCCCTACGTCATGGAGCGCGCGGACAAGCTGTGGGAGGAGCGCGACGACAACGCGTTCGGCTCCTCGCTCACCCAAAAGCCCAGCTCGTACATCAAGGACCGGATCTACGGTTGCATCTTCGACGACGAGATCGGCCTGCGTAACCGCGACGTGATCGGCATCGACCAGATCTGCTTCGAGGTCGACTACCCGCACGCGGACTCGACCTTCCCCAACACCCACAAGGTCGCCCTCGACATCGCCACCAAGGCGGGCCTCACCCAGGCCGAATGCGACAAACTCTTCCGCACCAACGCCATCAAGGCCTTCGGCCTCACCCGCTTCGGCATCACCAAGTAACGACGAACAGTCCCGCGGTGACGTCGGCGGTCTCCTCGCGCTCGGGCCGCAGGCGTAGGAATGGCCCACGAACTCTGGGGAGTTCGTGGGCCATTCGGGGCGGAGGGGGATTACGTGCGGTTACGTCCGCGTGCGCGGTAGAGGAACATCAGGGCCAGTCCGAGGCCGATGGCGCATGCGCTGCCGGCGAGGAGGATGGCCACGTTGCCCGGCATGCCGCTGTGGGCGAGTTGGTCGGATCCGTGGGATCCACCGATCCCACCGCCGTGACCGCCGCCGTTGCCTCCGTTACCGCCGTCGCCGTGGCCGCCGTGGCCACCGCCGTGCGGTTTGGTGTGCGCGCCGGAGGGCACGGCCGAGTGGCTCGCGGACGGCGAGGCCGAGGACGAACCGGACGGCGACGCCGAGGGTGAGACCGACGGGGACACCGAAGGCGAGGCCGAAGGCGACGCGGACGGCGAGGCCGACGGGCTCATCGAGGGCGATACGGAGGGGGACGCCGACGGGGATGCCGAGGGCGACGTCGACGGCGAGACCGACGGGGAAGCCGACGGAGAGGCCGAGGGCGACATCGACGGCGACGCGGACGGCGAGACCGAGGGCGAGACCGACGGGGACGTGGACGGCGAAACCGAAGGCGACGCCGACGGCGACATGGACGGCGACATCGACGGCGAGACCGAAGGCGACGCGGACGGGGACGTCGAAGGCGAGGCCGAAGGCGACGTGGACGGCGAGGTCGACGGTGACGGCGACGTACCGCCGCAGTCCGGCAGGTCACCGTTGAACGGGTAGCGGTGGAACTCCGATCCGGACGACGACTGGTGGATGAGCGATCCGGCCGTGAAGAACCGGCCGTTCATCCCCGGCACGGACACCGTCGTGGTGCTCGCCGGGTTGCCGATCAGCATGCTGCCCTGGAACTGGGCGCTGCCCCTGATGGTCACCGTCGTGGCTTCCGGGAAGTTCCACAGCAACCGCTCGCGCAGCCCGGTCGGGATCGCGGTGTTGCCGATGAAGCTGGCGATCGTCCGGTTCGCCCCGGTCAGGTTGACCAGGACCGTGGCGCCGCTCGGGATGCCGAGGAAGGTCATGCCCTGGTCCCCGCCGCTCGCGCTCACCATGTCGAAGTCCACGTTGAACACCTGGAGCGCGGACGTGCCGTCGCCGGTGAACAACGTCTCGAAGCCGACGTTGACCGCCGTACCGGTCGCCTGCCGGAGCCGGCCGTCCGGGAAGGCGTAACAACTCGACGAGTCGGTCAACTGCGGGCGCAGCGCGGTGTACGGCGCCGCGGCGGATCCGTCCTTGACCGGATCCGGCGTCACCGTGCCGCTGAGCGTGCCGGCGTAGCGGACGACGCCGCTGACCGCACCCTCCTCGGCGATCAGGGTCTGCCCCGCCGCCACGGTCAGGTTGCCGCCGACGGTGAGGAAGTCCGTGCCGTTGTCGGGGGGCACACGGGAGCCGACCCCGACGATGCCCACGTTGTAGACGCTGGAGCCGGAGGTCTTGTTCATGTCGAAGTTGCCGAGGGTGACCAGCTTGCCCTCGGCTTCGGCGGCGGACCCGCTCACGGTCCAGTTGCCGCCCACGAACATGTTGATGCCGTTGTCCCGGCCCTGGATCGGACCGTTGTTGGGCTCCAGGTCCACAGCCGGACAGCTGCCCGGGACGCAGGGGCCGAGACCCCCGGGCAGCGGCTTGGCGAAGCCCATCACGGCGAACACGCAGACGAGGATCACACCGCCGAGGGTGACGACTCCGGATAGCGCGAGGCCCGTCGCGCGGATCCGGGCGTTCGGTTTCCTGTGCATTTCTGAAACATGGGATATAAAACGACAAATGCGGACAAGGCGCGCGGAAGGTTCCCCCGAATGCCTCTCCCGGGGATTCGCACACGCGACCGTCAACCGAGATGCGTACGGCCCGCATACATCGCAGGTATGGGATACGAAGGGCGCCGCCGAATCGGAAACCGCCCGCGCGGCGTGATCGTTGCCGGGGCGGGGCGGGGCGGGAAGCCGTGCCGGTACGGTCGGGCCCGGGCGGGCACGCGTGAACCGGCGAGGTGTTCGCGGCCGTGCGCCGTCGGTCGTCCTCGGACGACGCACGAATCCTGGTGAGAGTGAGAGGGAGTCTTCTGTGATCGTCGGACTGGGTACCGCTGTCGCGGCCTCCGCGTGTTACGGAGTGGGGTCGGTGCTGCAAGCGGTCGGGTCGCGGCGATCCGCGCGCGAGGAGGCGGCCAAGCAGGCCGCGCGGGGCGGCGGTACCGCACAGGTGACCGGGTACGGCGGCCCGAGCCTGTCCTCGACCGCCAAGGCCGCGGTCACGTGGGAGTTCATCGTCGGCACCCTGCTCGACTTCGTCGGCTTCGCGCTCGGCGCGCTGGCGGCGCGGCTGCTGCCGCTGTTCCTGTCCCAGACGATCATCAGCGCGAACCTGGTGATCACCGCCGTACTGGGCATCAAGCTGCTCGGCATCAAGCTGCATCGCGCCGACTGGACCTCGATCGGGGTGGTCTGCGGCGCGCTGGTCCTGCTCGGCATCGCGGCCGGGCCCGAGGGTGATGGGCACAGTCCGCGCGCCACGCACTGGTGGGTGCTGATCGTCACCTTCGTGGTGATCGTCGGCGGGACCGTACTGGTGCGCTTCCTCGGCTCCAACGGCGCGATCGTCGCGGGCCTGCTCTCCGGCCTCGGCTTCGGCGGCCTGGGCATCGGCGTACGCATCCTGGACGGCGTCGACCCGTTCGACCTCGGCAAGCTGGCCGCCGACCCGGCCCTGTACGCGGTCCTGATCGGCGGCATCGGCGGGATGTACCTGCACACGATCGCGCTGCAGATCGGCTCGGTGAACGGCGCCACGGCGGCCCTGGTGGTCGGCGAGACGGTGGTCCCCGGCGCGGTCGGCGTGTTGTGGCTCGGCGACACCTCCCGCGCCGGCCTCGCCTGGCTGGCGGTCCTGGGCTTCGTCCTCGCCGTGTCCGGCGCCGTGGCCGTCGCCTACTTCGGCAAGCACGACGCGCAGGACGAGCAGGAACCTTCCGCCACACCGGACAAGAGCCCCGAAGGCACCCCATCCCGCACCTGACCGCACCCGCGGGGCCCCACGGAGCACACACGATTCCCCCGCTCGGCGCGGGTCAGCCGGGGGCGCCCCGCTCTGCGAGTTCCGCGCCCACCGTGCGCAGGGTGTCGAGGAGGGGGGTCGGGCCCTGGCCCCGGCGGACGGCGGCCATCAGGTGCCGGCGGGGGGCCGGGGCGGTGATGGGGCGCAGGACCACGCCCCGGGGGAGTTCGGGCTGGGCCAGGCGCGGGATGATCGTCACGCCCAGGCCGGCGGCCACCAGGGCGAGCTGCGCGCCGAAGTCGGTCGAGGTGTGCACCAGGCGCGGCTGGAAGCCCGCCTGGTGGCAGGCGGTCAGAAGCACGTCGTGGCAGGCCGTCCCGGGCGCGGTGATGATCCAGTCGGCGTCCACGAGATCGGCGGCCAGGGCCACCTCGGCGCGCCCCGCCAGTGGGTGATCGGCCGGCAGCGCGATCTCGAACGGCTCGTCGAGCAGCGGGTGCAGCTCGATTCGCGGGTGGTCCGGCGCGGGCAGGTCCGGATGCGTCATCACCACCGCGAGGTCCAGCTCGCGCGCCGGCAGCAGCGGCAACGCCAGCTCGGTCTCGTACTGGACCACCTCGAACCGCCACCCCGGGTGGGTCCGCTTGAGCCGGGCCAGCGCGGGCGCGATCAGGCCCGCGATGCCGGACGGGAAGCCGGAGATCCGGGCCCGCCCGATGCGGCCGTCGCGCTGCGCCGCGAGGTCGGCGCGGGCCTGTTCCAGCCGGGTCGCGATGGCGTCGGCGTGGCCGAGCAGCACATGCGCGGCCGGGGTGAGCCGGACGCCGCGCCCGTGCTTCTCCAGGAGTACGGCGTCGGCCTCCCTTGCGAGCACCGCCAGTTGTTGCGACACCGCGGACGGGGTCAGGTGCAGCGACTGGGCGGCGGCGACCACGGTGCCGTGCTGGTCGAGCGCGCGCAGGATGTTCAGCCGCTTGATCTCCATGTAGCAAAACTACCGATTGAGATCCGGAAAATGTAGCTGGACTCCATGGATGGCCCGAGCACACACTTCTCGGCATGACCCGTACCGATTCCCTGTGGGCCGTGCTCGTCACGGTGATCTGGGGGGTGAACTTCGTCGCGATCGACGCGAGCCTCGACGACTTCCCCCCGTTCCTGCTGGCCGCGCTGCGCTTCGCGCTCGTCGCGTTTCCCGCGGTGTTGTTCGTCAAGCGGCCGCGGACGAGTTGGAAGCTGATCATCGGGGTCGGACTCACGGTCAACATGGGGCAGTTCGCGTTCCTGTTCAGCGCGATGCACGCGGGCATGCCGGCCGGGTTGTCCTCGGTGGTGATCCAGTGCCAGGCGATGTTCACCGTGTTGTGCGCGGTGGCGATGTTGCGCGAGATCCCCGGGCGTACCCGGGTGCTCGCGCTGGGCGTGGCCGCGGTCGGGATGGGCGTGATCGCGTTCGGTCGTGGCCAGGGCGCTTCGTTGTGGCCGTTCCTGCTGGTGGTCGGCGCCGCCGCGTCGTGGGGCTTCGGCAACGTACTGACCCGCAAGGCCGGCATCCCCGGCGGCCTCGGTCTGGTCGTGTGGTCGGCGCTGGCCGCCCCGCTGCCGCTGCTCGCGCTGTCCCTGACCGTCGAGGGCCCGAGCCGGGACGTGGACGCGCTGACCTCCGCCTCCTGGACCGGCGTCGGCGGACTGGCGTTCACCGTCGTGCTGTCGTCCTGGCTCGGCTACGGCCTGTGGTTCGCCCTCCTCGGCCGCCGCTCGGCCTCGGCGGTCGCCCCGTACGGCCTGCTCGTGCCGATCGTCGGCATCCTCGCCGCCTGGGCCGTCCTCGGCGAACGCCCGACCTGGATCGAGGCCGTGGGCGCCGCGATCGTCCTGACCGGCATAGCCCTGGCAAGCCTCCCCCGCAAAACCGAAACCCCACCCGGGCTTCCCACGGTCCACCCCGCCTCGATCCCGGCCGCCCGGCCCTGACCCACCCGGCCTCGAAGCAGCCGATCCCGGCCGGGCGTGCTCGGTCCGCCTTCCGCTCGTACGCCGACCCGCTCGGCACAGGGGCCCACGAGGCACGACGTCGTCCGGCAGAAGAAGCCGAACCCGCCCACATTGATACCAGGCCGGATATACTCGAGACTCAGGCTGATATCAATGGAGGTGCATTTGATGGCCCGGACCGTGATCGACCTCGACGACGACCTGCTCGCCGCCGTGGCCCAGGCATTGGGAACCGGCACCAAGAAGGAGACGGTCAACACCGCACTCCGCGAAGTCCTGGACAACCGGCGGCGGGCATTGGCACTCACCCGACTGCGGGCGGCAGCCGAGGACGGCGCCTTCGATTTGGAGATCTTCGAGGACAAGCGGAACTACCGCCGGTGAGTGCAGCGCAGTTCCTGATCGACACAAGCGCACTCGGCCGCTTCATGCGCGGAGAAGGCGAACAATACGGTTGGGATCAGGCCGCCGCGGCCGGGCTCATCGCAACCTGTCCCATCACCGAGCTCGAATTCTTCTACAGTGCCCGCTCGGCCGCGGACCGCGCCCGAAGCATCGGGGATGTGCGGCTGTTGTTCAGTTGGGTCCCAGTGGACGATCGTGCCTACGACCGCGCCTGGCAGGTTCAGGACGAGCTCACCGATCGGGGGCAGCATCGCAGCGCCGGACCGGTTGACCTGGTTGTCGCCGCCACGGCGGAGCTCCAAGGCTTGACGCTGCTGCATCGCGATCGGGACTTCGAGTGCATCGCGGCCGTTACCGGGCAGGCACTCCAGTGGTACGGCCCACCGACCGGCAAGTAGCCCCGTCAGTGCGGATATTCGGTCATTCGGTTGTCCGGCGAAACGCCGAACGACCCCGCGACCGGGTTTCCGGTGCGGGGTCGTCGCGCGTGCGGCGGGGCGCCGGGGGCGGCTACTTGCGCTTGTTGATTTCCGCTTCGAGTTGCGGCATCACCTTGAACAGGTCGCCGACCACGCCGTAGTCGACCAGGTCGAAGATCGGGGCGTCCTCGTCCTTGTTGATCGCGACGATGGTCTTGGAGGTCTGCATGCCCGCGCGGTGCTGGATCGCGCCGGAGATGCCGACCGCGATGTAGAGCTGCGGCGAGACCTGGGTACCGGTCTGGCCGACCTGGTGGCTGTGCGGATACCAGCCGGCGTCGACCGCCGCGCGGGAGGCGCCCACGGCCGCGCCGAGCGCGTCCGCGACCGACTCGATCACGTGGAAGTTCTCCGCGCCGTTCACGCCGCGACCACCCGAGACGACGATGTCGGCCTCGGTCAGCTCGGGGCGGTCGGACTTCTCGCGCGGGGCGCGCGAGACGATCTTGGTGCCGGTCGCCGCGGTGGTGAAGTCCACCGTCACGGCCTCCACCGTCGGGGTGGCCGGGGCCTCCTCGGGGGTGGCCGCGTTCGGCTTGACCGTGATGATCGGGGTGCCCTTGGTGACGTGTGCCTTGACCTGGTAGGTCGCGGCGAACACCGACTGCTCGGTGACCGGGCCGTCGGGGCCCGCCTCGACATCGACGGCGTCGGTGATCAGGCCCGACTCCAGCCGCACCGCTACGCGCGCCGCGATCTCGCGGCCGTCGTTCGACGACGCGACCAGGATCGCGCCCGGCTCACCGCCCCCGGCGATCTGCGCGAGCGCGTCGACGGCCGGCGCGACGAGGTAGTCGTCCACCTCGGGGGCGTCCACGACGTACACCTTCTGCGCGCCGTACCTGCCCAGCGTCTCGGTGGCGCCCTCGGCGCCCTTGCCCAGGAAGACCGCGGCCGGCTCGCCGAGGCGGCGGGCCAGGGTCAGCAGTTCCAGGGTCGGCTTGCGGACCGCGCCGTCGGCGTGGTCGACGAGAACGAGGATCTCGGCCATGGTTGTTCTCTCCTACTCCGGTACAGCCCGGATCTCTCCGGCCGGGTTGCGATGCTCGGTCGCCCCGGGGGGCGGCCGGTCAAAGGTGTCGAAACAGTCCGGTTCTGCCGACCGACTCAGATGAACTTCTTGGCGGCGAGGAACGCGGCCAACTGCACGCCGCCCTCGCCCTCGTCCTCGACGACCTCGCCCTTGGCGCGCGGCGGGCGCTTGGTCGCGGTGTCCACGATCGACCAGGCGGCGGACAGGCCGACCTCGTCCGACTCGATGCCCAGGTCGTCCAGGTCCTTGGAGACGACCGTCTTCTTCTTGGCCGCCATGATGCCCTTGAACGAGGGGTAACGCGCCTCGCCGGTGCGGTCGGTGACCGACACGACGGCGGGCAGCGGGGCCTCGATCAGCTCGGTGGCGACGTCGCCCTCGCGACGGCCCTTGACCACACCGGCGCCCTTGCCCACGGCCTCGACGGTGATCTCGTCCAGGTAGGTGACCTGCGGAACACCCAGACGCTCGGCGAGCATGGCCGGCACGACGCCCATCGACGCGTCGGTGGAGGCCATGCCGCACACGACCAGGTCGAAGCCCGCGTCCTCGATGGCCTTGGCCAGGATCAGCGAGGTGCCCAGCGCGTCGGTGCCCGCGATGTCGTCGTCGTTGACGTGGATGGCGTTGTCGCCGCCCATCGCCAGCGCCTTGCGCAGCGCGTCCTTGGCATCGTCCGGACCGACCGTCAGGTACGTGATCTCGGCCTCGACGCCGGACTCCACGATCCCCAGAGCCTGCTCGATCGCGTATTCGTCCAGCTCCGACAGCAGGGAGTCGACCGACTCGCGATCGGTGGTGCCATCGTCGTTGAAGCCCCGGTCCCCGGTCGCGTCGGGTACGTACTTCACGCAGACAACGATTTTCACAACAGTTCTCCTGTGGTCGTCCGGTCACCCAGGTGCCGGTCCGAGGGTGTCATGCCCGCCGTCGGGGTCCACGACGGGCCCACGGTTCCGGCCCCAAGATCCATCGATCTCGCGCCACGATGCCACGCCCGTGCGCGGGCACACGCGTGACACAGGGCACATTCAGTTCTGACGGTCCGTCAACTTCTGGTTCCGAGAGTACGCGGTCTTGGAAAAGACTCCGACCATCGACCCGAAACCGCTATGTTACCGGAGAGTAATAGGAGCCTAGTACCGCCCGCTCGCGCTTGTCACCGGTGCGCGGACCGAACGAGAGCAAGGTCACCGGGGCACCCAGCTCGGCGGCGGCGAAATCCGGCCACTCGGTGGCCGACGGCGCCTGCTCCACCATCGGCCGCGCGGCCGACATCAAGGCGGTCAGCCGCTCCGCGTGGGCCAGGTCCGGAACGGGGCTCGCCCACGGCTCGGTTCCGGCGTACGCGCTCACCACGCCCATGCCCGGCACCCGCCCGGGCACGTCCGCGTGGGTGAGCGCGAGCCCGTCCACACCCCCGCACACCGCGACCGCGTACCGATGCGCGACCGCGTCGAAGTGGCCCACCCGGAAGCTCCCCTGCCACCGCCCGGTCCCGTTGTGCGGATCCGGCAGCGCGGCCGTCAGCCCCGCGTCCTCGCTCGGCAGCGGCCCGGGCCCGTGCCGCGTGGTGTAGGTGCGCAGCACGCCGAGCCGGTACACCCCCTCCCCCGCCTCGCCGGCCAACGCCTCCGCGCCCGCGAACGTCGTGGTCGACCACGTCGTGTACGGGTGGAACCCGTGCCACTCGTCGAGCAGTACGCCCTGCGCCCCCTCGAACACCACCGGCCCGGCCCGCAGCAGCTCGCCCGTATACCCCCCGTCCACCGCGCGCACCGCCCGCCCGAATCCGAGGAACGCCGCCACGCACGCCTCGACGTCGGGTCCCAGTGGTGTCCCGAATTCGGCGCTCAACACCTCCCGCACCGCACTCAGCCGCCGACGCAGTTGCCGGGGCGCGCCGCAGTCCCCCACCCGCGGCGCCAGGTCCGGATGGGCGAGCGCGAAGGCCGCGGTCTCGCCCACCCCCATCCCGCACGACCCGTGCCGCCCCACCCCGCGCGCCGACTCCCGGGCCCGATTGGCCGCAGCGTGGTACGGCGTGGTCAACAGCGCGTCCCGGTCCACCGTGAGCAGCCCGAGCGGATCCGCCACCCCGAGCGCGCGCAGGTGTTCGGCCTCGGCGGCCAGCGCGAGCGGGTCCACCAGCACGAACCGGGACAGGTGGGTACGCGTGCCCGGGGTGAACGTGCCCGAGCCGAACTGGGCGAACGTGTGGTGCCGCCCGTCGTCGGTGACCACGTTGTGCGCGGCCTGCGCACCCCCGTTGAACCGGATCACCGCGTGGACCGGCCGCCCCTCCGCGCGCCCCCGCGCGCACAGCCGGTCCACCGTGGTGCCCTTGCCCGCGTCGCCGAACCCCAGGTCGACGACCGCGACATGACGAGGCGTCACAGGCGCGTGGTGCCCGCGGCGTCGCCCTCGCCCAGGCCCGGCAGCGTGCCGGACACGGCCACCGCGCCGCCGGAACGGGCGTACGAGGCCAGCGCCTTGGACACGTTGGCCACCTGCGCGTCGGCACCCACGTCGCGCAGGTGCTCCAGGCCCTCGTCCAAGTCGATCGCGTCCTCCGCGAGGCCGATGGTCAGCGCGATCGTCTCGCAGACCCCGTCGGGGTCGTCGAGTTCGATCACGTGCTGCCCGAGCAGGCCCCGCCACTCGCCCAGGACCTCCTTGTCGCCCACGTAGGAGGACCCGGCCGGGAGGATGTAGTACACCTCGAACTTGCGCCGCAGTTCGGCCAGGATGCGCTCGATCGGGATGTCCTCGCCGATGTCGTCGCCGATGAACTCCAGCACCTCGGACCGGCGCACCTTGCGGTAGGGCATCTCGTCGCCGATCACGAACAGGTAGCCGCGCTTCCCGCGCTTCTCGTGGCAGTCGATCGAGGTGTGCCGGGCCATGAAGTACAGGGCCAGCTCGTAGGATTCGCGCTTTTGTCCGCCGCCGCCCCCTTCGAGCAGGATGTTGCCGAGCTGGTCGTCCATCCGGTTGTCCGACTCGAACTGGCCGACCTGCAACGGGACTCGGTCGCTGGTCGCGTCGCCGATCGCGCCGAACATGATCTGCGGGTCCTGCACATAGCCCTTGCGCAGCAGCAGCCCGAACAACTCGGGCAGCTTGGTCTGCAGGGTCTGCGGGACCCGCAGCATCGAGCCGGTCACGTCGAACAGCACCGAGACGGCCAGGGACATGGGGTGTTCGTCGCTGTCCCGGCTCTCCCGGATGCCCGCGAGCGCCGGATCCAGGTCGACGTGCGCCTTCCAGGCGCTGTGCGGCGTGCTGTTCTTGGTGACGTGGTCGTAGTGGAACGCGCTGCGACCGCTGGCCCGGTTGTAACTCTGGGCCGCGTCGTAGACGTTGGTGGACCAATTGCCACTACCCATGGTGCTCACTCCCCGATCGGGACGCTGGGATGCGTGCGTGGATGTTCGACCGGCCGAGCGGGCCGGCCGAAGGTGCGACGGGAGCAGGCGGAGACCGCCGCCGCTCCCGTCGGATGGGATCTACGCCTCGCGGCGCGTGGGCATCGCGAACGGCCGGAAACGACGCGGGCCGTAGAGCTTGCCGAGCAGTTCGTCCAACTCGCCCAGCAGCTTCCACGCGTCGTGCGGACGGCGTGCCGGGGCGGGCAACGAGCAGCCCCGGGCGAAGCGCAACAGCGGCTTGGGCGCGTCCGGCGCGAGCAGGCCGGTGACGCAGCGGGTCGCCATGTAGACGTCCGCGGCGGTCTCCGGCGGTTGCTTGGCCGGGATCTCCGGCGGGTACAGGTCGGCGTGCCGGTCGATCATCGCGGGCACGTGTTCGACCGCCTTCGCCCGCAGGATCGCCTCCGGTCGGGCCGGATCGGCCGACCCGTCGAGCAGCACCGAGTAGCACCAGTCGACCAGGACCAGGCCGTGCTCGCGCGGATGGATCAGCACGTGGTCGGGGGTGATCGCGCCGTGGACCACGCCCGCGCGGTGCGCGTATCCGATCGCGACGAGCAGCCGGCGCCACATCCAGGCCACGTCGCGCGCGTCCAGGCCGTCCGGGTACGCCTCGCGCACCTCGGCCAACGACCGGAAGCCGCGCACCCGTTCGATCACGTTGGCGCGCCGCTCGGTACCGGACGCGGCGTCGCGGTGCCGGAACGTCTCGATCAGCCGCGGTACGTAGTTCGCGTATTCCGGGTCGCCCTCGCGTGCGATCCGCTCCAGGGCGGTGGCCTCGCGCTCCATCAGGTCGTTGTCGGTGACCGAGCGCGGCAGCTTGAGCAGCGCCCGCGCCTCGCCGTCGTCCTCGGCCCGGTAGTTGACCTTGTAGAGCGTGGCGATGTCGCCGCTCGCCCGCTCGCCGCCGACCGAGTAGACCCGGCGCTTGGTGGTGATCACCACCTGACGGCCGGTCACACCGGTGATGTCCTGCTGATAGCGGTTCCACGACTCGCCGAGCCGGGTGAACGCGGCGGCTGCCTCGGCCCGGCGGTCGGCCGGCGCGGTGTCCGGGTGGAGCAGGCGCGCGAGCAGCCGATAGGTGCGGTTGCCCGCCCGCAGACAGGCCTCCGGCGTGCCGTCGTAGGGCCCGAAGACGCCCTGCGGATCCGACGCGCCGGTCAGCAGATCGAGCGCGTCGTCGAAGGTCGTGGGGCCGGTCGAGGTGGTGCCGGGCGTCCTGGTCATCGGGAGTCCTCCTCCGGGGACGGGCGCAGCAGCGCCGGGTGCAGCAGACGTGCGGGGCCCGCGCGGTACAGCCGGGCGCGGCGCCCACCGCGCGCGCCGCCGCGGGCGGTGGTGGCGCCGGTGTCCCGGACGAAGCCGGGTACCGAGAGCACCTTGCGGTGGAAGTTGCCGGCGTGCATCGGCCGGCCCCACACCGCCTGGTAGACCTCGCGCAGTTCGGTGACGGTGAACTCCTCGCCCGCGAACGCGGTGGCCAGCGGCGAGTATTCGAGCTTGGCGCGGGCGCGTTCCAGGCCGTCGGCGAGGATGCGCGCGTGGTCGAAGGCCAGTTCGGCCGGGTCGACGTCGGCGACGGGGACCCACTGCGCGTGGGCGGCGTCGCCGCCGGCGGTCGGGTCGGGCAGGTCCGGGGCGAAGGCGAGGTGGGCGACCGAGACGATCCGCATCCTCGGGTCGCGCCCGGGGGCGCCGTAGGTGCCCAGTTGTTCGAGGTGGAGCCGGTCGAGTCGGGTGCCGGCGGCGAGCCCGGTCTCCTCGGCGAGTTCGCGCTCGGCGGCCTCGGCGAGGTCCTCCTCGTGCCGGGTGCCGTCCGGGTCGATCACCGGGCGGACGAAGCCGCCGGGCAGCGCGAGGCGGCCCGCGAACGGCATCTCGCCGCGCCGGACCAGGAGCACGTGCAGCGCCTTGGCGGCGCTCTCGGCCCCCTCACCGGCTTCCGCGCCGGCTTCCGGGCCGGCCCCCGCCTCCGCGTCGCCCCCCGGATCGCCCGACGTCCCGACCGGCGGGCCGAGTTGACGGATCGTCAGCGCGACGATGTCGACGGTCACCGCGATCGGCTCGAAGGCCCTGGGGTCGTAGGACGCGAGCCAGTCGCGTTCGGTGGTGGCGGTGTCGGCCATATCGCGAATCCCTCCCATGTGCTCATGGCGATGCACGTCCGACGCGGCCCTGTCGGTTCACGTTCCCGACACCGACTCGACGGTTGTTCTCCGATTGAGATCTTCTTAATCTGAGAACAACATACACGGCCGGATCCGAACCGGCGAGGGGGTTATCCCTCGAAGAGTCCCCTCCCTCTGGTAGGCATGGGCGATCCACTCGCCGCCCGCGTGCGGGCCACCGGCGGCGGCCCCGAACACCCGAGCAGAAGCGGAGCAGGTGGCATGTCCGATATGACCGATCCCGACATGAACGCCGTCGTGGGTGAGCAGGACCTACTGCTCGTCACGCTCGACGCGCTGCGGTACGACGTGGCCGTCGAGCTCGCGGCGTCCGGCCGGCTGCCCAACCTCGCGCGGGTCCTGCCCGAGGGCGGCTGGCAGCGCCGGCAGACCCCCGCACGGCTCGCCTTCGCCGCACACACCGCGTTCCTCGCGGGCTACCTGCCCACCCCGGACGGACCCGGGCCGCACCCGCGCCTGTTCGCCTCCCGCCTCGGCGACGCCGAGACGACCGGCCCGCACACCTGGCTGTTCGACACCCCGGACCTGCCCAGCGCGCTGACCAAGGCCGGCTACCACACCGCGTGCATCGGCGGGGTCGGCTGCTTCGACAAGCAGGGCGCGCTCGACTCGGTGCTGCCCGCGATGTTCGCCGAGAGCCACTGGGACCCCGAACTCGGCGTCACCTCACCGATCTCCTTCGAGGCCCAGGTCGCCCGGGCCGAGCTGGTGGTCGGCGGCCTGGACCCGGATCGCCGGTTGTTCCTGCTCGTCGACGTCGCCGCCGTGCACCACCCGAACTGGTTCCACACCCCCGGCGCCACCGCCGCCGACGGCGACACCCGCGACACCCACGCGGCGGCGCTCGAATACGTGGACCGGCACATCGGCCGGCTGTTTCGCGCGATGAGCTGCCGCCGGCCGTGCTTCGCGATCGTCACCAGCGACCACGGCACGGCCTACGACGAGGCCGCGCAGGCCGCCGGCGAGGTGGTCTGGACGGTGCCCTACGCGCACTTCACGATGAGCCCCGGCGAGTGGTGAGCACCCCTGCGGGAGGCGGGCGCGAGCCCGGGCGCGGAACCGCTCCCGGGCCGGGCCGGCGACCCGAACGGATCAAGTTGGCAGACCGAACGCGGATCCGGTAAGTTTTCGCCGCGCAGGCCCCAATAGCTCAGTCGGTAGAGCGTCTCCATGGTAAGGAGAAGGTCTACGGTTCGATTCCGTATTGGGGCTCCAGGCAGACGAGAGGCCCCCGGTTCGCCGGGGGCCTCTCGTCTTTCGGCCGCCCACCACTCGGGACGCGGCCGAGGCGATCTTTCGCCGGACTTTCGCCCCGCGCCCGGCTCAGCCGAATCGCGCCGTCAACCGCGCGTCCAGGCCCGCGAGATGTTCCCGGCCGTACGGGCCGTCCTCCAGGCCCGCCAGCAGCTCGCGCGGCAGGTCCTGGGCGTACTCCGCCGAGCAACTCGCCGCCGCCAGCGCGATGGTGGCCACCGTGTCCACGTCGCCGGTGTACGCGACGCACGCGCGCAGGAGCGCGGCCGTGCCGGTGTGCGCGGCGAGCGCGGTGACCGCCGCGCGGGTGCTGTCCATCCCGGCCGATCCGACCTTGCCGCGCCACGGCTCGGTCCACACCGCCGGGCCGGTGGAGGCGGGCAGGTTCGCCGCCAGCCATCCCGGCAGCTCGGCGACCGGGCCGAGCCCGTACCGGCAGTAGTGCACCGCCAGCGCCGCCGCCGTGGCCGAGGTCATCCCGCCGAGCGTGCGGTGGGTGATCCGGGCCTGGAGCGCCGCCGTGCGCCGCACCTCGTCCCGGTCCGAGAGCAGCCCGATCACGCCCGCCCGCATCGCCGCGCCGCTCTTGTCGCTCTCCGGCCGCAGCACCTCCAGAAGCCCTGTGCCGTCGGCGACTTCCTCGAGTACGCCCCGGAACCCCCGCGCGTATCCGGCGCGCGGATCCCGCTTGTACGCCCGCACGAACAGCTCCGCCAGGGCCGGAATTCCGCGATCGTCGCCGAGCAACCACTCGGCGACCGCGATACTCATCTGCGTGTCGTCCGTATATCGACCCGGCAGCACGTCACGATGACGGGGATGCTGCACATAACCGGCGAGTGTGTTGCCTCGCGTGACGAACGAGCGCTCCGCGTACTCGAACCCTGCGCCGTACGCGTCGCCCACCGCCAACTCGACCATCATCGGGACCACATCCTCTCTCCGGACGGGTCGCCGAACGCCGGTCGCGGCGGCGCCCCGACTCGCCGACGCGAGCCGGTAGAGCGTACCGTTACCCGAGGGCAACAACCTGATGGTCCGTCAGTCATCGCGTCGGGCGCCCTGCGTGCGCCGGAGTACGAGGGCGTACGCCACAATTCGGTACGGACCCGCGCGCACCACCTGTCCCTCTCCGGAGTGATGCTCCTCGCGCCGTGTCCAACTGCAAGACGTTTCCGCGCCGCGGCGGATACCGTCAACGATGATCACGCGATCGTCGGGACGTGCCGGACGTACCATCCGGCTCGTCCGAACGGGTGATAACGGGTGATGTGGCTCGTTCACACGGCCGCTGGGGATTGTGGCCGGCTCGTCCGAGAGGCGACCGCACCGACATTGCGCGGTGGCGGATCGCCCCCGAGGAGGAAAGGTGGGGCGGTGGATCGACCATCGTGGGCGCCGGGCATGTGGCTCCAGGCGTGCCGGGGAGCCGGCCGGCGCGCCCGGACCACCGTGGGGAGCACAGGGTGAGCGGCGGAACGGACGACGCACGCTTCGACGAGGCCGAGGGGTCGCTGAGCCGCTTCGCCCGGGACTGGGCCCGCGCCATCGAGGGCACCAGCTTCGTCCCGTTGAGCGGAGCCGAGATCGAGGAGTACCTGCGCGGGCAGGCCGAGCGCCTCGCCCAGGCGCTGCGTTCCGAACCGTTCGACCCCGCGATCGCGCGCGAGGTCGGCGCGTCGCTGGTCGGGCAACACTTCACCGGCAGCGGGACGCTGGAGCGCACGCTGGGCCTGGTCGGCCCCTGGTGGCCCGTGCTGCGCGCCAAGGCCGCCGCACAGGGCCACGATCCCGACGCCTGGCTGGAGCGGGTCACCGCGCTCGCCGGGGCGCTCGCGGCGGGCTACGCGGAGGCGCTGCGGCGGCGCACGCTGGACGAGCAGGAGGCCATCCACGCCGCCGTCCTGGTCGCGCGGGACAACGCCGAACACGCGCTGCACACGAGCGAGGCGCGTTTTCGGGCGGTCTTCGACCAAGCCGCGATCGGCATCGGGATCGGCGACGTCGACGGCAACGTGATCGATGTGAACCAGGCGATGACGACCATGTTCGCGGCCAGTGTCGAGGAGATGTGCAAGCGGCAGGTCCGCGAGTTCATGCACGCCGGCGACACCGACCACATGTGGAAGCTCTACGACGAGCTGGTCACCGGCGAGCGGGATCACTTCGCGCTGGAGAAGCAGTTCGAGAACGCCGACGGCGAGACGTTGTGGACACACCTGTCGCTGTCCCTGGTCCGCGACTCCAAGGGCAACCCCGAGTACCAGGTCTGCATGCTGGAGGACGTCACCGACCGCCACCGCCTGCACACCCGGCTGCGCCACCAGGCGATGCACGACCAACTCACCGGGCTGCCCAACCGCGCGCTGTTCGTCGAACGACTGACCGCGGCCTTCGAACACCCGGGCCCGGGCGATCGGGTCGGCCTGTGCTACCTGGACCTGGACGGGTTCAAGGTGGTCAACGACAGCCTCGGGCACGACGTGGGCGACCAGTTGCTGGTCGCGGTCGCCCGGCGGCTGAGCCGGTACGCGGGCCAGGCCGGGCATCTGATGGCGCGGATGGGCGGCGACGAGTTCGTCATCCTGGTCGAGCACTCCACCGGGACCGGCCAGGTGGTGGCGCTCGCCGACGGCGTATTCGCCGCGCTGCGCGAGCCGTTCCGGATCCGCGGCCACGATCTGACGGTCACCGCGAGCATCGGCATCGTCGAGCGGCCGGTGGCCGGCACCAGCCCGGCGGACACGCTGCGGGCGGCCGACATAACGCTGTACTGGGCCAAGTCCGACGGCCGCGGCCGGTGGACGGTGTTCGACACCGACCGCAACGACCGCGAGGTGGCGCGCTACACGCTGTCCGCGGAGATGCCCGCCGCGCTGCATCACGGCGAGTTCTACGTCGACTACCAGCCGCTGGTGTCCCTCGCCGACGGCGGCGTGCTGGGTGTCGAGGCGCTGGTGCGCTGGCGCCATCCGCGCAACGGCCTGGTCGGACCGGACCGCTTCATCGGCCTGGCCGAGGAGACCGGCCTGATCGTGCCGCTGGGCATGCACGTGCTGGAACAGGCCTGCCGCGAGGCGCGCCGCTGGCAGGACCTGGAGCCGGACAGCGCGCCGTTCATCAGCGTCAACCTGGCCGAACGCCAGTGCCGCGAACCGGGCCTGGTCCGGCAGGTGGAGCGGGTACTGGCCGAGACCGGCCTGGATCCGGGCCGGCTGCAATTCGAGCTGACCGAGAGTCAGATCATGTCCACCGACGGTGGTCCGCTGGAACGGCTGCGCGAACTGGCCGCGATGGGCATCCGGATCGCGATCGACGACTTCGGCACCGGCTACTCGAACCTGGCCTATCTGCGCCGACTGCCGGTGTGCGAACTCAAGATCGCGGGCTCGTTCGTCGAGGGCCTGCGCCAGCCCGGCGACTCGGACCCGGTGGACGGGCGGATCGTGGCCTCGCTGGTCGAGCTGGCGCACGCGATCGGGCTCACCGTGACGGCCGAGGGCATCGAGACGGCGGTCCAGGCGGAGCGGCTGCGGGCGATCGGGTGCGACGCGGGGCAGGGGTGGTACTTCTCCCGCCCGGGCCCGCCGGACCGCATCGAGGGCATGCTGGCGGGGGTCAAGGAGCCCGGTTGAGGGGTGGGGCGGTCGATTGCCGGCCGTCATACCCGTAATACCTCCGAGCCAGTCCGGAAGGCGGCTCCGCGGCGGGATGCGTGCCGGTGGGGGCGGTGCGTAGCTTCGGTGCCGGGGCCGGGTCGGGCATCGACCCGCCCGGACGGCGGAGGTACGGCGTGCCTAGTGTTGATCTTGTGCGGGAGGGAAGCGGGGGCCGATTCGGATCGGTATTGGGCACACTGACCCGTACGCTCCGTGACGACCTGTGGACGGCGGGGCCCGATCCGCTGCCGCGTGCCTGGCGCGACTGGCAGCCGGCGCTGGTGCTGCTGGTCGCGTTCGTGGTGTTCCCGATCGGGATCGTGAGCATCAACCAGGCCGTCTGGCAGTACGGCCTGGGCCAGGGGCTCGGGGTGGTGCTGGGCGCGATCCCGGCCCTGGCGGTCGTCTGCGCCGTACACCGGCCGGTGCGGGCCTGGTGGGCGGTGACCGTGACGATGGTCCTGGTCGCGGTGCTCGCCAAGCCGCACGGGCCGCAGATGTACCCGTGGACCGGCAGCGGCCTCGCGCTGCACGCCGCCGTGTTGTTCGTGCTGGCGCTGCGGATGCGCCCGCGGATCGCGGCCGAGGCGCTGGGGATCAGCGTGCTGGCGGGGGCGGTGTGCACCGTGGCCGCGTCGCCCGTGCACAACCCCGATCTGTACCAGGCCACGCTGATCCTGTGCGTCACGGTGCTGGTCGGTACGTCGCTGCGCGGGCGCAGGGTGGCTCGGACCCAGTTGGTGGCGCAGGCCGAACTCACCGCCGAGGAACGGGCCAGGCGCACCCTTCTGGAGGAACGCACCCGGATCGCCCGCGAGTTGCACGACGTGGTCGCCCATCACATGTCGGTGATCTCGATCCAGGCGCAGGTGGCGCCGCATCTGGTGGCCGAGCCGTCCGAGGCGTTGCGGGAGAACCTGATCGGCATCCGGGCGAACGCGGTGGACGCGCTCGCCGAACTGCGCCGGGTGCTGGGCGTTTTGCGCTCCGAGGACGACCTGTCGACCGCGATGCGGCACGTCCCGCAGCCGACCCTGGACCGGCTGGACGAGTTGGTCGACAACGTGCGCGGCGCCGGCCTCGACGTGGAAACCCGGATCACCGGCGAGCGCCGGGCGTTGTCGCCGGGGGTCGAGTTGTCCGCGTTCCGGATCGTGCAGGAGGCGCTCAGCAACGTGCTGCGGCACGCGCCCGGGGCGGCGATCCGGGTGGAGGTGGGGTATCAGGCCACGGGGTTGGCGCTGCGGGTGGCCAATACGGCGCCGCCGGCGGCGGTTGGCGTGGCCGAGGCCGCCGGGGCGGGGACGGCGGGTGGCGGGCACGGGTTGCTCGGCATGCGGGAGCGGGTGGCCATGCTGGGGGGCGAGTTCGCCGACGGGCCGATTCCCGGCGGCGGTTACGAGGTGGTGGCACGGCTGCCGCTGGGGAGTGGTTCGTGAGGGGGAACGGTTCGTGACCGTGCGGGTGTTGATCGCCGACGACCAGGTGATGGTCCGGCAGGGGTTCACCGTGCTGCTGAACGCCGAGCCCGACATCGAGGTGGTCGGCCAGGCGGTGGACGGCCTCGACGCGGTCGCGATGGTCGCCGAACTGGCCCCCGACGTGGTGCTGATGGACATCCGGATGCCGCGCCTGGGCGGCATCGAGGCCACCCGCCGCATCACCGGCCCCGCCGACGGCGCGGCCAAGGTCCTCGTACTGACCACCTTCGACCTGGACGAGTACGTGTACGAGGCGCTGCGCGCGGGGGCGTCGGGCTTCCTCCTCAAGGACGCCTCGGCCGAGGAACTGGCCCACGCGGTACGGGTGGTGGCCGCCGGCGACGCCCTGTTGGCGCCCAACCTCACCAAACGCCTGATCGGCGAGTACGCCCGCCTGGCCGGCGCTCCGAGGATTCCCGTCAAGGGCCGGCTCGGCGACCTGACCGAACGCGAGACCGAGGTCCTGTCCCTGATCGCCCAGGGCCTGTCCAACGCCGAGATCGCCGCCGGCCTGGTGGTGGCCGAACAGACGGTGAAGACCCATGTGGGCCGGATCCTCGTCAAGCTGTCCCTGCGCGATCGCACCCAGGCGGCGGTGTACGCCTACGAATCCGGCCTGATCCGCCCGACGGGATACTGAGCCGCGGCACGGGCGCGGTCGGGCGCCGTCGGGCCCGGTCGGGCGCGCGGCGCAGGCACGGTGCGGTGTCGGTCGGGTCGGTTAGCGTGTCGCCGCGAACCGACAGCCATGGGAGACACTGATGCCCCCGCCGCCCCGCCGACTGCCCGGCATCGCGCTGCCCCGCAGGCCGCCCGCCGCACCCCCGGCGCCCCGCCCAGCGCCGCCCGCCAATCCGGCCGACGCGGCCTGGTCCGCGCTCCGGGCCCACATGGCGAGCATGGCCCGCGAGACGAAGGCCCCACACGACGAAACGGCGGCCCGCGGCCCGGCCCCTCTCCCGAGGCCCGCTCCCGGTAGGCACCCCAAGCCCGGCCTCGCGACGGTCGTGGTCCGCTCGCGTCCCGGCGACGCCGACGGGCTGGCCCGAGTACTCCGAGACGCGGACCGGGTGGTGTTGCAGGAGGCCGCCGAGCACTGGGGCGAGGTGGTCTCCGCCACCGGTGGGACGGATCGGGAGGCGGCCGAGCGGGCGATCCGGACGGTGTATCGGGCCGCCGGGATGGCGGAGCCCGAGCGGGTGGTCTGGTACGACTCGCCACTCACGGCGGCGGTCGCGGCGGCGGTGGCCTCCGGTACGTGCCGGCCGGCGGACCTGGCCGCCACGCGGTTGTCGGTGAAGGTGCCCGGGCGGCCCGGGCGGCCCGTCCAGGAGCGGTTGTGGAGCGGGCCGTGGCAGGCCGCCAAGGCCGAGGCAAGCGCGGCGCTCGGCGCGGCCGGTTGGCAACTCGCCTGGAACGAGGGCGCGTCGCGGTTGTGGGAGCCCACCCGCGAGTTGACCGAGCGGATCCGCGAGGCCGTACACGCCGGCGTCGGCGCGACGGACCCCTCGGTACGCACCCCCACCAGGCGCGCCGCCTCCGTCCCGGGCCGATGGGACGTCGCCGACAGGGTCCGCGCGACCACGTACAGCGCCCTCGGCGGCCAGTTCGACGGGGCCTGGCTGGCGGTTTTCGACGGACTGCGGAGGTGTTTCCCCGAGTTCGACTTCCCCGTCGTGGCCGAACTGGGCGAGGTGGCCCGCCACGTCGGCTGGTGGTGGCCCTACGAGCGGGTCGCCCTCGTCAGCGAACGGCCCATCGTCATGCACCGCGACGACCACTCTCGGCTGCACCACGGCGACGGCCCCGCGCTCACCTACGCCGACGGCTTCGCGCTGCACGCGTGGCGCGGGATGCCCGTACCGGCCGACTTCGTCGGTGGCCTGGGTCCCGGTGGCAGCCGGCTGACCGCACGGGCCATCCGGACCGAACACAACGCCGAACTGCGCCGGGTGATGCTGGAGATCTACGGCTACGACCGCTACCTGCGCGAGGTGGGCGCGCAGCCGCTCGATCGGGACGAGACCGGCGTGTTGTGGGAGATCGATCTCGACGACGACGAACCGATCGTGATGGTCGAGGTGCTGAACTCCACCCCCGAGCCCGACGGCAGCGTCCGCACCTACTGGTTGCGGGTGCCGCCGGACACCGAGACCGCCCGCGAGGGCGTGGCCTGGACGTTCGGCCTGGGCCCGGACGACTACCGCCCGCTGCGCGAGACCTGACGACCGGCCGGCCTCAGTGCGGGATCGCCTGCCGGGGCCGGGTCGACGGCAACTCGTCGCGGAACTCCGCTATGCGCGACGCGACCTCCCAGATGTTGCGGGTGCTCTCCAACCGGTCGAGATAGAGCGAGCGTTCGGCCAGACCGACCAGGTCGACGGTGAAGTACACGCTCATCAGCGGATTGATGAACAGCTCGCTGTTCCCGGTGCGTTCGGTGAAGTGCGCGTCGCCGAACCGGCCGGTCAGCGCCGCGCCCACCGAACCCTGCACGATGCTCGGGCGGCGCGGGGTGACCCGATTCGCGTAGGCCACCGCGTCCAGGAACAGCGTGCCCTCCCGCGATTCGCGCGGGATGGACAACGCGCCGAGATAGTGGCCCGACCGGCTGAGCGCGGCCAGGTTCTCCAACACCTGTGCGTGGCAGATCCCGTGGTAGGCGTCGATCCCGAACCCGAGCGAGGCCACCAGCCGGACCGATACGTCCACCCCGGCCACCGCCGCCAGGCTGGTCATGTCCTCCTCCGGCGTGCCGAGAGACGCCTCGTCGCCGCGCATCAGGATGTCGGTCCCGCCGTCGACCAACACGATCGCGTCGATGTCCAAGTCGTGGACCAGGCGCCGGTACAGCGCCCGCAGCGGCTTCGCCCCGGTCTTCGCGAAGGCGTACACCGTGTCCGGAAAGCCGTTGCGCGACAACCACATCGCCAGCGCCCGCTCCGGGAAGTAGTCGTCGTTCCCGGGGGTATCCGCCCGCACCGCCGCCAGGCCCGGCATCACCCGTACCGAGGACGGCAGGTGATCCACCGTCACGAACGACAGATTGGCGAAGTGCACCCGCTTGCCCAGATCCGTCAACGCGATGCCGAGCGGCAGCCCGGCGAACACGTCGAATCCACCGCCCGCCCCGGCGATCAGCACCGAGCGGGCATCGCGGAGGCGGGCGAAGAGCGGAGGTTCGGCAAGTGTGAACACGGCCGGACCGTACCAAGGTGATCAGCACAAAGGTCAACACATTTGAGCCATACCGCAAGAGTCCCCGGGTGCCCCCGTCCGGACGCGGATGTGCTCGGGGCCGAGACTCGGCGCCCGAGGCTCGCCGCCGCGCCGGCCGCTATCGCGTCGGTCGTACCGGGACGGCGGAGGAGCGAAAGCCGCACTCCCCGCACTGGAACAGGTCCGGACCCTCCGCGTGCCAGTCGTGCGGCGTGGCGTCCCAGTGTTCGAAGGAGTTCTTCCAATCCTTCCGGGGCGGCCTGCTCTTTCGCGGAGGATCGTATTCCTGCGCCATGATCGCGCCTCCCTTCGAAGGTTCCGGTCCGTGTCGATACCTACCCACACGGAGCGTATTCGACCTCGGTCAGGGAGTGAGGGCGGCCATCCGCAATTCCACGACCAGCGTGTTGATCGCCGCCCGGTCCGGGCGGTCGGGGAGCACCGAGGCCACGGCGTCGAGGCCGGCCTTCTCGTGTTCGAAGCGCGCGGCGAACGCCGGCGGGTCCTCGACGGCCAGCCGGCCCGCGGCGAACAGGTCCTCGCGCTGCGCGCCGACGTCCAGGATCAACTCGCCGGTGGCGAGCAGGCGTTGGGCCTGGATCAGCAGGCGCAGACAGTGTCGGCCGTGTTTGGCGGTACGTCGGGCGGTGTCCGCGGAGAAGCCGTCCTTGCCCGCCTCGTGCCGTCCGAGCAGGCGTTTGGCCTGCTGGAGCGCATAACCGCCGTAGGCCGACCGGACGTACTCCGTGGACAGAAACTTCCCCCGCAGGGCCCGGAGTCGGCGACCGGCCTCGGTCTCGACCCGATACTCCGGAAGCCACAACAGCTCGGTCACCGTCGGGTTGCACTTGAGCGCGAGCGAGCAGTACTTGCCCAGTTCGTGCATCGTCACGTCGGGCTTGGTGGTCACCCGCGAGCGGCCGGCCGCCGCCGCGCCGTCCAGGCCCAGCACCTCCCGCGAGTCCGCGAGGAAGACGCCGAGCAGGTCCTCGTCGGAGCTCTCGGTGGCCAACCCGTAGGCGGTCGACCCGACCACCCCCATCAACAACGTACGCATCCCGCCGACCTCGCTTCCCCGTGACCGTCCCCCCGAGCCCGCAGTATCCGACACCGCGCACCCGATGCGAATCCCGTTTTCCGGCCCGGCCGACTCACCGGCGTCGGCCGTCACGCCGCGAAGAAGTTTCGAGAAGCCGCACAAATGATCTTGCCAGATACCCCTAGGGGGTATAACTTCATCCTCGTGGCCGACGCCGCCGGCCGCCGACGAAGAGACCGAACACCTCGAACAGCACGCACATCGCTCAGGGAGACCGTCATGACCGTCCACGCCCACCACGCAGCCGCCCCCGCCACCCCCGAGGGTCTCCAGGTCTCCCGCGACGGCTACACCCTGGTCCCCGTCGCCGCGCCCGCCGGCACCTTCGCGTTCCGGATCGACGGCCCCGCCGGCACCCCGGTGCGCGAGTACGTCCCGCAGCACGACAAGGACCTGCACCTGATCGTGGTGCGCCGCGACCTGAGCGGCTTCCGGCACGTACACCCGGTCCTCGGCGAGGACGGCGTCTGGACCCAGGAGCTGACCCTCGACGAGGCCGGCACGTACCGGGTCTTCACCGACTTCGCCCCGGCCGCCACCGGCACCCCGCTGACCCTCGGCGTCGACATCCACGTCGCGGGCGACTTCCGGCCCGTGCCGCTGCCCGCCCCGGCCGCGACCGCCGAGGTCGACGGCTACACGGTCACCCTCGCCGGCGAACCCGCGGCCGGACAGGGCGCGCACATCACCCTCTCCGTGGCCCGGGACGGCCTGCCCGTCACCGACCTGGAGCCCTACCTGGCCGCGTTCGGCCACCTGGTCGTGCTGCGCGACGGCGATCTCGCCTACCTGCACGTGCACCCGGGCGGCGCGCCCGGCGACGGGGTCACCCCGGCCGGTCCGGAGATCGCGTTCCACACCGAACTGCCCAGCGTCGGCACGTACCGGTTCTTCCTCGACTTCCAACACGGCGGCGTGGTCCGCACCGCCGAGTTCACCGTCGAGGCGGGCAAGCCCGCACCGCACGCCCACGCGCCGGAGCAGGCCGCCGACCCGCACGCGGGGCACCACGGGCACCACGGCTGATCCCACCCGCCGGCGCGGCCCCCGATCGGGGTCGCGTCGGCGTCGTTGTGCGCCGACCGATCCGGGTACGGCGCCGGCGTCCGCGACTCCCCCGCTGCGCTCGGGCCTTCCGTAGCCAAGTGACCGGCCGTTAACATCCGGAAGCTGCCTTCGCGTCGACAGGCGAGGAGTCGAGGTCGTGCCCGTTCTGCGTTCCCGTCTCGATCCCCGGTCCGACACCTACCGGGCCAACCGCACCGCACAACTGGCCGCCCTCGCGGCGCTGCACGAGCAACTGGACCTGGCCCGGGCCGGCGGCGGCGAACGCTACGTCGAACGACATCGGGCCCGCGGACGCCTGACCGCCCGTCAGCGCATCGAGCTGCTGCTCGACCGGGACGCGCCCTTCCTGGAGTTGTCCTCCCTGGCCGCGTGGGGCACCGACTTCACCGTGGGCGCCGGCGTGGTCACCGGTATCGGTCCGGTCTCCGGCGTGGAGTGTGTGCTGATCGCCAACGACCCGACAGTGCGCGGCGGTTCGGTCAATCCGTACTCCCTGCGCAAGAACCTGCGCGCGCTGGAGATCGCCCGCCGCAATCGACTCCCCGTGGTCAACCTGGTCGAGTCCGGGGGTGCCGATCTGCCCACCCAGGCCGAGCTGTTCGTGCCCGGCGGCCGGGTCTTCCACGACCTGACCGAGCTGTCCGCGCTCGGGATCCCCACCATCGCCCTCGTGTTCGGCAACTCGACCGCCGGCGGCGCGTACATCCCGGGCCTGTGCGACCACGCGGTCCTGGTGGCCGGCCAGGCCAAGGTCTTCCTGGGCGGGCCGCCGCTGGTCCGGATGGCCACCGGCGAGGAGGCGGACGACGAGGAGTTGGGCGGCGCCGCGATGCACGCGCGCGTGTCCGGACTCGCCGACCACTACGCCGTCGACGAGTACGACTGCCTGCGGATCGGGCGGCGCATCGTGGCCGACCTGAACTGGCGCAAACACGGCCCGGGTCCGAGCCGACCGCCCGACGAGCCGCTGTACGACATCGACGAGGTGCTCGGCCTGGTCCCGACGGACCTGCGCGTCCCGTTCGATCCGCGCGAGGTGCTGGCCCGGGTGGTGGACGGGTCGCGGTTCGACGAGTACAAGTCCGAGCACGGCACCAGCCTGGTCACCGGCTGGGCCTCGGTGCACGGCTTCCCGGTCGGGGTGCTGGCCAACGCGCGCGGGGTGCTGTTCGGCGAGGAGTCCAGGAAGGCCGCCGAGTTCATCCAACTCGCCAACCGCTCGCACACCCCGCTGCTGTTCCTCCAGAACACCACCGGCTACATGGTCGGCACCGCGTACGAACAGGGCGGCATCGTCAAGGACGGCGCCAAGATGATCAACGCGGTGACCAACTCCACCGTCCCGCACCTCACCCTCAACATCGGCGCGTCCTTCGGCGCGGGCAACTACGGAATGTCCGGGCGTGCCTTCGATCCCCGCCTGCTGTTCGCGTGGCCGACCGCCAAACTCGCGGTGATGGGCGCGGCGCAGCTGGCGGGCGTGTTGTCCATCGTCGGCCGCCAGGCCGCCGCCGCTCGTGGGATCGCCTTCGACGATGACGTGGACGAACTGCGGCGCGCCGCGATCGAGGCGCAGATCGAGCGCGAGTCGCACGCCTTCTTCGTCACCGCGCGGCTCTACGACGACGGGGTGATCGACCCCCGCGACACCCGCACCGTGCTCGGCATCGCGCTGTCCGCGGCACATTCGGCCCCGGTCGCGGGTACCACCGGCTACGGGGTCTTCCGCATGTAGGCCCGACCTCCGCCGGGGCCCGCACCCGCCCCCGCGACCACCCCCACCGGCCACCCGCACACCGAGGGGATCGTATGCCGCTCATCCGCAGGCTGTTGATCGCCAACCGCGGCGAGATCGCGGTCCGGATCGCCCGCACCGCACACGCGATGGGGATCGACACCGTCGCCGTGTACGCCGATCCCGACGCCGACTCCCCGCACGTCGCGGCGGCGGACGAGGCGGTCCGGCTGCCGGGCGCGGCGGCCGCGGACACCTACCTGCGCGGCGACCTGCTGATCGAGGCGGCCCGGACCACCGGCGCCGACACGATCCACCCCGGCTACGGATTCCTGTCCGAGAACGCCGACTTCGCCCGCCGAACGGCCGAGGCGGGACTGCTCTTCGTCGGTCCGACCCCCGAGACCATCGCCGCGATGGGCGACAAACTCGCCGCGAAGGACCTCCTCGGCCGCGCCGGCGTCCCGGTCCTGCCGGGCGGCGTCGTGGCTCCCGAATCCGCTCCCGAATCCGCTCCCGAATCCGTGGACGAACTGGCCTACCGCATCGGCTTCCCCCTCCTCGTCAAGGCCGCGTTCGGCGGCGGCGGTCGGGGCATGCGCGTGGTCAGCGAGCCGGGCGACCTGCCCGCCGCCGTCGCCGCCGCCCGTCGCGAGGCCGCCGCCGCGTTCGGCGACGACACCGTGTTCCTGGAGCAACTGGTCGTAGATCCACGGCACATCGAGGTACAGATCCTCGGCGACACGCACGGTCGGGTGATCGCCCTGTTCGAGCGGGACTGCTCGATCCAGCGCCGACACCAGAAGCTGATCGAGGAGAGCCCCGCGCCGGGCATCGACCCCGGATTGCGCGCCGAGTTGTGCGCGGCGGCGGTCACCGCCGGTCGCGCGATCGGCTATCTCGGGGCGGGCACCGTCGAGTTCGTCCTCGACCACGCCGGCGCCTTCCACCTCCTGGAGGTGAACACCAGGCTCCAGGTCGAGCATCCGGTCACCGAACTGACCACGGGCCTGGATCTGGTCCGCCTGCAACTCCTGGTGGCCCAGGGCCACGCACTGCCCGCGGAGGCGCACTCCGCCGGGCACGCGATCGAGGCCCGGCTGTACGCGGAGGACCCGGTCCGGGACTACGCCCCCTCGATCGGCATCCTGCACCGATTCGAACTCGCCGAGTCCGAGCGGGACGGAATCCGGGTGGACGCCGGGGTGGTGACGGGCAGTCGGATAGGCGCGCACTACGACGCGCTCCTGGCCAAGGTGATCGCGTACGCGCCGACCCGCGAGGAGGCATGTCGCAGGCTCGCCCGCGCGTTGGCCCGAGCCCGGGTGCACGGCGTACGCACCAACCGCGATCTGCTCGTCGGCGTGCTGCGCTCGGCCGAGTTCACCGCCGGCGCCGTGGACACCGGCTTCCTGGATCGGCATGCCGCCGCCGACCTGTGTGCCGCCGACCCCTCGGCGACGCGCGTGCACGCCGCCGCCGCCGCGCTCGCCGGACAGGCCGAACGCCGTTTCCGGGCAGGCGTGTTGACGAGCATCCCGAGCGGCTGGCGCAATGTCCGCGACGCCGACCAGCAGGTGACCTACACATCCGACCCGGACACCCGGACCACCGTGTCCTACCGCCTCCCGGACCACGTCGCGATCGACGGAAAACCGCTGCCGGGCCTGGTGATCCACGCCGCGCACGCCGATCGGGTCGACCTGACCACCGACGGCGTCCGCCGCACCGTGCACGTACACCGGGTCGGCGACACGGTGTACGTGGACAGTCCGCTCGGCGCGAGCGTGCTGACCGAACTCCCGCGCCTGCCCGAGCCGGTGCCGGCCGAGAGCGAACCGGCCGGGTCACTGCTCGCACCGATGCCCGGCACGGTGGTGCGGGTCGCGGTCACCGAGGGCCAACGGGTGGCGGCCGGGCAGCTCGTCCTGGCCGTGGAGGCGATGAAGATGGAGCACGAGGTGACCGCCCCGTACCCGGGCGTGGTGTCCCACCTGCCGGTCGGCACGGGCGAAGCGGTCGACGCCGGCGCGGTGTTGGCGGTCGTCCGCGCCGCGGATCCCGAGACGGAGTCGGGGCTCACGACGAAGCCTGCCGCCCCACCCGCCGGATCACCGGAGGAGGCGGTCGGATGAGCCGGACCGACAGCCGCCCCATCCGGATCGCCAACTGCTCCGGCTTCTACGGCGATCGCCTCTCCGCCGCGCACGAGATGGTCGAGGGCGGCCCGATCGACGTGCTCACCGGCGACTACCTGGCCGAACTGACCATGTCCATCCTGTGGAAGGCCCGCGCCAAGGACCCGAGCGCCGGCTACGCGCGCACCTTCGTGACCCAGCTCGAACAGGTCATGGGCACGTGCCTGGACCGGGGCATCCGGGTGGTCTCCAATGCGGGCGGTCTCAACCCCGCCGGCCTGGCGGAGCGACTGCACGTGAGCGCGCAACGCCTCGGCCTGGCCCCGAAGATCGCGTACATCACCGGCGACGACGTACTGGACCGGATCGACGCCGGCCCGCGCACCGTGACGGCCAACGCCTACCTCGGCGGCTGGGGCATCGCCGAGGCGCTGGCCGAGGGCGCCGACATCGTGGTCTGCCCCCGCGTGACCGACGCGTCCCTGGTGGTCGGCCCCGCCGCGTGGTGGCACGGTTGGCGACGCACCGACCACGACCGCATCGCCGGCGCGATCGTCGCGGGCCACGTGATCGAGTGCGGCCCACAGGCCACCGGCGGCAACTACCCCTTCCTCGGCGACGCCCCCCGACGGCAACGCCCCGGCCGCACCGCCGACTTCGCCCTCGACACCCGCCGCCCCGGCTTCCCGATCGCCGAGGTGGCCGCCGACGGCTCGTCGGTGATCACCAAACACCGCGGCACCGGCGGCACCGTCTCGGTCGGCACGGTCACCGCCCAACTCCTGTACGAGATCGGCGGCCCCGCCTACGCCAACCCCGACGCGGTGGCCTGCTTCGACACCATCCGGATCGGCCCGGCCGGCCCCGACCGGGTCCGGATCCAGGGCGTCCGGGGCCTGCCGCCGCCGCCCACCCTCAAGGTCGGCGTCAATGAACTCGGCGGCTACCGCAACACCATGACGATGGTGCTCACCGGCCTGGACATCGAGGCCAAGGCCGCGCACGCCGAGCACATGTTGTTCGACGCGCTCGGCGGCCGGGACCGCTTCGCCGAGGTGGACGTGCGGCTGATCCGCTACGACCGCCCCGACGCGCCGACCAACGAGCAGGCCGGCGCGCACCTGCGGATCACCGTCAAGGACCCGGACCCCACCCGGGTCGGCCGCGCCTTCTCCGGCGCGGTCGTCGAACTGGCCCTGGCCGGCTACCCCGGCTTCCACACCACCACCCCGCCCACGGCCGAGACCGCCTACGCCGTCTTCCGCGCCGCGTGGATCCCGGCGAGCGAGGTCGCGCACACCGTGGTGCTCCCCGACGGCACCGTCCGCCCGATCCCGCCGCCGGAGTTGACCGCCGCGCTGCCACACGGCTTCCCGGACCCCATACCTCCCCCACGCCCCGTCCCGCCGGTTCGGCCCGCCCGCCCGCCGACCCCCACCCGCCGAGCCCCCCTCGGCCTGGTCTGCGGCGCCCGCTCCGGCGACAAGGGCGGCGACGCCAACCTCGGCTTGTGGACGCGCGACGACGCGTCGTATCGCTGGCTGCGCGTACATCTGACCGTCGATCGGCTGCGCGGGCTGCTGCCGGAGGCGGCCGACCTGCCGATCGAACGCCACGTGTTCGACAACCTGCGCGCGGTGAACTTCGTGATCACCGGCCTGCTCGGCGAGGGCGTCGGCTCCTCCACCCGCCCCGACCCGCAGGCCAAGGGCCTGGGCGAATACGTGCGGTCCCGCCACACCGACATCCCCACGACGCTGCTGGACGGGTGATCCATGCGCTTTGCCGAAACCCACGACGAATCCCGCGACGAAGGCTTCGACCCGAGCATCGACGAGAGCGACGAACACCGGGCCCTGCGCGCCGCCGTGGGCGCCATCACCGACGGATTCGGCCCCGGCTACTTCGCCGAGCACAGCCGCGAGCGCCGCCCCACCACCGAGCTGTGGCGGGAATTGGGCCGGCACGGCTACATCGGTGTCAACCTGCCCGAGGAGTACGGCGGCGGCGGTGGTGGCCTGGTCGAGCTGACCATCGTCTGCGAGGAGGTCGCCGCGCACGGCTGCCCGCTGCTGCTGCTCCTGGTGTCCGGGGCGATCGCCGGCGAGGTGCTGACCCGCTTCGGCACCGCCGGGCAACAGGCCGCGTGGTTGCCGGGCCTGGCCGCCGGCACCCGCAAGATCGTGTTCGCGATCACCGAGCCGGAGGCCGGTTCCAACACCCATCGACTGTCCACCACGGCCCGCCGCGACGGTGACGGTTGGTTGCTGCGTGGCACCAAGCAGTTCATCTCCGGAGTCGACGAGGCCGACGCGGTACTCGTGGTGGCCCGCACCGGCACCGACCCGGGATCCGGGCACGGCCGGCTCTCGCTGTTCCTGGTCGACACCGCGGACCCGAGGCTGACCGCGACCCCACTGGCGGTCGAAGGGGCGGCCCCGGAACGCCAGTTCACCCTCTTCTTCGACGACGTCCCGCTGTCCGCCGACCGGCTGATCGGCACCGAGGGCGACGGGCTGCGCCAGGTCTTCCACGGCCTCAACCCCGAGCGGGTGACCGGGGCGGCACTGGGCGTGGGCATCGCGAGATACGCCCTCGCCCGCGCGGCCGACTACGCCCGGACCCGCGAGGTGTGGGATCGCCCGATCGGCACCCACCAGGCGATCGCCCACCCGCTCGCCCAGGCCGCCATCGAGGTCGAGTTGGCCGCGCTGATGACCTACCGCGCGGCCCGGTTGCACGACGCGGGCGAGGCGCGGGTCAAGGCCGCGGGGGAGGCCGCCAACATGGCCAAGTACGCCGCCGCCGAGGCGGCCGTACACGCCGTCGACGCGGCGATCCAGACCCACGGCGGCAACGGGATGAGCCGCGACTACGGGCTGATCCCCCTGTGGGCGATGGCCCGCACGTTGCGGATCGCGCCGGTGAGCCGGGAGATGATCCTCAATCATGTGGCGCGGCACACACTGGGATTGCCACGTTCGTACTGATCCCCGATCGGCGGCCGGAGGAGTCGGCGCACTCGCGTGCGACTTGTGAATGACTCGGCACGGGACCCGGGATCGACGCGCCGGCACCCCGTCGGGCACAAAATAGACAGAGGCTGCACCGCTCCCGGCGCGACCGTGCGGGGCGTCGTCCGGGACCGGCGCCACCGGTCGGGCTCGGCGGAGAAGGCAGTGGGAGCGTTGGATCAAGTGCTGGCGGGACGGCCCTTCTGGGACGTGGACATCACGAGTGTGTGGTTCGTCATAGGCATGGCGGTCGCCACCGCCGGTACCGCCTTCGCCACCGTCTGGTTCTGGAACCGCCCGACGCTGCAGCGCACCCGCCGGATCTGCACGCTGTTGTTCACCCAGCTCATGGTGACCTTCACCATCCTGGCCGCGGTCAACGCCCAGATGTACTTCTACTCGACGCTGTCGGACCTGATGCACATCGCCGACGGGCCGTCCGTACCGGACGTGTCGGTGTCCACGGTGAAGGTCAAGCACCTCGATCCCAAGCCGGCCGTGCCGTTCTCCGACGACGACGGCAAGGGCCTGCCGTTCATGGTCACCAAACCCCCGCTGACCGACCAGCCGCGCCGGCCGCATCCGCCGCGGCGCGGCGCCGACCCCAAGCACGGCGTGCTGGTCAACACCAGCATCCAGGGCCCGCGCACCGGCTACAAACTGAACACCTTCGTCTACCTGCCGGCCGCCTACTTCACCCCGGACAACGCCCGGACCCGCTTCCCGGTGATCCAGCTGACCTCGGGTTTCCCCGGCACCCCGGACACCTGGCTGCGCCGGATGAAGGTGCACCAGATGCTGGCCGGCCTGATGGAGTCGGGGCGGATGCCGCCGGCGATCGTGGTGATCGCGGCGCAGAACCCGATCGAGGGCCGCGACAGCGAGTGTGTGGACGCGCCCGGCGGCGCCCGCGCCGACACCTACCTCGGCCAGGACGTGCCCGACGCGATAACGGCCAACTTCCGCACCGCGCCCGCGCCGGCGGGCTGGGGGCTGCTCGGCTACTCGACCGGCGGCTTCTGCTCGGCGAACCTGGCCCTGCGCCACCCCGACCGCTACACCGCGGCGGCCAGCCTGTCCGGCTACTTCAAGGCGATCACCGACATGACCACGGGCGATCTGTACAGGGGCGACGAGGGGCTGCGCCGGGCCAACAGCCCGCAGTACACCATCGACAACCCTCGGCGGGCGCCGGTGCGCATGTATCTGTTCGCGGCCAAGGGCGAGGGCAAGACGGTGCGCGAGGCCCGGGAGTTCGCCCGCAAGTTCCGGCCCACGGACACGGTGAAGGTACAGATCGAGTCGTCCGGCGGGCACAACTTCGGCACCTGGGCCAGGGGGCTGCCCGCCGCGTTCGAGTGGCTGGGGCGCGAACTCGCGGCGGCCACCGCACAGCAGGGCGAGGTACGCGGACCGGCCTTCACGGGCGGACGCCCGCTGCATTGAGCGGTGGCCGCCGGTCCTTCAACGCGGCTGCGTACGGTGCGAGACTTCTGCGGCGCCATCCGAACGGAAGCTCAGCAGCCCGTCGCCCGCCCGGGCGGTGGACCGCCGCACCGAGACGAGGATCGCCCATGCATCCCGGTGTCATCGCCGCCGCGCACCCCGACCGCCCCGCCGTGATCCTGGCCGGCTCCGGCCGGGTCGTCACCTACGCCGAGTTGGACGCCGAATCCAATCGTTTCGCCCACCTGATGTACGACGCGGGGCTGCGCCCCGGGGACCATCTGGCCATCGCCCTGGAGAACCATCCCCTCTATCTCGCGATCACCTGGGCCGCACAGCGCTCCGGACTGATCTACACGCCGGTGAGCGTGCGCCTGCACCCGGACGAACTCGCCTACGTGGTCGACAATTGCGGCGCCCGCGTATTCGTCTGTTCGGCCGGCGTCGGCGAACTCGCGGGCGCCGTCCGGGAACGGGCGCCCCGGGTCGAGCGTTGGCTGATGCTCGACGGCGCGAGAGCCGGGTTCGAGGCGTACGAGGAGGCGGTGCGGCCGTACCCGAGCACGCCGATCGCCGTCGAACTCGAAGGCGCCGACATGCTCTACTCCTCCGGCACCACCGGCCGGCCCAAGGGCGTGCTGCCCCGCCGCGAGGACCATCCGCTGGGCAGCGGACCGGCCGTGACGCTCTATCAGCTGCTCGGCGCGCTGTACGGGATGGACACCTCGGGCGCCGGCGGCGACGTCTACCTGTGCCCGGCGCCGCTGTATCACGCGGCCCCGCTGCGCTACTGCATGCAGTTCCTCCGGGGCGGGCACACCGTGGTGGTGCTGGAGCGCTTCGACGCCGAGGCCGCGCTCGCGGCGATCGAGCGATACCGGGTGACGCACAGTCAGTGGGTGCCGACCATGTTCGTGCGCATGCTCAAACTGCCCGCCGAGGTGCGCGATCGCCATGACCTGTCGTCGTTGCGCTACGCGGTGCACGCGTCGGCGCCGTGTCCGCCCGAGGTCAAGGAACGCATGCTGGAGTGGTGGGGGCCGGTGTTGTGCGAGTACTACGCGGGCACAGAGGCCAACGGCTACGTCGCCTGCACGCCCGAGGAGTGGCTGACCCATCGCGGCACGGTGGGGCGGGCGATCCTGGGCACGCCGCACGTGTGCGACGAGCAGGGCCGCGAACTGCCGGTGGGCGAGGACGGCGTGGTCTACTTCGCCGACGGGCCGCGGTTCTCCTACCACGAGGATCCGGCCAAGACCGAGGCCGGCCGCGATCCCGGCGGCCGGGGCTGGACCACCCTCGGCGACATCGGACACCTGGACGCGGACGGTTTCCTGTACCTGACGGATCGTCAATCGCACCTGATCATCAGCGGCGGGGTGAACATCTACCCGCAGGAGGTGGAGAACCTGCTCGCCCTGCACCCCGCGATCGCCGACGTCGCGGTGTTCGGCGTGCCCGACGCAGACCTGGGCGAGCAGGTCAAGGCGGTCGTCCAGCCGGCCGAAGGCGCCGTGCCCGGACCGGAGTTGGCCGAGGAACTGATCGCGTACTGCCGCGCCCGACTGGCCCACTTCAAGTGCCCGCGCTCCGTCGACTTCCGTCCCACGCTCCCGCGCCACCCGACCGGGAAGCTGTACAAACGCCTACTGGTCGAGGAGTACGAGCGCTCGTGAGGGAACACCGGTAGGTTGTGCGGCCCAAGGCCCCCGTGCCTGCGAATCCAATGAATCCCCGGGGGGATCGCGCACGTCATGACCATGCCGTTCCAGAACGAGACACAGCTGATCATCCGGCAGAACTTCCGCCCGATCGTGAACCAATACGTGGTGCACCTGGTCGGCCCGGACGGCAAGCACGGACCGGTGATCGCCTTCGCGCAGCAAAAGCGCGGCAAGCTCAAGGAAGAGGTGATCCTCTACACGGACGACACCAAGACCACCGAACTCGCCCGGTTCAAGGCGCGCCAGATACTCGACATCCGGTCCCAGCACGACGTGACCGGTGTCGAGGGCAGCAACCTCGGCATGTTCGCCAAGGACTTCAAGAAGTCGCTGCTGCGTTCCACGTGGCACCTGGAGCGTCCGGACGCTCCCCGGGCGACGGGGCAGGAGCGCAGCCTCTTCGGGGCGATCCTGCGCCGCCTGTGGGGTCTCATACCGGTGGTCGGGGACTGGTTGCCGGCTCCGACCTACCACTTCGACTTCGTCGACGAGGGCGGCCGGCCGGTGCTGACCGTCGAGCGGCAGATGAAGCTGCGCGACCAGTACCTGGTCTCGCTCCCCGACCCGACGATGGATCGCCGACTGGCGATCTGCGTCGCGGTGGCCATGGACGCCATCCAGAACCGCTGAATCGTTCCGTCGCCGGCCGGGTCCCCCAGCGACCCGGCCGGCGGCGGGCCGGTCGTGCCTGGTCCGCCGCGTGCGCTCAGTCCCCGTCCGGCACCAGGACGGGCGTGTCCCGCTTGAGCACCTCGCCCCGGAAGAACGCCGGGCTCTCGATCCGGCGGATCTCCATCAGCACCACGCCCAGCACCAGCAGGCCCACGCCGATGATGAACACGCTGCCCACGCCCAGGACCCGGTTGCCGTCGCCGTAGTTCGGGTCGGCCACGTCGACCAGCGTCTTGACGAAGATCGCGCCCAGCATCAGTCCGCCCAGGGCCGGCATGACGCCCTTGACCATCGCTTCGCGCACGCTGCGGGACAGGTCCTTGCGGAAGTACCACACGCAGGAGAACGCGGTCAGCGAGTAGTAGAAGCAGATCATCAGGCCGAGCGCGTAGATCGTGTCGGTGAGCACGTTCTCCGACAGGATCGTCATGACCGTGTAGAACGCGCCGGTCGCGACACCCGCGGTGATGGTGGCGAACCCCGGTGTCCTGTACCGGGGATGCACCCGCGAGAACACCTTGGGCACCGCCTGGTAGGTGCTCATCGACAGCAGTGTGCGGGCGACCGGGATGAAGGTGGTCTGGAGGCTGGCCACCGAACTGGCCAGCACCGCGACGAACATCAGCACACCGAGCCCCGAACCCATGACCGGATCGGCCAGTTTCGCGAAGATGTTGTCGTCCTCGTCGTTGTTCAGGCCCAGTCCCGTGGTCCCGGTGCCCGCGTACATCAGCGTGGCGACGCCCGTCATCAGATAGGCCACCACGATGCACAACACCGAGATGATCGCGGCCCGACCCGGCACCTTGGGCCCGCCGGCGGTCTCCTCGTTGATGCTCAGCGCGGTGTCCCAACCCCAATACATGAAGATCGACAACGACAGGCCCGCGGTCAGCGCGGCGAAGCTGCCGATGCTGAACGGGTTGAACCAGTCGAAGGAGAACGGGATCGAGGTGGGCACGTCGCCCGCACCGGCCTTGCCGATGGCCATCACGACGAACAGGGCGAGCACCGCGAGTTGGAGCGCCACGAGCACGTATTGGACCCGCTTGGTCACCGTCATGCCGCGGTAGCTGATCGCGGTGGCGATGGCGATGAAGGCCAGACAGGTGGGCACGTGGACGAGCTTGTTGTCGTCCAGGTCGCGGATCCGGTCGCTGTCGAACGCCTCGCCGAGCGCGAGGTAGAAGAACGACGTACCGATGCCGGCCAGGTTGGACAGCACGATGATGGTGGCCATCACCAGGCCCCAGCCGCACATCCAACCCACGCGCGGGCCGAACGCCTTGACCGTCCAGGTGAAGGACGTGCCGGCGTCCGGAACGGCCTTGCTGAGTTCGCGGTACGCGAAGGCGACGAGCAACATCGGCACGAAGCCGACCAGGAAGATCGCCGGCATGTGGGTGCCGACCTGGTTGACCGTGGGCCCGAGCGCGCCGGTGAGCGTGTACACCGGCGCCACCGTGGAGATGGCGACGACCACGCTGCCCAGCAGGCCGATGGAATTTCTGCTCAGCCCCTTGTCCTGGAGATCGGACTCCGGCAGGTAGTGCGACTCCCCTACCAGGTGGTGCTGGTGCTGGTGCTGGTGCTTATCGCCCCTTTGGCGCACGTGCTCATGACTCACAAGTGAACAGACTAAGTCAGGATGAAACGACTTTTGACCAAAGGGGCCGGGAACGATCGCACGAGTCGTTCATGTCACTCGTTGGGGCTTTCGGGTGGAGCTGTCGGGCGGTGCCGGCGGGCGGTGTCGCCGAGCATCCCGGCCAGCAGTTCGGCGATTCCGGTGCGGATGTCGGCGCGGGAGGGGGGTGTGGCCCAACCCGAGCCGGCGATCGCGTCGAACATCACCCCCTCGCACCACGCGACCAGGAATCGGCCGTGCCGCGCGGGTTCGGGCGAGCCGAGCGCGGCCACCATCGCGACGGCCGCCTCCCGGAACGCGACCCCTGCGCTGTCGTACATCCCGCGCAACTCGGGGCGCCGGGTCGCCTCCAGGGCCAGTTCGTAGCGGGCGATCTTCTGCGCGCGCCCTTCACGGATGGCCTCGCTCACGATCGTGGCGGCCATGTCGGCGACCCCGTCCACGTCGCGCGGCAGCGCGGGCGGCAGGTCGCCGGCGGCCAGCGCGGGGGCGAACTCCCCTGCCTCCAGGACGGTCATCCGGGCCAACGCCACCTCCAGGAGCGCGACGCGCGTGCGCGCGTAGTAGGAGGTGGACCCGGCCGGCAGCCCGGCGGCCTCGTCGACGGCGCGATGGGTCAGCCCGCGCATGCCGCGCTCGACGAGCAGGCGGATCGCGGTGTCGCCGATCAGCAGGAGGCGGTCGGGGCGGTCGGGGCTGCGCTTGGCGGTGGTCACGGGTGCAGCCTAGCGATTTCGCTACAGCTGTAGAGATCGACCCGCTACAGGTGTAGAGATTCGGGCCACTACAGGTGTAGAGTCGTGGCCATGCCCTCTACACCTGTAGTGGGCACCAGGCAGTCGACGCCGTCGACACCCACCGACATCGGGGGAAACCATGTCCGTCACCAAGCCCGAAGCGATCGTCGTCGGCGCCGGCCCCGGCGGGCTCGCCGCCGCCACCGCGCTGCACCGGAAGGGGTGGTCCGTGGTCGTCCTGGAGCGCTCCGCCACGCTGGAGCCGATCGGCGCCGCGATCGCGATCGCGCCGAACGGGCTGCGCGCCCTGGACACCATCGACGCGGGTGTGCCGCTGCGCGCGCTGGCCGCGATCCGGGGCACCGCGACGTTGCGCCGGCCGGACGGGCGGGTGCTCTCGCCGACCAGCGGGGAGGCGTTCACCGCGCGGTTCGGCGAGCCGATGGTGCTCGCGGAGCGGGCCGAGTTGATGCGGGTGCTGCTCGCGGGGCTGCCGTCCGACGCGCTGCGGACCGGGACGACCGTGCTCACGGTGACCCCGGGGGACGCGGATCGGCGCGCGACGGTGACCACCGCGGACGAGACGCTGACCGCCGACCTGGTGGTCGCCGCCGACGGGATCCGGTCGCCGATCCGGCAGGCGGTGTTCCCCGAGCACCCCGGTCCGCGCTACGCCGGGTTCACCACGTGGCGGGCGATCGTCCCGGCCATGGACATCACACCGGGCGAGACCTGGGGACGCGGACTGGTCTTCGGGGCGATGCCGCTGGCCGACGGGCGGGTGTACTGGTACGCGACGGCGAACCGGCCGGCCGGCACCACGCACGGCGACGCGGCCGGGGAACGGGCCGAACTGCTGCGGCTGTACCGGGACTTCCACGCACCCGTCGGCGACCTGATCGCCGCCGCGCCGGCCGAGCGCATCCTGCATCTGGACGTGCACGAGATGGCCACACCGCTGCCGGCCCACCACCGGGGGCGGGTCGTGCTGATCGGCGACGCCGCGCACGCGATGACGCCGAACCTGGGCCAGGGCGGCAACCAGGCGCTGGAGGACGCGATCGAGCTGGCCGACGTGCTCTCCGGGGCGACCGCGGCCGGGGTGGTCGACGCGCTGCCGGGATACAGCCGGCGCCGGGTGGCCCGTACCTCGGCGGTGGTCCGCAAGTCGCGTCGGATCGGGGCGATGGCGCAGTGGCACGGACGCGGCGCGGTCGCGGTGCGCGACACGCTCCTGCGGGTGGCCGGCCGGGTCGCGCCGGACGCGGCGTTGCGCCCGCTGGACCCGGTGCTCGCCTGGCGTCCGCCGACGGGGGCCGACGCGTCGACCCGGGCCGAGGCATGATCCGGGCCGGGCGGCCCGAGTGCGGTACCGATGTGGGTTCCGCCTTCGGGGCATGCGTCGTACATTCCGTACCGGCCGGTATGGGGGCTCGACGGAGGGGGCACGGTGACCATCGATCCGCAGTTGGTGGAGTTGTTGGGGGTCCTGCCGGACGACCTGTTCGTGGGGGACGCGGCGACCGCGCGGGCCGGCATCGACGCCGGGGTCGCGCTGCTGCCGGTACTGACCGAGTTGGCGCGGGTCGAGGATCGCACCGTCCCCGGCGCCGTCGACGCGCGGCCGGCGCGGGTGTACCGGCCGTCGGAGGAGCCCGGGCTGCCGGTGACCCTGTTCTTCCACGGCGGCGGCTTCGTGATCGGCGGCCTGGACAGCCACGACGCGTTGGCCCGGCGGATCGCCCGGCACGCGAACTGCGTGGTGGTGTCCCTGGATTACCGGCTCGCCCCCGAATTCCCCTTCCCCGCCGCGACCGAGGACGCGTTCGCCGCGTACCGGTGGCTGCTGGATCACGCCGGCGAACTGGGCGCCGATCCCACCCGGATCGCCCTCGCCGGGGACAGCGCGGGTGCCACGCTGTCCGCGACCGTGTGCCTCCTGGCCCGCGAACACGGGCTTCCGCAACCGGCGTTGCAGATGCTGTGGTATCCGACGACCGGCATCGAGGGCACCGCGTCGCAGGTCGAGAACGCCGACGCGCCGCTGCTCACCGCGGCCTCGATCGCGTGGTTCCTCGGCCACTACTTCGGCGGCCGGAAGCCGGCCGACCTCGGTCCGTACGCCCGGATCGGCACCATCGAGGACCTGTCCGGCCTGGCTCCCGCGCATGTGGTGATCGCGGGTCACGATCCGCTGCGCGACGAAGGCGCCGACTACGCCGAGCGGTTGCGGGCGGCGGGCAACGCCGTCGAGTGCGAGTCGTTCGACGACATGGTGCACGGGTTCATGAGTTTCGTGGACCTGGTCCCGCGCTGCGAGGAGTGCGCGACGGGCTCGTTCGCCGCGCTGCACCGGGCGTTGCACCCCTGACCGGACGGCGGCGCGGGCGCCTGCGGCGGACGGCGCCCGGTCGCGCCGCTCAGCGGGACGGCAGGATCAGCAGTTCGTCCGTGCCGGGTCGGCGCAGCACCTCGACCGGGTGGCCGTACAGGTCGGAGAGCACCGGTGCGGTGCACACCTCGTCCGGCACACCGCACGCGACCAGCCGTCCGCCCGCGAGCAGCGCGATCCGGTCCGCGTAGGCGGCGGCGAGGTTGAGGTCGTGCAGCACGATCACCACCGCGTCGCCGAGCCGGGCCCGGGTGCGGGCCAGGCGCAGGACGTCCTCGGTGTGCCTGAGGTCGAGCGCGGCGGTGGGTTCGTCGAGGAACAGCACGGGCGCGCCCTGCGCCAGCACCCGGGCCAGCGAGACCCGGGCCCGCTCGCCGCCGGACAACGACGGGTAGGTCCGGTCGGCCAGGTGCGCCACGTCGGTCTGCGCGAGGCAGCGGGCCACGATCGTGTCCTCGGACTCCTCGCTCGGCAGCCCCGCGTGCGGCGCGCGGCCCATCCGGACCACCTCGTCCACGGTGAACGGGAAGGACAGCGTCACACTCTGCGGCAACACCCCTCGGCGCAGCGCCAGTTCCCGCTGCGCGTAGTCGGGCACCGGGCGGCCGGCGATGCGCACCGTGCCGTGGTGCGGGGTCAGGTCGCCGGTGAGCAGGCCGAGCAGGGTGGACTTGCCGGCGCCGTTGGGTCCCAGGACCGCGACGATCTCGCCGTGGCGCACGGTCAGCGAGACGCCGTCGACCAGGTTGCGACCGCCGACGGCGAAGGTGACGTCCTCGGCCTCGACGCCGACCGTGCCGATCTCGGGGGTGCTCCGGTCGATCGCCGACCGGCTCCGGGCGAGCAGTCTCATCAGGCCCAACCTCCTTGCCGGGAACGGGTCCGGCGCAACAACCACAGGAAGAACGGGGCGCCGATCAGCGCGGTGAGCACGCCGAGCGGGACCTCCTTGGGCATCGCGACGGTGCGCGCCGCCAGGTCGGCGGCGACGGTGACCAGCGCGCCCAGGACCGCGCTCGCGGGCAGCAGCAGTCGGTGTCGGGGGCCGGAGATCAGGCGGATGATGTGCGGTACGACCAGGCCGACGAAGGTGATCACGCCGGCCGCGGCGACGGCCGCGCCGACCAGGGTCGCGCTCAGCACGACCACCACGACGCGTACCCGTTCGGTGTCCACGCCCAGGTGCCGGGCGCCGCGTTCGCCGAGGGCCATGATGTCGAGCGCGCGGGCGTACCGGGGCAGGATCAGCAGGCCGATCGCCGCGAAGGGGGCCAGCGCGCCGATGATCTTCCAGCTCGCGCCGCCGACGCTGCCCAGGTTCCAGAAGGTGATGCTGCGCAGTTCGGCGTCGTCGGCGACGAAGGTGAACAGGCCGATCGCGGCGCCCGCGAGGGCGTTGATCGCGATGCCGGTGAGCACCAGGGTGACCACTTCGGTGCGGCCGTCGGAGCGGGAGAGCAGGTAGACGAAGAGGGTGGTGAGCAGGCCGCCGATGAAGGCGAACGCGGTCACCGTCCAGGATCCGAAGGTGGACACGCCCAGCACGATCGCGCCGACCGCGCCGAGCGCCGCGCCGGAGGAGACCCCGATCACGCCGGGTTCGGCCAGCGGGTTGCCGAACACGCCCTGCATCGCGGCTCCGGCGCAGCCCAGGCAGGCGCCGACCATGATGCCGAGCACGATGCGCGGGAAGCGGATGTTCCAGAGCACGGCCTCGTTGGCCTCGGACACGTGGCCGACGTCCAGGCCCAGGTGGCGCAGCGCCGAGTAGAGCACCTGGTCGGAGGGGATCTCGAAGGCGCCCATGCCGGCCGAGACGATGCTCGTGGCCAGCAGGAGCAGTACGAGGGTGGGCATCAGCCAACGGCCGTGCCGGCGCGGCGCGGCCGGCACCGGGGCGGTGGGCGTGCCGAGTTCGACCACGGGTGGGGGTTGGTTCGGCTCGCCCGTGGGTTCTTGACGCTCCGTCACCGTGGCCACGGGCTCCCCTGGGTCTTCGCGTCGTAGGTCCTCGGGCGTCGGACGGGCGGGACGGGCCCGTCCGACGCCCGGGGGGCGTGGACCTCGGGCCGGCCGGCCCCGGGCCCGATCCGGCGGATCGGACCGGGCCTAGCCATGCAGGAGGTCGACGAGCTTGTTCAGCGCGACGCCCGCGGTCGGGCCGCCGCCGCCCAGTTCCAGGTCGTCCATCGCGACGACCTTGCGGTTCTGGCCGGCCGGGGTCTGCGCCACGCCGGGCAGCTTGAGCACGCCGTCGATGCCGCCAACCGACTCGAGGCCCTTCTGGAAGACGAGAATGACGTCGGGCTTGGCCGCGACCATCGCTTCCGGGGTGAGCGCGGCGGACATCTGTACGCCCAGTTCGGTACCGGTGTCGATGCCGCCGGCGGCGCTGATCATGCTGTCGGGACCCAGGCCCTTGCCGCCGATCTGGTACAGGTTGGCCTGCCCGCGGATGTAGAGGAACGCCACACGCGGCTTGCCGGCGGCCTGTGCGCCCTTGGCCCTGGCGCCGGCAATCTCGCCGGCGGTGCGGTCGGCCAGCACCTTGCCCCTGTCGGGCACGCCGAGGGCGGTGGCGATGGTGGTGATCCGGGTGATCGCGTCCTCGGGCTTGCCGCTGTCCGGGACCAGCACGATCGGTACGCCGGCCGCCTTGAGCTGGTCGACCGCGCTGCGCGGGCCGACCGAGGCGCTGCCGATCGCGACGGTGGGCCGTTGGGCGAGGATGCCCTCCGGGCTGAGGCTGCGCGAATTGCCGAAGGTGGGCTTGCCCTTGCTCTCCGGCAGGACCGCGCCGGAGGTGTCCACGCCGACCACGTTCGAGGCCAGGCCGAGGGCGTAGACGGTCTGCGCGATGTCGCCGCCGAGCGGCACGATGCGGCTCGCGTCCTTGACGGTGACCTTGCCCATCGTGGTGTCCACGGTGGCGGGCAGCGCGGCGGCGGCCTGGTCGCCCTTGGCGGTCTTGGCGTCGGACTTCTGGTCGTCGTCGCCGCACGCCGTGGCGAACGCGGTGATGGCGAGGACGGCCGCGGCCAGCTTCAAGCTTGTTCGGCGCAGACGCATCCGGCGGCCTTTCGTGCACGGGGTGGGCCGACCCGGAGCCGGCGAAGTCAGGCAAGCCTTGCCTTCCTTCATCCGGCAATTTAAAGGTAAGGCTTGCCTAACTCAAGCCCGTGTCGGGTGGACAACGTCACACGAACCCGCCGACCCGCACACGATTCGCCCGCCGGTCACCCGGCCGATCGCCCCGCCGCTCACCCGGCCGAGCGGCGGGCGCGCCAGTCCCGGCTGTGTCGGCGGATCTCGGCCGCGGAGAAGTTCTCGTGGTCCTCGCCCCACGCGGTGACGCCGTCGAAGGTCCACTCGGTGAGGCCGTTGACGGTGAACAGATTCGGGTTCAGGAAGAAGCCGAGGCGGTTGTACAGCCGCCCCTCGGCGCGCAGTTCGCGACCGAGCGTGTCGACGCCGGTCAGTACCACCCGGGTTGCCCAGCCGGTGGCGTCGTCCCGCTCGACCACCTCGCGGCAGCCCCGGGCCAGCTTCGCCCAGGTGCCGTCGCGCAGCAGATAGCCGTGGATCGACACGCACCCCTGGCCGAAGTCCATGGTGATGCTGTGGAAGGCGTCGTGTTCGGAGGCGGTCGCATAGCTGTATCCGCCGCGCCGGGCGGGCGATTGCATCAGACCGGGGCCGAACTGGGATCGCGGACCCCACGAACGGTCCCGGAAGCCGTAGGAGTCGACCGGGATCTCCTCGCCGCGCAGCACCACCGTGCCCGTGTAGCGGCCGGGCTGGTCGAGGTGCTTCTCGCCCAGGTAGTGCGGCGGCAACAGGCCGGTGAAGGTGAGGTCGACGTGGATCTCGTCGCCGCCGTCGGGATCGTCGTAGCCGACCTCGTACACCCGCTGCGGCTCCACGCAGCGCACCCGGAAGCCGTTCGGCAGGCGCAGGTCGGTCAGGTCCTGGTCGGGGATCGGCAGATGCCAGAAGTTCTTGGCGTAGACCGCGTCGTGCGGGTGCTGTCCGCTGTCGTCCCAGAAGTACGCGCCGCCCGCCGCGACCCCCTGGTTCGCCCGGAAGAACGGGTACAACTGCCCGGACAACCGCTTGTGCGGCACGGTGAAGGTGAACCAGGAGGTCTCCGACCAGTACGGGTCGTCGTCGGTCGGCGGGTGGAACCTGTCGTCGGGGTGGTGAGTGGTCATGGCCAACGGGTACTACGGGTACTTGGCCGAGTCAATGAATGTTGGGTGCCACTTGAGGCCGGATGCGACCTGAGGCCTGGTGCTACTGGAGCACGACCTCCGCCGTCAGCGGCCCGCTCCCCGGCACCCGGTCGATCCGGGCGATGTGGCCGGCCGCGCGCAGGTCGGTCTCGATCGGGGTGATCCGGGCCAGTTCGTCGGCGTCGCCGGTGACGGTCAGCGCGGCCACCTCGGCGCGCATCGACACTTGGGCGGCGGACTTGGCCCGGCGCACCTCGGCGATCAGGCCGGACGCGACGCCGAGCAGGGCCCGGTCGGCCGCCGGCGGTGCGGCCGGGGCGGGCCAGGCCGCCCGGTGTACCGAGCCCTCCTGCCACCAGGACCACACCTCTTCGGTGGCGAACGGCAACACCGGCGCGAGCAGCCGCGTCAGCACGGACAGTGTGCCCGCCAGCGCGGCCCGGGCCGAGGCGGCGCCCGCCTCGGCGCCGGCCTCGCCGTACGCGCGGGCCTTGACCAACTCGACGTAGTCGTCGCAGAAGTACCAGAAGAAGCGCTCGGTCCGCTCCAGCGCCCGTGCGTAGTCGTAGTCCTCGAACGCCTCCCCCGCCGCCCGGGCCACCTCCGCCAACTCGGCGAGCAGCGCCAGGTCGAGCGGTTCGGTCACCGCCTCGGGGGCCTCGGCCGCGCCGATCGACAACACGAAGCGGCCCACGTTGAGCAGCTTGATCGCCAGCCGCCGGCCGACCTTCATCTGCCCGACGTCGAACGCGGTGTCCACGCCGGGCCGGCCGTTCGCCGCCCAGTAGCGCACCGCGTCGGAGCCGTGCTGCGCGAGCAGGTCGACCGGGGTGACCACGTTGCCCTTGGACTTGGACATCTTCTTGCGGTCCGGGTCCAGGATCCATCCGGAGATCGCCGCGTGCGCGAACGGCAGGCTGTCGTTCTCCGCGTCGGCGCGCACCACGGAGGAGAACAGCCAGGTACGGATGATCTCGTGCGCCTGCGGCCGCAGGTCCATCGGGAAGACCCGGGCGAACAGGTCCTCGTCCCGACACCAGCCGCCCGCGATCTGCGGGGTCAGCGAGGATGTCGCCCAGGTGTCCATCACATCCGGGTCGCCGACGAACCCGCCCGGCTCGCCGCGCTGTTGCTCGGTATATCCCGGCGGCACGTCGGTGTACGGGTCGATCGGCAGGTCGGCCTCGGCGGGCGACAGCGGCTTGTCGTGGAGCGGCAGGCCGGCCTCGTCCAACGGGTACCACAGCGGCACGGGCACGCCGAAGAAGCGCTGCCGGCTGATCAGCCAGTCGCCGTTGAGGCCGTCGACCCAGTTGTCGTAGCGGACCTTCATGTGCGCGGGATGCCAGGCCAACTCGGCGCCCCGGGCCAGCAGTCGGCCGCGCAGGTCGGCGTCGCGTCCGCCGTTGCGCAGGTACCACTGCCGGGTGGTGACGATCTCGAGCGGCTTGTCGCCCTTCTCGTAGAACTTGACCGCGTGCGTGATCGGCTCCGGCTCGCCGACCAGGTCGCCGCTCTCGCGCAACATCGCCACGATCCGCTCGCGCGCGGTGAACACGGTGGCGCCGGCGAGACGGGCGTACGCCTCGATCCCCTCGAGCCGTTCGATCCCGGCCGGCGGCTCGGCCCGGAACCTGCCGTCCCAGTCGAGCACGGGCCGGGTCTCCAGGCGCAGTTCGCGCCACCACGTGACGTCGGTGGTGTCGCCGAACGTGCACACCATGGCCAGTCCGGAGCCCTTCTCCGGATCGGCCAGCGGATGGGCGTACACCGGCACGGCGACGCCGAACAGCGGGGTGCGGGCGCACGAGCCGAACAGGTGGGTATAGCGGGTGTCGTCGGGGTGCGCGACCAGGGCCACACACGCCGGCAGCAACTCCGGCCGGGTGGTGGCGATCTCCAGCGCGTCGCCGGTCGGGGCGCGGAAGGTCAGGCGGTGGTAGGCGCCGGGCCGCTCCCGGTCCTCCAGTTCGGCCTGCGCGACGGCGGTGCGGAAGGTGACGTCCCACAGGGTGGGCGCCTCGGCCGGATACGCCTCGCCGCGCGCCAGGTTGCGCAGGAAGGCCCGCTGCGACGCGGTGCGCGAGACGGCGTCGATGGTCTGGTACGTCATCGACCAGTCGACGGACAACCCGAGGAGTCGCCACAACTCCTCGAACGCGCGCTCGTCCTGCCGGGTGAGTTCCTCGCACAGTTCGATGAAGTTGCGTCGGGAGACCGGGATCTGGCGCTTCGCCGGCTGCGCGGGCGGCACGAAGTCGGGGTCGTACGGCAGCGCCGGGTCGCAGCGCACGCCGAAGTGGTTCTGCACCCGCCGCTCGGTGGGCAGGCCGTTGTCGTCCCAGCCCATCGGGTAGAAGACCTCGCGCCCGCACATGCGGCGGTAGCGCGCGATGGCGTCGGTGTGCGTGTACGAGAAGACGTGGCCCACGTGCAGCGATCCGCTGACGGTCGGGGGCGGGGTGTCGATCGAGTAGACCTCGTCGCGGGTCCGGGTGCGATCGAAGCGGTATACGCCCGTCTCGTCCCAGACGCGCGACCATTTCGCTTCCAGCCCGTCGAGGGTGGGCTTGTCGGGCATGCGGGGGGAACCAGAGGCGGGAACCATGCCCCCGGAGCGTACCGGGCGAGGGGGCGGGGCTCTAACCGATTGTTCGTTTCGTGGGGGCGGGTCGCGGCGGGTGGGGTGGGGCGGGCCCGGCGAACGCCCATCGGGGGGTCGGGCGTTCGCCGGGGCCGGTCGGGCGGGTGGAGCGGTCAGGCGTCGGTGCGCAGTGCGGCGACGAACGCGGCCCAGGGCTTTTGGGCGAGGGTCAGCGGCCCGATCGCCGGATCCTTGCTGTCGCGTACGTCGGTGCGGCCGTCCGGGTGGGGACGGATCTCGGTGCAGTCGCCGTTCTGCATGCTGTAGCTGCTCTTGACCCAACGGGGTGAGTTCTCAGGCATCGGCATTCTTCCTACTCGGTTACTCGACTACGCGGCTGCTCGCTCGGGAACCGCGAGGTGGTCGGTGCGCAGGACGATCGGCCTGCGAGTTCCTTGGCACTGGACGCGATGAAGGCCTCGGACTCGATGGGACTCAGCGCGATTCCCCGCAAGTCCGCGAAAACCTTGCCGTAGTGAGCGGTGTCCTGGGCTCTTTCCAGGTAGGCGTGGCTGGTGAAGTTCTCCAGCGAAACCACTTCCATCCCCGAGGGGGGAGGGAACCCGTAGATCGAGAACGGCGTGGGGCCGCCCGGATAGGCGCCTGCCGAAAAGGGTAGTACCTGCACGGTCACGTTCGAAAGTTGGGCAATTTCGATCAAGCGCAGGAGTTGCTCGCGCAACACCCCCCGGCCGCCTATCTCCTGGCGCAGCGCGGCCTCGCCGATGACCATCAACACCCGCATCGGCGCGGGCTCTTCGCGGGTCAGCACGCGCTGCCGATCCAGCCGCACCCGGACCCGGGTCCGGCACTGTTCGTCGAGCGGTCCCACGGTACCGCCGCGGATGACGGCGGTCGCGTACGCCTCGGTCTGGAACAGCCCCGGGATGATGCTGGGTTGGAAGCCCAGACAGGAGGCGACCTCGGCCTCCAGGCCGATCAGGTCGAGGAAGTCCTGCGGGAGTCGGTCGGCGAGGTCGCGCCACCAACGCTGCCGCCGACCCTCCCGCGCCAGCGCCAACCAGCCCTCGCGCGCGGCCGGGTCGGCCACCTCGTACAGATCGAGCAGCGCCTTGAGGTCGAGCGCCCGGATGCCGCTGCGGCCGGACTCGATCCGGCTCACCTTGGCGGGATGGCAGGAGAGGGCGTCGGCCACGTCCTCCAGGAGCAGCGCGCAATCCTCGCGCAGCCGACGCAGGTTGGCACCCAGGACGCGCCTGCGCACCGTCGGGTACTGCTCGGCGCCCATGGTTCCTCCTGTGGCTTTGCGCGATATTCATGGCTTTTCTGGGTGATTCCGGGAGTTCGCCCCGAGGAGTGGGCGTCATGCTACTCATATCCGACACGATGCAAGTTGGGTGACTTGTTTGACTTGCACTTGATGCCCGTACCGAGGACGCTACTTACAGCGACCCGTCGAGCACACGCCGAGGGGCTCGTGAGGGTCCGGTCGCGCCCGGGGCCGCGCCGGTGTCCCGAACCTTGGGAGGCGAGGAATCGTGCTGCGGGAGCAAGACGCCGGCGTCAATCAGGCCGGGATCGCGTGGATAAGTGCCGCCACCCGCGATCCGCGCGACACGCGGTACACCTGGCTGACCAATCCGGGCGCACGCCGCGCGGCGGACACCGGCCGGCTGTTCGACGCGGTGGTGATGCGGGCCGATCTGGGCCGGGCGGTGCTGGCGCTACTGGTCGCGACGGGCGCTCCCGTGGGGACGGTGATCGCCGAGGAGCACGCGGGCAAGTGGGCGTACCTGGTCGGACCGGGCAGCGCGGAGGCATGGCAGGGCGCGGTCGGTCCGGCGGAGGGCACCCGCTACCACTACGTGGGCCACGGCGGCTGCCTCACCCTCCCGGGGCCGCGCCCGTACCCGGGCTCGTCGATGACCTGGATCGTCCGCCCCGGCCTGGGCACGAACCTGACCTGCGTCACCACCTTGGCCGACGCCTACCTGACCGCCGAGGCCGATACACCGAGGGCCTGCTGCGCCTCCGGTGGGGCGTAGGCGCGCGGGTACCGAATCGGCAGGGAGGTGGGGGTGGTTCAGCCGGTGGGTGCGCGCGGCGTGTCGTGTCGTGCTCGGGCGAAGCGGGTGTCGGTCGGGCGCAGTGCGGTGCGGGGGCCGGCCGCGGCCACGATCACGTCCAGGCAGCGGGCCGGGTCGGCGGCGTAGATGTTGCTGAACCAGGCCATGTTGGGCTCGACCACCACCCAGTGCTCCTCCGCGCTGTCCGCGGTGCCGGCCAGGCCGACGTCCAGGACCACCGCGCTCGGCAACCCCGCGCCGTGCTCGGCGAGCAGGTCGCGGGCGAAGGCGAACACTTCCCCGGACCTGGGATCGTCGGTCAGCGGCATCGGGTCGAGCCGGCCGAAGGTCGCATAGCGCGAACCCGTGTGCGGGACGCCGTCCAGCACGAACAGCCGGTACTCGACGACGAAGGTCCGGATCTCGGCGACCAGCACCGGCGTGGCGTCCGGAACACCGGCGGGCAGCCGGGTGCCGTCCGTGTACACGGCCGCCTCGAACGACTTGTCACTGGGCGGCTTCACGAACGCGGGCACCCGCAACCGCCGCGCCTCACCCATCGTCGTCGCGGCGATCCCCCGCCGAGTCCACCGCTCCGGCAACGCGGTCAACCAGCCGTCCGCGGGCTCCAGAAGCGCCACATCCAACGACGCGGCAACGGTGTCGGCGAACCGGGGCCCGCCGTAGTAGGCCGCAACACCCCGCAGCTCGGGCCGAGGCCCGGCAAGCACGGCAACCGCCATCCCACGCCCCACGGCAGCTTCGGCCAACAGTTCGGCCGTGGTGGTGGATTGAGCGGAGAGCGCGAGGGTGCCGGGCATGATCGAGGACACGTGCGCACGTTACTCCAGCCGGTGCGGACCGGCGGTTCGCGCAGTGCGGGAGCCGGTTCGGGTCCGCCAACCGCCCTCGCAACCACGTCGCGACGCCCGAAAGCCCGGTTGTATCCGCCCTCCTGCGTGCAGCGGCCGGTTCAGTGGTGCGTGAGGAGTGCCCGCAGTGCTCGGTCGAGGGCGGGGATCGGTTCGTCCCTGCGCGTCGGGGGTGTAGAGCAGGCGCATGGCCAGGCCGTCGGACAGGGCGATCCCCGCGTCGGCGAGCCGCTCGCAATCGGCGCGTTCATACGTGGGCAGTGCGGCGGCGAGGACGGGGGGACGGGATACGCAAAGGCTACTGAGCTTTGCGAATCCGGTTGCCGTTGGCCCTCATGTCGGTGCGGTGGCTGCCCGGCGGCCCACCCAAGCGCAACGCGTCCGCCTCGCCGCCCACCCGGCCTGCGAGACGATTGATTGTTTCGCGGGCTCCCAATAACCTGCCCTGGCCCCATCGTGGGGGCAGTCCGTGCATGGCACAACCTTGGTCGCTCTCCCATCCGAAGAACGTCAACCGAGGCAAGGACACGCCCATGAGGAAGCCCTTCCGCGGGCTACGGATCGTCGCCGTCGCACTGGCAACACTGTTCGCAGTCGCCGCGCCGCCGGCCGACGCCGGGACGTACACCCTGAAGATCAGGAACCAGGGCACCGGCTTGTGCCTGGGACCCGAACGAGGGGCGCCGGTGGTATGGGACAACGTCGTCCAAGTCGACTGCGGTTCCGGTCACACCACGTGGCAGGTCGAAGAGGTCGGCATGTACATGGTCATGTGGCTCCGCCTGCGCCACCCGGAGAATCCCGCCTGGTGCATCACCGCCGGCGCCACTGCCGGTAACCCGAACTTCCTCGCCCTCTGCGAGACCGAGCAGTCTGCTTCCAACTACCAGTCCCAGCTGTGGGCCTTCGTTCCCGAGGGCGACAAGTTTCAGCTCAAGGTCGCTTCGAACTACAACTGCATGGGCATACAGGGCGGCAGCACGCTCCCGGGCACGAAGTCCATCACCTGGGGCTGCGGCCCCTGGAACGACCACTTCTGGTACCTGCAGCCCTGACGACGCGGAACAGCACGTCGGCACGTCGACCCAGGACTGCCTCCCTCGCCGGGCCGAACCGCCTCGGCGGGGGATGCTCAGACGGGCCGGGTCATGGGCTACTTCTCGGACGGGGCGGATTCCCGGCCGATGGACTCCTGGAGGGCGTCCGCGCGGGTTGGGGAGTCCTTGATCAGGTCGTCGCAGAACGCGGCGACGTCGTTGCCGATGAGTTCGAGGACTCCCTTGCCCGTGGCGGCGCCCTCCTCGAAGAAGTCGACGATTCCCGGGAGCAGGGGGCCGTCGGGCAGGTCGAGCGGGCCGACCTTGAACAGGTACGTCTGCATTTCCTTGTAGACGATGCGGTAATCCGGCGGGAGCGCCTTGACCCTGGCCATGTGCGCCCGCCACTGCTTCTTGCCCTCGATGATGTCCCGGATGCTCACGTCAGCCTCCCAGCCGGCTCAGTTTCCGTGCGACGTTCCTGTTCAACTGCTCGCGCCATCGGTCGCGATAGGTACGAGCCCCTTCGCCGCCGGCCAGGGCCGCGCAAAAGCCCGGGATGTCGTCGCCGAGCACCTCGTGGGCGCCCTGCCCGTCCGCCGCCGATTCCTCGAGCAGCCCCAGCGCGCCGTCGAGGATCGGCGTCAGGTTGCGGCCGGTGAAGTCCCCGTAGGGGACGAGGTTGGCCTTGATGTGTTCCCACGCCGCCCGGTGGTCGTCCGGCAAAGCCTCGGCCCGGGCCTCGAACGCCTTCCATTCCCTGGTGAGATCGCTGCCGGTGACCTTCTCCCGGAAGTTCATCCGCCGCCCTCCTTGAGCTTGTCGATGCGTGATGAGACGTACTGCCATTTCGCCCAGAACCTCGCGAGTTGCTCGCGTCCGGCGTCGTTGAGCGCGTAGAACTTGCGCGGCGGACCGACCCCGGACGGTCGTTTCGTCACCTGGACCAGGCCGTTGCGCTCCAGTCGCAGCAGGATGGTGTACACCGTCCCCTCGACGACGTCGGCGAAGCCGAGTTCGTTCAGCCGGCGGGTGATGGCGTAGCCGTACGTTTCCTCGCCATCGATGATTTCGAGCACGCAACCTTCGAGCGTGCCCTTCAACATCTCCGTCAGGTCATCCATCGCGCGTTCTCCTCGACTGCCCCCGGTACTGAGTGGCACCGAGTACCACTACAAAGTATCACCGAGTAGCGGCGAGGCCAACCGCCGGCCGCCGACCGTGTGCGTACGGCGGCGTGTGGCGCGGCGGGGTGGGCGGGTTTCGGATAGGAATGGGGCAGGGTTCGAGCAGGGGGACGGTATGTGGGACGCGATCGTGGATGTGGCCGATGTGTGTCACTCCGAGGAGTGGGAACCGGCCGGCGCGGAGGGCGCGGTTCTGGCTCGGGTCGATGCCGCCAAGGCGGCTTGGCGGGCCCGCCACGGGGCCGACGCGCGGGTCGAGCTCGTGGCCGACCGGGCGTTGTTGTACACCCTGAGCCCGGCCGACGCGCACGCGTTGCGGCGGCTTGTCGGGCTCGGTGAGGCGAGTCTGGTGCCGGTCGCGGACACGGTGATCCTGGAGCGGGCCGAAGCCGGCGGGCTGCATGTGCTCAGCGGGGATCGTTACCTCGACTTTCGCCGCCGACACCCGTGGATCAAGGCGCATCCCGAGCGGTTCCACCACTGGCGGCGGGAGGCGGACGGGGTCGTGCGCTTCGTGCCCGCCGGGATCCGGCCCGAGACGACGGTCGCCCGCACCGAGGACGTCGACGACCGCTATCCCGACCCGGCGCGGCATCCGGAGATCGTGCGCACGCGGTGGCGCTGCGCCGAGGGGTCGTGTGTGTACGCGCGTACCTGGAGCGGGCGGCTGCCGGTGTGGCCGCGCGTGGACGACGGCGGGCGGGCGATCTGTCCGGGCTGCGCGAGCGCGCTCCGGGCGGCGGGGGCGCGGCGGGTGACGCGCGAGGTGGCGGTGGCCGACCATGCCGGCGGTGCGTCGATCGAGCGGCTTCCGCTGGAGGTGGGCGACACCCTCGTGCTCGGCCGGGGACGCATCGACAACGGCTACGACCTGGGCGGTCGGGGGCACCGGTTCGGCGAGGCGGTGCGCTACGTGAGCCGACAGCACGTACTCCTTCGCCTGGCGTCGGGGCGGGCCGGCGAGCACGTGGTCGCGATCGATCTCGGCTCCGCCAACGGCACCGAGGTGGAGCGCTGGAACGGCGCGACGTACGAGCCGGGCCGGCCACTGGCCGCGGACGCCGAGGTGATCCTCGCCCCGCGTGATCGGCTCGTGCTCGGCGGCGGGGTCCGGGTGGAGGTCGCCGACCGCCGGATCGCCACCGCGACCGAAGCGGCCGGCGCCGGCGGCTGACCGCCCGGCCCGGGCGTGCCCCGGGTCGGCGACAGTCGCGTCACGGGACGGTGCGCGGGCGATCGGGGGTGCGCGGCGGACGGTAGCGTTCGCGGCGGGGGCAGCGGTCGGGACGTAGGACGAGAGGGGCGGCGTGAGCAACGTCGACACGGTGTCGTTGCAGGACATGTGGGACCGGGTGGTCGGGACCCAGCCGGATCCGCCGAGTTGGCTCGCGTTGGTGACGGGGGCGGTCGCGGTCGCGGTGGTGCTGTACCGCCCGACCTGGCGACCGCTGCGCACGGTGGTGACGATCGCCCACGAGGGCGGGCACGCGATGGTGGCGCTGCTGATGGGGCGCCGGCTGTCCGGGATCCGGCTGCACTCGGACACCTCCGGGGTGACCGTGTCGGTGGGCAAACCCACCGGCCTGGGCATGGTGTTCACCGCGATGGCCGGCTACATCACCCCGTCGATCCTGGGCGCGGGCGGGGCGGCGCTGCTCGCGGGCGCGCACATAACCATGGTGTTGTGGGTGGCGCTGGTGCTGCTCGCGCTGATGTTGATCGCGATACGCAACGTGTTCGGCGCACTGGTACTGCTGGTCACCGGCGGCGTGATCTTCGCCATCTCGTGGCTGGCCGGCGCCCGGATCCAGGCGGCGTTCGCCTATCTGCTGGTGTGGTTCCTGCTGGTGTCCGGCGTACGTCCGGTCCTGGAGTTGCAGCAGATGCGCAGCCGGGGCCGGGCGCCGTGGTCGGACGCGGACCAACTCGCCGATCTGACCCGGATACCGGGCGCGTTCTGGGTCGGCTTCTTCGGCCTGGTCTCCGCCGCCGCCCTCGGCATCGGCGCGGGCTCCCTGCTCACCTGATCCCGCCGGCCGGCCCGAACGCGCCGAGGCCGCCGGCACCCACCTCGCGGTGGGGCCGGCGGCCTCTTCCGTTGCGCGTGACCCGTTACGGCTCGTCAGAGCGCGTCGGGCAGCTTCGCCAGGACTCCGTCGTAGATCCGCTTCAGCCCGGCCGGCGCGAAGGTCTTCTCGAAGAAGCCCCCGATGCCACCGGCCCCGTTCCACACCGTGACGACCTCGACCCGGCTGCCCGCGCCGGCGGACGAGACGGTCCACGTGGTGACCATCGACGAGTTGGCGTCGGTCTCCACCAGCGTGAGGGGCGCCGGTTCGGTGACCGTCACCAGGCAGTCGCGCGAACGCTTGCTGGTGGCCTGCAGCCGCCAGTGCGCGACCGTACCGGCGCCCTTGCCGCCCTCGCGCACGTCGTACTCCGAGAAGTGCTCGGTGAGCAGCTTGGGTCGCACGTCCGCGTAATCCGCGACGGCCGCGAAAACCGCCTCCGGTTCCGCCGCCACAGTCGTGTGTGCGGTTGCCCTGACCTGCGCCATGACCACTCCTTGCCCTCGATTGCTGTCGGCCGGGTCAAGCAAACCACTCCACCGCCCGGCGACCGAATCGCACTCCGGTTACCGGCCGGTCGGACGGTCGTCATGTCGATGACTCGGACCGGTTCTACGCGATGTCCACGCCGAAGGAGCCGGCCAGGCCCGCGAGGTCGAATTCGTAGCCCTGGCCCTCGGTACGGAACTTCCAGCCCGTGCCCAGACGGTAGAACGTGCCGAGCAGCAGCACCCGTTCCACCGTCGCGGCGTCGAGCACCGAGCGGCGGAACGCGGTGCCCTGGAACGGCGCGACGTCCAATTCGATCGGCCCGACCGCGTCGAACGTACTGGTCCCGTCGACGGCGGCGGCGATCACGACGCGACGTACGTCACGCGGCAGCACGTCCAGTTCGAGCGTGACCGTCTGCTCGGCCGGCCCCGACGCGTCGAGGACGACCAGGTCCAGCGGCGCGGCCGGCTGGTTCCAGAAGACGAAGTCGGCGTCGCCGCGTACCCGTTCGTTCTCGTCGAGGAGGAAGGCCACGATGTCGATCTCCTCGTCGGGGCGGTCCCAGGCCCACGAGGCGTTCAGCGTCCACCGGCCGGGGTTGGCGCCGCCGGGCAGCTCGACCGTGCCCCCGCGCGGCAGATGGCCGGTGTCCGGCCGCCCGGACGTCGCGGGCGCCGCCGGGGTCCCGGACACCGACGCGGACCACTCGGCCTCGGTCAGACAGACCGCCCCGAACGCCTCGGCCCGGGCGATCCGGGGGTCGGCCGCCGCGCCGGGCAGCACCACCACGGTGTCCACGGTCGAGGTGAGGTTGATCCGAAGCCGGGCCCCGGACTCCAGGACGAGCTGCCGGACCCGGCCGCCGTCCAGGTGCTCGTCGCGACCCTGGAGGACCAGGACCTGGCGCACGGCGGTACGGGCGCCGGCGCGGGGCGAATCGGGCGCGCCGGCGGCCTGGGCCGGATCCGGCACGGCGACGACCTCGGCAGGAACGCCCACGGCTCGGGCCGCGTCGAGCGCGGCGCCGGTGTCGGCCCGCGCCGGGACCACCACCCCGGCCGGGCCGGCCGCGTCCACCACCGGCGCACCCTCCCCGCGCGGCGCCGGCACCACCCCGACCCGGGCCGTCCCGGGCCGCACCCGGCCCACCAGCTCGACGAACGTCGCCTCGTCGATCACCGGCGTCCCCGCCTGCGCCGCCCGGCGGTTCTTGCCGCTGCCGCTCCGCGGGTCGTTGGTGACCAGGACCGACGTCTTGCCGCTGACCGAGCCGGTGACGTACAACCCGGCCTCGGTCGCGCGCAGTTCCAACGCGTCGCGCGGCCGGTCGGTCTCGCCGGTGAACACCACGCGCATCCCCTGGACCAGCCCGACGCCGAGGTCGAGCCGACCCGGATTCACCCACGGACACGGCGCCTTGGCCGGTGCGCCGCGTTCCGCGCTGCGAGCGCGCGCGACCGCCGCGCGGCGCTGCCCCGGTTCGTCGCCGGGCGCGGTCAGCGGCAGCGGCAGGCCCGCGCCGGCCGCCTCGTGCAGGCCGTACCGGAAGATCTCGGAGAGCACCCGCACGTCGTCCACCGCGTCGTGCGCCCGCAGTTGGCGAACCCGGTAATACTCGGCGAGGGTGGCCAACCGGTAGTCGCCGACCGGCAGTTCCAGATGCCGGGCGAGCGCCATCGTGCACAACCGGCGCTCCATCGGCCACGCCGTGCCGAGCCGCCGATACTCCGACGTCAACATCTGCCAGTCGAACGGCGCGTTGTGCGCGACGAATACCCGCCCGGCCAGATACTCGGCCAGATCCTCCGCAACGCGGTCGAACGTCGGTGCCCCGGCCAGCCGTTCGGTCGTCAGCCCGTGAATGTGCACCGGTCCCGGATCCCGCCCGGGGTCCACCAGCGTCGACCAGCGATCGGTGACGGTGCCGTGTCGATCCAGGACTTCCACGGCCACCGAAACGATGCGATCCGAACTCCGCAGCCCCGTGGTCTCCACGTCGACCACCGCGTAGTCGCTCGGGTAGTCGACGGGCCACGTCGCGAGTGATGTGACTGTCACTCACGGACCGTACAACGCGCGGCCAGGGCAGGGCGGCGAGAGCCGCAATCGTGATTGGCGTCCCGCCCCCCGAGCCGGGTCGCGATCAGCGGCAGCGGGTGCCGGCGGCGGGCAGTTCGCCCTTGACCAGATACGTCTCCACCGCGCCGTCGACGCACGTGTTGCCCTTGTTGTACGACCCGTGCCCGTCGGCCTCACGGGTGAGCAGCACCGCGCCCGGCAATTGCGGCGTGAGTGCCTGCGCCTGCTCGTACGGCGTCGCCGGATCCCCGGTGGAGCCGATCACCAGCACCGGCGGCGCGCCCGGCGCCTGGATCGGCCGGGCCCGGTCGGTCCCGGCGGGCCGGCAGTCGGCGGCGAACGACCAGGCCGTTCCGGGTCCGGTGATCGGCATCGTGGCCGCCACTTCACGGGCCAGTCGGTCGGCCTCGGCGATGGTCAACGACCGCCCGTCGGCGCAGTTGATGGTGAGGTTGGCCGCGGTGTGGTCGCGGGGGTAGGCGCCGTTGCGGTCCCGCCCGAGCCACAGGTCGGTCTCCGCGGCGGCCTTGGCCGCGTCGTCGCCGAGGTAGGCGCGCAGTGTGACGCGCAGGTCTTTCCAGAACCGGTCGCTGTAGATGCCCTGGGAGATCGCGTTGACGACCTCGCCCTCGCCGATCGTACGGCCCTGGGCGGTCGTCAGGGGTGTGCGGCCCAACTGGTGCAGTCGATCGGCCAGTTTGCTCGTGGCCTCGTCCGCGGTGCTGGCGAGCGGGCAGTCCGGTTGCTTGAGGCAGTCGGTCAGGAAGGCCCGGAAGGTCCGCTCGAAGCCCTGCGCCTGGCTGCGCGCCATCGCGACCCGGTCCAGGGCCGGGTCCATCGGCGCGTCCAGCACCATCCGGCCGCTGTGCGTGGGGAACTTCTCCAGGTACACGGCGCCCAGGAAGGTGCCGTAGGAGTAGCCGAAGTAGTTGAGCTTGTCCTCGCCCAGCACCCCGCGCAGCACGTCGAGATCGCGGACCACGTCCTCGGTGCCCAGGTGCGCGAGCATCTTGCCGCTGCGCGCGGTGCAGCCGTCGGCGAACTCCTTGAAGTAGGCGGTGATCCGCTCCAGTTCGGCCGGATCGTCCGGCGTCGGGTCGAGGCCCTTGTACCGGTCCGTGCCCGCGTCGTCGACGCAGGTCACCGGGTTGCTGCCGCCGGTCCCGCGCGGGTCGATCCCGACGATGTCGTAGCGCTCGCCCAGCGCCGGGCGTTGCGCGAAGGTCGCCGTCGTGCCCTGTACCCCCGACCCCGGGCCGCCGGGGTCGACCGCGAGGATCCCCAGCCGCTCTCCCGTGGCCTTCCTGCGGTACGCCTGGAGCTCGATCGTCTCGGCGGCGGGATTCGCGTAGTCCAGCGGCACGCGCAGCTTCGCGCATTCGAGCATGCCCTCGTCGGCCTTGGTGAGCTTGTCGTCCGGGCACTTGGCCCAGGCGAGTTGCCGACCGTAGAACTCCTTCAGCGCCGGGTCGTCCGCCCCGATCGGCGTGGCCGTCGGCGGGGTGGTTCCGGCGGGCGCGGGGGCGCCGGTGGCCGGCGGCCGGGTCTTGGACTCGGCCTTGGACTCGGCCTTGCGCTCGGACCCGCCGCCGGACCCGCCGCAGCCGACGGCCAGGGCCAGGACGAGACCGGCGGGGATGATGCGTCGCGCTCGCGACACGAATATGGAGGTGCTCACGGCGCCAAGAACTATCAGCAACCGACCACATCCGCCCACTATTTGTTTGGTCGGTATTTCTCCAGTTCCGGAATGACCTCTTTGCCGAGGATTTCGAGGGTGCGCATGATCTCCCGGTGCTCCAGGAAGCCCCACTGGACGTAGCAGATCAGTTCGTCCACGCCCAGGTCCGCGTAGCGCTTGAGCTTGCGTACGCAGGTGTCCACGTCGCCGATCACGATCATGTCGGCGGCGTCGAAGGTGTCCACCGGGACCTCGCCCTCGAACAGCGGCTTCAGGAGCGGGAAGGTGCGGTCCCGCTCCTCCGGGGTCAGGTGCGGCAGTTCCCATTCCAGGGTGAACATGGCCAGGTTCTTGTACCACCACGCGACCGAGTCCCAGACCCGGCGATCCACCCGCTTGCCGGCGGTGGTGTGCACGAGCGTGTACGCGGCGACCTTGTTCGTGGTCACGTCCGTCAGCGGTGTGGGGTCGGCCGCCGCCGCGCGGTAGGCGGCCACCTGGGCGGCCATCGTCTCCAGCGGCTGCATGATCGAGAAGGACAACATGCCCAGGCCGTACCGACCGGCGATCTCCGCCGAGCCCTGCGAGGTGGCGGCCATCCAGCACGGCGGGTGCGGGTCCTGGAACGGCTTGGGGGTGACCATCCGGCGCGGGAAGGTGAACCGCTCCGACGCGTACTCGAAGTACTCCTCGCGCCACATGCCGGTGACGATCTCGATCGCCTCCCGCCAGTCGTCGCGGGAGCGGGCGATGTCCACGCCGAAGGCGGTCTGCTCCATCGGCGTGGAGCGTCCCGTCCCCCACTCCACCCGGCCGCCGGACAGGATGTCCACGGTGGCCACCTTCTCCGCGATCCGCTGCGGCGGGGTGAAGCCGAACGGGGTGAGGGTGACGCCGAAGCCCATCCGGATGCGCTCGGTGAGGCCGGCGAGGTGGCCGAGGAAGACCTCGGATGCCGGCATGTGCGAGCGGCCCTCGCGGAAGTGGTGCTCGACCGCCCAGACGGTGTGGAACCCCATGCGGTCGGCCAGCCGGATCTGCTCCACCGCCTCGCGGTAGGCACGCCGCTCGGCGCGCCGCTGGCCGTGCGGGTGTTCGCCGGGCCAGGGGCGCGGCACGTCCACTTCATAGAGCACGTCGAGCTTCATGGGGCGACTCCCGGGGTCGGGGTTCAGGGGCGATAGTTTTCGATATATTGAAAAGTGTTTCCGAATCCCGTATTTCGTGTTGCCGAGTGTGGCCCCGCGAGGTATCGGCCACAAGATGCCCGCCGGGTCGGAGAGTCGTCCTCATGGTTCGTCCCGCCCTCGCCGCCGGTCGCGCGGTGGAGATCCTGAACTTCTTCGCCGCCCACCCGGGGCAGGCGTACACGCTGTCCGAGCTGCACACCGCGCTCGGCATCAACCTCGCCTCCGCGCTCTCCGTGCTCCAGGCGTTGGAGGACGGCGGCTACCTGGTGCGGCATCCGCGCCGCAAGACGTACGAGCTGGGGCCGGCGCCGATCGCGCTGGGTGACGCGGCGCTGCGCGGCAACCGGGCGGTGGACCTGGCTCGGGCCGAACTGCGTGCGCTGGCGGGCGAGTTCGACACCGAGCTGGTGGCGAGTGTGGCGATCGGCGACGAGGTGGTGATCCTGGCCGTGGAGGGCCGGCCGCAACTGGCGTCCGCCGACGTCCGGGTGGGGCAGCGGCTGCGCATGGTGCCGCCGCTCGGGCAGGTCTTCCACGCCTGGTCCACGCCGGCGGAGGTGGACGCCTGGCTGGACCGGCTCGACGAGCGGGTGCGCGGCACGGCCCAAATCCACCTGCCCGCCACGCTCGGCGCGGTCCGCGAGCGCGGCTACTCGATCACCCTGGACAGCCCGACCCGGACCCGGATCGGCGACACGCTGGAGCGGATGGCCGAACATCCCCGCGAGGCGCCGCTGCTGCGCGACCGGCTGGCCGAACTGGTCGCGGCGCTCGGCGAGGAGGAGTACGAGCTGATCGCGGTCGACCCGGACACCGTCTACGACATCTCGACCCTGGTCGCCCCGGTCTTCGACGCCGCCGGCCGGGTCGCGGTCGCCCTCACGCTCAACGGCCTGAAGGCCGTGACGGGCCGTCGGGTGGGCGACTACGGCGAGCGGCTGGGGGCGGTGGCCCGGCTGGTCACGCGGCGCTCGGGCGGGCGGGCGCCGGAGTGAAGCCGGGTCGGCCATTCGTGTTTCACCGGCATGTCGGGACGCTCACCCCGTGCACGCCCGCTCACCATCGGGCAATGCACGCGTAACACACGGCCGGTTACTTAACCCGCGCGTAACACCGAGGTATACGCCAGGAAACCCGCGCTGCGCACCCTGACCTGAAACCCCATCAGGCCCATGAGGGAGCCGCATGACCGTCGCCGTCGCCCCCGACGCCCTGAACGCCGGAGACACCGCGTGGCTGCTTGTGGCCACCGCGCTCGTGCTGCTGATGACCCCCGCCCTGGCGATCTTCTACGGCGGCATGGTGCGGGCCAAGAGCGTGCTGAACATGCTGATGATGAGCTTCGTGGCGATCGCGGTGGTGACCGTCGTGTGGATCGCCTTCGGCTACAGCCTGGCCTTCGGCGGCGACGTGGGCGGCGGTCTGCTCGGCGACCTCGGCAGCGTGTTCATGGCCGGCACCAAGCCCGCCGACCTGCACGGCACGGTGCCCGAACTGCTGTTCATGGCCTTCCAGCTGACCTTCGCGATCCTGACGGTGGCGCTGATCTCGGGGGCGATCGCGGACCGGACCCGGTTCAAGGCGTGGGTGCTCTTCTGCGCCGTGTGGGTGACCTGCGTGTACGTCCCGCTCGCGCACTGGGTCTGGGGCCCCGACGGCTGGATCGCGCATCGGCTCGGCGCGCTCGACTTCGCGGGCGGCCTGGTGGTGGAGATCAACTGCGGCGCGGCGGGCATGGCGGTAGCGCTGGTGCTCGGCCCGCGGATCGGCTTCAAGCGGGATCCGATGCGGCCGCACAACCTGCCGCTGGTGGTGCTGGGCGCGGGGCTGCTGTGGTTCGGGTGGTTCGGCTTCAACGGCGGCTCCGCGCTCGGCGCCAACGGGCTGGCCGCGCAGGCGCTGGTGAACACGCAGGCGGCCGGATGTACCGCTCTGATCGGCTGGCTCGCGGTGGAAAAGCGCCGGGACGGACACGCCACCACCCTCGGCGCGGCCTCCGGCGCGGTCGCGGGCCTGGTCGCGATCACCCCGGCGTGCGGTGTGGTGGACCTGCCGGGCGCGATGGTGATCGGCCTCGTGGCGGGCGTCCTGTGCAGCTTCGCGGTCGGCTGGAAGCACCGCTTCGGCTACGACGACTCGCTGGACGTGGTCGGCGTGCACTACGTCGGCGGCGTGGTCGGGACGCTGCTGATCGGCCTGTTCGCGGCGAAGGACGTCACGGGCGGACCGGCGGGCCTGCTGCACGGCGGCGGCACGGCGCTGCTCGGCAAGCAGTTGGTCGCGATCGTGGTGGTCTCCGCGTTCTCCTTCGGCGTGACGTACACGATCGCCAAGGTGATCGACCGCACCATCGGCTTCCGCGCCCACGCCGACCACGAACAACAGGGCTTGGACCTGGCCGTACACGCCGAGAGCGCCTACGACCTGACCGCCTTCGCCGGCACCAAGCGCACCCCCGGCCCGACCTGGCACCCGACCCCGAAGCCGGCGGAGGAACTGGACTGACCCCGGCCCCGACCCCGAGGCCGCCCCGCGGATCCGGCCGGCCGTCGATGGCGGGTCCGGGTCGCGCACCGGCACCTTCGGGCACGGCACCCGGTCGTTGCGCGGCGCCGACGCGGAGGTTTCGACCGTCGCCCACCCGTCGCGGGCGTCGATCGCGGCGGCGGCGAAGTTCAGCGGCGGACAGTGGCGGTGAGGCCGGGGTGGGTGGTGGTGAAGGCGTCGAAGAGTGCTCGGAGTTGCCCTTCGCGGCGCTTGCGGACGTCGCGAAGGACGATGCGTGTGGGGTAGGGCGGGAGTTCGTGGCGCCACTGCCGTTCGAGCGCGGCGAGAGCGGCGTGCAAGCGCGCGTATTCGGGACTCTCGGGTGGGTCGGACGGGGCCGGGTCGTGGTGCCCGCAGGTGACGGCGAGGCCGGAGGGTCCGTCGAAGTACAGAGCGGCTTGGGAAAAGAAGATCGCCCCTCTTTGTGGTCCCAGGTCGACGCCGTAGACGAGGCTCATGTTCCAGGACAGCGCATCCATGACGCGCTCCAGGAGCCGTTGCGCCTCCGGACGACCCGGCTCGGTCAGACGCCACTCGAGGACTTGCAGGGATCCGATCGACGGCCAGGACATGAACGTGGGACGGCCACGCCTGCGACCGCGCTTGCCCCTCAGTCGCCGGGCCAGGCGCAGGGTCCGCGCCATCTCACGGCGACTGCGACTCATGGGGAGGCTCCTTCGACGGCATCCAGGGGTGTGCGCTTGTCCATGAAATCAGTCCTCCTCAGTTGTCGCCCGGCCCGCGCGGGGTCTGTCGAGGTGACGGCGATCAGTTGCTCGGGGTCGCTCCGTGGCCCTCGGCGATGGAGTCGATCCAGCGGGCGAGTTCGAAGTCGCGCTCGGTGAGCCTGTTTCCGGCGTCGTGGGTGGTGACGGAGAAGCGGATGCGCTGCCAGGGGATGTGGATGTCGGGGTGGTGGCCGATCTCGCGGGCCTTGGCACCGACGTACATCGCCAGGTGCAACGTCTCGTGATATGCCTGCGTGAAGGTCCGCTCGATCGCGTCGCCGACGCGCTGCCAGCCGGGGATTTCGGCGAGGAGTGCGGTGATTCGATCGTCGGTCAACGGCGCGAGTGCCATGTCCACCCCCATGTCGTCAGAGGCCGATCGTAGCCAGGAGTTCGGTGAGGTCACGGTTGTTTGCCGTTCCGGCGTACCTTGGCAGCAGGTGCACACACCACCTCCGGGGGTATTCATGGACGTGCCGGCTGACCTGCCGATGGGCGAGCGGATCGAGTGGTTGCGGAGGCGGCGCGGTATGAGCCGCCCGGTCCTGGCGGGTTTGTGTGGTCGCGGACCCGACTGGCTCAAGAAGATCGAGTCCGGTGAGCGTGAACTGCGCGACCACAGACTGATACTGCGGTTGGCATGCGTTCTCGGGCTGACGGATCTCGGAGTCCTCACCGGCACCGGCGCCGGGGAGGTGTTGCAACCCGTGTCACCGGCCCTGCACCACGAGTCGATCCCGGGCATCTGGGCGGCGGTGAAGAAGCGCAACCACTCCGCCGTTCGGCCTGCGGAGGCACCGGACGTGGCGGCGCTCCGGGCGCGCGTCGATGCCGCCTGGCGGCTGTGGCACGGCTCGCGGTTCAACCGAAGCGAGGTCGGCGCACTGTTGCCGGATCTGATCGGCGACGGCGAGGTCGCGGTCCGCGTGCTCGACGGGCCGGAGCGCCGCGAGGCTTACGCGGTCCTGGCCACGATCTACCACCTCGTACAGCAGCACATCGCCTACATCGCACCGGCCGAACTGGTGTGGGTGGTGGCCGATCGCGGCATGTCGTCCGCGCAGTACGCCGACACCCCGGAGGCACTCGCGGGGGCCGCCTGGTGCTACGGCAACGCGTTGCGCGAGACGGCCGACGGCGACGAGGCGCTGGCGGTGGTGATCGACGCGGCGGATGCAATGCGGTCGCACCTCGACGAGCTCGGCGAGCACGCGCGGGGCCTGTACGGTGCGCTGCAGCTGCATGCCGCGATCACGCACGCGAAGTCCGGCCACGACGGGGATGCCTGGGCGCATTGGCAGCGCGGCGATGCCACGGCGAAGTCCCTGCCGGCGGGCTACCTGCATCCGTGGACGGTCTTCGGGCGGACGAACGTGGACATCCACGCGGTCTCGGTGGCGGCCGATTTGCGGCGTGCGGGAACGGCGTTGGAGTACGCGGATCGCATCGATCCGGAAACCATGCCGTCGATGGAACGCCAGTCGCGACTGTGGACGGAGAGCGCCCGCAGCCACGTCCAGCGAGGTGAGCACACGGCGGCTCTGCACCTGATGCAACGCGCCGTCACGGTCGGCCCGGAGGCGGTGCGGTTCACTCCGGCGGCGCGGGGTGTGATCGCCGAACTGTGGCGGACCACACGCGGCCCACTCCGGAGCGAGGTCGTGCAACTCGCGGAGAACGTGGGCGTCATCGACTGAACGCGCACGAACAGCAGGGACGGATTGCCCCTTTCAGGTAGGGGGACGATCTGTCCCTGTTGCCGTGTGCATCCTCGTCCATGGTTGCGTGACTGTTCACCGTTACCGCGAGGAATGCCATGAGCCGACACATGTGTGCGCGCACCGTGCCCGTTTTGCCGATCAGGCGGCTCGACCCGGTCCTGTCCACGCCCGATCGCACGCTCCGTCCGAACGCGGCACTCCCGCCGGTGACACCGTGACGCCGCGCAACGACATCGTCGTCCGGGTGAGCGTCGCCGAATCGGGCGACTCGACCCGCCCCCACCGCATCGCGCTGCCCGGCCGCCCGGAACTGGACGTGACACGCGCCGAATTGACCGCGCTGGTGCACGAGGCCCGAATGCGCCTGATGCGGACGCTGCCGCCCACGGGGATCGGCCGGATCTCGAACTCGGGCGGCTGAACCATGCCCCATGGCGCCCGCGAGGAGGGCCGTGCCGCCGCCACCCCACGGCCGGCCGCCCTCGTGCGCCTGGTCGCCGCCGTTGGCGAGCGGGAGCGGCTTCAGGGGTGGTTGCCGGACCCCGCGACGGCGCCTCGTCATCGGCAGGACGCGCACCGCCGGCGGTGCCGTGCCGCCGGGGCTGCGGTTCGGGGCGCGGTGGCCGACGCGTACCGGGGCGGCATATCCGTCGAAGTCGTCGCCCGCGCGGCCGGGTTCTCGCCCGGTTACGTGCGGATGATCCTGCACCGCGAGCGCACCACCCCCGAACCGGTTCCGTTTCGTGTTCACGGAGAACTCGTGTCCACCTCACCTCCCCCCTGGTCCGTCGGCGAGCACCTGTGGCGCAAGCTCGACCACGGGCTTCACCACCTCGGCACCATCACCCGCATCTGGCATGACGGCGAGCAATGGATGGTCGAATACGACTACGGCGCACTCGCCGACAAGACCGCCACCGCGCCCGCCGCCGAGATGTATCGGGCCGGGCCGATGACCCGGCCCGTCTGAGGCCGTCCGTCTCGTCAGGGCTTCGGCTTCGGCCTCGGGCGGTCTAGGAGGATGTCGGCGGCGTGGGCGCGGACTTGGGCCTTGGTTCGGGGGCCGTGGTCGAGGTCCAGGAAGTGGGTGCCGATCGCCATCGCGAAGGCCATCAGGCTGCGCGCCTCGACCTCGTCCGGGTCGGGGCAGAACGTGCCGATCATCTCGCGCAGCAGCGCCATGCGCCGGGCGTCCACGCGTCGCAGCCGCTCCGCGACCGCCTCGTCGCGGCGGGCCCAGTCGCGGATGGCCAGGTCCAGGGGCAGCAGGCGGTCGCTGGAGAAGGTGAGCGCGCCCGCGCGCTGGATCTTGGTCCTCGGGTCGCCGCCCTCGCGTTCGACCCGGTCGATCACCTCGTCGGTGCTCTCCCGCTCCCACGTCTCCAGCATCGCCTCCAGCAGGGCGCCGCGGTCGGCGAAGTAGCCGTAGAACCCGCCCTTGGTGACGCCGAGCCGCTTGGCCAGCGCCTCGATACGGACCGCGTCCGGACCGCCGGCGGCCAAGGCGCGCAGGCCCTCCTCGACCCACCGGTCCCGCGGTGTGCGCGGTGTTCCCACCATGTGCCCCACTTCACTTTCGAAGCCGATGTACGGAGCCGTATAGAACGGCTAGCCTCATTTTATACGCACCCGTATATCGCGCATTCGAGGCGGTTCTGCCCATGAAGCTCCCCCGCACCGCGTACACCGATCAGCCGTGGCGCATCCACGAACTCACCCGCGACTTCCGGGTGGAGGACGTGTGGTCGTTCCGCACACCCGGCGCCGGGCCGGACGACTTCCCGACCATGCTCGCCGCGCTGCGGGCGGCCGGCGGACTCGCGAAGCAGAGTGCGCCGGCCCGATTCCTGTTCGCCGCGCGCCGGCAGATCGGCACCCTGCTCGGCTGGGACGAGCCGAAGGCCGGCATCGGGGCACGGGTTCCGTCGCTGCGCGATCGCCTGCCCGCCGACCTGCGCGACAGCCCGGGCTTCGAGTCCGAGGAGATGCCGCTCACCCCCGTGTACGAGCTGGACACCGAGTGCGCCCGCGAGTTGGTGAACAAGACCGTCCACGCGATCATGCACCTCGGATGGGTGCCGACCGCGAGCGGCGACCACGAGTTGCGCATGGCGGTCCTGGTGAAGCCCAACGGCACCTTCGGTCGGCTGTACATGGCCGCCATCGCGCCGTTCCGCCATCTCGTCGTCTACCCGGCGCTGACCCGGCAATGGGAACGCGCCTGGCGGGAGTACGGCCGCCCGAACCCCGAAGGGGGCAGCCCGGCGGGCACCGTCGACGCCGTCGTGGGACGGAAGGACATGCCCCCGTCGTTCCACGCCCTCACCTCGATCCCGGACTTCGACTACGTCGACGTGTTCACCCTCGCCACGGACGCGGCCGGCGACGCCACACCCGAGCAGTGGGCGCGGGCGATGTTCGGCGACGTCCCCGACACCGGGGAGCGCCTGATCTGGCGCGGCCTGCTCGGCCTGCGGCTCAGCCATGGGCGCTCGCCGGACACGGTGGCCGGCTGGCGTGTCGCCGAACGCGGCGAGGACTGGATCCGGTTGGAGACGGCGTCCCCGAACCTCACCGCCAACCTCGTCGTCCGCACGAGCGAGGGGCGGGTCTCACTCGGGACCTTCCTGCGCTACGACCGCACCCTCGGCGGCCTGATCTGGCCTCCGCTGTCCGCCGTACACCGCCGCCTGGTCCCCGGTGTACTCCGCAAGGCCGCGACCAGGGTCCACTGAGCCGGGCGGGACGTCGTCGTTCGACTCTCTGTGCCGGGCAGCCGGGCAGCCGGGCGGTCTAGGCTCCGGGCATGACGCGTGAAACGCGCAAGCCTCCGCGCGGACCGTCCACCCCGAACAACCCGGGACGCCCGCCCGGTCCGGTGTCCCCGGACAAGAACCCGCCCGCGCCGCCGGAGCATCCGCCACCGCCGGGGTCGTGACGTGACCATCGACCGCATCGCGTGGCACGGACTTCCGGTCGAGGTGCGGAGCGCGGTGGCGGGGCGGCTCGGCGCGGGGTTCGCGGCGGCGGACACGCCGGCCGGGGCGAACTGTGGTGTCTCGGCGGTGTTGACGCTGCCCGACGGGCACACGGTGTTCGTCAAGGGGCAGCGTGGCCGCGACCCCGTGCCCGCCGCCGACGACGCGAACCAGGATCCGGGAGGCTGGTGGGGGCCGACCTGGGCCCCCGTCGATGAACTCGCCCAGGAGGAGCGCATCAACCCGTTCCTGCCCGCGAGCGCGCCGCGCGTGTTGTGGCGCCTGGCGGCCGCCGGGTGGCACCTGCTCGCGTTCGAGGGCGTCGGCGGCCGGCACGCCGATTACGCGCCCGGGTCGCCGGACCTGCCCCTGGTGGTGGACGCCCTGGCCGAGGTGGCGCGCTGCCCGACACCGGCGTTGGCGTTGCCGACCGCGTGGGATCGCTGGGGTTACTGGTGCGATCCGGCGGACGAGCCGTTCCTGGCCGGTGCGTGCCTGATGCACACCGATCCGGCCGCCTGCAACGTCCTCGTGGACGGCGATCGGGCCCGTCTCGTCGACTGGGCCTGGCCCGCGCTCGGGCCGGCCTGGATCGATCCCGTCCTGTGGGGCATGCGCCTGGTGTCGGCGGGCGGCCACACCCCCGCGCAGGCGCGGGCTTGGGCAGCCCGAACACCGGGATGGCGGACGGCGACGCCGCGGGGCGTACGCGCGTTCACCCGGGCCGAGGCGCGCCGATGGGAGGAGGACGCGGCGGACGGCGTCCGGGGCGCGGCCGATATCGCCCCCTCGGCCCGGGCCTGGGCCGACGTCTGGGCATAGGCCCGGGACGCGGCGTCAGCGGGACCTGCGGGCCAATGCCGCCGTCGTGACCAGGGCGGCTACGGCCACCGCCACCGGCAACGCCGCCCCGCGGGCGTCGCGGCGCCGGTTGTGGGCGTCGAACAGGCCGCCGCTCGACTGGAACGAGAACGCCGACCACACCGACTGCGCCGAGAACGCCGAGGCCACGCCCAGAAACGAGCCGATCGACACGCACGACAGGGCCGAGCCGACCGACCCGAAGGACAGCGCGGAGCCGACCGAGCCGATCGACAACACCGAGCCCACCGAGCCGATCGAGAGCACCGAACCCTCCGACCCGATCGACAACACCGAGTTGTGCGAGTTCCGGGACAGGATCGAGCCGTGTGCGTCGACGGCGAGCCGCTTCTTCGTCATCGGCCCAGTCTGCCCGAACTCACATACGATCGACCGCAATCACCCGCGCCCCCGCGCGTCCCATCCCGGCCGCCGCCCCTCACATCCGGTCCACTGCCACCACCCGCACCACCGCGCGCCCGGTCTCGTCCGACTCGGTCAGGTCCACCTCGGCGGTGATGCCCCAGTCGTGGTCCTGCGCCGGGTCGTCGAACACCTGGCGGACCCGCCATGCCGAGTCCTCCTTGGTGATCTGCAGCAGCTTGGGCCCGCGCGCGTCGGGACCGGTGCCGATCGAGTCGTGCTCGTCCCAGTAGTCCTCCAGCGCGTCCTGCCAGCGTTCCGAATCCCACGCCGTGTCGCCCTCCTGCTCGGACAACTCACCGAGCTGGAAGTAGCGCCGCAGCGCCGCGAGTTCCACCCGCCGGAAGAGCGCGTTGCGCACCAGGACCCGAAACGCGCGCTCGTTGGCGGTGACGGGCGTGGTCCGCCCCTCGATGTCGTCCAGCTCCTCCTGCGTGGCGTCCGGGTTGGCCAGCTTCTCCCACTCGTCGAGCAGGCTGGAGTCGACCTGGCGGACGAGTTCGCCCAGCCACGCGATCATGTCGTGCAGGTCCTCGTTCTTGGCGTCGTCCGGCACGGTCTGGTTCAGCGCCTTGTACGCGCTCGCCAGGTAGCGCAGCACGATGCCCTCGGTGCGCGCGAGTTCGTACCAGCCGACGTAGTCGCCGAACGTCATCGCCCGCTCGAACATGTCGCGCACGATCGACTTCGGCGACAGCGGGTGGTCGCCCACCCACGGGTGGCTGCGCATGTAGATCGCGTAGGCGTGTTCGAGCAGTTCCTCCAGCGGGCGCGGGTACTGGATGTCGGCCAGCCGCTCCATCCGCTCCTCGTACTCGATGCCGTCGGCCTTCATCTGCCCGACCGCCTCGCCCTTGGCCTTGTTCAACTGCGCGGCCAGGATCTGCCGCGGGTCGTCCAGGGTCGCCTCGACCACCGAGAGCACGTCGAGCGCGTAGGTCGGCGCCTCCGGGTCGAGCAGGTCGAACGCGGCCAGCGCGAAGGTGGACAGCGGCTGGTTGAGCGCGAAGTCGGCCTGGAGGTCCACGGTGAGCCGCACCATGCGGCCCTCCTCGTCCGGGGCGTCGAGCTTTTCCACCACGCCGCCGTCGAGCAGCGAACGGTAGATCGCGATCGCCTGCCGGATGTGCCGCAACTGCTGCGCGCGCGGCTCGTCGTTGTCGACCAGCAGGTGCCGCATCGCCTCGAACGCGTTGCCCGGACGGTTGATCACCGCGAGCAGCATCGCGTGGGTGACCCGGAAGCGGGACGCCAGCGGCTCCGGCTCGGCCTCCTGGAGCCTGGTGTAGGTCTCCTCGTTCCAGCCGACGAAGCCCTCCGGGGCCTTCTTACGGACCACCTTGCGGCGCTTCTTCGGGTCGTCACCGGCCTTGGCCAGCGCCTTGAGGTTCTCGATCTCGTACTCGGGGGCCTGCGCCACCACGTTGCCCACCGTGTCGAACCCGGCCCGCCCGGCGCGCCCGGCGATCTGGTGGAACTCGCGCGCCCGCAGCCGGCGCACCCGCTGGCCGTCGTACTTCGACAACGCGGTGAACAACACCGTGCGGATCGGCACGTTGACCCCGACACCGAGGGTGTCGGTGCCGCAGATCACCTTGAGCAGCCCGGCCTGGGCGAGACGCTCCACCAGCCGGCGGTACTTGGGCAACATGCCCGCGTGGTGCACGCCGATCCCGTGCCGCACCCAGCGCGAGAGCTGGCGGCCGAACTTGGTGGTGAAGCGGAAGCGGCCGATCACGGACGCGATCTGGTCCTTCTCCGCGCGCGTGCACATGTTGATGCTCATCAACGACTGGGCCCGCTCGACCGCCGACGCCTGGGTGAAGTGCACGATGTACACCGGCGCCTCACGCGTGGTCAGCAACTCCTCGATGGTCTCGTGCAGCGGGGTGACCCGGTAGGAGAAGTAGAGCGGCACCGGGCGGGTGGCCGACTTGACGATCGTGGTGGACCGGCCGGTCCGCCGCTTCAGGTCGGCCTGGAAGTGGTCCATGTCGCCGAGCGTCGCCGACATCAGCAGGAACTGCGCCCTCGGCAGCTCGATCAGCGGGATCTGCCAGGCCCAGCCCCGGTCCGGGTCGCCGTAGAAGTGGAACTCGTCCATCACCACCAGGCCCACGTCCGCGTCCGCGCCGTCGCGCAGCGCGATGTTGGCCAGCACTTCGGCGGTACAGCAGATGATCGGCGCGCCGGCGTTGACCGAGGCGTCGCCGGTCATCATGCCGACGTTCTCGGTGCCGAACTGGGCCACCAGGTCGAAGAACTTCTCCGACACCAGCGCCTTGATCGGCGCGGTGTAGAAGCTGCGCTCCTTGCGGGCCAGCGCGGCGAAGTGCGCGCCGGCGGCGACCAGACTCTTCCCGGAGCCGGTCGGCGTGTTCAGGATGACGTTGTTGCCCGAGACCAGCTCGATCAGCGCCTCGTCCTGCGCGGGGTACAGGGTGAGGCCGCGCTCTTCCGCGTACGCGGCGAAGGCTTCGTACAGGGCGTCGGGGTCGGCCTCGGCGGGGAGCAGATCGATGAGAGTCACCCGTCTATCCTGCCTGCTCGCCGACCCCGCCCCGGACGCAACCCGGATACGACCTCGCCCGCGCGTCGGCGGCGGCGCTCCGCGCGCCGGTCGCGGGGGCTTCCGGTGACGCGTGTCACATGTCTAGGGTCACGTGATCATCCGCCGCCTGGGACGGGGAGTGCTCGTGGGGTCGGCACGACGCGTGGGGCGGGTGGGTCCGGTGCTGCTCACGGGCCTGGTGCTGGTCACCGGTGTGGTACTGGCGGGCAGCCTGCTCGGGTACGCGGCCCGCTCCGGATCGCCGGCGTCCCGACGCGCGCCGACCGTGGTCGCGATGTCGGACGAGGCACGGGCGGGGGCGGACGGGATCGGCTGGGCGGTCCGCTACGGCGACCTCGGCCACGACCGCGCGCAGCGCACCTACCGGCTGGTCATCTCCGCCGATCCGGACTCACTGGACACGGTGCTCGCCGGCGGCGTCGACCCGGACGTGTGGGACAGCGGGGTCGTGCACTCCGCGCAGCACGCCGGGGTGCGGCCGTCGGGGTTCCGCTACGAGTCGGGCACCACGTACTACTGGAGCGTGCGGATCCGGGACGACCGGGACCGGGACTCCGGCTGGAGCACCCGCGAGCGGTGGACGGCGCCGCACCCCTGACGTCGACGCCCGAAGCGCGCCGCCCTCGCGGCCCACCCCCGCTCCCCGACCCCCGCGGCCCGATCTCCGGTCGGCGGCCCCCGAGTTCCCGTCGGTGCCCCCGTGAACACGCAGCGCGAGCCATACGATGCATGCGACTTGATCAGGGGAAGGGACTTCAGCCATGCGCAGGATCCTCATCGTCGGTGCCGGCCAATCCGGGCTCCAGCTCGGCCTGGGATTGCTCGCCCACGGCTACGACGTGACCGTGATGACCGAGCGCACGCCCGACGAGATACGCGCGGGCCGGGTGACCTCGACACAGATCATGATGCCGTCGACGATCGCCCTCGAACGGCCGCACGGGCTGGACCTGTGGGCCGACCGGGTGCCGCCGATCGACCGGGCGGGCTTCACCATCCCCGGCCCGGACGGCACACCCGTGGTGGACTGGCTGGGCGACCTGGGCGGCGCGCAGTCGGTGGACCAGCGGATGAAGATGCCCGCCTGGATGGAGCTGTTCGTGGCCCGGGGCGGCAACCTGGTGGTACACCCGGTCGCGGTGTCCGACATCGACTGGTTCACCCGCGCCTACGACCTCGTGGTGGTGGCCGCCGGCAAGGGCGAGTTGGTGTCGATGTTCGACCGGGACCACGAGAAGTCCGAATTCACCACCCCGCAGCGGCAGTTGGCGGTCGCCTACTTCCACGGCGCGACGCCCAGGCCGGCGGTGGGACACGACGCGCTGCACGTCAACGCCATCCCCGAGGCGGGCGAGATCATCATGTTCCCGGGCCTGACCCTGTCCGGGCCGTGCGACATCATCCTGCTGGAGGCGATCCCCGGGGGACCGCTGGACGTGTTCGGCGGTGTGCGCGACCCGCAAACCTATTGGACGCTGATGCGCGACGTGGTCCGCCGGTTCGCGCCGTGGGACCACGACCGGATCAGCCGGGCCGAACTCACCGACCCGATGTGCGTGCTCAGCGGCGGCTTCTCCCCCGTCGTGCGCAAGCCGGTCGCCCAACTCCCCTCCGGCGGCGTCGCCCTGGGCATCGGCGACGTGCTGGTCACCAACGACCCGCTCAGCGGCCAGGGCGCCAACAACGCCGCGCGGGCCGCCGACCTGTACCTGAACGCGATCGTGGCGCACGGGGACCGGCCGTTCGACGCGGCCTGGATGGAGTCGCTGTTCGCCACGTTCTGGGAGCGCGCCCGGCACGGGGTGAAGTTCTCCACCGCCCTGCTCGGCGCCCCGCCGGAGCACGTGCAGATGCTGATGGGCGCGGGCAACGACTGCCCGGCCGTCTGCGACGCGATCATGAGCGCGTTCGACAACCCGGCGGAGTTCGAGGAGTTCATGTACGAGCCGGAGAAGACGAAGGCGTTCCTGCACGGCGTCGGCGCGCTGTAGGGCGATCGGCTCCCCGTCGTGGGGTCCGGCGACCCAGGACTCCACGATCGGCGCCGACGGGCGCACAAAGAAGGCCGGCCCGAGAGCTCACGCTCTCGGGCCGGTGCCGTCGTGCCCCGGGTGGGGGTGGGGACACGAACGGCCGGGGATCAGATCCCCGAACGGCTACAGACCCTGGGGGGGATTGGGCTGCGCCTGGCCCACTCGGAAAGGGGGGAGTCCCGTTGGTTCCGAATGGACCGTCGTTCTGAAGGCTAGTGAAAACCGTGGCCGAAGAACACCTGTCGACCCGACCGGATTGGGCCCGGGACGAGGGTTTAAGGCCCTCTTAAGAGTGAATCGTCGCCGAGGTTCCGGGGGGCACACGACCAGTGACTCAGAGTGAGAAGATCGGCGCCGCCGACAAGCGGCGGAACGCGTCGGGACACTCAGCCGACACCGGTCCGGCGCCGGCCGCGCCGACTCTTGCCGGCTCGACGACTGCGCCGGGTGACTGCTTCCGTACGGCCCGCACCCAGCCGCACGCTCACCTCCGCGCCGCCGAGCACCGAGCGGCCCAGGCCGACCTCTCCCCCGGTGGCCTCCGCGAGCCGGCGCACGATGTCCAGGCCCAGGCCGGTCGAGCCGTCGCCGCCCTGGCCGTGCCCGCGCCGCAGCGCGGTCTCCGGGTCGGCGATGCCGGGGCCGCCGTCGGCGACCAGCAGGATCACCGATTCCCGGCCCGCGTGCAGTGTGACCGAGAACGGCACCCCCTCCTCGGTGTGCCGGAACACGTTGCCCAACATCGCGTCCAGACCGGCCGCCAGGTCGCTCCGGGACACCGGGACCCGTACCGGCGCCTCCGCGCCCGCCAGCTGCCACGGGCGGTCCTCGTCCTCGGCCAGCGCGGACCAGAAGTCCATCCGGGCCCGCACCACCTCCGCCGCGTCGCAGCCCACCCGTTCGATGCTCGCGCTGGACCGGCGCGCGCCGCGGATCAACTCGTCCACCTCGCGCTCCAGTTGCGCCACCGCGTGCCGGGTCTGCTCGGCCACCGGATCGTCGCCGAGCGCCGCCGCGTTCAGCCGCAGCGCGGTCAGCGGGGTGCGCAGGCGATGCGACAGGTCGGCGGCCATCTCCCGCTCGTTGGCCAGCAGTTGCTCGACCCGATCGGCCATCGTGTTGAACGACGTGGCGGCCTCCTGGAGTTCGGAGGGGCCCTGCGGGGCGATCCGCGCCTCCAGGTCGCCCGTACCCAGCGAACGCGCGGCGGCGGCCAACGACCGGGCCGAGCGCACCACCTGCGCGCCGAGCCGGTCGGCGACCAGGACCGAACCGCCGACCAGGATCACCGCCACCCCCGTCAGCACCAGCCACGCGGTGCCCACGCCGTGGTCGAGGTCGCCGTCCGGGACGTACACCTCGATCACCGTGATCCGCCCCTGATCCAGCACCACCGGCTGCAACAGCGCCCAGCCGCCGCCCGCCCGAACCCGGAACGAGCGGGCCGACTCGCGCGCGCCCGCCACGTTGTGCTCGCTCGCCCGCGGTCGCCCGAGCACCGACCCGTCCGGCAGGTGGATCGCGATCCGCCCGCCCGAACCGGCCGGCACACTCGCGATCGCCGGCTCCAGCGCGGCCCGATCGGTGGTGATCACCAACGCCGGCTGCAACGCGGCGGCCTGCCGCTCGGCATCGGTGAAGGTCCGGTCCGCGGCGATCTCCCGGATCACCAGCACCAGCGGGATCAGGAACGCCAGCGCCACCATCGTGGTCACCGCCAACGAGACCCGGACCAACGTGCCGCGCAGCCCCCTCGGCGCCCGGGCCGGCCTCGGGCCGCGCTCCGACCTCGGACTGCCCGACCCCGAAACCCGGGCGGACCCGCCGGCCCGCTCCGCCGCACCCGCCGCCCGACCACCGGAGCGGCCCTCCCCGCGCCGCCCCGTCGCCCCGCGCCCGCCCGAGCGCAGTCTCACGCCGGGGGCTCCAGCTTCACCCCGACACCCCGCACGGTATGCAGATACCTCGGCTCCCGCGCCTTCTCGCCGAGCTTGCGGCGCAACCACGACAGGTGCACGTCGATGGTCTGGTCGTCCCCGTACGCCTGACCCCACACCTCGGCCAGGATCTCCCGCCGCGGCACCACCCGTCCGGCCCGCGCGGCCAGGAACGCCAGCAGGTCGAACTCGCGCCGGGTCAGCTCCAGTTCGCGGCCGTCCAGGTGCGCCTCGCGGCGTCGGGTGTCGATCCGCAGGCCGCCGGTGGTGAACACCTCGGGTGTGCTGCCGCCGCGCGCGCGGCGCAGCACGGCCGACAACCGGGCACCCAGATGCTCCCCGGAGAACGGCTTCGTCACATAGTCGTCGGCGCCGGCGTTGAGCAGCCGGACCACCTCCGCCTCGTCGTCCCGGGCGGTCGCGATGATCACCGGGACGTCGGATATGCCGCGCAACATCTTCAATGCCTCGGATCCGTCCAGATCCGGCAGGCCGAGATCCAGGATGACCACGTCGAACGAGTACTGGGCCACCTCGCGCAGCGCCTCCAGGGCGGTGCCCACGCTGCGCACCGCGTGGGAGGACGAGGTGAGGTAGCGGATCAGCGCCGAACGTACGAATTGGTCGTCCTCGACAACGAGCACCTGTGCCATGGTTCGGAACCGTACCCGTACGGATGGCTCCGTCCAGCCCGGGAGGGGCCCGCGACCTCGGGCCCACCCCGCCGGGGAGGGGTGGGCCGGGGGCGGGAGGATAGGGCTCGTGCGGAGAATCATCACGTCGATCTCGGTGTGGCTCGCGGTGACCGCGGTCGCCGTCGCGCTCTCCTGGTGGGGGGTGCGCAGCGTGCTGCGCGAGACCGTGTTCGAGCCGCCCCGGCCGCCGAGCCCGGTGGCCGGGAACGTACCGCCGCCCGCAGTGTCCACATCGCCGCCCACGCCCTCGGCGCCGCCGACCTCCGAGGCGCCGGACCTGATCTCGGCCGTCAACCGCACCCCGCCGCCGACCTCGTCGTCCCCGCCCCCGCCGCCGCCGACCACGACCCCGCCGACCACGAAGGCTCCGCAGGCGCCGCCGCCCGCGCAGTTGCGGGAGCAGCCGGCCGCGGCGGTGCAGAGCTTCGAGGTGCGCGGCGGGCGGGCGTCGTTCCGCTACCAGCCGACCATCGCGACGCTGATCGCCGCGACGCCGAACTCGGGGTGGGCGGTCAAGGTGTGGCCGGGCGACCGGTGGATCCGGGTCGACTTCATCCGACACGGACAGACCTCGTCGGTCTTCGTGGTGTGGAACGGGCACGACCCGATCGCCTCGACCTACGAGGACTGACGACCGGCGCGGCCGAGCGACCTACGCGCCCCGACCCCTGCCGTGCCCTCGCGCCCCGCGACCCGCCCGGCTCACAGGTCCTCCAGCACCTCGGCGGCCGTGGCGCGCAGACCGCGCGCGACCCGGGTGGCGGTGTTGTACCCCTCGTCGCCGCGCCCCTCGGAGAACGCGTTGGCCGCCTGGATCAGCCCCTGGGCGCCCTTGAGCGCGTCGACCGCCGCGGCGAGCAACGCCTCCCCGCGCGCGTCCTGGCCCGGTTCGCCCGCCATCCCGGCGAGTTGCCGGGTAAGCACGGTCAGCCGCATGTCGACGCCCCGGACACCGGCCAACGGCGCCGGCCGCGGATCGCGCACGCTCGGCACGCCCTGACGCGGCATCGACGCGCCCTCGGGGCCACCGCACAGCGGACACGTCTCGCCGAGCGCGAGCAGACCGCGCTCGGGGTGCCGGGGACACGGCGCCGAACGTGGTCGTGCGTCGGCCGCGTCCCGGGCCCGGCCGCGCCGTCGCCGGTTCTCGCAGAACAGGCACTTGTCCCGCGCGTCCTCGTCGACCGGGCCGTGCGGATGCTCGTTGCACAGCGTGGTCGGCGCCGGCGCGGTCAACTGACCGAGCAGCCGGCGCGTGTTCGCCAACTGCTCGGCGATCGCGTCGTACGCCTCCGGCGGGCTGGTGTTGCCGAGGAGGTCGACCATCTCCATCAGATTCTTGGTCGAGCGGACGAGTGCGTTCGTATCAGGTGCCACGCCTATGGACTGTAAATGATCGGCGGCCCGTCACCGCACGACCAGGACTTCGAGGGTGCGCGGCCCGTGCACACCCTCGACCCGATTCAGCTCGATGTCGCTGGTCGCGGACGGCCCGGAGATCCAGGTCAGCGGTCGACCGGGGTCGAGTCGTTCGAGCGCCCGCGGCACCGAGGCGACCACGTCGGCGGCGCGAATCACGCACAGGTGCCAGTCCGGCACCAGGGTCAACGCCCGACGGCCCTGGCCGGGCCCGGCGTCGAGCACGATCGTGCCGGTTTCGGCGATGCCGACGGCGGCGGCGGTGAGTACGCCGTCGGCGGTGTCGAGGGCGGACGTGGTCAGGATGTCGGCGGGCTCGACGACCTGAGGCCTGTTATTAATACGATTGTCGTACAACTGCCCGTACGCCCAACCGTCCGCCAGGCACACCCCCTCGGCGAGCCCGACCGTCCACGCCGCCGGCAGCCCCGCCGGGGTCACCAGGGTGCGGGCCCCGCGCCGCTCGACCGCCGCCGCGACCGCGTCCGGGAGGGCGTCCTCGGCGACCTCGTGCACCACGGCCCGATAGTCGCGCAGGTGCTCGACGAACAGGTCGAGCACACCTTCGGTGACATGCGCCCGTGCGTAGTCGCGCACGACCGGGGAGTCGTCGTCGCTCGGCACGTCGGCGAGCGCCCGGCGGACCCGGGCCAGGATCGCTGCACGCGAACTCATCGGTCGTCCTCCTCGATCCGGTTCTTCTCCGCCGGCGGCGCGCCGCGTTCGCGCACCCACCAGTCGCGGAAGGACTGCGCCGGCACCTCCGGCAGGGCCCGGCTGTCCGACCAGGCCGCACCCGGCCCGGGCGCGCGGCGCGGCAACAACCGACGCGAGCGGGCCGCGACCCGCTGTACGGTGCGCAGCCGCTTCGCGTCGTCGAGCACCCACTCGGCCGCCCGCATCGCCGCCCGCTCGGCCCGGTGACCGCCGCCCTCGACCACCTGTTCGCGCAGGTGCACCAGCACCTCGGGGATGTCGATGGCGACCGGGCACACCTCGTAGCAGGCACCGCACAACGACGACGCGTAGGGCAACGACGCGGTCTGCGGGTCCACCTTCCCGGTGGCCACGCCCCGCAGTTGCGGCACCAGGATCGCGCCGATCGGCCCCGGGTACACCGACCCGTACGCGTGTCCCCCGGTGCGCTCGTACACCGGACACACGTTCAGGCAGGCCGAACACCGGATGCAGCGCAACGCCTGCCGTCCGGTGGTGTCGGCCAGCACGTCGGTGCGGCCGTTGTCGAGCAGCACCAGGTGGAAGTCCTGCGGGCCGTCGCCGGGGGTGACGCCGGTCCACATCGAGGTGTACGGGTTCATCCGCTCCCCGGTCGAACTCCTGGGCAGGAGTTGCAGGAACACCTCCAGGTCGGCCCAGGTCGGCACCACCTTCTCGATGCCGACCACGGAGATCAGCGTCTCGGGCAGGGTCAGACACATCCGCCCGTTGCCCTCCGACTCGACCACGACCAGCGTGCCGGTCTCGGCGACCAGGAAGTTCGCGCCGGACACCGCGACCTTCGCGGACAGGAAGCGCTCCCGCAGGTGTCGTCGCGCGGCCTCGGCCAGCGCGGCCGGCTCGTCGGTCAGTCCGGGCGGCGCCGGTACCCCCCACTCGGCCATCTCCCGGACGAAGATCTCCCGGATCTCGGCCCGGTTGCGGTGGATGGCCGGCACCAGGATGTGCGACGGCAGGTCGTCGCCCAACTGCACGATCAACTCGGCCAGATCGGTCTCGTAGGCCCGAATGCCCTCGGCGGCCAACGCCTCGTTGAGCCCGATCTCCTGGGTGACCATCGACTTGACCTTGACCACCTCGGTCTCCCCGGTGGCCCGAACCAGATCGGCGACGATGCGATTCGCCTCCGCCGCGTCCGCCGCCCAGTGCACGGTGCCCCCGGCGGCGGTGACGGCCGCCTCGGCGGCGACCAGGTACTCGTCGAGCCGACGCAATGTCCGATCCTTGATCGCCGCCCCGGCGGCCCGAAGCTCACCCCAGTCGGAAAGCTCACCGACCACATGGGCCCGTTTATCCCGAATGGTATGAGTGGCCTTGCGCAGATTATGCCGAAGCTGAGGATTCGAAACGGCAGATCGAGCAGCCTCGGGAAACGGCGGCATACCCAAAAACGTAGGCGATGAGGTCATGACCAAAGCTTTCCGATCAACGGGTCGAGGAAATTCGGCTCACAGGCCATGAAGGCCACACCGCTGCCCTGAAACCGCAGCCGATACGGCCGGCGCAACGGGTGGAGCGGGCGGGTAGACAATCCCTAGCCCGCCGTCGAGGCGAGAATCTCCGCCAGATGCACCACGCGCATGCCGGTCCGCTGACGATCCATCAGCCCACCGATGTGCATCAGGCACGAGTTGTCCGCCGCGCACAGCACCTCCGCCCCCGTCCCCGCCGCGTGCCGCACCTTGTCGGCGCCCATCGCGGTGGACACGTCCGGGTTCTTCACCGCGAAGGTGCCGCCGAAGCCGCAACACTCCTCCTCGCCCGGCAGGTCGACCAGTTCCAGACCCCGCACTTCGCGGAGCAGCGCGGTCGGCCGGTCGCCCAGGCCCAGGAGGCGGCGGGAGTGGCAGGTGGGGTGGTAGACGACCCGGTGCGGGAAGTAGGCGCCGACGTCGGTGACGCCCAGCACGTCCACGATGAACTCGGTGAGGTCGTACACCTTCGGAACCACCGCCGCGACCCGGGCCGACAACCCCGGATCGGCCGCGCGGGCGGCGGCGCGCGGGTGGTTGTCCCGGATCATCGCGCCGCAGGACCCGGACGGGGTGACCACCGCGTCGTAGCCGGCGAAGGTGTCCGCGAACCCGGCCACCATCGGCTCGATCCGTTTTCCGTAGCCGGTGTTCCAGTGCATCTGTCCACAGCACGTCTGCGCGGTGGGGAAGTCCACGGTGCAGCCGAGCCGTTCCAGGAGGCGGACGACGGCCTGCCCCGTGCGGGGGTAGAGCGTGTCGTTGACGCAGGTGATGAACAGCCCGACGCGCATGCGTGCGGCCTCCTCGCGACTGTCGAATCATGTGGTCTGACCACACTGTGGTGTGCTCACGCTAAGGGCATGGCATGCTTGGCCACAAGACACCCCCCGATTCGCGATTCGCGACGCCCGCATCCGAGGAGCCCCCGTGACAGACGGCCCCGACTGGCGTCCGGTCAAGCGTGTACGCGCGTTCGAGGAGGTCGTGGCGCAGATCGAGGAGCAGATCGCGAGCGGCCGACTGCGGGCCGGCGACAAGCTCCCGGGCGAGCGCGCGCTGGCCGCCGCGCTCGGGGTCAGCCGCCCCTCGGTGCGCGAGGCGATGCGGGTCCTGGAGGCCATGGGCGTGCTGGTGGCCAACCCCGGCAGCGGCCCGGAGGCGGGGGCGATCCTGGCCGGCTCGGCGGGTCCGGCGCTGACCGGCGTCCTCGGGCTGCACCTGGGGCTGGCCAACTTCGCCGTGGACGACGTGGTCGAGACCCGGCTGCTGATCGAATCGTGGGCGGTCGAGGGCGCGGCGCGGCACGCGGGCGAGGCCGACCTGGACCGGCTGCGCGCGATCGTGGCCGCGATGGACGACCCGGACCTGTCCCCGGAGCGGTTCAACGAACTGGACACCGAGTTCCACACCACGATCGCGGAGTTGTCGGGGAACGCGCTGGTGACCACGTTCATGCGCGCGCTGCGCGACACCGTACGCCGACACCAGCGCCGCGCGGTGGCCGAACTGGGGCCGGACACGGGCGCGTTGCGCGCGGACCACCGGGCCATCCTGGCCGCGATCGTGGCCCGCGACCCGCGCGCCGCGGCCGACGCGGTGGCCGCGCATCTGCGCCGCGCGTACCCGCAGGTGTCCCAGGTCCGCGAAGACGCGCCGTCCCCGGAGAACTGACGAACCGTCAACGATCCGGCCGACATAGCTGACGAACCGTCATCGACCGCGTGTGGTAAGGCGATCGCCCAACAGGTCGGCGCCGGGGGTGGGTTGTCGGCGGCCCGCTCGCGCGGACTTCGGGCAAAGCGCGCAACGCTCTGGTGACACAGCGCTCCGGCCCGGCATACTGCGCGGCAACGTACAGCGCAGGAGGTCGCGAGGATGCTCGGGCACGACCGGATCGACGCGGAAACCTACCACCGGGACATCGTCCCCGGATTGCTCATCGGCGCACACGGCAAACGGGCCGAGGCGGGCCTCCCCGGGCTCGACCCGCTCGGACTGCGGATCGGCACCGGCGCGTGGACCTATCGCGCGGACGACTCCCGGCTGCGCGTCGTGGAGGGGATCGACCCGGACGCCGGCTGCGTGGTGCGGCTGTCCCCCGACGCCTGGACCGACCTGGTCACCCTGCTGCGCACCGCCGCGGCGCTGGCCATCGCGGGCGAGGTGCACACCGAACACGGCACGGTGCTCGACCTGTTCCGCTGGGAACCGGCGTTGCGGGCGCTCTACCAGGGCATCGAGATCTACCTGCCGCAGGGCCCGGAACTGTACGACCGGCACGGCGCGCCGGTGGACCCGGCGGCCGAACTCACCCTCGACCGCTCCGATCGGGAACTCGCCGAACACTTCGAGGCGACCGGGGTGATGCGGATCCGCGGGGTGTTCTCCGCCGCCGAGATCGCCGTCCTGAACGCGGAGGTGGACCGGCTCGCCGCCGAGGCCCGTCCGGACGACGACCGGTCCTGGTGGGCGGAGACCGAGTCGGGTGAGGCGGTGCTGTGCCGGATCGTGTATGCGAGCGAACGCTCCGCGCCGATCGGTGAGTTGGCCCGCGATCCGCGCCTGGTCCGGCTGGCCGGTCTGCTGCACGACGACCTCGCCGCGTCCATGGACCGGATGGAGGGGGTCTCCGTCCTGCTCAAGCCGGCGGGTCGGCTCAAGGGCCTCGCCAACATCCCCTGGCACACCGACTGCGGTCTCGGCGGCCACCACATCATGTGCCCGTCGGTGGCGATCGGCATCCAACTGACCGGCTCCTCCGCCGAGACCGGCTACCTGGAGGCGATCCCCGGCTCGCACGGGCGCACCTGCCCGCAACCGACGCAGGAGAAGCCGGCGAACCTGCCCTATGTCGCGGTGCCGACCGAGCCGGGCGATGTGACGGTGCACGTGGCCGACGTACTGCACGCGTCGCCGCCGCCCGCCGGGGTGGGCGGGCGGCGCACGATGTACGTCACCTTCCGGCCGCCGTCGCTGTTCGAGCAGGTCGGACCGGGCGAGGCGGTCAACGACCTGATCCGCAGTCGTACGGCGGGTGAGCTGGAGGCCGGCCTGGGCCGGTGAGTCCGCCCTTCGGGGCGGGTGGGCGCGGGGACTGCGCCGGGCGGGACGGGCGCGGGAGCGCGCCTGGCGGGACGGGTGCGGGGACTGCGCTGCGGGACGGTTCGGGACGGGCGGGGCGGTTCGGGGCCGGTGCAACGGGCGGGACGGGATCGGCCGCTCGGCTCGCGGAGGCGGTCGGCGGCGGCCACACGCGCGGGCACGCGTGTACTCGTCGGCCCGGCATCGGCACTCGGCGTTCCGCAAGGGGTAATCGGCGTTCGGCAATCGGCGTTCGGCGCTCACCGGTTCCGGACGATACCCGCCGGTTCCACGCTGAGGATCCGGTCCAAATGGGTGATTCGCAACACCCGCGCCGGCTGCGGCCCGACACCGCACACCACGATGTCCCCGTCCCGGTCGCGCAGTCGGCGGTAGCCGTAGACCAGGCTGCCCAGGCCGGACGAGTCGATGAACGGCACCCCCGACAGGTCGATCCGCAGGCTGCGCGCGCCCTCGTCGACGAGGCGGTCCACCGCCTGGCGGAAGGCCGGCGCCGCGGTCATGTCCATGTCGCCGTGTACGGACACGATGCCACCGAGGTCGGCCTCCAGGGCCGTCCGCACCACGCACGGTCTCGCCGAGAACGATGTGTGATCCACGTCGTCCGGCGGGAGATCGTCAAGGCTCATGGGGACCACTCCACCCGGTCGAGTGTCGGTTCGGTCGCGCGGCACGCGACCGCTCGCTACGATGCGCGCGTCCTGGGACGAACCCCCACATCCATCCCGGAACGCAGGACCGCATCGGCACCCTACTCGCCGCATCGGTCGCTCGTGGACCGTCTTCCCCTATAGGTGTGATTCCGTCGGAAGCCACCCGCGGCCGGCCCCGGCGGTCGTACCGTGAAGGTTGCGCGAGCGCCGGTGCGAGTCGGCTCGAAACGCACGGACGCAAGGGATTCCGTAGCCATGACCGGACCACGCCCCTCGAGCGACGAGCGGGGCAGCAACACGCAGGAGCCCGCCGTCGCCCGGCGGAGCAACGGCTTCGAGCCGCCGCACGCCCCGGACGAGACGCCGCCGCCCGGCTGGTCACCGGCCGAGGTGCTCGACGAGAGCGACAGCGGCGTGATCGTGTTCACCGCCGAGGGCACCGTGTGCCACGTCAACCCCGCGGCCGCGCGCCTGTTGCCCGACTGTGCGGTGGGCACCGCCTTCCCGACCCTGCCCGCGACCGGGACCACCTGGCGCGGCGAGGTCGACGATCGGCGCGTGCAGGGGCGGCGAGCGGTTCTGAGCGACGGACACTACGCCTGGTACGTCCGCGACACCACGGCCGAACGGCGGCGCGAGGACGCGCTGTTGGCCGAGCGGCGGCGCAAGGTCTTCCTCGCCGAGGCGGGCCGGATGTTGTCCGCGACCACCCACCCGCGCCGGCTGACCGACCTGGTCACCACGCTGCCCGCACCCGAACTGGCCGACTGGGTGGCGCTGTCCGTGCCGAGCATGGAGGACGGCCGGATGCGCACCACGTACGCGCCCGCCACCGGCACCCCGATCGCCCGGGTGACCACCGGTCTGGGCACGGCGTGGACGGCCCCGGCGGGCGTCGGCCGGGTGTTGCGTACCCGCCGGCAGGAGCTGCATCCGCTGATGGATCGCGAACTGCTCGGCCGCCTGGTACCGGACGACGCGGTCGCGGACCTGCTCGCCGTCGACGCGCGGTGTGCGCTCGTGGTCCCGGTGCCCACCGACGACGACGCGCCGTCCGTACTGACGTTCGTGCGCTCGGCGACCTCGGAGCCGTTCGCCGAGGAGGAGATCGCACTCGCCGTGGACTACGCCGAACGGGTGGGCGTGGCACTGCGCACCTCGCGGCTGTACGTCGAACAGGACCGGCGCACCCTGCTGCTCGCCCGGGCCCTCGTCCCGGGCCCGCTGCCCGAGGTGCCCGGCGCGCGGATCGCCGCCCGGTATCGCCCGGTGTCGTTGACCAATGGTCTGGGCGGCGACTTCTACGCCGTGCATCCCACCCCGGTCGACGGCACGTGGGCGTTCTCCGTCGGCGACGTGTGCGGACGCGGCACGCCCGTGGGCATGTTCAGCTCGCGCTCGCTGCTGATACTGCGCACGGCGGCGAGCGCGGGCTGCGCTCCCGCGCATCGGATGGCGCTGCTCGACGCGGAACTCACCCTCGGCGATCCCTCGTTGGTGCTGACCGCGATCACCGGGGACTGCTCGGTGCATCCGGACGGCTCCGCGCGGGTGCGGTTGACCTGCGCCGGGCATCCGCCGCCGCTGTGGATGGACCCGGCGGGCCGGGTGACCGCGATGGCGTTCACCGATCCGCTGGTGGCGGGCATCCCGGGCACCGTGTTCGGCGAGCGGGAACTGCCGTTGCCGGCCGGGTCGACGCTGCTCCTGTACAGCGACGGGGTCACCGAGGCGCGGGACGCGGACGGCGAGGCGTACGGGGTGGAGGCGTTGCGGCACGACCTGGCCTCGTGTGCGGGCATGCCGGTGGAGGCGCTGGTGGAGCGCCTGGAACAGCGGCTGTTGACGCATCTCGGCGACGCCCCGGTGATCGACGACGTGGTGCTGTTGGCCATTCACATCCCCTATCGGGACGACCACGAGGCGCTGCCGATCCTGGCCGAGCCGGGTCGTCCCGGTCCCGACGAGCATCCGGACGGCGCATGACGCACGTGGTCTCCGACGAACTCGACCTGTTCCTCGCACACTTGGGTCGAGCCGACGAGGTCGAGGCACTGAACCTGGTCCGCAACCTGCTGGGCAAGGGGGTGCCGGGCGAGGAGGTATTGACGGGCCTGGTGATCCCGGCGCTGCGGGTGGTGGGCGAGCGGTGGGCGACGGGCGAGTGGACGGTGGCGCGCGAGCACGCCGCCTCGCACGTCACGGGGCGGGTGGTGCACCTGGTCGCGGACGCGACGCCGCGTCCGCGCTCGCAGACCCGGATCGTGGTGTGCTGCGCGCAGGGCGACTGGCACGGGCTCGCGTCCCGAATCCTGGCCGCGCTGTTGCGGCTGCGCGGGATCGACACCACGGTGCTGCCACCGGGTACGGGTGCGGGTGAACTGGCCCGGGTGGTGCCCGACTCGGGCGCCGGATCGGTGGTGCTGAGCTGTACGGTCTCCACCGCGCTGCCGGGCGCGCGGGCGATGGTGGAGGTGGCCCGCCGGGTCGGGGTGCCGGTGCTGGTCGGCGGTCCCGGCTTCGGCCCGAACGGGCGCTGGGCGGGCGTCGTCGGCGCGAACGGCTGGGCGCCTGACGCGGAACGCGCCGCCGAGATGCTGACCGGTCCCGACTGGCCGACCGTCACCACGCCGGCCCCGCGCCTGCGCCACCTGTCCGACCCGGCGCACGACGGCGTCGGCCTGCTGCGCACCCCGCTGGTGGCCGCGGGCATGTCGGCGCTGGCTCCGATCGAGGGCGAACGCTCGGACACCACCATGCGCGACGGCCTGGCCAGTGCGGTCGACACGCTCGCCGTCTCGCTGTTCCTGGACGACGACGCGCTGTTCATCGATTTCACCCGGTGGTTCGCCGACGTACTGGGCCACCGGCGCGTGCCCAGCGAGGCACTGGCCGCCGCCTACCGGGCCTTCGCCACGCGCCTGACCCACGTCCCCGGCGCGAGCGCCACGCTGACGGCGGCGGGGGCGGTGTTGTAGGCGCGGTGTTGTGGGGCGGGGGCGGAGCCGGTCAGCTCACGGCGCTCAGGTCCTCGTCCGTGGGGGTGTCGTCGGACAGGGCTTCGGTGAGGTCCGGGTGTACGTCGAAGAGGCGGCGCAGGCCCAGGGCGGTGAAGACGCGGTTGACGTGGTGGTCGTTGTTGCCGGGCATCACCAGACGCAACGAGCCGCCGGTGGAGCGCAGTAGTCGGCGGGCCGCGACGAGGGTGCCGATGCCGGTGGAATCGAGGAATTCGACCCGGGTGAGTTCGAGGACGATGCGATGGTCGCCGTCGGCGACCGCGCGTCTGACGTGTTCGCGGAGTTCGGGGACGACGGCGTAGTCGACCTCCCCGAGGACGTGCAGCACGGTCCAGCCCTGGAGATCGTCCTTGATCACCTGAAGAGTCACGCGCCGGCAGTCCCCTCGCCCATGGTGTCCCGAGCCGCGCGAGACAGGGCGGCCGGAGCGATCGGCGAACCCGTCCCCCAGCGGATGGCACCGACGGATCCGGGCGGGACCTGGACACGTGGCTCGGGAGCCGGGTGGTCGGCCCGGCCTGTGACCTACCGTAGTGGCCCGCAGGAACCGGGGCAGTGACGATCCGGTCACGTACGGGTCTCGGTTGCAGCGTACACGGATCATCCCGGGCGCCTCCGGGAGTCGGGGCGCCCGCCCGATCGACCGCCCCGATGACGCAACGTCACCTGCCGTCACCTCGACTCGCGACGCGGCGGGGGCGGTACGTCGTTCAGCGGGTCGGCCATGGCACATCCGCGACCACCGTGCACGACCCCGGCGCGATCTCGGTGAAGCCGGCGTCGCGAACCACGGGCCGGCCGCTGCCGGCCAGCGCGGGCCATGCGGCGGGATCGGCGACCCGAACCGCGAGGTCGAAGCCACGCGCGGCCCACTCCTTCCGCGCCCCCGGACCGAGCCCCATCCAGGCGATGTGCGCGCCGTGCCCGACCTGCGCCATGGCCTTGCCGGCGGTCATCTCCAGGGACGGGTTCAACCACAACACCGGCTGCCCGGGATCGGCGGCGCGCGGCGCGACCGGCTCGTCCAGGTCGGTGCCGGAGACCTGCAACTTGGCCAGGTCCTTGGGCCATCCGTCCAGCGGGATGGGCGGGTACACCCGGACCTCGGCGGTGCGGTGGGCCACGGTGATCCCGGGCAGGGCGCCGGCACGACGCCACTCACCGCCGCGGGCCCGGCGCACCACTTTGCGGATCCGATGCCCCTGCCAGGCCTCGACGACGTCGTGCCACTCCCCTTCGGGGTCGGTGGAGCGCACGTCGGCAAGCAGGACGAGGACGGCCCGCGCGGCGGCCTCGAGGGCATCGGTACGGGCGGGGGGTTCGTCCTTCTCGATGTGGGCGACGAGGGGGAGAACGTATTCGATGGAACTCACGCCCCGATCATGCCGTGCTCGTGGCCACATGGCCTCGCCGGGCGGGGTGGGCGGTGCGCCCACCCCGCCCACCCGTTACGCCGAGTGCGAAGGCTGGGCCCCCACAAGCATCGGCCGAAACCAACCCGGCCCCCAACCCCGATCCGCATGGCGCGTTGGGCGGGCGTGGCCCCGCACCAGCCATCCGTAACCCAAGGCGCAACGCATGCCGGAGCCGTCCGGCTTCGCGCTTCGCGCTTCGTCTCAGGCCGCCGACGTTGTCGTCAGGAACCTGGCTATCGCCCCGATGGCCGTCGTGGATTCCGGGATTTCCGGGTCGATGGCGGGCCAGGCGTGGGGGACGTCGGGGATGAGGTGGGCCTGGACCTGGACGCCGGCTGCGGCGGCTCGGGAGGCGAAGGCCGTGGTGTCGCCGAGCAGGGCCTCGTGGCACGAGGCCATGAGCAGTATCGGCGGCAGGCCGGACAGGTCGGCGAACAACGGGGAGGCCAACGGGTCGCTCGGGTCGTGCAGTTGCAGGTAGATCTCGGCGGCCTCGCGCAGCGACCGCTTCGAGATGAACAGGTCCGTGGCCGCGTTCGAGTCGTATGTGGGCTTGGTCACCGTCAGGTCCAACCACGCGGACAACAGCACGAGGCCCGCCGGCATCGGCACCCGCGCCCCCCGCGCCGCGATCGCGAGCGCCGCCGCCAGGCCGCCGCCCGCCGAGTCGCCGCCCACGAACGGCGCCGCGTCGAGGCCCTCCTCCTCCACCGTCACGAGCGCGTCGTACACGCTCGCCGCGTCGTGCAGCGCGGCGGGGAACGGCGCCTCCGGGGCGAGCCGGTACTCGACCAGGATCACCCGCGCCCGGGCCGCCAGCGCGATCCGCGACGCGATCCCCAGCCAGCCCTCGGCGTCGCCCATGCGATAGCCGCCGCCGTGGAAGTAGAGCAGCGTCAGCGCCGGGACCGGGACCTCCAGGAACGTGCACGGCACCCCGCCCACCAGGCGTCGGGCGACCGCCACCCCCTCCTCGGGTTCCTCACGGTACGCCGCCGTGCCACGTCGCCGCGCCTCCAACTCCTCCGGCGCGGGCCGCCCTTCCCGTGCCGGCGGCAACTGCCAATCGTCCAGGCTCATCCCTGCTCCTCCCCGCCCGGACCCGACCGGACCGACCGGACCCACCGTCCCCGGCGGCCCGCTCGACCCCTCCGATCCCATCGATCCCGTCGACAACCCGTCCCGGCCCGCGGATCCGGGCCCACCCACCGTCTGCCCCGCCGTCGATCGTCCACGCCGGCGGGCCCATCCCACGAACGGACCCGTGCGACCGCCCGATCGTCGACCGCCCGGCCGGGAGCGCGCGTGTGCGGATCGAAGCTTGCGACAAACCCTGGTAGGGATCAAGCGATTGGCCGGGTTGTGACCTGGGCGCCGGCGCAATTGGGCGCCGGGCGCACCGTTCGGTTCGTACGATGTGGCGCGCGGGGTCCTTCGAACCGCTCCCGGACCGGCGCCGGGGAATCGGTCGTCGCGCCGACGACAGCAGGAGGGGGGTCCGTCGCATGGTGGTCCGGGTACGTGTTCTCGGCCATGTCTGCGTCGACGGCCCCGCGGGTCGTGCCGCGGAGGACCTGCTGGGCGGACCGCAGGCCCGGCTCGTCTTCGCCGCGCTCGCGCTCGGCCGCCGACACCCGGTGCCGCGCGAGGAGTTGGCCGCGCTCCTGTGGCCCGAGCAGGCGCCCAAGTCGTGGGAGGGCGCACTGCGCGGAGTGCTCAGCCGGGTGCGCGGATTCCTGGGGCAGGCCGGCTACGACGCGTCGTCGGTGTTGCGCCACCGGGCCGGTTGCTACGTGCTGTCTCTGCCCGAAGGCACCGAGGTCGACGTGGAGGCGGCGGAAAGCGCCCTGATCGAGGCCGAGGCGCTGGCCGTGCACGGCGCGTTCGCGCAGGCCAGGACCCGCGCGCACGACGCGCACGAAATCCTCGCGCTGCCGTTTCTGCCCGGCCTGGACGGCGACTGGGTGAACGAACGGCGTACCCGCTGGCGTTCGGCCCGACTGCGCGCACTCGCCGTGTCGGTGACCACCGAACTGCACCTGGGCCGCGCCGACGCGGCCGTGACCCGCGCCGCCCAACTGGTCGACCTGGACCCGTTCCGCGAAAGCAGCCACCGCCTGCTGATGACCGCGCACGCCGCCGGCGGCGACCGCGCGGCCGCGCTGCGCGCCTACGAGCGGTGTCGGCGGTTGCTCAACTCCGAACTGGGCGTGGGCCCCTCGCCCGAGACCGAGTCGGCGTTCCTGCGCCTGCTCGGCGACGCCACACCGCAACCGCTGCCGGTGCCCGCACCCGCCGCCCGCTTCGCCTCACCGACACCCGGCCTGGACGCGCCGCCCGCACCCGCCCCGACCCGCTCCGCGCACGACGTGTTCCCGCACGGCGCGCCCGGGCCGATCGTGGGCCGCTCCGCCGAACTGCGCCTGCTCGAGGAGTCCACCCGGGCCGAGGTCGGCTCGCGGGTGATCCTGGTCAGCGGCGACGCCGGGATCGGCAAGTCCTTCCTCCTCAACGAGTTCGCGACCCGCGCCGGCCGCGACGCGTTGGTGCTGACCGGACGCAGCGACGAGGGCGTGGCCGCGCCCTTCCAACCGTTCGTGACCATGCTGCGCGCCCATCTCGGCGACGTCGCGGCGGAGGAACTGCGCGAGCGGGTCGGCGACCTGGGCGGCGAGTTGCACCGACTGCTGCCCGAACTGCCGCTGGAGCCCGCGGGCCTGACCCAGCCTCAGGGACCGCCCGACTCGGACACCGAGCGGTATCGGCTGTTCGAGGCGGTCGCCGGGGTGTTCCGGCACGCCGCCGGCGAGCGCGACCTGATCCTGCTGCTCGACGACGTGCACTGGTCCTCCACCTCGACCATGCTGATGTTGCGGCATGTCGCCCGCGCCCTGGTCGGCACCCGGGCGGTGGTGGTGATCGCCTTCCGGGACACCGGTCTGGGCTCGGTACATCCGATGACCCGGCTGATCGCCGACCTCTACCGCGATCTGCACCCGCTGCATGTGCCGCTCGGCGGCCTGGACGTGGCCGCCCTGGTCGAACTGGCCCACGTACTGGCCGGCCCGCTGCCGCCGCGCGCCGAGGGCGTCCGGGCCCATGTACTGCGCGAACTCAGCGACGGCAATCCGCTCCTGGCCACCGAACTGCTGCGCCAGTGGGCCGACGTCAGCGACTGGTCGGCGCTGGGGAAGAGCGTGCCGGCCGACGTCCCGCGCCGGGTGCGCAACGTGCTGCGCCAGCGGCTGCTCGGCCTGCCGCAGTCCACCCTGGAGGCGCTCACGGTCGCCGCGGTGGTCGGCCCCTCGTTCGACATCGACCTGGTCGCGGCGGTGCACCCCGGCGGTTTCGACACCGTCGTGGACGCGCTCGACGACGCGGAACGCGCGCACGTGGTGCGCGGCGAGGAGACCGACCGCCCGGGCCGCTTCACCTTCGTGCACGCCCTGGTCCGCTCCACGCTCTACCAGGAACTGCCCACCGCGCGCCGCCTGCAACTGCACCGCAAAGTCGGCCTGGCCCTGGAGGCCCGGGGCGATCGGGACGCCCATCTGCCCGAGTTGGCCCACCACTTCCGGCTCGCCTGCCGCTTCGGCGAGGCCCGCCGGGCCCTGGACTACGCCCGCCGCGCAGGCGACGAGGCGCGCGACGGCGGCGCGTTCGAAGTCGCCGCCGAGCACTACCGGCAGGCCCTGGAGGTACTGCCGATGGTCACCGACCCCGCCCCGGAGACCCGCTGCGACCTGCTGCTCTCGCGCGGCGCCGCGCTGGACCGGTGCGGCGACCGGCGCTGCCGCGAGGTGCTGCGCCGCGCCGCCGAGGAGGCCCGAGCGCTCTCCGACTCGCGCCGGCTCGGCCGGGTGGCGCTGGCCATGGTCCGCCTGGGGCAGGTGTACCAGGTGGGCGTGGACCTGGAGTTGGTCGCCCTGCTGCGCGAGGCGCTGGCGGCGCTGCCGATCGCCTCCGCGCTGCCCGCCGACATCGCGCTGCGCTCGTTGCTGCTGGCCGCGCTCGCGGTGGCGCTCACCTTCGGGCAGGACCGCGAGGCCCGGCTGGGCATGCTGTACGAAGCCCTGGAGGCGGCCCGCGAGTCGGGCTCGCACGACGCGCTGGCGCAGGGCCTGGAGGCGCATCACCTGGCCGCGTCCGGACCCGACCTGGTCCAGGAACGGCTGCGGATGAGCAGCGAGTTGACCGTGTTGTCCGGGCTGACCGGCGATCAGGAGTCGCTGTTTCGCAGCCACTTGAACCAGGCCTACGACCTGGTGGTGTGCGGCGCGATCCCGGCCGCGGAGCGCGAGTACGCGCAGGCGCAGCGCGTCGCCCGGCGGCTGCGGCACCCATGGTTCACGTGGGAGGTGCTGATCTACCGCTGCGGCCTGGAACTGCTGCGCGGACGCACCGCGCGCGCCGCGGACGTACTGGCCGACGCGCTGCGCCTGGCCCGCCGTTCGGGGCTGCCGCGCGAGGCGGTGCGCTCGTTCAATCTGTCGCAGATCCTGGCGGTGCGCTGGGAGCAGGGCCGGCTGGGCGTGATGGCGCGTCGGGCGGGGGTGGCGGCCGGCTGGTCCCGGGACGTGTCCTGGTGGCGGGTACAGGCGTGTTGGGCGGCGTCCGCGTCGGCGGATCCCAAGTCGGCGCGCGAGGAGTTCCACGCCCTGTGCGTACCGGGCTTCGCGACCATCCCGGTGGACCTGCTGTGGACCGGCTCGTTGATGCGACTCGGCGAGGTGTCCCTGGAACTGGGCGACACCGAGCGGGGGTTGCTGGTGGCGGAGGCGCTCGCGCCGTACGCGGACCACCTGGATTGGACCGGCTCCTCGCTCGGCCCGGTACGCCGGGTGCTCGGCGGCCTGGCCGCGCTGGCCGGCGACGAGGCCGCCGCCCGCGCGCACTTCGCGGCGGCGTACGCGCGCTGCGTCGAACTGGGCCTGCCCGGACACGCGGAGCGTACGCTTCAGGACGCGGTGCGATTGCTCGGAGACTCGCCGGACGCCGGCGCACCATCGCGGAGCTGACTGGCTGTCACCTTGCGCTTTCGCGCTGCTCTGACGCTGTTCTGACGCTGTTTGCCTACCGTTGGTGACGACCCGGCCGGTGTGCCGGGTGCACAACGGGGAGGACGGGGCAATGGGGATTGCGGGCGCGGGATCGGCGGTGGCGCACGACGCCGACCGAGGCACGTTCAGTGTGTTGGGCTGGCCGGTCGTGTGCTTCGATTCGTTTCATCGGGTGGAACTGCCACGCCGGCTCGAGGGCGGACTCGGCGAACGGGTCGCCTGGGACGTGGCCGGCCGCGCCCCGATCGCCCTGTGCATGCCCGACGGTTCGGCGTACAGCTATGTCGAGGACCGCGGCCAGGTGCGCATCGTGCCGGGGGTCAGCGCGGACGCCGAACTGGTCGTCGAGCTGGCGTCCGGCGCGTGGCAGGACTACCTGTACGAACTGCGCACCAGCCGCGGCCTGGTCGAGTCGCACGCGGTGCGTTTCGTGCGCGGCACGTTCGCCGACTGGGATACCTGGGAGCCGGCGATCCGCTGCATGTACTCCGGGACGCCGATCTACCACCCCGAGGCCCTCGATCTGCGCGACCTGGCGGATCGGCCGATCGACCTGCACCGCGACTTCACCACCCGGGACGAACCCGACGAGATGGCGCATTTCCTGCGTACCACCGGCTACCTGGTGGTGCGTCAGGTCTTCGACGCGGACCGGGTCGAGGAGTTGGCCGGCGAGGTGGACCGGATTCGCGGGTTGTGCCGTGAGGGCGACCGGGGTTCGTTGTGGGCCGCGGACCCGGCCGGCCGGCGCTCGCCCTACCGGTTGACCTACCTGGGCATGCGCTCGCCGCGGATCGCCGCGCTGGCCGACGACCCGACCGTGCGCATGTTGTGCGGCCTCGCGGGCCAGGACGTGGTCGCGGTGACCGACCGGGACTCCGGACAGATCGCCGTGCTCAAGGAGTTCGGCACCGCGCCCGAGCCGCTGTCCATCCCGGACCTGCCCTGGCACAAGGACTGCGCGCTCGGCGGTTGTCCGATCACGTGTCCGCGCGTACACGTGGGCATCCGGCTCGACGCGGTGACGCAGGACAGTTCACAGCTGTACGCGCTGGCCGGGTCGTGGGGCACGGTCGCGCACGAGCGCTACACGGCGGAGCAGTGGGCCGGGCTGCCCGTGGTGGGGATGACCACCGACCCGGGCGACGTGACCGTACACATGGGATGCGGGATGCACGCGGGCCCGGCCGCGACCGGCGCCGCCCGCCGGCGCACGCTTTACGTCCAGTTCGACAACCCGCGCATCTTCGACGTGACGAGCCCGTACGAGAGCTACGAGCACGTGATCCCGGGTTACGACAACAGGGGGCACGAGTCGGCCATGTCGTGGATGTGAGGCCGGGCGGCGCGGGCGCGGCGTGGCGCCTATTTCGCGGGACGGGTGAGTTCGCACCTCCCGTTCGCGCAGGAGCGGCGCAGGCGGCCGGCCGAGATGGTCTCCATCAGGCCGATCGCCCAGCACATCGGGCAACCGCGCAGCGCGACCAGGCCGACCGGCGCGAGCAGCAGGCTCACCCAGCCGGCGACCGGCAGCAGGGCCAGGGACGCGACGAGCGCGCCGAACCCGACGGCGCCCCGGGCCAGGTGGCGCGGGACGGTGGCACTGGCGAAGCCGGCCGGCTTGGGCGCGACGTGGACGGCGTGCGCGGCGAGGGCGGCCCGCGCGTCGTGGGCAGCCGGCCCTACCGGATCGGCGGGCGGGGAGACGGGCTCGGCGGTGCGTGTCTTCGTGAGCGTGGTCGTCATCGTGGTCGAGTCGAGCGTCATCGTCGGTTCTCCTCACTACGGGACGGTTCGTCGCGCAGGGCCTCGCGTACCGCCGAACGGGAACGATGCAGGCGGGACTTCATCGCGGCGGTGCTGATCCCGAGCCGGTCGGCGACCATCCGGCCGGGCAGCCCCTGGATGTCCCGCATGACCAGCACCTGCCGCAGGTCGTCGGGCAGGGCGGAGACGGCGGCCGCGACGCGTTCGGCCTCCAGGCGCAGCAGGGCGTCCTCCTCGGCGGAGCGCGCGGTACCGCCGGGGGTGTCGAACGGGTCGGACTCGGCGGCCGAGGCGTGGTGGACCAGGGCACGGGTGCGACGCAGGCACTCGTTGCGGACGATCCGGAACATCCACGACGCCAACGCCCCCGAGGCGCGCAGCATGCCGATCTTGCGGTAGAGGATGATCAGCGCCTCCTGCGCGGCGTCCTCCGCGTCCTGGGGGGTGGCGCACAACGTGTGCGCGAACCGACGCACGTGCGGGTGGGAGCCGTGCACGAGCGCGGTGAGCGCGTCGACGTCACCGCGCTGCGCCGCCGCGACCAGGACCGCGCCGGGCCAGGTGTGGTCAGCCACGCTGACGCTTCCGGCGGCGCAGCGTGACGGTGCACACGCACAGCAGCAGCGCGACTGCCGCGACGATGATGACGACTACGGTCATGGGGTCCTCCCGATGGGATGCGGGGCGGACGAGGTGCTCGTCCGCACACGCATGAGAGGCGCGGCGGACGCGAAAGGATTCACCCGGGTTCACGAGCAGGATTCGCGCGGGTTCGCGCGAGTTCGCGAGAGTTCGCGCGACGGTGACGACGGATCACGAACCCGATGATCCCGCGCCGGGCGGGGGTGGCCTCAGCGCGGATTGCGCTTGGTGATCCGGCCCTCGGTGTCCGCCTCCAGCGACGCCTTGCCTTCGGCTCCGGTCACGGTGACCCGGATGACAACAGCCCCGGGCGCGGAGCCGGCCACCGGCTCGAAGGTGATCCGCCACGAATTCGGCTCGGCGATCCCCAGTTTGGTCTGCGCGGTGCGTACCAGTCCGGGCAACCGCTCCAACGGCAGCGCATTCACGTCGATCACCGCGCCGGGGTCGGCCGGCGCGCCGAGCACGCCCTGCATCGAGATGCCGTGGTCGTCGATGGTGATCGTGGCGGCGTTGCCCGTGCGCATCCCGCTCACCAGCGAGCCGACCAGCCGGCGAAGCTCCCCCTCGGCCAGCATCGAGTCGGACGACGCGGTGCCGGAGACCGTCGTACCCGTCGAGACGCCACTCGTGACCTTCGTCTCGGAGTACGTCGAGGACGAGGACGACGAGGACGTGGTCTTCGTACTCGAGTCGCCGAGCTCGTCGGCCAGTTCCGCCCGGAAGAGCAGCACCACGATCCCCGCGCCGACCAACATGCCGAGCAGGACGAGCAGGCAGAACGCGCCGTCGCCGCGCGGGGCCTCGACCATGGCGGACACCGGCGCGGAGTCCACCGTCTCCACGCTCGCGCGCCGGGCCCACTCCTCGGTCGGCTCGGTCACGAGCTTGACGTCCCACAGGTCGTCGGGGCGGTACTCCACCACCACGACCCCACGCGGCCGATAGTCGGGGATGTCGACCATGTTGAGGTCCTGACGCATCTTCACCCGGTACGCCGTGCGCTCGTCCGGCGCCACGGTCAGCTCGAACTCGACCGGGATGTCGGCCGTATCGCTTCCGAGGGCCCGCCGGCTCTCGATCACGGCGAGCGCAAGCCGAGCCGGCGCACGCACGTCTCGGGCCCCCTGTACGCGCCCACGGACGGCCCACGCGGCCATGTTGAGCAGGAAGAGCCCGACCCCGACCACGCAGAGCCGCCAGCTCTCCAGGATGCACGCAACCACGAAGCAGCCCAGCGCAGCGCCGATCACGCCGCCGGAGAGAAATCCGAGCGCACCGGACTTCAGCCGCTCACCGACGGATTCGCGGGTCTCGATCATCGCCATGGCGGCGATTGTGCCGGTCCCGGATGGACGCCGAAAGACGTCCGGGCGAAAACCGACCACCTGTTCGCAGGACGTGGGGAGTTCCCCCGATTCCGAGCCGGGCAGCGGCCCGGACGGTCGCTGCCATGGCCGCTCGCCTCAATACTTACCAATTCGTCAGTACCTCACTTATTAGTAGGTACTTGCTGACTGGAGTGCGTCGATCAAGGATGAACCCCGGCGCCGAACACCGGCGTCTCACCCACCTCCACCCCCTCTGGAGAACGTTGTGAACGCGCAGCAGTCCCACGCCCCCGTAACCGTCCTCGGCCTCGGCGCGATGGGTCGGGCCATCGCCGGCGCGATCCACCGGGGCGGCCACCCCACCACCGTCTGGAACCGCTCCGCCGGCCGCGCCGACGATCTGGTCGCCCAGGGCGTCACGCTCGCCCCGAGCGCCGCCGAAGCGGTCCGCGCCTCGCCGGTGGTCGTGGTGTGCCTCCTCGACGACGCGTCGGTCCGCGACACGCTGGCCACCCTGGTCGACCCGCTCGTCGGCCGCCTGGTGATCAACGTGACCACGGTGACCCCGAAGCAGGCCCGGGAAACCGCGACCTGGGCCGCCGAGCACGGGATCGAATACCTCGACGGCGCGATCATGGCCATCCCGGAGATGATCGGCCTGCCCGTCGCCTCGCTCCTGTACAGCGGCTCGCACGCCGCCTTCGACACCCACCGCGACCTCCTCGAACTGCTCGGCAGCGCAAGCTGGTTCGGCGAGGACGCGGGCCTGGCCTCGCTCTACGACCTGGCTCTGCTCGGCTCGATGTACTCGATGTTCGCCGGCTTCGCCTACGGCGCCGCCCTGGTCGGCAGCGAAGGCGTCCCGGCAACCGAGTTCGCCGAGCTGGCGGCCCCCTGGCTCACCGCGATGACCGGCGGCCTGGCCGGCCACGCGGAGTACTTCGACAGCGCCGACTACACCGCCGAAACCCAGAGCCTGGCCTTCAACAAGGCCGCCGTCGACACCATCGCCGAGGCTGGCCGAGACCAGGGCGTGCGGACGGAGGTGATCGCCGTCGTGCAACACCTGATCGACCGCCAAATCGCGGCGGGCCACGGCAAGGAAAGCTTCGCCCGAATCATCGAAAGCGTGCGGCGGCCGGTGGCCGGCGGTGGTGGCGGTGGGGAAGGGCGCTGACGACGGCGGGGGCGGGGTGGGCTGAGTCGGGCTCCCCGGGGGCCTTCCCGAATGGGCCGGGCGTTCCCGGCGCACGTCGCGCCTTTGGCTGCGGGTGGCCGACGCGGGGCCGATCAGAGTCGATGATGGGCCGCCGCCGGCGTGCGTGGCTCCGAGACTCCGGCTCCTGGCGAGACGGCCGCATTTGCTCGGCGAAAACCGGCCGGCAGCGGGGAGCAGGGAGACAGTCGAGTCCGGTCCGCCGGGTGGCGTTCTCGAGTGGGCCGGGCGTTTCCGGCGAGCGTTGCACCTTTGGTCGCGTGGGCCGGTCCGGGGCTGGTCAGAGTCGGTCGTGGGCCGCCGCCGGCGTGCGGGGCTCCAAGCCCCGGGGCGCCCGGCGAGACGGGTGCGTTGCTCGGCGAAAACCGGCTGGCGGCGGGGGCAGGTGGGTGGTCGGGTCGGAGAGGTCCGGGGACCTTCCCGGGTGGGTTGGGCAGGGCATTTCGAGGTGCGGTGGGCGTGTGGGGGGCGGGAGTTCACAAAACCGGACAGCGTGAGGTGCCGTGGACTCGGCGCGCGAGAAAACCTCAGGTCAGCGAGGAGGGAAGCCGCTTCGAGTGCCTCGGGATCCGGTTTCGGCCCCCACTGGGCACTTTCGGTCGGCTCGACAGCCTCTGCGAGGTCGCAGCGCCCGAAGCCAACCCGACTGGGCAGTTGCGGTCTCCACTGCGGCGATGGGGAGGCCGGAGCGCACGAAACCGGCACACGACGCCCGACTTTCCGCTCTGATCTCACAAAACCGCAGGTCACCGAAGCTCAAAGCCCACAACCACCCACCGCGATCCGGTTTCGAACCCCAACTCTCCTCCAAACACCCCGAAACGCCCCGGCCCACCCGGGAAGGCCCCCGGAGAACCCGACCCGAGCGCCCTCCCGCTCCCTCGCTGCCGGCCGGTTTGTCGCCGAGCAACGCACCCGTCTCGCCGGGCACCCCGGGTCTCGAAGCCCCGCACGCCGGCGGCGGCCCGCCACCGACTCAGACCAGCCCCGCACCAGCCACCCGCAACCAACGACGCAACGCGCGCGGAAGGCCCCCGGCCCACTCGGGAAGGCCCTCCGGAGCACTCGACCCGAGCGCTCTCCCGCTCCCCCGCCGCCAGCCGGTTTTCGCCGGGCAACCCACTCGTCTCGTCGGGCGCCCTGGGCCTCGGAGCCCCGCACGCCGGCGGCGGCCCGCCACCGACTCAGACCGGCCCCGCACCGGCCCACGCAGCCAAAGGCGCAACGACCGCCGAAAGCACCCGGCCCACTCGGGAAGGCCCCTCGGAGCACTCGACCCGACTACTTACCTGCTCCCCGCCGCCAGCCGGTTTTTGCCGAGCAACGCACCCGTCTCGTCGGGGGCCGGCAGTTTTGGAGCCCCGCACGCCGGCGGCGGCCCACCACCGACTCTGACCAGCCCCGGACCGGCCCACGCGACCAAAGGCGCAGCGCCCGCCGAAAGCACCCGGCCCACTCGGGAACGCCATCCGGAGGACCCGACCCGAGCGCCCTCCCGCTCCCTCGCTGCCGGCCGGTTTTGCCGAACAATGCGGCCGTCTCGCCAGGAGCCGGCGTCTCGGAGCCCCGCACGCCGGCGGCGGCCAACCACCGGCTCTGACCAGCCCCGCACCGGCCGGCCGGCCGGCCCGCAACCAAAGACCCAACGCCCCCCGAAAGCACCAGACCCACTCGGGAAGGCCCCCAAGCACCCGACCCAACCCCCTCCCCCCGCGCCAACCACCCGTCACCCTTGAATAGTTCACCAAGTTAAGTTACAACACGTAACGTAAATCCAAGGGAGCCCCGGCAGTCCGACCCGACCCACCCCCCGGCAATCCGGCACAAGTAATCCCACCCCGGTATCCGGCACAAGTAATAGGGAGAAGCCCCATGGCCGATCTGCTCGTACGCGGAGGCACCGTCGTCGACGGAACCGGAGCGCCCCCCACCCCCGCCGACGTGCGGATCAGGGGTGGCGTCATCGTCGAGGTCGGCCCCGGGCTGCTCCCGGACGGTGGCACCGAGCGTGTCGTCGAGGCGGGCGGGGCCTACGTCGCGCCCGGGTTCATCGAGGCGCATACGCACGTCGACGGGGCCATGTGGTGGAACCCGGATCTCGATCCGCTGCCCGCCTACGGCACCACCACCGTCGTGTTCGGCAACTGTGGGATGTCGGTGGCGCCGTTGCGGGAGAGTGCGCGTGGGCCCGTGCTCGATCTGTTCTGCTTCCTGGAGGACCTTCCGCTCTCCGCCTTCCAGGACAAGGTGCCGTGGACGTGGGAGCGCTGGCCGGAGTACCGCCGCGCGGTCGAGGGGCAGGCCGTCGCGGTCAACGTGGCCGGGTTCGTCGGGCACCTGACCCTGCGCACCACCGTGATGGGTGCGGAGGCGTCCTGGGGGCGGGCGGCGACCGGCGAGGAGATCGCCGAGATGGCCGCGTTGCTTGACGAGTCGTTGACTCATGGAGCTATCGGCTTGTCGACCAATGTCTTCGACAAGGACCGCTACCTCAAGCCCGTCCCCACCCGGCTCGCCGAGGACGCCGAGTTCGAGGCGCTGGCCGACGTGCTCGCCCGGCACCCCGGGGCCACCCTCCAACTGATCACCCGGTTCAACGAACCGGACAACATCGACGCCGACGTGGAGCGCTTCGCCCGCATCTGCAAGCCGCGTGGGATCCGGGCCCAGTGGACCGCCATCCCGTCCACCGTTCGGGAGGACTACCTGCGCGAACAGACCATCGCGCTGCACCGCAGGCTGCGCGCCGACGGCGTCGACTTCTGGCCGAACGTGCCGCACAAACCGCTGGAGCCGTTCTTCAACTTCGAGCGTGCGCTCACCTTCCAGCGGGTCGCCGCGTGGAACCACTGGATCAACGGTCCGGCCGAGACCAAGCTCGCCACCCTCGCCGATCCGCGGTGGCGGGCCCAGGCCCGCGAGGACTGGGACAACCGGGTCTCGTCGTCGACATCTCGACTGGATCGCCCCGAGTCGCTGATCCTGGCCATCTCGGAGACCGGGCACGGCCCGCTCGGCATCTCGCTCAAGGAGTACGCCGACCGGGAGGGGCTGCACATCTCCGACGCGCTGGCCACCTGGATCGGCCACAACGGGATCCTGTCCTGCCTGCGCGGCATCCCGGACGCGTTCGACGAGCCGGTCGTGGCCGGCCTGTTCGCCGAGCCGCACACGCTGACCAACATCAACGACTCCGGCGCGCACCTGCAACTGTTCTGCGGCTCGGGCGAGAACGTCTACCTGCTCACCCGCTACGTGCGCGACACCGGCCTGCTGAGCGTCGAGCAGGCGGTGCACAACCTCACCGGCAAGCTCGCCGGCTTCTTCGGGCTGGGCGACCGGGGCGTGATCGCCCCGGGCCTGGCCGGCGACCTCGTGGTGTTCGCGCTCGACGAGATCGAGGTGCGGCCGGAGGAGAAGCGCTACGACAACCCGGACAGCTCGTGGCGCTTCACGCGCGGACCGGCCGGCGTACGGGCCACCATCGTGCGCGGCGTGCCCACCGTGCTCGACGCCGAGCCCACGGGGGAGCGGCCGGGCACGATGGTCGGGCTCGTTTCGTCGCCCGACTGACGGAACGTCACATAACTCCCCTTACCCTTGGAACACGGCGGTGGGTCACCGACCCTCCGCCGCGTCACGGTTTCGTGACGATCCGGCCTGGCCTTCACCATGGGGCAGGCACCACAGGGACGCTACGGCCAACGTGATCGATGCCACGGACCGCGTACGGGGAGCGGGACCCGCGGCCTCTTCACAGCGGGCATGCGCGGAGGGCAACCTTGTGGATACGGGCAACCGGTTCCACGACCGAAAATGACTCGATCGGCGTCCGAATTACGCCGATTTGGGCAATGACGGTACGTCGTGAGCAATCACCGCCGGAAGCGCGATGGCCCTCCGTCTAGGTAGCATCCGCCGAGTGCCGCCCGTTACCGACGGGCACGCCCCCCGACAAAGGTTCTCGATGAGTGACGATTCCCCCTCGCCGGCTTCGGCGGGGTTCGTGCCGACGCAACGGCCGCGCCTGGCCAAGGGAGCTTCTCCCTGGCTGGTGCCGACGGCCGTGACCGGCGCGTTGACCGGTTTGGCCGCACTGCGCAACCGGCGCTGGGCCCTCGCGGCCGTGCCGACGCTGGCTCTCACCGGTGGCATGCTGTGGTTCTTCCGTGACCCGGAGCGCGTCATCGGCGACGGCGTAATCGCCTCGGCCGACGGCGTGGTCCAGAGCATCGACCCCTGGCCCGACGGCCGCACCCGGGTCGCGACGTTCATGAGCCCGTTGAACGTGCACGTGAACCGTGCGCCGCTCGACGGCGTCGTGAAGTCCGTGGAGCACAAGGCCGGCGGATTCGTTCCGGCGTTCAACAAGGAAAGCGAGCACAACGAGCGCGTTGTGTGGATCTTCGACACCGCGATCGGCGACGTGGAGCTGGTGCAGATCGCCGGGACCGTCGCGCGGCGCATCGTGCCGTATCTGGAGCCGGGTACGGAGGTCGCCCGCGGCGACCGCATCGGCCTGATCCGGTTCGGCTCGCGCGTGGACGTGTACCTGCCGCCGGGCGTCGAGCCCGCGGTGACCGTGGGACAACGGACGACGGCGGGAGAGACACGTCTTGACCGGGACTGATTACGACGATACGGCCGACCTGGATGTCGCCGAGCTGAACATCCTGGGCACCCCGGTCGAGGACGATCCGCAGGCGTGCCTGTCCTCGCGGATCTCGGTCGCCGACGTGCTCACGCTGGGCAACGCGGCGTGCGGGTTCATGGCGATCTACTTCCTCGCCTGCTCGGTGATGGCGCAGCGCGGCGGCGACGTCGGCGTCTCGGCCGAGCGCGGCATGGCGGCGGCCGTGGTGCTGATGCTGGTCGGCGCGTTGTGCGACCTGTGTGACGGCATGGTCGCCCGCAAGCTGCGGATGTCCTCGCTCGGCGCGCAGCTGGACAACCTCGCGGACGTGATCACCTTCGGTGTCGCGCCGGCGTTCTTCGTGGTCACCTGGGCCGCCGTGCCGGTGAACGCGGGTCAGGCGCCGGCCGCGGTACTGGTCGCGCTGTCCGTGCTGATCGCCGGTGTCCTTCGGCTGGCCAGATTCGCGACCACGCCGGGGCGTCCAGGGGTGTTCCAGGGCATGCCCATCCCGATGGGCGCGATGACGGTCGTCTCGATCGTGCTGCTCGACCTGCCGTTCACGCCGGCCGCGGTGCTGATCGTGGCCGTGTCCGGGCTGATGGTCAGTCGGATCGAGTACCCCAAGCCGCAGGGCAACATGGCGATCCTGGTCATGGCGGGGATCGCGCTGAGCATGAGCTGCCTGATCGCCTGGGCGGCCGACGCGCCCGGCAGCGACTGGATGCTCAACATGGGCGCGACCACCCAGGTCGCCCTGGCCCTGCTCGTGCCCGCGATGGCGATGGCCCGCAAGGGCGTGGAGCGCATCGGCCTGCGGATGATCCGCTAGCGGCCGGCATCCGCACCACCGCTTCGGACGCCGTCACCCCTCGGGGTGGCGGCGTCCGGCGTTTCCGGGCCCGGGGCCGGGCCTCACGGGGTCGGGTGAGTCAAGGTCCCGGCCCGCCCCTACCGCAACCGGTGTGCCAACCCCGTGAACCGTTTGCCCGCCGACACCGTCCGCACCGCCTGCCCGAGCGCGCGTCGCGAGCCGACCAGGACCACCAGGCGCTTGGCGCGGGTGATCGCGGTGTAGAGCAGATTGCGCTGGAGCATCATCCAGGCACCCGTGGTCACCGGCACCACCACCGCCGGATACTCGCTGCCCTGCGAGCGGTGGATGGTCACCGCGTACGCGTGCGACAGCTCGTCGAGCTCGGCGAAGTCGTAGTCGACCTCCTCGTCCTCCTCGGTGCGCACCACGAGCTTCTGCTCCTCGGGGGACAGCGCGACGACCACCCCGCCGGTGCCGTTGAAGACGCCGTTGGCGCCCTTGTCGTAGTTGTTGCGGATCTGGGTGACCTTGTCGCCGACCCGGAAGACGCGCCCGCCGAACCGCTTCTCCGGCAGGCCCTCGCGCGAGGGCGTGAGCGCCTGCTGGAGCAGCAGGTTGAGCGCGCCGGCTCCGGCGGGGCCGCGGTGCATCGGGGCGAGCACCTGGATGTCGCGGCGGGGGTCCAGACCGAACTTGCGCGGGATGCGCCGGGCGACCACGTCCACGGTCAGCGTGGCCGCGTCCTCCGTCTCCTCGGCCGGGAACAGGAAGAAGTCGCTCAGCCCGTCGGTGACCGGCGGGCGGCCGGCGTTGATCCGGTGTGCGTTGGTCACCACGCCCGACTGCTGGGCCTGGCGGAAGATCTGGGTCAACCGCACCCGGGGCACCCGTTCGGCCGCGAGCAGGTCGCGCAGCACCTCGCCGGCGCCGACGCTGGGCAGCTGGTCCACGTCGCCGACGAACAACACGTGCGCGCCCGCCGGTATCGCCTTGATCAGCTTGTTGGCGAGCAGCAGGTCCAGCATCGACGCCTCGTCGACCACCACGAGGTCGGCGTCGAGCGGCTTGTCCTGGTCGTAGGCCGCGTTGCCGCCGGGTTGGAGCTGCAACAGCCGGTGCACGGTGGCCGCTTCGCATCCGGTCAGCTCGGCGAGCCGTTTGGCGGCCCGGCCGGTGGGCGCGGCCAGGATCACCTTCGCGTCGCGCGCGCGGGCCAGTTCGACCACGGATCGTACGGTGAAGCTCTTGCCGCAGCCCGGACCGCCGGTGAGCACCGCGACCTTGCTGGTCAGCGCGAGCCGTACGGCCTGCTCCTGCTCGGGCGCCAGCGCCGTGCCGGTCCGGCCGCGCAGCCAGGTCAGCGCCCGGGTCCAGTCCAGGTCGGCGAAGGCGGCCAGCCGGTCCTCGCGCGCGCCCAACAACGCGCGCACCCGCCCGGCGAGGGAGAGTTCGGCGCGGTGGAACGGCACCAGGTAGACCGCCTGGACCGGATCGCCCTGGGTCCCGGACACCGTCACCGGGCCGGGCAGTTCCTCGCAGACCACGCCCTCCTCCCCGATCAGGTCGTTCAGGCAGCGCACCACGAGGTCGGAGGGCACGTCGAGGATCTTCACCGCCTCGGCGACCAGGACGTCGGCGGGCAGGTAGCAGTGGCCGCTGTCGGAGCCCTCGGACAGCGTGTACTGCAGGCCGGCCTTGATCCGCTGCGGCGCGTCGTGCGGTATCCCGACCGCCTTGGCGATCGCGTCGGCGGTCTTGAAGCCGATCCCCCACACGTCGGCGGCGAGCCGGTAGGGCTCGGTGCGCACCACGGTGATCGACGCGTCGCCGTACTCCTTGAAGATCCGCACCGCCGGCGAGGTGGAGATGCCGATGCCCTGGAGGAAGACCATCACCTCCTTGATCGCCTTCTGTTCCTCCCACGCGGCGGCGATCAGCTTGGTGCGCTTGGGTCCCAGGCCCGGGACCTGGATGAGCTGCGTGGCGTCCTCGTCGATCACGTCGAGCGAGCGGACCCCGAAGTGTTCGACGATGCGGTCGGCGGTCTTGGGGCCGATGCCCTTGATCAGCCCGGAGCCGAGATAGCGGCGGATGCCCTGGACGGTGGCCGGCAGCACGGTGCTGAACGATTCGACCTGGAACTGTTTGCCGAACTGCGGATGGCTGCCCCACCGGCCGCGCATCCGGATCGACTCGCCGGGCTGGGCGCCGAGCAGCGCGCCGACGACGGTGAGCAGTTCGGTGCCACTGCGGCCGGTGTCCACCCGGGCGACGGTCCAGCCGTTCTCGTCGTTCTGGTACGTGATCCGTTCCAGCACGGCCTCGAGGACGGCCCCTCCCCCGGCCCCGGATTCCGGGCCGGGCGGTATCCCCGGCAGCGTGCTCGTCATGCCGCCCGAGCGTAGTCAACGGGGGCGACACAGTAACTAGAACATGTTCTCTTTTTGCTCCCCGACACCATTGACTGTGTCACATATCGGCGGTACGTTCCGTGCACTCCATGCTCCGAGCCGCAAGCTCTCCGCAGATCGAAACAGATCGAAACCGTGAGGACACACGCATGCCCGTCATCAACGAGCAGGTCGAGGTCGCTGCCAGTCCCGAGGCCGTGTGGGCGAAGCTGACCGACTACAGCGTCTTCGGCGAATGGATGGTCCCGCACGTCGAGTTCCCGAACGGCGCCCCGGACAAGCTCGAAGCCGGCGTGGCGTACGACGAGAAGATGAAGCTGATGGGCTTCCCGGCGGACATCAAGTGGACGATCAAGGATGTCGAGGCGGGCAAGTCCCTGGCGCTCGACGGCAAGGGCCCGATGGGCGTGATCATGACCGAGACCTTCATCGTCGAGGCGTCCGGTGACGGTTCGATCCTGCGGATCGAGTCCGAGGTCAAGGGCGGCGCGGTACAGATGATGGCCGGCAAGGTCACCAAGGCCACTCAGGAGGCGCTGATCGAGTCGCTGGCCAAGTTCGCCGCGCTCGTCAAGTAACACCCCCGCGCAGCACGCACGACGACCACGCACCACGACCACCCGCCCCGGGCTTGTGCCCGGGGCGGGTGGTCGTGGTGCGTCCGGAGTCGCGCCCGCTCGGCGCGTCCGCCTGAAACAATGGCGGTTCGTCGTCGATCGCCGCACCCCCGGAGGAACCTGACGTGCCGTCAACTTCCGCCCACTTCCCGTGGGCCCTGCACCGGACCAGGCTCGCCAACGGTCTGCGTGTGGTGGTCTGCCCCGACAGCACGGTGCCGCTCGCCGCGGTCAACCTCTGGTACGACGTGGGTTCGCGGCACGAGGTCGAGGGCAAGCACGGCTTCGCCCACCTCTTCGAGCACCTGATGTTCGAGGGTTCGGCGCACGTCGACAAGGGCGGCCACTTCGCCGCCGTCGAGGGCTGCGGCGGCGACGGAATCAACGCGTCGACCAATCCGGACCGGACCAACTACTACCAGACGGTGCCCTCGGGCCGGCTCGACCTCGCGCTGTGGCTGGAGGCCGACCGGATGGGTTCGCTCGCGCTGACCCAGGAGACCCTGGACAACCAGCGCGAGGTGGTCAAGAACGAGCGCCGGCAGCGCTATGACAACGTGCCGTACGGAACCTGGAGCGAGGAGATGACGGCCCTCGCCTACCCCCCGGGCCACCCCTACGCGACGTCCACGATCGGTTCGATGGAGGAGCTGGACAGCGCCGAACTGGCCGACTTCACCGCCTTTCACGAGACGTACTACGCGCCGGACAACGCGGTCCTGACCGTGGTCGGCGACGTCGACCCGGACCGGGTGGTCGCGCTCGCCGAGCGCTACTTCGGCGGGATCGCCCCGCGCGGTTCCTTCCCGCAGCCCTCCCCCGACCCGCTGCCCGCCCGCTTCGGCGCCGGGCGGCATGTGACGGTGTATCGGGACGTGCCCACGCCGCGCCTGTTCCTGTGCCACCGAGCGCCGCGCTTCGGCACCCCGGACGCGCCCGCCTCGACCGTGCTCGCCGCGGTCGTCGGGCGCGGCCGGGGCAGCCGGCTGTACCGCGAGCTGGTCACCGCCCGCAATCTGGCCCAGTCCACCGGCGCGTTCCTGTCCGCGTGGGGCTACCTCAACCACGAGTCGGTCCTGATGGGCTCGTGCGCGCCGAGCGAGGGCACCGAACCCGGCGAGCTCCTCGACGCCTACGTCGCGGTGTGCGACCGGGTGGCGGACGAGGGGGTGACCGAGGCCGAACTCGACCGGGTGCGGGCGATGCTCGCCGGCGACTGGCTGCGCGAGTTGTCCACCGCCGGCGGCCGGGCCGACGCGATCGGCCGCTTCACCACCCGCTTCGGCGACGCCGAGTCGATCCGCGACCACCTCGACCACCTGCTCGCGGTCACCACCGACGACGTGCACCGCGTCGCCCGCGAGATCCTGCACGCGGACAACCGCATCGTGCTGGAGTTCCTGCCCGAGGCCGCCGAGGCGGGCGCCGGGATCGACACGGACGAGCCGGAGGCCGCCGCATGAGCGCACACGTCGGGACCCGACACACCCTGGTCGCCGAGCGGCCCACCGGCACCGAGCCGCGCCCGTACCGCTTCCCCGAGGTCCGCCGGGTCACCGTGGCCGGCGGCGAGGTGGTCGGCGCGCACCTGCCCGGACACCGCCTGGCCTGGGCCAAGTCGGTCATGGAGAGCGGCGCGCTGCACGAGCCGGTCGGCCTGGACGGCCTGGCCCGGATCACCTGCTCCCTGCTCGACGAGGGCAGCCTGGACCGCGACGCCGACGCGTTCGGCGTGGCCGTCGAGGCCCTGGGCGCGCAGTGGCGCATCGCCTGCGGGTGGGAGACCCAGGAGGTGGGCATCGACCTGCCCGCCGACCGGCTCACCGAGGGCCTGGACCTGGTCGCCGAGGCGATCCGCCGCCCGGCCTTCACCGACGCCGACGTCGAGCGTTTCCTCGCCGACCACGTGCGCTCCCTGAAGACCGCCTGGGCGCAGCCCGGCACCCGGGCCCAACTTGCCTTCCGGCAGGCCCTGTTCGGACCGGGACACCGGCTCGGCGGGGTGCTCGGCGGCACCCCGGACACCGCCGCCGCGCTGACCGCGGACGCGATCCGGGCCTTCCACGCGGACCGGATGACCGCGCCCGGCACCCTGGCCGTGGTCGGCGACCTGGACACGATCGACCTCGCGGCGCTGGGCACGATCGTCTTCGCGGGCGCGACCGGCACCGGACACCCCGCCGAACTCGCCGAGTTCACCGGCGCGCCCTCGACCCGGCAGGCGATCGTGGTGGACCGGCCCGGCGCGGTGCAGTCCGTGTTGCGGATCGGGCACACCGCGGCGCCGCGCTCGACGCCGGATCTGATCGCCGTCGAGTTGTGCGCGGAGGTGCTGGGCGGCAGCTTTGGCTCCCGGCTCAACCACCTGCTGCGCGAGGTCAAGGGCTACACCTACGGCGCGCACGCGAGCTTCGGCCACGGGCGCCGCTCGGGTTCGTTCACGATGTCCGCCGCGGTGCACACCGAGGTCACCGCCGCGGCGGTGGTGGACACGATCGCGGAGATCCGCCGGATGCACTCCGACGGGGTCACCGCGGACGAACTCGCCGCGACGCGGGCCCATGCGCTCGGTAGCATGCCGATCAATCTGCAGACGCCGGGCGGCATCGGAGGCAGGTTGATCGAGGCGATCGTGCACGGGCTGCCGGACGATCATGTGACGCGTGAGTACGCCGAGATCGGGTCCACGGATCTGGCCGCGGTCTCTCGGGCGGCTGCGACGCATCTGCGGCCCGATGAGCTTGCCGTCGTGGTCGAGGGCGACGCCTCTGTGGTGGTTCCGGACTTGGAAAGGGCCGGCTTCGAGGTGGTGCGGTCCGAGGTGTGACGCTGCGGGTGCGTCTTGGTCGGGTGGTGTACCCGCCCGCTTCACCCGTTGCTTTGAGGTTCCACGCCGGGGTATGGAAGCTTCGGCGTGGCCGATCGGGGCCCCTGGGCCAATCGGCGGGCGAGAGAGTGGTCAGGTGGGGGCGTCTGCCAGGTAGACCTGGCGGTAGCCGCTCCATACCGCCGGGCCCAGGTCCTGTGGTACGTGTGGGGGGAGTGGCCACATCGGGCCGCTCACCTCGCACAGCAGTACGTGCAGGCCGTTGCCCGCGTCGAACCAGCGCAGGCCCACCGCGCCCGGTGAGCGCAGGAGTTCGGCCACCGCCTCCTCGTGCAACCAGCGGCCCATCGCCGTGCCGGAGCCGTGCGCGGTCAGGTGCAGCACCTTGTCGCCGGCCGGGAACAGCCGGCTCACCGACACGTTGGGCCAGCGCCGCACCTCGCGGCAGTCCAGCCGGGACGAGGTGATCGCGCCGATCAGTTCGGGCGGCAGCGGGGTGTGCACGTCGTCGCCCGCGGCGGCGAGCACACCCACGTGCTTGAGGTCGTACACGGTCAGGTACCGCGCGGCCGGCGGCCCGGCCTCGGCCTCACCGTTGGTGAACGCGCCGCACAGCACGAAGCGGCGGGCGCGCCGAAATCCGGGCACCTTGAGCAGGTCGTCGTGGTGTCGATCGCACCAGGGGGAGAATGTTCCGTCCAGGGCCTCGGGCAGATCCGATCGCAGGTGCAGCAGCCCCGCGCCTGTGGGGAATCCGTCCAGGTCGAGTCGCGGTATCGCGGCTTGGTCGGACATCGTGTGCGCCTCCCCCGACTCCCTCACGCCCGGCTGTCCCTGGCGCAGGCGGGAACTGACGGAGGGTCATGGTTTTGTTACCCACCGGTCGCCGAAAGCATGTCCTCCTTGCCGAACATCCGCGCGGTCTCGCGCGCGCTCGGCGTGCCCGCGTCGGGGTCGGCGCCGGCCGCCAACAACGCCGCCGCCACCTCCGGCTCGTTCTTGAACACCGCGCCCGCGAGCGGCGTCTGGCCGCGGTCGTTGGCCCGGTCCGGATCCGCGCCGCGCTCCAGCAACGCGCGTACCGCGTCGGCGTGTCCGTGGTACGCGGCGAGCATCACCAGCGTGTCGCCCCGGTCGTTGGCCAGGTTCGCCGGCAGCCCGCCGTCCAGGTAGGTGCCCAGCGTCTCGGCGTCGCCGACCCGCGCCGCCTCGAACATGCGCCCGGCCAACTCCTCGATGGCGCGTTCGTCCGCGGCGGACGGCGACTCCGGACGCGACTCGGGCTGTTGCTCGCTCATGACGACCTCCGTGCACGTGACGGCCCGCACGGCGCGGGCCGGGCCGCCGTGCGACCCGATCCGAACCTATCGGGTGGCACACCGTGCGAGCCGTCCCACCCGCGCGGACACGCATGTGAGAATCGGTCCACGCCCGGCCCCGGGCCCCGGATCCGAAGGAGACGGCTCTTGCGCCGGCAACGCCATCAGCACCATCCGGACCTCGACGCCTACTTCGCCCGGATCGGCTGGTCCGGTGAGCGGGCGCCCACGTGGGCGACGCTGCGTTCGCTGCACCTGGCGCACGTCGTCGGCATCCCGTTCGAGAACGTCGAGGTCGTCATGGGCGGGGTGCCCTCGCTGGAGCCGGCCGACCTGGAGGACAAGCTGGTCCGGCAGGGCCGCGGCGGCTACTGCTTCGAGCACAACCTGCTGTTCGCGGGCGTGTTGGAGGCGCTGGGCTTCGGGGTGACCCGGCTGGCCGCGCGGGTGCGGATGGGCTCCGACGCGATCCGGCCGCTGACCCACATACTGCTCGCGGTCGAGGTGCCCGGCGAGGCGCACCCCTACATCGCCGACGTCGGCTTCGGCAGCGGCGGCCTGTTGGAGCCGTTGCCGCTGCTGCCGGGGGTGTCCAGCCCGCAGGGCGCGTGGCGCTACCGGCTGGTGCGCGAGGACGATCTGTGGCTGCTGCAGACCGTGTACGGCGACGACGGGTGGTTCACGGTCTACGAGTTCACGCTCCAGCGCCGGGAGTTGGTCGACTACGAGGTGGCGAACTGGTACGTCGCCACCCATCCCGGCTCCCCGTTCCGGAACACCCTGCGGGTGCAGCGCAGCGGCCCGCACGAGCGCGCCTACGTGGTGGACCGGCTGCTGACCGTGGTGCGCAGCGACGGCTCCACCGAGGAGCGCCGGCTCGCGGACGATCACGAGGTGCTGCGGCTGCTGGTCCGCGACTTCGGTCTGCTGCTGCCCTGGGACACGGCCTTCCCCGAACCGCCCGAGCGCCCGGAACGACCCGAGGAGAATTGACCGATGTCCTTCGACAAGCAGGTGCGCGTCACCCCGGAGCTGTACGACTACGTCCTGGACCACTCCCTTGCGCCCGACCCGGCGCAGCGCGCGGTGATCGAACGCACCAGGGGCATGGGCGGGTTGGCCCAGCTCCAGGTGCCCGCCGAGCAGGGCGCCCTGTTGACGCTGCTCTCCGGTGTGGTCCGGCCGCGGGTCGCGGTCGAGGTCGGCACCTTCACCGGATACTCGGCGCTGTGCATCGCCAAGGGGCTGGCCGCGGACGGCCGGCTGCTGTGTTGCGACGTGTCCGAGGAGTGGACCGAGATCGCCCGCGAGACGTGGCGGGAGGCGGGCGTGGCCGATCGCATCGACCTGCGGATCGCGCCGGCCCTGGAGACGCTGGACGCGCTGCCCTCGCATCCGCACATCGATCTGGCGTTCATCGACGCGAACAAGGACGGCTACATCTCCTATTGGGAGGCGCTGGTCCCGAGGATGCGGCCGAACGGTCTGCTGATCGCGGACAACGTGCTCTACGACGGGCAGGTGCTCGAGCCGAACGGCGACCCGACGCCGGCGGCGGTGCACGCGTTCAACGAGCACGTGAAGGCCGACCGTCGGGTGGAGCCGGTGATGTTGCCGGTCGCGGACGGGATCACGCTGGCCCGGGTGAAGGCGCTCGACGAGGACTGACCCGCCGCGGGCGCACACCGGGCACCGGACCGGCGAGCCGACGCCGCGGTGCCGGACGGATCGACACCGACCCGTCCGGCACCGCGCACCCGGCCCGCTCCGGCTCAGCCGGGGTCGCCGTCGAGCACCTTGCGCAGCCGCCGTGCCTCCACCACTGCCCGGGACGAGCCCTTGCGCTCGGCGAGTTCGGCCAGGCCGGGGATGGGCACCCCCCGCGCGCCCGAGCCGGCCGCGGTCTCCGCGGCGAGCGCGAGTACGTCGCCGAGCCCGGTGGCCCTGGTCCCGGCCAGCAGGTCCGGCAGGAAGCCGCTCAGCGTGCCCCAGACGGTGCCCGTCGCACCCGCTCGGGCCGCGTCGCGCAGCGAGGCCACCACGCGGGTGGTCTTGAGCCCGCGTGTGCGCACCGCCTCGCCCAGGTCGCGGCCCAGCGCCTCGGTGTCCCACGCGTCGTCCCGGGCGCTCAGCGTCACGAACGCGTCCACCGCGCCGGTGCGGTCCTCGGCGGCCTGCGCGCCCAGCGCGTAGGCCAGGGCCAACGACATGCCCGGGCCCAGCGGACCGAACGACTCGGCCAGCGCCGGCAGCACCTCCGCGCCCCGGCGCGGGGCGTCGATGCCGCGTTGGGTACAGATCGCCAGGTGCGCCGCGATCACGTCCCGGTCCCGGGGCAGCAGCAGCGGCCAGCAGTGCAGGTCCGGCCCGGAGTCCTCGGACCAGCCCGGCATGCGGGCGATGGCACCCGGATCGGCCAGTCCGTACAGCACCCGCGCGGTCTCCGGCACGGTGTCCGCGTCGCCGGGGGCGACCGGGGCCAGCGGTCCGTCGCTGTGCACCCAGCCGCCCTGCCGTACCGCGTATTGGCGGTGGATCCGGGCGAACCGACCGCGGCCGACGATCCCGGGGGTGGGCCCGCCGGCCGCCATCACCCGGGCCACCCGCCGGCCCGCGGGCGAGGTGAGCCGCCCGGCGCGGGCGATCGGCGCGGGGTCGAGGTGCAACGGCAGCCGCAGCAGCGCCTGGTCGACGTCGCGCCGCCAGGGGCTGTGCCCGGACGCCTCCCACGTCTCCAGGCCGGCCACCAGGGCCTCGGGGTCCACGAAGCCGGCCGCGTCGGCGATCTCGGCCAGGTAGGGGCCGGAGTGCGGCACCCGCAGCCGGGCGCCCATCTCGTACAGCCGGGCGAGCAGGAAACGTTGCGGCGGGGCGATCCGCTCGATGTCGCGTTTCTCGCCGGGGATCAGGTCGTGATCGGCCGCGTCGCCCTTGCCGAACAGGCTGCGGAACCAGCCCTGTCGGCCGCCGTGGCCGGTGGCGGCGGCCACCATGGCGCCGACCGCGCCCCGGACCTGATGGGCGAACCACTGCTGATGGACGATGTGCCCGTGCTGCTCGGTGAGTGGGAGCAGCGCGGTGTGCAGCGCCTCGCGGTCCCGGGCGTGTTCGCGCAGCAGAGCGGCCACGATCCGCTCCACCGCGAGCGGGTCGGTGGCCTGGCCGCGCGGATCGACCCACGGGTTGGGGGTGCTCCCGAAGAACACCGCGAGTTCCTCGACCAGTTCGGCCATGGACGAGATAGGCGGCGGCAGCTCGCGCGGTGGCGGCGGGCCGAGCGGGACCACGAACTCGGGCTCGGGTGCCCCGCTTTCCCCGATCAGCGCGGCCGCCTCGGGGCGGATCGCGTCGCCGAGCATCGGCAGCGCGTCGCGCACCTCGGTGAGCACGAGGTCGACCTGGTCGGGCGGCAGCGAGCGGACGTGCTTGACAATCAGCGCGACGGCGCGTTCCTGGAGGTCGCCGGCGGGTGAGCCGAACGCGGTGCAGGCGGTGGCGAGCAGGGTGCCCGCGTACGCCGGGTGCCGCTTGATCGCCGCCCCCAGCCAGGTGAGTTGGGCGCGTACCAGGGTCTTCTCGGCGCGGAAGAGCACACTGCGACTCGCCTCGGCGATGCGCTCGGGATCGAGCAGGTCCGCGCCGTCCACCCGGCGCAGCGCGGCCTGGGCGAGTGCGGCCACCGTCGAGGGCGCGTCGGGCAGCAGCCGGAGGTAGCCCTCGACGCGGGCGGCGAGTTCGTCGTCGGTGGGCGCCAGCGCCTCGTGCAGGCGGACGAACCCGCGCAGTGCGCCGGGGCGTTCGCCGCGCAGCAGCCGGGACAGGCAGCCGTCCAGGAGCACGTCGCGCCGGATCGTCTTCGCGTCGGCGAGCGCGGCCAGCGCGGTGTCCCAGCCGGGCCGCACGGCGTTCGGTCCGGTGGTGGGGGTGTCCAGGTTCTGCCCGACCCCGGCGACCTCGAACAGCGCGGGCAGCAGGTCGGGGAAGTAGCGGTCGGCGGCGAGGTGTTCCGCGAGCGGGCGGCCGGAGCCGCGCCATCGGCCGGCCACCTCGGTCATCCACCGCAGCACGAAGCCGGGCGTAGTCGGCGTGGGCAACCCGGCGCCGCGCACCAGGGCGTCCACCACGTGCCACTGGTTGCCCCACAGATCCAGCGGCAGCCGGGCGGCCATGCGGGTGGCGACGTCGGGTATCCAGGCCGGGTTGCGCTCGGCGAGGATCGTATATATCGCCTCCTCGCCGAACGCCCCGGGCCAACCCATGTCCTCGCGCAGCAGCCACTGGGCGATGCCGGCGGGGCCGCCCAGGAGCGCGACGCCGACGTGGCGCAGCGGGCGCAGGCCGATCCCGCCGGTGCGGCGGCTACGGACCGCCTCCTTGTAGGCGGGCGACAGCGCGCGGCGCTCGGCCTCGGTGCGGCCCGCGAACAGCGCCACGATCGGCGCGGGGTCGTCCTGGTGGCGCCCCGGGTCGTCCACGACCGCGAGCACCCGCTCCCACGTCAGGGGCTCGCGCACGCACTCGCCGCCCGCCGGGCCTGCGCCGGTGGGCGGAGCATCGCTCGCTGGGGTGCCGGTCGATGTGGTGCCGGTCATCGGTTCGCCTCCTGGGCTGCGGTCGCGGTCACGCCGCCGTTCGCGGTGCCGGTGGTGCCCGCGGCGCCGGGGATCGCGCCGCCGTCCGCGTCGGCCCCGGCCCGGCCGCGCACGATCTGCGTGGCGAGCAGATGTTTGCAGGGCCCGCGCCCGCCGCGATACTCGGCCCACCACTGACACGTGCAGCTGCCGTCCCCGGCCAACCGCAGGCCGTAGGTGCGGTCCCCGCTGCGCACCGAGGCTTCCTCGCCGCCGCCGGTGAGCGTGACGGCGCCGGCCGCGACCAGGGCGTGCGCGTCGCGCAGGCGCGGGTTCATCCGCTCCACGCTGCCGGTGTCGTAGGGCAGCTCGCGGTGGTAGTAGGCCGCTTCGGCGACGTCGTAGCCGATCCGGCCCGAGGTGCCCAGGCGCACCAGCGCGGCCCGCACCCGCTCGGTGTCCAGACCCGAGCGGGCGGCCAGTTCGCCGATCTCGACCCGGGGTTCCCAGGCGAGCAGGGCGGAGATCAGGTCGGCGTCGGCGCCGCTCGTCTCGCTCGCCAGGCCGGTGAGCACCGCGCCCTCGCCGGAGAAGCCGCGGGCCGGATCCGGGGACAGCGTCAACGTCAGCCGCATGCCGGGCAGTTCGACCTCCCAGGCGGACGACACGGCCGTGCTGCGCGCCTGCACGGCGGGTCCGTATATACGGAGTGCGAGCGCGTGCCGCAGCAGCCTGGTGAGCGCCTGGAGGCGATCGGGCCCGGGCACGCACACCGCGCCCGGCACGGGGCGGGCGGTCAGCCGCAGCGAGCGCCCGGCCGGGACGGCCCACAGCGCCTGCCGGGAGCCGCGCGGCAGCGCCCGCAGGAAGCGCACCGCCTCGCCCGCACCGACCTCGGCGCGCAGGTCGAACCCGCCGGAGATGACCTGGACTTCGGCGAAGCCGCGCAGCCAGCGCTCGGGCAGCGGCACCTTCTTCTCCACCACCGGGCCGTCGAACGTGGTGACGGTGACGTCGTCGGGGCCGACCGCCAGGTGCAGCGGATCGGCGCCGCCGACCCGGGCCAGCGCCTCGCGCAGCGGCGCGTTGACGTCCACGTTGGTGGTGCCGGTGCCGAACATCTCGCCGTCGATGCCGGCCGGCAGCACGTCGAGGCGCGCATGTACGCCGCAGCAGGCGGAGAACGACTCGAAGCGCAGCCGGTCCCCGTTGCCGGTGACCACCGGATCCAGCGAACCCGGCCGCAGCGGCTGGTAGTAGCGCGCCGCCGCGACGTCGGCGACCGCGAGCAGGCCGCCGGCCGCCGCCTCGGGTGCGGTCAGGAAGCCGGAGAAGAAGCGCGGGAAGGGGGTCAGGCCGCGCGAGCCGAGCCCGCCGCAGGTCTGCAGGCCGAGGGAGGGGGAGCCGTCGACGGCGCCGAGCGTGGACGGCCGCAGATAGGTGAAGGAATGTACCGGGGAGGACATGTGAAGACCGTAGACAGCCCGTCCGACAGCGGGAATCGGATGTTGTCGGCGTCCTCTCGGGTGGTCTCGGCGCGGGCGCCGGGGTGCTTTCGTGCCGCCTTCGGCGACGAGTTCGGCCGAAAGGATGCGGGCCGCCTCACCCGTGTGCACGAGTGCGCCCACGTCACTCGCTCGGCGCAGGATGCGACGCGTGTCACCAACCGCGCGCGCAGCGTGCGTATCGGGCCGTCGGTTCGTCGGAAACTTCCGGATTACCCGGCAGTAGAGGGGGATTCGCGGTGCCGCGGCATCGATTAGGTGGTATCACCTGTGCGAGCATGGGCGGCTGGGGCCCGGAGCCCGAACATGACAAGCCGAGTGTGCGGCACATGGTCGATCCGGGTGGGTGGTGGCACATCGTCAAGAGAGTGCTGTTGTAACCATGATCCGAGGACGCGTGGCAACGCGCCGGCATACTATGCGCTGGTCCATTCAGCCGGAGGTAGCAGATGCCCGCAACGCAGCCGGGGAGCGGCTCGACGGTTCGCCGTATTCTCCTCGGTTCCCAGCTTCGCCGTCTGCGCGAAGCGAAGGGCATTACGCGGGAGGAGGCCGGTTACGAGATCCGCGCCTCCGAATCGAAGATCAGCCGAATGGAACTGGGGCGCGTCAGCTTCAAGGAGCGAGACGTGGCTGATCTGCTGACCATGTACGGCGTGGGCGACGAGACCGAGCGGGCCGCCCTCCTGGGCCTCGCGGCGGAGGCCAACGCCCAGGGCTGGTGGCACAACTACAACGACATCCTGCCGAGTTGGTTCCAGGTCTACGTGGGCCTGGAGGAGGCCGCCTCGGTGATCCGCACCTACGAGGTGCAGTTCGTCCCCGGCCTGCTCCAGACGCCGGAGTACGCGCGGGCCGTGGTGATCGCCGGGCAACCCTCGGCGTCGGCGGCCGAGGTCGACCGGCGCGTCGGTCTGCGGATGCAGCGCCAGTCGATCCTCTACCGCGACAAGCCGCCCAGGCTCTGGGTGGTGCTGGACGAGGCGGCCCTGCGTCGCCCGATCGGCGGCCGGGACGTGATGCGCGATCAGGTCCGGCACCTGATCGAGATGGCCGCCCTGCCCAACGTGACGATCCAGATCATGCCGTTCAGGTTCGGCGCGCACGCGGCCGAGGGTGGTCCGTTCCTGCTGCTGCGCTTCCCGGAGAGCGACCTCCCCGACGTGGTCTACCTGGAGCAGCTCACCAGCGCGCTCTATCTGGACAAGCGGGACGAGGTGGACGCGTACACCGAGGTGATGGACCGGCTGAGCGTGGACGGTATGCCGCCGGACAAGAGCGTGGATCTGCTCCAGCGCATCCTGAAGGAGAACTGACCGGCACGGTCGCCCCGTCCCTCGGCCGCCTAGGCCGGGGATACCCCCACCCGGGTGGAGCGCCCCGGGCGGGTCGTCACGCCAGCAGGTTGTCGAAGTCCCCGTCCTTGACCCCGAGGATGAGCGCTTCGATCTCGGCGCGCGTATAGATCAGCGCCGGCCCGTCGGGGTGGCGCGAATTGCGGACCGCGACGTCGCCGTCCGGCAGCGCGGCCATTTCGACGCAATTTCCCTGCGAGTTGCTGCGGCGACTCTTCTGCCAGGTGACCCCGTCGAGCGCGGTCGCCGATACCCCGTTGTGCGTTGCCTGCATGACGCTTCTCCTGGACCTCTCGCCGAGCGACCCGACAGCGGTCGCCCGCCCCCGGTTGCGGCACGTGTCGTTCCTTCGTCCCGGTCCGTGGCAATTTCTTCCAAAACCGGTCCGACTTACGCATGCACGTGCATCTGACCATGCATTTGCAGCGTACAACGGCGATGATAGCGCAGCCGGAGTTCACCCACACGTGAGGGCTCATGCATTCCTCAAGGTTTCAAAGGAAGCGTAAAAGCTGCTTAAGCCGGCGGGGACGAAACGGGCGTAAGAATGCAGAAAACCCGTCGACGGGATCGACGGGTAAACGCTTGGCGCCGGGTGACTCGGATACCGCCCGCATTCGTTGCCGCCGGCGAATGTGAATTAAAACTCGCCGCTTCGCCGCAACACAATGTCGCCACGCAATGCGGTCCCCATATTGCGGAACGTATGGATCAGCCGCGTATCTCGAACATGGCCCAGACGACCTTTCCGGTGCGTCGGCCCATACCGTTCAGCGGGAACCAGCCCCAGGAATCACTGAAGCAGCCCACCAGATACAGCCCGCGACCCGATTCCTCGTCCTCGCCGCCGGCCTGGGCCTCGGGCAGACTCTCGCCCGGATCCTGCACCGCGCACATGACACGTTCGCCCTTGCGCAGAAGCGCCAGTTGGATGTTGTGCGCGACATCCGTCGCGTCGTCGCGGCCCGCACCCAGACCGTGACACAGTGCGTTCGTGACGAGCTCGGACACGACCAGGGCGAGGTCGTCCTCGAGACAGGCGGCGCCCCAGCCGGCGAGCACCGACTGCGTGAAGTCACGAGCGGCCTTGACCGACTCCCGACGTGCGGCGAGGGCTTGTATCGCGATATCGGATGTTGGGCCCATATCCCCGGCCAGAGGCTCCATCCACTGAAACGTCGACGTCCGGAACCCTGCGGGACTCGCGACGGTCATCCGTGCCTCCGAGCGGGTACTGGTCCCCGGCCTGTTGGGAACGCCGCCAGAGGACTCGCCTCACAGAGCGTCCATGCACATGCGCGTGCACATGCACACACTTCATTATGAGGATGCCGACCCCAACTGCAAGACCGGATGCACGTGCATCGACGATTTCTGCGTCTGCACCGCGCCGATGCACGTGCATTTCGATCGACCAAGGGCCGCTTTACACCCGGTTCCCGGACATTCAGGGAACCAGTCTTTTCTTTCTTTTGGTCCTACATCAGGAATAATCCGGACAACCTAGACACACGGTTGACGGACGGTTCCGCTGCGTGGCCGTCGAGTGGTCAGACCGCCGCACCGGACGGTTGCCTCGGCGCCCCCGTGTTCGGGTCGGTGGAGCCGTTGCCGCGCCCTGTGAATTGGATCACCAGCGCGACGCCGGCCAGCAGGAAGACCGCCGCACCCGGGCCGAGCAGCAGCCACGGCATGACCGAGACCTCGGTGTCCTTGTTGGGGATGCTGTCCGCCTTCTCGAACGTGTCGACGTTGGCGCCGATGTTCTCCACCAGGGCGTTGAACTTGGCCAGGATCCGGTCGGTCTCCGCGAGGCCCTTGCCGACCTTGGGGTACTGCGTGGCCAGCTCGGCGGTGAACTGCGGGACGGGCTTGCGCAGGAGCGCGGCCATCGACGGGATGGACTTGGTCTTCATCCCGACGGCCATCTTGCCCAGCGTGTCCAGGTCGTCGTGCGCCTGCTTGTACCCGGCGTCGGTGAAGGTCGGCCGGAACGCGGTGAACATCTTCTCGGAAGCCTTGGTCTTGCCGATCACGCCGGTGGCGAGGGTGCCCACCACCATGCCCAGGCCGACCACCGCGGCGATCACCAGGCACACCGTGCTCACCACGGCGCGCGATCCGACGAAGGAGAACAGCAGCCCGCCGGCGCCCACCACGAGCAGCACGATGCCCGGGATCAGATAGAGATAGGTGACCGCGGTGTTCGGCGCGTCCGCGGTGGGGATGTCGTCGGCCTGGCGGAAGTTCCCGGCCTGCGCGTCCATGGTGCCCGCGAGCTTGTTGAACCGCGGCATGATCGTCGGGATCTCCTTGAGACCCTTGCCGACCTCGGGCGCGGTGGTGCCCATCAGGTTGATCAGCGAAGGTGTGGGGATCCCGGCCTGCTGGGCGAGTCCGGGCAGCGTCTCCGCCTGGAGCTGCTCCAGCATCTGGTTCATGGTGACCAGGTCGGTCCGGCTCTGCTCGATGGCCTGCGGCGTGAAGGCGGGCCGGAAGGCATTGGTCAGGTCGTCGACGGCCTGCGTCTTCTTCGGCAGGCCGGCGGCCAGCGGGAAGATGATCAGGGCCGCACCCAGCAAGGCGATCAACACCAGCGCCACGTGGCGGTATGCACGCACAGCGGGTTCTCCCTTCGCTTTCCGTTATTCCTCGGATCGTATGGGTGATCGGCTCGATCCCCCAGGACCCGCACGGCGGAAAGCAGCTGTTCTCGTCGGATGTCACTCGGGCAGCCGATCTTCGCAAAGAGCAACCCGCCAGTCAGCTACCGGCAAGTAATGTCATGGGATCGAGATCTCCGGCACATCGGTCACTTCGCCCCCGCGATGCCATGGAACGGTGCGGCGACACCGGCTAGCGTGCGCCGGCCGGCTCGTGCGAGCGGTGAGGTGTGAACGGAGGTCGCCGGTGGATCTTGAACCGACGGAAGATCAAAAGGCGGTACGGAGCGCCTTTTCGGAGTTCTTCACGGACCGATGTCCGATTTCCGTGGTACGCGCGGCCGAACCACTCGGCTTCGCGGCCGATCTGTGGCGGCGCCTGGCCGCGATGGGCGTACCCGGAATGGCGCTGCCGGAAGTCGCCGGCGGTGGCGGCGCGAGCCGCGCCGAGCTGATTCTGCTGCTGCACGAGGCCGGTCGGGTACTGGCGCCGGTGCCGTTGAGCGCACACCTGGCCGCGTCCCGGCTGCTGCTCGACACACCGTGGTGCGCCGGGGTCTCCGACGGCACGCTGATCGCGGCGCCGGCGCTGCGGCCGACCGTGGACGGGCTGGCCCGACTGGTGCCCGGCGGCGCGGTGGCCGATGTGGTGGTGGCGCTCGACGAGGACGAACTGGTCGCGGTACGGGGCGAGGCGCCGATGAGCGGGCCGGTCAACCACGCGGCGGCGCCGCTGGCCGACCGGTACGTGCGCGACGACCGGGGCGGGCGGGTGGTGCTGGCCCGCGGCGAGGACGCGGCCCGGCGACACGCCGCGCTGCGCCGGGAGTGGCAGTTGTATACGGCCGCCACACTGGTCGGGCTCGCCGAGCGGGCGCTGGAGTCGGCGGTGGCGTACACGCTGGAGCGCGAGCAGTTCGGCAAGCCGATCGGCGCGTTCCAGGCGGTCCAGCAGGGGCTGGCCGATCTGGTCGGGCCGATCGACGGGATCCGGCTGCTGACCGCGCGCGCCGCGTGGTGCGCGGACGAGGGCGACCCGGCCGAGGCGGGCCGGCTCGCGGTGATGGCGTTCCTGGCCGCGGCGGAGGTGGCCCGGACCACGACCTATCGCGCGGTCCACTTCCACGGCGGATACGGCGTCACCCTCGAATACGACATCCAGCTCTACTTCCGGCGCGCCCGGGGCTGGCCGCTGGTCCTGGGTGATCCGGACGAGGAGTACCGGGCATTGGCCGACGATCTCTTCGGAGCGGTGGGAGGCGTCTGATGGACTTTCGACCCAAGGAATCGGTCGAGGAGTTCCGGCGGTGGATCCGGGGCTTCGTCGCTGAGCACCTGACCGAGGACATGATCGAGCGGGCCCGGCGCACCGGCACCTTCCACGACTGGGAGTTCCACCGCGCGCTGGCCGCGACCGGGGTGATCGCCGAGGGCATGGCCGGGCCCGGGCGGACCGGCGGGCGCGACCCGTTGGAGCTGTACGTCTTCTTCGACGAACTGGGGCTGGCCGACGCGCCGTTCTACGGGCTGGCCAACACCATGCTGGTGGCGGGAGTCGTGGAGCAGATCGGCAGCGCGTTCCATCTGGCCGAGGTACTGCCCCGGTTCCATCGGGGCGAGGCGATCGCGGCACTGGGCTACAGCGAACCCGGCTCGGGATCGGACGTCGCGGCGGCGGCCACCCGCGCGGAACGGGTGCCCGGGGACCCGAAGGACGAGCCGGTGTGGCTGGTGAACGGGCAGAAGATGTTCACCACCCTCGTGCACGAGGCCGGCTATGTGATCCTGCTGACCCGCACCGACCCGGACGTGGCCAAACATCGCGGCCTGACCATGTTCCTGGTGCCGACCGACCTGCCCGGCATCTCCTTCCAGGCGGTGGAAACGATGGGCGGCGACCGCACCAACATCACCTACTTCGCCGACGTCCGCGTCCCCGACCGCTGGCGGCTCGGCGAGGTGCACGGCGGGTGGGAGGTGATGAAGGTGGCGCTGGCCTACGAGCGGGGTGTGTTCGGCAACATGAACCAGGGCGTGTCGCTGCTGCGCCGGTTCACCCGGTGGGCGACCGAGACCGGGGCGATGGACGACACCGCGGTGCGCAAGCGGCTGGCCCGGATCGCGATCGACAACGAGATCACCGCGCTGCTCGCGCTGCGCCCGGCGCTGATCGCCAGCGCGGGCGGCCTGCCCACCACCGAGGGCTCGATCGCCAAGTTGTACGCGAGCGAGGCGTACAACCGGGCGGCGGAGGCGTGCCTGGACATGGCCGGACCCGAGGGGCTGCTGGGCGAGCCGGGCGATGCGTGGTTCGTCGACCACGCCGCGCGGGACGCGCCGGTGACCACGATCTACGGCGGGACCAGCGAGATCCAGCGCAACAACATCGCCGAGCACCGGCTGGGGCTGCCCCGGTCGCGATAGGTACGGCGGGACCCGCGCGCGGGTCCCGTGCCGGGCGGGCGGGCCGCTCGCGGGCGCGCCGCCCGGTGTTTTACGGATATGACGGGCTCGGCGGGGGTGCCGCCGAACGGGTGGCCGGAAGCGGGCGCGCTTCATGGCAGACTTCGGCACCGTTCACACCGGTGAGCGAAACGGAGTTTCTGCCATGCGGCCGCTGCACGACGAGGACCCTTCGAGCGTTGGCGCCTACCGATTGGTGGGCCGGCTCGGCGAAGGGACCACGGCTCGGACCTATCTGGGCGCCGCGCCCGACGACGCCCCCGTCGTCGTGCGGGTGATCCGGGCCGACCTCGGGCGTGATCCCGCCTTCCGCGCCCGCTTCGGCGAAGAGGTGGACGCCGCGCGGCGGTTGCCCGGCCCCGGCACCGCCGTGGTCCTGGACGCCGACACCACCGGCCGGCAGCTCTGGTACGCCACCACGCACGTGCCCGGTCCGACGCTGGCCGAGACGGTCCGTCGGCACGGCCTGCTCCCCGGCCATTCGCTGCGCACGCTGGCCGGCGAACTCGCCGCCTCGCTCGGCCTGTTGCACGCCGCCGGGCTGCACCACGGGCGGCTCGACCCCGGCGCGGTGCTGCTCGATCCGAACGGCCCCCGGCTGCCGCACGTCGGGATCGCGCACGCCTCGCTCGGCTCGTCGGTGACCTCCGACGGCGTGGTGATCGGCACCGTGCTCGACTCCCCCGGCTTTCGTTCGCCGGAGCAGGTACGGGATCTGACGGTGGGTCCGGCGAGCGATGTGTTCTCGCTCGGGTCGGTGCTGGTGTTCGCCGCGACCGGTGCGGGCCCGTTCGACCGGGGCGACGAGCGCTCGCCGGCCGATCGGGTCGCCGAGGGCGAGCCGGAACTGGGCGACGTGCCCGCGTCGTTGCGCGACCTGATCGCGGCCTGCCTGGTCAAGGACCCGGACCGGCGGCCCGCTCCGGAGGAGGTGGCCCGGGTCGCGGCCGGCACTCCCGGCCCGAGCTGGCTGCCCGCGGCCACCGCGACGTGGGTGGCCGAGCGGGTGGCCAACCCGTGGGAGCCGCCCGAGCCGATGCCCGGCAGCGAGCCGTACGCGGCCGACACCGTACCGGCCCCGCCGCCCGGCGCGACCCCGCCGGCCGAGCCCGAGCCCACGCCCACGACCGTGCCCTCCCCCGCCGCGCCGCCCGCCCCCGAGCCGGAACCGGCGCCGCCCACCACCGCGGCCCGGACCCACCGCGCGGCCCGGACCGAACCCGCCGCGCCGCCCGCCGGGGGCGAACCGCCCACCCGCGCACACCGGGCCGCCGGCTCCTCCCGGGCCAAGTCCCGCCGCGGCTTCCTCGCCGTCGCGGCCGGCGCCGCGATCCTGGGCGGCGGCGGTGCGGCCTGGGCGCTGAGCCGGGGCGGGGACAAGACGCCCAAGACCGCCCCGAAGCCGTCGGCGCCGGCACCGAGTTCGACGGCACACACGCCCGGCCCGGCCGTACCCGGCGCGGTCCGCGAACTCACCGTCTGGACCACCGAGAGCCTGGTCCCCGCCGGACTGCTCGGCGAACTCGGCCTGGAATTCGGAAAAATGGGCACCACCGGCGCCGGGGTGCGGATCGGCACCCGCGTGCAGCCGAAGGCCGGCTACACCCAGGCGCTCGAACAGGCGCTGCGCGCCGGCCGCGGGCCCGACGTGTTCGAACTCGACCTGCTCGCCCTGGCCCGGTTCAAGGCCGCCGACCTCGTGATGGACCTGACCCCGCTGCAGAGCCGGTTCGACGGCGGCAGCTGGTTCCCCGCCGTGCGGGCCGCGGTCACCTCGGGGGGCCGGATCATGGCGCTGCCCCTGGGCGCCGGTGTGCCCGTGGTGCTCTACGACAAGGGGCTGTTCCAGGCCGCGCAGGTGGGCGTTCCGACCGACCGGGTGACGTGGGTCGCGGACCTGGAGAAGTTGCGCCAGGCCAACGCGGCCAACCCCGACTACCGCGCGCTGTACGTACCCGGCGGGGCCTGGCCGGTGTTGGCCTCGTGCGTGTGGGAGGACGACGGGACCATCGCGGTGCAGGAGGGCGACGCCTGGCGCGGCACGCTCGACCTGCCCGGATCGGTCGAGGGGGCCCGGTTCTTCCGACACCTCCAGTCGTACGCGCCGGACGCGGTCGGGGCGGGCAACGACGACCCGGCGACCACGGCCCGCGTCGCCAAGGGCGGGGTCGCCTCGGTGATCGCCGACGCCTCGCTGTACGACGCGGTGGTGGCGGCGAATCCGGCGCTGCGCCCGGTGCTGGGCGCGTTCGCGATCCCGGGCCGCACGGCGGGCAAGCCGGCCGCCGTCGGGGTGCGCGGCACGGTCTTGGCGGTGTCGGCGGCCAGCCTGTTCAAGGAGGCGGCGATCGACCTGCTCTCCCTGGTCGCCACCGACCGCTGGCGGGCCCGGATCGCGACGGAGGCCCGGCTGGTTCCGGTGCGCAGTGGCCTGGATCGAGCGGTGCCGTCGGACAATCCGATGATCCAGGCCGCACTGTCCGCACTGCCCGTGGGCGGTCGGGCGTATCCGGTCGCCCCGGGGTGGTCGGAGCGTCCGCTGACCGAACTCTCCCGGCAGACGCTGGCCGGCACCGACCCGCTGGCGGCGGCGGCCGCGGCGAACACGATCGTGGCCCGCGAATTCGGCGTCGACCCCACCTGACGGATCTCCCCGGCGGCAACCATCACCACGCGGCCCCAGGGCGTGTCTTCAGGCCCCCGCCGAGCTCCACGACGCCCGACGGGGGCCTGAAGACACGCCCTAGGGTTTGCGCAGGCATGGCATCCGGCCATGCCTGTCGCCCACTCTCGGAGGAGCCCCGCCGTGTCGTCGTGGAACGAGGAACCACCCGCGTCGAGGGACGACGACCCGTCGGCCGAACCACCGCCTCGGCCCACGTATGCCCCGATGGCCGTGCCGCCGCCCCCGGGGCAGCCGGCCGGACCACCCGCGCGGCACGCCAGCGGACCGGCGGGGCAACAGCCGGCGGGCCACCCGGTCGGCGCGGCCGCGCAGTCCCCGGCCGGCCAGTCACCCGGATACCCGGCGGGGGCACAGCCCCCGGCAGACACCGTGCCGCAACCGCCGCCGAGCGCCGCGCCGGGCTACCCGCCAGGCCAGGCCCCCCAATACCCGGCGGGGCAATCCGCGCAGCCGCCTGGCCAGGCCCCGCAATATCCGAACCAGGCACCGCAGTACCCGCCGGGGCAGCCCGCACAGCCCCCCGGCCGGCCCCCGCAATACCCGAACCAGGCACCGCAATACCCGGCAGGGCAGCCCGCGCAACCCCCCGCCCAGGGAGCGCGGTATGGCGCGGGCGCGTCGTATCCGGGAGCCGCCCCGCAATACCCCGGCCCGCCGCAGTACCCGAGCGCGCCCGGCGGCTGGGGCCCGCAACCCCCGCAGCCCGCCGCAGGCGCCGGCACCTCCCGGCGCCGGGTGATCGTGGCCGGTTCGGTCGCGGCGGCCGTCGCGGCCGGCGGCGGGGTCGCGGCGTGGCTGCTCACCCGAGGCGACGACAAGAGTGCCGCCCCGCCGCCCAAGCCGAACCCGACCTCCCCCGCACCGGTGCCGCCGGGGCCGCCGGCCCTGCCCGAACCGCCCACCACCGAGAGCGGTCCGTACACGCTCACCATGTGGCTGGACAAGATCTACACCCCGGGCGTCGACCAGGCGAAGACCACCACCGACCTGGCCGCCGCGCTGGTCAAGGCGGACCCGCTGGGCACCGTGCGCAGCGATGTCCAGGAATACGTCGACCAGACGAAGCTGGACACCGCGCTCGCCGCGGGCAACGGCCCCGACCTCTTCCAGATCGACAGCCTGGGCCTGGCCCGCCGGGTCAAGCAGGGCACACTGCTCGACCTGACCCCGTACGCCAAGCGGTTGAACGCGGACTCCTGGCACCCGGCGGCCCGGGCCGCCTGCACCGTCGACGGCAAGCTGTACGCGCTGCCGATGGACGTGTACGCCCCGGTCGTGCTGTACGACAAGCGGCTGTGCGATCCGGCCGGGTTCGTGGTGCCCACCACGCGCGACGAGTGGATCACCCAGTTGGACAAGCTCAAGCAGCACTACGCGAGCGACCCGCAGTTCGAGGCGCTGCACCTGGTCGGCCGGGCCTGGCAGACGATCGCCGCGTGCCTGTACGCGAGCGGCTGCGAGATAGCCGTGCCGCAGAACGAGCGCTGGGCCGGGCGCCTGAACACGGAAGCGGGCCGCGCGGGCATCACGTTCTTCCAAAAGCTCCAGTCCTATTCGAGCGCGCCGAAGAACGTCGAGGAGTACAAGGACCCGGCCGGCAGCATCACCGCCGTGCTCACCGCCGGCAAGTCGGCGATGGCGGTCCAGCCGGACTGGGTGGTGGCCGAACTGCTGCGCACCTCCCCCGAGACGGCCCGCAACCTTGGCGCCTTCCCGATGCCCGGGACCACCGCCGGCAAGCCCGCGACGGTCGGCGTGTGGGCCGGCGTGCTGGCCGTGTCGGCGAAGACCGAACACCCGGTGGGGGCGACCAACCTGCTCCGGGTGATGTCCTCGTCGGTGTGGCAGGAGCGCTGGGCGAACGAGAACGAGACGATGTCGGCGCTCGGCGGGCTGACCACCACCACGGGCGCCGCCAACCCGGCCCGGGCCGCGACGCTGACCGCGCTCGCCCAGGGCAAGCCGTATCCGGCCGCACCGGGCTGGACGGCGGTTCCGCTCAAGGACTTCGCCGAGAAGGTGCTGGGCGGCGCCGACCCGGTCTACGTCGGCGCCGAGCAGGACGCCAGGATCGGGGGCAGCTTCAGCGAATACCGGTCCTGACCCGGCTCCGACCGCTCCTCGACCGGGTGGCCGGAGCCCGGCCGCCGTGTCACCCACACGGCGCAAGAAATCCTCAAGCGTAAGCCCGTCGCGGTTCCCCGCGGCGGGCTTACCGCATTACCCACCCTCCGCAGTCGGACCGGCGCATACCGTCGGGTCACTTCCCCTTCGGGCGACCGGCGGTTTCCGGCTTCGGTGGTACATGTCCGGCCGCAGGATCGCTCTCCGAGCACACGAGGATGCGGTCCGTCATGTCCGGAAGTCCCGATCCCTCCCGGGCCGATCTGCTGCGCGGCAGCCTGGAGGCCGTCGCGCCCGCCGCGCACGATCTGGTCTCGCACTTCTACGCGCTGTTGTTCCTGCGCCGCCCCGACCTGCGCGCGCTGTTCCCGCCGGCCATGGACCACCAGCGCGATCGCCTGCTCGCCGCGCTGCTCCGGGTCGGCGGGAGCAGCGACGAACCGCACGAGTTGCGCCGCTATCTGCGCGGACTGGGCCGGGACCATCGCAAGTACGGGGTGCTGGACGAGCACTACGACGCGGTCGGCAGCGCGCTGATCGGCGCGCTGGCCCGCTACCTGGGCGAGCGCTGGACGCCGGAACTGCAGGCCGCGTGGGTGGAGGTGTACACGTGGGCGGCGGCGGTGATGATCGAGGCCGCCGCCGACGACGCCGAGGACGCGCCCGCGTGGTGGGACGCGGTGATCACCGCCCACGAGCCGCGCGGCCGGGACATCGCGGTGATCACCGTCGAGCCGGATCGCCCGCTGCCCTACCACCCCGGCCAGCACGTCACGGTGGAGACCCCGTGGTGGCCCAGGGTGTGGCGGCACTACTCGATCGCCAACGCCCCGCGCGTCGACGGCCGGCTGGAGCTGCACGTGCGCGCGGTGCCGGCGGGGTGGGTGAGCAACGCGCTGGTACATCGGGCCCGGGTCGGCGACCGGATCCGGCTCGGCCCGGCGCGCGGCGGCCTGGTGTTGCGCGGCGAGACGCTGCGCCGGACGTTGTGCGTGGCCTACGGCACCGGCCTGGCGCCGATCAAGGCGCTGGTGGAGCACATGGCGCAGCGTCAGCTGGCGCACCGCGCACATGTGTTCATCGGCGCCAAGTACCGGGCGGACCTGTACGACCTGGGCGCGCTGTCCGCGATGGCCGACGTGTACCCGTGGTTGAACGTGATCCCCGCGGTCACCCACGACCGCTCGTTCGCGGGCGACCAGGGCGCGCTGCCCGACGTGCTGGCCAGGTACGGCGACTGGGCGGACCACGACGTGTTCGTCAGCGGGTCGGCGGCCCTGGTCCGGGCCACCGCACACCGCCTGACCGGCGAATTGGGGGTGGCCCCGCAGCGCCTGCGTACCGAGAGCCTGGACGGGGCGGCCGGCGGGACGGTGCTGCTCCGGGGCCGCTGAGCTGCGGCGGGCGGGACCCGGGGGCGTAACGTACGGGTCATCAGGGTCGTGTCGAGTCGTGTCGATACGACCGCTTCGAGCCGCAGGAGCACCCGCATGGTCAGCAAGCCGCCCGTGGACGACGTCGGCGACGAGGGCCTTGTGGTCGGGCCGCCCAAGGAGTACGCGGCCGGGCTGCCGGCCGTCGCCTGGTCGCTGCGCCACGCCGGCCGCCAGATGGGGGTCAAGCGCAGCCTGCTGACCCTGGTCCAGGTCAACCAGAAGCAGGGCTTCGACTGCCCCGGGTGTGCCTGGCCCGAGCCGGACCACCGCAGTGTCGCCGAGTTCTGCGAGAACGGCGCGAAGGCGGTCGCCGAGGAGGCCACGGTCCGCCGGGTGGGCGCCGACTTCTTCGCCGCGCACCCGGTGGCAGAGTTGGCCGACAAGTCGGACTACTGGCTGGGCCAACAGGGTCGGTTGACCGAGCCGATGTATCTCGCCGAGGGTGCCACGCACTACGCGCCGATCTCGTGGGAGGGCGCGTTCGACGTGGTCGCCGAGGAGTTGGCGGCGCTGGACTCGCCGGACGCGGCGGCGTTCTACACCTCGGGCCGCACCAGCAACGAGGCCGCGTTCGTGTACCAGCTGTTCGTCCGCGCGTTCGGCACCAACAATCTGCCGGACTGCTCCAACATGTGCCACGAGTCGAGCGGTTCGGCGCTGACCCAGACGCTCGGGGTCGGCAAGGGCAGTGTCTCGCTCGAGGACCTGTACCGGTCCGACCTGATCTTCGTGGTGGGCCAGAACCCGGGGACCAACCACCCGAGGATGTTGTCCGCGCTGGAGAAGGCCAAGGAGGCGGGCGCCTCGATCGTGGCGGTCAACCCGCTGCCGGAGGCCGGTCTGCTGCGGTTCAAGAATCCGCAGAAGGTCTCCGGTGTGCTCGGCTCGGGCACCCAACTGACCGACGAGTTCGCGCAGATCCGGGTGAACGGCGACCTCGCGCTGTTCCGGGCGCTGAACCGGCTGCTGCTCGAAGCCGAGGACGCCGCGCCCGGCACCGTGCTCGATCGCGCCTTCATCGACGAATACGCGCACGGGTTCGAGGAGTTCGCGGCCGACGTGCGGACCACGCCGTGGGCCGACGTGCTGGAGGCGACCGGCCTGTCGCGCGAGCAGATCGAGCGCATCCATCGGCGGGTGCTGGGTTCGCGGCGGATCGTGGTGTGCTGGGCGATGGGCCTGACCCAGCACAAGAACTCGGTGCCGACCATTCGCGAGGTGGTCAACTTCCTGCTCCTGCGCGGCAATGTGGGCCGGCCGGGCGCGGGGGTGTGTCCGGTGCGCGGGCACAGCAACGTGCAGGGCGACCGCACGATGGGCATCTACGAGAAGCCCGCGCCGGCGTTCCTGGACGCGCTGGAGCAGGAGTTCGGCTTCGCGCCGCCGCGCGCGCACGGGCACGACGTGGTGGACACGATCCGGGCGATGCGCGACGGGAGCGTGAAGGTGTTCGTCGCGGTGGGCGGCAACTTCGTCTCGGCGACGCCGGACACCGCGGCCACCGAGGCGGCGCTGCGGGCCACCCGGCTGACCGTGCAGGTGTCCACCAAGCTCAACCGTTCGCACGCCGTCACCGGGCGGCGGGCGTTGATCCTGCCCACCCTGGGGCGGACCGAGCGGGACCAGTTCGTCACGGTCGAGGACTCGATGAGCGCGGTGCACATGTCGCGCGGCAAACTGCCGCCGGCCTCGCCGCGGTTGCGCTCGGAGGTGGCGATCGTCTGCGGGCTGGCCGAACGGGTGCTCGGTGACCGGGTGTCGGTGCCGTGGCGCGACCTCGCGCGCGACTACGACCTGATCCGGGACCGGATCGAGCGGGTGATCCCGGGCTTCACCGACTTCAACCGCCGGGTGCGCGAGCCCGGCGGGTTCGTGTTGCCGCACGGGCCGCGCGACGCGCGGCGGTTCCCGACCACGACCGGGAAGGCCAACTTCTCCCGCAACGAACTCGCCGTGTTGCGAGTGCCCGAGGGCCGGTTGATCCTCCAGACGGTGCGTTCGCACGACCAGTACAACACCACCATCTACGGTCTGGACGACCGTTATCGCGGGATCAAGCAGGGTCGCCGGGTGGTGTTCGTCAACCCCGTCGACCTGACCGCGCTCGGCCTGGCCGACGGCGCGCTGGTCGACCTGGTCAGCGAATGGCACGACGGGTCGGAGCGGCGGGCCGAGGCGTTCCGGGTGGTGTCCTACGACACCGCCGCCGGCTGCTGTGCGGCCTACTTCCCCGAGACCAACGTGCTGGTGCCGCTGGACAGCACGGCCGACGAGAGCAACACGCCGACGTCCAAGTCGATCGTGGTCCGTCTGGAGCCGCACGCGCACTGATTGTTGGGCGCTTCGCGCCGGCTCGCGAGGGGCCGCTTTTCTGCTCCCCCGCTTCGCTCCTCCGCAGAAAAGCGGCCCCTCGCTCGGGGTCGGCTGTCCCTCCGCTTCGCTCCGGGCCATCCGACCTGAACTTTGCGGCTCCGCCGCTCTCCGCGCTTCGCGCGTCGATCACGGGGGCGGCCCGCGTCGTGGGCGCTGACGCGCCACGGGGTCCGGCGGCGGTCAGCCCCGGAATCGGGCCGCCAGTACCGCCGCGAGTCGGCGGGAGGCGAAGTCGGTGCCGTGGACGAAGCGCATCGCCGGGCCGAAGGTGGCGGCGGCGGGCGGGCCGGTGACGTACAGGCCGGGCACGGTGGTCTCGAACGACGCGTCGAGCGCGGGCAGTCCGCCCACCGTGGCGATCCGGCGCCGCACGGAGGGTGTCAGGAAGCCGAGGGCGGCCAGGTCGACCCGGTAGCCGGTCGCGGCGAGCACGTGGTCGGCGTGTACCTCGCGCTGGTAGCCGGTCCGGTCCCGCAGCCACATCCGCGCCCGCCCGTCGGTCTCGCGCCGGGCCCGGGTGACGGTCTGCGCGTCGCGGACCGGGACCCGTCCGTCCAGCCGATCGCGCAACCACCACGCGGCGGACGGGCCGAGGATGCGCCGGGCGAGGTCGACCCGGACGCAGGCGGGCAGCAGCCGGAACGCGGCCGGGCCCCGCGCGGCGGCGGCGATCGTCCAGCCGGCTCCCAGCGGCGAGTCCGGGGTGAGCCGCCGGGCCCGGGGCGGGGCGGCGAACCGGATGTGCTCTGCCCGGCCGAACACCCGGACCCGTGCGGCGCCGCCCTCGTGCAGCAACGCGGCGCTCTCCAGGGCCGATTGGCCGGAGCCGATCACCACGATGTCCCGGTCCGCGCCGAGTTCGGCCAGGTCGGGGCGCTGCGCGGGGTGTGAGACCAGGTCGTCGCCGAGGTGTTCGAGCACGGCCGGCACGTAGCGGTGCGCGGCCAGGCCGGTGGCCAGCACCACCGCGTCGACCGCCAGGTCCGGGCCGCCGTCCCGGGCGAGCACGAAGCCGTGCCCGGCCGGCTCGATGCCGGTGACGCGCTCGCGCTCCACGTCCGGGACCAGGCGCTCGGCGAACCACCGCCCGTAGGCCACGAACAACTCCAGGGGCACCGGCTGATCGCCCGTCAGCGGGCGCTCGCCGCGGGCCCGTTGGAAACAGGCCAGGGTGAATCCTGGCCTCGGCGCGGCGATCGAGGAGGCATCGGGCCTGGATTTCAGCAGCATGCCGATCGGCATGTGCCGCCGCCAGCTCTCCAGCGGTACGCCGAACACCCGGACGGTCACCCCGAGTTGGTGCAGGTGGGCGGCGAGCGAGAGGCCGTAGGGGCCGGCTCCGACGATGGCCACGGTCATGGCGGTGCCCTTCGGATATTCGAGTGGATTATTGGCTTATCCGGTGAAAAGTCGGTTCACGCTGCTAGAAAGGTCCGGACGGGGAGGCGACGAAATGGTTGTCCGAGGAGTCGAGCTGGATCGTGCGGTGCCCGCGCTGCTGTTCAAGGTCGGCCGCTATCCGCTGCACCAGGGCTCGGTCGGCGCGGTGCGCTCCCTCGGGCGCGCGGGTGTGCCGGTGCACGCGGTGGTCGAGGACGCGTACACCCCCACCGCCCTGTCCCGGCACCTGAGTCGGCGGCACGTGTGGCCCACCACCGGCCTGGAGGACCCGAGGGCGCTGGTGGAGCAACTGCTCGACATCGGCCGCCGGTTGCCCGCCCGCGCGGTCCTGGTGCCCACCGACGACGAGGCGGCGCTGCTGGCCGCCGGTGCCCAGGACCGCCTCGCGGAGTGTTTCCTGCTGCCCAAGATCGACCCGGACCTGCCCGCCGGGCTGGCGGGCAAGCGCGGGCTCTACCGGCGCTGCCTGGCCCACGGGGTGCCCGCGCCGGACACCCGCTTCCCCGCCGACCGCGAACAACTGATCGCGTTCGCGGCCGAGTTGGGCTACCCGGTGGTGGTCAAGAATCTCGCGCCGTGGGATCGGCTGCGGGCGCCGGTGGTGCCGGGCACCACGCTGGTCCGCGACCGGCGCGCGCTGCTCGCGCTGGTCGGCGACCCGCGCGGGGTGTTGTTGCAGGCGTACGTGCCGCGTGAGGCGGCGCAGGATTGGATCGTGCACCTGTACGCCGCGCCGGACGGTCGGTGCGCGCCGGTGTTCACCGGCCTCAAGCTCCGCTCCTGGCCGCCGCACGCGGGGGTGACCACGTACGCCCGGGCGTTGGCCAACCCGGGTCTCGCCCGTCGTTCCGCGCGGCTGTGTCGGGCGCTCGGCTATCGGGGTCCGGCCGACCTGGACTGGCGGCTCGACCTGCGCGACGGGCGCTACAAGCTGGTCGACTTCAACCCGCGGGTGGGCGCCCAGTTCCGCATGTTCGAGACCGCGCGGGGCCTGGACGTGGTGCGTGCGCTGCATCTGGACCTGACCGGGAGGCCGATCCCCCCGGGTGGCCAGCGCGAGGGTCGGCGCTATGTCGCCGAGCATCTGGATCTCGCCGCGTTCGTGGCCTACCGGGGGCGTTGCGGCGTGGCCCGGCCACCGGGCCGGGCGCCGGGGTGGGGCGGGGTGGAGGCGGCCTGGCTGGCCCTGGACGATCCGCTGCCGGCGGCGGTCACGGCGGTGCGCACGCTCGCCCTGGCCGTACGCCGGCGGCGGCACTGAGGAGAGTGGGTGGGTTCGATGGGGACGGGTCGAGCGATGTGGGTCCGCCGACGGCTCGCCGCGGTGTTGCCGGTCGTGGTGCCGGTGCTGCTGCTCGCGGGGTGCGCGTCCGCGCCGCCGGCGGGGCCGCGGTTGTTGTTCGCCGACGACTTCGCCGGGGCGGCGCTCGCCGCCGAGCGCTGGGTGACGTGCTACGACTGGAACGTGGCCGGCTGTACCAACGCGGGCAACCACGAGCAGCAGTGGTACCTGCCCGAGCAGGTCCGGGTGCGGGACGGGCAGGCGATCCTGACCGCCGCGCGGCGGCCCACCACCGGTTCGGACGGCGTGGCCTACCCGTGGGTCTCGGGCATGTTGTCCACCGGGCGACCGAGTTGGTCGGGTCGGCCGAGGTTCACCTTCACCTACGGCCGGGTCGAGGCCGAACTGCGGTTGCCTCGCGAGCCGTTCTCGTTCCCGGCGTTCTGGCTGATGCCCGCCGCCAAGCGCACCCCTCCCGAGCTGGACGTGGTCGAACTGATCGGCCTGGACGGCCTGGCCCGGGCCACGGTGCACTGGACCGGGCCCGACGGCCGGCCCGACGCACAGACGCACGCCTCCCCCGAGCGCGACTGGGCGGGCAGGTTCCACCGGTTCACCCTCGACTGGCGGCCGGATCGGGTGGCGTGGTCGATCGACGGCGAGCAGGTGTTCGCCGTGACCGACCGGGCGCATGTTCCGCACGAGCCGATGGAGGTGTTGTTCACTCTCGCGATGGGCTACCCGGAGCCGGTCCCCGACACGGTGACCGGCGCGGAGATGCGGATCCGGGCGGTGCGGGTCTGGGAGCGCTGAACCCGCGCGCGCCGGCCCCGGTCGGGCGCTCACCTCAACCGGCCCGGCCGGCCACCGGGTCGCAGTGCTCGGGCCAGGGATCGGGCCGGCCGCGCCGGCGGGCCCTGATCCGGCGCCAGGCCCGCCAGCCGAGCGTGGGCAGCCCGTCCCGAAACGGCGCGACCCGGGGGCCGACACCGGCCAGCCAGGCGTCCAGGCGATCGAGCCCGGTGTCCGCGCGCACCATCAGCCGGGAGATCCGCCACGGATCGTCCTCGCGCGAGCTGTGCGCGTCGCGTACCGCCATCGCGGTACGAAAGCCCGCGTGCCGCACCGCGGCCCGCACGGCGGCGTCGTTGTAGCCGAACGGGTAGGCGAACGAGGTGACCGGGCGCTCCAGTTCGGCCTCCAGGCGCTGCCGTGAACAGGCGATCTCGCGGTGCATGGATTCGAGCGGGAGGGTGTCGAGTTCGCGGTGCGTGCAGCCGTGCGCGCCGATGGTCAGGCCCGGCGCGTCGGCGATCCGGCGCAGTTCGCGCCAGGTGAGCATGGCGGCCGGCGGCAGTACCGGGTTCGGGGTGGGCCACAGCGCGTCGGTGGTGACGTAGAGCGTCACGGGCAGGTCGCGTTCGACCAGTTGCGGCAGCGCGTACCGGGCGAAGTCGGCGTAGCCGTCGTCGAAGGTGATCAGCACGCTCTCCCGGGGCAGGTCGCGACCGCCGTGCAGGGCCTCGGTGAACCGGTCCAGGCCGATCGGGACCCGGCCGCTCGCCGACACCCGGTCCAGGTGTCGGCCGAACTGGGCCGGGGCGACGGTGAACGGCGCGATCCACGGCGGCGGGTCGTCCCGCACCGCGTGGTAGAGCAGGACCGGTACCGCGGCCTCGGATCTCATCGAAGCTCCTCTCGGGAGGTGTGCGTACGCGCGACGGTGCGGATCAGCGCGGCGGTGGTGGTCAGGCCGGCGAGGGTGCCGATCACGCGCGGGGCGGAGAAGGCGCCGGCGAGCAGGTATGCCTCGGCGGTCAGCGCGCACAGCGCCGCGCTGCCGGCCGCCGAGGTCACCGCCGTGGCCAGGACGCTCGCACCCTCGCCGGCGAGGGCGTAGCCGGGTCCGACGGCCAGGAAGGCGACCACGACCAGGACCCGCAGCGGGTGTTCGGCGGGCAGTTCGAGCGCGCCGAACGCCGACCACCCGGCGGCGGCGGGCCACAGGGCCCGGATCGGGCCGCTCATCGCACGGGCCCCGGTCGTGGGCCGATCCGGTAGATCACCGCGTCCCGGTCGCGCAGCAGCAGGGTGAATCGGGGCGCGGTGGACAGCGCTCGGTCGATGCGCCCGAGGGTGCCCGCCGGCAGCAGTCCGGTCTGTTCGCACTCGGCCCGCTGGCCGGCGGTCAGGAACAGGTACGCCGTGTCGCCCGGATACTCGTCGGCGAGCGCGCTCAGCCCGGCCACCGGGTCGCGCACCACCCCCTCGCGCAGCGCGGGCGTCTCCATCGCGAACCAGCGGTGTCGCTGTTGCTCGTAGTCGGCGTAGGCGCCGGGGAAGTTGTTGCTCGCCGCGACGATCAGGTCGCCGGGCGCGGACACCCGGGCCAGCCACTGCCGGGCGGCGATCTCGCCGTCGTCGAAGTGGTTCTGGCGCTCCTTGCCGTAGTAGCCGAACACGAAGCCGGTGAGCAGCAGCGCGAACAGCACGGGCAGCAACACCGCGCGCGGGCGCGGCCGGCCCCGGTCGCCGAACAGCGGCGCGAGCCGGCCGGCGATCAGGAACGCGGCGGCGGGCAGCGCGAACAGGTAGACCCGGAAGATGATTTCGCCGCCGTACGCGCCGGCCGCGAGCAGCGGCAGCGGCGCCAGGACCAGCGGCATGGCGGGCGAGCGGCGCAGGCGCGGACTGCGGATCGGCGCGGCGGCGGTGAGCAGCGCGACGCCGGCGGTCAGCGCCCGGTCCACTCGGGCGACCAGCACCTGGCCCGGTTCGGCGCTGCCCAGATTGACCATGCCGGCATGCGCGTTCGACTCGAAGTCGCCGAACTGGGCCCAGGAGGAGCCGAATTGCTCGAACAGGAAGGGTCGGGCCACGGTCAGGTCCCAGCCGAGCACGGCCACCGCGGTGAGCCCGAGCAGCGGGAGGGCGACGGGCCGATGGGCGCGCGAGCAGGCGAGCGCGGCCAGTGCGACGACGAGCATCAGCGGGGTGAGCTGATGCGCCGTCGCCACGGCGAGCACCAGCGGCGCGCACAGTCCGACGGTGGCGAGCGGGCGCCGGTCGCGGTCCAGGACCAGCGCCAGGATGGTCACGTACAGAACGAACGCGAAGGTCTGCGGGGCGAAGTAGTCCTGGCCGACCCAGGCGGTGGCGAAGTAGATCCACACCGCCGCCCACACGATCCGCCGGTTGCGGGTGAGCGTGCGGTAGAGCAGGACCAGGGGGCCGATCAGCAGCAGGTCGAAGGCGAGCGGCGACCAGGTGGCCATGGTCAGCGCGTCGGGCGCGCCGGATGCGCGCACGGCCGTGGCGGCGGCGGAGAAGAACCCGGGCCACTGGTGGTAGGGCGCCAACTCGCCCGCGTCCGGCAGGGTTCGGCCGGTGCGCAGGAACTGGTCGACCACCTCGACGTGTTTCCAGGCCCACGCGTAGCGCAGGTGCTCGTAGAGCACCGCCGGTGTGGCGTGCAGCATGGTCACCAGGGCGCCGGTGTACAGCGCGTAGCGCCGGGTCCGGGCGGTGCGGTCGAGCAGGCTCACCGCGAAGCCGACGGTGAGCACGGCCAGTGCGCACCAGTACAGGGCGGGCAGCACGTCGAGCAGCCCGAGTCCGCCCATCCGGTCCACCGCGACCGGCATGCGCATCGCCAGGACCCACAGCAGTACGGCGAGCGGCAGGGCGAGCCGGCCGAACGCGCGGAACGCGAGCGCGGCGGGGGTGGGCAGCGGATCCCGACCCAGTCCGCGTGCCCGGCCCGCGGCGTAGCCGAGCGCGGTGGTGAGCACGCCCAGGACCAGCGCGGGGATGGTGGCCTTGGGCGGGCCGGGGTCCGGGGCGAACGGGCGGACCAGGGCGCGCGGGATGGTCGAGGCCAGGTAGGAGCGTTCGGAGGCGAGCGCGCGGCCGGTGCCGGCGTGCCGGCTGACCGCCGCCTTGGACAGGCCCTCGGCCCAGCAGCGGGCCCGGAAGTAGCGCCACGTGGTGCGCGCGGCGGGCACGCGGTGGCGGACCACGGCGGCCGGTTCGTACCCGAGCACGCCGCCGCGGTGTCGGGCCGCGGCGCGGATGCACAGCTCGGTCTCCTCGCAGCCCAGCGGGCGGGTGCCGACGCGGCCCAGGTCGGTGCGGAAGCCGCCGACGTCGAGCAGCACACTGCGCCGGAAGGACATGTTGGCGCCGATCAGGTTCCGTACCGGCGCGGCCTGTTCGGGCATGCCCCGGTAGGTGCAGCCGACCACCCAGTCGAATTCGGCGGGGAACCAGGTCGGGCGTGCGGTGTCCCAGTTCGGCCGGATCCGGCCGCCGACGCCGAGCACGTTCGGGTCGGCGTAGCCGTCGAGCAGGCGCATGGTCCAGTCGGGTTCGGCGACGGCGTCGTCGTCGAGGAACGCCACGACGTCGCCCCGCGCGCCCTCGACGCCGGTGTTGCGGGCGCCGGAGAGGCCGCGTCGGCCCCGGTTGCGCAGCACGGTGACGCCGGGGAACGCGGCGCTCGCGCGGGCGGCGAGTTCGTGGCAGTGGTCGGCGACCAGGATGATCTCGGCGGGTGCCTCGTCCTGGGCCCGGAGCGAGTCGAGCGCGGCGGTGAGGTCGTCCCAGCGGTCCATGGTGTACGCGCAGACCACCACGGTCAGGGTGGGGCGGGGCGGGGTGCGCTCGACGGCGGGGCCGGCGCCGCGGGCGCGGACCAGGGCCCGCCTGGCGGCGGCCTCCTCGGCGCGGATGGCCACCCAGGCCAGGCGTCTGGTGCGCGGTGGGGTCTCCGTCATGCGGGCCTCCCGGAAACGGTGGGGAGCCAGATCCGGCGGGCCGCGAGCAGCACGAGCGCGGTCGCGGTCTGGGCGCCGAGCCAGGCGATGCCGGCGCCGAGCAGGCCGAGCGCGGGCAACAGGACGACGGTCAGGGTCAGTACGGTCGCCGCGAGGCCGGCCTGGATGGCGACCACGACGCGCATCCGGCGCAACACCCGGCAGGCGCTGATCGCGGTCGCGACCACCAGGTGCGGCAGCGCGGACAGGGCGAGCAGTTGCAGCAGCCCGGCGCCGTTGCGGGCGTAGCCGGGGCCGAACACCCGCAGCACCAGCGGCGCGCCGGGGACGAGGACGCCGATCGCGAGCAGGAGCAGCGCCCCGGTGTGGCGCAACACCCGCCGGCAGCCGGTGGCGAGCCCGGCGGTGCCGCCGGCGGCCTCGACGAGCAGCGACGCCCCCATGTTGAGTCCGACCAGGTAGAGCGTGTTGGCCACCACCCAGGCCAGCGAGAAGTAGGCGCTCTCCCGGGCGCCGACGCGTTCGAGCACGATGATCGGCGGCACGGTGGTCGCGGCGAGCCAGCACAGCGTGCCGAGGTAGTCCGCCCCGGCGTACCGCACGAGCCCGGCTCCGGGCCGAAATCGCGCGCCGGGGTGGGGGGTACGCTGCCGGGCCGGGCGGCACGGGTCGTCGCCCGGGGCCGGACCCGAGGTGACGCGTGGGTCGGGGCCCGGGGTGACGCCCGCCGCCCGCACGGACTTCCGGGCGGGCAGCAGGCGCGCGAACAGCCAGGTGTCGACGACCAGCAGGGTCGACACCAGGGCCAGCGTCCAGGACATCAGGATGCCGAGCGTGGGCAACAACGCGGCCAACGCGGCGACCAGGACCAGTTTGGCGATCGCGAAGCCGCTGTTCTTGCCCACCACCAGGCCGGGTCGGCGCAGGCCGGTGAGCGCGCCGTCCTGGAGCGCGAACAGCGCGTAGGCCACCGTGGTCGCCGCGAAGCAGCAGCCGGCCGCCGGTTCGCGCAGGAAGCCCAGGCCCGGCGCGCACAGCGGGATCAGCGCGAGGAAGCCGAGGACGGCCACCAGGGTCGCGCCGAACGCGGCGGCGTACGCGGTGCGGATCAGCCCGCGCCGGTCCGCGCCCGGTTGCGGCAGGAAGCGTACGAGCACGTTGGCCAGGCCGAGTTGGCCCAGCCCCGAGAGCAGCATCATCGCGGACACCGCCGCGTAGGTACGCCCCACCGTCGCGTCGCCGTACCAGCGCGTGGCGAGCGCCCAGTAGCCCGCGCCGAACGCCGAGGTCACCAGCGAACCGGCGGTCAGCACATGCCCGTTGCGCAGCAGCGGGTCCACCCGGGGTCGGGCGGACCGGCGCAGCCCGGCCTGGATCACCGGCCGGGCTCCGCCTGCTTCCAGGGCGTGCGCACGCCGTGCATCCGCACCCGCGAGCGCAGGTAGGCGAGCGGGCCGGCGGCCAGCGCGCGGCGCTCCAGCGTGGCCAGCCGGGCGGGCCAGGGGACGTCGGGCCGCCCGGGCGCGCGGGTTCGGGACAGCGCGTAGCGGATTCCGTCGGGGGCGCGTCTGGCGAGCGCGCCGAGGGTGCGCGGCTCGCGCAGTACGGCGGCGGTCAGGTAGGCGCCCAGGCCGGTGCCGTACCCGCGCACCTGGGCGGCCACCGCGGCCCGATCGGCCCGGTGTCGGTGCCAGATCAGCGCGCCGGGTTCGTAGCCGATCCGGTGTCCGCGCACGATGGTGCGGAAGAAGGCGAGCAGGTCGTCGCCGCCGCACGCGGGGGTACCGACGCCGGTGGCCGGGTCGAAGCCGCCCATCGCGCGCAGGACGTCGGCCCTGAAGGCCATGTTGGCGCCGGAGCCGAAGCGGCCGGCGGTGAACGGGAACAGCGGGTCGGCGGGCGGCGCCTGGGGGTCGTACAGGATCGGCTCGAAACCCTTGGCGAAGCCCCCGTGGTGATGGAGCATCAGTTGCGCGGGGGTGCGCAGTTCGGCGGGCAGGATCAGGCCGGTGACGCACGCGGGCCGGCCCTCGCGGGCGAAGCCGGCGACCAGGGCCGCGACCCAGCCGGGGTCGGCCAGGACGTCGTCGTCGGTGAACGCGAGCAACTCGCCCGTGGCCACCGCGATGCCGCGGTTGTGCGCGAGGGCCAGTCCGGGGCGCGGTTCGCGCACGTAGCGCACCAGGCCGGCGCAACCGCCGCGGACCACGCTCGCGGTGCGGTTGGTGGTGGGGGCGTTGTCCACCACGATCAGTTCGATGTCGGGGTAGGTCTGCCACAGCAGGGTGCGCAGGCACGCGGCGAGCAGTTCGGGCCGCTCGCGGGTGGCCACGATCACGCTGACCCGGGGGGTGCCGCGTGGGGCGGGCGGGCCGGGGGCGTGGTCGGGTGCGGCGGGGGTGCCGAAGCGGGCCGTCGCGCAGGCGATCAGCCGGTCCGGGCCGGGGGTGGGCAGTTCGAGGTCGAGCAGGCCGACGGGGGTGCCGGCGTGCCGGACCAGGGCGAGCATGGCGCCGGCGGGGCAGTCGGCGGGGGTGCCGTCGGGGGTGCTCAACCTCGGCCCGGCGTCGGCGACGAGGTCGAGGACGCGGACGTGCACGAGGTTGGGGGGTGGGGCGGGGGCGGAGTCGGCCGGCGCGGCGGGCTCGGCCGGTGACGCGGGCCGTTCGTCCGTGGGCGTGGCGGCGGTCGGCGTGGCGGCCGTCGGCGAGGCCGGGCGTGGGATGGCGATCGGGGTCGGCGTGGCCGGTGGGCGCGGGCCGGGCAGCGGGGCGTTCGGTTCGGCCGGGCGCTGCCTCGGGATCAGCGGCCTCGGGTCGGTTTCGGGATCTCGGCGGGGCGTCAAGCGTCCTCCCCTGCTCGCTCCGGGCGGGCGCCGGCGTGCTCGCGCAGGACGGTGCGCAGCACCCGGTGTCCGTCGCGGAGCGCGTTGAGGTGGGATCGGCCGCTCCGGCGCGGCAGTTCGAGGCTGGGGACCTCGGCGATCCGCAGTCCGGCGCGCAGGGCCCGGACGATCATTTCGGCCTCGATCTCGAAGCCGGTCGAGCGCAGGTCCAGGTGTTCCAGGAAGCACCGGCGGAACGCGCAGAAGCCGTAGCACAGATCGGTGAGCCGATACCCGTACAGCCGGCTGACCAGGGCCATCAGCGCGTGGTTGCCGAGGCTGCGGACCGCGGTCAGGTCCAGCGATCCACCTCCGCCGACGAACCGGGAGCCCTTGACGAAGTCGTAGCCGTTGCTCAGGAAGTGCACGTAGTGCGGGATCTCGTGCGGCGACATGCTGCCGTCGGCGTCGATGGTGACGATGATGTCGCCGGTGGCATGCCGGAATCCGGTGCGCAGGGCGCTGCCCTTGCCGGGGCCGGACTGCGGGATGACCCGGGCGGCCGGCAGGTAGCGGCGGGTGATCAGCGAGGTGGCGTCGGTGGAGTCCCCGTCGATCAGCAGGACTTCGTCGACGCCTTCGGGTATCTGCTGGAGCACCCAGGGCAGATTGCGGGCCTCGTTGCGGGCCGGCACGACCAGGGTGACCCGGTCCCGGGACACCGGGTCGGCCGGTGCCTGTCCGGCTCGTACCGGTGCGGCGCCGGGCAGTTCGGCAATCCGGGGCAATGGGCGTTTCGGGTGCGTCGCGTGCGTCGTGTCGTGCATGAACGGCCCCCTCCCGTCTGCCGCGTACCCCGGAGAGCACACGGCATCGGGCCGGCGGAACCGGCCCGAAATCGGTGACACCGGGTGCCGATCGCACGACACCCGGTCATCGCTGATCGTGGTTGGGCGGCGAAAGCAGGGTCAATCGGACCGAAGATGCTTTGCCAAGACGTTACGGTTGGGCGTTTTTCCCGTCGAATGCCAGTTCGGGGATTTTCTCGGCTTTCCGACGCCTTGTCGGATACGGCGCACCCGGCGGGAGCGCCCGGGAGCGGGTCGGCGCGGGCGCCCGCGCGAAGATCGACGCGAGCGCCCGCGTGTGGTCGGGCGCGCTCAGCAACCGCAGTCGCACGAGCAACATTCGCCGCATTCGCAGCAGTTGCCACAGCAGTCGCATCCGTCGCAGCAGTCCCCGCAGTCACACTTGTGGCAACACCCCTGCCGCTGTTGACCGGTGCACGGATCCTCGAAGGTCTCCCGGCAACACCACTGGCAGGTACAGCACAACCCGGCCCAGATGGCACAGGCGACGAACACGTTGTGCCCGCCGGGCGGCGGCGGGGGCGGAGTGGGGCCGCCGGGCGGACCCCACGGGCTGTTCGGGTCGTACGGGCTGCCGGGCGGCGGCTGGGTGGGCGTCTGGTTCGGCGGCTGGTTCGGCCAGGACCCGTCGGGGCGTGCGGCGAGCCGGGGTTCGGCCCGCTCGCCGTGCTTGGCGCAGCCACTGCCGTGCTTGCCGCCGACCGAGCAGGAGGGGTTCTCGACGGGGAAGCCCGCGTGCCGGAACGACCGGTCGATCGCCTCGTCGACCTCGTGCACGAGCAGCCGGTGGGCGAGCGCGCCCGTGACGAACTCGACCTCGGCCAGGGCCAGTCGGATACCGGTCGCCGCGTCGCGGCACAGCCGGTACGCCTCGTCCGGCCCGGTCCCGGTGGCCAACAGCGGGTTCCACGCGCCGGCCGCCCGGTCGGCGTGGATGTCCTCGACCGCGTCGAGCAGGTGCGCGAGCCGGCCGAACAACCGTCCCGCCTCGGCCAACGACTCGGCGTTGTCCGGCCGTTCGGCCAGCACCGCGGTGTGCGCGAACGCCGCGCCGGTGGCCGTCTCGGTCGGCTCGGTCACCACCAGCACCGACACGCCCGGTCCGGCCAGCGCCTCGACCTCGACCTGCCGGTCCACCGCCTCGACCATCACGGCCGTATCGAAGCCCACGTCGAGCGCGGTGCCCGCACCCTGCCGGGCCCAGCGCTCGGCGACCCGGCGCGCACCGCCCGCGACCGCGCGCCGCCGGTACACCCCGTCGCCGTCGTCGATGTGGTCGCGCATCTTCGCCGACGCGAGCACCAGGGACACCGCGCCCGCGAGCCGAGCCCCCTCGCCCATGGCCACCTCGGCCCGGCGCATCGCGCGCAGCGGACAGGGACCGGCCTTGCGCCGCCCGTCCGCGGTCGGCCGGGCGGACTGCGCCTCGACCAGGACCGAGATGATCAACCCGTCGTAGTTGGTGGCGACGCGCGCCGCCTGCCCGTGGTCGTCCCGCAGCGCCAGACACATGCCGCACAGGTGCGCCATCCACTCGCTCTGCAACTTCTCCGACAGTCGATGCCGGCACGGCCGGATGATCCCGAACAAGCCCTCGCCCCATTCACTGCGCCGATTCCTGGCCCCCTCAGCGCGGTCAGCCTACTGATCACCCGTCATCCCCGTACGGATCCGCCCCGGGATCGGACCCCGGGGCGGCCCGAGGGCCGCGCTCGCGGCGTTCTAGGATCCGCAGCGTGACTGCATCGGTGCTGGTCGTATGTAGTGGAAACATCTGCCGCTCCCCCGTCGTCGAGGCCATGCTGCGCGACCGGTTGGCCGGGTCCGCGCTGCCGAGCGAGGTGTCCTCGGCGGGCACCATCGACTGGAACGCCCGGCCCATGGCGGACAACAGCGCGCTGGTGCTGATCGAGCACGGCATCGACCCGCCCGCGCACCGCAGCCGCAAGCTCACCGCCGACCTGCTGCGCGCCGCCGACCTGGTGATCGGCATGTCCCGCGAGCACCACTGGGCGATCGACGCGCTCGCCGCCGACGCCCTGCCGCGCACCTTCCTGCTCGGCGAACTGGTGCGCCTGGGCGAGGCGTTCGGCCCGCGCGGCACGCTGCCGCTCGCCGACTGGGTGGCCGGGGTGGACGCGCGGCGACCGGCGAGCCGACTGGCCCGTCCCGCCGACGAACTCGACGACCCGATGGGCGAGCCGATCGAGTCGTTCCGGGTGATGGCGGCGCGGGTCGACGAGCTGACGAACCGGCTGGTGGCGCTGCTGACGACGTGATCCCGGGGGCGTCCGCCTCGGATCGCCGAGCGACTTCTTGTTCGAACAAGTGCGCTTTCCTCTCGGCAACAAAAGGGCCCTGGAGCCCACCGACTCTTTGGCGGGCCCGTAAACTCACGCCCCTGCCGCCGGAGCCGGCGGCACCGCATGGGGGTGGGCATGCACGACGCAGAGCACTACCGGAGCGAAGAGCGCGACGAGCGCGAGTACGGCGGCGGATTCGACGACTACGAAGACGCGGACCACGGCGGGGCCGGACGCCGGGGTGGTTGGATTTTCCTGGTTCTGGCCCTGGTGTTGGTCCTCGGCACGGGCTACGGGGCCTATTCATTCCTGAAGGACGACGACGGCTCGACCCCGACCGCGCGACCGAGCGAGACCGCGACTCGGGGCGAGCGGAGCCCGCTCGACGCCGCGCGATTATTCCTCGGCGAATGGCAGGCGGGCAATTGGACCCGCGCGGCCCGGCTCACCAGTGATGTGAGCGCCGCGTCCACGGCGCTGCCGGCCCTGAACGACGGGCTGAAGGTCACCGCCCGCACGCTGACCGTGGGCGAGCCCGCCCCCGCGCGGCCGGACGGGACGGTCCCGGTGCCGTTCACCGCCAAGTTGACCCTCGGATCCGCCGGCGACTGGTCGTACACCGGCGCCCTCGACGTGGCCAAGAGCGCGGATCGCGGCTACCTGGTCGCCTGGTCCCCGGCCACCCCGCATCCGGAGCTGACCTCGGGCACCTCGCTCGAACTGGCGCCCAACCAGGGTGGTGTGGGCGGCGACGTGTTGCGGGCGAAGGACGGTACGGCGCTGTCCCCGACAGACAACCCGTCCCTGGCCGCGATCCGTACCGGCCTGGCGAGCAAGGCCAAGCCCGGCGAGCAGGCCAAGCCGGGCGGCGTGGTCCGGCTGGTCGACACGGCCACCCGGACCCTGGTCAAACAACTCGCCACGCTCGGCGAGCCGGTCACCGCCGCGCCCCGGGACGGCGGGATCCGCACCACGCTCGACGCGAACCTCCAGACGGCGGCCGAGCGGGCGGTCAAGGGCGAGTCGCGGACCGCTTCGCTGGCGGCGGTGCGGATCAGTACCGGCGAGATCGTCGCGGTGGCCAACAACCCGGCCGCCGGCCAGAACAACGCCTTCCTGGCCACCACGCAGCCCGGCTCGACGTTCAAGATCGTCTCCGCCGCCACGCTGCTGTCCAAGGGCGCGGTCGGCCTCGACGAAAAGGTGGGCTGCCCCGAATCGGCCGACGCGGGCGGCATGCGGTTCACCAACTCCGAGGGCCGCGCGTTCCCGGAAGGCAGCTTCAAGCTGGCCTTCGCCCAGTCCTGCAACACCACCATGGCCAACCTTTCCGGCAAGCTCACCGGCGCGGACCTGTCCACCATGGCGCACGACTGCTTCGGCATCGGCGGCGACTGGAAGACCGGGATCGTCTCGTTCGACGGCCGGGTGCCCGCCGCGTCGAACGACACCATGAAGGCCGCGAACATGATCGGCCAGGGGCAGGTACAGATGAACCCGCTCACCATGGCCTCGGTGGTGGCCACCGCCAAGTCCGGCACCTTCCGCCAGCCGCACCTGCTCACCGACCAGGAGGGCCTGTGGCGGGCCCCGAACTCGTTGTCCCCCGCCGTGAGCGGGCAGTTGCGCACGCTGATGCGCGCGGTGGTCACCGAGGGCACCGCGCGCGCCTCGCTCGGCGGCCTGAGCGGCGACGTGGGCGCCAAGACCGGCACCGCCGAGGTCGGCGGCGGTCGGCCCAACAACGGCTGGATGGTCGCCTACCGGGGTGATATCGCGGTGGCGGTCTGGGTCGAGGGCGGGGTGACCGGCGGGCAGTCGGCCGGGCCGATCGTGAGGGCGTTCCTGAGCGCGGCGGGCTGAGCGGCGCGGCGGGCGGGCGCGGCGACGGGCTGGGCGACGGCCCGAGCGGCCGTAGTCCATCATGGGCAGGGTGAGCGAACACGATCTTGCCGACGAGGGCCCGGGCCGGGCCGAGACCTTCCTCGACCTGCTGCGGCTGGAGCAGATCGAGGAGAACATCTTCCGCGGCTGGTGCCACGCGGGCGCCCCGCTGCGCGCCTTCGGCGGCCAGGTCGCCGCACAGGCCCTGGTCGCGGCGGGCCGCACGGTGGTCCCGGAGCGGCACGTGCACTCGCTGCACAGCTACTTCCTGCGCCCCGGCAGCACCACGGCGCCGATCGTGTACCAGGTCGACCGGGTCCGCGACGGGCGCTCCTTCGCGACCCGGCGCGTGACCGGCGTACAGCACGGCGCGGCGATCTTCACCCTGTCGGCGTCCTTCAAGGTGGCCGAGGACACCCCCGGACACCGCCGCGCGATGCCCGATGTACCGCTGCCGGAGGACCTGCCGGACCCGTACGAGAAATTGTCCGCCGAGGAGCGCGCGCACTACGAGGAGTCGCAGACCCGGCTCCTGATGGACCTGCGCTTCGTCCCGGAGGACCGCTCGCCGGGCACTCACATGGTCGACGGCATCCCGCACCAGCGGGTGTGGATGCGCGCCGCCAAGCAGCTGCCCGACGACCCGCTGCTGCACGTGTGCGGGCTGACCTACATGTCCGACCTGACCCTGGCCGGCACCGCCGCGAAGCCGTACATCACCAACCCGGCGACGCTCCAGATGGCCTCGCTCGACCACGCGGTGTGGTTCCTGCGCCCGTTCCGGGCCGACGAGTGGCTGCTGTTCGCCCAGGCATCCCCGTCCGCGCAGGACGCGCGCGGGCTGGCGATGGGCGAGTTCTACAACCACGACGGCGTGCTGGTGGCCTCGGTGGTGCAGGAGGCGGTGATCCGGCAGCGGTAGCGCCGGCCGCGCCGCTCAGCCCACCCAGACCGTCTTGGCGTTGCAGAACTCGCGGATGCCGAGCGCGGCGAGTTCGCGGCCGTAGCCGCTGGACTTGATCCCGCCGAAGGGCAGTTCGGGATAGGACGTGACCATGCCGTTCACGAATACCGCCCCGGCGGCCAACTCGGCGATGCAGCGGGCCTGTTCGGCCTCGTCGGTGGTCCAGGCGTTGGCTCCGAGGCCGAACGCGGTGGCGTTGGCGAGGTCGATCGCCTCGTCGAGGTCGGCGACCCGGTACAGCCCGGCGACCGGCCCGAACACCTCCTCGGTGTACATCCGCATGTCCGGGGTCAGGTCGGCGACCACGGTCGGCGGGTAGTACCAGCCGGGGCCGGCCGGGCGCTCGCCGCCGCACCGGATCCGGGCGCCCTTGGCCCGGGCGTCCTCGACCTGCTCGGTGACGTCGCGCAGCCCCTGCTCCTGGGCGAGCGGGCCGACGTCGGTGCCCTCGGCGGTGGGGTCGCCGACCCGGAGCGCGGCCATATTCGCCGTGAACGCCTCGGCGAACGCGTCGTACACGTCGGTGTGCACGATGAACCGCTTGGCCGCGATGCAGCTCTGCCCGTTGTTCTGGGTCCGAGCCGTGGTCGCGGTCCGCGCGGCGGCCTCGACATCGGCGGAGGGCAACACCAGGAACGGGTCGGAGCCGCCCAGTTCGAGCACGGTCTTCTTCAACTCGCGCCCGGCGATCGCCGCGATCGACCGCCCGGCCCCCTCACTGCCGGTGAGCGTCGCGGCCACCACGCGCGGGTCCGACAACACCCGCTCGACCAGCTTCGACCCGATCAACAGCGTCTGGAACGCCCCCTCGGGAAACCCGGCGCGGGTGAACAACTCCCCCATGTACAACGCGGTACGCGGCACGTTCGACGCATGCTTGAGCAACCCGGTGTTGCCCGCCATCAACGCGGGCGCGGCAAACCGCATGGCCTGCCACAACGGAAAGTTCCACGGCATCACGGCCAACACCGGCCCGAGCGGCTCATACCGCACATAGGCCCGCCGCGCCCCCACGGCATCGGCATCGGCCGGCTCATCCGCCAAAAACCCGGCCGCCCGCTCCGCATAGAACCGACACAGCCGAGCACACTTGCCCACCTCGGCCCGAGCGGCACCCAGCGTCTTCCCCATCTCGGCGGTCATCACCGCCGCAACCTCATCCCGCTCCGCATCCAGCAGATCGGCAGCCCGCCGCATAAACCGAGCCCGAGACTCATATGAGTCCCCCCGATGCCCCCAAAACACCTCATCGGCCCGCCCGATCCGAGCATCGATCTCACCTTCCCCAATCTCGGCAAACTCCTCAATCGTCTCCCCGGTAGCCGGATTGACGGACGCGATGGCCATGGGTCCTCCACGGATGCGGATGGTGAGTGTGATGGGCACCGAGCGGGTCGTCCGGCGCCTCCGCCGAGCCGTTACCCTCTGGCCCCCGGATGACACGGCACTCGGCGAGGAACCGGCCGGATGTCGGGCCGGGGTGCGAGGGTGCGTGTCATGAGGGAACAAGCCATCCCGATCCTGCGTGTGGTCGATGCTGCCGTGTCCGTTGCCTGGTATGGCCGTTTGGGCTTTGTGAAGCAGTGGGAGCACCGGTTCGAGCCGCACCTGCCGGCCTTCGTCGAGGTCGCGAGGGGTGAGGTGAAGCTGTTTCTCAGCGAACACACGGGCGACGCGACCCCGGACACGCTGGTGTACATGTGGGTCGCCGACGTGGATGAGGTGGCCCGCGAATTCGGCGTGGCGGTGGAGGAGCAGCCGTGGGCGCGGGAGGTGCATCTGCGGGATCCGGACGGGAACCGGCTGCGGGTGGCAACGCCGTCGCAGGAGTAGGCGCCGGCCGAGGAGGTCAGCCGAAGTCCGCGCTCACGTCCAGTTCGAGTCGGCCTTCGGCGACCCGTTGGGTGAGAGCACCGAGGTGGTCCCGTTGTGTCTCGTCGATCCGCAGCCACTTCAGGGCCGGGAGGTCGGCCAAGGGGCTGAGGTCGGATATCGGGCATGCGGCGATGCCCAGGTGGGAAAGCCGTGGCAGGTCGACCAACGGGGAGATGTCCGTCACCCGGGAGTCGTCGATGAGCAACATTCCGAGCGTGGGTGAATCGCGCAGCGCGCTCAGGTCGGTGGCGGGGGTGGAAACCATGCCCAGCGTGCTCAGGTTCGGGTACTTGGTCAGGCCCGACAGATCTCGAATGCCCGTGTCGTGCAGATAGACGTAGCTCAGGTTCGGCGCCTCCGGCAGGACACGCACGCTCTCCACCAAGGGATCACCGTGGAAGGACAAGGTGGTGATCCACGGCAGAGGGGCCAACAGCGCCGGCTCCGCGCGCTGTGCGGGGCCGAGCGTCAACGAAGTCACCTGCGGCAGCTCGGTCAGCGGGCCGAGGTCCGTGATCGAGGTGTGGGCGACTCCGAGCGCATAAAGCCGCGGGAGCGCGGCGAGCGCCGACAAGGGAATCTCCGACAGTTCGGCCGGGAGGTTGATGCTCTGCACATCCCGACGTCCCGCGAGCAGTCCCAGAGCCGCCGGATCCGGGATCGGCACCTGACAGTCGTCGAGCCTGACGTGGGTCAGGACCGTTGTGTAGTAGCGCTCCCAATCCGTCAGGGTCTCCCACATTCCCAACAGTCGCAGGCGGATCCGCGTCGAATCCCGGTCCCGCAAGCGACGCAGCAGCGGGATCGTGGCCTCGCCTCCGATCCGGCGCGCCACCCGCACAATGTTGATCGCGGTCTCGTCCGAGACTCGCTGCGTCCGGGTCAGGTCCGCGAGTAGATCGAGCACGAACTCCCCTGCGGTGGCCAGATCCTCCGCCGCACTCGCGTCCTGCGGGGGCAGGAGCTTGGCCGTTTCCTCCCGGAACCGGTCCGCCGGCTCCGGGTCCACCATGCCTGCCCCGGACACACACGCGACGCCTAGCAACCACAACCGTGCCCGATGCTCCTCGTCCGCTTCCGCTCGCGCGATCAAACCGTCCAGCAACTCCCGCTGCCGCGAGGGGTCGTCCTGGGTGCGGGCGACCGCCATGATCAAGACGTCGTGGTAGAGCGGGTCGTGGGCGTGGTTGATCAGATGGTCGACGTGTTCCGATCGGATGATCTCCAGTGCCGCCAGGTAGTCCTGGAAGCTTGCGTGTCGGAACTCGTAGACGTCCGCCTCCGGTTGTTGGAGTAGGCCGCTGCGGTCGACCAGGCTGTCCAGTACCTCCCGTGCGGTGTAAGGCGGTTCGACCGTCTGACGGAATCGGGTGAGTACGTCGGCCACGCATGACGTCGCGACCCGATCCGGGATCGATCGGCGGCCGTTGAGGGTCATCCACATCGCCAGCGCGGCCAGTACCTTCTCCATCTGCGTCGGCTGGAGACGCACCCGGCTCGTGGAGATGCGCCGCGCTCGTTCCCGGCCGCCGAGCAGCATCGCCATCGCCGAGCGGTACAACTCGGTGCGGCCCTCGGGGAGGGCCTGGTCGGCGTGTCGGTGCAGGGCGCACATCAGCGCGCACAGCAGCGGGTTCGTGCCGAGTCGGGCCAGGTCCCGGCGGCTGTCCAGGGTGTGCTTCAACTGCTCCGCGCAGGCCGCGAGATCGTCCGGGTCTCCGGGCTGGGCGCGGTGCCAGCGGTCGACGAACAACTCGACCTGCGCGCTCGACATGGGCTGGAGTTCACCGGCGACGAAGCCCGCCTCCCGGAACCGTCGATGCCGCCGCTCGGACAACACCCGGGGTCGGGAGGTGAGCAGGTAGGCCGCGTCCGGGTAGTCCACACACAGCTGCTCCACCCAGTCGAGGGCGTCCGCCCGGTGCTCCTCGGGCAGTTCGTCCAGGCCGTCGACGAAGACCGCGGCCCGCCCCGCCCGCAGCCGGCGGGCCGCCCACCCCGGCGGCTGCTCGCCGCCCAGCGTAGACCCGGACGCGGTAACGAAGTCGGCGACATCCGGCAGCACCAGCCGGTCGTCCACCACCATCGCCCGCAGCTTCAACAGGAACGGCACCCGCCCGGACCAGGATGCCAGCCGGTCCGGCAGATCGCCCGAGGCGACGTGCACCGCGAGCCGGCGCAGCAGCGTGCTTTTGCCCGATCCGGCCGGGCCTTCGAGGACCATGCGGTCGCGGCGGGCGAGGGCGTCTTCGAGGAGGCTGCGCGTGGTGTCCGCCTGCGCCGCCTCGTCGTCCCACCGCCGCAGGGGCCTCTGGTCGCGACGGGTCTGCACGACGAGGCTCACGTAAGCCGTGGTCAGCTCGTATGTGCTGTCCTCCGGGTCGAGTTCGGTGACCCCGAACAGCCTGGCCTGGTCCAACTTCGCCCGCAGGCCGGCGCAGTAGCGTCGCGCGAACTCCTCGTCCAACGCCTCCGTTTCCGGCACCCGGCGTAACAACTCGGCCTGGCCCGCCGCCTGTTCGACCATGGTTCGGGCCAGGAACTCCGGCTGCTTCGTGAAGAAGTCCACGATCTGCGCGCAACACTCGTCGAGCAACACGCCGTACAGCGGCGCCGCGCGCTCCGCCGACGCCTCGACGCGGGCCTCCATCCGCACCCGCAGCGCGGCCGGATCCAGGCCCGCGGCCTGCACGTCGTCCATGGTCACCGTGCCGTCGAGGGTGCGCACGACCGCCGCGACGATGCGCTCACCCTCGGCCGGCGCCAGGCGGGCGAAGTCCGGCTCGGCATCGGCCAGTCGCAGGGTCAGCGTGCGGGTCAGCCGATCCACGTCGGCCGTACGCACCTCGCGCCGCTCCCGCCGCCGCGCCACCCGCCCACCCATCCGCACGGGCGCATCCACGAGCCGCGCCCCCGGCGGCGGCGCCGTCAACCGCCGCAACGCACCCCCGATCGCCGTCGCCAACAACCGCCCCTGCACCGGATCCACCGCGCTCCGCCCCGATCCCACATCGACCGCGCACTCCAAGCCGTGGCACCCAGTATGAGTGCCCAACGCTCGGGTCGCGCCGGCTTGACCGACCGCCGGATGGCCAGGTCGACGGGCGGCCCGTCACGTGGTTGGAACGTCCCGGCGCTGGTTCGCGAGTCGTCCTGGCTGGCGGCCGCAGGGGCAAAGGCGGCGCGTTGGGGAGGGGATGGGCGCTTCGGGTGGAGGCATTCAGGGGCGACCTGGTCGCTGGTGGGCGGGAGGGGCGGGGAGGCCGGGGGCGCGAGGTAAGCGGGGCGGGGAGGCCGGGGGCGCGAGGTAAGCGGGGCGGGGAGGCCGAGGGCGCAAGGTAAGCGGGGCGGGGAGGCCGAGGGCGCAAGGTAAGCGGGGCGGGGAGGCCGAGGGCGCAAGGTAAGCGGGGCGGGGAGGCCGAGGGCGCAAGGTAAGCGGGGCGGGGAGGCCGAGGGCGCAAGGTAAGCGGGGCGGGGAGGCCGAGGGCGCAAGGTAAGCGGGGCGGGGAGGCCGAGGGCGCAAGGTAAGCGGGGCGGGGAGGCCGAGGGCGCAAGGTAAGCGGGGCGGGGAGGCCGGGGCGTATTGGCGGCGTTGCTTCTTATTGGGCGCTTCGCGCCGGCTCGCGAGGCACCGCTTTTTCTTTCCCCCGCTTCGCTCCTCCAAGAAAAAGCGGCCCCTCGCTCGGGGCTGTGTGCCCCTCCGCTTCGCTCCGGGTCACCCAGCCCGAGTTCTGCGGCTCCGCCGCTCTCCGCGCTGCGCGCGTCGATCGCGTGGGCGGCCCGAGTCGTGGGCGCTGACGCGCCACGCGGGCGGCGGTCGGGGACGCCCGGCCCCCGTACGACGCGGCTCCTCGAGATGGCCACCGTCGCGACACGGGCCTTCCCCGGTGACCCGAGTCGTGGGCACACCCCTTCGGCGCGTCAGCGCCCCCCGACCCGGGCTGACCCTGGAGATCGACGCGCGAAGCGCGGAGAGCGGCGGAGCCGCGAGTTTTGGGTCGGGTGGCCCGGAGCGAAGCGGAGGGACACCCGACCCCGAGCGAGGGGCCGCTTTTTTCTCGGAGGAGCGAAGCGGGGGAGAGAAAAAAGTGGTCCCTCGCGAGCCGGCGCGAAGCGCCCAACAAGCAGCAGCGCCGCCGACACGACTCCGCCTCACCCCGGCTTGCGTACGACTCCGGTTGCCCGACCGGCTCCCGCCGCGACCCCGCCTCCCCGACACGCACACCTCGCGACCCCAGCCCGGGGGCCTGCCCGCCTGAGCCGCACCCCCGCTCACCTCACGGCCTGGGCTCACCACCAGTCGCCGACCCCTCCCCCGGAGCCGCCGACAACATCGCGTACGCCAACCCCGCCAATGTCGCCTTGATCCGTGCCGGTTCGATGTCCTGGTCGCGCTGGCGGCGGTACAGCTCCGGGGCCAGTGGGGCGAGAAGCACGTCGGCGAGGGTTGTCGGGTCTGCGGTGTCCGCGGCCAGGATCCGTACGTGCGTGTGCCAGAACGCGTACGCGCCCGTTCGGTAGCGGGCGCTGCCCGTTTCGGCGCCCAGGAGCAGGTGTACGTGCCGCTCCAGCAGGTCGACCATCGCCGCGTAGAAGGCCGCCAGGCGGGCCGCCGGGTCCGGCTCGTCCGGGCCCAGCGGCGGTGCGCCGCGCAGGATTTCGTGTTGCAGCGCGCGCTCGTGTTCGTCGAGGAGGGCGCGGGCGATGGAGGCCCGGTCCGGATAACGGCGGTAGAGCGTGCCGCGGCCGATGCCGGCCGCCTTGGCGATGTCCTCCATCGTGACCTCGGCCGGATCGCCGGTCGCGAACAGCTCCTCGGCCGCGGCCAGCACACGGGCCCGGTTGCGGGCGGCGTCCGCACGTTCCCGTGGCGGCGCCGCACCGTCCGCGGCGACCGGGAGACCGGTGAGCAAGTCGGTGCGTTTCGTCATGATCCCCACCCTAACCAGCAAGTGGACGCCGCGTCCATTTATCCCGAGGTGGGCCTGGCGATGGCGCGATCGGTTAAGTGGACGGCATGTCCGCTTGCCTGTTACGGTCTCACCCATCAAGCGGACAGTCCGTCCACTTAGACCTCGGGAGTGCCCATGCCTCGCCTGCTCCACCTCGACTCCAGCGCCCGCGCCGACTCGTTCTCGCGGACCCTGGGCGCCGCCTTCGCCGACGCCTGGCGCGGCGCGCGGCCGGACGCCGAGTACACCTACCGGGACCTCACCGCGCGGCCGGTCCCGCCGATCGACCAGGCGTGGACCGAGATCTGCGACACGATGTTGCGCGAGGGGATCACCGCGATCGCCGACTACCCGCAAGCCGTGCGTACGCCCGAGCAGCGCAAGGCATGGGCCACGGTCGAGCCGCTGTTGGCCGAACTGGTCGCCGCGGACGTCGTGTTGATCGGCGCGCCGATGTACAACTTCGGCGTGTCCGCGCAGCTCAAGGCGTGGATCGACCAGGTCACCTTCCCGAAGATGTCGCTCGCGCCGCGTCGTTTCGTGGTCGCCTCCGCGCGCGGCGGGTCCTACCTGCCGGGCACCCCCCGGGCGCCGTTCGACCACCAGACGCGCTATCTCCTGGACTTCTTCACCGGGCACTACGCCGTCACGGACGCGATCGTGCTCGGTACCGAACTGACCAACTCGCTCGTCGACCCGGCGCTGGCCGAGCGGCTGGAGCAGCACCGTTCCTCGCACGCGGAGGCGCTGGAGCGCGCCGCGGAGCTGGGACGCTCACTCGTGGAGGGGTACTGATGGCCTGGTTGATCCTGCTCGCGGCGGGCCTCGTCGAGGTCGTGTGGTCGCAGAGCATCAAGCCGACCGAGGGATTCACCAAGCCGCTGCCGACGGTGATCTGCTTCCTGCTCGGCGCGACGGCGGTGTATCTGCTGTCGGTGGCCATGCGGGACCTGCCGGTGGGCACCGCGTACGCCGCGTTCACCGGGATCGGCACCGTCGGCGCGATCACCCTCGGCATCACGATCCAGCACGACGCGCTGAGCGCGGGACGCATCGCGGCACTCGTGCTGATCGTGGGCGGGTTGGTACTGGCCCGGCTGACGTCGACGGCGTGAGGGCGGGCGGCTGTTCGACAACAAAGGAAATCTTGGATGCAACTTTAGTGACAGCGGTGGCCACGTTCGCGGCTATCGGGCGCACCCGCCCGGGGCGAAGGCTGGGGAGGTAGCCAGGACCCCCACCGCAAGGAGCACCCCGCATGTCTCCCGGAAACCGCCGGCGCCCCCCGACCCCGGCCTCCCCGTCGGGTGGGCCCGTCGAACCCGACGCCTACCGGCGCATCGATCACGAGGATCGGGCCAAGGGCAGTGCGGCCCGCTGCCGGGCGCTGAGCAAGTGGTACGGCGAGGGCGAGACCCGCGTGGTCGCGCTCGACGAGGTCGATGTGGAGATCGGCCGCGGCCGGTTCACCGCGATCATGGGCCCGTCCGGGTCGGGCAAGTCCACGCTCATGCACTGCCTGGCCGGCCTCGACTCGGTGACCTCCGGCCACAGCTGGATCGGGGACACCGAGATCACCGGGCTCAAGGACCGAGACCTGACCCGGCTGCGGCGGGATCAGATCGGCTTCATCTTCCAGGCGTTCAACCTGCTGCCCACGCTCACCGCGCTGGAGAACATCACGCTCCCGATGGACATCGCGGGGGTCAAGCCGGACAAGGCCTGGCTCGACACCGTCATCGAGACCGTCGGGCTGCGCGACCGGCTCAAGCACCGGCCGAGCGAGTTGTCCGGCGGCCAGCAGCAGCGTGTCGCGTGCGCCCGCGCGCTGGCGAGCAAACCGCAGATCATCTTCGGCGACGAGCCGACCGGCAACCTCGACTCGCGCTCCGGCGCCGAGGTCTTGGGTTTCCTCCGCAGCAGCGTCAACGACCTGGGCCAGACCATCGTGATGGTCACCCACGACCCGAACGCGGCCTCCTACGCGGACCGGGTGTTGTTCCTGGCCGACGGTCGGGTCGTGGACGAGATGTTGTCGCCGACCTCCGACACGGTGCTCGCGCGCATGCAGCGCTTCGCCCGCTCCGCGAACTGAGGCGCCGACATGCTCAAGGCAACGCTCCGCAGCTTCCTGGCCCACAAGGCGCGCATGGTCCTTTCCGCGCTGGCGATCCTGCTCTCGGTCGCGTTCGTGGCCGGCACGCTGATGTTCACGGACACGATCAGCAAGACGTTTCACGACCTCTCGCGCACCGCCGCGGCCGATGTCACGGTCAAGCCGAAGAAGGAGTTCCGGGAGGACCGGCTCGGCAAGAGCGGCCAGCAGCCGACCGTGCCCGACTCGATCGTGGCCGCCGCCCGTTCGGTGCCGGGCGTGGCCGACGCGCATCCCGACATCACGGTCACCAACGTGATCGTGGTCGACGGGAAGGGCAAGAAGGTCGGGCTGACCTCGGATCCCCAGGTGCAGGCCGCCGACTGGTTCCCCACCAAGCAGTCCCCCGTCGTGCTCGAGCGCGGGAAGGCGCCGCAGGGTCCCGGCGAGGTGATCCTGGACAGCGACTCGGCCGACCACAACAAGGTGCGGTTGGGCGACAGGGTGCACGTGGTCGCCGCGCCCGGCGCGTTCGACGCGACCGTGGTCGGCCTGGCCGACTTCAAGACGATCAACCCCGGCACGACCATGCTGTTCCTGGACGGCGCCGCCGCCCGTGATCGGCTGCTCGGCAAGCCGGGCATGGTGACGTCGGTGTCGCTGACCGCCGAGCCCGGCGTGGACCAAAAGGAGCTGAAGGCGCGGGTCGTCACCAAGCTGGGCGGCGACGTCGACGTCAGGACCCGCGCGGAGGAAGCCGACGCCTCCTCGGCCGACCTGGGCCAGGCGCTCGACGTGGTCAAGTACGCGCTGCTCGGCTTCGCCGGTGTCTCGCTCCTGGTCGGCACGTTCCTGATCTTCAACACCTTCTCGATGCTGGTCGCCCAGCGCACGCGCGAGTTGGGCCTGATGCGCGCGATCGGCGCCGGTCGGGCCGACGTGAACCGCTCCGTGCTGGTGGAGGCGACACTGCTCGCGGTGGTCGGCTCCACGCTGGGCCTGCTCGGCGGACTCGGCTTGGCCCAGGGCCTGTTGATGCTGATGAAGTCGCTCGGGGTCGACCTCAAGGGCGCCCCGCTGGTGATCAAATCCGCGACGCCGATCATCGCCTACACGGTGGGGGTCGTGGTGACCCTGGTCGCCGCCTACCTGCCCGCGCGCCGGGCGGCCCGGGTCAGCCCGATGGCGGCGCTGCGCGAGGCCGGCGCGCCGCCCGCGAAGTCGCTGCGCGGGCGCGCCGTCGGCGGCACCGCGGTCACCGCGCTCGGCGCGATCGCCCTGGCGGTCGGCGCCTCCGCGACCAAGCTGGACGCGGCGCACGGGCTCGCCCTGGCCGGTGGCCTGGTCGGCACCCTGGTCGGCTTCATCGTGCTCGGGCCCGTGCTGGCCCGAGCGGTGATCCCGTGGCTGGCGGGGGCGTTCCCGCGCCTGTTCGGCACGGTCGGCCGGCTCAGCCGGGAAAACGCGCTGCGCAATCCGCGCCGCACCGGCGCCACCGCCGCCGCGCTGATGATCGGCGTGGCGCTGGTCGCCTCGCTGTCCGTGGTGGCCACGTCGATGAAGGACTCGGTCGGCAAGCAGATCGACCAGCGCCTGGGCGCCGACTACACCCTGGAAAGCGACGGCGGGCTCAACTTCACGCACGACGTGGCGGAGACGGTGCGCAAGGTGTCCGGCGTGAGCAATGTGGTGCGCCAGCGCGAGACCGAGGCCAAGGTGCTGTTCAACGGATCGTCCGAGACCATCACGGTGACCGGAGCCGATCCGGGCATCGACACGATGCTGAAGCAGAAGTACACCGCCGGCAGCGCCCCCGACGGGCTCGCCCCGGGTCGGATCGCGCTGCCCAAGTCCTATGTGAAGAAGCACGACCTGGGCGTCGGCGGCACGGTGACGCTGCGCACGCCCAACGGCCGGACCGCCGAGTTGCGGGTCGGCGCGGTGATCGACGACGAGGGCATCGGCCTCGCGAACGCCGGCTCCGGCGTGGTCGGCCTGGACACGCTGGCCAAGCTCGTCCCGGACCTGCTCGACTCGGTGATCATGGCCAACGTCGCCGACGGGGCGAAGAGTTCGACCGTGCGGGCCGCGCTGGAGGCCGCGCTCAAGCCCTACCCGCAGGTGAAACTGCGCGATCAGGCCGACTACAAGCAGACCGTGCAGGATCAGACCAACATCGTTCTGCGGCTCGTCTACGGCCTGCTCGGGTTGGCGATCATCATCGCGATCCTGGGGGTGGTGAACACCCTGGCGCTGTCCGTGATCGAGCGCACGCGCGAGATCGGACTGCTGCGCGCGATCGGCATGTCGCGGATCCAGCTGAGGCGGATGATCCGCCTGGAGTCGGCGGTGATCGCGGTGTTCGGCGCGGTCCTGGGACTGGCGCTCGGGGTGGGCTGGGGTGTCGCGGCGCAGCGCATGCTCGCCTCGCAGGGCCTCGACGTGCTGACCATCCCGTGGGGGACGATCGCCGCGGTGGTCATCGGCGCCGGCGTGGTCGGCCTGCTCGCCGCCCTGCTGCCCGCACTGCGAGCCTCGCGGATGAACGTGTTGGCCGCGATCTCCACGGAATGACCGCCCGCCGATGATCGACGGTCCCATGACCTGCGGCGGCGCGTCGGGCTCCTGTGCCGGCGCACCGCCGGTGCCGTTCGTGCGACCCGCTCCCGGGGCCGGTTACCGTGACCTGGTGAGCATCCGCGCCTGGTGGGCGAGTCGCCGCTCGTTCGGGTTCGACGTGCTGGTCGCGGCGATCGGCGTCGCCCTGGGGCTGACCCTGCGCATGGGGCGCGACGCCGGCCTGGTCGGCTGGCCGTACCTGCACCAGGTGAGCGCGGTGCTGAGCGGTGCGCTGCTGCTGTACCGCAGACGTGCGCCGTTCGGCTCGGGCGCCGCGATCTGTGCGGTGGGGCTGGTGTATCCGACCCACGTGCTCTACTTCGCGGCCTATGCCGTGGGGGCCGGTGTCGAGGACCGACGGCGCGCGTGGGGGCTGATCGGGGCGCTGGTGGTGACGACCGCACAACCGTGGAGCCATCCGCGCCCGCTGAACATCCTCACCGGCGCGGGCCTCGCGCTGGTCCCCGTCCTGCTCGGCCTCTACGTCGCCGCGCGCCGCCGACTGCGCGCGGATCGGGCCGAACGGGTGGTTCGGGAGCGCGAGTTGGGCTTCGAACGGGTGCGGATGGAGGAGCGGGCCCGGATCGCGGGCGAGATGCACGACGTGATCACCCACCGGGTCAGCCTGATGGTGCTCCAGGCGGGCGCGCTGCGCACCCGCGCCCGGGACGAGGACGTACGGGCGTCGGCCGAGGAGTTGCGCCTGGTGGGCTGCAAGGCGTTGGAGGAGTTGCGCGGGCTGGTCGCGGTGACCCGATCGGAGCGGCAAGTGGGCTCGGTGGTGGTCGGCCCGCGTGCGGTGCTCGACCTATCGGACCTGGTGGCCGATTCGCGCTCGGCGGGCATCCCGGTCGACCTGGTCACGCTCGGCGAGCCGCACCCGACCTCGCCCGTGGTCGGCCGGGCCGCCTACCGGGTGGTCCAGGAGGCGCTGACCAACGTGCACAAACACGCGCCGGGAGCGGGGGTGGACATCCGCCTGCACTACGTGGGCGACGAGGTCCGGATCACCGTGCGAAACTCGGCTCCCACCCGGGCGGTCGACGTCGCCCTGGGTTCGGGCGGCAACGGCCTGCTCGGTCTGCGCAAGCGGGTCGAGTTGGTGGCCGGGACGTTGCGCACCCGCCCACTGCCCGACGGCGGCTACGAGTTGCTGGCCATACTGCCCGCCGGCGCCACGACCACGACCACCGGAGAGCCCGCATGATCCGCGTCCTGCTCGTCGACGACGAACGTATGGTGTGCGCCCACCTGCGCACGATTCTCGGCGTGGCCGACGACATCGAGGTGATCGGCGAGGCGTACGACGGCGCCGAGGCGGTCGAGTCGGTCCTGCGCCATCGGCCCGACGTGGTCCTGATGGACCTGCACATGCCGGGCGTGGACGGCCTGACCGCCATCGAACAGATCGTCGACCTGCCGGGTGCGCCCAGGGTGATCGTGCTGACCACGTTCGGGCTGGAGCAGTACATCCTGCGCGTCCTGCACGCGGGCGCGGCCGGGTTCCTGCTCAAGGACACCCCGCCGGAGGACCTGATCGGCCTGGTCCGGGTGGCCATGGACGGCCACACCGTCCTGTCCCCGGCGGTGACCCGCGACCTGGTGACCGCCTCCTCCGGCCGCAACGCCGCCCGCGAACGCGCCGCCCTCGCCGTCGCGTCCCTGACCGAACGCGAGATCGAGGTGCTGACCTGCATCGGAGAGGGCCTGTCCAACGCCCAAACGGCGGAGCGCCTGTTCCTCAGCGAAACCACGGTAAAGAGCTACGTCTCCCGAATGCTCACCAAACTCGCCTGCACCAACCGAACCCAGGCAGGCCTACTGGCATACGACGCGGGCCTGATCCGGCGATAGGGACGGGGTGTGTCGGGGGTGGTTGGGGGCCGTGGGTGGGGTGGTTCGCTGCGGTGGGCGGGCCCGCGTCGGTAGTGTCGTACCGGCCGGCTCGGTGGGGTCCGGGGAGCGGAGGGGTGCGCATGTCGGTGACGCTCTCGAAGGGTGGCAACTGCCCGCTGGCGGTGGCCGCCGTGGTGGTGGAGGTCGCCTTCGCGGCGCCGGTGGACGTATCGGCGCTGCTGCTCGCCGGGACCGGAAAGGTGCGCTCCGACGCCGACTTCGTCTTCTACAACCAGCCGAACGGACCCGGTGTCCGGTATCTCGCGGCCGGCCCCGGTCAACCGGCCGCGGTGCACGTGGACACCGCCGCGGTGCCGGCCGACGTACAGACGATCACGGTGACGCTGAGCCTGGACGGCGGCCCCGGCACACCGGTCACCTTCGGCGGCACCACCCCGCCCACCGCGACCGTGCGCGACCCGTCCGGCGAGGCGCTGGTCACGTTCACCCCGCACGGCCTGGGCCGCGAGACCGCGCTGGTGCTGCTCGAGCTGTACCGGCGCGGCGGCGCGTGGAAGGTGCGCGCGGTCGGCCAGGGCTACGCCAACGGACTCGCGGGCATCGCCACCGACTTCGGCGTCTCCGTCGACGACGACCCGGCCCCGCCGCCGCCCACCCGCCCGCAGCCGGCGCCGCCCACCCGCCCCGAGCCCCCGGCGTACGACGACACCCCGACCGCGCCGGTCGCGCCGCTGCTGCCACACGAGCCGCCCAGGCCCGCGCCGATCCCGCCGCCGATCCCCCGCCGCCCGCTGACGACGCAGCCCCCGCCGCCGCCGCCCCCGACACCCGCCCCCGCCGAGGCCCGTACCGCCCCCCTGCCCACCGGCACCGGCACCACCACCCGCACCGACACCCCGATCAACCTCGACAAGGGCCGCGTCAGCCTGCGCAAGGACCAGTCGGTGTCGTTGGTCAAGACCGGCGCACCGCCGCTGACCCGGGTGCGCATGGGACTGGGCTGGGACCCGGCCAAGTCCGGCGGCAGCATCGACCTGGACGCCTCCTGCATCGCCTTCGACGCGCACGGCAGGAAGGTGGTCGCGGTCTGGTTCATGAAACTGTCCGGCCTCGACGGCGCGATCAAGCACACCGGCGACAACCTGACCGGCGAGGGCGAGGGCGACGACGAGTCGATCGTGGTCCGCCTCGACGCACTCCCGCCGCACGTCACCGGCCTCGTCTTCACCGTGAACTCGTTCCTGGGCCAGAAGTTCACCGAGGTCTCGCGCGCCTTCTGCCGCCTGGTCGACGACACCACCGACACCGAACTGGTGCGCTTCGAGTTGTCCGGCTCCGAACCGCGCACGGGTGTGCTGATGTGCAAGCTCGTCCGCGAGGGACCGATCTGGACGATGACCGCGCTGGGCCGATTCGCCGACGGTCGCACGGTACGCAAGCTGGTGGACCCGGCCCGCGAAGCACTGGGACTCTGACCGACGGCGGCGCGGCCCGCCCGGGCCTCAACCCGGGCAGCGTTCCCCGTACTTCACCACGCCCACCCCCACCGTGTCCGGCACCGGCTGCCCCTCGGCCGGTCGCTGGGTACAGACGACCCAGTGCGTCTCGATCAGCACCGGCCGCCCGCCGCCGAGGTCGTCCACGTCGACGTGGGCGTCACCGCGCAGGCCGCGCCGGACGACCATGACGCTGCGCCCGACCAGGTTCGGCATCCGGCCGTCGACCACCTTGGGCTCGGCGGTCGGCGCCGCTCCGGTGGGGCACTTCTCGTCGTGCCGGACCACGCCCAACTCGACCCGGAGTCCCTTGTCCAGCGGCCCCGGATCGGGACTCTGGTCGCACACCTTCCAACTGCTGAAGATGAACTGCCGCCGCCCCCGCCCGCTCGCGTCGTGCGAGGCGACGAACCGGTAGCCGGCCCGGCGCGCACCGTCCCACGCCTCCTGCAGGTCCGCACCGACCAGATCGGGCAGCACGTTCCTCGGCACGGACGAGAGCTTCGTCGCCCGAGGACTCGCGGACGCCGCGTGGCTCGGAACCGCCGGAGCCGCCGGGGTACTCGGAACCGCCTCCGCGACCGCGCCGACCGGTGCCCCCTCGCCCGACGCCGGACCGGTCCGGGCCGGCCCGTCGCGATGGGCCAGACCCACGGCCACCAGCACGGCCACCACCGTGCCGAGCACCGCGAGCAGCTTCGGGTTCTGCCACCACTTCATCCGTCCACAATGCGACCGGTCCGCGCCGAACGGGAGGAATTCGGCCCCCGATCACCTGTCCGTGTGGTTCGTACGGGGATCCGCCCCCGGCCCGACGCCCGGATCCGCGCCCGGCTCGGCCCCCGGCTCGACACCCGCCTCGCGTACCGCGAACCCGGTCGCCTGCCGAACCATCTCGGCCCGGGACGGCCCGGGCGCGCCGATCACGATCCGAGTGGCCAGCCCGTCGAGCAGCGCGTGCAGGCGCAACACGTACCCGTCGGGATCCGGGTGCGGCGCGATCACCGCCCGCAGATCGGCCATCCACGGGCCCTCGATCTCCACGCTCGCGGCCAGCACGTCCGGGTCGGCCAGGGAGCGCGTCCACACCTCCAGCCACAACGTCCAGCGCGGGTCGGCGCGCTCGTCGGGCAGGTACAGGTCGATGTAGCCGGCCAGCCGCTCGGCGCGCGGCACCTCGGTAGCGCCCAGCAGGGACCGTCGCCGCTCGGCGAATCCCTGTTCGCTCCAGCGCAGCGTCTCGACCAGGAGTTGTTCCTTGGACCCGAAGTAGTAGGCGACATGGCCGCCGCTGATCCCGATCCGCTTGCCCAGGCCCGCCATGGTCAGCTGCGCCAGCCCGTGCTCGGCGATCGCGTCCATCGCGGCCTGGAGCACCACTTCCCGGGGCTGCTCCAGCCGTTTGCGCCGTGTCCCCGCCATGCTCAGCACCCCTGGTTCGTTCGACGGCGGACCTCGCCTGCCGCCATGTTAGAACGTCGTTCAATACCGCGCCCGGCGAACCGACGCCGCCATACTGGCGGGAGCCGGTGCCGCGACCGGAGCCGGTTCCCGGTCCGCGGCCCCGGCGTCCGCGCCCACGTCCGACGAGAGGACCCACCGTGGCACCCCAGCCGCTCACCGACGCCGAACTGACCAAGGCCCTCGCCGACCTCCCGGGCTGGCAGGTCACCGACGGCGAACTGACCGCGACGTACGCCTGCGCCCGCGCCGATGTACCCGCCTTCTACGCGACCGTCGCCGCCGCCGAGGACCAGGCGAACCACCACGCCCGGATCACCATCCTCTACGGCACCCTGACCTTCGCCCTGACCACCCACGACGCCGGCGACCGAATCACCGCCGCCGACACGGATTTCGCCGCCCGGATCGCCGCCTTCGCAGCCGCACACGGCGCAACGCCCAAGACCTGACCCGACTGCCCGGCGGGGGCGGGAGGCCGAGGGCCGAGGGGCCGGGATCGACCCACCACGGCCGGCCCGGAACCCCGAACCGCTCCATTCCGGTCCGATCCCGCCCCGCCCCTGCCCCGTCCCGGTCGCTTGCGTCCCCTACCCGGTCCGCCCGCCCGCCGGGCCACGCAGCCTTCACTCCACGCTTCCTGGCCGTTCATCCGCGCGTCCCGCACGCCGCCTAGCCTCCGACCATGAGCACCGACGCACCGGCGTCCCACCCCGTCCCGGCCGCCCTTCGCGGGTGGCTCCTCCCGTTCGCCGGCGTGACCTCGGCGGGCTGGCTGATCGGGACCTACGCGATCCGCGCCGCCGCCTTGGGCTCGTGCGACGACTTCGGACAACGCGGCTGCACCGGGGACGATTTCGGGCCGTCCCTGATCGGCCTGTCCGGCGTGCTGCTCCTGCTCGCGCTGATCGCGGGCGCGGTCGCCGCCGGCGCCGGTCGGCGCGGCATACCCGCCTTCGCGGGCGCCCTCCTCTACGCGGGCGGGATAGCAACGCTGGCCGCACTCACCGAACCCGCGACCGACGCCGGCTGGTACATCCCGACCGTCACCACCGTCGCCCTGGCCGTACTCCTGCTCGCCCTCGCCGCATTCGGCGCCGGCGAGCGCGGCCGCCCCACCACCACCCAGCCGCCGAAGCCGGCCGAACCGCCCACCACCTCGGGCGAGCCCGCGGCCGTTCTCGGCAACACACCACCGCCGCCACGGCACTGACCGCCGGTCGGCCACGTGCCGACCGGACGCCCGCCACCGGGCCCGTCAGGCCCTCGGCTGCTGCTGGGTGATGCAGTGGATGCCACCGCCGTTGGCGAAGATGTCGCGGGCGTCCACGAGTTCGATGGCGCGGCCCGGGAAGAGCTTGCCGAAGGTCGCGGCGTTCTCCTCGTCCCGAGGGTCGTCGAACGCGCACAGGATCACCGCGCCGTTGGCCACATAGTGGTTGATGTAGCTGAAGTCGACCCAGTCGTCGTGGGCTTCGAGCACCGTCGGCGCCGGGATCTCCACGACGTCGAGCGAACGCCCCTTCGCATCGGTGGCCGCGCGCAGCAGGGCCGCGTTCTCCTTGCCCACCTCGTGGTCCGGGTGCGCCGGATCGGGCTGCACGTGGACGAGGACCAGGCCCGGTCGGGCGAACGACGCGACGATGTCGATGTGACCCCGGGTGCCGTACAGGCCGTAGTCGCGGGTGAGTCCGCGCGGCAGCCAGATCACCTTCCGCACCCCGAGGAACGCCTTCAGTTCGGCCTCGACCTGCTCCCTGGTCCACCCGGGGTTGCGGCCCTCGTCGAGTTGCACGGTCTCGGTGATCAGCACCGTTCCCTCGCCGTCGACGTGGATGCCGCCACCCTCGTTGACCATCCGCGACGCGTAACGACGTACGCCGGCCGCCTCGATCACATGCTCCGCGATGTGCCGGTCGTGCTCCCACGAGGCCCACTCCTGGGCGCCCCACCCGTTGAACACCCAGTCGGCGGCGGCGATGCCACCCCGGCCGTCGGTCAGGAAGGTCGGCCCGATGTCGCGCATCCACGCGTCGTCGAGCGGCTTCTCCAGCACGGTCAGCGGCTGGTCGACGTAGCGCGCCACGGTGTCCGACTCGCCCAGGTCGGTGATCAGCGTGACCGGCTCGTAGCGGGCGATCGTCCCGGCCACCCGGCCCCACGCGGCGCGCGCGGTGTGCAGGTCCTCCTCGGCGAAGGTCTCGTTGCGGCTGGGCCAGGCCATCCAGGTGCGCTCGTGCGGCACCCACTCCGCCGGCATCGAAAAGCCGTCGGCGACGGGGGTGTTCGTCATGTCATCGCTTCTTTCGTCCTTCGTCGGGAACCACGGGACATCACTGGACATCACGGGACCTACGACCGCTACAGGAAATACAGCCGGTTCAACGACACCGATTCGGCGGCCTCCGACATCACGGGCTCGCCGTCCATCGTCACCAGACCGGTGTCCGCGGCGACCCGGACCTCCGCCAGGCGGTTGTTGTGGATCATCGCAGCGGGGCCGATGCCCCGGGTGCCCCGTACGCCCACCCGGCGCCGCCGGGTCGGCATCAGGTCGCCGCCCGTCGCCGCGGCGGCCTGCGAGGTGAACGCCACCGACAACTCGGCCGGCGCCGCCCCGTGTGCGCCGAACTGCGGGCCCATGACCAGCGGTTCGCAGTTGTCGGTGGAGGCGTTCGGATCGCCCACCACGCCGTACGCCGGGAATCCGCTCTTGAGCACCAACTGCGGCTTGGCGCCGAACCATTGCGGCTGCCACAACACGATGTCGGCCATCTTGCCCACCTCGATCGAGCCGACCTCGTGCGCGAGGCCGTGCGCGATCGCCGGGTTGATGGTGAGCTTGGCGATATAGCGCATGACCCGCGCGTTGTCGTGCCGTTCGTGCTCGGCGCCGCGCTCCAGCTTCATCTTCCCGGCCATCGCGAACGTCCGCCGCACGGTCTCCCCCGCGCGCCCCATGCCCTGCGCGTCCGACGAGGTGATCGGGATGACCCCGAGGTCGTGCAGTACGTCCTCGGCGCCCATCGTCCCGGCCCGAATCCGGTCCCGGGCCATCGCGGCGTCGCCCGGCAGGTCGGTCTTGAGCCCGTGCGCGGAGACGATCATGCCGAAGTGCTCGCCGAGGGCGTCCCGCCCGAACGGCAGCGTCGGGTTGGTCGAGGAGCCGATCACGTTGGCCACTCCGGCCATCCGCATCACGTTCGGCACGTGGCCGCCGCCGCAACCCTCGATGTGGTACGCGTGGATCGTGCGCCCGTCCAGCACGGAGAGCGTGTCGTCCACGGACAGGCACTCGTTGAGGCCGTCGGTGTGCAACGCGACCTGTACGTCGTGATCTTCGGCCACCCGCAACGCGGTGTCCAGGGCGCGGGCGTGCGCGCCCATGTCCTCGTGCACCTTGAAGCCGGACGCCCCGCCCTCGATCAACGCCTCGTCCAGCGGCCCCCGGCCCGACGACGAACCCCGGGCCAGGAAGGCGATGTTGACCGGCCAGGCATCGAACGCCGCGAACGCGTTCCGCAGCGCCCAGGGCGAGTTCACCCCGACGCCCCAGACCGGCCCGAACTCCTGGCCGACCAGCGTGGTCACCCCGGAGGCCAGCGACGCCTCCATGATCCGCGGCGAAAGCAGGTGCACGTGCGTGTCGATCGCGCCGGCGGTGGCGATCAGCCCCTCGCCGCTGACGATCGTGGTGCCGGTGCCGACGACCACCTCGACGCCGTCCTGGGTATCGGGGTTGCCGGCTCGCCCGATCGAGGCGATCCGCCCCTCGCGAATGCCGATCGAGACCTTACGAATGCCCTGGATCGCATCGATCACCACGACGTTGGAGATCACCACGTCGCAGGTGTCGCGCACCGGAATCGCCCGCAGATGCAGCCCGTCCCGGGCGGTCTTGCCGAAGCCCGCGAGAAACTCGTCACCCGGCAGCGCCGAGTCGTGCTCGATCTCGATCACCAGCCCGGAATCCCCGAGCCGCATGCGATCCCCGGCCCGCGGACCGTACGTGGACGCGTAGTCACGCGGATCCATCACATCACCACCGCCACTCACAGCGCACCCCGCTCCCCACCGTCACCGAAACCCCACGTCGCATCGGAGCCGGGCGCTTTCCCGGAACCCGCCGCCGGATCGGACCCGGAGCCCGAAGCCGCACCGCCGACCGGCTCCGCGCCCAGATACCCGCACGCGTACGCCCGACGCAGCGCCTCCTCACGCGCGCCCGGCGCGTCCAACGGCCCGTCCACCAGCCCCGCGAAGCCGATCGCGACCCGCGCGCCGGCGATCGGCACCAGCCGTACCTCGACCGTCGCGCCCGGATCGAACCGCACGGTGGAACCGGCCGGGATGGCCAGCCGACGGCCGTACCCCGCCGCCCGGTCGAAGCGCAGGCGCGGGTTGGTCTCGAAGAAGTGGAAGTGCGAGGTGACGCTGATCGGCACGTCGGACGTATTGGTCACCGGCACCCGGACCAGATCGGCGTCCGCGTACGGGTCGACCGCCGGCCCACCGGGAATCACCGCCCCCGGCGCGTCGTCCCCCAACGAGCCGGGCCCGGACACCGGCGCGGCAACCGCCCCCGAGCGCGAACCGTGCCCGTGACAGTGCACCTCACCCGCACCGACCGGCAGGCCCTCGCCGGAGCGGAACGGGTCGGTCACCACGGCCAGCCGCGTCGCGTCGTCGAACACCGCCTCGACCTTGACGTCGGCCAACACGTCCACCACCCCGGGCAGCACATCGGCGACACCGAGCACCGACCGCCCCGCCTCGATCGCGTCGGCGAGCCGCGCCCCGTCCCGAGCCGCCTCACACACCGTGTCCGCGATCAACGCGGCCGCCTCGGGCACGTTCAAAAGCAGCCCCCGGGCACGCCGCGCCCGGGCCAACTCGGCGGCTGTGAAGATCAGCAACCGATCCCGCTCGGTGGGCGTCAGCCGCATACGAACCTCCGTATTGAATGCCGTTCAATCCAGATTGAACGGCATTCAATAGAGCGGTGTCAACGCCCCGCGCCCGACGCCGACGCCACGGCCCCGCCCCGACACCGCGGCCCCCGCCCCGCCCGCCTCGATCGGCGGCCCGCGGGGGTCAGTTCTCCAGGCGGGCGGCCAAGCCGTCCAGGAGGAGTCGCAGGCCCGTGTCGAAGCCGCGGGTATTGAGGGTGTCGCGGTCGCCGGCGGCCAGGGAGCGGGCCAGTGACGGGTACTCGGCCCCGTACTCCTCGGCCGGCCGGGTGAAGCCCTCCTCGTACGTCTCGATCACCGACCCGACCACCAGGTAGTCGAGCGCCGCCGAGAATTCGGCCGCCTCGGCGGGCGGGAGGCCGATCCGGATCAGCGTGCGGGCGACGGCGTCGTAGGCCGACAGGGCCTGCTCCGTGGACACCGGTCGGCGGGCGATCACCGGGAGCGCGTCGGGGTGGCGCAGGTACGCGGCGCGGTAGCCGCGGGCGAAGGCGGTGATGCCGACCCGCCAGTCCGGGTCGTCCAGCGGGGCGTGGTCTATCTCCCTCGTGATCACCACGGTGATCACGTCGAGCAGTTCCTCCTTCGACGACACGTGGTTGTACAGCGACGGCCCCCGCACGTCCAACCGGGTGGCCAGCGCCCGCATGGTGAGCGCGCCCATGCCGTGTTCGTCGACGAGCTCCACCGCCGCGCGGGCGATCAGTTCCCGGTCGAGTTTGGGGCGGTTGGGTCGACCCATCGTGCGCTCACCTCGTGCCGTTCGCGAGCGCCGTCGTCGGTCACTCCGCGTCGCCAACCTAGCCGGAATCGACCCCTTCCCCTACACCCGGCCGGGAGCTATGGTCCTCAAACTAACTAAGTAAGTTTTATTCGTTCCCGTTGCGAGGTCCCGATGAACCACGGCACTTCTCGCCCACCGACCCCCACCGGCAAGGCGCCCGACCACGACGCCGCGCGGCTCGGCGAGCTGGGCTACGAGCAGGAGCTCAAGCGCGGCCTCGGCGTGCTGGGCAACCTCGCCATCGGCTTCGCGACGGTCTCCCCCGTGGTGGGCCTGTACGCCGTCGTCCAGGTCGGCGCCACTGTCGCCGGCCCCGCCTGGGTGTGGGTGCTCCTGGTGGCGCTGCTCGGCCAGGCGCTGCTGATGTGCGTGTACTCCGAGCTGGCCTCGCAGTATCCGATCGCCGGCGGCGCCTACCAGTGGGCCCGTCGCCTGCTCGGGCCCACCTACGCGTGGCTCGCCGGATGGGTGGCGCTGTGCGCGGTGGTCTTCGCCAACACCACGATCGTCTACCTGGGCGCACCCTGGTTCTTCGCCCTGTTCGACGCCGAGCCCACGCCCGGCCGCATCGTCGCGGTGGCCGCGATCTTCCTGCTCTGCTGTACCGCCGTCAACGTGCTCGGCATCGACGTACTGCGCGTGGTACTCGCCGCGGGCATCGCGGCCGAGGCGGTGGCCTCGCTCGGCGTGGGTCTGGCGCTCCTTCTGCTCTTCCGGGAGAACGGGTTCGGCATCCTCACCGAGACGATGGGCGCACAGGCACTGTCCGGGGGCTCGACCCCCTCGGCGCTGCTCACCGTGCTCGCGGTCGGCGGCTGGGCGTTCATCGGCTTCGACGCGTGCGTGGCCTCCTCCGAGGAGACCAGGGACGCCGCCCGGCAGGTGCCCCGCGCGATCTGGTGGACACTGACCAGCGTCGGCGGCCTGGTCGTACTGAACGCCGTCGCCGTGCAGTTGGCCCATCCCGATCCGGCCGAGGTGGTGCACGGCGAGGACCTGGACCCGGTCACCACCGCCGTGGTGAACTCGTTCGGCTCGTGGTCGGCCAAACCCTTCGTGGTGGTGGTGATCATCGCCTTCATCGCGTGCGCGCTCGCCTCCCAGGCATCCGCCGCCCGCGCGGTGTACTCGGTCTCCCGCGACGACGTACTGCCCGCCTCGCGCGCACTGCGCCGGATCAACCGGCGACAGGCCCCCGTGGGCGCGCTGCTGATCACCTCCGCGATCAGCTGCTCGGCCCTGCTCCTCGCGCTGGACAGCTCCGCGATCGGCAGCCTGATCACCTTCGGCAGCGCCGCCATCTATCTCCAGTTCCTGCTGATCGCCGTGGCCGCGCTGATCGCCCGACTGCGCGGCACCTGGACACCCGCGGGACTGGTCCGGCTCGGCCGGTGGGGCACCCCGCTGAACGTGCTCGCCGTCGCCTGGCTGGCCTTCGAATTCGTCAACATCGCCTGGCCGCGCAGGATCCTCGCGCCGCCGGACGCCCCCGCCTACCAGGTGTGGGCCGCCGTCATCGGCATCGCCATCGTGGTCGGCACCGGCGTGCTGTACCTGCTGATCAAGCGCCCCCAGGACAAGGTGCGGATCAGCGTGAGCTTCGCCGACGGCGGCACCGATCCCGAACCCTCGACCCCCGTGGAGAGCACCGCATGACCACCGCCGACCTCGTCGTCCCGGACGCGCACGTACTGACCATGGATCGGGACCGACCGGTCACGGACACGATCGCCGTCCGGGACGGGGTGATCGTCGCGCTCGGCGCCGACGCCCGGGCGCTGATCGGCCCGCGTACCGAGGTGATCGAGGCGGTCGGACACACCGTCACACCCGGCCTGACGGATTGTCACCAGCACTCCGTGATGGGCGCCGGCAGCACCCGCGGGGCCGACCTGGTCGGCGCGGTCACCCTGGCCGAGGTACACCGCCGCCTCGCCGAACAGGCAGCGCCGTGCGGTCCGGACGACTGGGTGGTCGGTTTCGGCGGCGAGTACGCGGCGTTCGCCGGCCGGGCCATCCACCGAGACCTGATCGACGCCGCCGTGGACGGTCGGCCCGCGTTCGTCTGGATGGCGGACAGCCACACCGCGCTGCTGAGCACGGCCGCGCTGCGCCTGGCCGGGCTGACCGGGCCGCGCGAGTTCGCCGACCGAAGCGAGATCGTCTGCGACGAGCGTGGTCCGACCGGCGAGTTGCACGAGATGACCGCGTGCTTCCTGGGCTACCGCGCGGTACCGCCGATGCCGCGCGGCGAAATGCTGGCCCGGGTCGAGGAGTTGTTCGCCGAGCAGAACCGACACGGGGTCACCGGCGTACACATCCTCGACGACGCGCCGGGCACGGTCGACACGCTCGCGGGCCTCGACGCCGAGCGGCGGCTGAGCATGCGGGTACACCTCGCGCCGTGGTGTCCGCCGGGCGAGGTGGACAACCTGGCCCAGCGCATCGGCGAACTGCGATCCCTGGGCGGGCCGGACGCGCTGGTCAGGCTCGCGGCGATCAAGTTCTTCGCCGACGGCGCGATCGACGGCGGCGGCGCGTGGCTGCACGAGCCGGACTGCTGCGGCCAGTCGCACCGATCCCAGTGGAAGGACTTCGACCGCTACGCCGATGCGGTCGCCATCGCCGCCCGCGCGGGCCTGCCGGCCTGGACACACGCGATCGGCGACCGGGCGGTGGCCCGCGCCCTGGACGTATACGCCAGGCACACCGCGCCGTTCGGCACCCGGCATCGCATCGAGCACGCCGAGGTGTTGAGCGACGCCGACGTACCGCGCTTCGCCGCGCTTGACGTGGTGGCGTCGATGCAACCGACGCACATGGACTGGTCGTTGCCCGACCACTCCGACAACTGGTCGCGCCGGGTGGGTCCGGAGCGGGCGGCCCGGGCCTGGCGCTGTGCGGACATCCTGGCCGCCGGCGGACACGTCGCGCTCGGCTCGGACTGGCCGGTCGCCGCGTTCGACCCGCGACGCACCCTGGCCGGCGCCCAACTGCGGCGCCCGGCGGGCGAGATCGACCGCGCCGCGTACGGGGCCTCGGCCGGCCTCACCGCCCGCCAGGCCCTGGCCGGCTACACCACGCAGGCGGCCTACGCGGCGGGCGAGGAGAGGGTGGCCGGCCGGATCGCCGTCGGCTGCCGGGCCGACCTGACCGTATTCGGCGGCGACCCGCTGACCTGCCCACCCGACGACCTACCGGAACTCCCCGTCACCGCGACGGTGGTCGCGGGCCGCGTCGTACACCGGGCGTAACCCCTCGAAGCACCCCACGCGGCCGACCCGGCCCGGCCCGACCGTCCCCGATCGGGCCGGGCCGCCCGCGCCCTCAGCGCCCCTCGAACGGCCACTCCCCCGGGTCCAGTTCGCGCCGCTCGTACGCCGCCGCGATCTCCTTCTCCGCGGCGTCCCGCCCCTCCCAGTGCGAACCCTCCACCGACTTGCCGCGTTCGAGGTCCTTGTACACCTCGAAAAAGTGCGCGATCTCGTTCAATTGGAAGGCCGGCACATCGGCGATGTCCTCTATCGCGTGCCGCCGCGGATCGCGGGCGGGTACGCACAACACCTTCTCGTCCGGACCCTTCTCGTCGCTCATCACGAACATCCCGACCGTGCGACAGCGGATCACACAGCCCGGAAAGGTCGGTTCGTCCAGCAGCACCAGCACGTCGAGCGGGCCGCCGTCGCCACCCAGGGTGCGATGTACGAAGCCGTAGTCGGCGGGATAGGCGGTGGACGTGAACAACATGCGGTCGAGCCTGATCCGTCCCGTGCGGCGATCCATCTCGTACTTGTTCCGACTGCCCGCAGGAATTTCCACAACGACGTCGAACTCCACGACGGCTCCTTAGCGGCTATGGATCAAGACCCGATATGCGCGGCATTCCGTATTCCCGACGTACCGTCCGAGGACTTTCCCACGTCACCGGGCCGTTACGCACGTGAAGCACGGGACAACCGACCCATTCGAAGTGCCGCGACCACCCGATCGCCGAGACACTTGACTCGGTCAACTAAGTAAGGTTTCCTGTCCATCGAACCCGAGACCGCATCCACCCCACCCCGTCACCAGGAGCACCCGTGATCCGGATCGAGGACGCCGACCGCGTCCGGACCCTCACCCTCGACCGCCCCGAGGCGCTCAACGCGTTCAACGAGGCGCTGTACGACGCGACCGCCGACGCCCTGATCGACGCCGCCGCCGACCCCGCGGTCGCCGTCGTGGTGCTCACCGGCGCGGGTCGGGCCTTCTCGGCGGGGACCGACCTGGTCGAGATGGCGCAGCTCAACAGCGGCACCAAGGTCAAGGGCCGACACGGCTTCGGCGGCATGGTCGATCGCCTCCAGGCGTTCCCCAAGCCGTTCCTGGTCGCGGTCAACGGACTCGGGCTCGGCATCGGGGCGACCGTCCTGGGCTTCGCCGATCTCGCCTTCATGGCCGACACCGCCCGGCTCAAGTGCCCGTTCACCTCGCTCGCGGTCGCACCGGAGGCCGGCAGCAGCGTGACCTTCCCGCAGCTGATCGGCCGGCAGAACGCGATGTGGGCGCTGTTGAGCAGCGAGTGGCTGAGCGCCGCGGAGTGCCGGGAGATGGGTCTGGTGTTCAAGGTCTGCCCGGCGGACGAGCTGATGGCGGTGACCATGAGGCACGCCCGGATCCTGGCCGCCAAGTCGATCCCGTCGCTGATCGAGGCCAAGCGCACCGTCCTGGACGGCCTCGGGGACACGGTCGCCCGGGCCCGCCGCCGTGAGGACGCGGCCTTCGGCCGACTGCTCGGCAGCCCCGCCAACATCGAGGCGCTGACCGCCTTCGCCGAGCGCCGCGAGCCCGACTTCGCCGCGATCGACGCCCGGGAGGCGTGAGGGGGCGCCGCCGAGGCCGGGACGGGCGCTCGAACATCGAGGGGTTGTCCGGGTTTGCCGGGGGCGATGTGGGCTAGGCCATACTGGCCGTCGCACGCCCGTTCCCGTCCCCAGGATCAGCGCCAACCATGAGCAACCCAGACACCCCGGACACCTCGGGCACCGCAGGCACCGCAGGCAAGGCCGCCCCGCCCGACCCCGCCTCGGCCCACCCCGCCCCCGCCGGCACCCATCACCTCGGCCACGCCCTCAAGCCCCGCCACATGACCATGCTCGCGCTCGGCGGCGCGATCGGCGCGGGCCTGTTCGTCGGCACCGGCGCCGGCATCCGCACCGCCGGCCCCGGCATCCTGATCTCCTACGCGCTGGCCTCGGTGCTGGTGTTGCTGGTGATGCGGATGCTCGGCGAGATGGCCGCGGCCGTCCCGCGCAGCGGCTCGTTCTCCGAGTACGCCGGGGCCGCGTTCGGGCGGTGGGCCGGTTTCACCGTCGGCTGGCTGTACTGGTGGATGGTCACCATCGTGCTCGCCGTCGAGGCGTCGGGAGCGGCGGCGATCGCGCACGGGTGGGTGCCGGGTGTACCGATCTGGGTCTTCTCGCTCGTGATCATGCTGGTGTTCACCGGCGCGAACCTGCTCACGGTGCGGTCCTTCGGCGAGACCGAGTTCTGGTTCGCGACGGTCAAGGTCCTGGCCATCGTCGGCTTCCTGGTGCTGGGCGTGCTGGCCATCATGGGGTGGCTCCCGGACACCGACGCCCCGGGGCTCGACAACCTCACCGGCAACGGCGGTTTCCTGCCCAACGGCTGGGACGGGGTGATCGCCGGCCTGCTCGCGGTCGCCTTCTCCTTCGGCGGCCTGGAGATCGTCACCATCGCCGCCGCCGAGTCGGACGACCCCACCCGCAACGTGGCCCGCGCGGTGCGTACCGCGGTCTGGCGCATCCTGCTCTTCTACATCGGATCGGTGGCGGTCATCGCCACGCTGCTCCCGTGGGACTCGGACCGGCTGGGCAGCCCGTACGTGTCCGTCCTGGAGGACATCGGCATCCCGGGCGCGGCCCACGTGATGGACGTCGTGGTGTTCACCGCGCTGCTGTCCGCGCTCAACTCGATGTTGTACGGCGCGTCCCGGATGGCGTTCTCGCTGTCCCGGCGCGGCGAGGGTCCGCGCGGGTTGTCCCGACTGGCCGGCAACGGCGTGCCGCGGACGGCCGTGCTGGCCTCCTCGGCGTTCGGCTTCCTCGCCGCGCTGCTCAACGTGTGGTGGCCGGAGCAGGTGTTCAAGCACCTGCTGAACTCGGTCGGCGCGATGTTGCTCTTCGTCTGGTTCGCCATCGCCGCCGCGCAACTGGTGTTGCGCCGGCGGATGGAGCGTGAGGATCCGGAGCGGCTGATCATCCGGATGTGGGGCTTCCCGTATCTGACCTGGTTCGTGGTGCTCGCGCTCGCGGCGGTGTCGATCCTGATGTTGTTCGACGCCGACGCCCGGCCGCAGTTGTTGTCCTCGGTCGTGGTGGTGGCCGTGGTCCTCGGCTTCGCCCTGGTCCGCGAGGCGCGTCGGCGCGATCTGCGCAGGCGGGCCGAGGGCCGCTTCTGAGCCGGCCCGCCGCTCACAGCCCGGCCCGCGCCAGCGCCCGCAGGTGTTCGCTGGTGGGGCACCAGTTGGAGCGCAGTTCGTCGGTCGGCCAGCCGGCCAGGGTCGCGCTCGCGGCGAAGTTGGACTGGAGGTAGCCGAGCAGGGTGCGGCGCGGGTCCTCGGCCCGGCGGACCACGTCGTATTCCAGCGTGGAGCGCGAACCGTCCGGCAGCCAGGCCGCCTCGCGCGGGGACAGTGGCTGCCGTTCGACGCCGTCCGGTTTGGGCGCGGCGTACGAGTAGTAGGCGGGGTAGGTGACGGTCGGGTCGCCCGCCCAGAAGCCGAACGAGATCACCTCGTGCGAGTACGCCTCGGCGGTGACCGGGTCGACCCCGCTCATCGGCGGCTCGACCCGCTTGCCGGAGAAACGGGTGAGCGCGAGGTCGAAGGAGTGCCAGAACAGCTGGACCGGCGAGCTCTTGCCGTCGAACCAGCCCATGAACTCCTCGAACACGTCCGCCGACCAGGTCAGGATGCGCCAGAACCGCTGCGCGTACTCGGCCCGGTAGGTGCGGTGCTCGGTGTCCTCGCGAAACGGCGTGGTCAGGTGCGGCACCCCGAAGGGTTTCTCCAGCAGCGGTACGTCGATCCCGAGGTCGGCGAGCACGCCGTGGACGGCGAGGTCGAACGCGGCCACGCTCAGCCCGTCCACGAGCGCGATCTCGCGCACCTCGCCGCGATCGGTACGAAGGACCACACGATGGTCGATGAAGTCGAACGCGATGTCGAACGCGATCCCGGCCACGTTCAACCGGCGGGTGGTCAGGCCGCGGGCGTCGACCGTGAAGGTGATGTTCCACCAGTGATTCTGCGGATGGCTCGCGGCCAGCTTCACCTTGCCCACGATCTGCGCGAACAGGTGCAGCGTGTCCAGGGTGTCCGCCCATGCCGCATAAGGGAGTTCGGGCAGATCGGGACGGGGTTCGGGGGATCCGGAGGGATTCGCGCGGTTGCTCGAAGCGATGGCCATGCACCGATTCTCGCCGCCTAGCGGCCCATGCGTCCCGTTATGCTCCGCCGTCCGGGCCCGCGCGCACGATCCGCGACACGGTTCGGCGAGACCCCCCGAACGGGCGAGCGCGGTCGACGCGTACCCTGCGTGCGACAACATCCCTTCCACCTGTACAGGGGCACTCGTGCGCGTTGTCGTCGCCGGAGCCGGCATCGGTGGGCTGGCCACCGCCCTGAGTCTGCACGCGGCGGGTATCGCCGACGTGACCGTGTACGAGGCGGTCGAGGAGATCCGCCCGCACGGGGTCGGGATCGACCTGCCCCCACCCGCCGTTCGCGAACTGGCCGCGCTGGGCCTGTACGACGACCTCGCCGAGATCTCGGTGGCCACCACGGAACTGGTCCACCACGACCGTTTCGGCGGCCGGATCCACACCGAGCCGCGCGGTCTGGCCGCCGGCCACGCCTGGCCACACCTGTCGGTCCATCGCGGCGAATTGCAGATGCTCCTGGTGCGCGCCCAACTGGCCTGGCTGGGCGCCGAGTCGCTGCGCACCGGCCTGCGGCTGAGCGGATACGCGCAGACCGCGGCCGGGGTCACGGTCGAACTGACCGACCGGGACGGGAACATCGTCATCGACGAGGCCGACGTGCTGATCGCGGCCGACGGGATCGACTCGGCCGGGCGGGCGCTGATGTATCCGGGCGAGGGGCCGCCGTCGTGGCACGGCCGGGTGCAGTGGCGCGGGATCTCGCCCGCGCCGGACCTGCTCACCGGGCACACCACGATCGTCGCCGGGGACGGCGTGCGGACGTTCGTCGCGCACCCGCTGCGGGCGGCCGAGGGGGAGCGGCCCGCGCTGCTGAACTGGGTCGCCGAGCGGCCGTCGGCCGGGCCGCCGCCCGAGCGCGGCGACTGGCAGCGGCCGGCCGAACCGGACACGGTGGTGGGCTATTTCGCCGACTGGGAGTTCGACTGGCTGGACGTGCCGGCGGTGATCGCCGACGCGGACGTGGCGTACGAGTACCCGCTGATCGACCGCGACCCGCTGCCGAGCTGGTCGGACGGGCGGGTGACCCTGCTCGGCGACGCCGCGCACGCGACCTTCCCGAGGGGCGCCCACGGCGCGGCGCAGGCGATCCTGGACGCGGCGGTGCTCGCGCACGAACTGGCCGCCCACGCTGACCCGATCGACGCGCTCGCCCGGTACGAGGAGCGGCGCCGACCGGCGACGACGGCACTCCAGGCGGCGAATCGTGCACCCGGTCCGGGCATCCTGCTCATGCTCGCGCACGAGCGGGAGCCCGAGGGGTTCGCCGACCTCGACGCGGTGATCCCGCCCGACGAGCAGGCGGAACTCGCGGCGTTGGAGCGGGAGATCGGCGCAGCCAACCGGGACACTTCGGGCTGACCCGCACCACCGCGACGGCCCGCCGCTCGAACGGCGGGCCTGCGGCGGGGGCGGCCGTTCGACGATCGAGCGGCGTCAGGGGATCAGGACGACCTTCCCGACGGTCTGCCGGTCGCTCAGCGCGGTGTGTGCGGCGGCGGCCTCGGCCAGCGGGAACGTGGTGACCGCCGGGGTGAGTTCGCCCGCCGCGGCGGCGGCCAGGGCCTGCTCGGCGAGGGCCTTGATGCCGCCCGGACGGTTCATCATGCGCGGGCCCAGCGGGTTCTCCACGCTCACCCCGGCCGCCGCGGCGACCTCGTCCAGGTCGGCGATGGCCGCGCCCGAGGACCAGCCGTAGGTCACCACACGACCGCCGCGGCGGACCAGGTCGAGCCCGGTGCGGCCGATCTCGCCGCCGACGCTCTCCAGCAGCACCGTCACCGGCCTCCCGCCGAAGCCCTCGCGCACCCGGTCGGCCCAGTCGGCGGCGTTGTAGTCCACCGCGAGGTCGACGCCGGTCTTCGCCACCGCCTCGACCTTGGCGGGTCCGCCGGCCGCCCCGATCACCACCGCGCCGAGCCGGTGCGCGGCCTGGACCAGCAGCGTGCCCAGGCCGCCCGCCGCGGCGGTGACCAGCACCACGTCGTCGGCGCCGATCGCGGCCACCTCCAGGATGCCCATCGCGGTGCGCCCGGTGCCGACCATCGCCACCGCGACCTCGGCCGCGAGGTCGTCGGGCAGGGGCAGCAGGGCCTGGTCGTCGACGATCGCGAACTCCGCGTAGCCGCCGCCCCGGTTGCCCAGGTGCGCCACCACGCGGCGACCGACCAGGGTCGGATCCACCCCGGCGCCGACCGCGTCCACGGTGCCGGCCACCTCGCGGCCGAGGGTGGTGGGCAACTCCGGCTCCGGGAAAGGCCCTTCCACCCGCCCCGTGCGCAGCATCACGTCGACCAGGTGTACCCCGGCCGCGGCGACCGCGATGCGCACCTCGCCAGGGCCCGGCTCCGGTGTCGCCACCTCTTCGAAGCGAAGGTTCTCGGCCGGACCGAACTCGTTCAATCGCATCGCGCGCATCGTGCACTCCTGGGTTTTGTGCCGGCCCATTCGGGACGGGCCGGTGCCGACGGGGCCAACGGAGACCGGACCGGAGCGCATTCCCCCCGATCGCGATGCGAGAATTCTCGAACTTCAAGTCGACTTCATGTCAAGCGCACCGAACCCCCTGCGCACATCCGCACACCGTGACGCGCACCGCTTACGGTGGGCCCATGTTCGATCCCGACGAAGCCACCACGGCCCTGCTCGCCGACCTCGCCGCGGTCGGCACACCGGCACGCGCCGAGGCCGAGAAGGCGTATCTCAAGAGCGATCTCGACTTCCTCGGCGTTACGGTGCCGGTGCTGCGCAAGACGGTGACCGCCGCGACGCGTGCCCGGCCCGCGCCGACCCGGGCCGAACTGCTCGCCTGGGTCGAGGCATTGTGGGCCCGGCGGCTGCACGAGAGCCGCTTCGCGGCGATCGAACTGTTGCGGATCCATCTGCGCGTGCTCACCCGCGCCGACCTGCCGCGGATCGAGCGGCTGATCCGGGAGGCGGCCGGCTGGGTGTATGTGGACACGCTCGCGGAGAAGGTCGCGGGCCCGCTGATGGGCCGTACGCCCGCCGACTTCGGCACCGCCGACGCCTGGGCCGCAGATGCCGACTTCTGGGTGCGTCGCTCGGCGCTGCTCGCCCTGCTGCCCGGCGTCCGGGCCGGCGCGCCCGACCTGGTCCGATTCGACCGCTACGCGGATTCGATGCTGGACGAGAAGGAGTTCTTCGTCCGGAAGGCGATCGGCTGGGTGCTTCGGGAGATCTCCAAGCGGGATCCGGCCTACGTGATCGCGTGGACCGAGGCGCACCGGTCCCGGATGTCCGGGGTGACGTTCCGCGAGGCGGTGCGCCGGCTCCCCGAGGCGGACGCCGCCCGGCTGCGGGCCGGGTGATCGGCGCGCCGGCCCGCGCCCGTACCGGGGGAAAATGCCTCGTCGCGGGCGGTGCGCACGCGGCAGGATGAGCCGATGACGACACACCTGGTGGCCATGGGCGGCGGCGGATTCTCGATGAACGACGGGGCGACGGCGCTGGACCGCTACGTCCTCGACCTGACCGGCCGCGCCCGTCCCAACGTGTGCTTCGTACCGACCGCCTCCGGCGACGCCGACAGCTACGTCGAGCGGTTTCGCGGCGCGTTCGCCTCGTGGGACTGTTCGCTCGACCACCTGAGCCTGTTCAAGCGCACCGACACCGAACTCGCCGACGTACTGGCCGAGTCGGACGTGATCTACGTCGGCGGCGGCTCCACCCTCAACCTGCTCGCGCTGTGGCGCCTGCACGGCCTCGACGCCGCGCTCTCCGCCCGCGCCGCCCGGCGCGACCTGGTGGTGTGCGGGCTGAGCGCGGGCGCGCTGTGCTGGTTCGAGGGCGGGATCACCGACTCCTACGGACCTCGGCTGCGCCCGCTCGCGGACGGCCTCGGCTGGGCCCGGGGCAGCGTGTGCCCGCACTACGACGGCGAGCCCGGCCGCCGCCCGGCCTATCACGCGGCGGTGGCGGCGGGCACCCTCGCGCCCGGCTACGCGCTGGACGACGGCGCGGCGATCCACCTCGTCGACGGCGAGCCGTACCGGTTCGTGACCGAACTCCCCAAGGCGCGGGCGTACCGCGTCGAGGCGGGTCCGAGCGGCGTCAGCGAGTCGGAGCTGCCGATGGTGGGGCTCTGACCTGGATGCTTACCCTTCATCCGGTGGGTGACTTTCAAGTGGGTACTTGAGCGGCGGTCGGTGCCCGAGCAACATCGGGAACGCGCGCCGAGCTTCCCGGGGCGGTCACGACGACCCCCGGACGGTCTCGCCGCGCGTTCCCGTCACCGCCATGGAATGAGACCGACATGTCCGCCGCCGCATCCTCGTCCGCCATTCCCGTGACCGTCCTCGGCCTGGGCGCGATGGGCACCGCGCTCGCCGGCGCGCTGCTGACCGCCGGGCATCCGGTCACCGTCTGGAACCGCTCCCCCGGCCGCGCCGACACCCTGATCGCGCGCGGCGCCGCGCGGGCCGAGTCGCCCGCCGCCGCGGTCGCCGCGAGCCCGCTGGTGATCGTATGCGTGACCGACTACGCCGTCGCGGACGCGATCCTGGCCGCCGCGACCGAGGCCGGCAGCGCCGACATGTGGGCGGGCCGCACGCTGGTCAACCTGACCTCGGACACCCCCGAGCGGGCCCGGCGCACCGCCGAGTGGGCCGCGGGCGTGGGCGTCCCGTATCTCGACGGCGCGGTCATGGTGCCGACCTCCGTCGTGGGCACCCCGGGCGGCCTCCTGCTGTACAGCGGGGCGCGGGCCGGGTACGACGAGCACGCGGCGACACTGCGCGTACTCGGCCCGAACTCCCCGTTCCTGGGCGAGGATCACGGCCTGGCCGCGCTCTACGACCTGGGCCTGCTGGACTTCTTCTACACCACGATGGCCGGCCTGGTGCACTCCTTCGCGCTGGTCGGCGCCGATCGGGTGTCGGCGGGCGAGTTCCTGCCGTTCGCCCGGGGCATCCTCGGCATCCTGCCGGACATCATGACCCGGGTGGCCGGCGAGATCGACGCGGGCGAGTTCCCCGGGGATCAGGGCGACCTGGCGATGGAGGCGGCCGGCATCGGGCACATCGTGGACGCCGCCGGATCGCGCGGCCTCGACGTCGGCGTGCTCGAAGCGCTCGCCTCGGTGGTCGGCCGGGCGATCTCCCGGGGCCACGGCGCCGACGCCTTCGCGAGCATGATCGAGGCGATCCGAAACCCGGCTTGAGACGTACGAGCCGGCGAATACGAGCCGGCGAACCGGACCGGCCCGTCGACCCGTTGCGCGCGTCGGGCGGGCGGCGACGAGCGGACCGGCCTACTCGGCGTCGCCCCGGGCGATGGACAGGCCGAACTTCCGGTCCTCGCCGCCGGCACGGATCGCGTGGTGTGCGCCGGCCTCGATCCCGGGCACCACGGGCGCCATCACCCGCTGGTGACGAAAAGTCAGGCAAAGGCGGCAGGCGCCCCCGGCGCCGGCTGGACGACCCGCGTATCGAACGCGACCGGAGCAACCTCGGCGGCTCCCGCCTCGGCCCCCTCGGCCGGCCGCGCCTCGTCCCAGGCGCGGTCCACCGGCGGCGCCGACAGGGCCGGATCGATCAGCATGTGCCGGATGCCGATCTCGGCCGCGAGCGAGCGGGCCGCGCCGGTGCCGAGGCGGATCCACTCCTGGTCGACGCCCAACACCGCCCGCAGCCGTGCCACCGAGGTGAACGCCACCAGGACCCGGGCGCCCAGGGGGTCGCGGCACAACCGCACCACCCGCACCCCGGCGTCGGCCCGCACCGGCACGATCAGCACGCGCCGGGCGGTGGTCGCAGCAGCAGGTTCCTCATCGGTGATCAACACGTCCGACACGACAGCCTCCGAAGTCCGGCCCCGCCACCCTGCGCGAGCCCTGAGTCCGACGCTACGACCACCGCATACCGGGCAACCCCGCCCTTACCGCGCCCTTGATCGTCGATGAACCCATGTTGACGCCCCGTTGACGCGGGACGCCCGCCGGCGCCCGCTCACGCCCCGACGGAGGCCCACGTCCAGGTCGTCGTGGCGATCAGCGGCTCCCCGGGGCGGACCAGGTGGGTGGTGGGCGCGGTCAGCCCGTTCGGCGGGCCGGTCTCCGGCTCCACGCACACGTGGTCCACCGGCATGTCGTACACCACCGTGTAATCGCAGTCCGACGTCATCCGCAACCGCAGCGCGCCCGGCCAGAGCAGTGTCGCGTCCAGCCCGCCGGGCGTTCCGTAGCAGTCGTCCCGGGGCCCCGGGACGACCGGTATCCGCCGGCCGGTGGGCAGGTGATCCGGCCCGCGCTCCTCCTGCCAGGCGGGCTCGAAGGACAACTCCAGCGGCTCGCCGACCGCCAACCGCCGCCGAAACCACGGATGCCAGCCCGCCTGGGCCGGAAACGCCTCCGCCTCCGACTCGATCCGCAGCACCGTGGTCAGCCCGTCGGGCCGGATCGTGAAGGTCTGCTCGACCCGTCCCGCGAACGGCCACGGATCGGTCAACGCGAGCTCGAAGGCCGCCGACCCGGCGTCTCCCGCGACCTGCTTCCACGCCGCCCGATAGCCGAGCCCGTGCAACGCGTGCGGAGGCGCGTCGGCGGGGAACTCGTGGACCGCACCGGCGAATTCGAACCGGGCCCCGCCCATCCGGCCCACCCACGGCACCATCGGATAGCTGCCCCACTCCTCGGGCCGCTCCCCCCGCGTCCGGAGCAGTTCGAGCCCGTACGCCCGCAGCGAGCCGAGCCGGCACCCGGCGTCCGGCAGAATCCGCGCCTCGGCGCCTTCGGAACGCAACCACACTTCGCCGTCGATCATGGGCCGCAGATTACGCGCAGCGCTCCCGCCCCCGACCCGCCCGCCCCGGCGACCTCAGATGTACAGGAAGTGCGGCGACAACACGATCACCGACGGTACGAGCAGCGCCGCCGCCGTGAGCACCCGCAACCCCGCCGACGCGACCGGAGCGCCCACCCGCACCCCCGCGACGGCCACCTCGGGGTGTGCCGCGGCGTGCGTCTGGTGCACGATCAGCTCCTCCTGGCGCTGCTGCGGCCAGGCGAAGCACGGGCAGAACGGCCCGCCCGCCTGGCCCGGCCCGGACAGCTTGACGATGGCCCGGCGCAGATTGGCCCGCGCGATGGACCCGCGCACGTCGGCGTCGGCTGCCTTCTCCGACAGTTCGGCCGCGTGATCGGCCCAGTCGGCGAAGAAGCGCACCCCCGGGTACGCGTCGGCCAACGTGTCGGCGCAGACCATCCATTGCGCGTCGCGCCGGCGCAGGTGCCCGGCCATGTGGGTCAGGACCGCGTTCAACTCCTCCGGGCGCAGCAGGTCCAACGCCCGGGTGGTGGCCTCCACGCGCGGCGGCCGGGACGGCAGCAGCACCAGGCGCGGCGCCTCGTCCTCGACGATCACCAGGCGCGGTCGGCCGCCGTCCTCCTCGTCGAGCAGCGGCGCCGAGTTCTCCAGCCGGTCCAACTGCACCCGCAGCGCGCGCCGATAGTCGCGCATCGCGCCCGCGCCCCGATGCCAGCCGAACGCCACGAGCAGCAGTGCGAGGATCGCGACGGTGATCTGCGCGGGCAGCGGCACGTGCGGCATGCCGATCCGCGGGTCGAATCCGGCCGCGCGCATCGGCGCCTGCCACAGGTCGGGGGTGTAGACGGGGACGGCGAGCACGAACGAGGCGAGCACCCCGCCCGCGGCGGCCCGCCAGGCACGCTGCACGTGTCGGGGGCTGAAGCCGCTGCGTTCGGCCCGGCGCAGTACGCGCGGGGCGGTCACCAGGATGGCCGCCGCGAAAGCCGTCAGCACAAGTCCGTACAACACGTCCCCGCCGCCCCTTTCCGGCCTCGTCCGTTCGGTGACCCGTCCGGCCCTGCAACGGTTCTAGGCGCCAAGTGGTTTCCGCGTCCAGGAGACAGGCCACATCGGTCGGGTGATTTATTCGGCCGACACCAACCACCCGGTGGTATTGCGGACCCGCCACGGACCCGGATCGAATCGTGGTCGAAACCGCGTCCGAAAGCGCGCCGAATTGCATCGTCGCACCTCCACGCGCGTAATTCCGAACCGACAGGAGTTCGTTCATGCACGAGTTTTCGCGTTCCGCTGTGATCGCCGCCACACCCGACCGGGTCTGGGCGGTGATCGGCGACTTCGGCGCCCTGGGCGACTGGCACCCGGTGGTGCCGCCGAGCACGATCGAGGGTGGCGGCGACGCCAACACCCCGGGCGCGATACGGGCGTTCGCGATCGACGGCGAGGTGCTCTCGCGCGAGGAACTGCTCAGCCACGACGACGCCGCGCACCGGATGAGCTACCGGCTGATCCAGGTGCCGCTGGCCGTGACGGACTACGTCGGCACGCTGGCGGTACATCCGCACGCGGACGGCAGCGAGGTGGTCTGGTCGGCGACCTACGAGGGCGAGCCGGACGTGGTGGAGACGGTGGACGCGGTCTTCGCCGAGGGCACGTACGGAGCGGGCCTGGCCGCACTCCGGGAGCGCTTCGCGTAGGCGAGCCGCCACCCACAGGGCCACGCCGGCCGCCCCGACCCCGGTCCCCGGGCGGCCGGGGCTCGGCCGCGCCCACCCGCCGCCTCCCGGCGCGCGTATCGCATGGTGAGACGATCGCCGTATGCTTCGGCCACCCCGACCGATCTTGAGGTGACCATGCACCGCAGCGACACGGACCACGCCGCGTCCGCTCTCGGCATCGACCTGTCCGTCCTCGAAGCCGTCCAGCGCCGCGTCCTGTGGCTCGCGACGCGCATCGTCGACTCGGCCAACCACGACCGGCCGAACGCCGACGGCATCAAGGTCGGCGGCCACCAGTCGTCCTCCGCGTCGCTGGTCTCGGCGATGACCGCGCTGTGGTTCGCCCACCTCGACGGCCCCGACCGGATCAGCGTCAAGCCGCATGCCTCGCCGGTCTTCCACGCGATCCAGTACCTCCTGGGCAACCTGGACCGGTCCTACCTGACCACGCTGCGCGCCAAGGGCGGCCTCCAGTCGTACCCCTCCCGGACCAAGGACCCGGACCGCGAATGGGTGGACTTCTCCACCGGCTCGGTCGGCCTGGGCGCGGCGGCGCCGCTGTTCGGCGCGGCCGCCCGCCGCTACGTCGACGCGCACTTCGGCGCGCGTCCGGCCTCGCGCTTCGTCGCGCTGCTCGGCGACGCCGAGTTGGACGAGGGCAACATCTGGGAGGCCATCGCCGACCCGGCCACCCAGGGCCTGGGCAACGTGATGTGGCTGGTCGACTTCAATCGGCAGTCGCTCGACCGGGTGGTCCCCGGGGTCCGGATCGACCAGTGGCGCGGCCAGTTCGAGGCGGCCGGCTGGCATGTGGTGGAGGTCAAGTACGGTCGCCGGCTCCAGGCCGCGTTCGAGCGGCCCGGCGGCGCGGCGCTGCGGGCCTGGCTCGACGCGATGCCCAACGAGCAGTACCAGGCGCTGTTCGGCCTCGCCGACGCGGACGTGCGCGCGCACTTCCTGGACGGCGCGCCGGCCGACGTCGCGGCCACCGTCGCCGACGTGCCCGACGCCGAGCTGCACACGCTGGTCACCGACCTCGGCGGGCACGACATCGCCGCCCTGCTCGACGCCTACCGGCGCTGCGACGCGGTCACCGACCGGCCCAGCGTGGTCTTCGCCTACACGGTCAAGGGCTGGGGCCTGCCGCTCGCGGGCAACCCGCGCAACCACTCCGCGCTGCTGACCACCGATCAGGTCGCGGCGCTGCGCGCGGAGTTCGGCCTGAGCGAGCGCACCGAGTGGGATCGCTTCGACGCCGCCACACCCGAGGGCATCCTGGCCGGGCAGCGCCGCGAGCACCTGGCCCGCGCGCCCAGGCCGGGCCCGCTGGGCGTGCCGGTCGCCGCCTCGACGAATCAGCGCATGGGCAAGCCGGTGTCCACCCAGGAGACCTTCGGCCGGGTCCTGGTCGACCTCTCCCGCGACCCGGCGCTCGCGCCGTACCTGGTCACCACCGCCCCCGACGTGGCCACCTCGACCAACCTGGCCGGCTTCATCAACCGCACCGGCGTGTTCTCCCCCACCGAGCGCCGGGCCTGGTCGGGCGAGGGCGCGCTGAAGTGGGTCGAGGGCCCCGGCGGGCAGCACATCGAACTGGGCATCTCCGAGATGAACCTGTTCCTGCTGCTCGAACAGCTCGGCCTGGCGGGCGACCTGTCCGGCCAGCCGCTGATCCCGATCGGTACGGTCTACGACCCGTTCGTGTGCCGCGGCCTGGACGCGTTCATCCACGCCGTCTACTCCGGCTCGCGCTTCATCGTGGCCGGCACCCCCTCCGGGGTCACCCTGGCCCCCGAGGGCGGCGCGCACCAGTCCACCATCACCGCCTCGATCGGCCTGGAGCTGCCCGGCACCACGCTGATCGAGCCCGCCTACGGCTCGGCCCTCGACTGGCTGCTGTGCGACGCGGTGGGGCGGATCGCGGGCGGCCCGGACCACGGGGTCGAACCGGACAACGGCGCCTACTACTTCCGGCTCACCACCCGCCCGATCGACCAGGCGCCGTTCGAGGCCGCCCGGACCCGGCTCGGCGACGCGGTGTTGCGCCGGCAGGTCCTCGCGGGCGGCTACCGGCTCCTGGAGGCGCCCGACCTGCCCGGCGCGCCGAGTGTGTACCTGGCCGCGTCCGGCGCGGTGTTGCCCGAGGTGCTGACCGCCGCCCACGAGCTGCGCGACGAGGGCATCGCGGCGCATGTCGTGGACATCACCTCGGCGGACCGGCTCTACGCCGCCTGGCAGCGCACGCTGCGCCAGGGGGTGCGCACCGCGACCACGCCGTCCGCGCCCGGTGCGCTGCGTACCGCGTTCCCGTACCGCGCGCCGGTGGTCACCGTGCACGACTCCTCCTCGCACACCCTGGCCTGGCTCGGCTCGGCACTCGGCGTGCCGTGTGTACCGCTGGGTGTGGACCAGTTCGGCCAGACCGGCCGGATCGAGGACCTGTACGAACTGCACGACCTGCTGCCGGGTTCGATCGTCAACGCGGCGCTGGCCGCACTGTCCCTGGCCTGAGCACCCCCGCCGGGCGGGGCCGCCCCCGCTCCGCCCGGCTCGCTCACGCGTACGGTATGCGTGCTGACGCAGCGTTCGGCCGGACCGAGGCGAGGAGTGGTGGATGCGACACGGGGGCGTGGGACGACGGTGGAGCGCGTGGGCGGCGGCGGGCCTGACCGCCGCCGTCGTGCTGACGGGGTGCTCGTCGGACTCCGGCGGCGGCAAGGACGACAAGGGCGGGGACAAGGCGGGCGGCACCGGGGGGCCGTCGGCCGGCGCCCCGGCACCCGGCGGGGCGGGCGACAAGGACCCCAGGGCGGTCTGGGCCGCGCTCGTCGCCGCGACCACCACGCAGCAGGTGGTCGAGTACCACGGGGTGCGTACCGCGGCCGGCGACACCGCCAAGGAGGCGACGGTCAAGGAGGAGTTGTGGTCCTGGTACGACGCGGGCGCGGGGTCCGCGTTCACCGACCGCGCCTACCAGGTCGCCGCCGACGCGCCGATCAAGCGCTCCCAGTGCGAGGCGGGCCGGGAGTGGAGCTATAACAACGCGCTCAAGCAGTGGAGCGACACGAAACGCACGTGTGTCGTGGACATGGCCCACGAGGGCAAGTACGTCGGCGACGGCATCCTGCCGACCGGACTGACCGCCGAGCAGGCGAAGACCTTCGCCGCCCAACTCGAGGCCACCCCGGGCTGGTTGACCCCCTCGGCGGTGGAGCCGGCGCAGCAGGGCGGCAAGTCCTGGCTGCGCCTGACGGTGGACCTCAAGCCGCAGCAGAACGGCGGCGCGGCGGCCAACACCGATCTGTTGCTCCGGGCGTTCCGGGCCACGATCCCCGACTTCACCAAGGGGCCGTACCAGATCGAGAACTTCGGTCAGCAGAGCGGCTCGCCGGTGCGCGCGGTGTTCTGGCTGGACCCGGCCACGCACCTGCCCGCGTACTCCGAGGTGAGCACGACGGTGGTGGACAAGGGTGTGGCCACCGGCGCGACGCGGCACCTGCGCACCGAGTACGTCTTCGGCGGCGCCGCGCCCAAGCCGGATCGCGCCACGCTCGTCCCGGCGCCCGCGCCGAGCTGGCCGGACCAGGGCACCAAGCCGCCCCAGGCCTGACGGGGCGGGACGGACGGGAAACGAGAGGGCGATAAGCGAGAGGGCGGGCCCGGTGTTCCGGACCCGCCCTTTCCGCTCGGGTGTCCCTCAGCGTGCGGCCAGCGCCGCCAGCGGTGCGCGCACCGGTTCGAGCACCGCGCTCAGCCACGCGGTGTGATCGTGCTCGGCCAGCCACGCGTCGAGCTCGTCGAGCGGCACGTACGCGACGTCGTCGACCTCCTCGGCGTTGAGCCCGAGTTCGCCGCCGACCAGGCCGACGAAGAGGTGGTTGAACTCCTTCTCGACCAGGCCCGAGACCTCGTCGGTGACGTCGTAGGTCACCAGACCGGCCGGTTCGAGGACGGTGGGCTTGGCGCCCAGTTCCTCGGTCAGCCGGCGCAGCACCGCCTCCCGGGGCTCCTCGCCCGGGAACGGGTGGCTGCAACACGTGTTGGACCAGCGTCCCGGCGAGTGATATTTCGTCAGTGCCCGGCGCTGCATCAGTACCCGGCCCTGCTCGTCGAGGAGGAAAACCGAGAACGCCCGGTGCAGCAGACCCGGCGGCTGGTGTGCCTCCAGTTTCTCCGCGAGGCCGATGGTGTTCCCCTGCGGGTCCACCAGTTCGACCATGACCCGACCGTCCGGCTGCTCCTGCGCCATGTGCTCTCCCTGCTGTTCGGCCTTGCTCAGCACACTATCCGGCACGCGCGGCGCGGATCCGCCGATCCCGGGCCGGGCCCACCCCAACGTGTCGTGCGCCGCCTACATCGTTGTCTGTACGGCGGGATCCGCCCTGTCGACGATCCGCCGCGGGCGCGCCCGGGAGAGGCTGGTGGGGTCCGTTCGAGGCCGCCGTCGCCCGCCCGGGCCCGGGGTCGGAGGGGCCCGCAACCGCCCGAGGGAGAGATCGCCGTGGTCGTCGCCATGATCGTGGCCTGCGAGGTGGGCTTCTGGGTGCTGATCGCCCTGGGCCTGCTCAGCCGCTACGTGCTGCACCGCCGGCGGCTGAGCAACGTGTTCCTGTACGCCACCCCGCTGTTGGAGGTGATCCTGCTCGTGGTCGCCGTGGTGGACCTGCGCGGCGGCGCCACCGCCGGGTCGCGGCACGGGATCGCCGCGCTGTACATCGGGACGACCGCGGTCTTCGGGCACCGGGCGATCCGCTGGGTGGACCAGCGGGTGGGCTACCACTTCCTGGGCGGCCCACTGCCCTGGCGACCGCCGCGGCGGGGCCCGGAGCGGGTCCGCTACGAGGTCGTGGAGTTCGCCCGCGTGGTGGCCGCGATGGCGATCGCCGGGGCGCTGCTCGGCGTGCTGATCCTGATCACCGGCGACGCCGACTGCACCGAGGCGCTGCGCGGGTTCTTCGGGGTGCTGGGCGGATTCACCCTGATCTGCCTGGTGATCGGCGTGTACGGCGTCTGCGAGGCGTTCGGGAAGCCCCCGAAGGACAAGCCCGCGCCGCGTCGGCTGCGCGAGCCCGACCCGGTGGAGCGCACCCCGGTGGGCTGACCCACCCGCCCCGGCCCGGAAACCGGCCGCGGCCCCGGCACACCTGGGAGGTGTGCCGGGGCCGCGGCCGGTACGGCCGTGATGTGGGTGCTCAGCCCATCATCGAGCCGGCGGCACCGCTCGCCAGGGCGGCCAGACCGGTCGGGTCCTGGCAGTCGTCGGTCGGCGGCACGTGCGGCGGCGGGGGCAGCTCCGGCGGGCAGTCGTCGACCGGCGGGGCCGGCGGCGGACAGTCGTCGGTCGGCGGGACGTGGTGCGGCGGCGGGGCCGGGTGGCCCGGCTGACCCGGCTTCGGCAGCTCCACCCCGTCACCGTTCACGCAGGTGTTGCCGAACGTCGGGTTGATCGCCGCGATGACGTTCACGGTGTTGCCACAGACGTTGACCGGCACGTGCACGGGCACCTGGATGTTGTTGCCGGAGAGCACGCCGGGCGAGTCGACGGCGGCGCCATCCGCCTGGGCGGACGCGAACGCCTGGCCCCCAACCGAAACCGAACCGCCGAGAATGGCGGCGGTGACGACCGCACCCTTGGTGAGCTTGTTCACTGGTAGTTATTCCCATCGATCGATAGACGGTGGAACCGGGGTTCCGCGACGTCCAACGCGCGAGGGGTGATGCCGGTGACGGGGAGCGCGCGATCTTCCCCCGTAAGTAGCAAGCCGCGCAGGGGAGAACGCCGGACCGCACCGACGCGGGGACCGCGCACGTCCGCGATCGATTCAACGAGCCGGACGGCGATCGATCACGCGATCACGCGCCGGCGATCGCCTTGTGGTGGTGAATCACCTCGGCGACCAGGAAGTTGAGGAACTTCTCCGCGAAGTCCGGGTCGAGCTTGGCGCTCTCGGCCAGCGCGCGCAGCCGGCGGATCTGTACCGCCTCGCGCGCCGGGTCGGCCGGCGGCAGCCGGTGCTCGGCCTTGAGCACGCCGACCCGCTGGGTGCACTTGAACCGCTCGGCCAGCAGGTGGATCAGGGCCGCGTCGATGTTGTCGATGCTGTCCCGCAGGTCCAGCAGCTCGGCGGGCTTGTCGGGCGCCTCGCCCGACCTTTCGTCAGTGGTTCCGTTGGCCATAACGGGTGACCCTACCCGGCGCCCTCGCGCGGGCGGAGGCACGCGCGCCCACGGGCCCGCCGCGGCTCCCCCGGACGCCCCGTCCCCGGGCCCACCCGGCGATCCGAGGAAATGTCACCACCTGTCATCTCTCGTTCTGCCAGGTGTCACATCGCCACCTGCGGGGGACCCTCTGAGTACGGTCCGCGCCGTCGGCTGTCCCTGCCGTGTCGCGACGACCGTTCGGCCGTACTCGTGGGATGCGGGCGGAACTGCGGTAGGGGGCGAACGACATGATGGAGGAAGTGCGTCTGACGCCGAACGAGCGGCGGATGCTGGAGGAGATCGAGTACGAGCTGCGCAAGGACGAGGAGTTGGACCTCGCGCTGCGCACGATGCGTCCTTCCCGCAACCGTCGGCGCGGCGGTGCGCGCGGCCGGGTCGTCCCGGGCGCGGGCTCGATGCCGGCCTCGGGGCGCGCCCGCCGAAGGATGCGCCGCCCGACGCTCTCCGGCACCTGGCACGTGCTGTTGCTCGTCGTGTTGTTCGCGGCGGTGTTCGCGGCGCTGATCACCACGTCCGGCGCCTACCTGGTGGTGATCGCGTTCGCGCTGATCATCATGGGCTGCACCACCACGCTGGTCTGGCTGTGTGTGTCCTTCCTCCTGCGTCGCGGTGGCGGCGGCCGGACCTGATCGGTCACGGGAGGCGGATCACCGGGCTCGATGGTCGCGACCGGCGGTCGTGCGGCCGAGGCCGCGACCGCGGGCCGCGACCGCCAGCGTGCCCGCCGGGGCGGCCACACCGAGCAGCAGCGCGGCGTCCAGCGCGCCCATCCCGCCCGGGCCGATCGAGTAGAACACCAGCGCGAGCGACGCGAACATGCACATCAGCACCGCGGCCGTCATGCGCTCGGCGCGGCGCGCCCGGGTGAGCAGCCACAGGCAGCCGCCGAGGCCGACGAACAACGTCGCCAGAGCGGCGATCGCGGTGGTGGTCATCGCGTCTCCTGTCTTCCTGCTGCGTTCGAACGGGCCCTGTTTCGGCGGTCTACCCGAGGCGACCGCGATGATGCGCGACCCCACCGGAATCGAATCCTAGCCGTCATGTACCCCCATGGGGTATATGATCCGGCCATGACACCCACCACTGCCCCCTGCGGCGGCACCGCGCGCCTGGATCTGCTCCGACGCGCGGGGTCCGCGACCGTTCGAGTGACGCTCGCCGTCGAACGTTGCCGACGCGCCTGCGTCCGGCGACGCGGGTAATACCGCCCGACCGGGACCCGCGCGAGATCGATCGGCCCGCGCCGGACACCGTGCGTAACACCGCCGTTACGCTCGCGTCGAAAGCCGGAAACGGTCGGGCTGTTCACTCCGGGCGAGATCGGTTCCACTCCCGGGACCGGGCCCCCGACCCAGGTGACGGCGCGAGATGACGACACAGGACCGTACGACGGCGCCCCCGCGCCCCGGCCGACCGCCGCGCCCGGGGGCGATCCGATGACGCCGGACTCGCCGGTGGCCGACGTGGTGATCGTCGGGTCCGGCCCCGTGGCCATGGCGATCGGCTACGCGTTCACCCAGCGCGGGATGCGCGACGTGCTGGTGTGCCCGGCCGGGAGCGACGACGCGGCGGCGCTCGGCGTCTTCGGGGCCTTCGGGGCCTTCGGCGGCCCCGGACCGGGCGGCGGCGCCGTGTACCGCCCCGCGACCGCGCCCGCGCTCGCGGCGATGGCCGCGGCGGGCATCCGGCTGTTCGAGAACGCCGCGGAGGAACTCGGCGAGGACGTGGGACTCCGTCGCTGCGGTCGACTGGTCGCGGTGGCCGCCGCCGATCCGGACGCGCCCGACGCGGGTGTCGGGATGCCCCGCGCCCTCGGCATCGGCGTGCGGCGGATCTCGCCCGAGGAGGCCGGTACACACTGGCCCGAACTGATCGTCGACGTGTCCACCGACTTCACCTACGACCCCGGCGCCGGCTACGCCGACACCCGACGCACCGCCCGCGCCTTCGCCCGCGCGGCCCGCCGCGCCGGCGCCGCGTTCCTGCCCCGCGCGCCGGCGGTGGGCCTGTCGGCGCGCCGGGACCGGATCACCGGGGTGCGCCTGGGCGACGGCCGCGAGGTGGTGTGCGGCACGGTCGTGGTGGCCGCCGGGGTCGACACGCCCGCGCTGCTCGCACCGCTCGGGGTGAGCCTGCCGCTGCGGGCCGCCCGCGAGGTGGCGGTCCGGGTCCGGGTCGGCCGGGCGCTCGGCGAACGACCGGTCCTGGTCGACCCGTCCGGCCGCTGGCTGCGCCCGGACGGTCCGGACCGACTGCTCGTCGGGATCCCCGACCCGGGCGCGGCCGACGCCGACGCGGCCGCGCACGCCCTCGCCCTCCTGGCGGCGCGGCTGCCGGACCTGCCCGACCCCGTCCCGGAGGCCGTGTTCGACATCCGGTGCGACGCCGGGCCCGATCACCTGCCGCTGATCGGACCGACCGGCCCCGACGGGCTGTTCGTCGCGGCCGGCTGCGACGAGCACGGACTCGGCGTGGTGCCGGCGGTCGGCATGCTGACGGCCGATCTGCTGTGCGACGGCGCGAGCGGCCGACCGGACATCCCGGCCGGCGACTTCCGCCCGGACCGCGCGGCGGGAATCCTCAGCCCCGGTCGGGCGTGAAGAACGGCAACACCCGTTCCTCTCCCGTCGGTCGCAGGTCCACCCGCACCCGCATCCCCGAATGGATCTCCGCCGGTTCGACCTCGACCAGATTGGTGAGCATGCGATAGCCCTCGTCCAGATCCACGATCGCCACCGCGTACGCGCCGCCGAACGAGCGCGCCTCGGGCCGGCGCACCACGGTCCAGCTGTACACGCTCCCGCGGCCGGCGCTGGTGGCCCACTGGAGCGCGCGCGACGAGCAGCCCCGGCACATCTCGGTGGGGGCGAAGTTCGCCGTATCGCACGCCCCGCACCGCTGATAGCGCAACTCGCCCGATTCGGGCGGGATCCGCACCGACGCGGCAGGAGTGACGGGTACACCGATCTGCGGTCCCAACACGGGTGTCACGGCCTTTCTGGTCGAACATGCCTCGTCGAGTTCTGCGGGCCCGCCGGCGGTCGAACACGAGCCCCGGCTGCATGCTCGCGCACCAAGCGCCCGGTTGCCGAATCGACCGCACTTCCGTTCCCGTTCCGAAATCGGGCCACTCGAAGAGAGGACGTCGACAGGACTTCTCGGCCAAGTCAAAGACATGGCTTGCGTGATTGGCGCAGGATGGGTAACGCAAGTGATCCGCCACGGCGCGTAATCGGTCCGCGCGGGCTCGGGGTGGGGACGCACGGCAGAGAGGTTGCGCGATGACGGCAGGACGCACGGCAGCGCGCCCGGAAGGCACGGGGCGCGAGCACACACCCGATCCCGCTTCCGTCGCGGAGCCCATGCCGCTGGTCGAGCGCGAGCCTTTGCAGCGCGAACTCCGCGAAAACATGGCCGCGGTGCGCCGAACCGGCACGGGCCGCGTCGCGGTCGTCAAGGGTGTGGCCGGCATGGGCAAGTCGGCCGTGCTGGACTGGACCGAGGCCACGGCGCGGACAGAGGGCTTCGAAACGCTCGCCGTGACCGGCTACGACCTGGAGAAGGTCCGCGTCTACGGCCTGGTGAAGCGGCTGTTCGTCAAGATCCATCGGCTCGACGACGCCGGCCGACGGCAACGGCTCGGCGAGTGGTACGGCGTCCTCGCCCCCATCCTGGGCACACAACCGCGCCAGCCCGAGGCGCCGCCGGACCCGGACAACGTGCGCGCCGGCCTCGACGCGGTCATGCGCAGCCACCTGCCGGCGCATGGCGGACCGCTGCTCCTGGTGGTGAACGACGCGCACTGGGCCGACTCCTCCTCGCTCGACTGGCTCGCCCGCTTCGCGCTGGAGATCGACGAGTTGCCGATCCTGTTGGTGATCTCGTATCGACCCGACGAGATCGAGGAGCCGTTGCGCCCGTCGCTGCGGGCGCTGGACAAGGTCGCGGCCACCGAGTTCGGCAAACTCGCTCCACTCACCGTCGACGGCGTCGGCTCGGTGATCCGCCGGCGATTCGCCGACCGGCACGTCGACGACGAGTTCGTCCGCCGCTGCCACCGCTACGTCAACGGTCTGCCGCAGACCCTGCGCGAACTCCTGCGCTACGTCGAGGAGAACGGGATCCCGCCAACGGCCGCCGGCATCGCGCGGTACGGCACCGAGATGGCGGACCACGCCGCCTACGCCTACCACAAGGACCAGTTCGAGGAGCGCTTCAACCGACTGGCGCCCGCGGCGCGCAGGGTGGCGATGGCAGCCGCGATCCTGACGCCGCACATGAACATCGAGCGCATCGCGACGCTGACCGGACTGAGCCCGCAGACCGTCATGGAGGCGGCGGCGGACCTCTACGGACAGGAGATCCTGACCGCGGTCGACGACGAGCGATCGGCTTGGGGGTTCACCCACTCGCTGGTGCAACGCGCGGTCTACAGCCACTGCTTCGCCCTCAGCGACCGCTGCGCGATGCACCTTCGAGCGGCCCGCATGTTGCGCGAGGACGGGTTTTCCGCGCAGAGCGCCGCCACCCACCTCCTGAAGGTGTTCGGCACCATCAACGAGTGGGCCGCCGAAACCGCGGTGAGTGCCGCGCGCGAATGTCTCGCGTCGGGTGTGCCCGAGGCGGGTGTGCGCTATCTCGAACACGCGCTCGCCCAGCTCGCGCCGAAGGAAACGCACGCCAAGATCCACTACAACATCGGCCGCGCCCACTTCGTGAACAATCCCCCGGCCAGCCTGGAACCGCTGCGGCGGGCCCTCGCCGCGTGCCCGCCGGGCACCGAACTGCGCACCAACATCGTCTGCGAACTGGGACGTTCGCTCGCGTTCAATGGTCAACTCCGCAAAAGCATCGAACTCCTGGACGAGGAGATCAAGAAGACCCCGGTCGGCCGAACCCGCCACCGGTTGTACGCCGATCTGTTCATGTGGGCCGCGTTCTGGGAGGACGACACCAGCTTCGCCTCGCGGGCGCACGACCTCCAGCGGCTGACCGTACGCCTGAGCACCGAGCAGGCCACCACACGCACGAACTGCTCGCTGTTCGCGCTGGTCGCCTGGTACGGCGTGCTCAGCGGGCGCCGGTTGCAGACCACCACCAAGTTCGCCCGCGCGGCGCTCGGTCCCGAAGGGCCGAACGGGGAGCGCAAGGGGTTCAGTTGGATCGAGGACGATTGGGGTTTCGAGATCCCGATGGTGTTCATTCTGACGTTCATCCACTGCGACCTGTTCAAGGAGGCCCGCGCGCTCTTGGACACGGGCATGGCCGAACTGCGCGACAACGGTCGCCAGCGCTCGCATCTGTCCTACGGCCACGCCTTCCAGGCGATGCTGTTCTATCGGATGGGTCGGCTCAACGACGCTCGGGAACAGGCCGAGATCGGGCTGGAGATGGCCATGAAACTCGGGGAGGACACTCCCTCGAAGTGGTACGCGGCGGGAGTATTGATCCAGACCCTGATCGCCCAGGGCGATCTCGAACTGGCCGAACACACCTCCAAGCGCATCGGCTTCGACGACGCGGTGAAGGCCGATCAGGCGGCCCGAGTGTTGCCGGTGCCCGCGATCGTGCTCGCCGAACTGCGGATCGCGCAGGGCAGGCACACCGAGGTGATCCAGCCCCTGACCGACCTCGGCGAAAAGCTCCGCGCCCGCGGCATGGACAACCCCGCGTGGTGCCCGTGGGGTCTGCTGCTCGCGCAGGCGCTGAGCCTCGAGGGCCCGTTGCAGGACCAGGAGGCGGCCAGGAATGCGGCGAAGCAGGCGGTCGCCCGGGCCGACGCGTGTTATGCCCCGGTGGCCGCCGGCCAGGCCAAGCGGGTGGCCGCGGAACTGGACGACAATCCGAACGCGCTCCAGATGTTGTGGGACGCGGCGGTCGCCCTGGAGGGCGTCGGCGCCAACTACGAATACGCCAAGGCGCTGCTCGCGTACGGTGACCGGCTGCGCAAGGACGGCCACAAACAGGACGCGATCGGAGAATTGGAGCGGGCCCGCCGAACCGCGATGGCCTGCGGTGCGATCCCGCTTCAGGCCCGGGCGACCGAGATGGTCAACGCCCTGGCCGGCAGCACCGCGCTGCCGCCGGTCGACCACGAACGCGCCGATTTCGCCGACTGGACCGAGGAATACCCGGGCGGTTACAGCCCGTACGGCATCCCACACGGCGGCAACTCCCGTCCCGACGCGGATGACGACCGTACCGAGACGTGGCCGTTCCGGGACGGGATCACGCGCGGGTCGGAGATCTGACGGAGGGCGTACAACGCGTCGGGGCGCGGTCGACCGGCGCTCGGTGTCGGTCCGGGCCTTCGGTACGGTAGCGGGGTGATCGACACTGCTGCTTCCTCCCCCGTTGGTGCCGTCGCCGCCGGCCTCGCCACGATCGCCGCCGATGGCACCGTCCTGGACACCTGGTACCCCGCACCCGAGCTGACCTCGGGCGATGTCGACGGCAAGGCCGAGACGGTGCGGCTGTCGGCCGACGAGGCCCTGGCCGCGCTCGGCCCCGACGCGATCGCGGGCCTCGGCGCCGACGCGGTGCGCGGGGTCGAGGTCGTCGCCGTGCGCACGGTGATCGCCTCGCTGGCCGCCGCGCCGGTGGACACCCACGACGCGTACCTGCGCCTGCACCTGCTCAGCCACTGCCTGGTCCGCCCGCACGGGCAGAGCCTGGAGGGCCTGTTCGGCCTGCTCCCGAACATCGCCTGGACCAACCTGGGCGCGGTGCCGGTGGACGGCCTCGCCGCGGCCCGGCTGCGCGCCCGCGCCGCGCGGGTGCCGTTCGAGGTGGCCGGGGTGGACAAGTTCCCCCGGATGACCGAGTTCGTGGTGCCCGCCGGCGTCCGGATCGCCGACGCCACCCGGGTCCGCCTGGGCGCGCACCTGGCGCCCGGCACCACCGTGATGCACGAGGGCTTCTGCAACTTCAACGCGGGCACCCTCGGCGCGTCCATGGTCGAGGGCCGGATCAGCGCCGGCGTCGTGGTCGGCGACCACAGCGACATCGGCGGCGGCTCGTCGATCATGGGCACGCTGTCCGGCGGCGGCAAGGAGACCATCTCGGTCGGCGAGCGCTGCCTGCTCGGCGCCAACGCCGGCATCGGCATCTCGCTCGGCGACGACTGCGTGGTGGAGGCGGGCTGCTACATCACCGCCGGCACCCGGGTGACCACCCCGGACGGCACGGTGGTCAAGGCCGCCGAACTCTCCGGTCGCGACGGCCTGCTCTTCCGCCGCAACTCGGTCACCGGCACGATCGAGGCGATCGCCCGGACCAAGTCGTGGGGCGCGCTGAACGAGGACCTGCACAAGAACGACTGACCGGGCGCCGCGTTGCGCGGCAGCCCGACGGGGGATCGAGAACACACCCGAGCGGGGCCGGCGCCGACCACGGCCGCCGGCCCCGCTCGCTCGTTCACTCCTCGACGAGGTCGGCGGGACGGCCGCCCGTGGCCACCGCGCGGATCACCTTGCCGGTCGGCGTCCGGGGCAGCGGCTCGACGCGCAACTCCCAGTGCGCCGGCACCTTGAAGTGGGCCAGCCGCTCGGCCACATAGGCGCCCAGCTCGGCGGCGGTGATCGGGCTGCCCTGGGCCGGGACCACGATCGCCTTGACCTCCTCGCCCCACTCCGGATGCGGTACGCCGACCACCACCGACTCGGCGACGTCCGGGTGCGCGTCCAGGCAGTGCTCGATCTCGGCCGGGTAGACGTTCTCGCCGCCGCGCAGGATCAGGTCGCTGCGCCGGGTGGCGAGGTGGAAGCGGCCGGCGCGGGCGAAGCCGAGGTCGCCGGTGCGCAACCACCGGTCCGGCGTGAGTGCCTTCGCGGTGGCCTCCTCGTTGCGCCAGTAGCCGCGCATCACCAGCGGGCTGCGGATCCACAACTCGCCCTCGACGCCGTCGGGCTGTTCGCTGCCGTCCTCGTGACGGATCGTCACCTCCACGGTCGGCACCGCCGTCCCGATCGCCCCCGGCTCGCCCTCCAGTTGCGCGGCGCCCGCCGTGGTCGCCACCCCACCGGACTCGGTCAGCCCGTACCCGACGCCGAGCGCGCCCTTGGCGCCCGGGAACACCTCCTGGAGCCGGCGCACCAGTTCGGGCGAGAACGCCGCGCTGCCGCCGCCCAGGCGCACGATCGAGGACAGGTCGTGCCGCGCGGTGTCGGGATGGTTGACCACCCGCCAGCCGAGCGTGGGCACCAGCGACCACGTGGTGCACCGCTCGCGCTCGATCAGCTCCAGGAGCCGCGGCACCTCGAAGCGCCCGGCGTAGAGCACCATCGTCTGCCCGCCGGCCAACGCCGCCACGGCGCCCGCCAGCAGGCCCGAGACGTGGAAGAAGGGACTGTTGACCAGCCATCTCCCGGGCGGCGCCTGGGCCCGTGCGGCGGCGGGCAGGTGCGCGCTCGCCCGGGCGGCGAGCAGCGCCTGGAGGTTCTGCATGGCCACCACGTTGCGATGGGTGAGCACGGCGCCCTTGGGTCGGCCGGTGGTGCCGGAGGTGTACAGGATCAGCGCGGGGTCGTCCTCGTCGGCGGCGCCCGGCGGCAGGTCGGCGTCGGGGGCGTACTCGGTCAGCGCGGCGAAGTCGCGCTCCATCTCCACCACGGGCAGGCCCAGTTCGCCCGCGGCGGCGACCGCGCCGCCCAGCCGCTCCAACCGGCGCCGGTCGGCGATCAGCACGGTGGGCGCGCAGTCCGCGACGGCGTAGCGGATCTCGTCGGCGGCCCACCACCCGTTCATGCCCACCGCGATCGCGCCGAGCGCCGCGGCGGCCTGGAAGGCGGTCAACCACTCGGGCCGATTCGCCGCCAGGATCGCCACCCGGTCCCCCGGCCCGACCCCGAACCGCTCGCGCAACGCGTGCGCGGTCGAGGCGACGTCACGCACGTGTCGAGTGAAGGTGATCCTGCGGTCCTCGTGGACCAGATACTCGCGATCCCCGAACCCGCGCGCCCGCTCGACGAAGGTGGTGATCGAGCGGGGCCGTTCGGCCAGGACGCGCAGCGGGACGCCGAGCACGTCCTCCTCGACGAGCGCGAAGGGGCCGTCGGGGGCGGTCAGGGCGGCGAGTACGGGATCGGGCGCGGCTGCTGCGGACCCGGCGGAGCTGGAGGTGGCCATGGCGGGGACCCTAGGATCCTTGACCGAGTCATTCAAGCGATCCGCGATGTGATCTGCGCATGGATGCGGCGAGCCCGCGACAACGCACGAGGGCGACCCGCCCTTCGGCGGATCGCCCTCGTGGCCCCTCCCCCATCCCCCCGGATGAAAGTTTCGTCCCCCCTCGGGCCGCACGCGGCGAGCGAGCCGGTCGGGGCGATCGTCGCAGCGACCGCCACGGTGGTGATCAGCCCCCGGCGCCGGCCCCGCGGGGTCGCGGTCGAAGCGGACTGCCGGAGAACCTTCGGAAGCACTGCATGGAGTCACTGCTCGGAGGCACTGCGGAAACAAGCGGGCGGTGCGGGTGTTTCCGAGGTTGCACCGTGCTGCCGGGGTCAATAGAAACAGCAGCTGTGAATAGTGTCAACACGCATTCTCCGTCGCCGTCACGTTGCTTCTCTATGATTGACTTTTTGCGGTTCACACCCCAGGTCATGAGGAGGAGACGGTGCCCACCGGCCCCCAGGTCACCGCTGCCGAGATCGCCCGCATCGCGGGTGTCGGACGCGCCGCCGTGAGCAACTGGCGTCGGCGCTTCGACGACTTCCCGCGACCCGTGGGCGGCAGCGACGCGAGCCCCACCTTCGCGTTGGCCGACGTGGAGGGCTGGTTGCGCGCCCAGGGCAAGATCGCCGAGGTCGCGCCGGAGGAGCGGCTGTGGCGCCTGATCGCGGCCGACGGCGAGGTGGCCGACCGGCTCGCGGACATCGGCGAATACCTGCTCGCGGGCGCGCCCGCGCCGGTCGGCCCGCACGCCGATCGACTGCGCGCCGCCGGCGACCTGGCCGCGACCCGGGGCGCGCCCGCCGTGTTCGCCGACCTGTACGCCCGCTTCGCCGAGTCGCCCGCCGGCCCCGGCGGCGCCACCCCCGCGGCCACCGTCGCGCTGATCGCCGAACTCGCGGGCGCCGGACGGGAGAAGCCGGTCACCGTACTCGACCTCGCGACCACCCACGGTGATCTGCTGCTCGGCTTCGTCCGCTCGGCACGCACACTGCGCGGGCAGACCGAGGCACCGGCCCTGGCCCGGTTGATCCGGGCCCGCCTGGCGCTGCATCCGGACGCCGCACCGGACACCGACGTCGCCATCGCCGAGGGCGACGGACTGCGCGCCGACGCGTGGCCCGGCACCCGCTTCGACGCCGTCGTGGGCAACCCCCCGTTCAACGACCGCAACTGGGGGCACGACGAACTGGCCTACGACCAGCGCTGGGAGTACGGCCTGCCGCCGCGCACCGAATCCGAGCTGGCCTGGGTGCAACACGCGCTCGGGCACACCGAGGCGGGCGGGCGGGTGGTGCTGCTGATGCCGCCGGCGGTGGCGGCCCGCGGCTCGGGGCGCCGGATCCGGGCCGAACTGCTGCGCCGGGGCGCGCTGCGCGCGGTGTTCGGCCTGCCCGCCGGCGCCGCGCCGCCGTTCGGGGTGGCGCTGCACCTGTGGATCCTGGAGCGGCCCTCGGGCGAGCGCATGCCCTCACACGTGCTGTTCGCCGAGCTCGACGACCTGGCGGACGCCGTGGCGGCGGACACCGCGCTGCGCGCCTGGCGCGACTTCCGCGCCGACCCGGCGGGCCTGGCCGAGATCGCGGGCCGACACCGCGCGGTACCGCTGATCGAACTCCTCGACGACAACGTCGACCTGACCCCGGCGCACAACCTGCCCGCGCAGACCGACGCGAACGTGGCCGAGCGGGTCCAGGACACCCGCGCCCGGCTGCTCGCCCTGCTGGCCCGGCTGCCGCACCTGGTGCCCGCCGTACCGGCCGCCGAGGAGGGCGCCGGCACGTGGCGCTCGGTCGCGCTCGCCGACCTGGCCCGCACCGGCGCGGTCACCCTGTACCGCAGCGCGTCGCGGGGCGGGCGGGTCGGCCATGAGACGCCCCCCGGCCCGACCGTGCCGATGCTCACCACCACCGACCTGGCCGCCGCCGTGCCGCCGAGCGCGCGCCTGTCCGCGGCCGAGGCGGACGAGGCGCAGCACCCCCGGATCCACGCCGGCGACGTGATCGTGCCGACCCTGCTCGGCGGCGACGAGCACGGCTGGGCGAGCGCGGTCCGGGTCGCCGGGGCGGCCGAGCAGGACGCGGTTCTCGGGCCCAACCTGCACCTGCTGCGCCCCGACCCGGCCGCGCTGGATCCGTGGTTCCTGGCCGGATTCCTGACCGACCCGGCGCACGCGCGGCGGGCCGGCTACGGCTCCAGCATCGTGCGCGTCGACGTGCGGCGGATCGAGATCCCGCTGCTGCCGCCCGACCGGCAGCGTGCGTACGGGGAGACCTTCCGCGCGCTGCGCACGTTCGTCACCGACCTGCGCGGTGCCGCCGCGCTCGGCGAGGACCTGGGCCGGGGCCTGCTGGAGGGCCTGACCGCGGGCCTGCTGCGACCGCCGGGGTAGCCGCGACGGCGGGCTCTCAGCGCCCCTCCAGGGCCCGCAGCACGCCCCGGGAGCGGTCGGCGGGCGCGGCGGCGCGGAGCGGGCCCGACGGGGTCAGCCCGGCCGCCGCGGCGGTCCAGTCGGGGCCGGTGTAGCAGCGCACCAGGGCCTCGGCGGCGGTGCGGTGCACGTCGCCCATCGAGTACAGCTCCTCGCCCGGGACGATGCGGTGCCGCCGCCGCCCGGCCGAGCGCGCCTCCCGTTCCGGCCACCGCGCGTGCACCACCACGCGCGGCTCGTCGACCGGCTCCGGCGCGGCCAGCGTGGAGAAGGACAGCGTGTACGGCAGCAGTGGGCCGACCAGGTCGCACAAGCCCCACAACACCGCCTCCGGGTCCGGCACGCCGTCCGCCTCGGACAGCGCGAAGGTCTCGTCGGGCCGGGCCAGCACCGCCGCGACCACGTCCGTCAGCACGTCGGCGTGTTTGCCGGCGCGGGTCCGCAGGCGGGGCGCGCAGCGGGCCAGTTCGGCGTCGAGCACCTTCGGGTCGATCCGCGGCGAGGGCCGACCGGTGGGCTGCTCCAGGGCGGCCGGATCCCCCGAGGCGGCGAGGGCGAGCGCGTGCCGGGGCCCGGCGAGCGAGACCGCGGCGGGGTCGGAGCGGGCCGGGGCCATCAGCACCAGCGCCCGGCCGGGGGTGCGCCGGATCAGCGTGGGCCGGCTCCCCAGCAGGCCGAACCGGACCGCGGGCCGGTCCGCCGTGCGCCCTCCGCCGGGTTCGGGGTCGATCATCGGCGCCAGCACGGGGTGCCACCGGCGCAGGTCGGCGTCGGCCAGGGACGAGGCGAGCACGCCGGCCGGTCCCGCTCCGGGCAGGTCGTACAGGATCCGGTCCAGCATCGGGGCCCGCGCCGACCGGTACGGCTCGCGTGTGTAGGGCCGGGTGGGGCCGGGCGCGGGCATCGGCCGGGTCGGCTCGGCGGGCGTCGGCCGGTCCGGTCCGGTGCGGTGGGCCCCACCCGGGCGCGGCCGCTCGGGCGCGGGCGCGCGCACCGCCTCGGGCTCCGGCGCGGGGCGCGGGGCACGCGGCCGTGGCGCGTCCACGGCGGGCCGGATCCGCCGCTCGTGCTCGTGCAGCAGGTCCAGCACCGGCCGGGGCAACCACGCGGCGGCCTCGTACGGGCGCAGGCGGCCGGTCAGCAGCTCGGCGAAGTCGGCCACCACCCGCTCCGGCGTCGGCCGCCGATCGGCCCGGCGGCGCAGGCACGACTCGACCAGCGGCAGCAGCTCCGGCGGCAGCCCGCTCAGGTCCGGGTCGCGGTTGCGCACGGCGCTCATCACCCGCATCGCGCTGCCCTGGTACGGCGCGTGCCCGGTGCCCGCGAACAGCAGCGTGGCGCCCATCGCGTACACGTCGGAGCGGACCGTGCCGGATTCACCCTCGACCTGCTCGGGGGCCATGTAGGCGATCGTGCCGACCAGGTTGACGGTGTCCTGGTCCTGGGCGAGGGCGAGCCCGAAGTCGATCACCTTCGGCCCGTCCAGGGTGACCAGGATGTTGCCCGGGGCCAGGTCACGGTGCACCAGGCCCGCCCCGTGGATCGCGCCCAGCGCCTCGGCCACCCCGGCGGCCAGCCAGCGCACCGCGTCCGGCGGCAGCGGACCGCACTCGTCGACCACCTCGCGCAGCGACGGCGCCGGCACATACGCGGTGGCCAGCCAGGGCCGCGCGGCCGCCGGGTCGGCGGCCACCACCGCGGCCGTGAACACCCCGCTCACCAGCCGCGCCGCCTGCACCTCGCGGGCGAACCGCCGCCGGAAGTCCTCGTCGTGGTCCAACTCGGCCAGGATCGTCTTGATCGCCACCAGCCGACCCGCCGGGGACAGCCCCAGGAAGACCCGGGCCATGCCGCCGCGGCCGAGCCGGGACAACACCCGGTAGGGCCCGATCCGGCGCGGATCGTAGGCGTCGAGGGGCGCCGGCCCCCGTCGTCCGTCGTCGGTCACGCAACGTCCCCCCGGCTGCCCGATCGTGTGCCCCTCATCATGACGCCGCATGGGTGACCCTCGAAGCGGGAAGCCGAAACACAGGGCACCGTCGCGACCCGAGCCGGCGGTGACCAAGGGCGTGGCGACCCGGCACCCTGGGTCAGGTGACGCGGCTCACGGTTTGTCGCCCAGGTGGGAGGTGGCTGCGAGGCCGCCTCGTGCGCCTGCTATTCGTACTGATGCACACATGTCACAAAGACCGGAACCGCACGGACACGATCCGGGTGGCTGCCGGAGCCTGAGCCGAGAAGTAGGGGACCCCCATGAGCGAGGACTCGGTAGTACTGCGCCACCAAGGAAACGAGCACACCTTCCCGCTGATCGAGGGCACCATCGGCGACACCGCCATGGACATCTCGACGCTGCGCGCAAAGACGGGGCTGGTGACCTACGACGGAGGGTTCGTCAACACCGCCGCGTGTAAATCGGCGATCACCTTCATCGACGGCGAGGAGGGCATCCTCCGCTACCGCGGCTACCCGATCGAGCAGATCGCGGAGCAGGGGACCTTCCTGGAGACGGCGTATCTGCTGATCTACGGCGAGTTGCCGTCGGTGAGCGCGCTGGACAACTTCCGCGACGAGATAACCCAGCACACGCTGCTGCACGAGGACGTCAAGCGGTTCTACGACGGCTTCCCGCGCGACGCGCACCCGATGGCGATGTTGTCGTCCGTGGTGTCCGCGCTGTCGACGTTCTACCAGGACAGCCACAACCCGTTCGACGAGGAGCAGGTCCGGCTCTCGGCGATAAGGCTGCTGGCCAAGCTGCCGACGATCGCGGCCTACGCGTTCAAGAAGTCGGTCGGCCAGCCGATGCTGTACCCGGACAACTCGCTCGGCTACGTCGAGAATTTCCTGCGGATGACCTTCGCCGTCCCGGCCGAGTCCTACAAGGCGGACCCGGTCGTGGTGGACGCGCTGGACAAGCTGCTCATCCTGCACGGCGACCACGAGCAGAACTGCTCGACCTCGACGGTGCGCCTCGTCGGCTCCAGCCAGGCGAACATGTTCGCGTCCATCTCGGCCGGGATCAACGCGTTGTGGGGCCCGCTGCACGGCGGCGCCAACCAGCAGGTCCTCGAGATGCTGGAGCAGATCAAGAACGACGGCGGCGACATCGACGCCTTCGTGAACAAGGTGAAGAACAAGGAGGACGGCGTCCGCCTGATGGGCTTCGGCCACCGGGTGTACAAGAGCCGCGACCCGCGCGCCACGATCATCAAGAAGGCCGCCGACGACGTCCTGTCCCGGATGGGCAAGAAGGACGAACTGCTGGACCTCGCGATGCAGTTGGAGGAGCGCGCGCTGGCCGACGACTACTTCGTCGAGCGCAAGCTCTACCCGAACGTGGACTTCTACACCGGGCTGATCTACCGGGCGATGGGCTTCCCCACCGAGATGTTCACGGTGCTGTTCGCGATCGGCCGGCTGCCGGGCTGGATCGCGCACTGGCAGGAGATGATCGCGGACCCGAGGGCCAAGATCGGCCGTCCGCGCCAGGTGTACACGGGCGTCGCGCTGCGCGACTACACCCCCATCGGTGCCCGCTGACCCGGATCGAACACCCGACGACGATCCCGGAGTCGAAGGTCGCGAACCGCGGTTCGCGAGCGACGGCTCCGGGATCGTTGCGTGTCGAGGGTGTCGGGGGTGTCGGGGCGGGCGCGTTCGCCCGCCCCGCGCTCAGCCGTTGGTCCCGGCCGACGGGCCCTTGCCGGTGACCGCGTCCAGGACGTACAGGTGGCGGTCGGCGCTGCCCACGAAGAGCAGGCCGTCGGCCACGATCGGGGAGGTCACCCGACCGCCGGTGGTGAACCGCCAGCGGGGCTCGCCGCCCATGCCGACCGCGAGCACCGAGCCGTTGCTGCTGCCCGCGTACACCATGTCCTCGGCGACCACGGGCGAGGTCACCCAGCCCTCGGCGCCGTAACGCCACACGCAACGCGTGGTGTTGACGTCGACCGCGTACAGGCCGCCGTCGCCGCTGCCGAAGAAGGACAGGTTGCCCGAGGTGGCCGGTTGGGCGACCGGGCCGCCCGCGCCGAACCAGCCGCGCATCGCGCCGTCGCCGGCGTTGAGCAGGTACAGGTACTGGTCGGTGCTGCCGACGTGCACGATCCCGTTGGCCACCGTCGGGGAGGACACCCAGCCGCCGGTGGGGAAGCGCCAGCGGCACCAGCCGGTGGCCGCGTCCAGCGCGTAGACGCAGCGGTCGCTGGAGCCGAAGTAGACCGTGCCGTCCACGACGGTGGGCGAGGTGGCCCAGCCGCCGGTGGGGAACCGCCAGCGACAGCGCCCGGTGGCCGCGTCCACGGCGTAGAGCGCGTTGTCGCTGGACCCGAAGTAGACGGTGCCGTCGGCGACCACGGGGGCGGCCACGACCTCGCCGCCGGTGGGGAAGCTCCAGCGCCACTGCCGCGAGGTCAGCTCCAGGGCGTAGACGTGGTTGTCCTGGCTGCTGAGGTACATCAGCTCGCCGTCCACGGCCGGCGGGTGCGACCAGCCCGAGGAGTCGAACCGCCACTCCCGCGTGGCCAGATGCAGGGTGTGCAGCCCGTTGTCGTTGCTGTGCACGTGTACGCGGGCGGTCCGCCCGGAGCCCGCGCGCACCGGCGGGGTCAGGATCTCGCCGGTCGCGGCGAACCGCCACACCGGCGCGGCCTCCATGCCCCCGGTGGGGGTGCGCGGTGGCGTGGGGTGCTGGCGGGGCACGTCGGGACCGCTCTCCGGCCACGTGACCGGAGAGTTGGGTATCGGGGCGGGCGGTCGGGCCACCCGCTCGGTCGGCAACGCCGGCGAGGGGGAGGACGTGGACACCGGTCGTCCCGAGACCGGTCGCGAGCCGCCCGGCGGGCCGCCCGTCGGCGAGTTCGTCGGCGGGGCCGGCGGCCGGGGCGGCGGCTTGCGGGTCGGGTTCGTCGGCGGGCGCTGCGGCGGTGGCGGCCGGTGGGTCTCCGGGCGCGGCTCCTGGCGGACCTGGTTGGGCAGTTTGCCCATGTTGTTCGGGTCCGGGCGCACGTTCTCCGGCAGTTCGGGCCGCTGCTCGCCGTCGGGCTCGACGAGTTCGCGGACCGGCGGCGTGCGCGGGCCCATCGTCGGCCGGTACTGGCTCTCGAACCGTTGCACCATCGCCGACGCGTTGTCGGGCAGTTGGCTGTCCGCGTCGCTGTCGTCAAGGAGCGGGGCGAGCTGGTTGAGCAACTGGGTGGGGCTCGGCCGGTGTTCGGCGGCGCGCTGCATGCACAGGTTGACCAGGCCGGTCAGCTCGGTCGGCAGCCCCTCCAGATCCGGCGAGCCGGTGACCAGGCGCAGCAGCGCCTCGGCGGGCTTGCGGTCGGGGTAGGGCGAGTGCCCGGTCGCCGCGTACACCAGCGTGGCGCCGAGCGAGAACATGTCGCTGGCGGGGGTGATGTCGCGCACGCCCTGCGCCTGTTCGGGCGACATGTACGCCGGGGTGCCGACGGCGACGCCGGTCATGGTGAGCGAGCCGAAGTCGGCGGCGCGCGAGATGCCGAAGTCGATCACCTTGGGGCCGTCGCTGGCGACCAGCACGTTGGACGGCTTCAGGTCGCGGTGTACCAGGCCGGCGGCGTGTACGGACTCCAGCGCCTCGGCGATGCCGGCGGCCATCCAGCGCACGGCGCGCGGTGGCAGCGGGCCGCAGGCGCGGACCAGCGACTCCAGCGAGGGCGCGGGCACGTACGCGGTGGCCAGCCACGGCACCGCGGCGTCGGGATCGGCGTTGACCACGGCGGCGGTGAACACGCCGCTGACCCGGCGGGCCGCGGCCACCTCCTGGGCGAAGCGCGCCCGAAAGCCCGGGTCGCCGCCCAGCTCCGAGCGGATGGTCTTGATCGCGACCAGTCGCCCGAAGGGCGAACGCCCCAGATAGATACGGCCCATGCCGCCGGCACCGAGTCGGCCGAGCACCGCGTAGGGGCCGATCCGTTCCGGATCCCCCTTGGCCGGTGGCTCACCCGGCCATCCGTGTTCCGTCACAATCCCCCCGAAGTCGCTCCACCGCCCATCATCCCCGCCGAGCGGCTGTTTCGACAGGAACAGGCGGGAGGAGTGCCACGGCGCCGGTCGTCCCGTCGTCGCGATAGAGGTGCCCCGGGGCGGAGCACCCGCTGCCTGTCGCAGGGTACCCGCCTGCTCGCTCTGCCGCCCACGCCGCGTCCCGCTTGGACCGAAACACGGGGGAATCCCCCAGGCGTCGATCACGAAGAGTGGCCGCCGAAGCGGAAATTACTCCACTGATCGGTGTTTTTCGGACGTGTCGCACCTCCGGACCGCGAACACCCGGACCGGTTCGCGGGAACCGGTCCGGGTGACGAGGTGTCGACGGGCGAGCGGAGGACCACCCGGCGACGACGGCCGATGCCGTTCTAGTGCAGACCGCCGGTGGTCTCGGCGGGCAGCTCCGACTTGTCCACCCGCAGCACCGCGACCGCGATCACCGCGGCGACGGCGAGCAGGATGCCGGCGGTCATGAAGCCCGCCGTGTAGCCCTCGGTCAGGGCGACCTTGATCGCGTGCAGGTCCGGGGCCTTGCCGCCGAGCTTGGCCACCTCGTCCCGCAGCTTGTCGTCCTTGGCGCTGGAGTAGATCGTGGTCAGCACCGCGATCGCCACGGCGCCGCCCACCTGCTGGGTGACGTTGAGCATCGCGGAGCCGATGCCCGCGTCCTCCGGGGCGATGCCGGCCACCGCGGTGGCCATGATCGCGACGAAGATCAGGCCCATGCCCAGACCGAAGATGATCATCGCGGGCAGCAGGCCGGCGACGTAGCTCGAGTCGACGTCGAGCATCGCGTAGTAGAACAGGCCGATCGCGGCCAGGATCGGACCCACGGTCAGCAGCACCCGCGGGCCGATCTTCGGCAACATCACGCTGGTGAACTGGGCCGAGACCATCACGCCCGCGCACAGCGGGAGATAGGCGAGACCGGACCTGATCGGCGAGTAGCCCGCGACGAGCTGCATGTAGAGGGTGATGAAGAAGAACGAACCCATCATGCCGCCGGCGGCGAGCGCCATCACCACGTAGCTGGCGGAGCGGTTGCGGTTGCGGAACAACCGCATCGGCATGAGCGGTCGCTCGACCTTGAATTCGATCACGATGAAGGCGGCGATCAGCACCGCGGACAGGGCCAGCGAGCCGATGGTCAGCCCGTCGCCCCAACTCTTGTCCGCGGCCCGGATCACGCCGTAGACCAGCGCGGTGACACCGAGGGTCGAGGTGAGCGCGCCGGGGATGTCCAACCGGCCGCGCCAGACGGCCTTCTCGCCGGTCTTCGCGTCGTCCGGGATGGCCAGCGGGAGCGCGGCCACCAGGGCGATGCCGATCGGCACGTTGACGAACATGACCCAGCGCCAGGACAGGTACTCCACGAGCAGGCCGCCCATGAGCAGGCCGACCGCCGAACCCATGCCCGACACCGCGGCGTAGACGCCGAACGCCTTGTTGCGTTCCGGCCCTTCCTCGAAGGTGGTGGTCACCAACGACAGGACCGCGGGGGCCACCATCGCGCCGCCCACGCCCTGGAGGGCGCGCGAGGCGAGCAGCATGGCCTCGTTTCCGGCGAACCCGCCGAGCAGGCTCGCGACCGTGAACACGATCAGGCCGAGCGCCAGGAGCCGGCGTCGGCCGAAGAGGTCACCGAGTCGACCACCGAGCAGCAGCAGGCCGCCGAAGGTCAGCATGTAGGCGTTCATCACCCAGGAGAGCGATGTTTCGCTGATTTCGAGCGCCTTGCCCATGTCGGGAAGGGCGATGTTCACGATGGTCGCGTCGAGCACGATCATCAACTGAGCCCCTGCGAGCAGGGCCAGGGCCAGTCCGCGACGCGCGTGCGGCGCCTCGGCGGACGGGGATCCGGTCGAACCGGCCACCTCGGGAGGTGCCGTCGTCATGGATTGCCTCGCATTGCTAGTGGACGTGAGCGTTCTCTACGTGAATCTAGAGGTTATGCCTTAGAGAACGCAAACGTTTTCTGTAGCATGGCAGTCGGAGGTGACAGTGAGCACAGGAGTACGCGCCGGTCACGTCGAGACAGCCCTGCTGGTCACCGACTACCGACAGCGCCCCCGCAAGCGCGGCGTCACGCTGGAGCGGGCGATCACCGAGGCCGTGGTCGCCGAGCTGGGCGAACGCGGCTACGCCGGGGTCACCTTCGAGGGCGTCGCGGCGAGGGCCGGCACCGGCAAGTCGGCGCTGTACCGGCGCTGGCCGGACAAGGTGGGCATGGTCGCCGACGCGCTCTCCGCCACGCTGCCCGACCCGGAATCCCTGTCCTTCCCGGGCACATTGCGCGGCGACCTGATCGTCTACCTGGAGGCCATCGCGCGCGGCATGCTCGGCCCACTGGGCCTGGGCACGCGGATGTTGTGCGGCGAACTGAGCCGACACCACGAGTTCGCCGAGATGTGGGAGCAGCGGGTGGTCGGCCCGTGGACGGCGCTGCTGACCGACGTGATCGCCGACGCCATCGCCCGCGGCGAGGCCCGCCAGGGTGCCCTGGCCCAGGAATGTGTGCTGGCCGGACCCACGTTCCTGTGCCAGCGCTTCACCGTCTCGGGCGTGCCGATGACCGGCGCCGAGATCGAGTCCCTGGTGGACAACGCGCTGATCCCGATGCTGGCCTTCCGCGACTGAGGGCGGGCTCGCTCCGACGCATGCCGAAAGCGGGGAAGGCGACGGTCGACGCCTCCCCCGCTCCCGGCCGCGGCCTGCGGCTGGGCTACGGCGACCGCGTCGTCGCCGACGACCTCGACCCGCACATTCCCGCCGGCAAGGTCACCGCGCTCGTCGGCCCCAACGCGTGCGGCAAGTCCACCGCGCTGCGCGCCCTGGGCCCGCCTGCTCAAACCGGCCGCCGGCGTCGTGCACCTGGACGGGGGCGACATCGCCGACCTGCCCGGGCGCGAACTCGCCCTGCGCCCTGTTGCCGCGGACGCCGAGCGCGCCCGACGGGATCGCCGTGCGCGGCCTCGTGGCCCGCGGCCGGACGCCCCACCAGCGCTGGCGGCGGCAGTGGTCCTCGGCCGACGAAGCCGTGGTCGACCGTGCCCTCCAGGTCACCGGCGCCGCCGCCCTCGCCGATCGTTCCATCGACGAACTCTCCGGCGGCCGGCGGCAGCGCGTGTGGATCGCGATGGCGCTCGCCCAGGACACCGAGGTGCTGCTGCTCGACGAGCCCACGACCTACCTCGACCTCGCCTACCAGGTCGCCGAGCGGCGGGCAAGGCGTGGCGGGGCCGGCCGGGCCACTCGCTGTCGCGGCCCGTGGTTGCTACTCCCAGGGCAGGTCGGCCAGGGCCGGGGCGGCGTCGTCGCGCAGGACCGTGCCCTCGATCAGGCCGTACGGCCGGTCCGTGACCTGGTACACCTCCCCCGGGTTGGTTTGGCCGAACGGGCTCAGGTCGACCTCGACGTGGTGGCGGTTGGGCAGGGTCAGGCGTACCTCGGCCAGGTGTTCCTGCTCCGCCAGGACCGCCTCGCCCATCGTGTACAGGGTGTGCTGGAGCGAGAGGCTGTGCGTCTCGGCGAAGGTGCGCAGCAGGGTGTCCCGGGCGGCGCGGAACGAGGCGTCCCAGTCGGCCGGTGCGTCGCCGTCGCGGCGATGGCGCCAACGCGCCCGCACGGTGGTGGCCAGGATGCGATCCCGGGTCGGCGCGAGTGTCGTGTAACGGTCCGTCGGGAAGCCGTGGAACTCGGATCCGGTGGACTTGAGCACGGCCACGTCCGCCAGGCCGGAGCAGACCTCGACGCCCTCCGGCCCGTGCACGACCCCGGCGCAGCGCGCCCCCGCCGCCCGGGTCCACGCGTGCGGGTGCGGACCGTGCGTGCCGGCGATCCGGACCCAGGGGTATTCGAGCAGGCGCACCCGGGCGGTGTCGATCGAGGCATGCGCGTCGACGAAGTGTCCGGCCAGGCGCAGGCCGAACTCCTCGATCGGGGGCAGCGGTCGGTCCCGGGCGAAGGCGTACACCACGGCGCGCATCGTGTCCGTGGGCACCACCCGGGCGTTGTCGCCGCGCAGATGGGTGTCGGCGAGGTCGCCGGACAGGGACACCGAGACGTCGAGATCGCACAGTTCGTGATCGGTCGCGGTGGTCCGGGTCACCCGGGCCAGGCGCACCTCCGCCTTGCCATATCGATTCGGCCCCAGAACGATCGCCATCGGTCCGACTCCCTCGTCATATCGGGGTGTGGTTGCCGCGAAGCCAGTGTGCCCACACGGTCCGGCAGAACGTCGGAATCCGGACATGTGCCGTTGTTCCGGCACCCGTCCGGAGTCGGTAACAGGAGATCGACGGGGCGGTCCGGGTCCTCGGTGACACCCCGACCCGAGGGGTAGGCTGCGGCGAAGTCCGCGGGGAGGCGAGACCGACAGGGCCGTCGGCATGCCCTGGGGCCACTCCCCGCCTTGGCACAGAACGTACGTACGTGGAGGGGGCGGCAGTCATGGATCCGCTGAAGCCGGGCGATCCCGGGGTTGTCGGGCGGTACCGACTGTCGGCCCGACTCGGTCGGGCCGGCCTGGGGACCGTGTTCCTCGGTCGAGCGCCCGGTGGTGAGCAGGTCGCGGTCAAACTGGTGCGGTCGGACCTGGCGGCCGACAAGAAGTTCCTCGAACGGTTCCGTACGGACATGGCGGCCGCGCGCGAGGTCGGCGGCACGCATGTCGCCCACGTTCTGGACGCCGACGCCGACGCCACGCCCCCGTGGCTGGTGGTCGAGCATGTCGCGGGCCCGTCCCTGGAAGCGGCCGTCGAGGCGCACGGGGCGTTTCCGGAGCGGACGTTGCGGGCGCTGGGTGCCGGGTTGGCCGAGGGCCTGGCGGCCGTGCACGAGGCGGGTCTGACGCACCGTGACCTGAAGCCGGCGAACGTCCTGCTGGCCGCCGACGGGCCCCGGGTGGCGGACTACGCGCTGGCCCGGGCGCTGGGTGCGGCCGGGCTGAACCGGACCGGCGTGGTGGAGACACCGGGGTTGCCGGCGCCGGAGCAGGTCACCGGCGGGTCCATCGGTCCGGCGATCGACGTGTTCGCCCTCGGCGGTGTGCTCTGCCATGCGGCGGGCGTGGCGCCGTTCGGTACGGGGTCGGCCGCCGAACTCGCCCAGCGGGTGGTCCGGGAGACGCCGGACCTGACCGAACTCCCGGACTGGCTGCGCGAGATCGTCACCGACTGCCTGAAGAAGCGGCCCACCGCGCGACCCACCGCGGCCGACCTGGTGGCACGTTTCGCGGCGGCCGATCCGGCGACGGACTGGCTGCCGAAGGCGACGGCGGCCCTGCTCGCGACCCACGCGGCGGAGGCGGCAGCGGCCTCGGCCAAGCGGGTGGAGATACCGGACGCCGACGAGGCGGACACGGTGGAACCGGGCGACGCGGAGGGCTTGGACGCGGACGACTCGGACGGCTCGGACCCGGCGGAGGAGCCGGAGACGGCCGAGGTCGCGGCATCGGCCGCGCTCGCGGCACCTGCGGCGCCGCCGGCCACGGGGGCCAAGGCGACCGAAAAGACCAAGCCGCGCACCGGCGCGGGGGCGGCTCGGAAGACGGACGACGAGGCGGATCGGCCCGATGCGGCGGCCGACGACACCGAGGCGAAGCCCGCTCGACCGGCGGCCAAGGCCACGAAGACGAAGCCGGGCAACTCGGCGGCCGACAACGATGACGACGCGGACGACGCAACTCCCGTAACCGCCCCGGCAATCCGCAGCGGCAAGCCCGGCAGGCCCACGGCAGCCGCGAGTTCCGCCGCGGACGCTCCCGAGGACGACGCAACGCCCGTCACCACCCCGGCGGCACGAGGCAACAAGGTCGGCAAGGCCAAGCCCGCCACCGACGTGGCTTCCGACACGGAGGCCCCCGAGGCCGACGCAACCCCGGTTGCCACCCCGGCGGCGCGAAGCGGCAAGGCCAAACCCACCAAGGCCGCCACCGACGCGAGTTCGGATACGGACGACGCCGAGGACGACGCGCCCCCCGTTGCCACACCGGCGGTCCGGGACGGCAAGGCCAATCCCACCGAGGCGAGTTCGGACGCGGACGACGCCGAAGGCGACGCCACGCCCGTCGCCACTCCGGCGGCGCGAAGCGGCAAGTCCAAACCCACCAAGGCCGCCACCGAGGCGAGTTCGGACGCGGACGACGCCGAGGACGACGCGACCACGCCCGTACCCGCCGCCCGCGACGACAAGCCGAAGGGCAAGGCCGGAGCGAAGGCCGCGGACGACGACGCGACCACCCCCGTGGCGGTGCCCGCCGTCCGCATCGGCAAGGACGAGGACGACGCGCCGGCCGCCGATCCCGCGCCGCCCGCGCCCGAGTCGGACAAGCCGAAGGGGAGCTACGACGGCGGCGAGCCGGTCAAGGTGCCGGTCGTCCGGCGCGGCAACAACGCCGAGACGGTCAAGGTCCCGCGCAAGCCCGACGGCCCCGCACCGGCGGGGGCCGGCGCCGAGACGGTCAAGGTGGAGCATCCGGCCGCGAGCCCGGTCGGCGCGACCACGGTGCTGCCCGCCCCCGCGCCACCGGTCGCCGCACCGCCGCTCCCGACCGCGACTCCCGCAGCCGCCGCGACGTCGGCCTCGCAACCGGGCTCCGGTCTGCCCTTCCCGCTCGGCCTGACCGAGCAGCGCCCCACTCCCGAGCAGCGTCCGGCCAATCCGCTGCTCTGGCACGCGGTGATCGCGCTGCTCGGGGTGACCGCCGTCGGAATAGGGCTGTTCCGGCTCACCGACTCCGCATGGCGCGACGCCCAGAACACGATCCTGGGCATGGTGCTCCCCGGCATCTCGGTACTGGCCGGCCTCGCCGGCCTGGGCACGCTGGTCCTCGCCGTCATCGACGCCCGCAAGCGCACCCCCCAGGGCGTACCCCCGCTCGCCACCACCCCCCACCACCACCCCACCGAGGCGAACTCACCCCGCTAGGGCGTGACTTCAATCTCCCGTCGTGGAGCCCGGCGGGAGATTGAAGACACGACTAGGTCCCATCACGCGCCACCCGCGGTCCGCCGGTCGTCCACCCGACTACCGGCGGACCCGGTTGCGGGCTCAGTACGAGCCGGCGCAACTGCCCGACGTGTCCGGGAAGCTGCCGATGTTGTAGTTCCGGAACGTGGAGCTGTAGCCGCTGCTCGGGTCGTACATCTCCCGCCCACCCTCGTCCGCCGGGCGCTTGCGGCGCTTCCCCTCCCGCAGCCGCCGGATCCGCGTGTCGGACAAACGGAAGGCGGCGCCCGTTTCGGCGTCGTGCAGCCCGCGCCGCCCGAACAGCGCCGCTCCCCCGACCACGTCGGGCGGGCCCTCCGCCGCCCAGTCGGCCCGGCCCCACTCCCTGCGCGCCGCCCCCAGGCACCGCACACCGGCCGGCGTCACCGTCGCCGCCCGCCGGCCGAACGGTCGAGACGCCCGCCGCAGCAGTCCGGCCGCCACCAGCTCGTCCCGCATCGCGAGGATCGCCGGAGCTCCGGCCGCGGCCAGCCGTACCTCGGTGAGATCGGCTCCGCTCTCGGCCGGCACCAGGTCCAGGATCGTGTCCTCGATCGGCCCCTCCCCCACGCGCGCCGTCGCGGTCAACCGGCCCTCCCGGGCCACGAGCAGCAGTCCGCGGACCCGCAGGCCGACGATCGTGGTGTCCACCACCCGACCGGGGCCACCGGCCAGGAAGGCGAGTTCGTGGATGCCGGCGGAGACGGGAGCCGACCCGGAAGTCTTCATGGATCAGGTGTACCGCCCCACCCGCCATGCTCGAACATCCGGACGGCCATCGTGGGCAACTCCCTCACCGCCCGCGCCCGTTCAGGCGCGGGCCGCGCCCGTGGGCCACACCACGTGGACCTGCTTGCCGGCCGCGCGGGCCCGGGTCACCGCTTCGGCGGTGCTGCCCCGGTTGTCGTCGGGCCGGCCGTCCCAGACGGCGCAGAGCACGTCGGCCGCCGCGATCAGGTTCTCGTTGGCCGCCGCGTAGGCGTCCCGCGAGGCGTGGGGGTACGGCATCACCCGAACCTCGTCGGCCTCCGCCAGCAGGTGGTCGAAGGTCGGGCGATAGGCCGCGCCGACCCTGGACTCGCCGTAGTCGGCCGACGGCAGCAACACCACCAGCCGGCCGCCCAGGTCGAGCACGGCCCGGGCGAAGATCGCATCCGCGCCGGCCGCCAGGCAGCTGTAGCCGACCAGTTCGTCCGGCGCGACACCGGCGAGCAGGTCCCGGAGCGCACGGTCGACCAACGGCGCCGTTCCCGCCGCGAGGTTGATGTGCCCGGTGATGCCATAGCTGGTCACACGCGCTCCAAAGTTGATCGATCACACCGAGGGAACCCCCCATTATTTGGGCAACCGGTCCCGATTTCCGGCGGATCCGATCGATAATCGGACCGCACCGGCACTCGCGAACACCGGCCCACGGGGAGTGGCATGCACTGGGGAGCCCGCCGCACGGCGACCGCGGCGGCAGCCGTTGCCCTGGCCGCCACGCTGGCCGCCTGTACCGGCTCGCCGGGCGCGCCGCCGGCGGAGGTCCGTACCGCCGCCGACCCGGTCGTCTCGGGAGCACATCCGGCCGGCCCGGACGACTACCCGAAACCCTCCACCGCCGCGCCGTGCGACCCGCGCCGGAGCCTGACCCCGCCCGACCCGCTGCCCGCCGGCGGTCGCATGCCGGCCGGGTCGACGATGGAGACCATCCTGCGGCGCGGCTACCTGATCGTCGGGGTGGACCAGAACACCCGCTACTTCGCCGAGTTGGATCGGCGCAGCGGCCGGATCCAGGGCTTCGACATCGAGATGGCCAAGACCCTCGCGCAGGCGATCTTCGGCGGCCCCGACGACCCCGCGCACATCCGGTACAAGGTGATCACCCAGGCCCAGCGGCCCGAGGTGCTCCGGTCCGGGGTGGTCGACGTGGTGATCGACACGATGACGATCACGTGCGAGCGCAAGCACGAGGTGGCGTTCAGCAGCGACTACTACACCGACGGCCAGCGGGTGCTGGTCCGCAGCGACTCCGATGTGCGTACGCTCGCCGATCTGCGCGGCAGGCGGGTGTGTACGGTGCGGGCGACCACCTCGATCGTGTTCCTGCGCGACGATCCGGCGGGCGTGGTGCCCTACGCGGTGGAGAACTGGACGGACTGCCTGGTCGCGTTGCAGCAGGGCGAGGTGGACGCGGTCTCGACGACCTCCGCGCTGCTGCACGGACTTCGTGCGCAGGACTCGGACACCGTCGTGGTCGGGCCGGCGTTCAGCGACGAACCGCACGGCATGGCCTTCCCGTTGGCGCACGAGGACTTCGTGCGCTTCGCCAACGGGCTGCTGGAGCGGATGAAGCGCGACGGGTCGTGGCAGCGGTTGTACGACACCTGGCTGGCCGGGCCGCTGGGCCCGCAGTCGCCGCCGCGCGCGTCCTACGCGAACTGATCGCGCCGCGATCCGCCGCTGCTACTCGTCGACGAGCGTCGGCCGCAGGGCGTCGAGCACGGCGGGATCCTCGATCGTGGACGGCGGTTCGGGTCGTTTGCCGTCGGCGATGTCGCGCATCGTGCGGCGCAGGATCTTGCCGGACCGGGTCTTGGGCAGCGCGGGCACCACGTCCACCCGGCGCAGCGCGGCCACCGCGCCGATCGTGTCCCGGACCCGGCGGACCAACTCCTCGGCCACCGCGGCCGGTTCCCGGTCCACGCCGGCCTTGAGCACGACCAGGCCGCGCGGCACCTGGCCCTTGAGTTCGTCGGCCACCCCGATCACCGCGCACTCCGCCACGTCCGGATGGGCCGCCAGGACCTCCTCCATCGAGCCGGTGGACAGGCGGTGTCCGGCCACGTTGATCACGTCGTCGGTGCGGCCCATCACGTAGACGTAGCCGTCGGCGTCCTTGCGCCCCCCGTCGCCGGTCAGGTAGTGGCCGGGGAAGGCGGTCAGGTAGGAGGCGACATAACGCGCGTCGTCGCCCCACAGGCCGGTCAACGTGCCCGGCGGCATGGGCAGTTTGAGCACCACGGACCCGTCCGTGCCGGGCGGCACCTCGACGCCGTCCGGGTCCAGGATCCGCACGTCGTAGCCGGGCACCGGCAGGGTCGGCGAGCCGGGCCGGGTCGGCTGCGGCTCCAGGCCGATCGGGTCGGCCACGATCGGCCATCCGGTCTCGGTCTGCCACCAGTTGTCCACCACGGGCACGCCGAGCAGGTCGCCGGCCCAGCGGTAGGTTTCCGGGTCGAGGCGTTCGCCGGCCAGGAACAGGGCGCGCAGGGCGGACAGATCGTGTCCGGCGAGCAGTTTCCCCTCCGGATCCGCCTTGCGGATCGCGCGGAACGCCGTCGGCGCGGTGAACAGCATGGTGGTCCGGTGCTCGGCGGCCACCCGCCAGAACGCGCCCGCGTCGGGGGTACCGACCGGTTTGCCCTCGTACAGCACGGAGGTGCAGCCGGTGAGCAGCGGCGCGTAGACGATGTACGAGTGGCCGACCACCCAGCCCACGTCGGAGGCGGTCCAGCTCACCTCGCCCGGCCGCACGCCGTAGATGTTCTCCATCGACCAGCGCAGCGCCACCGCGTGCCCGCCGTTGTCCCGGACGATGCCCTTGGGCGGGCCGGTGGTGCCGGAGGTGTAGAGGATGTAGAGCGGGTCGGTGGCCGCCACCGGCACACACGCGACCGGCTCGGCGCTCGCCATCGCGGTGTCCCAGTCGAGGTCGGTGTCCGTCAACTCGGCGGTGAGCTGCGGGCGCTGCAGGATCACCACGTGGTCCGGACGGTGTGTGGCCTCGGCCAGGGCGGCGTCCACGAGCGGTTTGTAGGCGATGGTGCGGGTCGGCTCGATGCCGCAGGACGCGGCCACCACCACGGTGGGCCGGGCGTCGTCGATCCGCACCGCCAACTCGTGGGCGGCGAAGCCGCCGAACACCACGGAGTGCACCGCGCCGAGCCGGGCGCAGGCGAGCATCGCCACCACCGCCTCGGGCACCATCGGCAGGTAGAGCACGACCCGATCGCCCCTGCCGACCCCGAGGCCGCGCAACACGCCGGCGAACCTCGCGGTCAGGTCGAGGAGTTCGGCGTAGCTCAACCGGCGCCGGGTATCGGTGACGGGCGAGTCGTACACGATGGCCGCCTGGTCGCCGCGGCCGGCCGCCACGTGCCGGTCCAGGGCGTTGAAGCAGGTGTTCAGCACACCGTCGGGGAACCAGCGGTACAGCGGCGCGGCAAAGTCGTCCAGGGCCCGGGTGGGCGGGGTGATCCAGTCGATCGCCTCGGCCGCCGCCAGCCAGAATCCGTCCGGGTCGTCGAGGCTTCGCCGGTACGCCGACGCGTACGCCCCGCCCTGGTCGCGACTCATCCGCGGTTCCTCTCGGTGGTTGCGGCAGGGCGCGGTGTGACGATGCCGCCCCGCCGGCAGGATCCCGACGGAGCGGCACGAAGTCAAGACGCGCGAACGGGCGTTCGGACGCGCCTCGGCGGGTCGGGGCGACCGGTTCGGGTCGCCCGTGCGGGCCGCCGACGCGAGCCGGTTCGGGCCGCCCGGCTCAGGCCACCGGGTTCAGCGTGGTGACGATGCCGGACGCGGTCGGCATGGCGTCCCGGCCGCTCTGCTTGCCGGCGTCGATCGCGGCGTCCAGGTCGTAGCCGTTGCGCGCGCCGAGTTCGTTCTCCACCAGTTGGGACAGCAGTTCGTTGGCGGTGCCTTCGAGGGCGGCCACGGCGGGTGCGGTGGCGATCTCGATCACCCGGGCCATCAGCTCTTCCTCGAGTTCCTTGAAGATGCGTTTGACCGCCGTGCGCACGATGCCGACCTCGGCCAGGCCGGCGATCGCGGACAGGCCCAAGGTGAAGGTGGCCGCCGCCGCGGCGGCGGCGATCGCATCGGCCAGGATGATCAGTTGGGCGATGGCTCTGCCCTTGGCCACCTCGATCACCACCGCCGCCGCGTCCAGCGCCTTGGCCAACATCCTGGCGCCCTCGGCCAGATCGTGCAGATGTTCGTTGTTCAGCTTGCCGTAGTGCGCCTCGAACGCCTCGGCGGCCATCCCGCTGGTGCCGGAGAGGATCCACGCCGCGCCGTTCTTGCCGTCCGCCCGCGCCTCGTCGATCTCGTCCGCGAACTCGCGGTAGGCGACCGCCAGTTCCTTGAACTCGTCCTCGTCGAGGTTGGGCCAGTCGATCCCGATGACGTCCAGTGCCGTGTCCAGATAGCCCGGTACGGTGATGCCCACAGTCGACCCCCGTCGTCGTCGCCCACGCCCGAACCGGCGGGGCGCGTCCTGTCGACGCTACGCACCGATTCCGGCCTTGTACATGCTTTTCGGGCCAGGTCGGTCCGTCCCACGCCCGCGCCGAACAACCGTCATCTGGCGGCTCGTTCGAGGCGCAGTCCGATCACCCCCGCGGCCGTGCCCAGCACGATGTGGCCCTCCACCGACACCGCGATCCCGGTCACCGGCAGACCCGGGTTCAGGTCCACCGTCGTGTCGTCGCCCGGTCGGCGCAGTCGGACCCGGCCGTCCGCCCACGCCACCGCGATCAGCAGGCCATCGGTGGTCTGTTCGCAGGCGAGCGCGGTCACCGGGGCGGCGCGCGCGTCCAGCGCGTCCGGGCCCGGCTCGGCGCCCGGGCTCCACATCCGCACCCGGCCGTCGCGCCCGCCGCTGATCACCAGCGTCGGCGCTCCGGCGGTGCCGGTGCGGACCGCGCCCAGCGCGGTGACCGGGCCGGTGTGCAGCGGCGCGGAGAACACGCCGCGCGGCGGCGGCTCGTCACCGGCCGGGGCGGAGGCCGGGGTCGGCGCCGGGGCGTAGCACCACACGGCGCCCTCGGCGTCGCCGAGCGCGGGCAGCGGGTGCGCGCACAGCACGGTCGGCTCGGCACCGCAGGTGTTGACCAGGCGCTGGAATCCGGCCTCCAGGGCGCCGCGCGGGCCGTGATAGGCGGCGTCCAGGACGTCCACGCCGCCCCATCGGTTCAGCGTGGCGACCCGGCCGCCGTAGGTGCTCGCGAGCGCGCGCAGCGGAATCGGCCCGAAGGAGGCGCCGACCCGGCCGACGATGCCGCCGTCGGCGCCGCGCACGGTGCGGATCGTGCCGGTGTCGTCCACGAGGAGTGCCTGTCCCGCCAGCGCGCCGCGGCCCGATGCGGCGGCGAGCACCGGTCCCGGCCACCGGTCGGGCCGCTGCGGGTCGCCCTCGCCCCACCGGGCCCACTCGGCCCGCCAGCCCGGCGCCGCGGCCCGGTCCGCGAGGCGGCGCGCGGCGTCGTCGTCGCGGCCGAGTCGGTGCATCGCGAGCAGGGCCGCCCGCATCCCCGGCGCGGGCTCCGTGACCAGCGTGCCGTACGCGCCGCGAAACGCCGCCTGCGCCGGGTCCGCCCACTGCCCGGTGGCCACCAGCGCGCCGGCCATCACGTGCGGCCGGGCCAGCGCCTGCACGACCGGGTCGACCGCCAGCGCCGCCGCGTCCCCGATCCGCACACTGTGCTCCAGGATCGCCGACAGCCGCTCCTCGCCCGCGTCGTAGAGTCCGGCCAGGTCCACGATGCCCGCGTCCGCGTCCCGCCGCAGTGCCGTGTGCACCCGGGCCGCCCGGCCGGGATCGCGGCATTCCCGGCGCTGCCCCGCCACGAAGTCGGCGAGCGGCCCGGCCGGCAGCGCCCAGGTGTCGCCGCCGTCGAGCAGCGGGGGCAGCGCGCGGGTCGCCGCCGCGATCGGCGCATCCGTCGCGGCGCCGCCGGGGCCCGGCGCCGGGCCCGGATACAGGGTCGAACAGGCGATCGCCCACTGCCGGGCGGTCAGCGGCAGGTCGAGGCCGTACAGGGCGGCCACGGCCGAGCGCACGTCCTCGCCCAGGCCCGCCCACCACGCCCGGTGGATCCGGGTGAACCGCTCCGCCGCGCCGCCCGGGTCGACCGCCGAGACCGCCGAAACCGCAGAGGCGGGCGACGCCGAGGCCCCGTCCACCCGCGCGGCGAGCCGGGCCAGGCCGGGGTGCGGGTAGGCGACCTCGGCGTCGAGCGGCGCCGTGCCCGGTGCGGCGGCGAGCAGTTCGGCGTACCAGCGGGCGAACCGGCCCGGATGGGTCCACCTGGGTTCGTCCAGATCCAGCGCGGCCGGCCCCGCGACCCGGGTGAACGCGGCCCGGGTCGCGGCGTCCGCGCACTCCACGAGCAGCCGTACGTGCGGCAGGTCGAGCAGCGGGTCGAGCAGCTCGGTGACGATCCGGGCGCCCTCCCCTGGGCGGCCCGGCACGCCGGCGTGGTCGAGATCGGCGATCGTGATCACCGTGCGCCGGGGGTCCAGGGCCGCCCCGGCGACGAGGTGGCGGGGCGTCCGGGCCGCGACCCCCAGATGCCGCGCCAGTTCGACGGTGATCCCGTGCAGGGTCGATCCGCCGGCCGGGACGAACGCGTGCAGTCGCCGCGCGGGCGGCGTGTCCTCCCCTGCGGTGGCCGCGTACAGCCACGCCAGCAGGTGCGACTTGCCCACCCCCGGCGAGCCGCCGACCAGGCACAACCGGGGCGAGCGCGGATCGTCGAGCCACCCGAGCAGCGCGCGGGCGGCGAGGTGCCGCCCACCCGTCATGTGCGGCAGCCGATGCCCGCCCTGGTCGACCACGGTCTCCGTCCCCCGATTCCCGCCGCTCGTACCGCTGTGTGCCGCTCGTACCGTGCCCGGTCGGTGTGGCGCTCCGTCAGCGGTTGCCCGCCTGCTCGGCGATGTGCGTCATCAGCGCCCGTACGCCGTCCTCTCGGGACTGCGCGGTCTCCCCGTAGCCGAAGCCGTGGGTGAACTCGGCGTCGGGGAACAGGCGGCCCATCCACAGCGCGCAGTAGTGGCCGGGCATCAGGCAGGGTTCAAGTTCGCAGTAGACCCGCCGAACGTCCTCGGCGTCCACTCCCGCGGCCGCCAGCCGGTACCACAGCAGTTCCTCCGGATGCGGCAGCCCCGGGCGCGACGACTCGGTCACGATCTTCGATTCGCCGCCGGCGTCCACGATCTCGAAGGCGGCCGAACTGCCGATGTTCAGCGGGAGTCGCACGTCGTCCAGGACCCTGGGCCACCATGCCTCGCGCTCGACGAACGCGGCGGGATCGGCCGCCGTCAACGCCTCGCGCAGCTCCCTGTACAGCGGGAACCCCTCCATCGGCTCGTCCACGGCGGCGATCCGGGGCAACATCTGATCGAGCGTCAACAACCCGTCGGCGAACGCCTCCACACTGCTCGCCACGGCCATCGCGGGCAGGTCGACGCCGAGGAACAGGGCCCGCACCGACCCGTCGCCGGCGACGTACAGCTCCGCCCCCTGGTCGGTCCCGAGCCGAACCCGGTCCCGAAGCCCGGCATCGGGCAGCACCTCACCGACCGCGTCGGCGAACGCCCCCAACGTGAGCGGGTGTTCGTTCTCCGCGGCGATGAAGTACGCGCCGACCTGCACGGGCAGCGGCAGGCCGTCGAGGTCCGGCGACGCGTACGTGCGCAGCCCGTCCCGGCCGAAGCGCTGGTGGAGGGCGGCGGAGAGGTCGACGTTCATGGTGGTGCGGGTTTCCTTCCCGATCGCTCGGCTCGATCGCTCAGCTCAGTGGATACAGGCCGTCGACGTACGAGCCGAAATAGAAGACCCACAGGCTCTCCCCCTGCCAGGGAAGCGGGTCGCGCGGCTCGATCCGGGCCCGGACGGAGTCGGCCACGTGCGCGTATTCGTCGTTGCTCGGGCCCCGGGTTCCCGGTGTCGTGCGCGGGGTCTCCCGCTCCAGCAGGCACAACATGGTGCACAGCGAGGACAGATCCCCGTTGATCGTGCAGTAGTCCGCCCCGCCCTCCGGGAACGCGTGGATCCGGCCGGTTTCCAGGTGCAGGAAGACGTACCAGTACTGGATTCCGCCCAGCAGGAGTACCGGGCCGACGCCGTCCAGCTCGGGCAGGTCCACACCCTCGTCCGGATCGCCGAGATCCAGCAGCCGCGACGGCTGCGCGCCCTCCTCGCCGGCCAGCGCGGGGGCGATCCGGAACAGCCCCTGCGGCAGGCCCACGTCGCACAGGAAGTCCAGATCCTCGGCCCGAGCCTCCACCTCGGCGAGCGCGGCGCGCGAGGCACGCACGACCCGTCGCTCGGGAAACGCCTCCAGGAGCCGGCCCCGGTCGATGTCGAAGATCATCCACTACTCCAGCGTCGGGCTCAGGGATACCGGTACGTGTATACACCGGCGAGCGGACTCGTGTTGCCGGCCCGGTGCTGCTGCTCCAGGTCGAACATGTACAGGTTGAACGGACCGTTGCGGTCCGCCCCGTCGAGCCGACTCGAATCGAAGTCCGCGACGTGGCTGACGTCCAGCGGGGAGCTGCGACCCGGACCGTTGAGATGCATGTCGACCCACAGGTCGCAGCCGGCCCCGCCGGTCTGCGGGAAGACCTGGCAGGGCGCACGTTCGGTATACAGCCGGGTCACGTCGTTCTGCATGCCGTTGTGCACCATCGGCAACCCGATCGCTCGTTCCGAGTGACCGCTGTTCTGGCCGCTGCTGCCCACCAGGATGAAGTCGCCGGCGGCTTGTCCGGAAGGGTCCCGATAGTACAGCGACGCATAGTTGTTCCCGCCGTAGTCGTTGCCCGCCCGACGCACGTCCTCCACCGCCTGGGACAGATCCGTGGGGTGTTCCAGACGCTGCGATTGCACGGGAGTGCGCGGACCGGCGCCGTCGTTGTCCGCCTGCTCCTTCGAGAACCGTTTGTATCTCCCCTTGCCGCCCGGCACCGGGACCCGTTTCGGTTTGCCCTTGGGGGTGAGCTCGGGATTGCCGTCGTCGTCGGTCTTGATCTTGACCTTGATCGTGCCGTCCGGATTGAGCACCCGGTCGATGCCGCTGTTCGTGCCTCCGGGGGTGACGGGCACGAGTTGGCCGTTCGCCAATTGATGGACCCGGCCATTCTCGTCGACGAAGTACACCGGGGTGCGGTTCGAGCCGGGCTTTTGCGCGGCGTTGCCCGACGGGCCCTTGCCGTCGCGCTCGGCGTCGCCGATCTTCTTCGGGTCGCCGTCGATGCGCTGCCCGAACTTCTTGAGGTTGGCCTCCTCGGTGGCGGCCGTCTTCTTGGCACTGACCCGCACGTTCCCGGCGGTCTTGGCGACCGCCTGCTGGAGCGCACCGCCGGCCCGGGAATGGCCGGTGGACAGCGGCTCGAAGACCTTGCCGAAGGTCTGGCCCAGGCTGTCCTTGTTCCAGAACGAACCCTTGGCCTGGAGTACGCCGCTCAACTTCGTGTGCGCGGCCTCGATCCGGGCGGCGGAGGCGTCGATGCCCCGAGCGCCGGACTCGACGTGTTCCGGCTTGTGGCTGAAGCCGTTGCCGCCCCTGGGCGGCGGTCCGGCGGGCGCGCCGGTCTTGGCGGTGGTGGTCGCCGGCGGGCCGCCGGGGGCGCCGCCGGTGTCGCTGCCGGGACGTTTGGGGGCCTTGGGTACGGTCGCGGTCGGTGCCCCGCCGCTCGGCTTGGTGGTGTCGTGGCCGGTACCCGAGGCGCCCGAATCGCCGCCTTTCGGGCCGGTCTTCGTCTTGCCCATCCCCGATCGCCTCCCCGTAGGACGTCGTGTGCGTACGACGTTCCGGGAGACGGCGAACCGATGCCGCCGAGGTGGACTCGAGGCGCGCCCGCCCGTTCGATGCGGGGCGGCCCGCGCGCGGCCGCCGCGCGCCACTGCCCCCGTAGTGATCGAACGACGCCGACCAACCTACGTTCGATGCGCGTGGGAACCAACCGGATTCGGGTCAAGTAATGGAAATCCTGGGGCAGTCGAGGGTGTTCCCGCACGGACGTGTCGGTCGACCGAGCCGGGTCGCGGCGTCAACCGCGTTCTCCTGCCGCGCGGTTCGTCCGCACCAGGGCCGCCGCGACGGTGGCCGCGCCGATCAGGGTGATCGCGAACGCCGTGGTTGCGGTACGCAGGCCCACCGCGTCGCTCAGGTAGCCGACGGCGACCGGGAGCAGGCCGGCGGGCAGGTAACCGCCCACGCTCAGCGCCGCGTTGGCCTCGGCGGCGCGCTCGCGCGGGACATGCGCGCCGAGGAGGGTGAGGCCGCCGAGTTGGCCGAGGCCCTGACCGGCGCCGGCGAGGATCGCGGCCGTGATCAACAGGGGCGCGGACGCGAGGTATACGGCGGCGATCAACACGATCATGCCGGCGGCGATCGCGGCGGCCCCGGCGAGCAGCACTGTGCGAACCGCCCACCGGCGCACCGCGAACTGCACGCCGGTCGCGGCGGCGAACATCACGAACGCCGTGGAGCCCGCGACGATCCGGCTCGACGTGTCGAGGAGGTCGGCCAGGAGGGCGGGGCCGAGCGAGAGCACGAACGAGGTGGCCGTGATCCCGGGGGCGAACACCGCGATACCCAGGAGCAGTTGGCCGCGATTCGCGGCGGGCACGGACGGCACGCGGAACCACCGGGCGGCGGTGGGTGCGGCGGCCGGTCGGGCGAGCGGCAGCCGGTACACGACCACGAACGCCGTGGCGAGCAGCACCGCCTCGACCACGAACACGGTGGTGGTCGGCCCGGGCACGGTCTCGGACAACACGCCCGCGAGCATCGGCCCGAGCCCGGCGCCGAGCACCATCGCGGACGAGGCCGCCAACGCCCCGAGCCGCCGGTGCGTCGACCCGGCGACATCGGCGACCGCGGCCATCCCGGCCGACACGGTCGCACCGACGGCGACGCCGGTGAGCAGGCGCGCGACGACGAGCGCGGGCACCGAGGCGGCGGTGGCGAAGACGAGGCAGGCGAGCGCGGCCAGACCGAGGGCGGGCAGCAGTACCGGCTTGCGGCCGATCCGGTCGGAGAGCGCGCCGGCGACGGTGAGCGCGCCGAGCAGGCCGACGATGTAGGCCGCGAAGATCACCGTCGACGTGCCGGAGGAGAAGCCGAGTTCGCGCCGCCAGACGACATAGAGCGGGGTCGCCGCGTTGGAGAGCACGAACACGGCGGTCACCGGCCAGGCGGCGAGCCGGATCCGGGCGGGCGACACGGGCGCGGGCGGAAGAGGCGCGGGCGGGGCGGAGGTGGGCACGGCGGGCACGGGCGCAGGTCGGACGTCGGTCGGTGACATGGAACCCCCAGGACACGGCTGTACGAATCGAGTCGTACTGACTGTACGAGTGGATTCGAACATGAAGTGCAGTACGATGCAACTCGTACAGCAGCGGCCGGCGCCGGCCGCCCCCGGTGAGGAGAGATGCCCAGTGGCCCACGACGCGGTCGTCCGCCCGGTCCCCGACGACGCCCCCGAGCCGCTGCCGGAGCCCGCGGTCGGGGAATTGCGCCTCGAAGTGGTCATGGGCGCGCTGAGCACCCCGCTCCGGATGGGCATCGTGCGCACGCTGCTCCTGGACTCGACCGAGTTCGACCACACGTGCGGCTGGTTCGGCCTCGCCCAACCCAAGTCCTCGCTCACCCACCACTTCCGCGCCCTGCGCGAGGCCGGCCTGATCCGGCAGCGGCAGTACGGCCTGGAACGCCGCAGCCACGTCCGCGTCGACGACCTGGACCGCCGCTTCCCGGGCCTGCTGGACCTGGTCGCCGCGTGGACCCCCGCCCCCGAATCGACCGACGCCTGAGTGTGGTTGCCGGACCGGGCCGGCGGCGACCGTACCGCCACGGCCTACAGGCGGTCGTACCAGCCCGGGTGGCTGTTGTGCAGGGCCGCGAGGGCCAGGAGTATCCGGCAGTCGACGTGGCCCGGCGGCAACTCGTAGGAGTCGGTGGTACCGACGCTGCCCAGGTATTCGAAGACGCGCCTGCCGTCGTGACGCCAGATGGTACGCAGCGGCAACCTCGGCGCCTTGCCGCCCAGTACGGCCACCGCCATCATCAGCCCCCACAACGGGGACAGGGCCCACCACGCGATCCAGCCGAACGTGGTGCCCTTGGCCGCGTGCAACGTCGGCCCCTCGGCCGGGCGGATCGTCCAGGACGTGCGGCGCAGTCGGCGGATGCTGCCCTGCTCGCGATGCACCGTCGCCAGGTGCTCCCCGGCCGGTCCGGTGATGCTGTAGACCGCGTAGTCGGATGCGGCGGAGTAGGTGCCCACCGCGGCGATCCGCTGTCGGCGGGCGCGGTCGGCCCACAGGACCAGATGCCGCGAGGGGGAACTGCCCATGCCGTCGGTGGGCGCCGCGTCGATGTACGCGACGTCCTCGTAGTGCCGTTCGCCCTGCGGGCGGACCCGGACGATCGGGCCGACCCACGTATGGGCGGGCACGTCCCTGGCTTCATCAGCCTGGAGTGCGCGGCGTACCTCGATTGCGGCACCCGCGCCGGTGTGAAGCGCGACGGTCATGTGCGTCCAGAGTTCGGTAAACGGCCGGTCTGGACAGCAGGGTAGACAGCGCGGAGGCCCTGTGGGGAACGTGGGAGCGAGAACCCCACCAAAGCGTGCACCGGTCGGGCGGAATGTCCGTCCGACCGGTGGGTTTGTACCCATGTCGGGCTCTGCGCAGGCGACTTACCCGCGTGGGGCGGCCAGTTCGGCGAAGTCCTCGCGGTGGTCCAGCACCCAGGTGCGGAAGCTGCGCCCGGGCCGGCCGGTGATCGCCTCGGTGGCGCCGGAGACGGGCTCGGGGTCGACGGCGTGCTGCCACAGGTCGAGAAGGGCGTTGGCGTAGCCCTCGTTCATGTGCCGGGTCAGGCCCGCCAGCGCCTCCTCGCGGCTCACCTCGGCGAACGGGAGCGTGTGGCCGAGGACATCGGACAGGATCGCGATCTGCTCGGCGAAGGACATCGATTCGGGGCCGTTGAGGTCGATCGTCTCGCCGAGGCGGTCGCCGGCGAGCAGCACGGCGGCGGCGACGTCGGCGATGTCGTCCTCGTGGATCGGGGCCAGCTGGGCGCCGGGGTACGGGAGTTGGATGCTGCCGGCGCCGAGGATCTGGTACTTCCAGCCGATCGTGTTGCCGGCGAACGCGCCGGGGCGCAACACCGTGTACGGGAGGCCGGATTCGGCGACGGCGACCTCGACCGCGTGGTGGCTCGCGGCGAGCGGGTTGACGGCGGGGTCGGGTGCGGCGGCGGCGGCCGAGGACAGCAGCACGATGTGCCGGACCCCTGCGGTGCGCGCGGCCGCCAGGAAGTCGGCGATGCCGGCGGCCTCGGCGTAGAGGAAGACGTTGTGCACGTCGCGCAGCGCGGCGGCGGCGTCGGCGCCGGGCTCGCGCAGCGACAGCCGGACGGCTTGGACGCCGGGGAGCGGATCGAGGGCGGTCGGGTCGCTGCTCGCGATCCGCACGTCGCGGCCGGCGGCGAGGAGGCGGGTGACGACGCCGCGGGCAACACTGCCGCGAGCGCCGGTGACGAGGGTGGTCATGGTGATCGATGTCCTTGCGTATGCGTGGGGCCGCTGTGGCGCATCGGCCGAGGGCCGCGCACTGCGAACGAACGGTGTTCGTCACGAACAACGTACGTTCCGAACAGTGTTCCGTCAAGGCGTTATGCTCGGACCATGTCGAACCCTCCCGGCGCACCTCGACGGTCCGCCCCCGCCGCCCCGGTCAGCCGCCGCACCCGCCCGGCCAAGGCCGCGCTCAGCGCCGACGCGCTCGTGTCCGCCGCGCTCGCGATCCTGGACGCGGACGGGCTGGAGGCGGTGACCATGCGGCGGGTCGCCCAGGCGCTCGACACGGGCGCGGCGTCGCTGTACGTCTATGTGGCGAACCGGGACGAACTACTGGCGCTGGTCTACGACCGGGTGGTGGGCGAGATCCCGCTGCCCGCCGTCGGTCCGGTCGGCGCGCCGGTGCCGCACTGGCGGGCGGAGCTGACCGCGCTGATCGGCAACGCCGTCACCGTCCTCGGCAACCGGCGCGGCATCGCGTCGGTGGCCCTGGGCGACGTCCCGACCGGCCCCAACGCACTGGCCCTCGCCGACACGATCCTGGCCCTGCTGGCCGGCGCGGAGATCGACGACCTCACCCGCTCGCTCGCCCTGGACCTGATCAACCTGTACATCACCGCCGCCGCGACGGAAGAGTCCGCCTACGCCGCCAAGGGCGAACAGGGCCAAACCGAGGAGAGCGCGGTGGCCGAGATGAACGAAACCTTCGCCCGCCTGTCCGCGACCGAATACCCCCACCTGGTCGCCATGCGCCCCACCCTCACCGAAGGCTCCGGCGACGAACGCGACGCCTGGGCGGTGCAAGTCCTCCTCAACGGCATCCTCACCACCCCCGCCCGCCCACCCCGAACCCCCTGAGACCGACCGATCCCGACAGGGCTGTCGTCGTCATTCAGGCCACTCGAAACGACATGTCGCCGATGCTGACGGTGACGTCGAGCCGCCCGCCCAACGCGGCCGCGTACGAGCGCAACGTCTCCAGTTCCATGGCGTCGAGATCACCGGTCTCGATCTGGGACACGCGCGCCTGGGAAACCCCGAGGATCGCCGCCACCTCGGCCTGCGTCCGCCCCAGGGACTTGCGGAGCTCCTTCAGGTGGAAGCCGACGACATAGGCGTCCAGTTCCGCTCGGGCCCGCGACTGCGCCCCGGGGTCGGCCAACTCCGGATTGACACGGTGGGCATCGGCCTTGATGTCCTGCCAGCGCCGTGCGGGACTCATGATCGCTGCTCCTTCTGCTCCTCGCGGTACTCCTGATACCGAGCCTCCGCGAGCGGAATCGCTTCCTCGTACCACCGTGACCACTGACCGGCCTTGTCGCCGGCCACGAGGAAGATCGCCTGCCGATCGGGATCGAAAACAAACAGTATGCGAATCTCGGTGCGCCGCCGGGAAGCCGGGCGCAACTCCTTGAGGTTCGGCAGACGACTGCCCCGCAACGTGTCTACGAGCGGACGGCCCAGCGTCGGCCCACGCTGCGCCAACAGGTCGATGGCCTCCACGATGAGGGCCGCCGAATCCGCATCGGTCTCGCACAGCTTCAGGAACCAGCTCTCCACAGGTTCGAGAAGGCGAATCTCCCATGACACGCGTCGAATATAACATGTGGCTTATATGTGCCGGAGTGACACGTTCGTCGGGTGGGGATCTTGTCGGGGGGCGTGAGGAGGGCCACCTGGCTGGGTGGTGTCGTGGCGGCTTTTCGGGTGGGCAGATCATCACAATGACCCTTATGGAAGATCTGGCCGAACCCGTGGCCCCTGCCCCACGTTCTCGACCCGTCGGTGGCGCCGGTCGCACCGCCGCCGAGGTGGAGAAGTTGCGTGGGGTGCGGCGGATGAAGGTGATCGCCACCGGCTTTTTGGTGTTCGCCGTGGTGTTGTTCGTGCTGGCGCGGTGGGCCGAGGCTCGGGGAGCCGGGGCGTGGGCCGGGTACGTCCAGGCGGCGGCGGAGGCCGGGATGGTCGGCGCGATGGCCGACTGGTTCGCGGTGACCGCGCTGTTTCGGCGCCCGCTCGGGTTGCCGATCCCGCACACCGCGATCATCCCGACCCGCAAGGACGCCCTCGGGCGCAACCTCGGCGAGTTCGTCGGCGAGAACTTCCTCTCCGACGCGGTGGTGCGGCAACGCCTGGCCCGCATGGACGTCTCCCGACGCGCCGGCACCTGGCTGGCCGCCCCCGGGCACGCCGAACGGGTCACCGAGCAGCTGGGCGCGCTGGCCCGCGCCGCGCTGACCGTGCTGCGCGACGAGGACGTGCAGAACGTGTTCGGCCAGGCGATCACCCGTCGGATCTCCGCCCAGGCCGTCGCCCAGCCGATCGGCGAACTGCTCGACCGGCTCGTGCGCGACGGCGCCCACCACGGCCTGGTCGACCTGGTGGCGACCAAGGCGCACGACTGGCTGGAGACGCATCGCGAGGCCGTACTGCGCGTGGTCAGCGAGGAGTCCCCCGGCTGGTCCCCGCGTTTCCTGGACCGGCAGATCGCCAACAAGGTGCACCGCGAACTCGTGCGCTTCGCGGGCGCGGTGCGCGACGACCCGGAGCACACGGCCCGACTCGCCGTGGACACCTTCCTCGCCGACGTGGCCCGCGACCTCCAGCACGACCCGGCGATGATCGCCCAGATAGAGCGCCTGCGCGACCGCACCATCGCGCACCCGGCCGTGCAGGACCTGATCGCGTCGGTGTGGGGCGCCGCGCGCGCGATGCTCGTCGAGGCCACCGAGGACCCCGACAGCGCGCTGCGCAACCGGGCCACCGACGCGATCCGCTCGCTGGCGACCCGGCTCGCCGAGGACCCGCGCGTGCGCGGCAAGGCCGACCGCTGGATCGAGCAGGCCGCCGCCTACGTGGTGACCACCTACCGCGACGAGATCACCGCGCTGATCACCGACACCGTCGGCGCCTGGGATCCCCAGGAGACCAGCCGCAAGATCGAGATCAACGTCGGCCGCGACCTCCAGTTCATCCGGATCAACGGCACCGTCGTCGGCGCGCTGGTCGGCCTGCTGATCCACACCCTCACCCAGGTGCTCGGCTGAACCGACCCGACCCCGACCCCGACGACGCCGCCGCCCTCAGCTGCTCGGCCGCGCCGACTCCGACAGCTCCTCCGCCCGCGCCTTGGCCGCCCGCAGGTCCACCTTGCCCGCCGCCGTGCGCGGGATCGACTCGACGAAGTGGATGCGCTTGGGCGTCTTGTAGCCCGCGATCCGGGTCCGGGCGTGCGCGGTGATCGCCTCCGCCCCCGGGTCGGCGCCCTCGCGCAGCACCACGAGCGCGGTGACCGCCTGGCCGAAGCGCGGGTCGGGGACACCGACCACGACCGCGTCGAACACGTCCGCGTGCGACTTCAGCGCGTCCTCGACCTCGTCCGGGTACACCTTCTCGCCACCGGTGTTGATGGTCGCGCTGCCCCGCCCGAGCAGCAGGATGCTGCCGTCCTTGTCCAACTGCGCGTAGTCGCCAGGCAACACCCACCGCCGCCCGTTCGCGTCCCGCACGAACGTGGCGCGCGTCTTCTCGTCGTCGCCGTGATACCCGAGCGGGATGTGCCCGCCGACGGCCAGTCGGCCCACGTCGCCCGAGCCCGGCTCGACCGGCACCAGGCGATCGTCCAGGACCGTCGTGGTCTCCGAGGAGGCGAACCGGGTGGCCGCGCCCGGCGCGCCGGTCTGCCGCATGGCGGCGCCGGTCTCCGACGCGCCGAAGCTGTCGATCACGAACATCCCGGCCTGTTCGAGCGCGTTCCGCACCGCCGCGCTCATCGGCGCCCCGCCGTTGCTGATCGCCTTGAGCGCGGACAGGTCGTAGGTGTCGGGGTTGGCCGCCAGCCAGTCCGCGAGGGGCCGGCCCATGCCGTCACCGACCACGGCCATCGACAGCGCCTTCTCCCGCGACGCCAGCGCCATCACCGCGTCCGCCTCGAAGGCGCGCCCGGTCCACATCAGGAACGTGTTGCCCATGTAGAAGGTGTTCCACATCGACCACTGCCCGCCGCCGTGCATCATCGGCGCCAGGCCGAGCGTGGTCATACCGGCCGACTCGCGCACCGTCTCCGCGAGTTCGCCCGGCGTGCGCAGCTTCGGCCGGGCGCCGCGTCCGGCCTGGAGGGCGGCGAAGAAGATGTCCTCGCCGCGCCACAACACACACTTGGGCATCCCGGTGGTGCCGCCGGTGTACAGCCCGTACAGGTCGTCGTCGCTGCGCGCGCCGAAGCCACGCGCGGGCGAGGCCGCGGCGAGCGCGTCCTCGTAGCCCACGGTGTCCTCGGCCGGCTCGGTCGAGCCGTCCTCCAGGATCACCACGTGCCGCAGCGTCGGGAAGTCGGCCCGGATCGCCGCGGTCGCGCCGGCGAACGAGCGCTCGGCGATCACCGCGACCATGCCCGAGTTCTCGTACAGGTAGCGCAGCTCGGCCTCGACGTAGCGGTAGTTGATGTTGATCGGCACCGCCCGCGCCTTGTGGCAGCCGATCATCGCCTCGACCCACTCCGCGCGGTTCCACGCGTGGATCCCGACGAAGTCCCCGGGCTCGATCCCGGCCCCGAGCAGGTGGTGCGCGACCCGGTTGGCCCGCTCGTCCAGTTGACGGTATGTCAGGCGTACCTCGCCCGCGATCATCGCGGTGCGGTCGGGGATTGCGTCCACCACGATCTCGAACAGGTCGGCGAGGTTGAACGACGGGCTGACGGGCGTCATGGTCGGCTCCCACGGCGGATGTACGGATGCTCCCGACGCCGGGGATCCGGGGCCGAGGCAGGGATCCCATCCGGTCGGAAGCAGGGTCGGGCCAACTTACCCTTGACTCGATCAAAAGAATAGCCGCGCCATCATCCGGCAAAGCACTGTCGGAACCTGCCCGCACGGCGGTACTTTCCCGCCACGAAGGCCCGGCGTATGTCCCCGAACAGCCGGTTGCTCCACACTTGCGCGGCCACGCCCGACCCACGACCGAACTCCGGGGGGAGACATGCGCGTTCTGGGTGGCAGATACGAATTGCTGGAGTCGGTCGGGCACGGCGGGATGGGCGTGGTCTGGCGCGGCGTGGACCGCGAACTGGGCCGCACCGTCGCCGGGTTGTCCCACCCGGGCGTCGCGACGCTGTACGACGTCGGCGAGGACACCACCGGCGCCGAGCCGATCCCCTTCCTGGTGATGGAGTTCGTCGACGGTCGCACGCCGGCCGAGGCCCTGCGCGAGGGCCCGCTGCCGATCGGCCGCACCGTCTCGATCGCACACGACGTCGCCGACGCGCTCGTGCACAGTCACGGCCACGGCGTGGTGCACCGCGACCTGACCCGCCAACATCATGCTCACCTCGACGGGCGGGGTGAAGGTGCTCGACTTCGGCATCGCCAAGGTGCTCGCCGAGACCACCACCCGGCTGACCGCGACCGGGATGACCGTGGGCACTCCCGCGTACCTGTCCCCGGAGCAGATCGAGGGGCGCGACGTCGACGCCCGCACCGACCTGTACTCGCTCGGCGCGCTCGTCTACGAACTGCTCACCGGCCGGCCGCCGTTCCTGGCCGATTCGCCGTTCGCGGTGATGCACCAGCACCTGTCCAAGCCCCGAACGCCGACCGGCAGCCCGGTCGAACCCCCGATCCGGTCGCGACCACCGGCACGGGCCACCCGCCGCCGGTCCCGGTGTCGCCGCCGTCGCCGACTCGGGTCCGGCCGCCCGACCCGGGCCCGCCACCCCCGTACGACTTCGGCCCGCCGCCGTGGCGGCCCGGTCTCCCGCCGTCCGTCGGCTCCGCACCGCAACGCTCCGGCGGCCCCTGGGCGGTCCGCTTCCGGCTCGGCGCCGACGGCCTGCTCGCCGTCGCGGGCGGGGCGATGCTCGCGGCCGCGTGGCTGAGCGCCCGACCGGACGGCTTCAAGGGGTTCAACTACCTGCGTCCGGCCTCGGCGGTGCTCGCCGCGGTCGCGCTGCTGTGGTCGGCGCGGCTGGCGGTGGTACTGGTATCGCGGCGTTCTGGCTGTTCGCGGCCCTGACCGGCTGGTCGTGCGCGTCGCTGACCACCGGCACGCTGATGATCACCCTCTGGGTCGTGCTCGCCCTGCCGGCCTCGATCGAACTTGCCCGCGAGGTGCGCTCGCGGCGTCCGGCCGCGACATCGCCGAAATTTTCCGATCGATCGACGCAACCCGCGTGACCGCACACGCGTCGAGATGATGAGGACCCGCCGGGGGATTGCCGTCCCTGACCCGGCGGGCCCGTTTCATACCGAAGTTTTCCGATGGCACATCACGTGCCCTTGAACTCCGGGGTCTTCTTCTCCGCGAAGGCTCGCGGACCGATCTTGGCGTCGTCGCTCATGAATACCCGCATTCCGATCTGCGACTCCAGCTTGAACGCATCTTCCTCGGTCAACTGGTCGGTTTCACGCAGAACGCGCAGGACCGCCTGAACGGCGAGCGGACCGTTGGCGGCGATCTGGTGGGCGATCTCCTTCGCCTTCTCCAACGCGCCGCCATCGGGTACGACATGCCCGATCAGACCGAGCTCCTTGGCTTCGGGCGCCTTGATGTGGCGGCCCGTCAACAGCAGGTCGGCGGCGACAGTGTACGGAATCTGCCGGCGCAGGCGCACCGCCGACCCACCGAGCGGGAAAAGACCCCAGCGCACCTCGGAAACCCCGAAGCGGGCCGACTCGCCGGCCACCCGGATGTCCGTGGCCTGGAGGATCTCGGTGCCGCCCGCGATGGCCGGGCCCTCGATGGCGGCGATCAACGGCTTGGTGAGGGTGAAGCCCTTGAGACACCACTTCATCACGGACATGTCCATGGCCGGCCTGCCCTCGCCGCCCTTGAACGCGTCGCCGGGCGCACGCCGGCTCATCGCCTTCAGGTCGGCGCCCGCGCAGAACGCGCCGCCGGCGCCGGTGAGGATGGCCACCCGGATCTCGGGGTTGTCGTTCACCTCGTCCCAGGCGGCCTCCAGGATCTCGACCATCTCGCCGGTGACCGCGTTGCGGGCCTCGGGGCGGTTCATCGTGATGACCAGGACGGGGCCGTCCCGCTCGACCAGGGCGTGCGGTTCGCTCATGTCTGTTCGTCTCCAGAAGATCCGGGAATCACGGGGTGCGGCGCCGGCGCGACCGCACCTGGGGTGGACTCGGTCGAGCCGGTCAGGCGAACTCCCCCGCCGGCGTGGCCGCGAAGCCGGCGCCGATCCGCAGCGCCTGCTCGGTGGCGCCGCCGAGGGAGAGTTCGAGCTGCTTGGCGTGGTTGAAGTAGCGGTGCACGAAGTGCTCCTCGGCCACGCCCATCCCGCCGTGCACATGCACCGCGGCGTGCGCGACGCGGTGGCCGCCGTCGGCCGCCCAGAACTTCGCGGTCGCGATCGCCTCGGCGGGATCCAGGCCCTCGGCCACCTGCCAGGCCGCCTGCCACGTGGTCAGCCGGATCGCCTCGACGTCGATGTACGCGTCGGCGAGCCGGTGCCCCACCGCCTGGAAGGAGCCGATCGGCCGCTTGAACTGGACCCGCTCGCTCGCGTACTTCGCGGTTTCGCGCATCGCCTTCTCGGTCACCCCGAGCTGCGTCGCGCACAACGCGAGTGTGGCCAGCTCGCGCAGGTTCACCGCCGCGTCGGGGCCGCCGAGCACGGTGCCGACGGCCCGCTCCAGGGTGACCAGGCCCGCGATCTCCTTGGCCGTGGTCAGCTGGGCCTCGATCCGCACGCCGGGCGCCTTCGGGTCGACCAGGAACACCCCCGCGTGGCCGTCGCCGAGGTCCGCGGACACCAGGATCAGGTCGGCGACGGTCGCCGCCGGCACCCCGGTCTTGACCCCGTCGAGGTGCCAGACCCCGTCCGTGCACACCGCCTTCGTCGCGGGCGCGGCGCCGTCCCGGCCGTACGGCTCGGCGAGCGCGTAGGTCAGGATCCGCGAACCGTCCACCGCGCCCGGCAGCCAGGCCGCCTTCTGCTCGTCGGTGCCCATCCGACTCAGCAGCGACGCGGCGACCATGATCGAGGGCCCGAACGGCACCGGTGCGAGCGTGCGGCCGATCTGTTCCAGGATCAGACACTGCTCGAACACGCCGTAGCCGGAGCCGCCGAACTCCTCCGGCAGGCCGATCCCGAGCAGGTTGGCCTTGGCCAGCTCCGCCCACAACTCGCGGTCCAGGCGCGGCGCGCCGTCCTGCTCGACCCGCTTGTCCAGCGCGGTCAGCGCCTCGTGGGTGACCCGCTCGCCGAGGATTCGCCCCGCCAGGCCCACCAGGTCCTGCTGTTCTTCCGTGTAACCGAAGTCCATTTCACCTGTCCTTGTCAGCGTGGTGACGGCGGGTCAGCGCGGCGGCCGGGGCAGCCCGAGGCCCAGCATCGCGATCATGTCGCGCTGTACCTCGTTGGTGCCGCCACCGAAGGTGAGGATGAGCGCCGTGCGGTGCATCTTCTCCAGCCGGCCGCGCAACACCGCGCCCGGCGAGTCCTGCTGGAGGTAGGCGTCCTCGCCCAGGCACTCCATCAGCAACCGGTAGGCCTCGGTGGCGAATTCGGTACCGAAGATCTTGGTCGCCGAGGCATCCGACGGGCCGACCTTGGCACCGTGGTCGACCGCCCAGGCGATCTTCCAGTTGACCAGCTTGAGGAACTCCACCTTGGCGTGCACCCGGCCGAGGTTGGCCTGGACGTGCTCCCGGTCGATCACGCGCGAGCCGTCCGGCAACACCGCCCGCTCGGCCCAGCGCCGGGTCTCGTGCAGCGCGAGCTGGATGCCCGCGGCCGAACACAGCGCCACCCGCTCGCGGTTGAGCTGCCCGGTGATCAGCTTCCAGCCGCCGTTGAGTTCGCCGACCATGGCCGACGCGGGCACCCGGACGTTCTCGTAGAAGGTCTGCGAGGTGGTCTGGCCGCCCATGGTCTTGATCGGGGTCCAGGAGAAACCCTCGGCGTCGGTGGGCACCAGGAACATGGTCAGCCCCTTGTGCCGGGGCGCGTCCGGGTCGGTACGCGCGGCCAGCCACACGTAGTCGGCGACGTGGATCAGCGAGGTCCACATCTTCTGCCCGTTGATGATCCAGTCGTCGCCGTCGCGGACCGCCTTGGTGGTCAGCGCGGCGAGGTCGGTGCCGGCGCCCGGCTCGGAGTAGCCGATCGAGAAGTGCATGTCGCCGGCGAGGATCTTCGGCAGGAAGAAGTCGCGCTGCTCCTGCGTGCCGTACTCCATCAGGGTCGGGCCGACCGTGTTGATGGTCAGGAACGGCACCGCGGCGCCGGCCAGGGTCGCCTCGTCGGTGAAGATCAACTGTTCGAGCATGGTGCGGTCCTGACCGCCGTACTCCTTGGGCCAGCCGATGCCCAGCCAGCCGTCCTCGCCCATGCGCTTGACGACGCGGCAGTACGCGCCGTCCTTGCCCATCAGGCTGGTCTCGCCCGCGGCCTGCTCGGCCCGGATCTCGGGCGTCATGATCCGCGCGAAGTATTCGCGCAGTTCCCGTCGCAGGTCCTCCTGCTCGGGTGTGTAGGCGATGTGCACGTGGTCTCCCTGATAGCCGTGAACCTGGTTGGCCGTGGACCTTGCCGGCCGTGGACGCTGTCTGTCGTCGCGGGACGCGGGGTCGAGGACCCGGGCGGTCGCCGGGTTCACCCCCGGGGCAGGCCCAGGATGCGTTCGGCGACGACGTTGAGCTGGATCTCCCGGGTGCCGCCGCCGAGCAGGACCGCAGGCAGCGAGAGGTAGTCGGTGAGCGGTTCGCCGGCGGGGCCGTCAAAGTGTGTGCCGCCGGGGCCGAACCGCTCCAGGCGCGCGGTGACCACGGCCCGCTGGTGCTCGGTGACCGCGAGCTTGAGCACGCTGGAGGCGGCGCCCGGGTTGAGCCCGGACAGGCGCTGGAGGGTCGAGCGCAGGGTGAGGGCGCGCAGCGCGAAGTTCTCCGCCGCGAAGGCGCCGAGCCGGGCGAGCAGCGCGGGGTCGTCGGCGGCGGGGGCTTGTCCCGCGAGGTCGGCGACCAGCTTGCCGAAGGCCTGCATGCCCGGACCGCCGGCGATCATCACCCGCTCGTTGGCCAGCGTCGTGCGGGCGATCCGCCAGCCGCCGTTCACCTCGCCGACCACCTGGTCGTCGGGGACGAACACGTCGTCCAGGTAGACCTCGTTGAACTCGGACCGGCCGTTGGCCTGTTTGAGCGGCCGCACGTCGATCCCGGGCGTGGCCATGTCCACCACGAAGTACGTGATGCCCTTGTGCTTGGCCGCGTCCGGGTCGGTCCGGGCCAGGCAGATGCCGAAGTGCGCCTCGTGCGCCTTGGAGTTCCACACCTTCTGGCCGTTCAGCCGCCAGCCGCCGTCGACCTTGGTGGCGCGGGTGGCCAGCGCCGCGAGATCGGAGCCGGCGCCCGGTTCGCTGAACAGCTGGCACCAGACGATGTCGCCGCGCAGGGTGGCCGGCACGTACGCGTCGCGCTGCGCCTCGGTGCCGTGCGCCATGATCGTGGGCAGCGCGAACTCGCCGATGATGGTGCTCGGCGGGGTCAGCCCGATGCGGGCGAACTCCTGCTGGATGACCACCTGTTGGGCCGGGTCGGCGGCGATCCCGTAGGGCCTGGGGTAGTGCGGCGAGACGTAGCCGAGTTCGGCGAGGCGCTGCCGGCGGGCGGGCTCGGGCAGCACGTGCGCCGCCGCCAGGTTCGCCGCCACCTCGGCCCGGAAGGCGCCCGTGTCGCCCTCGTCGAGTTCGAGGTCGAAGCGCCGGGTGGGGCCGCCCGCGAGCGCGGCGCGGCCGAGCCGTGCGGTCCACTCCCCCGCCGGGCCGAGCCACTGGCCGAGGAAGATCGCCCGGCGCCAGTACAGGTGGATGTCGTGTTCCCAGGTGAAGCCGATGCCGCCGAGCATGGTGATGCAGTCGAGCGCCACCTCGCGGGCGAGGGGCAGGCAGAGCACGGCGGCCTCGGCGGCGGCCAGGGCCAGTTGTTCGTCGGCGTCCGGGGCGGTGTCGTCGGCGGCCCGGGCCGCGTCCCAGGCGGCGGCGCCCGCGAGTTCGAGCCGGGTGAACACGGTGGCGGCCTTGTGCTTGATCGCCTGGAACGAACCGACCGCGACGCCGAACTGCTCGCGGATCTTGACGTAGGCCAGCGCGGTCTCGAAGCACCAGCGGGCCACCCCGACGGCCTCGGCGGCGGCCAGCACGGCGGCGAGTTCGCGCACCCGGGCGGTGGTGACGCCGGGCAGGACCCGGGACGCGGTGATCTCCAGGCCGTTCGCGCGCACCCGGGCCACGCCGCGGGCCAGGTCGAGCGGGCCGAGCGCGGTGACCTCGACGGCCGCGCCGGGCTCGGCCACGAACCAGATCTCCTCGGCCCGCGCCGGGTCGGCGTCGGTGCGGGCGCCGAGCAGCAGGTAGGTCGCGCCGATCGCGCCCGGGACCGGCTCGACGGCGCCGTGGATCTCCCAGCCGACCTTGGTGGCGCGCGCGGTCAGGCCCGGTACGACGGCGACCGCGCCGCGGGCGCCCTCGGCGAACGCGGGCAGCAGCGCCTTGGCCGGTTCGGGGCCGGCGTGGCGGGTCAGCACGGCGCTGGTGAGCACGCTGGGCAGGTACGGGCCGGGCAGCAGGCCGCGGCCGGTCTCCTCGACGGCGACGGCCAGTTCGAGCAGCCCGGCGCCCGCGCCGCCGTACTCCTCGGGCAGGTGCACGGCGGTCAGGCCCTGGCCGACCAGCGCGGTCCAGCAGTCCGGCAGCGCGCCGGCGGACAGGTGCTCGGCGGCGCGGCGGGTGCTCTCGATCGAGGCGTGGCGAGCGACGAAACCGGCTACCGATTCCGCGAACGCCTGATGCTCGGTGGCGAATCCGATCGGCACTGTGTACTCCCTCACCAATACTTGTCTCGATCAAGTAAGCAGACAGGCTACCTGACCGGATCCTGGGTGGCCAGATCCGCGCGGCCGGCCGGCCGGCGGTGCGTGGCGGGTGGGCGCGGGTGCGCCGGGGTTCAGCTCGGGCGGGTGGACGGCAGGCCCAGCTTGCGGTGGTCCCAGGAGACGATCCGGTCCGGGACGACCTTGATCACCACCCGCTTGTTCAGCATCATCTCCACGGCCGGGCGCAGTTCCTCGGTGTACGGCGCCGCGTAGCGACTGAACACGCTCACCCCCAGCTCCCAGATCCGCTCCGGCTCCTCGACCACCTCGGCCCTGCCGACGATGGACACGCCGCGCAGCTCCTCGTAGTACTCGCCGGCCTCGACCAGGCAGGTGATCGTCGGATTGCGGCGCACGTTCAGCACCTTCTGCGCGCGGGCCTTGCTCTCCAGGGCGACGTCGCCCTCCAGGAAGCCGTACCACATGCCGATCGAGTGGATGCTGCCGTCGGCGTTGAGCGTGGACATCGTCATCGAGTGCCGCCCCGCCAGGAACGCGGCGACCTCCTCGTCCGTCATCCGGACCCGGTCCCGCTGCTTGACGCCGTGGCCCATGTGCTCGCCCATACCGCACTCCCCTTTTGATTGCCTGGGTCAACCATTTGTACACTGCCACGCCCGGAGCTCGATTGACAGACCGTCAGTTTTGGCATCACGCAGGCCCGGAACGATGATTGACACTGCGTCAGGTCCTGCCTAGCGTCGGCGCCATGACCCGAACCGACGACTCCGAGGTCCCCGACTACCCGGCCCGACTCCGGCTCGACGGGCGCGGCGTCGTGCTGCTCGGAGCGGGCCAGGGCATCGGCCGGCAGACCGCACACGCGCTCGCCCAGTGCGGGGCCCGGGTGTTCGCCGTGGACCGCGACCCGGACCTGGCCGACGACATCGCCGGCGAGATCGACGGCATCGCCTGGTCCGGCGACGCGACCTCCCGCGCCGACGCCACGCGCCTGTGGGCCGACGTCGAGGCGCGCCTGGGCCGGGCCCACGCGATCGTCGACATCATCGGCATGAGCCGCTACGCCGACCTGCTCTCGATCACCGACGAGGACTGGACCTGGCACCAGGACGTGGTGCTGCGCCACGCCCTGCTCGCCCTGCAACTGGGCGGCGCGCACCTGGCCGCGCACGGCGGCGGCGCGATCACCTTCGTCGCCTCGGTGTCCGGCCTCACCGGCGCCCCGATGCACGCGGCCTACGGCGCCGCCAAGGCGGGCCTGATCTCCCTGGTCCGCTCCGCCGCCGTCGAACTGGGCCCACACGGCGTCCGCGTCAACGCGGTGGCCCCAGGCGTCGTCTGGACCCCAAGGGTCTCCGCCTACCTGGGCGAACCGGGCCGCAAGGCCAACACCGCCAACGCCCCCCTCAACGACGTGGCCCTCCCCGCCGACATAGCCGGCCCCCTGCTCTTCCTCACCACCGACCTGTCCCGCTACCTCAGCGGCCAGGTCCTCACCGTCGACGGCGCGGTAAGCGCCAAATTCCCCTACCCATTGCCCGACATGGACGCCGCCCCGCACTGACCGACCGCCCGAACCGAACCGTCGCCGCACCCACCGGACCTCGCGTGCGGCGCGTCGACGCGCGCCGAACGGCACCTGAGAGGATGCGGGGAGGTGAAGACGGTAGTGAGTCGTGGAGCGAGGAGTACGTGGTGAGCGATGTACGGCGCGTAGGGGTGGTCGGGGCCGGGCTGATGGGGTCCGGGATCGTCGAGGTGTGTGCGAAGGCCGGGCTCGACGTGCTGGTGGCGGAGACCAACGCGGCGGCGGCCGAGGCCGGGCGCGCGCGGGTGACCAAGTCGATCGATCGTGGGGTGAAGGCGGGCAAGCTCGCCGAGGCCGATCGTGACGCCGCGCTGGCGCGGGTGACCTACACCACCGATCTGGGCGAGTTCGCCGATCGGGACCTGGTGATCGAGGCGGTGGCCGAGATCGAGGAGGTCAAGACGCAGATCTTCGCCACCTTGGACAAGGTCGTGACGCGCGAGGACGCGATCCTGGCGTCCAATACGTCCTCGATCCCGATCATGAAGCTGGGCATGGCCACGTCCCGGCCGCAGCAGGTCGTCGGGATCCACTTCTTCAACCCCGTGCCGGTGCAAAAGCTGGTCGAGCTGGTGCCCTCGCTGCTCACCGACGAGAGCACGGCGGCGCGCGCCGAGGCGTTCGCGTCCGAGGTGCTGGGCAAGACGGTGATCCGCTCGCAGGACCGCGCCGGCTTCGTGGTCAACTCGCTCCTGGTGCCGTATCTGCTCTCCGCGATCCGGATGTTCGAGTCCGGCTTCGCCTCGGCCGAGGACATCGACAACGGCATGGTGCTCGGCTGCGCGCACCCGATGGGCCCGCTGCGGCTGACCGACCTGATCGGCCTGGACACGATCAAGGCGGTCGCGGACAGCCTCTACGACGAGTTCAAGGAGCAGCTCTACAGCTCCCCGCCGCTGCTGCTGCGCATGGTCGACGCGGGGCTGCTCGGCAAGAAGACCGGGCGCGGCTTCTACCAGTACTGAGCCCGGCCCCACACACACCACGAGGGCGGTCCCGATCGGGGCCGCCCTCGCGTCGTGTGTGGTCGGACTACGGCGTGCGCGCCTCGACCTTGTCGATGCGTACCGGCTCGCGGCCCTGCGCCGGCACCGTCTCCGCCCCCGGCGCCCGCTGATCGGCCTTGGCCACCACGACCGCCTGGCCCGTCTGCAGCGGGACCTCCTTGATCAGCAGCACCACGATCAGCGCGAGCAGGCCGAACGGCGCGGCGAACAGGAAGATGTCGCCCACCGCGTGGCCGTAGGAGTTCTCCACGATGCCGCGCGCCGGCTCCCGCAAGTGGTGCACGTTCGGGATCCCGCCTCCGCCGCCGGCGCCCGACTTCAGCCCCGCATCGGAGAGGTAGCCCGTGACCTTGGTCGCCATCACCGCGCCGAGCGCCGAGACGCCGACCGCACCACCCAGGCTGCGGAAGAACGCGACGACCGAACTGGCCGCGCCCAACTGGTGCACCGGCACCGCGTTCTGCACCGCGAGCACCAGGTTCTGCTGGAGCGCGCCGATGCCCATGCCGAGCAGGAACATGTACACCCCGAGCACCCACAGGTTCGTGTCCGCGCGGGTGGTGCTCATCAGGGTCAGCCCGATGGTCAGCGAGACGCCGCCCATCACCAGGTAGCGCTTCCAGAACCCGGTCGCGGTGATCAGCTTGCCGACCACCGTCGAGGCGATCACCAGGCCGCCGATCATCGGCAGCGTCATCAGGCCGGACACGGTCGGCGACTTGCCGCGGGCGATCTGGAAGTACTGGCTGAGGAAGACCGACGCGCCCATCATCGCCAGACCCACCGCGAGGCTTCCGAGCACGGCCAGCACGATGGTGCGCTGCTTGAACAACCACAGCGGGATGATCGGCTCCGCCGCCCGACCCTCGACCCGGATGGCCAGCGCGATCAGCAGCAGCGAGCCGAGCACCATGGCCGCGGTCTGCCACGAGACCCAGGCGTAGTTCTTGCCCGCCAGCGAGACCCACACGAGCAGCACCGACACACCGGCGCTGATCAGCGTCGCACCCAGGTAGTCGATGCTGACCTCACGCTTGACCACCGGCAGCTTCAGGGTCTTCTGCAGGATGACGATCGCGGCCACCGCGAACGGCACGCCGACGTAGAAGCACCAGCGCCAGCCCAGCCACGGGGTGTCCACGATCACGCCGCCGATCAGCGGCCCGCCGACGGTGGCCAGCGCGAAGGTGGCGCCGAGGTAGCCGCTGTAGCGGCCCCGCTCGCGCGGCGAGATCATCGCGGCCATGATCACCTGCGCCAGGGCGGTGAGACCGCCGACGCCGACGCCCTGGATGACCCGACAGCCGATCAGCATGCTCGTGTTCTGCGACAGGCCGGCCAACGCGGAGCCCGCCACATAGATCACCAGCGCGAGCTGGACCAGCAGCTTCTTGCTGGTCAGGTCGGCGAGCTTGCCCCAGATCGGGGTGGTCGCGGTCATCGCGAGCAGCGTCGCGGTGACCACCCAGGTGTAGGAGGTCTGGCTGCCGTGCAGGTCGGAGATGATCCGCGGCAGGGCGTTGGACACGATCGTGGACGACAGGATGGCCACGAACATGCCCAGGAGCAGCCCCGACAGGGCCTCCATGATCTGCCGGTGGGACATCGGCTCCGCCGATGTCTGCGCGGCCGATGCTGCGGCCGGTGCGTTGCTCATACCTACCCCTTCTACTGCGGATGCTCTGCGCCCGGACGCGGCTTCCCCACCCCCGACACTCGTTGCTTGGTACAACCATAGCAATCTTTGTTGCTGCAAGCAACTTTCAAGAGATGGTCAAGTCGGCGCGCCTCACAGTGACCGAGCGACTACGCGAATAGGATCTGCGCCATGGCAAAGACCCCTCAATCGGGCACTTCGGGCGGCAATATCGGCGGTGTCTCGTACCGCACGATCGGCATCGCGGTCATCGTCGTCCTGAGCGTCTGGTTCGTGCTGGCCAACACCGGCTCGGTGAGCATCCGATTCTGGATCCCGACGCTGGCGGCGCCGCTGTGGATCGTCCTGGTCGGGACGTTCGCCGTGGGCATGTTGACCGGGTGGTGGGTGAGGGCCAACCGGCGCTGAGCCGCCGGATATCCTGGGCCGCATGCTTCGCTCCAGGCTGCGTCCGGCCGTACACGTGGCGAGCCTGTTGACCGCCGGCGTACTCGTGGCCGGCTGTTCGAGCTCCGCCTCCCCCTCCGCCGAACCCTCCGCGATCACGCCCACGGGGTCGGAGACCACTACGCCCGTCGGCGACACGGTCTGCGCAGGTCTGCTGCCCACCTCGGCGGTCACCGCGCTGCTCCCGGCGGCGCCCGCGTTCACCGGCAAGGACCATCAGCCGCTGCCGCACTACCCCGTGCTGCGCTGCCAGGTGACGGCGGGCGAGCGCTCGTTCGTCGGCTCGGCGTACCTGTTCAACATGGCCGGCGCCGAGCGGGTGCAGTTGCCGGGGCTGACCACCACGGGGTCGGCGCCGCTGGGCAACGGCGACAACAAGCTGTACGGCATGGCCGGTGCGGACGACGCCTGGCTGGTGCAGAACTGCAAGGTGCAAAACGTCGAGAACCCGGTCCCGATGCTGGTCCGGGCCCGCACCCTCGCCCCGGCCGGCACGCCGAACCAGCCGGACCAGCGACAGCAGTTGGCCGACCTCGCGGTGGACCTGGCCAACGGCGTGGCCAAGGCGGCCGGCTGCGAGTCGGACCCGGCCCCCCGGCCGGACAGGATCAAGCCCGCGAGCGAACCCAAGCCGATCACCGACGCCCCCGTCTGCGGCATGCTCGACCCCGCCGCGCTCGGTCCCCAGGCGGCCGGCGATCAGCGCGCGCGCTGGACGGCCGCCGCGACGCCGGAGGGACCCGGTGCGATCCAGGGCTGCGATCTGTTCCTGGACAACCGGCGGGTGCTCTCCTTCGCGATCGTGCACGGCTACCTCGCCCCCGGCGCCGAGGCCCCGGGCGAACGCGCCATCCTCTCCGAGCGGCTGCCCACCGGCGGCATCGCCAACGACGCGCAACTCGCGGGCACCGTCGAGGGCAAGGTCCTCGGCATGTGCGACGGTCACAAGGTGGCCTACCAACTCAGTCGCCACAACGGCGAGGACCCCCCGGGCCGAACCCTGGGCCAACCCACCGAACAGTTCTTCCGCGCTTTCGCCGACGGCGCCTCGAAGTGGGGCCTCCGGTGCGATCCGATCCACCCCAAGCCCCCCGAGGAGAGCTGGGAGTTCCGCTCCTGACCCGACGCGCGCCGGCAGCGCGAAGGAGGGCGCCGCGAACCTCGCGCGACGCCCTCCCCGAGCGGTGCCGTCAGCCGACCGCGTCACCCACGTGGGTGACCGGCGGTCAGGACACCTCCGCCCGCTCCCGCGTTGCCGCCGGCAGCGACTGCGGTTGGGCGCTCCGCCCGTCACTGCCGCCGTCGCGCTTCGGCTCGTCGGTGCCACCCGTCCCGGATGTGCCGCCCGCAGGCGGCAGTTCGCTGAGGAACTTCTTCTCCACGTCCGGGTTTTCCTTCAGGTACGCCTTCACGCCCTCGGCCGCCGCGTTCGGCTTGCCCGCGTAGTCGACGAAGACCTTCTTCTCCAGCGGACCGAGCACCGAGTCGTCCAGCTTCAGGTTCTTCACCCACGTGTTGACGTCGGGGAAGTCCTTCGCGAAGCCCTTGCGGCCGATCGAGCTGATCCACCCCGGCGCGCCGTACGACTGCTTCGGGTCGGCCAGCGGCTTGATGTCGTACTTCGTGTACGCCCAGTGCGGACGCCACATCGTCACCACGATCGGCTTGCCGGCCGCCATCTGCCGGTCCAGCTCCGCGATCATCGCGGGTGTGCTGCTCTTGACCAGGTCGAAGTCGAGCCCGTACTCCGGGATCAGCTTCTTCTCGGTCAGATCCATGATGTTCGCGCCCGGCTCGATCCCGACGATCCGGCCGCCGAACTCCTGCTCGTGGCCCTTGAGATCCTCGACCGACTCGTACGGCAGGTTCTTCGGGATCGCGAGCTGCACGTCCACGTTGTTGTACCAGCGCCCGATCTCCTCGAGCTTGGACCCGTACTCGTCCAGGTACTTCTTGTGCAGCGTGGGCAACCACGCGTCCAGGAACAGGTCGATGTCGCCGCGCGCCAGGCCCTGGAACAGCGGGCCCACGTCGAGCTGCTTCATCGTGACGTCGTAGCCGCGCTTCTCCAACAGCTGCTTGTACATGTTGGTGACCACGACATCCTCCTCCCACGGGATCCAGCCGACCGTGATCTTCTTGCGACCACCGTCGGAGGCACCGAGGCCGAAGCCGCCGAGCAGCCCCGCGACCAGCGCGACGGTCACCACGCCGCCGACCGCCACGACCGGGCGCGGACGCCAGTCGAGCAGCCACTTCGGCGTGAAGCCCTCGGCGCCGCGCACGGCCTTGGCGCGCTTGGCCCGCGCCTCGGCCCGCTGTCCGGCCGCACCGACCGTACGGTCCAGGTAGATCGCGAGCACGACCACCGCGACGCCGGCCTCGACGCCCAGGCCCACGTTGTTGTTCGACAACGCGCCGAACACCTCGCTGCCCAGGCCGCCCGCGCCGACGATGCCGGCGGTGACCACCATCGACAGCGACAACATGATGACCTGGTTGACCCCGGCCATGATGGTCGGCAACGCGAGCGGGAACTGCACGTCCTTGAGGATCCGCCACTCGCTCGTGCCGAACGCCTCGGCCGCCTCGACCATTTCGGCGTCGACGCTGCGGATGCCCAATTCGGTCATCCGCACCCCGGGCGGCAGCGCGAAGACCACGGTGGCCACGACGCCCGGCACCTCACCGATGCCGAAGAACGTGATCGCCGGGATCAGGTACACGAACGCAGGCATCGTCTGCATGAAGTCGAGCACCGGCCGCAACACCGCGCCGACCGCACGACTGCGCGCGGTCAAGATGCCCAACGGGATGGCGACCAGCAGTGCGATCGCCGCCGAGACCAGCACCAGGGCCAGCGTGGACATGGCCGGCTTCCACATGTCCAGGCCGTCGATCAGCAGGAACCCCGCCGCCGCGACCAGCGCGAACACCGGCCCGCGCACGGCCCAGCCGATCAGCGCGAACAGCACCACCACGACCGGCAGCGGCGAATCCGTCAGCCAGTCGGCCAGGTGGGTGACCGCGCCGCCGACCACGCTCCTGATGAAGTCGAACAACCAGGAGAAGTGGTCGCGCATGAAGTCGACCAGGCTCTCGGCCCAGTCGCCCAGATGGATCCTAGGCATCGTCGCGCACCTCGCCCTCGGCCCCGAGCCGCTCCACGACCGACTCCGCCGCCGGCGCCGGTATCCGCACCTCGACCGAGTCGACCGGCGTCGCCGCGCCGGAACCGGTCACACCGTCCGCGCCGGCCGTACCGCCCGTGCCGGTCGGGAGCAACTTCTCTCCCGATCCGACCGGCACCAACTTCCCCTCCGGGCCCGCGGGCACCAGCATCTTCACGCTCCCGGTGTCGGTGACCCCGAGCGTGCCGCCGTCGGCCTCGCCCGACCCCCCGGCGGTGTTGCCGAGCGCGGCCAACAGGCTGACCCGGGGCACCACGCCCACCAGTCGCATGCCCTCGTCCACCACCGCGAGCGGCAGCCTGCTCTCCGCGCACGGCGCGAACAACTCGGCCACCGGCGTCTGCGGTGTCACCGTGACCACGTCGAGACCAGGGTCCGGCCGGACGGTGCGCTCACCGGTCCGCGCCGCCTCGGTGACGGCCGCGTCGGTGACCGCGCCGAGCAGCCGGCGGCCGTTCTCGCGCGTGTCCACCACGAAGGCCGCCGTGGTCTGCGCCTCGCGCATCGTGCGCATCGCGACGCGGGGCCCTTCTCCGCTGGTCACCGTGGCGCGCGAGTCCTCCATGATGGAGCCCGCGGTCAACACCCGGGTGCGGTCCACGTCCGCGACGAAGGACGCCACGTAATCGTTGGCAGGGTCGGTCAGGATGTCCTCGGCGGTGCCGATCTGCACCACCCGGCCGTCGCGCATCACCGCGATGCGATCACCGAGCCGCATCGCCTCGTTGAGGTCGTGCGTGATGAACACGATGGTCTTGCGCAACTTCTCCTGGAGTTCCAGCAGTTGGTCCTGCATCTCGCGGCGGATCAGCGGGTCGAGCGCGCTGAACGACTCGTCCATCAGCAGGATGTCGGCGTCGGTGGCGAGCGCGCGGGCCAGGCCGACCCGCTGCTGCATGCCGCCGGACAACTCGCTCGGCGCGGACTCCTCCCAGCCGGCCAGGCCGACCAGGGCAAGCGCCTCCCGGGCCCGCCGGTCGCGCTCGGCGGCCGGCACCCCCTGGACCGACAGGCCGTAGCCGGCGTTCTCCAGCACCGTGCGGTGCGGGAACAGCGCGAAGTGCTGGAAGACCATGCTGATGCGCCGGGCGCGCACGTCGCGCAACTCCCTGGCGGGCAACGAGGTCAGGTCCCGGTCGTCGATGTAGACGGCGCCGGCGGTGGCGTCCAGGAGACCGTTGAGCATCCTCAGCAGGGTCGATTTGCCGGAGCCGGACAGGCCCATCACGACGAAGATCTCGCCTTCGGCGACCTCGAAGGAGACGTCGATGACGGCGGGGACGGTGGTGCCCCCTCGTACGTCGTCCCGGCTTGCGCCGGCACGCAGCCGGTCGAGCGCGTCGTCGGCTCGACGGCCGAAAATCTTGTACAGGCCTTCGGCCCGGAGTCTGGACACGGATACCTCGTTGTTCGGGCCGCGGAGGAACGGAACCGTTGATACCGGTTCCGGGCCGGAGCACCGCCGTGATGAGGGCGCCGGCGCCGCGGGCTGCTGGATGCGGGAGTACGGCCGACGCAGAAACGTCACGGCAGCGGCGCACGTCCGGGGTCGAACGCCTTTCCCGAGTCCCCTCGGAAAAGTTGTATCCCGCATTTGTTACCGGGCGTGACTTGCCCGAGTGATTCCGACGGGAAACATATGGAGATTCACGTCTCATTGACACGCTGCCATATGTCCGAATTCACCCATTAATTACCGCATTCGACCCACCCCTTTCATCGTAATCTCCCAGTGATCATCGGGTGATCCCGGCGTAATGGCATGGCCATATCCATAACCCTCGGTCATCGCATGACCACTCGATGGCGCATTCCGCACCTCAACCGCCGCGCTCGGGCGTGCACTCCGGCGCCGTCGCCCGAATGGCCGTGGCGCGGGCGGGGCGCACATGCCCCATAGGGGTGACGTTCCCGCATTCTCCAGGTGACACAACGTCACCAGGCGGTAACGTCCCGGCGCGAGAACGCAGGCGGCGATCCCTCACTGTCGCACACCCCCCAACCGATGGAGCCTTCCGTGTCACGCTTGCTCGACGTCAGCCCCGAGGTCCGCGCCGAGATCGGCGACGACGAGGCCGCCCGCCTGGTGGCAGGGGAGACCGGCCCCCAGACCTACGCGTGCGCCTCGTGCCGCGGTGAGGGCGACACCACCTCCGTGGAGACCAGCGCGCTGTTGTACCTGGCCGAGGAGACCGCGGTACTCGCGTTCGCGCACACCCGCTGCATCCCCTCCCAGGTGATCCCGGTGTCCGAGGCCGCCGTCGAGCCGCTGCTCGCGGCGCAGGCCAACCCCGGGCTCGCGGTGCAGACCGTGGTGCCGGGCGGTCCGGTGCCGATCTCGATCACCGGCAGCATGGTGGTGTGCGCGGGCGTGACCTACGCGGCGCTCGTGGTCGAGCCCGGGGCGGCCGTGGCCCGTCCGGGCACGCCCGGCGCGCAGGACGAGTTCCTGTCGCTGCTCGGCGAGCGCGGGTTCGCGCCGATCGCCTCCCCCGAGGAGACGCTGCCGCCGCTGCTCGGCGGCTGGTCGGTACAGATGACCGACGGCTACCTGACCGCGGTGCTGTTCCCGGGCGCGGGCGGGCGTACCGAGGCGTGGTGGCAGGCGCAGACCCCGGCCGAGGTGCCCGAGGCGTGGTTGAACGCGGCCAAGACGCACAGCGTCGTGCTGCTGTTCGCCGCCCCGGTCGGCACCATCGGCATCCACACCGGCAACGACGAGTTGGCCGCCGCGCTGAGCGAGGCGGGTCGGCGCAACCTGCTCGCGGCCGGATCGGTCCCGGTCAGCGGCATCTGACCGGGCCGCGCGACAGCCTCGACCGCGCGCGGCCCACGCCGGGAGGCGACCTGTACCGGGTCGTCTCCCGACGCTCCGATAGCGTGCCGAGCCATGGAGCACTACGACGCGGCCTACGGCGACGAGCTGGTTTCCCAGGACCGGCGGCACATCTGGCACCCGTACGCGAGCACCGAGGGCGACGCGCCGCTGTTCCCCGTGGTCGGCGCCGACGGGGTCCGGCTCCGGCTCGCCGACGGGCGCGAGCTGGTCGACGGGATGTCGTCCTGGTGGGCCGCGATCCACGGCTACAACCACCCGGTCCTGAACGCCGCCGCGCACGCGCAGGTGGACACGATGGCCCATGTGATGTTCGGCGGGCTGACCCATCCGCCGGCCGTACGGCTGGCCCGGCGCCTGGTGGAGATCACCCCCGAGCCGCTGACCAAGGTGTTCTTCGCCGACTCCGGCTCGGTCGCGGTCGAGGTGGCGCTGAAGATGGCGCTCCAGTACCAGCGCGGACGCGGCCGGCCCGAGCGCACCCGGCTGTTGACCGTGCGCGGCGGCTATCACGGCGACACGTTCGGCGCGATGTCGGTATGCGACCCGGTCGGCGGGATGCACCACCTCTTCTCCGGGGTCCTGCCCACACACCTGTTCGCGCCGATCCCGCCGGCGGGCTTCGACACCCCGCTGCGGGCCGAGGACACCGCCGGAATCGAGGAGTCGCTGGAGCGACACGGCTCGACGGTGGCAGCCGTCGTCCTCGAACCGATCGTGCAGGGCGCGGGCGGAATGCGCTTCCACTCCCCCGCCTACCTGCGCCGGATCCGCGAACTGTGCTCGCGGCACGAGGTGTTGCTGATCGCGGACGAGATCGCCACCGGATTCGGCCGAACCGGCGAGCTGTTCGCGTGCGACCACGCGGGTATCGCGCCCGACATCATGTGCCTGGGCAAGGCCCTGACCGGCGGCTACCTGACCATGGCCGCGACGCTATGCACCGACGAGGTGGCCCGAACCATCTCACGCGGCGAGGGCGGCGCCTTCATGCACGGCCCGACCTTCATGGCCAACCCACTGGCCGCCGCGATCGCCGCAGCCAGCATCGACCTGCTCCTCTCCGAACCCTGGCGCGACCGCATCACCGCCCTGAGCAACGGCCTCCGCACGGGCCTGGCCCCGGCCCGCGCCCTGCCCGGCGTCATCGACGTACGAGTCCTCGGCGCAATCGGCGTCATCGAACTCGCCACCCCGGTGGACATGGCAAAGATCCAACCCGCCTTCGTCGAACACGGCGTCTGGATCCGCCCCTTCGGCCGCCTCGTCTACACGATGCCCCCCTACATCACACCCCCGAACGACCTGACCACAATCACCACAGCCATGGTCGAGGCAGTCCGCACCCACACCTGACCCCGCCCCAGAACGCGGCCCACACACGAGCACGGCCACCCCGCCCACCCGACGCACACACCCCCGTGGCGCGTCAGCGCCCCCGACCCGGGCCAACCCTGGAGATCGACGCGCGCAGCGCGGAGAGCGGCGGAGCCGCAAAGTTTGGGCTGGGTGACCCGGAGCGAAGCGGAGGGACACCCAGCCCCGAGCGAGGGGCCGCTTTTCTGCGGAGGAGCGAAGCGGGGGAGCAGAAAAGCGGCCCCTCGCGAGCCGGCGCGAAGCGCCCAAAAAGAAGCACGCCGCCGACACGACTGCGGCCCCCGCCCCGCTCACGTCGCGCCTCCGCCTCCCCGCCCCGCCCACCCCGCGCCCCCGGCCCGCGACCCACTCCGCCGCGACCCACTCCCCGCACCCCAGCCCCCCGCACCCCACCCCACCACAACCCCCGAAACACCCAGTAACAACCCACCCACCATCAGTGACACTTCCCCTCCACCCCCACAACCCCCACAGCCCTCGATCGTTGGACCCGATGTGTTCACTTTCGACGACTCCATCAGCAGCCGAGCCCTAGGCCACCCCGCCCTCTCCGTAGGCGTCCCCGCCCCGCCCGCTCACGACGTCCTGACCCCGATCTACAACGCGCTGGAAACCGAGTGGCGGCGGATGTTCCGCGCCGTCCCGCACGAGCGTACGAACGAGGACTACGCCGCGAGCCGACCTTCGTACGGCGCGCCCGCCGCGATCAGCCACTCCTACGCGCAGGACCCCCCGTTCCCGAACTTCTCGCTGCCCACCCAAGGCGGCTACACCACATACGGCCGGCACCGGGGCGCGTCCCTGGTCCCCGCCCAACCGTCGCGCGCCACGGGCCCACACGGCCACCTGCCGCTGTAGCCCGAGGGTGCGCGCGCGAGGATCTCGAGACGACGCAGACGACGCAGACGACGCAAACAACGCAAACAACGAAGGGCCCGGACGCACACGGCGTCCGGGCCCTTCGTCGTCGTTCGTACGGTCGGCCGCGGTCAGCGACCGGTCTTGCGACCGCGCTTCTCCCTGACCTTCATCCGGATCTCGATCGGCGTGCCCGGGAAGCCGAACTCCTCACGCAGCCGGCGCTCGATGAAGCGACGGTAGCCGGCCTCCAGGAAGCCGCTGGTGAACAGCACGAACCGGGGCGGCTTGGTGCCCGCCTGGGTGCCGAACAGGATGCGGGGCTGCTTGCCGCCGCGGATCGGGTGCGGGTGCGAGGCCACCAGCGTGCCCAGGAACGCGTTCAGCTGCCCGGTGGGGATGCGCTTCTCCCAGCTGGCCAGCGCCGTCTCGATGGCCGGGACCAGCTTCTCCATGTGCCGCCCGGTCAGCGCCGAGACGTTCACCCGGGGCGCCCAGGTGACCTGGACCAGGTCCTGCTCGATCTCGCGTTCGAGGTAGTAGCGGCGCTCCTCGTCCATGAGATCCCACTTGTTGTACGCGATCACGATCGCGCGCCCCGCCTCGACCGCGAGCGAGATGATCCGGGTGTCCTGCTCGGTCAGCCGCTCGCTGGCGTCGATCAGGATCACCCCGACCTCGGCCTTCTCCAACGCGGCCGTGGTGCGCAGCGACGCGTAGAAGTCGGCGCCCTGGGTCAGGTGCACCCGGCGGCGGATGCCCGCGGTGTCGATGAACTTCCAGGTCTTGCCGCCGAGCTGGATCAGCTCGTCGACCGGGTCGCGGGTGGTGCCCGCGATCTTGTCCACGACCACCCGGTTCTCACCGGCGACCTTGTTCAGCATGCTCGACTTGCCCACGTTCGGGCGGCCGAGCAGGGCGACCCGGCGCGGGCCGCCCTCGGCGACGCCGAAGCGCTGCGCGGGGGCCTCCGGCAGGATCGCGAGCGCCGCGTCGAGCAGGTCGCCGCTGCCGCGCCCGTGCACGGCCGAGACCGGCCAGGGCTGGCCCAGGCCGAGCGACCACAGCGCGGCGGCGTCCGCCTCCTGGGCCATGTTGTCGACCTTGTTGGCGGCCAGCACGACCGGCTTGCCGGCCTTGCGCAGCACCCGGACCACGGCCTCGTCGCTGTCGGTGGGGCCGACGATCGCGTCGACCACGAACATCACCGCGTCCGCCGACTCGATCGCGTACTCGGCCTGGACCGCCACCGACAGGTCGATGCCGACCACGTCGCGCTCCCAGCCGCCGGTGTCCACGACGGTGAAGCGGCGGCCGTTCCAGGTGGCCTCGTAGTAGACCCGGTCGCGGGTCACCCCGGGGGTGTCCTCCACGACCGCCTCGCGGCGCCCGATGATCCGGTTGACCAGCGTGGACTTGCCCACGTTGGGTCGCCCGACGACGGCCAGCACCGGCAGCGGTCCGGACGCCTCCCCGTCGTGCCCGCCGCGGGCGGGGGCGTCCCCTTCGACGTCGACCCACTCGTCGGGGTCGTAGCCCGCCTCCCACGCCTCCGGGTCGAAGGCGCCCTCGGTCGTGGCGTCGGCGTGCTGCTCCATGGGGGTGTTCCTCGTTCGGGTAGCGGTTCGGGTGAGACTCGGGTGGGCTCGCGTGAGCCTGGGTCAGCCGGCGCGACCGGTCATCCGCTCGGCCTCGCGCAGGTGCGCGGTGAGCCGTTCGACGATGCGGTCGGACGCGGCCTGGACGGCCTTGCGGGTGGCCCGGCGGTCGGCGTTCTCGACGGCCCGGAAGGGCTTGCCGTAGACCACGTCGATCCGGGAGCGCAGACCCGGCAATGCACCGATCGAGGATCCCCGCGCACCGGTGCCGAGGCACGCCACCGGGACGATGGGTGCCCCGGAGCGCAATGCCAGATATGCAAGTCCATTGTGCACTGCCGAGAAGTCGGCCTGTCCCCGCGTGCCCTCGGGGAAGACCCCGAGCGCGCCGCCGGCGGCCAGTACGTCGAGCGAATCGGTGATCATCCGGCGGTCCGCGACGCCGCGCTGGACCGGGATGTGGCCGATCCCGCGCAGTATCGGGCCGAGCGCGCCGGCGAACATCTCGCGCTTGACCAGCACCTGCGTGGGTCGCGGGGCGAATGCGAAGAGCATCGGCCCGTCGACGAAGTTGGCGTGGTTGCCCGCCAGGATCACCGGGCCGCTCGTCGGTACGTGCCAGGTGCCCAGCGCGCGGACCTTCCAGAAGCTGCGCAGCAGCGGCTCGCCGATGAAGTGCGCGGCGCCGGCGAGCGGGGGCCTGGGGGGTGTGGGCTTGGCGGGCGTGGGCTTGGCGGTGGCGCCGAGGGTCGCGGTCACCGCACGTGTTCCGCGACCAGGGCGAGCAGGTGGTCGACCACCTGTTCGCGGTTCAGCTCGGTGGTGTCGACCAGGATCGCGCCCTCGGCCATCCCGGCGGGGGCGACCGCGCGGCCCGAGTCCAGCGCGTCCCGGCGGGCCAGGTCGGCCCGGGTGTCCTCGACGCTGGTGGCCTGCGTACCGGTCAGCTCGGCGTTGCGGCGTGCGGCGCGGGCCGCCTCGGAGGCGGTCAGGTACACCTTGACCGGCGCGTCGGGGGCCACCACGCTCGCGATGTCGCGGCCCTCGACCACGATGCCGCCCGCGCCGATCACCGCCCGCTGGAGGTCGACCAGGCGGGTGCGCACCTCGGGCACGGCGCTGACCGCGCTGACCGCCTTGGTCACCTCGTCGGTACGGATCGGGCCGGCCGCGTCCCGGCCGTCGACGGTGATGGTGGGCCCGTCCGGCGCGGTCCCGGAGACGATCTGCGGCTTGTCGGCGGCCGAGGCCACCGCAGCCGGGTCGTGGATGTCGACGCCGTTGGTGAGCATCCACCACGTCATCGCCCGGTACATCGCGCCCGTGTCCAGGTAGCGCAGGCCCAAGCGGGCGGCGACCGCCCGCGAGACGCTGGACTTTCCGGAACCGGACGGGCCGTCGATGGCGACCACGGCGGTCGCGAGCGGCGTACGGGCTTCCACGGTCGCCGACCTTTCACTTGTCTGGCTGCTTGCCGGCCCGGGGGCCGTCACGGGTATTGCCGAACCGGGCGGCGCTGCGGAGGCCGCGGGGCGATAGGACACCGCCCGAGGGTACCGTCACGGATAGCCTTGATCGGTTCCCCCATTATTCCGTCACCCGCCCCTTGGAGTTCCCGTCGTGCGTACCGCCGCCGTGGTCGGCACCGGACTGATCGGCACATCCGTCGCGCTCGCGCTGACCTCGCGCGGGGTCACGGTGTATCTGCGCGATCACGACAGGACCGCGGTGCAGACGGCGGCGGCGATGGGCGCGGGCCTGGACGCTGTGCCGGCCGAGCCGGTGGACCTGGCGGTGCTCGCGGTGCCGCCGGGGCGGATCGCGGAAACCCTGCGGCAGGTACAGGAGTCGCGGCTGGCGCTGAGCTACACCGACGTGGCGAGCGTGAAGGAGCAGCCGCTGGCCGAGATCGCCGCGCTGGGCTGCGACCTCGGGCGCTACATCGGCGGCCATCCGCTCGCCGGGCGGGAGCGCTCCGGGCCGCTGGCGGCGCGCGGCGACCTGTTCGAGGGCCGGCCGTGGGTGCTCACGCCCTCGCGGGAGACCGACACCGAGACGCTCAACCGGGCGCTGGAGATGGTGTCGCTGTGTCGCGGCGTGCCGGTGGTGATGAAGCCGCGCGACCACGACCACGCGGTGGCGCTGGTGTCGCACGCGCCGCACCTGGTGTCCGCGCTGATGGCGGCGCGGCTGGAACACGCGCAGGACACCGACACCCGGCTCGCGGGGCAGGGAGTGCGGGACGTGACCCGGATCGCGGGCTCCGACCCGCGGCTGTGGATCGACATCCTGGGCGCCAACGCCGACGCGGTGGCCGATGTGCTGGCGGGCCTCGCCGGGGATCTGGACGCCGTGGTGGGCGCGTTGCGGTCGCTGGCGGCCGAGGACGCGGCCAAGCGCGAGGCGGGCACGCGAGGCATCGAGGCCCTGCTGCGGCGCGGCAACGCCGGCCACGCACGAATCCCGGGCAAGCACGGCGAACCAGCCGCCGTGTACGAGGCGATCCCGGTGGTAATCCCCGACCGCCCGGGCGAGCTGGCCCGCCTGTTCGCCGACGTCGGCCGCGCAGAGGTCAACATCGAAGACATCCGCATCGACCACGCCCAGGGCCGCCCGGCCGGCCTGGCCGAACTCCAGGTAGCCCCCCAACACGCCGAGACCCTCACCCAAGCCCTACGCAACAGCGGCTGGACCGTACAACGCTGACCCACCCAAAGCACCCCCAACGAAACCGGCCCACAAACCAAACCCGCCCGGAACCGAACCAAAAACACCCGGCCCACAAATCCCAGCCCGTCCGACACCCGAGGACACCCGACCAAAGCCCGAACCGAACCCAACCCAGCCGGGGCCAAACCAAGAACGCTCGGCCCACAAATCCCAGCCCGTCCGGCGCTTGAGGACCGGCGGGCCGCAGGCCGGCCGGCACGCTGCCGGTCCGGCATCGCACAACAGGCGAGCCGACACCCCAGCCCGTCCGGCGCTTGAGGACACCCGGCCGAAGGCCGAACCCAACCCAACCCGGCCGGAGCCGGACCGAAAACGCCCGGACCACAAAACCCAGCCCGTCCGGCGCTTGAGGACCGGCGGGCCGCAGGCCGGCCGGCACGCTACCGGTCCGGCATCGCACAACAGGCGAGCCGACAGCCCGTCCGGCGCCTGAGGACCGGCCGCGCCGCGCCCGCACCCGCTCCGCGGTCAGCGACCGGCGTGGAGGCGCGCGGCCTGGCGGGCCAGGTGGTTGCGTTCGGCGAGGTTGCCGGCCTGGTGGGCCGCCTCGGCGTACAGGCGGGCCGCCGTCGTCGCGTCACCGTCGCGTTCGTGGAGGTACGCCGCCACCGCCGTGTGGCGCGGCAGCGAGTCGTCCAGCGTCGCGAGGACCGCCAGCCCGGCCCGCGGCCCGTCGGCCTCGCCCACGGCCACCGCACGGTTGAGCCGGACGACGGGGTTGTCGGTCAGGCGCACCAGCTCGTCGTACCACTCGACGATCTGCACCCAGTCGGTCTCCTCGGCGGTCGGCGCGTCGGCGTGCAGCGCCGCGATCGCGGCCTGCGCCTGGAACTCGCCGAGCCGGTCCCGGGCCAGCGCCGCCTGCAGGATCACCACGCCCTCGGCGATCATCCCGGTGTCCCACCGGCCCCGGTCCTGCTCGGCGAGCGGCACCAGGCCGCCGTCCGGCGCCGTCCGCGCGGCGCGCCGCGCATGGTGGAGCAGCATCAGCGCGAGCAGGCCCGCGACCTCCGGGTGGTCGATCGCGGCGGCGAGCTGCCGGGTGAGCCGGATGGCCTCGGCAGCCAGGTCCACGTCGCCGGAGTACCCCTCGTTGAAGACCAGGTACAACACCCGCAGCACGGTGGCCACATCGCCGGGCCGGTCGAACCGCACGCCGGAGACCGTGCGCTTGGCCCGGCTGATGCGCTGCGCCATGGTCGCCTCGGGCACCAGGTATGCCTGGGCGATCTGGCGCGTGGTCAGCCCGCCGACGGCGCGCAGCGTGAGCGCGACGGCCGAGGACGGCGTCAGCGACGGATGGGCGCACAGGAAGTACAGCCGGAGCGTGTCGTCCGCCGCGGGCGTGGGCCCGGGCGCCGGCTCCTCGTCGACGAGGTCCTCACGCCGGCGCCGGGCCGCGTCCGCGCGGGTCGCGTCGAGGAACTTGCGCCAGGCCGCGGTGACCAGCCAGCCCTTCGGGTCCCGCGGCGGATCGGTCGGCCAGACGCGGATCGCCTCGACCAGCGCGTCTTGTACGGCGTCCTCGGCCGCCGCGAAGTCGGCTCCGCGGCGGACGAGGATCCCGAGCACGCTCGGCGTGAGGCCGCGAAGAAGCGCCTCGTTCATGCCGGTGGTCACGTCACTCCGCGATGGTGTGCTGCGAGGCGCTCATGAACGGGCGTACCTCCAGCCACTCGTGGATCGGCTTGCCGCCCGCGCCGGGGGCGGCCGACAGTTCTCCGGCCAGCTCGACGGCACGCTCATAGGTGTCGACGTCGATGATCATCCAGCCGGCGATCAGGTCCTTGGTCTCGGCGAACGGGCCGTCGGTGACCGGCGGGCGCCCCTCGCCGTCGTACCGGACCCACGCCCCCTGCGGGGTCAGTGCCTGACTGTCGACGAACTCGCCGGTCTTCTTCAGACTGTCCGCGAAGTCGTTCATGTAGCCCACATGCGCCGTGATCTCCTCCGGCGTCCAACGGTCCATCGGCACGTCGTTGACCGAGGCCGGAGCGCCGCGGTAGTGCTTGAGCAGCAGGTACTTGGCCATGATCGTTCTCCTCGGTGCTGGTGCGCCCATTGTGGTCGCGCTCACCCCGGAGACGAAGCCGGCCACACGATCTCGACACCACCGACCGAATCTTTTTCCGAACCCCGCACCCCGCCGCCCCTCCCCCGCCCCCGTCACCGTCACCGTCACCGTCACCGTCACCGCCAGGCTTCAGCGGGGCGGGTTCTGTTCGGACCAGCGGCGGCCGAGTTCGGTGCGGAAGTCTTCGCCCCATTGGCTGTTGAGGAGGATTTCCTCGATCAGCGGGTTCGGGGACCGGTCCCGGCGGTCGGAGAGTACGCAGATCGCGATCTGGCGCAGCACCCCCTTCGTGTCGGTCTTGGGGGCCAGCACCACCACGAGGAGTTGTTCGAGCAGCTTGCGGGTGCGCTTCTCGCCCGCGCCGGCCGCCTCCAGACGGTCCCCGAACTGTTCGGCGTCCAGCACCGTTTCCCGCATCGCCCGCATGTCGTCCGGGTTCCACGCCTCGGGGGCGAGCTGGCGGCGGCGCTGTTCCAGGCGCGTGGTCAGCCGGTCCGCGATCACCGGCAGCACCCGCAGGTCGGCCAACCGCAGCGCGACCGCGAGGGTGACGATGTTGTCGATCGTGGCGACCTCGGTCTTGGCCGCGCCGCCGCCGAGTGCCCGTTCGCGCAGCGTCGGCTTGTCCGGAAGGCGCTTGACCGCGCGCCGTATCTTGTTCACCTCGGTATCCGGAATGCCGAATTCCGCCCACACGCTCCACGGCGCGTTCCCGGCGCTGATCGGCGGCGCGCCCGGGGTCGGCGGGCTCTCGGGTCCGCCGACCGCGCCCGGCTCGGCGCGCGGCTCGGCCTCCGGGCCCGCGTCGAGGTCGTCGTCGGTGTGCGGCAGCGCGGGTATCGGCAGTTCGCCGCGCTCCTCCTCGAAGCCCGGCCACGGCCCGGTGAAGGCGTCCTCGATCTCCTCGAACACCGCACCGTCGTCGGCGTACCAGGTCACATCCGCGGGCTCCGCGCTCGCGGCGGCCGGAGCCGAGTACGGCAGCGACGGCCGGGGCGGCGACACGGTCGACGCGGCCCGGGGGGCCGACGGCTCCGCCGGGTAGGGAAACGCCGGCTCCTCCTCGGCCGTGGACACCGTCACCACCCGGGGCTCCCGCTCGACCCGCGCCGCCGCGCCGTCCCGCCGTACCCGCTCCGCCGCGGCCACCAGCGCCTTCTCGGTCACCAGCCCCCGATCCCGAACCGGCGCGGGCGCGGGCGCGGCGGCGCGCGTCGGCGCGGGCACCGACACCGGCGCGGGCTCGAACGACAGCGCACGCGCGGGCGCGGGCGGCATCGGCGCGCCCACCGACGCACCCGACCCGGACCCGGAACCGGAGCCCCGCCGTCCCAACCGGGCGCAGATCTCCCGCGACCGCTCCTCGGCCCGCTCGTGCGGCAGCGGCCGCAGGTCGCGCATGCCCTCCAGGAGCCGGTGGATCCCCGCCCAGTCGGTGTCGGTGTACCGGCTCACCAGCAGCGCCGCCGCGTGCGCGTGCACGTCCGAACCGGCCTTGGGCTCCTCCCCCGCCACCAACCGGTAGCGGCCCGCCCACGGCTGCGCGTCACGCGGCCGGCGCGGCAGCACCACGAACCTCGGCTTGCCCGAGTGGTCCAGCGTCTCGAAGGTGGAGAACGTGAAGGACACCGGCACCAGCCACAGCAGCAGGTCGGACAACCCCCACAACATCGGCACCGGATCGATCCCCACGTCCGCCTGCCGAAACGAGAAGAACCGGCCCGGATGCCGCAGCACGGCGGCGACCGCGACCTCCAGCAGATAGGCCTGCTCACGCGCCCGGCCGCGCAGCCGCTCGGCGTGCCCGTCCAGCGCGGCGGCCACGAAGTCCGGGGCCAGCGGCGCGAGTCCGTAGCCGCGCGGGATGTCCTCCAGGGCGGGCTCCCCCGCCCACACGGCCTCCTGGGTGAGTACCAGCGCGGCATGCGGGCCCAGGTCGCGGCCGGGGTCGAGCAACACGCGCGCGTTGTTCCCGTCGACCACATACTCGCGCCGGACCACCGCCGCGCCGCGACCGGTGTGCACCAGCGCGACGCTGGTCACCGGCGCCCCCCGGTCCTCCGCGTCGACCGCCACATGCTCGCGCAACTCGTCGTGCCAGCCCAGCAGTTCGTCCCGGGACACGGAGGAGGCGATCGGCCCCAGGCCGCGCCCGCCGAGCAGGCTGTCGTCCTGGCGCCGGTAGACGATCTGGCGGAACCCGTCCGCCTCGGCCCCGGTCGGCGGCTGGTTCCCTCCCGGCTGCGCCGTGCGTGCCGTGCGTGCCGTCATGGCTACGGTCCCGTCCTGTGCGGCATGGTCTGGAAGCTCTCCACGGTCAGTCGCCCCATCTCGAGCAGAAACGGCTCGCGATAGCGGGAGGAACACAGCACGTCCACGAGCACGTTCTGATAATCCGCCCACACCCGCAAAGACGTCCGAAGGGCCCAGACCGTGCCCGCGACGTCGACGGCCAGCGTGGACAGCACGTCGGCGCCGAATCTGGGCCGCTTCACCTCGGCCACGGTGACCCGGGCCAGCATCTCCACCAGCCGACACAGCGTCTCCCTCGGGGCGCCGCAGGTGTCGAGGGTGTTGATGTCCTCGTGCAGCCGGCCGAGCACCGTCGCATACGTCTGCCTGGTCTGCCGCTCCGGCCGGCCGCCGTCTCCGTAGGCGGGATGCAGGAGCCGATCCAGCCGGTACACCACCGGGGCCAGCAGCGGCGGCCGGGCGAGCAGCAGCGCGACCGCGAGCGAGGCGGGGTCGACCTGGGTGAGTACGTCGCGGAACTCGTTCGTCTCGTGTCCGTTGCTCCGGGTCAGCAGCCCGTCGGCCACCCCCAGCACGGTGTAGCCGTTGCGGGAGGCGCCCAGACGTTCCCACTCCCCCCGGTCCCACGTACCGCGCGCGAGGCGGTCCGTCGGGCCGGTCGGGGGCAACACCGGACGGCTGCCCGAGCCGGACTCGGGGCGGGGGGACGCGCCCGGCGCGGGGGCGAGCCGATCCGGGCGGGGCGGGACCGGCGCGTCGCCGCCCACCGTCGGACGGTACGCCGGCATCGGCCCGGCCCGGTTCGCCTCGTCGCCCACCCGCCACGCGTCGGCCTGCCCGGACCGCCCGAACCCCGGCGGCGCCGAACCCGGCTGCCCGGCCCCGGCCGGCGATTGGCCCGGCCGCGCGTATCCCGGCGCGGCGCCCCGGCCGTACCGATCCTGCTCGGTGTAGCCACCGGGCTCGCCCGCGGAGTCCGGCTCGTCGTCCTCGCTCCCGTTGATCCAGGTCTCCGTGTAGCCGTTCTCCCAACGCTCGGCAGCGGCCTGAGGCACAGGCGGCACGGACGGCTCGGGCGGTGCCTGCGGTGCCCGCGGCGGCTCCGGCGCCCGGCTCTCCCGCGGCGCGACGGCGACCGCCGGGGTCAGCCGGGTCGCGTCCGATTCGAGCGCCAGCACCAGGTCGGCGACCTCCCGATACGACGCCCCGTCGGCGCCGACCGCCGTCTCGATCCGGGCCAGCAGCCCATCCACCTCGGCCCACGGGCGCGTGCAGTACAGCTGCACCAGCAGCCCGGCGGCATCGCGGAACACGTCCTGCCCCGGCTGCGGTTCGGCGCGCGGGTCGATCCGCAGCCGGTTGGCCGGCTCCGGCGCGTTCGGCCAGCGCGGGACCAGGACGAAGCGCGGCTTCAGCGCCGCGTCGCTGGTCTCGTAGGTGGAGAAGGTCCACATCCCGGGCGCGATCGGCTGCGCCAGGTCGAACACGCCCCACAGCAGCGGCACCATGTCCGCGCCGACGTCGTGCTGATGGAGGGTGAAGGTGCGGTGGTGGTCGCGCAGCACGGCCGCGAGTACGACCTCGAGGAGTTCCGGCCGGGCCCGGGCCCGCTCGCGCAGTTGCCCGCGGATGGCCGGGTCGAACGCCTCCGGGCGGATCGTGGTACCGCGCAGCGGTACGTTCTCGGGTACCTCGGCGAGCGGGGTCCTGGACCCCGTGAGCCCGCCGCCGCGCTCCTCGTGCAGCCACGCGGTGGCCAGCATCGTGTGGGCTCCGACGCTGAGTTCGGGGTCCACCAGGACGTGTGCGCTGGTTCCGGGTCGGTTGCCGGCGTGGACCGCGGCCTCGCGCAGCACCAGCGCGTGCCGGTTCTCCAGGCGTACCCGGCAAAAGCTCCAGGCGGGGGTCTCCGGCAGCGAGCGGTCCATCGAGACGTGCTGCTCCAAGCCGCCGTGCCAGTCCCGGAGTTCGTTCAGACCCAGGGACGTGGCGACCGGACCCATGCCGCGACCGCCCAGGAGGTGGTCGTAGCTCCAGCGATAGACGATCTCGTCCAGTCGATCCTCTGTGGCGCCCACACCGTCCGATGCCATCTCACACCCCCACCCGCTCGATGTCGGCCTGATCGAGCATGCCGCACATCGCGAGGATGGACACCACCGGTTCCAGAACCCGGCGCGGCCGGATGCCGCCGGGGAAGTGCCCGTCCCGCTCACGCGCGCCGGTCGCCGAGACGAAGTGCATGGTGCAGCGCCGGAATTCCTCGAACGGGCTGAGCCAGGCGCCGGCGTCGTGCGCGTACAGGAACGAGTACACGTCGCGGCTCTCCGCGTCCGTGCGCGCCGGGTCCACCACCCCGGGTCGGGGCGGCTGCGAGCCCAACCAGGCGTCCACGGGCGGCTCGAAGCGGATCAGGTCGGACTTGGTGACCGCGACGGCGACCGGCTGGTCGAGCAGCGCGGCCGTACGCGGCAGCCGGTCCATCACCGCGGCGAAGGTGCGGTCGCCCCGGCGCAGGCCCGCGGTGTCCTCGCCGTCGCGGGTCAGCCGGCGCAGCTCCGGCAGGTCGACCGCGACCACCGGGTCCACCACGAACACGAACGCGTCGGCGGCGGCCAGGAATTGCATCTCCCGGCCGCCCCGGGCCAGGTCCTCGCCACTGACGTCGAAGAAGGCGATCGGCCGGGTCCGCCCGCCGGCGCGCAGCAGCAGCGCGTCGGCGAACTGCACGAGGTTTCCCTGGTGGTTGACCGTGGTCCCGAGCATCTGTCCGCGCTGCAACAGGTCGACCCGGTCCCGCAGGTATTCCTGGTGGTGGCCGGCGTCCACCGGCACGTGTGTCACCCCGTATTGGCGCAGCCCGCCCGCGTCGATCTCGGCGATCATCGCGGCCAGCAGGTGGGTCTTGCCGGAGAGGCCGTCACCGATCAGCCCGACCACCAGCGGCGGTTCGTGGATCATGTAGTTGGTCGGCAGGAAGTGCTCGCGCTCCTCGTCGCCCGTGGGGTTGGGGCAACGCATGAAGGTGGTGATCATGCGGTCGTGCCGCTTGACCGGGTCGGTGACCGTGCTCAGGTCCACCCGTGCGTAGCGCAGCCGCGCGTCGCGCTCGTAGAGGTCGTTCTCGTTCCAGCGGACCAGGTCCAGGCAGAAGGGGCAGCGCACCACGGGTCGATTCGAGTCGATGGGATCGGCCGCCGGGGCGCCGGCGGACGGGGTGACGACGGTGATGGTCTCGCTCGCCCCGCGCGTGGGCTCGCGGGTGTCGCGCGGTGCGGTCCGGTCGGCGGTCCCGGGCGGGGCGCCGACCGGACCGGGCGCCTGGCCCACCGGCGGCTCCTCGCGCGGTCGGGTGGTCCGGGCCTCCTGACGGGTGCCGAGCGCGTCCAGCCGCTGCCGGATCGCGTTCACCCGGTCCGCCTCGGGCAGCGTGTGCACCTCGGTCGGGACGTTGAGCAGCCGGTGGAAGCCCGCCCAGCCGGCGCTCACGTAGTGCCGGACGATCCGCCGGGCCAGTTCGCGGTGCGGGTCGAACGGCTCGCCGTGACCGGTCAGATCGACCCGCACGCGCGGGCCGGGCGGACCGGACGGGGCCCGGGGCAGCGCGATGAAGCGCGGCGCCCCGTTGGGGTCGTCGAGCGCGTCGTCGACCTCGAAGGTGGAGAACGTCCACGGTCCCGGGAGCAGTGCGGTGAGCAGGTGTTGCAGGCCCCACAGCAGCACGGTGGCGTCCTCGGCGCCGGCCGGCAGCAGGGCCGGCCGGGCCCGGGGGCGGCGCAGCACGGCGGCGACGAGCACTTCGAGCGGGTCGGCCAGTCGCTGGGCTTGCTCGTGCAGGTCGCCGGCGGCGACCTCGAAGGCCGCGGCCAGGCGCTCGTCGGGCAGCGGTTTGAGGCCGTAGCCCGGCGGGACCCGGTCCAGGTCCAGCGCGCCGGGCGCGCGCCGCTCCAGCGAGCCCCACGCGAGCGCGTCGAACGGCGCGATCGAGTCCCGGGGACCGACCAGCACGTGGGCGGAGTTGTTCAGCCGCTGGCGGCGCGCGTCGGCGGAGAACTCCCGGCGGATCAGCGCCACTCCGAGCGGGGTGTCGAGCAGACACACGCTGGACGCCGGGCACGCGGGGTCGCCGTAGTCCATGGTGACCGCCTCGGCCAGCTGGGTGCGGGTGTGCCAACCGAACACCTCGTCGCGGCCCAGCGAGGTGGCGACCGGAACGATGCCGCGGCGCCCGAGCAGTCCGTCCGGGTCCCAGCGGTACACGATCTGATGCAACATCAGCCGACCTCACCTGCCGTCGCGTTCGACTCATCCGATGCGCCCGGTCCGACCCGGCCCGTGGCGTTCACCCCATCCGGTCCTTCCCGAAGAGCCGAAACCGGCCGGTCCTCGGCGGCTCGGCGGGCCTGCCCGGTGGCTCCGGGGGCCTGGGCGGCAGCACGGGCGGGGGTCGGTCCGGGGTGCCCGCCCGGTGCGCCGGCCGCGGTTGGCCGGGCAGCGGCATGCGCTGCCGTTTGCGCTCCATCGCCGCCTCGTAGCCGCGCCGCCCCTCGGCGAGCGGGTCGTACTGGGCGTGGCCCGCCACGTACGGGTCCGGTTCGCCGAGTCGGCGCAGCAGTTCGGCGGCGCCCGGGCGGCGTACCGCCTCCGCCTCGAACACGCCCTGGAACAGGTCGAGCAGCAGCCCCTGGGTCTCCACGCCGACCGGGACACGGCCCTGGCGGATCGGGCGTCCGGTGGTGACGTGGTAGGCGACCTGCGCGGCCGACCAGACGTCGTCGCGCGGATCGGCCGGCCCGGGCCCGCGCAGCGGCCCCGGCGCGGCCCACATCGCGGTGCCCAGGCTGCTGCGCGGCTCGCCGGCCAGCGCCGCGTGCCCGAAGTCGAGCACCTGGAGCCGGCGTTGCTCGCGCTGCCAGCGCACGCTGCTCGGGGTCAGGTCGCCGTGCACGACGCCGGCCGACTCGAGGTAGCGCACGGTACGGAAGATCGCCCGGCGAAACGCGTCCTGCTCCTCGCTGAGCAGTTTGCCCACCACGTCCTCGGCGGGCGGGCAGGGACTCGCCTCCAGGAGCAGGAACGGCTCGACCCCGTCGAAGTCGTGTCCGGCCACCCGGACCAGCTCGCGCGGATACCCGGCGCCGCCGAAGGTGCGCACCAGCCGCAGCAGCACCCGGATCTCCGTCTCCAGGCTCGCCTCGGCGCCCACCCGGCGCCGCGGGTCCAGCCGCCCGAGCCGCTTCTGCACGAAGACGCTGCCGTCCTCCACGTCGCGCACGTCGCGGATCCGGAACGGCTGCCCGGGCGGGGCCGGCCGGTCCGGGCCGAACTCGACCCGGCGCTCCACCGAGTAGCCCTCGGGGTCGGTGTAGCCGAGCTTGCCCTCGCCCGACGGCTCGCCCGCCTGCCCCGTGCCGCCGCTCACGGCGCCCATCCGCCGTCGTACCGGTCGTCACCCGCGCCGGGTCGGTCGGCGCCGCCGGCGCTCTCCTCCCAGATCCGCGCGTCGTCCACCGAGCCGGGCAGCAGCGGCAGCAGGCGCAGCACACCGGCCATCCGGCCGCCGCCGGTCCACACCAGTTCGTGCTCGATCGCGTGCCCGGCGCGGCGCTCGCGCAACGCCTCGCGCACGGCGGGACGCACCCCGCGCGGGGCGAAGCGCACGCTGACGGTGTGCGTCGGCGCGTGGTCGAGCAGGACCAGCTGATCGCTCGCGCACAGCTGCAACATCGAGTGCGCCGCGGGCTGCCCGAGCAGTTCGGCGATGCGGTCCGCGTCGCCGCCGACCGCCTCGCCGACGTGTGGGCGGTCCTGGCCCTGCCGGCCGAACGACGGCGCGGCCTGCACTCCGTTGTGCGCGAGGTGGTCGGTGTACGCGCGCAGCACGGGCCGCAGTTCGGGCGCCGCGCCGCGCCGGGATGCCTCGGCCGGGTCGCGCTCCAGGAGCGGCCACAGCGGCTCGAACGCGGCGTGCAGCGCGTCCACGAGGTCGCCGAGCACGGTGTCGTACAGGCTCGCCCCGCTCGCGCCCGGCGGCGGTCCCGACGGCGGCGCGGGCCGGCCGGGGGTCGGATGGCCGCCGGTGCCGAACGACTCCGCGCCGGGATACGGCGGTACCGGACGACCCGACGGCGGGTAGCCGCCGGTGCCGACGTTTCCCCCGCCGGGATACGACGGCGCGGGAGGGAAGCCCGGCATCGTGTGGCCACCGGTGCCGAAGTTCTCCGCGGCCGGATCCGGTCCGGCCGGCTCGCCGGCGAACTGCCGCTCCAGCGCGGCCGCGTCGTCGGTCAAAAGCGTGGCGCTCTCCTCCAGCAACGCGGCCAGCACGGTGGCCCGGTCCACCGCCTCGCGGCGCGGACCGGCCAGCGCCCAGTCGTTCCACACGGTGCGCACGAGCAGCGCGTGCAGCCCGTGCAGCGCGCGGGTGGCCGCGCCCAGGCCGAGCACGCGCTCCCAGTGCCGCACCCGCAACCGCCAGTCCAGGCCGGGCAGCACGAGCAGTACGCCCAGGCCGAGCACCACGGCGAGCGGCCCGACGCCGGTCGGCGGATCCCACGCCCGCCCCGCGAGCACCCCGCAGACCGCGCCGACCAGCGCCACCAGGCCGGTGACGACGATCATCGGCAGCGCCTCGGGCGGCAGCACGGCCCGGCCCTCGCGGTCCGGGCGCCGGGCGGTGATCAGGATCGACCCGAGCAGCGCGAGCACCACCGCGAGCCCCGCGCCGACCACGCCGAAGGCGGGCCACAGGGCGGTCAGGAACGCGCCGAGCAGCAGGCCGCCGACCACGCCGACATGGGCCGGGCCGAGCGGGAACGCGGCCGGGCTCAGGTAGCGGGTCAAAAAGCCGTCCGAGCAGCTCTGGTCCACCTCGTGGGCCCGGGCGGCGCCGGCCCCGGGGGTGATCCGGTCGGCGAGTTCGCGCAGCCGTTCGGCCAGCCCGCGCAGTCCCTCGGGGCGGTCGAACGCGGCGGCGGTACGGGTGTACAGGGCCGCGGCCACCGAGTTCGCGCCGAGCCCGGGCGGCTCCGGGATGACCACGCCGACCTGGTCCAGCCAGGCCCGCCCGTCCGCGTCGAATCCGGCCGCGCCCCGGCCCACGGTCTGCCGGACCAGGTCCCGGTAGTCGCGCAGCACGGTCGCCGCGTCGGCGATCTCGCCGTCGATCGAGCGCCTGCCGCGCCCGGCCGAGCCGTAGAGCGCGACCGGCGCGGCCAGCACGGTCAGCCGCTGCTGGGCCCGCTTGAACCCCTGCTCGGCATGCGCCCATCGCACCCCGAGCGCACCGTCCGGACGCACACACTCGCGCACCCCGCCGGTGGTGGTGACCAGCCCGGCGCCCTGCTCGTCGGCCAGCGCCGCCAGCGGCTCCGGCCAGGGTTCGTCGACCCCGCCCTCGGCGCCGGCCAGCCGCTGCACGGCGCGGATCCGGGCCCGCCGTACCGCGTCGTCCCGGATCCGGTGCACGAACACGTTCATCCCCGGGGCGGCGATCGAGCGGGGCATCTCGGTCACCCCGGCGAGCACCTGGTCGAACACCTCGGGCTGGCTCAGCACGTCGACCAGCGGCGCGAGCGCGTCCGCGTCGTCGGGGGTGAGCACCACGCCGGGTGCCCGCCCCGGTGCCCACTCGGTGCCCCGGACGTCGCCGACCCACAACGTGGCCGCATCGCTGCCGGCGAGCTGGCCGGGCCGGCGCAGCACGATCGAGCCGTCCACGGGCGCGCCGACCGCGACGCACACGACCTTGCTGTACATGCCGGCGAAGATCCGCTCGTACGCGTGCCGGTGCGCCACCAACTCGTCGACGGAGTCGAGCACGAGCACCCGGTCGGCGTCCACGTTGCGAGTCCCGGCGGGCACCCGGGTGCGCGCGTAGGCGGTCTGCACGTCGGCGAAGGTCCGGGCCGCCATCACCGTGTCGTACTCGGTGCGCAGGTCGACCACGATCACCAGCGGGCGCGGGACGCCCGCGCCCGGAAGGGCGGTGTCGGTCACCAGCCACCCCCGGGCAGTTCGCGCTCGTCGTGGTCCTCGGGCGGGTCGAGCCGCCGGGTGCGGTCGAGGCCGTCGAGGCGGATCGTGTCCGGATCCGGCTCGTCCGGGCCGGGCCGGTCGTGCGGGTCGTACGGATCCCGCGCGGCGTGCGGGTCGTACGCGCCCCGGGCTCCGCGCGCGTCCCGATCGGCGCGCGGCAGCGCCGGCGGATACGGGTCGTAGGGTTCGTCCCGCTCGGTCCGCGCGCGGCGCTCCGAGGCATCGCGGTCGTCCCGGTCGTCGCGCCGCGGCGCCGGCTTGTCCAGGCTCGGTCGGGTCGCCTCGGGCGAGTCCACATCGCGCCACGCGTCCCGGCCGCGCGGCTCCGGTACGTCCCGCCGCTCCCGGTCCTCCTTCTCGAACACCGGCCCACCCGGCTCCCGAAGGGGCCGCCGCTCGCGCTCCTGCTCCCGCAGGTCCGCACGATCCTCCCGGGGTCGACGCGCCTCGCGCCGCTCCCGCTCCCGGTCCTCGCGCACCCGGTCCCGCTCGTCCCGCACCTCGCGTGCCTCGCGCACGTCCCGAACATCGCGCGGATCACGCTCGTCACGAGGACCCACATCACGCACGTCCCGCGCATCGGGCTCGTCCGGCCGGTCCCGCCGATCCCGGAGACCGCGCCCCTCCCGCACATCCCGCGCGTTCCGCTCGTCCCACGAATCCCGCTCGTCCCGCACCCGCTCGGGCCCGCGCCGCTCCCACTCCGCACCACGCTCGTCCCGGTCCCGGTCCCGTTCGCGTTTCCGCTCCCGAGCCCGCTCGTCCGCCTCGCGGTCCCACGCGTCGTCGCGCTCGTCCCGCCGGCGGTCCCGCTCCCGGCCGCGCTCGTCCGCCGCGCGATCCCACCCGTCCCCGCGCGCGTCGTCGTACCCCGCGCCCGGGTAGCCCCCGTCCTCCTCGTCCCGATACTCCAGCTCGCGCAACGAGTCCCGGTTGGCGCCCTGGTGCGAGAACGACAGGTCGAGCGCGGCGGGCAGGGTGACCTCCCACAACCGCAGCAACTCCTCCGCCCAGCCCCGGCTGCGCTCGGGCAGCCGGTCGCGCAGTTCGTGCAGCGTGCGTACCTGGCGCGGGGCCACCTCGTGCACGAAGTGCCGGTACAGCGGCGCCGGTTCGCGTACCCGCGAGCCCAGCCCCTCGGGGTAGGTGAGCATCAGCTGCTTGGCGAACTCCCGCCGTACCGACGCGTCGTCGGTCAGCGTCCACTCCTCGTAGGCGCGCAGCAGGCTGCCCCACGAGGAGGCCCGGTCGAACGGGCGCAGCGGCAGCTTCATCACCGTCGACCCGTGCGGCAGCCGGATGTCGACCACTTCGGGCGAGGACCGGTCCCCGCGCGCCACCTCGACCTGGCCGTTCCACATCGCGCACAACAACCGGTGCAGGATGTAGGCCCGGTGGCCCTCGGTGGTGGCCAGCCAGTCGTAGGTGAAGCCGAGCCGCTGCCGCCACTTGAGGAAGTCGACCGGGTCCTGCCGGTCCAGCGAGCGCGACCACTGCGCGAGCACCTGGCGCACCTCGGGCACCTCGGTCAGGCTCATCGCGCTGCGGAAGAGCACCACCACGATCGACTCCTGCTCGACCGCGCGGAACTCGATCTTGCGGGACGGCTCGTTGGGGATGTTGAGCAAGCGTTCCAGGTATTGCCGCACGTCCGCGTCGTGCGCGGTGCCGGGGTGCGCGATCAGCACCTTGAGTTCGCCGCTGCCCTCGGGCGAGAAGCCGTTGGGCAACATGCCCGCGAGCTTTTGCACGAACTGTTCCAGGTCCCCCTCGCCCACCGAGGCGCCGCGCTTGGTGGCGGCGCGGGTGAGCAGGTCGCGCACCGGCGGCAGCAGCGGCTGCGCGTTCAGCTCGCCGGCCTGTACGAACAGGGTCTTGACCTGTTGCTTGATCTGGTCGCGCACGTAGGTGACCGCGGCCGGGCCGCCCTCGCGCTCCTCGCCCATCTCGTAGGCGCGTTGCCAGATGCCCGTGCCGAGGAGCTTGCCGACGATCTGCGCGGCGCCGGACGTCTCGGGCAGCCGTTCGCGGTCCACGAAGCGGCGCAACACCTGGCGGTAGAACGACTCCAGGTTGCCCTGCGGCGGCAGCAGGTAGGACACGCCGGAGCGCTGTCGGTACAACTCGCGGGTGGCCCGGGAGAAGTTGGCCTCCTCGGTGTCGCGGTGATCGTTGAACGCCTGGGCGAGACCGTCCACGACATGCCGCAGGTAGACCATCTTGCGGTCCCACACCTCGGCCTGAGCGCCCCACTGGGCATGCCAGTTGCGGCGCGAGCGCCACTCGAACCAGCGCTGCTGGGCGGCCAGCGCGCGCTGCACCTCGGGGTCGCCCCACTTGGCCTTGACCACCCCGCCCGCGCGGTCCTTGATCGCCGGTATGTGCGGCGCGTTGACGGTGATCCCGGGCGGCGGGGTGGGCTCGGTACTGCAGTGCGCGAGCAGACCGGCGACCCCGGGCCGATCCGCGTCGTGGTAGAGCCGCCGGTCGCCGAAGAGCACCCGGCGGGCCCGGAACAGGTCGCCTTCGGCCAGGAGTTGGCGGATTCCGCGAGCGTGGTTGAACTCCTCGGCCAACTGCGCGGTATGCGTGCGCAGTTGCGCCTCCTGCTGACGCAACGCCTGTTCCATCGCCCGGGTTCGGGCGTTGAGCGCCTGCATGATGCCCGCGGCGCCCTTGGCCGGCGCGGGGTCGGCGACGTGCGGCGGTGCGCACAACCACAGTTCGCTCAGGCCCGCCACCGACATGAACGACTTGATCTGCTCCAGGTTGGCCTCGGCGGACACCCGCACGTCCGAGGTCAGATCGCGCACCGCCTGGGCGAGGAGGCGACCGGCCACGATGTCGGCGAGTTCGTCCACCGGCACGGTCATCGACGCGACCAGGCTGGTGGAGACCCCGCAGGCGCCGATCCCGCTGGGCGCGGGCACCTCGCGCCGCACACCCTCGTTGATGAAGCTGTCCGCGAACGACTGGTACAGGTCGCCCTGGACGACCGCGTTCTCCAACTCCGGGCCGCCGGCGTTGAGTCCGGTCCCGATCAGCGACATCACCAGCGAGACCACCGAGCGGTGCAGGTCCTCGCGCTCGATGCCGCTGGTGCGGCTGAACAGGAAGCCGGTCTGTACGGTGCCGGCCTTGAGCCGGGTCGACTCAAGACCGGGGTAGCGCACCGCGAGGTTGCCCGCCGGCGCGCCCAGGCCGGTGTCCAACTCCTCCTGCGCGTACTGCCCGTTCTGGTCGTCGACGAGCTGGAACAGGTCGAGCAGCGCACGTCCGGCGTTGAGCACGGCGGGCCGCCCGCCCCCGCGCTCCTCGTCGAACGCGGACGGCATCAGCACCAGCGGGTAGATCTTGATCCCGTCGTAGCCCTGCGAGAACGCCTCGCCGATCAGGTGCAGGTAGTCGTAGAAGATCCCGCACCCGGTGCCGCCGGCGATGGAGAAGGCGACGAACACGTCGCAGGTGTTGCGGTTGTTCTGGCTGCCGCTGAGCGCCATCAGGTGGTCGTTGCCGTTGCTGATCAGCCCGACCGCACGGCGCAACGGGTCCATCGCGGGAGCGAGTCCGTGCCGGAAGGTCTCGAACAGGGCGGCGCGCCCGACGGTGGGCAACTGCCCGGCGCCGCGCCGCAGCGGGGTCACCCGGGGCTCGCCCTCGCGGGCGGGCAGCCAGGGGATGGTCTCCTCCGCCGCGTTGATCCGCAGCGAACGGGCCACCTCAGGATAGGTGTTCAGCGGCGGCACGAGCTGTGTGGTCAGGTGCGCGTTGCGGTCGGCGGCGGCCCGATGCGCGGGCGGCGCGGCGCGCAACCGCTGGCGCTGCAACTCGTTCTCGTTCAGGTCGGCGTAGACGAACTGGATGCAGTTGGGCAGTTGGTACGGGGCGAGTTGGCCACCGAGCCGCTGCATCAGCCCCGTGCCGTCCGCACCGCACAACTCCTCGCGCAGCCGTCGCTCGAGTTCGGCTCCGATCAGACATCCGGTACCGCCCAGGCCCACGAACAGCATCGACTGGTGGATGGACATGCCCCTGCGGCCTTGCGCTGCCACGGGCCCTCCTCGAAAAGTGCGTGACGTGCGAGTTCAGGTGCCTTCGACCCCGCGCCGGGGACTAACGCGGTGGTCCGTAGCCGAACGTGGTGTCGTCGGGGTCCGGGTTCGCCCCGGAACCCGAGCCGGGCTCCGCGGCCGGTCCCGAACCGTACGGGCCGTAGGGGTTGTACGGCCGTTCCGCGCCGTAGGCCCCCTCGCCGCCGTACGGTCGCGGCGGCGCGGCCGCGGGCGCGGCCGAGCCGTAGCCGTAGGGATCGGCGGAACCCCCGCCGCCGTACGGATCGGCGGGACCGCCCGCCCCGTCGGCCGGCCCGGCCTGAACCCGCTCGTCGGCGAAGCCGAGCGCCAGTCCGGGTTCGATCTCGGTGGGGCGGCCCATGTCCAACTGCAGACGTGTGCCGAGCGGGGTCTCCACGTCCAGGGTGCCGGTCGCGGCGGTCCGCCGCACGGTCCACGCGGTTCCGGGTTCGTGCTGGTACAGCGGGATCAACTGCGGCGGGAAGGCGGTGGTGTCGAGCTTGAACCACATCGCCTCGGCGCGCTCGTCCAGCGGCCGGGTCTCCACCCCGATCTGCTGCCCGTCGCGGTACAGGCGCAGCACGATCGGCCCGATCCGCCGGGCCCGCCCGCGCCGCTTGGCGAGGTAGCCGAGCAGGCCGAGCAGCAGCGCGATCAGCACGACGGCCCCGATCACCAACCACAGATACCGGTCCCAAAAGCCGGGCGGCGGCTCGACCGTGATGGTGCGCGTGGTGTCGGCGAGGACCTTGTCGCCGTCACTGGTGTCCACCACCCGGACCCGGCCGGTGTGGTCGCCCTTGGCGATGTTGTCGCCGAAGGTCAGCTTGAAGCCGAACGAATCGGAGCCGGCGCTCACCCGCTGCTCGCCGCCGGTGATCCGCATGCCGACGTTCGGCGGGAAGTCGGCGACCACCCGCAGGGTGTGCGGCTTGCCGTCGGTGACCTTCCACTGCACGGTGCCGGCGACGCTACCACCGGGTTCGATGGTGGTGTCGCCCCATTTGAGTTCGACGCCCACGGCCGCCGGGCCCTGGCCCAGGGTGACCGTCTTGACCTCCTGGGCGCCGGTCACGCCGGGCGCGGTGATGGTGCCGGTGAAGCGCACATCGCCGGTGGTGCCGCCGGGGATGCGGTAGTCGCTGTAGAACTCGCCCTTGTCACCGGCCTTGAGCGGGATGTCGGCCTTGAGGCCGGCCCCCTCGACGTGCCCGGCCACCGTGACGCCCTTGAGCGCGGCGGGATCGGTGAGGTTCTTCTCCCGGGTCTGGAGGAAGACGCTGAACCGGACCGACTCGCCCACGCTCGGCTGCGGCGGGTTGAGCTGCACGTAGGACTTGACCACGCCCTGCCACAACGCCGCCGCGCTGACCGGCCCGGACGCGCCGGCGCGCGCCTTGAGGTGGATCCGCCACTTGCCGGCGATCGGGTCGGACACCCGCAACGTCTCGGTCCGCGAACCCTGTCCGCGCCGCTCGGTGCCGGGCGCGGCGTCGACCTGCTTGCCGTCGGGGTCGAAGAAGGTGGCGTCGATGTCCGGGTTGGCCTTCTGCACCTGGATGACCACGTCGGTGGCGATCGCGGGGATCGTCACCTCCAGATCGGCCTCGCCGTCGACGTCGGTCGAGGCGGTCTGGGTCACCCCGGCGCAGCGCGCGCTGCCGAACGCCTTGCGCAGCGTCTGGACGACCTCGCCCGAGTCCTTGATCACCGACGCCTTCGGCGCGTCCTCGGGGCGGGCCGAGCAGAACGACGGCGCCCCGCCGCCCGCGATCCGGTTCAACTGCGCGGTGTCGATCCCGGCGCCGAAGCCCAGTGGCCAGATCTGTACGCCCGCCGCCTTGGCCTCGGCCAGCGCACTGGTCAGCGCCTTGTCCAACTCGCCCGGGATCCGCGCGGCGTCGGCGCCGTAGCCCTCGTTCGGCTGCACGGACATCGCGCCGTCGGTGGTGATGAACAAGACCTTGGGCTGCCCGGCCGGCGCGGAGCGGAGCATGCTCACGCCCTGCTTGATCGCGGCCGGGATGTCGGTGTTGTTGCCCTCCTGGTCGGTGCGCGGGCGCAGTTTGCCGGCGCACCCGGCCGCGGCCGGGTCGGACACCGGGATCATCGGGCAGACCACGTCCACCGCGGGCTTGGATCCGGCGCCGCTGCCGAAGCCGACCATGCCCACCCGGGAGTCGGGCGAGAGTTCGCCGATCGCGGCGAGGCCGGCGGCGTCCTTCTCCCGATCGAGGTCGGGGCCCTTGAGACTGCCGGATTCGTCGACCAGGACCACGTAGGAGATCGGCGCGACCTTGAGGTTGGGATCTCCCCCCGGCGGGTCGGCGGCGCGGGCGGCGCCGGGCAGGAGCGCGAGGGCGAGCGCGCCGAGCACGATCGCTCCGGCCGACCGTCGTGAACGCCGTGTGGAGGGCGCCGGCCGCGGCGCTCCCCGGCGGACAGGCAGCACCACTGTGGCGTCCCCCCTGCTGTCGGCCCCGCCGTGCGCGGGGCACACCTCGGGTGTTCGGCAACGTTCTAGCAGCTGTGCGGGGGGTCGCGGGCACCGTTCGCGATCACTGGAACACGCCCGGTTCCGAACCGTTATCGGCCACCATCCCCAGCGCGTGTCTTCGGACACGCGCCAGACCCCCGTGCGGGCTTCCACGATGCACCATCCCACCGTCCGGCGGAACCGAATCGGCCAGATACGAACAACGGCCGCAGCGGTTCCACCCGGAAGTGGAACTGCCGCGGCCGTCAGGGCAGTTGGCTGCCCGTGCCGATGGCGCCTGCTACAGGTCGACCTGGCGGAACAACAGCCCGATCTCGTCGTTGGACAACCGGCGGGTGCGGCCGGGCTTTTGGTCGCCGAGCTGGATCGGGCCGAACTGCGTGCGCACCAGGCGCTCGACGGGGAAGCCCAGTTCGGCCAGCATGCGCCGGACGATGTGCTTGCGGCCCTCGTGCAGGACCACCTCGACGAGGTAGTTGTTGCCGACGCTGTCCACGATCCGGAAGCTGTCGGCGCGCGCGACGCCGTCCTCCAGTTCGACCCCGTCCTTGAGCCGCTTGCCCAGGTCGCGCGGGATCGGGCCCTGGATCGAGGCGAGGTAGGTCTTGCGCACCTCGTAGCGGGGGTGGGTGAGCCGGTTGGACAGCTCGCCGTGGTTGGTGAGCAGGATCAGGCCCTCGGTCTCGGTGTCCAGCCGGCCGACGTGGAACAGGCGCTGCTCGAACTCGGTGATGTAGTCGGCGAGGGTGAACCGGCCGTCCGGGTCGTACATGGTGGAGACCACGCCGGTCGGCTTGTTGAACGCGATGTAGGTCTCGGCGGGGCGGGTCGGGATGCGCATCCCGTCGACCTTGATCTCCACCGTGTCCGGGTCGACGCGCATGCCCTGCTCGGTGACCCGCTCGTCGTTGACCTGGACCCGGCCCGCGTCGATCAGGTTCTCGCAGTGCCGGCGGCTGCCGATGCCCGCGTCGGCCATCACCTTCTGCAGCCGCACGCCCTCCTGCTTCTCCCGCTCGTTGCGCTCGGTGTTGCGCATCGTGGTGGGCCGGCGGTCGGGGCGACCGGTGCTCGCCGAGGGACGGCGGTCCTTGCCGCCCGCGGCGCCCGACTTCGGCTGCCCACCCGCGCCGCCGCGACGGTTGTCGTCGGCGACCCGCCGGGGCTGCGGAGTGTTGCTGCCGCGCCCGGTGCCCCCGCGCTTGTTCACCGAGCGTTCCTTGCCTCGGTCGTTGCCGCCGGAGCCTTGCCTGTTGGTGGGTGCCATCAATCTTCCGTAGTCGTCTCGCCGTCGTCGGGATCGGTGTGCACCGCCCCGGTATCCCTCCCAGTATCCCCGCTCCGCGCAAGCGGGTACGACGCGCGGGTCGGCAGCAGCTCCGGACTGGCCCCGCCCTCGGCCTCCAGGGCCTCGATCTCGGGCAGGAAGGGGGCCAATTCCGGCAACTCGTCCAGCGACCGCAGGCCCATCCGCTCCAGAAAGTATTCGGTGGTGCGGTACAGCGTGGCCTGGGTCTCGTACTCGACCCCGTACTCCTCGACCAGCCCGCGCGCCAGCAGCGTGCGCATCACCCCGTCGCAGTTGACCCCCCGCACCGCGGCGATCCGGCCGCGGCTGACCGGCTGGCGGTAGGCGACCACGGCCAGCGTCTCCAGCGCGGCCTGGGTGAGCCGGGACTGCTGCCCGTCCAGGACGAAGCGCTCGACCGCGGCGGCGTGCTCGGGACGGCTGTAGAAGCGCCAGCCGCCGGCCACCTCGCGCAGGTCGAAGCCGCGCCCCTGGGCGGTGTACTCCAGGGCCAGCGTGCGCAGCGTGGCGACCACCTCGGGCAGGGGGTGTTCCAGCACCTCGGCGAGCAGGTGTTCGGACACCGGCTCCTGGACCACCATCAGGACGGCCTCCAGGGCCGCCGGGAGCGGACTGTCGGACACCGGGAGGGTGGGGGGCGGGGTCTTGGCGCGCGCGGCCCGGGGAGCGGGCACCGCGGCCTCGACGGGCGCCGGCGGCGGGTCGTGCTCGGGGGCGGCCTCGGGTTCCACTCCGGGTCCGATCCGGGAGTCGACCAAGGGTTCGCCCCCGGGTTCGAGTCCCGGTTCGCGCCGGTGGCCGTCGTCGTTCACGTGCCCTCCTCCTCGTCCGCGTCCCGCACCACGGTGTCGAATTCGTCGAACTCCGCGCTCACCGCCACGTCCTCGCCGGCGCCCGCGATCCACTTCACGGTCAGCTCCCCCAGCGCCTCGACCTGGTCGAACCCCACGGCCAACTCGCGGAAGAGTTCGAGCAGGACCAGGAACCGGGCCACCACGTGCAGCGTGTCCGGCGCGTCCGCGGCCAGTTCGGCGAAGGTCGCGCTGCCCATCCGGCGCAGCCGCTCGACCACTATCGCCGCCTGCTCGCGCACGCTCACCCGCTGTGCGTGGATGTGCTCGATGGACACCACCTTCGGCGCCTTCGGCGTCATCGCCTTGGCCGCCATCCGGGCGAACCGCTCCAGATCGGTGGTGATCACCACCTCGGGCAGCAGCCCCTGGTAGCGCGGCTCCAGCGGCACGTCGCGCGGATACCGGCGGGACTCCTCGGCCCACCGGTCCGCCAGGATGCCGGCGATCTGCTTGTACGCCCGGTATTGGAGCAGCCGGGCGAACAGGATGTCCCGGGCTTCGAGCAGGGCCAGGTCCTCCGCGTCCTCGACCTCGGCGGCGGGCAGCAGCCGGGCCGTCTTGAGGTCGAGCAGGGTGGCCGCGACCAGCAGGAACTCGGTGGCCTGGCCGAGGTCCCAGTCCGGTCCCTGGGCCCGGATGTGCGCGATGAACTCGTCGGTGACCCGGGACAGCGCCACCTCGGTGACGTCCAGCTTGTGCTTGGCGATCAGGCCGAGGAGCAGGTCGAACGGGCCCTCGAAGTTGTCCAGGCTGACCCGGAAGCCGGTGCCGTCGTCCGGAACCGGAACCGGAACCGGCGCCTCGGCGGGCGGGGCGGGCGCGGGGACGCGGACCGGGGCGGGCCCGGCCCCGGGATCGGCGGGTCCGGGTCCGGATCCGGCCCCGGCGGCGGACGTCGGCGGCGGCGACCCGTCCGGCCCGACCGGAGCGGCGGGCCGGCCCGGGCCGCGCCCGAGCGCGCGTCGGGGGCGGGCGGAACCGTGGGTGTCGGACATCGTGCGCTCAATGGTGCGGGCCGCGACTGCGGGAAACGGCACGGACCCGCCGGGCGGTGGTCCGAATTGGGCCACTCAGGGGACCGGCGGGTCCGTCGAGACTTCACCGAGCGGGCAACCGCTCGAATCGGGTTTGTCGCTTAAGAGCCACGCAGCCGGCGGACGAGGATACTCGCCTCGCCGCGCGCCTCCAGGTCGGCCAGGACCACCGCGACCGCCTCGCGCACTATCCGCCCGCGGTCCACGGCCAGGCCGTAGTCGCCGCGCAGGCTCAGCCGCGCGTGTTCGAGGTCCATCAGTTCCTCGGCGGAGACGTAGACGGTGATCTTCTCGTCGTGTCGCTCGCGCCCGCTCGGGCGGCGCTGCGCACGGGTGCGCCGATGGGCCGGACGCGCGTTCGGGTCGACCCCCGCGGCGGCGGCGGACATCGACGACGCCCCCGACGGCGTGGGCGCCTCGCGGCGACCGGGCACGGGATGTTGTACGGCGTGCTGTTCGGCCTCGCCGGATCCGCCGTCCGCACCGGACGACTCGTGTCGCTCGGTGCTGTCGGGCGTGGCCCCGACCGGTGGAACCTGCGCGGGTACGGTGCCGCGCTGCTCTCCCGCGTCGCCGCCGGCGTTCTGCTGCTGTCGCAACATCGCGCCGCCGGTGGTGCGGAACAGCTCGTCGGCACCCGGGAGACTCACTCGGCGCGACACCGGGCGAGCACCTCCCTGGCGAGCTGACGGTAGGCGGCGGCGCCCACCGAGTTGGAGGCGTAGGTGGTGATCGGTTCGCCCGCGACGGTGGTCTCGGGGAACCTGACGGTGCGTCCGATCACCGTGTGGAAGACCTGGTCGCCGAACGCCTCGGTGACCCGGGCCAGGACCTCGCGGCCGTGCACGGTGCGGACGTCGTACATCGTCGCCAGGATGCCGTCGAGCACGAGGTCGGGGTTCAGCCGCTCGTGCACCTTCTCGATCGTCTCGGTCAGCAGCGCCACGCCGCGCAGCGCGAAGAACTCGCACTCCAGCGGCACGATGACGCTGTTCGCCGCGGTGAGCGCGTTGACCGTGAGCAGACCGAGAGAGGGCTGGCAGTCGATGATGATGTAGTCGTAGTCGTTGACCAGCGGCCGGATCGCGCGCGAGAGTGTGGTCTCCCGGGCGACCTCGGTGACCAGTTGCACCTCGGCGGCCGACAAGTCGATGTTGCTGGGCAACAGGTCCATGCCGGGGATGATCGTCTTCAGCAGCACGTCGTCCGCGCTGAGATGACTTTCCATCAGCAGGTTGTAGACCGTGAGTTCGAGCTCCATGGGGTTGACGCCCAGGCCCACCGAAAGCGCGCCCTGGGGGTCGAAGTCCACGAGCAGGACCCGGCGGCCGTATTCCGCCAGCGCGGCACCCAGGTTGATGGTCGACGTGGTCTTGCCGACGCCGCCCTTCTGGTTGCACATCGCGATGATCTTCGCCGGCCCGTGTTCGCTCACCGGCGCCGGGATCGGGAAGTAGGGAAGGGCGCGGCCGGTCGGGCCGACCCGCTCGCGCCGCTGCGTGGCGGCGTCGGGAGCGAGGGTCGCGGCGTATTCCGGATCCGGTTCGTAGTCCGCGTCGGGGTCGAACGGTCCGCCACGCAGTTCCTCGGCGTAGCGCAACTCGTCGTCGTAGTAGTACATATCGTAGGCGTACTCGTGCGCGTCCGGGCCATCGAGCCCGTCGGGCCCGGCCTGGCCGGCCGGGGCGGTGTGGCCCGCCTGGACGGCGGCGTCCGTGCGCGTCCCCTGCTGGTCCTGCGGGCCGTCGGCGGGCCCGTAGGAAGAGGTAGTCGGCGCTGCACGGCCCGGCGCCGCCCCTGGCTGGGCACCCCCGGGAGCAAATGTCGACTCGTTCACAAGTCGTCTTACCTCCTTGCCGACCAGGTCATTTCTTGCTTCGTCAGCCTGAGTCCTTGCCGACGGATCGCGACTCTATGGCGTTGCGGACGGTCGCAGCAAGGCGAACCGCCCGACGCATGCAACATGTGAGGTGATCCAGTCAAGCGCCCGAGGGTGGGATCCTCAGTACATCTGACGTGGTTCGTCGGGGGTTTGGCGCACGTAGACTCGGGTCGTGGACACCGAGGAATGACCCAGGAGTTCCTGGACGACCCGGACATCGGCCCCACCGTCGAGCAAATGTGTGGCGAACGAACTCCGAAGTGTACGTGGGGAGATGCCCCGCTCCGGAGCACTGCGGCCGGCGGCGTCGACAAGCACGGCCCATCCGCTCTGCCGTGACAGCCGGCCGCCTCGCGCGTTGAGAAAGACGGCGGCACCACCGGATCCCGAAGCGGCCAGCTCCGGGCGCGCCCGCATCAAGTACACATCGAGCGCCGCCAGGGCGCCCGCCCCCAACGGCACGACCCGCCGCCGCCCACCCGAACCGCGAAGCCCGATCGTCCCGGCCGCCAAATCGACATCGCCGAGGTCCACCCCCACCGCCTCCGACACCCGAGCCCCGCACCCGTACAACACCTCGACCAGGGCCCGATCCCGAAGCCCGAACACCCCGGAGGCAGCCGAGGCCGCCGCAAACAACGCCTCCACCGCCTCCACCGACAGCACATCCCCAAGCCGCCGCCCCGAAACCACCGGATCCGGCGCCGCAACCCCACTCGCCACATCCACGGCAACCAACCCGACACTCACCGCGAACGCATGAACCCCGCGCACAGCCACAAGCGCCCGCGCCACGGAAGCCGGCGCCAACCCCTCATCCCGCAAGGCCCCACCAAACCCCCGCACATCCGCGGCCCGAACCCCGCCCAACCCCTCAATCCCAAGCCCGCGCAAATAGAGGAGGTACCGCCCAAGATCCCGCCGATAAGCACCCAACGTATTGCGGGCCAACCCACGCCGAAGCCCCAAATCCCCCAAATACTCCTCAACAACAGTCTCCACGCCCCCAATTCTGACGCCCAAAACACCACATGCCGCACACCCACGTCATTGGGGGTGTACGGCATGCGCACGGCCTCAACCAGAGACCAACCAACCCGAAGCCCTGCCGGCACTCAAGACCACTCAGCCCGGCCGCCACGTGAGGCCACTCAGCCCGGCCGGCGCTTGAGGCCAAGCAGGTAAACCGCAGCCTTCAAGCCCCAGCCAAGCCAACTTCAGCCCGGCCGGCGCATGAGGCCACTCAGCCCGGCCGGCGTTTGAGGCCAAGCAGGTAAACCGCAGCCCTCAAGCCCCAGCCAAGCCAACTTCAGCCCGGCCGGCGCATGAGGCCAAGCAGGCAACCCGCAGCCCCCAAGCCCGGCCAAGCCAACCCCAGCCCGGCCGGCGCATGAGGCCAAGCAGGCAACCCGCAGCCCTCAAGCCCCAGCCAAGCCAACTTCAGCCCGGCCGGCGCATGAGGCCAATCGAAAAGGGGTCAGGAACCCAGGACCTCTTCGAGCGAAACGGCGTCAATCCCAAGCGCCTCGCCCACAGCCGCATTCGTAAGCCGACCCTCATGCGTCGACAGACCAAGCGCCAACGCCCGATCCGCCTTCGCCGCCTCACGCCACCCACGATTCGCCAACTGCACGATGTACGGCAGCGTCGCATTCGTCAGCGCATAGGTCGACGTGTGCGGCACCGCACCCGGCATGTTCGCCACGCAGTAGAAGATCGAGTTGTGCACCTTGTACACCGGGTCGTCGTGCGTCGTGGCGTGCGAGTCCTCGAAGCACCCGCCCTGGTCGATCGCGATGTCGACCAGCACCGAGCCCGGCTTCATCCGCGACACCAGCTCGTTGGTGATCAGCTTCGGCGCCTTCGCGCCCGGAATCAGCACCGCGCCGATGACCAGGTCCGCGTCCAGCACGGCCTTCTCGATCTCGTACGTGTTCGACGCGACCGTCTGCAGATGCCCCTGGTAGATCCGGTCCGCGTCGCGCAGCGCCTGGATGTTCCGGTCAAGCAGCAGCACCTCGGCCTGCATGCCGAGCGCGATCGCCGCGGCGTTCATCCCCGAGACACCGGCGCCGATCACGACGACCTTCGCGGCGTAGACGCCGGAGACGCCACCCATGAGGGTGCCGCGACCGCCGCCCTGCGCCATCAGGTGGTACGAGCCGACCTGCGGCGCGAGCCGACCGGCCACCTCGGACATCGGCGCGAGCAGCGGCAGCGCGCCGTTGGGCAGCTGCACCGTCTCGTAGGCGATGGACGTGGTCCCGGCGTGGAGCAGGGCCTCGGTGCACTCCTTGCCCGCGGCGAGGTGCAGGTAGGTGAACAGCGTCTGGTCCTTGCGGAGCCGGCCGAACTCGGAGGCGATCGGCTCCTTGACCTTCAGGATCAGCTCGCCGGTCGCCCAGACCTCGTCCGCCGTACCGAGGATGGTCGCCCCCGCGGCCACGTACTCCTCGTTGGGGATGGACGAGCCGACGCCGGCGTCGTGCTCGATGAAGACCTCGTGACCGTTGCGCACGAGCTCGTGCACGCCGGCGGGCGTGATCGCCACGCGGTACTCGTGGTTCTTGACCTCGCGGGGGATACCGACCTTCACGGCTATCAAGTCCTGTCGACAGAGGGTTGGGCACCAGCGAGCCCGAGCATGCGAAAGCACGCTGTACCTCGTGGTGTCCCTAGCTTAGTGCGGTTGGAACCCCCCGCCAACCTTACAAAGTGGCAGTGAGGACGGGACCGCTTGTCTATTTCGTAGGTTGCGCCCAAAACTTTGGACAGCAGCGAGTACCCACAAGGGGTCTACTCGTCACCCAGGAAGCGGCGAACCTCGTCGGCCTCGGGCGCGCCCGCGTCCACGAGCAGGGCCAATGCCTGCCGGCGGCGCGATCGGGCGTCCCGGGCGTCGCCCGAATCGAGCGCCAGTTCGGCGCTCTGCAACAGCGCCAGCGCCTCCAGCCGCTCGTCGCCGGCCGCGCGGAACGCCTCCATCGCGTCGCGGTACACCGTCAGCGCCTCCGGCACCCGACCCGCCTCGCCCAGCACGGCGGCGATGTCGGCCAGCACCCGGCCGATGTCGGCGGGGTCGCCGATTCGCCGACGCACCCCGAGCGCCGCCCGGTGGTCGCGCACCGACTGTTCGAAGCGGCCCATCCGCGCGTGCAGCCGGCCCAGGTGGGAGAGCACCCGCGCCTGGCCGGCCGCGTCGCCGATGGTGCGGCGCAGCAGCAGCGACCGGTCGTACCAGTCGGCGGCCCGTTGCAGGTCGCCCAGGTCGGCGTAGGCATTGCCGAGGTTGACCATCGCCCGGCCCTCGCCGGCCGGGTCGCCCAGTCCGCGGGAGACCTCCAGCGCCGCGCGGTAGCAGGACAATGCCTCCTCCAGCTCAGCGCGCGCGACGTGCAGGTTGCCCAGGTTGAGCAGGGCCACCGCCTCCTGCCGGCCGGAGCCGGCCCGGCGCGCGGTGGTCAGCGCGAGTTCGTGCAGTTCGCGGACGTCGCTCCAGTGCGCGCGGCGGTCCAGGAGCCGGGTGAGCACCGAGACCAGCCGGCGCGTCGCCGCGTCCAGTCCGGCCGCGGCGGCCACCCGGGCGGCGGCCAGCAGTTCGGGCCGCTCGTCGCGCAACCACGCGCGGGCCTCGTCGGCGCTGTCGAAGCGCACGTCGGCGGCCGGGTCCGGACCGCCCGTGCCGATGATGATCCGCTCCGCCGAGCGGGCCAGGCGCACATACCGGTCGAGCAGCCGCACCCGGGCGTTGCGCCGCTCGCCGGGCCGCTCCTCCGCGTCCAGGCGCTCTTGTACATAGCCGCGCACCAGGTCGTGGAAGCGGAAGCGGCCCGGTACCGAGCCCTGCTCCAACAGGTGCAGCTCGCGCAGTTCGATCAACGACCGCGTCGCCGCGTCCGGCCCGCAGTCGGCCAGCGCCGCGGCGGCGTCCGCGCCGAACTCGCGCCCCGGCACCAGCGCGAGCAGCCGCAACAGCCGGGCGGCCGACGGCACCAGTTCACGATGGATCAGCGAGAAGCACGCCCGCACCGCCAGGTCGTCCCCGGCCTGCTCGTGCAGCCGCAACCGCTCGGCCCGCAACCGCCGCCCGACGTCGGCCATCGCGTAGCGCGGCCGGGCCCGCAACCACGCGCCCGCCATCCGCAGCGCCGCCGGGTGGTGGTCGCACAGCGCGGCCAACTCGTCCGCGGCCCGCGGATCGCACGCGACCCGGGTGTGCCCGGCCAGGTTCCCGAGCAGTTCGGCCGCGGCGCGCGGGTCGAGCATGTCCAGCGCACAACTGCGCACCGCCGCCGCCCGCCCCAGGCCGGTGAGCGGGGCCACCGAGGTGACCACCACGAGCGTGGTCGGGCTCTCCGGCAGCAGCGGTCGCAACTGCGGCGTCCCGGTCACGTCCTCAAGCAGGATCAGGAACCGTTTGCCGTCCAGGTGCTCGCGAAAGAGCCGGATGCGCTCCTCGTGCGCGGAGGGGATGTTCGCCGTGCCGAGCGCATACAGCAGCGATTCCAGCACGTCGCCCGGCGGGATCAGCTCACCGCGCGGCCCGGTGAGCCGGGCGTAGAGCCGCCCGTCGGGGAAGTGCGGGGCCAGCCGATGGGCGAGCCGTACCGCGAACTCGGTCCGCCCCACGCCCACCGGTCCGGTGATCGCGACCACCCGGTCCCGGGGCAACCACACCGTGCGGGTGGTGCCGGGGTGTTCCGGGTCGGTCGGCGCGAGTTGCGCGGGGATCGCCGCGCCGGGTCCGGTCACCCAGGTATAGAGGGTGTCGAGTTCGTCGGTACGCCCGACGAAGTCGGGTCCGCCGGGCGGCAGTTGATCCACGATCGCGGGCAACGCCGGGACCGGCGCGCGCATTCCGGGAACCAGCCCCTCGGTCGACGCGCACGCGACCTCGGACTCCCCGGTCACACCCACCGCAGACGCCCCCTGTCTCACCCACACCCATCGCGCAGATTACGACCACGCACGGGCCCACAGGGCCCGACTCGCCAACCCCGAGTCACGAAATCCGCAGCCTTTCGCCCCCGAGGCGACGGGTGAGCGGGCGGGCACAAACATCCCGGGTCCCCGGGACCCGAGCGCGGCCGGTCAGAACGGCCGAGCAGGCCAGGGCGCGTCCGCGGCCCGCAGCGCGTCCAACCCGTCCCCCGCCCGCGCGGCCGCGAGCGCCAACGCTCCCGAAACCAGTGTCGGATTGTGCAGCTCGCCCGCCAGGATCAGCTCGATCGCCTCGTCCACCGGCAGCCAGGCGAGCTCCATCCCGACCTCCTCGTGCTCCACCGCGAACCGCTCGGCGGTGGACTCGGACAACCCGCGCGCGAGGAACACCCGGATCGCCTCGTCCGAGGAGCCGGGTGTGGTGTAGATGTCCACCAGCACGTTCCAGACGGCGGCCTCGTGGTGCGCCTCCTCGAACAATTCCCGCCGGGCCGCCTGCAGTGGATGTTCGCCGGCCACGTCCAGCAACCCGGCCGGGATCTCCCACAACTTCTGCCGCACGGGATGCCGGTACTGCCGCAGCACCAGGATGCGCTCCCGCTCGTCCAGCGCCACCACGCCCACCGCGCCGGGATGGTCCAGGTAGTCGCGCCGCGCGCTGCTGCCGTCCGGCATCTCGACCACGTCGCTGCGCATCGACCAGACCCGCCCCCGAAACGGCGTCTCACTCGCCGAGACCGGCCACGACTCGGGGGTGTCGCCGATCCTCGCCCGAATCCGCGGGTCGTTCACGATGCGCTCCCTCTCACCCGGCCGCCGGCCGAATACCGCCGCCCCGATCGGCCAGCCTAATGGTCTTCGGCCGTGCGCCGGCCACGAGCGGGACCGTGATCGCACCGACGCCGCCGGCCGTCGATCGGAGCGGCCGGCGAAACGCGGGAAGCCACCCGCCCGCATACGCGGGTGGGTGGCTTCCCGGGTCGTCGAGCGCTCGGGCGGGTCGAGCGGTCGGGCGCGTCGAGCGATGCCACGGCGGGCGATCGGTCAGGAGGTCGTCTCCACGACCCGGTCCTCGCCCTTGATCCGGCGGACCGCCGCCGCGACCAGGCCCGCGAACAGCGGGTGCGGGCGCGTCGGGCGCGACTTCAGCTCCGGGTGGGCCTGGGTCGCGATGAAGTAAGGGTGCCGCTCGCGCGGCAGTTCGACGTACTCCACCAGTCGGCCGTCGGGGGAGAGCCCGGAGAAGACCAGGCCGGTCTCCTCCAGCCGGGTCCGGTAGGCGTTGTTGACCTCGTAGCGGTGCCGGTGGCGCTCCTCGGAGCGGGCCGCGCCGTACACCTCACGCGCGATCGAGCCCTCGGCCAGGTCCGCGGTGTACAGGCCGAGCCGCATCGTGCCGCCCAAGTCGCCCTGGCCCGCCACGATGTCGAGTTGGTCGGCCATGGTCGCCACCACCGGGTGCGCGGCCTCGGAGTCGAACTCCAGCGAGTTGGCCCCGTCGAGCCCGGCCAGGTTGCGCGCGGCCTCGATCACCATGCACTGCAGGCCCAGACAGATGCCCAGGGTCGGGATCCGGTGCTCGCGGGCGTACGCGATCGCCTGCACCTTGCCCTCGACGCCCCGGTCGCCGAAGCCGCCGGGGATCAGCACCGCGTCGCAGTCGCCGAGTTCGCGCGCGGCGCCCTCGGGCGTGGCGGTGTTGTCCGAGGTCACCCACTTGATCCGGGTGCGCACATTGTTCGCGAAGCCGCCCGCGCGGATCGCCTCGGTGACCGAGAGGTAGGCGTCGGGCAGGTCGATGTACTTGCCGACCAGCGCGACGGTGACCTCGCGCTCGGGCTGGTGCACCCGGCGCAGCAGGTCGTCCCACTCGGTCCAGTCCACGTCCCGGAAGTTCAGCCCGAGCCGGCGCACCACGTACGCGTCCAGGCCCTCCGAGTGCAGCACCTTGGGGATGTCGTAGATGGACGGGGCGTCGATGGCCGCGACCACGGCCTCCTCGTCCACGTCGCACATCAGCGAGATCTTGCGCTTGATGTCCTGCGGCACCGCGCGGTCGGCGCGCAGCACGATCGCGTCGGGCTGGATGCCGATGCTGCGCAGCGCGGCGACCGAGTGCTGGGTCGGCTTGGTCTTCAGTTCGCCCGAGGGGCCGATGTACGGGAGCAGCGAGACGTGCAGGAAGAAGACGTTGTCCCGGCCGACCTCGTGCCGGACCTGGCGGATCGACTCCAGGAAGGGCAGCGACTCGATGTCGCCGACGGTCCCGCCGACTTCGGTGATCACGATGTCGACGTCGGCGGCGGCCATCGCCCGGATCCGCGACTTGATCTCGTTCGTGATGTGCGGGATGACCTGGACGGTGTCGCCCAGGTATTCACCGCGACGCTCCTTGGCGATCACCGTCGAGTAGACCTGACCGGTCGTCACATTGGCCGAGCCGTGCAGGTCGACGTCGAGGAAGCGCTCGTAGTGGCCGACGTCCAGGTCGGTCTCGGCGCCGTCGTTGGTGACGAACACCTCGCCGTGCTGGAACGGGTTCATCGTGCCGGGGTCGACGTTGAGGTAGGGGTCGAGCTTCTGCATGGTGACCCGCAGGCCGCGCGCCTTGAGGAGCGCTCCGAGGCTCGACGCGGTGAGCCCCTTGCCAAGCGAGGAGGCGACGCCTCCGGTGACGAAGAGGTGCTTCGCCTGCCGGGTGCGACTGGGCGTCTGAGGCACTGCCAAGGAAGGGCTCCCGTGGTTGCGATGAGGGGGATGTCCTGGGGACATCCGAGGGATATCGAAGGGGACGCTGCTGGGCCGACGCGGGCCCGGAACAGTCCCACCAAGTCCACGGGATACCAGCCTAACAGCGTCGGGGGTCGAGGTCCCGCACCCGGGGCGGAACAACTGCGACACCACCCGGCGATTGCCCAGAGTGACGACGCACGGGAGAATCCGGACGCATGCCGACGGAACGGCCGAGTCGGATTCCACGCAGAGTCAACGAGCGCGTCGGCGAAAGCAGGCACGTTTCAGCGCCGACGGCGCACTATGCTACGCAGGCGGCGCGCGAGCCTCTCTCCGTTCGCCGACACCCGCGCGCAGCGGAACCCACGCGCGCGACGGGTGCGCGTCCCCCAGATCCCGACGGGACGACATTTCGGGAGTACCGGTCGATCCGACCACCCTTGCGGCGGTCGATCACGCGTGCGTGGTGCACCCTGGAATGAATCGATCAAGGCAACCGAGGCAACGAATCGATCGATCGCCGATCGGAACACGACCATCGGCGCGCAGGGTACGTACCACCCGCAGCAGCACCCGCAGCACGACCCACCGGTACCGGAACGCAGCACGACCCGCCGGCACCGAACACAGCAACCCGTACGAGCCGACCCCTCGTACGCGCCCAGCCCCCCGGCCGATCCCCGCCGCGCACGACGGGACCACCGGCCTCACCAGGACGACCAGGAACGGAAAGCGCTGCCCGTGACCAGCCGCATCGAGGACTACGCCCTCATCGGGGACATGCAGACCGCCGCTCTCGTGGGCCGCGACGGTTCCATGGATTGGCTCTGCCTCCCCCGCTTCGATTCGCCCGCCGTGTTCGCCGGCCTGCTCGGCAGCGAGGAACACGGCTCGTGGCGGGTCGCGCCGCTCTCCGGCGGCCCCGCGACACGCCGCCGGTATCGCGGCGACTCGCTGATCCTCGAATCGGAGTGGGAGACCCCCCGGGGCACCGTTCGGGTGATCGATTTCATGCCGCCGGCCGACGCCCTGGTCGGCGCGCCGGTGGTGGTGCGGATCGTGGAGGGCGTGTCCGGCCAGGTGCCGGTGCGCTCGGAGCTGCGCATGCGCTTCCACTACGGCAAGGTCGTGCCCTGGGTGCGCCGCGAGGCGGACGGCCGCACGGTCGCGGTCGCCGGGCCCGACGCGGTGTGGTTCGACGGCGACACCGAGACCTACGGGCGCGGGCTGACCACCTATTCGGACGTCACCCTCGGGGAGGGCGACCGGGTCACGTTCACCCTCACGTGGCATCCCTCGCACGTCGACGGCCCGCTGCGCACCGACGCCCTCGCCGCGCTCGCGGACACCGAGACGTTCTGGGCCGACTGGATGACCCGCTGCACCTACCAGGGCCCGTGGCGCGAGCCGGTGGTGCGCTCGCTGATCACGCTCAAGGCGCTGACGTACGCCCCCACCGGCGGCATCGTCGCCGCGCCGACCACCTCGCTGCCCGAGGACGTGGGCGGCGTGCGCAACTGGGACTACCGCTACACGTGGCTGCGCGACGCGGCGATGACGCTGGGCGCGCTGCTCAAGACCGGCTTCGTGGACGAGGCCAAGGCGTGGCGCGAGTGGCTGCTGCGGGCGGTGGCGGGCGACCCGGAGAACCTGCAGATCATGTACGGCGTGGGCGGCGAGCGCCGGCTCACCGAGTACGAGGCGACCTGGCTGCCCGGCTACGAGGGCTCGCACCCGGTACGGATCGGCAACGCCGCCGCCGAGCAGTTCCAGCTCGACGTCTACGGCGAGGTCGTCGACGCGCTCCACCTGGGCCGGGTCTCGGGCATGGAGGGCAACGACCACGCGCACGCGCTCCAGCTCAAGCTGATGGACTACATGGAGCAGCACTGGCGCGACCCGGACGAGGGCATCTGGGAGGTGCGCGGGCCGCGCCGGCACTTCGTGCACTCCAAGGTGATGGCGTGGGTCGCGGTGGACCGCACCATCCGGATGCTGATCGAGGAGCCGATGGCCTCCGACACCGAGAAGATGCTGGAGCACCTGAAGGGTGTGCGCGAGGAGATCCACCGCGAGGTGTGCGCGTACGGGTACGACGCCGAGCGCAACACCTTCACCCAGTACTACGGCTCCACCGAGCTGGACGCCTCGCTGCTGCTGATCCCGCAGGTGGGCTTCCTGCCGCCGGAGGACAAGCGGGTGATCGGCACGATCGAGGCCATCCAGCGCGAGCTGACCGAGGACGGCTTCGTCCGCCGCTACCCCACCAACGGCACCAGCGTCGGCCTGGACGGCCTGCCCGGCGACGAAGGCGCGTTCCTGGCCTGCTCGTTCTGGCTCGCCGACGACCTGGCCATGATCGGCCGGGTCGAGGAGGCGCGCGAGCTGTTCGAACGCCTGCTCGCGCTGCGCAACGACCTGGGCCTGCTCGCCGAGGAGTGGGACCCGCGCCTCCAGCGCCAGGTGGGCAACTTCCCGCAGGCGTTCAGCCACGTGCCGCTGATCGACACGGCGTTGCGGCTGACCGCGACGATGCGCGCGGGGGCGGTCGCGGCGGCGGAATAGGGGGCCGGGTCGCGCGGGGTCGTGTCCGGCCCGACCGGGTGTGACGTTGGGGACCGGTGGGCGCGCTGTGCAGGTGTGCGTACCGGTTCCGGGTGGTACCTCCGGACACCGTGACCCCCGCCCGATCCGCCGACGCGGGCGACGAGCCGACCGGTTCGTCGCCCGCGTCGGCATCGCCGTTCCTGCCCGCGGCGCGGCGGCGCTGCTGCCGTGCCACGAACACCTGCCGACTGCCTGCGGTTCGCGCCGCTGGTCGGGCCGGCGTCCGGGTGGGTGCCCGGCCACGCCGATGCCGGCCCTCGACCGGTGGATCCCCGCTTCGGGTAGAGAAGGATGAAGGCGGACCGACAAGGGATCGGCCGAGGGGGCACGGCCGGGGCCGGCTACACCGGGCCGAGTTCCTCGTAGATGCTGAGGACCTGGGCGATGGTTTCGCGTTCGCCGGGCCATGTGGCGGCCTGGACCGGGCCCGCGGCCGCGAGTTCGCTGCGGCGGTCCGGGTCGGCGAGCAGCGCGGTGACGGAGGCCGCCAGGGCCTCGGCGTCGCCGTACGGCACGAGTACCGCCGCCTCGCCGACGAGTTCCGGCACTCCCCCGACCGCCGTCGCCACCAGCGGCACCCCGCTGCGCAGCGCCTCCTGGGCGACCAGCGCCCGCGCCTCCCACCGGCTGGGCAGCACCACCACGTCCGCCGCACCCAACAGGTCGGCCACATCCGACCGATGCCCCAGCAACCGAACCGGCAACGACTCGGCGTCGATACGTTCCTGAAGCGTCTCGCGCAACGGCCCGTCCCCGGCGACCACCACCAACGGCGCCGGCCGGACCTCGCCCCACTCCCGCGCCGCGTCCAGCAACACCGGATACGCCTTCTGCGCCGCCAACCGGCCCACCGCGACCACCAACGGCCGATCCCCCGCCGCGAATTCGTCCCGCACCGCGCCCCGGTCCCGCGACGCCGGCGGCAACGGCGGCGCCGACACCGGGCCGAGCCGCGCGTCCCGCGCCCCCAACTGCCGCGCCCGGTCCACCAGATCGCCCGACGCCCCCAGGACCACGTCGGCGGCCCGTACCGCGCGCCCCTCCAGCACCCGGGTCAGCGCACCCTTCGCGCCGCCCGCCAACACCGCGTTGTGCAGCGTCAACACCAACGGCGTACGCCTCACCCGATGCCGACCGAGCGCGTTGCCCGCCACCAACCCGGCGCGCAGCCCGTGCGCGTGCACCACGTGCGCGTGCGCGCACGCCGCCCGCAGCTCGCGCGCCGCGCCCCGGTCCGAGGGCCGCGGCGCGGCCGGGATCTCCACCGCCCGAAACCGCGCGCCGGTGCCCGCGAAGTCGAAGTGCTCCTCGGTCGAGGCCGGCCCGCAGACCGTCACCGCGACCCCGCGCCCGACCAGCCCGGCCGCCAGCGAGCGCACGTGCGCGCCGATCCCGCCGGTGGACGTGGCCAGCACCAGGACGGCCCGCAGCCGGGCCGGCTCGGTACGCTCCCGCGACTCAGTCGTCGTGTCCACGTCGCTGCTCCCCTTCCGTTTCGGCCGTCCGCCGCCCGGGCAACGCCGCCTTCACGGCCTCGCCGACGGTGGCGAGGACGACTCCCGCGAACACCAGGGTGCCCACGATGGCGGCAACCGTCGCGATGATCAACGTAAAGACGATGCCCCCGGTGCCCAATGCCCGCGACACCCCGAATCCGACCAGGCCGCCGGCCGCCGCACCGACCACCGAGGCGATCGCCGCCCGGCCCAGCGCCCGAACCGGCAGCGCCCGGGGCCCGGCCGTCCTGGCGACGGGATACGCCAGCAGCAGGCCCGCCACGGTCATCCCGATCGAGTTGCCGAGCCCGAGCGCGGCCACCGTCCAGCGCGCGGGCAATACGTACGCGAGGATCACGTCGGCGACCACCACCACACACCAGCCGACCACCACACACCCGGCGGCGGCCCGCCCGTGCCCGGACGCGTTCAGCACCCGGCTCAGGTGCGCGACCAGCGCGTACCCGATCAGCCCGGGGGCGAACGCGGCCAGCGCCCACGCCATCTGGTCCGCCTCGGTGGATCCGGCCATGAACAGCGCGAAGAACCGCCCCACCGGCGCTGCGGCGGCCAGGAGCAGCGTGGTGCCCGCCGCGCCGACCAGCAGCACGGTCCGGGTGGTCGCGGCCACGGCGTCGGCGAACGCGTCCCGGTCACCGTCGTGCGCGTGTGCGCTCAGGCGGGGGAAGGCGGCGGTGGCGATCGGCACGGCCAGGACCGCGTACGGGAGCAGGTACACCATCCAGGTCGTCTGGTACACCACGAGCGACCCGTGCGTCCCGCGCCCGTTGGCGAGCAGGATCACCGCGATCGTCGCGGCCTGCTGGGCGACCAGCGTGGCGACGCCGGCCAGCGCGAGGGTGCGTACCCGGCGGCCCACCCCGTCCGGAAAGCGCAACGTCGGACGCAGCCGCAGCCCGGTCGAGCGCAGCGGCACGACGGTGACGAGCGCCAGCGCCAGCACACCCGCCGTCGTCCCCAGGGACAGCGTCAACTCGGCGCCGCGGGGCAGGTTCGCGAGGTCGTCGAGGTCGACGTCGTACCGGTTCGCGAAGAGCAGATAGGTGCCGGCCACCACCAGGCTGGACACCAGCGGCGCGAGGGTGCCGGCCAGGAAGCGCCGATGCGCCTGGAGGATGCCGCCGGCGACCACGGCGACCCCGTACAGCAGCACCTGGGGCACGAACACGAGCAGCATCCGCGTGGCCACGTCCACCACCCCGGGCCCGTCGGCCTTGCCGGCCAGCAGCACCTCGGCGATCGGCCGCGCCAGAAGCGCCCCGATCAGCACGATCGGTGTCAGGACCAGCACGACCCAGGTCAGCAGCGCGGACGCGATCCGCCCGGCGTCCTCCCGGGCGCCCCGGGCCACGGGTCCGGCCAGCACCGGCACGACGACACTCGCGAGCGCCCCGCCGGCGACGATCTCGAAGACGATGTTGGGAACGGAGTTGACGGTGCTGTAGGCGGTCCCGAGAGCGGTGTCACCCACGGTCCCGGAAAACACCAACTGCCGCCCGAACCCGGCCAACCGCGCGAACACGGTGACCAGCCCCATCAACACGGCGGCCCCCGCCAACCCCCGAACGGCCCGAGTGGCCCCGGAGCCGCCCACGACCGGAACGTCGTCGCGAGGGGCGCTCACCGGCGACCGACCGAGCCGGTCGGGGGGCGATGGTGGGGGCAGCCGATCGTCATGCCGACGCGACAGACCCCTCGACACTCGACCGCCCGGGCACAACGCGGGCGTCGGCAGCCGCGCCGGCGTCCGCGGTGGACCCCAACCCTGCGCCCGCAGCCAAACCCGGCTCCGCGCCGGCCTCCGTATCCGCGCCCGCGCCAACCTCCGCGCCGGCGTCCGTGGTGGGCCCCGACTCTGCGCCCGCGCCCGGTTCCGTGGCCAAACCCGGCTCCGCGCCGGCCTCCGTATCCGCGCTCGGCTCCGCGCCCGCGCCGGCCTCCGTGGCCGCGCCGGCGTCCGTGGCCGCGCCGGCCTCCGTGGCCGCGCCGGCGTCCGTGGCCGGCCCCGACCATGCACCCGCAGCCGACCCCGGCCCCGCGTCCGGGTCCGCCTCCGCGCCCGCGCCCGTGGTGGACGCCGACCCGGTGCCCGCGGCGGACCCGGGCACCGACTCCTCGCCGGCCTGCGTGGCCGAACCCGACCCAGAGTCCGCCTCCGTGGCCGAACCCAACCCCGCATCCGCGTGCGCGTCCGCGCCGGCCTCTGTGTCCGCGCTCGACTCCGCGCCCAAACGGGCCTCCGTGACCGACCCCGCGCCTGCCTCCGTGGCCGACCCGGACCTGGCGCCCGCCTCTGTGGCCGAACCCGATCCCGCGTCCGCGTGCGCGTCCGCGCCGGCTTCCGTGGCCGACCCAGATCCGGCGCCCGCAGCCGACCCCAAGACCGTCTCCGTGGCCGAACCCGACCCGGCGCCCGCAGCCGACCTCGAGGCCGTCTCCGACGACTCCGCGCCCGCGTCCGACCTCGACCCCGCGCCCGGATCCGCGCCCGCGTTCAGTCCTGCGCCCGCTTTCATAGCCGACCCAGACCCGGCGCCCGCAGCCAACCCCGAGGCCGTCTCCGACTCCGCGTCCGACCTCGACCCCGCGTGCGCGTCCGCGCCGGCTTGCGTGGCCGGCCCCGCGCCCGCCTCTGTGTCCGCGCCCGGTCCCGCGACCGAGACGGCCTCGTTGGCCGAACCCGGCCCCGCGCTCGCGGCTGCGGCCGCGGCCGGTGCCGGGCGGCGGCCCAGCATGTCGAGCGTGTTGAGGGCACGGTTGGCCGCGATGACCTTCGTGAAGCTGACGCGCTCGCTCGCCGCCGTCAGGCCGACCAGCACCGCCGCCTTCGTGAGCAGACCCGTCCGGGACGCGCCCGCCGCCAGGGCCACCCCGAGCGCCGCGCCCAGCGCGTTCGCGCCCGCGTCGCCGAGCATTGCCTGCTCGCCCAGGTCCTCGGGCAGCAGCGCCGCCGCCGCGCCCACCGGCGCCGCCGCCAGAGCCGCCGCCGCGCCGCCCCGTACCAGCCCGGGCGCACCCGCGATCAGCACCGCCTTGGCCGCCCGCCCCGGACGCAGGTCGAACAGGTTGATCAGATTCGCCGTCCCGGCCACCACCACCGCGGCCAGCACCCGGTCCACCGGATGCCGCTGCACCAGCGCGCCCGCCGCCAGCCCCGCCGCGCCCAGCCCCACGATCTTGACGCCCCCGCTGGTCACTTCGCCCTTGGCGAGCGCCCCGAGGTGGCCCTTGAAGCCGCGCCGGTCGGTCGACCCGGCCAGGTCGTCGTACGTCCCGAACCCGGCCCCCGCGACCGCCGCCAGCGCACCGGCCGCCCGCCACCGCCCCGGCACGCCGGGAGCGCACGCGGCGGCCACGGTCGCGCCGATCGCCGCGGCCGGCCCCTCCAGCAGAGTCAGCGCCTCGCCCCGGTGGTTGCGCCGCTCCCAGACGGCGGCGCCGCCCGGGGCGTGGCGGGTCAGCGCGGCATACGCGGTCCGGGCCGCGCCGGTCGCGGCCAGGCCGGTCACCAGCCGACCGGCTCGGCCCCGACGGGACACGGCGCCCCCCGTACCAGCGCCCGGCGTCACGGCGGCCTTCGTCACGGCGTCTCCTTCTTCGGCAGCTCCGGCAGCGGACCGTCGGTGGTGCCCGTCGTCCCGTACTGACCCGAAGTGCCCTGCTTGTCCTCGACCACCAGGGACCACACGACCGCGACCTGACCCACGGGCGTGTCGGCGGTGTCCACGGTGGAAACGGCCTTGGCGGTTTGATCGTTACGGCGCAGCGCCCAGATCGCGCCGTTCTCCTGCGCGGCGGACGCGGTGCCGGCCATGACCGTACCGTTGTCGCCGCCGTCCAGCGCCCGGGCGAGCGCGAGGTAGGCGTTGTTCGTGCGCCCCGGGTCGTCGCCGGAGGTGGCTCCCGAGGGCGCGATCACCACGACCAGGTCGGCGCCGACCGCCGGATTGTCCTTGACGTCGATGAAGCCGGCTTCCTTGAGCCGGGTCAGCGCCTCGGTCGCGGCCTGCGTGTTGTGCGTGCCGGGCGTGGTGGTGCCCGTCCCGGGCAGCTGGCCCGTGTTCGCGCCGCCGGCGGGCGGCGCCGAGGAGGTCCCGGTCCCGGAGGGCGCGCCCGACCCGGGCGTCCCCGTCGCGGGCGTCCCGGAGGCCGGCGCCCCCGTCGACGACGCCCCGGACGCGGGCGGCGTGGTCGAGCCGCCCGGCGTACTCCCCGACGTCCCGCTCTGTATCGGCGGCATCTTCTCGGTGATCGCCCCCGCCAACACCTTCGCGGCCCGCTCGGTCGCCGACCCGGTCGGGAACGTGAGCGCGTTCGCGCCCAGCGCCGTGACCAGTTCGTTCTCCCGCTTGGGGTCGGTCCACTGCCCCTTCACCGACACCTGGCCGGTGACCGTCGCGGACGCCCCGTCGAGCAGCTTGACCGTGCTGTCCGCCAGCTTGGTGTCCGCGCCCGGCAGCGCGACCACGACCGCCTTGTGCCCGGCGAGCCGGCCCTTGGTCAGCTCGGGGCCGACGGTGCCCATGATGCCGTTGAGGTAGCGCTGACCGGCGTTCGCCCGGTCGACTTCGCGACGCAGCCCTTCGTTGTTCCGGGCGAGGTCCTGAACCGACTGGTCGAGCCCGGAGACGGCGGCCTCCTTGAGGAAGGACGCGCCGAGGACGAGCCCGACCGACAGGGCCAGGAAAACCGCGATGATGGAGACGACGTGGTATCTGAAGTCGATCAACTGAACAGTCCCTGGAGCCAGTAGACGAAGGCGTCCCACTGTGCCCCGAACACGTGGAAGTACGCGCGCCCGAGTGGGGTCACCCGCACGGTCACCGCGATCGTGATCAGCGCGGCGAGGCACAACATGAGCAGCGAAGTCGTGGAGATGCGGCTGCGGTACAGACGGCTGACGCCCTTGGCGTCCACGAGCTTGCCGCCGACCCGCAACCGGGTGAGGAAGGTGCTCGCCATGCCGGCCCGGCCCTTGTCCAGGAACTCGACGAGCGTGAGGTGCGTACCGACCGCGACGATCAGGCTGGCGCCGCCGTCGTCGGCGAGCAACATCGCGATGTCCTCGCTGGTCCCGGTGGCGGGGAAGGCGATGCCGTCCACGCCCAGTTCGTCGAGGCGTTCCATCCCGGGGGCGCGGCCGTCCCGGTACGCGTGCACGATGATCTCCGCGCCGCAGCGCAGCGCCTGGTCGGAGACCGAGTCCATGTCGCCGACGATCATGTCCGGCTTGTAGCCGGCCTGGAGCAGCGCGTCGGCGCCGCCGTCGACGCCGATCATCACCGGGCGGTACTCGCGGATGTAGGGGCGCAGCGCGGCGATGTCCTCGCGGTAGTGGTAGCCGCGCACCACGATGAGCACCTGGCGGCCGTCGACCCGGGTGCGGATCTCGGGGACGCCGACGCCGTCGAGGAGGAGTTCGCGCTCCTCGCGGATGTACTTGAGGGTGTTCTCGGCGAACGCCTCGATCTGCTCGGACAGCCCGGCCCGGGCCTTCTCCATCGCGGCGGCCACGGAATCCGCGTCGAGCAGCGTGCCGACGGCGATCGGGTCCTCGCCGCGATAGAGGACGTTGTCCTCCACCCGAACCAGCTCGCCCTCGCGAATCCGGTCCAGCACACTGCCGCCGACCTCGTCCAGGAGCGGTACGCCGGCCTCCACGAGCAGTTGCGGCCCGATGTTGGGGTAGCGCCCGCTGATGCTGGCGGCGGCGTTGACCACGGCGGCCGGGCGGCACTTGACCAGCGCCTCGGCGGCGACCCGGTCGAGGTCGACGTGATTGATGATCGCGATGTCGCCGGGGCGGAGCCGCTTGGTGAGGTCCTTGGTACGCCGATCGACCCGGGCGAACGAGCCGGTGTCCTCGGTGTGCCGTCGACGACGAAGCGTGGGGATCCTCACCGGCGCAATCCTGCCATGCGCCGTATTTGAAGGCGGCCTCCGGCCGCTGTGGAAACGGCCCTGCGGGCCGGGTCGGCGGCCTCCGGCCGCTCTCCTCGCTGCGCTCGTCGATCCCGGTCGACGATCACATCGTGGGCGCTGACGCGCCGACGGATGGCCGAATCCGAAGCGGCCCCGGGGCGGGCCGGGCGAACCGGACCTGAAGCCGGAGCCGGCGGCACGGCCCGGGTCGGTGCGCGTGCCCGGCATGAAACCGGAGCGCAGCTGTTACACAGCACCAGCCCCCGAAGCCCGCACCACAGCCGACCCACCACGCCAACCGCCCGCTCCAGACAACCCGCAACCTCCGAACCCCAGCCCCACCACAGCCCACAACCCCGGCCCGAAGCCCACAACCTCCACCCGCCCAGCCCTCGAAGCCGAACCAGCCAGCCCGCCCCCAGCCCTCAAGCCCTCGGCCCCAACGCCAAACCGAGCCCACCCCAAAGCCTGCAACCCCCATCGGCCAAGCCCTCAGTCACAGAGCCGAACCGACCCACCCAAAGCCTGCGAACCCCAACCACCGAGCCTTCGGCCACGGGGCCAGACCAGGCCACCCCGAAACCCCTGAACCCCAACCCCCGAGCCCTCGGCCACCGGGCCGGACCGACCCACCCGAACCCTGCGAACCCCAACCACCGAGCCCCCGGCCACCGGGCCAAACCAGGCCACCCCGAAGCCCCTGAACCCCAACCCCCGAGCCCTCGGCCACCGGGCCGGACCGACCCACCCGAACCCTGCGAACCCCAACCACCGAGCCCCCGGCCACCGGGCCAAACCAGGCCACCCCGAAGCCCCTGAACCCCAGCCGTCGAGCCAAAGGCAACGGGTGGAGCGGGTGGGTAAAACCTCCCGAGCCAAGTGCAACGCAAGCCCAGCCCCGCACCCCGCCCCGCATCCGGCCCACGCCGCCCCCGGCCCCGCACCCGACCCACGCCGCCCCGTCCCCCGCCCCGCCGGACGACCCCCCCGTCCCCCATCCGAGGGACCCACATGAGCGCCCATGCGGACGCGCCCCGAGCCCCGTCACCCCGAGGGTTGCACCCATGGAAACCACCGCCTCCATCCCGCCGGCCCCACCCCACCACCGCGACCTCCGCAAACGACTCGCCTGGTTCGCGGTCGTCGCCTGCTCCCCCTACCTGACCCTCAAGCTGCTCTGGGTACTCGGCATCGACGTCGGCGTCGTCCACCCCGACGACCTCGACCGGGGCCGGTGGATCGCCGCCAACGCCCTCACCTTCGCCATGGACGGCATCGCCGCGTGGATCGCCTACACCCTCGCCCGGCCCCGCGAGGTCCGCGTCCGGGCCTGGCTGATCCTGTTGCCGCTGTGGGTCGCGTCGGGCCTGCTCGTGGTGATCATGGTGGTCGTGCCGGCCGACCTGCTGAGTGCGGCGGTCGGGCTCACCGGCAACCCGTTCTCCGGCGACGACTTCCTGCGCCCGTGGGTGTACGGCGTGGTCTACGGCGGTTTCATCGTCGAGGGCGCGGTACTGCTCGCCGCCTTCGCCCTGTACGCCCACGAGCGCTGGGGCGCCCTCCTGCGCACCCGGGTCCGCGCACTCCCGGACCCGGCCGGCACCCGCGACGCGCAGCGCTTCCTCGGTACGGCGGCCGCCGTGCTGCTCGGCTTCGTCGGCGTCGTGCGCCTGGCCTGGGGGCTGGGCGCCGACGTCGGGGTGAGCGAGACCTGGATCGCGGACCGCGACGCGTCGGGCCGATGGATGGACGGCGTCCAGGGCGGCCTGGCCCTCGTGGGCGCGGTGGGTCTGCTCCTGCTGGTGTACCGGGTCGGCGGCGCCCGGGTGCGCGGGCCGCTGGCGATGGTCTGGTTCGGTGCGGGCAGCGCGTTCGGGTGGGGCGGCTGGATGGGCCTGATCAGCACCGGCGCGGCGCCCGACAGCCGGATGGCCGAGCGCACATCCAGGCTTCTACACCTTGTCTACACTGCCGAAATGATCACCGGCGTCCTGGTCCTGACCATCGGCTGGTTCTTCCTGAGCGAATACGCCGGCCGCGCCACACTCCCGGAGCCGACCGCCCCCGAACCCGCCCGCGTCACCGCGACCGCGACCGCGACCGCGACCGCCACCAGCTCCGCCCCCGCCCCCACCCCTGCCCCTGCCCCTGCCCCTGCCCCGCAGGCGACCTGATGGTCCGTCGCCTCACCCGCCGACTGCTCGGTCGGCGGGCCCGGCTGCGCTGGGTACATCTGGTCCTGGGCGGCGCGCTGTTGACCCCGTTCCACCTCGCCGCGCTCACCGTGCTCACCGCCACCGGACTGCTGCGCGACACCCCGGCGGAGCCGCTCACCTCGCAACTTCTGGCCCTGGTCCTGGCGTTGCCGTTCGTCGCGGTGACCGGCCTGGTCCCGCTGGTGCGCACCCTCGAAGGCAGCGCCGCGCGGGTGTTGTGCGCGCCGACCGGCGAGGTGCTGAGCCTGCCCGCGACGAGCGCCGCCGCCCGCCGACGGGCCGCCGCGTGGTTCACCCTGCACGCGCTCGCGGGCGGCGTGGTGGCCGGTGTCTCGCTGGCGGCGCCCCCCGGCGGGCTGGTCCTGCTCCTCCTGCCGCTCTTCGCGAACCTGGCCGACGTCTTCGGCTGGGCCGAACCGGCGACCTCGCTCCCCCTGGCGTGGACCCCGCTCGGCCTCGCCCTGATCCTGCTGCCCCTGCCGGTATCCGCCGCCGCCGGCGCCTGGCTCGCCCGGATCGCCCCGATCCTGCTCGGCCCCACCCCCGCCGACCGCCTCGCCCTCGCCGAGCAGCGCGCCGAACGCCTCGCCGAACGTGCCCGCATCGCGCGCGACCTGCACGACTCGGTCGGCCACGCGCTCAGCGCGGTCGGCATCCAGGCAGCCGCAGCCGGCCGCCTGCTGGACCGCGATCCGGCCTTCGTCGCCCGCGCGTTGACCGCGATCGAGGACACCGCCTGCGACGCCGTCGCCGAACTCGACCACGTCCTCGGCCTCCTGCGCGAGGAGACCCCCGAACCCGCCACGCCCGTACCCTCGTTGGCCAACCTCGCCGAACTGGTCGCCCGCACCCGCGCGGCCGGCGCTGACGTCGACCTCCGCCTCGACCCGGCCGACGGCGTCGCGGCGCTGCCCCGCCTGGTCTCGCGCGAGGCGTACCGGATCGTCCAGGAGGGCTTCGGCAACGTCCTGCGGCACGCGGGAGAAGTGCCGGTCAGCCTGCATCTCCAGGTAACGCAGGGCGAGTTGGCGATCGACCTGAGCAACCCCACCACCGGCGCCCGACCCACCCGAAGCAGCGGCGGACGCGGCCTGCGCGGCACCGCCGAGCGCGTCGCCGTATTGCGCGGCACCTTCACCGCCGGTGCCCGCGACGGCCGTTGGCACCTCAGTGCCCGAATACCCCTGGAAGGCCACCTGTGAGCACCCACCCGATCCGCGTAGTGATCGCCGACGACGAGAGCCTGGTCCGCGCGGGCCTGTACGCCATCGTCGACGCCGAACCCGACCTGACCGTGGTCGGCGAGGCGGCGACCGGCGCGGAGGCGGTGGAGCGGGTCCGCGAACTGCGGCCCGACGTGGTGCTGATGGACGTCCGGATGCCCGACCTGAACGGCATCGAGGCCACCGCCCGCGTCCTGCGCGAGTCGCCGAATCCGCCGAAGGTGCTGGTGGTCACCACGTTCGAGAACGACGAATACGTCTACGACGCGCTCCGCGCGGGCGCCCACGGCTTCCTCCTGAAGCGGGCCCGCGCCGACGACATGGTGCACGCGATCCGTACCGTGGCCCGAGGCGACTCGCTGCTCTTCCCGGCCGCCATCCGCGACTTGGCCGTCGCCCGCACCCGGGAGCGCACCCACAACGCGGAGTTGCGCACCCTCATCGCCCGGCTCACCCCGCGCGAGCAGGAGGTCCTGCGCCTGATCACCGCCGGCCTGGCCAACACCGAGATCGCCGAACGCACCGGACTGGGCTCGGAAACGGTCAAGACCCACGTGGCCCGCATCCTCACCAAGCTAGGCGTCCGCGACCGCACCCAGGCGGTGATCGCGGCCTACGAAGGCGGCTTCACGACGACGGGCCGGGGCGGGCGGGCGTGAGTCGACCGAGGCCACACGGGCATCAGACGGGTCGACGCAGGCTCCCGTACGGACGGTACGCACGCGTGCCGAGCGAGCGCACGTCCGTGGACGCGGGCGCGGCCCGAAACGCCTCGTACATCTGCTCGTCGACCCATTCGGTGTAGGCCAACCCCCGGGTGCCGCCGACGTCGAGATGCACATGCGTGGCAACCCGACCCGGCACCGGAACCCGGCCGCCGGCCGCCGCCGCGAGCACTCGTCGGGCCCACCGCCGCGCCGCCGGCGCGGCGTCCGCCTCGATCTCCTCGACCACCACCAACGCGGGCGCACCCGGGAGTTCGCCCCGCGCCGCACTCCCGGTGAGGCGATAGCGGATCACGCCCGGACGTTCGATCCCGGGCACCACCTCGTCGATGTTCCGCACCATCCCCGGCCGAGTGGTCCGCATGAACGCGCGGTGATCGTCGTCGTTCGTCCACTGCGCGTAGTTGAGAACCCGCCCGCCATCGACACTCAGCAGACAACTCAGCGTGAGAAACCCGTCCGGCCAGGGCACCCCCTCCCACTCGACGAGCGTCGCCTCCGCGGCGGCCCGCTGTCGCTCCGGCGTACCCACGATCCACGGACTGACAAGAATCGTCCCGACATCCACCCGCCCGAACTCGGGCAGAGAGCAGCGGCGGTGGCGCGACGACGTGGTCATGAATACTCCTTCGAACCGACGACACAAACCAAAAGTCCCGAGCCGGAAACCCGGGCCGGAATCCCGAACCCCCGAACCCCCGAGCCCGAACCCGAACCACCTCCCACCCTGCAACTTCAACCACACCTGAGGTCAACACCACTCGAGGACCACCAACTCCCCTCCCCACCCCGTCCTGTGACGCGCTCCGGGGCTGTCACCCTCGGGGCCGGCCTGGCAATCTTGGGGAAGCGACCGTCGCGCCGACGCGACCGGGACGCCAGGCGTACGGAGGACTCGATGACGAAATCCTTGCGGGACCAGATGGGTCCGGAACGCTTCGACGCGGCGATGGCAGAGGGCGTCCGCAAGGCCGTCGAGGAACTGTACGCACTGGGCCTGCCCGCGGTCGGCGGCGAGAACGGGCGCGTCTACAAGCACTACGCGGACGGAACCAGGGTGTACCTCGACGAAGAGGAACCGAACGCACGCGAGTACCGCATCTTCGCGGACGGCACCAAGGTGTACATCGACGAAATGGACGCGTGACCCGAGGTACACCCGACGCCGAACGACGCACGCCGCGCCGGATCGCGACACGACCCGGCGCGGCCGAAGCGAAGTCGCCTCCCGTTACGGGGCGGGGCGTACCGGAACGGACTCACCCGGCGGGAGCGTCGGGCCGTTGTCGGACACCGGACCCCGCTGCGTCGGGTCGTCGATCAGCGCGCAGGCGGCAACCGGCCCGCCCGCGAGTCGGTACGCCGTATTGCTGCCGGTGCCGCTCGTGTTGTGGACACGGCGGCCGTCGCGATACCCCGGATCGGGGAGGTCCTCGGCGCGCACCTTGGTGAGGGTCGCCGTCAGCACCAACGTGGCTCCCGGGGGCATCAGTTCCGGTCGGATCTCGGTCCACCCCTTGGTGTAGAAGTCGGTCTCCTCGTCCGTCAGCCGGTGGTCGGTCGGCCAGGGAAGCCAGTGGTAGATCGCGTTCAAGTCGTCGTTCGAGGCGGCGCTTTCGGTAAAGCGCCCCGGAGCACACGTCTTGCCGTACGGCACGTAGTCGACCACCACCCGCACCCCCAGATCCCGCAGCCGCTGCTCCAGCCCCTTCGGATTGCGGAACTCGTCGACCTTGAACAGGATCCCGCCGTCCGGCCGCTTCTCCACCTCGAACGGCTGCGCCTCGGCCGAACCACCACTGAGCATCGGCACGCCGACCCCGATGCCCGCCGCGAGCACCACCGAGGCGGCCAGCCCGTACCCGATCCGGCGGCCTCGCGAGGTCACGGGCTTCCCGGGCGGCGACGGATCCGTCGCCGGCACACCCCCCTTCGCGGCCAGCGACTTCAGCTCCTCCAACGCACGTTCCTCGAAACCGATCACGCCTTCGCCTCCGCCTGTACGTGTCCCGTCCGGGTCCCCTGCCGTGGCTCCGCCACCGGCGAGCCCACTTCCTTCGCGAGTCGCCGCCGCGCCCGGTGCAACCGCACCCGAGCGGCGACCGGCCGTATGCCGAGCGCCGCGGCTGCCTCGGCGACGGACATCCCGTCCACGCTGACCAGTTCGAGCACCGCGCGGTCCTCCTCGGACAACCGCCCGAGTGCCCGATAGGCACGCCGAACCTCCGCCGCCGCGTCGAGCCGCTCCTCCAGCCGCTGAATGTCGTCCTCGTCCAACACCCGCCGCCCCCCATCCGCCGCGACGCGTCCGCCTCACGCGCCGAACGCCGCCGCTCGTTCGCCACCACGTTGCGGGCGACCCCGTACAACCAGGCGAGTTCGCCACCCGGTCCACCCCGAAAGGCCGCCGCCGAACCCATCGCGGCGATGAACACTTCGACGGTCAGATCGGCGGCCGACTGCGGATCGTCGACGCGCCGCGCCACGAACCGCCCCACCGCGTCGACGTGTCTGCGATAGAACGCCTCCAGGAGCGCCGGGTCCCCGGCGATCCCCCTGACTGCTTCCACATCCGGTCCATCCAAGATGGGCTCCCCGCATCGATGCCGTTGCCTGTCCCCCACTTGTGGTCACCCCCGCAGAAGGCGTTACAGCCCAACCCACCCGACCCCGAGGCCGAAGGCTCCCGACGAGACGGCTGCGTCACTTGCCGAAAACCGGACCGGCAACGAGAAATCGCCCCGCGCCGATTCCCCCGAGGCACCCCCCGAGCGGGCCGAACACTCCCGGCACACGCTGCCCCAGTGGCCACGGCCAACCGACGCGGCCCCCGCCCGGCACACGGGACGGGCCGGCGTCAGCGTACGGGGCTCGGAGATGGGGGGGTCCGGTGCGGCGGGTGTGCTGGTCGCGAAGAACCGGCCGGCAGCGGCGGGCGGGGAGGGCCGTGGGGCCGTGAGGTCGTGGGGTCGGGTGCTCCGGGCAGCCTTCCCGAGAGGGCCGGGCGTTCCCGGCGCGCGTTGCGCCTTGGGTTGCGGGTGGCCGGTGCGGGACCGGTCAGAGTCGATGATGGGCCGCCGCCGGCGTGCGGGGCTCCAAGACTTCCAAGTCCCGACGAGACGGGCATGTTGCTCACCGAGAACCGGCCAGCAGCGGCGGGCAGGCAGGGCGGTCGGGTCGGCTTCCCGGGCAGCCTTCCCGAGAGCGCGGGTGTTCCCGGCGCGCGTTGCGCTTGTGGTGGCGGGTGGCCGGTGCGGGACCAGTCAGAGTCGATGATGGGCCGCCGCCAGCGTGCGGGACTCCAAGACCCGAAGCTCCCGACGAGACCGGCATGTTGCTCACCGAAAACCGGCCGGCAGCGGCGGGCAGGGTGGGTGGTCGGGTCGAGTCCTCCGGGGAGCCTTTCCGGGTGGGTCGGGCGTTTGCGGCGCGCGTTGCGCTTGTGGTGGCGGGTGGCCGGTGCGGGGCCGGTCAGAGTCGGCGGTGGGCCGCCGCCGGCGTGCGGGGCTCCGAAGCTCGAAGTTCACTACGAAACACGCGCGTTGCTTACCGAGAACCGGTCGGCAGCGGCGGGCAGGCAGGGCGGTCGGGTCGGCTTCCCGGGCAGCCTTCCCGAGAGCGCGGGTGTTTTCGGCGGGCGTCGCGCTGTTGGTCGCGGGTGGCCGGTGCGGGGCCGGTCAGAGTCGGCGGTGGGCCGCCGCCAGCGTGCGGGGCTCCAAGACTTCGAGGTCCCGACGAGACGGGCGCCTTGCTCACCGAAAAACCGGCCTGCAGCGGCGGGCCGGGAGGGCACTCAGGTCGATCTTCCCGGGCAACGTTCCCGAGAGGGCCGGGCGTTCTCGACGAGACGGGCGCCTTGCTCGGCGAGAACCGGCCGGCAGTGGCGAGAGGGCGGTTGGGTCGAGCCTGCTGAGGGCCTCCCGGGTTGGTCGGGCAGGGCATTTCGAGGTGTGGTGGGCGTGCGGGGGCGAGAGTTCACGAAACCGGACGGCGTGGGGTGCCGTGGCTTCGGTGTGGGAGAAAACCCCAGGTCAGCGCGAAGTGGGAGGATTTGAGGTGCCTCGCGATCCGGTTTGGGAGCCTGCCGGGCACTTTCGGTCTCCTCGATGGCCTCTGCGAGGTCGCAGCATCCGAAGTCGGCCGCGATCGGGCAATTTTGGTCGTCACGGCGGCATTGAGGGGTGGGAGCGCACGAAACCGGCACTCGACGCCCGACTTTCCACCCCGACACCACAAACCCGCAGGTCACCGAAGATCGAAGCCCACAACCATCGCCCGCGATCCGGTTTCGAACGCCAACCCCTCCACACGCCCCGAAACATCCCAACCCACCCTGGAAAGCCCCCGGAGCATCCGACCCGACCACCCGCCCCGCCGCTGCCGGCCGGTTTTTCGCCGACCAACACACCCGCCTCGTCGGGAACCCCAGGTCTCGGAGCCCCGCACGCCGGCGGCGGCCCACCGCCGACTCTGACCGGCCCCGCACCGGCCACCCGCAGCCGAAGGCGCAGCGCGCGCCGGGAACGCCCGGCCCCCTCGGGAAGGTCACCCGGGGAACCCGACCCGACCACGCACCCTGCCCGCCGCTGCCGGCCGGTTTTTCGCCAACCAACACGCGTGTCTCGTAGGGAACTTCGAGCCTCGGAGCCCCGCACGCCGGCGGCGGCCCACCGCCGACTCTGACCGGCCCCGCACCGGCCACCCGCAACCGAAGACGCAACGCGCGCCGGGAACGCCCGACCCACCCGGAAAGGCTCCCCGGAGGACTCGACCCGACCACCCACCCTGCCCGCCGCTGCAGGCCGGTTCTCGATGAGCAACGCGCCCATCTCGTCGGGACCTCGAAGTCTCGGAGCCCCGCACGCTGGCGGCGGCCCACCGCCGACTCTGACCGGCCCCGCACCGGCCACCCGCCACCACAAGCGCAACGCGCGCCGGGAACGCCCGGCCCTCTCGGGAAGGCTGCCCGGAGCGCCCGACGTCACGGCCCTCCCTACCCGCCGCTGCCAGCCGGTTTTCGGTGAGCAACGCGCCCGTCTCGTCGGGAGCTTTGGGTCCCGGAGCCCCGCACGCCGGCGGCGGCCCATTATCGACTCAGACCAGCCCCGCACCAGCCACCCGCAACCCAAGGCGCAACGCGCGCCGGGAAGGCCCAGCCCACTCGGCAAGGCCCCGACGGACTCGGCCCGAGCCCTCACCCGCTCGCCCGGTGTCAGCCTCACGCCCCCATCACCCGGAGCCCTCGTCGACCCCAGGCACCGTCAGCGGCGCCAGCACCAGCATCGGCGTCGGCCGCCTCGGAGTGTGGGCCGGGCGTTGGTCCGGGGAGGCCGGGCGTGCGGCGGTAGTGAGATCCGGGCCGTCGGCGTCAGGGAGCATGGGGGCGCAGCCCGTCGGATGTTCGGCCATCGGTGGAATAACCACCTCAGCCGGTTCGTTGGGCCTCACCATGACGGCTATGTGGGGGTGCGCGTGAAGGTCGGGGACATCGAGGTGATCCCCGTGCGGGACGGGGTCGGCGTGGAGGTGGCGGCGGAGATCCTGAGTCGGCCCGGTGTCGCCGACGCGTGGGCGTGCCATGCCGAGCACCTGGGCCCGGGCGGGACGCTGGAGCTGCCGCTCGGCGGATTCTGCGTCCGGACCGGCGATCGGATCGTGCTCGTGGACGCGGGCGTGGGGGATATGGATGACGGGAAGTACGCGGGCGGAAACCTGCTCGGCTCCCTGGCCGCACACGGCATCACCCCCGCCGATGTGACCGACGTGGTCTTCACCCATCTGCACTTCGACCACGTCGGGTGGGCGAGCCACGACGGGCGGATCGTCTTCCCGAACGCGACCTACCGGCTGCATCGCGCCGACTGGGAACACTTCGTGACGGGCCCGACCGCGAACGCCGGCGCGATCGACAAGCTGACGCCGATCGAACCCCGACTGGAGCCGTTCGACGGTGACTTCACGGTCGCGCCGGGCCTGGACGCCCGGTACGTCCCCGGCCACACCCCCGGCTCGACCGTCTATGTCGTCTCCTCCGGCGGGGAACGCGCCTTGTTGTTGGGGGATGTCGTGCACTCGGTGGTGCAACTGGGCGAGCCGGACTGGCAGGTGGTCTTCGATGTCGATCCGGTGGCGGCTACGGTCGTGCGCAACCGCATCGCCGACGAGGTTGCGGACACCGAAGACCTGGTGATCGGCGCCCACTTCCCGGACCTGCGATTCGGCCGGGTCGTCCGCGCGGGCGGGCCCCGTCGCTTCGTGGCGGTCTGAATTCGCAAGGCCGAGGGTTCGCGCGATCCGGTCAGAAGGGCCGAGTCGGGAACACGACCGGGTCGGCGATGAGTTCGGACACGGGGGCGTCGTAGAGAGCGCGGTCCGACCAGCGGCGGACGGTCAGGATCGGTCCCTCCTCGGCAACTCGCACGCCGATGACCTCACCGCTGTCGCGCCAGCGGGTCTCCGGGCGACGTACACGGGAGCCGACCTCGAACGAGGGGACGGCCACGGCCCCTTGCGGCGGGGCCGCATGTTCGACGGGCCCATCTGCGGGCGTGATGAAGCGGATGGTGGGGTCTCCGGTCATGGCTGGATTCCTTTTCGGGCATGGCTCCGCCGACCGAGCGGCGGAGGCAATTGGGCATCGACGCGCCGACATCGCCGAACCCGCAAACGGGCTCCGATCCCGGCAGGGCCCCGCCGACCATTGCGCGGAGCCGTCAGGGCATAGGCGCCCCGGTGTCGAGGGAACGCGTGAACGAGCGTCGACACCGGGGCAGTTCGTGGGCGGGACGGACGCCGGGCCACGGGCCATGGATGCGGCCCGGCGCCCCTTCCCCCACCGCGACCGACACGGAGGTCACCGATCGCGGGGCGCTCCTCGCGAGGCAGGTCCGGCGGGACCACCTGGGCGCGAGGAGGAGTCTCAGGCGCTGCGCCCCTTCAACGGGCAGTCCACGAGCGGGCATCCGCACGGCGGTTCGCGCTGCCGCCACCATGGATCCGCGTCACACAGCGTGTGACGTGTGCGCGAGACGAGGACGCGCACGCCTCGCGACTCAACCCGGTAGACGGCCAACGTGATGCAACTCCCTGGAGGTTCGTGGTGGGAGTCGGGGCCGTAGTCGGCCGGATAGAGGCACCCGAACGGGTCTTTCGGCGGTTGTCCGCGCGCTCCGGAAATCTTCGGACTGGGAGACATGATGGATCCTCGGCATCGATCGCGTGAGGTGGCCGGGGTGACCGGCCGCGAAGCGGCACGCGTCACCTGTCACGCATTGCCCCACATCGAGCGCACTGCGTGATCAACTGCGACTAGCATGACAGCAGAAACCGGATGCATGGACCTCACCGATCAGAATTCCGCGACGAAATTTCTACGGCATCTCTCGCCGCCAAAAGCGATGATTCGCGTCGAAATGAGCCCGCTCGCTGGCCCGCAGAAGGTTTCTTGCTCACGCAGAACGTTCATCGAGACACTGGATACACACGGAGAGGAAGCGGATGACTGGGGACAGCGAGTCTGCGTCACCGGCCCTGTGCCGCCTTCAACTCGGAGGAGAGCTACGCCGGTTGCGGTTGGAAGCCGGACTGAAATCATCCCAAGTCGTCAAGAGGCTGCTGTGGAGCCCGTCCAAGATGACGCGGCTGGAAGCCGGCGAGAACGCGGTCGTCGAACCTGCGGATGTCATGGCTCTGTGTGAGATCTACGCGGTCGATCCGGAAACACGCGCTCTCCTGACCGGGTACGCGGCGGTGACCAAGACCAAACGCGACTGGTGGCAGTCAGCGGAGTACCGACCCGTCATCCGACCGGGGTTCAAGGCATACCTGGGACTTGAGGCCACTGCGAGCGCGCTGTCCGTCTACATGTCCGAATACGTGCCCGGGTTGCTACAAACCGACGCCTACGTCCGGGTCATCTACCAAGGGGCCAACCCAGGCCTCGACGCCAACGAGTTCGATCGACGTGTCGCTGCCCGAATGACCAGGCAGGAGGTTCTGCGTCGCCGCGAACCGCCGCTCAAGCTCACGGCAATCATCAACGAGGCCGTTCTGCGTCGGGTGGTAGGTGACCGCACCGTGATGCGCGATCAACTCACGCACATCGCGGAAGTAGCCGCATCACACCCCCACGTTCGGGTTCAGGTTCTGCCTTTCCGCGTCGGTGCACACCCCGCAATGGATGGTCCCTTCGTCATCCTGCAGTTTCCCGAGTGGGCCACCCTCGGCTCGATACCTGGAAAACCTGGCCAACGGATGGGTCAGTCGACGCGCGGGCGACGTCGAACGCTACGTCGACGCCTTCACCGATCTCCGCGCGCTTGCTCCGGGGCCGCAAGAGTCCCTGGGCCTGATTCAGAGAGCAATCAAGGAGCTTTGACCCCGATGACCGTCATACACAACGCTCTGACAAGCGGCTGGTTCAAATCCAGCTACAGCAACGCCCAAGGAGGCGAGTGCGTCGAGGTTGCCCAGGCGCACGGCCAAACAATGGCCATACGCGACTCGAAAGACCCCTCCCGGGGCGCCTTCCTCTTCGGTGCCCACCCGTGGAAGGCATTCCTCGACTCAGTAAAACGTCAGAACTGACCCTCGCGGGAGCCGCACCCACCCACCTCCAACCGTGAGGTGGGCCACAGGCGTTCCTCGGTGCGCCCACGCAACGCGCCATGATCGCCACCGCTAAGCTGCCCCCACTGTGCGGGCTCGGGGTTCGCCCGGGCACCAAAGGAGCACCAACCGCATGATGGGACCGGCCCATTCGCTGTCCGGAGCCTGCGCCTGGATGGCCGTCGGAGCCGCCGCCGACGCCTACGGCCAACCGATGCCCTGGCCCGTCCTCGTGGTCGGTGGCCTGATCTGCGCCGGCGCCGCGCTCGGGCCGGACCTGGACCACAAGGCCGCCACCGTCTCCCGCTCCTTCGGGCCGATATCCATGGTCCTCTGCGGCGTGGTCGACGCCCTCGCGAGCGCCACGTACAAGGCCACCCGCATGAAGGGCGACCCCCGCCGCAACGGCGGCCACCGCACCCTCACCCACACCTGGGTCTGGGCCGGACTCGTCGGACTCGCCGCCTCGGCCATCTGCGCCTACGGCGGCCGGTGGGGCGTCCTGGGCGTGCTGTTCGTGCACATGGTCCTGGCCATCGAAGGACTCCTGTGGCGCGCCGCCCGCCTGCACAGCGACATCCTGGTCTGGCTGCTCGGCGGCACCAGCACCTGGATGCTCGTCGAGATCCTCAACCGCCCCGGCAACGGCGCCAGTTGGTTCTTCACCGAACCAGGCCAGGAGTACTGGTGGGTCGGCCTCCCCATCGCCCTCGGCGCCCTCACCCACTGCGTCGGCGACGCGCTCACCGTGTCCGGGTGCCCGATCCTGTGGCCGATACCGATCGGCCGCAAACGCTGGTATCCCCTCGGCCCTCCCAAGTCCATGCGCTTCCGCGCCGGCGCCAAGGTCGAAGTCAAGGTCCTGATGCCCCTGTTCATGGGCGCCGGCGGCCTCGGCGCGGTGAGCGCCCTCGGCTACCTGGGCTGACGACGCGCCGACGTCATGCCGCCGCCAGCGCTTCGGTGGGCGCCAAGTGGGCCGCCCGCAGCGCCGGATAGAGCCCGGCACAGACGCCGACAACCAGGGTCGCGGCGAGGCCGCCGACCATGGCCCAGGGCGGTACCACGGCTGGCCAGTGCCGGTACGTGCTGTATCCGACCGTCGCCGCGGAACCCAAGAGGATACCGCCGGCGCCGCCGAGGATGGACAACAGCAGGGCCTCGGCGAGGAATTGCGTGCCGATGTGGCCGCGGGTGGCACCGAGCGCGCGGCGCAGGCCGATCTCGGCGCGGCGTTCGAGGACGGAGATCACCATCGTGTTAGCCACACCGACACCGCCGACGAGCAGCGCGACCGAACCCAGCCCGACCAAAAGGCCGTTGAGTGCGTCGTCGGCCGCCTCGCGGGCGGCCAGGGCGTCGGAGGGGCGGGACACCTCCACCTCGTTCGGGTCGGCCGGGTTGGCGGTGGCACCCAGAACGGCGGCGACATCGGCGATCGACGCGTTGTCGGCGCGGGTGTAGACGGTGGTCGGGTCGCCGTCGAAGCCGAGGTCGCGCCGGGCCTCGGGCCAGCCGACGAGCGCGGCGGTGTCGAGTTCGCCGGCCAGCGGCGTCGGGGCGAGGATGCCGATGACGGTGAACCACCGTCGGCCGAGCCACACTTGCACGTCAGGCCCGGGGGCACGGACGCCGAGTCGCGCGGCGGCGACCGGCCCCAGCACGACCGCGGGGTAGCCCTCGTTCGCCGGGTTGAGCCAGGTCCCATGGGCGAGGGATGTGCCGACGGTCGCGGGCAGGTCGAGGCGAGCGGCGTATACGCCGATGCCGCCGGATTCCTGCGGCGGAATGCGGTCGTTGCGGTAGACCTTGGCGTCGGTCTTGCCGATGGCGGAGACCGCCTCCACCGGGCCGATGCGCGCGACCATGGCGACGGCGTCGGGGGGCAGGCCGGCGGCGGCGCCGGTGGCGGTTTTGCCGGGCGCGGCGGTGAGCAGGTTGGTGCCGAGGGCGTCGAGGCGGCGGTCGAGGTTCTCGCGCCCCGACGCCGACACACCGACCACGGCGATCAGCGCCGCGACGCCGAGCGCGATGCCGAGCGCCGACAGCAGGACTCGGGTCGGACGGTTGCGCAGCCCGGCGCCCCCGACGCGCAGGACATCCGCGGCTTTCATGCGAGTCGGCCGAGGCTGCGACTGCGGTCGCGGCTGCGACCGCACTGCCGGTTGGGCACCGGCAACGCGAGCAAGGCGTGTTCGGCTCATCGCAGGCTCTCCGCATCCACCGCATCCACCGCATCCACCGCATCCACAATGTCCACCGCATCCGCCACCCCGTCGTGCACGATTCGGCCGTCCCGAAGCGCGATCCGGCGGGGCACGGCGGCGGCGATGTCCTGGTTGTGGGTGATGATCACCACGGTCGTCCCGTCGCGGTGGAGTTCGCGGAGCAGTTCCATGACGACCCGGCCGGAATGGGAGTCCAGGGCGCCGGTCGGTTCGTCCGCGAGCAGCAGGGGAGGATCGCCGAGTACGGCGCGGGCGATGGCCACCCGCTGCTTCTGTCCCCCGGACAGCTGGTGGGTGTGGTGCCCGACCCGGTCGGCCAATCCGACCCGTTTCAGCGCCTTTTCGGCGAGTTCACCGCGGCGTCGGCGAGCCAGGCCCCGATACAGGAGGCCATCGGCGACGGCGTCCAGAACCGGGCCCGGAGGCAGGTGGAATTGCTGGAAGACGAAGCCGATGGTGGTGGCGCGGAGGGCCGACAGTCGGCGGTCGGTGAGGCTGTCCAAGTCGTGTCCGGCGATGCGCACCCGGCCGCGGCTCGGCCGGCTCAGCGTACCCATGATGGTCAGGAGCGTGGACTTGCCGGACCCCGAAGGGCCGACCACCGCCACCAGTTCCCCGGGCACGACGGTGAGGTGCGTGGCGTCCAGGGCGGTGACAGAGCCGTAGTCCTTACGGGCGGCGACGAGTTCGACGAGCGGAACGGGCGCGGTCATCGCGGCACCACCACGGCCAAGCCTTGGGCGATGTCGGGACCGGACACTTCGACGCGACCGTTGACGAACATGCCCAGCGTCACCGGACGATAGTCGCCGGGGCTTCCGGGGGGTCCGGTGCCGACGACCTCGATCGCGTAGCCACCCTCACGCAGGGCCACCAGCGCATTGATGGGAACGGCAAGCACGTTGGACCGGGTTTCGGCAACCAGGGTGACCTCCACCGGCGCGGCCTGGAAACGACCCAGCCTGTCCTGCTCCGGGACGGCGAGGGCAACGGCGAGGGTGGCGTCCTGGGGCCGGGCCGAAGCCCCGTCGGCGGGGCGGCCATTGCCCGCACCGCCGGCTCCGGGCGGGGCCGAGGCCGCGGTACCGATGTCGGTGACCTGGGCCTCCACGGTGGTGCCGTCGGGCAGTTTGACCGTGGCCTTGGTACCGGTTTGCACGAGGTCCTCGTACTGGACGTTCAGGTCCACGGCGACGGTGCGCTCGGTGCCGGTCCAGGTCAACACGGGACCCGTCGCGGCGCGACCGGGAACCGCGGCGACCGTGGCGACGCGACGGGCACCGGGGGCGACGACCGCCCGGCCGGGCCCGAGGACGCCGGTGTCGCGGGTACCGAGATCCCGCTGCCACTTGCGCACGGCGTCGGCCGTCCCGGAGGTGTAGTGGTCGTCGACGGTGAAGCCGGTGTAGCCGAGAGCGGCGAGGTTGTCCTCGACGACTCGAACGTCCTGACCATCCATGCCCGCAGACAAATCCCGATACAACGGCGTCGAGCCGTACAGCATCGGCACGGGCTGTTCGTCGACCGCGTACACGGGCTTGCCGCGCTCCACAACGGCCCCGGGAGCGGGCAACCAGGTCAGCCGTCCACCGCCCGTCTGCCCATCCACGATCTGCCGATCAACCCTCCGCCCGCCACCCGCCTGCCCACCGCCTGCCTCTCCGCCGGCCGTCTGCCCACCACCTGTCGACTCGCCGGCCGTCTGCCCTCCCGTCGCCTGCCCTCCGGCTGTCTGCCCTCCAGTCGTCTGCCCTCCAGTCGTCTGCCCTCCAGTCGTTTGTCCCCCAACCGTCCGGCCGCCAACGGTCTGCCCGCCCCCCGTCTGCCCGCCCGCCGCTTGTTTGCCGCCCGTCTGCCCCCCGACTGTTTGTCCGCCGGCCGTCTGCCCACCGCCCGTCGAGCCACCGCCCGTCTGCCCACCCGCCGACTGCCCGCTCACCGAAGGGTGTTCGACCGGCGTGGCGGCCCCATAGCCCAGCGTGCCCGGCACCGTCTGGGACCGGACCAGGGTCACCCGGTCGACGGTCGCCGTCGCGGGCCGCTCGGCGGCGGAAGGGCGGCGATCCGCCGGCGCCGCGCCGATGACGCCGGTTGCCACCGCACCCGCCGCGCCGACCCCGGCCACGATCGCGGCCGCCACCATGCCTCCCCGGAGGCGGCGGTTCACTTCGCACCGCCGGCAGGTGCGTCGGCCTGGCACTTCTGCATCGCGGCCGCGAACCCGGGCGCACCGGTCGGGAACGAGCTCTTGTCGAACCCGTCCGGCCCCGGGTCGTTGAACGCGATCCCGGCATCACGCATGCACCGGGCCAGTTGCCGCATCGCCTCCAACTGCTTCTCGGTCGGCTTCGAGCCGTTGGTGACGGACTGCGGGGCCCGGTCCCGGCACGCCTGCATGGCCTTGCGCACGGTCGGCGCGTCCGCGCCGCCGCGCAGGGGGCCGAGGTCGAGCTTGCCCGTGTTCGGATCCGGGTCCTGGACCGGGACGCCGTTGTCGCGCATGCACTTGGCGAAGTCCCGGGCGCGGGCCGTGTCGTCCCGCCCGTTCCCGGCCCCGGGCACATCGGCGGAGCGCTTCGTTCCGCCGTCGGCACTGGCGACCTTCCGGCCCTCCGAGCCCCCTCCGCACGCCGCCGTGGCCGGCAGGAGCACCACGACCACCGCAGCCGCCGCGACGGCCCGAAAGCGCCGAGCGCGCGGTGGGCGCCGCCCCGCCGGCGGTGTCGGGTCCGATACCGGATGGGCGGCCGGTGCGGGCGTCAGGGATCGCATCGTCGGTGCTCCTCGTTCGGTGCCGCCGGCGGCTGTCGCCGGGCACGCAGGAGATCCTGGACGTCGCGCCTCGGGAGGACCTCGGCCCCGACTCAAAGCAAGCCGGCAGTCGACGCAGGCTCGGCCGGCCGCTCCGCGAGGGGGAGCAGAAGACGGAACACCGCACCCGCCGCCGGCCCCGGGGCAGCCAGTTCGACCCGCCCACCGTGGGCGGCGGCCACGGCGGCGACGATGGCCAGGCCAAGGCCGGCGCCACTGCCACCACCAGGCCCGGACCGGCCGCGATACAGCCGATCGAAGACGTGGGGGGCGTGCTCGGCCGGAACTCCCGGCCCCGTATCGGCGACTTCGACGACCGCGACGGCCTCGTCCGGGGCGAGTTCGCACCCCGCGCCGGACACCGCCGCCACCTGCGCGGGGGGAGTCGCGACGCCCACCCGGATCCGGATGTGCGTGCCGTCCGGGGTGTGCCGCACCGCGTTGGCCAGCAGGTTTCCGATCGCCCGACGCAGCCGCGACTCGTCGCCGGCGACGACGGCCGGCACCAGGATCCGGCTGTCCTCGTCCAACGCGGCGAGCGTGAGCGGACGGTCGGGAGCGCTCACCCGCACCTCCGGCAACAACTGCGCGGCCAGATCGAGCAGATCGACGGGACCGAGATCCAGCCTCGGGTGTTCGTCGAGCCGGGCGAGGTTCAGCAGATCGTCGACAAACCTCCCCAGGCGGGCCGCCTCCGCCTCGATCCGGGCGAGGCCGTCGCCGGGATGTCCGGTATCCCCTCGCTGCCGCCGTTCCAACTCGGCGAACCCGCGAATGCTGGTCAGCGGAGTCCGCAACTCGTGCGAGACGTCGGAGAGAAATCGGCGCAGGCGCTGTTCGGATTCACGACGGGCGGCGATCTCGCTGTCCACACGATCCAGCATGGTGTTCATGGCCAGCGCGAGCCGCCCCGGCTCGGTACGCGCGTCCGCGTCGGGCACCCGTCGGGCGAAGTCGCCCCCGGCGATCTGCCCGGCGACCACCTCCATCCGGGTCAGCGGGCGTAGCCCGGCGCGTACCGTCGCCCACGCGGCGACGCCGAGCAGCGCAAGGGCTCCGAGCGTGACTACCAGGTCGATCCGCAACATGCGCCGATAAGTCGCCTCGACCGAATCCATCGACGTGGCCGCGACGATGAGCCGGGTACCGTCCCGGTCGGCCCGTACCCGGACACGCCACGAGTCGCCGCCGTCGCGGTCCGGCACGGTGAACGCGCCCTGGCCGGCGCGCCGTTCGAGTTGCGTCCGGCTCGGCAGACGGGGTGCGCCGACCGCCCCGTACGGGAGGTTTTGCCGGGTGTCGTCCGGTCCGATCAGGTAGATCCGCGTCTGGCTGCCGGACCAACCGCCGATGAACCCCTGAAAGCCGTTGTCGGCACGCCCGGCGCTCTCTTTCAACGCCTCGCCCAGGAGTTCGTCCTTGCCGGGCTTGTCGACGAACAACCCGCCGCCCACCGCCGACAACTGCCGGTCCACCCGTTCCACCAGGTATGCCCTGAGCAGCATCAATCCGGCGGTGTTCGCGGCCAGTAGGGCCACCGTGGTCAGCGCGCACGCGATCACCGCAAGGCGCACCCGCAGACTCCACCCGCGTACGGCGGTCGGCCGGGGCACGACGCGGCGGACCGCTTCGCCGCGGCCCGCGCTCGTCATACGTCCTCCGGCGGGAGGCGCAACGAGTAGCCGACCCCGCGCAGCGTATGCAGCAGCGGCGGCCCGTCCCGATCGATCTTCCGGCGCAGGTAGTAGATGTAGCTTTCGACGATCCGCCCGTCACCGCCGAAGTCGTAGCGCCATACCCGGTCGAGGATCTGCGCCTTGGTGAGCACGCGGCCCGCGTTCTCCATGAGGTAGCGCAACAGCCGGAACTCGGTCGGCGACAGGTCGACCACCCGACCGGCGCGCCGCACGATGTGGGTGGCGTCGCTCAGTTCGAGGTCGGCGAAGCGCACCACCTCGTCCGCCGGCGCCTCGGAGCCGGCGCGGGTCCGCCGCAGGATGGCGCGGATCCGCAGCACCACCTCCTCCAGGCTGAAGGGTTTGGTGACATAGTCGTCGCCCCCTGCGGCCAGACCGGCGATCCGGTCCTCGACGGCGTCGCGCGCGGTCAGGAACAGCACCGGGACGTCGTGCCCATCGGCGCGAAGCCGCCGCGCCACCGCCACACCGTCGAGATCACCGAGCGCGATGTCGAGCACCACCAGGTCCGGCGCGGCGGCGGACACGGCGGCCAGCGCCGCCCGCCCGTCACCGGCCACCCGGACGTCGAACCCGATCAGCCGCAGGGTTTGAGCCAGCAGGTCCCGAATATTCGGCTCGTCATCGACAACCAGAACAGACGCAGTCACGGCTCATGTGTAACGCGACAACCTCAAAGAAGCCTCAAAGCCCCCGCTCACTCCACCATCCACCGCGCCATCCCCGCCGACGCGTCGCTCGGGTATCGACCACCGGACCCAACCTCCCCCGCCGGCCCGTGCAATGCTGAACGCTGCCGGCAACTTTCGAGGGAGCCCCGATGATCGACCGACTTCACCGATGGACCTGCTACTGGATCGAACTCCTCCAGCGCCACGACACGACTCCGGAGAACGTCGGATCCTGAAGCGACTCAATACCCCGCCGGCGCCGGCCACCGCCGCTCCACCCCGGCGGCGTCCAGCTCGGCGGCGAACTCGCTGAACAGCGCGGGGTCTTCGCGGACCGCCCGCGGCTCGACGCCCCGCCGCAGGCAGTATGCGGCCAGGTGCCCGGCCACCTCGCCCACGTTCCACTCCACCGGGTGCAGTCGGTAGCACCCGTTCGAGATGTGCGTCGTGCCGATGTTCTTGCCCGCCGGCAGCAGATTCCGCATCCGGATCGGGAGCAGCGCGCCCAAAGGGATCTCGAACGGCACACTGGCCACGTCGATGTAGTTGTCGCCGCCGGTCGACGGATGCAGGTCGATCCGGTACGCGCCCACCCCCACCGAGTCCGGGAAGTGGTGGATGGTGTCCCCGCCCAGGATGTCCCGGGATACGTGATGCTCCGTCACCGTGGTCACGGCGCGGATCCGGCGCGACTCGCGCACGTACGCCGACTTCGCCAACCCGTCGGCGGTGCCCACCACGTCGTGCCGCAGCCGCAGTCCGGGATATCCCCGCCCGCCGTCCGGGCGCGGGGCCTCGGTCTGGAGCCAGTACAGCACCGACAGCGACAACTGCTTCGCCTCGCGGTGCGCGGCGGCGGCCTCGTCGGCGCCGACCTCGATGATCGGCCGCAACCAGTAGTCGTTCAAAGGCCAGTTCACGAGCGTGATGTCCGAGTCGATCGCGCCCGGCTCGAACAGCCCCTTGGCCAGGATGCGTCGGAACAACCACAGGTCGTCGCCGCCCGCGTTGGCACTCTGGTCGGCGGTGATCGCCAGCGGATCGCCGGCCGGGTTCGGCTCGAACGTCCGGGCCTCGGGCTTCAACGTGCGCGGATCCGGCGCGAGGAAGCCCAGCAGCGGCCCCGGCCAGAAGTCCGGCCGGTACGAGCGCCAGAAGTCGTAGTCGGCGGGCCGGTCGATCACGTGGTTCTCGCCCTCGTGGTGCGAGATCGCGAAGCAGTAGGTGATGCTCTGCATGTTCAGCGGCTGGTATTCGGCGGGCGCGCTCGGTTCACCGTATTCCTCCCGGGACTCGGCGCCGGTCACGTACTCCGCCTTCGCCAGCGGCAACAACTCGCCGGTCTCGGTGGCGTCCAGGACGTAGTCCGCCGTGACGGTGTGCGACTCCTCGGTCCGCAGACCCCACAGGGTCACCCCGGACACCCGGTCGCCCTCGGTGAACACCTCGGCGGGTACGTGCTCCAGGAGAACGCGCAACCGCCCGGACGCCAGATGCGGAGCCAACATCGCCTGCAACACGGCCAGTGCGACGCGCGGTTCGTGGCAGAGCTTGCTCACATAGCCGGCCCCCGGATTGAGGTCGCGCCGCCGCGCCGCCGCGCCGGTCAGCGGATACCAGGTCCGGTAGTGGTCGCGGATCGCGGTGCGCAGTTCGCGATACGTCGCGGTGGCGCCGTAGCTCTCGATCCAGGGATGCTCGTCCGGCGGCACGGCCTGCGCGGTGAGTTGGCCGCCGATCCAGTCGGTCTCCTCGGTGAGCACGACCTTGCGGCCCGCACGGCACGCGGCCAACGCGGCGGCGACGCCCCCGAGTCCACCGCCGACGACGAGTATCTCGGTATTGATTTCGGACATGGTGCAGCCCTCCGTGAACGGAATCGAATAAGCACGTGCAACGTCGGACGAACGCCGAGCAAGCGCCGAACAGGGCGCACCGACATGGCCGTTCGGCCGAACGGCCGGCGAAAAGCGGCGACGAACTCAGCGCACCCGGGCGGCCGTTCGCCCGATCTCCAGCGCACAGCTCATCAACTGATGCCTGGGCAGCGCGTCGTTGTCCCCGTCCCCCGCGATCAACCCGGTGAGCAACCGCACCGCCGCCGCGCCCATCTCCCGGCGCGGCACCACGAATCCGGTCAGCGCCGGCGGTCCCTGCTCCGTGTATTCGGGAGCGCCGAGGGTGGCCAGTGACAGGTCGTCGGGGAAGCGATATCCCGCCTCCGAGGCGGCGGCCAGCAGCGCCCGATGCGCCGCGTCGGTGTCGGTGGCCTCGGTGACGATCGCGGTCACGCCCCGCTCGTACCAGCCGCGCAGCCGATCGGTGGTCAGATCGGAGCCGTCCGTACGGACCACGGCACCCTCGTCGAGCGCGAGTCCGCACTCGGCCATCCCTCGCCGAAAGCCCGCCTCGCGGTCCACGGCGCTGATCGCGTCGTCGAGTTCGCGCACGTACAGGATGCCCCGGTGGCCCAGCTCGGCCAGGTGACGGACGACCTCCGCCGTCGCCGTCACGTAGTCCGCGCCGACGTACGGCAGCCGGTCGCCGAAGTCGTCGTGTCGGCCGAGGTAGACCACCGGCAGATCGGTGGCCAGGAGCCGGTCCATCTCCCGGATCGGCAGATGCCGACCCATGAACAGGCAGCCGTCGGCCAGCCGGACCCGGTTCAGCACCTCGGCGTGCGGCCGTTCACCGGTCACGCTGGAGGCGATGAACATCAGCAGGTCGTAGCCCTGGATCGCGGACTCCTGCTCGATGCCGACCAGGAACGGGTGGTAGGCGTGCGACATTTCGGTGGGGAAGGTCGCGGTGAACGTGTACAGCCCGAGCAGGTTGTTCTGCCCGGCCGCCAGTCGCTTCGCTATCGGGTCGGGCACGTAGCCGAGTTGTTCGGCGGCGGCCATCACCTTGCGCCGGGTCTCGTCGGCGATGCCCACCGCCGCCGAGCCGCCGCTGAGGATCAGGGACACCGTCGGCTGCGAGACGCCGGCCAGGCGGGCGATGTCCGCCTGGCGGGGCCGGTTCGTCCGCGAACCGGCCGGCCGCCCGGGCCCGCCGCTCGGCTTCATGTCATCCTCCAAGTGCCCGGCGGCAAAGGCCGCCTAATACGCATCAGATCAAGATGGAAATCGAGTATATCCAGTAACGGTGGGTGATTCACGGAGCTTCCAACCCACCGTCGGGGCGCCGCACGCGGGCCGCCCAACGCTCGTGCAGATGGGTCTGCGGCGGGTACTTCGCCGCCTGGGCCTCGTCCAGATCCACGCCCCAGCCGGGCCGGTCCGAGGGCACGAGATAGCCGTCCACCGTGCGCGGCGTGCCGGGGAAGACCTCGTGCACCCGTTCGGGATAGACGTGTTGCTCCTGGATGCCGAACGCGGGACTGGTCACGTCCAGCGTCAGGTTGACCGCCGCGCCGACGGGCGACACGTCCGGCGGCCCGTGCCAGGCCGTGCGGACCCCGGTCAGCTCGCACAGCGTGGCCAGCTTGCGAGCCGGGGTCAGTCCGCCCACCGCCGAGACGTGCACCCGCAGATAGTCGACGCCGCCGGAGGTGACCAGGCGGGTGGCGTCGGTCATCGAGGTCACCAACTCGCCGGAGGCGATCGGCATCGGCGCCGCGGCGCGCACCTCCGGCAGCCGGTCGAAGTGCTCCGGCGCGAGCGGGTCCTCCAGGAAGAACAGCCGGTAGGGCTCCAGCGAACGGGCCAGTCCCACGGCCTCCTTGGGGGTGAGCCGGTTGTGCGCGTCGTGCAACAAGCCGAGTTCGTCGCCCAATGCCTCCCGGGCGCGCTCGAACAAGCGTGGCGTGGTGCGGAGATAGTGGCCTACGTCCCACCCGTCCGGGTACGGGCTGCCGGGATAGCCGCCCGGCGTGCCCTCCGCGCCGTACGTACCGAGCCCCGGGCCGCCGCACTGCAACCGCACGTGCCGGTAACCCTGTTCGGCCAGTGCCGCGGCCCGCTCGATCGAGTCCTCGACGCTGCCGCCCCGGGCACCGGTGTACACCGCCGCGCCGCCGCGCACCCGACCACCGAGCAGTTCGTACACCGGCACGCCCGACCGTTTGCCGGCGATGTCCCACAACGCCTGGTCGATACCCGACAGCGCGTTGTTGTGGACGGGCCCGCCGCGCCAGTAGGACGAGAAGTGCAGAAGCCGAAAGATGTCCTCGATGTCGGCCGGATGCCGACCGACCACCATCGGCCCGAGGTGTTGCTCGACGGCCGCGGTCACCGCGTGGAAGCGCTGGGTGAAGGTGGCGCAGCCCAGCCCGTACAGCCCGGGTTCGGAGGTATCGACCCGCACCACCACGAGCGGCACGCCACCGGGCGCGGTCACGATGGCCCGCACCGAGGTGATCCGCAGCGCGTCCCGCGCGGGCCACGGGGCCTGGGTCTCCGCCATGGGAGCCATCGGGGTTGGAGCCGGAGTCGGGGTCGGGACCGGTGCCGGGGCCGGCTTGTCCGCGTCGATCATGGGCGTCGCTCCTGTGCAAGGGGGTTCGAACGAGAATCAGCGCTCATTTCTCGCGCCTCACCCCGCCCTTCGACCGGATAGGGATACCGCGCCGTAAAGCCCAACACCGTCCGGGCCGGAGCCAGGTCGATCGGCACCGCATGCCGCGGAAAGTCCGCCCGGCACGGCACATCCGGCAGGTGGGCGGCCAACAACTCCCGCGTCGGCGTGGCCGACAGCGTGTCCGGCGCCGCGACGAACAACACCGGAGCGCCCGCCACTTCCCGCCCCGTCAGCCCCAGAACGCAGGCCCGCGCGGCGTCGCGCAGATCGAGGTAGCTCCACACCTCCGCCGCCCCACTCGCCGGATCCCGCGCCAACCGCGCGGCGTGCGCGGCGAGTCGGTCACGGTCGCCGAGGAACGGAAAGCGCAGCGCCGCCACGACCATCCCGTGCCGCCGATGCATCATCGCGGCGGTGGCCTCGTCGACCTGCTTGGACAGCGCGTACGGGTCCTCGATCCGCGACGGCAACGCCGTATCGAGCGGCAGGTAGGCCGGTTGCGGCCGAGGCGTGGACCGGGCGAACGGCAGTCCGGTGATGGACAGACTGCTCGCCAGCACGACCCGCCCCACCCCCGCGCGCCCGGCCTCGTTCAGGACCACGAACGTGGCCTGCGTATTCGTCCCGAACACCACTTCCGGCGCCGCCACTTCGGGCGAGGCCAGCGCGGCGAGGTGAATCACCGCGTCGACCCCGCCGAGCGCATCGGCCACGGCCCCCGGATCCCGGGCATCACCGACGACGACCCGATCGGCCGCCAACCCCGGTGCCTCCTCGACCACGAGCGCGGTGACCGCCACCCCACGAGCGGCCAACTCGTCGAGCACGGCGCCGCCGAGCCGCCCGGCCGCACCGGTGACCAGCACGCGACGCACCGAATCCCCCGCCGCCGTCCTCACTTCAGCCCCGTGAACGCGATCCCGCGCACGATCTGCCGCTGGAAGACCAGGAACACCACCACCGGCGGGATGATCGCGATCAGCATGCCCGCGATCAGCAGACTCTGGTTCGAGGTGTCGGCCAGCCTCGGCAACGCCACCGCCAGCGGCTGCTTTTCCGTGTCGGTGATGGCGATCATCGGCCACAGGAAGTCCTTCCACGCGTTCATCACCGCGAGCAGCGACACCACGGCCAGGATCGGCCGGGACATCGGCAGCACGATCCGGGTCAGGATCCGCCACGGGCCCGCGCCGTCCAGGCGGGCCGCCTCGAGGAGTTCCTTCGGAATGCCGTCGAAGAACTGCTTCATCAGCAGCACGTTGAACGCGTGTGCTCCTGCGGGTAGCCACACCGCCATCGGCGTGTTGGCAATCGAACCGCCTGTGAGCGGCAGGTCCTGGATGGTCAGGTAGAGCGAGACCATCGACACCGTGCCCGGCAGGAACAGCGTGGCCAGCACCGCCGCGTACACATACTTGCCGTAGAACGGCCGCAGTACGGACAGCGCATAGGCGCCGGTCACCGCCACGAACAGCTGCACGAACCACGAACCGCCCACCAGCACCAGGGTGTTGGTCAGATAGCGGCCCAGATCCAGACTCGTCCACGCGGTCGAGATGTTCGACCAGTGCGCCTCCTCGGGCCACAGCGCCAACGGGTGCCGCAGCGAGTCCTGGGTCGAGGAGATCGAGCCCTTGAACACCCAATAGATCGGACCGGCGCCCTCGATGATCAGGGCCGCGATCAACAACAGTCGGGTGGTCCCGAGCCCGAACCGGGTGATCGGCCGTCGGCGTTCGGTCTCGGACATCACGCCCCTACCGGCACCGGTACTCATTTCGTCCCCCACGCGCGGGTGAGCCGCAGATAGATCGCCGACAGGACCGCGAGCACGGCGGCCAGACTCACGCTCAGCGCCGCCGCCGCGCCGTAGTCGCCGCTGACGAACGCGTAGCGATAGATGAGGAGAAGCACGGTGACCGTGGAGTCCTCGGGCCCGCCGTCCGTCAGCACGAACGGCTCGGTGAACACCTGGAAGGTGTTGATCACCTGGAGCAGCATCATGATCAGCAACACCGGGCGCATGTGCGGCAACGTGACGTGCCACAACCGGCGTCGCACCGAGGCACCGTCGAGTTCGGCGGCCTCGTACAACTCGGTCGGAACACTCGCCAGCGCCGCGAGGTAGATCAACACCGCGCCGCCCGCGCCCGCCCAGGTCGCCTCCACCACCAGGCTCGCCATCGCCGTATCGGCGGATTGCAACCACGGGTACGGGCCAAGGCCGACCTTGCCCAACATCTCGTTGAACAGGCCCGCGTCCGGGTCGTAGAACCACTTCCACATCAGCACCGCCACCACCGGCGGCACCGCCACCGGCAGATACACCAGCACCCGCATCAACCCGGCGCCGCGCCGGAGTTCGGACATCAGCACGGCCAGGAACAGCGGCAGCGGGAAGCCGATCAGCAGCGCCAGGCCGGTGAACACCAGGGTGTTCACGACCGCCTTGCCCAACAGCGGGTCGTCCAGCAGGGTTTGGTAGTTGTCGAACCCGACCCAGGTGGCCGGTTCGACCAGGTTCGTCTGCTGGAAGCTCAGCAGCAGGCTACGGATGATCGGCCACCACGAGAACAGGCCGAACACCAACACCGTCGGCAACAGGAAGAGCACCGGCACCAGATGCCGGGCGCCGCCGCGCCACCGCGCGATCCGGGACCCGGGCCCGCTCGGACGAACCGCCGCCGACGCCACGACCGGGACGCTCTCCCGGGAGATGGTCGGTGTACTCACGACGGCCCCTCGACCCCGCGCGGCACGACGCGCCGCGCGACGCTCCGCACGTCGAGCCGGGCCCCGAACCGCCGGCCGGGCCGCGCCCCGCACCGCCCGCGCCCGCTCACGGTGCCTGCGCCTTCTCGACGACCGGCCCGAGTCGATCCGCCGCCTTGGCCAACTCGGCCCGCGGGTCGGCGTCCTTGCGGGTCAGCACGGCCTGTACCGCCGTATCCAACGCGCCGTACAACTCCTGTGCGGCGACCGGGGGTTCAACCTGATATTCGAGCTTGCCGACGCCGGCGACGTACGGCGCGAAGTTCCCGGTCGGGATGTTCGTGTGCCTGCCGATCGCGACGTTCACCGGATCGGACACCGCCGCCGAGTAGAACGGCAGCGTGGGCAGCCCGACCGCGAGCTTGTCCGCCGCCTGGGCGACCGCCTGTTCCTCGGCCGCGGCCGGGTCGTAGGCGGGCTTGAGGTAGAAGTAGTCGATCCACTTCACCGCCGCGCTCCGCTGCGCCGGAGTGGCCTTGGCGCTGACCACGGCCATCAGGCCGCCGAGCAGCGTGGACCGGCCGCCGTTTTGCTGCGGCAGCGCGGCCATGCCGAAGTCGGCGGGCTTGCCGGAGTATTGGGTGATGTAGCGGTTGTAGCTGTTGACCGTACTGATCATCATGCCGATCTTGCCCGCGGCGAAGTCCCGTTCGGCATCCTGCTGGGTACGCAGGTGGTTGTTGCCCATCGAGTCGTCCTGCCAGCGCATCGCGGCCAGTTGGCCCAACGCCTTCTCCGCCGGGCCGTCGAGCAGGGCCGGCACATACGTGTCGCCGACCTTCTTCTCCATCGAACCGCCGAAGCCGTAGGTCATCGCGGTCAGGATCCAGCCGCCGGTGTTCTTGACGGTCATCTGCGTGTAGCCGGTGGCGCCCGTGTCGGAGATCTTCTTCGCGGCGGTGCGGACCTCGTCCCAGGTGGTCGGCGGCTTGTCCGGATCCAGGCCGGCCTTCGTGAACAGGTCGCGGTTGTACACGAGTCCGAGCGCGTACTCGGTGACCGGCAGCCCGAAGACGCGGCCGTCGGCGGCGGTGGCCGGGGCCAGTGCGCGCGGGTCCAGGTCGCCCGCGTGCGGCAACGCCTTGAGCTCGGCCCCGAGATCGGCGATCTGCTTGCGGGCGATCAGGCCGGGCGGCTCGGTGAGCGGAACGGTCAACACGGTCTCGGCGTTGCCGCCGGCCAACCGGGCGGCGAACGTGCGTGCGTCCCACTGGGTGTCGGTGGGCTTGACCTTGATCTTCGGGTTGGCCTTTTCGAACGCCGCGACGGCGTCCAGGAATTGTTGCCGCGTCTTGGGCGACGTGGTCGCCGGCATGCCCGCGACGGTGATCGTGGTTTTGCCGGAGGAACCGGCGCCGGACGATCCGGACGAGCCGGACGAACAACCGGCGGTGCCGGCGACGAGGGCCAGCGCGAGCGCTCCGCCTCCCGCCACCACCCGCCGACGTCGACGCCGGAGCGTACTGACCGGAACTGACTCGGTCACGGGTACCTCCCTGGGTCCTGACAATGCCCGCTCCGGGAGTGCTCCGGAGCCGATGGGGTCGTATCTAATTCGCATTAGGAGGAGGTGTCAAGGGGGTTGCGAGCAGGTTGCCCGACCCGGCGAATCAGACATACGTCGGTCTTGACGCAGTCGATGGATCGGGGTACACATTCGCTCTAATCCGCATTAGGTCGGGGTCATCGCCCCGACCATCCCTACCAACGCCGCTGCCGTCGCGGCTGCCGCTGCGGCCGCCACCGCCGCCGCCGTCGTCATGCCTCGACCGCGCCCGCCGGGGCCCGCCGCTTCCGCCGCTCCGGGTGCTTCCGCGGCCCGCCCTCGTCGCTCGGGAAAGGGATCCATGTCCGCCGACCACCACAGCCACGAATCACCCGACGCCACACCGGACCACCCCGCCCACACCCCCCGCCCCGGCCTGCACCGACGCGGCTTCCTCACCGGCGCCGTGGCGACCGGCGTGGCGGGCGTGGCCGGAGCAGCCGGAATCGCCGGGGCGGCGACCCCCGCCTCCGCCGGCGCCACGACGACCGCCCCCGTCACCATCTCCGCCCCCGGCATCTCCCTGACCGCCGGCACCGACGGGCAAATCTCGGTCCGCGACGGCGCCGGCACCGAACGCGTCCGGCTGACCAGGTTCATGACCAAGGACACCGTCGCCGGCCTGCAACCCACGACCGGCGGCACCCCGTCCCAGATCACCCTCCCGGACGGCAGAGCGGCGATCCGGGTCGACTACACCCTGGCGCCCGCCGCGAACGGCATCACCGTCCGGGCCGTCCTCGACGTCACCCCGAACCGCGCGCATCTGCGCTGGGAGGTCGGCGGCTCGACCACGCTCGTCCCGGCCGGGTTCATGTTCGGCCGTACGGTGCTCGCCCCCGCCGCGCCGGAGGCCTTCGTCGCGCTCACCGCCTGGAACCGGGACGCGGGCGGCGGCATCCCGTACGAGACCAACACCGGCGTGGTCTACCAGGAGACCTGGGCCGACACCAACGCCTACTTCCGCCTCGCCGGCTCCACCCCGGCGTGGACCAACGCCACCTGGATCCACGCCCCGGGCACCGTCACCGCCACCGGCGCGGTGACCGAGGCCGACCTCGTACTCGGCGCGATGCGCCCGGCGGCGGCCGGCACCACCGGCTCCGGCCGGCCGCTCGGCGTCGAGGTGTGGACCGACCGCCCGTTCTCACTCTGGGACCAGGGCGGCGTACCGATGCCGCTGCACGCGGAGGTGGCCAACGGTGGCACCACCGCCCGACCGGTACAACTCTCCTGGTGGGCAAGGGACTTCGACGGCGCGGTGCTGGGCAGCGGCACCGTCTCGGGCACGGTCGCCGCCGGCGCCACCTGGACCCGGACCTTCACCGTCACCGCACCGGCGCACGGCATCGTGTTCACCGAGGTGAGCGCGACCTCGGGCCCGGACGAGGCGTTCGCCCGCACCAACCTCACGGTGCTGCCGCCGTTCGACTACCAGGCGGGCGCGGACAGCATGTTCGGGATCGCCAACTACCCGTGGCTGCTCCAACCGTCCACGCCGGCCGTCCTGGACCTGATGCACCGCATCGGCATCAAGCGGGTACGCATCTCCTACGACGGCGGCCCCGGCCTGCCACCCGCCACGCTTGACGCGGCCGGCCTGGCCCACAACATCGAACTGGCCGGCATCCCGCTCGGCGGCACCACCGCCCAGATCGCCGCATGGGCGGACACCAACACCGCCAAGGCGATCGGGGCGAACGCCGACTGGTTCGAGGTCGCCAACGAGATCAACAAACCCTGGATGAGCGGCCAGACGGCCGCCGCCTACGTCCGCGACGGACTGCACCCGGTACGCGACCGGCTGACCGCGGCGGGCGCGCCAACCAAGGTGCTCAACGCGGGACTTGCCGGGATGGACTACGTCTGGACGCAGAACTTCCGCAACGCCGGCGGCTGGGACCTGATCGACGGCTTCGCCTTCCACCCGGGCCGGGGCAACTTCACCCCCGACTACGCCCCGGCGCCGGCCGACTGGACGATGGGCGACAACGGCACGTATTGGAACTTCCTCGGCGGACTGCGCAAGGCGCGCGAGGTGATCGCCGCGTACGGCCCGAAGGAGCTGTGGCTGACCGAGGCGTACGCGTGCACCAAGCCGAACAGCTGGTGGCACGACACCTATCGGCACGCCGCCGAGAACGTACTGCTCACTCTCGCGCTGGCCAAGGCCGAGGGCGTGCGGTGCGTGAACTGGTACCAACTGCACGACAGCGTCCTGGGCAAACCGCAGTGGGCCGACCCGGCGAACTCCGAGTACCACTACGGCCTGATGCACCGCGACCTCGGCGCCAAACCGTCCATGCTCGCCTACGCCACCGCCGCCCGCGTGCTGGACCGGGCCACGTTCGTCCGGTGGTTGACCCCGGCCGACCCGGACCTCAAGGGCCTGCTGTTCGACTCTCCCGACGGCCCGATCTCGATCCTGTGGAGCCGCAAGGACGGCTACATCCTCAACGCGGCCCACCCCACCGACTCCGGCTGGTTCGCCGCGCCCGAACCGTGGGTGGACCCGTGGCCGACCAAGACGACCCTGTCGGTACAGGCGGCCGGCACGACGGTCCGCGAGGTGGACTGCATCGGCCGGGAGCGCACCCTGACGGCGACGGGGGGCCGGGTGGCGGTACGCCTGGACGGCGCGCCACGGATCTACCACGGCCTCACGTCAACCCCGGAGGCGACCGCGTAGGGACGGGCGGGCAGGGGCCGGGCGGGTAGGGACGGGTGGGACGACGGCGCGTGGATGTACGCGCCGCCGTCCCGGTCGGCCGCTCGGCTCGGCTGCTTCGTTCAGCTGTACAGCAGCGTCGGGCTCAGCGGTGCGCGTGCGACGCAGTACCAACCGGGCCACCCCGGGAAGAGCACCCGCAGACTCCAGTTGGAGGGCGAGGGCGGCGGACCCGAGATCACGTCCGCCAGCGGTTGGCCGACCCCGATGGTGCCGCTGACCTTGGGAATGGCCCCCAGATTGAACACGGGCGCACCACCCGGATACGGCGGATTGATGGCACCGTCGTAGACAACGCCACCGCTGGGCCCATTGAAGATCGCGGTGGTGTTGATGGAGTTGGCCGGGAACCCGGCCGGAATCGGCGGAGCGGAGATGGTCACCTTCAATTGCCCGCCACCGGTGAAATAGGTCACCTTGGCGGGAAACGCACGACCCCTGGCATCCACACAGTCGTAAGGGGCCGTCGAGGGCCCGCCCGCAGAGGCGGACCCGACGAACGTGGTCACGGCAGCCAGTGCACCGGCACTGGCGAGCGCAGCGATCTTCATGTGCTTTGGCATGGCTGACTCCCGGGGTTTCTGGGCTGGACCCGAACCGTACGAAGGAGCAGAAGCACTGCGAACCAATTCCACACAGGGCGCGAACCAAGTAGAGCAACCCGCACCCGTCCTGACAAGCACCCGAACCCATTGGCGTGATCCGTCAAGTCCCCTCAAAACACAGGCAGTTGCCCCACGGTCCGCCACCAGGCCAACCCGGAGCCCCAAGCCGCCCGAGCGCCGACCCGGGACAACCAAACCAGCCCGAGAGCCGAGTCACCCACCGACCGAGGCAGAACAGCGGCCCAACCGGAACACCCAGCCGAAGGGCACCCCGACATGCAGCAGCGAACCCACCCCAGCCGCGCAGCGGACGGGCGCCACGTGCCGAGCGCCGCCGCCGACCGTGAAGGGGGCGTGCGTCCCGGCAGCGCAGCGGAGCGCCGTACCCGTCCGACCGGGGGCCGGCGTGCAACGCTCCCCTGGGCACCGCCAGGGCCACCGGGCCCAGCACGACCGCACGGCCCACGGCCATGCGGCCACCGCGGCCCGGTCAGGCTCGCCCGGTGCCTCCAACCGCAGGCTTCGAGGTCGGCAGCGCCGGGGGGCCGGGTGGGGGCACACTCGGCGCTCCACCCAACGCTCCCCGCAGCCCGCCGGGCGGGACCCGCTCGCCCATCAGGGCGATGCGGCCTCCCGCTTTGCGCCGGCTGCCGTGGCCAGCAACTCCTCCGCGTGTGCGCGGCCCAGTTCCGAGTCCTCCAGGCCCGCCAGCATGCGGGACAGCTCCCGGACCCTTGCCGCGTCGTCGAGGGTGACCACGCCGGAGCGGGTGACCGTGCCGTCGCTGGACTTCTCGACCACCAAGTGGCGGTCGGCGAAGGCGGCCACCTGGGGCAGGTGCGTCACCACGATCACCTGCGCGACGCGCGCCAGACGGGCCAGCCGGCGGCCCACCTCGACCGCGGCCTTGCCGCCGACGCCCTGGTCGACCTCGTCGAAGACGAACGTCGGCACCGGGTCGGCCCCCGCGAACACCACCTCGACCGCGAGCATCACGCGCGACAGTTCACCGCCGGACGCACCCTTGGCCAACGGCCGCGGCGGCGCGCCCGGGTGCGGGGACAGCTGCAGCTCGACCTCGTCCACGCCCGTCGGCCCATACGCCAGCACCCGATCCCCGACCGCCAGCCCCTCCGCGTCGTCGACCCCGTCGATCGCCACGCCGACGCGCGCGTACGGCATCGCCAGCGCCGTCAGCTCATCGGTCACCGCCGCCGCGAACTTCTCCGCCGCCGCGTGCCGAGCCGCCGAGACCTCGCCCGCGAGCACCGTCAACTCGCCCCGCAGCGCGTCGCGTTGCGCGGTCAGCTCCTCGGTGCGGTCGTCGTCGCCGTCCAACTCGGCCAACCGCGCGGCCGAACGCTCCGCCCAGGCCAGCACCTCGTCGATCGACTCGCCGTATTTGCGGGTCAGCCCCGCCAGCGCCGCCCGCCGCTCCTCCGCCGCCGCCAACCGCACCGGGTCCGCGTCCACCCCGGCCGCATACGACGCCAGCTCCGTGGCCACGTCCGCCACCAGATACCCGACCTCGCCCAGCCGATCGGCGAGCGCCGCCAGCGCCGGATCGTGCGCCCGCACCGCCTCCACCGCCCGATGCGCCGCACCGAGCAGGGTCGAGGCGTCCACCGCGTCCGAACCGGTCTCCGGATCGCCCAGCAACGCCTCGTGCGCCGTGGTCGCGGCCGTACGCAGCGCGTCCGCGTGTCCCAGCCGCAGCGTCTCCGCGGCCAGTTCGGCGTCCTCGCCCGGCTGCGGCACCACCTGTTCGATCTCGGTCAGGCCGAACCGCAGCAGGTCCGCCTCCTGCGCCCGCTCGCGCGCCCGCGTGGTGATCTCGTCGAGCTCCGCGCTCACCTCGCGCAGCCGCCGGTAGACCGCGCCGTACGCCTTGAGCGGCACCGACACCGCCTCCCCGGCGTACCGGTCGAGCGCGGCGCGCTGCCGGGCGGGCCGCAACAGCCGCTGCTGGTCGGTCTGCCCGTGTACCGCGATCAGGTCGTCGGCCAGATCGGTGAGCAACCCGATCGGCGCGGACCGCCCGCCGACGTGTGCGCGTGAGCGCCCCTCGGCCGAGACCGTCCGGGCCAGCAGCAGCTCGCCGTCGTCGACCTCGGCACCCGCCTCGGCCGCCCGCCGCCCGGCCGGCGAATCCGCCGGCACCGCGAGCCGGCCCTCGACCAGAGCCTTCCCCGTCCCGTTGCGCACCAGCCCGGCATCGGCCCGCCCACCGAACAGCAAGCCGAGCCCGGTGACCACCATCGTCTTACCGGCGCCGGTCTCGCCCGTGACCACGGTGAAGCCCGGCGCGAGCTCGACTACGGCGTCTTCGATGACACCCAGACCCTGTATCCGCATCTCTTCGAGCACGGGGACGACACTACGAGGTCGCGGGGACTCCACGCGAAGAAAGCAGTTCAACGGCGTGTGTCAGCCACCCCAACACACCCCCACAGCCGCAGCCGGCCGGCCCGCAAGCCCCACGGCCCGGCGGCGCCACAGTCCCCGCCGGCCGACGCCGCAAGCGCAACCGACAACCTCGCCGACACAGCCCGCCGCCCCCGCGAGCGCGACCATCCGGCCCCCACAAGGGCAACCACCGAGCCCCGCGAGCACAACCGGCCGACGCCGCAAGGACAGTCCCACGTCCCCTCAAGCACCAGCCGTCCCCCCGCAGACGCAACCCGGCCTCGCAAGCACAGCCCGATGGCCCCCAGGTGTGAACAGTCTGCCTGCCTCGCAGGCGCAGCCACCCGCCCCACAAGCGCAGTCCCACAACCTGGCAGGCGCAGCCACCCGCCCCGCGCGAGCACGACCATCAAGCCCCGCCGGCACAACCGGACCGCCCCACAAGCGCAGTCCCACAACCTGGCAGGCGCAACCACCCGCCCCGTGCAAGCACAACCACCAGGCCCCGCAACCACCAACCGGCCGCCCTCGCGCACGCGGTCCCGCGCCCCAGGCCCAACCACCGAGCACCGCGAGCGCGACCACCAAGCCTCGCGAGCCCGGTCACCCACCCGCGGATCAAGCCTCACCCGCCCCGCCCGACCAAGCCGCACCGCCCGACCAAGCCGCACCGCCCCGCGAGCCAAGCCCCCACCCGCCCAAGCACCTCAACGCCGCCCGCGCCACCCCTTCACCGGCAGCGCGAACTTGGCCACCAACCGGTCCGTGAACGGCGCCCGATGCAGCCGTGCCAATCGCACCGGCTGGGTCCCGCGCCGCACCTCCACACGCGCGCCCGCGGGCAGCTGTACCGTCCGCCGCCCGTCGCACCACAGCGCACCGGGCGGAGTCTCCGCCGCCAGCTCCAGCGCCAGCACCGAGTTCGGCGAGACCACCACCGGCCGCGCGAACAGCGCGTGCGCGCTGATCGGCACCATGATCAGCGCCTCCACCTCCGGCCACACGATCGGTCCGCCACCGGAGAACGCGTACGCCGTCGACCCCGTCGGCGTCGCGCACACCACCCCGTCGCAGCCCCAGCGCGACAGCGGCCGGCCGTCCACCTCGGCGACCAGCTCCAGCATGCGCTCGCGGGATGCCTTCTCGATCGCGGCCTCGTTCAACGCCCAGTTCGTATGCACGATCTCGCCGTTGACCCGCACCACCACGTCGAGCGTCATGCGCTCCTCGACGTCGTAGTCCCGCGCCACCACCCGCTCGACCACGTCGTTCAGGTCCTCGCGCTCGGCCTCCGCCAGGAACCCGACCCGGCCCAGGTTGACCCCGAGCATCGGCACCGCCGCCTCGCGCACCAACTCCGCGCCGCGCAGCAGCGTGCCGTCGCCGCCGAGCACGATGGCCAGCTCGCAGCCCTTGGCCGCGTCCGGCTCCACAGACACCACGACCGCGCCCGGCAGGGCCAGATCGTCCGCCTCCGGCTCCAGCACCCGTACACCCAGGCCCGCCGCGATCAGCCGCTCCACCACCAGCCGCGCGCTGCGCAACGCCGCGGGACGGCCGGTGTGCGTGACCACCAGTATCGTGCGATCGCTCATCCCCGTATCCCCTCGTCCGCATCGCGCCGACCGCAGCCATATCCGTACGCCATACCGGCGTCGGCGCAGCCGCATCCGTACGCCATACCACCCTCGGCGCAGCCCCCGGCCGACCCCGACCCGCAGGCCGAGCCCGAGCCATCCGCCGCGCCGCCGTCCACACCACCTCGGGCCGAGCCCGACCCGTACGCCGCGACGCTATCGCGCACGCCCTTCACCGCGGCCCCTCGGCGATCGCCCGATCGACGTCCGCCGGATCCAGCTCGGGTGCGCCGGCCCGCATCCACAGGAAGTACTCGACGTTGCCCGACGGCCCCGGCAGCGGCGACGCCGTCACCCCGAGCACCCCCAGGCCCGACTTCGCGGCCTGCTCCGCGACGATCCGCACCGCCTCGGCCCGCAGCGCCGGATCGCGCACCACACCACCGGCGCCCAACCGCTCACGCCCCACCTCGAACTGCGGCTTGACCATCATCACGAGGTCCGCTTCCGGCGCCGAACAGCGCACCAGCGCCGGCAGCACCAGCCCGAGCGAGATGAACGAAAGGTCGCCCACCACCACCTCGGCCGCCGGCCCCACCTGATCCGGCGTCAACTCCCGCACGTTGGTCCGGTCCCGCACGGTCACCCGGTCGTCGTTGCGCAGCGCCCACGCGAGCTGCCCGTACCCCACGTCCACCGCGACCACGTGCGCCGCCCCCGCGCGCAACAGCACGTCGGTGAAGCCGCCGGTCGAGGCGCCCGCGTCGATACAGCGCCGCCCCTCCACGATCAGCCCCATCGGGGTGAACGCGGCGAGGGCGCCCGCGAGCTTGTGCCCGCCGCGCGATACGTAGTCCGGGTCGCCCGCGTCGGCGGCGACCACCACGGCCGCCCCCGCGTCGACCTGGGTGGCGGCTTTGGTCGCGGCCTGGCCGCCCACCGTCACCCGCCCGGCCGCGATCAGTTCGCTCGCGTGGTCCCGGGAGCGAGCGAGTCCCCTGCGCACCAGCTCGGCGTCGAGCCTGCGTCGTGCCACCGGTCGTGCCTGCCGTTCCTTGGTTGTGCCGAAGTCGTCGACGAGAACCGCCATTCTCGCGCCGGCGCGGGTGGGTCGCCCGCCGGCCGCCGCGAAGCCCGGTGCCACGCCCCGGCGTACCGGCGAAGCACCCGTTCGGTGGTCCCGATCGCATGGTTCGCCGGTACGGCCGGGCACGGTGCCGGACGTCGCGGAGCCCGACGGGAGAACACGGACCCGCCCTAACGATCCAGATCCGCGAGGGTGTCCCGCAATCCCCGGTGTACATCCTCGTACACCGGCCCGTGCGCCTCGGTGGGCAGGTCACCCACACGGCTCAAGGTGGCCAGCACCGCGTCCACGTGCGGGTCGCCCGTGGGGGGCGGCGGTTCGACGACGCCCGACCCGGTCGCGACGTCCTCGGCGACCGCCCGCTCCGCGCCGTCCGCCGCCGAGGTCTCGCTCACGACTGCCCGTCCGCGTCCGCCGCCGGCGCGGTCGGCTTGCGGATCGCCTTCTTGGCCGGCGCCGACTTCTTCGCGGCGGGCGTCCCGTTCGTCTTGCGCGCCGGCTTGCGCGGACCGGCCGGCGCCGCCGAACCACCGTCCACCGCGGGCTTGTCCGCGACGCTCTTCTTCGCCGCCGCCTTCTTCGCGACCGGCTTGCCGGACGGCGGCGTGGCGACCGGCGGCGTGGCAACGGACGGGCCGGCCGCCGGCGGAGTCGCGACCGGCGTCGCGGCCGAACGCCCCGCCCCGCCCGCTCCCGGCGCGCCCGCGGGCCGCGCCGCCCGAGGCGTGGACGCCCGCGCCAAGCGGTGCTCCAGATCCGTCACCCGACTCTTCAACCGGGTGATCTCCTCCTCGGCCTTGGCCAGATCCTTGGTCCACGGCCGCGTACGGGTCAGCGCCTTGTCCACCTCGCCGCGCACGATGCCCACGAGCAGGTCCCGGTTCGCCTTGCCGGTCTCGTACAACTCCTCGGCGACCTGCTGCACGAACTGCGGCAACGCCTGGGCCTGTTCCGGAACCTGCTCCAGGTCGAGGCCGCTGCGCTCGACGAGGACCTTGGCCACCTCGGTGACCCGCTGCCTGGTCATCTCGGTCAAGCCACTGGCAATCTGAAGGTAACTGCGCACGACGTCTCGCATGAACCGGCGCCCGCCTTCCTGCTCCGGCCGCCGTATCGGTGCCTGCGCGGCGATACGAACGGCGATGATCGGTCTGCCCCCGACGCTACCCTCTCGACCGGCGCGCGAACGGAAGCAACGACATGCCGCCGACACGAACGAGGCGAACCCGAACCCGAACCGCCCCGCACCGACGGCCGGCCGATCGACCGCCACGGACATCGCCCGCCCCCGGGTGGGGTACGGTCGCCAACCGGATCCCACGGAAGGAATGTCCCCGCATGGCCACCGTCGAAGAGTGCCGCACGGCCCTCGAGGAACTGTCCGCCAAGATGGGCCGAGCGGAGGGCGACACCCGCAAGGCCACCCAACTCGACCGCAGCCTCAGCTGCCACGTCACCGACCTCGACGTCACCTTCTCCGGACGCCTGCGCGACGGCGCCCTGCACGACATCGACACCGAGCCGCGCACCGAGAAGGCGCAGATCCGACTGGCCATGACCGGCGACGACCTGGTCGCACTGGTGGCCGGCGCCCTCAACTTCGCCTCCGCGTGGGCCAAGGGCCGGGTCAAGCTGGAGGCGTCCTTCAAGGACCTGCTGGTACTCCGCAAGCTGATCTGACCCGGAAAACCCCGCGCCACCCGGCCGCGCCCGAACCGACCCCCCTCCCGCTACCACCCCAGCCGCTGCACCACCCCGCCCGCGTCGACCCGAGCCGCCGCCTCGGCGTCCTCGGCCCACACGGCCGCACACGCCGCCCGCAACCCGTCGATCCGCGCACCCTCGCCCTCGACCGCCAACGCGCCGTCCACCACCCGCGCCGACCACCCGCCGCACACCCACGCGTCACCGTCCCGCCGCGCCGTCACCGCCGGCTCCAAAAGCGCCCGCAGGTCCTCCGCGACGAACGTCGGCCGCTGCCCCGCACCGGCCGCCAACAACGCCTCGGGCGTGGTCACCCCGGTCAGCACCAGCAGGCTGTCCACGCCGCCGTTGTGCGCGCCCTCGATGTCCGTGTCGAGCCGATCGCCCACCACCAGCGGCCGACGCGCCCCGGTACGCAGGATCGTCTCGCGATGCAGCGGCAGCTCGGGCTTGCCCGCCACCACCGGCTCGACCCCCGTGGCCGCGCGCACCACCCCCACCAGGGCCCCGTTCCCCGGCGCGATCCCGCGCTCCGTCGGAATGGTCAGGTCCGCGTTCGAGGCCACCCAGAACACCCCACGCGCCACCGCATAGGACGCCTCCGCCAACGCCGCCCACCCCACATCCGCGGCAAACCCCTGCACAACCGCCGCAGGCCCGTCCCCAGCGGAACCAGAACCGGAGCCCGAGCCCGAACCGGAGCCCGAATCCGCCGACCGCACCGGCCGCAACCCACGCTCCCGCAGCGCCACCTCCAGACCCTCACCGCCGACCACCAGCACCGACGCCCCCTCGGGCACCCGCTCCGCGACCACCCGCGCCGCGGCCTGCGCCGACGTCACCACGTCCTCCGGCTGCGCCGGAACCCCCAGCTCGACAAGATGTTCCGCCACCGACTTGGGCGTACGCGACGCGTTGTTCGTGACGAACGCCAGCCCCATCCCCCGCTCACGCGCCTCGGCCAACACCTCCACCGCATGCGGCACCGCCCGCGCACCCGTGTACACGACCCCGTCCAGGTCGAGCAGCGCCACGTCGTAGGCCCGCGCCAATTCACCCCCGTCCCCGCCCGAACCGTCCGTCGCCACCGCCGAGGTATGCCCGCTCACGCGTCGCCACTCCTGTCACTCGTCTCGTCACCGTTGCGACCGGACCCGCCGTCCCGGCCGTCCGCACCGATCGTCCCGTACGCCCCCGCCCGCGCCCGCAACGTGGCCCGCGCCTGCACCAGCGCCGTCCGGTAGTGCTTGGTCTCCGGCCGCATCGCCACCGCGAGCGCCAAGTGCTCCACGGCCGTCTCGAAGTCGCCGAGCCGCGAGGCGGACAGGCCCCAGCCGAACTGGGCGTAGTCGTCCGCCGGGTCCGACTCCGCCACCGTCCGAAAGTGCCGCAGCGCCTCATCGTGTCTGCCCGAGTCGAACCAGGCCCGCGCCAGCGCCTCCCGCACACTGCGCGACTCCGGCGCCGCGTCCGCCGCCCGCGCCAGCAACAGCGCGGCGGCGGCCGGATTACCCGACGCGAGCAGCTGCACCCCGCGCCGATACCAGTCGTACACGTCTCCAGTGGGCGCACCGTTCACCCCGTCGGCTCCCTGAGCCATCGCCATGATGCCCTCCCGTACCTCGACCACCCGCCGTCCGCCGAACCGACGCCCCCGAACCCGGGACGTCCGACGATCCGGAGGCCGGCGACATCGGATGTCCTGATCTTGCCCGCCCTCGGGCCCGTAACATTCGGTCATGGATGACGCAGTGCCGAACGGGCTCGATCTGGCCCCCTTCCGCGGGCTCCGCTACGACCCGGACCGCGTGGGGGACGTCGCGTCGGTGACCTCGCCACCGTACGACGTGGTCGAGCCCGGTGGCGTACCCGCGCTGGAGGACGCCGACCCGCACAACATCGTGCGCCTGGTGCTGCCGCGCAGCGCGGTACACGCCGGCACCACGCTGCGCACGTGGCTCGCCGAGGGGGTGCTGCGTCCCGATCCGCTGCCCACGCTCTACGTCTACGAGCAGCGCGACCACAACTCGATCCAACGCGGTCTGATCGGCGCCCTCTCGCTCGACTCCGCGGTACTGCCGCACGAGGACGTGATGCCCGGCCCCGTCGCCGACCGCGCCGCGATCATGACCGAGCTGTCGGCGAACCCCGAGCCGATCCTGCTCGTGTACACGGGCGGCGGACGTGCGTCGGACATCGTCGAACAGACCACCCACCAGCCGCCGCTCGTCGGCCTGCGCACACCCGACGGCATACGGCACCGGCTGTGGGGGGTGACCGATCGCCAGGCGCTCGCCGGGATCCGCGACGACCTGGCGGTCCGCAAGGCGCTGATCGCCGACGGCCACCACCGCTGGGCGGCCTACGCCCGGATGCGCGACCGCGCGCACGCGGACGGCCGCGGCGACGGTCCCTGGGACCGCGGCCTGGTGCTGCTCGTGGACACCGTCCGCCACCCGCTGCGGGTCGGCGCGATCCACCGCGTGCTGCCGAAGCTGCGCCCCGCACAGGCACTGAACGAACTGGCCACCTACGGCGACGCGGGCGCGGGCGCGTTCCTGGCCCGCCCCCTCGACGGCACGCTGCCCGCCGCCCTGTGGGCCCTGGACCAGGCCACCGGCCCGGCCTTCCTGCTCGCCGGCGACCGCCGCTTCCACCTGCTCACCGGCCCCGACCCGGACCTGCTCGACCTGGCCATCCGCGCCGACCGCCCGCGCACCTGGCGCAGCCTGGACGCCACGGTCCTGCACGCCGCCCTGCTCGAACAGGTGTGGCATGTGCCGGACAACTGGGACAACATCACCTACGTCCACGACGCCGCAGCCGCCGTCCGCCAGGCCAACCGCACCGGCGGCACCGCGATCCTGCTGCGCCCCACCGACGAACGAGTCGTCCGGGACCTGGCCGAACAGGACATCCGCATGCCCAGAAAATCCACCTCGTTCGGCCCGAAGCCGGCCACGGGCCTGGTCCTCAGAAGCCTCGACCTGACCGAATGACCACGTAGCCCACAACCCCGAAACACAAAAAGGGCCCGGCACGAATGCCGGGCCCTTCCCTTCACACCTCTTCGACGCTCAGTCAGTCCTTGACGTCGCCGACGACCGAGTCGCCGTCCTCATCCGAGTCGTCGTCATCGTCCGAGTCGATCTCGGCCGCAACCTCGGCCTCGGCCTCGTCCTCCGCGCCACCCTCGAACTCGACCGCCTCCGCAGCCGAGTCCTCGATGTCGACGTCGACCTCGTCCTCGTCGTCGTCCTCCGCGTCGGGGTCGAGCGCATCGGTGAAGTCGAGCCCGTCCAGCTCCGCGACCCGCTCGGCCGCACCGGTCTCGCCCGTCGTGTCCGCCTCGGCGGCCCGCCCGAACCAGTCCCGCGCCTCGTCGTCGCGACCCACGGCCGCCAACGCGTCGGCGTACGCGAACCGCAGTCGCGCCACCCACGGGTTCGTCGACGCCGAGTTCAGCTCCGGCACCTGAAGGGTGACCACGGCCGCGTCGAGCTGGTCCAGATCCCGGCGCGCACCGGCCGCGACGATCCGCAGCTCGATCTGCGCGGCCTTGTCCAGCTCCTTGACCTCGTCCGCCCCGGCCATCTGCAACGCCCGCTCCGGACGGCCCAGGCCACGCTCGCAGTCGGCCATCACGGCCCAGTGCTCGCTCGACCCGGTCATCCGCCGGGCCGCCCGCAGCTCGGACAGCGCCTCGGCGTAGGCCCCGGCCATGTACGCCGCGATCCCGGCCGCCTCACGCACGGCGGCGACACGCGACGCGAGCCGCAGCGCGACCTTCGCGTACTTGTACGCCAGCTCGGGGTCCTCGTCGACCGTACGGCCGATCATCACCAGGTTGCGCGCGACCTCGTCGGCGAGCGTCTTGGGCAGCCCGCGCAGCTCCTGACGCGCCTCCGCACCGAGTTCCTCGGCCTGGACGTCCTCCGGAATGAACATGCGCTCGACCGGCACGTAGCCCGGCTCGTCCCGACGGTCGTACGACGGCCGCGAAGCGCCGCGGTCGTCCCGGTTCCCGTACGACGACCGACCGCCACGATCGCGGTCCCGGTCCCCGAAGGAGGGCCGGCCACCACGGTCGTCCCGACCGAACGAGGGACGCGAGCCCCCACGATCGTCCCGAGCGGGCCGATCCGACCGGAACGGAGCACGCGCCCCACCACGGTCATCGCGGGCAGGCCGGTCCGAGCGCTCGGGGCGGTCCGACCGGAACGGCGGACGGCGGTCCCCACCACGGTCATCACGATTGAACGGCGGACGCGCCCCACCACGATCGTCCCGACCGCCACCGGCCGGACGCCCGGAACCCCGGTCGTCGCGCCGCGGCGCCGGACGACGCTCCTGGAACGGCTGCCGCGCACCGGGTCGACCGTTGTAGGTCGGCCGGCTGCTGGCGCCGTCACGGTGGTCGCGATCCCCGAACTCCCGCTCGTCCCGAGCAGGCCGCTCCGCCCGCTGCGGCGGACGCGACCCACCACGGTCGTCCCGATTGCCATACGACGGCCGGCCGGACCCACGGTCGTCACGCTCGAACGCCGGACGCGACCCACCACGATCGTCCCGCGCAGGCCGGTCGCCACGGTCCGAACGGAACGGCAACCGCCCACCGGGCCCACCACGGTCGTCCCGACCGTAGGAAGGACGCGCCCCACCACGCTCATCGCGGGCAGGCCGGTCCGAGCGCTCGGGCCGGTCCGACCGGAACGGCGGACGACGGTCCCCACCACGCTCATCACGATTGAACGGCGGACGACGATCCCCGCCGCGCTCCTCACGGAACCCGGGCCGATCATCGCGCCCGGCCGGGGGACGACGGTCCCCACCACGGTCGTCACGGTTGAACGGGGGACGCGACCCACCACGGTCGTCCCGATTGCCATACGACGGCCGACCACCACGATCGTCACGGCCGTACGACGGCCGGTCCTCGCGGTTCGGGCGGGCGATCGCGTGGTCGCCGCGAGCCCCGTACGACGTCCGCGACTGCCCACGATCCCGCTCCGGAGCATCCGACCGGAACGGCGGACGCGACCCACCACGATCATCACGACCAGGCCGGTCGGAACGGTCGGAACGGTCGGAACGCTCGGGCCGGTCCGACCGGAACGGCGGCCGACGATCCCCGCCGCGCTCCTCACGGAACCCGGGCCGATCATCGCGCCCCGCCGGGGGACGACGGTCCCCACCACGGTCGTCACGGTTGAACGAGGGACGCGACCCACCACGATCGTCGCGGCCGTACGACGGCCGACCGGAACCACGCTCATCACGGTTGAACGGCGGACGCGACCCACCACGGTCGTCCCGAGCAGGCCGATCCGAACGCTCGGGCCGGTCCGACCGATACGGCGGACGCGCACCGCCACCGGAACGATCGTCCCGGTTGAACGACGGACGCGAGAACCCACCACGATCGTCCCGCCCACCGGACTGCGGACGCCCCGTACCCGCGCCGCGGTTGCCCCCACGGTCGTCACGGTTGAACGAAGAACGCGAACCGCCCCGATCGTCACGACCGCCCTGGCCACGACCACCGGAAGCCGGACGGCCACCACGATCGTCACGGTTGAACGGCCGGCGATCACCGCCGCCACCGCCCCCCGAGTACTGCGATCCACCGGGACGGCGACTCGGCCGTCCTTCGGAGGGGGGATTGGACATGGGATTTGCTCCTCGTGATCGTCGTACGGGTACGCAGTCGCCTGTGGCGCGACCACCATTGTCCCGTATGACGAACGAAGTCGGCGCACCCGACAGTGGCCGTGAACCCCTGTACACAGGGGTCGCCACGATAAATAGAACAGGATAAAAAAATAAGGGGCCCCACCGGGGTGGGGCCCCTTATTCACGTAGATTCCGGCGGCGTCCTACTCTCCCACACCCCTTCGAGTGCAGTACCATCGGCGCTGGAGAGCTTAGCTTCCGGGTTCGGAATGAGACCGGGCGTTTCCTCTCCGCCAAGACCACCGGAAAACCATCGAACCCACAAAACAGGGCTACTCGGTGAACCAGAAATCACATGCGGTGATTCAATTATCAAACAGGTTCCCCGAAACCGATTGCGGTTCGGGAACCACACAGTGGACGCGTAGCAACTGAGGACAAGTCCTCGGCCTATTAGTACCGGTCAGCTCCACCCCTCACAGGGCTTCCACACCCGGCCTATCAACCCGATCGTCTCTCGGGGGCCTTACCCAACCGAAGCTGGTGGGAGTCCTCATCTCGAAGCAAGCTTCCCGCTTAGATGCTTTCAGCGGTTATCCCTCCCGAACGTAGCCAACCAGCCATGCCCTTGGCAGAACAACTGGCACACCAGAGGTTCGTCCGTCCCGGTCCTCTCGTACTAGGGACAGCCCTTCTCAAGACTCCTACGCGCACAGCGGATAGGGACCGAACTGTCTCACGACGTTCTAAACCCAGCTCGCGTACCGCTTTAATGGGCGAACAGCCCAACCCTTGGGACCTACTCCAGCCCCAGGATGCGACGAGCCGACATCGAGGTGCCAAACCATCCCGTCGATATGGACTCTTGGGGAAGATCAGCCTGTTATCCCCGGGGTACCTTTTATCCGTTGAGCGACGGCGCTTCCACAAGCCACCGCCGGATCACTAGTCCCTGCTTTCGCACCTGCTCGACCCGTCGGTCTCACAGTCAAGCTCCCTTGTGCACTTACACTCGACACCTGATTGCCAACCAGGATGAGGGAACCTTTGGGCGCCTCCGTTACCCTTTAGGAGGCAACCGCCCCAGTTAAACTACCCATCAGACACTGTCCCTGATCCGGATCACGGACCCAGGTTAGACATCCAGCACGACCAGAGTGGTATTTCAACGACGACTCCACCATGACTGGCGTCACGGCTTCACAGTCTCCCACCTATCCTACACAAGCCGAACCGAACACCAATATCAAACTATAGTAAAGGTCCCGGGGTCTTTCCGTCCTGCTGCGCGAAACGAGCATCTTTACTCGTAGTGCAATTTCACCGGGCCTGTGGTTGAGACAGTCGAGAAGTCGTTACGCCATTCGTGCAGGTCGGAACTTACCCGACAAGGAATTTCGCTACCTTAGGATGGTTATAGTTACCACCGCCGTTTACTGGCGCTTAAGTTCTCAGCCTCGCCCCGAAGAGCTAACCGGTCCCCTTAACGTTCCAGCACCGGGCAGGCGTCAGTCCGTATACATCGTCTTACGACTTCGCACGGACCTGTGTTTTTAGTAAACAGTCGCTTCTCGCTGGTCTCTGCGGCCACCACCAGCTCACCCTGCAAGAGGGATCACCAACAATGGCCCCCCTTCTCCCGAAGTTACGGGGGCATTTTGCCGAGTTCCTTAACCACAGTTCACCCGAACGCCTTGGTATTCTCTACCTGACCACCTGAGTCGGTTTGGGGTACGGGCCGCCACGACACTCGCTAGAGGCTTTTCTCGGCAGCATAGGATCATCCACTTCCCCACAATCGGGTCGGCATCAGGTCTCAGGCTGTATGAGAGACGGATTTGCCTATCTCTCGCCCTACACCCTTACCCCGGGACTACCACCGCCCGGGCTGGACTACCTTCCTGCGTCACCCCATCGCTCACCTACTACCCGATTGGTTCGGCGGCTCCACCCATCCGATCACCCGAAGGATCCCGGCGGCTTCACGGCCTTAACATCACGAGGTTCAGCGCTGGCGCATCGTAGCGGGTACGGGAATATCAACCCGTTGTCCATCGACTACGCCTGTCGGCCTCGCCTTAGGTCCCGACTTACCCTGGGCGGATTAGCCTGCCCCAGGAACCCTTGGTCATCCGGCGCACACGTTTCCCACGTGTGATTCGCTACTCATGCCTGCATTCTCACTCGTGCAGCGTCCACCACTGGTTTCCACCGCGACTTCACTCGCTGCACGACGCTCCCCTACCCATCCGTACACCTGAACCACGAAGGCTTGGCTAACATACGAATGACACGACTTCGGCGGTGCGCTTGAGCCCCGCTACATTATCGGCGCGGAATCACTTGACCAGTGAGCTATTACGCACTCTTTCAAGGGTGGCTGCTTCTAAGCCAACCTCCTGGTTGTCTCTGCGACTCCACATCCTTTCCCACTTAGCGCACGCTTGGGGGCCTTAGTCGGTGCTCTGGGCTGTTTCCCTCTCGACCACGGAGCTTATCCCCCGCAGTCTCACTGCCGCGCTCTCACTTACCGGCATTCGGAGTTTGGCTTATCTCAGTAACCTGGTGAGGCCCATCAACAATCCAGTGCTCTACCTCCGGCAAGAAACACACGACGCTGCACCTAAATGCATTTCGGGGAGAACCAGCTATCACGGAGTTTGATTGGCCTTTCACCCCTAACCACAGGTCATCCCCCAGGTTTTCAACCCTGGTGGGTTCGGGCCTCCACACGGTCTTACCCGCGCTTCACCCTGCCCATGGCTAGATCACTCCGCTTCGGGTCTTGGGCGCGCGACTCAATCGCCCTGTTCGGACTCGCTTTCGCTACGGCTACCCCACACGGGTTAACCTCGCCACACACCGCAAACTCGCAGGCTCATTCTTCAAAAGGCACGCAGTCACGGCCACCACACGACAAGCGCGGATGACGACGCTCCCACGGCTTGTAGGCACACGGTTTCAGGTACTATTTCACTCCCCTCCCGGGGTACTTTTCACCTTTCCCTCACGGTACTAGTCCGCTATCGGTCACCAGGGAATATTTAGGCTTGGCGGGTGGTCCCGCCGGATTCACACGGGATTTCTCGGGCCCCGTGCTACTTGGGAAATGCGCAAGCAAGCCGTACATGTTTCGTCTACGGGGGTCTTACCCTCTACGCCGGACCTTTCGCATGTCCTTCGACTACACATACGGTTTCTGACTCGCCGACCGGCCGGCAGACCGATCAAGCACACTCCCACGACCCCGATCACGCAACCCCTGCCGGGTATCACACGTGACCGGTTTAGCCTCATCCGATTTCGCTCGCCACTACTCTCGGAATCACGGTTGTTTTCTCTTCCTGCGGGTACTGAGATGTTTCACTTCCCCGCGTTCCCTCCACACACCCTATATATTCAGGTGCGGGTGACAGCCCATGACGACTGCCGGGTTTCCCCATTCGGACACCCCCGGATCACAGCTCGGTTGACAGCTCCCCGGGGCCTATCGCGGCCTCCCACGTCCTTCATCGGTTCCTGGTACCTAGGCATCCACCGTGCGCCCTTAACAACTTGGCCACAGATGCTCGCGTCCACTGTGCAGTTCTCAAACAACAACCGATTCCCACGGACCTGAAGATCGACGCCTACCAGCCATGAAGACCGGCGGTTCGAGGACCGTCCGAGGATCGGAACCTTCCCGAGACAACAGACCAGCCCCACCAGCCACGACTGGCTAGTAGGGCCGGGCCCGTTCCCTCAGGACCCAACAACGTGCCCGAACCGATCTCCTCCACGACCACGCTTTCCACGCTCTTGCGAGCAGTACTTGCGATCCCGTGTCGAATCACGATCCGAATAGTCAACGTTCCACCCATGAGCAACCCCTTCGATACATGCGACCGAAGCGGGCTATGTGCTCCTTAGAAAGGAGGTGATCCAGCCGCACCTTCCGGTACGGCTACCTTGTTACGACTTCGTCCCAATCGCTGGTCCCACCTTCGACGGCTCCCCCTCTTGCGAGTTGGGCCACCGGCTTCGGGTGTTACCGACTTTCGTGACGTGACGGGCGGTGTGTACAAGGCCCGGGAACGTATTCACCGCAGCAATGCTGATCTGCGATTACTAGAGACTCCGACTTCACGGGGTCGAGTTGCAGACCCCGATCCGAACTGAGACCGGCTTTTTGAGATTCGCTCCACCTTGCGGTATCGCAGCTCATTGTACCGGCCATTGTAGCACGTGTGCAGCCCAAGACATAAGGGGCATGATGACTTGACGTCGTCCCCACCTTCCTCCGAGTTGACCCCGGCAGTCTCCTGTGAGTCCCCATCACCCCGAAAGGCATGCTGGCAACACAGAACGAGGGTTGCGCTCGTTGCGGGACTTAACCCAACATCTCACGACACGAGCTGACGACAGCCATGCACCACCTGTACACCGACCAAAAGGGGCACCTGTCTCCAGATGTTTCCGGTGTATGTCAAGCCTTGGTAAGGTTCTTCGCGTTGCGTCGAATTAAGCCACATGCTCCGCCTCTTGTGCGGGCCCCCGTCAATTCCTTTGAGTTTTAGCCTTGCGGCCGTACTCCCCAGGCGGGGAACTTAATGCGTTAGCTGCGGCACGGACGACGTGGAATGTCGCCCACACCTAGTTCCCAACGTTTACGGCGTGGACTACCAGGGTATCTAATCCTGTTCGCTCCCCACGCTTTCGCTCCTCAGCGTCAGTATCGGCCCAGAGACCCGCCTTCGCCACCGGTGTTCCTCCTGATATCTGCGCATTTCACCGCTACACCAGGAATTCCAGTCTCCCCTGCCGAACTCTAGCCTGCCCGTATCGAATGCAGGCTCGGGGTTAAGCCCCGAGTTTTCACATCCGACGCGACAGGCCGCCTACGAGCTCTTTACGCCCAATAATTCCGGACAACGCTCGCACCCTACGTATTACCGCGGCTGCTGGCACGTAGTTAGCCGGTGCTTCTTCTGCAGGTACCGTCACTTTCGCTTCTTCCCTGCTGAAAGAGGTTTACAACCCGAAGGCCGTCATCCCTCACGCGGCGTCGCTGCGTCAGGCTTTCGCCCATTGCGCAATATTCCCCACTGCTGCCTCCCGTAGGAGTCTGGGCCGTGTCTCAGTCCCAGTGTGGCCGGTCGCCCTCTCAGGCCGGCTACCCGTCGTCGCCTTGGTAGGCCACTACCCCACCAACAAGCTGATAGGCCGCGGGCCCATCCTGCACCGCCGGAACTTTCAACCCCCCACCATGCGGTGGAAGATATTATCCGGTATTAGCTCCGGTTTCCCGAAGTTATCCCAGAGTGCAGGGCAGGTTGCCCACGTGTTACTCACCCGTTCGCCACTCATCCACCCCGAAGGGCTTCAGCGTTCGACTTGCATGTGTTAAGCACGCCGCCAGCGTTCGTCCTGAGCCAGGATCAAACTCTCCATTGATGTTCACCGGTAATCCGGTGGAACACAATAAGTGAGCGGCGACTCTCCCGGAGGAATGATCCGGGTATGTCGCCCGCGTCCTTGCTGTGACCTGGGCCCACTGACAGGACCCAGGATTTTCTTCAAAGGAACCACCAACACTGACCGCGACTCCCCGAATGGAGAGACGTTCAGCGCCGGGGGTGTTTCTTTGGCGTTGACTTTTGGCACGCTGTTGAGTTCTCAAGGAACGGACGCTTCCTTCGGTGCGGAATCAACCGCGCCCTCCGGGCGTTTGACGTTCAGTTTATGTTGCTTTTGTGCTTCCTGTGTTTCGCTTTCGCGTCTCCAGCTTAGCACACCGTTTCGGCCGCTTCACTTTCCTCGCTTTCGGCGTCCGGCGCGTTCCCGCGCTTTCCGCCTTTCAGACTCTAGCAGATCTTCCGACCCGCTTTTCGTCCGTTTCCGCTGCCTTCCGCTTTCGAAACTTTCGTTTCTTTGCTTCCGGCCCGGTGAGCCTAGCAGACCCGTTTTCCCGCCTCCACCGACCCCGCTTGATCAATCCTGCGGTGCCGGCGGCTTGCGAGCCGCGCGTCCTGCTCCGGATCTCTCCGGTGCTCGATGCCTCAACCGTAGCAGGTTTCGGCGGTATTTCCGAACCACATTCACGGAATGTGATTCCCAGTAATAAATGGCAGCACAAATAAAACCCCCGGAATTTGGATGATCAAATTCCGCGTGCTTCATGAGACTGTCTCGATCACTGGTTCTACTGGTTCACACCCATGGAGACACCACAGGCACGGCGCAGCCGAAGGCTGTCCGTGGCCGGATCTATCGTTGGGGTATGAGTCGCGGTGGGATCGGCCATCGCGCCGGTGTTGAGGGCGCGCCTGTCCGGATCTCCCAGAGTTGCGACTCGTACGAGTTTAAACCACCCTCTTGGACGGGTCAAGCCGATCCCCTATACCCAGTGGAACGGGTCGGGAACCGGCTTGACGCGTCTTCCGCGCGAACAGCTGGTGAACCATCAACTGCCGTGTGTCAGGCGGTGATCTCCGCCGCCGCGAGGTTGCGCTTGCCGCGGCGCAGCAGGGCCCAGCGGCCATGCAGCAGGTCGGCCGCGCCGATCACCGCGTCCTCGTCGGCCACCTTCACGTTGTTGAGGTAGGCGCCGCCCTCCTTGATGGTGCGCCGTGCTCCGCCCTTGCTCGGGGCGAGGCCGGTGGCCACCAGGGCGTCCACCACGGTCGGGCCCTCCGAGAGCCGTGCGCCGGGGAGTTCCGCCACGGCCGAGCGCAGCGTGGGCTCGTCGAGCGCGGTCAGGTCGCCTTGGCCGAACAGCGCCTTGCTCGCCTCGACGACCGCGGCGCACTGTTCGACGCCGTGTACCAGCGTGGTCAACTCCTCGGCGAGGGCGCGCTGGCCGATGCGGGCGGCGGGGCGTTCCTCGCTGTCCCGCTCCAGGGCCTCGATCTCCTCGCGCGAGCGGAAGCTGAACGTACGCAGGTAGCGCGAGACGTCGCGGTCGTCCGCGCCGAGCCAGAACTGGTAGAAGGCGTACGGCGTGGTCAGCTCGGGGTCGAGCCAGACCGTGCCGCCCTCGGTCTTGCCGAACTTGGTGCCGTCGGCCTTGGTCAGCAGGTTGGTGGTCAGCGCGTGTGCCTGGCCGTGCGGTTCGTTGGCGGTGATCCGGCGGATCAGGTCCAGGCCGGCGGTGATGTTGCCCCACTGGTCGCTGCCGCCGATCTGCAGCGTGCAGCCGTGCCGTCGGTACAGCTCGACGAAGTCGTAGGACTGGAGCAGCACGTAGCTGAACTCGGTGTAGCTCATCCCCTCGCCGGCGAGCCGGGACTTCACCGTCTCGCGGGCGAGCATCTGGTTGACGCTGAAGTGCTTGCCGACGTCGCGCAGGTACTCGACGATGCTCAGCCGCGAGATCCAGTCGTGGTTGTTCGCCATCACCGCGGTGTTCGGCTCGCCGCCCTCGAAGTCGAGGAACGCGGAGAGCTGGCCGCGGATCCGGTCGGTCCAGCCCGCGACGGTGGTGACCTCGTTCATCGCGCGCTCGGCCGACGGCTTCGGGTCGCCGATCAGGCCGGTGGCGCCGCCGACCAGGGCGATCGGGCGGTGCCCGAAGAGCTGGAGCCGGCGCAGCGTGAGCACCTGGGTGAGGTGGCCGACGTGCAGGCTGGCCGCGGTCGGGTCGAACCCGCAATAGGCCGTGACGGGACCGTCCGCGAACGCCTTCTTGAGCGCGTCCTCGTCGGTGGTCTGGGCCAGCAGGCCCCGCCACCGCAGCTCGTCGACGATGTCCGTCACAGTGCCTGGTCTCCTCGGTAGGTTCGACAGGTGGGGTGGTGCGGGTCGGTGGTACGACCGGTGGTGCAAGGGTGCCCGACGCTCGGCCCTCGACGCTAACCGCTTTGCACCGGGGCGCCGGCGGCGGGTGGCTCGGCCGGCTTCGTGGTGCGCTTGCGGGGCTGGTGGGCCCGGTAGGGGCTGACCGTCGGGTCGCCGGCGATGTGGAAGCGCCAGGGCTGGGTCGCTCCGCCGCCGCCGACGCCGGTGCGCGGGCCGGTGCGGATCGCGGTGCGCGGGGGCGGGGTGCCGTACAGGACGCGGATCGGGCCGGCCGGGTCGCAGACGTCGACGCCGTCCTGGGCGCGGTCGAGGGCCAGCGCCGTGGCCAGGCGGGCCGGGCCGCCGGCAAGGTCGGTGTCCTTGCGGGAGGTCGGGCGGCGGGCGCGGGCCAGCGCGAGGCCGGTGGTGATCTCGCCGGCGCGCAGCAGTACCCCGGAGGCGCGGTCGGGTGGGCCGCAGACCAGGTTCGCGCAGTAGTGCATGCCGTAGGTGAAGTACACGTACAGGTGTCCCGGCGGGCCGAACATCGTCGCGTTGCGGGCGGTTCGGCCGCGGAAGGCGTGGGAGCCGGGGTCGTTGGCGCCGTCGTACGCCTCGACCTCGGTCAGCCGCAGTTCGACCGGGCCCGCCTCGGTCTCGTGGACCACGGTGCGGCCGAGCAGGTCGGCGGCGACGGCGAGGACCGGGCGGTCGAAGAACGAGCGGGGCAGCGGAGCGGTGGGGCCCGCGCCGGCGGTGGGAGCACGCATGGGGAGCCAGCTTACGGCCGGTCGTGCGTGATGGAATGGCCCGGCGTAACGATTCCGCATGGCGGATGCCGTGCGGGAAGGGGAGGAGACCTCGTGGTTTTCAAGAAGCTGATGGCGAGCATGGGCGCGGGCGGTGCCTCGGTGGAGACCGAGTTGCACGCGGCCGAGACCACGCCCGGCGGTGTGGTCGAGGGTCGGATCCGGATCCAGGGCGGCAAGGTCGACCAGGAGATCGAGGGGCTGTTCGTCGGCTTCCAGGCCGTGGTCGAGGTGGAGACCCAGGACGGCGAGCAGCGGCGCAACGTGGAGTTCGGTCGGCAGCAGGTCGGCGGCGCGTTCACGCTGCGCGAGGGTGCCACGCACGACCTGGACTTCCGGCTGCCGGTGCCGTGGGAGGCGCCGCTGACCACGTTCCGGGGCGTGCCCCTACGCGGTACCACGGTCGGGGTGCGCACCGAGCTGGCCATCGACCGCGCGATCGACAAGGGCGACCTGGACCCGGTCGCGGTCGGCGCGTTTCCGGCGCAGGCGTTGATCCTGGACGCGTTCGGGAACCTGGGCTTCCACTTCCGGGCCGCGGACCTCGAACTGGGGCACATCCGGGGCACGGATCAGCGGCTGCCGTTCTATCAGGAGATCGAGTTCACCCCGCCGCAGGCGTACGCGCGCGGGATCAACGAGGTGGAGCTGACCTTCGTGTCCGGTGAGCACCGGACCGAAGTGATCCTGGAGATCGACAAGAAGGGCGGCGCGTTCTCCGGTGGGAGCGACGCGATCCGGCGCTTCACCGTCGAGCACGCGGGCGCGCACCAGACCGATTGGAACGCCTACCTGCACGGCTGGTTCCAGGAACTGGGGCAGCAGCGGGGCTGGTTCTAGGCGTCGCGGGGCCGGTCCGGGTCAGGCGTCCAGGAGGGCGTGTACCCGGGCCGCCCAGTCCGCCTCGAACTCCGCTCGGGCCAGGCCGGTGGCCCGGTCGAGCGCGGCGTCCACGGCCGCGGGGGCCGGGTCGGCGTAGACGGCGGTGACGAAGCCGTACACGGCCTGGGTGCCGCCGATTTCCTCGATCCGGCGGATGGCCAGGTGCGCCAGCTCGTACGCGGCGGCGTTGCCGACGGTGTCGGCCTGGTAGAGCTCGTTGTCCGTGGGCAGCTTGCCGGTGAAGCGGTTGCCGGCGATGTAGGTCCTGGCCTCGTACAGCTCGTCGGTGCCGAGCGGGGTGTGTCCGCGCAGGGACAGCCAGTCGGCGAAGCCCTCGACGACCCAGACGGGTTGGTCCTGGTTCGGTACCTCGTTGCGCAGCGGGGTGACCAGGGCGTGGGCCATCTCGTGCCGCAGCAGTTCGCCGAGTCGGCGCGGGTTGGTGGAGGTGAACCAGCCCGAGGTGGTGTCCAGGACTATCCGCGAGCCGCCGAAGTGGCCCTTGCCGTCCGGGCCGATGGTGCGCAGGGCGTAGGTGAGGCCGGATTCCTCGCCGTGGTCGCCGGTGCGGCCGCCGTAGAGCCGATAGAACGTGTCGCGGTCGGCGACCGGGACGATCACGAACCCGGGGGCGGTGCCGGGCGGCCCGCCGTCGGACCACGTGTCGATGTCGGCGCGCGCCGCCGCCTCGGCGGCGTCGGCGAGGCGGTCGGCGCCCCGGGCGGTGGCCGGGTCGGCGAGCACGACCACGTGTTCGCGGCGAACCACGGTCAGGTCGGCGTGGTCCCAGGGGGCGGGGTAGTCGCGGGCGTAGGCGTAGCCGGCCCCGTCGTAGGGGGTGCCGTCCACGCCCGTGATCCGCAGCGGCGCGCCGGGGGCGTCCCGGACGATGGTCCAGCGGTAGCCCTCGCCGACAGTGGCGGTGTCGGCGTGGGAGATGCGGTGGTCGAAGGAGACGTCCACGTAGGCGGTGATCCGGTCGTCGGCCGCGGGCATGGTCTGCACGGTCTCGACGCGGTATGCGAGCCGGTCGAAGGTCACTCGGGCCAGGTTGCGGAACAGCCGCTGTTGGCCGCCGACCAGGTCGGGGACGTCCGGGTCGAGGTCGACGGTGAACGCGGCTTCGTCCCGGGCCAGGATCGCCGCGGTGCGCCGGTCGGCGATGGCCTGGATGTCCGCCGTGGCGATGGTCGGCCCGTGCGCGGGGGCCATCGGCGTGGCGGTGCCGGGACGCGGGGCGCCGAGCGCGCCGTCGGCGTCGTGGGGCCTGGCGCTGCCCGGTCCGCTGAGGGTGACGCCGAAGGCGATCAGCGCGGCGAGGGCCAGCGCGAGCGCGAGCAGGGGGGCGGCGAGGCGACGGGCGACGGAGCGGGGACGGACGGGGGCCGGATGCGCGGGGTGGAGCGGCGCGGAGCTCGGGGGTTCGGTGGCGGCGGGTACGGCGGAGGCCGACTCGGGGGCGTCGGGCGCGGCGGCGGGAGGGCCGGCGGGCGAGTGTGTCTCGACCGGGGACCCCGTGCTCGATATTCGGCTGCCGGGTATCGCGGCGAAGGCGGCGCTCGCGTCGTCCTCCGCGGTGACACCGTCCGTGGGCGCGCCGCCTTCGGCGGGATCGTCCGTGCTCGGATGATCCGCGCGCACGCCTTGCGCCGTCCTGTCCCCCGGCTCCGCGGGAATGGCCGGCTCGGCGCCCGCGGCCGGCCCTGCCCCGACGGGCGGGTCGGTGGGTGTGGCGGATGAGGCGTCGTCGGTGGCGTTGCCGCTTTCGTGCGTCGGCTCGGTCACGCCGGATGCCCTCCCCCCTCTTGGCCCCCTGTTGGCGCGAGGATACCTACGCGATCTTCGCCGGTTTCGCGGACGGTGAGAATAGGCTCGTCCGAACGAGGCGTTCGGCAGCCGGCCGGGCGCCGGTGTCCACGATTTCGGAGTCTCGCGTGTCCGAGTCCACCAAGCCCCCGCTGCCGTACGAGTACCTGCCCGCGAAGCCCACCTTCACGCTCACGAGTGCGGATCTGACGGACGGCGGGGTCCTGCCGACCGCACAGGTCAGCGGCGTCATGGGCGCGGGCGGCGAAGACCTCTCGCCGCAGTTGTCCTGGTCCGGCTTCCCGGCGGGCACCAAGAGCTTCGCCGTGACCTGCTTCGATCCGGACGCGCCCACCCACAGCGGGTTCTGGCACTGGGTCGTGGTCGACGTCCCGGCGACGGTGACCGAACTGGCGAGCGGCGCGGGCGCGAGCGACGGCAAGTCGCTGCCGGCCGGCGCGTTCCACGTGCGCAACGACACCGGTGGTCCGGGCTTCGTGGGCGCGGCGCCGCCGGAGGGCCACTATCCGCACCGGTACGTCTTCACGGTGCACGCGCTGGATGTGGCCGAGTTGGGCGTGGACGAGACGGCGACGCCGGCGTTCGTGGGCTTCAACCTGTTCGCGCACACCCTCGCGCGCGCCGTGCTGGTGTCCACGTACGCCCGCTGAGCCGCGTCCGACCGCGCGAAAGCGGAATCTCGTCCGGTAATTGCGTTGTCCCGATGATCGCCCGAACGGCACAGTGGTCGAGTTGTCCGTACTGACGGTTCGTCGAGTCGAAGGGTGCGCATGAGCGTCGCAGCACCGCCCCAAAGCTGAGCGCGTGATCGCGCCCGGTCGGTTCGGTGCGCGTTCGAATGTGCTCGCTCGTCCCCTCGTCGACCAGGTGAGGGGAGGTCGCATGCGGGAGACGTTGGTGCTGAACGCGACGTATCAGCCGCTGGCGACGGTGTCGTTCAAGCGCGCGCTCGTGTTGGTGTTGCAGGAGAAGGCGGTCGTCGAGCATGTCGATCCCGGCCGGGTGGTACGGGCCGCGACCGTGGAGATCCCGCTGCCCCGGGTGATCAGGTTGCTCAAGTTCGTCCGGGTGCCGTTCCGACAACAGGCCGCGTGGTCGCGCCGGGGTGTGTTGCTTCGGGACAACCGGCGCTGCGCGTACTGCGGTGGGCGCGCGACCACGGTGGACCACGTGCTGCCGCGTTCTCGCGGTGGGGCCGACTCGTGGCTGAATACCGTCGCCGCGTGCGGGAGCGACAACCAGCGCAAGGCGGCGCGGACGCCGGCGGAGGCGGGGATGCGGCTGTTGTTCCAGCCGTACGAGCCGTCGGCGACCCGGGCCCTGGTGCTCGCGTTCGGCGTGGCGAGCGTCGAGGGCGCGCAGTGGCTGGCCGAGCCGGTCCGGCCGCCGGCGCTGGCGATGGGGGCCTGATCGGGCGCGCGGGTCGGGACGAGTGTGCGGAAGCCGTCGGGGGTTGGCCCCCGACGGCTTCCGGCGTTCGGGCCCGGCCCGCGCCGCGGCGCGTCAGACCGTTTTGCGGACCCAGGCCGCCCAGTCGGCGCGCAGGCGGTCCGGGGACAGGCCGAAGCTCGCGGTCAGTGTCTCGTCGATGTCGGCGTGGCGGCCGGTCAGGGCGTCGGTGAAGAAGGCGCAGACGCGCTCCGCGCCGTACGTCCGGGCCAGGTATCGCACCATCAGGTGGGCCAGGTTGTAGGCGTTCTCGACCCGGTCCTCGTCGGCGGTGTCGAAGTCCTCGTCGGCGGGCGGCGCGCCGGTGAATCGGCCCCGGTCGATCATCGTGCGGATGTTCATGGTGATCTCGCGCGCGAGCGGCCGGTCGGCCTCGGCCTGCCAGTCGGCGAAGCCCTCGGCCAGCCAGGTGGGCATGGTGCCGGCGACGCCCGGCCGGGCCAGCGGGGCGATCAGGGCGTGGGTCATCTCGTGCCGCAGCAGGATCGGCGCGAACGTCGCGTCGCCGGCGAGTTGTTCGTCGTCCACGACCATGCGGACCCCGCCGACGAATCGGTCGGTGCCGGGCATGGACAGCGCGTATCCCGCCGCCCAGTCGCGGATCTCGCTGCTGCTGTACAGCTTGCCGAAGGAGGTTCGGGACGAGGTCAGGACGAGGGCGAAGCCGGGCGAGGTGCCGGCGCCGCCCTTCCAGGCGCCGAGCGTGTACACGGCGGCCTGCTCGGCCAGGTCCGCGTTCCGGCGCAGCGAGCTCGCGTTCTGCTTCGGGCCCATCACCACGACGTGTGGGCGGCGTTCGACCTGGAGGTCCCACAGGTCCCAGGCGGCCGGGTAGCCGGCGAATCCGCCTTTGGCGTCCGCGTCGGCGGCGCCGTCCAGGCCGATCAGCGTGCAGCGGTCGGTGGGGTCGGCGCAGCGGACCTTCCAGGTGTAGGTCTCCGGGACGCGGGCCACGTCGACGCCGGTGATCGTGTGCTCGAAGACCACGTTCAGGCTGATCGTCACCGGCCAGGCGGCGGGGGTACCGGCCCGGCTCGGGGCGGAGCCGTCGGCGGTGACCACCTTCTTGTCGCCGCCGCGGGCGACCCAGCGGGCGGCGTCGAACGGGATCTTGCGCAGGTTGCCGAAGAGCCGCCGCTGGCCGTCGACGAGGGCCCGGTCCTGCTGGTCGACGGGGGCGAGGAAGGCCGCCTCGTCGCCTTGTTCGAAGGCGGCCGTGCGGGTGTCGGCGAGTGCCTGGACGCGGAAGAACACGCGGGTGTCGATCCGGTCCGAGGGCCAGGTGCCCTCCTCCGTCGGGGCGCCGGGGCCGGGGCCGCGCGCGGAGTCGGCCCCCGCGGGGCGCGCCGGGGGCGGGGCGTGGGTCGGGTCTTCGGCGTCGAGCAGGCGGTCGGCGCTGTCCAGGCCCGCGGGGCGGCCGGCGACCGCCGTCGTGCCGATCAGGAAGGCCAGGGAGAGCAGCGCGCCGAGCAGGGCGACGCAGATCGCCCACGGTCGGGAGCGGCGGGGTTCGACGGCGTTCGGCCACGGGCCGTGCGGGCCGTACGGGTCGTGGGGCGCCTGGGGGGCCTGGGCGTCCTGGGGCTCCGGGAAGTCCTGGGGGTGCACGTCAGTTGCCCACCTTGGCCTTGACGTACTTGGCCCAGTTGCTCTCGAAGGTGTCCCGGTCCAGGCCGGTGGCCTCCTTGAGCGCGGCGTCGATCGCGGCCGGGGACGGGTCCTTGTACACCGCGACGACGAAGTCGTCGGCCTTGGCGACGCCGTACTTCTCCGCCATGTAGCGGATCGTCAGCATGCTGTAGTGGTAGCTGACCGTCGAGGTCTTGGCGTCGGGCGAGTTGACGTCGGCGTCGGTGGGCAGTTTGCCGGTGAACTTGCCCGCGCGGACCTGCTCGCGCGCGGTCGGCTGGAACCATTCGGACAGCGAGAGGTCGGTCCAGGCGAGGTATTCGGCGAAGCCCTCCGAGACCCACAGCGGCGGGCCCTCGCCGCCGCGCTCGAACTCGGCGACCATCGCGTGACCGAGTTCGTGCCGGATCAGGTGCGTCTGCTGCTCGCCGTCGTTCTTGGCGAACATCTCGTCCGAGCCGTCGAGGGTGATTCGGCTGCCGGCCATCGGTTGGTCGCGGCCCATCGTGGGGCGCGCGGGCGGCATGGTGCGGCACACGCCGGTGACGTTGGGCAGGTCGTTGCCGGACAGTGCGCGGATGAAGGTCTCGTGGTCGGGCGTGACGTAGATGACGTAGCGCTGCGGCGTGATCGCCGGGCCCTTCCACACCGCCAGGTTCTTCTTCAGCGCGCTCTCGGCCCGGTCGGCCCAGGCGGCGGCCTTGGTCTTGTTCTTGGCCGGGACGGCGAGCAGGACGTGCGGGCGTTCGATCACCGCGAGTTCGTCCTCGTCCCAGGGGGCGGGGAAGGCGTTGCCGCCGCCGCGGGTCGAGCCGCCGACGATCTTGGTGATCAGCAGCGGGGCGCCGACGGACGCGCGCGAGACGGTCCAGGTGTAGCGCTCGGCGATCGGCTCGCTGTCGACACCGGTGATCTGGTGGGCGAAGACGACGTTCACGTCGCGGGTGAGCGGGCCGGCGTCGTTCGCGGGCTCGACGGTCGCGGTGGACGGCCGGAACTCGACGCTGGTGAACGGGAACAGCCGCAGGTTCGCGAACAACCGGCGCTGGGCGGTGGCGAGTTCGGGGGCGGCCGGGTCGATTCCGGCGACGAAGCCGTCCACGTTCCCCGACTTCAGGGCCTGGGTACGGCTGTCGGCCAGGCCGGCCAGGTCCGCGGCGGCGATCCGGGTGACCTGGGGCTTGTCCCCGGCCTTGGCCGAGCCGCCGACGGTCTCGTCCTCGGCCGACGACGCGGCGGTCGGGGTGGTGGTGGGGTCGAACACGCCGCCGACGGCGAGAGAGCCGAGCAGGGCGAGGATCGCGAGCACTCCCCCGGCGGCGGCCAGCAGGTGCCGGCGAGCGTTGCGCCGCTGCTGGTCGGGGGCGGGAACGAAGGGGAGCGGCCCGTAGGGCCCGAAGGGCGCCGGGAAGGGGGGCGCCTCGGGGGTGGGCGGTATCGCTCCCGAGTTGTTGCCGGTGACGGCGTCGGGGTCGAGGGACGGGGGGCCGGCGGATATCGCAACGCCGCCGGCGGGTGCCGGCGCGGTCGCCTGCGGGGCCGGCTCGACCGAGGTGACGGGCGCCGAGCGCGAACCCTCCGCGTCATCGGGCACCGGCACCGCGTCTTCGGCCGGCCGCCCGGCTATCTCCTCGACGGTCGCGGGCGCGGGTCCGTCGGCGGATATGGGCGCAAGCACGCCCGCGGGCGCGGTCGCCGGCGCGGCTACGGACTCGCCGGCGTGTGCGGGTGCGCCTGCGGGTGCGGAGGTGGTCGTGATCGGATCCGGGTCGGGCGAAGTCACGGGTACCGGAGGCGTACCGGCCGCGCTGTCGGGTGCCGGAGCCGCGTTTTCGGGCGTCCGCCCGATGGTTGCCTCCGCGACGGGCGCGGGCACCGGTGCGGTCGCCGGTGTGCCCGTGGATGCGGGCGCCGGTGCGTGGGGGGGTATGGGTGGGTTTTCCTCCGTCGGGCCGTCCGTGTTTTCCCGTGCGTCCTCGTTCGTGCCCATGTCCCACCCCGTGCACGGCTGTTCGTAGTCTGCTGTCGTGGTGCCGCTCGGCGGGTGTGTCACGCCGTCGGCGGTGTTGGGCATGTCGGACATGCCAGTCCTCCCCTGGACCGCCGGTCCGGTGATTCCGCCCCCGGCCCCGAATCGGCGATCCGATCATGTGTTCGCCGAGGTTATCCACGTCCCCGGACAGCCTCGGCAGTGGGGCCCGGGTACGGTCACGCGCGGTAGCCGCCGCGGGTCAACCGCCGATCTCGGCCCGTACGTAGTCTGCCCATCCGGCCTCGAACGCATCACGCTCCAGCCCGCTCGCCGCCTTGATCGCCGCGTCGAGCGAGGCGGGATTCGCGTACATCGCGACCACGAACTCGTCCGCCTTGGCCGCACCGTACTTCTCGGCGAGGTAACGGATCGTCAGCATGCTGACGTGGAAGCCCGCTCCGGCGCCCTGATCACCCTTCATCATCGGCAACAGGTCGGTGTCGAGGGGGAGTTTGCCGTTGAACCGCCCGGCCCGCAGCTCGGCCCGGGCCGCGTCCCGGTAGCTGTTGTCGCCGGCGAGGTAGTAGGCGAAGCCCTCGGAGACCCAGCGGGAACGGCCGCCGCCGCCGATCAACGACGATTGCGCGAACTGCCCCACCATGGCCTCGGCCAGTTCCCGGCGGAGAAGGCCGATCCCCGTGTCCGGGTTTGTCGAGGACACGAACGCGGTATCGGTGCCGTCGAAGGTGACCCTGGCGCCGACGGGCGGCAAACTTCCGCCGCCGGGCCGGGCGGGCGTGACGAGTTCGCACAAGCCCGCCTTGTCGCCGAGCACCCGGCGGACCGTCTCCCGCTTCGTCGGTACGAAGACCGCGAAGCGCCGAGGGGTGATCGCCGGCCCGTGCCACGCCTCGGCGTTGCGCTTCGCGGCGAGTTCGGCGCGATCGGCCCACGCCGCGGCCCGGTCCCGGTCCGTCGCGGCGACGGCGAGCAGGATGTGTTCGCGTTCGACCACGGCGAGTTCGTCGCCGTCCCACGCGGCCGGATATGTGACCGGCCGGGTCGGAGCCGACGTCGGGTTGCTTCCGACGATCTTGGTGATCTGTACGGGTGCATCGATCGAGGCCCGGCTCAGCGTCCAGGTGTAGGTCTCGGCGACCGGCTCGCTGTCGATTCCGTCGAGTTGGTGGGAGAACACGATCACCATGTCGTACGAGTACGCGCCCGCGTCCTCCGCCCGCACCGCGTCCAGACCCGTCGGCGGCAGGAACTCGGCTCTGGCGAACGGGAACAGCCGCAGGTTCGCCAACAACCGGTGCTGTGCGGCCATGAGTTCCGCGTTGGCCGGGTCGATTCCGGTTACGAACGCGATCGCGTCGCCGTCCCGCAGCGCCCTGGTGCGGGCGTCGGTGAGGGCCTTGACGTCGGCGTGGGTGATGCGGGTGACGGTGGAGGGCGGTTCCGGGGTTCCGGAGGTCGCCGGCGGCGGGGTGCCCTCGGCGGGGCGTTCCCGCGCGGTCGGGGCGGTGGAGTCGCCGTCGCCGTCGAAGGCGCCGCCGATCGTCAGGGCGCCGACCACGAGGGCTGCCGTAACGATTCCGCCGACCACCAGGAGCGGGGTGCGGCGACGCCGGGGCGCGGCCTCGGTGGGCGCGTCGGCGGTGGGGGTGTCGGACACGTGGTCCCTCTCGTGCATCACCCGTCCGGAGGCCGCCCGCATCGGCCCGCGTCGGACCGGCTCGATTCGGCTCGGTGATTCGATCGTGTGTGCGCGCCGAGGCTATCCACCCTCCCCCGCTTCGTCGAGGCGAATACGCTTCGCGCCGGCGGCTCGTCAGGAGCCGGTGGCCGCCTCCACCGCGCCGGGATCGGCGTCGGCCGCCGAGGTCGACGCGGCCGGGTCGAGGAGCAGCCACGAATCGGCGACCCGGTAGCCGGGGACGTCGTAGGACGCCATCGGGTCGGCGGCCAGACCCTCGACGCGCGTCACCGAGCCGTCGGGGTGGGCCAGTTCCTCCGTGTAGCGGAAGTGCAGGTGGCCGTGCGCGGCGACGGCGGGCCGGTAGGCGTCCACCAGGCGCTGGATCCGGGCCTGGTTCGGCAGGCAGCGCGGTTCGCCCTTGCGGTTGAACTCGGGTGCGGCCCGCAGCGGTTTGTCGTGGGTGAGCAGGACGTCCACCGGCGAGGGGTCGGTCAGGATCGTGTCCACGTCGGCGTCCGTACCCTCCTCCTCCGGGAACCACAGGCTGCCGGCGTAGGTCGGCACCTCGGCGGGCGGGCGACCCGCGCCGACCCGAGAGCCCTCCTTGCGCAGCGCCTTCTCGTACCGCCGCCGCTCCTCGGCCAACCGCCGCTCCCGATCCAGCGACAACGCGCCACCGAAGGCGAGGAAGTTCGTCCCCCGCCAGGACCACCGGTGCCCGCGCGGCGCGTAGCGCACCCGGGGCCGCACGATCACGAACCCCTGCTCGTCCCGGTCGTCGCCGTAGGACTCCATCAGCAGCGAGGACTTGTCGTGGTTTCCGTCCAGGAAGTACACGTCGACGCCCCGCGAGCGGGCCGAACGATTGACCGCGTCCAGATACCGGACGCCGGACGGCTCGTGCTCCCAGTAGCCGAAGTCGCCGAGCTGGAACACCGCGTCCACGTCGAGTTCGGCGGCGACATCGAGCACACGACGCACGTGCCCGGTGTTCCCGTGTGTGTCCCCGGCCAACAAAACCCGCATCACGACCCCCCGACCTCTCCGCCGACCCCCGAACCCATCATCGACGATCGACCGAAGTCCCGTCCGGGGTATTTCCCCACGGTCGGCGGATGCCGCGCGCTCAGGCCCCCGGGGGAACGAACGGCAGCCCCGGGGTGGGGCCTCGGGTGATCAGGTGGTCGACCGCGGCGTTGTCGAGGTGGTCGGCGATCAGGTCGCCCAGGGCGTCGAGGCGGGATTGGCGGGCGGCTTCGAAGGAGGTGTTCGGGGAGACGGTGAAGCGGCGGCCGCAGGACGCGGCGGTTCGGGACAGGAACGTACGGCGGAAGTCGTCGTTCTCCAGGGCGCCGTGCCACAAGGTGCCGGTGATCGCGCCGACTCGGCAGCCGTCCAGGGCGCCGCCGTCGGCGTCGGTGAACAGCGGCTCGCCGGCCTCGACGTCGACCACGCCGTGGTGGATCTCGTACGCGGTCACCGGCGACCCGTCGGCGTAACCACGCGGTCGGGCCAGGGTCTTGTCGGCGGCGAAACGTACCCGGACCGGCAGCAGGCCCAGGCCCGGCACCGTCCCCGCGCGGCTCTCCACGTCGTCGTCGATCTCGCGCCCGAGCATCTGGTAGCCGCCGCAGATGCCCAGGATCGGCCGCCCCTCGGCGGCCCGCCGGGCCAGCGCGGTGTCGAGGCCGCGTTCGCGCAGCCAACCGAGGTCGGCGACGGTCGCCCGGGTGCCGGGCAGCACCACCAGGTCGGCGTCGGCGATCTCGCCGGGCGTACTCACGAAGCGCACCACCACGCCGGGCTCGACGGACAGCGCGTCGATGTCGGTGAAGTTGCTGATCCGGGGCAGGCGCACCACCGCGACGCGCAGGACGTCCGCGCCGAGCGGCGGTTCGGCCGTACCCCGGTCGGCGTCCAGGGCGAGCGAGTCCTCGACGTCCAGCCACAGGCCGCCGAGGAAGGGCAGCACGCCCATGACCGGACGTCCGGTGAGTTCGCGCATCCGGGTCAGCGCCGGATCCAGCAGGCGCGCGTCGCCGCGAAACTTGTTGATCACGAACCCGCAGACCAGTTCCTGGTCTGCGCGGGAGAGCAGGGCGAGGGTGCCGAAGAAGGACGCGAAGATCCCGCCGCGATCGATGTCGCCGACCACGAGCACGGGCAACCCGGCGGCCCGGGCCAGCCCCATGTTGGTGATGTCGCGATCGCGCAGGTTGATCTCGGTGGGGCTGCCCGCGCCCTCGCACACCACGACGTCGTAGCGCGCCCGCAGGTCGGCCAGCGAGTCCAGTACCGCCTCGAACAGACGCGGCTTCAGATCACGGTAGTTCAGCGCCCCGACCTCGGCGATCGGCTTGCCGAGGAGCACCACCTGACTGCTCATCATGCCACCGGGTTTGAGCAGTACCGGATTCATCACCGCCTCCGGCTCGATCCGCGCCGCCGCCGCCTGCATCGCCTGGGCGCGGCCGATCTCCGCCCCGTCGGCGGTGACCATCGAGTTGAGCGACATGTTCTGCGCCTTGAACGGCGCGACCTTGACCCCCTCGCGGGCCAACCGCCGGCACAGCCCGGCCACCACGACGCTCTTCCCGGCATCGGAGGTGGTCCCGGCCACCAAAAGCGCACCGTTCACCGCTCCTCCTCCCGAACACGGCGTCCACGACGCCCGGTTGCCATCCGCTCACGAACCCGCGCGCTCATCGAACCGCCTTGCCGGTGCGGCGCGCCGCACGGGCGGCGATGGCGGCGCGGGCGGCCGGCGCACCCACGGCAAGCGCGGCGGCGGCCAGGCCGACCATCGCCGAGAGGCGGTTGGCGCGCGCTATGTCGGCGGGGGCGGGGGGCGGCCCGTCACCGAGCCGCGGCCGATCCTCGGTACGGCCGGCATAGACGTTCCGGCCGCCGAGCGTGACATCCAGCGCGCCGGCGGCGGACGCCTCGCAGCGGCCCGCGTTGGGGCTGGGGTGACTGCCGCCGTCCCGCCGCAACACCGCCCACGCCCGGCCCCGATCGCCGCCGACCACGGGGGCCGCCGCGACGGTGAGCAGCCCGGTGAGTCGCGCGGCCGGCCAATTGGCGACGTCGTCCAGCCGGGCCGAGGCCCAGCCGAAGTTCTCGTGGCGCGGAGTGTGGTGACCGACCATCGCGTCCAGGGTGTTGATCGCGCGGTAGCCGAGCAGCCCGGGGATGCCCGCGACCGCGCCCCAGAACAACGGCGCCACCACCGCGTCGGACGTGTTCTCCGCCACCGACTCGACCACGGCCCGAGCGATGCCCTTGTCGTCCAGCCGGCTCGGGTCGCGCCCCACCAGGCGCGGCAGCGCGTCCCTGGCGGCGGGCAGGTCCCCGGCCACCAGCGGCGCGGCGATCGCCCGGGCCTCGCGGCGCAGGGTGGTACCGCCGAGTACGGCCCAGGTGCAGCCGGCGGTGGCCAGGACGGTGGCCGCGGGGCGGCCCGCGACGGCTCGACGCACCCCCAGCGCAAGCGCGGTGGTCGCCCCGACGCACAGGGCGCTGTACGCGACGCCGCGCGCCCGACTGTCGCCGTGCATGGCCCGCTCCGCGCGCCCGGCCAGGATCCCGAAGCCGGCCACGGGATGGCCGCGCCGCGGATCACCGAACGCGGAGTCGAGGACAACGCCCAGGGCCAGGCCGAGGGCGGTGTGGGTCGGATGTGCGGTCGCGGGCATCCGCGCATCGTTTCACGGCCCTTCGCCCACACACGCGCCGGCCCGGGGCCGTCCGGCGGGGCCGTAACCCTCACGCGTCGAAGCGGCCGCGTGCGCTCTCGATGTGGCTCAGGTTCCGGTGCGTCCAGCCGCACATCGCCTCGACCGTGGCGCGAAGGCCGCGGCCCGGCTCGGTGAGGGTGTACTCGACGCGCGGCGGCACGGTCGGATACACCTTCCGGTCGAGCAGCCCGTTGCGTTCCAGCATGCGCAGGTTCTGGGTGAGCATCTTGTGGCTGATGCCCTCGACCTCCGTGCGCAGCTCACTGAAGCGCAGCGTGCGCTCGCCCAGCGCCTCGATGATCAGCAGGGCCCACTTGTTGGCGACGTCGGAGAAGATCTCCCGCGCCAGGGAGTCCGCGCGCCGCAGGTCCGCGTCCTCGGGCAGGCCCGCGAGTTGCCGCTTGGTCCCCATCCGGTTCCCCAGTCGCCGAAGAGTGCGCTCTTCCAGGTCGGTGTTCACTCTCCGACAGTTCCCGAGTAACCACAAGAGAGCACACCGAAGGAACCCACACGCGGCACGCCCGGCCGACCCCTACAGCAGCAGCCGGATCACCGCGATCGAGCCGACCACCACGATCACCGCCCGCAGGACCGTCGGCGGCAGCTTGCGGCCGACCTTCGCGCCGATCTGGCCGCCGATCACCGACCCCAGGGCGATCAGCAGCACCACCCACCACGCGACGTCGGCGACGATCATGAACAGGATGGCCGCGACGCCGTTGACGACGGCGGCGAGTACGTTCTTGACCGCGTTCATCCGCTGGAGGTTCTCGGCGATGAACACGCCGAACAGGGCGAGCAGCAGCACCCCCTGGGCGGCGCCGAAGTAGCCGCCGTAGACGCCGGTGCCGAAGACGGCCACCCACAGCAGCGCACCGCCGTGCCGCGGCCCCTCCTCGGGTGTGCCGTTGCCGGCACGGCGCGCGGCCAGGCTCCGGGCCAGGCGGGGTTGCAGGACCACGAGCACCAGGGCGATCACGATCAGGACCGGGACGATCGCCTTGAACGCCCCCGCCGGCAGCGTGAGCAGCAGTATCGCGCCGGTGATGCCGCCCAGCAGGGAGGCCAGGCCCAGGCGGAGCAGGCGCGGGCGTTGGCCGGCGAGTTCGCGGCGGTAGCCGATGGCGCCACTGATCGAGCCGGGGACCAGGCCGATGGTGTTCGACACGTTCGCGGTCACCGGCGAGTAGCCGAAGCCGAGCAGCACGGGGAAGGTGATCAGGGTGCCGGATCCGACCACGGCGTTGATCCCGCCGGCCGCGATGCCCGCGGCGAAGATCGCCAGCGCTTCCCACCAGCTCATGCCCATCGTGCCCACCCGCTTCGCCGCGATGACCGTGGCGCCGGGAGGACTGTGCCGGTCCCCCGTGGCCGTGACGCGACGATCATCGCAGCAGGCGGTGTGGCCTCAGCGCGGTGGGCGGTGGCCACGCTCGATGTGCGGCGGCTCCACGTCGCCGGCGGGCGCGCCGCCACGACGCGGCGGGTCGATCGGCGGGGCCGGGACGGTCGGCGGCTCGGCGGGCGGGCGCGGCGCCGACGAGGCGCCGTTCCCGGCCGGCTGCTTGCGCACCGACCCGGGCGGGCCGGCGGCCGGGCCGCCCGCGGCCGGCGGGCCGGCGGGGGGTGCGGCCGTGCCGGGCCAGGCCGGCTCCTCCTCCGGCGCCAACTGCGGCACGCGGTGCGCCGGGCCGGATCCGTTCGGCGACAGGTTGCCGACCGCGTCGCCGATGCCCTCCAGCGCGCGGGTGACCTCGCTGGGCAGGATCCACAACTTGTTCGAGCTGCCCTCGGCGATCTTCGGCAACATCTGGAGGTATTGGTAGGCCAGCAGCTTGTTGTCGACCTCGCCCGCGTGGATCGCCTCGAAGACGGTCTCGATCGCGCGCGCCTCACCCTCGGCCCGGATCACCGCGGCCTGCCGCTCACCCTCGGCGCGCAGCACGGCGGCTTCCTTGTCACCCTCGGCGGTGAGCACCTGCGAGCGCTGGTGTCCCTCGGCGGTCAGGATCGCCGCGCGCTTGTCCCGCTCGGCGCGCATCTGCTTCTCCATCGAATCCTGGATGGAGGGCGGCGGCTCGATCGCCTTGAGCTCGACCCGGTTGACCCGGATGCCCCAGCGTCCGGTCGCCTCGTCGAGCACGCCGCGCAGGCCCGCGTTGATCTCCTCACGCGAGGTGAGCGTCTGTTCGAGGTCCATGCCACCGATGATGTTGCGCAGCGTGGTGATGGTCAGCTGCTCGATCGCCTGGATGTAGTTGGCGATCTCGTAGGTGGCCGCGCGCGGGTCGGTGACCTGGAAGTAGATGACGGTGTCGATCTGGACGACGAGGTTGTCCTCGGTGATCACCGGTTGCGGCGGGAACGGGACGACCTGTTCGCGCAGGTCGATCATCTGCCGGATCCGGTCGATGAACGGCACGAGGATGTTGAGTCCGGCGTGCAGAGTGCGGGTGTAGCGCCCGAAACGCTCCACGATGGCCGCGCTCGCCTGGGGGATCACCTTGACCGTCTTGACCAGGGCGACGACCACCAGCAGTACGAGTACGACCAGAACGATGACGGCGGTGGCCTTCACGATCTCTCCCGAGGTCCTGCGTGCCTGCGGCTGCCTGCGAATTTCGAGGCTGGTTCGAGCCTAGGGGTTCGCGGGCCGGCGTGGGACGTCAACACGGTCGGCGCAACCGATCCGATCGTCACATCACCACGGCGGTGGCGCCCACGATGTCCGCGACGTCCACCTGGGCACCGGGCTCGAACACGGCCGTGCTGTCCAGCGTGCGGGCCGACCAGACCTCGCCGTTGAGCTTGATCCGGCCGCCGTGCTCGTCCACCCGCTCCAGCACCACGGCGCTTGCGCCCTTGAGCGCGTCGATCCCGGTCCGGGTCCCGGGCGTGTTGTTGTGCCGGACCACGACCGGTCGCACGAAAGCGAGCAGCACGATCGCGACGACCGCGAACACGACCAACTGGACCAGGAAGTTGCCACCGGCTCCCGCCGCGATCGTGGCCGCGAGCGCGGCCACCGCGAGCATGCCCATCTCCACGAAGGAGGTGAGCACCCCGAAGATGCCGAACGCCCCGACCGCGATGAGCCACCACATCCATGCGTCCACGACTTCATCGTAGATCGTGGGCGCACGGATCAGGAGAGTGTTCTCGGACCAATGACCGGCGCGGACGAACGCCCGACGCCCCCGCCGTACGAACGACCGCCGCCCCGCGGACGACCGCCCCGCGCCGGGTCAGCGCGCCTCCGGGGCCTCCGGCATCGGCAGCCCGCGCGCCGACCAGCGCCCGTACTGCTGCTCGACGATCAGCGGCAGACCGAAACAGTGCGACAGGTTGCGCGAGTTCAGCGTCTCGGCGATCGGACCGGCCGCGAGCACCTGCCCCTGACGGATCATCAGGATGTGGGTGAAGCCCGGCGGGATCTCCTCGACGTGGTGGCTCACGAGGATCATCGAGGGCGCGTACGGGTCGGCCGCCAACGCGCCGAGCCGGCGCACCAGGTCCTCGCGACCACCCAGGTCGAGCCCGGCGGCCGGCTCGTCGAGCAGCAGCAGTTCGGGGTCGGTCATCAGCGCGCGGGCGATCTGTACCCGCTTGCGCTCGCCCTCGGACAGCGTGCCGAACGTGCGGTCCACGTATTCGGCCATGCCGAGCTGGTCGAGCAGCCGCCGGGCGCGCTGCTCGTCCTCGGCGTCGTAGCGCTCGTGCCACTTGGCGGTCATCCCGTAGGCGGCGGTCAGCACGATGTCCAGCACCCGCTCGCGCCGCGGCAGCTTGTCGGTCAGCGCGGCGGACGCCATGCCCACGCGCGGACGCAGCTCGAACACGTCCACCGAGCCCAGCTTCTCGCCCAGGACTGCGACCGTGCCGGAGGTGGGGAACAGATAGGTGGACGCCAGTTGCAGCAGCGTGGTCTTGCCCGCGCCGTTGGGTCCGACGACGATCCAGCGCTCGCCTTCCGCGACCGACCAGGTCACCTGGTCCACCAGAGGGCGACCGTCGCGCACCACCGATACGTCAACCAGTTCGAGAACGTCGCTCATCCCTGCCAGCTCCCCATCGTGCGCTACGCCGCCGGACGGCATCCCCTTGTGTGGGATCACCGCCTCGCTCCGTGGTCCCGCGTTGTTGCACCCGGTCCGGGAGAAACCTATGACACCGAACCACCTCCGGTCGTGTCCGGGAGCATTGCGAGCACCCGTGTGAGCACCCTTACGCTTGTCCGCATGCATGCCGAACCGCGCTCCGGACTTCTCGTCGCATGGGGCAACGCCCTGCTGGCCGGGCACGTTCCGCCGGACGACGCGGTGACCGAGATCGTCGGTACGGACGAGCCGCATCGGGTGACGGGCGTGCCCGGCGAGTCCGGGGCGGTCGGTCTGTCGCTCGCGCTGGGGCGGTTGCGCGCGTCGGGGGTGCGCGGTCTGCGGCTGGCGCTGCCGGTGGCCGGCGATCCGCTCGCGCTGCCCGGGCCGCCCGCCTTCAACGACCTCGCGCTCGACGCGGGCGAGGCGGCGATCACCGTCGGCGCGCCGGGTGTGGCCTACGGTCTGGTGCCCTCGGTGACCCGGCACGGCACGGCCGACGACGCGACGGTACGGGTGGCCTGGACCATGTTCGAGGTGGCCGACCGGCCCGCGCCCGGCCCGTTCCTGGCCGAGGCCGAACGCGAGTTGGCCGAGGCGATGCGGGACACGATCGAGGACCTGGCCCGGCTGGACGTGGCCGGCAGCGGACCGGCCGCGCAGCGCGCGCTCGCCGGGCTGTACCGCAAGGATTCGGACACCCGGATCGCGCCGGGCCACCCCGGTCGGGCCGGGCGGGTGCTGGACCAGGCGCGCCGGATCCACACCGTGATCCGGGTGGCGAGCGGCGAGGACGGCGGGGCGGTCAGCGCGGCGGAGATATCCGCGCGGCTGCTCGCGTTGGCCCCGCTGGAGCGGGCCTGCCGACGGGCGATGGTGGCCGCGTACAGCGCGGCACTGGAGCCGGACCGGGCCTGAGGCCCCGGGCCGCTCGCTGGGCGGCACCCGCCCCGCGTCAGTGCGCGGCCGGAGCGCGCTACTTGCCGCGCCGCCGCCGCGTCTTCGGGTCGAGCCGGCGCAGCATGAGCAGCGCGATCGTCCCGTATATCGCGATCTGGCCGGTCAGGATGCCGACGTTGCGGTACCAGACGGCCGGCTCGTGCTTCCACAGCGGGTCCGGGGACTCCCCCGGTTTGAGCGGCAGTTGGGTGGCGAGGTCTATCGTGCTGCCCGACGCGGCGAAGGCCCAGCGGGCCGGGGCCAGCCAGGAGATCTGCTCGATGCCGGCCTTGCCGTTGAGCGGGAACAGGCCGCCGCACAGCACCACCTGCACGATCGCGATCACCACGAGCAGTGGCATCGCCAACTCGGCGCTGCCGATCGACGCGGAGACCACCAGCCCCACCGCCATCGCCGCGATCGCCGACAACACCACCGCGATGCCGATCTCGACGATCGCCGGGCCGATCACGACGCCCTTGGCGGGCAGCTTCACGCCGACCAGCGCGACGGCGGTGAGTACCGCGCCCTGGATCGCCGAGATCATGCCGAGCACCAGGATCTTCGAGCCGAGGTAGGCGGAGACCGAGAGGCCGGCGCTGCGCTCGCGACGGTAGATCGCGCGTTCCTTGATCAACTCGTTGACCGCCGTCGCGGTGCCCATCAGGCCGCTGATCACGAACAGCACGAGCAGTTTGGTGGTCGCCTCCTGGTTCGACCCCGGCGGCGACCCCGGCGGACTGACCAGTTTGCCCGGGATGACCCGGCACAACATGCCCAGGAACAGCGGCGCTATGGCCAGCAGCGCCAGGTATTTGCGGTCGGAGGCGATCACCGCGAGGTAGCGCCGGGACAGCGTGCCCAGTTGGGAGAACCAGCCCTGCGGTTTGGGCGGCTTCGTCTGCGCCCGCTCGCCCTGTTCGGCGTGCGCGCGGTCCCGGCCGACCTCTATGTACTTGCCGTACAACTCCGAGCGACGGAACGGGCCCTCGTAGTCGCGGTCGGGCTCGTCGTCGAACATGGTGAAAACTTCGGGCCAGTCGCCCTTGCCGAAGAACGGCAACGCCTCGTCGGGCGGGCCGAAGAAGGCGATCCGGCCGCCGGGCGCGAGCACGAGCACGCGGTCGCACACGTTCAGGCTGCGGGTGCTGTGGGTGACCACGATGACGGTGCGGCCGTCGTCGGCGAGTTCGCGCAGCTTCTCCATCACCGAACGTTCCAGGCCCTCGTCCAGCCCGGAGGTGGGCTCGTCGAGGAACAACACCGACGGTTTGGTGAGCAGTTCGACGGCGACGCTGACCCGCTTGCGCTGGCCGCCGGAGAGGCTGCTGACCTTGGTGTCGGCGTACGGCGAGGCGGCGCCCCGCGGCACCTTGTCCAGGCTCAGCTCGCCGATCACCTCCTCGACCCGGCGCTCGCGCTCGGCCGCGTTGGTGTCCTCGGGGAACCGCAGTTGCGCGGCGTAGCGCAGCGCGGTGCGCGCGGTGAGTTGCGCGTGCAGGATGTCGTCCTGCGGCACCAGGCCGATGCGCTGGCGCAGTTCGGCGTTGTTCGCGTACAGGTCGCGACCGTCGTAGAGGATCTTGCCGCTGGCCGCGCGCCGGCTGCCGGTGAGCGCGCCGAGCAGGGTGGACTTGCCCGCGCCGGAACCGCCGACGATGGCGAGCAGGTTGCGCTCGGCGAGCGGGAAGGAGACGTTGTCGAGCAGGACCCGGTTGCCGGCCTTGACGGTGAGGTTCTGCACCTCGAGGGAGACCTCGCCGGTGTCGATGAACTCGCGCAGTTCCTGGCCGTCGAGGCGGAAGGTGGCGTGCCCGATGCCGACCAGGTCGGCTTCGCCGAGCAGCGCCCGCTCGATCGGTTGGCCGTTGAGGAACGTGCCGTTGTGGCTGCCCAGGTCGACGATTTCGCGCCGGCCGCCGGGTGTGGTGCGCAACTCGGCGTGGTGGCGGGAGACCATCAGGTCGGTGAGGACCAGGTCGTTGTCCAGCGCGCGGCCGATGCGCAGGGTGCGGACCGGGAGCGGGATGACCATGCTGGGCTGCCGGTCCACGCTCGGGCGCGGGTCGACGGCGGGCCCGGCGCCGATGTGCGCGCGCTCCAACGGGTTCGGCCGGTCCGGGACTCGGCGCGGCGGCTCGGGGACGGAGGGCGGCTCGGGGATCGACGGCGGCTCGGGGGTGTACGGCGATTCGGCGCGGTGCGGGGGTGGTTCGCCGCGGCCGGGCGGTTCGGGGATCTGTACGTGGTCCTGTCGCGCGATGCGCGGCGGCACCACCTCGGTGGCGGTCGTCTCCGGCGCGAGGCGCAGCGGATCGCCGTCGTCCGGGTCGCCGAGCAGCACCTCGCAGCCTCGGCCGACGACCACGCGGTGCACCCGATTGCCGCGCATCCACGAGCCGTTGACGCTGTTCCCGTCGACGAACTCCCAGCCGTCGGGACCGACTCGCAGGATCGCGTGGCGTCGGCTCACCCGGCGGTCGTCGAGCACGATCGCGCAGGACGGATCGCGACCGACGACGTGTTCGCGCCCGGGATCGAGGATCACGGGCGCGCCGGCGCTGGTGCCGACGGTCAGGTGCGGCACTGCCGGTCCTTCTGGCGTATAGCTGTCCCCCACCCTTCGAGAGTGTAGGGACGCGGGGGCCTCACGGGCAGGCTTTCTCGTGCGGAAGCACCGTGAACCACTCCGAAGGCCGATTCCGACATCAACTTCGCCTTCCACGTCCCGGCCGCGCGAGCGCGCGGTCGCCGGCGTGTCGTCGCGGGCGCGGTCGCGGGGGCGTGGGGGTGGCATGTGGGGGGAGTCCGGGGGAATCCGTTGACGTGTGACTCGGGGCGGCTCGATAGTCGAGTTTGTCCCGCTCGACCGGCGGTCGGGTCGCACGTGACAGGAGCGGTCGTGGCCTGGAACCAGCAGCAGCACAACGCACCGCCTCCGGCCCGACCATCGGCCGGTCCCGCGTCCTGGGGCGGCGTCGCGCCGTGGCTGCACGCGTTCGGCGCGGTGCTCGCGGCGTTCGGCGCGATGGCCGCCGCCGCGTGGCTCGGGTTGTGGCTGCTCGGCGCCGACGACCTGGGCTCGGGCACGATGCCGGCGCTGGTGGCGGCGGTGGTCGCGCTCGCGGTCGGCGGCACGGTCGACCTGAAGGGCAGCGAGAAGAGCGGTACGGGCGACGACATTCTCAGCCAATTGACCGGTGACGTATCGCTCGCGCAGGGCAGCGGCAAGGTCGACATCATGCTGCTCGGCATCGGCCTGATCGGCGCGCTGGTGCTCGGCTGGTTGTTCCTGCGCCCGCTGCGACACCGGTTGGTGATCGGCGCGTTGGACCTGGTCGTACACGGCGTGCGGGTGCTGGTGTTCACCATGGCCGCGCTCGGTGTGGTGGCGACGACGGGCAAACACACGCTGCCCATCGAGCAGTTCGTCTCCCGGGTCGGCGGCGCCAAGGCGCAGGACCTGATGAACATCTTCAGCCTGGGCGCCGCGGCCCGGTTCGAGACCGACGTGACCGGCACGCTCGCGTTCGGCGCGTTGTGGCTGCTGATCACCCTGGCCGTCGCCGTCGGGGTGTCCGTGCGCGGTCCGCTGCCGGTGAAGTGGTTGCGGCATCGGGCGGTGCTGCGTCCGCCGGTGGGCGGGGTGCTCGCGGTGCTGATCGCCGCGGTGGTCGCGGGGGTGGTGGGTACGCCGTTCGTGGCCGCCTCCGCGCCCGCGCCGAAGCGCATGATCGGCGGCATGTTCTTCGCGCTGCCCAACGCGGTCTGGCTGCTCGCCTCGCTCGGCCTGGGCATCCCGTGGAAGGCGACCACGACCGACCCCACCGGCGGCGGCTTCTCGTTCGGTCTGCCCGGGCCGCTGGGCAAGCTGGTCAAGGCCTCCGCGGGGGACGGTCTGCCGATCCGGATCGACCGGTTGGCCGAATTGGACTCGCGGGCGTGGTTCGTACCGCTGTTCTCCGCGCTGCTCCTGCTGCTCGGCGGGACCCTGATGGCGCTGCGCGCGCCCGCGTCGGTGCGCCCGCATCAGCACGCGTGGCGGTTCGCGGTGGCGCTGGCCGGCGGGCTGCTGGTGATCGCCTATCTGATGCAGCTTCAGCTCAAGGTCGCGGTGTCGGTGTTCGGCGGGGTGGTCTCCCCCGGCGCGTCGGTGTCGCTGCACGCCGACTATCTGTGGACGGTGCTGCTCGGGCTGCTGTGGGGCGCGTGTGCCGGCTTCGTCGGCGGCGCGCTCGCGGACTGGGTGCGCTACCGGAGGACGGACGCCGCACCGCTCGCCACCGGCCTGCCGCGCCCCCTCCACACGGCGCCACCCGCGCCGCCGGGACCGCCGCCGTACTCGAACAGACCCGACCCCACGCACCGCCCGCCGCCGCCGCCCGAGCCGCAGGGACCGACCCGGTCGGGCCCCTGGCCTGGGTGAATCCGGCCCGCCGGGCGATTCGTCGGCTGTTCGCAGTGTGGACCGGTGCGGCGGTCGATCTCGAACGGCCGGTACCGTGAAGCATCATGAATGCGCCGCGCACTCTTCTCGTCAAGATCTTCGGCAAGGACCGACCGGGGGTGACGGCGAGCCTTTTCGATGTCCTGGCCGGCCACACCGTCGAGGTCGTCGACGTCGAGCAGACCGTCACCCGGGGCCGGCTCACGCTGTGCGTCCTGATCACCACGCCGACCGACGAGGGCCGACTGCGGGCCGGCGTACACCGCTGGGCGGACGGTGAGCGCCTGGAGGCGGAGATCCTGTCCGGCGTCGGCGACAACCGCCCGCGCGGCGAGGGCCGCTCGCACGTCACCGTGCTCGGCCACCCGCTGGAGCCGGACGCGTTCGCCGGGATAGCGCACCGGATCGCGAACGCCGGCGCCAACATCGACCGGATCTTCCGACTCGCCAAGTATCCGGTGACCGCCATCGAGCTCCAGGTCTCCGGCGTGGAGACCGACAAGCTGCGGCTCGAACTGGCCATCGAGGCCGCCGAGCGCGGAGTGGACATCGCGGTCCAGCCGTCCGGGCTGCGGCGCCGGGCCAAGCGGCTGATCGTGATGGACGTCGACTCGACCCTGATCCAGGGCGAGGTGATCGAACTGCTCGCCGAGCATGCGGGCTGTCTGGACGAGGTGGCCGAGGTCACCTCCGCCGCGATGCGCGGCGAACTGGACTTCGCCGAGTCGCTGCGGGCCCGGGTGGCGCTGCTGGCGGGGCTGGACGAGAGCGCCATCGACCGGGTGCGCGAGCAGGTCGTCCTCACCCGCGGGGCGCGCACGCTGGTGCGGACGCTGAAGCGGCTCGGCTACAAGGTCGGCATCGTCTCGGGCGGATTCACCCAGGTCACCGACGGGCTGGTGGAGAAGCTGGGGCTGGACTACAGCGCGGCGAACACCTTGGAGGTGGTCGACGGCAAGCTCACCGGGCGGGTGGTGGGCGAGATCGTCGACCGGGCGGGCAAGGCGCGGTTGTTGCGCGGCTTCGCGGCGGAGGCGGGGGTGCCGTTGACGGCGACCGTCGCGATCGGCGACGGGGCGAACGACCTGGACATGCTCAATGCCGCGGGGCTCGGGGTGGCGTTCAACGCGAAGCCGGTGGTTCGGGAGGCCGCGGACACGGCGGTCAATGTGCCGTTTCTGGACACCGTGTTGTTCCTGCTCGGGGTCACGCGGGACGAGATCGAGGCGGCCGACGCAGCCGACGCATAGCGCCGTACGGCCGGCCGGGTCGGGCCGACCGCGTGCCTGGCTCTTCCCGAGCCGGGTGGGCCGTCCTCAAACGCCGGACGGGCTGAAAAGCTTGTCCTCAAACGCCGGACGGGCTGGATATGCCGAACCGGGTCGTGGTCGCCGCCCGGGCCGGCCGTAGGCTCATGGGCCAAACCCGGCCGAGCGGGTCACATGTGGCAACGCGGTGCCGGACCGGCCGGGGACCGGTCCGGCGTTGCGGTGCTCAGCCGGCCGGGGTGGTGAATCTGGTCAGGTGGGCCGAGCGTTCCTGGAGGTCGGACCAGGGGGTGTGCAGGCTGAGTACGGCCACCGCCGAGGTCGGGTACTTCTCCCGCAGCCGCACGAGCGTGTCGTCCTCACCGCTGCCGGCCAACGCGTTGACCAGCGTGGCCACTCCCGGGTTGTGCCCGATCAGCAGCAGCGTGTCGACCTCGTCGGGGGTCTCCTGCACGAGGTACAGGAGCGCTTGCGCGCTCGCCTCGTAGACCCGCTCGTCGTAGACGGTGTGCGGCTTGTGGTCGTAGACCTTGCCGACCAGCCGCCAGGTCTCGCGGGTGCGCACCGCGGGGGAGCACACCACCAGATCCGGAGTGATGCCGCCGGCGAGCAGCCGGTGCCCGGTCTCGGCGGCGTCCTTGCGGCCGCGTTCGGCGAGGGGTCGCTCGTGGTCCGGCCCGTCGGGCCACTCGGCCTTCGCGTGCCTCATCACCACAAGATTGCGCTGTCGGTGGGATGCCATGGGTTCAGCCTCTCAGACATCGGCCGTTGTGCACTGCGGGTCGGTGCTTCCGTTTTCCGCGCCGGCCGAATCGGGCGGGTGGCGCCGACACGCACGACGGGTCGGGACCGAGTATCCGGTCCCGACCCGTGCTTTCGCCGGAGGTGGCGGGTGGTCGGGTCACCATCGGCGTGGTGCCGGTGGTGACCCGACCTTCGATCAGCCGGTCGGCGGCCGGGGGATCCGCCGCGAGGAGGACACGTTCTCGTCGTATCCGGTCCCCGGGTACGCCGGCTCGTAGCCGGGCGCCGGGTAACCGTTCGCCCCGGCGTAGGCCGGAACCGGCTCGGCGGCCGGGGCCGGCACGTCGACCGCCTCGTCGCCGTGGTCCATCTGCGGCAGCCAGTTCAGCCAGCGCGGCAGGTACCAGTTGTGGTCGCCGAGCAGGCTCATCACGGCCGGCAGCAGCAGACCGCGGATGATCGTGGCGTCGAGCAGGACCGCGACCGCCAGGCCGACACCGAACTGCTTCATCGACTGCATCGACAGGGTGCCGAAGACCGCGAACACCGCGACCATGATCGTCGCCGCGCTGGTCACCACACCGGCGGTGGTGCGGATCCCGTGCGACACGGCGTCCTTGGTGTTCATGCCCTTGTCGTAGGCCTCACGGATCCGGGAGACCACGAACACGTGGTAGTCCATCGACAGGCCGAACAGGATCACGAACAGGAACATCGGGATCCAGGAGACGACCGCCCCCGGTGCGTCGGTGCCGATCAGGAAGTCGCCGTAGCCGTGCTGGAAGACCAGCGTCATCACACCGTACGCGGCGCCCACCGACAGCAGGTTGAGCACGATCGCGGTGGCCGCGATGGCGATCGAGCGGAACGACACCAGCATGAGCAGGAACGCGAAGCCGAGCACGAAGGCGAAGATCGGCAGGCGGGCCGCGCCGAGCTTGTCGTTGAAGTCCTTGTTGCCCGCGGTGTTGCCGGTGACCGGGGCGTCCTGGATGCCGTCGACCTTGTTCAGGGTCTCCGGGACGACCTTGTCCCGCAGTGTGGACAGGGCGTCGTTGCTGGTCTTGTCGAGCCCGCCGCCGGCGAGCGGTACGGAGATCTTGAAGATGTTGGTGGTGCCCTGGCGCTCGACCTCGATCGGCTCGTGCATCTTGCCGGTGGCGATCGCGGCGCGGCGGAAGTTGTCCCAGGTCGCGGCCAGCTTCGGGTCGTCGGGGTTCTTGGTCTTGACCACGACCTGGGCGGGCGCCGGGCCGCCGGGGAAGGCCTTCTCGATGTGCTGGTAGGTCTGCACGATGGACAGGTCGGTGGGCAGTTCCTTGTCGAGCGGCAGCTGGGCGGTCTTCATGCCCACCACCGGGATGGTCAGCGCGATCAGCAGACCGCCGGCGAGCACCGCGGTGGCCCGGGGACGGGTGAGCACCACGCCCAGGATCTTGCCCCAGACCTTGCTGCCGCCGGTGGGGCGACGCATCTTGGCCAGCCCGGGGATCTTGCCGAAGTCCACCTTGTCGCCGAGCATCGACAGCAGCGCGGGCAGCACGGTGAGCGAACCGAGCACCGCGGTGAGCACGACCAGGATGGTCGCGGAGGCCATCGACTCGAACTCGCTCAGACCGGAGAGCAACATGCCGGCCATCGCGACGATCACGGTGATGCCGGAGATGAGCACCGACCGGCCGGAGGTGGCGGCGGCGATCCGCAGCGCGGTCTCGGGGTCGCGGCCCTTGGCCCGCTCCTCCCGCTCCCGGCGCAGGTAGAACATGCAGTAGTCGACACCGACGGCCAGGCCGATCAGCAGCATCACCGACTGCGCGTTCTCGCCCACCGGCATCAGGTGGCTGCTCAGCGCGAGCAGACCGCCCGCGGCGATGAACGCGGTGAGTGCGAGGGCCACCGGCAGCAGTGCGGCGACCACGGCGCCGAACGCGACGAGCAGGATGCCGAGCGCGAGCGGGACGGCGGTCCATTCGGCGCGGGTGAAGTCCTTGGCGATGGTGTCCTTGAACCACTTGTCGCCGCTGGCGTCACCGAACTGCTCGATGACCACGTCCGAGTGCGCGCCGCGGGCCGCGGCCACCGCGTCCAGGACCGGCTGGATGTTGTCGACGGCCTTCTCGCTGTCCCCGGCCATGTCGAACTGGATCAGCGCCGAGTGCTTGTCGGAGGAGATGCCGCCCTGTCCGGCGTATGGAGAACGCAGGTGCTGGGTGGCGGGGCCCTTGTCCTTGATCTGCGTGGCGTTGACGCGGTTGATCACGTCGTCCACGGCGGCGCGGAACTTCGGGTCCTGCGCGACGAGCTTGTCGCTGCGGACCAGGATCATCTCGCCGGCGGGCTCACTGATGCCCGCGTCGTCGATGATGCGTGCCGCGCGACCCGACTCCCCCACGCCGCGCTCGGCCTTGGTGATCTTGTCCGTCCCGCTCATACCGCCGATCACCACGGCGAGGACCACGAACAGCAGCCACCCGAATACCGCCGTTTTCCGATGCTGTGCACTCCAGCCACCGATCGAGGCGGCCAAATTGCGCCTGGATGCCATGGTCCCCGCTCCTATGTTCTCCGCTGCCGAAGGTTTTCCTCGACACGGAAACGCTATTGGCGGGCGACCGGGCCCCACATCCTGCGGACCGGTGTCTTGGCCGGGGGGGCAGACACACCTGCGTAGTAGGGCTGGCCCTACCCCTGAGAAGGAGGGCCATGGTGATCACTCGGGGCATACCGGGATACGTGTAAGGGGAACGCTCTCCGGACACCCCCGTGACCTGCGGCAATACCGAAACGATCTTCCGAGGGAGGTGTCGCTCGTGCGGGGGACCTACACGTGTGCACAACGCCCGGACGGACGGCCGGAGTTCCCGGGACGGGGATCCGAACGCACGGGCCACCCGGCACCGGGGCGTACCCACAGCGAACGGGTGGCGGGTCGGGTGTCGGGCTCACCCTCCGCCGGACCGGTGGTGCCGGTCTGCGAAACTCGTCCGCATGGCTGCTACATCCGGCGAATCCTCGAAGGCGCGGTACGAGCGGGCGATGGCGGCCCGCAAGGCCCGCGAGGAGCGCACACACGCGGAGGAAGTCGCGCGGTCCGACGCGCGCAACGAGATCCTGGCCCGCAAGGCCGCCGAGTCCGGCGACGACGGGATCCGGCAGACGGTGCTGGCGCCGCCGGACCCGAACAAGTCCTCCGCCAGACAACTCGGCGGCATCCTGGGCATCATGCTGCTGATCACGGTCCTGATCGGCATCGCGGCGACGATCGCCGCCGCGACCGGTTGAGCGAGGCTTTCGGCCCACTCGCCCCCTCGGCCCCGACGTCCGCGAACAACGCCGCGGCCCGCGGCCCACAACGACGCAGCCCGACCCCCCGACCTGTTCGGCCGGGCGATCGGGCTGCGTCGGACGTCTCGCGCTACGCGCCCATTGCGTGCAGGCCGCCGTCGACGTGGATGACCTCGCCCGTGGTCTTCGGGAACCAGTCGGACAGCAGCGCGCACACGCCGCGCGCGGCCGGGTCCGAGTCGCGCAGGTCCCAGCCCAGCGGGGCCTTCTCGTTCCAGACGCCCTCGAACTTCTCGAAGCCCGGGATGCTGTTCGCGGCCATCGTCTTGACCGGGCCCGACGAGATCAGGTTGACCCTGATGTTCTTCTCGCCCAGGTACTTGGCCAGGTAGCGCGAGGTCGACTCGAGCGCGGCCTTGGCCACACCCATCCAGTCGTAGCCCGGCCACGCCACCTGCGCGTCGAAGTCGAGGCCGACGACCGAGCCGCCGCGCCCCTCGTTCGCCTCCATGAGCGGCAGGCAGGCCATCGTCAGCGACTTCAGCGAGTACGCCGAGACCTCCACCGCGGTGGCCACGTCGGGCCACTCGGTGTTGAGGAAGTTGCCGCCGAGGGCGTCCTTCGGGCCGAACGCGATCGAGTGCACGACGCCGTCCAGGGCCGGCACGTGCGCGCGTACGTTGTCCGCGAGCGCCGCGAGGTGCTCGGCGTTCGTCACGTCCAACTCGATCACCGGGGCCGGCTTCGGCAGCCGATTCGCGATGCGGTTGACCAGCGAGAGCCGGCCGAATCCGGTCAGTACGACCTCGGCGCCCTCCTCCTGGGCCCGCTTGGCGACGTGGAAGCCGAGAGAGGCGTCGGTGATGACGCCGGTGACGAGAATGCGCTTGCCCGCAAGCAGGTCGCCCATGAGTTCAGTGCCCCATTCCAAGTCCGCCGTCCACAGGGATGACGGCTCCGGTGATGTACGACGCGGCGTCGGAGGTGAGGAACCTGACCACGCCGGCCACCTCGTCCACGTCGGCGTAGCGCGCCAGCGGGATCTCCTTGAGGATCTGCGCCTTGCGCTCCTCGCCCAGCACCTCGGTCATCGCGGTGTCCACGAAGCCCGGCGCCACCACGTTCGCGGTGATGTTGCGCGAGCCCAGCTCGCGGGCGATCGAACGGGCGAAGCCGACCAGGCCGGCCTTGGAGGCCGCGTAGTTGGCCTGCCCCGGCGAACCGGACAGCCCGACCACCGACGAGATCAGCACGATGCGTCCCTTGCGGGCCCGCAGCATGCCCTTGCTCGCCCGCTTGACCACGCGGAACGTGCCGGTGAGGTTGGTGTCGACGACGCTGGTGAAGTCCTCCTCGCTCATCCGGAGCAGGAGTGTGTCCCGGGTGATGCCGGCATTGGCGATCAGCACCTCGACCGGGCCGTGCGCGGCCTCGACCTCCTTGAACGCCTGCTCGACCTGCTCGCCGTCGGTGATGTCGCACCGCACGCCGAGCAGCCCCTCCGGGGGCTCACCGGAGCGATACGTGATCGCGACCTTGTCGCCGTCGGCGGCGAAGGCCCGGGCGATGGCCAGGCCGATGCCCCGGTTTCCTCCCGTGACCAGTACGGACCGGCTCAACGGATCACTCCTCTGTTCTGGGATGTTCCGGGGTATCCCCGAATATCGCCGACTGTTCCTCGACCGTCCTCGGCCGTGCTCGCGCACGCCCCGGGTGGCGCCCGGGCATACCTCGTCTCGCGTCACGATGACGCTATCGGGCTACCCCGGGGTAAGGGGAATCCGGTCCGGGACAGCGTCCCCGGACGGTTCGTTGTGGGAACCCGACAAGACCCACGGAAAACGGAACGATCTCCTCCACCGCCTGGGCACCGACGGAATCCGGCCGGCCTGTCTCCGGCATGTTTCGTTCCGGTTGCCCCGGCGCAAGACCCGTCCGAGCACACGACCGGTCCTTCCGGGAGACCGGAATGCCGGCGACGGCGTGTCTGGTTGACTGAACGACGCGAGCCGACAGGCCGAACGTATGGAGGAATGGGTGCCCAACGAGATCGATCCGACGTTCCTCGCCTATCCCCTTCGGGAACTGGCCGCCGCGGCCCTGTCCCGAGCCGGGGAACTGGGCGCCGAACACGCGGACTTCCGCTTCGAGCGCGTACGAGACGCGTCCTTCCGGCTGCGCGACGGACGCACCGACTCGTCCGTGGACACCACCGACGTGGGCTTCGCGGTCCGGGTCGTGCACGACGGGGCGTGGGGCTTCGCGGCGGGGGTGGATCTGACCCCCGAGGCGGCGGCGTACGTCGCCGAGCAGGCGGTCGCGGTCGCGCGCGTGTCCCGCTCGGTGAGCGAGGCGGCCGGCGCGGGCGAGACGGTGGCGCTGGCGGAGGAGCCGGTACACGCCGACGAGACCTGGATCTCGGCGTACCGGATCAACCCGTTCGACGTGCCCGAGGCCGAGCGGATCGGCCTGTTGGCGAGGTGGAGCCGCGAACTGCTCGCCGCCGACGGCGTGGACCACGTGGACGCCACCTGCATGGTGGTCCAGGAGAACAAGTTCTACGCCGACTCGGCCGGCACCACGACCACGCAGCAGCGGGTGCGGATACACCCCCAGCTGACCGTGATCGCGGTGGACCGCGAGTCGGGCGCCTACGAGACGATGCGCACCATCGCACCGCCGGTCGGCAGGGGCTGGGAGTACGTCAAGGGCGTGGGCTGGGACTGGGACGAGGAGCTGGCGTCGCTGCCGGGCCTGCTCGCCGAGCGGGTCAAGGCGCCGAGCGTCGAGGCCGGCGAATACGACCTGGTGATCGACCCGAGCAACCTGTGGCTGACCATCCACGAGTCGATCGGGCACGCCACCGAGCTGGACCGCGCGCTCGGCTACGAGGCCGCCTACGCGGGCACCTCGTTCGCCACCTTCGACCAGCTGAACAAGCTCAAGTACGGCTCGCCGGTGATGCACGTCACCGGCGACCGCACCGTGCAACACGGCCTGGCCACCATCGGCTTCGACGACGAGGGCGTGGCGACGCAGAGCTGGGACCTGGTCACCGACGGCGTGCTGACCGGCTATCAGCTGGACCGGCGGATGGCGCTGATGCAGGGGCTCGGCCGCTCCAACGGCTGTGCCTTCGCCGACTCCCCCGGGCACGTCCCGGTGCAGCGCATGGCCAACGTCTCGCTGCAGCCGGGTGCGGACGACCTGTCCACCGCCGAGCTGATCGGCCGGGTGCACCGCGGCCTGTACATCGTCGGCGACAAGTCGTGGTCGATCGACATGCAGCGGTACAACTTCCAGTTCACCGGCCAGCGGGCCTACCTGATCGAGGACGGCCGGATCGTCGGGCAGGTCAAGGACTTCGCCTACCAGGCCACCACGACCGACTTCTGGGGCTCGATGGAGGCGGTCGGTGGTCCCGGTACCTACGTCCTCGGCGGCGCCTTCAACTGCGGCAAGGCGCAACCCGGGCAGGTCGCGGCGGTCAGCCACGGGTGTCCGTCGGCGCTGTTCCGCGGCGTGAAGGTCCTCAACACGGTTCAGGAGGCGGGTCGATGAGCGGCGGGCAGACCGTGGTGACGCGGCCGGACGAGACGGTCGAGCGGGCGCTGGCGCTGTCGAAGGCGGACGGCTGCGTGGTGATCGCCGAGGAGACCTCGGCGGCGAACCTGCGCTGGGCGGGCAACGCGCTGACCACCAACGGTGAGACGCGGGGTCGGCGGGTGACCGTGGTGGCCACGGTCGCGGGCACCGAGGGCACCGCGTCCGGGACGGTCTCGCGCAGCGGCGTGACGGTGGATCGGCTGGAGGACCTGGTACGGGCCGCAGAGGCGGCGGCTCGGGATGCCGGTCCGGCCGAGGACGCGCGACCGCTCCTGGGGGCCTCGGGCGGCCCGGACGGCGGCTTCACCGAGGCGCCGGCGCAGACGTCCATCGGCGTGTTCGCGGACTTCGCGCCGGAGCTGGGCGCCGCGTTCGGGCGGGCCCGGGAGGCGGACCGGCTGCTGTACGGGTTCGCCTCGCACCAGCTGACCTCCAGCTACGTGGGCACCTCCGCCGGGCTGCGCCGCCGGCACGACCAGCCCACCGGGCACGTCGAGTTGAACGCCAAGTCGGGCGACCTGACCCGGTCCGCGTGGGGCGGCACGCCGACCCGCGACTTCCGGGACGTGGACCTGGCGGCGCTGGACGCGGACCTCGCCGAGCGGTTGTCCTGGGCGACCCGCACGATCGACCTGCCGGCGGGCCGCTACGAGACCCTGCTGCCGCCGTCGGCGGTCGCGGACCTGATGGTCTACATGTACTGGCAGAGCGGCGCGCGGGACGCGCACGAGGGCCGTACGGTCTTCAGCAAGCCGGGCGGCGGCACGCGGGTCGGCGACCGGCTCACCGACTTGCCGCTGACCCTGTTCAGCGACCCGAACCACCCGGGCCTGGAGAGCGCGCCGTTCACCATCGCGCACGCGTCGAGCGACACGGCGTCGGTGTTCGACAACGGGCTGCCGCTGGAGCGCACGAACTGGGTCACCGACGGCGTGCTCACCGCGCTGGGGACCAATCGGCACACCGCCGAGCTGACGGGGCTCGCGGTCGCGCCGGAGATCGACAACCTGATCCTGGACGCGCCGGCCGGCGGGCGGACGTTGGCGCAGATGGTCGCGTCGACGGAGCGTGGGCTGCTGCTGACGTGCCTCTGGTATATCCGCGAGGTGGATCCGCAGACGCTGCTGCTCACGGGGTTGACCCGGGACGGGGTGTACCTGGTGGAGGGTGGCGAGGTGGTCGGGGCGGTGAACAACTTCCGCTTCAACGAGTCGCCGGTGGACGTGTTGGGGCGGGCCGTCGAGGCGGGGCGGACCGAGCGTACGTATCCGCGCGAGTGGGGTGACTGGTTCACGCGGGCGGCGATGCCGGCGCTGCGCGTGCGGGACTTCAACATGTCGTCGCCGAGTCGGGCGCAGTAGCCGGACGGGACGACCCTGCCTGTCCTCAAGCGCCGGACGGCTGAGGGGTTTTGGCGCCGCCGGCGCCGGAGGCTGCCGTTTGCCGGTGGCCTCCGGCCCGGTGTCCTCAAACGCCGGACGGGCTGGATATTCGGCTCGGGCCGCAGGGGCAGCCGCGGGTTTGCCTGTCCAAGGAAAATCGGTGTGCTCGGGTGGGGCTTCGTGGTTTTGTTGGGGTTCATCATGAACATCGTCAAGATTTCGAAGTATCTCTCCCGGCATCTGCGGCATCAGCCCGAGCGGCTCGGGATCGTCCTGGACGAGGCCGGGTGGGTCGAGGTGGATGTGTTGCTCGCGGCCTGTGCCGCGCGCGGGGTGGGGTTGTCGCGCGCGCAGCTCGAACGGGTGGTCGCGGAGAACGACAAACGGCGGTTCGCGTTCTCGGCGGACGGGACCCGGATCCGGGCCAGTCAGGGGCATACCGTCGCGGTGGACCTGGGGCTGGCCGAGGCGGTGCCGCCCGCCGTGCTCTTCCACGGGACGAGCCCCCGGAGTGTGGCCGCGATCCTGGCCGAGGGGCTGCGGCCGATGGATCGGCACGACGTACACCTGTCCGTCGACGTGGAGACGGCGCGCCGGGTGGGCGCGCGGCGCGGTCGGCCCGTGGTGTTCGCGGTGCGGGCCGAGCGCATGGTCGCCGACGGGCATGTGTTCCGCCGCTCGGACAACGGCGTCTGGCTGGTCCCGGCGGTGCCGCCGCGGTATCTGGACCCGCGCGACTGACCGGCCCGGCGCATCCCCCACTCGGGTCGCTCCGCATCCCCCACTCGGGTCAGCTGACGGCAAAGCTCCCGCCCCCGCTCTCGGTGTGGGGCACACGCGGGCGTACCGTGAAGATGCGGACGAGTGTGTGGTCACATGGGCGGAGACGGTGGGACCGTGAAAAACACCAAGGGCGCGGTGTTCCAGATCAGTGGCGCGCGCAAGGGGCTGACCGAGGACGTGGCCGGGCGCCAACGCCGGTACGTGATCTCGATGTCGATCCGCACCGTGTGCTTCGTGGCGGCGGTGTTCACCCCGTCGCCGTGGCGGTGGATATTGGTCGCCGGCGCGCTGTTCCTGCCCTACATCGCGGTGGTGCTGGCCAACGCGGGTCGCGAGCCCACGTCGAACGCGCCGGTGCAGGCGCAGTTCGTACCCCCGCTGCCGCCCAAGGCGCTGGAGCCGCCGCCCGGCGCGGTGCTCACGAGCGCCGAGCGGGAGACGTTGCACACACACTCCGAGGACTCGTGGACGACGACCGTCGGGACCCCGCCGGCGGCCGGCGCGGAACCGACCGACCTTTTGTCGCACACCAATTCGGATACACACGGTGACCCCGAGGCTGCCGATCGGGGCCACATCGGTGACCCGGAGGATGCCCCTTCGCACAGCGTCAAAAATTAGCGGCAAGCGCTACGCGGGTTGGTGCTTCAACCGCCGGCCGGACGTGCCATACTTCGAAACGTGCTCCGTATCCCCCGTCGGAGCGACCGACGCGATGCCGGGCGGCTCCCCCCGTGGCTGCCCGGCATCGCCCGTGTCCGGGGTCTTTCGCCGGTCCGCAGGTGGATCCGCACGGCGGTACCGCACCAGCCCGTTGCTTACTGAGAGCAGCGCTCCGGTTGGTGCCTGACACAGGGTCAGTTCCTGGTGACAGGCACCGCGATGGGGTGAACGGCCTCGTCTGCGACACTGGTGGGCATGTTTCCCACCCCCGCCGATCCCGGTCGACCGATCTGTTCGGCGAAGGGTTGCCGCGCCGACGCCCGGTGGGTTCTGGCTTGGAACAACCCCAAGCTGCACACCCCGGAACGGCGCAAGACGTGGCTCGCGTGCGACGAGCACCGTGAGCATTTGGCCGAGTTTCTGGGGATTCGCGGATTCCTCAAGGACACGGTGGCGTTCGCCGATTGGCACGAGCCGGAGTCCCCGGGCGGATCGGCCCACGAACCGTCCTGAGACGCGTCGCGCGAGAGCGCGTCGCCGTCCGACGACGCCGGTGGGTCAGCCGCCGATCGCCGACATCGGTCGGTCGGGCTGGAGGAACTCCGGGTCGTCGATACCGGCGCCGGCCTTCTTCGTCCACATCGCGGCGCGCCAGCGGTCGGCGATCTCCGCGTCGTCCGCACCGCCGCGCAACGCCGCGCGCAAATCGGACTCCTCGCGCGCGAACAGGCAATTGCGGATCTGCCCGTCAGCGGTCAGCCGGGTCCGGTCGCACGCCTCGCAGAACGGGCGGGTGACCGAGCCGATCACGCCCACCGTGCCCGGGCCGCCGTCCACGAGCCAGCGCTCGGCGGGGTCGCTGCCACGCCCGGACTCGGGGTCGAGCCGGAACGCCGCGCGCAGCGCGGTCAGGATCTCCCCGGCGGTGATCATCTCCGAGCGCTGCCAGCCGTGCTGCGCGTCCAGCGGCATCTGCTCGATGAAGCGCAGCTCGTAGCCGCGCTCCAGGCACCACGCGAGCAGCGCGGCGGCCTCGTCGTCGTTCACTCCGCGCATCAGCACGGTGTTGACCTTGACCGGACCGAGCCCGGCGTCCACCGCGGCGGCCAGCCCGGCCACCACGTCGGCGTGCCGGTCGCGGCGCGTCATCGCCTTGAACCGGGCCGGGTCGAGGGTGTCGAGCGAGACGTTGACCCGGTCCAGGCCGACCTCGCGCAGCGTGGGCGCCAGGCGGGCCAGGCCGATTCCGTTGGTGGTGACGGACAACGTCGGGCGCGGCTCCAGGGCGGCGGCCTCGCGGACGATGTCGACCAGCTCGCGGCGCAGCAGCGGCTCGCCGCCGGTGAAGCGGACCTCGCGCACACCGAGGATGGTCACCGCGATCCGTACCAGGCGGGAGATCTCCTCGCCGGTCAGCAGCTCGGGTTTGGCCAGCCAGTCCAGCCCCTCTTCGGGCATGCAGTACGTGCACCGCAGGTTGCAGCGGTCGGTCAGCGACACCCGCAGATCGGTCGCGATGCGACCGAAACCGTCGACGAGTCCTCCGGTGCGGTGGTGCGTGCTCACCTTCGACCCCTCTTCTCGATGCGGCCAGTCTCCTTGCGGCAAGCTTCCCAGGTTACGCGGGTTGCTCCGACCGGTGCTCCCCAGGCTACGAGCCGAACGCCGGAACGGTTGCAGTGGTGTATCCCACACAGGTCGGGACAACCGTGGCTCGCTCGGCGCGCGTGATCCGCGAGAGGATCCAGGCTCACTACGAGGAGGCTTCACCAGTGAGACACGCAGCGGGCAGCGGAGAACCACAGCCCGACGAAGGGGGCACACCCGACGGAGCGCACTTCCTGGACACCTCGTGGGAACAGCACAGCTCGGGCTCGGGGCACGCGGCCGGTCCACCCGGATCTCAGCCGCCCGGCGGCCCCGGCATACCCGGTACGCCGGGCAGGTTCGACGCGGAGACCACGCCGGTTCCGGCCGACTGGTACACGCGTGAGCAGCCGCCCGTCGGCTCGGCCGCGCCCGTCGCCGAGCCGCCCCGGCCGGCCCCCGCGGCCGAACCGGAGCCGGCACGGCGCCGACGCGGCAAGCTGGTGGCCTGGAGCCTGGCGGGTGCGCTGATCCTCGGCGGGGCCGGGGTCGGCGCGGTGTTGTTCCTCGGCGGTGGCGACGACGACAAGAAGGACCGGGCCGACTCGGTGGGCGTGCAGGTGACGTCGAACCCCGAACAGGCCCCGAACACCCAGACAGCCCCCACGAACGCGCCCTCCTCCGGCTCCCCGTCGAGCACCACGTCGGCGACGACCAAGCCGCCGAAAGCGACCGCGTCGAGCACCGCCAAGGCGCCGGCGAACGACAAGGACGCGCCGAAGGACCCGAAGGCGCTCACCCCGGCCGCGTACGCCGCGTGGAAGAAGATCGACCAGGCGATGGCGGCCGAGGGCATCAAGCTGAACCTGAACTCCGGCAAACGCGGCTGGGCACACCAGCAGCGGCTCCTGGACGAGAAGATCGCCGAGGTCGGCTCGCGCGAGGCGGCACTGCACTGGGTGCTGCCGCCGGAGAAGTCGATGCACGTCCAGGGCGTCGCGGTGGACATCTACCCGGCCAACGCCCAGGCCTGGCTCCAGGCCAAGGGCAGCAAGTACGGGTGGTGCCGGATGTACGACAACGAGGAATGGCACTTCGAGTACAACGCCTCATACACCAACGGCTGCCCACCCCGCCTCCCCAGCGCCCTGGACGCCGACTGACCCACGCCCGACCCACGCGCGCGGAAGCCGATCGGCTTCCGCGCGCGTCGCGTTTCAGGCGTCGAAGTCGTACGCCAAGACGTACGAGCCGGCGTCCATCACCATGCGCTTTGCAGGGCGGTGCGTGAACACGCTTGTCGCGCCGGAGCCCCGGTATCGCGCCGAAGGGCGTTGGGCCGGATCCGGGCTCACGGTTTGTACGGCAGGGACGGTACGTCGAAGCAGTTCGTGGTCATGTCCGGCACCTGGGCGATCCAGCCGCCCGGGGCGCCGTCCTGCCAGCGGGCCACGTCGAAGCAGGTGCGGGTGGGCGCGGCGACGCGGTCGACCGGTTCGGTCTTGAAGTCGACCGGGATCAGCAGGCCGTGCGCGTCGTAGCCCTCGGGGCGGTTGACGAAGCCCTCGACGCAGGTCCGGGTGACCTTGGCGCCGCACGAGGCGATCGCGTCGGTGAGCCACATCGCCGAGGCCCAGCCCTCCAGTTCCCACTGGGAGAGCTTGTCCTCCCGGTCGGGGAAGTACTTCTTCATCGCGGCCCGGAACTCGGCCACCGCGGGCTGCCCGGTGTCCGTGTAGCCGCGGCTGTTCCCGGTCGCGTAGATGCTGTTGCGGCAGGTCGGGGACGCTTTGAAGTCCTCGCCGACGCGCGCGTTCCAGTTCTGTACGTTGGTCACCTTGGCGGTCACCCGCAGGTCGCTGCCGTCCATCGCCTTGCACAGTTCGACGTTGCCGCGCGTGTCCACCGCGTCGAAGACGATGTCGACGCCCTTGCTGCGCATGTCCACCACCGCGGCGGCGAAGTTCGGCAGCGCGAAGTCGACCTGCTTTTCGACGACCGTGTAGCCCTCGGCGCGCAGCCCGTCGGCGACGGTCTGCGCGTAGCGCGCGGAGTCGGCCTGGTTGTACGACACCACGGCGGCGGTGCGGGCGCCGAGCTTCTCCTTGAAGTAGCGGTAGACCTCGGTGCTCGCGTACAGCCGGCCGTCCCAGCCCACCTTGCCGTCGCGCGGCGCGCGCGATCCGTAGATCGAGTACAGGTGCGGGTACGTCTCGTACGCGGTCCCGATCGGCTGCCCGCCGACGTCGGGCACGCCCTTGTCGCTGACGTACTGGGCGGCGTTGTAGCTGTAGATGCTGTTGCCCGCGAAGGCGAACACCTTGTCGTCCTCGACCAGTCGGCGGGCACAGCGCTGGTTGGCCACGCCGTAGCCGTTGTCGTCGCAGGCGGACACCTTCACCCGGCGCCCGTTCACCCCACCGCGGTCGTTGAGCGCCTTGAAATAGGCCTGGGCGCCGTACATCGGCCCGGAGAAGGTCTCGTTGCCGAGCACCCCCTGGACGGTGTCGATCATGCCCACGGTGATCTCGGTGGGCGTGACGCCCACGTCGGACGCGGTGTTGGTGTTCGGCACCGCGCCGGCGGACGCGGGTGCCGGGCCACGCTCCTCGCGGAAGTCGCTCTCCGGCAGCCGCGAACCGCACCCGGTCAGTGCGGCGACCGCGCACAACACGCCGGACAGCACCAGGGCCACCGAGGCGCACGGCATGCGCCGCCCGTGGATACGACGATGCATGCGTGCTCCTCGGTGACCCGGGGCCGGCGGGGAACCCGCCCGTGCGGAGTGGGGCGTCAGGCCGTCGGGCAACCCGGGGCGACGGTGCCCGGCTTGAGCGCGCCGACCAGCGTGCAGACGGTGCCCAGGCTGACCTTCCAGGTGCCGTCCTGCTTGACCGCCTTGCCGTTTTGGCCGGGCAGCGCGGGGGCGCCGGCGAGCAGGATGTCGAACGTGACGTCGGCGGTGTCCCCGTTGATCTTCACCGCGGTGGTCTTGGAGGTGACCGACTTGGCCAGCGGGTCGTTGGCGAGCGTCTCGACGAGCGCGCCCATCTTGTCCGCGTTCTCCAGGACCGCCTTGCGCGCGTCGAGCGGCTGAGTGTTGTCGAACAGCTTGTCCCAGTTGTCGGCGACCTTCTTCTCCTCGCCGGTCAACGTGGTCGAGCCGCCGCCGCCGGTCGCCGGGGCGCCGGTGCTGCCGCCCGAGGCGGCGGGCGAGGAGGCCGCGGTGGTTCCCGGCGCGGTGGGCGTGCTCGGCTGGCCGGCCGCCGGCGCGCTCGCCGACTGCGACGACTTGCTGTCCTTCTTGTCGTCCTTGTCGTCACTGCTACACCCGGACATCACCAGCACCGCCACCAGCGGCAGGGCCAGCAGCGCACGGCGCGCGCCCTTGCGCCGACCCACACCGGTGCCGTTCTGCTTGGCCCGCTCGTTGATCAAGTCCACGCTCACGTGCGTTCACCACCCGTTCCGCCGGTTGCCCGGCGTCCTGTTGCTGTTGATGTAGCCAGGTAGTACCTGGGTTACCGGCAAGTCATGTTGCCATGCGCGACTCGGTATCCAATCGTGTTCCGGGCCGTATGACCAGATCCCGGCGAACTACGCTGAGGCACCGATACGCAATCGGGCGGATTCGACGGGTGGACCATATGGCAGGTTCGACGAACTCGGCAGGTTCCACGGGAAAGGCGAACTCCCTTGCCGAAAGACAGCGTACGGCCGCCGCGGCCCCGGCCATCGAGGGTTTGCGGCGGTTGGCGCGCACGCACGGCGGCTGGCTCGTCGCGTTGTGCGGGGCGCTGCTGTGCGCGGTGGGGTGGTACGGCGTGTCGGGTGAACGGTACGAGGCGCGCCAACTGCCCTACCTGGCGTCGGCCACCATTCCGGGCGCGGCGCTGATCGTCGCCGGCGCGGTACTCGTGGTGGGAACCCGGCGCGGGGCGGCGCAGGCCCCCGCCGATACGAGCGTCGAGAACGCGGAGTTGCGGCGGATGATGGGCCGGCTGTACGAGCTGCTGGTCGAGCCGGAGCCGACCGAGGCGGTGGTGGAGGTGGGTGCCGGGGCGGCGTGGGTGACGGTCCCGGGCGGGGCGCGCTATCACCGGAGCGGGTGCTCGCTGGTGCGGGGCAAGAACGGGGTGAGGCCGGTGGACGCGGCGGCGGTGCGGGACCGGGATTTGCGGCCGTGCCGGGTGTGCGATCCCGGTCCGGCCGACGCGGCGGCGGGTTCGGGTCTTCGCGGTGCGGTCGGTGAGCGGCCGGGGGTGCGGGAGTCCGGTGTGGCCGATGAGCGGCACGGTCTCCGGGAGACCGGTGAGCGGTCGGGCTGGGCCTCCGGGGGCGATGTCGGGACCGACGGGCCGAGCGCGCCCGGCGCCGACGGCTGAGCGCCGTGCTCACCGTCGAACTGGCGCTCGCCGGCCTGGGCGTGGGCGCGATCGCGGCGCTCGCGGCGGTCGGGATGATCACCTCCTACCGGGCCACCGGCGTGTTCAACCTGTCCTTCGGCGCGCTCGCGATGATCGTGGCCTACCTCGTCTGGCAGCAGGTGCGCGTGTGGGGCTGGCCGCTGTGGGCGGCGGTGCTGCTCGACGTGGGCGTGGTGGCGCCGGCGCTCGGCCTGGTCCTGGAGCGCTTCGTCTTTCGCGGGCTGCACCGCGAGGGGGCCGGTCCGGCCCGGATGCTGGTCGCCTCGCTGGGCGTGTTCGTGCTCCTGGTCGGCGTGGCCACGCTGGCCTGGGGTACGCAGGCCCGGCTCGACCCGCCCTCGATCGTGCCGACGGGCGCGGTCGCCCTGCCCGGCGACACGTCGGTCGCGAAGGGGACGCTGGTCGAACTGGGCGTGGTGGCCGCGGTCGCCGCCCTGGTCGCCGTCGTCACCCGGTTCACCCGCTTCGGGGTGCGGCTGCGCGCGGTGGTGGACCGGCGGGCCCTGGCGGAGTTGTCCGGGGTGCCGGCCGACCGCGTCGCCGCGGCCGGGTGGGCCTTCGGGTCGATGCTGGCGGGGCTGACCGGCGTATTGCTCGCGCCGCACCTGCGGCTGGATCCGTACGGACTGACCCTGCTCGTCCTGGAGACGATCGGGGTCGCGGTGGTGGCCCGGCTGGCCAGTCTGCCGGTGGCGATCCTGGCGGCGCTGGCGATCGGGGTGGGGCAGAGCGAGTTGTCCCGGCTCGAACTCGACTCGTGGGGGCTGATCCAGGCGCTCCAGGCGAACCTGTTCGTGGTGGTGATGCTGGTCGCGCTCCTGGTACTGCCCCGCATGGTCGAGGTCGGCGGCCCCGACCCGCAACGCGCGGCCGGCGCCCGGATAGGGACCGGGCATGGGGAGAGCGCGCCGGTGGGCTGGTGGGTACCGTTCGTCGCGGTCGCCGCGGCGCCGCTCGCGCTGGGCGCGGAACACCTGCGGGTCGCGCAGCAGGTGCCGGCGATGGCGATCGTGTTCGTGTCGCTGGTGATGCTCACCGGATACGCCGGCCAGATCTCGCTCGGCCAGGCCGGCTTCGCCGGACTCGGCGCGTTGTTCGCGGCGCAGCTGGCCGGCCGGGGTGTCCCGGCCCTGCTCGCGCTGTTCCTGGCCGCGCTGCTGGTGGTGCCGGTGGGCCTGCTGACCGGGTGGCCGGCGATCCGGCGGCGCGGGCTGACCCTGGCGCTGACCACGTTCGCGGTGGCCGCGGTGGTCAGCCGGTTCGTCTTCGCCCAGCCGCGCTTCACCACCGACCTCGCGCTCGACCACCCGTGGCCGTTCGACGGCGAACGCTCCTTCTACGCCCTGGAGTTGGCCTGCCTCGTACTGGTGCTCCTGGTGGTCCGCCGGCTGCACGTGAGCCGGCTCGGCCGGATGCTGGTCGCGGTGCGCGACCACGAGCGCGGCGCGGCGGCGGCCGGCGTGGACGTCTCCTCGGCCAAGGTCTTCGTCTTCGCGGTCAGCGCCGGCGTGGCCGGGCTCGGCGGCGCGCTGCTCGGGATGGGCGGACGGGCCTTCGACGCGGCGGCCTTCGATCCGGTGCTCGGCCTGATCTGGTTCGCCGCGGTGGTGGTGTTCGGCGTGGACAGCGCGGCCGGCGCGGTGTTGGCCGCCGGCCTGGTGGTCGCCCTGGACGCGGCCACCACGGCGGGCATGTCCACGATCGTGATCGGCGGCCTGGCGGTGCTGCTGTCCCGGATGCCCGGCGGCGTCTCGGCGACGCTCCTGCGCCTGGCCGCGGGGCCGGCGCCGGTGCCCGCCGCGCCGCCGCCACCGGTCCGGCTCAGCCCGCTGGGCCGCACCCTGCGCGAGCGGGTGCGGTCGGGCCGGGCGGAGGTGGGCGGGTGAGCGCGCTGCGGGCCGAGGGTGTGGTCCGCCGGTTCGGGGGGCTGCGGGCCGTGGACGGGGTCGACCTGACCGTGCCGCCGGGCGTGGTGACGGCGGTGATCGGGCCGAACGGGGCGGGCAAGAGCACCCTGTTCGACTGCCTGGCGGGTGGGCGGGTCGACGCCGGACGGGTGTACATGGGCGCGCGCGACGTGACCCGGCTGCCCGCGCACCGCAGGGCCCGGCTCGGGCTGGCCCGGACGTTCCAGACGGTGTCGGTCTTCCCCAGTCTGACGGTGGTGGACAACCTGCGGGTGGCCGCGGAGAACCGGTCCGGATCCTCCGCCCCGGCCCGCCTGCTCGGCCTGCCGGATCCCGCCCGAGGACGCACCCGGGACGCGGTGGAGGCGGCACTGGACCGGCTCGCGCTCACCGAACACGCGTACACCCCGGCCGGCGAACTCCCGGCCGGGTCACTGCGGATGGTCGAACTGGCCCGCGCGCTCGCGGCGTCCCCGTCGGTGCTGCTCCTGGACGAGCCGGCCAGCGGGCTCGACGACGCGCAGACCGAGCGGCTGCGCGTCGAACTGCGCGCGTTGGCCGCCGACGGCCTGGCGATCCTGCTGGTCGAACACGACATGGACCTGGTGTTCGGGGTGGCCGACACGGTGCACGTGATGGCCACGGGCCGGATCGTCGCGGCCGGCACCCCGGACGCGATCCGCCGCGACGCGCGGGCCCGGGAGGTGTACCTCTGATGCCGATCACCCTGTCGGTCGCAGGACTTCGGGTCCGGCACGGCCCGATCGAGGCGCTGCACGGCGTCGACCTGGACGTCCCCGCCGGCGCCCTCACCGCCCTGGTCGGCCGCAACGGCTCGGGCCGCAGCACCCTCCTCGACACGCTGGCCGGACTGGTCCGGCCCACCGCCGGCACGATCACCTGGGACGGCGTGGACATCACCGCCTGGCCCGCCGACCGCCGCGCCCGCGCCGGCCTGACCCTGATCCCGGAGCGGGGCGGGGTGTTCGCCGGCCTGAGCGTGGCCGACAACCTGCGCCTGTTCGCCGACGGCCGCGACGTGACGCCGGCCCTGACCGCGTTCCCGGTGCTGGATGATCGGCTGAGGCAACGGGCCGGCACGCTCTCCGGCGGCGAGCAGCAGATGCTCGCGGTGAGCCGGGCCCTGCTCGCCCCCGCCAGGCTCCTGCTCCTGGACGAACTCAGCCAGGGCCTGGCCCCCCGCGTGGCGGCCCACCTGTACGACGTGGTGGCCGGCCTCGCCACGGCCGAGCGCACGGTGATCCTGGTCGAACAACACACGGGCGAGGCCCTGCGCCGCGCCGAGGTCGTCTACGCCCTCAGCCGGGGCACCATCACCTTCAGGGGCGACCCGACCGAATACGAGTCCCACCCGGACAGCGCCCACCGCGTGTAGGTCAACGCCCTTCGGCGCGATACCAGGGCTCCGGCGCGTCGAGCCTGGTCACCGGTGGGAGGGCGAGGGGTGTGGCGGGAGTGGGGCCGGGGGCGTCGGTCACCGGGTAGGGCAGGGGCACCATGCCGAACGGGCGGCGGTGGTGCGGATCGGGGTTGGGGGCGATCAGGGCCGAACCTCGCACGGGGGCTGCCTTTCGCTGCGCCGGCCCCGAGGTCCCACGCCCCGACGCCGCGCCCGTCGAACCACGTCGACGGACACCGCGTTCAACGACCGGGCGGGGGCGGAGTGTCGCCGGGTCACTCCGGCGGCCCCGCGCGGGGTGGATTTCGGCCCGGCCCGCGGGATGTCGGCGGCGAGTGCCAGGGTCGGGCGAGGACTACCGAGAGGAGATCGGCGTGTTGCCCCCGATCGAGGAGCACGACGAGTTCACCGCCGTGGTGATCAGGACCGACTACACCGACGACGCGGGCTGGGCCGCCGTGCTCGCGGAGTTGTCCCAACCCCAGGGGCGGGACGGGGAGTTCAACGTGGGCCTGCTCCTCGTCGAGGATCCCGTCTGGGCGGACGCCGAGCCCGACGACATCGTCGCCGCGGTCCGCCGGGGCGAGAACGAGTTCGTGGTGTTCGTCGCCGACCGGCACACGATGCGCTCCACCGACCGCGCACTGCTCGCCCTCGACACCTGGCCCGAGGACGAGAACCCGGATCCGGTCGACGACCCGCCCCTACGCGAGTTCCGAACCGAGCCGGCCGCCGTGCACGACGTGCAGGCCAACCTGGGAATCGCGAACCTGTCCTTCGGGGAGTACGCCGCGCATGCCCGGTCGAAGCCCGACGGCGTCCTGCGGCCCTTCGCGGACTGATCCCGCCGCGAAGCGGTCAGCGCGGCATCACCGTGCCCCGCAGCACCACGGCGCGCGGGTCGGCCAATACCCCCACATCGGCGCGCGGATCGGCCGAATACACCACCACGTCGGCCGACGCGCCCTCGGCGATCGCGTCCCGGCCGAGCCAGCGGCGGGCGGACCAGCACGCGGCGGACAGCGCGTCGCGGGCCGGGATGCCGGCCGCGACCAATTCCGCGACCTCGTCGGCGACCAGGCCGTGCGGCAGCGAGCCGCCCGCGTCGGTGCCCACGAAGATCGGGATGCCCGCGTCGTAGGCGGCCCGCACCGTGGCATAGCGGTTGGCGTGCAGCGCGCGCATGTGCGCGGCGTAGGTCGGGAACTTGGCGCCCGCCTGGTCGGCGATCCCGGGGAAGGTGGCGATGTTGACCAGGGTCGGCACGATCGCCACGCCCCGCTCGGCGAACAGCGGGATCAGGTCCTCGGTCAATCCGGTGGCGTGTTCGATGCAGTCGATGCCCGCCTCCACCAGGTCCGGGAGCGAGTTCTCGGCGAAGCAGTGCGCGGTGACCCGGGCCCCCTCGGCGTGCGCGGCGGCGATCGCCTCCTGGAGCGCGTCCTTGGGCCACAGCGGCGCCAGGTCCCCGGTGTCCCGGTCGATCCAGTCGCCGACCAGTTTGACCCAGCCGTCGCCGCGCCGGGCCTCCTGGATCACGAACGCGGTCAGGTCACCCGGCTCGATCTCGTGCGCGTAGTTGCGGATGTAGCGCTTGGGCCGGGCCAGATGCCGCCCCGCGCGGATCAGCCGGGGCAGGTCCTCGCGGCCGTCGATCCAGCGGGTGTCGGCGGCCGAGCCCGCGTCGCGCAGCAGCAGCGCGCCCGCGTCCCGATCGGTGATCGCCTGACGCTCGGCGGTCGGCGCGTCGACCGCGCCGTGCGCGTCGATCCCGACATGGCAGTGCGCGTCGACCAGGCCGGGCAGTACCCACCCTTCCAACGTGGCGTCGACGGCGAGCGACGTCGGCCGCTCGAAGGTGATCCGCCCGCCGATCACCCACATCTCGTCACGGACATCCTCGGGGCCGACCAGAACGCGGCCCTTCACGTGCAGCACGGTCATGCCGAGACCCTACGACCTGCCGACCCCCGACCCGCCGCCGCGAACGCCCCGAGGCCGATGCCCCACCTCCAGGCACAGCTAATCCGGTTGTGCGGGTCCCGCCCCGTGTTGAAGGCTCCTCTCCCATGAGCACCGACAACGATCTCGACCGGGTGTGGCAGTGCCTGGAGGCGGGTGACGTCCCGGGCGCGATCCGCGATTTGCGCGGTGTCGCGGCCGGCGTCCCCCTCGGCGAACTGGCACGGGCGCTGGAGAAGGCGGCGCGACTGGCCGGTTTCGAGGACCTGGCCGAGGCGGCCGGGCAGGCCGCCGCACAGCCGTCGAACCCTCGGCACCTCTACGACCTCGGATACGCGTGCATCGAGCGCGGCATCGCGTTCGCCGCCATCCCCCCGCTCGTCGAGGCGGTCCGCCGGGTGCCCGACTCGGCGGGCGTACGCAACGAGTTGGTGGCGGCGTACGAGGCGGAGGCACGCCACGGCGAGGCCGTGGCCCTGCTCGAAGCCGACGAGGCCGCGCTGCGCCCCTGGCCCGAGCGCTACCTGCTCGTCTACAACACGATCCTGAGCGGCGACCTCGCCCGCGCCCGCCGACACGCGGCCACCCTGCCCGCGCCCGACGAGGACAGGTGGGCTTGGGCGTACGGCCGCGTCACCCGCATGCTGACCCGCGCCGACGCCGCCTCGCGCGCCGGCTCCCTCGACCACCTCGACCTGCGCGGTTGGCAGTTCGCGCTGACCGGCGGCGTACTGGCCACCCTCTCCCCGTACGGCTTCGCCGCCGGCATGACCGGCCGCTACGCGATGCACCAGGACGACTACACGTCCTGCCTGCACGGCCTGCGCCGCCTCGTGCTCGTCCTCGAAGCGGCCGGCGTGGCGCCCACGACGGTGTCCCTCCTCGACGACCGGGGCAGCCGCATCATGGGCCTCGCCGCCGCGGACCTGCTGGGCGTGCCCACCGTGCCCTACACACCCACCCGCCCGGACACCCTCGTCGTCGCGTATCGCCTGGAGGATCTCGCCCCCGAGGCGGGCGCGGCGCTCCGCGAACGTGCGCCCGGTCAGGTCCTGTACGAGCACGCCACCTGCTGGACACAGCCGCCCCCGGTCTCCGCGGACGTCTCGGGACTGCTGCGCCAGTACGGCAACGCACCCTGGGAGGAACAGCTGTTCGTACAGCCGGACGACGGCGGGAGGGACGGGGTCGACACTCGCCCCGAAGCGGACCACGCGGCCGAGGTACTACGCGCCGGGCCATCCGACGACGAGGGCGACGGCGAGACACCGGCCGACCCCGACGAGGCGCTCGGCGCATTCACCCGAACCGTCGCCGACACCTGGCTGACGGGCACCCGGGACCGGGTCGACTCGCCGGGTCCGGTGCGCAGTTCGCGATTCGCCTAGGGCGGGGGTTTCGGCGGCGAGTGCCGGGGGCGGGCTTCACCCTCGCTTCACCAGTCCCCGCCGGACCCCCGCGGCCACGGCGGCCGTTCGGGAGTCGACCTCCAGCTTCGCGTAGATGTGCACCAGGTGGGATTTGACCGTCGCCTGGCTCAGGAACAGCGCCTTGCTGATCGCCAGGTTCGACAACCCCTCCGCGACCAGCCCCAGCACCTCGATCTCCCTCGGGCTCAACACCGGTTGCGGCCGGCGCAGTCGGCTCAGCAGGCGGCCCGCGATCCGGGGTGCGAGCGCCGACTCGCCGGCGGCGGCCGTTCGTACCGCCGCCGCCAGCTCCTCCGGCGGGGCGTCCTTGAGCAGGTAGCCCAGCGCACCCGATTCGACCGCGGCCAGGATGTCCGCGTCGGTGTCGTAGGTGGTCAGCACCAGGACGTGCGGAGCGCGGGGCAGCGCCGCGATGGCCGCCGTGGCCGCGTTGCCGTGCATGGCGCCGGGGCCGAAGCGCAGGTCCATCAGCACCACGTCGGGTACGAGGGAGCCGGCCAACTCCACCGCGCGCTCGGCGGTGTCCGCCTCGCCCACCACCTCGAAGTCCGGCTCAGCCGCCAGCACGGCGCGCAGCCCGGCGCGCACGACGGGATGGTCGTCGGCCAGCAACAACCGGATCACCGCGCGGCCCTGTCCACGGGCGCCGGCAAGGTCCTCGGCCGATCCCTGGCCGGCGCCGGGACGGTCCCGGGCCCGTCGATCCCGGACCCCCCGGTCTCAGGCACCGGAAGGGCCCCGGCCTCCCCCGCACGCGCTGGCAAAGCCCCCGTCCGCTCGCCCGCCGGCACCGGAAACGTCACCGCGATCGCCGCCCCCTGGCCCGGACCCGACTCCACCGTCAGCGCTCCGCCCAGTTCGGCCGCCCGAGTCCGCATCGCCGCCAGCCCGAACCCGGTGCCGGCGGTCCCGCCCCGATCCGCCCCGACCGGGCGCGCCGCCGGATCGAACCCGCGTCCGTCGTCCACCACGTCGAGCGTCACCGACGCCTCCATGTGGCTGAGCGTCACCTCGGCCCGGGACGCGCCCGCGTGCCGCACCGTGTTCCCGAGCGCCGACTGGGCGATCCGCAGCAGCGCCACCTCGACGGCCGTCGGCAGCCCGGCCGCCTCCCCCGTGCGGTGGAAGCGCACGTCCAGGTCCGCCTCGGCGGCCGTCCGCGCGCACAGCCGCTCCAGTGCCGCCGGCAGCGAGGAGTCGTCCAACTCCGGCGGCGCCAGCGCCCGGACGAACCGCCGCGCCTCCGCCAGGCTGTCGGTCGCGGTGACCCGCGCCAGCCGGACGTGCCGATCGGCCGCCGTCGGATCCGCCGGCAGCGCCCGCTCGGCCGCGCGCAGCAGCAACTGGATGCTGCTGAAGCCCTGCGCGAGCGTGTCGTGGATCTCCCGGGCCAGCCGCTCCCGCTCCGCCAACACCCCCGCGTGCCGCTCCGCCGCCGCGAGCGAGGCCCGGGCCGCGACCACGTCCTCCACGAGGCGGCGCCGCGCCTCGCTCTCCCGGTGCAGCGCCTGGTAGCCGAGCACGGTGGCCACCGCGACCGCCGCGCCCAGCAGCGGACCGAGCACCATGCCCAACGACACCGCGCCGCGATGGGCCGCGTAGCCTCCGACGGCGATCACCGCGAGCCCGCCCACCGCGGGCAGCGCGACCCGTACCGGCAGCAGGTGCGGAACCAGGAAGAACAGCGGGAAGGCGAACCAGATCCCCTCCGCCGTGAGCGCGTACAACCCGCACCAGGACACCGTCAGCGCGCCCAGCCACCACGCCGAGGCCCGCCGCGACGGCCCCACCCAGGGGGTCAGGTTGCCCACCGCGTACACCGCGGCCGTGACCGCGGCGGCGACCGGGATCAGCGCGGTCCGTACGGCGGAGGCGTCGGTGCCGACGAGGGCGCGCAGCGCGGCCATCGCGAGCAGCAGCGCCACCAGCGCGTGCATACAGGCGCGGAGCGTGCGGGGCACGGAGACGGGGGTCGGGATACCGGCGTACATATCGGGTCAAGGCTAACCGGGGCGGGTGGAGCAGCCATCGATCAAAAGGTTGACCGGGGCCGGTCAACCCGATCGATGACGCGGACGCCGCCGGCGACCAGGCTTGGCGTTGTGTTCGTAGCGTTGCGGGACCTCGTGTTCGCCCGGGGGCGGTTCGCCCTGATGATCGTCACCGTGGTGCTGGTCACCGCGCTGGTCGGGTTGGTGTCCGGGCTGACCGTGGGGCTGGGGCGGGCCAATACCTCGGCGATCGACGCGCTGCCGGCCGATCGGCTCGCGTTCGCCGCGCCCGCCCCCGGACAGGGTGTCTCGTTCGCCGACTCGACCGTGGAGCAGGCGCAGTGGCAGCGCTGGGCCGAGGAGCCCGGGGTGCGCTCGGCCGCGCCGCTCGGCATCGCGATGACCCGGCTGGGGGTCGGTACGCGGACCACCGCCGCGGCGGCGTTCGGCGTGGAGCCGGGCGGGCCGATGGCCCCCGCCGGGCTGACCCCCGGGACGGTGGTGTTGTCCCGGGACCTGGCCGACGAGCTGCGCGTACGCGTCGGCGACCGGCTGACCGTCGGCGCGGACACCGTGCTGACCGTCGCCGCCGTGGTGTCGGGATCCTCGTACAGCCACGCGCCGGTCGCGTGGACCACCCTCGCCGACTGGCAACCGCTGCGCCCGGGACCGCGGCGCGGCGGCCCGCACGCGACGGTGATCGTGCTCGACCTGGCCGGCGGGCACACCGGGGCGGCGGACCGGGCGATCGGCACGCGCAGCACCTCGATCGGCGACGCGCGGAAGGCGATCGGGTCGTACACCGCCGAGAACGGCTCGCTGCAACTGATGCGCGGGTTCCTGTTCGCCATCTCGGCGCTCGTGGTGGGCGCTTTCTTCACCGTCTGGACCATCCAGCGGGCGGGCGACGTGGCGGTACTCAAGGCGCTCGGCGCACCCACCGGCTACCTGCTGCGCGACGCGCTCGGCCAGGCATTCCTGGTGCTGCTCGCGGGCACCACCGTCGGCATCGGCGTCGCCGCGCTGTTCGGCGCGGTCGCACCGGCGGGGGTGCCGTACGTGGTGGACGCCTCGACCACGGTCCTGCCGGGGGCGGTGTTGATCCTGCTCGGCATGGTCGGCGCGGGGCTCGCGGTGCGTCGGGTGACCTCGGTCGACCCGCACACGGCGCTCGGCGGGACCCGGTGAGGTGTACCCGATGAACCGCACGGCGATGAACCGCACGGCGATGAACCACCCGCGGATGAACCGCACGGCGACGAACCGCACGGCCATGGCCCCGCAGCCCGATTCCCCCACGCCCGAGAGGCCCGCCATGCACCCGTCCCCCGGCCTGGAGCTCGCCGACGTGACGCTCACCTATCCCGACGGCGACGGTCGGCTGACCGCGCTGGACCGGGTCTCGCTGGCGGTGCCGCCCGGGACACTGACCGCCGTGGTCGGACCGTCGGGGTCCGGCAAGTCGAGCCTGCTCGCCGTCGCCGCGACGCTGACCACCCCGGACGCGGGCCGCGTGTCGATCGCCGGCCTGGACGCGGTGGCCCTGCGGCCGGCCGAGCGGGCCCGGTTGCGCCGGAGCACCATCGGGATCGTGTTCCAACAGCCGAACCTGCTCGCCTCGTTGACGTGTGTCGAGCAGCTTCAGGTGATGGCGCACCTGGCCGGCGGCAGTGCGCGCAAGGCCCGCGCCCGGGCGCTGGAACTGCTCGACCGGGTCGGCCTCGCGGACCGGGCGGAGCATCGCCCGCACCGGCTCTCCGGCGGCCAGCGGCAGCGGGTGAACATCGCCCGCGCGCTGATGCACGAGCCGAGCGTGCTCCTGGTCGACGAACCCACCGGCGCGCTGGACCACGAGCGCGGCGCGGCGATCGTGGCGTTGCTCGCCGACCTGACCCGCACGAGCGGCGCGGCCACCGTCCTGGTCACGCACGACCGCAGCCACCTGCCGCACGCGGATCGGGCGGTGGAACTGATCGACGGCCGGCTGCGCGCGCTCGAGACCGCGTAGCGCACGGTGCCGGGCGGCTTCGCGCGCCGCCCGCTACTCCCCCGCCTCCGGCCGCCATGCGCTCGATCCCGATCCCGACACCGACCCGCCCGACCCGGCGTCCGGTCGCCACGCGCTCGACCCGGACAGGCTCGGCTCCGCGTCCGCCGCCCGCCACGCGCTCGATCCGCCGGTGGTGCCCGGCAGGCTCGGCGAGCCCGGCCCGTCCGGACCGCCGGGAATCACCGGCCAGTTCGGGTCGACGACCGCGCCGCCGCCGTCCGGGTTGCGCCGGTCGAAGTAGCTCTGCAGCGAGGCCGCCTGCTCCGCGTACCACTGCACCTGCTTCTCGTGCAGCGTGCGCAGCGAGTCGGCGGCCAACTCCGGGAAACGCGCGCCCAGATCCTGCGCGAGCAACAGGCAGGCCAGCGCGTCGCCGTCGGCGGTGTGCGCGTCGGTGAGCACCACCTCGTAGAACGCGCTGGTGGCCGCGAGGGTGCGCTTGCCCTTGCGGTAGCGGTCGAGCTGCTTGTCGATCACCAGCGGGTCGATGATCGGTGCGGTGTAAGGGAGTTGCGGCAGATTGTGGCGGTGCAGCTCGGCCTGCAGGATGGTCAGGTCGAACGGCGCGTTGTAGATCGCGATCGGGGTGTCGGCGGCCAGGTATTCGGCCATCGCCTCGCCGATCTCGGCCAGGCACAGGGCGGGTTGCCGTCCCTCGGCCCGGGCGCGCGCGGTGTCGATCCCGTGAATCGCGGTCGCCTCGGCGGGAATCTCCCGCTCGCCCGGGTCGATCAGCCACGACCACCGGGTGCCGGTCGAGTCCACCAGGGCGGCGGTGACGATGAAATCGGTGAGCGGATCGACTCCGGAGGTCTCCACGTCGAACGCGGCCATCGGCCCCCGGTGCCAGCCGTCGTGATTGCCGCGCGGCGGTGCGGCGGGCTTCGGCTCGCCGCAATCGGCGCAGTACGTAACCCACTTGCCGTCCCGGCGGACCAACAGCCCGTCGCCGGCTTTGACATAGGTCGTGCACGTGGCACAGGTCGCGCCGAACTTGTTCGTTGCCATGGGGTGCCCTTTTCCGATCGCGGATCAGATTCACGTCGTCACTGCCGGAAACGCTAGTGCCCGGGTACGACGCGATCCGCACGAGCCGTCGCCAGTCGGCGCAACAACGGCCGCTCGGCGGAGGGCGCCCAGGCCGCGGCGGCACCGGCCGGCGCGAGGACGACGGTCATCGCGACGGCGACCAGGGCGGGCAACGCCCCTTCCACGAACAGCCCGAGGCCGATCAGCGCGAGCAACGCCGCGAGCGGCGACGTCGACGCGGTGATCCGACCCTGGCGATACATGCACATCATCCTATTCCGCCCGACCGCCCCACATGCGGCCCCGAGCCGACGAATTCCGCCCGCTCCGACGGCGGGCGGGTGTGCCAGGATGACCCCCGTGCGCGTGCTGCTAGGGGACGGCTTCGGGGTGACGTCACGTCAGATCGCGGTGGCGGTCGGGCGATCGGGGCACGAGCCGGCGGTGTTGGCGCCGCCCGGTCGGCCGATCCCGGGTCGCCCCCGGTCGGTGGCGAGGGTGTACGAGGTGCCCGCCTTCGGCACGGATCCGTGGGCCTGGCTGGCTCGGGCGGAAGCGGTGCTCGGGGCCGAGCCGTACGACGTGCTGCTGCCCACCGACGAACACGTCGCGGTGCTGGCCCGGGCCCCGGAGCGGATCACCGCGCACGGAGTGGCCCTGGCCGTACCGTCGTTCGCCGCGCTGCGCCGCGTCGCGGACCGCGCCTCGGCGGCAAGCACGCTGACCGAGATCGGCATGCCGCAGCCGGCCGGGACGGTGGTGGTGCACACCGCCGAGGAACTGCGCCAGGTCGCCGACCCGCCGCTCTACGTCAAGACCCTGCTCGGCTCGCATCGGGTCGAGCGGCGCGAACAACTGCTGCGCCTGGCCGACGAATTGGACCGCGCCGGCGCGTTCGTGGACGGCGCCGGGGTGCTGGTGCAGGAGCCCGCGGCGGGTCCGGTCCTGTCCGCCCAGGCGGTGTTCGAGCACGGCCGACTGGTCGCGGTGCACGCGTACGAGCACCTGCACGGCCCGGCGGTGCGGCGCAGCGTGGTCGCGCCCGACATCCGCGAACAGGTGGCCATGCTCGGCGGCCACCTCGGATGGCACGGCGCCCTGTCCCTGGACGCCGTGCGCACCACGTCGGGCCCGGCCTGGCTGAACGTCCGCCCCCATCTGGCCGAGCCCGGCAACGCCGCCGCGAGCGGCACGGACCTGGTCGCCGCGCTGATCGCGGTCTCCCGGGGCGAGACGCCACCCTCGATGCCCTGGGGCCGCCCCGACGTCCGCACCCGCCAGGCCCACGCGGGCGTATGGACCGCCGCCCGAGCCGGCCGCCGCCGGGCCGCACAGGAAATCCTCCGCATCGCCCTACGCCTCGAGCCCTACCGCAACACCGCAGAGGAATCCCTGAGCCTGCGCCGGGAACCCCGCCGAATCCCCGGCGCCCTGTGGTCCGCCACCACCGCCCTCACGTTCCCCGCACACACCCTCACCCGCATCACCCACCAGGAATCCCAATCCACCCTGGCCCCCACCACCTGGCGCCAAATCCTCGCCGGCCCACCCCCGACCCCACCCGCCCCCCACCCCGAGTAGCCACCCCGAAACGCTGAACCTCACCAACACGGGACGCCGCGCCCCCACCGCTCCCACACACCCGACACACCGCGCACCTCCGACCCGCAGCCTCTCCGGATTGCGCTTCAAGTACCCCGAGTCACAGGCCTGTGCCGCGCTCGCGGCGTTCGAGATGGATCTCGATGAAGACGGCGACTTTGGCCCGGAGCGCCCACGGGTCGAAGGGCTTGACGATGTAGTCGACAGCTCCCGCCGAGTAGCCGCGGATCGAATGTGCGGCATCGAGACCCATCGCGGTCAGGAAGATGATGGGGATGCCGCGCGTTCGGGACCGTCGTTTGATGTGGGCCGCGGTCTCGTACCCGTCCATGCCCGGCATCTGGACGTCGAGGATGATCACCGCGAAGTCGTCGTGCTCGAGGAGGGCCTTGAGCGCCTCATGCCCCGACCTGACGGAGACCACGTCATAACCCGGCGCGGCAACGACCTCCTCCAGCGCCAAGAGGTTGTTCGGCTGGTCGTCGACCACCAGGATCTTGGGTTGGGCCCCGCCGGTCGGATCCGCCGGGCGCGGCCAATTCCGCTCCAGCGCGGCAAGTTGCCGTTCCAGCATGTCGCAACGTGCCTCGGCGTCCATCCCCCGGCGTCGGGCGGTTTCCAACTCGGCGGAGAGCCTGCCCACCCATGGCCTTCGACGAATTCGGCGTGCTCCCGGGCGCGCCCTGGCTCGCCGATCTCGGCGAAGCGCGAACCCCTGTACAACGCGACGCGTCCGGAAAGGCTCGCCCGACCGCGCCGGACGGGTGACCGCCGCGTGGGTGACCACGTCCCCACCCGGTCGTTGGGCGGGGTGTGACTCGAAATGTCTCCATGGTCCGGATCGCGGCGGCGTCCTTCGTCGGTACCGCGATCGAGTTCTACGACTTCTTCGTCTACGGCACCGCCGCCGCCCTGGTGCTCGGGCCGCTGTTCTTTCCCGGCTTCTCGCCGATCGCCGGCACCCTCGCGGCGTTCGCGACCTACGCGGTCGGGTTCGTCGCGCGCCCGCTGGGTGCGGTGGTGTTCGGGCGCCTGGGCGATCGGCGCGGGCGACGGCCGGTCCTGGTGGTGTCGCTCGTCCTGACCGGTGTGGCCACCGTGCTGGTCGGGCTGCTGCCGACCTACGACCGGATCGGCGTGGCCGCGCCGATCCTGCTGGTGGTGTTGCGGTTCTGCCAGGGCTTCGGCGTGGGCGGCGAGTGGGGCGGCGCGGTGTTGCTGGCCGCCGAGCACGCACCGCCGGGGCGGCGGGCGTTGTGGGCCGGGATCCCCCAGGCCGGCCCCTCGATCGGGTTCCTGCTCGCCAACGGGCTGATGCTGATCCTGTCCGGGTCGCTGACCGACGCGCAGTTCCACGCGTGGGGTTGGCGGGTGCCGTTCCTGTTCGCCGGGGTGCTTGCGGCCGGCGGGCTGCTGCTGCGCGCCTCGGTCGAGGAGACGCCCGCGTTTCGGGCGCTGGTGGCCGGCAACGAGACATCGGCGAGTCCGGTCGCCGAGGTCCTGCGCGGGCACTGGCGCCTGGTCCTGCTCGCCGCGGGGGCGCTGGCCTGCGGCTACGTGGGCTTCTACCTGACCACCACGTGGTCCCTGCAGTACGCCGACGACCGGCCGACGGTGGGCCGCACCACGATGCTGGCCTGCATCATGATCGCGGTGACCGGGATGGCCCTGGTCACCCCGCTGTTCGCCGTGGTGGGCGACCGGTACGGGCGCAAGCCGATGTGCCTGGTGGGCTGTGCGGGGATGGGCCTGTGGGCGTTCCCGATGCTCGGCCTGCTGGCCACCGGCGAGCCGATGTGGATGACCCTGGGATGCCTGGGCACGCTGGTCGCGTTCATGGCGATGTTCTCGGTCGTCGGGGCGTACCTGTCCGAGCTGTTCGAGCCGCGGGTGCGATGTACCGGCGCGTCCACCGCGTACAACCTGGGCGGCGTGCTCGGCGGCGCGCTGACCCCGATGGTGGCCACCGAACTGGCCCGCGGCGACGGCACACCGTGGGGCGTCGCCGCCTATCTGGCGGGCGCGGCGACGGTCAGCGCGACCTGCCTGCTCCTGCTGCCCGAGACGAACACGGTGCCCGTCGCGGACGGTGAACCCGCCGCGGCGTGATCTTCCATCCCGGGCCGATCTGCGCCAGGGTGCGGCCATGACCACGCATTCGACCGAACCGGCCGAGGCACGCCGCGCGCACCACGCCCGCGTCGCCGAACGGCTGCTCGCCGCCGTCGGCGCCGGCGATCGCGCCGCCCAGGTGGCCTGCTACCACCCCGACGTTGTGCTCGAATTTCCCTACGCCGCGCCGCCGGTGCGGATCGAGGGCCGGGCCGCGGTGGAGACCTACCTCGCCATCGCGCTCGGCGTCTTCGAGCTGAGCCTGACGGTGACCCGGGTCCACGACTGCGTGGACCCGGACACCGTGATCGTCGAGTTCACCGGGACGGGTCGGGCCCGGACCACGGACCGGCCCTACGCCAACACCTACATCGCGGTGTTGACCTTCCGGGACGGTCTGGTGGTCGGGCAGCGCGAGTTCTACAACCCGGTGCCGGCCGCTCAGGCCTTGACCGCGACGCCCGCCAGCTGAGGCAGCTTCACGGCCGGGTCGCCGAGCGGGCCCGCGGGACCCCACACGTCGACCGGGACCAGGCGGGCGGGCAGCAGTTCCAGGCCGCCGAAGACGGCCAGGATCTCGTCGTGCGAACGGGCGTGCATCTGCTGCACGTTGGACGAGTACTCGCTGAGCGCGCGGTCCATCCCGGCCGGGCGCTCCTCGCTGCGGTGCGCGTGGGACAGGGCCAGGTGGCTGCCGGGGACGGTGGCGTCCATGTACTGGCGCACCACGCCGACGGGGTCCGCCTCGTCCGGCAGGAAGTGCAGCACCGACACGATCAGCACGCCGACCGGCTGGGAGAAGTCGATCAGCTTGCGCACCTCGGGCGAGTCGATCACCTTGGCCGGATCGGTCAGGTCGGCTCCCACCACGGTCGCGTTCGGGTTGTCCGCGAGCAGCAGCTGGCTGTGCGCGACCGCGACCGGGTCGTTGTCCACGTACACCACACGCGCGTCCGGGTCGGCCTTGTGCGCGATCTCGTGCACGTTGCCCACGGTCGGGATGCCCGAGCCCAGATCGAGGAACTGCCGGATGCCCAGGTCCAACAGGTGGTGGACGGCGCGGGTGAGGAAGACCCGGTTCCCGCGCAGCACGTCGCGCAACTCGGGCATCGCCTGGGTGACCAGCTCCGCGGCCTCGCGGTCGACCGCGAAGTTGTGCGCGCCGCCGAGCGCGTAGTCGTAGACGCGGGCGACGCTGGCGCGCGTGATGTCGATGTGCTCTGGAGCCCAGTCCGGTCGAGTCATGGCTCGGACTCTAAGCCGTGCCGACACGATTCACCGGAAAAATCGCCCGCCCGCCGGCGCGAAGCCCTGTGCAAGGCGTCACACCCCCGGCGGCGGGAGCGGAACGAGGGTTCCACTCCCGCCACCGGCGCACTCGACCGAGGTGACCCGGCCTTACGGCTTGACGCCCGTCACCCCCACGAACGCCGGGCACTTGTCCGCGCCGACCGGGATGTCCTCCGGCGCGAGCGGTGCCCACACCTGTTCGACCCTCGGGCCCACCCGGGCCGCGATCGGGGCCAGCGCGTCGAGGTCGAAGCCGTACAGCTTCGCCGCGTTGCCGCCGACCATGGCCGCGACCTCGACCGGGTCGATGCCGTTGTAGGTGAGCTGGAGCGCCTCGCGACTGAACGGGTGGCTGGCCTCCTTGTGCGGGTAGTCGCTGCCCCACATGACCCGGTCCACGCCCACCTGGTAGCGCAGCTTGGCCTCGGCGGGACGCTGGAAGCTGGCCCCGACGTGGCACTGCCGAGCCCAGTACTCGCTGGGCTTGAGCGCCATCCGGCCGACCAGTTCGCTGCCCCACTCGTACTCCTGGGAGCCGACCGCGGTGCTCATCCGATGCCAGTAGTAGTCCAGCCGCCGGGTCTCCTCCGGGATCCAGGCGGTGCCCTGCTCGGTGAACACGAACTGGAGATCGGGGTGGCGGTCCATCGCGCCGGAGACCACCAGGTGGGTGAACGCGCGATGCGCCCACCAGGACACCTCGGTCAGGAACACCACCTTGTCCACGTCGGTGTCCCCGGCCGGCGGCGCCGCCGAGCCGGTGTGGTGGTTGAGCGGCATGCCCAACTCCTCGCACACCCGCCACAGCGGCTCGTAGTGCGCGTAGTCGAACATCGGCACCAGGCCGGAGCCGGGCGGGGTACCGGGCAGCAGCACGCCGCCGGTGAGCCCCGCCTCCTTGGCCCAGCGGATCTCCTCCACCGCCGCCGGGATGTCGTGCAGCATGATCTGGACGATGCCCGCGCGGCGTCCGGGAGCCGCCGCGCAGAAGTCGACCATCCAGCGGTTGTGCGCCTTCAGCCCCTCCCAACGCAGCGCCAGGTCACCGGCGTTCGCGGCGGGCGGCTGGTCGGTCAGCGACGGCTTGGGGAAGAACGGCGGCACGGTGTTCGGGAAGATCACCTCCGCGACCACCCCGTCCGCCTCCAGGTCGCGCAGCCGTCGATCGGAGTCCCAGTTGCGCGGACCCAGATCGCCCTTCAGGTCCGGGTACGGGATCTCGTAGCCGGCCACCCACGCGTCGAACTCGACGTGCAGGCGGGCCGGCAGGTAGTCGCGATAGCCGTGGATCTCGCCGCCGCCGTGGCAGTCGGCCGAGATCACCGTGTATCGCTCGGGCAGGTCGGTGAACGGGGGGCCGCCCGGGACGGCGGGCGGGGTGGTGCGCTCGGTCATCGGGGATCAGACCTCCTGGGCCGGCGCGTTCGGGTTGATCGCGGCGCCCGTGTCGTGTCCGGTGAGCCAGTGCCGGCCGATCTCGGCGGCGGCGGCCCACTTGGTCGTCAGGTCCTTCGCCGAACCGTCCGCGTTCACCTGGCCGAGTGTCGCGGGGGTGACCCCGACCCGCTCGGCGTGCGGCTTCAGCGCGGCCAGGTCGAAGCCGTACACATCCGCGACCGCCTCGCCGAGCATCACGCGCGTCTCGGCGATCGGCACGTCGGAGAACGTCTTGCGCAGGATGTTCAGCGTCTCCGGCCAGGTGCCTTCCGGATGCGGGAAATCGTTACCCCAGCAGATGTTGCCGATGCCGATCTCGTAGCGCATGCCGATCTCGCGGCGCTTGGTGTTCGAGGCGCCGATGAAGCAGTTGCGGTCGAAGTACTCGCTCGGGAGCAGCTTGATCTCCTCGAACCCGGCCAACTTGGCCGCGCCGCGCGAGCCGAGCAGCAGTCGGTCGGTGAACCACAGCAGGTTGCCCACCCACCAGCAGCCCGCCTCGGTCACCCCGAACCGCAACCTCGGGAACCGCTCGAACACGCCGGACCACAGCAGGAACCACAGCGGCCGGGACGGCCACCAGGTGACCTCGGTGACGTAGATGCCCAGGTGGTTCCCGTACGCCTCGCGGTCGGCCGGACCCGAGTGGGTGACCACCGGCAGCTCCAGCTCCTCGCACAGCGCCCACACCGGGTCGTACCTGCGGTCGTGGTACGGCGTCTGGTTCATCCACATCGCCGGGATCATCACCGCGCCCAGGCCGTCGGCCTTGATCCGGCGGATCTCCTTGAGCACGTCGTCCAACGCCGCGGTGATCGGGATCAGCGCGACCCCGCGCCGCCGCTCCGGGCTGGTCTTGCACAACTCGGCCAGCCAGCGGTTGTGTGCCTGCGCGCCGGCCAGGCCCAGTTCGGGATCCAGGTCACCGGACAGGCCCAGGCCCGCGCCGAACGGCACACACGTACGCGACTCGACCGCGTCGGCGTCCGGGAAGATCACCTCGCCGACCACGCCGTCCTTGTCCAACTCCAGGTCGCGCCGGTCCACTTCCCAACCGCTGCGCAGCACCTCCTCGTTGGTCTCGAACCAGTTCGCCGCGAAGTCCTCGTTGCGCACGCCCAGATCGGTGATCGCCTTGAGCTGCGCCTCGCGCTCGGACATGAATTGGTCGAACGCCGCGTGGTGCTTCGCGGCGAGGTAGTCGCGATACAGCTCGGTGGGCAGCCCGGCGTGGGTGTCCGAGGAGATGATCGTGTAGGGGGTGGTGAGTTCGGTCGTCGCTTGCTCAGTCATCGTCGCTCACTTGTCCAGGACGAAGGTCTCGAGGTACGAGGGGTTGCTGCGGTCGAGCATGCTGCGCGACCGTGCGGTGATCTGGGCGTCGCTGTGCTCGCTCGCGGGCAGGATCCAGAACCGGTTCTCGCGGATGCCGTCGAGCACGTCGGCGGCGACCGACTCGACCGGGGTGAACTCGATCTCCCGCCCCGCGTCGCGCATCGCCTTCTCCCACGCGTCGAGCGTGTTGTAGGGCGTCTTGCGCGGCACCGACTTGGCGAAGCGCTCGGGCCGGTTGCGGTACGACTCCCACAGGCCGGTACGCAACATCTTCGGTCCCGGGAACAGCACGGACGCGCCCAACTTGGCCTGTACCTGGCCCAGTTGCGCGTACAACGCCTCGGTCATGGTGACCACGGCGGCCTTGGTCGTGGCGTACACCGACGCGTTCGGCAGCGGGGCGATGCCGCCGTCGCCGGAGGAGGTGTTGACGATGTGCCCGGGGGTGTCCTGCGCGAGCATCCTCGGGACGAACGCCTGGATGCCGTTGAAGACGCCGAACACGTTGACGGCGAAGCACCAGTCCCAGTCCTTGGGGTCGTGCTCCCACATCTTGCCCTCGGAGCCGGAACCGATCCCCGCGTTGTTGCACAACACGTCCACCGCGCCGAAGTGTTCGAACGCGGCGTCGGCCAGCGCGAATACGGATTCGCGCACCGACACGTCCACCACGTGTCCGAACGCCTGTCCGCCGGCGTCGGTGATCCGCGCGACGGCCTTGTCCAGCGCGCCCTGTTCGATGTCGCCGAGCACGACCTTCATGCCCTCGGCGGCGAACCGTTCGGCCATCGCGAGCCCGATGCCGCTCGCGGCGCCGGTGACGACGGCGACTCTGCCGTCGAATTCCTGCAGCATGTGTCCCGTTCCCTTGTCGTCTGTTGTCGTCGCTGCCTGTTGCCGTGCCTGCGGGGTGCTACGTCGCGGCGGGCGGCGGGTCGTCGGTGATCTGCTGCACGTCGTCGTAGCGCTGGTGGATGTACGGCAGCACCAGGTCGGCCTTGACCCGCTCGGCGACGAAGCCCTGCTGGTCGGAGGTGCGCTCGCTGAGGGTGATCGAGATCAGCCTGCGGACCGGGAGGTCGGCGACGGGGTCGAAGTCCGAGTCGCGCAGGATCACTTCGCCGGTCACGGCGTGTGCGCTGCGGGTGCGTTCGTTGCGGGTGACGTGGACCAGGAGCGGGTCGGCGTCGAAGCCGTCGCCGTCCACGGCGGGCAGGAACTTGTAGTAGAAGCTCAGCGTCTGCCGGGGCTCCGGCAGCGGCAGTTCCTCGCCGATGGTGCCGCGGACCTCGATGTAGGTGACGCCCATCCGGTTCACGGTGGCCACGACGGAGTCGCCGTCGCGCTCGACCTTGACGTCGGCCAGCTTCTTCGGCTCGCCGAACACCTCCCGGCCGCCGATCACGGCACGCTCGGTGGTCATCGGCATGGTCAGCGTGTAGTCGCCCTCGATGTCGCCGTGCTTGCAGCGCACCGCGATCGCGCCCGCGCCGAGCGGGTAGCCGTTGATGTCGCAGCCGGAGATGTTCGCCCGGACCAGCGGCCGGTCGGCGGGCACCAGCGGCGGCGGCAGTACGGCCGCGATCACCTCGGGGTCGGTCTCCCAGATCGCCATCACGCCCGTGGACCAGATCTCCGGAAGGCTGGACCGTTCCCGGGAGGACTTCTTCAGCGCCTCCGCCGGCCGGGCGCCGTACCGAATGCGTGCCACGTACCTCACCTCTTCCGCTCGTGCGTGTGCTCGTGCCTGCGCTTGCGCCTATGCCTGCGCCTGTGCTCGGTGCTCGGGTGCTCGTGCGAGGGCTGCGCGCGGGTCGTCGACCCCCGTTGTCGCGATCTCGTGCGCAGTGGTGCCGGTTGCTCTGTAACACTGTTACACCGGTGGGTCGGCGAGGTAAAGACCTGCGGCCCGGTTGACCGTGTATCGGGCCACCGGCCCGGGGCGCGAGAATGGGACGTGATGGACAGGATCACGCGAGACACCGTGCTCGACACCGCCATGCGTCTCGTCATGGAATCCGGTATCGAGAACCTCAGCATGCGCAAACTGGCCGCCGAGTTGGGCGTGGCGGTCACCTCGATCTACTGGCACGTGGGCAACCGCGACGTGCTGGTCGACCAACTGGTGGATCGGGTGATCGCGGAGATGGGCGCGATCTCGGTGGACGGGAGCACGCCGGTCGAGCGGGTGGTGTCGATCGCGCGATCGACCCGGCGGATGATCCTGGAGCGCCCGCACCTGGTCGGCCTGGTCCGCGAGCGCGGCCTGGAGTCGCTGATGATGCTGCCCGCCCGCAAGGCGCTGGTGCACGAGATGACGGCGGCCGGCCTGCGGGGCGCAAGGGCGGGCGAGGCGGTCCAGGCGGTGCAGTACCAGGTCGCCGGCTTCGTGATGCTGGAGCGCGCCCTGGAGAACAGCGCGGCCGAGCCGCCGGCGGTGGACGAGTGGCGAGCCGAGCTGGCCCACGACGACCCGGAACTGGCGGACAGCCTGAACAACGTCACCGACGGCGACCGGCTGTTCGTACTGTCGGTCCGAGCGCTGGTGGAGTCGCTGCTGGGGTGAGCGGTAGGCGCGGCGGAGCCGGAACCGGCGGCCCGCACCCGGGGGTGGCGCCGATCACCCGGGGCGGTCACCCGTCCGGCGCGGTCTGGCGAGCCTTTCCGGACGCGTTGCGTTGTACAGGGGTACGCGCCTCGCCGAGATCGGCGAGCCACGGCGCGCCCGCGTCGTCGCCCACGTGGCCGAGGGACCAGGCCGGGTTCTGGCACATCGCGGTCTGCACGATCTGGGTGCCCGGCAGGGTGATCGGCCAGCACAGCAGGTGTCCGGCCAGCCACCAGAACTTGCCGAGCACCGCCACAGAAAGGTCGTCCTCGCCCGGCGGCCGGTCGCGGTACTCGTGCCGATACCAGGTGCGCACCACCTGCGCCCAGCTCTGCTCGGCGATCACCGTGCCGTCCCGATCGCGCAGCGGCCCGTTGCGGAACCGCACATCCCGCGCGATCCGATGGGTCACCCGCAGTCCGAGCGCGCGCCGCACCGGGGTGAGCAGGATCGTCACACCACCGCACACCGACCAGGTGAGCATCGACGGCCAAAGTCCGAAGACCAGGAACAACACCGCACCGGCAACACCCAGCGGCAGCCCCACCGCCCGCGCCGCGACCGGCTCCGCGTAGACCTTCAGCGGCGTGATCGGGACCCGGAAGACCGTGTCGGGCGTGGTGCCGTAGCGCGACTCGTCGAAGTCGAGCGCGCGCGCCCGACGATAGGTCCGGGTCTGGAACCAGGGCAGCGCCAAAGACGACACCGCGCCGGCCACACCGACCACAAACCAGGGCAGGGACACATCGTGAAGCTCCATCGCCACGTCACCCCTCCGCGCGTCGATGTCTCCACGGTCGCCCATGACGGCCCGCTACGGAAGACCACGATGTCGGACAAGTGGCAGAAAATATGCCCCCACACCCGCCACGTGCACCGGACTCGGCCGCGCGGCGACCCCACGACGTGATGCGGGCGATGCCGTCCGATCGCGCACGAGCCGGCGCGCCGCCGGAGCGGACCGGCCCCTGAACCGCCCTACCACCGTGGGACGTTGAGCGCGATCGGGGGTGTGGCGTCCCTCAGCCCCGGCGCAGCAGTGCCATGGCCAGCGCCTGGACGGAGCGGGTGAAGTGGCGGGGGTCGTCGGGTGGGGTGGTGTGGCGGATCAGGTCGCCGTCGAAGAGCGCGAGTACGGCGTGGGCCAGGAAGTCGGCGTCGAGGTCGGGGCGGCCGTCGGTGAACAGGGCGGCGAGGTGGTGGTGCCAGAAGCGGTAGCTGGGATCGCCGTACCGGTCCTCGGCGCAGGCCTGTCCGTGCGCCGACAGCAGGGTGGCGTTGCCCTCCGCGATCGCGCCGAGGGCGTCGAGGAAGGCGAGCATGCGCTCCGGCGCGGGCGCGCCCGGTCCCAGCGGCGGGGGGCCGTTCCCGACCGCGTCGCGCAACTCCCGGGACCGCTCCTCCAGCAGCGCCTGCAACAACCCGGCGCGGTTGCCGAAGCGCCGGAACACGGTGCCCTTCCCGACTCCGGCCAGCGCGGCGACCCGGTCGAGCGACACGTGGTCCCCGCCGCCCTCGGCCAGGAGTTGCTCGGTCGCGCGCAGCACGGCACGGCGGTTACGCGCCGCGTCGGCGCGCTCGGCGCGCTGTTCGCTCATCGGCATCTCCCGACTGGACGGACCGTCGGTCCGCATATTAGCGTGAGGACAAGCGGACCGACGGTCCGTTAAATCCACGGCCGCACCACGCCTTCAGGGGGACTCATGGTCATGCGCGCGCTCGTCGTCGATCCCGACGCTTCGGGATCACTCCGTCTCGGGACCGCCCCGGAACCCCACCCCGCACCGCGTCAACTGGTGATCGCCGTCCGGCACATCTCGCTCAACCGCGGTGAGGTGGCGTTCGCCGGACGCCTTCCGGCCGGGACCGTGCACGGCTACGACGCCGCCGGTGTCGTCGTACGGGCCGCCGCGGACGGCACCGGGCCGGCCGTGGGCGCCGAGGTCGCCGCGTTCGGCGCCGGCGCCTGGGCCGAGCGCATGGTCGTGGACACCACCGCCGTGGCCGAGGTGCCCGCCGGGGTCGACCTCGCCGACGCCGCCGCGCTGCCGATGGCCGGCATCACCGCGCTGCGCACCCTGCGCACCCGCTCCGTCCTGGGCCGACGGGTACTGGTCACCGGCGCGGCCGGCGGCGTCGGCCGCTACGCGGTCCAGCTCGCGGCCCTGGGCGGCGCCCACGTGATCGCCTCGGTCGGCTCGCCGGCCCGCGCCGCCGGCCTGGCCGAACTGGGCGCACACCAGGTCGTGGTCGGCCTCGCCGGCATCGACCGCCCGGTGGACCTCGTCCTCGACACCGTCGGCGGCCCGCAACTGGTCGCGGCCTGGGACCTGCTCGCGCCGGGCGGAAGCGTGCAGAACATCGGCTGGGCCTCCGACGAACCGGCGGTGTTCGCGCCGTACTCGCTGTTCTCCCTCGGGCCGGCCAAGACCATGAGCACATTCGGCGACGTGCACGACGTCGGCCCGGACCTGGCCACCCTCCTGGACTTCGTGGCGGCGGGCCGGCTCGCCCCGGAGGTGGACCGGCGCGATTCCTGGGAGCGGGTCGCCGAAGCCGCCCGGGCCCTCCTCGACCGGCACGTCGCGGGCAAGGTGGTCCTCGACGTGGAGCCGGCCGCCGCCTGACCCGTCGCGGCGACTCGGCGGCGGCTCGACAACCGCTCAGCGGCGGCGATACCCCGAAGCACCGTGGATCCGGGCCAGGTGTTGCCGCAACGTGGCCACACGCGGGTGTTGCGGGCCCAACCGGTGCTCCAGTTCGGCGAGCAGCGGGACCAGCACGCTCTCCGACTGGTACGGGTCGCCCAGCGCGGCGAGCAGCAGGCCGATGCGCTCGCGCAGGTCGAAGCCCTGGTACACGTCGGCGTCCGGGACCCGACGGTGCAGGTCGAGCAGGCGCCGGTACTCGCCGAGCGCGGCGGGCAGTTCGCCCAACTCCTCCAGGCACGCGGCGACCTGCCTGCCGTACTCCATCGCCTCCGCGTCGGCCGGCCCACCCGTGGCCGCGAACACGCTCGCGATGTACCGCAGTTCGGGCAGCGCGCGGCGGAACTGCCGGTCCGCGAGCAGCGTGTCGGCGAGCGCTTGGCGCAGGCCCAGGACGAGCGGATCGTGCTCACCGTGCCGGGCGACGGCCACCGGCAGGGCGGCGCCGAGCACGTCCACCGCCTGGGTCAGCGCACCCTCGCCGAGCAGCCGGTTGGCCTCGTCGAGTGCACTGCCCACATCCGGCGTGGGCGGCGCCGCCGAGGGCACCGCGGCCCAGTCCGGATCCGTCCTGGGCGCGTACGCGGCCGGCCCGGCGCTCATCCCCCACGACGCGGCCGGCGCGGCCGGGATCGGCGCGTGCACCGGCGCGGGCACCCCCGGCAACGGTTGCGGCGCCGCCGGGAAGCGCAGCGGCCGGGTCGGGTCCATCGGCGCGGTCGGGGCCAGCGCCGCGCTCGCGTCACCCGTGGGCGCGGGCAGCAGCGGGGCCAGCCGCCGATACACCTCCTGCGCGTTCGCCGGCCGCTGGTCGGGCTGCTTGCCGAGCAGGTCCAGGACCAGCCGATCCAGGCCGGCGGGCAACCCCGGCCGCCGTGCGCTCGGCGGCTCGGGTGCGGTGTTCAGGTGCCCCAGCATCACCGAGGCCATCGTCGGCCCGGCGAACGGCGCGCGGCCGACCAGCATTTCGTACAGCAGGCAGCCCAGCGCGTACAGGTCGGTGCGCGGCTCGACGATGCCGTTCATCTGTTCGGGCGCCATGTACGCGGGCGAACCCGGCATCGCGCCGGTCGTGGTGAGCTTGGTCGACTCCGGGTCGAGCACCGCGGCCACGCCCAGGTCGAGCACCTTGACCGTGCCGTCGCGCCGCACCATCACGTTGCGCGGCTTCAGGTCGCGGTGCACCACCGGCACCGCGTGCACGGCGGCCAGCACCGAGCAGATCTGCGCGGCCACCGCGACCGCCCACTCCCACGGCAGCGGCCGGTGCTCGGCGATCAGGTCGGCCAGGTCGCAGCCGTCGAGCAGTTGCATCACCAGGTACAACTCGCCCGCGTCCGCGCCGCCGTCGAACACGGTGACCAGACCGGGGTGGTCGATGCCGGCGGTGACCCGGCACTCGCGCAGGAAGCGGCGTTCCATCGCGCCGCGCTCGCCGCCGGTGTCCACGAGGTCCGTGCGCAGGAGTTTGACCGCGACCCGGCGCTGGAGGGTGCGGTCGTACGCCTTCCAGACCTGGCCCATGCCGCCTCGGCCGATCGCCGCGGACAGTTCGTAGCGCTCCGCGATCACCCGGCCCGGCGCACTCATCGGGGCCCGCCGGGGTTGCCGCCGTCCTGTTCGCGCAGCCGTTCGCTGAGCCCCTGGAGCCGGGCCCGGGCCCGGGCGGCGGGATCGTCGACGGCGGGCGGCGGCCCGGCCGCGGGCGGCGCGACCGGCGCGATGTGCGGGCGTATCGCCGGCCCGGGGTGGGGGTAGCCCGGCACCACCGGTCGCGGCAACGGCTGCGACACCGGTTGCGGCGGGAGGCCCACCCCCGCGTGCGCCCCCGCCCAGGGCGCGTACCCGGCCTGCCGCGGCGGCAGTTGCCCCCGCATCGCCCGCGCCCACCGGGCCGACCGCACACACCACCAGACCGGCACGGCCACCATCAGCACGAGCAGCATGATCGCCCCGACGTCGTCCAGGATCGTCTGCGGCGCGGGTCCGCCCACCGCCTCGCGCGCGGCCTTCTCGTCCTCGGTCTCGCTGCCCACGATCAGACAGACGAAGGCCAGGACCAGGAACACCACGCTGAGTGTGAGGACCACCCAGTCCCAGCGCCGACGAGTGCGAACTCCCGCCACCAGCGGGGCGATCCACCCCAGCATGCCGATCGAGGCGAACGCGACGACGGCGATCCCGATGAGTCCGACCCAGTGACCGGCGGTGCCGCGTCGCCCGGGCACGGGATCGCGCGAGGGACCTTCCATGCTGTGTGACTCCCGAGGCTGGATGTCTCCCGAGCCGGCGGCGCGATGCCGCGTCCGCACCGTGGCCCGTCGGGGCCTGCGGGCGAGGCTTCCGGAGACGGCGTGCGGGCAGCCTATCGGCGGGGACCCCCGGCCGGCGGCCGACCCGGACACCCCGCCCGTTTCGTCGCCGACCCCGCGCCGGGCGACGCGCACGACCCGACAGGGCGACGCACACGAGGCGCCGGCACGACGCACCGAGATCACACGACGCGCCGACGCGCCCCGAACAGGGCGGAAACCGCGGCCCCACCCCGACCCGGCGAAACGCGGCGCGCACGACGAGGGGTACCGTGCCGGTGTGTACCGCTTCCTGCTGACCCCGCGCTGGATCGCGATGGCGCTGCTCGTCGCCGTGCTGATCCCCATCATGGTCGAGCTCGGCTTCTGGCAGTTCCACCGGCACGAGAACAAGGTCGCGCACAACGACCTGATCAGTGCCAACATCGACCGCAAGCCCGCGCCCGCCGAGGAGATCCTCGCGGTGGGCCACAAGCTGCCGGGCGATCTCCAGTGGCGCCGGGTCACGCTGACCGGCAGGTACGACACCGACCACGAACTGCTCGTGCGCAACCGGTCCCAGGACGGCGTGCCCGGCTACTACGTGCTCACCCCGCTGGTCGGCGCCGACGGCCGCACCCTCCTGGTCGACCGCGGCTGGGTGAAGAACCCGCCGCAGGCGGCCGACCGACCCGACGTACCGCCGGCGCCGACCGGCCAGGTCACGGTGACCGGCCGGCTGCGCCCGGACGAGACCCGCAAGGACTCCGGCATCCGCGGCCAGACGGCGATCGAGGGCCAGGTGTTGCGGATCTCCGGCTTCGAACTGGGCCCGAAGGTGCCGCACCCGCTGTTCGGCGGCTACGTCGAACTCACCGAGCAGACCCCGATGCCAGCCAGGGCCCCCGCGCTGATCCCGGAGCCGGACGACGAGGACCTGGGCCCGCACCTGGCCTACGCGGTGCAGTGGTGGATCTTCGCGTTCGCGCTGCTCGCGATGTTCGTGAAGCTGATCCGGAGCGAGGCCCGGGAGCTGGAGGCCGAACTGGCCGCGCTCGAAGAGGCCGACCCGGCGGACGAGCACGAGGAAGCCGCGAAGGTCTGACCCCGGCTTCCCCGCCGCTCACAACCCCTCGACCAGCTCCGGCAACACCTCGCCGATCGGCTCCCGGATCACCGCGTCGGCGATCGAATCGTAGGGCGTCTCCCCCGCGTTGACGATCACCAGGCGGGCTCCCGAATCCCGCGCCACCCGGCACAACGACGCGGCCGGCTCCACCTGGAGCGAGGTGCCGACGGCCAGGAACAGATCACCGATCTGTGCGGCGATCGCGGCCCGCTCCAGCACCCCGTGGTCGAGCCCCTGGCCGAACATGATCGTCGCGGTCTTCTGGATTCCGCCGCACTGCAGGCAGCGCGGGTCGTCCTCGCCCATCTCGACCCGCTCCAGGGCGGCGTCCAGCGTGGTGCGCGTGTCGCAGTCGGTACACAGGACGTAGAACATCGTGCCGTGCAGCTCGATGATCTTCTCCGGGGAGGTCCCGGCCCGCCGGTGCAGCCCGTCCACGTTCTGTGTGATCAACGCGTTGAGCCGACCGGCCCGTTCCAGCGCGACCAGTGCGGCGTGTCCCGCGTTAGGCCCGGCCAGTCGCGCGGGATTGTCCCGGCGCAGCAGCCACGAGCGGCGGCGGATGTCCTCGTCGGCCATGTAGTAGCTGTAGGTGACCAACTTCTCGGCGTCGGGATCCTTGGTCCACACGCCCTGCGGCCCCCGGTAGTCGGGGATCCCGGAGTCGGTCGAGATGCCCGCCCCGGTCAGCACGGTGACGCCGTCCTCGGCCGCCGCGATCCACTTCCGCACGAGGTCGATCTGTTCGGTCATGGCACCGAGGGTAGCGACCCCGCCGAGCCGACGGCCTGTCATTTACCCGGCTCCGGGGCCGGTAGCGGGCAGGATGGGTGGCATGGATCTTGGACTTCGCGATCGTGTGTATCTGGTCACCGGCGGCACCCGCGGCCTCGGCTTCGCCACCGCCCGAGCGCTGGTGGACGACGGCGCCCGGGTGGTGGCCTCCGGGCGGGACGAAAAGCGCGCGGCGGAGGCCGTCGCCGCGCTGGGCGGTCCCGAGCGGGCGCTGGGCATCGCCGCCGACAACGGCGACAGCGGCACGGCCGAGCGCCTCGTCGCCGCCGCGCTGGCTCGCTTCGAGCGGCTGGACGGCGCGCTGGTGAGTGTGGGCGGGCCGCCGGCCGGCACGATCGACGCGGTCGACGACGATCAGTGGCGGGAGTCGTTCGAGTCGGTCTTCCTGGGCGCGGTACGGCTGGCCCGGGCCACCTCGGCGGCGCTGCACGCGGGCGGCGCGATCGGCTTCGTGCTCTCCTCGTCGGCGCGTCAGCCGGTTCCCGGCCTCGGCATCTCCAACGGCCTGCGGCCCGGCCTGGCCGGGGTGGCCAAGTCCCTCGCCGACGAGCTGGGCCCGCGCGGCATCCGGGTGTTCGGCCTGCTGCCGGGCCGGATCGACACCGACCGGGTGCGCGAGCTGGACGACCTCAGCGGCGACGCGGAGGCCACCCGGGCCCGGCAGAGCGAGGCCATCCCGCTGGGCCGCTACGGCGCCCCGGAGGAGTTCGGCCGAGTGGCCGCCTTCGCCCTCTCCCCGGCGGCGTCCTACCTGAGCGGCCTGCTGATCCCGATCGACGGCGGCCTGGCCCGCTCCCTCTGACCCCGAGCCGGCGCCGCGGCGTACACACCGGCCTGCGGCCCGTCGGAAGCCCAACGCGGCACGCCGCCCGGAGGCAGCCCGCAGACCGACGGCGGCGCCGCCCCGGAGGCGGCGCCGCAACCCGGGCAAGCCTCGCGGTCCGAAAACAACGCACGAGCCGACCCGCCGCCCGGACCCGGGCGTCCCGACACATGCCCCGAAGGCCGCACACAAGCCAAACGAGTCACGCCAGCCGAAAACAGCACACCACCCCGACACGGCATGCGACCCCAAGCCGGCACCCAAAACCAACCCCGCACGCAAACCCGAACCGCACAGCCAAACACGGCACACAAGCCGAAAACACCACACCGACCCAACGCGGCGTGCGGGCCCAAGCCGGCACCCGAAACCGGCCGCACGCAAATCCGGGCGGCGCAGCCGAACACGGCACACAAGCCGAAAACAGCGCACCGGCCCGACGCGGCATGCGGCCCCAAGCCGGCACCCAAAACCGACCCCGCACGCAAATCCGAGCCACACAGCCGAACACGGCACACAAGCCGAAAACAGCACACCGACCCAACGCACCCACAGGCCCCAGCCGCCACCCCGAACCGGCACCACACCCAGATCCCGCCCGCACAGCCAAACGCGGCACACGAGCCGAGAACAGCGCACCGCCCCGACGCGGCATGCGGGCCCAAGCCGGCACCCGAAACCGACCCCGCACGCAATCCGAGCCACGCAGCCGAACACGGCACACGAGCCGACGATGGCGCATCGGCCAGAGGCAGCCCGCATCGGCCAGAGGCAGCCCGCCTCAGCCGGAGGCAACCGCATCCGCGGGACACAGCCGGCGAGTCGGCGGTCGCCCGCGAGCCGAGGTGTGGGCCGGGGGTGGCGTTCCCGGCCCGCGCCCCGGTCAGTCCAGGTGTCGCTTCGGCAGCCCTCGGCTCGTCCGCAGTGTGAGCACCGTGGGCAGCGTCTCCAGGCCCACCGCCTCGCGCGCGTTGGGCAACACCCGGTCGCGCACCGCGCCCAGCAGTTCGCGCGGTTCGGCCCCCGGCTCGGCCCGGACCAGCACCTGCAGCGTGGGCCCGTGCCGCCTGCGCACCAGATGCGCGGTGACGTGCTCGACGCCCGCCACGTAGGCCAGGTCGTCCTCGATCGCGTCGGCCAGCGCGTTGCCCGAGACGGTCAGCGTGTCCGCCTCGTCGCCGACCATGCCGAACCCGGTGCCGAGCCCCGACGGACCCTCGCCGGCGTGGTCGCTCGTGTCGTGCACCCGCACCGACCGCACCGGACGCCGGCCCACCTGCGCCAGCAACCACCACAGCGCGAGCACCAGGATCAACCCCGGCACGCCGAAGGCGACCCACCACCACCAGCCGTGGTCGGTGAGCCGCTCGGCCTGACTCGCGGTGATGAACGGCTTGTCCGCGGTGTGCAGCAGGTCGGGGTACCAGCCCCGCCCGCGCGCGGCGACCGCGAGCCCGCCGACGATCAGGACCAGCCCGGCCAGGAACAGCAGGATCCGGTTGCAGACCGTGCGCATCATCGCCTCACCTCCCGCTCACGGGCTGAAGGCGCAGGTCCACGCGCGGCACCCGGGCCAGCGTGAGCGCGTTCGCGCGTTCCTCCAGGCGTTCGATCAACTCGTCGTGCAGATCGTCCGGATCACGGAAGTGGTAGTCCACCCGCAGTACCGCCTTGCGCCGCCCCATCCGCACCCGCGCGTCCAACACGCCCGAGGAGGCCAGCGCGGTGTGCCGCAGGAACGAGGCGGCGGTACGCCGGGTCATGTAGACGGTCATCCCGCCGCCGGGCGAGCGCAGTCGCAGCAGCGCACGCCGTCCGGGGGTGAGCGCGAGCACGATCAGCCACAGGCCCACCGCGGCGGCGATCGCCCCGGCGGCGATGGTCCAGCCGTCGCGCCACACATGCGTCTGGGCCCGCTCCAACAGGTCGCGCGACCAGCGCGGCGCCCGATCGATCCGGGCCGTCACGCCGATGTACAGCGCGGTGCCCGCGATGCCGCACACGAGCAGCGCCACCAGCGCGGCCGGCAGCCCCCGCGTCGACCAGGCCCGGCGCACCTTCGCGCCGTCGCCCCAGTCGTCGGCGGCCGCCAGGGCCGTCGAGCCGTCGGCCGGCGCCTCCGGCGAAGCCTCCAGGCTCACTGCACTCTCCTCTTGCCGTGCCCCCCACGGGTCAACCGGGCCACCGTCACGTCCACCCGCACCACGGGCATCCCGGTCAGGTACTCCACGTCGGCGCGCACCCGTTGCCGGATGGTCCGGGCGATCTCGACCACCGGGCCGGGATAGGGCACGTCCACGTCGAGGTTCACCGTCGCGTGGTCGTGGTGCATCGTGGCGCCCGCCCTGGGGGCGCGCAGCACGGTGTCCGGGGCAGCCTCGGTGGTGGCCTCACGCGCCGCGCGCGCGGCGATCTTCTCCACCACCCGTCCGCCGATCTGCAGTACTCCGCGGTGCGCGGCCGGCGCCAGGCCCTCCGCCGGTACCGCGCGCATCAGCGGCGCCGATTGCGCGAGCTGAACAGCTCGCCGAGATCCAGGTCGCCGTCCAGGAAGCGGCCGACGAGGAAGCCGACCACCCCGAGGGCGGCGACCAGGAGAAAGGCCCCGAACCCGCCCAGCGCGGCGGCCAGGCCGAGGGCCATGCCGACCAACAGGCCGACCATGGGTGTAGTCATTGGCGAACGACTCCTCACTGAACCGACCATTGGTTGTTGCCGAGTTGCCGACCCCTGTCGGGCCGAATGCCGCGGAGGTCTCCTGCCGCGGAGCTGTCCGGAATCCATCGGTGCCGCACCCGCCCGCTACTCGACACGCGGGTTGTTGCGCCGCCTATGACGCTCCGTCAACTGCCGCCAGAGCCGGCCCGGCAAGCGGCCGCGGCGGTAGACCGTAGTCTCCGCCGCGGCCCCCGAACGGATCGGCGCGGGTGGTCCCGCCGCGTCGATCAGCGCCCTGAAACGTTCGAGCCCGGCGACGAACTCCGCTGGGTCGCCCCCACGATCGGGGTGACTCGCCCGGATGAATTCCCGGTATTCGCGCAGCAGTTGTCGCCGCTCGTCGTCGCCGGGCGCACGCGTCACTGAAGCTGGCGCTCCTTGGAGTCGTCGCCGTCGTAGTCGATGTGGATGTCGTCCACCGCGATGTTGACCTCGACCACCTCGAGCGCGGTCATCCGCTCGACGGAGTCGATGACATTCTCCCGGACGGCCTGCGCCAATTCGGCGATGGGCACGCCGTAATCCACGACGATGTTGAGATCCACGGCGCACTGCCGCTCGCCCACCTCGACGCTGACGCCCTGGGCCACGTTGGGCTTGCCCCCCGGAATGCGCTGACGCACGGCGCCGAATGCCCGGGCCGCGCCGCCGCCGAGCGCGTACACGCCCGGGATCTGCCGGGCCGCGATGCCCGCGATCTTGGCCACCACGCCGTCCGCGATCGACGTGCGTCCCTTGTCGGTGGCCAGCTTGACGACCTCCGTGGAGCGAGCGCCGTTGCCCACCGAACGCTCTTCGTCCTTCTGAAGCGCCTGCGTGCCGGTCTTGCCCTGGGTCGTTGTGTCCGCCATCGGCGCACTTCCTTCCTCGACTGGCTGCGAATGCCCGAAACCCTGCGACCGGAACCCCACTCGGTCCCGCCTGTCATCGGTGCCCCTTGCCGGGTTCACCACACCTGTACGACACACACACCGGGCGAACGTCACGCGTCGATCGGAGGATGTTTCGCGGAATCCGACGCTATCCCGCCGGGGCGGTCGCGGGCACGTACGCAACGCGCGGACCGCCGTTCGGGTGGCGGTTCTCGTCTTGCGCCCCCGAGCGCAGTACCGTTCGCCGGGTTGGGACGAGGAGGGAAGCCGATGGCCGACGAGGCCGAGCTCGACGAGGGCACCCTGGTGGTGCGCGCTCGAGAGGGTGACGCCGAGGCATTCGAGGTGCTGATGCGTCGGCACGGGCGATCCCTGTACACGCTCGCGCTGCGCATCCTGGGCAGCGCCGGCGACGCGGAGGACGCGGTACAGGAGGCGTTCATCAGCGCGTGGCGCCGATTGCCCGGGTTCCGCGCCGACTCGTCGTTCCTGACCTGGATGTATCGCATCGTCACGAACCGCGCCCTGAACATCGCCCGGACCCGGCGGCCCACGGTCGGCCTGGACCAGGTACCCGATCGGGCGATAGAGCAGATGGCGGACAATCCGGAGCGACGAGCGGAGGGATCGGCGGCACTGAAGGCGCTGCAGGAGGCGATGACCACACTGACCGAGGAGCAGCGGGCCTGCTGGGTACTGCGCGAGATGCACGGGCAGAGCTACGACGAGATCGCGGCGGCCGTGGGGATCGGGACGAACGCGGTGCGGGGCAGGATCTTCCGAGCACGACAGACCCTGGCGGAGGCGATGCGACCGTGGACGTGACCGACGAGACGGGCGACGCCCCGGACGCGCTGCGGCTGCCGTCCGCGGCGGAACTGCTCGCGGGGACCCGCGGGGCGTTGCCGGGCGCGAGCCTCGACGCCGACCCGGGATCGGGATCGATCCCGCACTCGGACCCGGGGTCGATCCCGGGCTTCGGCGAGCCGGCGGACTTCGACCCGGACGAGGAGTTGCTGCCCTGCGGGCGCGAACCGGAGTCGGTGCTCGAACACGCCGCCGCGGACGCGCTGGACGAGCACGAGCGCTCGTGTCCGGAGTGCCAGGCGGTGTTGCGCGACCATTCGGTGCTCGACCAGGTCACCCGCGAGTGGGCCGAGTTGCCGGTCCCGGTGCCGGATGATCTGGGCACTCGGGTGATGCGCCTGGTCCGGGCCGAGTTGCACACCGGTCGGCTACTCCCCTTGGGTGAGCCTGACGAGCAGTTGACGCTGACCGAGACCGCCGCGGCGCGCACGCTGCGCGCGGCGGCCGACGCCGAGCCCGGCGTGCAGGCCCGCAGTTGCCGGATCCGGCCGTTCGAGAATCGGGCGGGGGCGGCGGTGCCGGGTCCGGTGACGGTGCGGTTGTCGGTCGGCGTGCCGTACGGCGAGCCGATCCACGCGCTGGCCGATCGGCTGCGCGAGCGGGTGCGCCGGGCCGCGATGGAGCGACTGGGGCTGGAAGTGGCGAAGGTGGACGTGGACGTGGTGGGCCTGGAACCGGCCGCCGACGCTCGGGAGGGGAACCGATGAGGCAGCCGGCGCAGCGCGCGTCCCGCGAGATGTCCGTACTGGCCCGGACCACCGCCGGCGGCGCGGCGCTGGCCGTCCCCGGCGTGGTGGACCTGCAACCGGGTCTGCTCGACGCGGTCGCCCAGGTCTCGGGCGGCCTGCTCCCGGGCCGGGTCCCGGGGGTGACCACGCGCGTGCTCGACGGAGTCCTGCACGTGGACGTGCAGTTCCGCGCCGCGGCCGACCACCGCGTCCTGGACGTGGCCCGCGCGGTGCGCACGGCGGTCACCGCGGAGGTACGCGAGCGTACGGGCCGGCAACGTGTGGTGGTACACGTCCTGGTCACCGACGCGGGGGTGTGAAGCCGGCCCTCGCTCAGACCTTCGCCAGGCCGTACGACGGCCGCTCGTTCAGTGATGCCGGGTCGTGTCCGGGCAGGTGGCCGTAGGCGCCGATGATGCCGCCGATCTCCTCGGCGGCGGTCAGCGGCCCGGTCGCGTCCTCGGCGCGCGGCACCCGGCCGTGGCCGATCAGTTGCAGCCACTTGTTCAGCGGCAGCCGGGCCCGCTCGTACATCTCCAGCGCCTCGACCGGGTCCCGGTACGAGCCCAGCGAGCGGGCCAGCACCCGCGCGTCGACGATCGACTCGGACGCGCCGCCGAGCACGTACGGATACATCGGGTGGGCCGCGTCGCCCAGCAGGGTGACCCGGCCGAACGACCACTGGTCCAGCGGCGGTCGGGTCACCAGTGGATAGCCGGACGCCTCGGTGGGCGACCTGACCATGGCCCCGATGTCGGCCCCGGCGATGCTCCAGCCGCGGAAGACCCGGGCCAGCCGGCGCAGGTCCGCCGGGCCGTTCCAGCCGGTGTCGCCGAGTTCGCCCGCCGACTGCCGATCGGGCAGCTCCGCGAGCCAGTTGGTGAGCGTGTACCCGTCGCGCGGATCGATCGGCTTGATCGGGTGCGCCATGAACCGCGCCTCGCCGTGCGCGGTCATGATCATGGTGTGCCCGTCGGCGTACGGCGCGCAGCGCGTGGTGCCGCGCATCAGGATGCGCGGCTGGGCGGTCGGCGCGCTCTCGTCCGGCAACAACGTCGCGCGCGTCGCCGAGTTGATCCCGTCCGCGCCGACCAGCACGTCGGCCCGCTCCTGCCAGGGCCGACCCTCGCCGTCCACGAAGTACGCGGTCACCCCGTCGTCGTCCTGGTCGAACCCGGTCAGCCGGGACCCGGTACGCACCGCCGCGCGGCCGAGCCGCTGATACACCGCGCGCAGCAGCGCGACCTGCAACTCGCCCCGGTGCACGGACAGATGCGGCCACAGGAAGCCCGCCCGCTGTCCGCGCGGGGCCAGTACCACCCGGGTCGCGCGGCGGTCGGGGAAGGCCACCCCGGACAGCGGCACGCCCAGGTTGGCGATCGGATGGTAGAGGTCGAGTTCGGCGAGTTCGCGCACCGCGTGGGGCAGGAGGCTGATCCCGAGCCCCAGGGGCCGGATTCTCAGTGCCGCGTCGATCACCGTCACCTCGGTGATGCCCGCGTCGTGCAGGCTGAGTGCCACAGCAAGACCACCTATGCCGCCGCCGGCGACGAGAACACGCACCCGGAAAGCCCCTCTTGCCAACCATTTGGAATATCACCACACTACCCGGCGCCCCGGGCTGCGGTCGGTCAACTCGCGAGCACCGCGGAATCGATCGGATCTTCTTCCCGGTCCCGGAACTGGCGGTGATACAGATCCGCGTACAGACCGTCCCGGGCCAACAGCTCGGCGTGCGTGCCGCGTTCGGCGATCCGGCCGTCGTCCACCACCAGGATCAGGTCCGCGTCGCGCACGGTGGACAGGCGGTGGGCGATCACCAGCGCGGTACGGCCGACCAGGGCGGTGGCCAGCGCGCGCTGCACGGCGGCCTCCGACTCCGAGTCCAGATGCGCGGTGGCCTCGTCGAGCACCACCACACGCGGCGACTTGAGCAGCAGCCGGGCGATCGCCAGGCGCTGCTTCTCCCCGCCGGACAACCGGTGTCCGCGCTCGCCGACCACCGTCTCCAGGCGGTCCGGCAGCCCTTCGACCAGGTCGCCGATGTTCGCCGCGTGCAGCGCCGCCCACAGTTCCTCGTCGCTCGCGTCCGGCTTGGCGTAGCGCAGGTTGCCGCGGATCGTGTCGTGGAACATGTGCGAGTCCTGGGTCACCACGCCGACCGTGTCGCGCACCGAGGCCAGGGTGACGTCGCGCACGTCGTGTCCGCCGATCCGTACCGTTCCCTCGGTCGCGTCGTAGAGCCGGCCGACCAGCGAGGTGATCGTGGTCTTGCCCGCGCCCGACGGTCCGACCAGGGCCACCAGCTGACCCGGCTCGGCCCGGAACGACACGTCGTGCAACACCGGTTCGGAGCGCCGCCGATCGAGCACCGCGACACTCTCCAGCGAGGCCAGCGAGACCTCGTCGGCCCCCGGGTAGGCGAAGCCGACCGCGTCGAACTCCACCGTGGCCGCGTCCGCCGGCAGCGGCTTCGCGTCCGGCTTGTCGGCGATCATCGCGGGCAGGTCGAGGACTTCGAAGACCCGCTCGAAGCTGACCAGCGCGGTCATCACGTCCACCCGCACGTTGGCCAGCGCGGTCAGCGGCCCGTACAACCGGCCGAGCAGCACGGTGAGCGCGACCAGGGTGCCCACGGTGAGCCGACCGTCCACCGCGAGATGCCCGCCGATCAGGTACACCAGCGCGGTCGCGAGCGAGGCGACCAGGGTGAGCGCGGTGGCGAACACCCGGTTCACCAACGCGATCCGGATGCCGATGTCGCGCACCCGCGCGGCCCGCCCGGAGAACAGCGCGTCCTCCTCCTCGGGCCGGCCGAAGATCTTGGCCAGCGTCGCGCCGGAGACGTTGAACCGCTCGGTCATCACCGTCGACATCTCCGCGTTCAACTGCATCTGTTCGCGGGTCATCGCCTGCAACCGGCGGCCGATCCACTTGGCCGGCAGCAGGAACAGCGGCAGCAGTACCAGCGAGACCAGGGTGATCTGCCAGGCGAGGTAGAACATCGTCCCGGCCACCAGGACCAGGCTGACCAGATTGGACACCACGCCCGCCAGGGTCGAGGTGAACGCGCGCTGCGCGGACAGCACGTCGTTGTTCAGGCGCGAGATCAGCGCGCCGGTCTGGGTCCGGGTGAAGAACGCGATCGGCTGGCGCTGCACGTGCGCGAACACCTTGCTGCGCAGCGCGTAGATCGAACCCTCGCCGATCCGCGCCGAGTACCACCGCTCGGCCAGGCCGAACCCGGCGGCGAGCAGCGCGACGCCCGCCACCACGATCGCGAGCACGGTCACCAGGTGACCGTCGCCCTTCAGTACACCCTCGTCCACGATCCGCTGCGCGAGCAGCGGCGGCACGATGGTCAACACCGCGCCGATCACCACCAGGACCAGGTACGCGGTGATCTGCCGCGCGAACGGTTTCGCGAACTCGCCCACCCGGCGCACCGTGCCGGGCGCGAGTTTTCGCTCCACCACGGACGCGTCGCGCGTGTAGGAGCGCAGGTTCATCCCCATCGGGCCGCCGCCACTCATCCCGCCTCGTTCCCCGTACATCCCGTACGTGTCGCCTGCCCGAGCCGAATGCTCGAACAAATTCCTGAGTCAACCTCAGTACTTCGTACACGGGAACACCGACACGGGCCGGCTTAGTCCCGGGCCCGCGTCGGGGCGTCGATCACCGGCGGCGGTGCGTGTGACGCGCGTCTCACCGAATCGGGCCCGGCGGGCCCCGATGGAGCGGGTCGCGCCACCCGGCGCGGTGCGCCGGCGCGCCGGAAAGCAGCCGCGAGGTGCATCGGGCCCGTTCCTCCGGCGCGACGAGCCCGCGGCGCCGGACGACGCGACCGATCGGGGTCCGCCGGCCGGGCCTACTCCCCCGCCCCCGCGAGGTCCCGCAGGCGGCGGGCCTGTGCGGCGCGTTCGGCGGCGCGCTGTTCGTCGTAGCCACGCGTCGCGGCGCCCGCGAGCAGGGCTTTCGTCTCGATCACCGCGTCGCGCGGTGCGGCGAGGAGTGCCGCGATCAGGTCGCGTGCGGCACCGTCCAACTCCTCGCGCGGCACCGCGAGGGTGGCCAGTCCCATCGAGACCGCCTCATCGGCCCCCACCCAGCGGCCCGTGACGCAGATCTCCAGGGCCCGGGCATAGCCGACCAGGTCGGTCAGCGGCTTCGTCCCGGCCAGGTCCGGGACCAAGCCGAGCGCGGTCTCGCGCATCGAGAACCGCGCGTCGTCGGCGCACACCCGCAGGTCGCAGGCCAGCGCCAGTTGGAACCCGGCCCCCACGGCATGCCCCTGCACAGCGGCTACCGTGATCAGGTCCGGGCGTCGCCACCAGGTGAACGCCTCCTGGAACGAGGCGATGGTGGCGTCGAGTTCGTCGTCGCTCGCCCCGGCCAGCGTGACGAGGTCCGATTCCCCCGGGATGCCCCCGCCACCCGGGAACATCCGTCGATCCAGGCCCGCGGAGAACGAGACGCCCTCCGCGCGCAACAGCACGGCCCGGACATCACCGGGCAGGTCGCGGCCGACCGCGGCGAGCGCGCGCCAGAGCGCGGGAGTCTGCGCGTTGCGCCGATCGGGGTTGGTGAGGCTCACCACCGCGAACGTACCTTCGATCACGACCGAAAGGCCCTGCCCTGCCGCGCTGTCGGCACCGCCGACCCCGCGACCGCTGTTGTCCGTGCCGCCCCTGTTGTCACTCGTGTTGCCACTCGTGTTGCCACTCGTGTCGTCGTTCGAGCCGAGCTGATTCGCGCCCACGTCCACGGTCCCTCCCGTGTTCGGGTCGCTTCCGGCAAACGACCACGTGTCCGACGTTACCGGTCGGTCACATGGTCGTTCGACGGATGGTGCCGTACTGCCCCGGGACTCGGTCTCAGGCCGAGGACGACGCGGCGCTCTTGGCCTTGCCCCGTGTTGCCCCACCCCTGCCGCGGAGGGTCACTCCCGACTCGCTGAGCATCCGGTGCACGAAGCCGTAGGAACGGCCCGTCTCCTCCGCGAGGGCGCGGATGCTGGCACCGGAGTCGTACTTCTTCTTGAGGTCAGCCGCGAGCTGCTCGCGCGCGGCACCGGTCACCCGGCTGCCCTTCTTCAGAGTCTCGGCCACACGTGCCTCCTCATAGGAAGTGCGCTCTGGAATCCCATGATCACCCCTGGGGCATGGCAAGGCCAGTGATTCCACCAGGCCCGATGGCTTGATCATCGCGGCGCGTGGCCTCTTGCACACAAAGATCACCCGAGCGGAATCACGCCTTCCTTTGCCGAATGCTTGACCGAATCCTGTGTCCGCCGACAAAGGCGCTGGTCACCCATGAGATTCGCGACCTTGCTCTGTGTCGCCGTCGAGCCTCGTGACCGGCGTCACGTACGGACCGGAAGGATGGCTTCCCCTTGTGAGGGTTTCGTGGGGAAAACCTGTCGGGGGGACGAAAGCGATCACCCCGCCGGGTTGCCGAGGAAGGCAACCCGACGGGGTGTCGGTCGTTCGGGGCTCCCGGGCCGCCTCGCCCGGAAGCTGAGGCGCACCGCCCGGATGGTCAGGCGAGCGCGACCAGGTCGGCGTAGTCCTCGCTCCACAGGTCCTCGACGCCGTCCGGGAGCAGGATGATCCGCTCCGGCTGCAACGCCTCCACCGCGCCCTCGTCGTGGGTGACGAGCACCACGGCGCCCTCGTACGTGCGCAGCGCGTCCAGCACCTCGGCGCGGCTGGCGGGGTCGAGGTTGTTGGTCGGCTCGTCCAGGAGCAGCACATTGGCCTTCGAGACCACGAGCGTCGCGAGCGCGAGCCGGGTCTTCTCGCCACCGGAGAGCACACCGGCCGGCTTGTCCACGTCGTCGCCGGAGAACAGGAAGGAGCCGAGCACCTTGCGCACCTCGACCAGATCGAGGTCGGGCGAGGACGAGCGCATGTTCTCCAGGACCGTGCGCTCCGGGTCCAGCGTCTCGTGTTCCTGTGCGTAGTAACCGAGTTGCAGGCCGTGGCCCGGCTCGACCTTGCCGGTGTCCGGGTCCTCGACGCCGCCGAGCAGCCGAAGCAGCGTGGTCTTGCCCGCGCCGTTGAGACCCAGGATGACCACGCGCGAGCCCTTGTCGATGGCCAGGTCGACGTCGGTGAAGATCTCCAGCGAGCCGTACGACTTGGACAGCCCGGTCGCCATCAGCGGGGTCTTGCCGCAGGGGGCGGGCTTGGGGAAGCGCAGCTTGGCGACCTTGTCCGACTTGCGCTCGCTCTCCAGGCCGGAGAGCAGCTTCTCGGCCCGGCGGGCCATGTTCTGCGCGGCCACCGTCTTGGTCGCCTTGGCGCGCATCTTGTCGGCCTGCGAGAAGAGTTGGTCGGCCTTCTTCTCGGCGTTGGCCCGCTCGCGCTTGCGGCGGCGCTCGTCGGTCTCGCGCTGGACCTTGTAGGCGTTCCAGCCGACGTTGTAGATGTCGATCGTGGTTCGGTTGGCGTCCAGGTAGAACACCTTGTTGACGCACGCCTCCATCAGGCCGACATCGTGGCTGATCACGATGAACCCGCCCTTGTACGTCTTGAGGAAGTCGCGCAGCCAACCGATCGAGTCGGCGTCGAGGTGGTTGGTGGGCTCGTCGAGGAGCAGCGTGTCGGCGTCGGAGAACAGGATCCGGGCCAGTTCGACCCGGCGCCGCTGGCCACCGGAGAGCGTATGCAGCTCCTGGCCCAGGATCCGGTCCGGCAGCCCGAGGCTGGCCGCGATGGTGGCCGCCTCGGCCTCGGCCGCGTAGCCGCCCTTGGTCAGGAACTCGGTCTCCAGGCGCGAATACCGGCGCATCGCCTTGGCCGCGGTCTCGCCGCTGGCGCTGGCCATCAGGCCCTCGGTCTCGCGCATCCCGGAGAGCGCGACGTCCAGGCCGCGCGCGGACAGGATCCGGTCCCGGGCCAGCACGTCCAGGTCGCCGGTGCGCGGGTCCTGCGGCAGGTAGCCGACCTCGCCGGTGCGGGTGATGGTCCCGGCCGCGGGCTGGGTCTCCCCGGCCAGCGTCTTGGTGAGCGTGGTCTTGCCGGCACCGTTGCGGCCGACCAGGCCGATCCGGTCGCCGGCCGCGACCCGGAAGGAGGCCGGCTCGAGGAGGATGCGGGCGCCGGCCCGCAGTTCGACGTTGGTTGCGTTGATCATGAAGGACTGGGCTCCCGGTCGGGGACTGACGAAGACGGACGATCGTGCGGGGCTCGCTGGGAAGCCGCACCGCGCTAAGGCCGCTCGCGGGGATATCCAGGGAAACCGACCATGCCCACGAGTCTACGGGAGCCGTCGGAACGAATTTCCGGGCATCCTCCCGGCGCGAAGACGACGGGCGCGATAAAACCCGCGAAAAGGGATATCCGTCACCCGACGTCTATTCCCTGTTGCCTTGGCGGTCGCACGATGCAGTTCGACGACGATGCGGATCTGGACACGTCCCAGATCGAGGACGAGCGCGGCTCGGGGGGCGGCGGCGGGCTGCGTCGTCCCGGCCTCGCGGTGGGCGGCGGCGCGGCGGGCCTGATCGCCGTGGTCCTCGGCCTGATCTTCGGCCTGAGCCCGAACCAGCTCGGCCTGAGCGACGGCGGCGGGGGTGGGGGCAACGCCGTCCCGGCGGACAATCGCGCGCTCCAGGACTCGTGCCGCAAGGGCACCGACGCCAACGCGCGCGACGACTGCCGGATCGTCGGGGTCGTGAACAGCGTGCAGGCGTACTGGACGGACGAGTACCGGCGTCGGGGCGCGACGTACAAGCCGGCGCCGACCCGGTTCTTCACCGGCAGCACCTCGACCGCGTGCGGCGGCGCCACCTCGGCGGTGGGCCCCTTCTACTGTCCCGGCGACCGCAGGGTCTACATCGACCTGGGCTTCTTCAACGAGCTGCGCACCAAATTCGGCGCCAGGGGCGGGCCGTTCGCCGAGGCGTACGTGCTGGCCCACGAGTACGGCCACCACATCCAGGACCTCACCGGCCAGATGGCCAGGGTCGGCAACGACCGCCAGGGCCCGCAGAGCGGCTCGGTCCGCCTCGAACTCCAGGCCGACTGCTACGCCGGCGTCTGGGCCCAACACGCGACCACACCCCCGGGAGCCCTGATCACCAACCTCACCCCCCAGGACATCGCCGACGGCCTCGACGCAGCGGCAGCGGTAGGCGACGACCGCATCCAACAGCAATTCCAGGGCCGAGTAACCCCGGAAACCTGGACCCACGGCTCGGCAGCCCAACGCCAACAGTGGTTCCAAACCGGCTACACCACAGGCGACCCCACCAAATGCGACACCTTCACCAGCCGCACCTAACCAAAGCCGGCCAAGCCCAACACACCTCAGCCCGACCGGCACTTGAGACCACCCCAACCCAGCCAAAGCCCAACGCCAGCCGAACACACTCCAGCCCGACCGGCGCTCGAGGCCACCCCACCTCAACCAACGCCGGCCACACACACCTCAGCCCAGCCGCCGCTTGACGCCAACCCAACCAACCCCCGGCATCAGCCAAACGCTCATCAGCCCGGCCGGCGCTTGAGGCCAAACTCAGGAGCCCAGCCGGCGCTTGACGCCAACCCAACCAACCCCCGGCATCAGCCAAACGCTCATCAGCCCGGCCAGCGCTTGAGGCCACCTCAACTCGACCAAAGCCCGGCGCCGGCCGAACACATCAGCCCGGCCGGCGCTTGAGGCCACCCCAACCCAACCAAAGCCCGGCGCCGGCCGAACACATCAGCCCGGCCGGCGCTTGAGGCCACCCCAACCCAACCAAAGCCCGGCGCCGGCCGAACACATCAGCCCGGCCGGCGCTTGAGGCCACCCCAACCCAACCAAAGCCCGGCGCCGGCCAAACACACCTCAGCCCAACTGACGCTTGAGGCCAACCTCAGCAGCCCGGCCGGCGTTTGAGGCCAACCTCAGGCCGCAGCCCGAGCCCGATCCACGATCTCCTCCGCGTCGGCGACAGCCGAAAGATGCCGCTCCATCCGAACCCGCACATCCCGCCCCCCGCCATCGGCACCAAGCAACGAAACCCAAGCGGCGGAAGCCTCGAGCGCAGCCCGCGCACTGGCCGCAGCCGCAGCCAGATACGGAAGCACATCGTCATCCGCCCCATCCCGCACCGTACCCGCGAGCCCGATCACATCCGCCGCCAACGCCGCGACCCGCAAAGGCACTTCGGCGGAATCCACCCCCGACCCAGACCGATCCGAAACCTCCCGCGCCGCATGGCCCGTGCGCATGGCCCGCTCCCGCATCCGCCCCGCCTCGGCCCGCGCCGCCCGCATCGTCTCCTCGGCGTCGGTGGTGTGCAGGGCAAGTGCCGCGGCCCGCTCGACGAGCGCGGCGGCCTGCGCGGCCTGGAGCGCGGCGGCAGCCCCTCGTACCCGGACGTCGGGACTGGCCAGTCGGTCGAGGTGTTCCCCGATGGTCTGTTCGCGCAACGGATCCTCCTTGCACACGTGTACAGGCGACCGAAATCGTTCCTGCCAGGGTGCACGGCAGACGCCAATTGCGCCATTTTTTGCACTTATTGGTTCGACCCACCCACACCCGGGTACGCCCTCGCCCACCTTCGCCCAACCGCCCAACCGCCCAGCCGACAAACCGACCGCCCGCCCAACCGCCAGACCGCCCGACCCGAAGCCGACTCACTCCACCGTCTTCACGTCACACCACACGACCTTGCCATCCGGCACCGGATAGCTCCCCCACTCCTCGGCCATCGCCTCCACGAGCAACAACCCGCGACCATGCTCGTCCAGCAGGTCCACCGCGCCCCCCGCTTCGGGAAGCGCCGTGTCGTCGTCCACCACCGCGAGCCGGATCGAGTTCTCCCGACGCAGCACGGCGACCGCGACCGTACGCCCCCGCGTCGAGTGCTGGACCGCGTTGGTCACCAGTTCGGAGAGCAGCAGTTCGAGGGTGTCCACGGGCGCGCGCGGAACCCGCTCCGCCAGCACCGCGCGTAGCGCGTGTCGGGCGCGAGGTACGGCCTCGACGGTGGCCGACAGACGCAGCGACAACAACAGCGGGCCGGCCGGAGACTCCCCGAATCGCGGCGATGATGCGATTTCGCCCACGTCTCCCCCTGTCTCCCCTGGTGGCGCGGATGAGGCGGCCGGAGGCATCGGCGACCTTTGTCCAAACTAGCCGTCCTTGTCTCCGCTGTTGGTGAGATCGACTTCTTTCCCCCTGGTGAAACGTGGCGCGGGCCGGCGATGGACGCACGGGCGGCGCTCGATCGGCGCACACGGTGGTGGAAGGCGTCGCCCGATGCCCGAGGGGCGGTTCCCGGCCGGGCCGGCGGGGTAGCGATCCCCGACGACAGCCGCCCCGGGCCACCGGCTCGAACTCGTCGCGTGACCCTCGTCGCACGGCTCGAACCCCGGCTCGGGGAACCAACCGAACCGCCGTTTCGTCCCGCAAACAGACGGCAACGACCCGGGACCCCCCGGTGCCGGCTCGCCACCCGACCGTCGGGATCGCGACCGGAGAGTTCCACCGGCTCCCGGTGCGAGGTGCGGCGAGGCGCCGCATCACGCACCACACCGCACACCGGAGCCGGTGAACCTTTCCGGCCGGGGTACTAACGTCGGGGTTACCGACCGCGTCACGGAGGACCTGCATGCAGCCCCGGCTCCAGGCCACTCTGGCCGATTTCGTACCCGCCCTGCGCTTCGTCGCGCCCGAACTCGTCGCCGACTACCTCGAGCACGACGATCTGCCCGCGGCGTGGTGGATGAGCGTGCCGGTGGTGCGTGCCGCCGACACCTTCGGCCGGGACGAACTGCCGGGACGGCTCGCCGATCTCGCCTACACCGAGCTGCGGCACCTGCGCCTGGGCGACCTGCTGCCCGGGGCCTGGTTGGCGCGTAACGGCTTCCGGCTGTCCCAGTGGCCCGACGGCGCGCGGACGAACGTGATGGTGCGCACCCCCGACTGGGCGGACCTGCTCACCACGACGGTGCGCGAGGTCGGCGACTGGACCCAGATCGGCACCTCGACCGTGCGGCCGCTGGTGGCCCGGCTGTTCGAGGAGGTCCTGGGACTGCTGCCGCAGGACGACGAATCGGTCGACGTGGACGCGCTGTTCGACGCGTCCGGCATGGCGGCGAGCCCGGCGGCGATGCCCGAGCCGGCCGCCGACCCGGAGCCCGAGGCCGAGCCGGAACCCGAGCCGGAGCCGGCGCCCGCCGCGGCGACCGTGATCCCGCCCGCCCCGGAGGACGGCGACTGGGACAACCCGGACGAGTGGGGCGACCTGGACGACGAGGAACTGCGTCCGGTCAAGCTGCCCGAGCCGTTGACCGCCGAACTGGGCACCGTGGTGCGCTGGCTGGCCGAACAGGCGCCGGACGTACCGCTGATGGCGCAGCTCGCACAGGTCACCCTGGAGACCGCGGCCGTGGTCGGCCTGGAGGACGCCACGGACGAGGTGCGGAGCGCGTTGACCGCGCTGCTCACGCAGGTGCCGTCCGGGCTGCGCGCGTCGCTGGCACTGCCGCCGGCCCCCGTCGCGACCGAGCCGGAGCCGGCCGCCGCCGAGGCGCCCGAAGCGGATGCCGATGCCGCCGACTCCGACGACGATGCGTCCGACTCGGGCCGGGACGCCTACGGGGAGGTCCCGCCGACCACCCGGGCGAGCCTGCCCTCCGTCGCGGCGCCCCGCCCCGAGCGCACGTCGGCCGCCGAGGCCCGCACGGAGCCCCTCCCCGAGGTCGCCGCCCACCACCTCGACGCGCCCGCCGCCGAGCCCGCCGCCCGGACCGGCGCCAGGCCGGTGCCGAAGATCCGCACCACGGACACCTCCGAGGACCGTCGGCCGCACCCGGTCCCGCCGGCGGAGGAGCCCACGATCGACGAGGCGCCCGGCGTGGACGCGTTCGGCGAGACGCCGCCGATGACCGTCGCCGACGTCCCGATCCCCGCACTCACCCGCAAGGGCAAGCGCACGGCCCCGCCGACCCGATCCGAGTCGCGCGCCGAGAGCGCCGAGAGCGCCGACCCGAACGAGGAGGGCGGCCGGGACGCGTTCGGCGAGGTCCCGCCGCGCACCCCCGAGGGCCTGCGCATCCCGCCCCGACCGAGCCACCCGCCGCGTTCCGCGCCGACGCCCGCAGCGGAGGTACCGTCCGTGCCCGCGCCGCCGGACCCGTCCGCCGTACCGCACACCAACCGGGGGACGAAGGCGAAGGCGGCCGACCCCGAGGCCACCGTCGAGATGGTGCCCGGCACGCTGCCGGCCGCGCCCGCCGAGGACGTCACGATGCTCGTCGACCGGCCGCAGTCGCGCGCCGGCGAGCCCGGCGGTGGCGACCTCGTCATCGTCCTGGCGACCTGGTTCCCGGCGAGCGAGCCGCGCCGCCGGGTACTCGCCCGGGACCGGCTGTTCACCGACGAACCCCGCGAACTGGATTCGCTGGCCGCCGAGTTCGGCACCTCGCCGGCCGAGGTCAAGATCCTGGAGCGGGACCTGCGGCGCAACCTGGACGAGCGCATCGGCCGCTCCGACGGCGCGCCGGTCCGGGTGCACCTGAGCTTCGTCCGGGACCGGCTCGGCGTCCTGACCACGGTGTCCGAACTGCGCACGCTGCACCCCAAGCACACCGAGACCGTGCCGGGTCTGGAGATCCAGGTCTGGCAGGTCCTGCGCGGCCTGCTCGGCCTGCACACCTCGGTCGACGGCTGGTTGTCGAGCGCGCCGCTGGGCGAGTTGTCCGACCGTACCCAGGCCACCCTGGACGCGGCCTGCGCCCGAGGCCCGGTGCCGCTGGCCGCGCTGGAGCGGGACCTGACCGCGATGGGCATCCGCCCGCCGCTCCAGGCCGCCTGGATCGCCCGCCTGGAGGGCTTCCAGGTGGAGAACGGCCAGGTGTTGTCCCGCTCGGCGGACACCCTGGAGCGGCCGGCCCAGAAGGGGCGGTCGGCGCCGATCGGCGATCCGTCCCGGACCGCGGGCTGCTTCCGCGAGGACACCGGCGCGTGGGCGTTCCGGGTGGACGTGTCCACCGCGATGCTCGAAGGCGAGCCGGTCAAGCTGCCGGCGGCGTTCGCCCAATCCCTCGGGGTCACCCCGGGCGGCCAGGTCCGGCTGCACCACGGCCACGGCCCCGCCGCACTGCGCTGGTCCGACACGCCCTACCTGGTGTCCCTGCGCGCGATCCTGGCCGGCCTGTCCGCACACGAAGGCGACATGGTCTTCATCTCGTCGATCCACCAGGGCCGCCTGGAGGCCCGCCTGGTCCGCGGCGACGCCACGGTCCGCCTCCCCCGCTGGGCAAGAGCCCTACGCCACACCGGCGTAGACCCGGTCCCGGAGCAGGTGAACCTCCCCGAACTCCTGGGCGCCAGAATCGGCCTCGACCCAGCCATCGACCTCAAGGCCGTCCTGCACCACCTGCAACAACGAGGCGACACAGACATCCTCGAACTCCTGGGCGTCTCCCAACCCCGCCCATAACCCAAACGGCGCCGGCCGAACCCAAAAGGCCCGCCCGGCGCCACCCCACACCCAACACCAGCCAAAACCCAAAGCCGAAAACCCACCCCAGCCGACGCCCAAAGCCAAACAGCCCGGCCGGCGCCAATCAGCCCGGCCGGCGCTTGAGGCCAATCAGCCCGGCCGGCGTTTGAGGCCACCTCAGCCAACCAACACCCAACGCCGGCCAAAACCCCAAGCCGGCAGGCCCCAGCCCGGCCGGCGCTTGAGGCCACCTCATCCACAGGCCGGCCCAACCACAACCAGCCCGGCCGGCGTTTGAGGCCAAAAGGGCCCAGCGGCCCAGGAGCTACAGGTTGAACCCCAACGCGCGCAACTGCTCACGCCCGTCATCGGTGATCTTGTCCGGCCCCCACGGCGGCATCCAGACCCAGTTGATCCGCATATCCGCCACAATCCCCTCCGTAGCGGTCCGCGTCTGATCCTCGATCACATCCGTGAGCGGACAGGCCGCACTGGTCAACGTCATGTCGATCGTGGCGATGTTCGCGTCGTCGACATGCACGCCGTACACCAGCCCCAGATCGACCACGTTGATCCCGAGCTCGGGGTCGACGACGTCGTACATCGCCTCGGTGACGTCCTCCGGCGTGGCCACACCGGCCGCCTGAGCCTCGGTCATTTCTGCCCTTCCGTCGTCTGCAGCGCCTGCGCCGTGGCGTCCTTGAAGGCCATCCACCCCAGGAGCGCGCACTTCACCCGCGCCGGATACTTGCTGACGCCGACGAACGCCACGGCGTCCTCCAGCACGTCCTCGTCCGGCTCGCCCTGGCCCTTGGACTGCATCAGCGCCAGGAACTCGTCCCCGGCGTGCATCGCGTCCTCGATCGTGTGCCCGATCACCAGGTCGGTCATCACCGACGCGCTGGCCTGGCTGATCGAACAGCCCTGGCCCTCGTAGCTGACGTCGAGCACCTTCTCGCCGTCCAGCTTCACGCGCAGCGTGACCTCGTCCCCACAGGTCGGGTTGACGTGGTGGACCTGGGTGTCGAACGGATCCCGCAACCCCTTGTTGTGGGGGTGCCGGTAGTGATCCAGGATGATTTCCTGATACATCCCGTCGAGCTTCATCTCTTCGCCTCCCGCCCCTGCTCCGCCGAACCCGTACTAACCGAAAAACTGTCGGACATGTTCCAGCCCGGCCACGAGCGCGTCGACCTCGGCCGGCGTGGAGTACAGGTAGAACGAGGCGCGGGTGGTCGCCGGCACGCCGTAGCGCAGGCAGACCGGACGGGCGCAGTGGTGCCCCACCCGGACCGCGATGCCCTGTTCGTCGAGCACCTGGCCCACGTCGTGCGGGTGGATGTCGCCGAAGGTGAAGGAGATCGCCGCCGCGCGCGCCACGTTGTCGGCCGGGCCGATGATCTTCAGCCCCTCGACGCTGTTCAGCGCGTCGACCGCGTATCCCGTGAGCGCGTGCTCGTGCGCGGCGATCCGGTCCATGCCGATCGCCGACAGGTAGTCGATGGCCGCACCGAGCCCGACCGCCTCCGCGATCGGCGGTGTGCCGGCCTCGAACTTGTGCGGCGCGGGCGCGTACGTGGACGCGCTCATCGTCACGGTCTCGATCATCTCGCCACCGCCCAGGAACGGCGGCAGCTCCTCCAGCAGACCGAGCCGGCCCCACAACACGCCGATCCCGGTCGGGCCGCACATCTTGTGGCCGGTGAACGCGACGAAGTCGGCGCCGAGCGCCTGTACGTCGAGCACCATGTGCGGCGCGGCCTGCGACGCGTCGACCACGACCAGGGCGCCGACGTCGTGCGCGCGGCGCACGATCGGATCCAGGTCGTTGACCGTGCCGAGGATGTTCGAGGTGTGCACCACCGAGACGACCTTGGTCTCCTCGGTGATCACCTGCTCGATGTTCGACAGGTCGAGCCGGCCGTCGTCGGTGAGCCCGAACCACTTGAGCTGGGCGCCGGTGCGCTGCGCGAGCAGCTGCCACGGCACGATGTTCGAGTGGTGCTCCATCTCGGTGATCACCACGTCGGCGCCCACACCGACCTTGAACGGCTCGTCCGCCCAGGTCAGCATGTTGGCGACGAGGTTGATCGCCTCGGAGGAGTTCTTGGTGAAGACGATCTCGTCCCGGCTGGGCGCGTTGATGAACGCCGCGACCTTGTCCCGCGCGCCCTCGTACAGCGCGGTGGCCTCCTCGGCCAGCACGTGCACGCCGCGGTGCACGTTCGCGTTGCTGCTCGCGTAGTAGTGCGTCATGGCGTCGATCACCTGACGCGGGGTCTGCGACGTCGCCGCGTTGTCGAGGTAGACGAGCGGTCGGTCGTCGTGCAGGAGCCGTTCGAGGATCGGGAAATCCTTGCGGATCGTGTCCGTGTCGAGCAGCCCCGGCAGGTGCAGTGTCATGCAGACTCCCCCTTGCCGGTGTACGCCTCGTAGCCCTCGTCCTCCAGCTTGTCGGCGAGCTCGGCACCGCCGGACTCGACGATCCGGCCGCCCGCGAAGACATGCACGTGGTCGGGCTTGATGTACTTCAGGATGCGGGTGTAGTGGGTGATCAGCAGGGTGCCGATCTGCCCGGTGGCCTGCACGCGGTTGACGCCCTCGGAGACCACGCGCAGCGCGTCGACGTCCAGACCGGAGTCGGTCTCGTCGAGGATCGCGATCTTCGGCCGCAGCAGTTCCAGTTGCAGGATCTCGTGGCGCTTCTTCTCGCCGCCGGAGAAGCCCTCGTTGACGTTGCGCTCGGCGAAGGAGGGGTCCATCTGGAGGCGCTCCATGGCCTCCTTGACCTCCTTGATCCACAGCCGCAGCTTGGGGGCCTCGCCGCGGGTGGCGGTGGCGGCGGTGCGCAGGAAGTTGGACACCGAGACGCCGGCGACCTCGACGGGGTACTGCATGGCCAGGAACAGGCCGGCGCGGGCCCGCTCGTCGACGGTCATGGACAGCACGTCCGCGCCGTCGAGCAGCACACTGCCGCCGGTGACGCGGTACTTCGGGTGTCCCGCGACCGAGTACGCCAGCGTCGACTTGCCGGAGCCGTTGGGGCCCATGATGGCGTGGGTCTCGCCCTGCTTCACGGTCAGGTCGACGCCGCGCAGGATCTCGCGCGGACCGTTCTCGGCGTCCACACTGACGTGCAGGTCGCGGATCTCAAGCGTTGCCATAACGGACTCAGGACTCCTGGTTCACTTCGACGTAGACGGCGCCGCCGTCGATCTTCACGGGGTATACGGGGACCGGCAGGTTCGCCGGGGGGCCCGAGGGGCGACCGGTGCGCAGGTCGAAGCGCGAGCCGTGCAGCCAGCACTCGATCGCGCAGTCCTCGACCTCGCCCTCGGACAGCGAGACGTTGGCGTGCGAGCACACGTCGTTGATCGCGTACACGTCGCCCTCGGTGCGCACGAGGGTCACCGGGACGTCGTCGAGCACGACGCGCAGCGGTGTGTCCTCGTGCAGGTCGCCCTCGGCACACGCCTTCAGGTAGCTCATCGGGCGCCGCCCTCGAGGCGGGCCTCGATCTGCTTCATCAGCCGCTCCTGGAGGTCGGCGATGCCGACCCGGGCGATCACCTCGGCGAAGAAGCCGCGCACCACCAGGCGGCGGGCCTCGTCGGCCGGGATGCCGCGCGACTGGAGGTAGAACAGCTGCTCGTCGTCGAAGCGGCCGGTCGCGCTGGCGTGTCCGGCGCCGGCGATCTCGCCGGTCTCGATCTCCAGGTTGGGCACCGAGTCGGCGCGGGCGCCGTCGGTGAGCACCAGGTTGCGGTTCAGCTCGTAGGTGTCGGTGCCCTCGGCCGCGGCGCGGATCAGCACGTCGCCGATCCACACGGTGTGCGCGTCGGCGCCCTGCAGGGCCCCCTTGTAGGTGACCAGGCTGCGGCACTGCGGCACGTCGTGGTCGACGAACAGGCGGTGTTCGAGGTGCTGGCCGGCGTCGGCGAAGTACACGCCGTACAGCTCGGCGTCGCCGCCCGGGGCGTCGTAGACCACGCGCGGGAAGAGCCGGACCAGGTCGCCGCCGAGGGTGACCACCACGGAGGTGAAGGACGCGTCCCGGCCCACCCGGGCCAGGTGCGCGCCCACGTGCACCGACTCGGCGTCCCAGTCCTGGATCGAGACGACCTTGAGCTTCGCGCCGTCGCCGACGATGAACTCGACGTTTTGCGCGTAGGTCGTGGAGCCGGAGTGGTCGAGCACCACGGTCGCCTCGGCGAACCGCTGGACCTCGATCGCGACGTGCCCGAACGCGGTGCCGCCGGCGCCGCGCAGGTCGATCACGATCGGCTCGGCGAGCTGCGTGTCCTTGCCGACCACGACGAGGGTGGCCTTCTCGAACGAGCTGTACGCCTGGGCCGCGACCCGGTCGACGGGTTTGCCGGCCCGACCGATGCGCGCGTCGGAGCGGTCGACCGTCTCGACGGTGACGCCCTCGGGGGCGGTCACCGAGACGGTGACCTCGCCGCGCTCGGCCGCGGCCGCGGTGCCGTCGTGCAGACCGCGCAGGCGGGCCAGCGGGGTGAACCGCCAGTCCTCCTCGCGGCCGGTCGGCACGGCGAAGTCGGCCACGTCGTAGGACGCGGCGGCGACCTGGCGGGCGTCGGCGGGCTGGGCGACCGAGCGGCCGGTGCCGGGGCCGGCGAGCACGTTCTCGGCCCCGGCCTCGCGCACGGCGATCGATCCGGCGGTGGTGCTACCGGGAGTGTTGGTGTTCGCAGCCATGGACTAGCCCACAGCCCCTTCCATCTGAAGCTCGATCAGGCGGTTCAACTCGAGGGCGTACTCCATGGGCAGTTCGCGCGCGATGGGCTCGACGAACCCGCGCACGATCATCGCCATGGCCTCGTCCTCGGTCATGCCGCGGCTCATGAGGTAGAACAGCTGGTCGTCGGAGATCTTCGAGACGGTCGCCTCGTGACCCATCGACACGTCGTCCTCGCGGACGTCGACGTACGGGTAGGTGTCCGAGCGGCTGATCGTGTCCACGAGCAGCGCGTCGCACTTGACCGACGAGGTCGAGCCGTGCGCGCCCTCCTCGATCTGCACGAGGCCGCGGTAGGAGGTGCGGCCACCGCCGCGCGCCACCGACTTGGACACGATGTTGGACGAGGTGTTCGGGGCGCAGTGCACCATCTTCGAACCCGCGTCCTGGTGCTGGCCCTCGCCCGCGAAGGCGATCGACAACGTCTCGCCCTTGGCGTGCTCGCCGAGCAGCCACACGGCCGGGTACTTCATGGTGACCTTGGAACCGATGTTGCCGTCGATCCACTCCATCGTGGCGCCCTCGTGGGCCACCGCGCGCTTGGTCACCAGGTTGTACACGTTGTTCGACCAGTTCTGGATGGTCGTGTAGCGCACCCGGGCGTTCTTCTTGACCACGATCTCGACCACGGCCGAGTGCAGCGAGTCCGACTTGTAGATCGGCGCCGTACAGCCCTCGACGTAGTGCACGTAGGAGCCCTCGTCGGCGATGATCAGCGTGCGCTCGAACTGGCCCATGTTCTCGGTGTTGATCCGGAAGTAGGCCTGGAGCGGGATCTCCACGTGCACGCCCGGCGGGACGTAGATGAACGAGCCGCCCGACCACACCGCGGTGTTCAGCGCGGAGAACTTGTTGTCGCCGGTCGGGATGACCGAGCCGAAGTATTCCTTGAACAGCTCCGGGTGCTCGCGCAGCCCGGTGTCGGTGTCCAGGAAGATGACGCCCTGCTCCTCCAGGTCCTCGCGGATCTGGTGGTAGACGACCTCGGACTCGTACTGGGCGGCGACGCCCGCGACCAGGCGCTGCTTCTCCGCCTCCGGGATGCCGAGCCGGTCGTAGGTGTTCTTGATGTCCTCGGGCAGGTCCTCCCACGAGGCGGCCTGCTTCTCCGTGGAGCGGACGAAGTACTTGATGTTGTCGAAGTCGATGCCGGAGAGGTCGGAGCCCCACGTCGGCATGGGCTTCTTGCCGAAGAGCCGAAGGCCCTTCATGCGCTGCTTCAACATCCACTCGGGCTCGGACTTCTTCGCCGAGATGTCGGCGACGACCTCCTCGGAGATGCCCCGGCGCGCGGAGGCGCCGGCGGTGTCCGAGTCGGCCCAGCCGTACTCGTAGGTGCCCAGGCCCTCGAGCTCGGGGCGAGCGTCGGTGGTCATGAAGTAGTCCTCCCGGAAGCCGGGTCGGCGGCGGTCGATTCCCGCGAACGGGAGGGGCCCCGGCGCGGCGGATTCTGGTCTTCGCTGGTTTTCGAAACGGGGGGTGCGGCCGGCGGACCGGACGAGCCGGTCCTGCGACCGGTCGGACCGGCCGTTTCAGCCTGTACAGCAGGAACGTGCGTGGTGCAGACGCCGTCGCCGTGGGCGATGGTCGCCAGCCGTTGCACGTGCGTGCCGAGAAGGCGCGCGAACACCTCGGCCTCGGCCTCGCAGAGCTGTGGGAACCGCTCGGCGACGTGCGCCACCGGACAGTGGTGCTGGCAGAGCTGCTCTCCGCCGGGTGCGGGCCGCGCACTCGCGGCATACCCGTCGGCGGACAGCGCCTCGGCCAGCGCTCGGGCCCGCTCCCCGGTGGGCGCGGACTCGACCGAGGGACGATACCTCTCCTCACGGGCGGCAAGCCGCTCGCGGGCAAAAGTTGCCACCGCCTCGGTGCCGAGCCGTTCGGCCACGAAGCTCAGCGCCTCGGCCGCAAGCTCGTCGTATTCCTGGTGGAAACCGGAGCGGCCGGCGTCGGTCAGCGCGAACAGCTTGGCCGGACGACCCCGGCCCCGGCGCCCGTAGACGCGCTGCTCGCCGGCCACCAGCACACCTTCGGCGAGCAGTGCGTCGAGGTGCCGACGCACCCCCGCCGGGGTCAGCTCCAGCCGCTCGGCCAGGTCCGCCGCGGTGGACGGGCCGTGTTCGACGATCGACCGGGTGACCCGGTGCCGGGTGCCCTCGTGGCCGTCGTGTTCGGGCGTGCCGGCACCCGGGACGGTCGCCCGCCTCGGTGCCTCTTCGCTCGTCCGCGCGTTTTCCACAACACCATTGTTGCGTTAATAGTGCGCCAGGCCAAACGGCGTCCGCGTGGAGTCCATCACTTAGGTGTACCTAACATCACACTCCTCTCGGCATGGCGTTCGACCTGCGGATTCATCTGACGTCCCGTCAGCCCCGCGGTGTTCCGGCCGTTCTCGCCGGCCCCGGCACGAGGGGTGCCCGGGGCTTTCTAGACTGACTCGTCATGGACTCCTCGTCGCCGGCAGTCGCGCTCACGGGCCTGGTCAAGCGCTACGGCGACAAGACCGCCGTGGACGGGCTCTCGCTCACCGTCGAACGCGGCCGGGTCACCGCCGTGCTCGGCCCCAACGGCGCCGGCAAGACCAGCACGATCGAGATCTGCGAGGGCTACCGGCGCGCCGACGCGGGCGAGGTCCGGGTGCTCGACCTGGACCCGGTGCGCGACGCCGCCGCGCTGCGGCCCCGGATCGGGGTGATGTTGCAGTCGGGGGGCGTGTACTCGGGAGCGCGCGCCGAGGAGATGTTGCGCCACGTCGCCAAACTGCACGCACACCCCCTGGACGTGGCGATGCTGATCGAACGCCTGGGCCTGGGCTCGTGCGGGCGCACCACCTACCGCCGGCTGTCCGGCGGCCAGCAGCAGCGCCTGGCGCTCGCGCTCGCCGTGGTCGGCCGCCCCGAACTGGTGTTCCTGGACGAGCCGACCGCCGGCCTCGACCCGCACGCCCGGCACGCCACCTGGGACCTGGTGCGCGAGCTGCGCGCCGACGGGGTGAGCGTGGTGCTCACCACACACCTGATGGACGAGGCCGAGAAGCTGGCCGACGAGGTGGCGATCGTGGACCGCGGCCGGGTGATCGCGTCCGGCTCGCCCGAGGCGCTGTGCCACGACGGCGCGGAGAACTCGCTGCGCTTTTCCGGCCCGCCCGGTCTGGACATGGGCTCGCTGCTGAACGCGCTGCCCGAGGGCGCCAAGGCGTTCGAGGTCTCGCGCGGCGCGTACCGGATCGAGGGCGAGATAGACCCGCAACTGCTCGCCACGGTCACCTCCTGGTGTGCGCAGCACGGGGTGATGCCGGAGCGGCTGACGGTGGAGCGGCGCAGCCTGGAGGACGTGTTCATGGAGCTGACCGGACGGGAGCTGCGGAGTTGAGCGCGGTGGCGAAGGCTGCGACGACGCAGGATGAGACGCGCGGTACGTTCACGCCCGCGCCGGGCGCGGCGCCACTGGGGCGGATGATCCTGGCGCAGAGCGCCCTGGAGACCCGGATGTTGTTGCGCAACGGCGAGCAGCTGTTGCTGACGGTGATCATTCCGACGCTGCTGCTGGTGGTGTTCAGCTCGGCCGACCTCGTGGACACCGGGGACGGCGACCGGGTGGACTTCCTGGCACCGGGGCTGCTCGCGCTGGCGGTGTTGTCGACCGCGTTCACCGGGCAGGCGATCGCGACCGGGTTCGAGCGGCGCTACGGTGTGCTCAAGCTGCTGGGCTCGACCCCGCTGCCCCGGTGGGGGCTGATGGTGGCCAAGACCGCGTGTGTCCTGGTGGTGGAGATCCTCCAGGTGGCGCTGCTCACGGCGATCGCCTTCGGGCTGGGCTGGTCGCCGCACGGGAACCCCGTGTGGGTGATCCTGCTGCTGCTCCTGGGCACGGCGGCGTTCTCCGGGCTCGGCCTGCTGATGGCCGGCACGCTGCGGGCCGAGGCGACCCTGGCGGGCGCGAATCTGGTGTTCATCCTGCTGCTGCTCGGCGGCGGGGTGATCGTGCCGCTGGACAAGTTCCCCTCCGGGGTCGAGCACACGTTGGCGCTGCTGCCCATCTCGGCGCTGTCGGACGGGCTGCGCGACGTGCTCCGGGACGGATCGGGTCTGCCGCTGGGCGATCTGGCCATCCTGGCGGTCTGGGCGGTTTTGGGCCTCGGCGCGGCGGCGCGCTTCTTCCGCTGGGAGTGACGCCCGGAGGGGGTCGGCCGCGTGCCCCGACCGACACCCCTGGTGCGCTTGTGAATTCGTTCACGACGTAGCATGTCGCGCATGAGTCTGCAGGCCGTCTCCCCCCTCGTCGCGCGCCGCGTGTTCCTCGCGAACCTGGTGGCGCAGATCGGCATCGTCGTCACGGGCGGTCTCGTCCGACTCACCGACTCGGGCCTGGGGTGCGACACCTGGCCCCGATGCGACAGCGACACGAGCAACTGGACGCCGCACGAGGCGGTCGGCCACCACGCGTACATCGAGTTCGGCAACCGCATGCTGACCTACGTGGTCGGCGCGATCGCGGTGGCGTGCGTGGTGGCGGCGTACCGGATGACCGTGCGCCGCAAGGACATCACCACGCTGGCCTGGATCCAGATCGGCACGGTGGTCGGCCAGGCCCTGCTCGGCGGCATCACCGTGCTCACCGACCTGCACCCGATGGCGGTGGCGAGCCACCTGCTCCTGTCGATGCTGCTGATCGCGTCGGCGGTGGCGCTGTACGAACGCTCCGGCGAGGGCGACGCGCCGGCCCGATTCCTGGTCCGCCCCGAGATCCGCTGGTTCGGCTACGGCACCCTCGGCCTGGCGGGTGCCCTGATCGTGATCGGCACCGTGGTCACCGGCTCCGGCCCGCACGCGGGCGACCTCAAGGCCAAGCGCTTCGACGTGGACATCGACCAGATCGCCTGGCTGCACGCCGACCTGGCCTTCCTCCTCCTGGGCGCGGCCGTCGCCCTGGCCCTGGCCCTGCGCGTCACCGACGCCCCCCGGGCCGCCCAAACGCGCGTGTGGTGGCTGCTCGCCGTCCTGATCCCCCAGGGCCTGATCGGCTACATCCAATACTTCAACGGCCTCCCCGAGTGGATGGTCCTCACCCACATGCTCGGCGCCGCCCTCACCGCGGTCACCGCAACAAGAGCCCTCTTCGCCCTCCGCACCCGAGGCGACGAGCCCCGGGAGGCCGCCGCCGAGCCCGAAACCGAAGCCCGCGAGCCGGTCGCCACCAGCTACTGAGCGCCGCACCCGTGGAGACGGACCGGACCCCGGCGGGGTCCGGTCCGTCTCGGTGTTCTCTGGCGGCGTCGCCCGGGTCAGCTGCTCGGGACGGCCAGGAGGAGGGCGAAGCGGAGTTGGGGGTCGGTCCACCACTGGCGGATCGTGAAGCCGGCCTCGGCGAGTTCGGCTTCCAGTGGCTCGCGGCGGAATTTGGTGGAGATCTCGGTGCGCAGGTGTTCGCCCCGGGCAAAGTCGACGGACAGGTCCAGGGGCGGGATCTTGACCGTCTGGTCGGTCCTGGAGCGCAGGTGCATCTCGATGCGCTCCTCGGCCGCGTTCCACAGCGCCACGTGGTCGTAGGCGTCGGGGTCGAAGTCGGCGTCGAGTTCGCGGTTGAGCACGTGCAGGACGTTCTTGTTGAACTCGGCCGTGACGCCCTGGGCGTCGTCGTAGGCGGCGACCAGCACGGCCGGGTCCTTGACCATGTCGACCCCGAGCAGCAGGGTGTCGTCGGCGCTCAGCGCGCGGCGCAGGATGCGGTAGAAGGCCGTGCGCTGGGCGGGGTCGAGGTTGCCGAGCGTGCTGCCCAGGAAGCTGAGCAGGCGCGGGCCCGGCTCGTCCGCCAGGGCGAGTTCGTGTTCGAAGTCGGTGACCGTGGCCGCGACCCGCAGCGCCGGATAGTCGCGGCACAGCGCCTCACCGGCCTGGACCAGCGCCGAATCGCTCACATCCAGCGGCACATAGCGCTCCAGCGTGCCCGCCGCGGTGAGCGCGTCCAGGAGCAGCCGGGTCTTGCGGGACGAGCCCGAGCCCAATTCGATCAGCGAGTGGGCCCGCGTCGCTGCGGCGATCTCGGGGGCGCGTCGGGTCAGGATCTCCTGCTCGGCGCGGGTCGGGTAGTACTCGGGCAGCCGGGTGATCTCCTCGAACAACTCGCTGCCGCGCGCGTCGTAGAACCACTTGGGCGGCAACGACTTGCTCGGCGCGGTCAGTCCGTGGCGCACGTCGGCGCGCAGGGTGGTGTCGAAGTAGTCGGCCGGCAGCCGGTGGTCGAGGGTGAATCGGCTGTTCATGGGACGCCGTTCCTGTGGTGCGGATGACGGACGTGCGGCGACGGGTCGCACGGGACGGATCGGGGCGATGCGGACGCCGTCGCGGGTGGCGACGAGGAGGGAGTGGTCGGGTACCTCCTGCCACGGGCCCCAGGTCGCGTCCGGGTGCTCGTCGGGCTCGGAGGCGACCAGGACCCGGCCGGGACCGGTGCGGTACCAGAGGGTGTCCGCGTAGCGGGTGGCGAACACGGTCCGGCCGTCGGTGAGCAGGAGGTTGAGCCGGGCCGTCGGACGCACCTCGGCGATCCGCCGGACCACGTCGACCAGCGCGCCGCCGACCGGCTCGCGCTGCCGCAGCCGGCGCGCGAGCAGGGCCCAGATCAGCGCCGAGTCGCAGCGCGCCTCCAGCTCCAGCAGGGCGGCCTGATCGAGCGCGGGCCCGACCGGCAGCCGGGTCCAGTCCGGGACGGCGCCGTTGTGGCTGAACAACCACACGCCGTCCCGGTACGGCGCGGCCGCCGCCTCCTCCTGACTGGTGCCGGCGGTGGCGCTGCGCACGGCGGCCAGGAACGCCCCGCTGCGCACGGTCCGGGCCAGGTCGGGCAGGTTCGGGTCGGCCCAGATCGGCAACGCGCGCCGATAGCGGGCGGGTTCGACGTCCGCCGGATCCGCGTCCGGGCCCGCGTCGGGATACCAGCCGAAGCCGAACCCGTCGACGTTGACCGTCCCGTACCGCTGCCGGCGCGGCGCCCAGGACTGCTCGTACAACCCGCGCGTCGGCTCCACCAGCACCGACGCCAGCGGGATCTCCGGCCCCAGATAGGCCAGGTGACGGCACATCAGCCCGCCTCCCCGGGCGCCGCGTCGCGCGCGGTGCGGAATCCGGCGAAGATCTGCCGCCGGATCGGCAGGTCCCAGTTGCGGAACGTGCCCCGGGCGACCACCTCGTCCACCCCGAACGCGCCGCCGCGCAGCACCTTGTGGCCGGGCCCGAAGAACACCTCGGAATACTCCCGATAGGGAAACGCCGCGAACCCGGGGTAGGCGGTGAAGTCGGAGGCGGTCCACTCCCAGACGTCGCCGAGCAACTGCCGTGCCCCGGAAGGCGCGGCGCCCGCCGGATACGCCCCGGCCGGCGCCGGCCGCAGATGCCGCTGGCCGAGGTTGGCGTGCTCGGGCGTGGGCTCGGCGTCGCCCCACGGATACCGCCGCGACCGCCCCTCGGCCGGATCGTGCCGCGCCGCCTTCTCCCACTCGGCCTCGCTCGGCAACCGCCGCCCGGCCCAGCGCGCGTAGGCGTCGGCCTCGTACCAGCACACGTGCACGACCGGCTCGTCCGGCGGCACCGGCTCGGTCCGGCCGAACCGCCGGCGCAGCCACGTGTCACCGTCGCGCCACCAGAACAGCGGTGCGCGCAGCCCGGCTTCGTCCCGATGCCGGCGCCCCTCCGGGGTCCAGCACTCGTCCCGGTCGTATCCGCCGTCGGCGATGAACTCCAGATAGGCCGCGTTCGTCACCGGCACGGTGTCCAGCCAATACGCCGCCACCTCGACGGTGTGCGCGGGCCGCTCGTTGTCCAGGGCCCACCCGTCGGTGTCGGTGCCCATCTCGAACGGCCCCGCCGCGACCAGCACTTCACGCGGCAACCCGGCCGCGTCCGGCGGCGCGGCGGGCGGTTCGGGGGCGTCCAGGACGGCCGGTCCGGCGCGCAGCTGGTGGGTGGCGAGCATGGTCTCGTCGTGCTGCTGCTCGTGCTGGGCGAGCATGCCGAACACGAACCCGTGCGCCAGGAGCGGATCACCATCGGGGTCGAAGTCGGCGCCCTCCAGCACCTCCAGCGCCCGAGCCCGCACCTCGCGGACGTAGTCCCGGGCCGGATCGGGCGCGAGCAGCGGCAGGGCCGGCCGGTTCGCGCGAGGGTGGCGGAACGCGTCGTACAGCGCGTCCAGGTCCGGGCGCAGCGCCGGGCGGCCGCCGGCCCGGCGGACCAGCCACAACTCCTCCTGGTTTCCGATGTGCGCCAGGTCCCAGACCAGCGGCGACATCAACGGGGAGTGCTGGGCGATCAGTTCCTCGTCGGTCAGACACTCGGTCAGGGCCAGCGTCCGGCGCCGGGCCCGCGCCAGCGCGGCCTCGGCTATCGATTTCGCGGATGTCGAGGTTTCCGACGGCTTCAGCGACGTCATCGACAGGTCCTTTCGAGCAGATCGTCGGCGGGACATCGGCCCCGTTCGGCGTAGCGCCGGGTGAATTCGGCGACGGCCGCACGGACCGGGCCGGGCGCGTCGGCGTCGGCCAGCGCATTCTCGGTGGCGGCGAAGCAGGCGAGGATCGCCTTGCCGAGCACCGGGTCGGCGGGGCCGATCCGGGCGGCGCGCCGCCAGACCGCCTCGGTCGGTACGGTCTCGCCGTCGGCGCACAGCGGCTCGGTCGCCGCCCAGGCCGCCTCGGCCGCGACCGGGTCGTCCAGCAGGGTGGCGGCCATCGCGGCGGGCACGATCCAGTCCCGGCCGCACTGCGCGTCGATCATCCGCAACTCCAGCCAGCCACGCGGACGCACCGGCGGGAAGAGGGTGGTCAGGTGGTAGTCGAGGTCGTCGAGGGTGGGTGGCCGCATCCCGGGTACACCGCGCAGCCAGGAGCGGAAGGTCAACCCCTCCGGGGCGTTCCAGCCGTCCGCCGTGGCACCGCGCAGGCACAACAGCGGCGCGTCCAGCGCGTAGCGCGCCCACGCGGCGCGCGGGTCGCCGTCGATGCCCGGCGGCGGGCCGGGCGGCCGGGTACGGCCGGGGTCCATCCGGGCCCAGACCAGTTGCCGGGTGGACCGCCAACCGGTCGGCTTGCCCTGCCACAGCGGTGAGTTGGCGAACGCGGCGACCAGTACCGGGCCCAGCCGGTGGGTCAACTCCCAGCGCGATCGATAGCCGCGAAGGCCCGCGCTCTCGTCGCCCGCGTCCAGGTTGACCTGCACGGACGCGGTGCCGCGCATCATCATCCGGCCCCAGGAGCCGTCCCGGTCGAAGTACGCCTCCATCGCCCGATAGCGCGGATGGTCCAGCACGCGTGCCGGGTTTCGATACGGCTCCAGGCCGTGGCCCGCGAGTACGAGTCCGCCGGCGGCCAGCGCCTGCTCCAGGGCCGTCATGTCGGCGCGGAGGTCTCGGGCGCATCCGGCGAGCGTGTCGGCGGGCGGTGAACTCAGTTCGACCTGCCCACCCGGCTCGCGGGTCAATCTGCTGCCGAACGGCAGCCCCTGCGCCTCCAGGGGGGCCAGGGCCTCGTCCAGCCGCTCCGGCGCCACCTCCCGATGGGCGTCGGCGCCGTCGTGCACGATCCATTCCAGTTCGATCCCGACCCGCGCCGGCGGGCCGGTCTTGAAGCACACGCCGTGTACATGGGCCTGTGCGTCGTCCTCCTGCAGAGTGGTAGCCATCGCACGCACTCCTTCGATCCCTCGCGTGGTCCCGATTCCGGGCCCACTCGTGGCCCCCAGTGTGGCCCTCCCGTAACTTTCCCGATCTGCTGTACCCGGCAATCACGACCGGAACACCCGCATCCCCGCGAACGCGACCCCACGCCCGAATGACGCCCATGAGACCCCTGAGCAAGACCGCCCGGTTGCCGGACGCACCTGCTCCCCGGCCGCGAAGGTAACCGTGTGTCACGGGCGGGCGGCGCGATGATCGGGCCGTCGACAGTCGCCCCGACGGCAACGGCGCCGTCGGGGCACGCAGCGATTCCTCCTCCGGAGGGGAAGGTCGCCGGTCAGTCGGTGAGTTCCAGCACGACGCGCAGGGCCGCGGACAGGCGGGTCATGACGGCAGCGTCGACGGTTCCCAGGAATGCGCCGGAACGAATGCGCTTGTCGGTGAGTGACACCAGGTCGACGGCGACGGCTGCGCCCTCGATCGGTTCGGTGATCGGCACGGTGACCACCGTGTCGGGAGCGCCCCCGGTTTGGTCGATCATCATGCAGACGAGAGTTCCCGGCAAAGCGCGGATTGCGGCATCGGATTCGATGATCACGACGGCTCGGACCTTGGTGGCCAGGGGAATCTCCCAGACCTGCCCACGTGCGAGGTTCACGCGATCTCCTCGCCGAACACGTCGGCGAACTCCTCGATGTCGTCGGCATCCCGGCCGCGCCAGGCAATTATCGCGTCCCCGGCTTCACGCAGGGCTTCGAAGCGCAGGGCACGCTCGACATAGGCGGACAGGTTGCCGGCGGACGCGGCTTTCGCCGCCGCCAGCAAGTCGGCAGGAAGTGTGACCGTAACCCGCTCTTTTGTCGTCATACCATGCATCATACGACACGTATGATGCATGGGTGTGCATGACGAAAGGGCGGGGCGGGGGCCGATTCGGCTCCCGCCCCGCCCTTTCGACTTCGGCAGGTCCGGCTAGTGTTCCGCCAACTTCGCCGCCGCCGCTCGGTCCAGCAGCCACAGTGTCGACGCGGCCCCGTAGGCGCCGGCCGCCGGGGTCTTGGTCGGGTCGGTGGAGGCCCGCGCCGCCGCCACCGCGTCGGCCTTGTCCTCGCCCGCCGCGAGCAGCCACACCTCGTGGGCGGCTCGGATCGCCGGGAAGGTCAGGGTGATCCGGGTCGGCGGAGGCTTGGGGGCCTCGCGGACCGCGACCACCGTGCGCCCCGTCTCCTCCGTCGCCGCGAAGCCCGGGAACAGCGACGCGACGTGCGTGTCGGGGCCCACCCCGAACATGGCCAGGGTGAACGCCGGCACCGGCGCGCCCTCGGGCGCGGCGGTGGCCAGTTCGGCGGCGTACCGCGCCGCCGCCGCCTCCACGTCGTCCCCGTCCGGACCGTCACTGGCCGGCATCGGGTGCACCAGCTCCGGCAGCACCGGGACGGTGTCCAACAACGCCTCGCGCGCCTGCGTCTCGTTCCGGTCGGCGTGGCCCGCCGGCAGGAACCGCTCGTCGCCCCACCACACGTGCAGCCGGTCGAAGTCGATCGCGCCCAGCGTGGGCGTGAGCGACAACTCGTGCAACAACGCGTTGCCGTTGCGGCCACCGGTGAGCACGATGTGCGCCACGTCGAACTCGGCCTGCGCGTCGGCGACCCGCTGGATCAGCCCGGTCGCCGCCGCCTTGGCAAGCAGCGCCGTGTCGGCGTGCACCCGAACCGGGCCGTGCGGGCTCACGCGCCGTCGCCCTTCTTCTTCCGAGGCGCCCGATCGGCCGTGTTCTTCGGCGCGGCGGCGGGCGCGCCCTCGTCCGCCACCCGCCCCCGCGCGGAGGGCCGCTTCGCCCCCGCCGCGCTCGACGTGCGCTTGACCGGCGGAGCCGTACCGACCTCCTTCTTCGCCTTCCGGAGCGGCGCCTCGCCCTCCTCGGCCTTCTCCACGTCGCTCACCGGCGTCTGCGACACGGGCGACTCGGTGAACGACGCCGCCGACGGCACCCGCGCCGCCTCCAACGCGGCCCGCGCCAACGTCGCCGCGTACACGTCGTCCGGGTCCAGCCGGCGCAGCTCCTCGGCGACCAGGTCGGAGGCCTCGCGCCGCTTGAGCGCGACCACCCGGTCCGGCTGGCCGGGCGAGGACAGCGACGCCATCATCCCGTCGGGGCGGTCGATCACGATCTCGCCGTCCTCGGTCACCAGCGTCACCGCGGTGATCCCGGGGCCGCCGGTCTCCACCCGCTCCACGTCGACCTCCAGGCGGTCGGTCAACCACAGCGCGAGCAGTTCCGCGCTCGGGTTGCCCGCCTTGGCGCCGACCTTCGCGCTCAGGATCCGGCTGTACTTCTGGTCGAGCGCCGCGGCCAGCAGGCTGCGCCACGGCGTGGTGCGGGTCCAGGCCAGGTCGGTGTCCCCCGGCGTGTACGCGCTCGCCCGCAGCCGCAGCACATCGGCCCGGCGCGGCGGCGCGGCGGCGTCGGTCACCCGGCGGGTGGCCAGCGCGCCGAGGAGGTCCTTGCTCGGCACCTCCGGCGCGCGCCCCGGCCACCACACCACGACCGGCGCGTCCGGCAGCAGCAGCGGCAGCACGACCGACTCGGCGTGGTTGGCCAACTCGCCGTGCATGCGCAGCAGTACGGTCTCGCCCACGCCCGAGTCGCCGACCCGGACCTCGGCGTCCAGGCGCGGCGCGATCTCCGCGCCCGGGCGGCCGATCACCACCAGGATCCGCGAGGGGTGCTCGCGGGCGGCGGTGCTCGCGGCCTTCATCGCGTCGTACTGGTTGGCCTCGTCGGTGACGATGACCAGGGTGAGCACCATGCCGAGGGTGGGGCTGCCCATTCCTCGGCGGGCCTCGACCAGCGCGGCATTGATCTTGCTCGACTTGGTGTCCGTCAGATCGATCATCATGGGCGGCGCCAGCTCCGTCCGTCACGTGCGAGCATCTCGTCGGCCGCGTCCGGACCCCAGGTCCCGGACACGTAGGGCTCGGGCTTGCCGTGCTGTGCCCAGTGCTCCTCGATCGGGTCGAGGATCTTCCAGGACAGCTCGACCTCCTCGTGCCGGGGGAACAGCGGGGCGTCGCCGAGCAGCACGTCGAGCAGCAGGCGCTCGTACGCCTCCGGGCTCGACTCGGTGAACGACTCGCCGTACGCGAAGTCCATGTTGACGTCGCGCACCTCCATCGCGGTGCCCGGCACCTTGGAGCCGAAGCGCACCGTCATGCCCTCGTCCGGCTGCACCCGGATGACCAGGGCGTTCTGCCCCAGCTCCTCGGTCGCGGTGGCGTCGAACGGCAGGTGCGGAGCACGCTGGAAGACCACCGCGATCTCGGTGACCCGACGGCCGAGGCGCTTGCCCGCGCGCAGGTAGAACGGCACGCCCGCCCAGCGGCGGTTGGCGATCTCCAGCTTGATCGCGGCGTAGGTGTCGGTGCGCGAGTCCGGCGGGATGCCGTCCTCTTCGAGGTAGCCCTTGGCCAGCTCGCCGCCCTGCCAGCCGCGGGTGTACTGGGCCCGCACCGTGCCGCGCGAGAGGTCGTCGGGCAGCTTGACCGAGCCGAGCACCTTCAGCTTCTCGGCCACCAGGGCGTCGGCGTCGAAGGACACCGGCTCCTCCATCGCGGTCAGCGCGAGCAGTTGCAGCAGGTGGTTCTGGATCACGTCGCGCGCGGCGCCGATGCCGTCGTAGTACCCGGCCCGGCCGCCGATGCCGATGTCCTCGGCCATGGTGATCTGTACGTGGTCCACGTAGGAGCGGTTCCACAGCGGCTCGAACATGGTGTTGGCGAAGCGCAACGCCATGATGTTCTGGACGGTCTCCTTGCCCAGGTAGTGGTCGATGCGGAAGACCGACTCGGGCGGGAAGACCTCGTCGACGACCTTGTTCAGCTCGCGCGCGCTCTTGAGGTCGTGCCCGAACGGCTTCTCGATCACCACGCGGCGCCACGAGTCGGCCTTGGGGTCGGCGAGTCCGTGCTCCTTGAGCTGGCGGACCACCTCGGGGAAGGCCTTCGGCGGCACGGACAGGTAGAACGCGTGGTTGCCCTGGGTGCCCTGCTGCTCGTCCAGCTCGTCGATCGTCTGGCGCAGCTGGTCGAACGCCTTGCCGTCGTCGAACTCGCCCTGGACGAACCGGAATCCCTCGGACAGCTGCTGCCAGACCTCTTCCCGGAAGGGGGTCCGGGCGTGTTCCTTGACCGCCTCGTAGACCACCTGGGCGAAGTCCTGGTTCTCCCAGTCGCGCCGGGCGAACCCGGTCAGCGCGAAGCCCGGCGGCAGCAGGCCGCGGTTGGCCAGGTCGTAGATCGCCGGCATCAGCTTCTTGCGGGACAGGTCGCCGGTGACGCCGAAGATGACCAGGCCCGACGGGCCCGCGATGCGCGGGAGTCGGCGGTCCTGGGGGTCGCGCAGCGGGTTCTCCGGCCAGACGGCCGGCTTGCTCTTGCCGGCTTTGGGGCTCATCGAGCCGCTCCGTCCGCGAGGGCGCGGGCGGCGTCGAGCAGTTGCCCGAGTCCGGCCGCGCGGTCGGTCAGGTGCAGGCGCAGGACCGGGCGCTCGCGCGAGGTGATCGCGCCGAGGTCGCCGAGGGCCTGGGCCAGTTGCAGGCGGCCGAAGCTGTACGGCTTGGCCGGGACGTCCAGGTCCTCGGTGTTGGCGCCGGTGATCTGGAGGAAGGCGCCGACGGCGGGGCCCCCCTTGTGGAACTGGCCGGTGGAGTGCAGGAATCGAGGTGCCCAGCCGAAGGTGACCTGCTGCCCGTCCAGCGCCTCGGCGAGCAGCGGGCGCAGCTTGGGCGCGTCGGTGTCGCCGAGCCGGTCCAGGTAGGCCATCACCGCGAGGTAGCCGTTGTCGGGCACCGCGGCCAGCAGCGCGCGCAGCGCCCCGGTCAGGTCGCTCGCGCCGGCCAACAGCTCGGCGTCGCCGTGTACTTCGACCGCGCCGTCGACGAAGGCGGGTGTGCCCACCGGCAGCGGTCCGTCGTCGCCCGCGCGCTCGAGCAGCGCGCCGGTGTTGTCCTTGGACTCCTGCACATTGGGCTGGTCGAACGGGTCGATGCCGAGCACCCGGCCGGCCACCGCGGTCGCGTACTCCCACAGCAGCAACTGCGCGCCCAGCGGGCCGGACACGCGCAGGTCGGCGGCGAGGCGCTCGATGTCCTCGGCGCCGATGACCACGCGCACCGCGTCGGGGCCGCTCGCGTGGTCGAACCCGGGCGCGGTCGGGCCCTCGACCACGACGGGCAGGATGCCCCGACCCTGCTTGCCGGTGGATTCGGCGATCAACTGCTCGGCCCAGTCGCCGAATCCGACGATGTCGCCGCTGTTGGCCAGGACCAGCTTGTCCCGGCCGTGGTTGGCGGCGGCCCCGAGCACCGCGCCGAGCAGCAGGCCGGGGTTGTCCCGATCGCCGGCCAGCGTCGGGGCCAGCGCCGCGGCCTCGTCGAGCAGGCGTTCCACATCCACGCCGGCCAGTGCGCTGGGCACCAGTCCGAACGCGGTGAGCGCGGAGTAGCGGCCGCCGACGTTGGGGTCGGCGAGCACGATGGTGTAGCCGGCGTTGCGCGCGGTGTTCTCCAGCGGCGAGCCGGGGTCGGTCACCACCACGATCCGCCCGGCGAGCTGGTCGTTGGTCAACCCCTCGTCGAGGAAGGCCTGTTCGAACGCGCGGCGGTGGCTGTCGGTCTCCACGGTGCCGCCGCTCTTGCTGGAGACGACCACGACGGTGCGCTCCAGGTCGTCGCCGAGCGCGCGGCGGACCTGGGCGGGGTCGGTGGTGTCGAGCACGGTGAGCGGCTTGCCGTAGGTGGCGGTGATCACCTCGGGTGCCAGCGAGGAGCCGCCCATGCCGGCCAGGACCACGTGGTCCAGGCCCTCGGCGGCCAGCCGCTCGCGCAGTTCGGCGAGTTGCGGCAGCAGCGCGCGCGAGGAGGCGGGCAGGTCCACCCATCCCAGGCGGATCGCGGCCAGCGACTCGGCGTCCGGGCCCCACAGGGTGGCGTCGGAGGCAGCCAGGCGCGCGGGCACCTTGTCCACGACGCAGGCGGTGATGACTTCGGCGACTGCGGCGGAGTGAACGAGGTCACCGGAAACGGTGACGTCCACGCCGCCTGCGGTCACGCGTTCGTCGTTTGCGTGTACCACGGGCGGTCAGCCCTCCTATTAATGGGGTGGGAGTGTGCTGAAATCATGCCCTGATTGCGTGGATTACCCGTCCCGCCGCCGCCGAACGGGTCACACGCGGCGGTGGCGGGACGAGCGGGTACTGCGCCGGTCGGCGAGGGAGGCCGACCGGGTGCAACGGCCGTTCGACGAGGTGGGCGTCAGCCCTTGGCGAGCCGGTCCAGCTCGCCCTGTACGGACGCGAGCAGCTCGTTCCAGGAGGTCTCGAACTTCTCGACGCCCTCCTCCTCCAGCAGGTCGACGACCTCGTCGTAGGAGACGCCGAGCTTGGCCACCGCGTCGAGGTCGGCCTGCGCCGACTCGTAGGTGCCGTGCACGGTGTCACCGGTGATCGCGCCGTGGTCGGCGACCGCGTTCAAGGTGGCCTCGGGCATGGTGTTCACCACACCCTTGACGACCAGGTCGTCCACGTACATCGTGTCGCGGTACGCCGGGTCCTTGACGCCGGTCGAGGCCCACAGCGGGCGCTGCGGCCGGGCCCCGGCGGCGGCGAGGGCCTGCCAGCGCTCGGTGCCGAAGACCTCTTCGTACGCCTGGTAGGCCAGTCGCGCGTTGGCCACCGCGGCCTTGCCCGCCGCGGCCTTGGCCTCGTCGGTGCCGAGCGCGGCCAGCCGCTTGTCGATCTCGGTGTCCACGCGCGAGACGAAGAACGACGCGACCGACTCGATCTTCGAGATGTCCAGGCCGGCGGCGCGGGCGCGCTCGATGCCCTCGACGTAGGCCTCCATCACCTCGCGGTAGCGGGCCAGCGAGAAGATCAGCGTGACGTTGACGCTGATCCCCTCGGCGAGGGTCTGCGCGATGGCGGGCAGACCGGCCTTGGTGGCGGGGATCTTGATGAACAGGTTCGGCCGGTCGACGAGCCACCACAGCTGGCGGGCCTCGGCGATGGTCGGCTCGGTCTTGTGCGCGAGGCGCGGGTCGACCTCGATCGACACCCGGCCGTCGACACCGTTCGTCGCGTCGTAGACCGGGCGCAGCACGTCGCACGCCTGGCGCACGTCGGCCGAGGTGATCATCCGCACGGCCTCTTCGACGGTCACGCCGCGCACCGCGAGGTCGCGCAGCTGCGCGTCGTAGACGTCGTTGCCGGTGATCGCCTTCTGGAAGATCGCCGGGTTGGTGGTCACGCCGACGACCTCGCGGTCGCGGACGAGTTGGTGCAGGTTGCCGGACTCCAGCCGCGTCCGGCTCAGGTCGTCGAGCCATACGGCCACGCCCTCGGCGGACAGGCGACGCAGGGATTCCGTCATGACACTTTGCTCCTTATCGAGTGCGCGGCCGGATCCGGCCGCGTCGTGGGCGGCGGATCTACGCCCGGCGTGGGCGGTGTCGGGCGGGTGTTCCCACTCGACACCGCCCACCGGGTCACATGATCTTCAGCTACCGGCGTGCGCCAGGGATTCCCGAGCGGCCGAAACGACGGCCTCGTGGGTCAGCCCGAACTCGGCGAACAGCTTCTTGTAGTCCGCGGACGCGCCGAAGTGCTCCAGCGAGACGATCCGACCCGCGTCGCCGACCAGCTCCCGCCAGCCCTGGGCGATGCCGGCCTCGACCGACACGCGCGCCTTGACCGACGGCGGCAGCACCTGCTCGCGGTACGCCTGGTCCTGCTCGTTGAACCATTCCAGGCAGGGCAGCGAGACGACCCGGGTGGGCACGCCCTCGGCCTCCAGCACCTCGCGCGCGGCGACCGCGATCTGCACCTCGGAACCGGTGCCGATCAAGATCACCTGCGGGGTGCCGCTGGACGCCTCGGCGAGCACGTAGCCACCGCGCGCGGTGCCCTCGGCCGAGCCGAACTCGGTGCGGTCCCAGGTGGGTACGTCCTGGCGGGTGAGCAGGATGCCGGCCGGGCGGTCGGTGGTCTCCAGGATCTTGCGCCAGGCCACCGAGACCTCGTTGGCGTCACCGGGGCGGACCACGTCCAGGCCCGGGATCGCGCGCAGCGCGGCGATGTGCTCGATCGGCTGGTGGGTGGGGCCGTCCTCGCCGAGACCGATCGAGTCGTGCGTCCACACGTAGGTGGTGGGCAGCTTCATCAGCGCGGCGAGCCGGACGGCCGGGCGCATGTAGTCGCTGAACACCAGGAAGGTGCCGCCGTAGATGCGGGTCCCGCCGTGCAGCGCGATGCCGTTCATGGTCGAGCCCATGGCGTGCTCGCGGATGCCCCAGTGCACGGTGCGCCCGTAGGGGTTCGCGCCCTTGAGGGGGTTGCCGTCGGGCAGGAACGAACTGCCCTCGTCGATGGTGGTGTTGTTGGACTCGGCCAGGTCGGCCGAGCCGCCCCACAGCTCGGGGACGACCGGGCCGAGGGCGGCGAGCACCTTGCCGGACGCCTTGCGGGTGGCGACGGGCTTGCCGGCCTCGAACTCCGGCAGCGCCTTCTCCCAGCCGTCGGGCAGCCGACGGGCGGAGATGCGGGCGTGCTCGGCGGCGCGCTCGGGGTTGGTCTCGGCCCACTTGGCGAACGCGCTCTTCCACGCGTCGTGCGCCGCACGGCCGCGGTCGACCACCTGGTGCGCGTGCGCGAGCACCTCGTCGGCGACCTCGAAGGTCTGCTCCGGGTCGAAGCCGAGCACCCGCTTGGTGGCCGCGACCTCGTCGGCGCCGAGCGCCGAGCCGTGCGCCTTGCCGGTGTTCTGCGCGTTCGGCGCGGGCCAGGCGATGATCGTCCGCACGGCGATCATGGTCGGTCGGCCGGTCTCCGCCTTGCCCGCCTCCAGGGCCGCGTGCAGCGCCACGACGTCGATGTCGCCGTCGGCCTGCGGCTCGACCCGGATGGTGTGCCAGCCGTAGGCCGCGTAGCGGGCGAGGACGTCCTCGCTGAACGCGGTCTCGGTGTCGCCCTCGATCGAGATGTGGTTGTCGTCGTAGAGCACGACGAGGTTGCCCAGCTTCTGGTGCCCGGCGAGCGAGCTGGCCTCGGCGGAGATGCCCTCTTCCAGGTCGCCGTCGGAGGCGATCACCCAGATGGTGTGGTCGAACGGGGAGGTGCCGGGGGCCGCGTCCGGGTCGAACAGGCCGCGCTCGTAGCGGGCCGCCATCGCCATGCCGACCGCGTTGCCCACGCCCTGGCCGAGCGGCCCGGTGGTGGTCTCGACGCCGGCGGTGTGGCCGTGCTCGGGGTGGCCGGGGGTGCGGCTGCCCCAGGTGCGGAACGACTTCAGGTCGTCCAGGGTCAGGCCGTAGCCCGACAGGTAGAGCTGGGTGTACAGGGTCAGGCTGGTGTGGCCCGGGGACAACACGAAGCGGTCGCGACCGGTCCAGTCCGGGTCGGTCGGGTCGTGGCGCAGGAACTTCTGCCAGATGAGGTAGGCCGCCGGGGCCAGGCTCATGGCCGTTCCGGGGTGGCCGTTACCGACCTTCTGAACGGCGTCCATCGCGAGCACACGAGCGGTGTCGACGGCTCGCTTGTCGAGGTCGCTCCAGTCGAGAGAGCTGTTGTCGGGGGTCGGCTTGGTGCTCACCCTTGTCAGGGCTCCTTCCGGGGTCTTCCGGGATAGGCCGAATGGTTGCGGCCGGCTCGGGACCTTCGCCCCGGCGCCTCAGGCACGTGGCCGAGCCTACCGGGGGCGGCATGTTCCCTCGCTCGGAGGACGGCCACCCGGGTGGTGACGTTCACCGTGTGGTTCACCCCGATGTCCACGTGGTCGAACGGACCGCGGGGACACGCGGGACGAGGCACGACGCGTGGTGGGCACGGGACGGCGCACGCGGCGACCTTCCGGTCGGCTACCCGGCAGTGCGGCGGGCATGCCCCGGAGGCTTCGTGCCCCTGGTGAGGGACTACAGTTTCCTGCTAGTGGGTCCGGGCCTCGACGTCTCGACACCGCTTGCCTTCCGCTTACGTATTGACGAGCAAACCGGCTTCCGGGCGGCACCCGGGCCCGGCCGAAAACGCTGCTGATGGGGTGTTCGTGACAGCCGTCGAATCCCGACCGGCCGGGCTGGTGGGAAATGCGCCCGCCGGCGCCCGCCCGCCGATGGCCCGGGTTCTCGCATTCGTGGCCCTCACCAAGCCGCGCATCATCGAACTGCTGCTGATCAGCACGATTCCGGTGATGTTCCTCGCGGCGCACGGGCTGCCGGATCTGGGTCTGGTGTTGCTGGTCGTCTTCGGCGGTTACCTCTCGGCGGGCAGCGCCAACGCCTTCAACATGTACATCGACCGGGACATCGACCGGCTGATGCACCGCACCGAACGGCGACCGCTGGTCACCGGAATGGTGTCGCCGCGCGAGTCGATCGTGTTCGCGAGCATCCTCGGGGTGATTTCCACCGCGTGGTTCTGGTTCCTGGTCAATCCGCTGTCGGCGGCGCTTTCCGTCTTCGCGATCTTCTATTACGTCGTCGTCTACACGATGTTGCTGAAGCGGCGTACGCCGCAGAACATCGTGTGGGGCGGTATCGCGGGTTGTATGCAGGTGTTGATCGGCTGGACCGCGGTCACGAATTCGCTGGACTGGGCGCCGGTGGTGTTGTTCGCGGTGGTCTTCTTCTGGACCCCGCCGCATTATTGGCCGCTGTCGATGAAGTTCACCGACGACTACACCAATGCCGGTGTGCCGATGTTGCCGGTGGTCGCGGGCAACAAGGTCGTCGCGAACCAGATCGTGCTCTACAGCTGGGTCATGGTCGGGGTGTCGATGCTGCTGTGGCCGGCCGCGGACACCGGGCCGCTGTACCCGATCGCCGCAGCGGTGCTGGGGGCGGCCTGGTTGTGGGAGGCGCACGGGCTGCAGCGTCGGGCCAAGGCCGAGGTGACCGGCGCCAAGCTCAAGGAGATGCGGCTGTTCCACTGGTCGATCACCTACCTGACGCTGCTGTTCGTCGCGGTCGCGGTCGACCCGCTGCTGTTCTGAGCCGGTTCCGGCGCGGCGCCCGTGCCGTGCCGCCGTCGGTGCGTCGCGACGTGATCCGCACCACGCGCGATTGCGCCGGATCCGGTGACGCCCCGTCGGTAATGTGGGCGCCATGACGGACACCGAGACCACGACGGCCACGCCGGAACCGGGTTCCCCGGATGCGCGGGTCGAGCGACAGGTGCGCAGGATCGCCAAACACATCGAGCGCTTCACCGCCGCGCACGGCGGCGGGGGCGACGCGGTCGTCGAGTACGTCGGCCGCGACGCGACCCGGATCGTGCTCGTCGGCACCGACGGGGCCTGGGGCGACCAGGTCGTGCGCAACCGCGACATCGCCCGCGCGGCGATCGTGAAGGCGGGCGTGACGCTGCACGAGGAGTTCCCGAACGAACTCGCGGCGAAGGTGCGCACGACCGAGTTCGAGTGGTCCCGGATGGCGGGCCTGCAACTGGGCGGCTCGCAGGGCTGACGGGCGAGCCGAGCCCGGCTGAGGCGCTGAACCCCCGCCCGCCCCGGGGGTGGTGCCGGACTCTCCCTCGGCGGGAGAGTCCGGCACTGCCGACGGGTCAGGAGTGGAAGATCTCCCTGATGTCGCTGATCTCGCCTGCGGCGTTCAGGGTGACCTCGTAGGCCCCGAACGACGAGCACGCGTGTCCGGGGTCGGTCTGGTGGGTGAGGCACTTGTCGATGTGGTCCCACACCTGGCCGAGGTACTCCGCCTTCCACGGAGCCGGGCCGGACAGCGTGCCCGTGGCCTGCGGCGCGAAGTGCAGCGGTATCTGCTCGGCGCCGACCGGCTCGTAGTGGCCGTCGTTGGGGTCGCACACGAACTTGGTGTTGCGGTAGTACAACGAGTCCTTGCTGGGTGCCTTGTTCGGGTAGACGATCCGGTGTCCGGGCTTGGTGGCCGGCGCCGGGCCGCAGTCGTCGCCCGGGTCGCCCGCCGAGGACCGACTCGCCGACGGCTTGGTCGACTTCGGCGCCTGGGTGCCCGGCGCACCGGAGCCGCCGGGGCTGCCGGTGGGCGGCGGCGCGACCACCGGTGCCGTCGAGGGCGTGCTGTCGGCCGCCTCGGTTGTGCCCTTCTTCTTGTCGTCCGCGTCGCAGGCGACCAGCGCGAGCGCGCCGATCGTCACGGCCGTGATCCCGCCCAAGGTCCTGCGTGTGATCGGATGCATCGAACCCCCTGTGCGTCGGGCGCGGCGCGCCCGTACTTCGATGGAACTCGAACACATTAGCGATCTTGAGACGCGAGCACCCGGGATCCGCCCCCGAGTTGGCAAAGCCGAGCCCAAGGAGTGAACCGGGCCGGGCAAAACGGCATGCCGCGGACATCCCGCCGTCGTCCCGGTCAGGTGTTCGTGGCCGGATCCGTACCCGTTCGGCCCCGTCGGCGGCCCGCTCGCGATAGCGTCACGCGGAGGTCTTCGGGACCAGAGGCGAGGTGGGACCCGTGCGGTTCGGATGGCTGCGACGCCATGAGCGTCACCTGGAGGAATACCGGCACCGGCGCGAGCTGCAATCGCCGTGTCCGGGCCTCGCCACGCCCGAAACCCCGCCCGCCGCGCCGTCCTTCGCCGCACCCGGGCGGACCGAGGGGCATGATCCGGCCGAACCGGAATCGAATCCGCCGGGCGGCGCGGGCGCTCCGGCCGAGGCCGACGACGCCGAGGCGACCCGGGCCGAGATGTTGACCGAGAAGGCACGGCAGTTGACCCGCGCCGGTCGGCACGCCGACGCCGCCGCGCCCGCCCGCGCCGCGGTGCGGATGTTGGGCGCGCTCGCCGCGAGGGACCACCGCCGGCACGGGCCCGCCCTGGTCGGCGGACTGCGCGCGTTCGCCGCCGTACTGGCCGCCGACGCGCGCACCGAGGACGCGGTGAAGGTGGCCGCGAGCGCCGCCGAACACGCCCGCAGACTGGCCGCGTTCGACCACCGCGCGCACCGCCCGCTGCTCGCGTTGACCCTGCGCGAGCTGGGGGCCCGACTCGGCGACCACGGCGACGAGTCGGCCGCGCTCGGCGCGCTGCACGAGTCGGTACAGCTCTTCCGCACCCTCGCGGCCCGCACGCCCGAGCGGCACCGGGTCGAACTCGCCCTGTCCCTGGACGAACTCGCCGGCCGACTCGCCGCCGGCGGCGCGAGCGAACCCGCGCTGGCCGCGTTCACCGAGGCCGAACGACTGCTCGGGGTCGGCCCGCCCGAGGCCCGGCAGGCCGCCGTGCTGCTCCGGCACGCCACCCTGCTCGCCCGCCTCGGCCGCGGCCCCGAGGCGATCGCACTGGCCACCGAGGCGGTCGAGGTGCGCCGCGGCTACGCGAACGCGGAGCACGCCCCCGCCGGGCGCCGCGAGGACGAACTCGCCGCCTCGCTACAGAGTCTGGGCCTGCTGCACAGCGCCGCCGGCGCGCACGACGAGGCGGTGGACGCGCTGGAGGAGGCGGTCCGGCTGCGGGCGAGACGGGTGCGGGCCGACCCCGTGCTGGCCCGCCGCCCCGAAGTACCGGTCACCTACGCGCTGTACGGCATCGTCCTGGTCGCCGCCGGCCGGCCCGCCGACGCGGTGCCGCCGCTCGCCGCGGCCCTGGGCGTGGGCACCGCGCTCAACCTGGACCGCGTCTCCGACCTGGCCGGCGACACCCTCGTGCGGGCCCACCACGCCGACCCCGACGCGGTGCGCAACCGCTGGCTCGCGGCCACCGGCGAGGAGTTGCCTGCCTGGATCGAACACGGCGGGCGCCGCCCGCTCCCGCACCAGGCCGACCGTCGCCGCGTACACCGCCCGGTCCCCCAGGAGGCACTTCCCGCCCGCGACTGACCCCCGGCCCGCGCGGCGCCCGCGGAACGGCGCACAAAAAAGCCGCCGGAAGTCACGACGGCACCCGAAGGTGGGTCGTCACTCCCGGCGGCTCCCCCGACGGCGGCCCTGGCGCGGGTCTGAAGACACGCGCCAGGGCCGACCGTACGGGTACACGCTCGTCGAGCCCGGAACCGGACTCAGAGTTCGCCGCGCAGCTTGGCCAGCGCCTCGGCGAGGATCGCCTCGCCGTCCGCGTCGCTGCGCCGCTCGCGCACGTAGGCGAGGTGCGTCTTGTAGGGCTCGGTACGCGGGGCGTCCGGCGGGTTGTGCTGGTCCTGCCCGGCGGGCAGACCGCAGCGGGGGCAGTCCCACGTCTCGGGGACCTGAGCGTCGGTCGCGAAGCTCGGCTGGGTCTCGTGCTTGTTCGCGCACCAGAAAGAAATACGGAGACGTGGGGCTGCTTCGCCGCGCTCAGCCTCCCCCATCGGGCCGGCGCCGACCCGACTCCCACGGATGGCGTTGCCACTTGCCACGGTAAAAACTCCCCTTGGTCCTTGAGGTCGCGCCCCCGTTGCGCGGCTTGGCGTCCAGTGTACGTGCGCCTCGCGCAAGGTTGAACCGAGCGGTGGCCCTTTTCCGACCGTTTCCGACAGTCCGTCAGAAAGGCCACCGCGCGGGTGGAAACAGCGGCCGAACCGGCCCTGTCGGTACGCGTTTGTCGATACGAGTCGTCAGTACGAGTGCTTCAGGAGCAGACCGAGTACGACGATCGTCGTGATCCAGCACACGCCGACGATGATGGTCATGCGGTCGAGGTTCTTCTCCACGACGGAGGAACCGCCGAGCGAGGAGGACATGCCGCCGCCGAACAGGTCCGACAGGCCGCCGCCCTTGCCCTTGTGCAGCAGCACCAACAGCACCATGAGCAGGCTGAAGACGATCAGGGCGATCGAGAAACCGGTGATCACGGCCGGGCCCAACTCCTTCTGGCGGAACGCGGAGGCCGGAGATTCCCGGCCACCGGACAGAGTACGCTGCCGCGCCCCGCAAGTGGGAGCCGTGCGGCCCTTCGGCTAATCCGGCGGATCATAGTATTACGGCTGGTCGGGCCCGCTCCGCTCCCCCGGCGACCGCCCCTCCCCGACGTCTGCCGCCGCGGCGTCGGCCGGCTCGACGTCGCCGGTGTCCTCCAGCTCCACCTCGTGGCCGCTGCCGCTGACCAGCGCACCCGTGCTGGTCAGCGGGTGTCCCCGCCCGGCGTCCCGGGTGCCGCGCACCGCGCCCGTGCGGCGCACCGTGACCCGGTTGTCACCGCCCGCCACGATCGCGCCGGTGTTGGTCACCGGGCCGCCCGACAGGCTGATCCCGTCGTTGCGCGGCTCGTCCGCGTCCGGGTCCTCGGGCTCCGGCCCGGTCACGTTCGGTTCGGCGGCGTTCACGAGGTACCTCCCGCTGTTGATCGTGCGCCGGTGCCGACCCCGCCGGAACCGCGCACGGACGCCTGGTTGCCGCGGCCCGCGACGATCGCGCCGCTGTTGTTGAGATCACCCGAGACGTGCTGGATGATCCCGTTGTTGAGGACCAGCTCGTTGCGCTGCCGATACTCGGTGACGTCCACGTTCCTGCGCTGGAGGAAGTCCAGCACGAATACGGTGAACTTGCGCTCGATCAGCTTGAGGTATTTCTCCGCGTCCGAGTTCTGGAAGAACGTGGCGTAGTTCGCCGACGCGCCCAACTCGCGCACCGAGGCCCGCGCGCCCCGGTCCACCGGCAGGTTGCGGGCGGTGCGCTCGTGCGCCGCGCGCAGGTTGCCGGCCCGGCGCCACCACGAGGTCCACACCCGCATCAGCCGGCCCGCCGCCGAGGCCATCAGCCCCGGCGCCTCCACGAGCGCGTGGCCGAACGCCCCCCACAGGGTGGCCGCGTCGGCGGCGTGCAGCCACTCGTCGGCGACGTGGAAGTCGGGCCGGATCGGCGGCAGCACCAACTCGTGCAGCTCGGTGTACAACATGCGGCCGTCCAGGGTGAAGCGGATCAGTACCGAGACGACCACCTCCTGCGACCACGTGCCCACCCGCACACACAGGTAGCGTCGGGTCGCCTCGGCCGGCGGCGGCACCGCGCCGCCGGTGATACCGCTGCTGAATTCGTGCATCTGCACACTCAGCCCGGTCAACCGGTGTCGGCCCTCCTCGGACCGGGACAACCCCTCGAACGCGGTGCAGATCGCACCGGTCAGCTCGTCGACGGTGAACGGGGTGTATCCGTTCTTGTCGGCGGTACGCGGTCGCGGTGCGTCCAGCACGGAGGGCTCGGCCCCACGCAGTTCGACCGGGAAGGTCCAGCTCTCCACCAACTCGCCCGCGCCGACGAACGGCACGTAGCCGCTGTAGCGCACGGCGGAGGGAATCGGCGGCGGCACCACCGATCCCGGCGGCTCGGCGACGTCGACCGGGGCGTGTGTCGGGCGCGGCGGCAACACCTCGGTCAGCGCCCCCTGTAACGTCCCGCCCCCGCCGACCGGCGCCGGGCCGGCCGGCGGCGGCGTCGGCACCCAGGTGCGCCCGGGGCCCAGGTCCGAGACCACCGTGGCGCGCTGCTGCATACGCTCGATCCACACCACGAACACCACCACGGCGTAGGCGGGCAGCACCGTCAGCGCGATCATCGTGAAGTCCGGCGGCTCCCCGGTCCCGCCCGCCACCAGGTACAACATCAGCCCGAACAGCAGCGCCGCCATCCACGACACCTGCGCCGCCGCCCGGCTCCGGAGGTCGCGTACACCGCCCCCGCCGACGACGCCGCTGCGCACCGTCACCAGACCGAAGAAGAGCACCAGCGCCAGCCAGGTCAGCCCGGCCGCGACGCCGAAGCCGATCAGGGCCATCATCACCGGCACCAAAAACGCGATCACATCACGCAGGATCCGCCGCCTGCGGGCGGCCAACGCGTGCTCCAGGACCGCCTGTTCGTTGTATCCGTAGGACGGCGCGCGGTCCCGGTGCGCGTTTTCCCACAATTCCTCGATCACCCGCGCGGCGAAGCGCTCGTCGATCTCCGCACCCGTACACAGATACCGTGTGGCTCCGGTATCCCCGGTTCTGGACATGTCTGGAAAGGACACCCGCACCCCCTGGGGGCAGCCGGCCACAGTCGCCGCAGAGGGGCGACTACCGGCCACTTGGCGATGACTTATCGTCAGGTACCGGTTATGGGAGGGGCAAGCGGGTTGGAAATACTCGCGTCGGGTTTATGAGGAACGAGTGGTTCCGGCCCCGATGACCGATCGGCGCACAATCTCGGACACGCGTCGGGCCCGGGGCGACGTACGCCCCGGGCCCGACCGACCACCCTTGGTCCTACTGCTCCTGGTAGCGCACGATCCGCGCGAAGTCCTCCGCGAGGAGGCAGGCGCCGCCGACCAGGCCGCCGTCCACGTCGGCCTGCGCCATCAGGCCGGCCACGTTGTTCGGCTTCATCGAGCCGCCGTACAGCACCCGCACCCGGTCCGCCAGGTCGGCGGAGTACAGCTCGGCGAGCTTGCCCCGAATCGCCGCGCACACCTCCTGCGCGTTCTCCGGAGTGGCCACCTCGCCCGTGCCGATCGCCCAGACCGGCTCGTAGGCGATCACCACGGACTCGGCCTGCTCAGGGGTGATGCCCTTGAGCGCGCCCTCGACCTGGGCGAGCGTGTACGCGACGTGCTCGCCGGCCTTGCGCACGTCCAGGCCCTCGCCGACGCACACGATCGGCACCAGGCCGCTCGCGTAGGCGGCGTGCGCCTTGGCGTTGACCAGCGCGTCGTCCTCGTGGTGGTACTGGCGCCGCTCGGAGTGGCCGACCAGCGCGTAGGTGCAGTTGAGCTTGGCCAGCATCGACCCGGCGATCTCGCCGGTGTACGCGCCGCCCGCGTGCTGCGAGATGTCCTGGGCGCCGAAGGTGAAGCGGAGCTTGTCCGCCTCGACCATGGTCTGCACCGAGCGCAGGTCGGTGAACGGCGGCAGGACCGCGACCTCGACCCGGTCGAAGTCCTTGTCGTTCAGGGTGAACGCGAGCTTTTGCACCAGGGAGATGGCCTCGATGTGGTTGAGGTTCATCTTCCAGTTGCCCGCCATCAGCGGGATACGACCGGAGGTGTTCTTCACGACGGACATCGGATTCAGCCCTCCAGGGCTTCGAGGCCGGGCAGGGACTTGCCTTCGAGGTATTCCAGACTCGCGCCGCCACCGGTGGAGATGTGGCCGAAGGCGTTCTCGTCGAAGCCGAGGGTGCGCACGGCCGCGGCCGAGTCGCCGCCGCCGACCACGGTGAACGCGTCGGAGTCGATCAGCCCCTGGGCCACCGCGCGGGTGCCGTGGCTGTACGGCTCCATCTCGAACACGCCCATCGGGCCGTTCCAGAACACCGTCTGCGCGTCGGCCAGCTTGTCGGCGAACAGCTCGCCGGACGCCGGGCCGATGTCCAGGCCGAGCCGGTCCGCCGGGATCGCCTCGACGGAGACCACCGCGTGGTCCACGTCGGCGGCGAACGCGGTGGCCGCGATCACGTCGACGGGCAGCACGAACTCCACGCCCTTGGCCTCGGCCCGGGCCAGATACTCGCGGACCCGGTCGATCTGGTCCCGCTCCAGGAGCGACTTGCCCACCTCGTGGCCCTGCGCGGCCAGGAAGGTGAACACCATGCCGCCGCCGACCAGGATGCGGTCGGCCCGCTCCAGCAGGCTGTCGATCACGCCGAGCTTGTCGGAGACCTTCGAGCCGCCCAGGATCACCGCGTACGGGCGCTGCACGTCGTCGGTGAGCCGCTTGAGCACGTCCAGTTCGGTGGCGATCAGGCCGCCGACCGCGTGCGGCAGCCGGGCCGGCACGTCGTACACCGACGCGTGCTTCCGGTGCACCGCGCCGAAACCGTCGCCCACGTACACCTCGGCGAGGTCGGCGAGCCGGTCCGCGAACGCCCCGCGCTCGGCGTCGTCCTTGGCCGTCTCGCCCGGGTTGAAGCGCAGGTTCTCCAGGAGCGCGACCTCGCCGTCGGCGAGCTTGCCGACCGTCGCCCGGGCGCTGTCGCCGACCGTGTCGGTCGCGAACGCCACGTCGGCGCCCAGGAGTTCGCCGAGCCGCGCGGCCACGGGGGCGAGCGAGTACTCGGGCTCGGGGGCACCCTTGGGCCGACCCAGGTGCGAGCACACGATCACCTTGGCGCCGCGAGCACGCAGCACCTCGATGGTCGGCACGCTCGCCCGGATCCGGCCGTCGTCGGTGATGCGTCCGCCGTCGAGCGGGACGTTGAGGTCGGCGCGCACCAGGACGCGCTTACCGGATACGTCGATGTCGTCGATGGTCTTCAAGTTCGACTCGTCCTCGGATGTCGAAGAAACGGTGGGGATGGTCGTGCTCGGATGTCGAGGAAACGATGGGCCCGGGTGACGACGTGTCACCCGGGCCCGCATCGTCAAGCGTCGACTAACGGCACGTGTGCCGGTCCGTCAGAGCTGACCACCGATGTAGCCGACCAGGTCGACCAGGCGGTTGCTGTAGCCCCACTCGTTGTCGTACCAGCCGACGACCTTGACCTGCTTGCCCTGGGCCATGGTCAGGCCCGAGTCGAAGGTGCACGAGGACGGGTCGGTCACGATGTCGGAGGAGACGATCGGGTCCTCGGTGTAGGTGAGGTAGCCCTTGAGCGAGCCCTCGGCGGCCTTCTGGAAGGCGGCGTTGACCTCGTCGCGGGTGACCTCGCGCTCGAGCTCGACGACCAGGTCGGTGACCGAGCCGGTGGGGACCGGGACGCGCATGGCGATGCCGTCCAGCTTGCCCTTGAGCTCGGGGATGACCAGCGCGGTGGCCTTGGCGGCACCGGTGGAGGTCGGGATGATGTTGGTGGCGGCGGCGCGGGCGCGACGCAGGTCCGAGTGCGGGAAGTCCAGGATGACCTGGTCGTTCGTGTAGGCGTGGACCGTGGTCATCATGCCCTTGACCAGGCCGAAGTTCTCCAGGAGCACCTTGGCCATCGGCGCGACGCAGTTGGTCGTGCAGGAGGCGTTGGAGATGATCGTGTGCGCGGCGGCGTCGTACTTCTCGTGGTTGACGCCCATCACGATCGTGACGTCCTCATTCTTGGCCGGAGCCGAGATGATGACCTTCTTCGCGCCGGCCTCGATGTGCTTCTTGGCCTTCTCGGCGTCCGTGAAGATGCCGGTGGACTCGATCACGATGTCGACACCCAGCTCGCCCCAGGGCAGTGCGGCTGGGTCACGCTCGGCGATGACCTTGAAGGTCTTGTCGCCGACGGTGATCGCGTCGTCGGTGTGGGTGACCTCCTGGCCGATGCGGCCGAGGATGCTGTCGTACTTCAGCAGGTGGGCCAGGGTCGCGATGTTCGTGAGGTCGTTGACCCCGACGATCTCGAAGTCCGCGCCCGAGGCCAGCGCCGCGCGGAAGAAGTTGCGGCCGATACGGCCGAATCCGTTGATGCCTACCCGGATCGTCACGAACCGATCTCCTCTGTCGAACGCCGAATGCCCTGATGGTGAATGGCCGAGGAGATGGTCAGTGGAATCTGCGATATCCCCGGCCATGTCCGACCCTACCGTGACGCCCCGGGCACCTCCACGCAGGCTTGCTGCGTAAGGGGCCCAGAGCGGGACGGATCATCGCAAAGCAGATCAGTGTGCGATCCCGGGCGGGTTACTTCTCCCCGACCGACTTCGTGATGCCGAAGGCCGCGACCCCGGCGAACACGAAGACCAGGAAGTCGAAGAACTCCAGACCGTCCTTCCAGCCCCGCATGAGGTCGCTGCCGTAATCGGTGAGCACGTCGAGCACCGAGATGTTCAGTTCGTCGGCACCGGACAAGGTGAGCGCGGTGAGTTGGCCCAGGACGACCCCGAGCAGCGCCAGCACCGTGGCGACCACCGGAAGCACCGGGTTGGCGCCCCCGACCCGGCCCACCGCGAGCGCGATCAGCGCCGCGACGCCCACGCCGAACCAGGTGCTCTGGATCTCCAACGACTTGACGATCACGCCGTACACCCCGGCGGCGACCAGCATCGCTCCCACCCCGGCCAGCACGGCCAGGCCCGCGTTGCCGGTGCGGGGCGGCTGCGGCTGCGGCGGGGGTCCGCCGTACGGGCCCGAACCGAACGGTGAGGGCGGACCCGGCTGTTGCGGCCACTGGCCGGGACCCTGCTGCGGGCCCCACGGCCCGGGCGCGTTGTTGCTCACGAAGAAATCCCCCCGAAAGAAGTGCACATGCGGGAACCCGCATGTGCGCAGAGACGTTAATGGCCCCCGGCGGAGAAGTCTCCGCCGGGGGCCGGTATCACGGCCACCGGTTTTCACCGGTGGGTCGATCACCCGTGCTCGCGCCTACTTGTACAGCTCCCGCAGGATGCGGTCGACGAAGACCTTGCGGTCCTCCGCCGTGGCCAACTGCTCCAGGCCGAAGCCGACGAGCATGGTGTCGTCGGTGGCGATCACCGACGAGCCGAACACGGCCTGGCTGCGGGTGAATCCGACCAGCGCCGGGTCGCCGGGCGGCGGGCCGGCCAGGGCCCACGGGCCCAGTCCGGTCTCGAAGCCCTCGGCGTCGACCACGCCCGACGTCTTGACGACCTTGGTGTCGTCCACGAACAGGCCGGTCCCGCCGGTGTTCGCGTCGCTGACGTACGAGATCGAGACCTCGATCTTCTTGCCCGCGTACGCGGACAGGTCGAACGCGACCGGCTTCCAGCCCTGCGAGTTGCCGGTGAAGGAGTTCCACGATCCGGTGGTGCCGTTGCTCAGGCACTTGGGAGTGGTCACCGTCAGGTAGTGCCGCAGCTGCGGGTGGGTGCCCGCGAAGCTGCCGTCCTCACACGAGGCAGGCGGCTTGGTACTGCTGTTCCCGTTCAGGTCGGGCAGCGTCGTCCAGTCGTCGGCGCCGACCGTATGCGCCTCCACGATCGCGTGGTCCCAGTTGGCCTCGGTGCTGTACGAGAACTGCGCGGTCAGCTTCGCCGCGTCCGCCGCGGTGACGGAGGTGAGGTCGATCGTGCGGACGAGGCGCTTGTACGCGTTGTCCGTGTGCAGACCGTTGATGTACCACTTGCCCTCGGCCGGCGAGTACGGCCCGGACGTGTTGCCCGAGTAGGTCGCCACCGAACGGCTGTCGAACATCGGGAACTTGTCCGGCGTCAGGATCGCGCTGGTGGGCAGGAACCCGCCCGCCTCGTTCAGCGGGTTGGACGCGGTGCCCGGGAGCGCCTTGTCGATCCCCTCGAACGGCGCGGCCGAACCCACCACGCCGGTGGCGCCGTTGGTCGCCGACCGGTCGAAGGCGCCCAACCAGTACTGGCTGAAGTCGTCGGAGACGATCAGACAGTCACTGGTCGGGTCGGAGGTGACCTTGCACGGCTGGTCCGGGTGCCCGTTCAAGCCGTAGTAGATGCCACCGCCCGCGGCGCTGCGCAGGGGACCGTAGTAGCCCGCGGTCTCGCCGAGGTAGGCGAGCTTGCCGCCCTCGTTGAGGTAGTCGCGCACGTTGACGGTCAGATCCTGCACCAGCGGGGTGACCTGCGCATCCTTGTAGATCTCGCCCTGGACGTCGGTGTTCTCGTGGGCCGCGTCCGTGGTCAGTCGGTTGTCGCCGAGGTACCAGAACACCCCCTTGAAGTGCGAGAGCACACCGAGGTGGTGCGGTGCGCCGAGCTTGTCGACGTCGTAGACGGCCGCCTTGATGCCGTTGGCCGCCAGCGCGTCCACGTACTGCTGCGCGTACTTGGGACCGACGGTGTTCGGCGGGTAGGTCGGGTTGACGCCCTTGTAGTCCTCGTTGGCCAGGACCAGCGTCTCGGTCTTCTCGGCGATGCCGCTCTCCACCGTGAAGGTGAAGCGATCGCTCTCCACCTTGCCGGTGCCGGGCTTCTCGCCGGTGAACCACACCTCGACCCGGTCACCGGTGCGCACGTTCTTGATGTCGCCCCGGTATTCGGCGTAGTAGGCCGAGCCCTGCTCGCCGTACCGCTTGCCGCCCTTCCACTCCTTGACGCCCGCGGTCTTGGCCGGGCCGCCGTTGACGCGGTAGTTGAGCTTGCGGTTGGTCAGCGCGCGCTTGGCGATCACCGCGACGGTCTGGTCGTCGTGGTCCTCGGCGTAGGAGTGCTCGAACCGGTCGGCGATCAGGTCGGGGGCCTTGCGCCCGACCGAGGAGACCGGGTCGTCCGGGTCCTTGGCCGACTTGGCCACCGACAGCGCGAACGCCTGGTTCTTCGCGTACTCCATCTGGATCAGCGTCTCGTCGTTCGGGAAGCTGAAGATGCCGCCGCAGTTGTCCACCGTGTACGGATCGTCCGGCAGATAGCCGGCGGCCGTGGCACACGTGGACATCTCCGGGGTGAACGACAACGTCTTGTACGCCTCGTTCATCTGCCCGTCGGTGTCGCCGTTGGTCACGTACAACTCGGCCGACAGGTCCGGGTCGTAGTCCGCGACGGCCGGGTGCGCGTCGTCGCCCGCGAGCGCGATCATGATCTCGTCGTCGGGGCTGGGCGTGGCCACCTGCGAGCCGACCCCGTACAGGATCAGCTGCGCGGCGGAGTGGTAGTTGACCACGAACTTGGCCTTGATGTGCCCGGCGAAGCCCTCCATCGCCCGGGTCTCCGGCTCGGAGGACGGGGCGGGGCCGCGGTAGGTCTCGTTCAGCGGGTCGGGCGAGGAGCCCTCGTTGTCGTAGCCCCACTTGTAGTCGAAGTTGCGGTTGAGGTCGACACCGTCGCCGGCGGTGATCACCCCGTCGCCGTTGTTGTCGCGCAGGTTCTTGCGCCACAACCGCTGACCGGTCTGGAAGGTCCAGTCGTAGCCGTCGGGGTTGGCCGAGATCACGAACCACAGCTCGTTGTCCTCGACCAGTCGGGTCGCCTCGGCGTCGGTGCCGTAGCCGTCCACGAAGTGGTGCAGGAGCCGGCGGGTCATCTCCGGCGTGATCCACTCGCGCGCGTGCTGGTTGGACATGTACAACACGGCGGGCTTGGACCCGTCGGGGCTGGTGCGGACGTTCTTGGTCACCTTGACCGCGAGGATGTCCTGCCCGAGCACGGTCTTGCCGATGCTGACGGTCTTGGCGATGTCCGGGTGGTCCTTGGCGAGTTGCACCAGTTCGGCGCCGAGGCCGCCGGGACCGCTGTACTTGCGGAAGACGCCCGCCGCGGCCGGAGCCGCCGTGCGGTTCTGCGCCTGGGACTTCGCCTCCACCGAGAGACCGGCGGCACGCAGCTTGGCGGCCTGGGCATCGCTCAGGACCACCTCCAGCTCGGCCTTGCCGTCGGCGCCCTTGGTGGCCTTCGTCTCGTGTCGGTCCACGCCCAGGTCGAAGATCTGCTTCACCTGTGCGGCGTCGGCCTTGATCGTGTAGGACTGCGGACCGTTGTCGCCCGCCGGAGGAAGCTTCGCTTCCGGTGGTGCGCTGGTCACTTCGGGATAGGAGCCGGGGCCGGCGGCGGGTGCCGCGGTGCTCGCCGGCGCTGCGGTCAACAGACCCAGCGCCAGCGAAAGCGCCGCGATCCCCGTCGTGGCCAGCCGAACTCGTTTGGTGGTGCCCGTGGAACGATGACGCCTCATCGACCCCCCAGTCGTGGGTTAGGCGTGCATACGGGTAAGGCGCGGAATCACCACCCGAGGGATGGAACGTGACTCCTGCGCCCGGGTGTTGCGCATGCTACGGCACCTACCGCGTGGTACACGAGACCTGACTGACGGTCATATTCGGTCGAAGCTACGCGCAAAGATTCCACGATGTGATCAGAACCAGTCGGGACACCACGGCTCGCGCGGCGTCCGCAACAATGCCTCGGCCCGCTCGGCGGCACCGGGTGACAATTCGGATATTCGCCCGGCCACGGCCAGCCGCACCGGCGACCCCGAACCCAGGTACAACGCGCCGAGCGTGGCCACGTCCAGGGCCAGCTCGGCCGGCTCCCCGGTCGGCACGCACGTGCCGCCGTCGAGTCCGCCGTCGATCGCGAACCGGCCGGCCGCGTACCCGAGATCGTCGAAGACCTCGACCACGAGCCGGTCCCGGGCGCCGTAGGTGCGCGCGGAGAACGCGGCGGGCGCGTCCAGGATCCGGGTCCAGACGAAGTCCCGGCGGGTCTGCGTGGTGATCGCCCGGGCGTCGGTGAGCAGCATCGGCAGCAGTTCGTCGGGGCTGCGGTCGGCGGCCTCGATCTTCTCCACGTAGTCCACGCTCGCGCAGAACCGCCACAGCGCGAACTCGGCCGCCGGGGTCAGCGCCAGCAGCGAGTCCACGGTCAGCGTCACCTTGGGTACGAACTCGTCCCAGTGGTCGTCGGTGCGGTAGGAGACCAGGCCGGCGACCTTGCCGGACGGGTCGCGGTAGATCGCGTGGAAACGGGGCGGCGCCGGATTCACGGGGGACGGGTTCAGACCGGTGTAGTTGCCCCACCACAGCGCCGTGCGGCCGATCGCGCCCGCGCGCAGCCCGCGGAACTCCTCGTGCAGCGGCGGGCCCAGCTCGGCCACCTCCTCGGGGGTGACCAGCTCGACCCGTCCGCCCTCCTCGACCGGCGCGTCGGGGGCGAAGTCGGTGCGCAGCATGTCGAGCGTGAACTTTTGGTACTCGGTGGCCACCCCGAAGCCGAACCGCCCGTATATGCGGTACTCGGCGGCGATCAGGATGGCCAGCATCTCGCCGCGCGCGGCGGCGTCCGCCAGGTCGAGCCGCATCATCTCGGTCAGCAGCCCGCGCCGGCGGTGCGTGGGCGAGACGGTCACGTTGGTGATCGCCGACACCGGCACGATCGCGCCGCCGGGCACGGTCAGCCCGGTGGCGAAGCTGCGGAAGGTGCCCACACAACGATCTCCGTCGAAGGCCCCGCGCGTCCTGGCCAGGTCGGCCCGCTCGCGCCAGTGGGCCAACCGCTTCTCGCGGTTCTCCTTGGAGTCGTCGGGGACTCGGAGAAAGCCGACGCCGACGGCGGCGGTCCACGGGATGATCTCGTCTTCGTCGATCGTGCGGACGTCCACGGTGGTGGTTCCTTCCCTCGCGTGCGCGGCCTTCCCTCCGCGGCAACGGACGAAGGCGCCGATCCCGAGACCCTATGCCTCGCGCATCGACGCCTTCGAATGGGTTTTCGCTCACGCGGCGGACGCGCGTGCCGGGCCCGCCGTTCGCACCGCCCGCGCGCCGCCGGCCCCGGGAGCGCTCAGGACACGAGTATGTCCACGGACAGTCCGGCGTCGGTGCCGGGCATGCCCAGCTCGCCCGCGCGCTTGTCGGCCATCGCCAGCAGGCGGCGGATCCGACCCGCGACCGCGTCCTTGGTCAGCGGCGGCTCGGCCAGCCCGCCCAGCTCCTCCAGGGACGCCTGCTTGTGGTCGAGCCGCAGCTTGCCGGCCGCCGCCAGGTGCTCCGGGACCTCCTCGCCCAGGATCTCCAACGCCCGCTGCACCCGTGCCCCCGCGGCCACCGCCGCCCGGGCCGAGCGGCGCAGGTTCGCGTCGTCGAAGTTGGCCAGCCGGTTCGCGGTGGCCCGCACCTCGCGGCGCATCCGCCGCTCCTCCCAGGCCAGCACGCTCTCGTGCGCGCCGAGCCGGGTGAGCAGCGCACCGATCGCGTCGCCGTCGCGCACCACCACCCGGTCCACCCCGCGCACCTCGCGCGACTTGGCCGCCAGGCCCAGCCGACGGGCCGCGCCGACCAGGGCGAGCGCCGCCTCGGAGCCGGGGCAGGTCACCTCCAGAGCCGAGGAGCGGCCGGGTTCGGTGAGCGAGCCGTGGGCCAGGAACGCACCGCGCCAGGCGGCCTCCGCGTCGCACGTGGCACCCGAGACGACCTGGGGCGGCAGTCCGCGTACCGGTCGTCCGCGCGCGTCCAGCAGCCCGGTCTGGCGGGCCAGTTGATCGCCGCCGACCGCGACCCGGACCACGTAGCGGCTGCCGCGACGCAGCCCGCCGGGGGCCACCACGACCAGGTCCGAGCTGTGCCCGTATACCTCGAGGATGTCCTTGCGCAGCCGGCGCGCGGCCATCGCCGTGTCCAGCTCCGCCTCGATGACGATTCGCCCGCCCACGATGTGCAGTCCGCCCGCGAAGCGCAAAAGGGCGGAGACCTCCGCCTTGCGACAGCACGACCGGGTGACCGGGAGGCGGCTGAGCTCGTCCTTCACTGCTGCCGTCATCGCCATGGAGCGATCCTTTCACGATCGACGAAGATCCGGCCGTAGGCCAAGGCCAACCGTTCGGGGTCGTGTCGCGGCGAGCCGTCGACCGCCGACACGGGGGCCAGATGGATGTGTCCACCGAGCGCCGCCGTGGCCCGTTCCAGGCCCGGTACGTCCTCCACACGGTCGCGGTCGCCGAGGACGATGTCAAAGGTCAACCCCGGGGCGTGCGCGGCCAGCACCTCCAGGTGCTGCTGCGGCGAGAAACCCGCCGTCTCACCCGGTTGTGGGGCCAGATTCAGCGCCAGCAGCCGCCTGGCCTTGGTCTCCACCAGCGCCGCCGCCAACTCGGGAACGAGCAGGTGGGGCAGTACCGAGGTGAACCACGAACCGGGCCCGACAACCACCCAATCGGCGTCACGCACCGCCGCGACCGCCTCGGGCACCGCCGGCGGATCGGCCGGGAGCAGCCGGATCCCGCGCACCTCGCCCGGGGTGATCGCGACCTGCGCCTGCCCGCGCACCGTGGACACCCGCTCCGGGTGGGCCGGATCGTGCCCGGCGACGTCCGCCTCGATGTCGAGCGGCACCGCCGACATCGGCAACACCCGCCCGTGCGCGCCGAGGAGGCGGCCCATCCAGTCCAGCGCCGCGATCGGGTCGTCCATCAGTTCCCACAGGCCGACCAGGAGCAGGTTGCCGACCGCGTGCCCGTTCAGTTCGCCCTCGCGGCGGAACCGGTGCTGGATGACCCGACTCCAGGTCACCCCCCACTCGTCGTCGCCGCACAGCGCGGCCAGCGCCATCCGCAGATCGCCCGGCGGCAATACGCCCAGGTCCTTGCGCAGCCGCCCGCTGGAGCCGCCGTCGTCGGCGACCGTGACGATCGCCGTCAGGTCGTCGGTGAGCCGGCGCAGCGCCGCCAGCGAGGCGGAGAGCCCGTGTCCGCCGCCCAGGGCGACCACCTTGGGGCCGCTCATTCCCTGCCCATGTCGCGGTGCACGAGCACGGTGTCCAGGCCGTCCTCGGTGAGCCGGCGGGCGAGGCGCTCGGCCATCGCGACGCTGCGGTGCTTGCCGCCGGTGCAGCCCACCGCGAGCGTGACGTAGCGCTTGCCCTCGCGCCGGTAGCCCTCGGTGACGATGTGCAGCAGTTCGGCGTAGCGGTCCAGGAACTCCTTCGCGCCGGGCTGGTCGAACACGTAGCGGCTGACCGCCTCGTCCATGCCGGTGTGCGGGCGCAGTTCCGGAATCCAGTGCGGGTTGGGCAGGAAGCGGCAGTCGACCACCAGGTCGGCGTCCACGGGCAGGCCGTACTTGAAGCCGAAGGACATCACCGTGGCGCGCAGCTGCGGCTCGCCGGAGCCGGCGAACCGGTCGTCCATCCGGGCCCGCAGCTGGTGCACGTTCAGGTCGGAGGTGTCGATCACCAGGTCGGCCTCGCCGCGCAGTTCGCGCAGCAGTTCGCGCTCGCGGGCGATGCCGTCGGGGATGCGGCCGTCGTCCTGGAGCGGGTGCGGCCGGCGGACCCCCTCGAAGCGGCGCACCAGCACGTCGTCGGATGCCTCCAGGAAGACGATCCGACGCACCACGCCGGACGCGTCCAGCTCGCCGAGCGCGGAGCGCAGGTCGTCGAAGAAGGTGCGTCCGCGCACGTCGACGACGACCGCTATCCGCGCGACCGCCCCTTGCGTGCGGGCCCCGAGGTCGACCATGGCGGGGATCAGCGACGGCGGCAGGTTGTCCACCACGAACCAGCCGAGGTCCTCCATGCCCTTGGCGGCGGTGCTGCGACCGGCGCCGGACATGCCGGAGATGATCACCAGCTCCGGGGTGCCCTCGACCTCGTCGTTCGTGTTCTCGGTACTCATGCGTCCCCCCGGTGCGTGCCGCACCTACGGCTGGGCGAGTTCAACGCTTCCTCCTGCTGGTTCCTGCCTCGGGGGTACAACCGGGACCGCCTCGTCCGCCGCGCCGACCCCGTCGTCGGCGCCGCCTTCGCCGCCGTCGTCGACCTCGGCACCGCTACCGGCGTCGACGCCGCCGGCGACGTCGTCGTCTTCCATGATCTCGCCCGTGGCGGTGTTCACGGCGGGAGCCGCGGGCGCCCGCGTGGCGAGCGCCGCCACGATCGCCGCCGCGGTGGCCCGACCGATGCCGGGCACCTCGGTGATCTGTTCGATCCGGGCCGCGCGCAGGCGCTTGAGCGAGCCGAAGTGCGCGAGCACCGCCTTGCGCCGGGTCTCGCCCAGGCCCGGGATGTCGTCCAGCACGCTCGCCGTCATCGCCTTGGAGCGTTTGGCGCGGTGGTAGGTGATCGCGAAGCGGTGTGCCTCGTCGCGGATGCGCTGGAGCATCAGCAGCGCCTCGCCGCTGCTGCGCGGGAGCACGATCGGGTCGTCCTCCCCCGGGACCCAGACCTCTTCGAGCCGCTTGGCCAGGCCGCACACGGTGACGTCCACCACGCCGGCCTCCTCCAGGGCCCGCATCGCGGCGGCGACCTGGGGTTGCCCACCGTCGACCACGACCAGCTGCGGCGGATACGCGAACCGCTTCGGCTTGCCGGTCTCGGGGTCGATCGGCCCGGTGTGCTCCGCGCCGTCGGCGCCCTGCGCGTCCGTCGCCTCCGCGGCGGCGTCGCCGGCCGCGTCCCGCGCCAGGTCGGACTTGTACCGCCGAAAGCGCCGGGTCAGCACCTCGTGCATCGCGCGCGGGTCGTCCTGGCCCTCGAAGGTCTTGATCGCGAAGCGCCGGTACTCGCTCTTGCGCGGCAGCCCGTCCTCGAAGACCACCATCGAGGCGACCACCTCGGTGCCCTGCAGGTGCGAGATGTCGTAGCACTCGATGCGCAGCGGCGCGGTGTCCATCTCCAGTGCCTCGGCCAGCTGTTGCAGCGCCAGCGAGCGGGCGGTCAGATCGCCCGCCCGGCGCAGCTTGTGCAGGTTCAGCGCCTGGGCGGCGTTGCGTTGCACGGTCTCCTGGAGCGACTTCTTGTCGCCGCGCTGCGGGACCCGCAACTCGACCTTGGCGCCGCGCAGTTCGCACAGCCATTCGCTCAGCGCGGCGGTGTCGGCGGGCAGCGCGGGCACCAGCACCTCGCGCGGCACCGCCTCGCCGCGCTGTTCGCCGTAGAGCTGTTGGAGGAAGTGCTCGACGAGGTCGGCGGTGTCCACGTCCTCGACCCGCTCGGTGACCCAGCCGCGCTGACCGCGCACCCGGCCGCCGCGCACGTGGAAGATCTGGACGGCGACCTCGAGTTCGTCCTCGGCGAGGGCGATCACGTCGGCGTCGGTGCCGTCGCCGAAGACGATCGCGTTCTTCTCCAGGGCGCGGGTGAGCGCGGCCAGGTCGTCGCGCAGCCGGGCCGCCTTCTCGTATTCCATCGCCTGCGCGGCCTGCTTCATCTCGCGCTCGACGCGCTTGACGTAGGGCCCGGTGCGGCCGGCCATGAACTCGCAGAAGTCCTCGGCCAGCGCGCGGTGGTCCTCGGCGGAGATCTTGCCGGTGCACGGCGCCGCGCACTTGCCGATGTAGCCGAGCAGACAGGGTCGGCCCACCTGGCGGGCGTTCTTGAACACCCCGGCCGAGCAGGTGCGTACCGGGAAGACCCGAAGCAGCAGGTCGAGCGTCTCGCGGATGGCCCACGCGTGCCCGTACGGCCCGAAGTAGCGCACCCCCTTGCGGTGCGGACCGCGCATCACCTGGGCGCGCGGGAACTCCTCGTTCAGCGTCACCGCGAGCGAGGGGTAGCTCTTGTCGTCGCGGTACTTGACGTTGAAGCGCGGGTCGAACTCCTTGATCCAGGAGTATTCGAGCTGGAGCGCCTCGACCTCGGTGCCGACCACGGTCCAGTCCACCGAGGCGGCGGTGGTGACCATGGTCTGGGTGCGGGGGTGCAGGTTGGCCAGGTCCTGGAAGTAGGACGAGAGCCGGGCGCGCAGGTTCTTCGCCTTGCCGACGTAGACCACGCGCCGGTGCTCGTCGCTGAACCGGTACACACCGGGCGACGTCGGGATCTGGCCGGGCGCGGGCCGGTACGACGACGGGTCCATTTCTCCACCCTATGTGCTGGCTCCAACAGATTTTCGCGGTCAACCCACCACGATCTCGCCGTTCGCGACGGTGACCGGCAGCGGCGTCAGGCCGCGCTTGGCGGGTCGGCGCACGACCGAACCGTCGTTCATCGAGAACTGGCTGCCGTGGCACTGGCACTGGATGACACCCTGGTCGACCTTGGTGACCAGACAGCCCTGGTGCGGACAACGGGCGTCGAACGCTTTGTAATCGTCCTTGGCCGGCTGGGTGACCACGATCGAGGTGTCGGTGTAGACCTTGCCCTTGCCGACCACCACGTCTTCGGCCCGGCCCACCGTGACCGGGCCGTCGAGCAGCTTCTTCTCGTGCGGCGTCGCGGGCTGGTTGTCCGTCGCACAGGCGGTCACGGCCACGCCGGCGACGCCGACCGCGCCCACCACCGCGGCGCCGCGCAGCAGCGTGCGCCGATCCGGTCCGGGCTCGCCCGCGGTGTCGGACGGGTGCTCGGGCCGGGGCTGGTGCTGCGCGGTCATGCGGGATCTCCTTGTGGACGGGTGGCGCCGGTGGCGCGGCCGGGCGTCGGCCGCGCCACCGTGAGACCGGTCAATCCTCGCACCCGGCCCCCGCGCCACTCGCGTCAGCGTCGGTCCTGGAGCACGTCCTGGAGGAACTTGCCGGTGTGGCTGCCCGCCACCTCGGCGACCTCCTCGGGGGTGCCCTCGGCGATGACGAGCCCGCCGCCGCTGCCGCCCTCGGGGCCGAGGTCGACGACCCAGTCGGCGGTCTTGATCACGTCGAGGTTGTGCTCGATCACGATCACCGTGTTGCCCTTGTCGACCAGGCTGGTCAGCACGCCGAGCAGCCGGCTGATGTCCTCGAAGTGCAGACCCGTGGTCGGCTCGTCGAGGACGTAGACCGTCTTGCCGCTGGAGCGGCGCTGCAACTCGGAGGCCAGCTTGACGCGCTGCGCCTCGCCGCCGGAGAGCGTGGTGGCGGGCTGGCCCAGGCGCACGTAGCCCAGGCCGACGTCGTTGAGCGTGCGCAGGTGCCGGGCGATCGCGGGGACCGCCTCGAAGAAGGCCAGGGCCTCCTCGATCGGCATGTCCAGCACCTCGGAGATGTTCTTGCCCTTGAAGTGCACCTCCAGGGTCTCCCGGTTGTAGCGCGCGCCGTGGCAGACCTCGCACGGCACGTATACGTCGGGGAGGAAGTTCATCTCGATCTTGATCGTGCCGTCGCCCGAGCAGTTCTCGCAGCGACCACCCTTGACGTTGAACGAGAACCGGCCCGGGAGGTAGCCGCGCACCTTGGCCTCGGTGGTCTCCGCGAACAGCTTGCGCATGTGGTCGAACACGCCGGTGTAGGTGGCCGGGTTGGAGCGCGGGGTGCGCCCGATCGGCCCCTGGTCGACGTGCACGACCTTGTCGACCAGGTCGGTCCCGGTGATCCGGGTGTGCCGGCCCGGCACGCTGCGCGCGCCGTTGAGCTCGCGCGCCAGGTGCGTGTACAGGATGTCGTTGACCAGGGTCGACTTGCCCGAGCCGGAGACGCCGGTGACCGCGGTGAGCACGCCGAGGGGGAAGCCCACGGCGACGTCGCGCAGGTTGTTCTCCCGGGCGCCGTGCACCACGAGCCGGCGCTTCTTGTCCGGCACCCGGCGCTCGGTCGGGGTGGGGATCGACCTGCGGCCGGAGAGGTAGTCGCCGGTGGCCGAGCGTTTGTTCTTGAGCAGGTCCTTGTAGGTGCCCGAGTGCACCACCTCGCCGCCGTGCTCGCCGGCGCCGGGGCCGATGTCGACGACCCAGTCGGCGACCCGGATGGTGTCCTCGTCGTGCTCGACGACGATCAGCGTGTTGCCCATGTCGCGCAGCCGGACCAGGGTCTCGATCAGCCGGTGGTTGTCGCGCTGGTGCAGGCCGATGGAGGGCTCGTCGAGCACGTAGAGCACGCCGACCAGACCGGAGCCGATCTGGGTGGCGAGCCGGATGCGCTGCGCCTCGCCACCGGACAGGGTGGCCGCGGGGCGGCTCAGCGAGAGGTATTCCAGGCCCACGTCGATCAGGAAGCGCAGCCGCTCGTTGACCTCCTTGAGCACCCGCTCGGCGATCTTCTTCTCCCGCGCCACGAGCTTGATCCGGCTCAGGAACTCGGCGCAGTCGCTGATCGACATGCCCGCCACGTCGGCGATGGACTTGTCGGCGATGGTCACCGCGAGCACGATCGGCTTGAGCCGGGCGCCGTGGCAGGTGGCACACGGCACCTCGCGCATGAAGCCCTCGAAGCGCTCGCGACTGACGTCGGTCTCCGCCTCGGAGTGCCGGCGCACGATGTAGGGCAGCGCGCCCTCGAACGAGGTGTAGTAGGAGCGCTCGCGCCCGTAGCGGTTGCGGTACTTGACGTGGATCTGCGTCTTGTGGCCGTTGAGCAGCGCCTTCTTGGCCCGCTGCGGCAGCCCGTCCCAGGGGATGTCGGTCCGAAAGCCCATCTCCTCGGCGAGCGAGGAGACCAGCCGGCCGAAGTATTCCGACGCGTGTCCGACGTTCCACGGCGCGAGCGCGCCCTCGTCGAGCGACTTCTGCCCGTCGGGCACGACCAGCTCGGGGTCGACCTCCATGCGGGTGCCGATGCCGGTGCAGTCGGGACAGGCGCCGAACGGCGAGTTGAACGAGAACGAGCGCGGTTCCAGCTCCTCGAACGACAGGTCGTCGTAGGGGCAGTAGAGGTGCTCGGAGAACATGCGCTCGCGGTGCGCGTCGTCCTCGGGCAGGTCGACGAAGTCCAGGATGACCATGCCGGAGCCGAGCGCGAGCGCCGTCTCCACCGAGTCGGTCAACCGGCGCTTGGCGGAGGACTTCACGGTGAGGCGGTCGATGACCACCTCGATCGTGTGCTTCTCCTGCTTCTTCAGCTTGGGCGGGTCGGTGAGCTGGATCACCGTGCCGTCCACCCGGGCCCGGCTGTAGCCCTTGGACTGGAGTTCGGCGAACAGGTCGACGAACTCGCCCTTGCGCTCGCGCACGATCGGCGAGAGCACCTGGAAGCGGGTGCCCTCCTCCAGCTCCAGGACCCGGTCGACCACCTGCTGCGGGCTCTGCCGGGCGATCGGCCGGGAGCACTGGGGACAGTGCGGGTGGCCGATCCGGGCGTAGAGCAGGCGCAGGTAGTCGTAGACCTCGGTGATGGTGCCGACCGTGGAGCGGGGGTTGCGGTTCGTCGACTTCTGGTCGATCGAGACCGCGGGCGACAGGCCCTCGATGAAGTCGACGTCGGGCTTGTCCATCTGCCCGAGGAACTGGCGCGCGTAGGACGAGAGCGACTCGACGTAGCGGCGCTGTCCCTCCGCGAAGATCGTGTCGAAGGCGAGGGAGGACTTGCCGGAACCGGACAGGCCGGTGAAGACGATGAGTGAGTCGCGCGGAAGGTCGAGGGAGACGTCCTTGAGGTTGTGCTCGCGCGCGCCACGGACGATGAGACGGTCGGCCACTTGAGAATCGAAACCCTTCGACGACATGCCGCTGCGGCTGAATGGTGTCGAGCTGAACGGAAGCCGATCAAGGCTGATCGGTACGCGTCGACAGTGCGGATCGAGGATGCGGACCCGGGGGGTGGTCGCAGCCGAGGTCACGCCGATGGTGACGTTCTGCGGCCCCGGGTCGTTATGTCCTCGCGCCATCGTAAGCAGCCGCGGGCAGGTGTTTGTTCCCCTTTGAGGCGCCAGGCTATCGCACATTCATTCGAACAAAACTTCTTCGGGTCGTTCTTCACCCGATCGTGTGAAGCCCCGGGCCGGGCACTCGGGCCTGCCCGCCGCACTAAGCTGCAACACCACAGACCTCCGTCGCATCGGGACCCGTCTCGTTCCGCGAAGCCGCGGCGGAGGGCGATCCGGGGGAGGTAGACGTGACCACGGACGGGTTCGAGCCGGCCGCGATGCTCGCGGAGATCAACGAGGCGACCGCTCAGGTCCTGGCGAGCGCGGAACGACTGTCGGCCGATCACCTGGCCGGCCCGTCGCTGCTGCCCGGATGGAGCCGAGGCCATGTGCTGACCCACCTGGCCCGCAACGCGGACGCCCTGACCAACCTGCTGAACTGGGCCCGGACCGGGATACCCACCCCGATGTACCCGCCGGGCGACGCCCGCGACCGGGCCATCGAGGAGGGCGCCGGCCGGCCGCCGCAGGAGCAGCTCACCGACCTGTACGACGCCTCGGGCCGGTTCGCCCAGGCGTTCACGGCGATGACGCCGACCGCGTGGGGCGCCAAGGTGACCGCGCGCAATGCCGGCGAGATCGCCGCGACGACGCTGCCCGCCAAGCGGCTGCGCGAGTTGTACATCCACCACGTCGACCTGGACGCGGGCTGGACGCCGGCGCACTGGCCGACCGAGTACGCCGACCGTGAGCTGAACGAGGTGGCGGCGTCCTTCCGCGGCCGGCCGGACTGCCCGCCGCTGCTGCTGCGCGACGACATCACCCACCGCGAGCTGCTGATCGGCCCGGAGGGCGTGGCCCCCGCCGCGGTCGTCTCGGGCCGCCGCCAGTCGCTGCTCGCCTGGCTGATCGGCCGCGCCAACGGCGACGGATTGAGCGTCGAGCCGGCCGGCCCCCTGCCGACACCGCCCGCCTGGATGTAGCCGGCCGGTAGCCGAGAGGGCGCGCGGCCGGGGAGGATGGCCCGCATGACGTATCACGGATCCGTGAAGGTCGGCGGCGCCCCGGCCGGGCGCGAGCTGGCCGAGCTGATGATCACCAAGGTGGCCGTCGGGCCCTACGACAACGACGCCTACCTGCTGCGCTGTCGCGCCACCGATGAGCAGTTGCTGATCGACGCGGCCAACGACGCGGGCACGCTGATCACCCTGGTGGGCGACGGCGGCCTGGCCAAGGTGGTCACCACCCATCGGCACCAGGACCACTGGCAGGCGCTGGCCGAGGTGGTCGCGCACACCGGGGCCACCACGCTCGCGGGGCGCGCCGACGCCGAGGCCATCCCGGTGCCCAGCGACGTGCTCCTGGACGACGGCGACACGGTCGCGTTCGGGGCGATCGAACTGCGGGCCATCCACCTGGTGGGGCACACCGAGGGCAGCGTGGCGCTGCTGTACGACGACCCCAAGGGGCACCCGCACCTGTTCACCGGCGACTGCCTGTTCCCGGGCGGGGTGGGCAACACCTTCGGCGATCCCGCCGCCTTCGACCACCTGATCGACGACGTCGAGCACAAGTTGTTCGACGTGCTCCCCGACGAGACCTGGGTCTACCCGGGCCACGGCAACGACACCACGCTGGGCGCGGAGCGCCCCAACCTCGCCGAATGGCGCGCCCGCCGCTGGTAGCGGATCCGCGGGGCGCCGGGCCGGTTCAGGCCCGCCCGGCGCCCTCGGCGGCCCGGCGCCTGGCCCGGTGCGCCGCCACGTTCGCCCGGTTGGCGCAGGTGTCCGAGCAGTAGCGCTTGCGGCCGTTGCGCGAGGTGTCCGCGAACACGTGGTCGCAGGCCGCCGCCGCGCACACCCCGGAGCGGCCGAGCCCGTAGTCGGCCACCAGGTTGGCCAGCCCCAGTGCGGTGCTGATCCGGATGCGCTGGACGAACGGCACCCCCGACGGCGCGTGGTGCAGGTGCAGCCCATACCCGTGATCCACCAGCCGAGGTCGCGACTCGACCCGCTCCAGCAGGCCGTTCACGTGCGCCACGGCGGCCTCCAGATCGCCGAGCACGAAGAACGCGCGCAACTCCTCGGCCCAGGCGAGCAACGGTTCGAGCGCGCTGTCATCGAGGTCGGCGACCAGGTACGAGAACGGCCTCAGCACATCGCGCGCGGACTCCACGTCCGGCGCCGAGCCCTCCTCGCCGGTCCACGCGTTGACCATCGCGACGGCAGCGCCGACCCCGTCACTGCGGTAACCGTTGACTTCCATTGAACCCTTACCTAGGCTGCGAACTATGTAAGGAGCTACACCAGCACACCCATTACCCTAGCCAACATGGGGGCAACGCGATGTCTTCCCGGTGCGACGCCTGCGGACGGATCGAGGATCCGCGTATGACCGTACTGTCCCGGCACCTCACATCCCAGGGCGAAGTCGTCTACACCCGCTGCCTGTGCGGCAGCGTCGGGGTTCGACTGCGGCCGGGCCCGGACGCACGACGGCCCCCGCACGAGATCGTCCTCGCACAGGGGCCGCCGGCCGTACCGCTTCCGGGTTAGACGCTCGCGTCCCGGTCCGCCTTCGCGGCCGCCTCGGCCGCCGCCCGCTCGTCCTTCTTCGTCTTGCGCAGACTCAGCACCGTGGTCACCGCCAGGGTCGCCACGATCACGCCGAGCGAGAGCGGGATGCCGATCTCCGGCACGTGCACGCCCTCGCCGTGCAGCGCCTCGAAGATCAGCTTGACCCCGATGAAGCCCAGGATCACCGACAGGCCGTACGACAGGTAGACCAGCTTCTTCAGCAGTCCGCCGATCAGGAAGTAGAGCTGGCGCAGCCCCATCAGGGCGAACGCGTTCGCCGTGAAGACGATGTACGGCTCCTTGGTGAGGCCGAAGATCGCCGGGATCGAGTCGAGCGCGAACAGCACGTCGGTGGTACCGACGGCGATCATCACGATCAGCATCGGCGTGACCAGCCGCTTGCCGTTCTCGCGGACCACCAGCTTCATGTCGCGGTAGCCGTCGGTGGTCGGCAGCACCTTCTCGACCTTGCGCAGGAGGGCGTTCTCCTCGAACTCCTCGTCCTCGTCCGACTGCGCCTCCTTGATCAGCTTCCACGCGGTCCAGATCAGGAACGCGCCGAAGATGAAGAAGACCCACGAGAACGCGGCGACCACGGCGGCGCCGGCGGCGATGAAGGCGCCGCGCAACACGAGCGCGAGCAGCACACCCACGAGCAGCACCCGCTGCTGGTACTGCGGCGGCACCGCGAACTTGCCCATGATCAGCACGAACACGAACAGGTTGTCGACGCTCAGCGACTTCTCGGTGATGAAGCCCGCGAAGAACTCGCCACCGGGCTCGGCGCCGGCGAAGACCGTCAGGCCGATGCCGAACAGGACGGCGAGGCCGACCCAGAAGACGCCCCACAGGGACGCCTCCTTGAGGGTCACCTCGTGGGGTTTGCGGTTGATGAACAGATCGACGGCCACCAGTGCCAGCAGCACGACGATGGTCAGGATCCAGGCAACGGGTGAAACGTCCACTGCGCCTCCGGCAGACGTGGGGGGTCGCGTCATCGCCGGAGGGGGGTCTGTACCCCTCCGATTGCCTCCAGGATGCCAGAAGGTAAAGGAAACACCAAGCGATCCTTTGCCAAATCCTGGTGACACGGTGCCCGGCGACCCTTGCGTCGGGCTGCCCGGATACCCGTCACCGGGCGGGCGCGAACCCCCGGCGCGGCTTGAGCGGGGGCGCGGGCAGGGTCTCGGGGGCGCGGGCCGGCGGCACCGGCAGGCCCAGGCTGCGGGTGCCGAGGCCGGCGAGGAGCAGCGGCAGCAGGCGGGCGGTGACCCGGGCGTCGGCCAGGGCCGCGTGCGCGTCGGGGAAGGTCAGCCCGAAGTGGGCGCAGCAGGTGCCGAGCTTGTGGTCGGCCAGCGGCAGGCCGGACGCCTTGGCCAGCCGCATCGTGCACAGTGCGGGCAGGGTGGGCGGGGCCAGGCCGGCGGCGACGAACTCGGCCTCCAGGAAACGCTGCTCGAAGGAGGCGTTGTGGGCGACGACGACCGCGCCCGCGAGCAGGCCGGCCAACTCGGTGGCGATCTGAGCGAAACGGGGCGCGCCCACCACGTCGGCGGCGGTGATCCGGTGCACGTGGCTCGCGCCCACCGACCGCCCCGGATCGAGCAGCGTGGTCCACTCCCGCAACACCTCACCGGTACCGCGCATCCGCACTACGCCGATCTCCACGATTCGGTCCCCACGCGCGGGCGAGAACCCGGTCGTCTCCAGATCGACAACCGCGAACTCGGTCCGCGCGACCTCGGCGGCCACCCCGAGCATCCGCACCGGATCGACATAGGCGAACAAGGCGACATCCCTTTCCCCAGGCCGCCTCGATCACGACCGACGGCCCGAGAGTCTACGACCCCGGGCCCCCGCTTCCCGCCCCTTTCCCCCCAACTCCCCCAAACCGACGACCCCTCCACCCCCCACCCCGGGCAACCAACCCACCAGACCCCCAAGTCCCCCAACGCCCCCACCGATTCCGGATATCCCAACCGCCAGAAGCCGCAGCTTGGCGGTCACCCACCCGAATCACCCCAACCACCGGACCGGCTACGCCTTTTCAGCCACCCAAGCCCCGCGCCCCGGCGGCCTGGTAGCCGCCTCCGCGATCCACGCGGGGCCGGTCCTCAAACGCCGGACAGGCTGGGTCATTCGGGTACCCGACCAACGAAGGCTGCGGCGTGCTGACGCCCTGCAGCCGGGTGCCCTCAAGCCCCGAACGGCCCGGCCGGTTGCCGAATACCCCAACCACCGGATGCCGCAGCTGGACGGCGACCCACCCGGGCCGTCCTCAAACGCCGGACCGACTGGGTGGGATCGGCACCCCAAAGCGCCGGGGGCTGCGGCTTGGTAATAGCTCACCCGAGATCGTCCTCAAGCGCCGGACGGCCACTGCCGAAGGCTGTGGTTGGTCGGTGGCTCACCCGGGTTCGTCCTCAAACGCCGGACGGGCTGTCTACTTCGGGTACCCCGAGTCCCGGAGGCTGCGGCATAGTGATGACCGCCGGCCCGGTATCCCCTTACGCCGAACGGCCGGCTGGTTCGGGAGCGCCGAGGCCCACGGCTCCGTGCCTCCACCCCGGGAGGCGCGCCGATGATTCGAGCACCGCGAGCACCGGCGGCTGAGGTCGGGCAATGACATTGGGCCGAGCGCCGTCAATCAGCCCGTCCGCCCGCCACTCGAGGACAGCGGGCCGCAGCCCCCAACGCTCGGGGCGCCGAAGAATCAGCGCACCGCCCGGCGCTTGAGCACACCCGGCCGGAGACCAACAGCCACCGCAGCCCCAACACTTGGGGCACCCAACACAATCAGCCCGTCCGGCGCTGGAGGACACCGGGCCGGAGGCCACCACGCAACCGCAGCCCCCGTCCGGCGCTTGAAGACAACCCGGAAGGAGGCGAACAGCAAACCGCAGCTCCAACACTCGGGGCACCGAACAATCAGCCCGTCCGGCGCCTGAGAACACCCGGCCGGAGACCATCACGCAACCGCCGACACTCGGGGCACCCGCACCACCCAGCCCGTCCGGCGTTTGAGCACAACCCGGAAGGAGGCCACCAGCAAACCGCAGCCTCGGCGCTCGGGGCAGCGAACAATCAGCCCGTCCGGCGCTTGAGGACACCGCCGGAGGCCACCACCAACCGCAGCCCCCGACGCTCGGGGCACCCGCACCACCCAGCCCGTCCGGCGCTTGAGGACAACCCGGAAGGAGGCCACCAGCAAACGCAGCCCCGGCACCCGGGGCACCAAACCACCCAGCCCGTCCGGCGCTTGAGGACACCCGGCCGGAGGCCACCACCAACCGCAGCCCCCGACACTCGGGGCACCCAAGCCACCCAGCCCGTCCGGCGCTTGAGGACAACCCGGAAGGAGGCCACCAGCAAACGCAGCCCCGGCACCCGGGGCACCAAACCACCCAGCCCGTCCGGCGCCTGAGGACACCCGGCCGGAGGCCACCACCAACCGCAGCCCCCGGCGCTCGGGGCACCGAACCGCCCAGCCCGTCCGGCGCTTGAGGACGCCGCGCGGCACGCGACCCGGCGGCCCGGCCGGGCCCGGAAGACCCCGACCCGGCCGCCCCCGGCCTAGCGCGCGCCCGCCACCCAGGACAGGAGTTGGCGTGCGGCCTCGGCGCCGCCGGAGGGCAGGTCCGGGGTGTACACCCACGGCAGGCCGATCCACGGATCCATGATGTGGTCCTCCGGAATCGCCGTCAGCCGCAACAACGACCGCCACAACGGCTCCAACAGCGGCCCGAACGACTCGGCGTCCACCCGCGACCCGACCACGATCACATGCACCCCGACCCGCGGCCCCTCCTCGACGATGTGCCGCAACTGCGCCGCACTGCGATCGTCGAACCCGAACGGGAAATCGTGCACCAGCAACAACTGCCGTGCCAGATCCAGCCCGTCCGGCAGCGAGTCCACCGCGTCGTTGGCCACCGCCATCCGCACCAGCTCGATGCGGTCGATGATCCGACCCAGCAGCGCCGAGATGTCGGCCGCGTCGGTGGCCACCGGCCCCACCAGCAACCGTGAGGCCGCCAGCGGCTGCAACGGCGCCGCCGCCGTGCCCTTGCCCGCCGGGTCGATCACGTGCACCTTGAACTCGCCCACCGGGAAGGCCGCGAACATCCGCGCGGTCAACGACACCGCCAGCTCGTTCGCCCGCTCCGCGCCGTCGCCCCGGTCTCCCTCCAGACCGGTGGCGCCGGTGTCCACCCACAACCCGCGATCCATCGGCAGCCGCAACACCATCGGCACCCGCAACTCGGGCCGCTCCGGCAGATACAGGTCGCCGAGCCGAATCGCCGGCGCCCCGTCCTCCGGCGCCTGCCACCCGGCCCACGAGGTGCTGTCCCAACGCGCCATCACCGGCGGCAGGTTCGGCTCCAACTGCTCGACCTCGCCGACCAGTTGCGCGGTGTCGCGATCCAGCACCGCCTTGGCCTGCTCGGCCAGCGCCCGATGCCGATCCCGCGCCGTGTCCTGCGCGGCCAGCCCCGCAGGCGAAAAGCGCGCGGCGGGGTCGTTCAGGACCCCCTCCAGCTCCTTGTCCAGCCGGCCGTCCGCGTACTCGATCGCCGAGCGATAGGCCGCAGCCGACCGCGCCGCGTCCTCGAACACGCCCCAGACCTGTTCGTACAGCTTCTCCACCTCGCGCCGCGCGGCCCGCCGGCTCGCCTCCTGCTCGACGTCCGGCGGCGGCGCGGCCCAGGCCATCCCGCCGTTGGCGTCCACGCGCGGCACGGTGCCCGGCTCGCGCGGCTCCGTGGGCGCGTTCGCGGCGCTGAACGGCGCGGCGGCCGGCCCGCCGAGCGCGGTCCGCGCGCGGTCCACCACCCGGGCCCGGTTCTGTACCCCGACGTCCTTGAGCAGCGCCTCCAGGCCCGCGTCGTAGCCCTGCCCCACGGCGCGCACCTTCCACGCCCCCTGGCGCCGGTACAGCTCCACCGTGTGCAGTGCCCGCTCGTTGCCGAGGTCGGTGACCCGGAAGGAGGCCAGGTCCTCACCCCCCGCGCGCACGGTGACCACGGGCGCCGCGACCACGCCGAAGCGGTCCACGCCGCCGCCCTCGAGGGAGGCGCCGACCAGCACCCGCTCGACCTCGGCGGGCAGTTTGTCCAACTCGAAGGTCGCACCGGCCTGACGGATCGTCACCCCGGCGGTGTCGCCACCGCCGCGCTGGACCACGTCGTCGTCGCCGCGGACCCGATCGTCGGCCCCCACCAGGGCCACCACCAGCTCGACCGGACACTGCGCCGCGACCTCGACCTCCACCCGGGTGTCGGGCAGTGCCAGATTCTGACCCCGTACCAGTTCGGTGCTCACGTGCGTTCGTCCCCTCCCCGCCCCGCCGGGACGGACCCCGCGCGAGCGGGCCGGGAGGCGTCGTCCGCCCGTCCCGGCCCGCTCGCCATGTGTGGTTGTGCGTCCTACAGGTGCGCCATCAGAGCCGGCAGGAGGTCGCGCAGGGTCTGCCCGTGGGCGGGCTCGCCGATCGCGGCCATCTTCCAGCCGGTGCCGTGCCGGTACAGCTTGGCCATGATCTGGCCGGTGTAGTTGCCACCGCCGGAGAGCGTGTAGCGGGCCAGCTCGGTGTTCGTGGTCTCGTCCACGATCCGGCAGAACGCGTTCTCGATCTCCTGGAAGGTCTGCCCCTGGAAGGAGCTGACCGTGAAGATGATCTGGTCCACGTGCACCGGCACGCGACCCAGGTCCACCAGGATCGACTCGTCGTCGCCGTCACCGTGCCCGGTCAGGTTGTCGCCGGTGTGGCGCACGGACCCGTCCTTGCTGGTGAGCTGGCCGAAGTAGCAGACGTCGACCGGCTGGTTCTCCGCGAAGAGCACGCACGACGCGTCGAGGTCGACCTCCTTCTCCCGGCTGCCGAACAGGCCGCGGCGCTTGATGGCGTCCCAGCCCAGGCCCATCCGGACCATGGTCAGCTCGCCACCACCCGGCTTGTCGAGTGAAATCCTCTGGCCCTTGGACATGTTGACGGCCACTGGCGACGTCTCCCCTCACAGATTTTCGGTCACGCGGCTCGTGGGCCCCGCCCCGGAACGGGGCAGGCGGGCCCGTACTGGCCGCAGAGTAGTCCTCGGGGGTCGCCGGTGTCCCGGCGAGCCCCCTCGGACACATTCAGGGTCACGAACCTACCGGTCATGACGTACGGACTCGGCAGGCCGTTCCCTCGGATCCGGCGCGCCGTCCCGTCATCCTGCTACGCGATGCCCGCGGCCTTCATCCCGCGCAGCTCCTTCTTCAGCTCCCCGACCTCGTCGCGCAACCGCGCGGCCAGCTCGAATTGCAGTTCGGAGGCGGCGGCGTGCATCTGGTCCGTCATCACCCGGATCATGTCGGCCAGGTCGGTCGCGGGCATGTCGCTCGCCCCGCCCTTGCGGCCGAGCGCCGGCACCGGTGCCTTCTGCCGGCCCCGGCCCCCGCCGGACAGCAGGTCGGCGGTGTCCGCGTCCTCGCGCGAGATCGAGTCGAGGATGTCCACGATCTTCTTGCGCAGCGGTTGCGGGTCGATGCCGCGCTCGGCGTTGTACGCGACCTGCTTCTCGCGCCGGCGATTCGTCTCGTCGATCGCCTTCTCCATCGACGGGGTGATCCGGTCCGCGTACATGTGCACCTGGCCGGACACGTTGCGCGCGGCGCGGCCGATGGTCTGGATCAGCGAGGTGCCCGAGCGCAGGAAGCCCTCCTTGTCCGCGTCCAGGATGGACACGAGCGAGACCTCGGGCAGGTCCAGGCCCTCGCGGAGCAGGTTGATGCCGACCAGCACGTCGAACTCGCCCAGCCGCAGCTCGCGCAGCAGCTCCACCCGGCGCAGCGTGTCGATGTCGCTGTGCAGGTAGCGCACCCGCACACCCTGCTCCAGGAAGTAGTCGGTCAGGTCCTCGGACATCTTCTTGGTGAGCGTGGTGACCAGCACCCGCTCGTCCTTCTCGGCCCGGATCCTGATCTCGTGCAGCAGGTCGTCGATCTGGCCCTCGGTCGGCTTGACCACCACCTCGGGGTCGACCAGACCGGTCGGCCGGATGATCTGCTCGACCACCTTGTCGGCCTTGGCCAGCTCGTACTTGCCGGGCGTCGCCGACAGGTACACCGTCTGGCCGACCCGCTCCAGGAACTCCTCCCACTTCAGCGGGCGGTTGTCCATCGCGGACGGCAGCCGGAAGCCGTGCTCGACCAGCGTGCGCTTGCGCGACGCGTCGCCCTCGTACATCGCGCCGATCTGCGGCACCGTCACATGCGACTCGTCCAGCACCAGGACGAAGTCCTCGGGGAAGTAGTCGAGGAGCGTGTTCGGCGCGCTGCCGGCCTCGCGGCCGTCCATGTGCCGCGAGTAGTTCTCCACGCCGGAGCAGGTGCCGATCTGGCGGAGCATCTCGATGTCGTAGGTGGTGCGCATGCGCAGTCGTTGCGCCTCCAGCACCTTGCCCTGCTTCTCCAGCAGCGCCAGCGACTCCTCCAGCTCGCGCTCGATCCCGACGACCGCGCGCTCCATGCGCTCGGGACCGGCCACGTAGTGGGTGGCGGGGAAGACGTACAGCTCGTCGTCCTCGCTGACCACCTCGCCGGTGAGCGGGTGCAGCGTCATCAGCGACTCGATCTCGTCGCCGAACATCTCGATCCGCACGGCCAGCTCTTCGTAGACCGGGAAGATCTCGATCGTGTCACCGCGCACCCGGAAGGTGCCGCGCGTGAACGCGACGTCGTTGCGGGTGTACTGGTTGCCCACGAAGCGGCGCAGCAGGTCGTCCCGCTCGATCTCCTCGCCGACCCGCAGCCGGACCATGCGGTCCACGTATTCCTGCGGGGTGCCCAGGCCGTAGATGCAGGACACCGAGGCGACCACGACCACGTCACGACGGGTCAGCAGCGAGTTGGTGGTCGAGTGCCGCAGCCGCTCGACCTCCTCGTTGATCGAGGAGTCCTTCTCGATGTAGGTGTCGGTGGTCGGGACGTACGCCTCGGGCTGGTAGTAGTCGTAGTACGAGACGAAGTATTCGACGGCGTTGTTGGGCAGCAGCTCTCGGAATTCGTTGGCGAGCTGCGCGGCGAGAGTCTTGTTGGGCGCCATGACGAGCGTCGGTCGCTGCAGTCGCTCGATCATCCACGCGGTCGTCGCCGACTTCCCCGTGCCGGTGGCACCGAGCAGCACCACGTTGCGGTCGCCGGCGTTGATCCGCTCCTCGAGCAGATCGATCGCCTGCGGCTGGTCGCCGGACGGTTGAAAGGGACTGACGACCTCGAAAGGCGCCACTTTGCGTTCGAGATCGGTAATGGGTCGCACCGCATCTACGTTACGACCCCACACCGACAAACGACGGATCCCCCGAGGCCGGATGGGCCGACCCGAACGCCCGAAAACCCCAGCCTTCGCACCAAACGCTACGGGTGGAGCGGGCGGGTAAACCCCACCGACCCGGGCCGACGCGCGACCGAACGCCTCAGGCGCCCGTCAACCGCTCCCACAACGAGCGCACCTGCGGCTCCAGCGCCGCCAACGGCCCGTCGTTGTCGATCACCACGTCCGCGACCGCCAGCCGCTGCTCCCGCGACGCCTGCGCGGCCATCCGGGCCCGCGCGTCGGCCTCCGGCATGCCCCGCAGCCGCACCAGCCGGTCCAGCTGCGTCTCGGGGGCCGCGTCCACGACCACCACCAGGTCGTACAGCCCGGCCAGGTCGTTCTCCACGAGCAGCGGCACGTCGTTGACCAGCACCGCGTCCTCCCCGGCCGCCGCCGTCAGCTCCGCCGCGCGCGCCCCGACCAGCGGATGCACGATCGCGTTCAGCGCGGCCAGCCGCTCCGGCGCGCCGAAGACGATCCGGCCCAGCCCCGGTCGATCGAGCGAGCCGTCGGGCAGCAGCACCGACTCGCCGAATTCGGCGACCACCGCCGCCAGGCCGGGCGTCCCGGGCGCCACCACCTCGCGCGCGATCCGGTCCGAGTCGATCACCACCGCGCCCAGCTCCGCGAGCAGCCGCGCCACCTCGCTCTTGCCCGCCCCGATGCCACCGGTCAGGCCGACGTTTCCCCTGCTGCCCATGCCCGCGCCCCTCGTCCGTACCCGGGTCAACCACGACCGGGCCACCGTAGCGGCCGGGCGGCGCCCGCCCCGAAGGCCCCGGCGCCGGACACCCGAAGGCCCGCCCCGGACCACCGGGACGGGCCTGCGCGCGGCATGGGGCGTCAGATGTTGAGCTTGCGGAAGATCGGGCGCGGCACGTGCCGCAGCGCCGACATCACGAAGCGGAACTGGCCGGGCACCCACACCACCGACGACTTGCGCCGCAGGCCCTTGACGATCGCCTCGGCGACCACCTCGGGCGTGGTGGCCAGCGGCACGTCCGGCAGGCCCTCGGTCATCTTGGTCCGGACGAACCCGGGCCGGACCACCATCACGTGCACGCCGGTACCGTGCAGCTTGTCGCCCAGGCCCTGCGCGAACGCGTCCAGGCCGGCCTTGGTCGAGCCGTAGATGAAGTTCGACTTGCGGGCCCGCTCGCCGGCCACCGACGAGATCACCGCGAGCGCCCCGTGCCCCTGCCGCGACAGCGCGTTCGCCGCCGCGAGCCCGGCCGACACGCCCCCCACGTAGTTCACCTGCGCGACGCGCGCGGCGGCGGCCGGGTCCTTCGCGTCCGCGTCCTGGTCGCCGAGCACCCCGAAGGCGAGCAGCACGACGTCGATGTCGCCCGCCGCGAAGACCTCGTCGATGGTCTTCTCGTGGTCGTCGGGCTCGGCCGCGTCGAACGCGACCACCTCGACCGTGGCGCCGCGACCGCGCAGGTCGTCGGCGGCCGCGTCAAGCCCGGCGGAGGGGCGTCCGGCGAGCACGACCCGCCGCACGCGCTCGGCGACCATCGCGCGGGCCGTGGTCAGCGCGATCTCGGAGGTACCGCCGAGAACGAGCAGGGACTGCGGTGCGCCCAAGGCGTCTTTCACGGTGCGTCCTTCACAAAAGCGTGGTTCACGAGACGGAGGAGGGGGTGCTGCGGGGCCGGCCGGTCAGATCCCGAGCCGGCGCGCCTGGTCGGAGACGAACACCCCGTCCGGGTCGACCTTGGCGCGCACCTCGCGGAACTGCTCCAGCCGCGGGTACATCCGGGCCAGGTGGGCCGGGTCCATCCGCGAGTCCTTGGCGAGGTAGAAGCGGCCCTCGTTGGTCAGCACGATCTCGTCGAGCTCGCGCAGCAGCCGGGCCAGGCCGGGGGTGTTGGTCGGGAAGTCGAGGGTCAGCGTCCAGCCCGGCTTGGGGAAGGACAGGAAGCCCGCGTTGCCCGGACCGAAGCGCTTGAGCACGGTGAGCGAGGAGGGCGCGCCGTGCCGGCTGATCGTCTCGACCGCCTTGACCAGCCCGTCCTCGCGGCCGAACGGCACCACGAACTGGTACTGGAGGAAGCCGGTCCGCCCGTAGACCCGGTTCCACTCCTGGACCAGGTCGAGCGGGTGGAAGAACGCGGTGATCGACTGGAGTTGACCAACCTTGTGCTTGGGCGCCTTGCGGTACCACAGCTCGTTGAACAGCCCCATGGTGAGCTTGTTCGGCAGCCGACCCGGCACCAGGTCCGGCACGGTCAGCAGCGAGCCGGTACGAAAGCGCAGCGGGTCCCGGCGCTGCTTGGCGGGCAGGTCCTCCAGCGCCGCGAACTCGCCGCAGGTGAGCACGCAGCGGCCCAGGTTGGCGCCCTTGGCCAGGCAGTCGAGCCAGGCGACGGTGTACGTGTACTTCTCGTCCGTCTCGGCCATCAGCGCCATGGCCTCGTCGAGGTTGCGCGTGCGGTCGGTGTCCACCGACGCGAGCGAGGTCTCGATGGGCGTCATGCGGATGGTCGCGGACAACACCAGGCCGGTCAGGCCCATGCCGCCGGCGGTGGCCCAGAACAGCTCGGGGTCGTTCTCCGGGGTGACGGTGCGCTCGGTGCCGTCGGCCAGGAGCAGGTCCATGGACAACACGTGATTGCAGAAGCTGCCGTCGGCGTGGTGGTTCTTGCCGTGCACGTCGGCGCCGATCGCGCCGCCCACGGTCACCTGCCGGGTGCCGGGGGTGACGGGGACGAAGAAGCCGAACGGGACGAACAGTTCGATCAACCGGTCCAGGCTGACCCCGGCCTCGCAGGTGACCAGACCGCGTTCCAGGTCCACCGCGAGGATCCGGTCCAGGCCGGTCATGTCCAGGACGGTGCCGCCGCCGTTCTGCGCGGGGTCGCCGTACGAACGGCCCAGGCCGCGGGCGATCACCCCGCGCGAGGTGCGCTGCCCCAGGGCGGTCGCGACCTGCTCGCGGGTGGTGGGCCGCACGACGTCGGCGAAGGTGGGGGCGGTGCGTCCCCATCCGTTCAGCCGGACCCGTTGAGCGGTTGGTCGTACGTCGGCCGACGGGCCGTCAGACATGGAACACTCCCAGAACAAAGGTGAGAAGCCAGGCGAAGCCAAGGCCGACGAGGACCTTGTCCTTGAGGAGAACGTCCTCCGGGGACCCCGCGGTTCCGGCATCCACGTACACGGCGTAGCGCAGGAAGGCGAAGCCGAACGGGATCAGCGACAACTGGTGCCAGGCCAGGGTGGAATCGCCCTCGGGGATCTGGAACGCCCACAGCGAGTAGGTGAGTAGCGTCACCGAGACCGCCATCTGCCACACGAAGCGCAGGTAGGTGATCGAGTAGTTGGCCAGCGAGGCGCGCGTCTTGGCCGCCTCCTCGCCCATCAACACCATCTCCGAGTAGCGCTTGCCCGCGACCATGAACAACGACCCGAAGCCCGCGGTGAGCAGGAACCAGCGCGACAGCGGCAGTTCGGACGCGGTGCCGCCGGCCATCGCCCGGAACAGGAAGCCGGAGGCGACCATGGCCAGGTCGAGCACGACCACGTGCTTGAAGGAGAAGCAGTACGCGACGTTGAGCACCACGTACAGGCCCAGGACCAGCGCGGTCCCCGGGTTGCACAGCAGCACCCCGAGCACCACCGCGGCGATGCCCAGGATCGGGCCGAGCGTCCAGGCGAGCTTGACCGGCACCACGCCGGAGGCGATCGGGCGGTTGCGCTTGGTGGGGTGCTCGCGGTCGGCCTCGACGTCGAACGCGTCGTTGATGTAGTAGATCGCCGAGGCGGCGAGGCAGAACAGCGCGAACATGATCGCGCTGTGGCCCAGGACGTAGCCCTCGTCCAGTCGCCCGGCCGCCAGCGGCGCGGCGAACACGAGCACGTTCTTGACCCACTGCTTGGGCCGGGCCAGCTTCAGCAGGCCGCCGGCCAGCCCGCCGCGCGGCGGCGCGGGCGCCTCGACCGGGGTCGGGGCGGTGACGGTGGCGGTGGCCGCCGCGGCGGTGGCGACCAGGTCCTCTTCCGCCTCGAGCGACGGTTCGACTTCGGATGTACTCAAGACTTCAGAACCCCTTCGGACGCTCTGCGCGGCGAGCCCAGGCACGACCCAAGCCACCCGCGGCGAGACCCATGGTCGCGCCGGCGGCCACGTCGGACGGATAGTGGACGCCCACGACGAGCCGCGAGAAACACGTCGCGGCGGCTGCCGTGCCGGTGACGGCCGTGGGCAGCAGACCGTGGAACGCCACGGCCGCGGCAGCGGAGGAGACGGAGTGCGAGGAGGGGAAGCTGTGTCGGCCGGCGGTACGCACGGTCGGCTCCAGACCCGCTATCGCCGGTCGGGGCCGGCGCACGACCCGCTTGATCACCATGCTGGCCACGTGCGCCCCGGCGACGGTCGCGGTGGCGCGCAGCCACTCGGGCCGGCGGTCGCGGTCCACCGCGGCGCCGACCAGGCCCGCGGCGAGCCAGACACCCGCGTGCTCCCCGGCGAAGGACAGCGCCTTGCTCGTGCGCTGGACGACCGGGTGCCCGGTGCGGCCACGCACCCCGCGGTACAGGGCGACGTCGGACGCGCCGACGGTCTTGACTACCTGCCCGGTGGCGAACGCTCCACCAAAGGCCATCGAAATCCCCAATTCCTACTGCACGTCGAGTGAGCGCCCTGCCCCGAAGTCCGGGGGCCTACGTGCTCCGGCGGTCGTCCCGACCGCCACACGGGCCACTTCCAGATGAGCCCGGCGCATGGCACCAATGAGTCAGGGTACGCGAACCTCGCGGGCGCTCTTCGCCGAGTCGGCCCGGTATCACCCCGAAGGGACCGCCACCGATCGGGCACCCGTCCTGCGGCTTCGTTCCAGGTCACACGCTGCCGAACGGGTGACACCGCCGCGCCGCGACCGGCATTTCGTGACGGAACTGTGGCAGACCCGCAGCCTGCGCGAGGCCGGGCCGATGCACAAGCGCGTCCTTGCGCGGGTCAGCGCAGCGGCGCCGGGGAGAATCCGCCGATCACGAGCCGGGTCGGCGCGCCGCCGCCGTCGGCCGGCACCGACCACACGTCGCCGGCCGCGCCGGAGCCGGTGGGCAGTGCGTACCCCACCGTGTGGTCGTCGATCCAGATCGCCTGGTCGTCCACGCTGTGGGTCTCCGCGAGCGGCGTCTCGCGCATCGTGGCGAGGTCGAGCACATGCAGCCGCCACGGGTTGCGGGTGCTCTGCGAGATCTTCTTCTTGAACACCAGCCGGGTCCCGTCGGGGGACAACGACGGGCACTCGACGTTCTCCCGCAGCACCGTCATGGTGCGCGCCGCGAGGTCCCCGCGGACCAGGTAGGTGCGGCCGGTGCTGTTGGTCGACAGGGTGGCGTAGAACGTGTTGTCGTCGGCGGTGAAGGTGACGCCCCAGAAGTTGCGGTCCGGCGACTTGAGTTCCTTGCCGTCGCGGGTGGTGGTGAAGTCCTCCAGGTTCGCGGTCAGCTCGCCCGTGCGGGTGTCCAGGATCGAGGTCCGGGTGGAGAAGGTCATGGACGCGTACGAGTCGCCGTAGACGAACACGGTCCACGAGGCCATCCGCCCCGACGCCGAGACCCGGGCCCGGTTGGGCGTGCCGGCCAACTCGACCCGGCGCACCTGACGCAGGTCCGCGTCCAGGACCAGCGCGACTGGGGTCCGGGTCAGGCCGCCCTCGGTGGCCAGGCACACCGCGGTGCCGCCGGCCGCGTAGACCCGGTCGCAGGAGCGCTCGCCCACCGTGCGCGGCCCGCCCGGATCGGCCGCCGCGACGGTGGCCAACCGACCGTACCCCGGGCCCGACTCGGTGCTGCGGAACAGCAGCCGCGGCGCGCCGACCAGGCTCAGCGGCGGCCCGCCCGGCGCGGTGCCGTCGCCGCCGTAGAGCCGGTCGTCCTCGCGCCGCACCGCGTACACCGTGTAGCCGACCGCGATGCCCGCGAGCAGCACCAGGACCAGCGCGAACACCAGTACGCGCCGCCGGGTGACCACCGGCTTCACCGGCGCGTCGGCGTCGGCGTCGCCGTCGATGTCAACGGACATCGTGGACCTCCGTGGGTCGCGTCGCCCGCACCCGGCGACCCGCCAGGGCGAGGGTGGAGCCGAACAGGGCCACCGCGAGGGCGACCGCGAGCACCCGGATCGCCGTCGCCGGCCCCCACACGGTCCACAACGCGCCGAAGATCATCGAGGAGGCGAACCGGCCCACCGCCTGCCCGGTCTGCACCACCGCCATCCCGCCCGCCCGACCCGCCGCCGGCAACCGCGCGCCCACCGCGGCCGACAACACGCCGTCGGTGGCCGCGTAGAACACCCCGTGCAGGGCGAGCACGGTCAGCAGCAGCGGCACCCCGCCGAGCGGACCGCCCAAGAACACATACGCCGCGAGCAGCGCGCCGTGCCCGGCCAGGAACACCCGACGCCGCCCGACCCGGTCGGCCAGCCGCCCCAGCGGCAGCGCCAGCACCAGGTAGACCCCGGCGGTGCCCAGCGGCAACAGCGGGAACCAGTGCGGGCGGATCTCCAGCCGGTGCTGGAGCAGCAGATACACGAACGCGTCGCTGACCGTGACCAGGCCCAGCACCGCCGCCACCACGCACAACCGGCGATAGGGCCGATCCCGCAACAGCCGCGCCCCGTCACGCCATCCGGGCCGGCGCTCCGGGGGATCGCGGTGGTCGCGCACGAACAACACGAGCATCGCCACCGCCACCAGGCCGACGCAGAAGCTCACCACGAACACCGCGTCGTAGGCGGTGCCCACCGCCGCCAGGATGGTGAACGCCACCAGCGGCCCGGTGAACGCCCCGACCGTATCGAGCGCACGATGCACGCCGAACGCGCGCCCCTGCGCCTCGGGCGTGCTGGACAGCGAGATCAGCGCGTCGCGCGGGGCCGTCCGCAGCCCCTTGCCCGCCCGGTCGGCGGCGAGCACCGCGCCGATCCCCGGCACCGAGGCGCCCACCAGCGGCAGGCCGAGCTTGGCCACGGCGGACATCCCGTAGCCGACCACCGCGACCGGCTTGCGGGCGGCGAACCGATCCGCGAGGTGGCCGCCGATCAACCGCAGGAAGACCGTGACACCGGAGTACAGGCCGTCCAGGAAGCCGAACTGAAGCATCGTCAGGCCCAGGCCCGTGACCAGGTACACCGGCATCACCGCGGTGACCATCTCGGAGGAGACGTCGGTGACCAGACTGACCATGCCCAGGGCGATCACATTGCCGGTGACCACCACACCGCGCCCCGACCCGGGCCGCGCGAGCGGCGCATCCGCACGTGTGGACGAGACGTACACGCCGCACCCTCCCCCGGCTGCCGTGTGACCGATCCCGACCCTAGTGCCGTTCGCGCCCCCGCACGCGGAAAACGCCGTCGCCCCCGGGACATCGAAAGGCCCCACCTCCCCGAAGGGAGATGGGGCCCCGCGATACATCCGGCTACCCGAGGTTCACCTCAGGCGTCGTGTGCCCGAGCTCAGCTCTGGCCGCCGGCCAGCTTCTCGCGCAGCGCGGCCAGCGCCTCGTCGGACGCGAGGGCGCCACCGGTGGTGTTGTCGGCCTCGACCTCGTCGTCACCGCCCGAGGAGTACGCGCCCGCGGCCTCGCCGGCCACGGCCTCCGCCTCGGCCTCGCGGGCCTTGACGACCTGCTGCTGGTGCGACTCGAAGCGCGCCTGGGCGTCGGCGTACTGCTTCTCCCACTCCTCGCGCTGCTTGTCGAAGCCCTCGAGCCAGTCGTTGGTCTCGGGGTCGAAGCCGTCCGGGTAGATGTAGTTGCCCGCGTCGTCGTAGGTCGCGGCCATGCCGTACAGGGTCGGGTCGAACTCGGCCGTGGCCGGGTCCGCGCCGAACGCCTCGTTGGCCTGCTTCAGCGAGAGGCTGATGCGGCGACGCTCGAGGTCGATGTCGATGACCTTGACGAAGATCTCGTCGCCGACCTGGACGACCTGCTCCGGGATCTCCACGTGGCGCTCGGCCAGCTCGGAGATGTGCACCAGACCCTCGATGCCCTCGTCCACGCGGACGAACGCACCGAACGGAACGAGCTTGGTGACCTTGCCGGGAACGACCTGGCCGATCTGGTGGGTCCGGGCGAACTGCTGCCACGGGTCTTCCTGGGTCGCCTTCAGCGACAGGGAGACACGCTCGCGGTCCATGTCGACGTCGAGGACCTCGACGGTGACTTCCTGGCCGACCTCGACAACCTCGGACGGGTGGTCGATGTGCTTCCAGGACAGCTCGGAGACGTGCACCAGGCCGTCGACGCCGCCGAGGTCCACGAACGCACCGAAGTTGACGATCGAGGAGACGACGCCCGTGCGGACCTGACCCTTCTGCAGGGTCGTGAGGAACGTCTGGCGCACCTCGGACTGGGTCTGCTCGAGCCAGGCACGGCGGGACAGGACCACGTTGTTGCGGTTCTTGTCCAGCTCGATGATCTTGGCTTCGAGCTCCTTGCCCACGTACGGCTGGAGGTCCCGCACACGACGCATCTCGACCAGCGAGGCCGGGAGGAAGCCGCGGAGGCCGATGTCCAGGATGAGACCACCCTTGACGACCTCGATGACGGTACCGGTGACGATGCCGTCCTCTTCCTTGATCTTCTCGATCGTGCCCCAGGCGCGCTCGTACTGCGCCCGCTTCTTCGAGAGGATCAGGCGGCCTTCCTTGTCCTCCTTCTGGAGAACCAAGGCCTCGATGTGGTCACCGACAGTGACGACCTCGTGGGGGTCCACGTCGTGCTTGATGGAAAGCTCGCGGGACGGGATGACGCCTTCGGTCTTGTAACCGATGTCGAGCAGGACCTCGTCCCGGTCGACCTTGACGATCACGCCATCCACGATGTCGCCGTCGTTGAAGTACTTGATCGTCTCATCGATCGCTGCGAGGAAGTCTTCCTCGGAGCCGATGTCGTTGACCGCCACCTGCGGGGTGGTGCTGGGCGTGGCCTCGGTGCTGCTCGTCATGTGGGTAAGGGCTCCGGGTACGGACAGAAGTCGTTTTCAAACACGCTTGTGGACCCGGTTTCGCCCCCGACGACCGCAGTCCATGCAAGAGGATGGCGTGGGATCGACAAAGGTGAGCGCGACCTGCTCCGTCTGAGTTCACGCAGGCCCGCGGCGCAACTTGCAGCATACGGGGCCGACCGGGTGCGGTCAACGCGCACCGGATGCATGCGATCAACCCGGACGTCCCGAAGGGAGTACCCTACGCGCGTCCATGCCCGCCCGCAGCGATACCGCGGCTTCACCGCAACCTGGGAGCCAAGTGAACCGGCCCACGTCCCACGACCCCCACGCGTCACTGGCCGCGCGCTACGTCGACCCCGAGGACGCGGACGGCGTCGACGACGACGCGGTACGCCGCCGGGTCGGCCTCGTCGAGAGCGTGCGCGCGGGCCGCCGGTGGTGGGACGCGAACGCCGACGAGTACCAGGTCGAGCACGGCGACTTCCTCGGCGACGCGCGCTTCACGTGGTGCCCGGAAGGGCTGGACGAGGACCGGGTGAAGCTGCTCGGCCCGGTCGAGGGGCGCACCGTGCTCGAAGTCGGCGCGGGCGCGGCGCAGTGTTCGCGGCGGCTGCTGGCGCGCGGCGCGTTCCCGATCGCGCTCGACCTGTCGCTGCGCCAGCTCCAGCACTCGCGCCGGCTGGACGCCGAGCACGGCACCCGGGTGCCGGTGGTGCAGGCGGACGCGGGCCGGCTGCCGTTCGCCGACGCGAGCTTCGACCTGGCGTTCTCCGCGTACGGCGCGCTGCCGTTCAGCCCTGACGGGGCGGGGATCATGCGCGAGGTGTTCCGGGTGCTGCGACCGGGCGGGCGGTGGGTCTTCTCGATCACCCACCCGATCCGCTGGGCGTTCCCGGACGAGCCGGGGCCGGAGGGGCTGACCGCGGTCGCCTCGTACTTCGACACGACCCCCTACGTCGAGCAGGACCACACCGGCCGGGCCACCTACGTCGAACAACACCGCACGCTCGGCGAGCGGGTACGCGAGGTCGTCGGCGCCGGCTTCCACCTCCTGGACATCGTCGAACCGGAATGGCCCGAAGACCTGGAATCCACCTGGGGCGGCTGGAGCCCCCTACGCGGCCGCCTGCTCCCGGGCACGGCGATCTTCGTCTGCACCAAGGACTGAGCAACCAGACCCGAAGGCGGCCGACAGGCCGAGCCAGGCGCCCCGGAAGCCCTGAATCCGCGGCATCCACACCACACGCAACGGGCGGTGCGGGCGGGAACACCAACCTCGCGCGAAGCGCGCTCTCGCACACCAACCTCGCGCGCAAAGCGCGCTACGGCACCTCGGCCAACGTGCGCGCCTGCCGCTCCCCCTCGACCGAAGGTCGCGACCGAGGCGCCTTACGGTCCGCCACGAACTGCAACACGACGGCCGTCACAAAGAACAACACGCCCACCACGATCAACCCCAACGGCGCCGTATCGTGCAGCAGCCGCAGCGTCCCGCTCCAGTCCTTCGCGTCCGCGACAAGCGCGGCCGACCACTCCGGGCGCAGCTTGAAGGTGCCGTCGAAGACCTTGGTGACCACCGGCTTGGCGTTGGGGTCGTCCGCCGGCGGCGACGTGCGCAGCTCCTCGGTGCGGGTCTCCTCGATGTACACCGGGATGCCCGTGACCGGCTCGACCCACATCTTCCGGGTCGCGGTGTACCAGAGCTGCATGCCCTCCTTCTCCACCGCGACCGGGTCCAGGCCGCCCGGGAGTTGCCTGGGCATCGGGATCTTCATCCACGGCACGACCTGCTCGAAGCGGTACGTCCGCAGACCGTCGCGCTCGGCGGTGCCCTTGTACGAGATCACGTTCGCGCTGTGCGCCTGCGAGTCGTAGTAGTTGTAGTCGCGTTTGCCGGTGAAGAACGGCCACTTGTAGGCGAGGCCGGTGTGCGCGGCCGGGGCGCCGTCGACGGATTCGCCGCAGCAGTTCTTCGGAATCTGGCCGGCCGCGTCGAACGCGTAGCGCTCGGGTAGTTGGGTGACCACCTTGCCGGTGCCGTCCACCACGGCCAGGTTCAGGTCCCACACCACGGTCGAGCCGTGGCTGTCCTTGGCGTTGGGCCGGATCGCCTGGATCGCGGTGACCTTGGCCCTGCCCGGGCCCTCGGGCGCGCCCAGGAGCGTGGCGTTCGTCGCGTCCAGAACCAGCACCCGGTAGGCGTCCTCGCCCGCGAGCGCCTTGGCCACCAGTCTCGGGAGGACGAACTCGCGCAACAGCGGCGCCAGGGCCACACAGAACACGGCCGCGACCAGGAGGATCAGACCGGACTTACGACGCATCGAGGTGGACCCCTTGACGATGGAACCGGGTACGGATTCGCGCCGGCGCGGTCAGGGACGCGCGGGCGGGCTCGTGACCTGGAGCGGCTTGTGCACGGGCCCGGGATCCGCGGCGGCGCACGCGTTCAGCACGAACGCGGCCCCGACCGCGAGGAGCGCCCCGGCCACGACCGCTGCGAAGGAACGCATTCGGCGGTCCCACCTTTCCTGCTGCCCCGGCCGACGCCGCGACGGTCGGCGATGGGGCACGGTAGCAAGAAACGAGAACAGGTTCCCGTTATTTGCGGATCGGATTCCGTTCGGGTTCGGGCCGGCTACCGATTGCCCGTCGTCGGGGTGTCGGCCGACGCCGCCGTCGAGGCGGACTGCTCCGGCGCTCCCGACGCGCTCGACGAGATCGGCGGCGTCACCGACCCCGACGCGCTCGCCGTCGCGCCCTTCGACGGATCGCCCGTTGCCGGCGGGTTCGCCGATCTGGTGTCGGCGGGCTTCGTGGTCGGCGCCTTGGTGGTCGGCTTGACCGGCTGCCGCGCGTCGGGCACCGAACGCGCGCCCGTCGCGTAGTAGGTCATCCACGAAGTGACCGTGCGCAGGTATTCGTTGGAGTGGTTGTAGCTGAGGATGGCCGCGTTCAGCCCGGCCCCGGTGGACAGGTCCCGGTTGCCCGCGCACAGGTAGCGCCCCGCGGTGAGCGTCGCGTCGAAGATGTTCTGCGGGTTGGCCACGCCGTCCCGGTTGCCGTCCATCGCCCAGCCCTTCCAGGTGGACGGGATGAACTGCATCGGCCCCACGGCGCGGTCGAACTCGGTGTCGAAGTCGTAGCGTCCGCCGTCGGTGTCGGGGATCCGGGCGAACTGCCCGCCGTCCAGGCGCGGACCCAGGATCGGGGTCACCGACGTGCCGTCCACGGTCACGTTCCCGCCGTACGCGTGCTCCGACTCCACCCGGCCGATGCCCGCGAGCAGCGTCCACGGCAGTTTGCAGCCGGGATCCATCCGGGCCAGGTTCGACGCTGCCTGCTGATACGCGAGCAGCACCGTCTGGGGTATCCCGCCGGTCCCGGTCGCGGTGGTGCCCCGCGGCCCGGCCGAGGACGTCGCGCCCGGGGCCGCCGTGGTCGCCGGCGGCGTGGTGGCAGCGGTGGTGGCGGCCCCCGGCAGCGCGGCCGGCACCACCGGCGGCGGCAACTCGAAGTGCGCCGGGCCGCCGCCGTTGACCGAGACGCCGCCGACCGGCGCCGCGTCCGACAGGCGCGGCAGGTCAGAGGTGGGCACCCGGTGCGCGGTGACCATGGTGAACGGGGACTGCACCGCCGCGCCGCACGCCAACACCACGAGGATCGCCGCCGCGCTGCCCAGCCACGGATTCAGGATCCGTCTGCGCTTGGCCGGCTCCTCGGGCGCGCCGGACGTCGGCGGCTTCTCGGGTCCGGGCGTGCTCTCGGATTCGGCCGCGGGCGCGGCGGCGGATATCCGCTCCGCCGACACCTCGCCGGTGTCCGCCTCCGATTCGCCCGGCTTCCGCGGATCGGGCCCCGATTCGGCCTCTTCCACGAAGCCCCCCCTCTGTGCGCGAGTTCGACGGTGCACCGGTCGTCGGCGACCACCGGTGCCCGTGCGAACCTATGCCGGCTTCGGCCGGCTCTCCACCCCCACGGCGCACTCGTTCCGGATCAGTGACCGGCGTCCTCCCAGTTCGCCCCGAAACCGACCGAGACGTCCAGCGGCGCGCGCAGCGGATACGCGCCGGCCATCTCCCGACGCACCAGCGCCTCCAACCGCTCCCGCTCGCCGGGCGCCACCTCCAGGACCAGTTCGTCGTGGACCTGGAGCAGTATCCGCGAGGCCAACTTCTCCTCCCGCATGGCCCGATCCACCGCGAGCATCGCGACCTTGACGATGTCCGCCGCCGACCCCTGGATCGGCGCGTTCAGCGCCATGCGCTCGGCCATCTCGCGCCGCTGCCGGTTGTCGCTGGTCAGATCCGGCAGATAGCGCCGGCGGCCGAACACGGTCTCGGTGTAGCCGGTCTGCCGGGCCTCCTCGACCACCTTGTGCAGGTAGTCGCGCACCCCGCCGAACCGCTCGAAATAGGTCTCCATCAGCCCGCGCGCCTCGGCCGGCTCGATGTCCAACTGCTGGGACAGGCCGAACGCGGAGAGCCCGTACGCCAATCCGTAGGACATCGCCTTGATCTTGCTGCGCAGCCCGTGGTCCACCGCCTCCGGCGCCACCGAGAAGACCTGCGCGGCCATCGTCGAGTGCAGATCCTCACCCGAGGTGAACGCCTCGATCAGCGCGGTGTCCTGCGACAGGTGGGCCATGATCCGCAGTTCGATCTGGCTGTAGTCGGCGGTGAGCAGCCCCTCGAAGCCCTCGCCGACCACGAACGCGCGCCGGATCAGCCGGCCCTCCTCGGTCCGGATCGGGATGTTCTGCAGGTTCGGGTCCTGCGAGGACAACCGGCCCGTGGCCGCCACCGTCTGGTTGAACGTGGTGTGGATGCGCGCGTCGTCGGCGACCGTCTTGATCAGACCCTCGACCGTGGTGCGCAGCCGGGTCTGGTCGCGGTGGCGCAGCAGGATCACCGGCAACTCGTTGTCGGTCTGCGTGGCCAGCCAGGTCAGCGCGTCGGCGTCGGTGGTGAACCCGGTCTTGATCTTCTTCGTCTTGGGCAGGCCCAGTTCGGTGAACAGGATCTCCTGCAACTGCTTGGGCGAGCCCAGGTTGAACTCGTGCCCCACCGCGGCGTGCGCCTCCTCGGTGGCCTGCTTGACCGCCGCCGCGAACTGCTCCTGCAGCCGCTCCAGATAGGGCAGGTCGGCCGCGATACCCATCTGCTCCATGTGCGCGAGCACCGGCAACAGCGGCAACTCCATGTCGCGCAGCAGCTCCAACCCGCCCTTGGCGGCAAGCTCGGTATCCAACGCCGCCGCCAGATCCACCACCGCCCGCGCGGCCAGCATCAACGCCGCGCCCGGCTCCGCGTCGGCCTCGTCGGACATGTCCAGCGCCAACTGCCCGTCGCCCGAACCACCCGCGTCCACCCGCAACTCGCGCCCCAGGAACCGCTCCACCAGGCCCTCGAGCGCGAACGAGCGCTGCCCGGGCAGCACCAGGTAGGCGCCCAGCGCGGTATCGCTGGTGATCCCCCACAACGCCCAGCCGCGCGCGGCCAGCGCCAGAATCGGCCCCTTCGCGTCGTGCACCGCCTTGGTCCGCCGCGGATCCGCCAACCACGCCGCCAGCGCCGCGTCGTCGCCCGCGTCCATCGTCAGCGGATCCACGAACGCCGCCGACCCGTCGGCCGCGGCGAACGCCAACCCCTTCACCTCACCGGTGCCGCGCCCCCACGAACCGTCCACCGCCAGCCCGGTGCGCTCCGCGCCCGCCGCGTGCTCGGCCAACCACTCGGCCAGCGCGCCCGGCGCGACCACCGTGGTGTCCATCTCGAAGCCCGGCTCGGGCTCCGCCACCGCGACCACCGCCCCGGGGTCCACCGCCCACAGCCGCTCCCGGAAGCTCGCGTTGCGAAACTCCAGCGCGTCGAGCACCACCTCGACCGCCTCCCGGTCGAACGGCTTGCGCTCCAGATCCGTCGGCGTCACATCCAGCTCGACATCGCGCACCAGCTCGGTCAGCCGCCGGTTCAACTTCACGTTGTCCAGGTTGTCGCGCAGATTCTGCCCGGCCTGACCCTTGACCTCGTCGGCACGCGCCACCAGCTCGGCGAACGAGCCGAACTCGCGGATCCACTTCGCCGCGGTCTTCTCGCCCACCTTCGGAATGCCCGGCAGATTGTCGCTCGGGTCGCCGCGCAGCGCCGCGAAGTCCGGATACTGCGCCGGCGTCAGCCCGTACTTCTCCTCCACCGCGTCCGGCGTGAACCGGTGCAGCTTGCTCACGCCCATCATCGGATACAGCACCGTCACATCCGGCGTGACCAGCTGCAACGCGTCACGGTCGCCGGTGAGGATCAGCACCTCGAAACCCTCGGCCGCGGCCCGGGTCGCCAGCGTGGCGATCACGTCGTCGGCCTCGAAACCGGCGACGCGCATCGTCGGCACGCCCATCGCCGTCAGCTCCTCGACGATCAGCTCGACCTGGCCCTTGAACTCCTCCGGAGTCTCCGAACGATTCGCCTTGTAGTCGGGGAACTCCTCGGTGCGAAACGACTGCCGGGACACGTCGAACGCCACACCCAGATGGGTCGGCGCCTCGTCGCGCAACACGTTCACCAACATCGACGTGAACCCGTAGACCGCCTGGGTCGGCTGACCCGTCGCGGTACTCATCGACGCTTCCTTGAGCGCGTAGAAGGCCCGGTACGCCAACGAGTGCCCGTCGAGGAGCAGGAGTCGCGGCCGGGAACCGGCGGGAACGGAGGTCTGGGGGGTCCGAGTAGCTGCCACGACCGCGATCCTAGGCTGTCAGGCCGACACAACCATGTATCCGACAGGAGCGCACCATGCCCGACGAGACCACCGCGCCCGGCCTCGAAGAGATCCTGGCCCTGATGAACCTCGGCAGCCGGGACACCCTCTCCGAGCGCATGGGGATCGAATTCGTCGAGGCATCCGCCCAGCGTGTGGTCGCCACCATGCCGGTCAAGGGCAACACCCAGCCCTACGGGCTGCTGCACGGCGGCGCGTCGTGCGTCCTCGCCGAAACCCTCGGCTCGGTGGGCTCCGCGCTGCACGCCGGCCGCGACGCCATGGCCCTGGGCATCGAGATCAACGCCACCCACCACCGCTCCGCCGACGCCGGCGTCGTCACCGGCGTGGCCACCCCCGTACACCTGGGCCGCACCCTGGCCACCTACGAGATCGTGATCACCGACGAGAACGACCGGCGCATCTGCACCGCACGGCTCAGCTGCATGATCAAGCGCCCCTGACCCGCCGACCGGCGCCGAGACCGCGCGGCGAAGGGGCCGACCCCCTCCGCCGCGCGGACACCTTCGCGCTACGCGCCCTCGCCCAGATACGCCTCGCGCACCTTCGGATCCGACAACAGCTGATCGGCCGGCCCGGACAACACCACCGACCCGGTCTCCAGGGCATAACCCCGGTGCGCCAGCCGCAACGCCTGCGCCGCGTTCTGCTCGACCAGCAACACCGTGGTGCCCTGCTCGTTGATCTCCCGGATGATCTCGAAGATCTGCGCCACGATCAGCGGCGCCAGACCCATCGACGGCTCGTCCAGGAGCAGCAGCTTGGGCTGCCCCATCAACGCGCGCCCGATCGCCAGCATCTGCTGCTCGCCACCCGACAACGTGCCCGCCAACTGCTCGCGGCGCTCCGCCAGGCGCGGGAACAGCTCGAACACCCGGTCCAACTCGGCCTTGGGCACCGACTTGAACCGGTAGGCGCCCATGTTCAGGTTCTCCGTGACGGTCATCGCCGGGAAAACCCGACGACCCTCCGGAGAGTGCCCGATGCCGAGCCCCACCACGTGATGCGCCGGCACCCCGTCGATGCGCTCGCCGCGCCAGCGCACCTCGCCCTCACGCGGCGTCAACAACCCCGAGATGGTGCGCAACGTGGTCGTCTTGCCCGCCCCGTTCGCACCCAACAGGGCCACGATCTCGCCCTCGTTCACCTCGATGTGCACACCCTTCAGCGCCTGGATGGCGCCGTAGAACACGTGCAGATCGTCCAGCTCCAGCATCTTCTTCCGGGGCGGTACGGCGGTGCCGGCGGCCGACTCGGCCAACCCGACCGCGTCCGCGCTCGCGGCGTCGGCGGCGCTCATCGCTGCTCCTCCCCGTCCCGCTGCGCGGGGACCGAACCGTCCTCGGGCACCCCGCCGACCTCGGTCCGCGTCGCACCGGTCATCTCGGCGGCCATCTCCGCGCCCAGATACGCGGCCACGACCTCCGGGTCGCGCTGCACCTCGGCGGGCGAACCGGAGGCGATCACCTTGCCGAAGTTGAGCACCGTGACCCGGTCCGCCACCGACATCACCAGCCGCATGTCGTGCTCGATCAGCAGCACGCTGATGCCCAGTTCGCGGTTGATCCGCCGGATCAACACCTCCAGGTCGAGCTTCTCCGTCGGGTTGGTGCCCGCCGCCGGCTCGTCCAGGAGCAACACCTGCGGATCGGTGGCCAGCGCCCGGGCGATCTCCAGGCTGCGCTGCTGACCGTAGGACAACGACGCGGCCAACTCGTTGAGCAGCCCGTCCAGACCCACGAAGTGCAACAACTCCAGCGCCCGCCGGTCGCTCTCCCGATCCTCGCGGCGCGCGTTCGGCAACCCCAGCATGATCGACACCGGGCCCGACTTCTGCCGGGTCTCCGCCGCGATCTTGACGTTCTCCAGCGCGGTCAACGCGCCGAACAGGCGAATGTTCTGGAAGGTGCGGGCGACCCCCAGCCGGTTGACCAGATGCGGCTTGCGACCGAGCAGCGAATGCTCGCCGCCCGACCGGTCGCGCAGCACGATCGTGCCCTCCTGCGGGACGTACATCCCGGTGAGCGAGTTGAACAGCGACGTCTTGCCCGCGCCGTTCGGCCCGATCACCGCCAGGATCTCGCCCCGGTGCAGATCCAACGCCACATCGGACAGGCCCACCAGGCCGCCGAAGCGCAGCGTCAGACCGCGCACCCGCATCACCTGGTCGCCCGGATCCACCCGAGGCCGCTCGTCCGCCTTCGTCGTGGTGATGCTCACGTCATCCTCCCGCCGGCCGGCTCCGACATCGCGTCCGCGTCGCCGAGACCCGCCTTGGCCATGCTCAACTCCCGCTTGCGCCGCACCGAGGGGATCAGACCCTGCGGCCGGTAGATCATCATGATGATCAGCAGCGCGCCCAGATACATGAAGCGGTCGTTCGGATCGACCCAGTCCTTCATGTACTGCGGCAGCCAGGCCAGGAACGCGGTACCGATGATCACGCCCCACAGCGAACCCATGCCGCCGAAGATCACGTACGCCACCACCAGGACCGAGAACAGCAGCAGGAAGCTCTCCGGGCTGATGAAGCGCGCCTTGCTCGCGTACGCCACCCCGGCGATACCGGACGTCGACGCGCCGATCGCGAACGCCATCAGCTTGAACTTCACCGTCGGCACGCCCGTCGCCGACGCGGCCACCTCGTCCTCGCGAATCGCCGTCCAGGCCCGACCCACCCGAGAGTGCTCCAGCCGCAGGAACGCGATGATCAAGATCGTGGCGATACCGATCAGCAGGTACCAGTAGGGCACCGGATCCAGTTCCCAGTCGTAGTCGATCGGACCGATGTGGATCCCGAAGTTCGAGATGCCCTGGACCCCGCGCGGGCCGTTGGTGAACCCGTCCGCGTTCTTGGCGATCAGGTAGATGATCTCGTGGAAGCCGAGCGTGACGATCGCCAGATAGTCACCGCGCAACCGCAGCGTCGGCGCGCCGAGCAGCAGCCCGGCCAGCAGACACGTGGCCACCGCCACCGGGATCACCAGGAACGCGTTCAGCTTGAACGGCGGATCCACCGGCATCGCGCCGGTCCAGTACGCCGTGCTGTACGCGCCGATCGCGAAGAACGCGATGAAGCCCAGGTCCAGCAGACCCGCCCAGCCGATCACCACGTTCAGCCCGATCGCGAGCAGGACGTAGATCGCCACCTCGTTGACCAGGACCTGGTTCCAGAAGGTGGACAGCAGGTTCGGCAGCAGGATCAGCAGGCCGATCACCACCGCCGAGAAGCCGAGCCGGACCCAGATGATCCGGCGCCAATCCGCCGTCTTCGCCCTGGCCTGCGCCGCCACCGCCTTGACCGGCTCGGTCACGGGAGTGGTGAAACGGTCCAGCGGGCCCATCTTCGGCCCCAGGAAACGCTGATAGAGCGGCTTGCCGAACTCCATCACCGCCCACAGCGCGACCGCGCCGATGATCCACCAGACCACGCGCATCGAGCCGAGGGTCTTGTCCAGCGAGAAGAACACGTCCTCGCGGCTGCCCTGCGGGCCGCTCATCACGTCCAGCAGCACGGCCGCCGCGACGGTGCCGACGAGTCGGCCGTACATCGGGTGCTGGTACCAGCGCTTGCGCCGCAACTTGGCCAGCGTCGCCGCCGTCGGCGCGAAATCCGTCTGTGTCGTGGTCGTGGTCACGCCGACCTCCCCAAGCGCTCGCCCAGGATGCCGGTCGGCCGGAACATCAGCACCAGGACCAGCACCGCGAAGGCGCTGACGTACCGCCACGACTCACCGAAGATCGGCGAGGAGAAGCTCTCCACGATGCCGAGCAGCATGCCGCCCATCATCGCGCCGCGGATGTTGCCGACCCCGCCGACGACCGCCGCGGCGAACGCGGTGATGCCCGGCAGGAAGCCCATCGTGAACGAGAGCTGCAGGTGCAGGCCGAACAGGAAACCGGCGATGCCGCCCATGAAGCCGCCGATGATGAACGTACGCGAGATCACCTTGTCGATGTCCACGCCCATCAGGCCCGCCGTCTCGGCGTCCTGCGCCACCGCCCGGATGCCCGAGCCCAGCTTGGTGCGGTTCACCAGGTAGTCCAGGCCGACCATCATCAGCACGGCCGCGCACACGATGAGCAGCTGCAGGATGGTCACCTGGGTGCCGAAGACCGAGAAGACCTTCTTGTTCTCGAACAGCGTCGGCAGTGCGCGCGAGTCGCGGCCGAACAACTTCCCCGCCAGGTTCTGCAGGAAGTAGGAGGCCCCGATCGCGCTGATCAGAAACGCCAAACGTGGCGCGTTCCTGCGTCTGAGCGGTCTGTACGCGACTTTTTCCAGAGCGAAGGCCGTGGCCGCTCCGGCGGTACCGGAAACGGCCAACCCCGCCGCGACCAACAAGACCGACACCAGTGCCGTCGGGTTGGTGCTCGGGTCGATCCAGGTCAAGGCGAGCAGGGCCGAATAGGCGCCCACCATGAAGACTTCGCTGTGTGCGAAGTTGATGAGCTGTAGCACACCATAGACGAGGGTATAGCCGATGGCGATGACCGCGTACAGCGCACCGAGCATGATCCCTGGAATAAGGTAATCCAGGATTTCATCAGGTTGCATAAGGAAAGCTTCCTCAAGAAAACCGGACGGGCCCGGACCCTCCCGAAACTCCGGGAAGGCCCGGGCCCGATCGTCAGGTGGCGACGTCCTCGACGAGGAGGTCAGCCGCCCACGAGCTGGTCGATGTCGCCCATGTAGCCGATCTTGCCGCCCTTGACCTGGTAGATGAAGGTCGTGGCGCCGTCGAATTCACCGTTCTGCTTGAACTTGAAGGTCTTGGTCAGACCCTTGTACGAGGCGCCCTTGAGCTTGTTGAGCATCGCCTCGCGGGTGATCTTCTCCGCACCGAAGGACTTCATCTGGTCGATCACCAGGTTGGCGATGTCGAACGACTCCGCCGAGTAGGTGCTCGGGTTGGTGTTGAAGCGCTTCTTGTAGTCCTCGGTGAACTGCTTCGTGGCCGCCTCGACGTTGGCGTCGGCGCACGGGCAGGTGAGGAACCAGTCGTTGGCGGCGTCGCCGGCCAGCGAGACGAACTGCGCGTCGTTGGTGCCGTCACCGGAGAACTTCGGGCCGTTGAAGCCCGCTTCCTTCAGCTTCTTGGCGAACGGCGCGCCGTCCTGGTAGTAGCCCGCGTAGATCATGGCGTCCGCGCCGGAGTTCTTGATCTTCGTGGAGATCGGACCGTAGTCCGGGGTGGCCTTCGGCACGCTGTCCGAGACGACCTGGACGCCGGCCTTGGTCAGCTCGTCCTTGGCGACCTTCGACAGGCCCACGCCGTACTCGGTCTTGTCGTCGACGACGAAGACCTTCTTGGCCTGGAGCTTCTTCGAGAGGTACTTCGCCATCCCGCCGCCCTGGGCGTTGTCGTTCGGCGCACCCCGCAGGAACGCGGTGAAATTGTTCTCCGGGTTCGTCAGGGACGGGTTCGTGGCGGACGGGGAAACCGTGGCGAGCTTCGCCTTGGCGTAGTTCGGCGACGCGGCCTTGGTCGGGCCGGAGAAGGCGGGGCCGATAACGGCAACAACATTGCTGTCGTCGATCAGCTTCTGCGCGGCGGAGACCGACTTGGTCTCCGATGCCTCGTCGTCCGAGGTCTTGAACTTGAGCGTGAAGGGAAGATCGCCCTTCGCGTTGGCCTGCTCGACGGCGAGCCGAGCGCCGTTCTCTTCGTTGATGCCAAGCTGAGCATTCTCCCCCGAGAGGCCCGCTTGGAAACCGATGGTCCAGGTCGGCTTGTTACCGCCGCCGGAGTTGCCGGGAGCGGAGCTGCCCCCGTCCTTCTTCTTGTCGCCGTCATCGTCACTGCCGCACGCGGAAAGCACGAGTGCCGCTGCCGCGATGGGCAGCGCGATTTTGATCACGCGTCGCTTGAGCACAGCAAACCCCAACCCCTTGTAGAAAAAGTTCGGAGCCCGCATCGGGGCGCCTTCACAAACCGCGATGAACATGCGGTGCCCGGAATGTAGTCCGGCCGGAACGGCAGCGGCAGTCCGCCGACGGAGATGTGATGCGCCCGTAACCAGATGTAATCCAAAAGAAACTGGAAACGAATTCTTACGATCCAAAGTGATCAAATATGATCATCAGCTGCCGGAAAAACGACGAACCCGTCCGGTTTGTCGGGAACCGGACGGGTTCGTAGCTGAATCGACAATCTCGGATCAGTCGGCGACGTCGCCCCCGGACACGACCACCTCGGCCACGGTGCGCATCGACATCCGACGGTCCATCGAGGCCTTCTGGATCCACCGGAACGCCTCCGGCTCCGACATCCCGTACTTCTCCTGCAACACGCTCTTCGCCCGGTCCACGAGCTTGCGGGTCTCCAGCCGCGCGGTGAGATCGCCCACCTCACGCTCCAGGGCGGCCAGTTCGGTGTAACGCGAGACGGCCATCTCGATCGCCGGAACGAGATCGCCCTTGGTGAACGGCTTGACCAGGTAGGCCATCGCCCCCGCGTCCCGGGCCCGCTCCACCAGCTCCCGCTGCGAGAAGGCGGTCAGCATGAGCACCGGCGCGAGCCGCGCCTGGGCGATCCGCTCGGCCGCCGAAATGCCGTCCAATATCGGCATCTTCACATCGAGGATGACCAGATCGGGCCGACACTCCTCCACCAACTCCACGGCCCGCTGCCCGTCCCCCGCCTCCCCGACGACGTGATACCCCTCTTCCTCCAGCATCTCTTTCAGATCGAGCCGGATCAGCGCCTCGTCCTCGGCAATGACGACACGGGCGCGCCGACTGTCCTGCTCTGCGGCGGGCGGCTGCGTGGCGGCGGTCACGTGGCTCCTCGATCAGAGAAATGGTGCGGACACGAGGGTACCGAGACGCGGTATGGTGTTCCGCGTGCAGGTGTTGGGTTTCCCGCCGAACGGTGAAAAGCCCAGCTCAGCCGCCCCGGTAGCCCAATTGGCATGAGGCAATGGATTCAAAACCCATACAGTGTCGGTTCGAGTCCGACCCGGGGCACCAGCTGGTCCGATCGAGTGAATCGGACTCGAACGTCTGATCCAGTAGGTGTCTGCGGTCCACGGTGGGCCCATGAGCAACCCGGATCTTCGCCGTCAGGCACTCAATCTGCTGCACGCCGGTGTCACCAACGCCGAGGTGGCCCGTAGGCTATGCGTCCCCTATGGGACCGTGGGCTACTGGCTGCACATGGAACGCTTTCGGCACGGCGAGCTTCCCGGCCGACGCCTCGCTCCCTGCTTTCGCTGTCACGGTGACGACCTCGAGATCGATCGCGGCTCGTACGCGTACCTCCTCGGCCTCTACCTCGGCGACGGCCATATCGCGGCCCACCCGCGCACCTACAGCATCTCCATCTACTGCGCCGATAGTTGGCCGGGCCTGATCCGAGAGTGCGCGAACGCCATGTCCAGGGTTCTTCCAGGCCCTGCGCCGAACTTCGTGCCTCGGCCGGGCTGTACGGACGTCAAGCGCTACTCGCAGCACTTGCCATGTCTGTTCCCCCAGCATGGCGCCGGCCGCAAGCACGAGCGACCGATCGTCCTCGAAGCCTGGCAGCAGGACATCGTCGGCGCCGAACCCTGGTCGCTCGTGCGTGGCCTGATTCACTCCGACGGTTGCCGGATCGTGAACTGGACGACGAAGGTCGTGGCCGGCGAGAGTAAACGCTACGAATACCCGCGCTACCTCTTCGCCAACGAGTCCACCGACATCATGCGGATCCTCGGCACGACACTGGACCAACTCGGTGTCGAGTGGAAATTCCCCAGGCGAAACCTTCTCTCCGTCGCCCGCCGGGCCTCCGTCGCGCTCATGGACCGACATGTCGGCCCCAAATACTGACGGGCCACGCACATGTACGACACGACGACGCGTCTGGCGGCGCTTCGGCTCCTCGACGGTGGGCGCAGTCTGAACTCGGTGAGCAAGGAAACCGGGATCTCGCGCGCCGCCATGCGGTCATGGCGAGTCCGCGTCGACCCGGCGCGGCCCACGGGCTGTGTTCGCTGCACCGGAGTCCCCACCGCGCCCGAACCCGGTCGGGACTACGCCTATCTGCTCGGCCTCTATCTGGGCGACGGCTGCCTCAGCCGCTACGCGAAAGGTGTGTACGGGCTGCGGATCGCCTGTGCAGACGCCTGGCCCGGTCTGATGGACGAGTGCGAGGCGGCGATGCGTGCGATTCGCCCCGGGAGCAACGTCTTTCGTGCGCCTCGTCAGGGCTGTCACATGGTCACGTCGCTCTGGAAGCATTGGCCGTGTCTGTTTCCCCAGCACGGGTCCGGGCGGAAGCATGAGCGGGAGATCGTGTTGGAGTCCTGGCAGCGGGACATCGTTCGGGGCGAGCCGTGGCCGCTCGTGCGTGGGTTGATTCACTCCGATGGGTGTCGGGTCACGAACTGGACCACCCGCGTGGTCGCGGGTGGGCGCAAGCGCTATGAGTATCCCCGCTACCTCTTCACCAACGAGTCCGCGGACATCATGCGGATCCTCACGACGACGTTGGACGAACTCGGTGTCGAGTGGAAATTCGCTCGCCGGAACCTTCTCTCCGTCGCCCGCCGGGCGTCCGTCGCGCTCATGGATGAGCACGTGGGGCCGAAATACTGATGGCTCGTCATCCGCCGGGGCGGGTGACGAGCCATCGGTGCCGGCGATCGCGGACGAGTGCTACTCGGCCGGGAGATCCCCTATGTGGTGCAGGCGGATCAGGTTGGTGGAGCCGGGGACGCCGGGCGGGGAGCCGGCCGTGATGACGACCAGGTCGCCCTTCTTGCAGCGGCCGATGGCCAGCAGGGCCGCGTCCACCTGGCGGACCATCTCGTCGGTGTGGCTGCACAGCGGGCCGAGGAAGGTCTCCAGGCCCCAGGTGAGAGCCAGCCGGCTGCGTACCGCCGGCTCCGGGGTGAAGGCCAGCATCGGGATCATCGAGCGGTAGCGCGACAGCCGCCGACCCGTGTCGCCGCTCTGGGTGAACGCGACCAGGTATTTGGCGTCGAGCCGCTCGGCGATCTCGATCGCGGCCTTCGCGATCACCCCGCCCTGTGTGCGCGGACCGGCGATGGTGCGGATCTCCTCCTGCATCGCGGTGGAGTCCTCCGCCGCGACCACGATCCGTGCCATGGTCTTGACGGTCTCGATCGGATACTTGCCCACCGAGGTCTCGCCCGAGAGCATCACCGCGTCGGTGCCGTCCAGAACGGCGTTGGCGACGTCGGATGCCTCGGCCCGGGTGGGGCGCGAGGCGCTGATCATCGAGTCGAGCATCTGGGTGGCGACGATGACGGGCTTGGCGTTGGCCCGGGCCAGCGTGATCGCGCGCTTTTGCACGATCGGCACGGCCTCCAGCGGCATCTCGACGCCCAGGTCGCCGCGGGCGACCATGATGGCGTCGAAGGCGTGGACGATCTCCTCGAGGTTGTCCACCGCCTGCGGCTTCTCGATCTTGGCGATCACCGGCAGCCGGACACCGACCTCGTCCATGATCTTGTGGACGTCCTCGATGTCCCTCGCGGCACGCACGAACGACAGCGCGATCATGTCCGCACCGAGCGCGAGGCCCCACTTGAGGTCCTCGATGTCCTTCTCGGACAGCGCGGGGACGCTCACCGCCACGCCGGGCAGGTTGAGCCCCTTGTGGTCGGAGACCATCCCACCCTCGATGACGATCGTGTGCACGCGCGGGCCCTCGACGTCGACGACCTCCAGGGTGACCCGGCCGTCGTCGATCAGGATCCGCTCGCCCTTGGTGACGTCGGCGGTCAGCCCCTTGTAGGTGGTGCCGACCTCGTGCTTGTCGCCGGGGACGTCCTCGGTCGTGATCGTGAACTCGTCGCCGCGCTCCAGGAGCACGGGGCCTTCGGCGAAGGTCTCCAGGCGGATCTTCGGGCCCTGGAGGTCGACGAGGATGCCGACGCTGCGACCGGTTTCGTCGGATGCCCGACGGACGCGGTGATAACGCTCCTCGTGCTCGGCGTACGCGCCGTGGCTGAGGTTGAAGCGGGCTACATCCATGCCTGCGTCGACCAGCGTGCGGATCTGTTCATACGAATTTGTGGCAGGACCCAGGGTGCAGACAATTTTGGCTCGACGCATGGTCCCAAAGCCTAGTTCCTACCGCTGGGTAAGCCGTACCCGCGTCCGGTATATGGCGCTTTTCCGGCATGCGGAAAGGGCGCCGCAACGGCGGCGCCCTTTCGCGTTCACGCGACTTTCGTCACATATTCAATCCCGACCCGTGCGGTCGCACTCCGTCACACCGTGAGCGGTCGATCGGTCGGCCGGATCGGCGCCGGCAGGTTGGTCCCGCCGGTCAGCCAGCCGTCCACCGCTGCCGCGCACGAGCGGCCCTCGGCGATCGCCCAGACGATCAGCGACTGCCCGCGCCCGGCGTCGCCGGCCACGAACACGCCGTCCACGTTGGTCGCGAACGCCTCGTCGCGCGCCACGTTGCCGCGCTCGTCCAGGGCCAGGCCCAGCTGCTCGACCAGTCCATTGGAGCGGTCCGTCCCGGTGAAGCCCATCGCCAGGAAGACGAAGTCGGCCGGGATCTCCCGTTCGGTGCCGGGCACCGGTACGAAGCGGCCGTCCTCGAACACCACCTCGACCAGCTTGAGCGCCCTGACCCGCCCGTCCGCACCGCCCACGAACTCCTGCGTGTTGACGGCGTAGACGCGCTCGCCGCCCTCCTCGTGCGCGCTGGCCACCCGATAGGTCATCGGGTAGGTCGGCCACGGCTGCGCGGCGGGCCGCTCCTCCGAGGGCCGGGGCATGATCTCCAGCTGGGTGACCGAGGCCGCGCCCTGGCGGTGCGCGGTGCCCAGGCAGTCGGCGCCGGTGTCCCCGCCGCCGATGATCACCACGTGCTTCCCGGCGACGTCGATCGGCGAGGCGACGAGGTCGCCCTCCTGCACCTTGTTGGCGAACGGCAGGTATTCCATCGCCTGGTGCACGCCGCCGAACTCGCGTCCGGGGATCGGCAGGTCGCGCGCGGCGGTGGCGCCGGCCGCGATCACCACCGCGTCGTAGCGCCGGCGCAGCTTGGCCGCGTCCAGGTCGGTGCCGATCTGCATGCCGGTGTAGAACTTGGTGCCTTCCGCGCGCATCTGTTCGATGCGCCGGTTGATGTGCCGCTTCTCCATCTTGAATTCGGGGATGCCGTAGCGCAGCAGTCCGCCGATCCGGTCGGCCCGCTCGTAGACGGCCACGGTGTGCCCGGCCCGGGTGAGCTGCTGGGCGACGGCGAGGCCGGCGGGGCCGGAGCCGATCACCGCGACGGTCTTGCCGGAGAGCCGGTCGGGCGGCTGCGGGGCGACGTTGTTGTCGTCCCATGCCCGGTCGATGATCGAGACCTCGACGTTCTTGATGGTGACCGGCGGCTGGTTGATGCCGAGCACGCACGCGGCCTCGCACGGCGCGGGGCACAACCGCCCGGTGAACTCCGGGAAGTTGTTGGTGGCGTGCAGGCGTTCGCTCGCGGTCTGCCAGTCGTCGCGCCAGACCAGGTCGTTCCACTCGGGGATGATGTTCCCCAGCGGGCAGCCGTTGTGGCAGAACGGGATGCCGCAGTCCATGCAGCGGCCGGCCTGTTCGGTGATGATCGGGAGCAGTGTGCGCTCCTCGTACACCTCCTTCCAGTCCCGGATGCGCACGTCGACGGGGCGCCGCGTGCCGAGCTGTTGGGGCGTGGTCAAAAAGCCCTTCGGGTCAGCCATGAACCGCCTCCATCATCTTCTGGACGATCTCGGTCTCGGGGAGACCGGCTCGCTCGGCGGCGTCCTTGGCGGCGAGCACTGCCTTGTAGTCCCTGGGCAGGATCTTGGTGAAGCGCCGGGAGGCGGCGTCCCAGTCGGAGAGCAGGGCTTCGGCGACGGCCGAGCCGGTCTCCTCGTGGTGCCGGCGCACAACGTCGTGCAGTTCGGCGCGGTCGGCGGCGTCGAGGTCTTCGACGCCCACGAGTTCGGTGTTGATGTTGTTCGGGTCGGCGTCGAGGAGATAGGCGATGCCGCCCGACATGCCGGCCGCGAAGTTGCGGCCGGTGCGGCCGAGGACGACGGCGCGGCCGCCGGTCATGTATTCGCAGCCGTGGTCGCCGACGCCCTCGACGACTGCGGTGGCGCCGGAGTTGCGTACGCAGAAGCGTTCGCCGACGACGCCGCGCAGGTAGATCTCGCCGCCGGTGGCGCCGTAGCCGATCACGTTGCCGGCGATGATGTTGTCCTCGGCGGCGAAGGTCGCGGCGCGGTGGGGGCGGACGATGATCCGGCCTCCGGACAGGCCCTTGCCGACGTAGTCGTTGCCGTCGCCTTCGAGCCGCAGGGTGATGCCCTTGGGCACGAACGCGCCGAACGACTGGCCGGCGGAGCCGGTGAGCGTGATGTCGATGGTGTCGTCGGGCAGTCCGGCGCCGCGGTAGCGCTTGGTGACCTGGTGGCCGAGCATCGTGCCGACGGTGCGGTTGGTGTTTTGCACCGGCAGGTTGATGACGACCTTCTCGCCGCGTTCCAGCGCGTCGGCGCTGAGCTGGATGAGCTGGTTGTCCAGCGCCTTGGCCAGCCCGTGGTCCTGGGAGCCGGTGCGGTGCAGTGCGGCGCCTTCGGGGAGGGCGGGCACGTGGAACAGGGGCGTGAGGTCGAGCCCTTCGGCCTTCCAGTGTTCGATCGCCGCGGCGGTGTCGAGGAGTTCGGCGTGGCCGACGGCCTCTTCCAGGGTGCGGAAGCCGAGTTGGGCGAGCAGTTCGCGGACTTCCTCGGCGATGAACTCGAAGAAGTTGACCACGTGGTCGGCCTGGCCGTTGTACCGCTCGCGCAGCACGGGGTTTTGCGTGGCGACGCCGACGGGGCAGGTGTCGAGGTGGCACACGCGCATCATCACGCAGCCGGAGACCACGAGCGGCGCGGTGGCGAAGCCGTATTCCTCGGCGCCGAGCAGTGCCGCGACGAGCACGTCGCGCCCGGTCTTGAGCTGGCCGTCGGTCTGCACGACGATGCGGTCGCGCAGGCCGTTGAGCAGCAGCGTCTGCTGGGTCTCGGCGAGGCCGAGTTCCCACGGGCCGCCCGCGTGCTTGAGCGAGGTGAGCGGCGAGGCGCCGGTGCCGCCGTCGTGCCCGGAGATGAGCACGACGTCGGCGTGCGCCTTGGACACGCCCGCCGCGACCGTGCCGACGCCGACCTCGGCGACGAGCTTGACGTGCACTCGGGCCGCGGGGTTGGCGTTCTTGAGGTCGTGGATGAGTTGGGCGAGGTCTTCGATGGAGTAGATGTCGTGGTGCGGCGGCGGGGAGATGAGGCCGACGCCGGGGGTGGAGTGCCGGGTGCGGGCGACCCACGGGTACACCTTGTGCCCGGGGAGTTGGCCGCCTTCGCCGGGCTTGGCGCCCTGGGCCATCTTGATCTGGATGTCGTCGGCGTTGACCAGGTATTCGCTGGTGACGCCGAAGCGTCCGGAGGCGACCTGCTTGATCGCCGAGCGCCGCTCGGGGTCGTGGAGCCGCTCGGGGTCCTCGCCGCCTTCGCCGGTGTTGGACTTGCCGCCGAGCCGGTTCATCGCGATGGCGAGTGTCTGGTGCGCCTCCATCGAGATGGAGCCGTAGGACATCGCGCCGGTGGAGAACCTCTTGACGATCTCGGAGACGGGTTCGACCTCGTCGATCGGGACGGGCTCGCGCACGCCGTCGCGGAAGCCGAACAGGCCGCGCAGCGTCATCAGGCGCTTGGACTGCTCGTCCACGCGCGCGGTGTACTTCTTGAAGATGTCGTAGCGGCGGGTGCGGGTGGAGTGTTGGAGCCGGAAGACGGTCTCCGGGTCGAACAGGTGCGGTTCACCCTCGCGGCGCCACTGGTACTCGCCGCCTATCTCCAGCCGGCGGTGCGAGGGCGCGATGCCGGTGGGCGGGTAGGCCTTGGCGTGCCGGCGGGCGACTTCCTCGGCGACGATGTCGAGGCCGATGCCGCCGAGCTTGCTGGTGGTGCCGGTGAAGTATTCGGCGACGAAGTCCTCGGCGAGGCCGATGGCTTCGAACACCTGGGCGCCGCGGTAGGAGGCGACGGTGGAGATGCCCATCTTGGACATCACCTTGAGCACGCCCTTGCCGAGCGCCTTGATCAGGTTGCGGATCGCCTGTTCGGGGGCGATGTCGCTGAGGAAGACGCCCTCGCGGACCAGGTCCTCGACGGATTCCATGGCCAGGTAGGGGTTGACGGCGGCCGCGCCGTAGCCGATGAGCAGCGCGACGTGGTGCACCTCGCGGACGTCGCCGGCTTCGACGATCAGTCCGACCCGGGTCCGGGTCTTGGTCCGGATCAGGTGGTGGTGGACGGCGGAGGTGAGCAGCAGCGAGGGGATCGGCGCGTGTTCGGCGTCGGAGTGGCGGTCGGACAGCACCACGATGCGGGCGCCGTCGGCGATCGCGCGGGTGGCCTCGGCGCGGATCTCCTCGAGCCGCTTGGCCAGCGCGGCGCCGCCGCCGTCGACGGGGTAGAGCCCGGAGATGGTGACGGCCTTGAGGCCGGGCTGGTCGCCGTCGAGGTTGATGTGGATGAGCTTGGCGAGTTCGTCGTTGTCCAGCACCGGGAAGGGCAGGACGACGTTGCGGCAGTCGGCGGGCTGGGCGTCGAGGAGGTTGCCCTCGGGGCCGACGAAGCTGCCGAGCGCGGTGACCAGTTCTTCCCGGATCGCGTCCAGCGGCGGGTTGGTGACCTGGGCGAAGAGCTGCACGAAGTAGTCGAACAGCAGCCGGGGCTTGGCGGAGAGCGCGGCGATGGGGCTGTCGGTGCCCATCGAGCCGAGGGGTTCGCCGCCGGCGCGGGCCATCGGCGCGAGGATGACGCGGAGTTCTTCCTCGGTGTAGCCGAAGGTCTGCTGGCGGCGCGAGACGGAGGCGTGCGTGTGCACGACGTGTTCGCGCTCGGGCAGGTCCTCCAGGTTGATCAGGCCGCCGTGCAGCCATTCCTGGTAGGGGTGTTCGGCGGCGAGCGCGGTCTTGATCTCGTCGTCCTCGACGATCCGCCGGGCCTCGGTGTCGACCAGGAACATCCGGCCGGGCTGGAGGCGGCCCTTGCGCACGATCCGGGCGGGGTCGATGTCCAGGACGCCGACCTCGGAGGAGAGCACGACCAGGCCGTCGTCGGTGACCCAGTAGCGCGAGGGCCGCAGGCCGTTGCGGTCCAGGACGGCGCCGATGAGGCTGCCGTCGGTGAAGGTGACGCAGGCGGGGCCGTCCCACGGCTCCATCACGGTGGCGTGGAACTTGTAGAAGGCGCGCCGGGCGTCGTCCATCGTGGCGTGGTTCTCCCACGCCTCGGGGATCATCATCAGCACGGCGTGCGGCAGCGGCCGGCCGCCGAGGTGGAGCAGTTCCAGGACCTCGTCGAAGGACGCCGAGTCGGATGCCTCGGGCGTGCAGATCGGGTACAGCCGGCTGAGGTCGCCGGGGATGAGGTCGGTGGCGAGCATGGACTCGCGCGCGGCCATCCAGTTGCGGTTGCCCTTGACCGTGTTGATCTCGCCGTTGTGCGCGATGAAGCGGTACGGGTGGGCGAGCGGCCAGGCCGGGAAGGTGTTGGTGGAGAACCGCGAGTGCACGAGGCCGATCGCGGACGCCAGGCGCCGGTCCGACAGGTCGGGGAAGAACGGCTCCAGCTGTCCCGTGGTGAGCATGCCCTTGTAGACCAGGGTGCGCGCGGACAGCGAGGCGAAGTAGACCTCGACCTCCCGCTCGGCGCGCTTGCGCAGCGCGAAGGCGAGCCGGTCGAGGGCGATCCCGGTGACGGTGTCGTCGACGCCGGCGACGAACAGTTGGGCGAAGCGCGGCATCGTGGCGCGGGCGCCGTTGCCGACGAGGCCGGGCGTGGTGGGCACCTCGCGCCAGCCGAGCACGCGCAGGTTCTCCTCGGCGGCGATGCGCTCGATGGAGGACTTGGCGCGGCCCGCGTGCACGTCGTCGTCGGGCAGGAAGGCGATGCCGACCGCGTAGCCGCCGGCGGCGGGCAGCTCGAAGCCGGCCGTCTCGCGCAGGAAGGCGTCGGGGACCTGGATCAGGATGCCCGCGCCGTCGCCGGTGTCGGGCTCGGCGCCGGTGGCGCCGCGGTGTTCCATGTTGCGCAGGACGGTCAGCGCCTGGTCGACGATGTCGTGGCTGGGCTCGCCGGTGAGCGTGGCCACGAATCCGACACCGCAGGCGTCGTGCTCGTTGCGGGGGTCGTACAACCCCTGGGCCGCGGGAATCGCGGAGAAGAGGGGGCCCGAGGATGTGGGCATGGCAGGAGGCATGGGCGCTCCCGTCGTCGTCGTGGCGTGTGGTGCGCAACAGGGACGACGTTGGCCCTCTGCGATTTCGTGCAGGTTACACGATCAGTACGTCTATCCGGAACCCGGGACAAACCCGTCTCACCATGCGGTCACCAGGGTGATTCGGCCCGGCCCTCGAGCGCTGCGCCGCGCCGGTCGCCTTGGTATATCGGGTGGCTCATTCCCGACCATCCGGGCGACGAAACCGCACGTCTCGGACCGGTATGGCGGTTGGTTTCCGGGTGGGGTCGCCGAGCTACGCGCAGGTTACGGACGCCTCACGCCGCGTTCACGTCGTGGGCACCTCTCATACCTGGCGGCCGATCAGCAGGCCGAGCAGATAGGTCAGTCCGCCCGCCGCCGCGCCCAGCACCAACTGGCGGGTTCCGCCGAACCACCACGGCCGGGCGGTGACCCGGGAGACCACGGCGCCGGCGCCGAACAGGCCGAGGGCGGTCAGGATCAGCGCGGGCGCGAGGGTGGTCGCCCCGAGTAGGTACGGCAGCAGCGGAAGCAGCGCGCCGATGGCGAAGAAGGCGAACGAGGAGCCGGCCGCCAGCCATGGCGACGGCAGGTCGTGCGGGTCGACGCCCAGTTCCTCGCGGGCGTGGATCTCCAGGGCCAGCTCGGGGTCGCGGGACAGCTGCCGGGCCACCTCGACGGCCAGGTCCTCGTCCAGGCCGCGGGCGATGTACAGCTCGGCCAGCTCGCGCTGTTCGGCCTCGGGGCTGCGGCACAGTTCGCGGCGTTCGACCTCGACCTCGGCGCGGGCCAGTTCGGCCTGCGAGGCGACCGAGGTGTACTCCCCCGCCGCCATCGAGAAGGCGCCGCCGGCCAGGCCGGCAAGGCCGGTGACCACGACGGTCCTGGGGGTCGCGTCGCTGCCGACGATGCCGGAGATGAGCGCGAAGTTGGAGACCAGTCCGTCCATCGCGCCGAACACGGCCGGGCGCAGCCAGCCGCCGCCGATGTCGCGGTGGGTGTGGTCGATGCCGTCCTGGTGTCCGAGCTCCGGGGCGGGGTCGGGCGCCTCGGCGGCTATGTCGCTGGTCTTCACGGTTCGTTCGGCCCTCTCGTCACGCTGGGGCCACGACGCTACCGTTTCGCCGCCGGGTGCCGCCGGCCAGGAAAGGCTGTCCGAACCCGCAGGTGGGCGCGGGTTCGGACGGCCTTCGGCGTGGGTCGGTCAGCCCTTGTCGGCGGCCTTGCGCGGGCCGGAGCCGGCGTGCTCCCCGGCGTCGTCCGGGCCGGGCTCGGCGTCGCTCGCCGCCGCGTCCGGCTCCGCGTCGGCGTCGACGGGTCGGTCGGACTTCCCGAGGTCGACGGCGGCCTTCGTCGCGTCCGGGTCGCTCTGCTCCGCGTCCGCGTCGACCGCCTTCGTGTCCGTGTCCGCGTCCGCGTCCGTCCCGACCGTGTCCGCGTCGTCCCCGCGCTCGGGGTCGTGTCCGCGCAGCGTCTCCGGGGCCTCGCGGCCGGGGTGCTTGCGGGCGGAGACCCAGATGTAGACGAGGGCGCCGGCGAAGACGAGGATCGCCGTCCAGTTGTTCAGCCGCATGCCGAGCACGTGTTCGGCGTCGTCGACGCGCATGTATTCGATCCAGAACCGGCCCACCGTGTAGCCCGCGACGTAGAGCGCAAACGCCCGGCCGTGGCCCAGCTTGAAGCGGCGGTCGGCCCAGATCACCAGCGCGGCGACGCCGATGCACCACAACGACTCGTACAGGAACGTCGGGTGGAAGGTGCCGTTCTGGCCGGGGTCGATCACGTTGTGGTCGCCGTCGATCTTCACCGCCCACGGCACGTCGCTCTCGCGGCCGTAGAGCTCCTGGTTGAACCAGTTGCCCCAGCGGCCCACCGCCTGGGCGAGCACGATGCCCGGGGCGAGCGCGTCGGCCAGCGCGGGCAGCGGGATGCCCCGGCGCCGGCAGCCGATCCAGGCGCCCACCGCGCCGAGCGCGATCGCCCCCCAGATGCCGAGGCCGCCCTTCCAGACGGCGAACGCCTGCATGGGGTCGCCGCCGTCGCCGAAGTACGGCTCCGGCGTGGTGACGACGTGGTAGAGGCGGCCTCCGACGAGGCCGAAGGGCACCATCCACACGGCGATGTCGCCGACCGTGCCGGCGCGACCGCCGCGGGCGACCCAGCGGCGCTCGCCGAGCCAGATCGCGAGGACGACACCGAGGATGATGCACAGCGCGTAGCCGCGCAGCGGGATCGGACCGAGGTCGATCTGTCCGCGCGAGGGGCTGGGAATGAATGCGAGGTCCATGGCGGGTACGACGCTACCGGGTGCGGGGGCGAACGTGTGCTGGCGGGCACGCGCGAACGGGCGCGATCCCGGGGATTTCGGGGTCGCGCCCGCTGCTGCGGCGACGGACGGTGACTACTTGATCGCCGCCAGGATCTGCGCGCGCACCTCGTCGGGCGTGGCCAGGCCGCGGCCCTTGACGATCAGGTCGATGGTCTTGCCGTTGATGCCAGCGGTCGGGGTGCCGGTGACGGGGGTGTCACCGATCTTGGCGTGCTGGAACGCGTCCTCGACCTGGTTCACCCACCCGGCGTGGCTCAGGTCGTTCACGCACTGGTCGAAGGCCGGCGAGCGCAGGCCGTCGACCTTGCTCGCGAGGTCGAGCAGATAGGAGCGGTTGCCGAACTTGTCGTTCAACTCGTCCGGCTGGTTCGCGTAGAGGGTGTCGTGGTACGGCGCGAACTTGCCCGCGGTCTGCGCGCACCCGGCCGCGTTGGCCGCGTACTTGGAGCCGTTGCCGCCGAGCTTGCCGTCCAGGAACGAGGCGATGTGGTAGTCGATCTTGATCGTGCCGGCGTCGGCCATCTGCCGCAGGGTGGGGCCGAGCGCCTTCTCCACCTCGTGGCAGATCGGACAGCGGAAGTCCTCGTACATGATCAGCGAGGGGGCGTTGGGGTTGCTGCCGACCGGGATGCCCAGGCCGTCCGCGGACAGGTTGGGCGGGGCGCTCGCGGGCTTGGCGAGCGCGTCCTTCCAGGGCCCCTTCTTCTTGTTGGTCTTGGACGTGCCGACGACCACGCCGATGATGGCGACGACCGCGAGGACGGCCACGACGGCGCCGGCGATGATCAGCATCCGCTTGCGCTTGTCGGCCGCCTCCTGGCGGGCGCGCTCCTGGGCCATCCGCTCGCGCGCGGTGCGCTTGCCTGCCGAATTCTTCGAGCTCACGTGATCTCAGGGCCTTTCAGTTCCCGGGTTCCGGGGTTCCGGTTCGCGTCCCCGCGGTGCTCGTCCGCCACCGTGTGCGCCTCGTCCTCGTCGGCGTCCTCGTCGTCCTCGTCCTCGAAGTCCTCGTCGTAGGGCGGTTCCTCCGGGAACAGCCAGGCGTCGGCGGACAGCCGAGTGCGGGGGAAGACGATCAGCCAGATCGCGAGCAGCAGGAAGCCGCAGTCCCGCAGGATCTCCTCGAGATACGCGGTCTTGTCCGGCTCGACCGGACCGCCGCCGCCGAAGCAGCCGCAGTCGATCGCCAGGCCGCGCGCCCACGCCTGGGCGATGCCCGCGATGAACACGAGCAGGAGCAGCGCGGACAGTGACGCGACGAGCCGGGTGCCCAGGCCGAACACCAGGAGCAGGGCCAGGCCCAGTTCCAGGTAGGGCAGGGCGTAGCCGACGGGGTCGACCAGGCCGTCGGGCAGCACGTCGTAGCCGCGGACCGCGTAGGCGGCCTGGTCGGGGTCGAGTGCCTTCTCCCAGCCGGCGTATGCCCAGACGAAGGCCAGGCCGAGCCGGGCGGCGAGGCCGATCCACGGCACGTATGGCCGCAGACCCGCGAGCGGGCCCGCCCCTCTCGCTCCGGTCGGGCCTGCCGCTCTCGCCCCGGTCGGGCCGGCCGTCGCGCTCATCGCTCGGCCGCCGGCTCGATCGTCTTGCTTCCCACGGTCTGACCTCCGTCACGACGGGTGAGGTTCAGGGACGGCCGGTCCACTGGTCCCCCGCACCCGGACCGGCACATGTCCTGTCTAACCGGCCGAAGGCGCCTGAGGTTCCTGTCCGAGCGCCGCCTTACCACTCCCGGGGTTCCCCAGGCGTTGGTCGAGCAGTTCACGAAGGTTGTCGGGCGAACGCATGGCCGAGTTCCCGGAGTCCAGAATTTTTCCGTCGACGGCGATCGCGGGCGTGGCGGAGACGCCGGAGCTTTCGAACGTGCTCTCGGAGGCGCTCACCCAGGCGGCGTTGGCGTCGGTGTTCACGCATGCGTCGAAGGTCTCGCCGCGCAGGCCCTGGACCTGGCCGGCCAGGTCCAGGAGGCGGCCGGCGGTGTAGCCGTCCTCGGATTCGTCGGGCTGGTTCTTGAACAGCACGGCGTGGTACGCGGCGAACTTGCCGGTGTCGACCGAGCAGCGCGCGGCGTTGGCGGCCTTGACCGATCCGGTGCCGCCGAGCTTGCCGTCCAGGAAGGACGCGATGTGGTAGTCGACCTTGATCTTCCCGGCCTGGACGTAGTCGGCGAGCAGCGGGCCGAAGTTGGCCTCGAAGCGCTTGCAGAACGGGCAGCGGAAGTCCTCGTACACGGTGACGGTGACCGGGGCCGCGTCGCCGCCGACGCGGATGGTGCCGTCGGCCCGCACGGCGGCGGGCAGGCTCGCGAGGTCGACGTCGCGGATGGCCGCCTTGGCGCCGGTCGGCTGTGCCGCGGGGCCGGAGTCGTCGCTCTTGCTCTCGTTGCCCGTGGTGAGCACGACGCCCAGGACGGCGGCCAGCACCGCGACCACGAACACGCCGACGACGGCGAGGATGACGGGCGTTCGGTTGGTCCTGGTCTTGGCGCTCAACGCGGGTTCCTCCGATGGGGGTTGGGGTGGGATGGCACGCGGCATGCCGACGGCCGCCGCTGGAGTGCTGCGGCGGCCGTCGGTCAGCCGGTGCTCATTTTGTTGGGTTTTTACACGGGATGAGAGCTTCGGGGGCGGGTCAGCGCTTGCGGACGCCCTCGGCGAGTTCGCCGGCCAGGGCGCGGACGGCGTCCAGGCCGGCCTGTTCGTTCGGCGCGTCCAGGAGGGCGCGGACGAACGCGGAGCCGACGATGACGCCGTCGGCGTAGCCGGCCACCTCGGCCGCCTGGGCGGCGGTGGAGACGCCCAGGCCCACGCACACCGGCAGATCGGTGGTGGCGCGGGTGCGCGCGACCAGGTCGCCCGCGAGTGTGCTCACCGAGGCGCGGGCGCCGGTGACGCCCATCACGGAGGCGGCGTAGACGAAGCCGCCGCAGTGTCGGGTGGTGTAGGCGATGCGCTCGTCCGATGAGGACAGCGCGACCAGGAAGATCCGGTCCAGCCGGTGGCGGTCGGTGGCGGCGATCCACTCGTGGGCCTCGTCCGGGATCAGGTCGGGGGTGATCACCCCGCTGCCGCCGGCCGCGGCCAACTCGCTCGCGAACCGCTCGACGCCGTAGCGCTCGATCGGGTTCCAGTAGGACATCACCAGCGTGGCGGCGCCGGTCTCGGCGACCGCGCGCACGTTGTCGATCACGTGGTGGGTGTTGGTGCCGTGCGCCAGCGCGTGTTCGACGGCGCGCTGGATGACGGGCCCGTCCATCTGCGGGTCGCTGTACGGCAGGCCGACCTCGATGATGTCGCAGCCGCCCTCGACCATCGCGCGCATCGCGGCGGCGGAGCCCTCGACGGAGGGGTAGCCCGCCGGGAGGTATCCGACCAGCGCGGCGCGGTTGTCCGCGCGGGCCGCGGCCAGCACCTCGGTGAGCCTGGTGGTGGTGCCGGTGCCGGTCACGACTGCTCCGCTTCCGCGTCGAGGAGATCGAAGTACTTGGCGGCGGTGTGCATGTCCTTGTCACCGCGCCCGGAGAGGTTGACCAGGATGGTCGCGTCGGGGCCGAGTTCGCGCCCGACCTCGATCGCGCCGGCGAGGGCGTGCGCCGATTCGATCGCCGGGATGATGCCCTCGGTGCGGCACAGCAGCCGGAACGCCTCCATCGCGGGGGCGTCGTCGATCGGCCGGTAGATCGCCCGGCCGGTCTGGTGCAGCCAGGCGTGCTCGGGCCCGACGGCCGGGTAGTCCAGGCCGGCCGAGATCGAGTGCGACTCCTGCGTCTGCCCGTACTCGTCCTGGAGCAGGTAGGTGCGCGCGCCGTGCAGTACGCCGATCGAGCCGCCGGTGATCGAGGCGGCGTGCCGTCCGGTCTCCACGCCGTCGCCGCCCGCCTCGAAGCCGTACAGCCGCACGCCCTCGTCGGGGATGAAGGCGTGGAAGGCGCCGATCGCGTTGGAGCCGCCGCCCACACACGCGCAGACCGCGTCGGGCAGCTTCCCGGTCAGGTCGAGCACCTGCTGCCGGGCCTCGACCGAGATCACCCGGACGAAGTCGCGGACCATGGCCGGGAAGGGGTGCGCGCCGGCCGCGGTGCCGAGCAGGTAGTGGGTGGTGTCGACGTTGGCGACCCAGTCGCGCAGCGCCTCGTTGATCGCGTCCTTGAGGGTGCGCGAGCCGATCGCGACCGGGATCACCTCGGCGCCGAGCACCCGCATCCGGGCCACGTTGAGCGCCTGGCGCTGGGTGTCGAGTTCACCCATGTAGACGACGCACTCGAGGCCGAGCAGCGCGCACGCGGTGGCGGTGGCCACGCCGTGCTGGCCGGCTCCGGTCTCGGCGATCACCCGGGTCTTGCCCATGCGCTTGGTCAGGATGGCCTGGCCGAGCACGTTGTTGATCTTGTGCGAGCCGGTGTGGTTGAGGTCCTCGCGCTTGAGGATGATCCGCGCGCCGCCGGCGTGCTCGGCGAAGCGGGGCGCCTCGGTGATGATGCTCGGGCGACCGGCGTAGTCGCGCAGCAGGCCGGTGAACTCGGCCTGGAACTGCGGGTCGTCCTTGGCCTTGTCGTAGGCGGCGGTCAGCTCGTCGAGGGCGGCGATCAGCGCCTCGGGCAGGAACCGCCCGCCGAAGACGCCGAAGTGGCCGGAGGGATCCGGCAGTTGGGCAGTGCTGGACATGCGGGGTCCTTGTCGGTGTGGCATGCCGTGGGACGGCACGTTGCTGACGGGTGGGTCAGGAAACGTGTCGGCGCCATCGGCTGCCCGGCACCTGGCCGGGCTCGCAGCCGATCACGTACCGCACGCGGCGGCCACGCACCCGGCGGGCGGGCGCGCGACAGCCGCGGGGCTTGCAGCCCCGGGCCAGTCGCGGGTCCATGCTCATCGTGCCCGCGCCCTCAGCCGCGCCCGTGCCGGATCGCCGGGTGGGCGCCGGCGGCGACCAGGTCGGCGACCGAGCTGCGCGGGTCGCGCCCGGTGACCAGCGACTCGCCGACCAGGACGGCGTCGGCGCCGTTGTTGGCGTAGGCGATCAGGTCGTGCGGGCCGCGCACGCCGGACTCGGCGATGCGCACGCAGGTGTCCGGGATCAGCGGGGCGATCCGGGCGAAGTTGTTGCGGTCCACCTCGAGGGTCTTGAGGTTGCGCGCGTTGACCCCGATCACGGTGGCGCCGGCGTCGAGCGCGCGGGCGGTCTCCTCCTCGTCGTGGACCTCCACGATGGTGGTGAGACCGATCGAGCGGGAGCGCTCGATCAACGAGATCAGCGCGTTCTGCTCCAGGGCCGCGACGATCAGCAGGGCGACGTCGGCGCCGTGCGCGCGGGCCTCCCACAGCTGATAGCTCGTCACCATGAAGTCCTTGCGCAGGACCGGGATGTCGACCGCGGCGCGAACCGCGTCGAGGTCGTCGAGCGAGCCGCCGAAGCGGCGCTGCTCGGTGAGCACGCTGATCACGGAGGCGCCGCCGGACTCGTAGTCGGCGGCGAGGCCCGCCGGGTCGGCGATCGCGGCGAGCGCGCCCTTGGAGGGGCTGGAGCGCTTGACCTCGGCGATGACGGCGATGCCGTCGCCGCGCAGGATGCTCTCCGCGTCGCGGGGCGCCGGCGCCTGGGCCGCGAGTTCCTTGATCTCGTCAAGGGATACGCGGGCCTGTCGTTCGGCGAGGTCGGCGTTGACGCCGTCGATGATCTCGTCGAGCACAGTCACGCCCTACATCCCCTCGTTCGTCCGGAGAACCTGCTCCCCCGGCCCTTCGATGGTATAGGCCGATTCGAACAGACCCGACACATCGCACCGCCGAAGAGGTGGGGGCAGCATACGGCGTCGCACGGTCGCCCCGTGCGCACGGTCCGGCTCGCGAAACCGCCGCCGATCACTGTGCGTCAGGGGGCGAGCCCGGCGCCGAACGGCAGGTCGCGAACGATCCAGAAGACCAGTACGACGGCCAGCAGCGCCCGCAACCACCGAGGATCGGCCAACGTGCGCCGCGGCTCGCCGCGCGCGGTACGCACCGCCCAGCGCAGCCACAACCACCCGATCAGCGGGAAGAGCGCGACCGCCAGCGCGTTGTAGCCCAGCGCCGCCGGCAGGTCGAGGTGGGTGAGCGCGTGCACACAGCGCAGCCCGCCGCAGCCGGGACAGGCCAGGCCGGTGATCACCAGGTAGGGGCAGGACGGGTAGTGGCCGCTCTCGCGCGGATCCACCAGGCCGACATAGGTGGTGGCGGCCGTGAGCACCGCCAGACTCGTGGCCGGAAGCCCCAGGTTGCGCAGCCGGAATCCGGTGGCCGGCGCGGGGCGGGCGGGCATGCTCACGGACTCATTGTGCCGTCGGCGGGCGCCGTCACAGGTCACCCAGCGTGTCTTTCCAACCCAGCAGGAAGACGCCGACCATCCAGGTGGTCCAGAAGATCACCCCGAGCAGAACGGTCCCGATCGTCCAGTTGCGCGCCCGCAGCGAGGCGAGCCGGGCCCCCGCCACGTCGCCGCGCTGCCACCGCTCGTTGACGCTGGTCGCCGCGAGCAGCGCCGAAACCCCGGCCAGAAAACAACAGAACACGGTCGCCACGACCGCCCAGGCGAGGTAGTTGTCCGGCGCCCCCGGCGGCGGCCCGGCAGGCGGCGGCGTGGTGGGCGGCCCATAAGGCGACACGGAATGCCCGAACGGCCGAGGCGGCGCGTTCCACTCCCGCGTCCGATCCCCATCACCGGGAGCCCCCGGGTAGCCGTACGCCACTTTCCCCCCTAGGCCGACAAGCCAACCCTAGAACAAGCCACCCACCACCACCCGAAAACCCACCCACCAACACGCAGGCCCAAGCCCACCCAGTCAGACCGGCACCCAACCCCAAGGCAACCCCGCCGACACGTGAGCCCAAGCAGCGCCAGAGCCCACCCAGCCCGGCCGGCGCCTGAGGCCACCCAGCCCACCCGGCACCCAAGCCCAAGCAACCCACCGGGCGCGGGAGCCCAAAAAGCCCGGCCGGCGCTTGAGGCCACCCAGCCCAGCCGGCACCCAAGCCCAAGCAACCCACCGGGCACTGGAGCCCAACTAGCCCGGCCGGCGCCTGAGGCCACCCAGCCCAGCCGGCACCCAAGCCCAAGCAACCCACCGGGCACTGGAGCCCAACTAGCCCGGCCGGCGCCTGAGGCCACCCAGCCCAGCCGGCACCCAAGCCCAAGCAACCCACCGGGCGCTGGAGCCCAAAAAGCCCGGCCGGCGCTTGAGGCCAAAGGCTCGCCGCACGGCCCGAGTGCGCTTGAGGCCAAAGGCCGCCGCCGCACGGCCCTGGTGCGCTCCAGGCCAAGACCGAGGCGTCAGCGCCGCGCGGGCGCAGCCCCAAGCCCACCCATCCGCATCCCCGCACCGGCGATACAACCGACCAACACCACCGCGGCCCCGACCCAGAAAAGCATCACGTTGGCCGCGATCATCGCGACACCCGAGACGGTGCAACCGATCAGCGCGAGTATGGTCACGGTCCAGGCCGCGGGGGTGCTGCCGTGGTTTCCGGCTTGCGACGACATCGATCGACTCCTTCGGCTTCACATCAAACTGCACACGCGTAAGCGCGCGGGTCGCACCCGCGCGATTCTTATTGTCACCCGCCGGGAGCAGTGCTCAGCGCGTGGGGTCCTCGCCCCGGTCCAACGCGTTCCACAGGTCCGCGTTGGTCGCGGTACGCCGCCGGGCCGCGGCCCCCCGCCCCGCCGGCGCCTCGTAGCGGTTGGACATTCCGGGCCAGCGCCGCCCGCGGATCACCACGAACAGCCCGGCCAGCACGATCAGCACACCGCCCACGGCCGCGAACCACGGCCAGACCGCGTGGCTCACGTCCACGGCCCGTACCCCCTCGACGGCCGCCTTCTTCGCCGCCTCGCCGTCCACCGCCGAGGTGTCGCGCGCGCCCTGTACGGCCAGCACGGTGACCCCGGCCCCCGCCAGCGTGATCAGCGCGCCGATCAGGGTGCGGCCGACGGTCCGGGTCGCGAGGATCGCGAGGCCGCCCGCCAGGCCGAGCAGCGCGAGCGCCGAGGTGGCCTTGTTGATCGTATTGCCGCTCGCGTGCACCGCGATGTGCGAGCCGTGCACCAGCGCCGTGCCCTCGGCCCAGGTACGTCCCGCCACCGAGAGCACCACACCCGCGCCGACCAGAACCAGCAACACCGCGGCGGTCAACTCGCGCCGAGCGGCCTTGCGTTCCCGCACGGCGACATCCACCGCCCCGGCCGCCCCGGTCTGCGCCCCGGCCTCGGGTTCCGCCGCCTCGGCGGTCGGCGCCCCGCCCGGCGATCGGTCGTCCGTCTCGGTGCCGCGGCGCGCCGCGCCGGCCTCGGTCCTCGCGTCGGTCATGCATCCAGCATGAACCACGCCTCACCGCGCCTTGCCCCGGGTCGGGTCCACGCCCCGCCGAAGCGCCTCCCGAAGCGCCCCCACCGGAGCACCCGCGTCCGTCAGGACGCCGGGCTCTCGTGCGCCGGGGCCAGCGTGGCCGCGATCGCCACCGCGCGCAGCACCGCCGCCGCCTTGTTGCGGCACTCCACGTCCTCGGCCTCCGGCGACGAGTCGGCGACCACACCCGCGCCGGCCTGGACGTAGGCCACGCCGTCGCGGATCAGCGCGGTGCGGATCGCGATCGCGGTGTCCAGGTCCCCCGCGAAGTCCACATAGCCCACACAGCCGCCGTACAGCCCGCGCCGGGTCGGCTCGAAGTTCTCGATGATCTCCATCGCCCGCGGCTTGGGCGCGCCGGACAGGGTGCCCGCCGGGAAACACGCGGCGAACACGTCGAGCGCGGTGCGCCCCGGCGCCAACTCGCCCACCACCGTGGACACGATGTGCATCACGTGGCTGTAGCGCTCGACCGACATGAAGTCGACCACCTCGACCGTGCCGGGCGCGCAGACCCGGCCCAGGTCGTTGCGGCCCAGGTCGACGAGCATCAGGTGTTCGGCGCGTTCCTTCGGGTCGGCCAGCAACTCCTCGGCGAGCGCGGCGTCCTCGGCGGGTGTGGCGCCGCGATGGCGGGTGCCCGCGATCGGGTGCACCATCGCCCGCCCCTCCTCGACCTTGACCAGCGCCTCGGGGCTGGAGCCGACCACGTCGAATCCGCCCTCGGCGCCGCCGTCGGGGCCGGGCATCCGGAACAGGTACATGTACGGGCTGGGGTTGGTCGCCCGCAGGATCCGGTACACGTCCAGCGCGCCGGCCTCGGTGGGCATCTCGAAGCGCTGGGAGAGCACGATCTGGAACGCCTCGCCGGCCCGGATCTCCTCCTTGGCCGCGGACACCGCCTTGCGGTACTCGGCCGAGCCCCAGGGGCCGGCCGCCTCGGCCGGCGCCGCCCGCTCGAACGCCGCGGCGGCCAGTCCGGTCGGGCGGGCCAGGTCCGCGGTCATCGCGTCCAGCCGGGCCACCGCCGCCCGATACGCCTCGTCCACGCCCGACTCGCGGTTGTCGTGGTTGATCGCGTTGGCGATCAGCAGCACGCTGCCGTCCACGTGGTCGAGCACCGCGAGGTCGGTGGCCAGGAACATCATCAGCTCGGGGATGCGCAGGTCGTCCACGCTCGACTCGGGCAGCCGTTCCAACCGGCGCACGATGTCGTAGCCGAGGTAGCCGACCATCCCGCCGGTCAGCGGCGGCAGGTCCAGGCCCGGGATGCCGTGCGGGGTGTGCAGCGCCTCCATCGTGGCCCGCAGCACCTCCAGCGGGTCGCCGTCCACCGGCACGCCCACCGGCGGGGTGCCCAACCAGCGGGCCCGCCCGGCCACTTCGGTGAGCATCGCCGCGCTGCGCACGCCCACGAACGAATAGCGGGACCAGGAGCGGCCGTTCTCCGCGGATTCGAGCAGGAAGGTGCCGGGCCGCTCGGCGGCGAGCTTGCGGTACAGCCCCACGGGCGTGTCGCCGTCGGCCAGAAAGCGCCGGGTGACGGGGATGACGCGCCGGTCGCGGGCGAGTTCCCGGAAGGTGTCCGGGTCGGGGGTGACGGTTCCGGTGGTCATGGCGAGCGCAATCTCCCGGGCGGCAGGTCGGCGGAGGGGACCGGTCCGGCGACCGGACGGTCGCGAGGGCGACGGGCGGGGCGGACGGTCGGGAGGCGGACGGTCAGGAGGCAACCGGCAGGACGTCGGCGTCGAAGCAGGTGCGCGCGCCGGTGTGGCACGCGGCGCCGGTCTGCTCGACCCGCACGAGCACCGCGTCGCCGTCGCAGTCGAGGGCGGCCGAGACCACCTTCTGCACGTGGCCCGAGGTGTCGCCCTTGACCCAGTATTCCTGCCGGCTGCGGCTCCAGTAGGTGCACCGGCCGGTGGTCAGCGTGCGGTGCAGCGCCTCGTCGTCCATCCAGCCGACCATCAGCACCTCGCCCGTGTCGCTCGCCTGGGCGACGGCGGCGATCAGGCCGTCGGGGTCGCGCTTGAGGCGGGCGGCGATGCTCGGATCGAGGTCGGACGGCCGCGCGGGCGGGTGGGAGGCACCGGTCATGCGCGCATTGTCGCAGACCCGCGCGGGCCGGCCGCGCGAGCGTTCACAGGCCGGTATCGGCCGCGCGCAGCGCCCGTACCGCGTCCGGGTCGCCGGTGACCTCGACCCGGGCGTGCTCCTTGCGGCCGAACAGGTACAGCAGCAGTTCGGCCGGGTGTCCGGCCAGCGTGACCACGGGGGTGCCCTTGTGGATCGGCTGGGCCGGCTCGTCGGCGCCGGTGTCGGTGCGGCGCAGCGCCACCCCCACCGGTACCCCGCGCAGCGCGATCCGCGAGGAGCCCTTGGCCCGCTTCCAGAGGATCTCGGTGAGCGCGGGGTCCAGCTCGCGCGGTTCGGCGCCGCCGGGTTGGGCGCGCCGGACGTCCTCCAGGTGGATGAAGTACTCCATCGTGTTGGCCGCCGCGTCCACGCCGGGGATGCCGAACGCGGACAGTGTCGGCGGCCCGTCGGCGACCAGGCGCACGCTCTGCTCGTACGGTTTGGCCGCCTGCCGCAGGCGTACCCGTTCGGTGTATCCGGCGAGCGGCTTGAAGACCAGGCCGGGTCCCGAGTCCGGGCGGTGTTCGCGGACCACGAGGTGGGCCGCGAGGTCCCGGGTGGTCCAGCCCTCGCACAGGGTCGGCGCGTCGGGTCCGAGGACGCGCAGCAGTTCGGCGAGCGCGGCGCGTTCGGCGCGGGCGTGGGAAGTCGGCATGTGCCGATCCTTCGGCCCGCGCCGGATGAAATCAAGGGGCGCGATCCGCGACACGGCCGGTCACGGCGAGGCGGCCACCGGCCCCGGCTCCTTGGGGTGGTCGCTCTTTTGCTGCGCGCTCAGCCAACGCAGCGCGTCGGGCAGCACCGTCTGCCAGGTCTTGAAGTTGTGCCCGCCGGTGGGCAGGAGCAGGGTGTCCACCTTGAGCGGCGCCTTGGCCAGCTTCTGGAACTCCCGGGTGTCGGCGAGGTTGGGTTCGCCGCTCTCGCTGCTGGTGAGCAGGAGGCTGACGGGCGGCATGGGCAGGTTCTTCAGCCGCCACAGCAGGTCGTTCTGGTTGCGGTAGGCCTTGCTGCCGCCGTACAGGTCACCGGTATCGCCGTCGGAGGGAGCGCCGTAGTCGGCGGAGAGCGCGACGCCCGCGCCGATCCGGTCCGAGTTGAGCATCGGCAGCTTGGCCGCGCAGTAGCCGCCGGTGGAGTCGCCGAGCATGGCCCAGCCGCGCGGTCCCGGGGCGACGCGGTAGGCCTGGCTGATCGCCTCGGGCAGGTCCTGGCTGAAGAACATGCCGACCTGCGGGCCGCCGGGCACGTCGGTGCACTCGGTGTCGCGGTCGAGGCCGACGCTGGGCTTCATCATCACGTAGATGGTGGGCTGGACCCGGCCGGCGGCGATCTCGTTGGCGGCGATCTTGGGCAGCTCCAGCCGGGTGACCAGGTTGCGCTCGTTGCCGGGGTAGCCGGTGAGCGTGACCACGACGGGGAAGCGCCGGTCCTTGTACTGGGCCTGGAAGTATTGCGGCGGCAGGTAGACGAGCGCGGGTGTGCCCATCCCGCTGCGTCGTCCGACCAGGTCGACCTGCATGATCTGGCCCGCGACCTGGGGGTTGCTCCCCTGCGGGACGTCTATCGTCTCGGTGCCCTTCTCCTTGACCAGTTTGGGCATGTCGCCGGGGCCGGCCTCGCCGAAGTTCAGGACCGGTTTGCCGGTGCGCCCGAACAGGTCGTCCCAGGTCGTATAGAAGACGAAATATCGGTTGCCGATCACCGCGACCGTGGCCAGGAGCAGGACCTGCGTGCTCAGCAGGATGCCGACCCGGCCGAGGATGGGCACCACGTGCTGGCGGGACAGCTTGGGCCAGAAGTACACGGCCGCCGACGCCGCCGCGACGGTGACGAGGCACAGCAGGATTATCAGTTTGAGGCTGGTGAGGCCCACAGCGGCGTCCTCGGTCTATCGATCATGGTCAGGGCACGACCGTGGAGACGAGCCCGACCCGGGGTTTGGTTGCGGGCAACCGGGGCGTCGCGAGCCCGTTCTCGGGGAGCGCCCGAAACAGGGTGACATGCGGGAATGGTCTGCTCCAATCCGCCCGGAGGCCGGTGATCCGGATGGAGTCGGCGGGGCGGACGGGGAATCGGGGCGGTCGGCGGCGCCTTGTACGTTCATCGGACAAACATCGTCGACAGCCCCGTTCGCGGCGGCTGCGTTCCCCCGGATTCCGGTGAATCCGGGGGAATCCGCGTGAAAGTGAGCCCCGTGGCGGACAAGGTCGTTCTGCGACAAGGACTGCGCGTACTCGGCGTCGCGATCCGCGAGGAGCCTCGGATCTTCGCCGCCGCGGTGGGCGCGAGCGCGGTGTACGGCGTGATGACGGTGGGCTCGGCGCTTGTGCTCGGACGCGTCACCGACGACGTGATCATCCCGGCCTTCCGCGACGGGCACACCACGGCGGGCGCGCTGATCGGCGCGTTCGCGGCGGTGTTCGGCGTCGCGCTGCTCAAGGCCTTCGGCGTGATCGGTCGGCGGTTGTGGGCGGGCATGATGCAGTACCGCCTCCAGGCCACCTTCCGTCGCCGGGTCACCCGGCAATACCTGCGGCTGCCGCTCGCCTGGCACCACCGCCACCCGACGGGCACGCTGCTGTCCAACGCGAACGCCGACGTCGAGGCGGCGTGGAACCCGGTGGCGCCGCTGCCGATGGCCACCGGCGTGGTGGTGATGTTGTTCGTCGCGGCGATCTCGATGGTGATCACCGACTGGGCGCTGGCCCTGGTCGGCTTCGTGATCTTCCCGGCGATCGCCGCGCTCAACATCGTGTACCAGCGCAGGCAGGGGCCGTTGGCGATGCGCGCGCAGGAGTTGCGCGCCGACGTCGCGGAGATCGCGCACGAGAGCTTCGACGGCGCGCTGGTGGTCAAGACGCTGGGCCGGGAGAGCGAGGAGACCGCCCGGTTCGCGGCCGCGTCGCGGGAGTTGGCCGACGCGAACATCGCGGTGGGCCGGGTCCGGGCGCTGTTCGACCCGATCCTGGAGGCGCTGCCCGGCTTCGGCGTGCTGCTGGTCCTGGTGGTCGGCACGGTCCGGGTCTCGCACGGCGATCTGGCTCCGGGCGACCTGGTGCAGGTCGCCTACCTGTTCACCCTGTTGGCCTTCCCCGTCCGGGCGATCGGCTGGCTGCTCGGCGACATGCCGCGCTCGGTGGTCGGCTACGACCGGGTCCGCGGCGTGCTGGACGCCGAGGGCGAGCACACCTACGGCGAGATCGAGGGTGGCGACGCGGCGGCCGGTCCGGCCCGCCTGGAGGCGCGCGCGGTGCGCTTCGGCTACACCGACGACACCGACGTGCTGCACGACGTGGCCTTCGATGTCGACCCCGGGCGCACCATCGCCGTCGTCGGCCCGACCGGATCCGGCAAGTCCACCCTGGTCTCGCTCCTGGTCCGACTGGTCGATCCGGTGGACGGCGGGATCCTGCTCGACGGCACCGACCTGCGCGACTACCGGCGGGGCGGGGTCGCGGCCACCGCCGCGCTGGTCCCGCAGCAGGCGTTCCTGTTCGACGACAGCGTCCGCGACAACATCACCCTGGGCCTGGACCTGGACGACGCCGCGGTGCACGAGGCGCTGCGGATCGCCCAGGCCGACTTCGTCGCCGCGCTGCCCGACGGCCTGGACACCCAGGTCGGCGAGCGCGGCACCACCCTCTCCGGCGGTCAGCGCCAGCGGATCGCGCTGGCCCGGGCCCTGGTGCGCCGGCCGCGCCTGCTCGTCCTGGACGACGCCACCTCGGCGGTGGACCCGCGTGTGGAGGCGGCCATCCTGCACGGGCTGCGCGACGCGGGACCGGCCACCGTGGTCGTGGTCGCCTACCGCAAGGCCACCATCGCGCTCGCCGACGAGGTGGTCTACATCGAGGGGGGCCGGGTGCTCGACCGCGGCCCGCACCACACGCTCCTGGAGCGCTCGGTGGGCTACCGCCGCCTGGTCAACGCGTACGAACGCGCCGCGCGCGAGGACGCGGAGCAGGAACTCGACACCGACATCGACGTCGACGAGGCCGAGGAGGCCACGGCTTCATGAGTATCGCCACCGCCGTGCCCAAGCCGGCCGCACCCGAACCCGAACCGAAGACCGGGTCGGGCTCCCGAATAGGCCCCGACGCCGACCGACCGACCGAGTCCGGCCTGAGCGTGCTGCGCCGCGGCCTGCGCATGACCCCGGAATTCACCGAGGGCCTGATCGTCACCCTGCTGCTGGCCGTGATCGGCACGGCCGGGCGGATCGTGGTGCCGCTGGCCGTGCAGCAGACCATCGACCGGGGCCTGCGCGCCGACGCCGGTCCCGACCTGACCGTGGTACGCACGATGGCCGCGCTCGCCGCGCTCGCGGTGGTGGTCACCGCGGTGTCGGCGTACGCGATGAACGTGCGGCTGTACCGCACCAGCGAACGCGGCCTGTCCACGATGCGGGTGGCCGCCTTCCGGCACATCCACGACCTGTCCACGCTGCACCAGCAGTCGGAGAAGCGCGGCTCGCTGGTCTCGCGGGTGACCGGCGACGTGGACACGATCAGCCGATTCATCCAGTTCGGCGGCCTGTTGCTGATCGTCAGCGTCGGGCAGATCGCGCTGGTGACGGTGCTGATGTTCGTCTACTCCTGGCAGTTGACCCTGCTGGTGTGGGTGTGCTTCGCGCCGCTGTACTTCTTCATGCGCGCGGTGCAGAAGCGCATCGCCGCCGCGTACTCGCACGTGCGCGTCGCCATGGGCCGGATGCTCGGCGCCATCTCGGAGCCGGTCGTGGGCGCCGCGATCGTGCGCGCGCACGGCATCGAGGAGCGCACCGCGCGCCGGATCGACGAGTCGGTCGACGCGCACCGCGACGCGCAGACCCGGGCCCAGTTGTTCGTCGCGTTGACCTTCCCGATGGGCGAGTTCGTGGTCGGACTGGCCAACGGCCTGGTGGTGGTCGTCGGGGTGTGGCTGGGCATCGACGGGCAGCTCAGCGTGGGCGAGTTGGTCGCGTTCCTGTTCCTGGTCACGTTGTTCGTGGGCCCGGTGCAGATGGGCGTGGAGATCCTGAACGAGGCGCAGAACGCGCTCGCGGGCTGGCGTCGGGTGCTGGAGGTGTTGGACGCGGAGCCGGACATCGCCGATCCGGGCGAGGCGGGCGAGGAGTTGGCCCGCGGCCCGGTCGAGGTGCGGTTCGACCACGTCTCGTACGGCTATCCCGGTGGCCCGCGGATCCTGCACGACGTGGACGTCACGCTCGCGCCCCGGACCCGGGTGGCGGTGGTCGGCGAGACCGGCTCGGGCAAGACCACGTTCGCCAAGCTGCTCACGCGCCTGGTCGACCCGGACGAGGGCCGGGTGTTGCTCGACGGCGTCGACCTGCCCCGGGTGCGCTTCTCGTCGCTGCGGGCGCGGGTGGTGATGGTGCCGCAGGAGGGCTTCCTGTTCGACGCCACACTGCGGGAGAACGTGCGGTACGGCCGGCCGGACGCGGACGACGCGGCGATCGTCACCGCGTTCGCCGACCTGGGGCTGGCCGACTGGCTCGCGGGGTTGGCCGCCGGCCTGGACACCCGGGTGGGCCAGCGCGGCGAGTCGTTGTCGGCGGGCGAGCGGCAGTTGGTCGCGCTGGTCCGGGCCTACATCGCCGACCCGGACCTGCTGGTCCTGGACGAGGCGACATCGGCGGTCGACCCGGCCACCGAGGTCCGGATCAACCGAGCCCTGGACGGCCTGACCCGGGGCCGCACCGCGGTCTTCATCGCACACCGGATGTCCACGGCCGAATCGGCCGACGAGATCCTGGTCTTCGACGCCGGAAAGCTGATCGAACGCGGCCCCCACACCCGCCTGGTCACCGCCGGAGGAATCTACACCCGCCTACACGCCTCATGGACGGCCCAACAAAAACCCACCCCAACCCCAAACTGACCCCACACCCCACCCCCGACCCCACCATCCTCAAGCCCGCACGAGCCCACCTTCAGCCCGGCCGGCGCTCGAGGCCAAGCAGCCCGGCCGGCGCTTGCGGCCACACAGCCCGGCCGGCATTTGAGGCCAAACAGCCCGGCCGGCGCTTGAGGCCAACCGGGCCGGAGGCCGGCCACCGCGCATCGCGGCCGGCATCGTGCGCGGCCGGCATCGTGCACGGCCGAAAGGCTATTGCAGGGGCGCCGTCAGCTTCTTGGTCTCGTCCGAGTAGGACACCAGGCACTGGACCTCACGATCGCCGGAGGCCCAGCCCGATTCCTTCGGATAGATGTAGAGCCAGGTCAACTGCGCGGCGTCGGGCTGACGGTTGATCACCGGTTCGGTGATCGGCTTGCACACCTCCGACGCCTTGGTGTCCATCGCCCCGTCGCCGGGCCACGCGCCGTCCGGCAGCGCGACGTTCTCGATGTGCTGCCCGTCGTGCGGCGTGGTGCACCCGACCTTGTTCACGTCGGTGCTCCCGGCCGCGAACGAAATGCAGTCGCCCGGACTGAGCGGGACCTTGCGGACCGCGACACTGCCGTTGGGGTTGGTCGCCGGCGGCGAGGAGGGGGCTTCCGTGCCCGGCCCGCTCGTGGGCGGCTCGCTCGTCGGCGGCTCGGGCGAGTCCGTGGGCGACGCGCTCTCGCTCGGCCGCTCGCTCGTGGGCCGGGTCGCGCTCGGCGTCGGGCCCGCCTTGTCGCTCTTGCCGTCATCACCCAGGCTCACCACCAGGGCGATCACGCCGCCGGCGATCACCAACGCGACGACCACCACGATCGCCACCACCCGACCGCTGCGTCCGCCGCCGGGCGGTCCCACGGGCGGCCCGGTGGGCGGGCCGTAGGGCGGACCTCCGCCGTACGGCGGGCCGCCGCCTCCGTAGGGCGGGCCCGCGCGATAGGGCGGGCCGCCGATCGTCGGGCCGTCATAGGGCGGGGACGGAGGCGGGTTCGCGGGCGGGGGCCCCGCCGGGCCGCCCGGATAACCACCGCCGGCGCCGCCGTAGCCTCCCCCACCGTAGTTGCCGTAGCCCCCGGCGTGCGGGTTGCCACCGCCCCGGTCACCGCCGGGGTATCCGCCGGGACTGCTCATCACGTCGATCCCTCCCCCAAGGGCCGAGCGCTCGGTCAGCGCAGGGGCTTGGTGAGTGTCTGCCCCGACTTGTACTTCGCGATGCAGGTCACCTTGCGCCGACCGATGTCCCAGCCCGGCTGCTTCGGGAAGGTGTAGGTGAAGGTGAACTGCGAGGCGTCGGAGCGCCCGTTCACCGCCGCGGTCAGCGCCGGGGTGCACTTGGTCTCGGTCTGGTCGGTGATCGCCGACTCGCCCGGATAGGTGCTGCCAGTCAGTTCGTAGGTCATGATGACCTCGCCGTTGTGCGTGCTGGTGCACGTCTTCTTGTCGATCGTGCCCGAGGTGGTGTCCAGGGTCACGCAGTCGCCCTTGGACAGGTCGACGTACTGGACCTCGGAGGGCATGGTCGGGTCCGTGCCGCCGGACGAGGTGGTGCGCGGCGCGGTCGGGCGGGTGGTGGTCGGGCGGGTCGTGGGCGGCGCGCTCTGCGTGGCGCTCGGCGAGGACACGGCCGAGGTGGTCGGAGCGGGCGTGGGCGACGCCGACTTCTTCTTGTCGTCCCCGCCCAGGACCACCACGAGGGTGGCGATGATCCCGCCGACCACGACGATCGCGGCGATCACCACGGCGATCAGCGGGCCCTTGCCGGAGCCGCCCTGGTTGGGGCCCGGCGGCATGCCGCCGCCATAGCCCCCGCCACCGCCGTAGTTGCCGGGATACTGCGGTCCGCCACCGCCGTACGGGTTCTGCCGCGGCGGGTACTGCTGTCCGCCCTGGGGGTACTGCTGCCCGGGGTACGGCTGGTTGCTCGGATAACCCTGGCCTGGCTGCTGCCCGTATCCGGGGTAGCCACCCTGTCCGGGTGATGGCGGCATCGTCATGTGCCTAGCCTGCCCGATCGGGTGAACCTCGCGCTCGGCCGGGCCCAACTACTTGACTTCGAGTCAGATGATCGTTGTGCGACCGGAATCCTTCCGTGACCCGAAGTCAGGTCCGGCGCCGAAAGGGTCCGCTGCCCAGTGCCACCACGATGCCCGCGAGCATCGCCGCACCGCCGCCGGCGAACACGGCCGAGGGCCCGAACTCCGTGGCGATCAGGCCGCCGACGGGGTACAGCAGCGGGATCAAGCCGACCGCGAACATCATCTGCAACGCGGTCACCCGACCCAGCGCACTCGGCGCACACGTGGTCTGCACCAGCGCGCTCCCGGCCCCGCCCACCACGCCGGTGCCCACGCCCAGGACCGCCGCGCAGGCCACCGCGACGCCCACCCCGGGCGCGTAACCGAGGCCGACCAGACCGCCGGCCATCACCAGCATCCCCACCGGCAGCACGAACACCGGCCGCGGCACCCGCCCGGCAACGGTCAGCCCCAACGCGCCGATCGCCGCACCGATCCCCCACCCGCCCAGCACCGCGCCCATCCCGCCAGGCCCCCAGCCCGCGTCGTCGGCGAGCAGCACGATGCCGACGTTCATCGGGATGGTGAAGCCCAGCTCCATCAGCGCGACCGTGATCAGGAGCGGGCGCAGGAACTCGTGCCCGAACACGTGGCGCAGCCCGGCCCGCAGGCCCAATTCCGGCTCCTCGATGCCCGGTTCCGGCTCGGGCGCGGGCCCCGGGCGCAGCCGCCACAGCAGCGCGAGGGAGAGTCCGAACAGGGCCGCGTTGAGCGTGAAGGCGAGTTCGGCGTCGCCCCAGGCGAGCACCGCGCCGCCGATCGGCGCGGACACCACGGTGGCCACCCGCTGCGACAACGAGCGCATGCCCTGAACCCGGACCAGTTGCGAGCGGTCGGTCAGCCGCACCGGCAGCGCCCCGACGGCGGGCATGAACAGCGCGTCCACCGCGCCGAACACCAGCGCGATCGTGATCAGCAGCCAGATCGCCGGACTGCTCGCCGCCACCGCGAACGCCGCGATCACCATCACCAGGCAGCGCACCAGGTCGCTGCCGATCAGCACGCGGCGCGGCCCGTATCGGTCGGCGATCGCCCCGCCGGGCAGCATCAGCAGTGCCCGGGGCAGCGATCCGGCGGCCAGCACCAGGCCGGTCTGCGTGCCGTCGCCGCCGCGTACCGCCGTCCAGGACAGCGCCAGGAACCAGATCTGGTCGCCGATCAGCGACGCGGTGAAGGCGCCGAGCCAGGCCAGCACACGCGGGTCGCGGTGCGCGGGCCGAGGCGTCGTGGTCGCGATGCCGGTCGTGGTGTCGCGTACGGCCATGATGCTCACCGTTCCGGTTCTCGATGGGGCGTCGGGCGGCTCGGGCGGCGGGCGCGCGGGCGCGGCGCCCGGCGCTCACATGCGGTACGGGAAACCTCGGAGGTAGACCTCGACATGCTCCGCGCCCGGGGTCTGCCGGTCCCGGTATCGGGCCACCAACTCCTGTAGCTCCTCGCCGAGTTCGCGCAGCTCGTCGGCGGTCAGCCGGAGCGTCGGCGCACCGCTGAAGGCGGCGCCGGCCCATTCCGGGCCCCACGACTCGACCTCGTCCAGGAATCGGCGGTAGCGGTCCTCGGACTGCGAGCCGAGCACCCGCACGATGCCGGTGGACAGGTCCCGGCCGACCCGGTCCTCGGCGAAGTCGCCGAGCGAGAAGGTCAGGTCCTCGACCACCTTCCACCAGCGCTCGCGCCCGTCCTCGGCGTGCTCGGGGTCCTCGACCACGAAGCCGTGCGCGGCCAGCGTGCGCACGTGGTAGCTGACCAGGGCCGGGGTCGCGTCGACCCGCTTGGCCAGCATCGACGCGGTGGCCGGGCCGCCGGCGTGCAACATCCGCAGCAGCGAGATCCGCAGCGGATGGGTGAACACCTTGAGGGTCTGTACGTCCTTGATCATCCGCCGGAGTGGGGGCTGCTCGCTCATGACCCCACGGTAGATATGAAGGAGTTCTTTCGCAATATATCTTTCGCAATAAAGGTTGCACATCCCGCCACGAAAAAGCCGACCGCACCCGCGGTCGGCTCCCTCGCCCGGTTCGCGGCTCAGCGCACCGGCTGCCCCGCCGCCCGCAATACGTCCTTGACCTGCGGAATCCGCAACATGCCGAAGTGGAACACACTGGCCGCGAGCACCGCGTCGGCGCCCGCCTCCACGGCCGGGACGAAGTCCCCCAGGGCGCCCGCGCCACCGGAGGCGATCACCGGGATGCTCACCTCGGCCCGGACCAGGCGGATCAACTCCAGGTCGTAGCCGTCCTTGGTGCCGTCGGCGTCCATCGAGTTGAGCAGGATCTCGCCCGCGCCCAGCTCGGCCGCCCGTGCCGCCCAGGCGACCGCGTCGATGCCGGTGCCGGTGCGTCCGCCGTGCGTGGTCACCTCGAAGCCCGGCGCGCCGTCGCGGCGCCGCCGCGCGTCCACCGAGAGCACCAGCACCTGGGAGCCGAAGCGGTCGGCGATCTCGGCGATCAACTCCGGCCGTGCGATCGCCGCGGTGTTCACGCCCACCTTGTCCGCACCGGCCCGCAGCAGCCGGTCCACGTCCTCGACCGCGCGCACCCCGCCGCCGACGGTGAGCGGGATGAACACCTGCTCGGCGGTGCGCCGGACCACGTCGTACGTCGTCTCACGATTGCCCGAGGAGGCGGTGATGTCGAGGAAGACCAACTCGTCCGCGCCCTCGGCGTCGTACACCCGGGCCATCTCGACCGGATCGCCCGCGTCCCGCAGGTTCTCGAAGTTGACGCCCTTGACCACCCGGCCGGCGTCCACGTCCAGACACGGGATCACCCGTACGGCCAACGTCACGACGCCCTCCCCCGGTACGCGTCCACCTCGACCTCGACGAGCATCCGCGAGTCGATCAGCCCGGCCACCACGACCATCGTGGCGGCCGGTCGCACCTCGCCGAACAGTTCGCCGTGCGCGCGCCCGACATCGTCCGAGTCGCGCGAGTGGGTGATGTACATCCGGGTGCGCACCACGTCCGCCGCGTCGAGCCCGAAGTGCGCGAGCGCGTCCAGCGCGATCCGGAATGCGGCGAGCGTCTGGTGGTGCGGGTCGCCCTCGTGGGCCAGATTGCCCTCGACGATCGCGGTACAGCCCGACACGTGCACGTAGTCGCCGACGGCGACCGCGCGCGAGTAGCCGAACATGTCCTCCCACGGGCCGCCGGACGAGTACCGCTCGATGCCGGCCGAACCACCGGATCCGGCCGAATTGTCGCTTCCCGTCACCGGGACACCGCCTCCAACGCCTCTTCGAGGGTGAACGCCTGGGCGTACAGCGCCTTGCCGACGATCGAGCCTTCCACACCCAGCGGCACCAGTTCGGCGATGGCGCGCAGATCCGCCAGCGAGGACACCCCGCCCGAGGCCACCACCGGGCGGTCGGTGGCCGCGCAGACGTCGCGCAGCAGCTGCAGGTTCGGGCCCGCGAGGGTGCCGTCCTTGTTCACGTCGGTGACCACGTAGCGGGCGCAGCCGTCGGCGTCCAACCGGGCCAGCGTCTCGAACAGCTCGCCCCCCTCGCGGGTCCAGCCGCGCCCGGCCAGCGTGGTCCCGCGCACGTCCAGGCCCACCGCGATCCGGTCGCCGTGCCGGGCGATCGCGGAGCGCACCCAGTCCGGCGTCTCCAGCGCGGCGGTGCCCAGGTTCACCCGGCGGCAGCCGGTGCCGAGCGCGGCCTCCAAGGAGGCGTCGTCGCGGATGCCGCCGGACAACTCGACCTTGACGTCGAGCTTGCCGACCACCTCGGCGAGCAGTTCGCGGTTGCTGCCCTTGCCGAACGCGGCGTCCAGGTCGACCAGGTGGATCCACTCGGCACCGGCGCTCTGCCAGGCCAGGGCGGCGGCCAGCGGGTCGCCGTAGGAGGTCTCCGACCCGGCCTCGCCCTTGACCAGGCGGACGGCCTGGCCGTCGGCGACGTCGACGGCGGGCAGCAGTTCGAGGCGGTGGGTCTCGGTCATGACGCTTGGGATCCTCAGCAGTTCGATCGGAAGTTCGGACGGGATGCGGTCGCGGCGATCGCGGCGATCGCGGTACGGCGCGGCCCGCGCGCCGCGCGGGCTACAGCGTCTCGAGCCAGTTGCGCAGCAGTTGCGCGCCGGCCTCGCCGGACTTCTCCGGGTGGAACTGGGTGGCGCTGAGCGCGCCGTTCTCCACGGCGGCCACGAACGGCGTGCCGTGCGTGCTCCACGTGACGCCGGGCGGGATGTGCGGGCCGTCCTGGACCACCGGCATCTCCCATGTGCGCACCGCGTAGGAGTGCACGAAGTAGTAGCGCGTGTCGGGCGTGGCGTCGCGGAAGAGCACGCTGTCCGCGGGCGGCTCGACAGTGTTCCAGCCCATGTGCGGCACCACGGGAGCGGCCAGTCGCTCGACCGTGCCCGGCCACTGGGCACAACCCTCGGTGGCCACCCCGTGCTCGACGCCGCGCGTGAACAGGATCTGCATGCCGACGCAGATGCCGAGCACCGGCCGGCCGCCGGCGAGGCGCTTGTCCACGATGGTGTCGCCGCGGACCGCGCGCAGGCCCTCCATGCACGCCGCGAACGCGCCGACGCCGGGCACGAGCAGCCCGTCGGCGTTCAGCGCGGCGTGCTGGTCCGCGCTGATCTCGACGTCGGCGCCGGCGTGCGCGAGCGCCCGTTCGGCCGAACGCACGTTCCCGAATCCGTAGTCGAGGACGATGACCTTCTTGGGCACGCGCCTATCCGATCTTCAGGACGCCGGCCGCGATCGAGAAGAACGCGCCGATGGCGAGCAGGGCGATCACACTCTTGGGCAGGCCCTGCTTGACGAACGAGATGCACCCGCCGACCAGGAAGAGCCCGAACACGATCAGGACCATCGCGCCGGTGCTCACAGCGCGCCCTTCGTCGAGGGGATCACGCCGGCCCGGCGCGGGTCGAGCACGCACGCGTCGGACAGCGCCCGGGCGAGCGCCTTGAACTGCGCCTCGACGATGTGGTGCGCGTTGCGCCCGTACGGCACGTGTACGTGCAGGCAGATCTGCGCCTGGGCGACGAACGACTCCAGGATGTGCCGGGTCAGCGTGGTGTCGTAGTCGGGGCCGATCATCGGCGCCATGTGCTCCGGCTCGGAGTGCACCAGGTACGGCCGGCCGGACAGGTCCACGGTGACCTGGGCCAGCGCCTCGTCCAGCGGCACGGAGGCGTCCGCGAAGCGGCGGATGCCCTTCTTGTCGCCGAGGGCTTGGCGGAACGCGGCGCCGAGCGCGAGGGCGGTGTCCTCGATCGTGTGGTGCGCGTCGATGTGCAGGTCGCCCCGGGTCTTGACGGTCAGGTCGAACAGGCCGTGCTTGCCGAGCTGGTCGAGCATGTGGTCGAAGAAGCCGACGCCGGTGGCGACGTCGACCTTCCCCGAGCCGTCCAGGTCGATCTCGACCTCGACGGAGGTTTCCTTCGTGGCGCGTTCGACGCGACCGGTTCTTGCCATGACGGTGGTTTCGACTTTCTCTCAGTCCTTCGGACGCGCGCTTTTGAGAACGTGCCGCATCGCGTCCAGGAAGGCCGTGTTCTCGGCGTCCGTGCCGGCGGTCACCCGCAGCATGCCCGGGACCCCGTTGTCGCGGACCAGCACCCCGTGTTCGAGGATCCGCGCCCAGATCGTGTGCGGGTCCTCGAACCGGCCGAACTGCACGAAGTTGGCGTCGGAGTCGGTCACCTCGCACCCGAGCGCGCGCAGTTCCTCGACCAGCCGGTCGCGCTGTTCCTTGAGTTCGCGCACATAGCCCAGCAGGGTGTCCTCGAACTCCAGGCAGGCCAGCGCGGTGGCCTGGTTGACCGCGGAGAGGTGGTACGGCAGGCGGACCAGTTGCACCGCGTCCACCACCGCGGCGTCCGCCGCGAGATAGCCGAGCCGCAGGCCCGCCGCGCCGAACGCCTTGGACATGGTCCGGCTCACCACCAGGTGCGGCCGGCCCTCAAGCAGCGGCAGCAGCGACGCGGTGTGCGCGAACTCGACGTACGCCTCGTCGACGATCACCAGCGACGGCCGGGCGGCCTGCGCGGCGTCGTACACCCGCTCGACCACCTCGCCGGCGAGCGCGGTGCCGGTGGGGTTGTTCGGCGAGCACAGGAACACCACGTTCGGGCGGTGTTCGGCGATCTGCGCCAGCGCCTCGTCGAGGTCGATCGTGTAGTCGGCGCCGCGCGCGCCGGAGATCCACCCGGTGCCGGTGCCGCGCGCGATCAGCGCGTGCATCGAGTAGGACGGGTCGAAGCCCAGCGCCGTGCGCCCGGGGCCGCCGAACGCCTGGAGCAGTTGTTGCAGCACCTCGTTGGAGCCGTTGGCCGCCCACACCCGCTCCGGGCCCAGCGGGTAGGCGCCGGTCCGGGACAGGTAGTCGGCCAGCGCGGTGCGCAGTTCGACCGCGTCCCGGTCCGGATAGCGGTTCAGGTCGCGGGCCGCGGCGGCGACCCGCTCGGCGATCCGGGCCACCAGCGCGGCCGGCAGCGGGTACGGGTTCTCGTTCGTGTTGAGCCGCACCGGGACATCCAACTGCGGGGCGCCGTACGGCGATTGCCCGCGCAGCTCGGCGCGGATCGGCAGCCGGTCCAGGTCGCTCACGCGCCCTCCTCCCACGCCGCGAGGCCGGACAGCTCGCCGGTCGCGAAGCGGGCCCGCACGGCCGCGCCGTGCGCGGGCAGGTCCTCCGCGTCGGCCAGCACGCTGACGTGCTCGGCGACGTCGGCGAGCGCCGCGCGCGAGTAGTCCACGACGTGGATCCCGCGCAGGAAGGACTGCACGGACAGGCCCGAGGAGTGGCAGGCGCAGCCGCCGGTGGGCAGCACGTGGTTGGACCCGGCGCAGTAGTCGCCGAGCGAGACGGGGGCGAACGCGCCGACGAAGATCGCGCCGGCGTTGCGCACCCGGGCGGCGACCGCGCCCGCGTCGGCGGTCTGGATCTCCAGGTGCTCGGCGGCGTAGGCGTCCACCACGGCGAGGCCGTCGTCGACCGAGTCCACCAGCACGATCCCGGACTGCCGGCCGGCCAGCGCCTCGGTGACCCGCTCGCGGTGCCGGGTGGCGTCCACCCGCACCTTCAGCTCCTCCACGACCGCGTCGGCCAGCGCCTCGGAGTCGGTGACCAGGATCGACGCGGCCAGCGTGTCGTGCTCGGCCTGGCTGATCAGGTCGGCCGCGACGTGCCCGGCGTCGGCGGTGTCGTCGGCGAGCACCGCGATCTCGGTCGGCCCGGCCTCGGCGTCGATCCCGATCCGGCCCTTGAGCAGCCGCTTGGCGGCGGCGACCCAGATGTTGCCGGGACCGGTGACCAGGTGCACCGGCGCGCACGAGCCCGCGCCGTACGCGAACATCGCGATCGCCTGGGCCCCACCCACGGCGTAGACCTCGTCCACGCCGAGCAGCGCGCACGCGGCCAGGATGGTCGGGTGCGGCAGCCCGCCGAACCCGGCCTGCGGCGGCGAGGCGACCGCCATCGAGGCGACGCCGGCCTCCTGCGCGGGGACCACGTTCATCACCACGGACGACGGGTAGACGGCGTTGCCGCCCGGTACGTACAGCCCGACCCGCTCGACCGGCACCCACCGCTCGGTGACCGTGCCGCCGGGCACGACCTGCACGGTGACGTCCTGCCGGCGCTGCTCGCGGTGCACCGCGCGGGCCCGGCGGATCGACTCCTCCAGGGCCGCGCGCACCTTGGGCGCGAGCGTGTCCAGGGCCGCGGCGATCGCCTCGGCGGGCACCCGGATGTCGGTCAGTCGCACACCGTCGAAGCGCTCGGTGATCTCGATCAGCGCCTCGACGCCGCGATGCCTGACGTCCTCACAGAGGGGGCGGACCTTCTCCAGGGCCGCCTCGACGTCGAGTTCGGCTCGGGGCAACACGTCGCGCAGTGCGGCGGGGCTGTCCAGGACAGCCCGCGAGGCGGGACCGCGCAGGTCGATACGGGAGATCACCTGCCCCAGTGTAGAGACGGCGCCGAACCATACGTCCTCGTGTGTCGGACAGTGAGACGCGCGATCATGGGCGGGACGCAGCGGCCTTCCCGTGTCGGGGGACCACGGACGAGCACACCGCCGGGGCATCCGAGCGCGACCGGGATCCGCCTGTGGGAGGCGTGTCGGCGCGGCGAGCGGCTGGATCCGGGCACGGGCGTGCCGGCGGACGACGATCCCCGCACGGGCGCGACGTGGGGCCCGGACCGGGACGGCGGTGTTCGCGGCCGATCCGCCGGCCCCGCCGAAGGCGGACGAGGCGCCGCACCGGAACCCGTTCCGGTACACCCTCGACCTGCTCCCGCCGGTGGTGACGCTCGGTCAGGAAGGCGCGTGGAAGCCGACCGGGCGGCTCGGCCGGTGGCTCGCCGACTCGCTGATCCTGCTCGGTTGGATCCTCGCCGGGGCCGCGGCGGCGGGCGCGACGCGGGTGCTCAACCGTGGGTGAGATCAATGATCGACGCGCTCCGGCGGTCAGGGCCTACTCTTGGTCACCGTGACCGACCGGCTTCCGCTCTTCCCGCTCAACTCGGTGCTCTATCCGGGTCTGGTGCTGCCCCTGCACATCTTCGAGGAGCGATACCGCGCGCTGGTCCGGGATCTGGAGGCGCTGCCCCAGGCGGAGCAGCGCTTCGGCGTGGTGGCGCTGCGCACCGGACGCGAGGTCGGCGACATCCAGGGCGATCCGCTCGCGGTGCTGCACCCGGTGGGCTGTACGGCGGAGATCGCCACGATCAAGTCGCACGAGGACGGCCGCTACGACCTGGTGGCCACGGGTGCGACCCGGTTCGAACTGGTCTCGGTGGACGACTCGGGGCCGTATCTGTACGCCGAGGTCGAATATCTGGCCGATCCGCCCGGCGAGCGGGCCGACGTTCTCGGGCTGGCCGCGACCCGGGCCTTCGCCGAGTATCAGCGCCGGCTGCTCACCGCCCAGCAGCGCACCCCGATGAGCCTGCCGGAGCTGCCCGACGACCCGGTCGTGTTGTCCTACCTGGTGGCCGCCGCGGTGGTGCTCGACCCGCACGACAAGCAGCGGCTCCTGGAGGCGGAGGACGCGACCGCCCGGCTGACCGCCGAGGTGGAACTACTGCGCCGCGAGGCGGCGCTGCTCGACCACCTGCCGTCGTTGCCGGCGATCGAGTTGTTGCGGCAGAACATCGAACCCAACTGACGCGGACCGGCCGAGGCGGGCCCGATCGCCTCGGGCCCGACCGACCCGACCGAAGGGCGCGCCGGCATGGCGAAGGGCAGGACCAAGGGTGGACAGGGCACCCCGGCGACGGTGGCGCTGACCCGCGAGGGCGTGGCGTTCACGACGCACGCGTACACCCATGACCCGGACGCGGCCTCGTACGGCGAGGAGGCCGCGACGGTGCTCGGCGTGCCGGCCGAGCGGGTGTTCAAGACGCTGCTCGCCGACGTGGACGGCGCGCTCACCGTCGCGGTGGTCCCGGTGGCGGGCAGGCTCGACCTCAAGGCGCTGGCCGCCGCGGTCGGCGGCAAACGCGCGGCGATGGCCGACCCGGCGGCGGCCGAGCGGGCCACGGGCTACGTGCTCGGCGGGATCAGCCCGCTCGGCCAAAAGCGCCGGCACCCCACCGTGGTGGACGTCTCGGTGCTCGCGCTGGAGACGGTGTACGTGTCGGCCGGCCGCCGGGGCCTGGAGATCGAGCTGACCCCGGCCGACCTGATCCGGCTCACGGGCGCGGTGACGGCTCCGGTGGGGCGGGTCTAGGGTCTTTGCCCCGCAGGGGTCGGCCGCGTGCGCTGCCCCGCACGAGTCGGCCCCGTGTACCGCCCCACAGAGTCAGCCCTCGTCGGACCCGTGCTTGGTGAGGTCGACGGGGGCGGACACGGTCGAACTCGGGAACGGGCCGGACGCGTGGTCTCGTCCCGGCCCCTGGGGCGCCCACGGCCACGGTCCCTGGAACGTCTCGCGGCGCTCGGCAGGGGCGAAGCCGGCGGACAGGCCGAGGAAGATCACCATCGACGCGATCGGCCACAGCAGCAACACGCCCTTGGCCTTCAGGTCCAGCTCTTGGTCGAAGCGTTTGCCCAGGCCGACCCGACGCACCTCGTCGGCGATCCCGTCCGGACCGAGCGCCACGCCGACCTTGAAGGCCAGATACGCGCCGGCGATCCCGCCGACGGTCAGCGCGAGCGCGGTCGCCACGCCCTGTCGGCGAAAGCGCCAGAACGCGAGCGGCGCGAGCACGATGCCGGCCACCACGCCGCACACCGCGAACCAGCCGTCCAGGGCGATCGAGGTCTCGGTCTCGGGCGAGACCTGGAAGACGCCCTCCTTGGTGGCCATCAGCGGCACCCGGGGGGTGATCTGCTCCCAGACCACGCCCACGATCGCGCCCACCACCAGGCAGGTCGCGACCACCGCGGCGAACGCGAGCACGTCGGTGCGGTAGCGCCGCCACAGCGAGGGGGGCGCGTCGTACCCGGGCGCGAAGCCCACGTGCGCGCCCTCGGGCGACGGGTAGGGGTCGATATCCCCGGCAGACGTCATCTGGTCAGCGTCCCATGTACGGCTCGAGCCCGCGGGTCGGCCCCGCGCGGCGATGTGTCCGGTGGTCGAAGGGGCGTCGGCTACGCCCGGGTACTGCGCCGGAAGGCCCAGGTGGCCAGCGAGAGCATCACCACGCCGACCCCCGCGCAGACCGCCAGGTTGCCGGCCACCGCCGCCCAGTCCGGGTCGCCGTAGCTGGCGATGAAGGCGTCCACCCCGTAGGAGGACGGCAGCACATCCCGGGCGAGCACGATCACCTCGGGCATCCGGTCCTCCGGCAGCACGCCCAGCAGCAGCGCCGCCGACATGCCCAATTGGCCGAGGAGCGTGGCCAGTTCCGGGCGCGGGGCGAGCAGCCCGAAGACCGCGCCGATGCCCGCCAGGGCCGCGCCGGACAGCGGTACGACCAGCAGCAGCACCCACAGGTTGGCCAGCGGCAGCTGGAACATCACCGCGCCGATCACCGCGGTGGCCACCGTGCCGGGCAGCGTGAAGGACGCGTACGCGGCGGCGATGCCGAGCACCACGGCGGCCGGGCGCACCGGCAGCGTCAGGTAGTAGTCGAGCGCGTTGGCCGCGCGCAGGTTGCCGAAGTGCTGGGCGAGCAGGTTGAGCGCGACGAAGGCGACCACGAGCACACCGGACCCGGCCACCACCGCCTCGCGGGCGCTGTCGCTGCCGGTGTCCACCACGCCGCGCATCAGGATCATGATGCCCACCGACTGGAACACCGCGACGAACAGCAGCGGCACCCGGGAGACCCGCACCCTGGACAACTGCGCGCGGTAGACGGTCAGCAGCCCGGCGCCGAGCGGCGTGCCCGCCGCCGGGGCGACCGGTTCGACCGGGCGCGGCGGCGCGGTCTCGATGCTCGCTGCACTCACTGGGGTCGACACCCTCATCCCTTGACCAGTCCCTGGTGGCGGCCGCCGAGCGCGAGGTAGACGTCCTCCAGGCTCGGCGTGGACAGCGTGAAGTCGTCGAGCGCCTCGAACGCGGGCCCGGAGGTGACGCCGGCGAGCAGTTCGCGGGCCATTCCCGGTTCCATCCGGGTGCTCCAGCGTCGGCCGGTGCGCACAGCGCTGCGCGCGAGCATACCGACTGCCGGGTCGTCCATCGGCGGATCGGCCCGCCAGACCAGGTCGAGCCGGACCTCGTCGCCGACCATGGCCTTCAGGCCCCCGGGGGTGTCGCACGCGATCACCCGGCCCTCGTCGAGCACCGCGACCCGGTCGAGCACGGTCTCCGCCTCGATCACGTTGTGGGTGACCAGGAGCACGGTGGCGCCGCTGTCGGCCCGGCGGCGATCCACCGCGGCCCACACCGCGCGGCGCGCGACCGGGTCCATGCCGGTGGTCGGCTCGTCCAGGACCAGCACGGGCCGATCGCCCACCAGCGCGGTGGCCACGCAGGCCAGTCGGCGCTGGCCGCCGGAGAGCTTCTTCAGCGGGCGGTCCGCGATCGGGCCGAGTTCGAGTTCGTCGAGCACCGCGTCGCGCTCGGCCCGGGCCCGGTGGGCGTCGAGCGCGCGCAGCCGGGCGGTGGTCTCGATCGCGAGGGCGACGGTCAACTCGTCCAGCGCGCCGGACTCCTGGCCGAGGTAGGCGACGAGTCGGGCGGCCACGTCGGGGCGGCGCACCAGGTCGTGGCCGAGCAGGTCGATGCTGCCGGAGTCGGGCCGGAGCAGGCCGGTGAGCTGGCGGACCAGGGTGGACTTGCCCGCGCCGTTGGGCCCGAGCAGGCCGAAGATCTCGCCCCGGCGCACGTCCAGGTCGATCGTGTCGTTGGCGGTGACCACGTGCCGATCGCGCCGGCGCCCGGTGCGATAGGTCCGGGTCAGGCCGCGCACCGTGAAGCACGGGTCGGCGTTCGCGCGCTCGCCGGGAATGGTCACGCTCCGCTCGTCCGTTCCGGGCAGCTTGTACATCCGACCCCGCGCGTCGTCCTGAAGGTGGTGGTGACGGCGTGCGGCCCGCGACGCGCGTCAGGTGCGCGCGCGGGGTGACACACGACCAGACGACTCTACGCGGTCCGCCCGGCCGGTCCGCCGCCCGCCTCCTCGGCGAGCAGCACCCGGGCCCGCCGCCACTGGTCGCGCGGCAGCACCGCCCGCCAGTCGATCGCCGCGAACGCCGCCTCGCGCTCGGGGTCCAACCGTCGGGTCGCCCGCGCGGCGGCCAGGCGCAGCAGCGGGAGCGGCCGGCTCGGCAGGCCCACCCGGGCGGTCTCGCGCTTGAGGTTGGGCCACCACACGGTTGCCGCGTCGGTCAACTCCCCCTCGGCGGCGTTCAGTCGGTGAAAGGCGGCGAGCCGCCCGACCGCCCGCGAGATCACCCACTGGACCAGCGCGGCGAGGCCGAACAGCACCAGCAGCACGATCCCCAGGGGCGGAAACAAGAACAGCGCCGGAAGGCCGATGACCACCAGCAGATACTTGACCAGAAAGACGAATTCCAGCCGGCCCAGCACCACCTTGCCCACCAGGTAGCGGATCAGCAGGGCGGTCTGGCGCGCGGTGAGCCGGGTGTCCACGTCCGGGTCGAAGGCGGTCGCGCCGGCCTTCGCGGAGCGCTGCTCCGCGGCCCGGGAGGCGTTGCGGAACCGCTGTCCGCGCCGCACCGCGCCGAGGCCGGCCCTACCGATCCTGGTCCATTTGGACATCGCGCGTCCTCCGTGCCGTACACCACCCGAACTCGCACGTTACCGCCCCCGCGAACCCCCGGGGCGCTTCCCGCGCGCCCCGCGACGCGATGGGTGACCTCGGCGGGCTCGGGTACCGTACGGGTTTGACCACAAGCCCCTGGGAGGCCTTCGACGTGGACGTGTGGCACATACTTCGCCCGCTGATCGTGCTCGTCTCGGTGATCGCCTTCACGGGCCTGGTGACCTGGGGAATGGCTCGCCTGGCCCGCGAAGTACAGACCCGCAAACCACTGACCGGACCACTGTGGTCGATGGCGCGGCGCGGCCGCGCCTCGATCGTGGCGACCCTCGGCACCTCGATGTTGTTGCTCGCCGAGCCCGCCGCCGCGCTGCCCGAGCGCAGCCGGGGGATGCTCCGGCACATCCTGGTGCTCTCGGTGATCGCGGCCTGCTCGTGGCTGATCGTGCACGCGGTCACCCTGCTGGTGAACACCTCGTTCGAGCGCTACGCGGCGAACGCGACGGACACCGGCCGGGTACGCCGGATTCAGACCCAGATCGCGCTGATCCGACGCACCGCGGTGGCGATCGTCGGGATCATCACCTTCGCCGCGATGATCATGACCTTCCCGGGCATGAAGACGATCGGAACCAGTCTGCTCGCCTCCGCCGGCCTGCTCGGCGTGGTGGCCGGTCTGGCCGCGCAGAGCGCGCTGGCCAACCTGTTCGCCGGGTTGCAGATCGCGTTCAGCGACATGGTCCGGATCGGCGACTCGGTGGTGGTCAACGAGGAGATGGGCACGATCGAGGAGATCACCCTGACCTACCTGGTGGTCAACACGTGGGACCAGCGCCGGATCGTGATGCCGGTGTCCTACTTCACCTCGCGGCCGTTCGAGAACTGGTCGCGCACCGACACCCGGATGACCGGGACGGTGTTCCTGCACCTGGACCACTCGGCGCCGGTGAGCGAACTGCGCGAGGAACTGCACCGGATCCTCAAGGACACCGGCCTGTGGGACGGCCAGGGCTGGAGCCTGTACGTCACCGACACCACGCCGACCACGATCCTGATCCGCGCGGTGGTCACCGCCCGCGACTCCGACGACCTGTGGACGCTGCGCTGCGAGGTCCGCGAGAAGCTGCTCGACTACCTGCGCCGCGAACACCCGTACGCACTGCCCCGCATCGCCACCGCGCCCGCGCCGCTGGGCAACGAGGCGGTGGGCCCGTACAGCGGCAACGGGCGCTTCGCGAAGGCGCGCCCGACCCCGCAGGTGCCCGCGCAGACCGGCCCGCGCAAGTACGTGAGCCTGGCCAAGAAGCCTCAGTCGCTGGCCGCCGCGGCCGCCGCGGCCGAGTCGATCTCGTTGAGGAAGTCCGAGGCGATCGCCCAGGCCCGCGCGGCGGCCTCGCGGTCGTAGTCCGCCAGCCCGGGATCGGTGAACAGGTGACCGGCGCCCCGGTAGCGGTGGATCTCCACATCGGCCCCGGCGCGGCGCATGCCCAGGTACCAGGTCCCCAGCCAATCCTCGGTCTCGAACGGATCGGGCTCGGCCACGTGCAACTGCACCGGCACCTCCGTCACGGCATCCTCACGCAGGTCGGAGGTGCCGTGGAACATCAAAAGCCCGGCCGCGGTGCGATCGGCGAACACGGCATTCTGCGCAATCGAGGCCCCCAGCGAAAACCCCGCATACACAAGCCCCTCCCCCAGCCCGGCCGCCACCTTCACGGCCCGGCGGATCAACTCGTCCGCACCGATCTCATCCTTGATCTCCATGCCTTCCTCGATCGACTCGGTGCAACGCCCGTCATACAGATCAGGCACAACCACCTCGTGCCCAAGCCCCCGCAACCACCCGGCCGCATCCTGAACAGCGGGCCGCAGCCCATAGGCCGAGTGAAACAACACGATGCGGGCCACGAGAACATTTCCTTCCGAAGACCAATCCCCACACAACAAACCCCCAACGGTACCGGGCCGCACGGCATACCCCGACAGGCACGACTGGTCGCCGACGCGCGGGGCCGGAGGATGGTCGAGCCGAGTCGAGTCCGCCGAGGAGCCCCCGAGTGGGCCGAGTGCTGTCGGCGAGAGTCGCGCTTCGGCTGCGGAGGGCCGGTCCGGAACCTGTCCGAGTCGGCGATGGGCCGCCCCCGGCGTGCGGGGCTCCGAAACTTGGGGCTCCCGACGAGGCGGGCGTGTTGGTCGGCGAAAAAGCGGCCTACAGCGGCGGGCGGGGTGGGCGCTCGGGTTGGGTTCGCCGGGCGTGCGTTCTCGATTGGGTTGGGTGCTTCCGGCGGAGGTTGCGCTTGTGGTTGCGGGTGGCTGGTGCGGGCTGGTCCGAGCCGGTGGTGGGCCGCTGCCGGCTCCGGCCGGCCCCGCACCGACCGCCCGCAAGCAAGGCGCAGCCCGCACCCAACCGAAGCACAGCAGCCCCGAGCGGCGGCATCTACCTCCCGGGCCCAGCCGCCCCAGCCCGTCCGGCGTTTGAGGACAACTCGCCCCAGGCGCCCGAACCGCAGCACCGGTCGCCGAACGCAACCGAAAACCCAGCCCGTCCGGCGTTTGAGGACAACTCGCCCCAGGCGCCTGCGGACCGCAGCGCCCGTCGCCGAACGCAACCGAAAACCCAGCCCGTCCGGCGTTTGAGGACAACTCGCCCCAGGCGCCTGCGGACCGCAGCCCCCGTCGCCGAACGCAACCGAAAACCCAGCCCGTCCGGCGTTTGAGGACGGCCCGGTTCAAAACCGGCCAAGCTCGGCGATGAGACCGCTCCGAGGCGGCCCCGCCTCACCGCACGCTGCGTAGGTCCAATCGCCGCAGGACGCGGTCGGCCGCCGCCGGGTCGACGCCTCGGCGTCCCCGGGCCGCGATCACCTCGCGTCGTGCCGCCGCCGTCATTTCGGCCTCGATCTCGTGCAGGAGCTTGATCCGCCGTGAGCGCTCGACCACCGAGTCGGCCAGTTCCTCGCCCATGCCCTCCGGCTTCAGCTCGGCCAGCAGCGCCTTCTGCCGGGCCCGCAGCCGCCGCACCATCTCGTCCGGGAGGTCGCGCTGCTCGTCCAGTTCGCGCAGCCGATGCAGCGCGGCCTTCGTCGCCGCCGCCGCGATCCGGCGCTCCTCGTCGCTCTCCGCGTCGTCCGTCTCCGAGACCCCGAGCCGGCGCACCAGCCACGGCAGGCTGACCCCCTGGAGCAGCAGCGTCACCACGATCACGCAGAACGCGATCGCGATCAGCCGTTGCCGCTCGGGGAAGGCCCCGCCCGCGTCGGTGCTCAGCGGCAGCGCCAGCGCAAGCGCGATCGTCACCACGCCGCGCATCCCGGCCCACCACACCACCACCGTCTCGCGCGGATCCGGGGTCTGGGTCTCGCCGGTGGTCGGCAGCCGCGCGTGCAGCCGCCGGGCCAGCGCCGCGACCGGGAACAACCACAGGCCCCGCACCACGATCAGGGTCAACACCACCGCGCCGGCCTCCAGGAACAGCCGGCCCCGATCGCCCCGCAGATCGTGGAAGATCTCCCACATCTCCAGGCCGATCACCCCGAACGCGACACCGGTCACGACCAGGTCGACGACCTCCCAGAACGAGCGCCCGGTGAGCCGGCCGACCACGTTGTCCGCGTCCTCGGCGACCGAGCCCAGGTAGAACGCGGTGGTCAACACCGCGAGCACGCCGGAGCCCTGCAGTTCGTCGGCGACCACGTAGGCCAGGAACGGCACCAGCAGCGTGAGCAGCGTCTGCAACGTGGGCTCGTCCAACCGGCCCAGCAACAATCGCCCGGCCAGCCCGACCGCGAAGCCGATCCCGACGCCGACCACCGCGGACAACGCAAACATGCCCGCCGCCTCGACCGGCGAGAACGTCCCGCCGACCACCGCCGCGACCGCGACCTGGTAGAGCACGAGCGAGGTGACGTCGTTGAACAGCCCCTCGCCCTCCAGGATCGCCACCAGCCGCCGCGGCAGCCGCAGACTCCCGGCCACCGCCGTCGCCGCCACCGGATCCGGCGGCGCCACCAGCGCACCCAGCGCGACCGCGCCCGCGAGCGGCAGCCCGGGGATCATCGCGTCCGCCACGGCCGCCACCGCCGCCGTGGTCACCAGGACGAGTGCGACCGCGAGCAGCGTGATCGGCCGGGCGTTCGCCGCGAACTCGCGCCAACTCGACCGCTGCGCCGCTGCGTACAACAGCGGCGGCAACAGCAGCGGCAGCAGCAGGTCGGGGTCGATCCGCAGGTTGGGCACGAACGGCAGCCACCCGAGCAGCACCCCGTACAGCGTCAGCAACACCGGAAACGGCAGCCGCAATCGGCCCGCGAGCGGCACCACCACGACCGTGCCGAACATCAACAGGAACAGCAGCGTGAGCTGACCCACTCCACCCCCAGACCGATCGAGCGCGATTCGATCTTGGAGGCTTCCCCGAATCTCCGCCGAATCACCGACCGGCGGGCAATTGCCTCACCTGTCGGTGACCCGCTCCAGGGTCGCGGTCAGGTCGGCCGGGTAGCCGCTCTCGTACTGCACCCACGTGCCGTCGCCGGGGTGCTCGAAGGCCAGGCTCACCGCGTGCAGCCACTGCCGCTCCAGGCCCAGCCGCTTGGACAGCGTCGGGTCGGCGCCGTAGGTCAGGTCGCCCACGCACGGGTGCCGCAGCGCCGCCATGTGCACCCGGATCTGGTGGGTGCGCCCGGTCTCCAGCTTGATCGACAGCAGACTCGCGGCGCGGAACGCCTCGATCGTGTCGTAGTGCGTGACGCTGGGCTTGCCGCCCATCACCACGGCCCACTTGTAGTCGTGCGTGGGGTGCCGGTCGATCGGCGCGTCGACGGTGCCGGTGTGCGGGTCCGGGTGGCCCTGGACCAGCGCGTGGTAGCGCTTGTCCACCGTGCGGTCGCGGAACTGCTGCTTGAGCAGCGTGTAGGCGCGCTCCGACTTGGCCACCACCATCAGCCCCGAGGTGCCCACGTCCAGGCGGTGCACCACGCCCTGGCGCTCGGCCGCGCCGGAGGTGGAGATCCGGTAGCCGGCCGCCGCGAGGCCGCCGACCACGGTGGTGCCGGTCCAGCCGGGGCTGGGGTGCGCGGCGACGCCGATCGGCTTGTCGATCACCACGATGTGGTCGTCGTCGTGCACGATCCGCATGCCGGGCACGGGTTCGGCGACGAGCTGCACCGGCCGGGGCGCGCCCGGCATCTCGACCTCGATCCAGGCTCCGCCGACCACCCGGTCGGACTTGCCCGCCGCCCGGCCGTCGAGCTGCACCTTCCCGGCGGCGGCCAGCTCGGCCGCCTTGGTGCGCGAGAAGCCGAACATCCGCGAGAGCGCGGCATCGACCCGCTCGCCTTCGAGGCCGTCGGGAACGGGAAGCGTGCGGATTTCGGGGGAGCCGGGATTGACAGTCACGAGATACGAGTATGCCCGGCATCCGGACCGGACTCGACGGCGTGGTCGCCGTCCCGGTCCCCGGCGGCCCGCTCGGCGGTCCCGGAGGACGCCTTCGCGGGCGCCCGAGTGGCCCCGGCAGGCGGATCGACGACCCCGTTCCCGGCCTCCGCGTCCGCGCGCTCGTCCCCGTCCCCTGGCGTCGCCTCGTCCGCGCCCCCGTCCGCGCCCTCGTCGTCACCCTCCCGCGTACCGTCCGGCTGCAGACCCAGGAACGACAGCAGCACGATCAGGCAGCCACCCACCACGATCGCCGAATCCGCCAGGTTGAAGATCGCGAAGTGCTTGGGCGCGATGAAGTCCACCACGTGGCCCTCGAACACGCTGGGCGAGCGGAAGATCCGGTCGGTGAGGTTGCCGAGCGCACCGCCGAGCAGCAGGCCCAGAGCGATCGCCCAGGGCAGGCTGTTCAGCTTGCGGGCCAGCCGCAGGATCACCACGATCACCGCGCTGGCGATCACCGTGAGCACGATGGTCAGCCCCTGGCCCATGCCGAACGCCGCGCCCGCGTTGCGGGTGGCCCGGAACTGGAGCCAGTCGCCGAGGATGTCGATCGGGGCGTGGTATTCGAGCTTCTTCACCACGATCAGCTTGCTGATCAGGTCCAGGGCGTAGGCGACGGCCGCGACCCCGAGCAGGACCAGGATGTAGCGACGGGTACGCGAACCGGCGGGCGCGGTCGGCTCGTCGCCGTCCGCCCCGCCCCCGGTCGCCCCGGTGTCCGGCTCCCCCGCGGGGGCCTGCGACTCCGCGTCTTCCCGTCGTTCCGCTCCGGTGCCGATGGCGTGCTCCAGTCCTCGGACGCGCCGCCGGCGGCCGCGGCGGCTACCGGCGCTCTTCGCGCTGCTTGCAGGTCACACACAGGGTCGCACGCGGGAACGCCTGCAGGCGCGCCTTGCCGATGGCCGAACCACACGACTCGCAGGCCCCGTATGTCCCGTCGGCGAGGCGCCGCAGCGCCTTCTCCGACTGGAGCAGCATGCCACGCGCGTTGTTGGTCAGGGACATCTCGTGCTCGCGCTCGAAGTTCTTGGTCCCGGTGTCCGCCTGATCGTCGCCCGCACCCTCCCCCGAGTCGCGCAGCAGATCGGCGATGCCGTTCTCCGACACGGCGATCTCGGCGCGCAGCTCGTGCGCGGTCTCGATCAGCCCCTCCCGCACCTCGCGCAGCTCCGCGTCGTCCCAGGGGTCCTCCCCCGGCCGGACGATGTACATCGTCGGCTCATGGAACCCGCTCGGCGGTGTCGGGAGCGTCGCGGTCGAGGTGGTCACGTGTGCAGGTGCCTTCACGGTGCGTCCCGTTCCTCCCCGTACCGAGGCTCGCGGCGCGGCCGTCGTGGTCGCACGACGCGTCCGCCCGCCACTCGCCTTCTCTGTATCCGTCATGTTCACGGCCCCCTTGTTTCACTTAGGGATGGGTCGCCCCGGACAACCGGACGCGCCGTCCCGTCACAGAGTGCGCCGGGGCGGCGACGTAAATCGGTTGTGCCCAGACGCAACCACGCTTATCCCTCTTCTACGTGTCCCGTTCGTTACCGGTTCCCGAGCGGATCGTTATGCACCTGGGGGCGGGTGAACTCGGAGGCGCGAGGGCCCGCGCGGGTCGTACAATCCGCAGAGCGAGACGGTGTCGATGGGGACGAGTAGCGTCGCACGCAGCCGCCAGCGACCCGGGGACGGTGTGAGCCCGGGGGTGTGCGCGAGGTGAAGATCACCCCGGAGCTGTCGGAGGAAAGGTCGGTCCGGATGCGGAGCGACCCGTAGAACCGACCCTCGCGCAGACGAGAGGGTTGTGCCCGCCCGGGCACGGTAGGCGGATCGGGCGGCGCGCGGCCAAGAAGGGTGGTACCGCGGGATCGGCCGACGGCCGTCTCGTCCCTTCGGTAGGCACGCATCACAGCCCGCGGAAGGAAGCCACATGTACCGCCCGGTACCGGCGCAGGTCGACCTGCCCGCCATGGAGCACGAGGTCCTCGCGTTCTGGCGGGACAACGACATCTTCGAGCGCTCCCTCGCGCAGAACGCCGACGGCCCCCGCTGGGTCTTCTACGAGGGCCCGCCGACGGCCAACGGCATGCCGGGGGCGCACCACATCGAGGCGCGCGTGTTCAAGGACGTGTTCCCGCGCTACCGCACGATGCGCGGCTACAACGTGCCGCGCAAGGCCGGGTGGGACTGCCACGGCCTGCCCGTCGAGCTGGCCGTGGAGAAGCAGTTGGGCTTCTCCGGCAAGCCGGACATCGAGCGCTACGGGATCGCCGAGTTCAACGCGAAGTGCCGCGAGTCGGTGATGACGCACGTGGGCGCGTTCGAGGAACTGACCACCCGGATGGGCTACTGGGTCGACATGTCCAAGGCATACCGGACGATGGACCCGGAGTACGTCGAGTCGGTCTGGTGGTCGCTCAAGCAGATCTTCGACAAGGGCCTGCTGACCCAGGACTACCGGGTCGCGCCGTGGTGTCCGCGCTGCGGCACCGGGCTGTCCGACCACGAACTGGCGCAGGGCTACGAGACGGTCGTCGACCCCTCGGTCTACGTGCGCTTCCCGCTCACCTCCGGGCCGCTGGCCGGGCAGGCGGCGCTGCTCGTGTGGACGACCACGCCGTGGACGCTGGTGTCCAACACCGCCGCCGCGGTGCATCCCGACGTGACCTACGTGGTGGCCACCGACGGCGAGGAACGCCTCGTGGTCGCCGAGCCGCTCCTGGCGAAGGCGCTCGGCGAGGGCTGGGCGGCCACCGGTGAGCGCTTCACCGGCCGGGAGATGGAACGGTGGGCCTACCGGCGCCCGTTCGACCTGCTGCCGCTGGAGGACGCGAACTTCGTGGTGCTCGCGGAGTACGTCACCACCGAGGACGGCTCCGGCGTCGTGCACCAGGCGCCCGCGTTCGGCGCGGACGACCTGGAGACCTGCCGCGCGTACGGCCTGCCGGTGGTCAACCCGGTGCGCCCCGACGGCACCTTCGAGGCCGAGCTGCCGCTGGTCGGCGGACAGTTCTTCAAGAAGGCCGACGAGGCCCTGGTGGCCGATCTGCGGGCCCGCGGGCTGCTGTTCCGGCACCTGGAGTACGAGCACAGCTACCCGCACTGCTGGCGCTGCCACACCGCGCTGCTCTACTACGCGCAGCCGTCCTGGTACGTGCGCACCACCGCGGTCAAGGACGCGCTGCTTCGCGAGAACGAGCGGACCAACTGGCACCCGGACACGGTCAAGTGGGGCCGCTACGGCGACTGGTTGAACAACAACATCGACTGGGCGCTCTCGCGCAACCGCTTCTGGGGCACCCCGCTGCCCATCTGGCGGTGCGAGGAGGGTCACCTGACCTGCGCCGGCTCGCTGGCCGAACTCTCCGAGCTGACCGGGCGCGACCTGTCGGGCCTGGACCCGCACCGGCCGTACATCGACGAGGTCGTCTTCGGCTGCCCGGCCAAGGCCGCCGACGGCACCGCGTGCGGCGAGCAGGCGACCCGGGTACCCGAGGTGATCGACGCCTGGTACGACTCGGGGTCGATGCCGTTCGCCCAGTTCGGCTACCCGTACCGCAACCGCGAGTTGTTCGAGCAGTCCTACCCGGCGCAGTTCATCTCCGAGGCGATCGACCAGACCCGCGGCTGGTTCTACACGCTGATGGCGGTCGGCACGCTGGTGTTCGACAGGTCGTCCTACGAGAACGTGGTCTGCCTGGGGCACATCCTGGCCGAGGACGGCCGCAAGATGTCCAAGCACCTGGGCAACATCCTGGAGCCGATCCCGCTGATGGACCGGCACGGCGCCGACGCGGTGCGCTGGTTCATGGCCGCGGGCGGCTCGCCGTGGTCGGCCCGCCGGGTCGGGCACGGCACCATCCAGGAGGTGGTCCGCAAGACGCTGCTGACCTACTGGAACACGGTCAGCTTCCAGGCCCTGTACGCGCGCACCGGCGGCTGGACGCCGAGCGCGAGCGACCCGGCCCCGGCCGACCGCCCGCTGCTCGACCGGTGGCTGCTGTCCGAGCTGAACACCCTCGTGGGCGACGTGGACGCGGCCCTGGAGGCGTACGACACGCAGCGCGCGGGCAAGGCGCTCACCGCGTTCGTGGACGACCTGTCGAACTGGTACGTGCGCCGGTCCCGGCGGCGGTTCTGGAACGCGGACCCGGCCGCGCTGGCCACGCTGCACGAGGCGTTGGTCACGGTGACGAAGCTGATGGCGCCGCTGGTGCCGTTCATCACCGAGCGGGTCTGGCAGGACCTGGTGCGCCCGGTCACCGCCGACGCCCCCGAGTCGGTGCACATGGCGACCTGGCCGAGCACGGACGCGGCCCTCGTACAGCCCGAACTGGGGCGGCAGATGGCGCTGGTGCGGCGCCTGGTCGAGTTGGGCCGGGCCACCCGGGCGGACTCCGGCGTCAAGACCCGGCAGCCGCTGGGCCGGGCGCTGATCGGCGCGAGCGGCTGGGACGAGTTGTCTGACGAACTGCGCGCGCAGATCGCCGAGGAGCTGAACGTGGTCTCGGTGGCGGCGCTGTCCGAGGCGGGTGGCGACCTGGTCGAGTACAGCGCGAAGGGCAACTTCCGGGCCCTGGGCAAGCGGTTCGCCAAGCGCACCCCGGTGGTGGCGGGCGCGATCGCGGCGGCCGACGCCGCGGCCCTGGCGGCGGCGCTGCGCGCCTCGGGCACCGCGGTGGTCGAGGTCGAGGGCGAGCCGGTGGAGGTGGTGGCCGAGGAGGTCATCGTCACCGAAACCCCGCGCGAGGGCTGGACGGTGGCCGGCCAGGACGGCGCGACCGTGGCGCTCGACCTGACCATCACCCCCGAGCTGCGGCTCGCGGGTCTGGCCCGGGACGTGGTCCGGCTGATCCAGGAGGCGCGCAAGAACAGCGGCCTGGAGGTGTCCGACCGGATCCTGGTGTGGTGGGCCGCGGACGAGTCGGAGGAGACCACGTCGGCGCTGCTCGCGCACGGCGGCCAGGTCGCCGAGGAGGTGCTGGCGACGCAGTTCACCCAGGGCTCCCCGGAAGACGAGGAGTTGTTCGAGCACGGCGACCCCGCGCTCGGTCTGCGGTTCTGGCTGCGCAAGGTCTGACCGGCCGGGCGGGGTGACTCGGGTCGCCCCGCCCGGGCCGTACCCGGACCGGGAACCCGAGAAGCGCCCGTCCCCCCGGAGGGGGCGGGCGCTTCTCGGATGACCGACCGACGCTCAGTGGCCGGTCAGTTGTCGGGGTCCTCGTCGATCAGGAACCCGCGCATCGGCGACGGCTGCTGCATCTGCTGAGGCTGCGGAGCCTGCGGACGCACCGGCGACATCTGCTGCGTCATCGCCGGGCTCATCTGCTGCCCGATCGACGGCGTCATGGCCGGCGACATCGACGACGGCTGGGACATCGACTGGCCCATGGACGGAGCCATCGACTGCGACATCGGTACCGGCGCGGACGACATGGCCGGCGGCAGCGAGGCCGTGGCCGGGGTCCGCGGCGGCGCGAGCGAGTCGTCGGCCTGCGACTCCAGCTGACGAAGCTGGCTCTCCAGGTACGACTTCAGCCGCGTGCGGTACTCGCGCTCGAACGCGCGCAGGTCGTCGACCTTGCGCTCGAGCGTGGCGCGGGCGCTCTCCAGCGAACCCATCGCGACGCGGTGCTTCTCCTGTGCGTCACGCTCCAGGGCGTCGGCCTTGGACCGCGCGTCGCGCTCCATGCCCTCGGCCCGGGTGCGCGCCTCGCCCACTATCTTGTTCGCCTCGGAGCGGGCCTCGGCGATCGCCTGGTCGGCCGTCTGCTGCGCCAGCGCGAGCACTCGGGCGGCGCTGTCGCCACCGGGGTTGCCCATCTGCTGCTGCGGTCCACCCGGACCGAGCTGCGGCGGGCCGCCCTGCAGCTGGTGCTGCTGCAACTGCTGCTGGTGCTGCGGCGGACCCTGGAGCTGGTGCTGGCCGCTCATGCCGGGACCGCCCATGCCGGGGCCGCCCTGCAATTGGTGCTGACCGGGCTGCAGTTGGTGCTGCTGCTGACCGGGCAGCTGGTGCTGGCCGCTCTGCATGCCGGGGCCGCCCTGCAGCTGGTGCTGCGGCGGACCCTGGAGCTGGTGCTGACCGCTCATGCCGGGACCGAGCTGCTGCGGTCCCCCCATCGGGTGCTGCTGCGGTCCACCGGGACCGAGCTGCTGCGGGCCGCCCTGCATCGGGTGCTGGCCGCCCTGCATTCCCTGCGGGCCACCCATCTGGGGCGGCGGGGGAACCGGGGTCGGCCCGGATATGGCTGCCGGGACGGGTGCGTCGGGGCGTTCGCGCTCCTTGCGCTGCTGGGCCTGCTGCTGACTCTGCGCGGCGGCCCTGGTCGCCGCCGCGAGTTTCGCTCGCAGATCCTCGTTTTCCCGGAGAAGTCGGGTCAGTTCGCCCTCGACCTCATCGAGGAACGCATCGACCTCGTCCTCGTCATAGCCCTCGCGGAGACGGACGGTCGTGAACTGCTTGTTACGCACGTCTTCGGGGGTCAACGGCATCTCTTCACCTCAGCGTGATCGTCGGCATCGGACAGACGGTACCGCTTACAGCCTGCCCACGACGGAGATCAGGATGTAGACGATGATCATCAGTACGAAGAAGGACAGGTCGAGTGCTACACCCCCGAGGCGCAGCGGAGGAATGAACCTGCGCAGCAACTTCAACGGTGGATCGGTGATGGAGTACGTCGCCTCCAGCAGTACCACCATGGCCCCGCGCGGCTCGTACGACCGCGCGAACTGGAACACGTAGTCCATCACCAAGCGGAAGAACAACACGATCAAAAAGCAGTAGAGCACGATGCGGATGATCTCCAGCGCGATGCTCATTTACCTGCCCCCTCGTGTGCCGTCCCTCTGGTCAGGACCGCACCTAGCCTCAGTTTTCGCACACCTCAGCTCTGATTGAAGAACCCGCCCTCGGCGATGCGGGCCTTGTCCTCGGCTGTCACATCGACGTTAGCAGGCGATAGGAGGAAGACTTTTTGGGTGACCCGTTCGATGCTGCCGTGCAGGCCGAACACGAGCCCCGCGGCGAAGTCCACCAGGCGCTTGGCGTCGGTGTCCTCCATTTCGGTCAGGTTCATGATCACGGGCGTGCTCTCGCGAAAGTGCTCGCCGATCGTGCGGGCTTCGTTGTAGGTACGCGGGTGCAGCGTCGTGATGCGGTAGGGCTCACGTTCGCTGACGACTTTGTGTACGGTCACCGGTGTGCTGCTCTCGGGACGGCGTTCGGGCATGGCGGACACTGTTGCGCGGTGTTCTTCGAGGCGGCCTTCGTCGCGAAGGGCCCCCGCTTCGCGGAGGGCAGTAGCTCCACGAACGGGATCGTCGCGACGTTCCCGCGATTCCCCACGCGGTTCGCGTACTTCACGTGGCTCCTCACGACGCTCGTCCCGTCGCTCCTCGCGACGATCGGTGCGCTCGACCCGGTCGCGGCCGTCCTGGCCGATGTCGTCCTCATCGTAATCGTCATACTCGTAGACATCGTCCTCCACGAGGCCGAGGTAGACCGCCATCTTGCGCATTGCGCCGGCCATGTTCCGCTTCCTCCGGTCTCACGGTGGATCGGCTGAGGTCACCGTGGGTCGTGCGATCCACTTCACGGCGACGCTACCGGAGGGAGGGCCGGACTCCGAGCACCGCAGTACCGATGCGTACATGTGTCGCCCCGGCCTCGATGGCCGCTTCGAGGTCGTTGCTCATCCCCGCGGAAACCATGTTCGCAGCCGGATGGGCTTCGCGTAGGCGGGTTGCGATTTCTCGCAACCGGGCGAACGCGCGGGCGGGTTCGACGCCGAGCGGGGCCACCGCCATCACTCCGCCGAGGGTCAGCCGCGGTGCCTCGGCCACGGCGTCGGCGAGTTCGGCCAGGTCGGTCGCGGACACCCCACCGCGGGCGGGGTCTTCGTCCAGGCTGACCTGCAACAGCGCGGTGATCGAACGTTGTTGCCGCTCGGCCGCCGCGGACAGCGCGTGGGCGAGTCGAATCCGGTCGAGCGAGTGCACCACATCGGCGTAACCGGCCACCGATTTGGCCTTGTTGGTCTGCAACTGGCCGACATAGTGCCAACGGAGGTCGAGGTCCTTCGTGGCCGCCGCCTTCGGCGCGGCCTCCTGGTCGCGGTTCTCGCCGACGTCGCGGACGCCGAGTTCGGCGAGCAGGCGCACGTCGCTCGCGGGGTGGGTCTTGGTCACCACGACGAGGGTGACGTCCTCGGGCGAGCGGCCGGCCGCGGTGCACGCGGCGGCGATCCGGGCCCGGACGTCGGCCAGGTTGGCGGCTAGCTCGGCCCGCCGGCGGGCGGTCGTGGCGGTCGCTGAATCGGGCGTGTCCATGGGCCCATCGTCGCCGACGCCGGCCCGCCGCGCCCGAGCGGGGTCAGTCCTCGGCGAGCCACACGTAGCCGGCGATCCGACCCGTGGCGCGATCGCGCCGATAGGAGAAATGGTCGGCCGACTCGCGCGTGCAGATGTGCGATTTCTCACCCGACACGACCCCCTGCGCGGCGAGTTGCGCCCACACTCCGGCCGGTATATCGAGCCCGGACGTGCCCTGGCGGGTGCGTGCGCGGGCCGCGGGGACGAGTGCGGACACTTCGTCGCACATCGCCTCGGGAACCTCGTAGCAGGCGCCGCAGACGGCCGGTCCGGTCCACGCCTCGATCCGCTCCGGGTCGGCGCCGAGGCCGCGCATCGCCTCGATCGTGGCGGGCACCACGCCGGCGGCCAGCCCCGGGCGGCCCGCGTGCGCGGCGCCGATCACGCCGGCGTGCGGATCGGCGAGCAGTACCGGGGTGCAGTCGGCGACCAGCACCGCCAGCGCGAGGCCGCGGGTCGCGGTGACCACGGCGTCGGTGCCGGGCACCGGCTCGGCGCTCGGACCGGTCAGCACGGCCACCGTGTCGCCGTGCACCTGGTTCATCCACACCACCCGATCGGCCGACAGGCCCAACGCCTCGGCGGTGCGCGCCCGGTTGGCGGACACCACCTCCGGGTCGTCGCCCACGTGGTCGCCGAGGTTCAACTCGTCATACGGCGCGGCGCCCGTGCCGCCCCACCGATCGGTGAAGGCGAAACGGGCGCCGCCGGAAGCGGCCCTTCGCGTGAACACGTTCGGGCCACCTCGTGGTCGTGTCGAATTGTTTCGAACTCTTGCGTCGCCGACTGCCGGCGATGTTTTTCTTCTACTTCATGAACGGCGGGATGTCGAGATCCAGATCGTCTTTGATCGGTTCCGGCACCAGCGGGGTGCGCGGGCCCGGCGTGGTCGGGGTCTGGTAGGTCGTCTGCGGCGGGTCGTTGAGCACACCCTGCCCGATGCCCGAGCCGCCCTGGCGACCGGTCGGCTCGGGGCGGGTGGGCGGCGGAGGCGCCACCGCCGGCTTGCCCAACTCGCTCTTGGACGGCGGTTGTCCGCCGTCGAAGCCGGCCGCGATCACGGTGACCCGGACCTCGTCGCCGAGCGCGTCGTCGATCACCGCGCCGAAGATGATGTTGGCCTCGGGGTGCGCGGCCTCGCTGACCAGCTGCGCGGCCTCGTTGATCTCGAACAGACCGAGGTCGGAGCCGCCGGAGATGGACAGCAGCACGCCCCGGGCGCCGTCGATCGACGCCTCCAGGAGCGGGCTGGAGATGGCCATCTCGGCCGCCGCCACCGCGCGATCGTCGCCGCGCGCCGAGCCGATGCCCATCAGCGCCGAACCCGCCTCCGACATCACCGACTTGACGTCGGCGAAGTCGAGGTTGATCAGGCCGGGCGTGGTGATCAGGTCGGTGATGCCCTGGACACCGGACAGCAGCACCTGGTCGGCCGAGCGGAACGCGTCCAGGACGCTGACCTGCCGGTCGGAGATGGACAGCAGTCGGTCGTTGGGGATCACGATCAGCGTGTCGACCTCGTCGCGCAGCTGCGCGATGCCGTCCTCGGCCTGGTTCGCGCGGCGCCGTCCCTCGAAGGTGAACGGGCGCGTGACCACGCCGATGGTGAGCGCGCCGAGCGAGCGGGCGATGTTGGCCACCACGGGGGCGCCGCCGGTGCCGGTGCCGCCGCCCTCGCCCGCCGTGACGAAGACCATGTCGGCCCCCTTGAGGACCTCCTCGATCTCCTCGCGGTGGTCCTCGGCGGCCTTGCGCCCGACATCGGGATTCGCCCCGGCCCCCAGGCCGCGGGTGAGTTCGCGGCCGACGTCGAGCTTGACGTCGGCATCGCTCATGAGGAGGGCTTGGGCGTCGGTGTTGATCGCGATGAACTCGACGCCCTTGAGACCGACCTCGATCATCCGGTTGATGGCGTTGACCCCGCCACCGCCGATACCGACCACCTTGATGACTGCGAGGTAGTTCTGGGGTGCTGCCACGTCGAAGGCCTCTCGCCTCGAGTTCCGGTCGGCGTGCCGTGGTTCCGGCATGCCGACATTTGCCGACTTGGGGAGGTCGGGACGCGATTTCCGCGAGCCACCAAAACCCTCACCCTCAGGTATAGAGTCAGCCCCGTTCGCATCGAACGCCGCCGATCCGAACAGTGCGGATAACTGCTTTGTCAACCTGGGGCTAGGCCGACACTAGGTCCCCATCGGACGCGGTTCAACGAACACGCCGAACCTGTCCCTATTGTTTTATCGCAGTGGCCGAGTGCTTCCGTCCCCGGTCACGGCGTGCTCGGGGTCGAAACCGCCGCGCCGGACGCCCCCGGAGCCAACGACTGCGCGGGCGCCGGCGGCGCGAGCGAGGGAAACGGTTGGGTTCGGGTCACCGGCGCGTCGGGCGCGCTGACGTCGTAGAACTTCGCCGGCCGTGTCAACAGCACCGCGAGCACGAGCGCCTTGCGATCCGACGCCTCCGGCCCGCCCCACGACACGGTCTCGCCCTTGTCCAGCACCAGCACGATGTCGTCGCGCGTCCGGGCGGTGATGTCCCGTACCCGCTGGGCGATCGGCGGCGGCAGCGCCGAAACCACCTGGACCACCCCCCGTAGCGTTTCCCGACTCACCGTGTTGGCGTCGACCTTGACGATCGGCACCCCGGCGGGCGCGGCGTCCACCGTACCGAACCGTACGCCGTCCTTGTCGATCTCCGCGTAGCGGTCCGCGTCCGGCACCACCAGGGCGGTGGTGCGTTCGCGGACCGTGATCCGCACCGTGTGCGGCCAGTCGCGTTCCACGTGGACCGAGGCCACGCGCGGGATCGCGGCCACCCGGGCCCGGATCGCGTCGAGGTCGATCCCGGCCAGCGGCTCGCCGACCGGCACCGCGGCGACCTTGGCGACCTGGTCCCTGGGCAGCACGACCGGCCCGCCGACAGACACCGTCCGGGCGTCCAACAGCGGCGAGTGGTAGACGATCCCCCACCCGGCACCCGCGAGCACCACGAGCACCACCAGGACGAGGAGCGGGCGCAGATTGGTCCAGCGCCGCCGCGGCGCTGGACGGCCGGGCCTGGCCGGGCGCGCCGGCGCGCGCTCCTTCGTGTCGGGCAAGGACGCTCCTCGGGCCGGCGGCTACTGGGGCAACCGCGCGGCGGCGATCGCCTCGTGGACCATCCGGACCAGTTCCTCGTCGGCGTCGCGCCGACCGAACTCGGCCGCGGCCTTGCCCATGTCGTGCAGGCGACGCGCGTCGGTGAGCACCGGCAGCACCGAGGAGCGGATCCAGTCGGGGGTCAGGTCGGCGTCGTCCACCAGCAGACCGCCGCCCGCCTTGACCACCGGCTGGGCGTTCAGCCGCTGCTCGCCGTTGCCGATGGGCAGCGGTACGTAGGCCGCGGGCAGCCCGACCGCGGCCAGCTCGGCGCAGGTCATCGCGCCGGCCCGGCACAGCACCATGTCGGCCGCCGCGTAGGCCAGGTCCATCCGGTCGAGGTAGGGCACCACGACGTAGGCCGGTCCACCGGGCGGCGAGTCGATCTTCAGCTCGTTGTTGGGGCCGGCCGCGTGCAGCACCTGGACCCCCTCGGCGAGCAGTTGCCGGGCGGTCGCGGCCAGCGTCTCGTTCAGCCGCCGGGCGCCCTGCGAGCCGCCGAACACGAGCAGCGTGGGCCGCATCGGGTCCAGGCCGAACGTCGCCCTGGCCTCGTCGCGCAGCGCGTTGCGGTCCAGGGTGGCGATCGCGCGCCGCAGCGGGATGCCGATGTAGCGGGCCCCGCGCAGCTTGCTGTCCGGCGTGCTCACCGCGACGAATCGGGTGTAGCGGGCACCGATCTTGTTGGCCAGGCCCGGACGGGCGTTGGCCTCGTGCACCACGGTCGGCACACCCTGGCGTTTGGCCGCCAGGTAGCCCGGCAGCGCGACGTAGCCGCCGAAGCCGACCAGGCAGGACGCCTGGGTGCGCTCCAGCACGGCCGCGGCCTCGCGGATCGTGCCGCGCAGCCGGCCGGGCACGGTCATCAGCTCGGGCGTGGGCTTGCGCGGCAACGGCACGGCCGGGATCAACGCCAGTTCGTAGCCGCGAGCGGGAACGAGCTTGGTCTCCAGGCCCTTGGCCGTGCCGAGCGCCGTGATACCCACGTTCGGGTTCTGGCGGCGCAGCGCGTCCGCCAAGGCCAGAGCGGGCTCGATGTGCCCGGCGGTTCCTCCGCCGGCAAGGACGACATGCACCTGATTCACCCATCCCTGCGCGGCAGGATCCGCGCGAACGCTCGACGAACCGCCCCGGGCCCGCGTGCGGCGAGCGCCGCCTCGGCCTTTGGTTCACCTCGGGCGAAGGACAACAGCATGCCCACGGCGAACATGGTCGGAAGCAGGGCGGAACCTCCGTAGGACACCAATGGCAACGGCACTCCGGCGATCGGCAGCAGGCCGAGCACCGCCCCGACGTTGATCATGACCTGGGCCATGATCCACGCGGTCGCGCCACCCGCGGCGAGCCGTACGAACTGGTCTTTCGTCCGACTCGCGACGCGGATACCTGCATAGCCTAGGGCCGCGAAGAGGGTGAGTACGGACAGCGTCCCCACGAGACCCAATTCCTCGCCGATGACGGCGAAGATGAAGTCTGTGTGCGCCTCGGGCAAAGTGCCCCATTTGCCATAGCTGGTCCCGATTCCACTGCCGAACCAACCGCCGGTGGCCAGCGAATAGATGCCCTGGGCGGCCTGCAACGTGCTGCCGTCGGGGTCGGAGAACGGGTCGAGGAATCCCGCGAACCGGGCGGCCCGGTGCGGCTTGAGCACGATCAGCACGGTGGTCAGCACGCTCACCACGGCGATCGCCATGGCGAACAACCGGCCCGGGGCACCCGCGATCCACAGCAGCGCCAGGACCAGCACGGTGATGATCATCGCGGTGCCCATGTCGCCGCCGAGCAGCACCAGGAACAGGATGATCAGCGCGCCGGGCAGCAGCGGGACGAACATGTGCCGCCACTGGCCCAGCAACCGGCGCTTGCGGGTGAGTACGTCGGCCCCCCACAACACCAGGCCCAGCTTGGCGAACTCCGAGGGCTGGATCTGGAACGAGCCGAAGCCGATCCAGTTGCGGTTGCCGTTGACCTCGATGCCCAGACCGGGCACCAGGACCAGACACAGCGCGCCCACGCAGCCGAGCAGGAACGGATAGGCCAACCGGCGGTACCAGCGCAGCGGCAGACGTGACGCGATCCACATCAGCGGGAAGCCCATCGCGACCGCGATCAACTGCTTGGTGAAGATCTCGTCGAAGGAGCCGTAGATCGTGCGCGAGGTGATCTGCGACGCGGACAGCACCATCACCAGGCCGAGCACGGTGAGCAGCAGGCCGGAGCCGAGCAGCAGGTAGTAGGCGGTCAGCGGGCTGTCCATGGCCCGGCGCAACTCCCGCCGCACCGGTCCGATCCGGCGCGCCCCGGCGGCCGGACGCGGCGCGGGCAGCCGCGAGTCGCCCCGCGGCCGCCGCTCGTCGGCGGGCGCGGGGTGTGCCTCGCGGGTCTGCGGACCGGCGGCCATCGCGCCCGGTCAGCCCGCCGCCGGCCCGAGCCCGCGGACCGCGTCGGCGAACGCGTCGCCGCGCTTGCCGTAGTTTGCGTACATGTCCATCGAGGCGCACGCGGGCGCGAGCAGCACGGTGTCCCCCGGACGCGCCAGCGCCGCCGCCTCGCCCACGACCAGTTCCATGGCCCCAGTGTCGGTCGCGGCCACCTCCACCACGGGGACATCGGGGGCGTGTCGCGCGAGCGCGTCCCGGATCACCGCGCGGTCGGCGCCCATCAGCACCACCGCGCGCAGCCGGCTCTTCGCGCCGGAGACCAGGTCGTCGAAGGACGCGCCCTTGGCCAGGCCGCCGGCGATCCACACGATGTCCCGGTAGGCGGCCAGCGATGCCGCCGCGGCGTGTCCGTTGGTGGCCTTGGAGTCGTCCACGTAGTCGACGCCGGCCACGGTGGCCACATGCGCGATGCGGTGCGCGTCGGGCCGGAACGCGCGCAGCCCGTCGCGCACCGCCACGGGCGGCACGCCGTAGGCGCGCGCCAGTGCGGCGGCGGCCAGCGCGTTGGCCACGTTGTGCGGCGCGGGCGGGTTCACGTCGCCCACGGTGGCCAGCTCCGCCGCGGTGCTGTGCCGGTCGGCCACGAACGCGCGATCGGCCAGCAGGTCGTCGACCACCCCGAAGTTCGACAGCCCCGGCGGCCCGAGCCCGAAGCCCACCGCGCGGCAGCCCTCCTCGACCTCGGCCTCGTGCACGAGCTGTTCGGTCTGCGGGTCGGCCAGGTTGTACACGCAGGCGATCTGGCACCCGCCGTAGATCCGGCCCTTGTCCGCCGCGTACGCCTCCGGCGAGCCGTGCCAGTCCAGGTGGTCCGGCGCGATGTTGAGCACCGCGGCGGCCAGCATCCGCGGCGCGCCCGCGTCGTCCTTGGGACTTTCCTCCCAGGTCGGCAGCCAGTGCAGCTGGAAGCTGGACAGTTCGAGGGCGAGCACGTCGTACGCCGGTTCGCCGTCCGCGTCGCGGGCGAGCACCGCGTCCACCACGGGCGTGCCGACGTTGCCCGCGGCGGCGACCCGCTTGCCGGACGCCTCCAGGATCGAGGCGAGCATCCGCACGGTCGTGGTCTTGCCGTTGGTGCCGGTGATCGCCAGCCACGGCGCGGGGTCCACGCGCGGCCGCAACCGCCACGCCAACTCCACGTCGCCCCACACCGGTACGCCGGCCGCACGCGCGGCGGCGAACAGCGGCTTGGTGGGCGGCAGTCCGGGCGAGGTGATCAGCACGTCGGTGTTCTCGGGCAGCGTCTCGTCGTCGCCCAGCCGCACGTCGACGCCGAGCGCGCCCAACTCCTCGGCGCGGCGCCGCGCGTTGTCGTCGGCGCTGCCGTCGATCGCCACGACCCGGGCGCCGAGGCCGTGCAGCGCCCGCGCCGCGGACGCGCCGGTGACCCCGGTGCCCGCGACGCAGAACGACAGCTCGGCCCACGGCGCACCGTGATGGGTGAAGGTGCTCAGGTCTTTCGTACTCACGTCTCTTACGTTCCCGTAACCCAGCCCGCGTAGAAGATGCCGATCCCGAGAATGGCGCACAGGCCGGCGATGATCCAGAACCGAACCACGATGAGTACTTCGGTCCACCCCTTGAGTTCGAAATGGTGCTGGAGCGGCGCCATTTTGAACACCCGTTTGCCGGTCATCTTGAAGTAGCCCACCTGGATGATCACCGACAGCGAGATGATCAGGAACAGGCCGCCGATGAGCGCGGACAACAACTCGGTGCGGGTCAGGATGGCCAGCCCGGCGAGCGCGCCGCCCAGGGCGAGCGAACCGGTGTCGCCCATGAAGATCTTGGCCGGCGAGGTGTTCCACCACAGGAAGCCGAAACACGAGCCCATCATCGCCGCGGACACGATCGCCAGGTCGAGCGGATCGCGCACGTCGTAGCAGCCCACGCCGGGCGCGTTCAGGCACGACTGGCCGTACTGCCAGACCCCGATGAAGGTGTACGCGCCGAAGACGATCACCGAGGCGCCGGTCGCCAGACCGTCCAGACCGTCGGTGAGGTTCACGCCGTTGGAGTGGCCGGCGATCAGGATGTAGGCCCAGATCACGAAGAACACCGGCGTCAGGTCGAGCGCGGTGTCCTGCACGAAGGACAGGTGTGTGGACGCGGGGGTGAACCCGCGCGCGTCCTTGAACTGGATCGCGAGCAGCGCGAACGAGATGCCCACGAACGACTGTCCGGCCAGTTTGGCCTTGGCCCGCAGACCCAGGCTGCGCTGCTTGACGATCTTGATGAAGTCGTCGACGAAGCCGACCAGGCCCAGGCCCGCCATCAGGTACAGCACCAACAGCGCGGACGCGCTCGGCGTCTCCAGGGTGATCGCCTTGGCGGCGCCGTAGCCGATGAGCGCGGCCAGGATGATCACCGCGCCGCCCATGGTGGGCGTACCGCGCTTGCTGTGGTGTCCGGCCGGACCGTCGTCCCGGATCAGCTGGCCGTAGCCGCGCTTGACCAGGATCCGGATCGCGAGCGGCGTACCGATCAGCGACAACACCAGGGCGATGCCGCCGGCGATGAGGATGGCCCTCACCCGTGCACCTCCGCGTTGCTCACGTCGTCCCCGGCGGCGTCCGCCAACAGCGCGTCCGCGAGCCGTTCCAGGGCGACCCCTCGGGACGCCTTCACCAGTACGACGTCGCCCGGGGCCAGTTCGCCCCGGAGTAGTTCGACGGCCGCCTCTACGTCGGGCACCAGCACCGACTCCTCACCCCACGAACCCTCGTTCTTCGCGCCCATGTCGATCCAGGCGGCCTCCCTGCCGCCCACGGCCACCAGTCGGTGGATGTTCAGGCGTACCGCGAGTCGCCCGATCGCGTCGTGCTCGGTCAGCGACTCCTCGCCCAACTCCCGCATGGCGCCCAGCACGGCGAACGTACGATTGCCGCCCGCCATCGCGACCAGGGCCTTGAGTGCGGCCCGCATCGACTCGGGGTTGGCGTTGTACGCGTCGTTCACGACGGTCACCCCGTCGTCCCTGCGGGTGACTTCCATCCGCCAGCGGGAGATCGTACCTGCCGCGCCGAGGGCGGCCGCGATGTCCTCGACGGTCATGCCCACTTCGCGTGCCACGGCGGCACACGCGAGTGCGTTCGCCACGTGGTGCTCACCGTACAGGCGCAAGATCACCGGCGCACTGCCCTCCGGCACGCGCAGCGTGAACGAGGCCCGTCCCTGTTCGTCGAGTGTCACGTTCTCGGCCCGTACGTCCGCCTCGGCGCTCTCGCCGAAGGTGACCACTCGGGCCTTGGTGCGCGCGGCCATCGCGCGCACGTACGGGTCGTCCCGGTTGAGCACGGCCACGCCGTCGGCGGGCAGCGCCTCGACCAGTTCGCCCTTCGCCTTGGCGATGCCCTCGCGCCCGCCGAACTCGCCCATGTGCGCGGAGCCGACGTTGAGCACCAGGCCGATCCGGGGCGGGGCGATGGTGCACAGGTAGGCGATGTCGCCGACGTGGCGCGCGCCCATCTCGGCGACCAGGTAGCGGGTTTCCTCGGTCACCCCCAGGACGGTCATCGGCAGGCCGATGTCGGTGTTGAAGTTGCCGCTCGGGGCGATCGTCGGGCCCCGGCGGGCGAGCACCTGGCCGAGCAGGTCCTTGGTGCTCGTCTTGCCGGAGGAGCCGGTCAGCGCGATCACCGCGGTCTCGGGACGCCGGTCGAGGATCGTCCGGGAGAGTCGGCCGAGCGCGCGGACCACGTCGTCGACGAGGATCGCCGGGGTGCCGGTCTCGCGGTCGGCGAGGACCGCGACCGCGCCGGCCTCGATCGCGGCGCGCGCGTAGTCGTGCCCGTCCACGTGCTCGCCGCGTACGGCCACGAACAGCGTGCCGGGGCCGGCCTTGCGGGAGTCCACGACCATCCCTGCGGTGATGTGCGCGTGCGGATCCGCGCCGCCCGCCGGCCGCCCTCCGAGAGCGGTGGCGATCTCGGCAAGAGTGGTGGAAATCACTGGTTCGTCTCCTCGGCACGCGAGGTGCCGGTCGCCGGGACGCCTGGGTTCGGGGTCTCGGACGTCGGGGTGTGCGTTGATGGTGCGGGAGCCACGATCCTCGCATCGGTGGACTGCTTGGGGGACGCGGGGCCGGCGTGCATGGTTCTGGCCAACGCCGCGCGCAGCTCGACGCGGTCGTCGAAGGGGTGTTTGATCCCGTTCGCGAACTCCTGGCCCTGCTCGTGTCCCTTGCCCGCGATCACCACGGTGTCGCCCGGCGCGGCCCGGTCCACCGCGAGCGCGATCGCCGCGACCCGATCCGGCTCGACCAGCACGGCGCCCGGCGAGGCGTCGGCCGCGCCGATCCCGGCGAGCATCTCGGCCAGGATCGTGTTCGGGTCCTCCGAGCGCGGGTTGTCGCTGGTGAGCACGACCGCGTCGGCGAACCGGGCGGCGGCCGCGGCCATCAGCGGGCGCTTGGCCCGGTCCCGGTCCCCGCCCGCGCCGAGCACGATGGTCAGCGTGCCGGAGGTCACCGGGCGCAGCGCGCGCAGCAGCGTCTCGACCGCGTCCGGGGTGTGCGCGAAGTCGACCACGGCCTCGAACGGTTGGCCGACGTCGACCCGCTCCATCCGCCCGGGCACGCCCGGCGTGCGGCCCACGCCCTCGACGGCGTCGTCGAGCGAGACGCCGCCGGCGGTCAGCGCGACGATCGCGAGCAGCGCGTTGGACACGTTGAACGGGCCGGCCAGGCACACCCGCGCCTCGGCCTTGTGTCCGTCGGGCCCGACCACGGTGAAGCGGCTGCCCTCGGGGCCGAGTTCGACGTTCTCGGCCCGCCAGTCGGCATCCGGGTCGCCCGTCGCGGACACGGTCAGCACCGGCACGCTCGCCAGCTTCGCGAGCCGGCGGCCGTACGCGTCGTCCACATCGATCACGCCCAGTCGCGAGCGGCGCGGCGTGAACAGGTCGGCCTTGGTCAGGAAGTAGTCCTCCATCGACGGATGGAAGTCCAGGTGGTCCTGGGACAGGTTGGTGAACAGCGCCACGTCGTAGACGGTGCCGTCGACCCGGCCGAGCGCGAGCGCGTGGCTGGAGACCTCCATCACCGCGTCGGTGACACCGCTCTCCAGCATCGACGCGAGCAGCGCCTGCACGTCGGTGGCCTCCGGCGTGGTGCGCACGCTGGGGACCACCTCCTCGCCGATCCGGGTCTCGACGGTGCCGATCATCCCGGTGACGCCGCCGCCCGCGCGCAGCCCGCCGTCGAGCAGGTAGGCGGTGGTGGTCTTGCCGTTGGTGCCGGTGACGCCGTACATGGTCAGGTGCTCGGCGGGCCGCCCGTACACCCAAGCCGCGATCTCACCCAGTCGGCCGCGCGGATCGGCCACCACGAGGGTGGGCAGGCCGCTGTCGGCCGCCAGGGCCGCGCCGGCCGGGTCGGTGAGCAGCGCCGCCGCGCCCGCCTTCGCGGCCTGTGCGGCGAACGCGGCGCCGTGTACGTGCTCGCCCTGCAACCCCGCGTACAGATCGCCCGGGCGCACGGCCCGCGAGTCGTGGGTGACGCCGGTCAGCGTCGCCTCCGGATCACTCGGGCCCCCGGTGAGCGGGACGGCGAGAAACCCGGCCAGGCCGGTCAGCGGTTGAGGGCGCACCTCGGCAGGGCGGCGCAGATCACGGTTGGGCACGGCGGGCAGGCTACCGCGCTTTGGCCCCTCGCCTGGTGCCGGCACCGATCACCACTCGATCGGGAGATCGAGCGGCGCGGTGCCGCTCGGGGCGATCCGACGGCTCTGCAGGGCGAACGTCATCACCTGCTGGAACACCGGCGCGCACAGGCTGCCGCCACCGCCGTCGATGCCCGGCGCCTGGAGCGTCACCGACACCACGACCTGCGGGTTGTCCGCCGGGGCGAAGCCGATGAAGGACGTGGTGTAGCCGTTGTAGTGGCCGGTCTTGGGGTCGAACCGGTTGGCGGTGCCGGTCTTGCCCGCGACGCGATAGCCGGGGATGCGACCGTTCTTGCCGGTGCCGCCGTCGTCGGCGACCACGGTCTCCAGCATGTCGCTCACCTGGCGGGCGGTCTCCGGGCTGACCACGACGGTGGACTTGGGCGCGGCGGCGGGCTTGAACTTCCCGTCCGCGTCGGTGCTGCCCTTGACCAGGCTCGGCTCGATCCGCACGCCGCCGTTCGCGATGGTCTGGAACACCGAGGTGGCCTGGACCGAGTTGACCGACAGGCCTTGGCCGAACGGGATCGTGTACTGCTGTGACCCGCTCCACTTCTGCGGCGGGGCCAGGATGCCCGGCGTCTCGCCCGGGAACTTCAGCCCCGACGGTTGCCCGACGCCGAACCGGGTCAGGTACTCGTGCAGCTTGGCGTTGGCCTCGGCGCGACCCGGCCCCAGCTGTTCGGAGGCCAGGATGGTGCCGATGTTGCTGGACTTGGCCAGGACGCCGGCCAGGGTGAGCTGCTGGGTCGGGTGGTCGTGCTCGTCCTTGAACAGTTGGTCGGCGCGGGCGAGCCGGTTGGGCACGGTCACGTGGGTGCCCGGGGTGGCCCGGCCCTCCTGGATCACCGCGGCCATGGTCATCACCTTGCCGGTGCTGCCCGGCTCGTACGCCTCCTCCACCGCCCGGTTGCCCAGGTTGTGCACGTCGTTCGGGCCGATGTGGTTGGGGTCGTAGCCGGGTGCGGTGGCCATTGCCAGGATCTGGCCGCTGCGCACGTCCTGGACCACCACGGTGCCGGACTCCGACTTGGTCTCGGCGACCTTCGCGCCGATCAGCTGCTCGGCGTACCACTGGAGGTCGCGCGAGACGGTCAGCTGCACGTCGGAGCCGGCCACGGCCCGGGTGCCGGTGAGGTCGGAGGTGGGCACTCGGCGGCCGTAGACCATCTCCTGCGTGGTGCGGCCGTCCTTGCCCGCGAGTCGGCCGTCGAGGGTCATCTCCAGGCCGCCGCCGCCGTGGCCGGTGGCGTTGACGAAGCCGACCAGGTTCGCGCCGACGGGGCCGGCCGGGTAGATCCGCTTGCTGTGCTTGGTCGAGTAGATGCCGACCAGGTCGTCGCGGCGCATCCTGCCGAGGTCCTTCTGCGCCTGGCGGATGGTGTTCCACACGGCGGGGTCCACCTGCGGGGCGAGCACGACGTAGCGGGACTTGGGGGTGCGCAGTTTGGCCTCGATGGCCACCGGGTCGCCGGCCACGAGCGGGGCCAGCGCCAGGGCGGTTGCGTGCGGGTCGTACTTCTGAACCTGGGTGGGGTCGGCGGTGACGTCGTAGGCGTCCACCGACTTGGCCAGGCTCACCCCGGAGGCGTCGGTGAGCGAGCCGCGCTCGGCGGGCACGGTGACGGTCTGGGTGCGCTTGGCGGCGGCCTGCGCGGCGTACGCGGGCGCGTCCAGGGCCTGGAGTTGGAGCAGCCGGCCGGCGAACAGGGTCAGCACCACGCCGAGCGCGATCAGCCCGATCCGCAGCCGCTTGCGCGGGTCGCCCATCCGGGCGGGGCGTACGGGCCGGCGCGGGGCGCGCGGACGGGCGGGCCGGGCGGCACTCGGCCGCGCCCGCCCCCAAGCCCCGGCCCGCTCGGCCCGGGCAGCCTCGCGAACCCGCCGCCCGGCACCGTCACCGGAGGCCGCGCGAGGCGGCCGCGATCGCTCCCCCGAGCCGTCCACCGGCCGGGGTCGTCGGGCGGCCGAACGCTCGTCCCGCGTGGCGGCGGCATCCCCGGCCCGCCGCACGGGCCGGGGCCCGCTCTCCGCTCCACCACGCTCCCGCGCCCGCGACGCCCGAAGCCGCCCACGATCCTCCCCGGACCGGGCCCGGGAGGACGCACCGTCCACGCGCGGCCGGCCCGACGAGGCACCCTCGGCCCGTGGGACCGCGTTCTCGCCGCGCCCCGAACCCCGACGCGCGGCCCCGTCCTCGCGCCGCGAACGCCCGGACTCCGCCCGGGAGGACACGCCATCGCCCCGCGACCGACCCGAATCGCGCCGGGAAGCGCCGTCCTCGGCCCGAGCACGCTCCGCCCCTCGACGCGCGGCCCCGTCCGCGTCCCGCACCCGCCCGGACCCCGCCCGGGGTGCGCCATCGCCCCGCGAACGCCCCGAACCGGCCCCGGAGGACCCGCCGTCCGCCCGCGACCGACCCGAGCCGTCCCGGGGGGACACGCCGGGCGCCCGCGAACGGCCGAAACCGTCCCGGGCGGCGGCATCCTCGGTCCGAGAACGGCCCGCGCCCGCGCCGGAGCCGCCGTCACCGGCGCGCGAACGGCCCGAGCGGGGCGCGTCGGGGCTCGCCGGTCGCCCGGTGCGCCGCGCGGGCGGATCGGTCTCGTCGCCCGGTCGGCGCGGTCGCCCGGCCCGGCCGCCGGGTTCCGCCCGTTCCCCGTCGCGCGCACCCGCACCACGCGCCGCGGCCGGGTCGCCCTGACCGCGCGGGCGCGGCCGGCGCGCGTCCGGCGCACCCGTGCGGTCGGCCGCCGGCCGGGGTCGGCGCGCCGAGGACCCGGCCGGGTCGGCGCCGGCGTCACGACGGCCCCTTCCGGCGGAACGCGGCTCGTCGGGATCACGCGGATCACGGGGGTCACGGCGTCCGTCGGTCAACGCGGGGTCCCTTCAAGCCGAATGCGGCAGCAAGCCGAATGTGACAACAAGTCGAACGCGACAGCGGGTCGAACGCGACAGCGCACCGCACCCGGCGGCACATTCGTACAACGAGCGGACGCACGCGCGGCGCCGGGCGAAACCCCACCCGCCCCCACCCGACCACATCGACCCGCCCGTTGCCCCGACCCGACACGTCGAACCGCGCCGCCCTCTCACGGCGCACGGCACCCCAAGGCCCCGGCCCGCCCGTGGACCGCGCACCCGGGCGGGCGACACGACCGGCGGAGCCTCGCGTCAACGGGCCGCTTCCGGCGCGGCGGGAGTCGCCGGGGCCGCCGGAGTCTCGGCGACAGGCGCGGCGGAGGTCGCCGGCGTCTCGGCGGCGGGCGCCGCAGGCGCTGCCGGAGTCGCCGACGCCGGAGCCCCGGCCGGGTCGGCCCCGGCCTGGGCCGCCACCGGCGCGCCCGGCCCCCCACCGGCGGGCGGGGCAGCCGTGGCACCGGCCGGCGTCGCCGGGGCCTCCGGAACCAACGGCGGCTTGGACGTGGCGGGCTTGGGCACCCCGAGCACCCGCCCGGTCGCGGGGTCGATGAAGACCGGACTGCCGCCCGGAACCAGCCCCAGCTCCTGGGCCCGCCGGGCGAGTTCGCCGGGCGCGGCCCTGGCATCCAGCTCGCGCTGCAACGCCTCGCGGTCGTCGGTGAGCTGATCCTGGCGCTTTTGCAACCGGCCCACCTCGAACGAGCCCTGATTGAGCGCGGTGTTCAGCAGCAACAGGGACAACAGGCCGCCGCCGAGCAGCGCGACCACGAGCACCACGAACGGCGTGCGCGTGGTCCCCTTCGCCCGGCGCGCGGCCAGGCGGATCCGGGTCATCGTCTTCGCCGCGCCGCTCATCGGCTCCCCCGTCCGCCGCCTCGATTCACCGGTCTTCCCGCACCCGTTCCGCGGCCCGCAACCGCACCGATGCCGCGCGCGGGTTCTCCTCGTTCTCCCGCTCGCTCGCCTTCTCCGAACCGCGCGTGAGCAGCTTGAACCGCGGCTGCAACTCCTCCGGCACCACCGGCAGATCCGGCGGCGCCTTGCTCTCCGCGCCCGCCGCGAACACCCGCTTGGTCATCCTGTCCTCCAGCGAGTGGTAGGACATCACCACGATCCGCCCGTGCAGCGCGAGCGCCCGCACGGCGGCGGGCAACGCCCGCTCCAGCACCGCGAGTTCCCCGTTGACCTCGATCCGCAGGGCCTGGAAGGTGCGCTTGGCGGGATTGCCGCCGGTACGCCGCGTCGCGGCCGGGATCGCGGTGCGCACCACGTCGACCAGCCGCGCGCTCGTGGTGAACGGCTCCTTCTCCCGCTCGCGCACGATCGCGTCGGCCACCCTGCGGGCGAACCGCTCCTCGCCGAAGTCGCGCAGGATCCGGGCCAACTCCGCTGCGGTGTAGCCGTTCAGGATGTCGGCCGCGGTGATGCCCACGGTCGGGTCCATCCGCATGTCGAGCGGCGCGTCCTGCGCGTAGGCGAAGCCGCGATCGGCCCGGTCCAGTTGCAGCGAGGACACGCCGAGGTCGAACAGGATGCCGTTGATCCGCTCGATCCCGAGCCGCTCCAGCACCTCGGGCAGTTCGTCGTACACCGCGTGCACCAGCGTCGCCCGCTCGCCGAACCCCGCGAGCCGGGCCCCGGAGCGCTCCAGCGCCTCGGGGTCACGGTCGAGGCCGATCAGCCGCACCTCGGGGAAGGCGGTGAGCAGGGCCTCGCTGTGTCCGCCCATGCCCAGCGTCGCGTCCACCACGATCGCTCCGGGTGCGCGCAACGCGGGGGCCAACAGGTCGACACACCGCTCCAACAGGACCGGAATGTGGGCGGGTGCCGTCACGGCCCCTCCACCATCGTCGCGTTCACTCCGGGCCCTTCGTCGTGCGGAAACCCGCAGTCTAGGCCCTGCCCGTGCAACCCTTCTCGCATGCCGTGAACCGTGCCGCCAGGTCCCCGCCCGCTCGTCTGGGGAAGTGACCTCTGGCACCGGGGAAGGAGTGCCAGAAAGCTCGGAGCGGGTGGAGACCTCGCCGCAGGTGCGCCGGGCGAGACCACGTTCGTGAGGATGCGACTCGGGGAGCCAAGAGGAGGCGACGGGCGTCGCCGCGCTCGGATCGGCTCAGATCAGGCCGGGCAGCACCTCCTCGGACAACACGGCGAAGGACCGCTCCTGCTCCGCGAGGTAGTCGTGCCAGGTCTGGGCCGCCCACAGCTCGACCCGGGTGTTGGTCCCGATGACGACGCAGTCCCGACTGTCCCGGTCCAGGCCCGCGTAGTCGCGCAGGGGTTGCGGCACCAGCACCCGCCCCTGCTTGTCCGGCACCGCGTCGGAGGCCCCGGCGTAGAGCACGCGCATGTAGTCGCGCGCCGCCTTCGAGGTCACCGGGGCTCGGCCCAATTGCTCGGCGATCCGGGTGAACTCCGCGATGGGCCACACATAGAGGCAGCGTTCCTGCCCCTTTGTGATCACAAGGCCCTCCGCCAGTTCGTCCCGGAACCGCGCCGGCAGGATCAGCCGGCCCTTGTCGTCCAACCGGGGCTCGTATGTGCCCAGAAACACCGAGCACCTCCGGCCGCCGTCAGGAGCTTGTGGGCTCCATTTCCCGCCACTCTACTCCACCAAACCCCACGGTCAACCCTTTTCGGGCGCGTCACTCTGTTCCCACTGATGACAAAAGCCCAGGTCAGAAGCGGTGACCCGGAAGAACCACCCGATTGCGCGCCCCCCGCACGCCACTCCCCCGCATCGGGCGCGGGTTTCGGCCTTTTCACCCCTGGGCTCCCGGTATGAATCTCCCATTCGGGGATTAGCACTCATAACGCAAAAATGCGGCGATCCATCTGCATGTGGACGGTGTGACTCCCCCCACAAAGCGGATCGGGCCCGCAATCGCTAACGTCCTGACCATGGTCGATCGTCTTGTCGCAGCCAACCGCCTCTACGCGGAGCAGTACCGGGACCCCGGTATGTCCGCCATGCCGGTCCGCCACACGGCGGTCGTCACCTGCATGGACGCCCGCCTGGACGTGCACGCGATGCTCGGTCTGCAACTGGGCGACACGCACGTGATCCGCAACGCGGGCGGCGTGGTCACCGACGACGTGGTGCGTTCGCTGACGATCAGTCAGCGGCACCTGGGCACCACGCAGGTGGTACTGATCCACCACACCCAGTGCGGCATGCTCACCGTCACCGAGGACTTCCGCCGCGAACTGGAGGCCGACACGGGCCTGCGCCCGCAGTGGGCGGTCGAGGCGTTCGTCGATCTCGACGGCGACGTGCGCCAGTCGATGAACCGGGTGCTCCACTCCCCGTTCCTCCTGCACCGGGAGACCGTGCGCGGTTTCGTCTACGACGTCACCACCGGCCTGTTGCGCGAGGTTTTCCCGCTCTCCGACGTGCAACCGGAAGACGCCTCCGCGCAGTCATAGGCTCCGTCGCCTCTCCCGCCGACCCGAATACCGGATCGGCGCGGCACCATCGAGGGGATCGACCCGTCTCGGCCGAAGCCCTTTTGTGCCGACCGGATCGCCCTCCACGCCGCGTCGGCTACCGTCCGGAGTCGCAATGCGCGTTGTCCGGGCCGTCCAACGGGGTGACGGCAGCGCACGCTACCGGGAGAATCGGCCTGTGGCCCTGACCCAGGGCGTGCACAACGCGGTTCCAGGGAGGGGCACGGGTGTCGACGTTCAACGATCAGGCCGGTCTGGGGGATCTGACGGTCACCACCGATCGGATCCGCGGGGCCATGGAGACCGTGATCGAGGGCAAGCCCGAGGTCGTCCGCCTCGCCTTGACGGTGCTGCTGGCCGAGGGCCACCTGCTCGTCGAGGACGTTCCGGGAGTCGGCAAGACGATGCTGGCGAAGGCCCTCGCGCGATCCGTCGATTGCGACATGCGCCGGGTCCAGTTCACCCCGGACCTGCTGCCGTCGGACATCACCGGCGTCAGCGTCTTCGACCAGGAGAAGCGCGAGTTCGAGTTCAAGCCGGGCGCCATCTTCGCCAACATCGTGGTCGGCGACGAGATCAACCGGGCCTCGCCGAAGACCCAGTCCGCGCTCCTGGAGTGCATGGCCGAGCGCCAGGTCACCGTCGACGGCACCACCTACGAGTTGAGCGCGCCGTTCATGGTGATCGCGACGCAGAACCCGGTGGAGATGGAGGGAACGTATCCTCTGCCCGAGGCGCAGCGGGACCGGTTCATGGCCCGCGTCTCGATGGGATACCCGGCGATCGACGCCGAGTTGCGGATGATCGGCGGCCACAGCGCCGGCTCCCCGCTGACCGACCTGACCCCGGTCGCCGACGCGCGCGACCTGGTCCGCCTCGCCGACGCGGTCCGCCGGGTGCACGTGTCCCCGGCCGTCGCGCGCTACGCGGTCGACCTGGTCAACGCCACCCGCCGCTCGCCCGAACTGCGCCTGGGCGCCTCGCCGCGCGCCACCCTGCACCTGGTCCGCGCGTCCCGGGCGGCGGCCGCGCTGGACAACCGCGACTACGTCCTGCCGGACGACCTGCAGACCCTGGCCGTCTCGGTGCTGGCCCACCGCCTGCTGCCCACCGCCGACGCGCAGATGGCCCGGCGCACCCCGGAGCAGATCGTCGCCGACATCGTGCGCCAGGTCCCGGTCCCCGGCGCCCCCACCGGCCAGGCCCCGCAACCGGTCCAGGGCCGGGCGGCCGGCGCGCCGCAGATCGTGCCCGCCCCGCCGGTGCCGCCCGCCCACCAGCCCTACCCGGGCGGCGTCCCGCACCACAACGGCGGCCGGCCGTACCCGACGCAGGCGCCGACCGCGCACGAGGGCTACGCGCCGGTGCCGTCCGACGGCCGCCTCGGCGGCACGGGCTCCGGGGCGGCGCGCTGACGTGCGTACCGCACTGTCGGGCCTGACCACCCGGGGGCGCTCCTTCCTCGCGGCGGGGATCGCCGCGAGCATCTGCGCGGTGGTCCTGGGCCAACGCGACCTGCTGCGGGTCGGCTTCCTGCTCACCGCGCTGCCGCTGGTGGCGGTCCTGATCGTCGCCCGCACCCGGCACCTGGTCACCAGCGCCCGGGGGCTGGAGCCGCCCCGGGTGGCGGCCGGCCACGAGTCCCAGGTGCGGCTGCGCGTGGACAACGTCTCGCGCATCCCCACCGGTCTGCTGATGCTCGAGGACCACGTGCCCTACGTACTCGGCTCGCGGCCCCGCTTCGTGCTGGACCGCATCGAGCCGCACGGCAACCGGCACGTGTCCTACCGGGTGCGCTCGGATCTGCGCGGGCGTTTCCCGGTGGGACCGCTGCGGTTGCGGATGGCCGACCCGTTCGGGATGTGCGAGCTGACCCGTTCCTTCGCCGCCCGGGACACCCTCGTGGTCACCCCCGCCGTGCAGCCGCTGCCCGCGGTGGACCTGGGCGGCGAGTGGACCGGCTACGGCGACAGCCACGCCCGCAACGTGTCCGCGTCCGGCGAGGAGGACGTGGTCCCGCGCGAGTACCGGCACGGCGACGACGTGCGCCGGGTGCACTGGCGCTCCACCGCCCGCCGCGGCGAACTGATGGTGCGCCGCGAGGAACAGGCCTGGCAGAACCGGGCCACCGTACTGATCGACACCCGCGCCGGCGCGCACGTCGGCGACGGACCGGCCTCGTCCTTCGAATGGGTGGTCTCGGCCGCCGCGTCGGTGGGCGTACACCTGTGCCGGCGCGGCTACACCACCCGCCTGCTCGACGCCGAGGGCGACGCGCTCGCCGGGGACCTGGAGGGCATCCGGGCCGCGCCCGGCGACCTGGAGGGTTTCCTGCTCGACGCGCTCGCGGTGGTGGAGACGGTGCCGGTGAACGCCCTGGACCAGGCCGAGCCCGCGCTGCGCGACCCGGCGGGCGGCGGGCTGACCGTCGCCGTGCTCGGCGCGCTGACCGAGGACGACGTCAAGCGGCTCGGCCGGGCCCGACACCGCTCCGGGCGCGGGGTCGCGATCGTGTTGGACGTGAGCACGTGGGGCCGGGTGCCCGGCGCGCTGCCGCACGACAGCGCGGTGGGCCTGCTCCGCCAGGCCGGCTGGCGGGTGCTCTCGGCCCGGGCCGGTTCCCGGCTGTCCGAACTGTGGCGCTCGGCCGGCCGGGTGGGCGACCCGGCCGCCGCCGGCTCGATGTCCTACGCCGGCACCGCGCGCGCCGCCGCCCCCGCGGCTCCCGCGCCGGTATCCACGCCCGCCGCCTCGGGCCCGCCGCCGCGCCCCCGCGCGGCGCCCACGATCGGGGGCTCCACCGTCGACGGAGGGGAACGGCCATGACCGGCCGACTGCGTCTGGCCCTGGTCGCGGCCCTCGCGACCGCACTGACCTCGTCCGCACTGCTCCCGCTGGTCGACGCGGGCCGTTGGATCGCCCAGGGACTGGGCGCGATCCTGCTGGTCGCCCTGGTCGGCGAGGGGGCCCGGCGGATCCGGGTGCCGCGTCCGATCGTGGGATTGACCCAGGTCGCCGCCCTGGTGCCCTATCTGCTCCTGGTCTGCGTCCCCGACGCCAGCGGCCCGATCCCGACCCCGAGCAGCGTCGACGCGTTCGTGGAGTTGATGCGCACCGGCGGACAGGACATCCGCGAGTTCAGCACGCCCGCGCCCGCCACGCCCGGGATCGTCGCGATCCTGCTCACGGTGATGGGCGGCGTGGCCGTGATCGTGGACATGATCGCGGTGACCTACGCGCAGGCCGCCCCGGCGGGCCTGCCGCTGCTCGCGCTCTACAGCGTGCCCGCCGCGCTGTCCAAGTCCGGCCTCGGCTGGGCGGTCTTCCTGATCGCGGCGCTGGCCTACGTCCTGCTGCTGCTCGCGGAGGGCCGCGAACGGCTGCTGCGCTGGGGCAGACCGCTGGCTCCGCCGATACCGCCCGGCTATCCGCCGATGCGCCAGTACCGCCCGCCCGCCCGCGGCGGCGGCCGGATCGGCGTGGCCGCGCTCGCGGTGGCCGTGGCGGTGCCCGCGCTGATCCCGCTGAGCGCCAACCGGCTCCTGGACAAGAACGACAACGGGCCGCAGTCGCATCGGCTGACCACGATCAACCCCGTGGTCAAGCTCTCCGACGAGTTGAACCGGGCGGAGAACCGGGAGTTGATGCGCTACCGCACCAACGCCGCCTCGCCCGGCTCGATCTATCTGCGGATCTCCTCCCTCGACCGGTTCGACGGCCGCTCCTGGCAGCCGTCGGAGCGGCAACTGACCGACGTGCCGAAGGACTTCCCCAAGCCGCCGGGCCTGGACCAGGGGGTGCGCACCGCCGAGGTGGTCACCCGGGTCGAGTCCGACCGGGACTACGACCAGGGTTCGCTGCCGATGCCCTACCCGGCGACGCAGGTCCAGGTGAAGGGCAGTTGGCGCTACGAGCCCGAGGGTCGCCTGCTGCTGGCCGACAACAAGCAGGGCCTGCGCGGCCTCGGCTGGACGGTGACCAGCCTCGACGTCGAACCGACCCCCGCGCAGCTCAAGGCCGCCGGCCCGCCGCCGCCCGCGCTCGCGCCCTACGTGGCGCTGAACCTGCCGCCCGACATGGTGAACCGGATCCGTCAGCAGGCGCAGCGGATCGGCGGCAACGGCACCTCCTACGACCGGGCCCGCAACCTGGAGGAGTGGTTCGCCCGCTCCAACCAGTTCCGCTACGACACCAAGGTCCCGCCGGGCAACGGCGCCTCGGCGCTGGAGAACTTCCTGGAGCAGAAGGTCGGTTACTGCGAACAGTTCTCCTCCGCGATGGCGGTGATGGCTCGCACCCTGGGCATCCCGGCGCGGATCGCGGTCGGCTTCATTCCCGGCACGCAGCAGGCCGACATGAGCTACAAGGTGAGCAGCCACGACGCGCACGCGTGGCCGGAGCTGTACTTCTCCGGCGCGGGCTGGATCCGGTTCGAGCCGACCCCCTCCCGGGGCAACTCGCCGTCCTACGCCCAGCAGGACGTGGCACCGGTCGCGCCGTCGGCCACCCCGGGCAGTGCGGGCGACCTGCCCACCAAGCAGCCGCAGACGGTGCCGAGCGCCGGGCCGTCGACCGCCACGACCAGCGCGCCGGCCGCCGTCGGCGCCTCCTCGGACGGGCCGCGGTTGTCCGGCCGGGTGTTGCTGATCGGCGGCGCCGTGCTGCTGGTGGTGCTGCTCGTGGTGGCGCCGATGCTGGTCCGCACCCGGGTACGTCGACGCCGGTTCGCGGCGCTCACCCGGGACGTGGCGGCCGACGTCGATGCCGACGACCGCGCCGGGCCGGTGCTCGGCGGGTGGGCCGAGGTGCTGGACACCGCCCGCGACCTGGGCCACCCGGCACCGGATGCGGAGACCCCGCGCCAGGCCGCCGAACGGCTGCTCGCCGTGCTGGCGGTCGACGCCGCCGCCGGCGAGGATGCCGGGGACGCCGACGACACCGGGCGGCTCGCGGCGGGATCGGCCCTGCTCGCCGCCCGCGAGGCGCTGCCGCGAATCGCGCTCGCCACCGAACGGCTGTTGTACGCGGCCACCCCGCCGGTCCGCGAGCCGGGCCTCGGCGAGGACGTGCGGGCGGTCCGCCGGGGCCTGCTGGCCCAGGCCGGACGCGGTCGCCGGTTGCGGGCGAGCCTGCTCCCGCCGTCGTTGCGCCGCCGGGGCGGGCCGAGCCGGGCCGAGCGTCGGTACACGCTCGCCGAGCGGTTCCGGCCCCGCCTGCCGCGGCGCCGCCGGGGCGGGGGCCCGGGCGGCACGCCGAAGCCGGCCGACCTCGGCTGAGCGGCGGGCGGCCCCGGCCGCCCGCCCGACCGGGGGCCGCCCGGCCACCCGGGGCACCGGGGCACGACGACAAAACGCCGGTGGCGGTGACCTCCGATTCCCTCGGAGGTCACCGCCACCGGCGTTGTCGTTTCGTATGCCGCCCCGTCTCGACGTCGCGCCCGGGACTCCACCCGTGGCGACCGGGTCTCCCCGGTCGCGTCGTCGACGCGGTGCGGTATGCGCCGAACGTCAGCCGTTCTCCTCGCGTCGACGACGCCAGCGGTCCTCGATGCGGTTCATCACCTTGGCCTTGTTGCGCCGCCGCGGTGCACGGCCGCGGCCCGCGCCGCCGCCTTCGCCCGCGTCGGCCGTCGCCGGTCCCCGACGCCAACCGGTGACCGCGAGGAGCGCCCCACCGAGCATCGCCAGAAAGCCGATGACACTGACCCAGATCTGTTGGACCATCATGCCGGTCATCAACAGGACGATGCCGAGCAGGAATCCGAGGATCGCCTGAACGGTGCGTCGCCGGGTATGCCGGCGCATGCCGGCTGCTTCGAGCGCTGTCGCGAATTTGGGATCTTCGGCGTAGAGCGCTCGCTCCATCTGCTCAAGCATGCGCTGCTCGTGCTCTGAGAGCGGCACGGCGTCCTCCTTCGTCGGCCGCGACGCGACCTTGCGGCCCTTTCAGGATAGGCAGGTAATCGCTGTCGTGAAAGCCACCCTCGGCACGGGCTCGACGCCCGACACCGCGTGAGGGTTCACCACATCGATTCCCGCCCCTTCCCACACTTGTGCCCTGCCCGACGCACGCTCATGTCCCCCGGTCAGGGCTTCGATGATATGCGGCCCGGGCGGGTTCGCGCTGAGGGATGGGGCCGGGTGGGTCCGGGTGGGCGGCTCGCCGGGGTGCCCGGGGTCGGCGGCGGGCGGCGGTTCAGCGCCCTCGCGGACCCCGTGTCCGGGGCCCGCGACCGAGCAGGGTGGCGGCGGTGAGCGCCGAGTCGCCGAATCGGCCGCGCACCGCGTCGGCCGCGCGCTCCACCTCGCGCCGGCCCGGATCCCGTTCGCCGAGCACCAGTTGGCGCGGAGAGCCGCCGCCGACCAGGCCCTCCACCCGGATCCCGACCAGGCGCAGCCGGGCCCGTTCCAGGCCCAGCGCGCCGTGCAGCAGGCAGGCCACGTGGTAGATCTCGTGGCCCACGTCGGTGGCCTCGCGCAGGGTCCGGCTGCGGGTGATGGTGCTGAAGTCGGCGAACCGGATCTTGATCGTGACGGTCCGCCCGGCCGTCTTCGCCCGGCGCAGCCGGGTCGCGGTGCGGTGCGCGAGGGCGAGCAGGGTGCGGCGGATCGCCACCGGGTCGTCCACGTCGGTGGGGAAAGTCTCCTCGGCGCCGATACTGCGTTCGGGTTCCCAGGGGATCACCGGCCGGCGGTCCCGTCCCCAGGCGAGTTCGTACAGCCCGCGGCCCGCGGCGGCGCCGAGCGCGCGGCTCAGCGTCTCGACCGAAGTGTGGGCGACATCACCGATGGTGGTCAGGCCCAGATCGGTCAACAACGCGCCGGTGCGCTCGCCGACGCCCCACAGGCGGTCCACCGGGAGCGGGTGCAGGAAGTCCACCACCTCCTCGGGGCGGATCACGCTGAGCCCGTCGGGTTTGGCCAGCGCGCCGGCCAGCTTGGCGGTGAACTTGGTGTCCGCGATGCCGACCGAGCAGGTGATGCCCTGCTCGTCGAAGATCCGGGCGCGGATCGACTCGCCCACGATCTCCGGCGGGCCCAGGCGGCGGGTGACGCCCGCGAGGTCGAGGAACGCCTCGTCCAGGGACAGTGGCTCCACGCGCGGGGTGATCGAGCGCAGCACCTCCATGACGCCGCCGGAGACGCGGGCGTAGTCGTCGTACTCCGGGGAGAGGAAGAGCGCGTGCGGGGCGAGCCGGCGGGCCCGGGAGGTGGCCTGGCCGGCGTGTACGCCCAGCGCGCGCACGTCGTAGGTGGCGGAGAGCACCACCCCGCGCGGGCCCTGGCCGGCCACCACCAGGGGGGTGTCGCGCAGTGTCGGGTCGCGGCGGATCTCGACGGACGCGTAGAAGGCGTCCATGTCGACGTGCATGATCGCCTGCGGCGGCGCGGATCGGGCGGTGCTCATCCGGCACCGCCCGTCCGGGCGTCGCGGCCGGGGCGGAAAGCGGGCCCCGGGCGGGAAGCGGGCCTAGTTCGCCGGCTTGCCCGCGAGCAGGTGCAGTTGGGTGGCCAGGGCGCGGTACTCGGGCTGTTCGGCCGCGGCGCGTTCGAGGTCGAGGAGGGCGTCGAACGAGCCCGGGTCGTCGACCAGGACGCCCGGGACCAGGTCGGCGAAGACCCGGATCGCGTGCACCGGGCCCGCCTCCAGGCCGGCCTTGGCGACCAGCGCGGTGAGGTCGGCGACGGTGAACCGGCGCGGCATCGGGTCGGCCGGGCCGTAGCGGCCCTCGGGGTCGGCGAGCAGGTCGCGGGCCTGGTCGAAGTGCCCGGCGAGGGCGCGGGCCAGGACCGCGCCGGTGCGGTTGGCCGCGAGCAGGCTGAGCGTGCCGCCGGCGCGCAGCGCGCGGACGATCCGGCCGAGGTCGGCCGCGGGGTCGTCCACCACCTCGAGGACGCCGTGGCACAACACCACGTCGGCGGCGTCCGGCTCGACCACGTCGAACAGGTCGTGGGTGTCGCCCTGGAGGGCGCGGACCAGGTCGGTGACCCCGGCCTCGGCGGCCCGGCGCTCCAGCGCGGCGAGCGCGTCGGGGCTGGGGTCGACGACGGTGACCCGGTGTCCGAGTCGGGCGATGGGCACCGCGAGGTTGCCGGTGCCGCCGCCGGTGTCGAGCACGTCGAGGACGTCCCGCCCGGCCGCCTCGGCCCGTCGGTCCAACGCCTCGCGCAGCACCTGCCACACGACGGCGGTGCGCATCGAGCTGCGCCTGCGCGTCTGGTCGGACACGAACACCCTCCTCCGGAACCGGTCGGGTTCCACCTTAGAGCGTGTACGGAGGTCATCCCGCGCTCCCGGGGCTGGCGTGCCACAGCTTGCGCGGGGCCTGCTTGGCGGCGGTGCCGGCGGGACGCAGGTCTGCGTACGGGGAGACCTTGAAGCCGCTGGCGTGCACCAGGACCCGGCGCTCGGCGGGCGCGGCGGGCGCCGGTCGCGCCTGGGCCATCAGCTCGTGCACCGCCGGGACGCCGCCGATGCTCCAGGCGTCGTGCAGCGCGCCCAACTCCCAGCAGCCGGTGGCCCGCAGCGACACGCCGCGCGGTCCGGTGCGGCGCAGCACCCCGCGCACCACCAGCAGCCAGGAGTGGAACAGCGTGGCCGCGTACGGGTCCTGGGCGTCCTCGAAGAAGGTGGTGTCGACCGGTCCGGTGGCATCGTCCAGGGTCAGGAAGATCACCCGGCGGCCGGAGCGGATCGGCGGCGTCTGGGTGGCCACCTTGACCCCGGCGACCAGCAGTTCGGCGCGGTTGCGCCGGTTCAGCAGGTCGCGGGCGCGGGTGATGCCCAGGTCGGCCAGGAACGGCGCGTGGAAGTCGAGCACGTGGCGGCCGGCGTCCAGGCCGAGCACGTCGAGTTCGGCCCGCACCCGTTCCACGTCGGTGAACTCGGGCAGGCCGGTGGCCGGCGGGATGTCGGGGGCCAGGCCCAGGTCGAGTTCGGCGCCCTCCTGGTGTCGGCCGCCCCGGGCCCGGCCGGCCCGGCCGAGGCGGTTCAGGTCGGCGAGTTGCAGGAGCAGGTCGCGGCGGGTGGTCGGGGCCGGGTGCACGGCGTCGAACGCGCCGATGGTGATCAGCCGTTCGGTGGTCGGGCGGGACGCGCCGCTGCGGGCCCGGAAGTCGACGAGGGAGGTGTACGGGCGGTGTGCCAGCACGTGGGCGACCTCGTCGGCGCCGATGCCCTTGATCTCGGCCAGCGGGATCCGGATGCCGGGCGGCCCCTCGGGGAGGGGTTCGACCCGGTAGACGTCGTCGGAGCGGTTGACGTCGACGCCCAGGATCGGCACGCCGAACTGGCGCGCGTCGTCCAGGATCAGCCGTTTGGGGTACATCCCGGGGTCGTGGGTGAGCACGCCGGCCAGAAACGCGGCGGTGTGGTGCGTCTTGAGCCAGGCGGACTGGTAGGTGGGCAGCGCGAAGGCGGCGGCGTGCGCCTTGCAGAAGCCGAACGAGGCGAATGCCTCCAGGACGTCCCAGATCTTGTCGATCACCGGCCGGCTGTAGCCGCGGTGCGCGGCGAGTTCGTACAACCAGTCCCGGACGGCGGGTTTTCGCTCGTGGCTGCCCAGCGCGCGGCGGGCCACGTCGGCGCGGGCGAGGTCGCACCCGGTGGCGATGTGGATGATCCGGATCACCTGTTCGTGGAAGACCACCACGCCGCAGGTCTCCGCCAGCGCCTCGCGGAAGTCCTCGTGGATGTAGTAGGGCTCGGTCCAACCCTGGCGGGCGGCCAGGAAGGGGGTGACCATGTCGCTCTTGACCGGGCCGGGCCGGAACAGCGAGATGTCCACGATGATGTCCTCGAACGTCTCCGGAGCGAACTTGCCGATCAGCTCGCGCTGTCCGGGCGATTCGATCTGGAAGCAGCCGAGGGTGCGCGTGGAGCGGATCAGGTCGAACGTGGCCCGGTCGTCGTGCGCGATCGTGTCCAGGTCGGGGGCGGCGCCGTCGACCCGTTCGATCTCGGCCACCGCGTGCGCCATCGCGGACTGCATCCGCACCCCGAGCACGTCGAGCTTGAGCAGTCCCAGGTGTTCGACGTCCTCCTTGTCGAACTGGCTCATCGGGAAGCCCTGCGCGGAGGTCTCCACGGGGGTGCGGTCGAGGAGGGTGGGGTTGGACAGCAGTACGCCGCACGGGTGCAGGGCGAGGTGTCGGGGCAGGCCGTCGAGCCGGGCGGCGAGCGCGAACAGGCCGTCGAAGCCGCCGTCCCGGGCGAGTCGGTGGTTGCGCAGTTCGGGCAGGTCGCGCAGGGCCGGGCCGAGGTCGCGGGCGCGGATGTGCGGGAACGCCTTGGCCAGTTCGTCGATCTCGCCGGCGGCCAGGCCCAGCGCCGCGCCGACGTCGCGGATGGCGTGCCGGGCGCGGTAGGTCTCGGCCATCGACACGCAGGCGCAGCGCTCCGGGCCGAAGACCTCCATGATCCGCCGGTAGACGTCGGTACGGCGGGCGGATTCCACGTCGACGTCGATGTCGGGCAGCGCGGTGCGCCGGTCCGAGACGAAACGCTCCATCAGCAGGCCGTATCGGAGCGGGTCGACGCCGGAGATGCCGAGCAGGTGGTTGACCAGGCTGCCCGCGCCGGAGCCGCGGGCCGCGCAGCGCACGCCCATGTCCCGGATCAGGTCGACCACGCCGGCCACGGTCAGGAAGTAGGACGGCAGGCCGAGTCGGCCGATCAGCGCCAGCTCGTCGTCGAGGCGACCCAGCGCCTCGGTGGTGGGGGCGATGCCGCGCAGCCCCAGGCCCGCCTCGCACCGCGCGCGCAGTTCGGCGCCGGCCCGGCTCGCGGGCACGCCCAGCACCTCCGGCTCGGGGTAGAACACGCTGCCCAGGCCCAGGTCCCGGGCCGGGTCCAGGACCAGTTCGTCGGCCAGCGCGCGGCCGGCGCCGAGCAGCGCGGCGGCGGTGCCCCGGCCGGCCAGGCAGGTGATCTCGGCGGCGACGGCGACCATGTCGAGGGTGGGCTTGAGGTATGCCTCGGAGCCGGTGCGGGCCAGGTGGTGCGGGCCGAGCGGGACCAGGCGGCGGGCCGAGTCGAGCACGTCGGCGACCACGGCGTCCTCGCGGTCGGCGTAGCGCACCGCGTTGGTGAGCACGGCGGGCACGCGGTGGGTGTCGGCGAGGGTGAGCATCCGGGCCGCGTGGACGGCGGATCCGGCGCGGCCCGGCGGCGCGAGGTGGCATACCAGTTCGAGGTACAGGGCGTCGTCGGGCATGCCGGCGCGGGCCCGGGCGAGCAGTCGTTCGGCGAGCGCGGGCCGGTCGGCGGCGAGCGCCCGGCCGACCTCGGAGTCGGGTCCGGCCAGTACGACCACAGCGCCGTCGGTCGCGGCCAGCGCCTCCCAGGTGGTCACCGGGTTGGCCCGGTCGCGCCGGTGCGCGTCGCTGATCAGCCGGCACAGCGCGGCCCAGCCCGCCCTGCCCCGGGCGAGCACGGTGACCCGGGGATGCCCGGGGTCGGTGAACGCGCCGCCGCGCGCGGGGGTGCGCCGGATCCGGCCCGGCGCGACGGGATCCGGCTCGGCGGGCAGCACTGCCAGCTCGGCGCCCAGAATCGGCCGGATGCCCGCCGCGAGGCAGCCGCGCGCGAAGGCGACCGCGCCGTACACCCCGTCCCGGTCGGTCAGCGCGAGGGTGTCCAGGCCGTGTTCGACCGCGCGCTCGATCAGGGTGCTCGGGTGCGAGACGCCGTAGCGCATCGAATGCCCCGACGCGACGTGCAGGTGGGCGAAGGGGCGGTTCGATCGATTCGGTCGGTTCATGGGTGGTGCCGGTTCTTGGGTGGGGGTTCGGTGGCGGGGCGTTCGAGGAACGGCGTTCAGTCGACGGGCGGTGGGGCCGGGATCGGGGGCAGTGCGAGCAGGCGCACCACCAGGCGGAAGAAGGTCTCGACGTCGCGGATCAGGTCGTCGGCCTCGCGGCCGGTGACCGCGCCGGGCAGGCCCGCCTCGGCGGCGGCGCGCTTGCGGGCGCCGGACGCGAAGAAGACGGCCCACTCGACCAGCTCGGGCGCCACCTTCGGCAGCAGCTCCCATGCGCTGCGCGGGGCCCGCCGACGCCGGCCCGGACGCTGCTCGTCGGCCTGCGCCCGGGCGGCGAGCACGGCCGCGGCCACCCGCAGCGCGGCCAGGTGGGCGGTGGCGTAGCGCTCCGCCGCGTCGGGGTTGACGGCGGCCTCCGTGAGCCCGCGCCGGGCCTGGGCCAGCAGGTCGAGCGCACCGCGCGGGGCGGACGACCAGCGCACCGGCGCCCGTCGGATCGGCGGCGGCTCGGGTATGTGGGCGGACTGGTTCACACTCGTGCGCACACTCGCGCTCGCGCTTGCGCTCACGGAGTCACCTCCTCAATCGGCGGTCCGAGCCAGCGTCCAGGTCCCGGCGCCGGCGTCCAGGCTGAGGTCGTAGACACCCAGTGGCGCGCTGCGACCGGCTCCGGCCTCCACCCGCCACACCTCGCGCTCCCCCGTCGTCACGACGGCGGCCCGCGAACGCGCGTGCTGCCACCACTCGCCGGTCTCGACCCAGTGGCCGAGCACTTCCCGGACCACGTAGAGCCGGTCGTGCCACAGGAACCGCGCGGGGTCCCCACCACTGCGCAGCACCTCCACCGGATCGGTGTGCAGACGCGTCATACGGCTCCTCCTCTGCCGAGGCCCGGGCCGCGATGCGCTTCCCCACGCACCGCGACCCCGGCTGCCCATCCGTTTGCCCCGTGCCGTTCGAGTCGAACTTTTCTCTCGAACAAAAGTTCGATCCCGTTTGCCAGTAAAGCTCGCTCCCCCACCCACGTCAACGTCATTGCCGCAGTACCGGGCGAACCGGCGTGTTCGATCGATGTTCGAGCACGTTCGCGTCGAACAACCCCCGTCTCGTCCACCGTGACAGGCCACTCCGACAGCCGACCCACCAACGACTCCGACCACCGACGCCGCCATCGATTCCGCCGCCGAGCCGGCCGACGTGCGACCCTGCCCGGGTGCGACCACGTCTGCCCTCGCCGCTGTGCGAGCTGTCCGATCCCCGGCTGACCACCCTCGGCCTGCGCCTGTGCCTCAAACGGGACGACCTGATCCATCCCGAGGTGCCGGGCAACAAGTGGCGCAAGCTGAAGTACAACCTGGCGGCGGCCCGCGAGCGGGGCGAGCACACCCTGCTGACCTTCGGCGGCGCCTACTCGAACCACCTCCGGGCCACCGCCGCCGCCGGCCGCGCGCTCGGCCTGGCCACCGTCGGCGTGGTGCGCGGCGAGGAGCTCGCCGACCGCCCGCTCAACCCGTCGCTCGCCTTCGCGGCCGAACGCGGCATGCGGCTGGTGTTCGTGGACCGCGCCACCTACCGGGCCAAGCACACGCCACCGGTGCTGGAGCGACTGCTCGCCGCACACGGGCCCGCGTACGTACTGCCCGAAGGCGGCAGCAACGAGGCCGCCGTGCGCGGATGCGCGGAGTTGCCCGCCGAACTCGGCGACGACGTCGACACGGTCTGCGTCGCGGTGGGCACCGGCGGCACACTGGCCGGGATCGCGGCGGGGCTGCCCGCCGGGCGGCGCGCGATCGGCTTCGCGGCGCTCAGGGGCGGCTTCCTCGCCGACGAGGTGGCCGACCTCCAGCGCCGCACCTACGGCGCGCCGACCGACAACTGGCACGTGGAGAACGACTTCCACCACGGCGGCTACGCCCGGCGCGGCCCGGAACTGGACACCTTCCTCGCCGACTTCGCGGCCCGACACGGCTTCGCGCCCGAGCCGGTCTACGTCGGCAAGATGTTGTTCGGGCTGTTCGCCCTCGCCGAGCGCGGCGTGTTCGCCCCGGGCACCCGCCTGGTCGCGGTGGTCACCGGCTGACCCGGCCGCCCGACGCGCTCGAACCGGGGCCGGCCGGCACGGGCGAGCCGGGCCGCGCACCGCGAAAAGCGGTGGTCCGCCGTCCCCACGACCGGACCACCGCTCCGAACGACCCGCCGCCCCCCGCGGCCGTCGTCCCCGTCCATCCGTTCCGTCGCCCCGTGTCGCCGGTCCCGATGTCGTCGCTCGCCTCCGCCGTCCCCCTCGAACGGCACTCCCCGAGGTTCCCCCTGGGCTTTCCCCGTGCCGACAACTCTGGCGGTCGGCACGGAGGCGCGGCATCCGTACGGATACTCAGAAACACACCGAGTACCGGCGCCCATATCCCCCGTCGATCATCGTTTTCGGGGCACCGCGGATCCGGGGAAAGAAATCTTCCCCGCGCGTACAACCCTGGACGGGGGTCGCGAGTCTTACCAATCGTGACCCGCTGGGGGGTGGGCCCGTAGACCGTGGGGAGCGGTCGCGGGACGGAGCGGGGGACCAGGCCCGGGGGGCGGGCCTGGTCCCCCGCTTCCGCATATACGCTCTACCGACGTGGCTCGCATTGTGATCGTCGGCGCAGGTATCGGTGGATTGGCGGTGGCCGCTCGGCTGGCCACGCTTCGGCACGAGGTGACGATCTGCGAACGATCGTCCTCGACCGGCGGCGCCTCCGGGTCGATTGTCCGCGACGGCTTCACCTTCACCACCGGCCCCGGGCTGCTCACGCTGCCGGCCGTCTACCGCGACCTGTTCCTCAAGACCGGCGCGGCGATCGAGGACGTGGTGGACCTGGTCCCGCTCGCCTCTCCCACCCGCGAGTCGTTCGCCGCCGCGACCGGGGCGCGTACCGTCGTCGACCTCCCCAACGCCTCCCGGTCCGGGACCCACGACGCGTTCGAGACGGGCTTCGGGGCGGGCGCGGGCGACGACTGGCAGCGGCTGCTGCACCGGGCCGGCGAGATGTGGGGGGTCACCCGGAAGAGCTTCATCGAGGCGCCGCTGCTGGCCGACCCGGCCCGGCGGGCCGAGCGGCTGCGCAGTGCCGGGAGCGGGCGGGCCGACCTGCGCGTCACCGCCCCGTGGCGCTCGTTGCGCTCGCTCGGCCGGGCCACGCTGAGCGATCCTCGGCTGCGCGCCCACCTGGAGCGCTTCGCCGCCGAGGCGGGCTGCCATCCGGGCAAGGCGCCCGCGACGCTGGCCACGCTGCCCTACCTGGAGGAGACCTTCGGGGTGTGGTGGGTGCGCGGCGGCCTGCACCGGATGACCGAGGCACTGCACGCGCGCTGCCTGCAGCGGAAGGTGAAGGTGCGCACCGACACCGAGGTCGTCGCGATCGAGCGCGAGGGTGACCGGGTCGGCGGGGTGCGCCTGTCCGACGGCGGGCGCCTGGCCGCCGACATCGTGATCACCGACCTGCCCACCGACCCGCACGCGGCCGGGCTGTTGTCCGGCCCGGGGGCCGCCGGGGCGCGGCGGGTGCCGGCCGCTTCCGCGACGCTCGAACTGCATCTCGCGCTGCGCGGGCACACCCCCGGGACGCCGCACCGCACCTATCTGTTCGCGGACGATCCGGGCCGGGAGCCGGACGCGCTGTTCGCCCGACGCCCCGCGCCGCCGAACGATCCGACGGTGTGCGTGCTCGCCCCCGACGACCCGACGCTGGCCCCCGAGGGGCACAGCGCGTGGACGGTACAGCTGCGCGTGCCGCCGCACGGCATCGTGGACTGGGCCTTGGCCGCCGTCCGGGACGCCTACCCCACGACCCTGCTCGACCTGATGGCCCGGCGCGGCCTCGACGTGCGCGACCGGGTCCTGTGGTCGGAGTTGCGCACCCCGGCCGACGTGGCGGCGGCCACCGGTGCCCCGGGCGGCGCGGTGCCGGGCGCGGGCGCCGACGGGCCGCGCAGCGCGCCGCGCCGGGTGCCGAACCGGTCGGCCGTACCGGGTCTGTTCTCGGTCGGCGCGAGTGCCCATCCGGGCGGCGGGCTGCCCCGGGTCGGCATGTCGGCGGCGCTGGTGGCGGAGCTGATCGGGCGCGCGTAGGGCGCGGCTCGCGGTATGCGGCCGGGTTCAGCGGGCCTTGGCCCGGCGGCCCTTCGGGCGGCGACCGCTGACCGTCCAGCCGTGGTGGTACGCCTTGCGCACGTAGCGCGTGGTCAGGAACTGACCGACCGCGAAGCAGAACGCGCCGATGCCGACCACCACCGGGTTCTTGATGCCGACACCGGCGGCCACGCCGACGAAGCCGACGAAGGCCAGCACGCGGTAGCGGAACGGGGCGCCGTGTTGCCACAACACCTCGGTCAGCAGCCACAGTCCGATCGGCACGAACAGGATGTAGAGCACCACCAGGCCGAACTGCACGGTCGATCCCTCCGTTACCGGTTCGTGGCCTCACCCTAGAGGGTGAACCAGCCGTCGGGACGAAAGCGTGTCAGCCGACTTCGGTCGAGCCGGCGCCCCGCGCCGCGCCGGCTTCCCTGTCCAGCCCGAGGTTCTGGTAGATCTCGGTGGTCGCGGTCGACCGGTTCAAGGTGATGAAGTGCAGGCCCGGCGCGCCCTCGGCGAGCAGCCGCTCGGACATCCGGGTGGCGTATTCCACCCCGATCGTGCGCACCGCCGCCCGGTCGTCGCCCGCCGCCTCGACCGCCGCCGACAGGTCGGCCGGCACCGAGCAGCCGCTCAGCTCGCCGGCCCGCACCAGCGTGGTCGGGCTGGTCACCGGCATCACCTCGGGGATGATCGGGATGTCGCACCCGGCCGCCGCGACCCGGTCGCGCAGGCGCAGGTAGTCCTCGACGTCGAAGAACATCTGGGTGATCGCGTAGTCGGCGCCCGCACGGCACTTGGCCACGAAGTGCCGGATGTCCTCGTCCCAGTTGTTCGAACGCGGGTGCATCTCCGGGAACGCGGCGATGCCCACGCAGAAGTCGCCGGACGCGCGCAGCAGCTCCACCAGCTCGACGGCGTAGGTGAAGCCGTCGGGGTGGGCGATCCACTCGCCCTTCGGGTCGCCCGGCGGGTCGCCGCGCAGCGCGAGCACGTTGCGCACGCCCGCGTTGGCGTACTGCCCGATGATGTTGCGCAGCTCGGCGCGCGAGTGGCCGACCGCGGTGAGGTGCCCCACGGGGGTGAGCGTGGTCTCGGTGGCGATCCGCTCGGTCGTGTCGACGGTCAGGCCCCGGCTGGAGCCGCCCGCGCCGTAGGTGACCGAGACGAAGGTCGGCGCCAGTGCCTCAACGCGGCGGATGGCCTCCCACAGGGTGCGGGTGCCCGCCTCCGTGCGTGGGGGCATGAACTCGAAGGAGAAGGACCGGGTGCCGTCCGCGAGGAGATCGCGAATGGCCGGAGTTCGACTGATTCGGGTGGCTGCCGCACCGAGAGACATGCAGGCAGGTTATCGGGCGTTCCGCGAAGCGAGGTAGACCTTCCACTCCGCGAGACGACCGGGCGCGCCGGGCTCGGCGGCGGGTGACCAGGGGACTCGCACCCGGCGCAAGTTAGGCTGCCCCGTATTTCCTGTTCGTTTCCCCGCCTTCGACGGAAGACTCCATGGCTGCCGAATCCTTCCCCGTACACCCCCTGGACCGGGGCGGCCTCCGGCAGCGGATCAATGCCGCGCTGGGCGAGTTCATGGACCGACAGGCGCGGGTGCTCGCCGACGTGGGCGAGGGCATGGTCCCGGTCACCGCGGCGCTGAACGACTTCGTGCTCGACGGCGGCAAGCGGCTGCGCCCGGGCTTTTGCTACTGGGGGTGGCGCGGGATCGCCGGTCCGGGACAGGCGGACGAGGCCATCGTGCGGGCGGCCACCGCGCTGGAGCTGCTCCAGGCCAGCGCGCTGATCCACGACGACCTGATGGACAGCAGCGACACCCGGCGCGGCAAGCCGGCCGTGCACCGCCGGTTCGAGGGGCTGCACGGGGAGAGCGGCTGGACGGGCTCGGGCGAGTCGTTCGGCTCGGCGGCGGCGATCCTGCTCGGCGACCTGTGCCTGTCCTGGTGCGACGAGATGTTCGGTGCCAGCGGGGTGGACGACCGGGCGCTGCGCGCGGCCAAGCCGCTGTTCGACGTGATGCGCACCGAGGTGATGGCGGGCCAGTATCTCGACGTGCTGGAGCAGGCGATGGGCGGCGGCTCGGTCGAGCGATCACGACGGGTGATGCGGTTCAAGTCCGCCAAGTACACGATCGAGCGCCCCCTGCACGTGGGGGCCGCCCTGGCCGGCGCCGACCCGGCCGCCCTCGCCGCCTACTCCGCCTACGGGCTGCCCCTCGGCGAGGCCTTCCAGCTGCGCGACGACGTGCTCGGCGTCTTCGGCGACCCCGAGCGGACCGGCAAGCCCGCCGGGGACGACCTGCGCGAGGGCAAGCGGACCGTGCTGCTCGCGCTGGCCGGCGAGCGGGCCGACACCGCCCAGAGCGAGGTGCTCACCGCGCTGGTCGGCGATCCGGCGCTGAGCGACACCGGGGTCAAGGAACTGCGCGCGGTGATCGAGGACACCGGCGCGCTCGCCGACGTCGAGACGATGATCACCGACCTGACCGCGCGGGCCCTGACCGCCCTGGCCGCCGCGCCGATCGCCGAGGACGCGCGCGAAGTGCTGCGCGAGCTGGTCGACGCCGCCACGGTGCGCAGCGTCTAGGAGCGGGCGGGCCGGGGTGTCCGGAGCGAGCGCGAACGGTGTGCCGAGGGCCGCGGGTCGGTGGTGTTCGGGCTCGGCGATCCGTCCCCTGTGCGGGTGTGTGGCGTGCTCGTCCCCGTCCTCGGACAGCGCCTGCGGCGGATTGCGGCCGACCAGGTAGATCCCGCCGATCACGGCGACGAGGACGAGCAGCGGGAACAGCAGCGCGCCCCCGTTGTCCGGTGTCGCGCTCGGGCGCGGCGCCGGCGTCCCGGGGGCGCCGACCGCGAGCCGAGGGCTCGGGATCCGGGTCAGGCCGGGCGTCGTCGCGGGGTGCGGCAAGTCGTGGGCGCGGGCATCCTCTGCGGACCCCGGACGGAAGGAGACGTCGGGTGTGTCCATCTCGGCAGTCTGGCCGCCGGATCGATCCGACTCGGCCGGAATGCGCCATCCGCGAGCCCAACCACCCGATCGGCGCACACCGCGTCGCGGGTCAGGGCAGGACGGCCGCGAAGCTCGCGTAGTGGTCGTCGCTGTAGAAGCGCTCGGTGTTCTTTCCGGTGACGATCCGCCGTGCGCCGCGATCGGCGGACCCGGGGGTGCGGACCGTGTACTCGCGGTAGTAGCCGTCGGGTCTGCCGGGGAGCAGCTTCTCCCGGTTGCCGAAGACGATGCCGTCGCGGGGGTACGGGAACGGGCCGCCGGCCGCGATCAGGGCCAGCGTCTCGCGGGCCTCGGCGGGCAGGTCGCCGGCGGCGACGGTACGCATCCGGGCGGGCACCCAGGTGGGGCGCGCGGACGCGGTGTCGCCGCGGCGCGACACCGACGCGGTGCCGACGGACGTGCCGGCCGCGGTGGACGCCGCCGGCGTCCGGGTCGCCCCGGCGCCGGGACGCGACCCGTCGCCGTCGCCGCGTGTGAGCGCGAAGACCAACGCGAGTGCCGCGACGAGCGCGAGCACCGTGACGACGATCAGATTGCGCCGCTGGGCACCGGACATGTCCCGCATCGTGCCGGCCCACCCGCCGCACCGAGCCGAGCCCGCGGACGTACGCGCCGAACGACACCCGAACCGCGTACACCGCCGCTCGGGCGCGGTCGGTCGGTCCGGGGTCGGTCCGGGGTCAGCCCGAGGTCAGCCGTTCGACGAACCGGGCCGTCGCCTCGGCCGGGTCCGCGGCCTCGGTGATCGCCCGGACCACCACGACCCGGGTCGCCCCGGCGGCCAGCACCCGGTCGAGGTTGGTCAGGTCGATGCCGCCGATCGCGAACCACGGCCGGGTCGGGCGCAGCGCGGCGGTGTACCGCACCAGGTCCAGGCCCGGCGCGGGTCGGCCGGGCTTGGTCGGGGTCGGCCACACCGGTCCGGTGCAGAAGTAGTCCACCCCCGGCTCCACGAGCGCCGCGTCCACCTCGGCCTCGGCGTGCGTGGAGCGCCCGATCAGCACGTCGCCGCCGATGATCGCCCGGGCCGCGGGGACCGGCAGGTCGTCCTGTCCCAGGTGCAGCACGTCGGGGCCGATCGTGTGCGCGACGTCGGCCCGGTCGTTGACCGCGAGCAGCTTCCCGTGTCGGCGGCAGGCGTCCCGGAACACCTCCAGGTATTCCAGCTCCGGTCGGGCCTCCAGGCCCTTCTGCCGCAACTGCACGATGTCCACGCCCGCGCCGAGCACCGCGTCCAGGAACGCGGGCAGGTCGCCCTGCCGCTCCCGCGCGTCGGTGCACAGGTACAGGCGTGCGTCGGCCAACCGTTCCTGACGGCTCGTCATCGGCCCGGCCTCAGATCGCCAGCGCCTGGGCGCGTCGCCGCACCTCGGTCATCCGGTTCTCCTGCAGCGCCTGTACCGGCGTGCCCGGCAGCGTGTCGTCGGCGGTGAACAGCCACTCGAGCGCCTCCTCGTCGGAGAAGTTCGAGTCGGCGAGCAGGGTCAGCGTGCCGACGAGGCCCTTGACGATGTTGCCGTCCTGGAAGAAGTCGGCGGGCACCTGCAGCGCCCGGTGCTCGCCGCGGCGCACCGCGAGGAACTTGCGCTCCTTGAGCTGCTGCCGGACCTTGAGGATGTCCACACCGAGGATCTCGGCGATCTCGGGGAGGGTCACCCAGGCGGGGACGAGGGCTTCGATTTTCGGGTCGATCTCGCTCATCCGGCCAAGTCTAGGTTCCGCGGCCGGTCCCGCTTGCCGGCGCCGGTCACCGGGCCGTCGACTTGAGCGGGTTCTCCGGGTCGGCGAAGCGTTCCCGGTCCACCGGGGTGGCCAGCTGCACGAGCTTGCGGCCCTGGGCGAGGTCGCGCGGACGGGCCACCGCGAGCAGCGCCACGAGCCGGTCGCCGGCGAACCAGCCCGCGGACCACTTGCCGTCCTCGCCGGCGTCGCGGAACACCAGTTCGTCGCCTTCGCCGTGCCGGCCGACGTACTGCACCATGCGGCCGAACTGGTCGGACCAGAAGTACGGGACCGGGTCGTAGGCCTGCTCGCCGCCGAGCAGGTTGGCCACGAGCACGCGCGGTGCCTGGAGCGCGTTGTCCCAGTGCTCGACGTGCATCCGGGTGCCGTAACGGGCGGACGGGAACTCGACGCAGTCGCCGACGGCGTGGACCCCGGGCATCGAGGTGGCCAGGTACTGGTCCACCTCGACGAAGCCCTGCGCGTTGCGGGCGACCGCGGACCCCGCCAGCCAGTCGGTGGCCGGGCGCACGCCGATGCCGACCACGATCGCGTCGGCGCGCAGCCGGCGGCCGTCGGTCAGGTGTACCGCGCCCGGCTCCAGGCGATCCACCCGCGCGCCGAGCAGCAGTTCCACGCCGGCCTCGGCGTACCAGGGCACGAAGCGCTCGCCGATCGCGTCGGGGAAGGGCCCGGCCAGCGGGGCGTGCAGCGCCTCGACCACGGTGGTCGGGCAGCCGGCGGCGGCCGCGGCGGTGGCCACCTCGGCGCCGATCCAGCCCGCGCCGACGATCACCACGTGCGCGCCGGGCACGAGCGCGGTGCGCAGCGCGCGGGCGTCGTCGATGGTGCGCAGCACATGCACGCCGGGCACCTCGGCGGCGCCGGGCAGGTGCAGCACGCGCGATCCGGTGGCGATCACCAGGCGGTCGTAGGCGATCGGTCCCGCGTCGGTGTCCACCACACCCTCGCGCAGCCCCGTGGCGGTGCGGCCGAACAGCACCTCGGTGTCGAGCGCGGCCCAGTCCGCCTCGAAGGAGGTGTCGTCGGTCTTGCCGGCCAGGACCTCCTTCGACAGCGGCGGGCGGTCGTACGGCGCGTGCGCCTCGGCGCCGAGCAGGGTGACGCGCCCGGCGTACCCCTGTTCCCGCAGCGCCACCACGGTTTGCAGGCCGGCCATGCCGGCACCCACGACGAGCACGTTGTCCATGCGGGGCAGCCTATGACGCGCGCCCGGGTCGCCGACGAGCAGGGTCTTGACTCAGTCAAGGAGATCGGCGGGTGCCACTCGGGCGCCCCGGATGGCGTCCGGGACGTGTCGTAGTGTGGAGAGGTCACGGGAGCCCGGTGAGACCGGGCTGAGAGGGGGGCTGCGAGCCCCCGACCGTCCGAACCTGATCCGGGTCATACCGGCGAAGGGAGTTCTGCTCATCATGTCCAACACCGGCACGGCCGGCCCCCCGGGCGTCGACGTCGTGGTCGTCGGCGCGGGCGTCGTCGGACTGTCGATCGCCTGGCGCACCCGCACCCGGCACGGCCTCGCGGTCACCGTGGTCGACCCCGCCCCCGGCACCGGCGCCTCGCACGCCGCGGCGGGCATGCTCACACCCGTCTCCGAACTCCAGTACGGCGAGGAGAGCCTGCTTCGGCTGAGCATCGAATCCGCCCGGCGCTACCCGGAGTTCGCCGCCGAGCTGGCCGACGCCGCGGGGCTGCCCTCGGGGTACCGCGCGTGCGGCACGATCGCGGTCGCGCTGGACGCGGACGACCGGGCGGTACTCAAGGACCTGCACGCCTACCAGGAACGCCTCGGCCTGCGCTCGGACCGGCTGACCAGCCGCGAGTGCCGCCGCCTCGAACCCATGTTGTCCCCGGCGATCACCGGCGGCCTGTACGTCGAGGACGACCACCAGATCGACAACCGCGCCCTGGTCGCGGCGCTGCTCGCGGCCTGCGCGCGGGCGGGCGTGACGATCGTGCGCGAGGGCGTCGAACGGGTGCTGGTCGCGAACGAGCGCGCGTACGGTGTGCGGCTGCGCGACGGGCGGGCACTGACCGCCGATCAGGTGCTGCTCGCCGCCGGGTGCCGCTCGGCGCGGATCCCGGGCCTGCCGCCCGAGGTGGTGCCCCCGGTGCGTCCGGTCAAGGGCGAGATCCTGCGACTGGCCGTGCCGCCGGCACTGCGCCCGCTGCTGTCCCGCAACATCCGGGGCGTGGTCAAGGGCGGCAGCATGTACCTGGTCCCGCGCGTGGACGGCGAACTGGTGATCGGCGCCACCGAGCACGACCTCGGATTCGACACCGAGGTCACCGCGGGCGGGGTCTACGAACTGCTCCGCGACGCGCACGAACTCGTCCCCGGCGTGACCGAGTTGCCGCTGGTCGAGACGCTCGCGGGACTGCGTCCGGGCAGCCCGGACAACGCGCCGATCCTGGGTCGCTCCGCGCTGGCCGGTCTGGTGGTGGCCACCGGCCACTACCGGCACGGCATCCTGCTCACCCCGATCACCGCCGACACCGTGGCCGACGTGCTCGCGCACGGCACCACCCCCGACCTCATCGCGCCCTTCGGGCCCGACCGTTTCACGACGAGCGCCGCCCGGAAGGTGATGGCATGACCGACATCGACGACATCGGGAGCATCGAGGTCTCCGTCAACGGCGACCGGCGCGATGTGGCGACCGGCACCACCGTGGCCGACCTGGTGGCCACGCTGACCACCGCCGCCAAGGGTGTGGCGGTCGCGGTCGACGAGGCCGTGGTGCCGCGCGGCGCGTGGGCCGAGACCGTGCTCGACGCGGGCAGCCGCGTCGAGGTGCTGACCGCAGTGCAGGGAGGGTGACCACGATGGCCGACGACAAGCTGGTAATCGGCGGGGAGTCCTTCACGTCGCGGTTGATCACCGGAACGGGTGGTGCGCCGAGCCTGGAGGTGCTGGAGCAGGCGCTGATCGCGTCCGGCACCGAGATCACCACGGTGGCGATGCGCCGGGTGGACCCGGGGACCGCGGGCTCGGTGCTCGACGTGCTGCGCCGCCTTGGCATCCGGGTGTTGCCGAACACCGCCGGGTGCTTCACCTCGGGCGAGGCGGTGCTCACCGCGCGGCTGGCCCGGGAGGCGCTGGAGACCGACTGGGTCAAGCTCGAAGTCGTGGCCGACGAGCGCACGTTGTTGCCGGACGGGGTCGAACTGGTGGACGCCGCCGAGCGGCTCGTCGACGACGGCTTCCGGGTGCTCGCGTACACCAACGACGACCCGGTGCTCGCACGCCGGCTCGAACAGGTGGGCTGTGTGGCGGTGATGCCGCTGGGGTCGCCGATCGGCTCGGGTCTGGGCATCCGCAATCCGCACAACATCCGGCTGATCACCGAGCAGGCCGGCGTCCCGGTGGTGCTCGACGCGGGTCTGGGCACCGCGTCCGACGCGGCGCTCGCGATGGAGCTGGGCTGCGACGCGGTGATGCTGGCGACCGCGGTCACCCGGGCGCAGTCGCCGCTGCTGATGGCCGAGGCGATGCGGCACGCGGTGGAGGCGGGCCGACTCGCGTACCGCGCCGGGCGCATCCCGATGCGGCACCACGCGCACGCGTCGTCACCCATGGCCGGCATGCTGGACGCAAGCCCCGAACATCCCGCCTTCTGAGCCGTACCGGCCCGTGCGCCGCGTCGGCCCGGCGACGGGGGAACCATGGGGAAGACCGTCGGCGTCCACGAGGCAGTGGACCCTACACTCCTGAACATGGACACGACCTTGAATGATCCGCTCGTCGGGCGGCTGCTCGACGGTCGATACCGGGTCGATGCCCGAGTTGCCGCAGGTGGCATGGCCACGGTGTACCGGGCGCTCGACACTCGACTCGATCGCGTCGTCGCCCTCAAGGTGATGCACGCCGGGCTCGCCCAGGACCCCGAGTCCACCCGCCGCTTCATCCTGGAGGCGAAGGCCGCCGCCCGGCTGTCGCATCCCAACGTGGTCAACGTCTTCGACCAGGGCACCGACGGCACCGTCGCCTACCTCGCGATGGAATACGTCGAGGGCCGCACGCTGCGCGAACTGCTGCAGGACCTGGGCAACATGACCCCGCGCGAGGCGTTCGGGGTGCTGGAGCCGATGCTCGCCGCGCTCTCCGCCGCACACCGGGCGGGCTTCGTGCACCGCGACGTCAAGCCGGAGAACGTACTGATCTCCGACGACGGCGGGATCAAGCTCGGCGACTTCGGGCTGGCCCGCGCGACCACCACGACCGCGACCGCGGCGACCGGCAAGGTCCTGGTCGGCACGGTCGCCTACCTCGCGCCCGAGCAGGTCGAGCGCGGCGAGTCCACTCCGCGCTCCGACGTGTACGCGGCGGGCGTGGTGCTCTACGAGATGCTGACCGGCCGTCAGCCGCACCACGGCGCGACCGCGGTCGAGGTCATCTACAAGCACGTGCACGCCGACGTGCCGCCGCCCTCGCACGCGGTGCCGGGCCTGTCCACCACGCTGGACACGCTGGTGCGCACGGCCACCGTGCGCGACCCGGAGCAGCGGCCCGGCGACGCGGAGGAGCTGCTCGGTCTGGTCCGCCGGACCCGGCACGCGATGCCCGACGCGGAGTTGGACTTCGGCGCGGCGCTGCGCCTGCCGCCGCCGCCCGAGCCGATCAACGACAACGCCACCAGCGTGTTCCGGGCGGGCGAGGTGATGCTGCCGCCGCATCTGGCGCCGCTCGGATTGAGCGTCGACTCGATGGACGACGAGCAGGCGCGCTACGGCGGGGGCTACGAGGAGCCCTACTCCGAGGAGCACCAGGTCTACGCGCCGGCCGCCGCCCCGGGCGTGCCGGCCCAGGCCACCGGCGGCGGGTACCCCCACCAGCCGGCGCTGCCCGGCCGACGGCGCCGGCGCGGGCCGTCGCGGGGCATGCTCGTGCTGGCGGTCGTGCTGCTCGTGGCGGCCGCGATCGGCGGCGGCGCGTGGTGGTACGGCTCGGGCCGCTACGCGGATGTGCCCGGGGTGTTGAACATGACCCAGGCCGACGCGGAGAAGCGCATCAAGAACGCCGGCCTCAAGGTGCAGTACGTCGGCGACGGCGAGTTCAACGAGATCGTCGCCAAGGGCTCGGTGATCTCCACCGACCCGGCCCCCGGCAAGAACGTGACGAGCGGATCGACCGTCAAGGTCAAGCTGTCCAAGGGCCCGGAGCGGCACCTGGTGCCGGCGCTGGCGAACCTCAAGCTGGAGGACGCGAAGAAGGCACTCGCCGACGCCGCGCTCAAGCCGGGCACCGAGACCAAGGTGGCCAGCCCCAAGCCGCCGGGCACGGTGGTGGGCAGCACGCCGGCGGCCGGCGAGCAGTTGCAGCGGGACAGCGTGGTCGCCCTGACGGTCAGCCGGGGCCCGGACACCGTGGTGCCGGACCTGACCGGACTGAGCCTGGACGAGGCCAAGGCCCGGTTCCAGCCCACGACCGGGGTCACCGTCGAGGCGGACCCGACTCCGCAGTTCTCGGACACCGTGCCGCAGGGTCGGATCATGTCGTTCGTGCCGGGCGTCAACACCAACGTGCAGTACGGCACGAAGATCGTGGTGGTGCTGTCCAAGGGTCCGGACCTGGTCCAGGTGCCGCCGGTGACGGGGATGAACCCGGACGACGCGGGCCGCGCGCTCCAGGCCGCGGGGTTGCGGGTCAACAACCGGATGATCCCGCTGATCCCCGCCAACGTGGGCAAGCAGGATCCGGCGGCCGGCTCGATGGTCAAGCGCAACAGCGAGGTCTTCATCTCGAACTTCTAGGTCCTGTCCGGCGGGGCGACCCGTACGAAGGACGAAGGCCCCGCTCCGACTCGCGTCGGGCGGGGCCTTCGGGCGTGCTCGGGGTCCGGGCGGGCGCGGCTCAGGTCAGCGCGGGGCCCTGGCCGGTCTCCTCCTGGTAGGAGTAGCGCTGCTCCTGCCACGGGTCACCGATGTTGTGGTAGCCCCGCTCCTCCCAGAAGCCGCGCTTGTCGGCGACCATGTATTCGATCCCGCGCACCCACTTGGGGCCCTTCCAGGCGTACAGGTGCGGCACGATCAGCCGGACCGGGAAGCCGTGCTCGGCGGTCAGCGGCTCGCCGTTGTGGTGGGTGGCCAGGATCGTCTGGTCGCTCGCGAAGTCGAACATGCGCAGGTTCGAGCTGAAGCCGTACTCCGCCCACACCATCGCGTGGGTGACCTCCGGCGCGGGCGGGGCGATCTCCATCAGCTTGGCTATGGTCAGCCCGGTCCACTCGTTGCCCAGCATGCTGAACTTGGTCACACAGTGGAAGTCGGCGACCACGGTCTCGTGCGGCAGCGCCGAGAACTCGTCGTGGTTCCAGCAGTGCTTCTCCCCCGAGGCGGTCGCGCCGAAGACGCGGAAGTCCCAGATCTCGGGCTTGAACCGCGGGACGGGTCCGTAGTGCAGAACGGGCCAGCCGCGCTGGATCCGTTGGCCCGGCGGAAGTCGCGGATCGCGATCCGGAGCCTCGGTCCCACCTTGTGCCGCTTCCGTATGCCCCATACCTCACATGGTCCCAGACGCCCCGACCGACTCTCGACCGCCCCTGCCGGCGCCGAAGCCGCGGACCGACCCGTTTTCCGGCGCCGCCCGGGACGGGCGGGCAGGCGGCGCGCGGCGGGACATGTTCGACATTGGAAGGCAAGGCTGCCCTTCGTGGCGGAAGTGCTACCAAAAGTGACAGGATTCGGAGGAACTCCTGCCCCACGTGTGCCCGGGGTTCCCCCACGTCTCCCATGTTCACAGCCCGTCCCACACCGGAAGGTGCGTCGCGATGCACAGTGACCCGCAGATCATCGAGCTCCTGAACGAACAGCTCACGGCGGAACTCACCGCGATCAACCAGTACTTCCTGCACGCGAAGATGCAGGAGCACCGGGGCTACATCAAGCTCGCGGCCTGGACCCGCCACGAGTCGATCGACGAGATGAAGCACGCCGAACGGCTCACCGACCGCATCCTGATGCTGGAGGGCCTGCCGAACTACCAGCGCCTGAACGCGCTGCGGATCGGCCAGAACCTGGAGGAGATGTTCCGCGCCGACCTGGCGGTGGAGATGGAGGCCGTGGAGCGGCTGCGGCGCGGGATCCCGCTGATGCGCGAGAAGGGCGACGTGACGTCGGCCAACATCTTCGAGGAGATCCTGGCCGACGAGGAAGAGCACGTCGACTACCTGGAGACGCAGCTCGGCCTGCTCTCCGAGGTGGGCGAGCAGCTCTACATCGCGGGCCTGCTCAAGCAGCCGAACGAGAGCTGACCGGGAGCCGGCCGAGCGCCGAGCGCGAGCCGACCGGGCCCCGGCCGCAAGCGCACGGGTGATCGGGGCTTGTGTCACCGATCACCCGGTATTCCCCCCGGCGAACCCTGAGGTTACCCTTACCTAAGTAACCTCGCCGCTGGGGGGAAATCTCCGTGTACGTCTGCATGTGCTTCGGTGTCACCGACCGTCAGGTCAACGACCGGATAGCCGACGGCGCCCGCACCATGCGCGAAATCGCCCAGTCCTGCGGCGGCGCGGGCACCGACTGCGGCCGGTGCGTCAAGAGCATCACCGCGATGTTGCCCCGCGACGAGTCCCGACGCCGGCGGCGCGAGCTGTGCGGCGAGGCGGACACCTGCGCGACCGCGTGCGAGAGCACCACCCCGACCGTCGAGCCCGTCGCGCTGCCGATGCCGACCGTCGTCGCCGCCTCTGCCGCGACCCTGCCCGACAACGTGGTCCCGCTGCGCCGGCACTCCGCCGCCTGATCAGCCCTTCGCCGCCTGCACGATCGCCGTCGCGGCGCGCGCACAACCGGCGGCGTCCACGTCCATGTGGGTGACCAGGCGCACCAGCCTCGGCCCGAACGCCGACACCAGCACCCCCGCCGCCCGGCAGCGCTCGGCGATCGTGGCCGCGTCCGGCTGCCGCTCCCCCAGCTCGACCAGCACGATGTTGGTCTCCGGGTCGGCCACCGCGAAGCCCGCGTCGCGCAGCAGCACGGCCAGCTCCCGCGCGTGCTCGTGGTCCTCGGCCAGCCGCTCGACGTGGTGCTCCACGGCATACCGTCCGCCCGCCGCGAGAATGCCCGCCTGGCGCATGCCGCCGCCCATCCGGTGCCGCATCCGCCGCGCCTCGGCCTCGTACTCCGCGGGCAGCATCAGCACCGACCCGGCCGGCGCGCCGAGCCCCTTGGACAGACACACGCTGAGCGAGTCGAACAGCGCCCCATAACCGCGCAGCGGGGTGCCGGTGGCCACGTGCGCGTTCCAGATCCGCGCGCCGTCGCAGTGCAGCGGCAGGCCGTATCCGCTCACCAGCTCGCGGATCGCGGTCAGCTGCTCCAGCGGGTACACCGAGCCGCCGCCCCGGTTGTGCGTCTGCTCGACCGCGACCAGGTCGGTGCCGACCGTGTACGGGTTGCCGACCCGGATCAACCGGGCCAGGTCGGCCGGGTCGAGCAGGCCGCGCGGGCTGAGCGTGGTCCGGGTCTGGACGCCGCCCTGCGCCGACGCCGCGCCGTCCTCGTGCGCGACGATGTGCGCGTCGGCGTCCAGGACCAGCTCGCCGCCCGCCGGGACGGCCAGCCGTACGGCCAGCTGGTTGGCCATCACGCCGGTCGGCGTGAACAGCGCGAACGGCTGCCCGAACAGGTCGGCGACGTACTCCTCCAAGGCCCGGACGGTCGGGTCCTCGGCGTAGACGTCGTCGCCCACCTCGGCGGCGGCCATCGCCGCGCGCATCGCGGGGCCGGGCTTGGTGACGGTATCGCTGCGCAGGTCGGTGAAGGTCATGGCGGCAGCATTACAGACGCCGTCGAGGGCGGATCCTCCGGTCGGAGGGTCCGCCCTCGGGGCGTGCGGGTCGGGCCGGATCAGCTCTTGCGGTACATCTCCGCGACCAGGAAGGCCAGGTCGAGCGACTGGCTGCGGTTCAGCCGCGGGTCGCACGCCGTCTCGTAGCGCTGGTGCAGGTCGTCGACGAAGATCTCGTCGCCGCCGCCCACGCACTCCGTGACGTCGTCGCCGGTCAGCTCGACGTGGATGCCGCCCGGGTGCGTGCCGAGCGCGCGGTGCACCTCGAAGAAGCCCTTGACCTCGTCGAGGACGTCGTCGAAGCGACGGGTCTTGTGCCCGCTGGACGCCTCGAACGTGTTGCCGTGCATCGGGTCGGACACCCACACCGGCTGCGCGCCGGCCGCGGCCACCTTCTCCACCAGGGCCGGGAGGTTGTCCCGGACCTTGCCCGCGCCCATGCGGACGATGAAGGTCAGCCGGCCCGGGTCGCGGTTCGGGTCGAGCTTGTCGATCAGCGCGAGCGCGTCCTCGGGAGAGGTGGTCGGGCCGAGCTTGACGCCGATCGGGTTGCGGATCCGGGAGGCGAACTCGATGTGCGCGCCGTCGAGCTGCCGGGTGCGCTCGCCGATCCACACCATGTGGCCGGACACGTCGTACAGGTCGCCGGTGCGCGAGTCGACCCGGGTGAGCGCGTCCTCGTAGTCCAGGATCAGCGCCTCGTGGCTGGCGTAGAACTCCACGGTGCGGAATTCCTCGGGGTCGGTCCCGCACGCGTGCATGAAGCGCATCGCGCCGTCGATCTCGGCCGCGAGCCGCTCGTAGCGCTCGCCGGAGGGCGAGAGCGCGACGAAGTCCTGGTTCCAGGCGTGCACCTGGCGCAGGTCGGCGTAGCCGCCCGTGGTGAACGCGCGCACCAGGTTCAGCGTGGCCGAGGACGAGTGGTACATGCGCTTGAGCCGCTCGGGATCCGGCATGCGGGCGGCCTCGGTGAAGGCCAGCTCGTTGACCGCGTCGCCCCGGTAGGACGGCAGGGTCACCCCGTCGCGGGTCTCGGTGCCGCTGGAGCGCGGCTTGGAGTACTGCCCGGCCATCCGGCCGACCTTGACCACCGGCACCGAGGCCGCGTAGGTCAGCACGACGGCCATCTGCAGCAGCGTCTTGAGCTTGTTCTTGATCGCGTCGGCGGTGTTGCCGGCGAAGGTCTCGGCGCAGTCGCCGCCCTGGAGCAGGAACGCTTCGCCCTTGGCCACCGACGCGAGCCGACCACGAAGCTGGTCGCACTCGCCGGCGAAGACGAGCGGCGGATAGGAACGGAGGTCCGCGAGGGCGGAGCCCAGGGCCTCGTTGTCCGGCCACTCGGGCTGTTGCGCCGCCGGGAGGGTTCGCCAGGATTCGATGTCGTTCAGGGTCACCGCTCAAGACTAAGCGGAGTGGCAACCCGATTGAGGCCGGCGCCCGGAGAGCGAGACGCGGAACATCGGCCCCCGGTGCGCCCGGCGCCCGGCGCGCGCGGCGCGAATCCCCGGGAAGCGGCGAACCCCGCCGGAAAGCGGTGACCCCGCGCGGTCGAGGCACTAGGATTCGGGCGTGATCGCGATCAGCTTCCATCGGCACTCCTGGTGGCCCGTCCCTGCGGCGGCCCACTGACTTCGCGATCACCCCACGATCCGACGGCCGCCCGGCAGGGCGGCCCTTTGTTTGTCCCGGACCCGGCGGCGCACCCGCCCGGACCGGACGGACAACCGGCGGATCGCCCGGTCGGGAGGGCGTCTCTCTCGACCGAGGAGCACCCATGCGCACCGCCGACGCCCTGTCCCCGCTGTTCTCCGCCGCCCCGCCGCCGTTCGCGCTGATCCGGCGCGAGAACTCGTCCGTGGTCGAACTCCTGACCGGCGAGATCGTCGACGCACCCGGCCTCGACGCGCTGCCGCTGCCGGCCGCCGGCGACGGGCCCGGGCACGAACTGCTCGCCCTGGTGCCGTATGGACAGATCCGCGAGCGCGGGTTCGAGTACCGCGAGGACGGCACGCCGCTGCGCTGCCTGCGGGTCACCGAGCAGCACGAGCTGCCCCTGGCCGAGGTGCTGGCCGCGCTGCCGCGGGTGCCGGTCGCGCTGCGCGGCGGCGGTTTCGACGTGGACGACGAGAGCTACGCCGTGATCGTCAAGCGGGTGATCGAGGAGGAGATCGGCCGGGGCGAGGGCGCCAACTTCGTCATCCGCCGCGACTACCGCGACCACATCGAGGACTACACGCCGGCCTCCGCGGGCACCCTGCTGCACCGGCTGCTGACCCGGGAGAGCGGCGCGTACTGGACCTACCTGATCCACACCGGCGAGCTGACCCTGGTCGGCGCCAGCCCCGAACGGCACGTCAGCTCGATCGGCGGCGAGGTGGTGATGAATCCGATCAGCGGAACGTATCGGCATCCCGCCGAGGGGCCCTCGCGCGAGGGGCTGCTGGCCTTTCTGCGCGATCCGAAGGAGATCGACGAGCTGTTCATGGTCGTCGACGAGGAACTGAAGATGATGAGCGAGGTGTGCGACCTCGGCGGCGCGGTGGAGGGCCCCTTCCTCAAGCCGATGGGCCACCTCACGCACACCGAATACCTGCTGCGCGGGGTGACCTCGCATGACGTGGGCACCGTGCTGCGCGGCACCATGTTCGCGCCGACGGTGACCGGCAGCCCGCTGGAGAACGCGTGCCGGGTGATCCGTCGGCACGAGCCGACCGGGCGCGGCTACTACTCGGGCGTACTCGCGCTGATCGGGCGCGACGGGGAGGGGCGACGCACCCTGGACGCGCCGATCCTGATCCGGACCGCGTACATCACCCCCGACGGCGGCCTGCGGGTGCCCGCGGGCGCGACCCTGGTTCGGCACTCCACGCCCGAGAACGAGGTGGCCGAGACGCACGCGAAGGCGGCCGGGGTGCTGGCCGCGCTCGGCGTGGTGCCGGCAGCCGGGGTCGCCGGGAACACGGCGCTCGCGGCCGATCCCGAGGTGCACGCGGTACTGGCGGAGCGTAATGCCGCGCTCGCCCCGTTCTGGTTGCGGCCGAGGGACGGGCACGCGCTGCGCGCGCCGGAGCTGGCGGGGCGGCACGTCCTGGTGGTGGACGGCGAGGACACCTTCACCGCGATGCTCGCGCACGTGTTGCGCACGCTGGGCCTGCGGGTCGAGGTCAGGTCGCACGACGACGTCACCTCGCGGCGGGTGCGCACCGCCGACCTGGTCGTGCTCGGCCCCGGGCCGGGTGATCCCCGGGACACCGCGCACCGCAAGATCCGGCTGATGGGCGCACTGTTGCGGACCCGGCTCGACGCGAGCGCCCCGCTGCTCGCGGTCTGCCTGGGACACCAGTTGCTCGCCCATGAGCTGGGCCTGGAGCTGATCCGCGAACAGCGGCCGTACCAGGGCAAGCAGGAGACCATCGACCTGTTCGGCCGGCCGGAACGGGTCGGCTTCTACAACGCGTTCACCGCGCTGCGGCCGACCGCCGGGGTACCCAACGTGGAGTTCGCCGCGGACCCGTTCAGCGGCCGGGTGCACGCGCTGCGGTCGAGCCGGATGCGGCTGGCGGGTGTGCAGTTCCACCCCGAGTCGGTACTCACCCACAACGGCCTGGCCATCATGCGGGAGCTGCTCGCCGGATTGTGAGCGCCGCGGGGGGCACCGCGGGTGGGCGCCGGCGGCGGGCGCGGGCCGGGTGGGCACCCGGTCCGCGCCGGGCGGCGCGCGGTCGGGCGCCGGGTCGCTCACGGGGGCGCGGATCCGGCGGGTGTGCCTCCGGTGTCGCACCGGCGTGCGAACATAATCGCGTTGCTCGCCGCGGTACGACGGAGGATGCTCGACCCCGTTCGTTGACCGATCCCAGTGGAGGGGGTTCCCGTGGGCTCCGATTGTCCGCCGCACGACCCCGTCGACTGGAGCGGTCGCAAGCGCTGTCGCAAGTGTGGAGTCACCTTCGGCGGACCGCGCCCGCTGCCCCCCTCGCCACCGGACGCAGATGGCTGATTCGCCGCCCCCGCCGCCGAACTTCCATACGGCGCCGCGCACTCCGTGGGACGCACTGCCCACCGACGCGCGCGCCGCGGTCGAACGGTGTGCGGGGCGCGTGCTGGGGGTCGCCACGGTGTGGGCCGGATTCAACTGCGAGTTCGCCGCCACGGTGACCACCGAACGATCACGCTTCTTCGTCAAGGGTGTTCCGCGCGATCATCCGGCCGCCCCGCAGCAGGGGATCGAGGTCCGGGTCGCGCCGCATGTGCACACCGTCGCGCCCCGGCTGCGCTGGGAGGTGCGGCTGGACGACTGGGTGTTGCTCGGCTTCGACCACATCACCGGCCGGCACGCCGACTTCGCGCCGGGCACCGCCGATCTGCCGCTGGTCGCCGACGCGCTGCGCCGACTCGGCCGGGTCGCCGTACGGGACCTGCCGCTGCCGCGGATCGAGGAGCGCTGGCGTTCGCTGTTGACCCACCGTCAACTCGAACTGCTGCGAGGGGAAAGCCTGTTGCACACCGATCTGCATCCGCACAACGTGCTGATCGGCGACCGGGGGCCGCGCGCGTACCTGGTCGACTGGGCCCAACCGGCCCGCGGCCCGGCCTGGATCGAGGTCACCATGGTCGCCGGCCGGCTGATGGACGAGGGCCACACCGCCGAACAGGCGGCCTCCTGGGCGGACCGCTTCGCGTGCTGGCGCACCGTCTCGCGGGAGGCGATGGAGACCTTCGTGTTCGCCGCCACCAACCAGTGCTCGCGCGGTATCGGCGCCGCCGACGCCGCCCCCTGGAACGCCCGTCTGACCGCTCTGGCCGAGGCCCGCGCCGCCCGGACCCACCGCCGCGCCTGCCTCGCCCGCCCCGTCGGTTCGCGCCGCCGCTCGACACTGGACTGACCCCCGCCGGCGAGGCCGCCCGAATAGCCCCTGGGGCCGACGGTCTACCGCCCGGTAGGCTCCGGCCGTTCGTACATTCGGTCGAACAGGCTCCTTCCTACGACGGGTACCCCGCATGCGTCTGCGTCGCTGTCTCGCCTCGACGGCGTTCCTCGTGCTGCTCGGGTCGCCGCCGGCCGGCGCCGCGCCGGTCCCCACCGCTCCGGCGGCGGAGGTGCCGGCGGCCGACGGGCAGGTCGAGCTGACCGGGGTGCCGGACCGGATCCGGCCGGCCGTTCCCGTCGAGATCACCGCGACGATGCGCAATGCCGGTCCGACCCCGCTGCTCCTGGAGCCCGAGGTGTCGATCGGCGGGGATCGGGGGATCGCCCCGGAGCAGGTGCGCCTGGAGGTCCTCGACCCGGTCCGCGGCACCTGGGTGCTCAGACCCCTGGGCACGCTCGGCTCGGCGTCGCTGCCGTTCCCCGGCGCGGGCGCGAGCACCGAGACCTCGGGTCGGCTCGCACCCGGCGCGAGCGTCGAGTTCCATATGCGGTTCACGATCGCGGCGAACGTTCCGACGCAGTTCGTCCAGGTCTCCATGGGCGGACGAAGCCACTCCCCGAGCGCCGGCGACGAGCCGCGCTTCACCCGAGGCTTCGCCGTCGACGCCGCGCTGCTCGGGCCGGACGGCAGCGCGCCCACGCGCCCACCGTCCCCGGACGAGACCCGCTCGCCGTCCGTGCCGAACGCGGGCCCGGATCGGTCCGGCGGTGTCGCGAAGACGTTCCCCACGGCGCGGCGCGGGGACGGGCCGACGTTCAACCTCGTCGGTGTGCCCGGTCGGCTCCAGGCCGGCGGCGGCGCGGCCGAGTTCAAGGTCACCTTCACCAACGACACCGGCCGGATCATCCCCGGCGTGCGGCCGGAAGTGGTGTTCACCACCGGCCAGTCCCCGATCACCCCGCGGCAGTTGGTGGTCGAGGTGTACGACTCCTACGACCGGGGCTGGAGCCCGGTGTCGCTCCAGGTGCTCACCGACCCCGCCAACGGCCGCGACGCGCACCTCGCCGGTGCGCTGACGCCCAAGCCGTGGGACGGTCAACGGCAACTGCCGCCCGGCGAGTTCGCGACCATCTCGCTCCGCGTGTCGATCCCGGCCGGCTCGCCGGTGGCGGGCGGCGACCTCGCCGTACTGGCCGGCGGCGCGGCCCCGAACGGGGTGGGCCCCGACCTCTCCTCGCGCAGCGACTACCAGGTGCTCCACGTGCCCAGCCCCGGCGGGCCGACGCGCGCGCCCACGCTGCGGCCCGAACTGCCGCCGACCGCCCCGGACTCGGCCGCCGGGCAGCGCCGGGAGGACCACGACGACACGTTCACGTTCGCCACCGTCGCGATCTGGATCACCCTCGCGGCCCTCGGTGTCACCATCGTGTACTTCGCCCGCAAGAACCGCCGGCAGGGCGCCGGGACCCCGCTCGGGCCCGACGCCTGACGCCCGACTCCGGCGCGCCGGCACCGCCTCAGCCGAACAGCACCTTCGCCTCTTCGTACAGCGCCGGCGGCACGGTCTTCAGCTCGCGCGTGGCCGCCTCCAGCGGCACGGTGACCACGTCGGTCCCGCGCAGCGCGACCATCCGACCCCATTCGCCCGCGTTGACCGCGTCGATCGCGTGGAACCCGAACCGGGTGGCCAGCCAGCGGTCGAACGCGGTGGGCGTGCCGCCGCGTTGCACGTGGCCCAGCACGGTGGTGCGCGCCTCGTGTCCGGTGCGCTTCTCGATCTCCGAGGCCAGCCAGTCGCCGATCCCGGACAGCTTGACGTGGCCGAACGCGTCCAGCGTCTGGTCCTTGGTCACCATCTGACCGGCCAGCGGGATGGCACCCTCGGCGACCACGATGATCGGCGCGTAGTTGGTGCGGAACCGGCTGTCCACCCAGGCGCAGACCTCCTCGACGTCGAAGTTCTGCTCGGGGATCAGGATCACGTTGGCGCCGCCGGCCATGCCGGAGTGGATCGCGATCCAGCCCGCGTGCCGGCCCATCACCTCGACGATCAGCACCCGGCGGTGCGATTCGGCGGTGGTGTGCAGGCGGTCGATCGCCTCGGTGGCGATGTTGACCGCGGTGTCGAAGCCGAATGTGTAGTCGGTCGCGTTCAGGTCGTTGTCGATGGTCTTGGGCACACCGACGACCTTGACGTCGTGCTCGTGCAGCCGGGTCGCCACGCCGAGGGTGTCCTCGCCGCCGATCGCCACGAGCGCGTCCACCTCGAACTTGCCCAGGTTCTCCCGGATCCGCTCGATGCCGCGATCGACCTTGATCGGGTTGGTCCGGGACGAGCCGAGGATGGTTCCGCCACGCGGCAGGATCCCACGTACCGCCTTGATGTCGAGCGGCATCGTGTCGCCTTCGAGCGGACCGCGCCAGCCGTCCCGAAAGCCGATGAATTCGTACCCGTAGTCCTGGACGCCCTTGCGGACGACCGCCCGGATCACCGCGTTGAGACCCGGGCAGTCGCCGCCGCCGGTCAGTACTCCGACACGCATCGAAATCTCCGATTTCTTCCGTCCGGCACGATTCGCGGCCCACGCTACCGCTGCGAGAAGCCACCTCGACTCTTCCCACCACCCGTTCGAGGTACCCGACTTGATCGAGTCGGCTTGATCGCGCCCCGGACGGCCCCTGGGGCGTGACACGCCGCCCTAGTCGTCCAGGCCCTTCTCGATGGCGTAGCGGACCAGTTCGACCCGGTTGTGCAGTTGCAGCTTGTTCAAGGTGTTCTGGACGTGGTTCTGCACCGTGCGGTGGGACAGGAACAGGCGCTCCGCGATCTGCTTGTACGACAGCCCCTTGGCGACCATGCGCAACACCTCGGTCTCCCGGTCGGTCAGCCGCGGCGCGGTCGGGCCGCCCGCCGCGTCCCGGCGCGGCGGATCGGTGGCCATCCGGCGGAACTCGCCGAGCACCAGGCCGGCCAGCCCGGGGGTGAACACCGGGTCCCCGACGGCGGTCCGGCGCACCGCGTCGACCAGCTCCTCGCGGCTCGCGGACTTGACCAGGTATCCGGTCGCGCCGGCCTTGACCGCCTCCAGGACGTCCTCCTGCTCACCGCTGGCGGACAACACCAGGATGCGCACCGCCCGGTCGTGGCGGACCAGTTCGCGGGCCACCTCGACCCCCGGCAGCTTGGGCAGGTTCAGGTCCAGAATCACCACGTTCGGCGAGGTGGCCCGGGCCCGGCGGACCGCCTCGGGGCCGTCCCCGGCGGTGGCGACCACGTCGTAACCCGCCGCCGCGAGGTCGCGCGCCACCGCCTCGCGCCACATCGGGTGGTCGTCCACGACCAGCACGCGCAGCGCGGCGGCCGGTGTCTCGTCGGTCGGCGTGTCCGTGTTCGTGTCGTTCATCCGCTCCCCTGCCTCGGCACCCGGAACTCCAGTTCGGTGCCTTCTCCCGTCACCGACGACCACACCACGGTGCCGCCGAGATCGCGCACCCGGCCCTCGATCGACTGGGCCACGCCCAACCGCCCCTGGGCCCGGGCCGCCTCGAGTCGTCCCGGTTCGATGCCCGGACCGTCGTCCCGGACGCTGACCACGATCTCGTCCGGCTCGTCCTCCAGCAGGATCCACGCCTGCGCCCGCTCGCCCGCGTGCCTGCGCACGTTGTCCAGGGCCGCGGAGACCGCCGCGGCCACCTCGCGCGCCGCGGGCGTCGGCAGCAGCACGGGCGTGCCGGGCGAGGACACGGTCACCCGCGCCCCGGCGAAGCCGCCGAGCAGCACCCGCAGGTCCTGCCGGGCCGGGTCGCCGTCCGCGCCGGAGCCGGGCAGGTCGGCCGATTCGACCCGGGCGGGCGTCGCCGAGATCAACTGCCGCAGCGCCACCTCCTGCTCGCCGGCCAACCGGCCGAGTCCCGCCGCCTCGCCGCCGAGTTCGGCGCCCCGGCGCTGTACCAGGGCGAGCACCTGGAGCACGCTGTCGTGGATGTCCCGCGCCAATCGTTCGCGTTCGCGGGTGGCGGCCTCCAGTTGCAGCGCGCGGGTCAGCGCCTTCTCGCTCACCCGGGCGATCTCCACGACGTAGCCGACCGCGCCGCCCGCGAGCAGCAACAGCACGATGTTGTGCTGGTTGTCGGCGGTGAGCGCGCCGCGTTCGAGGGTGTCGGCGGCGCCTATCGTCAGCGCCGCCACCGAGCCCGTCTTCCAGCCGCCCTTGATCGCGCACGCCAGCACCGGCGCCGAGGCCCACACCGTGGGCAGCGTCATCGTGCCCTGGGCGACCCGCTCGGGATCGTCCAGCCAGCGGGTGGAGAGCAGGCATCCGGCCGCGACGCAGAGGTCGACGATCAACCAGGGCGGCTCACGGAACCTGGGGTCGCGGAAGCCGTACGCGGTCACCGCCGTCCACACCACGAGCAGCGCCATGACGGCCCACCCGCCGACCGGGTGTTCGTACTCGTCCGCGACCTGGGCGTAGCGCGCGATCGCGTAGACGAGGGCGAGCGTGCGATAGACCGTCAGCGCCCGCCACAGCGACTGTTCGACCCCCATCCGAACCCCCCAGAGGTGCCGGGCGGACCCGGTCAGCCGGCGGGTCGGCCGGAGCCGCCCGTGTCGTCGTTCGCCCCGGACGCGGCGCCGGGGTCGGCGGCCCGGTCCGTGCCCTTCCCGGTGTCCTGCCCCGAAGCCTGCTCGGCGTCCTGCTCGGCGTCCTGTTCCGCGGCCTTCTCGGCGTCCTTCTCGGCCGCCTTGGCCGCCGCCGCCTGCTTGCGCGCCTCGTCGATGCGCTTCTTGGCGTCGGCCGCGTACATGTCCACGTACTCCTGGCCGGACAACTCCATCAGCGCGTAGATGATCTCGTCGGTGATCGCGCGCAGGATGAAGCGGTCGTCCTCCATGCCCTCGTAGCGGGAGAAGTCCAGCGGCTCGCCGATCCGGATGCCCACCCGCATGATCTTCGGCACGATCTTGCCGGGCGGCTGGATCTTCTCGGTGTCGATCATCGCGACCGGGATCACCGGCGCGCCCGACTCCAGCGCCAGCCGGGCGATCCCGGTCTTGCCCCGGTACAGCCGGCCGTCCGGCGAGCGGGTGCCCTCGGGGTAGATGCCGAACAGGTGGTCCTCGCGCAGCACCTTGAGCCCGGCGTTCAGCGCGGCCTCGCTCGCCCGGCCGCCGCTGCGGTCCACGGGCAGCTGGCCCACGCCCTTGAAGAACGCGGCGGTGAGCCGGCCCTTGACCCCCCGGCCGGTGAAGTAGTCCGACTTGGCCAGGAAGGTGATCCGGCGCGGGACGACCACGGGCAGGAAGAACGAGTCCGAGAACGAGAGGTGGTTGCTCGCCAAAATGGCCGGGCCCCGGTCCGGGATGTGCTCCTGACCCTCCACCCAGGGGCGGAAGAAGAGCCTCAATACGGGGCCGACGATCATTTTCATCAGCCGGTAGAACAACCCTGACCTCCTCCTGGGAACAGGACGAACCCTAGAGCATCGCTCCCGGCCGGGACCGGGGTACGGGAGTTGTCGCCGGCGCCCGGGCTCGGGGCCGGCAAGCCGTCGGGGCCCGGCGTCACGCCGCTGTACGCATCGCGCACGCCCGTGGGACGATTCGAGAGCGCCCAGGTGTTGGGGGTGAGGGGCGGAACCACTCGCCTCCCGACCCCGTTATGGAACCTGTACCGCCGTCGGCCGGCGGTCGCCACCCCACGTGGCGCCCATCCGGTCGGCTCGCCCCGCCCAGCCCGTCGCCCGAAGGAGCCCGTTGGTGTCGATCCTGCCCGGTGCCGAGCCCGACCACCACGACGGCGGTCCGGTGGGCGTCCTGCTGTGCCACGGGTTCACCGGCACGCCGCAGTCGTTGCGGCCGTGGGCCCGACACCTCGCCGAGGCGGGACTGACCGTGTCGCTGCCGCTGCTGCCCGGTCACGGCACCCGGTGGCAGGACATGAACCTGACCACGTGGCACGACTGGTACGCGGCCGTGGACCGCGCGTTCGACCGGCTGCGCGAGCGCTGCGACACGGTGTTCGTGATGGGCCTGTCGATGGGCGGCGGACTGGCCCTGCGGCTCGCCGAGCAGCACGGCGACAAGGTGGCGGGGCTGGTCCTGGTGAACCCGTCCGTACAGGCCGACGATCCGAAGGTGCGCCTGCTGCCGGTGTTGCGGCACGTCATACCGTCGGTGGCCGGCATCGCCTCCGACATCCGCAAGGAGGGCTCGGTCGAGCTCGCCTACGCGCGTACGCCGGTGAAGGCCGCCTACTCGCTGTCCCGGTTCTGGCGGGTGGTCGGCGCCGACCTGCCGCAGGTGACCCAGCCGGTGCTGCTCCTGCACAGCCCGCACGATCACGTGGTCTCGCCGGCCAACTCCGAGACGGTGTTGGCCAGGATCTCCTCCACGGACGTCACCGACGTCCTGCTCAACGACAGCTATCACGTGGCGACGCTCGACCACGACGCGGAACGGATCTTCGCATCCAGCCTGGAGTTCGTACGCCGGCTCGCGCCGGACGCGCGGACCCCGGAGACGGCCGAGAGGGACTGAACGAACGGTGCGCGGACGTGGCAACGGACTCGACGCGGAGTCCTTCAAGCCCCTGACCGACCTCGATCCCGAGGCGGCGGACGTGATGCTGGTCGCCCTGCGGGACGCGGGGGTGGCGGCGTACGTCTCGACGCTGGAGCCCCGGGATCCGGACGAGGAGCCCGAGCAGATCGAGCGCCTGTGGGTGGACGCGGCGGCGACGTCGCGGGCGCGGGCCATCCTGCGTTCGTTGACCGAGCCGTCCTCGCCGCGCGCGCGGGCCAAGGAGCCGACGGCCGGACCCGCCGACATCCCGTCGGTGGAGCCGCCCCTGGCGCAGCCGGCCGAACCGGCGAACAACGATGCCGAGGCGCCCGCCGAGCGGCCGGGCGACGACGAGGTGTGGGCGCAGATCGTCGCGTCCTTCGACAACGAGGTCGCCGACCCGGTACCGCGCTGGCCGGTGGCCGAGGACCTGGGCGGCGAGCGACCGGGAGCGGACGGGCCGGCCGACGGCTCGTTCAAGGTCGGCCTGCCCACCGCGGCGGGGCCGCGCGACTACTCGCTCGCGCCGCCGGGGCCGCCGGTGATCAACGAGTTGGACGAGGACCCCGACGAGCACTTCGTGCCGCCTCCGCCGCCTCCGCTGCCCAAGACCGACGCGGCCACCAAGATCGCCTGGATCGCGCTGGTCGGCGGGCCGCTCTACCTCCTCGTGTCGGTGCTGCTCGGCCGCGCGGTCGGACCGTGGACCTCGTTCGCCGCGTTCGCCGCGTTCACCGGCGGTTTCGTCGCGCTGGTGGCGCGGATGCGGCGGGATCGGGACGAGGACGACCCCGACGACGGCGCGGTGGTCTGAGCCGCCGCGAGCGCTGTGGTCCGACCCGGCGACGGGCGCGGCGGTCCGAGCCGGAGACGGCACGGTGGTCCGAGTCGGCGACCGGCCCGCCGCGTCGGACGACGTCGGATGACCCGTTTCGGCGTGATTCGGCTTGATCCCGACCGGTTCTGACGGGGCGTCATGCCACATCGGAAGTCCCCGGCCGGGTACCTTCCTTGCGTGGACGCGGACAACGAGGGACGCCTGGTCGGCGGGCGCTATCTGCTCGCCGAGCGACTGGGGCGCGGGGGCATGGGTGCGGTCTGGCGGGCTCGGGACCAAGTCCTGGGACGCGAGGTCGCGGTGAAGGAGATGTTGCCGCAACCGGGCGCCGACGACACCGAACGGGCCCGGCTGCGCGAGCGCGCCGCCCGTGAGGCGCGCGCCGCCGCGCGGCTGAGTCATCCCTCGGTGGTGCGCGTCTACGACGTGGTCGAGGAGGACGATCGGCCGTGGATCGTCATGGAGTTGGTGCCCTCGCGCTCGCTCGCCGAGGTGATCCGGGGCGATGGGCCGATGGCCGCCGAGGCGGTGGCCGAGATCGGCCTGGCCATGATCGACGCGCTGCGCACGGCGCACGCGGCCGGGATCCTGCACCGTGACGTCAAACCCGGCAATGTGCTGATCACCCCCGACGGCCGGGCCGTGCTCAGCGACTTCGGCATCGCGGTGGTCGAGGGCGACTCGTCGGTGACCCAGTCGGGCGTGGTGCTGGGCGCCCCCGCGTACATCCCGCCGGAGCGCGCTCGGGGCCTGAGCCCCACCGCGGCCTCCGACCTGTGGTCGCTCGGCGCGACGCTGTACGCGGCCGTCGAGGGCAAGGCCCCCTTCGAACGCTCCACGCCGCTCGCCACGTTGACCGCGATCGTCAGCGAGGAACCGGTGCCGGCCAAGCACGCGGGCCCGCTCGACCCGGTGTTGCAGGCGCTGTTGGCGCGCGATCCGGCCCGGCGGCCGGACGCGGCCGAGACCGAGGCGATGCTGCGCGACGCGCTGCGCGAGATCCGGGAGGAGAAGGCGGCCACCCGGGCGTTGCCGCCCGCGCTGCTGCCCGTGGCGGAGCCGATACCCGCGGCCGTACCCGCGCCGCGGACCGTCGAGCCCGAGCCCGACGCGATATCCGAGGGCGAGGCGGAGATCGTGTCCCCGCTCGTCGCCCCACCCGCGAAGCCCCCGAAGCCGGCTCGGGAGGATCGCCCCGCCCGGGCCTTCCCGTGGCTGCCGCTGCCGGCCGCGATCGCCGCCCTGGTGGTCTTCGGCGTCGTGGTCGGGCTGATCCTGTTCCTGATCGCCCCCGGCGACGACAAGAACGATCGGGCGAAGGGCGCCGCCGGCTCCGACTCGCCTTCGCCGCAGTCGGGTTCGACGCCACCGTCGAGCCCCGGGCCGGCCGCCGAGACCGCCCCGGTCGGCGGACAGCTCACCGGGCCGCCGAACACCGCGCCCCCGCCGAGCGATTCGGCGCCGCCGCCCGCGCAGACCACGCCCCCGACCCAGGGTTCGCCGCAGCCGCCGACCGGCACCGACGGCCTGCCGGCGGGCTGGACGTCGTACACGGGCACCACCACCCGCTACCGGATCGGCCTGCCGCCCGGGTGGCGGAAGGTCAAGACCGAGGACAGCCAGGAGTTCTTCGCCAACGCCGAGGGCACCCTCAAGCTCAACGTGGACACCGTCGCCAGTTCACCGACCGACCCGGTCGAGGACTGGAAGCAGGCCGAGCCCGACGTGCGCCGTCGCTTCACCAACTATCAGAAGGTGAGCATCGAGAAGGCCGACTACCGGAATTACCCCGCCGCGGCCTGGCACTTCACCTACGGCAGCGGCACCCGGCACCACGTGCTCAACCTCGGCTTCACGGTGCCGTCCGGGCGCGGCTACTCGCTCTACATGGACACCCCGGACGCGGTCTGGAACGATCCGGCCACCCAGGAGTTGCTGGCCGGCTTCATGGCGAGCTTCCAGCCCTGAGCCCGGTGGTCCCGTTCGGTCCGGGACGAATTCGGGTCGATCCGGGTCAGCCGACGGGTATCCGCAGCGTGGCCAGCACCGGGCGGTGGTCGGAGGCGGCGGCGTAGTCGGCGTCGGTGACGTCGTCGGGGACGCCGCAGCCGAGCACCTCGACGTGCTCGGACACGAACACGCCGTCCAGGCGGCGGCCGGGGTCGCGGCGCGGCGCGGTGAACTCCGAGCCGCTGGGCGCCGCCTGGTATCCGTCGCGGAGTTCCTCGGCCAGGCGGTCCCAGCCGGGACGGCCCGCCGACTCGTTGAAGTCCCCGGCCAACACCCGGTGTTCGGTGTCGAGCCCGGCCAGCCGGCGCAACAACTCGTCGGCCTGCGCCGGTCGTTCGGCGGCGGCCGGTCCGAACTGGGCGCTGGCCACCGCGAATTCGGCGCCGTCGACCGCCACCACCGCGCCGGCCGGCCCGAGCGCACGCCGTCCGGTCGCGGCCGGCGGCAGCTCGTCGTACGCCCGTCGCACGCTCACCCGCAGCCCGCCGAGCACGAGCAGCCCCGACGCGGTGCCGCCGCCGGCGATCACCACGAGGCCGCAGTCGCGCGCGAGGCGGGCCACCGCCTGCCGACGGCGCACGAAGCGGGGGCCCTCCTGGATGCAGAGCAGGTCGGGCGCGGCGTGCCGGACGATCCGCACCAGGGCGTCCCGATCGTCGCGCAGCGAACGCACGTTGTACGACATGACCCGGATCTCTCCGTTGCCGACGGCCACTGATGCCCCCTTGCCCGGTTCGAGGCTCCCGGCCCGAACCACGATCGACCAGCTGTGTACGCCCGCCCGGTCCCCGGGAGGCGGTGTGTTCCGCGCGTGTGGCGGCGGTGTCGTCAGTGGCGGGCCAGGTCCGCCGCGCCGACCAGTCCCGCGTCGCTGCCCAGGGTGGCGACCACGACCTCGGCGCCGAGGCGGTGGCCGCGGCGCAGCACGCTGCGGTAGGTCTCCAGGGCGGGGACGAGCAGGAGATCGCCCGCGTCCGAGACGCCGCCGCCGATGACGAACGCGGCGGGGTCGAGCACGGCGGACAGGTCGGCCAGGCCCTGGCCGAGCCAGGTGCCCAGTTCGCGGAAGGCGGCCAGCGAAACGGGGTCGCCGAGCAGCGCGGCCTGGGTGACGTGCGGGCCCTGGATGCCCGCGGGGGTGCCGTCGCCGAGGGCGAGCAGCTTCTCCGCCGCCTCGGGCAGGCCGGCCGCCCGGTCGCGGGCGTAGCGGGTCAGCGCGCTGCCGCTGGCGTACCGCTCCCAGCAGCCGTAGTTGCCGCACGGGCAGGCGAGGCCGTCGGGGACCACCCGCATGTGGCCGGGCTCACCCGCTATCCCGCCGCCGCCCCGGTACAGCTCGCCGCCGAACACGATCGCGCCGCCGATGCCGGTGCCGACGGTCACGCACATCACGTTGGTGTGCCCGGCGGCCGCGCCGAAGCGCACCTCGCCCCAGGCCGCGGCGTTGGCGTCGTTCTCGACCACGACCGGGAGGCCGATCAGCGCCTCCATACGATCGCGGAGCGGCTCGCCGACCCAGGCGCCGACGTTGGCCGAGAACAGCACGGTCGAACGGTCCGCGCCGATGAATCCGGCCGCGCCGAGCCCGACCGCCTCCACGACGTGGTTGCGTCGCAGGGTGTTGACCGCCTCGGCGATCACCTGCGCGGTGCCATCGGCGTCCTTGGGGGTGGCGACCTTGAGCCGATCGAGGATCACCCCGTCGGCGTCGACCACACCCGCGAGGATTTTGGTGCCACCGATGTCGACACCGATCGTGAGTCCCATGTCGTCCCAAGCTCGTTCGCGTGCATTGCCCGCAACGGATCGTACTGGTCCCTTCCCCGCCCCCACCCCACGCGTACGCCCGCCGGACACCACCCGACCGCCCATGACGCGCGCTGCGGGCGGCGGGGTCGCCCGGCGGTGCGCCCGGTTACTCGTCGTCGTCGAGCCGGATCCGCTCGCTCTCGGCCGGCTTCGCGGCCCACCTGCGCTCGCGGTCGCCGACGAAGGCCCGGTACGCGGACGCCAGCTCGGTCCCGGCGGCGGCCAGGTGCGCGGCCACCTCGGGGTGCCTGCGCGCCATCTGCTCGCGCGCCGCCCCGGCCTGCTCCACCAGCGTCTCGGCCAGCCGCCGCGCCTCCTCCGCCAACCGCGCGGCCGGCGCCTGATCCCCCTTGCCGGCCCCGGTCAACGACTCCCCGAGCCGCCGAGCCTCCTCCCCGAGCCGCGCCCAGGGATCGACCCGCTCCCGCGCACCGTCCCCCTCGGCCTTCGCGTCCGCGGCCGGCGGCACCTCGTCCGTGCTGCCCGCCCACGCATCCGCCGCGTCCTTGCCCGTCACCCGCTCATCAGGATCCATCCGACGCATTCTCCGCGCTCCCACCGCCCGACGCGAACCCCCCGCCCCGCCACGACTTCCCCACGAGGACGAGGGGCATGGCGTACGCACCCATCGAAGTCGGGATCGACGAGGATCTCGGCGGCCGGCGAGCCGCCGGCGCTACAGCGTCGAGCGCATCCACACGGCCGGGTCCGGGACGAAGCGGACGCGGAGGACGCCGTCGCGTAGGCCCGCGCCCTCGATGATGCAGCGGCGCAGCGCCGAGGGCAGCCGGATCAGCCGGCGGTGCGGGCCGATCGTGATCACCAGTTCGTCGCCGCGGCGCAGCAGGTCCAGGTCGTCGCGATCCGTGCCCGGCAGCGACAGCAGCAACAACAGCCGCTCGCCGTCGCGTTCGATCGTGTGCCCGTCGTCCTCGGCCGCGCCGCCCGGGCCCACCGGGCCGAAGTACGCCGCCACGTCGGCGAGTTCGCCCGCGCCCAGCGGCTCGGCGGGCAGCACGGGGATCTGCGCCAACGGCACGCGCGGGAACAGCGCGCACAGCGCGTCCACGGTCTCGCGCGCCACCTCGGCCCGCGCCCGCACCGCCGGATCGGGCGAGTCGGCCGCGCCGACCCCGTTGACGATCACGTCCTCGATGCGGTGCCCGTACAGCGCCAGCGCCGAGGCGGCCCGCCGCGCCGCGGCCAGCGCGACCGTCCCGGGTCGCACCACCAGCCGCACGGTCGTGGTCGGCGCCGCCACCAGCGCGCGCAGCACCTCCAGCTCGGCGGCCACCCGCCGGGCCGTGTCGTACACCCAGTCGTCGGGCATCGGCACCCCGGCGACCGCCGCGAGCACCGGCCGCAACGCGCGCGCCGCCTGCCGCTCCACCGGCAGCAGCCGGTCCACGTAGCGGGCCAGCCCCTCCGGCACCGCGAGCGCCGGCACCGCCCGCTCGGCGGCGGGCAGGTCGACCACGATCAACTCGTAGCGCCGCGAGTCCACCGCCCGTGCCAGCACCCGCAGCGCCAGCACGTCCCCCGCGCCCGGCGGCACGGTGATCTCCTCGGGGTCCAGCGGCTCCACCCCGACCACCCCGAGAGCGGCGCCCAACTGTCCCTGCACCAGCAGGAACTCGCGCTCGAACTCGGCCCGGACCGCGACCCGCTGCACGGTCAGCCCGGGCAGCACGTCGAAGGGGTCGGCGCCGACCGGCACGTCGAGCACCGTGTCCACGTCGCGCGTGCCGTCGGCGGCGAGGAGCAGCGTGCGCCGCCCGGCCCGCGCCGCGGCCACCGCGGTCGCCGCCGCGACGGTCGTGCGCCCGGCGCCCGGGAGACCGGTGACAAGCAGGACCCGCGTCACCGCCGGGTCAGCTCTCGACGCGCTTCTTGAGCCCGGTCAGGGCCCGATCGATGATGACCTTCTCCGCCTTGCGCTTGAGCATGCCCAGCATCGGGATCTTGACGTCGACGGTGAGTTCGTAGGTGACCTCGGTGCCGCCGGCGATCGGGCTCAGCGCGTAGCGACCGTCGAGCGCCTTGAGCATCTGGCTGGTCACCAGGGTCCACCGCACCTCGCGGTCGTCCTCCCAGGTGTAGCCGAGCACGTGCTCGTCGCTGATCACGCCCGCGTCGAGCTTGAACCGCACCCGCACCGCGCGCCCGGTCGACTCGTCGATCTCCAGGACCTCGGTCTCCTTGACCTCGCCGGTCCACTCGGGATAGCCCTCGAACCCCGCGATGACGGCCATGACCTCGGCCGGCGTGGCGTCGATCGTGATGGTCGAGCTGGTCCGTTCAGCCATCGTGAGGAGTCCTCCGGAAGCTCGCGTAGCCGTTGTTGGCCGTCTCGACAACACCTCAAGATGGTCGAGTACGGCCGATCCGCTCGAAGGTTATCGTGCCCGACCTGCGGGGACGCGGCACCGGCTCACCAGGTGAGGACGTACGGTTTCCCGGTGGCCTGGAAATGCCCCACGTTGACACATTCGGTGCGCCCGATCCGCATCCGCGCGCGCAGCGGCTGATGTACGTGTCCGAACAGCACCAGGTCGGGTCCGGTCTCGTGGATCGCCCGCAACACCGCCTCGCTGCCGCGCTCGAACCGCCGGGCGACCACGTCGTAGGTCAGGTCCGGCACGGCGGGCGGGATGTGGCAGCACAACACGTCGACGCGACCGACCGCGGCGACCTTGGCCGCGTACTCCTCGTCGGAGATCTCGTACGGCGTGTGCATCGGGGTACGCAGCCCGCCGCCGACGAAGCCGAAGGTGCGACCGCCGATCTCCACCACCTGGCCGTCGAGCACGGTCACCCCCTCACGCGCGTAGTCGGGCCACAACTCGGGCACGTCGACGTTGCCGTAGGTGACGTAGGTGGGGGTGGGGAAGGCCGCGAACAGCGCGGCGTACTGGCGGCGCACCGCCGCCTCGATCGCCTGTCGGGCGCCGCCGGGCACACCCGCCCACAACGAGCCGGAGAAGGCCCGCGCCTCGGCGAAGCGGCGGGCGTTGCGCAGCGCGAGCAGTTCGCGGGTGTTCTCCACGCCGAACAGGTCGGTGAAGATGCCGCGGTCCAGGTCGTGGTAGTCGAGGAAGAGCACCAGATCGCCCAGGCACACCAGGGCGTCGGCGCCGTCGCCCGCGCGGGCGAGCGCCTCGGCGGCACCGTGGACATCGCTCACCACGTGGACCCGCATGTCGGTCACTGTACTGACGGCGCCGAACCGAAACCGACGACACCGGGGGGTTGCCTCCGTCACACCCGCCCCGCACGCCGAATCGATACTCTCGACATGCCCGGTCGAATCGGGACGGATGCTCGCCGACCCCGCCACGAATTCCGAGTCGATACGGATGTGGGCTTGTCCGTAGCGTGAGACCGGGCACAGGATCCTCACGACCCCTGTCCCCCAGACCTACTTGCCAGTAACGTCTGCCCCCGTCAACGAGTCGGCAAGATGGACAGCCACCGAGACGGGCCGGCAACACCGACACCGGCACCGGCAGCGCCGACCTCCGGCGCCGAGACCGCAACGAGGAGCATCAGTGCGCGAGTGCAGCGTCCCGGCCCTGGCCGAGGTTCCCGCCGAGGGCAACCTGACCGACCTCATCAAGCGCAACGCCGCAGAGGCACCGGATGCCCCGGCGCTGGCCCGCAAGGTGGGCGGACGCTGGACGGACGTGACCTCGACCCGGTTCCTGGCCGAGGTGTACGAGGTGGCCAAGGGCCTGATCGCGGCGGGCATCGAGCCCGGCGACCGGATCGGCCTGATGTCGCGCACCCGCTACGAGTGGACGCTGCTCGACTTCGCCATCTGGTGCGCCGGCGCGATCTCGGTACCGGTGTACGAGACCTCCTCGGCCGAGCAGATCGAGTGGATCCTGTCCGACTCGGGGGCGCGAGCGGTGGTCGTGGAGAACGCGGCGCACCAGGGCGCGGTCGAGCGGGCGCGCGAGCGGCTGCCGGAGCTGGCCCACGTGTGGCGGATCGACGAGGGCGACGGCGAGGCGGCGGTGCCCGCGCTCACCGCCGCCGGGCGCGAGGTGGCCGACGCGGTGGTCGACGAGCGCTGTGCGGGCCTGCGCGCCGACTCGGTCGCCACCGTCATCTACACCTCGGGCACCACCGGGCGGCCCAAGGGCTGCGTCCTGACGCACGGCAACTTCCAGGCCGAGCTGGGCAACGTGGTCGCGCTGCTGAACCGGCTGTTCGTCCCGGAGAAGTCGAGCTGTCTGCTGTTCCTGCCGCTCGCCCACGTGCTGGGCCGGATCCTGGAGATCGGCTGCATCATGGCCCGGGTCCGGATCGGGCACTGTCCGGACGTCAAGCAGCTCACCGGCGAACTCCAGACCTTCCAGCCGACCTTCGTGCTCGCCGTGCCGCGCGTGTTCGAGAAGGTCTACAACGCGGCCTCGGCCAAGGCGCAGGCCGACGGCAAGGGCAAGATCTTCGAGATGGCCGCCGAGACGGCGATCGCGTACAGCGAGGGCATGGACAGCGCGAGCATCAGCCTGGGCCTGCGGATCAAGCACAAGGTGTTCGACAAGCTGGTCTACGGCAAGCTGCGCGCGGCGCTCGGCGGCCAGGCCACACACGCCATCTCCGGCGGCGCGCCGCTGGGCACCCGGCTCGGCCACTTCTTCCGCGGCATCGGCTTCACCGTCCTGGAGGGCTACGGCCTGACCGAGACGTGCGCCGCGCACACGGTCAACCCCGCCGAGGGCATCCGGATCGGCACGGTCGGTCGGCCGGTGCCGGGCTCGGCCGTGCGGATCGCCGAGGACGGCGAGATCCTGGCCAAGGGTCCGAACGTGTTCACCGGCTACTGGAAGAACGACGCGGCCACCGCCGAGGCGTTCGAGGACGACGGCTGGTTCCGCACCGGCGACATCGGCGTCCTGGACGACGAGGGCTTCCTGACCGTGACCGGGCGCAAGAAGGAGATCCTGGTCACCGCCGGCGGCAAGAACATCGCACCGGCCCTGATCGAGGACCGGATCCGGGCCCACCCGCTGATCAGCGAGTGCATGGTGGTCGGCGACCGCCGCCCGTTCGTCGGCGCGCTGATCACCATCGACCCGGAGGCCTTCCCGACCTGGAAGGAGCAGAACGGCAAGCCCGCCGACGCGACGGTCGCCGATCTCGCCGACGACCCGGACCTGCTGGCCGCCGTCCAGGACGCGGTCGACGAGGGCAACAAGGCCGTCTCGCGCGCCGAGGGGGTGCGCAAGTTCCGCGTGCTGACCACCAACTTCACTGAGGAGAGCGGCCATGTGACGCCGTCCCTCAAGCTCAAGCGCAACCTGGTCCTCAAGGACTTCGAGCAGGACATCGAGAAGATCTACGAGGGCTGAGCACACGCGGGCGGGCGCGACGAGTGCATGAGGGCGGGCGGCTCCGGGATTCCGGGGCCGGCCGCCCTCGGCGCGTCCGCGCTCAGCCCGCCTTCGGGTCGAGCAGGCCCCGGAGCCGTTCCGAGAGCAGGTCCCACCGCCAGGCCCGCTCCACCCAGCGGCGACCCGCCGCGCCCATCCGGGCGGCCCGCTCCGGGTCGGCCAGCAGGCCCGCCACCCGGTCGGCGACGGCGGCCGGCGAGCGGCCGTCGACCACGTGGCCCGTCTCGCCCTCGAGCACCGCGTCGGGCGCGCCGCCCGAATCGCCCGCCACCACCGGCCGGCCCACCGCCGACGCCTCCAGGTAGACGATCCCCAGGCCCTCCACGTCCAGGCCGCGACGCCGGGTGCGGCACGGCATCGCGAACACGTCGCCCGCCTCGTGGTGCGCGGGCAACTCGGCCCACGGCACCGCGCCGGTGAACACCACCGAGTCGCGCACGCCGACCTGGTCGACCATCGTCTCCAGGCGGTCCCGGTACGGCCCGGCGCCGACGATCAGCAGCGCCGCGTCCGGCACCCGACGGCGAATCCTCGGCAGCGCGTGCACGAGTACGTCCTGGCCCTTGCGCGGCACGAGCCGCGACACGCAGACCACGACCGGCCGATCGCTCAGGCCGTGTCGGGCGCGCACCTCGGCGCCGCCGACGTCCGGGCGGAACACGGTCTCGTCCACGCCGGGCGGCAGTTGCACCATGCGCGCGGCGGCGGCCGGGGTGAGCGCCGGTGCGATCTTGCCCCGCGTGTACTCGCCCAGGTAGGTGACCGTGTCCACCCCCTCGCCGATCCGCCGCAACAGCTGCCTGGCGCCGGGCAGTACGGCCCAGCCGGCCTCGTGCCCGTGCGTGGTGGCCACAAGGCGCTCCACGCCGACCGCGCGCAGGCTCGGCGCCATCAGGCCCAGCGGCGCCGCCGCGCCGAACCAGACGGTGTCGCAGCCCTCGGCCCGGGCGATCTCCCGGGCCCGGCGTACCGCGCCCGGCGTGGGCACCAGCATCGACGTACGATCACGCACCACCGGGAAGGGCTGCGCCGCGTCGAACGCGGCCGTCTCGGCCCGGTCCCGCCACGAGGACGTGTAGACCACGACGCCGTCCGCGGGCAGCCGCAGCGCCATGGAGTGCACGAAGGACTGGATGCCGCCGGGCCGGGGCGGGAAGTCGTTGGTGACGATCAAGGTCTTCATCACGCACGAGGATCCCAGACCCGACGCGCCGGCCGGCGGAAGGATCCGGTCGAGGCGGACGCGCTCTGTACGATCCGTCGGTGAGCCTTCCCTCGTGGCACCGTGCGCGGAATCCGTTCCGGACACCGTCGGGCGCGCTCTGGGCCGTCGTGCTCGTCTGGGCGGCGACCCGGGCGGTGTTGCTGCTGACGGCGATGGAAGTGGTGCCCAATCCCTGGCCGTTCGTCACCGGTGACGCGCGGGCGATCTACCGCGAGTGGTTCCACGTGTTGCGCTCGGGGACCTTTCCGGTGGACGACGTGCGCTGGCAGTACCCGCCGGGCGCGGCCGGGGTGTTGCTGCTGCCCGGGCTGCTGCCGTTCGACTACGCGACGTCGGTGTACCTGCTGATGCTCGTCGCCGACGCGGCGGTGGTGTGGCTGCTGGCCCGGGGCATCCCGCGCGGGGTCCCGCCGTACGGCGCGGCGTTGTGGGTGGTGGCGGTGCCGCTGCTCGGGCCGATGGTCCTGGCCAGGTACGACCTCGCGGTGACCGCGCCGACGGTGGCGGCGCTGGTCCTGATCACGGGCCGGCGCGCCGACCGACACCGGCTCGCGGGGCTGCTGGCGGGCTTCGCGACGGCGATAAAGCTGTGGCCGGCGCTGATCTTCGTGGGGCTGGGCGGGCGACGCGGGCCGGCCCGGGTGTACGCGTGGACCCTGCTCGGCGCCGCCGTGGTGGTGCTCGGCTTCGCCGCCGCGCTCCCGGGAGCCTTCGCGTTCCTGGGCTACCAGCGCGAACGCGGCATCGAGGTGGAGTCGGTGTTCGCCGTGCCGTTCCACCTCGCCTCCTGGTGCGGGTGGAGCGGGCAGGTCCGGGAGAGCTACGGATCGCTCGAATTCCACGGCCCGTACATCACCGCGGTGGGCCGACTCAGCCTGCTCACCAGCGTGTCGGGCTTCGGCTGGCTGCTGCTGTGGCGGGTGCGGGCCCGCCGGTTCACCGCGACCACGGCGCCCGACGCGGCGCTGTGCGCGACGTTGATCTTCGTGACCACGAGCCGGGTGATCAGCCCGCAGTATCTGGTGTGGCTGATCGGCCTGGCGGCGGTGTGCCTGCTGCGGCCCGACACCACCCAGCGCCCGCCGGCCGTACTGCTGCTGTGCGCGATGCCGCTGACCACCCTGGAATTCCCGATCTGGTTCGGCGAACTCCTCCGCAGCGAACCGGCCGCGGTCCTGGCCCTGACCGCCCGCAACACCCTGCTGGTGACGGCGACGGCGATGTCGGCCCGGCGCCTGTGGCAGGCGAGCCGCGCCGTCGACGACAGCACCCCGACAACACCGACGAAGCAACCCCCGCCCCCGACGGACCCGCACCGCCCCGTGGCGAAGTCCACCGTGTAGGCACACCACGCCCCTTCGAAGCGGGTCTCCAGGGACCGGTGCGAGGCGACGCTCGGCCGCGGCGTCTTCGTCGTCTACCAGGTATCGGCGGGACAGTTGCTCGTGACCGTCGTGCGCATACAGCCCGGTCCCTGAGCGGCCACGCCGCTACCCCTTGCCGTGCAGGCGTTCCCAGTCTCTTGCCGAGGCGATGCGTTCGGGGGCGGACGGGTGGGAGGCGAAGAGGAATTGCAGGATCGGGTTCGGGGTGACGTTGGAGCGGTTGGTCACGGCCAGGTTGTGCTGCATGCGGATGAACGCCTCCGGGTCGCGGGTCAGGTCGAGGGCGTGCACGTCCGCCCGGGCCTCCAGCCGCCGGCTGATCAGCATCTCGCCGGGGCCGGCCAGCGTCCCGATCACCGCGACCGCCGCGAGCAGCAGGGCGAGCGAGCGCGGGTCGCCCGCGGCGTCCGCGCCGGCCCGACGCAGCAGCGGCGACCAGGACATCAGCAGGCCGAGCCCGCAGACGCCGGCGGCCATCGCGGCGGCGCCGATCAGCGTGCCGTGCAGCACGTCGTTGCGCTTGGCGTGGCCCAGTTCGTGTGCCGCGATCAGCTCCACCTCGCGCGGATCCGCGTCGCGCACGGTGGTGTCGTACACCACGATCCGCCGGGTCGAGCCGAACCCGGACACGTACGCGTTGAGCGCGGTGGTCCGCCGCGACGCGTCCGCGACCAGCACATCCCGTACCGGCACCCCGTCCCGCTCGGCCAGTTGCAAAAGCGAGGTGCGCAGCGGCCCGTCGGGCATCGAGTGGAACTTGTTGAAGGCCGGTTCGACCAGCAGCGGGTACAGGAACGAGATCGCCACCACGAGCAGCGCGCCACCGCCGGCCGCGATCAGCCAGCCGCCCCGGGGCAGCGCCCGGATCAGCGCGTACAGCGCGAGCGCCACCACGAGCAGCAGCCCGGTGGACATCGCGAAGCCCTTGCCCAGATCGGCCCACCAACTTCCCCAGCTCTGCACCGACAGCCCGTAGCGCCGCCGGACCACCTCCAGGCGAGCCGCGAACGGCAGCGTGGCCAGCCGGCCGATCAGCGCGAGCACCAGCCCGCCGAGCAGGATCCGCCAGGCCCAGCCACCCCCCAGGGGCCGGGCGACCGCCTCGATGATCCGCGCCCCCGCCGGGGTGAGCCCGAGCACGAGGGACACCACCAGGGACAGCGCCATGGACAGGTAGGCGGGCGGGCGCGCGGCCCGGGCCAGCGCCTGTCCGCGAGCGATCTCGGCGGCGGTGAAGTCCCGGGCCGCGTCCGGGTGGGTGAACCCGCCCGGCGGCTCCGGCAGCGGGCGCCACGGCGTGGTCACCGCGACCGCCACGAGCAGCACCACACCCGTGCAGATCAGGCAGATCAGCAACAACCTCTGGACCGACATGCCCGCCGTGCCCCCGTCATTCGGCCTGCGTCCGCAGGTAGTCGAGCCAGGTCTTGGTGAACGCGTCGGGGCCGGTGCCCAGGACGGACACCATCGCCGACGACAGGGCCGACGCCGCATCGGGCGCGCCGACCCCGGGCGGCCGTTCGGCGCCGACCGTACGGTACAGCTCGACCAGCTTGGGCCGGCCCCACCGCTCCGCGATCAGTTTGCAGGCCAGCCACCCCATCTCGTACGCCTGGGGCAGGTCCTCCTGCGTGGTCTCGAAGGTCGTGTCGGCGGGCAGCTGTACGGGCACCTTGCCCGCCTTGACGTCGCGGCGCAGTTCGGGCGCGGCGGTGCGCATCGTCTGCGCCGACTCCAGGTAGCCGACGTAGTCCGCGAACCCCTCGGACAGCCAGGTCGGCGTCCACGACCGGGTGAACGCGCGGCTCGCCACGTGGGTGATCTCGTGCGTCATCACCACCCGGCGCTCCAGGTCGCCCAGCTCGCGAAACGCGTCCGGGTTGACGATGACCCGGTCGGCGGCGGCCGCGTCGGCCGCCGCGCCGCGCTCGCCGGTGGTGACCGCGGCGATCTTGGCGTACTTGCTCGGTTCGGCGCCGAGCAGCCGGGCCATCTCCGCCTGGGTACCGGGCACCACCACCACCGCCCGCCCCGGCCAGGACTCGCCCCACACCGCGCTCACCTGCGGCACGGCCTTGTCGGTGGTGTCGGCGAACTCGTGCAGCGCGGCGCGGGTGCCGATGCCGAGCACGATGCTGTGCGTGCCCTGGACCACGGTGACCGGGCCCAGGTCCCACACCTGGGCGGGGGTGCGCATCCCGGTCGCGGCGCCGTCGCCGTCGGCGGCGAGGTACCAGGTGCCGCCCCGCAGTACGAAGGTCAGGAACTGCGGCACCCGCACCGGCGCCACGTCGTGTCCGGTGAGCCGGTAGAGCAGGTCCACCTGGGCGGTGAACACGGGGCCGCCGAGCGCGCTCCTGCGCGCGGCGGAGAGGTCGAACGCGTCGGGCGTGACGATCTCGTACTCCCACGCGGCGAACGGCACCTCGGCGATGTTGTCGAAGACGCCCATCTGGTTCTGCCGAAACGTCGGGTTCTGCGGGTCGAGGGTGGACGAGAGCGCCTCGCGGTCCCGGGTGAGGAACGCGTTCGCGCGCCGTTCCAGGAGGGCGCCGATCGCTATCCGGCGGGCGTTCGCGTGCTGCTCGCCGTCGCCGCTCGCCCCGGGGCCGGCGGAGCGGCCGGCGTGGACGCCGGGAGGAGTGCGGGTCACCGTGTCGGCGACGAATCGGGTCACCCCGAGGACGGCCCCGAGTTGGGCGAGCGCGCACACCACGACCAGGACGGGCAGCAGGCTGCGGATCCGGCGCGCGGCCCGATTCGGGTCATCCACCGGTCGATCGTAACGTGGGCCCGTGCGCTCCCGGCCCGGAACGGGGACCGGGGCTGCGGCGAAAGGGTGTCGCCGACCCGCCCCGGAGCGGCCCCGCCGCCCGGTTCAGCCCCGGCGGTCGGCAGGGCGCCGAACGCCCGGCGGCTCGCCGCCGTCCCGCGCCGATCCGCTCGGCGCCGCGAACATCCCCTCCGCCGCGAACAGGCGCAGCGCGGTCAGCGTCTCCTCGTCCAACTCGATGTAGTCGGGCCGGCCGGCGGGCTCGGGGGGCGACCCGGGGTCGGCGGGATCGCCGAGGTCGCCGAAGTCACCGAAAGAAGCGGTATTCGATAATTCGGGCGATATGTCGATGCCGATGATGCGGGCGCCGATCAGGGCCGGCCCGATCGAAGCCGGGATCGCGCAGCCGGCGGCGCCGGCGCGCCCTCGGCCGCGGTGTGTACGACAGGCGATGCGCATGTGACTCCTCCCCCTCGTCGACCTTCCTCGTCAACGGTAGGGAGCGCGACCGACACGCGGTGCGGTCAGCCGCGGGTGAGCCTGCGCAGCAACATCGTCGAGGGCACCGGGCGGGCACCCGCCTTGCGCACGCCCTCGGCCACCTCGCGGTCCGTGGAGACCACCACGACCGGCCGGCCCGGCGGCTCGGCCCGGACCAGCCGGCGGATCAGCTCGTCGGCCGTCTCGCCCGGCTTGCTGAACATCACCCGCACCCCGCGCGCGGGGGCGAGCAGCACCGGCGCGTCCAGCTGCGCGCCGTCGAACACGCAGGTCACCTCGCAACCGGTCTGCGCGGCGAGCCCGGTCAGTCCGCCGACCAGCCGGTCGCGCTGCTTGTTCAGCGCGAGCGTGGGATAGCCGGTCTTGGTCACGTTGTAGCCGTCGATCACCAGGTGTGCCTGGGGCAGCGCGAGCAGCTGGTCGAGCAGGGCCGGGTCGTCGCCCTCCAGCGCGCGCTGCGCGATGTCCTTTATCCCGGACGCGCCCGGCACCACCGCGTCCACCATGTCGGCCGGCCTGATCCCGACGGGGGGCAGCGCCAGCTCGCGACGCAGGCCCTGGGCCGCCTCCAGGACGGTGTCCAGGAGCAGCCGGACCCGGGTGTCCTCCATGCTGCGTCCCTCGCGGGCCGCCCGGCGGCTGGCCTCCAGGGCCGATTCGACCTCGGCGACCCGGCCGCGCAGCCGGCGCGCCTCCTTCTCCGCGGCGGCGATCGCGGCCTGCGCCTCGACCCGCACCGCGTCCAGCTCGGAGCGGGCCCGGCGGGCCTCCTTCTCCTCGTGCTTGGCGCTGCCCTGGAGGCCGCGCACCTGGCGGCGCAGGTGGTCGGCCTCCTTGCGGGCCGTCTCCAGTTCGGCGCGCAGCCGTTCGTGCTCGGTCTTCGAGGCCGCGCGCAGTACGCCGACCTCGTGCTCCAGGCGGGACAACGTCTCGGCGGCCTCGGCCTCGGCGCGGTCGGCGGCGGCCTCCTTGGCCGCGTCGCCGGCGGTCTCGATCAGCCGGACCCAGCCGCGCGGGCGCAACAGGTAGGCGGCCGCGGCCACGTCGAGCGGGTCGGCCGCGGCGGGCACCTTGCCCGCTTCGAGCGCCTCGGAGATCTCCGGCAGGCCCTTGCGGAAGCGCTCCGCTATGCGCTGGCGGAACACCGGATCGTTCTCCAGCGCGGCGGCCAGCGGCGTCGCGGCGAACTTGGCCCGGCGCTGGTGGGTGAACCGGGCGAACCGGCGCAGCGGCCCCGGGACCTCGTCGGCGGTCATCGTGCCGAGCGCGTCGGCGGCCACCGAGATCACCCGGACCCGAACCGCCTCCGGCAACGGCCCGGTCAACACCTCGGGCTCGACGACCGGCGCCTCGGACAGGGCCCGCTCCGCCTCGACGCTCGCGGCCGTCTCGACGGCCCCGGCGGGCACGTCGGCGGCGGGATGCGTACCGGCCGGCGGCTCGGCGGCCCCGTGCGCATCCGAGGCGACGGCGTGATGCACGGCCCCATCGGACTCCTCGGACCCCGCGGACCGAAGCGACCCCGCCGCGGAGTCGACGAGCCCATTGGCCCCGGCCTGCCGCCCCGGTTCGACGGGCTCCGCATCGGTCGCGGCATCCGTCGCCGCCGCGGTCCCGGACTGCGCGTCGAGGTCGGGCTCGGCGGCCGGCACCGCCTCGGCGGCGTCGGCGGCGTGCGCAGGCGTGACCTCGTCCGCGCGGGTATCCGGTCCGCTCACTGCTCCTCCGGTCCTTCCCGTTCCCTCGAGGCCCCTCCCCGCGTCACCGTTACCGGGACGCCGACGCCTTGATCATGGCGTGTTCCGCACCGTCGACGGTCGCGCCGGGCCGCCCCGATGCCGAAACGATGCACAGTCCCATTGTCCCCGGACGGTCGCGGCGATCAGGTCGCGTCGGGGCGCGCCACCAGTTCGACCGAATCGGTCGCGTTGCACCAGCGGCAGCGCACCGACTCGATCTCGTCCGAGACGATCTCGCGCTCCTCGACCCGGGGGGCGCCCGCCAGGTCGAGGTGGGTGAACTCCACGGCCTTGGTGGTCCGCGTCACGTCGAACCGGGTCAGGTTGCCGCACAGCGTGCAACGCCACCGGGTGTCCTCGGTGGGGGCCTGGATCGACATGCGTGTTCCTTTCCTGGTTCGGTCCGCGAAGCCTTACCCGTTCACCGTCGGCCGCGTACACCCCATGATGCCGGGCTGCGAGAGGTACCTGGGCGCGGCCGTGTCGGGCCGGAAACGTACCGTCCGGTACATGAGCAGCACCGCGCACCGGGATTGCCGGTCACGAGGTTCGGCGGGTCAGGGCTTGCCGGCGGCCGACCCGCCGCGGCGTTCCCGCCCGCCGGACAGTATCGCCCCGGGCCACGAGTTGCGAACCATGCCCGGATCCCGAGCGATTCGTGACGAGGTGGAGCGACAGGTGTTCACGGTCGTCGATCTGGAGACCACGGGCCTGGATCCGCAGGAGGCCCGAATCACCGAGATCGCCGCCGTCCGGGTGCGCGGGGCGGACCGCCTGGGCGAGTTCGCGACCCTGGTCGCGCCCGGGATGCCGATCCCGGAGTTCATCACCGACCTGACCGGGATATCCGACGACCTGGTGGCCGACGCGCCCCCGCTGCGGCTGGTGCTGCCGGCGTTCACCCACTTCGCCGAGGACGCCATCCTGGTCGCCCACAACGCCCCCTTCGACGTGGGCTTTCTGCGTACCGCGAGCATCGCGTGCGACCACGCCTGGCCCGACTTCCGGGTCGTGGACACCCTTGCCCTGGCCCGCGCGCTGCTGCCCGCCGGGACACTGCCGAACCTGCGATTGGGCACCCTCGCGCGCTACTTCGAGGCGCCCACCGACCCGACCCACCGAGCGTTGGCCGACGCACGCGCGACGGCACACGTGCTACGCGCGTTCATCGACCGGATGCACGCGAGCGGGCGCCACGAACTGGCCGACCTCCTGGCCCTGGGCCGCCCCCCGGCACCGGGCGTCCGCGAGCGCCAAACCACTCCGATCGGGTGACCCGTGACCCGGATTCGAGTACACATGGTTGCGCCGGCGCCCCCGCACCGACGGGCGCGCCGACTAAGCTCGGGCACCTTGTCGTCGACAGCCGGAGGACTACCCCGTGATCACCGCGATCGTGCAGGTCAAGACGCGTGTGGACCAGACCCCGGAAATCGCGGAGGCGATCGCCGCGATCGAGGGCGTGAGCGAGGTCTACTCGGTGACCGGTGAATTCGACCTGATCGCCATGGTGCGCGTCCGCGCCCACGACGACCTGGCCGACGTCATCCCCGGCCGCCTCAACAAGGTCCCGGGAGTAGAGGCCACGACCACCCACATCGCCTTCCGCACCTACTCCCAACACGACCTCGAAGCAGCCTTCGCCATCGGCCTCGAATAACCAAAGCGCGCCCGACACGCGAGAACACCCCAACCGCAACCCGACTCCGGAGGCGACCGGCCCCTTCTGAGGACAACCGGGCCGGAGGCCGGCCCAGGACGCGACCCGGCACCAATCAGCCCGTCCGGCGTTTGAGGACGACCCGCCCCGTCCAAGGCCCAGGCACGCGACCCGGCACCAATCAGCCCGTCCGGCGTTTGAGGACAACCGGGCCGGAGGCCGGCCCAGGACGCGACCCGGCACCAATCAGCCCGTCCGGCGCTTGAGGACGACCCGCCCCGTCCAAGGCCCAGGCACGCGACCCGGCCGGCCCACCCCCCGTCACGCCGCAGGCAACACGCGCGGATCCGCCTCAGGAACGCACCGGCCCCCATCCACCGTGTAGCTCCACCGCGCCCCCCGCTCCACCACTTCCCGAACCGCCGCCGCAAAGCGGTCCAGGTGCTCGACGGGCGTCCCCACACCGAAGCTGACCCGGATCGCGTTGAGGTTCTGCTGCCCCTCCGGCGCGTCCGGCGACCCACACTCCGTCGGCTGATCGGCCCGCCCGCCCAACAGGTGCCGCACCAGCGGGTGCGCGCAGAACAGCCCGTCCCGCACCCCGATCCCGTACTCCGCCGACAACACCGCCGCGAACCGCGAGCTGTTCCACCCCTCGACCACGAACGAGAGCACGCCCACCCGCGCCGACTCGGGCCCGAACAGCTCCAGCGTCCGCACCTGGGGAATCTCCGCCAACCGCGCCCGCAACCGCGCCAACAACGCCTCCTCGCGCGCGACCAACGCCGCCGGCCCCGCCTCGGTGATCGCCCGGCACGCGGAAGCCAACGCGTAGGCGCCGATCACGTTAGGCGACCCCGCCTCGTGCCGGGCCGCGCCGCTCTGCCACTCGACGTGGTCGCGCGAGACCGCCTTGCTCGCCCCGCCACCCGCCAGGTACGGCTCCGCCGCGTCCAGCCAGTCCCCACGCCCCGCCAACACCCCCGAGCCGAACGGCGCGTACAGCTTGTGCGCCGAGAGCGCGACCCAGTCCACGTCCAGGTCCGCGACCGACACCGGGTGGTGCGGCGCCAGTTGCGCCGCGTCCAGCACGATCCGCGCCCCGAACCGGTGCGCCACCTCGGCCAGTTCCGCCACCGGGAACAGCTCGCCGGTCACGTTCGACGCACCGGTCACGCACACCAACCGAGGCCCGTCGCCGGAGCCTTCGAGCGCGGCCTCCAGCGCCGCGACCGCCTGCGCCGGCGAGGACGGCGCCGCCAACTGGGTCACCCCGGCATGCCGACGCCACGGCAGCAGCGCCGCGTGGTGCTCGGTCTCGAACACGAACACCCGGGTGCCACGCGGCAGTACCGAGGCGAGCAGGTTCAGCGAGTCGGTGGTGCCCCGGGTGAACAGCAGCGTGTCGTCGTCCCGCAGCCCGAGGAACTCCGCGACCGTGGCCCGGCTCTGCTCGTACAGATCGGTGGACAACTGCGACAGGTAGCCGGCGCCGCGATGCACGCTGCCGTAGTACGGCAGATAGCCGGCCACGTCGTCCCACACCCGCTGCAGACACGGCGCGCTGGCCCCGTAGTCGAGCGCCGCGTACTCCACCTCACCCCCGGTGACCAGCGGAACGAGCACATCCCGCCCGACCACGGGCAACGGGGCGGCAATGGCGACGTCGGAGTCAAAGGCAACGGAAGCGGTACCGGCGGTCATGGCAAATCTCCTCGGCAGACGGCAACCAACCCCACACAATGTCGAGAAGTCGACATCAGAACAGCGCAGAGTGATCCCCGGATGAAATGTGGTCTCGGAAAAGCGACGCGCGAGGACTCAGCGCGTACGGAATGGGCCGATCAGCCCGTTTCGAGAAAGAGATTTCACGCCATCACATGCTCCCCAGGTACAGGACCCGGTTCGCATGGGGCAATTGCCTGCCACCACACCAGGGGTCCGCGCTTGCCGGGACGCCTGACGACGCCCGACCGTGTCATCACCCGGGGCACCCCACCGCGGAGCGAGGGTTGCCGGACAGCAAGCCGGGGCTTTCCACTGTCACTCGTGACCTGCGCAGAATTATTACCGCAGGAATCGCCGCGCGCAACGACCACCCCACCGGTTCCACATACTGGACGCCGCCCCCACGCCCCGACGGAGCCCGAACGCGACGACGCCGGGCAGGCCGCCCTCGGCCCACCCGGCGTACACATCCGCCTTCGACTACCCCCGCGCGAACGACCGCGTCACGCCCACCCATCGATCGAGCGCCGCCTGCGCCGCCCCCGAGTCGATCGCCTCCGCCGCCCGCTCGATCCCGGCCGCCAACTGCTGCGTCAATGATCCGTCTCCCGGACCGAGCGCGGCCAGCGCCGCCGCCGAGTTCAACAACACCGCGTCGCGCACCGCGCCCTTCTCCCCCGCGAGCAGCTTCCGGGCCACCCCCGCGTTGAACATCGCGTCGCCGCCGCGCAGCGTCTCGATCCCGTTCAACGCGATGCCCAGGTCACGCGGATCCACCCGGTCCTCGCGCACGTCGCCGTCCCGCACGATCCACACCTGGGACGTGGTGGTCACGGTCAACTCGTCCAACCCGTCGTCACCGCGGAAGACCAGCGCGGTGGCCCCACGATCGGCCAGCACACCGGCCACGATCGGCGCCATCCGCAGATCCGCGACCCCGATCGCGTGGTGCCGGACCCGCGCCGGATTGGTCAGCGGGCCCAGGAAGTTGAACGTGGTCGGCACCCCCAGCTCGCGCCGCGCCTGCGCGGCGTGCCGCAGCGACGGGTGGAAACGTTGCGCGAAGCACAGGGTGATGCCCGCCTCCCCGGCCGTCCGGGCCACCTGCTCCGGCGTCAGATCCAACACCACGCCGAGCGCTTCGAGCACGTCGGCCGCGCCGCTGGCGGACGACGCCGCCCGGTTGCCGTGCTTGACCACGGTCTCCCCCGCGCCCGCGACCACGATCGCGGACATGGTCGAGATGTTCACCGTGCGGGCGAGGTCGCCGCCCGTGCCGACGATGTCCACCGTGCGGCCGGGCACCTCGATGGTCGAAGCGTGCTCGTACATCGCCCGCACCAGACCCGAGACCTCGTCCACGGTCTCGCCCTTGGCCCGCAGCGCGATCACGAACCCGGCCACCTGCACCGGCGTGGCCTCGCCGGTCATGATGTGGTCCATCGCCCACGCCGTGGCATCCGCCGGCAGGTCGTCACCCCGCATGAGCGAGGCCAGGATGTCGCGCCAGGAACGGGCCGCCGGGTTGCCGCCGCTCTGGTACGTAGAGGCCGAGGCGCCCATGGTCCGCTCCCGCAGTGTCATCGGATGAGTCGGCGCCAGCGTACCGACCGGGGCCACCGACACCCGACGGTTATCCGCGATGCGGTCAGGCCGGCTGACGTCCCGCGATGCGCCCGCGGATCAGGTCGGCCGCCGCCGAGGCGAGCGTGCGCGGGTCCAGCGGATGCGCGACCACCGCGTCGGCCCGGCACCAGGTGGCCAGCCACGCGTCCTGCGGGCGACCGACCAGGGTGAGGACGGGCGGGCAGTTGTAGATCTCGTCCTTGAGCTGCCGGCACACACCCATGCCGCCGGCGGGGGCGGTCTCCCCGTCCAGGATCACGAGGTCCACGCCGCCCTTGTCCATCGCCTCGATCACGGCGGGCTCGGTGGCGCACTCCAGGTATTCGACGAACGGCACGTCGACGGCGGGCCTGCGCCCGAGCGCGAGGGTGACCTTCCGACGGGTGTTGCGGTCGTCGCTGTACACAAGGACGGTCATGGTCTCGCCGCGCGTCATGTCCACCTGCCTGGGTCCGGGTACGGGACGACAACTTGGATCCGCCCCGGATGTTAGCGCTTTTCCCCGCCCAAATGTGGGGCTCGTCACGCCCCGATCCCGGTCCGACCACCCGGGTCCGCCCGACTCACCCGCGCGCCAGCACCTCGTAGCCCTCGGCGTCCCCGCCCAACCGCTGCGCCAGCCCCGCCATCCGGGTGCGCTCGCGGGCCGGTTCGAGGCCGGTGAGCACCTGCTGCCGCGCGATCCGCACCCGCAGCGGCCGCTCGTCGGCCGCCACGACCGTGACCGCCCACCCGTCCGCCGCCAGGATCCGGGTCGCCTCCGCGACCGCGTCGTGGTCCGGCAGGGTCACCAGGTGCCGCATCACGAACGGACCGGTCTCCACCGCCACTCCGGCCGCCCGCATCTCCGCGACCACCGCCGAGTCGGCACGCGCCGGATCGAAGCAGGAGCCGACCACGACCAGCGTGCCGTCGTCGACGAGCGCGGGCGCCGGCTCGGCACGCCGCCGGCGGAGGAACCGTTCGAGGATCATGCCGCGACGCTACTCGGCCGCGCCCGCCGACCTCGGCTCGGCCCCGGGGGCCACCCGGACGGCCGAATCGCCGTCCTCCGTTCGGGCAGAGTCACCCGCAAGAGTGCTCTTCGCGACGGATTTTCCGGCGCCCCCGACGGCCCCGACGCCCTCGGCGCTCCCGGCGCCGTCGCCGCCCGCCGCCGCCTCGCGCGCCAACCGCTCCTCGCGAGCCTTGCGCCCGGCCTCGATCAGTTCGAGTCGATCGAGCCGCCGGTCCTCGCGCACCGCCTCGCGCTCGGACGCCTTGGCCCACTGCACGAACAACACGAGGAAGACGAGCAGTCCGATGATGTCGCCGCTGCCCCACAGGATCCCGCCGGCGGTGCCCTGGTCGGACAGCGGACTCGCGCCCCAGTCGCGACCGAGGTCGTTGTACCAGTCACCGGCCAGCACGGTGGACGAGCTCATGATCGCGATGCCCAACCAGGCGTGGAACGGCAGCGTCGCGAAGACCGCGAGCAACCGCATCGGATGGCTCGCGCGCGGCATCGGGTCGAGCCCGAGCAGTGGCCAAAACCACATGCAGCCGATGATCACGAAGTGCACGTGATTCATGTCGTGCATGAAGGTGTTCCGCAGCGTCAGCTCGTACCAGGGCGTGAAGTACAGCGCGAACGGATTGAGCACGAAGACGAAGCCGGCGAAGGCCGGGAAGGTGACCACCTTCGAGAATCTGCTGTGCAGGAGGGCATTGAGCCGATTACGCCACTTGGTCGGCAGGGTGCGCAGCGCGAGGGTGATCGGCGCGCCCAGCGCCAGGAAGATCGGCGTGATCATCGCCAGCACCATGTGCTGCACCATGTGCACGCTCAACAACACGGTGTCGTAGGCAGCCAGCGCCGACTCGGTCGCGATCAGGAACGTGCCGAGGCCCAACCCCAGGAACGAGAAGGTGCGCCACCGCGACCACGCGTCCCCACGGGCCCTGAGCTTGTGCACCCCGTACAGATAGAGCCCGCCGAACAACATCGCGACCAGGATCGGGATCGGCTCGAACACCCACCCGGTCAGGAGCCGAATGGGGGTCAGTTCGGGCGGGACGTTCCCGGGGGTCGCGTGTGCCAGGAACATCCCGGCATCGCCTGCAGAGCCACTCACGGAACCAGAGCCTAACCCCGACACGTTCAACGAGGGTTACCCCCCGAAGTGTGGGCAGATCCGGCGACCGCAATAATGGCCGCCGTGGCGACAGCAACTTCACTAGAAACCGGGCCCCCCTCACACGGGACACACGGGACACTCAACCGTCCCAACTTGGTCAGCATCGGCACGATCGTCTGGTTGGCGTCGGAGCTGATGTTCTTCGCGGCCTTGTTCGCGATGTATTTCACGATCCGGTCGGTCACCGGCTCGGACGCCTGGCGCGAGCATGCCAGTGAGCTGAACATCCCGTTCTCGACGGGCAACACGACGATCCTCGTGTTGTCCTCGCTCACCTGTCAGCTCGGCGTCTTCGCGGCCGAACGCGGTGACGTCAAGAAGCTCCGCATGTGGTTCATCATCACCTTCATCATGGGCGCCGTCTTCGTCGGCGGTCAGGTGATGGAGTACACGGAGCTGGTCAAGGAGGGCACGACTCTTTCGTCGTCGGCTTACGGTTCGGTCTTCTACCTGACCACCGGCTTCCACGGCATGCACGTGACGGGCGGTCTGATCGCCTTCCTGTTGGTCCTCGGACGCACCTACGCGGCCCGACGGTTCACGCACGAGCAGGCCACGGCCGCAATCGTCGTCTCGTACTACTGGCACTTCGTCGACGTGGTCTGGATCGGTCTGTTCTTCACGATCTACGTCATCAGGTAGACGTCCCGACACTCACTACGCAGACGACATTGGACCGGGGTTATCCGTGAAAAAGCTCTCCGCGCGGCGACGCCACCCCTTGGCGGCGATCGTCGTACTCATTTTTGCGCTCGCGGCCACGGGGGGGCTGTACGCCGCGTTCGCGCCCGCCAAGAAGGCGGAGGCCGACGACTCTGCCTCCATCGCGGTCGAAGCGGGCAAGAAGCTCTACCTGAGCGGATGTTCGACCTGCCACGGGCTCGACGCCCAGGGCTCCTCGGACGGTCCCCCTCTGGTCGGCGTCGGCGCGGCCGCCGTCGACTTCCAGGTGTCGACCGGCCGGATGCCCCTCCAGCAGCCCGGTGCCCAGGCACCGCGCAAGCCCGAGGTCTACACCCCGGCGCAGATCGAACAGCTCTCCGCGTACGTGGCCTCCCTCGGCGTCGGGCCCAAGATCCCGACGGCGAACATGTACGCGCCCGACGGCAACATCGTCAACGGCGCCGAGCTGTTCCGCACGAACTGCTCGCAGTGCCACAACTTCTCCGGCGAGGGCGGCGCCCTGACCCAGGGCAAGTTCGCACCGCCGCTGAAGAACGTGGACCCGAAGCACATCTACGAGGCCATGCTCACCGGCCCGCAGAACATGCCTTCGTTCCCGGACAGCACGATGCCCGAGCAGCAGAAGAAGGACATCGTCACCTACGTGCGTGAGACGACGCACAAGGAGCCGAACCCCGGCGGTCTCGGTCTCGGCCGCCTCGGCCCGGTCTCCGAGGGCCTCTTCGGCTGGATCATCGCGCTCGGCCTGCTGATCGGCTGTGCGATCTGGATTGCCGCCCGGACCCCCAAGGCCAGGACCAAATGAGTAGCCAGGACAAATCCGAAGTGCCCGAAGAGCACCTGCCCGAGGTTCCCGCCTCGGCACATGTTCCGGCGGAAAGCGACCCGTTCGCCGACCCCGGCCTGCCGGCCCACGAGCCGCGCCGTACCGACATCGACGAGAAGGCGGCCAATCGCGCCGAGCGTCAGGTCGCGTTCCTCTTCGTGATCTCGATGCTGGCCACGATCGGCTTCATCTGGTCGTACGTCGGCATCGACAAAGACCGCATCATCGACATCTTCTTCTTCGGGAAGATCGGCGCCCAGAACGCCGCCCTCGGCGGCACCCTCGGCATCGCGCTGTTCTGCATCGGCGCCGGCGCGATCCACTGGGCGCGCACGCTGATGACGGACGAGGAGATCGTCCAGGAGCGCCACGAGTTCACCTCGGACCCGGAGACGCGCGAGTACGCGATCCGCGAGTTCACCCAGGGTGCCTCCGACTCGGTGATCGGCCGTCGGCCGCTGATCCGGCGCACGATGATCGGCGCGATGGCCCTGGTGCCGCTGTCCGGCGTGGTGCTGCTGCGCGACCTCGGCCCGCTGCCGGGCACCAAGCTCCGGCACACCGAGTGGAAGCCGGGCAAGGAGCTGATCAACGAGGCGACCGGCCTGCCGATCAAGCCGGACGACATCGTCAAGGGCTCGCTCACCATGGCGCTTCCCGAGGGTCTGGTCGAGAAGTACGGCCCGGCCGGTCAGAAGGAGGAGCTCTCGCACGGCTGGCTGGAGAAGGCGGGCATGTCCGCGGTCCTGCTGGTCCGGTTGGAGCCGAAGGACATCAAGTCCAAGAAGGAACTGGCCTGGGGCCACGAGGGCATCGTGGCGTACTCGAAGATCTGCACCCACGTGGGTTGCCCGATCGGCCTGTACGAGCAGCAGACGCACCACCTGCTGTGCCCGTGCCACCAGTCCACCTTCGACCTGGCGGACGACGGCAAGGTCGTGTTCGGCCCGGCCGCTCGCTCGCTGCCGCAGTTGAAGATCCATGTGAACGAGGCGGGTAACCTCGCCGCGTCGCAGGACTTCGCCGAACCGGTCGGCGCGAGCTTCTGGGAGCGTGGCTGATGTCGAGCGAACAACCCAAGGGCGGGGCCAACAAGAGCACCCCGATCCCGGACAACGCGGCCGTTCGCGCGGCCGACGCGCTGGACAGCCGGCTGGGCATCTACGGCGCGGCCAAGAAGAACCTGCGCAAGGTCTTTCCGGACCACTGGTCCTTCATGCTCGGTGAAGTGGCGCTGTACAGCTTCATCGTGCTGCTGCTGACCGGCGTGTTCCTCACGCTGTTCTTCAAGCCGAGCATGCAGGAGGTCGTCTACGACGGCTCCTACGTGCCGCTGCAGGGCATCCACATGTCGCAGGCGTACGCCTCGACGCTGGACATCAGCTTCGACATCCGCGGTGGTCTGGCGATGCGTCAGATCCACCACTGGGCGGCGCTGATCTTCGTGTCGTCGCTGTTCGTGCACATGTTCCGGATCTTCTTCACCGGGGCGTTCCGCAAGCCGCGCGAAATAAACTGGCTGTTCGGCTTCCTGCTGCTCGTGCTGGCCATGGTCAACGGCTTCACCGGCTACTCGCTGCCCGACGACCTGCTCTCCGGTACCGGTCTGCGCATCGCCGAGGGCGTCGTCCTGGCGATCCCGCTGGTCGGCACCTACGTGCAGTTCTTCCTGTTCGGCGGGGAGTTCCCGGGCGAGGACATCGTCCCGCGCCTGTTCACGATCCATGTGCTGCTGATCCCGGCGATCATGGTCGGTCTGGTGACCGTCCACCTGATCCTGGTCTTCTACCAGAAGCACACCCAGTTCCCCGGCCCGGGCAAGACCGAGAAGAACGTCGTGGGCCTGCCGCTGCTGCCGGTCTACGCGGCCAAGGCCGGTGGCTTCTTCTTCATCGTGTTCGGCATCACCGCCGCGCTCGGCGGCCTGGTGCAGATCAACCCGATCTGGTCCTACGGTCCATACAACCCGGGACAGATCACGGCGGGCTCCCAGCCCGACTGGTACATCGGATTCCTCGAGGGATCCCTGCGCCTGATGCCGAACTGGGAGTGGAACGTCTGGGGCCACACGTTCAGCTTCAACGTGCTGATCCCGTCCCTGATCCTGCCCGGTGTGTTGTTCACGTTCATGGCGATGTACCCGTGGATCGAAGGCTGGATCACCGGCGACAAGCGTGAGCACCACCTCCTGGACCGCCCGCGCAACATGCCGGTGCGCACCGGTCTGGGTGTCGCCTGGATCACCTGCTACGGCGTGTTGTGGGTCTGCGGTGGCAACGACATCATCGCGACGCACTTCCACATGTCGATCAACTCGATCACCTGGATCGGCCGGGTCGCCTTCTTCGTCGCCCCGGTGCTCGCCTACCTGGCCACGGTGCGGATCTGCAAGGGTCTGCAGCGCCGGGACCGGGACAAGGTCCTGCACGGTCGCGAGACCGGTGTGATCAAGAAGCTCCCGCACGGCGAGTTCATCGAGATCCACGAACCGCTGGACCCGGCGACGCGGCACACCCTGACCGCGCACGAGCAGCCGAAGCCGTACGCGTTGGAACCGGCCGAGGACGAGAACGGCGTGGCCCGCAAGGTCAAGCGTTCGGACAAGCTGCGGTCGCGGATGTCGCACTGGTACTTCGCCGAGCCGATCGAGAAGCCGACGGCGGAGGAGTACAAGGAGCTGACCAGCGGACACGGTCACCACTGACGCGACCGGGGCCGGGCTGCTGACGCCACATCGGCACGACCCGTAGGACGCGCAGGAACGACGAAGGGCCCCACCGGGGATATCCGGTGGGGCCCTTCGTCGTTCGCCCCGCATCCGGCCGTACAGGGCCCTTCCCGGCCGCCTCGCGGGCCGACGCGGCCCCCGAAGGTCACGGCGGCGGCGAAGGCGCCGACATCGGCCTCACAGCGGCCGGGTCGTCCCCGCTCCCGCGACGCTCCTGGCCAGCCAGTCCGGCCAGTCCAGGTTCCACTCGCCGTAGCCGTTGCCGATCGGCTCCATCGCCTTGGGATCGCCCGTGTTCACCACGGTGACCACGTCGCCGATCTTGACCTGGTCGTAGAACCACTTGGCGTTGTCGGTGCTCATCCCGACACACCCGTGGCTCACGTTGTCGCTGCCCTGCGAGCCCACCGACCACGGCGCGGCGTGCACGAACTCGCCGCTCCAGGTCACCCGGGTGGCCCATTCCACATCGAGCCGGTAGCCGTCGCTGCTGTCCGCCGAGATGCCGACCGTAGTGCCGTCCATCAGCACGTGCGGCGCCTTGCCGAGCACGACCTTGGTACCGGAGCGGGTGGTGAAGCCGGGCTTGCCGGTGGTCACCGGGACGGTCTTGAGGTCGGTGCCGTTGCGCCTGACCGTCATCGTGTGCGCCCCGGAGTCCACCGTGGCGATCACCGAGTCGCCGACGTCGAAGCCGACCCGTCCGCCGGGACCGCCGTACACGCCGTGCCCGAAGTCGACGCCGAGCAGGCTGGTGAGCACCGCCACCTTCGTACCGACCGGCCAGTACGCCCTGGGCCGATAGCGCACCGTCTTGTCGTCCACCCAGCCCCAGGCGCCCTCGACCGGCGCGGAGGTGGACACCTCCAGGTGCCGCTCCACCTCGGCGCGCTGCGCGGGATCGGTGACCGGCCCGTGGAAGGTGACGGTGATCGGCATGCCCACGCCCACCGTCGAATCGGCGTCCGGCGCCACCGTGTCCACCGTCAACTCGGCGTCCCGGGCGATGGTGGTGAAGTCCTGGGTACGCGTCGCGGTGTGCCCGAAGGCATCCACCGCGGACGCGGTGAGCGTGTATCTGGTGGCGTAGCCCAGCGGCTCGGAGTTGGACCAGGTCGCGTCGCCGGGCGCGTTGCCCCCGGGCACCACCTTGCCGTCGGGGCCGACCAGGTTCACCGCGTACAGCCGGCCGTCGCGCACGCTGACCACGATCGGCCGGCCCGGCTGCGCGGGTCGATCCGGCCGCACGTCCACCGCCACCTGGGCGACGCCCGCGTCGGGGCGGGGCTTGTCGGTGTCGCGCTGCTTGTCCCAGGTCCCGCAGCCGGCGACGAACACCAGGGGAAGCGCCGACACGAGGGCCGCGCAGAGCCACCGGGGGCGAACAGCTCCATTCCGCATCATGCAAGACCTCCAGCCGTGCGGGGCGAGCGCGGAGCACGCGCGGTTGCCGCATCGAGAGTGGCCGGGATGGTCCCAATTCATTCGGATAATCGGACAAACCGCCCGATCGCCTGATTCCGACCACCGGTCGGATCGCGCGATCGGGCGGTTCGCCCTACCGTGTCGGGCCCGATCACGGGCCCGGTTCGCTGTTCTCTTCTTCCTCGGATCCCGCGCCCTACGCGGCCGGGGCGGCGGGAGCCCCCGTCGAACCGGCGCCGCCGAGCGCGCTGCCCTTGACCCAGGTCGCCCAGTCCACGTTCCAGCCGCCGAGCCCGTTGCCGGCCTTGACGGTCTTGTCGGTGCTGTTCACGACCTCCACCGGGTCACCCTGGTCGACCAGGTCGAAGAAGGTCTTCGCGTTCGAGGCGCTGAGCCCGATGCAGCCGTGGCTGTCGTTCTGGCGCCCGAACTTGCCGTCGTTCCACGGCGCGCCGTGCGCGTACGTCCCGGACGCGGTCAGGTGCACCGCGTGCCGCACGTTCTTCATGTTGTAGGCGTCGCCGAGACCGACCGTCTCGGAGTCCATCGTGATGCCGTCGACCTTGTCGAGCACGACCATCGTGCCGCCCCAGGTCGGGTAGTTGGGCCCGCCGGCCGAGATCGGCAGGTCCTCCACCTCGGCGCCGTCCTTCTTCACCGACATGTGCTTGGACTTCAGGTCCGCGGTCGCCACCAGCGAGCGGCCGATGGTGAACTTGATGTCCTTGGTCTGCTTGCCGTAGACGCCCGGCGCCGCCTTGGCACCGGTCAGGTTGGCCTTGAGGTTGACCTTCGTACCGCTCGCCCAGTACTTCTCCGGGCGGTAGTCGATCCGGTCGTTGCCGTCGAGGTCCTTGAGCCAGGACCACGAGCCCTGCACCGCGGGCTCGCTGACCACCTTGAGGTTGCGCTCGATCGCGGCCTTGTCCTTGATCGGCGCGTTGAACTTCAGCGAGATGATGGCGCCGACGCCCCAGGTGCTGTCGGAGTCGACGTTGAAGTCGGCCACGAAGGTGTCGTCGGCGGACTTGGTGTTGAACTTGCTCTGCGCGGTGACCTCGGCGCCGTCCGCGTTGGCGGCCTTGGCGGCCACCGTGTAGGCCCCGCCGTTGGCCAGCGGCGCGGTCGGCTTCCAGCCGATGCCGTCGGGGCTGATCTGCCCGTCCACGGTCTTGCCCTTGGCGTCGGTCACCACCACCGACGTGAGCTTGCCCCCGGTCGCGTCGACCTTGAGGACGCCGTCGGTCTCCACGCTCTTGGTGCCGTCGGCGGGAGTGATCGCGATGGTCGCCGGACCGGCCGCGACCTTCTTGTTCGTACCGCCCCCCGTGCCGCCGGAAGTACCTCCGGAACCGCCGGGTTCGGTCTTGCCGCCGTCGGACGAGCAGCCTGCGATGAATATGAGCGGCGCCACCATGAGTCCCGCGAAGAGGCGTATGCCGCCGCCCGCTGCCCCCGTGCGCGATGCTCCGTGTATCCGGGGCACGCGTGTCCCTCCCTCGTCCTGGTACTCCCTTGCGCCCATTTGACGCATCGACCCCCCGTCCAGGTTGCTTCAACCGGCGAACAGTCACACATCGGTGACATTCGAGGGTGTCGGAGTCCCTTGTAGATATCACACAAGGCCGACCACCCTTTCGGATGATCGGCCTTGTGGCGAAACCGTATTGCGTTGGTTGCGAACCGGTGGCCCGCGGCGGCGGTCCTAGTAGCGCTGGTCGGCGCCCCGGTAGAACTCGAAGACCCAGCCGAAGACGCCGATCGCGACGATCGGTGCGGCGAACATCGCCAGCCACCAACCGAAGATGACGCCCAGGAACAGCAGCGCCGAGCCGAGCGCGAGCATCAGCGGCTGCCAGCTGTGCGGGGCGAAGAAGCCCAACTCGCCGGCGTCGTCGGCGATCTCGCCCTCTTCGTTGTCCTGCGCGAGCAGGTCCATCCGCCGCGCGGTGAAGATCAGGTAGAACCCGATCATCAGCGCGAGACCGAAGGTCAGCGACAACGCGGTGGTACCGGTCGGGTCCTCGGAGAGCACCCAGTAGACGATCGTCACGGGCAGCAGGAACACGGCCAGGACGGCGAACAGGACACCGTTGAACTTCACTTCTCGGCTCCCTTCGCCAGCTCGGGCGATGCCTCGGAACGCTCGTCGGTGAGGTACTCCAGCGCGGCGATCTCCGGGTGGTGGAGGTCGAACGCGGGCGCCTCGGAACGGATCCGCGGAATGCTCGTGAAGTTGTGCCGCGGCGGCGGGCAGGAGGTCGCCCACTCCAGCGAACGGCCGTAGCCCCACGGGTCGTCCACGGTGATCTTCTTGCCGTACTTGTGCGTCTTCCAGATGTTGTAGAAGAACGGCAGGATCGACAGACCCAGCAGGAACGAGCCCAGGGTCGAGATCGTGTTCAGCGTGGTGAAGCCCTCCGAGTCCAGGTAGTCCGCGTACCGGCGGGCCATGCCCTCGGCACCCAGCCAGTGCTGCACCAGGAACGTGGTGTGGAAGCCGATGAACAGCGTCCAGAAGGTGATCTTGCCCAGCCGCTCGTCGAGCATCTTGCCGGTGAACTTGGGCCACCAGAAGTGGAAGCCCGCGAACATCGCGAACACCACGGTGCCGAACACCACGTAGTGGAAGTGCGCCACCACGAAGTAGGTGTCGGAGACGTGGAAGTCCAGCGGCGGCGAGGCGAGGATGACGCCGGTGAGGCCACCGAAGGCGAAGGTGACCAGGAAGCCGACGGTCCACAACATCGGTGTCTCGAAGGACAACGAGCCGCGCCACATGGTGCCGATCCAGTTGAAGAACTTCACGCCGGTAGGTACGGCGATGAGGAACGTCATGAAGGAGAAGAACGGCAGCATGACCGCGCCGGTCGGGAACATGTGGTGCGCCCACACAGTGACCGACAGGCCCGCGATCGAGATGGTCGCGGCGATCAGGCTCTTGTAACCGAACATCGGCTTGCGCGCGAAGACCGGGATGATCTCCGAGACGATGCCGAAGAACGGCAGCGCGATGATGTACACCTCGGGATGGCCGAAGAACCAGAAGAGGTGCTGCCACAAGATCGGTCCGCCGTTGGCCGGATCGAAGACGTGTGTGCCGAACTTGCGGTCCGCCTCCAGCGCGAACAGCGCGGCGGCGAGTACCGGGAACGCCATCAGGACCAGCACCGAGGTCAGCAGGACGTTCCAGCAGAAGATCGACATGCGGAACATCGTCAGACCGGGCGCGCGCATGCAGATGATCGTGGTGATGAAGTTGACGGCACCGAGGATGGTGCCGAAGCCCGACATCGCCAGACCCATGATCCACATGTCGCCGCCGATGCCCGGCGAACGCACCGCGTCGGACAGCGGCGCGTACGCGAACCACCCGAAGTCGGCGGCACCCTGCGGGGTGATGAAGCCGGCCACCGCGATGATCGAGCCGAACAGGTACAGCCAGTAGGCGAACATGTTCAGGCGCGGGAACGCCACGTCGGGGGCGCCGATCTGCAGCGGCATGATCCAGTTCGTGAAGCCGGCGAACAGCGGCGTCGCGAACATCAGCAGCATGATCGTGCCGTGCATCGTGAACGACTGGTTGAACTGCTCGTTCGAGATGAACTGCGTGCCGGGGCGAGCCAGCTCCGCGCGCATGAGCAGCGCGAGCACACCACCGATGCAGAAGAAGACGAAGGAGGTGATCAGGTACATCGACCCGATCGTCTTGTGGTCAGTGGTCGTCATCCACTTGACGACGATGTTCCCGGGCTGCTTCCGGCGGATCGGGGGCGGCCCGTCCGGGGCCACGGTCTGTGGCTCACTGAGGATTGTCACTCGTCACTTCTTCCCGTGCGCGTCAACGGGGGCCGGCTCGTTGATCTTGCTGCGCAGCTCGCCGGTCTGGCCCTTCGCGGCCAGCTCCTTGAGGTGCTGGACGTAGTCGGCCTTGTCCACGATCTTCACGTCGAAGAGCATGCGCGAGTGGTCCACACCGCACAGTTCGGCGCACTTGCCGCCGTAGGTGCCCTTCTTGGTCGGAACGACCTCGAACTTGTTCGTACGCCCCGGGATGATGTCCTTCTTGTACAGGAAGTTCGGGACCCAGAACGAGTGGATGACGTCCGGCGACGTGAGGTCGAACCGGATCGACTCCTTGACGGGCAGGTAGAGCGTCGGCCGCTTGCCGGGCGTGCCCTGCTCGTAGACGTCGACCGTGCCGTCGGCGGGGTCGCCCTTGTAGTTGAAGGACCAGCTCCACTGCACGCCGACCACGTTGATCACGTTGTCGGGGTTCTTGGAGAGCTCTTCGAGCTTGGTCTCGTCACGCGCGGTGAAGTAGAAGAAGACCGCGATCATGATGCCGGGGATGACCGTGTACAAAACCTCGATGGGGAGGTTGTATCGCGTCTGCGGCGGGATCTCGATCTTGGTGCGCGACCGGCGGTGGAACGCGACGCTCCACAGGATGAGCCCCCACACCACGGCCCCGACGATCAGCGCTGCAATCCAGGCGCCCTGCCAGAGCGACAGGACTCGCGGACCCTGCTCGGTGACAGGGTTGGGCAGGCCGAGTCTCGGCAGGTCCTTGGAATCGACGGAGCAGCCGGTGGCGGTCGCGGTGACGAGGCCCAGAGCCAGCAGCTGCGGCACCCTGCGCCGCATCCAGCGCCGCGGCGAGCGGTCGGAGCCGTAGGGACTCACGTAGCGCCTTCCCGAATGTCTCGCCCGCGCGCGAGTCGGGGTGGGGAACTTTTCTTCCCTGACGACCCGTTGCGCGGACAGGTATGGATGTTTCTGCGGGCCAAACCCTACTCCAGCCCTATTCGGGTCGCGCGCGGAGGTCTGGTGTGGCGGGCCGGGTTGATGTGACGGTGCGTCCGTTCGGGCGAACGGCCCGAACGCGTCCGGGATTCGCTTATTGGCTACGGTCCGACCCATGGCGTATTTCGACGCGGCCTCCACCGAACCACTGCACCCGGCCGCGAAAGCGGCGTTCCTGAGCACGCTCGACGAGGGCTGGGGCGATCCCGCGCGCGGTTATCACGACGGCCGACGGGCGCGGATGCTGCTCGACGCCGCGCGGGAGACCGTGGCGTCCGTGCTCGGCACCCGACCTGATGAAGTGTCATTCACCACATCCGGGACACAGGCGGTCCAGTTGGGCATGCTCGGCGTGCTCGCCGGACGGCGCCGGGTGGGTGCCCATCTGGTGCTCGGCGCGGTCGAACACTCCTCCGTACTGCACACCGCGGACGCTCACGCGGCCCGTTCGGAGCAGCGCGGAACGAGCGCGGAAATCACCCGGACGGGGGTGGACCGTACGGGCCGCCTCGACGTGTCGGCGTTCGCGTCGGCGCTGCGTTCGGACACCGCGCTCGCGTGTGTGCAGAGCGCCAACCACGAGGTGGGCACGGTACAGCCGATCGCCGAGGTGGTGACGGCGTGTCGGGCGGCGGGCGTGCCGCTGCTCGTGGACGCCGCGCAGTCGGTGGGCCGAATGCCGGTCCCGGACGGGTGGTCGGTGTTGACCGCGAGCGCGCACAAGTGGGGCGGCCCGGCCGGGGTCGGCCTGCTCGTGGTGCGCAAGGGCACCCGCTACGTGTCGGCGCTGCCCTACGACGAGCGCGAGGCGCGGCGCGTGCCCGGCTTCGAGAACGTGCCGGCGATCGTGGCGGCCGCGGTCGCGCTGGGCGCGGCGAGCACCGAGTCGGCCGAGGAGGACGCGCGCCTGTCCGGGCTGATCGACCGGATCCGGGCCCGGGTCCGCGAGACGGTGCCCGACGTCGAGGTGGTCGGCGACCCCATCGAGCGGCTCCCGCACATCGTCACGTTCTCCTGCCTGTACGTCGACGGCGAGGCGCTGCTGGCCGAGTTGGACCGGGCGGGGTTCGCGGTGTCCTCCGGGTCCTCGTGCACGTCCTCGACGCTGACGCCCAGTCATGTCCTGGAGGCGATGGGCGTGTTGTCCCAGGGCAACATCCGCGTCTCGCTGCCGCGCGGCACGGCCGAGGCCGAGGTGGACCGTTTCCTGGCGCTGCTCCCGGGCCTGGTGGCCCGGCTGCGCACGGTGGTCGCGCAGCCGCCGGCGGCGCCGGCCTCGGTCGCCGCCGAGGAGGGCGTGGTGGTCGACGCGCTGGGCCGGCGCTGTCCGATCCCGGTGATCGAACTGGCCAAGCGCATCCTCGACGTCGAGGAGGGCGCGGCGGTCACCGTGCTCTCCGACGACGAGGCGTCGGCGCTGGACATCCCGGCCTGGTGCGAGATGACCGGCCACGAGTTCGTCCGCGCCGAACCCCGCGAGCGCGGCAGCGCGTACGTGGTCCGGCGCCGTTCCTGATCCGCGCCGCGACGACATGGCGTGTGGCGCCGGTCGGGCCGATGCGGCCCGGCCGGCGCCCGAGGGGCGTCCTCGCGTCAGAGCGGCAGGTGCTCCGCGACCTCGGCCGCGGCCGCGTCGCCGTACGCCCCGGCGAGCCGGCTCAGGAAGGGCGCGCGGCGCAGCGAGTATTCCTGGGTGCCCACCGTCTCGATGACCAGGGTGGCCAGCATGTTGCCGACCTGCGCCGCGCGCTCCAGGGACAGGCCCCACGAGATGGCGGACAGAAAGCCGGCGCGGAACGCGTCGCCGACGCCCGTCGGGTCGACCTTGGCCTCCTCGGCCGGGCAGGTCACCACGATCGGGTCCGCGTCGGCCTGCTCCACCCGGGCGCCGCCGGGGCCGAGGGTGGTCACCCGTACGCCGACCTTCTTCAGGATGTCCGCCTCGGACCATCCCGTCTTCTGCACGATCAGCGCGCTCTCGTACTCGTTGGTGAGCAGGTACGCCGCGCCCTCGATGAGCCGGCGGATGTCCTCCCCGTCCATCCGCGCCAACTGCTGCGAGGGGTCGGCCGCGAACGGGTAGCCGCGCTCGCGGCACTCGTCGCTGTGGCGCAACATCGCCTCGGGGTCGTTGGCGCCGATCACGACCAGGTCCAGGCCGCCGACCCGGTCGGCCACCGGCCGCAGTTCGATCTCCCGCGCCTCGCTCATCGCCCCCGTATAGAAGGAGGCGATCTGGTTGTGCTCCTCGTCGGTGGTGCACACGAACCGCGCGGTGTGGTGGGTCTGCGAGATGTGCACCGACTCGGTGTCCACCTGGTGTCGGTCCAACCACGAACGGTAGTCGACGAAGTCCGCGCCGGCGGCGCCGACCAGGATCGGCGACAACCCCAGGCAGCCCATGCCGAAGCAGATGTTCGGCGCCACTCCGCCGCGTCGGATGTCCAGCCTGTCGACGAGGAAGGAAAGCGAGACCACGTGCAACTTGTCCGAGACGAGCTGGTCGGCGAAGCGACCCGGGAACGTCATCAGGTGATCGGTGGCGATCGATCCGGTCACGGCAATACGCATGGCACGTCTCTCCTGTGGAGTACGGCGAGCAACGGTGCGAACGAGGAAGGGGGTGGGGAAACCCGCACACATTAACCCACCTCGCTCCGGCGACCCTCGCAAACTACCCATCGGTACACCGTGCCGTCACGCTCCGTGCGAACTAGGCTGGAAATCCCCCGGTGATCAGTCAAGTCGAGGAGTCAGGGAATGTCCCCGATGCCCGTGATGCCCGCGATGCCGTCCCAGGCCGAGCCCGAGACGCTCGACGACCTGCGCGGCGACTGCCGTCACATCGATGCGTCGTGGACCACGCCCGGCCCGGAGCGCACGCCGGCCAAGGCGGCACCCGCCGGCTCGCACGCCCCCGCCACCGACGTGCCCGCGCACGGCGCGACCCTCGTGGCGGGCATGTCCGAGTACGGCGACTGACCGTCCCGGCCCGCCCCGCCGCGGGAACCGCCCCGGCGGCGGGCGCGTCCAAGGGCCATGCGTATCCACGGCGAGCCCGATGACCGCATCCGACCCGAACCCACCGCGCGCCGGCGCCCGTTGATCACCGTCCTGGCGATCGTCGGGGTGCTCGGCATCGGCGGCGGTGCCTGGGCGCTGCAGGGCGACGGCGACGAGGGGTCACCCCGTTCGAGCGCCGCCGACCCGAGCGCACCGGCGCAGATCGAACCGGCCGCCCCCGGCGGCGCGGCGAGCGGCGCCCCGCCCGCCGCCCCGAGCGACGCCGCCCGGGCCCGACCCGGCGCGCCCGCCACCGGCAACGGCGCGGGCCCCGACACCTCGACGTCCTCCCCCGTGCTGCCCGGGGCCGCTCCGCACACCTATCACCCGGCGCAGCCGAACACCCGCTTCAGCCGCTACACGGTGGCCCCCGACGGCCGCGCCCTGACCGCGTGGTTGTGGGGCGGCCAGTGCGAGAGCGACCGCCTGGTGGTCGCGAGCGATACGGCCGACGCGGTGGCCGTGCGGGTGGAGGTCACCCGGACCGGCGACGTATGCACCGACATGGCCGTCGAGAACAAAGCCGACGTGATGCTTCCCACACCGCTGGGCGCCCGCCGGCTCGTCGACGCCGACACCGGCGCGACCGTTACCCCCGGCGGCAACCCCTTCACCGCCGGCTGACCGCACCCGCCCCCGGACCCACACACGACGACGCCGCGCCGGCCCCTGCGGGCCGACGCGGCGTCGTGGTTCGGGACGAGTCCCGACAGGATCAGTGGAACGAGTCGCCGCACGCGCACGAGCCGGCCGCGTTCGGGTTGTCGATCGTGAAGCCCTGCTTCTCGATGGTGTCGACGAAGTCGATGGTGGCGCCGCTCAGGTAGGGCGAGCTCATCCGGTCCGTGACCACGGAAACACCGTTGAAGTCGGCCACGACATCGCCGTCGAGCGAGCGCTCGTCGAAGAACAGCTGGTACCGCATGCCGGAACAACCGCCGGGCTGGACGGCCACGCGCAGCGCGAGATCGTCGCGACCCTCTTGCTCCAGCAGAGTCTTGACCTTGGCCGCCGCCTCATCGCTGAGGAGGATGCCACCGGTCTTGGTGGTCTCGTCCTGGACAGTCATCTGCAAGCTCCCACGTGGTGGTTCGACATTCGTACGCCACTTCCACCGTCGGCAACCGATGGTGGCTCGGCCCTATTCCCACATCATGCTTCGGGCCCTCGCGTTTTACTCATGGTCGCACACCCCCACTCTCGTCAACCTGACATGAACAGGATAGGATGATTAATGTCAAGTAGACGAAAAGAGGTGCGCGCAGTGACCGCGACACACGATCTGGACCTGCCGCCGGGGGTGCGGCCGACGCCGCTCGCCTTGCTGATGCTCGGGCGCGCCGCCGACGCGCGCAGCGAACGCGGCGTCGAGTGTCCCGGCGACCTTCCCTCGCCCTCCGACCCGAACCTGGTGGCGCGGGCGCGCGCGGCCAAGGAGAAGCTCGGCGACAAGGTCTTCATCCTGGGTCACCACTACCAGCGCGACGAGGTGATCGAGTTCGCCGACGTGACCGGCGACTCGTTCAAGCTCGCGCGCGAGGCGGCGGCCCGGCCCGACGCGCCGTACATCGTCTTCTGCGGTGTGCACTTCATGGCCGAGAGCGCGGACATCCTCACCTCCGACGAGCAGCAGGTGATCCTGCCGGACCTGGCCGCGGGCTGCTCGATGGCCGACATGGCCACCTCGGAGCAGGTCGAGGAGTGCTGGGACGTGCTCGCCGAGGCGGGCATCGCGGACGTGACCGTGCCGGTCTCGTACATGAACTCCTCGGCCGACATCAAGGCGTTCACCGGCCGCAACGGCGGCACGATATGCACGTCCTCCAACGCCAAGAGGGCCCTGGACTGGGCTTTCGAGCAGGGCGAGAAGGTGCTGTTCCTGCCCGACCAGCACCTCGGCCGCAACACCGCCGTGCTGGAGCTGGGGCTGAGCCTGGACGACTGCGTACTGTACAACCCGCACAAGCCGAACGGCGGCCTCACCGTCGAGCAGCTGCGGGCGGCGAAGATGATCCTGTGGCGCGGGCACTGCTCGGTGCACGGCCGGTTCGACGTGAGCTCCGTCGAGGAGGTGCGCGAGCGCATCCCCGGGGTCAACGTGCTGGTCCACCCGGAGTGCCGGCACGAGGTGGTCACCGCCGCCGATTACGTGGGCTCGACCGAATACATCATCAACACGCTGGACGCCGCCGAGCCGGGGTCCGCGTGGGCGATCGGCACCGAGCTGAACCTGGTCCGCCGAGTCGCCGCGGCGCATCCGGACAAGCAGGTCGTCTTCCTCGACAAGACGGTGTGCTTCTGCTCGACGATGAACCGAATCGACCTGCCGCACCTGGTCTGGGCCCTGGAGTCGCTGGTCGAGGGCACCGTGGTCAACCGCATCCGGGTGGACGCGGAGACCGAGAAGTTCGCCAAGGTCGCGCTGGACCGCATGCTGGCGCTGCCGTAGGCGCAGTCACGTGAGCGAGCGGTGTGTCCCGGAAGCCCCGGGGCACACCGCCCACACGCAGCACGGAAGAGCGATGGTTCGGTCAGCCCGGGATCAGGCCGTCCGCACTCAACATCTTCCTGACCTCGTCCACATGCGCGTCCTCCGCCGGCAGCAGCAGGTCGGAGGGCACGATCTCGTCGTCCGGCACCGGGGCGCCGAGTTCGCGGACCCTGGACAAAAGCGCCGTCAGCCCCGCGCGGAAGGCGGCGGCGTCGCCACCCTCGAGCGCGGCCTGAAGCTCGTCGTCGAGCCGGTTGAGCGCATCGAGATGCTCCTCCGCGACGTCGAGCTGGCCCTCACCCACGATCCGCACGATCATGTGCCTTCTCCCTGCTTGTCGAACCGCGGCCGGGGCTGACCCGGGCCGATCGCCGGCGGCGGGGTGCCTCCGGACAACTCGGCCTTCATCCGCTCCAGCTCCAGTTCCACATCCGACGTGCTGGACAAACGCTCCAGCTCGGCGGTGATGTCGTCCTTCGCCATCCCGGTCGGGTCGTCGAGCGCGCCCGAGGCGAGCAGCTCGTCGATCGCGCCCGCACGGGCCTGCATCTGCGCGGTCTTGTCCTCGGCCCGCTGGATCGCGAGCCCGACGTCGCCCATCTCCTCGGAGATGCCGGCGACCGCGCCACCGATCCGCGCCTGGGCCTCGGCGGCCGTGTACGTCGCCTTGATCGTCTCCTTGCGGGTGCGGAAGGCGTCGACCTTGGCCTGCAGTCGCTGCGAGGCAAGGACGAGCTTCTCCTCCTCCGCCTGGAGGTTCTGGTGTTGGGTACCGAGGTCCGAGATCTGCTGCTGCACACCCGAGCGGCGCATCAGCGCCTCGCGGGCCAGATCCTCGCGACCGAGCGCCAGTGCCTTGCGGCCCTGGTCCTCGAGCTTGCCCGACTGCTGCTGCAGACCGGTCATCTGCAATTCGAGCCGCTTGCGGGAGGTCGCCACATCGGCCACACCCCTACGCACCTTCTGCAGCAGTTCGAGCTGCTTCTGGTACGAGTAATCGAGCATCTCGCGTGGATCCTCGGCCTTGTCGAGGGCCTTGTTGGCCTTCGCGCGGAAGATCATCGCCATTCGCTTCATTACACCGCTCATGGGCCTCGCGTGCCCCCTTCGTAGGCAACCCGTGCTGCTCCCTGAAGCCTAAATGCCCAAGCGACCTTGTGGCAGCAGGGCTTTGCCTCACTTGACGTGTTCCCGCCCGCGAGAGTTCCGGATCGTCCTCGTGCCCGATTCGGGGAGCGTTGAAATCTCCCGCCCCTCGAACACGTAGGCTTTGACCGTGTTCCGACGACGTTCCCACGCAGAGCCCGAGACCGCCGAGCAGTCCCTGGAGCGTCTCCAGGGCGAGTCGGCCGTCCGGGACCCCCAGGCCCCGAAGGGCCGCCCCACGCCCAAGCGCTCCGAGGCGCAGGCCAACCGCAAGACCAAGGTGTCCGTCCCCAAGGACCCCAAGGCTGCGCGCAGGCAGGCCCGGCTGCGGATGCGCGAGGAGCGCGAGACGCAGCGCCAGGCGCTGCTCACCGGCGACGAGCGGGCGCTGCCGGCCCGCGACCGGGGGCCGCTGCGCCGGTTCGCCCGCGACTACGTCGACGCGCGCTACACGGTCGGCGAGTTCTTCCTGCCCTCGGCCGTGATCATCCTGATCCTGAGCATCCTGCCCAGCCTCGCGATCAAGAACTTCTCGCTCTTCCTGTGGATCGCGGTGATCCTGCTGATCATCCTCGACTCGGTCCGGGTCAACATGGGCCTGAAGAAGGCGTTGCGGGCGAAGTTCCCGAAGGAGAACCTCAAGGGCGTCACCCCGTACGCGCTGATGCGCTGTCTCCAGCTCCGTCGGCTGCGGTTGCCCAAACCGCAGGTCAAACGAGGCGAGAAGGTCGCATGACGACGATCACCGGGTTGAGCGGCGACCTGCACACGCAGGTCCGCCGCGAGTTGGTGGCCCGCCAACTGGCCGAGCACATGACGAGCCTGCGCGACCGCGGTCCGCTGCGGGTGCTCGACGTCGGCTGCGGGCCGGCCTCGCCCGGCATCCTGCTCGCCCGTGCGGGACACATCGTCACCTCGGTGAACACCGACACCGACGTGCTCACCGCGCTGCACGACGACCTGGCCCGGGAGTCGGCCGACGTGCAGGGGCGGATGCGGCTGGTCGAGGGCGACGGCGCCGAGGCCGGCCGGCACTTCCCGCCGGGCAGCTTCGACCTGGCCATCTGCCACGACGTGCTGGAGGCCCAGCCCGAGCCCGACGGCATGCTCGCCGCGCTGGCCCGGATGATGACGCAGGGCGGGCTGATCTCGGTCACCTCGCGCAACGCCGGCTCGCTGGCGATGCGCGCCGGTGCCGCGGCCCAGTGGACCGCGACGCTCAAGGGCCTGTCCGCGACCACGTACCCCAACCCGGCCGGCGGCACGCTGCGCGCGGACACCGTCGACGGGCTGTGCACAGTGCTCGCGGACCTGGGCGCGCCGGTCCTGGACTGGTACGGCGTCGGCGTCTTCAGCGGCCTCCAGCCCGACGACGCCGAGCCGCCGCGCGGCCAGAAGGCGTGGACGAACCTGCTCGCCTGCGAGGAGGACGCGTCGCGCCGCGACCCGTACCGCCTGATCGCGCCGGTCCTGCACCTGGTCGCCGAGAAGACCGTGCGCTAGGACGCGCCCGGGCATCGGGGGGCGGGACGCGTCGGAGGGCCCGTCCCGTCATGGGGACGGGTGTGTCCGGTGATGCGGAAGATCGTCGCGCGGGTGTCCGACATAGGGTGTTCGCATGGACTTCCGACACCTCGGCCGCAGTGGTCTCGTCATCAGTGAGATCGCCTACGGCAACTGGCTCACCCACGGCTCCCAGGTGGAAGAGGACGCGGCACTCGCGTGTGTGCGGGCCGCGCTCGACTGTGGCATCACCACCTTCGACACCGCCGACGTGTACGCGGAGACGCGCGCGGAATCGGTGCTCGGCCGGGCGCTGAAGGGCGAGCGCCGCGAGGGCCTGGAGATCTTCACCAAGGTCTACTGGCCCACCGGTCCCGGTCGCAACGACCGGGGTCTGTCGCGCAAGCACATCCTCGAGGCGATCGACGGGTCGTTGTCGCGCCTGGGCACCGACTACGTGGACCTGTACCAGGCCCACCGCTTCGACTACGCGACGCCGCTGGAAGAGACCATGCTGGCCTTCGCCGACGTGGTCCGCGCCGGCAAGGCGCTGTACATCGGGGTCTCCGAGTGGAACGCCGAGCAGATCCGCGCCGCCGCCGAACTCGCCCGCGAGTTGCGGGTGCCGCTGGTGTCGAACCAGCCGCAATACTCGATGTTGTGGCGGGTGATCGAGGCCGAGGTGGTGCCAGCCTCGGAGGAGCTGGGGCTCGGCCAGATCGTCTGGTCGCCGATCGCGCAGGGCGTGCTCACCGGCAAGTACCTGCCGGGGCAGCCGCCGCCGGCCGGGTCGCGCGCCACCGACGACAAAGGCGGCCAGGACTTCGTCTCGCGGATGCTCACCGACGATGTGCTCACCCGGGTGCAGCAGCTGCGCCCGCTCGCCGACGAGGTCGGTCTCTCGCTCGCCCAGCTCGCCGTCGCGTGGGTCCTGCAGAACCCGAACGTGTCGGCCGCGATCATCGGCGCGTCCCGCCCGGAGCAGGTGCGGGAGAACGTCAAGGCGGCGGGTGTCCGGCTGGACGAGAGCCTGCTGACCAAGATCGACGTGATCCTGGACCCGGTGGTCAACCGCGACCCGGCGCTCACCCTGAGCCCGAGCACGCGTCCGTAGCCGAACCGCCGGAGGGCGCGGCCCGGGCCGCGCCCTCCGGCGTGTGCGATCGGCGCGGTCCGCCGTGCCGGGTCAGCCCTCGGCGGCGCGCAGACTCATGTGTTCGTAGACGACGGCGTCGTCCTCCAGCAGGCTCACCTGCTCGATGCCCGCCGCGAGCAGATCCTTCCAGGTCTCGCCGAGCCAGCTCTCGGCGTCCGACTGGTTGGTGAAGTCCTCGGCCTCCGGGCCCTCGACGGGGGCACCGTCCGCGTCCTCATACCGCCACACCCACGACATGTCGGGCTCCTCATCTCGGATCTCGGACCGTCAAAAGACCTGCACAGTAGATCAAGCCCACCCACCTCATAGCCAGGAGCTCGACGACACCCATGGAGCTGACGCTGCTCGGCACGGCCGGTCCCAAGGGCTGGCCCCAGCCGTTCTGCACCTGTGCCTCGTGTCTGGGGTGCACCGGGCCGGCGGTGCGCGGACCCGCGTGTGTGCTGCTCGACGGCACGCTGCTGCTCGATTGCGGTCCGGAGCCCGCGCACGCCGCGGCGCGGGCCGGGTACCCGCTGACCGGGGTGCGACGGTTGTTGCTGAGCGGTCCGGCCGAGGCCACGCCGTTGGCCTGGCTGCCCGCGGCGGGGCTCGACGAGGTGGCCGCGCCGTCCGCGCCGCCGGCCTGGTTGCCTGCGCCCTCGGCGGGCGGGCCGAGGTGGCGACGGGTCGCGGCGGGTGACACGTTCGAGGTGGACGGTCGGCGAATACGGGTGTTGCCCGGCGGGACTCCCGGGCGGGTCGCCTACGAGGTGATCGGCGCCGACGGCACGCGGCTGCTGTACGTGCCGCCCTCGACGCTGCCGCCGGAGGCCGAGGCCGGCCGGGCCTGGACGCGCGAGGGCGGGCACTACGACGTGGTGTTGCTCGACGTGGTGTCGTGGCCGGAGCGGCTGGCCACGCTGCGGCGCGACGGCGCGGTCACCGAGGACACCGACGTGCTGGCGATCCACCTGTCGCACGAGTCGCCGCCGGGCGAGGAGTTGCACCGCCGGTTGGCCGCGTGGGGCGCTCGCGCGGTGCCGGACGGCGGTGTGGTGCGGGTCGGCGCCGACCCCTCGCCGACGCCGCGTCCGCATCGCACCCTCGTCCTGGGCGGGGCCCGCTCGGGCAAGTCGGCGGAGGCCGAACGGCGCCTCGCGGCCTGTCCGGACGTGCTCTATGTGGCGACCGGCGGCACCCGGGAGGGCGATCCGGAGTGGGCCGAGCGGGTCGCGCTGCATCGTGATCGCCGACCGGACACCTGGGGCACCGCCGAGACGGTGGAGCTGACGGGGCTGCTCGCGAAGGCGCGTCGGCCGCTCCTGGTGGACTGCCTGTCGTTGTGGCTGACCGCGGTGATGGACGCGCACGGCGCGTGGGACGACGACGCGTGGGCGGACGGCGGCGCGCGCGAGGCGGTGCGGGCCGACGTCGCGGCGCTGGCCGCGGCGTGGCGGGCGTGCCGCGTCCCCGTGGTCGGGGTGAGCAACGAGGTGGGCAGCGGCGTGGTCCCGGCAACCCCCGCCGGCCGCCGCTTCCGCGACGAACTGGGCCGCCTCAACGCGACGATCGCAGCCGAATCCGACGAGGTCCTGCTGGTGGTCGCAGGCCAGGTCCTCACATTGCGCCCCCTCCCAACCCAACCCAGACCCGCCGCCCCCTGACCCCAACCCCGAAGGCCCGCGAAGCGGGCGGGCGAGCAGGCGGGCAGGCGGACGAGCAAGCGGGCGAGCAGACCGGCAGGCGCGCAGGCGGGCGAGCACGCAGGCAGGCAAGCGAGCGGGCAGCAGGCAGGCGAGCGGGCAGGCGGGCAGGCGGGCAAGCGGGCGGCAACCGCGGCCGGCGCTCCGCAACCCTCGCAACGGCCCCGAGCGGGCCTGCGGGGCGGGATCGGTGGGCCCCTGCGCCGTATGACCGCAGGCTTCGGGCGCGACGCAACGGGTGGAGCGGGCGGGTGAACCAACCCGAGCCCACCGAGGCGCGACCGCCGCGCCGACGACAACTACCCTGACCAGGTGACAATCGACCTCGACTCCCTGGCCGCACAGGTGGAGCGCCCAGACGACGACGCCCGCGCACGCGTCCGCACACACCTGGCCGACCTCGCGGGCGCCCCCAGCGCGTACGGCCGACTCGAAGAGCTCGCGATCCGGTACGCCTCGATCCGGGGCGGCAAGACCACCGCGCCCATCGGCGCCCCCCGAGTCGTGCTGTTCGCCGCCGACCACGGAGTGGCCACGCACGGAGTGTCGGTCCGCCCGCCCGGCTGGACCGCGCGCGAGGTACGGGCCACCCTCGCCGGCACCACCCCCGCAGCCACGTTCGCCGCCGCGCTCGACACGCCGATCCGGATCGTCGACATCGCCGTCGACGCCGAGCCCGACGCCTTCCCCGAGCCGATCGCGCGCCACCGGATCCGACGCGGCTCGGGCGCGCTGGACAGCGCGGACGCGCTCGCTCCCGGCGAGGCCGAGGCGGCGTTCCGGGTCGGGACCGAGATCGCCGACGCCGAGATCGACTCCGGCGCCGACGTACTGCTCCTGGGCTCCCTGGGCGCGGCGGCCACCACCCCGGCGGCCGTCCTGATCGGCGCGCTCACCGGCATGGACGCGGCGGCGGTGATAGGCCGCGGCTCCGGCATCGACGACGCGACCTGGATCCGCAAGTGCGCCACCATCCGCGACGCGCTGCGCCGGGCCCGGCCCGTGCTCGGCGACCCGATGCGGCTGCTCGGCGTCAGCGGCGGGGCCGACTTCGCCGCGATGACCGGATTCCTGCTCCAGTGCTCGGTCCGCCGCACGCCGGTGCTGCTCGACGACGTCTCCACCGCCGCGGCGGCCCTGGTCGCCCAGCGGATCTCCTACCGCGCGCCCGACTGGTGGCTGGCCGGCCACGTCACCCCCGAGCCCGGCCACGTCAAGGCGCTGGACCGGCTCGCCCTCGAACCGGTCCTGGACTACCGGGTCCGCGGCGGCGAGGGCGTCGGCGCGCTGCTCGCGCTCCCGGTGCTGCGCGCGGCGGTCGATCTGGTGGCCCGGGTACAGCCCACCCCGTGAGCGCCGGTACCACCTCGGCCGGGCTGCGCCTGGCGTTCGGCATCCTGTCGGTGATCCCGGTCGAGGTGGAGCGCGTGGACCGCCCGGTGGCCGGCCGCGCGATGGCCTGCGCACCGCTGGTCGGCCTGGTCCTGGGCGGCCTAGCCGCGGGCGTCCTCGCCCTCGCCGAATGGGCCGGCACCGGCGCGTTCACCGCCGCCGCGCTCGCCGTCGCCGCGCTGGCCCTGCTCACCCGAGGGCTGCACCTGGACGGCCTGGCCGACACCGCCGACGGCCTGGGCTCGGCCAAGCCCGCCCCGGACGCGCTGCGCGTCATGAAGGCGTCCGACATCGGCCCGTTCGGCGTGCTTTCCCTGCTCTTCCTGGTCCTGATCGAGATCGGCGCGCTGAGTCGGCTCGGGCAGCACGGCGGCGGATCGGCCGCCGCCGCCCTGGTGTTCGCGGTGGTCACGGGCCGGGTCGCGCTGTCGATCGCGTGCGGCCCGGGCGTACCGTCCGCGCGTCCCGACGGACTCGGGGCGATGGTCGCCGGCACCGTCGGGCGCGGCGTGCTGCTCGCCTGGTCGCTCGTCCTGGTCGCCGGCGCCGGCCTGTACGGCCTCGTCCAGGACCCGGCCGAGGCGCTGCGCGCGCTGGGCGCGGCGATCGCCGGACTCGCCGCCGCCGCCCTGCTGTTGCGGCACACCACACGCCGATTCGGCGGCATCACCGGCGATGTGCTGGGCGCCGTCGTGGAGACCGCCGGCTGCGTCGCGCTGGTGGTCCTGTCCACTGGCTGAGACGTTTGCCGGGAAGGCGTGAAATGCTGAGGGCGAACGTATCTTCCATACGGCTCGTCACCGCTCGACGCGGCATCCCCAGCAAGGATCGCCGCGTCGGTGCCCCACCGATCGTGCGGGCACTCAGCACCTCCGAGAGATGAGAGACAGGACACTCGTGACCACACTGAGTATCGGCTCCACCGCGGCCCTTTCCCTGCGCGCCGACGTCCTCGTGATCGGCGCCGTCAAGGGCAAGGACGGCGCCGTCCTGGCCGAGGGCGCCGAGAGCGTCGACGCGGCGCTCGACGGCCGGCTCACCGCCACCCTGTCCGCCGTCGACGCCACCGGGGCCGAGGGCGAACTACACCGGGTGCCGACGTTCGGCGCGGCCAAGGCCCCGCTCGTGCTGGTCGTCGGCCTGGGCGAGCAGCCCGCCGACGGCTTCGCGCACGAGACGTTGCGTCGCGTGGGCGGCACCGTGGCGCGGGCGCTCGCGGGCGTCAAGAAGGCCGGTGTGGCACTGCCGTTGGCCGGTGCGGAGGCGGTGGGTGCGTTCGGGGAGGGCGTGCTGCTCGGCGCGTACTCCTTCGAGACCTACCGGGAGAAGTCGCGCGAGGGCCGCAAGGACGCGGTCAAGGACGTCGTGCTGCTCGGCCTGAAGGCCAACAAGGCGGTCAAGGCCGCCACGGAGCGCGCCGCGATCACCGCGGAGAGCGTGAACCACGCGCGCGACCTGGTCAACACCCCGCCGAACGACCTGAACCCGAAGGACTTCGCCGCGATCGCGGTGGACACCGGCAAGAACGCCGGCTTCAAGGTCGAGGTGCTGGACGACAAGGCGCTCGCCAAGGGCGGCTTCGGCGGCATCCTCGGCGTCGGCCAGGGTTCGGCCAACAAGCCGCGCCTGGTCCGCCTGGGCTACACGCACCCCAAGGCCAAGCGCACCATCGCGCTTGTCGGCAAGGGCATCACCTACGACTCGGGCGGCATCTCGCTCAAGCCGGCCGGGTCCAACGAGACGATGAAGATGGACATGGGCGGCGCGGCGGCCGTCCTGGGCGCGGTCACCGCGGTGGCCCGGCTCGGCCTCGAGGTCAACGTGACCGGCTGGCTGGCGCTGGCGGAGAACATGCCCTCCGGCACCGCGATCCGCCCCGGCGACGTGCTGCGGATGTACGGCGGTCGCACCGTCGAGGTGCTGAACACCGACGCCGAGGGCCGCTTGGTGCTCGCCGACGCGATCACGCGCGCGTGCGAGGAGTCGCCGCAGATGCTGATCGACGTGGCCACGCTGACCGGCGCGATGATGGTCGCCTTGGGCAACGACATGTACGGGATCATGGCCAACGACGACACCTTCCGCGACGCGGTGTACGACGCGGCGACGCGGGCGGGCGAGCAGGCCTGGCCGATGCCGCTGCCGGCCGACATGCGCAAGCAGATGGACTCGCCGATCGCGGACCTGAAGAACATGGGCAACTCGCGGATGGGTGGCGGCCTGATCGCCGGCATCTTCCTCCAGGAGTTCGTCGCCGAGGGTGTGCACTGGGCGCACCTGGACATCGCGGGCCCGGCGTTCCACGAGGGCGAGGCCGGCGGCTACCGGGCCAAGGGCGGCACGGGCGTCGCGGTGCGTTCGCTGCTCCAGGTCGCGCAGGACGTCGCGGACAACCGGATCTGATCCGGACGCGGGACGGCGGTCCGGTCCGGGCGGGGCACGCAGGCGCCCCGGCCGGACCGGCCGTACCGCACCGGGGTGCGCCTCACCCGCGCGCGGCGCGGCGGCGGTCGGGTCAGGAGCCGCCGCCGGACTGCCGTCGGGTCCACTCGCGCATGCGCTTGGGGTAGCCCACCAGGGCCGCCTCGTACACCGGGATGCCCAGCTTGCGCGCGAGGGAGCGCGCCGCCGCGGGGTCGGCGACCCGGCGCCGGGTCCACTCCCCCGTGTCGGCGATGAACACCACCGTCGTGCCGCTCAGCGTGGTCACCGGTTCGATGTACGCCTCGACACCCTTGCGGCTGCGCGCGAATTCGCTCAGGTGGTCGGCCGTCGCGGCGGCCTGCTTACGATCGGGCGCGTCCGTGCCGGTACCGCGTTTGCGTCGGAACAGCCCCACGGGGATTCCTTCCTGTCGTACGCGCGTTCGCCCGCGTCCGTCCTGCGCGGACGCCGGGATCGTGCCGGAACAACGAGTCGCGAGGGCACGTTGTGCCCCCGACCCGCCATTTCGGTGCGGCCCCTGTGGGACAGGCAACACCGGGGCGGAGTGCTCGGTCGCCTCCGACAAGTGGGAGGATGTTGTACCGGCACTTGAGACCTTCCACAAGAAGGGGGTGCCGCCCGCCGCGTACCGCGCGGGTCGGCATCGCAATCACAGGAGGACGTGACGTGGCGAACGACGCCGGAGCCGTTTTCGATGTAGTCATTCTCGGCGGCGGGAGTGGCGGCTACGCGTGCGCCCTGCGCGCGGCCGAACTCGGTATGCGCGTCGTCCTCGTCGAAAAGGGCAAGCTCGGCGGCACGTGTCTGCACAACGGCTGCATCCCGACCAAGGCGCTGCTGCACGCCGGCGAGGTCGCGGACCAGACGCGCGAGAGCGAGCAGTTCGGCGTCAAGTCGACTTTCGACGGCATCGACATCGCCGCGGTGCACGCGTACAAGGACGGCGTCGTTTCGCGCCTGTTCAAGGGCCTGACCGGGCTGATCGCGAGCCGCAAGATCACCGTCGTCGAAGGCGCCGGGAAGCTTGTGTCGCCGACCGCGGTCGAGGTGAACGGGCAGCGCTACGAGGGTCGACACGTGGTACTGGCGACCGGCTCGGTGCCGAAGTCGCTGCCGGGCCTGGAGGTCGACGGCAACCGCGTGATCAACAGCGACCACGCGCTCGTGCTGGACCGGGTCCCGCAGTCCGCGGTGGTGCTGGGCGGCGGCGTGATCGGCGTCGAGTTCGCCAGCGCCTGGAAGTCCTTCGGTGTGGACGTGACCATCGTCGAGGCGCTGCCGCACCTGGTCGCCCTGGAGGACGAGGCGAGCAGCAAGCTGCTGGAGCGCGCCTTCCGTCGTCGCGGCATCAAGTTCGAACTCGGCGCGCGTTTCTCCGGTGTCGAGTACACCGACGCGGGCGTCCGGGTCTCGCTGGAGAACGGCAAGCAGATCGAGGCCGAGCTGCTGCTCGTCGCCGTCGGCCGCGGCCCCGTCTCGGCGGGCCTGGGCTACGAGGAGGTCGGCGTCGCGATGGACCGCGGCTACGTCCTGGTCGACGAGTACTGCGCCACCAACGTGCCGACGATCTCGGCCGTGGGCGACCTCATCCCCACCCTTCAGCTCGCCCACGTCGGTTTCGGCGAGGGCATTTTGGTCGCCGAGCGGATCGCCGGGTTGAACCCGGTGCCGATCGACTACGCGGGCGTGCCGCGCGTGACCTACTGCGACCCGGAGGTGGCCTCGGTCGGCCTCACCGAGGCGCAGGCGGTCGAGCGTTACGGTTCGGACAAGCTCGCGTCGATCAGCTACAGCCTCGGCGGCAACGGCAAGAGCCAGATCCTCAAGACGACCGGCCAGGTCAAGGTCGTCTCGGTCAAGGACGGCCCGGTCGTCGGCATCCACATGGTCGGCGCCCGGATGGGCGAGCTGACCTCGGAGGCCCAGCTGATCTACAACTGGGAGGCCCTGCCGGCCGAGGTCGCCCAGCTCATCCACCCGCACCCGACGCAGTCCGAGGCGCTTGGCGAGGCCCACCTCGCGTTGGCGGGCAAGCCCCTGCACGTCCACGACTGACGACGCGCCCCCTATCGCGCCCCGTCATCCAAGACCCACGCCTTGAAGCGTTGAGAAGGAGTCATTGACCCATGCCGGTCTCCGTAACACTGCCCGCGCTCGGCGAAAGCGTGCAGGAGGGCACCATCACCCGCTGGCTGAAGCAGGAGGGTGAGCGCGTCGAGCTGGACGAGCCCCTGCTCGAGGTCTCGACCGACAAGGTCGACACCGAGATCCCCTCCCCCGCCGCGGGCATCCTGGTGTCGATCAAGGCCCAGGAAGACGACACGGTCGACGTCGGCGCCGAGCTGGCCGTGATCGACGACGGCTCGGGGGCCGAGGCTCCGGCCGCCGCGCCGGCTCCGCAGGAGGCCGAGGCTCCGGCTCAGGCCCCGCCCGCGCAGGCTGCTCCGGCCGCCGAGGCACCCGCCGCACCCGCCGCTCCGGCGGCTCCGGTCGCGCAGGAGCCCGCCCAGGCTCCGGCCGCGCCCGCCGGCGACGCGCAGGGCACCCCGGTGCTGCTGCCCGCGCTCGGCGAGAGCGTGCAGGAGGGCACCATCACCCGCTGGCTGAAGCAGGAGGGTGACACGGTCGAGGCCGACGAGCCGCTGCTCGAGGTCTCGACGGACAAGGTCGACACCGAGATCCCGTCGCCGGTCGGCGGCGTGCTGCTGAAGATCAAGGTCGCCGAGGACGAGACGGTGGAGGTCGGCGCGGAGCTGGCCGTCATCGGCGCGCCCGGTGCGACTCCGGCCGCGGCGCCCGCTCCGGCGGCTGCGGCTCCGGCGGCTGCTCCGGCTCCTGCGGCTGCTCCGGCCACCGCGCCGGCTCAGGCCGCGGCGCCCGCTCCGGCTCCGGCCGCAGCTCCGGCCCAGGCGCCCGCGCCGAAGCCGGCTCCGACGCCCGCGCCGGCTCCCGCCCCGCAGGCCGCCGCCCCGGCGGCGCAGCTCGCCCCGCCGGCCGAGGCCGACGGCGCGTACGTCACCCCGCTGGTGCGCAAGCTCGCCGCCGAGCACAACGTGGACCTGGGCGCGATCGAGGGCACCGGCATCGGTGGCCGCATCCGCAAGCAGGACGTCCTGGAGACGGCCCGCAAGCAGCAGGCGGCCCAGGCCGCCGCGGCTGCCTCGGCTCCGGCCGCGGCCCCCGCCGCCGCTCCGGCCGCCAAGGCCGCGGCGCCGATCGAGCCGTCGCCGCTGCGCGGTCGGACCGAGAAGTTGTCGCGGATGCGCACGGTGATCGCCAAGCGCATGGTCGAGTCGCTGCAGACCTCGGCCCAGCTGACCACCGTCGTCGAGGTGGACGTCACCAACATCGCCCGCCTGCGCGACCGGGCCAAGAACGACTTCGTGGCCCGCGAGGGCGTCAAGCTGTCGTTCATGCCGTTCTTCGCCAAGGCGGCGGTCGAGGCGCTCAAGGTCCACCCGGTCCTGAACGCCTCGATGGACCTGGACGCGGGCACGGTCACCTACCACGACGCCGAGCACCTGGTGATCGCGGTGGACACCGACCGCGGTCTGATGGTCCCGGTCATCCACAACGCGGGCGACCTGAACATCGCGGGCCTGTCCCGGAAGATCTCGGACCTGGCGGAGCGCACCCGCACCAACAAGGTCAGCCCCGACGAGCTGGCCGGCGGCACGTTCACGCTGACCAACACCGGTTCGCGCGGCGCGCTGTTCGACACGCCGATCTTCCCGCAGCCGCAGGTCGCGATGCTCGGCACGGGCGCGGTCGTCAAGCGCCCGGTCGTGGTCAACGACCCGACGCTCGGCGAGGTCATCGCGGTTCGCTCGATGGTGTACCTGGCCCTGTCCTACGACCACCGCCTGGTGGACGGCGCGGACGCGGCCCGCTTCCTGCAGACGGTGAAGACCCGTCTCGAGGAAGGCGCCTTCGAGGGCGACCTCGGCCTGTAGGCAGCCGGCGACACGCACGACCCGAAGGCGGTTCGGACCCCGGTCCGGGCCGCCTTCGGCATGTTCGGCACCGGGTGGGCGAGGATGCTCCCATGCGTATCGCCGTCACCGGCTCGTCCGGCCTCGTGGGTTCCGCTCTCGTCCGCTCGCTCGCCGCCGACGGCCACGAGGTGGTCCGGCTGGTCCGCCGGGCCCCCCGCGGGCCCGACGAGGTGCGCTGGGACCCGCACGGCGGCACGGTGGACACCGCCGCGCTCGGCCCGGTGGACGCGGCCGTGCATCTGGCCGGCGCGGGCATCGGGGATCGGCGCTGGACGGCCGCGTACAGGCGCGAACTCCGGGACAGCCGGGTCCTGGGCACCGCGGCCGTCTCCCGCGCGCTGGCGGCCCTGCGACCGGCGCCGCGGGTACTGCTGTCCGGCTCCGCGATGGGCTACTACGGCGACACGGGCGAGCGCGAGGTGGACGAGTCCTCCCCGCCCGGGGCCGGCTTCCTGGCCGACCTGTGCACGGAGTGGGAGGCGGCCACCGCGCCCGCCGTCGAGGCCGGCATCCGGGTCGCCCACCTGCGCACCGGCCTGGTGGTCTCCCGCTCCGGCGGCGCGTGGGGCCGGATGTTCCCGCTGTTCCGGGCCGGCCTCGGCGGCCGACTCGGCTCGGGCCGGCAGTACTGGAGCTTCATCTCGCTGACCGACGAGGTGGCCGCGATCCGCCACGTCCTGGACCACCCGACCCTGTCCGGCCCGGTCAACCTGACCACCCCGAACCCGGTCACCAACGCCGAGGCCACCAAGGCCATGGGCCGGGCCCTGCACCGCCCCACCTTCCTCGCGGTCCCCCCATTCGCCCTGCGCATCGTCCTCGGCGACTTCGCCAAGGAAATCCTCACCGGCCAACGCATGGTGCCCAAGGCCCTCCTGGACTCCGACTTCACCTTCGAACACCCCACCATCGACACCGCGATCGCCGCCGCCCTCGACGCCTGAGCCCCGACGTCACGTCCGGCACGCTCGTCGACAAGTGGACGCCCTGCTGTTGCCCGTCGGACAACCGGTGTTGGTCAGTGCGCTCCTTCGGGCTTTTGGTGGGTATGACTTGTAGGCGTGAAACCGACCGGGCTTTCGAGGGGTATGACCTGTAGGCGTGAAACCGACCGGGCTTTCGAGGGGTATGACCTGTAGGCGGTGAAACCGACCGGGCTTTCGAGGCATGACCTAGGCGATGAAACCGACACCGCGGCGTGGGTGGTCGTGGGCTGGGGGACGGGAGGACGATCGTGGTCGACGTGCGCCGTACCGAGGTGATCGTGGTGGGGGCCGGGTTGGCCGGCTTGAGCGCGGCACGGACCGTGGCCGCGGCCGGGGTGCCGGTCACCGTGCTGGAAGCGGGCGATCGACCCGGGGGGCGGGTGCGGACGGATCTCGTGGACGGCTTCCGGGTCGACCGCGGCTTTCAGTCGCTGACCACCTCCTGGCCCCAGGTGCGCCGGCAACTCGACGTCGCCGCACTGGGGTTGCGCGCGTTCCAGCCCGGTGTGCTGCTGTACGAGGACGGCCGCACGCAGCGGATCGGCGACGTGCGCCGGGTCCGGGACGCGATCGGCGGGTTGCGCAACGGCAGCGGCACCGACCGGGCGCGGCTGGCCGCCCTGCTCGCCCGGACCGCGTCCGCCCCGGTGGCGCGGGTGTTCGGCGCCGCCGAGACGGCCGCCGCCGATGCGCCGGTGTTGCGCGCGCTGCCGCCCGAGCTGACCCGGCGGACCCTGCGCCCGCTGCTGGCCGCGCTGTTGCACGATCCCGCGTTGCGCTCGTCCAGCCGGTTCGCCGAGTTGCTGCTCCGGTCCTTCCTGCGCGGCCGGGTGGCGCTGCCCGCCCGGGGCATGGCGGCGGTGCCGACCCAGCTCGCGGCGACCCTGCCGGCGGGCGTGGTGCGCTACGGCGTGCGCGTGTCGTCCGTCTCGGCCGATCGTGTGCTGACCGACGTGGCGGGCGAGATCCGGGCGCGCGCGGTGATCGTGGCCACCGATCCGAGTACGGCGGTGGCGCTGCTGCCGGGCCTGCGGATGCCCGCCTTCCACCCGGTGACCACGCTGTACCACGTGGCCCGCGGCGCGCCCCGGGCCGACGCGTCGCTGCTCGTGGAGGCCGACGCCCGCAGCCCGTTCACGCACACGACGGTGGTCAGCCAGGTCGCCCCCACCTACGCGCCGGACCGCCGGGCGCTGATCGCCACCACCGTGCTCGGGCACGACGGCTCGGAGCCGGCCAAGCTCGAACTACGGGTCCGCGAACGGCTCGCGGTCGTCCACGACACGCCCACCATCACGTGGGCACATCTGACCACCTGTCACATCCCGCAGGCCGTCCCGGTGGTCGAGCCCGGTCACAACTTCCGCCGACCGGTCCGGCTGATCGGCGGCCTGTACGTCTGTGGCGACCATCGCGACTCCAGCTCCATCCAGGGCGCCCTGGCCTCCGGTCGCAGAGCGGCCCGCTCCGCCCTCGCCGACCTGGGCGCCCTCGCGGCCTGACCCGCCGCGCGCCGCTCAGGCCGTGCGGACGAAGCAGCCCGACCGCGCCTCGAATTCGCGCACCGCCGGCACGTCCCGATACGGCGCCAACCGATGGGTGAACTCGCGTACATAGTCCACCGCCCGCGACGACCGCAGCCCCTCCGCCTGTTCGGTCGCCTCCGCCTCCACCCGGCATGCCTGCTCCACCTCGCCCAACTCCAGCAACGCGGTGGCCAGGATCGTCTGGCAGAACAACCGGCTGCGCGCGTACTCGCTCCCGCGCAGCCGCAGCGAGCGCTCGGCGTATTCGCGCGCCTTGTCGTAGTCCTCCAAGTCCCGGTAGCAGTGCGCGTGATCGTCGGCCAACTGGGCCTCGTTCATGAACGCGACCCACTCCGGCTCGTCGTCCCCGGACGCGACGCACTCCAACGCCTGCTCGGCCCGCAACAACGCCGCCCCGCACGCCCGCGCGTCGCCGAGCAGGCCGTGTCCGCGCGCCTCGACCGCGTGGAAGAGCGCGCGCACCCGGGGCGTGGCCACCGCCGACGCGCCCTGCTGGGCGACCCGCGCCAGCTGTACCGCCTCGCGCCCGTGCCCGAGGTATACCGCCTGCCGGCTCATCGTGGACAACACGAACCCGCCGAGCGCCCGATCCCCCGACGCCTGGGCCAGCCGCAGCGCCTGGACGAAATAGCGCTGCGCCATCCCGTGCACGCCCACGTCGTACGCCATCCAGCCGACCAGGCGGGTGAGCGTGGCCGCCGCACCGAACAGCGCGCTGCCGGTGCGCGAGTCGTAGGTCCCGCGCAGTATCGCGGTCACCTCGGTGTCGAGGTAGCGCACCAGCGCCTGCCGGCCGTGCCCCCCGCCGAACGAGTTGTCCAACCGCCGGAACGCCTCGCCGACCGCCCGTACCGCGGCCACGTCGCCGAGGCCCACGCGGTCGCCGTCCTGCCGCGCCGGCCGCTCGTCGCCGGCGCCGATCAGCCAGTCCCGGCTGGGCACCACCAGCGCCCCGGGCGTGAACGCGGCCTCCACCAGGGCGGATCGCTGCGCCGAGTCGGCCTGCCACATGCCGGTGACGATCTCGACCGCCTCGGGCGGACCGGACGCGTACTCCAGCCCGGCGTAGTCCGGCCGGCATCCGGCCATGCCCAGATCCTCGGCGCTGAGTTTGCGGCCGAGTCGTTGGGTGAAGACCTCCGCGAGCAGTATCGGCACGATCCCGCGCGGATGTTGGCCCCGCAACCAGCGTGCCACTGAGGTCTTGTCGTACCGGAGATCGATGCCCTGTTCCGCACCGAGTTGGTCAACGCGTCGGGCCAGACCGGCATGCGAGAAGCCGGCTTCCTCGACAAGCGCCGCCAGCCGGTGATTGGGGCGCCGCTCGACCCTGGCTGCCATGGAGATGAACGCCTCCCGCTGGTGCGGTGGTTCGGGTGTGGGTGGGTGATCGCGCGAGAATCTAGCGATTTCTGGAGAGCTACAACCCGAACGCTCGTAACAATGACCCTTTCGAGTTACGCCCGAAGGACCCGCCGGGATGGGGCGAATTCGCCCCCAGGAAGCCCCGGTTCGGCCAAGTTCGGCAAAACCTGCCGAATCGGCGACACGGATCCACCGCGCTGTCACCAGCCTGCCGCCGCTTGCGATGCGCGTAGCGGTGGTGGAACATGCGCGAGGCAGTTCACCCGTTGGGGTGATCGACTTCCGTGCGGCCGACGTCCGCGCGGACGCGCCTCGGGGGCGTCGGGCCACATCGGCCGGAGTGTCCGGGAATCGCGAGCCGCCCGCGACCAGGCGAAGGAAACGCACGCGTGACCCGGCAATCGGACGACACCGCCCGCGGGATCGTGATCCCCCTCGCCGCGGTCGCGATCGTCTGCCTGCTGCTCACCAGCGGGGTCTTCCTGTTCGGCGGCCTCGGCGACTCGGATCGGGGCGACACCCCGGTCTCGCTCGACCGGAACCTGCCGCTGCCGGCGCCCGCGTTCCCGCTGCCCGGCACCGCTGCCGCGAGCCCGGGCGCGGGTACGGCCACCGCCACGGGTCCGCCGACGACCGCGAGCGCGACACGGTCGGCGACCCGCTCCCCGTCCGCCTCGGCGAGCGCCAACCCCGGGGCGAGCGCGACCGCGACCCGCTCCAGCGCGCCGCCGGCCCCGCCCGTCCCGCCGCCGCCCGCCACCACCGGTCCCGCGGACATCTCCGTCGACGCCACCGTGACCGACTCCGGCTGGGGGGCCGACGGCACCGTGGTGATCACCAACCGCACCCCGCGCCCGCTGCCCGCCTGGGACCTCACGCTCACCACGTCGGGCCGGCAGAGCGGCTTCACCATGCTCTACGGCGAGGACATGCGCACCAGCACCGATCGCGGCGTCGCGACCGCCCGCGGCCGGGGACCGCTGGCGCCCGGGGCGAGCGTGGTGATCGAGTTCGGCCTGTACGGCCGGGTCGAGGCGATCGGCTGCACCTTCACCGGCGTGACCTGTCGAGTCCGCGGCCTCGACGCCGGTCGCGGGTGACGTTCGACCCCGTCGTACGCTGGTGGGCGTGACCAGCTTCTTGCGATTCGTGCACCTGGGCCTCGGCGCCGACGCCGTTCCGTACGAGGCTGCCTGGGAGGAACAGCGCCGCGTGCACGAGCAGGTGGTGAGCGGCGAGATCGGCGACACCTGTCTGCTCCTGGAACATCCCGCGGTCTACACCGCCGGCCGCCGTACCGACCCCTCCGAGCGCCCGATGGACGGCACACCCGTGGTCGACGTCGACCGCGGCGGCAAGATCACCTGGCACGGTCCCGGCCAGCTCGTCGGCTACCCGATCGTGCGCCTGCCCGAGCCGGTCGACGTGGTCGCGCACGTGCGTCGGATGGAGGAGGCGCTGATCCGGGTCTGCGCCGACCTGGGTCTGGAGACCACCCGGATCGAGGGACGCAGCGGCGTGTGGGTCCTGGGCGACGCGGTGCCGCAGCGGGCCGCCCCGACCGGCGGCCTCGACCTGCGCTTGGACAGCCGGCTCACGGCCGCGCCCGACCCGCGCCTGCACCCGGAGTTCGACCCGCGCCTGGCCGGTCCGGAGTACGCGCCCTCCAACGCGGGGCAGCGCGGCGACGACCGCAAGCTCGCGGCGATCGGCGTCCGGGTCTCGCGCAAGGTCACCATGCACGGCTTCGCGATCAACTGCGACGCCGACATGACCTACTACGACCGCATCGTGCCGTGCGGCATCAAGGACGCCGGGGTCACCTCGCTCAGCCGCGAACTCGGCCGCGAGGTCACCGTCGCCGAGATCCTGCCGCTGGCCGAGCGACACCTGGCCGATGTCTTCGCCCGGATCCCGGCGTGACGCGAGCCGCGTAGCGGGCGCCGCGTAACGCGAGCCGCACGACCCGCACCGCGTGACGCACGCCTCGTCCCGGACCCGACCGCCGGGGAATCCACCCGGGTTCGTCCCGGTTGCCACTTGACGGGGCGTCCGGAGCCCCGATTCGCTCGGCGTACTCTGGACGTACCGCCCCACCACGGGCCCGTCCCATCCTGTCGGGCCCACTGCGGTCTGTCCCGCCCGCAGGCCGACCCGAGAAGAGGGAGTCGCGCGTGTCCGCTGTCGCACCCGACGGCCGCAAGCTGCTTCGCCTGGAAGTCCGCAACGCCGAGACTCCCATCGAGCGCAAGCCTTCGTGGATCAAGACCCGGGCGAAGATGGGCCCCGAATACACCGAGCTCAAGCAACTCGTGAAGCGCGAGGGGCTGCACACGGTGTGCGAGGAAGCGGGCTGTCCCAACATCTACGAGTGCTGGGAAGACCGCGAGGCGACCTTCCTGATCGGCGGCGACCAGTGCACCCGGCGCTGCGACTTCTGCCAGATCGACACCGGCAAGCCCGCCGAGTTGGACCGCGACGAGCCGCGTCGGGTCGCCGAGTCGGTCCAGGCGATGGGTCTGAAGTACGCCACGGTCACGGGCGTGGCCCGCGACGACCTGCCCGACGGCGGCGCGTGGTTGTACGCGGAGACCGTCCGGCAGATCAAGGAGCTGAACCCGGGCACCGGCGTCGAGCTGCTGATCCCCGACTTCACCGCGCAGCCGGACCAGTTGGCCGAGGTGTTCTCCTCGCGCCCCGAGGTGCTGGCGCACAACATCGAGACCGTGCCGCGCATCTTCAAGCGCATCCGGCCGGGCTTCCGCTACGAGCGCTCGCTCGACGTGATCACCCAGGCCCGGGCGGCGGGTCTGGTCACCAAGTCCAACCTGATCCTGGGCATGGGCGAGGAGCGCGCCGAGATCAGCCAGGCGATGCAGGACCTGCACGACGCCGGCTGCGAACTGCTGACCATCACGCAATACCTGCGGCCGAGCGTGCGGCACCACCCCGTCGAGCGCTGGGTGAAGCCGGAGGAGTTCGTCGAGCTGAACGAGGAGGCCGAGGAGATCGGCTTCGCGGGCGTGCTCTCCGGACCCCTGGTCCGCTCGTCGTACCGCGCGGGTCGGCTGTACCGCCAAGCCCTGGAGGTGCGCGACACGCGCGCCGCGTCGGCCGAAGGTGTGCAGAGTTTCACCTCGGTGTGACCCGGGCGCCATCATCGGGCAACACAGTGTCGCGAGAGTCGGCCGTGGTGCGGCCGAAGCTCGCATCGAGCACAGCTAGGGGGACGACCTCATGCCAGATACGCAGCAGGACAACGCCTCGGTGCTGCGCGGCGCGTTCGATCGCGGCCTCGCCGCACGCCGGGCCACCGTCGGCCGGGTCTTCCGGGCCGTCGAGACCGTCCTGATGTTCGAGGGTGGTCAGCGCACCGCCCGCCGCAACGCGTGGGCGGCCGTGTGCGCCGACCGCAGCCGCGCCCGGGCCCGCGCCGAGGCCTCCGACATCCTGGCCCGGCTGGCCCCGGTCAAGCCCGCACCGGGCGCCGGCTCGCGCTAGGTCGCGCGGGGCCGGTCGGCCCGCGATTCGGCCGTCCTCGGGGGATGGATTTCCGCCGGACGGCCGGATCGCCGCGCCTTCGGCGGGAAGGTCGCGACAAGCCGGCGCCAGGCATTGTCCCCGGTGGACGGCACGCCAGTATCCTTTTCACATGGCGAGCAAGGAACCATCCGAGAAGAGCGGCCGGCTGAAGCAGATCCGGCTCGCCTACCAGCAGACGAAGAAGGCCGATCCGTGGGTCGGCTTGATTGTGGCGGCCTGGGGCCTGGGGGTATTCGCAGTACTCCTGGCCATCGGCTTCTGGTGGGGACATCCGATCTACCTGGGCATCTTCGGTGCCCTCGTGGGTCTGCTCGCGGCGGCCTTCATCTTCGGACGCAGGGCCGAGAAGTCGGTGCTCGGCCAGATGGAGGGCCAGCCCGGCGCCGCGTTGGCGGTCATGCAGTCACTCAAGCGTGGCTGGGTCGTGACCCCCACCGTGGCCATCACCCGCAACCAGGATGTCGTACACCGCGCCGTGGGTCGCCCCGGCATCATCCTGGTGGGCGAGGGTCAGACGGGTCGCGTGACGCGACTGTTGGCCGATGAGAAGAAGCGCATGTCCCGACTGGCGGCGAACACCACGGTGCACACGATCATCGTCGGCAACGACGAGGGTCAGGTCCCGCTGCTCAAGCTCCAGCGGCACATCATGAAGCTGACCCCGACCATGGCCAAGCCCGAGGTCGCGCAGGTCAACGACCGGCTGCGGGCGGTCGGCGACCTGATGAAGAACATGCCGGTGCCCAAGGGCCCGATGCCGAAGGGCGCGCGCATGCCGCGCGGCCCGCGCGGCTGACCCACCGCGGCGCCACGCACCCGCGCGACACCCGCGCCCGTCCCCGTCCCCCGTTCGACGCGAGAGCGGCGGCGATCCGAACCCGGATCGCCGCCGCTCTCTTCTGTTTCTTCTGTCTCTACTGTTTCTTCTGTCTCTTCCGTTTCGGAGCACGGATGTCGCAGGAGGGCCTAAGCCCGGACCACCGCCGTGCCGACCGCCTTGTCGTGGAAGCCCCGCCCGTCCCGGTCGTAGATGGCCGGCGGAATCACCAGGCACAACAGGAACGTCCGCACCACGACCGCGAGCGGCAGCAGCGAGCCGCGGGTGACCGAGACCACCCGGATGCCCATGATCCGCTTGCCCAGGGTCCAGCCGAGCGTGCTCACCAGGAGCAGGTTCTCCACGGCGAACACGCCGAGCGTGCCCCAGCTGGTGCCGACCGCGTTGAGCTTGCCGCCGCCCAGGAAGGACAGCGCGATGACGTAGCAGATGCCCCAGTCGATGACCAGGGCGAGGAGCCGGCGCCCGGTCGGCGCCAGTGAATTGGGTCCGTCCTCGGGCAGCCCGAGACGCTTGCCGCGGTAGGCGAATTCGTCGTCCGCCGCCCCGGATGCCTGGGTCCGCGCTGCGCTCGTGTTCTCGTCCACCCCTCCAAAGTAGACGAGCCGGGCCGATTCACCCGCCCCGGGGGTGGGCGTACGGGCGGCCGATCACGGGCACGCATCCAGGCAAACCGGCTAGACCGTACGGGTGGGTGCGTAACATCCCGGAAACACGAGGGACACCGACGGGAAACCGCTCGCGCCTACCTTCAAGGCCTAGTGGCCACCGGGGAGGAGGCCGCTCCCCGCGAACGCAACTACCCGCGCCTGGCGCCGGGTCGAGGAGGATTGATGTTCAACAACGCCGAAGAGGTGTCGCGATACATCGCCGACAACGACGTCAAGTTCGTCGACGTTCGTTTTTGCGACCTGCCTGGCGTGATGCAGCACTTCACGGTTCCGGCGAGGACGTTCGACCCGAGTGAGACGCTGGCCTTCGACGGATCCTCGATCCGCGGCTTCCAGGCGATCCACGAGTCGGACATGGCGCTTCGCCCGGACCTGTCCACGGCGCGGCTCGACCCGTTCCGCAAGGACAAGACGCTCAACATCAACTTCTTCATCCACGACCCGCTGACGGATGAGGAGTACAGCCGCGACCCGCGCAACGTCGCGAAGAAGGCCGAGCGCTACCTCGCCGGCACCGGCATCGCCGACACGGCGTACTTCGGCCCCGAGGCCGAGTTCTACGTGTTCGACAGCGTGCGCTTCGCGACCGGCGCGAACGAGTCGTTCTACCACATCGACTCCGAGGCGGGCGCCTGGAACACCGGTGCGGAGGAGAACAACCGCGGCTACAAGGTCCGCTACAAGGGCGGCTACTTCCCGACCCCGCCGGTCGACCACTTCGCCGACCTGCGCGCGGAGATCTCCCTGGAGCTGGAGGCGGCGGGTCTGGAGATCGAGCGCCAGCACCACGAGGTGGGCACCGCCGGCCAGGCCGAGATCAACTACAAGTTCAACACGCTGCTCGCGGCGGCCGACGACCTGATGCTGTTCAAGTACATCGTCAAGAACGTCGCGTGGCGCAACGGCAAGACCGCGACCTTCATGCCGAAGCCGATCTTCGGCGACAACGGCTCGGGCATGCACTGCCACATGTCGCTGTGGGCCGACGGCTCGCCGCTGTTCTACGACGAGCAGGGCTACGCGGGGCTGTCGGACACCGCCCGCTACTTCATCGGCGGCCTGCTCAAGCACGCCCCGTCGCTGCTGGCCTTCACCAACCCGACGGTGAACTCGTACCACCGCCTGGTCCCGGGCTTCGAGGCGCCGGTCAACCTGGTCTACTCGCAGCGCAACCGCTCGGCCTGCATCCGCATCCCGATCACGGGCAGCAACCCGAAGGCCAAGCGCGTCGAGTTCCGCGTCCCGGACCCGTCGGCCAACCCGTACCTGGCCTTCGCCGCCCAGCTGATGGCCGGCCTCGACGGCGTCAAGAACAAGATCGAGCCGCTGGAGCCGGTCGACAAGGACCTGTACGAACTGGCCCCCGACGAGCACCAGGCCGTCCCCCAGGTCCCCGGCACCCTCGCCGAGGTCCTCGACGCCCTGGAAGCCGACCACGAGTACCTCCTCGAAGGCGGCGTCTTCACCCAGGACCTGATCGACACCTGGATCGAATACAAGCGCACCAAGGAAATCGACCCGGTCCGCCTGCGCCCCCACCCCCACGAGTTCGAGCTCTACTTCGACATCTAAGCCGAAGTACTGCTGACCTGCGGGTTCACCCCTTAAGCGGCCCGAGAGGGCACAACGAGGGCACTCCCCCGAAGGACAAGGCCGTCGACCGCTGCCTCAGAGCGCGGTCGACGGCCTTCTTCGTGATCGTGTGGAAGACCCTGGCGTCCGCCCGTTCAACCGATCGGTCGATCACCGGTGCACCTCGAATCCGGCGATGAACGCCTGGTAGCCATTCCGTCGACTCTCGCACCGGAACGCGGTCGTCAAGGTCAGAAAGCGAGAATTTGGCTTGCTCGGGCGCGCAGGGGTTGTTCCAGGTCGAGGTTGTCGCCGCGGGTGGTGGTCTGGAGGAGTTGGGTGATGACGGCGAGTTCGGAGAATCGGCCTGCGGGGGTGTTCAGGACGTGCGCGAGTTCGTTTCGGATTCGGGCTGCGACGTCCGGGACGAGGAGGCTGTAGGTGTGGAGCATCGCGGCGTCGTAGCCTGCCGGGGCGGTGCCCCAGCCTTCCCAGTCGAGGATGGCGAGCCGGGGTGCGGTCAGGTTGGCCCAGTGCAGGTCGCCGTGGGCGGTGGTCCAGGTGGGCACGGTCGTGTCGATCGGGCGTCCGAGGTATTCGGGCATGGCGCGGTCGACGTACGCCTGGCGCAAGGCAACGCGGTCGGTGGTCACGGGGGCGATGTCGTCGAGTGCCCGACGCAGGTCGTGCCACCACGTGTCGTCGAGTCCGGGGTCCTCGCGGAGTACCGGGCCGGCGGTGGTGATCGGGCGGGCCGTGATGCGGTCGTGGAGTTCGGCTCGGAAGGCGTGGTCGCCGTCGGCCCAGTCTTCGACGCCGAGCAACCGGGGCCTCGGTACGGAGTCCGGGACGGCCTTCTCGGCGTCCTCCGGCCCGAGCCACAACCGGCCGCCGGCCTTGTCGGCAGGTGCGCGGACGAGTCGCAGCCACCCGAGGCCGTGACCGGTGACGGGCCCGCTCAGGGTCCTGCCGCGCCATCCCCACACTTCGGTGCCGTCGTCGGGAAGGACCGTGAGAGCGGTTGCGGAACGCCGGTAGGCATCGCGCATCAAGGCGACTTCACGCGGGTCGTCAGGCGGCGAAAACATCGCTGATCCTTCGGAGTCGGCTCGGGTCGAGCGGCGGACGCGCATAGGCTCTCATGGCGTCGCTCCAGTGTTGCCGGTCGCTGGTGGAGAGCAGGACACGACACACTCCCGGTGCGGAGGCCGCCACGATCAGGGCGGCCTGTGCGGCCGTCAGTCCGGCGCCGACGAGTTCGACGGCCTCGGGGGTGAGCATCGCGGGCAGCTCGCCCCCGTGCAGTGGAGCCGACGCGAAGACCTCGACGCCTGCGGTGAGGGCATCTCGAAGCACGCCGCCGCCCGCCATTGCGGCGACGACTGGTTCCAGGTGGACCAGGGAAACGGGGAGTTGCACCGCCCGCAGGTGGTGCCCCTCACCGGCGACGGTCCGCGCCATGGACAGCAGTGTCCCGACGTCGAACCAGCCGGTGGAGAAGCCGGTCCAGGTCGCGATGCCGTAGCCGCCGATCGTGCCCTCGGCAGCCGCTTCTTCGAGGGCTTCGATCGCCGACAGCAGTCGTGCGGCTCGGGCCTCTCGGCTGCCCTCGGTGGCGTGTTCGGGGTTGTGCAGGAAGACGATGTCGGGTCGTCGCCCGAGGTCGGAGCGGCTGCGGTGGATCTGCCAACGTACGAACTCGGGCGCCAGGCTGTGCCGGATATCCGCTTCGCGTGGGTGGAGTACCCCTGCGGTGAGTGCGTCGGCGGCGATCTTCCGGGTCATGAAGCCGACCTTCGTGGATACCCGGATTCGGGGGTATGCCGCGAGGATCGGTGCCAGAGCGCGCTCGGCCGTCCCGGCGCGGTAGTTCGGCGCGGTGTCGATCCACTCGACGCCTGCGGCCACCGCGACCGTCGCCGCGAGTGCCACGTCGGGGCAGCGATAGGTGCCCAATGCGAGCGTGGCTGTCACGTGGTCACCGTCCCGACGTGCGCGACCTGGCCGGACACCAGCTCGGTGACCACGGCGGCAGCCTGTTCGACTCGCACCCCCGACGCCTGGGCAAGCTCGCCGAGCCGGTGGGAACGACAGTCCAGAAGAAGGGTGAGCATCGCATGCACCTGCGGGGCGAAGATCCACTCCTCGCCTCCTGCCGTGAGTACGACCCGGCTGTCGGGGTCACGGGTCACCGATGCCCGTGAGACGAGCAGTTTCACCGGCAGCCCGGGCGACGCGGGCACGCCGTCGACATAGGGCAGCGAAGGGGCCTGCCGAGGCTGCTCGGTCGCGTCCCGGAACCCGGTGTATCGATCGACCACGCCCTCGGCTTCGAGCTCGGCCGTGACGAGCTTGAGCAGGGTCTCGGCGAAGTCCCGCTTCTGTTGTGCCGTTCCGAGCCGCGGCACGTCGGCGCGCACCGCCTGATGGGTGCGCAGGGTGTCGGCGAGCCAGCCGATCAGGTCGGCGCCGGTCGTGCTTTGCAGGCCGAAGGTCAGGTGCAGGGACCGCCCGCCGTTCGCGGCGGCGACGGCGTGCCACCAGCCGCGCGGCACGTACAGCGTGTCGCCCTGGGTGAGTACGAGGTCCGCGATCGGTTCGTCGGGCGGCGCTTCGGGCGCCTCGACGTCGCGGTGCATCGGCGCAACGCGGGTGGGACCGTACAGGCGCCACCGCTTGGTGCCGTCGACTTGAACGACAACGACGTCGTGGTCGTCCCAGTGGGTGCCGAAGCCTTCGTTCGCGGTCCACGACGCGTACAGGTTGGCCTGCACTGCGGTGCGAAAGTCGCGTTCCAGCTGCGCGGCGAGGTCGCCGATGCGGGCGTGGAATTCGTCGGCGGCGTCCAGGACGAGCGTGGCGCCGGCGGCCAACCGCTCGTGCAGGGCCGCCGGTTGGATACGGTTCCACACGGTGTTGCGGCGGGTGGTCACCGGCCGCGTATACAGGTGCTGCGGCAGCATCTCGCCGCCCGAGCACAGGCGAAGGCGCGGCGGTTCGAGGCGGTGCCGGGCCAGGATGGCGTTCACGTCCTCCCAGCCCAGCAGGCCGGCGACGGTGGCGGCGTCCCCGCGTGCGATACGGAACTCTCGGCCGAACACCCGGGCGAGGAAGGTCTCCCCGCCCAGGCGCGCGACCACCGAGGTGTCGGCGGTCGTCATGTCGGCCGTCAGTCGTTCGTGTCGCTGACGCCGGTCGAGCCGCCGTCGGACGGCTGCTCGACGCGCGAGCGGGCGGCCACGATACGGCGACGGGCGACCAGCAGTCCGTCCTCCGCCTTGGCCGTGATGGGCACGATCTCTGACATGGCATTCCTCCTTTTCGGTTGCGAGGGCGGGCTGCCGCCGCCCCCGAGGCGTCGCGGTGAGCGGGACTTCACGTCCCGGTCCGTTGGCGTGGACCCACCGAATCGCGTCGCGCGGTTGGGGAACAGGGCGCCAAAGCCGCACACATGCTGCATCCATGCGGCACTGTGGGTGATGACCTGGGGAATCGGCGGACCATGGCAATCGGGAGGCCACGCCATGACGTTCAAACGCCATCGACTCGTACAACGCCGCGAGTCTCGGGGATTCACCCAGGAATCACTCGCCGAGCGGCTCGGCGTCGACCGCACCACTATCGCCCGCTGGGAGAACGGGAAAGGTCCCCAGCCGTGGATGCGTCCGAGCCTTGCGACTGCATTGGGTCTATCCCAGGAGGAGCTCGACACGCTGCTGCGCGATGTCGGCGATTGCAATCGGTCGCCGGTGATCGGAAGCCTGGGCCACGGTGCCCCGGCCATCGGCGCCGCGTTGCGCGCGGACCTCTTGGATGTCGCCGAGGGCTACGACAACTCGCCTTCCGCCGGACTACTCGCCGACGCGGGCCGGCTCCTGACTCGCGTAACCATGGCCGCCAACCAGGCCCGCGCCGGGCGCACCCAACGCGAACTCCGCAGCCTGCAAGCCGAGGCCGCGACCCTGATGGGCCAACTCGTCTGGGACGCCTCGCAACGCTCTGACCACACCACAGCCCACATCTACTACGCACAGGGCATCGATCTCGCCCGCCACCTGCACGACCGCACGCTGGAAGGCCGCGCTCTCCTACGCACCGGATACCTCGCGCTCTACGGCACCTGCCAACCACAACAGGGCCTCGACTACTCGCTGCGGGCAGCCGAGGCCGCCAAGACCACCAGCCCCGCGCTGCTGGCCGTCGCCCTCCTCCACGTCGGAGAAGCGCACGCGATGCTCGGGCACGTCAGCGATTGCGAACGAGCCCTCGCCCAAGCCGAACGCCACCTCGACCGGGTCACCGCCATCGACGCCGCCGCCGACCTCGTCTCCCCCACCCAGTTCGGACGCCTGGCCGGATCGTGCTACCTGAACCTCGGACAGAACCAGCGCGCCCAGCAGCAACTGCAGTCGACTGCCGAGCAATTGCCCGCCAGACGGAAGTCACGCACCATCGTCCTCGGAAACCTGACACTCGCCCTCATCAGGCAAGGCGAACTCGACAACGCCGTATCCGTACTCGGCCAGGCCATCGACGAGCTGGAACAAACCCGAGGAGGCGGGGGCATGAACGTCATCTTCGCCGCCGGCCGCGAACTACGCCCCTGGCATCGCAGAGTCGACGTACAAGACGTGCAAGACCGCCTCTTCACCCTGATGACCACCACCTGAACACCGAGGAGCGTGCGGTGCCCACCGAGCACGACCAGGCCAAACAACGTGTCCGCGAACGCGTATGGGACGCACTCGACGCCGCGGGCGCCGTCCACGACGCGACCAGCCACGGCCGAATCCCGGACTTCCACGGCAAGAAGCAGGCCGCCGAACGCCTCGCCGCACTCGCCCGATGGAAGACGGCCGGCGTCATCAAATCCGTGCCGGACAAGGCTCAGCTACCCGTCCGTGTGCAAGCCTTGGCCGAGGGCAAGATCGTGTACATGGCGGTCCCGAAACTCGCCACGCCGAAGCCGTTCTACGTCCTCGACCCCGCAACACTCACTGCCCCACCCGAGCAGGCGGCAACCAGTCACATCGCGGCAACCATCGCCCCGACCGCCGATGTCGAAGCCCTCCAACCCATCGACATCGTCGTCCTCGGCAGCGTCGCGGTGAACCGCGCCGGCGTCCGCATCGGCAAGGGCGCCGGATACTCCGACATCGAGTTCGCCCTCCTCACCGAGGCCGGCCTCATCAGCCCCGACACCCTCATCGTCACCACGGTCCACGCACTCCAGGTGGTCGACGAACCAATCCCGTCCGCCGAGCACGACGTCACCGTGGACATGATCATCACGTCAGATGAAGTTATCAGGACGACCGAAAAGCATCGCCCGTCAGGCATCCTCTGGGATCACCTCACACCGGAAAAGATCGCCCAGATCCCCGCCCTCGCCCTGCGAGCCAAGTAATAAGTTTGCGGCTGAAGAATGCATCCGCGACGAGAGAATCTTGCATGAACACCAACGACGTCGACCTCCGACGCGATCCCACTGCACACGCCCGTCATTGAAGGCGGCCAAGTCACCCCGATCGGGGAATTGCTCATCGCAAAAATAACGAGAACCTCGTCGCAGTCTGCCTACGGACCGACGGGCCGAAAACCTCTCCTGGAGAGTGATTGTCCGACAGCGCATGGCGGCTTCCGGTCAGCCGCTTTCGCGCCAGCGGCTGGTGATGGGTAGGCGGCGGTCGCGGCCGAAGGCCTTGAGGGAGATCTTGGTGCCCGGGGGGTATTGGCGCCGCTTGTACTCGGCGGTGTCGACGAGGGCCAGGATGCGGTCCACCAGCGCCGGTTCGAAGCCCGCGGCCACGATCGCGTCGCGGCCCATGTCCCGTTCGACGTAGTCGTCCAGGATGTCGTCGAGCAGTTCGTAGGGCGGCAGCGAGTCGGTGTCGACCTGGCCCGGCCGCAGTTCGGCGCTGGGCGGCTTGGTGATCGAGTTGACCGGGATCGGCGCGACCTCGCCGCGCCGCTCGGCCTCGGCGTTGCGCCAGCGGGCCAGCCGCCACACGGCGGTCTTGGGCACGTCCTTGATCGGCGCGAAACCGCCCACCGCGTCGCCGTACAGGGTGGAGTAGCCGCAGGCCAGCTCGCTCTTGTTGCCGGTGGCCAGGACCAAGTGGCCCTCCTGGTTGGACAGGCCCATCAGGGTGGTGCCGCGCACCCGTGCCTGAAGGTTCTCCTCGGCCAGGCCGGTCAGCCCGAGCGCGGCCAGGTATGCGTCCACCATCGGCGCGATCGGCACCTGCCGGTAGTTGAGCCCGATGCGCTCGGCGGTGTCGGCCGCGTCGTCCCTGGAGTGCTCGGAGGAGTAGCTGCTGGGCATCGAGACGCCGTACACGTTGCCGCCGCCCACCGCGTCGGCCGCGATCGCCGCGACCAGAGCCGAGTCGATCCCGCCGGACAGGCCGAGCAGGACCGACTTGAAGCCGTTCTTGGCCACGTAGTCACGCAGACCGGTGACCAGCGCCCGGTAGATCTCCGCGTCGTCGGACAGGACCGGCGCGATGGTGTGCTCGGCCGCGGGCGCGGGCGGCGACGCGGACTCCTCGGTCAGCACCACGTGCCGGATGGTCAGGTCGTCGGCCACCGTGTCGTCCGTACGGGCGAGTCGGGCGTCGACGGTGCGCTGCGGCAGGTCCAGGTCGGCCACGAGCAGTTCCTCGTGGAACTGTGCGGCGCGCGAGAGCAGCCGGCCCTCGGCGTCCACGATCAGCGAGTCGCCGTCGAAGACCAGCTCGTCCTGTCCGCCGAAGGCGTTGACGTAGGCGAGCGTGCAGTCGGCCTCGCGGGCCCGGCGGCGGACCAGGTCGAGCCGCGAATCGTCCTTGCTCACCTCGTACGGCGACGCGTTGATCGACAGCAGCAGTCCGACCCGGGCGGCGCGCGCGGCGGCCACCGGGCCGCCCTCCTGCCACAGGTCCTCGCAGACCGCGATCGCGATGTCCACCCCGCCGATCCGGGCGACTAGGAGCCGGTCGCCGGGCACGAAGTAGCGGTATTCGTCGAACACGCCGTAGTTGGGCAGGTGGTGCTTGGCCGAGCGGGCCGCGATCCGGCCCCGGTGCAGCACCGCGACCGCGTTCTGCGGGGCGCCGGCCGGGCGGCCCAGGCGCGGCGCGGACTCCTCGCACCGGTCCAGATAGCCGACGACCACCGCGATCTCGCCCAGCCCCTCGGCGGCGAGCCGGCCGGCGAGGTCCTCCATGGCCAGTCGGGACGCCTCGACGAAGGACGAGCGCAGTGCCAGGTCCTCGACGGGGTAGCCGGTCAGGGCCATCTCCGGGAAGGCCACGAGTGTCGCGCCGCGCTCGGCGGCCCGCCGGGTGCGGCCGACCACCAGTTCGGCGTTGCCGTCGAGGTCGCCGACCGTGGGGTCGATCTGGCTGAGGGCGATGCGAATCCGGGTCACGCATTCCAATGTACCCGACCCTTGACGTCAAAGTGACGAATAGTCGACGAAGGCCGGCGCAGACCACCCGTGGCCCGCTCGCGACCCGCCCGCGGCCCGTTCGTGCGGACCGGGCGCGGCGTGCGATGGCGGCCCCTCGGCCGGGCGGAAAACCGCAGGCCAACAGCGGGCGAAAGGCGTTCGCCCGGGCAGGCCCGGGGCTCGGCGTCGAACCGCCCGGAGGATACCCTTGGCACGGTTCACCACCGGGCCCCGACGACTCGCCCGACGGAATTTCCCGGCGGGTGTGATGCCGCACGAAACAGCCGCCCCGCAGGTCGTCCCCGAGCGGTTTCGGGGTACCGGAGCACGGGGCGTGGCGACGCACGGCGGTAGCCGTACGCGGCCGAGGACGCAACGCAAAGGGCACGTAATGTGCTCGAAACCCCGCAGCGGGATACTCGGGTGCCCGCGGTGCCCCTGCCGATCGCTCACAGGCCGTCCGACCTGCAAGGATAGGGAATTATGGATAAGCAGCAGGAGTTCGTGCTCCGCACCCTCGAGGAGCGCGACATCCGGTTCGTGCGGCTCTGGTTCACCGACGTGCTCGGCTTCCTGAAATCCGTCGCGGTGGCTCCGGCCGAACTCGAGCAGGCGTTCGCCGAGGGCATCGGCTTCGACGGCTCGGCGATCGAGGGCTTCGCACGCGTGCACGAGTCGGACATGCTCGCCAAGCCGGACCCGGCCACGTTCCAGATACTGCCGTGGCGGGCCGAGGCCCCCGGTACCGCTCGCATGTTCTGCGACATCCTGATGCCCGACGGCTCGCCGTCCTTCGCCGACCCGCGCTACGTGCTCAAGCGCACCCTGGAGCGGGCCTCGGAGAAGGGTTTCACCTTCTACACGCACCCCGAGATCGAGTTCTTCCTGTTGAAGGAGAAGCCGGTCGACGGGACCCCGCCGACGCCGATCGACCACAGCGGCTACTTCGACCACACCCCGCAGCCGGTCGGCCAGGACTTCCGCCGCCAGGCGATCACCATGCTCGAGAACATGGGCATCTCGGTCGAGTTCAGCCACCACGAGGGCGCGCCGGGCCAGCAGGAGATCGACCTGCGCTACGCCGACGCGCTGAGCACGGCGGACAACATCATGACCTTCCGCCTGGTGGTCAAGGAGGTCGCGCTGGAGCAGGGCGTGCACGCGTCCTTCATGCCCAAGCCGTTCTCCGAGCACCCGGGCTCGGGGATGCACACCCACCTGTCCCTGTTCGAGGGCGACCGCAACGCGTTCTACGAGGCCGGCGCCGAGTACCAACTCTCCAAGGTCGGGCGCTCGTTCATCGCGGGGCTGCTGCGGCACGCGGGCGAGATGGCCGCGATCACGAACCAGTGGGTCAACTCGTACAAGCGGCTGTGGGGCGCGTCGGCGCGCACCGCGGGCATGGGCGGCGAGGCGCCGTCGTACATCTGCTGGGGCCACAACAACCGCTCGGCCCTGGTGCGGGTGCCGATGTACAAGCCCACCAAGGGGCAGTCCACCCGGATCGAGGTGCGCCAGATCGACTCGGCGTGCAACCCCTACCTGGCGTACGCCGTGCTGCTCGGCGCCGGGCTCAAGGGTGTCGAGGAGGGCTACGAGCTGCCCCCGGGCGCCGAGGACGACGTGTGGGCGCTGACCGACGCCGAGCGGCGCGCGCTCGGCATCGCGCCGCTGCCGCAGAACCTGGCCGAGGCGATCGCGCTGATGGAGCGCAGCGAGCTGCTGCCGGAGATCCTGGGCGAGCACGTCTTCGAGTTCTTCCTGCGCAACAAGCGGCACGAGTGGGAGGAGTACCGCCAGCAGGTGACTCCCTTCGAGCTGAAGCGCTACCTGCCGGTGCTCTGAGGCGGGCGCCGGCACGGCGGCGGGTCCGTTTCGCGGCCGGCACCGCTGCCGGTCCGGCACTGTCCCGAGTCCGGGGCGCCACCACGTCGAACGGCCCGACCCCGCCGGGGGATCGGGCCGTCGGTCGTCGGGCGGCGAGAGGCGGTCGGACGTACGGGCTCCGGGGGCTCGGGACGTCCGTCCGCGCCCGGGACCTGCCCGAGACGTCCGCGCTCAGGACATCGGCGGGCCGAGCAGCTCCAGGATGTAGCGGATGTACGCGTCCTTCTCCTCGCCCTGCGGCAGCAGCTGCGGCGCGCCCCGGCGGATCAGCGCGATGCCGACGGTCATCGTCAGCGCGGTCAGCGCATGCCGGTAGGCGGCGTCGGCGGGCAGGCCCAGCTCCTCGGTCAGCCGGGCGCCGAACTCCAGCCGCCGGCGGGTGACCTGCTCCAGGATCGGGCCGACCACCGGGTGCTGGGCGTGGATCAGCAGTGTGGTGGTGATGTCCGCGCCGCTGGGCGCGGTGAACGCGTACTCGGTGAGTCGGCGCCCACGCTCGACCGGATCCTCGATCCGTTCGGCCGCGGCCATCAGTTCCTCGGACTCGGCCACCCAGCGCTCCAGGGCGGCCTGGATGAGCGAGTCGCGATCCTTGAAATGCCAGTAGAAACTGCCCTTGGTGGTGCCGAGGCGTTCCGCGAGGGGTTCCACCGCGACCGCGCCCAGGCCGCCTTCCCGCATCGCCTCCAGGGCCGCTCGAGCCCAGTCCTCTCGGCTGAGGGTGCGGCGGCCGGGGCGAGCGGACCGTTCCGGTTCGTCGTCTGATTGAACCCTCTCCGAGGGAACACCGTTGCGCATGGCACCTACGCTAACGTAGGGTGACGTCCCGTACGGTGGCGTATGGCGGCTCGTCGCTACGGAGGCCTCTTCGGGCCGTGGGACGGACGGCTCGCAGAGTGGAATCGCTGTTCACCACCGGACGAGGGCGCGCCGCACATGTGTTCGCCGCGGTCGGGGGGCTCGGCGAACCCCCGGTGCGGCGCGTCCACATTCCCAGTTCCGTGCTTGATCGATCAGTCGTTTGACCGGATACGCTCGGTCGGTGACCTCTGTGGATCAGCCTCGCGAACCGGCGGCCACCGACGGGCGTCTGGTGCGACTGGGCTTCACCGACATCGCGAGCGCCGCGCGCAACCTGCGCGATCCGGCCCTGCTCGGCGCGGGCGACGATCCGCTCTTCCTGGACGCGCTGGCCGCCACCGCCGACCCCGACCTCGCGCTGCTCGGCCTGGTCCGACTCACCGAGGCCGCCGCCGACGGCTCGGTCCTGCTGTCCACGCTCGCGTCCGCGAAGCCCTTCCGGGACCGGATACTGGGCGTCCTCGGGGTCAGCGCCGCGCTCGGCGACCACCTCGCCCGGCACCCCGACGACTGGCGCTCCCTGGTCACCTACGACGTCCGGGACGCCCGGCCCACCCCGGCCTACTTCCACACCGAACTCACCGGCGCGCTCACCGGCCTGCGCGGCGACCCGGCGCTCGACGCGCTGCGCATCGGCTACCGGCGCTGCCTGCTCTCCATCGCCGCGCGCGACGTGTGCGGCTTCGCCGACGAGCCGACCGTGGCCGCCGAACTCGCCGACCTGGCCGGCGCCACCCTGGACGCGGCGCTCGACCTGGTCCGCCGCGAGCATCCGGTCGAGGCCGAACAGTGCCGGCTGGCGGTGATCGGCATGGGCAAGTGCGGCGGACGCGAACTCAACTACATCAGCGACGTGGACGTGGTCTTCGTCGCCGAGGCCCCGCCCGGCGTGTCGGAGGGCATTGCGGTCGCCGCCGCCAACCGGCTCGCCGGCGCCCTGATGCGGGCCTGCTCGGCGACCACCGTCGAGGGTTCGATCTGGGAGGTCGACGCCAACCTGCGCCCCGAGGGCCGCAACGGCCCGCTCACCCGGACCCTGGCCAGCCACCTCGCCTACTACGAACGCTGGGCCAAGACCTGGGAGTTCCAGGCCCTGCTCAAGGCCCGCCCGGTGGCCGGCGACCCGGCCCTGGGCCGCAAGTACATGGACAGCGTCTCGCCCATGGTGTGGACCGCGGCCGGCCGGGAGAACTTCGTCGCCGACGTGCAGGCGATGCGCCGTCGGGTGGTGGACAGCATCCCGGCGCGTGAGGTGGCCCGCGAGGTCAAGCTCGGGCCGGGCGGGCTGCGCGACATCGAATTCGCCGTACAGCTGCTCCAGTTGGTGCACGGCAAGTCCGATCCGACGCTGCGCCACGGCTCCACCCTGGAGGCGCTCGCCGCGCTGTCCGCCGCCGGCTACGTGGGTCGTGACGACGCCGCCGGGCTGGACGCCGCGTACCGCTTCCTGCGCACCCTCGAACACCGCATCCAACTCTTCCGGCTGCGCCGCACCCACCTGCTGCCCACCGACGCGGGCGAACTGCGCCGGATCGCCCGCTCGATGGGCATGCGCTCCGACCCGGTGGGCGAGCTGGAGAAGGCCTGGAAGCAGCAGACGCTGGAGGTGCGCCGGCTGCACGAGAAGCTGTTCTACCGGCCGCTCCTGGACGCGGTCGCCCGGCTCAAGCCGGGCGAACAGCGGCTCACCGCCGAGGCCGCGCGGGCCCGGTTCGAGGCGCTGGGCTATGCCGACCCGGCCGCTGCGATGCGTCACCTGGAGGCGCTGGCCTCCGGGGTCAGCAGGCGGGCCTCGATCCAGCGCACGCTGTTGCCGGTGATGCTGAGCTGGTTCGCCGACTCGGCCGATCCCGACGCCGGTCTGCTCGCGTTCCGGCAGGTCTCCGACGCGCTCGGCAACACGCACTGGTATCTGCGGCTGCTGCGCGACTCGGGGGCGGGTGCCTCCGGGGCGGCGGCGGAGAACATGGCGCGGGTGCTGGCCTCGGGGCGGCTCGCGCCGGATCTGCTGCTGCGCGCGCCCGAGGCGGTGGCGATACTCGGCGACGGGGACGGGTTGCGGCCGCGTTCGCGGGCGGCGCTGGAGACCGAGGTCCTGGCCGCGGTCGGGCGGGCGCCGGGGCCGGAGAGCGCGGTACAGGCGGCGCGCAGCGTGCGCCGACGGGAGCTGTTTCGGATCGTCGCCGCCGACGTGCTGGGCCGGCTGGACGTGGACGCCATCGGCCGGGCGCTGACCGACGTCAACGCCGCGACGCTGACCGGCGCGCTGCGGGCCGCCGTCGACGGGTTCGAGCGTGAGCACGGGCCGATCCCGGCCCGGATCGCGATCATCGCGATGGGCCGGTTCGGCGGCTACGAGCAGGGATACGGCAGCGACGCCGACGTGATGTTCGTGTACGAGCCGATCGAGGGCGCGCCGGAGGAGCCGGCCGCCAAGGCCGCACAGCGGGTGTGCAACGAGGTGCGCCGGCTGCTGCAGATCCCGTCCACCGACCCGCCGCTGCTGATCGACGCCGACCTGCGCCCCGAGGGCCGGCAGGGGCCGCTGGTGCGCACGCTCGCGTCGTACCGGGCCTACTACGAGCGCTGGTCCAAGCTGTGGGAGAGCCAGGCCCTGCTACGTGCCGACGTCACCTCGGGCGACGCCGACCTGGGCCGGCGGTTCCTGGCGCTGGTCGAGCCGGTGCGCTACCCGTGCCGAGGCATCGACGACGGCCAGGTCCGCGAGATCCGCCGGATGAAGGCCCGGATCGAGGCCGAGCGACTGCCGCGCGGGGCCGACCCGACCATGCACACCAAGCTCGGCCGGGGCGGTCTGGCCGACGTGGAGTGGGTGGTGCAACTGCTCCAGCTGCGGCACGCGCACGAGGTGCCCACGCTGCGGGTGACCGGCACCCGACAGGGGTTGGCGGCAGCCCGGGACGCGGGGCTGCTCGACGCGCACGACGCCCGGGTCCTGGACGACGCGTGGGTCGAGGCCACCCGGGTGCGCAATGCGGTGATGATCGTACGCGGCCGGTCCTCCGACAGCTTCCCGTCCGACGTGCGCGAGTTGGGTGGGGTGGCCCGGCTGCTCGGGCACGCGTCGGACGAGACCGGCAGCCTGCTGGAGGAGTATCGGCGGGTGACCAGGCTGGCGCGGGCCGTGGTGGAGCGGGTCTTCTACGGAGAGGACGAGACTTCGACGGGCTCGCGCTGAGGCTTCGCGCGAGGGGCGTCGGGTGTGTGGTCGTCGTGCCCGTCGTCGGCTTTCTTGTCCGGCGACGGTGGCGGCGCGGCCCGCGGGTCGTCCGGCGGATACTGCGGGAAGCGGTACGCGGAGCGTCCGTTGACCAGGCACTGGACGCCGAAGGCCGCGGCCAGGGTGATCCAGCCGCCGACCGCGTCGAGCACGAAGTGGTTGCCGGTCGCCACGATCACGAACAGGGTGGCGATCGGGTACAGGACGCCCAGCACCTTGGCCCACAGCGGCCGGGCGAACATCACGATCGCGAGCGCGCACCAGGTCGACCAGCCGATGTGCATCGACGGCATCGCCGCGTACTGGTTGGAGACGTTCTTCATGTCGCCGGACGCCATCGATCCCCACGTGTGGTGGACCAGGACGGTGTCGATGTAGTCCGCGCCGGGCAGCAGTCGCGGCGGCGCGAGGGCGTAGAAGAAGTAGCCGAACAGGGCCAGTCCGGTGGTCAGGAACAACACCGTGCGCACGGCCCGGTAGCGGCCGGGATGTTTGTGGAACAGCCACACCAGGACACCGATGGTGACCACGAAGTGCAGCGTGGCGTAGTAGTAGTTCATTGGCACGATCAACCACGTGATGCCGTTGACGGCGTGGTTCACGCTGTGTTCGATGTCGATGTGCAGTGTCTTCTCGACATCGAGGAGTCGCCAGGCGCGGTCCACCGCGAGGTGTTCACGCTCGGGCACCGCGTTGCGGATCAGTGAGTACACCCAGTAGCTCAGTGCCACCAACGCGAGTTCGACCACGAACCGCGGACGACGCGGCGTGTGCAGATATACCCGCAATCGGGTCATCGTGGGGATCGGCTGCATGGTTTTCCGTCCGGCTTCGTCGGTCAGCCGTCGCCCCGACGGCGGCATGGTCTCTCGGCTCGGATTGCCCCCCATGACTCAAGTCTGCCAGAGCCCGCCCCCGAGCCGATCACCCCGTGGGGCCATCCGGGGGCGGTCTTCTCCTTCCTCGGACGGAGGAAACGCACGTCGCGAGGGTGCGCGAAGGCCGCCCTCCGTGGGGATGGAGGGCGGCCTTCGGAGTGTCGGACGGGGTCCGTGACATCGGCTGGGGCCCGTGGGCCGGTGTGTGATCAGGGGGTCGGGACGGACTCGGAGGCGGGGTCGGCGGAGGTCGGGTCGGCGGCGCCGGCGGGCTTGCGCAGGGTGATCGCGGCGATCACCGCGCCGGCGGCGGCGATGGCGGAGGCGCCGAGGAACGCGGCGGAGAAGCCGTCGGTGAGCGCGCCGGGGTTGCCGACCTCCTGGGCGCCGTGCGCGGCGGCGACGGCGGTCATCGCGGCCAGGCCGAGGGCCGATCCGATCTGGTAGCTGGTGTTGACGATGCCGGAGGCGAGGCCGCCCTCCTCGGGACGGGCGCTGGAGATCGCGGTGCCCAGGGACGGGATGAAGGCGAGCGCCATGCCGGCGGCGGCGAGCAGGGAGGCGGGCAGCACGTCGACCCAGTAGTTGCCGTCGGAGCGGACGAACGACAGCCACAACATGCCGCCGGCGAGCGCGATCAGTCCGGTGACCACCAGCGGGTTGGGACCGAAGCGGGCGATCAGGCGCGGTGCGAGCACGATCATCATGAGCATGATGGCCACGGTCATCGGCAGCAGGGCCGAGCCGGAGGCGAAGGCGCCCAGGCCGAGCACCTGCTGGAGGTAGAGGTTGAGGAAGAACCACATCGGGATCCAGGCCGCGGCCATCAGCAGCTGGGCCAGGTTGGCCCCGGCGAGGTTGGGCGTACGCAGGATGCGCAGCGGCATCAGCGGCTCGGCCTTCTTCGCCTGGAGCAGCAGGAACAGGGCGATCAGGCCGATGCCGGCGGCGAGGACCACCAGTGTCTCGGCGGAGCCCCATCCGGTCTCGGGGGCACGCACGACGGCGTAGACGGCGACGCCGAGTCCGGCGGTGGCGAGGATGGCGCCCAGCACGTCGATCGAACCGCGCCGGGCGGGGGCGTCCGGCATCAGCGACGGGGTGGCGACCAGGGCGAGCGCGGCGACGGGGATGTTGATGTAGAAGACCCACGGCCAGCTGGCGTATTCGGTGATCAGGCCGCCCAGGAAGACACCGGCGGTGCCACCGGCGGGCGCGGCGGCGCCGTACAGCGCGAACGCCTTGGTCAGCTCCTTGGGATTGCCGCCGAAGAGCATCATCAGCAGGGTCAGCGCCGAGGGCGCGATGAGCGCGGCACCGACACCCTGGACGGCCCGCCCGGCGAGCTCGACCCACACCTCGCCGGCGAGCCCGGCGGCCAGCGACCCGACACCCAGGATCGCCCAGCCGAGCGAGAACACCCGCTTGGCGCCAAACAGGTCGGACAGCCGCCCACCGAGCAAGAGCAGCCCGCCGAACGCGACCACGTAGGCGTTGAAGACCCAGGACAGGTCCTCCTGCGAGAACCCGAGATCGGTACGCATCTCGGGCAGGGCCACGCCGATGATCGACGTGTCCATGATGACCATGAACTGGGCAAGCGCAATGAGCGCAAGCGCCGTCCAGCGACGCGGATTGGCTTGTGGTTCGGACATCGCGATCACTCCATAGATACGACCGGGGGGTATCCGGCGACCAGGAACATACCCGAGGGGGGTATGTGAAATCCAGAGCTGCGCGAAAAATACCTGAGGGGGGTATGTGATCGGCAAGCGAAAAGCCTCATGACATGCCAAATCACCCGCGCCGGGGTGATGCCCCGGAGGGCACATCAAAGCCCGGCGCGGAGGGGGCGATGGAGACCGGGAGCCAGGGAGCCGGGGTGCCCAGGAACTCGGGAGGCCGCTACTTCGCGAGCGACGCCCGGAGCTGATCGATCGTCAGCCACGGTTCACCGCGGTGCACCATGCGGTGGCAGTTGGCACAGACGAGCACAAGATCGGAGAGCCTGGTCTCGCCCTCCCCGGCCACATGCAGCGGCACCACGTGATGGCACTCGATGTAGCCGGCCCCGTGCGCACCGTACTTCGCTTCGAAGTCGAAGTCGCACACGGTGCAACCCAGGTGGCCCCGTTCGCGCAGGACCTCGGCGATCTTGCGTTCCCGCAGGCCGCGGTCGCGTTCCCGGTAGAGGTGCCGCCGGGCGAGGAGGCGCCCCTCCGGAGCGCTGTACTCCTCGAGTTCTTCGAGCGGCGTCTCGGGAAGCCGGAGCAACTCGCCGGAGCGCAGCCCGGACCCGATGCGCCGCGCGGCCTCGGCCATGGTGCTCGGCGAGGCGAGGAACGCGTGCAGGACCTCGACGTCCGCCCGGCCGCTCCTGCCGCGGGTCGGCTTGCCGATGCCCCGCGCCCGGCGGGTACGGAGGTCCCTGATCTTGCCGGCCACGGCCTCGGGATCGCGGAAGCCGGCTCCCCGCGTCGCTTCGGGATGGAAGGGCAGCTTCTGCAACAGTCGGGAGAGCTCGACCACCCGCTCGTCACCCGGGTCGATGTCCACCCACCCATCGCCCGCCGGCAGCGCGCAGGCCAGCACCAACTCGTCCCAGACCCATGCGGGTCCGGACTCCCGCGTGCGTACGTCGAACCCGAGCCTGCGCAGCCACCCGGCGGCGGCGGACCTGCCCCCGCTGAACTCATCCGCCCGCAACGCCCGCCCCTGGCAGTAGCGATGGGCCACACCCGCGACGGCCTTGGAGTCGTAGTCCCTGCCGCCGTGAACCAGGACGTACTTCCGAGCCGGCCTGAAGCCGTAGCTCGCGAGGAAGTCGTCGTTCCCGAGCCGATCGCACTCCGCAAGGGCCAGCAAGACGGCGTCGCGGGTAAGCTCCCCGATCCTCATCACCCGAGTCTGTCAGCGCCCCACCGCAACCCACCACCGCCACCGCCCGAAAACCCTCGCCACCGCAGGGTGGTCCCGGGAAACGCGTTCCCGGGGCCGCCTCACAGCCGAGCGACGTTGCCCGACACCGATGGGTACGGTCGGCCCTTCGCCTGCGGCTCCGTCTCGACGACGCGGTGCCTCACTTCAGGCGCAGGTCAGCCTGGACCGGCTTGTGGTCGCTCGGGGTGCTGCCGAGGACCTTGGCGTCGGCCGCGGCCATGCCCCGGTACATGATGTGGTCGATCGCGGCCATCGGGAACGACTCGGGCCAGGTGAAGCCCATGCCCGTGCCCGCCGTGTCCTGGGCGTCGCGCAGGTAGCGGGTGACCGGGCGCAGCGCGCGGTCGTCGGTGGTGCCGTTGAGGTCGCCGACCAGGATCACGTGCGGCGCGGTCTCGACCGCGAGCGACGAGGCGAGCCGGTCGATCGTGCGGTTGCGGTCGCCGACGGTGAAGCCGCTCGGGCCGAAACGCACCGACGCCAGGTGTGCGACGTAGAAGGGCACGTCGCCCTTGGGCGTGGTGATCACGGTGCGCAGTGCCCGGGTGAAGCCCATCCCGACGTCGATCGCCTCGGCCTTGCTCATCAAGAAGCGGGCCGTGGTCCACACCGCCACCGTGCCCTCGTGCTGCACGTTCGGGTAGCGGTCCTTGAGCACGGCGTTGTACTGCTTCCACGCGCCCTCGGGCAGTTCCTCGAGCGCGATCACGTCGGCGCCCGAGCCGAGCAGCGAGCGGGCGGTACCGGCCGGGTCGGGGTTGTCGGCGTTGACGTTGTGGCTGACCACCCGCAGGTCGTGCGGGCCGCCGCCGCGGCCGGGCAGGAAGAAGCCGCCGAACATGGTCACCCAGACCAGGACCGGCAACATCGTCGCGGCGACCGCGGTCCACGAGCGGCGGATCGCCGCGCAGACCAGCAACACCGGGACGACCAGACCCGCCCAGGGCAGGAAGGTCTCGATGAAGCTGCCCCAGTTGCCCGGGGTGTTGGGCACGAGTCGGTGGAAGGCCATCGGCAGTGAGGCCAGCACCGCGAACACCGCGATCACCCGGCCGCGCCGCCACGGCGGGGTGCGCCAGACGCGGACCGCGCCGTCCCGGATCGATTCCCACGACCAACGTGACCCGCGCCGCGGACCGCCGTCGCCGGCCGGCTGCGGCTCGGCTCCGGTGTCGGTCGTGGTGGGCCACGTCATGCTGCCTCCTGATGTCCCGGGGTACGGGTCCCGACTGTTCGCGTCAACGTACGAACAAAACGTCGCCTACGTCGAAACGGACGCCGGGAAGCGGCCGATAGGTTCCCTTTGGGCTCAGGAGCGAGCGCGGATTCCGCCGAGCAGCGCGTCCGCGAGTTGGCCCGGCAGCTCCGGATCCAGACTCGCGTTCTCCCGTACGAGCTTGCGTACCAGTATGGGGCCCGTGACGAGGTCCATCAGGACTTCCATCGGAAGGTCGGCACGCAGCTCACCGGAGTCCATCCCGCGCTGGAGCAGATCCCGCAGGATCGCCCGGCGCTTTTCCACCACCACCTCGTGGTAGCGCCGATGCAGCTCCGGATGGTTGCGGATCTCGCCCGCGACCACCCCCATCAGGCCGTCGCCGCGCTTGTCGATGGCCTGCCTGCGCATGTTCTCCAACACGCTGACCAGGTCCTCCCGCAACGAGCGGCCCGCGAGCACGGTCGGGGTCACCTCGGCGGCCTCGATCGCCGCGATGATCAGCGCCTCCTTGCCGGGCCAGCGGCGGTAGATGGTGGCCTTGCCCACCCCCGCCTCCTGGGCCACCGCCTCGACGGACAGGCCGGTGATGCTTTGGTGCTCGGCGAGCAGTCGCAACGTCGCGTGCAGGATCGCCCGTTCGGCCTCCTCGCTGCGGGGCCGGCCCCGGCGCGGCTTGTCCGCCGCGCCGGGGTCTTCGACGTCGATCTCGACGGCGGGGTCGGTGTGCACGGTGGCGTCGGCCGGCGTCGGCTCGACCGCTGATCGGGATGTCGCAGGCTGCATGTCAGACCTTCGCGGAGCGCTGTTCCTCGACGGGCTCCCCGGGTCGGCCCGCTCCCGGGGCAGTCTGCCCGGCATCGCGGCGCGGCATCCACAGGAACACCACGACCGCGCCGATCAGGCCGACCACCGCCGAGCCGATCGAGGCCGCGTGCATCGCGTCGATGAAGCCGTCCTTGGCCGGGTCGACCAGCGCCGCGCCCCGGTCGCCGAGCCTGCCGGCGACCGCGAGGGTGGCCTCGACCGAGTCGCCGGCCGGGCCGCGCGGCACGTTCGGCGGCAGCTTGTCGAGGTCGCCGGAGATCCGGTCCCGGTAGACCGAGGACAACACCGAACCCAGGATCGCCACGCCGAGGGCGCCGCCCACCTGGCGCACGGTGTTGCTGACCGCGGATCCGGCGCCGGCCTTCTCGCGCGGCAGCGAGGACATGATCGAGTTGGTGGCCGGCGGCATCACGTGCGCCATGCCCGCGCCCTGGAAGAAGAAGACCACGCACAGGATCCAGATCGGTGAGGTGCGGTCCATCCAGAGGAAGGACAGGAAGCTCAGGCCGACCAGCAGCATGCCGCCGGTGGTCACCGCGCGCACCCCGAACCGCTTGACCATCACCGAGCTGCGCGCCGAGAACAACAGTTGCGCGACCGCCAGCGGGAGCAGCAGCAGACCGGTCTCCAGCGGGGTGTAGCCGCGCACGCTCTGCAGGTAGAAGGCCATGAAGAAAGTCACGCCCAGGAGCGCGAAGAAGATCAGGCCGATCGCGGCGGCCGCGGCGGAGAACGCCGGGTCGCGGAAGAACCTCACGTCGAGCGCGGGGTGGTCGCTGCGCTTTTCGAACCAGACGAAGAAGGCGAGTACGGCCAGGCCGAGCACGATCGTGCCGATCACCTCGATGCTGCCCCAGCCCGCGTCGCCGCCGCGGATGATGCCGTAGACCAGCGAGACCAGGCCCGCGATGGACAGCACCACCCCGATCGGGTCGAGCCGGCCCGGGCGGGGATCACGCGAGTCCGGCACGAGCACCAGCATCGCGACGATGCCGACGATCACGATCGGGACGTTGATCAGGAACACCGAGCCCCACCAGAAGTGGTCCAGCAGCGCGCCGCCGGTGATCGGGCCGATCGCGATCGCGAGACCCACCGCGCCGGACCAGATGCCGATCGCCTTGGGCCGCTCCTGCGGCTCGAAGACGTTGCTGATGATGGAGAGCGTGGCCGGCATCACGAACGCGCCGCCGAATCCCATCACCGCGCGCGCCGCGATCAGTTGCCCCGGGCTCTGCGAGTAGGCGGACAGCAGCGAGGCGAGACCGAAGATCACCATGCCGAACAACAGCGTGCGTTTGCGACCGAAGCGGTCGCCCAGGATGCCGGCGGTGAACAGCAGGCCGGCGAAGACCAGCGTGTAGGAGTTGATCGCCCACTGGAGTTCGCTCTGGGTGGCACCCAGACCCTTGTCCGGGTCGGCGATGGTCTTGATCGCGACGTTGAGGATGGAGTTGTCGAGGACGACGACCAGCAGGCTGATCACCAGGACGCCGAGGATGGCCCAGCGCCGGCGGTGTATGTGCTCGTCGACGGTGCGTATCGGGGGAACGTTCGCTGCGGTCACGGGTGAGGCTCGATTCGTACGACACGTGGACACTGCTCGATTCCCCTTCAGGCTAGCGAGCCTTTACGAAACGAGACGGTCTCGTATTGCAAAGCCTCGGCAAACGTCGCGGCCCGCCATCGGTCCAGCGTCGGTCCGCGACCGGCCCACGACCGCCCTCCGACCGGCTCCCGACCCGCCTCCGGCCACCCGGAAACCCCCGCCCGACGCCTCTGTTGTGCTGTTCGGAGGCATGTCACCATGGCCTTGTCCGGGGACGCCGTCCGAGCGCCTCGAGTCGGGAGAACACCATGTCCAGCAACAAGTCCGCGCAGCCGATATCCGCTTCGGCCGAGGGTCCGGGACTGACCCTGTACGGCGGCGACGGAACCGGGCGCCGGGTCACCGTGCGCGACCTGGCCCGGGCCAAGCGGGCCGGCGAGCGGTGGCCGATGCTCACCGCGTACGACGCGATGGTCGCCTCGGTCTTCGACGACGCGGGCATCCCCGTACTTCTGGTCGGCGACTCGGCCGGCAACAACCACCTCGGCTACGAGAACACCGTGCCGGTCACGATGGACCAGCTCGTGATGCTCACCGGCTCGGTCGTGCGCGGCACCAAGCGCGCGCTGATCGTGGCCGACCTGCCGTTCGGCTCGTACCAGGAATCCCCCGAGCAGGCGCTGCGCAACGGCGTGCGCTTCCTCAAGGAGGCCGGCGCCGGCGCGGTCAAGCTGGAGGGCGGGCGGCGCTCGGTGCCCCAGGTCGAGGCCCTGGTCGCCGCGGGTGTCCCGGTGATGGCCCACCTCGGGCTCACCCCGCAGTCGGTGCACGCCTTCGGCGGCTACCGGGTACAGGGGCGGGACGCGGAGAGCGCCGAGCAGTTGATCGCCGACGCCAAGGCGATGCAGGCCGCGGGCGCGTTCGCGGTGGTCCTGGAGTGTGTGCCGGAGGAGTTGGCCGCCCGGGTCACCGACCTCCTCGACATCCCCACCGTCGGCATCGGCGCGGGCGCGGGCACCGACGCACAGGTACTGGTGTGGACCGACATGGCCGGCATGACCACCGGCCACACCCCCAAGTTCGTCAAGCAGTACGTCGACCTGCGCAGCGCGCTCGGCGACGCCGCCAAGGCGTTCGCGGGCGACGTGGTCGGGGGTGCCTACCCGGCACCGGAACACGCGTTCCACTGAGTGTCCCGGCAGGGCCGTACGATGCGAACTCCCGGTCGTACGGCCCTTCCGCCTGTCTGGAGCAGTTCGTGACGCACCCCTACGGAGATTACGGCCGTCCCGCGGCCGGCTCGCTGCGCCATGTGCGGCCGAGCCCGGTCTTCCTCGCCATCGTCGCGGTCTGCGTCGCCTCGGGCTGGTACGCGTGGCACGACGACGGCACCTCCGAGCCCGCCACCCGCACCAGCGTGTTCCTGCTGGTCATGTCGGGTTGGCTGGTCTCGTTGTGCCTGCACGAGTTCGCGCACGCCTTCGCCGCGCTGCGCTCGGGCGACCACAGCGTGGTGGGCAAGGGCTATCTGACCCTGGACCCGCTCAAGTACAGCGACCCGCTGCTGTCCTTCATCCTGCCGACCGTCTTCGTGCTGCTCGGCGGGATCCCGCTCAGCGGCGGCGCGGTCTATCTGGACCGCGGCGCGATCCGCGGCCGGGCCCGCAACAGTCTGGTGTCGGCGGTCGGACCGCTGACCAACGCCGTGCTGGCCGGCGTACTCGCGCTGCTGCTGTCGTCCGGCGTGGTGGACGGGGCGAGCGCGACCTTCGTGGCCGCGTTCTCGTTCCTGATCCAGCTCCAGGTGATCGCGGCGGTGCTGAACCTGCTGCCGGTGCCGGGTCTGGACGGATACGGCGTGCTGGAGCCGTGGTTGCCGTTCGAGTTCCGCCGGGCCATCGCGCCGTACGCGCCCTACGCGATCCTGTTCCTGTTCGCGCTGCTGTGGTCGCCGTCGGTCAACCACTACTTCTACGACGTGGTCGACCACATCACCGACGCGCTGGACGTGTCGCCGTACCTGGCCGGCGACGGCTACCGGCTGTTCCGCTTCTGGTCCTGAGCGTCCGCGTCCCCCGCCGAGTCCCCGCTCCGCCTCCACAGCCGGCTCAGCCGACCCGGCCGCCTCGGCGGCCGGGTCTCGTCGGGCGTCAGGTGATGTTCGGGCACCTCGTAGCGGTGCAGGTAGCTCCCGACGAACGCCTGCGCGGTGGCCGTCACCGGGATCGCGATCAGCGCGCCCACCGCGCCGAGCAGCGCGGCGCCCGCGATCACCGAGCCGAACGCCACCGCCGGGTGGATCTCCACCGTGCGCGCCGTGATCCTCGGGAGCAGCAGGTAGTTCTCGAACTGCTGGTAGGCGGTCGCGAACAGCACCACCCACACGGCGGCCACCGGACTCACCGTCAGCGCGATCAGCGCGGGCAGCACGATCGCGATGTAGGTGCCCACGGTCGGCACGAACTGCGAGATCAGCCCGACCCACAACGCCAGCGGGATCGCGTACGGCAGGTCGAGGACCAGGAACGCGACGTAGTGCGCGAACGCCGAGATCAGCGCGAGCGCGGCGCGCGAGTAGAGGTATCCGCCGGTCTTGTCGATCGCGATCTCCCACCCGCGCAACACCTCGGCCTGACGGCCGGGCGGCAGCAGCGAGCACACCGCGCGTCGCATCCGCGGGCCCTCGGCGGTGAAGTAGAAGGTGAACAGCGCGATGGTGAAGAGCTGGAACAGCGCGCCGACGATCCGGGCGGACCAGCCGAGCGCGTGGTTCGCCACCTCCTCGGCGTAGCCCTGCACGGTGCCGGTGTCCTTGAAGATCTTCCCCTGGATCTTCTCCACGGTCAGATCGGTGCCGAAGGTGCGGTTCGCCCACGCGACCAGGTCCTGCAGGTAGCGCGGCAGGTGGTTCGCGAAGGCGACCACCTGGTCCACCAGGAGCGAGCCGACCACCGCCAGAAATCCCGCGCAGGCCAGGAAGACCGTCACGAACGCGATCCCCGTGGCCACGCCGCGCCGCATTCCGCGGCGGGCGAGCCGGTCCACGGCGGGCTCGAACGCGAGCGCGAGGAAGAAGGCCACCAGCAGGTCGGTCAGCAGCGTGCGCAACTGACTCAGGGTCCAGCCGAGCAGCCGGAAGCCGGCGATCATCACGAGGACCAGGAACACCGCCCGCGGCAACCAGGACGGCATGTGGTCGCGCGCCGCGACCCGGGTGGTCCGGCTGTCGGGTGTGGTCACGTGGGCTCCCTGTCCGGTCGCGCGGCATGTGCGGTGCCATGCGTCGTATGACAGAAAGAGACTAGAGCGTCACGTTGGGTCGCTTTGTGCAGATTCGCCCGCACGGACCGGCGGGACCCCGCCGGGTCCCGGTCCGGACGCCGGGCTCAGGCGCGTTTGGCGGTCGGCAGGTCCATCGACACGCACACGCCCCGCCAGACGTCCTTGGCGTCGATGCCCGCGGCCAGCGCCTCGTGCACGGTACGCCCGCCCAGTTCGGACATCACGTGGTCGCGGGCGAAGGACTCGAAGTACGAGTCGCCGAAGTGCGCGCGCATGCGTCGCCAGAAGTCGGTGAGTCCCATACGACCAGTATCCCGGTGCGGGCCGCCCGGCCCGCCGCCCACACCGCCGCCCGCCTGTCGGCCGACGCGAATGTCGGAGCCACCGGGCACCATGGGGAGTTATGCCACACGACGATTCCGCTTCCGTCCTGGCCGGCTTCTCCCCCGCCACCCGGGCGTGGTTCACCGGCGCCTTCCACGCGCCGACCCGGGCCCAGGAGGGTGCCTGGCGGGCGATCGCCGAGGGCAAGGACGCGCTGGTCGTCGCCCCGACCGGTTCCGGCAAGACGCTCGCCGCCTTCCTGTCCGCGCTCGACCGGCTCGCCGCCGAGCCGGTGCCGGAGGATCCCCGGCGACGCTGCCGGGTGTTGTACATCTCGCCGCTCAAGGCGCTCGCGGTCGACGTCGAGCGCAACCTGCGCAGCCCGCTCACCGGCATCCGGCAGGCGTCGGTGCGGCTGGGCCTGCCCGAGCCCGAGGTGACCGTGGGGGTGCGCTCCGGCGACACCCCCGCGGCCGATCGGCGCCGGTTCGCGACCAGGCCGCCGGACATCCTGATCACCACGCCCGAGTCGCTGTTCCTGCTGCTGACCTCGCAGGCCCGCGAGGCGCTGCGCGGGGTGGACACGGTGATCGTGGACGAGGTGCACGCGGTCGCCGGCACCAAGCGCGGCGCGCACCTGGCGCTGAGCCTGGAGCGGCTGGACGAACTCCTGGAGCGGCCCGCCCGCCGGATCGGCCTGTCGGCGACCGTGCGCCCGGTCGACGAGGTGGCCCGGTGGATGCGCGCCACGGGCGAGGTGCACGTGGTCCAGCCGCCGTCGGCCAAGACGTTCGAGCTGTCCGTGGTGGTCCCGGTCGAGGACATGGGCGAGCTGGGCGGCGGCACCGGCGACTTCGACGAGGCCGGCAACGAGCGCAAGACCTCGGTGTGGCCGCACGTCGAGGAGCGCATCGTCGACCTGATCCAGGCGCACCGCTCGACCATCGTGTTCGCCAACTCGCGCCGCCTGGCCGAGCGGCTGTGCGGCCGGCTGAACGAGATCGCCTACGAGCGGGCGACCGGCGAGGAGTTGCCGCAGGACGCCTCGCCCGCCGAGCTGATGGCCCAGGCCGGCAGCAGCAAGGGGGCGCCGCCGCTGCTCGCGCGGGCCCACCACGGCTCGGTGTCCAAGGAGCAGCGGGCCCAGGTGGAGGAGGACCTGAAGGCGGGCCGGCTGCCCGCGGTGGTGGCCACCTCCAGCCTGGAGCTGGGCATCGACATGGGCGCGGTGGACCTGGTCGTCCAGGTCGAGTCGCCGCCCTCGGTGGCCTCCGGCCTGCAGCGGGTTGGCCGGGCCGGGCACCAGGTGGGCGCGGTCTCCCGGGGTGTGGTCTTCCCGAAGTTCCGCGGCGACCTGGTACAGACCGCGGTGGTCACCGAGCGGATGCGCGAGGGGGCGATCGAGTCGGTGCGCGGGCCGCGCAATCCGCTGGACGTGCTCGCCCAGCAGATCGTCTCGATGGTCTCGGTCGAGGACCGCGACGTGGACGCGCTGCTCGCGCTGATCCGGCGGGCGGCGCCGTTCACCGCGCTGCCCGCGTCGGCCTTCGAGGCGACCCTGGACATGCTCGCGGGCCGCTACCCCTCCGACGCGTTCGCCGAGTTGCGCCCGCGCATCGTGTGGGACCGGGTGGCCGGCGTGTTGTCCCCCCGTCCGGGCGCGCAGCGGCTCGCGGTCACCTCCGGCGGCACCATCCCCGACCGCGGCCTGTTCGGGGTGTTCCTGGTCGCGGGCGAGGCGAAGTCGCGCGTGGGCGAGTTGGACGAGGAGATGGTCTACGAGTCGCGCGTGGGCGACGTGTTCACGCTCGGCACCTCCTCCTGGCGGATCGAGGACATCACCCACGACAAGGTGCTGGTCTCGCCCGCCCCCGGGGTGCCCGGCAAGCTGCCGTTCTGGCACGGCGACGCGCTCGGCCGGCCGGTGGAACTGGGCCGCGCGCTGGGCGCGTTCGTCCGCGAGGTGGGCGCGCTGCCGGCGGATCGGGCGCGTGAGCGGGTGGCCGCCGCGGGCCTGGACCCGTGGGCGGTGGACAACCTCCTCGGCTACCTGGGCGAGCAGCGCGAGGCGTGCGGCCACGTCCCCGACGACCGGACCATCGTGGTCGAGCGTTTCCGCGACGAGTTGGGCGACTGGCGGGTGGTGGTGCACTCGCCGTTCGGCGCGCAGGTGCACGCGCCGTGGGCGCTGGCCATCGCGGCGCGGCTGCGCGAGCGCACCGGCCTGGACGTACAGACGATGCACGGCGACGACGGGATCGTGCTGCGGCTGCCCGACACCGGCGACCCGTTCGGCGACGCCCCCGAGGATCTCGCGGCCGGTGCGCTGCCGCCGGACTTCGCGGTGTTCGAGGAGGCCGAGGTCGAGCCGCTGGTGACCGCCGAGGTGGGCGGCTCGGCGCTGTTCGCGTCGCGCTTTCGCGAGTGCGCGGCCCGGGCACTGCTGCTGCCGCGCCGGATGCCGGGTCGGCGCACCCCGCTGTGGCAGCAGCGCCAGCGTTCGGCCCAACTGCTCGCGGTGGCGAGCGAATACGGCTCGTTCCCGATCGTCCTGGAGACGATGCGCGAGTGCCTGCAGGACGTGTTCGACGTACCGGGCCTGACCGGGCTGATGCGCGACATCGCCACGCGCGCGGTGCGCATCGTCGAGGTGACCACGACCGAGCCGTCGCCGTTCGCCCGCTCGCTGCTGTTCGGCTACGTCGCGCAGTTCATGTACGAGGGCGACTCGCCGCTGGCCGAGCGGCGGGCGGCGGCGCTGGCGCTGGACTCGCGACTCCTTGCCGAGTTGCTGGGGCAGGCCGAGCTGCGCGAGTTGCTGGACCCGGAGGTGTTGGCGCGCACCGAGAGCGAGTTGCAGCGGCTGGCCGAGGATCGCCGGGTGCGGGACGCGGAGGGGGCGGCGGATCTGCTGCGGTTGCTCGGGCCGCTGACCACCGCCGAGGTGGCGGCGCGCGCCGAGCCGGGCTTCGAGCAGGAGTGGCTGACCGGTCTGGAGCGGGCCCGCCGGGTGATCCGGGTGCGGATCGCGGGCGAGGAGCGCTGGGCCGGCATCGAGGACGCCGGCCGGTTGCGCGACGCGCTGGGCACGCCGCTGCCGGTCGGGGTCCCCGAGGCGTTCACCGAGCCGGTCAAGGACCCGCTGGGCGACCTGCTGGCCCGGCACGCGCGGACACACGGGCCGTTTCGCGCGGGCGAGGCCGCGGCCCGGTTCGGTCTGGGCGTGGCGGTGACCACCGGCACGCTGGAGCGGCTGGCCGCGAACGGGCAGGTGGTCTCCGGCGAGTTCCGCCCGGGCGGGTCCGGCCTGGAGTGGTGCGGCGCCGAGGTGTTGCGGATGCTCCGCCGTCGTTCGCTGGCCGCACTGCGGCACGAGGTGGAACCGGTGCCGCCGGTCGCCCTCGCCCGCTTCCTCACCGCGTGGCAGGGTGTGGGGGCGAGCGGGGTGCGCGGCCTGGACGGACTGGTCCGGGTGATCGAGCAGTTGCAGGGCGCGAGCGTGCCCGCGTCCGCGCTGGAGAAGCTGGTGCTGCCCTCGCGCGTGGTCGGCTACACGCCCGCGATGCTGGACGAGTTGTGCGCGGCGGGCGAGGTGATGTGGGCCGGGCACGGCGCGCTGCCCGGCAAGGACGGGTGGCTCTCGCTCTACCTCGCCGACGCGGCGCCCTACCTGCTGCCACCCCCGGTGCCGCTGGACACGGGCGATCTGCACCGGGCGATCCTGACCGCGCTCGACGGCGGGTACGCGCTGTTCTTCCGGCAGTTGACGGAGCGGCTGGTCCCGGAGACGCCGGCGTCGGAGGCGGCGATCGCCGAGGCGCTGTGGGACCTGGTGTGGGCCGGGCGGGTCACCGGGGACACGCTCACCCCGCTGCGGGCGCTGCTCGGGTCGGGGCGCACCTCCGGCTCGACCGCGCACCGGGCCCGGCGGGCGACCCCGCGCGGGCGGTACGCGGGCCTGAGCCGGGGCCGCCCTGTGGCGAGCGCGCGCACCGGGCCGCCGACCGTGGCCGGGCGCTGGTCGCTGGCCCCCGTACCCGAGCCGGACCCGACCCGGCGCGCCCACGCGCTGGCCGAGACGCTGCTCGACCGGCACGGCGTGGTCACCCGCGGCGCGGTGGTCGCCGAGGGCAGCCCCGGCGGTTTCGCGGCGGCGTACAAGGTGCTGAGCGTGTTCGAGGAGGGCGGCCGGGTCCGCCGCGGCTACTTCGTGGAGGGCCTGGGCGCGGCCCAGTTCGCCGCCGACGGCGCGGTGGACCGGCTGCGCGCGGTGCACAACGCGAGCGAGCGCCGCGAGCCGCACGAGCGGCCCGACGCGGTGGTGCTGGCCGCCGCCGACCCGGCCAACCCGTACGGCGCCGCGCTGCCCTGGCCGGACCGACCGGGCGAGGCCGGCGGCGGCCACCGGCCCGGGCGCAAGGCCGGCGCGCTGGTGATCCTGCTCGACGGCGAGCCGATCCTGTACGTCGAACGCGGCGGTCGCACCCTGCTGTCGTGGACCGACGACCCGGATCGGGTGGGTCCGGCGGCCGAGGCGCTGGCCGACGCGGTGCGCGCGGGCGCGCTGGGCAAGCTGACCGTGGAGAAGGCCGACGGCGCCGAGGTGCTGACCTCCTCGCTGGGCAAGGCGCTGGAGGCGGCCGGGTTCCATGCCACCCCGAAGGGACTCCGCCTCCGAGGGTGACATCGTTTCGTTACACGAGCGCCCGGTCCGCGAAACACCCCGGTCATGTACGTCCCGCAGGATCGTGGTCACGGACGGCGACCCGGGAGCGATCCCGGTGGACCGGCCGGCACCATCCCGCCCGTGGCGACCCTGCACGCGTCACGGTCGGGTGCACTCGGATCCGGCGTCGCGGACGTGTTCCTGGCCGCGCGTTCGCGACGTCGGTCCGTGCAGCGCGAAGCAGCGCGCGGCAGCGCGTGTCCCGTGGCGTCACCGACCCCCGGGGGCGGCCGCACCGACGGGTCCGGGGGGACTCGGGGGCCGGCCCCGGGCCGGGGCGCACGACCGGCGGCGCGGCCGGGACAATGGCGGTATGCCCGAAGGCGACACCGTGTACCAGGCGGCGCGGCGACTGCGCGCGGCGCTCGTGGACCGCGAGCTGACCGTGACCGACTTCCGCGTGCCCGCAGCGGCGACGGTGGATCTGACCGGCCGCTCGGTGCTCGAAGTGGTCCCGCGCGGCAAACACCTGCTGACCCGCATCGAGGGCGGCGTCACGCTGCACACCCACCTGCGCATGGACGGCACCTGGCACATCCAGGACACCGGCGCGCACCCGCTGCCCCGCCCCTGGCACGCGATCCGACTGGTGCTGGCCAATACCGCGCACACCGTGGTCGGGATGCGGATGCCGGTGGTGGAGCTGCTGCGCGGCGCCGACGAGTCGACCGTGGTCGGGCATCTGGGCCCTGACCTGCTCGGCCCGGACTGGGACGCGCCCGAGGCGGCCCGGCGGCTGGCCACCCGCCCGCGCCGGCCGATCGGCGAGGCGCTGCTCGATCAGCGCAATCTGGCCGGGATCGGCAACGTGTACCGCGTCGAGTTGTGCTTCCTGCGCGGCGTCGCACCGTGGACCCCGGTCGCCGAGGCGGGTGACCCGCTCGCCTGGGCGGTACTGGCCCAACGCCTGCTCGCGGCCAATCGGGACCGGGTCGGGCACATCACCACCGGCGATACCCGGCCGGGCCGGCGCCACTGGGTCTACGGGCGCGCCGGTCGCCCGTGCGCGCGCTGCGGCAGCGGAATCCGGCGGGCCGATCTGGGCGATCCGCCGAGGGTGACCTTCTGGTGTCCACGCTGCCAGCCGTCACCCGATGGAGGTACACACGGTGACCGACGTCCGGGTGGTTCGTCGTACCGGGCATGACCCCTCCCCGGATCCTGCCCGTCCTGGTGCTGCCCGTGCTGTTCCTGGTTTCGGCCGGCTGCACCTCGGTGTCCGCGCCGACCCCCGTACCGCGCCCGCAGACCCCGCCCGCGGCCGCCGCGCCGCACGGGCCGACCGGCCCCTCCCCCATCGACCCGATCGCCGGCGAGCCCGCGCCGGCGATCACCGCCCTGGCGGGCGGCTCGGCCGAGCCGCCCCCGACCGAACACCCGACGCCGCCGGCGGGCGATCCCACCGAGGACGCCGCACCGCCGGCCGCCCGCCCGCGCCCCCGGGCGCAGACCGGCCCGGCCCACCCGCCCCGGTCGGCGCACACCGGCGACGGCCGGACCGGACGGCCGGCGCATATGCCCGCCGACCCCTGCGACGCCCTCGCGGCGGCCGGCGTGTTCCCCGCCGGCGGCGAGACGCACCGCTGGTGCCGCCGCCAGGAGGGCCTGCGGTGACGCCGATCTCCCCGGCCCACACCTTTATTGACTGTTCGTCAGATGGCTCGTACGGTCGGCGCGCCATACTCGACCAGTGCCGGGAGGTCACCCGTGTTCCGTGAAGCCCTCGATCTGACCGGCCGGGTCGCCGTCGTCACCGGCGCGGCGTCGGGCATCGGCCGCTCCAGCGCCGAGGTGCTGGCCGAACTGGGCGCGACCGTGGTCTGCGCGGACATCCACGAGGCCGGGGCGCAGCAGACCGCCGAGGCGATCGTGGCCGCCGGCGGCGCCGCGACCGCCGCCGTCGTGGACACCTCGCGGGCCGCACAGGTGGACGCGCTGATCGACGACACTGTCGCCGCGCACGGCCGGCTCGACGTACTCGCCAACATCGCCGGGGTGATGCACCTGAGCACGGTGATCGAGACCGAGGAGGCCGACCTCGACCGGGTCCTGGCGATCAACTTCAAGGGCGTCTTCTTCGGCTGCCGCGCCGCCGCGCGGGTGATGTCGGAGCAGGGCTTCGGCAGCATCGTCAACATGGCCTCCGGCGCGGTGGACACCGCCACGTCCGGGCTGCTGTGCTACGGCGCGGCCAAGGCCGCGGTGGTGCAGTTGACCAAGACGCTGGCCACCGAGGTCGGCCCGAGCGGCGTGCGGGTCAACGCGGTCGCGCCGGGCTGGATCGTCACCGGGATGACGGGCCGGCACTGGACCGACGCGGACGGCAACGAGGACGAGGAACGCAAGGCCGCCGTCGCCGCGCCGATGGCCCGGATGGCCCCGCTGCGCACCGTCGGCGAGCCCACCGACATCTCCTACGCGGTGGCCTACCTCGCCTCGGACGCCGCCAAGTTCGTCACCGGCCAGATCCTGCGCCCCAACGGCGGCGTCGCGATGCCCTGGTAGGCCGCCCGCAATCGGTCCCGCCCATGCCGAGGCCCCGTCTCCCGGTTTCGGGGACGGGGCCTCGGTGTCGTGTTCGGGTCGATCGGGCCCGGTGTCCGGTGCGCGACACCCGGCGGGTGCCCGGCGCGCGGCCGCGGCTCAGGCCGCCACCACCACGCTCACCGCGTTGTCGCCGGCGATCGGGGCGGCGCCCGACGTCCGGTCGTTGTTCTGACGCTCGGTGGCGCGCTCGTTCGGCGTGAAGCCGGCACCCACCGGCTCCAGGACCGGGCGCATCGCCTCGTCCGAGGCCAGCTCGGCGAGGGCCAGCTCGTCGCTGACCTCCCGCATGAGCACGGACATGCGCACGTCCAGCGCGTCGCAGATCGCGGCGAGCAGTTCGGACGAGGCTTCCTTCTGGCCGCGCTCGACCTCGGACAGGTAGCCAAGGGATACCCGGGCTGAGGACGAAACCTCGCGCAGGGTGCGACCCTGACGCTGGCGCTGGCGCCGCAGCACGTCACCCAGCAGGCGACGGAGCAGGATCATCGGTCGCTCCCTCCTAGGGCGGCTCGGGGGGTCACAGCCCCACCGTACCTGCCCGACCGTGCGGGTGTGCCCGCCTTGCCGTCCTGTTCACTCAGGGCGTGGAACCTTGACGGCGGGGGTCCCCAGGGTCCATAGGCGTTCCGGTTCACTCCCACCTCGATTCGCTGCACGTCCTCGGCCGGCCTTTCGTGTCTCCCCCGGACGCCCGGACGCCATGGTCTCGTCGGCCGATCGGCACGCCCGGTCACCCCGTACACGCCGGGTCCTGCTCGGTCGGCAGGCCGGCCACCACACACCGGAGCAGGTCGAGTGCACGGACCGTGGTCATCTCGCGGATCCTGCCCCGACTGCCCGAGAACAGCAGGGAGAGCACGATTGTTCCCTCGGGGCCGGCCACCGCGATGTATACGGTGCCCACGGGCTTTCCGTCCTGGGGGTCCGGACCGGCGACCCCCGTCGTGGCCACCCCGTACGTACCCGACATGACGTCGCGCACACCCTCGGCCATGCGCGCGGCCACATCCGGGTGAACCGCGCCCTCCGCGGCGAGCAGATCGGCGTCCACGCCGAGCACCGAGCCCTTGAGGTCGGTGGCGTACGCGGTGACCGAGCCGCGCACGCTCGCGGACGCGCCGGGCACCGAGGTCAACTCGGCGGCGATCAGGCCACCGGTGAGCGATTCGGCCACCGCGACGGTGGCGTCGCGCCCGCGCAGCAGGTCGAGCACCACGCCGGCGAGGGTGTCGCCGGCCTCGCCGTAGACACACCCACCGAGCAGTTCGCGCGCTCGCGCGGCGGCGGCGTCCACCTCGGCGGCGCCGCCGGGGGTGGCGGAGGTGAGCTTGACCCGGGTCTGTCCGGCGGTGGCCAGGTAGGCGACCTCGACCGCGCCGTCCCGGGCGAGTTCCTTCTCCAGCGGTTCGAGCATCGCGGCGATCACCCCCTCGCCGATCGAGGCGGTGAGCAGTTGGCGCTGCGCGCGGGTCGGCGGCTCGCCCGCGCGGCGCAGCAGGTCGGGCAGGACCTGCTCCTCGGTCATCGCGATCATCTCGTGCGGCGGGCCGGGGATCGCGTAGACCGCCACGTCGCCGATCACCACCGCGATGCCGGGCGCGCTGCCGTTCGCGTTGGGCAGGCTGCGCCCGCCCTCGGGGACGTCGGCCTGCTGGAGGCCGAGCGCGGTGAGGGTGCGGTTCAGGCCTCGGTAGCGCCGACGCAGCCAGTCCTCGATCGCCGGGTCGCGGCGCAACGGCACACCGGCGACGGCGGCGATCGCCTCGCGGGTGCGGTCGTCGGAGGTGGGGCCGAGGCCGCCGGAGACGATCACCGCGTCGGCGCGCCGGACGGCCTGGGTGAGGACGTCGATCATCGCGTCGAGGCCGTCGCCGACCGTGGACACCCCGCTCACCCGCAGACCGGCGGCGGTGAGTCGGCGGCCGAGCGTGCCGGCGTTCGTGTTCTCCACGTCGCCGACCAGCAACTCGTCCCCCACCGCGACGAGTTCGATCTTCAATTCGCGCATGGTTCCGCTTCCCCGCTTCCCCCGTGGTCGGGATTCGTCCCGACGGTCAGCCCTGTCCGGCGGGCACCGGGGTGCCGCGTCGCAGTCGTACGGCCTTGACGATGTAGTCCAGGCCCGTCACCACGGTAACGATCACCGCGGCCGCCATGATCCAGGCCCGGGTGCTGGCCAGCGGGCCGGTCATGACCAGTGTGTACATCCCGATCGCGCTGCCCTGGAGCATGGTCTTGGCCTTGCCGCCCCGGCTGGCCGGGATCACGCCGTGGCGGATCACCCAAAAGCGCAGCAGGGTGATGCCGATCTCCCGGGCGAGCACCACCAGGGTGACCCACCAGGGCAGGTCGCCGAGCGCGGACAGGCTGATCAGCGCGGCGCCCATCAGCGCCTTGTCGGCGATCGGGTCGACGAGTTTGCCGAAGTCGGTGACCAGGTTGTGCATCCGGGCGAGCTTGCCGTCGAACAGGTCGCTGATGCTGGCCACGGTGAACGCGGCCCAGGCCCAGGCGCGCCAGGCGGGGTCGTGGCCGCCGTCCTGGAGCAGCAGGGTGACGAAGACCGGCACCAGGGCCACCCGCATCAGCGTGAGCGCGTTGGCGGCGTTCCAGGCGCTGACGGAGGTGGTGGGGTCGCCGAGGCGGTCGGGCTTCGGCGGGTGGTTGGCGGCGGCGGCCCGAACGGCCTCGGCCGGGCGCCGGCGCGGCGGTGCCGGTTCGGCCGTCACCGATCGCCCCCGCGCACGATCACATCGATCGCCTCGCCGTACAGGTCGGCGCCCTCGCTGTCGGTGACCCGGACCCGGACGAAGTCGCCCACGCGCAGGCCCTCGCCGACCACCGTGGTCGAGCCGTCGGTCTCGGGGGCCTGGTGGGCCGCGTGGCCCTCGGCGCTGCCGTCCTCGCCGAGTTCCTCGATCAGCACGACGATCTCGGTGCCGATCCGGTCCTCGGCGCGTTGTGCGACCAGTTCCTCGGCGAGCCGGGAGATCCGCTGCACGCGGGCCTCGATCACGTCGGCGTCGAGCTTGTCGGGATAGTTCGCCGCCTCGGTGCCGTCCTCGTCGGAGTAGCCGAACACGCCGATCGCGTCGAGCCGGGCGGCGATCAGGAACCGCTCCAGGTCGTCCACGTCCTGCTCGGTCTCGCCGGGGAAGCCGACGATGAAGTTCGATCGGGCGCCGGCCTCGGGGGCCTTGGCCCGGATCTGCTCCATGAGGGTGACGAACGCCTCGACCGAGCCGAATCGGCGCATCCGGCGCAGCACCGGCTCCGAGGCGTGCTGGAAGGACAGGTCGAAGTAGGGCGCGACGCCGGGCGTGCCGGTGATCACGTCGATCAGCGTCGGGCGCATCTCGGCGGGCTGGAGGTAGTTGACCCGCACCCGCTCGATGCCCTCGACGGCGACCAGTTCCGGCAGCAGCGTCTCCAGCAGGCGCAGGTCGCCCAGGTCCTTGCCGTAGGACGTGGAGTTCTCGCTGACCAGGACGATCTCGCGGACGCCCTGCTCGGCCAGCCAGCGGGCCTCGGCGAGCACGTCGGAGGGGCGGCGGGACAGGAACGAGCCGCGGAAGGAGGGGATGGCGCAGAACGAGCAGCGGCGGTCGCAGCCGGAGGCGAGCTTGAGCGAGGCCACCGGCCCCGAGCCGAGCCTGCGGCGCAGGGCGCGCGGCCCGGATGCGGGCGCGACGCCCTCGGGCAGGTCCTCGGGGATGCCGTGGCCGGGCACCGCGACGTCGGCGGCCTGGCGCTCGACGGGGGTGATCGGCAGCAGTGCGCGGCGGTCGCGGGGCGCGTGCGGGATGTGGCTCTCGCCGGCCAGGATCGAGCGCAGCCGGCCGGAGATGTCGCCGTAGTCGTCGAAGCCGAGCACGGCGTCGGCCTCGGGCAGCGCGCCCGCGAGCTGGTCGCCGTAGCGCTCGGCCAGGCAGCCGACCGCCACCACGGCCTGTGTACGGCCGTCGCCCTTGAGATCGGCGGCCTCCAGGACGGTGTCGATCGAGTCCTTCTTGGCGGACTCGACGAAGCCGCAGGTGTTGACCATGACGACGGAGGCGTCCGCGGCGTCCTCGACGAGGGCCCACCCGTCGGCCTCGAGCCGGCCGGCGAGTTCCTCGGAGTCCACCTCGTTGCGGGCGCAGCCGAGGGTGACCAGGGCGACGGTGCGCAGGGCGGCGGGGCTCTCGGCCGGGGCGGCGGGGCGGGTGGTATCGCGGGCGGACATGCCGGAAAGCCTACGTCAGACGCGGACGTGGACCGGACGCAGGGAAGCGTCGGATGGTTCCGGGGAGGTCACGATGCCCGGTCACCGGGGCGACGGGCTCGCCGACGCGCTCGTCCGCATCTGCGGGACGGGGTCGCCGGGTACGAACGTGCGTTTGACCACCTCGCCGTCCTCACCCGCCGGGCCCAGGTCCCGGCCGTTGACGTTCAGTCGCGCGGCGCCCGAATTGCCGACCTGGACCTGCAGCTGCGTGGGGTCCTCGAAGGTCTTGGCCTCGCCCTTGTCCAGGATCGTCTCCAGGATCTGCTTGTCCCTGGAGTCGAACGCGCGGACCCAGCTGCGCCCGTCGACGGCGGTGATGGTGACCACGACGCCGGGCGGGAACTCCGGCGCCTTGCTCACCGGCGCGACCGAGGACGGCGGCGGGGGCGGCGGGGCCGGTGCCGCGGGGGCGGCGGTGGTCGGGGCGACCCGGGACGCGGTCTCCTTCTCGTCGTCGTCGGCCCGGCCGCCGGCGAGTTGTACGAAGGCGAAGATCAGCACGATGACCACGGCGACGCCCATGGCCAGGGTCCAGTTGGGGCGGCGGTATTCGATCGACTTGCGCGGCGAGTCGAAGATCTCGGTGGGTCGTGGGGTGCTCGTGCCGCCGACGGTGTGGTCGTACTCGGCGATCAACGGCGCGGGCTCCAGGCCCGTGGCGCGCGCCAGGGTGCGAATGTGGCCGCGGGCGTAGAAGTCGCCCCCGCACGGCTCGAAGTCGTCGTGTTCGATGCCTTCGATGATGACCTGTCGGATCCGGGTGACCTCACTGAGCCGATCCACGGTGAGACCGGCCCGTACGCGCGCCTCGGCGAGGCTTTGACCGATCGACACTGTTAGCCCCTTATGTGTCATTCATCACGACTGACACCAATCATCACTTAAGTCCGATCATTCTCCGCGCAACGTGGCCATAACCTGCTCGATTTCATCCGGTTTGATCAACACTTCGCGCGCCTTGGAGCCCTCGCTCGGTCCGACGATGTCCCGGCTCTCCATCAGGTCCATCAGCCTGCCCGCCTTGGCGAAGCCGACGCGCAGCTTGCGCTGGAGCATCGAGGTCGAGCCGAACTGGGTGGACACCACCAGTTCGACGGCCTGGCAGAGCAGGTCGAGGTCGTCGCCGACGTCCTCGTCCACCTGCTTCTTGCGATCCGGTCCCGCGGTGACCTCGTCGCGGTACTCCGGCTGCAACTGCTCCTTGCAGTGCCGGGCGATCGCCTCGATCTCCTCCTCGGTGACGTAGGCGCCCTGCATCCGGATCGGCTTGCTGGCGCCCATCGGCAGGAACAGCGCGTCGCCCTTGCCGATCAGCTTCTCCGCGCCGGGCTGGTCCAGGATGACCCGGCTGTCCGCCAGCGAGGAGGTGGCGAACGCGAGCCGCGAGGGCACGTTGGCCTTGATCAGACCGGTGACCACGTCCACGCTGGGGCGCTGGGTGGCCAGCACGAGGTGGATGCCCGCGGCGCGGGCGAGCTGGGTGATCCGCACGATCGAGTCCTCGACGTCGCGCGGCGCGACCATCATCAGGTCGGCCAACTCGTCGACGATCACCAGCAGGTACGGGTAGGGCTGGATGTCGCGCTCGCTGCCCGGCGGCACCTTCAGCTTGCCGGCGCGCACCGCCACGTTGAAGTCGTCGACGTGCCGGAAGCCGAAGTTGGCCAGGTCGTCGTAGCGCATGTCCATCTCGCGCACGACCCACTGCAACGCCTCGGCGGCCTTCTTCGGGTTGGTGATGATCGGTGTGATCAGGTGGGGAATGCCCTCGTAGGTGGTGAGTTCGACCCGTTTGGGGTCGACCAGCACCATCCGCACCTCCTCCGGCGTGGCGCGCATCATGATCGAGGTGATCAGGCCGTTGATGCAGCTCGACTTGCCCGCGCCGGTGGCGCCCGCCACAAGCAGGTGCGGCATCTTGGCCAGGTTGGCCACCACGTCGTTGCCCTCGACGTCCTTGCCCAGCGCGGCGATCATCGGGTGCGCGTCGCCGGCGGCGGTGTCGGAGGCCAAAATGTCGCCGAGGCTGACCATCTCGCGGTCGGTGTTGGGGATCTCGATGCCCACCGCGGACTTGCCGGGGATCGGGCTGATGATCCGTACGTCCGGGCTGGCCACGGCGTAGGCGATGTTCTTGGCCAGCGCGGTGATCCGCTCCACCTTCACCGCCGGGCCCAGCTCGATCACGTAGCGGGTCACCGTCGGGCCCCGGGAGAAGCCGGTGACCTGCGCGTCGACGTTGAACTGCTCGAACACCTTGGACAGCGCCGCGACCACGTCGTCGTTGGCCTTGCTGCGCGCCTTGGCGGGCGGGCCCTTGCGCAGCAGCGCGGGGCCGGGCAGGTGGTAGGTGATGTCGCCGGAGAGCCTGAGCTGCTCGCTGCGCGGCGGCGCGGGGGTGTGCGCCGGGGCGTCGGCGGCGCGGGCCCGCAGATCGGTCACCACCCGGGCGGCGGCCTTGCGCGAGCGGGCGGGCGGGACGATCAGGCCGGCGTCGCCCGCGTCCAGCGCCGCGGCGGCGGCCGCGGCCACGTCGACCGCGTCCGGATGGCCGGTTTTGGCCGCCGGGCTCGGGCGGCGGCGCGGTCGGGGTTTGCGCACCGGCGCCGGCGCGGGCTCGTCGTCCTCGTCGAAGCCGGCGAACCCGCTCGGGCGGTCGTCGTCCTCGTCGTACGGCTCCGGCTCGGGCCCCTCGATGAAGCCGAGGAAGACCCCGAGGCGTTCCGGCACCGCGTTGATCGGCGTCGCGGTGACCACGAGCAGCCCGAACACGATCAGCAGCACCAGCAGCGGCACCGCGACCCACCGGGTGACCAGGTGCACCGGCGGGGTCGCGAACGCCCAGCCGACCAGGCCGCCCGCGTCGCGCATCGCCGCCGCGCCGTCACCGGGCTGCGGCGTCCCGCACCCGACGTGGATCAGCCCGAGCACCGCGCACACCAGCGCCGTGCAGCCGATCACGATCCGCCCGGTGGCGTCCTTCTGGTCGGGATGGCGCATCACCCGCACGCCCAACGCGCCGACCAGGAACGGCACCAGCACGTCCAGCCGGCCGACCAGGCCCGCGACGACCGCGTTGACCCCCTCGCCGACCGCGCCGTCGATGGTGCCCCACGCGCCCGCGGCGATCACTATCGCCAGGCCGAGCAGGGCGAGCCCGAGCCCGTCCCGACGATGCGCGGGGTCGAGTCCGCGCGCGCCGGAGCCGATGCCCCGCGCGAGTGAACCGAACGCGTGCGCCAGCCCCAGCCACAGCCCCTTGAGCGCCTTCCCGAGCAACGCGGGCACCCCACCGAGCAGTTTCGGCGGGGGAGGCGGGGGCGGGGCCGCCTTCCTGGCGGGAGCCTTCTTCTTCGCGGCCGTGCGCGGTTGCGCTCCGCCGCCGGACGCACGTGTGGCCATGTCCCGAGGTTACCGGTGGACCCTCTCCACCTCATGCGTCCCGGCCCGGAGCGCGCGCCGTGTCGGACCGGGCCGTCGTCGACGGTCCGGTCCGCGCGGGCGCTCCGGGGTCAGCCGGCCGCCTCGCCCTTGTCCGGGGCCGGGACCAGCGGGGGTCCGCCGTGGCCGGCCGTGGCCGGCGCGAGGGCGTCGAGCGCGGCGCGCATCCGGGCCACCCGGCGGCGCAGTTGCACCGCGGAGGCGGCCAGGATCGGATCGTCGGTCGACTCGACCTGCTTGGCCATGCCGTCGGCCTGCTCCTCGACCGCGGCCAGCCGCGTGGACAACTCCGCGATCACGTCCGCCCCGGCCCGGTCGCCGCCGGCGGGCCCCTCCAGGCGCCCGCGCAGCAGCGTGGCCTGCTCGCGCAACTGGCAGTTCTTCTTGTACAGGTCCACGAAGACCGAGACCTTGGCGCGCAGCACCCACGGGTCGAAGGGCTTGGAGATGTAGTCGACCGCGCCGGCCGCGTAACCGCGGAAGGTGTGGTGCGGACCGTGGTTGATCGCGGTCAGGAAGATGATCGGGATATCGCGGGTCTTCTCCCGCCGCTTGATGTGCGCAGCCGTCTCGAACCCGTCCATTCCGGGCATCTGGACGTCGAGCAGAATCACCGCGAACTCGTCCGTGAGCAGCGCCTTGAGGGCTTCCTCGCCCGAATGCGCCCGAACCAGGGTCTGGTCCAGCGCGGACAGGATCGCCTCCAGGGCGAGCAGATTCTCCTGACGGTCATCGACCAGGAGGATCTTGGCCTTCTCCGTCATGGCCCACCCTCTTCGATCCGACACGGTGGGTGACCCCGCGTATCGGTCGGCTCCACTCGTCCTTGTGCATGTTTTCGGTTTGCCTGGTTGACACTGCCGGCACTGCTGACGCTGCCCAGAATGACACGGCCTCGATCGACACGGTTCGGTCCGGCACACCGTCGGCCGAGATCGCCCCGACGCACTCCACGCCGGTCGAGCACACGTTCCGGGTGGTGCTCGTCCCGGTCATGGTAGTGGCCAGGCGATCGGCTCGGCAGGTATTCCGGAACAGACGACCGCATGGTGTCACCACAGCCCGACCTACGGTTGCGACAACACCGCATCGACCCCTCCACCTCTTCAACGCCGGTCCGACCATACGGGTTCCATCATGTGGTGCTTGCCACCCGAGAAGCGAACTAGTGGTCGAGCCAAGTGCGGATGAGTCCCAACAAGTGCCGCGTGTCGACCGGTTTGGCCACGTAGTCGGAGGCCCCGGAGTCGATGCTCTTCTCCTGATCCCCCTTCATCGCCTTGGCGGTCAACGCGATGATCGGCAGCCCCGCGTACTGCGGCATCCGGCGAATCGCCGACGTGGTGGCGTATCCGTCCATCTCCGGCATCATCACGTCCATCAGCACGATCGCGATGTCGTCGTGTCCCTGGAGCACTTCGATGCCCTCACGGCCGTTCTCCGCGTACAGCACGCTGAGTCCGTACTGCTCCAGCACGCTGGTCAGCGCGAACACGTTGCGCACATCGTCGTCGACGATCAGCACCCGCTCGCCGTCGAAGGTGCCCTCGAACGGCTCGACCACCGGCTTGGCGGGGCCGGTGTGATCGGCCCGCACCGGCCCGGTGGCGCCCAGCACCGCTCGGGCCAGCGCGTCGGGGGTGGAGACCCGCTGGAGCAGCACGATCCGGCGCCGGTAGCCGCGCAGCCGGCCCGACTCGGAGCGGGTCGGGCGGGCCGGAACGTGCACCACGACGGGCAGGCTCTGCAATTCGTTCCGCGAGGCGACCGCGTCGAGCACCTGCCACGCGCCCTCGTCGGGCAGCCGCAGGTCCACCACCAGGCACGCGGGCGGTGCCTCGGCGAGCAGGCGCACCGCCTCGCCCTCGTCGGCGGCGGTGCTCAGGTCGATCTGCCCGTCGAGCCCGGCCAGCGCGGTGCTCAACGGCGCGCCGTCGGACTGCGGCGTCTCCACCACCAGGACCCGGCGCGGCGCCACCTCCCCCGCGTCCTCGGGCTCGTCCTCCCCCTCCCCGGGCAATTCCGGGGCGTCGCTGAGCAGCGGGGTGGACGGCGCGGCGGCGGGCAGCGCCGCCCGGTACGGGGTCGGCGGCAATTCGGTGTCGCGGTCGTGGCCGATCTCGTCGCCCGGGACCAAAACGCTGTCCAGCGGGAGGTAGAGGGTGAACGTGCTGCCGCGTCCCGGCATGCTCTCCGCGTGGATCTCGCCGCCGAGCAGCCAGGCGATCTCCCGGCTGATCGACAGGCCCAGGCCCGTGCCGCCGTAGCGGCGGCTGGTGGTGCCGTCGGCCTGCTGGAACGCCTCGAAGATCACCTTGAGCTTGTCCACCGCGATGCCGATGCCGGTGTCGATCACCGAGAAGGCCACCGCGTGCTCCGCGTTGTCCAACTCGGTGTTGGTCAGCGGGATGTCGTCGGTGAGCGTGATCAACACCTCGACCGAGCCGGAGTCGGTGAACTTGACCGCGTTCGAGAGCAGGTTGCGCAACACCTGTTGCAGCCGCTGCTCGTCGGTGAACAGGATCCCGGGCACCGCGGGCGAGACGTGCACCGTGAACTCGAGGTTCTTCTCCGAGGTCAGCGGGCGGATGGTCGCCTCGACGTAGTCCATCAGCTGGGCCAGCGCGATCCGCGCGGGACGCACGTCCATCTTCCCGGCCTGCACCTTGGACAGGTCGAGGATGTCGTTGATCAGTTGGAGCAGGTCGGACCCGGCGCCGTGGATGGTCTCGGCGAACTCGACCTGCTTGCGGGTCAGGTTGCCCTCGACGTTGTCGGCGAGCAGCTTGGCCAGGATCAGCAGGCTGTTCAGCGGGGTGCGCAGCTCGTGCGACATGTTGGCCAGGAACTCGGACTTGTACTTGGAGGACAGCGCGAGCTGCTCGGCCCGCTCCTCCAGCGCCTGCCGGGCCTGTTCGATCTCCCGGTTCTTGATCTCGATGTCCCGGTTCTGCCGGGCGAGCAGCGCCGCCTTGTCCTCCAACTCGGCGTTGGAGTGCCGCAGCTCGCCCTGCTGGCGCTGCAACTCCTCGGACCGTTCCTGGAGTTCCTCGGTCAGCCGCTGCGACTCGGCGAGCAGCATCTCGGTGCGCGAGTTGGCCATGATCGTGTTGACCGTGACCCCGATCTGCTCGTTCAGCTGCTCCAGGAAGTTGCGGTGCACCTTGGTGAACGGGCGGAACGAGGCGAGTTCGAGCACGCCGAGCAACTGGTCCTCGAACAGCACCGGCAGCACGATCACGTTCGCCGGGGCGGCCTCGCCCAGGCCGGAGGCGATCTTGATGTAGCCGGGCGGCGCGTCCAGGATCAGGATCGAGCGCTTCTCCAGCGCGGCCTGGCCGACCAGCGACTGGCCGAGCCGGAAGCGGGTGGGCACGCCGCCGCCGTCCTGGTAGCCGTAGGAGGCGATCAGCCGCAGCTCGACCACGTCCTCCTGGGTCAACTCGGCCAGGAAGAAGGCGCCGTGCTGGGCGTCCACGACCGGGGTCAGCTCGCTCATGATCAGCGCGGCGACCGCCATCAGGTCGCGGCGGCCCTGCATGAGACCGGAGATCCGGGCCAGGTTGGTCTTGAGCCAGTCCTGCTCCCGGTTGGCCCGGGTGGTCTCGCGCAGGTTGTAGATCATCTGGTTGATGTTGTCCTTGAGCTCGTCGAGCTCTCCGGACGCGTCCACCGCGATCTGCAACGACAGGTCGCCCCGGGTCACGGCGGTGGCGACCTCGGCGATGGCCCGCACCTGGCGGGTCAGGTTGCCGGCCAACTCGTTGACGTTCTCGGTGAGTTGCTTCCAGGTACCGGAGACGCCCTCGACCTCGGCCTGGCCGCCCAGCATGCCCTCGGTGCCCACCTCGCGCGCCACGCGCGTGACCTCGCCGGCGAACGCCGAGAGCTGGTCGACCATGGTGTTGATGGTGGTCTTGAGCTCCAGCATCTCGCCGCGCGCGTCCACGTCGATCTTCTGCGACAGGTCGCCGCCGGCGATCGCGGTGGTCACCTTGGCGATGTTGCGGACCTGCCCGGTGAGGTTGTCCGCCATCGAGTTGACGTTGTCGGTCAGGTCCTTCCAGGTGCCCGAGACACCGGGCACGTGCGCCTGGCCGCCCAGAATGCCCTCCGTGCCCACCTCGCGGGCCACGCGGGTGACCTCGTCGGCGAACGCGCGCAGGGTGTCGACCATCGTGTTGATCGTGCCCGCCAGGCCCGCCATCTCGCCCTTGGCCTCGACGGTGCTCTTCTGGGACAGGTCGCCGTCGGCGACGGCGGTGGCCACCTGGGCGATGTTGCGGACCTGGGACGTCAGGTTGTTGGCCATGACGTTGACGTTGTCGGTCAGGTCCTTCCAGATGCCGGAGACCCCGCGCACCCGCGCCTGCCCGCCGAGCCGGCCCTCGGTGCCCACCTCGCGGGCCACCCGGGTCACCTCGTCGGCGAACGCGGAGAGCTGGTCGACCATCGTGTTGACGGTCTCCTTCAGCTCCAGGATCTCGCCCCGGGCGTCGACGGTGATCTTCTTGGACAGATCGCCCGTGGCCACCGCCGTGGTCACGTCGGCGATGCTGCGCACCTGGCCGGTCAGGTTGCCGGCCATCACGTTGACCGACTCGGTGAGGTCCTTCCAGGTGCCGGAGACGCCCTTGACGTCGGCCTGCCCGCCGAGGCGGCCCTCGGTGCCCACCTCGCGGGCCACCCGGGTCACCTCGTCGGCGAAGCCGGAGAGCTGGTCGACCATGGTGTTCACGGTGTTCTTGAGTTCGAGGATCTCACCTCGGGCGTCCACCGTGATCTTCTGCGACAGGTCGCCGCGGGCCACGGCGGTGGTCACCTGGCCCAGGCTGCGCACCTGTTCGGTGAGGTTTCCGGCCATCGAGTTGACCGAGTAGGTCAGGTCGCGCCACACCCCGGCCACCCCGAGCACCTGGGCCTGGCCGCCCAGTCGGCCCTCGGTGCCCACCTCGCGGGCGACGCGGGTGACCTCGTCGGCGAACGCGGAGAGCTGGTCGACCATCGTGTTGACGGTGTTCTTGACCTCCAGGATCTCGCCGCGGGCGTCCACGTCGATCTTCTTGGACAGGTCGCCGCGCGCGACCGCCGTGGTCACCTCGGCGATGTTGCGGACCTGGGCGGTGAGGTTGCCCGCCATGAAGTTCACCGAGTCGGTGAGGTCGAGCCACACGCCCGCGACGCCCGGTACCACCCGGGCCTGGCCGCCGAGCCGGCCCTCGCCGCCGACCTCGCGGGCGACCCGGGTGACCTCGGAGGCGAACGCGGACAGCTGGTCCACCATGGTGTTCACGGTGTTCTTGAGCTCCAGCATCTCGCCGGAGACGTCGACCGTGATCTTCTGCGACAGGTCGCCCCGGGCCACCGCCGTGGAGACCTGGGCGATGTTGCGGACCTGGCCGGTCAGGTTGCCGGCCATCACGTTGACCGAGTCGGTCAGGTCCTTCCACGTACCCGCCACGCCGGAGACCTGCGCCTGGCCGCCCAGGATGCCCTCGCTGCCCACCTCGCGGGCGACTCGGGTGACCTCGGAGGCGAAGGCCGACAGCTGGCCGACCATGGTGTTGACGGTGTTCTTGAGCTCCAGCATCTCGCCGGAGACGTCCACGGTGATCTTCTGCGACAGGTCGCCCTGGGCGACCGCCGTGGTCACCCCGGCGATGTCGCGGACCTGCGCGGTGAGGTTGAAGAAGGCGGTGTTGACCGAGTCGGTCAGGTCCTTCCAGATGCCCGCGCCGCCGGGGACCTGGGCCTGGCCGCCGAGCCGGCCCTCGAAGCCGACCTCGCGCGCCACGCGGGTCACCTCGGAGGCGAACGTGCGCAGCGTGCCGGTCATCGCGTTGATCGTCTCGGCGAGCTGGGCCATCTCGCCGCGCGCGGACACGGTGATGGTCTGCGACAGGTCGCCGTACGCGACCGCCTTGGTCACCTGGGCGATGTCGCGGACCTGGGCGGTCAGGTTGCCCGCCATGATGTTGACCGAGTCGGTGAGGTCCTTCCAGGTCCCCGAGACGCCCTCGACCCGGGCCTGGCCGCCCAGTCGGCCCTCGGTGCCCACCTCGCGGGCCACCCGGGTCACCTCCTGGGCGAAGCCGGAGAGCTGGTCGACCATCGTGTTGACGGTCTCCTTCAGCTCCAGCATCTCGCCGGCCACCTCGACGGTGACCGTGCGGGACAGGTCCCCCTTGGCCACGGCGGTGGTCACCAGGGCGATGTCGCGCACCTGGAGGGTCAACCGGCTGGCCATCGTGTTGACCGAGTCGGTGAGGTCCTTCCAGCTGCCGGAGACGCCGCGCACCCGGGCCTGCCCACCGAGCTTGCCCTCGGTACCGACCTCGCGGGCCACCCGGGTGACCTCGTCGGCGAACGCGCTGAGCTGGTCCACCAGTCCGTTGGCGGTGCGGCCCATCCGCAGGAACTCGCCACGCAGCGGCTGTTCGGCGATCCGCAGGTCCATGCGCTGGGACAGATCGCCCTCGGCGACGGCGGCCAGTACCCGGCCGACCTCGACGGTGGGGCGCACCAGGTCCTCGACGAGCGCGTTGGCCGCGTCGATGCTCGTCGCCCAGGCGCCCTCGCCCGGGCCCGGGTCCAGCCGCTCGGTCAGCTTGCCCTCCCGACCGACCACCCGGCGCACCCGGGCCAACTCGCCGGACAGGTGCTGATTGCGCTCGACCATGTCGTTGAACACGACGGCGATCTCGGACATGATCCCGTCGCCGGAGACCGTCAGGCGTTTGCGGAAGTTGCCGTCACGGACCCCGGTCAGGGCGGCCAGCAGACGCCGCAGATCCTGCTCGTCGTGCCGGCCCTGCCGGACGGCCGCAGTCCGCGCCTGCGCTGGGGAAGCCTTCGCCATCTCGCATTTCCTCCGCCGGACCCGATTCGCCGCGACCGTCCGTGCCTCCGGCCGCTTGCCATCCACAGTCTTTCACTCACAGGGTTGAGAGCAGAGGCGGTCCGGGAGGATGGTGCTTGTCATCCGCAAAGTGCGGGCCCGAAAGGCACGCTCGGACCGGACATCTGTCGGAATCGTGATCGATGCGTCACTGTTTGGAAGGGGTCCGCCCGATCGTCCGAAACCGATAGGGTGCGAATCTGCCGGACTGTGGAGCCGGATTCGTCACCGCAGCCGCCGTTCGTCGCAGATGCGGGAGTGTATGGATCAGGGAACGAGCATGCTCATCACTGCCCGGATGAGCGCTGCCTTCGCACCCGAGGGCAGGTCCGTGGCGGCCGCACGCTCGTTCGTCCGCAAAACGCTCACCGACTGGGACGCCGGCGACGTGGTGGACGACGCCGTATTGCTGACCAGCGAGTTGGTCACCAACGCGATCGTGCACGCGGGCACCTCGGCCGAGGTCTCGTGCGTGCGCTACGACGGCGGCGTCCAGATCGAGGTCACCGACCACTACCCCAGCCGCGAGCTGCCGGAGCCGGCGACCGGCTTCGACGACGGCGACGAGAGCGGCCGCGGGCTGTTCCTGTCTGCGTCGCTGGCCTCGGCGTGGGGGGTCGAATACGCCAAGAACGTCAAACGGGTGTGGTTCCGGCTCGAACTGCCCGATCCGGTCTCGGCGACCAGTTCGGCCGGGCCGCTGCTACCCGCCAACGCGCTGCCCGACGCGGCGGTGCCGGTCCGCGTGGCGGTGGTGCACGCCGACGCCTCGCGCAAGGTGACCCATTGGAGCCCCGAGGCCGCCCGGTTGTTCGGTCTGAGTGAGACCGAGGCGATCGGCATGGCGCTGGGCGACCTGGTCGCCTGGCCGCAGACGCCGGGCACCGAGTTGACCCTGGACGAGATGCTGGAGCTGTCCCGTTGGCAGGGCGGGTACGACGTGCGCGCCGCCGACGGGGTGGCCACGCGCGTCTTCGCCTCGCACGTGCGGCTGCGCGACGCCGACGGCGACCCCGCGCTGGTCGCGCTCCTGGTGCCCGCACAGGCCCGCGCGCTGCTGGAGAACCGGGACGCCTCGCGCGGTCGCACCGGGGCGGCGATCCCGGCGGACAGCGAATGGGACGGGATCGACGGGCTGAACCGACTGGGCCTGGAGGACCTGCTCCAGCGCGCGGTCGAACGTGCCCGCGACCTGCTCGACGCCGACGCCGCGTTCGTGCTGCTGGCCACCGACGACGAGAGCGAGATGGAGGTGCGCGCGACCACCGGTCTGGCGGGCGCGGTGCATCGGCTGTCGCGGGTGCCGGTGGAGACCTCGGTGGGCCGTTACGGCTCGGCCCGGATGCCCGCCGTGCACGAGGACCTGGAGGCCGGGCCCGACGCGGTGCCGATCCTCCAGGAGACCCGGATGCGCTCGGCGGTGACCGTGCCGCTCAAGGTCGAGGGCCGGCTCACCGGCACGCTCGGCGTCGCCTCGGAGTCCGCGGCCCGCTTCGACAACGACGACGCGGCCCGGCTCCAGCGCGCCGCCGACCGGGTCTCGCTGACCGTGGAAAGCGCGCGCCTGTCCGAGTTGGAGCGGGTCCGGCGCGGCTCGCTGTCCTTCCTCGCCGAGGCGTCCGATCTGCTGGCCGGCACCCTCGACCCGGAGATGACGCTGGCCATGATCGCCCAGATCGTGGTGCCGCGACTGGGCACGTGGTGTGCGGTACACACCGGCGAGTCGCACGCGCCGGTGCTGAGCGTGGTGTGGCACGCCGACGAGATGCGGATCGACGACCTGCGCGCACTGCTGGACCGCGCCGAGGCGCCGCGCGCACAGCCCACGCCCGGCGCCCGGCGCTGGCTGGGCCTGCGGTCCCTGGACCCGGAGATGGTCCGCGAGCACACCGACCTGGTCACCGGCGAGGCGGTCACGCTGCCGCTGGTCGCCCGGGGGCGCGGCATCGGCATGCTGACCTTCGGCATCCTGGCCGGCGACCGGTTCCGTCGGGACACCCTGGAGCTGGCCGAGGACCTGTCCCGCCGCGCCGCGCTCGCGATGGACAACGCCCGGCTGTACTCCGAGCGCAACGCGACCAGCCAGGCCCTCCAGCGCAGCCTGCTGCCGCCGGAGCTGCCCAAGGTGCCGGGAGTGGACGTCGAGGTCGTCTACCAGGCCTCCGGCGAGGGCAACGAGGTCGGCGGCGACTTCTACGACCTGTTCACCATCGGCGAGGACAAGTGGGGCTTCGCCATCGGCGACGTGTGCGGCACCGGCCCGGAGGCCGCCGCGGTCACCGGACTGGCCCGCACGGCGCTGCGGTTGCTCACCCGAGAGGGCATGTCGGTGCCCGCCGTCCTGCAACGGCTGAACACGGCGATCCTGGAGGAGGGCCCGCGCAGCCGGTTCCTGACCCTCCTACACGGGCACATGACCCACCGCGACGGCGGCGGCGTACGCCTGAGCCTGGTCTCCGCGGGCCACCCGCTCCCGCTGCGCCTGCGCCCCGACGGCACGGTCGACGCGGTGGCCACCCCGCAACCGCTGCTCGGCGTCCTGGACGAGGTCGACCTGGTCCTGGAGACGGTGGACCTGGACCCGGGCGACGTCCTGGTCTGCGTCACCGACGGCGTCACCGAACGCCGCGAGGGCACCCGCATGCTCGGCGACGACGGCCTGGCCGAGGTCCTGTCCGGTTGCACGGGCCTGACCGCCGGCGCGGTAGCGGCCCGAATCCACCGCGCGGTCGAACAATTCGCCGAAGAACAGGCCCGAGACGACATGGCCATCCTGGTCCTGAGAGTCTCCGGCGACGCCTGACCCCACCCCACACCCACACATCACCGGGCCGATCCCCGACCGGACCCACCCGCGCCGGCAAAGAGCGCAGCAGGGCGAGTCGCGGATCCGGGTGGGGTGGTCGGGTTCACTCGGGGGTCGGCGTCGTGCGGGTCGTGGACCAGCGTTGTTCGCCTTGCTGCCAGGTTTCGGTGGGGGTCAGGGTCGCCGCTTCGGCTACTGCGGCGGAGGCCGTGTTGGCCGGGTGGATGTGGGCGCGGATTTCCTCGATGCCTCCGGCTCGGAGCCAGGCCACCCACGCGACCGCCGCCTCCTTGGCGATGCCCCGGCCCTGCCAGGGGGTTCCGACCACCCAGGCCACCTCGGCGACCGGACCGGGCCCCACCGTGGCCTGGACCGTGCCCACCAGACACCCCCGCGACCGCAGCCGGATCACCCGGTTCAACCAGACCACGCCGGGTTCCGGCGACCCCTTCGCCCAGCGCGTGTAGCGCGCCCGCAGCGCGTCCACGCCCTCCGGCTCACCACCGATGAAGGTGTGCAGTGCCGGGTCACCCAGCACCCGCGCCATCTCCTCGGCGTGACCGACCTCGACCGGAATCAACTCCAGCCGATCGGTGACCACCGGCCCTGCCTCGTCCACGTTCATCGCCGTAGCATGCCGGCGCCTACGCGGCGATGTCGCCGCGATTTCGCCGCTCCCGCAGCCGCAGCTCCGATCCGATCCGGGCGACCGTGGCCGCCGGCCGCTCGCGCGCCTGGAGCGTCGGGCAGTGCAGTACGAGCCAGCTCTGCCCGGCGATGCTCCGAGGCCGCGCCCTGACCCATTGCCGGTCGTCGGTCAACTCCACCCCGACCCGCACCCCCGGCCAGGCCAGCGCGAAGCGCTTCAGGACCCGACCGAACGCCGACCGGATCTCCCAGCCGACCTCGGCCGCCGGCACCCCGGCGTCGAGCAGTGCCAGCCGCAGCCGGGTCTCGTCCTCGCCCGCGCTGCGCCCGTCGGCCAGCCGCACCACCTCGGCGAGCCGATGGCGCCCCGGATGTCCGGCGTAGCGCTCGACCAGTGCCGCCAACGTGTCGGGCGCGATCAGCCCGGCCCGCAGGAACCCGTCGAGCACCACCACGCCGGTCTCCCGATCCGAGGTCCGGACCAGGTCTGCCGCAGTCCGGGCGGGCGAGGTGACCGGAATCCCGGCCCGCCACACCGTCTCCCCCGGCCCGAGCGCCATGATCCGCGCCCGGCAGCCGTGCCGGCGGGGCAGAGCCGCCCCCACCGGCACGACCACTTCGATCGGTGCCGCGTGCCGCGCCTGCGTCCGGGGCCCCGCCGGAACCCGCACGCCGTGCAACCTCGCCGCGGTGCGCCCACAGACCACGGCCCCGCGGGGCAGAACCATGACCGCGGCCCGGGCCCGCACCTCCGGCGTGTCGTCGACGTGCGCGCCGACGTAGACCCCGTGTATGACCCGACGCACGTCGCCGTCGCGCACCAGGCGTCGGACGACCGACCGGCCGACCCCGTGGCGGGCGGCGACGGCGAGGGTGAAGGGCCGGGACAGCAGTGCGGAAAGATCGGTCGGCGTCATGCGGGCCAGTGTGCGCGCGCCCCCTCCACGCGCGCCGTCCGTCGTCCACAGCCCCCGGGATGGGTGTGACCATCACACCCGGCCTGTGTACGACTTCGGCCCGGCCGCCCCCACGACCCGACCCCGGCCGACCCGCCGACGCCCCTTCCGCCTCCCGCCCGGCCCGCACCCGCTACTCGGTGCCGGTGTGCTCCGCCTGCCGCCCGCATCCCTTCTTCGCGCGATAGAGCACCTTCCAGGTGGCCTCGTTCGTGACCCCCGACGGATCGAGGCCGTTGCACTTCTGCACCCACCGGACCCCGTCCGCGGTGGCCGCGTCGAACACCCCGGTCTCCGGCAACTCGCCGGGGGCTCCGGACCTCGTATCGATCAGGCACTGCACCTGGGCGACCGCGTCGTCCCGATCCCCCTCACGCAGCTCCGGCCGGTTGTCCTTCGCCACGTGGTCGCAGCGCGGGGCGGCCGCCGCCGGCGAGACGGGGCCCGTCATCCCCGCGCCCAGACCCAGCGCCGCACACGAACTCAGCGCGAGCGCCGCGACCCGCCCACGCCGCGATCGCCCGAACCCTGCGGCCGGCCGCCGCCCGGGCACCGGGATCGGCGCGCCCGACGGCGCGGGCGGCGGAGTGCCCCGTCGTGGGCCGCCGCAACGCCGGTTCCGCTGTACCGCATACATGTGTGCTCCTGACTGCCGATCCTGTCGACCGTGTCGACCTGTCCAGCGCCCGGAGAGCGGCTGCCCTCCGAACACGACCGACGTTAGGAGCCGGCAGCCGAGCCACCCATAAGTACGAGAACCCGACCTTCACACCACAAAAAGGCCACAAACCCCCCATGGCACCCCCGCTTTACGCCACCATCGCCCTCCCCCGCGCCACACAACATGCCCGACAAGGCCCGCCATGACCCGCCAAACGCAGCCACCCCACACCCACCGCCTCGCACATCCGGTCGACAACCCGCCACCGCCCCCGACCACAACCGCCGACTCCCCGAATCACGCCCACCCCCACCCCCACCCCCAACCCGCCCCCAAACCACACGGGGCCCGCTACGAAGATTTCGTAGCGGGCCCCGCGCACAACGATCGACGAGGTCTCAGACCTCCACCACAACCGGCAGAATCATCGGCCGACGCCGATAGGTGTCCGACACCCACTTGCCCACGATCCGCCGCACCTGCTGCTGCAACTGATACGACTCCGCCACCCCGTCGGCGGCCGCCTTCTGCAGCATCTCCTCGATCTTCGGGATCACCGCGTCGAACCGGGCGTCGTCGATACCCGATCCCCGCGCCGTGATGGTCGGCCCGCCGACCACCTTGCCCGAGCTGGAGTCCACGGCGAGGAACACGGACACGAAGCCCTCCTCGCCCAGGATCCGACGGTCCTTGAGCGAGGACTCGGTCACGTCGCCCACGGACAAACCGTCCACGTAGACGTATCCGGCCTGCACCTTCCCGGTGATCTTGGCGACACCGTCGACCAGGTCGACGGTCAGCCCGTCCTCGGCGAGGACCACCCGGTCCTTGCGCACCCCGGTCTTGACGCCCAGATCGGCGGCGGCGCGCAGATGGCGCCATTCGCCGTGCACGGGCATCAGGTTGCGCGGGCGCGTGAGGTTGAAGAAGTACAGCAGTTCACCGGCCGAGGCGTGGCCGGAGACGTGCACCTTGGCGTTGCCCTTGTGCACGACCTTGGCGCCCCACCGGGTCAGCCCGTTGATCACCCGGTAGACCGAGGTCTCGTTGCCCGGGATCAGCGAGGACGCGAGCACCACGGTGTCGCCCTCGACGATCCGGATCTGCTGGTGCGAACGGTTGGCCATCCGCGACAGCGCCGCCATCGGCTCGCCCTGCGAGCCGGTACAGACGAGGACCACCTCGTCCGGCGGCAGGTCGTCGAGCGTCTTGACGTCCACGACCAGACCGGCGGGGATCTTCAGATAGCCGAGTTCCCCGGCGATCTTCATGTTGCGCACCATCGAGCGGCCGACGAAGGCGACCTTGCGCTCGTAGGCGTACGCGGTGTCGAGCACCTGCTGGATGCGGTGCACGTGGCTCGCGAAGCTGGCCACGATGATGCGCTGGTCGGCGTCGGCGAAGACCCGGTCCAGCACGCCCGCGATGTCCCGCTCGGCCGGGATGAAGCCCGGGACCTCGGCGTTCGTGGAGTCCACGAGCAGCAGATCGATGCCCTCGGTGCCCAGCCGGGCGAACGCCGGCAGGTCGGTGAGCCGGTTGTCCAGCGGCAACTGGTCCATCTTGAAGTCGCCGGTGTGCACGACGGTGCCGGCCTCGGTACGGATCGCCAGCGCGAGCGCGTCCGGGATCGAGTGGTTCACCGAGATGAACTCGCACTCGAACGGCCCCAGCCGCTCGATGTCGCCTTCCTTGACCTCGAGGGTGTACGGCCGGATGCGGTGCTCGGTGAGCTTCGCCTCGATGAACGCGAGGGTCAGCTTCGACCCGATCAGCGGGATGTCGGCCTTCTCCCGCAGCAGGTACGGGACCGCGCCGATGTGGTCCTCGTGCCCGTGGGTCAGGATGACCGCCTCGATGTCGTCGAGGCGATCCCGGATCGAGCTGAAGTCCGGCAGGATGAGGTCGACTCCGGGCTGCTCCTCCTCGGGGAACAGCACCCCGCAGTCGACGATCAGCAGCCGGCCGTCGAACTCGAAGACGGTCATGTTTCGGCCGATCTCGCCGAGGCCGCCCAGCGGGGTGACCCGAAGGCCGCCCTTCGGCAGCACCGGCGGCGGGCCGAATTCGGGGTGGGGATGGCTCAAGTTCTCTCCTCGCCACGTGCCGCCGTCCGGCCGATCGAAACTCGGCCGGACGGGAACGCGCAAAAGCTCGTGTTCGGCCCGAGCGGGTGTGGTACCCGCCCGGGGCACTACTTACAGATATTCCTGTTTACAGCTCTACCCCACCCGCCGAAAGATCCTGCCTCAGCTGCGCGATCTGTGCCTCGTCGGCCTCGATCAGCGGCAGCCGCAGCGGCCCGGCGGGCAGGCCCTGCAATCCCAGTGCGGCCTTGGTGAGGATCACGCCCTGGGTACGAAAAATGCCGGTGTACACCGGAAGAAGACGCTGGTGGATCTCGCGCGCCTTGGCGACGTCGCCGGCCGTGAAGGCGTCGATCATCGCGCGAAGCTCCGCCGGAACGAGGTGTCCGACCACGCTCACCACACCGACCGCGCCGATGGACAGGAGCGGCAGGTTCAGCATGTCCTCACCGCTGTAGTACACCATGTCGGTGCGGGCCAGCACCCAACTCGCCGAGGCGAGGTCGCCCTTGGCGTCCTTGTTCGCCACGATCCGGGGGTGTTCCGCGAGCCGAACCAGGGTCTCGGTCTCGACCGGCACGGCGCTGCGACCGGGGATGTCGTACAGCATCACCGGCAGCCCGGTCGCGTCGGCGACCGTGGTGAAGTGCCGGTACAGGCCCTCCTGCGGAGGCTTGCTGTAGTACGGGGTGACCACGAGCAGACCGTGCGCACCGGCGGCCTCCGCCTGCCGGGCCAGCTCGACCGAGTGCCGAGTGTCGTTGGTACCCACGCCGGCGACCACGAACGCACGATCGCCCACGGCCTCCAGAACCGCCCGGACCAACTGCTCTTTCTCCGCGTCGCTCGTGGTCGGCGACTCGCCGGTGGTGCCGTTGACGACGAGTCCGTCGTTGCCGGCGTCGACAAGGTGGGCGGCCAGGCGCTGGGCGCCGGGGAGGTCGAGCGCACCGTCGGCCGTGAAGGGGGTCACCATCGCGGTGAGGACCCGGCCGAAGGGGGTCTGGGGGGTAGACGTCGGAGCCATGGCCCAAACCGTACCGGGCCCGCACCTGACCTGCGGGTAGCACCCGCCCTATGAGACCTCCACCGAGACCTCCACCGCCCGCGAGCCCACCCCGACGACCCGAACGACACCCGGACGAAACCGGGGACCGGGCCGCACGAAACAAGGGACCAGGCGCTGCCCGCTCGGGGGTTCGAGCAGCGCCTGATCTCTTTCAGTATCGGCCACGACGGGCGAAACCTTAGGGATTCTGGCGAAAAATTTCCGATGTCACCCTATGTGCCGATTTGACCACTCGGACGGCTCAGCCGGCCCCGACTCCGTGCTCGCGCCTACGGCGCGACCCGGCCGTTGGCGTTGAACGCCGCGTACGTCAGCGGCATCAACTCCGCCCACGCCGCCTCCATCCGCTCCGCGACCATCTCGATCTCGCGCTGCGGGAACGACGGGAAGGTCGCGTCGTCGTGCTTGGTGCGCAGCCCCAGGAAGTGCATCAGGGAGCGCGCGTTGCAGGTCGCGTACATCGACGAGTACAGCCCGACCGGCAACGTGGTCCGCGCCACCTCCCGCGCGACACCCGCCTCCAGCATGCGCCGGTAGGCCGCGTACGCCGCCTCGTAGCCCGCCCGCGTCGCCTCGTCGACCACCGCGTGCTGCTCGGCGGTGCCGTCGACGAACTCATACGCCCCCGGCTTGCCCCGCTGCACCAGCCGCCGCTCCGCCGCAGGCACATAGAACACCGGCGACAACTCCCGATAACGCCCGCTTTCCTCGTTGTACGAGTTGTGCACCACGATTCCGTCGGCCAGGAAGTTGTGCCAGGGACCCTCGACCGAAAGGTCGTAGGTCATCTCCTCACCATCCGGCTCGACGGCGACGATCCGTTCCGGCTTGGCCACCGCCATCTTGCCGCCCCGACGGGCCAACGCCTGCTCGTCGGCGCTCTTGCGACGGTGACAGTCCACACAAGCCGGCGACAGGTTGCGCGGGTCGAGCGCCTTGAGCAGGTCCGCCGCGACCGGGACCACATGATCGAGCGTCAGTTCCTCGCGAGGATACGTTTTCGAACACAGGTAACAAACGTCGATGTCCCTGATCGCCCGCTGTCGCTGCATCGACGTCCAGACCCCGATACCGCGACGCAGACTCGGTGGTACCAGGGCCTCCGACGGCCGAACCATCGTTGCGGAAACCATCACCTCGTCTCCGACGGCCAATTCCCGGGCCTTGACCCACCCGTCGGGCGTGAAGATCGCATGATCCCCGGAACAGCGCAGCGAACGGCCGTCGGCGGTCGTGATCTTCAGCAGTTGCTTGACCCCCGACTGCATGACGTCCAGGATCTGCGCCCGCTCGGCGACCAGCGTGCGTTCGTCATAGCAGCGCACGTGGTTGCGACGCACCGATTGCAGAACCCGCCGGCGACGGTTGGGGTGCTCCGCGCGGAATGTGGCCACGGCGCTTTCAGCCGGCTGCCGATCCTCATACGAACCGAGAAAGTGGTACCGCCCCTCATGCCTGACCTGGGCGCGCCATTTCCCCGTCCCCTTGTGCAGGGTGACCCCTCCCCTGTCGACCGCATGCGTGTCCTCGACGCCGTGATGCCACAGTCGGTAGAGATCCGCGATCGAACGGCGCCGCAGGTGCCCTCCCTCGCTCTCCAGCGTGATCTGCGTGTCACCGGCGAGGCACCATCCGACGCGGTGGCGGTGGAATTCGCGGAAGACGAAGATCGGGGCGCCGACGAAGAAGGTCATCGAGTTGTGCTCGAAGGGGCTGCCGTGCTTGTCGCGCATCAGGTAGTTGATCAATCCCCTGGACCGCGAGGCGTCCTTGTCCAACTCGTCGAGGGACTTCTCCCCCGCCGTGGAGACCCGGGCCGCCCACAGCACGTCCTGGTCCGAGGCGCTGTGCTTGATCAGTTCGACGGTCACGTCGTCCCGGAATCGCACGTCGGCCGGCTTCTCCTGGGGTGTTTCGGTCACGCGGGGTGGCTCCTCGTCGGGCAAACGCACGCGGCCGTGCGTCGATAAAGGGGGGTGCGGCGGCGGATAAGCCTAACCACCGCTCGGAGCCGCGCTCGTCCCCGCGCCCGTCGGCGTGGAGCGCGGCACCACCACCGTGCTCGGCTGGGTCGACGGCCCCTCGGCGGGCCGGGTCGGCGCACCCGCCGGCAGCGCCGCGGATGTCGTGAAGGTCACCCGGTCCAGTCGGCCCATGTACGGCTGCACCTGAACCTCCAGCTTCCCGACCAGGTCCCTCGGCACCGCGAAGTTGTAGGTGATCACCGTGTCGGCGTTCACCGCGGCCTCACCCGGGCCGCTGCGGGCCGGGCCGACCTTGGCGAGGGCGCACGGCAACGCGTCCGGCCCCGCGTACAGGGTCACCTGGAACAGTTCGGCGACCAGGCTCGATCCGGTGCGGTTGCCGTAGCGGATCGGGATCGCCACGTCGACCGTCTCGCGCCGCTCGCCGGGCACGGCCGCCGTTCGGGTCACCGCCGGCGCCAGGGCTGTGACGGTCAGCCCGTTCGAGTAGGTGTGCGTCTGCTTCTTCTGTCCGGTCCGGTCGGACGCCGGCGGCGCGCCCGAAGGCGGCGGTGCGGCCGGGGTCGAGCCGTCGGTCGGATTCTTGTCGGGCAGGTCCGGCGGGTTGCCGGTGGGGCCGGCCGCGGCCGGCTTCGGTTTCTCGTCGTCGATCGTCGGACCCACCATGCAGCCGGTCGCGAGCACCGCGACCACCGCGCACACCGGGGCGATTCGTCGGACCCGGACCCCCATGACCATCCTCCGCTGCCGCGCCCACCAATCCTTGGCCGACAGCGTCGCACGCTACGCGCAGGGGCGGGAACGCCGGCGGCGCGTGTCGCCCACGGGTGTGTGCGTTCGGCGAGCAACGGACAGGAAACCGTCGGGCGCGCGAGAATCGGCGCCGAACTCGACGATGGGGGCACCACATGAGCGATTGCTACGTACGGCCGGCCCACGCCGGAGACGGCCCCGCCCTGGGCGCCGCGCACGCCCGGGCCTGGCACGACGCCTACACCGGGGTGCTGCCCGCCGCGGCCCTGGCGGCGGCCACACCCGAGGCGTTGGCCGCCGAATGGGAGGACGCCGCGGTCGCGCCGCCCTCACCGCGCCACCGCGTGCTCGTGGCCTGCGCGGGCTCCACCGCGGCCGGCTTCGCGGCCCTCGTCCCCGGCTCGGACGAGGACCTCGACCCGGACCGGGCGGGCGAGTTGGCGATCCTGGTGATCGACCCGGCCCGACAGCGCGAGGGGCACGCCTCCCGGCTGCTCACCGCGGTCGTCGCGGACGCGGTGTCCGACGGCGTGGACACGCTGGTGACCTGGGTCCTGGAGAACGACAAGCCGCTGTACGACTTCCTGACCGGCGCGGGCTGGGCCGCGGACGGCGCCACCCGCGAACTGTGGGTGGACGAACCCGGCGGCGCGGTGATCCGCCAGGTGCGACTGCACACGACGGTCTCCCCGATGCCCTGAGCCGAATCCGACCACGTTCGGCGCCCACTCCGGGGTCGATCCGTTTCCGCCCGACGGCAATCCCCGTGACGCGAGCGGGAAATCGACGGGCGAAACAGCCGACGAACACGGTGAAGACCACACCGACGTGCCATTGAAGTGGGTAAGTCAGCCGACTTAACGTGGGCGCCGTGAGCCGAACTCCGACCCGCGAGCGCCTTCTGCTCACCGCCGAGCGGCTGTTCGCCGTACACGGAATCGACGCGGTCTCGCTGCGCCGGATCAGTGTCGCGGCGAGTCAGCGCAACAATTCCGCCGCGCAGTACCACTTCGGCAGCAAAGAGGAATTGATCCGGGCGATCTTCGGCTTCCGGCTCGCGGCGGTCAACGGGCGCCGCGAGGACCTGGTCCGCGCACTGGTCCGGGCCGGCCTCGACCGGGACCCCCGGGCCCTGGCCGAGGCCATGGTGCGCCCGCTGGCCGAGCAGATCGACGTCGGGGGCAGCTTCTACCTGCGCTTTCTGGCCCGGGTGCACCAGCACCCGGGCGCCTCCGCCTACGCGCTGCCGGCGATGGGCCTGGAGGGCAGCTCGCCGGAGTTCGCCCACCTGATCGACCTGGCCCTGGGCCACCTGCCGAGCGCGGTGCGGCGCAACCGGCTGCGCCTGGGCGGCAGCCTGGCCGTACACGCGACGGCCGATCGCGAGCAGCGCGTCCACGAGGGGCAGGCGCACGACGTGTTGCCGCCCACGGCGTTCGTGGAGGACCTGGTGGACGCGGTGGCGGGCATCCTGGCCGCGCCCGTATCGCCCCGGCTGCTCACCGCCCTGGACCCGACCGCCGCGCAGCCGGCCACGCCCCACCCGGCCGGCCCCGCGACACTCGACCGCCCGGCCGGCGCCAGACCCTAGGGCGTGGCCGGCGCCCGGCCCGCGTGCAGGCGGATCGCGGTCAGCATCGCCCGGCGCCCGCGCGCGTTGTCGCGCGCGTCGCCGTAGGCCACGGCCAGCCGATACCAGCCCCGCCAGTCGTCGGGCGCGGCCTCCACCTCGGCCTTGCGCCGCTCGAACACCTCGTCGGCGCTGTCCCGATCGACCCGCCCCCCGGGAGTGCGGGCCAACTCGTCGGCCGGCAGCCCGCCCTCGGCCGCCAATTCGCGGGCCAGCCGCTGCATCGCGAAGCCGAAGCGCACCTCGCGCCAGATGTACCAGGCGCCCACCACCGGCACGAGCAGGATCGCCAGCCCGAGCACGACGGTGACCGGCCGCCCGTCGCGAATCGCGATCATGCCGCGACTGCCGACGAGGAACACGTAGAAGACCAGAACCGCGATCAGCACGAGCGCGGTGACACGTTGCCTCACGATGCTCAGCCCAGATCGAGGAAGTGTTCCAGGCCCACGGTCAGGCCGGGCGTGGAGACCACACGACGCACCCCGAGCAGCACACCCGGCATGAAGGACGTGCGCTGGAACGAGTCGTGCCGGATGGTCAACATCTCGCCGTCGTCGCCGAGCAGCACCTCCTGGTGGGCGACCAGGCCGCGCAGCCGGACCGCGTGCACCGGCACGCCGTCGACCTTGCCGCCGCGCGCGCCGTCCGGGTCGTCCACCGTCGCGTCGGGCATCTCCCCGAGGCCGGCGCCCTCCCGTGCCTCGGCGATCAGCTCGGCGGTCCGGCGGGCGGTGCCGCTGGGCGCGTCGACCTTGTTCGGGTGGTGCAGTTCGACGATCTCGACCGACTCGTAGAAGCGCGCCGCCTGGGCCGCGAACCGCATCATCAGCACCGCGCCGATGCCGAAGTTCGGCGCGATCAAAACGCCGGTTTCCGGGCTCTTCGCCAGCCACTCGCGCAACTGCGCCAAGCGGTCGGGGGTGAAGCCGCTGGTGCCGACGACGGCGTGGATCCCGGCGCCCGCGCAGTACTCCAGGTTGCCCATGACCACACCCGGATGAGTGAAGTCCACGGCGACCTGCGCACCCGCCTTCGCGAGGTCGGCGAGGTCGTCGCCCTCGTCGACGCGCGCCACCAGTTCGAGGTCGTCCGCCGCCTCGACGGCACGGCACACCTCGGTGCCCATGCGGCCGGCCGCACCGATCACACCCACCCGGATCGCAGTCATGATGTCGCGCACTCTCCCGTCAGCACAGTTCTTCGCCCCGATCGGCACCGCGGCCGATCGCAGCGCACCAACTTCCGTGCCCGCCGACCCGCTCGCGACCCGGCCGGCACGGTTTCGCCGTCGTTCAGGCCGACGCGGCGACGAAGTCCGCGTCGTCGGCGAACGGTCCGACCACGGCCAGCGTCGGCCGCGCGGCGAACAGGACCTTCGCCACGTCGTGGATCTCGTCGGCGGTCACCGCGGCGATCCGGGCCAGCACCTCGTCGACGGACAGGTGCTCGCCGTAGACGAGTTCGCTCTTGCCGATCCGACTCATCCGCGACCCGGTGTCCTCCAGGCCGAGCACGGTCGAACCGCGCAGTTGGCCGATCGCCCGATCGATCTCGTCCCGGGGCAGCCCGTCGCGCACCACCCGCTCCAGCTCGGTCCGGCAGATCTCGATCACCCGGCGGGCCTTCTTGGGCTGGCAGCCGGCATAGATGCCGAACACGCCCAGGTCGGCGTAGCCGGAGTGGAACGAGTAGACCGAGTAGGCCAGCCCGCGCTTTTCCCGGATCTCCTGGAACAGACGCGAGCTCATCCCGCCGCCGAGCGCGGTGTTGAGCACGCTGAGCGCGAACCGCCGGTCGTCGTCGCGGGCCAGGCCGGGCATCCCCAGAACCAGATGGGCCTGCTCGGTCGGCCGGTTGAGCACCCGGACGCTGCCGGCCGAGCGCGTCCCGCGACCGCCGACGCGCGGCGCCGCGGCGACCGCGTCCTCGTCCACCTTGACCTGCGCGAACGCCTTCTTGACCAGCCGGACCACCTTGGCGTGGTCGACGTTGCCGGCCGCGGTCACCACCATGTTCGGCGCCTTGTACCGGCGCCTGTAGTAACCGTTGATCTGGGTCCGGGTGAGCGCGTTGATCGACTCGACGGTACCCAGCACGGGCCGCCCGAGCGGGGCGTCGCCGAGCATCGCGTCGTAGAAGAGTTCGTGCACCAGGTCGCCGGGCTCGTCCTCGTTCATCGCGATCTCCTCGAGGATCACGCCGCGTTCGGCGTCCACGTCCTCGGAGTCGATCAGCGAGCCGGTCACCATGTCGCAGATCACGTCGATGGCGAGCGGGAGGTCGGTGTCGAGCACGCGTGCGTAGTAGCACGTGTACTCCTTGGTGGTGAACGCGTTCATCTCACCACCGACGGCGTCCAGTTCCGCGGAGATCTCCAGCGCGTCGCGCTTCGCGGTGCCCTTGAACAGCAGGTGTTCGAGGTAGTGCGAGGTGCCGGCCAGGGCGGGGGTCTCGTCGCGCGAGCCCACCCCGACCCAGATGCCGAAGGTCGCGGAGCGCACGGACGGCATGTTCTCGGTGATCACCCGCAGGCCGCCGGGCAGGACCGTGCGGCGGACGGCACCCACACCGTCCGCGTCACGCAGCAGGGTCTTCGTGGAACCAGGCCGCTGCGCGGACGCGGCGGCCTGGTTCTTCGACGAGGAGGACGTCACTTGGCGGCAGCGTCCTCGGTGTCCTCGGCGGCGTCGCCTTCGCCCTCGATGACCGGGACGAGCGACAGCTTGCCGCGCTGGTCGATCTCGGCGATCTCGACCTGCACCTTGTCGCCGACCTTGATCACGTCGTCGACGTTCTCGACGCGCTTGCCACCGGCGATCTTGCGCAGCTGCGAGATGTGCAGCAGGCCGTCCTTGCCGGGCATGAGCGACACGAACGCGCCGAACGTGGTGGTCTTGACAACCGTACCCAGGTAACGCTCCCCGACCTCGGGCATCGTCGGGTTGGCGATCGCGTTGATCGTCGCCCGCGCGGCCTCGGCCGAGGTGCCGTCCGAGGCACCGATGTAGATCGTGCCATCGTCCTCGATGGTGATCTCGGCACCGGTGTCGTCCTGGATCTGGTTGATCATCTTGCCCTTCGGGCCGATGACCTCGCCGATCTTGTCCACCGGGATCTTGACGGTGATGATGCGCGGCGCGAACTTCGACATCTCGTCCGGAGTGTCGATGGCCTCCATCATCACGTCGAGGATGTGCAGACGGGCGTCCTTGGCCTGCTTGAGCGCCGCGGCCAGCACCGACGCGGGGATGCCGTCGAGCTTGGTGTCGAGCTGGAGCGCGGTGACGAACTCCTTGGTGCCGGCGACCTTGAAGTCCATGTCGCCGTACGCGTCCTCGGCACCGAGGATGTCGGTCAGGCACACGTACTCGGTCTTGCCGTCGACCTCGTCCGAGATCAGGCCCATCGCGATGCCCGCGACCGGCGCCCGGAGCGGCACACCGGCGTTGAGCAGCGACATCGTGGACGCGCAGACCGAGCCCATCGAGGTCGAGCCGTTGGAGCCGAGCGCCTCGGACACCTGGCGGATCGCGTACGGGAAGTCCTCGCGCGCGGGCAGCACCGGCAGCAGGGCGCGCTCGGCGAGCGCGCCGTGGCCGATCTCGCGGCGCTTGGGCGAGCCCACGCGGCCGGTCTCGCCGACCGAGTACGGCGGGAAGTTGTAGTTGTGCATGTAGCGCTTGCGCGTCTCGGGCGAGAGCGTGTCGAGCATCTGCTCCATGCGCAGCATGTTCAGCGTGGTGATGCCCAGGATCTGGGTCTCGCCGCGCTCGAACAGGGCCGAGCCGTGCACGCGCGGGATGACCTCGACCTCGGCCGACAGGGTGCGGATGTCGGTCAGCCCGCGACCGTCGATGCGCACCTTGTCGCGCAGCACGCGCTGGCGGACGAGCTTCTTGGTCAGCGCGCGGAACGCGCCGCCGATCTCCTTCTCGCGACCCTCGAACGCCGGGAGCAGCTTCTCCGCGGCGAGGTCCTTGACCCGGTCGAGCTCGCTCTCGCGGGCCTGCTTGCCGGCGATGGTCAGCGCGGCCGACAGCTCGTCGGTCACCGCGGCGGCCAGCGCCTCGAAGACGTCGTCCTGGTAGTCCAGGTAGACCGGGAACTCGCCGGTCTCCTTGGCGGCCTTGTCGGCCACCTCGACCTGCGCGGCGCACAGCGCCTTGATGAACTTCTTGGCGGCCTCGAGGCCGTCGGCGACGACCTCCTCGGTCGGCGCCTCGGCGCCGCCCTTGACCAGCTCGATCGTGCCGGTCGTGGCCTCGGCCTCGACCATCATGATCGCCACGTCGCCGTCGTCGAGCACGCGGCCCGCGACGACCATGTCGAACACGGCGCGCTCGAGCTCGGTGTGCGTCGGGAAGCCGACCCAGGTGCCGTCGATCAGTGCCACCCGGACGCCGCCGATCGGGCCGGAGAACGGCAGGCCCGCGAGCTGGGTGGACATCGAGGCCGCGTTGATCGCGACCACGTCGTACAGGTGGTCCGGGTTGAGCGCCATGATCGTCTCGACGATCTGGATCTCGTTGCGCAGGCCCTTCTTGAAGGACGGGCGCAGCGGACGGTCGATCAGCCGACAGGTGAGCACGGCGTCCTCGGACGGGCGGCCCTCGCGGCGGAAGAAGGAGCCGGGGATCTTGCCCGCGGCGTACATGCGCTCCTCGACGTCCACCGTCAGGGGGAAGAAGTCGAGCTGGTCCTTGGGGCGCTTCGAGGCGGTGGTGGCCGAGAGCACCATGGTGTCGTCGTCCAGGTAGACCACGGCGGAGCCGGCGGCCTGCTTGGCGAGCCGGCCGGTCTCGAAGCGGATGGTGCGGTTGCCGAAGGTGCCGTTCTCGATGACTGCTTCGGCGAAGCTGATGTCGGGACCCTCCACGGGTGCCCTCCTCGTTCGTTTCGAGGGAGGTCCGCGGCGCATGACGCCTGAGGGCCGACCGTGCCGGTCTTCGATCGAAGCACCCGGGTGCGTTACCCGGGGGCCACTACCGAGGACCGGCGCTGGAGGTCGGCGCCTTGGTCGCGACGCGGCGCTCCCAGTGTCTGTCGTTCGTCCTCGTCGCCGGGCGTGCGCGAGGCACGACCGACGTCGATTGTCTTGTTCTATCTCACCGCGGATGCCCGCGTGCGGAACACAGCCTACAAAGACCGCGTCCGGATACGGCGAAGGAGCGGCTTGTGCAAGCCGCTCCCCCGTCGTGTGTTGCTAGCGGATGCCGACGCCGCTGCGGCGGATGCTCAGGCGGTCGGTCAGCGTGCGGTAGCGCTCGATGTCCTTCTTGGCCAGGTAGCCGAGCAGGCGACGACGCTGGCCGACCAGGAGCAGCAGGCCCCGGCGGCTGTGGTGGTCGTGCTTGTGCTCCTTGAGGTGCGCGGTGAGCTCGTTGATCCGGTAGCTCAGGATCGCGACCTGCACCTCGGGGGAGCCGGTGTCGCCTTCCTTGGTGGCGTAGTCGGCCATGATCTGCTTCTTCGTTGCGGTGTCGAGCGACACGTGTTCTCCCTCTGCAAGGTGGTGAGCGCCACCGGTCTTACTCACGGCGGCGACTGGGCTCACATGGTGCGGGCGCGCGACCCGTGGGCAGCACGCATCCCGGGCACGCGGCTCCGGGATACGGACAACCCTAGCAGGAGCGCATCAGGCCGTGATGTTCCGCAGCTTGTCGTACAGATCCAGCACCGCCAGGCACAACGGTACGACCGACACCATCAGCATGCCTTCGAGCACGTCCATCAGCCGCCCCCAGAAGGGGGACAGGCCGCGCGACGGCACGGTGGTCGCCACGATCGCGAGCAGCGCGCCGACCACGCACACCAGCGCGAAGATCCAGCCCTGGCGCTCCTTGTCCGCCATGCCGGTGTCCAGGGCCAGGCCGACGAACAGCATCGCCAGGCCGAGCAGGCCGGCCGTGTACAGGACGGTGACCTGGGTGGTGTGCCGGAACAGGCGCGCCCGGCACAGGGTGACCAGGGCGAGTACGGCGGTCAGCGCCCGGGCCCACGGGGTGTCGACGCTGCCGAGCACGACGCAGGAGGCGACGAGCGCGGCGGCGCAGGCGCCGGCCAGGCCGCTGAGCACCTCGTGGCCGCGGCGGGCGCGGGCGGCGACGTCGGCGTGGTCGAGGGTGTCGCTCTGCCGGGAGGTCGGCGCGTCGGAGGGCAGGAAGCCGATCGGCAGCCGGGCGAGGCGGGCCGCCCAGGAGGGCAGGAAGGCGATCATGGCGAGGGCGACAGTGCCGGTGACCGCGGCGGCCTCGCGGGGGGCGCCGTCGACGGTGATCAGGCCGAAGGTGGCGAGCGTGCCCAGGGCGCCGGCGCCGGCGCCCGCGATGTAGACGGCGCCGCGGGCGGGCAGCAGGGCGGCGATCAGGGTGGAGACGACGAGCACGGCGACGCAGGCGACCAGGAACTGGACCCGGCCCGGGCCCTCGCGGACGGGCGGCTCGATCAGGCCCAGGCCCGCCAGGAACGCGTTCGGCAGGGCGCCGAGGCCGAGCACGGCGCCGCCGGAGTGGTCCCCGTACACCCGGGCGCGCACGCCCGCGACCACGGTCAGCACCAGGGCCAGCGAGCCGCCGACGATGGCGGGCAGGCCGTGCGGCAGGGGGGTCATGCGCCAGAGCACGACGGCGCCGAGGGTGAAGAAGACGGCCGCGCCGGACAGGCCGGCGATCCGCAACATCTCCGGTGTCCACAGCCGGTTCTCGCCCGCGACGGAGGTGGCCACCGAGTCGGCGACGTCGTCGTACACCGGCGGGGGTGGCGCGTCCGCGAGAGCCGTGAAGCGCAGCAATTCGCCGTCGCGCACGTGTTGCGCGGCCAGCGTGAGCCCGCTGTCCAGCGCCTCGCCGTCGAGCCTGGTGAGCTGGAAGCCGGTCACCGCGCCGTTGCGCTGGGTCTGCCCCGACAGCCGCAGGATTTCCGGGTACAGCTCCGCGAGCGGGACCTCCTCCGGCAGCGCGAGGTCGACGCGACAGTCCGGTGCGATGACGGTGATCCGGGCGAACCCGGTGGTGACCGTCGTGGTCGTGGAGTTCACCTGTGCAGATCCCCCTGCTTGTAGCCGCCCCGTGTCCCGCAAGCCCGAAAGCGCGGGACGACGACTCTATACGTCGCCGCTTCACGCGACGGTGGCGTCGGAAAGACCGGCCAGTAGTATGCGGCGCACACACGAACGGACCATTGGTCCACCGTGTGTCATGGAGACGACCCTGACGGGGTGGGTTGACTCACATCACCTGCTCCTTTTCCGTGCTTTGCGGCGGGTTCGATCCGTGTCCGGGATCCTCGCGACGGATGAGGCTGATTCACCTTGACCGTGGTCATCGTCAAGCGCCCGCCCAGGGTGCTGCCCTCTCCTGTCCCCACGGAGGAGATCCGGCTCCAATCGCCGCCCGAGTTGGAGCGCCCGACCGATCAGAACTGGATCATGAGCGTGCTCCCGATGATGGGCATGCTCGGGTCGGCGGGCTTCTTCTTCATGCCGGGCGCGCCCAAGATGATGATGGTCATGGGCGGCATGATGATGATCTCGTCGCTGGTCATGGTGGTCGCCAACATCCTCAAGTCGCGCGGCGGCAACCGGGTGCAGATGCTCGACTCCCGGCGCGACTACCTCAAGTACCTCGCCCAGCAGCGCAAGGAGGTCCGACGGACCGCCCGCAAGCAGCGCGACGCGCAGTTGTGGACGCATCCGGATCCGGGCCAGTTGTGGTCGGTGGCCGCGGGCGAGCGGCGGATCTGGGAACGGCGGGCCGGTGACCCCGACTTCGGGCAGGTCCGGGTCGGGGTGGGTCAACAGCAGTTGTCCACCCCGCTGGTGGCGCCGGACACCGCGCCGCTGGAGGAGTTGGAGCCGCTGTGCGCGGACGCCATGCGGCGGTTCCTGCGCACCCAGGCGACTCTGGACGATCTGCCGATGGCGGTCTCGCTGCGCTCCTTCTATCACCTGACCGTCTCGGGCGAGCCGGAGCGGGTGTACGGGCTGACCCGGTCGATGCTGGGCCAACTCGCGGTGCTGCACTCCCCCGACGACGTGCGCATCGTGGTCGCGTGCGACACGAATTCGCTGCCGCGCTGGGACTGGCTCAAGTGGCTGCCGCACGTGCAGCACCCGTCCCAGTCGGACGGCGCGGGCTCGGTGCGGATGATCGCCGGCGACCTCGGCGAGATCGAGGAGTGGCTGGCCGAGGAGTTGGCCGGGCGTTCGCGGTTCGCGGCCGGCGCGCAGCCGGTGCTGGACCAGCCGCATCTGGTGGTGGTGCTCGACGGCGGCGGGGTGCCGGCCAACTCGCTGCTGGCGGGCGCGGACGGGCTGCAGGGCGTGACCATCGTCGAGGTGGTCCCCGGGCCGCTGGACGAGTTGCGCGGCGGGCTGGCGATCATCGCCGACGAGGACCGGCTGACGCTGGAGTCGACGGCGGGCGCGTACGAGGGGGTGCCGGACTTCCTGTCGGCGGGCGACGCGGAGGCGCTGGCCCGCAAGCTCGCGCCGCTGCGGCTGTCGGCGAACGACGACGACGAACCGCTGCTGGCCAACCTGGACTTCACCGACCTGATGGGCATCGGCGACGCGGCCCAGGTGGACGTGTCGCAGACCTGGCGGCCCAGGCCGCCGAACGACCGGCTGCGGGTGCCCATCGGGATCGGCCAGAACGGCGAGCCGATCATGCTGGACATCAAGGAAGCGGCGATGGAGGGCATGGGTCCGCACGGCCTGTGCGTCGGCGCGACCGGTTCCGGCAAGTCCGAGCTGCTGCGCACCCTCGTACTCGGACTGGCGACCACGCACAGCTCGGAGATCCTCAACTTCGTGCTCGCCGACTTCAAGGGGGGCGCGACCTTCTCCGGGATGTCGGACATGCCGCACGTGGCGGCGGTGATCACCAACCTCTCCGACGACCTGACCCTGGTCGACCGCATGCGCGACTCGATCACCGGTGAGCTGAACCGGCGCCAGGAGTTGCTGCGTTCGGCGGGCAACTACGCCAACATGCACGACTACGAGCGGGCCCGGGTGGCCGGCGCGGCCCTGGAGCCGCTGCCCTCGCTGGTGATCATCATCGACGAGTTCAGCGAACTGCTGACCGCCAAGCCGGACTTCATCGACATGTTCATCCAGATCGGCCGCATCGGCCGATCGCTGGGCGTACACCTGCTGCTCGCGTCGCAGCGGCTGGAGGAGGGCCGACTGCGCGGGCTGGACACCTATCTGTCCTACCGGATCGGGTTGCGCACCTTCTCCGCCGCCGAGTCGCGCGCGGCGATCGGCGTGCCCGACGCGTACCACCTGCCGTCGGTGCCCGGCGCGGGTTACCTCAAGTTCGACACCGAGTCGATGGTGCAGTTCAAGGCCGCGTACGTGTCCGGTACCTACCGTGCCTCGGACCGGGTCCGGCGCAACCGCACGGGCTCGCCGATGCCGGTGCTGTTCGACAGCCGGTGGACGGCCGCGAACACGTGGAACCGGCAGCCGGACCTGCCGCCGGAGCCCGAACCCGAGCCGGACGTCGACAGCGCGCTCGCGGACACCGTGCTTGACGTGATCGTGCGGCGGATGGTCAACCAGGGCCCGCCGGCACACCAGGTGTGGCTGCCGCCGCTGGCCGAGTCGAACTCGGTGGACCGGATGTTGCCGCCGCTGCGGGTCACCGCGGAGCGCGGGTTGAGCTCGCCCGAATGGGGGGCGAACGGCCGCCTCGTGGTGCCGCTGGGCCTGGTGGACAAGCCGTTCGAGCAGCGCCGCGACGTGATGTACGCGGACCTGTCCGGCGCGGCCGGCCACGCGCTCGTGGTGGGCGGCCCGCGCAGCGGCAAGAGCACGCTGATGCGCACCATGATCACCTCGTTCGCGCTCACCCACACGCCGGCCGAAGTGCAGTTCTACGTCCTGGACTTCGGCGGCGGCGGGATGGTCGCGCTGAGCGATCTGCCGCACGTGGGCGGGGTGGCGGGGCGGCTCGACGCCGAGCGGGTGCGCCGGATCGTCAGCGAGGTCAAGGGCATCCTGGACCGGCGCGAGGAGATGTTCCGGGTCAACAACATCGACTCGATCGACACCTTCCGCCGACGCCGCGCCGCGGGCACGCTGCCGGACGAGGCGTGGGGCGACGTCTTCCTGTTCGTCGACGGCTGGTTGACCCTGCGCAACGACTTCGACGCGCTGGAGGCCGAGGTCACCGACATCGCCACGCGCGGTCTGGGCTTCGGGGTGCACGTGGTGCTCTCCGCGTCCCGGCATCCGGAGATCCGGCCCGCGCTCAAGGACCAGATCCAGACCCGGCTCGAACTGCGGCTCGGCGAGACGATGGAGTCCGAGGTCGACCGGCGGCTCGCGGCGAACGTGCCCTCCGGTGCGCCCGGTCGCGGTCTGTCCCCGGACAAGCTGCACTTCCTGGCCGCGCTGCCCCGGATCGACGGCTCGTCGACGGCGGAGGACCTGGGCGAGGGCATGGCGGCGATGGTCGGCGCGGTCAAGGCGGCGTGGGCGGGGCCGCCCGCGCCGCCGGTGCGGGTGTTGCCGATGTTGCTGCCGTACGAGCAACTGCCGACGCCGGCGCAGGTGTCCGGCCGGGGGATCCCGATCGGTGTGGACGAGCAGACGCTCAGCCCGGTGTACCTGGACTTCAACGTCGACACGAACTTCGTGCTGTTCGGCGAGAGCGAGTCCGGCAAGACCAACTTCCTGCGGCTGCTCTCCCGGGGCATCGCCGAGCGGTACACCCCGGCCGAGGCGCGGATCATCGTGTCCGACTACCGGCGCACGCTCCTGGACGTGGTCCCGGAATCGCACCTGCTGGAGTACGCGGCGGCGGCGCCGGCGCTGACCTCGTTCATGGCCGAGATCCGCGGCGGCATCGAACGGCGGCTCCCGGGGCCGGAGGTGACCCAGGAACAGCTGCGCAACCGAAGCTGGTGGAGCGGCCCGGAACTGTTCCTGCTGATCGACGACTACGACCTGGTGGCCTCCTCCAGCGGCAACCCGGTGGGCAGCATCGCCGAGTTCCTGCCGCTGGCCCGCGACGTCGGCCTGCACCTGATCATCGCCCGCAGCAGCGGCGGTGCGGGCCGAGCGCTGTACGAGCCCGTGCTGCAAAAGCTCCTCGACCTGGGCACGTCCGGTCTGATCCTGTCCGGCAACCGGGACGAGGGCGCCCTGATGGCCAACGTCAAGCCGACCCAACTCCCGCCGGGGCGTGGCCAGTTGATCACCCGGCGGCGAGGCGTGCAGCTGATCCAGACGGCCTGGCTGCCGGACAACTGACGGCATTTCGCCGGCATTCGCCGCGAACGGGGCCCGACCGCCGTGCGGTCGGGCCCCGTTTTGCGACGGCATGCCGAACCCGCCATCCGAATAGTTATAACGGAACGTCAGCCTCCTCTTGCGATCCGCTCACCATTCGTGGATCAATGGTCAGCGCCGCGACGCGCAGGCGTGTCCGACGTCCGCCGGGGAGGGTCGCGGCCGAAGGTCACCAAGCCCGGGGGAAACGTTGGCTATGGCGGGATCCGGTTTTCAGATCAGCCTGGAGATGCTGGAGAAGTTTCAGGGGGCGTTGGAGGGAGTGCTCGCCGATCTGGTCGGCGAGGATCCGGGGGCGAACCCGGCCGAACACGGGATCGGCGCAACCGACTTGGGCGTGTCCTTCGCGGAGGCCCCGATGATCGGCGGAGTGATCCAGGAGACCGCCACCCGATTGCGCGCACTGATCGCCACGCTGCACGACCAGATCACGGCGATGAAGTTGTCGATCAAGGTGACCGGCGCGAACACGGCCGACGTGGACGACGACACGCGCCGCGCGTTGAACGAGATCATGGCGCGGATCGGCCAGGGTGGACAGACGCCGGTGACGACGGGATCGACGACCAAGTCGGGCGGCAGGGTGGGCCTGGAATGACACGACTACAAGAATCCGGCGTCGTGGGGGGAATCTGATGGTGCACGCGGACGGCGCGCCGACCGGGGGACCGGGCGGCGGCGGAACCGACTTCGAGGGATACACGCTCGAACAACTGCAGGCGATGATCGCGGGGGCGAACCCCTCGGCACTGGGCATCTACGCCGACAAGCTGCACGGAACCGCACAGCGCATCCAAACCGCCACCGACGGCCTCACCAAGTGCATCCAGGCCCTCAGCGGCGCCTGGGAAGGCCCGGCGGCGGAAAGCTTCCGCACATGGGCCGGCGGCGTCACAGCCGCCGCAGCCGGCCTCGGCGACTACGTCTCGGCAGCCGGCACCCACGTCAACCACGTGGGCCAGCAAATCTTCGTAGCCAAGATGCGCATGCCGCGGGTGCCCCCGACAGTCCTGGCCACAGCCAACCAGGGCCCGGTAGCGATCGTCTCAGCCGCCACAAACCCACCCGCCGGCGGCGTCGACCCCATCAAGGCCCACGAGGAAGCCAAGGCCCAGGTAGACGCAGCCCACCGCGAAGCAGTAACCCAAATGCGCACCCTGGCCTCGACATACCGAGTGGCAGCAGCAGACTTGAAGGCGCTGCCAGCACCGGAATTTCCCCCGCCGCCGGCCAACTTTGATCCGTCCTACGAGCAGACATCAGCCATCAGCGGCCCCGGTGGCAGCCGAACATCCAGCGCAGGTCCCTCCGTCAACGTTCCGGGTGCCGGGGGGACTGGAGGACGCAAGCAAGCTCCGACAGGTTCCGGCGGTTCGAGGCCCGGAATCTACTCGGCCCCGTTCGGATCCGTGCCTGGGATAGTAGATCCGACCGGCACTCAAGGTGGGATCGCGCCGTACGTTCCACAGTCAACGAGTCTGCAAGCCGGTGGTCCCTTGACTGCATCAGATCCGACGAACTCCACATGGATCTCACCAGTCTCCAGCGGCGGGTCGACTTCCAACGGCAACGTACCGACGAGCGCTGCGCTGTTTCCCGACGGAAGTCCCGCAAATCCCGCCGGGGGCGGCGGCGGGCGAATCAATGGATTTCCTGGAACCGTCGGGCGCAGCAGCGAAGGCTCGAATGCAACCCCCGGCAACGTTCCACGTAGCGGGAGTTCCGGAGGCACAGTTCCGCGAACCGGAGGCTCACCGACCGGAATCCCCGGTAGCGGTGCTATTCCCGGATCCACACCACGCGGACCTAGCGGGCCGGGCAGCCGTGGTTCGTTCAGCTCGAGTCCGGGAGGGTCAGGCATCTCTTCGGCGACTCCAGGAACGACCTCCGGCACCGGTTCCACCGGACGCACGCCGGGAATTCCTGGGGCCGCCGGAGCGGCCGCACTACCTTCCCGGGAACGAGGCGGGGGAGGCAGTCGCAGACTGGCCAACTCACGCGGCGGTTCGATTGGCAACGCTTCGGGAAGCACCTCAAACCGCAACTCGCCAAGACTGCAAGCTCTGGCAGCGGAGGGCGAGTCACCCATTCCCGGTACTGCAATCCCTCAACGTTCCGCTGGACAGCCCGGCCAACGAACGCCATTCACAGGAGGCGCCCGATCCGAACAGGTGCGACGGCGCAGGCCGCGCGCCGAGGAGGAGGACGACAATCCGTGGGATGGTCCTCGCCAACCCGGGGTCGTCCCACCAGTCATCGACTAATCGGCGCCCTTAACCCGCCCTGGGAAGGACATTACAGCCGCATGAGCGGACGCCTCGACCGAGCCCAGCGCGTATTCGTTCTGCTCACAGCGCTGCTGGTACTCCTGGTCGGCTCAGATTGTTGGACATCGGCCCACGCCGCATCCATCCGCTCACAACAGTGGTATCTGGACGGCTGGAAGATTGACGAGGTTTGGAATATCACACGAGGAGCCGGGAGTATCGTCGCCGTGGTCGATTCCGGCGTGGACACCACTCACCCTGACCTGGCCGGCCAAGTCCTGCCCAGTCTCAACACGCCTGGGGATCGGGAGGGTCACGGCACGGGTATGGCGAGCTTGATCGCGGGCAGCGGACGTGCTGGCAATGGTGAGGGTATTTATGGTGTAGCACCAGCCTCGCAAATCCTACCCTTCCAGACGACTGTCGGGATTTTCGGGGGAAATGATCCGACTTCGCTATCGCACGGCATCAAGCTCGCAGCCGATTCGTCGGCACGGATCATCAACCTCTCAGTCAGCTCAGCACAAGATATTCCCGCCGCACGTGAAGCTGTCGCATATGCGCTCAGTAAAGGAAAGCTGGTAATCGCAGCCGGGGGAAATACTCCCAAAGAGAATGATAATAAGCCTGTTTATCCGGCCTCCTATCCGGGTGTTCTCGCCGTTAGCGCAGTAAATCGAGAAGGCAAACCGGCAAGCAATAGCGTGCGTGGGTCATGGATTTCACTCGCAGCACCAGGCGAAGAGATTCCCGGTGCTTGTTCGTCCGAGACACGCTATTGCCTCAGCGTTGGCTCCAGTGACGCTGCAGCCCTCACTTCCGGCGTTGCTGCACTTGTGTGGTCGGTGCATCCGGATTGGACTGCGAATCAGGTTATTCGGCGGCTGATCGATACTGCCAATCGGCCTACCGAGCCTGTTCCTTCCGACACCTTTGGCTACGGGGCCGTGAGTCCCCGTAAGGCACTTGCCGCCACCGACACGCCTGGGCCGGCCGATGTGAATCCGCTTGTCGGCGTGCGTGGGGACAAGCCGAGTGCGCCGCCAGCCACCGGCGCGTCGAGCGGCCCACCCGCGGCAACTGCGCCAGCCGCAAGTACCGCGCCCCCGGCGGCAGTCGCCGGCAAGTCCGACGACGGCGACAGCCTTCTCGCCCCGATCCTCATCGGCACCGCGGCCGTCGTCGTCCTCGGCGCCGGCGCCGCCGTCGTCACCATGCGCCGCCGCCGAGCCCGCGAACTCGTGGCCCGTCAACAGGCCGCCGCGCGGCCCTGGCCCACCGCGCCACCGACCTACCACCCGCCGGGCGGCGGCCCCTACGACCGGCGCTGAACGCGACGGCGCGCCCAATCCCGCCTACTTCGCCGAAGCCGCACCGCCGCCCGCGCATGCCGGTTCGGGCGCGGCCGCCACGATGGCCGCCTTCAACTCCGGCAGCGGCCGCAGCCGTTCATCGAATCGTTCGAGCGCATGGACCGGCGCCGCGTTTTCGGCGGGAATCACTCCGGGCTCGCAGCCCCACGCGATCGTGCGACGACGTTCGGCGTTGAGGGGATACTGCCAGGCGAAGGCCGCGTTCATGCTCGTGAGGCGAAGGGCTCGTTCACCCTTCTCATTGAAGACATCACACCAGGACACATCGGTTAGGGCGGTCTCGAACCTCTCCGCCGTCCACCCCGTCGTATCCGTGATCCCGAGAGCCGTCGCGTCCACGGGTAGACACCGCCCATCCTTCGGAAGCGGCTCTCTGCGCACCGGTCCCGCGGAGATGTCAAGTTCCGGAATACGGTCCGGGCAGCCCATGGCCTCAAGCCCGCGATTCGTCAAACGGGTGAGCATCGACGCCAGGATCGGCCGTATGTTCTTGGGCGAAGCATCCTGGGAGCGCCGCGCACCGATGTTGGCGAACCTCGCTGTCTTGCGTGTCTCCTCGGGGCCCGCCGAACACGCCGGCACCCGTAGCCACGCCTCGTTGTCGGTGACCGCTCCGCTGATGCCACCGCCGAGCGGGGTGGCGCCGGTGGGGAAGTCTTCCGCGATCTGACCTTCCACCGTCGAGTCGGCAATGAACAACCTGAAATCGAATTCGGCGCGGTCGTCATCGCGGGATGTAGTGAGCCGCGTGCCTTGTGGTTGTACACGTCCCCGGGCAACCGGCACCGAGAGGTAGCAGTTGGTGGTACCGATGTGATCCCGGTCGACCGGGGTCACGGATATCACGCGCCCGATACGACCGTGCTTTCCCGTGGACGATCCACTGATGAAACGCGCCACTTCGGCCCCGGACATCGCATCGAAACAAAACTTCTCCGGGGCCGAGTAAGTCTTCTCCTGCCACGGCAGCCGATCGCTGCGACCAAGAAAAACCCCGACAGCAGCCAATGAGACGCACGTCACAAGAACGATCATCCATCGCCGACTCCGAAACGCCCAAGGAGATCGATCGGACATTATCGCGCCTTTCAACTTCTCGAATTCCCCGGAGAGGGCCGTCGACTGCTATTTATCGAAAACCTGCTGCACCATGTGACTGCCGTTTCCGTAGTACAGCTGTGAATTCCCGAGCAGGCCCTGAAGCTTCACATCGAAGTCCGGAGCCCCTCGCTCCGGCGAGCTTTCGGCAAACGCCTTCAGCGCCGCGCTCAATCGATCCGCATTCTCCTTGCGCATGGCCTCCAGGTTGATCGAGGTCTGCTCGGCGATCTCACTGCTACGGTCGGCATACCAGTGATCCGTAATAAGATTCACCCTCCGCTGGGCGAAGTCTCCCAAAAAGGCGAGTTGCGGAGGCAGGAAAACCCCTGCCACCGCATTCGCTCCACCACCGTAGGTGTGGTAGAGATACTTACTGTCCCAACTCTTCGCGGTATCCGAGTCGCTGCCATAGTCCATGATCACTTGGGCCCGAATTTCATCGAGCGCGCCCAGGGCCCTGGATCCGGCGTTGACCTCCACCTTCACAGCTTCCGGATCGGCGGCGGTAGCTATTCTTGTCGCGCCGTAATTGAGTTCCTGATCATAGAGCAATCTGAAGGCTTCCGGATTCCCGGATGTCCCCTTCATCGCCCGGACCAGGTCGTTCGTGTTACCGAAAAGGGAATTATGAAGTCGGTCGCCCGAGAGGCTGAGATGCGTTTCGTCCACATATTCGGCGAGCATGTTCGCCATACTGTCGCTCATGCTCCCGGGTACCGCGCCGTGCAACCCTCCCCGGCCCCCGATGTAGTTGACCGTGTCCGCCGCGATACGCCGCATGACGTCATCGTGCGGGGCGATCGGGGAATCGGGGAGCCCCACCGCGCCGGTGGGGATTCGGCCGGTCGTGGCGGCCTGGAGCGCGTTCCCGAGCGCATCGAAGCTCGTCGGCTCGCCGCCACCGCCGATGTGGTCCGAAATCGGGCTGCGGCCCTTGAACAGGTAGTCGAGCCGGGCCGGGCCGCCGTCGCCGAAGAAGCCCTTCGCCGCCTCGGGGTTCCAACTCATCGCCGTCAGCACGCCGGTCACCGGATCGTAGCCGCTGCCCGGACGGGAGAGATCCAGGCCGAAACGCGGCGGCGGAATGAGTGTCGTGCTCCAGATCGAGGGCTTGCCGGCGGCCTTCTCGAACGCGATCACCTCATCGGCGGTCTGTCGCAGAAAGGCGGTGTCGTATGTGCCGTGGCCCAGCAGCGTGCCCAGCAACTGGTACCCGTAGACCGTGGCCCGTCCCGGATACGCGTCACCGTCGCCGACGCGGACGAGCTTTCGGCCCGCCTCCGTCATCGACGCCATCCACGCGGGGTCCTTGACCAGTCGCGGACTGGCTGCGGCCAGGGAATTGCCCAAGTCGGTCTGAAGTTGCCTCAGGTCCGCGAGTCTCGGGTCATTCTTGTCGCCCGCGGCTATCCGCGCGTTCATCTGCGCGATCAGACCGGTGGCATCGTAGAGGCCGGTGGGTTTCATAGAACGAGTCAGTGCTTCGGCGAAGTTCGGGTTTCCGGAGTTCGCCTGCATGATGTTGCGCAGTAGGTCGAGATCACCCGAATCGAGCGAGGACAGGCGGGTGAACAGGTCGGCGGCGCGCTTGGCGTCCGCCTCGGCACCGCCACCGAGCGCGTCGGGCGAGTCGAACAAGGTCGCGTCCTTGCCGCGCGTGGCGCGCAACGCCGCCGCCCCCCGCTCGTCCGCGTCGCCGGCTCGACGCAGCAGGTCGGCGATCCGGCGACCGATTTCCTCGGCATGTGAGCGCTGCTCGGCCGTGTAACGATCGCCGGCCTCCTTGCTCACCTCCGGCTGCCCCGGAGCAACCTGCATCGGTGGCCAGCTGACCGCCCCGTCCGGCGCGATCACGAGTTTCTTGGCGGCGGCCTCCGCCTCGATCGCCTGCAACTCCTCACGCAGCTTGCGAAGATCGCCGTTGACATCACTGAGCACGGAAGCGACGGCCCGACTCTCGAGCGTGGCGTTGGTCAACTGCTTGTGCACCGTATCGATGCGCAGGCCGGCGAACTTGGCGGAAAGCCCCTGCCACTTACCGCTCTTGATCGGCCCCGACAACTCGGTGCCCAGGCGGAGTTCAACGCCTTGCATCCGTCCGGCCAGGGCGTCCCAATACGCCACCGCCGCCGACAGGCCATCGAGATTGGCCTGTCGAAACTGTGCGAGGTTCATCGCTTCTCCTCAGGAACCGAACAGGTTGGTGTTGACATGCTCGGTATGCCGGTACTGGTCGGCGTTGGCGCGCAAGGCTTCCGCCGCCAAACCGAACTGGGCCGCGGCGGAGGCAGCCTGCAAGGGCCAGTCGTGTGCCAACTCGCGCAGCGCCGCCTGCATGGCGTGGCCCTCCAGCCCGGCCGCCGCGGTCTGGGCGGTGGCGTCGGCGTCCTGGTTGATCTTCAGAATCTCGCCCTGGAAGCCTTCGGCCGTGCCGGCGAGTCGGGTCAATTGGTCCGCTTCCACGTACGTGCGACCCGGCACGTCGAACGAGCCGCCGGGGTCCTGAATCGGCGGAACACCCGGAGGCGGGTTCGGTGGGCCGGCCGGAGCCGGGTGCGAGCCGGGCGGCGCGGGATCGGTCTCGTGAAACTGATCGGGAAAGGCGATACGGCTCAAGTTCGTATCGGGTATGCCGCTTGACATTTTTTCCCCAGGTGGTCCGATGAGGTTCTTTCCTGATTCTCGGAAGCCCGCCCCGAACGACGGGTCGTCACCATGCAGTGGCCGGCCGAACCCCGATCGGCCGGGGCCGGTCGCGGTTCAGCTGGGTGAAGGGCGGTTTCGGGCGTCGCGGATGACGATTGCGCCGCAGATCACCACGATCGTGAGGCCGATCGCGACGAAGAGGATCACCGAGGCCTTGCGGCGGTCGCGGTCGGCTCGGGAGGGGCCGTGGGCCAGCGGGGCCACGTTGACCAGTTCCGTGCTGCGGTCGACCTTGGGGTCGGGGACCGGGACGGAGCCGGGGATCCCGGTGAAGGCGAGGGCGCGCAGGGGGTCGACCACGCCCCAGCCGACGCCGTCCACGTGGCCCGGGGCGGTGCGCTGGGCGGTCTGTTCGATCAGGGTGATCACCTGTGCCGCGGTGTAGTTCGGGTGCGCCGAACGGATCAGCGCCGCGACGCCCGCCACGTACGGCGTCGCGAACGAGGTGCCGTCACCCCGGCAGTGGCCGCCCTTGGGGACCGTCGACCACATGTCCACGCCGGGCGCCATCACGCCCACGTACGGCTTGTTCTGCGAGAACGGCGCCCGCTCGTTGTTGCGGTCGGCGGCGCCGACGCCCAGCACCCCCGGATACTTCGCGGGCCACGAGTCGAGGTTGTCCTTGTCGCCCGAGTTGCCGGCCGCGGCCACCACCACGACCTGCTTGGCCAGCGCGCGCTGGATCGCGTCCTGCAACTTTGGGCCCGGCGCCTGGCCGCCCACGGTGTCCTGCGAGATGTTGATCACCGAGGCACCCCCCGCCACCGCGAAGTCGATCGCCTGGGCCAGGGTGTCCTCGTTGCCCTTGGTCGCGTCGTCGCCGCCGTTCTGCCGGATCGGCAGCAGCATCGCCTCGGGCGCGATCCCGGCGAATCCGGTCTCCAGCCTGGGGGTGAGCCGATCCCCGGGGCGGGCCGCGATGATGCCCGCGGCCATCGTGCCGTGGCCGTTGGTGTCGTCGGTGCCGTTCGCCTTGTCGTTGAAGAAGTCCTTGCCGGCCACGATCGCGGGCGCCAACTGCGGGTTGTCGTCGTCTATCCCGCTGTCGATCACCGCGACCGTGACGCCCTTGCCGGTCGACTTCTGCCACAACTCGTCGAGCAACACCCGTTGCAACGACCACGGCTTGCCGGGCATCGGCTTGGACGGGTACTGGCAGTCGCTCCCCGCGAGCAGCGCGGTGTCCGCCGGGACACGGTGCACAGAGTCCGCCGAGGCGGCGCCCACCGATCCGGCGGGAAGCACCAGACCCAGTGCCAGAAGGGGTGCCGCCCACCGTCGCCGCACGGGTCGCATCGGTTCCTTCGCCTTCCGGATCACCGTCCGCCCGATCCCCGTCCACCGGGCCGGGCGGTTCGTCTTCTGGGCGTCCCGGCCCCCGTAAGACCGATGACGGACGCGGGAGGAGGCGGGCACGAGCCCGCCTCCTCACATCACGTCACTCACTCACGCACGCACTCGCACACACATGCACTCGCACACGTGCACCCGCGCACTCGCACCTTCGCGCACACATGCACTCACGCACTTCGCCGCCGACGCACCGCGCCGAGGGCCGAAGCGGCGACTACTGCCACATCTTGGCGTTCGACGCCTCGGTCTGGCGGTACGCGTCGGCCGCGCGCATCAGGCCGTCGGCGATGCCGTTGAGCGCGTCCTGCAGCCCCTGCGCGTTCTGGTCCCAGCTCGCCTGCTGGACGAGGTATCCCTCGCGGGCGTCACCGGACCACGACTCGGTGACCGGCGAGATGTCCCGCTTCAGACCCGACTGCATGTCGGCGAGACGGGCGTTGAGGGCGCGAATATCGGCTGCGGCCTGTTCGAGCGCAGCGAAAGTGACAACTACCTGCGACATGCTTTCTCCCCAGTGTCGGATGACGGGCGTACGACCGGGGCATCGCCCCGAGCGCCACGAGAGCGGACTCGACCGTCGGCGACGGGGGCGGCCAGGCACACGGCGACGACGGTACGAATCCCGGAACGAACCTCGGTCAGAACATCAACTTCGAGATGTTGCCGGACACCGTCGTCTCGGTCTGGTCGTACGAGTTGGCGTTGTGGCCCATCGCCCCCGAGATGGCCTCCAGAGCGCGCTTGACCCCGAGCGCCTTCTGTACGGCCTGCTCCTGCAGCGGGTCGAACTGGTTCCTGGCAGCGCCCTGCCACTGACCCTCGATCGCGTCGACCTTGCGGTTCATCTCCTGGATGGCCGCCTCGAGGTCGGTCGCGACACCCTGAACCTTCTTCGACAACTCCGCCAACATCTGCGGAGTGATCTTGAACGCTTCACCTGCCATGTTTCACCATCCCCCATGAGACAGACGTGCGCGAGGGAAGGTTCGTGTCACCCGTGTCGGGTGCCCCCGCACCAACGTCACCGTTGCGACGTCGTGGGAACTCTAACCGCAACCCCGGACGCCACCCAAGCGACGCCCTACGCAAGGTTACGGAACCTTGACCCGGTGAATACCCCTGCGGGTCCAGTGCAATGCGCAGGTCTTCAATGGTGCTTTCGGGTCGGTTCGTCGCCACTCACGACCCCCACGACGCTACCTCAACTCCCGCCCCCAGGCTCAGGAACCCTGTGGCTTCTTGGCGTCGGCCGTACTCAACTGCGGTCCCCGCGACACCAGTTCCGACCACGCCCGGGGCAACGCCTTGGCCTCCACGCCCTTGTACCCCAGGCGCTGCTTCGCCTCGCTCTCCTGCCCGGGCTGCGCCTGCGCACCGCCGGACTGCGCCTCCTCCGGCACGCTGTAGCGCAGTCCCGAGTCGGCGACCAGATACATCGGACCGCCCTCCCCCGGTGTACCGGTGACCTCCCGGTACAGCGCCCCCGCGCCGGGCTTGACCCACACTCCGCCCATGCCGTCGACCAGTTGCTCCGGCGGCCGGGTCCCCGCGGACTGCGTGGTCACGGGCTGGGTGCCGCGCCAGTCGTCGGCGAAGGTGTTGCACACCACGTTGCGCGGCAGTTCCAGGTCGTTGCGGGTCATCCGGTTCATCGGGGTCGGCGGGATCTCCGGCCATCCCTTGTCGGCGGCGTAGGTGCGGTCCTGCACCACGGCGGTGCCGAGCGTGCCGATATTCACCGGGAACGCGTTCGGCGTCGTGTTGCCGTACGCCTCCTTGACCCTCGGGTTCGTGGTGAGCAGGACGGCGGTCAGCTCGCTGATCGGCATCACGCCCTCCCTGGTGACCACGTAGTTCTGCCGCTGGGCACCGCCCTCGGCCCGCAGCACGATGCCGATCCGGTTGTACTCCCGAGCCAGCGGCAGCGAGGTGGGCTTGCCGTAGTCGGCCGGCAGCGGGTGGTCGATCACCCCGCCGTCGATCAGCGTGGCCAGCCACGAGTCGCTCATCGGCTGCGCCGGTATGCCGACCAGGTTGAGCGCGCCGATCACGGTCGGCGCCTCCACCGCGTAGCGCTTGCCCTGGTAGACGAGGTACTTGCGCTGGTTGCGGTCCTGGACGAACAGCCCCTGCCCGGGGGCGAGCGGCCCGTCCGCGGGGGCGGCTCCGATGAACACGCTGCGCTGCGGCTCGCCGGCCGGGTCGGGCCTGCCGTCCTTGCCGATCGCCGGACGCTCGCACACGGTCCAGGACTTGCGCCCCCGGACCTCCTTGGCCGTGGGCAGCCGGTCCGGCGCGTTCGGAATACCCAGCGGCGCGCCGTGACTCACGCTGTTGAGCTGCTTCTCCGGCACCATGTTGACCTTGAAGTTGCCCGGGTCCAGAAGCAGTCGGCCCGACGCGATGTTGAGCACGGGGTGCAGCTTGCCGTCGAGGAAGACGTATCGGCTGGCCGAGTCGCGGCCCACGATCAGACTGCTCTTGTCCTTCCAACCGGGCGGCGTCCCGGGCTTGATCAGACCGACGACCCCGAACCCGGCCAGCACCAGCATCGCGACCACGATGCTGGGTGTGACCATCCGCATCGGCTTGGGGGCGTTCTCCTCGGTGCCACCGCCGGGCGCGGGTTGCAGGAAGGCCGCCACCATGCGACGGCGCGCGAAGATGTACGCCTCAAGCTGCTCGCGGCGCGATGCCATCGTTCTCCCCGTGATCGACCGAACGCTCCGGCTGACGGTTCTATCACCGCCGCGGTCGCAGGGTCGCGGCCAGACCCCCGGCCCCGTACCGTACGGTGTGCCGCACCCGTTGTGACACTCGGGCGACGGCGTACGGGGACAAGTCGTGACATGGGGGATCTACAAACGTGGCCGCACCCGCGCCGGTAGGGACGCATCGGCAGACCCGCCCGCCCACACCACCCGACGGGTCGTCACCACCGACGCCGCCCCAACGCGCCTCGCTGCGGGTACATCCGCGCGCGGGCCGGGTCGGCGGCGTGCTGGTCCAGCAGATCGTACTGATCCAACTCGCCGTGCTGCTGGTCGCGATCGGCCTGGCCACCAACCCCGCGGTGCTGATCGGTCTGGGCGCGGTGGCGATCGTGCTGGTGGTGCCCGCGCTCGTGCGGCTGCGCGGCCGGTGGCTCGCGCAGTGGTTGCCGATCGTGTACGACTTCCGCCGCAGGCGTCGGATGCCGGCCGTGCCGGACGACGCGGACCCGGTCCTGGTCCCGGTATTGGAGTGCGCGCCGCGGTTGACCACCACCTCGGTCACCGACCGCGACCGCCGCTCGATCGGCCTGATCGGCGACGGCACCTTCCTCACCGCCGTACTGCTGGTCACCTCGCGCGACGAACCGCTGCGCCCCTCGCGGGCCCAACGCCCGCTGCCGCTGCCCGCGATCGTGAGCACGCTCGACGTGGACGACGTGACGCTGGCCTCGGTCCAGGTGGTCCAGCACACCCAGCCGGCGCCGGCCACCCACCTGCCCGAGGAGGCACTGGCCACCCGCTCCTACCGGCAACTCGTCGAGCAGGGCCTGCACGACGTGCCCGCGCTGCGGCTGACCTGGATCGCGCTGCGCTTCGAACCCGAGCTGTGCGCGGGCGCGGTGGCCGCGCGCGGCGGCGGCGAGGAAGGCGCCCAGCGGGCGCTGTTGCGCGCGGTCAACCAGCTCGCCGGCAACCTGACCGGCGCCGGTTTCGAGGCCCGGGCCCTGGACGCGGCCGAGTTGGTCCAGGCGCTCGCCACCTCGTGCAGCGTGAACCGCACCACGCGCCAGTACGGGCGCGGCGGGCGGCGGACCACCGAGTCCAAACGCGCGTGGCGCTGCGACGACCGGTGGCACACCACCTATTGGGCGAACCGCTGGCCGCAGCTGACCCAGGGACGCACCTCCGACCTGGTGGGCGCGCTGACCGCGACCCCGGCGATCGCCACCACCTTCGCGCTGACCGCCACCCACGGCGTGGGCGGGACCACCGCGCTCACCACACACGTACGGATCGCCGCCCGCTCCGGCAGCGAACTGGCGGACGTGACCCGGCAACTGGAGCGCCGGGCGCGCTCCGAGCGGATCGGGCTGACCCGGCTCGACTGGGAGCAGCAGCCGGCCCTGCTGGCCACGCTGCCGCTCGGCGGCCTGTCGTGACGAAGCGTCACATCAGCATGCGTACGGGGAGGATCCACCTGTGAGCACGACCAACACCGGCCGCGGCCGACGTCGGGCGCCGAACGGGCGCAATCCGGCCCCCGCGCCGACGCCGACGCCGAATCCGACCCCGGGGTCCGGCACCCCGGCACCGCGGCCGGCGCGGCGCGGGGGCCTGGCCCGGTTGATCGGCCCGCGCCACGAGCGGCACCTGCTGACCGCCGCCCAGTTGCCCGCGCTCGGCCTGCCGGTGGGCGACGACGGCGTGGTGATCGGGGTCGACGCGGATCGTGATCCGGCGGTCCTGGGCCTGTTCCGGCCCGAGCCACTGGAGGTGGCGTTCGTCGGCGGCGCGTATGTGGTGCAGATCATCGCGTTGCGGGCGGCGGCGATCGGCGCCCGGGTGGCGATCGAGTCCGGCCGTCCGCAGCTGTGGTCCGCGATGGCCCAGGCCGCGGGCGGCGCGCAGCCGTGCGTGACGGTGCATCAGGTGGGTCGGCTCGGCCCGCAGGGCCCCACCCCCGGCAGCCCGGTCCTGGTCGTCCGCGACTGCGGCGCCCGGCCGCCGCGCAATCGGCTCGCGCCGGCCGCGTGGCAGACCACGCTGACCCTGCTGCCCTTCCTGGACCCGGCGCAGGCCCGGCAGCGGATAGGTGCGGGCGTCGGGCTGATCGGCATCCAGCGGGTCTCGCCGATGGAGGCGCAGGCGGCCGCGAGCGTGCTGAGCCTGCCCGGCGAGGACGAGGCCGCACTGCCCACGCTCGCCGACGAGCTGACCCTGTGGAGCACCAGGAAATCGCGCAAGTACGTGATGCTGACGCCCACTCGGGCCGAACTCGACCTGCTCGGGCCGCCGCGCCGGATGGACTGACCCGGTGTCCGGGCACACCGACCGCGCGGTTCCGCGCACCGCCTCGACGCGAACAGTGGACGGACCGGCGACGACCGCCGACGCCGCTGACTACGCTGTGAGGCTCGTGTAGGGGGCAACCTCGACCCTGGTCGGGGTACGGCCGACGGCGGCGCCGTGTGCTCTGATGCCGAGCCGCCTCCGGACGATCGGAAGGACCACACCGTGAGCAGCGAGCAGGACGGCGCACACATCGAGGCGGGGGCGGACGAGGAAGAGGAGTGGTCGGGACCCGACTTCACCATGCCCTCGTGGTACACCCACCAGGACGGCGGCGCGCCCGCGCCACCCCCGTCCGGGATCCGTGCGCCCGCACCACCGGGGCCGAGCCAGGCGCCCCGCTACGGCAGTGAGGATCCCACGCTCGTACCGCCGGCACGCACGCCGGACGCGCCCGCGCCGCTGCCGTACGGGGCGGACCACGGCGCCGCGCACCCGGCCGGTCCGCCCGCCGGCGCCCCGGGCCCGTACGGCTCCGGCGCACCGGTAGCGCCGCCCGCCGGCCCGCCCGGCACGGGCACCCCGCCGCACGAGCCCACCCACCGACCGCCGGCCGGCGACCCCCGCGCGCACGAGGCCCGCACGCACGAGCCCGCGCCCCCGGCCGCCGTCGACCACGGCGCACACCGCCCGGCCGGGCCCGGCCCGGCGCACCCGAACACCGCGCCGCCGGCGCCGTACCGCGTCGACACGGACGCACCCGCACCCCAGGCCCCGCCGGCGTTCGGCACGAGCGCGGGCGCGGGCTCGGGCTCGGGCTCGGGCTCGGGCTCGGGCGAGCCGACCACCGTCGTCCCGCCGCAGTACACCCCCCACGAGCCCGCGGCCCCTCTGCCGTACGGCGGCCAACCGCCCGCCGCGCAGGACCGCCCCGGCCCGACCTTCACCCCCGGCGACCAGACCATGGTCATGCCGCCGGTGACCGATCAGGACCGCCAAGGCCCGGCCACCCCGCCGGCCGCCCAGGACAACCGACCGGATCAGCCCTTCACCCCCGGCGACCCGACGATGGTCGTGCCCCCGTCCCTCGACCGGGACCACCCGGGCGCGCCCGTACCGACGGACGACCGGACGACGGTCGTGCCGCCCTCCCACGACCAAAACCGCCCGGACCCGACCTTCACCCCGGGCGACCCGACGATGGTCGTCCCGCCGTCGTTCGACGGAAACCGGACCGAACCCACTCCCCCGGCCGACGACCGCACCACCGTCGTCCCGCCGTCCGGCGACTCGAACCACCCCGGCCCGGCCTACACACCCGGCGACCCGACCAGGGTCGTACCGCCCTCCGACGACCCGAGCCGCCCCACCACGGAGCCGGCCGAGCCCGGTCCCGCCGGCGCTCCGGTCGACGCGGCCCCGGACAGCCCGGAGGCCCCGGAGCCGATCGAGCCGCCCCGCCCCGACACCGAGGCCGGCGACGCGAGCCCGACCGACGCCGCGGCCCCGGAGCAGTCGCCCGCCGATCCGCCCGGCGATGCCGCCCCGCAGCCCGACGCCACACCCGATCGCGCCGACGACGCGCCCCCGGCGGCGGAAGCCCGCCCGGACGCGCCCGCGCCGCTCGACCCGCACGACGTGCCCACCACCCCCGCCGGCGGCACGCCGATCCCCGGCCTCTCCGCCGACGGACCGACCCCGCCGGCCCCGGAAGCCCCTCCGACCAAGCCGGCCGACGCACCCGCGCCGCCACCGCAGCCGCCGCAGGGTTACGACCAACACCCGTACGCCCCCCACGCCGCCGAAGCGCAGCCGCCCCGAGCCCCCGAGGCACCGGAGACGCCGCAGCCACCGGCCGCCGCCCATCCGCAGCAGCCCCAGCCCCCGGCCCCGCCGGCCGCCCCCGCGCAACAGCAGCCCGCCGGCGCGTACCCGCCCTACGGACAGCCCCAGCAGCCGCCCCCGCCCCAGGGCGGGCCGCTGCCCTACCCGCACTACCAGGGCCCGGCGCACCCGGGTGCCCCGCAGCAGCCCTACCCCGGTCAGCAGGGCGCCCCGACCCCCGATCAGGCGACCCGGCTGATCCCGCCCGTCACCGACGACATGGCCGCACCGCCCGGCGTCCCGCAGCAGGGCCCGCCGACCGGTGCCCCGCCGCGCCCGATGACGCCCCCGCAGGGTTCGCCGCTGCCGCCGCCGGCCTGGACCGGCTCCGCCCCCGGCCACGGCGAGGCCTGGGGCGGCTCGGCACCGCCGCCGACCGGACAACCGCTGCCGCCGCCGAGCGGTGCGCCGATCGCGCCCCCGCAGCAGCAGCGCGACGAACGTTCGTGGATGCGCCGTGCGTTCGGCGGCGGCAACGACCAGGCCGCCGCGCCGGAGCAACAGCAGCACGGCGGCCAACCGCCGTACGCCCAGCCCCCCGGCCCGTACCAGCAGGCGCCCGGCCCCTACGCCCAGGGCACCCCGCCGCACGGCGCCCCCGGCCCGCAGGCCCACGCCCCGTACCCGCAGCCCGATCCGCAACAGGGCGGCCCCAACCCGTACGCCCAGGCGCAGCCGGTTCAGCCGCCCTACGGCCAGGCACCCCCCGGCCCCCAGGGACCGGACTACCCCCAGGGCGCCCCCTACGGACAGCCGAACCCCGGCCACCCGCAACCGCCCTACGCCCAGGGCACCCCGCCCCAGGGCGCCCCGGCCCCGCAGCAACCCCCGTACGGCCAACCCCCCGCAGCCGCCCAGCCCCCCGAGGCCCAACCGCCCCACCAGGGCACCCCTCCACACGGCGCCCCCGGCCCCCAGGCGGCACCGGGAGCACAGGGACAGCCAGTACAGCCGGGACAACCGGGACAGCCAGGGCAACCGGGATACCCCAACCACCCCACACCCCAACACCCCGACCCGGTCGACCCGTACGCCGCCCAACCCCCCGAGGCGCCCCAGCCCTACCACCCGGGCACCCCGCCCCAGGGCAACCCGCAATCCCAGCAGCAGCCCTGGTCCCCCGACGGCGGCGGCGCCCCGGCCCGCACCGTCGGCGGCGCCCCCCTCGGCTACACCGCGGCCGTCGAACTGACCAGCGACCGCCTGCTGCGCAAACAACCGCAACCCCGCCGGCAGACCCCGCGCTTCCGGCTCGGCGGCAAGTCCGCCGACGCCCGCCGCGCCGAACGCCTCGAACGCATCCGCACACCCGTCCTGGGCTGCTACCGGATCGCGGTGATCAGCCTCAAGGGCGGCGTCGGCAAGACCACGACCACCACCGCCCTCGGCTCGACGCTTGCCACCGAGCGCCAGGACAGGGTGATCGCGATCGACGCCAACCCGGACGCCGGCACCCTCGGCCGCCGGGTCCGCCGGGAGACCGGCGCGACCATTCGCGACCTGGTCAACTCGATGGCCCACGTGCACAGTTACATGGACATCCGGCGGTTCACCTCACAGTCGTCCAGCGGCCTGGAGATCCTGGCCAACGACGTGGACCCGGCGGTGTCGACCACGTTCAACGACGACGACTACCGCTCGGTGATCGACCTGCTCGGCAAGCAGTACCCGATCATCCTGACCGACTCCGGCACCGGCCTGCTCTACAGCGCGATGCGCGGAGTCCTCGACCTGGCCCACCAGTTGATCGTGATCAGCACGCCCAGCGTGGACGGCGCGACCAGCGCCAGCACCACACTCGACTGGCTGGTCGCACACGGCTACGCCGACCTCGTGGCCAACAGCATCACGGTGATCTCCGGAGTCCGTGAGACCGGCAAGATGGTCAAGACCGAGGACATCGTCGCCCACTTCGAGACCCGCTGCCGCGCGGTCGTGGTCGTGCCCTTCGACGAACACCTGTCCGCGGGCGCCGAGTTGGACCTCGACATGATGCGCCCCAAGACCCGCGAGGCGTACTTCGAACTCGCCGCGCTGGTCGCCGAGGACTTCCATCGCACCCAGCCCGGCGAGCAACAGCAGCAGTGGCAACCGCAGTACCGGCAACAACCGCCGCAGCAGCCCTATTACGGCCAACCGCAACAGCAGCCGTACCAACAGCAGCAACAGCACCCACAACACCAACACCAACCGCAACAGCCGCAGCACCCGCAACAACCACAGCCCCAACAGCCGTACTACCAGCAGCCCCCGCCCGGCGACTGGCAACCACCGCGACAGGGCTGAACGCACGAGGGCCGCCCCGGAGAACATCTCCGGGGCGGCCCTCGTCGCTTCACTCAGCCCGCGGCGTCGAGATCCGTGGCGTCGATCAACTCGCGCGCGCGCTTCACGTCCCGCGCCATCTGGTCGAGCAGGTCGTCGACCGACTCGAACCGCACGGTCCCGCGCAGGTATTCGAGGAAGTCCACGGCGACGTGCACCCCGTACAGGTCCAGGTCGGTCCGGTCCAGCGCGTACGCCTCGACCCGGCGCTCCGTTCCGTCGAAGGTGGGGTTCGTCCCGATCGAGATCGCCGCCGGCAACCGCTCGCCGTCGATCACCAGCCACCCCGCGTACACCCCGTCGGCCGGAATCGCCGTATACGGAAGCACCTCGAGGTTGGCCGTCGGGTAGCCCAGCTCGCGCCCGCGCTGGTCCCCGCGCACCACCACACCCTCGACCCGGTGCGGCCGGCCGAGCAGTTCGGCCGCGCCCGCCACGTCGCCCTCGGCGACCCGGGCCCGGACCACGGTGGACGAGAAGGTCACCTCGCCGGAGACGAACAGCTCCGGCTCGACGACGGTGAAGTCGTTCGCCACGCCCAACTCCTCCAAGAGGGCGACGTTGCCCGTCGCCTTGTGGCCGAAACGGAAGTTGCGTCCCTCGACCACCACGGCCGCGTGCAGCGTGTCCACCAGCACCTGGCGGACGAAGTCGACCGCGCTCTGCCGGGAGAATTCGAGGGTGAACGGGAGAACCAGGACCGCCGCGACCCCGAGGTCGGCCATCAACTGCGCGCGCCGATGATGCGGCGTCAGCAGCGGCGGATGGCTGCCCGGGCGGACCACCTCGCTGGGGTGCGGGTCGAACGTGACCACGACCACGGGCAGACCGCGCTCGCGACCGATCTCGACCGCTCGGCCGATCGTCCGCCGGTGTCCGCGATGCACACCGTCATAGGACCCGATCGTGACGACGGAGCGTCCCCAATCGCTGGGGACGTCCTCCAAGCCCCGCCAACGCTGCACCGTAACCGCTCCTCGTTCTCCGTGGTGTGTCGCGGGTCCAGCCTCCCACGTACCGGCCCCCACCCGGCCCCGACCCCGCCGTGGCGACGATCACCCCGGGCCGCCCCCACCACCTCAGCCCACGAACACCGCAAGCGGCCGGGCCACGCCCCCGCTGTTCTCCACCAACGCCAGAAAGGTCCCGTCCGGCCCGAACACGCCCACCGGCCCCGACGCCTCGTCCGCCGGCAGCCGCCCGCCGTGCGAGACCGCCCGCGCCTCGTCCTCGCTCACCTCGCGGCGCGGGAAGGCCGCCGCCGCCGCGTCGGCGATCGGCAACACGCCGAAGGACTCCTCCAGCTCCTCCAGCGTGCGAGCCCGGTCCAGGCCGTACGGACCGACCCTGGTGCGCCGCAACGCCGTCAGGTGGCCGCCCACGCCGAGCCCGGCGCCCAGGTCGCGGGCCAGCGCCCGGATGTAGGTGCCGGACGAGCAGGTCACCCGCACGTCCAGGTCGATCGCCTCGCCCTCGCGCCGGGTGGCCAGCACCTCGAACGCGGAGACGGTGACCGGGCGGGCGGCCAGCTCGAACTCCTCGCCGGCCCGCACCCGCGAGTAGGAGCGCTTGCCGTCGATCTTGATCGCCGACACCTTCGAGGGCACCTGCATGATCGGCCCGGTCAGCCCGGCCACTCCCGCCGCGATCGCGGCGTCGTCCACGTGCCCGGCCGGGGTCGAGTCGGTGACCTCGCCCTCGGCATCGTCGGTGACCGTGTTCTGCCCGAGCCGGATCGTGCCGTCGTAGCCCTTCTCGGTGAGCGCGAGGTGGCCGAGCAGGCGGGTGGCCTTCTCGACACCGATCACCAGGACGCCGGTGGCCATCGGGTCCAGCGTCCCGGCGTGGCCCACCCGACGGGTGCCGGCGATCCGGCGCAGCCGGCCCACCACGTCGTGCGAGGTCAGTCCGGCCGGCTTGTCCACGATCACCAGACCGTCGGGCGGCGGGGGTCCTGCGTTGCGGCGCTTCACGCGTCGTCTCCCGGGGTTGCCTGCGCCGGGGCGACCGGCAGTAGTGCGTCGGCGAGGAGGTCCCGGAACCGGGCCACCACCTCGGCCGGTGGATCGTATGCGGTGAAACCCGCCGCGAACGCGTGTCCGCCGCCGCCGAAGGCCCCGCAGACCCGTCCCAGGTCCACCGCGCCCTTGGACCGCGCGGAGGCGCGCAGCGCGCCGTCGTCGTCCTCCTTGAGCACCAGCGCGACCTCGGCCTCGCCGCTCTTGCGGACCACGTCGATCACGCCCTCGATCTCGTCCAGGCGGATCCCGTGCGCGGCCCGCTCGGCGCGGGTGATCACCGTGGAGACCAGGCCCAGACCGCTGGCCGCGCCGGTGTCGAGCCGGGCGCCGGCGAGGGCGGCGGCGAGCACCTTGAGGTAGCCGAACCGGCAGGTGTCCCAGATCGCCCGCTGGATCAGGTCGTGCCGTATCCCGGTGGCCATCAGCCGGGCCGCGAAGGTGTGCGTCTCGGGCGTGGTCCCCACGTACTTGAACGAGCCCGTGTCGGTGACCAGACCGGTGTACAGCGCGGTGGCGATGTCGGCGGTCAGCGTGGCGCCGAGCCGGGTGATCAACTCGTCGGCGAGCACCGCGGTGGCGGGCGCGTCGATGTCGATCAGGTGGTGGGTGCCGAACCGGGTGTTGGAGGCGTGGTGGTCGACCACCAGGAGCGCCCCGGCCGCCTTGGCCTTGCCTTCCAGCAGGCCCAGCCGGGCCGAACCGGCCGCGTCGAAGACCGCGACCAGCTCCGGCTCCTCGGGGACCTCGGTGTGCGGCACCAGCAGGTCCTGACCGGGCAGGAACTCCAACGAGGACGGCACCACGAGGGGGTCGTCGCCGTAGGAGACCCGCACGTTCCGCCCCAGCTCGCGCAGCGCGAGCCCGACGGCGAGCGCCGAACCCAGCGCGTCGCCGTCGGGGCTGACGTGGGCCAGCAGGGTGATGTCCTCGGCCGTCAGGAGCAGGCGTACCGCCTCGTCCCAGTCGGCCGCACCCGGCGCGGTCGGCGGCCTCGTCTCCGCGTCGGAACCACCGCCGGTCCGCGGCTTCGCTCCCGCGGCCGGACCGGAGTCCCGGTCCGCCGCCACGCCTGGTGTCAAGGTCGGTCGCCCTCCTGTGTGTCCGCCCTGGTCTGCGCCGTCGACTCGTCGTCGGAGTCGTCGGCGTCGTCCGCGGCCGGGGTCCGATAGGGGTCCGCGTCACCGGCGTAGCCGGCGCCCGCGGCGGTTGAGCGTACCGCCGCATCGGCCTGCTGCGCCCGGGCGAGGAGATCGTCGATGAGTTTGGCGCTGTCCGGAAGGGCGTCGGCGACGAACGTCAGCGACGGGGTGTGGCGCACGCCGGTCTGCCGGCCCACCTCGCTGCGGAGCACGCCCTTGGCGCTCTCCAGCGCGGCGGCGGTCGCCGCGCGCTCGGTCTCGTCGCCGTAGACCGTGTAGAAGACGGTCGCCTCACGGAGGTCACCCGTCACTCGTGCGGCGGTGATCGTCACGAACCCCAGACGGGGGTCCTTGATCCGGCGCTCCAAGGTCTCCGCGACCACGACCTGGATGCGGTCCGCGAGTTTGCGCGCCCGCGCGGTGTCGGCCACTGATCCTCCTGCGATTGCTCGGCATTTCGGCGGGGTCCCCCGCGCCCGGGATCACCGGGCGCGGGAGCCGCTCTCGTTCTTCTTCCCTGCGACTGCGACGACCACGGCCGTGGCCGCGACCGGGGCCGCGGCCACGGCGACCGCGACCGCCGTCGCCGCCGGTCCGTCAGTCGTCGTCCCCGTACACCCTGCGGCGTGCGGAGAGCAGATCCAACTCGGGCCGGCCCGCGACGAGCCGCTCGCAGCTGTCCAACACCTCGGCGCACCGCTCGACGGTCGCGGAGACCACCGCGACCCCGATCACGCTGCGCCGGTGCAAATCCTGATGCTCCACCTCGGCGGCGGCAACGGCATTCTTGCGCTGAAGGTCCGCCAGGATGGGGCGGATCAAAGATCGTTTTTGCTTCAACGAGTGCACATCGCCGAACAACACATCGAGGCTGATCGTTCCCACAAACATAGGCGACGGGCCTGGCCGGCCCGGGAGGCCTCGGGTCGGGGCCCACCGGGGCCGCCGACGAAAAGAGCCGGGCACGCACGTCGCGGCCCGGATACCACCACACTGCTTCGCGACACGGCGGATCCGCCCGGTGTGCACCGGGCGGATCCGCCGCCTCGTCTCGGCGGGTTCGAGCGCCTTCGACCACCGGATCGGCGGCCGGAGGCGCTCGAACGCCCTACCGGATCAGCCTCGCGGCTTCTCCCGCATCTCGAACGTCTCGATGATGTCCTCGACCTTGATGTCGTTGAACGAACCGAGGTTGATACCGCACTCGAAGCCCTCGCGGACCTCGGTGACGTCGTCCTTCTCGCGGCGCAGGCCCTCGACGTTGAGGTTGTCGGCGACCACGGCCCCCTGCCGGATGATCCGCGCCTTGGTGTTGCGCTTGATCGTCCCGCCGGTGACCATGCAGCCCGCGATGTTGCCGAGCTTGGAGGAGCGGAACACCGCGCGGATCTGCGCCGTGCCCAGCTGGACCTCTTCGAACTCGGGCTTGAGCATGCCCTTGAGCGCGGCCTCGATCTCCTCGATGGCCTGGTAGATCACCGAGTAGAAGCGGATGTCGACGCCCTCGCGGTCGGCCATCGTCCGCGCCCGGCCCTCCGGCCGGACGTTGAAGCCGATGATGATCGCGTCCGAGGCCATCGCCAGGGTGACGTTGGACTCGGTGATGGCACCGACGCCGCGGTCGATGATCCGCAGCTCGACCTCTTCGCCGACGTCCAGGTTGAGCAGCGCGTCCTCCAACGCCTCCACCGAACCGGAGCCGTCGCCCTTGAGGATGAGGTTGAGCTGCTGCATCTCGCCGGCCTTGAGGGCCTTGTCCAGGTCCTCCAGCGAGACCCGCTTCGACCGTCGGGCCAGGACCGCGTTGCGCTCCCGGGCCGCCCGCTTCTCGGCGATCTGCCGCGCGGTGCGCTCTTCCTCGACCACGAGGAAGTTGTCACCGGCGCCGGGCACCGAGGTCAGGCCGAGCACCATGACCGGACGCGACGGCGTGGCCTCGGTGAGGTTGTTGCCGTTCTCGTCGATCATCGCGCGGACGCGGCCGTAGGCCTCGCCGACCACGATGGCGTCGCCGATGTGCAGCGTGCCGCGCTGGACCAGGACGGTGGCGACGGGGCCGCGGCCCTTGTCGAGGTGACCCTCGATCGCGATGCCCTGGGCCTCCTGGTGCGGGTTGGCGGTGAGCTCCAGCGCCGCGTCGGCGGTCAGCACGACCGCTTCGAGCAGGTCGTCGATGCCCATGCCCTGCTTCGCCGAGATGTCGACGAACATCGTGTCGCCGCCGTACTCCTCGGCCACGAGCCCGTACTCGGTGAGCTGGCCGCGCACCTTGGTCGGGTCCGCGCCCTCCTTGTCGATCTTGTTGACCGCCACCACGATCGGCACGCCCGCGGCCTGCGCGTGGTTGAGCGCCTCGATCGTCTGCGGCTTCACGCCGTCGTCCGCCGCGACCACGAGGATCGCGATGTCCGTCGACTTGGCGCCGCGGGCACGCATGGCGGTGAACGCCTCGTGACCGGGGGTGTCGATCAGGGTGATCTTGCGGTCGACGTCGTTGACCGTGGTCGCGACCTGGTAGGCACCGATGTGCTGGGTGATGCCACCGGCCTCGCCCGCGATCACGTTCGTCTTGCGGATCGCGTCGAGCAGGCGGGTCTTGCCGTGGTCGACGTGACCCATGACGGTGACTACCGGCGGACGCGCCTCGAGGTCGTCCTCGTCGCCCTCGTCCTCGCCCCATTCGAGGTCGAAGGACTCGAGCAGCTCGCGGTCCTCCTCCTCCGGGGAGACGATCTGGATCACGAAGTCGAGCTCGGCCCCGAGGGTCTGCAGCTCGTCGTCGCTCACCGACTGCGTCGCGGTCAGCATCGAGCCCAGGTTGAACATGATCTGGACCAGTGCGGCCGGGTTCGCGTTGATCTTCTCCGCGAAGTCGGTGAGCGAGGCACCGCGCGACATCCGGACGACGCGCCCGTTGCCGCGAGGAGCCATCACGCCACCGGCGGACGGAGCCTGCATCTGGTCGAACTCTTGACGACGCTGACGCTTCGACTTGCGCGCGCGGCCCGGACGCCCACCGGGACGACCGAACGCGCCCTGCGTGCCGCCGCGACCACCCGGGCCGCCACGACCGCCGCCGCCGGGACGACCGGCGAAGCCGCCGCCGCCACCGGGACGACCCGGAGCGCCGCCGCCGCCACCGCCGGGACGGGGACCGCCGAAGCCGCCACCGCCACCACCGGGACGACCGCCACCGCCGCCGGCACCCGCCGGACGACCGCCGCCGCCACCGGGACCGGGACGACCGGGCGCACCGCCCGGACGGCCGGGACCACCCGGGCCACGCGCGGGCGCCGGACGGTTGGGCATCATGCCCGGGTTCGGACGCGGGCCACCGGGGCCTGCGCTACCACCCGGACGCGGACCCGCGGGACCACCCGAGCCACCCGGACGCGGGCCGGCGGCCGCAGGACCCTGCGGGCGCGGCGGCATGCCGCCCGGGGTGGGGCGACCGCCGCCGGCGGCCTGCGGCCGCGGCATACCGGTGCTGCCCGAGGTGAAGGGGTTGTTGCCCGGACGCGGGCCGGCCGGACGCGCGCCACCCGGGCGGGGGGCACCGCCCTGACCGGGACCACCGGCACGCGGGCCACCGGCGGACGGTGCGCCGCCGGTACGCGGACCGGAGGAACGCTCGCCGCGCTCGGGACGGTCACCGCGCTCGGGACGACCACCGGGGCCGCCCTGACCGGGACCACCCGGACGCGGACCCGGACGGCTGCCCGCCGCCGGACCCGAGGAGGCCGCGGCCGGACGGTCCGAACGCGGACCGCGCTCGGCGGGACCGCGGTCGCCCTGGCCACGCTCGGCCGGACCGCGCTCGGCGGGACGTGCGGCCGGACGCGGACCCGGAGCGGGCGCGCCGCCCGGACGCGGACCCGACTGTGCCGCGGGACGCTCCGCCTGACGCGGGGCGGCCGGAGCCGCCTCCGCGGCCGGCACGGCCGGCACCACGGGCGGGGCGGTGCTGCCCTGGGGGGCCGGGCGCGGCGTCGGGCGCGGGCCCGGCGTCGGCGCACCCGCCGGGCGCGGGCCCGGAGCGGGGGCAGGGCGCGAGGCGCCCTGCGGGGAGGGGGCACCCTGCGACGCACCGGACGAGGCCGGCGGACGCGGGGCGCGGCGGGCGGGCCCGCCTTCCGTCTTGAGTGCTTCCGTCAATTTGCGAACAACCGGCGCCTCGATCGTCGAGGACGCCGAACGAACGAACTCACCGAGTTCTTGGAGCTTGGCCATGACGACCTTGCTCTCGACTCCGAACTCCTTGGCGAGTTCGTATACCCGGACCTTTGCCACGTCGCTCCTTCTGGTCCGGGGTTGGTCGTCCGCCGGACCGTCACTACCGCATGTCTGTACTCATCGCGTACTCATCGAGTGCTCATCGCAATCTCGACCTACTTCCGACTCGCGAGGTACCGCTTCGCTGGACCTGTCCGACCGACCTCTGACAACCCATCACCGCTCAAAAAAGCACGCAGTGGTGCCGAGTCCAGCGGCCCCGGCACGCGCAAAGCCCGAACGAACGCCTTGCGGCGCTCCGCCTGGGCCAGGCACTCCGGATCGGGGTGCAGATGCGCTCCCCGCCCGGGCATTCGGCCGCGGGGATCGGGGGCACAAACGCCCTCGACCGCCACGACCCGCAATAGGTCGGCCTTGGCCGCACGCTGCCGACAACCTACGCACGTTCGGCACGGAGTGGCGGTGATTTCCCGCTCCTTCGACCTTGTACGAGGGCATGCTCGGGCACGCCTGCGACCAGACATGTTCAAGTCTACCGCTCCTCACCGCGACCTGGTTCGGTCGACCGGATCCGGTCGTCCGAATCGGTGGTCTCGGTGTCCGGCCGGATGTCGATGCGCCATCCGGTCAATCGCGCGGCAAGTCGGGCATTCTGCCCTTCCTTGCCGATCGCCAGCGAGAGCTGGTAGTCGGGCACCGTCACCCGGGCGGAGCGCGCGGCGAGATCCACGATCTCGACCTTGCTCACCCGCGCCGGCGACAGCGCGTTGGCCACCATCCGCGCGGGGTCGTCCGACCAGTCGACGATGTCGATCTTCTCGCCGTTCAACTCGGCCATCACGGCGCGCACGCGCGCGCCCATCGGCCCGATGCACGCGCCCTTGGGGTTGAGCCCGGCGCGCGTGGAGTAGACGGCGATCTTGGAGCGGTGGCCGGCCTCGCGGGCGATCGCGGCGATCTCGACGCTGCCGTCGGCGATCTCCGGGACCTCCAGCGCGAACAGCCTCCGCACCAGGTTGGGGTGGGTGCGCGAGAGCGTGATGGACGGCCCCTTGGGCCCACGCCGCACCTGTACGACATAGCAGCGCAGGCGCATGCCGTGCGCGTACCGCTCGCCCGGCACCTGCTCCTGGGGCGGCAGGATCGCCTCGATGCGACCCAGGTCCACCAGGACGTTGCGGTTGTCCTTGCCCTGCTGGACCACGCCGGCGACGATCTCGCCCTCACGGCCGGCGAACTCGCCGAACGTGATCTCCTCCTCGGCGTCGCGCAGCCGCTGCAGGATCACCTGCTTGGCGGTGGTCGCCGCGATCCGGCCGAAGTCGTCCGGGGTGTCGTCGAACTCGCGCACGCGCTGACCGGCCTCGTCGGTCTCGGTCGCCCATACGGTGACGTGACCGCTTGCCCGGTCCAGCTCCACGCGCGCCTTGGGCAGGCTGCCCTCGGTGCGGTGGTAGGCGATCAACAGGGCCGACTCGATGGCCTCGACCAGGAGGTCGAACTTGATCTCTTTTTCGCGCTCGAGCCCGCGCAGGGCGCTCATGTCGATGTCCACGTCCTACGCCTCCTCGTCCATGGTGTCGTCCGCGTCGGTGTCGTGCTCGACACCGGTGTCGTCGTCGTCCTCGTCGTCTTCTTCGGTCTCGGCGTTCGTCGCCGAGTCCTTGCCCTTGCGGTTGAACTCGACCTGTACGACGGCCTTGGCCACCTCGTCCCAGGTCAACCGTCGCGGTGTGCCGTCGACGTCCAGTTCCACACCCTCCGCGTCGCTCGCGCCGATCCGGCCGGTCACCGTGCCGCCGTCGTGCAGCTGCACCAGGACCAGTCGATCGGCCGCGCGGCGCCAGTGCCGCTCCAGCGTCAGCGGGCGGTCCACGCCGGGGGTGGTGACTTCCAGCAGGTAGGGCAGCGAGCCGAGCACGTCGCTCGGGTCGAGCACGTCGGAGACCGCGCGGCTGACCTCGGCGACCTTGTCCAGGTCGACGCCGCCGTCGGCGGCCACCATCACGCGCAGCACACGCCGCTTGCCGGCGGGAGTGAGGGAAACTTCCTCGAGATCCACGCCCAGGGTCGATACCACCGGCTCCAGCAACTCCCGCAGCCGGTCCAACGTGGTGGTGCTCATCCGGGTGACTCCTCGGCTGCGTGTGCTGTTGTCTCAGGTGCGTCGACCGCCGGAGGGCGGGTCGGGGGAGGACAACACTATCCGGTCCGGGAGCAATCTCGCGCACGTCCGCCCGGCGTACACGGGTTGTCCGCCGGATGTCCGGCGGGCTCCACAGTCCCTGCCATGCGGTAGCGTCCGACACGGCCGGAGGCGGCACGGACATCACGGACGAGGTTCAGGAGCGGGACGCATGCGCGACGCGGGGCCGACGCGACGGGCCGTCCTCGGCGCCGTGACCGCGGCGACGATCGCCGCCGCGGTCGCCGGTTGCGACGACGGCGGGGGTTCGGACCAGGGGCGGCGCAAGGCCGACGACGCGGCGCGCGAGCGGGCGTACGCGGCGACCGGGGCGCTGCTGGCGCACTACGACGCGGTGGCCGCGCGACACGCCCCGTTGGCCGAGCGGATCCGGCCGCTGTCGGTCGAGTTGCGGCAACACCTGACCGCCTTCGCCGGCCGCGCGACACACCCCGCGCCGCCCCCCGGGACCGCGCCCGACGACCTCGCCGCGGCGACCACCACGATCGCCGACCGGGCGCAGCAGGCCTCGGACGAGCGACTGGTCGACCTGGACCGGGTCTCCCCCGATCTCGCCCGCCGACTGGCCGCCACCTCGGCGTGTCTGGCGGGACACGCCCAACTGCTTCGGAGCGCATCGTGAGTACGCCGCGTCCGGCCCCGTCGGGGGCCGCCGCCGTCGAGGTGAAGGCGCTGCGCGACGCGCTGGACGCGGAGCACGCGGCGGTCTACGGGTACGGCGTCGCGGGCGGGCGGCTGACCGGCGCCGCCCGGACCCAGGCACGAACCGCGCTGGACGCGCATCGGGCCCGGCGGGACACGATCACCCGGCTGATCGCCGACCGGGGCGCGACCGCGCCGCCGGCGGCGCCCGCGTACACGGTGCCCTTCCCGGTGGCCACGCCGGCGGACGCGACCCGGCTCGCGGTGTACCTGGAGGACGGGGTCGCGCTGCACCTCGGCGCGCTGGTGGCCGCGGCCGGGGCGCCGCTGCGGGCGGAGGCGGCGGGCTGGTTGCGCGAGGCCGCGGTGTGGGGGGTGCGCTGGCGGGGGGCGAGTACGCCCTTCCCGGGGGTGCCCGAGGAGGGTGGTTCGGGGACGGCGACGGCGGGGGGCCGCACGTGAACGATCGGGTCGAGGTACCGGAACGGCTGACGCGGACCGCGCTGCGCTGGTGCGGCGAGGAGGCCGCGCGCGGGTGGCTCGCGGGGCTGCCGGACGCGGTCGCGGAGTACGCGGCGCGTTGGGGGCTGACCGTGGAGCGGCCGATCATTCCCGGCGGCGCGCTGAGCCTGACCTTCCTGGTCCGCCGGGCGGACGACACGCCGGCCACGCTCAAGCTGGGCTTCGTGGATCGCTACACCGCGCACGAGCCGACCGCGCTCGCGCTGTGGGACGGCGCGGGCGCGGTGCGGTTGCTGGAGGCGGATCCGGCGCGCGGCGCGCTGTTGCTGGAGCGGCTGCAACCGGACGTCTCGCTGCGCTCGTTGGCGGAGGACCGGGCGATGCTGGAGGCCGCGGAGGTGATCCGCCGGTTGTGGGTGGCCCCGCCCGCCGACTGCCCGATCGAGCCGGTCGCGGAACGGGCCGGGCACTGGGGCGAATCGATCCCGCGGCGCTACGCGGACCTGGCCGGGCCGTGCCCGAAGGCGCTGGTCGACGAGGCGGTGGCGCTGTGCGCCGAACTGGCCGCGTCGCAGCCGGAGGTGGTGGTGCTGCACACCGACTGCCACCACGGCAACGTGCTCGCGGGCACTCGGGCGAAGTGGCTGGCCATCGATCCGCGGCCGATGCTCGGCGAGCGGGCCTTCGACCTGGGGCCGCTGGTCCGGGACCGGATGGCCACGGTGGTCGCCGAGCCGCGTCCGCAGGCGCTGGTACGGCGGCGGGTGACGTGGTTGGCGAACGCGCTGGACCTGGACCCCGAGCGGGTGCGCGGGTGGGCGCTGGTGCAGGCGTTGGCGCTGGGCCTGTGGTGCCTGTCGGTCGACGACCCGGCGGGCGAGGACCTGCTGTCGGTCGCGGAGTGGCTGTCCTGAGCCGCTCCCCGGCGACCGGCGCGCGGCGGCGTCACGCGAAGGGCAGGATCGCGCCCATCACGGTGTAGGGCCGGTTGTTGCCCGGGAACAGCACCGGGCGGGCCAGGTCGACGAAGCCCAAGCCGCGGTAGAGCCGGCGCGCCGGGGTCTGCTCGTCGATCGCGGAGAGCAGGATGTGCGAGCGGTCCTGGCCCCGGCACAGCAGGCCGATCAGGGTGCGGCCGATGCCGTGCCCCTGCCAGCGCGGCAACACGTGCAACTCGCCGACCACGAACGACTCGTCCAGCCAGGCCCGATGGCCCTCCCGGGCCAGGTGCGGCTCGATCACCAGGCTCCACCACTGGTCGGTGAGGTTCGGATAGCCGTAGCCGAAGCCGACCAGGCGACCGGCGCCGTCGAACGCGCCGAGCGAGCGCACCCCGGCGAAGGCCGCGTGGCGGCGCATTATCCGCTGCCGGATCGCGATCTCGTCGTCGGCGAGCCCGAACGCGTGGGCCTGTACCTCGACCGCCTCGTCCGCGTACGCGGCGAGGTCGACGACCCGGCACGTCCACTCCATCAGCACACGCACTCCATCGGGACGAGCCGCCGGCGCCGCATCGGAACAACACACTCATGCCGCATCGGAACAACACACTCATGCTGCATCAGAACAACACACTCATGAAGGCGCCGGTCTCGGCGAAGCCGACCCGCCGATAGGCCGCGCGGGCGGGGCCGTTGTAGCTGTTCACGTACAGGCTGGCCACCGGCGCGACCTCGGCGAGCGCGTGCCGCAGCACCGCTGCCATGCCGATCTCGGACAGCCCCTCACCGCGCCGCTCCGGGGCCACCCACACACCCTGGATCTGGCACGCGTGTCGGGTGACCGCGCCGATCTCCGCCTTGAACACCACCCTGCCGTCCTCGATCCGGGCGAACGCACGGCCGCCGGCGATGAGTTCGGACACCCGTGCGCGATACAGCGTGCCACCGTCGCCGACCAGGGGCGAGACCCCGACCTCCTCGGTGAACATCGACACGCACGCGGGCATCACCAGATCCAGTTCGTCCGGCCGCACCCGGCGCACCAGCGGATCCGCGGGCACCTCGGCCGAGGGCCGGCCGGCGACCATCAGCGGCTGCACCGGGCGTACGTCGCGGGCGGGTCCCCAGGCGGGTTCGAGCAGCCGCCACAGACCGGCCGCCGCCTCGGCGGGGCCGACGATCGACGAACAGCGCCGACCCTGGCGCCGGGCACGTTCGGCGAAGGACCGTATCGCGTCGGGCCCGGCCTCGACCGGGACCAGGTTCGCCCCCGCGTAGCACAGCGAGGTGAGCAGGCCGCCCTCGTAGTAGCCCCACAGCTCGCCGCCCAGGCGCCACGGATCGACACCGGCGAGCCGGACCCGGGACGCGACGAAGACGTTGGTGACCGGGTCGCGGTCGAGCAGCGCCTGGACGGCGGACAGGTCGGTCCCGTCCAGGACCTTGGTGGAAACCGAGCTCAGCACGTGCCTCACCATGCCATCGGGCGGACCTTGGGGAAATGCCGGTTGTTGCGGCACCACCCTATGCAGGTCCAGGCCGTATGTGCCGCCCGGGAGGTACGGGGATCGGCGGGCGGGTCAGCGCGGCAGCCTCGGCACCCCCGGTCGGCGCGTCACGGGGCCCTCCGGCGCGGCGGCGTCGCACTCGATGTCGTTCGCGGGCAGGGTCCCGTCGACGAGGTACCCCGTGGCCCGGTCGTCCACGCACGGGCCGTCGACGAGGTAGTGCCCGTGGTTGCCGTTGCCGCGCACGGTCAACAGCCGCGAGGAGGGCAGCGCGTCGTGCATGCGCAGCGCCCCCTCGTAGGGCGTGGCCGGGTCGCCGACGGACTGGATCAGCAGCACACCGGGCAGACCCGCGCCGTCGATCCGGGTCGGCGGCGCGGTGTTGGTCTGCAGGTACAGGCACGCTCCGGGCGAGGCGATCGCCGCGCCGAGTGCTCCGTCGCGGGCCCGGAGTCGGACCATGTCCGCGTCGAAGACCCGCTCGTCGGCCGGGAAGGGGGCGTCCGCGCAGGAGACGGTCTGGAACACCGACTCGAAGTTGACCTCCTCGGTGGTCGCCGCCCGCCGGGACGCGACCAGCGCCGCGCCGTCGCCGGAGGCGTAGTCGGCGAGCGCGCCGGCCAGCCGGGGCCAGTCCCGGTCGGTGTAGAGCGAGCCGATCGTGAACTGGTCGAGTTCGACGCCGCCGAAGACTCCGTCGGCGGGCCGTGCCACGAGGCGGGCGCGCAGCACGTCCCAGGTCGCCAGCACCCGGGCCGCGCTCGTGCCCAGGTGGTAGCGGTCGTCGCGGTCGGCGGCCCAGGCCGCCCAGTCGCGCTGACGCGCGGAGAAGGCGCGGGCCTGGAGGAAGCCGGTCCCGTACCAGACCTCGGTGGGGTCCACCACGCTGTCCAGGACCATCCGGTGCACCCGCCGAGGGAACAGTTGCCCGTACACCGCGCCCAGGTAGGTCCCGTACGAGTAGCCCAGGATGCTCAGCCGCTCCGCGCCGAACGCGGCCCGGACCAGGTCGAGATCGCGGGCGATGTCGCGGGTGGTCAGGTGCGGCAGCAGGTCGGGCGCAAAGGCCCGGCAGCCGTCGGCGAACGCGCGGGTCGCGGCCAGGTGCGCGGCGCGACCGGCGGGCACGGCCGGATCGGGCCTGGGCCCTCGGCTGAAGGTGACCGGGTCGGTGCAGACGACCCGCGTGCTGGTGCCGCGCCCGCGCAGGTCGAAGCCGATCAGGTCGTAGGCCCGGCGCAGCCGCTCGGGCAGGCCGCCGGCCAGCGCGGCCATCGAGCCGACGGAGGAGGCGCCAGGGCCGCCGAAGTTGACCACCAGGACGCCCTGGTACTCGGCCCGGCTCCCGGTGGCCGGCACCCGGGAGACGCCGACCCGGATCCGGGCGCCGTCGGGGCGGGCGTGGTCGAGCGGCGCGCCGATGCTGCCGCAGCGCTCGCCCGGCGCGGTGCCCGTCGGGCAGTCGCCCCACATGATCGGCTCGGTGCCCGCGCGGGCCGGGGCGGGGGCGGCGGTGAGCGCGGCGGCGGTGAGCGCGCCGGCCAGGAGGGCGCGGACGGCGCGGGTCACGATTCCTCACAGGTGGTGTCGCGGCCCGCCGGAAGCGTGCCGTCGGTCAGGTAGGCCGCGGCGGCGGCAAGGACGCAATCGTTGGGCTGGAACGCGAGGATCCCGTGGTCGCCTTCGCCGAGCACGGTGATCAGGCGCGAGGAGGGCAGCGCGTCGTGCAGCGCGTTCGCCCCGGCGGGCGGGGTCGCCGGATCGCGGGTGCCCTGGATGAGCAGCACCGGCGGCAGGTCGTGGCCGTCGATGCGCGTCGGGGTCCGGGCGGGCACCGGCCAGAACGCACAGGGCGCGTTCAGCCAGGTGTTGGACCAGGCGGTGAGCGGGGCGGTGGCGTCCACGGCGCGCGTGTCGCGGTCCCACACCGCCCAGTCGCGCGGCCACGGCCCGTCGTGGCACTCGACGGCGGTGTAGATCGCGGTGCCGTTGGCGTCCTGCGCGGTGGGCGGGGTGTACAGCGCGGCGAGCGGGGCCGGGTCGCCGCGGTCCCAGGCGCGCAGGGCGTCGGCGAAGCCGGGCCAGTTCTGCGAGCCGTACAGGGTCCGGGTGGCGAGGTCGTAGAGCTCGGCCGGGCCGACCGCGTCGGCGAGGGGGCGGGTTCGGGCGGCGGCGAGCACACGCGTGAAGATCGGGTCCAGGTCGGCGCCAAAGGCGTCGAGGAAGTCGCGCCAACGGCCCTGGAAGGCGACGTCCTGACGCAGGTTGGAGCCGTACCAGACCTGGTCGGGGCGCGGGTCGACGATGCTGTCCAGGATCATCCGGTCGACCCGCTCGGGGAACAACTGCCCGTAGACCGCGCCCAGATAGGTGCCGTAGGACCAGCCGATGAAGGAGAGTTTCGGCCGGCCGAGCGCGGCGCGGACCAGGTCCAGGTCGCGGGCGTTCTCCAGGGTGCCCAGGTGCGGCAGGAGCCGGCCGGCGCGCTCGGCGCAGCCGCCGGCATAGGTGCGGGCGCGCTCGACCAGCCGTTCCTCGTCCCGCGCCGTGGCCGGCACCGGATCGGGCCTGGGCGCCCGGTCGAAGCTCGCGTCGACGCACGAGATCGGGTCGCTGTGGTGGTTGCCGCGGGGGTCGACGCCGACGATGTCGTAGCTCTGCCGCACCCGTTCGGGCAGGGCGCGGCGGACCAGCCCGGCCAACCACATCCCGCCGCCGCCCGGTCCGCCGGGGTTGACCACGATCGTGCCGCGCCGGGCCCGCCCGCCGGTCGCCGCCGCGAGCGACAGGCCCAGCGTGGTGGTGGGCCCGTCGGGGCGCGCGTGGTCGACGGGCACGGCCAGCGTGCCGCAGCGCAGTCCCGGTTCGGCGACGTCGTCGGGGCAACCGCCCCACACGACGCCGGGCGTGCTCCCGACGGCCGGGTGCGCCGTGTCGGGACCGCTCGCGGGTCCCGCGGCGGTGCCCGCGATCATGGCGGCGACGGCCACTACGGCCACGACGATGCGTCCCACGCGCGACGCCCCTCCCCCGGGGGCGACGCCCCGATCATGTGTCTCGATGATCGGGGTCGATTACCTGGGGTCGGGGCGCATCAACGATATGTCACTCGCGTGGGCGAGTCGATTGATCCGGTCGGGCTCGAACCGGGGCGGACGGGGGTGGACCCGACCGGATCGAACCGACCGCGGCCGGATCGCACGCCGGCCGAAAATCCGCCCCCGGCGACGCCCCGCCCGGCGACCGGCTCGGGCGACCGGCTCAGGCGATGTCGACGATCGGCTCGCCGCTGATCACACCGTCGGCCTGCATCTGCTCGGCCAGCTTGAGCGCCTCGTCGATCAGCGTCTCGACGATCTTCGACTCGGGCACGGTCTTGATCACCTCGCCCTTGACGAAGATCTGCCCCTTGCCGTTGCCGGACGCCACGCCCAGGTCCGCCTCGCGGGCCTCGCCGGGGCCGTTGACGACGCAGCCCATCACGGCCACCCGCAGCGGCACCTTGAGCCCGTCCAGGCCCGCGGTGACCTCCTCCGCGAGCTTGTACACGTCGACCTGGGCCCGGCCGCAGGACGGGCAGGAGACGATCTCCAGGCCGCGCTGCCGCAGTCCGAGCGACTCCAGGATCTGGTTGCCGACCTTGATCTCCTCGACCGGCGGGGCGGACAGCGAGACCCGGATGGTGTCGCCGATGCCCTGCGACAGCAGCGCGCCGAACGCGACCGCAGACTTGATCGTGCCCTGGAAGGCGGGCCCGGCCTCGGTGACGCCCAGGTGCAGCGGGTATTCGCAGCGCTCGGCGAGCAGCCGGTAGGCCTCGATCATCACGACCGGGTCGTTGTGCTTGACCGAGATCTTGATGTCGCGGAAGTCGTGCTCCTCGAACAGCGAGCACTCCCACAGCGCGGACTCCACCAGCGCCTCGGGGGTGGCCCTGCCGTGCTTGGCGAGCAGTCGCTTGTCCAGCGATCCGGCGTTGACGCCGATCCGGATCGGGGTGCCGGCCGCGGAGGCCGCCTTGGCGATCTCGGCGATCTTGTCGTCGAACTGCTTGATGTTGCCCGGATTCACCCGCACCGCGGCACAACCGGCGTCGATCGCGGCGAAGACGTACTTCGGCTGGAAGTGGATGTCCGCGATCACCGGGATCTGCGACTTGCGCGCGATCGCGGGCAGCGCGTCGGCGTCGTCCTGCGAGGGGACCGCGACCCGGACGATCTGACAGCCGGACGCGGTCAGCTCGGCGATCTGCTGAAGCGTGGCGTTGACGTCGGAGGTCAGGGTGGTGGTCATGGACTGCACCGACACCGGGGCGTCTCCGCCGACGGCCACGTTGCCGACCATGATCTGCCGTGACTTGCGGCGCGGCGTGAGGGGCCGGGCAGGTACGGACGGCATTCCGAGCTGGATCGCGGTCATGTTCGCTTGAGTCCCGTGGGTTCGGCGGGTAGGTCGTCGTCAACGCTACGCCACCGCCCACCGGTACGGACGCGCCCGTACCCCTGTGCCGTCCCACCTGTTGCCTGATCGACACACGGTGGGCCGGCCCGGTCGGGATACGGGCGCGTTCTCCGCGAGGACCTAGGTGACCTTCACGGGGTTGATCAGGTCGGCGATCAACACCAGGACGGTGAAGGCGATGAAGATCGAGGCCACGACGTAGGCGACCGGCATCAGCCGGGCCACGTCGAACGGGCCCGGGTCCGGACGCTTGCGCAGGCTCGCGATCCGGCGACGGATCGACTCCCACCACGCGCCGATCACATGGCCCCCGTCGAGCGGGAGCAGCGGCAGCATGTTGAACAGGAACAGCGACACGTTGAAGCCGGCGATGATGAAGATCATCAGGCCGACCCGCTGGGACGGGGGCACGTCCAGGGCGGCGACCTCGCCGCCGACCCGGGCCGCGCCGACCACGCCGACCGGGGAATCCTGGTCGCGCTTGTCGCCCTGGAAGGCCGCGCCCCACAGGGCGGGGACCTTCTGCGGGATGCGCAGCAGGCCGTGGAAGGCGTTCTTGACGATGTCACCGGTGAATTCGACGGACTCGGCGGCGCTCTGGCGCTGGATCCCGGTCGCGGGGCTGATGCCCAGGAAGCCGGTGGTGACGTACTGATTGGGCACGGCCCGCCCGTCGCCGTCGATCTTGATCATCTTGTTCTGTTCGAGCACCGGCTTGAGGGTCAGCTGCCGGCCCTTGCGGTCGACCACGAGGGTGACCTCGCCGGACGACTTGCGGATCAGGCCCTGGAGCTTGTCGTAGTCGCCGATCTTCTGCCCGTTGAACGAGACGATGCGGTCGCCCGGCAGCAGACCCGCCGCCTTGCCGGGTGCCGCCTTGGCACCCTCGGGGCACTTGTCGGTCTTCGCGTCGGCGCTGACCACACACTCGGAGACGGTGCTCACCGTCGAGGTGGTCTTGTTGATCCCGAAGCCCATCAGGTACACCGCGAGCAGCCCGATGGCCAGGATCAGGTTCATGAACGGGCCCGCGAGCATGATGATCGTGCGCTGCCACGGCTTGCGCTGGTAGAACATCCGGTCCTCGTCGCCGGGACCGACCTCCTCGTAGGACGCCTCCCGGGCATCCTCGATCATGCTGCGCCACGGCGAGGTGCTGCGGGCCTGGACCTTGCCCGACGCGTCGGGCGGGAACATCCCGATCAGCCGGCAGTAGCCGCCGGCCGGGATCGCCTTGAGGCCGTATTCGGTCTCGCCGATCTTCTTCGACCACAACGTCTTGCCGAAGCCGACCATGTACTGCGGCACCCGGACGCCGAACATCTTGCCCGTGACCAGGTGGCCCGCCTCGTGCCAGGCGATGGAGAACAGCAGGCCCACGACAAAGACGACGATGCCGAGGATCGTCATGAACAGGGTCAACGGGGTTCTCCTCCGTGGGCGATGATCTCGCGTGCCCGTCGGCGCGCCCAGTCCTCCGCGTCGAGGACGTCCTCCAGTGTCAACCGGTTGCCGTCCCCACGTACATCATGCTCGCTCACCACGGCGGCGACGGTGTCGGTGATGCCGTTGAACCCCAGGTGTCCCGCGACGAACGCGTCCACACACTCTTCGTTGGCCGCGTTGAACACCGCCGGCGCGGTGCCGCCGGCGCGGCCCGCGGCGCACGCGAGCTCGACCGCCGGGAAGGCCTCGTGGTCGAGCGGGAAGAACTCCCACGTGGCCGCCTTGGTCCAGTCGCAGCCGGCCGCCGCGTCGGGCACGCGGTCGGGCCAGGACAGGCCGAGCGCGATCGGCAGCCGCATGTCCGGCGGGGACGCCTGGGCCAGCGTCGAGCCGTCGGTGAACTCCACCATCGAGTGCACGATCGACTGCGGGTGGACCACCACGTCGATCCGGTCGAAGGGGATGTCGTAGAGCAGGTGCGCCTCGATCACCTCCAGCCCCTTGTTGACCAGGGTCGCCGAGTTGATCGTGATCACCGGGCCCATGTCCCAGGTGGGGTGTGCCGCGGCCTGCGCGGGGGTGACGTCGACGAGGTCGGCGCGGGTGCGACCGCGGAACGGGCCGCCGCTGGCGGTGACCACGAGCCGCTTGACCTGATCGGCCCGGCCGCCGCGCAGCGCCTGGATCAGCGCGGAGTGCTCGGAGTCGACGGGGACGATCTGGCCGGGCTTGGCGATCGCCTTGACCAGCGGGCCGCCGACGATCAGCGACTCCTTGTTGGCCAGCGCGAGGGTGCGTCCTGCGGTCAGCGCGGCCAGCGTGGGGGCCAGGCCGATCGAGCCGGTGATGCCGTTGAGCACCACGTCGCACGGGTGTTCGGCGAGTTCGGTGGCGGCGGTGGGGCCGGCCAGGATGCGCGGCAGCTTGTACTGCCCCTTGGCGTAGCCGCGGCGCTGCGCCTCGGCGTAGAAGGCCAGTTGCAGGTCCTGCGCGGCGGACGCCTTGGCCACCGCGACCACCTCGACCCCGAGTTCGAGCGCCTGCCGGGCCAGTTCGTCGACCCGGCCGCCACCGGCGGACAGGCCGACGATGCGGAACAGCTCGGGGTGGGCGCGCACCACGTCGATGGTCTGGGTGCCGATCGACCCGGTGGAACCGAGCAGGACGACGTCCCGTCGGCCGGGCGGCTGGTCGGGGGCGGCGAAGGGCGCGTACGGATCGGCCAGGGAGTCCATCCGTCCATTGTGGCCCGCGCCGGCGGGGCGCCGAGCACAGGTCGGCCGATTGCCCGCGGCGACCGCCCCGGACGGCGCGAGTCGGCGCGCGGGGGCCCGCGGTACCCGCCCGCCGGCCCCCGCGCGTGGCTCAGCCGACGGGTCGGTGCACGTTCTCCACCTTGGACGGTCCCGGCGTCGCGTCGGCGATCCAGGGGCCCTCGGTGGAGACGTCGAGCACACCCTCCTCCAGCCACAGGTAGCGGCCCGCCAACACACCCTCGACGGCTCGCCCGTCCAGCGTGTCGGTGTTGGTCCACAACCGGCCGAACAGCTCGTCCACCCGGATCTGCGCCTGCCGGCAGAACAGGTCGGCCAGCTCGTACGCGGCCCGGCCCTGCTCGGCGTCGTGGCGGCGCAGCATGTCGGCGCGCACGCACACCGCGCTCATCGCGAACAGTTCGGCGCCGATGTCGACGATCCGGCCGAGGAAGCCCTGCTTGCGCTCCATCGCGCCCTGCCAGCGGGCCATGCCGTAGAAGGTCGAGCGGGCCAGCCGGCGCGAGGTGCGCTCGACGAAGCGCAGGTGCGCGGCCAGGCTCGGCAGCCCGGCGGGGGCGAACTCGCGGTACGACGTGGGCACCTGCCCCTTGCCCGCGACCAGTTTGGGCAGCCACTTGGCGTAGAAGACGCCCGCGTCGGCGGCGGCCTTGCCCTTGGCCTTGAGGTCCGCGTCGGGGTCGATGATGTCGCCGGCCACGGCCAGGTGGGCGTCCACCGCCTCGCGGGCGATCAGCAGGTGCATGATCTCGGTGGAGCCCTCGAAGATCCGGTTGATCCGCATGTCGCGCAACATCTGCTCGGCCGGCACTCCGCGTTCGCCGCGGGCGCGCAGCGAGGCGGCGGTCTCGTAGCCGCGTCCGCCCCGGATCTGCACCAGTTCGTCGCTGACCAGCCAGCCCACCTCGGAGGAGTACAGCTTGGCCAGCGCCGCCTCGATCCGGATGTCGCGCCGGCCCTCGTCGGCCATCCGGGCGGTCAGCTCCAGGACCGCCTCCAGCGCGAAGGCGTTGGCCGCGATGTAGGCGATCTTGCCCGCGACCGCCTCGTGTGCGGCGATCGGGCGGCCCCACTGCTCGCGCTCGCCCGCCCATTCGCGCGCGACCTTCAGCGACCACTTGGCGGCGCCGGCGCACATCGCGGGCAGCGAGAGCCGGCCGGTGTTGAGCGTGGTCAGCGCGATCTTCAGGCCCGCGCCCTCGGCGCCGATCCGGTTCGCCGCGGGCACCCGGACCCGGTGGAAGCGGGTGACGCCGTTCTCGATGCCGCGCAGGCCCATGAAGGCGTTGCGGTTCTCCACGGTGATCCCGGGGCTGTCGGCGTCCACGACGAACGCGGTGATCCCGCCGCGCCGGCCCTCGGCCTTGGGCACCCGGGCCATCACCACCAGAAGTCCGGCGACCACGCCGTTCGTGGTCCACAACTTCACCCCGTCGAGGATGTACGCGTCGCCGTCCTCGGTGGGCACCGCGGAGGTGGCCAGTCGGGCCGGGTCGGAGCCGACGTCGGGCTCGGTGAGCAGGAACGCGCTGACCTCGCGCACGCAGCGCGGCAGGAACTCGCGCTTCTGGTCGTCGGTGCCGAACAGCTTGACCGGCTGCGGCACCCCGATCGACTGGTGCGCGGACAGCAGCGCGCCGAGCGCGGCGTTGACCGAACCGACCAGGACCAGCGCCTTGTTGTAGTACAGCTGGCTCAGGCCGAGGCCGCCGTACTCGGTGTCGACCTTCATCCCGAGCGCGCCGATCTCGGCGAGGCCCTTGATCACCTCGTCCGGAATTTGCGCGTCGCGCTCGATCACGGTCGCGTCCACCCGGGTGGTCAGGAACTCGCGCAGCACCGCGAGGAAGTCCTCCCCCCGGCGGATCTCCTCCGCGTCCGCCTCGGGGTGCGGGTGGACCAGGTCGAGCCGAAACCGGCCGAGGAACAACTCCTTGGCGAAACTGGGCTTGTCCCAGTCCTGCTGTCGCGCTTCCTCGGCGACCTTGCGCGCTTCGCGTTCGCTGACAGGGGGCATGGCGGACTCCTCGCGGACTCGCAGCGGAACCGACGTTGTTACCGGCCGGTGTTACCTGCCCGTGCACGTCCACTGAATGCCGGGTAACGGGGTTTTGTCCAGAGCTATGCCACCGCCGACGCCAAGACATGCGCGGCGTTGATCCGAGGCATGCGCTGCATTGGTCCCAGGCATGCGCTGCATTGATCCCAGGCGTGCGCTGCATTGATCCCAGGCATGCGCTGCATTATTCCCAGGCGTGCGAAAGGGCCCGGCGACACCACCCCAGGTGGCCGGGCCCTTCGTCGGTGGGGCCTACAGGTCGAGGCCGGTGAGGACCATCACGCGCTCGTACGTGAAGTCGGTCATCGCGTAGGTGACGCCCTCGCGGCCGACGCCGGAGTTCTTGGCGCCGCCGTACGGCATCTGATCGGCGCGGTAGGACGGGGCGTCGCCGATGATCACGCCGCCCACCTCCAGTTCGCGCTGGGCCCGGAAGGCGGTCTGGATGTCGTGCGTGAACACGCCGGCCTGGAGGCCGAACTCGGAGTCGTTGACCGCGGCGAAGGCGGCGTCGGTGCCGTCCACCCGGGTCAGCGTGAGCACCGGGCCGAAGACCTCCTCGCAGGCGATGGTGACGCCCGCCGGGACCTCGCTGAGCACGGTCGGCGCGTAGTTCGCGCCGTCGCGGATGCCGCCGGTGAGCACCTTGGCGCCGGCCTGTACGGCCTCGTCCACCCACGCCTGCACCCGCTCGGCGGCGGCCACGCTGACCAGCGGGCCGACGTCGACCGCGTCGTCCTCGGGGTCGCCGGTGACCTGCGCGGCGACCTTGGCCACGACCTTCTCCACCAGGCGGTCGTACACGCTCGTGTCGGCGATCACCCGCTGCACCGAGATGCAGGACTGGCCGCCCTGGTAGTTGGAGAACGTCGCGATCCGCTGCGCGGCCCACTCCAGGTCGGCCTCGGAGGACCAGTCGGCGAGCACGACGGCGGCGGCGTTGCCGCCCAGCTCCAGGGTCACGTGCTTGCGCGGGACCGAGTCCATGATGCTCCAGCCCACCGGGCCCGAGCCGGTGAACGAGATGACCGGCAGCCGCTCGTCCTTGACCAGGGCCGGCATCCGGTCGTTGGGCACCGGCAGCACGCTCCAGCTGCCGGCCGGCAGGTCGGTCTCGGCCAGGATCTCGCCCAGGACCAGCGCGGACAGCGGGGTGGCCGGCGCCGGCTTGAGGATGATCGGCGCGCCGACCGCGATCGCGGGGGCGACCTTGTGCGCGACCAGGTTGAGCGGGAAGTTGAACGGCGCGATGCCGAGCACCACACCCTTGGGGATCCGCCGGACCAGTGCGTAGCGGCCGGTGCCGCCCGCGTCGGTGTCGAGGCGCATGCCCTCGCCGTTGAACCGGCGGGCCTCCTCGGCGGCCCAGCGGAACACCGATACCGCGCGGCCGACCTCGCCGCGCGCCCACTTGATCGGCTTGCCGTTCTCGGCGGTGATCAGCCGGGCGATCTCCTCGGTGCGCTCACCCAGGCGCCGGGCGACGTGGTCCAGGGCCGCGGCGCGGCGGTACGCGGGCAGCGCGGCGAACTCGTGCGCGCTCGCGTGGGCGGCGGCGACGGCCTCCTCGACCTGCGCGTCGGTGGGCTCGGAGACCCGGCCGACCAGCCGGCCGTCGTACGAGTTGGTGACGTCGAAGGTCGACTCGCCGGTGGCCTGGCGGCCCGCCAGCCAGAACGCGTGGGTGGTGGTCACTGCTGCTCCTTCTCCGTCAACGGGCGCTGATGATCCCGGTGTCGTCCACGGTACGTCGATCGGGCGGACGGGTTTTTGTCCATGCCGGCCAATCCCGGCCCGCCGGTGCTACGACTTGTCCTCGGCCGTGCCGGTCGTGTCGCGCAGCGCGAACCACAGTTCCGCGCGGGTGTCCGGATCGTCCAGGGTGCGGCCGAGGATCTCCTCGACCCGGCGGATGCGATAGCGCAGCGTGTGGCGGTGCACGCCCAGATCTCCCGCCGCCGCGTCCCACTGCCCGTGCCGAGCCAGCCACGCGCGCAGCGAGACGATCAGGTCGCCCCGACCGCCCGCGTCGTGCGCGCGCAGCGGCGCGAGCACCTGATCGGCCCACGCGTGCACCGCGTCGCCGTCCAGGAGCGGCAGCAGGCCGCCCACGTCCCGGCCGTGCACGGTCAGCGTCTTCTGTGAGCGCAGGCCCACCGCGTGCGCGCCCAGCGCCTGCCGATAGCCCTCACCCGCCCGGTCCGGCTCGACCGGACCGGACACGCCCGCGACCAGCCCCGGCAGGTCGACCGGCTCGACCGGGTCCACCGACTCCGGCAGCACCAGCACCGTCGCGCCGGCCAGTTCGCCGGTCAGCGCCGGGGTGCCCGCCCGGACCGCCCGCGCGCACAGCCGCTCCGCGAACGCGGCCACCGCCGCGTCCGGTCCGGTGGCCACCACCATCCGCCACGGCCCCGGCGGCAGATCGGCCGCGATGTCGTGGGCCAGTTCGGCGGGCGTCGCCCGCTCCCCCGTGAGCAGCAGCCGCAACAGCGCGGTCCGCATCCGGGCGCCGGCGTCGGCGCCCGCCCTGGACTGCTCCAGGGCCAGGGTGAGCAGCGACGCGGCGGTGCCCAGGGTCTGCCGGTCGGCGGTACGCGCGGGCCGGTCGGTGCCCACCGCCAGGAACCCGCTGATCCGTCGCTCGGCGCCCAGCGACTGCACCACCACCCGCCCGCCGTCCTCGTCCTCCTGGAGCGACGCCGAGGACGGGGCGGGCATCCGGCGCAGCTTGTCGATGTCGGCGCGCAGCGCCTCGGTCCGCGGGCGGGCCGCCGCCGGCGCCACCTGGCGCAGCGTGCCGTCGGCGTCGTAGAGCGCGGCCCAGCCGTCGAGCCGGCCCGCGAGTCGGCGGATCAACGTCGCGGCGCCCTCACGCCCCGCGGCGGCCCGGGTCAACTCCTGCTGCACCGCGAATCCGGTGGTGACCGTCTCGTACTGCTCGGCCGCGAGCGCCGAGGAGACCACCTTGCTGATCGCGATGAACGGGGTCGGCCGGGGCACCTCGAACACCGGGAAGCCGCAGCTCTCGGCGGTCTCGACGATCACCGCGGGCACCCGATCCAGGGTCAGGCCCACGCCGATGCCCAGGCCCGCCACCTCGGCCGCGGCCAGCCGCTCGACATAGGCGCGCCGCTCGGCATTGCTGCGGCCGAGCTTCATCCCGGTGGTCAGCAGCAGTTCGCCGCCCTCCAGGTAGGGCGTGGGGTCGGCCAGTTCGCTGGTGTGCACCCACCGCACCTCGCGCTCCAGGCCGCCCTTGCCCGCGAGCACGCGCAGGTCGAGGGCGGGCGCGCGGACCAGGGAGGCGAGGGTGGGCGGCATGTCGGTTTGTCCAGACTGGAGTGGGAGAGGTCTCCAGTGTGACTCAGCGGCCGAGATCGATCAGCACGGGAGGCGTGCGCTCGCCTTTTCGGGTGGTCAGGCTGAGCACGGCGTGCCCGGTGGGCAGGTCGCTGGTCAGCTCGGCCGGCGACCAGCGATATCGCTCGACGGTGCGGGTGGTCACCCGCTCGGAGCGTCCGCTCGCCTTCTCGCCGAACAGCGCGCCGAGCACCGAGTAGCGCAGCCGCTTGACCAAGCCGCCCTCGGGCGAGCCCATGGTGATCGACCGCTCCTGCTCCTTGGTCATGCCCCAGTGTTCGGCGAACAGTTCGGCGTCGGCGCGGGAGGCGCCCGGCACGATCGCCTTGCAGCCGGCCGCCGCGAACACGCCGTGCCGCAGCGCCGGGGCCAGGTCGTCGAGCGAGCGCACCGACAGGACCAGGCCCGCCCGGCGGTTGCGGGCCCATTGCAGGCCCTTGGCCGCGTACTCGTCGATCAGCCGGCCCGCGTCGTCGGCGACCAGGCACGCGAACACCCGGCGCGGTCCGCGCTCGCGCCGGGGGGTGGCCATCGCCTGGACGAACTGGGCCAGCACGAGCCGGCCGATCAGCCGGGCCGCCTCGGGGTGCGCCGCCTCGTTCAGCGCGATCCGCACCCGCAGCGGCCGGTCGATCTCGCCCGCGCCGAACCGCTCCCGGTCGGCGTGGAACAGCTCGGCGACGCCGGGCCGTTCCAGCACCGCGAGCCGCTGCACCAGCATCCGCGCGTCGTCGTCGCCGCGCGCCATCGCCCGCAGCGCCCGCTCGTGTTCGGGGTAGCGGCCCGCCGCGCGCAACGCCTCCTCCAGCGCGGTCAGCGCGGCCTCGGTGCCGTCGAGCAGGTCGAGCAGCGTGCCCACGTCGGGATAGCGGTCGTGCCCGGCCACATACGCGCCCAGCACCTGGCGCAGCGCGTTGCTCGCGCCCTCGCCCAGGCCCAGCGCGCTCGGCGGCAGCGCGGCGGCGGCGAGCCGATCGGCCGCGTCCTCGGGGGTGCCGGCGCCGCCGTACAGGTCCAGGCCCCACGGCGAGTCGCGGTCGCCGACGATCACTTCGCGGTCGTAGCCGCCGGGGCGCTCGAACTCGTCGCCCTTGGCGTCGATCACCAGCAGCGAGGCGGTGCCGGTGAGCGCGCGCAGGCTCATCGCCTCCACGACCGGTTCGAGCAGCCGCCCCGGCTCGCCGGCCCGGGATGCGCCGACCACCAGCATCGATGCGCCGAGCACGTCCGGGTCCAGGGCGAAGTCGGCGGCGCGGTACAGCGCCGGATTGCGCGCGTGGTCGGTGCCCGCCCCGATCCGTACCTGCCCGGTCAGCAGGTCGTGCTCGGCCCGCCGCGGCCGCACGTCGCGCTGCCCGGAACCGTGCCGACAGGCCGCGGCGCCGTGATCGACGATCTCCTCGGCCACGTCGGCCAGATACTCGGGGTCCTGGTCGCCCGCCTCGATCACCCGGCGCAGCCGCAGGTAGTCCACGTCCCGCAACCGCCCCGCCGCCACCTCGTCGTCGAGCACGTCGGCGGCCTCGTGCTGCCCCGCGTCGCGCAACTCGGGCCACAGGTCGGCGTCGACGGGCGCCTCCTCGTCCTCGGGCGTCGCGTGCTCGCGCGGGGCGCGGGTGTACGGCTCGACCACCACGCGCCACCGACCGAGCACCGCGGCGGCGTAGACGAAGCCGCCGTTGTAGACGAGGCGCACCAGCCACTGCATGTCGTGCAGCGCCCCGCGCGGGAAGATCAGCAGGAGCAGCGCGACGAACGGCCGCATCAGCACGATCCAGGCGACGAAGCCGAGCACCAGGAACAGCGCGGCCCGGCGCCACTGTTCGGGGCGCGGACGCCCGTTCAGCTCGGCGCGCCGGTCCAGTCGTTGCCACCACGGGCGCAGGAACGGCCAGGCGATCTCGTACCAGCGGCCGAGGTAGCAAAAGAGCGCGAACACCAGGACGTAGAGCAGGTTGTTGAACAGCAGCGGCCACAGGAACTCGGGCAGGATCTTCCGGACCAGCCAAACGTAGGCGAGGATCACCCAGTTCAGGCTCGCGATCGCGATCACCAGCCACAGCACGGCCCTGCGCACCAGCGCGGCCTCGGGCCGGGTGCGGGCGTCGCGCTCGGCCGCGCGCAGCCGGATCTCCCGCTCGTCGCGCCCGAATCCGTAGATGCCGGGGGCCTCGCGGTGTCGCGGCCCGCGCAGCCAGCCGCGCAGGTCGAAGCCGTCGGGGTCGAGGCCGCGTCCGGGCGAGGCCGGCGCCGGCACCCGGGCCCGGCCGGCGGGCGGGCGACGGCCCGGCGGCTCGTCGGCGCGGGTGCGATCGCTTCGGCCGCGATCATCTCGGCCGCGATCACCGCGGCTGCGATCACCGCGAAGGGCATCGGCCTCGACGGCCCGCGACGCAGGGGAATCCGACCGTTCCACGTTCACGCCTCGCCCTTCCGGAACCACACCTTCGGCCGGGACTCAATCTAGGCCCTGTCCGGCGGATCTTGGCGGGGCCGCGCCGCCCGGCACCGCGCCTCGCCGCACCGGAGAAACAGCCGAATAGAACCACTATGCGGCTGCTTCTCCGGCACGCCGATGCACGGCACCGGACGACGCGGCCTGATCCACCAAGATCCGCCGGACAGGACCCAGGCGCGGAACCCGCGCTCGTGACGATCATTCCGAGGCGAGTCCGCAATCCGTTCCGCAATCCGTTCGGAGTTGTTCTGCCCGATCGGCATTTGTCCATCCCGGACACAAGCAACCGGGCGACTCACCGATGCGGCGCATGCGGCGAACACCACCCGGCGCCTAGCCTGCGGAGAGGACCACGGTGCCACACCGCGCCGACCCACCTCGACCCCACAGGAGACCAGCATGGGCGCTTCGCAGCCCGGCGGGCCCTCGCTCCCGCAGGAGCGCCGGCTCGTCACCGCCATCCCCGGCCCGAAGTCGACCGAGCTGATGAACCGCCGCAACGCGGCGGTCCCGCGCGGCGTCAGCACCACCCTGCCGGTCTTCGTGACCCAGGCGGGTGGCGGCGTGGTCGTCGACGTGGACGGCAACTCGCTGATCGACTTCGGCTCCGGCATCGCGGTGACCAGCGTCGGCAACTCGGCCGAGGGCGTGGTGCGTCGCGCCTCCGAGCAGTTGCAGCGCTTCACCCACACGTGCTTCATGGTGACCCCGTACGAGTCGTACGTTGCCGTCGCCGAGCAGCTGAACGAGCTGACCCCCGGCGACCACGACAAGCGCACCGCGCTGTTCAACTCGGGCGCCGAGGCGGTGGAGAACGCGATCAAGATCGCGCGTGCCCACACCAAGCGCCCCGCCGTCGTGGTGTTCGACCACGGCTACCACGGTCGCACCAACCTGACCATGGCGCTGACCGCGAAGAACATGCCGTACAAGGAGTCGTTCGGCCCGTTCGCGCCCGAGGTGTACCGGGTCCCGGTCGCCTACCCCTACCGCTGGCTCACCGGCGCGGAGAACTGCGCCGAGGAGGCCGCCGCGCAGGCGATCGACGCGATCACCAAGCAGATCGGCGCGCACAACGTCGCCGCCGTGGTGATCGAGCCGATCCTGGGCGAGGGCGGCTTCATCGAGCCGGCCAAGGGCTTCCTGCCCAGGATCGTGGAGTTCTGCCGGGAGAACGGCATCGTCTTCGTCGCGGACGAGATCCAGACCGGGTTCTGCCGCACCGGCCAGTGGTTCGCGTGCGAGGACGAGGGCATCGTGCCCGACCTGATCACCACCGCCAAGGGCATCGCGGGCGGCCTGCCGCTGGCCGCGGTGACGGGGCGCGCCGAGATCATGGATTCCGCCCATGCGGGTGGTCTGGGCGGCACGTACGGCGGCAACCCGGTCGCGTGCGCCGCGGCGCTCGGCGCGATCGAGACCATGCGCGCGCTCGACCTGAACGGCGCGGCCCGCCGGATCGGCGAGATCATGCTGGGCCGACTGGGCGCGATGAGCGAGAAGTTCGCCGAGATCGGCGATGTCCGCGGGCGCGGCGCGATGATCGCGATCGAGCTGGTCAAGCCCGGCTCGAAGGAGCCGAACCCGGAGCTGGCCGGCGCGCTCGCCAAGGCGTGCCACGCGCAGGGCCTGGTGGTGCTGACCGCCGGCACCTACGGCAACGTGCTGCGCTTCCTGCCGCCGCTGGTGATCCCGGAGGACCTGCTCGTCGAGGGCTTGGACCTGCTGGAGCAGGCCTTCGCCGCCGCGGTCTGAGTCGGGCGACACCCCGAACGGTCCGATCACCACGAACCCCCGGTCACCGGAATGCTCCGGCGGCCGGGGGTTCGGCGTCGTGTCGGGAAATCGGGTCGAAAGGTCGGACCCGCGCTCGGCGGGCGACCGCATCCGGATGCTTCGGACCCGGATGATCGGGACGCGGGATTCGGGGTTCGAGGATCGGGGTCGAACGATCGGGTTCGGGCGATCAGATCCGTGGTCGGCGCGGCGCCGGAGCGATCCGCTCGACCATGGTCAGGCCCGGGACGGCGTCCCACCCACACAGGGCGAGCACGCGCACCATCTGTCGGCTCGCGCCGACCAGAACCATGTGCCCACCACGCCGCGCCAACGCGCCGGCCTGGTCGACGAACACGCGCAGACCCGCGACGTCGATGAACACGAGCTTGCTCACGTCCACCCGGACGTCGCCACCGTCGCGCGCGGCGGCGGCGAGGACGCGGCGCACCACGTCCACGTTCGCCAAGTCGATCTCGCCTTCGAGCCGGAGGCCGCGCGGTCGGGTGGTGCGCACGACGCGAAGCTGGCGGTCGCTGGTCAGGACCACGCCCATCGCGCCCGCGCCGCGACCCGGCCGGGGTTCCACCGAGGAATCGAACACGGCACCGCCCGCCTTGACGCCCTTGGAAACCACCGGAGCCTCGATCCGGCGGACGCGCCCGCTCCCCGCAGGGGCCGGGATGCACGGCACGCGGTATGTCGAGTAATCGGACTCTTCAACCACCTGGCCAACCCTACCTTTGCGTGCTGACAGCAGAGGGGCGATCGACGACATTGCGTCAATGCCACGTCACTCGAGCCACCGTCGATTTGCCCTGCTTACGGATGTTCTCCGCGTACTTGGACCCTCCGGGGTGTCCGGAGTCACGCGACACGCGCTGTGACCCCGCTCACACCTTTCAATGCTCCAACGTACAGCGTGTATGTCCCACCTTCCAGACCGTGGAGAACGTGTGCAGGGTTTGTGAGGAGGCCGCGCGTCGGGAACTCGACGACCCCTTCTCCGCGTATCTTCGAGTGAGATGCACAGACCTTCCTCCGACACCGGCCCTGAGCAAGCCGGTGGCCGCCCCGGGACAACGCCCCCCGTTCCGGGGCGGTGGTCTGTTCACTCACAGTACACGCGCCGCCTCACAGCGCCGCTGATTCTCGCCGTCGTGCTCCTGGTGCTCACCGTGCAGGTGATGGCCGAAAGCGGACCCTCGATCACGCTGGACCGGATCGTCCGCGACGGCACGCGAAACCTCGCCGGCGCCAGGGGCACGGCCTGGCTCGACGGACCCATGCACACCCTCGCCGACCTCGGCGGACCGCTCCCCGCCGGCCTCACCCTCGCCGCGGCGGCGCTGTTCGCCGCGTGGCGGCTGCGCCGGGCCTACCCGATCACGATCGCGGCGGGCGCGGTGCTCGTGGTGACGGTCGCGGTGATCGGCGGCAAGGCCCTGATCGGCCGGACCGGGCCGAGCGAGGCGCCACTGCCCGCCGACCAGTGGGGCTTCTTTCCGTCGGGCCACACCGCCACCTCGACGATCTGCTACGGCACGGCCGCGCTGCTGCTCGGGCGTGTCGGCTCCGCGCGCGCGGCCCGGTGGTGGCATCGCGGCGCGGTGGTGTTGTGCGCGGCGATCGGCTTCTCCCTGTTGTGGTGCGACTACCACTGGTTGGCGGATGTGCTGGCCGCGTGGGCCCTGTGCGGAATCGTCTTGTGGGCGGCGGCGCATCTGACAACCCGGATGGCGACCCGCCCGACGGACCGCCCGACGGGCCGCCCGGCGGACCGACCGACGACCGGATCCGGCGACCGTCTCGCCAGGTGAACGGTCGGAGAACTTTTCCCGCAGGCCGATCTGCGGATTACGCACCATCACCTGCCAGCTTGAAGCGTTATTCGACGAAATCCGGGTGCACAACCTACGGAATCAGTTGGTAACGGAACCTTGACGCGTGATCAAACGGGCGTTTGTATTACGCCGCACCGTTCGGAACGTGCGAACGGCTCACATCCGTCCCGGAGGCGATAAACCGCACCCCGCTCTGTCCGCAGAGGTAGCGCTCATGGCTGTAGAAACCACCCCACCGCCGTCCGGGACCCTGACTCCAGTCACGCTCGAAGACGTCGGTGGCGCACCCGCCCCGCTCAAACGATCCATCGGTGTCGTCGGCGGCACACTGCTCACCCTGTCCTGTCTGACCCCCGCGTCGTCCCTGTTCGTGATCGTGCCGGGCATGTTCGCGGACCTGGGGTCCGGCACCTCGCTGGCCCTGGTCGTGGCCGCCGTGCTCTGTATCGGGGTGGCGTTCTGCTACTCCGAGTTGGGCACGCTGATCCCCAGCGCCGGCGGCGAGTACGCCATGGTCGGCACCCTGATGGGGCGCTTCATGGGCTGGCTGGTGTTCATCATCGCCACCGTCGTGGTGATGATCGTGCCGCCGATCATCGCGCTCGGCACCGCCGACTACCTGACCTCGATCGCCACGGTCGACACGATGTGGGCCGGCGCCGCGGTGATGATCCTGGCGACGATCATGGGCCTGCTCGACCTGCGCGCCAACGCGTGGGTGACCGGTGTGTTCCTGGCCCTGGAGGTGGTCGCCGCGGCGATCGTGGCCTTCCTCGGGTTCGGCAACGTGCACCAGTCCGCCTCGACGCTGGTCAAGCCCGAGGTGGTCGCGGACGCCGCGGCCGGCACCACCGACCCGCTGAAGATGGGCCTGCTGATCGCGGGCATGGCCGGCGCGCTCTTCGCGTTGCAGGGCTTCTCCACCGCGGTCTACCTGGCCGAGGAGATGGAGAACCCGCGGCGCACGGTCTCGCGCACGGTGTTGTGGACCCTGGGTCTGGGCGGGGTGATCCTGATCGTGCCGACCATCGCCATCTCGCTGGGCGCGCCGTCCCAGGCGGCACTGGCCGAGGGCGACATCCTCGGCCTGGTCGAGGGCTGGTCCAACCACGGCATGGCGACGTTCATCGGGCTGTGCATCGCGCTGGCGATCATCAACGCGGGCGTGGTCATGGTGATCCAGAACTCGCGCGTGGTCTACGCCTCGGCGCGGGACAGGGCCTGGCCCGAACCGATCAACCGGGCCTTCGGCAAGGTGAACCGGTTCGGTTCGCCGTGGGTGTCCACGTTGGTGGTCGGTGTACCGGGCGCACTGCTGTGCTTCGTCAACCTCGACATCCTCGGCGAGGTCACCGGCGTCGCGGTCGCCGCGCTCTACCTGACCGTGGCGCTGGCCGCACTGGTCGCCCGCCGGGGTGTGCACAAGAGCGGCCAGGCGTGGCGGATGCCGCTGTGGCCGGCGATCCCGGTGCTGCTGATCGCGGCGATGATCTACGTGCTGACCGAACAGCCGATGCGCGCTCTGGAGATCACCGGCGGCATCGTCGTGGTGGCCGCGCTGTACTGGGTGCTCTACCTGCGCCCGCGCCGGGAGACCCGCTGGAACATCAAGCTGATGGCCGACGACTCCTGAACCCTCCCCGGTTCCCGTGAACCACCCGCCCGAGGGCGGTGCCTCCTCCTGTGGGCACCGCCCTCGGGTGTGTTCCGGGCCGGTACGGCTCGGCCCTCGGTCAGTCGGTCAGCAGCGCCGCACGCAGCCGCTCCAGCCGGTCCGCGTCCAGGCCCAGGCCACGTTCCAGGTAGGCGTCGAAGCCGCCCCAGTGGGTGTCCATCACCTCCAGCGCGCCGCGCAGGTACTCCTCGCGCACCTCCAGGAACGGCCGGAACAGCTCCAGCAGGCCAGGGCGCATCGCGAGCCGGTCGCTGTTGGGCGTGTAGCGGTGCGCCGGGTCGTTGCTGATCAGGTAGTTCGCCACCACGTCGTCGACGCCGACGCCCACGAGGCGCTGGACCAGCGCCGCCGCGATGCCCGCGCGGTCCTTGCCGGCCGAGCAGTGCACCACCACCGGCAGACCGTCGGCCTCGATCAGCGCGTGCACCAGCGCCGCGTGTTTGTCGACCCGGCTCACCACCTGGTCGCGGTAGTCCGCGGCGATCGACTTCTCCGCCCTCCCGTCGCCCAGCCGCTCGCGCAGCACGTCGAGGTCCGCCGAGCGCATGTCGCGCCAGAACTCCGCGCCCCGGGCCGGGTCGGACATCGACAGGTTGAGCCATCGCGCGCCCTCGGGCAGCACGTCCGCGCCGTCCAGCTCGATGTCGGCCGGGCTGCGCAGGTCGACCACGAGCCGGATGCCCAGTCGGGCCAGGCTCGCCCGGTCGGCGTCGGTGGGCGTGGCCAGGTGGCCGCTGCGGAAGTAGCGACCGGCCCGGACGTGTCGGCCGTCGACGGTGGGCAGACCGCCGATGTCGCGGAAGTTGCGGACGCCTTCGAGAGCGACTCCGGCGTGCGCCTGATGTTGTGTCACGTGTCTCCTCGTGCTGGTCGGGCCGGGATGGGAACAACCGCGATATCCGGGGCCGGGGTCGATCGGTCGGGGTCGATCGGGCCGCCGCGCGGGCTGTGCGTCGGACTCAGGCGCCCCGTACCGGCCGGGGTTCGCCGAACCGCTCCTCGAACTGCTCGTCGGTCAGCGCACGCAGCTCCTCGACCGTCACCAGGCCCATCATCAGGTCGGTGAGGAAGCGCGGCGCGGGCCTGGCCCGCATCGCGTCGGTGATCGGCCCGGGCACGGTGTGCGCGGCGGATTCCACCCGACCGTCGGGGTGCAGGGTGAAGGTCCGGTAGCCGGGGCCGTCGAAGTGCCTGCCCTCGTAGTCGATGCTGTACGTGGTCGAGGGCGCCACGAACACCGGTACACCCGCGAACTCGCCCTCCAGGGAGCCGTGCAGGTGTCCACCGGAGATCGCCCGGATCCGCGGGAAGTCGCGCAGCAGCGCGCCGAGTCGGCCGGAGGGGTCCAGATTCGGACAGATCTCCGCGAGCGGCGGCTGGTGCAGGAACAGCAGCGCGTGCTCGGCGTCCGAGCCGGCCAGGATCTCCCGGATCCGGGCCGCCTCCGGCGCGCTCAGCTCCGGCCCGTCGGCACGTGTCATGCGATCGTCGAGGTCGCGGTACACCCCGTCCCCGACGTGTTCGCGGCCGAGCGCGTTGGTGTCCACCATCAGCAGCAGCCAGGACCCGATCCGTACCGCAGGTTCCAGGTGCACGCCGGTGCGGGGCAGGCCGGCGGTGTAGGCGTCGTGGCTGTCGTGGTTGCCCGGGAGGCAGTACACCGGCACCGACAGCCCCTGGAGCACGTCTCCGAGCCGCCGGTAGGCGCCCGGCTCGCCGGTGTCGGCCAGGTCGCCGGAGGCGACCAGTGCGTCCGCCGCGGCGAGCGCGTCGGCGGCGCCCTCCAGGGTGGCGGCCAGTCCCGCGTCCGGGTCGTGCTGTACGAATCCGTGGGTGCCCGGGGCCTCCCGGTAGTGCACGTCGGAGATCTGGATCAACCGGACGGCGGTGTCGCCGGCCGGACTGTCTTGGATGGGCATGCGCCGTTCCCCTGTCACGTCCGTAACGGCCGTCGACTGATCATCTGACGACCCGTCACGCATGCTGCCAGGGAAGGCGCGTGGAGGAAATGGCGAAGCCCGCCGGACCACGTCGTCGGGGTCCGGCGGGCTCGCCGTGAGGTCTCGCCGAGGCGAGGAGGCGATCAGTCGTTGGTGGGGAAGCCCAGGTTGATCCCGCCGTGGCTCGGGTCGAGCCAGCGCTGGGTGACGACCTTGCCCCGGGTGAAGAACTGCACGCCGTCGGCACCGTACGCGTGCAGGTCGCCGAACAGCGAGTTCTTCCAGCCGCCGAACGAGTAGTAGGCGACGGGGACCGGGATCGGCACGTTGATCCCGATCATGCCGACCTCGACCTCGTTCTGGAACTTGCGGGCCGCGCCACCGTCGTTGGTGAAGATCGCGGTGCCGTTGCCGTACGGGTTGGCGTTGATCAGGGCCAGGCCCTGGTCGTACGAGTCGACCCGGAGCACGGAGAGCACGGGGCCGAAGATCTCGTCGGTGTAGATCGACATCTCGGGGGTGACGTTGTCGAACAGGGTCGGGCCGACCCAGTAGCCGTCGGCCGTGTCGTCCCCGTTGATCGGGTGGGTGCGGCCGTCGACCACGAGCGTCGCGCCCTGGTCCACGCCGGCCTGCACATAGGACAGCACCTTGTCGGCGTGCTGCCGGGTGACCAGCGGGCCCATCTCGGACGCGGCGTCGTTGCCCGCGCCGACCTGGAGCTTGGTCATCCGCTCCTTGATCTTGCCGATCAGCTCGTCGGCGATCGGCTCGACCGCGACCAGGGCGGAGATCGCCATGCAGCGCTCGCCGGCCGCGCCGAAGCCGGCGTTGACCGCGGCGTCGGCGACCAGGTCGAGGTCGGCGTCCGGGAGCACCAGCATGTGGTTCTTGGCGCCGCCCAGGGCCTGGACACGCTTGCCGTAGCGGGTGCCGTTCTCGTAGACGTACTTGGCGATCGGGGTCGAGCCGACGAAGGACACCGACTTGATGTCGGGGTGCTCCAGGATGCGGTCCACCGCGACCTTGTCGCCGTGCACGACGTTGAACACACCCTCGGGCAGGCCGGCCTGCTTCCACAGCTCGGCGAGGAAGTTCGCGGTCGAGGGGTCCTTCTCGCTCGGCTTGAGGATCACCGTGTTGCCGGTGGCGATCGCGATCGGGAAGAACCACATCGGGACCATCGCCGGGAAGTTGAACGGCGAGATGATCGCGACCGGACCGAGCGGCTGGCGGATCGAGTAGACGTCGATGCCGGTCGACGCCTGCTCGGAGTGGCCGCCCTTCTGCAGGTGCGGGATGCCGCAGGCGAGTTCCACGACCTCCTGGCCGCGGGCGATCTCGCCGAGCGCGTCCGAGTGCACCTTGCCGTGCTCGGCCACGATGATCGCGGCCAGCTCGTCCTTCTTGGCGTTGAGCAGCTCGCGGAAGTTGAAGAGCACCTGGGAACGCTTGGCCAGCGAGGCGTTGCGCCACGTCGCGAAGGCCCGGACGGCGACGGAGACGGCCTCGTCGACCTCGGCCACGGACGCGAAGTCGACCGTGCCGGTGACCTTGCCGGTGGCGGGGTTGTGGATGTCGCCACGACGCTCGGACGTCCCCGTCCACTCCGCGTTGGCAATCCAGTGGGTTACGTGGTTCGTCACGGGTCCGACCTTCCGAGGGGATGTGGTTTCGCCAGTCTGCTGGCCGGGCGAGAGGGGCTCAACCTTCAGATTGTCGGTGGTTGGAGCGTTTGGCTTACAGACCGTCTCGGTCGGGTTGTTCGGTGCCCACCCGCACCGCCCGTCGCGTTTCGGGCGAAGGCCGCGGAATCAGCGCGAAGGGGTGGACGGATCGGGCCCTTCGGCCCTGGTCCGTCCACCCCTTCGGGGACTGCCGCTCAGCTATCGAAACCCATTCCCAACTTGTCGAGGGTCTTGAGCCACAGGTTGCGCTTGCCGGCGTTTTTGTCGGCTCGGTCCATCGACCACTTCGTCATCGTGACGCCGGCCCACTTGATCGGTTCCGGGGGGAACGGGAGGGGCTTGGTGCGGACCATCTCCAGTTCGGTGCGCTCGGTCGGGCGGCCGTCGAGCTTGTCGAGCATCACCTCGGCGCCGAACCGGGTGGCGCCCACGCCGAGGCCCGTGTAGCCCATCGCGTAGGCCACCTTGCCCTTGTACGCCGTGCCGAAGAACGCCGAGAACCGGCTGCACGTGTCGATCGCGCCACCCCACGTGTGGGTGAAGCGCAGACCTTCGAGCTGCGGGAACGTCTCGAAGAAGTGCCCCGCGAGCTTCGCGAAGGTCTCCGGGCGCTGGTCCAGCTCCGGGGACATCCGCGAGCCGTAGTGGTAGACGGCGTCGTAACCGCCCCACAGGATCCGGTTGTCCGCGCTCAGCCGGTAGTAGTGGAACTGGTTGTTCGTATCGCCGATGCCCTGGCGGTTGTTCCAGCCGATCGCCGCCAACTGCCCGGCGCTCAGCGACTCGGTCATCATCGCGTAGTCGTACACCGGGACCACGAACGGCCGCAGCCGCTTGACCAGCGACGGGAAGACGTTGGTGCCCAGCGCCACATGGCCCGCGAAGACCCGCCCATAGGGCGTCTTCAGCAGCATCCCCGAGCCGTGCTCGGCCAGTTCGGTCACCTTGGTGCGCTCGAAGACGCGTACGCCGAGCGACTCGCACGCGGCCTTCAGGCCCCAGGCCAGCCGGGCCGGGTCGACGATCGCGCAGCCCGTCTTGTCCCAGACGCCCGCGAGGTAGGTGGGCGAGTCCACCTCGGCCCGCACCTCGTCCCGGTCCAGGAAGGTCAGTTCAGTGCCGTACTTCGCCGCGAGGTCGATCTCCTCGCGCAGTTCCTCGACCTGGTGCGGCTGGGTGGCCACGTTGAGTTCACCGGTGCGGCGGAAGTCGCACTCGATGCCGTAGCGCTCGATCGCCGCCTCGATCTCGTCGAGGTTCTCCTCGCCGAGCCGTTCCAGCCGGGCGAGTTCGCCCTCCCAGCGGTCGAGGCCGTTGTAGAAGCCGTGGGTCAGGCTCGCGGCGCAGAATCCGCCGTTGCGGCCCGAGGCCGCCCAGCCGATCTCGTGCGCCTCGATCAGGACCACGTCCCGCGAGGGGTTGCGCTCCTTCGCGATCAGCGCGGTCCACAGGCCCGAGTACCCGCCGCCGACCACCGCGAGGTCGCAGTGGTCGTCGCCGATCAGGGCCGCGTGCGGCGCGGGGCGGTCCGGCTGGTCCAGCCAGAAGGGAACCGGCGCGGCGTCCGCGAGCGAGCGGACGGCCTCGACCGAGGGGGCAGGATCCGACGTGTTCCGGGGACCCATGGGGTTTCACCACTTTCGCGATGCCCGCCGGAGTCCCTGGTCGGACCCCGGCGGTTTCACCGCATAGCTACGGATCTGGGAGTGTTCATCATCCAACAGGCGTGGCTAGGCGCGTTGCCTGGCCCGCCGCGACGCGCGGATCTGCCCGATCATCACGATCAGAACGGCGATCACGAACATCGCCGAGCCGATCACGTTGATCTGCGGCGGGGTGCCGCGCTGGGCCGCGCCGTACACGAACATCGGGAACGTGACCGTGTTGCCCGACGTGAAGTTGGTGATCACGAAGTCGTCGAAGCTGAGCGCGAAAGCGAGCATCGCGCCGGCTCCGATGCCGGGTGCCGCGAGTGGCAGGGTCACCCGCAGGAACACCTGGGTGGGCGACGCGTACAGGTCCTGCGCGGCCTCTTCGAGCTTGGGATCCATGCCGAGCACCCGGGCCTTGACCGCGACCACCACGAAGCTCAGGCAGAACATGATGTGCGCGATCAGGATGGTCACGAAGCCGGTGTTGATCCGCATGTTCAGGAACAGCGTGCCGAGCGAGGCGCCCATCACCACCTCGGGCATCGACATCGGCAGGAACAGCAGCGTGTTGATCGCGCCCCGGGCCCGGAACCGGTAGCGGCCGAGGGCGAAGGCGATCGCGGTACCGAGGGCGGTGGCGATCAGCGTGGACAACACCGCGATCTTCATGCTGACCTCGACCGAGTCGCAGATGCCCGCGACCCCGCACGGCTTTTCCCACGCGTCGGTGGTGAAGCCGTTCCAGGTGTAGTTGAAGCGCCCGTTCGGGTCGTTGAACGAGAACATCAGCACGACGATGTTGGGCAGCGTCATGTAGCCGAGCGCGAGCAGGCCGACCAGCACGATGACGTTGCGACGCAACCAGTTGACGACGGCCATCAGACCAGGTCCTCCGTCCCCGCCTTGCGGATGTACGCGGTCACCATCAGCACGATCAGCAACATCAGGATGAACGACAGGGCGGCGGCGGTCGGGTAGTCCAGGACTCGCAGGAACTGGGTCTGGATCACGTTGCCCGCCATGCCGGTGTCCGGCGAGCCGAGCCACTGCGCGTTGACGTAGTCGCCGGAGGCCGGGATGAAGGTGAGCAGCGTGCCGGAGACCACGCCCGGCAGCGACAGCGGGAAGGTGACCTTGGCGAACGTGGTGCGCGGCGAGGCGTACAGGTCGCCGGCCGCCTCGTGCAGCCTCGGGTCGATCCGCTCCAGGCAGGCGTACAGCGGCAGCACCATGAACGGCAGGAAGTTGTAGGTCAATCCGCAGATCACCGCGAGCGGCGTGGCCAACACCCGGTCGTCCTGGGTGAGTCCGAGGAACGCCGTCACGTCGGTGAAGCGCAGCGTGTTGAGCACGTCCACGACGATCCCGTTGTCCGCGAGGATCGTCTTCCAGGCCAGGGTGCGGACCAGGAAGCTGGTGAAGAACGGCGCGATCACCAGCACCAGCCACATGCCGCGCCACCGGCCCGCCTTGAACGCGATCGCGTAGGCGAGCGGGTAGCCGATCACCAGGCACATCACGGTCGCCGCGGCGGCGTAGCCGAACGAGCGCAGGAACTGCGGGTAGTACTGCTCGATCGCGTCCCAGTAGGTGGCCCAGTGCCAGGTGAGGTCGTAGCCCTTGGTCAGGTTGCCGGTCTGGAGCGAGGTGGAGCCCTGGACCACCATCGGAATGGCGAAGAACACCACGAGCCACAGCAGGCCGGGGGCGAGCAGCGCGTACGGCACCCATCTGCCGCGCCGCGCCGGCTCGTTGGCCGCCTTGTCGGTGGTGTCCGCACCTCCCGTCGTGCCCGTGCCGAGGGTGCCCAGCGCGCTCACGCGGCGTCCTCGCTCGCCTCGGCGATGCCCGCGGTGAGGTCGCCCGATTCGAGCCCGAAGCCGTGCTCCGGGTTCCAGTGCAGCAGCACGCCGGCGCCGGGTATCAGGCGCCGGTCGCGCTCCATGTTCTGCTCGAAGACGGTGAATTCCTGGCCCCACGGCATCCGCACCACGTACTGGGTGGAGACGCCGATGAACGCGGCGTCCACGATCACCCCGCCGTCGAGGCGGTTGCGGCCGTCCGCGACCTTCGCGTCGGCCGCGTGCACGATGGTGATCTTCTCCGGGCGGATGCCCATCACCAGCCGGTCGCCGTCGGCGGCGGAGCGCGCGGCGGGCAGCACGAGCCGGTTGCCCTGCGCGTCGAGCAGCAGATCGCCGTCGGCGCGCCCGGTCACCTTGGCCTCGACGAGGTTGGACTGCCCGAGGAAGTTGGCCACGAAGGTGGTGCGCGGCGACTCGTACAACTCGACGGGGGAGCCGAGCTGTTCGATGCGGCCGCCGTTCATCACGGCGATGGTGTCGGCCATCGTCATGGCCTCTTCCTGGTCGTGCGTGACGTGCACGAAGGTGATGCCCACGTCGGTCTGGATGCGCTTGAGTTCGAGCTGCATCTGTCGGCGCAGTTTGAGGTCGAGCGCGCCCAACGGCTCGTCCAGGAGCAACACCTGCGGCGTGTTGATCAGCGCCCGGGCCACCGCGACCCGCTGCTGCTGGCCGCCGGAGAGTTGGGTCGGCTTGCGCTTGGCCAGGTGCCCCAGCTCGACCAGGTCGAGCATGTCCTTCACCTGCCCCGCGGTGTCCTTGACGCCGCGGCGGCGCAGCCCGAAGCCGACGTTGTCGGCCACGCTCAGGTGCGGGAACAGCGCGTAGTTCTGGAACACCGTGTTGACGGGGCGCTTGTACGGCGGCAGCGCCGTGACGTCGCGATCGCCGATGTGGACGGTGCCCGTCGAGGGCTGCTCCAGTCCGGCGATCATCCGCAACGTCGTGGTCTTGCCGCAGCCCGAGGCGCCGAGGAGGGCGAAGAACGATCCCGCGGGGATGGTCAGGTCCATGGGGCGGACGGCCGTGAAGTCACCGTAGTGCTTGCTCAGACCCGCCAAGGAGACATCGCCGGAGGCGCCGGCCCGCTGCTGCTCAGTCATGTTTCCTCTCGCCGCCCGGGACGGGTGAAGGCCCGTCCGCCGGCCACACGAGACGGCCGAAAGCTCTCGCTCTCGGCCGCCGATCCGGAAGGTGGGGGGGTGTCTACCGAGCTCCGAAGATGGTCCGGTGCCAGTCTTTGCGGGCGATGCCCGTGCCGTCGTACATGACGTGCTTGACCTGGGTGTACTCGTCGAAGGAGTACTGCGACATGTCCTTGCCGAAGCCGGATGCCTTGTAGCCGCCGTGCGGCATGTCGCTGATGATCGGGATGTGGTCGTTGACCCACACACAGCCGGCCTGAATCTCCCGGGTCGCGCGCAGCGAGCGGAAGATGTCGCGGGTCCACGCGGAGGCGGCGAGGCCGTACGGGGTGTCGTTGGCGAGCCGGATGCCCTCGTCGTCGCTGTCGAACGGCAATACCACCAGGACCGGGCCGAAGATCTCGTCCTGCACGATCTCGCTGTCCTGGGCGACCCCGGTGACCAGCGTCGGCCGGTAGAAGGCGCCCTTGGCCAGGTCGCCGCCGGGGATCTCGCCGCCGGTGACGATGGTGGCGCCGTAGCCGCGGGCCCGCTCGACGAAGCCGGCCACCGACTCCTGCTGGCGGCGCGAGACGAGCGGGCCGAGGTCGGTCGCGGGGTCCGTCGTGTCGCCCAGGCGCACCCCCTCGTACAGCTCCGCGACCCCGGCGACGAACGCGTCGAAGAGCGGGCGCTGGACATAGGCGCGGGTGGCGGCGGTGCAGTCCTGGCCGGAGTTGATCAGGGACGCGGCTACCGCGCCGTTGATCGCGGCGTCGAGGTCGGCGTCGTCGAAGACCACGAACGGGGCTTTGCCGCCCAGTTCGAGGTGCAGCCGCTTGACCGTGCGCAGGGCCACCTCGCCGACCCGCTTGCCCACCCCGGTGGAGCCGGTGAAGGAGACCATCGACACGTCGGCGTGGCCCATCAGGTATTCGCCGACGGTCCGTCCCTTGCCGGTGACCACGTTGACCACACCGTCGGGGAGGCCCGCGTCGGTGCATGCCTGCGCGAACATCAGCGAGGTGAGCGGGGTGATCTCGGCCGGCTTGAGCACGATGGTGTTGCCCGCGGCGATCGCCGGGAGGATCTTCCAGGCGGCCATCTGCAGCGGGTAGTTCCACGGCGCGATCGAGCCGACCACGCCGATCGCCTCGCGGCGCACCATGGAGGTTGAGCCGGCCGCGTACTCCCCGGCTGCCTTGCCCTCCAGGTTGCGCGCGGCGCCCGCGAAGAACGCGGTGTTGTCGATCGTGCCCGGTACGTCGAACTCGGTGGTCAGCCGGATCGGCTTGCCCGCCTGCGCGCTCTCCACCCGGGCGAAGTCCTCGGCCCGCTCCTCCAGGAGCGCGGCCAGTTTGTTCAGCGCGCCGGCCCGCTCGCCCGGGGTGGCGCCCGACCACTGCGGGAAGGCGCCCTTGGCGGCGGCGACCGCCGCGTCCACGTCCGAGGGGTCCGCGAGGGTCAGCGTCTCGACCGTGTCGCCGGTGGCGGGGTTCACGACGTCGAACGTCTCCCCGGACGAGCCCTGCCGCAGTTGTCCCCCGACGTACTGATGACCGTTGCCGAAGTCCTGCATAGGCATGGAAGCCCTCCAAGGGAATTTCGATGAGCCGACGGGGCGTCGCGGGTGGTGGTTATGCGCGTGAGCCGCGTCAGCGTAGGACGATGCCGTTTCGACACGAGGTGCCGCAACAGGCACATCGACAGGTAGAGGGCCATGGCCTTTACAGGTCGTGAATCGTCCGGGCGAACCCCGGGGCGGGAGGTCGAAGCCGCCGACGACCTGTCACCATGGAAGCACCGCCCGCCGAGCCGTTTACAGCTTGCTCACGGTTTGCTCGCGGGTTTCGTTCTCTCAGGATCCCTCGGGTTCCCCTCGCCTTCCCCTCGGGAACCAACCGCCCTGCGGTCGGGTCGTAGTCAGCACGCGGAGGTTGTCGAATGTTCCCCACCGTTTCCGACGTACTGGCCCTCGATATCGTCCGGCGTGGCCGCCCTCAGGTGGTGGCGGGCGAGCGTGGCCTGGCCCGTCCGGTGCGCTGGGTGCACATCAGCGAATTGCCCGACGTGACCCGCCTGCTCAAGGGCGGCGAGTTGGTGATGGCCACCGGCATCGCGCTCCCGGAGGAGCGTGAGGGGTTGCAGCGCTACATCCGCGATCTGGCCGAGGTGGACGCCGCCGGGCTCGTGCTCGAACTGGGCCGGCGCTACACCGAACAACTGCCGCGCGCGCTGGTCGCCGCGGCCGAGCAGGCCGGCCTGCCGGTGATCACGCTGCGCAACGAGACCCGGTTCATCGGCATCACCGAGGCCGTGCACGCGCTGATCATCGACGCCCAGTTGGCCGAGTTGCAGGCGTCCGAGGCGGTGCACCAGGCGTTCAACGAGTTGGCCGTGGAGGGCGCCGAGCCCGCCGAGGTGGTCCGCCAGGCGTCCCGGATGGCCGGGCGGCCGGTGATCCTGGAGAACCTGGCGCACCAAGTGCTCGCCTACGACCCGGCGGGCATGGCGGCCGAGACGCTGCTGGAGAACTGGGAGGACCGCTCCCGGCAGCTGCGGTTGTCCACCCGCACCGCCTTCGACGAGCGCACCGGGTGGCTGGTGACCACCGTGGGCGCCCGGGGGCACGACTGGGGCCGGCTGGTGCTGGTCGGCGACGGCACCCCGCCGCCGGCGCAGCAGACCATGCTCCTGGAGCGGGCCGCCTCCACGCTGGCGCTGAACCGGCTGGTGGTGCGCGACCGGGAAAGCCTGGAGCGGCAGACCCACCGCACGCTGCTGTCCGGGATCCTGACCCACTCGTACACCGTGGCCGAGGTGACCCTGCGCGCCCGCGCCCTGGGCATCCCGCTGGAGGGCCGGCGTCTGGTCGGCGTGGTGCTGCGACTGCGGCGCAACAGCACCCCCGCCGCGCTGGAATCCCAGGCCCGGCTGCGCGACTTCACCGAGATCGCCGCCGCCGCGGTGCGCGAGCGCCGGTTGGCCGCGCTGGTCGGCGGGCTCGACGACGACAACGTCGGGCTGCTCGTCGCGCTCGCCTCGCAGGACACCGAGGACGGCGCGCTGGAGGGCTTCTCCGCCGCGATCCGCCGGCTCGCGCCGGATCTCGCGGACGACATCGTGGTCGCGGTGGGCTCCTCGGTGGGCGCGGCGCGGGACGCGCGGCGCTCGCTCCTGGAGGCGACCCAGGTCGCCGACGCGGCGCTGCACCAGGGCGGCAAGGCCGCGTTCTACCGGCTGCCCGATGTGCGGCTTCGCGGTCTGCTGCACCTGCTGCGCGACGACGCGCGGCTGCAGACCTACGTCGAGCGCGAACTCGGGCCGCTGCTGGCCTACGACGCGCAGCAGGGCACCCAGCTGGTCCCGATGCTCCGGGTATATCTGGAGCACGGGCGCAACAAGTCCGCCGCCGCCGATGCCGCGCACCTGTCCCGGCCGTCCTTCTACGAGCGGCTGCACCGGATCGAGCGGGTGCTCGGCGTGGATCTGGACCAGGTGGAGAGCTGCCTGTCGCTGCACGTGGCGCTGCTCGGCCTGGAGGCGCTCCGGCGCTGACCGCCGCTCAGGCGGCCGGCCGGGTGCCGGCGAGGGTGAAATCGTTCATCGCGAGCGCGTGCAGGACCGAGTCGCGCGGCCACAGCTGCTCGGTGCCGAACACGTCGACCTCGACGTAGATCCCGTCGATGATCACCGACGCCAACATCGCGTGCCGGGCAATACCGGACTCGGTCCAGGTGTATTCCCAGACCACGCCTTTCCGGCCGTGAATGGCACGCGACTCGAAGGTCACTTTCCGATAGTCGCGAAATACCCGGGCCGCGTTCTGTTCGTCGTCGCGCCACTGTTCCAGCAGGTCGCTGGTCTGCTGGAAGGCGGTCCGCCCGGTCAACACGGTCGGGCCGGCCGGGTCGGTGTAGATCACGCTCTGGTTCTGCTCCTTGCGGGTCCAGCCCTGCGGGACCTGCCAGGCGAAGGTGCTCTCGTCGACCCGGCGCACCGGGATCGGCGCGCTTCCCGGGGGCGCGGTGGGGTACGCGGCCAGGCCGGCGAGCGGATCGGCGGCCGGTCGCGAGCCGGACCCGGTGACCGTCGGCGGGTTCGGCCGGGACGACGCCCCGCCCGTGTCGCCGCCGCCCCGGCCGCCGGCGCGGGCGAGCAGCACCGCCGCCACGATCGCGCCCGCGACGAGGAAGGTGACGATCGGGAGCAGGACCGCCAACAACCGACGGCGCGAACGGGCCGGCCGCCGGCCGCGGAAGGGCAGCGGGAAGGTCGGCGGATCCCCGGCGCCCGGCGGGCCGCCGGGTCGGCGCCCGGGCGGCGGCGCGGCGGGCACCCGGGGCAGCGGGTCGAAGGATCCGGCGTCGTCGGGGGCGGGCCGGGCGGTGGGCAGCAGGTCGCGCAGCGGCGGTTGCCGGTGCGAGGAGGGCAGCAGCGTCGCGTCCGGGTCGGTCGTGTCGGGGTCGCCTGCGTGCGGGTCCGTCGCGGGCGGGCCGGTCGGGTGCGGGACGGTCACGGCCGGCTCCCCCGCCTCCACCGCCCCGGGCGCCGACGTCCACCCGAGCAGGGTGGGCCGGATCGGCCGGGTCGGATCGCCCGCGCGCCGGCGGCCCTCGGCGGCGACCACCGCGCTCAGCCGCGCCTCCACCTCGGCGCTGTTCGGGCGCAGCGTCGGATCGCGCCGGAACAGGTCGCGGACCAGTGGCTCCAGCGGCCCGATCTCCTCCGGCACCTCGGGCTCGGCGATCACGATCGCGTGCATCGTGGCCACCGGGGTGGCCCGTCGGAACGGCGAGGCGCCGGTGACCGCCGCGCACAGCGTGACGCCCAGCGACCACAGGTCCGAGGCCGGTCCCGGGTGTTCGCTCTCGATCCGCTCCGGCGCCATGAACTCGGGCGAGCCCAGGATCGCGCCGGTCCCGGTCAGTCCGCTCACGCCCTCCAGGGCGGCGATGCCGAAGTCGGTGAGCACCGCGTGCCCGTCCCGCTCGATCAGGACGTTGCCCGGCTTGACGTCGCGGTGGATCACCCCGTGTGCGTGTACGACGCCGAGCGCGCGGGCGATCTGTACCGCCATCGCCGCGGCGGCGTGCGGGGTGAGCGGCCCGTCCTCGGCCAGGATCGTGTCCAGTGAGCGGGCGTCGAGCAGTTCCATGACGATCCACAACCGGTCGTCGTCCTCGACGTAGTCGTAGACCCGCACCACGTTGGGGTGGTTGATCCGGGCGGTCGCCTGGGCCTCGCGCAGACTTCGCTCGCGGAAGGACTGCGACGCGTTGCGCCCCCAGCCCGTGCTGATCACCTTCGCCGCGACGGGTCGGTCGAGCAGGCGGTCGCGGGCCCGCCACACGGTGCCCATTCCGCCGCTGCCGAGCACGCTCACCAGCTCGTAGCGGGCTCCGACCACGAAGCCCGTCCCACCGTCACCAGGCGCGCCCGACATCGGCTTTCCCCCAGGTTCGCCGCTTTTCAAGATCAGACTATTTCAGCTTTACCAGGGTTATCCCCCAAAAGCCGTCCTAAAGCTTAGGACGGACATGGTAGAACGAATCGTCACACATAGCGGGAGGGGGATACCGCATGTTCCTACGGAGAAAACTTCGATCAGAAAATGTCAGGCGAGCCGCGTTGATCATTTCTGTTCCGATCGGAATGGGAATGATTTTGAACGCGGGCCTGGCCGTCGCGGATACCGACGCGAGCGGGTCGGTACCGCGAGGCGGCGGCGAGGGGCACACGCATACCCGACCCCCGACCGGCGAGAGCACCAGGCCGCCGGTCACCACCAAACCGCCGGTGAGCACGAAGCCGGCCACGACGTCGCCGCCGAGCACCCACCGGCCGACCACCGAGCCGCCCGGCACCCGGCCGCCGAGCAGCACCCGGCCGCCGACCACGACACCACCGACCACCGGGCGGCCCAGCACCACCTCGTCGTCCACCCGACCGTCGACCACGCCACCACCGGCCACGCGGTTCGGGGTGGCGACCGCCCTCCAGATCACCTTCGACGCCCGGGGTCGGGGCACGATCTGGTTCACCGTCACCAACGACACCGACAAGGCCCAGCCGGCCCGGGACGTCTACGCCTACAGCACGGGGCAGTTGCGGATCACCTCGGTGGCCGGCTGCTCGACGGCACCCGCGCTGCGGGATCCGGGGCCGCCCTGGGCGACCACGTTCAAGTGCTCACCCGGTTCGCTCCGGCCACACGAGACCAGGCGCTGGACGGCGTCGGTGGAATACCCGCCCGCCGTGGCCGGGTCGCCGCGCGCGGCCCGCGCCGAGGTACGGCTCCCGCTCGCGCCGGAGACCGACATCTCCACGTTCTGCGCCCTGGTGGTACCCGAGGGCGCCACGGACACCTCGGTGATCCTGGGTCGGGCCGGACCGCTGACCCTGGTCGGCCGGGCCGACAACAACGACCCGTCGTTCATCGGCTACACCGTCGACACACCCCTGCCGAGCTTCCCGGGCGGGACCTCCGGCGGCACCACCGGCGGCGGGACATCGGGCGGCGGCACGAGCGGCGGCGGATCCACCGGTGGCGGGAGCACCGGCACCGGCGGCACGGGTGGTGGAAGCACCGGCGGAACCACGGGCGGCGCCTCCACCGGCGGCGCCGATCAGACGCCGCCGAGCACCCTGCCCAAGACCGGCCCCGACGACGACACCCTGTCGCTCGCGGGCGGCGCGGTCGGCCTGCTGCTCGTCGGCAACGCGCTGTTCCAGGGCGCGCGGCTGCGCCGGATCCACTCCGCCGAGGACGAGGAGCCGGAGCAGGACTGACCGGAAGCCCGACCCGGCACCACCGCGACACCGCGGCACCCGGGCCGGCCGCACACCCCACGGGCACGGCCCCGGGCCCGCGCACCGCGGACCCGGGGCCGTGCCCGGTACAACCCCGCCGATCGACGACCGGCGTCGCTCGCTCAGTGACCGGTCAGCGCCAACACCCGCCGGGCGGCGGGCCGTTCGAGCAGGTCGGCAAACGTGGTGCGCCCCTGGACCACCTTGCGGAACACCCGCCAGCCCTGCGGCAGCGTGGTCACCGCGTGGTGCAGCATCGCCGGGTGCCGCTCGAAGACATCGAGCAGGATGCGCCCGGCGCGCATCTCGCGACCGAGGACCGCGTCCACGTCCGCGTGGTAGTCCGCGCCGATCTTGTCCACCTCGGCGACGGTGTCGACCCCGGCCACCTGCGCGGCCCGCTCCCCCGCCAGCCGACCCGAGCGCAGCGCGTACGAGATGCCCTCGCGCGTCCACGGTTCGAGCAGCCCGGCCGCGTCCCCGGCGACCAGCACCCGGCCGCGCGACAGCGGCGCGCTCTCCTTGCGGCAGCGGGTCAGATGGCCCGACTCCACCGCCGGCCGGAACCCGGCCAGACCCAGCCGGCCGATGAAGTCGCGCAGGTAGGCACGGGTGGCCTCACCCTCGCCGCGCGCGCAGATCACCCCGACGGTCAACGTGTCGCCCTTGGGGAACACCCACCCGTACGAGCCCGGCAGCGGGCCCCAGTCGAGCAGGATCCGCCCGCGCCAGTGCGCGGCGACCTCCGGCGGCACCGGGATCTCCGCCTCCAGGCCCAGATCGACCTGCTCGAAGGTGACCCCGACGTAGGCCGAGCTGCGCCCCGCGCTGCCGTCCGCACCGACCACCGCGTTCGCGCGCACCGTCTCGCCGCCCGCGAGGGTCAACTCCACCCGGCCGTCGCGCTCGACGATCCGGGAGACCGCCGTGCCCTCGCGCAGCACCGCGCCCGCGGCCACCGCCGCCCGGGTCAGCGCCTCGTCGAAGCGGGCCCGGTCGACCAGTCCGATCAGCGTGGTCCGGGCCGAGCGAACCCGGCGACGGCGTCCGCGCAGGGTGAACTCGACCTCGCGCACGAGGTCTTCCACCGGCGGCTCGAAGCCCGGCGGGAGGGCGTTCTTGGACGGGCCGATGATGCCGCCGCCACACGTCTTGTAGCGCGGGAGTTCGGCCCGGTCGAGGACCAGCACGCGGCGTCCGGCGCGCGCCGCGGCCAGCGCCGCCGACGCGCCGGCGGGGCCCGCGCCGATCACCACGACGTCCCAACCCGAGGGCTCACCCGGATCGTTGCCGGGGTCGGCGGGCGTTACGACGGCGGGCACGGCAGTGGCCTCTGAGGAGCTGCTAGTCATGGAAATCGACCCTAGTGCCACCACACGGTGCGTCCGTCCGGGTGGCTCTCACCCGCACGCGCGCCCCCGCCCGCGCGTCTGCCCGAATCGGCGGCGAATGCGCCTTATGCTCCGCCGGTGCCCCACGACAGCGCGCCGTTCCTGATCGTCCTGGCCCTGGCCTTCGTCGCGCCGTTGGCGGCCGATCTGCTCGGGCGACGGGTCCCGGTACCCACCGTCGTGCTCGAACTCCTGCTGGGTGTCCTGGCCGGACCGTCCGTCCTGGACTGGGTGCACGAAACGACCGTGCTCTCCTTCACCGCCAACTTCGGGCTGGCCTTCCTGATGTTCCTGGCCGGCTTCGAGATCGACCCGTCCCGGCTCAACGGGCGGCCGTTGCGCCTGGCCACGCTGGGCTGGGTGGTGTCCCTAGTGGTCGGCCTGGTGGTCGGGCTGCTCCTGGTGTGGTCCGGCTCGACCATGTCGCGCCTGGTGGTCGGCCTGGCCCTGACCACCACCGCGCTCGGCACGCTGTTGCCGATCCTGCGCGACGCGGGGGCGCTGCCCACCCGGTTCGGCGCGCAGGTGATGGCGATCGGCACCCTCGGCGAGTTCGGTCCGATCGTCGCCGTCTCGTTGCTGCTGAGCGGGCGCAACGCGGACGCCTCGGCGGTCGCGCTGGCCTGCTTCGCCGCGGTGACGCTGGTGGTACTGGCGTTCGCGCGCCGGCCGCTGCCCTCGGCACTGGACCGGGTGGTCCGGGCCACCCTGCACTCCAGCGGCCAACTCGCCATCCGGCTGGCCGTGTTGGTCCTGGCGGCGCTGGTCTGGGCGGCGGACGAACTCGGCCTCGACGCGCTGCTCGGCGCGTTCGCGGCCGGCCTGATCATCCGGCTGCTGCTGTCCGACATGCCGGCGCAGTCGCGCGAGACGGTGGCGGCCAAGCTGGACGCGATCGGCTTCGGGATGTTCATCCCGGTGTTCTTCGTGATCAGCGGCGTGCGCTTCGACGGACGGGCGTTGTTCGCGGACCTGGGCACGGTGGCCCTGCTCCCGCTGTTCCTGGCGCTGTTCCTGCTGGTCCGCGGCGTGCCGACCTACCTGGTGGAGCGCGGTTCCCCGGTCGCGGTACGCCTGGGCCTGGCCCTGTTCGCCTCGGCCGGCCTGCCGCTGATCGTGGTGATCACCGGGATCGGCGTGGAGGAGGGCGAGTTGCGGGCGGGCACCGCGGCCGCGATGGTCGGCGCCGGCATGGTCTCGGTGCTGGTGTTCCCGCTGCTCGGACTGCGCGCCTACCGCAAGGCCCGGACGGCCGACCCGGCCATGGCGGAACACTGAGCGCGCCACCGCGAACCGAGGCCCGCCGACCGCCCGACAGGCACCGACCGCCCACGCGGCACCGACCGCCGGCTCACAGGCCGATGATCTTCCCCCACGCCTTCTCCCAGCGCCGTTCCTCGTCCTCGGTGGTCTCCCGCATCCCGTGCAGCTTCGCGGTCATCTCCGCGTCCGGGAAGATCAGCGGATTGGTCGCCGACGCGCGCATCTCCTGGTCCGACGACTCGGCCAGCACCTGCTGCGCGGCCGGCACCGGACACACGTACGCCACGTAGTTCGCCAGCTCCGCGGCGATCTCGGGGTCGTAGTAGAAGTCCATCAGCTTCTCGGCGTTGGTCTTGTGCGCGGCCTTGTTCGGCACCATCAGATTCTCCGACCACAGCTCGGCACCCTCCTCGGGCACCACGAACTCGATGTCGGGGTTGTCCAGCTTGAGCTGACCCACGTCGCCGGAATACGCCTGGCAGGCCAGGATGTCGCCACTGGCCAGGCCCGAGGTGTAGTCGTTGCCGGTGAAGCTGCGGATGTGGTCCTTGTCCACCAGCTTCTGCATCCGCTCCATCACCTTGTCCACGTCCGCGTCGGTGAAGGTACGGATGTCCGCGCCCTCGCCGAGCATCAGCAGCGCGACCGCCTCCATGAAGCCGGCGAACACGGTGACCCGGCCCTTGAGTTCGGGCCGCCACAGGTCGTTCACCGAGCGGATCTCGCGGTCCACCAGCTTCTTGTTGTACGCGATGCCGGTCATCCCGCTCTGCCACGGCACGGTGTACTCGCGCCCCGGGTCGTAGCCGGGGCTGCGCAACGATTCGGCGAGGTTGGCGCCCACCTGCGGCAGGTTGGCCTTGTTCAGCTTCTGTACCCAGCCGAGCCGGACGAAGCGGGTGCACATCCAGTCGGAGATGACGATAGCGTCGCGCCCCGGCTCCTTGCCCGCCTGGATGGCCGGGTGGATCTTGCCGAAGAACTCGTCGTTGTCGTTGATCTCCTCCGAGTACCGGACCTTGATCCCGGTCTTGTCGGTGAACGCGTCGAGCGTGGGGTGGCGCTGCTCGTCCTCGTCGTCGACGTCGATGTACAGCGCCCAGTTGGAGAACCGGACCACCTTCTCGCGCTCCGACCGGTCCGTTCCGCCGCGCTTGGACTCCTCGACATACGCCGAGGGCACGCCGCACGCGGCCAGCGCGCCGACGGCCGCGGCCGCGCCGGTGCCGCGCAGGAACATCCGCCGGTCCACCCGGTGCCCGGCGATCCGCGGCGGGGACTGGGCGCGAGTGCGGGCGCGGATCATCGGCGACTCCTTGGCGGTACGGAACGGGGCCTGCTCCCTGGGCGCGGGGACGCGCCGGGCGTACGGACGGCCCACCGCATCGTGGCCGGGTGCCGCCCCGGACGGCAACACGCACCCTGTCAACCCTCGCGAAGCGGAGTTGACAGGGTGCGTGTCGGGTGGCGCGGGGTGCCGCTCGCGCGGCGGGGTGGATCAGGCGTCGTAGTTGGTCATCACGTGCTTGATCCGGGTGTAGTCCTCGAAGCCGTAGCCGGAGAGGTCCTTGCCGTAGCCGGAGTGCTTGAAGCCGCCGTGCGGCATCTCGGCGACCAGCGGGATGTGCGTGTTGATCCACACGCAGCCGAAGTCGAGCCGCTTGGCCATCCGCATCGCCCGGCCGTGGTCCTTGGTCCACACCGATGAGGCGAGCGCGTACTGCACGCCGTTGGCGTTGGCCAGCGCCTCGGCCTCGTCCTCGAACGCCTGGACGGTGATCACCGGGCCGAAGACCTCGTTCTGGATGATCTCGTCGTCCTGCTTCAGTCCGGAGACCACGGTCGGCGCGTAGAAGAAGCCCTTGTCGCCGACCCGGTGCCCGCCGGCCTCGACCTTGGCGTGTCCGGGCAGGCGGTCGATGAAGCCGGAGACCTGGGCGAGCTGGTTGACGTTGTTGACCGGGCCGTAGTCGGCGTCGTCCTGCGGGCCGGTGGAGGTGGCCTTCGCGGCGGCGGTCAGCGCGGCGACGAACTCCTCGCGGATCGAGGAGTGCACGAGCACCCGGGTGGCGGCGGTGCAGTCCTGGCCCGCGTTGAAGAAGCCTGCCCCCGCGATACCCTCGGCCGCGGCGGCGATGTCGGCGTCCTCGAAGACCACGACGGGCGCCTTGCCGCCGAGTTCGAGGTGCACCCGCTTGAGGTCCTTGGACGCGCTCTCCGCGACCGACATGCCGGCCCGTACCGAACCGGTGATCGAGGCCATCGCCGGGGTCCGGTGCTCGACCATCAGCCGACCGGTGTCGCGGTCGCCGCAGATCACGTTGAACACGCCGGCCGGCAGGATCTCGCCGATGATCTCGGCGAGCAGCACCGTGGACGCCGGGGTGGTGTCGGACGGCTTGAGCACCACGGTGTTGCCCGCGGCGAGGGCCGGCGCGAACTTCCACACCGCCATCATCATCGGGTAGTTCCACGGCGCCACCTGGGCGCAGACACCGACCGGCTCCCGCCGCACCATGGAGGTGTGCCCCGCCATGTACTCGCCGGCCGACTTACCCTCGAGCATGCGCGCGGCGCCCGCGAAGAAGCGGATCTGGTCCACCATCGGCGGGATCTCCTCGGACGCGGTCAGCGCCCGGGGCTTGCCGGTGTTGCGACACTCGGCGTCGATCAACTCGTCGGCGCGCTTCTCGACCGCGTCGGCGATCTTGAGCAGAGCACGCTGGCGCTCCGCGGGCGTGGTCTCGCTCCAGCTCTCGAACGCCGTGGCCGCCGCGCGCATCGCCGCGTCGACGTCCCGCTCGCGAGAGAGCGGGGACGTCGCGTAGACCTCGCCGGTGGCGGGATCGACGATGTCGAGCGTGCCGCCGTCCGCGGCGTCGGTGAACGTGCCGTCGATGTAGTTGCGCAGAGTACGCAGGTCGCTCATGTCCCAAGTCTCCTTCGAAAACGGGGCGGCGCCGGCAGGACGGCGAGGGGGTCGATTCCCGACCTGGGCCGCGATCCCAGCCTAACCGGATTGCTGTCGGTATCCGCATCCCCATCACACACCAACAACTGAATCAGTTGTCTGATTGAGCAAAGTCAACGGATTCCCTTGCGAAAGGCCCATCTGATGAGGCAGAGTGACCACGTGGCCGGTCGAGACAGAAACCCGAGTGCGCCGGCCGACGCCGTGTCGAAGGCGATCATCGAGCAGCTCCAAGAAGACGGACGCCGCTCGTACGCCGCGATCGGCAAGGCCGTCGGTCTCTCGGAGGCCGCCGTGCGCCAACGCGTACAGCGCCTGCTCGACCAGGGCGTGATGCAGATCGTCGCGGTGACCGATCCGCTGACCGTCGGCTTCCATCGCCAGGCCATGGTCGGGGTTCGGGTCGAAGGAGACATCGAACCCGTTGCGGACATACTGGCCACGATGAAGGAAGTGGACTACGTCGTCATCACGGCGGGTTCGTTCGACCTCATCGTGGAACTCGTATGCGAGAACGACGACCACCTGCTCGACATCATCAACAAGAGGATCCGAGCGATTCCGGGCGTACGGAGCACCGAGAGCTTCGTCTACCTGAAGCTCCGGAAGCAGACCTACCAGTGGGGTACTCGATGACACAGCAGTACGACAACGCGGCCCTCTCCAAGAGCGCCTACGACCACCTGTGGATGCACTTCACCCGCATGTCGTCGTACGAGAACGCTCCCGTGCCGACCATCGTGCGCGGTGAAGGCAGCTACATCTGGGACACCAACGGTCGCAAGTACATCGACGGCCTCGCCGGCCTGTTCGTGGTACAGGCCGGACACGGCCGCACCGAGCTGGCCGAGGTCGCCCGCAAGCAGGCCGAGCAGCTGGCCTTCTTCCCGGTGTGGAGCTACGCCCACCCCAAGGCCATCGAGCTGGCCGAGCGCCTGGCGAACTACGCCCCGGGCGACCTGAACAAGGTCTTCTTCACCACCGGTGGCGGCGAGGCCGTCGAGTCCGCGTGGAAGCTGGCCAAGCACTACTTCAAGCTGACCGGCAAGCCGACCAAGCACAAGGTCATCTCGCGGGCGATCGCCTACCACGGCACCCCGCAGGGCGCGCTGTCGATCACCGGCCTGCCCGACTACAAGGCGCCGTACGAGCCGCTGGTGCCGAGCACCTTCCGGGTGCCCAACACCAACCAGTACCGCAAGCCGGAGTTCCTCGCCGACAACTCCCCCGAGGCGTTCGGCCGCTGGGCCGCCGACCAGATCGAGGTGGCGATCCTCAACGAGGGCCCCGACACCGTCGCCGCGGTCTTCCTGGAGCCGGTGCAGAACGCCGGTGGCTGCTTCCCGCCGCCGCCCGGCTACTTCCAGCGTGTGCGCGAGATCTGCGACCAGTACGACGTGCTGCTCGTCTCGGACGAGGTCATCTGCGCGTTCGGCCGGCTCGGCACCATGTTCGCCTGCGACAAGTTCGACTACGTCCCGGACATCATCACCTGTGCCAAGGGCATGACCTCGGGCTACTCCCCGATCGGCGCGATGATCGTCTCGGACCGCCTCGCCGAGCCGTTCTACAACGGCAGCGACAACGTCTTCATGCACGGCTACACCTTCGGCGGGCACCCGGTGTCCTCCGCCGTGGCGCTGGCCAACCTCGACATCTTCGAGCGCGAGGGCCTGAACCAGCACGTGCTGGACAACGAGTCCAAGTTCCTGGCCACCCTGCAAAAGCTCCAGGACCTGCCGATCGTCGGCGACGTGCGCGGCAACGGGTACTTCTACGGCATCGAGATGGTCAAGGACAAGGGCACCAAGGAGACGTTCAACGAGGACGAGGCCGAGCGCCTGCTCCGCGGCTTCCTGTCCACCGCGCTCTACGACAACGGCCTGTACTGCCGCGCCGACGACCGCGGCGACCCGGTCATCCAGCTCTCCCCGCCGCTGGTCGCGGACCAGGGTGTGTTCGACGAGATCGAGCAGATCCTGCGCGGAGTGCTGACCGAGGCCTGGACCAAGCTGTAGCACGCGCCGTCGACTCGACGCCCGACTCGACGGTGGACACCGGCATTTCGACGAACCCTCAGTGAGGCTGCCGCCGTCGCGCACACACCCGTGCGCGACGGCGGCAGACTCATATCCGGCGCCGAATCCCCCGAAACGCCCCGAACCACCGGCACCATCGGCACCACCGACATCCCGAAGAGGCCCGATGAGTCACCCCGTTCCCGGCTCCACCCCCCGAACCCGCATACGCCGCCTGCCCGATCACGCCGCCCAGGACCGGGCCGCGCTGCACGCCGTGCTCGACGCCGGCCTGGTCGGCCACCTCGCCATCACCGGCGAGGACGGTCAGCCGTTCGTCCTGCCCGTCGCCTACGCCCGGGACGGCGAGCGGGTGTTGATCCACGGCTCGACCGGCAGCCGCCTCTTCCGCGGCCTGGCCGCGGGCGCGCCGACCTGCCTGACCGTGACCCTGCTCGACGGCCTGGTGCTGGCCCGATCCGCCTTCGAGTCGTCGATGAACTACCGCAGCGCGATGGTGCTCGGCTCGTGCACGGTGCTCCCGGACGCCGACAAGGTCGCCGCCCTGGACCTGCTCACCGACCGGCTGCTCCCCGGCCGCCGCGGCGACCTGCGCCCGCACTCGACCAGGGAACTCGCCGCGACGCTCGTGCTCGCGCTGTCCCTGGACGAGGCATCGGTGAAGATCTCGGCCGGACCGCCCGACGACGACGAGGCCGACCTCGACACCCCGATCTGGGCCGGCACGGTCCCGATCACCGAGCACTTCGGCACCCCCGTGCCCGCCCCCGACCTGCGCTTCGACCTCCCCGCGCCGGACTACCTGAGGACGTGGACCCGATGACGGGCGACTACCGCGACGTGTCCCTGTGGTTCGACACCCTCGGCGAGGACGTCACCGCGCGCCCCGCGCTCGCGGGCGACCTGGACGTCGACGTGGCGATCGTCGGCGCCGGCTACACCGGCCTGTGGACGGCGTACTACCTGGCCCGGGCCGACCCCTCGCTGCGGATCGTGGTGCTGGAGCGCGAGGTGGCCGGCTTCGGCGCGTCCGGCCGCAACGGCGGCTGGTGCTCGGCGCTGTTCCCCGCGTCCATCGCCAAGGTGGCCCGCGACAGCACCCGGGAACGCGCGATCGCCCAGCAGCGGGCGATGAACGCGACCGTCGACGAGGTCGGCCGGGTCGTCGCCGCCGAGGGCATCGACTGCGACTTCGACAAGGGCGGCACGGTCGTGCTGGCCCGCACCCCGGTACAGCTGGCCCGCGCGCGCGAGGCGGTCGCCGGGGAACACGCGTGGGGCTTCGACACCTCCGACGCCCGGCTGCTCGACGCCGCCGAGGCACGCGCGATGGTCGGCGCCACCGACGTGCTCGGCGGCACCTACACCCCGCACTGCGCGGTGCTCCACCCCGCCAAGCTGGCTCGCGGCCTGGCCGCGACGGTGGCCGGCCTCGGCGTGCGCATCCACGAGCAAACCCCCGTGCTCTCGATCGAGGACGGCGTCGCCGTCACCCCGCACGGCCGGGTCCGCGCCGACGTGGTGGTCCGCGCCACCGAGGGCTACACCCCCGAACTGGCCGGCTTCCACCGCGACCTCGCGCCGGTCTACTCGCTGATGATCGCCACCGAGCCGCTGCCGAAGACCTTCTGGGACGAGGTGGGCCTGGCCCGCCGGGAGAGCTTCAGCGACATGCGGCACCTGATCATCTACGGCCAGCGCACCGCCGACGACCGCCTGGCCTTCGGCGGGCGCGGCGCGCCGTACCACTTCGGCTCGAAGGTGCGGCCCGAGTTCGACCGCGACGAGCAGGTCTTCGCCGAACTGCGCCGGGTGATCACCGAATTGTTCCCGGCCGTCGGCGACGCGCGGATCACCCACACCTGGGGCGGCCCGCTGGGCGTGGCCCGCGACTGGTACGCGAGCTGCGGCCTGGACCGCGCCCGCAAACTGGCCTGGGCCGGCGGCTACGTCGGCGACGGCGTGGGCACCGCCAACCTCGCCGGCCGCACCCTGGCCGACCTGATCCGCGACGAGTACACCGACCTGACCCGGCTGCCCTGGGTCCGCCACCGCTCGCCCCGGTGGGAGCCGGAGCCGCTGCGCTGGATCGGTACCAACGTGGGCCTGCGCGTGATGGCGGGCGCCGACGTCGAGGAGCGGCGCACCGGGCGCGAGTCGCGCCTGGCGCACGCGTTCGGCCGGTTCCTCGGTCACTGAGCCGGGCCGGTCACCCCGTTCCCCCTCGGATGGTGCGGCGCCAGGACTCCAGATGGTCCGGCGCCGCACCCGCCTTGAGCAAAAACTCCGCCGCCGAGCCGTGCCGCTCCTCCAGCACCCGCAGGAAGGTGTCGATGGACGCCCGCGCCGCACCGCGCATCGCGGGCGCGACCGGATGCGACGGGTCGATCCGGGGCTGGCGCGGCAATCGGTCGATACGTTCGAACATCTCCACGAGATGCGTCTCGGTCTCGGTGTAGTCCGCGATGATCGCCTCGCGCTCGACCCCGGCGACCGACAGGAGCAGGGCGACCAGGATCCCGGTCCGGTCCTTGCCGGCGGTGCAGTGCACCAGCGCCGGCACCCCGCCGTCGCCGGCCAGGATCTCCAGCGAGCGTACGTACGACTCGCCGCCGCGCTCGGCCATCCGCATGTAGAGCAGCCCGGCCCCGAACTCGTCCACGCTGCCCAGGTCGATGTCGTCGTCCAACTCCAGGCCCTGAGTCTGCCCGGCCGACACGTCGCCGATCGCGGCCCGGTCGGCGGCCAGCGCGGAGCGGCGACCGAGCAGCGGCAGCCGGTGCCGGACCACGCCCGCCCACTCGGTCAGGGGCAACCCCTCGTGGTCCGAACGCAGATCGAGCACGTGCCGCACGCGATAGGTATGGATCAATCGCTCGACCCCCTCGGGGGTGAGCAGATCCGGGGTCTCGGACCGCATCAGTACGCCCGTTCGAGTGACACCGCCGCCGATCAGCGGTAGGTCGCCGACGTCGCGGGCATTGAGCAGATCTGGAAGATCGAGTCGGCGGTTCATATGCACCCCGTTCGGAACGCGTTCGAGACACCTGTTCGCCTCATCATGATGTGTGCGAACTCCCGCCGCCGACAGGGCTCCCCGACTGAGGGGGTTTGTCGCCCGTGCCGAAACCACGTGCCGCGACGCTCGTTGGAGGAGAACGGGTGGCAACGAACATGACTCTGCGGGAGGTGTGCCATGTCCCTGTCGTCTCGCGCGACCGGACCCGCCGACCGGCGCGCCGTCGCCGACGCGCCGAGCGCCCCACCCGACAACGACGTGCTGCGCGCTCACGGACTGACCCTCACCCACGGGCCGACCACACTGCTGCGCGACGTCTCCGCGGCGATCCGCACCGACGAGACGTTCGCGATCACCGGGGCCGGCAGGTCGGCGCTCCTCGCCTGCCTGTCCGGCATAGTCGCCCCCGACGCCGGCGAGGTCTGGTTCAACAGCGGCCCGATGCACGTGCTCGACGAGAAGGGCCGCGCCGCGCTGCGACGCCGGTACTTCGGCCTGGTCGACGGGCGCACCCGACTGCTTCCGGAGCTGACCGTCGCGGAGAACGTCGCGCTGCCGCTGCTGCTCGATCGTATGCGTCGGACCGAGGCGTTCGCGATCGCCCGGCACTGGATGGAGCGCCTCGACGTCACCGAGCACGCCGAAGCCCGGCCGCCGGGCCTGGGACCGGCGCTGCTGCGTCGGGCGGCGGTCGCCCGGGCACTGGTCACCCGTCCGGCGGTGGTCTTCGCGGACGAACCGGCGCACGGCCTGGCCGGCGCCGAACTCGAGCATCTGATGCGGATCCTGGCCTCCGCCGTGCGCTCGCACGGGATCACCCTCGTGCTGGCCACCGCCGATCGGCGGGTGGCGGCACACGCGGACCACGGCCTGGTCCTGCGCGAGGGCCGTCCCGACCCGCGCGCGGATGGGTGGTAGGCCGATGTCCCGAGCCGGACCGATGGTCCTGCGCGACGCGTGGCACGGCGCGTCCCGCGTCGACGCGGTGCGGGTGCTGGCCGGCGCGGCGCTGGCGGGCAGTGCCACGATCGTGCTGCTCTGCCTGCTGGCCTGGGCCCGCCCGAGCGGGCACCCGGCACCGGCGCCGACCGGACCGCTGCTCGCGGCGCTGCCGGTGCTGGCGGCCGTGGCGGTGCTGACCGCGGTCGGCACCCGGCTCGCGGTCCTGCATCGGCACGACCGGGCCGACCGGGCTCGGCACGCGCGCGCCGAGGTCGCCGGGGGGCCGCCGGTCCCGGAGCACGGGGCCGCGCCCGGAACGGGGCGGGGGGCGGTCGCGACCGAGGCGGCGATCACGGCCATGGTCGGCACGATCGCCGGGATGCAGGCACACCTGCTGCTGCGCTCGGTGCGGGATTCGGTCCCGCCCGCGGTTCGCCGACTGCTCGCGGTGGGCGCCGAGGTGCACTGGCCGGGCCTGGCGGCGCTGCTCGTGGTGGTACCCACGATCGCCGCGGCCGCGGCGGCGAGCGCGGTGCGGGGGCCGTCGACCCGGTCGATGCCCCGGGTGCCGCCGTACGTCGGGCCGCTCCTGGTGCTCGCCGGGCTGCTCGCGCAGTATCTGATCGCCGACCCGGCCCGTCCGGAGCAGTTGCCGCACGGCGCGCTGCCGGCGGCGGTGGGCGGATACGCCGCGGTGCTGATCGGGACCGCGCTCACCATGCCGTGGTTGGTGGCCTGGCTCGGCGGCGGCTGGGCGGCCCGGGCCGGTCGGGTCTGGACGCTGTGCGCGGCCCGGCGGATGGAGGCCGGCGCGCACGGCCTGGCGCTGCCGCTCGGCCTGACCACGATCGCGCTGGCGGTGGTCACCACCGGCCGGCTCGCGGGCGAGCGCACGCCGGTCCGGATGGCCGACGCGCCGCTGTTCCTGACGGTGGCCACGGTCTCGCTGTGCGCGGCGGCGATGTTGTTCGCGGTGGTGGTCGAGTACGGCCCGGCCCGCCGGGAGACCTCACGGACGCTGCACTCGATCGGCGCGGCCACGCCGACGGATCGCCGTGCGGCCCTGGTCGCCCTCGCCGTCCCGGTCCTGGTCTGCGTGCCGACGGCGATCACCGTCGGCGCGCTGGCGGCCTGGCCCGCGCACGAGGGCGCCAATCCGTTCCCGACGGTGTCCACCCGCGCCGCGCTGCTCGGCACGGTCTGGGCGATCGGCCTGCTGGTGGCCGCGCTGATCGCGGCGGCGGCGGTGATCCTGCGGGACGAACGACCCCGGCGGCGCCGCCGGTCCTGAACCCCGGCCATCGGAAAACGCTCGGATGTGGGAAACCCGCGGACATGCGAAAACACTCCGAGCCCGGCGCGGCGTCCCCTTCCGCGACGGGCTCGAAGTGCTTCTCGTCTCGGGGGCCACGCGACCCCGAGCCGTGCGCCGGATCGTGTCCCTTCGACCGGCGGCTTGGGCGTGCCACCGTCGGATCATTCGAACGGGGGGATCAAAGGATCCGACGGCTTGGCACTGAGATCAGTCTGCCCTGTGCGGCCTAAGGATCCGATAAGGATTCGTTACCCGTTCTATATCGCCGCGCCGCGCACCCGTGACCTGCACCGATTGTCCCGCTTGCCGGCTGTGTCCCCGTCGATCGGCGGGCCGGCGTGGGCCGCCCGCCGATCGTGCCGCGGAATCAGACCTCGGCGGCGGCGAGTTGCCCGCACGCACCGTCGATGTCGCGACCCCGGGTGTCCCGGACGGTGACCGGCACGCCGTGCTTGGTCAGCAGCCGGACGAACTCCTCCTGGCGCTCGGCCGTGGAGGCGGTCCACTTCGACCCCGGAGTGGGGTTGAGCGGGATCAGGTTGACGTGCGCGTTGTGGTTCTTCAGCCGGCGCCCGAGCAGGTCGGCCCGCCAGCCGTGGTCGTTGATGTCCTTGATCAGCGCGTACTCGATGGAGACCCGGCGACCGGTGACGCCCTCGTAGTGCCAGGCGGCGTCCAGCACCTCGCGCACGTCCCAGCGGGTGTTGACCGGGACGAGCGTGTTGCGCAGCTCGTCGTCCGGCGCGTGCAGGGACAGGGCGAGGGTGACCGGGATACGCTCCTCGGCGAGCTTGTACATCGCCGGGACCAGGCCGACCGTGGACATGGTCACCGAGCGGGCGGAGATGCCCAGGCCCTCGGGACTCGGGTCGACCAGCCGGCGCACCGCGCCGACCACGGCCTTGTAGTTGGCCAGCGGCTCGCCCATCCCCATGAAGACGATGTTGCTGACCCGGCCCGGACCGCCGGGCACCTCGCCGCGCGCGAGGGCCCGCGCGCCGGCGAGCACCTGCTCGACGATCTCGCCGGTGGACAGGTTGCGGGTCAGGCCCGCCTGGCCGGTGGCGCAGAACGGACAGTTCATCCCGCAGCCCGCCTGCGAGGACACACACATCGTGACCCGGTCGGGGTAGCGCATCAGGACGGCTTCGACGAGGGTGCCGTCGAAGAGCTTCCACAACGACTTGCGGGTGGCCCCGTCGTCGCAGGAGATGTCCCGTACGGAGGTCATCAGCGAGGGCAGCAGCGCCTCGGCGAGCCTGGCCCGGGTCGCGGCGGGCATGTCGGTCCACTGCTCGGGGTCGTCCGAGAGGTGACCGAAGTAGTGCTTGGACAGTTGGGCCGCGCGAAACGGCTTCTCGCCCAGCTCGGCCACCGCCTCGCGGCGCTCGGCGAGGGTGAGGTCGGCAAGGTGGCGCGGCGGCTTCGAACGACGCGGCGGCGCGGTGAAGGTGAGTTCTCCAGGTTTGGGCATGGCTCGTCCAGTGTCGCAGGTGTACGGGCGGGGCCGGATCCGACGGGTTCCGAAGACCCGCCCGGCCCCGCTACGTGCATCTGCCGGGCCTGTCCGGAAGGGCCGGATCAGGTCCGGGTCATACGAATACGGCGAGCAGCAGCCACACCACCGGGGCGGCGGCGAGCAGCGAGTCGAGGCGGTCCATCACACCGCCGTGACCGGGCAGCAGGCTGCCCATGTCCTTGACCTTGAGGTCGCGCTTGATCATCGACTCGGCGAGGTCGCCGAGCGCGGACACCGCCGCGGCCGCGACGCCGACCACGGCGCCCTGCCACCACGCGCCGTCCAGCATGGACACCACGCACAGCGCGCCCGCGGCGGCGGCCAGGATCACGCCGCCGGCGAAGCCCTCCCAGCTCTTGCCGGGACTGATCGTGGGCGCCATCTTGTGCCGGCCGCCGGAGATCACCCCGGCCGCGTAGGCGCCGGTATCGGCGCACACCACCAGGATGATGAAGGTCAGCACCCGCTTCGCGCCGTCGTCGTCGCCCAGCATGAGCACCGCGAAGCCGGCCAGGAACGGCAGGTAGAAGACGGTGAACACAGCCGCCGTCATGTCCCGCAGGAAGTCCTCGGCGCCCTCGGTCATCCGCCAGATCATCACCGCCACGGCGGTCAGCGCGGTCGCCACGGCCAACCCCTGCGCACCGCGCGCGTAGGCGGCGATCAACATCGCCGCCGAGCCGACCGCCAGCGGGATCACCGGGATCCGGATCCCGCGCCCGACGGTGGCGCCCTGCGCGGTCCGCCCGGCCGCGTCGGCGACCGCCTCGGCCCGGCCGAAGGCGCCCGCCAGCTCCCACAGTCCGACCAGGACCGCGAGCAGCACGACGCCCACGAACAACACCTGGACGGTGAGCAGCGAGGCCACGATCACCCCGCCGAGGGCGACGCCGACGCCGATCGCCTGGGGCAGATTGCGTCCGGCCTTGCCGACCGGTTTCGCGGGTTGGTCCCCGGTCACTCCACGGCCTCCGCGTGGCGCCTCGGTGTACGCCGAATCCCGCCGAACGGGCTCCTCGTGGAACCGCCCGTCCGCGTGCGATCGCGACCCGTCGTCCGGGTCGTGACCCGCGATCGGTGAGAGCACCTGCGTGTGGTCATCCTGTGTCCGTACCCCGACGCCGGCGGGAAAGTGCTGCTGCGCACGAGTGGCGCCGCCGCCGTGGCCGCCGGACCGTGCCGCATCGTAGTGGGCCGGTTCCTGACCGTTCGGCGCGTCCGGGACCTGCTCCGGCCACGCGCCGTACGACCCGTACGGGTCGTGGCCGGGCGGCAGATCGGGGTGCGCTCCCGCGGGCGGATCGGCCGGCGGCGTACCGCCCCAGGTCGAGTCGTTCATCAGACTTCGAGCAGCTCGGCTTCCTTGTGCTTCAGCAACTCGTCGATCTGCGCGACGTACTTGTGGGTCGTGTCGTCGAGTTCCTTCTCGGCGCGACGCACCTCGTCCTCGCCGGACTCGCCGTCCTTGACCCGCTTGTCCAGCGTGTCCTTGGCCTTGCGGCGGATCGACCGCAGCGAGATCTTCGCGTCCTCGCCCTTGCTCCGCGCCACCTTGATGAACTCCTTGCGGCGCTCCTCGGTGAGCTGCGGGAAGACGACCCGGATGACCTTGCCGTCGTCGGTCGGGTTGACCCCGAGGTCGGAGTCGCGGATCGCCTTGACGATCGCGTTCCTCGAACCGCCGTCGAACGGGGTCACCAGGACCATCCGCGGCTCGGGGGTGGTGAACGACGCGAGCTGGTTCACCGGGGTCGGCGAGCCGTAGTAGTCCACGAGGATCTTGTTGAACATCGCCGGGGTGGCCCGGCCCGTGCGGATCGCCGCGAAGTCGTCCTTGGCGACCACGACGGCCTTCTCCATCTTTTCCTCGGCCTCGAGGAGAATCTCGTCGATCATGTCGGCTCCTGTCCCGGTCCTGTCGCCGTCGATCAGCCGTCGGTACGGCTGACCAGGGTGCCGATCTTCTCACCCCGCACGGCGCGGGCGATGTTGCCCTCGACGAGCAGGTTGAAGACGACGATCGGCAGTTCGTTGTCCATGCACAGGCTGATCGCGGTGGCGTCCGCGACCTTGAGCCCGCGGGCGAGCACCTCGGCGTGATCCAGACGATCGAACATGACCGCGTCCGGGTTGGACTTCGGGTCGCAGTCGTATACGCCGTCGACGCCCTTGGCCATGAGCAGCGCGACCGCGTCGATCTCGAGCGCCCGCTGGGCGGCCGTGGTGTCGGTGGAGAAGTAGGGCATGCCCATACCCGCGCCGAAGATGACCACGCGACCCTTCTCCAGGTGTCGCACGGCGCGGCGCGGGATGTACGGCTCGGCGACCTGGCCCATCGTGATGGCGGTCTGCACGCGGGTGTCGATGCCCTGCTTCTCCAGGAAGTCCTGGAGCGCCAGGCAGTTCATCACGGTGCCGAGCATGCCCATGTAGTCCGAGCGGGCGCGGTCCATGCCGCGGATCTGCAACTCGGCGCCGCGGAAGAAGTTGCCGCCGCCGATCACGATGGCGACCTGGGTGCCGCGGCGGACCACGTCGGCGATCTGGAGCGCGATGGTCTGCACGGTGTCGGGGTCGACACCGAGGGCCCCGCCGCCCGCGAACGCCTCACCGGAGAGCTTGAGCAGCACCCGGCGCGCGTAGGGGTTCGGCTCGTCGCCCTCGGCGGACGACGAGGAGGCCGCCTTCGTTTCGGTTTCCTGCACGGTTCCCTCCACGCCTTGCGGCCTCCTCGCCATACTGCTTTTCACTGCGTTCATGCCTACTACATGCCCCGGCCGCGTTCACTTTCCGGCCGGGGCGGTGCCACAAGTGGCGATCAGACGCCGACCTTGAAGCGGGTGAAGCGCTTGACCTTGACGCCGGCCTCGTCCAGGACCTTGCCCACGGACTTCTTGCTGTCCTTGGCGAACGCCTGGTCGAGCAGCACGTTGTCCTTGAAGTAGCCGGTCACCCGGCCCTCGACGATCTTGGACAGGGCGGCCTCGGGCTTGCCCTCCTCGCGCGCGGTGGCCTCGGCCACACGACGCTCGGTCTCGACCGTCTCGGCCGGCACGTCCTCGCGGGCGAGCACGGTGGGCGAGAACGCGGCGATGTGCTGCGCGACGTCCTTGGCCACCTCGGCGTTGGCGCCGTCCAGCTCGATCAGCACGCCGATCTGCGCGGGCAGGTCGGGGTTGGTCTTGTGCAGGTACGCGGCGACGAAGCCGTCGGCGTACTGCGCGAAGCGGTCGAGCACGATCTTCTCGCCGAGCGTGACGTTCGCGTCGTCCACGAACTGCTGGACGCTCTTGCCGGCCTCGATCTCGCTCGCGAGCAGCGCGGCGATGTCGGCGGGCGAGGTCTTGGCGACGTGCGCGGCGATCGCGTTGGCGGCCTCGATGAACTTCGGGCTCTTGGCCACGAAGTCGGTCTCGCACTTGAGCTCGAGCAGGACGCCGGAGGCGTTGCCGTCGAGCAGCGCGACGACGGCGCCGTTGGACGCCGAGCGGCCCTCGCGCTTGGTGACGCCCTTCTGGCCCTTGACGCGAAGGATCTCGACCGCCTTGTCGACGTCGCCTTCGGCCTCTTCGAGGGCCTTCTTGCAGTCCATCATGCCCGCGGCGGTGAGCTCACGGAGCTTCTTCACGTCCGCGGCGGAGAAGTTCGCCATGTCCTGATTCTCTCGTCTCTCGGTCAGCGGCCCGGTTGCCCGAGCGACTGCGGGTGAGGGTGTCGCCCCACCCGATGAAGGTCAAGGGTCCGTGCGGTATTCCGACACATACAGGGACGTACGGGATACGTACGCACCGTGATCGGGTCCCGGCACAGGGCGAGGGGTACGCCGGCCTGGCCGTCGTACCCCTCGTTCCAGGGTCAGGCCTGCGGGTCGGCCTCGGCGGCGGGCGCCTCGGCAGCGGCGGCCTCGGCGGCCTCGACGGCCGGCGCCTCGACGGGCTCGGCAGCGGCGTCGGCCTCGGTGACCGAGCCGGACTCGACGACCTCTTCGGCGGCGGGGGCGGCCTCGGCCGCGGCGGCCTCGTCCTTCTTGCCCGCCTCGAGCAGCTCGCGCTCCCAGTCGGCGAGGGGCTCGCCGGCGGTGGCCTTGGTGTCGGCGGCGGCGCCACCGGCACGCGACATGAGACCGTCGGCGACGGCGTCGGCGATCACGCGGGTGAGCAGCGTGACCGAGCGGATCGCGTCGTCGTTGCCCGGGATCTTGTAGTCGACCTCGTCGGGGTCACAGTTGGTGTCGAGGATCGCGACGACCGGGATGTGCAGCTTCCGGGCCTCGCCGACGCCGATGTGCTCCTTCTTGGTGTCCACGATCCACACGGCCGAGGGCACGCGCTGCATGTCGCGGATGCCGCCGAGGGTCTTGGCCAGCTTGTCCTTCTCGCGCTTGAGGACGAGCAGTTCCTTCTTCGTCATGCCCGAGCCGGCCACGTCGTCGAAGTCCAGCTGCTCGAGCTCCTTCAGGCGCTGGAGGCGCTTGTAGACGGTCGAGAAGTTGGTCAGCATGCCGCCGAGCCAGCGCTGGTTGACGTAGGGCATGCCCACGCGCGTCGCCTGCTCGGCGATCGCCTCCTGCGCCTGCTTCTTGGTGCCGACGAACAGGATCGTGCCGCCGTGGGCGACGGTCTCCTTGACGAACTCGTAGGCGCGGTCGATGTACGACAGCGACTGGAGCAGGTCGATGATGTAGATGCCGTTGCGCTCCGTGAAGATGAAGCGCTTCATCTTCGGGTTCCAGCGGCGGGTCTGGTGACCGAAGTGGACGCCGCTTTCCAGCAGCTCCCGCATCGTGACGACGGCCATGGCCGTACGCTCCTTGGACTCTCGTCCCGGCGATCGAGCCCGGGACTCTCGGTTGTGTCGTGACGACGGGTCGCCGTCACGCCTGACGCCCGCGACACCACGCCGAGGTCCTTGCGGATTCCCGGACCGAGAGGTGTCCCCATCGAGTCCCGCTCACTGGCGTCTCGCCATGCGGGACGTCGGCGGCTCGAAGGTGGGCGCGCGAAGTCGACCCGGAAGGCCGGGCCGCTCCGGGAAGTGTACGGGACCGGTACGCGGCCGGGCGACTCGCCTTCCGGCCACCCTTTTCCACCGTCTCGTCGGCTTGTATGCCGGCTTTTCGCGGGGTATCGCACTTCGACGATCGACGACCGCTTGTGGACGAAAAAGTTGTCTACACGCACGGGACGGCTGTTTGTCCACAGGCCGACGCGGATCGGCGCACGCGGCGGGCGCGGGCGGTGAGTCTGGGCGCATGAACGATTCGAGGTCGGTTCGCGGACCCGCCGTGATGGGTCTGCTGTTGCTCACCGCCGTGGTGTCGACGGTCGCATCGCCCCTCGCCTCCCCGGCGCCGCTCGCGTCGGGGGCGGCGCGGGCCGCGCCGGAGGTGCGGCGCTGGGTGTGGCCGCTGGATCCCCGGCCGGTGGTGCTGCGCGGGTTCGAGCCGCCGGCGGCGGCGTGGCTGGCCGGGCATCGTGGGGTGGATCTGGCCGCGACGGTGGGCCAGTCGGTGCGCGCGGCGGGCGCGGGGGTGGTGGTCTTCGCCGGCGCGGTGGCCGGGCGCGGGGTGGTCACCGTGCGGCACGGCGACGTGCGCACCACCTACGAGCCGGTGCTCGCGTCGGTGGCGGCGGGTCGGGTGGTCGCGGAGGGCGAACCGATCGGGGTGCTGGCGCCGGGGCCGTTCCATCTGCCGGTGCCGTGTCTGCACTGGGGGTTGCTGGTGCCGGGGTATCAGGACCCGCTCACGCTGCTGCGTCGGCCGCGGGTGCGGTTGTACCCGAACCGCCCGGGGTCGGGTCCGTCGGGTTCGGCGGGCTATGCGACCCGGGCGACGCCGCCGAGCACCAGGGCCAGGGTGGCGGACTCGGCCTCGGCGGGGTCGGCGCCGCACTCGATCCGCCGGACGGCCGCGTCGACCATGCCCTGGACCAGCGTGGCGACCAGCATCGGGTCCCGGTGGCCGAGCGCGGACAGCGCGTCCACCACCAGTTCGACGATCCGCCCGTGGGCGGCCCGGATGCGCTCGCGCGCGTTCGCGTCCAACTCGCCGGTGGAGATCGCGACGACGACGCGATGACGACGATCACCGACCAGTTCCAACTGGCGCGCGACGTAGGCCGCGATCTTCTGCGCCGGGTCGTCGGTCGCGCCCATCGCGTCCTCGACCTCGGCCACCCACGCCGGCAGGTCGACGGCGCACAGTTCCTCGACCACGGCCGCGCGCGAGGCGAAGTATTCGTAGAGCGAGGAGCGGGCCAGGCCGGTGCGTTCGGCCAGGGCGGGGAAGGTGAGCGCGGCGAAACCGCCCTCGTCGAGCAGGCTCCGGGCGGCGTCGAGCAGCGCGGCGTGCTGCATCGCACGGTGCTCGGCGACGGAGGAGGCTCGAATCTTGGGCATTCCCTCACTCTACGACGTCACCGTGCGTGCCATCGGGGAGCTTGCGCAATTCCCTGGTCAGCCGCCGGAGTGGTCCAGTTCGGCGTCGACCGGGGGCAGCGCGCACTCGGGGTCGTCGAGCCAGCCGTCGGGCAACACGACGCGCTTGCCGCCCGCGGTGCGCCCGCGCGGGCCGTCGGCGCCGATCGGCCAGGGCTGGTCCAGGTCGAGTTGCCCGAACCAGTCGTCGAGTTCGGCCAGGCTGCTCGCGGTGGCCAGGCCGCGGCGGATGGTGCCGCCGACCGAGAAGCCCTTCATGTACCAGGCGACGTGCTTGCGCAGGTCGGTGACGCCGTGGGTCTCGTCGCCGATCCACTCGGCGAGCAGCACCGCGTGCCGGCGCATGATCGTGGTGACCTCGCCCAGGGTCGGCCGGGCCCGCTCGGCGCTGCCCTCGAAGGCGGAGACGAGGTCGCGGAACAACCACGGGCGGCCCAGGCAGCCGCGGCCGACCACGACGCCGTCGCAGCCGGTCTCGCGCATCATCCGCAGCGCGTCCTCGGCGTCCCAGATGTCGCCGTTGCCGAGCACCGGGATGTCGGTGACGACCTCCTTCAGCCGGGCGATGGCGGACCAGTCGGCGGTGCCGCCGTAGTGCTGCTCGGCGGTGCGGCCGTGCAGGGCGACCCAGGTGACGCCCTCGTCCACGGCGATCCGGCCCGCGTCGAGGTAGGTCAGGTGGTCGTCGTCGATGCCCTTGCGCATCTTGATGGTGACCGGCACGCCCCGCGCGTTCTTGACCGCCGAGCGCAGGATGTCGCGCAGCAGGTTGCGCTTGTAGGGCAGCGCGGAACCGCCGCCCTTGCGGGTCACCTTGGGCACCGGGCAGCCGAAGTTGAGGTCGATGTGGTCGGCCAGGCCCTCGTCCACGATCATCGCGACCGCGCGGCCGACGATGTGCGGGTCGACCCCGTACAGCTGGATGCTGCGCGGGCGCTCGGTCTCGGCGAAGCGGATCAGCCGCAGCGTCTTGGCGTCCCGCTCGACCAGCGCGCGGGTGGTGATCATCTCGCTGACGTACAACCCGGCCGGGCGCGCGGTGGTGGCCGCCTCGGCCTGCTCCTGGCACAACGTGCGAAACGGCGCGTTGGTGATGCCGGCCATGGGGGCCAGTACCACGGGCGGCCGGATCCGCGCGCCGCCGAAGGCGCCCAGGCGCAGCGGCGGCCACGGGCTGCCGGTGGCGTCGGGCGTGGGTGCGTCGGCGGGTGCCATGGACGGTGCTCCAGGAGGGGTGCGGGGATGGGTCCGATCCATTGTCCCCCACCGGGAAAAGCGGTTTCCGGGTGTCGCCGGGTCCTGGCAGCATCGCGGGCATGACCTCCGATTCCCTGCCAGCGTCCGCCGGGTCCGCCGCCGAGTCCGACCCCGAGCCGCTCGACGTCGCGTCCCTGATCCTGCGGGCCCGACGGCAGCCCCGGCTGAAGTACGTCTTCTTCTGGGGGCACCGCGAGCCGATCCGGGGCGTGGACGCGAGTTGTCTGAGTCAGTGGTATCCGTCGCCGTTCGAGGCGGACGGGATCACCTATCGCACCGCCGAGCACTGGATGATGGCCGGCAAGGCCCGGATGTTCGCCGACGCCGACGCGGAGCGCCGGGTGCTGGCGGCCGATCACCCCAAGACGGCCAAGACGATCGGGCGCCAGGTGCGCGGCTTCGACGAGCAGCGGTGGGTGGACGAGCGGTTCGAGTTGATCGTGCGCGGCAACGTGGCCAAGTTCGGGCAGCACCCGGACATGGGCGCGTTTTTGCTGGGCACCGGGCGGCGGATCCTGGTCGAGGCCAGTCCGCTGGACCGGATCTGGGGCATCGGGCTGGCCGCCGACGACGAGCGGGCGGGCGACCCCGAGCGCTGGCGCGGGCTGAACCTGCTCGGCTTCGCGCTGATGGCGGCCCGCGCCCGGCTGGCCGACGCGGCCGGTTCCGGCATTTCGACCGGCCCGACCGGCGCGACTACGTCGGCCGGAGGGCACGATCTCGCGGTGTCGGAATCCGCTCCTGCGCCGTCGTCCGGATGAACTAACCTCCGCACATGAGTGCCTTCCCGCCCCCGCAGCCCCCGAACGGGCCCGGCTACGGCCACGGGCAACAGCCGTACGGACAACCGAACAACGGCCGGTCGGCCTACGGACAACAGCCCCAGGGTCAACCGGCCCACGGGCAACCGCCGTACGGACAACAACCGTATGGGCAACAGCCGTATGGACAGCAGCCCTCCCCCCAGCAGTACGGCCAGGGTTACGGCCAGCCGCCGCCCCCGCCGTCGGGCCGGCCGAAGTGGCTGGTGCCGACGGCGGCGGTGGTGGCGCTCGCGGTGATCGGCGGTGGGGCGTTCTTCTTCCTGTCCAAGGACAAGGACGACGACAAGAAGCCCGCCGCGCAGACGTCGCCGACCGGCCCCGCCAACGGCGGTTCGCTGCCCGCGACCGGCGGTTCGCCCGGACCGACCGCCGACGAGCCCAAGGGGTTCCAGTCGGCGCCGCCCCCGAACAACTCGGCCATCGACGACCTGTCGACCGACAAGTTGTCCTTCACCACCGACTACTTCTTCAAGGACACCGCCGAGTTCCAGGGCCGCACCGGCGCGAAGTATCGGCAGCTGAGCAGCGACGACTCGGCGGCCAAGGACTGCTCGAAGGTGATCACGGCCGGCGGCTCGGCGGTCACCCAGAACGGCTGCGTGGGTGTGCTGCGCGGGTCGTACAAGGACTCGGCCGGGAAGTACGCGGTGACGCTCTCGCTGATCTCGATGCCGAACAAGGAGAAGGCCGAGGCGGTGAAGAAGGGGCTGGGCACGATCGCGCTGTCCAACTCCCCGATCGCCTGGCTCCAGCCGCCGGCGTCGAGCGGGGTCACCTTCAAGGACGGCTCCGAGCACGCGGCAATCGCCACCACGACCGGGCACTACGTCCTGATCCTGGACATCGGCCGGGCCGACGGCGGGCCGATGAAGGGCCAGGGCGAGGATGCCTCGAAGGCCGCGGGCAACGTACTCAACGACCTGAACTTCCGGATGGCCGACCGCATCGTGGCGGGCGTCTTCAAGTAGCTCACCGAACACCCCGGATCGCGGAGCACCACGATCCGACCCGGGACACACGTGAGGGGCGCCGTCCGAGACGGCGCCCCTCACGGCGTTCACCCGGCCCACGGCCGGTTGCGGGTCAGCAGCCCGGCAGGCGTGCCGCGAGATAGCCCACGACCTGGTCGAGCGACACCCGCTCCTGCTGCATCGTGTCGCGCGAGCGCACGGTCACCGCGTTGTCCTCGAGCGTGTCGAAGTCGACGGTGATGCAGAACGGCGTGCCGATCTCGTCCTGGCGGCGGTAGCGGCGGCCGATCGCACCGGCGTCGTCGAAGTCACAGTTCCAGTATTGCCGCAGGTCGGCGGCCAGGCTCCGGGCCTTCGGCGACAGGTCGGCGTTGCGCGACAGCGGCAGGATGGCCGCCTTGACCGGCGCCAGGCGCGGGTCGAGCCGCAGCACGGTGCGCTTTTCCAGCTTGCCCTTGGCGTTCGGTGCCTCGTCCTCGAAGTAGGCGTCGAGCAGGAACGCGAGCATCGCCCGGTTCAGACCGGCGGCCGGCTCGATGACGTACGGGAACCAGCGCTCATTGGCGTCCTGGTCGAAGTACGACAGGTCGGTGCCGGACTTCTCCGAGTGGGTGCGCAGGTCGTAGTCCGTGCGGTTGGCGATGCCCTCCAGCTCGGAGAACTCGGTGCCGCCGAAGTTGAAGCGGTACTCGATGTCGACGGTGCGCTTCGAGTAGTGCGACAACTTCTCCTTCGGGTGCTCGAAGAAGCGCATGTTGTCCGGGTTCAGGCCGAGACCGATGTACCAGTCCCAGCGCTGCTGCATCCAGTATTCCTGCCAGTGCTCGTCCTCGCCGGGCTTGACGAAGAACTCCATCTCCATCTGCTCGAACTCGCGCGTGCGGAAGATGAAGTTGCCCGGCGTGATCTCGTTGCGGAAGCTCTTGCCGGTCTGGGCGATGCCGAACGGCGGCTTCTTGCGCGAGGTCTGCTCGACGGCCTTGTAGTTGACGAAGATGCCCTGGGCGGTCTCCGGGCGCAGGTAGGCGCGGCCGGACTCGTCCTGGGTGGGGCCGAGGAAGGTCTGCAGGAGACCGTTGAACATCTTGGGCTCGGTGAAGGTGCCCTTGTTCCCGCAGTTGGGACAGGTGATGTCGGCGAGGCCGTTTTCCGGCAGCCGGCCGCGCTTGGCCTCGTACGCCTCTTCGAGGTGGTCGGCGCGGTAGCGCTTGTGGCACGAGGTGCACTCGGTCAGCGGGTCGACGAACGCCTCGACGTGACCGGACGCCTCCCACACCTCGCGGGCGAGGATGACCGAGGAGTCCAGACCGACGATGTCGTCACGCGAGGTGACCATCGTGCGCCACCACTGGCGCTTGATGTTCTCCTTGAGCTCCACGCCGAGGGGACCGTAGTCCCAGGCGGCCTTCTGGCCGCCGTAGATCTCACTACAGGGGTAAACAAAGCCTCGGCGCTTGCTCAGGCTGACGATGGTGTCGATCTTGTCGGCGGCCACAATGCTCTCTTCGGTGCGACGATGCGGGCAGTGACAGTGTCGGCACAGGCTACCGGCGCGCTGGTCACCCCCGTAAATCGATAACTGCCGGCCCGGGTCCGCCACGGTTGGCCCAAACCCGTATTATTGACAACGATTGTCATTCTAGTTGAGAATCATTGTCATGAAGATACGTCGCTCCGCCCCGGTCGCCCTGCTCGCGACCGCCGCCGCATCCGCGCTGCTGCTCTCCGGATGCGCCGGCACCGACGACGCGCAGGCGGACACCGGGGCGGGTGCGAAGGTGCGGGTGATCGCCGCGTTCTACCCGATGAAATTCGTCGCACAGCAGGTCGGCGGCCCGCATGTGAAGGTGACCAACCTGACGAAGGCCGGGGCCGAGCCGCACGACCTGGAGCTGACCCCCAAGCAGGTCGGCGCCGTCTCGCAGGCCGATCTGGTGGTCTATCTCAAGGGCCTGCAGCCGGCCGTGGACAAGGCGATCTCGCAGAACAAGCCGAAGCACATCGCCGAGGCGAGCCGGTTCGCGCCGCTGGAGGAGCACGGCACCGAGGTACAGGGCGCCGAGGACGAGCACGCGGGCCACGACCACGCCGACGCCGAACACGGCGACCCGCACGTGTGGCTCGACCCGATCCGGCTGTCCGCGATCGCCACCGGCGTGGGCGAATCGCTCGCCGGCGCCGACCCGGCCAACGCGGTCGACTATCGCGAGCGCGCCGCGGCGCTGGTGGCCCGGCTGAAGACCCTCGACGGCGAGTTCACCGCCGGCCTGACCACCTGCGCCCGCAGGGACGTGGTGACCAGCCACGCCGCCTTCGGCTACGTCGCGGAGCGTTACCATCTGAACCAGATCGGGGTGAACGGCGTCAACCCGGAGTCGGAGCCCTCCCCCGCCCGGCGGGCCGACATCCAGCGTCTGGCCCGGGACCGGGGGGTGACCACGATCTTCTTCGAGACCCTGGCCGAGCCCAAGACCGCCAAGACGCTCGCCGAGGACCTGCATGTGCAAACCGCGGTCCTGGATCCGCTCGAGGGCATAAAAGACGAGGCGCACGACGATTACTTCTCGGTGATGCGCGCCAACCTGGACGCGCTGCGGAAGGGGCTGGGCTGCTCATGACGGATTCTCGGACCCCGGTCGCCCGGTTGACCGGCGGCACCGCGTCCCTCGGCGGCCGACCGGTGCTGCGCGGAGTGGACCTGACCGTGCACCCCGGCGAGGTGGTCGCACTGCTCGGCGCCAACGGCTCGGGCAAGTCCACGCTGGTGCGCACCCTGGTCGGGCTGGTCCCGCTCACCGGCGGCACGATCGAGCTGTTCGGCACCCCGTTCGCGCGTTTTCGCGACTGGTCCCGGATCGGCTACGTACCGCAGCGCACCACGGCCGCGGCGGGTGTGCCCGCGAGCGTGCGCGAGGTGGTCACCTCGGGTCTGCTGGACGGCCGCCGGCTGTTCGGGCCGGGCCGCGAGGGGCGGGCCGCGGTGGACGCGGCGCTCGACGCGGTCGGCATGCGCGACCGCGCCCGCGACGGCATCGCCCACCTGTCCGGCGGCCAGCAGCAGCGGGTGCTGATCGCCCGCGCCCTCGCCCGCCGCCCCGACCTGCTGATCATGGACGAGCCGATGGCCGGCGTGGACCTGCGCAGCCAGGAGGTGCTGGCCGGCACCCTGCGCGGCCAGCAGGAGCAGGGCCGGGCGGTGCTGCTCGTCCTGCACGAACTCGGCCCGCTGGAGCCGCTGATCGACCGCGCCGTGGTGCTGCGCGAGGGCTGCGTGTGCCACGACGGACCGCCGCCGCGCGCGGTCGGCCAGCACGCGCTGCCCGGCCACGACCACGTACATCCGCACGACGATCACACCGCGCACCACGCCGGGATGGGACTGCTCTCGTGACGATCCTGGACTTCCCCTTCATGCAGCGCGCGCTGCTCGCGGCCCTGCTCGTGGGCATGACCGCGCCCGCCGTCGGCGTATACCTCGTGCAGCGCCGGCAGGCGTTCATGGGCGACGGCATCGGGCACGTCGCGCTCACCGGCGTGGGTCTCGGCTTCCTGCTCAGCACCTCCCCCGTGCTCACCGCGGTGCTCACCGCCTCGGTCGGCGCGGTGCTGATCGAACTGATCCGCGAACGCAGCCGGGTCAGCGGCGACGTCGCGCTCTCGGTGCTGTTCTACGGCGGCATCGCGGGCGGGGTGATGCTGATCAACCTGGCCCCCGAGGGCTCGAACGCCAATCTCCAGTCGTACCTGTTCGGCTCGCTGACCTCGGTCTCGCCCGACGACATCCGGGTGATCACGATCCTGGCCGCGGCCGTGCTCGCGGTCACCCTCGGACTGCGTCGCGCGCTGTTCACCGTGTGCCAGGACGAGGACTTCGCCCGGGTCACCGGGCTGCCGGTGCGCGCGCTGAACCTGCTGCTCGCGGTCACCGCCGCGGTCACCGTCACGGTCGCGATGCGGGTGGTGGGCCTGCTCCTGGTCAGCGCGCTGATGGTGGTCCCGGTCGCGGTCGCGCAGCAGGTCTCCCGCACGTTCTCGATGACCGCGGCGCTGGCGATCGTGGTCGGCGTTCTGGTCTCGGTCTCCGGCACCGCGCTGACGTACTACGTCGACGCGCCGCCCGGGGCCACCATCGTGTTGCTCGCGATCGGGCTGTTCGTTCTGGTGGGAGTGCTCGCGACGCCGTTGAATCGGCGCCGGGCCCGACGCGCGGAGGCGGCGGCGGGGGAGGTGGACGCGCCTCGGATCGACGACGTGCGTGTGGACGCGCAGGCCCCCGGCGCCGGCACAATGGCGGGGCAGGCACCCAGCGTCGTCGTCCGGCCCGCACCCATCGAGGAGGCACCCAGGTGACCACCGCCCACGGCACGAGCCCGGTTCGGGGCCGGTCCACCCGGCAGCGTGCCGCCGTCTCCGCGCTCCTCGACGAGATCGAGGACTTCCGCAGTGCGCAGGATCTGCACGACCTGCTCAAGCAGCGCGGCGAGGCGGTCGGTCTGACCACGGTGTACCGCACCCTCCAGGCTCTGGCGGACGCGGACGAGGTCGACGTCCTGCGCACCCAGGACGGCGAGTCGGTCTACCGTCGATGCAGCCGTGGGCACCACCACCACCTGGTCTGCCGCTCCTGCGGCCGCACCGTCGAGGTCGAGGGCCCGGCGGTCGAGCGCTGGGCGAACCGGATCGCCGCCGAACACGGCTTCGGCGACGTCTCCCACGAACTGGAGATCTTCGGTACGTGCGCCCAGTGCGCCGGCACGCCGGGCTGACCCCGCCCGCGTCGGCGTCGGGGTCGGCTACCAGCTGCCGCCCCCGGTCGCACCGGTCGTGCTACCGCCCCACGTCCCGCCCTCGGAGCACGTGCCCGTGGGCCGCACCGTGGCCGAGCCGACCGGATTCGGCTTCAGCACGTTGAGTTGCCCGGCCGCGATCGAGCCGCCGGACAGGAACTCCGAGTAGGCGAACGTCTTGGTGATCGACTTCTTGCCCGCGGGCACGTCGATCTCCTCCTGCTTCATGCCGCCGGAGGATCCGCCGTAGGAGATGGTGATCCGGCCGCCCCGGTGTCCGTCGGCGAAGGTGATGGTGCCGATGTACGTCTCCATGAACGCGCTCCGGCACCGGACGCCGGCCAGCGTGCCGGGCGTGACGGTCAGGAACACGCCCTTGACCCGGAGGTCCCCGTCGCCGGCCTTGCCGTCCGCGTCGGCGGTCCCGACCGGCTCGCTCGTCTTTCCCTTCCGGTCGGCGTCCGCTCCCCGGTCCTCCTTCTGACACGCGGTGGCACCCGATACGAGTGCGCCCACGACGGCCGCCGCGACGACGGCACGACGAATTCCCCAACCCATGACGATTCCCCCCGATTGGTTCGGCGGATCGTCCTCCCCAGGCGATCCGTCCGCGAACTCACGCTAGGGGAACGGATCTTGCCGCACCGCCGCGCTCGCAGGACACGAACGCGGCGGTGACCGGACGGTGACATCGTCACAGCGCGGCCGATCGGCACCACGTGCCTATTCGTACGGCTCCTTCGGCATCGGCACCCGATCGACCTTGGTCGCGGTCAGGGCCGGCATCGCGTCGTCGGCCTGGACCTGGCCGTTGGGCAGCCAGCGGCCGGTGACGGTCACCCACGAGTCGGTCGGCGGGGCCGCGGCGCCGTGCACCTCGATCTTGCGCGCGAACGCGTCCGCCGCGCAGCAGCTGATCACCATCCGGGTCACGTACCAGGTGCCCGCGCTCTTGCCGGGCGTGACGAAGCCGGTGAGCTGGACGTCGCGGTCCTTCAGCGGCGCGGCGGTGTCCCACACCGAGCGGATCAGGAAGTCGGCCAGGGTCATCGGCAGCGGGTTCCCCGGCGGCAGCGCGGGAAAGCCGGCGTCGTTGTTCGCGGCGGCCGGCTTGGCCACCACGTTGTCCGAGCGCGAGGCGGTGTACGACCCGAGCGCCGGCGGTGCGATCAGGAACAGCGCGAGCACCGGCAGACACAGCAGCCAGGCCGCGCGCGGGCCCGCCGCGTGGTCGTGCCCGTGTCCGGCGTCGTCGACCGCCGGGGGCTCCCCGTCCGCCGCGTGCGCGTGCCCGGCCTCCGCCGCCGGTTCCACCGCCCGCCGCTGGATCCCGTCCCGGACCGCCGAGACCAGGCCGACCAGGAGCAGGATCGCGCCCGCCGCGATCAGCGCGGGCCGCAGGCCGTCCTTGACGTAGCGCAGGTACATGTCGGTCAACGAGATCCGCAGCAGCGCGCCGCCGATCAGGATCAACAACACCGCCTGGACGTCCCGCCTCACAACAACCACCATCCGACCACGTAGCTCGCGACGATCGCCACCACGAACGTCGCCGAGGAGAACCGGGCCGCGAAACCGCGCCCGAAGGTGCCCGACTGGAGCGCGATCAGCTTCACGTCCACCATCGGGCCGACCACCATGAAGGCCAGCTTCGCGGTCGGCGAGAAGCCGAGCAGGCTCGCCGCCACGAACGCGTCCGCCTCCGAGCACACCGCGAGCACCACGGCCAGGAAGGCCAGCGCGAGCACCGCGAACCAGGGCGAGCCGGAGACCGCGTCGATCACGTGCTTGGGCACCGTGACGTTGAGCGTCGCGGCGGTGATCGCGCCGATCACCAGGAAGCCGCCCGCGTGCAGGAAGTCGTGCTGGAGCGCGAGCCGGAAGTTTTCCCACTTGCCGTGGCCGCCGTGATCGTGCGGACGGCGCATGGGCTTGATCCACTCGGGCCGGCCGAACCGGGCCCACAACCAGCCCATCAGCACCGCTGTGCCGAGCGAGGCGACGAAACGGGCGAGCACCATCTCGGGCTGCTTGGGGAAGGCGACCGCGGTCGCGGTCAGCACGATCGGGTTGATCGCGGGCGAGGACAGCAGGAACGCCAGCGCCGCGGCGGGCGCGACCCCGCGCGCCATGAGTCCGCCGGCCACCGGCACCGACGCGCACTCGCAACCCGGCAGGATCGCTCCGGCGGCGCCCGCGACCGGCACCGCGAGGGATTGCCGTTTGGGCAGCACCTTGGTGAACACCGAGGGCGGTACGAACGCCGTGATCGCGGCGGACAGCAGGGTGCCCAGGACCAGGAACGGCAACGCCTGGACGGAGATCGCCACGAACACGGTCGCCCAGGTCTGCACCGCGGGCGTGCCGAGCCGGTCCACGATCCACGGCTGCGCGAACAGCAGCACCAGCAGGGCGAGTACGAAGAATTCGAGTTGGCCCGGCCGCCACCGCTCGGCGGGCGGGCGCGCGTGTGCCGCGGACCCGGCGGTCGCGGCCGACGACTCGGCGCCACGGGGTGGCGGGGGCGCCACCCGAGCGGCGGCAGCGGGGCGCGGCGGCGCGCTCTTTTCGAACATGACGTTCATGTTCGCATCGATCGCGGCGCCGCCGCTCGCTCCACACCCCGCTTTGCGAAGCTTTCACGCTTCGGGAGCCGCGACTTCGGGAGCCGGCCCGGACATTTCGGGCCACCGAGCCTCAGGAGCCCGACGGCACCGGCTCCGGCTCGGCGACCGCGTTCGGCAGCGCGCCGCCGTAGCGGCGGTCGCGCGACGCGTACGTCTCGCACGCCTGCCACATGTGCCGCCGGTCGAAGTCCGGCCACAACACGTCGAGGAAGACCATCTCGGCGTAGGCGGACTGCCACAGCAGGAAGTTCGAGGTGCGCTGCTCACCGGAGGAGCGGATGAACAGATCGACATCCGGCATGTCCGGCTCGTCCAGATACTTGGCGAACGTCTTCTCGTCGACCTTCTTCGGGTCGAGCCGGCCCGCCTTGACGTCCTCGGCGATCAGCGCGGCGGCGTCCGCGATCTCGGCCCGGCCGCCGTAGTTGATGCACATCGCCAGGGTCAGGCGGGTGTTGTCCTTGGTGCGCTCCTCGGCGATCTCCAGTTCCTTGATCACGCTCGCCCACAACCGGGGCCGCCGGCCGCACCAGCGGATCCGCACGCCGAGTTCGTCCATCTCGTCGATCCGGCGGTGGATCGTGTCGATGTTGAAGCCCATCAGGAAGCGCACCTCCTCGGGCGAGCGCTTCCAGTTCTCGGTGGAGAACGCGTACGCGGAGACGTACTTCACGCCGATCTGGGCGGCGCCCTCGACCACGTCGAACAACGACGCCTCGCCCGCTGTGTGCCCGTCGGTGCGGGCCAGGCCGCGCTCCTTGGCCCAGCGGCCGTTGCCGTCCATCACCAGCGCGACGTGTTTCGGCACCAGATCGGCCGGGATGTCCGGCGGCAGCGCGCCCTCGGCGTGCGGCTTGGGGTCGCGGTAGTGCCGCTGCTCGCGAGCGGCCCGGGCGGGCGCCGACTCGGCCCGCCGACGGCGGGGAAACAGGCCGAAGCGGCCACGCGACTGACTCACGATCTCTCCACCAATCTCAACGAGCGGATACCCCGCTCCAGGTGCCATTGCAGATACGCGGCCACCAGGCCGCTGCCCTCGCGCCGGTGCCGCGGCTCGCTGGCGTCGGCTCGGCCCCAGTCGCCGGTCAACAGCGCACCGAGCAGGGAAAGGGTCTCGGGTGAGGGTACGACGGATCCGGCCGGCCGGCAGTCGCCGCACACCGTCCCGCCGCCCTGGACGGTGAAGAACCGGTTCGGTCCGTCCAGGCCGCAGCGGGCGCAGTCGGCGAAACTCGGCGCGTAGCCGGCCACCGCGAGCGAGCGCAGCAGGAACGCGTCGAGGACCAGACCGGGCTCGTGGGCGCCCGAGGCCAGCGTGCGCAGCGCGCCGATCAGCAGCAGGTATTGCTGCAGCGCGGGCTGGCCGCGCTCGTGGTCGGTCAGTCGCTCGGCGGTCTCCAGGATCGCCGTGCCCGAGGTGTACGCGGCGTAGTCGAGCGCGAGCCGACCGCCGTACGCGCCCAGGGTCTCGGCCTGCGTGATGATCGGCAGGCCGCGCCCGGGGAAGTCGCTGCCCCGGGTGAAGAACTGCACGTCGACGTGCGCGAACGGCTCCACCCGGGCGCCGAACTTGGACTTTGTCTTGCGCACCCCGCGCGCCACGGCGCGCACTATCCCGTGGTCGCGGGTCAGCAGGGTGATGATGCGGTCGGCCTCACCCAACTTCTGGGCTCGCAACACGACACCCTCGTCACGGAGGAGGCTCATGCTCCCATTGTGCCGCGCGCGGCCGACGCGCCGCGTCGGCCGGTCCCCTCGTACCCGCGGGTCACGGGCCCGCGAGCACGTGGTCGACGCGGGCTCGGCCGAGCCCGAGCTGGTCGCCGGCGTGGTACAGGATCACCCGATGCGCCGGGTCGTACGCCCCGCAGGCCAGCGCCACCCGGGCCGCGACGCCGACCAGGTGCTCGCGCCCGGCGACGGCGAGGTGCGGGGCGATCTCGGCGAGCGCCCACGCGGTGTCCTGGGCCAGGTGCGCGCCGACGTCGACGGCGAGCGCGCACGCGTCGTAGCTCGGCATGCCCGCGGCCCGGACCGCCTCGACCGCCGCCGCGCGGACCGCGTCCACCTCCTGCGGCTCGTCGTCGACGGCGGCCACCACGGCCACCACCAGCGTGCGCACGGCCTCGCGCAGGAGCAGGGTCAGCGCCCGGGCGGTCGGCGTCTCGAGCACCGCGACGTCGTGCCGGGTGCAGCACACCGCGCACTCGACGCCGGAGCCGGCCCGCCCGAGCGGGATCAGCGCGACGCCGAACAACACGAGCCGACGCCGACCGCCGCCCTTGCGAAAGCGCCGATCGCCTCCGCACGCCGGACAGTGGAACTCGCCGTCACCGATCGCCGATCGGATGGTCCGGATGCCCACGACGAAGAACATGGTGCCGCCCCCTGCGTCCCGCGCGGCGGAGAGCCTTCTGTCCGCCTGCTTCGATGCTGCCACGAATTTCACGAAGCGTCATCGAAAGCGGACAGATGGTTACTTTTGCCCGGCGCGGAACGGGGCCGACCTGCATCGGAGCCGGTGGGGGCGGCCGGATCCGGGGCGTCAGTAGGGCCGGTCGCCCAGGATCGCCGCGCGCTCCATCACCCGCACGTGCGGGTGGTAGTCGTTGACCGCGTAGTGCTGGGTGGCCCGGTTGTCCCAGAAGGCGACCGTGTCCGGCGCCCAGCGCAGCCGGACCTGGTACTCGGGCGTCATCGCCTGCCGGAAGAGCACCCCGAGCAGTTCCTCGCTCTCCGCCTCGGGCAGCCCGACGATGTGGTCGGTGAAGATCCCGTTGACGAACAGGGTGCGCCGGCCGGTCACCGGGTGGGTGCGCACCACGGGGTGCTCCACCGGCGGGAACTCCCGGCGCCTGGCCGCCAGTTGTTCGGGGTCGAGGCCGTGCCCGAAGGCCAGGGTGAAGTCGTGGACGGCGGTCAGACCGGCCACCCGCTCCTTCAGGTCGGCCGGCAGCGCGTCGTAGGCGGCGCCCATGTCCGCCCAGACCGTGTCCCCGCCCCGCTCGGGCACCTCGATCGCGCGCAACACCGAGCCGAGCGCGGGCCGTTCGCGCCAGGTGACGTCGGTGTGCCAGATGTTCTCCACACCCACCGAGGCGGCGTCCTTGGCGAATCGCACCACCTCGGGCACGTCCCCCTGCCCGAGGAAGGGGTGCACCTCCAACTCGCCCCAGAGGCGGGCGAAGGCGCAGTGTTGCGCCGGGGTGATCGACTGGTCCCGAAAGAACAGCACCTTCCATTCGAGGAGAGCGCGGTCGAGTTCGGCGAACAGTTCGGGGCCCACCGGTTCGGCGAGTGAGACGCCGCGGATCTCGGCGCCGATCAGGTCGCCGTACGGGACCAGCTCGAACCGGGTGTACGGCTCGGAGCAGACGCCCTCGGGCAGCCGGCGCAGCGGTCGCGGCCCCGGCATCAGGCCGCGCTCGGCGATCCGACTACGCCCGGAGGCGGCGGGCGCAGCGGATGCGACGGGTGTACCGGGGGCGGTGGATGACGTCATGGCAGAGCCCTCCCTGGAGTAGGGCCGCACTTTAACCCAGCCGAGTTAAATGGGGAATGGCATCGGACCGGTCGGAAACAGCGAAACGGCGGCCCCGGTCGCCCGGAAACCGCCGTCGGCTCGCCTCACCGCGTCGAGGTCACCCGCGGGCGGCCCGGTTCACCGCGCTCACCACGGCCTCCAGCGACGCGCGCACGATGTTCTCGTTCACGCCGATGCCCCACAGCACCCGGCCGTCGACCGCGCACTCGACGTAGGCCGCGGCCCGCGCGTCCTCGCCGCCGCTCATCGCGTGCTCGCTGTAGTCCAGCACCCGGGTGTCGAAGCCCAGCCCGCCCAGGGCCCGGACGAAGGCGTCGATCGGACCGTTGCCGATCGCCTCCAGCGTCTGCACCTCGCCGTCCACGCTCAGCTCGACGGTCAGCACGTCCTTGCCGTCCGCGCCGGAGACCGTACGGTGGCCGCGCAGCGCCAGCCGACCCCACGGGGCGTCGGGGGTGGGCAGGTACTCGTCCCGGAACACCGCCCAGATCTGAGCCGGCGTCACCTCGCCGCCCTCGGCATCGGTCTTGGTCTGGATGATCCGGGAGAACTCGATCTGCGCGCGCCGCGGCAGGTCCATCCGGTGGTCGGCCTTGAGCACGTACGCGACGCCGCCCTTGCCGGACTGGCTGTTCACCCGGATCACGGCCTCGTAGGTGCGCCCGACGTCCTTGGGGTCGATGGGCAGGTACGGCACCGCCCACTCGATCTCCTCGACCGACCTGCCCGCCGCGGCCGCGTCCCGCTCCAGGATCTCCAGGCCCTTCTTGATCGCGTCCTGGTGCGAGCCGGAGAACGCGGTGTAGACCAGGTCGCCCGCGTACGGGTGGCGCGGGTGCACCGGCAGCTGCGTGCAGTATTCGACGGTGCGCCGGATCTCGTCGATCTCGGAGAAGTCGATCATCGGGTCCACGCCCTGGCTGAACAGGTTCATCCCCAGCGTGACCAGGTCCACGTTGCCGGTGCGCTCGCCGTGCCCGAACAGGCAGCCCTCGACCCGGTCGGCACCTGCCATCACGGCCAGTTCGGTCGCGGCCACCGCGGCGCCGCGGTCGTTGTGCGGGTGCACCGACAGGGCGATGAACTCGCGGCGGGTCAGGTTGCGGCTCATCCACTCGATCTGGTCCGCGTACACGTTCGGCGTGGAACGCTCGATCGTCGCGGGCAGGTTCAGCGTGATCTCGCGACCGGTCTCCGGCTGCCATACGTCCATCACCGACTCGCAGACCTCCAGCGCGAAGTCCAGCTCGGTGTCGATGAAGATCTCGGGCGAGTACTCGTAGCCGAACGCGGTCTCCTCGCCCAGGTGCTTCTCGGCGTAGCGCATCACGTGCTCGGTGCCGGTCACCGCGATCGCCCTGCACTGGTCGCGGTCGACGTTGAAGACCACCCGGCGGAAGGTCGGCGCGGTCGCGTTGTAGAGGTGGACCGTGGCCTTGGGCGCGCCGATCAGCGACTCCACGGTGCGCTCGATCAGTTCCTCACGGGCCTGGGTCAGTACCGAGATGGTGACGTCGTCCGGTACCGCGCCCTCCTCGATGATCGAGCGGATGAAGTCGAAGTCGGTCTGCGAGGCGGCCGGGAAGCCGACCTCGATCTCCTTGTAGCCCATCCGCACCAGCAGGTCGAACATGGTGCGCTTGCGGGCCGGGCTCATCGGGTCGATCAGCGCCTGGTTGCCGTCGCGCAGGTCGGTGGACAGCCAGCGCGGGGCGACGGTGATCGTCTTCGACGGCCAGGTGCGGTCCGGCAGGTCGACGCCCCGGAACGGCTGGTACTTGTGGATCGGCATCCCGGACGGCTGCTGGGTCACGGACGCGGCGGTGATCGGGGTGGAGCGATTCACGGAAGGCATGCGGGCGGGTCTCCTGAACGCGAGGAAGGACTGCGGCGAGAGCAGATGGGCCGGCGACGGGAGGAACGACATCCCGGAGGCTCCGACGTGCGGACATGCCTCTATCCCCGCGACGGGGGAGCCGGTCTGACCTCTGTCAGAGGGATGAGCCCCCGGCGCGGCGGCTAAGGAGAAGCAGCCACTGACGCATGATGTCGGCAACCATACCCGACGGGTCGAAGACGTCGAGACGGCGTCCGTCATACGAACACATGTGATCTTTTCGGCCGGCCCCCTCCCCCCGACGGGCGCGATGCTCCTACGCTCACTCCCCATGAGCGATTACAACCAGGGTCCCTACGGACCGCAGCCGGGCCAGGGCGGCCCCGGCGGATACCCGCAGCAGGGCGGTCCGGGCTACGGACAGCAGCCCCAGCAGGGCGGGTATGGACAGCAGCCGCCTCCGCCGCAGTACGGACAGCAGCCCCCGCAGTACGGCCAGCAGCCGCCCGCGTACGGCCAACCGCCGAACCCGTACGGTCAGCAGCCCGGTGGATACCCGCCGCCCGCGCCGGGCGGAGGCGGCATGGGCGGCGGGCTTCCGTCGTTCGGGCCGGGTGCGATCGCGGGGGCGATCGCGGCGGTGCTGATCATCGTCGGCTCGTGCCTGCCCTGGCTCAAGATCGACGCCGAGGGCAGGACCGGAACGTACAAGGGCCTCGGCGGGGACGGCGTCTACACCCTGATCGCCGGCATCGTGGTGCTCGCCCTGTTCGGCGCCGCCATCCTGGTGCGCAAGGCAACCATTGCCGCGGCCGCCGCAGTGCCGGCGGTCGTCGCGCTCGGTCTGGCGGCGTGGAACCTCGCCGAGCCGTCCCGGCTGCCCATCAAGAAGGACGACATCCCCAGCCGCGCGCACAAACTCGTCGAGAAGACGATCGACGAGTACGGCAGCACCGGTATCGGTCTGTGGCTGCTGCTGGTCGGCGCCGTCGTCGCGCTCGGCGCGGCGGTCTTCATCCTGGTGACCGCCAAGCGCAACACGCCGGCACCTTACGGCCGCTGACCCGCCCCTTCGGGTCGGATCTCGGGGGCGGGCTCGGGTCAAAAGCCGAGCTTGCGGAGCTGCTTGGGGTCGCGCTGCCAGTCCTTGGCCACCTTCACGTGAAGGTCCAGGTAGACGGGCGTCCCAAGCAGCGCCTCGATCTGCTTGCGGGCGCGCGTGCCCACGTCCTTGAGCCGCCCGCCCTTGTGCCCGATGACGATGGCCTTCTGGCTGGGGCGCTCGACGTAGAGATTCGCGTGCACGTCGAGCAGCGGCTTGTCGGCGGGGCGGTCCTCGCGCGGGATCATCTCCTCGATGACCACCGCGAGCGAGTGCGGCAGCTCGTCGCGCACACCTTCGAGCGCGGCCTCGCGGATCAGCTCCGCGGCCATCACCATCTCGGGCTCGTCGGTCAGCTCGCCGTCCGGGTACAGCGGCGGGCCGGCCGGCAGCAGCGGCATCAGCAGGTCGGCAACCAGGGTCACCTGGCTGTCGCCGACGGCGGAGACCGGGATGATCTCGGCCCACTCGATGCCGACGTCCTCGCCCATCTTCTGCACCGCGAGCAACTGCTGGACCAGCGTCTGCGGGTCCACGAGGTCGGTCTTGGTGACGATCGCGACCTTGGGCGTGCGCTTGGCCTCGGCCAGCTCGGCCGCGATGAAGCGGTCGCCGGGACCGACCTTCTGGTCGGCCGGGATGCAGAAGCCGATCACGTCGACCTCCGCCCAGGTGGCCCGGACCAGGTCGTTGAGCCGCTGGCCGAGCAGGGTGCGCGGCTTGTGCAGGCCGGGGGTGTCGACCAGGACGAGCTGGCCGTCGGGGCGGTGCACGATGCCGCGCACCGTGTGCCGGGTGGTCTGGGGGCGGCCCGACGTGATCGCCACCTTCGTGCCCACCAGCGCGTTCGTCAGGGTGGACTTGCCGGCGTTGGGGCGGCCCACGAAGCACGCGAAGCCCGAGCGGTGGACGGGTGCGGAGGGGTTGGGGCGATCACTCATGGGTGACATTGTCGCTCAAGCCGCGAGCACTCCTCGCCGCGCGGGTCGGTCGCGGTCGCACCGGCCGGGGGGAGGCGGGCCCGGGGGCGGCCTCAGACCGTCACGATGGTGCGTACGACCGCGTCCGGGCCGGCGGACAGGATCGGCGTGCCGGCGCCGCCGAGGTCGCGCACCGCGTCCCGGTCAGCCTCGGTCACGGTGTCGTCGGCCCCGACGATCGCCGCCGCCTCCAGGCCGCGCGCGCCGCCCGCGACGGCCATCGCGACCGCCGTGCGCAGCGCGGACAGCTCCAGCGAGGGCAGCGCGACCGTGGACGCGGTGTAGGTGCGCCCGGTCTCGTCCCGTACCGCGGCCCCCTCGCTCGCCCCGTTGCGCGCCCGGGTGGCCCGGGCCAGCGTGACGATCTTGGCGTCCTCGGGGTCGACGGCGAACTCGGGCGTCTCGGCGCTCACGGCGGCTCTCCTGTTCGGCGCGGTACGAATGCCGACACAGTAACTTGCCGCCGCCGAGGCCCGATGTACCGGTTCGAACCGGCCCGGCGGGCCTGCCGGGTCGACTGGGCCGACGTCACCGCCCCGCCGTCACCGGTTCCGCTCGGCCGCGGAATCCCCCTCGGCGGGTGCCTCCTGGCGCTCCTCGCCCCGCTCGGTCCGGCGCACCACGATCGTGCCGACCCGGTTGCGCCGCCCCGACGGGCTCTCCGCGACCAGCCGCAGCCCCTCGACCACCGCCGTCGCGCCCGGGATCGGCACCCGGCCCAGCGCCTTGGCCAGCAGGCCGCCCACGGTCTCCACGTCCTCGTCGTCGAGTTCGAGCCCGAACAGCTCGCCCAACTCGTCCACGGGCAGCCGGGCGGTGACCCGGAACGCGCCGTCGGGCAGCGGCTCGACCGGCGCGGTCTCGGTGTCGTACTCGTCGGTGATCTCGCCGACGATCTCCTCCAGGATGTCCTCGATGGTGACCAGGCCGGCGGTGCCGCCGTACTCGTCGACCACCACGACCATGTGCGTGCGCTCGAACTGCATCTCGCGCAGCAGGTCGTCGGCCGGCTTGCTGTCCGGCACGAAGGTCGCGGAGCGCATGATCGAGTCGACGCTCTCCTTGGCCCAGCCCGGATCGCCCATCGTGCTGCGCCGGGCCAGGTCCTTGAGGAAGACGATGCCGACCACGTCGTCCTCGTTCTCGCCGATCACCGGGATCCGCGAGTAGCCGCTGCGCAGCGCCAGCGACATCGCCTGCCGCAGCGTCTTGTGCCGTTCGATGAAGACCATGTCCGGGCGCGGCACCATCACCTCGCGCACGATCGTGTCGCCCAGTTGCAGCACCGAGTGCAACATCTCGCGCTCGTCGTCCTCGATCAGCGAGTCCTTCTCGGCGAGGTCCACGAACGCGCGCAGTTCCGCCTCGGAGGCGAACGGCCCCTCGCGGAAACCCTTGCCGGGGGTGAGCGCGTTGCCGAGCAGGATCAGCAGTTTCGGCAGCGGCCCGAGCACACGCGCGAGCCCGAACAGCACGGGCGCGCCGATCGTGGCCACCGTGACCGGATGTTGCCGGCCGACGGTGCGTGGGGAGACCCCGACGGCGACGTAGGACACCACGACCATGATGCCGATGGTGACCAGTACGGCCTGCCAGGTCTCGTCGAAGTCGTCCACGCACACCACGGTGACCAGTACGGCCGCCGACAACTCGCACGCGACCCGCACGAGCAGGGCCAGGTTGAGATATCGGGCGGGGTCCTGAACCACCGTCAGCAGTCGTTTGGCGCCCCGGCGTTCGGCGCGGACCAATTCCTCGGCGCGGACGCGCGAAATGCGCGAGAGGGCCGCCTCCAGGCACGCGAAGAGACCGGCCACCACGACCAGGACGATCGCGCCGACCACGAGGCGCACCACGCTGTCAGCGGGCACTGCCGCCCCCGACGCGCGCTCGGCCGGGGGCAGGGATATCCCGTGGCCGGCTCATCCGCGGTCGTCCGCGGCGCGGCGGGCCTCCCGCCAGGATTCGAGCAGTTCCTTCTGCAGCGCGAACATCTCGCGCTCCTCGTCGGGCTCCGCGTGGTCGTAGCCGAGCAGGTGCAGCACGCCGTGCACGGTGAGCAGGTGCAGCTCGTCGTCCATGGTGTGGCCGGCCGCCGCACCCTGGCGCTCGGCGACGGTCGGGCACAGCACGACGTCGCCGAGCAGCCCCTGCGGGGGATCCTCGTCGGCCTTGCCCGGACGCAGTTCGTCCATCGGGAAGGACATCACGTCGGTCGGACCGGGCAGGTCCATCCATTGGATGTGCAGTTGCTCCATCGCGGGTTCGTCCACGATGACCACGGACAGTTCCGCCAGTGGATGGATGCGCATACGGTCCAGGGTCCATCGGGCGACGTCCACGATCGCGTGTTCGTCCACCCCCGTGCCGGACTCGTTGGCGATGTCGATGGACATGGCCCTCAGTTCACTTCCCGTTCCACTGTCTGCATGTTCACTGTGTGCTTGCCGCGGCCGTTCTTGTCGATCGGCCGCCGGCCGCGCGACCTGGGCACGTCACCGTTTCCGGAGCCGTTGCCGTTCGGCCGCGCGTCCGCCTCGACTTGGATGTCGTAGCGCGCGTACGCGTCCACGATCCGGCCGACGAGCTTGTGTCGGACCACATCATCGCTGGTGAGCGTGCAGAACGCGATATCGTCCACGCCGCGCAGGATCTCCTGCACCACGCGCAGCCCCGACTGGGTGCCGCCGGGCAGGTCGACCTGGGTGGTGTCCCCGGTGACCACCATGCGCGAACCGAACCCGAGGCGGGTCAGGAACATCTTCATCTGCTCGGCCGAAGTGTTCTGCGCCTCGTCGAGAATGATGAACGCGTCATTGAGTGTGCGGCCGCGCATATATGCGAGCGGAGCGACCTCGATGGTGCCCGCAGCCATCAGGCGCGGGATGGAGTCGGGGTCGATCATGTCGTGCAGCGCGTCGTAGAGCGGGCGCAGATACGGGTCGATCTTCTCGTAGAGGGTGCCGGGCAGGAAGCCGAGGCGTTCGCCCGCCTCGACCGCGGGCCGGGTCAGGATGATCCGGGTGACCTGCTTGGACTGCAGGGCCTGGACGGCCTTCGCCATCGCGAGGTAGGTCTTGCCGGTGCCCGCCGGGCCGAGTCCGAACACGATGGTGTGCTCGTCGATCGCGTCCACGTAGCTCTTCTGGTTGAGCGTCTTGGGACGGATCGTGCGGCCGCGGTTGGACAGGATGTTGAGGGTCATCACCTCGGCGGGACCGTGTCCGTCGTTCGAGCGGACCATCGCCACCGAGCGCTCCACGGCCTCCTCGTTGAGCGGCTGGCCGGTGCGGACGATGACCAGGAGTTCGTCGAAGAGCCGGCGGACGAGGGCGACCTCGGCCTCGTTGCCGGAGACGGTGACCTCGTTGCCGCGGACGTGGATGTCGACCTCGGGGAAGCCCTGCTCGACCACTCGCAGGAACGAGTCGCCGGAACCGAGGAGCGCCACCATCGGATGCTTGGCGGGGATCGTGATCTTCGCCTGGGCCTGCGCGGTCGGAGTTGCCCGGGAGTCGGTCCGCGGGGTGTTCTCGGAGCTCGCGCCTCGCGCGTTCGTCGTGGGAGCCATGGGCGGCCTTGGCGGCCTGATCACGCCTCATTTCCGTGCTCGGGAAGCGGTTCGATGCTGCTCAATGGTAACTCTCCGGCCCCCGCGAACTTCGGGATTATTCCGGCGCCGGCCGGCGGCGCGGGATCGTGATCCGGTCCAGGTCGTGGGCGGCGATCGTGTCCGGGAACACCTCGCGGGCCTGGTCCAGGAGCGGGCCCACGTCGGGGTAGCGCTGCGAGAAGTGGGTGAGCACCAGTCGCCGCGCGCCCGCCTCGGCCGCGATGGCCGCCGCCTCGCGGGCGGTGAGGTGGCCGACCTCGTGCGCGAGGTCGGCGTCGGCGTCGGCGAAGGTGGACTCGCACACGAGCAGGTCGACGTCGCGGGCCAGCTCGACCGCGGCCGCGCAGCGCCGGGTGTCCATCACGAAGGCGAACTTCTGCCCGGGTCGGGGCACGCTCACCTGCTCCAGGGTCACCGCGCCGATCCGGCCCTCGCGCTGGAGCCGGCCCACGTCGGGACCGGCCACGCCGTGCGCGGCGAGTCGCTCGGGCAGTATCCGGCGGCCGTCCGGCTCGACGACGCGGTAGCCGTAGGACTCGACCGGGTGGGACAGGCGGCGGGCCTCCAGCGTGAACGGCCCGGCAGGGGTGTGTACGTGCTCGCCCGCGAGCGGGTGCTCGACCAGCACGGCGGCCTCGTGGAACGCGGTCGCGTGGTGCAGTCGGTCGAACCAGTGTTGCCCGCTCGCCGGGAAGTGGGCGGTCACCGGGTGCGGGACCCGGTCGAGCGAGAGCCGCTGGAGCACGCCGGGCAGGCCGAGGCAGTGGTCACCGTGGAAGTGCGTGACGCAGATCCGGGTGATGTCGTGCGCGGCCACGCCGGCGTGCAACATCTGGCGTTGGGTGCCCTCGCCCGGGTCGAACAGCAGCCCCTCGCCGTCCCAGCGCAGCAGGTAGCCGTTGTGGTTGCGCTGCCGCGTCGGGGCCTGGCTCGCGGTGCCGAGGACGACGAACTCCCTGGTGCTCATGTACGCCTAACCGGGAGGCCAGCTCAGCCCGCGGCCGCCGAGGAGGTGCGCGTGTACGTGGAAGACGGTCTGGCCGGCGCCGGCGCCGGTGTTGAAGACGATCCGGTAGCCCGAGTCGGTGATGTCCTCGGCGGCCGCGATCACGGCGGCCTCGGCCAGCAGTGCGCCGGCCACATCGGGGGCCTCGGCGCCCAGTTCGCCGGCGTTGGAGTAGTGCGCGCGCGGGATGACGAGGATGTGCGTGGGCGCCTGCGGGTTGATGTCGCGGAAGGCCACCACGTCCTTGGTCTCGTGGACGATCGTGGCCGGGACGTCGCCGGCGAGGATCTTGCAGAACAGGCAGTCGGCCTGGGGTTCCCCCGCAGCCATGGGTGCCTCCATCGGGTCCGTGTCGATCACGAGCGGTCGCCGTCGATCGTAGTGGGCCGGGCCCCTCGCTCGCGCGGGTCCGCGGGGCGGCTCAGCTCCAGCGGCCGGAACGGGCCAGGAGGACCGAGGCGGCCGAGACGCCTGCCGTGGAGGTGCGCAGTACGGTCGGGCCGAGTCGGTAGGCGGTCGCGCCGACGGCGGTGAACGCGGCCAGTTCGTCCGGGGTGATCCCGCCCTCGGGGCCGACCACCAGGACCAGGTCGCCCTCGCTCGGGACGGCGGCGGTCGCGATCGGCTCGCCGGCCGCCTCGTGCAGGACGCCCGCGAACGAGGCGGCGGCCAGCAGCGCGGTCACCTGCCGGGTGCTCATCGGCTCGGTGACCTCGGGCAGGTGCAACCGACGGGCCTGCTTGCCCGCCTCGCGTGCGGTGGCGCGCCACTTGGCCAGTGCCTTGGCCCCGCGCTCGCCCTTCCACTGGGTGATGCAGCGGGCGGCGGTCCAGGGCACGATCACGTCGACGCCGACCTCGGTGGTCGTCTCCACCGCGAGTTCGCCGCGATCGCCCTTGGGCAGCGCCTGGACCACCACGATCCGGGGTGCGGGGGCGGGTTCCTCGGAGCGCGAGTCGACGTCGATGTAGAGCGTGTCCTTGCCTTCGGTGCGGTTGACCGTGCCGTACACGGCCAGTCCGGCGCCGTCGGCGAGGACGATCGGCTCACCGGCCGCGAGCCGGCGCACCGTGACGGCGTGTCGGCCCTCGGCTCCGTCCAGGACGACCTGCCGGCCGTGCCGGATCGTGTCGCCGGGGGCGAGGAAGACGGGGGCGCTCAAGCGGATGCCTTTCGGGCTGCGGCCATCTCGTCGACGAGCCGGTGGATCACCTCGGCGGCCGGCTCCTCGCGGGCGAGGCGCCAGCCCTGACCGGCCCACAGGGCCAGGCCGTCGGCCTCGCCGCGCGCGGCGGCGGCCTTGCGGATCGGCGCGACCAGGTGGTGGACGTACGGGTAGACCCCGGGGGCCTCGGCCTCGTGCCGGGCGGCGAAGCCGTTGTGCAGCCCCCGCGCCCAGCGGCCGGAGAAGGCGCGGGTGAGCACGCTGCGCTCGAAGGCGGGGTCGCCGAGCGCGGCCTTGTGCGCGGTGGAGGCGACGCTTTCCGGGCAGCGCAGGAACGCGGTGCCCAGTTGGGCGGCGCTCGCCCCGGCGAGCCGGACCGCCTCGACCTGCCGACCGGTCATCAGGCCGCCGGCGGCGATGAGCGGGAGGTCGGTCTCGGCGGCGATCAGGGTGAGCAGCGTGAGCAGGCCGTACGGGGCGGGGGCGGCGGGGTTGTCGAAGCTGCCCTGGTGGCCGCCGGCCTCGCCGCCCTGGACGCACAACGCGTCGACGCCGTGCGCGACGGCGAGCCGGGCCTCCTCGGGGGTGGTGACGGTGGCGACGGTGAGCGTCCCGGCCGCCCGCAGCACGGTGATCGCCTCGGTGTCGGGCAGGCCGAAGGTGAAGCTCACCACGGGGACGGGGCGGGCCAGGAGGAGGTCGAGCTTGGCGTCCCAGTCGTCGCGCTCGACGCCCGGCGCGGGGGTGCCGACACTGCCGCCGTAGCGCGCGGCGGCCCGGGCCAGCGAGCGGGCGTAGCGCGCGGTGAGCTCGTCCTCGGCGCGGGTGGGCGGCGGCTGCGGCATGAACGCGTTGACCCCGAACGGCACGTCACCGACCAGCGAACGCAACTCCTCGATCTCGGCACCCAACGCCGCGGCCGACCGATACCCGGCCGCCAAAAACCCGAGCCCCCCGACACGGGTAACCGCCGCCGCCAACGCGGGCCCGCCGGCCCCGGCCATCGGCGCCTGCACGATCGGCAGTTCGGTCAGCCGGGTCGGATCGACGTTCGTCGCCATCATGCTCCCCGTTCCCTCGATCGACGGCACACCCACAACCAACCCAAGCCTAGGCGCCCCCGACCTCCCCCGAACCGAACCCCACCCACGGACCCGGCGGGCGGCGCGATAGCGGCCGCCGGTACACGAACCCGGCGACGCGGGGCCGCGGAGCGGTCACGTCACGCCTCCGGTTGCGGGTGGCCGGCGCGCGGCCGGCCAGAGTCGGAGATGGGCCGCCGCCGGCGTGCGGGGCTCCGAGACATGGGGCTTCCGGCGAGGCGGGCGCACTGCTCGGCAAACCCGGCCGGCAGCAGGGAGCGGGTGGGTGGCCGGGTCGGGTTCTCCGAGGTCCCTTCCGGGTGGGTCGGGCGTGTTCGGCGCGCGTTGCGCTTGCGGTTGCGGGTGGCCGGTGCGGGGCGGGTCGGAGTCGGTGATGGGCCGCCACCCGCAGCCAAAAGCGCAGCGGAAGCCGGAACACCCGGCCCACTCGGTGAGGCCGCCGGAGAACCCGGCCCGAGCGCCTTCCTGCTCCCCGTTCCTCGGCCGGATTTCGCCGACCAACGCACCCGCCCCGCCGACGCACCGCAGTCCCCGAGCCCCACACACCGTTGACGGCTCGGTCCACGGCCCTGATCGGCCCCGGTGTCACGCGGCCAAAGTGTGCCGTGACCGCTTCGTGTGGCCGGGCCCGGTTACCGGGCGCGGTCGGGTCCAGCCCGTCCGGCGTTCGAGGACGCTCGCCGCAGGCGGCCCCATAGCGCCGGACGCGGCCGAGTCCCGGCCCGTCCGGCGCCTGAGGGCGACGTCACGGCGCGCCGCCGCGCTCAACCGCACCCGTACCCCGCCCGCTACCGGCCGTTGAAGGCGTCCTTCAGGCGGGAGAACAGGCCCTGTTGGCCCGGTGTGAATTGTCCCGACGGGCGTTCCTCGCCGCGTAGTTTGGCCAGGCGGCGGAGCAGTTCCTCCTGCTCCGGGTCGAGCTTGTTCGGCGTTTGCACCTCGACGTGCACGACCAGGTCGCCGCGGCCGCCGCCGCGCAGGTGGGTGATGCCCCGCCCGTGCAGCGGGATCGACTGGCCCGACTGGGTGCCCGGGCGGATGTCGATCTCCTCCGTGCCGTCCAGCGTCTGCAGCGGCACCTTGGTGCCGAGCGACGCCGCCGTCATCGGGATGGTGACCGTGCAGTGCAGGTCGTCGCCGCGCCGCTGGAAGGTGGCGTGCGCGACCTCGACGATCTCCACGTACAGATCGCCCGCCGGGCCGCCGCCGGGACCGACCTCGCCCTCGCCCGCGAGCTGGATCCGCGTACCGCTGTCCACGCCCGCCGGGATCTTGACGGTGAGCGTGCGCCGCGCGCGGATGCGGCCGTCGCCCGCGCACTCGGGGCACGGGTGCGGGACCACGGTGCCGAAGCCCTGACACTGCGGACACGGCCGCGACGTCATGACCTGGCCCAGGAACGACTTGGTGACCTGGCTGACCTCGCCCCGCCCGCGGCACATGTCGCAGGTCTGCGCCGTGGTGCCCGGAGCCGCGCCCTCGCCGTTGCACGTGTTGCACGTGACGGCGGTGTCCACCTGGATCTCCCGGGTGGTGCCGAACGCGGCCTCTTCGAGGGTGATCTCGATCCGGATCATCGCGTCCTGGCCGCGGCGCGTGCGCGAGCGCGGTCCGCGCTGGCTGGCCTGGCCGAAGAACGCGTCCATGATGTCGCTGAACCCGAAGCCGGCCTGGCCGAAGCCACCACCGCCCCCGCCGCCCCCGGAGGACAGCGGGTCGCCGCCGAGGTCGTACATCTGACGCTTCTGCGGGTCCGAAAGGACCTCGTAGGCGTTGTTGATCTCCTTGAACCGGTCCTGCGTCTTCGGGTCCGGATTGACGTCCGGGTGCAGCTCCCGAGCGAGCCGGCGGAAGGCCTTCTTGATTTCCTCCGGGGTGGCGTCGCGCCGTACCCCGAGGACCTCGTAGTAATCGGTAGCCAACTCTACGACTCCGCGAGGATCTGTCCGACGTACCGTGCCACGGCGCGCACCGCTCCCATCGTTCCGGGGTAGTCCATCCGGGTCGGCCCGAGTACTCCGAGCTTCGCCAGTGTTTCCTGCCCACTGCCGTATCCGACGGCGACCACCGAGGTCGCGGCCAGTCCTTCGTGCATGTTCTCGTGTCCGATCCGCACGACCATGCCCGGGTCGGTCGCCTCGCCCAACAGCCGCAGCAGTACGACGTGTTCCTCGAGTGCTTCCAGGACCGGGCGGATCGTGTTCGGGAAGTCCATGCCGAAACGGGTCAGGTTGGCCGTCCCGGCCAGGACGACCTTCTCTTCCTTGTGCTCGACCAGGGTGTCGAGCAGGGTGGCCAGGATGTCCGCCACGATCGGCCGTTCCTCGGCGGTGAACGGCTCGGCGAGATCCTGGACCAGCAACGGCACATCGGCGAACCGCTTGCCGGTGATGCGGCTGTTCAGCCGCGCCCGGACGTCGGCGAGCAGGTTCTCGCCGACCGGGCCCGGCGTGTCCATCACCCGCTGCTCGACCCGGCCCGTGCTGGTGATCAGCACCAGCATGACCCGGGTGGGCGCGAGGGTGAGCAGCTCGACGTGCCGGATCGTCGAGCGGGTCAGCGACGGGTATTGCACGACGGCGACCTGATGGGTCAGCTGCGCGAGCAGCCGGACCGTACGGCCCACCACGTCGTCCAGGTCGACCGCGCCGGCCAGGAAGGTCTGGATCGCCCGGCGCTCGGCGCCGGACAGCGGCTTGACACCCGCGAGCCGGTCGACGAACAGCCGGTAGCCCTTGTCGGTGGGCACCCGGCCGGCGCTGGTGTGGGGCTGCGTGATGTAGCCCTCCTCCTCCAGCGCGGCCATGTCGTTGCGAATGGTGGCCGGGGAGACCCCGAGGTTGTGTCGGTCCGCGAGCGCCTTGGAGCCGACCGGCTCCTGGGTCGCCACGTAGTCCTGCACGATGGCACGCAGCACGTCCTGTTTCCGATCGTCGAGCATGGTGCGCACCTCCCTGACCCGTTCTTCCACCCGTTGCCGTGTCGCGTAGGCGGTGGTTCGTCCCACTGGTTGGCACTCCGTCCCGCCGAGTGCCAGTGTACGGGTCACCCGATCCGGACCGTACCCCTGCGTCCGTGCCAAGGTTGACGCATGCTACGCGCCGAACAGCCGAAACACGCCACGTGGGAGCCGATCGGGCCGGGCGTACTGCGTCGTCGGTTGCCCGGCCTCGAACTGAATGTGGCGGTCGTCACGGGGCGGGACGGGATCCTGCTCGTGGACACCGGTTCGCACGACCACGAGGCCGCCGACATCCTGGCCTCGCTGGCCCGCGAACTGCCCGGACACGGATTGCCCGACCGGGTGGTCGCGGTGGTGAACACCCACGGTCACTTCGACCACTGCTACGGCAACGACGAGGTGCTGCGCGCCTTCCCCGACGCGGAGATCTGGGGCCACGCGGACCTGCCGGAGTACCTGGAGCGGTGGGCCGAGGCCGGGCGGGCGAGCGGCATCCACCACGGGTTCGACCCGGAGCTGATGCGCGCGGCGCGGATCGTGCCGCCGACCCGCCCGGTGTCCACGGGCACGCCGGTGACCGTGGATCTGGGCGGGCGCGAGGTGGTGCTGTTCGCGCCCGGTCGTGGGCACACCGACCACGACGTGGTCGTCCACGTACCGGACTGCGGCGTGCTGATCGCCGGGGACATCGTGGAGGAGAGCGGGCCGCCGGTCTTCGGCTCGGACGCGTTCGCCGCCGAGTGGAGCGATTCGCTGGCCCGGGTGCGGGGGTTGGACGCGAGTGTCTGGCTGCCCGGACACGGCGCGGTCGTCGACGAGGAGTTCGTGATCCGGCAGAACCGTTGGCTGGCCGAGGTGGCCGCCGGGCGCGTCGTACCGGACTGACGTACCGTCACCCGGCTAGCGTCGTGGTCATGCGCAGTTATGGACCCGAGTCGCTGATCCCGGGATGGAAGAAGGACAAGCCCGTCCCGGAGGTCGCGGCCGACCGCGATCTGGTGGTGGAGGAGGCGTCCACCGGCTTCTGCGGCGCGGTGGTCCGGGTGGAGAAGACCCCCGAGGGCTTCACCGTCACGCTGGAGGATCGGCACGGGCGGCTGCGGGTGTTCCCGATGGATCCGCGCGGGTTCCTGATCGATGGCGAGGTGGTCACCCTGGTCCGACCGACCGCCCCCGGTCCGGCCCGTGCCCCGGGGCGCACCGCGTCGGGCTCGATCGCGGTACCGGGCACCCGGGCCCGGGTCGCACGCGCCGGGCGGATCTACGTCGAGGGCCGCCACGACGCCGAGTTGGTCGAGCGGGTGTGGGGCGACGACCTGCGGATCGAGGGCGTGGTCGTGGAGTATCTGGAGGGCGTCGACGATCTCCCGGACGTGGTCCGCGAGTTCGCGCCGGGCCCGGGTCGCCGCCTCGGCGTGCTGGTCGACCACCTGGTACCGGGCTCCAAGGAGAGCCGGATCGCGGGCCGGGTGAGCGGTGACCACGTGCTGGTGGTGGGACACCCCTATATCGACGTCTGGCAGGCGGTACGCCCCGCCTCCGTCGGCATCGCGGCCTGGCCGGACGTCCCGCGCGGCGTCCCGTGGAAGGAGGGCGTCTGCGCGGCCCTCGGCTGGCCGGTGAACCCGCCCGCGGCCTGGCGCCGCATCCTCGCGGCGGTCGACTCGTACCGCGACCTGGAACCGGCCCTGCTCGGGCGGGTCGAGGAACTCATCGACTTCGTGACGGCGCCGCCCGAGGGGTGAGGCCCCGGTCGACGCGATGGCCGGCCCTCACCGCGCGCGACCTGCGGCGCTACCGTACGGCGATGGCGCAGGAAGAGATCACCCTCGTATTGCCGGACTCGGCCGGACCGAAGTATCGGTTGTTCGGCGTCTTCGACACCACGTTCGTCCGGTCCGCCCGCTCGGGTGACGGGGCGGCTCGGGAGACGCGCAAGGACTTCGCCGACCCGGCCGCCGCCGTGATCGCGCTGCGCCGGGAGGTGGGCAAGGCGATGCGCGCCGGGTTCGTGCGACTGGGCGGGGCCGAGGACCCGGTGGTGCTGGAGTTCATGCCGCCGGGCAAGACCTCGTCCCGGGCCATGGACCTGCATCCGGACGGGCGCACCGTGCTGATCGCCTACGACGGCGCGATCCGGCTCGTGGACGTGGCGACCGGGGTCCGCCGCACGGTGTACGCGGTGCCCGCAGCCGAACGGCCGACCGGCATCGACACCGCGCTGTTCGACGCGACCGGATCGGCCGTGGTCTACACCGTCGGCGGCTCGACCCGGCGACTGGACCTGGGCACGCTGCACGAGCAATCGTTGGCCGATTACCGGCAGTTCGAGAACGCCCGGTTCAATCCGCACATCGTGCAACCGTCCTGGGACGCGGCCCGGAAACGGCTGGTGGTCTTCGACGCCGACGACCGCGTGCGCGTCCTGGACGCGGCCGGCGCCTCGGTCTGCGAGGTGTCCACCGGATCGCCGACCACCGAGTGCCGGGGCGCCGCGCTGTCCCCTTCGGGTCGGCTGCTCGCGGTGTGGCGGGTCAGTCGCGGGCTGGTGTACGGGCATCGGGACGCGAGCGGTGATCCGACCAACGAGGTCGAGGTGTGGGACGTGGACACCGGCCGCTCGGTCGCGCGGGTGCCGCTGGAGTGGGAGATCGGCGACCTCGGCTTCGATCCGAGCGAGACATTGCTCCTGGTCAACCGGGGCCGGGTACACGGGCCGTTCGCGATCTCGGTCGACACCGGCGAGCCGGTCTGGCACCTCGGTGATCCGCACCACCCGAACGGCTGGGCGACCTGCTACGCGTGGGCCTACTCGCCGGACGGCCGGCGGATCGCGGTGGGCGGTCGTCGTACGAGCGCCCTGTGCGTGTACGACGCGGAACTGCGCGAGCGCGACGCCGTCGCCCTCCCCGGCCACGACGAACAACGCGTCCGCCGCCTGGCCTTCTCCGCCGACGGCACCCTCCTGGCCACCGGCGGCGACTTCGGCCGAGTCTTCGTCCGACGTGTGTAGGGCATCCGCCCCGGCGCGCCGAACAACCCGTCGGCTTCGGCACGGCGCCACTCGAAAGGTGACGCCCGGCCCCATGGCTCGTCAGACGAATCTGCTGGTGCTCAATGTCATCGAGAACGGCGCGGGCAGATCGATCTGCTTGCCGAAGGGGCCGGTGTGACCCTCCAGGTAGTCGTCACCCTTCGGCGTCAGAAAGAGCGTGACCTTGCTCTGCTCTCGATCCACGAGCAGGTACAGCGGAATGCCGCTGCGGGCATAGGCCCGTCGCTTCTGTTCACGATCGAAGCCGGCGCGATACGACGTCACCTCCAGGACCAGGGCAACCCCGGCGCACGGCATCCACGATTCGGCGTCCAGGAACAGGTCCAAGTCCTCGGGCGCGAACGTGCCGTCCGGGATGACGTGGTTGCGGGCGAGTCCCCCGCCGGCGGCCACCACCAATCCCTTGCCGCCGGAGAAATCCATCGGCACGGCCGATCCGCTCAGGATCTGGCGAACCACCGCGCTGATGATGCGCTCGTGATTCCCCATCGGCGGTGGTGTCACGACGATGTCCCCGTCGATGAACTCGGCGCGGAAGCCCAAGGGGGTGTCCAACGCCAGGAAGCCGTCGAGCATGACGTCTTCCTGCGCGGGGATCTCGTGTGCCATGGCAGACATTCTCAACCCCTTCCGTAGTCGACGCGAGCATAGGGACGCGTCGTGCGGGTGACCCGAACGTTTCCGTTCCGGTCACCCGCACGGGTGAACGACTACATGAGGCGGCCCTACGGGGTCTTCGCCGAGGCCGAGAGCGCGGCGATGGAGTCGTCGGTGCAGTCCGCCCAGAAGGTGCCGACGACGTCTTCCAGCTGGGTCATCGAGTGGGCGGCGTACAGGATGTCCTGGTAGTGCGTGATGTCATATTGCATCGTGCCCATCGCGACCAGGTCCAGGTCGCGGATGTCGACGGTGCGGAACTCGCGGATCTCGCCGTAGGAGGACAGGATCCCGGCACCGTATGCCTTGAGCGCGCCGCCCTCGTGCATGACGCCGAATTCGAGGGTGAACCAGAAGACCTTGGAGACGAACTCCAGCGCCTCGCGGCTCTCCACCCGGCGGGCCGCCTCGCCCGCGACCCGGTACAGCGCCGCGAAGCGGTCCGAGGCGAGCATGTTGGCGTGGCCGATCACCTCGTGCACGACGTCCGGCTCGGGGGTGTACAGCGGGACGCTGTGGTGGCGGATGTACTGCGTGGAGTGGAAGTAGGAGTCGGCCAGCGACCCGTAGAAGTCGCGCAGCGGAACCAGGCCGGCCGCGGGCAGGTAGCGGAAGCCGGTGAGCGGCTGCAGCGCCTCGCTGACCTCCTCCAGCTGGGGGATCCGCTCGGTCGGCAGCTTCAGGCGCGCGGCGCCGTCCAGGTAGTCCGCGACCGCGTACTCCGCGTGCGAGGCGGACAGCTCGCGGGAGACCAGGCGCCAGACCTCGTGCTCCTCGTCGGTGTACTCGACCTCCGGGATCGGGTCGCCGCGGTGGTGGTCCAGCGCCAGCGCCGCGATCCGGTTCCGGCGTTCGCGGTAGACCGCGTCCGCGAACCCCGGGTGGCTGCGGGACAGCTCGACCTCGACTCCGCCGTCGGCCCTACGGGTGACCGGGGCCAGATACTGGGCCTCCTCGAACATGCCATCTCCTGATCGCATCGGAATCGACTCGCCGGACAAGTCGCGGCACCCACGCAACCAGTATGCGCCGTTTTCATGCCTTTCAGACCGATCGGGTCGGGGGCCACGGCAACGGGAATCAGCTGCGAGGGATCGCCTCGACGCCCTCATCGCATCATCCGGACGGGCGTCACACAAGGGGCACAGGGGTGCAGACGGCCGCGTCGAACGCACCGTCCACAGACCGAGACGGGATTCCCGCCCGCGTGACAGGATCGCCCGTACATCGGGGAGGGCACCGTCGAGAGGGGGCGCGCGGTGGTGGATTCACACGGCATCGCCGGGGATCGGGCGAGGCGACGCGAGGTGGTCGAGGCACTCACCGAGACCTCCGACCATCTCGACTTCGCACTGGCGATGGTCCGCCGCATCGTCGGCGACCAGGAACGGCTCGGGGAACTGACCGCCCGCATCCGCGAGATCGAGACCCGGCTCCGGGACGACCGCTACTACCTCGCGGTGATCGGCGAGTTCTCGGCCGGCAAGAGCACCTTCGTCAACGCGCTGCTGGCCGACGACCTGCTGCCCACGTCGGCGCTGCCGACCACCGGCGCCGCGACCAGGATCACCCACGGGGAGGAGTTCTCCGTCGAGGTGCGCTTCACCGGCCACGGGATCCGCTACGTGTACCCCTCCGGGCGCTACACCGGGGCGGACAGCCCGCTCGGCCGGATGCTCGCGCACCTCGCGCCGGACACCCCGATCCCCGAGGACACCGCCGGCATCCTGCGCCTGCTCACCGCCGACGAGGCGATCGCCCCACGGGTGCAGAGCCTGGAAGTCCGCCACCCCGCACCGGCGCTGCGCGACGGCCTGGTGATCATCGACACGCCCGGAACCAACGCCCGGGCAGGTCACACGGAGATCACGCGCGCGGTGATGCGCGACGTCGCCGACGTGGCGGCCGTACTGACCGCGTCCACCTCGCCGTCGCCGGTGTCGCTGACCGAATTCCTCACCGATGCGCTCGATCCGGGACAATTGCGCCGCTGCATCATCCTCGTCACCAAGATGGACCACATCGACGAGGACGAACGGGACGATCTGCTCGCCCACGTCCGACAGCGGTTCGCCCGGATGCTCGGTGTGCCCGACCCGGTCCTGGAACCGGTCGCCGCCGAACCGGTGGTGCGACTGGCCACCGGACGGCCGCTGCGCGGCCCCGAACAGGAGCACTGGGCGGAGGAGTTTCCGCGCACCGTGGCCCGGCTGCGCGACCTGATGCAGCGCCAGCGCATCGTCGCGGTCTCCGACCACCTGCTGCGACTCCTCGAGGACCTGCTCGACGAGTTGCGCCGCGAGGTGACGCTGGCCGAACAGCGGCTCGACGCCGAAGAGGCGGAGCTGGCCGAGGCGCGGATCGCCGACATGGCCGCCTTCGTCCGGGCCCAACACGGCGAGACCGCGCGCCTGCTGGGCGCCGGCGCCCAGCGCGCCCAGCAGGCGGTCGGCGGCATGGCCCCGCAGTGGTGGGGCTACACCCGGGACGAGATCGATCGGGCCCTGGAACGCGCGAACACCCCCGACGAACTGCGCGCAGTGCTCGCCGAACAGGCCCCCGAACTGATCCGGCGTGGCCTGCCCCGGATCGGCGACATCGTGCAACAGGCGGTCACCGGCGCGCTGTCGACCGCGGCGGAGACCGCGCGCGCCGCCGCGGACACCGCGTTCGCCGCCGCCTACGCCCGCCTCGGCGCGGTGGCTCGACCGGCCGGATCGGAGGCGGTCACCGTGCTGACCGGGCATCAACTCGCGGACGCGGCGATGCGGGCGTACGAGAACTCCGTCACGGGGGTGACCCAGCAGATCCGGGCCGTCCGACTCGACCCGACCGCGCCCAAAACCCCGGGCGCGCGGATCGGCGGCGCCCTGGACCAGTGGTTCGGCGGCCCCCGCAACGGCTCCCAGGGCGCCCCTCCCGGACGGATCGGATTCGGCGGATTCATCGCCAAAGTGGCCGATTCGTTGTCATCCACCGATATGACGGCCCTGCGGAACCACGCGCGCACCGAAATGCATCAGACACTGCGAACCGTCGCGGACGGTTTGTCCGGACAGATCGACGAGGCCGTGCGCACGGCCACCACGCACTACTCGCAGGACGTCTCGCGACACGTGGACCGCTACCGGGCCACCTACGAGGCGACGGTCGCCGAACTGGTGGCCGAACACCAACGCCGTGAGGATATTCTCGCGGCTCGCAGAAACCTGTTGCAGGACGCGGACAGGCAGACGGAACGGCGTCGCGCCACGGTGAACGGCCAACGCGAACGCCTCACGCACCGGGGGGATTTCGGCAGATGAGCGACTACACGCACGACGACGACCTGTTCGCGGTGGTCTCCGACGACACCATCGACACAGTGGACACCGCCGACGGGGGAAGCGTCGGGGCGGCGCCGCTGTGGGAGACCGACGCGACCGGCGGATCCATCGGCACCTACCCGAACTCCACCCTTCCGTACACGGATCCCAACTTCGACCCGCTGCACGACCCCAACTACGACCCGTTCCAGGCGGACAGCGACGGCGACGGCAAGGTCGACGCGTGGGACCCGAAGGCGTTCGACCCGACCGACGGCAACCAGCCCACGCCCAGTCAGCAGTGGCACGACGACCAGGTCAACAACCCGTACCTGGACCCGTACGGCGACCCGTTGACGGATCCCTACGGCGACCCGTACGGCAGCGACCCGTACGGCGATCCGTACGGCGACCCCTACGGCTCCGACCCGTACGCCGACCCGGCCTCGTACGACCCGAGCACCTACACCGAGGCGACGCCCGCGTCGTGGGGCGCGGTCTACGACGACCAGGGCAACTGGACCTACCACGCGCCGGACTGGTCTCCGGACCAGTTCCACGGCACCGGCGACCCGGTCGGCGACGCCAAGTACTGGCACCAGCAGGCGGGCGACACCAGCTGCGCGGTGGTCTCCCAGGGCATGATCCTGGAGAAGCTCACCGGCATGCCGATGGACGAGAACGCGCTGGTGACCGAGGCCCAGCAGGCGGGCATCTACGACCCCGCCAACGGCACCATGACCGGCGACATCGGCAAGCTGCTCGAAATGCACGGCGTGGACACGGACATGGTCCCGGGCGCCGACATGCGCCAGATGCTCGACGCCCTGCAGAAGGGCGACCAGGTGATCGTCGCCCTCGACGCGCAGGAGATCTGGTCGCCGCTGCACGACGCGACCACCGGCGCGCCGCTGGAGCAGGACCCCACGATGGGGCACGCGGTGTGGGTGACCGGCGTCGACACCCGGCCCGACGGGTCGACGTACGTGCTGCTCAACGACCCGGGCGCGCCGTTCGGCAAGGTCGAGCCGATTCCGCTCGCCGACTTCGTCAACGCGTGGCAGGACCGGGACACCACGATGATCGTGGCCCACCCCACGCACGCCTGATCGTTCGACACCACCACACATTCGACGGGAGTAGGGACCACACATGTCGTTCGATCGTGAACACGTGCTGCGCCAGGCCGCGCAGGTACAACCACGCCGCCGTCCGGGCGTCGCGGGTCTGCTGAGCGGGATCCACCGCAGCGACGAGCTGCGCGGCTGGATCACCATGGAGTCGGTGGCACTGCCGCCGGTGCCGGAGCGGACCGCCGACGGCTGGACGTTGTGGAGCCTGATCGGGGTCGGCAAGGCCACCCCGGGACGGCGGGAGTTGCCGATCCACCCGGTCTGGGGCGCGGTCCAGTGGGCCTGGCCGAGCGAGAACGTGCTGCGGCACGTCAAGCTGAGCGAGCTGCCCGAGGTCGCCGCATCGGTGGCGGGCACCATCTCGGACGTGTCCGCCTGGACGTTGTCGATGCAGCCGGACGCGCTGGCGGAGCGGGCCCGCTTCTTCCAGTCGCTGGGCCGATTCCTGGCCGACCCGGAGGCGGACGCGCGCGGCGGACCGAAGATCCTCGCCGGGCTCTACGCACGGGTGATGCCCGTGGGGGCGGTGGCCGCGTATCACCGGCTGGTGCCGTCGACCGCCTCGTGGCTGCGCGCGGGCGCACCCCGTGAGGCGGGCGCGCGGCGCGACCCGGGCGACTCGCCCACCGGCCGACCCGGCCCGTCGGGGCAGACGGCGGACCGGAGGCAGGCCCCGGCTCCGGGTCCGCGCCCGGCGGGCGACGACTCTTCCGGTACACCGGGGCCGAACCAGGGGTGGGCGGGGCGCCTCGGGGGTGGGCCCGGCGCGGGCGGCGCGGGTGGTGCGGGCGGCGCGGGTGCGCCGGTCGCGCCTCAGCCGCCGGCGCCGCGGCCGGCCGCCGAAGCCCCCGCCGCGCCGGTGTCGGCTCCGCCGCCCGCCCCCGCTCCCGCCGCCGCGCCTCCCGGCTCGGTGACGAGCCTGGTCCGGCAGGCACCCTCGGCGACCACGCTCGGCCGGCGGATCAACGACGCACACACGATCGCCACCGACTTCGGCCTGGACGCGATCGCCGCCGAGCTGGACCGGTTGCGGGCGCGGATGCGCCGACCGGGGTTGCGGATCGCGGTGGTCGGCGAGTTCGGCCGCGGCAAGACGTCGCTGATCAACCGGCTGCTCGGCGCCCCCGTGCTGCCCGAGGGCCGGCACACCCCGGTGCCCCTGGTGGTCGTGGCCGGCCCCGAGCCGCGCCTGGAGCTGCAGTTCGCCGACGGGCGCGCCGAGCCGCGTCCGGCGGTGGCCGCGGCCTGGGACGAGGTGTATCGGCTGAGCGAGGACCACGACTCCGACGCACCCCGCCTGGTCGGCGTGCGGGTCCTCGTAGCCGAACCCGAACTGGCCCGCCTGGACGTCGAGTTGGTGGACACCCCCGGCGTCAACGCGGGCCGGGGCAAGGGCGAGGACGCGGAGGACCTGGACCGCCGGACCGAGGACCTGGTCCGGCGTACGGTCGCGGCCAGCGACGCGGTGCTGATGGTGGTCTCCGCGAGCGCGCCGCTCGGCCTGTCCGAGACCGCGTTCCTGGAGGAGGAGGTGATCGCCCGGCACGTGCCGCGGATCACCGTGGTGGTGTCCAAGCTGGACACCGTCGACGAGGACGAGCGCGAGGACATCGTCGACTACCTCGGCGGCCGGGTGCGCCGAATCTCGCCGACCCTGCAGGTACTGGCCGGCCCGCATCGCGAGGATGCCTCGCCCGCGGCCGGCGTATACGCGCGGATCACCGAATACACCACCTCCGGCGGCCGGCGCAGCATGCGCTCGCGCCAGACGGCGGGCCAACTGCTCGCGCTGCTCGACGAGATGGCGGGCCTGGGTCGGGACGGACTGGCCACCGCGGCGCTCGGCGAGGCGGAACGGCGGCGCGCCGTCGAGGAGTCCGAGGTGGAGATCGACCGCATGGCCGGCGAATGGGGCCGGGTCCGGGTCGAGCTCCAGCAGCGCCGCACGCAGACGTCGGAGAAGTTCCGCGAGCACCTGCAACTCTCGCGCGGGGACCTGTTGGACACGCTGCGCTACGAACTCGAGCGCGCGCCCGACTCCCGGACCTGGTGGGAGCGCGATCTGCCGTTCCGACTGCGCCGCGAACTGACGGCGCTGGCCAAGAAGTTCGAGGCCCAGCTGCACTCCAGCGTGCAGGCCGACGTGCAGTGGCTGGACGCGAAGATGAAGTTGCACTTCGGACGCGGCAGCGGCTACCGCCTGGAGAAGGTCGAGCAGTTGTCCACCGAGTTCGAACTCGGCGAGGCGGAGTCGCTGGGCCTGAAGGACCTCAAGAGCCGCAAGCTGGCCTGGCGGATCGGCCCGACCGGTCTCGCCGTGCTCGGCGCGCTGCTGATCCCGCTCACCGGCGGCGTCGCCGCGCTGCCGATGGGCGCGAGCATGGCGGCGTCGGCCGGCGGCATGGTGCTCGGCGAGGTCAAGTCGACCTCGCTGACCGAGGCACAGCGCGCGCAGGCGATGAAGGCCCTGGAGCCGATGGTCGAGGAGGTCCTCGGCGGCTTCTCCGAGGAGGTCTCCAAGCGGCTGCACACGCTGTACGCCGGAGTGATGGACGAGGCGGTGCGCGGCCAGCGGGCCTGGCGCACCGATCGGCAGACCGCGCTGGCCAAGGTCGGCGCCGATGGACCCGCATGGCAGGATCTGGTCTCGCGCAGCGAGCAGCTCGGGGTTCAGCTCAACACCATGCTGGGCGCCAGAGGCTAGTGCCGGACGCCGATGCCGGGACCGGAACAGGTCCCGGCATCGGGCAGCCGTCGAGGAGGGGAGCGGTCAGGTGGACACGGGTCACGGGGCGGCCGATGGGGCCTACGCGGGGTACGGCGCGTGGCGGGCACGGCAGGAGACCCTGGTCGGCCTGATCGATCGGCTCACGCCGATCGTGGCCGGACTGCGCATCGGCGCGGGCGTCAAGAAGCTGGACTCGCTGAAGCAGCGGGCCGCGTCCGAGGCGTTCAAGGTGATGATCGTCGGCGAGTTCAAGCGCGGCAAGAGCACCGTGATCAACTCGATGCTCGGCGAGAAGGTGCTGCCCTCCTTCGCCCGACCGTGCACCGCGATCATCAACGAGGTGACGTGGGGCGACACCCGCTCGGCGCTGATCTACCCGCTGGAGGCGGACGGCAGCGCCGGTGAGCCGCTGACCGTCGGCGTGGACGAGATCGCCGACTACGTCACCATCGGTGCGGACGACGACAACACCCCGAACCCGTACGAGCGGGCGGTGGTGCGCTGGCCGCTCGAACTGTGCCGCAACGGCGTGGTGGTGGTCGACTCCCCCGGCCTGAACGAGGCGCCGGAGCGGGAGAAGGTCACCCTGAACTACCTCGAACAGGCCGACGTACTGGTGTTCGTGGTGGACTGTCAGGCCGCGATGTCGCGCAGCGAGCAGCTGTTCCTCGACGTGCACGTCAAGGCACGCGGCCACGAAGACGTCTTCTACGTCGGCAACAAGATCAACCTGGTCGAGGAAGAGGAACGCGAGGACGTACAGCGGGAGATCCGCAAGCGCCTCTCGCCCTACCTCTCCCGCCCGGACCGGGTCTTCTTCGTCAACGCCCGGGCCGCGCTGACCGGTCGGCAAAAGGGCGACCCGGACCTGCTGGCCGGATCCGGGATGCCCGAACTCGAACGCGGCCTGGAGGAGTTCCTGACCCGCGAGCGCGGCCGGGCCAAGATCCTTTCCCCCGCCCGGGAGCTCAAGTACCTGCTGATCGAGGCGCGCGAGCAGATCGACCGCAAGGAGGCGCTGCTCACCCAGGACGTGGAGGAGCTGCGCGCCACCTACGAGCGGGTCCAGGGTCCGCTGACCCGCCTGGAGCAGAACCGGCGGGTGATCGTCGCGCAGATGGAGGAACACCTGCGCGAGACCCGCGGCGAGGTCGAGGGCGCGACCCGGCGGTTCATGGACCGGGTCGCCGCGAACATCCCGACCTGGGCGCAGGAATACGACCCGAGCAACACCATCGGCGCCAACCCGTTCAACGCGCGGGAGAAGATGGAGGCGGCGGTCAAGGAGATCACCGACCACCTCTCCGGGCGGGTCCAGGTCGAGTTCGCGCAGTGGCAGGAGAACGAGCTCAAGCCGCTCGTCGCGCGCCGTGTCGAGGACATGGAGCGGATGATCGACGACGACGTGAAGCAGTTCGTCACGCGCATCGACGAGATCCGGGCCTCGCTCACCGCCGGGCCGGTCGGCACGGAGGAGGACGGCAAACCCTCGACGCCGATCGAGCGACTGCTCGCCGACGCGGTCAGCTTCGTGCTCGACCCGGCGACGGCGGTCTCCGGCGGCAAGTTCAACCTGCGCTCGATGCTCACCGCGCTGCTCCCGCAGATCGCGGTCGGCACGGCGGCGTTCCTGGTCGGCCTCGGACCGTTCGTGATCCTGGGCGCGGTCCTCGGCTCGACCGTGTTCAAGGGCGCGCTGCAACTGAACAAGGCCAACCGCCGGCTCAAGGAGCAGGTGGCCGAACAGGTCCAGCTGGAACTGCGCAAGCAGGCCGACACCGACGTCACCAACCTGGGCGAAGAGGTCGTCAAACAACTCCGCAAGATGCGCGACGCGATCGCCCAGGGCCTGGACGCGGAAATCAAGTCCATCCGCGACGAGGTCGGCGCAGCTTTGCGCACAAAGGAACAGGGCGAATCAGACGCAAAGCGCGAAAGCAACGAAATGCGCCGCTACGCCCAGGAACTAAACCGAGTCGACGAATCCTTGGCCGACTTGATCATGGACGTAGCCATGTAAACCCACCCCACAACCCCGCCCAAACAAACGCCGGCTGGGCCCGCGCCCGAGCCCAAGCAGCCACACAAACGCTCAAGACCAAGCAGCCGGACCGACCAAGCAGCCCGGCCGGCGCTTGAGGCGAAGCAGCCCGGCCGGCGCTCGAGGCCACCCAGCCGGGCCGGCGCTTGAGGCCACCCAGCCCCGCCGGCGCTTGAGGCGAAACAGCCTCGCCGGCGTTTGAGGCGAAGTAGCCCGGCCGGCGCTTGAGGCCACCCAGCCCCGCCGGCGTTTGAGGCGAAACAGCCCGGCCGGCCAACAGCCCGAGTACGGCCGGCTAGTCGACCAGATCCCGCACGACCGCGTCGGCCAACAGCCGCCCCCGCAAGGTCAACACGACCCGATCCCCCGCGTCGCGGACAAGCAGGCCATCCGCCACCGCTCGATCCGCCGCCTTTCTCCCCACCTCCGTGAGGAGCGAGCGCGGAACCCCCTCCACCAACCGCAGCTCCAGCAGGATCCGCTCGACCCGCCGATCCTCCGCGCCGAGCAACTCACGCCCCTGCCCGGGAGACGAACCCGCCGCCAAACGCTTCGCGTATGCGGCGGGATGCCGCACGTTCCACCACCGCACACCCCCCACGTGGCTGTGCGCCCCCGGCCCGGCCCCCCACCAGTCGGCCCCGGTCCAGTACAGCTCGTTGTGCCGGCACCGCGCCGCCGCGTCGGTCGCCCAGTTGGACACCTCGTACCACCCGAGCCCCGCCGCCTCGAACGCCTCGTCCGCCATCAGGTAGCGGTCGGCGAGCACGTCGTCGTCCGGCATCGGCAGTTCGCCCCGCCGCACCCGCCCGGCCAGGCGCGTACCGTCCTCGACGATCAGCGCGTACGCCGAGACGTGGTCCGGCCCCGCACCGAGCACCGCGTCCAGCGAGGCCCGCCAGTCGTCGTCCGACTCCCCCGGCGTGCCGTAGATCAGGTCCAGGTTGACGTGCTCGAACCCGGCCGCGCGCGCCTCGGCCACACACCGCTCGGGCCGCCCCGGAGTGTGCCGCCGGTCCAGGACCCGCAACACGTGCTCGCGCGCACTCTGCATGCCGAACGACAGCCGGTTGAACCCGCCCGCGAGCAGCGTGTCCAGGTAGGCCGGATCCACCGACTCGGGATTGGCCTCGGTGGTCACCTCCGCCCCCGGCGCGAGCCCGAACTCGTCCCGGATCGCCCCCAGGATCCGGGCCAGGTCGGCGGCCGGCAGCAGCGTGGGCGTACCGCCGCCGAAGAACACCGTCTCCACCGGCCGGTCCACGTCCCCCAGCGATCGCCGGGCCAGCCGGATCTCGGCGATCGCGTCGTCCGCGTACGACCCCTGCGAGGCCGATCCGCCCAGTTCGGTCGCGGTGTAGGTGTTGAAGTCGCAGTAGCCGCAGCGCGACGCGCAGTAGGGCACGTGCACATAGAAGCCGAACGGACGGCTCGCGCCGGCGAACTCGGCGAGCGCGGACGCGGGCAGCGAGCCGTCTTCGGGCACGGGCAGACCGTCGGGGGGTGCGGAGGGCATCTCCCCATTGTCCACGAGCACCCGACCGACCCGCCGACGGCAACCGCCCTCAGGTGACCAGCGTGCCCTTGTACATGTCGTCCAGGACCGCCGCGTACTCCTTCTCCACCACCCGCCGCTTCACCTTCAGGCTCGGCGTCAGCTCACCGCGTTCGACGCTCAGGTCGCGCGGCAGGATGGCGAACTTCTTCACCGTCTGCCACCGCTGCAGGTCGGCGTTGAGCCGGTCGAGGTAGTCCGCGACGAGCGCCCGGACCTCCTCCGCACCGACCAGTTCCTCGTACGACCTGCCCCGCAGCGCCGGCTGTCCCGCGGCCCAGCCCAGGAGCGCGTCCGGGTCCAACGTGATCAGCGCGGAGCAGAAGTTGCGGCCCTCCCCGTGCACGAGGATGTTGCTCACGAACGGGCACAGGCCCTTGAACCGGCCCTCGATCTCGCTGGGCGCGACGTACTTGCCGCCCGAGGTCTTGATCAGGTCCTTCTTGCGGTCGGTGATCCGCAGATAGCCGTCCTCGATGACGGCGATGTCGCCGGTGCGCAGCCAGCCGTCCTCGGTGAGCACGTCGGCGGTCGCCTCGGGGTTGTTGTGATAGCCCTGCATCACCGCCGGGCTGCGCACCAGCAGTTCACCGTCCTCGGCGATGCGCATCTCCGAGCCCGGCAGCGCCGGGCCGACGGTGCCGATCCGGTGCCGGTCGAAGCGGTTGACCGAACTGCCCGCGCTGGCCTCGGTGAGGCCGTAGCCCTCCAGGATCGGTATGCCGATCGCGTCGAAGAACTCGGCGACGTCGGGCGAGAGCGCCGCGCTGCCGGAGATACAGCCCTTGAGCCGACCGCCGAACAACGCGCGCAGCTTGTCGAAGACGAGCCGGTCGGCCACCCGATACTTCGCGTCGAGCACCGCGGACGGGGTCCGGCCGGCCTGCCTGACCTGCGACATCTCCCGGCCGACGCCGATCGCCCAGCGGAAGACGCGGTACTTGAGGCCGCCCTCGGCGCGCACCGTCATGTGTACGGAGTTGTACACCTTCTCGAACACGCGCGGCGCGGCGGCCATGAATGTCGGCCGCACGATCGGGAGGTTGGTGATCAGCTTGGGGATCCGGCCGTCGATGGCGGTCGGATAGCCGATCCGGATCTGTCCGCAGACCATCACCTTGCCGTAGCAGTGCGCGAGCGGCAGCCACAGGTACTGGAGTTCGTCGGCGTCGTTGTCCCCGATCGCGGCCTGCGCGGCGGCCTGATACGCCCAGGTGTCGTGCGAGAGCCGGACGCCCTTGGGCCGACCGGTGGTGCCGGAGGTGTAGATGAGGGTCGCGAGCCGGTCCCGGGTGATCGCGGCGACCCGGGTCTCCACCAGGTCGGGCTCCTCGGCCAGCCGGGCGCGGCCGAGGTCCTCCAGTTCGGCGAGGGTGATCACCCAGTCGTCGGCGGGCTCGCCCTCGGGCCCGGGCTTCGGCGGGTCGAAGACGATCACCTTGCGTATCGCGGCGAGGTCGGCCCGCACGCCGCGCAGCTTGGCGAGTTGGGCGTCGTCGGACACGAACGCCATCACACTGCCGGAGTCGGTCAGGATGAAGGCGGCCTCGTCGGCGTTGGTGGTCGGGTACACGGTGGTGGTGGCCGCGCCGGCGCAGATCACCCCGAAGTCGGCCAGCACCCATTCCAGCCGGGTCTCGGCCACGATCGCGACCCGGTCCTCGGCCTCGACCCCGAGCGCCACCAGCCCGGCGGCGATCGCCTTGGCCCGCTCGCCCGCCTGCCCCCAGGTGACCGAACGCCACTCCTCGCGATCACCGTCGCCCACCGCGACCGGGTGGCGGTACGCCTCGTTGTCGGGCGTGGCCCGAATCCGTTCCAGGAAGTCCACCGCGATGGACGGCGAACGGTTCTCGATGGCGGCGGACTCTGAACTCACTTCGGCCTCCGTGTCCAGGGCGGTTTCCGGGGTGTGGTGGTGGTGCCGAGCGGTGTCGCGATCGCATACCCGTATCGGTACCGGTATGCGCGTGCCCGGGGTGAGCATCGAAACCGACCAACCGGTCTGCGGAAGATGCCGATGAAGAAATCAGACGATGAAGCATGGTCGGTTTGGTTCGGTGCGTTCGGTTCGGTGCGCGGCTCGGCCGACAGGTTCGGTACAGCGCGGGCAAAACACGAAGCGGGTGCATCGATTCTGCCCGATGCACCCGCAACGTACGCTGCTCGAGGGCTACGCGGTAGTAGCTTTTTCGGATCAGTTGCTGAATCGAGTAATCGATTCTCCTCCCGGGCGACCGGCGTCGCCCGGATGTCCTATTTCAGCCCTGTCTCGGTCCAGACCGCAGCCACAACCGCGGCCCTGACCACACCCCAGCCCGCAGCGCTGCCTCGGCCCTACTTCCGCCCGCCGCTGTCGTCGGTGGACAGCGCCGCGATGAAGGCCTCCTGCGGCACCTCCACACGGCCGACCATCTTCATCCGCTTCTTGCCTTCCTTCTGCTTCTCGAGCAGCTTGCGCTTACGACTGATGTCACCGCCGTAGCACTTGGCGAGCACGTCCTTGCGGATCGCGCGGATGTTCTCGCGGGCGATCACCCGCGCCCCGACGGCGGCCTGGATCGGCACCTCGAACTGCTGACGCGGAATCAACTCGCGCAGCTTCTTGGTCATCTCGACGCCGTAGTTGTACGCCTTGTCCTTGTGCACGATCGCGCTGAACGCGTCGACGGCCTCGCCCTGGAGCAGGATGTCGACCTTGACCAGCGCGGACTGCTGCTCGCCCGTGGTCTCGTAGTCGAGCGACGCGTAACCGCGCGTCTTGGACTTGAGCGCGTCGAAGAAGTCGAACACGATCTCCGCGAGCGGCAGCGTGTAGCGCAGCTCGACCCGGTCCTCGGAGAGGTAGTCCATCCCGATCTGGACGCCGCGCCGGGTCTGGCACAGCTCCATGATCGTGCCGATGTACTCGCTCGGGGCCAGGATGGTGGCCCGCACCACCGGCTCGTGCACCTCGGCGACCTTGCCACCGGGGAACTCGCTCGGGTTGGTCACGGTGTGCTCGGTGCCGTCCTCCATGACGACCCGGTACACCACGCTCGGCGCGGTCGAGATGAGTTCCAGGTTGAACTCGCGCTCCAGCCGCTCCCGGACGATCTCCAGGTGCAGCAGCCCCAGGAAGCCGCAGCGGAAGCCGAAGCCGAGCGCGACCGAGGTCTCCGGCTCGTACACCAGCGCGGCGTCGTTGAGCTGGAGCTTGTCCAGCGCGTCGCGCAGCTCGGGGTAGTCGGAGCCGTCCAGCGGATACAGGCCGGAGAACACCATCGGCTTCGGGTCCTTGTACCCGCCGAGGGCCTCGGTGGCGCCGTGGTGCAGGGAGGTGATGGTGTCACCGACGCGGGACTGCCTGACGTCCTTCACGCCGGTGATGATGTAGCCGACCTCGCCGACGCTCAGGCCGTCGGACGGCTTGGGCTCGGGCGAGATGACGCCGATCTCCAGGAGCTCGTGAGTCACCCCGGTCGACATCATCTGGATGCGCTCGCGCTTCTTCAGGTCGCCGTCGATCACGCGGACGTAGGTGACCACGCCGCGGTACGAGTCGTAGACCGAGTCGAAGATCATCGCGCGGGCGGGCGCGTCCTTGACCCCGATCGGCGGCGGCACCAGGCGTACGCACTCGTCCAGCAGCTCGGGCACACCCACGCCGGTCTTGCCGGAGACCTTGAGCACGTCCTCCGGGTCGCAGCCGATGATGTGCGCGAGCTCCGCCGCGTACTTCTCGGGCTGGGCGGCCGGGAGGTCGATCTTGTTCAGCACCGGGATGATCTGGAGGTCGTTCTCCAGGGCCAGGTAGAGGTTGGCGAGCGTCTGCGCCTCGATCCCCTGGGCCGCGTCGACCAGCAGGATCGCGCCCTCACAGGCCGCGAGCGAGCGGGACACCTCGTACGTGAAGTCCACGTGGCCGGGGGTGTCGATCATGTTGAGGATGTGGATCTGCCCGTCGGGGGCCGTCCACGGCAGCCGCACCGCCTGCGACTTGATGGTGATGCCGCGCTCACGCTCGATGTCCATGCGGTCGAGGTATTGCGCGCGCATCTGCCGCGCATCGACCACGCCGGTGATCTGAAGCATCCGGTCGGCAAGCGTCGACTTGCCGTGGTCGATGTGGGCGATGATGCAGAAGTTCCGGATCAGCGCCGGGTCGGTACGGCTGGGCTCCGGCACGTTCACTGGCGGGGTCGCGGGCACGCGGGCTTCCAGATTCTCGATCGGGTGGACTGGCGAGGGTCGGGCGAAGGTCAAGCAAGGGTCAAGCTCGGATGTCACGAGTGCCCTGTGCGGGCCGCGGGTGATCGTGGTCGGATCACGCGCCGGAGCACAGGTGTCCTCCATATCGTCCCATGCGGCATGGGTACGCTGCGTTGGCGGCGGGGGTCCGGGGTGTTCGGCGGGTCGGGGTGGGGTCGGAGTGGGGTCCGGGCGGGGTCGGAATGTGGGCTGTGTCCGTGCCGACCGCCGGCTGCTGGTAATCTGATGGATCGCGTGTGGCGTACGTGTCTCTGCCACGCAAGTCAACGTCCGGACGGGCCCTCTCCCTGGATCGGATCCCGACCTAGTACTCAGAAGGCTCTTTCGTGGCGAACATCAAGTCCCAGATCAAGCGCAACAAGACGAACGAGATTGCGCGCCAGCGCAACAAGGCCGTCAAGTCGGAGCTGAAGACCTTCGTGCGCAAGGCGCGCGAGGCCGCCGAGGCCGGCAACGTCGAGCAGGCCGAGGCGCTGACCCGCCTCGCGGCCCGCAAGCTCGACAAGGCCGTCAGCAAGGGTGTCATCCACAAGAACCAGGCCGCCAACAAGAAGTCGGCCCTGGCGAAGCGTGTCGCGACGGCCAAGGCCTGACTCGCAACACCGGTCACCGTGGCGTGACCCCCGAGCGCACCGCGCTCAGCACACCTACAAGAGCGCCGCTCCCCACCTGGGGGGCGGCGCTTTTGTGGTGCGCGGGGGGGGGAGGCGGCGATGGGGTGTTGGCCGCCGGGGGCATGGACCATGGGCGGCGGCGCACGCGGCGGCGGGCCGGGGCGGTGGCGCACGCGACGGCGGGCCGAGGCGGTAGCGCACGCGACGGCGGGCCGAGGCGGTAGCGCACGCGACGGCGGGCCGAGGCGGTAGCGCACGCGACGGCGGGCCGAGGCGGCGGCGCACGCGACGGCGGGCCGAGGCGGCGGCGCACGCGACGGCGGGCCGAGGCGGCGGCGCACGCGACGGCGGGCCGAGGCGGCGGCGCACGCGACGGCGGGCCGAGGCGGCGGCGCACGCGACGGCGGGCCGAGGCGGCGGCGCACGCGACGGCGGGCCGAGGCGGCGGCGCACGCGACGGCGGGCCGAGGCGGCGGCGCACGCGACGGCGGGCCGAGGCGGCGGCGCACGCGACGGCGGGCCGAGGCGGCGGCGCACGCGACGGCGGGCCGAGGCGGCGGCGCACGCGACGGCGGGCCGAGGCGGCGGCGCACGCGACGGCGGGCCGAGGCGGCGGCGCACGCGACGGCGGGCCGAGGCGGCGGCGCACGCGACGGCGGGCCGAGGCGGCGGCGGAGTGGTTTCTCCTCCGCTTCGCTCCGTCGGGGGGGCGCGGGGGGCGTTGCCGCTGCGCGGCGCCTGGTGGTTCCGGCTCCGCTGCGCTCCGCCGGTGGTGGAGAGAGTCCGGCTCCGCTTCGCTCCACCGCTGCCTGGAATCGGACCGGGGCCGGGTCGTGGCGGGGTGGGATGGCGCGGAGCGGTTCCTGGCGCCTGCCGCTAGGCCGGGTCAGCCCCCGAGATGGGGCATCGGAGCAGGACGATCGTGTCGTCCGGATGCGAAGCGACGAGCGCTTCGGGCCGCCACTGGGATGGTGGTGATCGCGGTGGTCAGGCGTTGCGGGCGGTGGAGATCGTCACCACGGCCTTTTCCAATGCATACGCGGGATCCATACCGCCGCCCTTGACCGCCGCGTCGGCGTCGGCGACGGCGGTGAGGGCTCGGACGATGCCGTCCGGAGTCCAGCCGCGCAGTTGCTGCCGAACCCGATCGACCTTCCACGGCGGCATGCCGAGATCGCGCGCCAGATCGTTCGGTCGGGCGTTCCGGGGGGCGGCGCCGACCCGGGCGATCTGCCGCACGCTCTGCGCGAGCGCGCTCGTGACCATGACGGGCGCGACACCCACGGACAACGCCCAGCGCAACTGCTCCAGCGCCTCGGCGGTACGCCCCTCGACGGCCTTGTCGGCGACGGTGAAGCTGGACGCCTCGGCAACGCCGCTGTAGTAGCGCGAGACCACTTCCTCGTCGACCACACCGTCGACGTCCGCCATCAACTGGCTGCACGCGGAGGCCAACTCCCGCAGATCGTTGCCGATCGCCTCGACCAACGTGCGACAGGCGTCCTCGGTGAGCGAGCGCCCGGCAACCCGAAACTCCGCCCGCGCGAACGCGATGCGATCCCCGACCTTGGTCACCTTGGGACACGCGACCTCGCGCACACCCACCTTGCGCACCGCGTCCAACAGCTTCTTGCCCTTGGGCCCGCCCAGATGCGCGAGCACCAGCACGATCTCGTCGGCCGGATCGGCAATCAACCGCGTGACCTCGCCGACCAGATCCGTCCCAAGGTCCTGCGCGGACCGGATCACGATGACCTTGCGCTCACCGAACAACGAGGGACTGGCCAACTCGGACAACATCCCGGCCTGCAACGCCCCCGGCGCCAAGTCCCGAACATCCGCCTCGGGATCCTGCGCCCGCACGGCGCGCACCACATCCCCGATCGCCCGATCCACGAGCAACTCCTCGGCCCCGACGACAAGCGTCACCGGCGCGAGCGGATCATCCTGCATTCGTCTGGCCACCCGACCAAGCATCCCACGCCCAACAGACACCCCACCCCACCCACACCAGGCCGGGCCGGGCCGGGCCGCCCCAGCGTCCCCGCAACCCGCAACGCACCCCGCCCCTGCCTGCCTGCCTCACACGCAACACCTCGGACCGCCCCCAAGCAACGGAGCACCAACGGGCGCGCCGAGGCCAGAAGTTGGCATCGACCGGCCGGCGGCATTCACGAAACCGGATGGCACGGGGGCCTGCGGCGTGACCGGCAGGTAAAACCGCAGGTCGGCATGGACGAGGAGCCTGAGCGCCGTTCTGGAATCCGGTTCCGCCCCACTGGGCACTGTCGGGGGCTCAACACGCGCTCTCCAGGTACGAAATGCCGGAAATCAGCCCTCGGCACCTGCTTCTCGCCACACCGCCCACAGGCATCCGGCTCCAACCTCAAAAACCGCCTCCACCGACCCCGCCCCGCGACGCCCCACCCCGCCCCGCCACGACCCGGCCCGGGCCCGATCCAGGCAGCGGCGGAGCGCAGCGGAGCCGGACTCTCTCCGCCACCGGCGGAGCGCAGCGGAGCCGGAACCACCAGGCGCCGCGCAGCGGCAACCCCCCCTTCCGCCCCCCGACGGAGCGAAGCGGAGGAGAAACCACTCCGCCACCACCCCGACCCAGGCGGCGCCCACGCCGCCCCTGGCCACGCTCCCTGGGCCGGCCACACCCCACCCCCCGCCAGGGAACTCCGTCCCCCACCCCGCCGCAGGATCCACGGCGCCGCCGCCCGCTGCCTGCGGCCACACCGGCGGGCCGACCGCCATCCACCGAAGGCCGGTGGGCATGCGTGGTGGCCGGTCCTCGGGCCACCGCCCTGAGGTGGGCCGAGGAGCCGGATACCGCAATGGGCCCATCGGTGTCGGTGCGCAGAAGACGGGCGCCGGATGCGGCGACCAACGCCCGGGCGGACGGCGACGGGTGGCCGTAGGGGTTGTCCTTCCCCACCGAAACCAGAGCCAGCCTGGGGTGCAGCCCAAGAACGAAGGCGGGGTCCTGTCGAGCCGAGCCGTGATGCGCAACCTTCAGGACGTCCACCCGAACACCGGCCAGCCGCCCCCGCAGGGCCTCCTGCGCCTCGACTTCGGCATCACCGGTGAGCAACATCCGAACCCCGTGCCGTTCCGCAAGCACCACCAGGCTCGCGTTGTTGGCCACCGACCCACCCACAGCCCGCCCCGACCTCGCACCGCCCGCCACCACCTCCCCCAAGAATGGATCCGCAGCCACGACGGTTGACGCGGCGTGCGACAGCGCCTGCCGATCCGGCAGGTGGCCCGACGAACGGCCGCTCGTCCTCCTCACCTCGGTCCCGCCCCCGCCCCCGTCCCCTCCCGACACAATCGGGCCGGAAGCAACGGAGAGCGCTTCCGGGTTCGACGGAGTAAGCGTTTGCCACGCCAGCGAGCCCAATGTGCGCCGCTCAATGGCGCCGGCAGGGGCACTCAACGAGACCCCGGCTCTGGCAGCCCAACGCCGGACTCGCGTTACTTCACCCGAAGGATCAAGAATCGGAGTCCCCTGGATAAGCCCCACCCCTCGACCGCGCAAGGCACCAGGAAGGCCCTCCACGTGATCCGCATGGAAATGGCTCAGCAAAATCAGCGGCAGCCAGCGAATGCCAAGGTCGCGTAGACACCCGTCCACCGCATCCGGATCGGGGCCGGCGTCGATCAGAACGCCCGCGCCGGCACCCGCGTTCAGCACGATGGCATCGCCTTGACCGACGTCACACATCACCAAATGCCAGCCCGGAGGCGGCCAGCCGGTCAATGGGCGCACCAGCATCGGCGGACGCAACAGCAGAACCACCGCAAGGGTCGCGAGCAGCGCCGTCGTCATCGCCCGCCCCCACCCCGACGGCCCGGACCGCCCGGACCGCCCGGACCGCTCGGCCCGCCCGGGTCGCGGCGGCCGGCGAAGCAACCGCAGAGTCGGGACGGCCGCAACCGTGATCGCCGCCAGCGCCGCGCCGCCGAAGAGGCCGGTCGGCCAGGTGACGGCGGCGCCGGGCAGGTCGGCGCCGGTGCGGGCCACGGCCGCGATCCAGGCGATCGGCCACGAGCCGAGCCAGGCGGTGAGGTGGGCGAGCGGAAGGCAGATCGGGGCGAGGAGCAGGGTGACGAAGCCGAGGATCGTGGCCGGTGCGACCGCGAACTCGGCGAGCAGGTTGCACGGGACGGCCATCAAGCTGACCCGGCCGGCGAAAGTGACCACGAGCGGCCCGCATACGGCCTGCGCGGCGAGCGGCACGGCGACCAGGACCGCGGCCCACGTCGGCCAGCCCCGGGCCCGGAGCCGGTTCGTCCAGTGCGGGGCGAGCAGGAGCAGCGCGCCGGTGGCCAGCGCGGACAGCGCGAACCCGTAGGAGCGGGCCAGGGTCGGATCGAGCAGGATCAAGCCGAGCACGGCGATCGCGAGCGCCGGGAGTCCTCGCCGGGGCCGACCGGTGTACAGCGCGACCACGGTGACCAGGCCCATCGCGGCGGCCCGCAGCACACTGGGCTCGGGACGGGCGACGACCACGAAGCACGCGACGGCGGCGGCGCCCGCGATCGGCAGCGTACGTCCATGGACGCCCACACGGCGGAGCACGAACAGCACAAAGCCCAACAAAATCGTGATGTTGGTTCCGCTGACCGCCGTCAAATGGGTGAGTTCGGTGGTACGGAAGTCGGCTTCGAGGTCGGCCGGAAGCCGGCTCGTATCGCCGACGACCAGGCCCGGAAGCAATCCCCGGGCAGCGGGCGGCAGTTCCGCGCAGGCGGCGCGCAGCCGCGCCCGGAGCATGCCCGCGAAACGCTGGTGGGCGGCGGGGGCGCCGATCCGGTCCGGAGCGGCCCGAATCAGCAGCAGGGCCTGGCCGCTCCGCCCCGGAACCAGGCGGCCGTGGACCCGAATCGGGGTACTCGGCAACAGCCCGAGCCAGGCGTCCGCATCGGGCCTGGTCGCAAGCACCGTGACCGGCGTCCGCACCCGCACCCCGGCCATCCGCGGGATCCCCGGTGCGCCGGAGCCGCCGGGCGCGCCGAGTGGGCCGCCGGGTGGATCGATGCGGTCGATCCGGGCTTCGAACATCGTGGGCGGCGGGCCGAGTTCGCTGCCTCGGACGCGGGTGACGCGGCGCTCCGGGTCGGTGCGTACCGTCAGCTCGACGGTGGCCTCGGCGCGCTGCCGAGCCGCGACCGCCACCGGGCCGTCGTGGTCGGCGGCGGTGCGGAGGCCGGCGACCAGTCCGCCGGCCGCGACGCACACGAGCACCACGGCGAGCGTCGCCCGGCGCCGAACCGTGGGCCGACACGCGAGTACGGCGGCACACACGGCGGCGCAGACGCTCACCACGACGGTGGCCCGGAGCGGGATCAGCGGCGCTCCCCACGCGGCGGCCCAGACGGCGGCCGCGCCGGGGACGAGGCGGGCGTCGGTCCGGACACGGCTTCTCCGGCGCATGGGTGCCGGACGAGGGGCCGCCGGGGGCTGAGCTCCCGGGCCCTGGCGGCCGAGGGCGTCGGGCGCGGTCATACCCGAACCCTCGGCTTCAGATCGCTGTACTTGCGATCACCGATGCCCCGGACCTGACGCAGTTGATCGACGGTGGCGAAGCGGCCCAACTGGGTGCGCTTTTCGATGATCTGGCGAGCCAGGACCGGGCCCACGCCGGGCAGTTGCTCTAGTTGTGCGGCGGTCGCCGTGTTGAGATCGAGAACGGCTGCCGGGGCGCCGCCCGCCGAGGAGGTGGAGCCGGCTCCGGACGGATCGGCGGCAGCGGGCGGCGGCGTGGCACCGGGGACACCCACCGGGATCTGCTCGCCGTCGGCCAGGGGGCGGGCCAGGTTCAACGTGGCCAGATCCGCCGCCGGCAGCGCACCCCCGGCGGCCTGCACCGCGTCCGCCACCCTCGACCCGGGCGGCAGGACGACCACCCCGGGCCGGGCCACCTTCCCCGCCACGTGCACGGTAAGCGGCCCACCCGCGGAACTCGGCGCACCGCCGGCAACCCCCGACGCGGGCCCGGCCTGCACCGGAGCCCCCACCCCGACCCCACCCGTCGCCTGCCCCACCGCAACCGGCGCGGCCACACTCTGCGGACGCGCCCGCCACCACCCGCCCACGGCCAGCGCAACCGCCACCAACGCCAGCACCGCGACGGCAACCACCACCCGCCGATCCACACCCACCCGAAGCCGAGGCGGCACCCGATCCGCAACCGCCTCGACCAACCGCCGCCCCGAATCCGCCCCCCGCACCGAAAGCACCTCCGGCGCCCCCAGCAACGCCGCAACCCGCTCCGCCCCCGACCTCGGCAACCCCGAGGGAGCAGATGCAGAAGAACCAGCCGAATTCCCGGACATGCCCCGAAACTAGGCCGCCCCCATCCCCCGACCGGGCCGTCGCCCTGCACCTGTGCACAACAGCCCACCTGTGGAAACCGGATCCCCCCACTTGGGTACCGGGCGGGGGTTCTGGTGTTCGACGGGGGCTGGGGGTCTTCCGGGTGGGTTGGGCGTTTCCGGCGTGCGTTGCGCTTGTGGTTGCGGGTGGCTGGTGCGGGGCCGGTCAGAGTCGGTGATGGGCCGCCGCCGGCGTACGGGGCTCCAAGACCCGAAGCTCCCGACGAGCCGGGTGTGTTGCTCGGCGAAAACCGGCCGGCAGCGGGGAGCAGGAGGGCGGTTGGGTCGGGTTCTCCGGGTGACTTTTCCGGGCGGGTCGAGCGTTCCCGGCACGCGTTGCGCCTTTGGCCGCGGGCGGCCGGTGCGGGGCCGGTCAGAGTCGGTGATGGGCCGCCGCCGGCGTACGGGGCTCCAAGACCCGAAGCTCCCGACGAGCCGTGTGTGTTGCTCGGCGAAAACCGGCCGGCAGCGGGGAGCAGGAGGGCGCTCGGGTCAAGTCCGTCGAGGAGCCTCCCGGGTAGGTCAGGCGTTCCCGGCACGCGTTGCGCCTTCGGCTGCGGGCGCCGGTGCGGGGCCGGTCAGAGTCGATGATGAGCCGCCGCCGGCGTACGGGGCTCCAAGAGCCGAAGCTCCCGACGAGACGGGTGTGTTGCTCACCGAAAACCGGCCGGCAGCGGCGGGCAGGGAGGGCATGCGAGTCGAGTCCTCCGAGGAGCCCTCCCGGGTGGGTTGGGACGTTTCGGGGCATTTGGAAGGGAGTTAGGGTTGGAAACCGGATCGCGGTGGGTGGTTGTGGGCTTCGGGCTTCGGTGACCTGCGGTTTTGTGGGGTTGGGGTGGAAAGTCGGGCGTCGAGTGCCGGTTTCGTGTGCTCCAGGCGCCTGCAATGCCGCTGTGGAGACCGAAACTGGCCGGCGGGGGTCGGCTTCGGGCGCTGCGACCTTGCAGAGGCCGTTGAGGTGACCGAAAGTGCCCAGTGGGGTCGAAACCGGATCCGGAGGCGCTCGAAACGGCTTCCCTTCTCGCTGACCTGCGGTTTTCTCTCGCGCCGAGTCCACGGCACCTCACGCCGTCCGGTTTCGTGAACTCCCGCCCCCACAACTTGAAATACCCTGCCCAACCCACTCGGGAAGGCCCCCGGCAGCCTCGACCCGACCGCCCTACCTCCCCGCCGCTGCCGGCCGGTTTTCGCCGAGCAAGGCGCCCATCTCGTCGGGGGCCGGAGTCTTGGAGCCCCGCACGCCGGCGGCGGCGGCCCACCACCGACTCGGACCAGCCGCGGACCAAGCCACGCCACCAAAAGCGCAACGCCCGCCGAGAACGCTCGACCCACTCGGAAACGCCACCCGGAGGACCCGACTCGACCACCCTCCCTGCTTCCCGCTGCCGGCCGGTTTTCGCCGACCAACGCGCCCGTCTCGTCGGCGCCCCGGGTCTTGGAGCCCCGCACGCCGGCGGCGGCCCATCATCGACTCTGACCGGCCCCCGGCCCACGCCGTCAAAGCGCAACGCCCGCCGAGAACACTCGGACCACTCGGGAAGGCCCTTCGAAGGACTCGACCCGAGCGCCCTCCCTGCTCCCCGCTGCCGGCCGGTTTTCGGCGACCAACGCGCCCGTCTCGCCGGGCGCCCCGGGTCTTGGAGCCCCGCACGCCGGCGGCGGCCCATCACCGACTCGGACCAACCCCGCACCAGCCACCCGCAGCCACAAGCGCACCGCACGCCGGACACACCTCAACCCGCCCGGAAGGGCTGACCGGCGGGCTCAAGCCGAGCGCCCTCTCACCCCCCGCCCCAGGCCGTCTTCCCGCCGTGCCACACCACGCACCGCACCGCACCCCAACCACGAGCGGCCGGCACCCGACACCCCAGCCCGCCCGCCCGCCCACCCACCCGCCTCAGCGCGGCGACACCACCACCGCCAGCAGCCCCGGGCCCGCGTGGGCGCCGATTACCGCGCCCACCTCCGTTACGAAAAGTTCGTGCAGGTTCGGTAGGCGCTCCTGGAGGCGTGAGGCCAGTGCCTCTGCTCGGTCCGGGCTGGCCAGGTGGTGTACCGCCACGTCTACCGGGCCCGCGCCCGCGTGTTCCACCGCCAACTCCTCCAAGCGGCTGATCGCGCGCGCCGACGTGCGGACCTTTTCCAGTGGGCCGACCAGGCCGTCGCTCACGTGCAGCAGCGGCTTCACCGCCAACGCCGTGCCCATGAAGGCCGCCGCCGCGCCGATCCGGCCGCCTCGGCGCAGGTATTCGAGGGTGTCGACGTAGAAGAGGGCCGAGGCGGCCTGGGCCCGCTTTTCCGCCGCGATCGCCGCCTCCTCCAGGGTGGCGCCGTCCCGGGCCGCCTCGGCCGCCGCCAGTACGGCGAAGCCCATCCCCATCCCGAGCGTGCGCGAGTCCACCACCCGCACCGGCACCTCGGCGTCCCGGGCGGCCAACAGCGCCGCCTCGTACGTGCCGGAGAGTTCGCTGGAAAGGTGGATCGAGACGATGCCCGTCGCGCCCTTCTCGGCGAGTTCGCGGTAGGTCTCCGCGAACGTCTCGGGCGCCGGCCGCGAGGTGGTCACGATCCGGCGCTGGCGCAGGGCGTCGGTGAGCTGGGCCGGGGTGGCCTCGATGCCGTCGTCCAGTGGCCGCCCGCGCAGGACGACCTTGAGCGGGACCACCACGAGGCGGTGCCGCTCCACGAGCTCCTCGGGCAGGTAGGCCGTGGAGTCCGTGACCACGGCGAGATCGGTCGGCATCGTCGGCATGAGCGGGCAACCACCCGGATGTGAGACGACAGGGGGGCGGGGTCGGTGTCCCGGCTACCCGGGGTCGGGTCGCCGATTCGGGACACCACAATCAATTTTCGGTCACCATGCCACGCCCCGGCACGCGGGTGGCGCGCGCCACGGTGCGGCCGACGCGTCCCGTCGTGGGGGCTCGCCGTCGGCACGTGTTCAGGTCAGGCGCTTGCTTTCGGATCGATCGGAGCGACCGAGCCGACCGGAGCGATCCGGACGAGGCGACGGGTCGGACGCACCGGAGCCCCCCGACGGACCCCGCAACCCCGCCGGACCCAGCCCACCCGCTCCACCCGCCCCGCGCTCCTCCGCATACGCCCGCAAGGCCGCCGCCTCGCGCTCGACGTCGGTGCCGAGTCGGTCCAACTCGTCCTCGCCCAAATGGCGTTCGCGGTCCTGGACGGCCCACCGCAGGGACGCCGCGGCGTGCTCGATGCGGTCCGCGCGGTCCTTGAGGCCGGGCAGTTCGCGGTCGACCCTGGTGCGGTCCGGCTCGCGTTCGAGCAGCTTCAGGTCGGTGTCCAGCGCCTTGGCGAATTCGTCCAACCGGCGCAGCAGCGCGACCGCGTCGGACAGCTGGGCGTCGTGCGCGTAGCCCGCCTCCAGCACCCTCCGGGTCTGGTCGAGCGAACGGCGCACCGAACCGCGCATCCGAGCCGCCTCGCCGGCGCCGCCGGTGAGCGTGTACGAACGGGCCTTCGACGCGGCGTCCTCGACCATGCCGCGCACGCGCGGGGCGTGCCGCTCGATCCGGCGCCGCACCGCGCGGCGCATCATGGTGATCAGGCCCACCACGACGCCCACGAGGACGAGACACGCGAGCACGCCGGCGCCCAGCACCACGCCCAGGGTCTCGGCACCGCCCGCCAAGGAGTGGGTGGGCGCGGGAACGTCGGCGAGGGCCACGAGGCGTCTCCTGCCTGGTCGGGGCCGGAAGGTACTCCCTCACACTAACCCCGCCGCGAGGCTCCGCCACGCACGCGCCGGGAAAACCCCGCGTTCCGGGCGATCGTCACCGACCGGAAACACCCCCGCCACCGACCGGAAATCGCCACACCGAAGCGCCACTCGCCGGCGCCGCTCACCCGACCCGCGAGCCGGGCCGCCGCCCCGCGACGAGCGACGCCCGCGTGCCGAGCAGCCGGGCCGGCCGCCCCCAACGAGCGACCGACCCACCCACCAACCCCCTACGCCGGAACCACGTTCACCAGCTTCGGCGGCTTCACGATCACCATCCGCACACCCGCCCCGTCCAGCGCCGCCACGATCGCCGGATCGGCCAGCGCCAGCGCCTTCAGGTCGTCCTCGCCGATCGTCGGCGGCACCTCCAGCCGGGCCCGCACCTTGCCCTTGACCTGCACCACGCAGGTGACGGTGTCCTCGACCAGGTAGGCCGGATCCGCCTGCGGGAACGCCTCGTAGGTGACCGTGTCGCCGTGCCCCAGCCGCGACCACAGCTCCTCGGCCACGTGCGGCACCAGCGGCGCGACCATCAGGACCAGCTTCTCGGCGATCTCGCGCGGCACGGCCGGCAGCTTGACCAGCGCGTTGTTCAGCTCGATCGCCTTGGCGATGGCGGTGTTGAAGCGCAGGGCGTCCATGTCCCGCCGCATGCCGTCGATCGCCTTGTGGGTGGCGCGCAGCGTGGCCTCGTCGGCCGGCTCGTCGACCACGGTCGGCATGCCGGTGTGCTCGTCCACGATGTTGCGCCACAGCCGCTGCAGGAAGCGGTACGAACCGACCACCGCGCGCGTGTCCCACGGCCGGGAGATCTCCAGCGGGCCCATCGACATCTCGTACAGGCGCAGCGTGTCCGCGCCGTACTCCTCGGCCATCTGGTCGGGAGTCACCGAGTTCTTCAGCGACTTGCCCATCTTCCCGTACTCGCGGCTGACCGCCTGCTCACCCAGGAAGAAGCCGCCGTCACGCTCCTCGACCTCGCTCGCCTCGACGTAGACGCCGCGCTCGTCCTTGTACGCGAACGCCTGGATGTAGCCCTGGTTGAACAGCTTGTGGAACGGCTCGAACGAGGACACGTGGCCCAGGTCGAACAGCACCTTGTGCCAAAAGCGCGAGTACAGCAGGTGCAGCACCGCGTGCTCGACGCCGCCGACGTACAGGTCCACGCCGCCGGTGTGGCCCTCGTGCCGCGGCCCCATCCAATACTTCTCGACCTCGGGGTCGACCAGCACCTCGGAGTTGGTCGGGTCCAGGTAGCGCAGCTCGTACCAGCACGAACCGGCCCAGTTGGGCATGGTGTTGGTCTCGCGGCGGTAGCTCTTGGGCCCGTCGCCCAGGTCCAGGGTGACGTTCACCCAGTCGGCGTTGCGCGACAGCGGCGTCTCGGGCTTGGTGTCCGCGTCGTCCGGGTCGAAGGTGCGCGGGCGGTAGTCGTCGATCTCGGGCAGCTCGACCGGCAGCATCGAGTCGGGCAGCGCGTGCGCGACGCCGTCCTCGTCGAAGACGATCGGGAACGGCTCGCCCCAGTAGCGCTGCCGGGAGAACAGCCAGTCGCGCAGCTTGAAGTTGACCGTGCCCTCGCCGATGCCACGCTCGGTCAGCCACTCGGTGATCGCCTTCTTGGCGTCGGCCACGCCCAGCCCGTCCAGGCCGATGCCCTCGCCGGTGCTGTTCACCAGCGCCGCGTCGTAGGACACGAACGCGTCGGCCCAGTCGGTGGTGTCCTCGATCGAGCGGTCGTCGCTCGGCCGGACCACACACCGGATCGGCAGCTCGAAGGCCCGCGCGAACTCGAAGTCGCGGTGGTCGTGTGCCGGGACCGCCATGATCGCGCCGGTGCCGTAGCCCATCAGCACGTAGTCGGCGATGAAGATCGGCACCCGCTCGCCGTTGACCGGGTTGGTCGCGTAGGCGCCGGTGAACACGCCGGTCTTGTCCTTGCCCTCGCTCTGCCGCTCGACGTCGCTCTTGGACTGGGCGAACCGGCGGTACGCGGCGATCGCCTCGGCCGGCGTGGCCGCGCCGCCCGTCCAGACCGCCGGGATACCTTCGGGCCACGCGTCGGCCACGATCGAGTCGACCAGGTCGTGCTCCGGCGCCAGCACCATGTACGTGGCGCCGAACAGCGTGTCGGGCCGGGTGGTGAAGACCTCGATGGGCGCGGCGTCGGTGGCGAACGAGACCCGGGCGCCCTCGGATCGACCGATCCAGTTGCGCTGCATGATCTTGATCGGCTCGGGCCAGTCCAGCTTGTCCAGGTCGGCCAGCAGCCGGTCGGAGTACGCGGTGATCCGCATCATCCACTGCCGCAGATTCGCCTTGAACACGGGGAAGTTGCCGCGCTCGCTGCGACCGTCGGCGGTGACCTCCTCGTTGGCCAGCACGGTGCCCAGGCCGGGGGCCCAGTTGACCGGGGCCTGCGAGACGTACGCCAGGCGGAACTCGTCCAGCACGGCGGCGCGCTCGGTGCCGCTCAGGTCGGCCCACGCACGCCCGTCGGGGGTGGGCCGCGCGCCCTTCTCGAACTGCTCGACCAGTTCGGCGATCGGCCGCGCCCGCCCGACACCGCCGTCCGCGCCGGGCGCCTCGGGGTCGTACCAGGAGTTGAAGATCTGCAGGAAGATCCACTGCGTCCAGCGGTAGTACGCCGGGTCGGTGGTGGCCACGGACCGGCGCTGGTCGTGGCCCAGGCCCAGCCGGCGCAGCTGGCGGCGCATATTGGCGATGTTCGCCTCGGTGGTCACGCGCGGGTGGGTGCCGGTCTGGACCGCGTACTGCTCGGCGGGCAGGCCGAAGGCGTCGTAGCCCAGCGTGTGCAGCACGTTGTGGCCGGTCATGCGCTTGAACCGGGCGTAGACGTCGGTCGCGATGAAGCCCAGCGGGTGTCCGACGTGCAGGCCCACACCCGAGGGGTACGGGAACATGTCCATCACCATCATCTTGGGCCGCCCGGCGACCTTCTCCGGCTCGGCCAGCGGGCCGGCCGGGTTGGGCGCCTCGAACGTGCCGTCGGCCTCCCAGCGGTCCTGCCACCGCGCCTCGATGTCGCCGGCCAGGACTGCGGTGTAGCGGTAGGGCTCGGTCGGGGCGTCGGTGTTGCCGGCAGGGCCCTGCGTCATCTCGGTCATCGTCCTCAACCATCGGGGTGTGGGCAGCCGTCGACTGCTTCTTCCGGTTACGGCCGCCTCCGCGAAGCGGCCGGTTCTGGAAACGAAAAGACCCCTCGCTCAGGAGGGGTCGCCGCGCCGAGTCGGGTGGGAGTGGTCTCCACCCGGCCTGCTCAGCGCGGCCCGGTAAGCAGCAGTACGGCACGCATGGCCCCAGGTTACCGCAGGACGCCGTCGGCCCGGGGTCGCACCCGGGCCGCACCGCTCACAATCCCGGGGCGGGCCCGGTGGACAGCGACAACACCAGCAGGATCTGGGCGAGATGGTAGGCGCCGGCGATCAGCACCGGGGCGTACGGCGTCGGGGCGCGGAACCGGTTCCAGGCGACGAGGGTGTCGGAGACGTAGAACAGGAAGGCGCCGGCCACCGCGCTCGGCCGGCCGGTGGCCGCGGCGGCGACGACCATCACCGACACGACGCCGACGTAGACGGGCACCATGCCGGTGTAGGCGGGCGCGGTCTCGCGCGCGCCGGTGACCAGCCGAACCGCGTACGCCCCCGCCGCGAACAGCACGACCACGATGCCCGCGGCGGCCCACAACCAGGACCAGCCCATGCGCTGGAAGCCGCCGACGTAGACGCCGTGCGCGAGCAGCGAGGCGGTCACGGCCCCGGCGAACCAGCGGGGCGCGAGCACGTCCCGCGCCAGCGACAACGCGAGCGCGACGCTGAACAGCGCGCGCAGTGCCCCGTCGACGTCGTCGAACGACCAGACGACCACGATCAGGGCACAGATCACCGCGGGTTTCAGGAGGCGATCGAGCGGGAGTCGTTCCCGGGCGACGGCCACCCAGTCGGCGACCGCGAGCAGGCTCGCGAGCACCAGCACGAGTACGGCGGTGAGGGTCACGTCCGGCGACACTACTGGCCGGAAACCGGACCATTCGCCCACTCGTTCGACCCGTCACGCAACCGTGACGGGAAAAACCCCAATCGTGATCACCGGTGCCGGACGGGGGCGACAAACCGCCCGGGCCCGCCGCTTCACCGCGCTCGTGGCGATGTCGGCTCGGGAGGTGTCGAGCGGGCGTAGCGGGTGGTCAAGGCGCGCAGGTGGGCGACCAGTTCCGGGGGCTCGGTGACGTCGAAGTCGTGGCCGAGCAGGCCCAGGTGCACGGCCAGGGTGTCGAGCGAGTCGGCGCCGGTGTCCAGCACGCAGGTGTGCGCGTCGACCACCTCGACGGTGCCCACGGCCGGGTTGATCCGCTCCAGCACCTCGGCGGCGGGCGCGTGCACCAGCACCCGGGCGCGGTACCGCCAGGCGGCGGCCGAGACCTTGCCGGCGACGTACCGCGCCGCGTCGCCCTCCGGATCCTCGCGCGGCGCGAACCTCGGCCCGGTCGGGGTGCGCGGGGTGAGCCGGTCGACCCGGAAGGTGCGCCAGGCGTCGCGGTCCACGTCCCAGGCGACCAGATACCAGCGGCGCCCCCAGTTGACCACCCGCTGCGGCTCGACCGTGCGCCGCGTCGCAGCGCCGGTGTGGTCGAGGTAGTCCAGGCGCAGCCGCTCGCGGTCCCGGCAGGCCGCGACCAGGGCGGTGAGCACCTCGGTGTCCACCCTCGTGTCCGGCCGATCCGCGGGCACCGACACCGCGTAGCGCTGCAACGCGCGCACCCGGCGGCGCAGGCGCGCGGGCAGCACCTGTTCGAGCTTGGCCAGGGCCTGTACCGAGGTCTCCTCCATGCCCGCCATCGCGCCCCGGGCGACGGTGGTCAGGCCGACGGTGACCGCGACCGCCTCGTCGTCGGTCAGCAGCAGCGGCGGCATCGCGGCGCCGGCGGCGAGCCGATAGCCGCCGGTGGAGCCGCGGGAGGCGTCGACCGGATAGCCGAGTTCGCGCAGCCGGTCGACGTCCTTGCGGATCGTGCGACCGGTCACGCCGAGTCGTTCGGCCAGTTCCGAGCCGGGCCACTCACGGGGTGTCTGGAGCAGGGACAGCAGGCGCAACAACCGCGCGGAGGTTTCCAACATTTTCTCAGCGTGCCGCCTCGATAGGAGCGTAGTGTTCCTAATTGGATCCTAGTCTTCTTCTCATGGAGAACAGCAGCAGCACCGCAGCCGAGACCGTCGCCGACACCACGATCCGCCCCTTCCGGATCGAGATCCCGCAGGCTGATCTCGACGACCTGCGCGACCGGCTGACCCGCACCCGCTGGGCCGCCGACGTCCCGGGCGTGCCCGCCTGGACGCGCGGGGTGCCGACGGACTACCTCCGGGACCTGGCCGCCTACTGGGCGGACGGGTTCGACTGGCGCGAGGCCGAGGCGCGGCTCAACGCCTTCCCACAGTTCGTCACCCGGATCGACGGCCAGGACGTGCACTTCGCGCACGTACGCTCCGAGCGGGCCGACGCGCCCGCGCTGTTGCTGATCCACGACTGGCCGGGCTCGTTCGTCCAGTTCGTCGACGTGATCGAGCCGCTGTCGCGCGACTTCCATGTCGTGGTCACCGACACCCCCGGAGTCGGCTTCTCCGGCCCGCTGTCCGGCCCCGGCTGGACCACCGGCCGGATCGCGGGCGCGTTCACCGAGTTGATGGCCCGCCTGGGCTACGCGCGCTACGGCGTACAGGGCAACGGCGGCGGTGCGTGGATCGCGGGCGAGATGGGCCGGATCGATCCCGAGCACGTCATCGGGATCCACGTCAACGGCCTGGTCACCTTCCCCTCCGAGGACCCGGCCGACTTCGCCGGGCTGACCGACGGCGAGCAGGCCAGACTTGCCCGGCTCCAGGAGTTCCGCGACGACAAGATGGGCTTCAACGCGATCCAGTCGACCCGGCCGCAGACGCTCGCGTTCGGGCTGCACGACTCGCCCGTGGGCCAGCTCGCGTGGATCGTGGAGAAGTTCAAGGAGTGGACGGACACCGCGAGCGCGCTGCCCGAGGACGCGGTGGACCGGGACACCCTGCTGACCAACATCAGCGTGTACTGGTTCACCGGCACCGCCGGGTCCTCCGCCAACCTCTACTACGAGATGGCGCACGACCAGGGCGCGTGGGCGCCGAAGGAGCGCGGCACGGTGCCGACGGCGGTGGCGGTCGCGCTGCCGCAGGACGTGGCGATCCGCCGGTTCGCCGAGCGCGACCACCACGTGGTGCGCTGGACCGAGTTCGAGCGCGGCGGCAACTTCCTGTCGCTGGAGCAGCCGGAGTTGCTGATCGGCGACGTCCGCGCATTCTTCGCGGGCCTGGAGGGATAGGCACCGACGAACGCGCGGGCGCGGGGCACGCGGGTCAGAGACGATCGAAGGCCGCCTCCCGGTTCGGGAAGCGGCCTTCGACGCGATGTGGAGCTACGGAGAATTGAACTCCGGACCTCTTGCATGCCATGCAAGCGCTCTACCAACTGAGCTACAGCCCCGCGCGAATACGTTATGAGTCTACCCGGTCGGTCACCGTGCTCACGACCAAGGGTGGTTTGAGCGGCGGCGGGGTGCGCAGCGGCCCGGCCAGGCGCAGCACGATCGCGGCGGCGAGGCCGCTCATCGCCGCGTACAGGTGCCCGAAGTCCCAGATGCTGTGGTCCACGATCACCGGCAGGACGACCCACACGAACATCACCGCGGCGCCGGCCAGGCGGACCCAGCCGGTCATGATCAGCACCGCCGCGACGCACGAGCCGACCTCGACGTAGCTGACTCCCACGTCGGTGGCGAACGCGATCTTCTCCGGCAGTCGCCCCGCCCTGATCGCGCCCTTCTCCACGGCGGCGGTGATCAGCGAGCCGAACACGTGCGCGCTCCCGCCGATCAGCAATATCCGAGGCGACCCGTAGCGGCGCTCGGCCCAGGCCACCACAGTGCCGAACACGAGCACGTACGTGGCCAGGCCGGACCCGTGGTCGGCGACCCAGAACGCGCTGGTGAGCAGCGCTTCCACCGGATCGTCGCCGAGGCGGAACAGGTTGGTGCTGTTCAGCTTGGTGAGCAGGTCGATCAGCCGTGGCGGCGACGTGCGCTGCACCACGGTGGACGCGGTGAAGATGGCCATGTAGGTGAAGGTGACGGGTGCGGACAGGACCCACGCGTGCAGTCGCCGGGTCCACGGGCTCAGCCGGTTCACCCAACGCCGCGCCCACCACCACCGGTTGCCGAACCCGCGCAGCACGTACCACGCGACGACGAGGCCGAGCCCGATTCCGACGATCACGCCGGGCCGGTGCCCGAAGCCGATCGTGGCCAATCCCGACCCGCCCCGGCGTAGGCCCTGTCCGGCGGATCGGAGAGGACCTGGTCCGTCGTGCTGCGGAAGCGGGCCCGGTAGGCGGAGGGGGTGACGCCGAGGCGGCGCAGGAATGCCCGGCGCAGCGACTCGTCGCTGCCGAGACCGCTGCGCGCGGCGGCGGCCGTGACCGTGGCGCCGGCGGCGAGCAGCGCCTGGGCCGCCTCGATCCGCACCGCCTCGACGTACACCGCCGGCGTCGAGCCGACCCGCTCGTGGAACAACCGGGTGAGGTGGCGCGGACTGAACCCGCCGAGCCGGGCCAGCGCGGGCAGCGAGTGGTCGGCCGCCGGATCCGCCGCGATCGCGTCCAGCACCGGGCGCAGCGGGTCGTCGGCGCCGAGCGGGGTGCGCGAGGGCACCGAGAACTGCGACTGGCCGCCGGGTCGACGCAGGAACACCACCAGGTCGCGGGCCACCTCGCGGGCCAGGTCGGCGCCCTCGTCGGCCTCGACCAGGGCGAGCGCGAGGTCGATGCCGGCGGTGACCCCGGCCGAGGTGTAGACCGAGCCGTCCCGGACGAAGATCGCGTCCGGTTCGACCGTGATCGCCGGGTGGTACCGGGCGAGCAGCGCGGCGTGCCGCCAGTGCGTCACGGCCCGTCGCCCGTCCAACAGGCCGGCCCGGGCCAGCACGAACGCCCCCGTACACACCGACGCGACCCGTTCGGAAACCTCGGCGAGCGCGGCCACCGCGTCGAGCAGCGCGAGCGGCGGCGCGTACTGCGGGAATTCGACCGATCCGGGCACCACGAGGGTGTGCGCGGCGTCGATCTCCGCCGCGGCGGCGGCCGGCACGAGCCGGGTGCCGGCCGAGGTGGTCACCGGCTCACCGGTCGGCGAGCACAGCGTCACGGTGTACGCCCCGCCCATGCGCTCGGCGGTGCCGAACACCTCCAGCGGTGCGGTCACGTCCATCAGCCGTACTCCGTCGTAGCCGAGCACGGCCACATGTCTGCGTCGCATGACCTCAGGCTAGCCGGAGAGCGTGTCCGAATCCGAGGGATCGGTGTCCGGATGGACATGGCCCCGAACGGGCACGGAGCGGGAGGCTCGATGCAGACAAAGACCCGCCACCGTCATCCAGGAAAGGATCGACGCCATGTCCGAACGCATCGCCGACGTCGACATCCCCGACAGTGCGCTCGCCAAGGAGGCGACCGAACTGGTCCGGGACACCGCCGGCCCGCTGCTCTACGACCACTCGCGCCGCGTGTACCTGTTCGGCGCGCTCCAGGGTCGCCGCCGGGGCCTGGTCTTCGACCCCGAACTGCTCTACGTTGCCGCGCTGTTCCACGACCTCGGACTGACCGCCGAGCGCCGCGACTCGCAGCAGCGCTTCGAACTGGACGGCGCCGACGCGGCCCGCGACTTCGTACTGCGACACGGCCTCTCCGCCGAGCAGGCCCGCATCGTGTGGACCGCGATCGCCCTGCACACCACCCCCGAGATCCCCACCCGGATGGAGCCCGAGGTCGCCCTGGTGACCGCCGGCGTCGAACTCGACGTGCTCGGGATCGGCCTCGACGACCTCTCCGAGCAGGCGCGCGCGGCCGTGGTCGCCGCGCATCCCCGCCCGGATTTCAAGCGGCGGATCCTGCGCGCGTTCACCGAGGGCATCGAACACCGCCCGCAGACCACGTTCGGCAACGTCAAGGCCGATGTCCTGGACCGGTTCGTCCCCGGCTTCGAGCGCACGAACTTCGTCGACGTGATCGAGCAGTCGGGGTGGTCCGAGTGAGGCCGCCGCTGCCCCCGTTCACCGAGGCCGACGCCCGCGCCAAGGTGCAGGCCGCCGAGGACGCCTGGAACACCCGCGACCCCGAGCGCGTCGCACTCGCCTACACCCCCGACTCGGTGTGGCGTAATCGCGACCGCTTCGTCACCGGCCGCCCGGCCATCGTCGCGTTTCTGACCGAGAAGTGGGCCCGCGAGCAGGACTACGCGCTGCGCAAGGAGTTGTGGTCCTACACGGCCGACCGCATCGCGGTCCGCTTCCAGTACGAGTGGCACGACGGCGCCGGCGCCTTCTGGCGCAGCTACGGCAACGAGTTGTGGGAGTTCGCCGACAACGGCCTGATGCGGCGGCGCGAGGCGAGCATCAACGACGTCGCGATCACCGAGGCCGACCGGCGCATCCACGGACCTCGGCCGGTCGAGGAGCACGGGGTCGGATTCCCGCTCGCGTAGGCGGTTCGAGGGGTGGGGCCCGGACGCGTCGGCCGTCCTCGGGCCCGCCCCTCGGACCCGACCCGCCCGGGCACGCTCAGTCCCCGCGTCCCCCGCACTCCCCCGCCCACGGGTGGGTGAGTTCCTGGCACCGCCGCCAGAACCAGGCCCGGTCCGGCCGGCTCTCACGTGTGGCCGCGCGGTAGTGGGTCGGGCGCGGGACGCGGTCCTGCCAGAACAGCCCGGTGGTGCGGCCGGGTTCGTCCGCCGCGCACAACCACACGGCGGTGTCCGCGCCCTCCTCGGGGCTGCGCAGGAGCGGTGCGGTGAGCCGGCGGAAGGTGGGCATCGACGCGCGCAGCCCCGGGGTGTCGGCCCAGCCCGGGTGGGTGGCGTGCACGACCGGGCCGCCGTCGCCCAGGTGTTCGGCCCACAGTTCGGCGAGCACGACCTGCATGCGTTTGGTCCGGGCGTGGGCGACGGTCGGCCGGTACGGGCCGCGTTCGTACTCGATGTCGTCCACCGGCAGCCGCTGGGTGTACATGCCGCCCGAGCTCATCCACACCACCCGCGCGCAGGAGGCGGCGTCGGTGGCGAGGAGCCGGGTGAGCAGATGCGGTCCGAGCACATGCACCGCCAGGCACACCTCGTGCCCCTCGGCGGTCACCGCACGCTCCCGGGGCAATACGCCGGCGTTGTGCACGAGCGCGTGCAGCGGACCCTGTTCGGCCCGCAGCTCCTTCGCGAGGCGGGCCACGTCCGGCAGGTTGCCCACGTCGCAGCGGCGCACGGCGAGGTCGGCCCCAGGCACCAGTTCGGCGACCCGCCGGCCGGCCGCCTCGGCCCGCGCCTCGTCCCGCCCGACCAGCACCACGGTCGCGCCGAGCCGGGCCAGGCCGGCCACCGCCGCCTCGCCGATCCCGGACGAGGCCCCGGTCACCACCACGGTCCGCCCCTTGAGCGCGTGCTCGGGGTCGGCCGTGAATCCCGGCCGCCGTACCCGGTACCCGATCCGGCTGTATCCGGGCACGATCGCCCGGTCCATCGCCCGCTCCCAGAACCGACTCTCCGTCATCGCATGCTCACCTTCGTCGAGATCCCGAGGGGAGAATGCCCGGAACAGGGCTTTCACACTTTTTCCACCGATGCCGCGTCGCGGACGCATCGATGCCGCATCGAGGACGCGAAAAAGACCGCCTCCCGAACGAATCCGGAAGGCGGTCTCACCATCTCTGTGGAGCTACGGAGAATTGAACTCCGGACCTCTTGCATGCCATGCAAGCGCTCTACCAACTGAGCTACAGCCCCGCTATTCACTTGGGCCGGATGGGCTTGCCCGCCCGACCACGAGTACTTTACACGCTCCCCCGCACCGCTTCCAAACGCCTTTCCCGGCACCGATCGTGGGTGACCGGGGATGTGCGGAGCGCGCTCGTCGAGCCGCCCCACCCACCCCCGGTCCCGGCCGGCGACGCCTAGAAGGTGCCGACCGGCCTGACCATCCCGGCCATGGCGCCGCCGTCGACGACCAATTCGGTGCCGGTCAGGTAGGACGCCGCGTCGGAGGCGACGAAGGCCACCACCTCGGCGACCTCCTCCGGGGCGGCGATCCGGCGCAGCGGCACGGACGGGTACTTCCCCGCGCCCTGCTCCAGCCCGACCGCGGCGATCATCGGGGTGTCGATAGTGCCCGGGTGTACCGAGTTGACCCGGATGCCGTGCTCGCCGACCTCCAGGGCGACGGTCTTGGAGAGCCCGCGTACCGCCCACTTGGTCGCGCCGTAGGCCGCGTGTCCCGGCATGCCCTCCAGGCCGGCCTGGGACGAGATGTTGACGATCGAGCCGCCGCCGCGCGCCTTCATCGCGGGCAGCACGGCCTGCATGCCGTGCCAGACGCCGAAGAAGTTGACCCGCATGATCCGCTCCACGCGCTCCGCCGTCTCGTCGGCGAAACCCCTGGTCCAGTAGATCGCGGCGTTGTTGACCAGGATGTCGAGGCCGCCGAACGCCTCGACCGCGACGTCCACCACCGCGGCCCAGTCCGCCGGGTCGGATACGTCGTGCCGGACGAAGCGCGCGGCGGCGCCCAGTTCGGCGGCCACCCGCTCACCCTCCTCGGTCAACAGGTCGGTGAGCACCACTCGCGCCCCGGAGGCCACGAACAACCGTGCCTCGGCCGCTCCCTGCCCACGGGCGGCCCCGGTGACGATCGCCACCTTGCCGGTCAGATCAGCCATGCCCACGCACCCCATCCACATCCACGTCGCCCACACCGTCCACGGAAACCACGCCATCCACCGGACCCGCCCGGCCCGTCATCGGACGCGGCGCTATCACCCGCCTCACTGGCCCATCACGTACTTGACCGTCGGTCCGGTGGTCCACCCGCCGTCCACCGCCAACTCCGCACCCGTCACATACGACGCCGCGTCGGAGAGCAGGAACGCGACGGCCGCGCCGATCTCGCTCGGCTCGCCGACCCGACCCATCGGGGTGTTCGGGTAGTTGCCCTCGCCCTCCCGGATGCCCACCGAGGACGTCATCGGGGTGTAGATCATGCCGGGGTGCACCGAGTTGACCCGGATCCGCGCCGGGCCCAACTCCACCGCGGCGACCTTGCTCATGCCGCGCACGGCCCACTTGGACGCGCCGTAGGAGCCGGTCATCGCGAGCCCCATCAGGCCCGCCGCGGAGGAGATGTTGACGATCGACCCGCCGCCGTTCGCCTTCAGGTGCGGGATCACCGCCTGCATGCCCAGCCAGACGCCGGTCAGATTGACCTTGATCACGAACTCGAAGTGTTCGAGCGTCTCGGTGTCGAACATCGCGCCGGTGGACACGCCGGCGTTGTTGACCAGCCCGTCCACCCGGCCGAACTCGGCCACGGTGAAGTCGACGACGGCCTTCCACTGCTCCTCGCTCGTCACGTCGTGCCGGTGGAAGCGGGCGTGCGCGCCGAGTGCGGCGGCCGTCTCGGCCCCTTCGTCGAGCAGATCGGTGAGCACCACCCGGCCGCCGCCGTCGACGATCTGCTTGGCCGCCGCGGCGCCGAGGCCGCGGGCTCCGCCGGTGACGATGACGACCTTGTCGGTCAGATTGGGGCCCTGGAGTTCAGCCATGATGCGTTCCTTCGATCCGTGCCTGCCGACTTCTCGGCTCGCATTTGCATAGTACAACTAAGCAAATCGAAATCCGACCGAACGGTTGCCGGCCGGCCCCCGCTGCCGCCGCTACCCCTGCACCGGCGGCACGATGCCCGCCATCGAACCGCCGTCGATCACGAACTCGGTGCCGGTGATCCACGAGGACGCGTCGGAGGCCAGGAACACCACCAGTTCGCCGATGTCCTCCGGCTCGCCCACCCGACGCAGCGGCACGGTGGGGAAATTGCCCGGTCCGCGCGTGAAACGGTTGCCGATCATCGGCGTGTCCACGGCGCCCGGGTGCACGGAGTTGACCCGGATCCCGTACTCGCCCAGCTCCAGGGCGGCGGTCTTGGTCAGACCGCGGACGGCCCACTTGGAGGAGCCGTAGGCCGCGTGCCCCGGGATGCCCTGGAGGCCGGCGAGCGAGGAGATGTTCACGATCGACCCGCCGCCGTTCGCCCGCATCAGCGGCGCCACCGCCCGGATCCCGTGGAAGGTGCCGAACAGGTTGACCTTCAGGATCCGATCCAGACCCTCCGGCGTCTCCTCCAGGATCGGCTTGGTCCACATGATCCCGGCGTTGTTGACCAGCACGTCCACCCCGCCGAACTCCCGCACGGCCAGCTCCACGACCGCCGCCCAGTCCGCCGCGTTCGATACGTCGTGCCGCACGAATCGGGCTTCGGGGCCGATCTCCTCGGCGACCCGGGCACCCTCGTCCTCCAGCAGATCGGTCAGCACGACGCGGGCCCCGCACCGGGCGAACAACCGCGCCTCGGCCTCACCCTGACCCCGCGCCGCACCGGTGACGATCGCCACCTTGCCGGTCAGATCGGTCGAATCGCTCATGGATACCTCCCAGTCGTGGGGCCCTCGGCCCGGGGTCGGCCGGATCCGGTCCTCCGCACCGGATCCGGCCGGTCGGTCTCGCTCGGAACACCGGCGCCCACGCGCCGCGTCCCGAACGAAGTCTCGATCGCTCAGGCCCCGTATTTCGCGCGGAAGTGCGGAATGACCTGCTCCCCCCAGATCCGGATCGTCTCCATGCAGTCCGCCTGCGGAACCGTGCCCATCTGGATCAGGCACATGATCTCGTCGGCCCCCGCGTCGATCAGCTTCTGGACGTAGCCGATCGCGTCCTGTGCCGTGCCGTACGCGTGGTTCACGTTGTAGGTGGCGGTGGCGTTCACCGTGACCGGGATCTTCGCCTCGTGCAGCATCGCGACCTGCTGTTCGGCGGCCTCGTGGATGACCGCCACCTCGTCCCGGCCCTCGACCACGGCCTCGTCCGGGATGCCGGACCTGCCGCCGGAGAACCAGTGCGCGATCGACTGGGCGAAGAAGCGCTGACCGCGCGCACCCACCTGGCGGGCCCGGGCGCCGTCCTCGGAGACGATCGTCGGGCACAGCGCGACGAGGTGGTCGTTGGTCACCGAGGACACGAACCGTTCGCCGGTGCGCTCCTTGATCGCGTCCCGGTAGATCTGGTTGAGGTTGGCCACCTCCTCCGGACCGGCGAAGCCGAGCACCAGCGCGCCGACGCCGTACTCCGCCGCCTCGACCAGGCTCGGCTGCTTGCTACAGGCCAGGAACAGCGGCGGGTGCGGGGTCTGCACCGGGCGCGGCAGGATCGGGTGCGAGCCCTCGATGTCCAGCACGTCGCCGTGCCACACCAGCTCGTCCTGCTGCCAGGCGGCGCCGATGATCCGCAGCGCCTCCTCGACCTGGGCCTTGGTCTGCTCGATGTCCACGCCGCACAGCGAGGACTCCTGGAGCGTGCCGCCGCGGGCCGCGCCGACGTCGAGCCGGCCGCCGGAGAGCGTGTCCAACATGCCGATGCGCTCGGCGACCCGGGCCGGGTGGTTGAAGTTGAACGGCATGCAGACCGCGCCGTGGGCGATCCGGATCCGGCTGGTGCGCGCGGCCACCCAGGTCAGGAAGATCTCCGGGGCACTCATGTGCGAGTACCACTTCGTCGAGTGGTGCTCCACGGCCCAGATGCGGTCGAAGCCCATGCGCTCGGCGTATACGGCCTGCTCCACGGAGTCGAGGATGACCTCACGCTCGTGTTCCGCCGTGGGGTTGGCCATCTGGGCTTCGAAGATCATCGAGAACTGCATGCCGTACTCCTGGTGCGCGAGGCGTGGAATACTTCAATTAGATGTATGACGACCAGTCAGGTCAATAGCCAACTGACGTAGAATCAGAAAAAGTCGCCGCGTACCGATGGAGGCCACGATGACGGGGGATCCGCTCCCGAAGCTGCCCGCAACCGCGTGGGCCGTGCTCGGCCTCTTGTCGTTCCCGGGCGAGCGCTCCGGCTACGACCTCAAGAAGTGGGCCGACGCGTCCCTGCGCTTCTTCTACTGGAGTCCGGCACTCAGCCAGATCTACAGCGAGCTCAAGCGCCTGGAGCAGCTCGGCTTCGCCGTCTCGCGGATCGCCTCGCAGGACGAGCTGCGCAACAAGCGGCTGTACCGGATCACCGACTCCGGTCAGGAGGCGCTGGCCACGTGGGCGCGCGAGACCCCGGCGGGGCCGCCCGTGCTCAAGCACGGCGTCGCGCTGCGGGTCTGGCTCGGCCACCTCAGCGAGCCGGAGGAGCTGCGGAAGACCCTGGTCGAGCACCGCGACTACGCGGCGAGCACGCTGGTCGAGGTGCGCGCGAGCGAGGACACCGCGCAGGACCGCTGGCCGTTCCCGGCCCTGGTGCTCAAGTGGAGCGAGCGCTACTGGCAGGCCGAGCGCGATCTCGCCGACGGCATGCTCGCCGACCTGGAGGACCTGTACCGCAAACAGGGGGGCGAGGCCGCCGGGTGAGGACTCGGCGAGGCGACGGGGGACAAAGCGGGGGATGAAGCGAAAACGGTCTCGGAGCCGGGTGCGAACCCGGCGCCGAGACCGTCACATGTCTCGTGTCGCGACCGTCAGACGTCGTCCCCGATGACCGGTTCCGGCAGCGTCCCCGCGTTGTGCTCCAGCAGGCGCCATCCCCGGGCTCCCGGGCCGAGCACCGACCAGCAGCAGTTGGACAGCGCGCCCAGCGCGCCCCAGGCCTCCCGGGGCAGGCCCAGCAGCGCGCCGAGTCCGCAGCGGATCGCGCCGCCGTGCGAGACGACCACGAGCGTGCCGTCCTCGGGCAGCTTCTCGACCGCGAGGCCGATCGCCTCGGCCATGCGCTCGGCGACCTCGCTCTCCAGCTCGCCGCCGCCGCGCCGGACCGGTTCGCCGCGTCGCCAGGCGGCGAACTGCTCGGGGAAGGTCGCCTCGATCTCGCGGTTCGTCAGCCCCTGCCACTCGCCCGCGTAGGTCTCACGCAGTGCGGGGTCCAGGGTGACCGGCACGTCGACCAGCCGGGCCAGCTCCGCCGCGGTGTCCACGGTGCGGGTCAGGTCGGAGGACACGATCGCGTCCGGGCGCAACGCCGCCAGCAGTCGGGCCGAGCGCCGGGCCTGGGCCAGGCCCTCGTCGGTCAGCGGGATGTCGGTCTGGCCCTGGAAACGCCGCTCGACGTTCCACGTGGTCTGGCCGTGCCGCCACAGCAGGACCCGGCGGCCGGTGCCGCTCAGAGCGCGCCCTCCGCCGCCCCCGCCGCCTCGGCGGCCCTGGCCTGCTCGTTGCCGCGCAGCACCGCTTCCGGCAGCTCGATCCGCGGGCAGTCCTTCCACAACTTCTCGAGCGAGTAGTAGGCCCGCTCCTCGGCGTGCTGGACGTGCACCACGATGTCGATGTAGTCGAGGAGGATCCAGCGCCCTTCGCGCTCGCCCTCGCGGCGGACCGGCTTGGCGCCGAGCCCGCGCAACGCTTCCTCGACCTCGTCCATGATCGCCTTGACCTGGCGGTCGTTGGAGGCGGAGGCGAGCACGAACACGTCGGTGATCGTGACCACCTCGCTCACGTCGTAGGCGACGACGTCGGTGGCGAGCTTCTCTGCACATGCCACGGCAGCCGCGGTGGCGAGCTCCAGGGCGTGGGGGGTTGCGGTCACGATTCGCTTCCTGCGGACGACAAGGGGATTACCGTTCAGGGTCTCACACGCGGGGCGTGCGACGGCGACTCGTTATTTCCCGGCCGGCACGGCCGGAGCCGACCGGCCCGCCGGTCCACACGGGACCGGCGGGCCGGGAAGCGCCGCCGCTACGACTTGGGTGCTTCGAACGTGTAGTCCTGGCCGAGCGTGACCACCACGTCCGCCAGCATCTCCCCCGTCGCCTTCTTCACCGAGGTCGGCGGCAGGTGCAGGGTCAGCGCGGCCTGTTCCGCGTCGACCTTGCGGGCGTCGTTGGAGTACTGCACGACCGACGTGGGCTGTGCGCGCTTGCCCGACGCGCCGCCGGGGACGTACGTGACGCCCGCGTTCAGCAGCTTGGCGTGCGCGTCCTCCTGGGCGCCGTTCTTGCCGCTCGCGTCCTCGACCATCACGCGCGCCGGACCCGCCTCGACCCGGCCCTGGCGTACGGTGCCGCCCAGCAGCTCGCGCACGATCGGGACGGCGGCGTTGATGTCCAGGATGCCCTCCGGCGACACCGGCAGCGCCCGGACCTGCAACAGCTTCGCCTGGGTCGCCTTGGCCAGGTTCGCCAGGAGGGTGCTGAGCTTGTCGTCCGGCAGTGAGGGGTCCGGCAGGTTCGCCATGTTGGCGAGCAGCGTCAGGACCGCGTCGGGCTGGGTCGGGAACGCGGTCAGCAGGCCCTGGAGGACCCGGCCGAACCGGTCGCCGGTCACTGTCGGCGACTCGCCCGGCTGCTTGTACGTGGCGAAGGCCAGCGCCGCGACCCCGTTCGCCGGGTTGCGGCCCTGTCCGACCAGGACCTTGCCGTCCTGGCCCTTGACCTCGACGTCGGCATTGAGCTGGATGCCGCCCGCGAGGTCGACCAGGCCCTGCAGGACCGGCTCGGAGACCACCCAGGAGCCGTCCAGCTTGACCCCGAGCAGGTCGGACAGCGCGTCCCGGGACGCGCCGGGGCCCTCGTCGGCCATCAACTGGCCGAGCGGGAAGGAGCTGTTGTCGGAGTTGACGATGGTGACCGAGGACACGCTGACCATGGACGCGGTGTTCTTCGCCGGGTCGACGGTGAGCAGCGCGTTGGCCGAGGCACGGCCGTCCTTGCCGCGCAGTTGCACCAGCACGCCGCCGTTCTTGCCCGGCGCGGCGACCTTCTTGTCGTCCCGCAGCCAGGTGTCCCAGGCGAACCAGCCGCCGACACCGAGCAGCGCCACCGCGATCACCACGACGAGGGCGATCAGCCGGGTCCGGATCGCCCGGCGCTTCTCGTCCCGGCGCTCGGAGCGCGTCTCGGCGAAGGAGAGCCAGTCGATGACGTCCTCGGCCTGCTCGCTCTCGTCGTCGACGAAGGCGAACTCGTCCGAGCCGTAGCCGGGTCGCCCCGGCCGCCCCGGACCCGGGCGACGGGTCCTCGGCGGCGGCACCCGGCCGTCCCCGGTCGAGCCGGCCTCGGCCCTGGTGGCGGACGAGCGGGCGGCGGGCGGGGCCGAGTCGCCCTTGGCCCCCGTGGACCGCGAGCGCGACGGCCGCACCGGTGTCGATCCGGCCGCGACCCCGATCGAGGTCGGGTCCGTACCGGCCACCGGCACCGACGCGGCCGACCCGGGCCGGCTCGCGGGTGGCGCGGGCGGCGCGGGTGGCGCGGGCGGCGCGGGCGGCGCGGGGGCGGCGGCGGGGGGCTGCTCGTAGTACGCGGTGGGCTGCTGCGGTTCGGGGCTGCCCTGCTGCCCGTCCGGGTATCCGCCCGGGTTGCCCTGCTGTGGATACGCCTGGCCCGAAGGGGCCGCCGGATCATAGGCGTTGGGGTTGTACGCGTTCGGGTCGTAACCGGCGTTCGGGTCGTACGCGTTGGTGTCGTAACCGCCGGAGGGGTAGCCGGTGGAGTCGTAGGTGCCGGGGGCGTACGCACCGGGCGCGTAGGCGCCGGCGTTCGGGTCGTAGCCCGTGCCGTAGCCGCCGCTCTGGTCGTACGTCCCCGCGCCCGCGCCCTGGCCGTATCCGTTCGGGTCCTGACCGGGGTCCGCCGCCGGGTAGGCCCCGGAGCCGTACGCGTTCGGGTCGTAACCACCCGCGCCGTAACCGGTGTTCGGGTCATAGGCCGCGTTCGGGTCGTAACCGGCGTTCGGGTCGTACGGGTATTGCTGCGGCGCGAAGTTCACCGGTTCGAGGCCCTCCGGGCCCGATCCGGCCGGCGGTTGTGCGGGGTATCCCGGGTGTCCGCCGTCGCCCTGCCCCGGGCCGTACGGTTCCCGCGCCTGCCCGCCGTCCCCTCGCTCGGTGCCGTAAGGCTCCCAATCGCGCCGGTCGTCGTTGCTCACGAAGCTCCCCGGTACAGCCCCCGCTTGCTGATGTATTGAACGACCCCGTCCGGTACCAGGTACCAGACCGGATCGCCCCCGGCCACCCTTGTACGGATGTCGGTCGACGAGATGGCCAGTGCGGGGACCTCCACCAGGCTCACGCCGCCGTCCGGGAAACCCGGGTCGGACAGAGTGTGCCCCGGACGGGTGCAACCCACGAAATGCGCGAGCTCGAACATCTCGTGCGCGTTGTGCCAGGAGAAGATCTGGGACAGCGCGTCGGCGCCGGTGATGAAGAATATTTCGGTGCCCTCGGGCGAGGACTCGCGCAGGTCGCGCAGGGTGTCGAGGGTGTACGTCTCGCCCGCGCGGTCGATGTCCACCCGGCTCACCGAGAACCTCGGGTTGGACGCGGTGGCGATCACCGTCATCAGGTACCGGTCCTCGGGCGAGGACACGTCCTGCGCGGACTTCTGCCACGGTCGACCGGTCGGCACGAACACGACCTCGTCGAGCCCGAACTGGCCCGCCACCTCGCTCGCGGCGACGAGGTGCCCGTGGTGGATGGGATCGAAGGTGCCGCCCATGACACCGACACGTCTGTTCCGCTCGCTCATGGCGCGAGAATCTATCGTTCCGCGCTCCCCGAGCGCGCGCCCCTACTCCTTGACCGCCCCCGAGGTGATCCCCGCGACGATCCGCTTCTGGAAGACGAGCACCAGGACGATCACCGGAATGCTCACCACGACGGAGGCCGCCGCGATCGCGGCGGTGGGCTGCTGGAACTGCGAGGCACCGGTGAAGAAGGCCAGCGCGGCGGGCACGGTACGGGATTTGTTGGTCGAGGTCAGCGACACCGAGAAGACGAAGTCGTTCCAGGCGAAGAAGAACACCAGGATCGCGGTGGTCACCACGGCCGGCACCGCCATCGGCGCGATCACGTAGCGAAACGCCTGCCACGCGGAGGCGCCGTCGATCCGCGCGGCGTCCTCCAGGGCCCACGGGATCTGCTTGAAGAACGAGGTCAGCGTCCAGATCGACAGCGGCATGGTGAACGACAGGTAGGGCAGGATCAGCCCGATCCAGGTGTCGAACAGGCCGATCGAGCGCCACATGTCGAACAGCGGACCGACCACCGCGATGGTCGGGAACATCGCGATCGCCAGCGCGCCGAGCAGGATCAGCCGCTTGCCGGGGAACTCCATCCGCACGATCGCGTACGCGGTGCCGGTGGCGCAGGCGACCGCGATCGTGGTGGCCATCAGCGAGATGCCGATCGAGTTGCGCAGCGCGTCGGTGAAGAGGTCGTTGCGAAAGACCGTGCGGTAGTTGTCCAGGCTCCAGGTCTTGGGCAGGAACTGCGCGTTGTTGATGTCGTCGCCGCCCTTGAAGGACAGCGAGAGCATCCAGGCCAGCGGGAGCATGGTGATCCCGATCACCACGACGCTGACCAGGGTGCGTACACCCTCGCGGGCCGGGCTTGGCTGACTCACGCGGGGCTCCCGAGCTTGCTCACGTCGGTACGGAAGAGCTTGATGAACAGGAACGCGATCAGCAGCACACAGGCGAACAGCAGTACCGAGATCGCCGAACCCAGGCCCAGGGCCGTGCGGCTGACCAGTTGGCGGTAGGCCAGGAAGGACACCGTCTCGGTGTCGTTGGCGCCGCCGGTCATCACGAAGACCGAGTCGAAGATGCGGAACGCGTCCATGGTCCGGAACAGCAGCGCGACCAGGATCGCCTGCTTCATGATCGGCAGGGTGACCCGGGTGAGCCGCTGCCACGGCCCCGCGCCGTCCACCCGCGCGGCCTCGTGCACGTCCGGGGAGACCTGGATCAGCCCACCGAGCAGCAGCAGCGACATGAACGGCGTGGTCTTCCAGATCTCCGAGAGGGCGATCACGAACAGCGCGGTCCAGCGGTGGTCGAACCAGGCGACGTCGGTGCCCAGCCAGTCGTTGACGAACCCGGTGGACGGGTCGAACGCGTAGCGCCAGGCGTAGGCGGAGACGACCGTGACGATGCCGTACGGGACCAGCACGATGGTGCGCAGCGTGCGGCGCAGGTACAGGGCACGCTGCATCAGTTGGGCGAGCCCGAAGCCGATCACGAACTCGACCGAGACAGTGAGCACGGTCAGCGCGAGGGTGGTCCACACGTCGGTCCACCACAGCGGGTCCTTGAGCACCACCCAGTAGTTCGACAGACCCGCGAACGAGTTGGCGTCGGGCGTGGTCAGCCGCTTGTGGAAGAGCGAGAGCCACGCGGCGTCGACCAGCGGCGCGATCGCGACCGCGAGCATGATCAGCACGGCGGGCGCGGACAGCAGCCATCCGGTGCGGCGCATGCGCTGGGCGTGGTCGAGCTGCTTCCGGGGCTTCCTGTGCCGAGGCGCGGTGCGGGTCGCGGATGCCGTGCTCACAGCAGCACCTTGTCGTGCAGGACCCCGGTGATGAGGTCGTCGGTGGCGCGGGGGGCGGAGTTCGGGTCGACGTCGGCGGGCGGGTGGTACTCGCGCTGCACCGACGCGGAGACGTCGTTGTAGTAGGGCGTTCGCGGACGCGGGCCGGCCTGGTCGAGGGACTCCTTGATCAGATCCGCCATCGGCAACGCCGCGCGTACGCCCGGATCGTCGTAGGCGGCGGCCTTGGCCGTGGTCTCCTTCGACTCCAGCATGTAGGTGATCTGGTTCTCCAGGGTGCCCGCGCAGCGCACCGCGCTCACCGCCTCGGCGGCGTGTTTGCCGTAGCGGCTGACGCCCAGTGAGATCCCGCCGAACGGCGGCTTGGACGGCTTGTCCGGGTCGGTCTGCGGGTAGCGTGCCCAGCCGTAGTCGTCCAGCACCTCGCGCGAGAGTTGGCCGCCGGCGACCGCCTCGGCCGCGGCGCCGCGGGCGTATGTCCAGTTGATCATGAAGCCGCCGGAGCCGGACTGGAACACGGTCCGGGTGTCGTCCTCGATCGAGGTGGCCAGGTTGGCCGGCGCGGCGGAGGAGCGGCCGAGGCGGCGCATCACCTCGGCGGCCCGCTTGCCCGCGCCGCCCTCGCGCAGTGTGGGCTTCAGGTCGACGCCCTTCTCCACGTCCCGCACGATCGCCCCGCCGGCGCCGGTGACCAGGCCGTTGACCCACACGGTCAGGCCCTCGTAGCGCTTGGCGGGCACCGCGACGGTCTTGTGCGTCTTCTCCGCGGCGGTGATCAGGTCGTCCCAGCCGATCGGCCGGGTGAGGTCGAGTCCGGCCTCGGCAGCCACCGACTTGCGGTACCAAAGGAGTTGGGTGTTGGCCCGGAACGGCGCGGCGACCAGTCGGCCCCGCCACCCCGCGGACTCCACCGCGCTGCTCAGCATGCCGTCGGTCAGCGTCGCGGCCTCGGCCGCCGTGAACGGGCGCAGGAAGCGCGCCTCGGCGAACTCCGGTACGAAGACGGGGTCGAGCGCCATCACGTCGATCGACGAGTCCTTGGCGGCGAGCCGGCGCACCAATTGCTCGCGCTGTCCGGACGCGTCGGTGGGCAGCACCGAGACCTTGACCCGATAGGCGCCGCCGGACGCCCGGCTGCACCGGTCGGCGAGCTTTTGATAGGCCCCGTTGTCCGGCGGTACGTACCAGTTCAGCTCGGGCGGCCCCGAACCGCCGCCCCCGCACCCGACGACGACGGAGGCGACCAACGCGAGCGCGACGGCCAGGAGCCCGTGACGACGAGGCATGTGGTTCACCTGATCAGCAGATCAAGGAACCGACGCTCATCCCGACAACTCCCTCGAATGGTGGCGTGTCGCGGGAGGCGCGAGCGGCGCGGGCACGGCCGAGCGTCATTCGCCGTCGGCCTCGGCGGCGCGCTGCCGCCGCCGCGGCGAGCGGCGCCCACCCACCCCGTGCTCGGCTCGACCGGAAAAGTGGTCCGACGCGGGCAGGTTCCGCATCTCGGCGGCGGAGGGAACGATGAGTTCCAGGTGCGGTAACGAAGGGTTCGGGCCGGGTGAAGGCCCCGGCTCGGCGGAGCCCTCGCCGGTCGCGACGCCCTCTCGCCAACCGTCGTTGAAGCCTTCCGCGTACGCCTCTTCGAGAAAGGGGCGGAGGCTCTCCTTGAGATCGGCGAGCACACCCGCCAAAACCATGGGCGCGACTCGGCCGTCGAGCGCTTCGCGCAGCTCCTCGACGAGCAAGTCCTGATGGGGCGTCATGTCGCCTCGCCGGACCGGCGCTTACGGCCGGAGCAGGGACGGGGCGATGGTTCGAGCCCTCGCGCTCCTGTCCGCCACGACAACCACTGATCCGCCATGGTGCTCCGCCCTCGCACGGATCCACGGGCGCCCACCGCGATCCGCCCCCACTCGTCACCTATCCTCCGGCAGTCCTCCGTCCGGCCTGGGGCCGAACCTCGGCGTCGCGCACCATCATCTCCGTCATGGCGACGAACATCGCGCGGTTGTGCTCCGGTACCCCCAGCAGTTCCGCCGCCTCGGCAGCAGACATGCTCCCGGCGGTCACTCTACGCGGACGCGCCGACGGTCCCGTTGGTACGGGAAGGTCTTCCTCCGCCATTCGCCCGGAATGGATCAGCATGTCGCGCATGCCCACGCCCAGCGCCGGGGCCAGGGCACGCATGGTCGCGATGTCGGGCACGCTCTTTCGCTGCAACAGCCGCGTGATCGCGGCGCGGTGCACGCCGGCGTCGGCGGCAAGTCTGGTTCTGCCTCCTCCTCGGGGGCTCTCGATGTCGTATCCGCGGGCGCGCATCAGATCCTCGATCCAGTGCGCGAAGGACTCGATGTCCCTCTCATCCATGTCGGCTCTCCCCTCCGGACGCGCCGAGAATAACGCGCGCATACGCATCAACCAACGAGACGCGCGCATGCGCAACGTACCTACAACAGCACCGAACGCCGCAGAGTGCCGCCAACTCGTCCCAACCGAACGGGATTTTTAGGCAAAGAAGAAGGATCGGGCAATCCCCCGAACAGCTTTGTTGCGGGCGCGCACGCAATCACCTAGCGTTTTGGCGCGTCACACCGCGGCTTGCAGGTTCCCCCGAACACGCCGTCAGGAGCGCCATGTCCATACGCAGAAGAACCGACGCGTCGACCGCCCGCACACCCGCCCCGATGCCCGAATCGGGCGAGGAGGGCCGGAACTGGCGATTGTCCGCCGCCTGTATCGATCTACCGGAACAGGCCGTTCTGGGTACCGACCGCAACGCCGCCCGGCCGGCGCTGGCCGCGTGTACCCGCTGTCCGGTACGCACGCGCTGTCTCGCCGTCGTCGACCCCGAGCGCACCTGGTTCGACGGTGTCAGCGGTGGCCGCCTGTGGCGCAACGGCCGTGAGGTCGAGGCTCGTTCCGGGAAAGACACCATCGAGGAGCAGTCGTGAACATCTCCCTGGCCCACACCGACGCCGCCGCGTTGACGGTGCCGAACCCCAATCGCGCGGCCCGCCGGGACACCGTGCGCGCACGTCGGTTCCTGACCGTGCTGCGGGAACGATTCCCCAGCCTGGCCCACGAGTTGCCGGCGAGCAAACGCGGGCCCGAAAGCACCGGTGGCGCCCCGCCGGGGGCCGCCGCGCTGGAGCGACAGGCCGCTCGAGTGCTCGCCGACCGGGCCGGCGCGTACTGGAACGAGCGGCGCGGGTTGTCCGGTACGGCGCCGATGGCCGCGCCGGTGAACCTCTATGTCTCGGACACCATCCGCGACATCACCGACGGCGTGCTCGAACTGGAGGACGCCGTCCACGCGAAGCTCGGCCTGCCGCGGGCGCGCGGCGCCTCGGTGCCGGTTCGGCTGGAGCGGCTGCCGCGACTGCTGGACCGGATCGCCGAACACCCGGTACTGGCACGGCATGTGGCCGACGAAGCCCGTCGGATGGCACGCCGTTGCCTCGGCGCGCTGGGTGAGGTCGAGTCGCTGGTGCGGATACCCGGCCGTTGCCCGTTCTGCGCGTCGGTGTCGCTGCGTGTGGCTCCGTTCGTCGGGGTGGTGTTGTGCGTGAATCCGGGTTGCCGCTGTGCGCTGTCCGAGTGCGTCTGCCGGGACGACGAGGCGTATCGGCATCAGTGGACCGAGGAGGAGTGGGTGCGGCGCGGCGACGCGGCCGGGGACGACGAGGCCGTCCGGTCGGCGTTCGACGGGGCGGTCTCTCCATGAGCGCCCTGCTGCGTCGACTGGCGCTGCCCGCTTCGGCGATGTTGACCACGGCGATGGCGGCGATCGAGGCGGGCGTGGTGCCGGCGACGATTCGCAAGTGGGTGCAGTTGGGTCATCTCACGCCCGCCGGCAAGGCCGGTCGCACCCTGCTGTTCCGCATGGAGGACGTGTTCGCCGCCGAACGCGCGGCCCGCCTCGGCCGGCACGCGCCCGGCGGCCCACCCGGGCGTCGATTGCCCACCGCTTTGTGAACTCCCTTGTCCGGCCCCGTGGATGCCTCATCCACGGGGCCGTTCGCATGCCCCGGGAGGCGAGTTGCGGGATCGACGGGGGCCGATCACACTTGGAGCAGCGGCGGAGCTGTGCCCGAGACGACGGGCCGGGCTTCCGCCGCTTTCGCGTGCGGGCCCCGCCCGCCGGGCCGCCCCCCTCTCCCCTCCGGGGCCGCCCGTGTGCCCGGGCCCGCACGCGACCCCCGTTCGGGGATCCCACGCTGTCCACCACACCGGAAGGAGCACCCATGTGAGCGATCCACCGATCGTCTTCCCCGATGTCGAACGACTCCTCGTCGACTACCTCGAGAACCGCCCGGAGCTCGCGGGTACCAAGGTCGACAACCGGCCGCCGCCGGGCTTCGACGGCACGCAACCCGCCGTCCTGGTCTCCCGGGTCGGCGGCGCCTGGATCGACGATCAGCGCCTGGACACGCCGCTGGTCGACATCGAGGTGTACGGGCCGACCAAGACCGCCGCACACGGCATCGCGCTGGCCGCCCGTACCTGCCTGCACCAGCTCCGCGCACTCGTGCTCGCCGGCACGGTCGTGACGGACGTGGTGGAGGCGGACGGGCCGCGATGGCTGCCCGACTACAACCACCCGTCGGGCAACCGCTACCTGAGCACCATCCGACTCTCGCTCCGCCGGGCCTGACGCTCGAACCCCCCGTCCGTACCGCTTCGTTCCACTTCCTGGGCCCCTCACCGTGAGGGGCCTTCCTCATATCCGGAGGCAATCGATATGTCTGGTCTGAACCCGAACGAGATCCGCGTCGCCGGCACCGGGCGCGTCCTGGTCGCCAAGCTCGGCAGCACCGTCCCCGCCGACACCACCGCCGGTTGGGGCGCGAGTTGGGTCGATCTGGGTTACACCTCGACCGACGGCATCAAGTTCACCAAGAAGGACAAGATCGACCCGGTGGACACCTGGCAGTCGGTGAGCGCGGCCCGGTTCGTCTACTCGGACCGCGACCTCACGCTGAAGTTCGCGCTGATGCAGCTCAACGAGGACACGCTGCCGTTCTTCTTCGGCGGCGACCACGTCACCGAGACCGCGGCCGGCTCGAAGGTCTACAAGTACGAGGTCGGCTCGACCCCGAAGATCGACGAACGCATGCTCGGCATCGAGTTCGCCGACGGCGACGCGATCAAGTACCGGTTCGTCATCCACCGCGGCCAGGTCACCGAGACCGACGAGCTGGCGCTGACCCGCACGGCGGCGATCAAGCTCGGGGTCACCTTCACCGCGCTGGCCAAGGACGACACCGCGCCGCTGGCCACGCTCCTGATGACGGACCCCTCGTACGCCACCGCCTAGGTCCGACCCGCCTGCGGGGCGCCGGGACCCTCTCCCCTCCCGGCGCCCCGCGGCCCGCCCACCCGTATCCCGGCCCTCATTCCCAGGAGCATCCATGTCCGGATTCGACGTCAACGCCGCCCGTGCCCAGCGCCTGGAGGCCCTCGGCCGCCAGTGGCGGTTCGAGATCGGCGACCACGCCTACACCCTTCCGACCGAACTGCCGCGCAAGCAGCTGAAGGCGCTCCAAGCCCTCGACGACAACGACATCGACGGCCTGCTCGCCCTCCTCCTCGGCGAGGAGCAATACGCGCGCTTCGCCGACGAGGACGTCACGATGCAGGACGTCGCGGCGATCCTGGGCGCCTACGGCGGCGAAACGGGGATGGGCCTGGGGGAAGGCTGAGCCTCGCTGCGTTCGTCGACGAACACGCCGAGGCCCTCGAAGCCGACCTCCTGCGCCACTACGGCACCGACCTCCTCGACTGGCACCGAGGCACCCTGTCGTCCCGCCGCCTCGCAACCCTGATCCGCCACCTCCCCGCCGGCGACTCGGCGGTATTGCGCGAGCTGCACGGCGAAGCCGCCGACTGGTCCCTGACGGACCACCTGCTGGCCAACGCCGTGGACCACCTCGCGGTCGCGAACTGGATGTTCGAAACGGTCCACAAGAGCGAGGAAAGCGAAGGCTCACCTTTCCCGGTGCCGACGCCGAGACCCGTTGCGGACGCGGCGTCGTCGGCTCTCGCGGAACAGCCTCGAGAGGAAACGTCGGCAGTGGACCCCGGCATCCTCGCCTCATTCTTCTCGCGGTAACTCAAGTCCCAGGAAGTGGGATCGAAAAAATGAGCACTCCCACCGACAAAGCCAAGGACCCGGTCGGCATACCCGTCCTGTCCTGGTTCATCACCGAGGACGAGTACAAGCAGCACAAGCAGGTCGCGCAGACGCTGTCCACCTCGTTCACGGCATTGAAGGGCGACGTCGATTTCATCAAGGGCGCCTTGACCGTGCTGTCCGTCGGACTCACCGGGGTCACCGTCGGCATCCAGCCGATCAAGATCGACTATTCGCTGTTCAAGATCGACGAAAAGGGTTTCACCTACCGAGGGCGAAATTACTTCTCCTTCGATAGCGCAAACGTCGAGCACATGATGGACAACAAAATCGCGAAAGAACAAAAGAAGGTCAACGATCTGGTCCGACAAATCGACAAGGACGAGACGGCACTGCGCAACCTCCGGAAGGAAGTCGAGGCACTTCCCCGTGCCGGGCGGCGCAGCAGGGTGGGAGAAGTCACCGCCGCGGAAGGGAAGCTGACGAAGGATCTCGACACTCTACGAAAGGCGGTCGGACGACTGGAAGGCGCCAAAACCAATAAGGTCAACGCCATCAAGAACGAGAAAAATAAACAGAAGATGATCTCTGACAGAATCGGAGAGAAGCCTCGTAAGAAGGGCTATGACAATAGCTTGTCGACAAGCATACGCGACGTCAATCGACTCAACAAGGAACTATCCGGACTCATCAATACTCTCGGCATCCAATAATGCCGGATCAGCACCTCCTCGATCCCTCTCCGCAAATTCGGAAGGCCGGGAATTCATATGCCACTCATCAAATCGCTGAACGCGGCGGCGTCCTCTTTCGGTAAGTTCCGAAGAAGCGCGGAGCAATCGAGCACCGCGATCACCCGTTTCCAGAAGGCCGGCGCTCAGGCGGATTCCGCAATCAAAGGAATTCCGCGGTCCGCCAACAATGCCGGAACTTCGCTGTCCCGAATCAAGAACAACGCCGCGCAAGCCAACCAGGGCATGACTCAGGTCAGGAACGGCGCCAACCAGACGAACACCGTCTTCGGGAAGTTCAAGTCGTCCGCCGACGGGCTGGCCGGCTCCGTACAGAAGCTGAAGACCGCCGGCAGTCAGGCCGGTTCGGGGATTTCGCAGGCGAAGACCCAGTCCGGGCAGGCGGACGGTGCGTTCGCCAAGGCCAAGAAGGGGTCCGACGGCTTCAAGGGTGAGTTGAACAACCTGGAGAAGCAATCGCACGAGACCAAGAAGGCGCTCGGCAAGGTGGGCTCCGAAGCCGACGGGGTCGAGAAGTCCGTCGGCAAGGCGGGCAAGGGTGCCGGCGTCGGCAAGCAGCTCTTCTCCGAGCTCAGCGGTGGTCTCGGAATGGCCGAAGGCGCGCAGAAGGGCCTCAACGGTGCGATGAAGGCCAGCGCGTTCGGCCTGATCATTTCGCTGGTCGTACCCCTCATCGAGCACTTCGGCGGCCTCGGTGCCGTCGCGGACAGGTGCAAGACCGCGGTGGTCAAGGCGTGGGAGGGCATCCGCGACGGCATCAGGCCCGTCATCGAGGGTCTGATGGGCATCCTGCGCGGTCCCGTCAACGCGTGGCTCAGTGGCATCAACTGGGTGATCCGGGGCGTCAACAAGATCCACTTCTCGATCCCCAACTGGGTCCCCGGCATCGGCGGCAAGGAGTTCGGCATCAACCTGCCCGAGATGCCGATGATGGCCAAGGGCGGCATCGTGCGTCCGAGGCCCGGCGGCACCGCCGCGATCCTGGGCGAGGCCGGCGAGGCCGAGGCGGTGATCCCGCTCAGCAAGCTGGACAAGTACCTCGGCACGGGCACGAACGGCCGCGGCGGGTTTCATATCGAGAATTACTTCGAGTCGAACAGTGGTAGCGCGCGGCAGACGGCCGAGCAGTTGATGTTCTTGGCGAAGGCGCGCGGATGAGCACGACCGGTGTGGCTCCGGGAGCGCTGATCACCGCCGACGGCCAAGTGCAGTGGGGCGAGTTGTTGCTCGGGGCGCGGACGCCGTTCCCGATCACCGCGGAGGGGTTGACCGGCTGGTTCGACCTGCCCGAAATGGACGCCTCCGACGCCCTTCGGCCCGCGCAACACGGTTCCTGGCCGGGGGCGCGCTGGGCGCAGCCGCGCGTGGTCGGCGCCGGCATCTGGCTGCTCGGCGACGATCGAGGCGAAACCGCCCGGCTGCTCGACGAGTTCGCGCTGGCCACCGCCCCCGGCCGGGACGAGCGATGGCTGGCGGTCCGCGTGCACGGCCGCACCAACGTGGTCAAGGCTCGCCTTCACCAACGTGTGCTCCCGGCCGACCGCCAACTGGTCGCCGGCAACGTCGCCAAGGCCGCGGTGCAGTGGATCTGCGCCGATCCGCACCGCTACGAGCAGGTCGAGCAGTCGGCCTCGGCCGAGTTGCCCCGACGCGGCGCGGGCATGACCTACCCGCTGACGTATCCCCTCGTCTACAGCGGGACCACCGTCACCGGGTCCGCCCTGGCGGTCAACTCCGGCAACACCCCCGCGCGGGCCACGCTCACGGTCACCGGGCCGATCCGCCAACCGCGGATCGTCAATCGCACCACCGGCCTGGCGCTGGAATACGACCTGGTCCTGGGCCCCGGCGAACGGCTGGCCGTCGACACCGGCGAGGGCACCGTCGTACTCGCCGACGACGACTCCTCGCGGTTGCACACCGCCACCTCCCGCAGCACTCCCGAACAGTCGTGGGCGCTCGTCCCGGGGGACAACCGGATCGACTTCCGCGGCGCGGACGATCAGCCCGCCGCGCGCCTCGACGTCGTCTGGCGCTCGGCCTTCCTCTAGGTCCGACCGTCCATCGCGAACGGTCGTGCCACCACAACCCACGGAGGACACATGGCAGTACGTGTACGCACAGGACGCCTCACCAGCGGCATGACGGCGGAGGATCACCGGCTCGCCGCCGGTGTCTCGATGTCCCCCGAGCCGCTGCTCCCCATCTCGGCCCGAGGCGGCTGTGTGCCCGGCGGATTGAACCTGGCCCGAAGCACACCGATGAGCGCGCGCATCTCGGCCGGCCAGGCCTGGATCCGCGGCGAACACGCCGCCGCTCAGGGCGGCTACGCGGTCACCCTCGACGCCGACACCGATCTCGCCTTCGGCAACGGCGACCCGCTGTTGCCCCGAATCGACCTCGTGGTGCTGCGCGTCTTCGACCACACCTACGACGCCTCCGGGCGCACCGAGGGTGTCCTGGACGTGATCGCCGGCACCCCGGCCGTCAACCCCGTGCCGCCGGCCGCTCCCAAGACGTGCGAGGTGCTCTACCAGGTGGCCGTCCCCGCCGGTGTGTCCGCGGGGACGGGGGGCATCGCGTGGGAGACCGCCGTCACCTCCAAGCGCCGATACACCGTCGGTCTCGGCGGCATCCTGCCCACCTCGGACGCCGCGAAAGGGGCGTACGTGGGCCAATACCGCGACAACGCCGGCGTGTTGGAGCGCTGGACCACCGGTGGTTGGGTCGCGTACCAGGTCCCGGAGCCACCTTTCGTGCGGCTGGATGTGACCGACAAACCGGTCATGCCGGCCAACGCCGAGATCACGCTGCCCTGGGCGCGGATCGTCGCGTACAACGCCGCGGGCGCCGCGATGTGGTCGCCCGCGCAACCGACTCGGATCGTCTTCCCCTCCACCGGCATCTACGCGGTCGCCGGACAGTGGAACTGGCCCGGCGCCATGGGTGCCAACGAAGGGCGCGTCTGGACCCTGCTCACTCCCGAGGGACCGGGCGTGACGGCCAATACGATCCGCGGCAGTTCGGGCAACTCGACGAGCGTTGCGTCCGGCACGGTGCTGATCAGGACCCCCGGCACCTTCATGGAGTTTCGCGCGCACGGCGGAGGCGGCGGCTACGCGCTGAACTCCGGCGAGGTCTCCGTCTGGAAGATCGCAACCTTGGCGGGGTCGGCATGAGCATCGTCGCCGACAGCGCCGAGATCTTGCCCGGCTCACTGATCACCGGCGATGGCCAGGTGCAGTGGGCCGGCCTGCTGTTGGGCCCGGGTACACCGTTTCGGATCGCGAGCGAAGGCATCGGCGGCTGGGAGGAGTTGCCCGCTCTCGACGCGGGCGACGCCGTCCGCCCGGCCGGCCACGGCTCGTGGCCGGGTGCCCTGTGGGCCCAACCGCGCACCGTCACCGCGCAGGTGTGGGTGCTGCCCGACGCCGACGCGGACGCCGCCGCGATCCGCGACCACGTCCGGGCGCTGCGGCAGGTCACCGCCGTGGAACACCGCGAGCAGTGGCTGGCCGTGCGCCTGCACGGCGAAACGCTCGCCTGCAAGGCCCGGGTCCTGCAGCGGGTGGTCCCGACGGACCGGCAGTTCGCCGGGCAGGGCGTCGCCAAGGCCACCATCCAGTGGCAGGCCACCGACCCGCGCCGCTACGAACCCGAGCAGGGCTTCCTGAGCACCGCGCTACCCAGCCGCGAGAACGGGCTGACCTGGCCGCTGAGTTGGCCCCTGGTCTGGGGCAAGGCGGGCTCCACCGGAGATCTGACGGTGACCCACCGGGGCAGCGCCCCGATCGCGCCGCGAATCACCTTCCGCGGACCGTGCGATCGGCCGAGCCTGCGCCACCCGGTCGGCGGTTTCGCGCTGTCCTACGACATCGAGCTCGCGGACGGGGACGAACTCAGCGTCGACACGTCCGACGGATCGGTGCTCCTGAACGGCACGGCCTCGCGCAAGGAGACCGCCGACTCGGGCAGCACGCCCGAGGAACTGTTCACCCTCGACCCCGGCGACACGCTGCTCTCCTTCCGGGCCGTCTCCGGCGGTCCGGGCGCGCGCGCCGAGTTGCGCTGGCGTACCGCGCACTGGTGACACCCGCCCCACCTTCCTCCCCTCACACCCGGAGACCTCGATGACAGTACGCAGTGCCTGGCTGCTCGAAAACGGCCAGACCCGTGAGGACACCCGCCTCGCCCCGCTCGGCACGATGACCCCCGCCGATGCGCTGACCAGTCGACCCGGGATCGTGCCCGGCGGCACCCCCTTCGCCGCGAGCGGCGTCTCGGCGATGCAGCTGCGGCTCACCCCCGGTCGCGCGATCGTCCAGGGAACCGCCCTCCAGGGCGCCTACCCCGTGGCCCTGACCGAGCCCGAGACCTTGACCTTCGCCGACGGCGACGCGCAGTTCGGTCGGATCGACCTGGTCGTGCTGCGGGTCAAGGACAAGGTGTACGACGCCTCGGTCGTCACCGGCGCGACCGTGGAGATCCTCAAGGGCACCCCGGCCGCCGCCCCGACGGCGCCGGCCGTACCGGCGACGACCCTGCCGCTGTGGCGGGTCCGGGTCCCGGCGAAGACCTCCGCGGGCACCGGCGGGATCGGCTGGGCCGGCGCCCTGGACGATCTGCGCACGTACACCGTGGCCGTCGGCGGCATCCTGCCCGCCGCCAACGACCTCTCCGACGGCGGCCACGTCGGCCAGGTCCGCCTGACCGCCGGCCGACTCCAGTACTGGACCGGCACCGCCTGGCAGGAGTTCGACCTGCCGGGCGCGCTCGCCCCGAGCACGTGGGGCGCCTGGACCGAGGTCACCCCCGCCTGGCGCGCCACCGAGGGCACCGCGGCCATCGGCAACGGCAAGCTGAAGATGCGCTACGCCCGGATCGGCCGCACCGTGATCGGCACCGTGCGCATGCTCGTCGGCAGCACGACAAACGGCGGCACCGGCGCCGCCGGGTGGTTCTGGAAATTGCCGATCGCGCCCTTCGCCGCCCCCGAGACGCGCGACTTCGTGGCCGGCTCCGCCAGCGCCTTCCGCAGCGGGGTCGCGGCGTACACCGGCGCCGCCCAGATCGTGATCGCCTCGAACGAGCTGTACGTCCAAAAGGACAACCACGGCTTCGTATGGGGCAACCTGGGCGACGTACCCTTCCCGAACGGGCCCAGGACGGACGACTTCCTGAGCGTCTCGTTCGCCTACGAGGCCGCCTCGTGAGCCCCACCTACCGGGCCGTGTTCTGCGATCTGCGCTCCGATCAGGTCATCGATGCCCTGCCGTTGACCGGCCTGACGTTCGACGACTACATCGGCAAGCCCGGATCCCTGTCCGGAACCATCCCGATCCCGAACGCGGAACTCGCCGCCCGGGCGCTGAAGGTGATCCCGGCCCGGACCGCCGTCTGGCTGGAGCGCGACGGGGACATCTGGTGGGGCGGCATCGTGTGGACCGCCACCCGCGCCGGACCCTCGCGCGGCGCGCCGGCCGGCCTGGAGATCCAGGCGGCCACGTGGGACAGCTACCTCGACCACCGCATCGTCTTCGAGACGCTGACCTTCACCGATCGCGACCAGTTCGACATCGTCCGCGACGTCGTCACCTACGCGCAAACCCAGGCGGGCGGCCATCTCGACATCGTGCTGGACTGGTCCAAGCTCAGCGGAGTGCGCCGGGACATCAGGGTGGACCATCACGACCTGCCCCGGATCGGCGAACTGATCACCCAGTTCTCGGAGATGGACGACGGGTTCGAGTGGCGGATGGCGAGCTACCGCGATCCGGTCTCGGGACGCCGGGTCAAGGAGTTGCAGCTCGGCCATCCCCGCATCGTCGCCGGCGCCGCCGACATCGTGCTGGACTTCCCCGGGTCCGTGCTGTCGTACAGCTATCCCGAGGACGGCACCGGACGGGCCACCCACTGGCAGTCGCGAGGCGCCTCCCTCAACGAGAACCAGGCCGAGGTCTCCTACCCGCAGATGTCCGCGCTGCACGCCGTCCCGGACGGCACGGACGTCGGCTGGCCCCGACTGGACGGCTCGTCGGATCACTCGACCGTGGAGAACCCCGTGGTCCTGGAGGCACACGCGGTCGCCGACCTGAATCGGGCCTGGACCCAACACACGATCCCGGAGGTCACCATTCGGCTCGACGGTCGCATCACCCCGGCCCTGCTCGGCGCCCGGGTCAGGCTGCGGATACGCGATGTGTGGCATCCCGACGGATTCGACCGCCGCTACCGCGTGGTCGGCATGGCCGTCACTCCGCCCGATCGGGGGCAGGCCGAGACGGCCCGGCTGTTCCTGGAGGAAGAACCGAAAGGCGAGGTCTCCTGATGGCGGCGATTCCACAGGATCTGCTGGACCGACTACGCACGCTGGAGAACCAGGTGCGCGAGTTGGCCGGGCGGGCGAACATCCGACCGGCGATGAACAAGCTGTTCGACGGGGACTTCACCATCGGCCCGGGCGGCCGGTTGATGGTCGCCGGCGGCGTTCACGACGGGATCTTCTGGTCCGGCAAGATCACCCCGGACCACGTGGACGGAACGGAACAGCGCGGCACCCTCATGTGGCGCGAGGACGGCTCGGTCGCCCTGGCACTGTTCACCGGCGGCCCCACCCCGCAGGACCTCGTGCTCTTCGACTCGAAGAAACACCACGTGATCAAGACCACGACGGAGGGTCTGGGCCGACCCTACCTCCCGGTCCCGATGCACCCCGCGCTCGGCGGCGGTTGGGAACGGTGGCCGTTCGTCGCGGGAACCGAGGAAAAGGCACTGATGACCGGACTGTTGTACAAGCAGCAACCGCAGATCACCGTCGTTGCCCAGGCGTCCACGGACACCAACGGTACGCGCGGCGAACTCCGGCTCCGGCTCAACGGGACACCACAGGGGTCGGCGACAGCCGTCGGATACGGGGTGGGTGTGCACCGGTTCGGACCGTTCGACCTCCCCGGGGACCACCTCTCCGAGGTCGGCGTCGAACTCGTCGGACGGATGAGCGGCGGCACCGGTGCGATCCGCGCCGCCATCGTCGGTGCGTGGACCCACGAAACCATGACCTAGGAGCACATCGTGTCCGAACACCCGCCCCTCCTGCCCCGATCGACGACACCCCTGCTGCCCATGCCGCCGGCACCGCCGAATCCCGAGCCGCCACGGCAGGAACCCGCCCCGGCGCCCTGACCGATCCACGCTCCCTCTCCCGACCCGCGGCCCCGTGCCGCGGGTCTTTCGTTGCCCCGAGGAGGGCACCATGCACCTCGTCCCCCGCGCCCAATGGGGCGCCACCTCCTATCGCACCCCCAACGGGGCCACCCCTTACGGCGCTTCCCGACTGGGCGTCAAGGTGCACTACCTGGGCACGCCGTACACCTTCGGCGAGCACGACACCTGCGCCGGGTACGTGCGGCGCCTCCAGGAGTCGCACATGGACGGCAACGGCTGGTCCGACATCGGCTACAGCTTCGTCGTCTGCGAGCACGGCTACGTATTCGAGGGGCGCGGGCTCCGGCGCCGCAACTCGGCGAACGGCACCACCTCGCTCAACGAGCGGCACTACGCGGTCTGCGCGCTGGTCGGCTCGTCCGGTTCGACCACGCCCACCGACGCGCAGTTGCACGGGCTGCGCGACGCGATCGAGTACTGCCGCGCGGAAGGTCCGGCCGGCGACGAGATCCGCGGGCACCGGGACGGCTACGCCACCGACTGCCCCGGTGGTCCGCTCTACGCCTGGGTGCGTCAGGGCGCGCCGCGACCGGGCGGGGACGTGCCGCCGCCGACCGGGGGTGTGCCGTCCTTTCCGGGGCGTACGGCCTTCCGGCTCGACGTCGCGAACCCGGCCGTGACCGAACTCGACCAGCGACTGATCGCCAAGGGCTTCACCAGGTACAACGACGGCGACGGCTACCAGCCGGGTCCGGTCTTCACCGAATACACCCGTCGCAACGTGGCCGACTTCCAGCACGCCCAGGGCTGGACCGGCTCGGACGCCGACGGATACCCCGGGCCGGAAACCTGGCGCCGGCTGTGGAGCTGAAAGGGCACCCCATGAAGGAATCGACGACCCGGACCCTGCGCACCCTCGTCCAGGGCGCGGTCGCGCTCGCGGCGGCGGCACCGCTGCTGGTGGCCGCCGCCGGCATTCCCGAACACACGGCGGGCGTCGCGGTGTTCCTCGCGGTGGCGAGCGGGGTGACGCGCGTGATGGCGCTGCCGGTGGTCGACACGTTGTTGCCGGGCTGGTTGCGGCTGCACGATCGACGTCCGGGCCCGGATCCGGATCCACCGTCCGGTCCGGTTCCGCTTCCGGCCGCCCCCGAGGCGGGCACGAGCACCGGCCCTCGGGAGGTTTTGTGACAGTCCATCAAACAGGTGACGGCGGCGCCACGGTCGCGCTCGAACTGGTGGAACTGCGGCGCAGCGTGGATGTCGGTTTCGCCACCACGCGCGGCGACCTGGCGCTGCTGCTCCAGCGCGCGGACCAGACCGACAAGGTCGTCGCGGAGCACGATGATCGCATCGCCGCTCTGGAGCGCGCCCGGTGGCCGCTGCCGTCACTGGCGGCGATGAGCGGCCTGGCCGGGCTGGGCATCGCGTTGTGGCAGGCGTCCGGCAAGGGCTGAGCGGGCGGGCGACCGCGCGTGTCCCGGGTCGCCCCTCTCGGTACGGACCGAGGCGGGCGGCCCGGGCTTTCGCGCGTTCGGGTGGCGCGGGGTCAGTCGGGGATCGTGGTCAGCGTCCAGGCACCGTCGGCTTCTATCTCGATCAGGCAGGGGCCCTTGGGCAGGATCGACTCGCCCTCGTAGTCGCCGATCACGTTGGCCAGGGTGCCGAGATACGCCTCGTCGTCGCCGTGTTCGGTGAAGGTGCCGACGATGAAGTTGCTGCCGCCGGCGTGCGTCATCGCGACCACCGTGCGCGGGCCGGCCCAGCGCACCGTCTCGGGGCCGGTGCCCTCCAGTCGGTCGGTGAGCGGCCGGGCGGCCTCGGGGGTAAGCAGTCGCACGGTCCACGCGCCGTCGGCCTCGATCTTCAGGCGCGAGGTACGGGTGCCGCGCTCGTCCACCAGGGCCCGGCTCCGGTGCGCGCCGATCGTGTTGGCCAGGAGCTTGTCCGTCTCCAGGTCGGCGCCCAGCGTCCAGACCACGAAGTTCTCGGTGCCCCGGGACTCCAGCTCGACCAGGAACGGGCCGGCGTCGACGGGGCGCTCGATGGAGAGGACCCGGTCGCCGCGGCCCTCGTACTCGACGGCGGGCGCGGGGCGGGGCGAGAGGGGGCCGGCGTCGGCGGGGTCGAGCGCGGGCGCGACTTCCGGTTCCGGCAACTGCTCGGCTGGGAGCGGCGGTTCGGCCACGATGTCGGCCGAGACGGCCGGCGCGGGTTCGGCGTCGGACCCGATCTCGGGCTCCGGCGCGGGTTCGGCGTCGGGCTCCGGTGCCGGCTCGGGGTCGATCACGGATTCGGCCTCGGGCTTCGTCTCGGACACCCGGGCGGGTTCCGGCGCGTCGGCCGCGGGCTCGGCCTCGGCCTCGGACCCCTCGGCCGCTTCCGGTGCCGGGTCGGCGTGCGCCGCCGTGTCCGGTACCACCGGGTCCGCCATCACCGCGGCCGTGAACAGTGCCTGGTCGGGCTCCGCGCCCAGGTCCCGCACCAACTGGTCCAGGCCCGCCTCGTAGCCCTGTCCCACCGCGCCGAACCGCCACCCGTCCCGCCGGTAGACCTCGGCCAGGATCAGCGCACGCTCCCGGGTCAACTCGCCCACCGGCAGTACGAATCGGCCGATCTCGTCGTCGGCGCCGAGCAGGCGCAGCTGCGACCCCGCGCCGAACCCCGGCGCCTGCGCGCCGATCGCGAACACCAGCCGGTCCACCGCGTCGTCCACGGCGGACAGGTCCACATGGAACTCGGCGATCCCGGTCCCGCCGGCCACGAGCGCGACCGCGCTCGTCAGCGACGCGGGCCGGGCGGTACAGACCACGTCCAGATCCGCCGTCCCGAGGCTGAAGCAGTACGCGGCCAGGCCCTCGCCCGACACGTCGAACTCCACCCTGATGGCCGAATCGTCCAGCCTCGTCTTCTCGCCCATGGCGAATGTGCGCATCGAGCCCTCCCCGGCCTCCCCTGACCTGGCGTCACCTTAACGCGCATGACGAAGCGCCGGGCGGCAACGGGGCACCCGGCGTGGACAGGGAGGTTCGACGAACCGGACGCGGCCGTCCGGGTTCGGACCGAGGCTCAGCGGTCCTTGTTGAAGCGCGTCACGACGAACAGCAGGATGAGCAGCGTGGCCAGCGCACCGATGCCGGCACCCAGCGCGTTCAGGTTCTCGTGCTTGCCGCTCTCGTTGGCCAGCGTGGTGAGGACGGTCGTGGCGTGCTGGGTCATCCGTGGTCAGCCCTTGCGTAGTTTTTGCCGACGTGTGCGGACGACATCGTACGGGCGCGGAGGGTGAGGCGCGCGGCCAGGTTCCGGGGACGACCCTCGGCCTCGGACGTCGGATGTGCCTAGGGTGGGGGGCGGATTGCTCGAGGCTAGGGGGCGCAGCATGCCGGACGACAAGACGATCGGACCGTTCGAGGGTCGCCGACGATTCCCCGGGATCTCCTCCCGGGCCTACGAACACCCCTCCGATCGCGCCGCGCTGGTGGCGATGCGCCGGCTGAGCGGTTTCGATCTCGTGCTCAAACAGATGTCGGGTCTGGTGTCCGAGCGGGCGATCCGACTCGCCTTCCTGGCGGGTTCGGTCCGGGCGGGCGAGCAGCAGTTCCACCGCCTGCACGAGATGGCCCGCGAGTCGGCGTACATCCTCGATCTGCCCACCGTGCCGGAGCTGTTCGTCACCCAGGACCCGCAGCCGAACGCCATGGCGATCGGCATGGACAAGCCGTTCATCGTGGTCACCTCGGGTCTGGTCGAACTGCTCGACGACGACGAGATGCGCACGGTCATCGGGCACGAGGTCGGGCACATCCTGTCCGGACACGCGGTATACCGCACGATGTTGCTGGTCCTGACCCGGTTCGCCGCCGCGCTGTCCGGGATCCCTCTGGGCACGATCGGCGTGCACGCGATCATCACCGCGTTGCAGGAGTGGTTCCGCAAGTCGGAGCTGTCCTGCGACCGGGCGGGCCTGCTGGTCGGCCAGGACCCCGAGGTGTCGATGCGCGCGCTGATGAAGGTCGCGGGCGGCTCGCAGCTGCACGAGATGAGCACCGACGCGTTCCTGGAGCAGGCCGCCGAGTACGAGGGCGCCGGCGACCTGCGCGACAGCGTGCTCAAGTTGATGAACCTGCTCGGGCGTTCCCACCCGTTCCCGGTGGTCCGGGTCGCCGAACTGCGCAAGTGGGCGGACGGGGACGACTATCGGCGGATTCTGGCCGGTGAGTATCCGCGTCGCGAGTACGACCCGAACGCGTCGGTGCGCGAGGAGGTCAAGGCCTCGGCGAACGCCTACCGCGAGTCCGCACGCACCACCACGGACCCGCTGTTCGGGCTGCTGCGCGACCTCGCCGACGGCGCGGTGGACGCGGGCGGCAAGCTCCGGGACCGGTTCACCGGCCGCCGCGACGAGCCGGGGGCGACGCCGGACGGTGGCACGCCGCCCGACGATCACACGCCACCGTCGCCCGGAGGGAAGAAGGCGGAGTGACCCGAGGGCGGGGCCGGGCTCGGGGCCGAGGGAGTGACCCGCATGAAGCGGCTCGCTCTCCCTATATATAGGCGCAGGCGCCACACAGGCCACACCGACAGGCACCACGGTCAAGTAGTCGGATGGTCACATAAAGCAGCAATGCCGGTCCCGCCTCCCCGCCGGAGGCGGGACCACTAATCTTCCCGGGTGACTGCAAACGGGGAGCAACCGGATCGGGTGCCGTGGCAGCCGTCCCGCGAGAATCCGCCACCGGGCCGGCCGGAGCCACCGGCCTGGCAACAACACGCGGACCACGCGTACCCGCCGCGCACCGGCCCCGAGCCGGGCGAGGGTTGCCTGTTCACGGTGGTCCGCTGGCCCGCCCGGATCATCGCGCTGATCATCGTGGTCCCGCTGCGCCTGCTGTGGGAGTTGGTGCGGCTGATCGGCAGGGGGATCAAGTTCCTGTTCTGGGACTGGTTCCTGCGTCCGATCCTGCGGGGGCTGAAGAAGCTGCTGTGGGACTGGTTCCTGTACCCGGTGCTGAGCTTCGTCGGCCGTTACATCCTCGTCCCGCTCGCCAACGCCCTCGCATGGGTGTTCACCCGGCTGATCTACCGACCCCTCGCCTTCCTGTTCCGCTACCTCCTGCTCGTGCCCGGCGCCTGGTTGTGGCGGCACGTACTACGGCCGATCGGGCGCGCGACGCTGCTCGCCCTGCGGTTCGCGTGGGACGTCTCCACGGCGGTGCTCAACTTCCTGATCGTCCGGCCGCTGTCCTGGTTGTGGCGCGCGGTGCTGGTTCCGATCGGTCGCGGCATCGCGGTGGTGTGGCGGCATCTGGTGGTGCTGCCGGTGGCCTGGGCCTGGCGCAACGTGCTCACGCCGATCGGCAGGGCCATCCGCGCCGTATGGCGGGTTCTGGTCGTGGCGCCGTGCCGCTGGGTCGGTCGGGCCATTCTCCGGCCGATCGGCAGGGCCACGTCAGAGGTGCTCCGAGCCCTCGGAATCGGGGGGCGCTGACCCGACCCGTCCCATGGCCGTAGGCTTGGACCGACTTCTGCCCATCCATCTCGAGTCAAGGACTGAGCGAAACTGGCACGACGTACGCCCGAGGGACCGCCGCCCGCGCCGACGGTCCAGCGACTGCGCCTCCGGTACACCAAGCGCGGCCGCCTCCGGTTCACCAGCCACCGGGATTTCCAGCGCGCGTTCGAGCGGGCCCTGCGTCGGGCGGAAGTGCCGATGGCCTACTCCGCCGGTTTCACCCCCCACCCCAAGGTGTCCTACGCGGGGGCGGCGCCCACCGGCGTCGCCAGCGAGGCCGAATATCTCGAGATCGGCGTGGCCACACACTGTGACCCCGCCCGTCTGCGGGATCTGCTGGACGCGTCGCTGCCGAGCGGTCTCGACATCGTCGAGATCGTCGAGGCACAGGGCGGCAACCTCCCCGAGCGCCTGGAGGCGTCGGTCTGGGAGCTGGCCCTGGACGGGGTCGCTCGCGAGGAGGCCGAGCGCGCGGTCACCGCGTTCCTGGCCGCCGAGACCGTCGAGGTCCAGCGGATGAGCAAGAACGGAATGCGCACATTCGACGCCCGGGAGGCGGTGATCGCGCTGACCGTCACCACCCCCGACGCGAACGACGCAGGTCACCAGGGTGTCGATGCGGGTAGTGCCGCACCCTGTGCGATACTGCGACTGGTTGTCCGGCACACCACACCCGCCGTTCGACCCGACGACGTTCTGTCCGGTCTTCGCACGGTCGCCGAACTTGTGACGCCCACCGCCGCCGCGGTCACCCGCCTGGCGCAGGGGCCGCTCGACGCCGCGACCGTTTCGGTGACCGACCCGCTCGCGCCCGACCGCGCGACATCGGCGGTGGAGCACACCTCGCAGGGGGACGAGGAACTCCGAACCGGCCCGCAGGGCGGTGCAGAACCCGTCGTCGAAGCCTCGAATCGGTGACGACCGGGTACACGAGGCCCAAGGCTTGAATTTCCGACAGACTTATCGCCCGGATCACGGCCGCAAGGCCGGGACCGGCGAGTGAGAGAGAAGCTTCCGCGCGGCGCCCTGCGTTGGAGCGCCCGGAAGCGTGACGGGAGACAGACCCGCATGCTCGACACCGAGCCCAACGACACGCCTGAGACATCAGGTACTTCCGGGGTGGTAAACCCCGGTACCGACAACGACAGCAGTACGAAGGACGACACGGCCACGACGTCGGCACCCCGCCGCCGTCGGCGCGCCGCCAGCCGTCCGGCCGGACCGCCGAGCGTGCCCTCACCCGAGGCCGCGCCGGTTCCGGCTGCCGTGACGCCCGAGGCGCCCGCGCCCGCCGGCGAGGCCGACGAGGAGGAGCCGGAGGTCGACGAGACCGCACCGGTCGACGCCGCGCCGGAACCCGAGCCGGAGCCGGAGCCCGAGGCGCCGCGACGGACGCGGCGTACCCGCAAGCGGGTGACCGCGCCGGTGACCGACACGGCCGCCATCGCGGCCGCGCCGACGGAGGCGGTCGAGGCCGCGCCGGCGGAGGTCGCCGCCGAGGCCGCAGCGCCGGCCGAGGAGGAGGCGCCGCGTCGGGTCCGGCGGACCCGCAAGCGGGCCGCCGTCGCGCCCGAGGCGGCCCCCGAAGAGGTCGCGCCCGAGCCTGTCGCCGAGACCGCGCAGGTCTCCCGGGCCGCGGAACCCGCGCAGCCCGCGCAGGCCGAGGCCCCACAGGCCGAGGCCGAGGAGGCGCCGCGGCGAACCCGGCGTACCCGCAAGCGTGCGGTGCCGGCCGTCGAGGAGGCCGAGGCGACGCCCGTCGCCGAGGTCGCGCCGGTGGTCGAGGCCGAGCCCGAGGCGGCCGCCGAGCCGGTGGCCCCGTCGTCTCGGCGCAAGACGCCGCCGCCGGTCTTCCAGCCGCTGTTCCAGGCCCCGCAGGCGGCGGTCTTCGCGGCGCCGCAGCGGGCCGCCGAACCGGTCGCCGCGCCGGCCGAGGACACCGCCCCGGCCGAGCCGGGTACCACGCCCGAGGAGCCGCGCAGTCGGCGTCGCCGGCGCCGCGCGCTGCCGGTGGACGAGGTACACGGCGCGGCCGAGGCCGAGCCGCAGGACTCGCGCTACCAGGACGAGCAGGAGCGGCACCCGGGCCGCGCGGTCGCCACGGCCGAGCCGACCGAGCCGACCGAGGAGCCCGAGGGCGCCGAGGCGCACGAGACGCACGAGGACGAGACCGACGGCGACCGCCCGACCCGTCGCCGCCGGCGCGGTGGCCGACGCCGCCGCGGTCGCGGTGACGACGGCGCCGAGGACCACGGCTCCGACGAGGACGACGAGCACCGCATCGAGGGCGTCGGCGACGGCCCCGACGAGGACGCCGACCCCGACGACCCGGGCGACGCCGGCGCGACCACCAGCAGCCGCCGTCGCCGGCGGCGCCGTCGTCGCGACGGGGCCGCCGACGAGCCCGTCGCCGAGCCGCAGGACGATCCCGAGCGCACCGTGGTCAAGGTCCGCGAGCCGCGCAAGCGCGACGTGCTCGCCGACAGCCCCACCGACGAGGTGCAGGGCGTCAAGGGCTCGACCCGTCTGGAGGCCAAGAAGCAGCGCCGCCGCGAGGGGCGCGAGCAGGGTCGCCGTCGGGTGCCGATCATCACCGAGTCGGAGTTCCTGGCCCGCCGCGAGGCGGTCGAGCGGGTCATGGTGGTGCGCCAGAACGGCGACCGCACCCAGATCGGCGTGCTCGAGGACGACGTGCTCGTCGAGCACTACGTGAGCCGCAGCCAGGACACTCAGTCCGCCTACGTCGGCAACGTCTACCTGGGCAAGGTCCAGAACGTGCTGCCGTCGATGGAGGCCGCGTTCGTCGACATCGGCAAGGGCCGCAACGCGGTGCTGTACGCCGGTGAGGTCAACTTCGAGGCGGCGGGCTTCAGCGGTCCGCGCCGGATCGAGGCCGTGCTCAAGCCCGGCCAGTCGGTCCTGGTCCAGGTCACCAAGGACCCGATCGGCCACAAGGGCGCCCGGCTGACCAGCCAGGTCTCGCTGCCCGGTCGCTACCTGGTGTACGTGCCCGAAGGCACCATGACCGGGATCAGCCGCAAGCTCCCGGACACCGAGCGGGCCCGGCTGAAGACCATCCTCAAGAAGATCGTGCCGGAGAACGCGGGCGTCATCGTGCGCACCGCCGCCGAGGGCGCGACCGAGGAGGACCTGACCCGCGACGTGACGCGGCTCCAGGCCCAGTGGGAGGACATCAAGAAGAAGTCCAAGATGATCACGACCAGTTCGCCCTCGCTGCTGTACGGCGAGCCGGACATGACGGTCCGGGTCATCCGCGACATCTTCAACGAGGACTTCTCCAAGCTGATCGTCTCGGGCGACGAGGCGTGGGGCGTCATCCACGAGTACGTCGGCCACGTGGCCCCCGACCTGGCCCCGCGCCTGTCGCGGTGGACCAGCGAGGTGGACGTCTTCGCGACGTACCGCATCGACGAGCAGCTGATGAAGGCGCTGGACCGCAAGGTCTGGCTGCCCAGCGGCGGCTCGCTGGTGATCGACCGCACCGAGGCGATGGTCGTGGTCGACGTCAACACCGGGAAGTTCACCGGTCAGGGCGGCAACCTCGAGGAGACCGTCACCCGCAACAACCTGGAGGCGGCCGAGGAGATCGTCCGCCAGCTCCGACTGCGCGACCTCGGCGGGATCATCGTCGTCGACTTCATCGACATGGTCCTGGAGGCCAACCGCGATCTGGTCCTGCGCCGGCTGATGGAGTGCCTGGGCCGGGACCGGACCAAGCACCAGGTCGCCGAGGTGACTTCGCTCGGCCTGGTCCAGATGACCCGCAAGCGGGTCGGACAGGGTCTGCTCGAAGCCTTCTCGGAGAACTGCGAGCGGTGCAACGGGCGCGGCGTGATCGTGCACATGGACGCGCCGGAGGCCAAGGGCCACGGCAACGGCGGACACACCCACGGCGGCAACGGCGCGGCGAGTGGCGGTGGGCGGCGCAAGCGCAACAAGGGCCACGCCGACCGCAACGGCAGCGGGCCGATCACCGAGATCGTCGAGACGGACGAGTCGGTCGAGCGGGACGTGCCGGAGTTCGACGAGGTCGTCGAGGTCGTCGAGGTGCCCGCGATCGCCGAGGCGTTCGAGGACGTCGAGGTCGTCGACGTCGCGGAGCCGGCCGAGGCCGCCGAGGTCGTCGAGGCGGAGATCGTGCCGGAGCCGGTGGCGCCGGTCGAGGTCGTCGAGACTCCGCCGGCAGAGGCCCCCGAGGCCGAGCCCGCGGTGATCGAGGGCGCGGACGTACCGGCCGAACCGGTCGCGGCGGCCGAGCAGGCCGAGGAAGCCGAGGAGGCCCCCGCGCCGGCCAAGCGGGTGCGCAAGGCCGCCGCCAAGAAGACGGCCGCCAAGAAGACCGCGGCCAAGACCACGGCGGCGAAGAAGACCGCCGCCAAGGCGCCCCGGAAGTCGGCCAAGAAGGCCGCCGCCGAGGCGGAGGCGACGGAGTCGGCCGTGCCCGAGGTCGCACCCGAGGCGGCGCCCGAGGCCGCACCGGCGGCGCCCGCGAGGGCGCGGAAGGCGACCAAGCGGGCCGCGAAGACCGCGGCCCCCGCCGAGGTCGCGACCGAGGCTCCGGCCGAGGCCGAGCCCGCCAAGCCGGCCAAGGCCGCCGCCAAGCCGCGCAAGACGTCGCGGCGGGCGACCCGGCCCGCCGGCCCGCCGGAGGGTGCCGCGGACGGCGCCGAACCGGTATCGGCGGCGAGCGGAAGCTGAGCCGTACCGGGTCCGCTCCGGGGTGGTATCCCCGGGGCGGACCCGTTTGGCCTTCGGCCCCGGGCATCCTGTAACCTTTGCCCTTGGTGTGCTTAGGCACAGGCTCCTGAGCAACCACCCTCCGGATCGCAAGCTTCGGAGGAGGCCCCCGATTTCTGTTCGGTGTGGCTGGCTTCAGGGGCTCGGACCCTGCAGAGAGAGAGATCCACGGTGTACGCGATCGTTCGCGCCGGTGGCAGGCAGCACAAGGTTGCCATCGGTGACGTCGTCCAGGTCGACCGCATTCGCGGTGCGGCGGGCACGGCAGTTGAGCTCCAGGCCATTCTCGTCGTAGACGGTGAAGCCGTGACGAGTGACCCGTGGGTCCTCGCGGGTGTGAAGGTGACGGCCGAGGTCGTCGACCACACCAAGGGCAAGAAGATCGACATTCTGAAGTACAAGAACAAGACCGGTTACCGCAAGCGCATGGGTCACCGCCAGCAGCACACCCAGCTGAAGATCACCGGCATCAACTCCGGGAAGTAGGGAGCAGCGACATGGCACACAAGAAGGGTGCATCCTCCACCCGGAACGGCCGTGACTCGAACGCGCAGCGCCTCGGCGTCAAGCGCTTCGGCGGCCAGGTCGTCAACGCCGGCGAGATCATCGTCCGCCAGCGCGGTACGCACTTCCACCCCGGCACCAACGTCGGTCGCGGTGGCGACGACACGCTGTTCGCGCTGTCGGCCGGCGCCGTGCAGTTCGGCACCGCGCGCGGTCGCCGCGTCGTGAACATCGTCCCGGCGGAATAATCACGCCGCGGCATTCGCTTCGACACCCGAGGGCGGACCCTATTCGGTCCGCCCTCGGGTGTTTGTCCACAGTGTTCGCTCCCCACTCGGGAGCCGAGGAGGAATCCACGTGACGACCTTCGTCGACCGCGTCGTGCTGCACGTCGCGGCGGGTAACGGGGGCCACGGCGTGGCCTCCGTGCACCGCGAGAAGTTCAAGCCGCTCGGCGGCCCCGACGGGGGCAACGGCGGTCGCGGCGGCGATGTCACGCTGGTCGTCGACGCCAACACCACCACGCTGCTCGAATACCACCACCACCCGCACCGCAAGGCCACCAACGGCAAGCCCGGCGCCGGCGCCAACCGCACCGGCCCCAACGGCAGCGACGTGATCCTGCCCGTGCCGGACGGCACCGTGGTCAAGCGGCTGCTCCCCAACGGCGACGAGGAATTCGTCGAGGACCTGGTCGGCAACGGCGCCAGCTACGTGATCGCCCAGGGCGGTCGCGGCGGCCTCGGCAACGCCGCGCTCGCCTCGCCTCGCCGCAAGGCCCCCGGCTTCGCGCTGCTCGGCGAACCCGGCGAGGCCGGCGACTTCGTCCTGGAGCTGAAGACCGTCGCCGACGTCGCGCTCGTGGGCTTCCCCAGCGCCGGCAAGTCGTCGCTGATCGCCACGCTCAGCGCCGCGCGGCCGAAGATCGCCGACTACCCGTTCACCACCCTGGTGCCGAACCTGGGCGTGGTCACCGCCGGCGACGTCGTCTACACCGTCGCCGACGTACCCGGCCTGATCCCCGGCGCGAGCGAGGGCAAGGGCCTGGGCCTGGAGTTCCTGCGGCACGTGGAGCGCTGCAAGGCGCTGGTCCACGTCCTCGACTGCGCGACGCTGGAGCCAGGCCGCGACCCGATCACCGACCTGGACACCATCGAGGCCGAACTCGCCGCCTACGGCGGCCTGGAGGACCGGCCCCGGATGGTCGCGCTGAACAAGGTCGACGTGCCCGACGGCAGCGACCTGGCCGACCTGGTCAAGGCCGAGTTGGAGGCGCGCGGGCTCCAGGTGTTCCCGGTCTCCGCGGTCAGCCGCGCGGGGCTGCGCGAGTTGTCCTTCGCGATGGCCGCCCAGGTGCAGAGCGCCCGCGACGCGGCGCCCGCGCCGGAGGCCACCCGCATCGTGCTGCGCCCGACCGCGGTCGACGACAGCGGCTTCACCGTCACCCGGCGCGACGAGGCGTTCATCGTGCGCGGCGCCAAGCCCGAACGCTGGGTGCGCCAGACCGACTTCAGCAACGACGAGGCGGTGGGCTACCTGGCCGACCGGCTCGCCCGGCTCGGGGTCGAGGAGGCCCTGTGGTCGGCGGGGGCGGTCCCCGGCGCCGAGGTGGTCATCGGCGACGACGTCACCGGTGTGGTCTTCGACTGGGAGCCGACCGTCGCGGCCGGCGCCGAGATGCTGGGCCGACGCGGTGAGGACCACCGCCTGCAGACGCACCGCCCGGCGGTGGACCGGCGCCGCGAACGTGAGGCGATCGAGACGCAGTACGAGGAGTTCGACCCGTTCTCGGACGACTCCTGACGCACGCCGTAGTCCGATGGCTTTCCCCCGACAGCGCGGTCCGGTGGATGTCCGCCGGCGCGCGGTCCGGGTGACCTTCTCGAATTTCCCGACCGGAAAGCGGGGCCTGAAGTGCACAGTGGGGCCGACGCGGCGCGCGAGGACGTAACCTCCGCGCGCCGCATCGTGGTCAAGGTCGGTTCGTCCTCGTTGACGACCGCGCAGGGTGGCCTGGACCCGGATCGGGTCGACGTCCTGGTGGACGTGATAGCGGCCAAGCGGGCCGAGGGGATCGAGGTCGTCCTGGTCTCCTCCGGGGCGATCGCCGCCGGCCTCGCGCCGCTGGGCCTGGCGCGCCGACCACGCGACCTCGCCACCCAGCAGGCCGCCGCGAGCGTGGGCCAGGGGCTGCTCGTGGCCCGCTATACCGCCTCGTTCGCCCGCTACGGCCTGCGCGTGGGCCAGGTGCTGCTCACCGTCGACGACGTCACCCGCCGTGCGCACTACCGCAACGCGTACAACACGCTGGACAAGCTGCTTGCGATGGGCGCGGTGCCGGTGGTCAACGAGAACGACACGGTGGCCACGGAGGAGATCCGCTTCGGCGACAACGACCGGCTCGCGGCCCTGGTCGCGCACGTCGTGCACGCCGATCTGCTGGTCCTGCTGTCGGATGTGGACGGGCTGTACGACGGTGACCCGGCGAAGCCGACGTCCTCGCGGGTTCCGTTCGTGACCGGTCCGGCCGATCTCGAAGGCATCGAGATCGGCAAGGCCGGCAAATCCGGGGTCGGCACGGGCGGGATGGTCACCAAGGTCGAGGCGGCGGGCATCGCCACCTCGGCGGGCATCCCCGTGGTGCTCACCGCGACCCGCTTCGCGTCCGACGCGCTGGCCGGCAAGGACACCGGAACCCTCTTCCACCGCACTGGAGTTCGCACGGCCGACCGGCTCCTGTGGCTGGCCCACGCGAGCACCGCGCGCGGTCGGCTCGCGCTCGATCCCGGCGCCGTGCGGGCCGTGGTGGAGCGGCGCAGCTCGCTGCTGCCGGCCGGAATCACCGGTGTCCAGGGCGGTTTCGTCGCCGGCGATCCGGTGGACCTGGTTGACGAAAACGGTCACATCGTGGCCCGTGGACTGGTCAACTTTGATGCGAAGGAACTGCCGGGTCTGCTCGGGCGATCCACCCGGGAGTTGGCCCGGGAGCTGGGTCCGGCCTACGAGCGCGAGGTCGTCCACCGCGACGACCTGGTGCTGCTGCGCCGCTGAGCGACGACCACCGAAGATCAGCAGCTCGCCGACGGGAGGCCGGCCGTGCCGGAGCGTGGGGACCGCCCCTGGGGACAGCCGACGACGCCGGCGCGGACCGAACCCGACGGCGCGGGCCGAATGTGGCACATCACGCTGACCCTGGCCGGCCCACCGGGCGACCCCGAGGACGTGCGGCGAGCGCTGGAACGCCTCGCCCACGAACACCCGTTCCTGCTTGCCGGCCGCTACGCCGCCGACCACGCCGAGGTGCGCTACTGGGAGGAGGCTCCCAACCTCCACGACGCCGCCGCGATCGCGCTGCGCCTGTGGGGCGAACACCGCCGGAGCGCGGACCTGCCCCCGTGGGAGCTGATCGGCCTGGAGGTCGTCGACCGCCCCACCTACCAAAAACGCGCCGCCGCCCCGGCCCCCCTCCCCATCCAGCCGGGCCGCGTACAACCGTTTTGAGCGCCGGTACGACGAGCGCCGGGCGCGGCGGCTACGGCACCGCTGCCATGCGGGTGCAGGTGGTGGGTGGGGTGGGGTGGAAGGGGTCGATCTGTTCGGGCTGGGGTGGGGCGTCGGCCGGGGTGGGGCCGGTGAAGGTGGGGTGGAACCAGGTGGCGTTGTCCGGGGTGCAGGGCTGGGGTCCGGCCACGGTCAGGATGCGGCGGACCTGGAGGAGGCCGTCGTGCAGCATCGGCGCGTCGGTGTGGAAGTCCCAGACGCGGTGCACCACGAAGCGGGTCCAGCCGGGGCCGCCGACTTGGGCGACGGCGTAGACGAGCACCACGTCGGCGGTGACCACGAGGTCGCGCTGCGCGTGCTCGGCGGCCGTGATGGTGCCGGCCACCCTGGGGGCCGCGTCCAGGACCCGGATCGCCGCCGGGTCGAAGCGGGTGATCCAGCCGGTGGGGGCCGATACGTCGTCGTCGAGGGGGGCGACCAGGGCCGCGCCGAGTTGGTCGCGCTGTTCGCGGCGCAGCAGGGGCAGCGCCGCCCACGGCCGGCCGCCCGCCAGGACGGTCGGGTCGAGTTGGGTACCGACCACGAACTCGCGGACCAGGTCGAGGGCTTGGCCCACCTGGACGGCGGAGTAGTGGGCCGTTTCGCGGCGTTCGCCGATGGCGATCCCGGCGACGCCCTGGGCCCAGCCGGCGGCCGGTCCGCCGGCCATCGGGTCGGCGGGCAGCGGGCCGGTCGCGTAGCCCACGGGCGGGGTCAGCGAGACCCGTTGCAGGACAGCGGGGCCGACCTCCAGGTGCGATCCGGCGGTGGTGGCCCGCCGGGCGCCGAGGAAGGTCGCGCCGCCGATCACCAGCAGGACGACCAGCACACCCGCCACGCCGCGCAGCGTGCGCAGCCGGACACCGAGCACCCGGCGCTGCCGGTGCGGTCGTTTGCCCGCGTGCAGCCGCTCCCGCGCGGAGGGCTCGTGCAGGTCCGCCGCACGGACGAAGGTCGCGTCGAATACGACGGCGCTGAACTCGTCCTCGCCGTCGGGCCCACCCCTGTTCGGGCCTTCGGGGGGTACTCCCCGTCCGGACATGGCATCAGCTTAAGTCGCGCGCGAGCGGGTGGATATGCACCCGGGCGCGGGGGTTTGCGGCGGGTGTTCGGCAAGGTCGCGAGCGGGGCGTGCCTCGCGGAAGCGGGCGGCTGGGTCGCGAGCGGGCCGTGTCTCCCTTGGGGACCGGGGTGCCTGGCTCCCGGCGGGCTCGCCCCTCCTCAGCCGGGCCCCGAACGTGCCACCGCCGCCTGGGACGGTGCCCCCGTACCGCCGGCCGCGCCCGAATCCCCCGGCGCGACGGTTATTCGCACCTGGGAGGTGTCCTGGCCGGGCGGCGCCGGCACGGGGTTGTTGTCGGTCGTCGCGCTGCGACCGGTGCCCACCGACGGTTGCCGGGGCGCGCTCGGTCCCTGCGAGGATCCGCTGCGGTAGACGGCGGTGACCGCCATCGCCACCACGCCGACCCCCATCAGCAGGGCCAGCACCCAGGCCACGCCGCGCCGCCAGCGTGTGGTGCGCGCGGCCTTGGCCCACGGCTCGCCCGCGAACCAGGCCGGCACGTGCGGCAACACCGGCGCGGTGTCGTGTCCGGGTACGGTCCGGGCCCGCCACGGGTCCTCGCCGTCGGGTGGATACGTCCCGTCGTCGAACCAGTCGGAGCGGTCGGCCTGTTCGGCCGTCCGGTCGGTCCGCTCGGGCGCGGCCGCGGTGGGGGTGGGCGCAGCGTCGATTGCCGCGCCACGCTCGGTCGCCGAGGGTTCGTGCACGCGGGCCGCGCGCACGAAGGACTCGTCGAAGACGACGGAGGAAAGCTCGTCCTCCGAGAACTCGGGAAAGTCTGGGCCGTCCGGGAACTCTGGCCCTGGTGAATCGGGCACTCCTAGACAGTATTACCGCAGGCACTCCGATGGATACCGATTCAAGGCACCGGTCTGGGGCCCTTCACCGCGCCGCTCCGGGACCCGGCTCGGCGCACCGGACCCGGACGGGTGGTTCCGGAGTCGATCAGGAGCGCACGTGGCCGTCGCCGGTGACCACGTACTTCGTGCTGGTCAGCTCGGGCAGCCCCATCGGGCCACGCGCGTGCAGCTTCTGCGTGGAGATGCCGATCTCCGCGCCGAAGCCGAACTGGCCGCCGTCGGTGAACCGGGTCGAGGCGTTGACCATCACAGCCGTCGAGTCGACCAGGGCCACGAATTCGCGTGCCGCGGCCTGCGAGGTGGTGACGATCGCCTCGGTGTGGCCGGAGGAGTGCCGGCGGATGTGCGCGACCGCGTCGTGCAGCGAGGGCACCACGGCGGCGGCGATGTCGTAGGACAGGTATTCGGTGTCCCAGTCGGCGTCGGTGGCGGGCACCACGTCGGCCGAGTAGGTCTGTACCGCGGCGTCGCCGTGTACGGTCACGCCCGCGTCCTTCAGGGCCGCGAGCGCGAGCGGGACGAAGGCGTCGGCCACGTCGCGGTGCACGAGCAGCGTCTCCGCCGAGTTGCACACGCTGACCCGGTGCGCCTTGGAGTTGACCAGGATGTTCACGGCCATCTCCAGGTCGGTCTGCGCGTCGACGTAGACGTGGCAGTTGCCCACGCCGGTCTCGATCACCGGCACGGTCGAGCCCTCGACCACGGTGCGGATCAGGCTCGCCCCGCCGCGCGGGATCAGTACGTCGACCAGGCCGCGCGCGGTCATCAGCTCCTTCACCGCGTCGTGCGTCTCGCCGGGCACCAGCTGGATGGCGTCGGCGGGCAGGCCGGCCGCGACGACCGCGTCGCGCATCACCGCGACGATGGCGGTGTTCGAGCGGTAGGCGGACGACGAGCCGCGCAGCAGCACCGCATTGCCCGACTTCAGGCACAGCGCGGCACCGTCGACGGTGACGTTGGGGCGGGCCTCGTAGATGATCCCGACCACGCCGAGCGGCACCCGCACCTGGCGCAGTTCCAGGCCGTTGGGCAGGGTCGAGCCGCGCAGCACCTCGCCGACCGGGTCGGGCAGGCCGACCACGTCGCGTACGTCGGAGGCGATCGCGGCGATCCGCTCGTCGGTCAGGGTGAGCCGGTCGATCATCGCCTCGCCGGTGCCGTTGGCCCGGGCGCGCTCCACGTCCTCGGCGTTGGCCGCGACGATCTCCGCCGAGCGGGCCACGAGCGCGTCGGCGAGCGCGAGCAGCGCGTCGTCCTTGACCCGCCGGGTCAGTGGCGCGAGGACGGCGGCGGCCTCCCGGGCGCGACGGGCGGTGTCGAGGACTGCGGACGCTGCGCTGCTGGTCATGCCCGCAAGCCTACCTAGCCGGGTCGGTGATCAACACGACGATTTCAGCGGGCGAGACGCTTCCGCCCGGCGGGTGGGCCGGACACAATGACGCCTCCACCCTTCACCGAGGCGAGGAGCCATCCGTGACCGCTGTCCAGGCCCGCCGGCACGGCATCGCCGACCTGCTCACGCGTACCGCCGCCCGGCTGCCGGACCGGCTCGCCGTGGTGGACGGCGAGCTGCGGCAGACCTTCGCCGAACTCGACGACACGGTCTCGCGCGCCGCCGGGGCACTGGCCGCGCGCGGCATCGGCAAGGGCGACCGGGTGGTGCTGCTCGCCCGCAACTCGCACGGGTTCGTGGTGGCCTACTTCGCGCTGGCCCGGCTCGGCGCGGTCTCGGTCCCGGTGAACTTCATGCTCACCGCGCCCGAGGTCGGCTACGTCCTGGAGCACGCGGGCGCGATCGCCGTGCTGGCCGGCCCCGAGCTGACCGCCACCGCCGACGCCGCCCTGGCCGGCCGCGAGGTGCTGCGCGTGGTGCTCGGCCCGGCGGTTTCGGGGTGGGAGCCGTTCGCCGGGCTGATCGCCGAGGGCGGCGAGGTGCCGGATGTGGCGCTCCTCGACGACGACCCGGTCCAGATCATGTACACCTCGGGCACCGAGTCCCGCCCCAAGGGCGCGGTGATGACCAGCCGCAACCTGATCGCCCAGTACGCGACCGCGATCATCGACGGCGGGATGGCCGCCGACGACGTGGAGATCCACGCCCTGCCGCTCTACCACTGCGCGCAGTTGCACTGCTTCCTCACCCCGGACGTCTACCTCGGCGCGACGTCGATCATCCTGCCCGCGCCGGACCCGGCCACGCTGCTCGCCACGATCGAACGCGAGCGGGTGAGCAAGCTGTTCTGCCCGCCGACGGTGTGGATCGCGCTGCTGCGCCACCCCGACTTCGACACGCGGGACCTGTCCGGGCTGCGCAAGGGCTACTACGGCGCGGCGGCGATGCCGGTCGAGGTGCTGGGCGAACTGCGGCGCCGGTTGCCGCGGTTGCGGCTGTACAACTTCTACGGCCAGACCGAGATGTCGCCGGTGGCCACCATCCTGGGCCCGGACGACCAGGAGCGGAAGGCGGGTTCGGCGGGACGCGCGGGGCTCAACGTACAAACGGCCGTGGTCGACGACGAGGACCGCCCGGTGCCACCCGGCGAGGTGGGCGAGATCGTGCACCGCGGCCCCCACACCATGCTCGGCTACTGGAACGACCCGGACCGCACCGCCGAGGTCTTCCGCAACGGCTGGTTCCACAGCGGCGACCTCGGCGTACTGGACGCGGAGGGCTACCTCACGGTGGTCGACCGCAAGAAGGACATGGTCAAGACCGGCGGCGAAAACGTGGCCGGCCGAGAGGTGGAGGAGGCCATCCACGCCCACCCGGCGGTAGCGGAGGCGGCGGTCTTCGGCGTCCCGCACCCGTACTGGATCGAGGCGGTCACGGCAGTGGTCGTGCCGCGGCCGGGCGGGCGGATCACGCGGGAGGAGGTCATCGAACACTGCAAGACCCGCCTGGCGGGCTTCAAGGTCCCCAAGTATGTAGTGATCGCCGAGTCGCTCCCGAAGAACCCCAGCGGCAAAATCCTCAAACGCCAACTCCGGGACGAACACGCGAAGTTGGCCGCCGAGTAGCGCCCGACACCCGAACCGCCGGGGGCGATGAGAGGGGTGGGTGGTGGTCGGGTCGGGTGGGTGGTCGGGTCGGGTGGTCGGGTCGGGTTCCCCGGGTGGCCTTCGCGGGTGGGCCGGGTGTTTTGGCGGGCGTTGCGCTTGTGGTTACGAGTGGCCGGTGCGGGGCCGGTCAGAGTCGGTGATGGGCCGCCGCCGGCGTGCGGGGCTCCGAGAGCCGGAGGCCCGACGAGACGGGTGTGTTGCTCGGCGAAAACCAGCCGGCAGCAGCGGGGAGGGAGGGCCGTCCGGTCGAGTCTTCCGGGGGGCTTTCCCGAGTGGGCCGGGCGCTTCCGGCGCGCCCTGCGCCTTGGGTTGCGGGTGGCTGGTCCGGGGCTGGCCAGAGTCGGTGGTGAGTCGCCGCCGGCGTGCGGGGCTCCGAGAGCCGGGCGCCCGACGAGACGGGTGTGTTGTTCGGCGAAAACCAGCCGGCAGTAGCGGGGAGGGAGGGCGCTGGGGTCGGGTGCTCCGAGGGGCCTCCCGAAGGCTCATGAATCCGGTTTGCCTGGGGTGTTGTGGCTCAGCGTGAGGGAAAACCGCAGGTCAGTGCAGGCTGGGGCCGTTTCGAGCGCCTCGGGATCCGGGTTCGGCTCCCATTGGGCACTTTCGGTTGCGTCGACGGCCTCTGTGAGGTCGCAACACCCAAAGCCGGCTCCGACTGTGCGGTTTCGGCCTCCACACCGGCATTGAGGGGGCCGGAGCACACGAAACCGGCACTCGGCGCCCGACTTTCCGCCCCGACACCACAAAACCGCAGGTCACCGAAACTCAAAGCCCACATCCACCCATCGCGATCCGGTTTCGAGCCTCAACTCCCCTCAAAGGGCCCTCGAAGCCCCCCAACCCCACCCGGGAAGGCTCCCCGGAGGACTCGACCGGACCGCCCTCCCGTCCCGCTACTGCCAGCCGGTTTTTGCCGAGCAACGAGTCCGTCTCGCCGAAAGCCGGAGCCTCGGAGCCCCGCACGCCGGCGGCGGCTCACCACCGACTCTGACCAGCCCTGCACCAGCCACCCGCAACCCAAGCCGCAACGCGCGCCGGAAGCGCCCGACTCACTCGGGAAGGCCACCCGGGGAACCCGACTCGACCGCCCTCCCTGCTCCCCGCTGCCGGCCGGTTTTCGCCGACCAACACACCCGTCTCGTCGGGGGCACACAGTCTCGGAGCCCCGCACGCCGGCGGCGGCCCATCACCGACTCTGACCAGCCCTGCACCAGCCACTCGCAACCACAAACGCAACGCCCGCCGAAAGCGCCCGGCCCACCGGGAAGCCCCCCGGCGGGCACGACCCGACCACCCACCCTCCCACCCCGCCGCTGCCGGCCGGTTTTCGCCGAGCAACACACCGGCCTCGTCGGGCCCCCGGCTCTTGGAGCCCCGCGCGCTGGCGGCGGCCCACCACCGACTCTGACCAGCCCCGGGCCGGCCACCCGCAACCCAAGGCGCAACGCCGGCCGCTCACCACCCCGATCGTGCTCGCCGCTCTCGGGCGGCTTCCGACCCGCCCGAGGCCGGGAATAATGCGTGGAACGTGACCGGGGTCGCGGGTTAGCGTCGCTGGACAATGCGAACGTTTCCCGTCGCCGACCCCGGCGATCCCGATATCCGGTCGGCGGGCCGCTACCTGCTTTGGCTCGCCGCTCGCACCCGGCGGACGATTGTCATGGGCATCGTCTGGGCGTCGGTGTGGATGGTGGCCCAGGCCCTCATGCCCGCCGCCGTCGGCCGGGCGATCGACGCTGTCGAGGCGCGGGACGAGGGACGGCTGTACGCCTGGTCCGGCGTGCTGCTCGGGATCGCCGTGCTGATCGGCTTCACGGGCATCATGCGCCACCGCAACGCGGTCGCCAACTTCCTCGACTCGGCCTTTCGTACCATCCAGCTCGTCACCCGGCACGCCGCCCGGCTCGGCGCGGTGTTGCAACGCCGGATCGCCTCCGGCGAGGTGGTCGGCGTCGGCACCTCCGACGTGGACGCGATCGGCTCGACCCTGGACATCACCGCACGCGGCTGCGCCTCGGTGGTCACGCTCGCCGTGGTCGCCGTCGTGCTGTTGCAGATGTCGGTACCGCTCGGGCTACTGGTCCTGATCGGTGTGCCGCTGCTGATGGGTCTGGTCTCGCTGCTGCTGCGGCCGCTGCACCGGCGCCAGAACGCCTACCGCGAACTGCAGTCCGGGCTGGCCGATCGGGCCGTCGACATCGCGTCCGGGCTGCGCGTGCTGCGCGGCATCGGCGGTGAGCGCAGCTTCGGGGCCCGCTACCGGCGCGAATCGCAGGAGTTGCGGGTGGCGGGCGTACGCACCGCCAGGATCGAATCGATGTTGGAGGCCGCGCAGTTCCTGGTGCCCGGCTTCTTCGTCGCGTTCGGTACCTGGCTGGCCGCCCGGTTCGCCCTGGACGGCCGCCTGACGGTCGGTCAGATGGTGTCGTTCTACGGCTACGCGGCGTTCCTGACCGTCCCGCTCTCCACCCTCACCGAGTTCGCCGACCGTGTCGTCCGCGGCCACGTCGCGGCCCGCCGGGTGGTGCGGGTGCTCGGCCTCGCGCCGGGCGTCGAGGACCGGCCCGACCCGCTCGCCTGGCTGGCGCCCGGCGACCTGGTGGACCGGCGCTCCGGCCTGGTGGTCCGGCCCGGCGTGCAACTCGGCATCGCCTGCGAGGACCCGCAGGACGCGCCCGCGCTGGCCGATCGGCTCGGCCGCTACGAGGACGCCGACGTCTTCTACCACGACGTGCCGCTGGCCGACCTCGCGGTGGCCGACGTGCGCGAGCGGATCCTGGTCGCGCACCACGACGCCGGGCTGTTCTCCGGACCGCTGCGCCGCGAACTGACCCCCGGTGGCGGGGGCGGGGGCGGCGTCGACCTCGCCGAGGCGGTCGAGGTGGCCTGCGCCGCGGACGTGATCGACGCGCTGGACGAGGGCCTGGACACCGAGATCGCGGCCCGCGGCCGGGAGTTCTCCGGCGGCCAGGTACAACGCCTGCGCCTGGTCCGGGTGTTGGTCGCCGACCCGCAGACGCTGGTGCTGATCGAGCCGACCAGCGCGGTGGACGCGCACACCGAGGCCCGGATCGCCGGCCGGCTCGCCGCGCACCGGCGCGGGCGTACCACGGTGGTCGCCACCACCAGTCCGCTCGTCCTGGACACCATGGACGAGGTCGCCTACGTCCAGGACGGCAAGGTCATGGCGGTCGGACCGCATCGCGAACTGCTCACGAACGAACCGGGATACGCGGCACTGGTCACCCGTGTCGACGACGACGAGGAGGAGAACGCGTGAGCGCGCGCCGCCTGTTGCCGGTGGCCCCGGCCGCCGAGGTCGGCCGGCACGCCGTGCGGCTGCTGCGCGAGCGGCAGCGCGACCTGATCCTGACCGTGCTGTTCTACGCGCTCGCCGCGGTGGCCGGACTGGTCGCGCCGCGCCTGCTCGGCGTACTGATCGAGAAGGTCCGCGACGACGCCCCGACCCGGACGATCGACCTGCTCGGCCTGGGCATCGCCGGCGCGCTGCTGCTCCAGGCGCTGATCGTGCGTCAGGCGGCGGTGGCCGCGGCGCGGCTCGGCGAGGGCCTGCTCGCGCAGGTCCGCGAGGAGTTCGTGGAGCGCATCCTGGACCTGCCGCTGTCCACCGTCGAGCGGGCCGGCTCCGGCGACCTGCTCGGCCGGGCGAATCGCGACGTGGCGGCGATGTCCCGCTCGGCCCGCCGCGCGGTGCCCTCGGTGCTGGTCGCAGCCGTGACGATCGTGCTGACCTTCACCGGGCTGCTGCTGCTCAACCCGCTGCTGGCGCTGCCGCTGCTGATCACCGTGCCGCTGCTGATCCCGGTCACCTGGTGGTACCTGCGCCGGGCGCCGGCGGGCTATCTGCGCGAGAACGCCGCCTGGGCGCAGGTGACCGACTCGCTCGCGGAGACGGTCGAGGGCGCGCGTACTGTCGAGGCGCTGCGGCTCGCCGATCGGCGTCGGCGGCGCGGTGACGACGACGTCGGCAAGGCGTACGCGGCCGAGCGGTACACGCTGTGGCTGCGCACCATCTGGTACCCGACGGTCGACTTCGGCTACATGCTGCCGGTGGTGGCGACCACGGCCTTCGGCGGCTGGGCGTATCTGCACGGCTGGGCCACGCTCGGCGAGGTGGCGACCGCGGTGTTGTACGTGCAGTTGATCATCGGGCCGATGGACGAACTGCTCAACTGGCTGGACGAGGTACAGATCTCGGCGGCCTCGCTGGCCCGGCTGCTGGGTGTGGCCGACGTGCCGTCCGACCGCGAACCCACCGACGCCAAGCCGGTGGACGAGACGCTGACCGTGCGCGATGTGCGGTTCGCGTACGACTCGGGGCGCGAGGTGCTGCACGGCATCGACCTGACCGTGCGACCGGGCGAGCGGATCGCGATGGTGGGGCCGAGCGGGGCCGGAAAGTCCACACTGGGGCGGCTGTTGGCCGGGGTCAACGGCCCGACGTCGGGCACGGTGGAGGTGGGCGGAGTGCCGCTGGTCGGCCTGCCGCTCGACGAACTGCGCGGCCGGGTCGCGCTGGTGACCCAGGAACACCACGTGTTCCGGGGCACGTTGCGGGACAACCTGCTACTGGCGCGCGAGGACGCCGACGACGACGCGGTGTTGGCGGCGTTGCGCGCGGTCGACGCGGACTGGGTGGCCGGGCTCCCCGCCGGGGTGGATACCGAAGTCGGGCCCAAGGGCCACGAGTTGACGGCACCTCAGGCGCAACAGCTGGCACTGGCCCGGTTGGTACTGGCCGACCCGCACACGCTCGTACTGGACGAGGCGACGTCGCTGATCGACCCTCGCGCGGCCCGGCACCTGGAGCGTTCGTTGGGCGCGGTGATCGAGGGCCGAACGGTGATCGCGATCGCACACCGGCTGTACACGGCGCACGACGCGGACCGGGTAGCGGTGGTCGAGGACGGCCGCATCACGGAGCTGGGCAGCCACCGGGAGCTGATCGCCGCCGACGGAGCCTACGCGGCGCTGTGGCGGTCCTGGCACGGGTGAGTGAGCGCGACTCGCCCGTGGCCGGGGCCTTCCAGCCGCGTCAGAGGGTCCAAGAGTCACCACCCGGGTCGTCCAACCACACCACGTTGGCCCCCGGCGTGACCGTAAGCCCGTACCGCCCCAGGCCCGGTCGGCCATTCGACCGCCAAGAGGCCGCCACCGCTTCGAGGTCGCTCCCCAGCGGCCGTGATCCGCCCTCGTACAGCCTGCCCGTACCGGCGGCGTCGCTCTCCACGACCGCCCACGACCCGTCCGCGTGGAGGAACCAGCGCCCCGTCACCTCACGCGCGGCGGAGTAGCGAAGCCGAATCGTGCCCGGGAGAGCGAGCTGCGCCGCCCACAGGAAGGCCGGGTCGTCGAGAACTTCGGCAGCAATCCCCGTTTCGCGCCCCGCCATTGTCGTCCGGGCGGCGATCGCCGCCCGCATCAGGGGACCGGCCTCCGGCGGCGAACTCTCACGTGAGGGCATGAAGGACACAACGGAGTCAACGAACCGCCCTTCGGCGCGCCCGACCTCGATCATGCGCAACTTGACGTACCCGTAGGCACCCAGCGCCCCGGTGAGCGAGAGCAGTAGTACGGCGTCCCGGTCCGCCTGTGCCAACCAGGCCGGCGGCACGGCGTCCGGCGAGTAGGTGGCAATGATGCGCTGATACGGCGCCCGCTCCGAATGCCCCAGCGCACCGTCGCCCACCACCAGGGCAGGACGAAAGCCCAAAGTCCCCAGCCGCTTCGCGTCGGCCGCAGAAAGGCCCGCGTCGTACTCGACGCTCGTGACGTGTCGATCGCCGAGCCGAGCGCAGAGTAGTGCCGTCGAGTACCCCGTGCCCGTCCCCACTTCGAGGACGTTGTGTCCGTCCTGGACATCGAGGTCTTCGAGCATGCGCACCACGGTGGAGGGAAGCGTGGACGAACTGGTGGGCGTGCCCGTGACCGGCGCACCATCGGTTGGCAGCGTCGCGCCGTAGTCGAGTTGGGTAACCCACGTCCTGTTCGCATACACCAGACGCAGCCACTCCTCGGGCGACATCTCGTGGCTCACCGCCCTGTACGTCGTAACGCCGCGCTCGTCCGGCGCATCCGCGAAGAAGGTCGGCAGAAAAGCGTGTCGCGGTACGGCCCGAACTGCCTTCCGCCACGGTTCGGTACGCAGCGAACCGTCCTGTTCCAGCTCCCTGACGAGGCATTCGCGCAGAGATCGCGCGCGGTCTTCCATGTGTGCGGCAGTTTCGGTCACGCCGTGTCGCCCTTCTCCAAGAGGTCGGCAATGGCGCGCGAAATGGGCGCGCCGGTCTTGTGCTCGATCCACGACCACTGGCCGTTCGGGTTCACCTCAAGAAAACGCCATTCCCCGCCCGGGGTCACGATGAAGTCGAACGCCCCGAAGACGAGCCCGAAGTGCGCCATGAACGCCGTCAAACGTCGGCGCACGTTCTTCGGCACCACCGTGAGCTCGTAGGTGAGGCTCGAATAATCCGAACGCCAGTCGACCCTCGCGGCCTCCGATCCGGCATGGATCTCCACGGCGAAGAACCTGTCTCCCACCACGGTCAACCGCACCTCGTGGCGCTTGTCGACCCACTCCTGGAAGAGATGGGCGCAGAGGGCAATCGAGTCGTCGAACTCGGCAGGATCGACGACGACCGTATGGACGGCGGCCCCGAGACTCTTCGTGATGACGGGGCCGGCGACATGCTTGGCGAACTCCCGTGCCGCCGCGCAGTCGTTGGTCACCAGCGTGCGAGGTGGACGCAGCCCCAAACGTTCTGCCACGACGAGTTGAAGGGGCTTGCGGTTCGCTTCGAGATCGCGTGCGGGGTGGTTGATCCACAAGCCGGGGATCGCTCCGACGACCCCGAGGAATCCCGCCCGAGACTGGGCGGCGGCGAACCGCCGCCCGGCCTCGGAGACGCCGTCGGGCATCCGGAACTCCTCGGGCCTGCGGAAGTACACCGACCGCACGGCGGCCAGGTCGAGACGTCGAACACCGTTGTCGAGACTCCCCACCCAGCCACTCGCGAGTGTCGCCGAAAGGGTGAGCTGGGTCGGGAACTCGGCGGTGTCACAGCGAAATACAGGGACACCTCGGTGATTCAGGTGATCGACGACCAGGTCAGCGGTGGGATCGAGCCGGTTCGTGAGGACCAGCACCGACCCGCCCGGGTCTTCCGCCACTCGGCGCTCCCTACCAGAGGTCCGTGCCCTCGTCGTTACGGCTGTCGGAGTTGGTGGCGCTGCTCGTGTCGTTGGGCGCGCTGAACGCCCATGGATTGCCGTCTGCGGCTACCGCGATCTGCAACTCCCGGTCATAGGTCACTCCTGCGCTGTCCGCAGGCGCGCTGGTCTGGCCGGCCGCGTACCTCATACCGAACGGCTCGCGCTCGGTGCTCATCGAGGTCACTTCGGTTCTTCTTTCTCGCCTCGGGCGTCAGGTGTTGGCACGTGCGTCGGCTCTGTCGTGGGTCTTTGCATCGATATTCCTTTCTCGTAGCCGCTCTGGTGGGATCGGGATGCGGCGGACCTCGTGCTCCCATCGCACCCATGGCATCGCGTGGCCGGGTGGCTGGACGATCACGGATCGACCGGGCGGGAAGACATCGACCACCACGACCTCGCCGTCGGGTTGCGCAGTGCGCTCACCGTCCGCGTTGATCCGCACCCAATCGCCCACGACGAGTGAGCGGGCCTCCCGATCCGGTGGCGGTCCCGGCCCACCGGCTCGTTCACATCGGCGGACCACCGGCGGAAGCAACTCGGCCTCGCCCGAGCCGCACCGGCCCACGAACGTGCGGGGCGCGCTACCACGCGCCGGCGCCGGAGCGGCGGGTCGATCGTGAGCGTCCATCCGCTCTCCTGGCCTCTCTCTGGTCGGGATGCAGCACGAGCTGATCGCCGGGCACCACGAATCGGAACGGCACCACCCACCAACCACGCACCCGGTAGTGGACCCCATCCGGTCGCTCGATCACGTCCAACACCCGGCAACGCGGCACCTGTTGATGGACCGGCTCGGGATCGTCGCCCACGAAGGTGCGTGCCCATCCGCGACGCGCCACCACGTATTGCCCACGCCCGAACCGGACCCCCGCCTCGCCCTCGGCCATCGCCCACCTCAGCCGGGACGACACTGCTCGGACTCCGCCGAAGCCGGCACATCCCTCCGCGAAACGACCGCGCCGCACGGCAACCACCGCGACGCGTCGCCCAGTTCGTAGTCCGCAGCGGGCTTGATGTCCTCACGTTCACCATTCGGGTGAAGCCGGTAGACGCTCAGCGTCATCCGGCTCACGCCCTCTCGCACGCCCATGGAGTTCTCCTCACGACGGTGATCCGTAACCGAACCGCTACTGAGCGAACACCATGGGGGCTACCTTTGGCACGGGGCGGGATTCAGCATCTGAATCTGACGAATAGGCGCGCGATGCCGGCAGCGAAAGAACTTGATCCAGAGGCATCCCTGTGGGACCTCTTCGGCGCTCACCTGCGATTTCTTCGCAAACTCGCAGGCAAGACACAGCAGGACCTCGGGAGCGAGTTGCATTCAACAGGGTCGTTTGTTGGACAGATCGAGACCGCTGACCGGCGACCGAGTCCCGAGTTCGCGGCAGACCTCGATCGAGTCCTTGGTCGAACCGGTCTGCTGGTCGCCACTGCTTTCCACGCATACCGCCTGGCGGAGGGGCAACCCGGCTGGTTCGAGAACTTCACGGAGTCCGAGCGCCAGGCAACTCGCATCCGTACCTTCCAGCCCCAGACGATCCCCGGGCTACTCCAGTGCGAGGACTATGTTCGGGCGCTCTTGCACCATGCCAGGTTTTCGCCGGCAACCATCGAATCCTGGGTCGCACGACGACTCGGGCGACAGCGCTTGCTCACCAAGAAGGAGGCGCCGGAGTACTGGGCTGCTGTCGATGAAGCCGCACTCATCCGACTCAAGCACGATCCACAGGTAGCCGAACCTCAGCTTCTGCACCTACTGAAGGTGAGCGAACTGTCGAACGTCGTGCTCGAAGTAGTCCCGATGGATTGCGGCCTGCATCCTTGCATGGATGGCCCGTTCGTCCTGCTCACGATCCCCGGCCGGGGTGAATGCGCCTACGTGGACAGCATGATCGAGGGGCAAATGGTCACCGAGGGGCACGTAGTTGCGGAGAAGCAGCGTCGATACGATCTCTTGCGAGCTGAGGCCCTTTCCCCCTCGCGTTCGCGTGGGCTTCTGCTAGACCTCTTGGAGAGCAAATGACCGAGAAGCGCCCGGAGTTCCTCAGTTGGCGGAAGTCGAGCCACAGCGGCCAGAACGCCCAAGAATGCGTCGAGGTCAGCCCGCTCCACGGTGCCATCGGCACCCGCGACTCCAAGGACCCGAGCGTCGGTCACATCACCATCGCACCCAAGTCGTGGTCGGCCCTGCTCCGCGCGATCAAGGCATGACTCGCCGCTCGGCAGTCGCGTAGACACGACAGCGGGCCTGCCATCGGCGGGCCCGCTGTCCCGGTTGCTGTCTCGCGCCACCAACCGGGGTATTTCCGGCGAGAGTGCGCTTCGGTTGCGAGGTGCCGGGTCCCGGGCCGGTCAGCGTCGTCGGGTGGGTCGCTGCCGGCGCCGAGAGGAAGGAGTGCCTGCGTGTCCGATGAGGTCCGTTGCGACGAGCGTTTGATGGTCATGGTCGCTGTTTCCGTCATCGTTCATGATCAGACGAACGGGCGGGTCGTGCTGTTGCGGCGGGGTGAGATCAAGGCATTCGCACCTGGCATGTGGAGCCTACCGAGTGGCAAAGGGGCGCCGGGGGAACCGATTACGCACACGGCCGTTCGTGAACTCCACGAGGAAACCGGGATAAAGGTCGAGCCGGAGGCACTGCGACTCGTGCATGTGACGCACAGCGCGCACAGTCCGGATGCGCCGGAGGGGTTCGTCGTGCTGGTGTTCGCCGCCAGAGAGTGGGACGGCGAGCCTGTCAATGCGGAGCCCGGCAAGCACTCGGCTGTGGCCTGGGTCGACACCGACGACCTGCCGAGCGAGTTCGTGCCGTCGACTCGGTACGCGTTGCAGCGGTACCTCGCCGGCGAGTACCCCGAGGTCGCTGTCGACGGGTGGGACGACGTGTAGCGCCACCCGGGGTGTCGGTCAGGGGCGTTGGCAGGGTTGGCCTGTTTGTAGGTTCGTCGTTGCGGCGGTTATTACGGCGTCGAGTCTGGTTCTGGCGGTGGTCAGGTCGGCGATTCGGGTGTCTATGTGGTCGCGTTCTGCTGCCAGGCGGGTCAGGAGTTCCGGGGTGGCCTCGCCGCCCACGACACACGGGAGCAGGTCCGCGATCGACTTGCTGGGGATGCCGGCGGCGTAGAGCTGTTGGATGAGTAGGACGCGGTCTATCGCGCTGTCCGGGTATTGGCGTTGGCCGCTGGGGGTGCGTTCCGAGGTGAGCAGGTCTTGTTCCTCGTAGTAGCGCAGCGCTCGGACGCTGACGCCTGTGCTGATGGCCAGCTCGCCGATGCGCATTACGTGTCCCCACTGCTTGCCTCTGACGTTGACGTCAGGTTTTAGCGTAGCTCGCGACTGCTTGTCCGCTCCGCTAAGGAAGTTCGCTCATGCTCACCTCGGACGTGGCCATCCCCGTCGTCTCGGTACAGCCCGTCGTCCTGGCGGCGCCCGACCGGGGTGTGGACCTGCCTGTGCGGATCTCCGCGCCGGCCGACGGCAGCGGGCTGCCGATCGTGCTCTTCTCGCACGGATTCGGGTCGTCGTTGCACGGCTACGGGCCGCTCGCCGACTTCTGGGCCGCCCACGGCTTCGTGGTGATCCAGCCCACCCACCTCGACTCCAGGACCATCGGCCTTCCGAAGGACGACCCCCGCAGGCCGCAGCTCTGGCGCACCCGAGTCGGGGACATGCGGTTCGTCCTCGACCGGCTCGACCTGCTGGAGGCGGCCGTTCCCGGCCTCGGCGGGCGCCTGGATCGAAGCCGCATCGCCGCCGCCGGGCACTCCTTCGGCGGGCAGACTGCGGGCATTCTGTTGGGCCTGCGTGTCCTCGACCCCGTGACCGGGAACGCCGAGGACCTGTCCGACTCGCGGATCAAGGCCGGTGTCCTGCTCGCCACGGCAGGCCGGGGCGGCGACGACCTGACGCCCTTCGCGGCCGAGAACCTCCCGTGGCTGAAGGGGTGCGACTTCGCGCACATGACCGCGCCGGCCCTCGTCGTCGCCGGAGACCGCGACGAGTCGCCGCTGTCCGTCCGAGGCCCGGAGTGGCTCGCCGACCCGTACCACCTCAGCCCCGGGCCCAAGAGCCTGTTCACCCTCTTCGGGGCGGAGCACTCCCTCGGCGGGATCGCCGGATACGAGGTCCGGGAGACCACGGACGAGAACCCCGAGCGCGTGGCCCTGATCCAACGGGTCACCCTCGCCTACCTCCGCCACGCCCTCGGCATCGACGACGCCGACTGGGCGGAAGCGAAGAACGCCACCCCCATGGGACGCATCGAATCCAAGTGACTCCCTCGCGCCCACCCGCGCTCACCCCTCCGCGCGGTCGTACGCCTCCCGCGACGCCGTGACCGCCGGCTCGTGGCGCTCGGCCCAGGCGGTGAGGCCGGACAGGTACTCGAACAGCTCCCTCGCCATCACGGTCGCCTCGTACTCGACCTTCGGCGGCACCGTCGGATACACCGTGCGGGTCAGCAGGCCGTCGCGTTCCAGGCTGCGGAGCGTCAACGTGAGCATGCGGCGGCTGATCCCGTGGATGGCGCGTTCCAACTCGGTGAAGCGCACGGGGCCGTTGCGGGCCTCCATCAGCACGCTGATGCTCCACTTGCCCGCCACCCGGTTGAGCACGTCCAGCACGCGGCAGGCCTGGGTGACCTCGGCCGGCTCCGTTACACAGATGTTCCGCTGTGACATGAAAGTGCCTTCTTTCGTCGGCCTCCATGGTCACGGAGGATGTGTCCCGTAACAAGAAGTGCACCAAGCGAGCACCTCAAGCGCACACCCCAAACCCACGGAACCGGGAGCACCCATGTCCACCACGCTCGACGACGCGACCCGCAAGCTCCTCGACGCCAAGAACTTCGCCACCGTCTCGACGCTCAACGCCGACGGCGGCCCGCAGTCCTCGGTCGTCTGGTTCCAACGCGACGGCGACACCGTCGTGTTCTCCGCGACCGACGGCCGGGCGAAGGTCCGCAACCTCCGCCGCGACCCGCGCGTCAGCATCACCGTCTTCGACCTGGAAAACCCGTACCACTCGGTCGAGTTGCGCGGCACCGCCGAGATCGTCCCGGACCCGACGAAGGAGCTCCCGCTCGCACTCTCGCTCAGGTACCTCGGCGAGGCCCCACCGCCGGAGCCCGAAACCATCGCCCGAGTAATCGTCCGCGTGACGCCGACCAGGGTGAACAGCTTCTCCGTCTGAGCTGCCCGAACCCCGGTCGGCGACCCGCTACTTGACGACCGACAGCGGCAACAACTTCTGCCCCGTCGGGTCGATCCGGATCTCCGTGCCCATCGCTCGCGCATGCGGTTCGCGGAATAGCCACGTGCGGCCCGTCAGCGTGTCTGCATCGGCGCGGCGCAACTTGATCCCTCTCGGGGGGCTACTCGACGCAGGGCGGGAGTACTGCCCATGGCCCGCTTGGGCATTGAGCACTTACGGTGTGCGTCCCGTCGGGACTCACCGCGATGCGATACGCACTGCGCGACGGTCGGCCGTGCGCCTGATAGTCGTCCCATAGCCGGCCCAGCAGATCGGCCAGTCGCCGCGGCCCGGCTTGGCGTGCGGTTCCCTCCGCGGTGACGGTCGCGATCGAACCGTCCCTGTGCCAGATGGTCAGGGCGCCCGACAACGAGGTATCGGTCAGGACGTCGTCCAGCCCCAACGAGAAGGACACCAGGAATGTGAACTCGCTGTCGGCCCATGCCGCCACCGGCATCGTGCAGGACTCCGCCGGCCCCTCCGGGTTGTCGGGGCGCGGCATCAAGGGGGCGCCATTCGTGGGGCGCAAGCTCATGAAGTACGCACCGGTCGACAGGAATGCGCCGCTTGCCGCGTGCTGCTCGTCGACGTCAAGGACAGCGATGCCCGCCCCCAGCGGAACGACGATGATGCCGCCGGGACGAACTGCTTGACGCCATGCGGCAGGGAGGGTGCTTACCCCGCAGGTGGCGATCAGCCGATCGGTGCTGTTGGGCTTCACCACGTCGGAGCTTGAGCCGTCACCGCAGATGACGGTGATCTTGTCGTGCCCGGTGGCCTCGAGTGCGGCTCGCGCGGCGGAAACCAGTTCCGGGGCAACGTCGATGGAAAGAACATTTTCGTCCCCCACGAGCCGACCCAGGAGTCCCGCGTTGTAGCCCGTTCCCGTGCCGATCTCGGTTACCGACGTGCCGGGGTGCACATCGAGGGCATCCAGCATGTCGGCCATGAGCGAGGGCACCGTGGACGAGGACATGGTGGGCCAGGTCGAGGTGAGGAGTACCTGATCCCGATAGACCTCGGCAAGCCAGTCGGGGTGTGCGTCGTTCACCTCCTCGGAAACCCATGCCCCATCGACGAGGTGGCTGCGTGTGAAGCGACGTACGTAGGCGTGCCGGGGCTCCTTCCGGAATGCGTCGGCTACGTCGAGCCGGAGTGCATGGTCGCCGGCGGTCAGTTCGTCGACCATGGCCGTGCGCCGCGTGGTTGCTTCGTCGTCGAGTGTTGTCATGTGCTTGCGGCTTCCTCCAGGTAGTCGGCGATGGCTCGGCAGATGTCGTCGCGCTTCGGTGTGAACGCCCACTGCCCGTTCGGGTTCAGCTCCAGCGCCCAGATCCTGCCCGCGGCATCCTGTACGAGGTCCCAGGCGGCAAACACCAGACCGAAGCGGCGGGTTACGGTACGAATGCCGTCGCACACCGCTTCCGGCAGCGTTCCGGGCCTGTACGTGACGGCTTCGCGGTCGACCGCACGGATATCGAGGTACGGGCCCGCGGTGGTCGCCTCGCTGATGAACAAACGATCGTCCACCACCGCAACGCGGTACTCCGCCACCTTCTGCTCGATCTCGCGTTGAAGGAAGTTGGCGGTCGCCCGTGCTCGTGGGTGGCCGTAGTGCTCCGGTGGGACTCGTGCCGCGTAGAGCACCTGATAGCCCTCGGGCGCGTCATAGGTGATCGGGCCCAAGGTCTTCGATACGGACGGCCCCTTTTGGCAGAAGCTGCGGTGGTCCTGGGGCGTGTTGCCGATCCAGGTATCCGGAACGGGCAGGCCGGCCGTGACGAACGCGGCGAGTTGTGCGGGCTTGGTGCAAGCCGCGATTGCGAGAGGGTGGTTCACCCACGTGACATCGGAGAGTGAGTACAGCACGCCCATCATGCCGCTCCGGGCTTCCAGGGAGGCGAACTCCCGGGATGGCCCGGCCTGGACGCTGTCCGCCGGAAAGGCGGACGGGCGGCGCCAGTAGACCACGCGCAGGTCTTCCAGGCGCATGGCCCTGGACCCTTCCGAGAGCTTGCCTCGCCAGCCATCCGACCCGAACGTCGCCGAGAGGTTCACCGAGTCCGGGAACGCACCGGTGTCGATGCGCGCGAGCGGAACACGACGCCGATTGAGTTCTTCGATCACGAAATCGGCGGTGGCGTCGAGCGGGCCGGTGGCGACGAGGATTCTCGACTCAGGCATTGGGGGTGGCGTCGTCCGCCACTCCCTTGTCGACCGCCCCCTGCTTTCCGTCCGAGGTGACGTCGGAGGACGTGATCGCCATGGACACAACCACTCCGCTCTCGATGATCGGTACACCGTCCACGAGAGTGATCTGCCTGCTCTCGTCGAAGGTTACGTTTCCCGGGAACGTGGTGTCGTTCGGCACCGACGTCCCGTAGTCCATGTGGAGGGGGACGAGGAGATCGGTGTCCCCTGCCTGCGGGACTTGCGCTTCGCTGACCTTCTGCATCGTCGTACGTCCTTTCTACCGATCGATCGGCTGTGATCGTGGCCCTGCACTTTTCATCGTTGCCTGCGGTGGCGGTGCGGACCATCAAACCTTCGAAGGGGGGACATGGCTTTCCGCTTTCAACGGACCGCCTGGCCCGCTGTTTCAGAAGGGGCCTCGTGCTGCTCTCAACGGCACGGGAGTTCGGTCACGGCCTCTTGTCGGCCGGTTCCTCCGAATGCTCATGCCGAGTGCTGAGGCCGGTGGGCAACAGAACCCTGAGGTTGCCGCAGTGCGTCTCGAACTCGCGAGCGTCGTCCCGTCGCACATACGCCAGGGAGTTGATCACGTCCACGAACTCCCCTTCCTGGCCGCTCACTCGGTCGATCACCGGCTTGTGCCGGTTCTCCAACCAGAACCGCGCAACGTCCTCCGACGTCCACTCGCGCGGATCCTCGGGGTAGATCGATTTCGCCTGCTGCTCCGTGGACATGACTGAACCTCTCAGTTGCCGCCAGTAGTGAATCGGACACTCTGAGAGACATCATCGACAGTGCGGACCTACGATCTGAAGGCATGCGCAGTACACACCCGGAAACTGTGCAGCGATCGGAGTCAACGTGTCCGTAGATGCTGAACTGCCAGACAACCCCAGGAAGTTGTACGGCTGTGAGCTGCGGAGATTGCGGAAATCCGCAGGGGTGAGCCCCGAAGACGTGTCCGAGGCGGGTCACTGCACACCGTCTTTGTTGTTCATGATTGAGCGGGGGGAGCGGCGGCCTTCGACGGACTTCACTCGGGCGGTCGACCCACTCGTCGGTGCCGAGGGTCTGCTGCTACGGATCCATCGATTGATCGAGCAGGAGGCGATGGGTTCACCGTCCTGGTTCAAGGGCTACTTGAACGCCGAACGCTCGGCAAAGCGGCTGCGCTTCTTCGATGTTCAGGCTCTGCCGGGATTGATGCAGACCGAAGCGTACGCGCGGGCCCTCTTCGAGGCGGCACGCCCGCTGGACGTTGCGCGGATGCCGATTGAAGATCGAATCGCGGATCGAATGGCCCGCCGGGAGATTTTGACTCGATCGGATCCGCCCCAGGTCTGGGTCGTGGTCACGGAGGCTGCCGTCCGTGGTGTGTCCGGGCTGCGCCCGGACAACGCCCGGGAGCAGATCGCCCACCTCATTGATGTGGCGCATCTACCCAACTGCGTCATACAGATCCTCGCGGTCGGAGTACACGCCTGCATGAACGGCAGCTTCGTCCTGCTGACAACACCACACCGCGGGGAATCGGCCTATGTGGAGACAATGGACCGTGGCTCGCTGCTCCATCGCGAGAGTGAGGTGCACGAGTACGAGCGTCGCTACGATCTGGTCAAGTCGGTTTCGCTCTCACCGGCTGAATCCCTCAAGTGGCTGAATGAACTACTGATGGAGTACCAATCGTGATCACGCCTACCGCCCCACCCAGTGTCTGGCGCACGTCCTCGTACAGCGGCAACCAGGGCCAGTGTGTTGCGTCGGCACTCTTGACAGAGGGCGTCGGCGTACTGGACTCCAAGGATCCCTCGATCGGCCACATCGCCGTGAACCCTGCGTCATGGTCGGCGATGTTGAAGGCAATCAGGGCACCGCGCTGATGGCGGCGTGACGGTTCGCGCACTAAGCGAGCCTCGAATGAACGAGGGCCTTCCGAATCCGGTATGACCGAATAATCGGAAGGCCCTCGTTATTTCGCGGCTAGACCCACTCGATCGTGCTGGTCACGTCCGAGCCGGCCGGCGGTGCCGGCAGGGGCATCCGCGCGATGCGCTGGATCGCCTTCTCGCTCACAGCCGTCAGCTCTGGGTGGCGGCCGGCTGCTTGACGACCGACAGGGGCAGGAGCTTTTGGCCCGTTGGGCCGATTTGGATCTCCGTGCCCATTTGGGGACATACGCCGCAGTCGAAGCAGGGGCTCCAGCGGCAGTCCTCGACCTCGGTCTCGTCGAGGGCGTCCTGCCAGTCCTCCCAGAGCCAGTCCTTGTCCAGGCCGGAGTCCAGGTGGTCCCACGGGAGCACCTCGTTCCACTCGCGCTCGCGCGTGGTGTACCAGTCCAGGTCGACCGGCTCGTCGGCCAGCGCCTCGCCCGCGCAGCGCACCCAGCGGTCGTAGCTGAAGTGTTCGCTCCACCCGTCGAAGCGGCCGCCGTCCTCCCACACCGCGCGGATGATCCGGCCCACCCGGCGGTCGCCGCGCGAGAGCAGGCCCTCGATCGCGCCCGGCTTGCCGTCGTGGTAGCGGAAGCCGATCGACTTGCCGTACTGCCGGTCCGCGCGGATCGCGTCGCGCAGCTTGTGCAGCCGCGCGTCGGTGGCCGCCGGGTCCAGCTGCGGGGCCCACTGGAACGGGGTGTGCGGCTTGGGGACGAACCCGCCGATCGACACCGTGCAGCGGATGTCGCGGCTGCCGGAGACCTCGCGGCCCTTTTGGATGACCTTCTTGGCCATGTCCGCGATCTGCAGCACGTCCTCGTCGGTCTCGGTGGGCAGGCCGACCATGAAGTAGAGCTTCACCTGGCGCCAGCCGTTGCCGTAGGCGGTGGCGACGGTGCGGATCAGGTCCTCCTCCGACACCATCTTGTTGATCACCTTGCGCAGCCGTTCGCTACCGCCCTCGGGGGCGAACGTCAGGCCCGAGCGGCGCCCGTTGCGGGTCAGCTCGTTGGCCAGGTCGATGTTGAACGCGTCGACCCGGGTGGACGGCAGCGACAGGCCGATCTTGTCGTCGGTGTACCGGTCGGCCAGGCCCTTGGCCACCTCGGCGATCTCGGTGTGGTCCGCGGAGGACAACGACAGCAGGCCGACCTCCTCGAAGCCGGTCGCCTTCAGGCCCTTGTCCACCATCGCGCCGATGCCCTCGATGCTGCGCTCGCGCACCGGCCGAGTGATCATGCCGGCCTGGCAGAACCGGCAGCCCCGGGTGCAGCCGCGGAAGATCTCCACGGACATGCGCTCGTGCACCGTCTCGGCGAGCGGGACCAGCGGCTGCTTGGGGTAGGGCCACTCGTCCAGGTCCATCACGGTGTGCTTGGACACCCGCCACGGCACGCCCGAGCGGTTCGGCGCGACCCGCTGGATCCGGCCGTCCTCCAGGTAGTCCACGTCGTAGAAGCGCGGCACGTACACACTGCCCGTGACCGCGAGGCGGAACAGCAGCTCGTCCCGACCGCCCGGCCGGCCCTCGGCCTTCCAGGCCCGGATGATGTCGGTGATCTGGAGCACGGCCTGCTCGCCGTCGCCCACCACCGCGCAGTCGATGAAGTCCGCGATCGGCTCGGGGTTGAACGCGGCGTGTCCGCCGGCGAGCACGATCGGGTGGTCCTCGGTGCGGTCCTTGGCCTCGATCGGGATACCGGCGAGGTCGAGCGCGTTGAGCATGTTCGTGTAGCCCAGCTCGGTGGAGAAGCTGAGCCCGAACACGTCGAACGCGCCGACGGGCCGGTGCGCGTCCACGGTGAACTGCGGCACCTCGTGCTCGCGCATCAGCTTTTCCAGGTCGCCCCACACCGCGTAGGTGCGCTCCGCGAGCACGTCGGCGACCTCGTTGAGGACCTCGTACAGGATCATCACGCCCTGGTTGGGCAGCCCGACCTCGTACGCGTCGGGGTACATCAGGGCCCAGCGGACCGCGCACGCGTCCCAGTCCTTGACGGTCGAGTTGAGTTCGCCACCGACGTACTGGATGGGCTTCTGCACCTGGGGCAGAAGCGGCTCCAGACGCGGGAACAGGGACTCGACGGGCATGGCGGTCCTTCCGGGAGTGCGGGGAGGGGATCGACCACCTCGGTGCGGGAGGGTGATCGACCTCCCAGCCTAACGCGATGCGGGCGGACCCCCTACCGAGATGTCGGCGAGAGCCCGCCCGCACAGGGTGCGATCAGGGGTGTGATCAGGGGCGCGATCGGTACGATCAGGCGGATTTGAAGGCGCCGGCGTGTCTCATGTGCACCGACTGCAACAGCCCTATCCCCATCCACACCGCGAACATCGACGATCCACCGTAGGAGACGAACGGCAGCGGCAGCCCCGCCACCGGCATGATGCCGAGGTTCATCCCCATGTTCTCGAACGCCTGGAACGCGAACCAGCCGACCACACCCGCCGCCACGATCGTGCCGAACAGGTCGTCGGCGTGCAGCGCGATCCGGATACCGCGCCACAGCAGCAGCGCGAACAGTCCGATGATCACCGCGCTGCCGACGAAGCCCAGTTCCTCGCCGGCCACCGAGAAGACGAAGTCGGTCTGCTGTTCGGGTACATACGAGCCACTGGTCTGCTCGCCGTGGAACAGCCCCTGCCCGGTCAGCCCGCCCGAGCCGATCGCAAGGCGCGCCATGACCGTGTTGTAGCCGACGCCCCCCGGGTCGAAGCTCGGGTCGGCGAAGGCCCGGAACCGGTCGATCTGGTACTCGCTGAGCAGCCCGAAGTGCACCACCGCCGCCGCGCCGGCCCCGGCGAGCGCGAACATCAGCACCATCCACCGCGCCCGCGCGCCGGAGGCGAGCAGCACACACAGCACGATCATCGCGATCACCATGACCGACCCCATGTCGGGCATCAGCATGATCACCGCCATCGGCAGCGCGGCCACCACGAGCGCCCAGAACACGGCCTTGTCGCCCGGTCTGGCCAGGTCCCCGGTGTCCACCCGCTCGGACAGGATCATGCCCATGCACAGGATGATCCCGAGCTTGACCAGCTCGGCCGGTTGCAGCGAGAAGCCGCCGCCGATCTGGATCCACGCCCGTGCCCCGTTGACCGTGCTGCCCAGCGGGCTCAGCGCCGCGAACAGCCCGAACAGGGCCACGATCGCCACTATGGGGGAGAACGCCCGGATCCGGCGGTGACCGATTATCGCCACCGCCGTGGCCAGCACCAGCCCGATCACCAGGTTGAGCAGGTGCCGCTTGAAGAAGAACTGCGGATCGCCGCCGGTGAGTCCGCGCCGATTGCGGGTCGCCGACCAGACCAGCAGCGAGCCCACCCCCGACAACACCAGCGCCGGGCCGAGCAGCAGCCAGTCCAACCGGCGCACCGGCGCGTCGCGCTGGATGATCTGCCGGGTGATCGACCGGCGCGGGGTGAACACCGGTGCCAGGCGGCCCAGGTCCGGTGTCCCGAATCCGGCCACCCGCGAGGCGGGCCGCAGTCGCAGGTTCAGGTTCATGTCCCTCTCCCGGTCCGGTAGGTCACCCGCTCGGGCGGCAGCGCCCCGGGCCCGAAAGCGACCACGTCCACCGTGCGCCCGTCACCGTCGCCGAACGGATGCGGCGGCGACAGGAGGGACGGTGCCCGGAAGGAGACCGGCGTCACCGTCCCGTCCGCCTGGATGTGCGGCAGGTCCGCGGGCGGGCTGGGCAACAGCGCCTTGCTCGGGTCGATCGCGCCCTTCTCGTCCACCCCGAGCAGCGCCTCGTAGATCTTGCGCACCGACGGACCCGAGGTGCCGGAGCCGGTACCGCCCTGGCTGACCATCATCACCACGGCGTACTGCGGACCGTCCTTGGGGCCGCCGTAGGTGGCGAACCACGACGTGCTCTGCTTGCCGTACACCGAGCCGGTGCCGGTCTTGGCCGCTATCGGCATCTGCGCGTTCGGCCAGTTGGCGAAGACGCCGGCCGCGGTGCCGTTCATCTCGACGCCGATCAGCGCGTTCTGCAGGTACTTCATGGTGGCCTCGCTCACCGGTACCTTGGCCGCGGCCTGTGGCTGGATCTCGCGCACCAGCTTGCCGTCGGGGCTGACCACGGCCTTGCCGATGGTCGGCTTCCACAACGTGCCGCCGTTGGCGATCGCCGCGTACACCCGGGCCATCTGCAACGGGGTGACCGTGGTGTCGCCCTGGCCGATCGCGAAGTTGATCGCGTCACCGGCGCGGAACTGCCAGCCGTCGACGCAGTTCTCCTTGGCGATCTTGTCCACATACTCGTTGCCGGTGTTGCCCTGCTTGCACCACGTGTCCTTGTTCTGCTCCCAGTTGCGCTTCTTCCAGGCCCGGTCGGCGATCCGCCCGCCCGACTCGCCGGGCAGGTCGATGCCGGTGGGGGCACCCAGGCCGTAGTTCTTGGCCATGGTCACCATCGGGTCCTTGGGGGTCTTCCCGAAGATCCCGCCGTCCTTGAGCCACATGTCGTAGCCGATGCCGTAGAAGACGGTGTTGCAGGAGACCTCCAGCGCGCGCTGCAGCGAGATCGGGCCGTAGCCCCTGGACTCCAGGTTGTTGAAGGTCGTGCCGCCGACCGAGATGCTGGGCGAGCAGTCGTAGTTGGCCTTGGTGGAGTAGCCCGACTCGGCCGCGGCCGAGGTGGAGACCACCTTGAAGATCGAGCCCGGCGCGAACTGACCCTGTATGGCCCGCGACACCAGCGGCACGCCGGCCTTCTCGTCGGTGAGCGCCTTGTAGTCCTGCGGCGAGATGCCGCCCACCCACGCCGACGGGTCGTAGTTGGGCGCGCTCGCCATGGCGATCACCCGCCCGGTCTTGATGTCCATCACCACCGCCGCGCCCGCGTCGGCGATGAAGTTCTTGTGCGTGTTGCCCGCGTCGTAGGTCGCGCGTGCCCGCTTCATCGCCTCGTCCAGCTGCTGCTCGGTGATCGCCTGGATCTTCGCGTCGATGCTGGTGACCAGGTGGTTCCCGGCCACCGGCGGCGTCTCCGAGACGGTGCCGGTGACCCGGCCCAGGTGATCCACGGACAGTCCGGTGACCCCGGACTTGCCGCGCAGGTCGGCGTCGTAGGTGCGCTCCAGACCGCTGCGGCCGACCTCGTCGGCGCGCTGGAGGTCCTTCTTGCCCTCGGCCTTCTGCTTGCTCAACTCGTCGTCGGAGACCGGCGAGAGGTAGCCGACCACGTGCGCGCCGTTGGCCCCCTCGGGCGCCGGATACTGGCGCACGGCGGTGGGCTCGGCGGTCACCCCGGGGAACTCCTCGCGGTGCTCCATGATGGTCAGCGCCTGCTCGGTGGTGGCGTTGTCCGTGACCGGGATCGGCTGGTACGGCGAGCCGTTCCAGCACGGCTTGGGCACGTTGCGCTCACACAGCCGGGTGCGCGCCTTGACCTCGTCGACCGGCAGTTCCAACACCTTGGCCAACCGGGTCAGCACGGCCGTGCCCAGGTCCGGCATGCGCATCAGCTCGGTACGGCTGACCGACACCACCAGCGCGGTGCGGTTGTTCACCAGCGGCCGGCCCTTGTCGTCGAGGATCCGACCGCGGACGGCCGGCGTCACCACGTCCCGGACCGCGTTCTGCGAGGCCGCCGCCGCGTAGTGGTCGCCCTCGCGGATCTGGAGGTACCAGAGCCGGCCGAAGAGGGTGATCATCAGCGACAGGACCAGGATCAGCAGGACCACCATCCGGGCGCGCACGGTGTGCGCGCCGTCCCCTCGCGATCGCCCGGCGTTGAGCAGGCTGGGCATACGTTTGCGCATCCGGTTCGGTCACCCCCTACCGGGCCAGGCCCGAGAGCAGCGGTTTCGGATCCACCTTGCGGGCCAGCGCCATCACCCACGGGACCACGAACGGGGCCAGGATCGCGTCGTAGAGCACCGCGGTCAGCAGCAGCTTCGTCAGCCCCACCTCGCGCACCGCCCCGTCGCCGACCAGCGCGCCGACCGCCGCGTACAGCACGGTGGTGCCCGCCGCGGCGATCGCGACCACCGCGATCGGGGTGAGCACCGAGCGCCGGGGGTTGCGGGAGGCGAACATGCCCGCCACGTAGCCGGTCAGGCACAACACGAACGCGTACCGCCCGGCCGCGTGGTCCGCCGGCGGCGCCAGGTCCGCGCACAGGCCCGCCGCGAAGCCGATCACGCACCCCGAGGTCGGCCCGTACGTCAGCGCGAGTCCGACCACCACCAACAGCAGCAGGTCCGGCACCGCGCCGGGCAGACCGAGCCGGGCGAGCACGCTCACCTGGACCACGAGCGCGACGACGATCAGCAACGCGGCGTAGAACACGCGGGAGATCCGCACCGTCTCAGTCCCTTCCGGTCGGTGGGGTCGTGCCGCCCGCCGGCGGCTTGGCGTTGGTGCTGCGGTTGCCCGCCGTGGCCGGCTTCGCGGCCGCGGCGCCGCGCGGTGGTTCGGTGCTCGCCGGCGGCGCGGGCGGCGCCTGCTGCGCGGGCGGCGGCGCGGGGGTCTCCGGGGTCGGCGCGGGCGGCAGTATCGAGTCGCGCGGATCGGTGCGCGGCGGCTCGATCACCACGCCCACCGTGTCCAGGCTGGAGAAGTGCACGTAGGACTTCACCTCGACGCTGCGGGTCAACTCGCCCGGGGTGTTGCGCACCTCGGCGACCTCGCCCACCGGCACGCCCGGCACGAACGGCTTGCCGCCCTGCGAGCCGAACGTCACCAGCCGGTCGCCCTTCTTGACCTGGGCCTGTCCGTTGAGCAGCTTGAGGTTCAACGGCTTGCTGCCGCGGCCGGAAGTGATCCCTATTTCCATCGACCCCGCCAGGCGCGAGCCGACCGAGAAGCCGGGGTCGGTGGCGAGCAGCACGGTCGAGGTCATCGGGCCGACCTGGGTCACCCGCCCGACCAGACCGTCGCCGTTGATCACGGTCATGTCGGGCTTGATGCCGTCGCCGGCGCCCGCGTCGATGGTGACCGTCCAGGAGAAGCCCTGGGCGGGGCCGATGGCGACCACGCGCGCGGGCTTGATCCGATACTGGCCGGCCGCCGAGACCTTGAGCAGTTTGTCGAGTTCGGCCGCGCGGTTGCGGTCGAACTGGATGTTGTCCACCTGTTGCCGGAGTTTGGCGTTCTCGTCCTGCAGGCGCTTCTTCTCGCCCTCGTGGGAACCCGCGTCCTTGACCGCGTTCACGGCCCGGCCGACGGGGTCCACGGCCGCGGACACGCCGCGTTCGGCGGGACCGAACACGGCCGAGGCCCAGTCGCGCACGTTCGCGATGGGCGAGTTCCGGCCACCGCGGATGTCCACGGTGATGAGGGCGAAAGAGATCGCCAGCAGCAGCACGAGGACCAGCCGACCATGCCGGGAGTCCCTCACGATGCGCGCCCGCCCCTTTCGTACATTGCGGCGCTGGTGGGCAGTTGTGGTGTGTGGCCGCGCCGGATCGGGCACGGAGGGCGGCGCGTACGGCCGACCGCCTCCGTCTGCTCGGTCAGCGGCGCGGTTGGGCGTCCAGTACCTGCTGAAGCTTCTCGTACTCCTCGACGCACTTGCCCGCGCCCAGAGCCACCGAGTCCAGCGGGTTGTCGGCGATGTGGATCGGCATGCCGGTCTCGGTCCGCAGCCGCTCGTCGAGGCCGCGCAGCAGGGCGCCGCCACCGGTGAGCACGATGCCGCGATCCATCACGTCGCCGGCGAGTTCGGGCGGACACTGGTCCAAGGTGCTCTTGACCGCGTCCACGATGGTGTTGACCGGTTCCTCGATAGCCTTGCGGACCTCGGAGGTGGAGATCACGATCGTCTTCGGCAGCCCGCTGACCAGGTCGCGGCCGCGGATCTCGCTGTGCTCGTCCTCGCCGAGGTCGAAGGCCGAGCCGATCGACATCTTGATTTCCTCGGCACTGCGCTCGCCCAACAGCAGCGAGTATTCCTTCTTGACGTAGGCGATGATCGCGTTGTCCAGCTCGTCGCCGGCCACCCGGATCGACTGCGCGGTGACGATCCCGCCGAGCGAGATCACCGCCACCTCGGTGGTGCCGCCGCCGATGTCGACGACCATGTTGCCGGTCGCCTCGTGCACCGGCAGGCCGGCGCCGATCGCGGCGGCCATGGGTTCCTCGATGATGTGCACGCTGCGCGCGCCGGCCTGGCTGGACGCCTCGACCACCGCGCGGCGCTCGACGCCGGTGATGCCGGAGGGCACGCAGATCACCACGCGCGGACGGGCAAGATAGCGGCGGCGGTGCACCTTGAGGATGAAGTAGCGCAACATCCGCTCGGTGATCTCGAAGTCGGCGATCACACCGTCCTTGAGCGGTCGGATCGCCACGATGTTGCCGGGCGTGCGCCCGATCATCTTCTTCGCCTCGGCGCCGACCGCCAGGATGCCCCCGGTCGTGGTGTTCTTGGCGACCACCGACGGCTCGTTCAATACGATGCCGCGGCCTCTGACGTACACCAGCGTGTTGGCCGTACCGAGGTCGACCGCCATGTCACGACCGATGAACGACAAGTTGTTCGCCATAAAAAGAACCTAGGGCCTTCCCGAGCTCGTAGCCATGAGGACATGAGCCGGCCGGGGGACGTCGCGTCCGGGACGCCGAACCGACCGACCACAATCGTAGGCACGGTGTAACGACGGTAGAACCACGATGTTCCGGGGGCACGGCTGCACCCTCCATCCACCATGACGTGATCACCGGGTGAGGGGTTGCGTGCCACGCGCGGCGAATGGAGGGATTTCCCTCTAACAGCGCACGCACGGCGCCCGATCGGCACCTCCCGCGCTCGCGCGCGGACGCACCCGGCGTGTTCGTGAAAAAATTCGACGCCCCCGTGCGGCCCGCGCGCGTCGCGCGGCTCCGGGGATCGTGCCGGCACGGGGTCCGGCCGGATGCGCGGGGCGCGATCGCGGGATCCGCCCGGGGCATCGCGGCCGAACCGTCAGGCGTGCTCGGGGAAGAAGTTCTTGATCTCGCGCTCGGCCGACTCCACCGAGTCGGAGCCGTGCACGATGTTCTCCCGGGTGATGGTGGCGAAGTCGCCGCGAATCGTGCCCGGCAGGGCCTTGATCGGGTCGGTGACACCCGCGAGCGTGCGGAACGACTCGATCACACGCTCGCCCTCGACGATCATCGCCACCGACGGCGCCGAGGTCATGAAGTCCACGAGCGGGGCGTAGAACGGCTTGCCCTCGTGCTCGGCGTAGTGCCGCTCGATCGTCTCGCGGTCCATCACGCGCAGATCGAGCGCGGCCAGGGTGAAGCCCTTGCGCTCGATGCGGCCGATGACCTCGCCGACGAGACCGCGCCGGACTCCGTCCGGCTTGACCAGGACGAGCGTGCGCTCGGACATGGGGCTCCTTGCTTGATCGGAGAGGGGGGCTCGGTACGGGTGTTACGACGTACGGGTGTTACGCCGTACGGGTATCGCCCCGTACGGATGTTGCGACATACGGGCGTCGCGACCCCGCGAATGGGTCAACGCCCAGAGCCTATCCGGGGTAACGCCCGGACCATTCGGCCGTATCCCGGATCACTCGGCCGTGGCCTCGCGGGCCGCCTTGGCGGCGTCGATGATCCGCCCGACCCGGACGCAGCCGTACCAGATGAGGCCGAACACCACGCCGATCAGGAACATCATCGGGACCACGAAACCGGTCAGGAACAGGCCGGCCTGGAGTACCCAGCCCGCGGTGATCGCCCACGGCTCCTTGAGCTTTGCGCACAACCACACGCACACCAGCGCCGAGGGCCCCGCGACCGCCCACAACACGCCGGTGGAGATGTCGGTGAGCTGCATGGCGACCAGCGCGGCCAGGCAGATCACCAGGGCCTGGCCGATCAGGTGGGTCGAACACAGCGCGCGCATCCTCAGGCGTCCCTTCCGTCGGTCCGGCCGGTTCCGCCCTCGCGTGCGCCGCCCTTGAGCAACACCCGCGCCTCGCCGACGGTGACCACGGAGCCGGTGATCAGGACGCCGGCGCCGCCGAGGTCGCCCTCCTCCTCGGCCAGGGTGACCGCGGCCTCGATCGCGTCGGGCAGGGCGGGCTGTACGTCCACCCGGTCGGCGCCGAAGACCTCGACGGCGAGCGCGGCGAGTTCGTCGACGGGCATCGCGCGCGGCTGCGAGTTCTGCGTGACCACGACCTCGGCGAGCACCGGCTCCAGCGCCTCCAGGACGCCCCTGACGTCCTTGTCGGCCATCACCGCGACCACCCCGACCAGGTGCCGGAAGTCGAACGAGTCGGTCATCGCGCGGGCCGTGGCCAGGGCGCCCGCGGGGTTGTGCGCGGCGTCGATCAGCACGGTGGGGCTGCGTCGGACCACTTCCAGCCGACCCGGCGAGGTGACCGACGCGAACGCCTCGCGGACCAGGTCGGCGTCCAGCGCGCCGGCGCCGGTGAGCCCGGGTCGATCGGCCGTGCCGACGCCCAGGAACGCCTCCACGGCGGCCAGCGCCACCGCGGCGTTCTCCGCCTGGTGCATGCCGTGCAGCGGCAGGAAGACGTCCTCGTACTCCCCCGCGAGACCGCGCAGGGTGAGCAACTGGCCGCCGACCGCGAGGTCGCGCCGGACCACGCCGAACTCCATGCCCTCGCGGGCCACCGTCGCGTCCACCTCGACCGCGCGCCGCAGCAGCGCCTCGGCGGCGTCGGCGGGCTGGCGGGCCAGCACGACCAGGCTGTCCTTCTTGATGATCCCGGCCTTTTCCACCGCGATCTCACCGGGCGTGGAGCCGAGCCGGCTGGCGTGGTCGACCGCGATCGGAGTGACCACCGCGACCGTGCCGTCGACCACGTTGGTCGCGTCCCACGTGCCGCCCATGCCGACCTCGACCACCGCGACGTCCACCGGCGCGTCGGCGAACGCCGCGTACGCCATGGCGGTGATCACCTCGAAGAAGGACAACCGGTGCGGCTGCGCGGCGTCGACGATGTCGATGTAGGGCTGGATGTCGCGGTAGGTCTCGACGAAACGCTCGGCGCTGATCGGCTCGCCGTCCAGGCTGATCCGCTCGGTCATCGACTCGACGTGCGGGCTGGTGTAGCGGCCGGTGCGCAGGCGCAGCGCGCCCAGCAGGCTCTCGATCATCCGGGCCGTGCTGGTCTTGCCGTTGGTACCGGTGATGTGGATGACCGGGTAGGCCCGCTGGGGTTGGCCGAGCACGTCCATCAGCGCGACGACACGTTCGGTGGAGGGGTCGAGCTTGGTCTCGGGCCAGCGCCCGACCAGTTCGGCCTCGACGGCGCGCTGTGCGGCCAGGGCCTCGGCGGGGTCTGTCACAGGTGTCACCGGTTCTGATCGAGTTCTTCGGGAGCTGGTCGAGTGCCGGCCGTGCGCGCGGCCCGGGGGTGCCCGGGCCGCGCGGCCGTACGGGTCAGGCCGAGGGCAGCCGGTCCAGCTGGCCCTCGATGCGTGCGATGTCGGCCTCGGCGCCGGCCAGCTTCTCCCGGACCTTGTCCACCACGTCGGGGGCGGCCTTGGCCAGGAAGCCCGCGTTGCCGAGCTTTTTGGTGTTCACGTCGCGGACCTTCTGCGCCTCGGCCAGGTCCTTGGACAGCCGCTTGCGCTCGGCGGCGAAGTCGATCGCGCCGGACAGGTCCAGCTCGATCAACGCGCCCGCGACCGGGAAGGACGTGGTCGCCGAGAAGCCCTCGCCGGCCGGCGTGCAGCGGGCGAGCTGCCGCAGCGCCGCCTCGTGCGCGGCGATCGTGGTGCCCTCGAGCGAGATGTTGGCCGGCACCCGCTGGCCGGGCTTGAGGCCCTGGTCCGAACGGAACCGGCGGACCTCGGTGACCACCTGCTGGAGGGTGGTGATCTCGGCCTCGGCGGCCGGGTCGGCGAACCCGCTCGGCGCCGGCCACTCGGCGACCACCAACGACTCGCCGCCGGTGAGCGTGGTCCACAACTCCTCGGTGACGAACGGCACGACCGGGTGCAGCAGCCGCAGCGTCACGTCGAGCACGTGGCCGAGCACGCGCCGGGTGGCCCGGGCCGCGGCCTCGTCGTCGCCGTTGAGCGGGAGTTTGGCCAGCTCGACGTACCAGTCGAAGACCTCGTCCCAGGCGAAGTGGAACAGCGTGTCGGACAACTTCGCGAACTGGTAGTCCTCGTAGTAGGCGTCCACCTCCGCCACCACCGCGTCCAGGCGGGACAGGATCCAGCGATCCGTCGCCGACAGGTCCTCGGCGGCCGGCATCGGGCCCTCGACGGTGGCGCCGTTCATCAGCGCGAACCGGGTGGCGTTCCAGATCTTGTTGCAGAAGTTGCGCGAGCCCTGGACCCAGTCCTCGCCGATCGGCACGTCGGTGCCCGGGTTGGCGCCGCGGGCCAGGGTGAAGCGCAGCGCGTCGGTGCCGTACGCGTCCATCCAGTCGATCGGGTCGACCACGTTGCCGAACGACTTGGACATCTTCTTGCCGAACTGGTCGCGGACCAGGCCGGTGAGCGTGATGGTGTGGAACGGCGCCTGGCCGTCCATCGCGTACAGGCCGAACATCATCATCCGGGCGACCCAGAAGAAGATGATGTCGTGGCCGGTGAGCAGCACGTCGGTCGGATAGAACTTGGCCAGGTCGGCGGTCTGTTCGGGCCAGCCGAGGGTGGAGAAGGGCCACAGGCCGGAGGAGAACCACGTGTCCAGCACGTCGGTGTCCTGCGTCCAGCCCTCGCCGGTGGGCGCCTCGTCGTTCGGGCCCACGCAGACCGTCTCGCCGTTCGGGCCGTACCAGACCGGGATGCGGTGGCCCCACCACAGCTGCCGCGAGATGCACCAGTCGTGCATGTTGTCGACCCAGGCGAAGTAGCGCCCGGCCAGTTCCTGCGGGTGGATGGCCACCCGGCCGTCGCGCACGGCGTCGCCGGCGGCCTTGGCCAGCGGCTCGACCCTGACCCACCACTGCATGGACAGGCGCGGCTCGACGGTGGTCTTGCAGCGCGAGCAGTGCCCCACGGCGTGGGTGTACGGGCGCTTCTCGGCGACGATCCGGCCCTGCTCGCGCAGCGCGGCCACGATCGCGAAGCGCGCCTCGTAGCGGTCCAGGCCCTGGAACGGGCCGTGCGCCGTGACGATCGCGCGCTCGTCCATGATCGTCGGCATCGGCAGGTCGTGCCGGCGGCCGATCTCGAAGTCGTTCGGGTCGTGCGCCGGAGTCACCTTGACCGCGCCGGTGCCGAACTCGGGGTCCACGTGCTCGTCGGCCACGATCGGGATCCGCCGACCGGTGAGCGGCAGTTCGATCTCGGTGCCGACCAGGTGCGCGTAGCGCTCGTCGCTCGGGTGCACCGCGACGGCCGTGTCACCGAGCATGGTCTCGGCGCGGGTGGTGGCCACCACGATCGAGGCGTCGCCGTCGCCGTAGCGGATCGAGACCAGCTCGCCCTCGTCGTCCTGGTGCTCGACCTCGATGTCGGAGATCGCGGTCAGGCAGCGCGGACACCAGTTGATGATGCGCTCGGCGCGGTAGATCAGCTCGTCGTCGTAGAGCCGCTTGAAGATGGTCTGCACGGCCCGGGACAGGCCCTCGTCCATGGTGAAGCGCTCACGCGACCAGTCGACACCGTCACCAAGGCGGCGCATCTGGCCGAGGATCTTCCCGCCGTACTCTTCCTTCCACTGCCAGACCCGGTCCACGAACGCCTCGCGGCCCAGGTCGTGCCGCGACTTGCCCTCCTTGGCCAGCTCGCGCTCGACCACGTTCTGGGTGGCGATGCCGGCGTGGTCCATGCCGGGCAGCCACAGCGCCTCGAAGCCCTGCATGCGCTTGCGGCGGGTGAGCGCGTCCATCAGCGTGTGCTGGAACGCGTGACCGAGGTGCAACTGCCCGGTCACGTTCGGCGGCGGGATGACGATCGTGTACGGCGGCTTGTCGCTCTTGGCGTCGGCCTCGAACCAACCCGCGGCTACCCAGCGCTCGTACAGCTTCCCCTCTACCTCGGCGGGGGTGTACTGGGAGGGAAGGGCCTGCGGCTGCTCGGCGGCAGCGGCTGCGGGAGTGGTGTTCTCGGTCACCGCCCCAGTCTACGGAAGGCGCGTGGGCGCCTTCGACGCGGCGGGCGCGGGCCGGTTTCGCGTCGACGGCGTCCCGCGCTTGTCACCGTGCTGTCACCGCGACCCCGCCGGTCGGCGGGCACCGCTAGCTTGCGGTACGGGCCGTTCCGGTTTCGCCGATCACGCGTCGGTCGCAGCGTCGGGAGCGGCCCGATATCCGTGAGTTCTCGAATCCGGGGGGATTTTCGTGCGTACTCGCACCGCGACACTGCTCACCGCCGTCACCGTCTCGCTGCTCGGGACCACCGTGCTGACCGGTTGCGGGACCAAGGACGACAAGGCCGACCGGAGCGACCCGGCACAGGCCACGACGGCCCTGCCGGAGATCGCCCTGTCGACCGCGGCCGTCACGAAGCCGCCGACCCTGCCGCCGCCCGTCAAGAAGGTGTCGACCACGCCGCCGACGTCGGCCCCGTCGGGCGGGCCGGCCGGCTCGGACGGTGTCCTCCGGCTCCGGCCGTCCGCCCAGGCCGGTGGCCTGGCCCGGCTGCTCGACGGGCCGAGCGACGTCCCGGTCGATCCGGGCGAGGTGCGCTCGCCCGCGAACAACGTGCTGGTCGCGGCGTACGGCGCGGCCGGGTCCGGCCCGCGCTCGGTGTTGTTCGTCGGGGTGGACGGGATGACCGGGATCGACGGGAAGCGCCTGGAGCACATGGTCCGCGGCATGGTCGACTACGTGGACGCCACCGAGGGCGGCGTCCCGTCGGGGCTCGCCATGAAGGGCTACGACCCGGGCCCGCTGGGCGGCACCCTGGAGTGTGTGCCCGCCCAGGACGCCCGGCCGGCGGCGATCTGCGGGTGGGCGGACAAATACACCACGGCCGTGGCCTACTTCGACCGGTTGTCGGCGGACCAGGCCGCGGTGAAGTTCAAGGCGATGCGCGCGGACCTGGAGAAGTAACGCCCGTCGGCGACGCGCGGGCCGGCCGGCCGGTCGAACGCCGGTTCGCGCGTCGCCTCGCGGCCCCGCCGTCGTTGTACCGGGTACCGATGACGTACGGCCGGACCACGGGGCGGTGGGGGCGATGGGCGACGGATACGGCGGCGGGCAGGGGCCCGGGACGGGCGGGGCGGGGTATCCGTTCGGCCCGCCGGGCGACCCGGACCCGGGCGGCAGCCGGTCGCGGGACCGGTTCGTGCTCCTGGCGGGCGTGATCGGCAGTGTGGTCGTGGTGACGGCCGCCGTGGTGACCGTGTTCCTGCTCCTGGAGACCGGCGGCGAGCCGGCCCGCACGCCGCCCGGCCTGCCCGCCGCGCCGGCCGCCGCGCGGATGTCGGGGCCGCTCGCGATGCCCTCCGCGATCGAGGGCCGCGGGCCGGTGGCTCGCACCGAACTTCCGCCCGCGGTGACCGAGTTGACCGCGACGATGGCCCGCACCTTCGCCGACGTGCGCACCGAGGTCTTCGGCGGCGCACAGACCCGGGAAACGGTGTTGCTGACCCTGGCGAGCAGGCGGGAGGCGGCGCCGGTGACCTACGTCCGGGACTTCGTACCGGCGGTCGCGACGCCCGAGGAGACGCCGGTGCCCGGCGGTCCGCCGGGGCTGCTCCGCTGCTGGCACAACCCCACCACGGCGATGTGCCTGTGGGGCGACGAGCACGACCTGATCTACGTCAGCGACGGCGCGGGCACCGACCACGCCCGCCTGGTGATCGCCCACGTGTACGCGGGCACCGCCCGCTGAGCCGGGCATCGGGGTCGGGGTCGGGGTCGGCGCGTGTCTTCAGACACGCGCCGGCACGCCGCCCCGACCCGGCCTGGCTCAGGCGCTCTTGTCGCGCCGCTCGCGCTTGACCACGTCGCGCGGCACCAGCGTGGGGTTGACGTGCTTGAGCACCACCTGGTCGGTGACCACCACGCGGGCCACGTCCTTGCGGGACGGGACCTCGTACATCACCGACTGGAGCACCTCTTCGAGGATCGCGCGCAGGCCGCGGGCACCGGTGCCGCGCATGATCGCCTGGTCGGCGATCGCCTCCAGCGCCTCCATCTCGAAGTCCAACTCGACGCCGTCGAGTTCGAACAGCCGGCGGTATTGCTTCACCAGCGCGTTCTTGGGCTCGGTCAGGATCTGGATCAGCGCCTCGCGGTCCAGGTTGTGCACCGAGGTGAGCACCGGGAGCCGGCCGATGAACTCGGGGATCATGCCGAACTTGAGCAGGTCCTCGGGCATCACGTCGGCGAACGAGTCGGCGCTCTCCACGTCGCGCTTGGAGCGGATCTGCGCGCCGAAGCCGATGCCCTTGCGGCCGACCCGGCCCTCGATGATCTTCTCCAGGCCGGCGAACGCGCCGCCCACGATGAACAGCACGTTCGTCGTGTCGATCTGGATGAACTCCTGGTGCGGGTGCTTGCGCCCGCCCTGCGGCGGCACACTCGCGGTGGTGCCCTCGATGATCTTCAGCAGCGCCTGCTGGACACCCTCGCCGGACACGTCGCGGGTGATCGAGGGGTTCTCGCTCTTGCGAGCGATCTTGTCCACCTCGTCGATGTAGATGATCCCGGTCTCGGCCTTCTTGACGTCGTAGTCGGCCGCCTGGATCAGCTTGAGGAGGATGTTCTCCACGTCCTCGCCGACGTAGCCCGCCTCGGTGAGCGCGGTGGCGTCGGCGATGGCGAACGGCACGTTGAGCATCCGGGCCAGGGTCTGCGCCAGGAGCGTCTTGCCGCAGCCGGTCGGCCCGAGCAGCAGGATGTTCGACTTGGCCAGCTCCACGCCGTCGTCACGCGAGGCCTTGCCCGCCTCGCCGGCCTGGACCCGCTTGTAGTGGTTGTACACCGCCACCGAGAGCGCCTTCTTGGCGACTTCCTGCCCGACCACGTAACCGTCGAGGAATTCGTAGATCTCCCGCGGCTTGGGAAGCTCCTCGAACTTCAACTCGGAGGACTCGGAGAGTTCCTCCTCGATGATCTCGTTGCACAGGTCGATGCACTCGTCGCAGATGTAGACACCCGGACCGGCAATGAGCTTCTTCACCTGCTTCTGGCTCTTTCCACAGAACGAGCACTTGAGCAGGTCGCCACCGTCACCGATGCGTGCCACGAGGTGCATCTCCTTCGCCTGGGCCCCGGATGTGTACCGGACCTGGTGCCTGGTCTTTCGACGGTACCCCGCCGGAATCTCCGCTCCCCCGGTTTCCCCCGGTTTTGACCATCAACCGGTCACCGTTGTCCGGTCGGCGGCAAGCCGCCGACCGGGCGGGGACAACTAGCCGACGACCTTCCGAGGTGCGGTGATCTCGTCGATGAGGCCGTACGCGAGCGCCTCTTCGGCCGTCAGAATCTTGTCGCGCTCGATGTCGTCGCGAATCTGCTCGATCGGCTTGGTCGTGTGCTTGGCGAGCATCGTCTCCAGCATGGTGCGCATGCGCTGGATCTCACGAGCCTGGATCTCCAGGTCGCTGACTTGCGCGCGCCCGGTTTCACTGTACGGCTGGTGGATGAGGATGCGGGAGTTCGGCAGCGCCATTCGCTTGCCCGGAGTTCCCGCGGCGAGCAGAACGGCCGCGGCGGAGGCCGCCTGGCCCATGCACACCGTCTGGATGTCGGGGCGCACGAACTGCATCGTGTCGTAGATCGCGGTGAGCGCCGTGAAGGACCCGCCGGGCGAGTTGATGTACATCGAGATGTCCCGATCGGGGTCCATCGACTCGAGCGTCAGGAGCTGCGCCATCACGTCGTTTGCCGACGCGTCGTCGACCTGGACGCCGAGGAAGATGATCCGCTCTTCGAACAGCTTGGTGTACGGGTCCTGCTCGCGGTAGCCCTGCGACGTGCGCTCGATGAAGCGCGGCAGGACGTAGCGGCTCTCGGCGCTGCGCGAGGCCAGGGGTGCCAGGCCCTCGGGCCGGTGGAACAGATTGTCGTTCATGAAATCTCAGCCCTCCGGGACTGCGGACTCGACTCGGTTGCCGGGCGACCGGTGACCGCCGTCAGCGCTTGTCGGCTGTGCGGTCGGTCGGTACGGACGCCGGGATCAGCTGGTGCTGCCGGTGTTGGGAACCTCGGCCGCACTGCGAACGACGTGGTCCACCAGGCCGTATTCCTTGGCCTCTTCGGCGGAGAACCAGCGGTCGCGGTCCGAGTCGTGCTCGATCTTCTCGGGGGTCTGCCCGGAATGGTGTGCGATCAGGCGAGTCATCTTGCGCTTGGTGCGCAGGAGCTGCTCGGCCTGGATCTTGATGTCGGACGCCGAGCCGCCGAGGCCGGCGGACGGCTGGTGCATCAGGATCTCGGAGTTGGCCAGCGCGATGCGCTTGCCGGGGGCTCCGGCGGTCAACAGGAACTGGCCCATGGAGGCGGCCAGGCCCATCGCGACGGTCGCGACATCGTTGCTGATCCACTGCATCGTGTCGTAGATCGCCATACCGGCGGTGATGGAGCCACCGGGCGAGTTGACGTAGAGCCAGATGTCCTTTTCCGGGTCCTCCGCGTTCAGCAGCAGAAGCTGGGCGGAGATGGCGTTAGCGATCTGGTCCTCGACGACCGAGCCGAGGAAGATGATCCGCTCGCGCAGCAACCGGTTGTAGACCTGGTCGTCGAGCCCCATCCCACCCGGCTGAGATGCACGCGAAGTGGGCACCGCGAGCCCCGGAGTCACGATCTGCGGATTCGTCACGTATCCACCTGCTCGTTTCCGACGGCAATCCCGAGCCGTCACGAAGTCGACCTTGGGAGGCACCTGCTTTTGTGGCGGGTGACCCCCTTCGTACAGCGACCCTAACGCGCGGATCGTCGCAGGCCATCCCAGACTCAGGACTGTTCGCCCAGAGCGCAGCAGGGCGATATCCGGCCGGTGGCGGGGTAGTCGCGCGCGGATCGCACCCGGGTCGACCACCTGGCCCGGATGCCTCCACGAGGGCGTGTGCGCGCTTGTGCGGGCCTTCGGAGCATGCCGACGGGCCCGGCCCCCGCCGAAGCGGGGACCGGGCCCGGGTGTCGCGTGTCGCGCCGGTCGTGGCCGGCGCGGGAGGGTGGATCAGGCCTCGGCCTTGTCCGTCGCGGTCTCGTCCGTGCCGGCCTCGTCCGTCGCCGCGGCCTCTTCGGTCTCGGCGTGGTCGTGGCCCTCGTGGTCGTCCGCGTGCAGGTCGACACCGAGGCCGACCTCGTTGCCCGAGGCGTCCTTGGCCTTGGCGCTCTTGGCGATGACCTCCAGGGCCTTGCCGCGGGCCACCTCGCCGACCAGCACCGGCACGTAGCCGGACTGCATGACCTGCTGGGCGAACTGGTCGGGGCTCATGCCGGACTGCTGCGCCCGCTGGATGAGGTGCTGGGTCAGCTCTTCCTGGTTGACGGAGAGCTGCTCCTTCTTCACGACCTCGTCGAGCACGAACTGGGCGCGCATGCCCTTGCGCACGCTGTCCTGGAGCTCTTCCTCGTACTCCTCGGCGGTCTGGCCCTGGATCTCCAGCCACTTGGCCAGGTCCATGCCCATCATGCCGAGCTGCTGCTCCAGCTGACCGCGGCGCTGCTCGATCTCCTCGGTGACGATGCTCTCCGGCAGCGGCACCTCGATCTGCTCCAGCAGGGCTTCGAGGACCTTGTCCCGGCCCTCGTTCTGCTGGTCGTGCAGCTTCTGGTGGTCGAGCTTCTCGCGCAGGTCCGCCTTCAGCTCGTCCAGCGTGTCGAACTCGCTGGCCAGCTGCGCGAAGTCGTCGTCGAGCTCGGGGAGCTCCTTGGCCTTGACGGTGGTCACCAGGACCGAGACCTCGGCGGTCCGCCCGGCGGCGCTGCCGCCCTGCAGCTCGGTCTCGAAGGTCTTGGTCTCGCCGGCCGACGCGCCGATGACGGCGGCGTCGAGGCCGTCCAGCATCGTGTCGCCGCCGATCTGGTACGACATCGCCTTCGCGACGCCGTCCTCCAGGACCTCGCCGTCGACCTTGGCCTCGATGTCGATGACGACGGTGTCGCCCTCGGCCGCGGCCCGCTCGACGGTGTTCAGCGCACCGAAGCGGTCGCGCAGCTCCTCGATCTTCTCGGCGACGTCCTCGTCGGTGACGGTGATGTCATCGACCTCGACCTCGATGCCGGAGTAGTCCGGCAGCTCGATCTCGGGACGGGTGTCGACCTCTGCGGTGAACTTCAGATCGGCGCCGCCGGCCAGCTCGGTCACGTCGGTGACCTCGGTGACCTCGGGCTGGCCCAGCACGCGCAGCTCGTTCTCCTCGACGGCCTTGCCGTACGACGAGGACAGGATGTCGTCGAACGCCTCGACGAAGACGGCCTCGCGACCGAAGCGCTGGTCGATGATGCGCGCCGGGATCTTGCCCTTGCGGAAGCCCGGGACCGTCACCTGCTTGCCGATCTTCTTGTACGCCGCGTCGAGGCTGGGCTTCAGCTCCTCGGAGGGAACCTCGACGGTGAGCCGAACCCGGGTCGGGTTCAACGTCTCGACGGCGCTCTTCACGGTAAGGGTCTCCTTGCTGCGGGCTGTTCTTCCGGGCCTGTGCATCTTGCCTGACGGCACACTGAAGGTTCAGAACCGGTGGTACCGATCCATCCTGCAGCGAATTCTCGATGTGGTGGTCGGGGCGGGGAGACTCGAACTCCCGATCTCCTGCTCCCAAAGCAGGCGCGCTAGCCACTACGCTACGCCCCGTGGCGCCCGATGAAGTCTAGAGGACGACACGCTAGAGTCTGCACTGGCCGCGCACCAATCCGCTAACCTAGGCGCCACGTGCACGCCACACCAGCTGCGGGTGTAGCTCAATGGTAGAGCCCTAGCCTTCCAAGCTAGTGGTGCGAGTTCGATCCTCGTCACCCGCTCCAAAGGTAAAGGCCCAGGTCGGAGGTTGTTTCTCCGGACTGGGCCTTTGTCGTGCCCGGCTGCGGCTCGCAGGGGCTTCGGTCCCGACTCGGTGGACCTTGGTCCCGACTTTTTCGGATTGTCGCCGGGTTCCTCGGAGTGGATTCTCGGGTCTCTTACGGGGCCGACCGGTCGATGGGGGCGATAGGTAAAGTCGCCAATCTCACTTTTGTCCCGATGTTGACTGGGATTGCTCCGGCGGGCTACGCGATGTTGATCGCGGTGATGCCGAGCAGGACCAGGATCGTGGCGGCGAGGCGGTGGCGGCCGTAGGTCTCGTGGAAGACGACCGTGCCGATCACGGCGCCGATCACCACCGAGGTTTCCCGCAGCGCGGCGATCGTGGCCAGGGTGCCTCGGGTCTGGGCCCAGATGACCAGGGTGTACGCGGCGATCGACATGGCGCCGCCGAGCAGGCCCCAGGCGCGTTGCGGGTTGCGCTCGCGGGTGGGGTCGCGGCGCAGGCGCAGGTGCAGGACCACGATGGTCGGGGCCGATTCGAGGACGAAGAGCCAGGCCGCGTAGGACATCGCCGAGCCGGAGGAGCGGGCGCCGACGCCGTCCAGGACGGTGTACAGCGCGATCGCGCAGCCGGTGGCGAACGCGGCCGCGACGGCGGCGGCCTCGGCGCGGCGCGGTATCCCGCCGGCCAGGGCGAGCACGAGCATCCCGACCGAGATCACCACCACGCCGACGGTCTGCGTCACGGTGAGGTATTCGTGCAGCACGGTCACCCCGATCAGCGCGGTGACCCACGGGGAGGTGCCCCGGGCGATCGGGTACACCTGACCGAAGTCGCCGAGCCGATAGGTCTCGAGCAGCAGCAGGTTGTACACCATGTGCAGGGCGGCCGAGCCGAGCAGCCACGGCCACGCGCCGGCCGCCGGGACGCCGACGAACGGCAGGCAGACCAGCCCGATGCCCAGGCTCGCCACCTGGATCATGACCATGGTCGCGAGTCGGTCCTTGAGGCCGTGCGCGAGCGCGTTCCAGGCGGCGTGCAGCCCGGCCGAGCCGAGTACGGCGGCGGTGACCGCCGGGGTCACGCGCGAACCGCGAGCCGGCGGTCGACCCCGGATATACCGCCCGGGAGGGGGAACTCGCAGCCGGACGCGGGTAGCTGATGGCACGTCATTCGGATCATCCAAGCACGGCGGGCACGATAATGGCCGTCCATATGACCCATCACTCCTCCGCCCTCGCCTCGCTGCGCGGCCTCGCGCTCGGCGACGCCCTGGGCGCGCAGTTCTTCGTCCCCGACAACCTCCCCCACCTGGCCGACCGTCGCCTTCCGGACGGCGAGTGGCCGTGGACCGACGACACCGAGATGGCCTGCGTCCTGCACGCCGAACTGGCCCTGCGCGGGCGGGTCGATCAGGACGCGTTGGCCCGGGCGTTCGCGGTGCGGCACGACTTCGATCGGGGCTACGGGCCCTCGACGAACCGGATGTTGCGCCTGGTGCGCCAGGGCGGCGACTGGCGGACGTTGGCCGCCGAACCGTTCGACGGGCAGGGCTCGTGGGGCAACGGGGCCGCGATGCGGGTGGCGCCGCTGGGCGCGTGGTTCGCGGCCGACCTCGACGCGGTGGTGGAGCAGGCGGCACGTTCGGCCGAGGTGACGCACACCCACCCCGAGGGCGTCGCGGGCGCGGTGGCGGTGGCCGTGGCGGCGGCGGGCGCGGCCACTCTGGAGCAGCCGGAGCCGGCCGACTTCATCGCCTTCGTCCGGGACCGCACCCCCGCCGGTCTCGTTCGGGAACGCCTTGGCGCCGCACTGGAGTTGGTGGGCCGGACGGACTCGCGGGCGGTGGGCCGCACGCTCGGCAACGGCCGCCTGGTGAGCGCCCCCGACACCGTGCCGTTCGCGATCTGGTCGGCGGCCCGGCATCTCGACGACTACGCGGCGGCGTTCTGGTCGACCGCGAGCGCGGGCGGGGACGTGGACACGACGTGCGCGATCGTCGGGGGAATCGTCGGCATTCGGGCCGAGTTGCCGGCCGGGTGGGTCGGGCACGTGGAGGTGCTGCCGACGTGGTGGCGCGAGGTGATCGAGGCCGATCGGCTTAAATAGTTGGCAAAGGCGAGAGCGCTGCACCATGATGAGCGCGCTCTCGTCATCCGGGCCCGGACTCCCCTGCTGTGCGGGGTGGTTCGCGTCGCGTCGGACGGGAGCCCTCGGCCCGTTCGCCGTCGTACGCACGTCTCGTGGGGGGACGTCGATCGGCGCACGGTCGCTGCCACCGCTTTCCTGACGGCCGATCACATCCCGCCGGTCCGCACCGCCTCGTCCGCTCCCTCGTGACGACGCGGTGCGGCCCGGGACACGGCCGACCTTCCCCGGAGGATTCCGTCTTCATGCGCAAGTCCCTGTTTCGGTCGAGTTCGCTGGTGATCATCGGTTCGGTGGTGTTCGCGGCGACCGCGTGCGGCTCCGACGACGACAAGAAGACCGAGGGGAAGCCCGCCGCGAGCAGCACGACCACCACGACCCCGGTCACCGCGCCCCCGCCCGCCGCAGGGGCGCCGAGCGCGGGGGCACCGAGCGCACCGGTCGCCTCGGGTGCCCCGGCCGGAACCCCGCTGACCGCCGCACAGTTGGAGAAGGCGGTCCTCACGGCGACCGAGTTGCCGCAGGGCACCTACCTCACCCGGGAGCCGAAGGCGGCCGGCGAGCGGGTGACGGCGGCGGTGCCCGACTGCCAGCCGGTCACCGACCTCTTGGCACCGCGACAGGGTGCCGTCAAGCCGGTCGCCGTGGCACAGGCCGTCGTGACGATCGGCGGCGCCCCGATGCCGTCGACGGCGATCACGACCGAGTTGTTCTCGTTCGCGGGCACCGACGCGGAAACGATCCTGGGCAAGGCGCGTACCGCGCTCGCGAAGTGCGGTTCGCTCACCACGAAGGACGCCGAGGGCGAGACCTCGACGGTCAAACACGCCGAGGCGGCCCACCCCAAGCTGGGCGACGAGACGCTCGCGATCCACAGCATGCCGGAGGACGGCGGCAGCGGCGGGCAGGTCGTGGTCCGCGTGGGCGGCACGTTGGTCGTCGTCAGGATCGTCGAGTTCACCGGCACCACTCCCAAACTGCCGGACACCGCGACGGTGGCCAGGCAGGTCGAGAAGGTCGTGGCAGCGGCCAAGGGCTGATCCGGGCCGGTGGGTCGCTCTCGGAGCGGCCCACACCCTCGCTGTCGTCCCGGAGCGAATCCGGTGAGCGTGCGGGCTTTTTAACGGTTGATCAGGCGCCTATGTGGGTGGCGCCGGACGGTTGGCAAAGGCAAGGGGCGTCCGCGATGATGAGGCCCCTCGCGTCGCCGGACAGGACCTGGACGACGCGCCGGTCCGCCCGGAGTGGGGCGCGCCGCGCCGCCTCGTGGCGTGCGGCCGGCGGTGGCGGTTTCCGTTCCGCTCGCTCGTGTGGTTCCGGTCGTCCGGATCGTTTCCGGCCCTGCGGCGGGTCGGGGCCCGTTGCATCGGAGGAAGGCGCGTATGCGCAGGATCGTGATCCGGGTGGGCACCGCGGCGGTGGCCGGGGCCCTGCTTCTGGCCGCCACCGCGTGTGGTCGGGACGAGGAGGCGCTGGCGCGCGAGTACGAGGCCGGCCGGGCGACCGCGCCGGCCGCGAGCGGGGCCGGCGTACCGTCGACGCCGGCCGGCACGGCACCGGCCACGAGTCCGGCCGCCGAGGGCGCGCCGAGCGTGGCTCCGCCGGCCGCGACCACCGCGCCGGGGGAGCCGCCGCCGGCGCTGCCGCCCATCGAGGAGTCGTCCACGCCGACCGGGGCCGGGACCGGATCCGACCCGACCGCGCAATCCCGGCTCGACGCCGCGTTGTTGACCGCCGGCGAGATGCCCGCGGGCGCCTACGACGGCTCGCGCGGCGACCCCGAGAGCCGGGAGCGGGCCCAACAGCCCTCCTGCCAGCCGGTGATCGACCTGCTGCGTCCCGGACAGGCGGCCACCACCCCGATCGCGTCCGCCCAGGCGTCGGTGACCAGGGGCGCTCCGAACCCGACCGGGTTCACCGTCGTCGAGTTGTTCGCCTTCACCGACACCGGCGCCCGGGACCTGTTCGCGCAGGGCCGCCAGGCGCTGCGCGGTTGCCCGTCGATCACCTCGATCGACGCCGACGGCGCGACCGAGACCGACACGTACGCCGAGATCCCGCACGCCGCGCTCGGCGACGAATCGCTCGCGGTCGGGATGAGCCCCGGTGCGGGCGGCGCGCTCGGCATGATCGTGGTGCGCGTCGGCCCGACGATCGTCGTGGTGAGCAACGCCGACCTGGCCGCGGCCACCCCCGGCCTGCCGGCCGACGACCTGGTGGCCCGTCAGATCGCCAAGCTGAGGACCGCCGGCGGCTGACGGGTCCTTCGCCCGCCGTCGGGGCACGGCGCGAACAGCCCAGACGGGCGCGCGATTCAGCCCGACTCGCGCACCCGCATCGCCATGCGCCACTGCGTCAGCTCGCCCGCCACCGCGCCCTCGCCCGCCGCGATGATGGCCGCCGCCACCGCGCGCATCGGGATGACCTCCTCGAAGGCGACCGAGGTCAACCGCGGCCGGACCATCTCACACAGCGTCAGATCGTCGGTGCCGACCACCGCGAGCCGTCCCGGCACATCGAGGCCGGCGTCGGCCAGCGCGCCCAGGAGCAGCGCGGCGTACTCGTCGTTGTAGCCGTACACCCCGTCGGGGCAGTCCCCGGCCCGCCACTCCCCCACGATCCGCGCCGCCTCGGCCGCGGTCTCCGCCATCTCCACCACGCGGACCGTGCCGCCGGCCGCCTCGGCGCAGGCCCGAAAGCCCGCCAGCCGTTCCCGGCCGATCTCGACCAGCCCCGGCTCGCGCGGCACCACCACGGCGAAATCGCGTCGGCCGCCCGCGATCAGGTGTTCCGCGGCGCACGCGCCGGCCGCCGCGTGGTCGATCCTCAGGGTGAGCGCGACCGGCACCGCGCTGTGCCCCAGGGCCACCACGGCGGTTCCGCGCGCGGTGAGGTATTCCACGCCCTCGGCGGACATGCGCTCGGGCAGCACCAGGACCACGGTGGGGTTCAGCGCGCCCCACGCCTTGGCCGCGTCGATGCCGTGCGCGGCGGGATTGCCGTGGATCACCAGGGTGTGGCCGAGCCCGTGCAACTCGCGGGCCAAGCCGTCGAGGAACCGCTGGATGAGTTGGCCGAACGGCACCACGTAGGTGGGCACGATCACCAGGTCGGTGCGCCCGCGCCGGAGCGAACGCGCGTCCGAACGCGGCTCGTAGCCCAGCTCGGCGGCCACCTCGCGCACCCGTCGTCGGGTCTCCTCGGGGATGCGCGCGTCCTGCACGTCGTTCATCGCGTACGACACGGTGGCGCGCGAAACGCCTGCGGCACGGGCCACATCGGCCCCGGTCGGGGGGCGTCTCGGTGTGCTCATGGGGCGATTGTGGCCCAGTCGCGGGGCGAACCCGGCATCCGGGCCGCCCGATCGCCCCCGTGTCGGGACGCCCGCCGGGGCCTGCCGCACCGGCGCCCGCCGATACGTCGGAAAGGCCCGGCCCCCACGGGACCGGGCCTTTCCGAGCGATCAGCCGCGGGTCACCCGATGAAGGTGATCCGGTCCGCCGCCGGCGGCGCGAGCGGCGCGCTCGCCGACGAATGGGCGGCGAAGTAGGCCAGCAGCGCGTCCAGGTCGGATCCGCCGACCAGCTTGTTCGTACCGGTCTTGAACGCGGCGAAGCCGTCGCCGCCGCCGGCCAGGAACTCGTTCGCGCTGACCTTGTAGGTCGCGGCCGGGTCGATCGGCACACCGTTCAGCTTGACGCTGCCCGGCACGATCTTCTCGGCGCCCGTCCTGGACCGGTCGGTCGTGTAGGTCAGGCCCTTCGAGATCTGCAGCACCTTCGGGTTGGCCGCGTTGGCGCCGGAGTACTGCTGCGCCAGGATGTCGAGCACCGCCTGACCCTTGAGGTCGAGGGTCTGCATCATGTTGGTGAACGGCTGCACCGTGAACGCCTCGGCGTAGGTGACCACGCCGTTGCCCTCGGCTCCGGCGGCCGCGTATTGCAGGTCGGATCGGATGCCGCCCGGGTTCATGAAGGCGATCTGCGCGCCGCCCTTGTCGGCCGGCGCGGTCGCCTCCAGTTGCGCGTCGGCGATCACGTCGCCCAGCGGGGATTCGGGGGTGGTGGCGCCGCGGCCGCGGATGTCGGCGCTGATGTAGCCGATCGAGCGGTTCGCCACCGGTGCGGCGAGCTTTTGCCAGTCGGCGAGCAGTTGCGTCAGGTCCGGGGCCTTCGGGGTGTCCCGGCGCACGACCGTGTTCTGTGCCTTGACCGAGGTGCGCACGATGTCGCGGGTGCGCTTGTCGTAGCTCAGGTCGATCTTGGTGTACATCTTCCCGTAGGACGACGCGCTGGTGACCATGCGCGGCTTGCCCGCCGGGTCCGGGATGTTGCACGCGTACGCCTGGTGGGTGTGGCCGGTGACGACGAGGTCGATCGCCGGGTCCAGGTTCTTGGCGATGTCCACGACCGGGCCGGACAGGCCCAGGTTGCCGCCCGCGTTGCAGTCGTAGTTGTACGCGTTGCTCGTCGGCAGGCCGCCCTCGTGCAGCAGCACCACGATCGACTCGACGCCGAACAGCCGCAGCCACGGCACGATGGAGTTGGCGGTCTTGACCTCGTTCTTGAAGGTCAGACCCTTGACGCCCTCGGCGGTGACGATGTTCGGCGTGCCCTCCAGGGTCATGCCGATGAAGCCGACGCGCGCGCCGCCCACGTTCTTGATGCTCACCGGCGCCAGGATCGGCAGCCCGGTGCGCTCGTCGAGCACGTTCGCGGCGAGGTACGGGAAGTCGGCGCCCTGGAAGGTGCGGCCGGGCGTGTAGCAGCCGTCCTTGGGGTGGCAGCCGCCGTACTGCATGCGCTGCAGTTCCTTCTTGCCCTCGTCGAACTCGTGGTTGCCCACGGAGGTGACGTCGAGGCCGATCCTGTTCAGCGCCTCGATCGTCGGTTCGTCGTGGAAGAGCCCGGAGAGCAGCGGGCTCGCGCCGATCATGTCGCCGGCCGCGATGGTCAACGAGTTGGGGTTCTTCGCCCGCTCGGCGCGCAGTTGGGTGGCCAGGTGCTCGATGCCGCCGGCCGGGATCGAGACGGGTTTGCCGTCGGGACCGATCTCGGTGACGTTGCCGGCGGAACCCTGCGGTTCCTCCAGGTTGCCGTGCAGGTCGTTGAGTGCCAGGAATTCGAGGTCCGTCGTGCCGGAGGGTCGGCCGAGGTCGGCGTCCGTGCCGGCCGTCGCGGTGCCGCCCATGGTGAGCAGGCTCGCGGCGACCAGGCCGGTGAGAGCGAGGCGGCCGCGGCGTCGTCCAATCCCGAACATGGGATCCCTTCGGAGGGCGCGCCGAATGGTGACGCGCGTAGAAGTGGGGCCTGAAGGTGTCTCGAAGCCAGAGAGTAGGGGCAGTTCCCCGACCCACACGAGACCTCACGCGAAACCGTTTCGTGAAACCGCTGTGAACTTTCCGAGCGTCCCAGGCAGGGGGGCATGATCAACGGCCGTTTCCCGGCCTCGGGCTCGGGGCAGCCGTACGGCGTGGCACCTATAAGGGAGGGATGTCCGCGATGCGCGTGGAATTCGCGACCGAACCGGGTCATCCGGGCGGGCCGAACGAGGATTTCGTCGTCGCGGGACCGACGACGCTGGTGCTGCTCGACGGTGTGACGTCGAGTTCGGACAACGGTTGCAAACACGGCGTGCCCTGGTTCGTCGCGCGGTTGGGCACCGCGTTGTTCACCCACAGCGGCGCGCGCCCCGACCGCTCCCTCGCCGAGTGCCTGCACGACGCGATCGAGGACACCTCGGCGCTGCACGTGGACGGGTGCGACCTGGCCCGGCCCGACGCGCCGGCCGCGACCACCGTGGTGGTGCGGGTGGTCGAGGACCGGCTGGAATACCTGGTGCTGTCCGATTCGACGCTGCTGATCGAGCGGGACGACGACCTCACCGTGGTCACCGACGATCGACTGGGCGTGGTCGGCGCGGCGGCGCGGCGCCGGCGCGACGCCCATCCGCCGGGCAGTCCGGACTACTTGACGGCGCATCAGGAGTACGCCGACACGGTGCGGGCCTCGCGCAACGTGCCCGGCGGCCACTGGGTCGCGGCGGCCGATCCGGCGGCCGCCGGCGAGGCGCTGACGGGCGGTCTGGCACTCGGCGAGGTGCACGCGTTCGCCGCGCTCACCGATGGGGCCAGTCGACTGGTGGACCGGTTCGGGATCGGCGACTGGGACGGGCTGATGACCACGCTGCGCCACTTCGGCCCGGCGGAATTGCTGGCACGGGTACGGGCCGCGGAGGCCTCCGACGCGGACGGCGCGCGCTGGCCGCGCGGGAAGGTCTGCGACGACGCGACCGCGGTCTGGGCGCTGATCTGACCCGGCCGATCCGGGATCCCTCCCGCCGAGCGCTTCCGCGACACCGCGCCCCGCCTCGTCCGCGAACCCCGGCCGGTGTCGACGCGGGGTTCGGGAACGAGGCGGATGTGCGGGCTATTTGGGTAGGACGCTCTCGATCGCGGCGATCAGGTTCGGGTCGTGCGGGTCGGTCTTGGGGCGGAACCGGCCGACGATGGCGCCGTCGGCGGAGAGCAGGAACTTCTCGAAGTTCCACTGCACGTCACCCGCGCCGCCCTCGGCGTCGGAGGCCGCGGTGAGCACGTCGTAGAGCGGGTGCCGGTCGGCGCCGTTGACGTCGATCTTCTCGGTGAGCGGGAAGGTCACCCCGTAGGTGGTCGAGCAGAACTCCCGAATCTCCTCCGCGCTGCCCGGCTCCTGGCCCATGAACTGGTTGCACGGAACGCCCACCACGGTGAAGCCGCGCGGGCCCAGCTCCTTCTGCAATTCCTCCAGGCCGGTGTACTGCGGGGTCAGGCCGCACTTGGACGCGACATTGACGACGAGTGCCACCTTCCCCCCGGTCACCTCGCCCAGGGTCGTGCTCTCCCCCGCCAGCGTGGCGATGGGGGTATCGAGGATGCCCATGATCGTTGTCCCTCCTGCGTGGTGCCGCCGCAGCCACCCGATCCGAGGACGTGGAGCGCTCCGCGACGGCGCGAGTAAGACGTGACGACTCGACGCTATCGAGCGCGGCCCGAAGCCGCCCGACCCGGTCGGGCCGAATCGTCGCGCCGGGAGGCGTATACCCGGGCCAGTCCCGCACGCCAGTCGACCGCGCACGGCCCGGTGATCGCCGCCCGCTTCGTGGTGTCCTGGATCTGCCCGCGCAGCGTGCCGGGCTGCTCGCGCACCACCACCTCGGCGGGCAGGCCGCTCAGCTCGGCCGTGTACGCCGCCCACTCCTGCACGCTCACCGGCTCGTCGCCGCCCCAGTTGACCACCGTCGCGGGGGTGGACGCCGCGTCCAGGAGCGCCGCCGCCTGGCTGTTGATGTCGTCCTGGTGGATCGGGCTGTACATGCACGGGTCCCAGCGGGTCGTGATCGGCCGGCCGGCCAGCACCGCGTCCATGTGCATCGTCGGCAGTCCGCCGCCGGGGCCGTAGGAGGCGTTCATCCGGGCGATCACCACGGGCAGGTCGAACGCGCGGGCGCAGTAGCGGGCGACCGCCTCCTCGGCGGTCTTGGACACCGAGTAGGTCGGCGCGTGCGTGACGTTGGCGTCGCCGAGCGGGTCGCTCTCGTGGAAGACGTGCATCGGGTCCGGGTGCGGCTTGAGTACCGACGCGGTGGACATCACCAGCGCGGCCTTGGCCCGACGACAGTGCTGGAGCAGCAGTCCCGTGCCCTCCGCGTTGACCCGCAGCGCCTCGTCGTAGTCGAGTCCGGGGCCCTGGAAGGTGGCCAGGTGCAGCACGTGGGTGAAGTCCTCGGGCAGGTCGTCGAACGCCCCCGAGCCCAGGTCGACGGCGCGCGTGGTCACCCCGAGGGCGTCCACCCGCGCCCGGTCCTCGGCGTTCGAGAAGCGGGCGATGCCCCACACCTCGTTGTCCCGGGCCAGGTATTCGGTCAGCGGATAGGCGATCTGGCCCGCGGGACCGGTGATCAGGATCTTCTCGCCCGACAACATGCGGCTCCTCGGAGGACTCGGGGACACGATCCGCGCACGATCGGGTGGTGATCGCCCGCGCGAGGTACGTCGAGGCTCGACGGTACATCTGACGTACCGTCATATCCGAGACGGAGCGGGGAGACCAGGGCCGCCGCACGTGTCCCCGGACACCCCGCCGGCGCCCGCCGCACGGGGGTGGCGGGGGCGCCGGGGGGGTCGAGGATGGGTCTGCGGAAGCGCCGAGCGGGCCTCGGCTCGCCGGCGCTTCCGGGCTCAGACCTCGATCTCCTCCTCGACACGCTTGAGGCTGTGTCGGGCCAGCGCGAGGTTGGCGCGGTCCTTCACCAGCACGAGGTACAGGAACAGCCCCTTCCCGGCCCGTCCGGACAGCGGTCGGATCAGGTGGTATTGCTTGCCGGTCGTGATCAGGATGTCCTCGATCTGGTCGCCGAGGTGCAACATCTCCATCGTGCGCAGCTTCGCGCGCATCACGTCGGTATTCCCGGCGGCGGCCACGTTGAGATCGAGTTCCTTGCTGCCGCCGAGAATTCCGAGCGCCATTCCGCTGGTGTAGTCGACCAGGGCCACTCCCACGGCACCCTCGATCGTCATTGCTTCCTTGAGGGCCGTTTCCATATTGGCCATGATTGCCTCCGGGGCGATCGGCGGTGCGGCTTTCCGGTGGGCTCCGACGGGCTCGTCGCCGGACGCGGGCGGTCCCGGGTCCGGATCGCTCGGGAGCGGGCCGCCGACCGCGGTCGCCTCGATCGCTGCGATCGGTTCGACCTCGGTCGGCGCGGGGGGATCGGCCTCGACTGCTTCGATGACATCCACCTCGATCGATGGGGCCCGCCCGGGATCGGATCCGGTCGGCGGGTCGGCTGATCTGCGCCGGGACGGTCTGGATCGGCGTGGGGGTGGTGCCATCTCCGCCCAACTCCTCGCGATCGGGCTCCTGGACGCGGGCGCTCGCGTGGGCGTGCCCCGGCGGCCCGCCTCGGTCCTGGCCCGCGACCCCGCCCCGTCGCCCCGGCCGGACCCGGGCGCCCCCGCGGGTGGCCGTGCGCCGATATTCGCGACCTCCATGGAATGCGCTCCCCCGCCGCTCACCTCACGCGCCCCTTCCCCCTGTATACGTCCGCGCGTACTTTTCCCGTCGCCTTCGAGCGGGTCCGGGAATTCGAGTTCGACTGCTTCGGACTCGACCTCCCGGACTCGCTGAACGGCAGCGTAGGAGCGGCCCGAAGGCGTTCGTGGGCAATATTCGATTAATTGCCGGAAATCCGATCCGCACGACGTTCGGACGCTAGAATCCCGGGCCGCGCGCCCCCGTGCGATCCGGCGCCCGCGCAAGGCTGTCCTCGGATGTGACTCGCGGGTAGCGTCGGCGGCACCCGTGCGCGCCCCGAGTCCGAGGAGATGGACATGTCCGCCACCGATGCGCCCCGCCCCCAGGACGGCCCGCCGAGCACGGGGCGGTCGGCGCCGCCGCGACCGGTCTCGCCCACCGATCTGAGCTTCGCGCTGCCGCCCACGTTCGAAACCGTGGAGCAGGAGCGCCGGCACCGCAAGGAGCGACTGGCCGCGGCACTGCGGCTGTTCGGCCGGTTCGGCTTCGAGGAGGGGGTGGCCGGGCACATCACCGCGCGCGACCCCGGGTTCGTCGACCACTTCTGGGTCAACCCGTTCGGCATGTCGTTCAAGCACATCACCGTGGACGACCTGATCCTGGTCAACCACGAGGGGCAGGTCGTCGAGGGCCGATTCCACGTCAACCAGGCCGCGTTCGCGATCCACTCGCAGATCCACGCGGCCCGCCCGGACGTGGTCGCCGCGGCGCACAGCCACTCCACGCACGGGCGCGCGTTGTCCGCGCTCGGGATCCGGCTGGAGCCGATCACCCAGGACGTGTGTCCGTTCTACGAGGACCACGAACTCTTCGACGACTACGCGGGCGTGGTGCTCGACGCCGAGGAGGGGCGGCGGATCGCCAAGACGCTCGGCTCGCGCAAGGCGCTGATCCTGCGCAACCACGGTCTGCTCACCGTCGGACAGTCGGTGGACGCGGCGGCGTGGTGGTTCATCACCATGGAGCGCTCCTGCCAGGTCCAGCTGTTGGCCCAGGCGGCCGGCGAACTGCGGCCGATCTCGCCGGAGAACGCGCGCCTGACCCGGGAGCAGCTCGGCAACGACACGGTGGCGTGGATCAATTACAAGCCGCTGTACGACGTGATCAGCCGCTCCGAGCCGGACCTGTTCGGGGCCGACGGCCCGATGACGATCTGATCGTTTTCGGTCGATCCCGCCGATCGATGATCATTTCGCCGCCGCCCGGTCGGGCGGGTTGTCCGCCGACCGGGCGCAATCTCCGCGAGATCGGCCGTGCCGGGAGTCAACCCGACCGGTTGCGGAAAGTACAACACCATGTACGAACGGAGCCTTCCGCAGCGGTTCGCGCGCTCGGCCCATCCCGTCGGGCCACGCGCCCGGGTGTGGCTGCCGACGATCGAACATCGGGTCGGCCCGTCGTTGCTGTACCGGCGGATCGGCCAGTTCGCGGTGGACGTGATCGCCTCCGCGCTGCTGCCCGGCGCCGCGATGTTCCTGTTCGTGCTGCTGCCCACCCACCCCGACGGTTCGATCCGCAGCGGTCCGCTCACCGCGACGATCACCGCCGGTGTGCTCGTGGTCGCGGTGGCGATCCTGTTCTGGTACTGGGTGCTGCGGCCCGCCGAGCACGACGGGCGCACCTGGGGCATGCAGGCGTTCGGGATTCGGGTGGTCGACGTGTCCGGCGGTCGGGCCGGGCGGCGCCAACTGGCGATCCGTTGGGTGCTGCTGTGCGTCGACGCGTTCGCGCTCGGTGTGATCGGGTTGGTCGCGGTGCTCACCAGCGAGCGGGGCCAGCGCATCGGCGACCGGGTCGCGGGCACCCTGGTGGTCCGAGGGCGCGGCCCCGGACTGCGCTGAGGGCCCGCCTCTCCCCCGGGCAGGGGCGCCCGGTCCCACGATCGCGAGCGTGCCCCGCTCCGCGCTCCCGCCCCGACGGGCCGTCGCACACCGCCCCGGAATGCGGCTATTGCTCCGCCGCTCCGTCCGCCTTGTGGTCTTGCGCACGGTTTGCAGATGCCACCTTGTCGCCATGTCCACTCGACCACTAGTGTCGGCTCGCCGTGGTGCTCGGGAAGCCGGTTCGATGCCGGCGCGGCCCTCGCCACTGTGATCGGGAAGTTCTCCTCCACCCCCGCGGGAACGTTGATTCGTCGCCTCGGGAAGCCACTGGGACCGCTGTCGCGGACCCGGGAAGGCGGAGACGTGAACGCACGACCCGTCAGCCAGGAGACCGGCCACGGCGATCGTCCGTCCACGAGGTGTTGGAGAGGGACCCTTCCTCATGCATATCGCCGAGGGCTATCTGCCCTGGGAACACGCCGCCGCCTGGGGCGTCGCGTCGACCCCGTTCGTCGTCCACGGTGCCCGCGCGCTCACCCGCGAGGTGCGCGACCGGCCCGAGAACACCCTGCTGCTCGGCGCGTCCGGCGCCTTCTCGTTCGTGTTGTCCGCGCTGAAGATCCCATCCGTCACCGGCAGTTGCTCGCATCCCACCGGCACCGGCCTGGGCGCCATCCTGTTCCGGCCGCCGATCATGGCGGTGCTCGGCACGATCACCCTGCTCTTCCAGGCGTTGCTGCTCGCCCACGGCGGGTTGACCACGCTCGGCGCGAACGTGTTCTCGATGGCGATCGTCGGCCCCTGGGCCGGCTACGGCGCGTACCGGCTCGCCCGCTCGCTCCTGGACCGGCGCGGCGGCACCATGCCGCTGGACGTCGCGGTGTTCGCCGGCGCATTCGTCGCGGACCTGAGCACCTACTGCGTCACCAGCGTGCAGCTCGCCCTCGCCTTCCCCGACCCGGACAGCGGATTCCCGGGCGCGCTGGCCAAGTTCGGCGGCATCTTCTCGCTCACCCAGATCCCGCTGGCGATCAGCGAGGGCCTGCTGACCGTCCTGGTGGTGCGCCTGCTGCGCCAATCCAGTCGCGGTGACCTGATCCGCCTCGGCGTGCTGAGCGACGCCCGGCCCGTGCGCGAGGAGGAGAAGAGCAAGTGAAGCGCTCGACGAAGATCAACCTGCTGCTCGTGCTGGCCGTGGTGCTGCTCGCGGCGCTGCCCGTGGTGTTCGGCATGGGCGACGACAAGGACGAGCCGTTCACGGGTTCCGACGCCCGGGCCGAGACCGCGATCACCGAGAACGACCCTGACTACAAGCCGTGGTTCAGCCCGCTGTACGAGCCGCCGTCCGGCGAGATCGAGTCCGGCCTGTTCGCGCTCCAGGCCGCGCTCGGCGCGGGTGTCGTCGGGTACATGTTCGGCGTCAAGCGCACCCGCCGAAAGCTCGCGCCCGAGGCGAGCGACACCCCCGACGGGTCGGGCCCGGGGCCCGATCCGGCCGCCGCGCAGGACCCGGTATCGGTCCCGGGTCGCTGACCCGTGTTGCCGATCGACGCGGCGGCGCATGCCAGTGCCTGGCGCCGCCGCCATCCGGCCGACAAGGCCGTGCTCTCCTTCGGGCTGCTCGGGTGCGCGGTGGCGCTGCCGCCGTGGCCGGGCGCGGTGCTGGTCGCGGTCACCGTGCTGACCATCGCGCTCGGCTTCGCCGAGGTGCCCGCCCGACGACTGTGGCGGGCGGCCCGCGCGCCGCTGGGATTCGCGGTGACCGGCGCGCTGACCCTGCTCGTGTCGATCCGTGCGGACGGCGTCGGCTGGGCGCCGGACGGGCCGCGCCACGCGGGCGAGTTGGTGGCCCGCTCCGGTGCGGCCGGGTTGGCGATGTTGTTGTTCGCGTTCACCACGCCGCTGTCGGACGTCCTGCCCCGGCTGACCCGGGTGGGTGTGCCGGCGGCCGTGGTGGACGTGGCGGCGGTGATGTACCGGATGTTGTTCCTGCTCTACGACACCACCGCCCGGATCAACCAGGCCCAGGCCGGGCGGCTCGGGCATCGCACCCGGCGGGCCCGGTGGCGCTCGGTGGCCGGGCTCGGGTCGGCGGTGTTCGTGCACGCCTTCGCGCGGGCCCGGCGGCTGGAGGAAGGGCTGGCCGGGCGCGGCTACGACGGGCGGTTGCGGGTGCTCGTGGACGAGGTGCCCGTCTCGCGCGGCTTCATGGCCGGGTCCGTGTTCCTCGTGGCGGCGGTCGTCGTCGCCACTCTTCTTCTGGGATCGGTGATGCCGTGATTCCGCTGCGGGTACGAGAGGTCGGCTACGCCTACGAGGACGGGCCGCCGGTGCTGAGCGGGTTGTCCCTGGCCGTCCCGGCGGGCCGGGCGCTGGCCCTGCTCGGGCCGAACGGCAGCGGCAAGACCACGCTGCTGCGGCTGTTGACCGGTGGCCTGGTGCCGGGTTCGGGTCGGGTGGAGCTGCACGGTACGCCGATTCGGCACGACCGCAAGGGACTTGCCGAACTGCGCCGGGTGGTGCAGCTGGTCGTGCAGGATCCCGACGACCAGCTGTTCTCCGCGTCGGTGGCCCAGGACGTCTCGTTCGGGCCGCTGAACCTCGGGCTCGCGCCGGACGAGGTGCGCTCACGGGTGGCCGAGGCGTTGGCCGCGCTGGGCATCGCCGACCTGGCCGAGCGGCCGGTGCACCTGCTGTCCTTCGGGCAGCGCAAGCGGGTCGCGATCGCCGGCGCGATCGCCATGCGGCCGCAGGTGCTGGTCCTGGACGAGCCGACGGCGGGCCTGGATCCGGCCGGTCAGGAGGCGCTGCTCGACACGCTCGCCGAGCTGCGTGCCGCCGGGACGACGGTGGTGATGGCCACCCACGACGTGGACCTGGCGCTGCGCTGGGCCGACGACGCGGCCGTGCTCGCCGACGGGCGGCTGCACACCGGGCCGGCCGCGGAGCTGCTCGCGGACACCACGCTGCTGGCCGCCGCGAGCCTGCGGCCGACTTGGGCGCACGCAGTGGCCGCGGTATTGATCGCGCACGGGGTGGCCCCGCCCGGCACGCTGCCCCGGACCCCGGCCGAACTGACCGCCCTGGCGCTGCCCGCGCGGCCGCGTACGCACTGACCGCGGCCCGGCTCAGCGGCGGCGCAGCAGCACCACCGCGCGGTCGTCGCCCACGTTGCGCCCGGCCGCCGCCACGATCCGCCGCGCCGCGTCGTGGAAGTCGTCCCGGACCAGCCGCTCCGCCTCGCCCAGGAACCGGTCGATGCCGGTGGCGATGTCCTCGCCGGGCAGTTCCACCATGCCGTCGGTGAACAACAGCAGCGCGTCGCCGTGGTCCAGTCGGCCGCGCGCCCCCTCGAACGTGGCGTCGTCGAGCACGCCCAGGAGCGGGCCGACCGCCTCGACCACCCGCCACCGCCCGGTCCCGGCGATCCAGTGCACACCCGGCGGGTGGCCCGCCGACAACAACTCGTACTCGCCCGACTGCAGGTCGAGCACCACGTGCACCGCCGTCGCGAAGCCCTCGGCCCATTCCTGGCGGAGCAGGTAGTCGTTGGCGGCCGGCAGGAATCCGTGCGGCGGCAGCGACCCGAGCAGCCCGCCGAACGCACCGGAGAGCATCAGTGCCCGCGTCCCCGCCGCCAGCCCCTTGCCGGAGACGTCGACGAGCACCACTTCGAGCACCCGCCCACCGGTCGAACTGCGGGCGGCGACCAGGAAGTCGCCGGAGAACGACTGCCCGCCGGCCGGCCGCAACACCACCTCGGTGTGCCACTGCGGCGGCAACACCGGCATCTCGCCCTGCGCCCGCAACCGGTCGCGCAAATCGAACAACATCGACTCGCCGCGCGTCCACTGCACGCCCAGCCGGGTCCGCATCCGGGCCATCAGCAACACGATGCCGGCGACCGCCGCGACCACCAGGACGGAGCCGGCGGTGACCTCGTCGGGGTCGTGCACCCGGTCCTCCGCGACCAGCACCCCGGCGGTCGCCGCGTAGAGCAGCAGCAGGCTGGGCATGCGCAGCACCAGGCCGCCGACCAGGATCGGCAGCACGGGTGCGGTCGCCGGGAACCAGTCGCCGTTCAGATCGGAGAGCAGCCCGCACGCGGTGACCGCGACCAGCAGAACGGCCAGCGCGAAGCGGTCGGAGGGGAACACCCGATGCCGCAGCCAGGCCACGATCCGCCGGCCCCGGCGGGCCAGCGCCGCCCGCCTCCCCGTCCGGCTTGCCCGGTTCATCCTGCTCGTCGGCGCGGCCACCCCGCGACACTACCGAACGGGAACCAACCGGAGGTTACGCCGACGGCTGGCAGGTGGGGCACCAGAACAGATTCCGCCCGACCAACTCGGCGGTCCGCACCGGGGTTTCACAGATCAGGCAGGGCGCGTCGGTGCGCCGGTAGACGTACACCTCGCCGCCGTGGTCGTCCTTGCGCGGCTCGCGACCCATCGCCTCGGGAGTGTGCTCGGGCCGCACCGTGTCGATCCGGCCCAGCCGCACACCCTCGTGCATCAGCAGCACCAGGTCGGCCCACATCGCGTCCCAGGTGGCCCGCGCCAGCCGTTTGCCCGGCAGCTTGGGGTCCACCCCGAAGCGGAACAGCACCTCGGCGCGGTAGACGTTGCCCACACCGGCGAGCACGTCCTGCTCCATCAGCAGCGCGCCGATCGGCTTCGCGCTGCGCTCGATGCGCCGCCAGGCCGCGGCCGGGTCGGCGTCCTCGCGCAGCGGATCGGGGCCGAGCCGGGCGTGCACCGCGTCCTTCTCGGCCCGCTCCAGGAGCCGGCACGCGGTCGGTCCGCGCAGATCGGCCCAGCTCGCCCCGCCGGGCACCTTCGCGGCCATCCGCAGCCGGACCTGGCCGACCGGCTCCGGCAACTTCTCGCCCTCGCCGAAGGAGAACTGTCCGTAGAGGCCCAGGTGCACATGCACGAAGCGCTCGCCGGGGAACTCCAGGAACAGGTGCTTCCCGTGCGCGTCGGTATCCACCAGACGCTCCCCGTCGAGCAGCGCGGCGCTCTCCGCGAAGCGCCCCTGCGGACTGCTCAGCCGCAGCGGCACGTCGGCGAAACGCTCCCGGTGCTCGGCGGCGAGACGGTGAATGGTGTGGCCCTCGGGCACGCGGCCTCCAGCTCTGCGACGGATGGGGACACGGGCGGTGTGTCGCGCTCCACGCTACCGACCCGCACCGACACGCGGCCGCCCCCGACCGGACGGACCGATCGGGGGCGGCGGGAGGTGCGGGGTAAGGGGCGCGGGCTACGGCAGGGCCGGCAGCTCGCCGGTGTTCTCGTACTTGGTCAGCATGGAGATCCGCCGGGTGTGCCGCTCGGCCTCGCTGTACGGGGTGTTCACGAAGACCTCGAGGAACTTGGTCGCGTCGTCGAGAGTGTGCATGCGCGCGCCCATCGAGATCACGTTCGCGTTGTTGTGCTCGCGGGCCAGCGACGCGGTCTCCTCGCTCCACACCAGGGCGCAGCGCACCCCCTTGACCTTGTTCGCCGCGATCGCCTCGCCGTTGCCGGAGCCGCCGAGGACCACGCCCAGGCTGCCGGGGTCGGCCGCGACGCGCTCGCCGGCGCGCAGACAGTACACGGGGTAGTCGTAGGAGTCGGCCTGGACGGCCGGGCCGCAGTCGACGGCCTCGTGGCCGTTGGCGTCGAGCCACGCGATGAGGTGCTGCTTGAGGTCGTAGCCGGCATGGTCGGAGCCGAGGTAAACGCGCATGGGGCGCAGTCTCTCAGGCCCGGTCCCGAACGTCCCCTCAGGGCCGGTATCCACCGGGTGGCGTGTCCGGCGCACCGGTCGGCCGCGGCGGCGCGGTGGGCGGCGGCCCGGCCGGACGGATGGTGGTCGGCGCGTCGTAGGGCGACTGCGCGCCGTAGCCGGGGTGGCCGGAGGCGGGCGGGGCGCCGTAGCCGAAGGGCGGGCCGTATCCACCCGGTGACAGCGGCGAGGCGGGCGGCCCGAAGCTCGCCGCCGACCGGTAGGCGGCCACCGCCGCCAGACCGACCAGCCAACCGAGGACGACGCCGAAGTAGGCCCCGGCCTGTGCGTTGGCCATGACCCGGTCGAAGCCGGCTCCCTCGGGAATGGTCACCTCCTCGTCGTTGGCGATGGCGACCACGGTCAGTCCGTTCACGGCGCCGCCGAACACCAGCGAGAACCAGCCGACGACGAACGCGGTGAACCCGCCGGACCGTTCGCCCAGACCCCGCGCACCGAGCGCGAGCACCGCGGCGACCGCCACGAGCAGCAGCGCGAAGCCGACGAATCCGGCGGTGATGTAGCGGGTGGTGAAGGTCTCGCCGAACTCGTCGCCCAGTTCGTCCCGATCCACGACCCACAGCGGATAGCCGACGATGCGCAGCAGCGTGGTGTACCACTTGTCGTGATCGCTGCTCTCCTTCCATGCCTCCTTGAAGACCCACTGGTTGCCCAGGCCGGCCACGAGGAGGAAGGCGACGATGGTCCCGCTGACGGCGATGCGCTTGCTTGCCCCCGGTCTCATGACACGAGGTTAGGCGTCTTCGGGCGTGCTTCGCCAAAGAAAACCGGACCCCGATTCCCATGTGTGGGAAACGGGGTCCGGGCTTTCGACTTCCGGCGTCCGAAACGAGTGACGAAGCGTCAGCCGCGCCGGCCGACCAGCTTCCAGGCGCTGGGCAGCAGCGCCATCGCCAGCGCGATCTTGACCGCGTCGCCGAGGAGGTAGTTGCGCATGCCGATCTCGTACGCCTGCGACATCGAGATGCCCAGGTCGTGCGCGAGGTAGGTGAGGCCCGCCGCGTAGATCACCGCGTTGCCGAGGAGCATCGTGCCCGCGGTGCGCAGCGGGCTGCGGTCGGTGCCGCGCTGGGCCAGGAAGCCGGCCGCGGCCGCCGCGAGCACCATGCCGAACACGTAGCCCAGGGTCGGGAATCCGGTCCCGGAGGTGCCCTCCGCGAACCAGGGCATCCCGGCCGCGCCCAGGCCCAGGTAGAGCACCATCGCGGCGAGCCCGCGCCAGGCGCCGAGCGCGCTGCCGGCGAGCAGGACGGCGAAGGTCTGGCCGGTCACCGGCACCGGCGAACCGGGCACCGGGACGGAGATCTGGGCGGCGAGGCCGACGAACGCGGACGCGCCGACGATCAGCGCGGCGTCACGAACGGCCGCGCCGCGAAAGACGCGGGCCGGGACGAGGTCGGCCAGAACGGGGCGGCGCGCATCGAGAAGGGCAGTGCTCACAGCGGACTCCACACTCTTGTGTTGCGGGACCCTGTGAACTTAACCAATCGGACATCGAGCGGTCACAGTGGTGCCCGACAACGTACGGATCCGCACTTTGTCGAACACCACCGAAACGACCCCCCGCTACCGCAACGCCCGGGAATTCCGGCGCTTCGCAAGCGCGGCGCCTCAGAACTGCAGCGCCTTGACCTCCAGGTACTCCTCCAGGCCGTGGCGCCCCAGTTCGCGCCCGTTGCCCGACTGCTTGTACCCGCCGAACGGCGCGATCGGGTTGAACGCGCCGCCGTTGATCTCCACCTGCCCGGTACGCAGCCGGCGCGCGAACGCCACCGCCGCCTCCCGGGTCGGCGCCCACACCGCACCGGACAGGCCGTACGGGTGTCGTTGGCGATCCGCTCGGCCTCCTCCTCGGTGTCGTAGGCCATGATCGACAACACCGGCCCGAAGATCTCCTCGCGCGCGATGGTCATCTCGGGGGTCACGTCGGTGAACACGGTGGGCCGCACGTGGTAGCCGACCTCGACCCCCTCGGGCAGCTCCGCACCGCCCGTGGCCAGCGTCGCCCCCTCGGCCAGCCCCTTGGCGATGTAGCCGCGCACCCGCTCGAACTGGGTCGCGTTGACCAGCGGGCCGAGCCGCTGTGCCGACGCCTCGGCGGCGGCGGTGGCCAGCTCGACCGCGCGCGGCAGGTCGTCGCGGTGCACCAGCATCCGGGTCAGCGCGCTGCACGTCTGACCGCTGTTGCGGAACGCGCCGTCGATGCCCGCCCGAACCGCCTTGTCCAGGTCGGTACCCGGCAGGATCACATTGGCGGACTTGCCGCCGAGTTCGAGCGCGACCCGCTTGACCGTCGCCGACGCCAGCTCCGACACCCGGGTGCCGGCCCGGGTCGAGCCGGTGAACGAGACCATGTCCACGTCCGGGTGGGACGCGATCGCCTCGCCCACCACCGGACCGGTGCCGGAGACCAGGTTCACCACACCCGGCGGGAAACCCGCGTCGTGCAGGATCTCGAAGAACAGGTGCGCGGCCTGCGGCGCCACCTCGCTGGCCTTGACCACCACGGTGCAGCCCGCGATCAGCGCCGGGGCGAGCTTGTTGGTGATCTGGTGCAGCGGGTAGTTCCATGGGGTGATCGCGCCGACCACGCCGACCGGTTCGCGCACCACCAGCGAGGTCCCGGCCTGCTCCTCCCACGGAAACTCCTCGGCGAGCGCGATGTAGCTCGCGAGCACCGTCAGCGGCAGGCCGACCTGCACCCGCGAGGCCAGCCACGCCGGCGCGCCCATGTCCTCGGTGATCACCTCGGCCATCGCGTCCGTGCGCTCCGCGAGCAGGTCCCGGGCCTTGGTCAGCAGCGCGGCCCGCTCGGCCGGGGCGGTGGCGGCCCAGCCGGGGAAGGCGCGCCTGGCCGCGGCCACGGCCAGGTCCACGTCGGCGGGTGTGCACTGCGGCACCGTCGCCACGACCTGTTCGGTGTTGGGGTCGACGACGTCGATGGTCTCGGTGGACGAGGGCGCCGTCCACGCGCCGTCGATGTAGATCGTGTCGTAAGCCTTGCTCATGCCGCCGGACTCCTCGCCGTTCGCCGCTGGTGACCTCCCCCGAGCGTACGGCGACACGGATACGATCCCCAGCGCCGACCCGAGCGCCCCCGCGACCGGCCCGAGCGGTCCCGCGCCGCCGGCCGCGCCGGTCAGCCCGTCGGACCGTTCGAGGTCCACACCAGTTCGCCGCTGTGTCCGGTCACCGGGAACTCCCGGGCCAGGCCCACCTCGTGCAGACGGGCGAGCGGGGTGAACGACATCCCGTACTCGTCCTTGTCCTTGTCGAAACCCCAGTCCTTGTACACCTCGACCCGGTACACCAGCCGCACGTCGGGCAACACCGGCGAGCCCGGGAGCGCGGCCCTCCCGGGCAACACCTCGATCCGGCCGGTGATCCGGTACTGCAGACCGCGCATCGCCAGCCACCAGTCGATGTCGTCCGCACGGCGGATGAGCACCCCGTGCCAGTGCGTGGTGGTCTCGAAGACGCTCTCCGTGCCCTCGCTGTCGTGCCAGCGGATCGCCGCGAGCGCCCACCACTCCTCGAAGTGGGTGAGCGCCGCGCGGCGAAACGGCTTGGCCCGCAGCGGCAGGGCCGGGTCGATCACGAACGGCGCGCCGCGGCCGACCAGGTAGTGCCGCAGCGAGGCGGCGCCGGTCCGCAGCCCCACCAACCGCCACAGCGGGACCAGCGCGCGCAGCCCCACGGCCAGCGCGCGGTCGCGCCACCGGGGCATGCGCGACGCGTAGGGGGCGTTGCCGTTGGGTGTGCGCGGATCCGGCCGCCCGGTTCGGGAGGTGTGGATCACACTGCTCTGGCGTTCCGGAGCCGTCATTTATCCAGATTAATTAGCTTTGTTTTACTTTGTAGTCGATGGCGAGCCGGAATCGACAGGTTTCATCCGGTCAGTCGAAACCGCCGGCGGCCGGTGCGAACCGCCGATCCCGGCCCGGCCGGATCGTCAGTCGAAGATCGGCCCCTGGTCCCGGGTGCGCTTGATCTCGAAGAAGCCGGGGGTGCCCGCGACCAGCACCACACCGTCCCACAGCCGGCCCGCGTCCTCGCCCTTGGGCGCCGGGGTCACCACCGGGCCGAAGAAGGACACGCCGTTGACGCTGATCACCGGGGTACCGACGTCCATGCCCACCCGGTCCATGCCGTCGTGGTGCGACTTGATCAGCGCCTCGTCGTACTCGGTCGAGTCGGCCGCGTCGGCGAGATCGGTGGGCAGCCCGGCCTCGGTCAGCGCCGCCTCGATCATCTCGCGCGAGAACTCCTCGCCGCCCGGGTGCCGACGGGTGCCCAGCGCCGTGTACAGCGGCAGCAGTACCTCGTTGCCGAAGCGCTGCTCGGCGGCGATGCACACCCGCACCGGGCCCCAGCCGCGCTCCAGCATCTCCTTGTACGCCTCGGGTATGTCGTCCCGACCGCTGTTGAGCACCGACAGGCTCATCACGTGCCACTGCACGTCCACGGGGCGGATCTTCTCCACCTCGAGCATCCAGCGCGAGGTCATCCAGGCCCACGGACACAGCGGGTCGAACCAGAAGTGCGCGACGTCGCGGGCGGAGCCGTTGTCCTTGGTGGTCACTGCGGGGTTCCTCTCGGTCCTGATCTCTGGTCGTGCACAGTCTCTGGTCGTGCAAGGTGCCGCCTGGTTCGCGATGCGGTACGCCCGGCCGACGACGAAGCGCGGTTCGGACATACCGGCGTCCGCACGGCCGGCGTCGACTGTGCAACGGGCGACCGCGGTCCGCCATTCCCGAACAACCGGGCCGACAGGCGCCCCCGCGCCGTGAAAGGATCGCCGGGACCGCAGCCAACCAGGGAGTGATCCAGTGCCCGGCAGGAACCTGACCCGCGAGGAGGCCCGCGAGCGGGCCCGGATCCTGAGCGTCGAGGACTACGACGTCAGGCTCGACGTCAGCACCGACAGCACGGAGACGTTCCACTCCGAGACGGTGCTCCGTTTCGGATGCCGAGAGGCGGGTGCGGCCACGTTCGTGGACCTGCTCGCCCCGGAAGTACACGAGGTCGTGCTCAACGGCCGTGTACTCGATCCCGCCGAGGTCTTCGACGGCACTCGCGTGCTGCTGACCGACCTCGTCGAGGGCGCCAACGAACTGCGCGTACTCGCCTCCTGCGCCTACAGCCGCACCGGCGAGGGTCTGCACCGCTTCGTCGACCCGGTCGACGATCGGATCTACCTCTACACCCAGTACGAACCGGCCGACTCGCGCCGGGTGTTCGCCAACTTCGAGCAGCCCGACCTCAAGGCCTCGTTCCGGTTCTCGATCACCGCGCCGGCCGACTGGCGGGTGGTGTCGAACTCGACCACCCCGGAGCCGGAGCCGGTCCGCGAGGGGGTGGCCCGCTGGGACTTCGCCCCGACGCCGCGGATCTCCACCTACCTGACCGCGATAGTCGCCGGTCCGTACCACGCGGTCTTCGACACCTACACGAGCGACGCCGGCCTGGTCGTCCCGCTCGGCGGCTTCTGCCGCGCGTCGCTGGCCGAGTCGTTCGACCACGAGGAGATCTTCGCGGTCACCAAGCAGGGCCTGGACCTGTTCCACGACCGGTTCGACTTCCCCTACCCGTTCGGGAAGTACGACCAGCTCTTCGTGCCCGAGTACAACCTCGGCGCGATGGAGAACCCGGGCGCGGTCACCTTCACCGAGGAATACGTCTTCCGCTCCAAGGTCACCGACTCCGCGTACGAGGGCCGCGCCAACGTGCTCCTGCACGAGATGGCGCACATGTGGTTCGGCGACCTGGTCACCCCGCGCTGGTGGGACGACCTGTGGCTGAAGGAGTCCTTCGCGGACTTCATGGGCTCCTACTCGCAGGGCGCGGCGACCCGCTGGACCGACGCCTGGACCAGCTTCGCCGCCCGCCGCAAGGACTGGGCGTATCGCCAGGACCAGTTGCCCACCACCCACCCGATCGTGGCGGTGATCAACGACCTGGAGGACGCCAAGCTCAACTTCGACGGGATCACCTACGCCAAGGGCGCCTCGGTGCTCAAGCAGCTGGTCGCCTACGTCGGCGAGGACGAGTTCTTCGCGGGCGCCCGGTCCTACTTCCGCACGCACGCCTGGGGCAACACCACCCTCGCCGACTTCCTCACCGCCCTGGAGGAGACCTCCGGCCGGGACCTGAAGTCGTGGTCGGCGGACTGGCTGGAGACCTCCGGCGTCAATACGCTGCGGCCGGAGATCGAGACCGACGCCGCCGGGGTGATCACCTCCTTCGCCGTGCTCCAGGAGGCCGCGCCGGGCTTCCCGACGCTGCGCCCGCACCGGATCGCGATCGGCCTGTACGACGGCGCCGAGCGCGTCGCCCGGGTCGAGGTGGACGTGGTCGGCGAGCGCACCGATGTACCGGCGCTGGTCGGCCGTGTCCGCACCCCGCTGATCCTGCTCAACGACGACGACCTCACCTACGCGAAGGTGCGCTTCGACCCCGAGTCGTGGCGGGCGCTGCTCGACTCGCTCGGCACGATCGAGTCCTCGCTGGCCCGCGCCCTGTGCTGGGGTGCGGCGTGGGACATGACCCGCGACGGCGAGCTGTCCGCCCGCGACTACCTGGACCTGGTGCTGCGGCACGCGGGTCGGGAGAGCGACGTGGGCGTGGTGCAGAAGCTGCACACCCAGGTCAAGACCGGCCTGGACCACTACACCGACCCGGAGTTCCGGGCCGAGGCGCTGCACCGGCTCGCGAGCGGCGCCGCCGACGAGCTGCGGGCCGCGCCGGCCGGCGGCGACCACCAGCTGGCCTGGGCCCGCTGCCTGGCCTCGGCCTCCGCGACGCCCGACGAACTCGCCTTCCTGCGCGAGCTGTTGTCCGGCGCACAGGAGATCCCCGGGCTGGCCATGGACACCGAGCTGCGCTGGGCGATGTTGCGCGCGCTGTGCGCGGGCGGCGCCGCCGACGAGCCCGAGATCGCCGCCGAACTCGACCGCGACGGCACCGCCGCGGGCCGGCGGCACGCGATCGAGTGCCGCGCCGCACGGCCCACCGCCGAGGCCAAGGCCGAGGCATGGCACCTGGCGGTGGAGACCGACGAATTGCCCAACGCCACACTCGGCGCGGTGATCGCCGGCTTCGCCACCGCCGGCCAGGAGGAGCTGACCGAGCCGTACGTCGACCGCTACTTCGCCGCCCTGGCGCCGGTCTGGCGGGACCGCTCGATCGAGATCGCGCGGCGCATCGTGGTCGGCCTGTACCCGTCGGGCCGGATCGACCCCGACACGTTGCGCCGCACCGACGACTGGCTGGCCGCCGCCGAACCGGTGCCGGCCCTGCGCCGCCTGGTCCTGGAATGCCGCGACGACGTGGCCCGCGCCCTCCGAGCGCGCGGGCGCGACCGGCGCAACTGAAGTCCCTCCCGGACCCCGCCGCCGACCGCGGCGGGGTCCGGTCCGTCGGCCGCCCATCCCGGCGGCGCCCATCCCACAAGGAGCGCAGCGTGCCCGGTACCAACCTGACGCGTGACGAGGCCCGCGAGCGGGCCCGGATCCTCACCGTCGACTCGTACGACGTCACCCTCGACCTGACCGGCACCGGGGCGACGTTCCCGTCCACGACCGTGGTGCGGTTCGGGTGTACCGAGCCCGGCGCGGCGACCTTCGTCGATCTGATCGCCCCCGAGGTGCACGAGATCACCCTCAACGGCAAGGCGCTCGACGTCGACGCGGTGTTCGCGGACAGCCGGATCGCGCTCGCCGACCTGGCCGAGAGCAACGAGCTGCGCGTGGTGGCGTCCTGCGCCTACATGAACACCGGCGAGGGCCTGCACCGCTTCGTCGACCCGGTCGACGGCAAGACCTACCTCTACACCCAGTTCGAGGTGGCCGACGCCCGCCGGGTGTTCGCCAACTTCGAACAGCCCGACCTCAAGGCCACGTTCGCGTTCACCATCACCGCGCCGAGCGAGTGGCGGGTGGTCTCCTGCTCGCCCACCCCCGAGCCGACGGCGGGCACCGACGGCGCCTCGGTGTGGGCGTTCGAGCCGACCCCGCGGATCTCCACCTACATCACCGCGCTGGTCGCGGGCCACTACCACGCGGCCCACGACAGCTACACCGCCGCCGACGGCACCGTGGTGCCGCTCGGCGTGTACTGCCGCTCCTCGCTCGCGCCGCACCTGGACGCGGACGCCATCTTCGACGTCACCAAGCAGGGCTTCGACTACTTCCTGGGCCAGTTCGACTTCCCGTACCCGTTCGGGAAGTACGACCAGCTCTTCGTGCCGGAGTACAACGCGGGCGCGATGGAGAACGCGGGCTGCGTGACGATCCTGGAGGACTACGTCTTCCGCTCCAAGGTCACCGACGCGTCCTACGAGACGCGGGCCGAGACCATCCTGCACGAACTGGCGCACATGTGGTTCGGCGACCTGGTCACCATGCAGTGGTGGGACGACCTGTGGCTGAACGAGTCGTTCGCCACCTACGCGTCGGTGCGCTGCCAGGCCGAGGTGACCCGCTGGTCGCACGCGTGGGCCACGTTCGGCAACAAGATGAAGACGTGGGCCTACCGGCAGGACCAACTGCCGTCCACCCACCCGATCTTCGCCGACATCCGGGACCTGGAGGACGTCGAGGTCAACTTCGACGGCATCACCTACGCCAAGGGCGCCTCGGTGCTCAAGCAGTTGGTCGCCTACGTCGGCAGCGAGAACTTCTTCGCCGGTGTGCGGGCCTACTTCAAGAAGCACGCGTGGGGCAACAGCCGGCTGGCCGACCTGCTCGGCGCGCTGGAGCAGACCTCCGGCCGGGACCTGAAGGCGTGGTCGCGCGAGTGGCTGGAGACCGCAGGCGTGAATACGCTGCGGCCCGAGATCTCGCTCGGCCCGGACGGCGTGATCACCTCCTTCGCGGTGCTCCAGGAGGCCCCGGAGGCGTGGCCGACGCTGCGCTCGCACCGCATCGCGATCGGCTTCTACGACCGCACCGACGCGGGCCTGGTGCGCACCCACCGGCTGGAACTGGACATCGCCGGCGCGCGCACCGAGGTCGCGGAACTGGTCGGGCGCGCCCGGCCGGACGTGGTGCTGCTCAACGACGACGACCTGACGTACACCAAGATCCGGCTCGACGAGCAGTCGCTGGCCTGCGTCACCGAGGCGATCGGCGAGTTCGTCGAGCCGCTGCCGCGCGCGTTGTGCTGGGCCGCGGCGTGGGACATGACGCGCGACGCGGAGATGGCGGCGAGCGACTACCTCAAGCTGGTCCTGGCCGGCGCGGGCGGCGAGCGGGACATCAACATCGTCCAGTCGCTCCAGCGCCAGGTCACCAGCGCGTTGGAGCTGTACGTCAACCCGGCGCACCGCGAGCGCTCGCTGGCCGAACTCGCGGTCGCGGCGGAGCGGTTCCTGCGGGCGGCCGAGCCGGGCAGCGACCACCAGCTGGCCTGGACCCGCTGCCTGGCGACGGTGGCCGCACGACCGGACCACCTGGCGATCCTGCGCGGCCTGCTCGACGGCACCGAGACGATCGAGGGCCTGGCGATCGACCCGGACCTGCGCTGGACGCTGCTGCTGCGGCTGTCCGCGACCGGCGGGGCGAGCGAGGCCGATGTACTGGCCGAACTGGAGCGCGACTCCACCGCGGCCGGCCGGCGCTACGCGGAAGCGGCCCGCGCGGCCCGCCCGACCACCGAGGCCAAGGACGCGGCATGGGCGGCGGTGGTCGAATCCGACACCCTCCCCAACGCCACCCAGGCAGCGGTGATCGGCGGCTTCGTCCAACCCGCCCAGCGAGACCTGCTCGCCGATTACACGGAACGCTACTTCGACGCGATCGCCAACGTCTGGGCCACCCGCACCAACGAAATCGCCCAACAAATCGTCATCGGCCTCTACCCGACCCTCCAGGTCACCGAAGACACCCTCAACCGCACAGACGCCTGGCTGGCCTCCGCAGACCACCCGGCCGGCCTCCGCCGCCTGGTCCTCGAAAGCCGAGACGGCGTAGCCCGAAGCCTCCGAGCCCAAGCCCGAGACACCCACTAACAAAAAGCAGACACCCCGGCGGCCCGCCAACACGGGCCGGGCCGCCCCACACCCCACCAGCCGGGGCAGACCGCCCTGCAACCCGTAGTCCTCAAACACCGGCCGAACCGAAAACCAGCCCACCAGTCACAAGCAGCCCGGCCGGCGCTTGAGGCCAAGCAGCCCGGCCGGCGTTTGAGGCCAAGCAGCCCGGCCGGCGCTTGAGGCCACCGGACCGGAGGTCGGCCCACCCCGAAAGGGTCAACCCGGTGCGCACCCCACCGCACCGACCCGGTACCGTAACCCCCGTGGTGAACAGGAACGCACTTCGCGCCGGGGCCGTATCGGCCGTAGTCACGCTCATGTCGCTGATCTCGACGCCCGCCTTCGCGAACATCCGCGACGACGGCGACGAGCCCGGCGCAAGCATGGGCCTCGGCACGACGCTGGCCGTCTTCGTCGGCATCCCGATCCTGGCGTTCGTGGTCATCGCGGGCCTCGTGATGCTTCCGGACATCATCAAAAAGAAGCGCTGACCCTCCGCCGAAGCCGCCGACCGGGCCCACGCCCACTCGGCGGCTTCCGCACGTACGGCGGCGACCCATCCCCCGCCCGCCCGGACAGGGCCTAGCACCCCCGCAACGCCCGCGCCAGCGACACCGCGCGCGGATCCACCGGCAGGTCCTCCAGACAGACCCGCCGCCCCTCGCCGTCGGCGACCGGCAGCAGCCAGTTCGGATACTCGTTCGAGGTGCCCGGCAGGTTCTGCGGCCGGCGATCGCCCACCCCGTCCGGCAGCCACACCCCCAGCAGCCGGCACGGCGTGGCCGCGAGCAGCCGATGCAGCGCCTCGACCGTCTCCCGCTCGCCCGCGCCCGGCCGCAGATACCCGCGCCGGCGCAACAGTTCGAGCCACTGCTCACGGTCGGCCACGTCCTCGGCCCGCTCCACCTCCACGTCCCGCACCAGCAGGTGCAGCCGCTCCCACAGGTCGATGTGCTCCCCCGCGAGCCGGGCCGCGGTGGGCGGCAGATCGTGCGTGGTCACCGTGGCCAGCGAACTCGCCCGCCACTGCTCGGGCGACAGCGGCCGGCCCTTGTCGTCGCGCTCGAACCACAACACCGAGGTGCCCAGGATCCCGCGCTCGGCGAGGTACGTACGCACCCACGGCTCCACCGTGCCCAGGTCCTCGCCGATCACCACCGCGCCCGCCCGATGCGCCTCCAGGGCCAGGATGCCGACCATCGCCTCGTGGTCGTAGCGCACATAGGCGCCCTCGGCGGGGCTGTTGCCCTTCGGCACCCACCAGAACCGGAACAGCCCGAGCACGTGGTCCACCCGCACCGCGCCCGCGTGCCGAAAGACCGCGCGCAGCAGTTCCCGGTACGGCGCATAGCCCGCCTCGGCCAACCGCTGCGGATGCCACGGCGGCTGGTTCCAGTCCTGCCCGATCTGGTTCATCGCGTCCGGCGGCGCCCCGCCCGTCGCCCCGAGCGCCAGCACCCCACCGCCCCGGGCCGAGCCGAGCACCCACGCGTCCGCCCCGTCGGGGTGCACGCCCACCGCGAGGTCGTGCACCACGCCCACCGGCATGCCCGCCCGGGTCGCGGCCTCCTGCGCGGCGCGCAGCTGATCGGCCAGCACCCACTGGGTCCAGCGGTGGAAGTCGACCGTCCCGGCCAGCCGTTCGCGCGCCGCGGCGACCTCGGCCGAGTCCGGGTCGTGCAACTCCTCGGGCCAATCGCGCCAGGTCGGGCCGTACTCCTCGACCAGCGCACACCAGGTGGCGAAGTCGGTCAGCCACTGGCCCTCACGCGCGATGAACGCCCGGTAGTCGGCGTCGCGCCCCAGGCTCCGCGGCACCTTGTGCACCAGCGCGAGCGCGGCCCGCTTGGCCGTGCGGACCGCGTCCCGGTCCAGCCGATCCGCGCCGTCCGACCCGTCGCCCGCCGAGGCCCGCAACTCCTCGGCGACCGCCCGCTCGACCGGGCTCAGATACGCGAACTCGGGCACCGCCTCGACCCGCACGTACATCGGATCCGGAAAACGACGGCTCACCGGCAGATACGGCGAGGCCTCCACCGGCGGCACCGGCGAGGCCGCGTGCAGCGGATTGACCAGTACGAACCCGGCCCCCTGCGCCCGCGCCGACCACGTGGCCAGATCTGCCAGGTCGGCCAGGTCGCCGATGCCCCACGAGCGGCGCGAGGGCAGCGAATAGAGCTGGACCATGTAGCCCCACGCCCGCTCCGCCGGCACGGGCAGCACGGTCGGGGTGATCGCGATCGCGCACGACGCATACACCCCCTCGCCGTTCGCGCTCGGCACGCCGCCCGATCCCAGCGACTCCTCCGGCTCGGGCGAGCAGCGCGCGTGCAGGGTGTGCCAGCCCAGCGGCAGGTCGGCGGGGACGCGGTGGGCCCCGATCGGGTCACCCTGCGGGCCGGACCCCGGGCCGGGACCGATGTCGCGCCGGATCCCGCCGTCCTCCAGTTCGATCCACAACTCGACCCGGTGCCCCGCCGGCACGTTGACCGTGAAGCCGGCCGCGCGGCCCGCGCGCAGCACCAGCACCGGAGGCAGCAGCCGGGTGCGGCGCGACTCGTCCTGCGCCGCCAGCGCGGCCCGAGCCGCCTCGGGCGTCGACGCGTCCACCCCGAGTGCGCCGAGCACCGCTATCACCGTCTCGGGCGCGGCGTGCACCGCCTCGCCGCGCCACCCCTCGTACTCCGTGGCCACCCCGAACGCGGAGGCGAGCCGGACCAATTCGGGAGACAACTGCGATACGCGTGGTTCCTCCATGCCCGCGAGCATCGCACCCGAACGGCCCGGCTGTCGGCGTGTTCGCCGCGTACGCGAGCGGGTGTGTCGGGACCCGACCGCGACGCGGGCACACGTCGAAGCGCGGCGGGGAACCCGTCGCAGCGCAGCGCCGCCGCGAAACGCGGCGCCCCACCCCAACGCAAACGGCGACGGGCTCCCCTGAGGAAATCCGCCGCCGTCTAGGCGCTCGCGACCTGGTCGAAATGGTCGAAGCCCGCTTCCTGCGCACCGTACGGCGCCAGGTAGGGCTCCCAGCGTGGATCGCGGAACCCGGTACCGAGGATCCGCCATGCCAGGCCGGTGGGTTGGGCCGGTGGGCGCGGCATTCGCCAGCCCAGTTCGGCGATGTAGCGGTCGCTCTTGACGTGATTGCAGCGACGACACGCCGAGACCACGTTGTCCCACGTGTGCCGGCCGCCGCGGCTGCGGGGGACGACGTGGTCGACGCTGGTGGCGGCGCTTCCGCAATAGACACAACGCCCTCCGTCGCGGGCGAACAGCGCGCGGCGGGTGAGCGGGACCTGGCCCCGAAAGGGGATTCGGACGAAACGGGTCAGTCTGATGACACTGGGTACGGGAATCTCGGTGGTGGCGCTGTGCAGGATGGTGCCTGTCTCTTCCAGGCACATTGCCTTGTCGTTCAGCACGAGGATCAGTGCGCGGCGAACGGGCACCACGCACAGGGGCTCGTACGACGCGTTGAGGACCAGCGAATGCGGCACGTATGCCTCCCTGTGACGCCGACAGCGCGTGGCTCGCGCCGGGGACGATCGGCCTCCAGTGTCCATGGCGGGATACCCCACGCGCTACCAGGAATCGACAAGGTCACATAGCGTTCACCTGCACGAGTGGCCGCGCGTGGTGGGTCGGTGACCGTCCGCATCGCCCGAACGCGCGACGGGCGCGGGCGTCTAGGGTGCGCCCATGACGCGCTCTGTGCAGCCCGCGGAACACGCCCCCCTCGAGACCCCCCGCGCCCCCGCCGCCGCCCGTGGCGACACGGTCGACGTGCTGTTCGGGCGCCCCGTACCGGATCCCTATCGTGCTCTGGAGGACCCGGACGCGCCGGCCACCCGCGCCTGGTCGGCCGCGCAGGACGAGTGGTTCCACGCCCATGTGGACCATCTGGCCGGACGCGATCGGCTGCGGGCGCGCCTGGACGAACTGCTCGCCACCGGGTCGATGGGGCTGCCCTGTTGGCGCGGCGGGCGGCACTTCCTGGTCCGCCGCGACCCGGGGCGCGAGCACGGTGTGTTGTTCGTGGTCGAGCCGGACGGGAGCGAGCGGGAGTTGGTGGATCCGATCGCGATCGACCCCGGCGGCACCACCACGCTCGACCAGTGGATGCCCTCCGACGAGGGCGACCGGCTGGCGTATCTGCTCTCCACCGGTGGGGACGAGGAGTCGCGCCTGTACGTGCTCGACGTCGCCGACGGCACCCGGATCGAGGGCCCGATCGACCGGATGCGGGACACCTCGATCGCCTGGCTCCCCGGCGGCGAGGCGTGTTACCTGGTGCGCCGACTGCCGCCGGAGGCGGTGCCCGAGGGTGAGGAGCAGCACCACCGCCGGGTGTACCTGCACCGGATCGGCACGGATCCGGCCGAGGACGTGGAGGTGTTCGGCGCGGGCACCGATCCGGGCACCTACTTCGGCGTCGGGGTCAGTCGGGACGGCCGCTGGCTGAACGTGTCCTCCTCCTCGGGCACCGCGCCGCGCAACGACCTGTGGCTGGCCGATCTGCACGCGGGTTCGCCGGAGCGGCCGGTACTGCGACCGGTGACCGTGGGACTGGACGCGCTCACCGGGGTGCGGGTGGGCCGCGACGGGCGGCTGTACGTGTTCACCGACCTGGACGCGCCGCGCGGCCGGCTGTGCGTGGCCGATCCGGCGTCGCCCGGGCCCGAGGGCTGGCGCGATCTGGTCGCCGAGGAGCCGGACGCGGTGCTGACGGGCTTCGCGATCCTGGACGGACCGCAGGCGCCCCGACCGACCCTGCTGGTCGCTCGGACCCGGCACGCGGTGGGCGAACTGGCCGCGTACGACCTGGCCGACGGGCGATTGTCGGCCCGGCCGAGCATGCCCGGCGGCTCGCCCGGATCCATCGGCGGCCTCGCCGAACACCCCGAGGGCGGACACGAGGCGTGGTTCGGCTGGTCGGACTACAACGCCCCGTCGGCCGTGTTGCGCTACGACGCGCGTACCGGGGCGATCGACACCTGGGCCACCGCGCCCGGCACCGCGACGCTGCCCGACGTACACGTGCGCCAGGAGACGTACCGCTCGGCCGACGGCACCACCGTGCGCGTGTTCGTGATCGCGCCGACCGCCGAACCGGACCGCCCCCGGCCCACCGTGCTCTACGGGTATGGCGGCTTCGGCATCTCACTCGGCCCCGCCTACTCGGCGGGTGTGCTCGCCTGGGTGGAGGCCGGCGGGGTGTACGCGATCGCCAACCTGCGCGGCGGCGGCGAGGAGGGCGAGCAGTGGCATCGGGCGGGCATGCGGGGGCACAAGCAACACGTGTTCGACGACTTCCACGCCGCCGCGGAGCACCTGGTCGCCCGCGGGTGGACCACGCCCGACCGGCTCGCCGCGTCCGGCGGCTCCAACGGCGGACTGCTCGTCGGCGCCGCGCTCACCCAGCGGCCCGAGTTGTACGCGGCCGTGGCCTGCTCGATGCCGCTGCTCGACATGGTCCGCTACGAGCGCTTCGGCCTGGGGCGGTTGTGGTCCGACGAGTACGGCACCGCCGAGGTGGCGGAGGAACTGCACTGGCTGCTGGGCTACTCGCCCTATCACCACGTGCGCCCGGGCGTGGCGTATCCGGCGGTGCTGTTCACCGTGTTCGACGGGGACAGCCGGGTGGATCCGCTGCACGCGCGCAAGATGTGCGCGGCCCTGCAACACGCGACCACGAGCGGGCGCCCGGTGCTGCTGCGGGCCGAGGCAGAGGTGGGGCACGCGGCCCGCTCGGTCACCCGCACGGTCGAACTGACCGCGGACACACTCTCCTTCCTGGCCGCGCACACCGGCCTCGACCCGGACGGGCCCGGGTCCGCGGCCGCCGGGTCCGGGCTCGGGCGGAGCCTCGGGAACAAGATCGACGAAGGTGGGGATCGGTGACATAACGGTGATCAACGACGAAAGGCGCGAAGGAGAGGTAACGCACGAGTGCCCTCGGCCTCGTGACTACTGTGGGACGCGGGTCCCCGGTCGCGGGGAGATGGTCCCCCGCTCGTCGTCCGAAAGGTCTCGTACGTGTCCGCGCTCGTCCCCGGAGTCCAGTTGTCCCTCGACGCCGCCGCAGGCAACGGCAAGGTGTCGTCGTGGTTCGATCGGCACGGCGAGTCCCTCGTGGTGACGCCGATCCGGATCCTCGTGATCATCCTGGTCGCGCTGATCCTGCGGGCGGTGACCCGAAAGCTGATCACCCAGCTGGTCGGCCGGATGGCCAACAGCGGCACGGACAGCAGCGGGCGGCCGGTCACCGGCTTCCTGCTCAACGCCGAGCGCCGCCGCCAGCGTGCCGAGACGGTGGGCTCGGTGCTGCGCAGCACCGCGTCGTTCGTGATCCTGGGCATCGCCGGGCTGATGGTGCTCGGCGAGTTCAAGGTCAACCTCGCGCCGCTCCTCGCCAGCGCGGGCATCGCCGGCATCGCGCTCGGCTTCGGCGCGCGCAACCTGGTGACCGACTTCCTGTCCGGGATGTTCATGATCCTGGAGGACCAGTACGGCGTGGGCGACCTGGTCGACGCCGGTCCGGCCACCGGCACCGTGGTCGAGGTGGGCCTGCGGATCACCAAGCTGCGCGACGTCGACGGCACCGTCTGGTACATCCGCAACGGCGAGATCAAGCGGATCGGCAACAAGAGCCAGGGCTGGGGCACCGCCAAGGTGGACGTGCAGGTCGGCTACCACGAGGACGTGGACAAGGTCCGCGCGGTGATCACCTCCACCGCCGAGGCACTGGCCGACGTGGAGCCGTGGAACGAGCGGGTCTGGGGCTCGGCGACGGTGGTCGGGATGGAGGCGGTGACGGCCGACGCGGTGGTGCTCCAGGTGCAGATCAAAACCATGCCGGGCCAGGAACTGCCGGTCGCGCGCGAGTTGCGGGGGCGGGTCAAGCGCGCGTTCGACGACGCGGGCATCCGCATCAGCGAACCGATCGCCAGCGCCACGCCCCCCACCGAGGACCCGGGCGCCCCGACCCCCCAGGCCGAACCGGCCCCGGTCCCGGTCAACCCGCCACCTACACCCCCCACGCCGCAGGCCCCGGGGGCACCCTGATCCCGGCCCCGCCTGCCCGGGACCCACCCGTGTCGTGGGTGAACCCGCCCACCCGTGCCGGCAACGCAGCAGGCCCCCGGGCCCCTGACCTGGCCCCGCCTGCCTGCGGCCCACCCGGGTTGTGGGCGGGCCCGCCACCCGTGCCGGCGACGCCGCAGGCCCCGGGGCGCCCTGATTCCGGCGCCGCGTGGCCTGATCCCGGCGCCGCGTGCCCTGGCCCCCGGTGTGGGTGAACCCGGCCGCCCGTGCCGCAGGCGCCTGGCGCGTCCTGATCCCGACTCCGCGTGCCCGACCCCACCCGTGTGCTGGGCGGACCCCCGCCGCCCATGGCGGCGACGCCGCTTGGTCCTGGGTTGCCTCGGATCGGGCCGCGCGTTCTCGTGCCCGGCGTCGCCGGAGCGCTTGCCGCCCGCGCCGGCGGAGGTGGGGGGCGGGCCGGCCATCTGCGGCTCGCGGGGCGCGAGGCGCGGGACCATTCGGGCTACCCGTGGCGCGTCTCCCGTTGTTATGGCTGCCGCGTCGCCGAGACTGGGTCGGGTGAACGCTCCCCTGTGCCTGGTCACCGGATCCACCGGCTATCTGGGCGGCCGGCTGGTGACCGAGCTGCTCGCCGCCGGCCATCGGGTGCGCTGCATGGCCCGGACCCCGGCCAAGCTGCGCGACCACCCGTGGGCGGACCAAGTGGAGATCGTGCGCGCCGACGCGCTCGATTCGGCCGCGGTGCGCAGCGCCCTCGACGGCGTCGACGTGGCCTACTACCTGATCCACGCGCTCGGCAGCGGACCGCGCTTCGCCGACACCGACCGCGAGACCGCGCGCGTGTTCGCCGAGGCGGCCGAGGACGCGGGCGTGGGCCGGCTCGTCTATCTCGGCGGCCTGGGCCCGGCCGCCGGTTCCTCGGCCCGCGACTCCTCCCCGCACCTGCGTTCGCGCGCCGAGGTGGGCGAGATCCTGCTCGCCGGCGCGGTGCCCACCGCCGTGCTGCGCGCGGCGGTGATCATCGGCTCGGGCTCGGCGTCCTTCGAGATGTTGCGCTACCTGACCGAGCGGCTGCCGGTGATGGTCACCCCGCGCTGGGTCACCTCCCGGATCCAGCCGATCGCCGTTCGCGACGTACTGCGCTACCTGGTCGGCTGCGCCACGCTGCCCCCGGACGTGAACCGCGCCTTCGACATCGGCGGCCCGGACGTGCTCACCTACGAGCGCATGATGCAGCGCTACGCGGCCGTGGCCGGACTGCGTCGCCGCCGGGTGTTGCCGGTGCCGATGCTCTCGCCCTGGTTGTCCAGCCACTGGGTGGGCCTGATCACCCCCGTACCCGGAGCCCTGGCCCGACCGCTGGTGGAGTCGCTGCGCAGCGAGGTGGTCTGCCACGAGCACGACATCGCCCGCTACGTCCCCGACCCGCCGGAGGGCCTGATCGGCTTCGACCGGGCCCTCGAACTGGCGCTGGCCCGGATCCGCGACGCCGACGTGGCCACCCGCTGGTCCTCGGCGGCCACCGCCGGGGCCCCCAGCGATCCGCTGCCCACCGACCCGGACTGGTCCGGCGGCACGCTGTACGAGGACGTCCGCGAGGCGGAGCCGGCCGCGTCGCCGGCGGCGGTGTGGCGGGTGATCGAGGGCATCGGCGGCGCCAACGGCTGGTACTCGTGGCCGCTCGCCTGGTCCGTGCGCGGCGCCCTGGACCGGATCGTGGGCGGGGTCGGACTGCGCCGGGGACGCCGTGATCCGCACCGGCTCCGCGTCGGCGACTCGCTCGACTTCTGGCGGGTGGAGGAGGTGGTGCCGGGCCGGCTGCTCCGCCTGCGCGCCGAGATGCGCCTGCCGGGCCTGGCCTGGCTGGAGTTCAGCGTCACCGACCGCGACGGCACCGCGCACTACCGCCAGCGTGCGCTGTTCCATCCCCGGGGACTGTTCGGGCACGCGTACTGGTGGGCCGTGTTCCCCTTCCACGGCATCGTCTTCGGCGGCATGCGCCGGGGCATCGCCCGCGCCGCGGAACGCTGATACCGGGGGCCTCCGGGTCGCGGGCCCATCTGAGAGGATGGAACGGTGACCCAGATGCCGGCGCCGGAACCGAGTCTCTACGAAGCCGTGGGCGGCGAGGAGACGTTCGCCAAACTCGTGCACCGCTTCTATCAGGGTGTGCGCGAGGATCCCCTGCTGCGGCCGATGTATCCGGAGGAGGACCTGGACGGAGCCGAGGACCGGCTGCGGATGTTCCTCGTCCAATACTGGGGCGGCCCTCGCACCTACAGCGAACAACGCGGCCACCCGCGGCTGCGGATGCGGCACGCGCCGTTCGCCGTGACCGAGGAGGCGCGCGACGCGTGGTTGCGGCACATGCGCGCGGCGGTCGACGAGATCGCGCTGCCGGCCGAGCAGGAGAGCACCCTCTGGGAATACCTGGTCTACGCCGCGCAGTCGATGGTCAACCGGCTCGACTGACGCGGCGACCGACGGCGGGCGGACCGGGGCGACAGCCACACCGGGAGCGATCCGACGGAGGCGGCCGATGGTACGCGGGTGGTGGCACGACGCGGTCTTCTACCAGGTCTATCCGCGCAGCTTCGCGGACGGCGACGGGGACGGGGTCGGCGATCTGCCCGGGCTCTTCGCGCGCCTGCCGTACCTCCGCGACCTGGGCGTCGACGCGATCTGGCTGAGCCCCTTCTATCGGTCGCCGATGGTCGACGCCGGCTACGACGTCGCCGATCCGCGCGAGGTGGACCCCCTGTTCGGCACCCTCGCCGACGCGGACCGGGTGTTCGCGCGGGCTCACGAACTCGGCCTGGCGGTCCTGGTGGACGTGGTCCCGAATCACACCTCGCGGGACAGCGCGTGGTTCGCCGCCGCGCTCGCCTCGCCCCCGGGCTCGGTCGAACGCTCCCGCTACCTCTTCCGCGACGGCCGGGGCACCGGCGGGGACGAGCCGCCGAACAACTGGCGATCCCAGTTCGGCGGCCCCGCGTGGACCCGGATCACCGAGGCCGACGGCCGTCCCGGCCAGTGGTATCTGCACCTGTACTCACCGGCGCAGCCCGACCTGAACTGGCGCAACCTCGAAGTGCGTTGCGAGTATCTGTCGATCCTGCGCTTTTGGCTGGACCGCGGCGTGGACGGCTTCCGGATCGATGTCGCGCACGGTCTGGTCAAGGCGCTCGGCCTGCCGGACGTACCGCCGGGCGTGCCGCAGGGGTGGGAGGGTCGGCTGCGGCACCGGCTGCCGTACTGGGACCAGCCCGAGGTGCACGACGTCTACCGCACATGGCGTCGGCTGCTCGACTCGTACGCCGACGTGGACACCGGCGGCGGGCGGCGCGGGCGGATCGCGGTGGCCGAGGCGTGGCTGCCCCGGGCCGAGCGGTCGGCCGCCTACCTGCGTCCCGGCGAGCTGCACCAGGCGTTCGACTTCCCCTTCCTGCTCGCCGGTTGGGACCCGGTCCGGCTGCGCGCGGCGATCGACGACGCCCTGGCCGCCACCGCCGCGGTGGGCGCGGCGCCGACGTGGGTACTGGCCAACCACGACGTGGTGCGGCCGGTGACCCGGTTCGGCGGCGGGGCCCTCGGCCTCGCCCGGGCCCGGGCGGCGCTGCTGCTCGAACTCGCCCTGCCCGGCGCGGCCTACCTGTACCAGGGCGACGAGTTGGGCCTGCCCGAGGTCGAGGACCTGCCCGACGAGCTGCGCCGGGACCCGGTGTTCGCGCACTCGGAGGGTCGGGTGCACGGCCGGGACGGGTGCCGCGTGCCGCTCCCGTGGGCGGGCGAGGCGGCGCCGTTCGACTTCACCTCGGGGGAGGCCGCCTGGTTGCCCCAGCCCGCGTCCTGGGCGGAGCTGACCGTCGCGGCCCAGCGGCACGACCCGGACTCCACCCTCGCGCTGTGCCGCACCGCCCTGCGCATCCGCCGGACCCACCCGGCCCTCGGCACCCGCGCGGCCGGCGGCGGCCTGACCTGGGCCGGGGACGAACTCCCGCCGGACGTACCGGCCTTCACCCGTGCCCCCGGCTTCGGCTGCGCGGTGAACATGGGCAAGGCCCCGGCCCGCGTCCCCGGGGCCGGCCCGCTGCTGCCGGCCCCGGGACCGGTGGAGCACACCGGGACCGGCGACCTGACCCTCCCGCCGAACACCGCGGCGTGGTGGTCGACCATTCCCTGACCACCACCTCGCTCCCGACGAGTCGACCGCGGCGGCTCGACGAGGGCGGCGTTTTCGGGGCGGTCAGCGGGCGAACAGCAGGCCCGGGGCGTCCTCGCGCCGGACCGATACCGACCCGTAGCGGGCCTCCAGGCGCAGCCAGGCGCCGGTGCGCAGCACCTCGGCCCGGGCATCGGCGTCCGGCGGGCCCAGGAAGCCGAAGGACTGCGCGGCGTGCGCGGCCCGCAGCGGCAGTCGGCCGGCCATCGGTCGGGTCCAGATCCCGGCCGCGACCCGCTCGAACTCGGCACGCGGCATGCCCGGCTCGGTCCTGGCCCGGAACTCGGCGACACCGGCGGCCACTTCGCGGGCCAAGTCGGGTACCGCGAGGTCGGCGACGTGCTCCCACCCGGTGCGCGGGGGCAGCAGGCCGGCCCATCCCGGACCGGTCACCGACGGCGGGAGCGGCACGCTCGCGTCGTCCGCGATCGCGTCGAGGAGTTGTCCGGCGGACACGGTCGCGTCCACCGTCGCGGATTCGGCCAACTCGCTCGCCCGCAACGTGATCACGCCCGAGGAGGCGGCACCGAACGGCGGATGCCCGAACGTACCGAGCACCATCCCCTCGGCCCGTATCCGCACCGCCGCGCCGCGGTCGTAGCGCAGCAGTCGGCTCAGGTAGCCGCCCAGGTCCGCGGCGGCGGCCGGGTCGGCGAGTCGCAGCACGCTCATGCGCGGGCCGACCGCCCCGCCGACTCGCCCTGCGGTTCGAGGAAGCGGTCCAGGTAGGCCCGCTCCTCCTCGGTCAGCCGCCGGGGACGCTGCTCGACCAGCGAATAGGGCACGAGCACGGACAGCGCCGTGGCGTACACCTGCTCGTCGTCCCTGATCTCGTAGGCCAGGGTGAGCCGGGCGGCCCCGATCCGGGTCACCCACGTCTCCACCCGCACCGGTTCGGCGCGCCACACCAGCGGGCGTTTGTAGTCGATCTCGTGGCGGGCGATCACCACGCCCTCGGAGAGCGTCTTGGCCCCCTCGCGCTGCCCGAGGGTGAACATCATGTCCACGCGCGCCTCCTCCAGATAGCGGAGGTATTGCACATTGTTGACGTGCCGGTAGGCGTCCATGTCGGACCACCGAACCGCCGCGTGATAGATGTGCCTGGCCACGTGTCCAGCCTCTTCTCTGTGATTGCCGACCGACCGGCCCGGCCCGGTGTCGCCGACGGCCTGCCGCATGGGGAATGCGACAGGCCGTCGGCCGCGCCGAACCGATCGGGTGGATCAGTTGCGCTTGAGCTTCTTGTAGGTCGCGCGATGCGGCCGGGCCGCGTCGGCGCCCAGGCGCTCGACCTTGTTCTTCTCGTACGACTCGAAGTTGCCCTCGAACCAGAACCACTTCGAGTCACCCTCGTAGGCGAGGATGTGCGTGGCGACCCGGTCCAGGAACCAGCGGTCGTGCGAGACGACCACGGCGCAGCCCGGGAACTCCAGGAGCGCGTTCTCCAGGCTGGACAGGGTCTCGACGTCGAGGTCGTTGGTCGGTTCGTCGAGCAGCAGCAGGTTGCCGCCCTGCTTGAGCGTCAGCGCCAGGTTGAGCCGGTTGCGCTCACCGCCGGAGAGCACCCCGGTGGGCTTCTGCTGGTCAGGACCCTTGAAGCCGAAGGCGCTGACGTAGGCCCGGGACGGGACCTCGACGTTGCCGACCTTGATGTAGTCCAGGCCGTCGGAGACGACCTCCCACAGGTTCTTCTTCGGGTCCAGGCCGCCGCGCGACTGGTCGACGTAGGAGACCTTGACGGTCTCGCCGACCTTGATGTTGCCGGTGTCGGGCGTCTCGGCGTCGATCAGCATCTTGAACAGCGTGGTCTTGCCCGCGCCGTTCGGACCGATGATGCCGACGATGCCGTTGCGCGGCAGCGTGAAGGACAGGTCGTCCATCAGCAGCTTGTCGTCGAACGCCTTGCTGAGGTGCTCGACCTCGATCACGACGCTGCCCAGGCGCGGACCCGGCGGGATCTGGATCTCCTCGAAGTCCAGCTTCCGCATCTTGTCCGCCTCGGCGGCCATCTCCTCGTAGCGGGCCAGTCGCGCCTTGCTCTTGGCCTGCCGGCCCTTCGCGTTGGAGCGGACCCACTCGAGTTCGTCCTTGAGCCGCTTCTGCCGCTTGGCGTCCTTCTGCCCTTCGACCTTCAGGCGGGTGGCCTTGGTGTCCAGGTAGGTGGAGTAGTTGCCCTCGTAGGGGTGCAGGCGACCGCGGTCGACCTCGCAGATCCACTGGGCGACGTTGTTCAGGAAGTACCGGTCGTGGGTGACCGCGACGACGGTGCCCGCGTACTTCTCCAGGTGCTGTTCCAGCCACTGGACGCTCTCCGCGTCGAGGTGGTTGGTCGGCTCGTCGAGGAGCAGCAGGTCGGGGGCTTCGAGGAGCAGCTTGCACAGCGCCACGCGGCGCTTCTCGCCACCGGAGAGGTTCACGATCGGCCAGTCGCCGGGCGGGCAGCCCAGCGCGTCCATGGCCTGTTCGAGCTGCGAGTCGAGTTCCCAGGCGTTCGCGTGGTCGAGCTGGTCCTGCAGCTCGCCCATCTCCGCCATCAGCTCGTCGGTGTAGTTCGTGGCCATCTCCTCGGCGATGGCGTTGAACCGGTCCAGCTTGCCCTTGATCTCCTTGACGCCGTCCTGGACGTTCTCCAGAACGGTCTTGGTCTCGTCGAGCGGAGGCTCTTGGAGCAGGATTCCGACGGTGTAGCCGGGGGACAGAAACGCGTCGCCGTTGGAGGGCTGTTCCAGCCCGGCCATGATCTTCAGAACGGTCGACTTACCCGCGCCGTTCGGGCCGACGACGCCGATCTTGGCTCCCGGCAGGAAGCTGAGCGTCACGTCGTCGAGGATCACCTTGTCGCCGTGCGCTTTACGCGCCTTGCGCATGGTGTAGATGTACTCAGCCATGCGTCCAAGCCTATGGTCTGGCGGACAGTGCCCGTGCATGGGTGCCCGGTGGGCGCGGGATTACGAACCCCGGGCCGGGCACCTCGGCACGCACCCCACGCGCCTGTCCGGCGGACACGGGCCCGAAAGCCCGCCCGCCTCGGACGCCCCGGGCAAGCCCGACCCATCGAGCGCCGACGACGCGCCCCACACCCATGCCCGGCGGGCACGGGACCGAGGCACCCGCGGGGCAGGCTTGCCGGACGAACTCGGCCCGGCGAGGGTCGGCCGGCCTGCGGCCCGCTCGTCCTCAAGCGCATCCGTGCCCGGTGAGCACAGGGACCGAGGCACCCCCCGGCGCAGGCTTGCCGGACGAACTCGGCCCGGCGAGGGTCGGCCGGCCTGCGGCCCGCTCGTCCTCAAGCGCATCCGTGCCCGGTGAGCACAGGGACCGAGGCACCCCCCGGCGCAGGCTTGCCGGACGAACTCGGCCCCACGAGGCCCGGCCGGCCTGCGGCCCGCTCGTCCTCAAGCGCATCCGTGCCCGGTGAGCACAGGGACCGAGGCACCCCCCGGCGCAGGCTTCCCGGGCGAACTCGGCCCCACGAGGCCCGGCCGGCCTGCGGCCCGCTCGTCCTCAAGCGCCGGACGGGCTGGAATTGCTTGGTCCGGGTGCCGCATGTGCGGCGGTGCTCGAGTCGCCGCTGTCGGCTTCCACTTGGCCGAGCGCACGGTTCGACCTCGCCGGGCGTCGGATCAAGACTGGGCTCGGCACCTGTCAACCCGACCCCGACCCGCCGACTCTCGGCCCCGCCCCGCTGCGGCCGGCCTTGGCGGCCTGGGCTGGGCTTACCTGCGGGCCGGGGGTCGGGTTGCGGCAAGGAAGCGGGCCCCGGCGCGGTTGGGTGCGGCGGGGCCCGGTCCTTGGAACTGGTGCCTTGTGTGGCGGTTCTACTGTCAGGCGGTGGCGCCGGTCGAGCCCTTGCGGCGACGCATGAAGAAGACGAGGCCGCCACCCGCGAGGACGAGCGCACCGGCGCCGCCCAGGATCGCGGGGGTGTTGCTGCCGTCGCTACCGGTCTCGGCGAGGTCCGGGCCCTTCGGGTTCACCGGGGCCGGGGTTCCGCCGGTGGTGCCACCGGTGGTGCCGCCGGTCGCACCCTCGGAGGCGCCGGCGGTCTTGCAGTCGAGCGTGCCGGTGAACTCCTTGGCGGTCTTGCCGTCGGGGCCCACGATGGTGATCTTGTACGCCTGGTCCTCCTGGACCTTCACGACCTGGTCGTACGACTTGCCCGCCTCGACGGTGGTTTCCTTGCCGTCGAGCTTGAACTTGTACGACTCGTCACCGTTGTTCTTGACGGTGACCTTCACGCCACCATCGACGCAGTCCTTGGTGGCGTTGATCTCCGGAAGCGGGCCCTTGCCGGGCTTGCCCCACTTGGCGACCGCGTGGTCCGAGGCCTGCACCTTCTGCTTGTCCGCGACGATCAGCAGCTGGCTGGTCGTCCCGTTGGTGTTGACGCCCTGGAAGACTCGACCGGCCTGCACGGTCGACTCGCCGGAGACCTCGAAGGTCTGGCTGCCTTCCTTGGTGGCACCCGCGGGGTTCACGTAGAGCTTGTCGCCGTTGCCGACCTTGGTGACCGGCTTGCCGTCGGCGTCCACCAGTACGGGCTTGCCGTCGGAGTCACCCGCGGTGAGCTTCGCGTTGATCGACTTGCCCTCGGCGTTGGTCTTGACCTCGAACGGGCCGATACCGGGCTTGTCGGTGATCTTGCCGGTCTTTTCGCCCGGGTTGAGCGAGAGCGAGACCGGCGGTTCGGTGACATCGCCCTTGTTGGCGTCGCCGATCAGGTACTTGTACAGCTTGACGAGGTCGGCGTCGTTCTTCTTGTTGTCCTCGTCCAGGTTCTGGCCGTCGGTGAAGTGCCAGATGGCGGCCTGCGTGGCAGCCGCGGCCTCACCCTCGGTCAGCTCCGGGCTCTTGATCGTCGTACGAACGTTGGCGATGTCGACGGTCGGGAAGGAGTTGAGCAGCACCCACTTGACCTTGGCCTTGTCGGCCTTGGTCCCGAAGGAGGTCTCCTTCCAGTTCGACTCGTCGTACTTCGCGCCGTCGTACACCTTGGTGTGGAAGTCGATGCAGTAGGTGCGGAGGGTCTGTCCGTCCACCTGGAGCTTCAGGATCGCCGCATGCTGCTTCTCGCCCTTGCCCTTCAGGAAGATGTCCGCACCGACATCGCCGCCCTTGTAGACGCCCTTGGCGCCCTCCGCGTTGGCCGCACCCGCGAAACCGATCACGCCGGCCGCCGCCAGGCCCGTCGCCACGACCATGGCCGACAGGCGGGTGGCCGTCCGTCCCGGTGTACGGAACATGTGGTGGTCCCCTCGAAAAATGTATGCCGAATCCCGCGCGGCGCATCGTTCCCCCGAGCACGGCGCGAGTAAAGAACTGTTGAATGGTATGAGCCGGTGGGCCACCCCCCGCGACCCGGGGTAGCAATTTGTTTCACGTTCTTTACCTCGGGAGAAGATCCGACTCGAGGAAGGTAATTCGAATATCGCCGAGTCGACAAGTCCTCGGCGGGAATAACGGCCCATTGCGGTCGGCAAGCCGCATAGCCGCTGATCAGGGCGATCTGACTCACTATTGATTTTTCAAGGTGCACAACCGCGCGAAACGGTCTTTTGGTGATCAATACCTTGCCTCGGGCGTATTCACCCCCACGTTCCGACGCTTTCCGACCTCACCGCCGTGTCGGTTGCCTTGATTGCGGGGATTGGCCCGTTTCGACATGCATCGTACCGACGGCGCGGTCGTCACAATTCTGTTTCAGATTCGTCCCGAAAACCGACCGGAATTATCTCGGCTATCGCCAATGAATGGCTTTCCCGAACATGCGGCCATGCCGTGCATCAATTCATGCCGCCTCCTCTTCGCGTTCGGGACTGCTCCCCATCCCGATCGCGAGGGCGCCCTGGTGGACCGTCGCTCCGGCGGCGACGTCGTCCGCCACGAGCGCCAGTCGCGCCGGTCGGGCCACCCGGCGGAACTCCGCGACCCCTCGGGCGAGGTCGTGGCCCACCGAGGAGGCGTCGATCTCGGTGACCGTCAACCACCGTCCCTCCCGCTCCCACTCGCGCACCCGCAGCCGTCCGGTGACCACGAGCGGGTCGCCCTTGTCGATCGAACTCGTCACGTTCTCGGCCAGCGCCCGAAAGCACGCGATCGTGTAGAAGGACGCGTCCCCCGACACCCACTGGCCGCTGTCCCGGTCGAAGCGCCGCGGCGACACCGCCATCCGAAACCGCGCGAGCGGCACACCAGCCTGGGTCATCTGCACCCGGACCTCGCTCGCGGCATTGCCGACCACCGTCACGTACGTGTCCACGCTTGCCTCCCTGTGTCACCGGCGTGCACCGCGACATCGCCGTCCGCACTCGACGATGCGGCATGCGGCGGCGGGAAGGCCGGGGACCGGGGCGAGGTGTGGACAACTCGGCGCCTGTGGACAACGACGCGTCACTCACGTGGGTGACCACCCACCCACCCGACCCCCTCCCGCGCAGCCAAGAACTCCGCGCACGCCTCCCGATACCGCACCACCTCCGCCTCCCCAGGCCCCACCACCACCCGATCCGCCACATCCGCCACCCGCGCCCGCAACGCGGCCTCCACCGCCACCACCCGCCGCCCCGCCGCACCCACCGCCGCCCGCCACCCACACCACGCCCCCGAGACCCCCAGCACCAGCCCCACGAACGCCACCCACGCCGCGACCGGCAGCCCGAGCCACCGCGCCACCGGCACCCCCGTCGCCGCCAACCCGACCCCGAGCAGCCCGGCGATCACCGCGACCGTCCCGACCCACCGCGCACCCGCCGCCACCCGCGCCCCCCGAGTCGGCGGCGGCGCCTGTGGCACGGCCCCGACCAGCGCCGCGTCCACCTCGTCCGGCAACACCCGCAACCCCTCGGCCAACACCCGATGCACCCCGCCCACCCACACCGCCGGCATCCCCCGACTCAGCGTCGCCCCGGCCCGCCGGATCGCCTGCTCGGCCCGATGTACCTGCACCGGCTCGACCCGCACCACCGGCCGCCGCGCCCGACGCCACCACGACGCCCGCGCGGTCCGTACCCGCTCCCCCTCGGCCGCCGCCACCACGCCCACCCCGGCCGCATCGCACAACTCGCCCACCAGCGCGTCCCGATCCGCCGCGGCGAACACCTCCACGCCCGGCACCACGCCGGCGAAGTACGGCTCCAGACGCTCGACCAACGCGTCCAGATCCGCGCTCAGCCGAGCCACCGACGCCTCGCCGCTCCCGGAGACCCCGGCCACCACCCGGCGCAGCTCGGCGATCCCGAGGCCGGTCTGCGGCGAGGTCGCCAACACCCGCACCTCGGCGAGCCCGTCGGCCGCGAGCAACGCCCGTACGTCGGTCAGACACGCCGCGAGATCCCCGACGGGCAGCCGGTCCGCGTGGTTGAGCACGACCGTCATGCAGTGCGCGTGGTGCCGGAACACCCGGAGATAGCGGTCGTGCAGGAGCGCGTCGGCGTACTTCTGCGGATCGAGCACCCACACGAGGTAATCCGCGACCGCCACCAACGCGTCCACCTCCGCCCGGTGCGCGAGGTCGATCGAGTCGTGGTCCGGCAGGTCGAGCAGAATCAACCCGGCGGGCATCCCGCCACCGCGCCGAGCGCCCTGCGAGCCGTGGCGGCCGTGCGAGGTCTCCGCCCCGCCACCGTGCCAGGCGTCCAACACCCCGTGCCGCGCCACCCGACACCCCGGCTCGATCCCGAGCAGATCGAGCAACGGCGCCGCCCCGTCGGGATCCCACGCGCACGCGAGCGTGGTCCGCGTGGTCGGCCGACGCACCCCGGTATCCGCGAGGCGCAACCCCGTAAGCACATTGAACAGCGACGACTTCCCCCCACCGGTGGCCCCCGCGAGCGCCACCACGGTGTGCCGCCCGGCCGTGGCGAGCCGCGTCTCGACATGCCCGAGCAGGTCCTCGGCGGCGGCGAGTTCGGCGCCGGGAAGCCGATCCCGGGCCAACCGCACGGCCCGATCCAACGCGACCGACCGCGCCGTCAGCCGCGCCGATTCCTCCGTCTCGCTCACGTGCCGGGCCCGGCGCACGGCGAACCGATCGAGGTACTCCCCGCGCGCCGTCATCGGCCCCGCCGAACCACGCCGGCGGCTCGCCCGACCCGGTGCCCACCCGCCCCGACCGGCGGCCCGCTCGGCGCCCCGGCGCCGCCCCTCACGCGCTCCTCCGCACCAGATCCAGCGCCTCGATCAACCCGACGTCGGCCCGCCCCGGCACCACCGCAACCGCCGCCACCCGCCGGCCCCGTTCCGCGTCAAGCGCCGCCGCGAGCTCGGCGCGCAGGCCCCGACGGACGTCCAGGATCAACCGCGCCGCCGACTCGGCGCCGATCCGGGTCCCGAGCAGCCCCGCCGCGTCGCGCCCGATGCCCGGCTCCATCCCCGGACCGCCCACCGCCGCGATCAGCGCGAGCTGTTCGCCCGCATCGGGCCAGACCACGGGGCCGGGCCGAAGCCGAGGCGGCGCGCCGTACGGCACACACCCCGAGGAACGCTCGGCCCCCCGCGCGAACGCGTCCGCCAGCAGCGCGTCCAGGCCCTCCCGAACCGCTCCCGCCGCCCCGTCCGCGTCCCCCTCATGCCACCGAACGCCCGCCGCCCCGCGCAACAACGAGCCGTCGTCCAGCGCCCGCAACGCCCACCGCGCCGTCGCCGCATAGGCCCGATCCACACAGTCGCGCGTACGCCCCGCCGCCTCGTACTGCCGCTCCACCGCCTGCGCCAACGGCGGCACCCGCCGGTCCAGGCTGTGCAACAGCCCGCCGAGCGTGCGCCGCACCACCGCGGCCCGCGCGTCCGGATCGGCACCGCGCTCGGCGAGCCAGGTACGAATCGGCACCACATTGCGCTCGGGCAGCCCGGCCCCCGGCTCGACCTCGACGACCGGGTACAGCGGTACATCGCCGAGCCCGGCCTGCCGCAACAACCGCACGAAGTCGGCCCGGACCAGGTCCGCCGGCTCCGCCGGCACCCGGTTCAGCACGATCGCAAGCCGCGTGTTCCGATCCCGGGCGAGCCGGAGCAGATGCCACGGCGCGGCGTCCGCGTACCGCGCCGGGGACGTGACGAACACCCACAGGTCGGCGGCGCCGAGCAGACGCACCGCGACCCGGCGGTTGTCGGCGGATACCGAGTCGATGTCGGGCACGTCGAGCAGCGCCAACCCGGGCGGCACCCGCTCGTCCAGACGCAGTTCGATGGCGGTGTCCGCGGCGAACCAGTGCCGGTCCCGGGATCGGCAGACCAGGACCGGCACGCGCGTGGTCGGCCGTACCGAACCGACCGCCGTGAGCGCCCGCCCGACCAGCGCGTTCATCAGCGTGGACCGGCCCACCCCGGTGGAGCCGCCGACCACCGCGAGCAACGGCGCACGCGGCGCCGCAAGGCGCGGCAACACGTAGTCGTCGAGCTGTTCGATCAACTCGCGACGGGCCAGCCGCGCCTGTACGGCACCGGGCAGGTCGAGTGGGAAGCACGTCGCCACGACCCGATCGCGCAGGTCGGCGAGGGCTGCGGACAGGGTGTCGCTTCCCATGATCACCACGGGCGACCAATGCCCGAATTATCCACATTCTCAACGTGCGGCCGGCGCTACCTCACAGGGGTCACCCGGTCGGCATCACGCGGGCCGTCCGCCGGCGTCACGCCGGCGACCCGTCGACATCACAACGGCCCCGCGGTCGGCATCACGCCGGTCCTCCGCCGACACCACACCGGCCACCCGGTCGGCGGCACGCCGCTCACCCGGCCGGCAACACCACGGTCGCCCCGTCGGCGGAGGACCGCTGCGCCGCCTCGATCACCTCGATCACGGTCAGCGCCTCCGACAGCGGCACCGGCGGCCCGCTCTCCTCGCGCACCGCCGCCGCGAACATGGCGTAGTAGTCCTGGTAGGCGCCCGGTTCGGTCTCCACCGGCACGGTGTCCCCGGGCGTACCGAGCCTGCCCCACGCACTCTCCGGCTCGGTCCCCCACCCGGGCATGCCCACCGCCGCACTCTCGCCCCGCAGCAGCTCCTCCTGCGGATCCATCCCGAACTTCACATACGACGCCTTCGACCCGAGCACCCGAAAACGCGGTCCGAGATCGGCCGCCGCCGCGCTCATCCACAGATGCGAGCGCACCCCGCCCTCGTGGGTGAGCGCCACGAAGCTGTCGTCGTCCACGAGCGCCCCGTCCCGCCGCGTGTCCAGCTCGGCGTACACGTGCGTGGGCCGCCCGAACAGCGACACCGCCTGGTCGATCAGGTGGGTGCCGAGGTCGTACAGGATCCCGCCGAGCGCCGCCGGGTCGGCCTGCTCCTTCCAGCCCGAGGTCCGCACCTGCGGCCGCCACCGCTCGAACCGCGACTCGAACCGGTACACCTCGCCGAGCCGCCCCTCCTCGACGAGGCGCCGCACGGTCCGGAAATCACCGTCGAACCGCCGGTTCTGGTACACCCCGAGCCGCCGCTCGCACCGCACCGCCGTCTCGCACAGCGCCCGCCCCTCCGCGAAGGTGCCCGCGAACGGCTTGTCGACGACCACGTGCAACCCGGCCTCCAGCGCCCGGGTGGCCAGCGGCACATGGAACCGGTTCGGCACGGTGATCACCACGAGGTCGAAGTCACCCGCGCGAGCGAACATCTCGTCGGTCGTCCCGATCACCTCGGCCCGCGGATACCGCGCCCGCACCTCGTCCTGCCGAGCCGGATTCCCGGTCACCACGGCGGCGAGTTCCAGCCCCTCGACGGCCGCCAGAACCGGCGCGTGAAAGGCCGAACCCCCCACGCCGTATCCGACAAGTACAGTCCTGATGGGACCCACTGCGCCTCCCGCTGTCCGTTTCGGCCCTTCCCTGATCACATTCTGGCCGCCAACTGCGTCTGATCAGGTAACGGTGACCGCCGGAACGCCGGTGAGGCATGCACACGGCCCTATTCTGTTGTGCCGCGACCGGATCCGGTGCAAGATCCTGATTCGCCCAGCCCTCGTAGCTCAGTGGACAGAGCAGGTGCCTTCTAAGCACTTGGTCGCAGGTTCGAGTCCTGCCGGGGGCACAGCCACGCCACCGCGAGCCGCCCGCACCCCCGGGCGGCATCCGCGCAGGTCACAGCACGTCGAGCACGACCACACGGCAATTCCGACCCACCCTCGAACCACCCGCCGGCACCCGACGGTCACCACCCATTCACGCACGGCAGCCGCCGACTGGACGACAGCGTTTCGCGGGGCAGCCGAGGAGCCACTTCGCATCTTCGGAACACGCCCTCGGGTGGCCGAAACAATCCGCACCGAGGCATGCCGGAATCGAGCGGCCGATGAACGCGGTCCGATAGCCGAAAGTATTCGCGGCCTCACCCAGGTTCTCCCACACCGTCGAGCGGCCGTCACCGCCCGGCCTACGGGCGGCCTGGCGCCGGGTAGGTCCTGAGCAGGCGGCGCACACTCCGCGTCGGCACGCCGAGGAGGGCGGAGACGCGTCGGCGAAGGCCGCGCGGATTCCTTCGCTGTCGAGCCATCGGCCGATGCGTTCGTGCAGTCGGCCGGCCTGATCCGGGGCGAGTCCGGTGTCCGGGACGGGGTCGAGGCGCAGCCGTGGTTCCGGCGGTGTCGTGGTCGGGATCAGATCAGGGCGCGTCCGCGCGATGTCGTCCGGCAGCCCGGCACGGTGAAGCTCCCGGACATGCGCGACCAACCCGGCTCGTCCCGGTCCTCCGGGGGAGTGGCCCAGCCCATGATCGCCCGCGCGACGAGCGGCCGGCGGCTACCCGATCGAAGTCGGGTGGCCGCCCGCGCCGTGTGGCCGTTGCTCAGCGTTCTCGGCGGGCCCCCGCCGAGGGGACTGCCTGGAAGAAGCGTGGGGGCGTGAAGGAGCGGGCCGCGAAGGCCTTCTCGATGGCCGTTGTCACCTCGGCGCAGCGGGTCTCGTCGACCAGGGCGATCGCCGAGCCGCCGAAGCCGCCGCCGACCAGCCTGGCGCCGAGGGCGCCTTCGGCGAGCGCGGTGTCGACCGCCGTGTCCAGTTCGGGGCACGAGATCGTGTAGTCGTCGCGCATCGACGCGTGCGACGCGGTCAACTCGGGGCCGATCGCCCGGACATCGCCGTTGCGCAGGGCCTCGACCACGCGCAGCACGCGCTCGTTCTCGGTGAGTACGTGGCGTACCCGGCGGCGCAGCGGGCCGTCGGGCAGTGCGGCGAGGGCCGCGTCCGGGTCGGTCACCTCGCGCAGCGACGGCACGCCGAGCAGCGCAGCCGCCTCCTCGCACGAGGCGCGGCGCTCCGCGTACCCGCCGTCCACCAGCGCGTGCCGGGCCCGGGTATCGACGACGAGCAGGCGCAGACCCGCGCCCGCGCAGTCGAACGGGACATGAGTGCCCGTCAGGTCGCGGCAGTCCAGGAAGTACGCGTGGCCCTCGACGCAGCCGAGCGAGGCCATCTGGTCCAGCATGCCCACCGGTACGCCGACGAAGTCGGTCTCCACGCGCTGCGCGATCCGGGCCAACTCGACCCGGTCCAGGCCGAGTTCGTACAGGTCGTCGAAGGCGAGCGCGACCGCGCAGGACAGCGCCGCCGACGAGGACAGGCCCGCGCCCACCGGCACGTCGCTGTCGATCCGGATGTCCGCGCCGCCGATGTCGTACCCGGCCGCCCGCATCGCCCACACCACGCCCGCCGGATACGCCGTCCACCCGGACAGCGCGCCGGGCGCCAGGTCGGCGACCGCGAGGTCGACCGATTCGCTCCCGGCGTGCGTGGACGCGAGCCGCAGCCGGCCGTCGGCACGCCGGCCGACGAACGCGCGCGCGGTGTGCGGGATCGCGATCGGCAGCACGAACCCGTTGTTGTAGTCGGTGTGTTCGCCGATCACATTGACCCGGCCCGGGGCCGCCCAGACCCCCTCGGCGACGAACTCGCTCACCGACCGGCCCCACCCTCGCGCAGGAAGGACCACGCGTCCGCCACGATGTCCTCCAGGGAGGTGCGCGTGGGCCGCCAGCCGAGCAGTTCGCGCGCCCGGTCGGCGGAGGCGACCAGTACCGGCGGATCGCCCGCCCGGCGCGGCGCCTCGTGCGTGGGCACCGCGCAGCCGGTGACCACCCGTACCGCGTCCACCACGTCGCGGACCGAGAAGCCGGTCCCGTTCCCGAGGTTGCACACCAGGTGCCCGCTCGCCGCGCCGCCCTCGGCGGTGGCGTCCAGCGCGAGCAGGTGCGCGTCGGCCAGGTCGGCGACGTGGATGTAGTCGCGTACGCAAGTCCCGTCGGGCGTCGGGTAGTCGGTGCCGAACAGCGCGACCGAGCCGCGGGTGCCGTGCGGTACCTGGAGCGCCAGCGGGATCAGGTGGGTCTCGGTCGTGTGCCGCTCCCCGTAACGCCCGTACGCGCCCGCCACGTTGAAGTAGCGCAGGCTCACCGCGCGCAGGCCGTAGGCGGCGCAATACGACGCGATCAGCTGATCCACCGCCGCCTTCGAGGCGCCGTAGGGGTTCGTCGGCGCACTCGGCGCGTCCTCGGGGATCGGCGACACCTCCGGGGCGCCGTAGACCGCCGCGGTGGAGGAGAACACGAAGCGGTCGACCCCGTGCGTGCGCAGCGCGTCGAGCAGCGCGAGCGAGCCGCCGACGTTGTTGTGCCAGTACTTCCCCGGGTGCGTGACCGACTCGCCGACCAGGGACGAGGCGGCGAAGTGCAGCACCGCGTCGAAGGAGGCGTCGAGGTGCCCGGCGGCGTCCTGGACCCGGCCCCGGACGAACTCCGCCTTCTCCGGCACCGCGTCGCGATGCCCCGTGGACAGGTCGTCGAGCACCACCACGTCGTGCCCGGCCTCGACCAGGTGGGCGGCGACCACACTGCCCACGTAGCCCGCGCCACCGGTGACCATGAGCCTCATTCGCCGACCTCCCGCAGTCGTGCCGCCGCCGTCTCCGGCGGTACGTCGCTGATGAACACGCCCATCCCCGATTCGCTTCCGGCAAGGTACTTCAGCTTGCCCGGCGCCCGGCGGATCGAGAAAAGCTCCAGGTGCAGCGCGAAGTCGACCCGCCCGGAGCGCACCGGCGCCTGCTGCCACGCGGCGATGTACGGCGCGGGCTCGCCGTCGAAGAGGCGGTCGAAGCGGCGCAGCAGGTCCAGGTACATCCCGCCGAACGCGGCGCGCGCGTCCTCGTCCAGGGCGAGCAGGTCGGGCACGCGCCGGTTCGGGTACAGGTGCACCTCGTACGGCCAGCGCGCGGCGGCCGGGACGAACGCCGTCCAGTGCGCGTTCTCCGCGACGATCCGGGCCCCGTCGGCGCGCTCGGCGGCGACCACGTCCTCGAACAGGTTGCGGCCGGTGCGGTGCCGGTGCGCGGCGGTGGAGGCGATCATGGCGGCCGTACGAGGGGTGACGAACGGGTAGGCGTAGATCTGTCCGTGCGAGTGCGGCAGCGTGACGCCGATCTCCCGGCCCCGGTTCTCGAAGCAGTACACCTGCTCCACGCCGGGCAGCGCGGACAACTCGGCGGTGCGGTCGGTCCACGCGTCGAGCACCAGGCGGGCCCGCTCGGGGGTGAGGTCCTTGAACGAGGCGTCGTGCTCGGGGGTGAAGCACATCACCTCGCAGCGCCCGCCCGACGGCCGGCGCGGGAACGGGCCGTCGGCCCACCCCGGCGCGAGCGGTTCGCGCTCGGCGCCGCCGCCGGACATCGACGGGAAGCGGTTCTCGAAGACCACGACCTCGTAGTCGGCCTCGGGCACCTCGGTGGCCCGCTCGGGCGTGGACGGACACAGCGGGCACGCGTCGGCGGCGGGCAGGTGGGTCCGGGTCTGCCGGTGCGAGGCGACCACGACCCACTCGTCGAGGAGTCGGTCGTAGCGCATCTCGGAGCCGCTGACCACGGGGGCGAGGTCGCGCGTATCGACGGCGGCGCGCACTCCCTCGTCCCGCGTGTCGTAGTAGACGATCTCGCGACCGTCGGCCAGGACGGCCTGCGTCTTCTTCATGTCTTCATTTTGCGAAGCTTTCCAAATCTTGTCAATTAGAAAGCTTTGGCAGGCTTGATGCTTGCCGATAGCCGGTCGAACCCGCCCTCACCTGCGGTTTGACAAGTTTCGGAAGGTGTCCGCAAGATGCTGCCCATGCCTGACGACGACACCGACGGTCTGCCCGCCGAAGGCCGCCGCGCCCGGATGGCCGCCACGATCGCGGATCGCGGCTTCGCCAAGGTCACCGACCTGGCCGAGGCGTTCGGCATCTCGCGCGTCACGGTCCGGGCCGATCTGGAGGTACTGGAGCGCCAGGGTCGGGTACGCCGGGTGCGCGGCGGGGCGATGTTCACCGGGCGCGATCCGCGCGTCGAGCCGTCCTTCGAGGAGGCGCTGACCTCGGCCTCGCCCGCGAAGACGCTGATCGGACGGGCGGCGGCGGCGCTGGTGTCGCCGTCGGAGAGCGTGGTCCTGGACGTGGGCACCACCACCACCTTCGTGGCGCGCGCCCTGGTGGACCGCGAGGACCTGCGCGACCTAGTCGTCTTCACCAACGGGCTGACCATCGCGCTGGAGTTGGAGCGGGCGATCCCGCGATTCTCCGTCGTGGTCACCGGCGGCACGCTGCGACCGCTCCAGCACTCGCTGATCAACCCGCTCGGCGACCACATCCTGGAGCGGATCCACGCCGACACGGTCTTCCTCGGCTGCAACGGCGTGCACCCGACGGGCGGCATCACCAATGTGAACCTGCCCGAGGCCGAGGCGAAACGTGCGATGTTGCGGGCGGCGGGGCGCCGGGTCGTGGTCGCCGACGGCTCGAAGCTGGGCCGGACCGAACTCGCCGAGGTGTGCCCGCTGGCGGACATCGACCTGCTGATCACGAGCGGGCCGGCGGACCCGGACGCGCTCGACGCGTTGCGGGATGCGGGGCTGGAGATCTTGGTGGCGGAGTAGGGGGCGGTGCAGCCGTCGCCGAGGAACTCCGCCTGGCCACGCCCGACTTCGCGCTTGGTCGTCGCCCGCGCGGCGGCGAGACCGTGAGCGGCACGGTCGGTCGTCGCCCACACGGCGCCGGGGCCGCGAGCGGCAAGGCACCCTCGGTGCCGGGCTGGTCGGCCCTCGCCCGCACGACGCTGGGGCCGCGAACGGACGCTCCGCCCTCGCCCGCGCGGCCGATGTGTCGTCCGTGCGGCCGTCGCCGAAGTGAGTATCTGTACGGATGTTCGGCCCGACCCCGCCACCTAGCGTGAGCCGCATGACCTACATGCCTCCCACCCCCGACGGTGGCGAGCACGGATTCGCTCGCGCGATCACGTTCGTCGGCGGCCTGTTCGTATTCGTCGTGGTCGCGATGACCGACCTGTTCGTGCTGCTCGGACTGGGCGGCGGCACCGAATCCTGCGGCGACCAGGCCTGCCGCGACTGGTACGACACCAGGCTGCCCTGGGTCTTCGGCATGTTCGTACTGTCCTTCATCGTCGCCTTCCTCGCCCTGGTCCTCCCACCCCACCCCCGCCGCCGCTACGCGGTGGGAATCCCGGTGGCCCTGCTGGCCATCACCCTCCAGGCCACCGGCTTCCTCCTATGCCAAAACGGCCCGGCCGCCTGACGATCCCCAGACCGACCCGGCCCACCCGCCGGCCTCGACGGGATCAGGGCGAGACGTGCGGCAAGGCTGCGGTCGTGGCTCTTGGTACGGGGTGTACCCGATCGGGCATGGGCGGGCAAAAGCTGCGCGTGAGGCGGGGGTTCGCGGGCTTTGTGGGGGGCGGTCGGCGGTTCGTCCGGCGTAGCCTGGCGGCGGATCGACAGCACTGGCAGGCCATCCTCCGCCGCACGACACACCGCTGCCGGGGGCCTGCCCGACAGCCAGGTGGGTGACGCCGTGTCCGACGATCACGAACTCAGCATTGGGCAACGCGTGAAGGCGCTGCGCAAGGAGCGTGGCATCGACCGTCGCGAGATGGCCGCCGCACTCGACCGCTCGCCCGAGTGGATGCGCAGCGTGGAGGACGGGCGACGACAGCTCGACCGGTTCAGCACGATCCTGACCATCGCCGACCTGCTCGGTGTTTCGCTGCTCGACCTGGTGGGCGCTCCGGCTCGACCCACGCTCGCCGACGAGCGCCCGCGCGGTCTCGATGCCGTGCCGAACCTGCGTCGGGCCCTGCTCCGCCACCAGCTCGGCCAGGTGACCGGCACGCCGCGCGCGCTCGCGGACATCCACATGGACACGCTCACCGCGCATCGATACCGGGCGAGCGCCCGGTTCGGCGAGTTGGGGCTGCTGCTGCCGGGGCTCGTCGACGACGCGTCCAGGGCCGCATGCGGGCTCGACGGCGACGACCGACGGCAGGCACACGAACTCCTGTCGGGCGCCCTGACCGACGCGGCGATGATGACGAAGAAACTCGGCCACATCGACCTCGCCACCGTCTGCGCGCGACAGGCCGCCGACGCCGCGGCCGATGCCGACAACCCGCTGCTGTCGCTCGCCGCCGCGTGGACGCAGGCCGAGGTGTGCATGTCGGCGGGTGCCACGACCGAGGCGAACGGCATCGTCGACTCCGCCCTCGATCGCCTCGACGGCATGCTCGGCGACGACGACATGGCCGCGTGGTCCCTGTGGGGCACGATGCACCTGGTCGCGGCGGTCGGCGCGGCGCAGTGGTGCCGGCGCCGCGATGCCGAGGCCCACCTGTCCGAGGCCCGCCGCGCCGCCGCCCGCACCGGCGAGCGCGACGACTACCAAACCGCCTTCGGCCCGGCCAACACCGCCATCCTGGCCGTCTCGGCTCGCCTCGAGCTCGGCGACGGACGAGCGGCGTTGGCCGAGACGCGCGGCGTGGACACGTCCCGCCTACCCAAGGAACGACGCGCCCGTCGGCAGATCGACATCGCCCGCGCCCACGCCCAGGACGCCGACGACGAGTCGAGCATGCGCGCCCTCCTGGAAGCCGACCGCATCGCCCCGGAATACGTACACGCCCACCCCCTGGTCCGCGACATGGTCACCACGGCCCACCGCCGCAACTACCTCACCTCCCGCGAACCCCTCCACCGCATGAGCCGCCGCATCGGCCTCTGACCGAGCGGGATTTGCCCAGGATTGACGGGCCCGGTACGTCACGTACCCGGCCCGTCGGCATGCCCGCGACATCCTGGTGAGACCACCACTCGGAGGCCGAAGAGGCAGGTGAGCCGCATGAGCGAGGAAACGACCCTGGACGACATCGTGCGCGTCGGACCCAGCGGTGACGAGCGGGTGCCGGTGCGGATACACGTCCCCGGGCGCCGTCTGCCCGACATCACCGATGCCGAAGCAGCCGCGCTGTACCGCCAACTCGGCGCCCACCTGATCCGACGCGGCCGAAGCCCGATCAGGCCGGACAGCGGCTGATCGTCCCCTCTGCGGCTCGACGTGATGTCCGCGCCGAGCCGCATCACCGGTCCCGCAGCCACCCGTTGCCGGTCCGGGGTCGGGCGGGACGAGGACGTCCGGGGTTCGAGGAGGTCTCCCCCGAGCCGTCCCGACGGCGGCGTCGTTCTCGTTCCGCACCGGCCACCTCTGTCCACCTATCTCACGGAGCCTCTTGTGTCCGAAGCCGAGTCGGCCGCTGCGGTCGTCACTCTTCCCGCCTGGTCGGTCACCCTCGAACGTGTCGGGGGGCCCAGGCCCTGGCGGTTCGATGTGTTCTCCTCCGACAACCACGCCTGCGACGGGCAGCCCGACCGGGCCGCCTGTCACCTCGCCGATGCCGACGTGTCCGCTCTTGCCGCGACTGTGCTGCACCCGCCGCGCGCGGAGGAGCCGGCTTGGGGGCGGGCTCGGCTGGTGCGGGACGGGTTCGGCTTGTTGCTGCGGTTGTTGGTCGCGCCGGTCGAGGGCGAGGCCGGGCTGGTCGTACATGTTCAGGAGCATCACCGTGCCGGGCTGCTGGAGGACATCGGGCGGGTGCGGCCCGATCTGATCCCGACCGCGACACCGCCCGAGCCGCGACTGTGCCTCGACACCCTCCCGGACACCGGGCTCACCCTCGACCAAGCCACCCAACTGCACGAACGCATCGGCCGATGGCTCGACAGCGAGGGAATCCGCGCGGCCTTCGCCGACCGCCTCCTCCGCCGACGCGTCTTCGCCCTCACGGCCGGCGGCCGGCCCCATGGGTGACGGCCCCGAACCGTGTGGGCGTCCGGCTGCCGAAGTCGATGTGGGCGAGGCCCGCGACCGCTTGACCCGGGCACTCCGCATCCGCGCCGCCCATCGCGGTGTTCAGGACCGCCTCGAACCCCGCACCGACGCACACGGTCTCGCCCGGGAGCTATACGAGGAAGCCGACACCCGCGTATCCCACGCCCTCCACACGGCATGGCAGGCCGGCATCACCGACATCGAACTCGCCCACCTCCTCGGCGTGCCGACGCGCAGCGTGCGCCGACTGCTCAGGGCCTATCAGGCAACGGGCCGCCCGGACGCCGGCCGGTGACGACACATCGGCGGCCTGGAGGGCTTCGGCCACGAAGTGCGAGGTACCGGTGTCCACGTTGCCGATTGCCAGGTAGTCGGCCGGCGTGAAATCGGCGGGAAGCGGTCTCACGCGCGGGCCTGCGAACCAAGTGGGGCGCCCGGGTGGATCGGGCGGGCAGGGCGACCCCGGACAGGGCGTGGCGGGCCGGGGGTGCCGTCGCCTCACGGTCTCCCGGCCCCGGACCGGCAGGGCCGCCGGCGCGTTGGCGGCGCCGGATCATCCGTTTTCCGCCGGGTCTGGACCGAACGGTTGCCCGCGCGGCCCGCCCCCTTCCCCCGCCGCGTACCGTGACGGCATGAGCAACCTCGATACCCGACCGACTCTGACCACGTGCGGTGGCCGGGCCGACGTGTCGGGTGAACCCGTGCGCGAGCTGTTGAAGTCGCGCGATGTACTGCTGGGCGAGAGCCACATGGTCCGTCGCCTGCTGCCGAGCCTGGGTCGGCGGATGATCGGCGCCTGGTGCTTCGTGGACCACTACGGGCCCGACGACATCGCCGACCAGCCCGGCATGCAGGTGCCGCCGCACCCGCACCTGGGCCTGCAGACGGTGAGCTGGCTGCGCGAGGGCACCGTGCTGCACCGGGACAGCCTGGGCAGTCTGGCCACCGTACGGCCCGGCGAATTGGGGCTGATGACGTCCGGGCGGGCCATCTCGCACTCCGAGGAGTCGCCGAGGGAGCACGCCCGGCTGCTGCACGGGGCACAGCTGTGGGTCGCGCTGCCGGACGCGCACCGCCACGTGGACCCGAGCTTCGAGCACCACACCGAACTCCCGCAGGCCACCGGCGGCGGCCTGACCGCCACGGTGATCATGGGCACGCTGGACGGCGCGACCTCGCCGGGCACCGCCTACACCCCGCTGGTCGGCGCGGATCTGACGCTGGCGCCGGGCACGGACGTACGGCCGCCGCTGGAGCCGGACTTCGAGTACGCGGTGATGTCGATGTCGGGCGAGGCCGAGGTGGACGGCGTACCGCTGACGCCCGGCGGGCTGCTGTACCTCGGCTGCGGGCGCAGCTCGTTGGCCATCCGCTCCACGAACGGCGCGGACCTGATGCTGCTCGGCGGCGAGCCGTTCGCCGAGGAGATCGTGATGTGGTGGAACTTCGTGGCGCGCACCAGTGAGGAGATCGCGACGGCGCGCACCGCCTGGGAGAACGGCTCGGACTTCGGCACCGTCACCGGCTACGCGGCGCCCCGGATGCACGCACCGGAGCTGCCGTCCGTACCGCTGCGGGCCCGGGGACGCGTGCGCTAGCGGTATCGATCACGACCGGCCCGCCCACGGTGCACCGCACCGAGGGCCGGCCGTACGCCGACCGGGCCGGCTCTCGGCCCGGTCGGCAACGGCGCCACTCAGCGAATACCCGCCGCTGTCCGCCGCGCCGCCTCCACGATCTCGTCCAGGTGGCCGCCGTGCGCCCCGTGCCAGTACACCCGGTCGCAGGCCCGGCACCGGGCGAACGCGTCCACCTTGTCCAGCGTGCCCGCCTCGACCTCGGACTCGACCTCCTCGCGGGTGGCCGCACGCAGCTCGCCGTTGCACGCCGTACAGCGGGTCCAGGGCGCGAGCGGCAGCGCGAACCGGCGGAGCAGGTCGTCGAGTTGGGCGTCGGCGCGGATCCCGTACACGTACGCCCCGAACCACAGGTTCTTGCGCCGCAGCAGCCCGCGGTCCTGGGTGAGCAGCACCCGGCGTTCGGCGTTGGCCTGGATCACCAGGGTCGGGTCGTCGCAGTCGTTGTGGTACGCGGTGTCGATCCCGACCAGCCGCATCCGGCGGGCCAGCGCGCCCAGGTGCACGTCGAGCAGGAAGCGCAGTGCCTCGTCGGCGAATTCCGGAATCGCCTGCGGGCGCCGGATCGGCAGCACGTCGACCACCTCACCGCCCACCGGTCGATATCCCCACGCCACCTCACGGCCGTCCACGAGCAGTCCGCCCACCTCGGGCAGCGGCGGGCCGACCGATTCGACCAGGTGTCCGAGCGTCGAATCCCCGTCGGCGGGGGCGGTCACCGGCAGTCCGCGCAGGCGCGGCGGCAGGAACTGTTGCAACTCGGCGGGGATCTGAAGCAGCACGTCCGATCGGTTCACCGGCCAAGCATCGCACCGCCGACACCCACCGCGCCCGTGGTTTCCGAGCACCCCCGCGACCTCCACCACCCCCACCACCTCCGACGAGCGCCGGGGAATACCGAGGTCACCCGCATTGGGCCGAGCGGGCATCGGGTCGTGGAATAACCGGGTGCCCATCCGCATTGAAGCACCCGTCGGGACAGACTTCGAAAACTCCGGGAGGCGTCCATGGCTCGCAGTGAGCTTCGTCCGATCGTGAAGCTTCGGTCCACAGCCGGGACCGGATTCACCTACGTGACCCGAAAGAACCGGCGCAACGATCCGGACCGGATGACGCTGCGCAAGTACGACCCGGCCGCCGGAAAGCACGTGCTGTTCCGCGAAGAGCGATAAGCAGCCGGAAGCGCCCGGATTTCGGGCCGAAATCGAAAGGGCCACCTGCTCGTATCGAGCAGGTGGCCCTTCGATCGCCCCATTCGACCGCCCCTACGCAGGCAACTCGTCCGCGTCGTCCCCCACCAGGTCGTGCCACCAGCCGAGCTCGCGCAGCACCGCCATCCCACGCGGCCCGGACGCGGCGAGGCCGGACACGAGCGCCTTGCGCAGCTGATTCCGCTCGAAATCGTCGGCGTCCCCCAGCAGCGCGAGCAGTTCGCTGGCCGGCGTGCGGGGCGCGGTCGAACCGGCAGACGCACCAGGCGCACCAGATGTATCGCACACACCAGGCGTACCATCGACGCCCCACACCATTCCCCGATCGTCCAGGTGGTCCACCACGGCCTTGATCTGGTCGGGAAATCGAGTCAACCAGTAGGCGATCAACGCCTCCGGCCCCTCCCGAATCAGCCCCCGGTGAAACTCCATCCGCATCAGGGTCAGCCGCTGCCGCTCCTTTTCCAGCGAAATCGCCGCCCGCGCCCGGTCCAACTCTTCGCGAACATCGGCCGATATCGGCTCCACCCGCAGGAACGCCCCCACCGATCGATAGCCGAGCCCGTATTCCGCGAGCACGATCGTGTCCGACAACGCGACATCGACCGCGTCCTGCAATCGCGCCTCATCCACATCGGCCGCACCATCCGCACCGCCCCCACCCGCCAGCGCCCCGCGAATCCGCTTCTCCACATCGCGATACACGAACGCCCCGGCATCCACCGCCCGATGCCGGGCGACCGCCCTCGGATCGTGCACCCACCAACGCAGCTGTACCTCGACCCGGCCGGCCCGTTCCCCCGCCGCGCCGACCCGCACCTCGAACGTACGCACCTCGGCGAACTCGCGGACGGTGACCCACCACAGCTCCGCCGCCCCGGGTATCTCCGCGAAGGTCGGCGCCGCCCCCGCGCTCGTCGGCATCGCAAGCACCCGGCGCACCCGCCGCCCACGCCGGCCCAGGCGATACCGGAGGTAGGCACCCAAGCGCGATCCGCCGACGGGGCAGACCAGGGACACCGGTTCGTCGATCATGCGCCGGTACCCCCGTTCGGCCCGAGGATCGGCTCCTCGAACGCCCGGATCGCCGGTTCGAGCACCCCGATGTCGATCACCTCGCCGTTCGGCAACCCCTCGTAGGCGAGCCGGGTCAAATCGAAGGCGAGTCGTTCCAGCCCGTGGTCGCGCCCCGGACCGAACAGCCGCGTCAGGCCCTCCCGCAGCGCCGAGGCGCGGGTCGGATCACCCGCACCGGCCCCGAGCAGTCGGGTGAACAACCGGGCCACAACGGCATATCCGTCCCGATCCGTGACCGCGTTCCGGACCACCGCCAGGAACCGGTCGTCGGCCGGCGACCCGCCCGCCCCCTCGTCGAGCACGAGGTGCGCGGCCAACTCGGCCGCGGCGGCGGCCTCTTCCCAGTCCTCCACCCGCTCCAGGACCGATTCGGCGCGGATGCCCTCCCGACACAGCGCCGCGATGCCGTCCCGGGCCGCCTCGGCCACCGCACGGTCCCCGGTTCGGGCCAGGCGCAGCAGACCGGTCAGGGTCGGGCCGGGATAGACCGAGGCGAGGCCGGGGTAGGCGCGGGCGGCCATCAGGCGCAGCCCCGGGTGGGTGGTGTCCCGGCTCCACGTCTCCACCAGGTGCCGTACCTGGGTCGCCACCACCGCGTCCTGGGCCGCCGCCTTCAGGGCCGACACCGCCATCGTGCGCCGGGCGCCGATTCGGGCCCAGCGGTGGATCGGAGCCAGCGGCCGATGCCCCCGACCCCCGGCCATGAAAGCGCCCGCGGCCCGGGCCGCGACCCGGTGGACGTCGGCCGGCTGCCGGGGGGTGGCGGCCAACCACTCGACCAGCGGGTCGCGCAGGTCGGGGTAGGCGTCCCAGACGTGCTCGCGGACCGACACCGCCCAGCGCGGCCGGTTGAAGCGCACCACGTCCAGCCGGTAGCGGGCCCCGTCCCGGGTGGCGTCGGCGGCGACCGCGGTCGCGTCGATCAGGTCCAGGCGCGCGGACCGGGCCTGCGGCGGCCACCCGTCGGCCGACGCGGCGGCCGAGGTCGGCAGATGCTCGGCCAGCATCGCGCGCAGCGCCGCGGCCCGCTCGGCGACGATGCCGTAGTCGTGCCCCTCGAACACCGCGGCGGCGATCATCAACGCCCAGTCGGCACAGGCCGGATGGGCCCGCAACCAGGCGGCCACCGCCACGTGCTCACGATCGCGCAGCGCGTTCAGCACCTGGGTCCTGGTGAACCTGCCGTCGGCGAAACCGGCCAGTTCGGCGGCGATCCTCGCGGCCCGGGCGGGCCGGCCGCCGTCGGCGCGCACCAGTTCGGCGATGTCCTCGTCCACCAGGTCCAGATGCCGGCGCTCCCAGCCCGGCCCCAGGCGGTCGGTGAGGTGGCTGTGCAGCACCTGGACCGGATCGGGTCGGGCACACGGTACGTGCCAGGGCGCCCAGACGCCGAGCATCGGTGCGCCGACGACCGCCGTGGCGACCAGGACGCTGCCGCGTTCGACCAGGCGGCGGCGCAGCAGTTCCAGGTCGTCGCGGGTGTAGCCGGCGAGCGCGTCGGCGCCGATGGAGTCGACCACATAGCCCCGGCCGCGCTGGATCCGACGGGTGGTCAGGTCTTCCTCGGGGTCGAGCGCGATCACGCTCTCCACGTGCTGATCCTGCATCAGGTGCAGGGCCAGCGTGCGTTTTCCGGACCGGGCCTCGCCGGTGAGCAGGATCAGCTGCCGGGACATCATGCCCTGGGCGCGCAGATAGCCCTTGGGCGGCACGAACGTACGCCGGACCAGGTCGCTCTCCTCCGCCCAGATCGGTCCCTCGCGGGCCTGGCGCGGCCGGTGCGGCGCGGCGGGGGGCGAGCCCGCGCCGAAGTGGTGCCGGCCGGTCCCGTCGAGGGTGACGATCACCGTCGCGGCCGACTCGGCAGGACCGAACTCCTCGTCGGGCCAAGCCTCGTCGGACCACGCCCCGCCGACCGCCCCGGGGTCGGCCGCCGACGCCGGCCTGCGGGCCCCGCCGCCGGGTCCGCCCGGTGCGTCGACGCCCTCGGGGGCGAACGGACCAGGCGAGTCGACCGGATCGCGCGCGTCGAACGGATCGAGCGAGTCGACCGGGTCGAGCGGTCGCTCCTCGCGGTGGGTCATCTCAGACACCCCGGCCCGGGGCGGCGACGTGCGGATCGTCGTCCGGGTCCCGGTCGTCGCGGGCCGAACGCGGGGCCTCTACGGGCGCGGGCGCGCGCCGGTGGTGGTCGAGCGGCTCGGCGTCCACGGCGGACGACGACCGGATCGGCGGGAGGTCGGACACGGATTCCCCCTTCGGTGAGTGTGTGACCACGCTGGGTTCGTCGGGTCCACCGTGCCGCAGCCGTGGCGTTCTTGCGGGCTCCGTTCGAATTCGGGACGACGGTTCGTGACATCACGACTGAGCAATTCGCCATCTTCGCTGACGAATCGCCACCGGCGCGGAAGCGTCGCCCGTCACCGCCGGCCACCGCCGAATCGCACCCGGTTGCCGAGCCCGCGACCCGGGCGGGTCTAGGCTCGCTCGTATGGTGATCACCATCGATCCGGCCTCGTCCGTCGCACCGTTCGAGCAGATTCGGGGGCAACTCGCCGATCAGGCCCGGGCCGGCACGCTGCCCGCCGGCACCAGACTGCCGACCGTACGCGGCTTGGCCGGCGATCTCGGCCTGGCGCCCAACACGGTCGCGCGCGCCTACCGCGAGCTGGAGGCGGACGGCGTGATCGAGACCCGGGGCCGCTCGGGCAGCTTCGTCGCCGCGGTCGGGGACAGCGCACACCGGGCGGCGAGCGAGGCCGCGCTCGAATACGCCCACCGCGCACACCGACTCGGCCTGACCCGCGACGAGGCGATCCGCACCGCACTGGCCGCGGTCGAGGCGGCCTATCCAAGCTAGGCATGTCCTCGCTCCCCCGCCGAGGCTCCCCGAGCCCTCGTCCGGCCCGGAAACCGCACCGCTATGGGTAAACCCCTGTACGGACGGCCCGGGGCACCGGATCATCGAAATCATGTCGATGCCTCGCCAGACGCCCCGCCCATCGGATGGGGCGCCGAATTCAGCCGGTGACGACCCATCAACGCTGTTGCCCTTCGTGTTCGGACTCGACGACGCGGACACCCCGTACGACGCCGTGGACGGACTCGCCCTCGCCGCCTTCCTGACCGGCGCCCAGCCGTGGGCCAGGACCACCCGACTGGACCGGGTCAAGCCCGGCGCCCGACTCGTCCCGCGCGGCGCCAGAGTGGTCCGCGCCGTGGAGGAGGACGACCGTTCCTCCCAACTCGCCGTCGGTGACGGCTGGACCCTGCGGTCGGTGCGCTGGCGCAGCGGCGGCGGCGAGGTGACCGTGACCGCCGTCGACGAGAAGGTCGGCCGCGCGGTGTTGAAGAAGGCGGTCAAGGGCGCGGCGGCCGACCCGCCGCCCAAGGACGAGGCCGTGGCGATGGGCTTTTGGTACTTCTCCGCCCGGCGCGGCCCGTACCGCACCACCCGGGCGATCACCGCCGCGCCCTGGGAGGACATCCGCCGCAATTACACCGGGCCGACCGCCGGCGCGTTCGACCGGCTGATGAAGGTCACCCCCGACGACGTGTCGGGCCGGTTGATCCTGCTGCACGGACCGCCCGGCACCGGCAAGACCACGGCGCTGCGCGCGCTGGCCCGCGCGTGGCAGGACTGGTGTCGGATGGACTGCGTCCTGGACCCCGAGGCGCTGTTCGGCGACACCGGCTACCTGATGGACGTCGCGATCGGGCGCGGCGACGAGGACGAGGAGTCGCACGACAAGTCGAAGAAGCAGAAGTGGCGGCTGCTGGTCCTGGAGGACTGCGACGAGTTGATCCGCGGCGAGGCCAAACGCTCGGCGGGGCAGGCGCTGTCCCGGCTGCTCAACCTCACCGACGGCCTGCTCGGCCAGGGGCGCAACGTGATGGTCGCGATCACCACCAACGAGAGCCTGGGCCGGCTGCACCCGGCGGTGGTGCGCCCCGGTCGTTGTCTGGCCCAGATCGACGTCGGCCCGCTGGAGTTCGCCGAGGCGCGCGAGTGGCTGGGCACCGCCGACGGCATCGGTACACACGCGACGCTCGCCGAGTTGTACGCGCTGCGCAACGGGGCGGCGCCGGTGGAGATCGAACGGCCCCGACACGGGGGCGAAGGGTTGTATCTGTAGCGCGCCTGCGCCGCACACGGTCCCCGAACCGATAGGTCGGCTCGGGGATCCGTGCGGGGGATCCGTATGCGAGCGCCGACTCGCAGGCCCGCGCGGTAGCGACCGGCTACACGTCGAGGTCCACCACGACCGGTGCGTGGTCGCTGGTGCCCTTGCCCTTGCGGGCCTCGCGGTCGACGTAGGAGTCGGTGACCGCGGCGGCGAACGGCGCGTTGCCGTAGACGAGGTCGATCCGCATGCCCTTGTTCTTCGGGAAGCCCAGTTCGCGGTAGTCCCAGTAGGTGAACGGGACGTCGTACTTGAGCGCCCGGGGCATCACCTCGCGCAGCCCCACACCCTCCAGCGCGGTGACCGCGTCCCGCTCGGCCTGCGTGACGTGCGTCGAGTTCTCACCGAACAGCGAGATGTCCCAGACGTCCTTGTCCGTGGGCGCGACGTTGAAGTCGCCGAGCACGGCGAACGGCAGCGGGCCGGCCGCGTCGGCGGCGACCGCCGCACGCAGCGCGCCCAGCCATTCCAGCTTGTAGGCGTAGTGCGGGTTGTCCACCTCGCGGCCGTTGGGTACGTACACCGACCAGAGCCGCACGCCGCCGCACGTCGCGGAGATCGCCCGAGCCTCGTGCGGGCCGTCGACCTCGGGGAAACCGGGGCCGGGCGTCAGGCCGACGGTGACGTCGTCGAGGCCGACCTTGGACAGGATCGCGACGCCGTTCCAGCGCCCGCCCGCGTTGACGGCCGAGGTGTAGCCGGCCTCCTCCAGCTCCTTCAGCGGATACGCCTCGGGCGTGGACTTCAGCTCCTGCAGGCACACCGCGTCGGGTGCGGCCCGCTCCAGCCACTCGAGCAGCTTGGGCAGCCGGGCCCCGATCGAGTTGATGTTCCAGGTGGCGACCCTCATGTGAACCTTCCAGGGCGGACGACGGCGACCGGGGCCGCCCGGACGAGTCCGGGCCTGCCCTCCGTCATTGTCCCTCGCCGGGGTGACAGGGCCCGGCGGCTCACGGCGCGGCGGGTGCGGTAGGCATGGGGGTATGGACACCACTCCCCCGGCCGGCTCCGACATCGCCGAACTGACCGCCGCGATCGCCGCGTTCTCCGCCGAGCGGCACTGGCAGCCCTTCCACACCCCGAAGAACCTGGTGATGGCGCTCAGCGTGGAGGCCTCGGAGCTGGTGGAGATCTTCCAGTGGCTGACCCCCGAACAGGCCGACGACGTGATGTCGGATCCGGACCGGGGCGAACACGTCCGCGAGGAGATCGCCGACGTCCTGTCCTATCTGCTGAGCCTGGCGCACCGACTCGGCATCGACCCGGCCCAGGCCCTGCGCGACAAGATGGTGAAGAACGCGATCAAGTACCCGCCGGGCGCGCCGGGCCTTTAGTACCCGCCGGGCGGGTCCGGGTGGATCGAGCCCCGGGCGACCTGCGCGCGCGAGGCGGTGAAACCGCCGGCCCGGGGAGCGTTTCGGGCCGGCGGGGGATTGTGGTGGGCGGGTCACCGGGGTCGCCGGACGGGCCGGTGACCCCGGGTCGGGCGCCCCCGAACGCGCCCGCCGACCCCGCCCCGGGACCGGTGGACCGTCGACGCCGAGGCTCAGGCGTCGTACCCGGCCCCCGCCCCCAGGCAGGCGTCCATCGCGCGACGATTGCGTCGGATCTCGGCCGGCGTGCCCTCCGCAACCACGCGGCCGGTGTCCATGACGGTGACGCGATCGCACAGCGCCTCGACGAAGTCGATCCTTCGATCCACCACGATCAGGCCCACGCCGTCCGCCGCGACCCCACGCAGCAGTACCAGCAGCGCGTCCGTCTCGCGGGCGTTCAGCCCCGCGCTCGGCTCGTCCAGCATCAGCACCCGGGGCACCGCCGCGATGCCCCGGGCGATGTCGAGCAGCCGGCGTTCCCCGTACGTCAGCACGTCCGCGCCCCGGTGCGGCCGTCCCCCCGGCCCGGCCCGGTCCGTCCCGATGCCCCGTTCCAGGTCCACCCGCGCCAGCAGCGGGTGCAGCAACCACGCGGCGAGCAGACCCCGGTGTCGGGTGTCGGAGCGGGTGAGCACGAAGTTGTCCGCGCCGGACAGCGCGCGCACCGGTTGGGGGGTCTGGAACATCCGGACCAGACCGGCGCGGCGCGAGCGTTCGGGGCTGCCCAGCCGTACCGGCAGGCCCTCCACGAACAGCGCGCCGGTGGCCGGCACCACCCCGGTGAGCGCGTTCAGCAGCGTGGTCTTGCCGCTGCCCGCGGGGCCGACCACGCCGACCACCTCGCCGCGCTCGACCCACATGGACACCCCGTCCACGGCGGGCACCCCGGCGAACTCCACCCGCAGGTCCCGGGCCCGCAACACGGGCCGCCGGACCGGGTCGATGCCGATCGCCGGAATCGGTTCCGGTCCCGAGGCGAACAGCGGTACGGGATCCGGGATCTCGCCGTCGGCCGGCGAGCGCAGTGCCCGGACCCGGCCCCGGGCCGAACGCGCCCGCCGAGCACATCCCGGGTCCGAGCCGAGGCGCGTCGGTCTACGCGCCTCGGCATCGGACCCTCGCCACGGGCGGCGCGCGGGATCGAACGCCATACCTGACACGGCGTCACCCCCCACCCGCGCGCCACCCGTATCGGGAGCCGCACCCGGGCTCGGGTCGACGGTCGAACAGGGCTCCCCCGCCCCGTCCGGCCCCGACCCGGGGACGCCCGGGACGACTCCCGCGCCCCGGCCGGGGGACGCCGACTCCCCTCCTGACCCGGCGTCACCTCCCGGCCACGACACGTATTCGGTGCCGGTTTCATACCTACCGGCTCTCTGCACCCCGCCCGGGCGCGGCACGATCGCCGACAGCCGTGTGGGGTAAGGGATCACGCCCACTTGCCTCGGTAACCGGTGCTCATCGAACGGGAGTCGATTCACCCACGCGGCGACGCGGCCGGGTGCCGCACCCGCGGAATCGCCGAACTCGGCGACGGACACGGCCGTTCGACCGGACTCGCCGGCGCGGGACGGCGCGACTGAGGTGCCCATGGTCAGGACGCACCCGTGCGGGGTGCGCGAACGGGACGGGAGTCGCCGATCCAACCGGCCCACCCGGTGGCCACCAGCTCGGTGTGCGCGGGTACGCCGCCGTCCGCCGAGGACGATCCCCCGGCCGGACCCGGACGTGGTGCCACCGCTCGCGTCGAGTCTGTGACGCGGGCCGGTGGTGCGGCATGGGTTGCGATGTGTGCTCTGTGCGGTGCCGTCGTACGAGCCATGGGAGCCAACGCCTTTCGCGTCGTCTCCCCGCCCGGCCATCCCCCACGGACTCCCGGATGCGGCACAAGCTAGACCGCAACCCCCGTGCCCCGCAAGGCCCTTGACAGGGAATCGGGATCTGGCGTAGAAGGTTCAGCACAATCTAACAAATGTTAGATAGGTAGTTCGGATCTCCCTGAAGGCATCCCCCACTGAATCAACGGCAACCGCTCCACCTGCGGTTAGGCTGCACGGCACCTGGCAGTACGCGGCAGCAGTCAACCCGCCGGACCGAGAACGGGCGCTCATGGCACGCAGGAAGACGGAACCCGAAGCACTTCCGCGCCGGGAGGTGATCCTGTCCGAGGCCGCCGCACTGTTCGCCCGCAAGGGCGTCGTCGCGTCAACGGTTCGTGAGATAGCCGACGCGTCGGGCATTCTCGCGGGCAGCATCTACCACTGGTTCGGTTCGAAAGAGGACTTGATCGACGAGATCCTCACCGCCGCGATGCGCGACCTCGCGACGTGGTACGACGAGGCGTTCGCCGACGCGCGCACCTCGTCCGACCGGCTGCGCGGACTCGTGCACGCCGCGTTCCGGACCATCGAGCACCACCCCGACGCGGCCGTGATGTACGTCCGCGACTACGCCTACCTGGCCACGCTGCCGCGCTTCGCGCACCTGGCGGCGGACGGCATGCGGGTTCGCGATCTGTGGCTGAACACCCTTCAGGAAGGCATCGATTCCGGGGAGTTCCGCGCGGATCTGGACCCGGAGCTGGCCTACCGCTACCTCGCCTACCCGCTGTGGCTCACGGCCGGGTGGAAGTCGACGATCGACCGGACCCTGTCCGAACTGGAAACCCAATTCACGGCGCTGGTACTCGAAGGCGTCACCCCGAGGAACTGACGAAGCGTCCCGGTCACCGACCGCGCCGGCGCCGGTGAGGTGTCCCGAGCGTTCGCGAAAGGACCACACCATGCACGTCGACGGTTTCATCGCGCCCGGATTCGCGCCCGTACAGGCCGCGTTCGAGGAGAACTTCGCGATTCACGGCGAGGTCGGCGCGGCGCTCGCGGTACGACTGCGCGGCGCGCCCGTGGTGGACCTGTGGGGCGGACTGGCCGAACCGATCTCGGGCCGAAGCTGGGAGCACGACACCGTACAGGTGGTCTGGTCGGTCACCAAGGGCCTGGTCGCGACCTGTCTGGCGATCCTGATCGACCGGGACCGGCTCGACCCCGCGCTGCCGGTGTGTCGCTACTGGCCCGAGTTCGCGGCGGCCGGCAAGCAGACCGTGACGGTGGCCCAACTGCTGTCCCATCAGGCCGGGTTGCCCTTCCTCGACGAGCCGATCACGCTCGACCAGGTGGCCGTGCCCGACGCGCTGGCCGACGCGCTCGCCGCACAGCGTCCCGTCTGGGAGCCGGGGACGGCGCACGGCTATCACGCGGTGACCTGGGGCTTCTACGCGAGCGAGCTGATCCGGCGGGTGGACGGGCGCACGGTCGGCGCGTTCCTGGCCGAGGAGGTGGCCGGGCCGCTGGGCCTGGACGCGCATATCGGGTTGCCCGCCGGGGAGTTGCCCCGGCTCGCGCATCTGACCACGATCGCCCCGAGCGATCCCGCCCTGCTCGACCTCGGCTCCGAGTTGGGCCGCACGATGCTGGCGCTGCCCGAACTGGCCGCGCCCGGCGCGGATCACGACCCGAGCGTGCTCACCTGGGAGGTGCCCTCGGGCCTGGGCGTCACCAACGCGCGTGCGCTGGCCCGGGTGTACGCGATGCTCGGCGCGGGCGGCAAGCTCGACGGGGTGCGCCTGCTCTCCCCCGAAACGGTCGCCGGCGTGACCTCGACGGTGGTCGCGGGGCCGGACCGCATCCTCGGCGACCACACCGCGTTCAGCCTCGGCTTCATGAAGCCGGAGACCACGTTCTTCGGGGTCTCCGCCGACCCCGCCGCGTTCGGCCACCCGGGCAGCGGCGGCCCCCTGGCCTTCGCCGACCCGGCCACGGGTCTCGCCTTCGCGTATGTGACGAACGGTCAGTCCCCGCTGAACACGGACGTCCGGGCCCACGGCCTGATCGAGGCGGTCCGGGAGTGCCTGGGGCGGTAGGGCGCGGCGGGGGTCAGCCGGCCGGGCGGCGGGCTCCGGTCGAACGGGGCGGGCGGGGCGGACGGTTGCCACGGCGGCGGGAACCGGCGACGAGTGCGCCGCCGACCAGGAGCAGCGCCCCGGCGGCCAGGCCCAGCGGGAGCACCGCCCCTGATCCGGTGCCCGCCACGTGGTCGGTGATGGCCCGGCGGGCCAGTACGGCCGGGCCGTCGTGCACGGCCCGCTTGGCGGCGTCGCCGCGGTCCTTGTCGTCACCGTCTCGGGCGCCCGGGGTCTTGGCCCGACGCGGGGGCGCGACCTGGGGCACGGCGCCCCGACGCGACGCGGGGCGCCCGGGCGGGAGGTCGCCGATCGGGTCGACCTCGGGCCCCGCCGAAACCGGAGCGGGGGCCGACGGGGCCGCAGCCGATCCGGTACGCGCGCCGGGGGCGGGTTCGTGCCGCCGGCCCGGGCCGACGAGCCCCCGGCAGTCGAAGCGGGCCGGGTCGACACCGGGCGCACGCGCCCGGAGGTGATCCCGGCAGCAGACCGCGGCATCCCGCGTCGGATCCGAGGTGGTGGCGCCGACCGCTCGCGGCGTCTGGTTCGCACACGGATCCACGGCGGGCGCCCCGGCGTCCGGGGGGCGGACGCCGGGGCGCGGGGCGGCGCCGCCGGGAGGGCTCGGCAGCGGCGAAAGCGGGTGGCGCACGCCGGCGAGCGGCAGACGTACGGCCCCGGCCCAAGCGCCGCCGGACCCGGATCCCGGCCCGACTCGCGGCGTCGCGACGGCGCTCGGAACGACGACCGAGCCGAGCACGACCGCGCCGACGACAACCGCCGCCCGCCTCACCCGACCGCTTCCGCCTCTGTCCACCAGGCCACGCTAAGTCACCGAATGGTTACTCTGTCGCCACCGCGCATACCATTCGCTCGTTCGGCCCAACGTCATCGACCGGCCCGATCACCCGCGATCGAGTCCCTCTTCTTCCGGCCCGCGCTCAGAGCAGCACGGCCTGGCCGCCCGGGCCCTCCTCGGTGATGTCGAGGACCGTCGGCGGGCGGCGACTGGACGGGGGCGGGGGCAGGACCGGCGTCGGGTCGAGTGCGGGGGCCTCGGCGGTGCGCGCGTGCAGCTTGGCGCGGGGTTCGGCCAGATCGGCGAGCAGGCCCAGGACGTGGAGCAGGTCGATCAGTTCGCTGGTCAGGTCGGTGGACCAGGTGCGTTCGCGGATCCGTTCCAGGCCCTCGCCCGGGGGTTCGACGCGGGCCGCGATCCACGGTTCGAGGACGCCCGACTCCCACGCCTCGCGCGCCACCGGACCGATCCGGCCGGAGCCGAGCAGGAGCGATCGGGACTCGTCGTCGTAGTGCGCGTCCGCCGGCCGCGCCGGCACCGGCTCACGGACGAACGGGCGGCGCCCGCCCGGCAGTCGGGGCTTGCCGTCGCCGGGGCGGCCGAACCGCGCGCCGAACGTGTGCAGCCCGACCAGCCGGCGGCCGAGGTCGACGCCCGTCGCCCAGACGTCCGGGTCGGCGGTGAGCGGCACCCGTTCGGGGTCCACCGTCACCGCGACGATCCAGGCGAACAGGTCCTCCGCGTCGACCGGGACGCCGAGCCGGTCCGCGAGCAGGTCGACCAGGCCGGGCGCCAGGTTCGGATCCAGGCCCGCCGGGTCCCGGTACAGCGGCGCGACCCGCCCGCCGCGCCCACCGTGGTGCGTCCCGTCCGGGATCAGCGCGCTGCACAACAGGGGCCGGGGATCCCCCGCCTGACGGATCGACAGGTATACCTGCCGGTCTCCGCGCACCCGCCACAACTCGGGCCGGGCGGCGTCCAGCACCCGGTGGTCCGCGAGCAGCCACTGCCGATCGAACGGGTGCCGTGCGATCCGCACCAGCCGGGGCGTCGGCCCCACCTCGCGCGCGAGCGGACCGGACGGGGCGTCACATCCGGGCAGCGGCGCGGGAAACGACATCGCCGTCCGGGAACGGGAGGGCCGCAGCAGGGCGTCGCGATCCTCCGCCGCGGCCAGCCGGGCCCACCGCCGACGCAGCGTCTCCCGCTCGGGTGCGTACACCCAGCTCCGCCCGGTGGCGATCCCGGCCGTGCCCCACGGCATCAGGTCGGTCAGCGCGACCGGCCCGCCCCGGCTCACATCGCGTGGTCCCACACCCGCCGCTCCTCCCGGTCCGGGTCGCCGACCACCGTCGCCGGCACGTCGAGCAGCATCGTGCGCCGCTCGGTCGGGTCGTACAAGGGCCAGTCGGGCAGCCCGTCGGCGACGGGCGGGCCGCCCGCGACGAACGCCGCCCACGCCTGCCGGATCCGGGCGGACAACGCCCGCGCCTCGGCCGGCACGCCGCCGGTCAGCCAGCGGCCGAGCGGGGTGTCCAGGGTGCCGAACACGAACGGGATGTCGATCGCGTGCGGCGAACCCAGGCGCTGCGGATGCGCCTTGGGCGCCCAGCGGAAGCGGTACATGTACGCCTGCCCGCCGGCCGCGTGCTGCGCCTCGGCGAGCCGCACCGTCGGTATCCCGTACGACTCGGCGGTGAGCAGCCGGATCCGCCGCGAGCGTCCGTTCAGTTCGGGGTACAGCTCCGCGTATCCGCGCACCAGCTCGGCCAGTCGGTCCGGTCGGCGCAGGTTGGCCAGGTCGGCGGCCACGGGTTCGCGCCCGCCCGACCGCTCGGTCACGACGAACATCTCCTCCTCGTCCTGATTCGACCCGAGCAGGAGCGGTACGTCGCCCCGAATCGTGTGCAGCGGCACCGCCGGCAGCGGCCCGTCGGGATCGACCACCGGCCGGAACACGAACCTCGCGGTACCGCGGCCGATCGCCTCGGCCTGGGCGGCGAGCAGGTCGGGCACGGGCACGTCGACCAGTTCCGCGGCCCGGTCCGGTGCCAGACCGAGCGCGGCCAGCACGTGTCCGGTCGCCTCTTCGGCCTCGGGCATCGTGCGCACGGTCTGCGCCCCGCCGCTCTGCACGATCGCGCGGTGGAAGAGGCCGCGGGCGGCGGGCAGCGCGAGCAGGTTCGCGGTGACCTTGCCGCCCGCCGAGACCCCGCCGAGGGTGACCCGGCCGGGGTCGCCGTCGAACACGGCGATGTGCTCGCGCACCCAGTGCAGCGCCCGCACCACGTCCAGGAGGGAGTTGGCCGAGGAGTCGGCGTAGGAGTCGCCGAGCAGGTGCCGCAGGTGCAGCAGCCCGAGGACGCCGAGCCGGTAGGCGACGGTGACCACGACCACGCCGTGCCGGGCCAGTTCGGAGCCGTCGTAGACCGCCTCGAACGACGCGCCGCTCGTGTAGCCGCCGCCGTGCACCCAGACCAGCACCGGGTGCGGGCCGGGCTCGGCGGGGGCGAAGACGTTCAGGTACAGGCAGTCCTCGTCGATCTGCACCGGCGCGGCGCCGTACTGCCCGATCGGCTGCGGCGCGGCCCGGGCGAACTCGCGGGCGTCGCGCGCCCCGTGCCAGGCGGGCGCGGGGCGGGCCGGGCGGAACCGCGCGGGGCCCACGGGCGGCGCGGCGAAGGGTACGCCTCGGAAGACCCGAACCCCGTCCGACTCCGCACCGATCAGCTCACCCAGCGACGTCCGTACACGCACCATGGCATCGAGCATATGGGGCCGGTCGGCGGCCCGGCCGGGGCATCGTCGCGGTGGGAGGTACCGCACAGGGCCCGGCGGGGGCGCCGTCGCGGTGTGTACTGCCGGGGGATGCGCCGGCGATCGGCCGGTATCGCCCCCGGGAGCAGGCTCGGATACTCCGCGTGCCGGATGCCGGGGCCGAGGCGGGCGTGACACGCTTCCCGTGAAACATTCCTCCGTCCGGGAGCCCCGCCTTGACCGTTGTCCTGGGGATCGTCGTGGCCGTCGTCGTGCTCGCGCTGCTGGTCGGCGTGCACCTTTACGTGTGGCGGCGGCTGGTGCGCGACACCACGCGGCCGGGGGTGGTGCGGCGGGTCGGCGCGGGGGTGGTGGTCGCCCTCGGGGTGTCGATGGTGGGCGCGCTGGTGGTGCCGAAGGTGTTCGGCCCGCGCGGCACGGAGTGGATCGCGTGGCCGGGCTTCGTGTGGATGGCCCTGCTGCTGTATGTGGTGCTCGCGCTCGGGGCGTTGGAGTTGCCGCGCCTGTTCGCGTTGCGGGCGCTGCGCCGGCGCGGGGGCGAGGTGTCGCCCACGGCCGCGCCGGTGCCGGTGGCCGTGGGGGCGGAGGCGGCAGAGGCGACGGAGACGATCGAGCCCGATCCGGAGCCGGCGGCCGGCCCCTCCGGCACGCCGCTCGGCCCGGATCGGCGGCTTGTGCTGACCCGCTCGGTCGCGCTGCTTGCGGCCGGCACCTCGCTGGGCACCGTCGGCTACGGGATGAGCCAGGCCCTGGGCGCGCCGCGCACGGTGCGGGTGCGGATACCGGTGGCCCGGCTCGACCCACGTCTGGCGGGTTTTCGGATCGCGGTGGTGGGCGACATCCACCTCGGCCCGCTGCTCGGCCACGCGCACACCACGCGGGTCGTGGAGACGATCAACCGCACCAACCCGGACCTGGTCGCCATCGTCGGCGACCTCGCCGACGGCACGGCGGCCCAACTCGGCGGCGACGCGGCCCCGCTGCGCAGGCTGTCCGCCCGCCACGGCGCGTTCTTCGTCACCGGCAACCACGACTACATGTCCGGCGCGACCGACTGGATCGCCGAATTGGCCGAGTTCAACGTCCGCACCCTGGCCAACGACCGCCTCGAAATCACCCGGGGCGGCGCCGCCTTCGACCTGGCGGGCGTCAACGACGTCACCGGCAAGTCGCACCACGACGGCCCCGACTTCGCCAAGGCCCTCGGCAACCGCGACCCGTCCCGCCCGGTCGTGCTCCTGGCCCACCAACCGGTCCAGGTGAAGGACGCCTCCCGCTACGACGTCGACGTACAACTCTCCGGCCACACCCACGGCGGCCAGATGTTCCCGGTCCAACTCCTGGTAAAACTCGACCAGCCGGCGGTAGCCGGCCTCCACAGGGTCGACGACACCATGCTCTACATCACCAGAGGCGCCGGCTTCTGGGGCCCCCCGGTCCGAGTAGGCGCACCCCCGGAGGTCACCATCGTCGAACTCCACCCGAAGTAACGCCCCACTCCGTCACCGCATCCGCAGCAGCGCGCCGGGGTCGAGGGTGATCGGAGTGAACGCGGGCAACGTGGCGACGGCACCCGGCGCGGCGGAACCGGAGGCCACATGCGCGTCGCCGTCGAGGGTGTGGGTCTCGATGGTGAGGGTCTTCGGGTCCACGATCCAGTAGGACGCGATCGCCCACTCGGCGTAGCGGGCGGGTTTGTCGATGCGGTCGGCGCCCTCGTGGCCGGGTGACAGGATCTCCGCCGCCAGGAGCACGTCTTCGGGGGCGAAGGCGACGGCGTCCGATTCCAGTGCGCCGATCGCCGCCGTCGACGTGACCACCGCGATGTCCGGGCGCAGGACGTCTCGGTGTCCACGACGCACGTTTACGCTCTTGAACGTCACGGCGCCGACGCCGGAGTCGTCCACCGCCCGGCGCAGGATGTCGGCCAACACGCCGGACACGTGTTGGTGGCGCAAGGTCGGCAGCGGTGACATCAGCGGGATGCCGTCCAGGAGTTCGACCCTGAACAGCGAGGTCTCCTGGGCGGCGAGCACATCACCGGCGGTCCATTCGCGATCGAAGCCGACCTGCATGCGGGTGCTCCAAAGGATGTCGGCCACGTCCGGACTTGCCGCGATTGTGCCGGCGTTGCGGGCGTCACCGCAGGCGTTGTGCGGTTGCGGGCCGGCTCCGGGGCGGGCCGGGCCGCAACCGCTCGGGAGGTCAGACCGTCTCCGTCATGCCGCCGTCCACCGTCAAGTGTGTGCCCGTGACGAAGGAGGCGTCGTCGCTGAGGAGGAAGCGGACCGCGGAGGCGATTTCCTCCGGGCGGCCGAGCCTGCGCAGCGGGGAGCTGTTCTCCATGCGTTCCCGGGTACCCGGGCGGGCGAAGGAGGCGGCCAGCATCGGGGTTTCGATGTAGCCGGGGCAGACCACGTTGCTGCGGATGCCGTGTTCGGCGAGCTTCGCGGCGATCGAGCGGTTGAGCCCGAGCATGCCCGACTTCGACGCGCAGTAGGACGGGTTGAGCGCGTTGCCGACGATCGCGTTCAGCGAGGCGATGCCCACGATCGCGGATCCGGCGTGTTCGCGCAGGTGCGGGGTCAGCGCCTGGACCAGGAGTGCGAACGAGCGCAGGTTGACGTCCAGGACCCGGTCCCAGTTCTCCGCCGTGACCTCGGTGATCGGGGTCGAGTCGACGACGCCCGCCGCGTGCACGAAGCCGCCGATCGTGCCCAGCGCCTCGACCGAGGCATGGATCGTGGCCGGATACGCCTCGGTCTCGGTCACGTCCAGGGCCAGCCCGAGCGCCGGCACCCCGTGTTCGGCGGCGATCTCCTTCGCGGCCTCCTCCACCGGGCCCGCCGCGATGTCCCACAGCGCGACCGGCCGACCCGTCGCGGCCAGCGCCCGTGCGGTCGCCCGCCCGATCCCGGAGGCGCCGCCGGTGATCACGACGCCGGTGCCGGGTGATGTCTTGTGCGTACCCATTTCGTACTCCTCCGTGGACGGGTGGACCAAGCATCTGACGTACCGTCAGAACAAAACCAGTGGTAGCACGCCGGCCACGATGCTCTACTCACCGGCATGGCGAAACGACTCATGGACCTGCTCCTGGTCATCGACGTCGAGGCGACCTGCTGGAACGGCCCGATCCCCGACGGCCAACGCTCGGAGATCATCGAGATCGGCATCGCCACACTCGACGTCGCCACCGGCGAGCGCATCGACCGACACGGCTTCCTGGTCCGCCCCGCCCACTCCACGGTAAGCGCGTTCTGTACCGAACTGACCACGCTCACCCAGGCCGACGTCGACACCGGCCACACCTTCGCCGATGCCTGCGCGCTGCTGCGCACGGAGCTCAAGGCGCACCAGCGGGTGTGGGCGAGCTGGGGCGAATACGACCGGCAGGCGTTCGAGCGGCAGTGCGCGGCCGAGGGTGTGCCCTACCCGTTCGGCACCCGCCACCTCAACGCCAAGACGCTGTACTCGCTCGCCCACGGCCTGGACCGCGAACTCGGCATGGCCGGCGCCCTGGCCCACGCCGGCCTCCCCCTCGACGGCACCCACCACCGGGGCGTCGACGACGCGTGGAACATCGCCGCCCTCCTCGGCGGCGTCCTGCGCGCATCCCGTCGCAACGGCCCGAGCCGGCCGCCCACCCCGCGCGCCGCCGACGACCCACCCGCCTGAGCACGCCAAGCGCCGCGCCACACCCCGCGCCCCGCGCCCCGCAGACCCCTCAGTCGCCCGTCACCAGCATCGCCGCGCCCACGATCCCCGCGTCGTTGTGCAGCTTCGCCGGCACCAGATCGGCCCGGATCTTGATGAACGGCAGGAACTTCTCCGGCTTCTTGCTGATCCCGCCCCCGATGATGATCAGCGACGGCGAGAACAACATCTCCACGTGCCGCAGGTAGTCCTGCACCCGCACGGCCCACTTCTCCCAGGACAGGTCGTGCGTCTCGCGCGCCACCGCCGAGGCCCGCCGCTCGGCCTCGTGCCCGTCCAGTTCCAGGTGACCCAGTTCGGTGTTCGGCACCAGCCGGCCGTCCACGAACAGCGCGCTGCCGATGCCCGTACCGAACGTCAACATCAGCACCGTGCCGCGCTGCCCGGCGCCCGCGCCGAAGCGCATCTCGGCCACACCCGCCGCGTCCGCGTCGTTGACCATCGTCACCGGCCGGCCGAGCGTCGCGGTGAACAGCGCGTCGGCGTCCAGGTCGATCCAGGACTTGTCCACATTCGCGGCGGTGCGCACGATGCCGTCGCGGACCACGCCGGGGAAGGTGATCCCCACCGGCCCCTCGGTGTCCGCGAACTCCGCGAGCACGTCGCGGACCACGCCGATCACCGCCTGCGGTTCGGACGGTTCGGGAGTGAGCAGCCGGACCCGCTCCCGGGTCAGCCGCCCGGCGTCGGTGTCCACCGGCGCGCCCTTGATCCCGGTCCCGCCGATGTCGATGCCCATGACCGGCACGTACGGCTCCTTAGCCCTCGAATTCGCCCTCGACCCCACCCGCGCACCACCCGGCCGGCGCCCGGCGGGCGGCCCGCGTCCCCCGGCCGTTACCCCGCCGGCGCGGAGCGATTCACCGCAGGTCGGGCAGATCCTCCGGATGCAGCGTTCGCAACTCCTCCATGCCCGCCCCCGGCAGCTGGGCCAACCGGGTCGCGTGCCGCTCGATCATCGCCTCGAACGTGCGCCGCGCCTCGCGCGCGTTGCCGAACGCGGCACCGCGCGGCAGTCGGCGGAAGTAGCCGAGCAGCGCCTCGCACGCCTCGTCGGTGAGCACGTACTCGTGTTCGCGCACCTGCATGAGGGTGATCTCGACCAGGTCGTCGGCCGAGTAGTCCTGGAAGGTGATGGTGCGGGAGAACCGGGACCCGAAGCCGGGGTTCGCGCCGAGGAAGCGCTCCATCTCGTCGGTGTAGCCGGCCACGATCACCACCACGTCGTCGCGGTGGTCCTCCATCATCTTCACCAGCGTGTCGATCGCCTCGCGGCCGAAGTCGCGCGAGGGGTCCGGCGGGGCCAGGCTGTACGCCTCGTCGATGAACAACACCCCGCCCCGGGCCCGGTCGAAGACCTCCTTGGTGCGCGGCGCGGTGGAGCCGATGTGCTCGCCGACCAGGTCGACCCGGGAGACCTCGACCAGGTGCCCCACCCGCAACACGCCGAGCGCCTGGGCGATCTCGCCGTACAGCCGGGCCACGGTGGTCTTGCCGGTGCCCGGGGAGCCCGTGAAGACCAGGTGCCGGCGCAGCGTCGGCGCCTTGAGCCCGGCCTCCTCGCGCCGGCGGCCCACCGAGATCAGGTCGATCAGGTTGCGCACCTCGGCCTTGACCCCGGCGAGGCCGACCAGACCGTCCAACTCGGCCAGCAGTTCGTCCACTCCGCGCCCGGACGTGGCCGCCGCCTCGTCCACGGCCGCACCGTCGCGCGCGCCGGGGATCGGCAGCGTGGCGGTCAGCCGGGCCACCCCCTGGGGTTGTGCGCCGGCCGCCGCGATCGGGCCCGGCGTACCCAGGATCCCGCCCGCCGCCGGCTCCGTGCCGCTCGTCCCGTCGCCCTGCGAGGTGCACTCGACCGCGACCGGCCCCGGACCCGCGAACTCGAAGCCGCCCTTGGCGTTGTCGCGCGTGGTGCAGCGAGTGAACACCGGATGGCAGCCCTCGCGCACGTGCACCCCGTAGCCGCGCCCGCCGAGCACCTCGCAGTCCTCGAAGTCGCCCCGCCCGCCGCCGGCGATCCGGATGCCCTCGCCGGTGGCCCGGTCCACCCGGACCCGGCGCACCGTGGGCCCGGCCGCGCCGGTGACCGAGACACCGTCGGTGGTGTCCTCGATCGTGCAGTCGGCGATGATGCCGCCGCAGTCCGACTCCATGAACCACACGCCGGTGGTGGCCTTGCGCACCTTGCAGGACTTGACCGAGACCACCGCGCCCGCACCCACGCCGATGCCGGTCTCGTCCACGTCGTGGATCTCGCAGTCGTGCATCGACAGGCCGGTGCCGGAGCCGGCCACCTTGACCCCGTCGAGCACGTCGTGGATGCGGCATTCGCCGAGCGCGGCGTCCGCGCCGTCGGCCACCCACACGGCCGGCTTGCCGCCGGTGGAGTCGTGGAATTCGCAGTCGATCGCGGACGCGCGGGCCCCGTGGTCGGCCAGCGCGAGCCCGTTGCGACCGAAGCTGCGGATCGTACAACCGCTGAGGGTGACCTCGGAGTGGCCGTGCACGTCGACGCCGTTGCGGCCCACGTCGCGCAGTCGGCAGCCGACCAGGGTCAGGTTGGCGCCCCGGTCGACCGAGACGCCGTTGCCCTCGGCGTCGCGGATCGTGCAGTCGTCGAGGGAGAACGTGGCCAGGTCGTCGGCCTGGACGCCGGTGCCCTTGACCGCGCTGATCTCGGTCCGCGACAACGACCCGGCGCTGCCCTGACCGCCGACCGAGATGCCCGCCCAGCCGACCCGTTCGATCCGCGAGTCGGCGATGATCGGCGCGGCGCCGCCCGCGACGCAGATCCCGCCGCCGCCCACGTCGTGGATGTGCAGACCGGTCAGATGCGGCGAGGCCTGGTCGCCGACGAACACCGCGGGTTCCGCGTCCGAGCCGTCCTGGATCTCGCACTCCTGGACACTGCCGGTGGTACCGGGTCCGGTGAAGCGCAGTCCGTGTCCGGAGGCGTCGCGCACCCGGCTCCGGCGCAGGATCGGCGCGCTGCCCTCGCGCACGTCGAAGCCCTCGCGCCCGGTGTCGCCGATCTCGCAGTCCTCGAACGTGCCGCGCGAGCGTCCGGTCACCCCGATGCCCACGCCCTTCGGGTTGCCCACCCGGCAGCGGCGCACCATCGGGTCGGCGCCCGCGCGCAGTTCGACCGCGACCACCGAGGCGGCCCGGACCACACACTCCTCCAGTATCGGCGCGCAGCCCTCGATCACGATGGCCGGCGACAACACGCCCGCGCCGCCGTCGACGACCAGGCCGTGTACCGCCGCGTCGGCGGTGATGGTGAGCGCGACCCCGTCGGCCGCGCTCAGGATCACCGTCCCCGGCCCGTCCGAGCCGACCACCGTCACCGGCACGGAGATCGCCACATCCTCGCGGTACGTCCCCGCCGCGACCAGGATCGAGTCGCCCGCCGCCGCCGCGCCCACCGCGGCCCCGATCGAGGCGTATTCGCCCGCGCGGCGTCGCCAACGAGTGCCCTGCACCACCTGAAGAACCCGACCCGTCATGGCGCCCCTGCCACCAGCCCCTCGGTCCGCACCCAGCACCCTCGCGAGTCCACCGTAAAGCGTCGCGGGCGGCCCCATGACCGGGTCTGCCCCCGGGGGCGATCGGCCGCGTCGTCGGCGAACCCCTGCACCGTACAGTTCAACGACCACGGGTCACGGACCGGCGACGGTTAACGTCCCGCAGTGCCCTGATTCGTGCCCGCGCCCGTACCGCCGGTCGACCCGCTTCGGCCGGATCCGGTCGAACCCGCGCCGGAGCGACCGGTTCCGGTCGATCCCGTGCCGCTCGTCCCGGATCGCGTGCCGTTCCCGCCCGAGGCGTCGGCGCCCCCGGTGCCGTCGGTCGGGCGGGCCGTCCCGGTCGGTGTGGGCGCCGGCGCCCCGTCGCGCAGCGCGGTGAACAGTTGCGCCGCGTCGGGCTGCTTGAGCGCCACCCGGTTCGGGTCGGGGGCGTAGTCGGTCAGCGGCGTGGTGACGAAGTCGATCTTCTCCAGCGGGATCCCGCGCAGGCCGCTCGCGAAGTCGTACAGGCTGACCAGGGTGTTGATCCCGGAGTCGGTGGTGATCGCCTTGGTCGCGGCGTCCATCACGTTGTACGCCTTCGCCGGGTTGGTCAGCAGGTTCTCCCCCTGCACCTTCTTGATCAGCGCCCTGAGGAATTCCTGCTGCCGTTCGATGCGCTGTATGTCGCTGCCGTCGCCCAGGCTCTTGCGCACCCGGACGAAGCCGAGCGCCTGCTCGCCGTTCAGGGTGATGTCGCCGGCGGGCAGTTGCAGGTGCGCGGCCTTGTCGTCGATCGGCTGGGCGATGTGCATCGGCACTCCGCCGAGCGCGTCCACGACCTTCTTGAAGCCGACGAAGTCGATGGTGATCTGGTGGTCGATCCGGGCACCGGTCAGCCGCTCCACGGTGGCCGCCACACACGGCACGCCGCCGACCTCCATCGCGCTGTTGAACTGGCCGAAGTAGGCCCGCTGGATGCCGCCGGAGGTGGTCCGGCACGACGGCACATCGACCATCAGGTCACGCGGGAAGCTGACCGCGGTCGCGCTCTTTCGACCCTGGGGCACGTGCAGCAGGATCGTGGTGTCCGAGCGCTGGCTGCCGCCGTCGTCGCGGCCGTACTCGGAGTTGTCGCCGGCCCGCGAGTCGGACCCCACCAACAGCACGTTCAGCGCGCCCGTGGGGGCCGGGCGATCGGTCAGCTGGTCGGCGAAGTCCTGGGTGCGGATGTTGCCGTTCAGGCGGTCGTACAGCCACCAGCCGAAACCGCCCGCGGCGAGCAGGACGGCGACGAGGCCGCCACCGACCCACGTGAGGATGCGCCGCCGACGGCGCCGGCGGTCGTGGGCACGCCGTTCTATGCGGCTGGGGCTCTCCGACCCCGGCTCCTCGGCCGACGCCCCCGGAACGGCCGCGGCCCCCGGGGACGTCTCATCCCTGTCCTGCACGTCGTCGTCGCCTTCGTCGGGCCCCCGCGCTCGATGTGCGCCCGGCTCACGGCCCGAAGTGCGCGCACAATTACACAATCATACGTTGTTCCGATCGTTACACGCCGAATAGCGGTAAATGGTTCCCGTCTCCGTCGCGGCCGAATCGGGAACAGGGCGATTCGCGGATCAGGCGAATCGATACATCCGGCCGGCGCGAAGCCCCGATCAGGCCGGCCCCGGGCCCGCGCCGGCGCCTGTCGCCTTGGCCGCGCCGCGCTCGCCCAGGACGCCGAGCGCCACGTCGACGATGCGGCCCAGGCGGTCCAGTTCGGTGCGGTGGAAGGCGGGGCCCTCGTGCCTGACCACGTACATCGTCAGCCAGGACGCCCCGATCGGCGCCGCCGCGCCGTGGCCGGTGGCCTCGCCCTCGTAGGCGAAACCCAGGGGCCGCATCGGGGTGAGCGCGGGCAACACCGGCGTCTGCGGGGCGCGCCAGCTCGCGTACACCCGCTGTCGACCACGCCCGCCGCGCGTGGCCACCGCCCAGTCGGCGTGGAAGAGCGTCGGCGCCGCGTCGATCAACGTGGCCACCGCCCGGCCGGGGTCGCGCGCCACCTGGCCCAGCACGTCCAGCTCGGGCGCCGAACCGGGCACCTCACCGGCCGCCCAGCACCCCTCGATCCGGACGCCGGCCGACCGCTCCAGGGCGGCGACCAGGCCGGCGACGTCCCGCTCGCCCGCCCAGGAGACGGTGAACTCGTCCACCGCCCGGCCGCCGAGCTGTTCGAGCACGGTCATCTGCATCACATCGGCCCCCGCCGCGCCGAGCAGCTGCGTGACCCGCGCGAGCGACCCCGGTCGATCGGGCAGCGACACCCTCAGTCGGTACAACACGCGACACCTCCTCCATCGACCTGTCTTGAATCCTGAACCTTTCCCGTTTCGAGCATGTTGCGTACATATGACGACACCACATGATCGGGCGCCGCCGGCCCCCGAACGCGCGAGCGGGGCGCCATCGGATGCCCGACGACGCCCCGCTCGTGGTGTGCCTACTTCTTCGTGTCCGATGTATCGGACGCGTCCGGCGCGTCCGATACATCGACCGGGTCAAAGTCGTCGGCCGGCTCCACGTCCTTCGCCTTCCCCTTCGGCTCGCCCTTCGCCGGCGGTACGGCCGGGCGCGGCGGCACGCTCACGTGGGTCGGCTCGTCGTCGGGCGCCACGCTCGTCACTCGGGTCACCAGATCCTCCGGTGCCTCGTCCCGGTCGGATACGGCGGCGACCTCGGGCTCGACGGCCGGCTCCGGCTCCTTGCCCAGGCCGACCCGCGCCGTCGGCGCGGCCGACACCGCCGCGTTCTGCTCGGTGTCGGGCGTGAGCCCGGCGACCGGGGCGAACGCGGTGGCCTCCTCGTCCGGCCCGACCGACCGCGACAACGGGTCGGAGGCGCCGACCGACACCACCTCCGTGGGCGCCGCCGACGCACCCGCCGCAGCGCCGGCCGAGGCAGCCGGCGAGGCACCCGCCGGAGCACCCGCCTCCGCTGCGACCGACGCCGCCGCCGGCCGGGCCGCCGCCTTCCGCGACTCCCGGGGCGGCTTCGGCTGCTTCGGCTGCTTCACCCGCGCGGGCTTGGCCGGCTTCGGATCCTTCGCCGGCTTCCCCGCCTCGACCGAGCTGTTCCCCACCGGGGTGGCGAACACCGGCGCCGGGCCGGTGGCCTTGGGCCCGTACGTCCACCACATCAGCCCGCGTCGGGCGTTCTCGGTATCCGGGTGCTGCTCGCCGAGCACCCGCGAGCAGTCCGCGACCAGCTGGGTGAGCAGCGTGCGCGCGCCCAGCGGATCACCGGACTCGCCGGTCCAGTGCGCGTGGTTGTGCCGGATCACCAGCGTGTCGTGGTGGTCCGGGCCGAGCACGCGCGTGGCGTCCTCCACCAGCCGCATCATCGCGTCGCGGGCCACCGAGACGTCGCCCGCCTCGCCCGCCCACATCGCCCGGTCGTGCCGGGCGGTCAGCGCCGCCGGGTCGTCCGGCTCGTGCACCTCGGCGCGCTCGTCCGCGATGGCCGCCATCAACCGGGCCGCCTGGATCGTCTCGCCCGAGCGGCCCACCCAGTGCGCGTGCTGGTGTCGGATGGTCAGCGTGTCGGGGTGTACCGGCCCCAGCGCGTCGGTCGCCTCCTCGACGATCGGTCGCAACATCCGGGCCGCGCCCGCGGCGTCACCCGCCTCGCCGATCCAACGAGCCCACCCGGCACGCACGTTCAACGTCTCTGGGTCGTCCTGACCGAGCACCAGGACACAGTCGGCCGCGACGTCGCGCGCCAGCGACTCGGCGGTGACCGCGTTGCCGGACAGACCCAGGCAGTAGGCGTGGTTGTGCCGGGCCAGGAGCGTGTCGGGATGTTGCGGGCCGAGCACGCGCGCGTAGTCGCCCGCCAGCTCCCCGAACATCCGGGCGGCCTCCGCGGGTCGGCCCTCGTCGCCGACGACCCGGGCCCACGCGGCGCGCGCGTCGAGCGAACCGGGGTGATCGGGCCCGAGTTCCCGCATCCGGGTCTCGGCCTCGGCCCTCAGTTTCTGTATCTCCTGCTCGTTCATCGCCGCTGATTCTCCCTCCTCCACCACAGGTGGCAAACCCGCGGTACCCCCTGATTGTGGGCGACGTATCCGGAGCGGGCGTGGTTGCGCTCCCCCGGGTACAACCGTACGGGGGAGCGGGTCGGCACCATGGAAATCCGGGTGATCACAACTCCACGGACGGTTTCAGCCCGGCCATGGTCCACATCCGCTTGTGCCGGACCACGAAAACGGTCGCGATCAGGGCCACCACGAGGTACGCGCCGAGCACCGCGAAGGCGACCCCCAAACGCTCGCCCTGACCACCCGTGAGGGTGATGCGCAACCCGTTCACCAGGTAGGTCATCGGCAACACCGGATGCAGCGCCTGGAACGGCGCGGGGGTGGTGGTGACCGGATACAGCCCGCCGCACGAGGTGAGCTGGAGCATCAGCAGGACCAGGATCAGCACGTCGCCCACCGCGCCGAGCGCGGCCCGCAGGAACTGCGCGATGGCCACGAAGGTCACCGCCGCCAGCGCGATCAGCAGCAGACTCAGGCCCGGATCGTCGGCGTCCAGGCTCAGGCCCAGTTGCACCACCGCGTACAGGACGAACGCGCCCAGCACGCCGAGCGCGGCTGCGGGCAACCACCCCGCGATGGCCACCTTGACCGCGCCGGCCCGCCCGGCGAGCGCGCGCGGGTTGTACGGCCGCAGCAGCAGGTAGCCGACCAGGCCGAACACCCACAGCGCGATCCCGAAGAAGAACGGCGCGAGTCCGCGCCCGTACAGCACCGCCGGATGCAGGTTGTGCACCTCGATCACCACCGGCGCGCCGAGCACCCGCGCGTCCGCCCCGGCGGCCTGCGCCGGCGGCGGCGCCGGTACCGCCGCGTCCAGTTTCGCCAGTCCGTCGGCCAGTTGCGCGGCCCCCTGGCGGGTCTGCTCCGGGGGCACGCCGCCCGCGTTCGCCGCGAGTTGCCGCGCGCCGTCGGCCGACTGGGCCAATTGCGCCTTGAGCGTGCCCGTCTCCCCGTACAACTGCTGCACCAGCGTGCTCTGCGTGGTCGCCGAGATCTGCTGCTGGAGCTGCGTCTTGGCGATCTCGGCCATCTTGCCGATGATGAAGCCGTTGGCGTCGTCGAGCGTCATCAGCAGCTTGGCCTGACGCGGCTCGGCGGACGCGGTGGTGGCCAGCGTGGCGCTGAAGTCGGGCGGCACGGTGACCACGAAGTGGTAGTCGCCGTCGTCCAGACCGTCGCGGGCGGCCTTGGCGTCGGTGACCGTCCACTTGAAGTTCCGGTCGTGGCGGATCACCTCGGTCAGCCGGCCACCCGCGTCGATGTGCTGCCCGCGCGCGTCCACCGGCCGGTCCTCGTTCACGAACGCGACCGGCACCTGGTGCAGTCGGCCGTACGGATCCCAGTTGGACCACAGGTACAGGGCCCCGTACAGGGTCGGCACCAGCATCAGCATGACCGGGACCAGCCGAGGCAACGGGCCCCGGAAGCGCCGCAGTTCGAGCCAGGCCAGGCGCAGCACACCCATCAGGCGGTACCGCCTCTCGGGTACAGGTGGTGTCCGGGCAGATCGACCACCACGTCGGCGCCGCGCGGCGCGGCGGTCGCGGTGGCCACCACGGTAGTGCCGGTGTCGGCCAGGTCGCGCAACGCCCGCCAGGCGCGCGAGAGGTCGGCGCCCGCGATGCCGCTGTCCACGTCGTCGACCAGGACCGCGCCGGGTCGGTCGGCGGCGGCCAGCGCGACCGCGAAGAGCAGGTGTTCGACCGCGGACAGGTGCTCGACCAGGACGTGACCCGGCGGGTCGATCCGCAGCAGGTCGTACATCCGCGCGAGCGCTGTCCCGCTGGGCCGGCCGCCGCCGACGGCCTGTCGCTCGGCGACCGTCTCGGCGACGAACAGGTGCGGTTCCAGGTCCAGGCCGGGGCGGGCCCGGGCCAGCGCGGTGTGGGCGCGGGCGTCGGCGGCGCGACCGCTGCCGGCCACGGTCACGGTGCCGGCGACGGTCCGGAATCGGCCGCCGAGCGCGAGGAGCAACGAGGTCCGGCCGGCGCCGGCGGGTCCGACGAGCACGGTCAGGCCGGCCGCGGGCGCGGTCACGCGCACGTCGCGAAAGATGACGCCGTCCGGGCCCTCCGCCGCCAGGCCGACCGCGCTGATCTCCACCCCGGAGGTGGCTGTGGACACGGATTTCCCTCCGTCGGTGGCACGTCCACCGAGGAGTAACCGGTACACGATTCGCCAAACGGGCGAAATGGATGATTGACCCGTCGGGTCGAGCCGACCGGTCCATCCGACGCGGTGTCAGCCGTGCTGCTCCGGCAGCGGCTCGGCCAGCCGGTCCAGGTCGAACTCACCGTCGCGCACGCCGAGTACGAACGCGGTCCACTCGCCCTCGGTGAACCGCAGGATCGGTCCCTCCGGGTGGATCGAGTTGCGCATCGCCATGCCCCCGCCGGGCAGTTCGGCGGTCTCCACGATCCCCTCGCCGGTGGTGTCCTCGCCGTAGCCGATCCACGTGACACCACTGATGTCCATGGCGTACAGCGCGGCCTTCTCGTCGTCGAGCTGTTGCCGCGAAGGCTGCCCCGACTCGCCGATGCTCATGATCGAAACCCTCCCGATGACACGTACGTAACCCTCAGGTGACGGCACGCTACGCCGCGCGCGCCGCCGCACACAACGCGAACGCCGACATCGGGCGCGATCCGGCGGCAATCACCCGAAAACGCACGAGGCCCCGAGACACTCGCGTGTCTCGGGGCCTTCTCGGGGTGAGTGACGGGACTTGAACCCGCGACTTCCTGGACCACAACCAGGTGCTCTACCAGCTGAGCTACACCCACCATCGCCGTGGCGTTTCCGTCCCGGCGAGGAAAAGTGTACAGGCTCCCGGAGGCTGCTCGCCGCAGGGTTTCCGGGTGGTGGTTTCAAGGGGTGCGCGCGGTCGTTTCACGGGACGCGCGAGCCTGACGCGAAGCGGGCGCGAGCCCGATCTCAGGCGCGTTCGGCCGGCTTGTGGCCGTACCGGGCGGCGATCGCCTTGGCGGCGTCGCTGTCCGGTCCCGGCTCCGGGACGAAGATCGCCTCGCGGTAGTAGCGCAGTTCCTCGATGCTCTCGTGGATGTCGGTCAGTGCGCGGTGGTTGCCGGCCTTCGGGGGGCTCTGGAAGTAGACCCTCGGATACCAGCGGCGGGCCAACTCCTTGATCGAGGAGACGTCGATCACCCGGTAGTGCAGGTAGGCGTCGAGGTCGAGCATGTCCCGCGCCAGGAAGCCTCGGTCGGTGCCGATCGAGTTCCCGCACAGCGGCGCCTTGCGGCCGTCGGGCACGTGCGCCTTGATGTAGCGCAGCACCTCGGCCTCGGCCTCGGCCAGGCTCACGCCCGCCTCCAGCTCGTCCAGCAGACCTGAAGCGGTGTGCATCTTGCGCACCACATCGGGCATGCCGGCGAGCGCCTCGGCGGGCGGGCGGATCACGACATCGACCCCGTCGCCCAGAATGTTGAGCTCGGAGTCGGTGACGAGCGCCGCCACCTCCACCAACGCGTCCCGGGACAGGTCGAGTCCCGTCATCTCACAGTCGATCCAGACCAAGCGGTCGTTCATGGGGTCACCCTACGGCCCGTGCACAGACCTCCTCGTCCCCGGTCTCCTCCGGGCCGCGGGTGCGGAACGTCTCGCGGTACGAGGCCGGCGGCACGCCCAGTTGTTTGCGGAAGTGCCCGCGCAGCGCCACCGGCGAGCGGAATCCGCAGCGCCGGGCGATCTCCTCGACCTGGAGATCGGTGGTCTCCAGGAGCCGCTGCGCCTGAAGCACCCGCTGGGTCAGCAGCCACTGCAGCGGAGCGCTGCCGGTGAGCGTGCGAAAACGCCGGTCGAAGGTGCGCCGACTCATGTACGCGCGGGTCGCCAACTGCTCGATGTCGAAGCGCTCGGCGAGGTTCTCCAGCGCCCACGAGATCACCGTGGCCAGCGGGTCGCCGCTGATCTCCTCGGGCAGGGTCAGGTCCATGTACTGGGCCTGGCCGCCGATGCGATGCGCGGGCACGACCAGGCGCCGGGCGAGCGCGTTGGCCGCGTCCGGACCGTGGTCGAGCCGGACCAGGTGCAGGCACAGGTCGATCCCGGCCGCGGTGCCGGCACTGGTGAGGATGTCGCCGTCGTCCACGTACAACTCGCGCGGGTCCACCCGGACCTTCGGATAGCGCTTGGCCAGGGCGGGTGCGTACATCCAGTGCGTGGTCGCCGGACGGTCGTCGAGCAGACCGGCCGCGGCCAGCACGAAGGCGCCACCGCACAGGCCGACGATCCGGGCCCCCTCGCGGTGCGCCCGACGCAGCGCCTCCAGGACGGGCGGCGGCGGCATCCGCGACGGCGAGTGCCACGCGGGCACGATCACCGTGCCGGCACGGGCCAGCGCGTCGAGGCCGTACGGCGCTATCAGTTCGACGCCGCCGGTGGTGCGGAGCGGTCCGGGTTCGGCCGCACATACCAGTAATCGGTAGTTCGGCACGCCGGCGTCGCGTCGATCGACCCCGAACACCGATATCGGGATCGAACTCTCCAGGATCGGCGAGTTGGCGAACAGCAGCACCGCGATGGTGTCCGGCCGCCGCCGGCCGAGCAGCGGGCGCTCCCGCCCCGGGGCAAGGACACCCTCGCCGTCGGGGTCGTACTCGCCGTCGAGGTCGATGTCGTCGGCGTACTCGCCGTCGTCGTCGACCGAGTCGTGTTCGGGCGGAGCCTCGGAGAGCACGGTGGACGCCGCGACGATCACCGCCGCGTCCTCGTCGCCGCCCGAACCGACGTCGATCGCGCCCGTCGCGCCCGTCGCGTCGATCGCGCCGGACTCGGCCGGGTGATCGGCATCGACCACGCGTGCTCGGCCCCGTCGCCGGTCCTTGCGGCTGTCGATCCTGCTCATGGCCCCGATCGCCCCCTTCACCCCTCTGTGACCTGCACGGCCCCGGTCGTGCCGGCGGTCCGGATCGCGCAGGCTGTCCCGCCCCAGTAGTTCACAGGCGTCACTCGCGTAACCCAAGATCGGAACTTACTCTCTCTTACCTTGTCTATGCATGGTGTTCTCTACGTGACGTTATGTAGATATGCGTGTTTGTGACGGTGGTCACATCGCGGAACTTATCGACAATTGAGCGGGCTGTCAGGCCCCGGGGCGCCGCCGGGCGGCGTGCAGCAGGTGCAGGGCGCCCTCCGGCAGCTCCCGGCCGCGCGGCCACACCGCGCGCAGGACGCGATCCAGGGCGGGCAGATCGGCCACCGGGACGGCCACCAGGCGCCCTTCGGCCAGGTCCTCGCGCACCGCCAGATCGGACAACACGGCGGGCGCGGATCCGGCGATCGCGGCCGAGCGCAGCGGCGCCGTCGCGCCCAACTCCAGGGCGGGCACGGCCACTCCGTCATAGGCCGCCAGCGCCCGCTCCAGCGTCTCCCGGGTGCCCGAGCCCGCCTCGCGCAGCAGCAGCGGCGTGTTCGCCAACTCGGCCGCCGCGATCGGGCGCCGCCGCCGGGCCCACGGGTGGGTCGGCGCGACGACCACCACGAGCCGGTCCCGGCCCACCGCCGCCGACTGCAGGTCGCGCGGGACCCAGGGCCCCTCGACGAAGCCGATGTCGGCCTCGCCCGCCCGCAGCGCCTCGATCACGTGCAGGCTGTTGGTCACCTGGAGGCCGACGTGCAGCCCGGGCACCGCCTCGCGCAGCGCGGTCAGCCAGCCGGGCACCAGGTGCTCGGCCACGGTCAGACTCGCCGCCACCCGCAGCCGGTCCTCCTGCCGGGCCTTGAGCGCGGCGGCGCCCTCCACCAGCGCGTGCGCCTGGTCGAGCACCCCGCGCGCCCAGTCGGTGATCACCAGGCCCGCCGCGGTGGGCACCGAACCGGTGGTGCTGCGCTCCAGGAGCCGTACGCCGAGCCGCCGCTCCAGGGTGCGCATCCGCGCGCTGGCCGAGGGCTGGCTGATCCCGAACCGGCGGGCGGCGGCACCCAGGCTGCCGTTCTCGGTCACCGCCACGAGCAGCTCCAGCGTGTACAGATCCGGCAACCGGTCCGCCGGGCGCGCGTTCGAGGTCATAGCCAAACCCTATGACCTACCAGGCAATCGACCGCTACCCGCGCGGGGACGGCGGGCCGAGGGTGGTGATCATGACCCTGACGACCGCGCAGCGCGCCCACCACCGGCAGTCCACGGCTTCCGCCGGGACGGCGAGGGCCCGACTGTGGCCGGGGCTGCTCGCGGCGACGCTCGCGGTGGCCGCGAGTTGGGGCGCGCACCGGGTCTGGCCGCACGTACCGATGCTCACGGCCACGGTGGCGCTGGGCGTGCTCGCCGCCAACGTGCGGGTGCTGCCCGCCGCCACCGCGCCGGGGCTCGGCTTCGCGGGACGGCGGCTGATGCGCGCCGGCGTGGTGCTGCTCGGGCTCAAGCTCGCGCTCGGCGACATCGTCGGACTCGGGCTGCCGACCGTGGCGATGGTGATCGTGGTGGTGATGCTCACCTTCTTCGCCACCCAGTGGCTCGGCCGGCGCATGGGGCTGCCCGGCGATCAGCCGCTGCTGATCGCGACCGGCTTCTCCATCTGCGGCGCCTCCGCCGTCGCCGCGATGAACGGGGTCAGCGACAGCGACGAGGAGGACGTGGTCACCTCGGTCGCGCTGGTCACCCTGTGCGGGAGCCTGGCGATCGGTGTGCTGCCGCTGCTGCGGGTGCCGCTGGGCCTGGACCCGACGCACTACGGCGGCTGGGTCGGCGCGAGCGTGCACGACGTCGGCCAGGTGGTCGCGGCGGGCGGGGTGGCCGGGCCGGTCGCGCTGCACACCGCGGTCGTGGTCAAGCTGATGCGGGTGCTGCTGCTCGCGCCGATCGTGGCGGGCACCGCGTACACGCTGCGCCGTCGGGCCGCGCGGGCCGGCGACACCGGGCGGGCCGGGTCCCGGCGGCCGCCGCTGATCCCGCTGTTCGTGCTCGGCTTCCTGGCCATGGTCGCCGTCCGCAGCACCGGTCTGCTGTCCGCCGGCGTGCTGGAGGCGGCCAGCACCATGCAGGATCTGCTGCTCGCCGCCGCGCTGTTCGGACTGGGGAGCATGGTCCGGCTCGGTCGGCTGATCCGCACCGGGTGGCGCGCGCTGCTGCTCGGCTTCGCCTCCTGGGTGTTGATCGCCGGCGCGGCCTACGGCGGGGTGCTGCTCACGATGTGAGGCCACGCGGGACCGACGCCGGCCGGGTCCAAAGAAGCGTCGAACCCGCCGACGGCCCGGCGCGTGTCGGGCCGTCGGACAGGTTCGACGTCGGCGCCGCGACGCGGGTGGGCGTGCGGGTGGGTCGGCGTCCGACCAGCGGATCGCCGCCCGTGACTACGCGGTCGCCCGGACGCACGGTGTCGCCCTGACCAACGCTCGGGCGGGGTCCGGGGTAACGCCCGTTCCCCCTGCGGCGTCGGTCCGCACCCCCGAACGGTCCCCCGGGGCCGGCTCGAACCGGCCCGTGCGGCGCCCCGGCGACCGGGCCCGAGACGGCCGCGCCCGGAACGCAATCACCCACACGGCCGCCCGGGTCTCCCCATTCACGGCCTTGTCCGGCTAATGTGCGTGTCTCGCCGAGGCTTTGCCCGGGGGATCCATCCCCGCGCGTGGTCCGGCGGACCGCACCATGCCCAGACCGGTACACGGCCCAGTGTCTTTTTTGTCCGGGAGAACCCCGACCGACACTGTCGAATGTGCGGGTCGGCGCAGTAATCTGGTACAGAAAGCCCCGAGGCGCCCCTCCACAGCAAAGACGCCCGATTCCCATGGCTGCTTTCGAGTTCAGTGACTTCCCGGACGGCACTCCGTTGCTCCGTCCCGATTCCCCCCATCAGCGCGATCCCGCGTTCCAGCATCCCGTCGTGGTCGGTTTCGACGGGTCCGAGTCCAGCGAGCGAGCCCTCGCGTACGCGTCGGGCATGGCGCGCAGACTCGGCGGCGGGCTGGTGATCGTGCACGTGGCCAACCGGATTCCGGCCACCGTGTGGGCCGGCTGCGAGCCGCCGGTCTTCATCGACGTGCCGGACAGTCGTTCCGAGGCCCTGGGCCTGGAACTGGCCTGCGCGGACCACCTCAGCGACGTGCCGTGGATCCTGGTCGAGCGCGGGGGTGACATCTGCCACGAGATCGAGGACGTCGCGCGCGAATTCACCGCCGACGCGATCGTGGTCGGCGGATCCACCGGGCTGGCCAGTCGCATCTTCGGATCGGTCGCGTGCCGTCTGGTCAAACACGCCAAACGCCCGGTCGTGGTCATTCCCTGAGCCCCGCGCCCGCGCTCTTCCCGGTTCCGGGATCCGCCGGACCCGTGTTCCCGGACCGTGCTCCGGGAGCGTTCCCGCGCCCATTGCGATCACCGCGTGATCGAACCTCGAACGTATCTGCATTACGTTGGCCGCGGACACGGGGCACGAGGATCGCGAGGCACGAGGTTGGCGGATTATCGGATCGAAGACCTCGCCCGCGAGGGGGGCACCACCGTACGCAACGTACGGGCATACCAGGATCGCGGACTGTTGCCGCGGCCCAGGCGCCAGGGCCGGGTGTCGCTGTACGAGGACGCCCATCTGGGCCGGCTGCGCCTGATCGGCCAACTCCTGGAGCGCGGCTACAGCCTGGTCAGCATCAAGGAGCTGCTCGACGCCTGGGACGGCGGACGCAGCCTCGGCGGCGTGCTCGGCCTGGTCGCCGAGGCGAGCGGTCCGTGGAGCGAGGAGACCCCGGAGCGGATGACCCGCGCCGAGCTGATCGCGATGTTCGGCGGACTGTCCGATCCGGTCGCGCTCGCGGGGGCGGTGCGCCTGGGCCTCCTGGAGCCCGAGGACGACTCGCTGACCGTGTTCCGGGTGCCCAGTCCGCGCGAGCTGGCGGTCGGCGCCGAGCTGCACGCGGCCGGCGTCCCGGTGGGCGCGGTCACCGAGCAGCTGCGGATGTTGCGCGCGGCGATGGAGCACGTGGCCGAGGGCTTCGGGCGGTTGATGGAGACGCACCTGCTGCCCGCCGACGGCGACGCGGACGAGACGGCGGAGATGATCCGTCGCATGCGTCCGCTGGCGCTGCGCGCGGTGGAGGCCGAACTCGCCCGGGCGATGCGCCGTACGGCCGCCCGCCGGCTCGGCGAGGAGCTGGGGAAGGTGCTGCGCGAGGAGCCCGAGCGCACCCGGACCGAGCCGGTGCCGGCCGACGCCGCTGAGCCCGCCCTGGATCGGCACGCGTTCATGTCCGACGCGTGGATCGCGGCGGTGTCCCGGCTGAGCCGGTTGATCACCCCGGATCCGGAGAAGCGCACGCCGCATCCGGCGATCGTGGACATCGTGGTCAGCGACGTCCCGGGCCGCGAGGACCCGGCCGAACTGCATCTGGACGTCTTCCAGGGCCGCGTCCTGGTCCGTCCGGGCCTGCTGCCGGGGCCGGACCTGATCGTGCACATGGACTACGACACCGCCCGCCGGGTGATCCTGCTCAACGACCGGCACGCGCCGCGCGAGGCGCTGGCCGCCGGCCGGATGACCGCCCGGGGCGACCTGTTCGGGCTCACCGTCTTCCGCGAGGCGCTGGCGGGATTGTCCAACTGGGACCTGGGCGCGGTGCTGCGCGAGCTGACCGCGGGCGAGGGCGCGCCGGACAAGGCATAGGGCCCGGGGTCAGGCCCGGATGCGGCGCAGCAGGTGCTCCACGTAGTCGGCGAACAGCGCCGCCATGTCCACGTGTTCGGGGTCGAGCAGCCATTGCAGCTGGAGCCCGTCCATCATCGCGAAGACCTGCGCGGCCACCGTGGCCGGGTCCACGTCCGCGCGCAGTTCGCCCGAGGCCACACCGGCCTCCAGGGACGCGGTGACGCTCGCCCGCAGGAGCGCGTAGCGGTCCCGGGCCCACCCGTGCGCGGGGTGGTCGGTGGTGACCGCCTCGCCGGTGAGCACGGTGAAGAGCTGGACCAGGCCGGGGATGGCCTGGTTGTGCTCGGCGAGTTCGGTGAACTTGGCCAGCACCGCCGCGCCGCCGAGCGGGAGTTCGGCCAGGTCCAGGTGTGCCATGTCCATGCGGTCGCGCAGGTCGAGCACCGCGACGAGCAGTTCCTGCTTGCTGCGGAAGTGGTGCAGCAGCCCGGCCTGGGTGAGTTCGGCGCGCTCGGCGATGCGCGCGAGCGAGGTGCCCCGGTAGCCGTTCTCGGCGAATTCCTGAAGCGCGATGTTGAGGATGCGCGTACGCCGCGCGTCCCCCGACGCGTACCCCCGCCCACGCGGTCTGGCCCGCCCGGCCCGGGGCGGTGGGGCGTCGGAGAGATCGTCGGGTCGTACGTCCATGTCCCCATCCTGCCGTGTCCCGACGGAGGCCCGTCGAGGTGTAGATCACGCTGAGATCACAAAACTACCGACCACAAAGTTTTCCGATTACGGTACGGGGAGGTCCCCCACCGACCCGTCCGGCGCGATCCGGATCGATCGGGAACGCGAGCGGAAGGCAGACGACGATGTCCGACCCCACCCCCACCGAAGCCACGGACGACGAGCTGCGCGCGCTGGTGGCCCGGCTCACCCTCGAGGAGAAGTTGTCCCTGATCGTCGGCGAGGACTTCTGGTCGCTCCCCGAGATCCCGCGCATCGGCCTGCGCAAGCTGCGCGTCTCCGACGGCCCGGTCGGCGTCCGCGGCGTCACCTGGGACGAGCGGGACACCTCGCTGCTGTTCCCCAGCCCCACCGCGCTCGCCGCCGCGTGGGATCCGGAGGTCACCCGCCGGGCCGGTTTCGTGATGGGCGCGCAGACCCGCGACAAGGACATCCACGTCCTGCTCGCGCCGACCGTGAACCTGCACCGCAGCCCGCTCGGCGGCCGGCACTTCGAGTGCTACTCCGAGGACCCGCTGCTCACCGCGCGGATCGCGACCGCCTTCATCGAGGGTGTGCAGTCCGCCGGGGTCGGAGCCACGATCAAGCACTTCGTCGGCAACGAGACCGAGGACGAGCGCATGTCCTACGACTCGCGGATCGACGAGCGCTCGCTGCGCGAGGTCTACCTGCTGCCGTTCGAGGAGGCCGTGCGCACCGGCCGGGTGTGGCTGGTGATGAGTGCGTACAACCGGGTCAACGGCGAGACGATGACCGAGAACTCGCGCCTTGTGAACGACGTCCTCAAGGACGAGTGGGGCTTCGACGGCGTGGTGGTCTCGGACTGGATGGCGGTGCGCTCCACCGAGGCCGCGGCCGCGGGCGGCACCGACGTCGCGATGCCCGGCCCGTCCGAGGTGTGGGGCGAACCGCTGCTCGCCGCCGTGCGCGAGGGCCGGGTCGCCGAGTCGCTGATCGACGAGCGGGTGGTCCGGGTCCTGCGCCTGGCCGCCCGCGTCGGGGTGCTCGGCGACCGCACCCCGGCCACGACCACCACCCCCGACGACGCGATCGCCACGCTGCGCGAGATCGCCGCCCGGGCCATGGTGCTGCTCGCCAACGACGGAACCCTCCCGCTCGACCCCGGCGCGCTCTCGCGCGTCGCGCTGATCGGCCCGAACGCCCTGCGCCTGTCCGCCCAGGGCGGCGGCAGCGCGCATGTGAACCCCGCGCACGTGGTCTCGATCCCCGAGGGCCTGCGCGCCGCGCTCGGCGACGGCGTCGAACTGACGCTCACCGAGGGCGCGTTCACCCACCGCGCGCTGGCCGACCTGTCCCTGGACACGGCCGTGGACCCGGAGACCGGCGAGCCGGGACTGCGCGCGGAGTTCCTGGACGCCGACGGCACCCTGCTCTCCTCCGAACACCGCCTGGGCTCCAGCCTGATGTTCTGGCCGGACAACATCCCGGCCGGAGCGGTCGTGATCCGGCTGCGGGTGAACGTGACCCCGACCGTGTCCGGCACGAACATCCTGGACGTCCGCGGCGCGGGCCGGTTCGAGGTGGACATCGACGGCACGACCCAAACGATCGACATGACCGCCCCCGAGGGCACCGACGTGATCGAGACGATCATGCGCCCGGAGGCCACCCGCATCGAGATCGAGGCGACGGCCGGCACGGAGGTGGCGATCCGGGTCGACTTCAGCCAGGGCGAGCGGTTCTTCATGGCCGCGCTCGGCCTGGGCTGGGCGAACCCGCGCCGCTCCGAGGAGGACGAACTGACCGCCGCGGTCGAGGCCGCCCGGGCGGCGGACGTGGCCGTGGTCGTGGTCGGCACCACCGACGACATCGAGTCGGAGGGCTTCGACCGTGCGGACCTGGCCCTCCCGGGGCGCTCCGACGAACTGGTGCGCCGGGTCGCCGCGGCCAACCCGAGGACCGTCGTGGTGGTCAACGCGGGCTCGCCGGTGCTGATGCCCTGGCGCGACGAGGTCGCCGCCGTGGTGTGGGCCTGGCTGCCCGGCCAGGAGGGCGGCGCGGCCCTCGGCGACGTGCTGACCGGCGCGGCCGAGCCGGGCGGGCGGCTGCCCACGACCTACCCGGCCGCCGACACCGACGTCCCGGTGTACTCCACCGCCCGGATCGACGGCGAGCACCACTACGCGGAGCGGTCCAGCAACATCGGCTATCGCGCCTGGGCCCTGGGCGAGGCCGCCCCCGCCTACCCGTTCGGCCACGGCCTGGGCTACACGAGCTGGGCCTACGAGGCGGTCGCGGCCAAGGGCGACGCGGCCGGCGTCAGCGTCGAGGTCACCGTCGCCAACACCGGCGAGCTCGCCGGCCGCGAGGTGGTGCAGGTGTACCTGGAGACCGCCGACGGCACGCTGTGGGGGCGCCCGGAGCCGATCCGCCTGGTCGGCTTCGCCGCCCTGGACGTCGAGCCCGGCGCGCGGACGACCACCACGATCGACATCGACGCCCGCACCCTGGCCCGCTGGAACGAGGCGGAGGCGGCCTGGGCCACCGCCCCCGGCACCTACACCCTGCGCGTCGGCCGCTCCCTCGGCGACCTGCGCCTGAGCACCGACATCGCCCTCTGACACAGCGCACGGCGGTGTCCCGATCCGCCCACCGGGTCGGATCGGGACACCGCCGGCGCCGCGCGGTCGGGTCCCGCCTCAGCAGCGCTGGCCGAAGGTCGGGTTGATGAACGCGAGCGCGCCGGCCTCGTTGCCACAGAGCCCGCTCACCGTCTCGATCGTGTCGGCCCGAACCGTGTGCGTCTGGGCACCGGCCGGCACGGCCACCGCCACGGTCGCGCCGACGACGGGGGCCGCGATGACGGCCGTACTGACCAGAAGGCCGCGAACGATGCGCTGCATGGGGCGGTTTCCTTGTCTCCAGGTCCGGTGTCCGTCGAACGCCGACGAGCCGTGCCTGCCCAACGCCGCACCACGCCCGAAGGACACGGCGACTGGTCCGAACGACTGGCGGGCCGACCCCCCGCAGTCGCACATCCCCCCTGCGAGGTACCGGACTTCGCCGAAATTCGGCCGCGCGGCCGCCACGGCCATAGCGTGTCGCGTATGCAGCTCCGCATCGGAACCCGGTCCTCCCCCATGGCCCTCGCGCAGGCTCGGCTCGTCGCCGCCCTGCTGTCCGGACAACCGCACGAACCCACGATCGTCCCGCTGTCCACCAGCGGCGACCGCTGGGGCGGCAGCCTGGCCCGGCTCGGCGGCAAGGGCGCGTTCGTCAAGGAACTCGACCGCGCGCAGCTCGACGGGGAGGTGGACCTGGTCGTGCACTGCCTCAAGGACATCCCGGGCGACGTGCCGCTGCCCGACGGGCTGACCATCGCCGCCTACCTGCCCCGCGACGACGTACACGACTGCGTGGTCGGCGCGCGCCTGGCCGACCTGCCGTCCGGCGCCCGGGTGGGCACCAGCTCGGTGCGCCGCGCGGCGCAACTGCGGCGCCGCCACCCGGGGCTGACCCCGGTGCCGATCCGCGGCTCGGCCAACGGCCGGCTGGCCAAGCTGGACGCGGGCGAGTTCGACGCGCTGATCCTGGCCGTCGCGGGTCTGGAGCGGATCGGCGAACAGCGGCGCGTGGCCCAGATCCTGACCACCACTCAGATGTTGCCGGCGATCGGCGCGGGGGTGCTGGCGCTGCAGTGCCGGGTCGACGACGCGGCGACCGTGGCCGCCGCGCGGACCCTGGACGACGCGTGCACCCGCGCCTGCGTCACCGCCGAGCGCGCCCTGCTGCGCGAGCTGCGCGGCCACTGCCACAGCCCGATCGCGGCCCACTGCACCGACTCCGACACCGGCCTGACCCTGCACGCCGCGGTGTATTCCACCGACGGCGCGGATCTCCTGGAGGCCACCGACCACGGCTCGGAGCCGGACAAGCTCGGCGCCGCGGTCGCCGGCGAACTGCTCGCCATGGGTGCCCGCACCCTCATCGACGAGATCCCGCACTGACGAGACCGTCACCGCCACCCGATGGGGCGGCGGTGACGCGTCCGGCCGACTCCGTCACCCGGTGTTCAGGCACTTCTGCACGGTGCTCTGCAACTCGTCGGGCAGCTTGTTGGTGCGCGCGTACTCCTGGTCGAACGCGCTCATCTGCGCCTGGCTGTACTTGCCCTGCAGCTCGGTCAGCGTGCACTGGCAGTAGCGGGTGTTGTTGTTCGAGGTGCTGAGGCAACCGTTGAGGAAACTGGTCGAATACGACGACGACCAGTCACCGCCGCTGCCCGCGGAGGTGCCCGACGTCGGGGTGCCCGGCGCGGTGGTGCGCGGACGCGTCGCGGTGGGTCGGCCGGCGGTGGGCGTCGGCGAGGTGTCGTCCGTGGCGCGCGCGGTGGAGCTCTCCTCCCCCGACGGGCTCGGGCCGCTCGCGCTCTGCGTCTTGTTCACCCCCAGGCCGCCGAAACCGTCGTCCCCGCTCCCGCAGGCGCCGACGGCACACGTCAGCATCACCACGAGCAGTCCGACTTTCACAGTGCGCATATATCCCCCTAGAACGATGTGATCGTGACTCTCCTCCCCTCGCTCGACCGCCAACAAGGGGTTCTTTCCAGCCATTGCATAACGGTTTCGTCTTCGGATCGCCACAGCGCACACCGGCGCCGGCCTGGTTTACCGCTCGGCAAACTCTGACAAACCGGGCAACAACGTGCCGATCGTCACATTCCATGGCGTTTATCGGTCGAGTCTGTCCACTATGGACGGGTTGCCTCCCATCGAACGGAGTTGCCTCCCAGTCGGACGGCAGAAAGGAACGGCACACCATGAGCCTGACGCCCGAGCACGTGGCCGCGCTGCGCGGCCTCGCCGCCGATGTCTCGGCCCTCGGCGCCGAGGGTGCCCAGCGGCACCCCGCGTTCGCCGGTTCCGCCGGTTCGATCGCCGACCGCGCGGACGCGCTGTCCGCGCAGGCACCGCCGTTCCACAAGGTGGCGCTGCGCCGGATCGGCGACGCGCTCCGGGCCTGCGCCGAGTCCCGCGAGGCGGGCGATCCGGAGCGGGTCGCCACCACCCAGCGCACCGCCGCGCACCTGGCCGACCGGCTCGTCATCGCCCTGGACCGCTACGCCTCGGCCTCGCCGACCGCGACGCCGGCCACCTGCACCCGCTGCAACGAGCCGTACATCGCCCAGCTGATCCCCACCCAGCGGCGCTACCTCTCCCGGATCGACGCCCCCGTGTCGGGGCAGGTGTTCAACGCGTCGGGCACCACGTACATCGTCGAGCGCCACGTGTTGTGCGCGTTCGGCGGCGCGACCGACCCGGCCGGCCTGCCCGGCTTCGAGAACCCGGCCGACCTCGACAACGCCTGAGCGCAGGTCCCGGCGGTCGCACCGCCTGAGCACAGGTCCTAGCGGTCCTTCTTCAGCCGTCGCAGGTATTCACGTGTCCAGCCGGTGACCTTGGCCACCTCGGACTGCTTGACCCCCGCGACTATCGCCCGGATCGCCGCCCGCTTGAGTTCTTGACGCGCCTCTTCGTGCGCCTTCTCGGTCCTTCGGTAGGCCTTCGCGGCCCTGACCAGGCCCTCTTCGGCGGCTTCGGGGTCCGTGCCGTCGACATCCTTGTGATCCACATCGTCAGGATGCCATATATACGGCCACCCCCGTAGGCCAACACAGTTGACATTTACGGATCCAAGAAGGAAACTGGAGACCGAACCGAAGGTGAACGGAAGGTTAACGTCACCAGTCACGGAGGAAGCACCATGCTGAAGACCCTCACCGCCCCCGCCATGTGCACCCGTTGTGGCGAGCCGTATGTCGCGGCGCTCAGCCCGCGCTCGCTCGTCACCCTGCAGACCCCGGTGTTCCGCACCCCGGAGGTCGTCGGCGGCCGGTTGATGACGATCGACGACACTGTTTGCCTCGTCGAGCGCCACGCCCCCTGCACGGGTCTCGGCAACTACCGCTGATCCTCGGCGGCGGCCAGCACGGCCGCCAGCATCCCCAGCGTCGACCAATCGACGCGCCCATCACGCAGCAGTTCGCCGTACGTCGTGATCTCGACCTCGGTGCGCTCCCCGTCCCCGGCCACACCATGTGGACCGGGGACGTCGCGTAGCCGGGCCAGTTCGGCCTCGGTCAGCTCGGCCGACCACACGTGCGCGTGATGCGCGGCCAACGTCGCGGCGAGTTGCCGCGAGCCGTGCGGGCGCAACCGCTCGGGCGCCAGTACCAGACCGGTTTCCTGGCCGACCTCGGCGCAGCCGTCCTCGGCCGTGTACCCGCTGCCGCCGGGCACCTCGTGGACAAAACCGTCCTCGGTGCGCGCCGCCGAGCGGAATTCGCGCACCAGCACCACGGTGCTCGCCGTGACCGGCTCGGCCCGCCGGTACAGCACCACCGCCGCCACGTCCGGGCGACCGAGCACGACCTCGTTGTCCTTGACCCGGCCCGCCTCGGCGGCGATCGCGACCCGCACGTGCGCCGCCCACAACCACGTCTCGCCGCCGTGCCGCCACACCCACACGATCCGGCCGCCGAGCAGTGTGTTGCCGGCCGCCCGCTGGGCCGCGTACCAGTCGGCGAAGGCCCGGGTCCGCCACACGTCCAACGGGATGTCCAGTTCGCCGTCCGCCCGCGCCGCACCGGCGCCGAGCGCGTCGAGCACGGTGTCGATCGTCGCCGCCAGGGTGTCCCGTAGCGGCACGTCGTGGCCGAGCGCGTAGGCCCGCTGGTAGCGCACCTGCGGCGCGTCGGGCGGGGTACCCAGGACCGCGCGGCCCGAGTCCTTGAGCCAGCCCCACTCGTCGTTGGTGGTCAGCCCCGGCAGGTCGCGCAGATCGCGCGGGATCCAGAACAGCACCCGGTCGCTGCGGTCGAGGTTGCGCAACTCCCAGTCCCGCTGCACCCGGTGCGAGGGCCACGAGTGCCCGTCGGCGGGTTCGGGCACGAACACCACGAGCCGGCCCGGCCCGCGCCACCGCTCGCGGATCAGCTTCAACGCGGCCGGGCGCCAGGAGGCGACGTGCGAGGCGCGCGGCGTGGGTCCGGCCAGAAAGACGCTCGCGTCCCACTCCCGCGGGGCCTCGTCGGGCGAGTTCACGACAACGATCTCGGTCATGCCGCCGACGGTAGTGGGCCCGTACGATCGAAGGCGGGCCCGTCCGCGCCCCACGCCGACCGGCGACGACCGCGCGGAACCCGGCGGGACCCGGGCCCCGTCCCCGAGGCGATGTCGCATACGGTTCCCCCCACGGACGCCGCTACGAAACAATCACATCCACAGGGCGCGTACGGGGAGGCGTTTGCGGTGGCTCGGTTGTGGCTCGGCAGCCGGTATCGGCTGGACGAAAAGCTCGGCTCGGGCGGCAACGCAACCGTATGGCGGGCCTGGGATCGCAAGATGCAGCGCTTCGTCGCGGTCAAGGTGCTCAAGGAGTCCTTCGGCGGATCCAACAGCATGGACCGCTTCGGCCAGGAGGCGCTGATCCTCGGCCGGCTCTCCTCGCCCAACATCATCGTGGTGCACGACCGCGGCCTCAAGCAGGTGATCCGGCACCCCGGCGAACCGAACCGCACCCACCCCAGGAAGCCGCCCCCCGCCGGCCCGGAGAACGCCGCGCCGACGATCGCGCAGCGGCCGGGCGACGTCGCGACGCGGGTGTTCGACCACGACGCCGAGACGCTGCACGACGCGCAGGTGACCTCCGCGCTCGGCGCCGCATCCGCCGACATGCGGGAAACCGACGGCAAGGTCATGTACCTGGCGATGGAGCTGATCACCGGCCGCACCCTGGCCCAACTCGTCGCGGACGGCGCGTGGTTGCCGATCGGCCACGTGATCGGCTGGGCGATCCAGCTGTGCGACGCGCTCGACGTCGCCCACTCGGGCGACGTACTGCACCGCGACATCAAGCCCGCGAACGTCATGGTCACCTCGCGCGGGGTGGTCAAGGTGCTCGACTTCGGCATAGCGCGCTACATGCAGAAGGAATCCTCGCGCGCGGGCATCACCCTGCCCGGCAGCATGATCGGCACCCCGGCGTACATGGCGCCCGAGCAGATCCGCGGCGAAACGGTCGACGGCCGCACCGACCTGTACGGCGTGGGCTGTGTGCTGCACGAAATGCTCACCGGCGCGCCGCCGTTCGGTCTGGACCACCCGCACTCGACGATGCACGCCCACCTGGAGAAGCCGCCCGAGTCGGTGCGCAACTCCCGGCTGGAGGTGCCCGAGGACCTGGCCGCCCTGGTCCTGGCGCTGCTCAGCAAGCGGCCGGAGAATCGGCCGGCGAACGCGGCGGAGGTGCGGGATCGGCTGGACGACCTGTCCGTCAAGCCGCCGCGCAACCTCGCGCCGCAACCGTGGGGGGTGCCGGCGCCGGAGTCGGTCACGACGATCGACCCGCAGCCGACCGTGGACCAGCCGGTGCGACTGGTGCCGCCGCCGACCGGGCCGCGGCCGGTGCGGGCGAACGATTCGATCCAGGCGCTGCGGGACGAGATCGGGCGGCAGGTCCGGGCGTTCGGCCACGACCACCCGGAGACCCTGCGGATGCGCGAGCAGTTGGCGGACCGGCTCGGCCGGGACGGCGATCCGACGGCGGCGATGCGGCTGCTGCGCGAGGTGATCTCGGACAGCGGCCCGCTGCGCGGCGCGCTCGACCCGCGCACACTGCGGGCGCGGCGGCGGCGGGCGCACTGGACGGCGGCGGCGGGTCGGCCCGCGGAGGCGGCCAAGCTGCTCCGGAACCTGCTGCCGGACCAGGTGCGGGTGATGGGCACCGACCACATCGAGACCCTGCAGATCCGGCACGAACGGGCCCGCCGGGAGGGCGAGGCGGGCAACTTCATGACCGCGGTGCATCAGCTGCGCACGCTGATCTCCGACGTGATCCGGGTGCTGGGCGCCGAGCACCAGCTGGTGATCGAGTTGTGGGACGAACTCACCTTCTGGGAGCACCGGCTCGACGGCCACGGCGACCAGGGCGCGGCCCTGGCCCGCGACGGGTCCTGACCGGACGGCGGAGGCCGGGGCGGGCGCGGGCCTTCCCGAGTCGCCCGCGGCCGTCGTCCGTCACAGCGCCAGCATGTCCCGCAGTTCGCGCTTCAGCACCTTCCCGACCGCGTTGCGCGGCAGTGCCCGTTCGGTGAAGCGGACCAGCGTGGGCACCTTGAACGCGGCGAGCCGGCGCGCCACGTGCCCGCGCAGTTCGGCCGCGCTCGCCGCGCCGGGCACGTGCAGCCTCACCACCGCCGCGACCTCTTCGCCCAGGTCGTGGTGCGGCACCCCGACCACGGCCACCTCGGAGATCGCCGGGTGCTCGAACAGGATCGCCTCGACCTCGGCCGAGTAGACGTTCTCGCCGCCTCGGATGATCACGTCCTTGAGCCGGTCGACCACGTACAGCCGCCCGTCGGTGTCGACGTAGCCGAGGTCGCCGGTGCGGAACCACCCGTCGGGGAACGCCTCCTCGCTCTCCCGGGGCCGATTCCAATAACCCCGGACCACGTGCGGGCCGCGCACCCGAATCTCGCCCGTGCGGCCGATCGGCAGTTCCTCCCCGGTCAGCGGGTCGGCCACCCGCAGATCCGCGACCGGCACCGGATGCCCGACGCTGTCCGGGTGTTCGTAGTAGTCGTCGCCCGAGTTGACCACTACCACGCAGGTCGTCTCGGTCATCCCGTAGGCGTTCAGCGGGACGATCGTGTTGCCGGACATGCCGCCCACCAGGCCGACCAGGTCCGGCGGCACCGGCGAGCCGCCCATGCCCAGGCTGGTCAGACTGGACAGGTCGCGCCCGGCGCGCAGCGGCGACTCGACCAGTCGGCGCAGCAGCGTGGGCACCATGTTGGCGGTGGACAGCCGCTCGGTCTCGATCAGTTCGAGCGCGGTGGCGGTGTCCCAGTGGTGCATCAGGCACAACTTGGCGCCCTGGGCGGCGCCGATGTACAGGCCGGACAGGCCGGCGATGTGGAAGAACGGGTAGACCTGCAGGCTGCCCGGCGCGGGCGGGCCGGTCGGGGACCCGTCGGGCGCGGCCGGGCCCTTGGCCAGCTCGGCCGTGGGCAAGCCGGCGCGGGCCAGTGCGACGGCCCTGGTCAGCTCCATCGTGTGCAGGTTGGTGGTGTGGTTGTGGTGGGTGGCGACAGCGCCCTTGGGGCGTCCGGTGGTGCCGGAGGTGTAGATGACGGTCGCGTCGTCGAACGGCTCCGGGCCGCCGTCCGGCAGCGCGCACTCGCCGGTGAACCCGCGCAGTAGCGCCGTCAGGTCCGCCTCGCCGGCCGCCGGCGGCCCGTCGAGGCCGGCCACCAGGGTGGGCAGCGCGCCGTTCGGCCGCCCCCGGATCAGCTCGGCCCGCTCGTCGTCGCAGATCAGCACCGTGGTGCCGGAGTCCTCCAGGGCGAAGCGGAGTTCGTCGACGGTCCACCACGCGTTCAGCGGTACCGCGATCGCGCCGAGCACCTGGATCGCCCAGAACGCGAGCGGCCATTCGATCCGGTTGCGCATCGCGACGGCCACCCGGTCGCCGCGCCGCACGCCGTACTCGTCGGCCAGATGTCGGGCCAGGTGGGCGACGAGGCGGTGTTGTTCGGCGTAGGAGATCCGCTCGCCCTGGTAGACCAGCGCGTCCCGGTCGCCGTGGCCGATCAGGCCTTCGAAGACCGCGCGCAGCGTCGGCGGGGCCTTGCTCAGCACCCGCCAGGGAATGCCGTCGTGGACGACCTCCTCGATCGCGTAGGCCGATTCGGGTCCGGTCAGTTCGGCCAGGGCCTGTGTCCGATCCAGCATCCGGTGGGTCCACCTCCTGCACACTGCGAGCGACTGGTACCGGGGGTTGGGAGCGCATCAACGCTAATGCGGAGATCGCATCGCGGGAACCCTGGCAATCGACATGATCACCTTTGTTGGGCGCTTCGCGCCGGCTCGCGAGGGACCACTTTTCCGCTCCCCCGCTTCGCTCCTCCGCAGAAAAGCGGCCCCTCGCTCGGGGCCGGCTGTCCCTCCGCTTCGCTCCGGGCCATCCGGCCCAAGTTCTGCGGCTCCGCCGCTCTCCGCGCTGCGCGCGTCGATCACGCGGGCGGCCTGTGTCGGGGGCGCTGACGCGCCGACGGGGTTGCGCCGACGGCTCGGGTCGCCGGGGAGAGCCCGGGTCGCGGCGGTGGCCGTCTCGGGGGTGGTCCGCGTCGTGTCGGGGGCCGGGCGTCCCCGACCGCCACCCCCGTGGCGCGTCAGCGCCCACGACCCGGGCCACCCCCGGGATCGACGCGCGCAGCGCGGAGAGCGGCGGAGCCGCAAAGTTTGGGCTGGGTGACCCGGAGCGAAGCGGAGGGGCGCACAGCCCCGAGCGAGGGGCCGCTTTTTCTTGGAGGAGCGAAGCGGGGGAAAGAAAAAGTGGTCCCTCGCGAGCCGGCACGAAGCGCCCAACAAAAAGCAACGCCGCCGACGCGACCTCGCCGCCCCGCCCCGCTCACCCCGCGACCCGGCTACCCGTCTCGCTCACCCCACGACCCCGGCACCGCGCCTCACCACACCCCAGCACCACCCCGCTCACCCCACGACCCCGGCTCCCCGTCTCGCTCACCCCACGATCCCGACACCACGCCTCGCCCACCCCACGCCCCCCAGCACCGTCCCCGCCCACCCCGCGCCCCCAGCAACACGCCCGTTCATCCCACGACCCCGTCTCGCCCACCCCACGCCCCACCCCCGCCCCCGGATTTCCCCCACCCCCTCCGCGCCCCGTCCCCGTCCGAGGCCCCCATCCCCCACCCGGCGCAGCTTGTTGTGTTTTGCAACCGTTTCCGGCACGCTTGGCGCACATTCAGGGTGCGCGGTGATGAGGAGCAAGGCGATGTCGGACAGCGTTGAGCGGCGAGTGGTCCGTGAGGTCGGTGCCGCCACCCGGTTGATTCGACTGTTGATGGCTCCTCCGCTCCAGGCCGCGGGGATCACCCAGGCGGAGTTCCACCTGCTCGCACTCCTGGAGGAGCGCGGCACCTCGACCGGCAAGGAACTGGCCTGCCTGCTGAGCCTGGACAAGACCACGATCAGTCGGCAGTTGACCTCCCTGGAGGAGGCCCTGCTGATCGCCAGGGCCACCGACCCGACCAATCGCCGATCGCACCTGATCACCGTCACCGAGGCCGGCCGGTTGCGGCTCGCCGACGCGCGCCGGCGCAGCCTCGCGGTGATGGCGGAACGGTTCGCCTCCTGGCCCAAGGAGGAACTGGGCGCGCTCGCGGACCACTTGGCCCGCTTCAACGACGTCCTGCGCGGCGACGTGGCGGAGGCCGGCGCCGAGCCCGAACGCAACCGGCCGAGCCAGGGCCTGTCCGGCGGATCGGACCGGTCCCAGGACCTGCCCGGCGGATCGGACCGACCCTAGGGTCGGTCCGCCACCCTCGGGTGTACGCGCGGCCTCGCCCGGTAGACGTCGTAGACGCCCTGCACCCGGCGCAGCGCCCGGAGCAGCTTCGGGAGGGTGGCCAGGTCGGCCAGGCGGATCGTGTAGGTCTGTCGGACGCGCATCTGCTGCGGCGGCGCGATCGAGGCCGAGGTGATGTCGGCGCCCTCCGCGTCGATCGCGGCGGTGACGTCGGCGAGGAGGCGGGGGCGGTCCAGTGCCTCCAGTTGCAGGGTGACCCGGTAGCCCTGGTCGGCCTGGTGCGGCAGCCAGGACGCGGCGACCACGTCGCGGCCGGCGCGGCGCATCTGCTGGACGTTGGTGCAGTCGGCCCGGTGTACCGCGACCGTGCCGCCGCGGATCACGAAGCCCGCCAGCTCGTCCGGTGGGACCGGGGTGCAGCAGCGGGCCAGGCGGACCGGCGCTCCGGGCGAGCCCGGCACGCTGACCACGGCCTCGCCGGGGTCGGAGGGGGCCCGTCGGGTTCGGGCGGGGGCCTGGGCGGCGGCCTCGTCGGGCACGCCGGCCGACTCCGGGCGGCTCGCCGGGAGGGTCGGCGCGGCCTCGCCCGCGGCGGCCAGGTTGCCGAGCGGCGGGGCGAGCAGCGGATCCATCCGGCCCTCGATGCCGTTCGGATACTTGGCCAGCCAGGCCTCGATCGCCACCCGGGCCAGCGGGCTGCGGACGAACGAGAGCCATTCCTTCGACGGTGCCGCCGCACCGGGCGGAGCGGTGATGATGGACACCGTCTCGCCGTCCGCCAGGACCGAACTCAGCGCCACCAGGCGGCCGTTGATCTGCGCGCCGATACATCGGTGGCCGGTCTGCTCGTCGATCGCGTAGGCCGCGTCCACACACGTGGAGCCCGCCGGCAGGGTGAGCGGGCGTCCCCCGGGGGTGAAGACCAGGAGCTCGCGGTCCGCCGACAGGTCGGCGGTCAGCGAGCTCCAGAAGACGTGTGCGTCGGGGATGCCGCCCTGCCAGGCGAGCAGCCGGTGCAGCCACGCGAGCTGCTCGGGGGCGTCCGGCCCCGCCTCGGCTTTGCCGGTGTGTGCCACGACGCCGAACTCGGCCAGGCGATGCATACGACGGGTGCGGATCAGTACCTCGACCTTGTCGCCCTCGGGCAGCGTGATCGCGGTGTGCAGCGATTGGTACAGGTTGAACTTGGGGGTCGCGATGTAGTCCTTGAACTCGCCCGCGATCGGCGACCAGCAGGTGTGCAGTACGCCGAGCGCGCCGTAACAGTCGGTGTCGGCGTCGACCACGATCATCAGCCGGGAGAGGTCGAACGGGCTCAGGTCCTCGCGTCCGCGCCGCTTTTGTACGCGGCGCACGGATACGTGGTGCCGCGCGCGCGGCGATACCTCCGCCTCGATCCCGGCGTCGCGCAGCGCGCGTTTGACCGTCGTACACAGTTTCGACACGGCCTCGTCGGTGACCGCCTGGCTGGCGCTGACCGTGCGGGCCGTGGCGGCGTGCTCCTCGGGTCGGAGCGTGGCGAAGACGATGTCCTCCAGCTCCGACTTGAGCACGTGGATGCCCAACCGCTCGGCGAGCGGGATGAACACCTCCTGCGTGGCCTCGGCGGTGCGGATCTGGCTGGCCCGGCGGCGATATCGGATCGTGCGCATGTTGTGCAGCCGGTCGGCCAGCTTGATCACGGTCACCCGCAGGTCCCGACCGGTGGCCACGATGATCTTGCGCATCGTCTCGGCCTCGGCCCGGTCGCCCAGGTCGACCCGCTCCAGCTTGGTCACCCCGTCGACCAGGTGGGTGACGTCGTCGCCGAACGCCGCGCGCACCTCTTCGAGGGTCAGGTCGGTGTCCTCGACCGTGTCGTGCAGCAGCGCGGCCACCAGCGTGGTGGTGTCGGCACCCAGCTCGGCCAGGATCGTGGCCACCGCGAGGGGGTGCGTGATGTACGGCTCGCCGCTCTTGCGCATCTGCCCGCGGTGGGACAACTCGGCGACCGCGTACGCCTCCTGAATGGCCGTCACATCGGCCTTCGGGTGGTGCACGCGATGCACCTGGAGCAGCGGTTCGACCGCGTCCGGAGTGCGTCGACGGCTTCCGGTGAGGAACGTGACCGCGGCCAGACCCAGTCGTTGGATGGGTTGTTGGACAGGCCGGCGGGACAGTCGTCCGACGCGGTCGGACATGCTCCGGCTCGGAACGTCACCCTCGGCTCGCGGCGCACCCTTGGGCACACCGGCCCCGGCCGGCGGGTCGAGTCCCCCGATCGTCATGCGGCACCTCCGGCAGCTACCCCCGGAGTCGCCCCCGGTGATTCATGCTACCGACAACAACACGGACGGTGTCCGCGTGATGTCGCCCGTCACACACGATCACCCGCACGGGTCAGATGTGCCCGTCGCGGATGATGTGAAGAGTCCAGCCTAACCCCTCGGGATCTTGTCGGAGCGCACACCCGCCGGGCCCGGGGAGCGCGCCTGCCGCGATACGGGCGCGCGGGTGGTGGTGATGGGGCGTCAGTTATCTGCCGCGCGCTCCCAGTACGTGCCGGCCAGCATCGCCTCGATCAACCCCCGGTGCAGCACCGTCTCGTCGAGGTCGGCGGGCTGCTCGCGCTCGCCGAAGTGCCACTGGCGGTGCGCGATGCGGGCCATCACCGCGCCGTGCCGCACCGCCGCGTACATCTCGAAGTAGCGCATGTCACGCGGCGTGTGGCCGGTCAGCTTCTCGTACTGCGCGCACACGTCCTCGGTGCGCATGAAGTCGGGCAGGCCGGGCAGCCCGTAGCGGGTGGCGATGTCCTGGAAGAACGCGTGGATGAAGATCATCCAGGCCAGGTCCAGCTCGCGCGGGCCCACCGCGGCCATCTCCCAGTCCAGGACCGCGGTCGGCACGAAGTCCACGTACAGGATGTTGCCGATCCGGGCGTCGCCCCAGCTGATCACGTCCGGGCCGACCTCGGCCGGGAAGTTGTCCTCCAGCCATTGGAAGGCGCGATCCAGGAGCGGCACCCGCTGCCCCTCGATGCCCCACTCGTAGAACGCGCGCAGGTCGTCCAGGTGCCGGCGCAGCGCGATCTCGCCGGCGCCGTCGTATTGAAGGAAGGCGATCTCCTCGGGCGTGGTCTCGATCCCGTGGATCGCGGCCACCACGGCCACCGACTCCTCCTGGAGCCGGCGGCGCTGCTCGGGCGTGGCCGCGAGCATCCAGCCGTCGATCGTGTACGGCATCACGTCGGGCGGCGCGACGCCCTCGGCCCGGCGCATCACGAAGAACGGGGCGCCGAGCGGCCCCTCGTCCGGCTCGTTCCACAGCAGCGCGGGCACCGGGATCGAGCAGCGTTCGGCGACCAGCGTCATGACCGCGAACTGCTTGTCCATGTCGTAGCTGGGGAAAACCGGCTTGGCGTCCATCGCCGGCCGCATCCGCACCACGCAGCGTTCGGTGCGGCGCTCGCCGTCCTCGGTCCACGTCGCGTCGAACAGCAGCGTCTCGCTCGACATCCCGTTGCCCGACGGGGCGCGCAGCTCGGAGATCTCCGGCTCGGCCCCCTCCGGCAATCGGCCGGCCAGCCAGACCAGCAGTTGATCGTGCACCGTCGCCAGGTCCCGCGTGCTGGTCTGCGGACGGGTGACCTCGTCGGAGTCGGCCACGACAACCTCCGGTATCCACGTCGCGAACTGCGACCGGCGGTGCCGGACGTCCCTGCCGACGCCCGGTCCCCGCCCTGTCGGCGGCGTCCGCCCGACAGAAAAGTGAAACACGTTCTATCATGTGTGACACGTGTCATCAATGGCCGCGCGTGCCGATCCGGCCCGCGCCAGGGCGGTCCCGTATCGCTCCGGAGCGTGTTGCAAACTGGGTGGATGTCGTCAATCCCCGCCAAGGTCCGCATGCGTCCGCGCTGGTGGACCGAGTTGCTGCTGATCGCGGTGCTGTACGAGGTGTACTCGCTGAGCCGGCTCGTGGTCCGCGGCGACGCCGACGCCGCGGTGCGCAACGCCGAGCGAATACTGCACGTGGAGTCGCTGAGCCACCTGGACCCCGAGCGCATGCTCAACCAGGTCGTCTCGAACCACGTGTTCATCGGCGTGGTCTGCGACTACGCGTACGCGACGCTGCACTACGTGGTGACGCCGCTGGTCCTGGTCTGGCTGTGGCGCAGTCGCCCAGAGCGATACCGGGGCGCGCGCACGACGCTGGCCGTGGCGACGGTGGTCTCGCTGGCCGGTTTCATGCTCTTCCCGACCGCGCCGCCCCGGATGATCGAGGGCTTTACCGACACCATGGCGCACTTCGCGTCCTGGGGCTGGTGGGGCGGCGGGGCCAGTGCGCCGCGCGGGATGGAGCACATGACCAACGAGTACGCGGCGATGCCGTCGCTGCACGTGGGCTGGGCGGCGTGGTGCGGGTGGCAGGTGTGGCGGCACGGGCGCGGCCGGGTGGTGCGCGGGCTGGCGGTGCTCTACCCCTTGTTCGTGATCGTGGTGGTGCTCGGTACCGGGAACCACTACCTCGCCGACGTGGTCGCGGGCCTGGCCGTGATGGGTCTGGGCGCACTGGCCTCGCCGTGGGTGGTGCGCGGGCTCGACGGGTTGCGGGGTGGGGTGGCGATGCGCCGGCCCGGATCGGATTCCGCTGTCGCGGTGATCGATTCCGGCCACAAAGAAGCTGCCTGACGCCACCGCCAGGTAACGGACAAAACGATTTCGGTCGAGATCCACCGGATCCAACCTCGGAACGACGCCGGGCCTGCGGGCAGACGGTACCTTCTGGATGGCCCCACGCCCGAGCGCACGGCAAGGATTCCGCCATCGGGCGCACGCCGATCGGACAAGTCGCCACAACGGCGGACGAATCCGATCGGGCTCGGCCTGACAGGCCCATTTCTCGCCTGGCGGACGAAGGGGTTCGACGCACGGGCACAGGACACGGGGCCGGCAGGCGACGACAGCGGGAGCGGTAATGCGGATCAGCGCCGTGGTGTTCGACGTGGGCGAGACCCTGGTCGACGAATCGCGCGAATACGGCACGTGGGCCGACTGGCTCGGGGTGCCCCGACACACCTTCGCGGCCACCTTCGGGGCGGTGATCGCGCAGGGCCTCGACTATCGCGAGGTGTTCCAGCGCTTTCGGCCCGGCTTCGACCTGACCGTCGAGCGAGCCGCGCGCGCCGAGGCGGGCTTTCCCGAGTGGTTCGGCGAGGAAGACCTCTACAACGACACCCGCCCCTGCCTCAAGGCGCTGCGCGACCAGCGCCTGTGGCTGGGCGTGGTCGGCAACCAGACGGTGAACGCCGGCATCATCCTGCGCGACCTGGAACTGGGCGTCGACCTGCTCGCCACCTCCGACGACTGGGGCATCAGCAAACCCGAGCCGGCCTTCTTCGAACGCCTGGTCGCCGAGTGCCCGTGCCCGGCCGAGGAGATCCTGTACGTCGGCGACCGCCTCGACAACGACGTCCGCCCGGCCCACCAGGCGGGCCTACGCACCGCCCACATCCGCCGAGGCCCCTGGGGCTACCTGGTAGCCGACGACCCGGAACTGATCGCGGTAACCGACTTGCGCCTGCAATCCCTCAACGAACTCCCGACAGCCATAGCCCGCATCAACGGCACCACGGAGCGATAGCGGGGCCCGGCGCTCGAGGCCGCCGGCCGGAGGCGACCACCGAGCGCTCGCGGACGGCGGGCAGCCCCGGCCCGGCGCGGGGTCGGGACTGCTTCCCGGCTCGCCGGATGCATGCATCAGGACGCGTCGAACCCGCCGCACTTGGCACCCACGATGAACGCGCGCCACTCATCACCGGCGAAACGAAGGATGGGGCCGGATTTGTCCTTGCTGTCACGTACCGCGCGCCCGCCGTCGCCCGTAACGCAGGTTTCGACGCAGTTGGCGTCCCCGTTGCTCCGGGTGCTCTTACGCCAGACCGCGCCCGTCAGGTCATCGTTCACTTGCCCAACTCCTTTATTGCCGCCTTGATGAGGCGCGTACTTCCTGCTTGATCAAGCGCCGCCCGCTTGATCGCCGTGAACGCTGCGTCGTAGCGTTCGATCTCGTTCGGCTTGTCGAGATAAAGCGCACCTGTGAACCCGTCCACGTAGACGGTGGGAGGCTCGGTGTACTTGCCGTCACCCTGAACAGGGAAGCGCATGATGACGAACGGGCCGCTCATGACACCGTGATGCAGGCCCGCCCCAAACGGCACGATACGGATACCGACGTTGTCCAAATCCGCCAGTTCGACGAGTCGTTCCAGTTGCGCCCGCATGATCGCCTTGCCGCCGACCGGTCGCCGCAGGACGGACTCACTCAGCACAACATCCACCGTGGGTGCTGCCGTTACCCGGGTGAGCAACGTCTGACGTTCGATGCGCACATGAGCGCGCCGTTCGACCTCGGCTTCGTCGCGTTCGGGATTGCTCTCCTTGATCAACGTCTTGGCGTAGTCGGCGGTTTGGAAGAGTCCGGGGACAAGGTCCGACTCGTACCAGTCGAGCGACGACACCGCTTCTTCCAGCCCGATGTACAGGTCGAAGGACTCGGGGATCACGTCGCCGTACGCATGCCACCACCCACGTCCCTTCGTCTCCTTGGCAAGTCCCATCAAGCCCTTGGTCAGTTCCTCGGATGCGCCGTACACCTTGCACATGGCTTCGACGTCAAGGCTGCGAAGCGACGTCTGACCAGTCTCGATACGCCAGATCTTCGGTTCCGACCACTCCAACTTCGCTGCCGCCGCCCGCACCGTCAGCCGTGCCCGGCCGCGCAGTTCGCGAAGGTGTCGACCGAGTTGCCTGCGCGGGACCGTCGAACCTGTTGTTCCCTCTGACACGCCTGCCACCCTCCTACATTTCGTGGGGGTCTTACATCCGCTATGTAATCACCTGAATATTCGATTCGCAATGACGAATTATTGTTCGAAGATTAATTCTCGTTGGATCCGAAATGTAGTCTTGCATTACGGATAACACAGTGCTTCACTCGATTACGCGCCGTATCCGCATGGATGCCGCCGCGTGACCGGGAGCACCGCACGACGTGGATGCGATCGTCGTTCGGGTCCTGAGAAGGGAGCACCGTGAAGCCCGTTATGTATGGTTACCTGCGTGTCCGACCCGACATGGACGACCGAGCCGTGACCGACGCCACCGAGCAACTGGCCACCGTGGCGCGCGATGAAGGCTTCGCCTTGAAACGGGTCTTCCTGGAACGAACGATCTCGAGTTCGGACACTTGGACCTGCCTGGCGTCGCACTGCCTCGAAGACGGTGTGCACGACGTCGTGGTCCTGGATGCCGCCGACCTCTTCCACGAGCCCCAACCCGTGCCGATCCTGCGCGAACTCGTCCAAGAGATCATCGGCGGCCGGGTGTGGTCGGTGAAAGAGGCGACCGCCGCGCGCCTGACGGCGGCCGGACGGCGGCCCGACGCATCATGATCGGGACGCGGCCTCGATATGTCGCCAACATCTGGCTTGCGGCCGTTCCGACCGCCGTTACCTGCTCCCGCGTCTTCGTCAAGCACACCCTGGCGCAGTGGGGCGTGCCCGGTCTGTATGACACGGCCGCCTTGGTCATCACCGAGTTGGTGACCAACGCCGTCAAGGAGACCGGCGTTATGACACCGGCACCGTCATGGGAGGAGATGGAGGGGCTGAACATCGTCGACGTGCGCGTGCTCGGCTTCGTCGACCACGTGTCCATCCACGTGTGGGACGCCTCGCTCAACCCGCCCGTCATGTCGAGCACGGACCCGGCCGGGGATGCGGTAGGTGGCCGTGGCCTCATCCTCGTTGACGAATTCTCCCAACACGTCGGCCATTTCTTTCCGAAAACGGGCGGCAAAGTGGTCTACGCCGATCTTTCTTTGACCAACGTGGCCACGCGACTTCCGCAGCGTGCCGGCAAAAGGCATACGACCATCGACTTCCCCGAAGCCGACGTCGCTCTCCTGCGCGAACTCCTCGCCGGGCTGAGCAAGCTCTGAGGACGGCGGGTGAATTCCGGGATGATGACGACTGCAATCGGGTCCGTGTCGCTTGCATCGACAGGGCACGGAGATACCGGCGGCCGTCGCCTGGCCGGAGTGGCGACCGCGACCCGAGAGGGCTGCGGAGGCGGTGGGGTCGGCAGTCGGCCGAGGCGTCGGGTGGCGGGAACGGCGAAGGGCGCCCTTCCCGTGGGAAGAACGCCCTTGCCCTACAACTACCTTCCGGTGCGCCGCCAGGGACTCGAACCCCGGACCCGCTGATTAAGAGTCAGCTGCTCTAACCAACTGAGCTAGCGGCGCTTGCGTTGCGTGGGAAACATTAGCAGGGGTCGGCGGTGATCGAAAATCGACACCCGGGGACCGGGCTCGACCGGGTCCGGGGGCGCGCGGGGAGCGTATCGAGGGCGCGCAAGGTCCCTCGAAGGACTTCTTTGAGGACACGGGGAGGACGCCGCTTTCCGGACATCCGCAAAGAGGTCCCCCGGCCGGTCTCACGGCGGGTACCGTCGGCATCACAGCCTGCACAGCACACCGCACGCGTGAACCGGGAGGGCCGATGGCCATGCGGCAGGGGGCCGGTCCTTCGTCCGGGAATGTCCGGCTCAAGGCCCTGCGGCACTCGCATGGCTGGGTTTCCCAGCAACAATTGGCCGACGCGTTCGAGAAGAAGGCGCTCGAATGCGGCCTCCGCCTCGGGGTCAGTGTGCGGCAGGTGCGCCGGTGGGAAAGCGCCGATCCGCCCTGGCCGACCCCCGATTATCAGCAGGTCCTGCAGGCTTTGTTCGAGCGGCCGCTGACCGATCTCGGGTTCACCCCGCCGTGGCAGGCGGAGCTGACGGCGGAGTACGGCGAGGGCTATGCCGAGGGGCATGCCGACCGCTACCCCGAGTCGCAGCCCGTGCTCGAGCAACCGGCGCCGCCGAGCCTGCCCGCGCCCGCCCGCGAGGCCGGGTGGGCGTCGGAGCTTTCGGAGCCGACCGGCTACGGCGAGGCCCGGGTGCGCCGACAACCGCCACCCCCCGGCGGCAGCCCGCTCGGGGGGGCGATGGCGCTGCCCGCCCGCACCGCGCCCCCGGCGCCGCCCTGCCGCACCGCGCCGCCGGCCATCCCCGGCCGCACCCCGCCGCCCCCGCCCGGTCGCCACGTGCCGCCGCCGCGATCCGGTCCGGTGCCGCCGCCGGGGCCCGTACCGCCCCCCGGCCTCGCGCCCCCACCCGGCCCGGTGCCCCCGCCCGGTATCGCGCCGCCGCCCGGCCTCGCGCCCGTCCCGGCCCAGGCGCCGCCGTTCGAGGACGGCCCCACCGTGGTCGACGGCCGCCGGCTGGAGGGCGACCGGCCCCGTGACCTGCCGGTCCGCCCACCGCTGCGCGTGATCGGCCCCCGCTCCGTCGAGCCGCCGACCCGGTCCCTGGAGATCGCCACCCCCGCCGTGCTGCGCCAGCTCCTGCGCGACACCCCCGACCCGGGCCCGCTGGCCGTGCCGCTGCACTCGCGGGCCGGCCAGCTGACCGTGGTCGGCGCCGACCAGTACGCGATGCTCACCCGGACCTACCGGCAGATGTACTGGGTCGCCCCCGCCGCCATCGCCTACCCCTCGGTGATCGCCCACGTGCGCCTGGGCACCCAATTGCTCGCCGCCCCCGGCCCGGCCCGGGCCCGGCGGATCCTGGGCGCATCGCTCGCCGAGACCGCGATGCTGGCCGGCCGCATGGCCTTCTTCGACCTGAACCGCCCGCACGACGCGCAGGACCACTACCTGGTCGCCTACCGGGCCGCCAACGAGGCGGACGACACCCTGCTCGCCGCCGCCGTACTCGCGCACACCGCCTTCATCCCCGCCTTCGACGCCGCCCCCACGGCCGCGGCGGACATCCTCGACTTCGCCCGCAAGACGGCTACGCGCGATGCGCCGACGGTGATGCGCGCCTGGTTCGACGCGGTGCAGTCCGAGTTCGAGTCGCTGCGCGGCACCCCCGAACGCGGGCTGCACCTGCTCGACCGGGCCGAGGACCTGCTGTGCCACCCCGACAACACCCCCACCCCGCCCTGGCTCGACTTCTTCGACGCCTCCCGGCTGTGGGGCTTTCGCGGCAAGGCCGAGCTCACCGCGCGCCGGATGGACCAGGCCCAGGGCTCGCTCAACGACGCGCTGCAGAACCTGCCGCCCAACGGCGACAAGCAGCGCGCGGTGATGTACGCCGACCTCGCCGAGGCGGCCTTCCAGGCGGGCGACGTGGACGAGGCGTGCGGCCGGCTGTTCCAGTCCATCGACATGTTGCGGATGCACTGGTACTCGATGGGCATGGACCGGGTCCGGGAAACCCGCAAACAGCTGGAGCCGTACAAGAGTTCGGTCGCGGTGCGGCAACTCGACGAGGCACTGGCGTCGTTCTCCGAACTCGCGCCCACCGACGAGACCGGCTTCGTGGCCCTGCCCTCGGCCGAGGAACAGCGCGTCGAGCGGCGCGGCGATCGGCGCTGAGTTCCGCCTGTCGGTCACATGGTCCACACTGACCCGGGACCGGACGGTTCGACGACGAAAGCCGTACACGAGACATGCGCACGACGGGTACGACCGGCGCGATCGCCGGCAGGCTGGAGCAGTTGCGCGGCGAACTGCCCACCCGCAATCACAACGCCCGCACGGTGGCCGCCCTCGCGGCCAACCCGGGCTGCGCCCGCCGCGGCGTGCTGGACGCGGCCGGCATCGAGAAGACCGTACTGGCCGAACGCCTCGGCTTCCCCGCCCGCTACGGCCGCTCCCCGTTCGCGATCGGGCGCGGCAACGTGTTCGAGGCGCGGGTCAAGGCCGACGACGGGCGGGAGCTGCGCCGCCTCCTCGCCGAGGTCCTGGGCGCCGACCCCGACGCCGGCGCGCTGGTGGACGTGGATCGCGACGAGGACGCCCCCACGGGTCCCACCGGCCGACGCGACCGACCCGGCCGCGAGGAGCGGGTCGCCCGCACCCGCGAGGCGCTCCTGCGCGCGGCGAGCGGCGACCCGGACGCCTGCGCGATCCTGGACCACCCGCTGCTCCCGCTCGACGTGGCCGGCCGGCGCGCCTACCTGGAACCCGACGCGATGGCCTGCCGGGTGGCCGGCCGACTGCACGTGGTGGAGATCAAGTCCTTCGCGATCATCGACGGCTCCGCCGACCCGGGCAAGCTGGCCTCCGCCACCCGACAGGCGGCGGTGTACGTACACGCCCTGCGCGGGCTTGCCGAGGAGCTGGGCCTGGACCCCGAGTCGGTGTCCACCGACATCGTGCTGGTGTGTGCCCAGGACTTCGCCAACCGCCCGATCGCCGTGGTACTCGACGTACGCCGTGAACTGGCCACCACCCGGCGGCGGTTGGCCCGGCTGTCCGGGGTCGAGGAGCTGTTCGCCGAACTCCCCGAGGGGCTGACCTTCGACGTCGCCGAGGAGCGGGTCGGCGCGGCCGTCGCCCGGGTGCCCGCCGCCTACCTGCCCGACTGCCTGTCCGCCTGCGAACTCGCGCTGTTCTGCCGGGACGAGGCCCGTGGTTGCGGCACCGGCGGCGGCGTGGGCGCGCTGGGCACCTCGGTGCGCGGCGCGCTCGGCGGCATCGACGACATCGGCACCGCGCTGGCGCTCGCCGACGGCACCCGCGCCCCCGAGCCCGGCCAGGAGGACGTGGCCCGGCTGCTCCGACGCGCCCAGGCGCTGCGGCACGAGGCGCTGGGCGGTGTCGGGTGAGCACGATCGCCGCGCTCGGCCGGTTGCGCGCCGCCGCGACCGGATACGCGCAGCCGGCGGCGACGGTGCGCCACCGGCACCTGTCCGCGCGTCCGGTGGTGCTGGTGCCGTATGTGCTCGCGGGCGAGGCGTTCGCGCCGCTCGCCGCGCTGGTCGGCACCGATCGCGACCGGCCGCACCTGCTCGCCGTACCACAACCGCGCGACCGCGACCGCCGGTTCGCGCACGCGGCGGAGCTTGCCGGGCAACTGCTGCCCTACCTGGGCGCGTTCGCCGCCGAGACCGAGACGATCGAGCGCCGCGGCGACGATCCCTACGAGCGCAGCCTGGACGCGCCGCAGGTGCTGGTGCCCACCGCGGGCGGGATCGAGTACCTGCGCCTGCTCGGCCGCTCCACCCGATTCCGGCGCACCGACGGCGAGTTCGCGGTGCCGGCCGGGGTGCCGCTGCTCGGCCGGTGGAGTACCTGGCTCGCGGATCGGGCCGGTGTACCCGGATCGAGCGTGCTGCTCGCGATGACCGACCTGCTCACCCAGGCGTGGGCGACCGGGCAGAGCGCGATGGAGGACGGCGACCTGGCCTCGCTGCTGGCCTGGATCGACCCGCCCGCCGGTCGACGCGGGGACGAGGCGGCGCGGGAGGCGGAGGGTGGTCCGACGGCGGGCCCGGCGACCGATCCGGCGTTCGACGAACGACTCGTACCGCTGATCACCGCGTTCGACGAGGCGGTGGCCACCGGGCGGGAGTCGGACGAGGACGAGGACGCCGCCGATCGCGAGCGGCGGGCCGAGCAGGCGATCCGGGACGCGCTGGCCGCCGAGTTGATGCCCACCTGGGATCGTATGTGGCGCGGCGTGGACCTGCTCGCCGCCCTGCCGGCGGGCGCGTCGGTGGCCGGGCGCTGGGAGGCCGACCGGGCCTCGTACAGCTTCTTCGCCGCCGACCTGGCCGACCCCGAGTCGCGTCCGCAGCCCAGGGTGCCCGGCGCGATCTCGGCCGCCGCGCAACTCGCGGGCCGGGAACGGGCCCAGGCCCGGCTCGACGCCGAACAGGTGCGCGACGACCCGCTGTTGATGGCCGCCGTGCGGCTGGCCGGCGAGGCATTCCGGGGCGAGCTGATCGCGGTGGACGCGGAGCGCATGGTCACCGAACCGGGCAAGAAGACCGCCCGTCCCCGGCCGCTGCTCGTCTTTCGTACCGAGGACGAGCCGCTGTTCGGACCCGGTACCGAACTCGCCTGCGTGGAGCGCCCCGACGCGAAGGCCCGGGTGCTGGTCAACGAACCCGGCCGGATGGAGCTGGAGTTGTTCGGCGGGATGGGCGGCGGCAAGGCGCCCAAGCCGGGGAGCGTGCCCGAGCGGGGCGAGGTGTTGTGCTGGACCTCGCTGATCGCCGAGTTCCGGCGCAGCCCCGACTGGCCCGCCGTCGAGGACACCCCCTGGACGCACGGCGGCCCGCCACCCGAGCCGCGATCGGAGCAGGAGCCGGGCTCGGAGACCGCGACCGGATCCGAGCCGGACGACGACGCGTTGGAGGAGTGGTCGTGACGACCGCGCACACCCGCGCCCCGCAGGGCGACCCGGCCGCGCTCGCCGCCGCCGCGACCGCCGCGGTGCTCGCCGACCTCGGCTCGGGGGCGCATCGCGGCGTCGTGGTCGACTCGCCGCCCGGCGCGGGCAAGTCCACCCTGGTGGTGCGCGCCGCCGGCGAACTGGCCGCGTCCGGCGAGCGGTTGATGATCGTCGCGCAGACCAACAACCAGGTCGACGACCTGCTGGTCCGGCTCGCCGAGGAGCACCCGCGGCTGGCCGTGGGCAGGTTGTCCGCCACCGGCTACCGGCTGCCGCCCGCCCTGCTGGGCACCTCGGTGTCGAACGCGGAGAAGGCCGAGGCACTGGACGCCTGCGCGGTGGTGGTGGCCACGGCCGCCAAGTGGGCGCTGGTCCAGGACCGGCGCTGGCCGTGGGCGATCGTGGACGAGGCGTACCAGATGCGCTCCGACGCACTGCTTCTGGTCGCGCGGCTGTTCGACCGGGCGTTGTTCGTGGGTGATCCCGGCCAGCTCGACCCGTTCGCCACCGTGGACACCTCGCGCTGGCACAGCCTGAGCTACGACCCGTCGCAGAGCGCGGTGGTGGTGCTCCGCCGGCACAACCCGGACCTGCCGGTGCACCGACTGCCGGTGTCCTGGCGGCTGCCGGCGAGTGCGGCGCCGCTGGTGTCGGACGCGTTCTATCCGTTCACCCCGTTCCGCTCCGGGACCGGCCCCGGCGAGCGTTCGCTGCGCTTCGAGGCGGCGCGGGAGCACGACGCGTACGACACGGTGGTCGATGTCGCGGCCGGGTCCGGGTGGGGGCTGCTGGAGTTGCCCGCGCGGTTCACCGGGGCGGCCGACGAGGAGGCAGTACGGGCGGTGGCCACGCTGGCCGCGCGGCTGCTCGCGCGCGGCGGGACGGCGGTCGGCGAGCGTACTCCCGACGGGGTGCCGCTGGACGCGTCCCGGATCGCGATCGGGGTCAGCCATCGCGAGCAGCGGGCCCGGGTCGAGTCGGCGCTGCGCGACCTCGGCGCGACGGAGATCGTGGTGGACACCGCGAACCGGCTCCAGGGCCGCGAGTTCGACGTGACCGTGGTGCTGCATCCGCTGTCCGGGCGGCGCGACGCGACCGAGTTCCACCTGGAGACGGGACGGCTGTGCGTACTGGCCTCCCGGCATCGGCACGCGTGCCTGGTGGTGGCCCGGGCGGGTATCCCCGAACTGCTCGACGCGCATCCGACCGCGAACCCGGTGCACCTCGGCGTGCCGGTGTCGTTCCCGGACGGCTGGGAGGCGAACCAGGCGGTGCTGGCCGAACTCGGCAGGCATCGGGTGCCGCTGACACCCTGAGCACGGGTACGGCTCCCGCGGCGTGCGGCTCGGTGTCCTCCCGCGCGAGCGCCGGCCGCCCCCTCCGGCCGGCGTTCCCGACCGTCCGCTACTCGCCGCGCTCCAGCAGCAGCTGTCGGCCGTGCTCGATCATCTTCGCCGTGTACTCCTCGCCCCATCCCGCGCGCGCCGCGACCTGAGCCGTCGTCAGATGGTCGAACCGATTCGGGTCCGCCATCCGCGCCGCCGCCATCGCCTGGTAGTCCACCGCCCGGTCGGCCGCCGCCCGGAACGCCTCGGCCAGGTCGGTCGAGCGGGTCAGCACCTTCTGGGGATCGGTCAGATCGTCCAGGTCGAAGAAGCGTTCGTCGGGCGGCTCGGGGACCGAGGGCTCGAACAACAGCGGCACAGGCCGCATGCGGGGCTTGCGCGACTCGGACGGCATGCGCGGATTCCTTCCGACAGGGCAGACGTGCTGACGACGAAAACGGACGGGGGGAAGCAGCGGGAATCGGCCGATCCGAGAAGATCGGCAAGATCCCGTGCCCTTGCCATTGTCGCCAACCGGGCGCCATGCGAAAGACCCTTGCCCGAAAGAGGGACGCCTGTCCGGGCGGCGCTCGGATAAACCCCGAATCGGGCGGGTCGGGGGGCCGATTTCGGGGGTTGGCCCGGGTTCGACCGGGGTTGGGTCCGGGCTGTATCGGGCTGCGGTCCGGCTTCGGCGCGCCTGCGGACCGGCTGTGGCGCGGCTGCGGCGCGGCTTGGGCGCGCCTGCGGACCGGCTTCGGACCGGCTGTGGCGCGGCTTGGGCGCAGCTTCGGACCGGCTGTGGACCGGCTGTGGCGCGGCTTCAGACCGGCCGCAGACCGCCCCGGGCCGGCCCCGATCCGGACCGACGCACGGACCCGCCCCGGCCGAGAGGCCCCACGCACGGACGCGCCCCCCGGCCGAGAGGCCGAGGGGCGCGTCGCGTCTTGCCGATACCGGTCGGGTCGAGCAGGTATTGGGGGAGCCGCTCGTGATGTCAGGTCTCCGACCGGTACGTCCTGGGCGACCTCAGATCGCCTGCTGGTGGCGCTCGGCGAGCGCGCGGGCCGCCTCCGCGATCGCCGCGCGCACGTGCCGCAGCGTGGTCAGGCGGTTGTCGGGCGTGGGCGGCACCAGCCACACCAGCGGGCCGTCGTTCTGCTCCGGCGGCGGCGGGAAGGTGATCCACGCGCCGCGCCCGTGGTGGCGCGGGCCGAGCCGGCGCTCGCGCGGGCGCATCGGCATCACGGCGGTCGGCGGTACGAGGAATCCGATCCGGCGGTAGCGGCGGTCGAAGATGACCGGTCCGACCGGCACGCGGTGTGCGTGCAGTGTCTCCAGGGCCGCCCGACCGAGCCGGTCCTCCACCTCGATCACGTCGAACGTCTCGCCGGCGGCGACCAGGCGAGGTGCGTACGGGTTCCGAAGCGCGTCCTGCGGCAGCGCTGCCAGCGTCGTTCGGTTCACGTCGGCGTCCATCGGTGAGGCGGTCCTCTCGTTTCGTCGTGGAAACGGAATCGTCCTCGGGGGCCGGGGAGGTCCTCGAAGCGTCCTCTGTGTCCTGCACATGCCAGAGACGTCCGAGTTGTGCGTCGTCCGTCCTGCCCTTAGATGCAACCAGGCCGGCACACGGTGTGACGAGGCCCGCGGTGGGACTCCTGAAGGACGCGCTGAGGACTCTTGCCGCCCTAACGGGCTAGAGGCATGACGCCGCAGGTGGGACGGGGTCACGATCGAGATCCAGCACGGATCTTTCGGACCCGATGTATCGCGTGAGCGGGTCCTCCAGTCATGTCCGTCAACCGACGCGTATGGAGGACGCGGTGCAACGACGTACCTTTCTGGCCGGCGCCGCCGTCGCCGGCCTCACGGCGAAGACATCCGCCGCGTACGCCTCCTCGGCGCCGGCACCCGCCCTCCCCGACCCCGCCGCCTATGTCGCCACCACCGCCCGCCTGCGGTCCCGCTACTGGATCGAGGAACCGGGGCGGCTGCTCCCGGTGGTGGCCGAACACGCCCGCCACGGTGCCCGGCTGTTGGCCGAGGGACCCGAGGGCGCGCACTACTCCGCGATCGCGGAGACCGCGCTGCTCGCGTCCCGGATCGCCTTCTTCGACCTGAGCCTGCGCGGGCCGCACGTGCGGCGCTGGCAGGACCTCGCGTTGGAGGCGGCGGACCGGGGCCGGGACGGCTCGCTGGCCGCGGCCGTGCTCGGGCACATGGCCTTCGCGCCGGCCTGGACGGGGCGCGGCACCGAGGCCCGGGACACGCTGGCCGCGGCGCGGGAGCGGACCACGAGCGGCGACGCGGGTCCGACGCTGCGGGCGTGGTTGGACGCGATCGCGGCGGAGGCGGAGGTGCGGCTGGGTACACCCGACGCGGCCTTTCCGCTGCTGGACCGGGCCGCCGAGACGTTCGCGCCGCCGGACACACCCGGGTCGTGGACGGCGGACGGCCCGCCGGCCTGGCTGGACTGGTTCTCGGCGGCCCGTCTGGAGGGTTTCCGGGGCGCCGCGGAGGTGGCCGCCGGGCGCTCGGCGGAGGCGCGGGCAACGCTGGAACGCACCCTGGCGGGGCTGCCGGCGCACAGCCACAAGCAGCGCGCGATGACACTGGCCGAACTGGCCGCGACGGCGGTCGGCGCCCGCGAGCCACAGGACGCGTGCCGGCTGCTGGAGGAGGCGCTCGACCTTGTCGGCGTACAGGGATACGCGACGGCGGTGGACCGCGTCCGCACGGTACGGGCCTCACTGGCCCCATGGTCCCGCGAACCCTTCGTCCGCGACATCGACGACCGCCTACGCACAGGCGGCGGGGTACAGCCGGGATAGGCCCGCCGCGCCCTGGGCCGGGGCTGCTTGGGCGCGGCGCCGGCCGGACCGACGTTGAGCTCCGGCGGCGGCCGGCCTCGTGTGCCCTACGCTCGTTGCGTGGATTGTGTTGCTTCGGTGGAGCGCTGGCTCGCGGGGTTGTCGGTCGAGCGGTTGACGGCCCTGTTGGAGGAGCGGGCGTTGCCGCGCTCGGCCGGATACACGCGGGTGGCCGGCTTCGGCGAGTTGGCGCGGTTCCTTGTGGCGGACGAGTCCGTGATGGTGGGGCTGTCGCGCGTCACCGCGGGTGACATCGCGCTGTTGGCGGCGGTGGCGTTGCGGGCGTTGGAGGAGTACGGCCCGGTACCGGACGAGCGCCCGCCCGTGCCCGCGTGGTCGGCGGCGGCGGTGCCCCCATCGGTCGAGCCGTACGACCGCCTCGTGTCCGAACCCGAGTTGCTGGACCGACTGGCGGCTGCCGGCGTATCGCGAGAGCGCGTGGCCGAGACCATGGCCGGGTTGCGCGAGCGGGCGCTGTTGTTGCCCGCACCGAGCGGCCGGCTGGCGGTGCCGTCGCTGTTGCACACGCTCGCGGCGGACCTGGCCGGATTCGGGGCGGCCGCCGAACGGCTGTTGACCACCGCGTTCAACGCGTCCGAGGTCAGGCGCGTCGCCTCGGGGCTCGGCCTCGGCGACGTGCGGACCCGCGCCGACGCGCAGCGTGGAATCGTGGCGGTGCTCTCCGATCCCGAACGGGTACGCGCCATGGTCGCCGACGCGCCGCGGGACGCCTTGGACCTGTTGGAGCACCTGGTGCCGGGGCCACCGCTGTTGCGCACGCACTGTTTCGTGCCGATCGGCGGCCGGTATTACGGCCCCGGCGCCAAGTACACGTTTCGCGAAGGTGGTTCCGGCGATCCGGGTACCGACTGGCTGGCCGCGCGGGGCATGCTCGTCCCCGTCGATCAGGACCTGGTCGAGATGCCGTACGAGGTGGCGCGTGCCCTGCGCACCGACGACGCGGCCCTGCCGATCGCCTTGACTCCCGAGCCGTTGACCCGGACCACGCCGCTCCCACGCGGCACCGACGAACACGGCGCCGGGGCGGCCGCTGCCGCCGCCTGGCGCGCGGAGCTGGTCCTGCGGGAGTTGGCCGCCCGCCCGCTCGCCGTGCGCAAGGCCGGCGGCATCGCGGTGCGCGACACCCGTCGACTGGCCAAGGCCGCCGGCGCAAGCGAGGAACACACCCGCCTGTGGCTGGACTTGGCGGTGAACGCCGGCCTGGCCGCACCGCACGTGGACGCGCCGGAGCCCAAGCAGGGCAAACGGCCGGGCAAACGGGCGGCCTCGACGCCACCCCCGGCGGCGCGACTGCTGCCCACGGAGCGCTACGACGACTGGGTGGCCGCCTCGCCCGCGGGCAAGTTGTTGCCGCTGATCGCTACATGGGCGGTGGTGCCGGAGGTGTTCACATGTTGGCCCGAGGACGCGGGCGAGACGCCCGTGGCCCTGGTCAGTCCGCAGGACGGTGTCGCGGTGCCGCTGCGCCATGGCGTGTTGCGCGCCCTCGCGACCCTTCCCGAAGGGCGTGGTCTCGCGCAGGGGCCCGAGGCGAGGGCCGAACTGTTCGAGCGTGCCGCGTGGTTCCAACCCGCCCTCGGCACCTCCCTCCTGGGCGATGTCTCCGACACATCCGAGGAGCACGCGCAGTTCGACGGACGACTTGCCGCGACACTGGCCGAGGCGGAACTGCTCGGACTGGTGGCCGGCGGCGCGCTCACCGGGATCGGCCGCGCGGTCGGCGCGTTCCTCGACGCGCGCGCCGCCGACCACTTCCCCGCCGTCCCCGGCGCCGACGCCGATCCGGAGGCATCCGGACTCGACGGTCTCGGCATCGACGTCACCCGACGCCCCGTACTCGCGCGCGCCGTCGCCGCGTTGCGCGACGCGTTGCGCACGACGCTGCCCGCGCCGAGCACCACCGCCCGGTTCCAATCCGACCTGACCGCCACCGTGACCGGCGCCCCGGCGCCCGAACTCGCCGAACTGCTGTCCGGCGTCGGCGACATCGAGTCCGAGGGGCACGCCGTGGTCTGGCGGATCAGCGCGGCTTCCCTCCGCCGCGCCTATGACGCGGGCCACAGCGCGGACGAAGTCGCCGAACGCCTTTCCGCCGCCTCCGCGAACGGGCTCCCCCTACCCCAGCCACTGGCGTACACGATCAAGGACACCGCGCGAACCCACGGGCGGCTGCGGGTGGTTCGCTCGGCCTGCTGCATCCGCTGTGACGACCCGGCGCTGATCGCCGAGGTCGCCGGCGCCCGCGCCCTGGCCAAACTGGGCCTGCGCCGCATCGCCCCGACCGTGTTGATCTCGACCGCGCCGCCCGAGGAGACGCTGACCGCGCTGCGCGGTGCGGGCTACGCACCGGCTCTGGAGGCCGAGACCGGCACCACGGTCCTGGAGCGTGCACCCGCGCAACGCGCCCCGAACCACCTCCTCGCGGTGGACCAGCCCCTGGCGCGGCACACCGCGCCCATCCCTGGAATGCCGGCCGACGCCCGCGAACTCGCGGAACGACTGACCGCGCGAGGCTGAGGCCGGTCCCGCGGGCGGGGTGGACCCCGGGGCGGTTGGGTCCATAGCCTGGGGCGGTTGGTTGATGATCTTCGATCGCGTTGCGGGACAAGGGGATTCGATTCGATGACCGCTCTGGACGTGCCCGACATACTTTCGCCCGAGTTCGCGGCCGATCCGTATCCCCTCTACCGGAGCATGCGGGACGAACACCCGCTGCTGTGGCACGAGGGCATGCAGAGTTGGGTCATCTCGCGCTACGCGGACCTCGAACGGGCCTTCAAAGAGCCGGTGTTCACCACCGACAACTACGACTGGCAGCTGGAGCCCGTGCACGGGCGGACCATCCTGCAGATGAGCGGGCGCGAACACGCGGTCCGGCGCGCGCTGGTGGCACCGGCGTTTCGCGGAAACACCCTTCAGGAAACGTTCATGCCGGTGATCGAGCGCAACGCCCGGCAGCTGGTGGACACCTTCCGGGCGCGCGGATCGGTGGATCTGGTACCGGAGTTCGCCCAGCGCTTCCCGGTCAACGTGATCGCCGACATGCTCGGCCTGGACCAGGCCGACCACGAGCGGTTCCAGGGCTGGTACACCTCGGTCATCGCGTTCCTGGGCAACCTGAGCCAGGACCCCGGTGTGGCCGCCGCCGGGCTGCGCACCCGGGACGAGTTCGCCGCGTACATGTTGCCGCTGATCGCCGAGCGGCGGGCGAACCCGGGCGAGGACCTGCTGTCCACGCTGTGCCTGGCCGAGATCGACGGCACCCGGATGAGCGACGAGGACATCAAGGCCTTCTGCAGCCTGCTGCTCGCCGCCGGCGGCGAGACGACGGACAAGGCGATCGCGAGCCTGTTCAAGAACCTGCTCGAACACCCCGACCAACTCGCCGCGGTGCGCGCCGACCGCTCACTGATCCCACGGGCGTTCGCCGAGACGCTGCGCTACTCGCCGCCGGTGCACATGATCATGCGCCAACCCGCCGAGGACGTCGAACTCGCCGGCGGTGTGGTGCCCGCGGGCAGCACGCTCACCTGCCTGATCGGCGCGGCGAACCGGGACGATCGGCGCTACGCGCACCCCGACCGGTTCGACATCTTCCGCGAGGACCTGACCGCCAAGACCGCGTTCTCCGCGGCGGCCGACCACCTGTCCTTCGCGCTCGGCCGGCACTTCTGCGTCGGCGCGCTGCTCGCGGTGGCCGAGGTCGAGGTCGGCACCAACCAACTCCTGGACGCGATGCCCGACTTGGCCTTCGCCCCGGGCTTCGCACCCGTCGAGAAGGGCGTGTTCACCCGCGGCCCGGTCGCTCTGCCGGTCACGTTCACCCCCACGGCCTGACCGCGCCGTCCCGCGCGCCGAAAATCGGACGCCCCATCCGGGGACGGGCCATGCGCCCGTCCCCGCGCCGACCCGGGATCACCCCACGTACGCCGGGGTGAACTCGACCGGAAGGTTCTCCAGGCCGCGCATCCACACCGAGTCGCGCCAGACCAGCTCCCGGGTGGGCACCGACAGGTTGACGTCGGGCAGCCGGTCGAGCAGCACCTCGATCGCCGCCCGCGCGATCACCTCGGCCAACTCCGGCGCCGGGTACGGGCAGCGGTGCTCGCCGTGGCTGAACGACATGTGCGCGCTGTTCCCCGCCGCGCCGGCGTGCGAGTCGGGCCGCACCTGCGGGTCGGTGTTGGCCGCGGACAGCCCGAGCACCAGCAGATCGCCCGCCTTGATCTTCTGCCCGCCGAGCACCGTCGAGCGCACCGCCCAGCGGCCGATGAAGTTCTGCGTCGGGGTGTCCTCCCACAACACCTCGTTCAGCGCCTGCCCGACGCTGCGCCGGCCGCCGGACAGGGTCAGCGCGAAACGGTCGTCGGTCAGCATCAGCCGCAGCGTGTTGCCGATCCAGTTCGCGGTGGGCTGCTGGGCGGCGGCCATCACCACGAGCATGTCCTGGATCAGTTCCTCCTCGCCCAGCTCGGCCGGGTGCACCAGCAGCCGCGACGGCACGTCGGCACCGGGCCGTTCGCGCTTGCGCTCCAACAACCGGGCCATCGTGGCCCGTACCCGCAGGTGCGCGTCCACCGCGCCCTCGCCGCCGTCCAACGAACCGGCCAGGTCCCGGACCAGATCCGGGGTCTCGTCCTCGGGCAGCCCGAACAGCCGGGCCACCACCAGCGAGGGCAGCCGGTGCGCGTAGTCCGCCATCAACTCGGCCTCGCCCACCCCGGCGAACTCGTCGACCAGCCGGTCCGCGATCCGCTCGGCCTGGGCGCGCAGTTCGAACTGGTCCACCGCCGAGAGCGCGTCGCTGATCGCCCCGGCCCGGCGCCGGTGCTCGGGCCCCTCGGTGAACATCACCGACGGCTGGTAGCCGACGAACGGCATCAGCGGCCAGTCCGGCGCGATCCGATCCCACGCGTGCCAGCGCCGCGAGTCGCGGGCGAACATCTGGTCGTTCGCCGTGACATGGTGCACCTCGCGGTAGCCGAGCACGAACCACGCGGGGATGTCTCCGTCGAGCAGGATCGGCGCCACCGAGCCGTGCTCCTGGCGCAGTTTGCGATACATCCCGTGCGGGTCCTGCCACAACCCCGGGCCGGACAACCGCGCGGCGCCCTCGTGCGAGGGGTCGAGGGCCGGCCCGCCGCCCACGTGCGCGGGGCAACCCTGCGGCGGTGCGGGGGCGTTCGGGTCGTTGAGGTCCGAAGGCGTGGTCACAGGGCGTGCTCCCGGGCGAAGGACAACGTGTAGAGGTGGTTCACCAGCGCGATCAGCACGGCCTTGCTGGACTCCCGGCTGCGCGCGTCGCAGTCGACCATCGGGATCTCCGCGGGCAGGGACAGCGCGTCGCGCACCTCCTCCAGCGTGTGCTCGGGCGGCCCGAAGTTGTTGCGGGCCAGGACGAACGGCATGCCGTGGTGCTCCAGCCGGTCGATCGCGTACCACGAGTCCTCGAGCCGCCTGGGGTCGACCAGCACGACCGCGCCGAGCGTGCCCGAGAAAAGCCGGTCCCACAGGAACCAGAAGCGCTCCTGCCCGGGAGCGCCGAACAGGTACAGCACCATCTCGTCGTTGAGCGAGATCCGACCGAAGTCGAAGGCGACCGTGGTGGTGGTCTTGCCGTCCGCGGCGCGCGCGTCGTCGATGCCCACACCCGCCCGGGTCATCGTCTCCTCGGTGTTGAGCGGACGTATCTCGCTCACCGAGCGCACCATCGTCGTCTTGCCGACGCCGAAGCCGCCCACGATGGCGATCTTGAGCCCGTCGCTCGCGGTGCTCGCCAGGGGGGTACGCACGGCCGCCTCGGACGTGGCGAGCTCAGAGGTTGTGGAGTCCAACGAGCACCTGCTTCAGGATCTCGGTATCGGGTAGTTGCGCCCGGCGCGGGGACAGGCGCGGGTGCCGCGCGGTGATTCGCCCCGTGTCGAGCAGGTCGCAGAGCAGGATCTTCACCACGCCCACGGGCAGGCCCAGTTCGGCGGCGATCTCCACCACGGCGGTCGGTCGATCGCACATCCGCAGGATCCGCACGTGCTCGGACTGCATGCCCGGCGTGGGTTCGCACTCGCTGACGATCAGGGTGACCAGGTCGAACGCGTCCTCGTCGGCGCGCGTTCGACCGTTGGTGACCGTGTACAGCCGGTCCGGATCGCCGCTGTCGACTGGCCGCCGGATCATGCCGATCGGCCGCCTTCGTCGAAGTTCCGAGCCGGTGTGCTCAGATACTCGCCGATCTGCTCGACCAATTCGTTCATGTTGTGTCCGACCACCCCGGCGTCCGCGTCGTCGTCCGCGATCACCGCGAGGTGGGCGCCCTCGCCGGCCTCGACGATGAACAGGATGCCGCCGTGGAACTCGGTCATCGACTGGCGCACGCCGCCGCTGCCGTCGCCGAACTCGATCGACGCGCCGTGCGACAGGCTCTGGATGCCGGACGCGATGGCGGCGAGCTGGTCGGCCTGGTCGATCGTCAGCCCGCCGGTACGGCACAACTTCAGGCCGTCCTTGGACAACACCAGCGAGTGCCGCGTGCCCGGGGTGCGCTCGATCAGGTTCTCCAGGAGCCAGTCGAGGTCACGCTCGGACCGCCGTTGCGAATCGGTCCGCTGCGCTTCGGTGCCGTGTGCTGTTGCGCTCATAGGGCTTCCGGGGTGGACATCGTTCGGATGCCCGCCCCCGCCTCCGTTCTCTCGTTGCGTACCACCCGGCGAAGGGGCGATCAGGACTTGTCGTCGGGGGACGCCGTCACGTCCCGACCCGGTCGTTCGCCCTGTACCGCCTGGCGGAACGCGCCGAAGCGGGCCCCGGGCGCGGGGCGCGGTTTGCTCTCGCGGGAACCGGCGTCCGAGCGCGACTCGGCCCGCTCGGCCGCCTTGGCCGCGGCGGCCAGGGTCTGTCCGGGGCGGCGCTTGGCCAGCCCGGAGAGCGTGGGTGCGGGCGCCGGCTCGGCCACCGAGGGCGCCGCGGGAGCCGCAGGAGTCACGGGCGCAGCAGGCGCTGCGGGCGCCTCCGCGATCGCCCGGGTCACGGGCGCCGCCTCCACGGGATGCGCCCGCCCCGAACGCACCTCGGGCGCGGCCCGCTTGCGCGGCTCGGGCCGGATCTCGCCGACCAACTGCCGCGGAATCATCACCACGACGCCCGTACCGCCACGCGAGGACGGCCGGAAGGACACGGTCAGCCCGTGCTTGCGGGCCAGACAACCCACCACGGCCAGCCCCAGCCGCGTCCCGGACAGCGTGGTCAGGTCCAACGCGTCGGCCGAGACCGCCTGTTCGGCGCGCCGCAGGGCGAACTCGCCCATCACCAGGCCGCCGTCCTCCACCGTGACCACGACGCCCGCCGGCACGTCCTCGACGTAGACGTGCACCTGCTCGGACGGCGGCGAGAACTTGGTCGCGTTGTCCATCAGTTCGGCCAGCGCGTGCATCACGCCCTCGGCCGCGTAGCCGGCCACCGCCGCCTCGCTGGTGGAGTGCACCCGCACCCGCTGGTAGGCGCTGATCCGGCCGACCGCGCCGCGCAGGATGCTCTCCATCACGATCGGCTTGGTCCAGCGCCGCCCCGAACGCGCGCCGGTGAGCACCGCGATGCTGTCCGCGAGCCGGCCCGCCTGGGCGGTGCTGTGGTCGAGCCGGAGCAGGTCGCCGAAGACCTCCTCGCCGTGCCGGCCCTCCATCTCGCGCAGGTCGGCGAGCATGCTGGTGGACAACGCCTGCACCCGGCCGGCGGCGTTCGCACACGCCGACATCGCGGCGGCACGCATCCGTTCACCCTGGCCCACCTCACGGGCCACGGTGGTCAACATCCGCTCCAGCGCCTCGTGTTGCGGCGTGGGTACACCGGCCAGGGCGGTCTCCACCGACGCGCCCTCGCGCAGCAGCGCCACCAGCGCGGGCAACGTCTGGTCGGCGACCCGGGCCGCCTCGGCCTGGAACGCGGACATCCGGTCCCGGTTGGCATCGTTCCAGCGGGCCGCGTCACCCTCCAACGTGGCGACTCTGGCGCGCAACAGGTCCGCGGTGCCGATCGCGTAGATGGTGGCCGCGACCGCGATGGCCAACGCCAACGCGACCGCCACGCCGCCCACCGCGACGGTGGTGCGATGCTTCGAGCCGACGGCCGACACCGCCCACACGACCGCGCCTGCGGTACAGATCGACACGACCGCGAAGGCGAGCAGTGGCCGCCCCATCGGGGGCCGTTCGGACCGGACGCGAGGGGGCATGTCTACTGCTGACATCAAGCGGATCCTCGTTGCCGGGGGCTGGTCGGGCGTGAGCCTACCGGGCCGGATCCGGACGTGCCCAACACCGACCTTCCGGACGCATGCGTAGCCTGACGTGTCGTCAACTGGGCTGATATGTCCGTGAGTTACCCATCTCTCCGACGGCCGATCGAGCCGGCGCAAACCCCCGCCGAGAGGGAATCCGGCCACGTCCGACCGGATTTGGCGCCCGCGCCCACCGACCCCCACCCACCCGCGCCCGACGCCCCGCGACACCGCGCGAAGCCCCTGCGGCGGTGATCAGTCTCACGTACGAAGCATCCGAAAAGGGGCCGCGCAACCGGCCCCCGCACGACCCGCGAGCACGCGTGGCCGACCGCGAGCGCCACCCGTATATAGGGGAGACATGGCGAAGCCGATCGCGGCGCGACGCCCATACCCTCCCCGACCGCGCCCACGCAAGTACACGAAGCGCGGCCTCCGTGTCGGCCGCGCCGCACGCACGGTCGCCACGAGCATCCCGACGCCGCGCGATCCGCCGACGCGTCGGCCCGCAATCCACCGCACAACCGACGCACCCCCGTCACCGGCGCCGACCACCACCGGGCCGCGCGGACCGTCGAACCGAGGACCCATCGACGACCCGCCCACCAAAACGAGACGTACATCACATCCCTCGGAGAGCAACCTGAGACCCCCTCCGGAAGTCAATGATGCGGAGACTCGCATCGCGCGGCCTCCGTCTTTTCGACCCGTTGTGAAGGGAATCCCGAAACGTGGCAGGTAAAGCGATGCGACGGCGCACCGTTCCGGCCGTTCTGATCGCCGGCGCGATCCTGTTCACGGGGGCCTGCGGGCTGCTGGGCGGCGACGACAAGGGCGACAAGACGAGCAACGCGGGCAGCGAATCCAAGGTCGTCCCCGGCTCGGCCGGCGGCACCCCGGGCACCGAGTCCGGCAAACCCCCCGAGCCGGCCAAGGGGGCCGCGCCGCAGGTGACCATGACGCCCGAGGACGGCGCCACCGGCGTCGACCTCGCCGATCCGCTGACCTTCGCGATCGAGGGCGGCAAGGTCTCCGCGGTCAAGGTGACCAACGCGAGGGGCGAACAGGTCGACGGCACCCTGTCGCCCGACGGCAAGTCCTGGAAGCCGAAGGTCCCGTTCACCCCCGGCGGCCAGTACACGGTGAGCACCACCGCCACCAACACGGACAACCAGCCGACCACGATCTCCACCAGGTTCACCACCCAGACGCTGGGCAAGGAGGTGACCGCCTCGATCTTCCCCGACGGTGGGACCGTCGGCGTCGGTCAGCCCGTCTCGGTGCGCTTCGACCGGCCGATCACCAACAAGGCCGAGGCGGAGAAGGCGATGAAGGTCACCGCGACGCCCGCGGTGTCCGGCGCGTGGCACTGGTTCGGCAACACCCGGGTGGAGTGGCGGCCCAAGGACTATTGGAAGGCCGGCACCAAGGTCAAGGTCGACCTCAACCTGCGCGGCGCCGACCTCGGCGGCGGCGCGGGCTCCAAGCAGTACAAGAGCTTCAACTTCGCGATCGGCAACGTCGCGCGGATCTCCACGGTCGATGTCGCGAGCAAGACGATGACCACCACCGAGAACGGCAAGGTGGTCAAGACCACCAAGGTCACCACCGGCGAGTCCCCCAAGTACGACACCTGGGGCGGCGTGATGGTGGTGATGGAGAAGTACGAGAAGACCCGGATGAACTCGGCGACCGTGGGCCTGGGCAAGGAGTACGACATCGCGGACGTCCCGTGGGCGGTCCGGATCACCACGTCGGGCACGTTCGTGCACGGCAACTACTGGTACGACAAGGCCAATCCGCCCTTCGGCCGGGCCAACACCAGCCACGGCTGCGTGAGCATGACGCCCGAGGACGCCAAGTGGTTCTACGACCACGCCGATCGCGGCGACGTGGTCAAGGTGGTCAACTCCAAGGAGCGCGCGGTCGCGGCCGACAACGGCTACGGCGCGTGGAACCTGACCTGGCCCCAGTGGTTGGCCGGCAGCGCGACCAAGGAGTAATCCCCGGGCGCGACGCGTCCGGAGACCAGTGAGACCTCGATCACAGGGCCCCTCGTGCAACGGCCACGCGGCCGGCAGCGTCCCTCAGGTGAATCCACCTGATCGGACGGCTTAGCCCGGGGGGCCCTTTTCATGACCGGTATCACCCAGCGTGTCGGGGTCGCGGCGTTCGTCGCGGCGACCCTGTTGTTGACCGGAGCCTGTAGCAAGGACGACGCGAAGAAGTCGGCGGACCCGGCGAAGGCGGCCGGTGAGAACCGCGCCGGCCCGGCCGAGCCCGCCGTGGTCACCCTGACCCCCGTGGACAAGGCCACCGGCGTCGACCCGGGCGCCCCGGTGAAGATCGCGGTCGGCGGCGGCAAGGTGTCCGAGGTCAAGGTGACCAACGCGAGCGGCGAGGCGGTCGACGGCGCGCTGAACGGCGACTCCTGGAAGCCGAAGGTGCCGTTCATGTACGGCGGCAAGTACACGGTCACCGCCACCGCCGTCAACGCGGAGAACAAGCCGACCACCGCCAATGCGGCGTTCACCGTGCTCAATCCGACGCAGGCGGCCACCGCCACCTTCATGCCGGACGCGGACGCCACGGTCGGCGTGGGCCAGCCGGTGTCGATCACCTTCGACCAGCCGGTGAAGAACCGCAAGGCGGTACAGGAGGCGATCAAGGTCACCGCCACGCCCGCCGTCGAGGGCGCCTGGCACTGGTTCGGCAACTCGCGGGTGGACTGGCGGCCGAAGGAGTACTGGCCGACCGGCACCCAGGTGAAGGTGGACCTGAACCTGCGCGGCGTGGACCTCGGCGGCGGGGTGATGTCCAAGCAGTTCAAGAGCTTCGGCTTCAAGATCGCGGACACCAAGCGCGTCGCCGTGGTGGACGCCAACGCGCACACGATGACCGTCTCCGAGAACGACCAGGTGGTCAAGACGATCCCGATCACCGCGGGCGAGGACCCCAAGTACACGACGTGGAACGGGATCATGGTGATGGAGGAGCGCTACCCCACCCTCGACATGAACTCGCAGACCGTCGGCCTGGGCAACGAGTACGACCAAAAGGCCGTGCCGTACGCGATGCGGATCACCGAGTCGGGCACGTTCCTGCACGCCAACACGTGGACCACGGTCAACCCGTTCGGCAACGCCAACACCAGCCACGGCTGCGTCTCGATGACGCTGGAGAACGCCAAGTGGATGTACGAGCGTTCGATCCGCGGGGACATCGTGCAGGTCAAGGGCAACGAGGAGAAGCCGGTGGCGGCCGACAACGGCTACGGCGCGTGGAACCTGACCTGGGAGCAGTGGACGGCCGGCAACTGACGCGCGGTTGTGGCCGGACCCGACACCGGGTCCGGCCACGCCAGGCCCCGTCGCACCCGCGTCGCCGGCGTCGACCGTGTTCGCGCCAACCATGCCGGACGGTCGGCGGTACGTGTGCCCTACACCCGGGCGTGACCCATCCCACGTCGATTCCCGGGGCCGAATGAGCGTATGAACTGTTGAACACACCAACCATGTGGGTACGCCTGCCACGGGACCACCCCACCCCTCCCCGTGAATCGAGGCAGCCGTGTGTTGGAGCGCCGGTGCGGACCTCGTGATGGGCAGTGCCATCACGGCGGTCGGCATAGCGAGCGTCGCCTCCGTGCGACGGATCAACGATCTGCCGATGGCGCTGTTGCCGGTCATCCTGGGCGCCCATCAGCTCGTCGAGGCGGTGGTGTGGCAGGGCGAGACGGGTGACGTGTCGGCGGGTACCGCCGAGATCGCGCGCGAGGCCTGGGCGGTGATCGCCTTCCCGCTGTTGCCCGCCTTCGTCCCGCTCGCGGTGCTGGCCGCCCAGTGGCCGCTCGCCCGGGGTCGGGAGCGGGTCCGGGCCACGTTCTTCATCGTGCTCGGCCTGGTGGTCGCGGGCGCCCTCGGGCACGCGCTCGTCTCGCGCCCGGTGAACGCCGAGATCTGCGGGAACACCGTGCGCTATTCGGTGGGCATTCCCGCCGCGCCGTGGGTGATCGCCGGCTATCTGGTCGCCACCCTGGGCTCGTTGTTGTTGGCCCGGGACCGGCTGTTGCGGTTCCTGGGCCTGGTCTGCGCCGTCGGCGCGGCGGTCACGATGCGTCTGTGGTTCCACGCGTTCGCGTCGACGTGGTGCGCGGTCGCGGCGGCGGCGAGCGTGATCGTGTTGTGGTGGGTACGCTCCCGGCGCCCCGCCCCACCGGGGAGCGCGGGCTCCTCGCCCGGGCCCGTGTCCGAGCTGGTGCGGTGAGCCGGCGGCCCGGAGGCGACTCCGGGCCGCCGCGGCTCAGGGCAGCAGCAGCGAGCTGTCCCCGAACTCGTGCCACAGGTAGTCCTCGGCCATCGCCGCGTCGTAGGCCCTGCGCACCACCGCCCGGCCCACCACCGCCTCCAGGAGCAGCAGGTGGGTGGCCTCGGGCGCGTGCAGGCCGCTGATCACGCCGTCGACCACCCGGGCCGGCCGGTCCGGGCCGAGCATCAGGTCGGTCCAGCCGCTCGCGGCGGCGATCTCGCCGTCGGGGCCCACCGCCGACTCCAGGGCCCGGGTCACCGTGGTGCCCACCGCGATCACCCGGCGGGCCCGACGTACCAGGTTCGCGGTGCTCTCCGGCACGGCGAACCACTCGCGCAGCGGCGGCTCGCCGACCTCCTGGGAGGACACCCCGGTGTGCAGCACGATCGGCGCGACGGTGACCCCGCGGGTGATCAGGTCGACCACCAGCTCGTGGGTGAACGGCCGCCCGGCGCTGGGCATCTCGGCGCTGCCCTCGTCCCGGGCGAAGATCGTCTGATACGCCGTCAGCGGCCAGCGCTCACGCACGTGGGCGTAGCTGATCGGCCGGCCGCGGTCGGCCAGGAAGGTCTCCACCCGGGCGTGCGGCACGGAGATCCGGGCCTTCCACAACCGCTGGGGGGTGTGCTCGTGCGGATACGGGTCCAGGAGCAGCGCCATGCCGCACCGGGTGCCGGGGAAGCGCACCGCCTCGAAGCGGCGCACCCCCGCCACCGGCCCGGGCGTGCCGTCGGTGTGCCGCAGTTCGACGATCCAGGTCTCCTCGTCGAGCCGGGTGGCGAAGTGCACGGTGACCGGCGAGCCGTCGGCGCGGTAACCGTCCACCGCGGCGGGCAGCGTCGCGGAGGTGTTCACCACGAGCAGGTCGCCGGGTCCCAGGTGCCGTCCGAGGTCGCGGAAGACGGTGTGCTCGACGTGCTCCCCCGTGTGCACGAGCAGCCGGACCCCGTCCCGCGCGAGCCCCCGCGCCTCGGCGGGTTCGGTGGCCTCATGCATCGTCGCGGTGGTCACGAGGTCACCGCCGGGGCGAACTCGGCGACCGTGTACCGCCCGCTCGCGGGACGCTCGTCGAACAAGCGCAGCAGGGCCGGCACCACGGTCTGGGGGTTCGGGCGATCCGAGACGTCCTCGCCGGGGAACGCCTGCTGATGCAGGTCGGTGTTCATGTCCCCGGGGTCGAACGCGTACACGTCCAGGTCCGGGTTCTCGGCGGCCAGCGTCGCGCCGACATGGTCGAGCGCCGCCTTGGCCGAGCCGTAGCCGCCCCAGCCGGGGTAGGCGTTGACGGCGGCGTCCGAGCTGATGTTCACCACCGCGCCGCGGTCGCCGTCGAGCAGGAAGGGCAGGGCGAGCCGGGTCAGCGCCAGCGGCGCGAACACGTTCACCTCGTACACCCGGACCAGGTCGGCCGGGGGGTGGGCGGCGAGCGGCGGCAGCGGGCTGGGCCCGAGCGCGCTCGCGTTGTTGACGAGCAGGTCGAGTCGACCGGACTCGCGGACCAGGTCGCGCAGTTCGCGACGGTGCGCGGGATCGGTCACGTCGCCGGCGACGGCGATCACGTCGGCGTCGCCCAGGGCGCGCAGTTCGCGGGCGGCCCGGTCCAGGTCGGCGGGCCCGCGGGCGTCCAGGATCAGCGTCCAGGAGCGGATGGCGAGCGCGCGGGCCAGGGCCAGGCCGAGGCCGCGCGAAGCGCCGGTGACGAGTGCGACAGGCATGGTGTTCTCCAGGGGAATTCCACACCCCACCCGGTGATGGGTTGCCCCTCTACACTGCAAGTTCAAGTGCACTTCAGGTCAAGCGACCGGGAGGCGCATCGCACGGAAACTTCGGACGAGACCTGGGAGACGGTGTGCTCACCGGAACGGACCTGTTGACGGTCGGGCAGATGACCGCGCGCAGCGGCTTCGCGGCATCCGCGCTGCGCTACTACGAGGCCGAGGGCCTGATCACCGCGAGCCGCACGACGGGCGGGCAACGCCGGTACGAGCGGCACATCCTGCGCCGGCTGGCGTTCATTCGGGCGGCGCAGAACATCGGCCTGTCGCTGGAGGAGATCCGGTCGGCGCTGAGCAACCTCCCGGAGGGCCGCACCCCCACCCCCGCCGACTGGGCCAAGATCAGCCGGGCCTGGCGCGGTCGTCTGGAGGAGGAGATCGAGGCCCTGGTACGGCTGCGCGACGGCCTGGAGCAGTGCATCGGCTGCGGGTGCCTGTCGATGAAGCGCTGCCGGATCTCCAACCCCGACGACCAGGCCGCCCGCTACGGCTCCGGCGCGGTGACGCTGCCGGAGCTGCTGCGCGAGGACCGGCGCCACCCCCACGGCTGACGCCGACCGGGCGGGACGGCGCCCAGGCCCGGCCGGCGGTCGGTCGTCAGTAGCGGTCGCGCACCACCGCGGCCTGTCGCGCGCCGGGCGCACCCGGCGCCGCAGGGGCCGCGGGCACCGAGGGCGCCCCGAGCGCCGCCCAGTCCGGCTTGGCGCCGACGTCGAAGGTGCGCAACTTCGCCAGCACCGCCGGATCCTGCGCGTCGAGCCAGTCCACCAGGTCGTGGAAGCTCACACACCTGGTCTCGGGGCGGGTACACGCCGTGCGCATCGCGCGTTCGACGGCCTTCATGTAGATGCCGCCGTTCCACCCCTCGAAGTGGTTGCCGATCAGCAGCGGCGCCCGGTTGCCGGTGTACGCGCGGTCGAAGCCCGCCATGTAGCTCGCGTACGCCTGGTCCTCCCACTCGCCGAACTTCGCCGGGTCGCCCTTGACCGTGCGCGACTGGTTGAACATCACGTTGTAGTCCATCGACAGGACCTCGAACTTGCGCCCCGGCAGCGGGATCTGCTGGAGCGGCAGGTCCCACACCCCGTTCACCTTGGCGGGCCACACCTGCCGCCCGCCGGGCGAACTGGCGTCGTAGCGGAAGCCGAGCGAGGGCGCCGCCGCGAGCAACGCCTTCTGTCCCTCCAGGCACGGCGCCCGGCCGCCGATGAGTTCCTTGTCGTAGTCGAACGGCAGCGCCGGCAGGTCGGTCCAGCCGGTGTTGGTCTTCCAGTTCTTCACGAACGCGCGCGACTGCTCCGTCTCGGCGCGCCAGTCCTCGGCCGACCACGAACCGCCGCCGGTGGGACCGCAGAAGTGTCCGTTGAAGTGGGTGCCGATCTCGTGGCCCTCCTGCCACGCGGCGCCGAGTTGCTCCAGCGTCATCCGCAGGTGGGCGTCGTCGAGGTAGCCGATGTCGGAGGCGCCGATCGGCTTGTGCGGCGGTTGATACCTGGCCTTCCTGGCCTCGGGCAGCACGTACACCCCGGACAGGAACAGCGTCATCCTGGCGTTGCTCTCCTTGGCCACCTGGCGGAAACGGGAGAACAACTTCTTGTCGTCCTCGCCGGCGCCGTCCCAGGAGAAGACCACGAACTGCGGCGGGGTCGCGCCGGGGGCCAGCTTCTCCGGCCTGGGCCGATGGGGCTGCTCGCCGGTGTTCGAGGTCGAGCCGTCGCCGATCAGGGTCGCCGGAGCCTGGGCGGCCGACCCCTGGGGAGGTCTCGCGGGTGCGGCGGCCTTCTGTTCGGGATCGTTCCCGTGGTCGCGGGCGAAGACGACGAAGCCGATGGCGGCGACCACCGCGACGACCAGGACGAGGACGGCCATGTTGCGGGATGATCGCACGAATGCCCCAAATGATTGGAAATATAGGGAAATCGACAGCAGGCTAGATCGGCCGCCGACCGGTGCGTCGACCCGCCCCGCCGGGCGGCCGGCCGGCACCACCACATGGGATGAACGGGTACCGCCACTCGGCCGCAGTGTGAGCGGCCGCACGGCCGCCGAAGGTGTCACGGGTCCCGGAGTGGCAATGGATAGCCCCGAGCCGGTGGTTCGCCTCGGCACGGGGCGCGCCCGCGGGGCCGCCCGGGGTCCGGTCGCCGGGCCCGAACCGAGAACCGGCCCATCCCGGAGGGGACATCGATGCGCGAGACGCTTCGGGACGCCAAACACACACTGCTGCCGCCGCACGACGACCCGCACGCCCCGCTGCCGCCGCTGCTGATCGTGCTCACCGTGGTCACCGGCCTGGTGGACGCGCTCAGCTATCTCGAACTGGGCCGGGTGTTCGTCGCGAACATGACCGGCAATGTGGTCTTCACCGGCTTCGCCCTGGCCGGCGCCCCCGGCCTGTCGGTGGCCGCCTCGCTCGCCGCGCTCGGCGCGTTCCTGGTCGGCGCGGCCGGCGGCGGCCGACTCGGCGTGGTCTTCGGCGCGCGCCGCGTGCGCCTGCTGTGGGTGGGCGCCTCGGTACAGGCCGCCCTGCTCGCCGCGGCCCTGATCGTCGCCGCCGCGGTGCACGGCCTGGGCACCGGCGAGCGCTACACCCTGATCCTGCTGCTCGGCCTGGCCATGGGCCTGCAAAACGCGGTGGCCCGCCGGTTGGCCGTCCCGGATCTGACCACCACCGTGTTGTCCCAGACGCTGACCGGCCTGGCCGCCGACATCCGCCGGCTCGGCGGCACCGGATCCCGGGCCGGTCGCCGGCTGCTCTCCGCGATCGCGATGGCACTGGGCGCGTTCACCGGCGCGATACTCGTCCTGCGCGTGCACGTACTGATCGCGTTCGCCGCGCCGCTCGCCCTGCTGATCGGCACCGCCGCCGTCGCCTACCGGTTCGACCTGCGGCGCGACCGAAAAGCCGACGAAATCGTTTGAGGTCCGCGACGTGCCCGAGGTAGCCTTGCCGGGTCACATTGTCGTCCGTCTGGATGGTCCGTTGCGCATCTGAGGTCAGGACATCGCGCCGCTCGAGCCCGTCGTGCTCGCGGTCGCGTTCTCGACCTCGGTGTGGCCGTCCCGGACGACTTCTTCGTCGACTCTCTCGTTGTCGACCGTCTCGTTCCCGGTGCTTCCCGATCCCGCCGCGCGGTGTCCCACGCGATCCGTACATCACCGCGTCCCGGGAGAATCCGCATGTCCATTCCGACCGCACCCGCGATCGTCTGCTCCGCCCTGTCCTTCGCCTGGCCCGACGGTACCCCCGTCTGCACCGACCTGGATCTGTCCATCGGCGGCGGGCGCACCGGCCTGGTCGGCGTCAACGGCGCGGGCAAGTCCACCCTGCTCAAGCTGATCGCGGGCGAACTGCGCCCCACCGCCGGATCGATCGCCCTCGCCGGCGACCTCGGCTACCTGCCGCAACACCTCCCGCTGGACGCCGACCGGCGCGTCGACGACGTGCTCGGCATCGCCGACACGCGGGCCGCGCTGCACGCGATCGAGGCCGGCGACGCCGACGTCCGGCACTTCGACACCATCGGCGACGACTGGGACGTCGAGGAACGCGCACGGGCCCAACTCGACCGGCTCGGCCTGCCGCACGTCGACCTCGACCGCACCGTCGGCACCCTGTCCGGCGGCGAGTCGGTGCTGCTCGGGCTGGCCGCGCTGCTGCTGCGCCGACCGGAGATCCTGCTCCTGGACGAGCCCACCAACAACCTCGACGCGTCCGCGCGCGAGCGGCTGTACGACGCGGTGAGCCGGTACCCGGGGGTGCTCGTCGTGGTCAGCCACGACCGGGTGCTGCTCGATCTGGTCGACCGGATCGTCGAGGTGTTGCCGGACCGGGCCCGTACCCACAGCGGCAACCTCAGCTCCTACCTCGACATCCTGGAGCAGGAGCGGGAGACCGCCGAGCGGCTGGTCCGGGTCGCCCAGACCGACGTGCGCAAGCAAAAGCGCGAGTTGGCCGAGGCCCAGATCCGACTGGCCCGCCGCCAGCGCACCGGCCGCAAGGCCCAACTGGAGGGCGGCATCCCCAAGATCGTGGCCGGCAACCTCAAACGCGGCGCGGAGGTCTCCGCCGGCAAGCTCAGGGGCACCCACGAGGGCCGCCTCGACGACGCCAGGAGCCGGTTGTCCGAGGCCAGGGACGCGGTCCGCGAGGACAAGGAGATCCGGATCGAACTGCCCGAGACCGAGGTCCCGGCCGGCCGCACGGTGCTCACCGCCGAGGGCCTGAACACCACTGACGCGCTCTACGGCCCGCACGGCGTGGACCTGATCGTGCGCGGCCCGGAACGCATCGCCCTGGTCGGCGACAACGGTTCGGGCAAGACCACCCTGCTCCGCCTGCTCACCGGCGCGGAGCAACCGGCCCAGGGCACGGTCCGGATCAACGTCGAGGGGGTGCGCCACCTGCCCCAGCGGCTGGACATCCTCGACGACGACGCCACCGTCCTGGCCAACGTGCGCCGCTTCGCGCCCGAGGCGACCGACGCGGAACTGCGCGGCCGGCTGGCCCGCTTCCTCTTCCGGGGCAACCGCCCCGAGCAGCGGGTGGGCACGCTGTCCGGCGGCGAACGGTTCCGCGCCGTCCTGGCCGCCCTGCTGTCCGCCGACCCGCCGCCGCACCTGCTGATCCTCGACGAGCCGACGAACAACCTGGACCTGGCGTCGGTGCGCCAACTCGAACAGGCCCTGGGCGCCTATCGCGGCGCACTGGTCGTGGTCAGCCACGACCGCCCGTTCCTGGACGGGATCGGGATCACCCGGGAGCTGACCCTGCGCCGAGGCGAGGGCTTCGCCGTCCCCGCCCCGGAGGCCGACGCCGAGGCTCCGGAGGTCGAGCCGGTGGAGTAGCCCCGGCCGGCGCGCGCGGCCGGGGCCCACCGCTCACCCCTCCGCGCGCGCCGAGTCCTCGTCGTTGCCCCGCCGGAGCACGCGCACCGGCGCGCCCGGCCGCCAGGTCCGGACCACGATCTCCTGCCCGTCGAGCCCGACCGCGCTCACCTCGTCGAGTTCGACCCGGAACAGGTGGAACGGGGTGGGCGCGTTGGTCTCCCCGACGTATCGCCCCTTCAACTCGTCATCGGTCTCCTCGATCGCGCGCCCGCTCACCCGGACGTCGCCGTGCGTCATCTCGGCCCCCTCCCCCGGGTTGGCGAACAGCGCGAACCTCGGGTCGCGCAGCAGGTCGCGCGCCTTGAGCGAGCCGGGCATCATGCCGAGCCACATCTGCTCGAACCGGAAGTCGGCCTCCAGACCGGTCAGCCGCGGCGAGCCGTCCCGACGCAGCGTGCCCAGCACGTGGTGTTTGTACATCCCGAACCGCTCGCGCACCGTCGCCGCGAACTCCGGTTCGGCCTTCTCGAACTCCGCCCAACTCGTCATGACACCCATCGTGCCGCCCCATCCCTGACAACCGTTGGCAGGGATTCCGGGGTAGTTTCGGGTCATGCGATCCGGTCGACTGGTGGCGCTGCTGCTGCACCTGCAGAACCGACCCGGCGGGGCGACCGCCGCCGAGCTGGCGGCCGAGCTGGAGGTGTCGGTACGCACCGTCTACCGCGACGTCGCCGCGCTGCAGTCGTCCGGCGTGCCGCTGTGGACCGAGACCGGTCCGCACGGCGGGATCCGGCTGGTCGAGGGCTGGCGGACCCGGCTGGACGGGCTCACCGGCGACGAGGCCGCCGCGCTGTTCCTGTCCGGCGCGCCGCACGCCGCCGACGCGCTGGGCCTGGACACGGTCCTGGTGGCGGCCCAGACCAAGGTGATGGCCACCCTGCCCGCCGACCTGCGCACCCGGGCGGGCCGGGTGCGGCAGCGGTTCCACCTGGACGCGCCGGGGTGGTTCGCCCGGGACGAGGACGTCCCGCACCTGACCGAGATCGCGGGCGCGGTGTGGACCGGCCGACGAATCGACCTGCGCTACGCCCGCCGCGACCGCTCGGTGGCCCGCCGGCTCGACCCGCTCGGCCTCGTGCTCAAGGCCGGCGTCTGGTATCTGGTCGCCCGGCATCGCGTCGACATCCGCAGCTATCGGGTCTCGCGCGTGGTGGCCGCGAGCACCCGGCCGGAACGCTTCGAGCGGCCCGACGACTTCGATCTGAACACGTGGTGGACGCACCACAACGACGACTTCGCCCGCTCGCTGATGCGGTTCGCCTGCGTGATCCGGGTGTCGCCGTTCGGCTCCGCGCAGCTGCCCCGGGTGTTCGGCCCGGCCGTCGCCGAGGACGCGTTCGCCACGGCCGGGCCGCCCGACCCGCAAGGGTGGCGCGAGCTGCGCCTGTGGGCCGAGTCCGAGGAGGTCGCGACCGGTCAACTGATCATGCTGGGAGCCGAGATGGAGGCGGTGTCGCCGCCGAGTCTGCGCCGCGCGGTGGCCGCCGTGGGCGCGAGCATCGCCACACGACACGGCCTGCCCACGGGTCCCCCGAAAGGTTGACGCGCCCCGTCTGCGGGCGCGCGTTGCGACGAATGGGACATTTGGGGAACTCCATACCGTAAGCGAATCGCCGACACTGCGAGAATCAACGCAACGTGATCACGCGCGTACACACGTACGGTGACTACCCCACCGGTACGGGGCTCCCCTAGGGGCAAGGGTCGCTTGGCGGACCCCGGGTCCTCCCTGCGTAGGACCGGCAGGTCTGTCCTTGGAGAGGATTCGCCGCGCCGCCCTCCCCCCTACGGTGATCGAGTGCACTGCAAGAGCGGAGCGCGCCACCCTTCACCTCAACATGGGGGACAGACTCGTGACCACGGCCACGGCTGCCATGACCGACGCGGACTCCAGGGGCACCATCGCCGCCCGCGCGCAGCAGCTCACCAAGGCGTACGGCGAAGGCGAGACCCGAGTCGTCGCTCTCGACAGCGTGGACGTCCAGATCGGTCGCGGCCAGTTCACCGCGATCATGGGCCCCTCGGGCTCCGGCAAGTCGACCCTGATGCACTGCCTCGCCGGCCTCGACACCGCGACCAGCGGCAAGAGCTGGATCGGCGACACGGAGATCACGAGCCTGAAGGACAAGGCGCTCACCAAGCTCCGCCGCGACAACATCGGCTTCATCTTCCAGGCGTTCAACCTGCTTCCGACGCTGACCGCGCTGGAGAACATCACGCTGCCGATGGACATCGCCGGCCGCAAGCCCGACCGGGCCTGGCTGGACAACGTGATCGAGACCGTCGGCCTGCGCGACCGGCTCAAGCACCGGCCGACCGAGCTCTCCGGCGGTCAGCAGCAGCGTGTCGCCTGCGCCCGGGCGCTGGCCAGCCGGCCCGAGATCATCTTCGGTGACGAGCCGACCGGCAACCTGGACTCGCGCTCCGGCGCCGAGGTGCTGGCCTTCCTGCGGCGCAGCGTCAACGAACTCGGTCAGACCATCGTGATGGTCACCCACGACCCCAACGCGGCGTCCTACGCGGACCGGGTCCTGTTCCTGGCAGACGGTCGAATCGTCGACGAGATGCTGCGTCCCACGTCCGACGCCGTGTTGGAGCGCATGAAGCGCTTCGACGGTGCCCGGACCAGCTGAAACAGGCGGAGAGTCCCCCACCATGTTGAAAGCCACGTTCCGCAGCTTCCTGGCCCACAAGGGCCGAATGGTGCTGTCCGCCCTGGCAGTGCTGCTGTCGGTCGCGTTCGTCTCCGGCACCCTGGTCTTCACCGACACGATCACCAAGACCTTCGACGAGCTGTTCAAGTCCACCGCGGCGGACGTCTCGGTCAAGCCCAAGTCCGAGTTCAGCGAGGACGACCTCGCGCTCACCGGTGAGACGCCCACCCTCTCGCGGTCGCTGATCGACAAGGTCAAGAAGGTCGAGGGCGTCAAGGAGGCACACGGCAGCATCCACGTCGAGTCGTTCACGATCGTCGACAAGCACAACAAGTCGGTGGGACCGTCCTCCGGTGCGCCGACGATCGTCACGAACTGGTTCGAGACCGATCACATGTCGGTCAAGCTCACCAGCGGCGCGCTGCCCAAGGGCCCGGCCGAGGCCGTCATCGACGCCGACACCGCGAAGAAGAAGCACGTCAAGATCGGTGACGAGCTGCACGCGAGCGGGAAGAACGGCGATTTCGCGTTCAAGATCAGCGGCATCTTGACCTTCACCGCCACCAACCCCGGTGCCGCGCTGCTCTCCTTCGACGACGCGACCGCGTCGGAGCGACTGCTCCGCGACCCGAACCTCGTCACCTCGGTGTCGGTGTCCGCCGCCAACGGGGTCGACGACAAGGTCCTCAAGCAGCGGGTCGAGCAACTGCTCAACGACCCGAAGAACTTCGAGGTCAAGACGGCCGCGGAGACGGCCAAGGAATCCAACGACCAGCTCGGCGGCTTCCTGAACGTGATGAAGTACGCGATGCTCGGCTTCGCCGGTGTCGCCGTCCTCGTCGGCATCTTCCTGATCTTCAACACCTTCTCCATGCTGGTCGCCCAGCGCACCCGTGAGCTGGGTCTGATGCGGGCGATCGGGGCCAGTCGGGCGGACGTGAACCGCTCGGTGCTCCTGGAGGCGGTCCTGCTGGGCGTGGTCGGCTCGACGCTCGGTCTGGCGGCGGGCCTCGGTCTGGCCGTCGGCCTCAAGGCGCTGATCAGCGCGGTCGGGATCAACCTCAAGGGCACGTCCCTGGTGATCAAGACCGCCACCCCGATCGTGGCCTACCTGGTCGGCGTGATCGTCACCGTGATCGCCGCGTACGTCCCGGCCCGCCGTGCGGGCAAGGTCGCCCCGATGGCCGCCCTGCGCGAGGCCGGCGCGCCGCCGCAGAAGTCGATCAAGACCCGCTCGGTGATCGGCGCGGTCCTGTTCGGCCTGGGCGCACTCGCGCTGGTCGCCGGAGCCACCTCGTCCAGCGGTGGCCAGGGTGGCGGATTCGTGGGCCTGGGCGTGCTGTTCACGCTGCTCGGCTTCATCGTGCTGGCGCCGTTCCTGGCCCGCACCGTGGTCCCGGCGCTGGCCGCCTGGTACCCGAAGCTGTTCGGCTCGATGGGCCGGCTCAGCCGGGAGAACGCGCTGCGCAACCCGCGGCGTACCGGCGCCACCGCGTCGGCGATCATGATCGGTGTCGCCCTCGTCAGCGGCATGGCGGTCGCGGCCTCGTCGATGTCGGCCTCCTTCGACAAGCAGATCGACAAGTCGCTGGGCTCCGACTACACCATCCAGTCGCTGACCGGGACGTTCCCCGAGACCATCGTCGACGCGGCCCGCAAGACCCCCGGCGTCGGCGACGTGGTCGCCTCGTCCCTGGCCAACGCAACCATCACCGCGGACGGCAAGTCCAAGAAGGACTTCGTCCTCGGCTCGGACCCGGGCATCGACGGCACGGTCAAGACCACCTATCTCCAGGGCACCGGCGACGCGGCCATGTCGGCGGGCAAGGCGGCGATCGGCGAGGACTTCGCCAAGGACCACCACCTGGGCCTGGGCGGCAAGATCGAACTCGCCTTCGCGAACGGGCAGAAGACCACCGTCGAGGTCGGCGCGATCCGCAAGAAGTCCGACGACGTCATCGGCCTGGGCGAGACGATCGTGATCCCGAACGCGATCATGAAGAAGTTCGTCCCGGACGTGCAGTACCAGAGCGTCAGCATCAACGCGGCCGGTGGTCAGGACGCGACGAAGGTCGGCGCCGCGCTCAAGACGGCGCTCGAACCCTTCCCGCAGGTCAAGGCGCGAGACCAGAGCGACTACAAGGAACTGATCGGCAAGCAGATCGACACGTTCCTGTACCTGATCTACGGTCTGCTCGGCCTGGCGATCATCATCTCGATCCTGGGTGTGATCAACACGCTGGCGCTGTCGGTGGTCGAGCGCACCAGGGAGATCGGTCTGATGCGGGCGATCGGCGCCTCGCGTCGGCAGATCCGCCGGATGATCCGGCTGGAGTCCATGGTGATCGCGGTGTTCGGCGCCCTGGTCGGGCTCGCGCTCGGCATGGCGTGGGGCATCGGCGCCCAGCGCCTGCTGGCCAACCAGGGCCTGGACGTGCTCAAGATCCCGTGGGGCACGGTCGTCGGCATCGTGGTCGCCGCGGCGATCGTCGGCCTGCTGGCCGCGGTGATGCCGGCCTTCCGGGCGGCGCGGATGAACGTCCTGCGCGCCATCGCGACGGACTGACCCGGAGGGGCGACCCTCCCGACAGGCAGCCGGCTCCCCATCCTCCCCCCTTGGGGAGCCGGTGACCGAAGAGCCCCCCGCACCGCCTTGCGCAGGCGGTGCGGGGGGCTCTTTCGCGTCGGCGGTGGGGGGGTCAGGAGCGGGCGTCGGGGTGGGACTTCAGTGCCCGGCGGCAGAGTCGGTCGGCCTGGCGGGTGGTCTCCGGGAGGCGGTAGCGCGGGGTCAGGGCCAGGACGTGCGCGCAGGCCGTGTCCAGGTCGACGCCGTGGCCGATCGACACGAAGACCGGCTTGACCGCGTCGCGGGTGCGCAGCGCGCGCCCGACCACATCGCCCTCGTCCACCAGGTCGGCGGCCTCACCACGGGCCTGCCCGAGCGGCTCGTACGTCCCGACGAACTGCGTCTTGCCGACCCCGATGGCCGGGATGCCGGTGAGCACGCCGAGGTGGCAGGCCAGGCCGAAGCGGCGCGGATGGGCAAGCCCCTGGCCGTCGCAGAGCAGCAGGTCCGGTGCGGCGTCGAGGCGTTCGAGCGCGGCCAGCAGCGCCGGGATCTCCCGGAAGGCGAACAGGCCCGGGACGTACGGGAAGGTCGCCACGCCGTGCACCACGGAGTGCTCCAGGACCGCGTGCGTGTGCGGGTCCAACACCACGACGGCGGCGGCCAGTTCGTCCGAGTCCTCGGCGTAGGCCACGTCGAGGCCGGCCACCCGCCGCGCCTCTCCCGGCTGCGGCCCGGGCCCGACCGTATCCACCGTCGGCCGCAGCCGATCCTGCACGGCCAGCGCCTCGGCGGCGGTCCGAGGCCACTCCTCGGCCGATGCGATCGCGGAAGAAGTGCTCATCCCGAGAACGTACCGCCGGCTTCGTGGGTGGAACCCCTCGGTGGGCTGTCGCGTCCACTCTGCGGGTGCGTACGACTGCGCGGGTGCGTGCGACCGACGACGAGGGGGCAGGGCGATGGCGGTGCGGCGGTGGAGTGTGGGGGCGGTGGTCGCGGCCGGGGTGATGCTCGGGGTGTCGGGGTGTGGTGGATCCGGGGACGATCCGTTCGTGGTGTCGGCGCCCTCGTCGACGGCGCCGCCGGTGCGGGTGCACGCGACCAGGGTGGACACCGGCACGGTCGCCTTCGAGGTCCGCGCCGCCGGGGGTACCGATGCGGGCGCGCGGACCGTGACCACCCCGTGCGATCGGGTCCTGCTCGCGCTCGACGACGTCACGATCGAGTCCAACGAGGTGACCTGCAAGGCACCGGGCGGCGCGCCCGGCAACGGGTGGCACGGCCTGTACCGCACGGCGGCCGACGTCCCGCCCGGCGCGGTGACCCAGACGGTGCAGACTCCGCTGGGCGAGGCGGTGCTGTTCACGCAGGAGTACTACGAGGCGACCAACTCGGTGCGGCGCTGGCGTGAGCCGGTCGCGATCGTGACCCTGGGCAACCCGCGTTCGCGCAATCACCCGACCCTCGTCGTGCGCGCCGACAAGGGCGGTCTGGACCAGTCCCGGCTGGCCGGCTTCGTCCGCGCCAACCTCCTGCCCCTGGGGTGAGGTCCGCACCCGGACCGGTGACGCCGAGGGTAAGGAACGCGCTCGGATCGGCATGGGCAACGCCAAGAGCGCGTCAACGCGGGCGCCTGCGGGCCGATTCGGGGTGAGGCTGAAGGCGGTCGAGAGGAGGCCGTCATGTTCACCGTGCTGCGTCGGGTCACCGGGATTCGTCGTACCGTCGCGCTCCGCCGGACCGGTGGCCGGGGCGCCGCGGGCGCTCCGCGGGCCGTGGTGGTGCCGATCGTACGCGTCGACGCCGCCGCGCTCGCCGCGCTCGGCGCCGCGCGGGACCTGGGTGGACGGGCGATCGCGGTGCATGTGACGCGCCCCGGCGAACGGGCCGTTCGCGACGCGCTGGTGGACGCGTGGGACGCGGCCGGGGTGGACGCGCCGCTGAGCGTGGTCTTCGACGAGCGGGACCGGCTCGTCGAGGTGCTGGCGACGTTCGTCCGGGGTCTGCCGGAGCGCCGGGTGGCCGTGCTGGTGCCGGCCGCCGCCGATCCGGCCCGGGTGCGCGGCCGGCGACACGACACCTTGGTCGAGGCGCTGCGCGCGGAGGGTTGCGCCGTGCTCGTGGCCCGGGCCGAGGCCCCCGCGCCTCCCCTGCCGGTGCGCGACCCGCTGGTCACCGCCGCCTGACGGCGGGTCTGGCCGAAATCGGCGACCCTGTTGACCGTATTCGGCGCGCGACTAGGCTTCCGGGGCGTTGTGCCCATTGACCGGAGGCCGAAGTGACCGAGAGCAGAGCAGGCGGAGCGCCCGCGCGACGTGGCCCCGGCGAGTTGGAGTCCGAGATCCTGTCCCTGCTGTGGACGTCGCCCACGGCGATGGGCGCGGCCGCGGTGCAGGCCCGGGTCTCCGGCGAGCTGGCGTACACGACGGTGGTGACGATCCTGTCCCGCCTGCACGACAAGGGTGTGCTCCAGCGCACCAGGTCGGGCCGGTCCTACGTGTACGCGCCGGTGTACGACGAGGCCGGGCTCGCCGCGCGGCGGATGCGCCAGGTGCTGGACAAGGAGGGCGACCGGCAGGCGGTGCTCGCCCGATTCGTCTCCGACCTGTCGACCGACGACGAGGCACTGCTGCGCCGACTGCTGGAGGAGGGCGGCTCCTAGTCACGCCCGGCCCGCTGGTCCACCGACGGCCACTGCTGCCGACCACATGTTGCGGCGTCAGTGCGTGCGATACGCGTCCGAGCGATGAACGATGCGATGGACGTGCACCACTCGTCGCTCACGATCGACGCGATAGAGGATGCGGTACGGGTGAACACGCGCCGAGTAGTAGCCCCGTAGCGGCTCCTCCAAAGGCTTGCCCACCCGAAATGGGTGCAGAAGCAGATCCCCGTGCAACATGCCACGAATCGCCAAGCTCTCGGCCATGGGAATCCTCTCGGCCAGGGCTCGGGCGGCTCCCGGGCTTACTTTGAGACGGTAGGGCTCAGGGGTGGGCGTCGAGGTCACGCCACATCCTGTGAACCCAGCTGTTCGCGACGCGCGCGTTCGGCCAACATGGCGTCCAGTTCCTCGCCCGTGACGCCTCCGCCCGCCTCGAACTCGGCTTCCTCCTCGGCCAACTCCGCCAGGATGCCCGGCTCACGCAACACGGCGAGGGTCTCTTCGAGCGACTCGATGCGATCCTCCAATGCCTCCAGTTCGCCGAGCGACACCAATGCAACGGCACCCCTGCCATTGCGGGTCACGGCCACACGTCGACCACTGCTTTCGACCAGCGAGACCAGTTCGGAGAAACGACTGCGAACTTCTGCGATAGGCAGAATTATGGGCATGCTCATGTACATAGTTTAGGACAGAATGCGATCGCTGACGACCCTGTGTCACTCGAATGGGTGGGATCGGGTCTGTTCACCTCGGCTGGACCGGATGACCGTATGTGGTTGACCTCTCGTGAGGGGCACGGCGAGAATCCCGGAGTGGGGACCATGGGGACTGCGCGGGCCGCCGGTATCGGCGGGCGTGTTGTCGCGTCTGTGATGCGGCGGCATCGGATCGCGCATCTTCCTGTTCCGCCCGGTATGCGCTGTCGGTAGGGCGTGCGCCGGCTTCGGTTTGTTGATGGGTCGTCATGTCTGTCTCGTGGATGCGCGGGATTCGGCGTCCCGCGCCCGCGTGCGCCCGCTTCGGATGACGTTTTTTCTCCATGCGAAGGCCGAAAGGGACACCACGCTCATGACCGCTGTCACCGTTTCCGTATCACCCGTCGCCGCCCGAATCGGGGCCGTGGTCGAGGGAGTTCGCCTGGGCGGCGAACTGGACTCGATCACGGTGGACACCGTCCGGGACGCACTGCATCGGCACAGGGTGATCTTCTTCCGCGACCAGCACCACCTGGACGACGCGGGCCAACTCGCCTTCGCCCGGCTGCTCGGCGATCCGATCGGGCACCCGACCGCGTCCGCCGAGGGCGAGTTGATCGTGCCGATCGACAACGATCACGGGGTGGTCGCCGACCGTTGGCACACCGATGTCACGTTCGTTCCCGCCTATCCGCTCGCCTCCATCCTGCGCGCGGTACGGCTGCCGGACGTGGGCGGGGACACGTTGTGGGCCGATACCGCGAGCGCCTATGCGGAACTGCCGGCGCCGCTCGCGGCGTTGGCCGATTCGCTGCGGGCGGTGCACAGCAACCGGTACGACTACGTGGCTTCGGACACGGCTGGGCTCAGCCAGGCGCGGAAGGACTATCGGGAGTTGTTCGAGTCGACCGTGTACGAGACGGAGCATCCGGTTGTGCGGATACACCCGGTCTCGGGCGAACGCACGCTGGTTCTGGGGGCGTTCGCGCAGCGGCTGGTGGGCTTGGACGCCGAGGACTCGGCGGCGTTGCTCGCGCTGTTCGGGAAGCACGTCACTCGGCCCGAGAACACCGTGCGGTGGCGGTGGCGGGCGGGTGACGTGGCGATCTGGGACAACCGGGCGACCCAGCATCGGGTGATCACCGACTTCGACGGGGCGCGGCGGTTGTTGCACCGGGTGACGATCGACGGGGACGTTCCGGTGGGGGTGGACGGTCGGCGCAGCCGGCCTGTCGGCGAATCGGTGGCTTGATCGGTGGTCGGTGGTCGACGGTTGGCCCCGGTCGGCTTGCCGTCCTCAAACGCCGGACGGGCTGAGAGGTCGGCGGGACCCGGTCGGCATGGGTCGGCCCGGGTCGGCTTGCCGTCCTCAAACGCCGGACGGGCTTGATGGCCCGGCCTTCGGCCGAGGTGGCCTCAAACGCCGGCCGGGCTGGAGTTTTGCCCGGCCGGCGTTTCGTCCGACGTTACGGAGGTGGTTTCGGGCCGGCCGGGTGGTTTGGGCCGCCGGCGTTTCGTCCCACGTTACGGAGATGGGCTCGGACGCCGGCGGGGTGGATTTGGGCCGCCCGCGTTTCGTCCCACGTTGCGGAGATGGGTTCGGACGCCGGCGGGGTGGATTTGGGCCGCAGGTGTTTCGTCCGACGTTGCGGAGGTGGGTTCGGGCTCCTGTGTTGGGGATTGGACCCGCTCGCTCCGTGGGTCTTGGTGGTCAGGGTGACTTGCGGGCTGTCGACCAGCGGCGGGTGACTTGCTCCAGGAGGTGGTGAACCGTGGCTTGGTTCGGGAGGGTTCGTGGGAGGCGGTCGCCGTAGGGGAGGTGGGTTCGGGCCTTGCGCCACAGGCGGTCGGGGAGGGTTTTGGGGTCCTGGTGGTAGCGGACCTTGGTGAGGAGTTGGCGGGCCTCCGCGTCGGCCGGGTTGAGGGCGAGGGTCACCGCCAGGTGTTCGGCGGCGGTGTTCCAGCGGGCACGTCGGGCCGCCCGTACCGCGTCGTTGAAGTGGCGGTCGGCCAGTTCGACGAGGCCGGCGAGCGCGCCGAGGTCGCCGCCGCAGGCCGGGCAGCGGCCGGTCAGGTCGGCGATCCGGCGCCGGCACAGGGGGCAGGTGATCGCGAACGCCATGTCACTTCTCCAGGGAGTTCTTCGGGAGCCGCAACCCGATGTGCGGGGAGCCCTCCCGGATCTGTTCCATCCAGCGGTCCGCCCGGGCCCGCAGCGGCATGATCCGACCCCGATAGATCTCCACGAGCCGCCGGTTGCCCGCCGCCTCGTCCCGGACGTCCACCTCCGCCGCGTCCTCGGCGATCGTGTCCAATTCGCGCAGGAACGCGTCCGCGTCGAGCCGGTGCAGGCCGCCGGACGCCTGGTCCATCTCCTGGATCGAGCGGCGCAGGTACTCCACCTCCTGGAGCACCGCGACCTGGAACTCGGCGGCGGTGAACTGCTGCGGGGCGCGTCCGCCGTGCAGCATGCGCTCGGCCGCGTTGATCCGGTCCCTTACCGCCTCGTTGGCCAGGTGCCAGTCCATCTTGTTGCCCGCCGCGTAGGCCGCCCGGCCGGTGGCGCGCAGACCGGGGATCGCGCTTCGGAAGCGCTCCGCCTCGACCGCGTCGTGGTCCACCAGCCGGTCGGCGAGCCGGGCCAGGAAGGCCAGGTTGTCCTCGAACTCGCCGATCACCGGGTTCAGCGCGCTGCCCGCGGTGGTGGCCACCCGCAGACCCTGGACCAGCGTCTCCGCCTCCAGGAGCTTGTGGTGGGTCTTGCTCGGGTCGATCCGCTCCCGGACCAGCTCAGCGAGTTCGGCGAGGAGGCGATCCAGCGCCGGGCCGACCCGGATGGCGTCGGCGGGCGGGATCGCGTCGCGCTTCTCCGCCCATCCGGTCACCACCTGCCGGTGCCGCTCGGTCAGCTCCGGCCACCCCGGCACGGTCCTCTGCGGGATGTCGATCACCGCGCTGCCCTCCGCGCCCACCTGCGGCAGCCGCGCCTCGGCCCGGATCGTCCAGCCGGTCTCGAACTCCAGTGTCACCTCGACGGTCGAGCCCACCGGCACATCGGTCGGCAGGTCCCGGATCGAGACCTCGCCGATCGGCACCAGGCCCTCGACCAGGCCGACCCGCAGGCTGGACCCGTGGGACGCGGTCTCCAGGCGGAAATCGGTGCGGTACGGCACCATCGTCCCGGCCCGCACCACCGCGTGCAGGCCGTCCACCAACTCGACCGAGAAGTCGTGCGCGAGCACGTCGCCGGTCGCGTCCGAGCGCGGCTTGTCGTCGGTGGTCACCTCCAGACGCCGGCTCTCGATCTCCCGGCCGTGCACCGACACCTGCACGGTGAAGCCGTTCTCGCCCTCGCGCAACGGCACGTCGGCGAACAGGAAGCGGCCCTCCCCGTCGGCCGTCTCGGTCAGGTACACCAGGCCGTCGTCCGAGGTCAGCACCAACTGCGCGGCGGCCGGCGAGCCGAGGTCGGGGCCGGCCAGGACCCGGCCGCCGATGTCCGTCTCCGGCGGCAGCGCCTCGGGGCGGTCCAGTTCCAGATGACCGCTGCGACTGGGCACGTTCGCCGCCTTGAGCGCGGCGCCCAGCGCGACGCACAGGTCCGGGTTGAGCAGCCGGGGGCCGCGCCCGAAGTGTTCGGTGAGCATGGAGGCCACCAGCGGGATCCGGGACGAGCCGCCGACCATGACGATCTCGTCCAAGTCGGCGGCGGTCATCCCGGCGCGGGCCAGCGCGCGGTCGCAGTCGTCCAGGGTGCCGCGGATACGATCCGCGATCATCTCCTCGAACTCGTCGCGGCGCATGGGCAGTCCGATGTTCATCGGGGTGCCGCGCCGGTCCTCGCAGTACTGGCTGACGATCTCGGTCTCGGGATAGCGCGACAGGTCGTGCTTGGCGCCCTCGGCGACCGAGAGCAACTGCGCCTCCACCTTGCCGTCGGCGGGGTTCTCCGAGTCGATCGCCAGGTCGTACTCGGGCAGTTGGGCCGCGATCCAGGACACGATCCGCCGGTCGAAGTCGAATCCGCCCAGGTAGCGGTCGCCGCTGAACGAGCGGTTCTCGAAGCCGACTTCGGGGTCCCAGGTGACCACGGAGGTGTCGAAGGTGCCGCCGCCGAGGTCGTAGACCAGGAACGTCTGCGGCTCGGTCAGCTCGCGCGCCCGCTCGTGCGTGTACGCCAGCGCCGCGGCCACCGGCTCGATCAGCGTCTCGACCACCTCCAGGCCGGCCGCCTGGCCCGCGCGCGTGGTCTCGTTCTTGGCCCGGGTCTCGAAGAACGCCGGGACGGTCACCACGGCCCGCTCCACCGGCACGCCCAGCACCTCCTCGGCCACCTGCTTGAGGTGGCGCAGGATGTGCGTGGACGCCTCCAGCGGGGTCAGCCGCGCGTGTCCGGCGGTGACCAGCTGGTCGGTGCCCATGTTGCGCTTGAAGAACATCGCGGGCGGCGCGCCGGGCAGCCGGGCCTTGTTCTTGGCCAGTTGTCCGACGATCGGGGTGCCGATCGGATCGATCCACACCGCCGACGGGGTGGTCGGCGAGCGGTCGGGGTTGGCCACGATCAGCGAGTCGCCGACCGGGCGCAGCCGACGGGCGGCGATCAGCGCCTCCTTGTCGGGCACCTCGGCGTCGGCGGGGATCGCGATGCACGAGTTGGTCGTGCCGAGGTCGATACCGACCACGATGCTCATCTGGTGCTACCGCCTTCGGAGTTCGGCTCGTTCGAGGGTTCGGGGCGTGATGCCGCGGGGGTTTCCCGGCCGTCGGTCCGCCCGGGCGCGGCCTCGCGTTCGGCCGGGGTGGGTACGAAGCCGAGCACGACCTGTGCGCGGCGGATCACCTCGCCGTCGTCGAGGAGTACGCCGGGCCGCAGCGTCCTGGCCACGATCATCGCCGCCTCGTCACCGCTGTCGGGGGCGTGCGCGACGTCCACCCGGCGGCCGACCGCGGCGTACGCCTCGCCCACGGGATCGTCGAAGCGTACGCCCGCGCGGTCGAGCGCCGTGGCGAACCGCCGGGCGATCGAGGCCAGTACGGCCGGCGCGGGCTCGCCGTCCAGGCAGCCGCGCAACTCGTGCAGCGCGACCGCGGCGTCGGCGGCCAGACCGGTGTACCGCTCGTGGGTGGACTCCAGGCGTTTGCGCATCTCCTCGCGCCCGGCCTCGCGTTCGCGCGCGGTTCGCCGCACCACGTCGTAGACGAGCGCGAACGGCGGGTCGAGCGCGTGCTCCGGCACCGCGCGCTCGCTCTCGGTGATCGCCATCGGGTCGGCCTGGTCCACGGCGGAAGCGGCCGACTCGGCCGGATCGACGGGACCGGTCGATGTGGTCGACGCCTTCGGCGCGTGCGAGCCGCCCCGATCGGGCGAACCCGTCGCATCCGCCGGTGGGTCCGCCCCGAGGGGGCCCCGCTCGGGTGTCGCTGCCATCAGTGCGCCCCTTCTTCCGTCCACAACGGTACGAACTCGCGTGGCGCGGGCGGCGGCACCAGGCCCGCGAGCACACGTCGGTCGATCCCGATCCTCGGCGGCCCGGCCGACTCCGGGGGTTCGGTCTCGGCGAACTCCTCGGCCAGCTCGGCCGGATCGGGGCCGGGCCGCTCGGGTCGGTGGGTGAGCAGTTCGGCCGCCAGCCGCCCGGCCGGGTCGGTCAGGCTCTCCTCGGCCGCGTTCACCTCGGCCGGGGCGAGCACCCGCCCGTGCACCGGGAACCGGTCCGCGCTGCGGGTGATCCGCTGTCGGCGCTTGCGCACCTGTGCCTTGATCGCCGCCCGGCCGGTCAGGTCCGGATCCAGGTCCAGGATCTGGAAGGCGGTGCCCCGGTAGGGATTGCGGCCGGCCTGCCAGGCCCAGGGGTTCTCCCTGGCGCCCTCGCTCGCGGTGGGTTCCATCGGCACTCAACTCCATGCGGGGCCGTGCCCCGTGGCCAGGGACAACACGACGCCGCGCAGCGCGTTGACGATCTCGGGTTTGTCCGCGTCCGGGTCGGCGGCCACCTCGTCGGCGAGCCGGCGGGCGGTGGCCAGGTCCTCCGGCTGCGGCGCGTGCAGGTTGATCAGTACGCGGGCCATGAACAACCGCCCCCACGGCCCGGGCGCGGACATCGCCAGCGCCCGGCGCAGCGCGTCCCGCACGTGTCCGTCGGGCAGCCCCTGGCGTTGTCGGGCGGTGGCGGCCAACGCCCATTCCTCGGCGGCCAGTTGCTCGACGTCGCGGTACATGCTCTTGAGCGCCAGGTCGCGGTCGAGTTCGAGGGCGCGCAGCAGGTGTCGGCCCGAGCGCAGCGTGGCCTGTTCCAGTACGGCGGGTTCGGTGGCCGGGCCGGACTCCAACTCGCGCACCACGATGCCGCGCCAGTATTCGTGCCGGGCCAACTCGACCGCGAACGAGCCCTCGGGTGTGCCCACTTCGTCCCAGGCGGGCAGCACGAGCCGGGCCACCCGCTCGACCAACGGCTCGATCTTGTGCGCCCACCCGGGCGCGGCCACCACGATCTCGATGTGGCGCCGGGTCGCGTACAGCAGGGCCCGGGCCGCCTCCGAGTTGCCGGGGTCCACCGTGAGCCAGGAGGCGAGCAGTTCGACCACGTCGTCGTAGCGGCCCTCCTCGACGTCGCGCGACGCCTGGGCCAGCGCCTCGCGGACCAGGTCGGCCCGGGCGTTGGCGATCACCGACGGCGGGAAGCCGGACTCGCGGACCAGGTCGAGGTGTTCGCGCGCGGACAGCGGGTCGCGCAGGCGCCGATCGGCGGCCAGGGTCAGGTGCGGGGCGAGCAGGTCGCGCGGCAGCCGCTCACGGACCTCCTGGACGGTCGCCGCCGGCACCGGACTCCCGGCGACCGCCTCCAAGTGCTCGTGCATCCGGTCCCAGAAGGCGCTGTCGTGGTACAGCTCGGCCCAGTGCGCCAACGCCCGTTTCCAGTACGGATGGGCCGCCTCACTCTCGCCCGCCAGCTCCAGGTCGTAGGCGCGCGCGTGCAGCGCGACCGCGAGGTGGTGGGTGCGCCACGGCCCGCCGCCGGTGGTCCACAACTCCTCGGCCCGCGCGCTCCACGGCTGCGCGTCGGCGCCGGTGCCCAAGCTCGCGTACGCCTCGCCGTCCAACGGCCCGTCGCCGGCGCCGTGTTCGCGCAGCCGGGCGGCGAACGCGCGCAGTTCCGCGCGGTCAGTCATCGGCGCCCCCCACCACGAGCGCACCGGCCACCACCCGCACCCGGACCGCGCCGATCGGCCGGCCGGCCGCGTCGGCCTCGTCGAGCAGGCGCAGCACGCCCGGCACCACGGCGGTCACGCAGCGGTTGACGCCGCGTGCCGCCTCCTCCGGCCGGCCGCGCCAGGCGACGGTGGCGATGTGGTCGGCGGCCTCGTCGGTCCAGGTCAGCGCGACGCCGAGTTGGTCGCGCAGCCGCGCGGCGAGTCGGGTCAGGCCGTTCTCCGCGATCCCGCGCAGTTCGGTGGGGCCGAACGGCGAGTAGAGGATCACCTCGTCGACCCGGTTGAGGAATTCGGGCCGGAAGAACCCCTCCATCGTGCGGCGCAGCCGGGCGCTCGCGGCGGTGTGCCCGGTGGGGCCCTCGGCCAGGATCGAGCCGATCAGGTTGTCCACGCTGTCCACGTCGTCCTCGACCGCCTCGGCCGCGGAGTGGGTCGCGCCGAGGTTGGTGGTCAGGATCACCACCGCGTCGTGCGCCTCGCGCACCGGGCCCGCCGGATCGCCGATCCGGCCCTCGTCGAGCAGGCGAAGGAGCGCGTCGAGCACCCGCGCGTCGGCCTTTTCCACCTCGTCGAACAGGAACACCCGGCGCGGATTGTCGCGCAGGCCGTTGGTGAGCTTGCCCTCGCCGAAGCCGACGTAGCCCGGCGGGGCACCGATGAAGTTGTTGATCGACTCGCGCGCGCTGAACTGGCCCATCTCGAAGACCAGGACGTCGTCCTCGGACCCGTAGACGACCTCGGCGAGCAGCCGGGCGGTCATCGTCTTGCCGGAGCCGCTGGGGCCGCACAGGAGCAGTGCCGCGCGCGGCCGGTCGTCCGGGCGGAAGCCGCGGGTGAGCGAACGTTTGATGAGTTCGACGTGGAAGGCGAGCCGCTCGACCACGCTCTCCTGGCCGATCAGGCCCGCGCGCAGCCGGCGTACCGCGTCCTCGGGGGACATCGGGGTGGCGGCCCGGTCCGGTTCGGGCTCGGCGGGCTCGCGGTAGTAGGTGTCGGCGAAGCGGCGCAGCCGGTCCAGGTCCAGGCCGATGTCGCGGAAGAATCCGGCCGCCAGGCCGCTGGGGGTGTCCAGGAGCGCGGCGAGCAGGTCGCGTTCGGTGATCCGGGCGCCGGTGTCCGGGTCCGGGTCGGGGGCGCTCGCGGCGAACGTCGCCGCGCGGCGCAGGGTCTGCCGCAGCGGCTCGTCGGGGGTGATCGGGCCGGTGCCCGCCGGGCCGCGGACCCGGGCGCCGGTCAGCGCGATGGTCTGTTCGCGCAGCGCCCGTACGTCCCGGCGCAGGAACAGGAAGGCCTGCTCCAGGAGTCCGCCCGGGGTGGTGGCCAGCGCGTGCAGCAGCATCGCGATGCCGCACTGCCGCCGGCCGAGTCCGCTCGCCTCGGCGACCATCATCGCCAGCACCCGCCGAGCGCCCGGAGCGAACGCGGCCTCGTCGATCGACCCGTCGGCCCGGCACACCTCCGCCGCCGGGCGCACCGCGGCCACCTCGGCCCGCCAGGCGTCGAGGTCCACCCGGCCGTAGCCGACGAGCAGGTCCACCGCGCCCGGCTCCAGGCGGGGCAACAACTCCGCGAGCAGCGCGCGTTCGTCGACGTAGCCGGTGTCCGCCGCGGCGGCGAAGCCGGCCCGCAGGTCGGCGGTGACCGGCAGGCCGCCGAGCGCGCCGGCGCCGCCCCGGCCGTTGCCGCCCGCCCCGGCGGCCGGTCCGCCGCCGCCGAGCAGGCCGGCCGCGAGCACGTCCGGCGGGATGCCCTGGCGGGCGAACAGGCCGCAGGCGCGCCCGCCGTCGATCCGGGCCAGGGCGATCAGCGTGTGGGCGACCTCGATCGTGTGCGCGCCGAGTTCGCGGGCCACCGCCGAGGCGGTCTCGAACCGGCGGGTGGCCACCAGCAGCCCGCTGTCGAACACCTGCTCCGGCACCCCGAGGATGTCCGTGTCCACGTCGCCTTCTCCCCCGCCTCGCCGTTTCGATCGCACCCGGTCGGATCACGCCTCGTCGCCGGCGAGCAGCCGCTCGGCCAGGTCCGCCCGGGCCCGGGCCGCCTCGGGCCGTCCCGCGCCCAGGTCCCGTACGCCCAAGGCCAGTATTCGGTACGCGGCGGTCGTCGCGATCGCCCGGCCGAGTCGTCCCTCGCGCAGTTCCGCCGGGGACGCCTCGAGCAGCGCCGCGGCCAGTTCCGGGTCGGCGCGGGTGACCCGGTGCAGCACCAGGCCCGGGCCCAGCGGCGTACGGCGGACCCAGCCCGCGCCGTAGCGCCGGAGCAGGTCGCGCGCGGCGCCGCACACCATCGAGTCGTCGCCCTCCAGCGTGCCGAGCAGCAGCCGCGCGGGCCAGGTGTCGGCGTAGGGCTCGTCGACGACGTGCGGCTCGCGCCCGGCGTCGTCGGGGCCGGCACCGCCCGTCGCGTCGCCGCCCGAAGTCCCACCGGGCCCCGACGCCCCGCCCGCGCCCGGCAGCCCCCGCCGCAGCAGCCGCACCGCGCCCGCGTCGTCGCCGCGCTCCAACAGCTCCGCCGCCGCGACCACCAGGGCCGCCGCCGTCCCGGGCCGCACCCCGGCCGCCGCCCCGCCGTCCCGCGCCGCGACCGCGGCCCGGTGCAGCTCGCGATACTCGGCGTGGTCCGGATCGAGCATCGCGGCCTCGTAGAGATACCGGACCGCCCGTTCCGGGTCGCCGCCGGTCAGCTCCCGATGCCCCTCGACGGCGAGCCGATGGGCCAGGCGGGGCGCGGCGGCGGAGCAGCCCTGCTCGAAGGCGAGCCGGTAGCAGGTGCGCGCCGCGGCCTCGGCCCCGCGCGCCGCGGCCCGGTCACCGATCACGCACACCCATTCGGCCCGCGTCCCCGGCGCACCGGGCGGCGCGACCACCGGCAGCAGCCGCCACAGGTCGTGGTCGGGGTGCCGGGCCGGCTGCTCGAAGCGCTCCTCCAGGCAGTCCAGGACCCGGGTGGTGGCGGCGACCCGCCAGCGCCGGACGGGCGCGCGCGGGTCCAGGCCGCCGAGCACGTCGAGCAGCGCGCGCTCCAGCGGGCGCGGTCCGGCCTCCAGCGCCTTCTCCAGCGTGGTCCAGGTCTCCGCGAAGTCGCTGCCGGGCTGGACCACCCACCAGCGCAGCACCGCGTCGACCGCGCGGGCGTAGTGGCCCCGGGGGTCGCGCCCGAGCACGTCGGCGAGCATGCGCGCGGCGGTCTCCGGCTGCTGGGTGGCCACGGCCTGGATCTGGCTCTCGATCAGTCCCCGATTGCGGACCACCTCGGCGTCGGAGGCGTTGGCCAGGAAGTCCCGCATCGCGACGAGTCGAGGCTCCACCTCGCCCTCCCGATGCGTGGCCGTCCGGAACGCCCGCACCGCCCCGGCATCCGACATGGCGTCTCCCCCGCGAACACGACCACCCGACTGCGCCGGTCGTGACGACGTACAAGCAGCCGACGTACAAGCAGCACGGTACCCGGCCGCACCGGCCCAGGGAGGACACGGGGCGAACCCGTCCTCGTAACGTGATCGTCACCGATGGTGAGACCGCGGGCGAGCCAAACCCGGGTGAGAGCGACCCCGAGCATCGGGTAGTATTTCTCTCGCAGCAAGCGCCGCTAGCTCAGTTGGTTAGAGCAGCTGACTCTTAATCAGCGGGTCCGGGGTTCGAGTCCCTGGCGGCGCACAGCGGCAACATCGAGAAGGACCCACCGGTTTCCGGCGGGTCCTTCTCGCATGTGCCGATCCCGGCACCCCGGCTCGGATCAACGCCCGGCAACTCGGCTCGACGCCCCGAGCCGGCCGGCCGCGCCGGCACTCGACCGACTACCGCACCGGATAGTCCTCCAGTAGCGCCGGAGTCAGCCCCGCCGCGCGCGTCTCGTCGACGAACGACCGGATGTCGGCCCGGAATTCCTTGCGGAAGTGCATCAACACGATGTCGCCCGGACGGAGTTCGTCGCCGACGGCGAATCGCATGTCGCCGTTGCGGATTTCCGCACTCCAGTGCACGACCCGCCCGATGCCGCAATCCCCCGCCGCCCGCATGGTGTTCTCGTCGTGGTTTCCGTACGGCGGACGCAACAGCGTGGGCCGGCGGCCGAATTCGCGGGCGTAGTCGTCGGACGTCGCGCAGATCTGGTTCTTCTGCACGTCGTACGGCTTGCCCTTCAGGTCGGGGTGGTCGAGGGTGTGGTTCTCGATCACGCCGCCCGTCTCGTCGCGCAGTCTCCGGAAGAAACCCGGGTCCTGCTTCACATACTCGTCGGTCAGGAACAACGTCGGTTTGATGCCCGCCTCGCGCAGCAGCCGGATCATCTCCGGGTCCTTGTACGCGCCGTCGTCGATGGTCAGGAAGGCGACCCTGTCCTGTGTCGGGACCCGGTACAGCGGCTTGGTCGGCACCGACTCGTGCGCGGGGACCGACTCGTGCGCGGGAATCGGCTTGGCGGCGATCTGCGCGGTCGGCGGCGCGACCTCGGCGGCCTGCGGCGACTTCTGGGTCAGCGGGTCCGCCTCGGTGGCCACGAAGGTGGTCACGACCATCGCGACGAGCAGCGGCACGGCCAGGAACGCACTCCGCCGCAGGGTGCGGTTGCGCCGGCTCTCGGGGGTGTCGAGGAGTCCGAGCGGGCCGAAGGCGTCGTGGTTGTCCGGAGTGCCCGGAGCACCCGGAGTGCCGGGATCGTTGGCGAAGGTCATGTCAGGGACGGTATGCGGCGGCGCCCATCCGGTTGATCGCGTCGTCGTTGCGGCCGGCCGTCGGTCGTCCGTAGATCATGTAACAACCCTCGACGGGTAGGATCGGTCGGATGTCGGTGAAACGTGGCTTTCCGCTGATTCTGTTGCTGTTTGCCCTGATCACGGGGTGCGCGGTGGACTCCGGTGTGCGCGTCGCGGGCAAGCCGGAACCGGTCGGGATCCCGCTCGCACCGCCGCCCTCCGGGGCGGGCCTGAGCATCGATCCGGTCCGGGTGCTGCGGGAGGACGCGGGGATCGGCGTCAAGATCAAGGCGGTGCTCACTCCGTCCTGCGGCACGTCCTACCCGGTGAACGCGCAGTATCTGAACGCGCCGGGAGTGCCCGGGACGCCCCTGCCCATCGCGGTGGTTTCGGTGTTCCACTGCGGCCCCGAGACCTGCACGATGCGCCGGGACGTCGCCGCGTACGTGTACCGGCTCTTCGAGGACGGGCACACCGAGCGGGTGTTCGCCTCGGAGGAGCCGGGGAGTCGGATCGAGGTCGCAAAGCAGATGTTGGTCCTCCAACTGCCGGCGTACCGGGCCAACGAGCCGGCGATCTGCCCCTTCGGCGAGCACGGGGTCGGATTGCGGTGGGATGGTGCGCAGTTCGTCGAGAACGAGGTCGGAAAGGGTGTGTCGTGAGCAAACCGCACGTGCTCGTCGTGGAGGACGACGAGGTCATCCGCGAGGCGACACAACTCAACCTGGAACGGGACGGGTTCCGGGTGAGCACCGCCGCCGACGGCGAGGCCGGGCTCGCCGCGTTTCGCGCCGAGCGGCCGGACGTGGCGCTGCTCGACGTGATGTTGCCGCTGATGAACGGGATCAGCCTGTGCCGGCGGATTCGGGCGGAGAGCCTGATCCCGGTGATCATGGTGTCCGCGCGCGACGACCCGATCGACATCGTGGTCGGTCTGGAGGCGGGCGCCGACGACTACGTGACCAAGCCGTTCGACACCGTGGTGCTGCTCGCCCGGATCCGGGCGCTGCTGCGCCGCGCGCAGCGCACCGCCGGTCCGGGCGAGGAGCCCGGGCCGCTGCGCTTCGGCGACCTGGAGATCGACCCGGACGGTGTGCAGGTGCGCCGGTCCGGCGAGTTGCTCGCGCTGACCCCGACCGAGATGAAGCTGCTGCTGCGCTTCGCCGAATCGCCCGGCACGGTACTCAGTCGGGACACCCTGCTCGAAGGGGTCTGGGAGTACGCCTGGGGCGGTGACACCCGAGTCGTGGACGTGCACGTCCAGCGGCTGCGCAACAAGGTGGGCCCGGGTCGGATCGAGACGGTTCGCGGCTTCGGCTACAAGCTGCGTCCCGGACCCGTCGGGTGAGTCTGCGCTGGCGGATCTCGGCGGTGGTCACGGTGGTCAGCGTGGCGGTCGCCGTCGCGCTGAGTCTGACCGTGCACTTCGCCTTCGCCTACAAGCAGGCGGACGAGGCGCGCAAACTCCAGATCGACCGGATCGACCTGGCCCTGCGCGAGTTCGTCCGGACCGGACAGCCGACCTTCGGCAGCCGGTTGGACGACCCGCGGGTACCGGCGGCGCTGCGCCAGGCGGTGCGCGACGGCGACCGGGCCACCGAGTTGTCCGAGGGTCGGATCTGGGCGGCGGTCGGGGTGGACGGGCACATCCTGTCGCTGCGCTCCAGCTATCGGGACCGGACCAGCGACCTGGCCTCGCTCGACCGGGTGCTGATCATCGGCGCGGCCGGCGTGGTGGTGTGCGGGGCCGGGGTGGGCGTGCTGATCGGGGCGCGGCTGTCGCGCCGGCTGCGGCGGGCCGCCGACGCGGCTCGGCGGGTCACCGCGGGCGAGCGGTCGATCCGGGTACGGGCGGCGATCGGCGGCAGCGGTCGGGACGAGGCGGCGGAGTTGGCCACGGCGGTGGACGCGATGGCCGACGCGTTGCAGGCGCGGCTCGACGCGGAGCGCCGGGTCACCGCCGACATCGCGCACGAGTTGCGCACACCGCTGACCGGACTGAGCGCCGCCGCCGATCTGTTGCCGGCGGATCGGCCGGGCGAGCTGGTCCGCGACCGGGTCCGGGCGCTGCGTTCGCTGGTGGAGGACGTGCTGGAGGTGGCCCGGCTGGACACCGCGACCCAGCGGGCCGACCTGACCGAGGTACCCCTGGGCGCGTTCGCCGCCCGGCGGGTGGCCGCGCTCGCGCCCGCCGCCGAGTTGCGGGTGATCGGGGACGAGGTGGTGGTCACCGACCCGAGGCGGCTGGAGCGGATCCTGGCCAACCTGCTGACCAACGCGACCAAGCACGGGCTCGCGCCGGTGGTGGTGGAGGTGGACGGGCCGCGGATCCGGGTCGTGGACGCGGGGCCGGGTTTTCCGGCGACGCTGCTGCGGGAGGGACCCAGCCGCTTCCGGAAGGGCACCGACGACCGGGCGGCCGGCGGGCACGGTCTGGGCCTGACCATCGCGATGGGCCAGGCGGCGGTGTTGGGTGCGTCCCTGACACTGAGCAATCCGGAGGCGGGCGGCGCGATGGCCGAACTCGCGCTGCCTTCGGGGGTGTCGGCGGCGGGGTGAGTGGTGGGTTCCGGTTCGGCCTGCGCCGGCCCGGCCGGACCGGCCCGGTCGATGAAGAAAGGGGTGCCTCGTGGGTGATGTGGTCGGATTGGTGTTGGCCGCCGGGGGTGGGCGGCGGCTCGGGGGGCGGGCCAAGGCCCGCCTGGTGCATCGGGGGCGCCCGCTGGTGGAGTTCGCGGTCGCCGAGTCGCGCCGCGGCGGGTGCGACCGGATCGTGGTGGTACTCGGCGCGGAGGCCGACGCGGTGCTCGCCGAGGCCGAGTTGACCGGCTGTGTCGTGGTGCGCAACGACGACTGGGCGAGCGGGATGGGCTCCTCGCTCGCCGCCGGCGTCGCCGCGCTGCCCGCCGACGCCGACGCCGTCGTGGTCACCCTCGTGGACATGCCCGGCGTGGGCGCGGCGGCGGTGGCCCGGTTGATCGCCGCGCACGCCGCGCCGGAGGACCTGATCGCGGCGGCCTACGCGGGTCGGCGCGGCCATCCCGTCCTGTTCGGGCGCGCCTGGTGGGCCGAGTTGGCGGCCGGGGCCGAAGGAGACGCCGGTGCCCGGGCGCTGCTCGCCGAGCAGCGGGATCGGGTTCGGCTGATCGAGTGCGCCGACATCGCCGACCCGTTCGACATCGACACGCCCGCCGACCTGGCCCGACTGGACCCCTGACCCCGATCGACGAAGGACCCGAGCCGCCGGGGCTCGGGTCCTCGCGTGCTCGCGTGCCCTTGTACTCGCGCGCCCGCGACGCGCGTCCGACCGCACGCGCGGGCCTCGGGTCCATGCCGCCGGCGGGATTCCCGTACCACCGGCCCCCGGGATCGCTTCCGACCACGCCGGTTACGCCTGGTTGAAGAACCCGTCCTGGTTCTGCTGCGTCGGGTCGCCCGTGAGCAGCCGCGCGTCGGCCGGCATCAGCAGGAAGACCCGCTTCGCCAACCGCTCGATCGCACCGCGGCGGCCGAAGGTCAACCCCGACGCGAAGTCGACGACACGCTTGGCGTCGGACTCGTCCATCGCGGTCAGGTCGATCACGACCGGGATGTCCTGCCGGAAGTACTCGCCTATCGCCCTTGCCTCGTGGTAGCTCTTCGGGTGCACGACGGCGATCCGGGTGCTCGGCTGCGCCGGCGCCTCCGAAGCGGCCGCGCGCGCGGCGAACACCTCGGACGCCGGCACCACGCTGCCCTCCAAGGCGCGCGAACGCGACTCCTCGGGCTCGTCGTCGTAGACCCAGCGCGACCCCGTGTCGTCGTCGTCCGCGTCGTATGTCCCGGTCTCGTAGGCACCCGCGCCGGTGCGGTAAAGGTCGTCGTCCACGTCCCCCGAACCGATCCCGAGCCACGAGCCGGCCTTGCGCAATGCGCCCATGGGCACCTCCGCGTCCGGTCGTCCCGGCCCCGTCCGGGTTATCTCGTCATCCTCCACTCGACCGAACTGTATGCGAGTGCCGGGTCCGGCGCGTCGAACGACGCGCCTATAAACGGACAGATCATCCAACCGACCTCGAACGGGCGTACTCAGTGCGGCTTCTGACGCCATTTGAGATCTTTATCCGCGTATTCCGAAGCGAACCGCATCGAACGTGCACCCGATTCGTTCGAACACGATATCTCGAACTGGTGTACGAATAGCGGAATATGCCCGCCGAATGAACCCGAACGGCCCACAGGCACATACCTCTACCGGTGGACCGGGGGCAGGTCGCAGACTCGGATGCGACATCTTCGGAGGTGAGCATGGATTCGCCTTTCCGCATCGTGCGGCCCCCTCGTCCGCTCGAAGAGCCGTATCCCTCCCGTGCCCGGATCAACGAACAGGTCGGCGCCGTCTGGGAATGGGGGATGCGTGAGGATCCCGCCGCGGCCGTCCGGCTCTACCACCAACTCGGCGACGTCGCCGCCAGGGTGCTCGGCGGCACCGATCGGGACACGCTCAACGTCCGCCGCGCATACGCGCACTTCGTCGGGATCGACGGCGATCCGCGGCGCGCCGCCCAGTTGTTGGCCGGGCTGATCCCGGTGGCGGGACAGGCGCTCGGCCCCGGCGACTGGGTCACCCTCGACATGCGGCTGTGCCACGCCCGGTTCATCGGCGAGGGCGGCGAGTCACCTCGCGCGACGACGTTGTTCACCCAGTTGGTCGCGGACATGACCCGCGCGCTGGGCGCCGAGGCGGAGAGCACGCTGACCGCGCGCAGCTACCTGGCCCGCTTCACCGGGGAGTGCGGCGCTCCGCTGCGCGCGGCGGAGATGTACGGCGCGCTCGCGATCGACTCGATCCGGATCCTGGGCGCCGACTGCCTGGAGTCGCTGGTCGCCCGGGCGGGCCACGCCGTCAACCGCGGCCTGGCCGGCCACCGCGGAGAGGCACTGGCCCTGTACGACCCACTGGTCGCCGACTTCGCCCGGGTGTTGGGTCCGGATCACCCGGAAACCCGGCAGACCCAGACCTGGCAGCGATATTTCCGAGGGGGAATCGGCTGAATCCGGCTGGGGGCCGTCGGCTAAAGTGGCCGGCCGACACGACCGGAACGGGGACACGGTAGTCATGGAAGCACTGCGCGACGGGGATCCGACGCGGCTGGGGCCGTATCGGCTGCGCGGCCGGTTGGGTGAGGGCGGGATGGGCGAGGTCTTCCTCGGCACGTCCCCGAGCGGCGTCCGGGTGGCGGTCAAGACCGTACGTCCGGAGTTCGCGATGGACCACGGCTTCCGGGACCGGTTCCGGCGCGAGATAGACCTGGCGCGGCGGGTGGACAGCGCCTGGACCGCGCCGATCGCCGAGGCCGATCCGGACGCGCAACCGCCGTGGTTGGCCACCGAATACCTGACCGGGCTCTCGTTGTCCGAGGCGATCAAGACGTACGGCCCGCTGCCCGAGGGCGCGTTGCGCATCCTGGGCGCGCAGTTGGCCGAGGCGCTGATGGCGATCCACCGCGCGGGCCTGATCCATCGTGACCTCAAGCCGTCCAACGTGATCCTCGGCCGGGATCGGCTGCGGGTGATCGACTTCGGCATATCCCGGGCGGCGGACGAGGGCGGCCAGGGGCTGACCGGGACCGGTCGGGTGGTCGGGTCGCCGTCGTTCATGTCGCCGGAACAGGCGGGCGGGCGGCGGCTCGGGCCGGAGAGCGACGTGTTCTCGCTGGGTTCGGTGCTGGTCTTCGCGGCCACCGGGCGGGGTCCGTTCCACGTGGAACCTCCGGTGGCGCAACTGCAGATGATGATGCGGGTGTTGCGCGACGCGCCCGCGCTGGCGGAAGTACCGGACGGGCTGCGGGACTTGATCCGGCACTGCCTGGACAAGGAACCCGAGGCGCGACCGACGCCGGCCGAGATCCTGGCGCGCTGCATGGGCGACTCCGAACCACCGATGGGCACTTCGTGGTTGCCGGCGGCGCTGGCGGCCGAGTTGGAGCGGCGGCACCTGGGCGATCCGGGGGTGCCGGGCCCGGTGCCGGGCGCCCCGACGGGCGAGCCTCCCACGCGCGCGGTGGGAATGGGCGTGGACGCGGGTACGCCGACGACGGTCGCCGTGGCGGTGTCCGAGCTGCCGGGCGATCGGGCCGTCGCGCCGCCGCCACCGGACCTGCCGCCGACCGTCGGCGTGCCCGAACCGGCGCCCGGCAAGCGGGGGTTGGCCCGCCGTGCGTTCCTGATCGGCGGCGGCGCGGTGGCCGTGACCGCGGTGGGTGGCGGCGCGGGCTGGTTGTTGATGGGCGACGACGCGGATCCGGGCCGGCGGGTGTGGTCGTATCCGGCGGGCGCCGGCGGCGGTTCGACGCTGAGCGTGCAGGGCGATCTGGTGTACCACGTCGCCGACGGCGCCGGCGGCGGCAAGGGCCAGGTCACCGCGATCGACGCGGAATCCGGGCAGAAGGTCTGGCGCAGGGCCACCGCGGGCAACTCGGTGTCCGCGCCGCTGGCGACCAAGGACCACCTGTTCGTCGTCACCTGGACGGTGGACCGCTCGGCCTCGGTGCCGGAGCAGTCCCAGCCGGCCCTGTGCACGGTGCACGCCTTCGACCCGGTCAAGGGCGAACTGCGGTGGAACCTGGAGTACAAGGCCCGCTGGGTGAACCTGCCGGCCGCCCTGGACTAGGGCCTGCTGTACCTGGGCGTCGCCGAGGAGAACTCCTACAGCAGCGGACCCGGGATGATCGTCGCGATCGACGCGGTCACGCACCGTGAGGTGTGGAGGGCGGGGCTGACGGCGGATACCGGCATGCCGGGGACGCCGACGTTCGGGAACGACATGGTGGTCGTCGCCGCCCAGCCCAAAGCGTCCTACAACCCCTCGGCGGTCCGCGCCTTCGATCGGTCCGGCAAGCCGAAGTGGGAGGTCCCGTTCAAGAGCCGGCCGTGGGGGCGCGATCCGGTGATCGTCGGCGACCGGGTGATCACGGTGGTGACCGACAGTTCCAGCGGGGGCGTTTACACCTGGCAGCGGTACGCACTCGACGCGGCCAGTGGGGCGGTGTTGTGGGGGCCCATCTCGGTCGGCGGTGGCCAGGCCCGTTCGCTCATCGTGGCCGGCGACCAGGTCTTCCTGGTCTACGACGGGGCCACCGACGAGGCCAAGTCGGGTGTGGTGGCGGTGGACCCGCTGACGGGCTCGCAGGCGTGGAAGTTCGAGATGGAGGCCCGGAACGCGAGCGAGGTCACCCGGGTGGGCGACGTGGTCTACGTCGCGTGTCACCCGTCCAAGCCGCAGGCGGGCGTGACGCCGAGCGCGACCACGACCGCCGGCCCGACGCCCACCAAACCGCCGGCCACGTCGGTGGACAAGGGCAAGGTCTACGCGTTGGAGGCGCGTACGGGCGTGGTGCGGTGGTCGGCCACGATGCCCTCGTACGGCGCACTGGAGGCCCCTGTCGTCGCGGGCGACAAGGTCTACGTAGCAATGGACGCCACCAAGCCGGACGCGTCAAGCGACGACGCGGCCCAGCTGCTGGCCCTGCACACGAAGACAGGCACGATCGCCTGGAAGGCCCCCCTCCCCTCCCCGACCTCATCCCGCCCGGTCGCAGCAAAGGGCAACGTATACATCGCCCAATGGCTCCGCCCGGACGAGGGCAACCCAAACGCCTCGGTAACCGCATACGAGCAGTAACACCGACCCAGCCTGGGTTCCCGGCACGGCAAAACCCAGGTCGGGACAACAGAGGACCGGTCCCGAAGGCCCGTCTCGCGGCACGACAGGAGCCGAGTCGGGACGGCACAGGGACGGGTCCCGCAGGCACGAGTCACAGCACGACAGGAACCGGGTCGGCGCAGCATGGGCCGCCGAAGGCGGCCCGCGCGAATCCTCCATCGCCGGCAGGCGCGTGCGCGTGTGCGCGGACACATGAATGGGCGCCCAGCGGGAACGGGAAGGCCGGTTGCGGTATCCGGTCGGCCGGTCGGCCGCCGACTCTCGCCTCCGGTCCCCGGCTTGCGGTGGCCGCAGGTCGTGGGCGTCGGCTGCTCCGTATCGGGTGCCCGGGGTTTCGCGACACACACCCCTACTCCCCGAGACGAGGAAGCATGGCCGAGTTGGGACCCGTCGACGCGATCGTGTTGGGTTTTCCGGGTCAGCGGCTGACCTCGGCCGTACTCGACGCGTTCGAGTCGGTCGAGGAGCGCGGCGATGTCCGGTTGATCGACGCGCTGATCGTGGTCAAGGACGTCGCGGGGGTGGTGACCAGCCACGAGGTCAGCGAGTTCGAGGGGCTGCGCGACATGGCGGCGGAGCTGGCCGCGCGCGAGCTGCTGGGCCTGGCCGGCGCCGAGGACGCCGAGCAGATCGGGCAGGTGATGCCGCCGGATTCGCTGGTCGTGGTGCTGTTCGTGGAGAACATCTGGGCCCGCGAGGTGGCGACCCGGATCCGCGATTCGGGCGGCCGATTGCTCTCGTACACCCGCCTGCCGCAGTCCGTCCTGGACGACGCGGAGGAGACCCTGGCGAGCAGCACCGACGGCGGCTGAGCCCGGGCGGGCCGACGGAAACGAATCAATTGCCGGAGGGTAAAGCAGGGCAAAATCCTGCAACCCGTCCCACCGGTTGGACGTCTCAGCCGATGCAAGGGCACATCCCCAAGCACGTGGAGGTCGACATGACCACCAGCATCGGCCGTACCGCCGTCGTCGCGGTGACCGCAGGACTCCTGCTCACCGGCGGCCTCGCAGCCCCGGCGCTCGCCGCGGAGGCATCGCCGCCCGGCAGCCATCAGGCGGCCCGCCAGATCGGCGTCGTGGAGAAGGTGACCGCCTTCTACGACCAGTACCTGGACGCGATCAACGGCACCAACCCCAACATGGACCCGACCGAGGTCCGCAACGAATTCCTCACTCCCGAACTCAACGCCCGCCTGGACGCCTGGGCCGAGCAGAACATGGCCGACCCGGTCTTCCGCGCCCAGAACACCCCCGAGAGCCGCGACGTCCGCTACGAGGGCAGCGGCGCCGGCCACGCGACGGTCATCGTCACCGAGCACTTCGGCGACGGCTCGACCATCGACGTCTGGTACCAGGTCCCGCTCGACGGCAGCCGTATCTCGGACCTGACGGATCCACCGCGGTAGCCGGTTCGAACACGAGGGGAGGGCCGAGGCGGGGCCTCGGCCCTCCCCCTTTTCCCGCCCGATCCCGGGGAGGATCAGGCGGACTCGGTGGGCAGCCCGGCGCCGACCCAGTCCTCGATGCCCTCGGCGTACTTGCGCACGTTCGTGTACCCGAGGTGCGTCAGCCGATCGGCCACCTGGCCGCTGTTCGGGCAGGCCGGGTTCGAGCAGTAGGTGACGATCGCGGCGTCCCGGTCCGGCAGCAGCGTCGGCGCCAACGTGTCCACGTCGTCCCGAACCAGGGCAACGGCCCCCGGCAGGTGCTGCTTGGCCCAGTACTCCCCACCGAGCGCGTCGACGACGGTCACGCCGCCGCCGGCGATCTCGGCGCGCAGTTCGTCCCGGGTGATGAGTGCGGTCATGGCGATGCCTCCATCTCACAGAGAATCGGACTATAGTCCGCTTGTGCCTCGAGACATTAACGGACCGCAGTCCGCTTCTGCAATCCCGGTGAGCCTGGACCTGCTCCGCACCCCACCCCCCAAGGAACGCGCCGACGCGGCCCGCAACCGCGCCGCCATCCTGGAAGCCGCCGCGACCCTCTTCGCCGAACACGGCGTCGCAGCCGTCTCCATGGACCAGATCGCCACGGCGGCCGGCGTCGGCAAGGGCACCCTGTTCCGCCGCTTCGGCGACAAGTCCGGCCTGGCCACGGCCCTGCTGGACGCAAGGGAACGCGCTCTGCAAGAGGCCATCCTCAGCGGCCCACCCCCACTGGGCCCGGGCGCCCCGGCGGAGGAACGCCTACCGGCATTCCTCAACGCCTACCTGGACTACCTCCTGGAACACCTCGACCTGATCCGCATGTCGGAGACCTCGACCCCGGGCGCCCGCTACCGGATCGGCGCATACCGCTTCTGGCACCGCCACGTGGCAATCCTGCTTCCCCCGAAAACCCCGGATCCGACCTACTCGGCCCACGCGCTACTGGCCCCACTGTCCGCGGAACACGTAACGGCCCTACTCCCGGACCTGGGCCCGACCCGCATCCGAGAGGGCATCCTCCACCTGGCCGAATCAACAACCCGAACCCCGCCCCGCTGAGTATCGAAGACCCACCCCGGGCAGGAAGTGCCTCATGGTGGAACTACCCGCGGACACCCGCCGGATGATCGAAACGCCACACATCTGGTACGTGGCAACGATCAACAAGGACGGATCCCCCCACGTCAGCCCGATGTGGCTGGGCCTCGACGGCGACCTGCCCCTGATCAACACCGCGATCGGCCGCATCAAGGAACAGAACCTGCGCCGCGATCCACGCATCTGCCTGTCCCTGGCAGACCCGGCGAACCCCTACGACCGAGTACAAATCCGCGGCCACGCCACGGACTTCATCCAGGGCCCCGAGGCGGACCAGAACATGGACAAGCTTGCTCACGCCTACGTGGGCACCGAACGCTACGAATGGCGAGTCCCCGGCGAACAACGAGTAATCATCCTGATCGAACCCACCAAAGTCCGCCGCGTGGTCGGAGTAGAACCCTTCCCCAAAGGAACCCCGGGCTCAACCACCCCATAGGCCTGTAACCGATTCCCACCGAGACGGCGGAGCATACCGAGGCCACGGACCCGACATCGACTGGCTCATCGACTCGACAAGCCCTGGGCGCAAATCGTCGCCGAATCAAGTCTCAGGCAACAACGGTCAATCACCCTGATCGAGCCCACGAGAGTCCGCCGCGTAGCGGGAATAGAATCCTTCCCTCAGGAGCAGGCCCAGGCACAAACATCCCCTGCGATCGTCAATCACTCCGGACTGGTGGATAAATTCTTTCCGGCCCGACCCCGGTAACCAGGAATTCCAGAGCCAAATCCCCGGGGCCATACCTGAGTGCCACCGCCGCGACGAGGTATACGATACCTTCCTCGTCGATCGCCAGAAAAAACTCCCCTAGCCCAATTTCTCCCAGCGGAAAGAATTTGCGACCGTACGATTCGGAGAGCTCGGCAAACCTGTCCTCTTCCCCGACGGCAAGTTCCGGGTCGAACTCGAATGGTTCCCGCGCACGCGTAACCCCAGGGCCGCCATGCTCCACTCGAATTCCACCGAACTCTCGCAGGAAATCTTCTGCCGCCACATGCCAAGCGAAATTCGGAATCGATGCCTTCCATGGATCGAGATCGACTCGACGACCCGGAACCCAGCCGGCTTGTCGAAGGACACTCTCCACTTCAGGCGAGAATCTGACCATCTACGGTGCCATCCTGAAATCGATATCGTAATGCTTGACGAGAACCTTGCAGCTGTCGCACGGGCCAATGAGCCGTTTGAAGTTCGTGTTCGTACGCCTTCGACCGAGCGTAGCGGCGGCGGTTGCCCCAGTGGGATCGAGACCGGCGTCCAAGGCTTCCGTCAACTGAACTGGGAACAGGGCTGGCTCGGCTACCCCACCTCCGACGAGTTCACCGTCGCCAACGGCGACACCCGTGAAAGCTTCCAGGGCGGCTACGTCCGCTTCAACCCCACGACCACCTCCGCGGCGGATCACCACCCCGACGACCGCACCGCCCACCTGCGCACCGACCTGTCCGGCGACTTCAACGGCGACGGACGCGCCGACATGCTCACCGTCTACAACGTCGGCTCCGGCGCCAGCGCCTTCCACACCCTCATCGCCCGACCCACCGGCGGCTACGACCCGCCCCGCAACGCCTGGACCGCCCACCTCGGCTGGTTCGACTACGACCGCGCGAAATGGACCACCGGAGACTTCAACGGCGACGGACGCACCGACACCGCCATGATCTACGACCACGGCGACAACTCCATCGGCACCTACACCTGGATCGCCAAACCCGACGGCACCTTCAACGACCCCGTCGCCGGCTGGCGCGCCGCGCCCAACACCTGGGACGCCAAGTCCGCCAATACGTCACCGGCGACTTCAAGGGCGACGGACGCACCGACATCGGCGCCATGTACGGCTGGTCCGACTCCAGCGTCACCCTCCACACCCTCCTCGCCGACCCCACCGGCAAACTCACCGCACCCGTGCAGTCCTGGCGCGCGTGCCCCCCGCCGCCTGGTACTGGTCCGACGTCAAACTCACCGCCGGCGACTACAACGGCGACGGAAAAGCCGACGTCGTCGCCTTCTACGACTACGGCGCCGGCCACTCCGCCATGTTCACCTTCCTCGCCAAACCCGACAACACCGGCGGATTCCAGGACCCCCTGAAATCCCGCGACACCCCCAACGGCGCCACCACCGCATTCGTCTTCAAAGCCCGCCCCGACGGCGGCTTCGACGGCGGCGACGCCGCGTGGGAGGCGCCGCCCGGGACCTGGTGACCTTCCGATCCGCATACACACCGGGGCCTCGTCCGAGCCGGCCGGCTCGGACGAGGCCCCGTGCGCCACGCGTCACGTCGACTCGCCCACGGGGACCGGCCGGGCCGTGGTGTCGGCCGTCGATTCCGCAGGTGGAAGCAACATCTCCGGGGTCAGGACGCATTCGTCGCGGATGCCTCGGGCCACCACCATCGTGCTGCCGATCGAGCCGGTGACGTGTTGGGGGTCCAGGTCGGTGGCCAGGAACCACGAGGTGGGGCCGGCGGTGCCCGGAGACCAGCCGCAGCAGCCGGATACCCAGTCGTGGTGGACCAGTTCGGCGACCAGGCCGAGGCCCCGGCCGTGGTCGAAGCGGCGCGGTGGGGCGAGTGGGGGCCGTAGCCGTACGGGGTCCAGGTCGGGCGCGGTACCACCTCGCGGATGCCGACGTATACGACGGGGGCGAACTCCCATTCCCCGCCGTCGATTTGCACCAGTTTGGCCTTGATCCCGACGATCAGCCACTCCGCCTCCGAGCGCAGTGCGGCGTCCGCGACCAGCTCGGAGGCCATGAGAACCAGGCTCTGCCGCGATTCGTCGAGCAGCCGAAGCTGGTCGCTCACCCGCCCGACGGTCCCGCGCACCTCGCGGGCCGATTCCCGCGCGACGGGCACGGGCTTGGCAATGGCAATCTCGCTCATCGCCGCCGCTCCGCCGAGCCGTCGACCCCGTCCAGGGCCCGAGTCAGATAAGCGTGCAACAGCTCCGCCCCCACGCCGTCGAGTCGCAAAGCGGTCTCCCCGACGGCCTCGCCCCCAGCCCCCTCACGCAGCACCAGCGGCACCACGATCAACCCGCTCCCCTTGTCCCGAACCGGCCGACAGCCGGACTTGACGGTGGTGAACGCGCCTTCCGGCACGTTGGGATCGCAAGTCATGGGGTGCCTCCTTGGGGCATGGTGTGCGGACCGCCGGACGATCCGTCGCGATGGATGACCTGGCCGGGCAGGATGTGAACGAGCACGGCCTGAAGGGCAAGAACGACGTGCCGCCCCTGCCTGTGCGTCAGTCGGAAGCACGCCCACTCCTCGTCGAACCCCCGCCCGAAACGCAGTGCGAGTTCAATGGGCCGCTCGGGATCCACGGACAAACGAACACGCACTGCGTGGGGTTCTTGATCGCTCACGCGCGCTCCCATGGGTCGGGCTTCATCGATCGGCCGGCCCGACCGAGCGCAGCCGACCGCCGTGCAACCGTCCCCTATCGCTGGGAGGCGCCTCGATCTATAGTGTTCTAGAACACCTCAACAAATCCATAACCGCTCTAGAGTGCACTAGAATAGAAAGGTGTGACCGTGGCCGGCGCACAGGGATTGCCGCCGTATCGGCGGATCGCGGCTGAGATTCGGGCCCGGATCGATCGGGGTGAACTGCGACCCGGCGATCGGGTGCCGTCCGTGCGGGAGATCGTCGAGGCCGAGAACGTTTCGATTGCCACCGCCACCCGGGTCGCCGCCGTGCTCCGCGCGGACGGCTACGCCGAATCGATTCCTGGGGTCGGGACCATCGTCACCACGCCGCGACGCCTGACCACGGGGCCGGACCGCTTGGCGCTCCTCAGGGCGACAGGGACCGGCTTCCGCTCCGGCGAGAGGGTCGAGATCCTGAGTGCGGAACTTGTCGTGGGCACCGGTCATGTAACCGATGCGCTGGGCCTGGCGAATGGCACGGAAGTCGTGCGCAGACGACGGTTGTATCGCGACGACGAGGGCGTGATCGCTCTCTCGACGTCCTGGCTTTCCGGGCAACTCGCCGAGGTGGCGCCAGAGTTGTTGGTCGCCGAGCCGTTGCCGACAATGACGTTCGGTCTCGTCGAGGATCGCTCCGGACGCCGGGCCATCCGACGTCGCGATGTGGTCGCGCTGCGGCCGGTACCGGAAGACGCGGCCGGGATCATGGGTGTCGAACCGGGGACCCCGGCGCTGACCATGACGAACCTGTACTGGGACCAGCACGACAATCCGACCGAGTACGCGATGGATATTCTCGGCGCAGGTCGTGAGTTGTCGGCTGACTACGCTCTCGATTGAGGCTGGCATCTCGCGGAGTTCAGTGGGCTGCCGGGATCGCGGTGGCTGCTTGCCAGGCTTGCTCGTGGGGGATTTCCGTGCCTGGGGTGTGGCCGGCTTCGATGTGGGTCAGGACGGATTCGATGTAGTGGCTTTGGCCGTCCGTGCGCATCGGGGCGATCTTCGCGGCGGCGAATTTGCGGATCGTGCTTGCGTCGGCGTCGGTCCACAGGCAGTCCGTGGCCAGGGCCAAGCGGGTCAGGACGTACTCGAACGTCGCGTGGGAGAACTGGAGTTCCGAGCCCGCCGGCGGTTCGAGCGTGGGATGGGCGGTGAAGCCGCGGAGTTTGACCAGGGCGTCGGGCTCCGGGACGAAGCGGCCCTCCTCCGGGGGTTCGAGGGCCTCCAGGTAGGCCAGGCCGTTGCGCAGCCGCTGGGTGACCCCCTGCTCCGTGCGCTCCGAGACGCAGCGGCCGACGAGTTCGGCGCCGTTGAGGGCCAGGTGTGCGGCGGCGAGGTACTGGGCCTGCGCCACCAACGACCCCGCCGCCGACACGAATTCGCGCAGCACGCCCGCCGTGTGGAGGTACTTGCAGGCGTAGGGCGATATCCCGTAGCGCGCGGAGGCCGGTGCCCAGACCTCGGCCTCACCGCGCGGCAGGGCGTGTCGGGTACGTCGGATCGATGGCTTCATGGCCCCATGGGTACCGCCGCCCCCGACCCTCGGACAACCGGATTTCGCCGCCGGATCACTCCGGCGGCGACTCGGCGGCCGGGGAGCGCGGAAGCAGCGGGATGGCCACCAGCGACACCAACAGCGTCCCGGCGCCCGCCAGTTGGATGGCCCCCGTACCGCCCAGGGCGGTGGTGACGGGACCCCCGACGGCCGTGCCCGTGAGGTTGGCCGCATTCAGCCCCGCGCCGGAGCCGGCGAAGGCGCGGCCTCGGGTCTCGGGTGGAACCCGGGCGTGGATCAGGTTGCGGATGGCCAGGTTGGCCAGCACGTTGGCCGCACCCATCAGCACGAACGCGGCGACGGCGACCGGGAATACCGCCGCGGTGGCACCGACCAGCAGACAGCAGCCCGACAACATGCCGGCGCCGACCAGCACGGCCGGTTGCCGGTCCGGCGGGATCCGCCCACCCAGCAACACGGCGGCCAGGAGCATCCCGGCCATGTGCGCGCTGATCAACCAGCCGTAGCCGGCGTCGTCCACACGCAGATCGTCCCGGGCGAAGAAGACCCGCGCCACATTCAGGATCCCGGTGAACACGACCGCCACGGCGAACGTCGGGATCGCCACCCGCAACACCCGATCACCGCCGAGCACGCCGACCCCGGCGCGCACCTGACCGAACCACCCCGGCCGGTCCCGCCCGCCCGTCACCGGCTCGCGCCGAATCCGCAGCGCCACGAACGCGACCGACATCACCGCGTAAGACACGACGTTCCCGAGCAGGACCACCCGATCACCCACCCCGGCGACCGCCAACCCGGCCGCCGCCGGGCCCGCCACATTGCCGACCGAGCGAAACGCCTCCATCCGCGCATAGCCCCGCGCCGCGCCCTCGTCCCCCACGATCTCCGGCACCAGCAACTGCAACGTCGGCGACACCACCGCCAACCCGGCCCCGAGCAGCGCCAGCAGCACGATGACGCCCACCAGATTCGTGGTGACCACCAACCCCAGCGCCACCACCGCCTGAAGCCCGGTCACAACGACCACCAACCGACCGCTCTCCGCCCGGTCCACCAGCGGCGCGGCCAACGGCCCCACCACCACGATCGGCAACACACTCGCCACCACCAAGGCCGAGATCGCCGCGCCCGATCGGCCTTGATCGTGTAATCGCAGGACCAGCACGACCATCGCCATCTGATCCCCCATCGCCGACAACCCATAGGTCGCGGCCACCACCGACAGCACGACTTCGCGATTCCGGCGCATCCACGGATGTTGCCGGCCCCCACCGACTCGCGCACCACCCGCGCACCTGCGGCCACCGACACCGCCCACCCGCCCGCCGGCGTGTTGCGGCCGGAAGGGATTAACCGCTCCCGCACACGATGTTGTCCGAGTGATCACGGATGATCATCACCATCGCCGACAGGAGCTGACGACATGGCGGAGCGCGCACACATCGGTGTCACCGGACTGGCCGTGATGGGCCGCAACCTGGCCCGCAACTTCGCCCGACACGGGCACACCGTCGCCGTGCACAACCGAACCTCGGCCAAGACCCGAGCACTGGTCGACGAGTTCGGCCACGAGGGCGACTTCCTACCCGCCGACACCGCCGAGGAGTTCGTCGCCCTCCTCGAACCGCCCCGCCGCCTGGTGATCATGGTCAAGGCCGGCGCCCCCACCGACGCGGTGATCGACGAGTTCGCCGCGCTCCTCGAACCCGGCGACATGATCGTCGACGGCGGCAATGCGCACTTCGCGGACACCCGCCGCCGCGAGGCCGCGCTGCGCGAGCGCGGGATCCACTTCGTCGGCACCGGCATCTCCGGCGGCGAGGAGGGCGCGCTGCTCGGCCCGAGCATCATGCCGGGCGGCTCCCCCGAGTCGTACGCGGCGCTCGGCCCGATCCTGGAGGACATCGCCGCGAAGGTCGACGGGGTCCCCTGTTGCACGCACATCGGCCCGGACGGCGCCGGTCACTTCGTCAAGATGGTGCACAACGGCATCGAGTACGCCGACATGCAGCTGATCGCCGAGGCGTACGACCTGCTCGGCCGCGCCGCCGGGTTGCGGCCGGCCGAGATCGCCGAGGTGTTCAAAGGCTGGAACTCCGGCCGCCTGGAGTCGTACCTGATCGAGATCACCGCCGACGTACTCGCCCACACCGACGCCGACACCGGCCGGCCGTTCGTCGACGTGGTCCAGGACCGCGCCGAGCAGAAGGGCACCGGGCGCTGGACCGTACAGACCGCGCTGGACCTGGGGGTTCCGGTCAGCGGCATCGCCGAGGCGGTGTTCGCCCGCTCGCTGTCCGGCCACACCGACATCCGCGCGGCGGGCCGGGGCCTGCCCGGACCGACGCCCACCACGCTCGACGCGGAGGCCGCGGCGCGCTTCGCCGACGACGTCGAGCAGGCGCTGTACGCGTCCAAGATCGTGGCGTACGCGCAGGGCATCCACCAGATCGAGGCGGGCAGCACCGAGTACGACTGGGCGATCGACCCGGGCAAGGTCGCCGAGATCTGGCGCGGCGGCTGCATCATCCGGGCCCGCTTCCTGGACCGGATCCGCGAGGCGTACGACTCCCCGCAGCGGCCCGACTCACTGCTGAGCGCCGACTACTTCCGCGACGCGCTCGCCGGTGCCCAGGACGCGTGGCGCCGCGTGGTCGCCACGTCGGCCGAACTGGGCATCCCCGCACCGGGGTTCGCCGCCGCCCTCGCCTACTACGACGGCCTGCGCTCGCCGCGCCTGCCCGCCGCGCTGATCCAGGCCCAGCGCGACTTCTTCGGCGCGCACACCTACCGCCGGGTGGACCGCGACGGCTCCTTCCACACCGAGTGGTCCCGCGACCGCACGGAACACGCGGTCTGACCGAGGTCGGCGAACCCGGCGGGGGCGCCCACCCCGTCCCCGCCGGAAGCCCTCACTCCCAACGCCCCGCCAACAACCGCGTCATCGCGCCCGTCAACGACCCGCGCAACTGCCGCCGCACCGCCGGCGTCAGATGGCGCAGCCACAGGTGCGCCGCCCGATCGCCCATCAACCCCACGCACAGCAGCGGATCCTCGAACAGGAACCCCAAAGCGTGCCAGCTCATGCACGCGTCCGGATCGGGGTCCACGGCCGGCACGTGCCGGATGCCCACCGCCGCGAGCGCCGATGCGCAGATCAGACAACACGCGTGGGCGGCGTCCTTGAACTCGCCCGTCTCCAGCGGCAGTCCGAGCATCCGGGCCTGATGCAGGCAGTCCATCTCGGCGTGTAGTCCACGCTTGGCCGAGCCCTCGAAGATCCGCCGACCGAAGCTCATCACGCAGTCGGCCTCGCCCCGCGCCGGCAGTCCCCGCCCGGACGACTCGACCCGCTCGGCGGCGGTCCGCACCCACCCGACCCACTCGCCGGCGATCTTCGGCACGATCATGTCCGCGGGCGGCATCTGCGCTCGGCCGCCGGCAACCTTCGGACAGTACTCGCAGTGCATGGCGCCTCCCCAAAGACGACATGCCGAAAGCTAGCGTGGGCGGGGTCGACGCCACCAGCACAAGACCGGCCGAAACCCGGCGGAAACCCACCGGAACGAACACCGGGTACGCACCGGGAGCACACACCGGGCAGAGACGCCGGGAACAACGCCGGAAACAACGCCGGGGGCAGTCACCGGGGACGAAACACCAAGGAAAAACACCGTTGTGCGGCCGAAGGGACTCGAACCCTCATATCCTCTCGGACGGCAGGACCTAAACCTGCTGCGTCAACCAATTGCGCCACGGCCGCGTACGACCGGCCTTCGCGACGATGCCCCGAGGCCGGCCAGGGCTCATGTTAGTGCCCCGAGCTGCGGCCGGCCGGCACATATCGGCCACGACCAACCGTCCGGCCGGCACTCGGAACACACCACACCACCCCGAAACCAACCATCCGGCACCCTGGCGCGTGTCTTCAAGCCCCCGCCGAGCTCAGCCGAGCAGCCGCCCCGTCGCCCGCCGCGCCAACACCAGCGCCCCTTCGCGCGTGGTCCCGCCCAGCCCCAGGACCGTTCGCGTACTCAGCCCCTCGAGCAGCGCCAGCAACTCGGACGCCGCCACCGCCGGATCGTCGACGACGAGCACCCCCTTGGCCGCCCCCCGGGCCAGCACCGCGGCCAGGTCGCGTTGCCACCCGAGGTCGATCTCGTCCTGCGCGGCCAGGAGTTCCGCGTTGCCCGCCGTCCGGGCCCACAGCTCCACCCAGAGCATCCAGCGCGGATCGCGCGGGCCGACCGGCAGGTACAGGTCCAGGAACAGATCCAACTTACGATCGGCGGCGACCCGGCGGGCGAGCAACCGGGTGCGCTCCTCGGTCAGCCGGTCCTCGCTCCAGCGCAGCGCCGCCAGGAGCAGCTGATCCTTGCTGCCGAAGTAGTACAGGATGTGCCCGCCGCTGGTGCCCAGGCGCTCGGCCAGACCGGACATGGTCAGCGCGGCCAGGCCGTTCTCGGCGATCGCCGCGACGGCCTCCTCCAGCATCCGGTCCTGCGCGATCCGACCGTCGCGCCGCCTCGTGGCCACCACCGATACCGCCTCTCGACCGCGCGACCACCCCGCCCGCGCAAGGGCTCGACCCTACTCCCCCGACGCCGCGAACCTTGAACGACGGTCAAATTCTCCCCCTCTTCGGCACGAACTCTTGACACCCTCCCCCACCTCGGCGCACCTTGAGTGACGTTCAAAGTTCTTGAATGCCATTCAAGCTTTCGGCCGGGCCGCGCACCACGAACGACCGAGCCGCACACCACGAAGAGGAGGTCCGGTGTCCCTGCCCCACACGGACTCCGCGAACGCCGCCGGAAGCGCCGCCCGAAGCGCCCTCCCCCGCGACGCTCCGCACACCACCCCGTCCGGCACCGGCGTCGCCTCCGACGAGCTGTTCCAGGTGGAGACACACGGGATCGACCCGATCCCGGACCACGAGCGCCACGGCAGCGCCAGGGACGTCTTCTGGCTATGGTTCGGCTCGAACCTCTCCTTCACCTTCGTGATCAACGGCACCCTCGCGGTGATGTTCGGGTTGTCGTTCTGGGCGGCGATCGCCGTAGTCGTGATCACCGGCCTGTCCTTCTTCGCGGTCGGCGCCCTCGGCCTCGCCGGCGTCCGCACCGGCACCGCGACCCTGGTGATCTCGCGCGCCGCGTTCGGCGTACACGGCAACTTCCCCGCCGGCCTGCTCAACTGGGTCGTCGGGATCGGCTACACCATCCTCAACACCGTGGTCGGCACCTTCGCCCTCGAAGGGCTGTTCGCCAAGCTCGGCTGGGCGGGCGGCGACCTCGCCCGGGTGGTCGCGCTGGCGATCACCCTCTCGCTCACCTTCGCGGTGGCGATGTGGGGGCACGCCACCGTGCAGGCCGCGGAGCGCTGGATGGCCTACGTCCTGGGCATCGGCTTCGGTCTGCTGATCCTGTTCGTGGTCCCCGGCCTGCAGACCGGCGACGCGCCCGAGACCTCGAACACGTTCCACGCGATCTCGCTCGCCGTGCTGGTCATGGTCGCCGGCCCGATCTCCTACCTGCCGATGCCCTCGGACTACACCCGCTACCTGCCCCGGGACACCTCGCTGCGCTCGATCACCCTGTGGGGCGCGGCCGGCGGGATGCTCTCGTCGGTGCTGCTCGGCGTACTCGGCGTGGCCGCCGCCACCCAGGCGGACATGAGCGACCCGGTGGCGGGCGTGGCCGACCTGGTGCCCGGCTGGTTCGAGGCGCCGTTCCTGCTGCTCGTGGTGGGCGGCTCGATCACCAACTCGATCCTGACCCTGTACTCCTCCAGCCTGAACCTCCAGGTCCTCGGCATCCCGTGGTCGCGCTCCAGGGGCATCCTGGTCAGCACCGCGTTCATCCTGGTCGGCTCGTTGTGGGCGCTGTTCAACGGCAACTTCACCGACAACCTGACCAGCTTCCTGTCCGTGCTCGTGGTGGTCTTCGCGCCGTGGGGCGGCGTGTTCATCGCCGACACGCTGATGCGCCGCTGCCGCTACGACGCCGCCGGCCTGCACGACATGCGCGGCGGCGCCTACTGGTACACCCGCGGCTTCCATCCCGCCGGGATGATCGCGCTCGGCGCCGGCATCGTCTTCGCCGCGCTGACCGCCGAGTCCGCGCTGTGGACCGGCGCGCTCGTGGAGACCTTCGACGGCGACTTCACGCTGCTCGGCGCGGTCGTCTCCGGACTTCTCTACTGGGCCCTCGCCCGCCGCGAACCGCAGTTCGCCAAGCACTGATCCACCCGCACCAGACCCCCATCACCCTCTGGAGTTGTCACCGTGTCCCGCACCGCCGACCTGGTCCTGCGCAACGCGCTCATCCACACCGTCGATCCCGAGCTGCCCGAGGCCGAGGCGCTGGCCGTCCGGGACGGGCGGATCGCCTGGGTGGGCGCGGACGCCGACGCGGCGGCCTGGATCGGTCCGGAGACCACCGTGCTCGACGGCGCCGGACGGCGGGTGCTGCCCGGCTTCATCGACGCGCACAACCACGTCCGGCTCGGCTCGGACGACGCCTGCGTACAGCTCGCGGGAGCGCGCACGTTGGCAGACATCCACGCACGGATCGGCGCCTGGCTGGCGGCCAACCCGGACGCCGAGTGGATCGAGGCGGAGGCGTTCGACTACTCGGCGATCCCCGACGGGCGCATGCCGCGCGCGAGCGACCTCGACCCGGTCACCGGCGACGTGCCGGCCTTCGTACTCAGCTACGACGTACACACGGCGTGGCTCAACAGCGCCGCGATCAAGCGGCTCGGCATCGCCCGGGACAGCGACGTGCTGCCCTTCGGCCGGGTGGACAAGGACCCGGAGACGGGCGAACCGACGGGCTTCGTCAAGGACTTCGCGGTGCGCGGGCTCTCCCGTGACGGGCATCGGGCGCTGCGGGAGCTGGGCGTGCCGTGGGCCTCGGCCGACCGGCAGTACGGGCGGCTGGCCAAGAGCCTGGACGACGCGATCCGGTTCGGCATCACCACCGTGGTCGAGCCGCAGAACTCGCTCGACGACCTGGCCCTGTACACCCGGGCGCGGCACGAGGGTCGGCTGCGCTCGCGAATCGTCGCGGCGCTGTTCCACCCGCGCGGCACGACCGACGCAGACCTGGACGAGTTCGCGGCGGCGGCACGGGAGTTCGCCGACGACCGGCTGCGGGTAGGGCCGCTGAAGCTGTACATCGACGACGTGGTCGAGCCGCGCACCGCCGCGCTCCTGGAGCCGTATCGCGGGTGCGCCCGTCATCGGGGCGAGACGTTCTACCCCGCGTCGGAGTTCGCCGATCTGCTGGCGCGGCTGGACGGTCGGGGCTTCCAGTGTTTCGTGCACGCGACCGGCGACCGGGGCATCCGCACGGTCCTGGACGCGGTCGAGCACGCCCGGGCGGTCAACGGCGAGCGGGACGCGCGGCACCAGGTGGTGCACGTGGAGTGCCTGGATCCGGCGGACGTGCCCCGCTTCGCGGAACTGGGCGTGGTGGCGTGCATGCAGCCCAGGCACTGCGCGCCGGAGATCGCGGGGCCGGGGCAGGACTGGGCGGAGAACGTCGGCGAGGAGCGCTGGCACAAGGCGTGGCCGATGCGGAGCCTGCGGGCCGCCGGGGCGGTCCTGGCGCTGTCCAGCGACTGGAACGTGGCCGAGATGGACCCGATGGTCGGCGTGTACACGGCGCTCACGCGCGCGCCGCTGGCCGGCGGGGCGGCGTGGATCCCGGAGGAGACGCTCGACGTGGAGGCCACGATCCACGGCTACACGATGGGCTCGGCCTACGCGAACTTCCTGGAACACGAGCGCGGTTCGCTCACCGTCGGCAAACTCGCCGACTTCGTCGTACTCTCCCGCGACATCCTGCGGGTCGCGCCCGCGGAGATTCCGGGCACGATCTGCGAGGTCGTCGCGGTCGGCGGCGAGGTCGTCCACACGGCCTAGCGGCGAGCCTTGCGGGGGCAGGCCGGCCTGCGGCCCACCTCGGCCTCAAACGCCGGCCGGGCTAACTTACCCGGCCTCCGGCCGAGGTGGCCTCAAACGCCGGCCGGGCTGGATTTTGCTCAGCCCAGCCGAGCACCGAGACCACCACCCGAATTCAGGCCATGCCGACATCAGCCCGGCCGGCGCTTGAGGCCGCCCGCCCGGACTCCGGGCCGACCCAACACAGTCGGCCCGGGTCGAATCCAGCCCGGCCGGCGTTTGAGGCCGGCCACCCGGACACGGGCCAACCCAACCTCAGCCCGGCCGGCGCTTGAGGCCGCCCGCCCGGGCTCCGGGCCGACCCATGCAAAGCCCGGCCGGCGCTTGAGGCCGCCTGGCCGGGCTCCGGGCCGACCAACCCGGCAGCCCGGCCGGCGCCTGAGGCCGGCCAACCCGACCCCGGGCGACAGGCCGGACCTCAGGCGGCTTCGAGCTTGAGGTCCTTGAGGAGCTTGGCCACGTGGCCCGTCGCGCGGACGTTGTACAGGGCGCGTTCCACCTTGCCGGTCTCGTCGACGACGAATGTGGAGCGGATCACGCCCTTGACCGTCTTCCCGTACATCGTCTTCTCGCCGAAGGCCCCGTACGCCTCCAGCGTGGCCTTGTCCGGGTCGGCCAGCAGCGTCACCCGCAGGTTCTCCTTCTCCCGGAACTTGACCAGCTTCTCCGGCTTGTCCGGCGAGATGCCCAGCACGTCGTAGCCGGCCCCGGCCAGCAGGTCGAGGTTGTCGGTGAAGTCGCACGCCTGCTTGGTGCAGCCCGGGGTCAGCGCGGCCGGGTAGAAGTACACGATGACCTTGCGGCCCGCGTAGTCGGACAGCGAGACGGACGCACCGTCGGCGTCGGACAGGGTGAAGGCGGGGGCGGTGTCGCCCGCCTGGAGGCGGTCGCTCACGAAGAACTCCTCGAATCGAATCGCTCGGCAACGCAAAACGTACGCCGCAACGCTAGCGCCGCGGTCGGACCGATCCCGGCCGCGCACCCCCGGCCGGCCGCACGTCCCCGGGGCGCGTTCTTCGTCAAAGCAGGGCAAAAACCGACGCCCGAGCGCCCTTGTTGCCACCATCACCCAATTGCAAGCCTTTTGCAGGTGCGCCCGGACGTCATAGGATCCCTCCGCCGAATCCGGCATTTCGGGAGGGGCCACATGCACATACCCAACGGCTTCATCGACGGCCCCGTATCCGCGGGCGCCGGCGTGATCGCGGTCGCCGGCGTCGCCGTCGGCCTGCGCGGCGCACGCCGCGAGCTGGACGAGCGCACCGCGCCGCTCGCCGGCCTGGTCGCGGCCTTCGTCTTCGCCGTCCAGATGCTCAACTTCCCCGTCGCGGGCGGCACCAGCGGCCATCTGCTCGGCGGCACGCTCGCCGCGATCCTGGTCGGCCCGTACACCGGCGTGTTGTGCGTGGCGGTCGTACTGCTGATGCAGGGCCTGTTCTTCGCCGACGGCGGACTGACCGCGCTCGGCCTGAACATCACCATCATGGGCGTCGTGACGGTCGTGGTCGGCTACGGCCTGTACCGCCTCGCCCTCGGCCTGCTGCCCGCCCGGCACTCGTCCGTGCCGATCGCCGCGTTCGTCGGCGCGCTGGTCTCGGTGCCCGCCGCCGCCTGCGTGTTCACCCTCTTCTACGCGATCGGCGGCACCACCGACGTGTCCATCGGCAAGGTGGCCGGCGCGATGATCGGCGTGCACGTGCTGATCGGCATCGGCGAGGCGATCATCACCGCCGCCACCGTCTCCAGCGTGCTGGCGGTGCGGCCCGACCTCGTCCACGGCGCGCGCGGCCTGGCGCGTCCCCTCGAACTGCGCTCGGCTGGGGAGACCCGATGACCCGCGTCCGTACCCGCACCCTGCTGATCGCCGGGGCCGTGCTCGCCCTGGTCCTGGCCGGATTCGTCAGCTACTACGCCAGCCAGAGCCCGGACGGCCTGGAGAAGGTGTCCGCCGACAAGGGCATCGACGCCAAGGAGCAGGACCACCAACTCAAGGACGGCCCGCTGGCCGACTACAACGTCAAGGGTGTGCACAACGAACGCCTGTCCGGCGGCCTGGCCGGCGTGATCGGCGTCGCGGCCACCCTCGCCGTCGGCACCGGCGTGTTCTGGCTGGTCCGACGCCGTCCGGTCGACGCCGCCCCGGCGCGGCCCGCCCGCGACGCCGTCGACTCGGGCAGCGGCAGCTGACATGGCCGGCGGACCCGAACACCGGCTCTTCCGCCCGGGCGACTCACCCGTGCATCGACTGCCGCCGCACTGCAAGCTGCTCGCGCTGATCGGCTTCGTCCTGGCGACGGTGTCCACCCCGCGCGAGGCCTACTGGGCCTTCGGCGCGTACGCGGCGCTGCTCGCGGTCGTCGCCGCCCTCGCCCGCGTCCCGGCCGGCTTCGTGCTGCGCCGCATGCTGGTGGAGACCCCGTTCGTGCTCTTCGCGCTGCTCCTGCCCTTCGTGGCCGACGGCCCGACGGTCGAGGTGCTGGGCCTGACGGTCAGCCACGACGGCCTGCTCGGCGCCTGGAACGTGCTCGCCAAGGGCACCCTCGGGGTCGTCGCCGGCGTGCTGCTGGCGGCCACCACCGAACTGCGCGCCCTGCTGCTCGGCCTGCAGAAGTTGCGCATGCCGGCGCTGCTCGTGCAGATCATGTCGTTCATGCTGCGCTACGGCTCGGTGATCACCGCCGAGATGGGTCGGATGCGGATCGCCCGCGAATCTCGCGGCTTCGTCGCGCGCGACCTGCGCCAGACCCCGACGGTGGCCAAGTCGGCCGGCGCGCTGTTCATCCGCTCCTACGAGCGCGGCGAGCGGGTGCACCTGGCGATGCTCAGCCGCGGGTACACCGGGACCATGCCGATCCTCGTGGACACCCGGGCCGGCGCCGCCCAGTGGGCCGCCGCCGCGACGCTGCCCGCGGCGGCGTTCGCGGTGTGGGCGGGGGCGCTGCTCCGGTGACCTCGCGCGTGATCGGACAATCGCGGGATCCGCGACACCGCGCGACCCGAGAACGGAGTACCCCACGTGAGTGAGTCCCCGCCCCCCTCCCTCGCCGTCCGCGGCCTCGCCTACGCCTACCCGGACGGCCACCAGGCCCTGTTCGGCGTCGACCTGACCATCGCCCGCGGCGAACGGGTCGCCCTGCTCGGCCCCAACGGCGCCGGCAAGACCACCCTCGTCCTGCACCTGAACGGAATCCTGACCGCCGGCGCCGGCACCGTCGAGGTGGCCGGACTGCCCGTGGCCACGGAGCACCTGCGCGAGATCCGCCGCCGGGTCGGCATCGTCTTCCAGGACCCGGACGACCAGCTGTTCATGCCCACCGTCCGGGAGGACGTCGCGTTCGGCCCGGCCAACCTCGGCCTGCGCGGCGCCGCGCTGGAGGAGCGGGTGCGGCACGCGCTCGACCGGGTGGGCATGGCCGACTTCGTCGACCGGCCGCCACACCACCTCAGCTACGGCCAGCGCCGCCGGGTCGCGGTGGCCACGGTGCTGGCGATGGAGCCGGAGATCCTGGTCCTGGACGAGCCGTCGTCGAATCTGGACCCGGCGAGCCGACGCGAATTGGCCGACGTGCTCCGTTCGCTCGACGTCACGGTGCTGATGGTGACCCACGACCTGCCCTACGCGTTGGAGCTGTGTCCACGTTCGGCGGTGCTCGCGGGCGGCGTGGTGGTCGCCGACGGGGACACCCGCGACCTGCTCCTGGACCGCGACCTGATGGCCGCCCACCGACTCGAACTGCCCTACGGTTTCGACCCGTCCTCGGTCCCGGCGTAGCCGCCCGCAGCGCGCCGACGCACGCCACGGGACCCGGTTGACCCGGGGCCGGGGAGGTAACTGACAGACTTGGGCGACATACGAGCGCAGGAGCCGGGGAGGACGGGTTGTGAGCGACCACGGGCGGGAACTGTCTCCGGCGGAGTTGGAGCGGCAAGGCCGGGCGGCATTGGGCCGTCCGGTGACGGCACACGCTGAGCGGAGTCGGGTGGAGTCGGTGAACGGTGCACACAAGGCTGACGTTTCGAACGCCGGGCACGGGGACGGCAAGTCCGCCGGCCACGATGTGAACGGTGCCCCCGACCGGCGTACGCCCCAGCAGATCGAACGGGAGATCGAGGAGGCCCGGGCCAACCTGGCGGTGACCCTGGACGAGATCGTCGACCGGGTGAAGCCGGCCAACGTCGCGGCCCGCGCGAAGGACAAGGTACGGGCGCAGTTCATCGACAGCGACACCGGCGCACCGCGCATGGAGCACATCGTGCCGCTCGCGGGCGGCGTGGCCGGGCTGGTCCTGCTGGTCGTCCTGGTCAAGAGCCGGGGCCGCGACAAGGCCGCGGCGAAGAAGGCCAAGGCCGCCAAGAAGCGCTGACCGCCGCGGCACGCCGGTCGGGCCGACGCCCGGCCCGACCGCGTGCGGCTCGGCCGAGGCCGATTCGGGGCCGTTTCCGGGTCGAAACCGATCCGGGACCGATTCCGGGCCGAAGCGGATCGGGACATCACACCTCCCGGTGACGCACGTTCGGCCTCGGACGGGTAGCTTGTCGAAGCGTGAGTTCCGACAGGTCCCAGTCTTCGAGCAACAACACCGCCCACGACCTCGGCGAGAAGCTGCCCATCCGCATGCTGCACGACCGTGTCCTGGTCCGCCAGGACGCGGCGGAGGGTGAGCGCCGCTCCGGCGGCGGCATCCTGATCCCCGCGACCGCGCAGGTCGGCAAGCGGCTGGCGTGGGCCGAGGTGGTCGCGGTCGGCCAGAACGTCCGCACCGTCGAGCCGGGCGATCGTGTCCTGTACGACCCCGAGGAGCGCGCCGAGGTCGAGGTGCGCGGGGTCCCGTACGTACTGCTGCGCGAACGCGACCTGCACGCGGTCGCCGCCGAACGCATCGAGGTCTCCGGCGAGGCCACCGGCCTGTACCTCTAGCCCGCTCCACCCCGCCCCGACGCCGACCGATCCGGCGGATCGACCGCGGCGTCCTCCGCACGCCGGATGGTGAGTCCGTTCACCATCCGGCGGCCCACACCGGCCGATTCACCCCTTGGGGTGAACTCTTCTGCCAGGATGTCCCGATCCGCGGGAAGACCGGCCACGAGGAGAGGGACAGATGCCGCGACGTCGGATCTGGATAGCGGCGCTGTGCGCGGTCGCCTTGGCGGGCTTCCTGGCCGGCGGCCTGGTCGGCGTGTTCGACGGTGGCGACGGGGGTTCCTCGCATGCCGCGGCGACCTCGCCGGGGCCGACCACGTCGCCCTCGCCGACGGCGGTGACCGCCGGGCAGATCAGCTCCGCGCCGCCGACCACCGCCCCGCCCACCTCGGCGTCGCCGACGCCGTCCAAGACCGCGTCCGCCAAACCGCCGTTGGCCGCGGGCGGGCGCTACGTGCTGCTGCTGCCGGACGGTCGGGCGATGGACGTGATGGGCGCCAGCGACCGGGATCGGGCCGCGGTGATCGCGTACCCGGTGGGACCGGGCAAGGCCAACCAGCAGTGGGTGGTCCGCGACGCGGGCGGCGGCTTCGTCCGACTCGAGTCGGCGCTCTCGCGCAAGTGCCTGGAGGTGTCCGGCGGCCGGGAGCCGCGCGCCTACCAGGACGACTGCGGGCGGGCCGAGAACCAGATGTGGAAGCCGCAGCCCAGCGGTTCCGGCGTGGTCTTCGTGGCCCGCAACGGGGCCGCCCTCGGGCTTGGCGACCAGGTCGGCGGCCAGCAGGGCCTGGGCCTGGTCCCGGTCGGCTCCGGATCGGTGTGGCGGCCCAGCGGCGCCTGAGCGGCGCCGCCGGGCCGTCGGCGGGGTGCGTCAGCCGCCGTTGTACTTCTTCGCGACGCGCGCGCCCAGGTCCGGGTCGACCTTCGTCCAGTATTCGATCACCCGGGGCAACACCTCGGCGGTCACCGGACCGTCGCTCTTCATGTGACCGACGATGTTGCCGACCAGGTGCTCCCGGTCGGTCTCGGACATCACCTTGCGGTACAGCGTGCCCGGCTGGCCGAAGTCGTCGTCCTCGGCGTGCGGCCGGTAGGCCGAGCGCACGATCTCGCCGGCGACCTCGTAGTTCTCGTCCTCGTACGGAGCCGGGTCGGCGACCGGTCCGCCGCGGCTGTTCGGCGCGTACACCGGGTCGCCGTAGTTCTCGTACCGCATCGCGCCGTCCTTGTTGTAGGAGTGCACGGGCACGATCGGCCGGTTGATCGGCAGCTGGAGGTAGTTCGGCCCGATCCGGTAGCGGTGCGTGTCCGGGTAGCTGAACAGCCGGCCCTGGAGCATCTTGTCCGGGCTGGCGCCGATGCCCGGGACCAGGTTGGCCGGTTCGAACGAGGCCTGCTCGACCTCGGCGAAGTAGTCCGCCGGGTTGCGGTTCAACGTCATCCGGCCGACCTCGATCAGCGGGTAGTCGCCGTGCGGCCACACCTTGGTCAGGTCGAACGGGTTGAAGCGGTAGTCGGCCGCCGCCTCGAACGGCATCACCTGGACGTGCAGCGTCCACGACGGGTGGTCGCCGCGGGCGATCGCCTCGCGCAGGTCGCGCAGGTGGAAGTCGCGGTCCTCGCCGGCCATGGCGGCGGCCTCGGCGTCGGTGAAGTTCTCGATGCCCTGGTCGGTCAGGAAGTGGTACTTGATCCAGAACTTCTCCCCGCCCGCGTTCACCCACATGAAGGTGTGGCTGCCGAAGCCGTGCATGTTGCGCCACGTCTTCGGGGTGCCCCGGTCGGACATCAGGAACATCACCTGGTGCGCCGACTCCGGCGAGAGCGTCCAGAAGTCCCACTGCATGTCGTGATCGTGCAGGTGGGTGTCCGAACGGCGCTTCTGCGAGTGGATGAAGTCGGAGAACTTGCTCGGATCCCGGATGAAGAAGATCGGCGTGTTGTTGCCGACCAGGTCGTAGTTCCCGTGCCGGGTGTAGAACTTGATCGCGAATCCGCGCGGGTCGCGCACGGTGTCCGGGAAGCCGAGTTCGCCGGCGACCGTGGAGAAGCGGATGAACATCGGGGTCTCGCGACCCGGCTGGAACAGATCCGCCTTGGTGAACCGGCTCACGTCCTGGGTGACCCGAAACACGCCGTGGGCACCGCCACCCTTGGCGTGCACCACCCGCTCCGGCACCCGCTCTCGATTGAACTGGGCCATCTTCTGGATGACGTAGTGGTCCTGGAGCAGCAGCGGACCGTTGGGTCCGACGGAGAGCGAGAACTCGTCGCTCGGGGCGGGGATGCCCGCGTCGGTCGTGGTCGTGGGGCGTTCGGTCATCGCCGATATCCCTTTCGTGGTCTCGGGTCGTGCGTGGGTCGGGTCCGATTGCTCCTTATGCCCGATGTGCTCTCCGGCACGCCTGGCCGGCGGAACAGCACGGGGTGTACGGCGGTTGCACCTCAAAGCACGAATACGCCTGCGTGCGGAGCGGCGGGCGGAGCGGGACACGGGCCGGAATGCGGCCGGGAACGGGCCGAGTGACGGCCGAGAGCGGGCCGGAGAGAGGGACGCGGAGTGGACGCGGTAAAGCTGTCGGTATTGGACCTGGCACCGGTCGGGACGGGATATTCGGCGACCGAGGCGCTACGGACGAGTACCGAGTTGGCGAAGCGGACCGAACAGTGGGGCTTCCATCGGTTCTGGGTGGCGGAGCACCACAACATGCCCGGCATCGCCAGTTCGTCCCCGCCAGTGCTGCTCGCGCACCTGGCCGCGCACACCACCACGCTGCGCCTGGGTTCGGGCGGGGTGATGTTGCCCAACTACGCGCCGCTCGTGGTGGCCGAGCAGTTCGGCACCCTACAGGCGCTGCACCCGGGCCGGATCGACATCGGCATCGGCCGGGCCCCGGGCACCGACCAGGTCACCATGCGCGCCCTGCGGCGCGGCGGCGGCGCCGAGTCGGTGGACGAGTTTCCGCAGGCGCTCGGCGAGCTGATCGGCTTCGTCACCGGGCGCTTCGCCGAGGAGCACCCGTACGCGCGGATGCACGCCGTGCCGGGTCCCGCGTCCGGAATCGAGGCGGGCGGCGAGTTCGCCACCGCGGAGGCACCGGTGTGGCTGCTCGGGTCGAGCGGTTACAGCGCGCAGCTGGCCGGGATCCTGGGTCTGCCGTTCGCCTTCGCGCACCACTTCAGCGGACAGCACACGCTGCCCGCGCTGGAGCTGTACCGCGAGTCGTTCCAGCCGTCGGCGTCGCTCAAGGAGCCGTACGCGATGATCGCGGCCGGGGTGATCGCGGCCGACACCCGGGAGCAGGCCAAGCGGCTCGCGTTGTCCCAGGCGTTGTCGATGCTGAAGCTGCGCAGCGGCAACCCCGGGCGCATCCCGTCGCCGGAGGAGGCCGAGGCGTATCCGTGGACGCCGGCCGAGCGCGAGTTCGTGGAGAGCTACCAGCGGCAGCACATCAGCGGGGACCTGGCCGACGTGCGCGCGGGCATGCGGGAGTTGCGCGAGCGCACGCAGGTGGACGAGTTGATGGTGGTCAGCAACGTGTACGGGCACGACGCGCGGATCCGGTCGTACGAGTTGATCGCGAAGGCTTGGGGGCTGATCGAGGAGTGAGGGGCGCGCCGCCCGGCGGTGGAGGCCGCCGGGCCGGGCGTGCGCCTCGGCTCGGCGGGCCCTCGGGTTGGTGGGCCCGAGGCTCGGCCCGCCCTCGGCTCGGTCCACCGCTCAGCGGACCGTGACCTCGATGTGGTGGTGGCCGGTGGCACCGTCGGGGATCACGTCGGCCGACTTGTCGGTCTGGACCGCGCCGGTGCCGTCCGTGGCGCGTACCCGCAGGGTGTGCCGGCCCGGAGTGGCGTCCCACGTCCACCGGTACTGGCGCCACGTGTCGGTGGTGGTCTGCGGGGCGAGTTCGGCGGCTTGCCAGGGGCCGTCGTCGACCCGGATCTCCACTGCGGTGATGCCCCGGTGCTGGGCCCAGGCGACGCCGGCGACCGGGACGGGGCCGGCGCGCAGGACCGCCGCGTCGCGGGGGGTGTCCAGCCGCGACTGGGTCTTGATCGGGGCCTCGCGGGCCCAGCCGAGCCGGACCCAGTAGGCGCTGAACGCGGCGAACCGGGTCACCTCGATGTCCACGATCCACTTGCACGCGGACACGTACCCGTACAGGCCCGGCACCACCATCCGGACCGGGAAGCCGTGCTTGATCGGCAGCGGCTCGCCGTTCATCGCGTACGCCAGCATCGCGTCGCGCCCGTCCATCACCTCGCGCAACGGGGTGCCGATGGTCATCCCGTCCGGCGAACGCGAGACGATCTGGTCGGCGCCGGGCCGCACGCCCGCCTCGCGCAGCAGGTCGGCCAGCGGGGTGCCCAGCCACCGGGCGTTGCCGATCAGGTCGCCGCCGACGTCGTTGGAGACGCAGGCGAGGGTGATGTCCCGCTCGATCGGGAAGCGGTCCCGCAGTTGTTCGTAGCTCAGCCGGATCTCCCGGTCGACCATGCCGTGGATGCGCAGTTCCCAGTCCTCGGCGCGCAGTTGCGGCACGGTGAACGCGGTGTCGATCCGGTAGAAGTCCGCGTTCGGGGTCAGGTACGGGGCGACGAAGCCGGGGCCCGCCGGGGCCGCCGCGCTGATCGGCCGGGGCAGCGTGCCCGCGACGCCGGCCCGGGACTTCTCCGCGTTGAAGCGGGCGTGCTGGAGCATCCGGCCGCCGAACCCGGCCAGCGCGGCCGCGGCGGCGGCGCCGACCACGAGTACGGTGCGGCGCGCGGTGTCCGGAGCCGGTTCGGCCGCGTCGTCCTCGGGCGCGACCGGCAGCGGGCGGGCGAGCGGCCGGCGGTCGACCAGGTCGGGGCGGGTGAGCAGGACCAGCGCGAGCACCCCGAACAGCGTGCCGACCAGTGTCGGCGCCAGGTCGGCGGCGCGGTACGAGGGCCGGTCGGCGGCGGTCCACACGGCGAAGCCACCGAGCGCCAGGACCCCGGCGACGCCGTAGCGGAGCCGACGGGCGGCGAGCACCCCGAGGCCGGCCGCGAACAGCGCGAGCAGCACGGCGATCACGGTCAGCAGGAACGCCTTGTCGCCGGTCCCGAAGGTACGGATCGCCCACTCGCGCGGCCCGGTCGGTGCCCGGTCGGTGATCGCCCCGCTGATCGTCACGAACGGCGTGGCCTCCGGCCGGACGAACGCCGCGACCGCCTCGGCCACCCCCACCGCGACCGCGGCCGACACCACGCCGACCACCGCGGCCCTGATCTCGCCGGCACGCCGCACCACGCCCACCTCACGCTCGAAATCCGCCTCCCCTCATCCTGACGCTCCGACCCGGCCGGCGGACGAATCGCCTGCTTACCGTTGTGTGACGAAGCGTCAGCGTCCCGGCGGCGAGAAACCCGAAGGCTTGTTGCACACACCTTGCAATAAGCTTGATCGGTTCGTGTCGCCGCCGTATGGGGAGTTGTCGTGAGCACCGCCGATCGGGAACGGGTCATGTCCGACGCAGAGCTGATCCGGGCCTGGGTCGGTGGGTGGGCGGTGGCTCGGGCGGTGCCGGCGCCGGTCGCGGTGGACGGCGGGTACCGGCTCGACGTCGGACTGCCGGGGCATCGGGTGCGCTACGTGTTCTTCGACCCGGAGCGTCCCGCCGAGGTGGTCCGGACCCGGACCGAGCCCGGCACCTGGATCAAGACCCTCGCGCCCGTCGAGCGGGTACGGCCCGCGCTCACCCCCGCGTGGACCGTGGGCGAGCCGGAGTACCCGATGACCGGACCGCTGCGCCGGCAACCGGTGGCGGCGCCGGCCGGCTACACGATCGAGGTCGAGACCCGGGACGAAACCACCTTCGGCCGGCTGCTCGCCGCCGACGGCGCGGTCGCGGCCCACGGCCGGATCGGGGTCACCGGGGACACCGCGGTGGCCGACCAGATCCACACCGACCCCGCGCACCGCCGGCGCGGCCTGGGCAGCGTGGTGATGACCGTGCTCGCCGACGCCGCCGCCGCGCGCGGCGCCCGGACAGGGGTCCTGGTCGCCACCGCCGCCGGGCGGGAGCTGTACCGCACGTTGGGGTGGACCCAACACGGCGTGCTCACCGCCGCGTGGATCCCGGAGCAGCCGACGCAGGCCGCCGAGGCCGCGCCGGAGTCCGCCTCCGCTCAGCCGCGCGCCGCCAGGTAGGCCCGCTTCACCTCCGCCCACCGCGCCCGCTGCTCGGGGGTCGACCGGCCGCGCAGTTCGGCGAGCTTGAGCAGGTTGGCCTCCGCGTCGGTGGTCAGCGTCTGCGCCTCCGCCGCGTAGTGGTCGTCCAACAGCCGTTCCACCTCCGCCTCGTCCAGGACCGGCAGGATGCGCTCGGCCAGCTTGTTGGTGTCCCGATACGAGCCCTGCAACCGGAACGGCGGTTCGGTGCGCGCCGCCTCGGACTGCGCGGCCGAGGCGATGTAGGCCCGGTTCGCCGCGAGCACCGTCTCCACCACGTGCAGCAGTCGGCGCAACACGGCCAGGATGCGGTCCAGTTCGGTCGCGTCGTACGGGTGCGCGAGTCGATCCGGGCGCGCGGTGCCATCACCCCGGGCCAGCCGGATCAGCAGGTCCAGATCGGCCCGGTCACGCCCGGCGATCGGGGCCAGGACCGGGTTGGCGGTCAGCGCGTTCTCGATGTGGCTGAGCGCGAACAACTCCTCTCGCCCGCCGAGTACTTCGCCCAGGTTCCACACGTCGGCCCGGTTGGCCAGCATGTCCGGGACCCGAAAACGCGCGCCGGACTCGGTGTACGGGTTGCCGGCCATGCACACCGCGAAACGTTTCCCGCGCAGGTCGTAGCTGCGCGACTCGCCGTCGCGCACGCCCTCGATCCGCCGCTGCGCGTCGCACAACGAGACGAATTTCTGCAGCAGTTCGGGCGAGACGTGCTGGATGTCGTCCACGTGCAGCAGCACGTTGGCGCCCAGCTCCAGGGCGAACCCGATCTTCTCCACCTCGCGCCGCGCGGCGGCGTCCGGCGCGGCGGCCGGGTCCAGGGACGTGGTGCGCGCGCCGAGCGCGGGGCCGTCGATCCGGACGAAGAGCAGGCCCAGTCGGGCGGCGACGTACTCCATCAGCGTGGTCTTGCCGTAACCCGGCGGGGACAGCAGGAGCAGCAGCCCCTGACTGTCCGTGCGCCGGTCCGGCCCCGCGGCGCCCAGCTGTTTGGCCAGGTTGTCGCCGATCAGCGGCAGGTAGACCTCGTCGATCAGCCGGTTGCGGACGAACGCCGACATCACCCGGGGGGTGTGCGCGTCGAGCCGCAGCCGCTCGCGGGCGGCTGCCAGCAGTTCGGCGCGCCGACGCTGGTACGCCCGGTACGCGGGCACCCGGGTGCGGCGGAACTCGTCGGTGCGTGCCAGGAATTCGTCCAGCCGCAGGTCCAGCGTGCCGCCGCTCGCCACCCGCGGGTGGGCGCCGAGCAGACCGGTGACGGTGGCGGAGGTCGGGGCGTCGACGTGGTGTCGCTCCAGCGCCGCCCCGCACACCTCGACGGCGATCGCCTCGGCCAACTCCGGGGGCGGGTCGGTGTCGAGGCGGGCGGCGTAGGCGCCGAGCCAGGCGCCGACGAGCTGGTGTCGGGCGGCCAGGTCGCCATCGAGGGCACGCAGGTCCTCGGCGAAGTCCTTGGCCGCCGGGGCGTCGTCGCCGCCGAGCGAGGCGCGGAAGCCGGCCAGGAGCGTGCGGGCGACCGCGCCGGTGGCGAAGCGCGGGCCGCCGGCGGCGAGTTCCTCGAACAGGTAGGCGCCGATCGTGGTGCCCGGCGCGGTGGGCGGGGCCAGCGCCTCGGCCAGGAACCCGGTTGCCCGCTCGCCGAGTTCGGCGGCCAGGTCGGCGACGGCGGGGATCGGGCCGAAGGTGTCCCTGGCCCGGCCGAGCGACTGGGCCCGGGTCGTCCAGGGTTGCCGGGCGTCGGCGGCGACGCCGTGCGCCCAGTACAGCTGGGCCGCGGCCCGTACCTCCGGCGCGAACCGCAGCAGCCCGGCCCCGGCGCTCAGGCGCAGTACGGCCGCGAGCAGCGCGGCGGCGTCCCGATCGTGCACCCCCCGGTCGTAGCCCTCGCCGGGGCGGGACAGCGCGATCCGGCGCACCTCGGCGAGCAGTTCGTCGGCCGGCAGCGCGTCGATCGGGCGGCCCTCGGTCTCCGCGAGCACCACCGCCGCGAGGTATTCGGCCCGGTAGACCTGCGGCGACTCGGACCCCAGCGGCTGGTCGTGGAAGACCCGATGGGCGGCGGGCAGCGGCTCGCGCACCACCTCGCGGTAGTCGGTGCCGGTGATCGCGAACGCGAGGGTGTCCCCGTGCGGGACCAGGGTCAACTCGATCGGGCCGTCGTGCACCGCGAACCGGTGCCGGCCGAGCCGTACGGTGCCCGCCGCGTCGTACAGCTCGGCCCGGTCGCGCAGGGACCGGACGGCCTCCTGGCGGGCCGCGGTGAGCCGGCCCTCCAACTCGCCGGCGCGGACCGGGTCGCCGAGGCGGCGCAGTTCGCCGGCGGTCGAGCGGACCTTGCCGACCAGGGCGTCGGAGGCGAACCAGGTGTTGATCTCGTCGATGCTCGCGAGGGTGGTGATCCGGCGGGCGATGGTGGTCAGGACGCGCTGTGCGGAGTCGGCGAGGCGGCTGCCGTGCCGGGCCCGCTCGTCGAGTCGGGCCTGCTTGCGGGCGGAGAACGCGTCGTGGATGCGCTCGCGTTCGGCGCCGATCCGGGCCAGGTGCTCGTCGAGCGCGCCGAACCCGGCCTCCAGGTCCTCGATCCGGGCCAGCAGCCGGGCCAGGTGTTCGTCGCACTCCTCGGGCGTCTCGGCGGCGGCCAGCGCGCCGACCACGGTCTGCTCCAACAGCGCCATCTCGGCGGCGAACTCGGCGCGCTGCTCGGCGTCGAGCAGGTCGCGGCGGCGCGCGTCCAGGGTCGCGCGGGCCCGGTTGACCCCGCCCAGGACCTCGCCGATCCGGGTCAGGATCGTGGTGCGCACGCCGGCGTCGGTGCCGTCGAGGGTGCCGATCACCTCGGTGACCACGCGCAGCCCGTCGGCCTGTTCCTCGATCCGGGCGGTCAGCGCGCCCGCCTCGGCCACGGTGGCCGACGCGGCGGCCTCGGCGGTCAGCTCGTCGACGATCCGGTGGGTGGCCACGAAGGCGTCGTCGTCGGCCAGGAACGCCACCGCCCGCCGGCCCGCCTCGGCCAGTGCCGCGACCAGCGCGGCATCCGCCTCGGCGAGCGCGTCCGCGTCCAGGTAGCGGATGTCCCGCAGGCTTGCCAACCGGCCCTGCGCGTGCCGCAGTTCGCCGAGCTGCCGGACGCAGGCGCCGGCGCTGTCCGACACCTCGCCGCGCACCCGCCGGGTCAGCGCGGTGGTGCTCGCGACCGCCTCGGCGAGCGTGTCGGCGGCGATCCGGCGCAGATCCAGGACCCGGCGGAACTCCTCGACGACCTCCGCCGCGGCGCCGCGCACGGTGGCCAAGGGTGCGGCAAGGGACCCGAGTTCGGGGTCGCCGAGCCAGTGGTGGGTGTCCTCGACCCGGGCCGCGGCGGCGGTGATCGCGGTGAAGACGGCGGTCGTGGGCGCCGTCTCCTCGGCCATCGCGGCGATCCCGAGGCAGGCGGCGATGCCGCGGACCAGTTCCGGGTTGCCGATCCGGGCCAGTGGGCCGGTGCCCGGCGGGCGCGCCGCCGCGTACGCGTCCGAGGTGTACGGCGTGTCCCACACCTGGACGGTGTGCGTGCGGGTGGGTTCGGGGTCGAGGACCCGCAGGATCGCCATCGTGCCGTCCGCGAAGAACGCCCGGCCGTGCCCGACGATCGGCGCGGCGGCCTCCTCGCGGATCACGTTGTAGGACAGCAGCGTGACCCGGCCCTCGGCCCGGGCGTGGAACACGTACAGCACGTCCTCGCCGTTGGGCGAGCGCACCGTCGCCTCGAACTCGGCGTCGGTGGTGTCGATGTCGAAGGTGCGCGCGCCGCCCGTGCTCGGGTGATAGCCGCCGGAGAAGACGATGCCCTGGTCGTCGGGCAGGCGCCGGCAGGCCGCCGCGATGCCGTCGAGGCGGCGCACCTCGGCGGTGCGCGTGTTGTACACCAGGTGGCGCGGGTCGCTCTCGTTGTACGGGCGCACCCGGACCAGCAGCAGCGGTCCGACCCGGGCGTGCGCGACCTCGGCGTCGGCCAACGACTGGAGCGGGTCGTCGACGGGTTCCGCGTAGACGCCCTCGGCGGTCTCGGTGTCGTTCTCGACCTTGACCACGAGCCGCCCGCCCGACGTGGCCAGGTACAGCGTGTCGGCGATCGCGATGTGCGGGTGCCGGCCCGGGACGTGGTCGGCGCGGGTGCTCTCGGTCCAGGCGAAGTCGTACGCGTCCGGGAAGACGTGCTCGCGCTCGCCCTGCGCGTCGAGGTAGGCGGGAGTGCCGTCGGGGGCCAGTCGCCAGCGCAACACCCGGATGTCGGTGAGGCGTTCGCCGACCCGGAAGACCGCGAGCAGGTGCGTCCCGGTGTCGCGCAGTTGCAGCAGCCGGGTGTCCCGGAAGTAGCGGTACAGCTCGGTGAAGTCCTGCCGGAAACGGGCGTCGTCGAGCAGGCCCGGGACGGCGTCGGTCGGGGCGGCCACGAAGCCCTCCGGGGTGCGCCGGTACAGCGCGAACACGTCGGCGGGCCCCACCTCCTCGCCCGACCCGCCGTCGGTGTTCCAGCCGGCCAGGAGCAGGCCGCCGACCTGGACGATGTCCCGGGCCACCACGGCCCGTTCGGTGTGCAGTCGGTGGGTGCCGGTCAGCGCCGGCGCGCCCCCGCCGTAGGTGCGCACCCGGCGCTCGTTCAACTCCCGCGCCCGCGCGCCCAGTTCGCGGGCGGCGGCGAGCAGTCGGTCGCGCAGCACCTCGTAGGTCCCGGGCTCGGCCTGCGAGGCGCCCGGCACCTCATGGGTCCCGGGCTCGGCCTCCGGGCCGCCCGCCTGGACGCTCACGTTCGGGTCAACTCCCTTGTCCGGCACGGTGATCGCGCGGTCCCCGCTACTTGGCCAGGCCGTTGAGCCGGGGCGGGGCGGTCAGGTCGGCGAGCCGGGTCTCGCCCAGTCCGCCGGCGCGGACCGCGTCCAGCAGGCCCTGGAGGGTGGCCGACTGCGGTCCGCCGCCGGCGATCAGCGCGCCGAGCGCGCCCGCGAGGGTCAGGTCGCGCACGCCGCCCGAGCCCAGGCCCGCGGCCAGCGCGCCGAGGTCGTCGACGAACGTCGAGCCGTTCGGGTCCAGCCAGGAGGCGGCCATCGTGCGCACGGTGTCGGAGCGGTCGACGAAGGCGTCCACGCTCTTCCCGGCGGCCATCGCGCCCATGATCCGGTCGAAGAACATGCTGTCCCCGCCGACGATGTCGATCTTGGCGTTCTCCAGGCCGGTGGCCAGCACGGTGGCCTGCGCCTCGGCGATCTGCCGGTTCACCTCCAGGCCGGCGAGCCGGATCTCCTTCTCCGCCTCCAGACGCAGTCGGTACTCCTCGTGCACCCGGCTGGACTCGTCGAGCGCGGCCATCGCGGCGGCCTTCTCGGTCAGGCCCTCGGCCTCGCCCTTCAGCCGCTCGCGCAGCCCGTCGGCACTCGCCAGCGCCTTCTCGCGGGTCACCGCGGCCTCGGCATGGCCCCGCTTGGACACCGCCTCGGCCATCCGCTCGGTCACCTCGGCCTCGGCCAGGCCCACCGCGGCGGCCTCGGCCCGCTTGCCCTCGGCGGCGCGGATCGCGGCCTGGGTGTCCAGTTCGGCCGACTTGCGCCGGGCCTCGGCCATGGTGAGCTGCTCGGCCGCGCGGTGCCCGGCCGACTGCTCGGCGGCCTCGGCCGCCTTGATGTCCTTGACCAGCCGTCCCTGGGCCTCGGCCTCGGCGTGGATGATCTGCGCCTGCCGCTCGCGTTCGGCCTCCTCGACCATCCGCAGCTTCTTGATCTCCTCCTCCTGCGCGGCCACCGTGCGCTCGACCGCGATCCGCTCGCGGATCACCTCGGCGATGTCCCGCTTCTCCGCCTCGACCTCCTTGTCGCCGGCGATCCGGCGCAGCTGGGTCTCCCGCTCGCGGGCGATCACCTCCAGGAGGCGGTCCTTCTCGATCCGCTCGTTCTCCACCGCGATCACCCGCTCGCGGTTCTTCTGCGCGACGGCGACCTCGCGCTCCCGGTTCTCGTTCTGGATCCCGAGCGCTTCCTCGGTCTTCATGTGCGCCGACTGCGCGCGCAGCCGCTCCTCGGCCTGCACCCGGGAGGTCTCCGCCTCCTCGCGGGCGCGGCTGATCTCGATCTCGCGGCGCTGCTTGATCTCCGCGTCGGCCTGGCGGCGCTCCAGTTCGAGCACCGTCTCGCGGGCCTCGACGTTTTGCCGGGTCATCTCCTTCTCCTCGGTGCGCTGGTACTCGTTGGTGCGCACGTGCTCGATGGTGGTCAGCTCGGTGATCTTGCGAATGCCCTGGGCGTCCAGGATGTTCGCGGCGTCGAGTTGGCTCATCGGGGTCTGTTCGAGGAAGTCGATCGCGGCGTCGTCGAGGTGGTAGCCGTTGAGGTCGGTGCCGATCACCGCGAGGATCCGGTCCCGGAACTCCTCACGCTTGGTGTACAGGTCGACGAAGTCGAGTTGTTTGCCGACCGTCTTGAGTGCCTCGGCGAACTTGGCCGCGAAGAAGTCCTGGATCGCCGCCCGGTCGCTGGCCCGGTCCGCACCGATCGCCTGGGCCACCTTGATCACGTCCTCGACGGTCTTGTTGACCCGGACGAAGAAGTAGATGTGGATGTCCGCCCGGATGTTGTCCCGACAGATCAGCCCCTCGCGCCCGGTCCGGCGGATCTCGATCGTCTTCACCGAGATGTCCATGGTCTCGGCCCGATGCAGCACCGGCAGCACCACGGCGCCGGTGAAGGTGACGTCGACCGTGTTGGCCTTGGAGATGATCAGGGCCTGGCCCTGCGAGACCTTGCGGTAGAGCCGGGTCACGGCGAGGAAGACGACGAGCACGACGAGCAGGACGACGGCGACGAGCACGCCGATGCCCACGGTGATGGCATCCATCAGTGAAATCCCCTGGTCGAACGGGACGTTGGTGACCGCGCGGGCAAAGGCGCGCGGCGGAGGGCGGGCGGAGTGGAAGGCGGGCGGGCGCGTGCCCGTGGACCGGCTCGGGCCGGCCGGGAACACGGAGGGGATCAGCCGGTGACGCGGTCCGGGTCCAGCGCGCTGTCGAAGCGGGTGACCCGGAAGAACTCGCCGGCGACGTCGTAGTCGAAGATCAACGCGGTGTTGCCGGAGACCAGCCCACTCTCGTCGGTACGGACCTGGAGGAGCGCGGTCGAGCCGTCCTCGGCCCGGACCTCGGCCTGACCGAAGTCGTGGCCCACCCGACCGGTCCGGATCAGACAGGTACGACCGACGAAGTCGGCCCGCAGGGAGGGCCGTTCGGGCTTCAGGAAGCGGTGGCCCAGGGCCCGCGCGAGGCGCGCGGCCAACCATCCGGCACCGAGCGCCGCGGGGAGCGCCGCGGCGCGCAGCCACCACCGCTCGGTCAGCGCGGTACCGACCAGGCAGCAGAACCAGGTCACGGCGATCGCGAACGAGATCGTCACCGTGACCGGGACACCGGCGGTGTCGCCCGGGCCGTGGTCCCCATGGCCCCCGTGACCGTCATGACCCCCGTGGGCCCAGTGCCCGCCATGATGACCACCCCCGGGGCCGCCATGGCCCACGGCGACACCGCCGATCAACACCAGCAGCCAGTAGGCCGCCACCACGACGAGCGCGAAGCTGAACAGGACGGCGGGAAACGCCAGTGCCGCCCGCACGAAATCCCCCACCGTCCCACCCCCTCGGCCTGTCGTGCGCCGTCATGGTGGCACCGTCGCGGACCCGCGCGCATTGCCGGAAGCCGGCAGTGTTGATGGCTCCTTGACGTCCGATCCGCGACCCGGGGAAAGCCCGGTCAAAGGGGGGTACCCGGCCAGCCCAGGACGCGGGCGCCGAGCGCGGCGGTCTCCAGGGTGTAGCGCTGCAACGCGTCGCCCGGGTCGTATCCGGTCAGCGTCCGGATCCGCTCCAGCCGATAGGAGAGCGTGCGTACGCTGATCCGCAGCCGGCGGGCGGCCTCGGCGTTGACGTAGCCCGCCGCCGCGCAGGCCGTGATCGTCTCCAGGAGCGGGGCCGCGCCGCCGCGCGCGTGCACCAGCGGGCCGAGCGCGGTGCGCACCAGATCGGCCATCGCCGCCCGGTCGCGCAGCAGTACCGGGAAGACCAGCAGATCGGCGGCGTCGAGCACCGGGCCCGGCAGGTCCAGCCGCTCGGCCAGGTCGAGCGCGCCCAGCGCCTCCTCGTAGGACAGCACGACCCCGCCCGCACCCGAGTGCGATCGGCCCAGGGCGACCCGATCAGCGCTCTCCCGGCCACCGCCCGACCAGGTCGCGTGCTTGGCGAAGGCGGCGAGCACCGGCCGTTCGTCGTCCGGCGCGATGCACACCAGTCGGCCGCCCTTGGTGGTCAGCAGCACGTCGCGTTCGCCGAATCGACCGATCAGCTCGCGCTCGACCCGGCGGACCAGCGGGTGCGCCTCGTCGTACGACACCTCGCCCACCGCCACCGCGACCGCGTGCGCGCGGGCCAGCCGCAGCCCGAACCGCTCGGCGCGCTCGGCGAGTCGGCCCGGATCGCTGCGGCCGTACAGCAGGTCGTCGATGAACTCGCGGCGGGCGGCTTCCTCCTGGCGGACCGCCAACCGCTGGGCCCGCTCGTGGCCGGCGCCCAGCGCGGTGATCGCCGCCTCCGACGCGGTCAGCACCGCCTCGCCCGCCCGGGCCGCCTCGCCCACGCTGCCCGCGCGGGCGATGCCCGGCAGCGTGGTCCACACCCGGCGGGTCTCGCGCAGGTACAGGTCGACCAGCGCGCGCCAGTGGTGTCCGGCCTCCGCCGCCCGCTCGCCGAGGTCGGCCAGCACGTCCAACTCGGCGCGCCGCAACAACCGCCCCGTGGTCGAGATCTCGCCGAGCAGTTCGGCCCAGTCGTGCAGGAACTCGGCGGATATCCCGTCGTCGCTCTTCACGCCTTTTTCCCCCGTACCCCGTAGCCCCGCTTCGCTGCCGGAAATCCGGCACGAAGACGCTACCAACCTTGCCGAATCCCGGCAGGGACGGGCGGATGCGGGCACGGGCAGCCGGGTGCGGTGGTCAGCCGATCAGCTCGGCCACGATCGGGGCCAGTGCGCGAAACGCCTTGCCCCGGTGGCTGATCGCGTTCTTCTCGGCGGCGGTCAACTCGGCGGCGGTGCGGGTGTCGCCGGCCACCCGAAGGATCGGGTCGTAGCCGAAGCCGCCGGTGCCGCGCGGCTCGCGGGTCAGCGTGCCCTCGAACCGGCCCTCGACCACCCGCTCGGTGCCGTCGGGCAGCGCGAGCGCCGCCGCGCACGCGAACCACGCCTCGCGGTGTTCGTCGGCGATGTCGGACAGTTGGGCGAGCAGCAGCCGCAGGTTGGCCGAGTCGTCGCCGTGCGTACCGGCCCAGCGGGCGGAGAAGATCCCGGGCATCCCGTTGAGCGCGGCCACGCACAGGCCCGAGTCGTCGGCGATCGCCGGGAGCCCGGTGGCCCGCGCGATGGCGTGCGCCTTGAGCAGCGCGTTGGCCGCGAAGGTGAGCCCCGTCTCGGGCACGTCGGGCACGTCGGGGTAGGCGTCCATCCCGACGAGTTCGACGTCGAGTCCGACGTCCGCGAGGACCTGCCGGAGTTCGACGACCTTGTTGGCATTGCGCGTGGCGAGTACGAGACGGCTCATGGCGCAAAGCCTAGGGTCGCCGCTCGCCACCGGCCGAACCGGGCGTGCGCGTCACCCCGTCCGGGCGCGGGCGCCCGGATCGCCGCTTCGTCGGTGAGCGCGACTACTTGGCGTAGTCGTGGATATTGCCGGCGAAGTCGAAGACCAGCGCGGCCTCGTCGCCGACGACCCACGCGTCGTGGCCGGGGTCGCAGACGAAGACGTCGCCCGCCGTCAGGTCCTTCTCCTCACCGTCGTCCATGCGGATGTGCATGTGTCCCTGGGCGACGTAACCGTTGTGGTGGAACTGGCAAGTGTCGGTCCCGGCGATGGGCCCGACGTCCTGCGACCATCGCCAGCCCGGCTCGAATCGGGCAACGCCGAAATCGACACCTTCCAGACTGACCACGTCCAGGTGACCGTGCGGTATGTCGCGGCTCTCGTCGGCTTCGTTGATCGATCGCACAGCGAGCATGGTGGATCATCTCCTTCGGAGGTCACCACTTCCATCCTGCGCCTCGGCGCGGACGATCGCGAGCGCGCCGCGGCGCGAGCTACTTGACGCAGATCGTGGTCAGGTTCTTCGCGCCGTTGATCAGCGGCTGCACGTCGCTCGCGCTGAGGTTGCCGCCGTTGGCTGCCTTCGTGCTGAGCTGGGTGATCACGTCGCCCAGGCCGTTCGCGGCGTTCTTCGCGTCGTCGGAGTCCAGGTCCTTGGTCTTGTCGTTCAAGGTCTTCTGGAGGTTGTCGAGCGCCTTGCGGGCGGCGGGCGGGTCGTTCAGCACCTTGCCGAGATCGGAGACATCGTTGGTGAGGTTCATGGCCAGTTCGGCACACGAGATCGCCTTCTGCGCCTCGCTGCACGCGGCGGTGGCGAACAACGCGCCCGCCATGGCGGTGGCGGCGATCGTAACGCGCAGGACCCGGCGCGGACGGTACGTGGCGCGGAACATGGTGCTCCTCGTCAGAGACGGGCCGTCGGGCCCGGTCGTGGCTGCCGCTGATCGGGATGACCAGGTGCCATGACCGTACTGGTGTCCGGGGCCGCGCCGGGCCGACGGTCGCACACCCGGTGCGTGTCGGTTGCGTGTACGTGACACTCGCAACCGGCGCGTGACCACCGTTTGCCACGGTATGCCGGGAACACCCTCTCAGGGCACCGCCATTGCCTCCCCGCAGGCCCCGGGACCCGAGGTCTGGGCCCCGCGGCCCCGGGGGCTCCGCCGCTCGGTCGCTCAGCCCTCCAGGGCGCGCTGCTGAAGCCCCGTCAGTTCCGCGCAGCCTCGGGCGCCCAGGTCCAGCAGATTGTTGAGCAGCGCCCGATCGAAAGGCTCCTTCTCCGCGGTGCCCTGCACCTCGACGAAGCGCCCGTCCCCCGTGCAGACGATGTTCATGTCGGTCTCGGCCCGCACGTCCTCCTCGTACGGGAGGTCGAGCATCGGCACCCCGTCGATGATCCCGACGCTGACCGCCGCCACCGACCCGATCAGCGGGTTGGCGCCCTTGCGGGTGAGCTTGTGCTCGCGCGCCCAGGCCACCGCGTCGGCGAGCGCGACATAGGCCCCGGTGATCGCCGCGGTCCGGGTGCCGCCGTCCGCCTGGAGCACGTCGCAGTCCAGGTGGATGGTGGTCTCGCCGAGCGCCTTGGTGTCGATCACCGCACGCAGCGAGCGGCCGATCAGCCGCGAGATCTCGTGGGTACGCCCGCCGATCCGGCCCTTGACCGACTCGCGGTCGCCGCGGGTGTGGGTGGCGCGCGGCAACATCGAGTATTCGGCGGTCACCCAGCCCTCGCCGCTGCCCTTGCGCCAGCGCGGCACACCCTCGGTGACGCTGGCGGCGACCAGGACGCGGGTACGGCCGAACTCGACGAGGACCGAGCCCTCGGCGTGGTCGAGCCACTTGCGCTGGAAGCCGATGGGGCGGAGCTGCTCGGGGGTACGGCCGTCTACTCGTGACATGCCTCCAGCCTAAGCCGTGGCAGGTGCCGGTCCGGACCGCCCGGCGCCGGGTTCAGACCGTGTGCGAGGCATCCGGCAGGGCCAGGTCGACGGCGCCGCTGAAGGTCTTGCGGGCGTCGTCGAGATTGCGCTCGCGACTGGTCCACGGCGGGATGTGGGTGAGCAACAGCCGCCCCACACCCGCCCGTTCGGCATGCTCGCCGGCCTGCCGGCCGTTCAGGTGCACGTGCGGCAGGTCTTCTCGGCCGTGCTCGAACGACGCCTCGCACAGCAGCAGGTCGGCGCCGCGCGAGATGCGCACCAGGTCGTCGCTGACCCCGGTGTCGCCGGAGTAGACCAGCGATCGCCCGCCCGCCTCGATCCGGAACGCGTAGGACTCGACGGGGTGCGGCATGCGGTCGGCGGTGATCCGGAAGGGGCCCACGTCGAAGGTGCCGGTGACCACCGTGCGGAAGTCGAACACCTCGGCCATGCGCCCGTTGTCGATCGCGCCCTCGACGTCGTAGGCGCGCGCGATCCGCTCGTGCGTATCGGCCGGCCCGTAGACCGCCAGCCGGGGCAACTCCCCCGCCGGGCAGTACTTGCGGGCCACGAAGTAGCAGGCGAGGTCGAGGCAGTGGTCGGCGTGCAGGTGGCTGAGCAGTACGGCGTCGATCGAGCCGAGCGTGGCATGGCGCTGGAGGGCGCCGAGCGCGCCGTTGCCGAGATCGACCAGGATCCGCACCCCGTCGGCCTCCAGGAGGTAGCACGAGCAGGGGCTGTCCGGTCCGGGAAAGCTGCCGGAACACCCGACGACGGTAAGTTTCACGCGAGCGCTCCGAACACGTCGACGCCGGCGACCCCGAGCACGTCCCGCAGCGGCCGACCGGCCACATGCGGCGACCGCTCGAACCCGGTCCGGGCCACGGGAGGGCCACCGACCCCGGGATCGACGATCCCGCTCGGCGCGCCGCTGGATACGAACACCACCCCCCGAGAGTACGCAGAGACCCCCCACGCGCCCCCACACAACGCCCCCGGAGTAACCGACGTCATACCGCCCGCCCCACCCGAGCACCGGCGGACGGCGGGAAAGCCGACGACCGTCCGCTTCGGCAGCGTCAGGGGACGAGCAGGATCCGCCCGAGTTGGGCGCGTTCTTCCAGCAGTCGGTGGGCCTGTACCGCCTCGGTCAGCGGGAGGGTCGTGTGGACCGCCACGCGCAGCCGGCCCGACGCCAGGTGTTCGGCGAGTTCGGCCACTTCCTCGCGGGCCCGTTCGGGGGCGGCGGCGCGCCAGGCCAGGAGGGAGAAGCCGGCCACGGACCGGAGGGCGAACAGGTCGGTGAGCGCGATGCCGGACACGTCGCCGCTCGCCGCGCCGTAGGCCACGACCCGACCGAACGGCGCCACCACGTCGAAGCCGCGGCGCAGGATGTCCCCGCCCACCGAGTCCAGCACGACGTCCACGCCACCGGGCACGACCTCCCGCACCCGCTCCGGCCAGTCGGCGGCGCCGTAGTCGACGGCGAAGTCGGCGCCGTACGCCCGGACGAAGTCGAACTTGGCGGCCGACCCGACGGCGGCGACGACCGTACCGGCGCCGAGCAATTTGGCCAGTTGCACGACGAGGTGGCCGATCCCCCCGGCGGCGGCGTGCACCAACACCGTCTCGCCCGGGGCCAGTCGCCCGGTCCGCACCGCCCGCAACGCCACCGGCGCGGCCAGCGGCAGCGCGCTCGCCGCGCCGGCGTCGAGCCCGTCGGGCACCGCCACCGCCCACTCGGCGTCGGCGAGCACGAAGTCGGCGAACGCGTCCTCCGCCAACGCGGCCACCCGCGCGCCGACCGGCGGCCCGCCCACCCCCGGGCCGAGCGCTTCGACCCGGCCCACCACGTCACCGGTGAGCACCCCGGGCAACGGCCGCCCGAACAGCGGACCGGCGGCGGGCCCGCGGCGGAACCGGGTGTCGACGAAGTTGGCACCGATCGCCTCGCTCCGGATCAGCACCTGTCCCGGTCCGGGCGTCGGCACGTCGGCCTCCTCCACGGTGAGGACTTCCGGATCGCCGTACTCGTGATAGCGGACTCGTCGCATTGGACCCTCCGGGCGGCAGGAGAACATGGTGGATACTCGACCCGGCACCAAAATGGACCGCCGGTCAAGTTGACTCTGAATGTACTGGACCGCCGGTCAAGTTGTCCATGGATCACCAGCCTCGACCAGTGATGAGGAACGCGATGCCCGAAACCCCCACCGACCGCCCGGAACGTGCCGACGCGGCCCGCAACCGGCGCGCGATCCTGCGCGCCACCGAGGAGCTGCTGGCCCGGCACCGCCCGGAGCAGATCTCGATGGAGCAGGTCGCCGCGGCGGCGGGCGTCGGGAAGGGCACGGTGTTCCACCGCTTCGGCACCCGGATGGGCCTGATGGAGGCCCTGATGGCGGAGCGCGCACTCGCCCTGACCGAGGCGGTCACCACCGGTCCGCCGCCGCTCGGCCCCGGCGCCCCGCCCGGGGAGCGCCTGCTCGCCTTCCTCGACGCCATCGTCGACGTGGTCGCCCGCAACAAGGGCCTGATGGCCGCGCTCGGCCACGCCGCGAGCACCACCCCGAAACCGGCCGCCGACCCCGCCGAGGACCCGCGCACCGCACACCCGGTCTATGGGTTCTGGCACGGACACATCGCCGACCTGCTCGCCGCCCGCCGCCCCGACCTCGACGCCGAGACGCAGGCCCACCTCCTGCTCGCCGGTTTGCAGAGCCGATCGGTGTTGCGCCTGCTCGAACAGGGCGAGGGCGAACGGGTCGCCGCCGCCGTACGCACCCTGGCCGAAGCGCTGCTCACCGCCGCCTGAACACCCACGCCCCCCAACGCGTCGAGGCCGCCTCCACACCCCCGGCGCGAACCGGGAGGCGGGAAGCGGCCTCGATACGAGAACAGAGAACAAGAACAAAGAGCGAACAGGAACCTCAGGCCCAGAGTTGCCCGTGCAGCCCTTCCACCGCGGCCTCGGTCGACTCGGCCGTGTAGATCCCGGTCGACAGGTACTTCCACCCGCCGTCCGCGATCACGAACGCGATGTCGGCGGACTCCCCCGCCTTGACCGCCTTGCGCGCGATGCCCAGCGCGGCGTGCAGCACCGCGCCGGTCGAGATGCCCGCGAAGATGCCTTCCTTCTCCAGCAGTTCGCGAGTGCGCCCGACCGCCTCGGCGGAGCCCACCGAGTAGCGCGTGGTCAGCACGTCGCCGTCGTACAGCTCCGGCACGAATCCCTCGTCGAGGTTGCGCAGCCCGTACACCACGTCGTCGTAGCGCGGCTCGGCCGCCACGATCGTCACGCCCGGGACCTTCTCGCGCAGGTAGCGCCCGACGCCCATCAGCGTGCCGGTGGTACCCAGACCCGCCACGAAGTGGGTGATCGTCGGCAGGTCCTCCAGCAGTTCGGGGCCGGTCGTCGCGTAGTGCGCGTCCGGGTTGGCCGGGTTCCCGTACTGGTACAACATCACCCAGTCGGGATGCTCGGCCGCCAGCTCCTTGGCCACCCGCACCGCGGTGTTCGACCCGCCCGCCGCAGGTGAGGCGATGATCCGCGCGCCCCACATGCGCAGCAGCTCGCGGCGCTCCTCGGAGGTGTTCTCCGGCATCACGCAGACGATCTCGTAGCCCTTGAGCTTGGCCGCCATCGCCAGCGCGATGCCGGTGTTGCCCGAGGTCGGCTCCAGGATCGTGCACCCCGGCGTGAGCAGCCCGTCCCGCTCGGCCGCCTCGATCATGTGCAGGGCCGGGCGGTCCTTGATCGAACCGGTCGGGTTGCGGTCCTCCAGCTTGGCCCACACCCGCACGGTCGGCGACGGCGACAACGTCGGCAGGCCGACCAGCGGGGTCCGGCCGACCGAGTCGAGCAACGATTCGTAACGCATCAGATCGAGCCGCCGGCGACCGCCGGAAGAATCGTCACGGTGTCGCCGTCGTCCAGCTTGGTGGTCAGGCCGCCGGTGAAGCGCACGTCCTCGTCGTTGAGGTAGACGTTGACGAAGCGGCGCAGTTCGCCGTTCTCCTCGACGAGTCGGGCGCGCACGCCCGGGTGCCGGACCTCCAGGTCGACCAGCAGGTCGGCGAGCGTGGCGCCGCTGCCGGGCACGGCCTTCGCGCCGTCGGTGTAGGTACGGAGGATGGTCGGGATGCGGACCTCGATGGCCATGGATGCGCTCCTCTGGTTGTGACGCGAACGGAGAGAACGCAGTCCGGACGCGGGCCGCACCCCCGACGCTCCATCGGAGGCGGTGGGGCGGGGGGTCGTTCATATGCGCCGGTGCTGCGGGACGTGCCTGCTGCCTGGGTGCCTGGTGGGCCGATCCGACCTCGGGATCAGCCCACGCGCGCAGCGCGACAGAGGGCGCTGGAGAGTCGGCACAGGTCGACGTGCAGGCGTGCGACAAGGAAGGCACCCGGGGCTCCGCCCGGCACCGCTTCCGTCGTATTCACGCCCGCATAACGCATATGGTCATGCTAGCCATTCCCCCGGGGCGCTCCGATGTGATCTCGCATGCCGGAACATCCCATATCGACGGGTGAGACGGCGGCGGGACGAGAGTGGGGACGCCCCCGCCGTTCCCCGGTCAGTAGGCGTCCACCACGTTGACCTCCTCCTCGGTGATCACGCCGTCGACGATCCGGTACGACCGGAACTCGTAGGTGTCCTCCTCGCGCGTGGACACGAGCACGTAGTGCGCGTTCGGCTCGGACGCGTACGACACGTCCGTGCGCGACGGGTACGCCTCGGTCGCGGTGTGCGAGTGGTAGACGATCACCGGCTCCTCGTCCCGGTCGTCCATCTCCCGGTAGAGCTTGAACAGGTCGGCCGAGTCGAACTCGTAGAACGTGGGCGAGCGCGCGGCGTTGAGCATCGGGATGAACCGCTCGGGGCGGTCGCTGCCCTCGGGCCCGGCGACGACGCCACACGCCTCGTCGGGGTGGTCGGCACGGGCGTGGGCGACGATGCGATCGCGCAGGGCTGCGGTGATGGTGAGCATGCCCCGAGCGTACTGAGCACTCGTGCGACCCGTGTGCCCGCGCGACCGGCGCCGGCTCCGCCCCCGCGCTCAGGCCCGTGCCCCGTGTCCGCGCCGCACCGGGATGTACGCCACCACCAGGAACACCACCCAGATCGGCACCACGTACAGCGCGATCCGGGTGTCCGCCGAGAAGCCGAGCAGGACCACCACCATCGCCAGGAACGCCAGCACCGCCCAGCCCGTGTACGGCGCGCCCGGCATCCGGAAGCCGTGCCCGGCCAGCCGTCCCCGGTCCACCGCGCGCCGGTAGCGCATCTGGCAGCCGACGACCATGCCCCACGTCCACAGCGCGCCGACGGTGGCCACCGAGGTGATGTACATGAACGCCCGGTCCGGGACCAGCGCGTTGACCAGCACCCCCAGGCCCATCACGGTCGCCGAGACGGTGATCGCCATGGCCGGCACCCGGTGCGAGCTGAGCCCGCTCACCCGCGGCGGCGCCTGCCCCTCCACCGCGAGCGTGCGCAACATGCGACCGGTCGAGTACAGCCCCGAGTTGCACGAGGACAGCGCCGCGGTGAGCACCACGAAGTTGATGATCGCCGCCGCGGCGGGGATGCCCACCCGGTCGAAGACCAGTACGAACGGGCTCTCCTTGGCGTGGAAGTCGGTCCACGGCGCCAGCGAGAGGATGATCACCAGGGCGCCGATGTAGAACAGCCCGATCCGGAACGGGATGGTGTTGATCGCGCGCGGCAGCACCTTCTCCGGGTTCTGCGCCTCGCCCGCGGTCACCCCGACCAGTTCGACGCCCAGGAACGCGAACATCACGATCTGGAGCACCAGCAGGGTCTGTCCGACACCGTTGGGCGCGAACCCGCCGTCGGACCACATGTGCGAGACGGACGCCTGGTCGCCGGCCTCGCCGAAGCCGAAGATCAGCACCCCGATGCCGACCAGGATCATCCCGATGATCGCGGTCACCTTGATCATCGAGAACCAGAACTCGAACTCGCCGAACAGTTTGACCGAGATCAGGTTGGCCGCGAACAACACGAGCAGCACCACGAGCGCGGTCACCCACTGCGGCACCGCCGGCCACCAGTACTGCACGTAGACACCCGCGGCGGTGATCTCCGCCATCCCGGTGACCACCCACATGATCCAGTACGTCCACCCGGTGACGAACCCGGCGAACGGACCGAAGAACTCCCGCGCGTATTCCGCGAAACTGCCCGCCACCGGGCGGTACATCAACAGCTCGCCCAGCGCGCGCATGACGAAGAAGATCATTACGCCGGCCACCGCGTAGGCGGCGATCAAGGACGGCCCGGCCTTCTCGATCGCCCCGCCCGCACCGAGGAACAGCCCGGTGCCGATCGCCCCGCCGATGGCAATCATCTGGATCTGCCGGCCGTTCAGCCCCCGCTCGTAGCCCTCGGCGTCCGCACCGGGCCCGGCCGCCGAGGCGGTCGATCCGGATTCGGTCTCCGTCATGATCGCTCCCGTTCGTCGGTACGGAGGCCGTATTACCAACGATGGGGAGCGGAAACCGGTATTCCGATTGTTCCGGTGTGTCCTTTTGGCTGAATGGCCGGTTCACCGTGCGTGCGCCCGGTGCGGGCCTACAACGCTCCGAGCAGCGAGTCCTGGAGGCCGCCCAGCCAGTGGAACACCGCGAACAACCACCGGCGCGGGTCGTCGTCGGCCAGCTTGGCCTCGAACTCCTCCATGTCCTCGGTGACTTCCAGTCGTGTACCGATCACCAGGCGCAGGTCGTTGAGGGTGCCGAGCCAGGCCTGCACACCCGCCGCGTCCAGCACCACCCGGTGCTCGCGGCCGCTCATCACCTCGTCGTCCTCGGCCGGTTCGGTCAGGTCGACCAGTTCGGCCAGGTCGGCGAGCACGATCCGCGCGTTGTCCCGCTTGCGCAGCCGCAGGTCGGTCTCGGTGTACCGGCGGAACTCGGCCGCCGCCTCCACGTCGTCGGCGTAGGCGTCCGGCAACAGACGGGCCAGCGCCGGATCGTCCGGAGTGGCCGGCACCTCGGTCGAGCCGAGTCCGGTCAGGCCCAGTTCGGCGGCCAGCGGATCGACCGCCTCGTCGTCGGGCGAGACCATCTCGACCAGTTGACCGCACAGATCGGCCAGCACTCGCACGTGCATGTCTTCCAGGACGATCTCGGGCCGTCCCGAGCGTCCGCGCATGAAGAGGCCGTTCACAGGCTGTGCAACTCCCGGAGAATATGGGCGAGGAGAGGGTGCGGCGGGCGCCCGAGGGCCCGGCCGGGTCGTGCGAACCGCGCGGGCGTCACTTGTCGTGCTGGATGGTCGCCCACAGCCCGAACCCGTGCATCGCCGTGGTGTCGCGCTCCATCTCCTCGCGCGTCCCCGACGACACCACGGCCCGACCCTTGTTGTGCACGTCGTGCATCAGCTTCTCGGCCTTGCGCTTCGGATAGCCGAAGTAGGACTGGAAGACGTAGGTGACGTACGACATCAGGTTGATCGGGTCGTTCCAGACGATGCACACCCACGGGGTCTCGGCCCGGACATCCTCGTCGGGCTGATGCTTCTCGACCTCGATGGGTGCGACACTCATGGGTCCCATGCTGCCATCAGCCCAGGGCCCGGGCGAACCGGCTCGACGGGGCCGGCGTGCCCGGATGTGACCCGGGGCGTACCCGTCCCCCCTCGGGTACGGCAAAATCCCGCGCATGTCCTCTGCGCCCGCACCGGGTTGGTACCCGGACCCGGAGATCACCGGCCACATCCGTTACTGGGACGGCGGTGCCTGGGTGCCGGACAGCAGCCGGCCGGCCGAGGAACCCGGCCGGCCCGCCGACGGCTCGACCGCCGACGCGGGCGGGGCGGGCGGCGCGGGCGGTGGCGCGGCCGGTGGCTCCGCGATCCGGGCCAACGCGCCGGAGGCGATCGGGCAGGGCGGCCGGGTGATCCGCGGCGAGGTGTTGTCCACCAGCACGGGCGCGCCGTACGACATGTCGTCGACCGGGATGTACGCGCCGCCGAGCGCCGAGCCGGGACCGGGCGGGGCGGGTGTGCCGCGTTCGGGGCCGACGGGGCCGACCGCACCGACCGGTGGGGCGAGGGGGGCGACGCCGCCGGGGGAGGCCGTGCCGCCGCCGCGCGCCGGTGGGGAGGCGGGGCCGTGGCGGCCGGTACAGGCCGATCTGTTCGGCAGCAACGAGCGGCGGCCGGCGCACCTGGGCCGGCGCCTGCTCGCCCGGATCGCCGACGCGCTGGTGCCGCTCGCGGCCGGCATCGCGGTGGCCATCCCGATCGTGCCGGACGCGGTCGACCACATCCGGGACAAGATCGACCGAGCCCGGTACGAGGGTCGCGACACCACGGTGTGGCTGCTCGACGGCACCACCGGCACCACGCTCGCGATCGTGCTCGGCACGGTGCTCGCGGCGGCGCTGCTGTACGAGGCGCTGCCCACCTGGAAGTGGGGCCGCTCGCTGGGCAAGACCCTGTTCGGCCTGCGGGTGGCCGACCTGGACAGCCACGACACCCCCACGCTGTGGCAGTCGGTACGGCGCTGGCTGGTCCTGTACGTCCCGGGCGTATTCGTGGTCGGCGTGCTCGGCGCGCTGTGGGGGCTGTTCGACCGCCCGTGGCGCCAGGGGCTGCACGACAAGGCGGCCCGCACGTTCGTCGCCCGGGACTGACCTGGCGGGCGGGGGTCGGGCGGGGGGCCGGGCGGGTCGGCCCGATGTGCCCACTCACCCGACTCGCCCGCCCCCGTCACCCGTACAGACGCGACACGCCAGGGTTGGCCCAAGGCGTCACACTCGCGTCGGCTTTTGTCCGCTTTACTCAGTTTTATGACAGGAAGCCCACCGCCCCCGCCATCTTCCGACCCGTCCGGCAACGACCCGACGCGCGGGAATCCGTACGGACAACAACCGCCGGCCGGAAACCAGCCTTCGTACGGGCAGGACCCGACCGGGCAACAGCCGCCCTACGGGCGGGATCCGTCCGAGCAGCCGCCGTACGGCCAGGACCCCACGGGTCAGTACCCCTACGGTCAGGGCGGCCCGTACGGCCAGGAGCCGACCTACGGCGCGGGCGCAGGCACGGGCGGCGGCGGATACGGCGGCGGGCCGACGCTCGGCGGACCGCTGCGCCGACTGGTCGCGCGGATCATCGACAGCCTGATCGTCGGCGTGGTCGCCGGCCTGATCTCCTGGCCGATCGTCGGCAGCGACTACGACTACGACGACGTGTCGTTCGGCGCGCAGTTCGCGTCGGGGCTGATCTTCTCGCTGCTCTACTTCCTCTACGACGGCTTCCAACTCGACAGGTTCGGCCGCACCCTCGGCAAGCGGGTGATGGGCATCCGGGTGGTTCGGGTGGCCGACGGCGGGCCCATCGCGGGGTCGATCGCGTGGACCCGCGCCGGCGTGTACACCCTTCCGGTCATCGTGCCGTGTCTGGGCACGCTGTTCTGGCTGGTCAACGTCCTGTGGCAGTTCTGGGATCAGCCCTGGCACCAGTGCCTGCACGACAAGGCCGCGCACACCACGGTCATCCGCGGGGCGTGATCCGAGCCGAGTGATGCCGTGCGCGGATCCCGAGTACTGCCGTCGTCGTGCCGAGCGCGACCCCGATGCCCATGGCGACGGCAGCCCCCGCCACGGTGCGCGGTTCCCATGCCGCGAGTAGTGAGACCGTCAAGACGATCGTGACGAATACGCCGTAGCCGAGTCGGAAGAAATCTCCTCTTGCCACGACGCACCACCTCCCCTGCACCCCTTTGTGCACGCCCCCCTGTTTCACGCTACTGCGCGCGACGCGCAATGTAAGCATTCGATTGCGATCGGGATTTATCGGTCCCGACGCCGGGCACCCTTCCGCGACCGGTCGGGGTGGTGATCCTCGATCTCGGACCACCCGAGCCCCGGAGCGTCCTCGTGATTCCCAGGCGCGTCACTCCCGCCCTCGTCACCGTGCTGTGCGCGCTGCCGATCCTCGCCGCGGTGCCCACCTCCGCGGCGCCGAGACCCGACGACCCGGTCGCGGGAGCCGACTCCGGGGCCTTCGCCGAACGCGACCACGACCTGTCGCACCCTTTCAGCGAGCGCCGCCGACAGCGTCGCGACGCGGCGGTGCGGGCGATGACCGAGGACCCGGGGCTGACCTCGCGCACCGTGCCGGCGGGGGAGGCGGGCAGCGCCGAGACCCGACCGCCCGCCGAGTCGCGGGTGTTCGTGATCCTGGTCGAGTTCGGCGATCGTCTCGACGGCCCGAACGGACAGCGCTACGGCTCGCGCCCCGGCCCCCGGCACAACACGATCCCCGCGCCGGACCGGGCCCAGGACACCACCACGATGTGGCGGCCGGCTTACGAACGCGACCACTACCAGGACCTTTTCTTCGGCCCGGGCACGGTCGCGCCGTCCCTGGCGTCGTACTACCTGCGGCAGTCGGCGGGGCGCTACTCGATCGACGGCGAGGTCGCCGACTGGGTGCGGGTGCCGTACAACGAGGCGCGCTACGGCAACGACGCGTGCGGCAGGAACGTGTGCCGGGACGTCTGGGCGCTGGTGCGCGACGCGCTGAAGGTCTGGTACGACGGGCGGGCCGCGGAGGGGCTGAGCGCCGCGCAGATCCGCGAGCGGCTCGCCTCGTTCGACCGGTGGGACCGGGACGACTTCGACGGCGACGGCAACTTCGACGAGCCCGACGGCTACCTGGACAACGTGGAGATCGTGCACGCCGGCGTGGACAAGGCCCAGGGCGGTGGCGAACAGGGCCACGGCGCGATCTGGTCGCACCGCTGGTACGCCGAGGCCGACCAGGTGGGCCGCACCGGCCCGGCCGACAACCGGGCGGGCGGGGTGCCGATCGGGGACTCGGGGATGTGGGTGGGCGACTACACGATGCAGCCGGAGAACGGCGGACTGGGCGTGATCGCACACGAGTTCGGCCACAATCTGGGCCTGCCGGACCTGTACGACCAGGGCGACTCCACCGACGGCCCACCCGGCTTCTGGTCACTGATGGCCCTCGGCGCCTACCTCGGCGACGAGGACGGCGCGGGCTCCCTGCCGGGCGCCCTGTCCGCGTGGGACAAGCTCCAACTCGGCTGGCTGGACGTCCGAGTCGTCGACCCGACCCAAAAAACCGTGGTGCAACTGGCCCCCAACCAGTCCACGGGCGACCCACAGGCCCTGCTGATCCCGCTCCCCCCACGCCCCAACGGCGCAAAACGCTGGTACATCGTCGAAAACCGCCAATACGTGGGCGCCGACACCGCCCTGGTCGACGGCCCCTACCAACTCACCGCCGGCAAACGTGTGGCCACCCACTTCCCCTACGGCGAGGGCGTCCTGATCTGGCTGTGGGACACCGCGTTCACCGACAACGACGTCTCCCGCCACCCGGGCGAAGGCCTGATCCTCCCGATCGACATCCACCCGGACCCCCTCCGCGACCCCACCGGCAAACCCCTGCCCACCCGCTTCCAAACCGCCGACGCGGCCCTGACCGCAGAATCCGAACAAACCTCCGCAATCACCCTCGGCCGACTGGGCACCTTCCCATCCCGCCCAGGCACCCCAACCTTCACCGACACAGCCACATACTGGTCCGCAGCCTCCCCCACAACAGGCGTAAAGGTCCCCCGCACCGGCGTACAAATCCACACGGAAGGCCCCACCAGAACGGGCGGCGCCACAAGAGTCACAATCACCAGGTCCACGCCATGACACGTCCCGCAGCGGAGCCTTCCCGAGCGGGTCGGCTGTCGGCGGCGTGCGTTGCGCCTGTGGTTGCGGCCGGCCGGTGCGGGGCTGGTCAGAGTCGGTGATGGGCCGCCGCCGGCGTGCGTGGCTCCAAGACCCGGGCTCCCGGCCCGGCCGCCCCCGGCCCAACCGACGCACAAGCCCCGCCTCACCCCCCAAAGCCAAGCCACTCAGCCCGGCCGGCGTTTGAGGCCGCCCCGCCCCGCCGCGCCCCCCTCACCCCGCGACCGGCTCGCCCACCAGTTCCACGCCCGCCCCCCGCAGCCGCGCCAGCGCCGTCGCCGTGCTCGACGGGTCCACCCCGGCCGTGAGGCTCAGGAGTACCCGTGTGGCGAAGCCCTCGCCTACCGCGTCGAGGGCCGTTGCCCGGACGCAGTGGTCCGTGGCGATGCCCACCACGTCCACCTGGGTGACCCCCCGCTCCCGCAACCACGTGGCAAGGGACGTTCCGTCGGGGGCTGCGCCCTCGAAGCCGCTGTAGGCGGCGGCGTGGGCGCCCTTCGAGAAGACCTCCTCCACCCGCCCCGACTCGACCGCCGACGCGAACGCCGGGTGGAAGAGCGCCCCTTCCGTCCCGGCGACACAGTGCACCGGCCAGGACCGCGCGTAGTCCGGCGTCGCCGAGAAGTGCTCCCCGGGGTCCACGTGGTGGTCCCGCGTGGCCACGATGTGCGCATACGCCGGCGTCTCCGCGTGGACCGGGTCCGGCGGCTGCTCGGCCGCGTTGGCCGCCACGTGGTGGCGGATCGCCTCGGCCACCGCCGCGCCGCCCGCGACGGCGAGGCTTCCGCCCTCGCAGAAGTCGTTCTGTACGTCCACCACGATCAATGCCCGGGTCATCGCCACCTGCCTCCTCGTGACCGGCCCGTCGCCACCGACGAACCCGCTCGCGCCTACTCGTAAATCGTCGGAAGTACCGGTTCCCCGCGCGAGAGCTGCGTAGCCGAAAGCGGCAGTTCCTCACGCGAACGCTCGTGCCGCGCCCGCGCCGCCGACAGCGGCTCGCGCCCGACGATCTCCCCGCCCAGCACCAGCGGGACCAGCAGTTCCCGCTCCCCCGGCACCGGCTCCGCGTCCGCCCGGAACGGCCGCAGCACCTCGGCCTCGGCCACCCCGTCCGCGTCGTAGCGCCGCACCGCGCTCTTGCGGCCACCGTGGCTGGGCTTGCCGGGCGACTTCTTGGCCACCGGCACCAGCGGCGCGTCCGGCTCGTCGCTCATCGCGCGCGCGACCAGCTTGTACACCAGCGACGCGGTCGGGTGTCCCGAGCCGGTGACCAGCTGCGTGCCCACCCCGTAGGCGTCCACCGGGGCCGCCCGCAGCGAGGCGATCGCGTACTCGTCGAGGTCGCTGGTGACCACGATCCGGGTCTTCGCCGCGCCGAGTTCGTCGAGCTGCGCCCGCACCCGGTGGGCGAGCAGGAGCAGGTCGCCCGAGTCGAGCCGGACCGCGCCGAGTTCGTGCCCGGCCACCTCGACCGCCGTCCGTACCGCGGTTGCCACGTCGTAGGTGTCCACCAGGAGCGTGGTGTCCGCCCCCAGCGCGGCCACCTGCGCCGCGAACGCCTCGTGCTCGTCGTCGTGCAGCAGCGTGAAGGCGTGCGCGCTGGTGCCCCGGGTCGGAATCCCGTACCGCTGTCCCGCCCGCAGGTTGGACGTGCTCGCGAAGCCGCTGATGTACGCGGCGCGCGCGGCGGCGACCGCGGCCTCCTCGTGGGTACGGCGCGAGCCCATCTCGATGCACGGCCGCCCCGCCGCCGCCGAGGTCATCCGCGACGCGGCGGCGGCGACCGCGGCGTCGTGGTTGAGGATCGACAGGATCAGCGTCTCCAGCACCACCGCCTCGGCGAAGGTGCCCTCGACCACCACCAGCGGCGAGCCCGGGAACCAGCACTCGCCCTCGGCGTAGCCCCACACATTGCCGGTGAAGCGGTAGCCGGCCAACCAGTCCAGCGTCGCCCGGCCGACCACGCCGGCCTCGTCGAGGAAGCTCAGCGTCTCGTCGTCGAAGCGGAAGTTCTCGATGGCGTCGAGCAGTCGCCCGGTGCCGGCGGTCACGCCGTAGCGGCGCCCGTCCGGCAACCGGCGGGCGAAGGCCTCGAACACCGTACGACGGTGCGCCGCACCGCTGCGCAGTGCGGCTTCGAGCATCGTCAGCTCGTAGTGATCCGTCAGCAATGCCGTGGTTGCGGTGTCCATGTCGTCAGCATAACACGATTACGCGTCAGTTTGACGATTACTCGCAAGAGTGGCACGCATCACCGAAATTCCGCGACAATAGCCAACATTCATCCACTACTTCGGACATTTACCCGACCCGATCCTCCTCCGGTGTAGGCGCCCACGTCGACCCGTTGATGTGCGTCCCGCCGCCCACGAACAGGGTGTTACCGGTCACGTAGCGCGAATCCTCGCTCGCCAGGAACAGCGCCACGCCGCCGATGTCGGTCTCCGGGTCGCCCATCCGCCCCATCGGATTCAGCGCCTCGGCGGCCGCGGCGGCCTCCGGGTTCGCCCTCGCGTACGCCTCGAACGCCTCGGTCCTGGCCCCGGGGCAGATCACGTTGGCCCGAATCTGGTGCGGCGCCCACTCGCGCGCGGCCGAGCGGGTCAGCGCGCGCAGCGCCTCCTTGCCGACGTTGTACTCGGCGGTGAAGCGGTGCGCGTTGACCCCGTTCAGGCTGGCGATGTTGATCACGCTGCCGCCGCCCGCGTCCCGCATCGGCTCGAACGCCGCGCGCATCGTCCACCACCCGGCCCACATCGCCATGTCCAGGCCGTGCCGGAACTGTTCGTCGGTCTTGTTCTCGATCCGGTTGATCCGGCCGCCGCCCCACGCGTTGTTGACCAGCGTGTCGAGGCGTCCCCACCGGGACAGCGCGGCCTCGACCAGCCCGACCGCCTCGGCCTTGACCGTGACGTCGGCGACCACCGCGAGCGTCTCGACGCCGAACGTGTCGGTGATCTCGGCGGCCACCGGCTCCGCCGCCTCAGCGCGGATGTCGTTGACCAGGACCCGACACCCCTCGGCCGCGAGCCGCCGGGCGATCCCGCGCCCGATGCCGGCGCCCGAGCCGGTGATCACCGCGACGTGGTCCAAAAGACGTCCTGCCATGCGCTGCCTCCCACGTGGATCGTTGTGCTCTCGTGGGTTCGGTGGGTATCGGCAACCGCGCGACAAAACAAGGGCGTACCGGCGAAACCGCAGGTCAGCTGGGTCGCCACTGGTGATCGCAGTCCCGACACTTGCGGTCCCCGTACGGCATCGAGGACACCTTGCCCGAGCCGCACTCGGGACAGGTCGGCCCGTCCGCGGCGGTCGGCGGTCGCCAGCGCGCGGCGCACGAGCCGCAGACGTAGTCGCCGACGATGTCCGTACTCACCTTGGTCGAGCCGCACTTGCCGCACTGCACCTCGACGTGCCGCCGCTTGCGCGGCGCGGCGCGGCCGATCGCGGCCTGGCGTTCGCGCTGCGCGGAGAAGCCCCAGTAGGAGCGCAGTCGATCGGCCATGTCCGGGCGCAGGTCGCCGCCGTCGACGGCCGGGGCCTCGCTGCGTGGCTGCTCGCTCATGATCGGCACGGTAGGGCATGCCGACCGGCGCGAGAAGCCGGTTCGCCGGGCCCGCACCGGGATTTCGGGCCCGAGGCCCGGTTCGCCGGGCCCGAGCCCGGGATATCCCGTCGACCCGGGCGAAGCGTCCCGTTATCGTCGGGGACATGGAGATCCACGAGCAGCGAGCTACCGGCGTCGGGCCGGCGAACCGGGCGCGATAGCGCGCCTCGGCCCGGCTCGGCGTGTGTGCCCCCGGTGTGTACCCCCACCGCCCGCTGCCCGCTGCTCTCGCGAAGGCCGATGCGCCATGCTCTCTCCACACATCCGCTCCACCTTTCTCGACTTCTTCACCGCGCGCGGACACCACCCGGTGCCGTCCGGTTCACTGATGCCACCCGATCCGAGCCTGCTGGTGGCGAACGCGGGGATGAACCAGTTCAAACCCTGGTTCCTGGGCGACGTCGAGCCCGAGTTCCCCCGCGCGACCTCGGTCCAGAAGTGCGTCCGCACCGTCGACGTCGACAACATCGGGTACACCCGTCGGCACTCGACCTTCTTCGAGATGCTCGGCAACTTCTCCTTCGGCGACTACTTCAAGCCGGAGACCATCGCGTTCGCGTACGAACTGCTCACCGAACACTTCGGCCTGTCCCGCGACCGGTTGTGGATCACCGTGTACGAGGACGACGACGAGTCGGAGCGGATCTGGCGCGCGGTCGGCGTGCCGTCGTCGCGGATCCAACGGATGGGCGCGGCGGACAACTTCTGGTCGATGGGCGTGCCGGGGCCGTGCGGGCCGTGCTCGGACGTCACCTACGACCGGGGCCCGTCGTTCGGGCCGGACGGCGGACCGGCGGTGGACTCGGAGCGCTTCGTCGAGTTGTGGAGCCTGGTCTTCATGCGCAGCGTGCGCGGCGAGAGCGGGCCCGACGGGAGTTTTCCCGTCCTCGGCGAACTGCCGCGCACCGGCGTCGACACGGGGCTCGGGCTGGACCGGCTCGCGGCGATCCTCCAGGACGTGGGCGGCGCGGTCGAGACCGATCTGCTGCGGCCCACGCTCGCGGTGGTCGAGGAGTCGGCGGGTCGGGGCTACTCCCCCGTCGACCGCGAGGACCCCGACCGGGTCTCGTTCGAGGTGGTCACCGACCACGCGCGGGCGATCGCGTTCCTGCTCGCGGACGGCATCCGGCCGGACAAGGAGGGCACGGGGTACGTCCTGCGCCGGCTGATGCGACGCGCGATCCGGCACGGCCGCCGGCTCGGCATCGAAGGCGCGATCCTGCCGCCGATCACCGCGAGCGTAGTGCGCAACCTGGGCCCGACCTGGCCCGAACTCACCCTCGTGGCGCCCCTGATCGAGGAGGTGACCGCGCGGGAGGAGGAGTCCTTCGACCGAGTCCTCACCCGCGGCACGCGCCTGGTCGACCGCGCCATCCGCCGCCGCCTGGCAACAGGTGAATCCGACCTGCCGGCGGAAAGCGTCTTCACCCTCTACGACTCCCACGGCTACCCACCGGACCTGACCATCGAGGCAGCCCGCGAATCCGGCCTGACGGTAGACCACCCCCACCTACGCACCCTCCTACCAACCCTCCCCCCAAACCCACCCGGCCAGTAACGAACCCCGGCCCCGAAGCAAAGCAACTCCGTCCCCGGCCGGCCTCCGGCCCGGTTGTCCTCAAACGCCGGACGGGCTGAACCACAAGCCCACCACACGCGCGCCACCCCCACCCGAAGCCCGGAGCGCAGCCGGTCAACCCGAGCCACACTCGGCCCGTCCGGCGTTTGAGGACAACCGGGCGGAGGCCGGCCGACACCGACGCGGGCCCACACCGCATGCGCAACCCCAGCCCGAAACCCAAAGCGCAGCCAGTCAACCCGAGCCCACCCAACCCGTCCCGGCGTTTGAGGACACCGGGCGGAGGCCGGCCGACACCGACGCGGGCCCACACCGCATGCGCAACCCCGGCCCGAAACCCAAAGCGCAGCCAGTCGACCCGAGCCCACCCAGCCCGTCCGGCGTTTGAGGACACCGGGCCGGAGGCCGGCCCGCCCCGAAGCACGCCGCCCCAGCCCCGCCCCGCTCAATCCCGCCCCATGCCCGCCTCCGCCGAGGCCGTCATGGTCTGCACGCCCACCACCCGAAGCAGCGCCAACTGCTCTGCCGCCCGGCTCCCCGGCTCGGCCGTGTACACGATCAGCCGCTGATCCGCCTCGGCCGCCACCAGCACCTGGCACCGCACCGTGATGTCGCCGATCGACGGATGCCGGAACGTCTTGTCCATCGACCGCCGCACCGCCACATCGTGCGCGGCCCACAACTTCGCGAACTCCGCCGACCCCGCCGACAGTTGCGCCACCAGCGCCGCCGCCCGGGGATCACCGCCCCGCCGCCCGACCGTGGCCCGCAGATCGGCCACGTGGGTCCGGGAAACGGCGGCGGCGTCCTCCGCCCGGAAGCGCGACCGCGAGCCCGGCTCGGTGAACCACCGCACCAGGATGTTGCGTCCGACCCCCGGCCCCGTCAACGCGACCGCCATCGTGTTCTGCGCGAGCACGTCGCCCAGATCTGAGATCACCTGCGCCGGCACGTCGTGCAGCCGATCGAGCACCAGCAACATCGCCGGCGGCACGTGCGCGTCGCGGCCCGACGAGCACCCCGGCGGCACCTGCCCGGCCAGGTGGAAGAGGTGATCGCGACCGTCCCGGTCCAACCGCAGCGCGCGGGCCAGCGCGGCGAGCAGTTGCGGCGACGGGTTGGGGCCCCGGTTCTGCTCCAGCCGCGCGTAGTAGTCGACCGACATCCCGGCCAGCCGCGCGACCTCCTCGCGCCGCAGCCCTGCGGTCCGCCGCCGGGAGCCGTCGGGCAGCCCCACGTCGGCCGGGGACAACCGCTCCCGGCTGCGCGTCAGGAAGCCGGCAAGTTCGCGTCGATCGCTCATGCCCCCAGCATCGGCCCTGGCCGGAGCGGTATCCAGGGACCACGTGTCCCTGGATCCGCAGTGCCCGGACAACCCGTCCGAGGTCGACGAGTCCGCGGTCGAACGGGTCTCTCCCGCGACCGGACCCACCCCACCAGGCTGGGTGCACCGAGTCCGGAACACCGGATGCGGCCCCCACCCCCTCGGGAGCACCACCATGCGCACGATCCTGGTCACCGGCGCCACCGGCAACGTCGGCACCCGCTTCGTCCCCCGCCTGCGGGCCGCGCTCGACCCCCGCGACACCGTACGCGTCCTGGTCCGCGACCCGAACCGCGCGCCGACCGGTACCCAGGTCGTGGTCGGCGACCTGCTCGCCCCCGCCGACCGGGCGACGGCGCTCGCGGGCGTCGACGTCGTGATCAACCTCGCCGCCGCGTTCCGGGCCGTCCCGGACCAGACCGCCCGCGCGGTCAACCTGGAGGCGGCCACGGCCCTGGCCCGCGAGGCGTCGGCGGCGGGTGTGCGGCGCTTCGTGCACACGAGTACGAACCTGGTCTACGGCGCAGGGCTCGGCCGGCCGGCCCTGGAGGGCGATCCGACCGAGCCCAGCGGCGGGTTCGGGACCTACCCGGAGATCAAGGCCGCCGCCGACGCCGAACTGCTCGCGCTGCGCGAGGCACTCGGACTCGACGTGGTGATCCTGCGGTTGGCGTTCGTGTACGGCGACGGCGACACGCACATGCGCGATTTCCTGCCCCGCATCGCCGGTTGGGCGCCGCATCGACGACTGCCGACGGTGCATCACGCGGACGTCGCCCAGGCCCTGGTGCGCGTGGTGCGCGGCGGAGGGGACGGGCGCGGCGGACCCGGGCCGTCCCCGGTGTACAACGTCGGCGACGACGCGCCGCTCACCGTGCACGAGTTGGCCGCGCTGCACGGCCTCGACCGCCCGGCCGCCGGCGGCGTGGACGGCGCCGCCGGGGATCCCTGGGAGGCGCTGCCGGACACGGGCCTGGTGCGCCGCGAACTCGGCTACCGCCCGCTGCACCCGACGGTGCGCGCCGCGGCCGAGGCCGGCGCGCTGTGACCCCGCCTCGGCGGCGGGGTCGTACATCGCAGGGGGAGCCGGTCAGGCGGCTCGGCGAATCGCGGTGACGAGGCGGGCGGTGGCCTGCGCGCGTGCCTGTCGACGGCGGCGCAGCGCGATCGCCGCGACTCGTACCTCTCGACTGTCCCGCTTCTCCACGACCGCCACCTCCGAACGCACCCCGGTCCGCCCCGAGAGGGCGACACCGTGCGCCCCAGCAGGGGCGACGTATCCAAACCTAGGTGTCGTACCCCCATTCGGGCGTCGGCCGGGAGTGCCGATCACGCCTACTACCCGAGGACGACCCGAACCCCGACGTACCCCCGGGGCATGCCACCCCGGGAGCAGTCGACAGGACCTCCGAGGGAGCAGCGGCTGCTCCGACGCGCCCCCGGTCGGCGTTCGTTCAGACCACCTTGCCCGGGTTGAGGATGCCCAGCGGGTCGAACACGGCCTTGATGCCGCGCTGCACCTCGACACCCACCGGTCCCAGTTCCTCCGCCAGCCACTCCCGCTTGAGCGTGCCCACGCCGTGTTCGCCGGTGATCGTGCCGCCGAGGTCCAGGCCGAGTCGCATGATCGCGTCGAACGCGAGACCGGCCCGCTCGACCGCGGCCGGGTCGGTCGCGTCGAAGATCACGATCGGGTGGGTGTTCCCGTCGCCCGCGTGCGCGCACACCCCGATCACCGTGTCGTGCCGCTCGGCGATCGCGGCCACCCCGTCGAGCATGTCGCCCAGTCGCGAACGCGGCACCGCGACGTCGTCGATCATGCTCGTGCCCAGCCGCTCCAGGGCCGGCAGCGCGAGCCGGCGGGCCTGCATGAACATCGCCGAGTCCTCGGCGTCCTCCGCGGTGAACGCCTCGAAGGCGCCCGCCTCGGTACAGATCGCCTCGATCGCGGCCAGCTCGGCGGCCGGCTCCGGGGTGTCCACGGCGATCAGGAGCAGCGCCGCGCTGTGCTCGGGCAGGCCCATGGCGGCCAGCGCGTTCACCGCCCGCAGCGTGGTGCCGTCCATCAGCTCCATCAGCGAGGGCGTGTGCCCGGCCGCCATGATCGCGGAGACCGCGCGGGCCGCCGAGGCGGTGTCGGCGAACTGGGCCACCGTCACCAGCGCGGGCGGCGGGGTGGGGCGCAGCGCCAGGGTGGCCCGGGTGACCACGCCGAGCGTGCCCTCGGCGCCGACGAACAGGCGGGTCAGGTCGTAGCCCGCGACGCCCTTGGCGGTCTGCCGCCCGGTGTGCAGGACTCGCCCGTCGGCGAGGACGACCTCCAGGCCGAGCACGTACTCGGCGGTCACGCCGTACTTGACGCAGCACAGCCCGCCCGCACCGGTGCCGATGTTGCCGCCGATCGTGCAGGTCTCCCAGCTCGAGGGGTCCGGCGGGTACACCAGGCCGAATTCGGCGGTGGCCTTGGACAGGTCGGCGTTGACCACACCGGGCTCGACCACGGCGATCCGGTCCACGGGGTCGATGCGCAGGATCCGGTTCATCCGTACGAGTGACAGCACGATGCAGCCGTCGACCGCGTTGGCCCCGCCCGACAACCCGGTACGGGCGCCCTGCGGGACCACCGGCACCCGCAGCCGGGTGGCCACCCGCATCACGTGCCGCACCTGTTCGGTGGTCTCGGCGAGGACCACCACCGCAGGGTTACCGGCCGCACACAGGCCGGCCATGTCACGCGCGTACGATGCGGCGATGTCCGCGTCCGTCACCAGGACGTGCGCGGGTAGATCCTCCCGCAGCGCCGCGATCAGGTCGGTCGTCATGCTGCCTCCCGGTGTGGCCGTGAATGGCCCCAGGGTAGGCACCGGGAACCGAGTACCCCGAGGGAGGGCACCGTGCAGATCGACCGGTTGGATGCCGCGCTGATCAGGTTGTTGGTGGACACGCCGCGGATCGGTGTCGTGGAGTGTTCGCGCCGGCTCGCCGTGGCGCGCGGGACGGTACAGGCCCGCCTGGACCGGCTGCGCGAGGGCGGCGTGATCAGGGGCTTCGGGCCGGACGTGGACCCGGCCACGCTCGGCTTCCCGGTGACCGCGTTCATGACCCTGGAGATCCGCCAGGGGCAGGGGCGTGACGTGCGCAAACACCTGGAGTGTGTGCCGCAGGTGCTGGAGGTGCACACGATCACCGGTCGGGGCGACCTGCTGTGCCGGATCGTGGCCCGCTCCAACGCGCATCTGCAGCAGGTGATCGAGGCGATCGTCGAGCTGGAAGCGGTGGTCCGCGCCTCCACGACGATCGCGACGGAGAATCCGGTGCCGTATCGGGTGTTGCCGCTGGTCGAGTGCGCGGTGACGGAGGGGTGAGCGCACGCGCTCGTGGCGGACGGGTGACGGGGCACCGGTTCGGGTGACGATCGTGCCCGCTCGGCGTATCGGGGGTTTCCCGGGCGGCGGGCGGCGGTAACTGCCGGCGGTCGGCACCACGATCGCGGAAGGGCCGCCTTGAGCTTCTGGGACTACGTCTCCAGCCGCCGCGAGCAGCTCTGGATCGAAACCTGGATGCACGCCGGCGCTGTGTTCCAGTGCATGGTGATCGCCACCGCGATCGGCGTGCTCATCGCGGTGGCGACCTACCGCAGCGCGTTCGCCTCGCGCCTGGCGATCGGTATCACCGCCACCATCCTGACCATCCCCTCGTTCGCGTTGCTCGGTCTGCTGATCCCGCTGCTCGGCCTGGGCGTCGCGCCGACCGTGGTCGCGCTGGTGTTGTACGCGCTGCTCCCGATCGTGCGCAACGCGATCGTCGGGCTGGCCGGGGTCGATCCACAGCTTGTGGACGCCGCGCGCGGGATCGGCATGAACCGGGTGATGATCCTGCTCCGGATCGAGCTGCCGCTGGCCTGGCCGGCGCTGCTCACCGGGATCCGGGTGTCCACCCAGATGATCATGGGCATCGCGGCGATCGCCGCCTACGTGTCCGGCCCCGGCCTGGGCAACGAGATCTTCACCGGCCTGGCCCGGTTGGGCAGCAGGAACGCGATCAACGCGGCCTGGGCGGGCACCCTCGGCGTGGTCGTGCTGGCCCTGCTCTTCGACGCGGCCTATGTACTCCTCGGCCGGCTGACCGTTCCCAGGGGGATCCGTGACTGACGTCACCGGCGCGACGATTCGACTCGACGAGCTGACCAAACACTTCCCCGGGCAGAAGACGGCCGCGGTCGACCGGGTGAGCCTGGAAATCCCGGCCGGGCAACTGGTGGTGTTCGTCGGCCCGTCCGGCAGCGGCAAGACCACCACGATGAAGATGATCAACCGGCTGATCGAACCGACGTCGGGGCTGATCTCGATCGACGATCGGGACGTGACCCACCTGGACCCGGTCAAACTGCGGCGCAAGATCGGGTACGCGATCCAGAACAGCGGCCTCTTCCCGCACATGACGGTCGGTCAGAACATCGCGCTGGTACCGAAAATGCTCGGATGGAGCCGCTCGCGCACGTCCGGCCGGGTGGACGAACTCCTGGAGACCGTGGGCCTGGACAGCGTCGAGTTCCGCAACCGCTACCCGCGCCAGCTCTCCGGCGGCCAGCAGCAGCGGGTGGGGGTCGCGCGGGCGCTCGCGGGCGATCCGCCGGTGTTGCTGATGGACGAGCCGTTCGGCGCGGTGGACCCGATCACGCGCGGCCACCTCCAGGACGAACTGATCCGGATCCAGCACGAGTTGCACAAGACGATCGTGTTCGTCACGCACGACTTCGACGAGGCGGTCAAGCTCGGCGACCGGATCGTGGTGTTGCGCGAGCAGTCGCACATCGCCCAGTACGACACGCCCGAGGCGATCCTGACCAACCCGGCGGACGAGTTCGTGGCCGGGTTCGTCGGGGCGGGGGCCGCGCTGAAGCGGCTGACCCTGTCGCGGGTGCGCGACGTGGAGGTGGTGCCGTTCGCCACGGCGGGGCTGCGCGACGACATCGCCACGATTCGGCGTTCGGCGCGCGAGTACGGCACCGACGAGGTGCTGCTGCTCGACGAACGGCGGCGGCCTACCCGCTGGTTGCGGCGCGAGGAGGTCCGGCGCGGCGGCCCGGGGTCGGCGGTGACGGCGCACGAGGTGGGCGACACGGTCACCCGCGACGCGACGCTGCGGGACGCGCTGGACGCGATCCTGACCGAGGGCGGCGGCAAGGTCGCGGTCACGGGGGCGCGCGGCGAGTACGTCGGGGTGGTCTCGATCGAGACGTTGATGACCTCGATCCAGGAGATGCTCGAAGCCGATCGGGAGGCCGCGCGCGAGCACTTGGAGGAGTTGGAGACGCAGCGCGAGGTGCAGCGTTTCGAGGACGAGCGGCGCGCCGGGCACGAGGACGGCGCGCACCCGGCCGAGAGCGATCCGCGATGAGCGGGCTGCGGGGCGGCGCGGCCACTCCCGTCGAGGAGGCCGAGACGCGCGCGGCACGCCCGGTCGCGCTGCCGTCGCGGTTCCGGTGGACCGACTTCGTGGTGATGCCCGTCTTCCTCGCGCTGGTCCTGCTGGCACTGTGGTTGTGGATCTCGCACCAGGACCTGGACCCGATCGAACGCATCACGCTGGCCTGGTCCAACGTCCGGCGTCGGATCGTCGAGCACATCCGACTGACCGTGCTGTCGACGGTGTTGGTGCTGGCCATCGCGATCCCGCTGGGCGTGGCGCTGACCCGGCGGCAGGCTCGCCGGCTGGCGCCGTTCGCCCTCGCGCTGGCCAACATCGGCCAGGCCACCCCGGCGATCGGGCTGCTCGTACTGCTCACCCTGTGGCTGGGGGTCGGCGTGAAGGTCGCCGTGATCGGCGCGGTCGCGTACGCGGTACTCCCGGTACTGAGCAACACCATCGCCGGGCTGCGCAACGTCGACCGGCGACTGGTCGAGGCGGCGCGCGGGATCGGCATGTCCATGCCGGGTGTGCTGTTCAAGGTCGAACTCCCGCTCGCGGTACCGCTGGTGCTGGCGGGGGTGCGCACCGCGCTGGTGCTCAACGTGGGTACCGCGACGCTGGCCACGTTCGTGAACGCGGGCGGGCTCGGCGACATCATCCAGGACGGGATCCTGCTCCAGCGCACGCGCGTGCTGATCGTCGGCAGTGTGCTGACCGTCGTCCTCGCGCTCACCGTGGACTGGCTGGCCTCCCTCGCCGAACAGGGCCTGCGCCCACGCGGCCTGGGAAACGGGGGCTGACATGCGGCACGCGGCCTGGCGGGTGGCCCTGTCGGCCCTGCTCGCGACGCTGCCCGCCTGCGGCCTGACCAGCGGCCTGCCGCTGACCGTCGACGCCGACCCCGGCTCGATCCGCCGGCAGCCCTCGCTCGACGGCAAGACGTTGACGGTCAGCTCGAAGGAGTTCAGCGAACAACTGGTGCTCGGCGAGATCGCGGGCATCGCGCTCAAGGTGGCGGGCGCCAAGGTGATCGACAAGACCAACATCAAGGGCTCGATCGGCGCGCGCGAGGCGCTGAAGAAGGGCTCGGTGGACCTGTACTGGGAGTACACGGGCACCGCGTGGATCAACTATCTCGGCCACACGCAGCCGATCACCGACCCGCAGGCCCAGTGGGACGCGGTGGCCGCCCAGGACGCCCGCAACGGCATCGTCTGGCTGCCGCCCGCACCACTGAACAACACCTACGCGTTCGCCGGAACGCAGTCGAACATGCGCAGATACGACCTGCACACCCTCAGCGACGTGGCCGCCCTGGCCGCGCGCGACGCCGGCGCGGTGACGTTCTGCGTCGAAAACGAGTTCGCGGCCCGAAGCGACGGCCTGGGCGGGGTGTTGGCGGCCTACGGAATCAAGATCCCGGACGGCAACATCCGAAAAATGCAGTCCGGCCTGATCTACACCGAGACGGCCAAGGGCGACACATGCCTACTCGGCGAGGTATTCACCACCGACGGCCGCATCGCCGCGATGAACCTGTCGGTACTCACCGACGACAAACACTTCTTCCCCAACTACAACGCCGCAGTAACGATCAACGCGAAAACCTACAAAAAATACCCGGCCATCCGAGACGTCCTGACCCCGATCACCACCAAACTCACCACAGACGTCATGCGCACCCTCAACGCAGAAGTGGACGTAGCAGGCCAAGAACCAAGAGACGTAGCCAAGTCCTGGCTAAAACAAGAGGGCTTCATCACCTAACCCCAACCCAACCAACCCAGGGCCCACCCAACCAAACACCCACCCAGCCCGGCCGGCGCTTGAGACCAAAGAAGCCAACCCACGCCCGACGTCAGCCAAACACCCACCCAGCCCGGCCGGCGCTTGAGGCCAACAAAGCCAACCCACGCCCAACGTCAGCCACACGACCACCCAGCCTGGCCGGCGCTTGAGGCCAAGAAAGCCAACTCACGCCCGAGGTCGGCCGAACAACAATCCAGCCCGGCCGGCGCTTGAGGCCAAAGAAGCCAACTCACGCCCGAGGTCGGCCGAACAACAATCCAGCCCGGCCGGCGCTTGAGGCCAAAGAAGCCAACTCACGCCCGAGGTCGGCCGAACAACAATCCAGCCCGGCCGGCGCTTGAGGCCAACAAAGCCAACCGACGCCTTACGTCAGCCGAACGACACGCCGGCCCACCCCGCGCCTGAGGCCAAAGGCATCAGCACGACGGAACCTTGCCCCCGGCGTTGAGCGCGTTCAACGCATCGACCGCCCCCGAGAGCGTCTCCACCGGAATCAGCTTCAACCCCGAATCCCCCACCCGCCCGGCCTCGCCACATTCACCCTTCGGCAGGATGAACACCGTCGCCCCCGCCCGCTTCGCCGCCAACAGCTTCATCGGCAACCCACCGATCTCGCCGACCTTGCCGTTCGTATCGATCGCCCCCGTACCGGCAATCGTCCGCCCACCGGTCAACGGGCCCTCGGTCATCTTGTCCACGATGCCCAGCGCGAAGAACAGCCCGGCACTGGGCCCGCCGACATCGGACAGGTGCAACGTGACCTTGACGTCCTCCGGCGACTTGCCCAGATACCGAAGCGCCGCGACCGTCGCACTGTCCTGCGACTTGACCATGTCCTTGACGTTGGTCTCGACGACCTGCTCGACCGATTTGCCGTCCGGGTAGATCGACTTCCGAGGCACCACCGACTCGTCCTCGTCCCACCACGCGGAAAGCAGCGACCCGAGCCGATGCTTCTCGTTCCGCCCGCTCGCGTGGATCGTGGTCAGCAACAGGTGCCCGGTCGTCGGGTACACGGGAGCCGGCCCCGAGATCTCGACCACCGGCCGCCCCCCGTCGTCCCCGAGCGTGTCGGCGACCGAGCCCGGCGTGATCAGGACGTACGGCATCGGCACCAGAAACGCGAAGCCGAAAAGGCACGCGACGAGGAGCAGAGACACCGGCAGGGTGAGCTTGGTTCGGGCCACGCTTGGCAATTAAACACGGCGCGACAGGCCACGCCGTACCGGACTCGCCTCACCGCCTCCGCAGGCGCCCCCGCAGGCGCCCCCAGGCGTTCCACAGCCGGCCCGCAGCCGCCCCACAGACACCGCCCCGACCCCGGCCCTACGCCGCGGACACCCGCACGCCGCCCAGTTCGTTGGACAGTTCGGCCGCCGCCTCGGCCACCCGACGCCCCAGGCGTTCGGTGTCCAGGTTGCCGAGCGAGACGATCCCGACGCTCGATTCCACCGCCGCCAGATCCGGCACCGCAGCGGCGATCCCCGGCACCGTGTTCCGGCCGTCGCCCGGGGCGTACACATAGGACCTGGGCCCGTCCAGCCCGGCCATCACCCGACGCGCGGCCAGGATCGCCAACCCCGCCGCACCCGCGTCCAGCGCGTGCCGCGAGCCGACCCGATAGGCCACGTGGTAGTCGGTCCAGGTGGGTTCGGCCACGGCGACCACGAGGGCCTCCATGCCGTCCACGATGGTCAGGTGCGCGGTGGCCCCGGTCTCCTCGGCGAGCCGACGCAGACACGGCACCGCCGCGTCGCGGACCAGCGGGTGGGCCCGACGGGCCAGTTGCAGCGCACCGAGGCCGAGCTTCGTACGTCCGCTCTCGTCGCGGCGGACCAGGCCGTGCTGCTCCAGAGTGGCGAGAATGCGGTAGACGACGGTGCGGTTGACGCCCAGTGCGGCGGTGATGTCGTACACCGACAAACCGTCCGAGGCATCGGCGAGCAGTTCGAGAACCTTGAGTCCTCGGTCCAGGGTCTGTGACGTCTCGGCGACCACCGGCCCCCCTCCCTTCGCGTGACGTTGCATTACGTCCAGCGGCGGCGTTCGATCCCCGAACGGAACGCCACATTCGCGAGGCTGTGCGGCGCCAGGTCATGGGGCCAGGACACGTACTCGTCACCATTCGGCGGGCAGGCCGAACGGATTCCCACGCCCACGCAGGACGGTTTCTCCTGTGCGAGGCGTCAGAGGATCACGCTAACCAGAGGGGGAAGCTTTGGCACCGGATATCCGAGATACGGACAGCTAAAATATCAGATGAATCGGAACATAAGCCACAAACAAACCAATCCACAACATGCGATCCTCGCCACGTTGCGCACAGGGCGGCATCCGGGCAGCCCCGTACTCACCAGCCGGACACCGCGTCCCAACCCCTGAGACCAAAGCAGTCCGGCACCCCGACCCCGAGCGCGCCCCATCCCCCAGATCAAGACGCCCCCAACCGCCCCCATCGACCCGAATTCACAGCCCCACCCGGATCGCTCACCCATCCACCAACCTCGACTCAGGCTCGGACAACTCGCGCTGGAGCCCGGGCGGCGGGGCTGGCGCCCGGGCGGGGGCTGGGCCTGGAGCCCGAGCGAAGGCTGGGCCTGGAACCCGAGCAAGGGCTGGGCCTGGAGGCCGGGCGAGGGCTCAGGCAGCTCGGGCTGAAGCTCGGGCAAGGGCCGACTCCGGCTGGGGCAAGGGCTGGGCCTGGCGGGGCCCGAGCGAGGGCCGACTCCGGCCCGGCGAAGGGCTCAGGCTCACCACCCCTCCTCGGCGAGCCGCCGCGCCCCCGCACTCACCGCCCCGACGTGGCCCATTCCCGGATCTTCCCGATCCGCGCCTCCAACTGCCCCGCCGATGCCTGGGCCACCGCCGGCCCGCCGCACACCCGCCGCAGCTCGTTGTGGATCTGCCCGTGCGTCTGCCCGGTGCGGTGGTGCCACGCGGCCACCATCGTGTTGAGCTCCTTGCGCATCGCGGTCATCTGACGATGCGTCACCACCGGGCGCTGGTCGGCCGGTTTCTCCGACAGGTCGGCCTCGTGGTCCGGCCGGCGTCGGCTCTTGGCCACCTGCTTGGCCTGCCGCGACTGCAACAACATCTGCACCTGGTCGGGTTCGAGCAGCCCGGGCAACCCCAGGTATTCCTGCTCCTCCTCGCTGCCCACGTGCGCCTGAAGCCCGAACTCCGCACCGTCGAACAACACCCGGTCGAACCGGGCCTCGCTCTCCAGCGCCTCGAACGCGAACTCCTCCTGCTGTCCCGGCTCGTCCTTCTGCGCGTTGGCCTGGGCGAGGAGGGCGTCCTCCTCGTCGTACATCCCGCCCTCCTTCTTCGGGCGGTCCAGCACGTGGTCGCGCTCGATCTCCATCTCGTTCGCGTGCTGGAGCAGCGTCGGTACGGAGGGCAGGAACACCGACGCGGTCTCACCACGCCGGCGGGCCCGAACGAAACGCCCCACGGCCTGCGCGAAGAACAGCGGCGTCGAGATCGTCGTCGCGAACACGCCCACCGACAGCCGAGGCACGTCCACCCCCTCGGACACCATCCGCACCGCGACCATCCAGCGCTCCTCGGAGGCGGAGAAGTCCTCGATCTTCTTCGACGCGCCGGCGTCGTCGGAGAGCACCAGCGTCGCGCCCTGACCGGTGATCTCCCGAATCATCCGCGCGTACGCCCGAGCCGACTCGTGGTCGGTGGCGATCACCAGACCACCCGCGTCCGGAATGGCCTTGCGCACCTCGCCCAACCGCTTGTCGGCGGCCCGCAACACCTGCGGCATCCACGACCCCTGCGGATCCAGCGCGGTACGCCAGGCCTGGCTGATCGCGTCCTTGGTCATCGGCTCGCCGAGCGACGCCGCGATCTCGTCCCCGGCCTTGGTCCGCCAGCGCAGATCGCCGGAGTAGGACAGGAATATCACCGGCCGCACCACGCCGTCCGAAAGCGCGTGGCCGTATCCGTAGGTGTAGTCGGCCGACGACCGCCGAATGCCGTCCTTGCCCTCCTCGTACGCAACGAACGGGATCGGGTTGATGTCCGATCGAAACGGCGTACCGGTCAACGCGAGCCGCCGGGTGGCCGGCTCGAACGCCTCCATGCACGCCTCGCCCCACGACTTGCTGTCGCCCGCGTGGTGGATCTCGTCCAGGATCACCAGCGTCTTGCGGTTCTCCACCCGCCGCCGATGCAACATCGGATGCACACCGACACCCGCGTAGGTGACCGCGATGCCGTGATACTCCCGCGAGACCGGCCCCGAAGAACTCGAATAGTTCGGGTCGATCCGCAGCCCTATCCGCGCGGCGGCCTCGGCCCACTGCTTCTTCAGATGCTCGGTCGGCGCCACGATGGTGATCTGGTGCACCACATGCGCGTCCAACAACTCGGACGCGATCCGCAACGCGAACGTGGTCTTCCCGGCACCGGGCGTGGCCACCGCGAGAAAGTCCCGAGGCTGCCGCTCCAAATACCGATCAAGGGCCCCCTGCTGCCAAGCACGCAACTTGTTCGCCGTACCCCACGAGGCACGGTTCGGAAAGGCCGGGGACAGATGGGACGCGGCTGCGGTACTCACTGCGACGGCTCTGCTCCAGACCGAAAGACAACCAAAGACAAGCGCTCAGGCTACCCGAGCGCCCCATCGGGGCCCTCCGAACACGACCCCGCGCCCGGGCAAAACCTCTCCGCTCACCCCTGATTCCACCCAAAACCCCAGGCCCTGCGCCCACCCAAATCCCATCCACCTCGACGTCCCAGGCGCGTCCCGACAAACCCCCCGCCCTCGGCGGATCGACGTGTCGGCTTCGACGTCACTCCACGACGGCGGGGGCGTGTGCGCCCACGATCCGGCGCGTCTCCTCGCCGGCCAACCGACCATCCAGACCCCAGACCGCCCGGGCCCGGTTCAGCTTCGTGGTCAACGAGGCGACGAGGCGGCCCTCGGTCCCCGGGTCGACCGCCGCCGCGATCAACTTGGCGTACCTGACGGTGTCCACAAGGGCCGACTTGACCCGCTCGTGCCGAATGTATCGCCGCTGCGAGCCTGCGGATCTCCGAAATCGCGGTTGCAACGGCATGAGGCCCCCATCCCCGATGGCGCGCGGTACCGCACGCGCTCGGGACTCAGGGTAGTCGCCGGAGTCGCTGTCCGTATCCGGAATCTCACCGCCGATCGACGAGCCCGTGACCGGGCCGAGGGCTCTCGGTCAGCTTCGGGTGGGGCGGGGGCGGATTCGCGGGGGCAGGAATGTGCCCGCCAGGGCGAGGATGAGCATGATGGCGAAGATCAGGGCGAAGACGCCGCCGTCCTTGCCGGAACCCTCGTGGAGGGCGGCGAAGACGGCGTTGGAGATGCCGATCATGACGATCGTGCCGAGGGAGTCGGCGACCTGGAGGGAGGAGGAGTTGGTGCCGGATTCCTCCGGAGTGGACAGGTCGAGGGTCAGGACGCTCAGCGAGGAGACGGCGAGGCCCATGCCGATGCCGCCGAAGAACCACCCCGCGGTGACGGTGTAGGGGGTCATGCCCGGCAGCAACGCCAGCAGCGCTCCGGCGATCGCGAGCGCCACGAACAGGAAGCCGACACGGACCAGCACGGGGCGGCGCTCGTGGGACGAACGGCCCTGGTACCAGGATCCGATCGCCCAGGACAGCGCCCCCACCGTCAGGGTCAGGCCCGCCTCGGTCGGGGACAGCCCGTGTTCGCTGATCAGCATCAGCGGGACGAACGACTCGACCGTGAAGAACGCGCCCGCGAGCACGCCCCGGGACAGGATCACCGTCGGCAAGCCGCGTACCGCGCGCATCGTGCCCGTCGGCAGCAGCCGGGGCACCGTCACGGCCATCAGCACGGTCCCCGCGACCAGGAGCGGTATGCCGACCACGTCCAGGTCCTGGCCGCCGTACTCCAGCATGCCCGCGCCCAGCGCGGCGCCGGCCGCCGCGCCGATGCGGCGTCGATCCATCCGTACGTCCGAGGCCGACTCGCCCGCCATCCGCTCCAGTTGCGGCAGCATCATCACGATCGGCAACACCACGAGCACCGGGATCGCCAGGAACACCCAGCGCCAGCCGAGGTGATCGGTGACCAGGCCGGAAACCGGCGGCCCGACGATCGAGGGCAGCACCCACGCCGCCGAGAAGGCCGAGAACACGCGTGGGCGCAGCGTGGACGGGTACGCCTTGCCGACCACCACGTACAGGGACACGATCACCAGGCCGCCGCCGAGGCCCTGGACGGCCCGGCCGACGATGAAGGGCCACATCGACTGCGCGGTGCCGGAGAGTACGAGGCCCGCGGCGAACGCCCCGATCCCGCCGAACAGCGGCAGCCGCGGTCCACGCGCGTCACACCACTCGCCGGAGACGACCATGGCGAGCAGGCTGGTGGTGAAGAAGCTCGAGAACGCCAGCGCATACAGCTGCACGCCGTCCAGTTCCCGAACCGCCACCGGCATCGCGGTACCCACGGCCATCGCCTCGAAGGCGATCAACAGGACGACCGACACGATCCCGAGCGTCAAATGCCGATAGGGCCGGGTCAGCACCCCCGGCTCCCGCCCCTCGGATCCTGCGGCGCCACGTCGTGCGGCGGACTTCGACTCCCCTACGGCTGTCACCGAGACAGCCTAGGCCCTGTCATATCAACCGACTTATCAATGCAATCACCCCACCTTCTCAACGACCACACCCAAGGCGGGCCACATCCCTTCGCACACGGGAACGGCGACCGGCCACGGCGAGGGCCACATCCTCACGACGGCGCGGGACGTCGGGCCCGAGCCGGGGCGGACGCGGCCGGCGGCACGGACGCGGCGGGGCGAGGCCCGCCGGGTGTGGCGGGTTCGGGGCTCGGTGGGGTGAGGCGGCTCACGGGTCCGAGCGTCTTCGCGCCTGGAAGCGCCGGGTGGGCGGCACCCGGGTGCGTTCCGTCATGTAGCGCCCCGGATGGGCGCGCGTAACGCACCGGGAGGCGCGGTCTGCGTCTGCCCGAGGCGGGGCCGGCGGGCGGCGTCAGTCCACCACTACGTCTCTTGGGCGCATGGGGAGGCGGGGGAGTTCCAGGCCTGTGGCGTTGCGGACGGCTGCGGCCAGGGCGGCCGGGACCGGGACGATCGCGGCGTCGCCGAGGCCCTTCGCGCCGAAGGGGGCGCCCGGTTGGGGCTCCTCGATCCACGCGGCGACCCGCACCGGCGGTACATCCCACGGCCCGGGCGGCGCCCACACCGCGTCGGCGTCCTCCGTCAGCGCCAGCCCCACCCCCATCGCCACCGAACTCTCCACCCGCACCCGGGCCTGCGCCGGATCCAGCACCCGCCCCGCGTCGTAGGCCCCCGTCACATCCACCACGCGGATCGTGCCCAGCTCCGGATCCAGGTCCACCACCACCCGACACGCCGAAAACGCCACCGCCGGGTACGCGTTGCCCTGCCCCGCGTCGTCCAACGGCTCCGTGCTCGGCGCCCGACACGCGCCCGCCGTGGTCACCGTCGCCGTGTCCTCGTACATCACATCCACCGGCAGGTCGATCAGCCCGTCGTAGGACCGGATCCGCCCGTCGCGCACGTCCAGCAACCGCGCCGTCATCCCGTACCGCGCCGCCACCGGCGCCAACAACCGCTCCCGGATCTCCCGCGCCGCCTGCTCCACCGCCCCCGCGGTCAGCCACGTATGCCGCCCCACCCCCGGCGCCCCCGCCGTCGGCAGCGCGGTCCCGGCCTGGAGCACGATCGCGTCCCGCACCCCCAGCACCTCGTCGACGATCTGCCGCGCCAGGGTCACGAAGCCCTGCCCGACCTCGACCGCCGCGCACGTCACCGTCACCACCCCGCCGTCGAGCCGCACCGTCGCCGTCGACGACTCGTCGGCCCCCTCGATCCCGAGCAGCGGCATCAGCCCGACCGCGTACCCCGTCCCGCGCAACGTCCCCGGCGCGGGCGCCACCGCCGGCGGCGCCGCCTCCGCCACCGCCCGCAACGCCACCCCCACCGGCACCGGCCCGTCCAGCACCTGACCCGTCGTCAACATCGTCCCGGTACTCAGCGCGTTGCGCAGCCGCAGTTCCACCGGGTCCATCCCCAGCGCGTCCGCCAGCTTGTCCATCTGCGCCTCGTGCGCGAAGCACACCTGCACCGCGCCCGGCCCCCGCATCGCCCCGGCCGGCGCGTTGTTGGTCCGCACCGCCCACGCGTCCACCGCCGCGTACGGCACCATGTACGGCCCCGCCGCACACCCGATCAACCGCCCGACGACCTCCGCCGACACCCCGGCGTACGCACCGCCGTCCAGGATGATCTGCGCCTCCACCGCGAGCAGCCGGCCGTCCCGGTCCGCCCGATGCGTGTACTTCATCCGCGCCGCGTGCCGATGCCCGCCCGCGCGCAGCGACTCGTCCCGATCGAGCACCGCCTTGACCGGCCGCCCCGTGCGCAGCGCCAACAGCCCCACCACGGCGGTCAGTCCGACGTCCTCGCGACTGCCCCCGGAGCCGCCCGCGCCGGTGGGCATCAACCGGACCATCCCGGCCGGCAGCCCCAGACACTCGGCCACCTGATCGCGGTCCGCGTGCGGATACGGCGTGGCCACGTGCAACTCGACCCCGCCGTCGGGCGAGGGCAGCGCAAGCGCGGCGTCCGTGGCCGGATTGGCCTGATACTGCGCCGGCACCTCGTACAGCCCCTCGACCACCACCTCCTCCACGGGCGTACCGTCCCGACGCACCCTGACCGGCCGCCCGTGCCGCAACGCGATGTGCCGCAGCACATTCCCGTCCGGATGCAACGGCGGCCCGGCGAAAGCGTGTTCGGGGTCGACGGCCGGCTCCAGCGGCTGGTACGACACCAGCACCGCCGCGGCGCCGGCCTGCGCCGCCTGCAACGTCTCCGCCGCCACCGCCGCGACCGCCTCCCCGGCGAACCGCACCACACCGTCGGCCAGGACCGGCCGATCCGCCACGATCGCCCCGTGGCACGCCCCGGCGGGCAGGTCGGCGGCGGTGACCACACCGCGCACCCCCGGCACCGCGTAGGCCGCCCCGGCGTCGATGCCCAGGATCCGCGCGTGCCGATGCGGCGAGCGCACCAGCACGCACCACAGCAGGCCCGGCGCCCACAGGTCGCCGGTGTACGAGAACCGCCCCCGGGCCTTCGCGTCGCCGTCGGGGCGCGGCGCGGATTCGCCGATCACCGGGTCCGCCCGCTCACTGGGCGCCGCCGGACGTCGGCGGCGCGATCACGTTGAACATCATCGTCGAGTGGGTCTCCCGCGGTACCCGCCGGCGCGCCGCGATCCGCACCGCGTCCACCATCGGATGCGGCCCCGCACACCGACACGGGTGCCCGTCGAGCGCCCGCCGGATCTCCACGTCGCTCGGCTCGGCCACCCGGGCCAGCAGCGCGCACACCGACGCGACCACGCCCGGCACGCAGAACCCGCACTGCACCGCGCCGGCCTCGATCAGCGCGCGCTGTACGTCGGCGGTCTCCGGGTCGTTGTCCAGGTCCTCGATGGTGCGGACCTCACGATCGCCCAGCGTGGCCGCGGCGATCAGGCACGCGGCCACCGCGACCCCGTCCAACTGCACGGTGCAGGTGCCGCACACGCCCTGCCCGCAGCCGTCCTTGGCGCCGGGCAGGCCGAGCCGCTCGCGCAGCACGTACAGCAGGTTCTCGCCGATCCAGGCGTTCTCGATCAGCCGGGCCTCGCCGTTGACCCGCAGCACGTACGACGTCGTCGGGGTCGTGTCGCCCCCGAGGACGTCCCCGAATCCGGGCCCGCTCATCCGCCGAACGCCCGTTGTACCGCGCGCCGCGCGCACACCGCGACCACGTGCCGCAGATGCGCCCGGGCGGCCCGCTGCTCGGCCTCGGGGCGCACCTCGTCGGCGACGAGCCGGCCGAAGTCGGCCGCGTCGCGCACGTCCGAAAGCCGCCCGGTACGCGCGTCCATCCGCCCCGCCAACCACCGCTCGGCCTCGAACGCGCGCACCGGCCCGGGGTGCGCCCCGCCGACCGCGCAGCGCACGTCGCCGACCACGGGCCCGGCCACCAGGGCCAGGGTGAGATACCGGCCCGCGCCCACCGGCGCCTTGACGAACTCCTGTACCCCGCGCAGCAGCGGCACCCGCACGCCGGTGATCAACTCCCCCGGTCGCAACAGCTGTTCGGCGATCGGACCGGACCGGGGTTCGAGCAGGTGCGGTGCGACCTCGCGCACCCCGCCGGGCGAACGGCACGACACGGTGGCCTCCAGGGCCGCGAGTACGGGCAGCGAGTCGGCGGGCCGGCCGCTCGCGAGGATGTTGCCGCCGAGCGTGCCCATCGCGCGGACCTGCGCGGTGCCCACCTCGTTGGCGGCGGCGGCCAGCGCCGGGACGAGCGCCGCCAGGTCCGCGTCCGCGAGCCGGGCCCAGGTGAGCCCGGCGCCGAGCATGGCGAAGCCGTCCTCGTAACCCCATCGCCGCAGGTCGGCGACCTTCGCCAGGCCCACCAGGGCCGACGGTCGCACCAGTTCGGCGTTGACACGGGGCATGAGGTCGGTCCCCCCGGCCACCGGCAGTGCCCGGGGATCGCGCGCGAGGGCGTCCACCGCCTCGTCGAGCGACAACGGCATCAAGATCGTCGCGTCCACAGCGCCGCCCACCCTATTGCCACGCGGCCACCGAACGAGCGGACCCGGCCGAGATTTGAGCCAACCCGAAACCCCACCCGGCGAACCGGGCCCCGGAACCAAAACACAACGGGTGAAAAGCGCGTCGAATCCCGCCCCGACCGGCACCACCCGCACCCACCCGAACCACAACGCAACGCAAGAGGCGCCGACCGAATCGGCCGACGCCCCACGCACACCTCAGCGACTGCTGCTGCCGCGACCGCTACTGCTTGCCGCCGCTCTTGCCACCGCTCTTGTCCTTGTCACCCGACCCGCCCGCAGGCATGGTCTCGTAGATCTCCTTGCACATCGGGCAGACCGGGTACTTCTTCGGGTCGCGACCCGGTACCCAGACCTTCCCGCAAAGAGCGATGACCGGGCTCCCGGACATCGCGCTTTCCATGATCTTGTCGCGCTGGACGTAGTGCGCGAAGCGTTCGTGGTCACCGTCGCCGTGGGAGAGCTTCGGCGTCTCCTCGATCAGCGTGCCGGTGCCCGTCCCGTGCTCCGGCTCCGGGAAGCTCTGGGGAGTGGTCATACCCACCAGGATAGCCAGACGCCGACCGCATCGATCAGCGCGTGCGCGCGAGCGCCGAGCGCACCCGCGACCCACCGTCGGCCACGCTCCCGACCACCCCTCCGGCCGCCCCCACAACCGCGCTAATTCAGCGTCGGATCCTCCGGGTACGTGGCGACCATCGCCAACTCGCCCACCTGCCGCCGCAGTACCGCCCGCCACAACCGATCCGGCGTCGGCGTGAAGGCGTCGCCCGGCTCGGAGTCGACCACGTACCACGCGCCCGACCGCAGCTCGGTCTCCAACTGCCCGGGACCCCACCCCGCGTAGCCCGCGAAGACCCGCATCGACCCGAAGTCGGCGGCCACCAGCTCCGGCGGCACGTCCAGGTCCACCAGCCCGAGACCGCCGTGCACCCGACGCCACCCCAGCGGCTCCGCGCCGCCCGGCACAGAGGCGATGGCCAGCGCCGAGTCCATCGCGACCGGCCCGCCCTGGAACACCACGGACGGCTCGCTGACGATCTTGGACCACGGCACGAGCACGTCGTCGACGTCCACCGGGCTGGGTCGGTTGATCACCACGCCGAGAGTGCCGTCCTCGTCGTGCTCCAGGAGGAAGACCACACACCGGTCGAAGTTCGGATCGGCCAGCGCGGGCGTGGCCACGAGCAGGCGTCCGGTGAGCGATACCTCGGTCATAGGGCTCATGATCCCGCAACCGCCGCGTCAGGGTGCGCCGCCCGGCGAGGAAGTCGGCCGGCGAGGGCGAGTCCGGCGCCGATCCCGCACACGTCCGCGAGCACGTCGAACGGGTCACCGCTGCGGTGCGGCAGCAGGAAGTGCTGGACCAGCTCGCTCTCCACCGCGTGCCCCACGAGCAGCGCGCCGAGCGGCAGCGCACCGATTCCGACACGCCGACCCGTCCAGGCAATGGCGGCGAAGGAGAGAAAATGCACGATCTTGTCACGATGTGGAACGAACGGCGCCGGGTCACCCGGACTGCCGGGATTGAACAGGAGGTAGAGATTCACCAGCACCGCCACCGCGAACGCGCAGTACGCGAGCCTGCCACCCCTCGTTCCCCCGGCCATCCCCGCTCCTCGTCCACGGGCCCAAAGACCCTTTTCCCCGGGCCCTTCGGCACCCCAACCCGCCACGGGACCGACGCGGATCCGACTACCGTGTAGCGCTGTCGGCCCATCTTCCCTGTCGGTTCCGGCACCCACAGAAGTGCGAGGATTCATGCAAGACGACGTGCTCTTGGTTCACGGCGGTTCCCCGCTGGAAGGCGAGGTTCGGGTCAAGGGCGCCAAGAACCTGGTGCCCAAGGCGATGGTGGCCGCGCTCCTGGGCGAGGCGCCGAGCCGACTGCGCAACGTCCCGGAGATCAGCGACGTACGCATCGTCAAGGGCCTGCTGCAACTGCACGGCGTCGCGGTGCGCGACGGCGACGAGCCCGGCGAACTGCTGATGGACCCCACCCAGGTGGAACAGGCCAACGTCGCGGACATCGACGCGCACGCCGGCTCCAGCCGCATCCCGATCCTGCTCTGCGGCCCGCTGCTGCACCGCCTCGGCCGCGCGTTCATCCCGGACCTGGGCGGCTGCATGATCGGCGACCGGCCGATCGACTTCCACCTGAGCGTGCTGCGCGAGTTCGGCGCGGTGATCACCAAGCGCCCCGAGGGGCTCTACATCGAGGCGCCCAACGGCCTCGAGGGCGCGAAGGTGCGGCTGCCGTTCCCCAGCGTGGGCGCCACCGAGCAGGTGCTGCTCGCGGCGGTGCGCGCGGAGGGCACCACCGAGCTGTCCAACGCGGCGGTGGAGCCGGAGATCATAGATCTGATCTGCGTGCTCCAGAAGATGGGCGCGATCATCTCGGTCACCACCGACCGGGTGATCCGCATCACGGGCGTCGCCAAGCTCGGCGGCTACGACCACCGCGCCCTGCCGGACCGACTGGAGGCCGCGTCCTGGGCCTGTGCGGCGCTGGCCACGCACGGTGACATCTACGTCCGCGGCGCCCGCCAGCTGGACATGATGACGTTCCTGAACGTCTTCCGGCAGGTCGGCGGCGCGTTTTCGATCGACGACGAGGGCATCCGCTTCTGGCACCCGGGCGGGCCGCTGAACGCGATCGCCCTGGAGACCGACGTACACCCCGGCTTCCAGACCGACTGGCAGCAGCCGCTGGTGGTCGCGCTGACCCAGGCCACAGGCCTGTCCATCGTGCACGAGACGGTGTACGAGCGGCGGCTCGGCTTCACCTCGGCGCTGAACCAGATGGGCGCCACGATCCAGCTCTACAGCGAGTGCCTGGGCGGTACCCCCTGCCGGTTCGGCCAGCGCAACTTCCAGCACTCCGCGGTCATCTCCGGGCCGGCCAAGCTGCACGCCACCGACCTGGACATCCCGGACCTGCGGGCCGGTTTCTCGTACCTGATCGCCGCGCTCGCCGCGGAGGGCACCTCACGGGTCACCGGCATCGACCTGATCGAACGCGGCTACGAGGACTTCCAGGCCAAGCTGGAGGCCCTGGGCGCCCGCGTGGAGCTGCCGATGCGGGTCGCCGAGAGCGTCGCCTAACCGTTCGTCGGCCGTTTCCCGCGGCCCCTCGGATCACGATGGCCCCTTCCCGGGGCCTCAGGGGCCCGAGGAGGGCCGCGCGGGCCGCTCGGGCCCCACAACGCCGGAAGGGCGGCTTCCCCAGCGAGGGAAGCCGCCCTTCCGGTTTCCACCGGGGCTGCTACGGACTTACTTGCCCGAGGCCGCGGCCTTGAGCTTCGAGCCCGCCGAAACCTTGACGCCGTAGCCGGCGGGGATGTCGATCGGGTCGCCGGTCTGCGGGTTCCGCGCGGTGCGGGCGGCACGGTGGGTGCGCTCGAAGGTGAGGAAGCCCGGGATCGAGACCTTCTCGTCGCCCTTGGCGACGATCTCGCCGACCACGTCGGCGAGCGCGCTCAGTACGGCGTCCGCGTCCTTGCGGGTCACGTCGGCGCGCTCCGCGAGGGCGGCCACCAGCTCACTGCGGTTCATGTGTCACTCCCGTGTCTTGCTGACCTCCGCCGACGACCACGGAACGTGGTCGCAAACGTGGTTCAGTCCAACTCGCTGTTCTTGCCCCGGGGACGAATCCTGCACTCATCCATGCCCGGAAGCTAATCAAGGACACGCCAAATCACTGGGAAAGCCCCGTGATTTCGCGGTTCCGGCAGATTACGGGGCCGTTCGGGGGGCCCCGCAACCGGGATACGGACCGACAGTACGACGATCATCCCGCAGGGTTCTGACGCTCCGCCAACACCGCGTCCCGCACCGCCGCCGCGACCACCGAGGAGACCTCCGGGTGGAAAACGCTCGGGATGATGTAGTTCGGGTTCACTTCGTCGTCGGAGACCACCGACGCCAGCGCCCGCGCGGCCGCGAGCAGCATGTCGTCGCTGATGTGCCGGCTCTGCGCGTCCACCAGACCGCGGAAGACGCCCGGGAAGACCAGCACGTTGTTGATCTGGTTGGGGAAGTCGCTGCGCCCGGTGGCGACCACCGCGGCGTGCTCCAGGGCCGCCGCCGGGTCCACCTCGGGATCCGGGTTGGCCAGCGCGAACACGATCGAGTCGGCGGCCATCGCGGCGATGTCGGAGCCGTCGAGTACGTTCGGCGCCGACACGCCCACGAAGACGTCCGCGCCGACCACGGCCTCCTTGAGCGTGCCGGTCAGGCCCTGCTCGTTGGTGTGCTCGGCGATCCAGCGCAGGTCCGTACCCAGGTCCTCGCGCCCGGTGTGCACCACGCCGCGCACGTCCGCGACCACCACGTGGCCCGCGCCCGCGGAGAGGAGCAGCTTGAGGATCGCGGTGCCGGCCGCGCCCGCGCCCGACATGACGATGCGCACGTCCTGGATCTTCTTGCCGACCACCCGCAGCGCGTTGGTGAGCGCCGCGAGCACCACGATCGCGGTGCCGTGCTGGTCGTCGTGGAAGACCGGGATGTCCAGCGTCTCGCGCAGCCGGCGCTCGATCTCGAAGCAGCGCGGCGCGGAGATGTCCTCCAGGTTGATCCCGGCGAAGCCCGGCGCCATCACCTGCACGGCCCGGACGATCTCGTCCGGGTCCTGGGTGTCCAGGCAGATCGGCCACGCGTCGATCCCCGCGAAGCGCTTGAACAGGGCCGCCTTGCCCTCCATGACCGGCAGCGCGGCCTTGGGGCCGATGTTGCCCAGGCCGAGCACCGCGGAGCCGTCGGTGACCACCGCGACGGTGTTGCGCTTGATGGTCAGCCGGCGCGCGTCGTCCGGGTTCTCCGCGATGGCCAGGCACACTCGCGCCACGCCCGGGGTGTAGACCATCGAGAGGTCGTCGCGGTTGCGGATCGGGTGCTTGGACTGCATCTCGATCTTGCCGCCGAGGTGCATCAGGAACGTGCGGTCCGAGACCTTGCCGAGGGTGACGCCCTCGATCTCGCGGATCGCCTCCACGAGCCGGTCGGCGTGATCGGTCGAGGTCGCCGCGATCGTGACGTCGATCCGCAGGCGCTCGTGGCCGGACGCGGTGACGTCGAGCGCGGTGATCGACCCCCCGGCGGATTCCACCGTGTTGGTGAGCCGACTGACCGACGGGCCCCCTGCGGGGACCTCCAGTCGAGCCGTGATCGAGTACGAGGCGCTGGGCGCTGCGGGCATGAACTCTTTCTCCTCCGATCGCTGCGACGCCCGTTTCCCACGACGTCGCATCGCTCCCGATGGTCTCACTTCGTGGACATCGGCGTGCCGACCGGGGCGACCGGGAGCCCGCCTTACCCGGACCCCCCGGCCACGCAAACTGTGATCCTCGTCCTTCGCCGATCTCCCGGCGTCGGCGGGAGGGTCGGTTACGCTGGTCGACGACACCGGCTCGATCCAAGCCCCCGGGCCCAACCATTAGTCCCTACGAGGGACCACTTGCCGAGAGGCGAGCATTGGCGGGTCGGTGTCCTCGACCACGAAAGCGGCGGCCCCGAGGGGGCCGCCGCTTTTTGGCGCCCGGGTCGCGCTATGCCTCCAGGATGGCGTCCAACATCGCGTGCATGCGCTCTTCGCCGAGCCCGGGATTTCGAGCCGCGACGGCGGCGGTCCCGGGGTCGTCGAGCAGTTCGAGCAGCCGGTCGAGGGGCAGCCGCGGGTCGGTGATCGCGGATTCGCGGACCCACTCGACCGGGTCGCGCGTGAGGCGTGCGATCACATCCGGCGCGATCTCGGGATCCCGCAGCGAGACCGTGCGCAACCGCGGGTTCGGGTCGTCGGCGTATCGGGCCATGCCGACGGTGGGGAAGTTCGGCCGAAGCACCAGGTATCCCCATCCCCCACTGGCGTACATGTCCACGAGCAATTCCGAGGGCGCGTCGTCGTTCGCCCGGCACAGGGTCAACCGGACGAAGTAGTCCGGATCGGCGGCGAGACGCGCCAGGAGGTCCGGCGGCAGGTGGGCGGCTTCGGCGGCGTTGCGCCGCAGCAGCACGTGCCCGGAGGTCGCGGCCCGCCGTACGACGTCGGGGTCGTCGAGCCGGCTTCGGATCCAACCCAGGCCCCGCTGCCGGCCTTCGGGGATCGTGTAGTCGATCAGGGCGCGTTGCTCCTCGGTCAGGTCCTCCCGGGTGGACACCGCCAGGCGGACCCCGTTGTCCGGGTCGGCGGCCATCGACAACGCCAGTTCGGTGCTCAACGCCGGGTTCCGGGCGACCGCCCGACGCACTTCGACGTCCTCGTCCCGGATCAGGGAGCGGGCGAGTTCGTCGGCGAGTTCCGGCTCCTCCGCGAGCTCCCAGCGGCTCTTCTCCGGGTCCTCTTCCGCGCCGGCGGAATCGGAGCCCCGTTCCTCGGTCGCTTCGAAGTCCGAGATCCATTCCTGGATGTGGGCGTCGGGGTCACGTCGCAGCGCCTCCCGAACCTCGGGCCGCAACCGACCCCAGATCCGTTCGTGCAGCGCCGCGTACCGCACCTTGGCTTCCGGATCCTCGACCAGCCGCATCCGCACTTCGTCCGGCGTATCCCGGTGCATGACCGCCCAGTACCGTGTCGATGCCTCGGGCGCCGCACACAGCGCCGCGATCGCCTCGGCCGGCATCGGCACACCGAACTCCCCGGCGTTGACCGCACAGATCAAGCGCACCTCGGGATCCGAATCGAAGGCCATGCCGGCGAAGAGGTCCGCCGGCAGGTTCCGATTCTCCAAAACCTTGGCGCGGGCCACCGGATCCGGATGCACCACGACCCGTTCGAAGAGTTCCCTGGGCCACGACACCCACGCCAGTCGGTGCCCGTGCTCGGGAAACGGATCCATCTCCAACAGCCGCGACAGCACGGACACGGGGGCCGCCGGATTGCGAACCAGCCCGCCTCCCCATGCCTCGGCCCGCCCGGGCCGATCAACGCTTCGCCGCATGAAGGTCCCCGGGGTCTCGGCCACTACCGCTCGTCCTTGGTCAAGGCTCCCACGATCGCGCCCACGATGGCGCCGAGCAGCATGCCGAGTCGTCGCTCCGAGCCTGCGGATCTGGAGACCGCGCTATCGAACTTCTCATTGATCTTTCGCCAATTCGGCTCCGCTGGATAGACCCGCTGACGGACCCCGTTGACAGTGTCGTACCAAATGATCGATCCCCAGGTACGGTTGTCGTTCGCTATGGCGAGCTTTACGACCACCAATTCCCATGCCGTGCCGAATCCGCCCAGATCGTCACCCCCCTTGTACACCATCTCGGGCCCCTGTCGCGTGGCCCACATTCCACGAAGCATCGTATTCACGATGCGCTCCTCGGTACTTTTCCCCTCCACCCCCTCGAGAGTGATCGTCAACGATACCGATTGATTGTTTACCGCCTGGTGCACGCCGGTCATCCAGTTGGCCCAATACGGACTTTCCTTACTGATATCCCCGCTTGTTTCATTGCCGGGGAAGGTCTTGTTGAAAGTCCGAGCCGACGAATCCTGATCCTGCTGTACGTTCTCACCTTTACGAATGTCGTACGCCAGCTTGTCGGAGTAGGGGTTCATCCCGAGGACCACATGTTCGCAACTGTCGTTGTGAACGAGGACGGCCGTATCCCCGGCTCCGACGAAGTACGTATGTACGTTGTCGACCGTGAGGTTGTACGTGCGGACATTCCCCGGCCGCTCGGCAACGGTCCGCACCGCCACGCGCCCGCCCGGAGTCTGTAGCTCCTCCCCCGGCACGAGGTCCTTGGCCGCCACCCAAGCCTGCGTGGTGGCGTCGAAGAAGCGGTGGTCCGCCGTGGCGGTGATCGTGCGTGGACCCTCGCCGCCGTCGACCGTGATGTCGACGAACGCCTTGTCCTCGTCCGTGACATGGACGGCACCGACCGCGTGGCTCTGGACCCGGCCGTCGGCCTCCACGACCCCCGGGTCGGTGTTCGCCACCCGGTCACCGAGCCGGACCTGGTCGATGCGCTTGGTCGACCCGTCGGCCAGCAGGATCGGGGTGTCACCGGGGAAGCTGTTCCGGTCGCATTTGTCGTCGGTCTTGCGGCCGGTCGCGGGCTTGCGGCCCTCGCTCAGGGCCTCCGACCCGACATAGACGGCCGCCGCGGCGATCCCCAATTCCCCTGCCGCGGCCAGCCCCGCCACCCCGGCACCCGCCGCCGCCGCACCCGCGACCGCCGGAATGAGGATGGGCGCGGCCACGACGACGGTTACGACCACCGCGACGGCGACCGCGACGGCGGCCACCTTGGCCGCCTTCTTGAAGAATTTGCCCCAACCCATGCCGCTGGGGTCGGTGTTGCCGACGGGGTTGCCGCCGCCGTAGGTGTACGGGTTGAGCTGTGCCGAGTCGTCGGCGACGGTCACCGGGTCGCGGGACAGGAAGCGGCCGACGCCGGGGTCGTACTCGCGCGCGCCCAGATGCGTCAGCCCGGTGGACGAGTCCTTGGGCCCGCCCAGAAAGCCCTTGTCGTCGGGCCATACGGCCGGCTGGGTCCCGCGCGGGTCGCCGTAGGGCATGGACGCGCGCCGGGTGAAGTTCCGGCTCGCGTAGTCGATCGCGAGTTGGCTCGTGCCGTGGTGGTCGGTGACGAGCACGGAGTTCTGACCGGTGGAGGTACGGACGAACGTGCCCCCCGCTCCCGGGTAGTACCGGGTCCCGGTGACCGTGTTCGTCACCCGGTCGAGCTTGAGTTCGGTGGTCCCCAGGTACAACGTGACCGCGTCGGGTTCGCGCCTCAGCAGCCTCGTGCCGTCGGGGTCGTAGACGAAGCTGCCGGTCTTGGCCTGGGCCCCGACCCCGGTCGTCGAGGTGGCGAGGCGTCCCTCCGGATCCCAGGTCATGGCCTGGTCGTCGCCGTTGACGGTGCGCCGGGTGGTGTTGCCGCCGGGGTCGTAGCCATAGGACGTACGGTTGCTGCCGCCGGGGCCGGTGGTGTCGACCGAGTTCAGTCGATGGCCCTGGGTGTTGTAGGTACGGGTGACGTCCTTGGCGATGACGCCGGCGGGGTCGTGCTGCTTCTCGCCGACGCGGTTGCCGACCGCGTCGAACGTGTACGACGTCCAGTAGGCGTCGATGCCGCCGACCCGGGGCGTGGTGCCGGCGGCCGGGCCGTTGGCGCAGTTGTCGATGCCGCTCCAGGCCTCGGTCATCCGCCGGCGGTAGTCGTACCCGAAGCACTGCGTATCGGAAGCCGTGGCGTCGTCGCGGACATTGGCGATCCGGACGATGTTCCCGGCCTGGTCGTACGTGTAGTTCAGATCGTCGAGCGTCTGCGGCCCGGCCGCCTCCCGGTCGGTGACGGTGCGCACCGGCCGGCGGGTGTCCTCGGCGTACGACATCGAGGTGATGGTGCGTCGGCCGACGTTGCCGAACTGCGTCTGGATGGGCTCGCCGAAGGGCGAGTACACGGTGCCGCCGACGTAGTGGGTGTTGCCGGAGGCCAGCGAATTCGCCAGACCGAACTTGGTGTAGCCGTAGTTCAGGGTCTCGGCCGGCAACCCGCCCCAGGACCGGCTGTAGGTCATCGTGTCCAAGAGCGCGATGCCGTCGGTGAAGGTGCTGGTCGTGGTGTATTCCCCGGCCAGCTTCTCCTCGCCCGGCGCCGACGGGATGGTGACCTTGACACCGGTGGGGTGTCCCGCCGGGTCGTATCCGATGGTCTCCGAGACGTAGCGCAGACCGTTGGCGATCCGGGTGGACGAGCGGGCCAGCCCGAGGGCACCCGGCGGGTCGTATCCCCATTCGGCCCGAAGCGCCCCCGTCTGACCGCCGTCGCGCAACGAGGTCCTGCGGCCCAATTCGTCGTAGGTGTAGGCGACGGTCTGTCCACGCGGGTCGGTGCTCGTCCTCACCTGGTCCGCACCCGGCTCGCCGGACGGTACGTAGGTACGGGTCGAGACGCCCTGGTCGGGATCGGTCGTCTTGACCTGACGACTTCTCAGGTCGAACTCGTACGTCCAGGTGTTCCCGCCCGCGTCGACGACCCTGGTGCGATTTCCCGCCTTGTCGTACCCGTATCGAGTGGCGTCGAAGGCCGAGGGCGGTGCGTCGAAGGCGGGCACCGGGGCACCGTCGGCCGGATTGGCGTCCTTGTACTCGCGGACCTCGACCGTCTGGCCCAGGACATCGGTGATCTTGAGGACACTGGTCCCGCCGGCCGGTGGGACGGTCGCGATCCAGTTGCCGCCGTGCAGCGTGGTCGTGCGCCACCGTTCGACATTGGCGGACTTGAACACCGAGGCCGTCTCCCGGCTCATTCCGTCGAACTCGACGACGGTCTGGGACGGGATCTGGTTGTCCGCCACCGACAGCAGTTCCGGAGCCGGTGGGTTGCGGTTGAAGTACCCGGCGTTCTGCTTGTTCTTGCGTCCCTGGTCGTCGTAGAAGGTGTCGGTGACCACCCGCCCGTCGGCGACCTGACTCTGTGTCTGACGGGGCCTCAGCAGTCCGTCGGAGACCGTGAGTTCGGTGTGATACGAGCCGTCGTCCAGCAGCGTCCTGGTGGTCACCACGCTGGGCGCGGCCTGGTTGACGGCGTAGCTGTAGAGCATGTTCGCGGGTGCGCTCGTCGGGCGCCCGTTCAGCCAGACCGAGGTCAGCCGGCCCAACGCGTCGAAGGCACTCGTCGAGCCGCGCCCGTTGACGTCCACCGACTTCAGGGTCAGCCCACGCACGGGGTCGATCTGCGTGCTGCCGGTCCAGTTCCGGGGGTTGGTGACCCGGATCTCCCGAGGCGTGGCACCTTCGGCGGGCACATAGGCCGTGGAATTGCTCTGTCCGTCCTCGCCCACCACGCTCAGCGGCCGACCGTAGACGTCGTACGTGGTCACCGCGGCGACGCCGTACACCGGCGTGGTGCCTTCGAAGCGCTCCAGCCCCTCTCGGCGGGTGACGTTGCCCATGCCCGCCGCGGGCGGCTCCCCGAGTGCCCGGTTGTCGTAGAAGTTTCGGGACTCGGCGATGATGTTCGCGGGCGTGGCCGGGACCGAGCACCCGTCCGCTGCGGTTTGCTCGGAGGCCGGGAACGCGATCAGCCACGCGGTGCGATCGGACCGCACGTAGGTCGTGCGGGTGCACGACTCGTCCCCCGTCACCGACGCGTCGCCCTCGTCACCGGAGGTCACCGACAGGCCGTCCGAGTCGTAGGTGTGCGTGGTCTTCCTGGACTGCCAACTCCCGGTCGACAACCTGACCTTGACCGTCTCCGACAGCGGACGCACCTGATGGGCGGTCAGCGCCGGCAGGCCCGCCCGGCGCGGTCGGGTGGCCGTCTCGCGGAGCACTTGCGGTTCGTTGACCTTCGACGTCGCCGGTGCTCCGCCCAGCGCGGTGTCCTTGTCGTACCCGATCTCCTCGCGGACACTTCCGTTGAACTCCGGGCGGTCCGGAATCCCCTGGACTTGAACGGACCGGGCGCTGTTGTCGGCGAGTTTGTCGCCGTCCATACCGCGGAAGAAGATCGTCTCGGTCAGCGTCGGATTGCCCGCGCCCTTGCGCACGCGTACCGCGCCGTAGCCGCGGAACTCGCTCCACGTGCGGTGTTTGTCGAGCGTGAACTCGTCCTCGTCGCGGTGCCAGGCGACCGGTCCCACGTATTCGTAGGCGGTGACGGTGGTCGGCGATCCGTCGCCCGCGACCAGGTCGTCCTCTTGCACGCGGGTCACGACATACTTGTGGAACCAGTCCTTGAGCGGTGCGGTGTATCCGTCCGGAGTCCACCAAACGGGATAGCAGCGGCGGGTGTTGGTATCGGCCGTCGGCAGGTTCGCGGTGGTGCAGTCCGGGGCCGAGTAGTCGATCAGCGTATCGGCGCCGGTCTCCGAGGCGATCCGGGTCAGGCGGTACTTGTACAGCGGGGGCAGACCCTCGGCGCCGTCGACCCGGTTGGGCATCAGGGTGCCCTCGAAGGTCATCGGCGGGAGGGTGATCGGCGCGCTCCCGGGGGCCTTGGCGGTGCGGGTGATCGAGGACAACCACAGGGCTCGGCCACCGCGGTCCCCGCTGCCCGGCAGGGTCTGTTCCAGCGCCCAACCGTCGGCCGGCGTGTAGGCGGTACCGGTGCCGGACCACACGGAGGTGTCGATCCGGGTGAGTCGCTTGCGGGTCCAGAACGTGGGCGATGCGACGTAGCAGGTCTTGCCGCTCTCGCAGTTGAGATCGACCGGGGTATCGGGCCAGTTCTCGGCGTGGTCCTTGTCGAAGGTGTCGCACGCGCTCAGGCAACGCTCGGCGTAGCCGAACTCGACCTTCGCCGGTGCGGGCGCCGAGTAGATCCGGTCGGCGCGGTGCCCGTACTCGATCCGGATCGGGTAGCCGCCGCGGGTGTAGCCGGCGGTGGCGGTCGTGGCGCCGTTCTTCGCGTAGAAGTTCTCTTCCTTGGCGAAGTAGTACACGCTCGCGTTGCCGTGGACGTCGGTGACGAAGTCCAGATTCCAGCGCCACGCCTGGGTTTTGGCCGAATCCGCGAACGCGGCCTGATGACCCGGCTCACCCGGGTTGTTGCCGAAGACCGGCTCGGTGTAGACGGAGTTGGTCTCGGGCTTGCCCGCGGTCCAGGTCGGCAGGCGGTTCTTGCCGAACCAGTACTGGGTTCCGTCGGTCGACGTCACGCGCCAGTACTCGTTGGCCCCGTCCACCGCGTCGCCGTCGTCGCCGTTCGCCGTGTCGGCGTTCGTGCCGGTGAGGTGCTCGATCCGGGAGCCGTCGTCGGCGGCGGGACGCCAGGCGCCGGACGCCTCGTCACGAACGAGTTCGGTGGACTTGCCGTTCAGGGACATGACGACGTACTGGCCGCCGATCCAGCACAGGTCGCCGTCCTTGGTGGTGTTCGATCCCGGCGTGTCCTTGTCGTCCTTGCAGTTGCGGTAACGCCGTTCCACGAAGCCCTGTTCGAGACCGCCCCAACCCTCGCCGATCACCGAGGGCTGACTGGCCGTCGCCGAAGTTCGGCCGTCCACGTTCGCCGAGGAGTAGCCGAGCGCGAGACCCGGGACGAGCGAGCCGGGCACCTGCGGAAGCGGAATCGGGGTGTTCCAGGTGAAGCTGCCCGCGTTGCCGCCCGCCGCCCACGAACCGGACGGGGCCAGCGAGGTGGCTTTGAAGTCACCGCTGTTCCCGGCCGTTCCGGCCGTGACCGCGAAAACGCTCCCGGTGTCCTGCGGGCCCGCCGCGGAGCGCGCCGGGTCCGACGACGACGTGTCCGGGATCACCCGGACGTCCGCCGAGAGGGTGCCGCCCCTGGCGTCGTTGCGGGTCGGCAGCGGCACGCCGACCCGGCACTCGGGGATCTCCGGCGTGGTCAGTACACACGCGGGAAATTGCGCCAAGTGCAAACGGTCGGCCCATCCGGCACCGTTCGCCGAGCGGAACGGGCCGTAGTCGACCTCCACGGCGACGGTGCCCGGCACTTCCGCGCCGTCGGCGCGCCGCAGCGAGAACAGCAGACCGTCCAGTCCCGCACGCCGAACCGCCTCGCGCCCCTCGACCTGGACGGCGAGGCGGGTCGGGGAGGTGGCTGCGGCCGATCGAGACGCGGTATCGGTCGAGACGGAGGCGGCTGGGGACCCGACCCGTACCGGCAGACCGGTTGCCTGGACCAGGGCTGATCGCGCGTTGTCCGTGCCGTCCGCCCGTGCCTGCGGCGGAGATAACCCGATGTCGACGACCGCCCGCCCGCCTCGGGGCCAGCTCGGGACCGCGGCCGGTGGAGTCGCGTTGCGTACCGACTCGCCGGGAGGTCGATTCGGGTCGACCGGCACCCGCGTGCCGTCGATCGAGCGTTCCTGCTGCGGTTTGCGCGCCTTGAACGTCGAGCCGTCGCCGTCGGGAGTCGCCGCGATCAGCGTGCCCATGAGCGCGAGTGCGACACCGGCTCCGAGCAGTCGACGGCGTGGGCCGCCGGCGACGCCCGCGACGAATCGTCCCCCATCGAGTCCGGACACCTGAACCCCCACCAGTTCCGCTCCGACCCGGGCGATCACGAGCCAGCGCAAAATAGCAAGCGGGAACCGCTATTCGGAAGACAACCTTTTCGACCGCTCGGGAGTCTGTACGGAAAATAAAAGATCGAATTCCGATTCGACTGTACCGGAAATCGATGTCAAACCGTCCCAACCATTTGAACGTCACCGGAAACGGACGAGACGGCTCATTCACGAGCAAGCCCTTCGCGCCCTTCGTTTCCCTCAATGCCGTCGCTAGGCTGCGGCGGCCGGGCGGGCACTCTCCGTCGACTCCGGGGGAAAAGGCCACACGCCCGATGGTGATGTCCTGTCGCGATCCGGACGGGTCGTGGCCGAAAAGTGGGGGGGCGGTTTCGGTGATGACACCGGCACGGCAGGCACCGAATTCAGCGGTATGTATGAGGGGGATCACCGTGTATACCCGAGATCGAAGACGAGCCTCGGCCCTGCGCAAGGGCTCGGCAATCCTTGCCCTGGCGGCGTTATGGACCGTCTCCGCGACCCAGTCCGCACCGGCCGCGGAGCAACGCGACGCGAGTGCCGTTCAACCGGTCGACGCGAGCCCCAAGCCGCCTTCGGACGCGTACGCGCGCGCCAAGGCGACCGGGCGGCCGGTCGAAAAGGTCGACGCCCGCACACCGACCGTCGAGGAATGGGCCAATCCGGATGGAACGGTCACCCGTCGACAACACCTGCGCCCGGTGCGCACGAACATCGGCGGGGACTGGCAACCCGTCGACGCGACGCTGCGCATGGGGTCGGACGGCCGGATCGCACCCGTCGCGCCGGTCTTCGGCATCTCGTTCTCGGCGGGGGGCCGGGGCGCTTTGGCCACCATGACCAAGGGCGGCAAGAGCCTGTCGCTCTCCTGGCCGACACCACTGCCCGAGCCCCGAGTGGACGGCGCGACGGCGACCTACCCCGAAGTCCTTCCCGGCATCGACCTGAAGTTGATCGCGGACGTGGACGGTGTCACGCAACACCTCGTGGTCAAGACCCGGGAGGCCGCGGCCGATCCCGCCCTCAAGGAAGTTCGCTACGCGGTCGCCGGCAACGGCCTGACCCTGACGACCAGGGCGGATGGCGGCCTGGTCGCGCAGGACACCGCGGGCACACCGGTGTTCAAGGCCCCACCACCCTCGATGTGGGGCGGCGTGTCCACCGCGGCGGCCGGACGGACCGCCGTCGCGGCGGAAGGCGAAGCGCGAGGCGTGGACCCGGCGGACACCCCGGTCAAAGCCGTACCGGTGGCCGTGAGCGTCGAGTCCGACACGCTCAAGCTCACTCCCGACGCCGCCCTGCTCGCCGCCGCGGACACGGTCTTCCCCGTCGTTGTCGATCCGGTCTTCTCCGACGGTTGGCGCGAGGACTGGACCATCGCCTACAAACGCGACAACGACGCCGGCGCGGCGTCCACGTCCTACTGGAACGGCCAGCACTTCGACGACAAACAGGCCCGCGTCGGCTACGAGAACGACTCCACCGCACGCAGCTATGGCACCGCCGAGTCCTACTTCGAACTCAACACCGACGGCCTCGCCGGATCGACGATCATCTCGGCCAACGTCAACTTCTTCAACGAGAAGTCGTGGAGCTGCACCGCCCGCTCCGTCGAACTCGGCCTCACCGATCAAATCACCTCGGCCACCACGTGGAACAACCGGCCCACCTGGGTCCGAACACTCCAGACCAAGAACTTCGCACACGGCTGGGGCGCCGGATGCACCCCGGCCGGAGAGGACTTCAACGCCGACGAGGTCAAGAACGCGGTCCAGCAGGCCGCGAACGGCAACTGGGAGAACATCACCCTCGGACTCCGGGCCCCGGGTGCCACCGGCAAGGACCCGCTGACCTGGAAGAAGTTCGCCAACAACCCGTACCTCGAGGTCACCTACAACAGGCCGCCGCACCTGGAGGAGAGCTCCGCCTGGCTCAGCCCGTGGAACCCCGGCGGCGCCGGCAATGTCAACCTCCGATGTGACGCCGACCCCGCGACCTGGCCCACCATCGGCAACACCGACATCACCCTGACCGCCCGCGTCTCCGACCCCGACGGCGGCAACGTCCAGGTGGGCTTCTCCCTCTGGGAGTACGCCGGCGGCGGAGTAAGCGACCCCGTCGTCGAGGTCGCCCAGAACAGCCTCGCCCACGTCACCATCCCCATCGCCGCCCTCCAGGACGGCCACCGCTACAAATGGATCGTGCACGGCTCCGACAACCTCGTCGACACCGGCTGGACCGCCCACTGCGGCTTCACCGTCGACAAGAGCGCACCCGCCAAACCCACCGTCACCCCCATCGACGGCAAACGCATCGACATCGCCCAGGCACCCGCGCGCACACCGCGCGTACTGCGCCTGCGAGCCCGCGACAACGTCGGCGTCACGTCGTTCTGCTACCTGCTGAACAGATACCTGTCCACAGGCAACGGAGACTGTGAAGGCGGCATATCGGTCCCCGCCCGGCCCGACCCCGACACAACCGACACCGACGACTACATCGCCGACATCACCATCACGCCGGGTCGATTCCCCGAATCCCGCCTCTACGTCCGCGCGTACGACAAGGCCGGAAACCGCTCGCTCCTGAACGTCGGCAACAACGACCTGGACCATCAGTTCGACTGGGCCACCGTCCCCGCCGACGGCGACGCCGTCACGATCAAGACCCAACCCGTCGACTGGGTCACCGGAGTCGACTCCATCGACACCGGCGACTGGGACGACCGCGACGGCGATCTCACCGGAGACGGTCGACCCGACGTCGTCACCATCTCCAACGACGGCATCCTGCGCCTGTACCCCGGCATCGCCGAACGCCCCCTGGGAGAGGGCTACCAGATCGGCTGGGGCTGGGCCGGCGTCAAACTCGCCCACCGCGGCGACTTCACCGGCCCCTACACCACACAGTTCGCGCCGCCCGACGGCTTCGAGGACTACTTCGCCGCCCTGCCCCAACCGGACGGCACCTACCGGCTGATCCTGTACCCCAACGACGGCACGGGCATCCCCGACCCCTACACCCGCAAGGAAATCCCCCACCCCGGCGGCGGCAACTGGCCCGCCGGACTACAGATCCTCACCCCCGGCGACGCCACCGGAGACGGATATCCCGATCTGGTGACCATCGAAGGCGGCGACGACCTGTTCATCTACCCCGGCGACCCCAACGGCGGAGTGGACCTGGCCAAACGCACCCGGGTGGCCGGTGGGGGCTGGAGCGCTTTCGACGTCATCGCGCCCGGCGACATCAACGGGGACGGCGTTCCGGACCTGATCGGCCGCCTACGCTCCGACAACCCCGCCGACGGCGATTTCGGCAAGCTCTTCCTCTACCCGGGTACCCGACCCACCGGCCAGGGCAGCTACGGGATCGGCGAACGCGCCGTCTACGGCTCGGCCGGATGGAACCCCGCCAATCGCCCGCTGCTCGCCTCCTCTGGCAACAACCAGGGCACGGTCGAGACCCGCACCCAAGGGCGAGTATGGGTGCCCACTCCCGGCAGCGAGACACCCGACCTGTTCGCCACCGGCCCCGGCGGAGCCGGAAACGAGGGCATCCTCTACTACTACGCCGGAAAGCCGACCACCCACGAACCCGGCGTGAACATCGGCGAGCACGGCTGGACGAGCTACGTCATCGGGATCTATTGACGAGCTTCGGTGCACGGTGAGCGAACGCGAAGAGCCCGGTGTGCGGACACACCGGGCTCTTCGCGTCGATCTTTTCAACAGGGGTGGAGGTGGCGGGAATTGAACCCGCGTCCTACGGTGCGGAACCAGAGCTTCTCCGAGCGCAGTCCACAACGATTTTCTCGGCCCCGGTGTTCACGTGGACAAGACACCGACGGGCCCAGTTACTGTTTTTTGTCCCGAACGACCCCGTAACCGGGTCGGGCGGTGAAGTCCCCTAGATTATGCCAGGGTCCGGGGCGGGGACGCACCCGGTCTGACACCTTCGGATACTCGCTTAGGCAGCGAGGGCGAAGGAATCGCGCTTGGTATCGGCGATTATTTGTTTGCGACATATGGTTAACGAGATCATTGTCGCTTCCTCGGCTCGCTTCCTCTGCTTCGACAGCCGCAGTCGAAACCGATCACCCCCTATTGAATTTTCAAGCAACCACCCGAGGGTGTCCTGCTCGAACGGCCCGACTCGCCACACATGCTCGAGCCGAACCAGGCACATCGTACGGTCCAACGTCGGACCGGTCCACTTCATTCCCCGCCGGTCACCCTCGCCGCCGGTTCACTGCCGACGGCCGCGCACGTACTTGGACATCACGCGTTCCGTCTCCCGCCTGTCCTGCTGTTCGCGCAGGGTCTGTCGTTTGTCGTAGTTCTTCTTGCCCTTGGCCAGCGCCAGTTCGAGCTTCGCCCGGCCGTCCTTGAAGTACAGGCTCAGCGGGACCAGCGTGTGACCCGTCTCCTGGGTCGACTGGACCAGCTTGTCGATCTCGTGCCGGTGCAGCAGCAGCTTCCGCTTGCGTCGCGCCGTGTGATTGGTCCACGTGCCCTGGGAGTATTCCGAGATGTGCACGTTGTGCAGCCACACCTCGCCGCCGTCGATGCTCGCGAAGCCGTCCACCAGGGACGCCTTGCCGGCCCGCAACGACTTGACCTCGGTGCCGGTCAGCACGAGCCCGACTTCGAGGGTGTCCTCGATCAGGTAGTCGTGCCGCGCCTTCTTGTTCTGGGCGATGAGTTTGCGCCCGATCTCTTTCGCCATGATCCCTGCATTCTCGCGCATGGCCGCAAGCCCATTACCCCGGAGCCGGCCCGGCCGTCACAACCACAGTGCCGGGTCGACGAAGTCGCCGTCCACCAGCACCTCGAAGTGCAGGTGCGCGCCGGTGGACCAGCCGGTGTTGCCGGAGCGGCCGACCTGGTCGCCCCGGGCCACCCGCTGCCCCTCGCGCACGGCGATCCGGGACAGGTGGTTGTACGTCGTGGTCAGCGCGACGCCGCCGACCCGCCCATGGGAGAGCACGACGCGGTAGCCGTACGCCGCGTTGTAGCCGGTCTGCACCACCGTGCCCTCGCGGGCGGCGGCCACCGCGGTGCCCTCGGGGACCGCGAAGTCGGTGCCGGTGTGCAGCTTCGTGTACTCCAGGATCGGGTGGTAGCGCATCCCGAAGCCCGAGCTGATCGAACCGCGGACCGGGTAGGACAGCGCGCCGCCCGTGGCCGAGGAGGACGTCTGCGGGCCGGCCCCGCGGGCGGGCGCGTTGCTGCGGTTGACCAGCTCGGTCAGCCGCTTCTGCTCGGTGCGGATCGCCTCGTAGCGCTGCTGGTCGGCCGCCTTCTCCTCGCGCGCGGTGGCCAGCGCGCGCTCACGCTGCGCGCCGAGCGCGGTCACCCTCGCCGCCGCCTCGGTCGCGGTCTTCTCCAGCGCGACCACCTCGGCCAGGTTCCGCCCGGCGTCGGCGTGCCTGCGCCGGGCCTCCTCGCGGCGCCGCTCCAGCTCGGCCCGGCGGGCGTCCACCGCGTCCCGGGTGCGCTCCAGACGCGCGATGGTCTCGTGGTCCGCCTGCACCATGCGCCGATAGCTCTCCAGGCTGCTCAGCAGCTCCGCGGGGGTCTGCGCGCGCAGGATCATCGACAACTGCGCCATCTGCCCGCTGCGGTACGCCCGCCCCACCAGCTGCGCCACGTCGTCGCGCACCGCCTGGGTCGAGGCGGCCACGTCGCGCAGCTCGCCCTCCGCGGTGGTCACCGCGGCCTCCGCCACCTCCACGGCGTGGCTCAGATCGGCGGTACGGGCCTGCGCCTCGGCCACCTTCGCCCGGGCGGCCTCCGCCGCGGCCCGGGCGCCCGGCGCGGCCGCCTCGGCCTCGGCGTACGCCTTCTCCGCCGCGCTCAGCCGGGCCAGCGACGCGTCCAGGTCGGCCCGCATGTCCCGGGCCGCCACATCGGCGCGCTGCTTCCGGGCCCGCACGTCACCGTCGTCGTCGCCGTCCGCGTACGCGGGCACGAAACCCACCGCGGCGGCCGTGATCACCACGAGCACCGACAATCCGAGTCGCCTGGTCCGAATTCTGCGCATGATCACAAGAAACGCGGAACACACATGAATTGCCACTGAACACACCGGTATGGAAGTAATACGAACCCACACGGAACCCATCCGGACGCACACAGACGTTCGAGAGCCCCGCCGCGCCGTGGCGCTGCGGGGCTCTCGGGCCGCTTCGGGTACCCGGTGTCCGGCCGGTGCTCAGACCTTGAGGTATTTCAGCAGGGTGAAGAACGACGCGATCGCCGACATCACCGCGCCGAACACGATCAGCCACGGCAGGGTCATCAGCACCGGACCCCAGCCGATCAGATCGAACGCGCTGAACTGCTGACCGAGCCCCTGTTTCACGCCGAAGTAGAACCCGGCGCTCAACAACCCGGTCGCCATCAGACCGCCCAGCAACCCGGCGATCGCGGATTCCATGATGAACGGCAATTGGATGTACAGGTTCGACGCGCCGACCAGACGCATGATCCCGGTTTCCCGGCGGCGGCTGAACGCGGACACCCGGGCGGTATTGACGATCAGCAGGATCGCCACCAGGAGCATGAAGACCATCACGCCGAGCGCCGCCCATTGCGCGTTCTTCAGCAGTTTGAAGAACGGCTCCAGGATCTTGCGCTGGTCCTGGACGGACTGCACGCCCGGACGCCCCTGGAACGCGCTCGCCACCACCTGGTACTTGGTCGGGTCCTTCAATTTGACCCGGAAGGATTCCGGCAGCTGATCGGCGGTCACGCTGCCGGAGATCGGCGATTCCTTGTTCTGCTCCTTGAAGTGCTGGAACGCTTCCTGCTTGGTCTCGTAGTAGGTCTTCTCCACGAGGGGCATCCGGCTGAGTTCCGCGCGGAACCCCTCACGCTGCTCGTTCGAGACCTCGCCGCCCTCACAACCGGGTCCGTGGTCGCTCTTGCCGCACAGGAAGATCGAGACCTCGACCCGGTCGTACCAGAAGTCCTTCATCTCGTTCACCTGAACCCGCAGCAGCAGACCCGCTCCGGCCAGCGTGAGGGACAGCGCGACACTGACGATCACCGCGATCGTCATGGTCAGGTTCCGGCGGAGACCGACTCCGATCTCCGAGAGGACGAACTGGGCGCGCATGATGTCCTAGTCGCTAGGGGCGCGGCCGGACTGCCGCGCCGGGGTGGTCCGGTGGATCAGTGCTGGTAGCCGTACACGCCGCGAGACTGGTCGCGGACGAGTCGGCCCTGCTCCAGCTCGATGACGCGCTTGCGCATCTGGTCCACGATCGCCTGGTCGTGCGTGGCCATCAGGATCGTGGTGCCCGTCCGGTTGATCCGGTCGAGCAGCTTCATGATGCCGACGCTGTTCTGCGGGTCGAGGTTGCCGGTGGGTTCGTCGGCGATCAGGATCATCGGCCGGTTCACGAAGGCCCGGGCGATCGCCACCCGCTGCTGCTCACCACCGGACAGCTCGCCGGGCATGCGCTCCTCCTTGCCGCCCAGCCCCACCAGGTCCAGAACCTCCGGTACCACCTTGCGGATCGTGCCCCGAGGCTTGCCGATCACCTCGAGCGCGAACGCGACGTTCTGGTACACCGTCTTGTTCGGCAGCAGGCGGAAGTCCTGGAAGACCGTGCCCACCTGGCGGCGCAGCGCGGGCACCTTCCAGTTGGACAGTCGGCCGAGGTCCTTGCCCGCCACGAAGATGTTGCCCAGGGACGGCCGTTCCTCCTTGAGGACCAGCCGCAGGAAGGTGGACTTACCCGAGCCCGAGGACCCGACGAGGAAGACGAACTCACCCTTCTCCACTTCGAGGGAGACGTCGTGCAACGCGGGGCGCGGCTGCTTCGGGTAGGTCTTGCTGACGTTGTCGAATCGGATCACGGTTGCATCACGGTGCGCCAGTGTAGGGGGCAGGGCATGCAGCTGGGGGCACAGAGGAGGCCAAGGGACCACGCTGTCGGGAGCCGGGCGCCCAGGCTCGAACAGAGTGGTCGTCGGGCATGGCCATTCCGTGAGTGTAAGCGGCACAGTGGAGGCGGACGGGAACTTCCCGCCGCGTCGTGAGCGTTATGTATATCGATGCGTGTTAGCGGAGCAATCAAGGCGGAGGAGTCGAGATGACCTTGGACCGCCTGGTGTGTGCGAACTGCGCCGGACTGGTCACGGAGGGTCGTTGCCCGACGTGTCGAGCCAGTCGCGAACGCCTCAGGAGCTCCGGCGGAATCAACCCCGCGATGGTGGCGGCACTCGCCCTGCTCGTCCTGGCGTGTGCGCTGCTGCTGGCCCGCGTGGGCGGCTGAGCCGCCCGAAGCGCGCCGGCGGCCGGGAGAGACCCCGGCAACAGCCGAGACCGGACACGACGAAGGCCCTGGGTGCCCCCAGGGCCTTCGCGCTGTGCAGCGGCGCTCCGCGGCTTCCGGAACCCGAACCCGCCCTTGCCGGCAGCTGTCCGGCGCGGACCGATCCGAGCGGGCGCCCCGTTCTCGGGCCGGGCACAGGGCCCGACCGCGTACCGCGGGTACCGCCCACCGCCCCCGGTTCCGGGCCGACCGTTTCACAGACGCACTCGCGATGACCGCGGTGCGCCCGGCTCGGAACGCCGGGACGGCGGATTCAGTGCCCCGGCACCGCCGCGCCGGGGCACAAGTCTTCGACTCAGGCCGCCTCGGCCTGGCGGCGCCGAAGCCGCGCGGGGAGCACGGTGAAGGTGAAGCCACCGGCCGCCATCGCGGCACCGCCGACGATCAGGAACGCCATGTTGGCGCCGGAACCGGTCTCGGCCAGTTCCTTCTTCGTGGCCTGCTGCGCCGGCGCGGTGTCGCCGCCGCCGAAGTCGCGGACGGGGGCGTTCTGCTGGTCGTTGCCGCTGCTCGTCCGGGTGTTCCCGTCGCCACCGCAGTTCAGGTCCAGGCCGCCGGAGGCGTGCGTGGCGTCACAGGTGTTGCCACCGGTGCTGCCGCCACCCGAGGAACCCTTCGAGGTGCTGCCACCCGAGGAGCCCTTGCTCGTGGTTCCGCCGCTGTTCGTACCGCCTCCAGAGGCCGCACCGCCGGAAGCGGCACCACCCGAGGCAGCGCCACCCGAGGCCGCGCCACCGGAAGCCGCGCCACCGGAAGCCGCACCACCCGAAGCAGCGCCACCGGAAGCCGCACCACCCGAAGCCGCGCCACCGGAAGCGGCACCACCCGAGGCTTCGCCGCCGGAAGCCGCGCCACCAGAGGCAGCACCACCGGAAGCCGCACCACCCGAAGCGGCACCACCGGAAGCGGCACCACCCGAGGCTTCGCCGCCGGAAGCCGCGCCACCAGAGGCAGCACCACCGGAAGCAGCACCACCCGAAGCAGCACCACCGGAAGCCGCACCACCCGAAGCAGCACCACCCGAAGCCGCACCACCCGAAGCAGCACCACCGGAAGCCGCGCCACCAGAGGCAGCACCACCCGAAGCCGCACCACCAGAGGCAGCACCACCCGAAGCCGCACCACCCGAAGCAGCACCACCGGAAGCCGCGCCACCGGAAGCGGCACCACCCGAGGCAGCACCACCCGAAGCCGCGCCACCGGAGGTCTCGCCACCCGGGCACGTGTGCGTCTGCTCACACCCGTCGTCCGGACCGCCGTCCGTCGCGCTCGCCACGCCGGCGACCGCGAAGGACGCGCCCGCCGCGAACAGCGCGGCGGCGGCCATCCGAGCCGTCCGCACGCGCATTTTGGTTGACATCAATTAACCCCCAGTTGGATGAGATCCCCGTATCCGCGCCGGCGCGGGTGGGGTCCCAAACGCCGTTGGGCATCACCCGACGCGCGTCCGTGCCATCTGTCGATGCGCTTCGGACTCCCCTGATCGGATGCGTCGCGGTAATGCCGCTGTTCAGACTGGTAACCGGGCGGATGCCGCGTCAAGGGCGTTCGGAGAGGGTTGCGGGGGTTAATTCCGATTCGCCGCGAAAATCGGCACGAAAGCGCAACGCCACACGGCCCGGGACCCCCACCGAATCGTGGGTGTCCCGGGCCGTGATATCGACTTGTTCACCGGAATTTCCGGCGGCCGGCCTCGGCTACGCGGCGGCGGTCTGCTGGGTTTTGCGCCAGCGGATACCGGCCTCGATGAAGCCGTCGATCTCGCCGTCGAGCACCGACTGCGGATTGCCGACCTCGAATTCGGTGCGCAGGTCCTTGACCATCTGGTACGGGTGCAGGACGTAGGAGCGCATCTGGTTGCCCCAGGACGAGCCCTCGCCCTTGAGCGCGTTCATCCGGGCCTGCTCCTCCTGGCGCTGCCGCTCAAGCAGCTTGGCGGAGAGCACCGCCATCGCGGAGGCGCGGTTCTGGATCTGCGAGCGCTCGTTCTGGCAGGACACCACGATGCCGGTCGGGATGTGCGTGATGCGCACCGCCGAGTCGGTGGTGTTGACGCCCTGGCCGCCGGGACCGGAGGAGCGGTAGACGTCGACCCGCAGTTCGGACTCGTCGATGTCGACCCGGTCGCTCTGCTCGACCACCGGCAGCACCTCGACGCCCGCGAACGAGGTCTGTCGGCGGCCCTGGTTGTCGAACGGCGAGATGCGCACCAGGCGGTGTGTGCCCTGCTCGACGGACAGCGTGCCGTAGGCGTAGGGCACCTTGACCGCGAAGGTGGCCGACTTGATGCCGGCCTCCTCGGCGTAGGAGGTGTCGTAGACCTCGGTCGGGTAGCCGTGCCGCTCGGCCCAGCGGGTGTACATCCGCAGCAACATCTCGGCGAAGTCGGCGGCGTCCACGCCACCGGCCTCGGAGCGGATGGTCACCAGCGCCTCGCGCGCGTCGTATTCGCCGGACAGCAGGGTGCGGACCTCGAGTTCGCCGACCGCCTTGTGTACCGCCGCCAGCTCGCTCTCGGCCTCGGCGCGGGTGTCCGCGTCGTCCTCGCCCTCGGCCAGCTCGAACAGGACGTTCACGTCGTCGATCCGGCGGCGCAGGTCCTCGACCCGGCGCAGTTCGCCCTGGAGGAACGACAGCCGGCTGGTCACCTTCTGCGCGGCCTCGGGGTCGTCCCACAGATCCGGCGCCGCCGCCTTCTCGTTGAGAGCGGCCACGTCGGCCCGCATCTTGTCGAGGTCGAGGACGGCCTCGATCGACCCCATGGTCGACTCGACGGACTTGAGCTCTTCGGAAGGATCAACGGCAGCCACGCACCCATCCTAAGTGGACGGCGGCCCGACTCGGGACTCAGCCCGCGTCGGGGGTCGACGCGGCGCCCTGTAGGCGGCCGTTGTCGGTGCGGACGTACACGTCGACCCGGTCGGCGCCGACGGCCGCCGCCGCGGGGGCGTCGGCGCTGGCGGTGTTCGGGTCGACCGGCCGCCAGCCGCCCTCGCCGGGCACCGCGCCGAGCAGTCGCCCGTTGCCGTCCCGGGCCAGCACGACCAGGCCCCGGGCCTGGCTCCAGGCGGCGGCCGGGCGCGCGGACGCGGCGAGGTTGACCCGCTCCGGCTCGCGCCAGGCGCCGTCGACGCTGGTGATGTGCAGCACCGCGTGGTCGCCCGCGCGCACCACGAAGGCGTCCAGCGTGCCGGGGCCGCTCGCGGTCAGCGCCGGCGCCGCCTCGATCCGGCCCGCGCTGGGCACCGTGGTGAAGCCGCTCCAGCCGCCGCCGGTGAGCGACCCGGCGGCCAGGCCGTCGCTCGCGGTGCGGGCCACGATGTCGATCCGGTCGCCGGTGGCCACCGCCGCGGGCGCGCCGGTGAGCTTGGTCTTGGCGTCCGTCCTGGTCCACTCGCCGAAGCGGCCGTCGGCGAACGTGGCGCGATACAGCAGCTTGTCGCTCGCGCCGACGGCGAACACGTCCATCCGGCCGGCTCCGGTGGCCACCGCCGCCGGGTCGTCGGTGGTGCGGAAGGTGGGCAGCCTGCGCCATTCGCCCCAGCGCGTGCCGTCGCCGAAGACGTACCAGAGTCCGCCGTCGCCGTCGCGCTGCACGAGGTAGCTGCGGTCCGCGTCGACCCGGGCCGCGGCGGGGCCGCCCTGGAGCAGCACGGGCGCGGCGGGCAGCGGTGCGAACGCGGCCCACGCGTAGCTGCCGGGGGCCCGCTGCGGGGCCGGTCCCTCGGAGCCGCGGGTCGGTCCGGGCGCGGTGTCGGTGGGCGATCCGGCGCTTTGTCCGGCGGGGCGGGCCGGGTTGTCGTCGTCCTTGCCCAGCCACATCGCGCCCGCGCCGATCACGACCACGGCCAGCACGCCGCCGAGCACCGCGACCCGCCGGCGCCGGCCCCCGCGCGCCGGTTTGCCGCGCCGGTGCGACTGCACCGGGACCGCGTCCTCGAACACCGGGCGGGTCAGGTTGGTGTGCGTGTCCCGGCTGCCGTCGGCGGCCTCGGAGATGCCGGAGACCAGCGGGACCACGCCGGCCGGGCGCGGCACGGGGGTGTCCTGGCGGCCCGCGGTGCCGTTGGGGTCGGGCACGTCGAACGCGGGCAGGCCGATCAGCGCGGGCAGGGCCGAGCGCAGCCGCTCGCCGAACTCGCGGGCGGTCAGCCGCGCGGCGGGCGCCTTGGACAGGCACGACGCGAGCACCGCGGCGAGCGGGTCGGGCAGGCCGGGGATGCCGGGCACCGGTTCGGTGACGTGGCGGCGCAGCACCGCGCCGGGGTGTCCGCCGCCGAACGGCGTCCAGCCGGTGAGCAGTTCGTACAGGACGGTGGCCAGCGCGTACACGTCCACCGCGGCCGTCGGTTGCAGGCCCTCGATGATCTCGGGGGCCAGGTAGTCGGGCGTGCCGATGATCCGGGTGGCCCGGGTGCGGCGCGGCGCGTCGACCAGGCGGGCGATGCCGAAGTCGGTGAGTCGGGCCCGGGAGACTCCGCCCGAGGTGTCGATCAGGATGTTCTCGGGCTTGACGTCGCGGTGGATCACCCCTTCCGCGTGTGCGGCGGAGAGGCCGTCGGCGACGTCGGCGACGATCGCGGCGGCCAGGCGCGGGGTGAGTACCCGTTCGCGCTCCAGCCGGGCCCGCAGGTCGGGGCCGATCACCAGGTCCATCACCAGGGCGAGGTCGGTGCCGTCGACGACCAGGTCGTGCACGCCCACGATGTTGGGGTGGTCGAGGCTGGTCAGCGCGGTGCGCTCCTGCACGAAGCGGGCGACCAACACCTGGTCGGACGCGAGGTCTTCGCGCAGCAGCTTGATCGCGACGGGTCCCTCGGGGCCCTCGCCCTGCCAGACGGTCCCGCTGGCGCCGCGCCCGAGCACCTTCAGGGCGACGTATCGGCTACCGATCTTGCGTGCCAAAGCAGCTCCGTGGACCCAGCGAGCGTGGTGCTCACAGCGGACTTCCCCGACCGCACCCTACGCGGCCGACCCCCGAATGCGGGGACCGTCGGGCAGGACGGCGTGTACGAGGCCGTCCTCGACGCGGGCGACCGGGGGATGACTTCGCGTCAGTTCTTGCCGCCACCGCCGCTGCCGTCGCCCTTGTCGCCGCCGTCGTTGCCGGTGACGAAGTCCTTGACGTCGTCGTACCAGCCTCGAACGGTATCGAAGGTGTCGATGGCGGAGTTAACCCAGTCGTGCAGCGGGCTGAACCAGTAGACGGCGAACAGGACCGCGCCGATGATCACCAGCCGCAGCAGGCAGCCGACGCCGCAGCCCACGCCGGGGATGCTGGTGAGCCGGAACCGCCGCCGGCGCGGCTCGCGTTCGCGGCGGTCGCGCGGCTCGCGCTCCCTGGGCTCCTCCGGCTCGCGCACGGCGCGCGGTCGGCGCCGGGGCTCACGTTCGGCCGCCTCGTCGCGGTGGTAGCGCGACGGGGGCGGTGGGGGCGGCGGCGGGCCGGGATCGGCCTGCGCGGGCGGGCCGGGCCGGTTGTGCATCGGCTCGGCGTAGGCGGGCGGCGGGTGGTTCGGGGCCTGCTGCGCCGGTTGTCGCCGCGTGGGCGGCGGTTGTTGCGGTTGCGGGTAGCCGGGCGGCTGCGTGCTCATCACCCGGGTCGCGTTCGGCGACGCGGGCGGTACGGGCGGCGTCGGCGGCGGGGTGGTCGGCGCGCTCGGGTAGCCGGCCCGGGTCTGCGGGAGCGCGCGGGTGGCGTCGGCGGCCCCGCCGCCGGCTCGGGCGCCGAACGCGCTCGCGGCCAGCACCTGTGCGATCGAGCCGTCGTCGGGTCGCGCGCCGGAGACCACGTCGGCGGCCATCCGCAACGCGCGGCCGAGACCCGCCGCGTCGGGCCGCACCTCGGGCTGCTTGGCCAGACAGCGCTCGGTGATCAGCCAGTAGGCGTCGGGCATGCCCGCCGGCCGCGCCGGGATCTCGGTCAGGTGGTGGTGCAGCAGCGCGATCGGGTTGGTGTCGCGGAACGGCGGGTGTCCGGCGACCAGTTCGTAGAGCACCACGCCCGCCGCGTAGACGTCCACGGCGGGGGTGAGCGGACGCCCCTCGGCGGTCTCCGGGGCCACGTAGCTGGGGGTGCCGACCAGTTCGTGGGTGCGGGTGAGCGCGGGCGAGTCGGCGAGCCGGGCGATGCCGAAGTCGGTCAGCATCGGGTAGAGCGAGTCGCCGTTGCGGGCCAGCATGATGTTGGCCGGTTTCAGGTCGCGGTGTATCACCCCGTCGGCGTGTGTCACGCTCAACGCGTCGCAGATCTGAGCCATCGTCAGCGCCGCGGGGGCGGCCGGGAGCGGGCCGTTGTCGCGCAGGTAGGTACGCAGGTCGGGACCGTCGATCAGGTCCATCACCAGGGCGAGCGTCTCGCCCTCGACGACGAGGTCGCGCACGTGTACGAGGTTGGGGTGGCGCAGGTTGAGCAGCAGTGAGCGCTCGCGCAGGAAGCGGGTGACCACGTCCGGGTCGGTACCCAACTCCTCGCGCAGCACCTTGACCGCGACCACCTCGCCGGAGTCGCGCACGCTCGCGCGCCAGACGGTGCCACTGGCTCCGCGCCCCAGGGTCTCCTGGAGCAGATATTTGCTGCCGACCGGCCGGTCCACGCCGCTCCCCACTGTCCTGTCCGCCACCTGGGCGGTGGTGCCGGGTTGCCTCCCACCCTAGGTGGTACTCAGGTACGGACGCATCGACCGCAGGTACGGTTCGGCCGCCCGGTTCGAACCTTGTCCGATCGGGCTCTCGGCGGATACTCGACACGGGTCGACGTCGTGGGGTCGGCGCGGTGGGGGTCGGGATCGCTTCCGTGTTCGGGCGATTCGCCGGCGACCCGGTCGTTTGCGGTCGAAATTCGGACAAGAACCTTCGTCCGTCCGGCCGTGGGCGACATGACGGTCGTGGGTGCGAGGATGCCTCTTGTTTTCTGCTCGGAGGAGGGAGGGCGCGCATGCAGATCCGGCTCACCGTGCACGGACCGCAGCGGACCGGACCGGGCGCCGACGTGCTCGTCACCGCGCCGTCCGGAACGACCTTCGCGGGGATCGCGGGCGCGCTGCGGACCGCCTCCGGCACCGACGGCCAACGTTTTTGGGTGGGCGACGTGCGGCTGCGCGACGACACCCCCGTGGGCCGACCACCCCTGGTGGACGGCGCCCTGGTCACCGTCGACGCGCTCGGCTCCCCCTCCCCCTCCGCCGGGTCCGCGCAACTGCGGGTGGTCGGCGGGCCGGACGCGGGCGGCGTGCACCTGCTGCACCAGGGCGGGGTACGGATCGGCCGCGCGCCCGAGGCCGAGGTGCGGTTGGGCGATCCCGACCTGTCCCGGCTGCACGCCGAACTGTGGATAGAGCCCGGTCGCATCCGGGTCGCCGACCTCGACTCGACCAACGGCACCACCGTGGACGGCATGCCGGTCGGGCGCGAGCCGGTCGACCTGCCGCCGGGATCGTTGCTGCGGGTCGGCGAGTCCACCCTGCAGACGTTCCTGCCCCAGCCCTACGGCTCGCCCGACGACGCCTCCGGCGCCCCGGCGCGGGCCGACGGCACCGGCCACATCGAGGTCCGCCGGGTCGCCCGCGCGCAGTTGCCGGTGCCCGCCCGGGCCCGGTTCGAACTGCCCGAGGAGGCACCGGGCCGGCGCCGCCCGTTCGCGCTGCGCCGCCGGGCCGGCGGGACCGAGCGCGAGACGATCGAGGCGGCGGCCCGCTCGGCGCTGCTCGACGAGGTGCGCTGGCGCCGCGACCAGTCGCCCGACCCGGCCACGCTGCTGCTCGACGCGCTGGCCACCGGCGAGCCGGGCCCGGTGGGCCGGTTGTGGGAGCGCGCGGCCGGCCACCCGGAGGCGCTGAGCGTGCGCCTGGGGGTCGGCGACCTGCCGTCGCGGGTGACCCTGGTGGAGCCGCCGACCTCGGCCGGCGACGGCGCGGAGCGCAGGCTGACCGCGTTCTCCGTACCGGTCACCGTCTCGCTCAAGGACACCGTCCTCGGCCTGGCCGGGCCACGTCTTCGGCTGCTCGGTCTGGCCCGCTCGGTGGTCGCCCAACTCGCCGGGCTGCACGGGCCGCAGGACGTCGAACTGGTCGTGCTGTGCGCCGACGGCGCCACCGCCGCCGACTGGTCCTGGGCCCGCTGGTTGCCGCATCTGCGGCCGGGCGAAGGCCAGGACTGCCGGCTCCTGGTGGGCCTCGGCCCGGAGCAGGTACTGGCTCGTGCCGGCGAACTGCTCGACCGCATCGACACGGCCGAGCGGGTGCCGCTCCGACGCACCGTGGTCGTGCTCGACGGCGCCGGCCGACTGGCCGCCCGGCCGGAGATCGTCCGGCTCCTGGTCGAGGGCCCCGCGGCCGGCGTCCACGCGCTGTGCCTGGACGAGCGGGCCGAGGACCTGCCGGCGCAGTGCTCGGCGGTGGCCCACGTCACCGGTGAGGTGGGCACCCGGATCGACCTGATCGGACCGGGCACGCGTCGATTGACCGACGTGGTCGCCGACGCGGTGTCCTCGGCGTGGGCGGACCGCTTCGCCCGCGCGCTGGCCCCATTGCGCGAGGCCACCCGCCGGGTCACCTCGCCGCTGCCCGAGTCGGTCCGCCTGCTCGACCTGCTCAACCTGGACCTGCTCACCCCCGCCAAGCTGCTCGCGGGCTGGCGCGAGGCGGGCCACTCGCCGCGCGCGGTGCTCGGTTCGGACGCGCGCGGGGCGATCACCGTCGACCTGTCCGCCGAGGGCCCGCACGTGGTGATCGGCGGGGCCGCCCGCTCGGGCCGCTCCGAGTTGCTGGCCTCCGTGTTGTGTTCGCTCGCGGTGGCGAACCGGCCCGACGAGTTGGCCATCGCGCTGGTCCGGGGCCCCGAGGGGCTGTCCGACCTGCCGCACGTGGTGGGCTCGCCGGCCGACGTCTCGGCCACGGGCGACGCGATCGCCGCCGTGCGCGACGAGTTGGACCGCCGCGAGGGGCTGCTGCGCGGCACCCCGTTCGAGGCGTATCGGGCGGGTCCGGGCGGGGCGCTGCCCCGGCTGGTGGTGGCGGTGGACGACATAGACCTGCTGGCCGAGTCGTACCCGGGGTGCGTCAAGGGCCTCGCCGACGTGGCCCACCGCGGCGGCGCGCACGGCGTACATCTGCTGGTGACCACGGGTCGGCCCGCCCGGAGCCTGGAGATCGAGGCCGCGGCGGGCGCCGAACTGCGGATCGCCCTGCGCGTGGACGATCCGCAGTCCTCCCGCGTGCTGATCGACGTCGAGGACGCGGCGGGCGTGGACGAGGACTACCCGGGTCGGGGTTTCGTGCGCGGCCGCGACGGCGCGGTGATCCCCTTCCAGGGCGGCCGGGTGACCGGCCGGATGCCGCGCACGGCGACCCTGCGCCCCACCGTCGTCCGCCAGGAGTGGCAGGAGATGGGCAACCGCCTGGCCCGCCGCCCCACCCCGGTCGGCGGCGGCAACGGCCCCACCGACCTGGCCCTGCTCACCGGCGCGGTCCGCCGCGCCGCCGAACAACTGGGCACCCCGCTGCAATCCCGCCTATGGCCCAGAGCCCCTTTGCACCTGACCCAAAAAGCCCGGTAGCCACCAAGCCCCACAGGCCGAATCGCCGCCCCGAACGCAATAACCCGCAGCCCGAACACCAAAACGTCACGGGTGGAGCGGGTGGGTAAACCAACCCGAGCCCACCAACTACACAGCCAACCCCGGCGCCGGAAACCGCCCCAAAAACTCCCGCACCTCACCCCGCACGCGAGACTCCTCGCCCTCCGACCCCCCGACCACCCGATCGATCCACCCGGCGACCAACGCCATGTCCTCCACCCCCACGCCGCGCGACGTGAGCGCCGGCGTCCCCAGTCGAATCCCCGACGGATCGAACGGCGACCGGGTATCGAACGGCACCGTGTTGTAGTTGACCACGATCCCCGCCCGATCGAGCGCCCGCGCCGCGACCTTGCCCGGCACCCCACGCCGCGTCAGGTCCACCAGGAGCAGATGCGTGTCCGTCCCACCCGACACCAACTCGAACCCGCGCGCGGCCAGTTCCTCCCCCAGCCGCTTCGCGTTCGCCACCAGCTGCCGCGCATAGGCCCGGAAGTCCTCCGTCGCCGCCTCGCGCAGCGCGACCGCGATCGCCGCCGTGGTGTGGTTGTGCGGCCCTCCTTGCAGGCCGGGGAAGACCGCCTTGTCGATCGCCTTGGCATGCTCGGCGCGACACATCAGCATCGCCCCGCGCGGACCCCGCAGCGTCTTGTGGGTGGTGGTGGACACCACGTCCACGTGCGGGACCGGCGAGGGGTGCACCCCCGCCGCGATCAGCCCGGCGATGTGCGCCACGTCCGCGACCAGGATCGCGTCCACCTCGCGGGCGATCTCCGCGAACGCGGCGAAGTCCACCGTGCGCGGCACGGCCGTACCGCCGCAGAAGATCAGCCTCGGCCGCTCCCGCAGGGCCACGTCGCGCACCTCGTCGAGGTCGGTACGCCCGGTGTCCGCGCGCACCCCGTAGCGCACGCCCCGGAACCACGTCCCGGTCGCGGACACGCCCCAGCCGTGGGTGAGGTGTCCGCCGCTCGGCAGCGCCATGCCCAGCACCGTGTCGCCGGGCCGGGCGAAGGCGAGGTAGACCGCGAGGTTGGCCGGCGAGCCCGAGTAGGGCTGCACGTTGGCGTGCTCCACGCCGAACAGCGACTTGGCCCGCTCGCGCGCGATGTTCTCGATCGGGTCGACGTTTTGCTGGCCCTCGTAGTAGCGCCGGCCGGGATACCCCTCGGAATACTTGTTGGTGAGCACCGTCCCGGTCGCCTCCAACACAGCGGCGGAGACGTAGTTCTCACTCGGGATCAGCCGCAGCGTGTCCTGCTGCAGGGCCTCCTCGGCCCGCACGAGCGACGCGATCTCCGGGTCGGTACGGCCGAGTTCGACATGACGGTCCATCATTCCTCCGGCTCGGTTCACAACGGGATGTGAGCCGGGTGCCCAGGCGGACGACACCTCGTCGGCGGAACCACCGCTCCCCCGTGGTCATTCCACGTGTACGCCAGTCGCGGCACGGTCAGCATACGGAGCGCGACCGGCATCCGTCCCGCCATTACGCACTGATGATCGAAAGTCACGAATAAGGCTCGTTGCGTGGGGCAGGGCTTGTGGCGAACGCCACACCAGGCGTACGACAGGACATCGGAAGGCGACATCTGTCCACCCTCGGGGGAAATTCGTGGCGGAAGTGGTTCTGGATGGGGTCGGAAAGGTTTACACCGACGGCACGAGAGCGGTCACCTCGCTCGATCTGAGCGTTTCGGACGGGGAGTTCCTGGTATTGGTCGGTCCGTCCGGATGCGGCAAGACCACCGCGTTACGCATGGTGGCCGGCCTGGAGGAGATCAGCGAGGGCACGGTCAGCATCGGGGATCGGGTGGTCAACCGGATCCCCTCGCGGGATAGGGACGTGGCGATGGTGTTCCAGAGCTACGCCCTGTATCCGCATCTGAACGTGCGGGACAACATCGGATTCGGGCTCAGATTGCGGAAATTGCCCAAGGCGGAGATCCGCGAGCGGGTCGACCGGGCGGCGCGGACGCTGGGACTGGCCGAGCACCTGGGCCGCAAACCGCGCCAACTCTCCGGCGGACAGCGGCAACGGGTGGCGATGGGCCGGGCGATCGTGCGTGAGCCCCAGGCGTTCCTGATGGACGAACCGCTGTCCAATCTCGACGCGAAGCTACGCGTGCAGATGCGCGCCCAGATCGCCCGGCTGACTCGCGAACTCGGCGTCACCACGCTGTATGTGACGCACGATCAGACCGAGGCGATGACCCTCGGCGACCGGGTCGCGGTGATGAAGAAGGGGGTGCTCCAGCAGGTCGCGCCACCCCAGGAGTTGTACGACCACCCGGTCAACCTGTTCGTGGCGGGCTTCATCGGCTCGCCCGCGATGAACCTGCTCACCGGCGAGTTGACCCGCGACAAGGCGGGCGACTTCGCGGTGGGTGTGGGCAGTCAGCGGTTGTCCGTGCCCGCCGAGGTACTCGCCGCCCGGCCGGCGCTGGCCGGATACGCCGGGCGGTCGCTGATCGTCGGCATCCGCCCCGAGGACCTGCACGACGCCGCCCTGGAGGGCACCGAGCCCGCGCCGGGCGCGGTGTTGCGGGCCGAGGCCGACCTGGTCGAGGCGATGGGTTCCGAGGTGCTGGTCCACGTGAGCGTGGACGCGCCGCCGGCGGTGACCGAGGACGTTCAGGAACTGGCGCGCGACGTCGGCGCGGAGGAGCAGGTGCCCGATCCGGACGCGGCGCACTCCGAACTCGTGGCCCGCTTCGGCCCGCGCACCCGTGCCCGCGAGGGCGCGGGCGTGGTGATGCGGGTGGCGACCGACCGGCTGCACTTCTTCGACCCGGAGACGGGTCTGTCCATTACGGAGGATGCGTGAAGCGGCTTGTGGGCGCCTTGGCGGTCGCCTCGATGCTCGCCATGGGTCTCGCGGCCTGCAGCGACGACGGCGACGGCAAGGACAAGAAGAGCGACTCGACGCCGAGCGGCGGCGGTGCGCCGGTACCCAGGCTCGACGGCACCACGGTGAGCGTCGCGGCGGTATGGACCGGTGACGAACAGGCCGCGTTCAAGAAGGTGCTCGCCGACTTCGAGAAACGTACGGGGGCCAAGACCGAGTTCATCCCCACCGGCGACAGCGCCTCCACGTTCCTGGGCCAGCGGGTCGAGGGCAACGCGCCGCCGGACGTGGCGTTCCTGGCCCAGCCCGGCGTACTCCAGCAGTTCGCGCAAAAGGGCTGGATCAAGCCGCTCGCGCCGGACGTCCAGCAGACCGTGCAGGCCAACTTCTCCGGCCAGTGGCAAAAGCTCGGCTCCTACCAGGACAAGCTCTACGGCGTGTACTACAAGGGCGCCAACAAGTCGCTGATCTGGTACAACGCCAAGGTCTACGAGAACGCCGGCGCGACCGAGGCGAAGACCTGGGACGACCTGCTCAAGAACGCGGGCCTGATCTCCGACTCGGGCACACCGCCGTTCGCGATCGGCGGCGCCGACGGCTGGGTGCTCACCGACTGGTTCGAGAACATCTACCTGAGCCAGGCGGGCCCGGAGAAGTACGACCAACTGGCCAAGCACAAGATCCCGTGGACCGACCCCTCGGTGAAGGCCGCGCTGGAGACGCTGGCCCAGGTCTTCGGCAAGAGCGACTGGTTCCCCGGCGGCTCCGGCGGCGTGCTCCAGACCGAGTTCCCCGCGTCCGTACCGCAGGCGTTCGGCGATCCGCCGAAAGCGGGCATGATCGCGGGCGGCGACTTCATCGGCACCAACATCATCAAGGACACCAAAGCCAAGATCGGCGCCGACGCGAAGTTCTTCGGCTTCCCCGCGGTCGGCACCGGCAAGGCGCCGGTGGTCACCGGCGGCGACGTGGCGGTGGCGATGAAGGACTCCCCCGGCGCCCAGGCGCTGCTGAAGTACCTGGCCTCGCCGGACGCGGCCAAGGTGTGGGCGCAGCAGGGCGGTTACCTCTCGCCGAACAAGAACCTGGACTTCGCGGCGTACCGCGACGACACCACGCGCGGGATCGCGAAGAACCTGATCGCGGCGGGCGAGGACTTCCGCTTCGACCTCTCCGACCAGACGCCGGCGGCGTTCGGCGGCACCAAGGGCGAGGGCGAGTGGCGCGACCTCCAGGACTTCCTGCGCAATCCCTCCGATGTCGCGGGGGCGCAGGCCAAGCTGGAGGCGGACGCCGCCAAGGCCTACTCGGCCGGGTGATCGACGGCCATGAGTGACAAGGCACCCGCACAGGTCGCGGTGCCCGAGAAGACAAAGCCGACGCCCGCGCGCGAGACGCGCGGGCTCGGTTCGGGCACCCTGCTCGGCTGGCTGTTCCTGCTCCCGGCCGTCGTCATGCTCGCCGTCCTGGTCGCCTATCCGATCGTGTGGTCGCTGATCCGCAGCCTGTTCGGCGCGGACGGCTGGTCGGACTTCGTGGGGATCGACAACTACAAGGAACTGTTCACCGACGACAACACGTTCACCGCGCTGAAGAACAACCTGATCTGGGTCCTGGTGGTGCCCGCCGCGGTCACCGCGCTCGGCCTGGTCTTCGCGGTGCTCACCGAACGGGTGCGGTTCGCCACCGCGTTCAAGCTGATCGTGTTCATGCCGATGGCGGTGTCCATGCTGGCCGCCGGCATCACCTTCCGGCTGGTGTACGACCGCGACCCGGACCAGGGTGTGGCCAACGCGGTGCTGACCAGCGTGCACGACGTGTTCGGCGAGGGCGCGCCCTATCCCGGCGCCCGCCCGCGCAACGACGCCGTACTCACCCCCCAGGGCGGCGGCTTCGTGACCAAGGCCGGCACCGCGGCCGACGGCACCGCGCTGCTGCCGCTGGTGGCGCTGCCCGCGGACAAGATCCCCGGCGACGCGCAGAACGCCCGGCCCGGCGTGCCGCCCGCCGGCGGCCTGGGCGGCGTGGTCTGGGTCGACTTCAGCAAGGGCAACGCCGGCAAACCCGGCGTGGTCGACCCGGGCGAGAAGGGGCTGCCGGGCGTGAAGGTGGAGGCGGTCCGGGGCGGACACACCGTCGCGAGCGCGACCACCGGCAAGGACGGCTCGTTCACCCTGCCCGCGTCCGCCGCCAAGGACGGCCCGGTGCAACTGCGCCTGGCCGCGTCCAACTTCGCCAAGTCGTTCGCCGGCTACGACTGGCTCGGGCCGAACCTGATCACCGCCGCGATCATCGGCGCCTACATCTGGATGTGGGCCGGCTTCGCGATGGTGCTGATCGCCGCGGGCCTGGCCGCGATCCCCCGGGACGCGCTGGAGGCGGCCCGGGTGGACGGCGCGACCGAGTGGCAGGTCTTCCGCCGGGTCACCATCCCGCTGCTCGCGCCGGTGCTCGTGGTGGTGATGGTCACCCTGGTGATCAACGTGCTGAAGATCTTCGACCTGGTGTACATCATCTCGCTGGGCTCGTCGCAGAAGGAGGCCAACGTCCTGGCCCTGCAGATGTACATCGCCTCCTTCGGCGGCGGCAACAACCAGGGCCTGGGCAGTGCCATCGGCATCCTGCTGTTCCTGCTGGTGCTGCCGGCGATGTTGTTCAACATCCGTCGCTTCCGAAGGGAGAACCGGTGAGCGCGCCCGCGGCCCCCGACCTGACGAAGCCCGCCCCGCCGCCACGACCGGAGATGGGGATCAAGCGCGGCCTCGCCTCGCGGATCGTCGGCCGCACCGGCGGCGGCCTGGCGGCGGTCCTGCTGGCGCTGATCGCGCTGTTCTGGCTGATGCCCACGTTCGGCCTGCTGGTGTCCTCGCTGCGCGATCCGCAGGAGATGAGCAAGTCCGGGTGGTGGAAGGTGCTCGGCAAGCCGAGCGACCTGACCTTCTCGAACTACGACAAGCTGCTCGACAACAAGGACATGACCCGGGCGTTCCTCAACACGATCTGGATCACCGTGCCCAGCACGCTCCTGGTGATCCTGATCGGTTCGCTCGCCGCCTACGCCTTCGCCTGGCTGGAATTCCCCGGTCGGGACTGGCTGTTCCTGGTCGTCGTCGGGCTGCTCGTGGTGCCGGTGCAGGTGGCGCTGATCCCGATCTCGAAGTTGTACGGGGACACCGGGCTGTTCGGCACGATCACCGGTGTGGTGCTCTTCCACGTCGCGTTCGGCCTGCCGTTCGCCGTGTTCCTGCTCCGCAACTACTTCGCGGGCATTCCGCGCGATCTGCTGGAGGCCGCGCGGATGGACGGCGGTACGGATCTGACCATCTTCTTCCGGGTCATCCTGCCGCTGGGGCTGCCCGCGATCGCCTCGCTCGGCATCTTCCAGTTCCTGTGGGTGTGGAACGACATGCTGATCGCGCTGATCTACGCGGACACCGAATCGGCGCCGCTGACGGTGGCCCTGCAGTCGCAGTCCCGGGCGTTCGGCGCCAACATCGACGTGCTGGCCCCCGGCGCGTTCCTGTCGCTGATCGTCCCGGTGCTCGTGTTCTTCGGCTTCCAGCGCTACTTCGTGCAGGGCGTGATGGCGGGCGCCGTGAAGTAGTCGACCGGTGGGCGACGGCCGCGGGGCGGTCCGGTGACTTCCGGGCAACCGCCTCGCGGCCTCGGCGTTTCGTGCCGGACTCGTTACGGATACCGCCGTCGGGAACGCGATTCCGTATGGCATCGTCCGAAGGCGTAGGGTGCCACCCCTGTTGCGGGACCTGTTCGGGGGCGCATCAAACGGGGGGCAAAACGTCATTTCGGGGGAACAATGAGGGGAAGTCGTCAGATCGGTTTTCTCCGCACGCTGCTGATCGCACTGGTCGTCGAGACACTGCTGATGGGCGTGGGCGCGGGCGCCCTGGCGGTGATGTCGTTCGCGGTGCGCGACGACCGCAAGAGCCTGGAGGGGCTCGGCGATCTGCTGCTGGTCGCGTCGGTGTTGTGCGCGGGCATCGCGGTGATGTGCGGTTTCGGCGTGGTCGGGGTGCGCGACGCGCTGCGGCGCGGCACCGGCGCGCTGGGACGTGCGGCCGCGGTGGGCCTGATCCACGTGTTCGTCGCGCTGGTGGCGATACTGATGGCCTGTCCGACGTGGTCGATCCTGGTGGCCGGTGTGCCGGCGGTGGTCTATCTGCCGTGTTGGTGGGCCGTGCGCGAGCGCAGCCGGCACGAACTGCTCATGCTCGAACCGTAGAAGGCTCGCGAAACACACGCATCACAGGCCGCCGGCCCGGAACCCCGAGGGGTTCCGGGCCGGCGGTCGTTCGCCTCGGTCAGCTCTTGGCGCCCGTACGCAGCAGCGTGCGGATCACCCGCATGGCAACCGACAACGTCGCCAGGTCGTAGCTCTCCGCCTCCTGCAACTCCTCCAGCGTGGACCGCGCCCGCACCAGCACCGGCGCGTTCTTGTCCTCCCACGCCTTGAACCGCAGCTCCGGGGTGTCCTCCGGCTCGCCGGAGGCGAGCACGTCGGCGGTGAGCCCGGCCTGCGCCGCGTACAGGTCCTCGCGCAGCGAGGCCCGCGCCATCGACTTCCACCGGTCGCTGCGCGGCAGTTCGATGATCCGGTCGAGCAGGTGCGCGATCGGCAGCCGGTCGGCGATGTCGAAGTACACCTGGGCGACGTCGACCACGCCGCGATCGGATTCGGTCGCCACCTCGACGATGTCCAGGGCCGCGTACGCCGAGGACATCCCGGCCACCGCGGTGGCCAGTTCGGTGGGCACGCCCGCCGCGGTGAACTGCTCGTACAGCCCGTCCATCCAGGCCAGGTCCGAGCCGCGCAGCACCTTGGGCAGGTGTGCGACCACCTCGGCCACACCGTCGCGGAACAGCTCCACCTGCGCGGCGATGTCGATCTCGCGCCGGCTGCCCAGGAACCAGCGGGTGGCCCGCTCGATCAGCCGCCGGCTGTGCAGCCGCAGGGTGGTCTGCATCTCGGCCGGGACCTTGTTGTCCAGTGCCGCGATGGCGCCCATGATCCGGTCCGCGCCGAAGATCTCGCGCGCGGTGATGTGCGCCCGGGCGACCTCCTCCGCCGACGCGCCGGTCTCCTCGCGCATGCGGAACATGAACGTGATGCCGGCGAGGTTGACCACCTCGTTCACCACGACGGTGGTGATGATGTCCCGGCGCAGCGGGTGCCGGTCCATCTGCTCGACGAATCGCGCCCGCAGCGCGCTCGGGAAGTAGCGGTACAACTCCCGGGCCAGGAACGGGTCGTCGGGCAGGTCGGAGGCGATCAGGTCCTGGGCCATCACGATCTTCGTGTAGGCCAGGAGCACGGCCAGTTCGGGCTGGGTCATCGCCTGCCCGTTCTGCTGCCGCTCGCGGAGCTGACGATCCGTCGGCAGGAACTCGATCTCCCGGTCGAGGTGCCCGTCGCGGACCATCCGGCGCATGTACCGCATGTGCACGTGCAGCAGGCTGGACGCCTGTGCCACCGCGTTGGCCAGCGCCCAGTTCTGGCCGTAGTTGGCGGCCAGGACCAGCCGGCCGACCTCGTCGGTCATCTGCGCGAGCAGTTCGTTGCGCTGCTTGCCGGTCATGTCGCCGGCCGCGGTGACCTGGTTGAGCAGGATCTTGATGTTCACCTCGTGGTCCGAGGTGTCCACGCCCGCCGAGTTGTCGATCGCGTCGGTGTTGATCCGGCCGCCCGCGAGCGCGAACTCGACCCGGCCCAGCTGGGTGCAGCCCAGGTTGCCGCCCTCGCCGACGACCTTGACCCGCAGGTCGGCGCCGTTGACCCGGATGGCGTCGTTGGCCTTGTCGCCGACGTCGGCGTGCGACTCGCCGCTCGACTTGATGTAGGTGCCGATGCCGCCGTTCCAGAACAGGTCCGCGGGGGCCTGCAGGATCGCCTTCATCAGCTCGGCCGGGGTGAGCCGCACGAGCCCGTCGCGCAGTCCGAGGGCCTCGCGCACCTGCGCGCTGATCGGCACCGACTTCGCGGTGCGCGGGTACACGCCGCCGCCGGCCGAGATCAGGCTCGTGTCGTAGTCCGCCCACGAGCTGCGCGGCAGGTCGAACAACCGGCGGCGCTCGGCGAAGGAGACCGCCGCCTCCGGGTTCGGGTCCAGGAAGATGTGCCGGTGGTCGAACGCGGCGATCAGCCGGATGTGCTCGGACAGCAGCATGCCGTTGCCGAACACGTCGCCGGACATGTCGCCGATGCCGACGACGGTGAAGTCCTCGGTCTGGGTGTCGTGGCCCAGCTCGCGGAAGTGCCGCTTGACCGACTCCCACGCGCCGCGGGCGGTGATGCCCATGCCCTTGTGGTCGTAGCCGGCCGAGCCGCCGGAGGCGAACGCGTCGCCGAGCCAGAACCCGTACGACTCGGCCACCGCGTTGGCGATGTCGGAGAACGTCGCGGTGCCCTTGTCGGCGGCCACCACCAGGTAGGTGTCGTCGCCGTCGTGGCGCACCACGTCGGCCGGCGGCACGACCTCGCCGTCGACGAGGTTGTCGGTGATGTCGAGCAGGGCGCCGATGAAGGTGCGGTAGCAGGCGACGCCCTCGGCCAGCCAGGCCTCGCGGTCGCTCGGGTCGGGCAGTTGTTTGCAGACGAATCCGCCCTTGGCGCCGACCGGCACGATCACCGTGTTCTTGACCATCTGCGCCTTGACCAGGCCCAGGATCTCGGTGCGGAAGTCCTCGCGCCGGTCGGACCAGCGCAGCCCGCCTCGCGCGACCGCGCCGAAGCGCAGGTGCACGCCCTCGACCCGGGGCGAGTAGACGAAGATCTCGAACCGGGGCCGCGGCGCCGGCAGGTCCGGGATCTCGTGCGGGTCGAACTTCAGCGAGAGGTAGTCGTGCGCCTCGCCGTCCTCGCGGTGCTGGAAGAAGTTGGTCCGCAGGGTGGCCTTGATCATCGCCAGGAAGGAGCGCAGGATGCGGTCCTCGTCCAGGCTGGCGACCTGGTCGAGCGCGCCCTCGATGGCCTCCACGATGCCGTCCACCAACTCGGTGCCGGCCTGCTGGTGGCCGGGCGAGAAGCGGGCCTCGAACAGGTTCACCAGAAGTCGGGTGGTGTGCGGGTTGGAGACGAGGACGCCCTCGATGTAGTCCTGCCCGAAGGTGACCCCGGCCTGCCGCTGGTACTTGGCGTAGGCGCGCAGCACCATCGCCTGGCGCCAGGTCAGCCCGGCCCGGAAGACCAGCGCGTTGAACCCGTCGTTCTCCGCGCGCCCGGTCCAGGTCGCCGAGAACGCGTCCTGGAACAGATCCTTGACGTCCTCGGGCTGCCCGTACATCGCCGAGGCGTCGTAGCGCAGGCCGAAGTCGTACACCCACGCCACGGTGCTGTCGGCGCGGTGCAGCTCGTAGGGCCGCTCGTCGACGACCTCCAGACCCATCCGCTGCAGGATCGGCAACACCTCGGACAGCGAGACGTAGTCGCCGATGCGGTAGATCTTGAAGCGCCGCTCGCCCGGCAGTGCTCCTATCGGCTCGTACAGGTGGAGCGTGAAGTCCGCCTCGGGGGTCAGTTCCTCGACCCGCTTGAGGTCGGCGACCGCGGTCCGGGGCGGGAAGTCCGACTTGTATCCCTCGCTGAACGCGTGCGCGTAGCGGCGGGACAGTTCGGACGCGCTCTCCTCGCCGCATTCGGCGACGAGGGCCTCGCCGAAGTCGTCGATCCAGGAGCGGGTGGCCTCGGAGAGCAGGCGCTCGATGTAGTCCACGTCCGGGTCGCCGAGTTCGGCGCCGGTGGGCACGCGCACGGTGAAGTGCAGGCGGGCGAGCACGGACTCGGTGTTGCGCGCGGTGTAGTCGACGACGGAGCCGGCCAGCTCGGCGAGCAGGATGTCCTGCATCTTGAGCCGGATCTCGGTGGTGTACCGGTCGCGCGGCAGGTAGACCAGGGCCGAGTAGAACCGGCCGTACTCGTCCTTGCGCAGGAACAGCCGCAACCGGCGCCGCTCCTGGAGGTAGAGCACGCTGATCACGATGTCGTGCAGTTCGTCGACGGCGATCTGGAACAGGTCGTCGCGCGGGTAGGTCTCCAGGATCTGCAGCAGGTCCCGGCCGTCGTGGCTGACCGGCGGGAAGCCGGCCTTGTCGAGGACCGCGTGCACCTTGCGGCGCACCACGGGGATGCGCTGCACGCTGTCGGTGTAGGCGGCGGAGCTGAACAGCCCCAGGAAGCGCCGCTCGCCGATCACGTTGCCCGCGGCGTCGAACTTCTTGACGCCGATGTAGTCGAGGTAGGCCGAGCGGTGCACGGTGGCCCGCGAGTTGGCCTTGGTGAGGATCAGCAGCTGTTTCTCCCGGGCCTTGGCCCGGGCCTGGGTGGACAGTCGACTGAAGGACGCCGACAGGTCCTGGTCGGCCCGCAGGATGCCGAGCCCGGTGCCGGGCACCGCGCGCAGCACGTCCTCGTCGTTCTCGCAGACCAGGTCGTACTCGCGGTATCCCAGGAAGGTGAAGTGATCCTCGGAGAGCCAGCGCAGCAGCTCCCACGCCTCGCCGATCTCCTCCTCCGGCAGCGTCGCCGGCGGGTCGTTGGCGAGTTCGTCGGCCAGCCGCAGCGACGTGTCGCGCATCTTGGCCCAGTCCTCGACCACCTCGCGCACGTCGCTGATGATCCGCTGCAACCCGCTCTCCACCGCGCGCAGGTCCTCGCGGTCGGATTCCCGGTCGATCTCGATGTGCATCCAGGACTCGACCAGCGCGTCCTCGGGCACCCCGTGTGCGTCGGTGGTGTCCACGATCTCCAGCAGTTCGCCGGCGATGGTGCGCCTGACGATCAGCTGCGGGTGGATCACCACGTGGATGCTGCGTTCCTGGCGGGAGAGTTCGTTGGTGACCGAGTCCACCAGGAAGGGCATGTCGTCGGTGACCACCTCGACCACGGTGTGCCCCGATGCCCAGCCGTTCTCCTCCACCGTGGGCGTGTACGCCCGGACCCGCGCGGTGCCCTGGGGGCGCTGCGCCGCGAGTCGACAGTGCGAGATCGCCGCACCGTATACGTCGACCGGGTCGCGGTCGATCAGGTCGTCGGGTGCGGTGTGCCGGTAGTAGCGGGACAGGAGGACATCGAGGTCCACCCGGTTCGGGCCCTCGGGCCCGCCGCCTCCGTGCTGTGACGATGCCGCCCGTGCCGCGTCCGCCGCTCGGGCGAGAAGCTCCGCCTTCGCCTCGTCCAGCTTGCTCTGCATGATGCTGCCGCTCCTGTCGCGCGCCGTTGCGTGACCATTGCCGTCCCCGGGCGTGCCCGGCCGTGTACTGCGGGTACCCGCTTTGTCGCGAGTACCTGTTTCAGGCGACGTCGGCGCGTCGGTGGTGGTTCCGGGACTCCGTCGTCTCGGCCCGCGACCCGCACGGCGTCGCCGCATCGTCAGGCTACTCGCGTGGTCCTCGGCCGCCGAGAGGGGATCTCGGATCACCCTGTAAGTAATTTTCGGTTATGCCCGGACACCCCGTACCGCTCTTGCCCTGAGCCCCCCGGTTCCGAAGGGCCGGCGATTGCCCATTGCCCCGGGGCGGACGCTCGGGGCACCGTGGGTGCGGGAGCAACGACACGACGCGGGCGGACGAACTCGGTGGGGAGACGATCGTCATGGCCAAGAAGGTGCTGTTGATCACGGGCGACGCGGCGGAATCGCTCGAGGTGCTCTACCCCTACCAGCGGCTGCGCGAGGAGGGCTACGACGTGCACGTGGCCGGGCCCTCGCGCAAGAAGCTCAACTTCGTCGTGCACGACTTCGTCGACGGCTACGACACGTTCACCGAGAAGCCCGGCTACACGTGGCCGGCCGACTTCGCCTTCGTGGAGGTGCGACCGGAGAACTACGTGGCCCTGGTGCTGCCGGGCGGCCGGGCTCCGGAATACCTGCGCAACAACCCGGTGGTGCAGCGCATCGTGCGGCACTTCTTCGCGGCGGAGAAGCCGGTCGCGCAGATCTGCCACGGGCCGCTGGTCAGCGCCGCCGCGGGGGTGCTGAACGGGCGCCGCACCGCCGCCTACCCGGCGATCGCGCCGGACGTACGGGCGGCGGGCGCCACCTGGGTGGACGGCGAGGCGGTGGTCGACGGCACCCTGGTCTCCGCCCGCGGCTGGGTCGACCACCCGGCCTGGATGCGCGAGTTCGTCCAGGTCCTGCGCGCCAAGGCACCGGCCTGAGACCCGGGGCGTGCGCTCAGCCCATGTGCGGATAGCGGTAGTCGGTCGGCGCGTCGAACGTCTCCTTGATCGTGCGGGTGCTGGTCCAGCGCATCAGGTTCTGCATCGCGCCGGCCTTGTCGTTGGTGCCGGACGCCCGCGCGCCGCCGAACGGCTGCTGCCCCACCACCGCGCCGGTGGGCTTGTCGTTGAGGTAGAAATTGCCCGCCGCGAAGCGCAGGAAGTCGGTGCCCTGCGCCAACGCGCGCCGATCGCGGGCGATCACCGAGCCGGTGAGCGCGTACGGTGCGGCCGACTCCATCTGCCGGAGCATCGTGTCCCAGTCGCGGTCCTCGTACACGTGCACGCCCAGGAACGGCCCGAAGTACTCGGTGGTGAACACCTCGTCCCACGGATCCTCGGCGAGCACCACGGTGGGCCGCACGAACCAGCCCACCGCGTCGTCGTAGGTCCCGCCCGCGAGCACCCGCAGGCCGTCGGCGGCGTGCGCCCGGTCGATCGCCGCCTTGAGCTTGGCGAACGCGCGCTCGTCGATCACCGCGCCCATGAAGTGGCTCAGGTCGGTCACGTCGCCCATCGACAACCCGTCCACCTCGGCCAGGAACGCGTCGCGGAACTCGCTCTCCCAGATCGAGCGCGGGATGTAGGCGCGCGAGGCGGCCGAACACTTCTGGCCCTGGTACTCGAACGCGCCGCGCACCAGCGCGGTGCGCAACACGTCGTGGTCGGCGCTGGGATGCGCGACCACGAAGTCCTTGCCGCCGGTCTCGCCGACGATCCTGGGATAGCCGTGGTAGGCGTCGAGGTTGTCGGCGATGCCCCGCCACAGCCGCTTGAACGTCGCGGTGGATCCGGTGAAGTGCAGCCCCGCGAAGTCCGGGTCGGCCAGCGCCACATCGGACACCGCCACGCCGTCGCCGTGCAGCAGGTTGATCACCCCCGGCGGCAGACCGGCCGCCTCCAGCAGCCGCATCACGTGGTGCGCGGCCAGCGCCTGGGTGGGCGAGGGCTTCCACAACACCACGTTGCCCATCAGCGCGGGCGCGGTCGGCAGGTTGCCGGCGATGGCGGTGAAGTTGAACGGGGTGACCGCGTACACGAAGCCTTCCAGCGGCCGGTGGTCCAGCCGGTTCCACACCCCGGGGGAACTGCTCGGCTGCTCGGCCAGGATCCGCCGGGCGAAGTCGACGTTGAACCGCCAGAAGTCGATCAGCTCGCACGGCGCGTCGATCTCCGCCTGCTGCACCGTCTTGCCCTGGCCGAGCATCGTCGCGGCGGCGACGGTCTCGCGCCACGGCCCGGCGAGCAGGTCGGCCGCCTTGAGGATGATCGCCGCCCGGTCGTCGAAGTCGAGCGCGCGCCACCCGGGCGCGGCCTCCTTCGCCGCGGTCAGCGCGGCCCGCGCGTCGTCGTGGGTCGCGTTGGCGAGGGTGCCCAGTTCGCCCGCGCGCCGATGCGGCTGGACCAACTGCACACGCTTGCCCGCGCCCATCCGGTGTTCACCGCCGATGGTGTGCGGCAGATCCACGGGTGTGGCGGACAACGCGGCCAACCGCTCCTGCAGGCGGGCCCGCTCGGGGCTGCCCGGCGCGTAGCCGTGGACGGGTTCGTTGCTCGGCCGGGGCACCCGGGTCACAGCATCCATGGATGCGCAGTGCCCACGAACCGGACAATCGATGCGCGAGGGTGGTCAGCGCACGTAGGTACGCGCGAGCTCGACCGCCTCGGCGAGCGAGTCCACCACGGGCACCCCGACGCCCTCCAGGCCGGCCCGCGCGTGCGAGCCGCCCGCGTACAGCACCACCCGCGCGCCCACGTGCAGCGCGGCCGCCGCGTCGTCGGCGGCGTCGCCGATCAGCACCACGTCGGCCGGGTCCCGCTCCAGCGCCGCCAGGTGCCGCACCAGGTGCTCGGCCTTGCCGCCGCCCGGCGGGCCCACCCGCCCGTCCACCCGCACGAACCGCTCCTCGATCCCGAACCGGCGCACGAACGGCATCAGCGCCTCGTGCGCGGTCAGCGACAGCAGCGACTGGGTACCGCCCTCGCGCTGCCAGGCGTGCAGCAGCTCGTCCGCGCCGACGGCGAGTTCGCAGCGCGCGCTGTGCAGGGTGTAGACCTCCTGGAAGGCCTGGTCGAGGCGGATCCACTCGTCCGCGTCCGGGACCCGGCCGACGACCTTCTCGTAGAACTTCGGCACCGGCACGCAGTAGAGCTCCCGATAACGCTCCAGCGTCATCGGTGGCAGTCCGATCAGCGCGAACGAGGCGTTGGTGGCCTCGATGATCGCGTCCAAGTCGTGGAACAGGGTGCTGTTCCAGTCCCAAACCAGGTGCGGATTCCGATGCGTCATGGACCTTGATTGTGCCGTGCCGGCCGTCACAGCAGGTCGGCCAGCTCCTGTGTCGCGAACCACAGCAGCTCGTGCTCCTCGGCGGCCTCGATCAGCTCGTCGGTGAGCCCGCCCGCCAGCGCCGCGGCGACCGCCTCCTCCGCGTCGGCGGTGTCCATGTGCACGGCCGCGATCCGCTTGCGCGGCACACGCGCGTCGACCAGGACCGCGCCCGGGCCGTCCTCCCGCTCGGCCACCAGCGTGTCCGGCACGTCCGCCGCGAGCACGACCCGACGCACCGCGCCCGGCTCGGCCGCGAGCAACCGCAGCGAGCCCTCGGCGGCGCGGGTCAGCGCGCCGTACTCCAGCTCCTCCTCGTCGTCGCTCCCGTACCACGCGCGAAACGCCTCGGTGACCGCGTACGCCGGCAGCGGCGCCGACTCGATCCCGCCGGCGGCGTGCACCGCGGCCAGGCCGGCGGGCGTCGTAGGGATGAACACGCGCATCGGGCGACTCCAATCGAGTGAAATCCGGACACTCCTTCGGGGACGAAGAGCGCCGAAACCAGGGCCGACCCGGCGCCACCACGCGTGAGTCGACGCGCGTCAGCGTAATCGCAGCGGTGTCCAGACGAATGGTTGACCGCACGGCGCGGGCCGGCTAGGAAGTGCCTGCACACGTCCCGGTCGGGGGAACGAGCGGAACGGGTGCGCCACAACCGTCACATCCGCTTCACGGGGAGGACCCATGGTCCACACGAACACCGGCTCGCCACCACGCCTGTACGTGGTCCGAGCCCCCGCCGGCGAAACCCCCTTCGACACCGCGGCCGTCGCCGAGGTGATCCCGCTGCGCCCACCGGGCCGCGTCACCACCCTGACCCACGGCAACCTGGCCCACGCCCCGCACCCGCTGCCCCACCTGCTGCCCCACCCCGAACACGGATCCGACTCCCGGCCCGGTTTCCGCCCCGCGCCGCAACGCGACCCGCGGCCCGCGCTGCGCCTGGTCCCCGCCCTGGCCGAACCGGACCCGACCGAGGCCCGGCTGCGCTCCCAACGGCTGGCCCACGCGCTGGCCGAGATCGCCTCGGGCCGACGCGCACTCACCCAGCTGCGCCCGTACGCCTCCGCGCCCGTCTACGGCACCACACAACACCTGATCCGCCGCCTCGCCGCCCGCCGAGTCGGACACCTGCGAGTGGAGTCCTGCGGCGGCCACGCCCCCGCCGAAGGCATCGCCGAGGGCTACGCCCGCCTACGCGCCCCATCCTGGGTCCTCACCGTCGCCTTCCGCCTGGAACGCGACGCCCCCACCCGCCACCCCACCAACACCTGGCTCTGCACAGCCCTGGAACACGACGACCTGGCCTGAAAACAAAGAGGGCCCGAACCAACCCAGGTCCGGGCCCTCACCCACGCACCATCCCCCGCGCAGGGCGCGGGGCGCGGGGCGCGGGGCGCGAGGCGCGGGGCGCGAGGCGCAGGGCGCGAGGCGCGAGGCGCGAGGCGCAGGGCGCGAGGCGCGAGGCGCAGGGCGCGAGGCGCGAGGCGCAGGGCGCGAGGCGCGAGGCGCAGGGCGCGAGGCGCAGGGCGCGAGGCGCAGGGCGCGAGGCGCGAGGCGCAGGGCGCAGGGCGCGAGGCGCGAGGCGCAGGGCGCAGGGCGCGAGGCGCGAGGCGCAGGGCGCAGGGCGCGAGGCGCGAGGCGCAGGGCGCAGGGCGCAGGGCGCAGGGCGCGAGGCGCGAGGCGCAGGGCGCAGGGCGCGAGGCGCGAGGCGCGAGGCGCAGGGCGCGAGGCGCGGGGCGCGAGGCGCAGGCCCTCAAGCCCTACGCCACCAAACTCCAGCCCGTCCGGCGCTTGAGGACAGCAGGCCGCAGGCCGCCAAAGCCCGACCGAACCCACCGCCCACGACCACCGCCAACCAGCGCCCCCTCAGTCCGTCCGGCGCATGAGGACCCGCAGGCCGCCAAGCCCGACCGAGCCACCATCCACGACCACCGCCCACGGCGCCCTCTCAGCCCGTCCGGCGCTTGAGGACCGGCGGGCCGCAGGCCGGCCAAACCGACCCACGACACCGCCTACGACCACCGGCCAACCAGCATCCCCTCAGCCCGTCCGGCGTATGAGGACCCCGCCTACTTCTTCTTCCGCTTCGCCCGCTGCGCCCGCCGCCGCTCGGCCCGCGTCGCGCCCTCTTCGACCTCGTCCGCGTCCTCGTCGAAGTTCTCCTCGGAGGTGATCACACCACCCTCGCCGTCGATCGTGGGCGCGCTGTACTGCAGGTGCGCCGGCCGCTGGGGCGCGTCCAGCCCCTTCGCGTGGATCTCCGGCAGCGGCGCGGCCTTGTCGATCGAGATGCTCGGCGCCTCCGGCACCTGCTCGATCTCGACCTCGACGTTGAAGAGGTAGCCGACCGACTCCTCCTTGATGCCCTCCATCATGGCGTTGAACATGTCGAAGCCCTCGCGCTGGTACTCCACCAGCGGGTCGCGCTGCGCCATCGCCCGCAGGCCGATGCCCTCCTGGAGGTAGTCCATCTCGTACAGGTGCTCGCGCCACCGGCGGTCCAGCACCGACAGGATGACCCGCCGCTCCAGCTCGCGCATGACCTCCTCGCCCAGCTTCTCCTCACGCAGCGCGTAGGCGGCCTGGGCGTCGGCCCGGAGCAGTTCGACCAGCTGCTCGGTGTCCAGCTCCGAGCGGTCGCCGAACTCCTCCTCGACCTCCTCGATCGTGATGCTGACCGGGTACAGCCGCTTGAGGTTGGCCCACAACTTCTCGAGGTCCCACTCCTCCGCGAAGCCCTCGGTCGCACCGTGCACGTACGCCTCGACGGTGTCGTCGATGAAGTGCCCGATCTGCTCCTGCAGGTTCTCCCCCGCGAGGACCCGGCGGCGCTCGCCGTAGATCACCTCGCGCTGGCGGTTCAGCACCTCGTCGTACTTGAGCACGTTCTTGCGGATCTCGAAGTTCTGCTGCTCGACCTGGGTCTGCGCGGACTTGATCGCGTTCGAGACCATCTTCGACTCGATCGGCTGGTCCTCGGGCACGTTGGCCAAGGTCAGCACCCGCTCGACGATGTTGGCCTTGAACAGGCGCATCAGGTCGTCGCCCAGCGACAGGTAGAACCGCGACTCGCCCGGGTCGCCCTGGCGCCCGGAACGACCGCGCAGCTGGTTGTCGATCCGGCGGGACTCGTGCCGCTCGGTGCCGAGCACGTACAGCCCGCCGAGGTCGGAGACCTCCTCGTGCTCCGCCTTGACCGCCTTCTTGGCCTTCTCCAGAGCCTCCGGCCAGGCCGCCTCGTACTCCTCCGGCGTCTCGGTCGGGGTCAGCCCGCGCTGCGCGAGTTCGGCCGCGGCGAGGTGGTCCGGGTTGCCGCCGAGCATGATGTCGGTGCCTCGGCCGGCCATGTTGGTGGCCACCGTGACCGCGCCCTTGCGGCCGGCCTGCGCGACGATCTGCGCCTCGCGCTCGTGGTGCTTGGCGTTCAGCACCTCGTGCGGCACGCCGCGCTTGCGCAGCTGGGCGGACAGGTACTCGGACTTCTCCACGCTGGTGGTGCCGACCAGGACCGGCTGGCCCTTCTCGTGCTTTTGCGTGATGTCCTCGACCACCGCGTTGAACTTGGCCTCCTCGGTCTTGTACACGAGGTCGGACTGGTCCACGCGCTGCACCGAACGGTGGGTGGGGATGGGCACCACGCCGAGCTTGTAGATCTGGTGGAACTCGGCGGCCTCGGTCATCGCGGTACCGGTCATGCCGCCGAGCTTCTTGTACAGGCGGAAGAAGTTCTGGAGGGTGACGGTGGCCAGGGTCTGGTTCTCGTCCTTGATGTCCACCCCCTCCTTGGCCTCGATCGCCTGGTGCATGCCCTCGTTGTAGCGGCGACCGGCGAGGATGCGGCCGGTGTGCTCGTCGACGATCAGCACCTCGCCGTCCACGACGACGTACTCCTTGTCCCGCTTGTACAGCTCCTTCGCCTTGATGGCGTTGTTCAGGTAGCCGACCAGCGGGGTGTTGACCGCCTCGTAGAGGTTGTCGATGCCCAGGTAGTCCTCGACCCGGGCGACGCCGGACTCGTGGATGGCGACGGTGCGCTTCTTCTCGTCGACGTCGTAGTCGCCGGTCTCCTCGATGCCCTTGAGCGGGTTCGCGGCCTCGCCGCGCTTGAGCCGCTTGACCATGGTCGCGAAGTCGGCGTACCACTTCGTGGCCTGGTCGGCCGGGCCGGAGATGATCAGCGGGGTGCGGGCCTCGTCGACGAGGATCGAGTCGACCTCGTCGACCACGGCGAAGAAGTGGCCGCGCTGCACCAGCTCGTCGGCCGACCACGCCATGTTGTCGCGCAGGTAGTCGAAGCCGAACTCGTTGTTGGTGCCGTACGTGATGTCGTAGCCGTACGCCTTGCGCCGCTCGTGCGGCGGCATGTTGGCCAGGATGCAGCCCACGGTCAGACCGAGGAAGCGGTGCACACGACCCATCCACTCCGAGTCTCGCTCGGCGAGGTAGTCGTTGACCGTGACCACGTGCACACCCTCGCCGGCGATGGCGTTGAGGTAGGCGGGCAGGGTGGACACGAGGGTCTTGCCCTCGCCGGTGCGCATCTCGGCGATGTTGCCCAGGTGCAGCGCGGCACCGCCCATCAGCTGCACCTTGTAGTGCCGCTGACCGAGCGTGCGGCGCGCGGCCTCGCGCACCGTGGCGAAGGCTTCCGGCAGCAGGTCGTCGAGGGTTTCCCCATCGGCGTAGCGCTGCTTGTACTCGTCCGTCAGCGCGCGCAGCTCGGCGTCGGAGAGGTCCTTGAAGTCGTCTTCGATCGACTCGATCTGATCTGCGATGCGGTTGAGCTTGCGCAGGATTTTGCCCTCGCCGGCGCGCAGGACCTTGTCGAAGATAGACACGCTGGATGAGCTCCTTGCCCGACGGCGCCCGCCCGCCTTTCGGACGTGACGGCACGGCGGGGCCCGTCCCGCCGATACGGCCATCGTATGCGAGGAGGCAAGCCCGGATCGAGCCTCGCGGGCCGGCACAGTGACCGGCATGGAACCTGTGGAGATCGCGGCGGGACGCTTTCAGCTCCGGCCCTGGAACGAACACGACGTCGACGTGATCGCCGGCGCGCTCGCCGACGAGCTGATCGTGCACCGCCCGCCGGTGCCCGAGGACGAGGATCCACACGCGTGGCTGGCCGCGCGCGAGCAACGATGGGCAAGCGGCGAGGGGCCCTCGTTCGCGGTGATGGACGCGGTCAGCGGCGAGGTCCACGGCCATGTCGCGCTGTGGAAGGTGTCGCCGCAGTGGCGCACGGGCGAGGTCGGCTACTGGACGCTGAAGTCCTCGCGCGGCCGGGGGGTCGCCCGGCACGGGGTCGGCGCGCTCACCCGCTGGGCGTTCGGCGCGCTGGATCTGCAGCGTCTGGAACTGCGCCACGCGGTGGCCAACTCCGCCTCGTGCGCGGTCGCGAACACGTCGGGATATGCACTCGAAGGAGTACTGCGGGGTTGCCTCACCGGCTTCGGCGAGGAGTTCACCGACGTACATCTGCACGCCCGGCTCGCCACGGACACCTGATGCGAACACACGTTCTAAGGTGGCGGCCATGACCTCACAGCCGACCTTCACGCCGGACGCCGAGCTGACCGCCGACGAGGCCCGCCGCATCGTGCTGGCCGCGCAGGGCCTGCTGGGTGCCCCCGATCGCCGGGCGGGCGTGCTCGGCGTGCTGCACTCGCTGGGCGCGGTACAACTCGACACCATCTCCACGCTGGCCCGCTCACACGAGCTGGTGCCCTACTCCCGGCTCGGCCCGGTCGGCCGCGCCACCGTCGAGAGCGCGTACTGGTCCGGCGAGACCGCGTTCGAATACTGGTCGCACGCGGCCTGCGTGCTGCCCATGTCGACCTGGCCGGACTTCGCCTTCCGCCGCCGGCACTACCGAGGTCGCGGCCACCTGTGGGGCCACCAGGTGTCGAAGGAGTCGTTCGACACCGTCCTGGGGCGCCTGCGCGCCGAGGGCCCGCTGACCGCGACCGCGCTGGGCGGAGCCAAGAACAAGGGCGAGTGGTGGGACTGGAGCGAGACCAAGATCGCCGTCGAGCGCGCGCTGGCCTTCGGCGACGTGGTCTGCGTGCGCCGCGACGGCTGGAAGCGGGTGTACGACCTGCCGGAACGTGTGGTCCCGGCGGCCCTGCTCGCCGAGGAGCCCGACGACGCGGAGTGCCTGCGCCGCCTGGTGCGCCTGGCCGGCCGGCAGCTCGGGGTGGCCACCCGGGCCGACCTGATGGACCAGTACCGGCTGACCCGGGCCCAGGTCGACGCCGCCCTGCCCGGCAGCGGCCTGGTCCCGGTCGCGGTCGCGGGTTGGGGCGAACGGGCCGCCCGCGAGGGTGCGTGGGCCGACCCCGACGCGCTCGCCGCGCCGCCGCGCGGGCGTCATCGCGCCACGCTGTTGTCGCCGTTCGACTCGCTGGTGTGGGATCGCCCGCGCACCGCCCGGGTGTTCGGCGGCTTCGCACACCGCCTGGAGGCGTACGTGCCCGCCGCCAAGCGGGTGCACGGCTACTTCGTGATGCCGATACTGGCGGGCGGGCGGCTGGTCGGCCGGGTGGACCCGGCCCGGGAGGGACGCACCCTGGTGGCCCGGCGCATGTCCTTCGAGGCCGGCGCCGCGGTCGGCGAGCGGGTGCTGGCCGGCGCGGCCGAGGCGCTGCGCGCGGCCGCCGGGTGGGTGGGGTGCGACGACGTGCGGATCGAGGCGCTGGACCACGAGAGCACCCGCGCGCGGCTGACCGCGCTGCTCGCGGGCTGACCGGCCGGAGTCGGCCGGGCGTCCGGCCGACCCGGGGCCGCCCGCGCCCGGGACGCGCCCCGGTTCAGTCGCCGATCTCCAGGATCTTCTCCCGCATCGCGTAGACCACGGCCTCCATGCGCGAATGCAGCTGCAATTTCTCGAGGATGTTGCGCACGTGGTTCTTCACGGTGTTCTCGCTGATGAACAACTGCTTGGCGATGTCGCGGTTGTTGCGCCCGGTGGCCACCAGGCGCAGCACCTCGATCTCGCGGTCGGTCAGCCGCGGCGCCGGTACCAGGCGGCGCTCGTCGTCGCGCCGGCTCATCGACTTGAACTCGGTCAGCAGCTTGACCGCCATCGACGGGCTGATCTGCGACTGCCCGTCGGCCACCGCGCGGATCGCCGAGGCCACCTCGCCGTGCGAGATCTCCTTGAGCAGATATCCGGTGGCGCCGGCCTTGATCGCGTCGTAGAGGTCGGCCTCTTCCTCACTCATCGTCAACATGATGATCTGAGTGCTGGGCGCGACCTCCTTGATCGCGGTGCACGCCTCGATGCCGCCGCGTCTGGGCATGCGCACGTCCATCAGGACGATGTCGGGCAGCAGGTCCTGCGCGGCCTCCAGCGCCTCGGCGCCGTCGCCGGCCTCGCCGACCACGGTGATGTCGGGCTCCGGCGCGAGCACGATGTCCAGACCGCGGCGAAACAGATCGTGATCGTCGACCACCAGCACGCGAATCGGTTCGCCCGCTGAGCCGTGCTCCACGCGGGCCGGAACAGACTGTTCACCCACCGTGTTTCCCCCCTGGGTCGGCACGATCCGTGTCCAGGACATGATCCCACGTGATCGCCACGACGCCAGGCCCTGATGGGCGTTATGTGCGGAACGTACTTGCGAAGCGGAACATTCGCCAGGGAACGCCAGGGTCGCAGACGCAACCGACGCCGAAACCCCGAAGGGTTTCGGCGTCGAATCACGACCAGAGGGCGCGCGGCGACGGCCCGACCGCGACTACTGCGGTCCGCCGTCCTCGCGGTCCTCGGGCTTGAGGTGGATCACACCGTAGTCGTAGCCGTGCCGGCGGTACACCACACTCGGCCACTTGGTGCTCGAATCGATGAACAGATAGAAGTCGTGGCCTACCAACTCCATCTCGTACAGCGCCTGGTCGAGCGCCATCGGACGCCCGGCGTGTACCTTCTCGCGAACCACGAGGGGGCCTTCGCCATCCACCTCGATCGGGCCCGCCATGTGCGGCTGGGGCCTCAATTCGCCGTTCTTCACCGCCTCGATGTCTTCCGCGGACGCCACCACGGCCCCATTGAGCCGGTCGGCGTGATTGATCTCCGCAGTGGCCGCGCCCACCGAGACGGGGGAGCGGTGACCATGGTGCACGCGCCGCCGGTCGGCGGCCTTGCGCAACTGTGCCTCGAGTCTCGCGCACGCCAGGTCGAGTGCGGCGTAGGGGTCGGACGCGGCGGCTTCGCCCCGGATGACGGGGCCACGCGTGTTCAGCGTGATCTCCACCCGGTCCGAGCGCTCCGCCAGCCGCGGGTTCCGCTCCTTGGTCACCTCCACGTCAACGCTGATCACCTTGTCGTCGAGCTTGCGGATCTTGTCCAGCTTCTCGACGCAGTGCTTGCGAAAACGCTCGGGTACCTCGGTCTTGCGGCCCTTGACGACAATGTCCACGCAGAACTCCATCCATTGCGCCATGCCGGAGGGGTGGGCACCCATCCGACCGACCAGGTCGCCGACGGCCCTGCTCCGTCCCGCGCCGCCGGGCGGTCGCGGCCACCACGGCCGCCGCCTCGACTCGCCCTCCCACGGCTCGGACCGCACGGGTCGCCTCCGCGAGAGTTGCGCCGGTGGTGCAAACATCATCGACGACGATCACCACACTAATGCCCGTAAACAAGGGCGCCAACCTGTCCGAAACGATCATTGATCGGCGGACGTTCATCCTCCGTTCATGTGCCGAAAGGCCCGCCTGATCCAGGATCCGACGGGTATGTCGCAGTGCCGGGAGCACCCGCGCGGGGACCCCGGTCGCGCGCAATCGACCGGCCGCGCGCAGCGCCAGCTCCCTGGTGGCGTCCCGACCGCGTCGACGCACCGCGGCGCGGGTCGAGGGCACCGGGACCAGCAGGCACGGCCGGGCCGCGTCGGCGAGACCGGCCGCCACCGCCCGGGCCAGCGCATCCCCCAGAGGGCGGGCCAGGCGGCGCGCGCCGTGCTCCTTGTAGGCGGCGAGCACCGAGCGCACCGGCCCCTGGTAGGCGGTGACCGCGTGTACGGGCGGCATCCCCTCGGGCACGGGCACCGGGTCGGCCGGCCGCGGCGCCGGGGCGAACACCGCCCGACAGGCGGCGCACAACTGCGCGCCGGGCGCGGCGCAGCCCGCGCAGCACACGGGCAACACCAGGTCGGCCCATGTCGCGAGCACCCGACGCCGTTCCATACTCCCAAGCTCGCACGCCCGGCCCCGAAACGGACCGGCCGCACGCGCAACCACCCGATCCGGTCATGGCGCGCCGTGGCGCACGGGCCCGGGCGGGGGCGCTACCCCGGGTAGACCGGGTACGTGCCGCTGTGCACCTTGATCCAGTTGTTGCCCTGGGACAGCTGGTAGATGTTCTGCTCGCCGGAGTCGGCGAGCAGCGGCTGGTCGGCGCCGTCCGGCGCGGCGATGTGCAGCATGCCGTTGACCGAGGCGACCGAGATCGAGATGCCGCCGTCGATGTCCACGATCTGCGGCTGCAGCGCGCCCTGGCCCTCCTTGCCGAGTACCACCAGCCGGTCCGGACCGTTCCACGAGATCGCCTTGACCTCGACCAGCGAGGGCAGCACCGAACGCGGCGCGGCGATGGTGATGGCCGGCAACCCGTTGCTCACGCGCCGCTCGACCCGGCCGACCAGCACCTGCCCGGTGTTCAGCACCAGCGCCGCGCGCACGCCGTCCGAGGACAACCGCAGGTCGGTGATCCGGGCCGCGGTGATGCCCTCCACGTCGACCGCGACCTTGGTGACCTGGCGCCGCTCGTCCTCGTACAGTGCCAACACCTGCTCGGCGTTCTTGGTGTGATCCAGCGCCCACAACACGCCGCGGCCGTCCCAGGTCGGGCTCGACAACGACCCGGGCGAGGTGTTCAGCCACTCCTGGACCTCGCCGTGACCGTCCACGTCGCCGACCCACAACTTGCGCCCGCCGGTGTCGATGCCCGCGATCCGGCGCCGGAACTGGTCCCGCGAGACGGCGATCTGGTCCACCTTGTAGGTGCCGTCGCCGAAGGGTCCCGGCAGCGCCGGCGGGTTGCCGTTCGGGCCGGGCACCACGTTGACCATGCCGCCCTTGGCGATGAAGTAGCCGGTGGGGCCGGGCGTCTTGGCCGCCCGCGCGGGGTCGTAGTGCGCCGCGTCGTCGTCGGAGAGCAGGCACATCGGCGCACCGCCGCCGGTGATCGAGACCGAGTCCACCCCCGATACCTGGCGCAGCGTGAACAGCAGTTGCGCGGCCATGCGCTCGCAGCTCTTGCCCTGCGCGAGTCTGGCCTGCCGGTTGAGCTGGACCCGGGCGGTGCGGTTGTCCTCGATCGACACCACCCGGTCGGCGGGCTCGGTGCCGGCCGGGATGGCGGTCTCCACCACCGGCCGCAGCCAGTCGGTGGGACCGTTCACAAGTTGCCGCACCAGCGCCGAGGTCAGCCCCACCCTGCTGCGCAGATAAACCGGATCGGGCACCAGGACGTCCTGGCCCAGCGGCATCGAGGTGGCGAACCAGTACGTGTTGACCGACCGGTAGATCCGGTGGAACTCGGCGTTGGACAGGATCAACCCGTCGGGCAGGTCGGCGATCCGCCACTGGTTGTCGGTGCCCAGGCGCAGTTGCAGGGTGGCCAGGTAGGGCGCGCCCGCCTGCTGTTCGGGCTGGTAGGCGTTGCGGCTGTCGACGGTGCCCACCCGGGTGCCGGAGACCTCGGCCCGATAGGTCCGCTCGTCGGCGCCGGCCACGAGTTCGATCTTCGCGATCGTGTTGAGCACCACGATCTCGCGCGTGGGCACCCACTTGGCCCGGGCCTCCGGGGTCAGGTAGGCGCGCGCGGTGGTGTAGTCGGGTTCGTCGCTGGTGACCGCCTCCAGGAAGCCGGCCACCATGCCGTGCGGCTGCTCGCCGGGCTTGGGTGGCACGGCGAACACCCGCACCTGCTGCTCCGGGCCCTGGTCCTTGGTGCCGCCCTTGGCCGCCTCGCGCACGCTGCCGCTGTGCGGCATCGACGCACACGCACTGAGCGCGCACAGCACGCACACCAGGGCCAGGAACGGGGTGATCCGCCTCATCGACTGCCTCCCGCGGAACCGGCCGTACGTACGCCGCGCCGATACGGCGAGCCCGCCGGCCCCAGGCCCCGATTGGCCCGCGAGTCCTCGGGCTCCAACGGCAGCGGGGACCGCACCAACTCGCCGCCCGCGTTCTTGGGCAGGCTCAGCCGGAACTGCGAGCCGCCGCCCGGCTCGCCCCAGGCCTGGAGCCAGCCGCCGTGCAGATGCGCGTCCTCGAGCGCGATGGACAGGCCCAGGCCGGTGCCGCCGGTGGTCCGCGCCCTGGCCGGGTCGGCCCGCCAGAACCGGGCGAATACCAGCGAGGACTCGCCGGGCTTGAGGCCCACGCCGTAGTCGCGCACGGCCACCGCGACCGAGTCCTCCCCGGCGGCGACGGTGACCACCACGTCGTGCCCCTCGCCGTGCTCGATCGCGTTGACCACCAGATTGCGCAGCACCCGGTCGATCCGCCGGGGATCGACCTCGGCCACGCACGGCTTGTCCGGCACGCGCACGACGAGCCGGCTGCCACGCCGCTCGGCCAGCGGCTCGGCGCCCTCGACCACCCGACGCACCAGGTCGCGCAGGTCCACCGGCTCGGCGTCGAGCACCGCCGCGCCCGCGTCGAACCGGCTGATCTCCAACAGGTCCGACAGCAGCGCCTCGAACCGGTCCAGCTGGTTCTGCAGCAGCTCGGCCGAGCGCCGGGTGGCCGGGTCGAAGTCCTCACGCGCCTCGTGCAGCACGTCGGCGGCCATCCGCACGGTGGTCAGCGGAGTACGCAGTTCGTGCGAGACATCGGAGACGAACCGGCGCTGCACCCGGGACAACTCCTCCAGCTGTCTGATCTGGTTCTGCAGGTTGGACGCCATCTTGTTGAACGACGAGCCCAGCCGGGCCAGGTCGTCCGCGCCGACCACCCGCATCCGCTCCTCCAGCCGGCCCGCCGCCAACCGCTCGGCGATCCGGGCCGCCATCCGCACCGGGGTGACCACCCACCGGGTCACCAGCGCCGCGATCGCCACCAGGAGCAGCACGAGGAAGACCCCGGCGGTGGCCAGCGTGCTGCGCACCAGGCCCAGGGTCTTCTCCTCGGGACCGAAGGAGAAGAAGTAGTACAGCTGGTACGAGCCGCCGTCGGGGTCCTCCAACTGGGCGCCGACCACCAGGCCGGCCTCGCGGGTGGTCTCCGCCGGGCCCTCGCCGTGCTGGGCCTCGCGCACGATCTGGGTGTACTGGAGCAGCGCCACCCCGTGTTTGAGGCCGACCTCGCGGCGCAGTTCGGCCGGCACGCTGTCGTCGGGGACCACGTCGCCGGACGCGCGGGGGCTGCGGCCGGACCCGGGTGGGCTGTCCACCGTGTCCTGACTGGTCGCGGCCACGTCGTACACCCCCTGGCCGCCGCTGGAGAGCTGCTTGACCAGCGCGTTGAGCCAGTCGCCGGTGTTCACCCGGTTGCCGCCGACCGGCGTGCCGGCGGGCATGCCGGTGGGCACCTGGACGTGCCGGCCCGGGCTGGTGGCGATCTCGTCGGCCTGCGCGCGGGCATCGGCGAAGCCGCCCTGGGCCTGGGACCGGGCGGAGGCCACCTTCGCGTCGAGCAGGCCGTTGCGGACCTGGCCGACCACCACCACGCCGAGCAGCACCGTGACGGCGACGGACAGCACGAGGGTGGTGGCCACGACGCGGAACTGGATCGATCTGTTCCACAGCGCCATGACCCGGCCCACGCCGCCGCGCACACGACGCAGGGCGAGGGACCAGGCCGACGGGGAGGGCGACCGCTGTGCGGTGCTCACCGGGACGATCTCAAGGTCAGGCCGGTCCCGCCTTGTAGCCGACCCCGCGCACCGTGACCACCGTCTCCGGACGCTCGGGGTCACGCTCGATCTTCGAGCGCAGCCGCTGGACGTGGACGTTCACCAGGCGGGTGTCGGCCGCGTGTCGGTATCCCCAGACCTGTTCGAGCAGTACCTCGCGGGTGAACACCTGCCAGGGCTTGCGGGCGAGTGCGACAAGGAGGTCGAACTCCAGCGGGGTCAGTGCGATGTTCTGCCCGTCCCGCTTCACGGCATGGCCGGCCACGTCGATCACCAGATCGCCGATCACCAGTTGCTCCGGGGTGGGTTCCTCGGCTCTGCGCAGGCGGGCCCGCACACGAGCGACAAGCTCCTTGGGCTTGAACGGTTTGATCACATAGTCGTCTGCTCCGGACTCCAGGCCGACCACGACGTCGACCGTGTCGCTCTTGGCGGTGAGCATCACGATCGGCACGCCGGACTCGGCACGGATCTGGCGGCAGACGTCGATGCCGTCGCGGCCGGGCAGCATCAGGTCCAGCAGCACCAGGTCCGGTTTGACGTCCCGGAATGCCTGGAGTGCCTTGTCGCCGTCCGCCACGAACGACGGCTCGAACCCTTCGCCACGCAGCACGATGCCGAGCATCTCGGACAGTGCGGTGTCGTCGTCAACGATGAGGACGCGTCCCTTCATGTGCCTCATCGTCGCATTACCGGATTGTGACCTGCACTCATCCGACCGATTCCGGCCGCGTCCTCGGGTGACAAAACGTACTTTTCTCTGACGATTGGCACTCCCGGGGAGTGCGGAGTCACCCCGAATGCCGGAAGGTACGCCGTCCCGACCGGGCACGCAACGGACGTTTCGGGCCATCGACACGACCCTCGCGGCCGGCGCCGGGCAACATCCGGAACATGTGACCGGGCGCCCGTCGTTGTCCACCCGGCCGGCCCGCCCGGCCCGTCGTTCGGATCCGCCGGCCGCCCGTTCACCAAGGGGCCACACGGGCATGCCACGATGAGTCACCACCCATCAGGACGAGGAGCGCAATCGACATGACGGACTCGCCCCGCCGGCCCACCCCGGACGCCCCGGGGCCGGACGCAGCACGCCCGGCGGACGACGCCACGTCACCCGACCGATCCGCGCCCGAGCCCGAGCCCGCGCCGCCGGCAGTCGAGCCGGCGCCGCCGTCGCCCCCGGCCGACACGACGGCCGCGGAGCGGGAGGCGGCCGCGGATGGGCCGACCACCCCCGAGCCGACCCCCTCGGGCGGGGCCGCGTCCTCGGACGGGCCGGTCGAGGCGAACGGTCCCGCCCCCTCGGACCGGTCGGAGGCCGCGGACGATCGCGCCGCATCGGACGGCCCGGTCGCCCCGGACAAGCCGACCTCGCTCGACAAGCCCGCCCGCCGGGAGTCCGACCGGCCCGCGCCGCAGGCCCCCGCACCGGGCTGGGCGCCGGTCCAGCCCCCCGCCGCCGGTTGGGGGCCGCCGCACCAGGGCCCGGCCGCCGGCTGGGGACCCCCGCACCAGGGCGCCGATCACCCCGGCGCCGCATCCGACCCGCGCTGGGGCGGCACCCAGCCCCTCTGGGGCGCGCCCCCCGGCTGGAACGGCCCCTACGTCCAGGCCGCCAAGCCCGGCGTGATCCCGCTGCGCCCGCTGAGCGTCGGCGAGATCCTGGACGGCGCGTTCGCCGCGATGCGCACCCACTGGAAGGTCATGATCGGCATCGCCGTCGTGATCGCCCTGCTCACCCAGTGCCTCGAGGTGCCGGCCACCTGGCTGCTCAACCGCGAGTTCTCCCCCGACGACCTCTCCGACGACCCCACCGGGGAGGAGCTGTGGCGCTATCTGCGTGACACCTCCGCCCTGGTGATCGTGCCGATCGTGGTCTCCACCCTCGGCCAGATCGCCGCCACCGGGATGCTCACCGTCGTGGTCAGCCGCGCGGTGATCGCCAAGTCCATGTCGGCGGCGCAGGCATGGAAGGCGGTCCGCCCGCTGCTGCCGCGCCTGCTCGGGGTCACCTTCGCGACCTGGCTGGTCCCGGTCGGCACGATGCTCGTGGCGATGCTGCCGGGTCTGGCCCTGCTGGCCGTCGGCGCCGACGGGCTCGGCGCGCTGCTGCTGCTCCCCGGCCTGATCGGCGGCGTGGTCGCGGCGATCTACCTGTACGTCTGCCTGACCCTCGCCGGCCCCGTCCTGATGCTGGAGAAGCAGACGGTCCGCAAGGCCCTGGAGCGCTCGCGCAAGCTCGTCACCGGCTCGTGGTGGCGCGTGTGCGGCATCCTGCTGCTGATCTGGCTGATCATGGCGATCGTCGGCGGCATCATCCAGACGCCGTTCCTGCTCGTCTCCGACGGCTTCACGGCGATCACCGCCTCCAAGGCGTCCGACATCCCCGACCCCACGTTCGTCGACCTGCTGATCACCGGCATCGGCGCGGTGATCGCCTCCGCGCTGCTGTACCCGTTCGCCGCCGGCGCGACCGCGCTGCTGTACATCGACCAGCGCATCCGCCGCGAGGCGCTCGACCTCGAACTCGCCCGCGCGGCCGGCGTCCTGGACGGGGAGACCGGCACCGGGTCGGCCGCGGGACCCACGCCCGCGTGACCCGACTCGCGCTCGCGCTCCCGCTCCTGCCCCGGGACTGGGAACCGGTGGACATCCCGCGCGACGACGCGCGGGATGCCGCCCGGGACGAGCTGTCCCGGGTCGAGTACCACCGCGACGACCCCCATCCCGTGCGCCGGATCCTGGACTGGCTTTTCGACCGCCTCGGCGACCTGGTCTCCCGGGCGGGCGACAACACCCCGGGCGGCTTCACCGGCCTCGCGGTGATCGTGCTCGTGCTGATCGGCGCGCTCGTCCTGCTGCGGCTGCGGCTCGGGCCCCTGCGCGCGGCCCGGCGTGCCGAGTTGCCGCTGTACGGCGAGCAGGGCCCGATGCCGGCCGCCCGGCACCGCGCGGCGGCCGACGCGCACGCCGCGGCCGGCCGCTGGGACGAGGCGGTCCGGGAACGTTTCCGGGCGATCGTGCGGGACCTGGAGGAACGCGCCGTGCTGGACGTACGCCCGGGCCGCACCGCCGACGAGGCCGCCGTCGAGGGCGGCCGGGTGCTGCCCGAGGTCGCCGCGGACCTGCGCGCCGCGGCGGCGATCTTCGACGACGTGCACTACGGCGGCCGGACCGCCGACCGGTCCCTGGACGACCGGTTGCGCGCCCTCGACTCCCGCTGCGCCGCCGCCCGTCCGCGCGCCGCCGAACGGGTCCCCGGATGAGCGCCGACCCGGCGGGCCCCGGCGCACCCGGCCCCGCGGCACCGGACTTCCCCGCGCCGGACGGCTCGGGCACCTTGGGCACGTTGGGTACGGCCGCATCCGGCCCCACCCTGCCCGCTCCCACCCCCCTCGGCCGCACCGCCGAGCAGACCTGGCGCCGCCTGCGCCTCCCGCTGGCGCTGGTCGCCCTCGTGGTGATCGTCGTCTCCGCCCTCGTGCTGATCCAGGGCGACCGCCACGAGGGCCGCCTGGACCCGCGCTCGACCGGCAAGGCCGGCAGCAAGGCGGTGGCCCAACTGCTGCGTGCCCGAGGCGTCGAGGTGGAACTGGTCCGCTCGGCCGACGCGGCGGAGCGCGCGATCCGCCCCGACACCACGCTCGTGGTGGCCTACCCCGACCTGCTCACCGACGCGCACCTGGCCCGCCTCGCCGCCGCCGCGCCGGCCCGCACCGTGCTGATCCGCCCCGACGAGGCCGCGCTCGACGCCCTGGCCCCCGGCGTACGCACCGCCCACGACACCTCCGGCCGCGAGCTGGATCCGGACTGCCGGCTCCCGGCGGCGCAACGCGCGGGCAGCGCCGACGTCGGCGGCGGGCGCTTCGACATCGGCCCGTTCCCCGCCGCCACCGGCTGCTACCCGTACGCGGGGCTGCCCACCCTGGTGCTCGTCCCGGCCGGTCCCGGCCGGGACACGGTCGTGCTCGGCTCCGGCAGCCTGCTCACCAACGACCGCCTGGACGCCCACGGCAACGCCGCACTGGCCCTGAACCTGCTCGGCGCCCACCCGCGCCTGGTCTGGTACCTGCCCGGCAGCGGCGAACTCCCGCCCGCCGACGACTCGTTGTGGGACCTGCTCCCCGCCGGCTGGCGCTGGGGCGCGGCCCAACTGGCCGTCGCCGCCGTCCTGCTCACGCTGTGGCGGGCCCGCCGGCTCGGCCCGGTCGTGGCCGAACCACTGCCGGTCGTGGTCCGCGCCGCCGAGACCGTCGAGGGCCGCGCCCGGCTGTACCGCCGCGGCCGGGCCCGGGACACCGCCGCCGAACTGCTCCGCGCCGCCGCCCGCGAACGCCTCGCGCGCCTGCTCGGCGCCGACACCGGCGAGGCCGCGCTGATCGCGGCGATCACCGCCCGCACCGACCACACGTCCGCACACGTGCACGCCCTGTTGTACGGTGCGATCCCGGAGAACGACGAGGCCCTCGTCACCCTGTCCGCCGACCTCGACGCGCTGATAAGGCAGGTACGCACGACGTGAGCGCACCCGAGCAGACCCGCGGGGCGCGCGACGCCCTCGAAGCCCTGCGCGGCGAGATCGGCAAGGCCGTGGTCGGCCAGGACGCCGCCGTCACCGGCCTGGTGATCGCCCTGCTGTGCCGGGGCCACGTGCTCCTGGAGGGCGTACCCGGCGTGGCCAAGACGCTGATGGTGCGCGCCCTCGCCCGCAGCCTGGAACTGACCACCACCCGCGTGCAGTTCACCCCGGACCTGATGCCGGGCGACGTCACCGGCTCGATGGTCTACGACGCGCGCACCGCCGCGTTCTCGTTCCGCGAGGGCCCGGTGTTCACCAATCTGCTGCTCGCCGACGAGATCAACCGCACCCCGCCCAAGACCCAGGCCGCGCTCCTGGAGGCGATGGAGGAGCGGCAGGTCTCGGTCGACGGCACCACGCGCCCGCTGCCCGACCCGTTCCTGGTCGCCGCGACGCAGAACCCGATCGAGTACGAGGGCACCTACCCGCTGCCCGAGGCCCAGTTGGACCGGTTCCTGCTCAAGCTCACCCTGCCGCTGCCCGAACGCGACGACGAGATCAGCGTGTTGCGCCGACACGCGGAGGGCTTCGACCCGCGCGACCTCGCCGCCGCGGGTGTCCGACCGGTGGCGGGCGCCGACGATCTGGCCGCGGGCCGCCGGGCGGTCGCCGAGCTGCGCGTCGAGCCGGAGGTGCTGGCCTACGTCGTCGACGTCTGCCGGGCCACCCGCACCTCCCCGTCGCTGGCCATGGGCGTCTCCCCGCGCGGCGCCACCGCGCTGCTCGCCGCCGCCCGCGCGTGGGCCTGGCTCGCCGGCCGGGACTACGTCACCCCCGACGACGTCAAGGCGCTGGCCCGCCCGGCGCTGCGACACCGGGTACGGCTGCGCGCCGAGGCCGAGATGGAGGGCGTGACCCCCGACGTGGTGATCGACTCCGTACTGGCCCACACCCCGGTCCCGCGTTAACCGCCGATGGCCCTGACCGGACGCGCCGTACTGGCCGCGGCAATCGGCGTATTGGTGGTCGGCCTGCTGCTGCCCTCGCTGCTCGGCCTAGCCGTGGTCGAGGGCCTGCTCCTGCTCGGCGTACTCACCGACCTGCTGCTCGCCGCCGGCGTCCGCGACCTGACCTTCACCCGCGCCGGCGACACCGCGGTCCGCCTCGGCGAACCCGCCGAGGTGACGCTGACCGTGACCAACCCCGGCACCCGGGCGCTGCGCGGCCGACTGCGCGACGCCTGGCCGCCGAGCACCGGCACCACCACGCAGCGGCACGACCTGGCCGTACCCGCCGGCGAACGCCGCCGAGTCACCACCACGATGACCCCGACCCGCCGCGGCGACCGGCACGCCCACCGGGTCACCGTGCGCTCCGTCGGCCCACTCGGCCTGGCCGCCCGCCAAGGCTCGCACCTGGTGCCGTGGCGCCTGCGCGTCCTGCCCGGTTTCCCCAGCCGCCGCCTGCTCCCCTCCAAGCTTGAACGGCTGCGCGAACTCGACGGCCGCTCGGCCCTGCTCACCCGGGGCGCCGGCACCGAATTCGACACGCTCCGCGAGTACGTGCCCGGCGACGACGCGAAGTCGATCGACTGGCGCGCCTCCGCCCGCAACCAGGGCGTCGTGGTGCGCACATGGCGCCCGGAACGCGACCGGCACATTTTGGTCGTCCTGGACACCGGCCGCACCTCCGCGGGCCGGATCGGCGACATCCCGCGCCTGGACGCCGCGATGGACGCGACCCTGCTGCTGACGGCGGTGGCCAACCACGCGGGCGACCGGGTCGACCTGCTCGCCTACGACCGCCGGGTCCGCGCCGAGGTCCGCCGCGCGCCCCGCAACGGGATACTCCCCGCCTTCGTCCAGGCGATGGCCACGCTGGAACCGGAGTTGGTCGAACCCGACGCCCGGGGCCTGGCCGCGGAAATCCTCCGCCGCTCCCCGCGCCGCTCACTGATCGTGCTGATGACCGGCCTGGAACGCGAGGCGGTCCAGGAGGGCATCCTGCCGGTACTCCCGCAACTGGCCGCCCGCCACGAGGTGATCGTGGCAGCGGTCGCCGACCCGGCGATCACCCGCATGGCCGCCCACCGAGGCGACGCGACCGCCGTCTACGAAGCCGCCGCCGCCGAAAAGGAGTTGGCCGAACGCCGCACCACGGCCGCCGAACTCCGCCGCCGAAACGTCACGGTGGTGGACGCCCCGCCGAGCGAACTGGCGTCGGCGGTCACGGACATGTACCTGGCGCTGAAGCTGGCGGGCCGGTTGTAGAAGCCCGGAGCCAGGGCACAGCCGTCACCGCTACCCCCCGGGGCAACGTGTCCGTTCGCCCACCCGGGCGGCGACCCCGACCCGGTTGCGCACACCCAACCTGGCCTGGACGTTCGCCACATGCGTCTTGGCGGTACCGGCGGAGATGAAAAGCCCGGCACCGACCTCGACGTTGGCGTGCCCCTTTCCGACGTGCGTTGCGGCTGTGGTTGCGGCTGTCCGGTGCGGGGCTGGTCAGAGTCGGCGGGTGGGCCGCCGCCAGCGTGCGGGGCTCCGAGACGGAGGGTTCCCGACGGGGCGGGCGCGTTGCTCACCGGAAAACCGGGCTGGCAGCGGGGGAGCGGGTGGGGGCTCGGGTCGAGTCCGCCGGTGAGCCTTCCCGGGTGGGTCGGGCGTTCCCGGCGCGCGTTGCGCTTCTGGTTGCGTGGGCCGGTTCGGGGCTGGTCAGAGTCGGCGGGTGGGCCGCCGCCAGCGTGCGGGGCTCCGAGACGGAGGATTCCCGACGAGGCGGACGCGTTGCTCACCGGAAAACCGGGCTAGCAGCGGGGGAGCGGGTGGGGGCTCGGGTCGAGTCCGCCGGCGAGCCTTCCCGAGTGGGTTGGGCGTTCCCGGCGCGCGTTGCGCTTCTGGTTGCGGCTGTCCGGTCCGGGGCTGGTCAGAGTCGGTGGTGGGCCGCCGCCAGCGTGCGGGGCTCCGAGACCCGGGCCTCGCGACGAGACGGGCGCCTTGCTCACCGGAAAACCGGGCCGGCAGCGAGGGAGCGGGTGGGGGCTCGGGTCGAGTACACCGGGGAGCCTTCCCGGATGGGTCGGGCGTTCTCGCCGTGCGTTGCGCTTCTGGTTGCGGCTGTCCGGTCCGGGGCTGGTCAGAGTCGGCGGGTGGGCCGCCGCCGGCGTGCGGGGCTCCGAGACGGAGAATTCGCGGCAAGACGGGCGCCTCGCTCGGCGAAAACCGGCCGGCAGCGGGGAGCGGGAGGGGGCTCGGGTCGAGTCCGCCGGCGAGCCTTCCCGAGTGGGTTGGGGGCGTTGAGGAGAGGTGGGGGTTCGAAACCGGATCTCGGCGGGTGGGTGTGGGCTTCGAGCTTCAATGACCTGCGGTTTTGTGGTGTCGGGGCGGAAAGTCGGGCGTCGAGTGCCGGTTTCGTGCGCTCCGACCTCCTCAACGCCGCTGGAGAGACCAGAACCGCCCACTCGCAGCCGACTTCCGGCGCTGCAACCCCACAGAGGCCGTCGAGGAGACCGAAAAGTGCCCAGCGGGCGCCGAAACCGGATCCCGAGACGCCTCAAACCCTCCCACTCCGCACTGACCTGCGGTTTTCCCTCACACCGAGGCCACGCCACCCCACACGATCCGGTTTCGTGAACTCTCGCCGCCCACACATCCACCGCACCTCGAAATGCCCCGCCCGACCCACTCGGGAAGCCTCGCCGGCGGACTCGACCCGACCCCCCTCCCTCCCCGCTGCTGCCAGCCCGGTTTTCCGGTGAGCAAGGCGCCCGTCTCGTCGCGAGGCCCGGGTCTTGGAGCCCCGCACGCCGGCGGCGGCCCACCACCGACTCTGACCAGCCCCGGACCGGCCCACGCAACCAAGAGCGCAACGCATGCGGGAAACGCCCGACCCACCCGGGAAGTCTCTTCGGACGACTCGCCCCGAGCGCCCTCCCGCCCCTGCTGCCGGCCGGTTTTCGGTGAGCAACACGAGCTTCGAGCCTCGGAGCCCCGCACGCCGGCGGCGGCCCACCACCGACTCGGATCAACCCCGCGCCGGCCACCCGCAGCCAAAAGTGCAACGCCCGCCGGAAATGGAACGGCATCCGGAAAACGCAAAAGGCCCGTCCCTTTCGGGACGGGCCTTTCACACGTAAATTCCGGCGGCGTCCTACTCTCCCACACCCCTTCGAGTGCAGTACCATCGGCGCTGGAGAGCTTAGCTTCCGGGTTCGGAATGAGACCGGGCGTTTCCTCTCCGCCAAGACCACCGGAAAACCATCGAACCCACAAAACAGGGCTACTCGGTGAACCAGAAATCACATGCGGTGATTCAATTATCAAACAGGTTCCCCGAAACCGATTGCGGTTCGGGAACCACACAGTGGACGCGTAGCAACTGAGGACAAGTCCTCGGCCTATTAGTACCGGTCAGCTCCACCCCTCACAGGGCTTCCACACCCGGCCTATCAACCCGATCGTCTCTCGGGGGCCTTACCCAACCGAAGCTGGTGGGAGTCCTCATCTCGAAGCAAGCTTCCCGCTTAGATGCTTTCAGCGGTTATCCCTCCCGAACGTAGCCAACCAGCCATGCCCTTGGCAGAACAACTGGCACACCAGAGGTTCGTCCGTCCCGGTCCTCTCGTACTAGGGACAGCCCTTCTCAAGACTCCTACGCGCACAGCGGATAGGGACCGAACTGTCTCACGACGTTCTAAACCCAGCTCGCGTACCGCTTTAATGGGCGAACAGCCCAACCCTTGGGACCTACTCCAGCCCCAGGATGCGACGAGCCGACATCGAGGTGCCAAACCATCCCGTCGATATGGACTCTTGGGGAAGATCAGCCTGTTATCCCCGGGGTACCTTTTATCCGTTGAGCGACGGCGCTTCCACAAGCCACCGCCGGATCACTAGTCCCTGCTTTCGCACCTGCTCGACCCGTCGGTCTCACAGTCAAGCTCCCTTGTGCACTTACACTCGACACCTGATTGCCAACCAGGATGAGGGAACCTTTGGGCGCCTCCGTTACCCTTTAGGAGGCAACCGCCCCAGTTAAACTACCCATCAGACACTGTCCCTGATCCGGATCACGGACCCAGGTTAGACATCCAGCACGACCAGAGTGGTATTTCAACGACGACTCCACCATGACTGGCGTCACGGCTTCACAGTCTCCCACCTATCCTACACAAGCCGAACCGAACACCAATATCAAACTATAGTAAAGGTCCCGGGGTCTTTCCGTCCTGCTGCGCGAAACGAGCATCTTTACTCGTAGTGCAATTTCACCGGGCCTGTGGTTGAGACAGTCGAGAAGTCGTTACGCCATTCGTGCAGGTCGGAACTTACCCGACAAGGAATTTCGCTACCTTAGGATGGTTATAGTTACCACCGCCGTTTACTGGCGCTTAAGTTCTCAGCCTCGCCCCGAAGAGCTAACCGGTCCCCTTAACGTTCCAGCACCGGGCAGGCGTCAGTCCGTATACATCGTCTTACGACTTCGCACGGACCTGTGTTTTTAGTAAACAGTCGCTTCTCGCTGGTCTCTGCGGCCACCACCAGCTCACCCTGCAAGAGGGATCACCAACAATGGCCCCCCTTCTCCCGAAGTTACGGGGGCATTTTGCCGAGTTCCTTAACCACAGTTCACCCGAACGCCTTGGTATTCTCTACCTGACCACCTGAGTCGGTTTGGGGTACGGGCCGCCACGACACTCGCTAGAGGCTTTTCTCGGCAGCATAGGATCATCCACTTCCCCACAATCGGGTCGGCATCAGGTCTCAGGCTATATGTCGTGCGGATTTGCCTACACGACGCCCTACACCCTTACCCCGGGACTACCACCGCCCGGGCTGGACTACCTTCCTGCGTCACCCCATCGCTCACCTACTACCCGATTGGTTCGGCGGCTCCACCCATCCGATCACCCGAAGGATCCCGGCGGCTTCACGGCCTTAACATCACGAGGTTCAGCGCTGGCGCATCGTAGCGGGTACGGGAATATCAACCCGTTGTCCATCGACTACGCCTGTCGGCCTCGCCTTAGGTCCCGACTTACCCTGGGCGGATTAGCCTGCCCCAGGAACCCTTGGTCATCCGGCGCACACGTTTCCCACGTGTGATTCGCTACTCATGCCTGCATTCTCACTCGTGCAGCGTCCACCACTGGTTTCCACCGCGACTTCACTCGCTGCACGACGCTCCCCTACCCATCCGTACACCTGAACCACGAAGGCTTGGCTAACATACGAATGACACGACTTCGGCGGTGCGCTTGAGCCCCGCTACATTATCGGCGCGGAATCACTTGACCAGTGAGCTATTACGCACTCTTTCAAGGGTGGCTGCTTCTAAGCCAACCTCCTGGTTGTCTCTGCGACTCCACATCCTTTCCCACTTAGCGCACGCTTGGGGGCCTTAGTCGGTGCTCTGGGCTGTTTCCCTCTCGACCACGGAGCTTATCCCCCGCAGTCTCACTGCCGCGCTCTCACTTACCGGCATTCGGAGTTTGGCTTATCTCAGTAACCTGGTGAGGCCCATCAACAATCCAGTGCTCTACCTCCGGCAAGAAACACACGACGCTGCACCTAAATGCATTTCGGGGAGAACCAGCTATCACGGAGTTTGATTGGCCTTTCACCCCTAACCACAGGTCATCCCCCAGGTTTTCAACCCTGGTGGGTTCGGGCCTCCACACGGTCTTACCCGCGCTTCACCCTGCCCATGGCTAGATCACTCCGCTTCGGGTCTTGGGCGCGCGACTCAATCGCCCTGTTCGGACTCGCTTTCGCTACGGCTACCCCACACGGGTTAACCTCGCCACACACCGCAAACTCGCAGGCTCATTCTTCAAAAGGCACGCAGTCACGGCCACCACACGACAAGCGCGGATGACGACGCTCCCACGGCTTGTAGGCACACGGTTTCAGGTACTATTTCACTCCCCTCCCGGGGTACTTTTCACCTTTCCCTCACGGTACTAGTCCGCTATCGGTCACCAGGGAATATTTAGGCTTGGCGGGTGGTCCCGCCGGATTCACACGGGATTTCTCGGGCCCCGTGCTACTTGGGAAATGCGCAAGCAAGCCGTACATGTTTCGTCTACGGGGGTCTTACCCTCTACGCCGGACCTTTCGCATGTCCTTCGACTACACATACGGTTTCTGACTCGCCGACCGGCCGGCAGACCGATCAAGCACACTCCCACGACCCCGATCACGCAACCCCTGCCGGGTATCACACGTGACCGGTTTAGCCTCATCCGATTTCGCTCGCCACTACTCTCGGAATCACGGTTGTTTTCTCTTCCTGCGGGTACTGAGATGTTTCACTTCCCCGCGTTCCCTCCACACACCCTATATATTCAGGTGCGGGTGACAGCCCATGACGACTGCCGGGTTTCCCCATTCGGACACCCCCGGATCACAGCTCGGTTGACAGCTCCCCGGGGCCTATCGCGGCCTCCCACGTCCTTCATCGGTTCCTGGTACCTAGGCATCCACCGTGCGCCCTTAACAACTTGGCCACAGATGCTCGCGTCCACTGTGCAGTTCTCAAACAACAACCGATTCCCACGGACCTGAAGATCGACGCCTACCAGCCATGAAGACCGGCGGTTCGAGGACCGTCCGAGGATCGGAACCTTCCCGAGACAACAGACCAGCCCCACCAGCCACGACTGGCTAGTAGGGCCGGGCCCGTTCCCTCAGGACCCAACAACGTGCCCGGCGGACCCCTCCACCCGACTCACGCTTTCCACGCCCCGAAAGGCAGTACTCGCATTCGTCTTCGGAAGAACCCACCGAATAGTCAACGTTCCACCCATGAGCAACCGTGTGGCACAGATGGCCACATTCGGCTATGTGCTCCTTAGAAAGGAGGTGATCCAGCCGCACCTTCCGGTACGGCTACCTTGTTACGACTTCGTCCCAATCGCTGGTCCCACCTTCGACGGCTCCCCCTCTTGCGAGTTGGGCCACCGGCTTCGGGTGTTACCGACTTTCGTGACGTGACGGGCGGTGTGTACAAGGCCCGGGAACGTATTCACCGCAGCAATGCTGATCTGCGATTACTAGAGACTCCGACTTCACGGGGTCGAGTTGCAGACCCCGATCCGAACTGAGACCGGCTTTTTGAGATTCGCTCCACCTTGCGGTATCGCAGCTCATTGTACCGGCCATTGTAGCACGTGTGCAGCCCAAGACATAAGGGGCATGATGACTTGACGTCGTCCCCACCTTCCTCCGAGTTGACCCCGGCAGTCTCCTGTGAGTCCCCATCACCCCGAAAGGCATGCTGGCAACACAGAACGAGGGTTGCGCTCGTTGCGGGACTTAACCCAACATCTCACGACACGAGCTGACGACAGCCATGCACCACCTGTACACCGACCAAAAGGGGCACCTGTCTCCAGATGTTTCCGGTGTATGTCAAGCCTTGGTAAGGTTCTTCGCGTTGCGTCGAATTAAGCCACATGCTCCGCCTCTTGTGCGGGCCCCCGTCAATTCCTTTGAGTTTTAGCCTTGCGGCCGTACTCCCCAGGCGGGGAACTTAATGCGTTAGCTGCGGCACGGACGACGTGGAATGTCGCCCACACCTAGTTCCCAACGTTTACGGCGTGGACTACCAGGGTATCTAATCCTGTTCGCTCCCCACGCTTTCGCTCCTCAGCGTCAGTATCGGCCCAGAGACCCGCCTTCGCCACCGGTGTTCCTCCTGATATCTGCGCATTTCACCGCTACACCAGGAATTCCAGTCTCCCCTGCCGAACTCTAGCCTGCCCGTATCGAATGCAGGCTCGGGGTTAAGCCCCGAGTTTTCACATCCGACGCGACAGGCCGCCTACGAGCTCTTTACGCCCAATAATTCCGGACAACGCTCGCACCCTACGTATTACCGCGGCTGCTGGCACGTAGTTAGCCGGTGCTTCTTCTGCAGGTACCGTCACTTTCGCTTCTTCCCTGCTGAAAGAGGTTTACAACCCGAAGGCCGTCATCCCTCACGCGGCGTCGCTGCGTCAGGCTTTCGCCCATTGCGCAATATTCCCCACTGCTGCCTCCCGTAGGAGTCTGGGCCGTGTCTCAGTCCCAGTGTGGCCGGTCGCCCTCTCAGGCCGGCTACCCGTCGTCGCCTTGGTAGGCCACTACCCCACCAACAAGCTGATAGGCCGCGGGCCCATCCTGCACCGCCGGAACTTTCAACCCCCCACCATGCGGTGGAAGATATTATCCGGTATTAGCTCCGGTTTCCCGAAGTTATCCCAGAGTGCAGGGCAGGTTGCCCACGTGTTACTCACCCGTTCGCCACTCATCCACCCCGAAGGGCTTCAGCGTTCGACTTGCATGTGTTAAGCACGCCGCCAGCGTTCGTCCTGAGCCAGGATCAAACTCTCCATTGATGTTCACCGGTAATCCGGTGGAACACAATAAGTGAGCGGCGACTCTCCCGGAGGAATGATCCGGGTATGTCGCCCGCGTCCTTGCTGTGACCTGGGCCCACTGACAGGACCCAGGATTTTCTTCAAAGGAACCACCAACACTGACCGCGACTCCCCGAATGGAGAGACGTTCAGCGCCGGGGGTGTTTCTTTGGCGTTGACTTTTGGCACGCTGTTGAGTTCTCAAGGAACGGACGCTTCCTTCGGTGCGGAATCAACCGCGCCCTCCGGGCGTTTGACGTTCAGTTTGTGTTGCTTTGTGTTTCCTGTGTTTCGCTTTCGCATCTCCAGCTTAGCACACCGTTTCGGCCGCTTCGCTTTGCTCGCTTTCGGCGTCCGGCGCGTTCCCGCGCTTTCCGCCTTTCAGACTCTAGCAGATCTTCCGACCCGCTTTTCGCCCGTTCCTGCTGTTGCTTTCCGCCTTCGGGACTTTCGTTCCTTCGGCTTCCGGCTCGTGGAGCCTAGCAGATTCGGTAGCCCGTTTCCGCCGGTGCTCCGGCGCCGATTGGGAATTCCAGAATCCACATGCACAAGAACAGCAAATAGCCGAACTCGTCGCGAATGAACGCGACCGATGATCGAGAAATTCGATGGTGATGCTTGCGGCAGGAGTGCAATCCTTGACGGACGCCCCGCTCGGCTCTGGCAGAGACTACCAGACTGTCGCGTCGTTGGACAACTTCGCGACAACCCTTCGAATCTACGTGTGCGGTCGGTGGGCTGTCAAGATCACCTGATCAAGCGATCATCGGCAGTTCGTCCGCGACGTCCGAGGATGCCACATCCCCCTGCTCTCCGGCGAATTCGGCCCGGCGGCCCAGGATCACCACGTACGCCAGGAACACCGCCTCGGCCGTCACGCCGATCGTGATCCTGCCCCAGGTGGGCAGGCCGGACGGGGTCACGAAGGCCTCGATGATGCCGGAGACGACCAGGACCAGGGCCAGGCCGACCGCCATGCCCAGGGCGATGCGGCCCTCCTCGGCGATCGCCCTGGCGCGGGTTCGAGGGCCCGGGTCGATGACGGTCCAGCCCAGGCGCAGACCCACGCCGGCCGCGATGAACACGGCGGTGAGTTCGAGCAGGCCGTGTGGCGTGATCAGGCCGAAGAAGACGTCGAGGCGGCCCGCGTCGGCCATCAGGCCCGCCGAGATGCCGACGTTCATCGCGTTGCTGAACACGATGAACAGCACCGGCAGGCCGAGCAGGATGCCCAGGGCCAGGCAGCCGGCCGTCACCCACGCGTTGTTCGTGGCCACCTGGGCGGCGAACGAGCTTGCGGGGGCGCTGGAGTAGTAGGACTCGAAGTCGCCGCCGGGGCGAGTCAGCTCGCGGATCTGGTCCGGCGCGCCGACCGAGTCGCGGACCGCCGGGTCGTGGGCGACCCAGGCGGCGATCAGTGACGCCACCACGAGGAAGGCCACGGCCGTCGTCCCCCACCAGCGGCGACTGCGATAGACCGCTACCGGGAATCGAACGGTGAGGAAGAGTGTCGCGTCGCGCCAGGCCGGCGTGCGCGGGGCGGTGACCGCCGAGCGGGCCCGTGCCGTGAGGGTGGAGAGCCGGCCGACCAGTACGGGGTCGGGCGCGGCGGAGCGGATCGTCGACAGGTGGGTGGCCGTGCGGCGGTACAGCGTCACCAGCTCGTCCACCTCGGGTCCCGACAGGCGGCGGCGCCTGCGGGTCAGTTGTTCCAGGCGTTCCCACTCGTGGCGGTGTACCGCGACGAACACGTCGACATCCATACGGTGCATCCTCTCTGGGAGCGACATCGACGCACACACTGGAGGTGGCCGTGTCCGAACTCGTCACGGGAGAAGCGGTCGCGCTCGACCTTCGCCCGGCGCGGCTGCCCAGCCGGGCGATCGCGATGGTGATCGACCTCGCGGCGCAGGTCGCCCTGTTGTTGGCGGTGGTGTGGCTCGTCTCGCTGGCGGTGCCCGTCGACGACGGTGCGCTCGCGGCGGCGTTGACGTTGACGATCGTCGTGCTCGTGGTGATCGGCTGGCCGGTCGCCTGGGAGACCGCGAGTCATGGGCGCTCCCTCGGAAAGTTGGCGCTCGGACTGCGGGTGGTTCGCGACGACGGTGGGCCGATTCGGTTCCGGCACGCGCTGGTGCGGGCGTTGCTCGGGTTCTTCGTGGATTTCTGGACCACGTTCGGATGTGGCGCGGTGTTCTCGTCGATGGCCTCGACGAACGGCAAGCGGCTCGGGGACATGGCGGCCGGGACATTCGTGGTGCGGGAGCGCACTCCGGGGGTGCGGCAACTGCCGCTGCCGCTGCATCCGGCTGCCTCGGCGTGGGCGACCGGGATCGAATTGTCCGGGCTGTCCGATGATCTAGCGCTTGCCATTCGGCAATACCTGTCCCGGCGGGACCAATTGGATCCGGCGATAGCCGCGTCGCTCGCCGAGCGGCTGACCGGGGACACCGCGCAGCGGATCGGGGTCGGGCCGCCGCCCGGGATGCATCCGGTGGTGTACCTGGCCGCCGTACTGGCCGAGCGCCAGCGCCGGGACTGGGAGCGGCACTCGTCCGCCGTCGGCGGGTACGCCACCGGGAACGCGGCGCCGTCGATGGCCCAACCGGCACCCGCTCCCGTACCGCCGGTCCCGTCGGCACCGGGCTCGCAGGCGCCGACGCCCGCGCCCGAGCCGACGCCCGCCCCCCAGCGGGCCCCCGCGCCCACCCCCACCCCCACACCCCCCGGCTTCACCCCCCCATCGTGATCCGCCGGTTCGGCGGCGTATCGAGGGCTTCGAGTTCGATCCCCGGGGCTGCCAAAACCACGTCGCCGCTCAGGTGGATCGTGGCGCGTTCGCCGGTGGCGAGGTCGTCGACCTCGTAGCGTTCGACGGTCAGGCCGTCGTGGGTCTCGATCGTGGCCAGGGTCCAGGACTGGTCCACCGTGTGTGCGGCCAGGACCGGTTCGGTCAGCGCGATCAGGCGCAGCCGGGCCGAGTCGCCGACGGCCAGGCTCAGCAGCGTGGCGGTCGCGATCAGGAAGGCGGGCGAGCGGCCCGTGAAGCCGGCGGCGCGGGCCTCGGCCTCGGTCGCGGGCGCGTCCACCGTCGGGTCGGCCGCGGCCCGCAGCCACACCACGCCGGGTGCACCGGCCACCGCGGTCGCGCCGCCGCGGACGCGCCAGCCGCCCGCGAGTACCTCCAGGCGCACCGGGCGGCCCCGCGCGTCGAGGGTCAGGTCGATGCCGCTTCCGGTGTAGCGCCAGCCGATCGGGCCGGGGGCGCAGGAGAAGCGTTCCTCGCCCAGGGGGGTGCCGTCGTGCGGGTCGTGGAAGGAGTACGTGCCTGAGGGCATGCGCGGACCCTACGACACGGTCGGCGCGTCGGGGTCGGCCGCGGCGACGACGCGGGTGAGCAGGGCGATGAAGGTGGCCCGTTCGGCGGCGGTCAGGGGGGCGAGCAGGTCGTCCATCGCGGCGTCCACGAGGGGTTCCTGCCGGGCCAGGCGCTGTTCGCCGGCGGGGGTGGCTGCGATCGCGTTCTTGCGTCGGTCGTGCGGATCGGGGGTGCGCGTGACCAGGCCGTCGGCCTGGAGGGAGTTCAGGATCGCGACCATGTCCTTGGGGTCGATGGCGACCGCGCGGGCGAGTTCGGCCTGGGCGACCGGGCCGTACTCCCGGACCGCGATCAGCACCAGGTGGTGCAGCATCGGCATGCCGTCGCCGGTCAGCGCCTCGCGGACCAGGCCTCGGCCGTGTGCGGCGGCGCGGCCGAGCAGCCAGCTGGGCAGGGCGCGGATCCGGGCGGGGGCGGGCAGCTTGTCGACCATGGGCGCAGCCTATCCGGAGAATCGTTGGACTTTCCCACGATCATTGTCATATCGTTGGGGTCACCCACGGTTTTCGTTGGGCTGCCCCATGATTCTCGATACCCGGAGGATGCGCGCATGCGTCGTGTTCGCTATTACCGCAACGGTGGTCCGGACGTGCTCTGCCTGGAGGAGGTACCGAACGCCGAGGTGCCCGAACCCGGGCCGGGCGAGTTGCTGATCCGGACCGAGGCGATCGGGGTGAGCCTGCCGAGTGTGCGCAAGGTGCGCGAGGGCGGGTCGTCGCTGCCCGGGGTGTTCGGCGGGGACGTCGCCGGCGAGGTGACCTCGATCGGGCCGGACGTGACCGGGTTCGCGGTCGGCGATCGGGTGGTGGCCATCTCGTTCGCCGACGCCTACGCGGAATCCGCCCTCGCCCCCGTGTTCACCGCGTCGCACATCCCCGCCGCCGCGAGCGCCGTGGACGCGGTCGCGCTGGTGCGCGGCGGGCATGTCGCGCTCGCGGCGCTGGCCTCGGCCGGCTCGGTCGAAGGGCGGTCGGTGCTGGTCACCGGTGCCGCGAGCGGGGCCGGTCATCTGGCCGTACAGCTGGCCCGCACACGCGGCGCGAGCCGCGTGGTGGCGGCCGTGGGCTCGCTCGACAAGGCCGATTTCCTGCGCGGGCTCGGGGTCGACGAGGTGGTGTCCTACGCCGACGAGTCGTGGGGCGAGCCGGTCGACGTGGTGCTCGACGGCGTCGGCGGCGAGGTGTTGCCGCGCGCGGTGGCCGCGCTCGCGCCGTTCGGCCGGCTGGTCTTCTTCAACTCCGGCGGTGGGACGGTGCCGGCGTGGGAACTGCTCGCCGGCGCGCGGACGATCACCGGGATGTCGATGGCCCGCTTCTCCACCGCGTTCCCCGAGATGTACGAGCGGCACCGGCACGAGCTCTGGGACCTGGCGCTGTCGGGCTGGCTCCGGGTCGTCGTGCACGGCACGTTCGCACTCGCGGACGCGGCGAAGGCGCACGAGGTGATCGAGGCGCGCGCCAATCTCGGCAAGGTCGTCCTGTGCCCGTAGGCCGACGCCGACCCGGGCCCGACCGCCGTCATCCCCCGCACTGCGCCGACATCGCCGCCTTGTCCGCGTCCGTCACCGGCAGTTCGTACTTGATCGACACCTGCGCGTACCGCACCACATAGGAGCAGCGCACCGCCTTGTTCGGCGGCAGCCACGTCGCCGGGCTCGAGTCGCCCTTGCCGCCGTTGATCGGGCCGTCGACGGCCAGCAGGTTCAGCGGGTCGTTGGCCAGTCGGCGGCGCTTGTCGGCGTCCCACTGGGCGGCGCCCATCTGCCACGACGCGCTCAACGGCACCACGTGGTCTATCTGTATCGCCGACGCCTTGGCCTTGGTGAAGGTGATGTCCTTGCCGGAGTACGGGTCGGGCAGCGTCATCGTCTCCACGACGCAGCCCTTCTTGTCCCGCCACCGGGTCGCCCGGCCGTCCCGCTTGAGGATGTCGTCGCGGGTGCCGCAGTCGTTGCCGCCGAACGGCACGCCGCTGACCGCGTCGCTCCAGGCCGGGCCGTACTTCTCCCGGTCGTAGCCGGTCTTCGGGCCGCGCCCCTTCGTCTGCACCCGGTCGATCAGCGCCCGGGCCCGGGCCAGGTCGGCCGCCGAGGTCAGCGGCGCGAGGCCGGGCTTGGTGCCGTCCTCGTTGTCCAGCGGGTCGACCGCATCGCCGCCCGACGCCGGTTGTGCCGTGTTCGCGGCCGTGGCGCCGGCCGCGGACTCCGCCTTCGAGCCGTCGTTCTGACACGCCGTCACGGCGGTCAGGGCCGCCGCGACGAGCAGGGTCGCGCCGTAGTTGCGCCGTCGCATGCGACCGCCCCCCGAGGGTTGTCGTGTGAGCCGGACGGCGGTGGGCCGGGCGGGCGTTGTCGCGCCGCCCGGCCCACCGCCGATCCGTTGTCCGTCCGTGCGTCTGTCCGTGGGACGGGCGAGTATGCCGACCCGCGTCGACGAATCGGCGCGTCACCGCACCGATCGGGTCGAGCGGGTCGACCCGGTGGGGATCAGTACCGGTACGCGTCCGGCTTGTACGGGCCGTCGACCTGCACGCCGATGTAGGCGGCCTGGCTTTCGGTGAGGGTGGTGAGCTTCACGCCGAGCGCGTCCAGGTGCAGGCGCGCGACCTTCTCGTCGAGGTGCTTGGGCAGCACGTACACGCCGATCGGGTATTCCTCGGGCTTGGTGAACAGCTCGATCTGGGCGATGGTCTGGTTCGTGAAGCTGTTCGACATCACGAAGCTCGGGTGACCGGTCGCGTTGCCCAGGTTGAGCAGGCGGCCCTCGGACAGCACGATCAGCGTCTTGCCGTCGGGGAAGGTCCAGGTGTGCACCTGCGGCTTGACCTCGTCCTTGACGATGCCCGGGATCCTGGCCAGGCCGGCCATGTCGATCTCGTTGTCGAAGTGGCCGATGTTGCCGACGATCGCCTGGTGCTTCATCCGCTGCATGTCGGACGCCATGATGATGTCGCGGTTGCCGGTGGTGGTGACGAAGATGTCGGCGATCTCGACGACCTCGTCCAGCGTGGTGACCTGGTAGCCGTCCATCGCCGCCTGGAGCGCGCAGATCGGGTCGACCTCGGTGACGATGACCCGGGCGCCCTGGCCGCGCAGCGACTCGGCGGAGCCCTTGCCGACGTCGCCGTAGCCGCAGACGACCGCGACCTTGCCGCCGATCAGGACGTCGGTGGCGCGGTTGATGCCGTCGATCAGCGAGTGGCGCACGCCGTACTTGTTGTCGAACTTGCTCTTGGTGACCGAGTCGTTGACGTTGATCGCCGGGAAGAGCAGCGAGCCCTCCCGGAACATCTCGTACAGGCGGTGCACACCGGTGGTGGTCTCCTCGGTGACGCCCTTGATGCCGGGGGCCATCGCGGTCCACTTGCCGGGGTTCTCGGCCAGGTTGGCGCGCAGCAGCGCCAGGAAGACCGTGTACTCCTCGGAGTCGTCGGCGGTCGCGTCCGGGACGGCGCCGGCCTTCTCGAACTCGACGCCCTTGTGGACGAGCATCGTGGCGTCGCCGCCGTCGTCGAGGATCATGTTCGGACCGTCGTGCCCGGGCCAGTTCAGCGCCTGCTCGGTGCACCACCAGTACTCCTCCAGGGTCTCGCCCTTCCAGGCGTAGACCGGCACGCCGCGCGGGTCCTCGGGGGTGCCCTCGGGGCCCACCGCGACGGCCGCGGCGGCGTGGTCCTGGGTGGAGTAGATGTTGCAGGAGACCCAGCGCACCTCGGCGCCGAGCGCGGTCAGCGTCTCGATCAGCACGGCGGTCTGCACGGTCATGTGCAGCGAACCCATGATCCGCGCGCCGGCCAGCGGCCGGGCCGCGGCGAACTCACGCCGGATCGCCATGAGGCCGGGCATCTCGTGCTCGGCGAGGGTGATCTCCTTGCGGCCGAACGCGGCGAGGGAGAGGTCGGCGACCTTGAAGTCGCCGTCGAGCTGCGAAGCCATGTTTCGATCCTTCTGCAGGGGGGTGGATGGGACTGGAGACACACCGGTGCCGGGGGCGCCGATGACGTGCCATCCAGTCGGACACTTCTGTGCCTACGGGCCCGAGACCCGACCGCCCTCTGCAGCGACTGTCGTTGTGCGCCAACGACGTTAACACCTCATCCGGTTGGCGTGTGCGGGTACTTTCCGCCAGGTGTCGCCTCGGGATCGGCGCCGCGGGCGGCCTCGTCGGCCCGGTATATGTCCGGTTCCAGGTAGATCGCTCGGGCGATCGGGACGGCGGCGCGGATGCGGGCCTCGGCGGCGTCGATCGCCCGGGCCACGTCGGCCGCCGTGTCCTCGTGGCGCACCGCGATCTTGGCCGCGACCAGCAGTTCCTCCGGGCCGAGGTGCAGCGTGCGCATGTGGATCAGCCGCTCGACGTCGGGGCCGGCCACGATCGCCGCCTCGATCTCGCGGACCGTCTCGATCCCGGCCGCCTCGCCGAGCAGCAGGCTGCGGGTCTCCAGGGCCAAAACGATCGCGATCAGCACGAGCAGCACGCCGATGCACAGCGTGCCGACGCCGTCCCAGACGCCGTCGCCGGTGGCCACCGCAAGGCCAACGCCGCCGAGCGCGAGGAGCAGGCCGATCAGCGCGCCGAAGTCCTCCAGGAGCACGATCGGCAGTTCCGGCGACTTGGCCCGGCGGATGAACTGCGCCCACGTCAGCGAACCCCGATGCTGGTTGGACTCCTTGATCGCGGTCCGGAAGGAGAAGCCCTCCAGGACGATGGAGAACACCAGCACGCCGACCGCCCAGTACCAGCTCTTCAACTCGTGCGGGTGGGCGATCTTCTCGTAGCCCTCGTAGATGGCGAACATGCCACCGACGGAGAACAGCACGATGGAGACCAGGAAGCCGTAGATGTAGCGCTCGCGGCCGTAGCCGAACGGATGCTCGGGGGTGGCGTCGCGTTCCGCGCGTTTGCCGCCCACCAGGAGCAGCACCTGGTTGCCGGAGTCGGCCAGCGAGTGCACGCCCTCGGCCAGCATCGACGAGGACCGGGTGAAGGCGAAGGCCACGAATTTGGCCACCGCGATCCCCAGGTTCGCGGCCAGTGCCGCCACGACCGCCTTGGTCCCGCCGCCCGCACTCATGAATCGACTCCCGCCCGTTGGTTGACCACCGTCGTCGTCACCGGCCGCCTGTGTCGGCGATCAGTGTGTCATCGGGCCGGCGTCTACCCCGGCAGACTTGCGGTAAGTACGCCCGGCCGCGCTCGGCCGGCGGCGCTCAGCGGCAGGGCACGGTCGCCCGGAAGACCAGGCCGTCGGCGCCGTCGACGGTGACCGCGACGCGGGGTTCACCCGCGCGGATGTACACCGACCGGCCGCGCGCCAGGTCGAGGGTCGTTCCGGCCGCGCCCCCCGGCTCGGGCTCTTGTCGCACGGTGGCGGAGCCGCGTACGCACAGCAGGATCTGCGGGCCGGCGGTGTCCAGAAAATGCGGCCCGCAGCCCGGGCCGGCGGGCAGCCGGGACAGGCGGAAGTCGGCCACGGGAGTCGTGTAGACCTCCTCGCCCGGGTGCGCCGCGCTCGGCTCGGGGCCCAGGATCTCCACCGGTCCGGCCCGGAAGGCCATGATCCGCAGCAGCTCGCCGACGTCGATGTGCTTGTCGGTCAGGCCGCAGCGCAGCACGTTGTCGGAGTTGGCCAGGATCTCGACCACCACTCCGTGCAGGTAGGAGTGCGGCATGCCGGCCGCGAGGAAGACCGCCTCGCCCTCGCGCAGCCGGATGTGGTTGAGCAGCAGCGCCACCGCGACACCGGGATCGCCCGGGTGGCGCTCGGCCAGACCGGCGACCGCGGCGCACGCCTCCGCGTAGGGCGAGCCGTTCGCGGCCAGTCGGCGGCAGGCCGCGGCGACCGCGTCCACCACCGTCGTGCGCAGGCGCTCGGGCAGCATCAACACGTGCGTGGTCGCCGCGCGTAGCGCCGCCTCCTCGTCCGGATTGCGCAACGCTCGGGCGAACGGGGCCAGTTCGGGCACGTCGAGGGCGTGGAGCAGCTTCAGCGTCTCGCCGATCTCGCGGTAGCCGACCAGGCCCTCGAAGTCGCCGAGCGCGCAGATCATCTCCGGTTTGTGGCTGGAGTCGCGGTAGTTGCGGTGCGGCGCGTCGATCGGCACGCCGCGCGCCTCCTCCTCGGCGAAGCCCTGCCGGGCCTGGACCGCGTCGGGGTGCACCTGGAGCGACAGCGGCTCCTCGGCGGCCAGCACCTTGAGCAGGAACGGCAGGCGCGGACCGAACCGGGCGGCGGTGTCCGGGCCCAGCTCGCCGGCCGGGTCCGCGGCGATCAGTTCGACCAGCGAGCGGGCCCCGGAGCCGCGATCGACCTCGGACGGCGCGCCCGGGTGGGCACCCATCCACAGCTCGGCCTGCGGCTCGCCCGTGGGGGCGACGCCGAGCAGTTCGGGGATGGCCGTGAGCGAACCCCACGCGTTGGCGCGGACCCGGTTGAGAAGGCGGTCCATGGCTAGCAGGGACCACCTTCGGTCCAGGGGAACAGCCCCGGCGCGGCGGGACCCACGCCGGTGCCCAGGGCCAGGTAGACGGCCGCGAAGTCGGTGACGGCGATCAGCTCGGCCAACCGCTCGACGGGGCTGCCGCCGCGGGCGCCGACCTCGCCGACGGCCGCCCGGCCCAGCGCGCCCAGGGTGCGGCGGGCGTGGTCGACGGGCGCGGCGGCGGCCGGGTCGTCGTGGTCGACGAGCAGCACCGGGTACATCCGCACCGGGTCGGGCTCGTCCACCCGGTCGCGGAAGAAGTCGTCGGGGTCCTCGGCGGCACCGGCCTCGCCCGCCTGGAAGACCCGGTCCATGTAGCGGCCGGCGATCGGCAGCGGGCCGGACAGCGCGGGTGCGGCGGCCACGCCGGTGAGCATCGTGGCGAAGCGCTCGGCCGCCACGCCCGCCACGGTGCCCGCGCCCCACACGACCGGGATGGTGCCGGCGATCGCGCCGGCCAGGCCCTTGGCGGGGTTGAGGTACGCCTCGGCGGCGGGCCGGCAGCGGGTGCTCGTCTCGTCGAGGCGGTCGGCCATCGCGTCCACGCTCGCCAGGCCCTCGCCGGGGGTGAACGCGCTTGCGCCGCACGCGCCGGTGATCGCGAGCAGCGCGGTGAACAGCGGCCAGAACGCGGTCTGCGCGGCGAACACGGTCTCGTCGGCGTAGCCGGCCGCGCCCACGGAGCCGGCGTCGACGGGGACTCGGACCACCACGCCCCGGCTCTGCTGTACGGCGGCGTCCAGGGCCGACCCGCCGGGCGTGGCCGCGACCGTCTGGCAGCCGCGCCGGTAGGCCTGGCCGGCGAGGTCGATCAGGCCCGGCTCGTCGCCGCGCCCGGCCGTCAACACGAGGTCCATCGGACCGGCCCAGCCGGGCAGCGTGCCGCCCGTGCCGAGGATCACCGGCAGCGCCACGTCGGCGCCGGTGACCGCGCGCAGCGCATGGCCGAGCGGCCCGTACGCGGGCGCGGCCAGGATCACCGTGCGCGGCCGGTCCCGGGGCGCGATCGCGGCGGGCAGCGCCTCGCGCGCGGCCTGCACGGCCCGGCGGACCTGGGCGCCGGCACCGGCCAGCGCCCGCAGGGTCTCCGCCGTATCGGCCCGGGCGATGCCGTCCTGGTCGTCCAGCAGGGCCTCGTCGAGGATGTTCATGCCCGATCGGTGCCCGACCGGCGAGCCTCGTCCACGAGCAGTACCGGGATGTCGTCGACGACGGGGTACACCAGCCCGCAGGAGGAGTTGTCGCAGGCCAGCGCGGCGTCCCCGTCCCGGTGCAGCGAGGCGTGGCAAACCGGGCACGTCAGGATCGCCAGCTGCGACGGTTCCAGATTCACGACATCTCCCACATTTCCGACTGTTCGTACCGTTCGTACCTGTTCGTCCGGGTCCGGTGCGGCAGTCGTCCGATTGAACCCATCACCTTACCGAGCCGACCGGTCAGTCCCGGACGAGTGCCAGCACCTCGTCGCGGATCGCGATCATGGTCGCCTCGTCGTCCGCCTCGACGTTCAGCCGCAGCAGCGGCTCGGTGTTGGACGCGCGCAGGTTGAACCACCACCGGTCGGCGACCACGGTCATCCCGTCCAGGTCGTCCACGGCGACCCCGGGCCGGTCCACGAACGCGGCCCGGACCCGCGCGGTCGCCGCCGCCTGGTCGAGCACCTCGCTGTTGATCTCGCCGGAGGCCGGGTAGCGGTCGTACTCGCTCGCGAACTCGGACAGCGGGCGGTCCTGGCCGCCGAGCGCGGCGAGCACGTGGATCGCGGCGAGCATCCCGGTGTCGGCCCGCCAGAAGTCGCGGAAGTAGTAGTGCGCCGAGTGCTCGCCGCCGAAGATCGCGCCGGTCTTCGCCATCTCGCCCTTGATGAACGAGTGGCCCACCCGGGTGCGCACCGCCTCGCCGCCGTGCTCGGCGACGATCTCGGGCACCGCGCGGGAGGTGATCAGGTTGTGGATGACGATCGGCTTCGCCTCGCCGTTGGCCTTCGCCCGGGCGATCTCGCGGACCGCGACCAGCGCGGTCACCGCCGAGGGGGACACCGGGTCGCCGTGCTCGTCGACCACGAAGCAGCGGTCGGCGTCGCCGTCGAAGGCCAGGCCCAGGTCGGCGCCGCTCTCGCGGACCTTCGCCTGGAGGTCGACCAGGTTCTTCGGGTCCAGCGGGTTCGCCTCGTGGTTGGGGAAGGAGCCGTCCAGCTCGAAGTAGAGCGGGACGATCTCCAGCGGCAGCCCGCTCGCGGCGCCGAGCACGGTCGGCACGGTGTGCCCGCCCATGCCGTTGCCCGCGTCCACGACCACCTTCAGCGGCCGGATGCCGGTCAGGTCGACCAGGCCGAGCAGGTGCGCGGCGTAGTCGGCGAGCACGTCGTGCTCGCCGATCGTGCCCGGGGTGCCGGCGAAGTCGGGCACGCCGGCCTCGGCGAGCGCGCGGATGTCGGCGAGGCCGCTGTCCTGGCCGATCGGCGCGGCGCCGGCGCGGCACATCTTGATGCCGTTGTACTGCGCGGGGTTGTGGCTCGCGGTGAACATCGCGCCGGGAAGGTCCAGGCTGCCACTGGCGAAGTACAGCTCGTCGGTGGAGGCGAGCCCGATCAGCGTGACGTCGGCGCCCTGGGCCGCGGCGCCCTCGGCGAACGCGCCGGACAACTCGGGCGAGGAGGGCCGCATGTCCCGGCCGACCACGATCGCCTCGGCTCCGGTGACCCGGACGAACGCCGCGCCCAGTGCTCGCGCGGTGTCGGCGTCCAGCTGGTCGGGGACCACGCCCCGCACGTCGTACGCCTTCACGATCTGGGAGAGGTCGCGCACCCGAAGACTCCACTCGCTCGACCGCGGTCGCGATTCGCCGCGGTGTTGGCCGTTGTCCGTCGACCCCTGCCCCGCGGACGACGCCTCAGACCCTATCGGCCGGCGGTCAGCTCTCGGGTGAGCGCAGAACGCGCAAGTGGCCGCGGCGGCCGGTCTCGGGACGGCCGTCGCGGTCCGGCGGTTCGGGCGCGGGCTGCGGGGGCTGCGGCGGGCGGGCGGCCTCGCGCACCGCGTTGGCCAGCGCCTCCAGGTCGTCGCTGCTGGGCTTGCCCGCGCTCGGATCCGGCGCCAGGCGCACGACATCCCAGCCGCGCGGCGCGGTCAGCCGCTCCGAGTGCTCGGCGCACAGGTCGTAGCAATGGGGCTCGGCGTAGGTCGCGAGAGGGCCCAGGACGGCCGTGGAGTCGGCGTAGACGTACGTCAACGTGGCGACTGCGGTTCGGCCGCAGGCGGTCCGCGAACAGCGACGTACAGGGCTCACGACGATGGACGGTACCGCAAGCGGGCCGAACCCGCGTGGTATCCGGGTGCGGTGTGACTCACGTGTCGCTCCTCACAGGATGTCGGCGGCATGGGGACACCCGTTCGGGGCGGTCCGCGACGTCCTTCGACGGGGCGGCGCGGACCGGTCCGGATCGGGCGGCCAGGCCCTAAGCTCGTGCCGTGCACAACGAGCACTCGGTCCCCTCTTCCCCCCGCGAGCGCGACTCGCGCCGTCGCAGTCGGCGCGACCGGCACGGCCGCGGCATGCGCGGCCCGCTCGCCCCACCCCCCGTGCCGATCGCGCTGACCCGCGCGCAGCGGTTCGACGACCTCGCCGCCGATGTCGTGGAACGGCTCGCCAAGCGCTGGCCGCAATTGGAGGAGGTCCGCTTCGCGGTCCTGGACGTGCCCGAGGCCGAGACGGCGGTGAACGGCGACGAGGCGGTGGCGCTGGGCCGGCTGGTGCCGGCGACCAAGGCCGTGCCCGCCACGATCATCCTGTACCGGCGCCCGCTGGAGCTGCGCGCGGAGGGTCGGGCCGAGCTGGAGATGCTGGTCAACGACGTGCTGGTGGAGCAGGTCGCGGACCTGTTGGGGATGGATCCGGACACCATCGACCCCGACGACTGAGCGAGCCGGAACCACGAAGGCCCGGGCCCCGCAGCGGGGTCCGGGCCTTCGTCGTCTCGCGAGCGTGCGGCTACCGCTGCGGGACCAGCAGGGACAGGTCCTGGCGGGCGTTGGGCACCACCACGGTCTCCACGCCGGGCACGAAGGGCTGCACCGTGAACGCGGCGGTCTTGTTCATCGTCTCGGTGACCGTGCGAGCCAGGTGCACCGGCTGCGAGCCGGGCTGCGGTTCGGCGACCAGGGCGAACCGCGTGGCGCCGGCCGGGGCCGGGGCGTTGACCTGGACGGTGGTGCCCGCGGGTACCTCGACGTCGGCGGAGACCGGGTCGCCCTTGTCGCCGAACGCGGTGAGCTTGACCTTGGCCGGACCCTTGGGCGCGGTCAGCGTGACGGTCGTGGCGACCGCGCCGCCGGTGCGGTTCTCCGCGATCAGCGCGCGACCGGTCAGCTCCGGAGTGCCGCTCAGGAACGCCACCTCCGCGTCGGCGCCGCCGCCCTGCACCACCCGGACGCCGGCGATGATGTCCGCGCGGCCGGAGACCAGCCGGAGCGCGCCCGCGTCGCCGCGGTTGACCGGACCGAGGTCGAAGACGGTCAGCTTGTTGCCCTTGACCTCGGTGGTCTCGTGCTCGACCGGCTTGAAGGTGTTCACCTTGCCCGCGACGGACAGTTGCACGTCGGTGCTCTCCCCGCTCGGCGAGAACAGCATCAGCTGCACATTGCCGGCGTCGCCGGTGATCGCGGGCAGACCGGTGATCACCAGGTTGCGGCCCGGGGCGCCGGACGAGGGCAGCCAGTCGGTGCCGACCGCCCCCTCCTGGTCCCGGATCGCCGCGCCGACCCGCCCGGACCGCGCGATCACGTGCACCGCCAGGCCGGGCTCGATCGCGCTCGGGTTGAGCGTGCGCAGCAGGATCGCCGTCGAGGCGCCGGGGGCCAGCGACATGCCGCGGCCCGCCTCGGACTCGATCGGGCCGTTGCGCCCGAACAGTTCCACGTCGACGACGGCGGGGGTGTCCCGACTGTTGGACAGGTACAGGTACGCCTCCCGGTTCTCCGTCGTGGCGGCGCCGACGAACCAGCGGTCGGTGGTGGACGCCTCGCAGGTGACCCCGGCCAGCCCGCGGCCGGCGTTGCTGGGCACCCGGGTGACCGCGCCCGCGCCGAAGCCCGGGGCGAACGCGCCCGAGGCGGTGCCCAGGAGCGGCGGCACGTCGGTGTTGTCCACGCCGATGCTCGCGAGCTTGCCCGGGGCCTCGACCTTGGTGCGCGCCTTGGTCCGGTCGCCGAGTTCGACGACGTTCGCCTCGCCGCCGCTCGCCCCGGCCTGGGCGGGCGGGGCGAGCGCGGAGACCGCGGTCGAGCTGCCGGGCAGCTGGCGCACGAACGGGCAGGACACCTCGGCCTGTTGCACCGGCACCCGCGGCGCCGCGGGCGGCGGCGCCGCCTTGCTCTCGGTCGGGCGGGTCACGACCGCCAGGCCGACGACGACGGCCAGCAGCGCGACGACGGCGGCCAGGGAGAGGGTGGTGCGCTTCACGGGCGGTCTCCCTGCGGGGACGGCGGCCACGGATCGTCACCCGAGCGCGGCTCGGGCGGGCGGCCGGCGGCGGGGTCCTGGTAGGCGGTCGGGTCGTACTGCTGCGGGGGCAGCGGGTTGCCGTACTCGTCGTAGGCGGGCTGCTGGTGCGGCTGTTGCTGCGGCTGCCCGTTCCAGCCGAAGGAACCCGCCGCGTCCGAGCCGTCGGGCGCGCCCTGGGCCGGCAGTCCCTGGGCCGACTGGTCGTACTGGTACCCCTGGTAGTCCGGATAGCCCTGGTACTGCTGCCCGTAGTCCTGCTGCGGGTACTGCTCGTACGCCGGCGTCGTGGTGCCGTCGTAGGGCGTGCCCTGCCAGACCTCGACCGGCACCGGCGCCTCGGCCGGGTCGGTGCGCTGTTCGGGGAACTCGGGGAAACCGTAGGCGTCGAGCCCGTCGGCCCCCACCGCGACCGGCACCGCCTCCGGCACGTCGACCGGCTCGGCCGGCTCGGCCTTGCGTCGGCCGCGCCGCCCGCCGCCCTCGCCGGCCGCGGCACCTGCCGCGACCGGCGCCGCGGCGGCCTCGGGCAGGTCGTCGTCAGTGCCGCGCCGGCGGGCGGGCAGCGCCATGACGAACACGACGAACACGAGCACGCCCTGCACGAGCAGCCAGACGCCGTGTCCGCCCGAGGAGTGGGTGAGTTCGAGCCGGCCGGCCTCGGGGCGCAGTTCGAAGCCCTGGGCCCAGCCGTCCAGCGTGCGGGCGGTGAGCTTCTTCCCGCCCTGGGTGGCCTGCCAGCCGGAGTCGGCGCGTTCGGCGAGCCGCAGGATCCGGCCCTGGGGGCCCGCCTCGATCCGGGTGGACACGCCCTCGCGGGTGGTCGGCAGGGCCTTGGCCTTGCCGTCGGGGTCGACGATCAGAGCTCGGCCGACCGGGTATTGCAGCCGCCAGAGCGTGGCGCCCTGGGTGGCGCCGACCCGGGCCAGGCCGGGGGTGCCGTCGAGCCGGGCGGTCAACTCGCTGCCCACCGGCGGCTTGAGCTGAATGAACTCGATGCCGTACGGGGCCAGCATGCTCGCGTCCGCGCCACCGCCGCCGGCAATCAACTTGCCCAGGAAGGTGTTGAATTGCCGGTACGTGGACGCCTTGGGCGCCGTCTCGGCGTCGCCGAGCGCCGGACCCGCGCCGCGCACGATCGTGTAGCTGACGTTGCCCGGTTCGGGCGAGGTGAGCACGAGGGTGCGCGGGTGGCGCGCGCCGGTGGCCTCCTCGGCCACGAACGCGGGCACCACGACCGGGTCGCGCCGCTCCAGCGGGCCGTCGGCGCCCTTCCACAGCCAGGTCCCGGCGGCCAGGAGCGGGGCGGCGCCGGCGACCACGGCCAGCACCACCGCGGTGGGCTGGCGCCAGCCGAAGCTGCCGGCCGCGACCCGGGTGCGGGCGTCCTCGGCGCCGACCATCGCCGCGGTCACGTAGCCGAGCGCGATCACCACGACGGCCGCGCCGGGCCATGCGGGCACCTTGGCGCCGGTCGCCTCGACGGTGATCTCGGCGTGGCTGACCACGACCGCGAGCAGCAGCCCGACCAGGGCCACCGCCCACGCGCCGAGCACCGCGGCCCGACGCGAGTCGCGCAACAGCGCGGCCAGCGCGGCGACCAGCAGCGCGCCGGTGAGCCAGATCGGCAGTGTGCCGGGGCCGCCCGGGTCGAGCAGCAGCAGGCCGACCGGGCTGGTGCCCTTCTCGGCCAGCGCGTCGCCGGCCAGGCCGGGCTCGCTCAGGAACAGCGCCGGCTTGCCCGCGAGGGCCAGGGTCCACGGGCCGAGCAGCACGAGCGGGGTGCCCAGCACCACGCCGACCCGCAGCAGCAGGCCGATGCCCGGACGCGGGCCGAGCAGCCCGGCGAAGCAGACCCCGACGGCGATCAGCGCGAGCAGCGCGGTGGCGAGCCAGAGCAGCGGGGTGAACGCGGCGACGACGGCGAGGACCAGGCCGGTGGCCCAGGCCGCGCGCATGGACGCCTTGAGGTCGCCCGCGCCGAGCACCTGGGCCGCGCCGCGTGCGACCACGGGGGCCAGGACGAGGGCGACGGCGGTGCCGATCCGGCCGCCGGCGATCGCGCCGGTGGCGACGGGGGTCAGTGCGTACGCGGACGCCCCCCACACCCGCACGCCCGGCGCGGAGACCAGGCGGCGCGAGCACAGGTAGGCGCTCATCCCGGCCAGCGGGACGCTGCCGATCAGCAATACCGCCACCGCCGTGCCGGCCTTGCCGAACAGCAGCGTGGCGAACGCGGCCAGCGCGCCGACGTAGGGCGGCGCGCTCGCCGCCTCGCCGAAGCCGACGCCGTGCCAGGTGTCGGCGTAGCGGTCCCACAGGTCCGACGCGCCCTCGGGCGCGGGCAGCAGGGCGCCGCCGAACAGGCTGCCGCCGGAGAGCAGATCGCGGGCGGCGAACAGGGTGATCAGGGTGAGCGCGACGGCGAGCGAGAGGCCGGGGCGGCGCATCAGCATGCGCAGCTTGACGAAGTTCTCCGTGTCGAGCGACTCGGCGTCCTCGTCGACCGGGCCCGATTCGGCGCTGCTGTGCCGGCCGGACCGGTTCTCCGGTTCCTCGCTGCGCCGCAGGTTGCCGATCAGGCCCTCGGCGGCGTGCCGCACGGTGGCCGCGCGGCTGGGGAACAGGTCGCCCAGGTCCTTGTCGGACATGGTGCGAGTGCGGGCCCGGGCCCGCCGCGCGGACAGGAAGCCGGCGGGGCGCAGCAACACCGAGACGGTGCCGAGCAGTTCGTCCAGCGCCATGCCGGGCAGCTTGCCGAGCAGGTAGCCCAGGCTGCGGAACAGGCCGCCGAACAGCAGGCGGAACCACAGCAGCGGCCAGCCGGCGCCGGTGCTGTTCGCGAGCAGCGTGAAGGCGGCGCCCGCGCGGTCCACGCGGTGCGGCCGGTCGGCGGCGACGTCGATCGGCCGGCGCTCGCGCGTGGCCGCCTCGGCGTGCTGGATCACCGCGTCCGGGACCACGACCACGCGGTGCCCGGCGGCGTTGACGCGCCAGCCGAAATCGGTGTCGTCGCGCGAGAGCGGCAGACGCGGGTCGAAACCGCCCAGGCTCTCCCACACGTCGCGGCGCACCAGCAGGCCGGCGCTGGAGACGGAGAGCACGCCGCGGATCGCGTCGTGTTGGCCCTGGTCCTGCTCGCGGCGCTCCAGGCCGGTCCAGCGTCGGCCGCTGCCGGTGAGCGTGGTGCCGACCTCGAGCAGTTGCCTGCGGTCGTACCAGCTGCGCACCTTGGGGCCGAGCACGGCCACCGAGGGCAGTTCGTCGGCGGCGCGCAGCAGCAGGTGCAGGGCGTCGGGGGCGGGTTCGCTGTCGTCGTGGAGGAGCCACAGCCACTCGACCGGTTCGGTCGACCTCGGCGGGCGGTCCTCGTCGGTGTCGCCGTACGGATCCGACACGTCGTACGTGTCGGTGCGGTACGGCAGGGACGCGGGGTCGAGGTGCGGCGCGGCGCGCAGGGCCTCGCTCACGGCGGCACCGAACGCGGTCCGTCGCTCGGTGTGCAGCACCGAGTCCCGGCCGAGGGCGTCCTCCAGCAGACCCGCCGAGGCGTCGGTGCTGCCGGTGTCGACCGCGACGACGCGCTGGACCGGACGCTCCTGACCGAGCAGGCCGGTCAGTGTGCGGGGCAGCCAGCGGGCCCCGTCATGGGCGACGAGGATCGCGGTGACGATGTGCCGTGGGAAAGCCGGAGCTTGCGCGTATGCCGACTGATGGCTGAAAAGTGACATCGAGTGCGGGGACCCCGGGGGGCTCGTAGCGGCGTGGTACCAGCGGTCCGGCATCCGGCCGAACGGCCCACACACTACGCGACGGGCACCTCGGCCCCGCCCGGATCGGGCGCGGGCCCGAACCGGCGAGCGTCAGACGGCCGCCTTCTTGAGCCGGCGCCGCTCGCGCTCGGACAGTCCGCCCCAGATCCCGAAGCGCTCGTCGTTGGCCAGCGCGTATTCCAGGCACTCGTCGCGCACCTCGCACGCCAGGCAGACCTTCTTGGCCTCCCGCGTCGAGCCGCCCTTCTCGGGAAAGAAGGACTCGGGGTCGGTCTGGGCGCACAGGGCGCGCTCCTGCCAACCGAACTCCTCCTCCTCACTCTCGCCGTCGGCGACCAGTAGCTGGAACAGCTCGCCCATCGCGTGCCTCCTCGACCCGTTTTTGCGTCCCCGTGATTAAGCCGTTACCGGTAACGGTTCACGACGTGTGTGAAATTACAAGCGCGTCGTTGCTGCGACGTCAAGCCGGGCTCTGCTATTAGGGCGGGGATTCACTCCCCGGGACCACAACAATCCGGATTGACCACATAAATGGACACATCCGGACAACCTGTTGTGCCGCGCAATCGCCTCGACGTTCCGGGCGGGGAGCGTACCGGCGGGAGGCGCGACGCCATTCGATGCCAACCCGTGATGACCTCTACAAGGGACTACGCCTCGCACCATCCACGCAGTTCCCGGGCGGGACCGGAAAACCGCGATGATGACCGACGTCACACGGAAATGGGCCTCCCCGTGCCCCGCGAGCTTCAATCCCTTCCCCGGATTCCTCACCCGAATCGGCCAGCGGTCGGCCGAGTTCGCGGCCTCGGGTCCGCCCGCGCCGGCGGCCCGTGCCCAGTCTTGTCCACGGCCCCGGTTCACCCGTGCCCGCGACCCCGGTCACCCGAATCGGGGACCGACGGGGCGCGGCGGACCGCGGCGAGTTGACAGGGCCACCCCCCAGACGGTGTCCTTTTCCCATGTCCGCACGCTGCAGCCTGTTCCGGAGTCGTCCTGTCGACGCCCGTCGGGTCTTCTGTGCGCTGTGTCCGCCGTGTGACCACGTGTACAGCTGTTGTACCGGCTGTAACGCCTGAGGACGCCATTTCGGCAGTCCTCCGCGCAGCGGCGGCACTCATTGAAGGGGCTTCTCTCCCCTTTCCCCCTTTATCGACACGACCGTTCGATTCGGTCGATTGTTCGGGTCGCCGTCTGCCGCTCGCGTGTTCGTTTTCGATCCGCCGCGTTCGCCAGATCCGCCGCGCGTGAGATTTCGCGCAGACATCCCGAAGGACTCCCCCTTATGTCCAGCGACATCACCGTCGCCGGCGACCCGCTCGCCGCCCCCGCCGTACTCGCCCTCCCCGTCGCTCCCCCGGTGCGCCCCGCCGTCGCCCGGCTCGCCGCGCTCGCCCGGCAGCATGCCGGCCTCGTCGCCGCCGACCTCGACCAGGTCCGCTACGACCCGATCACCCGCTGGTACAAGCGGCTCGCCGCGACCGAGGACCTGGAGGTGTGGCTGCTCAGCTGGCTGCCCGGCCAGGGCACCGGCCTGCACGACCACGGCGGCTCGTCCGGCGTGTTCACCGTGGTCTCCGGCGAGTTGCACGAGCGCTCGCTCGTGGTCACCCCGCTGCGTCGGGCCGGCGCCCGCGAGCGGGTGCTCGCCCCGGGCGCGACCCGCGTATTCGGGCCTACCTACGTGCACGAGGTGACCAACATGGGCACGGAGCCCGCGGTCAGCGTGCACGTGTACAGCCCGCGCCTGGCGTCGATGAACCTCTACGACGCGGCCGAGGACATCGCCCGGCCGAGCTTCGCACCGCTGCGTCGGGTCGGCGTCGAGCGTTCGGGAGAGCAGTGGTGAGCGCCGTCGACCGACTCCTGGACCTGGCCCGGGCCCGACTCGTGCGGGTGAGCCCCGAGCAGGCGCACGCCGCGTTCCACGACGGGGCGATCCTGGTGGACACCCGCCCCGACTTCCAGCGCGACGCCGACGGCGCGATCCCCGGCGCGTTGGTGATCGAGCGCAACCATCTGGAGTGGCGGCTCGATCCCGAGGGCACGGCCCGGGTGCCCGAGGCGACCGGCTGGGACGTGCGCGTGGTGGTGTTCTGCGACGAGGGCTACGCATCGAGCCTCGCCGCGGCCTCCCTGGTGGATCTGGGGCTGTCCGGGGCGACCGACCTGATCGGCGGCTTCCAGGCGTGGAAGGCGGCGGGGCTGCCCGTGGTGCCGTCCGCCGGACGCAGCCGGCGCACGAGCGCGGCGGCGAGTACGACGAGCAACGCCACGCCGTAGCCGATCTGGTGGGTGGCGCGGACCTGGTCCGGGGACAGGTCCAGGCCCCAGGTGAGGTAGAGCGCGTAACCGGCCGGGCCGAGCGCCAGCCACTCCCACCGCCGGCCGTCCAGGGCCACGAGCGCGACCACGAGCAGCGCGTACCAGGGGTAGGCCGGGGTGAGTACGAACAACATGCCGCCGGTGAGGGTGAGCGCGCCGTGCCAGGGCCGGTCGGGGTCGGCGCGGGCGATCGCCGCGGCGGTGAGGGCGAGCAGTACGACGACGGCGGCGTACGGGGCGGCCTCCACCGGCAGCACCAGGCCGAGCAGGCCGAACCGGGCGCCGTCGTCGTAGCGTTCCTCGGCCAGGTAGCCGGGGAGGTAGCCGAGCACCGCGTGCCCGGCGGCGAGCACGTGCGGCAGGTAGACCAGCACGACGGTGAGCCCGGCCGCGCCGAGCAGCCGCACCGGTGCGCGGCGCAGTCCGGCGGGCAGGGCCGCGGCGGGGAACATCTTGGTCGCGACCGCGCCGCCGAGCAGTACGCCGCCCAGGATCGGCCGGCGGGCGGCGACCGCAGCCAGGCCGAGCACCATGAGCAGTACGCCGAGCACGTCCACGTGCGCGTTGTTGCCCGCTTCGAGCGCGACCATCGGACACCACGCCCACCACACGGCGTTCCGGGGGTCGCGCCCGAAGCGGCGCAGCACCAGGAGCAGGGTCACCGTGACCGCGACGGCGAGCAACGCGGCGGCGGCCTGGACCGGTTCGTGTCCGCCGGGCGGGGTGGCCAGGTGCACGAGCAGGTAGTAGGCCTCGGCCACGGGTGGGTAGATGGTGTGCACCTCGGGTCGGTTGATCCGGGTGCAGCCGCCGTCCGGCAGCGGGTGCCGGAACCACCCGGCGCACCCGCCCTTCGGGAAGAGCCAGTCGTCGCGGTAGCGGGCCACCTCCGGGTCGGCGGGGGTGCGCGTGTAAGGCGAGTGGCCCGCCGCCTGGACCCGGCCGTCGAAGGCGTAGCGGTAGGCGTCGTCGCTGGTGCGCGGTTCGGCGCCGGTCGCGAGGAAGGGCAGGGCCACCGCGCCGAGCAGGATCAGCGGCACCGCGCGGCGCACGGGAAGTCGGCGCACGAGGTGGGCGCCGAGGGCGAACAGCGCCCAGGCGACGCCGTAGACCACGAATACGCCGACGCTGCCGGGGTGCGTCCACGGCCCGTACACCGCGCAGCCCACGGCCGCCGCGAGGGCGAGCCCGGTGCCGGCGGCGAGGATCGTGGTCGCGGGGCCGGGAGTCGCGGGTGTGCGCGTGCGCGTGGGCGTGGTCGCGCTCGTGGGCGTGGGCGGCGGGCTCGGTGGCATGCGGCGAGTCTGTCGGCGGCCGGGCCGTTTTCGGGGCATCCCGGGCCGACCGTCAGCACTCCGTAAGGCGGTCAATGGGGGCCGGCGGCGGGTTTTGCGCGTTGGCTGGACCCATGAAGCTCGACATCCGCCTGCCGGAGCCGCCCGCCGTGTTGCGGCGGGGTCCGTTCCGGGCCGGGGCCTTCCGTGACACGCTGCACGATCCGCGCACGGCCGTGGTGGTGGGCCGGTTGCTCGGTCCGGCCTTCCTGGTCTGCTTCCTGACCGGGGTGTACAGCCATGTGCTGCAACATCAGCCGCACTGGCTCGCGTTGCCCGCGCGGCCGGTGTGGGGGTATCGGGTCACCCAGGGGCTGCACGTGGCGACCGGGATCGCCGCGGTGCCGTTGCTCCTGGTGAAGTTGTGGGTGGTGTATCCGCATCTGTTCGCCTGGCCGCCGGCGAAGTCGGTGGTGCACGCCTTGGAGCGGTTGTCCGTCGCGGTGTTGATGATGGCGGCGATCTTCGAGCTGGGCACCGGTTTGTTGAACGTCGTCCAGTGGTATCCGTGGCCGTTCCCGTTCGTGCCGGCGCACTACTGGATCGCGTGGGTGGCGGCGGGGGCCATCACGCTGCACGTGGCGGTGAAGTTGCCGCTGATCGTGGCGCATTGGCGCCGGCCGCGCGGGGCGCCGGCGGATCCGCACGGGCCGTCGCGACGCGGGTTGTTGACCGGGCTCGGCGCGGGGGTGGGTGTGGTCACGCTGGCCACGGTGGGGCAGACGGTGACGCCGCTGGGGCGGGTGTCGGTACTGGCGCCGCGGCGGGCGGATCTGGGGCCGCAGGGGCTGCCGGTGAACCGGACGGCGGCCGCGGCGGGCGTGTTCGCGGCGGTGCGTGATCCCGGGTGGCGGCTGGAGGTGGCCGGGCCGCGGCCGTTCGCGCTGTCCCGGGCGGAGTTGTTGGCGATGCCGCAGAGTCGGTCGGTGTTGCCGATCACGTGTGTCGAGGGCTGGAGCGCGTCGGCGCACTGGTCGGGGGTGCGGATCCGGGATCTGCTGGAGCGGGCGGGGGCTGCGCCGGGGGATCGGCTGCGGGTGTTCTCGCACGAGCGGTTCAGTCCGTACTCGGTGATGGACATGCCGGGCGAGTGGACCGACGATCCGCTGACCCTGCTGGCGCTGATGCTCAACGGTGCCCCGCTGGCCGAGGATCACGGCTATCCCGCGCGGATCATCGCGCCGAACCGGCCGGGCGTGTTGCAGACGAAGTGGGTCGCCAGGATGGAGGTAGTGCGATGAGTACGGCGTTCGAGCCGCCGCCGGTCGCGCCGCGTACGGGGCGGGTGGTCACGGTCGTTCGCCTCGTGCTCGGGGCGGTGGGCCTGGCCGGGATCGGGTGGGGTGTGGTCGGGGTCCGCGACGACCCGTTCCTGCGCGATCGGCTGGGTCTGGCGAAGTGGCTGGTCGGTGGGTTGCTGCTGCACGACGCGGTATTCGCCGTGGTGGTCTTCGTGGTCGGCGCGCTGGTGATGCGGGTGCGGCCGGGGCCGCCCGCGTGGGTGCGCCGGACGGTGCTCGGCGGGCTCGCGGTGGGGGTGGTGGGCACGCTGATCGCGCTGCCGGCGCTGTTGCGGCCGCTGCCCACGCAGAATCCGTCGGTGTTGCCGCTGGACTACGCGGACGGGCTGGCGATCGTGTGGGGCGTGGTGGTGGCGGGGACGGCGCTGGTGGTGGGGTGGCGGTACGCGCGGGGGCGGGGGCACGACTGAGCGGGGGCGGGTGGGGCACGGGCGCGCGCGGGCGGGATCGGCCCCGGGTCAGTGCTGGCGCAGGGCGGCGAACGTGCGGTTCGTGTGGGTCCAGCTCTCGGTCGGGGTGAACGCGTGGGCGGGGGCGAGGCGGCGGAGGGACGGGGTGCCGATCCTGGCCCAGCGGAAGGCGCCGCCGTGGCCGCCGCCCGCGTTCTCGACCCGGGCCGCGAAACGTTCGTGGACGTCCTGGGGGTCGGTCTCGACCAGGAGCAGGCCGCCCGGGGCGAGCAGGGTGTGCATACGGTCGAGCAGCCGGGCCGGGTCGCCGCCGATGCCGATGTTGCCGTCGGCGAGCAGCGCGACCGCCCAGCGGCCCTCCCCCGGCAGCGGCTCGAACACCGAGCGGCACAGCGCACTCGCGCCGGCGGCTCGGCTGCGGGCCACCGCGGCCGGTACCGGGTCCACGCCGAGCGCGGCCACCCCGCGCCGGGTCAGCGCGGCGGCCAGCCGGCCCGGGCCGCAGCCGACGTCGAGGGTGGGGCCGGTACAGCGGGCCAGCAGGGTGTCGTCGGCGGCGTCCGGCTCGGCGCACCAGCGGGCCAGTTCGAGGCGCTGCCGCCGACCGCCGTGCCGGCGCAGGTAGAGCGCGCCGCCCTCGCGCAGCGCGACCGCGTAGGGATCGGCGGCGTCCGCGTACGGATCGCTCGCGGCGTTCGTCCCGGGCGTCGGCTCGTGGACCAGGGTCATGCGTACACCCCGTCGCCGAGCAGCGCGCGGGCCACGCCGGCGCAGTGTGTGCCGGGGATGTCGCGGGTGACGGCGGCCAGGTCGTCGGCCGTGTCGATGTCGGTCAGGGTGGGCAGGTCGCGCACGGTCAGGCCGGCGGCGAGCAGCCGGGCGCGCTGTACCGCGCCGGTCTCGGGCACCGACATCGGCACGCCGGGGAAGACCGAGGGATCCGGTCGGCGCATGCCGATCGCCCAGAACCCGCCATCGGTTGCCGGGCCGAACCACGCGTCGGCGGCCGACCAGTCCACGCTCAGCAGGTCGGGGGTGATCTGCGGGGTGTCCATGCCGACCAGCAGGGTCGGCCCGGTACAGCCGGCGAACGCGGCGGCGAGGCGCAGGTCGAGGCCGCCGCCGTGCTGCGGGCACACCTCGAAGCCGGGCGGCAACCACGGCCCCGGCGCGCCCGCGAGCACCAGGACGCGGCGGCGGGCGGGTGTGGCCAGCACCGCCGCGAGCGTGTCGGCGAGCGCGGCCTCGGCCACCGCGGCGGCCTGGTCGGGGGTCAGCGGCGGGGTCAGCCGGGTCTTGACCCGGCCCGGGACGGGAGCCTTGGCGATCACGAGCAGCGTGGTCATGCGGGCCGCCCGGGGCGGACCAGTACCGCGCTCATGTCGCGCACGGCCGTGACGGTGCCGCGTACCGTGCCGGTGACCTTGGAGCGGCCCGCGCGCGGGTGGTAGAGCACGTCGACCTCGGCGATCCGCCAGCGGGCGTCGGCGGCGCGGACCACCGTCTCCAGCGGGTAGCCGGAGCGCCGGTCGCGGACGTCGAGGGCGAGCAGGTCGGCGCGCCGGGCGGCGCGCATCGGTCCCAGGTCGTGCAGGCGGGCGCCGGTGCGCCCGCGCAGTCGGCGGGCGAGTACGGCGTTGGCGAGGCGGGCGTGGAGCGGCCAGGCGCCGAGGCTCTGCGGGCGGCGGCGGCCGAGCATCAGGTCCGCGTCGCCGGCGCGTACCGGGTCCACCACCTCGGGCAGTTGGGCGGGGTCGAGGGACGCGTCGCAGTCGCAGAAGCAGACGATCGGCGCGGTCGCGGCGAGCAGCCCGGCGTGGCAGGCGGCGCCGAATCCGCGCCGCCGCTCGACCACCACCTCGGCGCCCAGCGAGCGGGCCAGGTCGGCCGAGCCGTCGCGCGAGCCGTTGTCCACCACGAGGGGGCGATATCCGGCCGGCATCCGCGCGAGCACCCAGGGCAGCGCGCGGGCCTCGTCGAGACAGGGCAGCACCACGTCCACGGTGTGGGCGGCGGAGGGCGCCGCCGAGTGCATCGCAGATGGCTCTGTGGAGTGAGCTGTGGAACGGGCCGCGGAGTGTGGTGCGGCCGGCTCGGCGGACCGCGCCGCGAAATGGGCCGCGGATTGCTCCACGGCATGTGCTGAAGAGGCGTCCATGCGGCTCACGCTAGGTAAGCGTGCGGCGTGTACCCAGGCATGACGTGCTTACGAAGTACTGACGTCGCGTCGATACGGCCGTGTGGGTTACGGGCCGCTTACGGATCCGACCCGCGCCGGAATCGTCCACCTTCGCGCACCTACACTCGCCGGCATGAAGGTGCTCGTCGTCGACGACGACCCGACCGTGGCCGAGGTCGTCGTCGGCTATCTCGAACGCGCGGGGTTCCACACCGCGCACGCCGCCGATGGACCGTCCGCCCTGGACCTGGCCGCCGCCGACCCGCCGGACCTCGTGGTGCTCGACCTGATGTTGCCGGGCATGGACGGCCTCGACGTATGCCGGCGGCTGCGCGAGCGCGGCCCGATCCCGGTGGTGATGCTGACCGCGCTGGGCGACGAGGGCGATCGGGTGCTCGGTCTGGAGGTCGGCGCGGACGACTACGTCACCAAGCCGTTCAGCCCGCGCGAGTTGGTCCTGCGGGTGCAGTCGGTGCTGCGCCGCGTCGCGGGGCCCGTCGCGGCGGCGGTGCCGTCGGTGCTTCGGCACGCCGACGTCGAGGTGGACGTGCGCGCCCACCGGGTGCTCCGCGCCGGCCGCGAACTCTCGCTCACCGCGCGTGAGTTCGACCTGCTCTGCTTCTTCCTGGGGGCGCCGGGCCGGGCCTTCACCCGGGAGGAGTTGATGCGCCGGGTGTGGGGGTGGGAGTTCGGCGACCAGTCCACGGTGACCGTGCACGTACGGCGCCTGCGGGAGAAGATCGAGGACGACCCGGCCGCGCCCCGGCTCCTGGTGACCGTGTGGGGCGTGGGATACCGCTTGGAGGTCGAACCCGGGTGCCGGTGAAGGATTTCGCGCTGATCTGCCTGATCGCTGCGGGCAGCGGCCTGGGGGTCACGCTGCTCGGGCTGCTCGGCCTGCGGGGGTTGCGCAACCGCTCGTTGTCGGTCGCGCTGGCCGCGATGTCGGTGGTGACGATAGCCGGCATGGCCGCGGGCACCGTCGGCGTCTCCCAGGCGATGTTGTTGTCCTCGCACGACCTGACCGTGGTGATGGTGGTCTGCGCCGTGTCGGCGGTGCTGGCGATCGCCGTGGCGATGGTGCTGGGCCGCCCGGTGGTGGCCGACGTACGGGCGCTGCGCGGTACCGCTCGGGCGCTCGGCGGCGGGCCGCCCCCGCCCGCGCCGCCGCGGCAGGTCTCGGCCGTGGCCGAACTGGCCGAGCTGGGCCGCGAGTTGGAGCGCGCCGGGGTACAGCTGGCCGAGTCGCGCGCCCGCGAGCGCGCGGTCGAGCACGCGCGCCGCGAGTTGATCGCGTGGATCTCGCACGATCTGCGCACTCCGCTGGCGGGTCTGCGAGCGATGGCGGAGGCGTTGGAGGACGGCCTGCCCGAGGACCCGGCGCGCTATCACCGGCGGATCCGCACCGAGGTGGATCGGCTCAGCGGCATGGTGGACGACCTGTTCGAGCTGTCCCGGATCCAGGCGGGCGCGTTGAAGTTGTCCCCGGCCCGGGTCTCGCTCTACGACCTGGTGGCGGACGCGATGGCGGGCACCGAGGAGTTGGCCCGGTCCCGCGCGGTCCGGGTGGCGGGCGAGGACATGGTCGCGGTGCCGGTGCGGGTGGACGGCCGGGAGATGTCCAGGGCTTTGACGAACCTGCTGGTCAACGCGATCCGGCACACGCCGTCGGACGGCACGGTGGCGGTCGGCGTGCGCACGGCCGCCGGCGAGGTGGTGGTCTCGGTCACCGACGCGTGCGGCGGCATCCCGGAGGAGGACCTGCCGCGTGTGTTCGACACAGGCTGGCGGGGCACCCACGCCCGCACCCCGTCCCCGGCCGGCGGCGCGGGTCTGGGCCTGGCCATCGTCCGCGGCATCGTCGAAGCCCACGCGGGCCGGGTCGCGGTCGCCAACACGGGCACGGGCTGCCGCTTCGAGGTGCGCCTGCCGACGGGGTGAGGGCGGGGGTGCTCCGGGCCCGCCGGCCGGCGGGTCGCTCACACGTGGGCGAACTGGGCCATGCCGTCCGCGAATTCGATCTGGGCGCGCCAGCCGAGTTCGGCCTCCAGCCGGGCCGCGGAGGCGGTGATGTGGCGCACGTCGCCCAGTCGATACTCCGCGGTGGTGATCGGCGTCGGGCCCGCGTGCGCGGCCGCCAGGGCGAGGGCCATCTCGCCCACCGTGCGCGGCACGCCGGTGGCCACGTTGTACGCCCGCAGACCGGGCGTCGAGCGCTCGAAGGCGGCCAGGTTGGCCGTGGCCACGTCCCGTACGTGCACGAAGTCGCGCCGCTGGCCGCCGTCTTCGTACACCCGAGGCGGCAACCCGGCGCGCAGCATCGAGCGGAAGATCGCGGCCACGCCCGCGTACGGGGTGTCCAGCGGCATTCTCGGGCCGTAGACGTTGTGGTAGCGCAGGGCGGTGGCCACGCCGCCGGTGCTCCGGGCCCACGCGCCGGCCAGGTGCTCCTGGGCCAGCTTGGTCGCGGCGTAGACGTTGCGCGGGTCGGGCGCCGCCTCCTCGGAGATCCGTCCCGGCGTCACCTCCATCCCGCACACCGGACACGGCGGCTCGAAGCGCCCCGCCTCCAACGCCTCGATCGGCCGCGCACCGGGCACCACGTCACCGTGCTCGGCGCACCGCCCCAGTCCCTCCCCGTAGACCACCATCGAACTGGCCAGCACCAGCCGCCCGATACCGGCGCGCCCCATGGCGGCCAACAACACCGCGGTGCCGAGGTCGTTGCAGCCCACGTAGTCGGGTGCGTCCCCCAGATCCAGCCCGAGCCCGACCTTGGCCGCCTGATGACACACCGCGTCCACACCGACCAGCGCCCGCGCCACCGCATCCGCGTCGCGCACGTCCCCGACCACGGAGTCCACACCCTCGACGGACACCAGATCGAAGACCCGCACCTCGTGCCCGGCCTCGACCAGGCACTCCACGACATGCGACCCGATGAACCCGGCTCCGCCGGTGACAAGGATCCTCATACCGCCCAAACTAAGTCGCTCCGCGCCGCCTCATCCCCCCACACGCCCCGATGTCACCCGTTCGTAAGACCTGCCGTCGTGGCGCGTCGGGTTCGCCCACCCCGGCGCTTCGGTGTCGGGTGCTGCGAGACTGGTTTCATGCGCATCGTTGTACTGGCCGGAGGTATCGGCGGGGCTCGGTTTCTTCGGGGGCTCAAGGCGGCCGTTCCGGAAGCGGAGATCACCGTCGTCGGCAATACCGGGGACGACATCCACCTGTTCGGGCTGAAGGTGTGTCCGGACCTCGACACCGTCATGTACACGCTCGGCGACGGCATCAACGAGGAGCAGGGCTGGGGGCGTCGGGACGAGTCGTGGAGCATTCGCGAGGAGATGGCCGCCTACGGGGTCGAGCCGACCTGGTTCGGGCTCGGCGACCGGGACTACGCGACCCACATCGTGCGGACCCAGATGCTCGGCGCCGGGTATCCGCTGTCGGCCGTCACCGAGGCGCTGTGCGCGCGGTGGCAGCCGGGGGTGCGGCTGATCCCGATGAGCGACGACCGCGTCGAGACGCACGTGGTGATCGATGATCCGGACAAGCCCGGCACCCGCAAGGCGGTGCATTTCCAGGAGTATTGGGTGCGGCTGCGGGCCGCGCCGACGGCGCACGCGATCGTGCCGGTCGGGATCGAGACCGCCAAGCCCGCGCCCGGCGTGTTGGAGGCGATCGCCGAGGCCGACCTGATCCTGTTCCCGCCGTCGAATCCGGTGGTCAGCATCGGCACCATCCTGGGCGTGCCCGGCATCCGGGAGGCGCTGGTGGCCGCCGAGGCGCCGGTGATCGGCCTGTCGCCGATCATCGGGGGCGCCCCGGTGCGCGGGATGGCCGACCGGGTCCTGGAGGCCGTCGGTGTGGAGACGAGCGCGGCGGCGGTCGCGCAGCACTACGGCCCCGGTCTGCTCGACGGCTGGCTCGTGGACACCGCCGACGCGGCGGCCGTGCTGAGCGTGGAGGCCGCCGGCATCCCGTGTCGGGCGATCCCGCTGTTGATGAGCGATGTCGAGGCCACCGCCGAGATGGCCCGGGCCGCGCTCGCGCTCGCGGACGAGGTGCGGTGATGGTCGCCCCGCCGAGCGGCTACTCGATCCTGGGCGTGTCCGGGCTGCCGGAGATCGGCGAAGGCGCCGACCTGGCCGCGCTGATCGCGGACGCGGCGGCCGGTCCCGACGGTCCCGGACTGCGCGACGGCGACGTGCTCGTGGTCACCTCGAAGATCTTCAGCAAGGCCGAGGGGCGGCTGCTGCGCGGGGTCGATCGGGAGAAGGTGATCGACGCCGAGGCGGTCCGTCTGATCGCCCGCAAGGGGCCGACCCGGATCGTGCAGACCCGGCACGGCTTCGTGATGGCGGCGGCCGGTGTGGACGCCTCCAACACCGAGCCGGGCACGCTGTTGTTGCTGCCCGAGGATGCGGACGCCTCCGCCCGGCGGTTGCGCGCCGCGCTGGCCGAGCGGGCCGGCGTGCGGGTGGGCGTCGTGGTGTCGGACACCTTCGGCCGGCCGTGGCGCAACGGGGTCACCGACGTCGCGATCGGCGTCGCCGGGCTGGACGCGGTCGACGACCACCGGGGCCGGATCGACACGCACGGCAACGAGTTGGCGGTGACGATCACCGCCGTGGTCGACGAACTCGCGAGCGCCGCCGAACTGGTCAAGGGCAAGGCCGGCGCCGTCCCGGTGGCGGTGGTGCGCGGCCTCGCGCACCTGGTCACCGAGGCCGACGGGGCCGGAGTGCGCCCGCTGGTGCGCGGCGCCGCGGACGACATGTTCCGACTCGGTACCGCCGAGGCGGTCGCCGAGGGGGCCCGCACCGCGATCACCGCCCGACGTACGGTGCGCGCGTTCACCGACGAGCCGGTGGATCCGGAGGCGGTACGCCGCGCGGTGGCCGCCGCGATCACCGCGCCCGCGCCGCATCACACCGTGCCGTGGCGCTTCGTGCTCCTGGAGAGCGCGCCGGCCCGGATCGCCCTGCTCGACGCGATGCGCTCCCGCTGGGTGGCGGATCTGCGCGCGGACGGCCTGGACGAGGACCGGATCGCCCGGCGCGTCGGGCGCGGCGACGTGTTGCGCAACGCGCCGTACCTGGTGGTGCCGTGCCTGGTCACCGACGGCGCGCACGCCTACCCCGACCCGGTGCGCTCGCGGGCCGAGCGGGAGATGTTCACCGTCGCGGCGGGCGCCGCCGTACAGAATCTGCTGATCGCGCTGACCGCCGAGGGCCTGGGCTCCGCATGGGTGTCGTCGACGATGTTCTGTCCGGACGTGGTGCGCGCCACGCTCGCGCTGCCCGCCGACTGGGACCCGATGGGCGCCGTCGCGGTGGGCCGGCCGGCCGAGCCGCCCCGGGAGCGTCCGGCCCGCACGGTGGACGACGTGATCGTGGTGCGCTGAGCGCGGCACCGGGCGGCGGAACCCGGACAGGCGAAGGGGTGGGCCCGCGACGGGCCCACCCTTTCGTCATGGTTCACCGCGGTGCGTCACCGCTCGGCGCTGCCGGCCCGGAATCGGCGGGCCCACACCGCCGCCGACGTGGGGTCGGGGGCGGTGTCCGGCCGATGTCCGGGGGCTTCACGCCTGATCAGTAGCCCTGCGTCCCGCCGCCGACGGTCGGCGGAGCCTGCGGGCGCGGCGGCGGGATGTGCCCGCCGCCCGGGGCTCCGGTCCGCCCGGGAGTGGGCGGCATGCCGGGGCCGGGGTACGGCGGAGGCGGCGTCTGCGGCAGATCGGCCGACCCGTGGCTGCCGGGCGGCTCGACCTCACCGCGCCAGCCGCCGGTCTCCTGGCCCCGCTCCTCCACGAACGACTTGAAATGTTCCAGGTCGCCCTTGGTCCGGCCGCGGACGAAGCCGAGCTTGTCGCCGACCGTCTCCACCAGGCCATCGGGGTCGAACTCCATCTGGAACATCACGCGGGTGTGTACGTCGTCGAGCCGATGGAAGGTGACCACACCCGCCTGATGCGGGCCGTCCACGGTCTTCCACGCGACCCGTTCGTCGGGCCGCTGCTCGGTGATCTCGGCGTCGAACTCCCGGGTCACTCCGGCGATTTTGGTCACCCAGTGGGTGTGTGTCGCGTTGATCTGGTCGATCCGTTCGACCCCGCTCATGAACCGCGGGAACTCCCGGAACTGGGTCCACTGGTTGTAGGCGGTGCGGACCGGCACGTCCACGTCGATCGAGTGCTGGACGGTCGTCACGAGCACTTCCTCCTCGTTCTCGGTGTCGGTTCCGAGCTGCCGTGCTGCGCAGCCGGGTCCTTCACCCGAACGGCTGCCCGAGGCCCCGGGAGACAAACGTGCCGCCCGCCGAGGGACGCCCGTTCACAGGGTCCTGCCGGTGAAGTGCGGGCGCGGGGCGTAGCGGGGCGCGCGGCGCGGGACCTTGACCCCCGACATGCGGATCAGCAGCGCGGCCCGGTGCCGGTTTCCCCCGTAGCAGGCGAGGAGTTCGAGCATTCCGGCGTCGTCCACGGCGTGCCCGGCGAGCGCGAAGCCGATGGTCTTGGGCAGGTGCAGGTCGCCCACGGACAGCGCGTCGGGGTCGCCGTGCGAGCGCTGCATGGTCTCGGCTGCGGTCCACACCCCGATCCCGGGCACCAGGCGCATCAGCCGGGCCGCCTCGGGGTGCGACACCTCGGTGGTCGCCTCCAGGCGGCCCGCCACCCGGGTCGCCTCGATCACGGTGCGCGAGCGGCGCCCGTCCACTCCGGCGCGGGCCCAGTCCCAGGACGGGATCAGCGCCCAGGTACGCGCGTCGGGGATCACCCGCAGGCCCGCCGGCGCCGGGCCGGGCGGGGCCTCGCCGTACTTGCCGAGCAGCAGCCGAAAGGCCCGGCGCGCCTCGATCGTGGTGACCTTCTGCTCCAGGATCGAGGGCACCAGGGCGGCCAGGACCAGCGCGCTGCGCGGCATCCGCAGGCCGGTGTACCGGCGTTGCGCGTCGCGCACGATCGGGTGTCGGGCGACGAGCGCGGCCGGGTCGTCGTCGGCGCCGAGCAGCGCCGGCAGCGCGTGCAATTGCCACTCGGCGCCCGGCCCCCACGCGCTCGCCTCGATCTCGCCGGTCGCGGGTCGGTCGATCACCCGCAGCGTGCACGGCCCTTCGGGGGTGCGCGAGGTGCGCCACACCGAGCCGTCGGCGCCCGCGTGGTACGTCGGATCGCTGTGTCCCCGGCGCAGTTGGCCGAGGGTGAGCCGAAGATCGAGGGCGAACCCGGGACGCCACACGCGCCGGTGGGCACTGGGGTGCAACGGGCTCTCCTCGGGGTCCGGGTTCGGACCGCCACGGTACCTTCCCGGTTTTGTGCCGATGTGCGCAGAGCAGACTTCAGCTATGCGGGTGATGGCGTTCGGCACCTATGACACGACCGTCCACCCCCGGGTGGGAATCCTCATCGAGGGCTTGCGGCGGCACGGCATCGAGGTGGTGACCTGCAACGTTCCGCTCGGCCACATGGACGCGGGCCCGATGGTCCCGCCGCCGTCGGCACACCCCGGGATCCCCCGCCAGCGAATACGGCACGCGCGGTGCATCGCGGAGCTGGTGGCCAAGGCTCGGCGCGCGCCGCGCCCCGACGTGGTGATCGTCGGCTATCAGGGCCGGCTCGACATCCAGATCGCGCGGCGGTTGTTCCCCGGGGTGCCGCTGGTGCTGGACCACCTGGAGAGCGTGGACGACGTGGCCGATCGGCTGGGCCACGCCGCCCAGGCCGAACTGCGCAAGGTGGACCGGATCGAGCAGGCGGCGATCGCCGCGGCGCGACTGGTCCTGGTGGACACCGAGGAGCACCGCCGGGTGCTCGCGCCGGCGCAGCGGGATCGGGCCGTGGTGGTGCCGATCGGGGCGGCGCCGGTGTGGTTCGACGCGGGGCGGGCGGGCCCGAAGGCGTCCCCGGACCCGCTCGGCGACCCGTCGGCCGAGCCGCGACCCGACCCGCTACCGGAGCCCGCGGCCGACTTCGAGCCGGGCTTTCGGCCGGGCGAGGACCTGCGGGTGATCTCGGTCGGGCTGTACTCGCCGGTGCAGGGCGCACCGGTGATCGGCGCCGCGCTCAGTCGGCTGGACGGCTATCCGATCACCGTGACCATGATCGGCCGCGGCCTCCAGGCCCAGCGTACGAAGGACCTGGTCGGGCCGAACGCGCCCCGGGTGACCTGGCGGACCTGGGTACCCGAGGCCGAACTGCCGCGCCTGGTCGCCGCGCACGATGTGTGCCTGGGGGTGTTCGGCACCGGCGCCAAGGCGTTGCGGCTGGTGCCGAACAAGGTTTTCCAGGGCGCTGCGGCGGGGTGCGCGGTGCTCACCTCGGACACCGCGCCGCAGCGCCGACTGCTGGGCGCGGCCGGGTTGTTCGTCCCGGCGGGCGACTCCGACGCGCTGGCCGACGCGCTGCGCCGGCTGGCCCAGCATCCGCCGGAGGTGGCCCGACTGCGCGCGGCTGCGGTCGCGTTGGCGCGGGAGCGGTTCGTCCCCGAGGCGGTGGTCGAGCCGCTGGTGGAGCGCCTGCGGGAGATCGTGGACAAGCGGGGGTAGCCCGCCCGCCGCGCCGTCCCCCGCGCGCGCCGGGACAGGACCTAGCCCAGCCGCACGGCCACGTCCTTGCGGATCGCGGGCAGTTGCTCGTAGAGCGCCTGGCCGGGGCACTCGGTGTTGAACGCGTCCCGGTGGCCGGAGATCACGTCGAAGGAGTGGGTCGAGCCCTTCGGGTAGCGACTGCCGCTGTCGGAGGAGGTCAGCGTGACCCGGCCGGTCGGGTCGCGGTCGTCCAGGCCGAGCTTCCAGGCGATCAGGGCGGACAGCGCGATCAGCATCTGCCCGGGCGGCTCGGCGCTGGTGTAGGTGCCCATCGCGGCCACGCCCATGCTGTCCGTGTTGAAGCCGAGCGTATGCGCGCCGAGCACCGGCTTGTCCACCCCGCCTGCGCGGCCCTCGAAGACCGTGCCGCACTGGTCGACCAGGAAGTTGTAGCCCACGTCGGCCCAGCCGTTGGTCAGCACGTGGTAGCGGTAGATGGAACGGAGCACCTTGGGCGAGTCGCTGCACGGGAAGTCGTTGCCGTCGGCGGTGTGGTGCACGAAAGCGGCGCGCACGGTGCCGGTGTACTTGAACTTCGCGTCCCGCAGCGACTCGTCCGCGCCCCAGTCTCGGCGGGCCACGATCGCGGGCTGCTCGGCGCGGCCCTTGTCCCGGCCGTCGACCCTGTTCGGCCGGGTCGGACGCGGCGGCATGCGGTCGACGATCGACTCGCCGGGGTCGACGAGTTCGGCTCGCAGGTCCGTCGGCAGCGCTCCGGCGAGCACGCCCACGCGGATCTGGACACCATCGGAACGACCGGCCCAGAACGGCTCGGTGCCGCCGCGGACGCGGCCCTCGGCCGGCCCGATCCCGTCGCCGCTCGCGTGCAGCGCGCGCCAGGGGCTCCATACCCCGCCGGTGCGGGTGCGTACGTGGACGACCACCCGCGCGCCCGCGGCCGGGTCGGGGTCGGCCCAGGTGACGCCGAGCAACGAGAAGGCCGCGGTGTCGCGTTCGGCGGTCAGTACCCCGGTCCGGCCCTCGCGGGGCGCGGCGACGTCGGACTCCTGTTCGATCCCGGTCAGCGGGAGGGTGATCGTGGTACCGGGGGTGCTCGGTCCCGCGTCGGCCTGCGCGGGAGGTCCGGCTAGCACGGTCGGCACGGCGAGGGCGACGATCGACAGCACGATTCTGGTGAACACGGGCGGGCCCTCCATCGTGGGCGGTGGAGTCGTTCGGGTGCCCGGTCCCGCCACAACGCTTGTACCAAATGCAGCAATTACACCCATTTGTCGTACGAATTCATCCGCTCGATAGGCTGGGCGCATGCCCAGCACTCCGGTCGATCAGTTGCGCTCCGCGCTCGCCGCCGACTCCGCGCGGCCCTTCACCACCTTCTACGACGACGCCACCGGCGAGCGGGTCGAGCTCTCCGTGGCGACGTTCGACAACTGGGTCGCCAAGACCGCGAATCTGCTGCGCGACGACCTCGCGGTCGAGCCCGGCGCCCGGGTGTCGCTGCTGCTGCCGGCGCACTGGCAGACCCAGGTGTGGTTGCTCGCCGCGTGGTCGCTCGGCCTGGCGGTGACCTTCGACGGCGATCCCGCCGACGCCGACGTGGTGGTGTCCGGCCCCGAGACGCTCGATCGGGCGGCGAGTTGCCCCGGCGAGCGGGTCGCCTTGGCGCTGCGGCCGATGGGTGGGCGCTTCCCCGAGCCGCCGGCCGGCTTCCTGGACTACGCGGCGGAAGTGGCCGGACACGGCGACCGGTTCGTGCCCGACGGCTCGGCGCGCGCCGATGCGCCGGCGCTGATCGAGGCCGGCCGCGAGTACACCGCCGGCGACCTGGCCGCGGCGGGCGAGGCCGCCGCGCGGGAGTGGAACCTCGGCCCAGGTGATCGCTTGCTCACCTCTTCGAGCTTCGCCCGAACGGGTGGATTGCGGGCGGGCCTGCTCGCGCCCCTTGCCGCGTCCGTACCCGTCGTCGTATGCCGTCACCTGGACGAATCCCTGCTGGAGCGGCGCATCGAGGCGGAGCGCGTCACGCGCGCCGTCACCCGTTCCGCCGACTAGTCCATGACAAGACGGGTCGGGCTGCGCTTTCGTGGCCCCGACCGCCCGTAGTGCCGTGCCCGGCGGTCCCTCAGCAGGCGGGGAGGCGTGGGGTTCATGGACGTGTGGGATCACCTGTACCGGTCCGAACGTGCGCCCGAACCCGACGTGCCCGAACCGGCGGCGTGCCCGGCGTACGAGTCCACCCCGGTCGACGCCGCCGCCGGTCGGGCCGCCACCCGGCGCGCGCGCCGCAGGCGCGACCGGCGGCGCCGGGTGTTCCTGCCGATCGGGGTGGGCATCACGCTGATCCTGCTGACCAGCGTCTCGGCCGCCTACGTCGCGTACCGGCGGCTCGACGGCAACATCAAGACCGACCCGGTCAACGGCAAGCTCAACGCCGACCGTCCCGACGTGGGCGGCAACGGCAAGGGCAAGCCGATGAACCTGCTGATCATCGGCTCGGACTCGCGGGCCGGCGAGAACCGCGCGCTCGGCGGCGGGGGCGACCTCGGCGAGCGTTCGGACACCACACTCCTCGTGCACCTGACGTCCGACCGCGAACACGCGGTGGTCATGAGCATCCCGCGCGACCTGCTGGTGACCGTGCCCTCGTGTGTGACCAGGGACGGGGCGCGCTCGGCCGAGCAGCGCGGGGTGATGTTCAATTCGGCGTTCGAACTCGGCGGCGCGGCCTGTACGCGCAACACCGTCGAGAAGGTCACCGCGATGCGGGTGGACCACCACATCATCGTGGACTTCGCCGGCTTCAAGGGCATGGTCGACGCGGTCGGCGGGGTGGAGATCTGCCTGCCCAGGACCGTGCAGGACCGCGAGGGCAACATCTCGTTGTCGGCCGGCCGGCGCAAGGTGCACGGCCGGGAGGCGCTGGACTACGTACGGCTGCGCCACGACATCGGGCTCGGCGGCGACGGCAGCGACCTGGGCCGGATCAAGCGGCAGCAGGCGTTCGTGGCCTCGCTCGCCAAGCAGATCCGCAGCGGCGACACGCTGACCAGTCCGACCCGGCTGTTCGCCCTCGCCGACGCGCTGACGAAGTCGATCCGGGCGGACGAGGGTCTGGACTCGGTCTCCGCGCTGGTCGATCTCGCGCGCGGGATGCGCGACCTGGAGACGAAGAACATCACCTTCGCGCACATCCCGGTGTACAACCCGCCGGACGACAACAACCGGGTCGCGCTGATCCAGCCCGACGCGCGGCGGTTGTTCGACGCGGTCAACCACGACGAGCCGCTGGACGGTCGGCGCAAACCGGGCGCGGAACCGGCGCCGGCCCCGGTCGCGCCGGCGGGTGGGGCGGTCCCGGCCGGTGTGCCGGCGCGAGCACTCGGCGGTCCGGGCGCGATGCCGGCATCCGCCGCGCCCGGGGGCGGCGCGGTTCCGGTCGAGCCGGTGAAGCCGCCGGTGAAGGCCGAGATCCGCGACGGGGACCAGGACATCTGCAAGGCGAACTGATCGCGCGTCATCGCGGCCGGAGGCCGGCAGCCCACCTGGCGGCCGACCCCGGGAGTCGCGCACGATAACGTGCCGGCAGCCGTGCGGGCCGGGTCGACACGTGGTGTTGTGACGGTTCGCGTGACCTGTGTCACACGCACAAGGGTGCACGCAACTCGAAGAACCGGCGCCACGTCTATCAGTGCAACGGCCGCCCCACGCGCGGTTCGTCGCTTGATGAGCGTTGGGCGCCTTGGGGAAAGAAGCAGACACGACGTGAGTGACAGCGAACGGGCCGGCAAGCAGGCCGGATCCGGTCGGGACGCGAGCCCGGAAACGGCGCCCGAGTCCCCGACCGAACCGGACATATCCACGACTCCGCCCCCGAACGGGCCGGTGGGGGACGCGGACGCCGGCAACGCGCGGGACGCGGAGGCGGCGGGCGCGGAGGAGCCGGGCACGGACGCGGCCGCGTCGGGCGCGGACGCGGTGGACCCGGACGCCTCGGGCGCAGCCGCGTCGGGCGCGGACGCGGGGCCCGCGACGCCGACTTCGGGTACGGCGACCGGGCCCGACACGGCCGAACCGGTAGGCGAATCGGCGGCGGCCGGCCCTGTACCCACACCGGGTGCCGAGGACGCCGCCGTGGCCGCCCCTGCCGCAGAGGCGGGCGCGTCGGCCAAGGTCGGCGAACGCGCAGCGGCCGAACCGGGCGACGGCACGACGGGCAACTCGGGCGAATCAGGCGGAGGTTCGGCGGCCGAACCGGGCGACGGCACGACGGCCGATGGCGCGACCACCGAGGGCGCGGTGGCCGAGGTGGCCCCCGACGCAGCGGGCACGGCGGCAGATGGCGCGACCACCGACGGCGCGACGGCCGACACGGCGGGCGCCGCAGGCGCTCCGGGCGACGCCACCACGGCCGAGGGCGGCGACGGTGCGACCCCGGCCGGGACCCGTGCGGCGGGACCCTCCACCGCCCCCACCACCACCCCTCCCCCGGCCGGCAGCGACCCGCTCACCGCCGCCGTGGCCGCGATGGCCGCCGACGGCGGCAAGGCGGCCGACCGGCGGGCCCGGCGCGACCGCCGCCGCCGGGTGTACAAGCGCATCCTGATCGGCGTCACCGTCACCGTGGCGCTGAGCCTGGTCGCCGGCAGCGTCGTGGTCTACACCCTGTACCGCAAGCTGGACGGCAACATCACCTCCGAGGACCTGAGCGCGAAGCTCGGCCCGGAGACCGAACGCCCGCAGGTGGCGGCCGGCGCACACGACGCGGCCAACATCCTGCTGATGGGCTCGGACGACCGCAGCGGCGACAACAAGCAGTACGGCGACGTCGGCGAGGGCACCAAGCGCTCCGACACCACGATCCTGCTGCACCTCGCCGCCGACCGGAAGAGCTCGGTCGCGGTCAGCATTCCGCGCGACCTGATGGTGGACATCCCCTCCTGCGTCCGGCCGGACGGCAGCAAGTCGCGGGCGTACCGGGACCAGTTCAACCACGCGTTCGAGATCGGCGGCGCCGCCTGCACGATCAAGACCATCGAACAGATGACCAAGGTCCGGGTCGACCACCACATCGTGATCGACTTCTCCGGCTTCAAGGAGATGGTCGACGCGGTCAACGGCGTCGAGGTGTGCCTGAGCCGCCCGATGCGCGACACCGCCGCCAAGCTCGACCTGCCGGCCGGCAAGCACAAGCTCGACGGCGAGCAGGCGCTCGGCTACGTACGCGCCCGCAAGAACGTCGACGACGGCAGCGACACCCAGCGGATGACCCGACAGCAGCGTTTTCTGGCCGCGCTCGTTAAGAAGGTCAAGGTCGGCGACATGCTGACCCAGCCGTGGAAGTTGTACAACCTCCTCGACGCCGGAACCCGGTCGATCACCGCCGACCCGGGACTGAGCTCGCTCAAGGAGCTGATGGACCTGTCCGACAGCATCAAGGGCATCCCGAACGACAAGGTCGCGTTCCTGACCGTGCCCCGTCAGCCGTACCGGTTCGACACCGACCGGGACGAACTGGTCCAGCCCAAGGCGGACCGGCTGTTCGAGGCGATCCGCTTCGACCGGGTCGCGGTCGGCGCGGGCGTCAGCGGCAAGGACGAGAACGGCTTCGAGAACAACGGCGAGGTGCGGATCGAGCAGCCGGCGACCCCGCTGCCGTCCACCCGCACCACGATCGACGAGAACGGCGAACGGGTGACCGTCACCCCGACCGCCCCGGGCACGGGCGCGACCGGCAAGGGCGCCACGCGGTCCCCGGCCGGATCCACCCCGCCGAGTACGGGGGCGCCCTCGTCGACGTCCACGGCAGACCCCACTTCGAGCAGCGGCATCCCGTCGGCCACGCCGACCACGCCCGCAGACACGAGCCCGATCGTCACCGTCTCGGGGCGGACGGCGGAACAGGACGTGTGCGCGGGCTGATTCATCGACACCGCATCAGGGAGAGCCGGGGACGTCGCCGACCGCGACGCCCCCGGCAGGTCGCCGGAGGGGACGCCACGCATGGGCACGGACGCGGAGACCGGAACCGGGGGACCCACGGCACCCGGTGGACGGGACGGACGCAGAAAGAGCACAGTGAAGAAGCGCCTCAAATGGATCGCGATCTCCGTGGTCGGTGTCCTGCTGATCCTGGCCGGCAGCGCATACGGGTACATCCGGTACCTGAACGGGAAGCTGCACCACACCCAGATCACCGCCGACAAGAACAACCGACCACCGGCGTCCCCGAAGGACGCCCAGGGCCGAAGTCCGATGAACATCCTGCTGATCGGCAACGACAGCCGGATCGGTGAGGGCCGGCGCTACGGCGCGGAGGGGCACGAAGGGCTCGCCGACGTGGCGATCCTGATGCACCTGTCCGCCGACCGTTCCAACGCCACGCTGGTGAACATCCCCCGGGACACGATGGTGGACATCCCGCGATGTGAGATCGGCAAGGGCAAGGACAAGAAGGTCACCGAGGCCCGGTTCGGCCAGTTCAACGACAGCTTCCGCAGCGTCGGCGCGCCGTGCACGGTGGCGACCGTGGACCGGATGCTCCAGGTACGCATCGACCACTACGTCGAGGTGAACTTCAAGGGCGTCCGCGACCTGACCGACGCGGTCGGCGGCGTGCCGATCTGCCTGGACGCGCCGATCCACGACCCGGTCCTGTCCGGACAGCGCGGCGGCACCGGACTGGACCTGCCGGCCGGCCCGAACACGCTGAGCGGCAACGACGCGCTGCAATTCCTGCGCGCGCGCCACGCGTTCGGCGACGGCAGCGACCTGGCGCGGATCGAGGCGCAGAAGGTGTTCCTGGCGTCGCTGGCGCGCGAGTTGAAGAGCAACGCGAAACTGACCAACGTGGACGGCATGTTCCGGATCGCCAACAGCGCGGTCGGCGCGTTGACCGTCGACAACGACCTGGCGGGCGTGGACAAGCTGATCGACCTCGCCGACGAGATCAAGAAGGTGCCGGAAAAGCGCATGGCGTTCACCACGCTGCCGACCGAGACCTACCGGCCCGCGCCGGATCAGGTCCAGCCCAGACGGCCCGCCGCCGACAACCTGTGGGCCGCGATCCGCGCCGATCGGCCGTTGACCGCGGGCGATCCGGCCACGGATCCGCCGCCCGCGCCGGTGACCGAGGCGCCGGCACCGCCGCAGACGATCGCGCCGTCCGACGCGGCGCAGATCCGGGTGACGGTGGACAGCGGGAGCGCGCGGAAACGAATCACCCCGGTGGTCGACGCGCTCAAGCGGCTGGGTTTCAAGGCGACTTCGGGTACGTCCATGCCGGACGGGCGGGAACACGCCAACAGTCGGATCACCTACCCCGACGGCAGGCAGGAACAGGCCAGGGCGATCGCCGTGGCGCTGAACCTGCCGGAGACCGCGCTGGAGGCGGCCCGTGCGGGGGAGAGCACGATCAAGCTGCTGATCGGCGCGGATCTGCCCGACGCGGACGCCGGCGGCAGCGGCGCGCCGACGGGTCCGGCGAGCGCCGGGCCCGAGCGGGTGCCGGAGCCGCCCAAGGCGGCCGACCTGAACCTGGAGACGGCCGACAACACGAAGTGCGCCTCACCGCGCCGGAAATGACCGGCGGGCGGTCGAGGGGGGCACGCGCGACGTGCGGATCAGGACGCTCGTGCGTGCTCCTCCTCGACCGGTCGACGACCGGTCCATGACCGGCTGTCGACCGACTGACGACGGATCGGGAACGGTCGGATCAGGTTTTTGTGCCTTTTCCGATGATCCGAGTGTCAGGACTTCGCAGTCTCGGTGACCATGGCGAGATCTCGCCGGTTATGGTGGCTGCTTCATACCGACCATCACTTATCACCGTCGGGTTCCGTGGGTGGCTCCGGAACCCCGGTGTCGCCAAGAGGACCGTGCACAGCCGGGGGGATCGTGCGGCGGCGGGTACAGCCGGAGGGGATCTCGGCGTGAACAGAGGGAACGGGCCGCATCGTGGCGCGCCCGGGGACAACGATCCCCTGGGCGGCATGGACGACGCGGACGTCGCGGACATGTGGGTGATGAACCCGGACACCGGCAGCTTCGAGCTGCGGGCGCCGGGCGGCGGTGTGGTCGATGCCCCCGGCACGACCCGGCCGCGCACCCCCGGGGCGGCGGGTACGTCCGAGGGCCGGCGCCGGCCGTCGGCGGTGGAGGCCGCCTCGGGCCGGGGCACCGGCTCGGATCAGGGCGCCGCCGCCGACGCGCCGCCGTCGTCGGCGCGTCGGCGGGGCGCGGGAACGGCCCCCGCCGGGCGCGCGGGCGCCCGCAACGCCGCCGCGGGCAGGGACAAGTCCGCGCCCAAGAGCAAGGTGAAGAAGCGGCTCAAGTGGATCGCGCTCACCGTGGTGGGGCTGATCGTGGTGCTGGCCGGCACGGCGTACGGCTATATCAAGTATCTGGACAGCAAGATATCCACCACCGCGAAGAACGCGGGCAGCGAAGGCGTCCCCAAGGCGGAGGAGGACGCGTTCGGACGCAGGCCGCTGAACATCGTGCTGATCGGCAACGACAGCCGTAAGGGTCTCGGCAAGAAGTACGGCGCGTCCGAGCACACCGAGGGCCTGGCCGACGTCACGATCCTGATGCACGTATCGGCCGACCGCAGCAACGCGACGCTGGTCAGCATCCCCCGCGACACCATGGTGCAGATACCCAAGTGTGTCGTGGACGGCAAGACGTATCCCGCGTCCAACGGGCCGCAGTCGTTCAACGAGAGCCTGGCCAACGGCGGTCCGCCGTGCACGGTGTCCACGGTCGACAAGATGCTCGGGGTCCAGGTGGACCACTACATCATGATCGACTTCACCGGCGTGAAGAAGATGACCGACGCCGTCGACGGCGTGGACATGTGCATCTCGGAGCCGATCAACGACCCGGTACTGCCGAACCAGCAGGGCGGCACCGACCTCAAGCTCGACGCCGGCAACCAGAACCTCAGCGGCGAAACCGCGCTGAAGTTCCTGCGCGCGCGGCACGCCTTCGGCGACGGCAGCGACCTGGCCCGGATCAAGGCGCAGAAGGCGTTCCTGATGGCGCTCACCCGCAAGCTCAAGAACAGCGCGTCGTTGACCAACGTCCAGGGCATGTTCAAGATCGCCAACATCGCGGTGGAGTCGCTGACCGTGGACAACGGCCTCGGCGGCGTGGACAAGCTGATCTCGCTGGGCAACCAGTTGAAGAAGGTCCCCGAGAAGCGGATGGCGTTCACCACGCTGCCGGTCGAGGAATACCCGCCGCTGCCCAAGGTCAAGGTGCAGCCGAAGCAGCCCGAGGCCAACAACCTGATGGCGATGCTGCGTACGGACACCGCGGTCACCAAGGACGACAAGCCCGCGGAGCAGCAGCCGGCGGCCCCGCCGACACCGGAGGCGCCGAAGGTGGACCCGGCCACGCTCAAGGTCGACGTCCGCAACGGCAGCGGGGTCAGCAAGCGGGCCAACGAGGTGGCGGCGGACCTGGTCGGCCGCAAGTTCGTCGCGGTCAGCGCGGGCAACGCGAAGGACGGCAAGACCCACGCGACCAGCTCGATCACCTACCCCAAGGGCCGCCTGGACGCCGCCAAGGCCCTGGCCGCCGCGACGGGCCTGCCCGACAGCGCGCTGACCGAGAGCACGTCCGCCGCGGTAACCCGCTTCGAACTCCTGATCGGCAAGGACTACCCGGGCACCGCCCCGCCCAACAACGCGGCCCCACCCACGGAGCCCCCCAAGAACATCGACATGGAAACAGCCGACAAAAACATCTGCGCGCCCAAGAAAAACCGCTGACGCACCACCCGCCAACGGCCGCGCCTCGCCCTCGAAAAGAGGGAAGAGGCGCGGCCGTCGCACGCCGGATCCCCCACCGACCGGCCGCCGGACGGCGAAGCGTGCGGCCGGGCGCCGAACAGCCGGACGGGCGGCGGGCTGGGTGGGCGCCGATCGGCCGGGCGGGCGGCGGGCGGCCAGGAATGGGTTTGACGGGGGGACTGGGGGTGGGGAGGGTTTGGGGGTGGATGGGTTTCGGGTGGTGCTTCGGCGGTTGGATGAGGCGTTGTTGGCCTCCCTGTTGGATGCGGCCGTGCGCGGGGCCGAGCCGGGGGAGGTCATGCCGGTCGAGGCCGGAGCGGCCGGGTGGACCGCCGATCGGCGGGCCGCGTTTTTGGCCTTTCATCACGAGTGGGCCGCCACGCCCACCACCTACGCGATCCTGGTCGACGACGTGGTGGTCGGCGCCGCCCGCCTCCAGCCGACCCCGGACGGGGACCTGGAGACGGGCCTGTGGATCGGCCGCGAACACCGGGGCCGAGGCGTGGGCCGCGCCGTCGTCGCCCTCCTGCGCGCCGAGGCCCGAGCCCAGGGCGCGCCCCGCGTCGTCGCCACCACGACCGACGCCAACACCGCTGCCCGACGCCTCCTCACCGGCGCCGGCGCCCACCTGCACACCCGCGCCACCCCCACCCCCGACGGCGACACCATCGAAGCCACCCTCGACATCGACTGACCCGCCCCCTCCCCGCGCTTCGGCGGCCGGCGACCGCCGGCGATGAGTTGGGTCGGTGTTCGTTCGTCGACTTCGTACAGGTGACGGTCTTTCCCGTGATCACCGGTCGCAGCGGAGTGGACCGGATCCTCCGGGACGCGGCCGACTTCGACCTCGACCTGATCGAGAGCCGCACGCTCGACGGCCACACGCGGCCCAATTCCCCCGTTCGTACGCGTGAACGGAACCTTCGGGGGTGCGGATCGTTGGCGTCGGCATGATGATCAGTTCCGGCCGTACGGCCATGGCCCTGTCCGTCGGATTCGCCGGGCTCGCACTCGCGTTCGTCCCCGTCGCCGCACAGGCACACGCACCGGCGCAGCCCCAGGCCCGCCGGCTCCCGGTCGCGGGCGACCAGGTTTCGCTCGACCCCACCGTGTGGGTGACGGCCGACGGGACCGTCACGATCTCCGGCACCTACAGCTGCTCGGCCGACCACACCGGGACCGTGTTGGTCGGCGGCAACGTCAGCCAGGCCGGCCTGCACTTCTCGGTCGGTGGCAGCGCCGCCACGTGCGACGGCCTGACGCACGACTGGCGCAGCTCCGCGCGGTCCCCGCTCGACTTCGTACCCGGCCCCGCGCGCGGCGACGCGACGCTGCTCGAACTCCTGCCCGGCGAAGGTGTGGTCCCGGTGGTGCCGAACATCCTCGCGCGGAACACGCGCGACGTGACGATCACCCGCGCCTGACCCCACGCCCGGCCGGACGCCCCGCCCGGCCGGGCTCCTCCGGGCTCAGGTCCGATCCAACTCCTCACGCAGCTCCGTCAGTTCCTCCACCGCCGTGATCCCGCTCGTCGTGCACACCTTCAACGCCACGTCCAACCGGGTCATCGCCGCCGGCCGCTCGTCCAGGCCGAACGCCTCGATGCGCGCGGCCAGTTGCACCGCGTCCAGGTAGCCGTCGGCCTCCTCCGGAAGCACGGCCACATACGCCGTCGCCGCCTTGTCCGCCGCCGCCCGCGCGGGGTGCAGGCGGTCGGCGCGGGCCAGCAGGTGGGCGAGTTGGTGGTGCGTACCCGCCCGCTCGACCGCGACCATCGTCGCCTCGTCGTCCGCCGCCCGCGCACCGGTCTCGGCGTCCGCCAGCTCCCGCAGCGCCTCGGCGAACAGCGCCACCGCCCGGTCCACCCCCGACGGGTCCTCCCGGTCGGTGCTGCTCGCGATGTTCCACGCCTTCGCCCGCAGCGCCCGGACCGTCTCGCGCACATCCCCCTCGGCGCGCAGCAGTTCGATCGCCCGCCCGAACGCCGCCTGGGCCTGCGGCGCCATCCCCGCGTCGTCGAGCGCGTGCGCCGCGGCCACCGCCAGCTCCGCCTGGGTCGCCCGGTCGGCCACCTTCACCGCGGTCTCCGCCGCCATCGCCAGGTGCCGGGCCGCCTCCCGGGTGTCGCCGAGTCGGCGCAGGCACAACCCGAGCGCCCAGCGTTCCTGCATCGCGTGTTCGGGGCCGTGGTGCTCCTCGACCTCCGGGAGCAGCTCCTCCAGGATCGCCGCGGCCTCCGCGTCCCGCCCCAGGCCGAACAGCATGCCCACCGCGCCCCGCCGGCAGGCCGCGGCCATCTCCGGGTCGCCCTCGTCGTCGAAGACGTGCGCGGCCTCCAGCGCGAACGGCAGTGCGTCCTCGGGCCGGTTCTGCGCCCCGATCGCGTTGGCCAGCATGGTCAGCGCGTGTCCCACCGGGAACTGCGGCTCGGTGTAGAACGCGGCCGTCTCCAGTGCGGCCCGCATGTCCGCCTCGGCCGCCGCCGGGTCGGCGAGGCGCATCCGCACCTGGCTGCGCAGGAACAGCGGCCGGCAGGCCAGCCACGGCCGCTCGGCCTCCCGGCACAGTGTGATGGCCGCGCTCAGGTCGGCCTCGGCGTCCGCCGTCCGGTCGTCCTGGAGCGCCCGCTCGGCCCGGATGTGCAGCGCCGCCGACTGGCGGTGCCGCAGCCCGTGGTCGCGGCCCAGGTCGTGCAGCTCGGTCAGGATCGCGTCCGCGTCCTCGGCCTCGCTCGCGAGCGCCACGATCGCACGGTGGTGCAGGACCAGCGCGAGCGGCGCCGCGTCGTCCGGCAGGAATGCGGCGGCCTTGACCTGCGCCGCCTCGAACAACGCGAGCGCGTCCGGCTCGTCGGCGCGGAACCGGGCCATCGCGAGCCGCACCTCGGCGCCCACCGCCCGCCCCGCCGCGTCCGCCGCCCGATAGCCGGCCGCGGCCCGGTCGAGCGCCGCGGCGCCGGCCGCGAACTCGCCCTCCTCGACCAGCTCGATGCCGTCCGCCTCGGTGATCGCGGCGAGCGCGAACCCATCCACGTCCTGCCCCTGCGCCCGCGCCGCCGCCGCGTAGTCCCGCCAGGCGGCCTCCGCCCGGGGATGCCCCTGCTCATCCAACTCGCGTGCATAGGCAAGCAGTTCCGCAACGCTCCTACCGGACACCGCAGTTGCCGCCGGATCGACGACAGTCAGCGTCGCCACCCGGACCGAACGCAGGCCCAGCGGCAGCGAATCCGCCACCGGAGCCGCCGCCAGCCGACGCCGCACCCGCGAACTCACCGCGTCGTTCCCGTTGCGCGCGTCGAAGCGCGCGGCGATCTCGAACAGCTCCCGCTCGACCCTCTCCCCCAGCCCACCGGCGGTGGTGTCCTCGAACACCACCAACTCCGGCCCGCCCACCGCGACCAGACGCCGCAGCAGCACGGCAACCCCGGCCAGGAAGTCGGAGTGGTCCGAAGGATCGCTCTGGGGACGCGCCAGCCACGCCCGGTGCTCGGCCAGGATCTCGATCCCGCGCCCCTCGTTGCCGGTCAGCGCGCAGAACTCGATGTGCTCGGCGACCGCCGCGTACGTGCTCACCTTGCCCCGCACCGACCGGTAGCCGCGCAGGTGGTGCGCCCGGGCCCGGTCCGGGCTGCCCTCGCGCACCAGCGGCAGCATCGACGTGGCCAACGAGACCTGCGGCTCCTCCGCGCAGGTGAGCGCGCCGTCCAGAGTCGGCGCGAGCAGTTCCAGCGCGTCCGCGTCCCGGCCCTGCGCGATCAACCAGCGGGCCTGCTCGCGCCGTTCGCACGCGTCACAGTCGGCCAGCCGGTCCCGGTCCGCCGCCAGCCACGCCTCGAACGCCTCGGTGGTCTCCGCGTCGGCGCCGATGTGCCGGGCCAGGTAGAACCGGCTCTGGTGCACCGGCCGCAGGCTGTGTCCGGCCGTGCGGTAGCGCCGTTCCATGTCGGCGAGATAGCCGCGGATCGCGGTCAGCGGCACCTCGGGCACCGAGAGCAGCGAACTGGTGATCCACTTCAGATCCCAGAACAGGTGGTGCGTCAACTGCTCGTCGAAGCCCTCCGGGTGCTCGTCCCACAGCTTGAGCAGCCGGGACAGCGGCACCGGGGTGCGCGGCGACTCGCCGCCGTAGTTGTACGCGGTGATCAGCCGCAGCAGCGCCCAGGCGAGGTTCTCGTCGTTGCCCATGCGCTCGGCGACGGTGACCAGTTCCTCGGCGCGGGCGGTGCGGGCCTTGCCGTAGGGCTGTTCCTCGTTCGCGTCCAGGGCAGCGAAGAACCCGGCGTCGTCACGGATTTCCATCACAGGGTTCCTATTCGGCGGGGTTCGGCTGGTGGACGGCACGCTCGAGCAGGCCGAGGAAGGATCGGCCGAGCAGGCCGGTCTCGGCCGAGGTGAGCGGACGGTGGCTGAGCAACAGGGCCTGGCCGTAGAGCCCTTCGACCGCGGCCCGGGCCAGTTCCGGATCCGCCAGGCCGGCGATCCGGCGGACCAGCGGGTTGAGGTGGTTGAGCACGAGCTGCGCGCGCGGACCCTGGTCGCGCAGCGAGCCGAGGATCCCCGACCACAGGTCGTCGCCGCGCCCGGCCGCGTCCTGCTCGGCCTCGGCCCGCCCCCGCTCCCCGCGCGCGTCGCGCCCGTCCAGCAGCAGCGCGGGCACGGTCACCGGCTGGAACGTGCGCAGCGACAGATCGCACGCGAGCGGGTCCAGCGCGGCCCGCGCGTGCGCGAGGAAGCTTGCCGCGCCCAGTTCCACGGCCGGGTCGACCGCGTCCAGGTGCGCGGTGACCGTGTCCGGGTCGAGTTCGGCGACGGTGGTGCCCGGCCGGATCTCCGCGAGCCGGTACACCAGGTCCAGGTCGTACGTGTAGCCGCCGTTGACCACGCCGAGGCCGGCCGCCGCCGCGATCGGCGCGACCTGCCGATACTCCTCGACCGTCGACGTCACGTGCACGACCGGGTGCCGGCGGGCGAACTCGTCCAGCGCGATCCGCCCGTCGGTGGTCTCGAACGGCAACCACGGCAGTACCAGGCGCAGCAGTTCGTCGTCGTGCCGGGCCAGCGCCTTGACGCCGAGGTGATGCACACTCAAAAACCGGGCCAGGCGCGGCTGGTCGTGCGCGGCCAGGTCCGCGAGCCAGTCCCGGATGTGCCCGCCGAGCGCGTCGCGCACCCCGGCCAGCGACTCGTCGTCGTACAGGCTCTCCCGCGAGGCGGTGGGCCGCAGCGTGTCGGTGTCCACCACGCAGCGCACGAAGAACGCCCAGTCGGGCAGCAGCCCGTCGGCGTTCTCGGTGAGCAGCATGCCCTTGAGGTGCACCCGGTGCTTGCCGCGCATCGCCGGACTGACCGCCTCCGGCAGGACGAACGCCGCGCCGCGCACGCCCGCGAGCGGTACGTCGAGGTCGATCACGTCCAGCGGCGTGAAGCCGAGCCGGCTCTCGCAGTAGGCGGTCAGCGCGGCCCGCCGCAGACCCACCGTCGGGTACGGCCGGTCCCACACCGCGGGGGTGTCGGTGATCGGGGTGTGCTCGCCGCCGGCCATCACGGTGACCCGATACGGCAGCAACGCGCCGAAGTCGCGGGCCAGTTCGATCACCCGCTCGGGGGCGAACCACGCCTCGCTGCCCCGACGCGGGGTCAGGAACACGGTGGTGCCCGGCACTTCGTGTGCGCTCGGGTCCAGGGTGCGCACCGTGTAGCGGCCGTCGGCGCCCGCCTTCCACTCCACCGGCGGCGCGTCGGTCAGCGCCGAGCGGGTCACCACGGTGATCTCGTCGGCGACCACGAAGCAGGCGAGCAGGCCGATGCCGAACTGGCCGATGTAGTCGCGCCGCGCGCTCTCCAACGCGTCGCGCTTGGAACTGCGGCCGATGGTGGCCAGGAAGCGGTGCACGTCGGCCTCGGTCAGCCCCACCCCGGTGTCGGCGACGCGCAGCCCGCCGTCGGCGACCGTGATGGTGATCGCCGCCTCGGCCTGCGGATCGACGGCCCGCCGCGCGGTGACCGCGTCGACGCCGTTCTGCAGCAGCTCGCGCAGGTATACCCGAGGGCTGGAGTAGAGGTGGTGCGACAACAGGTCGACCAGACCCCGCAGATCGACCTGGAAGGTGTGGTCTGCGTCGGATATCGCGGCGTCGTTCATGCGGAGTCAGTCACCTCGGGGCAGGGTCGCCGGCCGACATCCCGGCCGAGTGCCGATGGTACGAAACGACGGGGACAGGCGGCGAGTCACTTGTCGACCATCAGTCACCACGGGCGGGACGGGGCACCACGATCCGGCGCCCCGTCCCCCGGCTCAGTTCTTGGCCGCGTCCACCGTGCGTCCGTCGCGCAGCGCCTGGAACAGCGCCTTGGCGCCCTTGTCGTCCCACAACACGGTCGAGCCGATGTCCTTGACCATGTGGCCGGGGTTGGCGATCGGCACCGTGGTGGTGACGCCCTTGCCGCCGGACAGGCTGCCCATGTCCTTGAACAGGTCGTACAGGTCGAACAGGCCCGCGTCGTCGTCCACCGTCACCGCGCTCAGCGAGGCGTCGGCGACCGGGAAGGCGCTGAACGGGTTGAGCAGGATCCCCGCCGACTTGGCCTTCTTGGCCAGCGCGCTGAGGAACATCTGCTGGTTCTCCATCCGGGCCAGGTCCGAGCGCGCCGGGTCGTAGTAGCGCGAGCGTACGAAGGCCAGCGACTGCTCGCCGTTCAGCGTCTGGCAGCCGGCCTCCAGGTTCGCCCCGGACTTCGGGTCCTTGATCGGCCCCTTGAGGCAGATGTCCACACCGTCCATCGCGTTGACGATGTTGTTGAACCCGCCGAACCCGATCTCCGCGTAGTGGTCGAGCCGAATGCCGGTGGCCATCTCCACGGTGCGGGCGAGCAGCGGCGCGCCGCCCTTCTCGAAGGCCGCGTTCAGCTTGTTCTTCTGCGCCTTGACCGTCTTGCCGTTCTTGCTGAACGCGGGGATGTCCACGTACGAGTCGCGCGGCAGGCTGATCAGCGCGGTGCCGCCCTTGCCCTTGTGCAGCAGCATCATCGAGTCGGTGCGCTTGCCCGGGGCCTTGCCGGTGTGCAGCTTCTTGCGGTCGGTCGCGTCGAGGCCCTCGCGGCTGTCCGAGCCGACGATCAGCCACGTGGTGCCCTCGATGCCCTTGGGCCGGCCCGCGTAGTTGTCCAGCACGTCCTCGTGCCGGATCTTCGAGTCGGCCCAGAAGTAGGTCACCACGCCGAACGTGAGCACGAGCGCGACGAAGACGCCGATCCCGATGAGGATGCGCTTCTTGATGTTGACCGGACGCCGGGGACGCGCGGGCGGGCCGCCCGGGCCACCGGGGCCGTCGGGGCCCTCCGGTCCGCCCGGTCCGCCCGGCTCGCCCGGAGCGCGCTGCGGCGGCGGCCCGGACGGTGCGGCATTCGCGTCGGCGTACGACGGCTGGGGCGGGTAGCCGTCCGCACCGGGCGGCCCCTGTACCGGCGGCACGCCGCCCGGCCCGGCCGCACCGGATTGCGGGCGCGGGTAGCCGTCGGGAGTCCGGGGCGGCGGCGGGTATCCGCTCGGGCTCTGCGCCGGCGGCGGTGGATAGCCGCCCGCGGCGTTCCCGCCGGGGCGGCTCGGAATCGTTCCCGGGGGAGGCTGCTGCGGCTGCTGGTCGCCATCCGCCCACCCCGGCGGCCACGTGTTCATGCCCCCGAAGTTGTCACTCGATCAGCCCCGAGGCAACCGAATGCCGGACTCGGCGACCATCTGTTCCACACTTGATGCTCACTTCTTACATGAGACCTCATCGCCGGATTTGGCGGAGTATGCCGGACCCGGCGTGGCCGGATCGGTCGAGGGCGCCTCGGTGTTCGCGCCGCCGACCCGAACCGGGGTCAGGCCCGGATACGACGAGCCCACGATCACCTCGATCGTCCGGCCCAGGCCGGTGACCTGCTCCGAGGTCGCGCCCGGCAGCGCGGCCTGCACCGTCTTGACCGACCGGTTCCACTTGGGGTCGTAGCGGATGATCGTGCGCGCCCCGTCCGAGGCGTTGGAGCTGCGCGGCAGACCGGCCATGACGAAGCCCGCGCCCTTGAGGTCGTCGTACGCGCGCGTGCCCAGGCCCGTGGTCGGCGTGCCGTTGTACACCTGCACCGAGATGTCGCCCGGCGCCACCTCAACCGACACCGGCGAGGGCGCGGCGGCGGTGCTCGGGCTCGGCCCGTCGGCCTTCTTCTCCGGCGGCGCGATCAGGTCCTTGTCCTCGCGGATCGCCCGGAACAGGCCGGGGGCCTTGGCGTCGTCCCACAACACCGTCGAGCCCCACTCCGGGACCTGGTGGTCGATGCTCTTGAGCGGCACCTGGGCGTAGGTCACGCCCGAGTTGGACAGGTTGCGCATCTTGGTGCCCAGCTCCAGGAAGGACTGCGAGCTCATCCCCTCGTCCACCTTGATCGACCCGAGCACCGCGTCCAGCACGTTCTTGAGCTTGAGCGGGTCGGTCAGCGTGCCGGAGGAGGTCGCCTTCGCGAGCACCTGGGTGATGAACTTCTGCTGGCGCTGGGTGCGGCCGATGTCGCCGGTCGGGTCGCTGGCGATGTAGCGGGCGCGGACGAACTGCAGCGCCTTGACGCCGTCCAGCTTGCTGGTGCCGGCGGGCAGGTCCAGGCCCGACTTGGGGTCGCGCAGCGCCTTGGGCGTACACATCTCGATGCCGCCGAGGGTGTCCACGACGCTGACGAAGGAGACGAAGTTGACCTCGATGTAGTGGTCGATCCGGATCCCGGTGGCCTTCTCCACCGTGGCCACGGTCAGCGTCGGGCCGCCGAGCGTGTACGCGGCGTTGATCTTGCCCTTGGACGGGCCCCGCTGCTGTCCGGTGGTCTTGTCCTTGTGCGCGGGGAAGTCCACGTAGCTGTCGCGTGGCAGGCTGGTGATGGTGGCCCGGTCCCGCTTGCCGTTGAGGTGCACGATCATGATCGTGTCGGTGCAGTCGCAGGACTCGCCGCCCGCGTGCAGCTTGTTCAGCGTCTCCCTGGGGATGCCCTCGCGGTTGTCCGAGCCGACGATCAGGAAGTTCAGGTCCTTGCCGGATCCGGTGTCCGGACGGTCCGTCAGACCCTTGAACGGGTCTATCCGCTGGATCTTCCCGTCGAAGTGCTTCACCCAGGCCCAGCCGATGCCGCTGGTGGCCAGGATCGCCGCGGCCAGCGCGCCGGTGAGCAGCACCAGCCAGTTGCGGCCGACGCGCTGCCCGTTCCGATCGCCCTGGGGGCTTCTCGCCGAGGATCGGCCGCCGGTTGTCGCCATGGGGTGCGGTGTCCCTCCTCGCGGACCGATCTCGTCCCGCCGTTCCGTTGCGCACCGTCGCGCGCGCCGTGCGGATGTGCATCCGTACCCGCTTACACCCGAAGGACGCCTCGTCGTCCGGCCACGGTTGCGGCGGGCGTCGAACCACCGTAAAGCGGGACGGGGGGCGAACCGCAGCGGCACGCCGACGGTCGGCCCGCGCTCGCCCACCCGGTCGATGCCCGCCGACCCGGCCGTTCGCAGTACGCTCCGAGGCGATGAATCACACCACCGACGAGCCCGCCAAGCCCGAGCCCTCAGCTCGCAGGGTGGAGCCGCTACCCGAAAAACCGCCCGTCTCCGTGATCATGCCGGTGCTCAACGAGTCCCGACATCTCGCGGAGGCCGTCGGTCGTGTGCTCGCTCAGGACTATCCGGGCGAGATCGAAGTCGTGATCGCGCTCGGCCCGTCGACCGACAACACCGACGCGATCGCCGCGAAACTGGTCGCCGAAGACATTCGGGTACATACCGTCGCCAATCCGAGCGGTCGTACCCCCAGCGCGCTCAACGCGGCGATCCGGGCGTCGAACCACCCCGTGATCGTGCGGGTGGACGGGCACGGGATCCTGCCGGCCGGTTACATCTCCACCGCGGTGCGGCTGCTCGCCGACACCGGGGCGGCCAACGTCGGCGGCCTGATGCACGCCGAGGGCACGACCCCGTACGAGGACGCCGTCGCGCGGGCGATGACCTCCAAGCTCGGCGTCGGCAACGCCCGCTTCCACACCGGCGGCGAGGCCGGCCCCGCGGACACCGTGTACCTCGGTGTCTTCCGGCGCGAGGTGCTCGACGAATTGGGCGGATACAACGAGGAGTTCGAGCGCGCCCAGGACTGGGAGCTGAACTATCGGATCCGGCAGGCGGGCTACCTGATCTGGTTCTCGCCCCAGCTCAAGGTCTCCTACCGGCCGCGGCAGACGCCCCGGGCGCTGGCCAAGCAGTACTTCAACTACGGCCGCTGGCGGCGCGTCGTCGCCCGGCATCACAAGGGCTCGGTCAATCTCCGCTACCTGGCACCGCCGGCCGCGCTGCTCGCGGTCGCCGCGGGCACGGTCGCGGGTGTGCTCGGATTCTGGCCCGGGTGGCTGCTGCCGGCCGGCTACGTGATCGGCATTCTCGCCGGCGTCGCGTGGGAGGGCCGAGGTCTGCGACCGGCCGCGTTCGTCCGGCTGCCGATCGTGCTGGCGACGATGCACGGGTCGTGGGGCGCGGGTTTCCTGAGCAGCCCCAAGAGCCTCGCCGCGCGGGTCTCGGCGGGCACCGAACATCCGGAGGAGGAATTCCACTGAGTTCTCCCACCGCCGTCGTCGGGCGTGGACCGCACCCGCGGTCCACGCCCGACGACGTTCGGGGCCGGCGGACAGGGCTCGACGCGGCCCTTCGACGTTCACGCCCGATGGCGTTCGCGCCGCTCCCGGCCGGCGACGCGCCGTGTCCCCGAGCGGAAACCGGGTCCTTTCGGTAAAGCCAAGTAACGTGGCGGCGCTGGTCACCGCTCGTCCCCGGTGACAGTCTGTGAACAGTCGGCACGGCCTTGGGAGACGACGGCGATGAGCGACAGGGACTCGGCTGTGGCCGCGGGTGTGGCGATTCCGGACGCCCGGCAGGCCGCGGAGGACCGTGGATTCACCCCGCCCGAGCGGCTGCGACGGGTCGTCGTCACCCACACCGACGTGGGCGAGCAGATGCCGCACGATCCGGTCGAGGGCCTGTACACGCTGCACGTGGCGCCGGCCGAGACGGTCGCGGTGACCACCTCCGTCGAGGTCTCCGAGACCGGCGTGGTGCGGTCGCTGCGGGTGCCGGTCGACCCGGCCCGGACCGCCGAACTGGCCGCGGCACGGGCCGCGGTCGAGGCGCTGGACGGCGGCGGGGTGATCCGCGGCCTGCGCCGGATGATGGCCCAGCGCGACCTGGACGCGATCCGCAACCGGCACCGCGCCGAGGTCGAGCGCGACGCGACGGCGTGGGCGGCGCGCTGCGCCCGAGCGTACGAGCCGTACGTGCGCGCGTTCGCGGCCGACGCGGTGCCGGCCCCGACGCCCTCCCCCGTGCTCGGGATCGGGCCGACCAACACCGCCGGGCAGGGCCACGCGTGGGCCCGCGCGGTGGAGCGGCACCTGCCCGGGGTACGTGCCGAGTCGGCCGCGCTCGCCTCGGCAAACACCCTCGGTCACCCCACCGATCGGGCGATCGGCACCGACGACTGGTTGTCCACCCGCTGGCAGCTGGGCCGGCTCGCCGAGGTCCTGGACCGCTATACGCACGTGCTCGCCGAGTGCGGGATGCCCGCGTTCGGCCGACTCGGCGGCTCCTGGGTGGACACCGACCTGGCCGAGCTGCGCGCGGCCGGGATCGCGCTCGGGCTGATCCTGTACGGCTCGGAGGTGCGCGATCCGGCGGCGCATCGGGCCCGCGTCGAGTTCTCCCCGTTCGACCCGCGCTACGAGCTGACCCACGCGCTCCAGGCCAAGGTGGACCGGCTGTTGCCGATCCTGCGCGGCCTGGAGGTGCCGACGTTCGTGGCCACGCCCGACCTGATCGCCGACGTGCCGGACGCGGTGTGGCTGCCCGCCGCGCTCGACCCGGCGGACTGGCGCACGGAGACCCCGGTGCTCACCCGCGAACGGCCGGTCGTGGTGCACGTGATGGCCGGCCCCTTCCTGCGCGGCACCGCGCGGATCGAGCCGACGCTGCACCGACTGCACGACATCGGCCTGATCGAATACCGCCGCATCCTGAACCGACCCGCCGCCGAACTCCCGGCACTGTTCGCCGACGCGGACATCGTGCTCGACCAATTCGCCTGCGGCTCCTACGGGATGACGTCGTGTCAGGGCATGGCCGCCGGCCGACTGACGATCTGCTACCTCCACGAGTCGGCGACCGAGCACCTGCCGGCCGACCTGCCGATCCGCGCCGCCGACCCGGATTCGCTCGCAGAGGTCCTGGAGGAGATCGCCGCCGAGCCCGACGCGGCGCGCGAGATGGCCGCGCGGGGACCGGCCTACGTGGCCGAACACCACGACGGCCGGCGTTCGGCCCGCATCCTCGCCGACTTCCTGGGCGTCGCGGCCGAGTAAGCCCTTTCCCGGGCGTGGCGAGCGGGCGGGTACTAGCGTTCGGGAATGGCAATCGACCCGAGCGCGGACGTGGACGATTCGGCGAGCATCGGTGAGGGCACCCGTGTGTGGCACCTCGCCCAGATCCGGGAGGACGCGGTCCTGGGCCCGAACTGCGTGATCGGGCGCGGCGCGTACATCGGCCCCGCGGTGCGCGTCGGGGCCAACGTCAAGGTGCAGAACCACGCGCTCGTCTACGAGCCGGCCGTCCTGGAGGACGGCGTCTTCATCGGCCCGGCGGTGGTGCTGACCAACGACCTCTATCCGCGCGCGGTCACCCCCGACGGCCGGATCAAGGGCGAACAGGACTGGCACGCACAGGGGGTGACGGTCCGTCAGGGCGCCGCCGTGGGTGCCAGGAGTGTGGTCGTCGCGGGCGTCACGATCGGCCGCTGGGCCCTGATCGCGGCGGGCGCCGTGGTCCACCGCGACGTCCCGGACTACGCCCTGATGGCCGGCGTACCGGCCCGCCGCATCAAGTGGGTGGGCCGCGCGGGCGTGCCGCTGACCCCGACCGGCGACGGTTCGTGGCGCTGCCCGGAGACGGGCGACCTGTTCACGGAGCGGGACGGCGAGCTGACGCCGGCAGCGACCACGGCGGTGATTCCGACGGAGCCCGCGCAGACCTGAGTCGAAGCGGGCGACACGCTGCGACCGGAGCAGGGTGGTTGTCCGGTTCGGGTGGGTATCCCACGCTGGGGTGGTGAGACCAGCACGCGCGGCCTCGGTCTTCCGGGACCCGGCCCCGGTGAGGGGTGGGAGGACTGAGCATGGCCGGCTTTCCCTTCGTCGGACGCACCGAGGTGTTGGCCGAGGTGGACGCGGCGCTGGCCGATGCCCGCGCGGGGCGCGGTGGTGTGGTCGCGCTGACCGGGGCGGCGGGGGCGGGCAAGACCAGGACCGCCGAGGAGGTCGCGCGGCGGGCCCGGGGATTCCGCGTCCTGTGGGTGAGCTGCCCGCCCGGGACGGCCTCCGCCCCGCTGCGCCCGTGGTCGGCGGTGGCTCGGGAGCTGGTCACGGGCGACGCGGCGAGTGCCCGCCTGGCCGAGACACTGCCGGCGCTGCGCGCACTGATGTCCGGCCGCGGGGGAAGCGATACCCCCGGCGCCCACGAAAGCGCACCCGAGGCGGCCCGGTTCCGGCTGGCCGGGGACCTCGCCCGGCTGATCCGAACCGGCGCCGCAGGCACCCCGCTCCTCCTGATCGTCGACGACGTCCACGAGGCCGACGCCTCCTCGGTCCGCCTGCTCCCGGATCTCGCGCCGAGCCTGCGCACGACGGCGGCGCTCCTGCTGGTGACCCTCCGGGAGGACGAGGCATCCTGGCGCGGACGGTCGGCGCCCCGCTCGGCGCTCCTGCGCACCGCACGCTGCCTGCCGCTGGGTCCGCTCGCCGAGCCGGACGTGCGCGCGCTGGTCGAGGCCGCCGGCGGCGGACGGCCCGACCCGGCCGCGGTCCGGACGCTGCACACTCGCTCCGGCGGGGACGCCTTCTTCGTCACCGAGCTGCTGCGCCACCGCGCCCCCGGACCGGTACCCGCCTCGGTCCGGGACGCGGTCGGTGTCCGGTTGGCCGAGCTGCCGCCGGAGTGCGCACGCGTACTGGGCGCGGCGGCGGCACTCGGCGCGGACTTCCGGCTCGACGCGCTCGCCGACGTCGCGCGGGTGCCGTTGGGCGAGGTGCGTACGGTCCTCGCCGAGGCGACGGCGGCCGGGCTGCTCGCCCTGGTCGAGGCCGGGTCCGGCGCGTTCCGGCACGAGCTGATGCGGGAGGCGACCTACGAGGCGTTGTCCCCGGCGGAGCGGGTCGCGTGGCACGAGCGGGCGGGGGACGTCCTGGCCGAATTCGCCGCCCGGAGGCGGGACGTCGGACCCGCCCAGGTCGCCCACCACCTGCTGCGCGCCGGCCCGGAACACGTCGAGGCGGCGGCCGGGTACGCCCGTCGGGCCGGGGACGAGGCGGCGGGCGTCTTCGCGTACGAGGACGCCGCCCAGTGGTACGAACGATGCGTCGCGGCCCTGGGCACGGTCGGCGCGGCGGACGCCCCACTCGCCGAGGTGCTGATCGAACTGGGCGCGGCCCACCTGGGAATGGGCGAACGCGCGGCGGCACGAGGCGACTTCCTGCGCGCCGCCGACCTGGCCCGCCGGCACGGGCGCGCCGACCTGCTCGCGCACGCCGCCCTCGGCCTCGGCAACGGCCCGGCCGGTATCGAGGTCGACCTGCTCGACCGCCCACAGATCGACCTGCTCACCGAGGCGAGAACGCAGCTGTCGGACCGACGAGCCGAACCGGCGGCCGGTGCCGGGGCGTTCGTCGCGCACCCCGAGCTGCTCGCCGCCGTCACCGCCCGCCTGTCCGTGGCGGTCACCCTGATCGAGCCCGAGCCCGTCCGCCTGGCCCTCGCCGAGGAGGCCGTGCGCCTCGCGCGGGCCTGCGGTGACGCGGCCGGCCTGGGTTACGCGCTCGCCGCCGAGTGCGACGCGCTCGCCGGCCCGGCGTACTGCGCCGAGCGGCTGGCCCGGACCGCCGAAATCATCGACACGGCCCGCCGGTTGCCCGATCCGGCGCTCGAACTCCTGGGCCGCCGGCTGCGGATGGTGGCCCTGCTCGAACTCGGCAGGGTCGCCGAGGCGGATGCCGAGATGCCGGCCTTCGGCGCCGCCGAACGTGCGCTGCGACATCCGCTCTACGCCTGGTACATCCCGCTGTGGCGCGGCATGCGGGCGCTCCTGGAGGGCCGGTTCGCCGACTGCGCGCGCTGCGTCGATCGGGTGGAGGAACTGGGCCGCCGGGCCGGCAGCGGCAACGCCGCGCTGCTCGCGGCCACCCAACGCTGGTGTCTGCTGGCCGAGTCGGCGGACCGGACGGCCATCGCGGAGCTGATCGCCGGGCAACCACGCCTCGACGAGATCCCGGACGCGTGGGCCAAGGTGTCCCTCGCGCTGGTCGCCGCGCAGCTGGGCGACACCGAACAGGCCGAACGCCGACTGGCGGCGGCCGGCCCGCTCCTCGCGGACGCGCCCCGGGACAGCGAATGGCTGCCGATGCTCGCCCAGGCCGCCGAGACGATCGCGCTCGTCGGCCCGACCCCGTTGGCCCGGCGGTTGTACGAGTGGCTGTCGCCGTACCGGGACCTGTTCGTGGTCGAGGGCATCGGCGCCGCCGTGCGCGGGCCGGTACACCGACATCTCGGCCTGTTGGCGACCACGCTCGGCGACCACGCGGCGGCCGAACGCCACTTCGCCGCCGCCCTCGCCGCCGCCCGGGGCATCGGCGCGGCCCCACTGGTCGCCCGGATCGCCCGCGAGGCCGGTACCGCGCCGGCCGCGACGGACCGGCCGAACGTGTTCCGCCGCTCGGACCGCCTGTGGCGGCTGGGCTACGCCGATCGTGAGGTGATGCTGCCCGACAGCAAGGGCATGCACGACCTCGCCGTACTGCTGGCCCGTCCGGGCACGCCGGTGCCCGCACTCGACCTGGCCACCCCCACCGGCCCCGGCGCCGAGGCCGCCACGCGGGCCGACGACGCGCTGCACCGCCCGGGCGACACCGGCGAGGTGATCGACGCCGCCGCGCGCTCCGCGTATCGACGGCGGCTCCGGGAGCTGGAGGGCGAGGCCGCCGAGGCGGACGCGGCCGGCGACGCGGAGCGTTCGGCCCGTATCGCCGTCGAACACGACGCGCTGGTGGGGCAGTTGTCCGCCGCCTACGGCCTCGGCGGCCGCGTCCGCCGCTCCGGCTCACCCGCCGAACGGGCCCGAACCGCGGTCACCGCCCGCATCCGTGCCGCCATCGACCGCATCACCCGTGCCCACCCACCCCTCGGCCGACACCTGGCCAACACGATCCACACCGGCACGCTGTGCGTGTACAACCCGGAACAACCTGTCACATGGCGGCTGTGAGCCCTCGGCAAAAGAGCGGCGGAACAATCGTCGTGAGGTGCGATCGCACATCGTGCCGCCCGATCGCACGCCTTCTCCGTGCGGGGGTCCCCGGACGAGGGGATCGGACCCGATCGAGGAGGACATCATGCCCGGCATCTCGAAAGCACAGGCCGCGTTCACCCTGGACGAGCCGGTGATCGAAGGCCGCTATGCCGAACTGGACGGCTACACCGTCGGGTTCGAGACCCACAAGGCCGACGTCGACCCGGCGGCGTTGTTCGCCGGACTGCCCGACGACCGCTGCCAGAGCCCGCACTGGGGTGTGGTGCTCACCGGAAAGGTGGTCTTCCGCTACCCGGACCACGACGAGGTCTACCGGGCCGGCGACGCCTACTACGGCGCTCCCGGCCACCTGCCGCTGATCTTCGCCGGCACCGAACTGGTGGAGTTCAGCCCCACCGAGGCACTGGCCCGGACCATGGCGGTCGTCGGCCGCAACCTGGCCGCGACGAAGACGGCGCAGGCCGAAAAGTCGGAGGCGCGGTCATGAACGACGTACTCGTGGCCAACCTGATCACCTTCCTGGAAACCGGCACCCCGCCGGAGGGCCTGTTCGGCCCGGACGCCTTCTGCGACCTGACCCTGCCGCAGTGGCGGCTCCAGGCCCGAGGCATCGAGGACCTGGTCGCGCTGCGCAAGGGCGGACACCCGGCCCCGGGCACCGTCGCGCGCCACCGGGTCGACCCGACCCCGACGGGGTTCGTGATCGAGGTCGAGGAGTGCTGGGAGCAGGACGAACAGCACTGGTACTGCCGGGAGTTGATCCGCGCCGACGTCGAGGGCGACACGATCGCCCGGCTTTCGGCCTACTGCACCGGCGACTGGGACGAGGCGCAACAGCGCCGGCACGCGGAGGAGGTGACGTTGCTGGAGCCGTGAGGGCGCGGGGGTGATCCTTCGCGGGCTTCGTGCGGGCTCTCGTGCGGGCTCTCGTGCGGGCGGGGCCGCCCCGACGGCCCCGCCGAGCGCCCCGCCCGCCGTCAGCGCCGCAGGAGCGCCCGCAGCGCGGCGGCGACCTCGGTGGGGGCCTCCTCCGCCATGAAGTGGCCGGTGGAGACCGTGGTGTGGGCCAGGTCGGGCGCCCAGGCCGACCACAGCGCGGCGGCGTCGAAGCCGAGGGCCGCGCCCCAGTCCTGCTGGAGCACCGTGACCGGCATCGTCAGCCGGTTGCCGGCCGCCAGGTCGGCCCGGTCGTGCTCGACGTCGATCCCGGCCGAGGCCCGGTAGTCGGCGACGATGGACGGCACCGCCTCGCGGCAGGCCTTCAGGTACGCGGCGCGGACGTCGGCGGGGATCGCCCCCTGGTCGATGGTCCAGGTGTCCAGGAAGTGGCCGAAGAAGGCGTCCGGGTCGGCAGCGATCATCCGCTCCGGCAGACCCGGCGGCTGGGCCATCAGGTACAGGTGGAAGCCCACGGCCGCGGTCACCCCGCGCATGACGTCCCACATGTCGAGGGTGGGCAGTACGTCGAGGGCGGCGAGGTGGGTGATCCGGTCCGGGTGGTCCAGGCCGGCGCGGAACGCCACCAGCGCACCGCGATCGTGCCCGGCCAGCGCGAACCGCTCGTGCCCCAGGGCCGCGGCGAGCGCGACCACGTCGGCGGCCATCGTGCGTTTGGCGTAGGCCGTACCGTCGGGGTCGACGGGCTTGTCGCTCGCGCCGTAGCCGCGCAGGTCGGGGCGGATCACGGTGTGGTCGGCGGCCAGGTCCGCGGCGACGTGCCGCCACATCAGGTGGGTCTGCGGGAAGCCGTGCAGGAGCACGATCGCGGGGCCCGAGCCGGAGACGGCGGCGTGCAGGTCGACCCCGTCCGCGACGGTGATCCGGTGGTGGCGGTCGGCGGTGGTGTCGGGTGCCATGGGTGGCCTCTTTTCCTCGTGTTTTCTTCGTCGAGTCCTTGTCGAAGGGGTGCCTCCCACCCTCGCGGCAGCGGATGAGCATCGGATGAGCGCGCGCTAGCGTGGCCCGGAGCGGGCCCGGAGCGGGGCCCGGAGCGGAACTCCGGCAGGTACGAAAGGGCTGGTCATGGCGGCGGGCGTCACGTTCGGGGTGCTCGGTCCCGTGGTCGCCTGGGACGCCGCCGGTGACCTCGTCGCCCTGAAGGGACCCCGGCATCGCGCGGTGCTGGCGCGGCTGCTCGTCGACCGGGGCCGCGTGGTGCCGGTCGCCCGGCTGGTCGAGGATCTGTGGGCGGATCCGCCCGAGGACGCGGTCGGTGCGGTGCGCACGTTCGTATCCGCGCTGCGGCGGGCCGTCGAACCGGACCGGCCGCCGCGTGCGCCGGGCCGGCTGCTGGTCACGGCAGGGCCGGGCTATGTGTTGCGCGCGGATCGGGACGCGGTCGACAGCGGGCGTTTCGAACACATGCTGGGCGCCGCCGACGCGCTGCCCCCGGGTGAGGCGCTGCCTCGGTTGACGGCGGCGCTGGAGTACTGGCGCGGCCCCGCGTACGCCGATTTCGCCGGCGAGCGGTGGGCCCGGGCCGAGCGGGCCCGGCTCGGTGAGCTGCGGCTGCACGCCGTGGAGCGCCGGGGCGCGGCCCGGCTGGCCGTGGGGCAGGCCGCACAGGCGGTGGCGGAGCTGGACGGGCACGTGGCCGAGCATCCGTGGCGCGAGGAGGGCCGGCGGCTGCTGGCGCTCGGGCTCTATCGGGACGGGCGCCAGGGCGACGCGCTCGCGGTGTTGCGCCGGGCCCGACGGTTGTTGGTCGAGCGGCTCGGGGTGGACCCCGGGCCGGCGTTGCGGCGGCTGGAGGCGGACATCCTCGCCCAGGACGACCGGCTCGGCGCGATCGATCCGGCCGGGCGGGTGTGGGCGGAGGTCGCGGCCGAGTACGACCGTACGCTCGCCCCGGGCTCCCGGGCCCGGTTGGCGTCGTCGGTGGGCCTGACGCGCGACCTCGCCGTGGGCGGCGGAGGCGGCCTGGCGGCGGCCCGCCGGCACCGCTCGGCGACCATCGAGGCGGCCGAGGCACTGGGCGATCCGGAGCTGACCGCCCGGGTGATCGGGGCGTACGACGTCCCGGCGATCTGGACCCGCGTCGACGACCCGGAGCACGCGGCGCACGTGGTCGCGGCGGCGGAGCGTACCCTGCGGGCGCTGCCGGCGGGCGAGCACGAGGCCGCGCGGGCGCGGTTGTCGGCCACCATCGCGGTGGAGTCCCGGGGTACCCGCTCGCCACGCGCCGCACGGGCCGCCCGCGAGGCGGCGGAGCTCGCCCGGCGACTGGACGACCCGGCGCTGTCGGCGTTCGCCCTGAACGGCGTATACATGCAGTCGTTCGAGCGGGCGGGCCTGTCCCCACGCCGCGAGCGGATCGGCGCGGAACTGACCGAACTCGCCGAGCGGCACGGCCTGATCACCTATGCGGTCCTCGGCCGGCTGATCCGGATGCAGGGCCGCGCCGCGCTCGCGGACTTCGCCGCGGCCGAGGAACACGCGCTGGTGGTGGACCGGTTGGCCGACCGCCACGAACTGCCCCTGGCCAAGGTCTTCACGCAATGGTTTCGCGCGCTGCGCCTGGCCGCGACCGCCTCGGCGGAGCGGACGGGCGAGGCCGACGCCGCCTACCGCGACGCGGCCGGCCGGCTGGCCGGGGTCGGCATGCCGGGCCTCGAACACGGGCTGCTGCCCCTGGCGTTGTTGTGCCTGCGGCTGCGGCACGGCTGGCCCGCGCACTGCGACGACGACACCGATTGGGGTCCCCACGAGCCGTGGGCCGGGCCGCTGGTGCTGCTGGCCCGAGGCGCCCGGGACGAGGCCGCGGCGCGCCTGCGGGACGTACTGGATCCGCCGCCGGGGCTGCTGTTCGAGGCGCTGTGGTGCCTGGCCGCGCGGGCGGCGATCGGGGTGGGCGATCGGGCGGTGATGGCGCGCGCCGTCACCGCCCTCACGCCGGCGGCGGCCGAGGAGGCCGGCGCCACGAGCGGCCTGCTGACCGCCGGCCCCGTGGCGGGTCACCTCCGTGACCTGGCCGATGCTCTCGGCTGAGCCCTACGGTGCGCCCTGGGGAGTCAGGACCCGCTCGGGACACCCGGCAGGGGCGGTGGCGGCAGCAGGTCGGTTCCGTCTGCGGCGAACCGGTGCTTGTGCAGCGTGCGGGTGCGATAACGCCTGGAATACATGGGGTTGAGGGTCCCCAGTACGAGTACGGCGAGCAGGACCCACTGCCCGGTTCGGGGTGGAAGCAGGAGTTCGGGATCCGTGAGAACGGTCGAGCCGAGACCGCTCACGGCCATCATGAGCACAAACAGGACGATGCCCTCCAGCTGGCCGCAGAAGTTTCTGCGGAGGTAGTGGAAACGGCCGAGGGCGTCGTCCCGAACCCACATGCGGTAGCGGTCCGGCATCCGCGTGGCGAACAGGCGGTAGGCGAGCCAGTGGTGCAGCGGAGGACGGTCCCGCAGCCGGGTCAGCAGCCCGCCGCGCACGATGTCCCATGCCTCGCCCGCCGACGGCCGGGTCGCGCCGGGCGGGGCGGCGTCGAGCAGGGTGCCGAGGAGTTCGGCCTCCCGGGCGAGCCGGTAGCGGGGTGGGTAGGCGCGCAGCAGCAGGCGACAGTGTCTCTCGTACGTGTCGTTCATCATCCCGCCGGGTTGAGGACAAAGGGTGGGGTACCGAGCCGGCGCGCGGCTCGGTGGGCGAGTTCCGCAAGTCGTGCGGTTTCGGCGGTGAGGGCCTGGCGGCCCTCGCCGGTCAACGTGTAGTAGCGGCGGAACCGGCCGCCGACGACCTCTTCGCGGTCGAGTGCGACCAGGCCTTCGCCGGCGAGCCGGTCCAGCGCGCCGTACAGGGTCCCCGCGCCCAACTTGACTCTCTCGTCGGAGAGTTCGCGGACCGCGGTGATGATCCCGTAGCCGTACAGCGGCTCGGGGGCCAGTGCGAGCAGGATGAGGTAGCTCTGCTCTCTCAGTGGCTTCATGACCGTTATATATCGCGCGGCGATATATAACGGCAAGAGGCAGTCGGGGTGGTGGCACTACCCCGAGTCGGGAGGTTGGCCGGATCGTGCCGGGTGGGTGTGGGCGCGGATCCTGGATCAGGCAACCGACCGGCATCCCCACAGGAGTTGACTCGTGCGTTCATCGGCACGGCACACCCGCCACCCTTCCCGACGACCCCGGCTCGGCCGGCGCGGCACGGTCTCGGCCGTGGCGGCGCTGGCCGCCGGCCTGATCGTGGCGGGGGTGATGGCGCCGCCCGCGGCGTCGGCCGGCGGCCGGCCGGACGGCGTACAGCGGGGCCTGGACGCGCTGGTCGGGCCCACCGGCCCAGTGGGCGCGCCGGGCGCGCTCGCGAGCGTCGAGGACCGGCACGGGCACACCCGTACGTACACCGCGGGCGTGGGCGACATCGCCACCGGCGCGAAGGTGCCCCGGGACGGCCGGGTCCGGGTCGGCAGCAACACCAAGGCGTTCACCGCGGTGGTGGTGCTGCAACTGGTCGGCGAGGGCAAAATCCGACTCGACGAGCCGATCGAGACCTACCTGCCGGGCGTGGTCCACGGGGACGGGATCGACGGGAACGTCATCACCGTCCGACACCTGCTCCAGCAGACCAGCGGGCTGCCCAACTACACCGAGTACAACCTGCAACTGCGCTACTACGAGCCGCGCGAGCTGGTGGACATCGCACTGCAGCACCCGGCCGACTTCGCGCCCGGCGAGAGCTGGAAGTACAGCAACACGAACTACGTACTCGCGGGCATGCTCGTCGAGAAGGTGACCAAGCACCCCATCGCCCGAGAACTCGACCAACGCATCATCAAGCGCCTCGGCCTGCACGACACCTACTTCCCCGCCCCGCACGACAGCAGCATCCGGGGCCCGCACCCCAGGGGCTACGACCGGGAGTCGCCGGGCGCGCCGCTGACCGACATCACCGAGATGGACCCGTCGTGGGCGTGGTCGGCGGGCCAGATGGTCTCCACCGACTCCGACCTGAACCGCTTCTACGGCAGGCTCCTGAAGGGCGACCTCCTCAAGCCGGCCCAACTCGCCGAGATGCGCGGCGACACCCGCCCGGCCGAGAAGACCTTCGGCCCCGGCGCCCGCTACGGCCTGGGCCTGGTCAGCAAGCCGCTGTCCTGTGCCGGCGGTGGCAGCGAGCTGTACTGGGGACACGGCGGCAGCTTCCCGGGCTACGAAACCCGAGGCGGCGCCACCGACACGGGCCGCGCGGCCAACGTGGCGGTGACCGTGCAACTCGGCGACGAGGCCGCCAGGCAGCGGGTCGACGACATCGTCACCACCGCCCTCTGCCGTTCCTGAGCCGGGCCTCCCGGGTGCGTCCGACGAGTCGGGTCGGCGGTGGGCATACGACTCGTCGGACGCCCCGGGGGCGCCGGAGCGATCAGGCCGCGGCCCGGCGGCGGACGGTGCGTTCGAGGATTCCGAGGGTGGCCTTGAGCGCCGATTCGGGGACCACCGGGAAGGTGAGGCGCCGCTTCCACTCCTCGGCGAGTTCCGACCAGTCGTAGTAGGACGTCACGAGGGTGCCGCCCTCGACCGGCGCCAACCGGTAGCCGTAGACGTGGCGGACGTGCGGTCGGATGCGGCCCTCGACGGTCCAGGCGATCTCCTCGTTCGGGACGAGCTTGGTGATCACGACCTCGACGTCGTACTTGCCCAGGGGGAAGTCCCCAAGGGCTTCCCGGTCCATGTGGACCACGAAGCGGTCGCCGGGGCGTTCCACTCGTGCGCCCTCGGCGTCGAGGAGCATGCCCGACGCGTCGATGTCCACGTGGCCCCGCGGGTCGGTCAGGACCGCGAAGACGGCTTCGGCGGAGGCGGGGACGAGGCGGGAGACCTCGACGCGTTCGACGGCCTCGTCCGGGTCGAACTCCTCGCCCTCGCCGAGAGTTTGCGCCGTGGCGGTCAGCGTCGCCCGGCCGAGGGTGTGGGTGGACATGGTGAAGCCGAGCAGGGCGGGGGTGCCGTCGGTGGGGACGTCGATGGACTCGACATCGAGGGCGTGTACGACCACGAGGTAGCGGTGCCGCCCGTGCCCGGCCGGCGGAGCGGCGCCGACGAAGCGGGCCGCGCGGGCGTCGTTGGGCAGTTGGAAGGCGCCTTCGGGCAGGCCCGAGCCGGTGTCGTCGCCCGCGCCTTCGGGGAGTTCGGCGACGTGGGCGGGGATGTCGGCGACCGCCCAGTGCCAGAAACCGGATCCGGTGGGGGCATCGGGGTCGTGGATCGTGACGGCGAAGCTCTTGGTGCCTTCCGGCGCTCCGCTCCAGGAGAGGTGCGGGGAGAGGTCCTTGCCGCCCGGCATGCCAAACATGCCGGACAGCTGCGCGGGCGCCCAGGGAGCGCCGTCGGCGACGGAGGCGCTGGTCACGGTGAACGGGGCGGCCTCGGGGAGGCGGGTGAAGTGATTGCGGGGGTTGCCGGGTTGGTCGATGCTCATGGATCGACGATAACACGGATAATCGATTATCTGCGGGATCGTCTATAGTGAGCGACGTGACCCAGACGCCGTCCCCCGCCTCGCCCGCACCGGCGAAACAGATGCTTTCCGAGCAGGTGCATGCCCACCTGCGGGACGCGATCATGCGCGGCGTACATGCCCCCGGCGACGCGCTCAAGCCGCAGGACCTCGCGCGGGCGCAGGGCGTGAGTCTGGCCGTCGTCCGCGAGGCGCTGGTGCGGCTGGTCGGCGAGGGGCTGGCGGACCGGCTGCCCAATCGAGGATTCGCCGTACCGGCCTTCTCGGATCGGCGCTGGCAGGAGATCGCCGAGGCGCGCCGGGTCGTGGAGCCGGTCGTGCTGCGCATGTCCGTCGAGCGCGGCGACGTCGACTGGGAGGCACGCGTACGCGCGGCGCACCACCGGCTGGCCCGGACGGTGCCGTACGACACCGAGGAGGGCGAGTACTACAGCAGCGCCTGGGCCGAGGCGCACCGAGTCTTCCACCGCACGCTGCTGGAGGGTTGCGGCAATCCGGTCCTGCTGGAGACGTTCGACCGTATGTGGACCGCAAGCGAGTTGGCCCGCCGCTGGTCGGCCCACCGCAACCCCGACCGCGACGGGATCGACGAACACCGCCGCCTGGAGGAGGCGGCCCTGGCCCGTGACCCGGAGGCCGCAGCCGCGATCCTGACCACCCACCTCACCCGAACCGCCGCCGACCTGACCCTCGGAGAAACCTGACCCGCCTCCGACTCGTCACCGGCCCAACGCGTCGAATCCCGAAGCAGAAGGCGACGATGAGCACGTACCAAAGAGTCGCGCCCCAGTGCCAGGCGCCGATGGCGACGAGGAAGGCCGCCCAGAGCAGAAGCAACGTGTGCCCCACCGCCGTTGCCGTGAACGCGCGCGATCGCAGCGCGGCCGACCGGACGATGAGGCCGAACACGGCGTAGAAGTCGATCCCGGCCATGACCAGGGCGACCAGCGTGGAGACGCCACGGCCCTCGGACTCGACACCGTAGCCGTCGACCGTGGACGGCCCCATGAACGGCCCGGTCAACGACGGCATCGCGTTGGAGTCGAGGCCGACATGGTCGACACCGACGGCGATGGCGTACCAAAGCCACACGGGAACTTCGAGAACCAACAACGCCCCGAGCCAGACACACAGATACCTCAGGCCCCACGCACGCAACGACTCCGAACGGACCACATTTCCCCTCGACTTCCGACCCCGTCCCGAGCCGCCGGGCCGGTTCCTCGCCCGGAGTCGGGAGCCGGCTCTGCGCGTCGGTGGGATCGACGCTCCGAATGACGACGCGGCTTCCGGCTTCCGGGTCCCCGGGCCCCGGACAATGTAGTGGACCCAATCTGCCGCACAGGGGTCGTGGCCATAGTCCACCGCTGGGCCCGGCAGGTGGGCCGCGCCCACCCGAACGGTGTCAGCCGCGCCACTTCCGGATGAGCCGGTAGCGCCGCGGGTCCGCGATGCCGTGCAGATCCTCGGCGAGCAGGAACGGTCCGTCGCCACCGAGGAGTTGCAGCCGCCGCACCTCGCGCACCGGCCGCAGTCCGAAGGCCGACTCCAGCTCCAGGTCGAGCCGGCCCGCCGCATCGTCGAACCACCAAGACCCGACGACCCGGCCCACCAGGCCCGCCCGACGGTGCGTGCCGGTCAGCGCAGCGCGGTCAGGGGAGCCGATTCCCATGGGGCCGAGTTCCAGGGCCAGGACCTCCCCGAGGCGGGGATCACTCTCGATCGTCCAGGGTCCGGGCTCGACCACCCCGCCGGATCCGGAACGGCCCCGGGATCGAGCCGCGCCCAACCGCCGTACGACCTCGGCAGCCACTTCCCGGACGTCACAACCGAGCGGCAATCGCTCCACGCGGCCGCCTTCCGGCGGGGCCGTCGCATCGAGCGGCCAGACCAGACACGACTTGCCGAACGATGCCGCGTATTCGCACTGCACTCGCGCGTGCCGATCCTGGGCCGCGCCCCGAGACCAGACCAGCAGCACGAGGTCGCAGGCCCCCAACTCCTGAAGCACCGGATCGGCGGGCAAGCCGTCGGAGAGATCCCGGATCTCATCCACGGCAGTCCGCACACCCGCGTCGCGCAACAGGGCATCCAGGCCGACGGCCCGATCGGCGTTCATGGGCGAGTGGACGAGGAACACCCCGACCCGGCGGGCCGGTTCGAAGCCACCACCCCCAAGCCCCGGCGATCCAGCGCGAGTTCCATCAACCACACCTAGCCCCGAAGCCCCCGAAGCAACTCACCCCACGCAGCAGGGCTGATCTCCAAGTAACCACGCCCGCGATCCTTGGTGTCACGAACACCTGTGGACGCCGGAAGCGGAGCTACCTCGACACACGACTGGTTCCCGGTCGAACCAAGCGCCTTCCGCCAGGCGTAGCCGTCGATGTTCTTCAAAGGGCTTCCAATCTCGTCACTATCGCCTGCCGTGACTCGTCTTCGCTCAAGGCAGCAGCGCGCTGATGTTCCAGGTTTCGCCTGTAGCGCTTGACGCTTCGGTCATCCCTGATGATCTGCGCACCACTGTCCCACTCGGCTTGAACTACCGGCGGTGCGGGTGCCGGTAGATCCAACAAGGTGACGGCTCCCAGGAAGGGCACAACCACCGCGTCGAACGGAACGATTCGCAAACTGACGTTTTCGAGCCGGGTCAGTTCCAACAGGTAATGCAACTGCTCTTGCAAGGCTAGCCGACCGCAGAACGACTGCCACAGTGCGACGGCCGACAACGTAACCGAGACCGCCATCTCCCCATCGGTCAGAACCCGTTGCCGCTCCATTCGCAAGGCGAGGAGCATCTCGACGTCATCCGGATCGGGAACGAACGACGATCGCATGATGGTTGCCCGAGCGTAGCCCTCGGCCTGCATTTGTCCCGGCACGAGCGTTGAGGCGATGCCCATGGCACACGCACGGGATTCGAGCAGGATCAACTCCTCGTATTCCTTGTTCAGCACCTCGGCATACCTCACCCACCATTGCTCCGGTTCACGCTCCACTCCGAGCGCTTGGTCGAGACGCATCCGGGCCACCGGAGTCAACTCCAAGATGTCGGCCAGCACCGCGACCTGATCCGGCTTGATGGGCGTGAGCCCGGTCTCCAGTCGCGACAGCGTGCTTTCGTGCCAACCGGCGCGCTGTGCAACGTGCCTCATCAACAACCCGGCTTCCTTGCGTAGTCGTCGCAACTCGGCACCCACTCGGGCTGGATCACGCACCATCAATGTCCTCCGCGATACGCGCCGTGACTCACACGCACCGAAAACTCGACACAAACTTGCTGCAAGCGAATTTGCATGTCAGCGTATTGAGAGTAACGGAACGACTCCCCTCCGTAACAGTCATCGGAGCATGCTCGGCGGCAGGCAAGGGTCCCATGACACCGAATCGGTCAAACCGCCCATCCCAAAGGCCCGTTCGTCCAGCCAAAGGCGCATGGATCCGCGATGGTCTCAGCGGCCTGTGCGGGGTCTGCGAATCGTCAACCAGCCAAACCGTGTTCGCCCGCACGCTCGCCGGCACATCGTTCACGGCCCGCGCCGACGACGTCCGCGTCCTCTCACCCGACGCGGCGACGGACGCGGTCTACACCCCGCCCGTCAAGCCAACACCCATCCCCACAGAAGGAGTTCGCATGAGCAGCCTGCCACTGGTGCGCGAAGGCGACATCGTCGAGCACGCACACGAGGACCAGCGCAACGAGTTCCGGACCGGCCGCGTCACCCTCACCGGAGTCGGCATGGTCACCGTCGAACCCCTCGACGGCACCCCGAAGTGGACCGTCGACCGCTACGAGGTACGGCACATCGCCGAGGCGGCCCGCCGATCCGACTGACCCGCAGGTGGGCGGGTGACCGATTCCAAGCAGCGCCCGCCCACCTGCGACACCCGCGACCCCGAAGGGCAGCGATGGCAAACGCACAATACCGACCACAACCACCCAACCGGAGTCCCAACCGCCAACTCCACTCGCTCGCGGGATGGTTGCGAACCGCGATCAAGCGCAGACCCGGCATCACAAGCGCGATCCGCTTCCTAACCGGCGCCGCACCACCCCACCCCCTCCCCACCGACTGGCGAGCCCACCTCCCCAACCCGGCCGACCGCATCGAATCCGGCCTCGCCCACGACTGACCACACCTTTACCCCTTCAGAACGGGGCGGGCGGGTTCCAACCAGGGATCACCGTGCATCCGACCCTCAAGCCACACGAGGCCGAACAACAACGTCATTCCATCAACCGAAGCAAAGCCGAGAGCACCGCCGGACGTTGCACTTTGGTTGCGACGTCCCGGTGCGGGGCGGACCAGAGTCGCCGGGGTGGGCCGCTGCCGGCGTGCGGGGCTACGAGGCCCGGGGCTCCCGACGAGACGCGCGCTTGCTCGGCGGAAAACCGGCAGGCAGCAGCGGGCAGGAAGGCGGTGCGGTTGAGCCGGCCGGTGAGCCTTCCCGAGTGGGTCGGGTGCTTTCGGCGGGGCTTGCGCCTTGGTTGCCAAGGGTCGGGGCCGGTCAGAGTCGCCGAGCCGGCCGCCGCCGGCGTGCGGGGCTCCAAGACCGGGGTTCGCGGCGAGGCGTGGGCTTTTGCTCGGCGGAAAACCAGCCGGCAGCAGCGGGCAGGAGGGGGCTCGGGTCGAGTCTGCCGAGGTGCTTTCCCGAGTGGGTCGGGTGCTTTCGGCGGGGCTTGCGCCTTGGTTGCCGAGGGTCGGGGCCGGTCAGAGTCGCCGGGTCGGCCGCCGCCAGCGTGCGGGGCTCCGAGACTGAGGGCTCCCGACGAGAGCTGCGCTTTGCTCGGTGGAAAACCGGCTGGCAGCGGCGGGGAGGGAGAGGGGTCGGGTCGGGTTTGCCGGGGGCCTTTCCGAGTGGGTCGGGGCGTTTCGGTGTGCGGTGGGCATGTGAGTGACGATGGCTCACGAAACCGGACGGCGTTGGGTGTCGCGGCGCCGAAGCGAGAGAAAATCGCAGGTCGGAGCAGAAGGAGAGCCGTTTCGGGTGCCTCGGGATCCGGTTTCGGCCCCCACGGGTCCCCACTGGGCAGTTTCGGTCGTCCTCGCCGGTCTGCGTGAGGGCGAAGCGCGCGAAACCGACTCGACCGGGCAGTTTCGGTCTCTCCTACGCCGTCGAGGAGCCCCAGGCGCACGAAACCGGCACTCGACACCCGATTCTCCGCCCCGACCACGCAAAACCGCAGGTCACCGAAGCTCAAGGCTTCGAACCACCCATCGCGATCCGGTTTCGAACCCCAGCCCCTCCCGAAGCACTCCAAATCCACTCGCAAAGGCCCCTGGCAAACCCGACCCGACCCCTCTCCCTCCCCGCCGCTGCCGGCCGGTTTTCCACCGAGCAAAGCGCGCGTGCCGGCGGGAGCCCCCAGTCTCGGAGCCCCGCACGCTGGCGGCGGCCTGCTCGGCGACTCTGACCGGCCCCGACCCTTGGCAACCAAGGCGCAAGCCCCGCCGAAAGCACCCGACCCACTCGGGAAAGCACCTCGGCAGACTCGACCCGAGCCCCCTCCTACCGCTGCTGCCGGCTGGTTTTCCGCCGAGTGAAGCGCGCATCTCGCCGCGAGCCCCGGGCCTCGAAGCCCCGCACGCTGGCGGCGGCCCACCACCGACTCTGACCGGCCCCGCACCGGCACCACCCGACCAAGACGCAACGCCCGCCGCAAACACCCGACCCACCCGAAAAGGCACCTCGGCAAAATCGACCAGAGCCCCTCCTGCCCGCCGCTGCCGGCCGGTTTTTCTGCCGAGCAACGCCCGCGCCTCGTCGGGAGCCTCAGGCCTCGGGGCCCCGCACGCCGGCGGCGGCCGGCCCGGCGACTCTGACCGGCCCCGCACCGGCACCACCCAGCCGAGGCGCAATTCTCGCCGCACACGCCCGACCCACTCGGGAAGACTCACCGGCGAACGCAACCGCACCGCCTCCCTGCCCGCTGCTGCCGGCCGGTTTTCCGCCGAGCAAAGCGCGCATCTCACCGGGAGCCCCGGGCCTCGGAGCCCCGCACGCCGGCGGCGGCCCGCCCGGCGACTCTGACCGCCCCCACACCGGCACCGCCCGACCAAGACGCAACGCCCGCCGAAAGCACCCGACCCACTCGGGAAGACTCACCGGCCGGCTCAACCGCGCCGCCCTCCCTCCCCGCTACCGCTGCCGGCCGCTCTTCCGCCAAGCAAAGCGCGCGTCTCGCCGGGAACCCTCAATCTCGGAGCCCCCCACGCCAACGGCGCCGGAAACGCGCCGGCCCACGCGGAGTTCCGGTCATCGGAGCCAGGCATCAAGTCGGCGGCCGGCGCGCCCGCTGCCGACCCGACCCGACCGGACCCGACCCGACCCGACCCACCCATCGTCCCGTTCGAAATAAGTCCGATGCATATCGTCTATAACAAAACTATCTGCTAACGTCTCTCCTGCCGCCGGACGAACACCCGGCGCAGAGCCGGGCCGAGCCGCCCGGGCCGCCGGACCATACGAGGAGAGACAGAGCCATGGCACTGCCGGTCACCGCAAAGACGCCACCGCGCGAACCGCGCACGTATCCGCGCGGCCTCGCTCTCACGCTGCTGTGCGCGGGCATGCTGATGGTGATCCTGGACGGCACGATCGTGACCGTCGCGCTCACCTCGATCGGCGCGGACCTCGGGTTCTCGTCGGCCGATCTCGCCTGGGTCATGAACATCTACATGATCGCCTTCGGCGGCCTGCTGCTCCTCGCCGGACGGCTCGGCGACCTCTTCGGGCGCAAGCGCATGTTCCTCGCCGGGCTCGCCGTCTTCACCGTCGCGTCGCTGCTGTGCGGCGTGGCCACCGGCCCCGAGATGCTGCTCGCGGCGCGGTTCCTGCAGGGCGCCGGCGGCGCGATGGCGTCCGCCGTCAGCCTCGGGATGATCGTCACGCTCTATCCCGAACCCGCCGAACAGGGCAAGGCCATCGGCGCGTTCAGCTTCATCGGCGCTGCGGGCGCGTCCCTGGGCCTGGTGCTCGGCGGTGTGCTCACCGAGGCGGCGAACTGGCACTGGATCTTCCTGGTCAACCTCCCGATCGGCGTCGTCACGCTGGTCCTGGCGACACGCGTCCTGGATGCCGACACCCCCGCCTCCGGCGCTCGTGGCAGGGCCGACATCGTCGGGGCCGTCCTGGTCACCGGCGGGCTGATGTTGCTGGTGTACGCCGTGGTGAAGGCCGAGGCGTACGGGTGGGACTCGGCCAAGACCTGGGCGCTGCTGGCCGGTTCGTTCGGGCTGCTGGCGCTGTTCACGCTCCGCCAGGCCCGGGTCGCGGCGCCGCTGCTGCCGCTGCGCACCTTCCGCTCCCGCAACGTGAGCGGCGCGAACGTCCTCCAAGTGCTCACGATCGCGGCCATGTTCGGCTTCCAGGTGCTGGTCGTCCTGTACATGCAGCACGTCCTCGGCTTCGGGGCGGCCAAGACCGGCTGGGCGATGTTCCCGACCGCGCTCGCCATCGGCGTCGTCTCCCTCGGCGTCTCCGCCCGCGTCATCGGCCGCTTCGGCGCCCGGAACGTGCTGGTCGCCGGCCTGCTCATGCTCACCGCCGGCATGGCCTACCTGGCGCGCGTCCCGGTCGACGGCTCGTACCTGATCGACCTGCTCCCGGTGTTCGTCCTGATCGGTGGCGGCGGCCTGGTCCTGCCCGCACTCGCCACGCTGGCGATGTCCGGTGCCCGGCCCGAGGAGGCGGGCGTCGTCTCCGGCCTGTTCAACACGACCCAGCAGATCGGCGGGGCCCTCGGCGTAGCGCTCCTGAACACCCTCTCCACCTCCCGCACCGACACCCTCGCGGGGCAGGGCAAGTCCGCCGCCGAGGCCCTGACCGGCGGCTTCCACCTGGCATTCACGGTGGGGACGGTCCTGCTCGCGGCCTCGGCGATCATCGCCATGCTGGTGATCCGCACTCCGCCCACGACCGTCGTCGCCGGCAACACCGCCGCCCCGGAGACCGACCGGGCCGCGACGGCCCCGGCCGTCCACGTCGGCTGACAGCCCCCCGCCCCGAACGACACGGCCCCCGCCGAGACATCCCGGCGGGGGCCGTGTCGTGTGCCCGTTCACTCCTTCGGAGGATTCGGCCGCAATCCGCCTCCATCGGGAAACCATCCGGATGGTATTGGCATGGCCGATATCCCGGCGCGTGCCCGCGCTCCGGTCGGTCGTCCGGCGCCACGTACGTGCGCCGGAGTCCCACGAAGGAGAAGACATGGCCCAGCCCGGAATCACCCCGCGTCGGCTCGGCATCCGCGGCGCCGGAGTGCTCGTCGCCCTGCTCGCCGGCATCACCACCACCGCCGCTTCGGCCGCCCCCGCCCGGGCCGGCGAGGTCTTCCAGTGCGCGTCGGTATCCCCCGACCTGCCCAACCTCTTCGCCAACTCGTGCAACACCGACCGCTGGGGCCCTGTCTCCGACTTCGTCGTGACCGACCAGGCTCGCAATGCCTGGCGCTGCGAGCAGGGCTGGGTCGAGGGCTCGTTGTGGATCAGCGGCCAGGGGTGTCGCCGACTCGCGACGTCCGGGGGCTGAACCGCCGCGCTCCCCGCCGAGACCCCTCGGCGGGGAGCGCGATACCCCACGACGCGTCGAACGGGCCGCCTACTTCGGCAGGTTCCTCGCCATCACGATCCGCTGCACCTGATTCGTGCCCTCATAAATCTGCGTGATCTTCGCGTCACGCATCATGCGCTCCAGCGGGTAGTCACGTGTGTAGCCGTATCCACCGAGCAACTGCACCGCGTCGACCGTGATCTCCATCGCCGCGTCCGACGCGAAGCACTTGGCCGCGGCGCCGTGGAAGGTCAGGTCCGCGTCGCCGCGCTCCGACTTGGCCGCCGCCGCGTAGGTGAGCTGCCGGGCCGCCTCCAGCTTCATCGCCATGTCCGCGAGCATGAACTGGATGCCCTGGAAGTCGGCGATCGGCTTGCCGAACTGCTTCCGCTCCTGCACGTACCCCTTGGCGTAGTCCAGCGCGCCCTGCGCGATGCCCAGCGCCTGCGCCGCGATCGTCACGCGCGTGTGGTCGAGCGTCTTCATCGCGGTGGCGAAGCCCGTGCCCTCCTCGCCGATGATCCGGTCGGCCGGGATGCGTACGTTGTCGAGGTAGACCTCGCGCGTCGGCGAGCCCTTGATCCCGAGCTTCTTCTCCGGAGCGCCGAACGAGACACCCTCGTCCGACTTCTCCACCACGAACGCCGAGATGCCCTTGGAGCGCTTTTCCGGGTCGGTCACGGCCATCACCGTGTAGAACTCGGACACGCCCGCGTTGGTGATCCAGCGCTTGACCCCGTTGAGCACCCACGAGTCGCCGTCGCGCACCGCGCGGGTCTTCATGGCCGCCGCGTCCGAACCGGCCTCCGGCTCGGACAGGCAGTAGGAGAACATGCCGTCGCCGCGCGCGACGGCGCCGAGGTAGCGCCGCTTCAGGTCCTCGGACCCGGACAACATCACCGGCATGCTGCCCAGCTTGTTCACCGCCGGGATCAGCGACGAGGACGCGCACACCCGGGCGACCTCCTCGATCACGATCACGGTGGCGAGCGCGTCGGCGCCCGCGCCGCCGTACTCCTCGGGGACGTGGACCGCATGGAGATCGTTCGCGGTGAGCGCGTCGAGCGCTTCCTGGGGAAAGCGCGACCGCTCGTCGACCTCTGCCGCGAACGGGGCGATCTTCGCCTCGGCGAGCGCGCGGACCGACTCGCGGAGCATGTCGTGCTCCTCGGAGACGCGGAACAGGTCGAAGTCTTTACGTCCGGCCACGGGTGCCTACCTCTCGGGACTGAAGGTGCCCTCTGGGACTGAAGGGCTACGGGCTGCGGGGGGTACCTGTTTTATTACCGCTCAGTAAACAACATGGACGTCCACAATTATTCAGCCGCACCCCGCCGACCCTCGCATCGGGACGGCCACGGTTCGGCGACGGTGCCCCGGGCCCGGCCGATACGATCCAGATTCGATCCGGATCCCACCCATTCCTCCGACGAAGAAGTCAGGTGACGTACGTGGCACCCCGCATCACGGTCATCGGTACCGGCTACCTGGGCGCCACGCACGCCGCGTGCATGGCCGAACTCGGCTTCGAGGTCCTGGGGATGGATGTGGACCCGGACAAGGTGGCCACCCTCGCGAGCGGCCGGATCCCCTTCTGGGAGCCGGACCTGGAGGAGCTGATGGCCCCGCACGTCGCCTCCGGCCGGCTGCGCTTCACCACCGACATCGCCGAGCTGGCCGCGTTCGGCGACGTGCACTTCGTCTGCGTGAACACGCCGCAGCGCAAGGGCGAGTTCGCCGCCGACGTGTCCTACGTCGACGCCGCCGTGACCGCGCTCGCCCCGCTCCTGGAGCGGCCCTGCCTGGTGGTCGGCAAGTCCACCGTCCCGGTCGGCACCGCCGATCGGCTGGCGAGCCGGATCGCAGAGCTGGCCCCCGCGGGCGCCGCGGCCGAGCTTGCCTGGAACCCCGAGTTCCTGCGCGAGGGCTTCGCCGTCCGGGACACCCTGCACCCGGACCGGCTCGTGATCGGCGTGCGCTCGCAGGCGGCCGAGGACCGGCTGCGCGAGGTGTACGCGACCCTGCTCGACGAGGGTGTGCCGCTCGTGGTGACCGACTTCGCCACCTCTGAGCTGGTCAAGACCGCCGCCAACTCGTTCCTGGCCACCAAGATCTCCTTCATCAACGCGATGGCCGAGGTCTGCGAGGCGGCCGGCGCCGACGTCGAGCAGTTGTCCGAGGCGCTCGCCTTCGACCCCCGGATCAACGGCCGTTTCCTCAAGGCCGGGCTCGGCTTCGGCGGCGGTTGCCTGCCCAAGGACATCCGCGCCTTCATGGCCCGGGCCGGCGAGCTGGGCGCCGACCAGGCGCTCACCTTCCTGCGCGAGGTGGACGCGATCAACATGCGCCGCCGCTTCCGGATGGTCGACCTCGCCCGGGAGCAGTGCGACGGCAGCTTCCTGGGCCGTCGGGTCGCCGTGTTCGGGGCGGCCTTCAAGCCGAACTCCGACGACATCCGCGACTCACCCGCGCTCAACGTCGCCGCCCAGGTGCAGCTCCAGGGCGGTGAGGTGACCGTGTACGACCCCAAGGCGATGGACAACGCCCGCAAGATGTATCCGGGCCTGACCTTCGCGGAGACCGCCTTCGACGCGGCCCGCGGCGCCCACGTGGTGCTGCATCTGACCGAGTGGGCGGAGTTCCGCGAGATGGATCCGGCCGAGCTGGGCGAGATCGTCGCCGAACGTCGTGTACTCGACGGGCGCAATGCCCTCGACCCGGTGCGCTGGCGCGGCGCAGGATGGACGTACCGGGCTCTCGGTCGCCCCTGAGTAGCCGGCCCGCCCCGGGGGCACACTCACCGGGCCGACGGCGCCGCGCCGTCCGTCTGTCGGGGGGCACCGCGAGCAGCGAGACAAGACTGCGAGGTCATCAGCATGCCTTACGGCGACGAGGCCACGATCCGACGGATCCTCGACACGCACACCTGGGCGGTGGTGGGGCTCAGCACCAACTCCCACCGCGCCGCATACGGAGTAGCCGCGTTCCTCCGTCAGTGGGGAAAGCGCGTTGTGCCCGTGCATCCCAAGGCGGAGACGGTGCACGGCGAGCCGGGCTACGCCACGCTCGCCGAGATCCCGTTCCCGGTCGACGTGGTCGACGTGTTCGTGAACTCGGAACAGGCCGGCGAGATCGCCGACCAGGCCGTCAAGATCGGCGCGAAGGCCGTCTGGTTCCAGTTGGACGTGATCGACGAGCGTGCCTACCAGCGGGTCCGCGACGCGGGCCTGGACATGGTGATGGACCGCTGCTCGGCGGTGGAGCTCCAGCGCATCACCATGACGAGCACAAGCACAAGCACAAGCACAAGCGCAAGCACGGGTACGGGCCCGAGCCCGGCCTGAGCCGCACGCCACCGGGGCCCGAGCACCCGCTCGGCCCCGGTGGACGGCCACGACCCGGCCGGGACCGACTACAGCCGGCCAACGCCCCCTACGACCCGACCCGCTCCCGCAGCTTGCGCCCCTTCTCGGTCGCCTGCGCCTTCAGCTCCGCCTGGAACTCGCCCATCCGGGCCAGCAGCGCCGGATCGTGCGCGGCCAGGATCCGCACCGCCAGCAACCCCGCGTTGCGCGCTCCGCCGATCGAGACGGTCGCCACCGGCACACCGGCCGGCATCTGCACGATGGACAGCAGCGAGTCCATGCCGTCCAGGTACTTCAGCGGCACCGGTACGCCGATCACCGGCAGCGGGGTGACCGAGGCCAGCATCCCGGGCAGGTGCGCGGCGCCGCCCGCGCCGGCGATGATCACCTTCAGGCCGCGCCCGGCGGCCTCGGTGCCGTACGCGATCATCTCCTGCGGCATTCGGTGCGCGGAGACCACGTCGGCCTCGTAGCCGATCCCGAACTCGTCCATGACCTGCGCGGCGAGTTCCATCACCGGCCAGTCCGAGTCGGACCCCATGACGATGCCGACGTCGGGCTGCGTGCTCATTCGGTGATGTCCCCTCGGAGGTAGTCGGCGGCGTGCCGGGCGCGCTCGCGCACGTCGGCCAGGTCGTCGCCGCACACGGTGACGTGTCCGACCTTGCGGCCGGGCTTCACGTCCTTGCCGTACATGTGCACCTTGACCCCGGGATCGCGGGCCATCACGTGCAGGTACGGGCGGTACATGTCGGGGTAGTCGCCGCCGAGCACGTTGACCATCACCGTCCACGGCGCCCGGGCGCGCGGGTCGCCCAGCGGCAGGTCGAGCACCGCGCGCAGGTGGTTCTCGAACTGCGAGGTGACCGCGCCGTCGATGCTCCAGTGGCCGCTGTTGTGCGGACGCATGGCCAGCTCGTTGACCAGGATCCGGCCGTCGGCGGTCTCGAACAGCTCGACCGCCAGGTGCCCGGTGACGTCCAGCTCGCCCGCGATGGACAGCGCGATCCGCTGGGCCTCGACCGCCCGCTCCTCGCTCAGGTCGGGCGCGGGCGCGATCACCTCGCGGCAGACCCCGTCCACCTGGATCGACTCGACCACGGGGTAGGCCACCGCCTGGCCGTGCGGCGAGCGCACCACGCAGGCCGCCAGCTCGCGGGTGAAGTCCACCTTCTCCTCGGCCAGCACCGGCACCCCGGCCGCGAACGGCACGGCGGCCTCGTCCTCGTCCCGGACGATCCACACGCCCTTGCCGTCGTAGCCGCCGCGCGTGGTCTTGAGCACCACCGGCCAGCCGCCCACCTCGGCCGCGAACGCCGCGACCTCCGCCGGGTCGGCCACGATCCGGTTGCGCGGGCACGGTACGCCGATCTCGGCCAGCCTGGCCCGCATCACGCCCTTGTCCTGGGCGTGCACGAGCGCGCGCGAACTCGGCCGCACGGCGACCCCGTCGGCCTCCAGGGCCTCCAGGAGCGCGGTGGGTACCTGCTCGTGGTCGAAGGTGACCACGGCGCAGTCCTGCGCGAAGCGGCGCAGGTCGGCGAGATCGTCCTCGCTGCCGAGCACGACGTCGCCGACCACCTGGGCCGCGGATTCGGACGGGGATGCGGCGAGTACGCGAAAGCGGGCGCCGAGCGGGATTGCGGCCTGGTGCGTCATGCGGGCGAGCTGGCCGCCGCCGACCATGCCGACGACTGGGAACGTCACGGGGGAAGGGTACCGACCCGCCGCCGACGCTCGCGGCGCCGGGCGGCGCGAAGCCGGTCGCGGCGGCACGACGCCGCGCCACGCGCGCCGCCGCCCCGGTGTTCGTCGGTGCTCCGGAACGCTCCAGGGGGACCCGCGCCACAGGTGACGCGGGATGTTCCGGTAAAGAGTGTGCGACGGGAGGGAGACCGGGCGCCGATGTCGAACGGCCGCGACGGCTACCCTCGTCGAGTGAGTCGTCGAGTCGGTAGCACCCGTGGTGCCAGAGGAGCGTCCGTGCCTTCGCCCGTCGACGCCCTGTCCGAGGGAGCCGCCGGGCCGCCGGCGAGCCGGATCGCCCGGGTGCGCTCCGAGGTCACCCAGTTCCTCGTGGCGGGCGGCCTGGCCTACGCGGTGGACGTCCTCGTGTTCAACCTGTGCCTGTCCCTGGGGATGGGCGGGGTCGGCGCGAAGATCACGTCCTCGATCCCGGCGACGATCGTCGCGTACGTCGGTAACCGATACTGGACCTATCGGCATCGGGATCGCACCGGCGTCGGGCGCGAGTACACGCTCTTCTTCGTGTTCAGCGCGATCGCCGCGGGCATCCAGGCGTCGAGCGTGTTCGTGTCGCACACCCTGATGGGCTACGAGAGCAAGCTCGCCGACAACATCTCGGCGAACATCGTCGGTATGGCTCTCGGCACGCTGTTTCGCTTCTGGGCATTCCGCACGTGGGTGTTCAAGCACAAACGGCCGGACCCCGTACCGGTCGCCGAAGGTGGCATGTCGTGAAGGCGCTCCGGAATTGGTACGACCGGGTCGGACACCTGCTGCGCGAAACGCTGAAGTTCGGCGCCGTCGGCGGGTTCGGCGTGGTCGTGAACGTGATCGTGTTCAACCTGTGTCGTGACCACCTGGGCCTGGCCTCGGTGCGCTCGTCGGTGATCTCGACGGCCGTCGCGATCGTGGTGAACTATCTCGGCAACCGCTACTGGGCCTTCCGGCACCGCACCTCCGACGACAGTCGGCGCGAGTTCGTGCTGTTCATGGTGTTCAGCGGGGTCGGCATGGCGATCGAGGCCGGCACCGTGGCGATCTCGCACTACTGGCTCGGCCACACCTCGCTGCTCGCGGACAACATCGCGAAGTACGCGGTCGGCCTGCCGCTCGGCACCCTGTTCCGGTTCTGGTCGTATCGCACGTGGGTGTTCACCGGCACCCACGAGATCGACCGCAAGCCGGTCCGGGTGGTCGCGCCGCCGGGCGACGAGGACGCGGACGATCGGCCGGCGGGACCCGCCGGCACCCGACTGGACACCGAGGCCGCGCGGCTGGTCGAGGACGAGAGCAAGACCTCCCGGGCCTGAACCGGCCCGCACCTCCCCCGCTCACCGCCTCCGACCACGACGCGACGAACCGTCAGCCGTGCCCTTCCTCCGGGTGGGCCGCCAGGAACACCGCGAACACCGGCGGCCGCTGCTGGAGCAGCTCCAACCGCCCCCCGTCGGCCTCGGCCAGATCCCGGGCCACCGCGAGCCCCAGGCCGGTCGAGTTGTGGCCGCTGACCGCCCGCTCGAACACCCGCGCACCCAGCTCGTCGGGCACGCCCGTGCCCTCGTCCTCCACCTCGACCACCACGGACGTCCCGGTGATCCGGGTCCGGATGTTCACCGCGCCCGCGCCGTGCATCAGCGTGTTCTCCACCAGCGTGGCCAGCACCTGGGACAACGCGCCCGGCGTGGCCACCGCGGTCAGCCCGCGCTCGCCCTCGACCCGGATGCTGCGGCGGGCCTCGCGGAAGTTGGGCCGCCACTCGTCGATCTGCTGCTGGATCACGTCGTCCACCCGGACGGTGACCGCGGACATGTTGCGCGGGTCGCGCCCGCCGGTGCCGCGCCGACTGCTGGTCAGCAGCCGCTGCACCACGTCGGTCAGCCGCTCGACCTGGGAGAGCGCGATCGCCGCCTCTTCCTTGACGATCTCCGGGTCCTCGGTGGCGATGATCTCCTCGAGGCGCATGGACAGCGCGGTCAGCGGGGTGCGCAGCTGATGCGAGGCGTCGGCGGCCAGCCGGCGCTCGGCGGTGAGCATCCTGGCGATCCGCTCGGCGCTCTGGTCCAGCACCTCGGCGACCCGGTCCAGCTCCGGCACGCCGTAGCGGCGGTGTCGGGGCCTGGGGTCGCCCGAGCCCAAGCGCTCGGCGGTCTCGGCCAGGTCGGTCAGCGGGCGGGCCAGGCGGCGGGCCTGCCAGACCGCGAGGGCGGCGGCGGCCGCGACCGCGAGCAGCGCCACGCCCAGGATCAGCAGCAGCGATTCGCGGATCTTGGTGGTCACCCGCTCGCGCGGCTCGCCGACGGTGACCGAGTCGCCCATCTCGCCGGGCATGGTCTTCTCGAAGACCCGGCCGCTCGGCTTGTCGCCGATCACCAGCGGAGGATCGCCCGGCAGCCGCACGATCGCGTAGCGATGCGGCTCGACCTGGCGGCGCAGCAGCGCGGCGTCGGAGTGCTCGCCGGAGGCCATCCGCAGTTCGACGACCTCCAGGATGCGGGCGGCCTCGGCCTTGAGGCTGTCGCCCGCGGTGTTCTCGATCGCGTGCGTCTCGACGAACGCCAACGGCACGCCGAGTACGGCCACGACGACCAGGACCACGCCGAGCGTGGTGTTGATGAGCCTGCGACGCAAGGTGGATCCCGTCAGCTTTTCGAGGTCGGCTCGCGCGAGGTCGGCCCGGCTCCGGCTCAGCTCTTCTCGAAGCGGAAGCCCACGCCGCGCACGGTGGTGATGTAGCGGGGGTTGCCCGCGTCGTCGCCGAGCTTCTTGCGCAACCAGGAGATGTGCATGTCGAGCGTCTTGGTGGAGCTCCACCAGGTGGTGTCCCAGACCTCGCGCATCAGCTGGTCGCGGGTGACCACCCGGCCCGCGTCGCGCACGAGCACGCGCAGCAGGTCGAACTCCTTGGCGGTGAGCTGGAGCTCCTCCTCGCCGATCCAGGCGCGGTGCGAGTCGACGTCGATCCGCACGCCGTGCACACCCTGGCCGACGTCGGCCGCGCCGCGCCGCAGCAGCGCGCGCACGCGCGCGAGCAGTTCGGCGAGCCGGAAGGGCTTGGTGACGTAGTCGTCGGCACCGGCGTCGAGGCCGACCACGGTGTCCACTTCGTCGGCGCGCGCGGTCAGGACGAGCACCGGGAAGCCGTGCCCCTCGGCGCGCAGCCGCCGGCACACCTCCAGGCCGTCCATGCCGGGCAGACCGAGGTCGAGGACGAGCAGGTCCACCCCACTCTGCGCGGCGCATTCGAGAGCGCTTGGGCCGTCCTCGCGCACCTCGACCTCGTAGCCCTCTCGGCGCAACGCACGCGCGAGTGGTTCGGAGATGGATGCGTCGTCCTCGGCGAGCAGTACGCGGGTCATGACCTTGATGTTACTGACGCGGGGGCGCCACGTTGACGAGCTCCGTACGAGCGGACCGGAGGAGCCCGGGATCGGCGGGCATTTTTCGCCGACCGGAGGTCGGCGGACCAGTGCCCGGAAGGCGGCGTTCACCTCACCATTCGTCGTCTTTGTGGCGACGCCAGGAGAAGACCATCGTGGACGCGGCCATCAGCAGGATCAGCCCGCCGGCGACGATCCAGATGATCGCTCCGCCGGAGATCTCGCCGTCGTCGCCGCCCCGGCTCTCGACCATCGCGTCGGGGCTGCGCGCCGCGCTCGCGGTCGGGTCCTGCGTACCCCCCGACGGGGTCTGGGCCGGCGCCTGGCCCGATGCCGGGGGTGCTCCGGCCGTCGGGTCGCCCGGGGCGCCGGAGGGGCCGTCGGGGGCCGCTCCCTGGAGGTCGACCCGCAGCGTCATCGCGGGCGGCGCGGGCGCGGTCGGGAAGCACGTGGTGATCTGGTCGCCGAAGATCGCGGTGGTGGTGACCATCTTGCCGGGGGCGATCCGGACGTCACCCTTGGCGTCGAGCGGCACGGTGATCTCGCCCTCGTACGGCGGCACCACGATCAGCGCGGGCGTACCGGGGATGTCCACGCGCATCTTCGGGCCCTGGAGGGTGAGTTCGCCGCTCGCGCCGCCGGAGAGGACGAGCTGGATCGACGGGGTCAGCGGGGTGCCGGGGAACGGCAGCGGGCTGGTGGCGGGGCTGCCGCCGAGGGTGACCTTGATCCGCGCCTTCTCGCCCGGGCGGATCGGATCGGTCGGGCCGTCGAGGGAGATCTGCTGCGGACCGTCCACGGCGGGCTGGTCCAGCGGGATGACGCAGTGCACCGGCACGGTCAGCGGTTCCGCCGCGGCGGGCGCGGCGAGCGCGAGCACCGGGCCGACCGCGCAGGCCAGGGCGAGGGCGGCGCCGGCCGGGCGTGAAGCCGAGAGAGCCATCGGGGGTCGCGTTCCTTCTCGTGGGCGACGAACGGGAGTCGGGCGGGAGTCGGGGCGGAGCGGAAGTCGGGGCGGGATATGGCCGAAGGGTCCCCCGGCCGGGTGAGGACCGGCAAGGGGACCCTTCGCATGCGGTTTCGGTTCGGGCCGGATTCGGTCGTGGTGCCCGGAACCGACCGGCCGTCAGACCTGGTTGCGGATCCGACGACGGTAGGGCACGAACAACATCAGCGCGATCGCCGCGAGCACGGCGGTGCCGGCCGCCATCGCGAACGCGGTCATGCCGCCGCCGGAGGCACCGGTGTGCGCGAGGTCGCCGGTGCTGCCGCCGGTGGAGCTGCTGCCGCCGTTGGTGCCGACGTTGCCCGAGGGGGACTGGGTCAGCGTGGGCGGCGGGGTGCCGGCGTCACCCTTGGCCTTGAGGGTGGCCGAGACGTCGGTGTGGGTGACCGTGCAGGTGGTGGTGGACTTGGCGTTGATGGAGCCCAGCGACGCCTTGGTCGCGATCTTCAACTGGCCCGGCGTGAAGGTGTAGTCGCCGCCGCCCCACACGTCGAACTTGCCGGTGATCGGCCCGTCCACCTTCAGCGGGTCGCCCCCGTTGACCTTGACCGCCTTCTCCGGGCCGACCAGCTCCAGCGGTGCCTTGGTCGAGCCCTGCGCCACGTCGATGGTGATCGTGGGCACGAACTTGAGGTCGATGTCGCTGCCGGGCAGGCTCGACGGCGCCTTGCCGACCAGGTTGTCCTTGAACGAGGCCGAGATGTCCAGCTTGGCGCCCTTCGAGGCGGTGCCGGGCACGGTGACGGTCACCCCGTAGGTCGCCGTCGTGTCCGGGATCTCGACCGGGAAGTCCTCGACCACCGTCTTGCAGGTGTAGTCGACGTTCACTTCCTTGCCGTTCGGCGGACCGGGCGGCTCGTTCGAGGGGGACGTCGAGGTCGACGGAGACGCGGACGTCGACGGCGAAGCGGAGGTCGACGGCGAGGCCGAGGTCGAGGGGATGGCGCCGCCGTCCACCGGGAGGGTGCCGAGCTTCGGCGTGCCGTTCACCGTGCAGGGCACGTTGATGATGCCGGCGGCGTTCAGCACCAGCTTGGTCGGCGTGATGTCGATGTCGCCCTTGGCGTCGGACGGCACCTTGATCTTCGCGTTGAAGTCGGGAAGCGTGATCGGCTGACCCTTGGTGACCTGGATCTTGCCCTCCTCCCCGACGATCTTGAGGTCCTGGGTCGAACCTCCCGACGCCTTCGCGTCGAACGTCGCGGCGAAGGACACCGGCTGGGGAAGGGTCTCCGGCCCGTTGACCGGAGTGGCGCCCATGCTCACCTTGACCGTGGCCTCGCCGCCCGGCGCGGTCTTGGCGGTCGGCATCTCCAACGAGATGTTGAAGTCGTCGGTGACGTCCGGCGAGTTCGGCGGATAGGGGATCTTGCAGGTCATGTTGACCTTGACCGGAGCGGCCTGTGCCGCGGGTGCCAACACGATCATGCCCGTGCCCCCCGCCACCAACATGCCGCCGACGGCGGCGGTGGCGAGTCTTGTCTTGGCCTTGCTCATCAGGTTGTGCTCCCTTCGTCGGGGCGGGACCCACCCCGTCGTTTCGGTCAGCTGAGCGTGAGCGTCAAAGTCGCCGAATAGCTCTCGGCCGACGTGTTGCGGTCGGGCAGACGCAGGGTCAGATCCGCGCCGACATCGAATTCACCCCCTGTGACACCCGGTGAGGACGAGGTGGAGCAGAGGGTCGCGGTACGGCTCGACTGGGTCCGGTTTCCGGGCTTCGCCGAGCTGGGATACGGGCCGCGCCCCGGGTGTGGCGTGCAGTACGGCTCCCAGACGAGGTTGTGCGCCTCGATCCGGGAACCGTCCTCCGCGCGGAAGTCGGACATCGCGCCGGTGAGGGTCCACCCGTTGCGCGAACCGCGGAAGTCCTGGACGAGCATCGGGTTCAGCGCGCCCTTGGCGGTGCCGGTGCTGCGGTCCACGACGAGCCGGCTCTGCCCGGCGTTCGGGGTGCTGACCGCCAGCGGGCCCGGGTTGACGTTGCCGTCCACCCGGTCGGGGGTACGGGGTTGCTCGATCCTGGTGTCCCAGTCGAGGTCTCCTGTACCGGTGCCGCCGGTCGCGCCGCCTCCGCCGCCGCTCGTGCCGTTACCGGCGGGGCCGGAGCCGGACGGGTCCGTCCCGGTCGAACCGGTGCTCGGCGGGACGGAGTTCGTGTCCGTGCCGGCGGTCGGCACGGGGCGGAACGTACCGCCGCCGCCCGGTCCGGCCTGGTCGCTGACATCGGTACGCGACGCCCCGAACTCGCCGCCGGGGCCGTAGTGGAACACCAGCACGGTGCCCGCCACGACCGTGATCGCGACGAGGGCGCCGACGCCCTTGCCGGGTCGCGGGGTCATCGATCCCCTCCCCCGGACTCGCCGGCACGGGGGTGATCGTCGCCGCCGGGCTCGGAATCCGCGTACAGCGGACCGCCGATCGCCATCGTCTCGACCATCGAGCGCATCGGGCGCTTGCTCAGGTCGACCGGCTCGACGTCGGTCCCGGCCGGGCGTCGGTTCGCCGTACGGGAATCCGACGCGCCGTCATCCGCCGCGTCCCCGTCCGACGTGCGGTTCTTGTCGGCCCTGGTCGCGCGCAACGAGGATTCGGGCAGGCCCACTTCGCGCTCGCGCTCACCGGTGCGCCGGGCCCGCTGCTCGCCGACCAGTTCGACGACGCGCACGAACAGCCGCCAGGCCGCCACCGGGACCACGATCACCAGGAGCGCGCCGAAGATGTACACGCCCCAGGGGCGGCCGACCTCCAGGGCCTGTTCGTCCACGATCTGGTTGTCGTAGGTCACCCGCCAGCTGAACGTGCCGTGTTGGCGGGGGTTCAGCTCCACCGGGAGCGAGATGGTGGTGCGCTGTCCGGGCGCGATGGTGACGTGCGACTCGTAGTTCTCCCAGGTCGGGGCGTACACGCCTTCGTAGAAGCCGATTCGGAAGGTCGGGTTGATGATCGCGGTCTGGCCCATGTTGCCGACCTCGATCCGGAACCGGCGCTGCACCGGTGAGCCGAACCAGGTGAAGATCGAGTCCTCGCCGACCATGGCGCTGTCGATGAAGACCAGCCGGCCGGGCGTCTTGACCGTCACCGGCAGCGGGGCGTAGGGCGCGCCGTCGATCTCCAGCGGCACGCTCGCGTCCTTCGGCGGGCCGTTCATGATCACCGCGATCCGGACCACGCACGGACAGGGGGACGGCGGGACGGCGGCGGTCAGCGTGATCGAGATGTTGCCGCCGGGGTCGGCCGTTCCGCTCGCGGCACTGGCGGCGGCGCAGTTGACGGTGCCGCGCAGGCCGTTCTCGCCGCAGATGCTTGCCTGGACCAGGGATCCGGGGGTCCAGTCGCCACCGACGACCGACACCTTGTCCCCGGCCGCGACCTTGCCCGGGTCGATCGACGCGCTCGGTCCCGCTCCCGGCGGCGGGGGGTCGGCGGCACGCGCGGGCGCCGTGCCGCCCAGGGCTACGCAGCCCATGAGCAACACGGCGATCAGCGCGAGCGCGGCCCCGCGGGGGCGGACGACTCGAACCACGTGACGGACCCGGTTGGCCAGGATCAACGGCCGACCCCCGCGGAGTCGGCGGAGCCCTCGGCGACCGACGCGTCCGCGCGGTCCCCGACGGGTACGGACGCGGCGGCGGTCGCGGAGCCGGACGCGGCCGGCTGCTTCGCGGGCTCGGCCCCGGTCTCGGGGGCCGCCTCGGAGCCGGCAGGTTCCGCGCCGGCCGCGACCTCGGTCTCCCGGGCCGCTGTTGTGCCGCCGTCGGGTTCGGCCTCGTTGTCCGCCTCCTGGGCGGGCTGCTTCGCGACGGGGGTCGCCGCCTCGGCCGCGATCGGCGCGTCATCGGAGGAATCGGCCGCAGCCGCCTCGCCATCGGCCGGTGTGCCCTCGGCCGCCTTCGCGTCCACCGCCGGGTCCGAACCCGCTTCGGCCGACTCCGACTCGACCGACGCCGATTCGGCCGCAACGGCCTTGCTCTCGTCGCCCGACCCGTCCTCGTCCCGCTTGTCCGCAGCAGCAGCCACAGCACCGTCCGCCTGCGCGGCCTCGACCGCACTCGCCCCGGTCGCGCCCGCGACGGCCTCGTTCGCTGCCCCTTCGCCCGCAGCACCCTCCGCCGCGTCCGAAGCCCCCGCCTTCGCGAGTTCGACCGGCTCCGACGCCCCGGCCACACCCGGTGCGGCGGACGCCATGGGCGCGGCCGGAATCGGCGGCAGCACCGTCGTATCGTCGTTCGGGCCCGCCGGCCCGTTCGGCTCAGCCGGGTCCCCGCCCTTGCCCTTGCGTCCGTTGCGCCACAGGCCCCAGCCGAGACCGGCGAGGATCAGGATCGCGGCCAGCGTGAGCAGGCTCGGCCACGGCGCGGCGGTGTACGAGGTGCTCGCCGAGTCGTCGAGCTTCTGGTCCGGAGCCACCGCGCCGACCTTGACCGTGACGTGGTCCAGGCGCGGCGCGTCCTTCCACTCGACGACCTTCTCCACCGTCGAGCCGGGCAGGATCTCGATGCCCTCCTCGGTCTTGCCCATCAGCTTGCGGCCGAACAGCCCCTCGACCTTCAGGTCGAATTTGGGCCGCAGGATCACATTGCCCCGGTTGACGATCCGGTAGGTGATCGTCGCCTTGCTCGACCCGAAGAACTCGTGGAAGCCGGAGTCGCGCTTGACCTCGACCTTTTGCACGTCCATCGCGGGCAGCGCGTCGCCCTGTACGCGCAGGTACACCCGGGCGCCGATCTGGCGCTGGATGTTGACCTTGATCTGCCCCTGCTGCTGGGTGCCCTCGATCGCGGTGTTCAGTGCGACCACGGCGCCGGGGTGGTCACCGGGCGTGGCGTTCGGCGGGATGACGATGTTGAACGGGACCTGGCGCTTCTCCCCCGGTTGCAGGGTCAGCGTCTGGTTCTCCGGCGCCACCTGGATCCAGGTGCCGACGTCCTTCTGCTTGTCGGTGACCGTGCGCAGCGCGAAGCCGCCGTCGCGCGCGGTGTTGTACGCGTCCGCGCCGAACAGCTTCAGCGTCAGCGGCGCCTGGCTCGTGTTGTGCAGGGTCACCACGTCGGGGACGGTGGTGCCGGCGGCGCCTTCGAGGAAGAAGTAGCGACGGGCGTTTTGGCTGGTGCCGTCCGGCACGTACGGGTCGACCGACCACTCGCCGTTGCCCGCCGCCGACGCGGGCGCCGAGGCGACCAGTGTCAGGGACGCGAACAGCGTGGCCAGCACCGCGAACAGGGTGGCCAGGGTTCGGGTACGTCCGCCTTGTCGGCGGATCGGTGGGGCCGGGGTGCCCGTCATCGGTGTCTCCAGCTGGTCTGTGTGCCGCGGATCGAATGGGCCGGCTTCGGGAGCGGATCCGAAGGGCCCGCGCTGTGTGCCTGGGTGTCGCGTGCGCGGATCGTCCGAGTGCGGTGTGGGCGGGACGGGCCGGCTGCCCGCCCCACCCTCCGCTCTGCGTCGATCCGCAGCGGCCCGCCGCCGGCGGCCCGTGGGTCACGGATGGTGTCCGTACCCCAAGGGCCCCCGGTTTCCGGGCCGTTCTGGGTCTCCCGCCGATGGTGTCCGGCGGGAGATGTCGGTCAGGAGATGGAGAGGGTGAGCGTCGCGCTGTAGTTGCCGGGCGCCTGGTAGGCCGGAACCGCCAGGCTCAGACCCGCGTCGGCCGCGAAGGTGCCGCCGGTGACCGCCGCGTTGGGTGCGGAGGCCAGGGTGGCGCCGGTCGTGCCGATCGGACCCGCGCTGCCGGCCACGGCCTGGCTGGGCGAGCCCTCGCCCGGGGTGATCTTCGGTGTCCAGGAGAACTTGTCCGCCGCGATGGTGCCGCCGGAGCCGTTGGTGAAGTCGGTGACCGCGCCGGTCAGCGTCCAACCCGTGGCGCCGCCGCGGTAGTCCTTGACCGTCACCGTGTTCAGCGCGCCGGTCATGTTCTGCTGGGTGCCGTTGAGGGTCACGTCGGAAAGTTTGATCCCGCCGTTCTCCTGGGAGATCGTCAGGCCGCCGCCGGCGATCGAGCCGGTGAGGTCCTGCTTCAGCGTGCCGGCCGGGGGGTTGCCCCCGTCGACCGTGAACGGCGCGCCGGCGGACAGCGTGCCGGCGGTGTCCTCCGACCCCGCGATCAGCGTGGTGTCGGCCTTGGTGACCGTGACCTCGGCGGTGAACTTCCCGTCCGCGCCCGCCGTCGCCGTCACCATGCCGGGCACGTCCGGCTGGTGGGCGGCGTTGGTCGGGACCACGTACACGGCGGCGTTGGGCGTGTAGCCCTCGCCGTTGACGGTGACCTTGGTGCCGACCGGCCCGTGGGTCGGGTTCAGGGTGAGCTTGCGCGGGTTGCTCGGGACGTCCGCCTTGACCGTGACGTTCGAGGTCTTGGACTTGTCGCCCACGGTGACCTTGAGCTGGTACGAGCCGTCCGCGACCGTCGCGCCGATGGTCGCGGTACCGGCCAGCGCTCCGTCCGTGACGGTGAGCGCGCCGGTGACCTTGGCCGGGTCACAGGCGTTGCCGCCGGCGTCGCACAGGGCGACCGTGGGCGTACCCGCGGGCCAGTTCGCGCCGGCGACGGTGAGGGAGTCGCCGGGCTTGACCTGTCCCGGGGTGGTGGTCAGGGTCGGGTCGAGCGGGGCGTCGGCGACTTTGTACGAGGCGACGACGCCGTTGTTCCCGGTCACCGCGCAGGTGGCGGTGGTGATCTTGTTCGCGCTGCCGGGCAGGTAGACGTCCACCGCGAAGGTCTTGAGCGTCAGATCGATCCGGGTCCCCGGCGCCGCCTGCGGAATGGCCAGGTCGGCGGTGAACTCGGGCGGGTCGATGCCCTTCGTGGGACTGATGTCGGCGGTGAACTGCGGTGCGGTCAGGGTTACTTCGCCACCGGTGCTCAGGGTGAAGGTGTACTGGCCGACGAAGCCGATGCCGTTGAACGGGGTGTCCGTCCGCAACGGGTTCTCGCCCGCGTCGATCTTGGCCTGCACCGTCCCCGGTGCCGAGCCGGTGTCCGGCGTGAGCGTGACGTCGAACGTCTGCTTGCCGGACTTGTTCCAGTGCAGGATCGGCTCGGTGCAGGTCAGGTCCGGGTTGACCGACGCGGCCGACGCCGCCGGCGCACCCGCGACCAGTCCCGCGGTACCCGCGATCATCGCGACGCCGAACGACGCGGTGACCTTCCTGCTGGGTTTGAACATGTGGTGCTGCTCCCTTCTGGGGGTTGCCACCGCCACCGGGGGCGGGGCGGTCGAACACCACACCGGAGCGGGTGCCGAGGAGCACTGCACTGCCACGAGCCCGGCGCTCCGGTGCCGTACCTGGGCGGTCGCCTCGCTCGAGATCGGTGGCACACGGCCGAGGCGGCCGTCCCGCTGTCCGTCGATTCCCCTGCGGGACACGGACCCCACACAGTGAACTGAAACGTGTTACAGATTCAGGCGAGCCATTCACCCGCGATCGCCTCGCGGAGTCAATAGCGTCGGCAAGCGCCGCGGTCGGCCTCCCGAGCCGGGAGGCCGACCGTCCGCGTCCGGGTCAGGCGTTGCGCGAGGAGCGCACCCGACGGGTCGCGAGCAGCACGCCGCCGATGCCGAGCAGACCGACGGTCCCGCCGAGCAGACCCATCGAGAGCGCGTCGTCCATCGGACCGGTCTTGGCCAGCGAGTCGTTGCCGGCGGTGGTGCCCGAGGTGCTGGTTCCCGTGGAGCTGGTGGAACTCGACGAGGACGAGCCGGAGCTGGTGGAGCCGGAACTGGTCGAACCGGAGCTGGTCGAACCCGAACTGGTGCTGCCCCCGGTGGTGCTCGCGGCCGGAAGGGTGACCGAGAAGGCGGGCTGGGGGCTGGCATCGGTGACCGCGCACGGGACGTTCAGCGTCAGCTTCGGATCGGCGACGTCGATCTTCAGCGCGAAGGTCTTCGGCAGCAGGTCCACCTTGCCGGCGGCCTTCGTGGGCAACGCGACGTTGGCCGCGAACGAGGGCACGTCGATCCCGGCGTTGGCCTTGAGCGGCAGGTCCAACGTCGCGCCCACGGCGGTGAGCACGGCGGATCCGCCGTCGTACTTGGCGGTGAAGGTCACCGTCGGGGTGATCTTGACCGTGGTGCCGAGCGGCGAGGAAGCCGGGCTGACCCCCGGGTCGATGTTCAGTTTGATCTGGGCGCCGGCGGTGCCCTCTGCCGGACCGGTGACGGTGAACGCCTGCGGGCCGGTGACCGAGTCCTTGCCGCCCATGGCGGCCTTGACCGTCGGGTCGCTGAAGTCGCACTTGAGCGTCGTGTTCGATGTCCCGGCGCCGGCCTGCGGCGCGAGAGTCATCATGGCGCCCGCCATGACGGCGAGCGCCGCCAAGCCACCCGCTGTTCGCTTAATGGGCCTGCCCATACGGTGGTTCTCCCTTCGGGGGATCTCTTGCTCGTCGAGAAGTCCTGATCGAAACGGCCGGAGCGACACGCGATCGGCAGGGCCGTTTCGGCGGGTCGGCCTGCACCGGCCCGGCACGCGCCCCGACTCATCGGGTACACGCGGTCGCCACACCCGACTTCCCCCTTTCGAGGCGCGGACCGGGCGGGAAAACCGGACCGCGCAAGCACCGGTGGGGACACGCCTTGCGTTCCCTGAGCGGGGCTTTCTCGGCGCATCCGGGAGACATCGAGACTGTTCCAGTACTTGATGTCACGTCAGATCTTCGGGTGACGGTACGACAAGTGGCATGAGCGGACAACAGCGAAAAGCAGAAAATCTGCATCCGTCGGACACGGTTCCATATCGCGCGACCTGCGAAATCACTCTGTCGACAAGACGGTTGACATGACCTCACATATTCGACACGTGTCGCGTACACACGCCTTGCCAAACCCTTACGAACCCGCCGACTTCCCGCCCTGCGCCGGGCCGACCCCGACCCCGCCCTCGGCGCCTCGGTCCGCCGCCGCCCAGGGCCGTGAGCCGGCACGTCCCGAACGCGACACAGCCCGCCCGGATCCCTTGACACCACGTCAGGCATGCCGAATCAATGGGCATTTGGCCCATATATGGAACACGTTTCAAGCCGGCCCGGGCATCGACGACCACGTTCGATCGAGCCCGGGGTCGGCCCGGAAAGGAGCGTCCCGCACATGGTTCCACCCCGCAGGAGGCTGCTCGCGATACCGGCGGCGGTCGTCCTCGTCGCCGGCGCGGCGGGTCTCACGGCGGTCGCACCCGCGGCACAGGCGGCACCCGTGGAGCACGAGGTGAGCTGCCGACCACCACTCGCCGGCGGACCCGTCTTCACCTGGAAGCCGAAGGTCGAGCTCTCCGTGTCGCCGCCGAAGCAGGGCACCTACAAGGTGGGCGAGGAGGTCACCGTCACCTGGCACTGGGCCGCGCCGCCGCGCAACCCGTGGGCGTGGGCCGGGGTCCTCCCCGACGTCGAGACCCCCAAGGCCACCGTCAGGCTCTCCAACGCCCAGGTCGGCGACATCGAACTCACCGGCCCCGCCCGACACCCGGGCGTCGGCGCCGCGCAACCCCTGCCGGTCGCGGACCTGACCGGGAAGTTCACCCTCGCGACCGAGGGCCGGATCGACCTGGCCCCCGGGGCGTACGTACTCCAGCAGTTCCTGATCCAGGACTCGCCCTGCACCCCCGTACACCCCGACCGACTGCCCGTCTCGACGAGCATCCAGGTCGGCACGCCCCCGACCTCGGGCCCCGGCACCGGCGGTCCGGGCGGCGCCGGCGGATCCGGCAACCCGTCCGCCGGCGGATCGGCCGGCTCCGGCGGCACCCCGTCCGCCCCGCTCCCGAGCGGCGTGCCCACCGGCCCCACCGCCGGGGCGATCGGCGACCCGACCCTCGGCGGCACCGGCGCCACGCCGGGCGCGGGCATCCCGGGCGCGGGCACCACGCCCCCGCCCGGAGTGCCCCCGCTCCCGCCCGCCGGACAGGTACCGCAGACCCCCGCCGACGCCGTCGCCGGGCCGCTGTTCATGCGGCAGAACTCGGCGGGTGTGACCATGCCGGAGTTCCGACCCGGCGACACGACACAGGAGTTGGAGGGTCGGCTCAACCCGGTCACCATCCAGGACCGGCGCGGCAGCACCCTCGGCTGGACGCTGACCGCGCAGAGCAGCGACTTCATCGGCCAGGGCGGTGAGGTCGTACCGGCCCGACGACTCACCTGGATCCCGGCCTGCACCACCGTCGAGGGCCCGCCCGCCGCCGTCGGCACCGGCGTGCCCGGCACGGTCGGCGGCGACGCCGAGGTGCTGTGTCGGCAGAACCCGAGCACCGGCGCCGTCACGGGCGGCGCGTTCGAGGCCAACGCCCTGCTGAGCCTGTCCCTTCCGGGCGGAACCCGCTCCGAGGCCTACACGGGAAATCTGACGCTCAGTCTGAGCTGAGTCACCCTCGGACACCGGGACGCCCTCCTCGCTCGAACGAGGAGGGCGTCCTTCCGGTTTTCCGGCCGTATCCCTTGACTTTGCACACCGGGTGGAGCGGAATGATCAAGCATCATTTCTGCAACACGTTCCACCGACCGGCGGGGCCGCACTTCGCGACGGCACCCGTCCGGACGCGCATGCGCCGTCGAGGCCGCGCGGGCGTGTGCGTCCCGCCCCCCGCGCCCGGTCCTGCGACGTGGTGTTTCGGCTGCCCCGCCCACCCCGGCGCCGGCAGAGCGGTATCCGAGAAAAGGAACGCACCCTATGTTCAAGGCAAACAGGCAACTCGCCGCCTCGCTCGGCGTGGTGACGATCGCCGGCACCGTCGGCATGGTGGCCCTCGCGCCCGGCGCGAACGCCGCCGACGTGACCTACACCTCGCACTGCGTCAACCAGATCGTGCCGAACCTGGTGATCCCGGACGGCGACCTCAAGATCGACCTGTCGGTGGCGCCCGCCAAGGCACGCTACGACGTCGGCGAGGAGGTCACCGTCACCTGGACCTGGAAGTCGTACCCGAAGGCGCCGCCGGAGATCCCCGTGGTCGGCAAGGTGGACAAGGACTCCACCCTGCCCAAGGGCAGCGTCACCCTGGGCGGCGCGGCGACCGGAGCGGTCGCGGTCGAGGGGCAGCGGATCAACCCGGAGACCCTGCCGGGCCAGGAGCTGGTGCTCACCAACATGACCGGCAAGGTCAAGCTGACCCAGGCCGGCGACGTGACGCTGACCCCGGGCCTGTACTCGACCTTCACCAAGGCGTTCGGCCTGGACGCCGAGACCAAGTGCAACCCGGTGAACACGGTCGCCCCCTCGGCCACGCTCAAGGTCGGCGCGGCCGACAAGCCGGTACTGAACGCGCCCTCGACCGCGGTCGAGCCGGGTAGCGAAGTGGCCCTGACCGGAAGCAAGTTCGCCCCCGGCGCGGTGACCGCGACGCTGGACGGCGCGGCTGCCGGGATCGCGTCCTCCACCCTCACGGTGGACGCGTCCGGCAACCTGACCGGCAACGTCAAGCTCGCCGACAACGTCGCCAACGGCGCGCACACCCTCGCGGTGGCCGACTCCGAGGGCAACAGCGGCCAGGCGCAGCTGCTGGTCCGCAAGAAGGTCGACCCGACCCAGCCGGGCGACCTGACCCAGAAGCTGGACGGCACGATCACCGCCGGCTCCCTGGCGATCACCCAGCAGGCGGGCGGCATCCGCATGTCCGACGTCTCGGTGAGCGCCCAGGACCAGACCATGACCGGCAAGCTCAACACGGTCACCGTGTCCGACCTGCGCGGCGGCAACGCCGGGTGGACGCTGACCGGTTCGGTCACCGACTTCGAGAACGCGGCCGGCGAGAGCATTCCCGCCGACCACTTCTCCTGGAAGCCGAAGGCCGCCAAGGCCGACGAGAAGTCCAAGGGCACCCCGGTCGCGGGCAGCGCGGGCACCATCGGCTCGGGCGCGACCCTGGCCTCGGTCCCGCAGGGCTCGACCAACACCGGCGGCACCTTCTCCGCCGACGCCGACATCGACCTGAAGGTTCCGGCCTACCAGGGCGCCGGCGACTACAGCGCGACGCTGACCCTGTCGATTTCCTGATCACGGTCACGGTTGGCCGGCACGGCTGATCAGCACGGGGCGCCCACCGCAATCCCTCACTGCGCGGTGGGCGTCCCGTCGCCCATTTCCCGTACGCGCCAACGCTTTTCGCCCATCGGGCCCGCGTGTACGACACCGGCCGACGGCGCACACAAATCGTTGCCGTCGGAACGCGTTCCGCTGTTGACTTCGCAAACGCCCACGGGCTCAATGGGAGGCGCCGTTTTCTGGAACAGGTTTCATCGCAGGGAAAGACCGGGTGACAGCGGCGGGGTCGGGTGTCACCCCGCCGACGTCGAAAATCGGCGCACGGCACCGAATCGACCGTCCCGCGCCGCGCGGGTCACCGACGGCGACGGACCGGTCCCGGTGTGGTGTTCGACTGCTCGCTCCCCCGGCGGGCCAGGCAGGCATCCCGAGGAGGGACAGCACCACATGCTCAGACCAAGAACCAGGGAAAGCACTGGGTCCGGATCCCGCAACAAGCGCGTCGCCGGCGTACTGGGCACCGCCCTCGTGGCCGGCGCCCTGGGCGTTGGCGCGGGGGCGCAGTCCGCGAACGCGGCTCCGGTGACGTACAACGTGCACTGTGTACCGCCGAGCATCGGTGGCGGTCCGTTCGACTTCGACGCCCAGGTCGACCTCGCGGTCGCCCCGGTCAAGGCGAAGTACAACGTCGGCGACGAGGTCACCGTCACCTGGACGTGGAAGGACGCGGCCAAGAACCCGTCCTCGGTGACCGTGAACGCCGACGCGGTCAAGCCGCGCGGCAAGGTCCTCGTCTCCGGCGCGCAGGGCGGCGAGATCGCCATGGAGGGTCCGCAGAAGAACGCGCAGACCCCCGGCGGCGAGAAGTTGTGGCTGTCGAACATGACGGGCACGCTCAAGATCACCAAGCCGGGCGAGCTGAAGCTCTCCCCCGGCGGCTACACCAGTACCGCGAACATGTTCGGCAGCTGGGACACGCCGTGCACGCCCAACGGCACGCCGGGCGTGGGCGCGACGCTCGCGGTGGACGGCGCGGTCAAGGCGCCGACCGTGACGTTCGGCTGGAACGTGGTCCGGCCGGGCGCGGGCATCGATGTGACCGGGGAGAACTGGCCCGTCGGTCCGGTCGGTGTCGAGTTGTGCGACCTGAACGGCAACGCCTGTGCGGCGGAAGGGGCGTCGGGCTCCACCCTCACCGTCGACGCCTCCGGAAAGTTGTCGGGCCAGGTCCGGGTCGCCGCCGGTCTGTCGGACGGCGTGCGACAGATGCGGATCGCCTCGGGCGCCACGTCGATCCTGGTACCGGTCTCGGTCGCCAAGGACGCGATGCGGCACTCCGAGCCGGTCAAGTACACCGTGCGCTACACCCCGGCGTGGGGCAACGGCCCGGCGTTCGACTGGTCACCGGAGGTCGCACTCTCGGTGAGCCCGGCCAAGACGTGGTACGAGATCGGCGACGAGGTCACCGTCGGCTGGAAGTGGATCGGCTATCCGCGCAACCCGTCGAGCTGGGTCGTCGCGCTGAAGGACACGGTGACGCCCAGCGGCACCGTGAAGCTCTCCGGCGCGCAGACCGGCGACGTACAGGTCACCGGCGACAAGGGCAACCCGGCCACCCCGGGCGGCGACGTGCTCAAGGTCAACGACATGAAGGGCACCTTCAAGGTCACCAAGGCGGGTCGGATCGACCTGACGCCCGGCGGATACGGCCTCAAGGTGATCACCATCGCGTCGAGCGGCGCGCCCGTCGGCACGCCGGCCGTCTCGCAGTCGATCATGGTGGGCGCGCCGGCCCAGCCGAGCCTGGTGGTCGCGCAGACCCTGCTCAAGCCGGGTGACCCGGTGAACCTGTCCGGGGAGAACTGGCCGACCGGCCAGGGCAATCCGCAGGTGCAGCTGTGCCAGGAGGACGGTTCGGGTTGCGTCGGTTCCGCGTTCACCGCGGGCACCGGTTCGGTGGCCAAGGGTGGTGCGCTCACCGCCCAGGCGACGCTCGGTACGCAGGTGCCGCCGGGGAATTACCTGGTGAAGGTCACCGTCGGGATCGCCTCGGTGTCCCAACCGGTCACGGTGACCTCGGCGGTCGTCCTGCCACGGGCGATCACCGCGACCCCGGATCGTGGCCCCTCGGGCACGAAGGCGCACGTGACGGGGCACAACTTCACCCCCGGCGCGGCCGTCGTGCTGGAGACCCTGGACACGAACCTGGGTCTCACCGGTGACAGCACCGAGGTCGCCGCGGGTCCCGACGGGACGTTCGCCGTCGATCTGACGGTGACCAAACCCGGGACGACCCAGATCCGGGCGGCGGAGAAGAACGACCGCAACAAGATGGCACTCGCCCCGTTCACCGTCGAGGGCGGCGGTCCCGGCGAGGAACCGGGCACGTTGTCGATGACCCAGGCCGGAACCGGCGTCCTGCTCGCGGACGTGCCGTTCGCGAACCGGGACCAGACCATGACGGGCTCGCTGAACGCGGTCACCGTCACCGATGCCCGCAAGGGCACGCTCGGCTGGCAACTCACCGGCTCCGTCTCGGACTTCAAGGCGGACGGCGGCTACTCGCTGCCCGCCTCGGCGTTGTCCTGGACACCCCGGTGTGCGGCCGAGCCGAACTCGGCGAGCCAGGTCGTGACCGGCTCGGCGGGTACGGTCAACGGCGGGCTGCTGTGCAGCTCGGCGGCGTCCACGGATCCGGCGCACAAGACCGGTGGCGTGTTCAGCGCGAACGCGGGCCTGTCGCTCGCCGTCCCGGCGTACCAGGCGGCCGGGACGTACACGGGAACCCTGACGCTGACCGTCTCCTGACGGCACGTCGGCCCCACGCGGGGCGCTCTCGCACCTTCGGTGCGGGGGCGCCCCGTTCGCGTATCCGGACCGGGGGCACCTCGCGACCGGGGAAAGTGGAACTTGTTCCACCGCTTCCGGACGACACGTGTCAGTGCAGGTCAGGGCTCTGCCGAAGACCTCCCGCAGAGCCGGCGGGGGCTTTCGTGCCTCTTGACTTCGACAGGCGAAAGCGCATCAATGTGACCCGCCCCACTTCTGGAACACGTTCCACTTAGCCACGCGCGTATCCGCCCCCATGCCGCCGACGCGACGCCAACGCCCGCCGCCGGCAAGGAACGCAGGACAGGGAGCCGCACCTCATGAAGCAGCGCACCAAGCGCCTGACCGCCGGACTCGGCGTCGGCACACTGGCGATCACCGGATTCCTCGCCGCCGCCCCCGCCGCCTTCGCCGGCACCGCGACGCCGACCGTCACGTGCTCGCTGCCGCTCGGCCAGGGCGACAAGACCGGACCGATGTCGGTGACCGTGGACGGTCCGACCACCGCCAAGCCCGGCGAGACGGTCGACCTGAAGATCACCCTCGGCCCGAGCCCGGCGACCAGCCCCGCCGCGCTCAGCGGCATCAAGATGACGCCGTCGATCGACTTCGCCCTGTCCGGCGGCGCGACCGGCTCGGTCACCCTCGCCGGCGCCGAGACCACGATCGACATCCCGGCGAACACGCCGATCCAGAGCCCGCCGTTCTCGGTCCGGCTCCAGATCCCGGCCACCGCGACCGGCACCGTCGACTTGACGCCGACCAAGACCACCACCGCCACGGTGACGCCGTACGGCAACTTCACCACGCCGTGCGCGGTCACCGGCGGCTCCGGCGTGGTGCAGAGCATCGCCGTGCAGAGCACGCCCGAGACGGCCACCCTGAGCGCGTCCCCGGGCACCGTGGAGGCCGGCAAGGAGACCACGCTCGCCGGTACCAACTGGACCAAGGGCGGCACCCCCACGCCGTCCCTGTGCGCCGCGGACGGCACCGCGTGCAACCCGGCGGGCATCTCCGCCAACAGCCTGCGGATCGGCGCCGACGGCGTGCTCTCCGGCACCGTGACGGTCGCCCCCGGCACCGCGGACGGCACGTACAGCGTCCAGGTCACCGACGGCGGTCGCACCGCCTCCACGCCGCTGACCGTGAAGAAGGTCGAGGTCCCGGTCCCGCAGCGCAAGGTGACGCTGAGCAAGAGCACGGTGCGGCCGTGGACGTTCGTGAAGGTGTCCGGGGAGAACTTCACCCCGAACACGCTGATCGCGCTGGCCGGCGTGGAGGGCGCGAACCCGACCTTCAACTTCGGCCTGGCCTGGACCGACCGCAACGGCAGGTTCAGCTCGTGGATCCTGGTGACCAGCAAGAAGACCACCGGCATCACGGCGGTCGAGATCGACACGAGCTTCAAGTTCGACAAGCTCGGCATGGCGGGCATCACGGTGAAGTAGCCGACACGGCAAACGCGTTCGGCCCCGGTATCCGATGCGGATACCGGGGCCGACGCATGTGTGGCGGGGGCTGTGCGGCTCGGCGAGGTGCCGTGTCGGCCGCGGCGCGGATACGGGAAACGCCCGTCGCGGCGACCCGAGGGCCGCCGCGACGGGCGCGAGGTGCGTTCGGAGCCGAGGGCTCCGGCTCCCTGGTCGAGAGCCGGTCGGGTCAGAACGTGAAGGCGGTCTGACCCGTGTTCTGGCTGCCCGTGCAACGGATGTCGGCCGGGGGAACACCCGGGAACGACGCCTGGATGCGCACCGAGTAGTTCGTGGCGCTCGGCGTGCCGGACGTGGGGAGCAACGACGCCGAGGTGCCCGACGCGATCCGGGAGGTGGCGGGGAGCGGGCCGAGGGTGATCGGGCTGGGCGTGGGCGGCCCGTTCATCGGCGGGTTGAACGTTCCGGTGAAGGTGATCCCGCCGGTGAACCGGATGGTGGTGGTGAGGGTGTTGGGCGCGATGGTGACGGGCGCCGGGATCGTCGATGTCAGCTTCATCTTCTGCGGGTTGGGCGCACCCGGGTCACTGGACGTGAGGGTGCCCGCACCGCCGCTCGCCCAGGTGGTGCCGCTGTTGATGTCCACACACGTCATGGTGATGGTGCGGCTTTCCGGCGGTAGGGCCCAAGCGGTACCCGAGAGGGCCATCGTGGCCGCGAAGGCACCCGCCGTACAGGCGATGCCGACCGAGGCGATCTTGGAACGTGACATGAAGGTAGTGCTCCTTTCACGGCTTTCCGAACGAAGACACGCCCGCCCGACCACCCGCGGTGGGCAGGGCTTTGGTACCGCCGGCCGGTATCTCGACATCGACAGGTGCAGCGATGCCGCTGTTACCGCAGAAGGATCCGCATTGCTTCGAGTTCGGCTCCCCGGCAAGAGAGAGTGAAGCGGGATGCCGAAAAGAAGTCAATGCCTATTGTCCACCTTTGCATTGCCAAGTGATCATCGACTACCTTCCAACCATATTGACCAAGACCTGTCGCCCATTGCCAATGATCATCAATTACATAATTTTGATCATGGTGACACGCGTCACTATACAGGCTCGATTACTTACTGTGATTCCAATCGTTTGAATGCCCATCGAAAACAAAAAGGGAGCGCCACGCGGATGGCTTCGGCCCTCGGGTCCGCCGCTTTCCGATCATGCAATCGGCGGCTTCCGGAGCGCCTCCGACGAGGCCATCGGCGGGGCGGCTCGCGGCCGGCCCGGCAATCCCGCCCTCCCGGCCGCGGACGTCCGGGCCTCGGGTCCATTCCTCGCGCCGCACCGAGCCACACACGGGCCCGAGGAGCCGCGTTCGCGCCGATCGGGTACTCGCACCACCCCGAACCGGCTTGCCCCGGAGAAGGCGAATACGCGACCCGCCCCTTGCATGCGAATCGCGGTTTATCGAATTTTCCGCCGGTGACACGTGACACCGGATTCAAACGGTCACACTATTTCCGCCCCGGCCCTGTCGCACCGAAAGAGACGGGACCCGGGAAGCTAAAAACACCTGCCCAGGCGGCGCGAACGCCACCCGGGCAGGCTTTGTGCAGCAGCAGACCGTCACACCCGCACCCTCGGCCCGGTCGGGTACTCGCCGGGAGCACCCGACCGGGGAGGCGACTAGAAGCTGAAGTCGCCCGAAGCCGCGTCCTGCTTGCCGGCGCAGTAGATGTCGACCGACGAACCGGAAATGGTGGTGTTGATCTTCATCGACCAGTTGGTGGCGCTGGGCGCCGCGGCCGAGGTGTCCTGCAGACGCACGGTGGTGCCCGCGGCCAGGCGCGCCGTGGCCGGGATCGCCCCGAGGGTGATCGGGTTGCCGACGTTCATCGGCGGGTTGACCGTGCCGACGAAGTCGCGGATGGTGCCCGCGCCCGCGCCGGTCTGGACCGTGCGGATGACGGTGGCCAGCGAGTTCGCCGGGATGGCGATCGGCGCCACCATCGGCGACGCGAGCTTCATCTTCTGCGGGTTGGTGCCGCCCGGGTCGCTCGACGTCAGGGTGCCGGCGCCGCCGGTGACCCAGGTCTTACCAGTGCTGTCCTGGCAGGTCAGCGTCACCCCCCGGGCATCGGGAACCGCGTGCGCCGTACCGGACAGGGCCACGGCCGCCGCGAAGGCGACGGTCACGCAGGCGATACCGGTGGTGGTGATCTTGGAACGGGACATGGTGGAGCTCCTTGTCGTCGATTTCCTGAGACCTGGTGGTGGCGCACGTTCTCCCTGGCCTGCACCGCAGGCGGAAACGGTGGAGCTGCCGGCGGGCATCCCGACATCGACCGCCACAGGGGACGGCCGAGGTGAGCGGGATCCGGGTCGGGGCGCTTCGCCCCACGCTTCGGGGCCCCTCCGGCACAGCCATGAGTGAAACTGCGTAAGCGGAAGAAGTCAATACGGTTTTGTAGATGAATTAACCGGGCAAGAACCAGCATTCGAAGAGCCCGACCCATTGACCCGGTCGACTTTGGAAAGGGTTTCCTTCGATGGTTTATCAAAGTTGATCATGGTGACACGTGACACCAAGATGATCACCATTTGCGCATTGCTTCCTGGGGCTTTGTTCGCTAGATCTTCGGCACCAGCACCACGTCGGAGTTCGCCTTCCCCGTCCCATTCCACGCTTCTCGGTCATCGCTTCCGACGTCCGTACCCGACGGACGAACGTGGCGGTGATCGGCGAATCGGCAGCCATCGGGCACCGCCGGGGCGAGCCGGACCTCCGCACCACGCGTCACTCGGCACTTCCCCACCCGGCTAGGAGAACCGTGTCCCGAATACGAAGAATCGCTTCCCGCAGACTGGTCGCCATCGCGGCGGCCGCGGCGGTCGCCGGCACCGGCGCGCTCGTCGCGATCGCCCCCTCGGCGCAGGCCGACACCGTCGACTACGCGACGCACTGCACCAACCCGTACTCGAACCCGCCGGACGGCAACGTCAAGATCGACCTGGTCGTCACCCCCGCCAAGAGCACGTACCAGGTGGGCGACGTGGTCTCGGTCGAGTGGCAGTGGAAGCTCTACCCGAAGGCACCGCCGTCGATCCCGGTCGTCGGGAAGGTGCCGAAGGACTCGACCTACCCGGTCGGCACGGTGAAGTTGACGGGCGCGCAGACCGGCAACTTCGCCATCCAGGGGCCGCAGATCAACCCCGAGGCGCTGCCCGGCCAGGACCTGATCCTGAGCAACCCGGTCGGCTCCTTCACCCTGACCCAGGCCGGGCAGGTCAGCCTCACTCCCGACATCTACTCGACCTTCACCACGGCGGTCGGGCAGAAGGTCGAGACCAAGTGCTCGCCGGTCAACCCCGTTGCGGTCTCGCGCACCCTCTCCGTGGACGGCCCCTCGACGGGCGCGCCCACCCTGAGCGCGAACCCCGGTGAGTTCAACGCCGGTTCGCAGGTCGCGCTGTCCGGCGCCAACTGGGCCGCGGGCACCCCCTCGGTCGAGCTGTGCGACGCGAACGGCGCGGCGTGCGACGCGACCAAGATCGCGGCGAACAGCCTGGTGGTGGCGAACGGCGCGCTGTCCGGCAAGATCAACACGGTCGCGACCGTGCCGACCGGCAACTACAAGCTGAAGGTCAAGGTCGGCGCCGGCGAGGCGCTCACCCCGGTCAAGATCAACGCGGTCGCCCGGACCATCTCGCTGAGCCCGAACCGCGGTCCGGTGGGCACCGGCGTCACCATCACCGGCAAGAACTTCAACCCGAACATCTACGTCCTGGCCTACGGCCGGGACGCGGCCGGGAACCTGCTCGACGACACGTTGGTCTACGGCCAGTCGGCCGCCGACGGCTCCATCGTGATTCCGGACTTCGTCGCGAGCATGGACTCGATCACCTCGATCATCCTGATGGAGGGCACCGACGAAACCACCCTGGTGAGCGCTCCGTTCACCATCGGCGCGGCCCTGCCGGCCACCCTGTCGGCGTCGCCGGCGTCCACCCACGCGGGTGGCACGGTGGCAGTGTCCGGCAACAACTGGACCCCGAACGGCACGGCCACCGCGTCGCTGTGCGCGGCCGACGGTTCGGCGTGCAGCACCGCCCGGATCAGCTCGGGTCCGCTCACCATCGCCGCCGACGGCGCGCTGGCCGGCAACGTGACGATCGCGGGCAACGTGGGCGAGGGCACCTACAAGCTCAAGCTCAGCGACGGCGGCGGCAATTCGGCGCTGACCGCGATCACCGTGCAGCGCCGCTGGTTGGAGCTGAACAAGACCTCGGGCAGCCCGTGCACGTTCGTCCTGGTCACCGGGCACGGCTACGGCTCGCTCGCGTGGGTCAACGTCAACGGTCTCGCGGGTGACTCCAAGACCAGCGACTGGGCCGGCGCGTGGGCCAACGCCAACGGCGACTTCAGCATCTGGATCCTGATCACCAAGTCGAACACGACCGGGATCGTCGCCTCGGAGACCTTCCACTCCGACCGGCTGGCCACGACCCCGTTCAAGGTGACCTGACCCGACCGGAAGACACCTCGCTCGACGCACCACACGCGGAGGCCGCCGTCCACCCCGGACGGCGGCCTCCGCCGCGTTTCCGGAACCGGAATACACCATTCCCATCCCGCTTCCACGGAAAGTCGATCTTGGTGACACGTGCCAACAGGATTCCCGCGGAACAGTTATTGACTTTGTCAGCGATTACCGGATGAATACGGTGTCGGACCATCTATTGCCGACCACCGCCACGTACCCCGCACATTCCGGACGAGGGTCCGGCCGACCTCGCCCTCGCGGCGACAAACGCCGCAGGTCATTCTCCCCGGATGTCGAAGTTCTGCTCCACAGTGGCGGTAGGCATATTCCATCCCGGCGAGGAGAATAGTGTCCCGAATGCGAAGAATCGCTCCACGCAGAAGCACCGCGCTGATCGGCACGCTGGCGATGGCCGGTACCGCCGGTCTGATCGCACTCGCACCGTCCGCCTCGGCGGCCCCGGTCGACTACCGCGCGCACTGCACCAACCCGTTCCTGGCCGACATCGCCGACGGTGACCTCAAGATGGACATCCAGGTCACCCCCGCGAAGGCGACCTACGCGGTCGGCGACCAGGTCACCGTAACGTGGAAGTGGCTCAAGTACGGCGTGGTGCCGGTCAATACCCCCTTCGGCATCCACGTCGGCGAGAACAAGGCGCTGCCCAAGGGCGAGGTCCTGCTCACCGGCGCGCAGACCGCCTCCGTGCCGGTGGAGGGTCCGCGCATCAACCCCGACGCCGCGCCCGGCGAGGAGTTGAAGCTGTCGGACATGACGACGAGCATCACGCTCACCAAGCCCGGCGCGCTCAACCTCGCCCCCGGCAACTACACGTCGTTCGTGGACGCGGGTCTCGGCAGCGACGTCGCCACCGCGTGCACCCCGGTGACGCCCGTCGCCCCCGGCACCACGATCAACGTCGAGGGCTCCAGCACCGCGGACCCGACCGTCACCGCGACGCCGGGCGAGGTCAGCGCGGGTGGTCAGATCACCATCGCCGGTGACAACTGGCCCGCCGGCACGCTGACTCCGGAGCTGTGCGCCGCCGACGGCTCGGCCTGCGACGCCGCCAAGATCTCCGGCAACACCCTCGCCGTGGGCGCGGGCAACAAGCTGGCCGGCACCGTGACGGTCGGCAACAACGTTGCCGCCGGCGATTACAAGGTGAAGGTCAAGGGCAGCGGCGTCGAGGCGCTGAGCGGCGTGGTCAAGGTCAAGGCGGTCGAGCGCAAGATCTCGCTCAGCGTGGACCACGGCCCGGTCGGCACCACCGTGGTGATCACCGGCTCCGGCTGGACCCCGGGCAACTACGTCCTGGCGTACGGCATGGTCGGCGACGTCCAGGACGACGACGTCAGCGCGTACACCGAGGCCGCCGCGGACGGGACCATCAACATCACCGACCTCGTGGTGAGCAAGGACAACATCACCGCGATCAAGGTGAACGAGGGCTCGGACGACACCGCGGTGATCAAGCCGTTCCGCGTCACCGTTCCCGGCCGCGACCTGAGCCAGACGGTGACCGGCAACGTCGTCGCCGGCGGTCTGACCATCACCCAGGAAGCCGGCGCCATCAAGCTGTCGGACATCACGCTCAACGGCCAGGCGCAGAACATGACCGGCGCGCTGAACACCGTGACCGTGAAGGACTTCCGCGGCGGCAACACCGGGTGGACCCTCACCGGCTCGGTGTCCGACTTCGGCAACGGCAACGGCGGCAAGATCGGCGCCGACAAGTTCACCTGGACCCCGAAGGTGACCACCGGCACCGGCTCGCCGAGCACCGCGGTGCCCGGTAGCGCGGGCCCGATCGGCACCGGCGCCACCCTGGCCTCGGCCCCGGCCGGGGCGAGCACGGGCGGCACCTTCTCCGCCGACGCCGACCTGTCCCTCGCCGTCCCGGCCTACCAGGCCATCGGCACCTACACCAGCACCCTGACCCTCTCGATCAGCTGACCCGCACACCCGAACACCCGGACGGCCCCCACGACTTCGGTCGCGGGGGCCGTCCGCATGTCACCCGCAGACGATGAACGGCGCCTTGAACCCCGTCACCGTAACCGACGTGCGCGCCGGTACGCTCGGCTGGTCGCTGACCGCCGACGTCTCGGACTTCACCTCGCCCGACGGTGGCCGCATTCCGGCCGAACGATTCACCTGGACGCCCTCGGTCCGCACCGAGCCGGGTTCCCCGAGCACCGCCGCTCCGGGCTCCCGCGGCCGGATCGCCGGGGGAGCGACGCTCGCCTCCGCGCCCGCCCTGTCGATCGGCTGACCCACACGCGCCCCGATACGACGGCGGCCCGCACACCGGTGACCGGTGTGCGGGCCGCCGTCGTATCGCCGGAGCCGCTACTGCTCGGCCAGGCGCTTCAGGGCGCGGTCGACGCGGGCCAGGACCCGGTCGCGGCCGAGGACCTGGAGGGATTCGAACAGCGGCAGGCCGATGGTGCGGCCGGTGACGGCGACGCGGACCGGGGCCTGGGACTTGGACAGCTTGAGGCCGTGGGCGGCGCCGGCGGCCTCGACCGCGGCCTTGAGCGCGTCGACGTTCCACTCGGCCCGGGAGAGTTCCTCACGGGCGCTCGTGAGCACGTCGGCCGCGCCCGGCTTCATCGCCTTGGCCCACGCCGCCTCGTCGTCGGCCGGCTCGGCCAGGAACAGGAAGTCGACGTACATCGGCACCTCGTCCAGCACCGTGATCCGGGTCTGCACCAGCGGCGCCACCTCGGCGAACACGGCCGGGTCGTACGCCTCCTTCGCCCACGGCGCCTTCGGCCCGAGCAGCCACGGCTCGCAGGCGCGCACGAAGGCGTCCGCGTCCAGCGCGCGGATGTAGTCCGCGTTGAACGAGGACAACTTCTTCACGTCGAAGAAGGCCGACGACTTGTTCACGTCGCGCAGGTCGAACAGCTGCTCCAGCTCGGCGTACGGCCGGATCTCGATGTCGTCCTTGGGGCCCCACCCGAGCAGGAACAGGTAGTTCACCAGCGCGTCGGGCAGGTAGCCCTCGTCCAGGTAGGACTCGAGCGCCACCTTGTCCCGGCGCTTGGACAACTTCTGCCGCTTCTCGTTCACGATCACCGGCAGGTGCGCCCACTGCGGCGGGGTCGCGCCCAGCGCCTCCCACAGGAGCTGCTGCTTGGCCGCGTTGGACAGGTGCTCCTCGCCGCGGATCACCATGGTGATCTTCTGGTCGACGTCGTCGACCACGTTCGCCAGCAGGAACACCGCCGAGCCGTTGCCCCGGGCGACCACGAAGTCCTCGAGCGAGGCGTTCGGGAACTCGGTGACGCCCCGCACCAGGTCGGCCACCACCGTGACGCCCTCGTCCGGGGTGCGAAAGCGCAGCGCGCGCCCGTCGCCCGCCGCCAGGCCTCGCTCGCGGCAGAAGCCGTCGTAGCCCAGGTGCTTGGAGCCGGTCCGGGCCTCCAGGTCCTCGCGGGTGCAGTCGCAGTAGTACGCGCGGCCCGCCTCGAACAGCCGGACCGCCGACTCGCGGTGCAGCGTCGTGTTCCGCGACTGGAAGTAGGGGCCCTCGAAGGCCGGGTCGGCCGAGCTGATCCCGATCGCCGCGAGCGCGCTCAGGATGCCGTCGGTCCACTCCGGCCGGTTGCGCGCCTCGTCGGTGTCCTCGATCCGCAACACGAACACGCCGCCGGCCTTGTGCGCCACGGCCCAGTTGTACAGCGCGGAACGAGCGCCACCGACGTGGAACATGCCGGTGGGAGAGGGAGCGAAGCGAACACGAACCGAAGAGGCAGACATGTGCTCCAGGGTATCGGCCGCCCGGACCGGCCTAGGCCCGGTACGCCCCCGGCCCGTCGGCTCAGCGCATCGCCTCGGGCACGGGCATGTCCACCCAGACCGTCTTGCCCTGCTCCCGGTGCACGACCACGCCCCAGTCCAGCGTCAGCCGGCGGATGATGTGCAGCCCGTGACCCCCCGGTCGCGTTCCGGAGTGCGGCGACCTCGGCTGCGGCGGCTCCTCGCTGCGGTCGTCCACCTCGATCCGCAGCAGTTCGCTGGTCCGCACGACCCGCAGCTCCACCGGACCACCCGCGTGCAGGCACGCGTTGGTGACCAACTCGACCGCGACGAGCAGCACGTCGTCGGAGGTCAGCAGCACCTGCTCGTCCTCGGAGCCGCTCCATCCGTACGCGTGGAGCGTGTTGCGGATGAACGTCCGAGACCGCGCCACCGCCCCCGCCGCACCCTCGAACGGCAGTCTCCGCACCTGACGAAGCGGTGGGGTGGAGAAACAGGCCTCCCCGTCGCCGGGCGCCTGCGATCGCATGGCGCACATCTATTGGCTCACCTCGCTCACGCTGCTACGCGGTGATAGTTGCCCGCATCCCGCTGGAGGACACCAGAAGTCACGGGCTACTCTCCGACCGCCTCTGCCAGGGTCTCGTGGAAAGTGAACCCCTGTACCGCACCGGTGATCTCGAATACCCGCGCAACGGCCGGTTGAACGCCCACGAGGTGCACCGCTCCGCCCGCGGCCTGCGCACGCAGTCGGGCGGCGAGGAACGCGTTCAACCCGGTCGAATCGCAAAAGTCGAGCTCGGAGCAGTCGATCACCAGACGCACACTGCCCTGATCGACACACTCGAACAGACGGTCCCGCACCGCGGCGGCGCTGTCCACATCGATCTCACCGGCGACCGTGACGATCGAAGAGGTGCCCTGGGTGTGCACGGACACCGTCAAGCCACCCTGCATGCCAGCCTCCTGCTGCCCTTTGCCCGCCGAAGTACTCCGGCCCGGGCACACGATAGACGACCGCCCCGCCCCGGTGGGGGCCGGACGCCGATCCACGCTCGCGCCGACCCGACCCGGAGCCGATCCGGGGGTGTGATCCGGGCCACCGGGCGTGTGGCGAGGGACGGATCCCGATGCCCGGAACCCGCCCCTCGCCGTTGTACCGATCCGGCGTCAGCCCTTCGGCGGCTCGAACTTTTGCGTGCGCCGCATCCCGGCGGCGCGGCCCTTGGCCGAGATCACCAGGGCCATCTTGCGCGAGGCCTCGTCGATCATCTCGTCGCCGAGCATCGCGGCGCCCTTCATCCCGCCCTCGGCGGAGGTGCACCAGTCGTAGGCGTCGAGAATCATCTCGGCGTGGTCGTAGTCGGCCTGGGTGGGCTGGTACAGCTCGTTCGCGGCGTCGATCTGGCCGGGGTGCAGCACCCACTTGCCGTCGAAGCCCAGCGCGGCCGAGCGGCCGGCCACCCGACGAAAGCCCTCGACGTCCTTGATCTGGAGGTAGGGGCCGTCGATCGCCTGGAGGTCGTTGGCCCGCGCGGCCATCAAAATGCGCATCAGGATGTAGTGGTACGCGTCACCCGTGTCGTAGCCCGGCGGCTGCTCGCCGACCACCAGCGACTTCATGTTGATCGACGCCATGAAGTCGGCCGGGCCGAAGATGATCGTCTCCACGCGCGGCGACGCGGCGGCGATCTCGTCCACGTTGACCAGGCCGCGGGCGTTCTCGATCTGCGCCTCGATGCCGATCCGGCCGACCTCGAGGCCGACCGTCTTCTCGATCTGGGTGAGCAGCAGGTCCAGCGCCTTGACCTGGCCCGCGTCCTGCACCTTGGGCAGCATGATCGCGTCGAGGTTGGCTCCCGCGCCCTCGACCACGGTGACCACGTCGCGGTAGGTCCAGTGGGTGGTCCAGTCGTTGACCCGCACGACGCGGATCCGGTCCCCCCAGTCGCCGTTGTTCAGCGCGTCGACGATGGTGTGCCGCGCGCCCTCCTTCGCGAGCGGGGCGCAGGCGTCCTCCAGGTCGAGGAACACCTGGTCGACCGGGAGCCCCTGCGCCTTCTCGATGAAGCGCGGGTTGCTGCCGGGTACGGCCATACAGGAACGGCGGGAACGCAAGCTACGCGATGTGGCGGCCATGTCTCTGGTCCTCCCAGTGCTGCGGATCGTGCGGTCAGGTTACCGACGGGTCACCCGAAAGGGACTATGAGGTGGCGCACGTTCGGGGCCCGCGCGTTGTGGGACGCTGTGGCGCATGACGGACACCGACGGCACGCCCGAAGGCGCCCCGCGCGAAGAAGCGGCACTGCCGGAAGAGGCCGCGCTGCTCGAAGAAGCCGCGCTGCTCGAAGAAGCCGCGAAGAAGTCCGGCCTGCTGTGGCTCACCGTCGCCCCCGCCCCGGCCCGCCCCGTCTGGCACGTGTGGCTCGACGGCGCCTCGTGGCTGGTGACCGCCCGCGAGCCCGGCGCGGTGGAGCAGTTCGTGCCCGGCCTGACCACCGCCGCGACCGTGCTGGTGGACGTGCGCAGCAAGGACAAGGGCGGCCGGCTGCCGGGTTGGACCGCGCGGGTCGCGGTGGTCGCGCCCGGCGATCCGGGCTACGAGCCGGCCGTACTCGCCCTGCACGCCGCCCGGTTGAACGCGCCCGACGGCGAGGAGCAGCCCGCGCGCTGGGCACGGGAGTGCGACCTGGTCCGGCTCACCCCCACCGGGTCCGCCCGGGCGCTGCCCCACGACGCCGGCCGCGCGGTGCCGATCGGCTCACCCGCGGTGACCCGGGGCGCGTCCCCGCTCAACTGGTCGATCGGCCGGCTCCGCCGGCGCGACTGAGCCCGCGCCGACGCGTCGGGCGCCACTCGGGAAAGACGCGTCGAGCGCGACTCAAGGGAACAGCACCGGGTCGCTCCTCAGCCCCGTCGGCACCGGCGGCTTGGGCGTGCGCCCGATGTCGGGTCGGCGGCTGGTGCCCGACGAGCCCGTGGCGGGCGCGCCGGTCGAGGGACGCCCGGTGGAGCCGCCGGGGCCGGTGGAGCCGTTTCCGCCGCTCGTCGACCGCCCCGGCGTGGTCAGGTCCTTGTCCACCACTTCCTTGGGGTCCGGCGCGTGCAGGTCGACCCGCTCGCCGTAGGCGAGGAAGTCGAACGCGCCGGCCTGGCGCGCGTCGGCGGCGGACTCCATGCGCAGCAGATACGGAGCGCCCTCGGTGGCCACCCAGATGACGCCGCCCGCGCCCGGCGTGCGGTTCTCCAGGGCGATCGCCCGATGTCCGTTGACCTGCTTGACCGCGCCCTTCTCCAGCTTGCCCGGCTTGCCCATGAGCTTGTTGGTCAGCCGCTCGACGTAGGTGTTCTCGACGATGCCGCTGTACTTCTTGTCGCCGGAGGGCACCTGGACGAACTTGTCGTGGTTGCCCACCTCGGAGGTGGCGCCCTCGACCTTGGACCAGAACTTCGCGTCGCCCCGGAACCAGACCTGGTTCTGCACCCGGGTGATGTACGCGGTCGTGTTGTCCTCGACGATCTGGCCCGCGCTGCCGGTGCTGGTGAAGAGCATGTCCACGCTGAACGGCTTGGCCGGCTTGCCCGCCGTGCCCGGGACGGCCAACTCCCCCTTCACGTGTACCGACTTGGCGGCGGCCGTCGCGGCCTGGGCCCGCTGCAGGATCGCCGCCGGGTCGAGCCCGTCCACCTGGTTGCCCAGCGGCGCGCCCGCCGTCGGCTCGTCCACCGGCGCCTGCCACGAGCGGTGCGCGGGCCGTCCCGGACTGCACCCGGCGACCAGCACCGTGACCGATACCGCCGCCGTCGCCACCACGAAGCCGCGTCGCACGTGATCCATCGCCTGGTTCCCTCGTCGTTCGATGTCTCGTAGGTTTCGCCGACCGCCTCGACGCACGCCCGCGTCGTCGTGCTCCCGCGTCGTGCTCCCGGAAACGGTATCCCGGAGCCCGCGCGGCCGGGCTCAGTCGGTGCCCGGCACCGGGCCGCCGGGCTTTTCCGTGGGCTTGCCGGTCGACTTGCCCGACGGGTCCCTGCCGTCGGTCAGCGTGCCGTAGTCCAGCACCTCGTCGGCATGGGGCAGCACCAACGGGAAGTCCTGGTCGTACTCGAACAGTTCGAGCGCTCCGCCGCTCGGCGACGGAATGTACTTGAGCGGGTACGGCGTCCCGGTCAGCGCCACCCGCAACTCGCCGCCGCGCCCGCGGTCGGCCACCACCTTGAGCGTTTCGACGCCCCGCACCTTTTCCCGGCCGTCCTTCTTGAGTTTGCCGTTGAGCCGGATCAGATCGGTGATCATGTCCTGCATCCGGGTGAAGCCGGACAGTCGCGCGTAACTGGGGTCGGAGGCGGGCACCTTGACGAACTTGTCCCGCAACGCCTGCGCCGACTGCTCGACGTCCGCCCCGCCGCGCCCGTCCCGGCCCTGGTACAGCCGGGCGTCGCCGCGGACGTACAGATCCTGGCCGACGCGCAGCAGTTCGATGGTGCTGTCGGCGGTGACCACGGTGCCCACCCCGCCGTCGCGCTTGAGTCGCAGGTCGATCCTGAACTGCTGGGTCTGGATCTTCCACACCCCCTGCACGTGCACCGCACCGGTCCCGGCCGCCGCCGCCTTGGCCTTGCCGGTGATGGCGTCCGCGGACTCCGAACCGAGCCCGGTCTCCGCCTTCGAACACGCCGTGCCGGCGAGGACGCAGGCGGTCAGGAGGGCGATCGTGGTCTTCGTCTGAGGCAGGCGCACGGGCGGCACTGTACTGAGCCGGGCGCGAGGTGTCGTGATCATGCCCACCTTCACCGGTAGCCTGACCGACTGGGATGCCCCCGGCACGAGCGGGCACACACATCGGCGGCGCGGCACATCGGCGGCGGACATCGGCAACGGAGGGACCACGGCATGGGTGCGTCATCCGGGCGGGTGTTCATCTCGCACCTAGCGGGCGTGGCCGTGTTCGATCCCAACGGCGACCACGTCGGCCGGCTGCGCGACGTCGTCGTCATGCTGCGCACCGCCCAACTGCCCCCGCGGGTGCTCGGCCTGGTCGTCGAGGTGGCCACCAGGCGCCGGATCTTCGTCCCGATGACCCGGGTGACCAGCGTGGAGACCGGTGAGGTGATCACCACCGGGCTGGTCAACATGCGCCGTTTCGAGCAGAGACCGAGCGAGACGCTGGTGCTCGCCGAGATGCTGGACCGGCGGGTGACGCTGGCCGAGAACGACGAGTCGGTCACCGTCCTCGACGTGGCGATGGCGCTCGGGCGCGGGCGCGACTGGCTGATCTCCAAGCTCTTCGTGCAAAAGGGCGGCACCTCGGCGCTGCGCCGCAGGCGCGGCGAGACGATCACCGTCGACTGGAACGCGGTGGTCGGCTTCGAACGCCCCGAGGACCAGCAGGGCGCGGCCAACCTGCTCGCCACGTTCGAGCAGTTGCGCCCCGCCGACCTGGCCAACGTGCTGCACAACCTGTCCGCCAAGCGCCGTGCCGAGGTGGCCGCGGCGCTGGACGACGACCGGCTCGCCGATGTGCTGGAGGAGTTGCCCGAGGACGACCAGGTGGAGATCCTGGGCCAGCTCCAGGAGGAGCGCGCGGCCGACGTGCTGGAGGCGATGGACCCCGACGACGCGGCCGACCTGATTTCCGAGCTGCCCGAGGACACCGCGGAGCGCCTGCTGGGTCTGATGGAGCCGGAGGAGGCGGAGGACGTGCGCCGGCTGCTGACCTACGTCGAGGACACCGCCGGCGGCATGATGACCACCGAGCCGATCGTGCTGGAGCCGGGCGCCACCATCGCCGAGGCGCTGGCGCAGGTGCGCAACGCCGACCTGTCGCCGGCGCTGGCCAGTCAGGTCTACGTGTGCCGGCCGCCGACCGAGACGCCGACCGGCAAGTATCTGGGCACGGTGCACTTCCAGCGGCTGCTGCGCGATCCGCCGTTCACCCTGGTCGGCGCGGTCCTGGACACCGACCTGATGCCGCTGCGGCCGGACACCCCGCTCGCCGAGGTGACCAGCTTCCTGGCCGCCTACAACATGGTCGCCGCGCCCGTGGTGGACGAGGACGACCACCTGCTCGGCGCGGTCACCGTCGACGACGTGCTCGACCACCTGCTGCCCGAGGACTGGCGCGAGGGCGCGATACACGGAGACGGGGGTGTCCGCCGTGGCACGTGAGAGCACGAGCGCCGACAAGCGGCGTCGTCCGCGCCTGGATCAACCGCGCCATCCGCGGCGGCGTCCGCTGCTGCCCGCGTACGACCCGGAGGCCTTCGGCCGGTTCTCCGAGCGGATCGCCCGCTTCCTGGGCACCGGCCGGTTCCTGGTCTACATGACCGCCACGGTGATCGTCTGGATCGGCTGGAACATCTTCGTGCCGCCGGCGCTGCGCTTCGACGAGTATCCGTTCATCTTCCTGACCCTGGCGCTGTCCCTCCAGGCGTCGTACGCGGCGCCGCTGATCCTGCTCGCGCAAAATCGCCAGGACGACCGGGACCGGGTCAACCTGGAGCAGGACCGGGCCCGCAACGAGCGCAACATCGCCGACACCGAGTATCTGACTCGCGAGGTCGCGGCCCTGCGGATCGCCCTCGGCGAGGTGGCCACGCGCGACTTCCTGCGCTCGGAACTGCAGTCCATGCTCAAGGAGTTGGACGAGCGTCGGGAGACGGACGGCTGGCTGATGGGCCGCGAGGTCACCGACGCGCACCTGGGTCGGGCGGGCCGCCCGCCGGAGTCCGAGTAGCCTCCGGCCGACTTATACAAGTGTATGAGTCAATCGTATAAGACATCCGTCTAGAACAGCGCTACCATCGGGTCATGGGACATCGCGAAGACCTGCTGGCCGGAGCCAAACGCTGCCTGTACGAAAAGGGCTACATGCGCACCACCGCGCGCGACATCGTCGCCGCGTCGGGGACCAACCTGGGCTCGATCGGCTACCACTACGGATCCAAGGACGCGCTGATGCAGCAGGCGCTCCTGGAGTCGATCGAGGGGTGGGGCGAGGAGTTGTCCGGCGCGCTGGCCGAGGCGGTCGGCACCGAGACCGCGGCGCCGGAGCGGTTCGAGGCGATCTGGGCACGGGTGATCGACCTGATGGAGTCGCACCGGATGATGTGGGCGGCCAACTTCGAGATCCTGGCCTACCTCGACGAGTTGCCGGAGATCCGCAAGGTGCTCGGCGCGGCGCAGGACGAGGGTCGCTCCGGCCTCGCCTCGATCTTCCTGGGCCTGCCCGAGGAGGGCAACGAGCACCTGACCGGCACGGTCGGGGCGCTGTGTCAGGCGCTGCTCGTGGGTGTGGTCGGCCAGTGGATGCTCGACCCGGACAACGCCCCCACCGGGCGCGACCTCGCCGAGGGCATGCGCGTGCTCATGGGCGTGCGGCCGGCCGGCTGAACCACCGCGACGAGAGCGCCACGTGGGCCAGGACCCCCGCGATCAAGCCCCAGAACGCGGACCCGATGCCCCAAATGGTCACCCCCGAGGCGGTGGCCAGGAAGGTGATCAGCGCCGCCTCCCGGTGCTCGTCGTCGGCCATCGCGCCGGTCAGCCCGCTCGCCAGCGCGCCGAACAGCGCGACGCCCGCGACCGCGGCGACCAGTTCCTTGGGCAGGCCCGCGAACACCGCGACCAGGGTCGACCCGAACATCCCGACGACCAGGTAGAACACGCCACACGCGACCCCCGCGACATAACGCCTGCGGGGGTCGCGGTGCGCCTCGGGCCCGGTACAGATCGCCGCGGTGATCGCGGCCAGGTTGATCGCGTGCGACCCGAACGGCGCGAGCAGCGTGGACACCGCGCCGGTGGAGCCGATCAGCACCCGGTCGTCGGGCCGGTAGCCGGAGGCCGCCAGCACTCCCATCCCGGGCGCGTTCTGCGAGGCGAGCGTGGCCACCAGGAGCGGCACGGTGATCCCGATCAGCGCCGGTACGGACAGGTGCGGCGTGGTCCACACCGGCCGGGCGATCTCGAACGAGTCCACGTGCACGTGCAGCCGCGAACCGGCCGCCGCGCAGCCCACCCCGACCACGAGCGCGACCAGCACCGCGTAGCGCGGCACGAAGCGTTTGGCCACCAGGTAGCCGAGCAGGACCCCGCCGCCGATCCACGGCGCGGCGCGCACCGAGGTGAACACCCCGGTGCCGAACGAGAACAGGACCCCGGCGAGCATCGCGGACACCACCGCGCTCGGCACCTTGCGCATCAGGCGGCCGAACACGCCGGTCACCCCGATCACGGTGATCAGCACGCCGGTGGCCACGAACGCGCCGATCGCCTCGGGGTACGCGTACGAGCCCAGGCTGGTCACCAGGAGCGCGGCCCCCGGGGTGGACCACGCGGTGACGATCGGCATCCGGGTGTACAGGCTCAGGCCCAGGCAGGTCAGCCCGCTGCCGATGGACAGCGCCCACACCCACGAGCCGGTCTGCGCCGGGCTCAGCCCCGCGCCGGCCGCGGCGGACAGCACGATCACCAGCGGCCCCGAGTAGGAGACCAGCACCGCGATCAGGCCGGCGAGCACCGCCGAGAGCGAGGCGTCGCGCCACAGGTGGGGCCGGCGCGTCTGCGCCGCGGCCCCGGCGCCCGCGTCGGTGTCCGTCGTGGTTCGGATGGTCACCGCGCGCCCGCCTCGTGGTCAGTCGTGGTCGTAGACGGTGACCGGGACACCGCGCCCGCTCAACCGTTCGAGGATGAGCGGCTCCACCCTGCCCCACGTACCCCCGGCCAGACCACAGCCAATTCGCGGCATGTGGACCGACGCGCCGAGTTCGAGCACCCGCTCGCCGAGGGTGCCCAGGGCCCGGTCGATCGCGTCGTAGCGCACGGGCGGGCCCTTGCTGCCGGTACGGGTGCCGTGCTGGCCGATCAGGTTGGCCACCCACAGGTAGGTGTCCACCCGGACCAGCCGCACCGCGCCGAGCCCGAAGTCGTTGTCCGCCCGCTCGCGGTACCACCGCCGGTAGTCGGCCTCCGGCTCCGGCCACCGCTTGGACAGCGCGAGCACGAAGCCCTTGCCCCAGCCGCCCCGGTCGTTGCACACGTGCGCGATCACCTTGACGCCCTTGCCCAGCGGCGTGGTGGCATCTCCCCGGACGTACCCGATCGTCTCCACCCCCGGCACGGTAGCCGGCCGCACCGACGCGTAGGTATCGGTTTACGGGTGGACGAAAGGGCCGCTAGGTGAGCCCGAACAGCCGCGCCGCGTTGTCGTGGCAGACCGCGCGCAGCCAGTCGTCGCCGAGGTCGACCCGGGTGAGCGCGGCGAGCGCGTCGGCGTAGCCGTAGGGGATGTTCGGGAAGTCGCTGCCCCACAGGATGCGATCCGCCGCGTCGAGCAGCCGGGGCCGGTCGGCCGGCGGGAACGGGGCGGCCTCCTCGACGAATTCGGTGAACGCCATCGTGGTGTCCAGGTGCACCCTCGGGTAGCGCGCCGCCAGGTCCAGGAACGCGCCGTACTCCGGCATCCCCATGTGCGCGACGATCAGCGCCAGCCGCGGATGCCGGGCCAGCACCCGGGCGATCGGCTCCGGCCCGGTGTGCGCCCCGGGCACCGGCCCGGACCCGCAGTGCGCGACCACCGGCACGCCGGCGTCGGCGAGCGTGCCCCACACGTCGTCCAGGAGCGGATCGGTCGGATCCCAGCCGCCGACCTGCACGTGCGCCTTGAACACCACCGCGCCCGCGTCGATCGCCTCGCGCACGTACTTGGCCGCGTCGGGTTCGGCGAAGAACGTCGCCGTATGCAGACAGTCGGGGGTGCGCGCGGCGAACTCGCGCGACCACGCGTTCAGCCACGCGGCCATCGCGGGCTTGTGCGGATACAACATCGAGGTGAACGCCGAGACGCCGAACTCGCGCAGCGTGGCGACCCGCCCGTCCTCGTCCAGGCGGTAGGTGATCGGCCACGGCCGGCCGATCAGCGGACCGGCCGCGTCGAAGTACGCCCACACCTTGTCCAGCACCTGCTTGGGCATGAAGTGCGTGTGCACGTCGATCAGCGTCGCCAGGCCCAGGGCCCGGCGGAACTCCGCCACTCGCGTCCGCTCGGCCGATATCGTCACGCGGCACCTCCCCGTCGGTTCGCAGCCCCCGCTCCGGACCCGGATCCCGATGCTCGCAAAGGATTCCGGCGCGAGGGTCGTAAGCTCACGGTATGGCTTCTGCAACCCTGCCCTCGGCGGACGACGTCCAGGATGCCCTGGCGACCGTCCAGGACCCCGAGATCCACCGGCCCATCACCGAACTGGGCATGGTCAAATCCGTCGACATCCTGGCCGACGGTCGGGTCGAGGTCGCGGTCTATCTGACGGTCAGCGGCTGTCCGATGCGCGAGACGATCATCAGCCGGGTGGAGACCGCCGTGGCCGCGCTGCCCGGGGTGACCTCGGTCGGCGTCGAACTCGACGTGATGAGCGACACGCAGCGCAAGGAGCTGGCGAACCACCTGCGCGGCGGGCAGGCCGAGCGCGAGGTGCCGTTCGCCAAGCCCGGCTCGCTGACCCGGGTCTACGCGGTGGCCTCCGGCAAGGGCGGCGTCGGCAAGTCCTCGGTCACGGTGAACCTGGCCGCGGCGATGGTCGGGCAGGGCCTGAAGGTCGGCGTGGTGGACGCGGACATCTACGGCCACTCGGTGCCGCGCATGCTCGGCGCCGAGGGCAAGCCCACCCAGGTCGAGAACATGATCATGCCGCCGTCGGCGCTGGGCGTGAAGGTCATCTCGATCGGCATGTTCACCCCCGGCAACGCGCCGGTGGTCTGGCGCGGGCCGATGTTGCACCGCGCGCTCCAGCAGTTCCTGGCCGACGTGTACTGGGGCGACCTCGACGTCCTGCTCCTGGACCTCCCGCCGGGCACCGGCGACATCGCCATCTCGGTCGCCCAGTTGGTGCCCAACGCGGAGATCCTGGTGGTGACCACGCCGCAGCAGGCCGCCGCCGAGGTCGCCGAGCGGGCCGGCACGATCGCGGTCGAGACCCGCCAGACGATCGCCGGCGTGATCGAGAACATGGCCGGGCTGCCCTGCCCGCACTGCGGCGAGATGGTCGACGTGTTCGGCTCCGGCGGCGGACAGCGCGTCGCCGACGGCCTGTCCGCGGCCACCGGCACGAAGGTCCCGCTGCTCGGCTCGATCCCGATCGACACCCGGCTGCGCGAGGGCGGCGACACCGGCCGCCCGGTCGTCGTCGACGCGCCCGACTCGCCCGCCGCCGTCGCTCTCAGCGCGGTCGCGGCGAAGCTCGGCGGCCGCGAGCGCGGCCTCTCCGGCCTCCAACTCGGCCTGACCCCGCTGCGCAACTTCTAGGTCTTGCGGGCCCCGGCACCGGTCGGGGTCCAGGCGCGCCGATCCCGGGGGCACGCCCGCCCGTTGCGGCGCGGCCGTGACCCCGGGGCCGGCGCCGGGCGCTCACGCGTCCGGCATCGCGTACGTTCGCAGGTCCACCAAGCGGGACAGGCCCAGGCCGTACGCGCTCGCGCCCCGGCCGTACACCCCCAGGTACACCCCCGCGCTCTCCCCCGCGAGTACCCAGCCGTACGCCGACTCCCGGTAGCGAAAACGCGACGGCACCCCGTCGACCGGGATCGCCAGATCCGTCCACCCCGGTCCGGGCAGATTGTCGGACAGGTCCCACGCGATGTTGGTCTGCTGATCCAGCCACTCCGCACGGGTCGCGCGGTCCAACTGCCACGGCCAACTGTCCGCGAGCAACGCCACCCCTGCGAGTGACGCCGCGCTCGCCTTCGACGTGGCCTCCATCTGTCCCGTGCCGTCGCCGGCCGGCCGCTTGGGCCGCTGCGGGACGGTGACCACGGACACGAACCGGCGGGGCGTGGGATCACCGGGCCGGCGGCTGGGCAGGTCGCCGTGGCCCAGCGTGCCGTACTCGATCGTGCCCCGACCCCGGCACACCGAGGACAACCAACGCCGCCCGTTCCAGCCCTCGTCCAGGCCGTACCAGGGGAAGTCCGCGTCCAGGTATTCCGCCAGCAGATCGGGCCTGCCGGCCCCGTCGGCGGGCAACGCCTCGCCCGCGTGGCTGATTGTGTCCATGCTCCGCCTCAGGTCCTCTCGCGCGGCGCGACGGCGCCGGGCCGGCTGCCTCGGTCTGCCATGTCGGGCGGCCACTCCCCCGGGCGATCCGGGTGGACGAGCCGTGCGATACATGTATCCGCCGAGTCACCGACCACACACCGCCCGTGTACTCGGGCTCCATAGTGCCCGAACGCGCGGGTGCTCCGACGCCGTCCTCGGCGCCGGTCGGCCCCGAATCCGGGCCGCGGATCCCCGGCCGGGGACGAGCGGATCGACCCTCAGGTGGCGTCGGCGTCGTACGGCGGACGCTCGCCGGGCTCGACCCGGGCGGCGCCGCCGTTCTTGTGCAGCGAGGTCTTCGGCGCGGACGACTGTCCGGCCGACGGGCGGTGCGAGGTGTCGGGCACGTCCGGCTCGAAGAGGTTGCCGCTCGCCAGACCCTTGATGTCGTCGAAGTCCTTGCCGAGCGAGTCGCGCAACTCCCGGATGCCCAGATCGTCGTCGCCGTCGCCCATCAGGTTCTTGCGGACGAAGGTCTTCGGGTTCAGGTCCTCCAGGTGCATGTCCTGGAACTCCGGACCCAGTTCCTTCTTCAGGTCCGCGCGGGCCCCGGAGGAGAACTCGCGGAACTTGCGAATGGTGCGCGCCACGTCGCCGATCATCTTCGGCAGCTTCTCGGGACCGAAGATGACGATCGCGAGGATGACGAGCGCGACCATCTCGGGTGCACCGACGTCGAACACCTGGACTCCACGAGATTGCGCGAGGGGGTTCGGTCGGGTGACCGAACCCCCTCAGAGTAGTCGCCGACCCCCCGAGCGGAAGGCCGCGGGCGGCACCGAACCGGTCGCTTGGCGCCTATTGGCAAAAGATGTGATCACCCGGCCATGTGTACGTCATGTCCGAGTCATCCTGCTTGGTGGCCGGCCGGCCCGTCGGGGTCGGCCGGCCCCGGGTCAGCCCGCCTGGAGGGTCATGTCGACCGAGCGCTCCGCGCCGTCGCGCTCGATGGTGAGCTTGACCACGCCGCCCGGCGCCTTGGACCGGATCGCCACGATCAACTCGTTCGCGTCGTGCACCCTGCGGCCGTCGATCGCCTTGATCACGTCGCCCGGCTTGAGCCCGGCCTGCTCGGCGGGTCCGCCCGGACGCACCGGCGGCGTGCCCTTGACGTCCTCGGACGCGATCCGGGCGCCGTCGCCCGTGTAGGCGACGTCGAGCGAGACGCCGATCACCGGATGCGAGGCCTTGCCGGTGTCGATCAACTGCTGCGCGACCCGGCGCGCCTGGTTGATCGGGATCGCGAACCCGAGGCCGATACTGCCCGCCTCCTGCTGCGCCCCGAACGGATTGCCCTGGCCGCCACCGCCGGCCGAGCGGATCGCCGAGTTGATCCCGATCACCGAACCCGCCGCGTCGATCAGCGGCCCGCCGGAGTTGCCGGGGTTGATCGGCGCGTCGGTCTGCAGCGCGCTGATGTAGGAGACGTCGCTGCCGGAGGAGCCGGCACTGACCGCGCGGTCCTTGGCGCTGATGATCCCGGAGGTGACGGTGCCCTCCAGGTTGAACGGCGCACCGATGGCGATCACCGGGTCGCCGACCTGCACGGCGTCGGAGTTGCCCAGCGGCAGCGGGTGCAGCCCCTGGACGCCGGACACCCGGATCACCGCGAGGTCGTAGCCGGTGTCCCGGCCGACCAGGGTCGCGGTCGTGCGCTGCCCATCGTTGAACGTCACCGTGATCGTGCCGCCGGACGCGGCCGAGTCCACGACGTGGTTGTTGGTCAGGATGTCGCCGGCGGTGTCCAGCACGAAGCCGGTGCCGGTGGCCTCGCCGCGACCGGTCTTGGCGTGGATGTACACCACGCCGGGCAGCGTGCGGTCCGCGAGGCCGGCGATGGTGTCCTTGCCCCGGGCCGGACCGCTCTGCGGCGGGTCGCCCAGGCGGATCTTGGTGTCGTGCCGATCGGCGACCCAGGCTCCGATGCCGCCGCCGATAAACCCGGCCACGAGCGCGAGCGCCGCGGCCCACACCACCAGCCGCCGCCCGTAGCGCCGACCCAGGTCCTCCGTGGGCCCGCCCGCCCCGGTCATGTCCCCGGGGACCGCATAGCCGTACGGCACGGCCTGCTGGGGCGCGTAGCCGGTCTGCGGGGCATACGAGGGGTACGGACCGTAGGGCCCGTAGCCCGGATGCGCGCCGCCGGCCGGCGCACCGTAGGCACCGGGCTGCCCGGGCTGCGCCGAATATCCCGGCCACTGCCCCGTCGGCTGCTGCGGGGGCGGCCCGACGGGCGGCGGCTGGGGCGGCGGGGCGAACGGGTCGTAGCCGGGGTCGTCCGCGGCCGGCAACTCGGCGGTGCCGTGCACCACGGGCACCTCGGCGGTCACCGCGTCCCGGACATCGGGCCTCGGCACCCCGAACGCGTCGGGCTCGGCGGCGGGATCGGCCGGCGGCGGCTCCTTGGCCAACGACGTCCGCGCGGGAAACGCGGCGGGCTCGGCGTCGGCCGCGTGCGAGCCGCCCGGCGCGGCGAAGCCTTCGGTGGTCGCGTCACGGTGTCCCGGCTCGGCGGCATCGCCGGCCGCGTTCCCGCGACCCGACTCGGCGCCCGTGTCCGAAGCCCGTGAGTCGTCCCCGGTGGAGTCCTCCGTCCCCGACACCGGTCGGATCTCGGTGGGCGGCTCCTCGTCCGTCGCCCGGCCGGAAGCCGCAGGGCCCGTGGTCGCGCCGTCGGGGGTGTCCTCTCCGGGATCCGTCGACACCCGCGGGCCGCCTGGCGGGAAGGCCGCCGGCTCCGCGCCGGGGTCGTGCTCGGGTGCCGGTCCGGCCGGCGCGTCGTCGCCTCGCGGCGGCTCCGCTCCCCCACGGCCGTATGCGTCGCTCATCGTGTGCCTTCCTACCGCTCCCGGTGTGCCGGGGCATCCGCTGCTTCTCCGGCCCGGCCACAGTCTTGCGCGTGCCGCTCGCCGGCGTCCCGGCGGCAGCGGATACCCGTCACATCCCACACGCGAACCCGCCCGAAAGCACCGCGCCCGCGCGGATCCGCGCGGGCGCTTCCGGACCGGCGCATCGGCGCGCGGGACCGGGTTGTACGGGCCTGCGGCGCGGCGGCGTCTAGGGCCGGGCCTCGATCGTGTGGACCGGCACCGTCAGGGACGCCCCCGCGAGCACCGGCTCGGAGCGTTTGGCCGCCTTGCCCGCAGGCAGCGCGCTCGTGCTCGCGGCCTGCTCCACCAGGTAGCGCTCGACGGCCGGGGCCGCGGGTCGGCCCTCGGTGCCGCCGCTGGTCCCGCCCGGCACGAAGGCGCTGCTCAGCGCGACGGCCATCATCGAGAACGCGCCGGCCGCCGCGAACGTCAGCCGACGCCGGCTCACCGGCGGGCGCACCCGCTCGGGCATGTTGCCGGGCCGGCCCGCCCGCGGACCGGTCGACCGCGCACGTGCGCGGGTCGAGCCCGTCGGTCGCCCGGCGGCCGGGAACATGAATCGATCGCCGCCCGCGGGCGGCGCGGGCGGCTCCTCGGCGGATTCCCCGAGCGCGAACAACCGCGCCATCAGGTCCTCGGAGGGGCCGGGTTGACGCGCGATGCCGAGCAGCTGCTTCACCTGGCGCTGCTCCTCGGCCTCCACGCGACAGTCCGCGCATTCGGCGAGGTGCGCCAGCACCTTCTCGCGGGCCTCATGGCCCAGTTCGCCGTCCACATAGGCGGCGAGCTTGTCCTCGGGGTGGCTCATGTCCCCACCTCGCATGCCCCACATCGGGTCGCGGCGCGCCCCAGCCGTGTGGCACTCACTACCCCCCTGCCCAAGCGGTCGCCGGGCTCACTGCTCACGGTCCCTCATCTCCGCACCGTGGTCCGGACCTCCGCAGCCGTCTCCTGGCCTGCCTTGTTCCGGGGAGCACGATGCCGCAGCGCCGCACGGAGCTGGGACCGGCCGCGGTGGATGCGGCTGCGCACGGTCCCGAGTTTCACTCCGAGCGTGGTGGCGATCTCCTCGTACGACAGGCCCTCGATGTCACACAGTACGACCGCGGCGCGGAACTCCGGCGCGAGCGCGTCCAGCGCCTGCTGGACGTCCGCGTCCAGGTGGGCGTCGTCGTATGCCTGCGCGGGCGAGAGCTCACGACCGGCGAGGCGTTCGCCCGCGTCGTCGCCCAGACCCTCGAAGCGGATGCGCTGACGGCGCCGGACCATGTCGAGGAAAAGGTTCGTGGTGATGCGGTGCAGCCAACCCTCGAACGTGCCGGGCGTGTAGCTCGACAACGATCGGAACACTCGGACGAACACCTCTTGGGTGATGTCGTCCGCGTCGTGCGGGTTGCCACTGAGGCGGTAGGCGAGCCGATACACCCGCGCGGAGTGGGTGCGGACGATGTCCTCCCACGTCGGCGGGACCCATTCGGCCTGGGCGGGGCTGCTGGTTGCGTTTGCGGCTTCGGCCACGTGATCCGGCATCGGCGACGACTCGCGAGTACAGGATTGTTCCCCGCGACGGTCGACCACTGCCACACCTCCTCTTCCGAGTAGCGCAACCACCATAAGCGTCCTGCCTGTTAAGCCCGGATAAGGGCGCCGAGCCCCGGTCCGACCCAACCTCCGGTGCCGCGAGACCACGAGCCTCGTGTTCACCTGTCTTCCGAGGGAGCCAACGAACCACATCCGCGGGGGGTTCCCGCGGCGGACGCAGTCGCGGCGGACGCAGTCGCGGCGGACGCAGTCGCGGCGGACGCAGTCGCGGCGGACGCAGTCGCGGCGGACGCAGTCGCGGCGGACGCAGTCGCGGCGGACGCAGTCGCGGCGGACGCAGTCGCGGCGGACGCAGTCGCGGTCGCGGCGTTGCTTTTATTGGGCGCTTCGCGCCGGCTCGCGAGGGGCCGCTTTTTTCTCTCCCCCGCTTCGCTCCTCCGAGAAAAAAGCGGCCCCTCGCTCGGGGTCGGGTGTCCCTCCGCTTCGCTCCGGGCCACCCGACCCGCAACTCGCGGCTCCGCCGCTCTCCGCGCTTCGCGCGTCGATCACGCGGGCGGACCGGGTCGGGGGCGCTGACGCGCCACGGGGTGGGGGCGCCGGCGGGGTGGGGGCGGGCGGTCGTGCGGCGCTCCCCGGGTGGTGGGGGGACGCCTCGGTAATACGCTTGCGCTCAGGTGGCCGACCCGTCCGAGCGCGAACGGGCGGCCGGGACAGAGGAGGAAGCCATTTCCGGCAATCGCCAGGCGAGCTGGGCGTTCGCGGAAGAGTACGTCGGCGAGGACGCCGTCCTCGCGGGCGCCCGCGCCCGCGCCCGGGAAGTCGGCGTGCTCCCAATAGGTCCCGGCGGCGGCGCCGCGCTGCGCTTCCTCGCCGCCGCAGTCGAGGCCAAGGCGGTCGCCGAGATCGGGACCGGGACCGGGGTGTCCGGCCTCTACCTGCTGCGCGGCATGCGCTCCGACGGGGTGCTCACCACGGTCGACGCCGATCCCGAGAACCAGCGGCTCGCCAAGGAGACCTTCACCGAGGCGGGCTTTCCAAGCGGGCGCGCCAGGTTCATCCCGGGCCGGGCCCTGGAGGTGCTGCCCCGGCTCGCCGACGGCGGCTACGACCTGGTGTTCTGCGACGGGGACAAGCTCGAATACCTGGACTACCTCGCCGAGGCGCTGCGGTTGTTGCGGCCCGGCGGCGTGGTCTGCTTCGACAACGCGCTGCTGCGCGACCGGGTGGCCGATCCGGCGCACCGCGACGCGGAGACCGCCGCCGTGCGCGACGTGTTGCGGGTGATCCGCGAGCACGAGTCGCTGGTGCCGGCGCTGCTCCCGGTCGGCGACGGCCTGCTGTGCGCGGCCCGTCGGGGCTGAGCCCGGCCTGGCCGGCATGCGACCCGGCCGGACACATGCCGACGGCCCCGGTACGAACATGAGTCTCCATGTCCGTGCCGGGGCCGTCGCATCACGACTTTCGTCGAGGGCGTCGCCCCAGGGGGTCAGCCCACGGCGTTCTTCAGCGCCTCGCTCAGGGCGCCGGCCTCATCGGCCGACAGCTCGACAACGAGCCGTCCACCGCCCTCAAGCGGAACGCGCATGACGATGCCCCGCCCTTCCTTGGTCACCTCGAGCGGGCCGTCGCCCGTCCGCGGCTTCATGGCCGCCATGCTCGTTCCCCTTCCTGCATATCGACGCACCGGTGCTCAAACCGGCCACCGGTCTTCGAGAGCATTGATCAGGGACCATTATCCCGCATCGAACGGTGGGGTGAGCAACATCGGGTCCCGTCGACCTCTCCGACCCCGTCCGTACGGCGCGGAATGGGATGGTCCGTCCCGGCTCGGAAATGCGGCTGACGGTCCGTCAGGGGCGGGACGGGGGCCGGATCCGGCTTCCGGCATGCTGTGCACATCCCACCTGCGGCGATGTATGTGATGTGGAGGCAAGTCATGACCGACAAGGCCGAGATTGTGCGGTACGACCTCGCCGACGGAGTCGCGACCGTCACGCTGAACCGGCCCGAGGCGATGAACTCGCTCGACGAGCCGACCAAGATCGCGTTGCGCGACGCGGTCCTGCGCGCCGCCGAGGATCCGGCCGTCCGGGCGGTGCTGCTGACCGGAAGCGGTCGGGCGTTTTGCGCCGGCCAGGACCTGAAGGCGCACATCCGACAGCTGGAGACGGGCCCCGACGCCACCTTCGCGACCGTGCGTGAGCACTACAACCCGCTCGTGACGGCGCTGGCGACGATGGCCAAGCCGGTGATCGCGGCGGTGAACGGGGTCGCCGCCGGGGCCGGCGCGGCGATCGCCTGGGCCTGCGACTTCCGGATCATGGCGGACACGGCCGGCTTCAACACCGCCTTCGCGGGGGTCGCGCTGACCGCCGACTCGGGCGCGTCCTGGACGCTGCCGCGCCTGGTCGGTCAGGCGCGGGCGATCGAGCTGCTGATGCTGCCCCGCACGATCAAGGCCGCCGAGGCGCTGGAGCTGGGCCTGGCCCACCGGGTGGTCCCGGCCGAGGAGGTCCTCGACACCGCCCGCGACCTGGCCCACCGCCTGGCCGAAGGCCCGACCGTGGCCTTGGCCGCCCTGAAGGAATCGGTCGCCTACGGCGCCTCCCACTCCCTGCTCGACACCCTGGCCAAGGAGGACGAACTGCAACTGCGGGCGGGCTCCTCCGAGGACCACCGGATCGCGGTGGCCGCCTTCGTCGCCAAGGAGAAGCCCACCTTCCTCGGTCGCTGATCCCCACCACCCGGCAGGGCCCACGCGGCCCGCCGGGGCGGGCGGGGCGGGTCAGCGGGAGATGCAGGTCCTGAGGTGGTCGTTGACCAGGCCGCAGGCCTGCATCATCGCGTACGCCGTGGTCGGGCCGACGAAGCGGAAACCCTTGCGCTTGAGTTCCTTGGCCAGGGCGGTGGACTCGTCGGTGACCGCCGGGACGTCCGAGAGGGCCTCGGGGGCCTTCCGGCGGCCGGAAGGTGCGAAGGACCACACGAGGGCGTCCAGGCCGCCCTGGAGGGCCTGTGCCGCGTGTGCGTTGGCGATCGCGGCGTCGATCTTGGCCCGATTGCGGATGATGCCCTCGTCGGCGAGCAGCCGCGCGCGGTCCGTGTCGTCGAAGGCCGCCACCCGCGCGATGGAGAAGTCGGCGAAGGCGGCCCGGAAACCCTCGCGCCGACGCAGGATGGTCAACCACGACAGACCGGACTGGAACGCCTCCAGGCACAGCCGCTCGAACAGCCGGTCGTCACCGTGCACCGCGACGCCCCATTCGGTGTCGTGGTACTCCCGGTAGTCCTCGGGACCGGTGGCGCCCCACGGGCAGCGCAGCAGTCCGTCCGGTCCCGGGACCGGACCACCGACGACGGGGACGGTGGCGGCGGTCATGACTTCGGGTCGCCCTTCGCTTCGTCGCTCTTGTTCGCTTCGTCGCTCTCGTTCGCGTAGTCGCCCCTGCTCCCGTCGTCGCCCTTCGGCACGTCCTCGGCCTCGTCCACAGCGGCCTCGGGCGCCGCCTCCTCAGCCGACGCGTCCACCTTCGTCTGCGGCGTCTCGTCCGCCTTCGACTCCGGTGTCTCGTCCGCGTCGGCGGCCGGTTCGACCGCCGCTTCGGCGGCCTCGGTGTCGACCAGCGTCGAGCCCGCGGCCTCGGCCCGCTCCGGCTTCTCCAGTGACAGCGTGGTCCCCGAGCCGCGCGGCGACGGGGCGTGCCCGCTCGCGCCGAACGCACTCGCCCCGGCGGCGGCCACGCCCGGCATCGCCGACGCGACGCCGACCGGCGTGGTGCCGGCGATCCGGTACTCCAGCTCCAGGATGCGCGCGTCGCGCGCCGCGAGTTCGCCGGTGAGCCGGTCCAGGACCAGGTCCACCTCGCTCATCCGGTAGCCCCGGAAGACCACCGGGAAGCGGATCCGATCGATGTCGGCGCTCGTGAGCGGGCGGTCGCCGGGCATCCGCAGCTCGGGCTGTTCGCGGTAGGCGTCGGGAAGGGAGCCACCCGCCCCGAGCACGACCGCGGCGATGACGAGGACCACCCCGATCACCACGACAAGCTGGATCCAGAACACGGACGGCTCCCCTTCGACGGTGGTGCAGGCGCTGGAACGGTGTCGGCTCCGGGCCGTTTCGGGAAGCCCCCGGCTCGTCGCACGGGACGATCGTGCCACGATCAGGGGGTCAGGTGGCACGTGCAGGGTGTTGGGCGGAGGTCGACGGGGTGACGACACTGAGGCTGGGACGACGGGAGTTCGAGGGGGACGAGTTGGTGATCATGGCGATCATCAACCGGACACCGGACTCGTTCTTCGACAAGGGCGCGACGTTCGATGATCGACCGGCCCTGGACGCGGTCGCCCGCGCGATCGACGAGGGCGCGGGAATCGTGGACATCGGGGGCGTGAAGGCCGGTCCGGGGGCCGAGGTGGATGTCACGGAGGAGATCCGCCGGACGGTGTCCTTCGTGGCCGAGGTGCGCCGCCGCCACCCCGACGTGGTGATCAGCGTGGACACGTGGCGCCACGAGGTCGCCGAGGCGGTCTGCGACGCGGGCGCCGACCTGCTCAACGACGCGTGGGGCGGGGTGGATCCCAAGCTGGCCGAGGTGGCCGCGAAGTACGACGCGGGCATCGTGTGCACGCACGCCGGCCGGGCGCAGCCGCGCACCCGGCCGCACCGGATCGGCTACGTCGACGTGATGGCCGACATCCTGGACGTCACGGTGGGCCTGGCCGAGCGCGCCGCGCGGCTCGGCGTGCGTCGGGACGCGATCCTGATCGACCCGGGGCACGACTTCGGCAAGAACACCCGGCACTCGCTGGAGGCCACCCGCCGGCTCGGCGAGATGGTCGACACCGGGTGGCCGGTCCTGGTCTCGCTGTCCAACAAGGACTTCGTCGGCGAGACGCTGGACAAGCCGGTGAACGAGCGGCTGCTCGGCACCCTGGCCACCACCGCGGTCAGCGCGTGGCTCGGGGCTCGGGTGTACCGCGCGCACCAGGTGGCGGAGACCCGCCAGGTGCTCGACATGGTGTCCTCGATCCACGGCACCCGGCAGCCCGCCGTGGCCCGTCGCGCCCTGGCCTGACGGACCCGGGGCGGGTCTTCGAGCCCCCGATCGAAGACCCCGCCCCCAGCGCGTGTCTTCAGGCCCCCCGGAGAACGCCTTTCGGCGTCCGCCCCCACCTCGAAGGTGGGCGCGGACGCCGAAAAGTGGGCTTCGACGACGGCGACGGCCGCCGACTCGGTGCCTCAGCAGCGCTTCCAGGGGCCCTGGATGGCGTACATGGTGCCCGGGGTCTGCACGTTCGCGAACAGCGTGCGGCCGTCCTCGGAGAAGACCGGGCCGGTGAACTCGCTGTCGCCGTCCACGTCGTTGCGGGCGACCGGGTAGGTCTTGCCGTCGTCGGTCGCGCCGAGCAGGTGCTGCACGCCCTCGCCGTCCTCGGCGATGATCACGCCGCCGTGCGGCGACACGCTGATGTTGTCCGGGCCGTCGAACGGACCGTCCACGTCCGGCGTGGTGTTGACGCCGAAGCGCAGCTTCAGCGTCAGCCGCTCGCGGCGCGGGTCGTAGAACCAGATCTGCCCGTCGTGCGGGGTGCCCGGGCTCTCCTTGCGGGCGAAGCTGGTGACCACGTACGCGCCGCCGTCGCCCCACCAGATGCCCTCGATCTTGCGACCGCGGGTGATGTCGGTGTTCTGGAACTGCTTGCGGATCGACGTGGTGCGCGCGTCGCGCTCCGGCACGGCCACCCAGTTCACCGCGTAGGTGGTGCCCACCTCGGTCGCCCGGGAGAGGTCGTCCACGTGCTTGCCGCTCGCGTCCACGCAGCGCATCGCCGCGAGGATGCCCGCGTCGTCGGCCAGCTTGCGCAGCCGGCCGCGTCCGCCGTCCCAGTGGCGCGGCGGCTCCCAGCGGTAGAGCAGTCCGTTCGGGTTGCTCGCGTCCTCGGTCAGGTACAGGTGGCCGCGGCGCGGGTCCACCGCGACCGCCTCGTGGGCGAACCGGCCGAGCGCCTTGATCGGCTTCGGGTCGCGGTTGGCGCGGCGGTCGTACGGGTCGACCTCGAAGACGTAGCCGTGGTCCTTGGTGGCGGTGCCCTGACCGGCCAGCTGCTCGGTCTCCTCGCAGGTCAGCCAGGTGTCCCACGGGGTCACCCCGCCCGCGCAGTTGGTCGCGGTGCCGGCCACGCCGACGTACTCGCGGATGCGCCTGCCGTAACGGTTCACCTCGACCACGGTGCAGCCACCGGGCAGGCCCTCGTCGTAGACCAGGCCCGCGAGGTGCGGCACCGGCAGCGGGGTGTCCTTGAACGAACCGCCGAGCTCGTGGTTGTTCACCAGGACGGTGCCGCCGCCGCGCAGCTTGAACGCGCCGGTGCCGTCGTGGTTGCTCGGGGTGGACTCGCCCGACTCCAGCTTGGTGACACCGGCCTCGGTGACTATCTGGTATGAGAAACCCTTGGGCAGCGCCAGGCGCCCGGCGGGGTCGTCCACCAGCGGGCCGTAGCCGACCTGGGCCGGCGGGCGCCGGTCGCCGGAGCGGGACGAGGCCGAGGCGTTCGGCGCCAGCAGCATGCCGGTGCTGCCGATGAGGGCGACACCGGCACCGGTGGTGGCGGTGCGACCGAGGAAACCCCTACGGGACAGCGACATCTGGTTTTCTCCTGTGACAGGCGGGGAGATATCGGGACGCCCCTACGCTTTCGCCCGCCGGTGTCGTCCGAGTGAACACGACGGGGCCCCCGCATGCCCGTCAGGTGGCAATCGACCCGCCGGCGGCGCGTCCTTCGGCGGCGGCCTTGTCCGCGCGTGCCTCGGCCTCCAGTTTCGAGCACTCCAGATCGGCGTCGCGGATGATCCGCACCGCCTCGTCCACGTCGTCGGTGATCCGGATCAGGTCCAGGTCGGCCGGCGACGCCTTGCCCTGGGCAATCACCACGTCGCGCACCCAGTCGACCAGTCCGGTCCAGTAGTCGCGGCCGATCAGCACCACCGGGAAGTGTGTGACCTTGCCGGTCTGCACCAGGGTGAGCGCCTCGAACAACTCGTCCAGCGTGCCGATCCCGCCGGGCAGCACGATGAAGCCCTGCGCGTACTTGACGAACATCGTCTTGCGCGCGAAGAAGTAGCGGAACGTGATGCCACGGTCCACGTACGGGTTCAGCCCGGACTCGAACGGCAGCTTGATGCCGACGCCCACCGACTGCCCGCCGGCGTCCCGGGCGCCCTTGTTGGCCGCCTCCATCGCGCCGGGGCCGCCACCGGTGATCACCGCGTAGCCGGCCTCCGCCAGGGCCCGCCCGACACGTTCGCCGATGCGGTACTCGGCCGAGCCCGGTTTGGTCCGGGCCGAGCCGAACACGCTGACCGCGCGGCCGAGGTCGGCGAGCATGCCGAACCCGTCCACGAACTCGGTCTGGATCCGCAGTACCCGCCACGCCTCGGTGCCGAGGTGCCCCATGCCGGGATGTTGTTCCTCCACCTCGCTGGGCGAGGCGAACTCGGGTGGCTCCTCCGGAGCGAATCGCGCGTCCATCCGGCCACCCTGTCACGCCGAGCCGGGGCCCGATCGCATTTCCGCGTGCCCGGGTCAGCCGAGCCAGCGCCGCAGCCGCTCCTCGCTGTCCCCGATCAGCGCGATCTCCACGTGCTCGTCCCGCTTGTGCGCCAGGTTGGGATCGCCCGGCCCGTAGTTCACCGCCGGGATGCCGAGCGCGGAGAAGCGCGCGACGTCGGTCCAGCCGAACTTGGCCCGCGGCGGGGTCCCGATCGCCGCCACGAACGCCGCCGCGGCGGGGCGGTCCAGGCCGGGCAGGGCACCCGCGGCCTCGTCGGTGAGCACCACGTCGAACCCGGCGAACACGTCGCACACGTGCGCCAGCGCCTGCTCGACACTGCGATTGGGCGCGAAGCGGAAGTTGACCGTCACCGCGCAGGCGTCCGGGATCACGTTGCCCGCGACGCCGCCCTCGATCTTCACCGCGTTCAGCCCCTCGCGGTATTCGAGGCCGTCGATCTCCACCCGCGCGCCCTCGTACGCCTGCAACCGGGCCAGGATCGGCGCCGCCGCGTGGATCGCGTTGTCGCCCAGCCACGAGCGGGCCGAGTGGGCGCGGGTGCCGGTGGTGGTCACCTTGACCCGCAACGTGCCCTGGCAACCGCCCTCGACCGCGCCGCCGGTGGGCTCCATCAGCACCGCGAAGTCGGCGACCAGCCACTCGGGGTGGTTGTTCGCCAGCCGCAGCAGCCCGTTGCGGGCGGCCTCGACCTCCTCGCAGTCGTAGAACACGTAGGTCACGTCGCGATTGGGCTCGGGCAGGTGCGCGGCGAGCCGCAGCTGCACCGCGACGCCGCTCTTCATGTCGGAGGTGCCGCACCCGTACATCAGCGGACCCTCGATCCGGGACGGCAGGTTGTCCGCGATCGGCACGGTGTCCAGGTGACCCGCGATCAGGATGCGCTCGGCGCGCCCGAGTTCGGTGCGGGCGACGACCGAGTCGCCGTCCCGGTACACGGTCAGGTGCGGGAAGGCGCGCAGCGCCTCCTCCACCGCGTCGGCGAGCACCCGCTCGTCGCCGCTGGCCGACGGGATGTCGACGAGTTGCGCGGTGAGCGATGCCGCGTCCTGGGACAGATCGAGCTTCACGGTCATGCCGAGCAGCCTATCCCCGTCCCCGAACGCGGCCCTCGACCCGACGCCGGGCCCGCGAACGCGCTCAGACCTCGTGCAGCCGCTTCACGCCCGCCGCGACGCGCTCGTCGGTCGCGGTGAACGCGAGCCGCACGTGCCGATCGCCCAGCGGCCCGTAGAAGTCGCCCGGCGCGACCAGGATGCCGCGCTCGGCGAACCAGGCCACGGTGTCCCAGCAGTCCTCGTCGCGCGTGGCCCACAGGTACAGGCTCGCCTGCGAGTGCTCGATCCGGAAGCCCGCCGACTCCAGGGCGCCGCGCAGCGCCGCGCGCCGGGCCGCGTAGCGCGCCTTCTGCTCGGCCACGTGCGCGTCGTCGGCGAAGGCGACGGTCATCGCCGCCTGTACCGGGCCGGGCACGATGTGCCCCGAGTGTTTGCGCACCGCGAGCAGTTCGCGGATCACCGCGGGGTCGCCCGTGACGAACCCGGCACGGTAGCCGGCCAGGTTGCTGCGCTTGGACAACGAGTGCACCGCGAGCAGACCCCGGTGCGAGTCACCGCAGACGTCGGGGTGCAGCACGGACACCGCCTGGGTGTCCCAGCACAGCTCGATGTAGCACTCGTCGGAGACGACCAGCACGTCGTGCTCGCGGGCCCACGCCACGATCGCGCGGGTCTCCTCGAGCGTGCGCACCGCGCCGTGCGGGTTGCCCGGCGAGTTCAGCCAGATCATCCGCACCCCGGCGGGATCGGGCAGCGCGCCGTCCACCACCGGCAGCGGGGTGGCCCCGGCCAACCGCGCGCCCACGTCGTAGGTGGGGTAGGCCAGCGCCGGGTGCGCGACGATGTCGCCCGGGCCGAGCCCGAGCTGGTTGGGCAGTGCCGCGACCAGTTCCTTCGTACCCATCACCGGGAGCACGGCGTCCGCGCTCGCCCCGGTGACGCCGAGCCGTCGGCGCAACCACCCGGCGATCGACTCGCGCAGCTCCGGCTTGCCGAACACGGTCGGGTAGCCCGGCGCGTCGGCGGCGGCGCACAGCGCGGCGCGGATCAGCTCCGGCGTGGGGTCGACGGGGGTGCCCACCGACAGGTCGACCACGCCGTCGGGATGGGCCCGCGCGCTCGCGCCGAACGGCTCGAGCCGGTCCCAGGGGAAGACGGGGAGCAGGTCGGTGACGCGACGTGCTTCCCGGCCCCGCGCGTCGGCGGGGTCGGGAAGCGGCCGCGCACCGTTGTGCGAAGCGGTCACGACGCTCTACTCGCCGGTCGCCTGCGGCGGCAACGCGGCGATGAGCGGGTGGTCCTTGGCGATCAGACCCATCTTCGAGGCGCCGCCCGGGGAGCCGAGGTCGTCGAAGAACTCCACGTTCGCCTTGTAGTAGTCCTTCCACTGCTCCGGGGTGTCGTCCTCGTAGAAAATCGCCTCGACCGGGCAGACCGGCTCGCAGGCTCCACAGTCGACGCATTCGTCGGGGTGGATGTACAGCGCACGCTCACCCTCGTAGATGCAGTCGACGGGGCACTCCTCGATGCATGCCTTGTCCTTCAGGTCGACGCAGGGCTGCGCGATGACGTAGGTCACGTCGGGTTCCTCCTCATGCGGGCGGTACAGGGTGCGCGGGAGCGCGGCAACGTCGGTGCCCGCAACTAGTATCGCGGTGGGCCGGGGCCTACTCCTAGCAGGTGGCCCTTACCTGTGGGCCGGGAACATGTCAGCAGACGTGGGCGGACGAGGTCAGCACGGATCGGGGATGCCGGACAGGTGAAGAGGATCACACCGCGGGATGTGGGCAGACGCGTGTCGGTGCGCCGCGAACTGCCGCCCGAGGACGCCGAGGCGAGCTATTCCGACGTCGTGGGCGATCTCGTGGATTGGCGCGACGGTGTGCTGACAATCACCCGCAGGGACGGCAGTATCGCCCGGGTGGCGGAAGCGAGCATCGTCGCCGCCAAGGTCGTCCCGCCACCCGTACGGCGGCTCACCCCGGCCCGCCTGCAGGACGTGGCCAGTCGGTCCTGGCCCGCCCCCGAGGTCGCCGCCTTCGGCGAGTGGCTGCTGCGCGCGGCCGGCGGATTCACCCGGCGGGCCAATTCGGTGCTGGTCCTGGGCGAGCCCGACATGCCCTTCCCGGAGGCACTCGATCGAGTGAATGCCTGGTATTCGGCGCGCGACCTGCCGACGCTGTTCCAGGTCGCGCACGAGGACCCGTTCGACCGTTTCCTCGACGCCGCCGGGTGGCCGGCCGAGGGTGACGCGCTGATGCGCACCGGGCGCCTGGTGCGCGCGGCCGACGTGCTGCGCGACGTGGACGCGCGCCGGGTCGAGATCGGGACCACCCTGACCGACGGGTGGGTGTCGCTCTACCACCGGGTCGCGCAACACGCCGGCGGCGCCGAGCGGCACGTGCTCCAGGGGCCGCCGGGGACGCTGTTCGCGACCGTGTCCGACCCGGAGTCGGGCCGGCCGGTCGCCATCGGCCGGGTGTGCGTGCTCGGCCGCTACGCGGGCTTCGCCGGCCTGGAGGTGGACCCGGCGCACCGCAGACGCGGCCACGCGCGGGCGATCGTCAAGGCGCTGACCGACCGGGCGCTCGCGGGCGGCGCGGTCACCGGCTGGCTCCAGGTGGAGTCGGACAACCGGGCGGCGCGCGAGCTCTACGACGCGCTCGGCTACACCGACCACCACGGCTACCACTACCGCCGCTCCCCGGCCGCCACGTGAGCGCTCCCGGGAATCCCCGCGACCGGTTCGCGGCGGTCGTGCGGGCCGACGAGGTGGATCTGGCCGAGGCCGCGCTGCTGATGGGCGCCGAGGTCGATCCGGCGTTCGATCCGGCCGTGGGGATCGCCGAGTTGGAGCGGCTCGCGGCGGCGGTGCGGGCCGAGGCGGGGCCCGGCTTCGACCCGCCGGGGGCCGCCGCGGCGCTGGCGCGGGTGCTCGGCGGGCGGGCCCGGTTCCTCGGGCAGCAGTCCGACTACGCCGACCTGCGCTCGTCGCTGCTGCACGAGGTGCTGCGCCGCCGGCGCGGGTTGCCGATCCTGCTGTCGGTGGTGTGGATCGACGTCGGCCGCCGGGCCGGGCTGCCGGTGTACGGCGTCGCGTTGCCGGGACATTTCGTGGTCGGGATCGGGGATCCCGACGGCGAGTTCGAGCTGGCCGACCCGTTCCACGGCGGGGTGCCGCTGTCGGTGTCCCGGGCCCGCCGACTGGCCGCGGAGGCGGGTGGCCGGCCCGGCGATCCGACACTGCTGCAACCGGCGCGGCCGACCGCGATCCTGCTCCGGATGTTGAACAACATCCGCGCCTGGGCGGCACAACCCGAGCGCGGCATCGAGGGCGCCTGGACCCGGCTGTGGGCGGTCGAGCTGTCCCTGCTGCTGCCGCGCCACCCGGCGGCGCTGCGCCACGAACGCGGCACACTCCTCGCCAGAACCGGCCAATTCGCGGCCGGCGCACGGCAGTTGGAGGAGTACGCCGAACTGGTCAAGCACATCGACCCCAAGGCCGCAGAGGGCATGCTCACCGAGGCGAAGGCGGCCCGGGCCCGGCTGAACTAGCCTCGCCGCGGTCGCCGCATCGAGAAAAGTCCTCGAATCGAACAACCATGAGGTTGCCTCTTCGATTCACCGGCGCCCGGCGGCGACCAATCCGACCCGACCCATCGAAATCAGCCACCCTCACCCGGCACGCGGACCGGCCCCGAGTGCCGTGCGACCGCATCGGACCGGTGACCGGCTCCACGCCCGGGCCCGCGCGCTCAGCCGCCGAGTGCGCGCAGGAACGCCTCCGGCTCCTGGGCCACCCCGCTGCACGTGGGGTCGGCGCCGGTCTCGGTCGCGGTGCCGTCGGCGCACGGTCGGTCCCGCGCGGCGGACCACCACGCGACCCGTCCCAGGTGGTTCTGCCGGGCGAAATCGGCGAACCGGCGCGCGTCGTCCAGGGTGAACACCTCCCCCGGCACGTCGTTGCGGCCGATCATCACCGTCACCGACACCCGCCGCCAGGCCTGTTCCTGGGTCAGGTGCGGCCACACCTCGCGGATCTGCGCCTGGAGCGCGTGCGCGGCGTCGGCGGCGAAGCGGCCCATCCGTCCCTGCGGCCGGGGCGCGACCCCGGCGCCGTAGTTCATCGCCTTGATGTTCACGTAGGACACGTCGACCTGCTGCGCGGCGGCGTCCCGCAGCAGCGCCTTGGCCTCGTCGCCCAGGCCCTGGAGCGGATGCACCGGCAGCGAGTAGCCGACGTCCACCCGCCGATCCGTCCGCCGCGCGTCCTCCTGGAGCAGCCGCAGCGCCGCATTGCGCCGCTGCACCACATCGGGGCGGACCAGCGCCCGGCCCTCGATGTCCAGATCCATCGCATCGGTCCCGGTGGCGTCCAGGACCTGCCGATAGGCGGCCACCAGTTCCTCCGGACTGCCGCAGGACACCGCGAGGTCGGTGCCGCCGGCGCCGCCGAAGGCGACCCTGATCGATCCGCCGGCCTCGCGCAGCGCGGCGATCCGGGCGGCGGTCGCGGGGTCGTCGAGGCGGGTCACCCCGCCCCACATCGGCCGGCAACCACCGCCGTCCACGACGTAGGCGAGGGTGTGGTCGCGCACGCCGGACGATCCGGCCCGGGTGGGGTCGAGCGTCATGTCCAGGTAGGGCGCGAGGTGTTCGACCGTGCCCGCGCGCGGCGTGGCGTCGGTCGGGGACGCGGTCACCGGCGGGGCCGAGGGGGGCGACGTCGTCCCGCCGCCCCGACCGGTGCCGGTCGGGGTCGGGGTGCCGGTGTGCCGGTCGAGGCCGGCGGACGGGCTCGCGGTCGGCGTCCACCCGGACGGGCCGGCCCGCTCGTCGGGCCCGGTCCCGGCCGACCCGCCGCAGGGCTTGTCGTTGATCGTGCACGCGGTCGGCCCGTCGGCGCGGACCGGCTCGGTCGCGGTCGGCACGCCGACCCCGTCCCGGCGGACCTCGAAGCCGACCACGATGCTCTCGCCCGGCCGCAGCGCCCGGTTCCAGTTCTCGTTGCGCACGGTGTAGCGGCCGGCCGCCGGTTCGAGCCGGCCGTTCCATACGGTGGCGATCCGCGTGCCCGCCGGGAGGTCGAAGCGCAGGGTCCAGCCCTCGACCGTGTCGGACCCGGTGTTGCGCAGCACGTACTGGCCGCTGTAGCCGCTGGGCCAGGATCCGGTGCGCACGTAGTCGGCGCTGAGCACGTGATCGGCGTCGGACGAGTCCCCGGACAGCGCCACCACCAAGGCGGCCGGCAACGCGGCGAGCACGGCGCTCGCGGCGGCCCAGCGGATGCGTTCCCGACGGGGACGACGGGTGCCCGGTTCGGGACCGCCTGCCCGGTGCGACCCCATGCCCATTCCTCCGACATCCTCTCCGACGGCACTCGGGCCGCCGGGCACGAGGACTCTACCGGCCTTCGGGCCCCGGTCCCATCGATCCTCAGGGGCGACCGGTGGGAAAGATCCGTTGTCCCACAACGAGGGATCCCGGTCCCACATTCCGTCGGCGACCCGTACGCCACCGGGGCGACCGCGCGATCCGGACACCCGTACCGGCGCCGGTCAGAGCCAGCCGTTGTCGTGCGCGATGCGCACCGCGTCCGCTCGGTTGCGGGCGTGCGTCTTGCCGATGCACGAGGACAGGTGGTTGCGCACGGTGCCCTCGGACAGGTGCAGCAGGGTCGCGATCTCGGACACCGTCGAGCCGCCCGACGCCGCGCGCAGCACGTCGCGCTCGCGCTCGGTCAGCGGGTCGGCGCCGACCGAGAGCGCGGTGGCCGCGAGCGTGGGGTCGATCACCCGCTCGCCGCGCAACACCCGGCGTACGGCGTCGGCCAGTTGCGCGGCGGGCGCGTCCTTGACCAGGAACGCGTCCGCGCCCGCCTCCATCGCCCGGCGCAGATAACCGGGGCGGCCGAACGTGGTCAGGATGACGATCCGGCAACCGGGCAGCGCCCGGCGCAACTCGGCGGCGGCGGCCAAGCCGTCCCGTCCCGGCATCTCGATGTCGAGCAGCGCCACGTCGGCGCCGCTCGCCCGCACCGCCTCGACCACCTCGTCCCCGCGCGCGACCTGCGCGACGACCCGGATGTCCTCCTCCAGGCCGAGCAGCGCGGCCAGCGCCTCGCGCACCATGGCCTGGTCCTCGGCGAGCAGTACGTTGATCACGGCCCGAACGTTAGCGGGTCGCTTCCGGCGCTCCGGGGGCAATCCGGCGCTCGGCGGTCTTTCCGGGAAGCACCGGGACCGAAGCGGTCAACCCGAACCCGCGCCCGTGCTCCCCGCCGCCGACCTCGATGGTGCCGTGGGCCAGGGCGAATCGCTCGCGCAGCCCGGTCAGCCCGTTGCCCTCGCCACCCGTCGTGCCGCGCCCGTCGTCGCGGATGTCCAGTCGCCACATCGCGCCGGTGTCCAGGCGCACCGTGCAGCGCCGCGCGCCGCTGTGCCGCATCGTGTTGGTGACCGCCTCGCGCAGCGCCCAGGCGAGCACCGCCTCCGCCTCCGGGTCCGGGCACTGCGGCCACTGCTCGGGCACCACGGTCAGCTCGATGCCCACCGCGCGCGCCGCGATCCGGGCGCCCGCCAGCTCGACCGCGAAGGTCGGCCGCCGGTAGCCGCTCACCGCCTCGCGCACGTCCACCAGCGCCTGCCGGCCGACCCGCTCGATGTCGGCGACCTGTTCGGCCGCGCGATCCACGTGCTCGGGCAGGAAGCGGCCGGCGAGTTCGCTCTTGAGGGTGATCAGCGACAACGAGTGGCCGAGCACGTCGTGCAGGTCGCGGGCCATCCGCAGGCGTTCCTCGCTGGCCGAGAGCCGGGCCACGATCTCCCGGGCCTCACGCAGTTCGACCAGGGTCTCCAGGAGTCGGCGCACCCCGATCATCACCCCGCCGGTGAGCACCGTGACGAACGCCAGGACCAGCAGGTCGTTGCCGGCCGCGCCGAGCAGCACACCGAGCCCGAGCCCGGAGGCCACGCAGCCCAGGATCCCCCACATCGACCGCGGAAAGCGCAGCCCGGCCCCGACCGACACCGCGACGTAGACCATCAGGCCGAGCCAGGCGTCGTCGAAGGTCAGGATCAGCCCGACCGCGGTCGCCCACAGCAGCAGGCAGGCCCCCGACTGGGCCCGCTCGGTGTCGAGCGCGCGGCGCAGCACCACCTCCACCCGACCGAACAGGCCGAACCAGCCGACCCCGCCGAACACCAGCGCGACGTAGCAGACCACCACCACGAGTAGCCCGATCGAGCCCACCGTCAGGCGCACCGGCCCGTACCCCCCGGTGGCCAGGTCGTGCACCACCGGGGTCAGGAAGAACAACCAGAGCAACGACCACGACATCCGGATGGCCCGCCCACGCGTCGAGTCCTGCCGTGTCGCTGTCGCGTCCGACCACCGCATGTCACGCGCTCCTTCTCGGGAACGGATCCCACCACGCCTCGGGACCATCCCGTCGGGCGAACGGCCCCGGATCAGGCCGCCACCTTCTGCTCGTCGCGACGGTAGCGCCACGCGGCCAGCGCGGTGAACGCGACCAGGTACACCGCGAGCACCACCACGTCGGCGACCCGGGGCCGATGCCCGGCCAGCACCTCCCAGCCCAGTTGCCCGTAGCGATACGTCGGCATCACGTGGCCGATGTCCTGGAGGACCTGCGGGAACCCGCTCAGCGGGACCCACATGCCACCCAGCACCGCCATGCCCAGGTAGACCAGCATGAACAGCGGCTGCGCGGAGTCGGGGGCGACCAGGTAGCCGAGCCCGATCCCGAGCACGGCGAACACGAACGAGCCGAACCACAGCGCGATCACGATCACGCCCCATTGCCACGCGTCCAGCCGCACCCCGCGCAGGAAGCCGGTGCCCAGCACGAGCACGATCGCGGGCAGGCCGACCACCGCCGCCGAGACGAGCTTGGAGATCACGTACTGCCGCCCGGTGAGCGTGGTCAGCCGCAACTGCCGGGTCCAGCCGCTCTGCCGCTCCGCCGCGATCCGCTGCACACCGGCGCTGAGCACCGCGCCGACCGCGCCGAACGAGGCCATCGACACCATCACGTACGCGGATACGTCGGTGCCGTCCACGTCTCCCGACTGGCTGCCGAAGATCAGGTACATCGCGACCGGATACGCCAGCGTGAAGAGCAGGTAGCGCCGGTTGCGCAACATCCTCAGCACTTCGAGTCTCATCAACGTCCTCATGCCGGGATGCCCTTTCCTTCCGCCTCGTCCGCCTGCTGGGTGATCGCCAGGAACGCCTGCTCCAGACCGAGACCGGCGACCTCCAGGCCGCGCGGACGCAGGCCGGCGGCGTAGATCGCGGCCACCGTCTCGTCGGCGTCGGCGCTGCGGATGCGCACGGTGTGGCCGCTCAGTTCGATGTGCGCGATGCCGGGCAGCGCGCGCAGCACCGCCTCGTCCTGCTCGACCGCCCGGTCCAGGTCGAACGCGATCCGGCGCAGCCCGGCCCGGGCCTTGATCTGCGCGGCGCTCGCGTCGGCGAGCAGCCGCCCCCGGTGCAGCACGAGCACCCGGTCGGCGACGTTGTCCGCCTCCTCCAGGTAGTGCGTCGCGAACAACACGGTGCGGCCCAGTTCGGCCTGCTCGCGCATGCTGACCCAAAACCGCTGCCGGCTGTCCACGTCCATCCCGGTGGTGGGCTCGTCCAGGACGATCAGGTCCACCTCACCCGCGATCGCCATCGCGAAGCGCACCCGCTGGGCCTGGCCGCCGGAGAGCTTGTCGACGTTCTTGTCGACCAGGTCCTCGATGCCGGCGCGACGCAGCACGTCCGCACGCGGCAGCGGGCGCGGATGCAGGTCGCGGGCCAGGCCGATCATCTCGCCGACGGTCACGTCCGGCATCAGGCCACCGGTCTGCAACATCGCGCCGACCCGACCGCGCCGGATCGCGTCGCGCGGATCGCCGCCGAACAGCGCGACCGTGCCCTCGGTGGGCCGGCTCAGTCCGAGCAACAGGTCGAGTGTGGTCGACTTGCCGGCACCGTTGGGCCCCAGCAGCGCGACGGTCTCCCCCTGGCGCAGTTCGAGGTCGAGCCCGTCCACGGCGCGCAGTTCACCGAAGCACTTGCTCACCCCGCCGAGCGCGACGGCCGGCGCGGTCGTCTGTTTCCCAGCCGTGATCGTCATGCCCCCCAGCCTGGCCGACCACCCTCGGCCGGCGAAGTGGGAAACCTCCTGATCAGGGCATGACAGATGTCATGGGGTATCGCGGAGCCGCGCCGCGGACGGGCCTCCCGGCACTAGCGTGGCCGCCATGGTGCGACTGACCGACTCCCAGACCGGCAAGTCCGAACTCGTGACCACCTCGATCGGCAGGCGGGTACGGGTGGCCTACCCGAGCCGTTCGCTACGCGCGGCGATCATCGCCGACACCTTCCGCCGGGTCGCCGGCCGACACCACCTGACCGTGACCGTCCACCACCTGCCCTATCGCGCGCAGGTGGCGCACGCGGCGGGCTACGGCCGGTACAACATGCCGCTGCCCGCCATGGGGCAGCCGGACGGCGCGATCGACCTGTACTTCGGCGAAGACGGGGACGAGGGGCCGCGCGCCCGGGTGCACGTGCTGCATCCGGCGGCGGTGGTCGACGCCGCGCCCCGCCGACCCGTCCCGCATCCCGAGGATCCGCTCGTGCTGCGGCTGATCCTGCTCTCGCTGGCCGCCGACGAGCCGCTGCGTGCGGACCACGCCGGGTATCACGGGGCGGCCGACGCGACGGCCGTCCTCGCCGAACTGCGCGCCCGGACCGCCACGTGCGCCGAGTCCCCGTCCGCGCCGATGCCGGCCGAGGCGATCGGGCCGATCCACGCCGCGCTGGACGCCGACCTGGACACCCGCACGGCGATCCGGCTCCTGGTCGAGCTGGCCCGCGACGAGAAGGTGGCACCGGGGGCGCGCTTCGAGGCGTTGGCACACGTCGACCGGTTCCTGGCCCTCGACCTGTCACGGGACGTGGGCCGGACCGACTCCTGAGGCGAGAGCGTCGCGGGGCCGGGCCGACACGGCGAAGGCGGGGCCGGATCGCCTGTCGTGCGATCCGGCCCCGCCTCGGCAGCCGCTAGTCGTCCGACATCCGTACCGGCAGTGCGCCCGGCGGGGGTGAGTCGGCCGTGCGGCCCTGCCCCTCGCCCTCACCCGCGCCGCCGCTCTTGTCACACGTGATCTTGTCGGCCGGGTCGTACTTGGTGTGGAACTTCTCCCGGGCGGTTTCCTTGCCGCCCTGGATGAACACCCGGGTCACGTCGATCTTGAACCCGTCCGACGCGGCCTGCTCCACGCAGCCCGCCGACTTGTCCACCACCGACTTGGGCTTGACCACGTCGTACTTGCTGCCCGGCTCGGCCTTGATGTCGTCGTACTTGCGGGTGCCGAACAGCGTCACGGTCACCGTGGAATCGGTGTACGTGGACTCCAGGTAGACGTTCTTCCCGGAGTCGTTCTGGAACTTCAGGTCCAGCGACGGCCAGGCCACCGTGGCCTCGCGACCGGGCGGGTAGCGGTCGATCCAGAAGCTGTGCGGGCGGTGCATCACGTCCTTGAGCCCGGCGAAGAACACCGCGTTGAACGTGGTCGTGGCCACCTGCGAGACGCCGCCGCCGAAGTCGGTCTGGAAGCGCCCGTTGTTGATGATCGTGCCCTTGGCGAAGCCGTTCTCCGCGGTGCGCTCGCCGACCGTCTTGTTCAGGCTCCAGGTGTCGCCCGGCTTGATCACCGATCCGGTGATCAGATCGGCGGCCCGGTGGATGTTGGTCAACCGGTACGCGGCGTACGGGTAGTTCGTGGTGTAGGTCGACATCACCTCGGTGATGCCCAGCTTGTTCGCCGCCTCCGTGGTCAGCGCGGGCTCGACCGGGCCGAGGTTGACCTTCGCGGTGCGCGCCGCGCCGGACTTGGTCAGCACGGACAACACCGCCTCGGCCGCCGTGGCGCCGGAGACGCCCTTGCCGGACACGGACGGCACGACGGTGACCTTGGCGCCGGCCGCGAGCTTGCCCTCCACCTTGAACGTGGCGTTCTTCGGCTTCTCGCCGACCGAGGAGAAGGTCTGACCCAGCTCCTCCTGGAGGCCGTTCGCGTCGATCCTGGGCTGCAACCTGCCGGCGGCGTCCGGGACCATGGTGAGGTACTTCGCCAGCGCCGGCGGGTTCAGCTTGAAGGACTTGGTACCGGCCGTCAGGGTCACCGGCCCCGACATCGCGGGCACCGCGAACTCGCGCATCGCCCGGTCCACTTCGGCCTGGGTGACCTTGGGATCGGCGGCCTTGGTCGGCAACGCGACCGGACCGCCGCCGTGCAGGAAGGCCGCCTCGACCAGCTTGATCGCGGCGGGGGTGTCCAGCACCTTGCCCTTGGCCGGCGGCACCGCGGTGGCCTGACCGCTCGCGAACGAGATCCCGCCGTCGACCTGCGCACCGCCGGCCTCGGCGGCCAGCGCCTCCAGCGCGGCGCCCAGCTTGACCGGGTCCACCACGGTGCGCGGCTGGGTCTCCCGGGTCTTGCCGAACATCGCGGGCACCGAGGTGAGCGGGTTCATCCCGCCCTTGCTCGCCTCGCTGACGGTCGCGCGCGCGTCCAGGAGCAGTCCGGACGCGGCCGGCTCCAGCCGCAGTTCCTTGCCGCCGAGGTCGAGCATTATCGGCTTGGTGGTGCGGTCGCCGAGCTTTTGTTCGAGCGTACGCACCGCCTCGTCGCGGGACTGGCCGCCGATGTTGACGCCGAGCACCGAGGTGCCGCGCGGCACCCCGCCGCCGGCGTAGGCCAGCGACGCGCCGTACACGCCGCCGAGGACCGCGATCCCGGCCGCGCACGCGATCAGCGCCTTCGGCCTGCGCCGTCGGGGCGGGGCCGGGGCCGGGCGTGCCTCCTCGGTCCGCTCCTCGGCGCCGACCGGGTGCTCCGCGGCGGTCCCGGCCGCGTCGGTCGTGCCGTACTGCGGGAACCCGTGGTCGGCGGCGTCCTGTTCCTGCATCGTGCGGTATTCGTACGGCCCGTCCGAGTCGCCGTCCAGGGTCCATCGCGGCGCCTCCTGCGAGGGCAGCGGCGCCTGACCGCGCAGCACCACCGGCGGGATCGGCCGCGAGCCCGGGATCTTGATGCTGACCCGGGTGGTCATCGTCTGGTCGCCCGAATCACCCGAGTCGGCGGGCATTTCGGCATCCGTGCCGCCCCCGGCCGGCGGGGTCGGCGCGGGGCCGGCCTCCGGCGTGCCGAAGCCGGCGATCAGCCGACGCCGGCCCACTCGGTTCGGCAGCGCGCCGCCCTCGGGCGCCGACCGGGCCGCATCCGAGGCGCCCGGATCGATCGGGTGTACGACCGGCTCGACACCGGTGGGCACCCCGCGACCAGCCTCGTCCGGACCCGGCCCCGACGCTCCCGCGCCGTGCTCGCCCGCGACGCCGTAGGCGGTGCTTGGCGGCAGCGGCCGTTGTTGCCCGTGCGCCGGCGCCGGTCCGTGCTGTCCCGGTACATACGGCGTGGCCGGCGCGTCCGCGAACGGCACGGGTCCGGGCGCACCGGTGCCCTCGGTGGTCAGGCTCCTGGCTCCGGAGGCGCCGGGTACCCGCTGCGGCAGGCCGCCCGGTCCCGGCGGCGGCACGGCCGGCTGCCGGGTCGGCTGCGCGACGGGCGGCACATCGTCGTCCGCGCTGGGCCACGACGAACCTCCCGGCGGCCCCGCGACGGGCGCGGGCCGGGGCGGTTCGTCGTCGAACCACGACGCGAACTCGTCGTCGTCCCCGAACGGATCGGAAGACGGATGCGGAGACGACGCGGGCGCGGCGGATCGCTCGCGGGCGGCGGGCGCCGCCGACGACGGCCGCCCGCGTCCGAAGAACGGATGCGGATCACCATCGTGATCGTCGCGGCGCGGCTGCGCGCCCGGGTCGTCGGGCGTGGGGGGCTGGTCGTTACTCACGAAGAACGAGCTCTCCGACAGCTGAAGGTTGCGTGGCGGCGCACGGCCGCCCCCGCCCGGGATCGGACGGTATCCGGGAAAGTGCGACGGCGGTGCGTTGACACCCGCCGCGTGCGGGTCGTGACACGGCCTTCGAGGGATCTGGTGCTCCCCGCCGAAGGCACGTGGGCGAACTCGGCCACCGAGGTTGCCCGGTACGACGGGCCGGAGGAGTCGGTCGCGACGACCCCATGGACAGGGCATGACACGTACCGCACCTCGGCACCCACAATACTGCGCTCCTGCCACACCGTTACCCCGCACCGTCGCGTGCCTCCCGGTACGCGCCGTCGGCAAGCATGGCGGCGCAAGGGGTTCACCTCGTCCGCGTCTTCACCGATTCACCCGAAAGAAGGACGGGTTTGATGCCGCCCCAGGGGTAAGTGGCGGCGGCGACACCGAAGATGGTGCCACCCAGGAGGTAGATGTACGAGAGGACGCCGCTGACGAAGATCCAGTCGCCCTCCGGCTTCGTCCAACTCGCCAGCCACAACACGGTGAGCATCCAGGCGCCGACCGGCACCGCGGCCCCGGCCTTGGCCTTCAGCAGCGAGCCGCCGGCGACGAACAGGCCGCCGCTGCCCGCGAGCGAGACGATCAACCCGGCGGGCGGGTAGGCCGCCTGGGTGAACGCCCCGATAAAGGCGATCACCGCGCCGAGCAGGAACAGCACGACGTATGCCGCGACGCGGCCGGCTTTCTCTGGCACGAGGGCTACCTTACGGGCGCAGTCCGGCGAACAGGTCGTCCTCGCGGCCGTCCGGGCCGGTGGGCCCGAGGTCGCCGCGGACCAGTCGATAGTGCTCGACCGCCATGATGCTCTGGCCGATGTTGTTGGACAGCGCGAAGAAGCCGTCCTCCACCGAGACCTGGGTGGGATAGGCGCGCAGCGCCTCGAACTTGGCCTCCAGGTGGGCGCCCGCGTCCACCGCCGTGGTGACCTGGTCGTCGTCGACCGCGAACGGCAACTCGTCCACCTCGACCGCGGTGAACGGTACGTCCTGCCCGGCCTCGATCATGCGCTCGATGCCGGCCTTGAGGATCGACCGGGGCATCACGTTGTAGTAGATCTTCGCGATCGTCCACGACTCGCCCTCGCCCTCGGCGTGGGTCGGGTCGGCGGCCAACTCGGCCGCGCGCAGCGCCACCCGGTGGGCCTGGATGTGGTCGGGGTGGCCGTAACCGCCGCGCTCGTCGTAGGTGGCGAGCACCTGCGGCCGCACCTCGCGGATCACCGGCACCAGATGCGCGGCGGCCTCCTCCACGTCGGCCTGCCAGAAGCAGTCGGGCCGCGCGTTGCTCGGCACACCCATCATCCCGGAGTCGCGGTAGCGGCCCGGACCGCCCAGGAACCGCTGGTCGGAAATGCCCAGCGCCTTCATCGAGTCGGCGATCTCGGTCATCCGGTGCGCCCCGAGCCGGTCCTCGCGGTCGGCCGCCAGGTGGGCCAGCTCGGGCACCAGGATCTCGCCCTCCTCGCCGAGCGTGCAGGTGACGAGCGTGACGTGCACACCCTCGGCCGCGTACCGCGCCATGGACGCGCCGTTGTTGATCACTTCGTCGTCCGGATGGGCGTGGACGAGCAGCAGTCGCAGCGGGCTCTCGGTAGTGCGTTCGGTCATGTGCGACAGCCTACGCGCGCCCGCGGACACCCCCGGGACCGCCCGTTCAGGCCCCGCGACCGGGCGGCGCCGCGTGCACCGCGACCAGGTAGTCGCCGCCGGGCACCCAGGGCTCGCGGTCCCATCCGGCGTAGCGGGTGCGGCGCACCAGGCCGGCCGCCGCGCACGCGTCCTCGTACTCGGCGGCGGTGATCGTGGCCCCGACTCCGTCCGGGCCGCCCGCGAGGCTGAATCCGCTGACCAGGATCCCGCCCGGGCGCAACATCGCGGCCAGCGCGCGCACCACGTCGGCCTCGCTGCCGGGGGTCAGGAAGATCATCACGTTGCCCGCGGCCACGACCAGGTCGAAGCTCCCGCGCCCGCCGAGCGGCAGCGGGTCCAGGTCGGCCAGGTCGTCGAGCACCCAGGTCAGACCGGGCGCCGCCGCCTCGGCCTCGGCCAGCATCGACGCGTCCAGGTCGACGCCGACCACCTCGTGGCCCTGCCGGGCCAGCTCGATCGCCACGCGCCCGGTGCCGCATCCCGCGTCGAGGACGCGGGCGGGCTCGGGCAGCAGGTCGTCGCAGAACCTGGCCTCGCCGTGCAGGTCACGCCCCTCGGCCGCGAGCCGGCGAAACCGCTCGGCGTATTCGGGCCCACGGGTGCCACCGGTGTTGGCCAGCCATCGATTGGTCATGACAGACCAGCCTACAAACCCCGGCCCACAGCCGACCCGGCAGCGACCTCACGGCCCCGCCCGCGCTGCCCGGGTCAGAAATGGATCCCGTTCACGACTCCCGCGAAGCTCGTGCCCGCGTCGCGGATCGAGGGGGCCATCGACGTCGCGGAGAGATAGAAGCCGAGCAGGGCGCAGATGATCGCGTGCATCGGCTTGAGCGACGACTTCCGGACGAAGAAGACGACGGTGACACCGAGCAGCAGCACGGCGGAGACGGACACCACCACAGTCACGCACCTCCTGTGCGCAGGGACCCGCAGTTCGTGCTCGGGGAAGCCGGCCTGTGGATCCAAAGGGACATGTCTACACACAGAATGTAAGCCAATGGTCACGAACCGCGTTCACTCGTTCAGCGGGCGCGAGGTGGTGTTCGCACGGCTGTCCGCACTCTCCCCCCGGTCTCCCCTCCCCCTGTGCGTACGTCCCCGTACGCTGTGGCACATGAGCTCGGAGATCACATTTCCCCGGCAATACGCCCGCACGCAGCGCTTCACCCAAGGCGCTCCACGCAGCTTCGGCTTCGCCGACGGCCGGATCACATTCCTGCGGTCCAAAGCCCCCGACGACTCCACCACCTGCCTGTGGATCCTGGATCCGGACACCGGCGAGGAACGCCTGGTGGCCGACCCCGCGACACTGCTCGGCGGCGCGGCCGAGGACCTGTCCGCCGAGGAGCGGGCCCGGCGCGAGCGCAGTCGCGAGGGGGCGGCCGGCATCGTCGGCTACGCGCTCGACAGTGCCGGGGATCTGGCGGTATTCACCCTTTCGGGCCGGCTGTTCGCCGTGTCCCTGTCCGCCGGCGAGGCGCCGCGCGAGCTGGCCGTACCCGGTCCGGTCATCGATCCGCGCCCCTCGCCCACCGGCGAATGGATCGCCTACGTGTCCGCCGGCACGCTGCGGGTGGTGGCCGCCGACGGCTCGGGCGATCGTGCGCTCGCCGAGCCCGACGGCGACGACGTCACCTGGGGCCTCGCCGAGTTCATCGCCGCCGAGGAGATGAACCGCTTCCGGGGTTACTGGTGGGCCCCCGACGGCTCCGCGCTGATCGCCGCGCGCGTGGACAACGCGCCCGTGGACCGCTGGTGGATCAGCGACCCGGCCAACCCGGCCGCGGCGCCGAGCGAGGTGGCCTACCCGGCGGCCGGCACCGCCAACGCCGAGGTCACCGCGTGGCTGATCGGCCTCGACGGCGCCCGGACCGAGCTGACCTGGGACCACGACGCCTACCCCTACCTGGCGAGCGTGCACTGGTCGGCCGGCGGCGACCCGCTCCTGAGCCTGCAACCGCGCGACCAGAAGGTGCTGCTCACCCTCGCCGTCGACGTGGCCGCCGGGACCACCCGCGAGCTGCACCGCGAGCACGACGACGTGTGGATCGACCTGGTTCCGGGCGTGCCCGCCTGGACGCCCGACGGCCGGTTGGTCCGCCTGGTCGACGCCGACGGCGCGCGGCGTGTGGTGGTCGCCGACAAGGAGCTGACCGACCGGCGCCTGTTCGTGCGCTCGATTCTGGACGTGGCCGACGAGGACGTGCTGATCACCGCGTCGGCCGGCACCGACGCGAGCGCGCCCGAGATCGGCGAGGTCCACGTCTACCGGGTCGCCCCCGACGGGGTCACCCGGGTGAGCGCCGAACCCGGCGTGCACACCGCGGTGCGCGCCGGCGACACCACGGTCCTGGTCTCCGCCACGCCGGAGCGCTTCGGCACCCGGGTCGCGGTGCTGCGCGGCGGCGCCGAGATCGCCACGGTCACCTCGCACGCGGCCACCCCGGTGCTCACCCCCCGGGTCGAACTGCTCCGCGCCGGCGCCCGCGGCATCCCGTGCGCACTGATCCTGCCGACCGGGTTCGACCCCGCGTCCGGCGAGCGGCTGCCGATCCTGATGGACCCGTACGGCGGCCCGCACGGCCCGCGCGTGCTCGCCGCGCGCAACCCGCACCTGACCTCGCAGTGGTTCGCCGACCAGGGCTTCGCGGTGCTGGTCGCCGACGGCCGGGGCACCCCGGGCCACTCCCCCGAGTGGGAGAAGTCGGTCCACCTCGACCTCGGCCCGATCAGCCTCCAGGACCAGGTGGACGCCCTGGAGGCGGTCGCCGCCGAGCGGCCGTGGCTGGACACCACACGGGTGGGCATCCGCGGCTGGTCCTACGGCGGCTACCTGGCCGCGCTCGCCGTGCTGCGCCGCCCCGACGTGTTCCACGCGGCGGTCGCCGGCGCGCCGGTGACCGACATGGCGCTCTACGACACGCACTACACCGAGCGCTACTACGGCATGCCCGCCGAGCAGGTCGAGGCGTACCGGCGCGGCTCCCTGGTGTCCGGCTCCGAACTGGGCGAGGTGGCGTCGACCCGACGGGCGCTGATGCTGGTGCACGGCCTCGCCGACGACAACGTGGTCGCGGCGCACACGCTGCGGCTGAGCAGCGCGCTGCTCGCGGCCGGCTATCCGCACGAGGTGCTGCCGCTGTCCGGGGTCACCCACATGACCCCGCAGGAGCAGGTCGCGGAGAACCTGCTGCTGTTCCAGGTCGAGTTCCTGCACCGCTCGCTCGCCCGCCCCGCGAGCGACTGACACCCGCCACACACGACGACGCCCGCCGTCCCCGAATCGGGAACGGCGGGCGTCGTCGGTCGGCGCGCGGTTCAGGCCGCGCCGACGATGTCCTTCTCCTCGGCGAAGTGGCACGCGCTGTCGTGCGCGGCCAGTCCGTCCAGGCCGGTGCGGATCTGCAGCAGCGGCTCCTGCTCGGCGCAGATGTCCTGCGCCTTCCAGCACCGGGTACGGAACCGGCAGCCCGACGGCGGGTTCGCCGGCGACGGCACGTCACCGGTGAGGATGATCCGCTCGCGGTGCTCGCGCCCATCCGGGTCCGGCACCGGCACCGCGGACAGCAGCGCCTGGGTGTACGGGTGCGTCGGGTGGTCGTAGATCTGCGCGTCGGTGCCGATCTCGGCGATCCGACCCAGGTACATCACCGCGACCCGGTCCGAGATGTGCCGCACCACGGACAGGTCGTGCGCGATGAACAGGTACGACAGACCCAGTTCGTTCTGCAGCTTCTCCAGCAGGTTGACCACCTGCGCCTGCACCGACACGTCCAGCGCGGAGACCGGCTCGTCCGCGATGATGATCTCCGGGTTGAGCGCGAGGCCCCGGGCGATCCCGATGCGCTGGCGCTGGCCGCCGGAGAACTGGTGCGGGTACCGGTTGATGTGCTCCGGGTTCAGCCCGACCAGGTCGAGCAGTTCCTGCACACGCCGCTTGCGGTCGCCGCGGGGGGCGACCTCCGGGTGGATGTCGTACGGCTCGCCGATGATGTCGGCGACCGTCATCCTCGGGTTCAGCGAGGTGTACGGGTCCTGGAAGACCATCTGGATGTTGCGGCGCACCGCCTTGAGCGCGCGCCCCGACAACTTCGCCAGGTCGTCGCCCTTGTACAGGACGCTGCCCTTGGTGATCGACTCCAGGTTCATCAGCAGTCGGGCCACCGTGGACTTGCCACAACCCGACTCGCCGACCAGGCCCAGCGTCTCGCCCTTCATCAGGTCGAAGGTGACGCCGTCGACAGCCTTGACCGCGCCGATCTTCTTCTGGAAGAGGATGCCCTGGGTGATCGGGAAGTGCTTGACCAGCCCCCGCACCTGAAGGATCGGCTCGCCACTCGCCACCGGCTGAACGGCCTTGCGCACATCGGCGGCGGTCGCGCCGTTCGGGGACTCAGCCACGGACTTCTCCCTCCATCACGGTCTCCCAGAAGTGGCACGCGCTGCCCCGACCGACCGAGATCTCGTGCAGCGGCGGAACGTCGCTGCGACAGATGTCCTGCGCGTACGGGCAGCGCGGGTTGAACGCGCAACCGGACGGGATACGCATCAGGTTCGGCGGCAGACCCTTGATCGCGTACAGCTCGCGACCCTTGTGGTCCAGGCGCGGGATCGACTCCAGCAGACCCTTGGTGTACGGGTGCGTGGGCTGGCGGTACAGCTCCCGCACCGGCGCCTGCTCGACGATCCGGCCCGCGTACATGACCGCGATCTTGTCCGCGACGTCGGCGACCACGCCGAGGTCGTGGGTGATCAGGATCAGACCCATGTTCCGCTCGCGCTGCAACTCCGCGAGCAGGTCCATGACCTGCGCCTGGACGGTCACGTCGAGCGCGGTGGTCGGCTCGTCCGCGATGATCAGCTCGGGGTCGAGCGCGAGCGCCATGGCGATCATGATGCGCTGGCGCATACCGCCGGAGAACTGGTGCGGGTAGTCGTTCACCCGATCCTTGGCCGCCGGGATGCGCACCTGATCCATCAGGTCGATCGCCTTGAGCTTGGCGTCCTTGCGGGACATGCCGCGGTGCACGGTGAACATCTCGGCCAGCTGGAAGCCGACCGAATACACCGGGTTGAGCGCGGAGAGCGCGTCCTGGAAGATCATCGAGATCTTCTGGCCGCGGATCTTCCGGCGCTCCTCCTTGGACATCTTGAGCATGTCCTTGCCGTGGAACCGGATCTCGCCGCCGGTGATGTGCCCCGGCGGCATGTCCAGGATGCCCATGATCGTCTGCGCGGTCACCGACTTGCCCGAGCCGGACTCGCCGAGCACGGCGAGCGTCTCGCCGGCGCTGACGTCGTACGAGACACCGTTGATCGCCTTGGCCACACCCTCGCGGGTGCGGAACTCGACGTGCAGGTTGTCCACTTCGAGCAGCGGCGCGGTGGCTGCCGAGCCCGGTCCCTCGGGCTTGTTCTTCGTGTCGATCGTCGTCACTTGTCTGTCCCCTCCCTCAGCGGAGCTTCGGGTCGAGGGCGTCGCGCACCGCGTCGCCGAGCAGAATGAAGCTGAACACCGTGACCGACAGGAAGATCGACGGGAAGATCAGCTGGTACGGCGAGTCGCGCAGCGCGGTGGTCGCCGAGCTGATGTCCGCACCCCACGAGATCTCGGTGGGCGGCAACCCGATACCGAGGAACGACAGCGTCGCCTCGGTGGCGATGAAGGTGCCGAGCGAGATGGTCGCGACCACGATCACCGGGGCGATCGCGTTGGGCAGCACGTGCCGACCCAGGATGCGACCGGTGCCGGCGCCGAGCGCCTTGGCGGCCACCACATAGTCGGACTTCTTCACGGTGATCACCGAACCACGCATGATGCGCGCGATCTGCATCCAACCGAAGATGCCGAGCGCCATCACCACGGTCCACACGGTGCGGTCCTTGAACGCGCTCATGAACACCAGCGCCGCGAGCAGCAGCGGGATGCCGAAGAAGATGTCCGTCACGCGGGCCAGGATGGTGTCCAGCCAACCACCGAAGTAGCCGGACAGCGCGCCGATGAGGCCGCCGATGACCACGATCAACGCGGTCGTGGCGACACCGACGATGATCGAGGCACGGGCACCGAACACGGTGCGGGCGTAGACGTCGCAACCCTGCACGTTGGTGCCGAACCAGTGGTCTCCCGACGGGTCCTTGTTGGTGTCCAAAATCGGACAGTGCCGCGGATCGATGTCGGTGAACACGCCCGGGAAGAACGCCATGAAGATCAGGAACACCAGCAGCACGCCGGAGACGTAGAAACTCGGGTTGTGCCGCAGCTCGCGCCACGCCTCGCCCCACGCACCGCGGGGCTTGCTCTGCGGGCCCTGGACATCCGGGGCCGCGTAGGCGCCGCGCTTCTCCAGCGTCGTGCCCTCTTCGTCCGCCAACATCAGGCCGGGGTTCTCGATCGAGCCGAACTGGGGCTGCTCGTCGCTCGCCGTCGGCAGCTGTTCGCGCTGCTGCTTGTTCATGTCAGGCATACCGGATCCTCGGGTCCAGGACGGCGTACAGCAGGTCGACGATCAGGTTCATGACCAGATAGATCATCACCAGTGCCGCCACCGCGCCGACCACTGTCGAGCTCTCGTGCTTGGTGACCGCGAGGTAGATCAGGCGGCCGACGCCGTCGACGTTGAAGATGCCCTCGGTCACGATCGCGCCGGCCATCAGCGCGCCGAGGTCGGCGCCCAGGAACGTCACCACGGGGATGAGCGAGTTGCGCAGCAGGTGGCGGGTGACCACGCGGCGGCGCGGGAGACCCTTGGCCGTGGCCGTACGCACGTAGTCCGCGCGCATGTTCTCCGCGACGCTGGTTCGGGTCAGTCGGGCGACGAAGGCCAACGAGAGCGAACCGAGCACGATGCCGGGCAGGACCAACTGACTCCAAGTCGGGTCGCCCACACTTGCGGTGGCTTCGAAGATGCCCCACTCGCTGCCAAGCCAGAACTGCGCGACGGTGCCGAGCACGAACACCGGGATCGAGATGACCACCAGGGTGCCCGCGAGGACCACGGTGTCCGCCAGCTTGCCGCGGCGCAGGCCGGACAGCAGGCCGAGGCCGACACCGAGGACGACCTCGATCGCGAAGGCGATCATGGCGAGTCGGATCGACACCGGGAAGGCGCGCTTCAGCTCCTCGGAGACGGGACGACCGTTGAAGCTGGTCCCGAAATTACCCTGGAGCAGGTCGGTGATGTAGTACCAGTACTGCACGATCAGCGGGTCGTTCAGGTGGAACTCTTCCCGCTTCAGGCGCACGAAGACAGGGTCGGCACCCTTGTCGCCGAACATGGCCGAGATGGGGTCGCCACCCAGCTGGTACACCATGTAATAGATCAAGAACGTGGTCCCGATGAACACCGGGATCATCTGGAGCAGTCGCCGTACGACATATCGCCCCATGCCAGCCTCCTGCTGTCGTCGTCGGCCCGAAGCGAGGATCGGACCCAGGCCGGCGTCGTGGATCGCACGTCGCCGGCCCGGCCCGTCACCGCCAAGATCCGGCCGCACCGATTGCGGTGCGGCCGGACCGTGGACGATGCCGGGTCATATCCGGATCGCTACTTGACGGTGACCTCGGTCCAGACCGGGTTGCCGTACGGGTCGATTTGAACGTTGGAGACCTTGGTCGAGGAGCCGCCCTTGGTCACGTAGTACCACAGCGGGATCGACGGGACGTCCTTCGCCAACTGCCGCTCGGCGTCCTGCCAGAGCTTGATGGCCTCGGTCTGGTCGGAAGCGGCGCTCGCGCGCTTGGCCAGGTCGTCGAAGACCGGGCTGGAGTAGCCCGCGTCGTTGGACGCGGCACCGGTCTGGTAGATGTCGGCGAGGAAGTTGTCCGGGAACGGGTAGTCGCCGCGCCAGCCGGTACGGTACGCGCCCGTCATCTTCTTACCCGAGATGTCCTTGCGCGCGACACCGAACTCGGGGTAGAGCTTCGGCTCGCAGGAGCCCTGCCCGATGACCTCGTTGATGCTGTTGCAGACCGCGGTGACCCATTCCTTGTGCGGGCCGTCCGCGTTGGTGGCGATGGTGAGCTTGCCACCGGGGATGCCGCCACCGTCCTTGACCAACTGCTTGGCCTTGACCGGGTCGTACTTGGTCAGCTCGCCGGTGATGTCCTTGCTGTAACCCGGGATGTTCGGGGCCAGCCAGTCGGTCGCCGGCTGCTCGGCACCCTTGTAGATCGCCTTGACGATGCTCGCCCGGTCGATCGCCATGGAGAGGCCCTGACGGACCTTCTCCTTGCCCGGCGCGCCCCAGCCGGCGTCGTACAGCGGGAAGCCGATCTTCTGGATCGAGAACTGCGGGGCCTCGATCGCGCGCTCGCCCAGGTCCTTCTTGAAGCTGCCGATCGCCGACGTCGGAATCTGGTCGATCACGTCGAGCTTGTTGTCACGCAGCGCGGTGTAACCGGCGTCGTAGGACGTGTAGAACTGGAGCTGCACGCCGTTCGACTTCGGCTTGTCCGTACCGGCGTACTTGTCGTACTTCTTCACGGTCAGCGACTTCTTGTGGTTCCAGCCACCGTTGGCGGTGTCGAGCTGGAACGGACCGTTGCCGATCGGCGCCTCGCCGTACTTCGCCGGGTCCTTGAAGAACTCCTGCGGCAGCGGCGAGTAGACCACGTAGCCGAGGCTCGCCTTGAAGGACGAGTACGCCTGGACCAGCTTGATCGTGAACGTCTTGTCGTCCACGACCTTGAGGCCGCTCAGCTCCTTGCTGGTGGGCTCACCCTCCTTGGGGTGAGTCGCTTCGTAGCCCTCGATCTTCTCGAACCAGGGGCTCGCGTTGATCTGCTTGTTCGTGGAGACGGCGCCCCAGTTCCAGGCGTCCACGTAGGACTTCGCGGTGACCGGCTCGCCGTTGTGGAAGGTCCACCCGGACTTGATCTTCACCGTGTAGTTGATCGAGTCCGTGGACTCCACCGACTCCGCCATGGCCGGCACGGGCTGGCCGGTCTTGGAGTCGTACGTGTACAGGCCGCGGAACATGAGCTGAAGCGGGTAGAAGCCGCCGTTCTCGTTCGAGTTCGCGGGCTGGAGAGGGTTCTGCGGCTCGGTGCTGTAGGCCGAGTAGTAGCCGGCGGGCAGGCCGTTGTTGCCGCCACCGCCGCCCTTGTCGTCCTTCTTGTCGTCGCTGCTGCTGCCACACGCAGTCGCGGCCAGGCCCAGAACGGCCACACCGACGACCCACTTCACGCGCGTTGTTCCGCGCATGGGTTGCCTCCTCATGGAATCACTACCGAAGTGAAGTGCAACGGGGCCACCCGAGCGGGAAGCATCCGTCACAGCTGCTCGTAGAGTCGGCGCCCCCGAGCGCGTGACCAGGTTCCGAGCACAAGCGGATCCACTATCCGTCACCGATTGGCCGCGACCAATCCCCTGCAGGTTTCAGTTTGATCACGTAAATCCGTGATCAATCTCGAAACCCAGACATATGAGACCAGTAACGAAGCCGTATCAAACGGACACCATGTACCGCTGCCCGGAGCATACAGTCCGATGAACGAACACCCATAAGACGCCCCTACCTCGTCTCACAAAGCGAGAAACGCTACGGAGCGTGACGGCACTCGCTCGGCCGAGATGGCGCGGACCGACCGGTCGCATGGGGTTCAACGCGCGTAGCTGACCTGCAGGAAAGCACGAAAAACGGGATGCCACCAAATCGGTGGCATCCCGTTCTCGGGTGCGGTATGACGATCCGCCGTCGCGGCGACGCGTCGTTACTCCGGGTCGGTCGTGATGCCCGCCTCCAGCGCGGCCTCGATCCGCTCCTCGGGCATCGTCTCCTCCGCCTTGGCGGTCGCCTCCAGCGGACCGGGGAAGTGACACGCCACCCGGTGGCCCGCGAGCAGCGTGTCGATCCCGATCAACGGGGGCTCCTCGTTCGCGCACACGTCCTGCGCCTTGGGACAGCGGGTCCGGAAGCGGCAGCCGGACGGCGGGTTGATCGGACTGGGCATGTCGCCGAAGGCGTGCACCCGTGTCCGGTTTCCGCTCTTGTCCGGGTCCGTCTCCGGCACCGCGGCGAGCAGCGTGTGCGTGTACGGGTGGTGCGGGTTCGCGTACAACGACGTGCGGTCGGCGATCTCGACGATCTTGCCGAGGTACATCACCGCCACCCGCTGGGAGAAGTGCCGGACCACCGCGAGGTCGTGCGCGATGAACACGAACGCGATGCCCATGTCCCGTTGCAGGCCCTGGAGCAGGTTGACCACCTGCGCCTGGATGGACACGTCGAGCGCGGAGACCGGCTCGTCGGCCACGATCAACCGGGGCTGGAGCGCGAGCGCGCGGGCGATCCCGATCCGCTGCCGCTGGCCGCCGGAGAACTCGTGCGGGAAACGGTTGTAGTGCTCGGGGTTGAGACCGACACGTTCCAACAGCTCCTGCACCCGCTTTTTCCGGCCACCCTCGGGATTGATCCCGTTGACCTCCATCGGCGAACTCACGATCGCGCCGACTGTCTGTCGCGGGTTCAGCGACGAGTACGGGTCCTGGAAGATCATCTGGATCTGGCTGCGGATCGGGGCGATCTGCTTGCGGGTCGCGTGCGTGATGTCGTTGCCGTCGTAGTGGATCGTGCCGCCGGTGGGTTCGAGCAACCGGCTGATCAGCCGACCGGTGGTGGACTTGCCACACCCGGACTCGCCGACCAGGCCCACGCTCTCCCCCGCCGCGACGGACAGGTCGATCCCGTCCACCGCGCGCACGTTGAGCATCTTGCGACGGACCAGGCCGCCGCCCTTGACGGGGAAGTACTTGACCAGCCCCCGTACGTCGAGCAGCGGTTCGCCGGGCGACTTCGGCGCGGGGTCCGGAGCCGGCGCCGGGGTCTCGCTGATCGTCTCGGTCATCGTCGTTCTCCTGCTTTCTGCCGTCGGCCGAGCCTCGGCGATCAACCGAGCAGCGGGCGGACGTCGTCGATGAAGATCCGCTGCTTGTCCTCGGCGCTCAGGTGACAGGCCGACCCGCGCCCCTCGGACAGCGCCAGGACCGGCGGCTCGGTCCGGCACCGCTCGCCGCCCACCACGTCGGCGTAGTCGCACCGCGGATGGAAGGGACAACCCGACGGCGGCGCCAGCAGGCTCGGCGGCGTACCGCGCACCGGCCGCAACGGAATGTCGACGTCACCGGAGAGATTGGGCATCGAGGACAGCAGCCCCCACGTGTACGGGTGCCGCGGATTCTTCAGCACCTCGCGCACGGTGCCCTTCTCCACGCTGCGTCCCGCGTACATCACCAGCACGTCGTGCGCCATCTGGGCGATCACGCCGAGGTCGTGGGTGATGAACAGGATCGCGGTGCCGAACTCGTCCTGGAGGTCGCGGAGCAGATCCAGGATCTGCGCTTGGACCGTCACGTCGAGCGCGGTCGTCGGCTCGTCGGCGATCAGCAGGTCCGGGTCGCACACCAGCGACATCGCGATCATCGCGCGCTGGCGCATGCCGCCGGAGAAGTGGTGCGGGTAGTCGTTCACCCGGGTCTTGGGATTCGGGATGCCGACGCGGTCCAGCATCTCGATCGCCCGCGCGTGCGCGTCGCTGCGATTGGCGCCCAGGTGCCGCCGATAGGACTCGGCTATCTGCTCGCCCACCGTGTAGAACGGCGACAGCGCGGTGAGCGGGTCCTGGAAGATCATCGAGATCCGCCGCCCGCGCAGGTCGCGCAGCTTGCGCTCCGGCATGGTGATCAGCTCGCGGCCGTCGAACCGGATCTCGCCCTCGATCTTCGTCTTCTCCCGGTTGTGCAGCCCCAGGATGGTCAACGAGGACACCGACTTGCCCGAGCCGGACTCGCCGACGATGCCGAGCGTGCGGCCCTTCTCGACGTCGAAGGACAACCCGTCCACGGCCTTGACCACGCCGTCGTCGGTGGAGAAGTGCACCCGCAGATCGCGCACCGACAAGAACGCGTCCGAGCCGTCGGCGCGGGCGGAAGCCCCCGCCTTCCCGGCGGTCTCGGCCTTGCCGGTCGGCTGATCGGCGGTGGTATCGGTACTCGCGGCCATGCCCTGCTCCTCGGCCCCTGCGGCTGGTGGACGGTGACGCTGACTCATCGGACGCCGCCCTCTCACGCGAGCCGGACCCGTGGATCGATGACGGCGTACAACAGGTCCACCACGAGATTCGCGAGCATCGTGAAGCTGGCCGCGATGACCACCACGCCCATCATCATCGGCAGGTCGGAGTCGGTCACCGAGGTGACCGCGAGCATGCCGATGCCGTGCAGACTGAAGGTGCTCTCAGTGATGATCGTGCCGCTCATCAGCACGCCGATGTCCACGCCGAGCACGGTGACGATCGGGCTGAGCGCGCCCCGGAAGGCGTGTTTGATGTACACGCTGCGTCCGGACAGGCCCTTGGCCTTGAGTGTTCGTACGTAGTCCTCGGACAACACGTCCACCATCGTGGATCTGGTGAGGCGGACGTACATGGCCATGTGGATGGTCATCAGACAGATCCACGGCAACAGCAGTCCCGACGCCCATTGGAACGGATCGTCGGTGAACTGGTGATACTGCGGTCGATCCATCCAGCCCAACTGCTGGACGAAGAGATAGATGAACAGGGGCCCGAGCACGTAGATCGGTGCCGAACCGCTGAGCAGCGCAAAGCCCGTGGCGACCTTGTCGGTCTTCTTGCCCCGCCGCATCGCGGCCAGGATGCCCAGGCCGATACCCAGCGTCATGAACAGCACAACCGCGCCGATGGCCAGCGACACCGTGGTCGGGAAGCGATCCGCCACCGTGTGCGCGACGTTCTGGTTGTTGGCGAACGAGTAGCCCAGACACGGGAAGTTGCAGGTTTTCTCACCGATGTTACGGCCGGCGAAGATCCCGGATATGAAGATCCAATACTGCTCCAGGAGCGGTTTGGTCAGGCCGAGGTTGTGCCGGACCGTCTCGCGCATCTCTGGCGTGCAGTTCTTGCCACACGACAGGCGCACGACCGAGTCCTCGCCGGAGGCGGCGAAGAACAGGTAGAACGTGATGAGGCTGACGACAAGCAGGATCGCCGCTACGCCGAGCAGCCGCCGGACCAGGAATCGAAGCATGAGGCCGGTCTTCCTCCGCGATGTGCCCCCGGCGATCGATCCGGTCGGACCGGTCGGTCCCGGGAGTCGAATGCACGACTCCCGGGACCGACCGACCGACGGGCGGATCGACCGCCGACGGGCCTGACGGCTACTTGATGAAGATGTTGTTCAGGTCGATCGCGCCCTTGGAGTTGAGCGCGGCGCCGCCGATCTGCGGGCCGTACACCAGGCGGTGACGCTGGTAGATGTACGGGATGGACGGCACGTCCTGCATGATCTTCTCGTCGAGCTTCATCCACTCGACGGCCTGCGCGTTGGTGTCGGTGATCTTCAGGATGCGGTCGATCTCCGCGTCCACGGCCGGGTTCTTGTACTTGGCGTAGTTCTGGCCGTTGTCGAGCACCTGGCGGCTGTCGTACACCGGGGTGTAGACGGTCGATCCGGTCGGCCAGTCCGCTCCCCAGCCGGCCCAGTAGAGGTCACACGGCGTGTCGAGCTTGCCGATGACGTCGTAGTACTCCTTGTCGGAGATCTCCTTGCGCTCCATCTGGAAGCCGGCCTTGCCGAGCATGTCCATGATCGGCAGCGCGCGCTCCTGCTGGACCTTGGTCGTGTTGATGCACAGCACGACCTTCTGGCCGACCTTGCCGGCGGCCTCCAGCATCTGCTTGGCCTTGGCCTGGTCGCCGTCCGGCGGCAGACCGTCGAACAGGCTCTTGTACGGCGCGTAGCCCAGCTGGGTGGGCGAGGCGATCGTGGTGGAGAAGTCGCCCGCGGTCGGGCCGCCCTCGGCCAGTCGCGCGGACTGGCGCGGGAACGCGATCGCCATCGCCTTGCGGACGTTGACGTCGGTGATCCGCAGGTTGTTGATGTCGAACCGGTTCGCGTACGGGCCGATGCCGTCCGTGACCCGGTTCTTCAGCGCCGGGTCGGTGGCGATCTGCTGGGCGAAGTTGGCGTCGGGACGCTCGTTCAGGGTGAACGCGGCGGCGTCGCTGCCGGCCGCGGCCGTCAGCCGCTGGAACTGCGTCGCGCCCGGGATGCCCATCTCGAACTTGAACTGGTCCACGTACTGGTGGCGCACCGAGTCGCTGGCCGGGTCCCAGTTCGGGTTCTTGTCCAGGATCAGCTGCTTGTCCGGCTCGTGCGTGGTGATCTTGTACGGGCCGCTGGCGAACGGCTTGGTGTCGATCTGCTCCTTGGTGTCCTTCGCCTTGGGCATCGGGGCGGTGGTGCCCATCGCGGCGGCGAAGGGGAAGTCGCCCTGCGGCGAGACCAGATGGAAGATGATCGTCTTCGCGTCCGGCACCTCGATCTTGTCGTTCGGCAGCTCGGCACCGTCGTACGGACCGGGGTAGGCCTCCCAGTACTTGTCCGAGCCGGTCAGCCAGCCCTGGATCCAGACCGGGCCCTCGTTCCACGCCTTGTTGAACATGCGCTCGACGCCGTACTTGACGTCGGCGGCCACGATCGGCGTGCCGTCCTCGTACTTCAGGTTGTCCTTGAGCGTGTACTTCCAGGTCTTGCCACCGTCGGTGGTGGTGCCGGTGTCGGTCGCCAGGTCACCGACGAGGGTGGTCTTGTCACCCTCGCGCTTGTAGGTGGTCAGCCGGCGCGAGATCAGCTCGGACACCGTCATCAGGTTGCTGACGTAGGCGCGACCCGGGTCCAGGTGCGAGAAGCCGGTGCGGTTGAGGACGCCGGCCACGCCGCCCTTCTTGGCGCCCGGTACCTCGGCCGCCGGGCCCTTCGAGTCGGCTGCGGTGCCGATCACGACGGACGCCGTCTTGGCGGAGGGTTTCGCCGTGTTGTCCTTCTTGTCTCCGCCGCCGCTGCTGCACGCGGAGGCCGAGGCCGCGAGGGCCCCTACCGCGAACAGCGCGACGAATCGGCGCTTCCCCGTCGATGTCATGTGATCCCCTCATCAAGAAACCGTTCACCGGGCCCAGGTGCCGCGGCGGGTGGGACGTACGCAGGAGCGGTTGCGCAGGCTCCGGGGTCACGACGGGCACGATCGGCCCGCGCGTGGACCCCGGCCGGTCATCGGTTCGACTTGGGGTCGAGCGCGTCGCGTACCGAATCGCCGAGGAGGTTGAAGGCGAGCACGAAGATCACCATCGCGATGGCCGGGAAGGCCAGGTAGGTGACGTCGCTCTGCATGCCTTCGAAACCCTTGTTGATCATCCGACCCCAGTCCGGGGTGGGTTCGGTCATGCCGACCCCGAGGAAGGACAGCGCCGCCTCGGTGGTCACGTATGTCGGCAGGTCGAGCGTGGCGACGATCAGGATCGGGGTCCACAGGTTGGGCAGCAGCTCCTTGAAGATGATCCGCCCGGATCCCGCCCCGCTGACCTTCGCCGCCTCGATGTACTCGCGTTCGCGCATCGACAGGACCTGGCCCCGCAGGATGCGGGCGATCCGGGTCCAGCCGAACAACGACAGCACGATGATCAGGGCCGTCGCCCGGAGCATCGTCGGTGTCGTCTCGCGCTCGCTGACGAACAGCGCGAGCACGATCGGGGTGAACGCGATGAAGAACAACTGCGAGGGCATCGCCAGCAGGGTGTCGATCACCCGGCTGATCACGTAGTCCACCTTGCCGCCGAGGTATCCGGCGGTGATGCCCAGGACGGTGCCGACCACCGTCACGATGATCACCACGACCACGGCCAGCAGCAGCGAGGTACGGATCCCGTACACGAGCTGCATCAGCACGTCCCGGCCGACCGCGGGTTCGATGCCGAACCAGTGCTCGCCCGAGATGCCGCCGTTGGGCGCGATGGGCGCGCCGACCTCGTTGAGCAGGCCCGGGTGGATCTGCCCGTAACGTGTGTACGGGTCCTTTCCGTACAGCTTTTCGATCAATGGCGCAGCGAAAGCGATCAAGAAAAAGAAAATCACGATCGACGCGGATATGACGCCGCTGCGATCCTTGCGGAAACGCCGCCAGGCGAGCTGGCCGGGCGATCGCCCGACCACCTCTTGCGGTGCCGCCGCGACCCCCGCTTCGGAGAGCGGTGAGTCGGGCGTTCCCGGATTCGGGGATCCTCCCGCCTCCGGGACCAGCTGGGGTTGCATGGTCATGACTGCAAATACCCCCGAGTCGCGGTCGAGTGCGACCGGATTCCGTTTGGTTTGGTGGCCGCACGGACTCTCGCAACCCAATTACCGTGTCGTCAAGAGGACAGTCATACTAAACCCGAGAGCGAAAGATATTCGTCATTTATGTTTGTTAGAACTTTCGCATCTGATCGATTTTTGCTCGAAAATGTTACTCGCATTGGAAACATAACGAATATAACCGGGCAAAGATATCGAGTTGGTCTCAGCATGCGAAAAGCCGGTGACCTGCGGGTTCGACCGCAGGTCACCGGCTCGTTTCGGGTCGCCGAACGGCGCCCTTCGCGTGATCAGCGCTTGGCACGCGAGGCCGAGCGGCCCCGCTCCTTCTGATCGAGGACGACCTTGCGGATGCGCACGGTCTCCGGGGTCACCTCGATGCACTCGTCCTCGCGGCAGAACTCGAGGGCCTGCTCCAGCGACAGCTTGCGCGGCGGGATCAGCTTCTCGGTCTCGTCGGAGGTCGACGAGCGCATGTTCGTGAGCTTCTTCTCCTTGGTGATGTTGACGTCCATGTCGTCGGCGCGCGAGTTCTCGCCGACGATCATGCCCTCGTACACCTCGGTGGTCGGCTCGACGAACATCTGGCCGCGTTCCTGCAGGTTCATCATCGCGAACGGCGTCGCGACGCCGGCGCGGTCGGCCACCAGGGAGCCGTTGTTGCGGGTCCGGATCTCACCGAACCAGGGCTCGTAGCCCTCGTGCACGCTGTGCGCGATGCCGGTGCCGCGGGTGTCCGTGAGGAACTCGGTACGGAACCCGATCAGACCGCGGGCGGGCACCACGAACTCCATCCGGATCCAGCCGGTGCCGTGGTTGGTCATCGTCTCCATGCGGCCCTTGCGGGACGCCAGGAGCTGGGTGATCGCGCCGAGGTACTCCTCGGGCGAGTCGATGGTCAGCCGCTCGACCGGCTCGTGGATCTTGCCATTGACCTCGCGGGTGACCACCTGCGGCTTGCCGACGGTGAGCTCGAAGCCCTCCCGGCGCATGGTCTCCACCAGGATCGCCAGCGCCAGCTCGCCGCGGCCCTGGACCTCCCACGTGTCGGGGCGCTCGGTGGGCAGCACGCGCAGCGACACGTTGCCGACCAGCTCGCGCTCCAGGCGGTCCTTCACCAGGCGGGCGGTGACCTTGTGGCCCTTGCCCCCCTTGCCGACCAGCGGCGAGGTGTTGGTGCCGATGGTCATCGAGATCGCGGGCTCGTCCACCGTGATCAGCGGCAGCGGACGCGGGTCCTCGGGGTCGGCGATGGTGTCGCCGATCATGATGTCCGGGATGCCGGCGATGGCGATGATGTCGCCGGGGCCGGCCTCCTCGGCGGGCTTGCGCTCGAGCTGGTCGGTCATCAGCAGCTCGGTGATCTTCACCCGCTCGATGGTGCCGTCGTGCCGGCACCACGCGGCCTGCTGGCCCTTGCGGATGGTGCCCTGGTGCACGCGGCACAGCGCGATGCGGCCGAGGAAGTTGGACGCGTCCAGGTTGGTCACGTGGGCCTGGAGCGGCGCGCCCTCCTCGTACTCCGGGGCGGGGATGGAGTCGAGGATGGCCTGGAAGAACGGCTCCAGGCTGTCGCTGTCGGTCGGCACGGTGCCGTCGGCGGGGCGGACGAGCGTGGCCACACCGTCGCGCGCGCACGCGTAGACGATGGGGAACTCGATCTGCTCCTCGGTGGCGTCCAGGTCCATGAACAGCTCGTAGGTCTCGTCGACGACCTCGGAGATGCGCGAGTCGGGACGGTCGACCTTGTTGATGCACAGGATGACCGGCATCTTCGCCGCGAGCGCCTTGCGGAGCACGAAGCGGGTCTGCGGGAGCGGTCCCTCCGACGCGTCGACGAGCAGCACGACACCGTCCACCATCGACAGGCCGCGCTCCACCTCTCCGCCGAAGTCGGCGTGGCCGGGCGTGTCGATGATGTTGATGGTGACCGTGGGGCCACCGTCCTTGGGGTGATAGGCGACGGCGGTGTTCTTCGCGAGAATGGTGATGCCCTTCTCGCGCTCCAGGTCGTTGGAGTCCATCACCCGGTCGTCCATCTGGTGGTGGGCACTGAACGTGCCCGCCTGCTTCAGCATGGCGTCGACGAGGGTGGTCTTGCCGTGGTCGACGTGGGCGACGATGGCGACGTTGCGGATGTCATGGCGCGTGGGCACGGCTGCGTGTCTCTCGGCTTCGGTCGGGGATGCTACGGACGGCCGGCGACCGCGGGCCTCCTCGGTCGTGCGATGGGCATCGCGCGAACCGGCCTGCCTCCTCGGCGCCAAGGTCAATCGTACGGGGAGTAACGCGCGCCGCTCGGTGCCGGCGCCCGCGAGAAGCCGTTCGGGGGGCGTACAGGGCACAATCCGTAGGTGTGAGCGAGTCTGGCGAGTCCTTCAACGAACGCATCCGCAAGCGGTGGTCCCGGCGGGCCGCGGAACGGCGGGACGGAACCTTTGGGCCCGTTCCGACCGATATGGGGGCGGACGAAACGCCCGCCCCGTCGGATCAGGGCACCCCCGAGGGGCGGGCGCGGGTGCTGTACGAGCGGGCCACCGAGGCCTATCGCGACGGAGATGTCGCCCTGGTCGAACAATTGGCGGATCTGATCCCCGACGGGCCGGAAAGTGAGCCCTATCGCACTTTCGCGCGTGTCCAGTCCCTGGAGGCGCACGCCGACGACGCCGCGGCGGCCGCGGTCGCCCGGGCCTATCTGGACCGGATCGGCCCGAGCCATCCGGCCTGGGACACCGCCCGCGCGCTGTTCGGCGAGGTCATGGTGCAGGCGCTGATCATGGGCACGGTGCCGCTCGCGGACAACCTGGCCGCCGCCGAGGAGGCGCTGCGCAAGCCGGGCGATTCGTACCTGCACCCGTCGGGCGCGACGATCCGCTTCGAGGCCGAGGACGACGAGCCGCTGCTGATGGTGTTGCACGGAAACGCCGCGAAAGCGGTACGCGCCGCCAAACGCCTGGTGGACACCGAAAAGCGGGCATCCCGCGCCGGGCATGCCGACGCATTGTGCACATTCGCGCTGTGTGTATGCGCCGAGGGCGACATCGTCTCCGCCCGGGAGGCGCTGGCCGAGGCGGAACGTATTCTTCCCGGCCGGCCCCGGATCGCCGCGACCCGCGCCCGGGTGGAATCCAGCCCGGCCGCCACGATGCGCCTCGACGATCGCTGAGTCCACCCGATCACCGAACTCGGCAATCGGCGGACATCGACAAGATCGTTAAACCTCGATCGGCCGGCCCGAGCGAAGATCTTTATCGCCCATCCCCCCTGATCACCGGAATTCGATCTTCTTTCCCGAAGATCGAATTCCGGTGATCTTTCCGTCCCCGATCACGTTTTCCCGATCTGTGACCGACGAGATCCGCGAAACACTTTCCATCGATTGATCGTTCGCGCCAGACTGCCGACGTTCCCACCTCGGGAATCCATGGCAAGTCCGCAACACCATCCCCATCCCCCGGCCCCCGACGACGTGGCGCCGGAAAAGCAGGAGGTGAGCGCGATCTTGACGACTCGGGCGCACGAGGACCTGGCCCTTGCCCGGCGCAGGCTCGACGAACTGGCACGCGCGGTGCGCACTCTGCGCCGCACTCTCGGCGATACGTACGGCGTCCGTCGGCTCTGCGACGACGTGGAGCGGGCTCGGAGCAGTCTCGGCTTCGTGGGCGAGACGATCGCCGAGGCCGAACCCGTGATCGTGCCCGTCCCCACGCCGAGCGAAGTGATGTCCGATCTGCCGTACGACCCGGTCATCTTCGCGGACGCGGACGACGAAGGCGTGGGCGGCATGCGACCGCAGCGCCGGACAGGAAGGTGACGTCTTGGCTACAGGGACGACGGGGCCGGCGGGCAGCACCGGCACCAACGCGCCGGGCCGCGCACAAATCCCGGCGCGACATCTGCGCACGGACCGCTGGTGGCTCTCGCCCGCGGTGACCGTGACCATCCTGTCCGCGTTCATCGTCTACTCGACGTGGCGGGCGTTCGCGAACGACGACTACTTCGCCGAGCCCTACGTGTCGCCGTTCTACTCGCCCTGTCTGGCGTCCAAGTGCGACAGCATGCCGATGAGCGCCAACGCGCCGCTGTTCGGCGACTGGTGGGGACTGTCCCCGGCGCTGCTGATCCTGATCTTCCCGCTCGGCTTCCGACTGACCTGCTACTACTACCGCAAGGCGTACTACCGGGGATTCTGGGCGTCGCCGTCGGCGTGCGCGGTCCCCGAGCCGCGCGGCTCCTACTCGGGCGAGACCCGGTTCCCGCTGATCCTGCAGAACATCCACCGCTACTTCTTCTGGTTCGCGGCGGTGGTGGCGGTGATCCTGACCTGGGACGTGCTGATCGCGTTCCGCGACGAGCACGGCGCCTGGGGGCACATGGGGCTCGGCACCCTGGTGCTGCTCGCGAACGTGCTGCTGATCTGGGCGTACACGCTGTCGTGCCACTCGTGTCGGCACATCGTCGGCGGCAAGCTCAAGCACTTCTCCAAGCACCCCGTGCGCTATCGCCTCTGGGGCTTCGTCAGCCGGCTCAACGGCCGGCACATGGAACTGGCCTGGGCCTCGCTGTTCGGCGTCGCGCTCGCCGACCTGTACGTGTACCTGGTCGCGAGCGAGGTCTTCCACGATCCCCGCTTCTTCTGAGCGATCCCCCCGCACGGTTCTTCGCCCCCGGCACCAACGTCCCAGCCCAGTACAGGAGTGGCACTCGTGTCCGAAGTGGAACGTCATTCGTACGACGTGGTCGTGATCGGCGCGGGCGGCGCCGGATTGCGGGCCGCCATCGAGGCCCGCACGCGCGGCCTGCGCACCGCCGTGGTCTGCAAGTCGCTGTTCGGCAAGGCCCACACGGTGATGGCCGAGGGCGGCATCGCCGCCTCGATGGGCAACGTGAACTCGCAGGACGGCTGGAAGGTGCACTTCCGCGACACCATGCGCGGCGGCAAGTTCCTCAACCACTGGCGGATGGCCGAGCTGCACGCCAAGGAAGCCCCGGACCGCGTCTGGGAGTTGGAGTCCTGGGGTGCGCTGTTCGACCGCACCGCCGACGGCCGGATCAGCCAGCGCAACTTCGGCGGCCACGAGTATCCGCGCCTCGCGCACGTCGGCGACCGCACCGGACTGGAGCTGATCCGCACCCTCCAGCAGCGCATCGTCGCGCTCCAGCAGGAGGACGAACGCGAGTTCGGCGACGCCGAGGCGCGGCTGAAGGTCTTTCAGGAGTGCACGATCACCCGGCTGCTGACCGTGCCCGACGCCGGCTCCGAGGCGGGCAACCGGATCGCGGGCGCGTTCGGTTATTGGCGCGAGTCGGGCCGGTTCACCGTCTTCGACGCGCCGGCGGTGGTGCTGGCCACGGGCGGGATCGGCAAGGGCTTCAAGGTCACCTCGAACTCGTGGGAGTACACGGGCGACGGGCAGGCGCTCGCGTTGCTCGCGGGCGCGCCGCTGATCAACATGGAGTTCATCCAGTTCCACCCGACGGGGATGGTCTGGCCGCCGTCGGTGAAGGGGATCCTGGTCACCGAGTCGGTGCGCGGCGACGGCGGGGTGTTGCTCAACTCCGAGGGCAAACGCTTCATGTTCGACTACGTCCCGGACGTGTTCAAGGAGAAGTACGCCAAGACCGAGGCCGAGGGCGACCGCTGGTACACCGACCAGGAGAACAACAAGCGTCCGCCCGAGCTGCTGCCCCGGGACGAGGTGGCGCGGGCGATCAACTCCGAGGTCAAGGCCGGTCGGGGCTCGCCGCACGGCGGGGTGTTCCTGACCGTGGTCGGCCGGATGGCCGGCGGCACCGAGGAGATCCGCCGCAAACTGCCGTCGATGTACCACCAGTTCAAGGAACTCGCCGACGTGGACATCACCGCCGAGGCGATGGAGGTGGGTCCGACCTGCCACTACGTGATGGGCGGGATCGCGGTGGACCCGGACACCGCGGCCACCCCGGGCGTGCTCGGCCTGTACGCGGCCGGCGAGGTCGCCGGCGGCATGCACGGCAGCAATCGGCTCGGCGGCAACTCGCTGTCCGATCTGCTGGTGTTCGGCCGCCGGGCGGGCGAACACGCGGCGCGTTACGCCGAGGAGATCGGCGAGGCACGGCGCGAGGCCCCGCAGGAGCAGCTGGACGCGGCCGAGGCCGAGGCACTGGCACCGTTCGCCGTGGAGAGCGCGGAGAACCCGTACACGGTCCACCAGGAGCTCCAGCAGACCATGAACGACCTGGTCGGCATCATCCGCCGGGAGGGCGAGATGACCGAGGCGCTGACCCGCCTGGACGAGCTCAAGGCGCGCGCGGCCAAGGCGGGCGTGGAGGGCCACCGGCAGTACAACCCGGGCTGGCACCTGGCCCTGGACCTGCGCAACATGCTCCTGGTGTGCGAGTGCGTGGCGCGCTCGGCCCTGGAGCGGCAGGAGAGCCGCGGCGGGCACACCCGCGACGACTTCCCGGCGATGTCCGCCGAGTGGCGTCGGGTGGTGCTGGCGTGCTCGATCGTCGACCCCGACGCGGAAACCCTGTCCGTGCGGCTGACCAGGAGCGAGGCCGTGCCGATGCGCGCCGACCTGCTGGAGCTGTTCGAGCGGGACGAGCTGACGAAGTACCTGACCGACGCGGAGCTTCCCGGGAAGGACGGCTGATGACCCACAAGGCGGACTTCCGCATCTGGCGCGGCGACACCGACGGCGGCGAGCTGCGCGACTTCAAGGTCGAGGTGAACGAGGGCGAGGTGGTCCTCGACATCATCCACCGGCTCCAGGCCACCCAAGCCCCGGACCTCGCGGTGCGGTGGAACTGCAAGGCGGGCAAGTGCGGTTCGTGCAGCGCGGAGATCAACGGCCGGCCGCGGTTGTTGTGCATGACCCGGATGAGCACGTTCGCGCCGGACGAGGTGGTCACGGTCACCCCGATGCGCACCTTCCCGGTGATCCGCGACCTGGTCACCGACGTGTCGTTCAACTACGCGAAGGCCCGGCAGGTGCCCTCGTTCACGCCGCCGGAGGGGCTGAAGCCGGGCGAGTACCGGATGCAGCAGGTCGACGTGGAGCGCTCACAGGAGTTCCGCAAGTGCATCGAGTGTTTCCTGTGCCAGAACACCTGCCACGTCATCCGCGACTTCGAGGACAACAAGGCGGCGTTCTCCGGTCCGCGCTTCCTGATGCGGATCGCCGAGTTGGACATGCACCCGCTGGACGTGGCGGACCGGCAAAAGGCCGCGCAGGAGGAGCACGGGCTCGGCCTGTGCAACATCACCAAGTGCTGCACGGACGTGTGTCCGGAGCACATCCACATCACCGACAACGCGCTGATCCCGATGAAGGAACGGGTCGCCGACCGCAAGTACGACCCGCTGGTCTGGCTGGGCAACAAGATCCGCCGGCGGGGGGCCGGGGACTGAGGCGGGACGGGCGGCTCGGCACCGACACGGCCACTCGCACAACGGATCGAACGGGTGTGTACGTTTCCAGGTTGTGAAAATAGCCGAGTCGCTTCGACTCCGACCGGATTCCCGGGGGCCGCGGCCGGCCACCGGGGCCACCGCCCCCGGCCCGGTCGGCCCGCCGGCCGCCCCGCTCGCGACGCCGGGATCCCCGCGGCGCCTGGCCGCCCTGGACGGGCTGCGCTTCCTCGCCGCGCTCATGGTCGTGCTGTACCACTACGCCGGCTACGCGGGCGGCATCGGGAACGGGGCCTGGAACGGCAAGTCCACGGCGGTGCTCTTCCCGACCGTGTCCGGGATCGCCGCGTACGGCTGGCTCGGGGTCGAACTGTTCTTCCTGATCAGCGGTTTCGTGATCTGCATGAGCAGTTGGGGGCGCGCCCTGGGCGACTTCTTCCGCTCGCGGGTGGTCCGGCTCTACCCGGCCTACTGGGCCGCGGTGCTGGTGACGGCCGTGGTACTGCGGTTGTGGCCGACGGTGCGCGGCGCGCCCAAGTCGGGCGACGTGCTGACCAACCTGACGATGCTGCACGAGGCGCTGGGCGTGCGGCATGTGGACGGCGTGTACTGGACGTTGTGGGCCGAACTGCGCTTCTACCTGCTCTTCGCCCTCGTGGTCGGGCTCGGCCGCGGCGTCACCTACCGGCGCACGGTGCTGTTCTGCGTGACGTGGACGGTGGCCGCGGTGGTGGTCACCTCGACCGGGGACGAACTCCTGGAGTCCGTCGTCCAGCCGAAGTTCGCCCCGTTCTTCATCGGCGGCGTCGCGCTCTACCTGGTCCGCCGGTTCGGCCCGGACCCGCTGCTGTGGGGCATCGTGGGCATGTCCTGGTTCCTGGCCCTGCATTCGATCGTCGTGGAGATCCCGCGCCAGGTGGACGCGAACCACCCGCACCTGTCCGCGACGATCTGCATGGGCGTGGTCACCGCCTTCTACGGGGTGATGATCGCCCTCGCGCTGGGTCTGCTCGACTGGATCACCTGGTCCGGCCTGACCGCGCTCGGCGCCCTCACCTATCCGCTCTACCTGCTCCACGAGGACATCGGCTGGACCCTGATCCACGCCCTCGACCGCCCGGGCCGCTCGGCCTTCGTGGTCCTGGGCGCGGTCACCCTCGTGATGATCGTGGCCGCGTGGCTCCTGCACCGCGTGGTCGAACGCCCGTTGGCGAGGGTCCTGAACCGGGCCCTGGTCCGGGGCATCGCCCGGATGCGCGAGTCGACTCCGGAACCGCGCCGGGCCTGAGGGGAGCGTCGCCCGCGCCGGTACGGTCGGTGTGGGCGACGCTCCCGGGGTGCGGCAACCGCTATTCGGGGAGCGGGAGTTCGAACCAGACCGTCTTGCCGTGGCCGGATTTCCGGCTGCCCCAGCGTTCGGCGAGCTGGTTGACCAGTTGCAGGCCCCGGCCGCCCTCGTCGGTGTCGTCGGCCTCGCGCATGCGCGGCAGGGTGGTGCCCGCGTCGGCGACCTCGCACAACAGAGCGCGACCACGCAGCAGGCGCAGCCGGATCGGGCCCGCGCCGTAGCGCAGGGCGTTGGTGACGAGTTCGCTGACCAGCAGCTCGGTGATGTCGACCAGGGCGTCCAGGCCCCACTCGGTGAGCGTCTTGCGGCTCAGCTCGCGGGCCCGGGAGACCACGGCGGGTTCGGCCGGCAACCACCACGAGGCGACCGAGTCCTCGGCGAGGGCGTCCAGGCGGGCCACCAGGAGGGCCACGTCGTCGAATCCGGGCTCCTCGTGCACGTCCGCGACGATCCGGTCGGCGGTGCGCTCCAGGGTCCCCGGCGGCCCCGCCAGGGCGTCGCACAGCAGGCCGATGCCGACGTCGAGCGAGCGGTCCCGGGTCTCCACCAGGCCGTCGGTGTACAGCACCAGCGTGCTGCCCGACTCGACCGCGAAGTCGCCCTGCTCGAAGCCCAGTCCACCCACGCCGAGCACGGTGCCCGGCGGGTTGTCGACCACCCTGGGCCGACCCGTCGGCGGCACCAGGATCGGCGGCATGTGGCCCGCGCTGGCGAACTCGCAGGTACGCGCGACGGGGTCGTAGACCACGTAGACACACGTCGCGTAGTGCAGTTCCCCGAGCCCCACCACGATGTCGTCCAGATGCCCCAGCACCTCGGCGGGCGGCAGTTCCAGTCCCGCGAGGGTGCGCACGGCGGTGCGCAACTGCCCCATCACCGCCGCCGCGTGCACCCCGTGGCCCATCACGTCGCCGACCACGAGCCCGATCCGGCCGCCGGACAGCGGGATCACGTCGTACCAGTCGCCGCCGACCTCGGTGACGGAGCTGCCCGGCAGGTAGCGGTGCGCGACCGCGATGCCCGGCAGGTCCGGGAGGTTCTGCGGGAGCAGGCTGCGCTGCAGCATCACCGCGGTCTCGCGCTGGTGGTGGTACAGCCGCGCGTTGTCCACCGACACCGCCGCGCGCGAGCCCAGTTCGGTGGCCAGGGTGAGGTCGTCGGGGTCGAAGGCGGGTCGGCCCTCACCGCGCCCGAGCAACAGCGTGCCCAGCACCACGCCCCGGGCGCTGAGCGGAACCACGATCATCGTATGCAGCCCGAGGGCCCGCGCCGCCTCGGCCCGGGTCGGGTCGTGGATCAGCTCGTCGTACATCTCGTCCTGCACGTTGCGCATCAGGTACGAGCCGCCCGTGCGCAGGCAGCGGCCGAACGTGGAGTCGGCCGCGTAGACCAATGTGCTGCCCTGGCGCAGCAGTTCGTCGGTGTACCGCCCCGGGCGCGCGCCGCGTGAGGCGACGCGCTGCAGGCGGGCCTTCTCGGCGTGCGCGCCGGGCGGGATCTCCTCGCCCTGCACGATCGCCTCCAGCAGGTCCACCGCGGCCAGGTCGGCGAATCCGGGCACCACCGACGCGGTCAGCTCCTCCGCGATCCGAGGGATGTCGAGGGTGGCGCCGAGCCGGGTGCCGGCCTCGTTCAGCAGCGCGAGCCGCTTGCGCGCGGCGTCGACCTTGACCATCGCGTAGTGCCGCTCGGTCACGTCGATCAGCGAGCAGCTGATACCCAGGATCCGGCCGCCGGGCGCCTCCAGGCGGTTGTACGACATCGACCACACCGTGCGCGGGCTGCCGTCGACGGGGATCGGGCCGAAGATGCGCGAGTCGACCACGGGCTCGCCGGTCTCCAGGACGCGCTGCTGGATGGTGCGCACCCGCTCGGTGTCCATCCCGGGGCGGACCTCTTCGAGGCGGCGTCCGATGTGCGCCTCGACCGGCATGCGGTTGATCGCGGCGAGCGCGTCGTTGACCGCGACGTAGCGCAGGTCGGCGTCGAAGATACCCACCCCGATCGGCGACTGGTCGAACAGCGCCTCGCGGATCGCGAGGTCGGCCTCGACCTTGTGCACCACCGCCGAGTCCATCGAGGTGATCAGCACGAACCGGTTGCCGTCCAGGTCCTCGGCGAAGGCGGCCCGCGACTCGACCGTGCACAGTGTGCCGTCGCCTCGACGCATCGTGTACAGCCCGGCGAACACGTCGACGCCGGCCACCGCGTCGGTCGTGGCCGCCTGCTGCTCGGGGGTGAACGGCGGATGCACCAGGTCGACCGCGCGGGCGCCGAGGATGTCCTCGCGCCGGTAGCCGAACAGCTGCTCGGCGGCGGCGCTCCACATCACGATCCGGCCCTCGGCGTCGAGTACCCAGGTGGCCGACGGGACCAGATCGAACAGGGATCCGGGCGCCGTCGAACGCCGGGCCGGGTCCCCCGGATTCCGGTCGACTTCTCGGCGCTGCTCCATGGACGGCGGATTCCTTTGTCGCTGCTACTCCGGACCGTTTTCCCGATTGATCACCATCTCAAGCCCGGCCCCCGGGCACGGCCACGTCGACCTTATCCAGGCATTGGCAGCGATTCGTCGCCTATGACCTGCTTTCCGGTAGCCGACTCGGCCATGACCGCCACGACCAGGTCCACCGCCGGTCGATCCGCCGCGAGCCAGTCCAGGTCCGCCACCGCGGTCGGCGCGAGCCAGCGCACTTCCGAGTGGTCCTGGAGCGGGCGCGGCACACCCGAGACCAGATCGGCGAGCCATACGTGCAACACGTACCCTTTCCCGAGCGGCCACGCACCGGGCAACCGGCGCACCGGGCGCACGGTCACGCCCAGCTCCTCGCGGCATTCGCGCACCAGCGCGGCGGTCTCGTCCTCGCCAGGCTCGACCTTGCCGCCGGGGAACTCCCAACCGCCCGCCAACGCGGCGGGCGCGCTGCGGCAGGCGGCCAGCAGGCGTCCCCGGTGGAGGATCGCGGCGCCGACGACGATGCGGGTCCCGGTCATGGCGGACAACTCTACGTGCCGCGCGGGCGCCGCAGCAGGCAACCTTTGTCGGTTCGCGAGCGTCTGTCTTCGGGGACATGCTTCCCGAACGGACCGGATCCGGACCCGGGTCGCCGAGCGAGGTGGGGTGGGCTGTGGCGGGATCCCGGTACCCGGGCCTGCGGGGGGTGGGTCGCGCGCTCGCGGTGTTCGCCGCGGTCGCCGCCGTACTCGCCGTGTTCGCGCTGTCCCGGCTGACCGCGCACGCGAGCGATCCCGCCGCGCGGGCCCGCTCCGCCGCGGTGGACGTCGGCTGCGACGGGCGCGACCGGCAGGGGTGGGTGAGCGTTCCCGTGTCCTTCTCCGGCGAGACCTTTCGGGTCCAGGCGTACCTGCCGCAGAGCTACGACGGCACCGAACCCCGGCCGCTGGTGCTCAACCTGCACGGCAGCAACAGCACCGGCGCGGCGCAGATGGCGATCACCGGGATGGGCGCGTCGGCCGAGCGCCACGGCTTCGTCGTCGCGATCCCCGAGGGCGGGTTGAAGTATCCGGGCAGCGGTCCCGGGCGGGCCTGGAACATCCCCGGCGTGCCGCTGTACGGCGGGCATCCGGCCGCGGCGGGCGGTCGGGACGAGGTCGGCTTCGTGGGCGCCGCGCTGGACGCGCTGGACCGCTCGTTGTGCCTGGACGATCGGCGGGTGTACGCGACCGGGTTCTCCGGCGGTGCGCGGATGACGTCGCTGCTGGGGTGCACGCTCAGTCGGCGGATAGCGGCGATCGCCCCCGTGGCGGGTCTGCGCGCCGACGGCACGGACGGGGCCCGGCCGGCGCCGTGTCGGCCGATCCGGCCCGTCCCCGTGCTGACCTTCCACGGGCTGGCCGACCAGGCGAACCCCTACGACGGCGGGCCCGCCTCGCGCTGGACGTACGCGGTGCCCGAGGCGGCGCGGCGCTGGGCCGGGATCGACGGCTGCCCGGGCAAGCCGGTGCGCACGCGCGTGTCCCGGCACGTCGAGCGCACGACGTACGGCGACTGCGCCGGCGGCACGACGGTGGTCCTGTACACCCAGTCCGACGCGGGGCACACCTGGCCGGGCGCGGCCGGTGTCGAGGTGCGCGGCTTCGGGCGGATCAACCAGGAGATCTCGGCGAACGACCTGATGTGGGCCTTCTTCGCCAAGTACTCGTTGTGAGGCGGCTGCACGCGGTGAGGCGGCGCGGGGCGGTCAGGTTGAGGACTGCGGGCGCAGCCGGTCGAAGCCCCGCATGATCGCCCGATGCGCGGGGCGCTCCACCAGCACCGTGAGCAGCCAGCCGAGGCCGATCGCGACCAGGCCGAGTGCCAGGAGTTGGCCCCACGCGCCGACCCCGTGGTCCTGGAGGCGGCGCATCACCACGTAGCCGATCGACTGGTGCACCAGGTAGACCGCGTAGGTGATGCCGGCGGTCCATTCGAGCACGCGGCCGGCCCATCCGGGCAGGAAGCGGTTCCAGTCCGGGCCGAGCGCCGCCAGGCAGATCGCGGCGATGCCGACCGCCAGTCCGACGCTCCAGGACACCTGCCGGGTCTGGCACAGATGCGCGAACGTACAGGTGCCGAGCAGGAGTACCGCGTGTGCGCCGCGCACCCGCCGCCGCGACCACAGGTGCACCACGATGCCCGCCACGAACAGGTGCACGCGGTACAGGCCGAAGCCGTCGTAGAGGGTGCGGAACGCCTCCGATTGCAGGTGCAGCCGGATCGGCAGCAGGAACATCTCGATCAGCAGCACCGTCCACAACGCCCGGGCCGTCGCGTCGCCGTGCACCCGGCGCCAACGCCACAGCGCGAAGATCGCGGTGAACCAGAGGAGCTGTAGCGGAATCGTCCAATAGGCCGCGTCCACATAGGTGTAGGTCTGCGGTTTCCAGTTCCACAACATGGCCAGATTGGCCAGCACGTCGCGCAGGTCCGGCGCGTACCACCCCGGCGGCGCGGCCAACCTCAGGAACAGCGAGGTGCCCAGGACGCCGACCAGGAAGGCGGGAACCATCCGCGCCATCCGGCCGACCCACCAGCGGACCACGTCCCCCCGGCGCAGCGAGTGCGCCGCGAAGTAGCCGGAGACGACCAGGAGCAGGCTCGCGCCGAGCTGGTACGGGAACACGATCGGGCGGGCGACCAGTTCGGGATGCCACTGGCGGGCCAGGTAGGTGCCGTGGAAGAGCAGGACCAGCGACACGAACGCCACCCGCAGCAGATCCCAGCTGACCCGGCGCCGTTTCGCGGGTGTCCGATCGGCCGAGGTGTCGTTTTCGGGCCGTTCCGCTGAGCTGAAGGGCATCCGACGTCTTCCCGTGGACGGCGTGGGCGGGCACGGGTACGGCAGATCCGCGACCGGCCCCGACCAAAGGACCCTATTACGCGCGCTTTGCCGCTCGGACGCCGATGGATCACCGATCGGCGCCCGTACGATGGACCCATGTCGTCAACCAGCCGCGTCCTGCTCGCCGCCCCCCGGGGCTACTGCGCGGGCGTCGACCGAGCCGTCGAGACCGTCGAGAAGGCCCTCGATCTGTACGGTGCGCCGGTGTACGTGCGCAAGCAGATCGTGCACAACAAATACGTCGTCGAGACGCTGGAGAAGCGTGGGGCGATCTTCGTGGAGGAGACGGCGGAGGTGCCCGAGGGCGCCACGGTCGTCTTCTCCGCGCACGGGGTGGCCCCCGTGGTGCACGAGGAGGCGGCGGCCCGCTCGCTGCGCACGATCGACGCCACGTGTCCACTCGTGACCAAGGTGCACAAGGAGGCCGTGCGCTTCGCCGAGGAGGGCTACGACATCCTCCTGATCGGCCACGAGGGCCACGAGGAGGTGATCGGCACCTCCGGCGAGGCGCCCGACCACATCCACCTGGTGGACGGGCCCGAGGACGTCGCCAACGTCGAGGTGCGCGACCCGTCGAAGGTGGCCTGGTTGTCCCAGACCACGCTGTCCGTGGACGAGACCGTGGCCACCGTCAAGGAGCTGCGCAAGCGGCTGCCGCTGCTGATCGACCCGCCCAGCGACGACATCTGCTACGCGACGCAGAACCGCCAGGTCGCGGTGAAGCAGATCGCCGCCGAGTCGGACCTGGTGATCGTGGTCGGCTCGACCAACTCGTCCAACTCGGTGCGGCTGGTCGAGGTCGCGTTGGAGGCGGGTGCGCGCGCGTCGTATCTGGTCGACTACGCGGAGGAGCTGAAGGAGGAGTGGCTGGAGGGGGTCGGCACGGTCGGCGTCACCTCCGGGGCCTCCGTGCCCGAGGTGCTGGTCGACGGCGTGCTGGCCTGGCTCGCCGAGCGCGGCTTCGGCGATGTGCACATCCACCGGTCGGTCGAGGAGCGGTTGCAGTTCGCGTTGCCGCAGGAGTTGCGGCGGGATCTGCGCAACTCCTGAGCGGTGGCGTGTGGGCGCGAGGTGTGGGGCCTGTCCGGGTGCGCTCGGGCGGGCCCTTTTGGGTGGCGGGCTCGGCAGGCGCGGGCGGGGCGCTCGGGGCCCGTGCTCAGGTGCGGGCGGTCAGGCGGCGTTTGGCCAGGACCACGACGGCGGCCAGGGCGGTGCCGCCCCACAGCAGGCCGGCCTTGAAGGACAGCGCGGTGAGCAGGTCCAGGCCGACCCGGGTGAGGTAGCTCTCGTGCGTGTCGCCGCCGAGGAGGGTGCTGACCAGCACGACGGTCACGGCGAAGGCGATCGGCGGCGCGATGATGGCCGCGATCCAGTCCTGCGCGCGTACCTTCCAGGCCACGAACACGGAGCTGATCAGGAACGCGAGGCCGAACACGACGCCGAGGCCGTCGGTCGCCAGGTGGTCGACGAGGCCGCCGAGCAGGGTGCCGCCGAGGCCGAACACGGCCGCGCCCGCGGCGGTGAGGCCGCCGGTGTGGGCCGGTCGGTACGCGCCGGGGGCACCGGGCGGGCGCCGGGACGGGCCGGGACGCGGTTGTGGGCGGGCGGCCCGCTGCGGGTGGGCGCGTCGGGGCTGGGCGGCGCGTTCCACCGGCCCGCGCTCGGCCGGCGGTGGGCCCGCGGTGGGTGGGGGCGGTCCGGTCGGCGGTCGACGACGCACCGGCTCACCTCGTCCCGGCGCCGGCACGGGAGACCGCTTCGGTGGGTTCCGGGGCGGGACGGGACGCACTCCCGCTCGGCTGCGCTGTTCCATCCCCACAAGGTATTGCCGCATCACGGTCAAAACCGTCCAAGAACACGAAAAACCTCACCCCGCCCGTGTCGAACCGTGCGCCCGGTCGCCGTTTCGTCCTCGATTGTCCGTCCTCGATCGTCGTGAATCATCGTGGATCGTTGTGCTTGTGCCCCCGATCCGGGCGGGCTCACCAGGGAGGACGCTCGCGGGGCGGGAATCGGTGGCGGAATCGGCCGACCAATTCGGCGGACGGGCGAAATCGGGCGGGTGGCCCGTCACCCCCGGGCGCCGCTCTCCACGAGGTCGACGGCGCGGACCACCTCGTCGGTACTCAGCACCCGGACCGCGATGCCACGCGGCGCGGCGTACCAGCGCAGGTCCACCGCCAGATACGCCAACGTGTCCTTGTCCAGGAAGTTGATCGTGTGCTGCTTCCGGGAGCCGTCGCGCATCGTGCAGCGCACCACCGCATAGCTGTGGGTGTCCGCGGTACCGACCTTGAGCTTCGCCTCCACCGCGCCGATCTCCTCCCAGCGCAGACCGCGGGTGCGGAACAGCCCGTGGAAGACCAGGCCGTTGGGGCCGATCGACAACTTTCGGTACTGATAGAGCGCGTAGCCCAGGAGTGCGAACAGGGTCAGCCCGCCCCACAGCGCGACGCTCCAGAGGGTCGACAGGCCGAGTTCGGCCAGGTCGAGCAGGCCGAGCCCGATCGGAACGAACGCGGTGACCAGCAGGACCCGCATGGGTTTGGCCTCCCACAGGACGCCGTCCATGAGCTGCCTGCGGTTGAGGTTGATGTTCGAGGTGCGGCTCATCGATGTCCCCGTCGTCGAGTGTCCGGCGTACGAAACCAGGGATGCTACTGGCCGCGGGCCACCGCCTACACTTCCCGGAGGCGCTTGTATGTCCGCAGCGCGCCACATCGATCGCCGAGAAGCCAGGGAATCCAGTTGTCGCTCACCATCGGAATCGTCGGCCTGCCCAATGTCGGCAAGTCGACCCTCTTCAACGCCCTGACCAAGAACGACGTGCTCGCGGCGAACTATCCCTTCGCGACCATCGAGCCGAACGTGGGCGTGGTGGGCGTACCGGACCCGCGACTGGACAAGCTGGCGGAGATCTTCGGGTCGGCCCGCAAGATCCCGGCCACGGTCGACTTCGTGGACATCGCGGGCATCGTGCGCGGCGCGTCCGAGGGCGAGGGCCTGGGCAACAAGTTCCTCGCCAACATCCGCGAGTCGGATGCGATCTGCCAGGTCATCCGGGTCTTCACCGACCCCGACGTGGTGCACGTCGACGGCAAGATCTCGCCGGCCGACGACAAGGAGATCATCGAGACCGAGCTGATCCTGGCCGACCTGCAGACCATCGAGAAGGTGCTCCCGCGCCTGCAGAAGGACTCGCGGCTGCAGAAGGACAAGATCGCCGTCGCCGCCGCCGTGCAGCAGGCCAAGGAGGTCCTGGAGGCCGGCACCACGGTCTTCGCCGCGGGCCTGGACCCCGAGCCGTTGCGCGAGCTGCACCTGCTGACCGCCAAGCCGTTCCTGTACGTCTTCAACGTGGACGAGGAAGAGCTGGTCAACGAGACGCTCAAGGCCGAGCTGCGCGAGCTGGTCGCGCCGGCCGAGGCGATCTTCCTCGACGCCAAGATCGAGTCCGAGCTGATCGAGCTGGACGAGGCCGAGGCCCTGGAGCTGCTGCAGAGCCTGGGCCAGGAGGAATCCGGCCTGTCGATCCTGGCCCGCGTCGGCTTCGACACCCTGGGCCTGCAGACCTACCTGACGGCCGGCCCCAAGGAGGCCCGCGCCTGGACGGTCGCCAAGGGCGCCACCGCCCCCGAGGCCGCCGGCGTCATCCACACCGACTTCCAACGCGGCTTCATCAAGGCCGAGGTGATCGGCTTCGCCGACCTGGTCGAAGCCGGCGGCCGCACCGAAGCCCGCACCAAGGGCAAGGCCCGCATGGAGGGCAAGGACTACATCATGCAGGACGGCGACGTAGTCGAATTCCGCTTCAACGTCTGACCGCGCTTCGGCGCCGCGCGCCGATCGCTTCGTCGAGTTCGCAGGTCAGCGGGCCGGCCTCTGTGGAGGCCGGCCTTTGGCGTGCCCACGAGCCATGAGTGGTACATTATTCGGTACCACTTGATGCTGGGAGTCAGCCGTGTCCATAACTGCGAGCGAGGCCCGTAAGGCGCTCTTTCCGCTGATCAAGAAGGTCAACGACGACCACGAGGCGATCGAGATCGTGTCCAAGCATGGCAACGCCGTGCTCGTATCGGCCGAGGACTATGCGGCGCTACGCGAGGGCTCGTACCTGTTGCGCTCACCGGCGAACGCCCGTCGACTGCTCAAGGCTTACGAGAACGCTCTGGCTCACGTCGATGTGTCGGAGCGAGAACTGCTCGACCCCGAGTCACCGGACACCGGCAAGAGCGCCGAGTGAGGCTCGTCTTCGAGGATCAGGGCTGGGACGACTACACCTCCTGGCTCAGGCACGACCGCAAGGTGCTCGCCCGGATCAACAAGCTCATCGAGGACGTCGAGCGGAACCCGTTCACCGGCATCGGCAAGCCCGAGCCACTGAAGTATCACTTGCCCGGGGCCTGGTCACGCCGGATCGACGACGAACACCGCCTCGTCTACCTGGTCACGGACAAGGAGATCGTCGTCCTCGCGGCTCGGTACCACTACTGACCGCTTGGGCGGACAACGTTTCCGCAGGCCGTGGCGCGGTAGTCGCCGACCTGCGGGTGGCGGCGGTCGGGCCGGGGCACCGTCGGAGTCGGACCCCGATTCGTTCCCGGGCAAACGGGATCGCGCAGCTTTCGGCTCTGCTACGGTGCCCGGGATCGGCGATCTCGGGGGGAACGCGTGGGGGCCGTCAATCGATCGACGGGCGAGCGGCGGCGTCGGGCGCGGATTCTGCGCTACTGGCGGGCCGTGGAGTATTTCTCCCCGCCCAAGGTCGATCCGGTGAATCCACGCAAGAATCTCTTCGCCGTGCGGCCGAACCGGCCGCTGCCCTGGGAACCCGGCTCGGACCTCGGTCGGACGCGGTCCCGGTCGAACCTGGTGTGGCAGCACACCGTCTACGCGGGCATCTTCGCGGTCGACAAGGTACGTGACGTCCTGTTGCAGGCGTTCCGGACGCCGGATTCCGAGGAGGACTTCGACGGCCGGATCGGCGGCGACAGCGCCGTGCTCTGTTTCACCGTGAACCAGGACGGGCTCCTGATCAAGGACAGTGCCACCCTGTCCTCGTGTGCCTGGGCGGTCGGGCGGACCCTGAGCCTCGGACCGCAGCACGAGCGGTGGCTGACCGGCTTCGACGAGGACTGCACACAACTGCTGCGGTGGCTGCTGGACCTCGGCGACGGGAAGATCGACGTCGATCCGCGGCCCGTCACGGGCTCCCCGTCGGTGCCTTCGGGGCTCGGGCCGGTCGCGGGGCTGACGTCCCGCCTCGTCGTCGACGCGGCGAAGACCGGGCTCGGCGCGGTGAGCGGCGGGCTGGGGCCGGTGGCCGGGGCGTTGGCCGCGCAGGTGATCGAGCAGGTCGGCGGTGCCTTGATCGACGCGGCCGCCTCCCGGTTCGGCGACCGCACCGACGGCGACGGCGCGGTATCGGACCCGGATCCGGACGGCGGCGCGCGGGAGGAGTCGGAGAGTCCTCCCGCCGAGGTGGGCACGAAGGTCCTGGACGTGTACGACCTGGCCGCCATCACCCGGTGGGTGGCCGAGCGGCTCGGCGTCGCGGGGGCGCTCCGACCCGACGCGATCCGGGTCAAGAGCTATCAGGTCTCGGCCCGGCACGCGGACGAGGTGGGTGGGGACACCTTCCTCAACAGCTTCTACGCCGACGATCTGGAACGTGTCGCGAAGGTCGTCGGATCCGGAGCGGCCGGTACGGCCCTCCGGGACTACCTGACGGCCGAGGCGGATCTGGACGCGATGAGCCGCTTCGACGTGCGACGCCTGCCCGAGGTCGTGCTGGACGGCGTGCAGCCGTCGAGCATGCCCCTCGGTCGGTGGCCGGCGGACAGCGACAAGCCGCTCGTACTCAGCCAGCAGTTCGCGGTCAACCGCATCATGACGAGTCTCGGACAGGATGAGGGCCGCGGCCTCTACGCGGTCAACGGGCCACCCGGAACCGGCAAGACGACCATGCTGCGCGACCTGATCGCGGCCGTGGTGGTGCGGCGGGCCGAACGATTGGCGGCCCTGAAACGGCCGGAGGACGCCTTCGCCAAGAAGCCGCGCACCTGGCGCACGGAGGAGACGGCCGGCAAGACCCACCCGCGCATCATCCACCCCCTGATCCCCGAGCTGACCGGCTTCGAAATCGTGATCGCCTCCTCCAACAACGGCGCGGTGGAGAACGTCACCCTGGAAGTCCCCGGGGCGCGGGCGATCGGCGACGCATGGCGGGGACGCGCCGACTACCTCGCCGGGCCGGCCGGGCTGGCACTGGAGGAGGAGGCGTGGGGCGCGATCGCCGCCCGCCTGGGGCGGCGCAGCAATCGCTCCGACTTCGTCGAGCGCTTCTGGTGGGGCAAGCAGGCCAAGGGCAATGGCAAGCCGGGGCCGAGGCCGGACGCGGGCGAGGAACGACCGCCTCTGGGCCTGCAGAAGATGCTGCAGTTACAGAGCGAACATCTCCATGGCTATCACCGCTCCCCGTTCACACCGAACGCTCCGAACGCTCCGGGCACCCCGGACCCGAATCCCGAAGCCGACGCGGTGGCGCCACTGGGTCGGGAGACCTGGAAGCAGGCCGTCCGGCGCTTCACCCGGGCCCGCGAGCGGGTACAGGCGTTGGCCGCGGAGCGGCAGGCGATCGCGGATCTGCTCGCCCGGCTCGCCGGCCCCGACGCGCTCCTGGAGGAACTGGCGGCCCGCGAGTCGGGTGCCCATGACGCGCTGCTGCTCCTGCACCGAGAGCAGCAGCGCGTCGAAGACGAACTCGCGGACCGCCGGATCGAGTTCGCCCACAGGCAGGACACGCTGGCCGCCGAGCGCACACGACTCGACCGGGCTCGTGCGGCGGTCCGCCACGGCGAGGAGGGTGTCCGGACGGCGGAGTGGGAACTGCGTGCCCACGACGTGCGCAAACCCGGCCGGTTGCGGAGACTGGTCAGCCGTGAGCCGATGCGGCTCTGGGAGACGGGTCGCCTTCCGCTCAAGGCGGCGGTACAGGCCGCGGACGACCGCCTCGCCGAACTGGAATCCGCCTTGGCCGTACGGCATTCGGCGTTGCGCTCCGCCCAGGGCGGTGTGGACCACGCACAGGCCGCGATCATGCGTACGGAGTCCCGGCTGAACGCGTGCGACCGGGCCCGTGAGCTACAGGTCGCCACCACGGCCGAGGCCGGCCGGCAGGTGGCCCTTCGTCATCGCGAACGGGAGCGGGAGCACCGCGCGTTGGCCGCGGCCAAGGGGCGTTGGGGCGACCGCGTACCGGGCGCCGAATGGTTGGCGGCCCTCGACGACCGGCAGGCGATGGAGATCCGGGAACGGTCGGCGCCGTGGATGGACGCCGAGTTCGCCGAGGCCCGCTCGGAACTCTTCGTCGCCGCCCTGGATCTGCACCGCACGCTCCTGGCCACCGCGCCCGAGCGCATGCGCAGGAATCTGCAGGCCGTGATGGAGGTGGTCAAGGGTCAGGCGCCGGCGGACCTGCCCGCCGAAACCGTGCTCGCGGCGTGGCAGTTGCTGTTCCTCGTGGTTCCCGTGGTGTCGACGACCTTCGCCTCGGTCGGCCGAATGTTCGCCCCGTTGGGCAGCGAGGCCCTGGGATGGCTGTTCGTCGACGAAGCCGGTCAGGCCACCCCGCAGGAGGTGGTCGGGGCGTTGTGGCGCGTCCGCCGTGCCGTCGTCGTCGGTGACCCGTTGCAGCTCGAACCCGTGGTCACCCTCCCGTGGACGGGTCAGCAGCGCTTGGCCCGACACTTCGAGGTGGACCGCCAGTGGGCCCCGGCCGCCACCTCGGTCCAGGTCCTCGCCGACCGGCTCAATCCGTACGGCACCTGGCTGAAGGACCACGACGGCGAGGACATCTGGCTCGGCTCGCCCCTGCGTGTACACCGCCGCTGCGATCGCCTGATGTTCGACGTCAGCAACACGATCGCCTACGACGGGATGATGGTCTACGGCGTGGATCGGGACCAGGACGACTTCGCGCCGGTGCAGCGCAGTGTGTGGTGGGACGTTCGCGCCCTGCCGGGTGAGGAGAAGTGGAACCCCGAGGAAGGGAGGGCCCTGGAGATCACTCTCGACCGGATCCGCACCCGCATCGACGAAGCGATCCGGCGGGAGGGTTCGTACTCCGACGAGGTGTACCCCGGTGACGCCGCGGAAGGCGATTTCGCCGCCGAGCGCAAGCGTCGCCTGAACGAGTCGGTCTTCGTCGTCAGTCCGTTCCGCGACGTCGTCCACGGCCTCGGCAAGGTGGTCGGCGGGTCTCTCACCGCCAAGCGCTACGGCACGGTGCACACCACCCAGGGCAAGGAAGCCGACATCGTGATCCTGGTGCTGGGCACCGGCGCCGGCCAAGTGGGATCCCGAAACTGGGCCGCCCGAAAGCCCAACCTCCTCAACGTCGCCGTGACCCGCGCCCGTCGACGCCTCATCGTCATCGGCGACCTCGCCGCCTGGTCGCGCCACCGCTACTTCGAGGACCTGGCCCGACACGAGCTGATCCACAAATGGACCCCGCAGCGCTGAGCAGGTGCCCGAGCGCCGATCGATCCCATGGGTCGTGGCGGCTGTCGGGCGGTGGGGGTCGGGTGGATAACCTCTGGAGATGGCCCTTTCGACGTCTGTTGATGCGCCGCTTCCTGTGGCTGAGGTTTCTCGGTTGATCGGGGGGTGGATCGATCGGCTTGGGGCCGTGTGGGTCGAGGGGCAGATCACGCAGCTCAGTCGGCGGCCGGGGGCCGGGGTGGTGTTTTTGACGCTGCGGGATGCCGAGCAGGACGTGTCGATTTCGGTGACCTGCTATCGGAAGGTCTTCGACGCGGTCGGGGACATCGTGGCCGAGGGGTCGCGGGTGGTCGTGCACGCCAAGGCGGACTGGTATCGGGCGCGCGGGACGTTGTCGTTGCGGGCGGCGGAGATTCGGCCGGTGGGCATCGGGGAGTTGTTGGCCCGGCTGGAGCAGTTGAAGCGCTCGCTCACCGCGGAGGGGTTGTTCGATCCTCGGCACAAGCGGCCGCTGCCGTTCCTGCCGCACCGGGTCGGGCTGGTCTGCGGGCGGGCCTCGGCGGCCGAGCGGGACGTGTTGGAGAACGCGCGGCGGCGGTGGCCGGCGGTGCGGTTCGCGGTGCGGAACGTTGCGGTGCAGGGGGTCAGCGCGGTGCCGCAGGTAGTGGCGGCGGTCCGCGAGTTGGACGCGGATCCGGATGTGGATCTGATCGTGGTGGCTCGTGGGGGCGGCAGTGTCGAGGATTTGCTGCCGTTCTCCAGCGAGGAATTGGTGCGGGTGGTCTTCGCCTGTACGACGCCGGTGGTGAGTGCGATCGGGCATGAGCCGGACTCGCCGTTGCTGGATCTGGTGGCGGACTTTCGGGCTTCGACGCCCACGGATGCGGCGAAGCGGATCGTGCCGGACATCCGCGAGGAGTTGCACAAGGTGCACCAGGTGCGCGATCGGGGGCGGCTCGCGCTCCGGGCGCGGTTGGATCGGGAGTATCAGGGCCTGCGGGCCGCCCGTTCGCGGCCGGTGCTGGCCGACCCGCACCGGATGGTGGACCTGCGCGCGGAGGAGGTGGCCGCCCTGGTGGAGCGCTCGCGGCGTACCCTGCGGCACCTCCTGGACCGGGCCGAGAGCGACCTCGCGCACACCCGCGCGCGGGTGGTCGCGCTGTCCCCTGCGGCCACCCTGGAGCGCGGCTACGCGGTGCTGCAACGCGCGGACGGCCACGCGGTCCGGGACCCGGCCGAGGTGGCGGCGGGCGAGAAGCTGACCGCGCGGGTGTCCACGGGACGCTTCGACGTGGTCGTGGCGGACGGCCCATCGGCGTCGGGCGACTGACGGGGGCTCGCGACATCCGGGCCGCGCTCATCCGAGTCCCGCTCGTTCGGGTGTCGCGGGGCGGTTCGGCTTGGCCCATTCGTAGGACAAGACGTCGTATCTCACCCGATCGGCGGCTGAAGCGGCTTATTTTGCGCATGTGTTGCGTCATCTGCTCGCCGCGTCCGCGTTGTTGCTCACCGGCGTCGCCACGTCCTCCGTGGCCGCCGCCGACGACTCGCCCGCGCGGTGGAATCCGTCAGCCGCCGACTCCTACGTCAACTACGTCGCGCCGAGGGACCCGTTGCCGCCCGACGGACCACCCGGCGCCTCCGCCGAGGTCCGCGGACGCGCCCTGGCGGCCGATCGGCGGGCGCGGGAGTACGACCGCAAGTTCGCCGCCGGGAATCCCGTCGCCGCGCGCCGGCTTGCCCGGGCCGAGGCGGTCGCCGCTCGGACCGGGGTCAGTCCTCGGGCCCAGGAGGGGGCGCCGCACCGCGAGGCGCGGCTGCTGACCATCCTGGTCGAGTTCGACGATCACGCCGACGACGACTTCTCCGGGTTCCGCCGGCCCACGAGCGTGGCCGATCCGACCTGTGTGACCGAGCCGCCGGGCACCGTCAAGAACGGTCCCCGGCACAATCTGCTGCCGGACCCGGCGGCCGGCGGCGGGGACAACAACACGCTGTGGGTCGCGGACTTCGGCAAGGATCACTACGACCGGATGCTCTACTCCGATCGGGGCATCACCGAGCGTGTCCGCCCCGACCTGACCGGCCCCGACGGCCGACCGGGCATCGACCTCACCGGCCTGACCATGCGCTCGATGTACCGGGAGATGTCGCACGGCTCCTACTCGATCGGCGGCGAGGCGGCCGGCTGGGTGACCGTCCCGCACTCCGAGGCCTGGTACGCCGCCGGCCACTGCGGCGCGATCCGCCAGGACAACGGCGGCAGCCCGCAGAACCCGCGCGGGGTACGGCAGTTCGTCACCGACGCGGTGGACCAGCTGGCCAAGTCGCAGCCGAGCTTCCCGTGGGCGGATTACGACAAGGAAGACCCGGGCGACGCCGACCACGACGGCAACACCCAGGAGCCGGACGGCGTGGTGGACCACCTGGTCCTGGTCCACGCCGGCAAGGACAAGTCCGCCGGCGGCGGCGCCGAGGGCACCTACGCCATCTGGGCACACGCCTCCACCGTGCTCTTCGGACACCAGGTCCCCGGCAGCAACATCAAGATCGCCAACTACATCGTGCAGCCCGAGGACTCCGGAGTGGGCGTCTTCGCCCACGAATTCGGCCACGACCTCGGACTCCCCGACCTGTACGACAACTTCAGCGGCGGGGACACCGACGTCGACTTCTGGGACCTGATGTCCTCCGGATCGCACGCCGGCCCGCTGTTCCAGACCATGCCCGCGCACATGGGCGCGTGGTCGAAGTACGTGCTGGGCTGGATCGATCCCCCGGTCGTCCCGGTCGGCGGCGCACCCTCCACCGTGCTGCTCGGCGCCGCCGCCGCCCCGCCGCCCGGCACCCGCGACGCGGTCCGGGTGAACCTGCCCGACGAACGTGTCCGGATCGGCACCCCGCACAGCGGCACGCACATGTGGTACTCGGAGCGGGACCAGGAGTGGTCCGACGCCCGCCTCGTCCGCGACCTCACGATCCCCACCGGCGGCCCCGCGACCTTCTCCATGTGGAACGACTACACGATCGAACAGGACTGGGACTTCGGCTTCGTCGAAGCCTCCACCGACAACGGCGCCACCTGGACCCAGCTCGCGGTCAGCGACGAGGCCGGCAACCCGGTGAGCACCCCGCCCGACTATCCCGACCCGAACCACAACCTCGCCGAGCTGCGCAAGACGAACGGCCTGACCGGCGCCACCAACGGCTGGCGGCACGACCACGTCGACCTGACCCCGTACGCGGGCCGCACGATCGAGCTGCGCCTGACCTACGACACCGATGCCGCCTTCATGGAGAAGGGCTGGTTCGCCGACGACTTCACGCTCACGGGCGGCGCCGACGGCACCACGGTGTGGTCCGACGACGTGGAGCGGGGCGACAGCGGCTGGATCGCGACCAGGGGCAGCACCACGGTCACCCGCGGCGCGGGCTGGGGGCAGACCTCCGGCGAGGTCGAGCGGGAGCAGTACTACCTCCTGGAATGGCGCGCGCCGGTCGGCTTCGACCGCGGCCTGAGTCACGCCTACACCGCCGGGCACAACGACGAACGGGGTGTACAGGTCCGCCGGTTGGGCTACAACGTGCCCGGCATGCTGGTCTGGCTGCGCGACGCCGAATACCAGAACAACGGCGTGAACTTCAATCTGGGCGCACCGCCCAGCTACGGCGCCAAGGGCCAGACGCTGCTCGTGGACGCCCACCCCGACCCGCGCCGCTGGACGGGCGAGGCGGCCGAGCACTACACGGTGAAGCGCAACCCGCGGAAGAACCTGGACAGCCGGGCCCAGTCCGCCGACGCCGCGTTCGGCTTCGCCCCCACCCCGACGTTCGTCGCGTGCCACTCCAACGGCGCGTGGTGCCAGGACTTCGCCGCCCGCGAACCGGTCCGCGCGTTCTCCGACGCACGCGGCTGGGCGCCGGGCGTGGAGTACGTCGACGGCGCGCCCGTGGACCGTTTCACCGACGGGTCGACCGTGGTGCCCGCGCGCGGGCCGTACAGCACCCGGGTGGTCCTTCCGGACGGCTCGCCCGATCCCGAGCACTACGGCGTGCCGTACCAGGGCTCCGTGCTCGGCAGTGGCGATCCCGGCCCCACCCTCGCCTACGGCGCCTCGGCCACGCTGGTGAGCCCGGCCGGACGCGACCCCAACCGTGGCGCCGCCGTACGGGTCACCTCCGCCCGCCCGTGACCCCGACACCCACGAACTAGGCTGGCGCCATGAGCGAGCAGCAGACCGCATCCGTACCGGAGGACGAGGCGCCGGCCTACGAGCAGGCCCGTGACGAGTTGATCGAGGTCGTGCGCCGCCTGGAGACCGGCGGCATCACCCTGGAGGAGTCGTTGGCCCTGTGGGAGCGCGGCGAGCGGCTCGCCGTGGTCTGCGAGCAGTGGCTCGACGGCGCCCGGGCCCGCCTGGACGCGGCGGTCCGCGCCGAGCGCGCGGGCGCGAGCAACGGCGCGCCGGACGAGTCGGCCGAGCGGGACGACTGACCCGCCGACCGACCCGAGGCACCAACGGCACGGCAAAAGGGGCGCCCCCACTCGGGAGCGCCCCTTTCGTCCTACGAATCCCACGGATCCACCGGATCCAACGGATCCACCGGACCTACCGGTTCCACCGCCGCGCGACCGTCACGCGCGGAGGAACCTACTTCTGCGCGGGCAGGATCCAGACCACCGCACCGGAGCCGCCCGGAAGCGGGACCACCGGCAGCACGGTCACGCCGTAGCCCTTGTCGAAGCCCGGGTTGCCCGTGCCCAACTCGGAGCCGTGGAACAGCTTGCCGAACGCGTCCTTGTCCGGCGTGCCGTCCGCCTTGGTGACCTTGGTCGTGTACGGCGCCTTCGCCGGGACCACGGCCGAGCCGTAGCGGTCCTTGGGCAGCGCGCGACCCTTGTACATCTCGGTGCCCGGCGCCCAGCCGACCGTGTCGGTGAACAGCGTCACCGGCTTCTGCGCCTCGAACGAGGTGCAGTACTTGGTACCGGGGATGCAGTCCGTGAACGGCGTGGTCTTGGTGAAGCCGAACGCCGCGTTGGCCGACTGCGACCGGGAGCCGAGGTTGCCGAACACGTTCTTCGACTCGATGCCCGGGGTGTTCGGGTCGGGCTTGGGGAACTGCGCCGCGGCGTCGCCGGAGAAGCGCAGCGGGTCCGGGTGCGAGTCGACGATCAACAGCTCACCCTTCGGACCCCATGAGGGCCCGTTGTTGATGTTGAAGTTGACGCCGTTGTTCTGGTACTCGTTGTCGCGCAGCCACACCAGCATGCCCGGCGCGTTGTACGGCACCCGGTTGGTCTTGCCGTTCTCGCCGGCGGTGTACGCGTACTTCAGGCCCTCGTCGAAGCCGGACAGGTTGCGCCACTCCAGCAGGTAGTACTGCTCCCGCTCGAAGGTGCCGTTGGTCCGGCCCCAGCCCTCGCCCTTGGTGATCGCGTTGGTGCCCTTGATCGCGGTCCAGCCGTTGTCGCCCTGCTCCACGTCGTCGGACCACACCGTGGTGCCGCCGTTGGTGAGCGAGAAGTCGTCGGCGAACCAACCCTTCTCCATGAAGGCGGCGTCGGTGTTGAGGTCCAGCCGCAGCTTGATGTTCTGGCCCGCGTACGGGGTCAGGTCGACGTTGTCGTGCCGCCACCCGTTGCTGGAGCCGGTCAGACCACTGGTCTTGCGGAACGTGGCCAGGTTCTTCTGCGGGTCCGGGTAGTCCGCCGGCGTGCTGACCAGCGCGCCCGCCTCGTCCTTGACCGCGAGCTGCTTCCAGGTGGCGCCGTTGTCGGTGGACACCTCGACGAAGCCGAAGTCCCAGTCCTGCTCGATGACGTAGTCGTTCCACATCCAGAACTTCACGTCGGAGCCGGCCGGCACCGCGATGTTGCGCTCGATCCGGACGTCGGACCAGGCCTGGTCCTGACCGGAGTACCACATGCCGTTGCCGCCGTGCGGCTTGCCGACCGCGACCTGCTTGTTCGGCAGGTTGACCCGGATGCCCCGCGAGGTGCCCTTGGGCGTCTTCGCGGCCTGACCCAGGGTGGCGACCTTGGGCCGGTCACCGACCTTGACCAGGTCCGGGGTCAGCCAACCGAGCGCGTACTTGTCCCAGATGCCCATGTGCGCGGGCTGCGACTGGAACAGCGGGCCGGTGTGCGAACCGGCCGACATCAGGTCCCAGAAGTTCAGGTCCGTCTGCCCGCCGCTGAAGTTGTCGTACAGGTCGGGGAGTCCGAGGTCGTGGCCGAATTCGTGGGCGAAGACGCCCACTCCGGAGTCCTCGGGCTGCACGATGTAGTTGGCGATCTTGATGTTGCTGCCGGGGACCTGGTGTCCGAAGAGCACGGTGGAGGCGTGTGCCCAGATGGCGTAGGTGCCCTCGGCGCCGCCGCCGGCGGACTTGTCCTTGCCGGCGTGGACCAGGACCAGGTGGTCCACCACGCCGTCCGGCTCCTGGGTGTTGCCGTCGTGGTCGGCGTCGCCCGGGTCTTCCTTGTCGTAATCCGCCCACGGGAAGCTCGGCTGCGACTTGGCCAGCTGGTCCACCGCGTCGATGGCGAGCTGCTGCGCGCCGAGCGGGTTCTGCGGGCTGCCGCTGTTGTCCTGCTGCGCGTTGCCGCAGGCGCCCGCGCCGTACCAGGCCTCGGAGTGCGGCACCTTGATCCAGGAGGTGGCCTCGCCGGAGACGGAGTACTTTCCGGCCGACATCTCCTCGTACATGTTGCGCATGGTCTGGCCCGCGAGGCTGATGCCCGGCTTGCCGTCCGGCCCCTTGAGGTCGGTGCGCATGCGCTCGGTGATGCCCTCCTTGGAGTAGAGCATCTTGTTGTAGTGGGCCTGGTCGAAATTCGGCACCCACTGCGTGTTGTTGTCGTTCGGGTTCAGCGCCGGGTTGGGCAGCTGGTTGTGCAGCGGCCCGTTCTTCACCGTGCCGGGGGGCTCGGTGACACAGGTCGGGTCCGACACGCTGGTCGGGCGCTTGTACCCGGAGAAGTCGTCGTTGGCCTGGTCGTTGAACTCGACCAGGACGGTGAGCAGCTTCGCGTTCTGCTTGGCGTCGGCGGGCTTGCCGCTGCGCTCGGCCTTGATCTCGGCCGGGCTCTTGCCCGTGCGACCCGCCTCGGCCTCGAGCTCCTTGAGCTGGGCGGCGGCGCGCGGGTTGCCGTCCGAATTCTTGCGCTTGGTCGCGGCGTTGCGCTCGTTCTGCGCCTTGAGCGCCGCCGCCTTGGCCGGATCGTCCGGCAGCGCGCTGGTGTCGATCGCCGCATCGACGGAGTTGACGTAGTGGTCCTCGGGGCCCGGGTTCCACACCGCCTTTGTGGTGTCCACGCGCGTAGGCGTGGCGGATGTCGAGGGCGCGGCCGTGGCCGCGAGGCCGGTGATCGCCAGCGCGGACACGGACAGCAGTGCCACGCGGCGCTTCACCCGCCGGACGCCTTGGGGCGGCGTCGCACCCCTCCCGGGTATCAATGGACTCAACGTGCTCCCCTTTCCGACCGGGGGGCCATCCCCCGGACGCAAAGCGACGCCGCGCGGGATCTGATCAAGCGCACACGGCGTCGGGCCGACTCGGAAAGCCCGGCGGACCTGTGCCGGCAACCATCGGGTCACGACGGTGCCGACGCATGTTCGACCGGGCTTCCGGACCCTAGGGGCGGGAGCAACGAACGGGGCAGGGGAGGACGTTGGGTCTTTACAAAACCTTTACAAGCACCTGCGCAACATGTGCACTTGGCCGCCCGAATCGCCCCGATACGTCGGACGGATCTCGCGTATTTCGACTCAGGCGGCGGCCGGACGCAGGGATGCGGCGAGAACGGTCAAATCCTCGAAAGTCGCGTTGCCCGTGACCATCGTGGTGACGCCGTCGCGCACCCGGACCAGCGAGCGGTACTTGGGGCCGTCGTACGCCTTCCACTGCTCGCCGGCCACGTCCCGATCGCCGATCGGTTGGCCGCGCTTGCCCTTGTCCCGGACCAGTTCGTCGCTGAAGCCGTTGCTCTGCTCCACCGCGGCGTACTTCTCGGCGGGGTTGATGAACCCGATGTGCCACTTGGTCTGGTTGCGGTCGAAGCCCTGGTAGTCCACCGAGGTCGCCCGCCAGCGCTCGTCCAGGCCCTGCGGGGCGAGCAGGGGGTACGGGGCCACCCGGGCCGCCTGTCGGAACGACGTCTCGTAGGCGACCCGCCGTACGGGATCGCTCTCGTTGTGCGGAGCCACCAGGAACAGCGCACCGACCACAAGGCCGCACGCGCCCAGGGAAAGAACCATGTCTCGAACGGTCTCGCGACCCGACTTCCTCGCCACCCGAACATGGTCGCATTGCCCGCCGGGCGGTTCCGCACGGCCTACCCGCACCGATAACACCGCCCACCGATAACATCGGGGCAATCCCGTTGGAACCAGTCCGGACCGGGGCCGCGCGATCGCCGTGCCACCCGCACCCGATGGCGCACACGGCTCCGGGGGATCAGGGCACCCCTCGTGGTCACGGACCGGTTCCCCTACAGGAAGGCCCGCCGCATGACGGACCAATCTGTACCCCCGCAACTCGAAGTCGCTCCGGAAGCTCCGGACCGCAACCTCGCGCTGGAACTCGTCCGGGTCACCGAGGCCGCCGCGATGGCGGCCGGCCGGTGGGTCGGTCGGGGCGACAAGAACGGCGCGGACGGCGCCGCGGTGAAGGCGATGCGCAGCCTGATCCACACCGTGTCGATGAACGGCGTGGTGGTGATCGGCGAGGGCGAGAAGGACGACGCCCCGATGTTGTTCAACGGCGAGCGCGTCGGCGACGGCCACGGGCCCGAGTGCGACGTCGCGGTCGACCCCGTGGACGGCACCACGCTGACCGCGAAGGGGATGAACAACGCGGTCGCGGTGATGGCGGTGTCCGAGCGCGGCAGCATGTACGACCCCTCGGCCGTGTTCTACATGGAGAAGCTGGTCACCGGCCCCGAGGCGGCCGACGTGGTGGACCTGACCGCGCCGATCGCGGAGAACATCCGCCGGGTGGCCAAGGCCAAGCACAGCGCCGTCGAGGACGTCACGGTCTGCATCCTGGACCGCCCCCGGCACGACTCGATGGTCAAGGAGATCCGCGAGGCGGGCGCCCGGATCAAGTTCATCACCGACGGCGACGTGGCCGGCGCGATCATGGCGGCCAAGGACGGCACCGGCGTCGACCTGCTGCTCGGCATCGGCGGCACGCCCGAGGGCATCATCGCCGCCGCCGCGATCAAGTGCATGGGCGGTGTGATCCAGGGTCGGCTGTGGCCCAAGGACGCGGCGGAGCGGGCGAAGGCGATCGACGCGGGGCACGACCTCTCGCGTGTCCTGCTGACCGACGACCTGGTGCGCGGCGACAACGTCTTCTTCGTCGCCACGGGGATCACGGACGGCGAACTCCTGCGCGGGGTGCGGTATCGGGCGAGCACGGCGCTGACCTCGTCGCTGGTGATGCGGTCGAAGTCCGGGACGATTCGGCAGATCGACAGCCAGCATCGGCTGGCGAAGCTGCGGGCGTACAGCGCGATCGACTTCGACCACGCGCGATAGGCCGTGCGGCCGGGGGTTTTCGACCCGGCCTTCGGCCGAGGTGGCCTCAAACGCCGGCCGGGCTGGATTTTGGCTCGGTCGGCGTTTGGCGCGGAGGCTTGGGTTGATTGCGAGGCTTCGTGATTGCCGGGCCGCGGTCCGGCTTTCGGTCGGGCCTCGCCCCTTGTCCCACTAATAGGTGCGGATTTTGTACCTGTTTGTGGGGATCCTCCTTGAGCGTCGATCGAGGAGGCCACCGGATGAGCGCGCCGCAGCGCAGGCATGGCAGCAGTCCGGCCGGGGTGGAGGCCGCGCCCCGGCTCGGGTTGGTGTTGACCGGGCTGATGCTCGGGATGTTGGTGGCCGCGCTCGATCAGACCATCGTCTCGACCGCGCTGCCGACCATCGTCGGCGACCTCGGCGGGCTCAATCACCTGTCGTGGGTGGTCACCGCGTATCTGCTCGCGTCGACCGTGAGCACGCCGCTGTGGGGCAAGCTGGGCGACCTGTTCGGGCGCAAGAAGCTCTACCAGGCGTCGATCGTGATCTTCCTGATCGGCTCGGTGCTGTGCGGCATCGCCCAGGGCATGACCGAGTTGATCGCCTTCCGCGCGATCCAGGGACTCGGCGGCGGCGGGCTGATCGTGTTGTCCCAGGCGATCATCGGCGACGTGGTGCCGCCCCGCGAGCGCGGGCGCTACCAGGGCCTGTTCGGCGCGGTGTTCGGGGTGACCTCGGTGGCCGGGCCGCTGCTCGGCGGGTTCTTCGTGGACCACCTCACCTGGCGCTGGGTGTTCTACATCAACCTCCCGATCGGCGCGATCGCCCTCGCGGTGATCGCCGCCGCGCTGCACACCAAGGAGGTGCACACCCGGCCGAGCATCGACTACCTCGGCATCACCCTCCTGGCCGCCGGCACCACCTGCCTGGTCCTGCTCAGCACCTTCGGCGGCACCACGTACCCGTGGGGCTCCGCACAGATCGTCGGACTGGGCGTCGCGGCCGTGGTGTTGCTCGTCGCCTTCGTCGTGGTCGAGCGGCGCGCGGCCGAACCGGTGCTCCCGATGACCCTGTTCCGCAACCGGATCTTCTCGGTGACCGCGGGCATCGGCTTCATCGTCGGCTTCGCGATGATGGGCGGACTGAGCTTCCTGCCGCTGTTCATGCAGGTCGTCAACGGCGCCTCGCCGACCGAGTCGGGCCTGCGGCTGCTGCCGATGATGGGCGGACTCCTGGTCACCTCGATCGTCAGCGGTCGACTGATCAGCCGGACCGGCCGGTACAAGATCTACCCGATCCTGGGCACCGCCGTCATGGCCGTCGGCATGTTCCTGATGTCGCGGATGGACGAGTTCACCACCACCGCCGCCTCCTCGCTGTACATGCTCGTCTTCGGCGTCGGACTGGGCCTGGTCATGCAGGTCATCGTGCTCGCCGTGCAAAACGCCGTGCCCTACGCCGAACTCGGCGTGGCCACCGCCGGCGCGACCTTCTTCCGCTCCATCGGCGGCTCGTTCGGCGCGGCCATCTTCGGCACCATCTTCAACAACCGCCTGGCGGTCCACCTGCGCGAGGCCGCCGCGCGCGGCGAGGGCCTGCCGCCCGGCACCGCGCCGGGATCCTCGTCCGCAATCAACCCGGCCGAGTTGAACCGGCTGCCGCCCGCAGCCAAGACCGGCTTCATCCACGCGTACGCGCAGTCGCTGCAAACCGTCTTCCTGGCCGCCTCCTGCATCGTGTTGGTCGCGTTCGTGCTGTCGTTCCTGCTCCGCGAGGTGCCGCTGCGCGAGGCCACGCGAGAGACCGAGCAGACCCCGTTGATGTCGCCCACCGCGCGCAGTTCGGTCGACGAGATCGAGCGGGCGATGGCACAGATGGTGCACCGGGAGAACGGCTGGTCGCGCTACGAGCGCATGATCGCCCGCTCGGGCGTGGAGTTGTCGGTGCCGTGCGCGTACGGGCTGGTGCAACTCGACCAGCTCGGGCCGATCTCGATCCCCGACCTCGCCGTCCGCATCCACGAGCCCGAGGCCAGGGTCCGCCGCTACGCCGACGAACTGACCTTCTCCGGGCACATCGAGCGGCTCGGCGAGGGCACGATGGCGCTCACCGCCAAGGGCCACGAAACGCTGGAGGCGCTGGTCGAGGCCCGTCGGCAGATGCTCACCGAGGTGATGGCGGACTGGTCACCCGAACAATCCGAGGAACTGAGCGCGCTGCTGCGCAAGTTGGCCCGGCTGACGACGGACACCCCGCACGACCACATCGTCGGCGAGGCGGACCGGCACCCGGGGTGACGGCGAGTCAGTGATAGGCGCGCCTGCGACGCACCGCCCCACGCTCGTTCGGCGTCAGGCCGCCGCGTACCCCGACCGGGTTGGTCTCGGCCAGGGCGCTCTCCCGGCATTCCAACAGGACCGAGCAGCGTGCGCAGACGCGTTTGGCGTCCTCCTCGCGGGCGAGCCGGGCGACCACGGGTTCCCCGGGGTAGCCGAGAAAGATCTGCCGGTCCACGCTCGCACACGCGCCGGACGGCGGCGGTGTCCAGGTCGCGCGGGCGCTGCGGATGATGTCGATCCGTTCTGTCACGCTGTGCTCCTCACGTCGGCTGGTGGGCTCGGTGGGTGTCGCCTACCCGACGAATTCCCAGGCATGCGTGCCGGCGTGACAAGGCGACGACAAGTAACCACAAGGAAACGTCAAGGAAACCGAGGGCCCACGGCCCCACTTTCCGACCCGCGGAAAACAGCGTCCATGTATTTGGTAGCCATGTACTGTTTTCGCCATGAGCACGACGACCGAAGGGGCGACGCCCGGCTTTCTGGTGTGGCGTCTGTCGATGAAGTGGCGGGTGGCGGTGGACCGGGCCGTCGGGCCGGTGGGGCTGACCCACGCGCAATACTCGCTGCTGGCCTCGCTGTACGGCATGGCGCGCTCCGGCCGGCAGCCCAGTCAGCGCGAACTCGCCGACCACACCGGCCTGGAGGCGCTCTACGTCTCGAAGCTGGCGCGCACCCTGGAGGGCTCGGGCCTGATCGAGCGCACCCGCGACGCGGCCGACAGCCGGGCGATACGGCTCTCCCTCACCGAGCACGGGCGTGAGGTCACCAGCCGCGCGATCGGCATCGTCCGAGAGTTGCACGAACGTTTCCTGGCCCCGCTCGGCGGCCCCGGCAGCCCTCGCACCGCGGCCTTCACCGCCGAGTTGGCCGCGCTCCTCGACACCCCGCTCGACCCGGACCCCGCCGAGGGGCCCGGGGCCTGACGGCCGCGGCCCGGGTGCCGAACCCGCTCGACACCCGGGCCGCGACGAAGCCGACCGGACTCACGACCGCCGGTTGATCTGGAACGTCGGCGTGGTGACGTCGGCGAAGAAGTCCTCGCCCTTGTCGTCGACCACGATGAAGGCGGGGAAGTCCTCGACCTCGATCTTCCAGACCGCCTCCATGCCCAGCTCCGGATACTCCAGGACCTCCACCTTCTTGATGCAGTCCTGGGCCAGGCGCGCGGCCGGGCCGCCGATCGAGCCGAGGTAGAAGCCGCCGTACGCCTTGCACGCGTCGGTGACCTGCTTGCTCCGGTTGCCCTTGGCCAGCATCACGAACGAGCCGCCCGCGGCCTGGAACTGCTCCACGTAGGAGTCCATCCGTCCGGCGGTGGTCGGGCCGAACGAGCCCGACGCGTAGCCCTCGGGAGTCTTCGCCGGCCCCGCGTAGTAGACCGCGTGGTCGCGCAGGTATTGCGGCATCGGCTTGCCCGCGTCGAGCAGTTCCTTGATCTTGGCGTGCGCGATGTCGCGCGCGACCACGACCGGGCCGGTCAGCGACAGCCGGGTCTTGACCGGGTACTTGGACAGCTCGGCGCGGATCTCGCTCATCGGCCGGTTGAGGTCGATCTGGACGACGGCGTCGTCGAGGTCGTCGTGCGTGGTCTCCGGGAGGTACTTGGCCGGGTCGGTCTCCAGTTCCTCCAGGAACACCCCCTCGGCGGTGATCTTGGCCAGCGCCTGCCGGTCGGCCGAGCAGGACACCGCGATCGCCACCGGACACGACGCGCCGTGCCGGGGCAGCCGGATCACCCGCACGTCGTGGCAGAAGTACTTGCCGCCGAACTGCGCGCCGATGCCCATCTGCTGGGTCAGCTTCAGCACCTCGGCCTCGAACTCCACGTCGCGGAAGCCGTGCCCCAGCGGCGAACCCTGACCGGGCAGCGTGTCCAGGTAGCGGGTGGAGGCGTACTTCGCGGTCTTGAGCGCGTGCTCCGCGCTGGTGCCGCCGACCACGATCGCCAGGTGGTACGGCGGGCAGGCGGCGGTGCCGAGCGAGCGGATCTTCTCGTCCAGGAAGCGCAGCATGCTCTGCGGGTTCAGGACCGCCTTGGTCTCCTGGTACAGGTACGACTTGTTGGCGCTGCCGCCGCCCTTGGCCATGAACAGGAACTTGTACGCCTCGCCCGGGGTCGCGTAGAGCTCGATCTGGGCGGGCAGGTTGTTGCCGGTGTTCTTCTCGTCCCACATGGTCAGCGGCGCCATCTGCGAGTAGCGCAGGTTCAGCTCGGTGTAGGCGTTGGCGATGCCGCGCGACAGGTGCTCCTCGTCCCGGCCGTCGGTGAGCACGTGCTGCCCGCGCTTGCCCATCACGATCGCGGTGCCGGTGTCCTGGCACATCGGCAGCACGCCACCGGCCGCGATGTTGGCGTTCTTGAGCAGGTCGAGCGCGACGAAGCGGTCGTTGGCCGACGCCTCGGGGTCGTCCAGGATCCGCGCGACCTGGGCCAGGTGCCCGGGGCGCAGCAGGTGCGAGATGTCGCGCATCGCGGTGCGCGCGAGCAGTCGCATCGCCTCGGGATCGACATTGAGGAACCGACGCCCGCCCGCCTCGAACGTGGACACGCCGTCGGCGGTCAGCAGTCGGTAGGGCGTGGTGTCCTCCCCGAGCGGCAGCAGATCCGTGTAGGCGCTGAAGGAGTTCTCAGGGGCGGACATCGTGATCCTCACTCATGCGGTAACGGGGCCTCGTCCAGAGTAGAGCGGCCCCGGATCGCTCACGGCTTCGAGGTCGCCGCCGGGGTCGGGTAGTGCGCACCCGGCGAGTACGGACGGTTGTCCTCGTGCTGCGACGGCGGCACGTAGCCGGGCCTGGGTTCGAGTTCGCACGGCCCCACCGGACCGGTGGCGAGGGCGTAGGACCCGATGGATCCGGAACGGTCGGAATCGCCGTAGTAACCCTCGGTGAGCACGAGTGTGGTGCCGGGCGGGATCAACCCGGGCACCAGTTCGTGCCACCTCTGCTTCGCCTCCTCGAGCGCGGCGTCGTCGAGCCCGTCGCCGTTCACGACCGGGACCTCCTTCCAGTGGTAGATCGCGGTGAGGTCGTCGCCCGACATCGGGTATTCGGCGAAGCGCGGCTCCCGGCACCGCTTGCTCGCAGGCACGTAGTCCACGACCACCGCGACGCCCAGCTCCCGCAGCCGTTGTTCGAGCGCCTTGGGGTTGCGGAACTCGACCACCCGGAAGAGGATCCGCCCGTCGTCCTTCCGGATCACCTTGAACGGTCGGGCGTCGGCCGAGGAGCCCTCGCCCAGCAGGGGCGCGCCGACCGCGATGCCGGTCGCGAGCAGCGCCGAGGCGGCCAGACCGAACACCGTCCGCCGATTTCGCCCGAACCGCCGGCCGGGCTCGATCGGCGGCGGCACCGTCTCGTCAGCCGCGGCCACCTTCCGCAATTCGTCCAGCAGTCGTTCCTCGAAGGTGCTCATGCCTTCGCCTCCGCTCGCAAAGCCGTGCCGGGGGTGTCCGTCGGGTGGGTCGCAGCGCGTGCGCCGCCGATGCGCCCGCCCTCGGGCGGCACCGGGCGGGTCGGTTCCCGGTCCCGCGCCGGCTCCTCCTTCGGCTCCCCCTTCAACTCCTCGGCCAGCCGCCGTCGGGCCCGGTGCAGCCGCACGCGCGCCGACACCGGCCGGATCCCGAGCGCCGCCGCCGCCTCGGTCACGTCCAGCCCGTCGACGCTGACCAGTTCGAGCACCGCGCGATCGGCCTCGGACAGCCGCTCGATCGCCCGATAGGTGCGCCGAGCCGCCGCCTCGGCGTCAAGCCGCTCCTCGATCCGCACCAGGTCGTCGTCGTCCACCAGGCGCCGGCCGGCTATCCGCCGCGACGCCTGCTCCTCCCGCGCGGCCCGCCGCCGCTCGCTCGCGACCACGTTGCGAGCCACCCCGTACAACCAGGCCCGCTCGCCACCCGGGCCGCCGCGGTAGGTCGACGCCGTGTCGAGCACGGCGAGGAAGACCTCGGCGGTCAGGTCCGCGGCGGCGTGCGGATCGCCGACCCGGCGGGCCACGAAGCGATTCACCGCGTCGATGTTTCTCCGATAGAACGCCTCCAGCAGGGCCGGGTCGCGAGCGATCCCGGTCACCTCCCGAATGCCCTGCTCGGCCAAGACGCCCTCCACGGTTCGGTGAACCTCGATGAACACTGTCATCGGTTTGTGGGCGGCGGCTCCGCGGTTGTTGCGGCCGGCGCGGAGATTTCCTCGACCGATCGCCCAGCCGGCTCCACAAGCGGCGCTTCCGGCTCACCCTCCTCCGCACGCAGCCCGAGGACCACGCCCACGCCGACCAGGAGGGCGCCGGCGAATTGGCCGATCGTGGGTGTACCGGTGCCGAGCACCAGGCCGGACAGCGCGGCCGTCACCGGCACCAGGCCCATGAACAGCCCGGCCCGCTCCGGCTCGACCCGGGCCAGCGCCGAGTACCAGAGCAGGAACGCCCCGGCGGTGAGCGGCAACGCCAGGTAGAGCAGCGCGACCAGCTCGGTGCCCGACGGCGTCCGGATCAGGTCCGCGCCATCGGTGAACACCCCCACCACCGACATCTGCGGAATCGCCATCGCCGTCGCGTACGCCGCGATCCGCCAGGCACCCAGCCGCGGCAGCAGCGGCACCGCGATCAGCGTGAAGCCCATCTCGCACAGCGCCACCCCACACGCGAACACCAACCCGACCGCCGTCCCGCCGCCCAGCCCCTGCACCACCGCCGCCCCCGCCACCACGAGCACCGCGGCGGCGAACACCGACCGACTCGGCCGGCGCCCGCCGAGCAGCGGCGCGACCAGCACGAGCAGCAGCGGCGTCGCGCCCAGGATGCTGCCCACCGTGGCCGGGTCGGCCCGGTCGAGCGCGGCGAACAGGCACAGGTTGAACACCGTCTGCCCGGACAGCGAGAGCAGCCCGAGCCGGACCAGCTCGCGCCGGGTCGGCCGCAGCAGCGGGATCCGACGCACCCGCAACACCCCGAACAACACGAGCGCGGCCAGCGTGTAGCGGAGCATCTGGCCGCCGGTCACCGGATAGTCGCGCAGCACCGCGGAGACGCCGGCGGCGGCGCCGATCAGCCCCTGCGCGGAGGCCGCGCACAGCAGACCGATCGAGCGGGGGGACATCGAGGAGAACGTCATGTGCCGTAACGTTAGGAAGCCGGTGGAGCGCTCGGCAGAGCCACTTCCACCCCGAAAAACCGGACCACTTCGGGACGGTGCGCCCCACCGCCCTCCCGTCCGGGGCGGGCGCACGACCCCGGCCGTTCCCAGGGCAGGCACCCATGCGCGAACTCCTCGTCCACCTCGACCGATCCGCGGGCCGCCTCGGCGCCCAGGTCCAGTCGGGCCTGCGCGAGGCGATCCGCTCGGGCCGGCTGCCCGCCGGATTCCGGATGCCGTCCACCCGTGCGCTCGCGGAGAGCCTGGACGTCTCCCGGGGCATGGTCGTCGACGCCTACGAGCAGCTGGTCGCCGAGGGCTACCTGCTCTCGCGGCACGGGTCCGGCACCCAGGTCACCGCCGCCTGCACCGCGCCCCAGCCGGCCGCCGCGCCCGATCCCGGCACGGCGGTCCCGATCACCCACGACCTCAAGCCCGGAGTGCCCGACCTGTCCGCGTTCCCGCGCTCCGCGTGGCTGGCCGCGACCCGGCACGTGCTGAACACCGCCCCGCACCGGGCGCTCGGCTACCCCGGCCCGTCCGGCGCGGGCGAGTTGCGCGCCGCGCTGGCCGACTACCTGGGCCGGGTCCGTGCCGCCCAGGCCCGGCCCGAGCACATCGTGGTGGTCAACGGCGTCGCCCAGGGCCTGTCCCTGGTCTCCCAGGCGTTGCGCCGACTCGGCCGGGACGTACTCGCCGTGGAGGACCCCTCCAGCGACCGGCAGCGCGGCATCTTCACCACCCACGGCCTGGCCGTCGCCTACGCCCCCACCGACGCCGAGGGTCTCGACGTCGCGGCGCTGGCCCGCACCGGCGCCCGGGCGGTGCTGGTCACCCCGGCGCACCAGTACCCCACCGGCGTGGTCCTGTCCCCCCGCCGCCGCGCGGCCCTGGTCGCCTGGGCCCGCACGCACGACGGATTGATCGTCGAGGACGACTACGACGCCGAGTTCCGCTACGACCGCGACCCGGTCGGCTGCCTCCAGGGCCTGGCGCCGGACCGGGTGGTGCACCTGGGCTCGACCAGCAAGGCGCTCGCGCCCGGGATGCGACTGGGCTGGGCCGTACTGCCCGCACCGCTGATCGAGCAGATCCACGATCTGAAGACCAACGCCGACCTCGGCTCGGCCACCCTCCCCCAGTTGACCCTGGTCCGGATGCTGGCCACCGGCGCGTACGAGCGGCACCTGCGGGCGATGCGCGCGCACTACCGCGCCCGTCGCGACGCGGTGGTCGAGGCGCTGGCCGAACACCTGCCGGCCGCCCGGGTGCACGGCGTCGCCGCGGGCATCCACCTCTACGTCGAACTGCCGCCCGGCTCCGACGAGTCGGCCACGGTACGCCGGGCCGCGGCGCTCGGCGTGCGGGTCGAGCCGATGGCCGACCTGCGCGCGTTCGCGACCGGTCCGCCGGCGGTGATCATCGGTTACGCCGGGTTGTCCCCGGACCGGCTGCGCGAGGCCGTCCGGCTGCTCGCGCGGTCCGTACTCCCGGCGAATGCACCCCCGGGCTAGATTTGACCTCGTGGACACCAGCCCAGAGCGTCGATCCCAACCGCCCATACCCGAGTTGCGGGCGTCCGACGCGGACCGCGACCGCTACGTCAACGTATTGCGCGACGCGCTCGCGGAGGGCCGCCTGACCGCCGACGAACACGCCGAACGGGTGGACGCGGCGCTGGCCGCGAGGACGGTGAGCCAGCTCGAACCGCTGATCGCCGACCTGCCGGCCCCGGCCCCGATCGGCTACGAGCCGGCCGCGGCCACGTCGGTGTCGCCGACGCCGGCGCGGTCGAACATGTTCGCGTTCTGGAGCGGTTCCACCCGCAAGGGCCGCTGGCGCGCGGGCGGGAAGCTGAACGCCGTCGCGATCATGGGCGGGGTGGACATCGACCTCACCGACGCGGTGTTCGACGAACCCGAGCTGGTGATCCGGGTGTTCACCATCTGGGGCGGGATCGACATCAAGATCCCGGAGGGCGTCACCGTGCGCGACCACGGGTTCGGCTTCATGGGCAGCTTCGACGTGCACGAGCAGTACACCGACGACCCGCGCGCACCCGTCGTGGTGGTCAAGGGCCTCGCCGTGATGGGCGGCGTCTCGGTGCGGGTCAAACGGCGCAAGGAACAACGCGAGCGCAAGCGCGAGATGGACATGGAGCGCATTCGCGAAATGAAGGCGGACCGCTTCCGCGAGATGGAGGCGGACCGCGTCCGGGACCTGCCCCCGGAGACCGAGTACCGCCCCGAACTCGACCGGGGCCGCGAGCGCGACATGTTCCGCAAGGACGAGCCCGTCCGCCGCGAGGACCCCCTCCGCAAGGACCCCGACCGCGACTGAGCCGCGCCCCGGAACCGACCGCGGCCGCGGCCCCCGTCCCGGCATCCGGACGGGGGCCGCGTGGTGCGCGCGCGCTCAGTACGCGTCGTACGGAATCACCGAGTAGGGCAGGGCCACCGAGGCCCCCGCCGTCCACGTCTGCGCCGGCGACGCGCCCACCGGCTGCTGGGTGACCGCGCCGTTGCCCGCCGGAGCGGTGACCGCCAGACCGGAGACCCGGCTGATCAGGCGGCCGGCCGCGTCCGTGTCGAAGCGCAGGTTGTTCAGGTACGCCCCGTGCGCGTCGTCACACCGCCAGATGCCCAGGCCCGCGCCCGCCGCCGTGGCGCCGCGGTTGTCCAGGCAGTACGCCGGGTCCTTCAGGCTGTGCACCTGGCCGGTGGCCGGGTTGCGCCACCACTTCTGGTTGGTGTTGCCGGTGCAGTCCCAGGCGAGTACGGCCCGCCCGGACGACATCGTGCCGCCGTCCACGTCCAGGCACTTGGCGCCGGAGACGAGTTCGGCGAACCGTACCGGCGCGGCGGGCTCCTTCACCCATCGCTGCCCCGCCGAGCCGTCACACCCGGCGAGCACCAGCTTCGCGCCGAGCGTCGCGTCGGCCGCCGGCGCCGCCACGCACAGGGTCTGTGTGTCGGCCGGCCGCAGGGTGCCCGCGACCTCGACGAAGCGCTGGTTGGTACCGCCGTTGCAGTTCCACAACACCAGCGCGGTGCCCGAGGCGCGCCCTCCGCCGAGCGGATCCACACACCGGTCCTCGCTGAGTTCGGTGTGCAGCGACTGGTTCGTGGCGTCGTACCGGAAGCCCTGGTTGCGCCCGCCGTGGCAGGGCCACAGGTCCACCGGGGTCTGGTTGCGCGAGGAGAAGCCGTACGCGTCGGCGCACAACCCGGTTCCCTCGTTGCGCAGTTGCCGGAAGTCGGCACTGAGCACACCCTGATACAGCTTGGCCTGCCCGGTGCTTGCCGAGTCCGCGCAGCCGGCCTGGTTCCAGCCCGAGGTGTACAGCTGGGTCAGGCAGGACGCGAACGCCAGGTGGCCGCGCGCGTTGGGGTGGAAGCTCTGCCGGGTCGTGTTCGGGTCGAACACGTTCGGGTTGGCGAACCACAGGCCGCGTGCCCACGTGTTGTCGGTACAGACCTCGTGGCCGTGGAACAGCCGCGAGTTGTCCAGGTAGGTGACACCGGTGTTCGCCGCGGCCTGGCGCTCGGCCCGCTCGAAGATCGGCACCGCCTCGTTGCGCCCCCACGCCGCGTCGCGCAGATAGCCCACGCAGCCGCCGGCGTACCAGCCGGGGAAGTCGGGGTTGTCCTCCACGTCCGGCGCGATCGGCGACGGGTAGCCCATCAGCACGAGTTTGTAGTCGCCGCTCGCGTAGCCCGCGTCGGCCATGACCGTCTTCAGATCGCGCACGGTCTGCTCGACCTTGGGCCGCATCGCGTCCGCGCGCGCCTGCCAGCCGGGCTGGTACGTGCCGTAGCACTCGCCCTGGAAGAACACCCGCCTGGTCACACAGTCGGTCATGGTCGGGCCGAACTGGATGTCGTCGTTGGCCCCGGCGACCAGCAGGATCAGCTGTACGCGGGTATTGCGCGCCTTGATCGCCAGGCTGTCCGACTGCACCAACTCGTCGGCGTACTGCTTGCTGCCGCCGATCCTGATGTTGACCGTGGACGCCCCGGAGCAGGCCACGTTGTAGGTCAGGTCGGTCGGGATCCCGGTCTTGTGGATCGCCGCCTCGGGCGACCGGTGGCACCAGTTGTCCGGGCCGTCGGTGCCGGGTTCGTACACGCCGACGCCCTCGCCGGCGATCTCGCTGTCGCCGAGCGAGATCAGCGACGTCTTGCGCTCGGTGATCGGCTTGATCCCGGTACTCCCGTAGAGCGCCTGGGCCTCGGCCTGCCGGATCGCCTCCAGTTGGGGGGACAGTGCGGTGGCCGCGGCCGGGGCCGCACCGGCCGACCCGGTCGTGGTCAGGCCGCCGGTGAGACCCATCAGGGTCGCCATCAGCGCCACCGGCAACACCTTGCCGCGCACCCGTCCCAGCGTCCGCACCCGCTCGAATCTGGACATGCACCCTCGCCTTCGTGGCATGGAAGGAACACGCACGAGCCGCCCAAAGAGGACTTGGGCACAGTGGAGCGAGAGCAAGCTACCGGTGGGTACACCGGAAGAGAAGTGACTTGCGGCACAAGGGTCGGCCGGCACCCGACCGGACCGGCGGGCCGCCTGCGCGGGGCGGGGCCGGTCCGGACGGTTGCCCTATCGTGGAGGAGCCGGGGGATCGGCCGCCCACACGCACCCGACAGGTGGTTCCCATCAGTACTCGCACGCCGACGTTGTCGCAGCTCAGAGCCTTCGCCGCGGTGGCCGACTACCTGCACTTCCGGGACGCGGCGGCGGCGGTGGGCACCAGTCAGCCCGCGCTGTCCGGGGCGATCGCCGCTCTGGAGGACGCCCTGGGCACCCAGCTGGTGGAGCGCACCACGCGGCGGGTCCTGCTCACCCCGGCCGGCGAGCGGGTCGCGCGGCACACCCGCCGCGTGCTCGACGCGCTCGCCGACCTGGTGGACGAGGCCGAATCGGCCCGGCGCCCGTTCACCGGGCCGCTGCACCTGGGGGTGATCCCGACGGTGGCGCCGTATGTGCTGCCGGCGCTGCTGCGGCTGGCCCGGGAGGAGTACCCGGACCTCCAGCTCTACGTTCACGAGGAGCAGACCGGCTCGCTGATGGACGGCCTCACCGGCGGCCGGCTGGACCTGCTCCTGCTCGCGCTGCCCTCCCCCGGGCTCGGCGGGGTCGAGGAGATCCCGCTGTACGAGGAGGACTTCACCCTGATCGTGCCCGAGGGCCACGAGCTGGCGGGCCGCCGGAACCTGCCCCGCGACGCGCTGCGCGGCCTCGACGTACTGCTCCTGGACGAGGGCCACTGTCTGCGCGACCAGGCGCTGGACGTGTGCCGCGAGGTCGGCGCGTCCGAGGCGGGCGCGACCCGTGCGGCGAGCCTGCCCACCCTGGTCCAGCTGGTCGCCGGCGGCCTGGGCGTGACCCTGCTCCCGCAGACCGCGATCGACGTGGAGACCCGCCCCGGCTCACAACTGGCGGTGTCCCGCTTCGCCGCGCCCGCCCCGTACCGACGCATCGGCCTGGTGATGCGCTCCAGCACGGGGCGGGGCGCGGAGTTCGCCGACCTGGCGGTCGCGCTGCGGCGCGCGGTGGGCGATCTGCCGGTACGGGTGGTGCGGTGAGGGCCGGCACCGGGTCGTGACGGCGCCGTTCGGGTCGGCCCTCAGCGGCCGATCCGGTTGTCCCGCCAGAAGTCGACCAGTTCCAGGAATGTCGGGTCGGTGACCACCTTGGCCAGTTGCTCGTTGCCGACCGCCGGCGCCGTGTTGGTCTTCACGTCGGCGAACAGCGCGAGCATGACGTCGGCCCCGCGGTAGCTGAACACGGCCATCGGCACGGGCGGGCTCATCACCGTGCCCGCGCGCGCCGCGGGCCGGCTCGTGATCGAGATCGCCGTGCCGTCGGGCAGCTTGGCGTCGGTGCAGGAGATCTCCGTGGTCTTGCTCTGACGCAACACGGCCGTCTCGGCGCACGTGCCGTTCACCGACGAGGGCGGCGCCGCCCCGCCTGTGTCGGCCCCGCCGGCCGGGGTGGGCGCGATGCTCGCGGGGCCGCCGCCGGACACGTCGACGCGGAACGTGATGTCGTACGTCTTGTCGCCCGACACCAGCCGATAGCTCTGCGCGCCGTTGTCCGGAATCCGCATCTCGCCCACGTCGGGCGGCAGCAGTTTGGTCAGCACGTCGGCGGCCTTCTGCTTGAACGCGTACCGGAGTTCGGTCTGCTCCCTGGTCATTCGCGACTTCGGGTCGGACCCGCCCGTCTCCTCGACGTGCACCGTCGGATAGGCCTTGGTCGGCACGGCGAGCGGCTGGCCCGTCGGCCAGTTCGCCGGGGCCAACGGCAGTTCCCCGCCGCTTCGCGAGGCGCCCGCCCCGGCGGTGTCCTTCCCGGCCGGCGGCCCGAGCAGCAGGGTCGGCGCGGCGACGGCCGCCACCGCGCCGACCACCACCGCGCTCAGCACCGCCCGCGAACGCACCCTGCGGCGGCGCCCGTCCCGGATCGCGTCGGCCACCAGGTCCGGCAGCGGGGGCAGTTCGACCGTGGCCCGGTCCATCACCATGCGCAGATCCCGACCCGCGTGCTCTTCGTACCCGTCGTCGTGCATGACACCGCCTCAGCTTTCCGTCGCGTACAGGTGGAGGTCTCCGAGTTCGGCCCGGAGCTTGGCCATCGAACGGGCGCACTGGCTCTTCACGTTGCCGGTGCTGCAGCGCAGCAGGGCGGCGACGTTCTCCACGCTCAGGTCCTCCCAGTAGCGCAGGATGACCATCACGCGCGGCTTGGGAGGCAGCGTCGCCAGCGCGGCGAGCAGGGTCAGCCGCAGGTCCGGGTGCCGCGCGGACGGCGGTCCCGCGGCCCGGAGTTCATGCGCCGCGTACTCGCGTCGGCGACCGCGCTGCTCGCTCAGGAACGTGCGGCTGAGCACGGTCTTCGCGTACGCGTCCAGGTTCTCCGCCCGGCTCGCCCGCTTCCAGTGCTGGAACAGCTTGGCCAGCGTGGTCTGGGCCAGGTCCTGCGCCCGATCCGCGTCGCCGCACAGCAGGTACGCGGTGCGGTAGAGCTGATGTTGGCGCGCCCGCGCGTACTCCTCGAAATCTCGCCGTCCGGCTGTCGGCATCTCGGCCCCCTTCGGTTCACCCCGTTCAGAGCGACCGAGGGGCGAAAGGGTTGCACCCGAGGACGAACCGATCCGCACACGCGTCGGGCCCGACCGAAGTCGGGCCCGGAAACGGAGACTTGCCGCGGCGGCGGTCAGGCGATGCGGGCGTTGTCCGCCCAGTCGTCGGGGAGTTGCGGCAGCGGCCAGGCCGGGTCGGGACGCCAGTTCTCCCATCCCTGGTCGAACGGCGCGCCCCACGCCTCGATCGCCGCGACGGCGGCCCGGCCCTCGGCCTCGATCGCCTCGACCTGGCGATCGGTGAGCCGGCCCGCCTCGCGGGAGGCGGCGAGTTCGTCCTCGTCCTTGTATTCCCAGCGGCGATCCGGGGTGACCCACACGTCCAGCACGTGGTCCTCGGTGTCCACGCCGCCCGCCCAACGGGTGCGCGGGCGTTCGAGGTTGACGTACCAGCCGGAGAACCGCCAGCCGGGCTGCCAGAACAGCCAGACCGACCACGGCTCGCCCGGCCGGGCCAGCATCAACACGCCCGTCCCGTGCCACTCGACGACCGAGGGGATCCGGCCGAGCCTGAATCTGCGTTCGATCGGCGCGGTCCGGATGTCCGATCCGTCCGGCAACATCGGCTTGACCCGTGAGGTGCCGCCGGCGAGCCAGACCGCGAGTTGGTCCGGGTCGTCGCGAACCACGGTCACCGGCCGACAGTCCAGGACCTGGCCGCCGCGCAGATAACGCCAGAGCACCTGGTCGCCGGAAGACCAGGTGCCGGCCGCGGAACGGGGATCCTCGAAGTGCTCGTGCATGCGCAGGATGTTAGACATGAGCTTGGTGTACCCAGCGCCCGTGACACCTGACCGTGAGTCATGTTACGGGTGGGTCATCATGCGAAGAACATCCGGGTACGGGCGCCGCCGCGTGGTCGGCGCCGCCGCCCCGCTCCCGACGCCGCCAAGTCAGCCCTCCACCGCCCGCACTTCGTCATCGGACTCCCGGCAGGCCGCCGCCTATGCCGAGTGGGTCAATGCCCGCTACCCCGAGACGGTCCCGACCTTCATGCGCGCCGCCCACGGCTTGACGGACACCCCCAACCGGCGCTTCGACACCGTCCTGATGGGGCTCGGCACCTACGGCCCCGGCCTGCGAGCAGGCTTCCCCAGCCCCTACGCCCACCTGCGCCAGTACGTCGTGTCCAGCACCCTCACCTCGTCCCCCGACCCGGCGGTCACAGTGGTCGACGGCGACCCGCTCGCCGGGGTCCGCGACCTCAAGCAGCAGGACGGCCTGGACATCTGGCTCTGCGACGGCGGCCTCCTCGCCGGCACCCTGCTGCCGGAAATCGACGAACTGATCATCAAGAGCTACCCCGTGGTCGCCGGATCCGGAATCCCGGCATTCAACGGAAAGTTCACCCCGACCTCCTTCAAATCAACCACCCGCACCACCTTCCCCAACGACGTCACAATCACCACCTTCACCCGCCACTGACGCACCAGGAACGAGCCGGCACCCCATCACGAAGGCCAACGCATCGGGCAGCACTCACGCGTCCGCGTCTGCACCGGAGTTCGAGACGAACGGTGGGTCATCCCAACCGGAGAGCGACTGCCTTCCGCCCCGTCTGTTGGGGTAGCGGTGGCGCTGGTCGCTGCCATGAGAGGCGTCCGGCGTGATGCCAAGTTGCGCCATCTCGACTCGACAGAGCGAGACGGCGAACCACACGTGCTTTCCGTCCTTTCGGACGACGTATCCACAGGCATCGGACAGGGCTTCCACGATGCGCCACCCGCGCCCGCTCTCGTCTTCGACGTCATTCCCGAAGCGACGGATGGGCGCGGCCAGGCCGCTATCGCCCACTGCGACGAGCGCTTGGCGCGTCGCCGGGAGGTGCCACACCTGGACGGATGTAGGGCCGTACTCGGTGTGCTGTACCGCGTTGCCGTGGATTTCCGCCGCGCATCGAAGCGCGTCACCGATCGCGGTGGGCGTGGCGGCCGACCGGCCCATCGCGCCCGCAACGAGCAGGCGGGTGGGTCGTGGATCGATTCGTTGGTAGAGCCCGGCAACCAGCTCTGGGATCGGTCTTCGACTTGCCACGCGGTCGGGCATCAAGCGTGATGAGCCGGATCTGGTCGTGACCATGCGTCGCTCCTGATGGGAAGCACGACAGCATCGGCGCACAGCGTGAACTGATTCACACAGTGCGTAAAAAGGCTGTTGCAGTGAGCATGTCCCACGCAACTCGTGATGTGCAAGTCGTAACTTGAAGTTGATGCTCACGCCGATGTGACACTTCGACGCCACAGCGACCACACTGCTGCTCGTCTGCCGGGAGAAGGGGAAGACATGGCTGAGGCACCGACGGTGCGACGTCGCCAGCTTGCGAAGAAACTGCTCGCCTTGCGCCTGGCCGCCGGTCTGGATCAGGAAGACGTCGCAAGGGTGTTGGAGTGCGACGACTCGAAGATCAGTCGCATCGAGACCGGGCGGTCAGGCGTCCGCCCCATGGACCTTCGCGCACTGCTCGCGCTCTACGGCATGACCGACGGAGCCGAGATCGAGGAGATGGTCCAGGCTGCCCGCCAGTCGAGGCGGCGCGGATGGTGGGTGCAGTACTCCCTCGGCAAGAGCTTCGCGTCGTTCGTGGCGTTGGAGGAGGAAGCCTCCAGAATCCGCGCCTTCGAGAACCAACTCGTCCCCGGACTGCTCCAGACCGAAGCCTATGCTCGGGCCGTCTACAAGGAAACGGGTCGGGTGACCGACCCGCGGCAGGTGGACGCTTTCGTGAAGGTTCGACAAAAGCGACAAGCGATCGTGGCCAGGCGAGGAAGCAGCGGCCACGAGGGGGATGTCGAGCTGTGGTTCATCGTGGGTGAAGCCGTTCTGCGGCACGAGATCGGCGAACCGCATGTGCGCATCGAGCAGTTGCAGCGTTTGATCGAGGTCTCGGAACTCCCTCGCGTCGAACTCCAGGTTCTCCCGATCGCAAGCGGTCTTTATGCTGCCGTAGGAGGCTCGTTCAACCTGCTCAGCTTCCAGGCGGGGGAAGCTGACGTGGCGTACGAAGATACTGGCACAAGCGGCATTTTCGTAGAGGACGCCGAACAAGTCGCCCACTACGACCGAGCTTTCCGGCGACTTACCGCAGGGGCCATGCCGGTGCTGGAGTCCCGCAGGTTCATCGAAAGCATAGTGAAGGAACTGAGGACCTGAGATGCACGTAGTCGATGCCGGCGTTGTCGCGGCCGAGTGGCGAAAGTCGACGTACAGCGGAGGGGTGGAGAACTCCTGTATCGAGGCGGCGCCCATTGGACGACTCACGGGCGTGCGTGACTCCAAGATCCCGACCGGCCCGGCGCACCTGTTCACCCCGACCGCCTGGGCTTCGCTCGTGGACGCCATCAAGAAGTAGCCCGCTCCGCACGAAGGGCCTCCCCACCGGGAGGCCCTTCGTCATTCCTGCTACAAGTCGCGAGTCCACTCTCACCAGCGGCTCCATATTTGCAATTTACGAATCGCACCACACTCCTTGTGATCACAGCCCTGCCCGGTGCAGACTCTCTGTAGGCACACGACTGCCTTATGGAGTCATCTGTCGGCCACCATGCCGATGCCGGCCGATTCACCTTGACTCGTTCCGCGTACAGGAGGAAGCAGGATGACGGAGACGTCGACCGGAACATGCGTGGAAGCCGAGTTCATCGAGAAGCCTCCAACGCCTTGGGGGGTTCGTCGGATGGAACCCTTCCCTCCCGCAGAGGTCGTCCCCTATACCCGGGTCGTGCTGGACGCGGATACCCAGACGGGTCGGTGGCTTACGGCGGAAGGTGCCGAAGTCCCACTGATGGATCGCCACAAGAGGACCGAGACGTCGCGCGAGACCAAGACCAAGACCAGCCTCGACGGCAACTCGGACCAGGGTAGCGATCAGGAAGGGGACACTGATTGATGCGTAGCGCAAGTCTCGGTTCGCCGGTGCTCGTTGTTACACGCCTCGACGATGTCACCGGGGATCTGGTCGTCATGGAACTCGGCAAGCGGGGAGTACCCGTTGTACGCCTCGACCCCGGGGATTTCCCTGGTGCGGTCACGGTGAGCGCGACTTTCGGTGGTCGCGGAATGGCGGGCACCCTCCGAACGGCCAGTCGCAACATCGCGTTGCATGAAATTCGTTCCGTCTACTGGCGTCGACCGGGTGCATACGATGCTCCCGGTCTCGAAGCCCAGGATGCGCGGTGGTGCGTCGAGCAGGCTCGCTTTGGACTCGGCGGGATCCTGGCGTCACTCCCGGGGGCGCACTATGTCAATCATCCTCACCGAAACCGCGACGCGGAGTACAAGCCGATTCAGTTGTCGACGGCCGCACAGTGCGGTCTCACCGTGCCGGTGACCTTGGTGACGAACGACCCTGTCGAGGCCCGCCGGTTCGCGTCACGAGCCGAACCTGTGATCTACAAGCCACTGTGGAACGGGGACTATTTCGGAGCGGACGGGCGTGCGCAGACGGTATGGGTGGAGGAGGTAGACCCTTCCACCCTCGACGGCGGGGTCTCGGTCACCACGCACCTCTTTCAGGAGCGGGTGAAGAAGGTCGCCGACGTTCGGGTGACTGCCGTGGGCCGTGAGCTGTTCGCAGTGCGCATCGACGGTGCCCGAGGGCTGGACTGGCGCCGCGAATACGACGCGCTTTCCTACACGTTGGTGGCCGTTCCGTCCGAGGTCATCCAAGGCATCGGTCGATATCTCGACACCTTCGGCCTGGTGTTCGGCGCATTCGATTTCGGGCTGGATGTCGACGGGCAGTGGTGGTTCTACGAATGCAACCCCAACGGCCAGTGGGCGTGGTTCCCCGATCGCATCACAGACTGCATTACGGTCGCCTTGGCCGAGCAACTTCAGTTCGGAGGTCGAGATGACCCATGATCCCGTTTCCCTTCGTACGGGCCTTGCCCAGCGGGTGGCCGAAAAGAACGTGTCCTTCGATTCCGTTTGGCGCAGGGCGGTGGAGGGGGTGGCTCGGGAGAGGTTTTTGGGGGATGCCGTGTTTCGGTCGGATGGGATTCGTTGGGAGTCCGTTCGGCGGGCGGAGGTTGGTGAGGAGGCCTGGTTGCGGCTCGTCTACTCGGACGAGACGTGGGTGACCCGTGTGGATGGGGTCCATGCCGCCGATGTCGACGGGCCGGTGGTGGGCAGCCCCACGTCCTCGTCGACGTTGCCGTCGTTGGTGGTGCGGATGTTGGAGGTGGCCGGCATTCGGGACGGCGATCGGGTGTTGGAGATCGGCACCGGGACCGGTTACTCCACCGCGATCCTGTGCCATCGGCTCGGCGACGCGAATGTCACGTCGATCGAGTACGACCCCGGCGTCGCGCGGCAGGCGGCCGAGAACCTGCGTGCGGCGGGATACACGCCGAATCTCGTCGTGGGCGACGGGCTGCTCGGGTACCGGACCGGAGGCGAGTACGACGCGGTCGTCGCCACGTGCTCCGTGCGGCACATCCCGGTTCCGTGGTTGTGGCAGGTGACCGACACCGGCAGTATCACCACCACCCTCGGCGGCTGGTTGCCCGCCTCGGGTCTGCTACGACTCACCCTCGGCGACACCGACATCGCGTCGGGTCGGTTCCTCGGGGACACGGTCTCCTTCATGCTCGCGCGCCCGCACGAGCGGCCGCCTCGTCCCGTCTTCCAGCGGTACGCGGGCACGGTTCGCGAGTGCCGGGTCGACCCCGACCTGATCGAGGGATGGACCGGCGCCTTCGTCGCCCAACTGGCCGCGCCTTCGGCCGAGTTGGTAACGGCCGGCGACGGCCTGATCCTTCGGGACGTGGCCACGGGTTCGCAGGCGTGGATCGAGACGAACGGAGCCGGCCCGGTCGTCCATCAACATGGCCCACTCCGGCTGTGGGACCAGGTGGAAGACGCGCTGATCGCCTGGCAAGGCGTCGGTTCACCGGACCAGTCCGCCTTCGGGCTCACCGTCGCCGCCGACCTCACCCAGACCGTTTGGATCGGCGGCCCCGAAGGCCCGTCCTGGCAACTTCCGGTCTGACTCGGGCAGTCCGCGTCGCCACGCCGGGCACGCCGACGGTTTCGACGCGCACAACCGCCGGTCGCGAACGGCGCGGGTGACCTCGCTCGCGGCCGGCGTCGCGCGCCGGCTATCGGGCCGTTACGGCCGCGTCATCCCCAACACGTCCAACGCCGTGTCGAGTTCGGCCTCCGTGAGGCGCCCGGCCGCGATGTGGCCGCGTTCGATGACCACCTGGCGGATCGTCTTGCGTTCGGCCAGCGACTGCTTGGCGATCTTCGCCGCCTCCTCGTAGCCCAGGAAGCGGTTCAGCGGCGTGACCACCGACGGGGAGGACTCGGCGTATTCGCGCATCCGCTCGACGTCGGCCTCGATACCCGCCACCGTACGATCCGCCAGCACCCGCGTGACGTTGGCCAGGAGGCGGATCGATTCGAGCAGGTTGCGGGCGATCACCGGCAACATCACGTTGAGTTCGAAGTTGCCCGCCGCGCCGCCGAAGGCCACCGCCGCGTCGTTGCCGATCACCTGCGCGACGACCTGGCCGACCGCCTCCGGGATCACCGGGTTGACCTTGCCCGGCATGATCGAGCTGCCCGGCTGCAGGTCCGGCAGCCGGATCTCGGCCAGGCCCGTGCGCGGCCCCGAGCCCATCCAGCGCAGGTCGTTGACGATCTTGTTCAGGCCGACCGCGACGGTGCGCAACTGGCCGGACAGCTCGACCAGTCCGTCCCGCGCGCCCTGCGCCTCGAAGTGGTCGCGCGCCTCGACGAACGGCAGCCCGGTGGCCGCCGCGATCTCCGCGATCACCCGGGCCGAGAAGCCGGGCGGGGTGTTGATCCCGGTGCCCACCGCGGTGCCGCCCAGCGGCAGTTCGACCACGCGCGGCAGCGTCGCGTGCAGTCGTTCCACGCCGTAGCGCACCTGCGCCGCGTAGCCGCCGAACTCCTGCCCCAGGGTCACGGGCGTGGCGTCCATCAGGTGGGTGCGGCCGGACTTGACCACGTCGGCGAACTCGGTCGCCTTCGACTCCAGGGAGGAGGCGAGGTGGTCGAGCGAGGGGATCAGCCGGTGGGTGACCGCGAGCGCCGCCGCGATGTGGATCGAGGAGGGGAAGACGTCGTTGGACGACTGGGACGCGTTGACGTGGTCGTTGGGATGTACGTCCCGGCCCAGTCGCTCCGTCGCCAAAGTGGCCAGGACCTCGTTCATGTTCATGTTCGACGACGTGCCGGACCCGGTCTGGAACACGTCCACCGGGAACTGGTCCGCCCAGCGCCCGCCGACCACCTCGACCGCGGCCTGCTCGATCGCCTCCGCCGTCTCCTTGTCCAGCACGCCCAGTTCGGCGTTCACCCGGGCCGCCGCGCCCTTGATCCGGGCCAGGGCCTCCACGTGCGCCGGTTCCAGGTGTTGCCCGGAGATCGGGAAGTTCGCCACCGCGCGCTGGGTCTGCGCCCGCCACTTGGCGGCGGCCGGCACCCGGACCTCCCCCATCGAGTCGTGCTCGACGCGGAACTCGCCGGACGGGTCCGCCCCCGGACCCGCGGTCGGCTCCGCGGTGGGCTCCGCGCTCGCTGCTGCCTCGGACATCGCTGTGGCCTCCTAGAAAGCGTTCCCTGGCGACAACGGCTTCTCGGCCCGGCCTGTTCCTGCGGGGTAGGGCCGGGCGGCCGGCGGGGTGGACCGGACGGTCGGGGCGGGCCCGGGCGGTCGCGGGTGGGCCCAGGCCGCCCCGAACCCGCTACCCGATCAGCAACACGTGCAGCGTCCGCGGCCCGTGCACCCCCGCCACCCGCTCCAGTTCGATGTCGCTGGTCGCCGACGGGCCGGAGATCCAGGTCTGCGGGCGGCGCGGGTCGAGCCGGGCCACCGCCTCCGGCACGGTGCCCACGACCTGATCGGCGCGCACCACGCACAGGTGGTAGTCCGGCAGCAGCGTGAGCACCCGGCGGCCCTGGTCGAGGCCGGTGTCCAGGACGATCGTGCCGGTCTCGGCGACGGCGAGTGCGCACCCGGTGACCACCGCGTCGATCGCGCCGATCTCGTCCCGGCTCAGCTCGGGCGTGTCCACCACCAGCTCCGCGCCGAGCCGACTCAGCCAGGCCAGCTTGTTCCCGCGCGGCACCACCAGGCGGGTGACCCCGGCCTGGCGCAGCAGGTCGCTCGCGCCGAGCAGCAGGTCCCGGGTGTCGTGTACGCGCAGCACGGTCGCGTCGTAGTCGGCCAGCCGCGCGGCGAACCGGGCGACCGGGTCGAGGCCCGCCGGGCGCTCGCGCCGATACGTCCGGCGTACCGGGGGCGGCTTGGGCCGGTCGTCGAGGGCGGCGCGGAGCCGGTCCAGGACCACCGTCCGGGCCTCGCGGTCCGCCTCGTGGCACTCCACCGTCACAGCTCCCGACCCCCTTCGGTGCGCTTGTACCAGGACCGGAACGACTCCGCCGGAGGCGCCGGCGCGTCCCGGTCGGCGAACCACGCGCCGACCGGCCCGGACATGCGCTTCGGCAGCGGGACGCGACCGATCACGCCGTGGCGCACGAAGTGTGCGCCGACCCCGGCCACATGTTGGGCGAAGCCGATCCGCCACGGCTTCTCGAACGTCCACCGCAGCGTCTTCATCCCGGCGTCCTCGGCCCGGTCGTGCGGCCCGCGCCCGCCGTCCACAACCTGTGCGCGAAGATGCACCAGCACCTCGGGGATGTCGATCCGCACCGGGCAGGCGTCGAAGCACGCCCCGCACAGCGTCGACGCGAACGGCAACGACGCGGTCTGCGCGTCCACCGGATGCCGGGCGATGCCGCGCAGTTGCGGCGTCAGGATCGCGCCGATCGGCCCGGGGTACACCGACCCGTACGCATGCCCGCCGGTGCGCTCGTACACCGGGCACACGTTCAGACAGGCCGCACACCGGATGCAGCGCAGCGCCTGGCGGCCCACCGGGTCGGACAACACGTCGGAGCGGCCGTTGTCGAGCAGGATCAGATGGAACTCCCGCGGTCCGTCCCCCGGGGTGACCCCCGTCCACATCGACGTGTAGGGGTTCATCCGCTCCCCGGTGGCACTGCGCGGGAGCAGCTGCAGGAACACCTCCAGGTCGCCCCACGTGGGCAACAGCTTCTCCACGCCCAGGACGGTGATCAGCGTCTCGGGCAGGGTCAGACACATGCGCCCGTTGCCCTCCGACTCGACCACGCACACCGTGCCGGTGTCGGCGATGGCGAAGTTGGCGCCGGAGACCGCGACCTTCGCGCGCAGGAACTTCTGCCGCAGGTGCAGCCGCGCGGCGGCAGCGAGCGCGGCCGGCTCGTCGCTGAGCCGTTCGGGCGCCGGCCGGCCCACGCGGCCCATCTCGCGGATGAAGATCTCCCGGATCTGTGCCCGGTTGCGGTGGATCGCGGGCACCACGATGTGCGACGGCAGGTCGTCGCCGAGCTGCACGATCAGCTGCGCGAGGTCGGTCTCCCACGCGTGGATCCCGGCCGCGGCCAGCGCGTTGTTCAGCTCGATCTCCTCGGTGGCCATGGACTTGACCTTGACCACCTCGTCCACGCCCTTGGCCCGGGCGATGTCGACCACGATCGAGTTCGCCTCGGCCGCGTCCCGGGCCCAGTGCACCACGCCCCCGGCCGCGCGTACCGCCGCCTCCAGGTGTTCCAGGAGGCCGGGCAGCCGGGCCAGCACGTCGTCCTTGATCGCCTCGCCGGCCCGGCGCAGCAGCTCCCAGTCGGGCAGCTCCGCGACCACCGCGTCGCGCTTGGCCCGGATGGTGTGCGTGGCCGCGCGCAGATTGGCCCGCTGGACGGGGTTCGCCAGCTCGGCCTCGGCCGCCTCGGGGAAGGGCGGCATGCCGACGAAGGTGGGTTCCCTGTGTACCGCCGCGGTCATCGTGTCGCCTCCGGTCCCGGGGCATGCCCGACGACGAGGCCCGAGGCGTCGGGCAGGCCCGGTCGGTACACCGGCACGTCCGGCAGCGCGTCGGTGCGGGCCAGGATGTCCGCCAGGTGCAGTACCCGGATGCCCGCGTGTTGTCGGGAGATCAGTCCGCCGATGTGGGTCAGGCACGAGTTGTCCCCGGCGCACAACACCTGTGCGCCGGATTCCAGCACGGCGGTCACCTTGTCGCCGCCCATCGCCACCGACGTCGGCGCGTTCTTGACCGCGAAGGTGCCGCCGAAGCCGCAACATTCGTCGGCGCGCGGCAGGTCGACCAGGGTCAGCCCGCGCACCGCGCGCAGCAGCCGGGTCGGCCGATCGCCCACCCGCAACATGCGCAGCGAGTGGCAGGTGGGGTGGTAGGCGACGCTGTGCGGGAAGTAGGCGCCCACGTCGGTCACCCCGAGCACGTCGACCAGGAACTCGCTGAGTTCGTACACCTTCGGCGCGACCCGCGCGACGGCCTCCGGCAGCGTGCCACCGGCCGCGCGGGCCACCGTGGCGTGATACTCGCGCACCATCGCGGTGCACGACCCGGACGGCACGATCACCGCGTCGTAGCCCTCGAACGCCTCGGCGAAGGACCGGACCAGCGGTACCGCGTCGCGCCGGTAGCCGGAGTTGAAGTGCATCTGGCCGCAGCACACCTGGCCGTACGGGAACTCCACCTCGTGTCCGAGGCGCCGCAGCACCCGGACCACGGACGCGCCGGTCTGCGGGAAGAGCGTGTCGTTGAAGCACGTGATGAAAAGGGCAAGACGCACGATTTACCTCCTCGATCGACTGTACGGACGTCCCGTGGCGCACGCCCGGCCAGACCCGCCGGGCGCGTCCGGTCGTGTGACGGGGGCGCGGCGGGGCGTCGGGATCGGGGCCGGTCTCCGACGTGCGTGGTTGCCACGTAGGGTCTGCGCATGAGCCTCCGGACGGCATTCGGCCGCCCCTTCGCCGCCGTGCGCACGCGACTGACCACGCGTCGGTCGCGGGTCGTGGCCGGTGTCCTCGCCCTCGTGGTGGTCGTGATCGCGGTCCTCGGGGTCGGCGTGCTCGTCGGGGACGACGCCGCGACGCCGGTACGCGCCACCGAACAGCGTGTGGATGTGGCCGCGGGGCCGGGCGATCCGGCCCGGATCGGCATCGACACCACGCTGTTCGTACCGCCCGGCGTGCGGGGACCCGCGCCCGCGGTGCTGCTCGCGCACGGATTCGGCGGCAGCAAAGCCGAGTTGCGCCGGGACGCGGAGGCGCTGGCCCGTTCGGGGTATGTGGTGCTGACCTATTCGGCGCGCGGCTTCGGCGGCTCGGCGGGGCAGATCATGCTGGACCAGCCGGACTACGAGGTGGCCGACGCGCGGGCGCTGATCGACTGGCTGGCCGCGCGGCCCGAGGTGCGCCTGGACGGTCCCGGCGATCCGCGGGTGGGCGTGGCGGGCGCCTCGTACGGCGGCGCGCTCTCGCTGCTGACCGCCGCCTACGACCCGCGCGTGGACGCCATCGCGCCGCAGATCACCTGGCACGACTTCGCCGACGCGCTGCTGCCGAACGCGGCGGGCGGCGGGCCGGCCGAGGGTGTGTTCAAGAAGATGTGGGCCGGGTTGTTCTTCTCCTCCGGGACCAGTCCGCTGGGCGGGCTCGCGCCGATAGACGCGAAGACCGGGTGCGGTCGGTTCGACGACCGGGTCTGCGCGATCTACCGCGAGGTGGCGGTGTCGGGGAAGTCCACGCCGCAGGCGGTCGACCTGCTGCGGCGGGCCAGTCCGGTCTCGGTCGCGGACCGGATCGCGGTGCCGACGCTGCTGATCCAGGGCCAGAACGATTCGCTGTTCCCGCTCGACCAGGCGGACCGCAACGCGGCGGCGATCGCCCGCAACGGCGCGCCGGTGGAGATGGTGTGGACGGCGGGCGGGCACGACGGCGGGCGGCCGCAGAGCGCGATGGTGCGCGACCGGGTCACGGGGTGGTTCGACCGGTGGCTCAAGCCGAGCGGGCCCGCGCCCAAGGCCGGTGCGCCGGCCGCCGCCGGGTCGTTCCGGGTGACCCGCTCCGGCGGGGTGGACAGTGCGACCCGGGAGCAGCGGCTGCGGATCGCCGGCACCGACCACTACCCGGGCCTGGACGGGACCCGGCAGCGTGAGGTGACGCTCGCGGGGCCGGAGCAGACCGTGACCAATCCGCCGGGGGGCGCGCCGACGTCGGTGTCCGGGCTGCCGGGCCTCGGCCTGTTGGCCGGCTCGGGTGGGCCGGCCGCGCTGGCCGCCGGCGCGGGCGATCTCGGTGGGATCGCCTTCGACCTCCCCGGGCAGAGCGCGTTCTTCCAGAGCGACCGGATCGATCGCAGTGTGCACATCACCGGTTCGCCGACCGCGCGAGTGCGGGTCTCGGGCGCCGACGACATCGTGTTGTTCGCGAAGTTGTACGACATCGCGCCGGGTGGGGCGAGTGTGCTGCCACATCAATTGGCCGCGCCGATCCGGGTGAGCGGGGCGCAGGGCGGGCGGGACGTGGAGATCCGGCTGCCGGCGATCGACCGTGAGGTGGACTCGGGTCACCGGCTGCGGCTCGTGTTGACCGCGACCGACCTGGGCTTCGCGTCGCCGAACGCGCCCGCGAGCTACCGGGTCGCGCTCGCCGGGCCGCTGACGCTGCCGTCGGTGCCGGGGTTGCACGTGGGCTCGACCGGCTACCCCTGGTGGACATGGGGCCTGCCGCTGATCGCGGTCGTGGCCGCGGCGGCCCTGCTGCTCACCGGGCGGCGCCGGGCGGCGGCGACCGCGCCGGATCCGGACCTGGCCGACGTCCCGCTGCAGATCCGCGGCCTGACCAAGCGGTACAAGGGCGGCAAGCTCGCCGTCGACGACCTGTCCTTCGGGGTCGAGGCGGGCCAGGTGCTCGGTCTACTCGGCCCCAACGGCGCGGGCAAGACCACCACGCTGCGGATGTTGATGGGCCTGATCCTGCCGGACGACGGCGAGATAAGGATCTTCGGCCGGGTGGTCGGGCCCGGCGCGCCGGTGTTGTCCCGGCTCGGCTCGTTCGTCGAGGGCCCGGGTTTCCTGCCGCACCTGTCCGGGCGGGAGAACCTGTCGCTGTACTGGCGCGCCACCGGCCGGCCGCACGAGGACGCGCACTTCGACGAGGCGCTGGAGATCGCCGGGCTCGGCGAGGCGCTGGACCGGAACGTACGCACCTACTCGCAGGGCATGCGCCAGCGGCTGGCCATCGCCCAGGCCATGCTCGGCCTGCCGGACCTGCTGGTGTTGGACGAGCCGACCAACGGGCTCGACCCGCCGCAGATCCGGGCGATGCGCGACGTGCTGATCGGCTACGCGGCCACCGGCCGCACCGTGGTGGTCTCCAGCCACCTGCTGGCCGAGGTCGAACAGACCTGTACGCACGTCGTGGTGATGCACCGGGGCCGGCTGATCGCCTCCGGTCCGGTCGGCGAGATCGTCGGCAACGGCAACACGCTGGTGATCGGAACACCCGTACCGGACCTGGCGATCGCGACCCTGAAGGACCTGCCGGGCGTCGGCTCGGTGGAGCCCGAGGAGGGCGGCGTACTCGTGCACCTGGCGGGCGCGCGGACCTCCGCCCTGGTGGCCGAACTCGTCGGCGCCGGCGTCGCGGTGGACCGGGTGACCGCGCGCCGCCGGTTGGAAGACGCGTTCCTGACGCTGATTGGGGAGTCCTGATGACCCGTACGCTCCCCGAGTTGCCGACCGAGGAGGGCGCGCACCCGATCCCGGGCGCGGCCCACGCGCACGGCTATCGCCCCCGGCACACCCTGCCGATCTGGGTCGAGACCGTGCGCCAATTCCGGCGCCGACGCACGCTGTTCATGATCGGGCTGCTGCTCGCGCTGCCGTGGATCCTGGTCGCCGCGTTCAAGATCGGCGGAGATCCGTCGGCGGACTCGGTGCCGACGCTGGTGGACGTGGCGACCAGGAGCGCGCTGAACTTCACCGCGTTCACCCTGTTCGTCTCGACCGGGTTCCTGCTGGTGGTGGCGGTCGCGCTGTTCTGCGGCGACACCGTGGCCAGCGAGGCGAGTTGGTCCTCGCTGCGGTATCTGCTGGCCGCTCCGGTGCCGCGTGCCCGGTTGTTGCGGGTCAAGCTCGTGGTGGCGCTCGGCTACAGCGTGCTGGCCCTGGTGTTGCTCCCGCTGATGGCGATGATCGCGGGCGCGATCGCCTTCGGATGGGGGCCGTTGGACCTGCCGGTGGGGGCGTCGCTGCCCACGGGCGAGGCGCTGGGGCGGATGTCGGTGGTGGTCGCGTACGGCGTGGTGGCGCAACTGGTGGTGATGGGCATCGCGTTCTGGCTGTCCACGGTCACCGACGCCCCGCTGGGTGCGGTGGGCGGCGCGGTCGGCCTGGTGGTGGTCTCCAACATCGTGGACGCGGTGACGGCGCTCGGGTCGTGGCGGGACTACCTGCCCACGCACTGGCAGTTCGCGTGGGTCGACGTCCTCCAGACCGACCCGCAGTGGGACGGCATGATCAAGGGCTCGGCGGTGTCGGTCTCGTACGCGGTGGTCTTCCTGGCCCTGGCGTTCCGCCACTTCGGCCGCAAGGACATCGTGTCGTGAGCGCCGACGAGGCTCCGGTGGTCACGGGCGCCGAGCCGGGGTCGTTCGCGCGGTCGGTGCTCGCGGAGCGGCATCCGGCGCTGCTGGGGCGGGTGTCGGCGGCGTTTCCGTGGCCGCCGGAGCGCCGGCGGGCGCTGGACGACCTGCTCGGCGAGGTCTCCGGCGGGGTGATCGCGCCGCTGCCGGCGGATGCGCCCGATGCCGGTGAGTGGGGCGCCCATGTGGGGCGTTCGTGGTTCGAGGCACCGTTCTTGTGGGCGGAGAGCTACTTCTACCGTCGGTTGCTCGCGGCCACCGGCTATTTCGAGCCCGGTCCGTGGCGGGGGGTCGACCCCTTCGGGCCGTTCAAGCGGGACGAGTTGCGCGGCGCGGTGGTGGACGAGGAGTTGGCGGCGCTCGACGAGGTCGGGGCATCGTCGGGTGAGGCGCTCCTGCGGGGCGCGCTGTGGGGCAATCGGGCGGACCTGGGCTTTCGGATGTCCGCGTCGGGGGGCGACACGGCGGCTTCGCACCTGGTCGCGGACGACAGCGCCCGGTTGTGGTCGCGGCTCCCGGTCGGCGGCGCGGCCGAGGTGCACCTGATCGCGGACAACGCCGGGCGCGAATTGATCCCGGATCTGGTCCTGCTCGACCACCTGCTGCACACGGGCCGGGCCGCGCGGGCCGTGCTCCACCTCAAGCCGTACCCGTACTTCGTCTCGGACGCAGTCACGGCCGACTTCCTGGCCGCGCTGGACCGGCTGCGTGCCGCGCCGGGACGGGCCGCCGCCGTCGGCGCCCGGCTGTGGTCGGCGTTGTCCGCGGGCCGGCTGGGGGTGGGCGCCCACCCGTTCTTCTGCGCCCCGTCGCCGTATGAGGCGATGCCCGACGACCTGCGCCGGGACCTGTCGACGGCGACGCTGACGATCCTCAAGGGCGACCTCAACTACCGCCGCCTGGTGGGCGACCACCACTGGCCCCCCACCACGCCCTTCGCCGACCGCGTCACCCACTTCCCGAGCCCGGTGGCCGCGCTGCGCACCCTCAAGTCCGACGTGGTGATCGGCCTCACCACACCGACCCTGACCACCCTCGACGCAGGCACGACCCCATGGCGCACGACGGGCACGCACGCCTTGATCCAGGTGAGCCCGTAGGGGGCCGCCCCCTCGCCAGGGCGCCGGCCCTCACGCGTGCCGCGTGGCCTGGCCCGTGGCGCTCTCCGGTGTCCGAAACGCTCGGCGGTATGCGCCCGGGGTGGTGCCCACCCTGGTGCGGAAGCGGCGGCGGAGGTTGACCGCGGAGGTGAGGCCGACTCGGGTGGCGATGGCCTCGATCGGCAGGTCCGTCTCCTCCAGCAGGGTGCGCGCCGCGGCCACGCGGCGGGACAGGAGCCAGGCGCCGGGGCTGGTGCCGAGGCGGTCGGCGAAGCGCCTGGCCAGCGTGCGGGGCGAGACGCCGAGGTGGGCGGCCAGGTCGTGCACGGTCAGCGGGGTGCCGACGCGCTCGTCGGCCCACGCGAACAGGTCGTCGAGGCCGTCCTCGGGCGCCGGCGCCGGCCGCACCCGGCCGTCCTCGCGATGCGGTGGCAGCACCATGTCCCGCGCGAGGAGGGCGGCGTGCGCGGCCCCGTGGTCGCGCCGGACTAGGTGCAGGCACAGATCGAGGCCCGCGCCCGCACCCGCGCTGGTGGCGACGTCGCCGTGGTCCACGTACAGCCGGTCCGGCTCCACCCGCACCCGGGGGAACTCCCGGCGCAACTGCTCGGCGCGCGCCCGGTGCGTGGTGGCCGAGCGGCCGTCCAGGAGGCCGGTGCGGGCCAGCGCGAACACCCCCGAGCAGATGCTCACCAGCCGCGCCCCACGCGCGTGCGCTCGCAACAACGCGCGGCGCACGTCGGCGGAGAGCGGCGTCTCCACCGGCAACCACCCCGGGACGATCACGGTGTCGGCGCGGTCGAGCGCCGCCAGGTCCTGCGGCACGTGCATCGTGTATCCGCCGGTGGTCGGCACCGGCCCCGGCGTCTCGGTGCACGTTTCGAACGTGTAGTGCTGCGGCACCCCGGCCCGCTCGGTGCCGAAGACCTCGACCGCGCAGCCGAGTTCGAACGTCGACTGCACCGGCCGCACCAGGGCCACCACACGATGCATGGCAGGAACGTACCCCATGGTGCCCGTCCGGACCCTGTCCCGCCGCGGCCCACCCACGGCACCGTGGAGGGCATGCATCCCGAGATCCTCGCCCAGCCGGGCTATGTGTCCGCGTCCGTCGACGAAGCCCCGATCCGCACGCTCTTCCCCGGGGTTCGGTTCCGCCCGTTGTGGAAGGCGCCGACCGGTGCGCACGCCGGCGTGCTGGAGATGGACCCGAACTCCGCCTGGCCCCGCCGCGACGTACACGAGCCCGGCCCGGAGGAGGTCTACGTGGTCGCCGGCACCTTCAACGACGGCGCACGCGACTACCCGGCCGGCACCTTCCTGCACGCCCCCGCCGGGTCGTGGCACCTTCCGTCGACCACCACCGGCTGCACGTTGTTCCTCTTCTACCCGGCGGGCTAGCCGGGTCGGGTCGGCCACATTCCGTGACCGACCCGACCCATCCATCCATTCGGTCGCGAGGCGCTCTGATCGCCCACGACCACCCGCGCCCACCCGCTCGGCACCCGGACCGGACACCCTCCGAAATAGGCCGATTCGGCACTCGCGAGAGTGACGCGTATGCTCCTCCCGGCCCCTCCACCGGCCGTCGAACATCCGCGCGCATGGATTGAGCTGGCCGTTCGCCACCTCTCCCGCACTGATAAGTGATCACGATCAATAGATGAAGCGTTGCTTATTTCATCTATCAATTTGGCTGTGACATCGTGATCAACGTACGTCCGACCGGGGTGGTGAACCTGCCTCCCCGGCCCCCCTGCGGAGGAGATCCAGTGCTTACTGTCGGTAACCAGTTCCCCGAGTACGACCTCACCGGCGTCGTGTCGCTGGAGGCGGACAAGGCCTTCGAGCAGATCACCAACAAGTCGTACGACGGCAAGTGGCGCGTCGTGTTCTTCTGGCCGAAGGACTTCACCTTCGTGTGTCCGACCGAGATCGCCGCGTTCGGCCGTCTCAACGAGGACTTCCAGGACCGTGACGCGCAGCTGCTCGGCGTGTCCGTGGACTCCGAGTTCGTGCACCTGGCCTGGCGCAAGGACCACCCGGACCTGACCGACCTGCCGTTCCCGATGTTGTCCGACCTCAAGCGCGAGCTGTCCTCGGCCGCCGGCGTGCTCAACGCCGACGGTGTCGCCGACCGCGCGGTCTTCATCATCGACCCGAACAACGAGATCCAGTTCGTGATGGTCACCGCCGGCTCGGTGGGCCGCAACCCCGACGAGGTCCTGCGGGTCCTCGACGCGCTGCAGACCGACGAGCTGTGCCCGTGCAACTGGCAGAAGGGCGGCGAGACCCTCGACGCCGCCAAGCTGATGGACGCCTGATCCATGGGTCTCGACGTCCTGAAGGCCGCACTGCCCGAATACGCCAAGGACCTCAAGCTCAACCTGGGCTCGGTCGTCGGCAACTCCAAGCTCCAGGAGCAGACGCTCTGGGGCACGGTGCTGGTGTCGGCCATCGCCACGCGCAGCCCGAAGGTGCTCGCCGAGTTGGAGCCCGAGGCCAAGAGCCGGCTGTCCGAGGAGGCGTACAACGCCGCCAAGGCCGCCGCCGCGGTGATGGCGATGAACAACATCTACTACCGGTCGATGCACCTCATCGGCGACCCGGAGTACAGCAACCTGCGGGCCGGGCTGCGGATGAACATCATGGCCAACCCGGGTGCCCCGAAGGCCGACTTCGAACTGTGGTCGCTCGCCGTCTCGGCGATCAACGGCTGCGGTCGGTGCCTGGAGTCGCACGAGCAGGTCCTGCGCAAGGAGAACATGCCGCGCGAGACGATCCAGGAGGCGATCAAGATCGCCGCCGTGATCCACGCGGTCGGCGTGACGCTGGAGTCCGAGCAGGGCTGACCCGCCGGAGTCCGGGCCGGGGCCGAGCACGCCCCAAGCCCGAACACCCGCGCACAGCACGCGAGAACGACCCGAGAGAGCCCGTCCCCACCCGGGGGCGGGCTCTCCCGCGTCACGCCGCTCATCGCCCCCGACCACCCCTCACCGCCCCGCGCGCGACCACCCCACCGGCCGGGACCGAATCGTCCACCGCACCCGTACCACCCCGCGCACCCAGGTCGCCCGCCACCACCGGGCCGTCCACCGCAGCCGCGCCGACACCGGCCGCGCACCCGCGCCGATCCCCGCCCTCACGACGCCGCCATCCCCGCCAACGCGACCTCCCGATACAGCCCGACCGCGTCCCGCACGCCCATCCCCCGATAGATCCGGCTCCCGGTCGAGATCGCCGTGCGCAACACCCGCTGGGTGAACACCGGGTCCAGGTCCGGGTGGAAGTCGCCCGAGCGGATGCCGGCGACCAGCGCCCGGGTCCACGTCTCGGAGACCTTGGCGCGCTGCGCGGTCAGTCGGCACGCGGGCAGTTCGTCGCCGCGCACCTCGTTTATCGCCAGCACCGTCGACACGCCGTGGCACGCGTGCGCCTCCACCGTGTGTCCGATCAGACCGGCCAGTCGCTGGACCGGCTCCGGCCGATCCGCGGCGTCCTTGTCGAAGGCGGTGCGCAGATCGCCGAGGAATTCGCCGAGGAGTTCGCCGAGCAACTGCTCCTTGGAGCCGATGTGATGGGCGAGGCTGCCGACCGGGACACCGGCCAGATCGGCGATCCGGCGCACCGTGGTACCGGCGTACCCGTCCTGTTCGAAGAGCAGGTTGGAGGCGATCCGGATCCGGGTGCGCGCGTCGGTGCGGCGCGGCACCCGGGCCATGCGCCGCTCGGCCTCGACCCGGACGTCGTCGCCGGAGCCGTTCCGGCGCAGCGTGGGCATCGTGTGGCGGGCCGGTCCGAGCAGGGTGCAGATGCGCTGCGACGCGTAGCGTCCGGGCCGGACGATGCCGCGCACGAACAGGTCGACGAGCCGACCGGCGGCGGCGTCGGGGTCGTAGCGCCCGCTCGGCCGGTACCACTGGGCCATCCCCCACACCGCCGACTGGAGCATCAGCGACAGCAGTACGGGATGCAGGTCGCGGCGCAGGCTGCCCTCCTCGACGCCGCGCCGCAACACCCGTCCCCACAGCGCGGATGCCTCGACGGTGCGATCGGACAGCCACACGAAACTGTCACTCCCGGAGAGCCGACGCGACTCGCCGACGACCACGATCGCCGCGTCGGGGCTGTTGCCGATCACTTCGAGGCTGTCCCGCAGCAGCCCGCGCAGAGTCTCGACGGGGGCGTCACCGCGCTCGACGGTGGCGCGCTGCCGGCTCATGATGTCGGCGAAGAAGGAGTCGAGCACCTCGAGCAACATCGCTTCCTTGGACGGGAAGTGGTGATACAGGCTGCCCGAGAGCATGTCGGCGGACTCGGCGATCTGACGAACCGTCGTGGCGCCGTAGCCGCGCTTGGCGAACAGCGCGCAGGCGTGTCTGATGATCTCCGCGCGTCGATCCGCTCGCGGCTTGATGTGACGCTCCGCACCCGCTCGATCGCTCAACACGGGGCAAGCGTAGTACGCCTGGGATTCCCATGCGGAGTCTCACGTTCCGGTAGTCCCTGCCCGCCCCATCCGCCCCATCATCGACCACTTCGGCACCCCCGCCGAACTCGTCGGACATTGCCATATCCTTGACTTAGTCATACAACTGGTGCAGGGTGAGATCAGGCTGGTCGGCTCGGGCCGGCAACCCGTCGCCACCGTGGCCCGGCCCCCGGGACCAGCCACTCAGGACTCGCTAGGAGCGACCCATGGGCAACCCCGTCATCGTCGAAGCCGTGCGCACCCCGATCGGCAAGCGCAACGGCCGGCTCGCCGGGCTGCACCCGGTGCAGCTGCTCTCGGCCGTACAGCGCGGGCTGATCGAGCGGGCCGGGATCGACCCCGAGCTGATCGACCAGGTGATCGGCGGCTGCGTCACCCAGGCCGGCGAGCAGTCCGGCGACATCGTCAAGCACGCCTGGCTCTACGCCGGACTGCCGCACCGCACCGGCGGCACCACGATCGACTGCCAGTGCGGATCGGCCCAGCAGTCGGTACACCTGATCGCCGGGCTGATCGCGACCGGCGCCATCGATGCGGGAGTTGCATGCGGCATCGAGTCGATGAGCCGCAACCCGCTCGGCCACACCGCCAAGCCCGGCCAGAAGTCGAAGCCGGAGGACTGGGCGGTCGACCTGCCCGACCAGTTCACCGCCGCCGAGCGGATCGCCCGCAACCGGGGCATCACCCGCGCCGACGTGGACGCGCTCGGCGTGCGCTCGCAGGCCAACGCCAAACGTGCCTGGGACGAGGGCCGCTTCACCTCGCAGGTGATCCCGGTCGAGGCCCCGATCCTGGACGCCGAGGGCAACCCCACCGGTGAGACCGCCGTGGTCGACCGCGACCAGGGCCTGCGCGACACCACGATCGAGAGCCTGACCCGGCTCAAGCCCGTCCTGCCCGACGGCATCCACACCGCGGGCAACTCGTCGCAGATCTCCGACGGCGCCGCGGCGCTGCTGATCATGGACGAGGCCCGGGCCCGCGCGCTGGGCCTGCGCCCGCGCGCGCGGATCGTCGCGCAGGCGATGGTCGGCGCCGACCCGCACTACCACCTCGACGGCCCGAACGACGCGACCGAGCGGCTGTTCGCCCGCTCGGGGATGACCATGTCCGACATCGACCTGTTCGAGGTCAACGAGGCGTTCGCGTCCGTCGTGCTGTCCTGGGCCCAGGTGCAGAAGGCCGACCTGGACAAGGTCAACGTCAACGGCGGCGCGATCGCGCTCGGCCACCCGGTCGGCTCCACCGGCGGCCGACTGCTGACCACCGCGCTGTACGAACTCGAACGCACCGACAAGCAGTTCGCGCTGGTGACGATGTGCGCCGGCGGCGCCAACGCGTCGGGCACCATCATCGAACGCATCTGAGACGCCCGCCGCATACGACCGAGCCCCGCGCGCCGAAAGGCGGGCGGGGCTCGGTCGTATGCGGCGGGGCGGGTCGGGAGACCCGCGGCCGGCTCAGTACCAGTTGTGGTTCTGCCAGAACGTCCACGCCTGGCACGGACTGCCGTAGCGCTCGTTCATGTAGCTCAGGCCCCACTTGATCTGCGTCGCGGGGTTGGTCCGCCAGTCGGCGCCGGCGGAGGCGTACTTGCTCGCGGGCAGCGCCTGCATCAGACCGTACGCGCCGGAGGAGGAGTTGGTGGCGTTGACCCGCCAGCCGCTCTCGCGCTCGACGATGTTGCTGAAGCACGTGTACGAGCTCGCGCTCATCATCGACTTGGCGATCGCCTGGGCGTCGGCGGCGGACGCCGACACCTTCTCCACCGCGCCGCGGTTGTCGGATCGCGCCGCGCGCTCGGCGGCCGCCTTGCGGTCGGCCTCCTTCTGGGCGGCTTCCTTCTCGGCGGCGGCCTTCTCGGCAGCCGCCTTGTCGGCCGCTGCCTTCTCCGCGGCGGCCTTGTCGGCCGCGTCGCGCTCGGCCTTGACCCGGGCGGCCTCTTCGGCCTGCACCCGCTGCGCCTCGTCGTAGGCGGCGGTCTGCGCGTCGGCCTGGTGGGTGATACCGGTGCTCAACTGCTGCGCCGCGGGGGCCGAGGGAACCTCGAGAAGCTTCGTGGTGCTCGCTTCGTCTGCCGTCTGGGCGTCGGCGGACGCGGAAACGCCCGTGCCACTGAATCCGACCACGGCGCCAACGGCCGTGACAGCGGTGGCTGACGCCACGGCTATCCCCCGAACCGAGATCCGGCTCACACACGTTCCTTCCGGCAGGCGTGCACCGCGATCCAAGCGGCGAACGGGTCCAACCTCCGGTCTCCCCCGCCCCCTCGGGGGGCGTTTCGGCCTGCGCGCCTGATCGTTCGCCGGGCGCGTGCCGTGGGTGGCGTACAGCAGGTCATGTGTTGAGTTTTTGGGCCGAGCTGTACGCGGAGGTCTTACAAGTCCAGCAGCCTGCCTCAGCCAAACATCGGGAAGCAAATTTCCCGAGACGTGGCGAACATCACAACTCCGGGAATCGCCAAGCCTTTTCCATTTCGCCGCAGACCGTTTCCACCCGGAATATGCGGACACGTCGAGGCCCCGCCGCCGACGTCTCGAAGCAGTCGAGACGTCGCCGACGGGGCCGGTCGAAGCACTCCCGCGGGTCGTTCACCAGGCATCCGTCAGCCCGGCAGGTCCTCCAGCATCTCGGTCACCAGGGCCGCGATCGGCGAGCGCTCCGATCGGGTCAGCGTCACGTGCGCGAACAGCGGATGCCCCTTCAACTTCTCCACCACCGCGACCACTCCGTCGTGCCGACCCACCCGCAGGTTGTCCCGCTGGGCGACGTCGTGGGTGAGCACCACCCGCGAATTGCTGCCGATCCGCGACAGCACGGTCAGCAGCACATTGCGCTCCAGGGACTGCGCCTCGTCGACGATCACGAACGCGTCGTGCAGCGAACGCCCGCGGATGTGGGTGAGCGGCAGGACCTCCAACATCCCGCGCGCGACGACCTCCTCGATCACATCCGACGTGGTCACCGCCGACAACGTGTCGAAGACCGCCTGGGCCCAGGGGCTCATCTTCTCGTTCTCGGTGCCCGGCAGATAGCCGAGTTCCTGACCACCCACCGCGTACAGCGGCCGGAAGACCATCACCTTCCGGTGCTGATTGCGCTCCAGGACCGCCTCCAGGCCCGCGCACATCGCCAGCGCCGACTTGCCGGTGCCGGCCCGGCCGCCCATGGACACGATGCCGATGTCGGGGTCGAGCAACAGATCCAGCGCTATCCGCTGCTCGGCACTGCGCCCGTGCAGACCGAACACGTCGCGATCGCCGCGCACCAGTCGGACCTGCTTGTCGGCGGTGACCCGGCCGAGCGCCTTGCCGCGCTCGGAGACCAGCACGAGACCGGTGTGACAGGGCAGGTCGGCGGCCTGTTCGATGTGTGTGCGGTCGTGCTCGAACAGGGCGTCGATGTCGGCGGAGTCGACCTGGAGTTCGGCCATCCCCGTCCAGCCCGAGGTGTTCACCAGTTCGGCGCGGTACTCCTCCGCGCTCAGCCCCACGGCGGAGGCCTTGACCCGCATCGGGACGTCCTTGGACACCAGCGTCACATCGTGCCCCTCGGCCATGAGGTGCCTGGCCACCGCCAGGATCCGCGAGTCGTTGTCACCCAGGCGGAAGCCGGGCGGCAATACCGTCGCGTCGATGTGATTGAGCTCCACCCGCAGGGTGCCGCCGGACTCGCCGATCGGCACCGGCGCGTCGAGCCGCCCGTACTGCGTACGGAGCTCGTCGAGCATCCGCAGCGCGTGCCGGGCGAAGTAGCCCAGCTCCGGGTGGTGCCGCTTGGCCTCCAACTCGGTGATCACGACGACGGGCAGAACCACCTCGTGCTCGTCGAACTTCAAGAGCGCCGACGGATCGGCAAGGAGCACGCTGGTGTCGAGGACATACGTCCGGTGCTGCGGAGCACGGCGTTGGATCGTGGCCACGGAGTGCCTCGCCCCCTCTCAGGGCACGCGCACCGTGCGCCCTGATCGCTCGGAGTCCGGGCCCCGGCCCGAAGGCCGGGTGCCCGACCCTCCTGTCGCCGTGAACAGTGGAGCTTGAAGTGCACGGAAGGGCCTCCCGGGCAGGTGACGGGGTGTCACCCACATATCGCACCGGCCCACATGATGTGCGCCGGCCCGACGGGGTTATGCCCGGCCGCGGGGGGTCCAACACAAACCGGATGATCACACACCGGTGGAACCCCTGGCTCCGACAAGCCCGGTGACGAGGCGTCAGGCCCCGTAGCGGCGATGGCGGGCGGAGTAGTCGCGCAACGCCCGGAGAAAGTCGACTTTTCGGAAGTCCGGCCAGAAGGCCTCGCAGAAGTAGAACTCCGAATGCGCACTCTGCCACAACAGGAAGCCGGACAACCGCTGTTCACCCGAGGTTCGGATGACCAGGTCCGGATCGGGCTGCCCGCGCGTGTACAGGTGCTCCGCGATGTGCTCGACGTCGAGCACCTCGGCCAACTCCTCGATCGAGGTGCCCTTGCCGGCGTGCTCGACCAGCAGCGAACGCACCGCGTCGGCGATCTCGTGCCGACCGCCGTAGCCGACCGCGACGTTGACGAAGACGCCGGTCAGGTCGGCGGTCTCGGCCTCGGATCGCTTGAGCACCTCGCGCGTGTGTTCGGGCAGCAGGTCGAGCGCGCCCACCGGGTGCACCCGCCAGCGCCGCGCGGCGGCCAGGTCGGTGACCGCGTTCTCGATGATCACCATCAGGTCGGCCAACTCGTCGGGCGGCCGGTTGAGGTTGTCGGTGGACAGCAGCCACAGGGTGACCACCTCGACACCGACCTCTTCACACCAGGTGAGCAGCTCGTGGATCTTGTCGGCGCCCTTGCGGTGCCCCTCGGCAACCTGCTCGCCGTACGCCTTCGCCCAACGGCGGTTGCCGTCGAGGATGACGCCGACGTGACGCGGTATCACCGTACGGTCGAGCGACGCCTCGATGCGCTTGCCGTACGCGCCGTATGCGAGGTCCCGCAGGCCCATGTCCACCTGCTCCTCCGTCCGTGATCACCCGCGCCGAAAACCCTACTCCCGTCCGACGCCCGCTCGATCTCACGCGGCGGAGGAGGGGCGTGAAGATGCGGTGAAGGTCGGCCCGCGCACGGCGTGTCGCGCCACGACACGCGCTTCGGGGCCGGCCGGGTCCCGGCCGGGGAAGGAACCGGTCGAAACGCCGAGGGCCCGGCGGGAGGAGATCCCGCCGGGCCCGGAGCGTACCGGTATTTTGACGTCGAGTCAGCTCACCCGTCGGCGTACCGTCCGCTCGATGTCGGCGCGGGGCCGGCTCAGCCGTCGAGTCGCGCGACCAGCTTGTTGTACTCGTCCCACAGGCCCTGCGGGGTGTGGGTGCCGAACTTCTCCAGGTGCTCGGGGACCAGTGCGGCCTCCTGCTTCCAGATCTCCCGGTCCACGCTCAGCAGCAGGTCCAGGTCCGCGTCGCTCAGGTCCAGACCCTTGAGGTCCAGCGATTCGCGCGTGGGCAGTACGCCGATCGGGGTGTCCACGCCGTCGGCGAGCCCTTCCAGGCGCTCGACGATCCACTTGAGCACCCGGCTGTTCTCGCCGAAGCCCGGCCACACGAACTTGCCGTCCGCGTCCTTGCGGAACCAGTTCACGTAGTAGATCTTCGGCAGCTTGTCGGCCGAGGTCGCCCGGCCGATGTCCAGCCAGTGCGCCATGTAGTCGCCCATGTTGTAGCCGCAGAACGGCAACATCGCGAACGGGTCGCGGCGCAGCTCGCCGACCGTGCCTTCGGCGGCGGCGGTCTTCTCCGAGGCGACGTTCGCGCCGAGGAAGACACCGTGCTGCCAGTCGAAGGACTCGGTCACCAGCGGCACCGCGCTGGCCCGACGGCCACCGAAGAGGATCGCCGAGATCGGCACGCCCTTCGGGTCCTCCCACTCCGGCGCGATCGTCGGGCACTGGGCGGCCGGGACGGTGAAGCGCGCGTTGGGGTGGGCGGCGGGAGTCTCCGACTCGGGCGTCCAGTCGTTGCCCTTCCAGTCGATCAGGTGGGCCGGCGGCTCCTCCGTCATGCCCTCCCACCAGACGTCGTTGTCGTCGGTGAGCGCGACGTTCGTGAAGACCGAGTTGCCCCACATGGTCTTCATCGCGTTGGCGTTGGTGTGCTCGCCGGTGCCCGGCGCGACCCCGAAGAAGCCCGCCTCGGGGTTGATCGCGTAGAGCCGGCCGTCCTCGCCGAACCGCATCCACGCGATGTCGTCGCCGACGGTCTCCACCGTCCAGCCCGGAATGGTCGGCTGGAGCATCGCGAGGTTGGTCTTGCCACACGCGGAGGGGAAGGCGGCGGCGATGAACTTCGGCTCGGCGCCCGAGGGAGGCGTGAGCTTCAGGATCAGCATGTGCTCGGCCATCCAGCCCTCGTCGCGCGCCATGACCGACGCGATCCGGAGCGCGTAGCACTTCTTGCCGAGCAGGGCGTTGCCGCCGTAGCCCGAGCCGAAGGACCAGATCTCCCGGTCCTCGGGGAAGTGCGTGATGTACTTCTCGGTGTTGCACGGCCACGGCACGTCCGCCTCGCCCTCGGCGAGCGGTGCCCCGACGGTGTGCACGGCCTTGACGAACTCGCCGTCGGTACCCAGGTAGTCCAGGACCGCCTGCCCCATGCGGGTCATCGTGCGCATCGACACCGCGACGTAGGCGGAGTCGGTGATCTCGACGCCGTAGGCGGCCAGCGGCGAGCCGACCGGACCCATGCAGAACGGCACCACGTACATCGTGCGACCACGCATCGAACCGGCGAACAGCCCGTCGAGCTTGGTGCGCATCTCGGCCGGGGCTATCCAGTTGTTGGTCGGACCCGCGTCCTCCTCCTTTTCGGAGCAGATGAAGGTCCGGTCCTCGACACGCGCGACGTCCCGAGGGTCGGACGTCGCGTAGTAGCTGTTGGGGCGCTTGTTCTCGTCGAGCTTGCGGAAGGTGCCCTTCTCGACGAGGAGGTCGGCGAGGCGCTGGTACTCCTCTTCCGAACCGTCACACCATTCGATTCGGTCGGGCTGGGTCAGCCGGGCGATCTCGCTCACCCAGTCGAGCAGCTGCCTGTGTTTCGTCGGGACCTCGTTGGCCACGATCGCTCCATTTCGCGCCCGGGACGGCGAGTCCCCGGCGTCGGGTTGAGGGTTGCGGGGATTTTATCCGGTCGGTCGAACACGGAACCGCCCGGGATCAGGCCCCCACCTGGAAGTTGTGCCCCGTCCCGGACCGAAAACCCCAAAGACGTGCGCTTTCGCGCCCCTCCGGGACAAGATCTCCCGTGATGCGTCTCACTCCGTACTTGCCGGTAACCTACGTCTGCGTAAGTACACTCGGGCCCATGAGTGTGGACGCACATGGCTTCACGGCGCCCTTGTCGCCCATCAAACCCAGGCTCCGCGGATGGATCCACGCGGGCACCTTTCCGCTGGCGGTGGCCGCGGGCATAGTCCTGGTCGCGCTGTCCGACGACGCCAAATCCCGCGTCGCGTGCGGCGTGTTCGCACTGACCGCGGCGATGCTCTTCGGCACGTCGGGGGTATACCACCGCGGCAACTGGGGACCGCGCGGCGAGGCGGTGTTGCGGCGCCTCGACCACGCCAACATCTTCCTGATCATCGCGGGCACCTACACCCCGTTGACCATCCTATTGCTGGGCAAAAGCGACCAAACACTCCTGTGGGCGGTGTGGATCGGGGCACTCGCCGGCATCGGATTCCGGGTCTTCTGGATCGGTGCGCCCCGCTGGCTCTACACCCCGATCTATGTCGTACTCGGCTGGGCGGCGGTGTTCTACCTGCCCGAGTTCATGCGCGAGGGCGGCGTCGCGGTGGTGGTCCTGGTGATCGTCGGCGGCGTGCTCTACAGCCTCGGCGCGGTGGTCTACGGGATCAAGCGGCCCAACCCGTCGCCGCAGTGGTTCGGCTTCCACGAGGTCTTCCACGCCTTCACACTGCTCGCGTTCGCGAGCCACTTCGTCGCCGTCGCGCTGGTCGCGCTGCGCTGACCCGACCCACACTCGTCGGCCCGAAGGCCCGCCGCTCCCCCGGGAGTTGCGGGCCTTCGGGCTTTTCCGGATTTTCCCCCGAGCTTGGGCTGCCCTTTGCCGAGAGAAGTGACTGCCACTGACTTTTGAGAGCTACTGTCATAAAGTAGAAGCACTCAATAGGAGGTAGATGTCATGGAAGCGACGACGGACGAGCCGACCCGCACGACCGAGGCCGAGGGGCCGCCGGATCCCAGGCGATGGTGGGCGTTGGGAGCGCTGGTGGTCGGCCTCCTGGTGGTCGGCCTGGACACCACGATCATCAACGTGGCGATGCCGACGATGAGCGATCAGTTGGGCGCGAGCACGGGCGATCTCCAGTGGATCGCCGACTCCTACATCGTGGTGTTCGCGGCGCTGATGCTCCCGGCCGGACTGATCGGCGACCGCTACGGCCGGCGGCGCTTCCTGCTGGTCGGGCTCGCCGTGTTCGGCGTCGGCTCGGTGGTCGGCGCGCTCGTCGGCTCGGTCGAGGGGGTGATCGCGGCCCGCGCGCTGATGGGCGTCGGCGGCGCGTTCATCATGCCGCTGTCGTTGTCCATCCTGCCCTCGCTCTTCCCCGCCGCCGAGCGTGGCCGGGCGATCTCGATCTGGGCCGCGAGCACGGCGCTGGGCATCCCGCTCGGACCGATCCTGGGCGGGCTGCTCCTGGAGCACTTCTGGTGGGGCTCGGTGTTCCTGATCAACATCCCGATGGTCGGGCTCGCCCTGCTGGTCTGCGGGTTCCTGCTGCCGGTCTCCCGCTCCGCCGACGCACCCCGGGTGGACGTCGCGGTCACGGTCCTGGTGACCGCCGCGCTGACCACGCTGATCTTCGCGGTGATCGAGGCGCCCGAGTGGGGCTGGGGCGACGCGCGGGTGCTCACCCTGTTCGGCGCGGCGGCGCTGCTCGCGGCGAGCGTGGCGGTGCGCGAGAGCCGGGCCCGGCGGCCGATGATCGACTTCGGGCTCTTCCGCGACCGCAACTTCCTGTGGGCCACGATCTCCGCGCTGGTGCCGTCCTTCGCCATGTCGGGCGTGTTGTTCCTGGTCCCGCAGCGGTTCCAGGGCGTCGACGGAAGCAGTGCGCTGGGCACCGGGCTGCGGCTGTTGCCGCTGCTCGGCGGGCTGTTCGTGACCGCGCTGGCCAGCGACAGGGTCGCGCCGCGCTTCGGCTACAAGGTGGTCATCCCCGGCGGGATGTTCCTGCTCGGCTGCGGACTGCTCCTGGGCGCGACCGGCTCGGCCGACGACGGCTACGGGTGGACGGCCTGCTGGCTGGTGTTGACGGGGATGGGCCTGGGGTTGTCCCTGGTGCCCGCGATGGACGCGGTGATGGCGGGCGTCGCGCCGGAGCGGGCCGGGATGGGGTCGGCCCTGGTGCAGACGCTGCGCCAGGTCGCGGGCGCGCTCGGGGTGGCCATCCTGGGCAGCGTGCTCGCGTCGGCCTACGTGGACCGGATCGACACGGGCGGGCGTCCCGACCCGGTCGCCGACACCGCGCGCGAGTCGATCGGCGGCGCGGCGAAGGTGGCCGGCCACGGCGCCGACCCCGCGCTGCTCGACTCGGCCCGCGACGCGTTCGTGCACGGCATGGACCTGAGCCTGCTGATCTGCGGCGTCACCGCACTGGTGCTGGCCGCCGCGGTGGCGGTCTTCCTGCCTCGCCGCGCCGCGACGGCCCCGGCTCCGACGGACGGCGCGGGCGGACCGGGAGCAGACGGTGCGGCCGGACCGGGAGAATCGGAGCATGACCGCGAAGGAGTCCTCCATCCCTGACCTGCCCGTCGCCCCCGCGGGGCTGCGCGAGCGCAAGAAGATCAAGACCCGGCGGGCGATCCGCTGCGAGGCCTATCGGCTCTTTCGCGAGCACGGCTACGACGCGACCACCGTGGACCAGATCGCCGAGGCCGCGGAGATCTCGCCGAGCACCTTCTTCCGCTACTTCCCGAGCAAGGAGGACGTCGTGCTCACCGACGAGTACGACCCGATGCTCGTGGAGATCCTGCGCAGCGCCCCCGAGGGCACCAGCCTGATCCGGATCGTGCGCACCGGCGTGGTGGACGCGCTGCGGCGGATCATGCGCGAGGAGGGCGAGGAGATGATCACCCGGATGTCGCTCGTGGTCGGCGTGCCGGCGCTGCGGCGGCGCAGCTACGAACAGCAGATCGAGACGTGGCGGCTGATGGCCGAGACGTACGCGGCCCGGACCGGGCGCTCGGCGCAGGACTTCGACCTCCGGGTGGCCGTCTCCTCGATCAACGCGGCGATGGCGGACGCGATCTTGACCTGGGCGGAGGGCGGCTGCGTCGGGGATCCGGCGGTGCTGGTGGACCGGGCGTTGGGGATCCTGGAGGCGGGGTTGCGGGAGGGGCCGTGACGGGGTCGGGGCGGGCTCGGGCCGGGTGGGCCCGGACCCGGTGGTCGGGCCCGGGCGGGTGGGTTCAGGCGGGTGGGTTCAGGCGGGTGGGTTCAGGCTCGGGCGACCGCCTTGGCCAGAACCTGGTCGGCCAGTTGCTCGGGGTCGGTCACCGGGGCGTCGCAGGTGAAGTGCCGGCACACGTACGCCGCCGGCCTGCCGCCCACCGGCGTGCGGTCGCGCAGCAGCGGCACCGGCGGGTCCTCGGCCGGGTCGCCCATCGCGACCACGGCGCCGGGCGCGGTGGTCATCAGTGCGGTCAGGTAGAGCGCCCAGGTCGCGTCGTCGTCGCGCGGGCCGACCACGGCGATCTCGCGCGGGCCGTCCAGCCACGCCTCGGCGACCGCCAGGCCCCAGCCGATCCCGCGCGGCGCCTGGGCCGCCAGCACCCGGACCACGCCGAGCGCGCGTCCGGCGGCCTCGCGGTGTTCGGCCGAGCCCAGATACGCCGCGTAGCCGAGCAGGGCGCCGGCCGCGCCGGTCCAGCCCGAGGGGGTGACCCCGTCGGTGGGGTCCTGCGGGCGGCGGAACAGCTCCTCCGCGTCGTCGGCGGTGTCGTACAGCGCGCCGTCCTCGTCCACGAAGTGGCCCAGGATCACGTCCACGAGCACCCCGGCGAAGGTCAGCCACGCGTCGTCGGCGGTCACCGCGTACAGCGCCAGGAACCCCTCGGCCACGTCCGCGTAGTCCTCCAGGACCCCGGCGTTCGGCCCGGGCCGGCCGTCGCGCGAGGTGCGCACCAGCCGGTCGCCCAGCTCGTCGTCCTCGTCGCCGCCCAGGTGCACCGCGATCAGCAGGTCGGCCGCCGCGAGCGCGGCGTCGAGCAGGTCCGGGCGGGAGAACAGGGTGCCGGCCTCGGCCAGCGCGGCGATGGTGAGCCCGTTCCACGCGGCCACGACCTTGTCGTCGCGCCCCGGCCGCGCCCGCTCCCCGCGCGCGGCCGACAACCTCGCCCGCACGTCGGTCAGGCGCTCGAAGTCCTCGGGGTCGTCGGCCAGTTGCAGCACCGACCGGCCGTGCTCGAAGGTGCCCTCCTCGGTCACCCCGAACACCTCGGCGGCCCACGCGCCGTCCTCGGCGCCCAGCACCTCGACCAGCTCGGCCGGGGTCCACACGTAGAACGCGCCCTCCACGGAGTGGCCCTCGGCGTCCACGCTGTCCGCGTCCAGCGCGGAGGCGAACGCGCCCTCGGGGGTGCGCAGTTCGCGTACCACGAAGTCGGCGGTCTGCAACGCGATCCGGCGGGCGAACTCGCTGCCCGTGGCCCGCCACAGGTGGGTGTAGACCCGGATCAGCTGGGCGTTGTCGTAGAGCATCTTCTCGAAGTGCGGCACCACCCACGCCTCGTCCACCGAGTAGCGCGCGAACCCGCCGCCGAGCTGGTCGTAGAGGCCGCCGCGGGCCATCGCCTCGCAGGTCTCCTGGACGATGCCCAGGGCCGCCTCGGACTCGGTCCTGGCGTGGTGGCGCAGCAGGAATTCGAGCACCATCGACGGCGGGAACTTGGGCGCGTGGCCGAAGCCGCCGTGCGCGGTGTCGTAGTCGTGCGCGAGCAGGGTCAGCGCCGCGTCCAGCTCCTCGGCGGTCGGCGCCGCGCCGTCGGTGTACAAAGCGCGGGGGGCGGCCAGGGAGGTGGCGATCTGGGTGCCGGTGCGGCGCACCTCGTCGTTGCGGTCCTTCCAGGCGACCCTGACCGCGTGCAGCAGTTGGCGGAACGAGGGCATGCCCTGGCGGGCCTCGTTCGGGTAGTAGGTGCCGCAGTGGAACGGCTCGCCGTCGGGGGTGGCGAACACGGTCATCGGCCAGCCGCCCTGGCCGCCGTTCAGCGCGACCGTGGCCTCCATGTAGACCGCGTCCACGTCCGGACGTTCCTCGCGGTCGACCTTGATCGCCACGAAGTCGGCGTTGACGATCGCGGCGGTGGCCTCGTCCTCGAACGACTCGTGGGCCATCACGTGACACCAGTGGCAGGCGCTGTACCCCACGCTGAGCAGGATCGGCACATCCCGACGACGCGCCTCCGCGAACGCCTCCTCACCCCACGGCCACCAGTCGACGGGATTGTCGGCGTGCTGCAACAGGTAGGGCGACGTGGACCCGACGAGACGATTCGGCATGGTGCCATCCTCGCAGGGCCGCCGCGCGCGGGAGTGCTCAGGCGACGGGCGCGCCGTTGTCTTCCTTCTTCTGCGCCGCGTCGGTCGGCGCCGCGTCGGTCTCGGCGGGCTTGCCGCTCCCGGCCGGCTTGGCGCTCTCGTCGAAGTCCACTCGCTTGAGGCGCGTGTTCATCGACTTCAGCAGCAGCCACGTGGCGACCGCCAGGAACGCGACCACCACGAATCCGAGCAGGCCGGGCGTGACCTTGCTTTCCTCGACCGCGAGCTGGACCGCGAGCGACATGACGAACTACCTCCTGGATCGGAACCCCTCGGTGTCAAGAGTGACATCCGATCGCCGGAACGTATGCACCGAGGGCCCGGAAAGTCGCTCCCGGGCCCTCGCGCGTATCGATCGCCGCCGCCTACCGGCGCACGCCCACCCGCACACCCGCGAACAGGTCGTCCTCGGGCAGGTCGGTGTCCACCAGCGACCGCACCAGCTCGTAGTCCTCCGTCGGCCACACCTCGCGCTGCACCGAGATCGGCACGCGGAACCAGAAGCCGTCCGGGTCCACCTGGGTGGCGTGCGCGATCAGCGCCCGGTCCCGGGTCTCGAACCAGTCGGCGCACGGCACGCGCGTGGTGATGTCGCGCTCGTCCCGGTCGCCCCAGCGCTCCAGCCATTCGCCGTAGGGGGACTCCAGGCCGCGCTTTTGCATGCCCTCGTGCAGCGCCTCGATCCGTGCCCGGGAGATGCCCTGGTTGTAGTACAGCTTCAGCGGCTGCCACGGCTCGCCGGCGCCCGGGTAGGCGTCCGGGTCGCCCGCGGCGTCGAACGCCACCATGGTGATCTTGTGCGTCTGGATGTGGTCCGGGTGCGGGTAGCCGCCGTTCTCGTCGTACGTGGTGATCACGTGCGGACGGAACTCGCGGATCAGCCGGACCAGCGGCTCGGCCGCCTTGTCCACGTCGAGGAGCGCGAAGCAGCCCTCGGGGAGCGGCGGCAGCGGGTCGCCCTCGGGCAGTCCCGAGTCCTCCCAGCCCAGCCAGGCCTGCTCCACGCCCAGGATCTCGCGGGCCGCGTCCATCTCCTTGCGGCGCACCTCGTGGATGTTCGCCTCGATCTCCGGGTCGCCCTGGAGGGCGGGGTTCAGTACCGAGCCGCGTTCGCCGCCGGTACAGGTCGCGACGAGGACCTCGGCCCCCTCGGCGACATAGCGGGCCATCGTGGCCGCGCCCTTGCTCGACTCGTCGTCGGGGTGCGCGTGCACCGCCATCAGCCTCAGTCGATCGTCACTCACCGGAACGTCGCTCCTCATCCGTGCCCCGTGTCCCAGCCGCCGGGTGAACCGCCGGGACCTGTAGAGGGCCGCTCTTGCACCCGACATATAGTGGCCGATAGATCTCGCCCGGGCGCAAACCCGGGCCCGTCCCGCAGGAGACCCGGTGAGCGCAACGCCCGTCACCCGTTACGGCAAGGGCGCCACCCGAAGCGATCGCAAACTGCGGATCGCGTTCGCGGTCTTCATGGTCGTGCTCGTGGCCGGGACGGTGTGGATCGGCCTCGATGTGGCGAACCCCGGCGTGCGCGGGTCTATTCCGAGCTTTCGGGTGACCTCGGATTCCTCGGTGGAGGCCCGGGTCGAGGTCCGCAAGGACGCCGACAAGGAAGCCGTCTGCGTACTGCGCTCGCGCGATCGCGACGGCGCCGAGGTCGGTCGCCGCGAACTGCGGTTCGCCAAGGGCGAGAAGCACATCGAGCGCACCGAGACGTTGCAGACGGCGGGCAAGCCGAACACCGCCGAGCTGGAGAACTGTCACACCGTCGGTTGATTGACGCGGCTCCCGCCGCACCGACCGATGTCCCCCGCCGCGCCCGCGGGCGTCCCGTACCGCAACCGACGGCATCCCCGCCGCACCCGCCGGTGTCGCATGTCACCCGGACTCGGGTGACTGCCCCGGACGGCGGGAGATTGTTACTCTCGAAGCTTCGTCCCCTCACGACCCGAGGTGTTCACACCGCGGACGGTGAGGGGGCGCTGGTATATGTGACCCCCTCCGCCGCCGGGGCCCGCCCGGGCGGCGCGGGGGTCGCGTGTACCTCTTTCGTACGCATCGTGTATTTCGTACGCACCGTGTACGCACCCCCGTCGCAAACCTACGAGGAGCACCCCGTGACCCAGACCAGCGAAAGCGTCACCTGGCTCACCCAGGAGGCGTACGACCGGCTGAAGGCCGAGCTGGAAGACCTGTCGGGTCCCGGCCGTGCCGAGATCGCCGTGAAGATCGAAGAGGCCCGCCAGGAAGGCGACCTCAAGGAGAACGCGGGCTACCACGCGGCCAAGGAGGAGCAGGGCAAGCAGGAGTTGCGCATTCGCCAGCTCATCGGCCTGCTCCAGAACGCCAAGGTCGGCGAGGCGCCCGCGGACGACGGCATCGTCGAGCCCGGCATGGTCGTGACCGTCGTCTTCGACGGTGACAAGGACGACCCCACCACCTTCCTGCTCGGCTCGCGCGAGGACGCCGTGACCGACATCGAGGTCTACTCGCCCCAGTCCCCGCTGGGCAAGGCGATCAATGGCAAGACCATCGGCCACCAGGCCACCTTCGCGCTGCCGAACGGCAAGACCACCAGTGTCGAGGTCGTGGACGCCAAGCCCTACCGGGGCTGAGCACCGACGCGACACGGCCCGGCCCCCCGCGCGGGGGGCCGGGCCGGCCGTGTTTTTCGAGGGTGTGCGGCGCTCGGCCCCGGGGTCAGGAGACCGCGGACCGGTACTTGCGCACCGCCAGCGTGCGGAACAGCGCGACGATCACCACGGACCACAGCAGCGAGGCCCACACCGGGTGCTGCATCGGCCAGGCGTCGGACTGCACGACGCCCGGCGAGCCGAACAACACGCGCGCGGCCTGCACCGTGGCGCTGAACGGGTTCCAGTCGGCGATGTGTCGCACCCAGGGCGTCATCTGCGACGAGTCCACGAAGGCGTTCGAGATGAACGTGACCGGGAACAGCCAGATGATCCCGCCCGAGGTCGCCGCCTCCGGGGTACGCACTGACAGACCGATCAGCGCGCCGATCCAGGTGAACGCGTAGCCCAGAAGGAGCAGCAGGCCGAAGCCCGCCAGGATGCGCGCGGCGTTGGTCGGCTCGGCCGAGCCGGTCCGCCACCCCACGAGCAGTGCGACGGCCGCGAGGATGACCAGCGTCAGGGCCGTCTGCACGAGGTCGGCGACGGTGCGGCCGGTCAGTACGGCACCACGCGCCATCGGCAACGACCGGAACCGGTCCATCAGCCCCTTCTGCGCGTCGTCCGCGATGCCGGCCGCCGAGCCCGCCGTGGCGAAGGTGACGGTCTGCGCGAAGATGCCCGGCATCAGGAAGTCCTTGTAGACGTCCGGGTCGGTGGTATCGCCGATCTTCATCGAGCCACCGAAGACGTACGTGAACAGCACCACGAACATCACCGGTTGGATGATCCCGAACAGGACCATCTCGGGGATCCGGGTCATCCGGATCAGGTTCCTGCGCGCGATGACCCAGGAATCGGCCATCATGCTCATGCGACGCACCCCTCTCCGAACGCCTTGGTCGGCCCGGCCATCAGCTCTTCACCGCCTTGCCGCGACCGCGCTGCGGACCGGCCTCGTTCTCGTCCGTGTCGGCTTCGCCGTCGGCGTCGTCGGTGTTGCCGTCCTCGGTTTCCAGCGCGTGTCCCGTGAGGGTGATGAACACGTCGTCGAGGGTGGGTCGACGCAGCCCGATGTCGTCGATCTCGATGCCGCGTGCGTCCAGTTCGCGGATGACCTCGGCGAGCAGTTTGGCGCCGCCTATGACCGGGACGGTGATCCGGCGCTGGAGCTTGACCACACCCAGCTCGCCCTTGCCGAACCCGGCCAGCATCTCGGTGGCCTCGGTCAGTCGTTCCTCGTCGTGCACGACCACCTCGACCCGCTCGCCGCCGACCCTGGCCTTGAGCTCGTCGGCCGTGCCGCGCGCGATCACCTTCCCGTGGTCGACCACCGCGATGTCGTGCGCGAGGTGGTCGGCCTCCTCCAGATACTGCGTGGTCAGCAGCAGCGTGGTGCCGTCGGAGACCAGGTTCTCGATCACCCGCCACAGCGCCATGCGGTTGCGCGGGTCGAGGCCGGTGGTCGGCTCGTCCATGAACATCACCGGCGGGCTGACCACCAGGGCCGCCGCCAGGTCGAGCCTGCGGCGCATCCCGCCGGAGTAGGTCTTGGCGGGCCGATCGCCCGCGTCGGCCAGGTCGAACTGGGCCAACAACTCGTCGGCGCGACGCTTGGCGTCGCGCCCGCTCAGCTGGTACAACTCGCCGACCATCCGCAGGTTCTCCCGGCCGGTCAGGTATTCGTCCACGGCGGCGAACTGCCCGGACAGACCGATCGAGCGGCGGACCTCGTTGGGGTTCTTGAGCACGTCGTGACCGGCCACCACGGCTCGCCCCGAGTCGGGTTTGAGCAGTGTGGTCAGTACGCGTACGCATGTCGTCTTGCCTGCGCCGTTCGGGCCGAGCAGACCGAGGACGGTGCCGGTGGGCACACTCACGTCCACGCCGTCGAGTGCTCGGACCGAGCCGAAGGTCTTGACGAGACCTTCGGCGACGATCGCTTCCTGCATGTCGGTGGATCACTCCTCGTGCGGGTGGGGCAGGGGGTGGGGCCGCGGTCGGATGGATCGATTCGGATCTCCACCATGCGCCCGGACGCGGTGAGTGTGCGACCGCATTTCACCGGCGGCGCGAGACCGGGTGACCGACCGACGGCGCTCGCGTCATCGGTCGGTCGCATCGATCGCGCCGACCCGGTCCCGCGCGGCCGCGTCCTCCGTGGGCGGGCATGGCTCGTGCGTCGAGCCAAGCACATGGCACCGACAATCGACGCGCCCGCACGCCGAGAGGGGGCGCGGGCATGCCTGTTCGGCGGTCGGGGCGTCGTGCCCGGAGGCGGCTTCGGCCTGTCCCTACCTCGCGGTCAGCTCTTGCTGACCGTGTACCCCGCGCCGTACAGCGCCTCCACCACGGCCGCGCAGTGGCTGCGGCCCTTGGTCTCCAGCTGCAGGTCCACGTCCGCTTCGCCGACGCGCAGCGTGGCGTCGGTGCGTACGTGCGACACCGCCGCGATGTTGGCGTCGGTCTCGGCCAACCGACCGAGCAGCGTGGCCAACGCACCCGGGCTGTCGGGGATCCGCACGCGCAGTGAGAGGTAGCGGCCGGCCGAGGCCAGGCCGTGCCGCAGTACCCGCAACATCAGCAGCGGGTCCACATTGCCTCCGGACAACACCGCGACCACCGGGCCCTCGATCGGCTCGCCGACCTCGAGCAGCGCCGCCACCGACGCGGCGCCGGCCGGTTCGACCACCAGCTTGGCCCGCTCCATGCACAGCAGCAACGCCTGGGACAGGGACTCCTCGCCGACGGTCCGGATCGCGTCGGTGTACTCGCGGATCAGCGCGAAGGGCACCTCGCCGGGGCGGCCGACCGCGATCCCGTCGGCCATCGTGCCGAACGAGGGCAGCGACACGGGGGCGCCGGCGGCGAGCGAGGGCGGGTAGGCGGCTGCGGACGCGGCCTGTACGCCGATCACCTTGACATCGGGGCGAAGTGCCTTGACGGCCACGGAGATTCCGGCCAGCAGGCCGCCGCCGCCGGTGCCCACGAGGATGGTCTTGACCTCGGGGCACTGCTCCAGGATCTCCAGGCCCACGGTGCCCTGGCCGGCCACCACGTCGCGGTGGTCGAACGGGTGGATGAACACCGCGCCGGTCTCGTCCGCGTGGGCGCGCGCGGCGGCGAGCGCGTGTTCGACGTTGTCTCCGCCGAGGATCACCTCGGCGCCGTAGGAGCGGGTCGCGGCGACCTTGGGCAGCGGCGCGCCGGCCGGCATGAACACGGTGGACGCGACACCGAGGGTGCGGGCCGCGAGCGCGACGCCCTGCGCGTGGTTGCCGGCGCTGGCGGCGACCACGCCCCGGGCCCGCTCGGCCTCGGACAGTCCCGCGATCCGCACGTAGGCGCCGCGAATCTTGAACGACCCGGTGCGCTGGAGGTTCTCGCACTTGAGATGGACGGGTGTGCCGACCCGATCGGTCAGCGCCCGACAGGACCGCATCGGCGTCTCGCGGACGACACTTTCCAACATCTTCCGCGCGAGGCGGATGTCGTGGAGATTCACCACGTCCGAGGCAGGGCTGCTCATACGCCGAGTGTCGCACCAACCGACCCTGCCCCCGCGCCGGGTGCCGTGTTGCCCGATGGGCGAGGGGGTTGACCGCCGTCCCGGCCTTCATCCGCCGCCGGGCCGGTGAACGGCGGGTCGGGCCAGGTGGACACGGGGCCGGTCGGCAGGTCGGGTTCGAGGTGGCCATGAGGGCGAACCAGGCTGGGCCGGTGGCTCACTCGACGTGGCTGCCGGCCCGCGCTCGGCCGGCGTGTCCCCACGATGGCCCGGTCATCGCGTCGAGGCCGCGTGGAGGGCGCGGTCACGACTCCGAGGTGGTGCGGGATTGGCGGCGTTCCATGGAGGCGTTGAACCTCGTGAGGAGGGTGGTGAAGCGTTCGCGGTCGTCCAGGCTCCAGCCTTCGCAGATTTCGGCCATCAGGCGTTGGCGGGCGTTGCGGACCTGGTGGAGGCGGTCGCGGCCCTCGGTGGAGAGTTCGAGGAGGACCGCGCGGCCGTCGTCCGGGTTGGGGACCCGGTCGACCAGGCCCTGTTCGACCAGCGGGGTGACCTGGCGGGTCACCGTGGACGAGTCGATCGTCATCGCCTGCGCGAGGGCCTTGACGCCCATCGGGCCGCCCGCCTCCAACCGGCCGAGCAGCAGGTAGGCCGCGCGGTCCATCGAGTTGCGCAGTTCGCCGACGGCGCCGAGGCGGGTCTGCTCGGCGCGCCGCGCGAAGAGGGCCACCTCGTGCTGCAGGCGGTCGTAGAGCGGGTCCGCAGAGCCGGTGGGGTCGATCGGGTCCTGTTCCGGTGTCATCGCCGCTCGTTCGTCGATCCGATGTGATCCTCCGAGGATATTGCGCGGACCGGGATCACCGGGCCCCGACCGGACGATTCCACCCCGCAATGCCGCCGAGGGTTTTACCGTGGCCACAACGGGGTGTTTTGCCGTCGTTGCCGGAGTGCGGGCCCGGTGACGGGGATGCGGTGCCGAGGGGCGATATGTCGCGGCCCGCGACTACCCGGACAGGTGTGGGGCAGCAGCACAGACAGAGCGGCGACGGCACCGAGCCGGGCCCGAGGGCATCCGCTCGGCAGACCTGCGGGAGGCACCGTGCACAAGCGCGACGCTCGCGAGTTCGAGGTTTTCGTCCATACGGTCGGCACGCAGTTGCTGCACGCCGCGGATCTGCTCACCGGTGACCGACAACGCGCGGAACGCCGGGTCGAGCGGGCGCTGGCGCATACCTGTCTGAAGTGGAGCCGACTGCCGAGCCACGATCCGGTACGCACCGCGTGGCGGGCGCTGATGGCCGGCTACCTGGATCCGTGGCGTCCGGGGCCGCGCGGGCACGACCACGAACTCCCGGACGCGGGCGAGCCGTTCACGACGCTGGACCGGCTCGGCCGGCTGGAGCGGGCCGCGGTGGTGTTGCGGCTTTACGCGCGGTTGGACGAGTACGACGCGGCCGAGGCGATGGGGCTGCCGGTGGAGACGGTGTCCGGGGCGTGGCGGCGCGGGATGGCGCAGGTCCTGGCCGGCGGCGGGCTGGTCCGGGCGGCGCCGGTCGGGGTGCGGGAGGCGACGGATCTCGCCGCGGGCGCGGAGGCGTACCGATGAGCGTGACCGTGTCGCCGCCGGGTGCGGCGGACGCGGAGGAGGTGCCCGAGCCGCCGGAGTTCCCGTATCGGCCGCTGCCGCCGAACCTGGCCCGGAGGGTGCGGCGGCGGGCGGCGCTGCGCAGGCTGCGCCACGTGTTCGGCTCGGTCGTACTGGCCGGCGCGGCGGCCGGCGGCCTGTGGCTGGCCGTCCCGGGCAGCGGCGGTGGGGGCGGCCTGCCGCCGGCGCCGCCGGATCCCACGCCGCTGTGGCCGGTGGACCGGAGCCAGTCGTCGGATCTGCGTACCGACGTCGGCTTCGGCGCGTCGGCGTGGATCGGCGACAGCGGCCCCGAGGGCGAGTCGTCCTGGTGCCTGGGCGGCGCGGCCGAGCCGGACGAGGCGCGGTGTCGCTTCCTGCCCACCCCGGGGCGGCTGGACGCGGCGATCATGCCTTCGGGCCGGTACGCGCCCGCCGGACAGCGGTTGGTGGTCGCCGTCCTGATCGGGCGCGGTACGACCGCCCCGGCGCTGCGGGGCGAACTCCACGACGCCGCGGGCAGCCGACGGATGCGCCTGGACCGCCCGGCGGACCTGCCCGGGGTGGCCTACCTGTGGGCCTTCACCGGCGGAACCCCGGTTTCGATCACCGTCTACGACGAGGCGGGCAACCTGGTCGCGGCCTGCGCGGGTTGTACGGACGAGGCGCGATAGGGCCGCTGCCGGCCGGAGGTCGGCGGGGCCGCGAGCGCCGGGTGGGCCGACCGGCCCCCCGGCGCTCGGGACGCGGCAGCGACGCCAGGCACCCGATGCCCGGCACCCGGCCTCAGCCGAGGGCGCGTTCCAGGTCGGCCAGCAGGTCGTCGGCGGATTCGATGCCCACCGACAACCGCACCAGGTCGCCCGGGACCTCCAGCGGCGAGCCCGCCGCCGAGGCGTGCGTCATCCGGCCCGGGTGCTCGATCAGCGACTCGACGCCGCCGAGGGATTCGCCCAGGATGAAGAGTTCGGTCCGGTTGCACACCTTGACCGCGGCCTCCTCGCCGCCGTTCACCCGGAACGACACCATGCCGCCGAACGCCTTCATCTGCTTGACCGCGACATCGTGGCCCGGGTGTCCCGGCAGCCCGGGATACATCACCTCGGCCACGCGCGGGTGCCGGGAGAGCAGGTCCACGACCCGCTCCGCGTTGGCACAGTGCCGGTCCATCCGCACGCCCAACGTCTTGAGCCCGCGCAGCGTCAGCCACGCGTCGAACGGCGCGGGCACGGCGCCCATCGCGTTCTGGTGGAACGCCAACTCGGCGGCCAGACCGGCGTCCTTGACCACGAGCGCGCCGCCGATCACGTCGGAGTGGCCGCCCATGTACTTCGTCGTGGAGTGCACCACGATGTCCGCGCCCAGGGTCAGCGGCTGCTGGAGGTAGGGCGAGGCGAAGGTGTTGTCGACCACCAACAGCGCGCCCGCGTCGTGCGCGACGGCCGCGAGGGCGGCGATGTCGGCGACACCAAGCAGCGGGTTGCTCGGCGTCTCGCACCACACGATCCGGGTGACGCCGGGCCGGATGGCGGCCCGTACCGCGTCGAGGTCGCCGGCGTGCGCGGGGGTGTACTCGATCCCCCAGCGCGAGGCCACCTTCGCGAACAGTCGGAAGGTGCCGCCGTAGGCGTCGTCCGGGATCACCGCGTGGTTGCCCGGCGCGCACAGGGCGCGCAGCAGGCAGTCCTCGGCGGCGAGTCCGGAGGCGAAGGTCAGGGCCCTGGTGCCGTCCTCCAGGGCCGCGACGCACTCTTCGAGCGCGGTGCGGGTCGGGTTGCCGGAGCGGCTGTACTCGTAGCCGCCGCGCAGCCCGCCGACGCCGTCCTGCTTGTAGGTGGACACCTGGTAGATCGGCGGAACCACGGCCCCGGTCAGCGGGTCGGGTTCCTGCCCGGCATGGATCGCCAGGGTCTCAAAGCCGTGCGATTGGGTCATGACCGGAAACGTTAGTCGCCCCGACGCGCTCCGGCGCGCATCCGGTCGATCCGACGGAGCCAGGGATACCCGCTGGTTCTAGGAGCGCAGCAGGCGATCGAGCATCAGCCGGGCGGCCTGGGTCGCGCGGGTGCGCACGTCGGCCATGTGCTCGGGGCCGGGGGCGCTGAAGTAGGCGGACATCGCCACGGTGTCCTTCCGCAGGGTCACCACGACGTACGCGTACGGACTGCCGCCCGACTTCAGGTACATCAGGCCCTCCTCGGCGAACACCTCGTCGGCCTCGGCGAAGGTGGGCTGCGGGGCGCCGGGGGTGTCCTTGGCCTGGGTGCCGTCGGTGTAGGTGCGGGTCGGGCAGCGGTCCTTGACCTGTCGCGCGTTCTGGACCTGATCGCGCGCGCCGCGCACGTCCTTGTGCACGATCGCGCTGGTGCTGCCGCTGGAGAGCGTGTTCGGCTGCGCGGCGTCGGACTGTTGGACCTGGCGCACCCACTGGCCGATGATGCTCGACGGCAGCGGCACGGTCTGCTGCGTACAGTCGGCGGCGTAGTCGGTCCAGGTCTCGCCGGCGAACTCGTAGGTGCTCTGCTTGACGAAGCCGCCGCCCCAGTCCTCGGGGGTCAGCGCCAGCGAACGGGCGAGCGTCTGCGCCTGCTCGGGGCTGCGGCTCGGCGGCGCGGTGGTGGCGGACGGCCGGGAGGTCGCGGTGGTGGACGCGGTCGTGCCCGGGGTCGCGCCCGGGCCCTTGGCCGCGGGGCTCGCGTCGGTGGACGTCGCGTTCGGCACGACCGCGAACGGCCCGTCGCCGCTGTCGGCGCAACCCGCGAGCAGCAAGGCGCCCAGGAGCGGGCCGATCGCGCGGAGCATCGTTGATCTCGTGCCGGATCCCGCGCGGATCGTGCCGGATCCCGCGCGGATTCTCGTGCCGTTCATCCGATGACTCCCCCGTGAACGTGAACCCACATGATATTCACCGTGCTCGCGCGAGGTCGGCGCGGTCGCGTCGGGTCAGCGCAGGTACACGGTGGTGCGGGCGACCATCTTGGCCAGCGCGTCGATCGCCTGGTTCTTGGCCGACTCGTAGGTCTTGTCGCCCCGGTCGACGACCGCCGCGGTGAGCACCATCTGGCCCTGCCGAGCCGTCACCCACACGTACTGGAACGGCGCGCCGCCGTGGCCGGAGACCCACTGGGCGCGGGCGACGTGGACCTCGTCGATGCCCTCCACGGTCAGGTCCAGGACCTGGATGCCGTTCAGCTTCTCGTCGCCGCCGAGCACCTGGTTCGGGCAGCGCCGGGCGTCGGCGAGGCCGGTCTGCATGTCGGTACGGGCCGCGAGGGCGGTGGAGTACACGGTCGCGGAGGACGTGGCGAGCGTCTTGCTGAGGTTGTCCACGCTCGGCTTGCCGTCGGGGATGTACACGTAGCGATCCATGGTCGCGAGCGCCCCCGGGGTGGTGCCCTGGAGCGCCTGCTTGCAGTCGGTGCCGGTGATCACCCGGTCCAGCGCGGTGTGTTCGTAGTTCTGCTCCTGCGGGACGTAGGCGTCACCCCAGTCCTTGGGGACGAGCGCGACGGCGGAGACCACGGTCTTCGCCCGCTCGGTGGTCAGCGTCACATCGGCGCGGGCGGTCGTGGTCGGGCGCGGCGTGGCACTCGTGGCGACCGGCTCCGGGGTGACCGGATCCGGCGAGGGCGGCGGTGGCGGTTCCGGGTTCTGCGTCGAACTCTGGCTCACGGTGGGCGAATCGCTCACCCCGAGGCCGAACGGCCCGCCCTTGGACGACCCACCGGAACACCCCGCCACGAGCACCCCGCTCACGAGCAGGGCCGCCGCCATCCCCACCTTGCGCACCATGAAACGCCCCCGCCTCCCGAAACCCCAGCGTCGAGAACCATTCAAGCGGGTGGCACGAACTCCCGTGGCACAACTGCGAGGACTGCACGAAACAGCCTTGAATCCTGCGGGAGTTCCCCCGAAAGCGCAGCCCGATCACCCGTATCCGCCGCAGCCCGCAACCGCCAACCGCCCGCGGTGGCACCGACGGATGGCGATCGACCGATTGCGCCTCATAAGCGCGTCTTTGTCTGCGGACCCGCGTCGATAGCGGTCCTCGGAGCGGTGAGATGCTTCGATGCCCGACGCAGTCGACTCCACCGCAGGGACTTCATGAGTATTCTCGACAGCACCACGAAGCCGGCGTCGCAGCCGAATCCGAACGTGCGGGCCCCTCGCTCCGGTCGAGGTCGAGGTGCCGGAGTCGACGGTCACTCGCGTTTGGCGGTCCTGGACGGCCTGCGCTTCGTCGCTGCCTTGAGCGTGGTGCTCTTCCACTTCGGCGGCCAGGCCGCGAACACGTCGGAAAAGATCTGGGGGCAGGCGAACGCCGTCATGTTCCCCAGGGCACAGGGCATCTTCGCCTTCGGCCTGCTCGGCGTCGAGCTATTCTTCCTGATCAGCGGCTTCGTCATCTGCATGAGCGCCTGGGGGCGCAGTCCGCGCCAATTCTTCGTCTCGCGCGTCGCCCGGCTCTACCCCATGTATTGGGTCGCGGTACTGCTCACATCGGCTGTCCTGGTCTCGGTCACCACTCCGCTGGCTGCTCCGAGTTTCGACACGGTGCTCACCAACCTGACGATGCTCCAAACCCCGCTCGGGGTGTCGAACGTGGACTCCGTTTACTGGTCTCTGTGGCCGGAGTTGGCCTTCTACCTGAGCTTCTCGACCGTCGTGTGGCGCGGCGTCACGTACGGCCGCGTCGTCGTATTCGGCGGCGTGTGGATCGTGGCCGCGGCGCTCGCCCCCGCGGTCGACAACCAGGCATACACGCTGCTCGTCAATCCCATGTCCGCGCCGTATTTCGTCGCGGGCATGGTGTTCTATCTGATGCACCGGTTCCGCCCGACACCCCTGCTGTGGGGAATCGTCGGCATGTCGTGGCTCCTGGGGTTGCACTACCTCCTGGCCCGAACCGACGGTCGGCTGGACTGGGAAATGTGGTCTCCCCGACAGACGTCGCTGATCCTGCTCATCACGACGTTCTACCTGCTCATCGCGGCGGTGGCGCTCGGTTGGACGGCCCGGATCCGGTGGCGCTGGCTGAGCGTGGCGGGTTCGATCACCTTTCCGCTCTACGTGATCCACTACTCGATCGGGGTCACGATCATCCACGCGCTGCGCGATCGGGTCGCGCCATGGCCGCTCTTCACCGGCGTGGTGGTGGGCGTGGTGATCACCGCGTACGTGCTGCACCGAGTCGTCGAGCGGCCGCTCGGCCGATGGATGCGTCGAGCCCTCACCTCGGACTCGTTCACCCTGCGGGAGCCGGCGGGCCGGTAGGCCGACAACCGCTGCGTCTCGCCCCACTTCGCGGCGTTTCACCCCACGCCGGCGTACCGGAACGTCATGAGCGTGGCGGTCGGCTCTTGTTGCCGGGCCGAACGCTGTGTCATATATGTCTAGACCAATTGCTCCTCGGTGATGATCGGTGGAGAGAGGCGTTGTGGCGCGACGGGTGGCACGGATCGGCTTGGCCGGCTTGGTCGTTGCGCTGGCGGTGAGCGGGTGTTCGGACGACGGGCGGGATACCACGCCGCCGCCGGTGCCGGTCGAGGTGAGCGCGCTCGCGTCGAGTTCGGTGTCGGTGCACGTGATGTGGCGGGCCGATCCGAGCGTGGCGGTGTTCGAGGTGTATCGCGGCGACGCCAAGGTGTCGGACGTCACCGGCGGGCGACACATGGTGGACGTGGGCGGGCTGACGCCGGGGACCGCGTACACGTTCTCCGTGCGGGCCCGGGACCGGGCCGGGAACGTGTCGGCGGCGAGCCCGCAGGTGCCGGCCACCACGCCGTCCGTGGTCCAGGGCGAGCGGGTGCCGCCGACCGCGCCCGGGAATCTGCGCGGCCAGGCCCGGGGCAAGGACGGGGCGACGCTGACGTGGGAGGCGGCCACGGACGACGTGGGGGTGACCGCGTACGACGTGTGGCAGGCCGGCGTACGGGTGCACAGCGTCGCCGCGGATCGCACCACGGCGGTGGTCACCGGGTTGCGCCCGGGCACCGAGTACGTGTTCACCGTCACCGCGCGCGACGCCGCCGACAACAAGTCGCCGGCGAGCAGCCCCGTCACGGTGGTCACCGAGCAGGGCACCGGCAACGGTCGCAACACCGCGCCGACCGACCTGCGCGCGATCCCCCGCACCGCGGCGGACGGCACCTACGTCGACCTGACCTGGACCCCGCCGGACGTGGACGGGGTGGTCGCGAGCTACGAGGTGTACCTGGACGGGCGATTCCTGACCACGGTCCAGTGGGGCGCGGCGCCGCCGACCGAGACGGCGCGCTACAGCCTGCCGCTGGGCGATCGGCCGGCGGTCGGACACGTGCTGAAGATCCGGGGGCAGCTGCCCGACGGGACGTGGGGCGAGTTCTCGGCCGACCTGACCGTCACCGACGGCCCGCCCGGCGCCGCGACGCCGGGCGGGCCGTGAGCGCCGGGCGGGCCGGGCCGGGCATCGGCGGGTGCGGCGCGGCGGGTGCTCGGCTCAGCGGGACTTGGACGCCCGCAGACCGCGACCCGTCCTCGGTGCGCCCGTCGGGTTCTCCGGGACGGCCGGCATCGCCGAGCGCGGCGGGCGATTCGCGCGGGTCTTCGCGACCGGGCCGATCTCCCGGGTCAGCCAGCCGCACACGAGGTTGACCGCGTAGTTGAGCTCGGCCTTGTCGAGCGGGCGGCCCTGGGGAATGCCGTGCACTTCCTCCAGGCAGCCGCGGCAGCAGGTGGCCGTGGCGTGCTGCGCGACGAAGACCGGGTGGCCCCGGTACGGGGTCTGTCGGCCGTCCTTGCTCGGCTTGGCGGGGCCGAGGCGCCGGGCGATCACGTCGTACGCGTACCAGCGCACGCCGGACTCGCCCAGGGTCACGGCGACGGTGCGTTCCCGGCCGGGAAGGTGGAACCGGGAGCGGGAGGGAAGTTTGCCGATCGCGTCCAGGCGGGCATCGAGCGGCTCGGGCCTGGCGCCCTTGGAGGTCTTGGTCGTCATATCGCCTCCAACGGTAACCCGTTCGGCCAGGGGCCGGGTGCGCGTCCGGCTCAGGCCAGGTGCTTGTGGAAGATCGTGGTGGAGCGCAGCACACCCGAGGCGTCCGCCGCGTAGGACGGGATGGCGCCCGACTCGATCCAGCCGGCGCGCTTGTACAGCCGCTCCGCGCCGCTGCCGGTCTGGGTGTCCAGGGTGAGCAGACTGCGGCCGGACGCGGCGGCGAACTGCTCCGCGGTGGACAGGAGTTCACGGGCGATGCCGTGGCCCCTGGCGCGTCGGTGCACCAGCAGCTTGGAGATCGCGGCGCGGTGCCGGCTGTTCGGCATGCCGGCGAAGCGGAGCTGGATGGTCCCGGTGACGCCCTCGTGGTCCGAGGTCGCCCACACGATGATCCGGTTGTTGCGTATCTCGGCGGCCTGCGTCGCCCACCACTCGGCGGCCGCGTCGATCGGCAGCGGGGCGAGGAAACCGACCCCGGCCCCGTCGTCCACCGCGTCCACGAGCAGCGCGGCCAGACCGGGGGTGTACGTGACGAGATCGATCGCGGAGAGCCGGACGGGCGTTGTCATACAACCATTCTCCCGCGCCGTTCGATCAGCCCCCGACCAACCCCGCGCCCGATCGCCGGCGGCCGGCGGGGGGCGTGGCGGGTGGGGCCCGGGTGGCTCGGGCGGCGCGGGTGGCCGGTGCGGTCAGCGGGCCCGGTCGTACGTCTCCCGGTTCGCGAGCACCTCGTCCACGTGCGCCTCGGCCCAGTCCTGGACCGCCCGGTAGGTGTCGATCAGGCTTTCGCCGAGGCGGGTCAGCGTGTATTCGGTGCGCGGCGGGACCTCGGCGAAGACCTCGCGGCGGATCAGCCCGTCGCGTTCGAGGTCGCGCAGGTTGGTGGTGAGCACCTTCGGGGTGATGCCCCGGACCCGAAGGCGCAGCTCGGTGAAGCGCAGCGTGCCGGCGGCCAGGTTGAGGATGATCAGCACGCTCCACCGCGAGCCGAGGCGGTCCAGGACGTGCCGGCTGCGGCAGTCCGGCGAGTCGGTGAGCAACCTCGCCGCGAGACCGGCCGCGCCATTGGTATCCACCAGGAAACAATAGCACTTCAAGGTGCTCGGTATCCGGTGGTAACAAATGGCTTGAGCTGCGGTGTTGGATGGTGTCGTAGCTCTTTTGCCTCCCGAGAACACGAGGACTTCATCATGGCCAGGATCGCCCTGTTCGGCGCCAACGGCGGTATCGGTGCGCACATCCTTCGCGAGGCCCTGGGCCGCGGTCACCACGTCACCGCGGTGGTGCGCGATCCGGCCCGACTCGCCGGCGAGGAGCACGAGCGGCTGACGGTCGTCACCGGCGACGCGACCGACCCGGCGTCCGCGGCCTCGGTCGCGGCCGGGCACGACGCACTGGTGAGCGCGATCGGCGGCGGGTACGTGGACGGCGCCGCGCACGCCGCGCTCGTGGTGGCCGCGGCGAAGGCGCTGACCGAGGGGCTGCGCTCGCTCGGCGACGCGGCGCCCGCGCGCGGCCTGTTCGTGGTCGGCGGCGCCGGCTCGCTGCGCACCCCCGGCGGCGACCGGGTGTGGGACGCGGAGGGCATCCCCGAGTTGGCGGTACAGATCATGCGCGGGCAAGGCGCGGCCCTGGACCACTACCGCACGGTGACCGACGTGACCTGGACCTACCTCTCCCCCGCCGCCGACATCGGCCCCGGCGAGCGCACCGGCGCCTACCGCACCGGCCGCGACGACCTGGTCGTGGACGCGGACGGGGTGAGCCGCATCTCGGTCGCCGACTACGCGGTCGCCCTCCTCGACGAGATCGAGACCCCGAAGCACACGGGCGAACGCTTCACGGTGGCGTACTGACCCCACGGCGCGGGCGGGGCCATCGGTCGACCGGTGGCCCCGCCGTCCCGAGGCCCGCCCCGAGGCCGGTCCGCCCCCGGTGTCAGCCGTTCGGTGGACAGCCGGTGTACGTCGGTCGGTCGTCCTGTCCACCGGCCCCCGACCGGCAGGCTGATGCATGTCAGCGAACGGGCCGGAACGGGCCGAAATCGGGGAGCCGGGAACCATGAGCATCGCCACCATCGCCTTCACGAAGAACACCACCGCCACGGCCCGCACCTCCGCCGCCCCCGCCCCGGTCCTCGAGGCTCCCCGGGGTCTGCCCGCCTGGTACTTCGCGATGGTGGGCGTGTCGGTCGGCGGCTGCGACGTGGCGCAGGGCTACCCGTCGCTGTGGGCGTACCTGATCCCGCTCGTGGTGGTGAACATCGTCGTCTCGTTCACCGTGATGCGGGCGCGGATGAAGTTCTTCAAGGCGATGATGCGCAACAGCCACACCCGGATGCTCGCCCTGGCCCTGGTCGCCATCCGCTTCGGCCTGCGCCTGCTGATCCACCTGGTCGGCTTCGAACTCGCCGCGCAGACCGGCCACCTGGTCGTCGGCGTCGTGATGGGCCTGTTCGCCACGTTCGGCGCGATGATCGACCAGTGGCTGATCATCCGCGCCCTGAACCGCGCGAACACGAAGGCCGCCGCGCGGGTCGCGGGCTGACCTCGGTCCCGCTCCAGGAACCGCAACACCGCCGACACCACCCGCCGATGATCGGCGTCGGCGACCGGCAGGTCGAGCCTGGCCGGTCGGTGAGGGTGACCCGGGCGAGCCCCAGGTTCACCGCGAGCGAGACCGGCCGCTGCTGGGCGCCGTCGTGCAGGTCGCGTTCGATCCGGCGGCGCTCGGCGTCGGCGGCGGCCACCGCCTCCGCGCGGCGCCGGCACGGACCGAAGCGGCAGCACGAACCACGCCCACGGGTCGCCGCCGCCGGCTCCGCTCGTCCGGAAATGGTGCGGCTGGGCGAGATCGTCGAGCGTCTGGGGCGTCTGATCGGCGCGGTGGCGGTCGATCCCACGCCGGTCCGGGAGCCGGTGCCGGACTGGCCGGCCGAGCGGTTGATCCGCACCGTGGGCCTGGCCCCCGCAGAGGTCGCGGCGCTGGAACTGCCGGAAGCCGTGGATCGGTGGACCGAGTTCTGTACCCGACTCCGCGAAGCGTGATCGCGGAAGACATGCCGCCGCCCGGCGCGGGCTCCCTTTCGGGGCTCGGGCCGGGCGGGGGGTGGGGAATGGGCCTCAGACCAGGGCCGGTTCGCGGGTTTCGGTGGGGGTTTTCGGGGTGGGGTCGGGGAGCTGGTTTTCCCTGGCGCGCTTCGGGAGGAGGAAGCCCAGGGCGAAGGCGACCGCGGTCAGGGCGAGGGCCAGGAGGGTGGTGCGGCGGATCGCGTCGAGCGAGGAGCGGATGTGGGTGTCCGCGCTCGCCGCGGCGACCGCGGCGGTCGCGGCCGGCGGCACCTGAAGGGTGCGGCAGCTCGTCGGGACGGTGTCCGGGTCGGTGGCGTTCTCCCGGTCGTCCAGGCAGGCCCGCAGGCCGGCCACGATCGAGTCCTGCGTCCCGGTCGGCACGCCCGCCGCGCTCATCTCCGCACGCAGCCTCGGCGCCGCCGACGTGTCGAAGTTGTGCGTGGCCTGGGCGCCGATCACCCCGAAGAACACCGTGCCCAGGACCGCGATGCCCAGTGAGGCGCCGAGCTGCTGCAGGGATTCCAGCGCACCGGACGCCGAGCCGACCTCGTGGTCCTCGACCTCGCCCATGATGATGTCGAAGACCGGGACGAAGATCATGCCCATCCCGAGGCCGAACACCGCCAGCGGGCCGAGCAGGTCGCCGCTGCCCAGGTCCGTCTCGGCCTGCCTGAAGACCAGGTAGAGCCAGCCCGTCCCAGCCGCCATCACGGTCAGCCCGATGTGCAGGATGCCCCGACCCAGCCTGCCCATCACCGCACCGCTGAACCCGGACCCGAAGAACGCGCCGAGCGCCCACGCGCCCATGGTCAGGCTCGCCCGGGTCGGCGTGTACCCGAGGCTCATCTGCAGGAACAGCCCGATCGCCATCGAGATGCCGACGATCGCGCCGAAGAACACCATCACGAACCCGACGCCCGAGGCGTACGACCGGCGCCGGAACACCGCGAGCCGAATCAGCGGCACCCGACCGGCCGCCTGCCGCCGCAGCTGGTACACCGCGAACCCGGCGAGCACCGGCAATGACGCGCCGCACTCGATCAACGACCAGAGCGGCCAGCCCAGTTCGCGACCCTGCACCAGCGGGTGCACCAGCATGAAGGTGCCGACCCCGGCGAGCACCATGCCGATCACGTCCAGCCGCCCGCCGGTCTCGCTCGGCGCCACCTTCGGCAACATCCGCCCGCCGACGAACAGCACGAAGGCGCCCAGCGGGAGGTTGATCAGGAAGATCATCCGCCACCCGGTGCCGAGCACGTCGCCGTCCACGAGCACACCCGCGACGATCGGCCCGAGCACCGTGGACAACCCGATCGCCGGGCCGAACACCGCGAACGCCCTGCCGAGTTCGGCCGGCGGGAACAGGTCCCGGAGCAGCCCGAACGTCTGCGGAATCATCAGCGCCCCGAACAACCCCTGGAGCACCCGCGCCACGATCAGCGTCTCCGGCGACCATGCGGCGGCGCACGCCACCGACAGGGCGATGAAGCCGACCACGCCGACCATCAGCATGAACTTGCGGCCGTACATGTCGCCGAGCCGCGCGCCGGTGAGCAGGCCCACCGCGAGGGCCAGCGTGTAGCCGGCCGCGATCCACTGGAGGCTGGAGTAGCCGCCGCCCAGGTCCCGGCGGATCGCCGGTGCCGCGACGCCCACCACGCTGGAGTCGAGCAGGTTCATCAAGGTGGCGGCCAACACCGCCAGCAGTCCGAGCCAACGCTGCCGGGTGCCGACGACGGGCCGGGAGGACGGGGACGACGGGGTGGCGAGGGTCTGCTCGCCGCTGATTTCCGGGCTCTTTTCCACGCCTCCGACACTAGGGGTCAAACAGGCAAGGTCCGTTCCTGTTTATCCCGGGCGGAGCCGGCAGACTTCGGCTCATGTTGGAAACCTCCGCGCGCCTGTTGCGCATGCTCTCGCTGATGCAGACGCGGCCCGACTGGACCGGACCCGAACTCGCCGAACGGCTCGGCGTGAGCGGCCGGACGGTCCGCTACGACATCGAGCGTCTGCGCAGTCTGGGCTATCCGGTCGACGCACGTCGAGGGGTGGTCGGCGGCTACCGGCTCGGCGCGGGCAAGGCGCTGCCGCCCCTGTTGCTCGACGACGAGGAGGCGGTCAGCGTCGTGGTCGGTCTGCGGATCGCCGCGGGCAGCGTGGTGGACGGCATGGACGAGGCGATGTTGCGCGCGCTCGGCAAGCTCGACCAGGTGCTCCCGTCCCGGCTGCACCGCCGGGTCAAGGCGCTGCAGAAGTACACCGTGCCGGTGCGCGCGACCGGCCCGGCCGTGGACATGGACGTGATGACCGTACTCGCCGGCGCCTGCCGCGACCACGAGCAACTGCGCTTCCGCTACAGCTCGCACGACGGCAAGGAGTCCTCGCGCCGGGTCGAGCCCTATCGCCTCGTGCACCGGATGGGCCGCTGGTACCTGGTCGCGTGGGACCTGGAGCGCGCGGACTGGCGCACCTTCCGGCTGGACCGGATCACCCCGCGCCCACCGCACGGACCGCGCTTCACCCCACGCGAGTTGCCCGCCGACGGGGACGTGGCCGCCTTCGTCAACCAGGGCGTGCAGAACGCGCGCGGGCAGTACCGGGCCCGGGTCCTGGTACGCGCCCCGATCGGCACGGTGGCCGACCGGGTGCCGCCCGCCTTCGGCTCGTTCGCGGTGATCGACGACGAGACCTGCGTCTTCGAGACCAGCGCCCCCAGCATCGAGAGCCTGGCCGTCTACATCGGCCTGCTCGACGCCGACTTCGAGATCGAGGATCCGCCCGAGCTGGTCGACCACATCCGAACCCTGGCCCGCCGCTACACGGCGGCCACCCCGACCCCGGCCGCCGAGCCCGAACCGGCCGGGGAAGCGCCCCGGGGCTGACCCGACGCTGACACGACAACGCCCCCGACCCCTTCGGCACGAGGGGATCGGGGGCGTCGGTTCGGGGTGCGTCAGACGGAGACCGGTTCGCGGTCCGGCGTCTTCTGGAGCGGGACGTGCGGCTTGGCCGGCTCGTCGGGGGCTTCCAGGTCACGCGGGTTGTTGTACATCTCCAGGTCGAGCGTCTTCTCCCGGGCGGAGACCAGAATCGGCACGACCACCTGACCGGCCACGTTCGTCGCGGTGCGCATCATGTCCAGGATCGGGTCGATCGCCAGGAGGAGGGCGACGCCGGCCAGTGGCAGGTTCACCGTGCTGAGCGTGAGGGTCAGCATGATGATCGCGCCGGTGAGACCGGCGGTGGCCGCCGAGCCGATCACCGAGACGAACGCGATCAGCAGGTATTCCTTGATGCCCAGGTTCACGCCGTAGACCTCGGCCACGAAGATCGCGGCGATCGCCGGGTAGATCGCGGCGCAACCGTCCATCTTGGTGGTGGCGCCGAACGGCACCGCGAAGGACGCGTAGTCCTTCGGCACGCCCAGGCGCTCGGTGACCTTCTGGGTGACCGGCATGGTGCCGACCGAGGAGCGGGAGACGAAGGCGAGCTGGATGGCCGGCCACGCGCCCTTGAAGTAGTTGAGCGGGTTGACCTTGCCGACCAGCCACAGCAGCAGCGGGTAGACCACGAACATCACCAGCGCGCAACCGATGTAGATGTCGGCGGTGAACGTGCCCAGCGGCTTGATCAGGTCCCAGCCGTAGGTGGCGACCGAGGTGCCGATCAGGCCGAGCGTGCCCAGGGGGGACAGCTTGATGACCCACCACAGCGCCTTCTGGATGATCTCCAGGACCAGTTCGGCGCCCTTGACCAGCGGCTCGGCCTTCGCGCCGACCGACAGGATCGCAGAACCGAGCACGACCGCGAGGAACACGATCTGCAGGACCTTGACCTCGGAGAACGCGGTGACGATGTTGGTCGGGATGATGCCGGTGAGGAAGTCGAGCCAGTCGCCGTTGGTCTTCGGCGCCTTGCCCGGGTCGGCCGGCAGCTTGAAGCCGTCACCCGGGTTGGTGATCAGGCCGATGGTCAGGCCGATGGCGACCGCGATCAGCGACGTGATCAGGAACCACATCAGCGTGCGGGCGGCGAGCCGGGCCGCGTTGTTCACGTTGCGCAGGTTCACCACGCTGACCAGGATCGCGGTGAACACCAGCGGCGGTACGGCCAGCTTGAGCAGCTGGACGAAGATCGTGCCGATCTGGTCGAGCGTCTCGGTCAACCACGAGACGCTGTACTCCTTGGCGATGAAGCCGAGGACCACACCGAGCACGAGGCCGGCGGCTATCTGCGCCCAAAAGGGCGTTCGCTTCAATGTCTTGAGGGAATCGACTGCTGATGACAAGGCAGGGCTCCTGAACGGGCACCGTGGGGGACGGAGGGTGGCGGTACGGAGCGGCCGTGAACCTGCGCATCAAAGGCACCCGAGTGCCCGCAGGAAGAACTACGAGGAAGCGTTACTTCGCGCAGAACGGCCGCAAAAGGCCGACGTGCGGGCGGTCGGGACGACGAGCGTGAAGGCGTCGGCCCGACAGGGGCACGGCAGCGGTCAGCCGCAACACAGCGCGGTGGCGCAACGGCCCAGGTCGACATGACGACGTGACACGAGCGGGAAACCCACCGCACCGTGCGTCATCTGCGTGTCGCCTGCACCGATCATGTGGCGAGGATAGCGACAGCAAACCGATAAACGCAAAGAATTACGGAACGGACACCGGCGGACACCGAGGGACACCGCCGGCCACACCTCGCTTACCCGACGTCCCAGGGCACGGCGCACACCCGTCCCGCCTCGGGGCCAGGCGCCCCGGACTAGGAGGCTTCCCGGGCGCGCGGGGAGATCGCGCCCGTCGCCTCGTCCTCGGCGCGGTTGTCCTCGGCGATCCTGGCCTTGGCCGCCTGCACCCGGTTGTACAGGGCCTCGGACATGGCCTCGCGCTGCGCGTCGAGGAACCGGTAACTGATCACCGCGGACAGCCCCGCGGCGATGGCGATCGCGATGAAGACGTTGCCGCCGCCTTCCATGTCGAACAGGCTGAACACGCCCATGGCCGCCGCGAACAGCGCGGCGAAGATGCCGAGCCGGAAGAGCGAGTAACGCAGCGCGGGATTCGACATGGTCACCTTCGGTTCCACTGGCGGACGCGGTACGAGAGGCCGCGGGCGCGAGCCCGGGCCGCCACTACCAGTCAAGCATCCCCCATTTCGGACCCGGATCCCGACCCCGAATCGGCGATCCGCTCCGGCTCAGGGACCCAGTCCGTTGATGCCGTCCAGGATCATGCCCTCCCAATAGCTGCCCGGCTCGGCCCAGGCGAGCGGGTCCACCGACGACAACAGGTCGACCGCGATCGACTCCCACACGTCGTGGATGCCGATCCCGAACCGCTCGCCCTGCCGGTGCATCCGGCCGATCACCCACATCGTGAAGGCGAGCGTGGACAGGTCGGTGTCGAGCGTGTCCAGGAACGGCTCGTCGCCGCCGGTGTTCCAGCGCCGGACCACGCCGGTACGGCCGTCCACGAGCAGATCGCCGTCCTCGCTGACATAACCCAGCACCACCAGGTGCTCCGCGTCGGCCGGCGGCTCCGGCTCGTCGTCCCAGTCCGCCCGGCGCTCGGCGGCCAGCTCCGCGAGGGTCGGCAGCGGCTTGCCGTCGCTGCGCATGTCCAGATACGCCCACGCGTCGATCAGCCCGACGTCGAGCAGGAACCGTCGGGTCGGCTCGTGCGTGATCGCGGCCGGCAGCTGCCGCTCCTCGTAGCCGGAGAACTCGTTCTCGTAGACCAGGTCGAGCATCGCGGGCGTGATCCGCACCGCCAGGCCCTCGCCGGGCAGCGCCGCGCGGCGCAGTTGCCACAGCGCGAAGGAGGTGTGCCAGAACGAGTGCCCCGGGTTCAGCTCGGGTTCGGTCTCGCCGAGCAGGTCGATCAGTTCCTCGGCGGTGCGCACCGGGCCACGGCCGGGACGGATCGCCTCGACCAGGGCGCAGTTGCGCACCAGCGTGGACACGTCGACGGACATCAGCGCCGGATCGCCGTAGCGCTCCTCGGCGAACACCCGGCCGGTCGCGCCGTCGAGCAGCACCGCCTGGTCGGCCGTGCGCAGCGAGCCGTAGGCGCCGAGCACGATGCGCCCCTCCCGACCGGGGTCCGGCGCGGCGTCGGGCGCGAAGGTGATCAGCGCCGCCCGGCGGGGCAGGCCGACCTCGGCCAGGAAGCGCCGGGTGGGCTCGTGGGCGATCCCGGGCAGGTCGTACCGGAGCACCTCGTCGGGCCCGAACCACTCCTCGACGTCGCGCCGGGTGAGCGCGATCCGCAACGCGTCAGCCATACAGCAGTCCTTCCGCCTCGTCGCGGAGAAAGCGCCGGGACGGCGCGTGGGAGTCGAGCACGTCGGGGATGTTCCCCGAGGGGACCCGCACCACCCGCTCCCGCCCGTTCGCCGGGTCGCCGGGTCGAGCAGGATCACCCTCGGGGCGAGCCACCCGAACCCGCCCGGCACGAGCATCCCGTCACCGTGCTCGCGCGGCTCGGGATACAGCCGCAGCGGCGCGGCCTCGGCGACGGGGCCGAGCCCGCGCGCGAACGCCGCCGGGTCCGCGCGCACCGTCCCGCATCGCCCCGCTCCCCCGTCGCCGATCGTCCTCGACCGCGTCGGCTCAGAGCTTCATCGGCTGCGGCGTGTCGCGCCGGGCCGGGTCCGGGCCCTCGTACTCGCGCAGCGTCTCGTAGCGCGTGTTGCGCTCCACCGGACGAAAGCCCGCGTCCCGGATCAGTTCGAGCAGGTCGTCGCGGGTCATCTTGTTCGGCGTGCCGAAGTCGTCGGCGTCGTGGGTGATCTTGTACTCCACCACCGAGCCGTCGAGGTCGTCCGCGCCGTGGTTGAGCGCGAGTTGCGCGGTGGCCAGGCCGTGCATCACCCAGAAGCACTTCACGTGCGGGACGTTGTCGAACATCAGCCGGGAGACCGCGAACACCTTCAGCGCCTCGGCGCCGGTGGCCATCGTGGTCCGGGCCTGGAGCCGGTTGCGGACGATGCCGTCCTTGCTGTCGTGGAAGTCGTGCTGGTAGCGCAGCGGGATGAAGACCTGGAACCCGCCGGTCTCGTCCTGGAGTTCGCGCAGCCGGATCACGTGGTCGACCCGGTGCCTCGGCTCCTCGATGTGGCCGTAGAGCATCGTGCAGGGGGTCTTGAGGCCCTTCGAGTGGGCGAGCCGGTGGATCCGCGACCAGTCCTCCCAGTGGGTGTCGTGGTCGACGATGTGCTGCCGGACCTCCCAGTCGAAGATCTCCGCGCCGCCGCCGGTCAGCGACTCCAGGCCCGCGTCCATCAGCTCGTCGAGGATGTCCGAGGCGGACAGGCCGGAGATCTTCTCGAACCAGTGGATCTCGGTCGCGGTGAACGCCTTGAGCGCGACGTTCGGCAGCACCTCCTTGAGCGCGCTGAGCGACCTCGGGTAGTAGCGCCACGGCAGGGTCGGGTGCAGGCCGTTGACGATGTGCAGTTCGGTGATCCCGTCCGGCTCCATCTCCTTGGCGAGCCGCACGGCCTCCTCGATGCGCATCGTGTACGCGTCCTTCTCGCCCGGCTTGCGCTGGAACGAGCAGTAGGCGCACGACGCGTTGCACACGTTGGTCATGTTGAGGTGGCGGTTGACGTTGAAGTGCACCTTGTCGGCGTTCTTCACCGTCCGCACGTGGTGCGCGAGCCCGCCGAGCCACGCCAGGTCGTCGCTCGCGTAGAGCGCGATGCCGTCCTCACGGCTCAGGCGCTCCCCGGCGAAAACCTTGTCCTCGATCTCCCTGCGCAGGCCCGCGTCCATGCGTGAGTACTCCCTCTTGGTCTTCTTGTCCGCCGCTGCGCGGCTTGTACGAGGTTACGCCCGGCGCGGGACGCGCCCGCTCAGGCCATCACCTCGGCGTAGAGCGCGGGGTCGACGTTGCCGCCGCTGACCACGGCGACGTGTTCGCGTCCGGCCGGGAGCGCGTCCTTGCGGAAGAGGTAGGCCGCGGTGGCCACCGCGCCGGCGGGTTCGGCGACCAGGCGGGCGCGCAGGCCCAGGAAGCGCATCGCCTCACGGATCTGGTCCTCGGTGACGGTGACGATGTCGTCCACGTACGCCTGGATGTGCGCGAACGGCAGCACGCCCACGGACGTGGTGCGCAGGCCGTCGGCGATGGTGCGGTAGGTCTGCGTGGTGGACCACGTGGTGCGCACGCCGGTACGGAAGGACTCGGCGGCGTCGGCGGCCAGTTCGGGCTCGACGCCGATCACCTTGGTGTGCGGGCTGGTCAGCTTGACCGCGGCGGCGATGCCGGAGATCAGGCCGCCGCCGCTGACCGGGACGAGCACGGTGTCGACGGTGGGCAGGTCCTCGGTGATCTCCAGGCCGGCGGTGCCCTGGCCGGCGATGATCCGCGCGTCGTCGTAGGGCGGTACGAACGCGTAGCCGTGCTCCTCGGCCAGCTCCCCGGCGGCGGTGTCGCGCCGCTCCGGGGTGACGATCACCACCTCGGCGCCCAGCGCGTGGGTGGCGTCGATCTTGACCTGCGGGGTGGTGTCCGGCATCACGATCACCGCCTTGGCGCCGAACAGGCGGGCCGCGTAGGCCACCGCCTGCGCGTGGTTGCCGCTGGAGTGTGCGACGACCCCGCGCGAGCGTTCGGCGTCGGTCAGCGCCGCGATCGCGTTGTACGCGCCGCGGATCTTGAACGCGCCGATCGGCTGCAGGCTCTCCGGCTTGAGCCACAGCGGCCGGTCGGCGTCGCCGTGCAGGGACGGCAGCAGGGGGGTGCGTACGGCCGTGCCCGCGATGCGCTTCTGTGCGGCCCGGAGGTCTTCGAGTGTCACCGGATTCGTCATGTCCGCCACCCTACGAGGGCTCGTCGACGACCACTCGGATGCCGGTCGGGGTGCGGCTATTCGGTGGGTTCGGGCAGTTCGGCCGCGCGGTACTCCCATTTGGTGGAGAGCACCACGGTGGTTCGGGTACGGGCCACGCCGCGCGTGCCGGACAGGCGCCGGACCACGTTCTCCAGGCCCTCCATGTCCGAGACCCGGACCTTGAGCATGAAGGAGTCGTCGCCGGCGATGAACCAGCAGTCCTCGATCTCGTCCAGGTCGCGCAGTCGGCGGCTGACGTCGTCGTGGTCGGCCGCGTCGGAGAGCTGGATCCCGATCAGCGCGGTCACGCCCAGGCCGAGCGAGACCGGGTCGACCGAGGCGCGGTAGCCGGTGATCACGCCGGCCTGTTCGAGGCGGTTGATGCGATCGGTGACGCTCGGTCCGGACAGGCCCACCAGTCGGCCCAGTTCGGCGTACGAGGCCCGTCCGTTGCCGCGCAGCGCCTGGATCAGCTTGCGGTCGACGGCATCCATGTCCGTTTCCTCCAGGTATTCGATGGTGTCCACCGGGGGTCCGCCAGGGGACTACAACATGACGCAGGCACAAACCCCCGTCATGCCTGTAATTCATTGGACGGTTTCGATTCTAACCCTTAGAATCAAAGGCATCGGAAGCCACAAGCCTCTGATGACGATTCGTTGGGAGACGACACCGTGTACACCCTGGAGATGGCCCGCGCCCACATGCAGGAACTGCATGAGATCGCGGAACGCTCACGAGCCGCCCAGCCGTCGAGCACGCTCAAGCGTGTGAAGCGTCTGGTCGGCCGCCGCAAGACCGGTCGCTGATCACCTCGGCAGATCCGGCACGACCCGCCAAGGCTCCCGTTCTCACGGGGGCCTTTTTGGTTGTGAGGAGGGCTGTGGTTGTCGGAAGGGCTGTGGTTGTGGGGTCGGGCTCACCGGGTCGCCTCGCGTCGGGCGCCGCCGAGTTCGCCGTCCCAGCGCCGGTACAGGTCGTGGTGGACGCCGAGCACGTCCAGCACCTTGCCGGCGACGAAGTCGACCAGGCGCTGTACGTCCTGCGCACCCGCGTAGAAGGCCGGCGAGGCCGGCAGGATCACCGCGCCGGCGTCGTCGAGGCGGACCAGGTGGCGCAGCGTGGTCCCGGTCAGCGGGGTCTCGCGCGGCACCACCACGAGCGGACGGCGCTCCTTGAGCGTGACGTCGGCGGCGCGCTGGAGCAGGTCCTTGGACAGGCCGATGGCGATGCCCGCGACCGAGGCGGTGCTGGCCGGGACCACGACCATGCCCTTGGCGGGGTACGAACCGCTCGCCGGTCCCGCGCCCAGGTCGCCGGCCGACCAGTAGCGGACCCGGTCGAGCGCGGACTCGTCGAGCTTGGTCCACGCGGTGAGGTCGTCGCGCCAGTGCGCGTCCCGGAACGCGATGCCGGTCTCGTCGAGCAGGGTCAGCCGGGCGGCCCGGCTGACCACGAGGTCCACCGCCTCCCCGGCGTCGAGCAGCGCGCGCAGCACCGCGGCGGCGTACGGCGTACCCGAGGCTCCCGACACACCGACGAGCCACGGACGTCGTTCTCCCCTATTGCTGTGCTCCGCGTCCATGCCCCCATTGTCGCGTCGCGGGGTCGGCGACTCCCGCAGGGGAGGGGTGTGGCCCGCGCCGTTCGGCCCCGACCCGCCCCCCGTGGCGCAATCGAGTGGACAAGGCTGCCTACCATGCGGGTAGGCATCCTTCGTGATGCCATCGATCGTTCCTCGACCGGGAGTTCAACTGTGCGTCCGATCCGGATATCCGCCGCGGCCCTGACCGTTCCGCTGGTCCTGCTCGCCGCCGGTTGTGGCGAGTCGTCCTCGGGAGACCCCTTCGAGTCCGTTGCCGCCGGCGGCAACGCCCTCGATCCGAAGGGCCCCTCGAACGAGGGCCTGAGCGTGGAAGCGCTGTCCAAGCAGGCCGAGAACGGCTACAAGGACCTCACGAACCTGCACATCGAAGGCACCGGCAAGATCTACGACGCGCCGGTCGGCGTGGACCTTCGCATCGGTACCGAGAACCGGGCCGAGGGCAAGGTGACCATCCAGGGCAAGGCGCTCGACCTGATCGCGGTCGACAAGGCGTTCTACGTCCGGCTCGCGCCCGGCACCATCCAGACCCTCGTCGACCTGGGCAAGCGGGCCGAGGCGGCCTCCCCGTCCGGAAAGTCGGGTTCCTCCTCCCGCGGCGACAAGGACCTGGGGGGCCAATTCGACACGATGTTCACCGAGGCCGCCAAGCTCGTCGAGGGCAAATATGTCAAGTTCGGCGACACCGACGCGAGCAAGTTCGGGCAGGACCTGCTGAAGGGCGGCGGTACTCCCTCGCTCGACAACCTCTTCGGCTCGAAGCCGGGCTCGGGTTCGCTGTTCGGCTCGGACTCCGACCCGGATTCCGACTCGTCCGACCCGACGGACAAGCCGAAGCTGACCAAGGGTCCGATCACCGACATCAACGGGGTCAAGACGATCCCGCTGATCGAGAAGGACGCGGACGGCGCGGTCACCACGATCTACGTGGCGGCCAACGGCACACCGTTCCCGGTGCGGGTGACCGCCGACGACAAGGGCGACGGCACCAACGAGGTGACCGTCGACCTCAAGTACTCCAAGCTCTCCGGCGGCGTCTCGCCCAAGGCGCCCCCGGCCGGTGAGACGATCGACCTGAACGGCCTGCTGAAGTCCTTCGGCGGTGGCCTGTTCGGCGACGACAAGGCCGCCTGAACCCCAACCCGTTCGATCCCGCGCGATCCCGGCGCGAACGCACTTCCTCGGCCGTCCCGCATCGTGCGGGGCGGCCGAGTCGCGTTCGGGGTCGGGAGTCGTACGCCGGCGCCCGTATGCCGGGCGCGGACACACGGGAATCGGCCGGATCGAAGGTCCACGATTCGATGGTCCGGCGGCCGATATTTGATCTCCATTCGCGATCTTGGCCGCCGGTCCATTTGCCTTCACCCGGTCGGGTGCTAATCGCCCGTCGCTCTCGCATGATCTTGCCGGAGTGGTTGACATTCGCCCTCCGACCTCACCATGCTGACAAGCGCGGCCGAATGTTCATGGGTCGGACGCAGGGGCGAGCCGCTCGAGTCGAGCCGCGAAATGTCCGGCAAAATCGAGGAAAGAAGAATCGCCGGTGCCGAATACGAACGTCGAAGAGACCGTTTTCGACCGCCTGGGGGATCTGCCGCAGGTCGCCGCTCTCGTCGACTGGACGCTGCTCGAACTCGACAAGAAATCGGATTCGATCCACCTTTCCTTCACCGCGCTGCCCGAGTTCACCAATCCGGCCGGCAACGTGCACGGCGGATTCATTGTCGCCATGCTCGACGAGTGCATGGGTTCGGCCATCGTCGGTCTCACCGACGCGGAGTTCATGCCGGTCACCGTCTCCCTGTCCACCGACTTCGTGAAACCGATTTCCGTGGGTCGAATCCTGGGTACGGGACGGATCACCTCGCGGGGCAACAGCTCGGCCTTTCTGGAGGCGAGGCTGACCGATACGGAGGGCCGGATCCTGGCCCGGGCGATCGGCACCTACCGGCTGCGCCCCTTCCCGAAGCCGCCGACGAAAACCCGTTAGTCACCGTTCCCGTTTTCCCTTCCCGCTCTCGGTTCCCGCTCCCGTTTCCGCCTTTCGTCATCGCTCTCGCACCGCGGTCGAACCCCGCCTCGGCCGGATTGTCGCCACCACCGTCCGTCAGCACGCCGGAACGAATGGAGCACCGATCATGAGCAACTTCGACGACCTGCTCGCCGCGACGGAAGAGGACTACAAGGCCTCGATCGAAAAGAACGGGCTGATCGAGCTCGTGCTCGGTGGCGGGATGAAACGCGAGCATTACGTGAGCTACCTGCGCGAGACGTACCACATGGTGCGACACACCTCGCGGATGTTGTCGCTGGCCGGCGCGCGGCTCGGCGACGACTACCGGGGCTTGCGCGACTGGTTCTTCGAGCAGGTCCAGGAAGAGAACAATCACGACCAATTCTGTATGAACGACCTGCGGAACCTCGGCGAGGACGTGGCGCAGGTGCTCGCCGTGCCGCCGAAACCCGGGTCCTGGGGACTGGTCTCGCAGAACTACTACATGGCGACGTACGGCAACCCCGTGGGCATCCTCGGCGTGGCCAGTCTGACCGAGGGCCTGGGCGCGGAACTGGGCAAGGCCATGGCCCAGGTGCTCCGGGACCGGTACGGCCTCGAACGTAATCAGGTGACATTCATCAAGAGCCACGGCGGATTCGACGCCAAACACATCGAAGACGTGAAGCGCGCGGTGAACGAGTTGTTGGTGAAGGATTCCGACATGGCCGACGTCATCCAGGGAAGGAGGATGACGATCCACTACTACAGTCGGATGTTCGACGATGTACTGACCACTCCCCTCGCGTCCTAGGGTCGAGGATTCGACGGGATGAGGAGCATACGGGAAGAGCGACGGCCCGAGGACGACGGCATTCCCACCGACCATGCGATGGCGGCCTCACCGGTGGCGTTCGTGGCCGCGCCGAAGGACGAATCCGTCCTGGCCGAGGTGCGGAAGTACCAGACGTGCATGATCACCGAGACCCAGGAACGCGAAGAATACCGCGAATTCCTGGAGAAGGCGCTCAAGCCGCTCGGCATCTATCGCGATAAATTCCTTCCCGGAGTGACGTCGAGTTGCTACAAGGTCACCTTCGACGGCCGCATGGCGGCCATCTTCAGATTGACCCCGGCGGCGCCCGACTCGATCTATCACGAGGTGATACCGGGAGCCGCGGGTCGGCGAATCATCGAGGTCAACAATGTCGCGATCGAACAGTCCTTCAAGGGCGACCTCCTACTCGGCATCATCATGCGCAACTGCGCGCTGCTTTCCCATGCCAAAGGCTTCGACTACGTCGCCGGGCTGATTCGGCACGAAATCCTGCCCATGTTCGTGGACTTCGGGACGATTCCGGTGCGTCACGCGCCCCTGCATCTCCTGGGCGACGAGACCATCTGCGACTACGTCACCTACTTCATGACCGACCGGAAAGAACACGTCGATTATGCGGTCTCCCGGAGCTACCACTATTTCCATCGGAAGGTCACCATGAAGAGAATCGCCGCCGACGTGGCCGAATCGACGTTGTGCCCGACCGATGCGCTCGGAGGCTGACGCCGTGCGCGAAGGCGAGCGGAAACCGCCGCCCTCGGCCCGGCTCACCGCGATGATCGTGCAGGTGTTGGCCGGCAAGGCGGTACACGCGGCGGCCGAGTTGGGCATCCCCGACCTGCTCGCCGGAGGACCGCGCAGCACCGCCGAGTTGGCCGAACGGCTCGGCGCGCACGGCCCGTCCCTGCACCGTCTGCTGCTGGCCCTGGCCGGGGTGGGGGTGCTGACCCCGGTCGGCCCGGACCGCTTCGAGCTGGCCGAGCCGGGGCAACCGCTGCGCACCGACGCGCCGGACTCGATCCGCGGGCTGATGCGGATGATGTGCGGCCCCGAAGTCTGGCGCAGCTGGGGCGAGTTGGTCGCCGGCGTGCGTACCGGCGAGCCGCCGTGGGAGCTGGCTCACGGCATGGGGTGGACCGAGTACTACGCGGCCCATCCCGACGCCGCCGAGACGTTCAACCTGGCCATGGCCGAGCACACCCGCGACGTGGCGCCCGAGGCGATCGCCGCCGCGGACCTGGGGCGGTTTCGTACCGTGGTCGATCTCGGCGGCGGCGACGGCACCCTCGTCGCGCACGTGTTGCGGGCCCATCCCGAGGTCGAGGGTGTGGTGTTCGACGTGCCCACCGGTCTGGCCGCCACCGCCGACACGCTCGCCGCCGCCGGGGTGGTGGCCCGGGCGCGGGTGGTGAGCGGGGACTTCTTCGACGCGGTGCCCTCGGGCTGCGACGCCTATCTGCTCAAGCAGATCCTGCACGACTGGGACGACAAGGAAGCCGGCCTCATCCTGCGCAACATCCGCGCGGTGATCCCCCCGGCGGGCCGGGTGTTCCTGCTGGAGCGCGCGCTGCCCGAGACGGTCACCCCCGGCAGCCGGTCCGAGGCCGCCGCGCTCCTGCTGGACCTGCACATGCTGGTCGTCACCGGTGGTCGCGAGCGTACCGAGGAGGAGTTTCGGCGCCTGTTGCACACCGCGGGCTTCGCGACGACCCGGATCACCACACTCCCCCGCTTCGACTTCCGGGTGATCGAAGCGACTCCGGCCTGAGACTGAAGGGGGATCGATCATGTCCCGCACGACCGACCCGACCGGGCTCGACGGCGGCACCGTCGACGGCGGCCCCAGCGACGGCGGGCCCGTCGACGGTGCCACGATCCTGGCCAACGCCCGGGCCGTGGCCCCGGTGCTGCGCGAGGAGGCCGACGCGAACGAGCGGGGGCGCCGGCTCACCCCGCGGGCCGTCGACGCGCTGCGCTCGACCGGGGTGTTCCGCATGCCGATGCCCCGGGCGTGGGGCGGGCCCGAGGTGGACATCCGTACCCAGACCCGGATCGTGGAGGAGTTGTCCGCGGCCGACGGGGCGGCCGGGTGGTGCGCCATGATCGGCTCGGACGGCGGCTACTACAGCTCCGCGCTGGACGATGCCGTGGGCCGCAAGCTGTACCCCGACCTGGACTCGATCACCGCGGGCTGGATCGTGCCGGCCGGTCGGCTCCACCGCGTCGACGGCGGCTATCGCCTGACCGGCCGCTGGCAGTTCGGCAGCGGCTGCACCCACGCCGACGTGATCATCGGCGGCGCGATCGTGTACGAGGACGGCGCCCCCGCGCGCACCGACGACGGCCGGCCCGAGGCCCGGGTCGCCCTGTTGCGCGCCGAGCAGTTCGAGATCCTGGACACCTGGTACACCACCGGCCTGGCGGGCAGCGGCAGCCACGACTACCGGATCGACGACGTCCTCGTCCCGGCCGAGCAGACCTTCCGCTTCCGCGACCTGCGCGAACGCCGCCGCGAGGGGGTCCTGTACGCCTGGCCCGGCATGTTCTTCGCCAACCTCCCCGGGGTGCCGCTCGGCATCGCCCGGGCGGCCCTCGAAGCGGCCGAGGACCTGCTGGCCGACAAGATCGCGGTGCCCGAGATGCGCCCGGCCCGGGAGGACCCCCGGGTCCGGACCGGCGTGGCCCAGGCGCACGCCATGGTCGGTGCGGCGCGCAGCCACCTGTACGACGTACTGGGCGAGCTGTGGTCGGCGCTGGAGCAGGGCACCGAACCGTCGTTGCGGCTGCGCGCGGCCCTGGTCGGCGGCTACATGCACACCATCCGGACCTGCCGCGACGCCGCCGGCGTGTTGTCCGACGTGGTCGGCAGCGCCTCGATCTACCGTGGTTGCCCGATCGAGCGCCGGCTGCGCGACCTCACCACGATCAGCCAGCACCTGATGGGCCAGCCCAAGATCATGGAGATGGCGGGCGCGATGTGGCTGGGCGTCGAGCGGGCCCTGACCAGGAACCCCTTGGCGGCCGAGGGGTTGATCTGACCGTGGACCCGACCACCGATCCGACCACGAAGGGACTGTCGTGACGTCGTTCCCGCTCTACTCCACCCCGGTGTCCGCCGACACCTGGAACGTGCCGATGGCCGGGTCCGCCCGCTTCTCCTGGGAATACGACGGGGGGCGGGAGCGGCTGCTCGCGCTGTACCAAAAGGGCAAGGACAAGCAGTGGGACGCCCGGGACCGGATCGACTGGGACCTGGAGATCGACCCGATCAACGTGGCCGGCCTGCCCGACGAGTTCAACCCGCTGCACGGCTCCGACCTGTGGGGCCGGATGTCGCAGCGCGACCGCGACGAGGTGGACCGGCACCAGGGCTCCTGGCTGTTCAGCCAGTTCCTGCACGGGGAGCAGGGGGCGCTGACCGTCTCCGCCCGGATCGTGCAGTCGGTGCCGGACATGGACTCCAAGTTCTACGCCGCGACGCAGACCATGGACGAGGCGCGGCACGTGGAGCTGTTCGCCCGGTTCGTGCACGAGAAGATCGGCATGTACTACCCGGTCAACCAGGACCTGGCCAAGCTGCTGGCCGAGTCGCTGGAGGACAGCCGCTGGGACCTGCCCTACCTCGGCATGCAGGTACTGATCGAGGGCCTCGCGCTCGCGGCCTTCGGCCTGTACCGGGACCTGGCCACCGCGCCGCTGGTCAAGCACCTGCTCGCCTACGTGATGCAGGACGAGGCCCGGCACGTGGCGTTCGGCCGGCTCGCGCTCAAGGACTACTACCGCGAACTGACCGACCGCGAGCGGGCCGAGCGCGAGGAGTTCGTGATCGAGGGCAGCCTGCTGATGCGCGACCGCTTCACCGGCCGCGAGGTGTTCGAGACGCTGGACATGCCGGTCGACGAGTGTATGGAGTGCGTCGAGTCGTCGGAGATGTTCCACCTCTACCGCTCGCACCTGTTCAGCCGCATCGTGCCGGTGGTCCGCGACATCGGCCTGTGGGGCGACGGCGTCCGCTCCGCCTACGAGTCCATGGGCGTCCTGGACCACGCCAAGTCCGACCTCCTGGCCCTGATGCGCCAGGACGAGGAAATCGCCGACCAATACGACGCGGCCCGAGCCGCCGCCGACCTCGCCACCCGCAAGGCGGAGGTCGACGCGGCAATGGAACTGGGCGCGGAGTAGCGGCGCGGGCGCGGCGTTCGCCGGTTCTCGCCGGGTCCGCCGCCTCGGGCTACGGGCGCAGGCCGCGCTCGGGCCGGCCCGTCGGCCCGTCGGCCCGTCACGTCGTTCCGCGCCAACGCGTGCATCGGTGGTAGCCGGCCGGAAAGCCATGCCCGCTGTGTCTTGAATCGCTACCGTGAGTCCGGGATCCGACAGACCTCGGGAGTCCTCATGCAGCGTTCGAAGCCCCCACCCGCCAACCCTGCCCTGGTCAGTGCCCGCGAGCTCATGGGGCTCAACTCTCAACAACGATTCGCCGACGCCTTCGAGGCCAAAGCGTTGGAGTTCGGGTACCGACTCGGTGTCAGTGTCCGGCAGATTCGCCGTCCGTCCCGGAGGACGGAGAGTGGGCTCGGTTGGTGGACGAGGTTCCCGAGCGCCTGCATCGGTTGATGACCTTGGAGCGCGACGCGCTGAGCATTCGCTCATACGAGAGTGTGTACATCCCGGGGCCACTCCAGAGTCCCAACTATGTACTCGGCATCTACCTGACTCGCCCGACGCTGCTCGATCCGGCTGCCTCGCTCGAGTTGATCGACAGGAAAAGGCGGGAAGCATGCACGGCGATCGAGACCAACCTGTGAAGTGGCGGAAGTCCTCCTACACCGAGGAGGAGAACTGCGTCGAGGTGGCCACCTTCGGCGACCGGGCGATGGGCGTACGCGACAGCAAGCTCGCGGCTTCGCCGGTGGTTCCCCTCGACACGGGGGCATGGGCATCGCTCGTGGCGGGGTTGCGCGCGCCGTAGTGGTCGAAACGACGGTGCGGGTCGGTGATCCGCACCGTCGTTCGCGTGTTCCACACGGTGGACCGCCGGGCGTGGGTCAGCGGGCGCCGCGGATCAGGCGACCCGGGCGGGCGCCGGTGTCTTGGCCGTTGCGGCGGGTTATTTCGCCGGCGACGATCGTGGCTACGTAGCCGGTGGCCTGCTGGAGCATGCGGCCGCCGCCGGCCGGGAGGTCGTGGACCATGCGGGGGCGGTGCAGGGTGAGGGTGTCCGGGTCGATCACGTTCAGGTCGGCGCGTTTGCCCTCGGCGATCACGCCCCGGTCGGTCAGGCCGTACAGCGCGGCGGTGTCCATCGTCTGCTTGCGGATCAGGAATTCCAGCGGCAGCCGCTCGCCGCGGGTGCGGTCGCGGGCCCAGTGGGTGAGCAGGAACGTGGGCTGGGACGCGTCGCAGATCATCGAGCAGTGCGCGCCGCCGTCGGCCAGGCCGAACACGCTCGCCGGGTGGGTCAGCATCTCCCGGATCGCCTCGTGGTCGCCGTCGGAGTAGTTGAACATCGGCACCATCAGCGTGGTCCGCGCGTCGTCGGCCAGTTGCAGGTCGTACAGCGTCGCCAACGGCTCCTCGCCGCCGGCCCGCGCGATCGCGACCACGGTCCGGTCCGGCAGCGGCTCGTAGTCCGGGACCGGGTCCATCGGATACATCCGGTCCAGCATGTACTGCATCGCCAGGTTGACCGAGTCGCCGGGGATGTTCGGATCGCTGGGCAGGTCCGGCTCGGCCAGGATCGCCGCCTTGACCTCGGGCCGGGCCAACTCGGCCGCGAACGCCGCGTCGTTCAAGTCGCCCGCCAAGCGCCGGTCGTCCAGCGCCCGGAAGGTCGGTCGTTTGCTGAACGCGTTGCGGGTGCCGAACCCGGTCAGCATCCCGAACGGGCGCCCCGCGATCTGCGGATGCAGTTGCGCGCCCGCCTCGTTCGCCGCCTGCGACTCGGCCATCAGCTCGCGCCACAACTGCGGCGCCGCGTTCACCTGGAGCAGCGCGAACGACACCGGCATGCCGATCTCGGCGGCGAGTCGACGCATCCAGGCCACCTCGGAGGCGGGCTTGACGATGTCCTCGCCGGACGAACCGGTCGGCGCCAGTTCGAACACGGCCCGCCCGCCCGCGGCCATCGCCCGGCCCAGGCCGAAGAGTTCGTCCTCCGTGGCGAAGGTGCCCGGCACCGGCTCGCCGCCCATCGCCTTGTGCGCGACGGTGCGCGAGGTGGAAAAGCCCAGCGCGCCGGCCTCGATCGCCTCGGTGACGATCGCCGCCATCGCCGCGATGTCCTCGGCCGTGGCCGGCTCGTTGCGCGCCCCCCGCTCGCCCATCGCGTACGCCCGGACCGCGCCGTGCGCGACCTGGACGCCGATGTCGGCGGCGAAGGTACGCCGCTCCAGCACGTCCAGGTATTCGGGGAACGTCTCCCAGCCCCACGTCATGCCCTCGGCCAGCGCGGTGCCGGGGATGTCCTCGACGCCCTCCATCAACCGGATCAGCCAGTCCTCGCGACCCGGCCGCACCGGGGCGAAGCCGACCCCGCAGTTCCCGGAGACCACCGTGGTCACCCCGTGCGAGGTGGACGGGTCGAGCACCTCGTCCCAGGTGGCCTGGCCGTCGTAGTGGGTGTGGATGTCGACGAAGCCCGGCGTGACCAGCCGGCCGGCCGCGTCGATCGTCTCGGTCGCGGCGCCGTCCAGGGCCGGATCGGGGCCGTCGTGCCGGCGCACCGCGACGATCAGTCCGTCCCGGATCCCGATGTCGCCGGCGAACCGATCCGCGCCGGTGCCGTCGACGATCGTGGCGTTGACGATCTTGAGGTCGTAGGCGGGGGTCCCGACGTCGTGCACAGGAGTTTCGAGGTCGTTCACAGCAGCCTCCCCGGTAAGGTGGGCAGACCGTACGGCTGCGCATTGTGCGAGTCAAGATGCGCACTATGCGAAAAGATCACGGGTTCCATCCGGTATGGTCCCGCCATGGCCCCACGCCCCTCGCCACAGACCGACCGACTCGTCTCGCTGATCGACGCGATCGCCGAACGGCCCGCCGAGGGGCTGACCCTGTCCGAGATCGCCCGGCACCTCGCGGTGACCCCCGCGACCTGCCATCCGATGCTGGCGAGCCTGACCTCACTGGGCTGGCTGATCCGCCACCCCACCCGGCGCACCTACCGGCTCGGCCCGGCCCTGGTCGCGGTCGGGCGCGCCGCCGCGCGCGGACTCGGCGTGCTCGACGTGGCCCGGCCGGTGATGCGCCGGCTGCGCGACGAGACCGGGCTGACCTGCTTCGCGATGACCCCCGGGGAGCGGCACGTGGCCATCGCGGAGGTGGTGCGCGCACCGGGCGCGGAGCCGCACCGGCCGCACATCGGCGCCCAGGCCCCGATCACCCCGCCGCTGGGCATCGGCTACGTGCCCTGGGCCGACGAGCAGACGGTCCGCCGCTGGCTGGACGAGGCCGACGAGCCCACCGCGCGGGCCCGGATGGAGCACGCCATCGACAACGCGCGGCGCGCCGGGTTCGCGATCGAGCTGGTCACCGACGTGGAGACCCGACTGGGCGAGACGCTGGGCGAGTTGGACGAGCACCTGGAGGGCCTGGACACGCTCGGTGCGGGCGCGTCGGCGGCCCGGCTGCGCACCCTGCTCGAGGAGATCGCGGCCGAGATCGGCGGCTCCGACGGCGGACAGATCGACGAGTTGGAGGCCGACCGGGACTACCGGGTGGGCGCGATCAGCGCGCCGGTGCACGCCCCGGACGGCGACCTCGTACTGATCCTGAGCCTGCGCGGCTTCGCGCCGCGCACCGACGGCCGCACCCTGGAGCGCACCGGCCGACTGCTCGCGGAGGCGGCGGCCGAGGTGGCCGCCGCGCTGTGAAAACGCGAACGCCGACCGCATCACGGTCGGCGTTCGGGTCGCACAGCGCGAGTCAGTCCTTGTCCTTCGCGCGCCCTTCCGGGTTGTCCTGGTCGGGGCTGCGCAGGTCGTCCTCGCGGTGCTTGAGGTCTTCCTCCCAGCGCCGCAACATCTCGTCCTCGTCGGTGCCGGGCTTGGGCGCGTCGGCCGCCTTGCCGTCCTTGGCCAGGGACGCCAGGAACTCGGGATTGTCGTCGGGGGCCAACTGCGCGCCGCGACCGCGACCACCGAAGACCGTCCCGCCACCGACGCGCTCCCGCTTGGGCCGCCCGGCGACGAACCAGCCGATCGGCCCCAGGAACGGGACCGGGAAGGAGACCAGCAGAATCAGGACCCACATCACCTTGGAGAGGTTGCGGACCTGCTTCTCGTCGGTGGTCAGGCAGTCGATGAAGGCGTAGACGAGCACGCCGAGGGCCAGCAGGATTGGCAGGACCCTGAGCATGAATCGGTCTCCCTGACTGGTACTCGGAACTCTGTACTGAGGTGTGTCTCCCATCCAGCGTAAACGGTCGGCCTCATGAACACCGGATCGCTCACAACCCGGTGACCTTGCCCGACGCGTGCAGCTCGTACACCAGCGTCAACCGCCGCCGCTCGCCGGCCGACAGCGCCACGTCGTAGCGCACGATCCCCTGGTCGTCGACCGCGTCCGGGGCCGGCTCCGACAGGTCGCGGCGCACCTTGACCTCGACCGCCGACACCTCCGACACCGGTACCCGCTCGCGCAGCACCACCGTCCCGGGCGCCTCGGCACCCGGCGCCGCGATGTGCGAGACGAAGACGGTCACGGTACGGGTGATCACCGTGCGCCCGGTGAGCGCCGCCGTGGTGCGCGACTCGGTGACCTCGCGGACCACCCGGAAGTCGTCCTCGCTCCCGAACGGCAACCGCACCTCCTCGCCCGGCGCGGCGAAGTCGAGCTGCCCGCGTCCGACGTAGCCGCTGCCGCGCACCAGCTCCACCGGACCCGCGAGCAGCACGTGCCCCGCGTCGTTGGCGAACCGCACGACCTGGCTCACGTACTCCGACAACTCCGGTGCGCACGCGGCCTCGGGCGTGCAGTCGGCGGAGAACGTGGTCAGCCGGACCCGGTGCGGGCGGCCGTCGCCGGGCACCTCCACCGGCCCGGGCGCGGCCAGTACCCGGACCTCGCCGCCGTCGTCCACGCCGGGCAGCTCGGCGGAGCCCGAGGAGCCGGCCGCGACCTTGCCGACCGCGGCGATGTCCTCCTCGCGCAGGTCCACCTCGACCTGCTTCTTCTCCTCCTGGGTGCGCTCGCGCAGGGTGAGCCGGTCCTCGACCAGGCTCGGCGGCCGCGCGGCCAGGGTCGGCCGCGCGGTGGACAGGGACAGCGCGACCCCGGACCAGTCCTCGCCGGTGCGCTGCCAGACCATGGCGTCGCACTCCAGCTCGATCGAGCGACGGTCGCAAGCCAGCGTCGCGCGGTAGGCCGGCCGCCACAGCGCGCAGGGCACCAGGTGCGTCACGCGCAGCTCGGCCGAACCCGCCCGGTCCGCGTCGATCACCACCTCGACGGTCGCGGTCAGCTCCTCCGGAGCCCGCTCGGCGAGGTCGAGGGCCGCCTGCGCGTCGCGCGACCGGCGGGTCAGCGCACTCTTCTCCTCGGTCAGCGCGTGCAGGTCGGCGAACCGCTGCTCGGCCTCGGCGGAGAGCCGGTCGAGTTCGCCGGCCCAGCGCTGCGGATCGGTGGCCCCGTAGCCGGTGTGTTCGACGATCTCCCGGCGCAACTCGTGCTCGGCCCGCGTGATCAGCGCGAGTCGGCCGCGCAACCGCTCCTCGCGCCGCGTCAGTTCGTTGTCCTTGGTGCTCAACTCGTGGACGAGTCGCCGCAGTTCGGAGGCATCCGAACCCGGGCCGTTCGCGGGTTCGGGGGTGTACGTGCGCAGCACCCGCGCGTCGATCGCGGTCGCGGTGCCGTCGTCGGCGACCACCTCGGCGCGCAGCGACCGATCCACCGCGAGGGGGGTCACCGGCCCGATCAGGACCCGCCGTACCCCCTCGGTCAGGACGATCCGGCCGGACCGGGTCACCTGGGCCCGGTCCTCCAGGCAGGTCACCGCGGTGATCGGCAACGACTCCGGCTTGGGCTCCGCCGGCGCGCCCTGCGTACGTGTCGGTCGAGCCGTCGGTTGCGTCGTCGGCCGAGCCATCGGCTGCGTCATCTCAAACCCTCCTGTTGCCGCCGACCACGGCCTTCGCCGCCGGGATCCGGATCTCGTAGCCGCCGGTCAGGTTTTTGCGCTCGCCCGGGGCGAGTTCGACGTGCCACACCCGCGCGCCGGCGACGTGTCGTCCGTCGCGCAGCTCGGTGTCCTCGACCCAGCGCGGGGCGCCGTCGTGCTCCTCGATCCGCACGTCCTTGTCGTCGGTGACCGGGACCCGCTCCAGGATGTCGAGCCGGATCGGCCGGGCGAGGTGGTTGACCGCCTCCACCTCGATGCGGTGGTCGAGGACGACGGTGCCGCCGCGCAGGCCCGCGGTCGACTCGCGCATGTGCGCGTTGCGCGAGACCTGCACGCTCTCCACCACGCCCACCCCGACCCGCTCGCGCGCACCCGGCGCCAGCGTCGGCAGCGGCACGGTCATCAGGAACTCGCCCGCCACCGACACGTCGGCCGGCCCCGCGAGCAGCGCGTGGGGGGAGGCGTTGGCGAGTACGACGGTGCCGAACACCGCGTCGTCCAGGGCGGGTACACACACGAACTCGGGGTCGAGGCCGATCTCGATCTCGCACACCGGGATGGTGTGCCACGCGCCGTCCGCCGCCACCTCGGCCGGGGCCGCGGTGTCGAAGCGGTAGTCGAACGACCCGGCCGCGTCGCGCGGCGCGAGCGCATGCTCGGGCAGCGTGAGCCGAGTGACCTCGTCGGCGCGCCGGCGATATTCCGCCGCCACGCCGCCCGGTCCGGACGCCGCGGCGCGCAACCGGCCCCGGTCCTGCGGTTCGTCGTCGGCGCCGCGCAGTTCGAGCGCGGCGTAGTCGAGCAGGTCGGCGCCCGGCTCGGTCGGGGCCGGCGAGGCCTCGTCGGCCCCGACGAAGCGCGCGTCGACCTCGGCCATGGGCGCGAAACCGGACTCCTGGAACGCGGCGAAGCCGGCGCCCCCGTACGCGTCGCCCTCGGCCGCCTCGGCCGAGGCACCGCGCCGGAAGCGGCTGCGCGGGGCGGGGCGGGCGGCGGCCGGCGGGGGCGGGCCGCCGTAACCGCCGGGCGCGATCGGCGCGGCCAGGGGCGCCGGGGCCGCAGTGATCGGGGCGGGCGGCGGCGCGGCCCGGTACACGATCCGGTCCTCGTCCTCCATGAGTTCGCTCGGCACGGCCCCTCCGGCGGCCGCCGCCGCGGGTACGCCGTACGTCGGCCGCAGCCGCTCGGCCCGACTCGCGTCGTATCCCGCGAACAGGTCGGCCAGGCCGGTCGGCGGCTCGCGCCACCCCGCGTGCGCGGGCGCGCTCTGCCGCCGGCCCAGCCGCAGCGACTTGAGCTCGGGCAGGTCGGAACCGCGGGCCAGGTCGGCGGTGGACAGCCCGAGCCGCACGTCGGACCAGTCCTCGCCGGTGCGCTGCGCGACGCAGGCCCGCATCACCAGCGTGCCGCCGGTCATCGCCTCGTCCAGGCGCAGCTGGTACATCGGCGCCCAGCGCGCGCCGGGCACGTGGTACTCCACCGCGAGTTCGACCGGGCCGGCCCCGCCGGTGTGCTCCAGGGTGACCACGGCGGTCCCGGACGCCTGGGCCCGCTCGGTCCGCGCGGCGCCGGACCCGGCGTTGAGCCGGAAGCGGTACACGTCCACGTCGCGCATCGCCTCGCGGATCTCCGCGTCGCAGGCGGTGATCCGCTCGTGCAGCGCCGCCGACCGCTCGTCGGCGAAAGCGGCCAGCTCCAGCAGCGCGGACACCGGCGCGGTGCGCGGCGGGTCGCCGCGGCGCACGGGCGGCGACACCGGCTCCAGGCCGGCGATCCGGCCCAGCTCGGCGTCCAGTCGGGCCCGCCGCTCGCGCAGCGCCCGCAGCCGCGACTCGGCGGCCTCCAGGTCGCGCAGTACGTCCGGCAGATCCGCGTCGTCGACCACCTCGACGTCGACGACGGGCCGCACGTCGGTGACCCGTACGCCCGCATCGCCCCCGACCACGCGCGCCCGCAACCGGTCGCCGTACGCGGTCAACGGGAAGCCGGTCACCCGCACCTGTACCGGCCCCGACGCCTCCGCCGGCAGGTCCACCTCGCAATTTCGTACGCATACCGCCCCGACGGCGTGAACGACCACCGAACGCAATTCCGAAGCGACCGTGAGCATGTACCCCTCCCTGCCCGTCCCTGCCCGGCACGAAGGCACCAACGTAGCCCGAGCGGGCGGGTGCGCGTGCGGGTCCGGCGAGTCCGTATCGGATACTGGCACGCATGGCATACGGGACCTTGCGCGCTTTCCTGAAGGCACTGGAGAAGCGCGGTGACCTCAAGCGCGTGCGCGCCGAGGTCGATCCACATCTCGAGGTCGGCGAGATCACCGATCGGGTGAACAAGGCCAAGGGCCCGGCGCTGCTCTTCGAGAACGTCAAGGGCAGTTCGATGCCGCTGGCGATGAACGTCTACGGCACCGACGAGCGCATGCTGATGGCGCTCGGGCTGAAGAGCTACGACGAGTTGTCGGAGAAGATCGGCGGCCTGCTCAAGCCCGAACTGCCGCAGGGTTTCGGCGGGATCCGCGAGGCGTTCGGCAAGCTCGGCGCGGTCGCGCACATTCCGCCGAAGAAGATCAAGGACGCGCCGTGCCAGCAGGTGGTGTACAAGGGCGACGAGGTCGACCTGGACACCATCCCGGCGCTGTTCACCTGGCCCGAGGACGGCGGTTCGTTCTACAACCTGGGCCTGACCCACACCAAGGACCCCGACACAGGCGTGCGCAACCTGGGGCTGTACCGGCTCCAGCGGCACGACAAGCGCACGATCGGGATGCACTGGCAGATCCACAAGGACAGCCGCAACCACTACCAGGTGGCCGCCAAGCGCGGTGAGCGACTGCCGGTGGCGATCGCGTTCGGGTGCCCGCCGGCGGTGACGTACGCGTCCACCGCGCCGCTGCCCGGGGACATCGACGAGTACCTGTTCGCCGGCTTCATCGGCGGCAAGCGGATCGAGATGGTCGACTGCGTGAGCGTGCCGCTCCAGGTCCCGGCCGAGGCCGAGGTGGTGCTCGAGGGCTGGTTGACCCCGGGCGAGATGTTGCCCGAGGGCCCCTTCGGCGACCACACCGGCTTCTACACCCCGCAGGAGCCGTTCCCGGCGCTGACCATCGACTGCGTGACGATGCGCGAGAAGCCCCTGCTCCAGTCGATCGTGGTGGGCCGGCCGCCGACCGAGGACGGGCCGCTGGGCAAGGCGACCGAGCGGTTCTTCCTGCCGCTGCTCAAGATCATCGTGCCGGACATCGTGGACTACGACCTGCCCGAGGCGGGCGGCTTCCACAACTGCGCGATCGTCTCGATCGACAAGAAGTACCCCAAGCACGCGCAGAAGGTGATGAGCGCCATCTGGGGCGCGCACATGATGTCGCTGACCAAGCTGATCGTGGTGGTGGATGCCGACTGCGACGTGCACGACTACCACGAGGTCGCGTGGCGGGCGTTCGGCAACACCGACTACGCGCGCGACCTGATGCTGGTCGAGGGGCCCGTGGACCACCTCGACCACGCGTCCTACCAACAGTTCTGGGGCGGCAAGGCGGGCATCGACGCGACCCGCAAGCTGCCCGAGGAGGGCTACATCCGCGACGGCGGCTGGCCGGAGATGGTCGTGTCGGATCCGGAGACCGCCGCCAAGGTGACCCGCCGATGGAAGGAATACGGGCTGTGACGTCCGCCGCTCTACCCGCTCCCGGAGCGCCGTCGGAGGCCGGCCGGGTCAAGGCGTTCCTGCGTCTGGTGCTGATCGAGCACTCGGTGTTCGCGTTGCCGTTCGCCTACATCGCGGCCTTCACCGCGATGTACGAGACCGATGAACGGCTGCACTACTGGGAGCTGTTCCTGGTCACCGTGGCGATGGTCGGGCTGCGCACGTTCGCGATGGCCTGCAACCGGATCATCGACCGGGAGATCGACGCGCGCAATCCGCGCACCGCCACGCGGGAGTTGGTCACCGGCGCGGTCTCGGTACGCACCGCGTGGGTCGGCGCGCTGGTCGCGCTGTTCTTCTACCTGCTGGCCGCCGCGCTGCTGAACCCGCTGTGCCTGGCGCTCGCGCCGGTGGCGGTGATCCCGATGGTGATCTACCCGTACGGCAAACGTTTCACCAACGTCCCGCACGCGATCCTGGGCATCGCGCAGGCGATCGGCCCGGTCGGCGCGTGGTTGGCGATCACCGGCTCGTGGTCGTGGGAGGCGGTGGTCCTGGGCCTGGCCGTGGGCACCTGGATCGGCGGCTTCGACCTGATCTTCGGCTGCCAGGACGTCGCCGCCGACCGCGCGCACGGCGTCAAGAGCGTGCCGGCCAAGTGGGGCATCGCCGCCGCGCTGAACGCCTCCAAGGTCAGCCATGTGGTGACCACGCTGCTGCTCGTCTGGTTCGGCGCCCTTACCGGCGCGGGCTTCTTCTGGTGGCTGGGGCTGCTGATCGTGGCGGCGGCCTTCGTCTACGAACACAGCCTGCTCAAGCCGAACGACCTGAGCAAACTCAACCGGGCCTTCTTCACCACGAACGGCTTCATCGGCATCGCCCTGTTCGTCTGTGCCCTGCTGGACCTGGGCATCCGGGGCCTGCGTCCGTAGCCGGAGGCGGCGACGACAGCCGCCTCGGCTCGCGGAGAGCTGCTCGCGTCGGCAGCGCCGGTCAAATGGTCGGCAAGCCGTCGAGCGAAGGTTGCGACGGGTCGCGGCGGTCGGTGGGGCGGCGGCGTAGTGCTACTGCCGCGATCGCTCCGCCGATCAGGCCGAACAGGTGGCCCTGCCATGAGACGCCCTCCGCTACCGGGAGGATCCCGATCGCGAACGAGCTGCCGTACAGGGCCACTACCGCGAAGCCGATCAGCACGTCGAGCACGCGTCGATCGGCGAAGCCGCGCACGACCAGGTACCCGAACAGGCCGAAGACCAGGATGCTCGCGCCCGCCGAGTTCGACCCCGACGGCGAGGTGAGCCACACCCCCAGCCCACCGACCACCGTGATCACGAGGAGCACGGTCAGGAACCGGGCGACTCCCCGCAGCGCGGCCAGGAAGCCGAGCAGCATCAGCGGAAACGTGTTGGACACGATGTGCCCGATCCCGAAGTGCAGGAACGGCGCGGTGAGGATGTCGGGCAGTTCGTCCGCCCGCCGCGGTGTCACCCCGTGCGTCAGCAGCGAGTCGTCGGTCGCGTAGTTGATCACCTGGACCACCCAGATGGCGCCGATCAGCACACCGGTGATCAGGACCGCGTCGCGAACTCCCGATATGGATATGCGGGATGACATGCTCCCCCCTCCCCGGCGGTGAGTGATACCGCCACCGGGCCAGGATAGGAGGCACACGCGACGAGCGCAGTGGTGGGCGGGCCGGCCGCCCGCGTCAGTTCGGCTTGCGGACCACGAAGACGAAGTAGCCCATGTATTCGTTGATCAACTCGCGCAGCTTCGGCATCGCCGCGTCCATGTTCGCGGTCGTCTCCGCGCCGTATCGGGCCAGGATCCGCTCGTGGTGCTCGCGGTAGAAGATGTCCATCAGGTCGCCGGTGACCACGAAGCTGTCGGTGTGGTTCTCGAGGCGTTCGAGGTGGAATCCGGCCTCGGTGGTGACCCGTTCGAGCAGGGCGGCGGGTGTCTGGGGCGGCGGGGACGTCCACACCGCGCGCCATACGGCCAGGTGCTCCGGGGTCGGCTCGCCGCGCTTGGTGAATTCGGTGAACAGCAGCCGTCCGCCGGGACGCAGTACGCGCCACGCCTGGCGCAGCACGGCGAGGCGATTGTCCATGTGGGCGAACGAGTCGATGGCCCAGGCGGCGTCGTACGACTCGTCCTCGTATTCCTTGCCGAGATCCATCGCGTCGGCGAGGGCGAAGCCCACCCGGTCGGCGAGTCCCGCCTCGTCGGCACGGGCCCGGCACAGTTCCACCTGGGAGCCGCTGACGGTGATGCCGGTGACCCGGGCCCCCGGCGCGCGCGGCCCGCAGGGCCGGGCCGCCGGTGCCGCAGCCGATGTCGAGCAGGTGGTCGTCCGGCCCGAGGTCCAGGGCGGCGATGTAGTGGTCGGTCTGCCGATCCATGGCGAGGTTGGCCAGGTCGGTCAAGCCGGCGGCGCGAGTCCGTGCGCCCGGCGTCACCCACATGCCCACGTGGATGGCGGCGTCGCCGAGGATCAGCCCGTACAGGTCGCCGAACTCGTCGTAGGAGGCGCCGACTTCCTCGGGAGTGGGAGCGGCTTGGGCACTTTCCGGGTATTCGTCCACTGCCATGGTCGCCACCATAGCGCTGGGTGACCATCCGGACACCGGCGAAATCGGCCAGTTCCGAAGGTGCGAAGGGTGCGGCGAACGCCGAAACGGGTCCGCCCCGTCGCCCCGACCGGGGCAACGGGGCGGACCCGACAGGGAATTCGCGAATCACACGCCCGCGTACGAGTGCAGCCCGTTCACGAAGATGTTGACCCCGTAGTAGTTGAACAGGAAGCACGAGAAGGCCACCAGCGAGACCACCGCCGCCTTCGAGCCCTTCCAGCCGGCCGTGGCACGCGCGTGCAGGTAGGCCGCGTAGGCCACCCACGTGATGAAGGACCAGACCTCCTTGGGGTCCCAGCCCCAGTAGCGGCCCCACGCGTTCTCCGCCCAGATCGCGCCGCACACGATCGCGAACGTCCATAGCGGGAAGATGATCGCGTTGACCCGGTAGGCGGTCTTGTCCAGCGACGACGCGCTGGGCAGGCGGGCCAGTTGGTCGTCGAAGCGGCCCCGCTTGGTGTCGGCCGGGTCGGCCTGCCGGCGCTCGTAGCGCTGCTTGAACAGGAACAGGATCGAGGCGAGCGCGCCGATGTGGAAGGCGCCGAACGACACGATCGCGGACGCGACGTGGATCCACAACCAGTACGAGTCCAGCGCCGGGACCAGCTGCTCGGAGTCGGTGTACAGCACCGTCACCGCCACGCCCAGCGTGGTGAGCACCGGCAGCGTGACGAACAGGCCCAGCCAGCGCACCGGGTACTTCCACAGCAGCGCCAGGAACGCGGTGACCACCATCAGCGCGACCGACGTGGAGAACTCGTACATGTTGCCCCACGGCGCCCGCTCCACGGAGATGCCGCGCGTCAGCACGGACCCCGCGTGCAGCAGGAAGGCCAGTGCGGTCAGCGAGACCGCGACCCGGCCGATGCGGTCGGCACGTTCGCTGCCGCCCGCCACGTTGCCCTCGTCGTCGTCGCCGGCACCGGCGTCCGCGCCGTCGCGCAGCACCACCACCGGCCGCTCGGCCAGCGCGACCCCGCCGCCCGCACCCGCGGCGGCCGCCGGTTCGAGCACCTCGACGGTCAGGTCGGCGGAGCGTTTGGCCACCGCCCCGCTGCTGCCGAAGGTCCATTCCATGCAATAGGCGAAGAACGCCATCAGGTAGACGGCGATCGCCGAATACATCAGCACATTGCTGAATTGGGCGAGGTTCTCGTTGACGCCCACGCTCACTCCTTGACCTTGGTGCCGGGAGAGTTCGCCGGCGCGGCCTCGCGCAACGCGTCCACGAACTCCTGTACCTCATCGCCGAGGCCCCCACCCTCGGTGCGGGCGAGCCCGCCGACCTCGACGACCGTGTGGCCGTCGGGGCCCTTTGCCGCACGCACCCACATCCGGCGGCGGCGTACGAACAGTGACAATACGAGACCGACGATCGCGGCGATCGTGCTGATCAGCGCGAGCCCCTTGCCGGGCTCGCTGGCGACCTGGAAGTTGGCCCAGGTCTTGACACCGTCGAAGGTGATCGTGCCGGCGCCGTTGGGCAGGTCGACCGTTTCGCCGACCTTGAGCGCCTTGCGCCAGATGTCGTTGCCGTCCATGAACTTCGACATCTTGTTCGCCTTGAGCGCGTAGATGTTCTGCGGCACGCCCGAGTCCATGCCCAGGTCGCCCTCGTAACCGCTGATCATCAACCGGGGGTTGAGCAACGAGGGGAAGACCGAGATCGGACCGCGCCTGGGGTCCACCAGGAGGTTGCCCTCTTGGTCCATCGGCGCGCTGGGCAGGAACTGCGCGTCGAAGCCGAGCTGCTTGAGTCCGGCGCTGACGTCCGGGACCTTGATCACGCCGGTCGAGGTGCGGTTGCCGTCCTGCGGCAGGAACACCGTCGGGCCCTTGTAGGCGATCTTGCCCTTGGCATCGCGCACGGTCACCTCGGGCGCATAGCCCGTGGCGATCATGAAGACCTTGGTGTCGCCCACCTCAAGCGGGTGGTTGACCCGGATCGTGCCCGACTTGTCCTTGCCCTCGTGCCCGTACCAGGACTCGATGTGCGCGGTGAACGAGCGCGGCTCGCCGCGCTTGGCGCCGGTCGGCTGGAAGGTCTGGTCGACCGACTTCAGCCGGAATCCGAACGGCTCCAGGTTGTCCTCGTCGACCAGCGCGCCGAACTGGCGGTCGTCGTACTGCGTCAGCACGTTGGCGAAGCTGCCGCCCTCGACCACGATCTTGCCGCCCTTGACGCTGTACAGACTGCCCAGGGCGAACGCGACCAGGATGCCGAACAGCGCGATGTGGAAGAGCAGGTTGCCGGTCTCGCGCGCGTAGCCCTTCTCCGCCGCGATCGTGTCGCTGCCCGGGTTGAGCCGAAAGCGCCGCTTCTTCAGCGTGGCGCGCGCCGCGGCCAGCACCGTGTCCGGGTCCGCCGAGGTCTCCCATCGGGCGTACGCGGGCATCCGGGTGAGGTTGCGCGGCGCCTCCGGGGGCTTGGCCCGCAGCGTCTTCGCGTGCGCCCAGCAGCGCGGCACGATGCAGCCCAGGAGCGAGACGAACAGCAGGATGTAGATCGAGGCGAACCACCACGACGAGAACACGTCGAAGAGCTGGAACTTGTCCATGATCTTCGCGCGGGTGGGGTGGTCGCGGAAGTACTGGCTGACCTTGATCGGGCTGACCGGCCGCTGCGGGATCAGCGTCGGCGGCGTCGCCGCGATCGACAGCAGGAACAGCAGGATCAGCGCGACGCGCATCGAGGTCAGCTGCCGCCAGAGCCAGCGCAGCCAGCCGACCACGCCCAACTGCGGTTGGCGGATCTCCTCGTCGCCGTCGTCCTGCGCGGGTGCCGTGGACATCCCGGCACCGGCTCGCACCTCGCTCGCCGCGACCCGCTCGGGGTCGTCGTCCGGTCCGGGGTCGGCCCGGACGACGTCGTCGGGATGGGTCTCGATGCTCATCAGAATCCGATCGTGTATTGCCGGGCCCACGACTGCATCTCGCGCATCATCTGGTCCCACGCCCCGCTGAGCATGAGCACCCCGAGCAGCACGAGCATGCCGCCGCCCAGGCGCATCACCCAGACGTAGTGCTTCTTGACCCACCCGAACGCACCGAGTGCCTTACGGAACGCGACCGCGGTGAGCAGGAACGGAACGCCGAGGCCCAGGCAATACGCGACCGTGAGCAGCGCTCCCCGATTGGCACTCGCCTCACTGGTGGACAGGGTGAGCACGGCCGACAACGTCGGGCCGATGCACGGGGTCCAGCCGAGGCCGAACACCACGCCCAGGAGGGGTGCCCCGACCAGACCTATGGTCGGTCGTTTGTGTACGCGAAACTCGCGCTGGAGGCCGGGCAGTACGCCCATGAACGACAGGCCCAGCACGACGGTGACGCCGCCGAAGACCTTGGTGAGCGTCGACTGGTGTTCGGTCAGGGTCTGGCCGAAGTAGCCGAAGGCGGCGCCCATGGAGACGAAGACGGCGGTGAAGCCGAGCACGAACAGCAGCACGCCGAGGAAGAGCCGACCGCGTCGGGCGTCCTTGAGGTCGGCGCCGGAGACTCCGGTGACGTAGCTGAGGTAGCCCGGCACCAGGGGGAGCACACACGGCGAGAAGAACGAGATCAACCCCGCGAGCAGGGCGATCGGCATCGCCGCGAGCAGCGACCCCGTGTAGACCGTGTTGTTCATCCCCTGGGCTGCGAGAAGCACCTCGATCAGACCTTCTCGTTCAGCACGGGGTCGATCATCGAGCGCAGTTCGTCGATGGTGACCGCACGCAGCACCCGGGCCGCGATCCGACCCTCACGGTCGATGATCAGCGTGCTGGGGATGGCGTTCGGGTTCAGGCTCCCGGTGAACTTCAGGATCTCGCGCGCGTCCGGATCCCACAGGCTCGGGTAGGTGATGCCCTTGCTCGCGGTGAACGCGAGCGCGTTGTCCTGGGTGGCGTCGCGGGTGTTGATGCCGAGGAACTGCACGCCCTTGTCGGCGTTCTCGGTGTGCGCTTGCTGGAAGTCGGCGGCCTCGGCCCGACACGGCGGGCACCACGAGCCCCACACGTTCAGGACCACGACCTTGCCCTTGAAGTCGGCGAGGCTGATGTCCCTGCCCTCCAGCGTCTTGCCGGCGACCTTGGGGGCCGACTTGCGCTCGCCCTGCTTCGCCCGCGCGATGCCGCTGCTGTCGTTGTCGACATAGCCCTTGCCGTCGCCACCGCTGCTCTTGCCGCCGGCGCTCATCCCGCCACAACCGGTGAGGGCGAGCAGGGCCGCGGCGGTGAGCAGTGCGGCACGACGAGGGAGGCGGCGTGTGAGCATGTGAAAAGTTTCGCATGCCCTCACGACCGCTCCACTCGGGGTCCGTCGTGCCGCCGACACCGCTTTAAATCATCCCGATTCGTCCCAAATAAATAGGTGGCTATGCCCCGAAGCTCTTGTTTTGCTTCTTGCCCGCGAGCTTGGCCGGCAGCAGGTCGCGAGCGGGCTCGCTGTAGCCGACGGAGACGATCTTGTCGCCCTCGTAGGTGAACGTGGTGAGCGAGGCGAGCGAGCACTGCCGGTTGCGCGGGTCGTGCCACAGGCGCCGCCGCTCGACGAACGAGCGGGTCACCCAGATCGGCAGCTGGTGGCTCACGCACACCGCCTCGTGCCCGCGCGCGGCGTCCCGGGCCGCACCGAGCGCGCCCATCATCCGCACCACCTGCTCGATGTACGGCTCGCCCCACGAGGGCTTGAACGGGTTGGTGAGGTGCTTCCAGTGCCCCGGGTTGCGCAGCGAACCGTCGCCGACCCCGAAGGTCTTGCCCTGGAAGATGTTCTCCGCCTCGATCAGGCGTTCGTCGGTGGCGATCTCCAGGGAGTGCCGGCCGGCGATCGGCGCGGCGGTCTCCTGGGCGCGCTCCAGCGGCGAGGACACCACATGCGTGATGTCGCGCCCGGCCAGGTGGTCGGCCACCCGCTCGGCCATCTTCAGGCCCAGCTCCGACAGGTGGTAGTCGGGCAGGCGGCCGTACAGGATGCCGTGCGGATTGTGCACCTCGCCGTGGCGCATGAGGTGGACGATCGTCACGTCGCGGTTGGTCTGCGGCTTCTGAGCCATCGTCAGTTCTCCTGGGCGCTCGCTGCGGCGCGGGCTGCGGCCGGCAGCGCGTCGAGGATACGGTTCACGGCCGCGTCGTCGTGGGCGGCCGAGAGGAACCACGCCTCGAAGGCGCTCGGCGGCAGGTACACGCCCGCGTCCAGCATCGCGTGGAAGAACGGGCCGAAGCGGAACGACTCCTGGGTGCGCGCCTGGTCGTAGTCGTGCACCGGCGCGTCGGTGAAGAAGATCGAGAACATGTTCCCGGCGGTGGACACCGTGTGCGCGACGCCCTCCTTGGCCAGCGCCGCCGACACCTCGGTGCGCAGCGCGAGCGAGACCCGGTCCAGGTGCTTGTACACCGCGTCGGTGCAGTGCCGCAGCGTGGTCACGCCGGCGGCGGTGGCCACCGGGTTCCCCGACAGCGTGCCGGCCTGGTACACCGGGCCCAGCGGGGCCAGCTGGGACATCACGTCGGAGCGCCCGCCGAAGGCCGCCGCCGGAAAGCCGCCGCCCATCACCTTGCCGAAGGTGATCAGGTCCGGGACCACACCCTCCAGGCCGAACCAGCCGGCCTTGGACACCCGAAAGCCGGTCATCACCTCGTCGGAGACGAACAGCGCGCCGTGCCGCTCGCACAGCGCCTTGATCCCGGCGTTGAAGCCCGGACGCGGGGTGACCACACCCATGTTGCCCGGCGCGGCCTCGGTGATCACGCAGGCGATCTCGGTGCCGTGCGCGGCGAAGGCCGACTCGACCGCGGTGAGGTCGTTGTACGGCAGCACGATCGTGTCGGCGGCCGAGGCGCCGGTGACCCCGGGCGTGTCGGGCAGCGCGAAGGTGGCGAGGCCGGAGCCCGCCGCGGCGAGCAGCGCGTCGACGTGACCGTGGTAACACCCGGCGAACTTCACCACCTTGGCCCGGCCGGTGAAGCCGCGCGCCAGCCGGATCGCGGACATGGTCGCCTCGGTGCCGGAGCTGACCAGGCGGACCTGCTCGACCGGGGCGATCCGGGAGACGATCTCCTCGGCGAGTTCGACCTCGCCGGCCCCGGGTGTGCCGAAGGACGTGCCGCGCGCGACCGCCTCGCGGACGGCCTCCTGGACGGCGGGGTGCGCGTGGCCCAGGATCATCGGGCCCCACGAGCAGACCAGGTCCACGTACTCGCGGCCGTCCGCGTCGGTCAGGTACGGACCGGTGCCGGAGACCATGAAGCGGGGTGTGCCGCCGACCGCGCGGAAGGCGCGCACCGGCGAGTTGACACCGCCGGGGGTGACGGCCCGGGCGCGTGCGAACAGGGCGGCGGAGGCGGGTGCGGGGTTCTCGTTGGCAGAGCTCACCCGGCCATGCTCTCAAACAAATCCGGACCCGCTCCGCTCCCCGCCGCGGCGCCGGGGAGCGGCGGGTCGACGGCGACCGGAGCGGGTGTGCGCGCATTCGCGTTGGTTCCCGGGGATCCGGGAAGCGAAACCGGGGGTATGGCGCAGTATGATCGGACCACCCGGACTCGTGCCCACGGGTGAGGCATGTCCGGTGGGGTGCAGCACGACGATCGGGGTGCGCGCGTGGCGGCGAGAACACGTCGGAGTGGGCGGTCCGGGCGACGCGGGCGGATAGCCGGCGGCCTCGTTCCGACACTGGCGACGCTGCTGATGCTGGCCGGGACGGCGGCGTGCGGCGGCGGCGGCTCCCACGACGCGGGGTCCGCGGGCCTGCGCGGTGCGCTGGACGGGGTGCGCGACGACGCGTCGACCCGGGGCTGGTTCGAATACGGCGACACCGCCGCCATCGCCAAGGCCAACGGCGGCACCGCCACGACCGGACCGTACGGCGCGCTGCTCGGCACCGGTTATCCCGATCTGGCCGCGATGGGGCCCCAGGTGGCGCCGGCGCTCGGCTTCGATCCGGCGAAGACGAACGAGGCGTGGTCGGCGGGTCGGCCGCCGCAGCAGGGCGGGGTGATCTCCGGCGGCTTCGACAAGGGCGCGGTGATCGGCAAGCTGAAGGAGTTGGGCGGCAAGCCGGACCCCGCCGCGGCGAGCGTGTACCGCCTGCGCGCCGACAACGAGTTGTCCGTCGACGACGCGCTGGCACAGAAACTGCCGTCGGTGGTCGACCACTTCAACGCTGTGCGGGTCGCCGACCGGCAGATCGGCTACGGCTCGACCCTGCTCGGCGCCGACCTGTCCCGGGGCGGCGCCCGACTCGGCGCCGACCCGACCGCCCGCGCGCTGGCCGACTGCCTGGACCGGCCGCTGGCCGCGGTGCTCACCGACCGCGCCGGCGGTGGCGAGCAGCCGAGCGGGCCCCGGATCGCGGTGGGTGTGACGGGCAAGGCCGGCGTGCCCGGGACGAACGTGCTGTGCGTGGCCCGCGAGTCGGAACAGGCCGCCCGGGCCGAGGCGGACCGGCTGCGCGGGGTATTCACCGGCGGCGAGCCGACCGCGCAGGGTGTGCCGTGGAACGCGATGCTCACCGACGTCCGGGCCGAGGTGGTCGGGACGAACGTGGTGAAGATCACCGCGCGTTCGGCGGGTTCGGTGCGAACAGGGGTTTTCGTCAAGGCGTTGAACGACATGTCGCTCGCGCGGATCTTCGCGGGCGGGCCGCCTGGCCGGGAGTCCTGACGCATGCCGGCGCGGCACCGGTTCCGAGTGGTGCACACCTGTTACCCAACCGCGGTATGGGAAGCCCGCGCGACCTGCGACGATCTTCAACGAGTCCCCCCGATCCCCCTCGGATCGAAACAAGCGAGCAGACCGAGACAAGCGAGCAGGGAGCGATGGCGTCGGGCGCCACGGGTGTGCGCACGTGTCACGGAACCGACCATGGTCGGGAGGTGCACACGTGGGCGTGACATATGAGTACTTCGGCGCACCCGATCGCGCGACCGCCGCGCGGGTGCCACCGCTGATCGATCCGACCGACACGGTCGAACGCCCCACCAATTCCTACGTGTCGATCGTGAAGCCGGAGACGGTCAGCGCGATGGTGTTGTCGCTGCTCGGGGACACCCCGCCCGACGCGACGCCACCGCTCGAGCTGGTCGTGCTGCATCCCGCGCACGCGGTGATGCAGTTGCCGCCGATGCTGATGGACGTGCTGCGCAACGCGACCGAGGAGGAGTTGGGCGCGGCGGCCTTCATCTGGTCGACGTTCCCGGATCGTCGGGTGCCACGCGACGCGTATCTGCTGTATCGGATGTTGCACGACTGGACCAAGTTCGCCCGCGATCTGCACCACGCGGGGCACCAGTTGTACTGCCTGATGCACTCCTGAGCGCCCGCCGCCGGGGTGCGGCGGGCCCGGTACGACGGGCGGATCCGACGGGGATACGGCGAGCGGATTCGATTAACCCACTTGAGTTATCAACCCACGCGGTTTAACGTGCGGCCATGACAGGGACGCACGGCGCTTCGGCGTCGGACCGCGGCGCCGGCGCACGCCTTTTGATGATCGAGGCGGCGGAGCGGCTGTTCGCCGAACGCGGCATCAACGGGGTCTCGCTGCGCGAGATCGGCGCCCAGGCCGGGCAGCGCAACACCGCCGCCGCGCGCTACCACTTCGGGTCGAAGGAGGCCCTGGTGGACGCGGTCTTCCGGCATCGGATGGAGCCGGTGAACGCGCGGCGCCTGGCGATGCTGGACGAACTCGACGCCACCGGACGCGGATACGACGCCCGGGGCCTGGTCGAGGCGTTCCTGTACCCCCTCGCCGACACCCTCGGCGAGGTCGGCAAGCCCAGTTGGTATCTGCGCTTTTGTGTGCACGCGGCCTTCCTGGAGGGCACCGCCATCCGCGATCTCGCCCGCGAGGAGTGGACGCGCGGCATCCACACCGTGCGCGAGCGCATGCTCGGCCTGCTCGCCGAGTTGCCCGCGCAACTGCGCGACGACCGCTGGCTGTTGATGTCGTCCTACCTCACCCACGCCCTCGCCGACCGCGAGATGGCGCTGCACCACCCCGGCCGGCACACCCCGACCGCTCGGGAGCTCTTCCTGGCGGGTTTGACCGACACCGCCGTCGCGCTCTATCTGGCCCCGGTCTCCGCCCGGACCGCGGCCGCGCTCGACCCATCCGCATAGCGGTCCCGCCACGGGACCTCGCTTCGGCTCAGGAGGTTCGGCCATGACGAGCATCATCGACCAGCCCACGTACGAGGACCCCACCCCCGCCACGGCCGCCGCGCTCGGCCTCCAAGTGCGGCCGATGGCCGGGCACATCGGCGCCGAGATCTTCGGCGTCGACCTGTCCCGGCCGCTGAGCGCCGAGTTGGTCGCCGAGATCCGGGCGATCTGGCTGAAGTGGAAGGTGGTGTTCTTCCGCGACCAGCACCTGACCCAGGAACAGCACAAGGCGTTCGGCCGCGCCTTCGGCGAACTCGCCCCCGGACACCCGACGTTGCCCGCCGCCTTCCCCGAACACCCGGAGATCCTGCTGCTGGACAACCAGCAGTTGGGCATGGGTGGCGGCGGTGGTTTCGTGGAGAGCCGCTGGCACACCGACGTGACGTTCATCCCCGACCCGCCGACCGCGTCGATCCTGCGCGGGGTGATCGTGCCGCCGTACGGCGGCGACACCCAGTGGGCCAACCTGGCCCTGGCCTACGAGCGACTGTCCGACCCGCTCAAGGAGTTGGTCGACGGACTGCACGCGGTGCACCACAACGCGCTGCCGATCAAGCGCGGCGAAATGCAAAGCAAGCTGGGCAGGCAGTTCCTGGGAGATGGGCTGCGCGCGGTGCACCCGGTCGTGCGGGTGCACCCGGAGACCGGCGAGAAGGTGTTGTTCGTCAACCCGAACTTCACCAGCCACATCCGGGAGTTGACCCGCCAGGAGAGCGCCCACGTCCTGGAGATGCTCTACGCGCACATCGCCGACGCGGAGTTCAGCGTGCGCTTCCGGTGGCAACCGGGCAGCATCGCGTTCTGGGACAACCGCGCGACGGTGCACCTCGTACCCACCGACGTGCCGCCGGGCATGCGCCGTTCCATGCAGCGGGTGACCCTCCAGGGTTCGAAGCCGGTCGGCCCCGACGGCGCCGAGTCCTTCGCACTGGAAGGCTGATCGTCCCCGCGGGCCCCGCTCGACCCCCTTGCGCGAACATCCCCGGATCCGGCGCCGCGTCCACCGACCAGGCGCCGGATCCGCACGCTTCGGACCTCGGTGAGGGCTTGTCGCGTCGGCCGATTCGACGCGATGCTGTTCTCCGGGTGGCATTTGTGCACCACCCGTTCTGCGCCCTCGCTGGATGCGAGATCGCTGCCGACAACCTTTGGGGGGCGGCCGATGGGTACACGGGACCCGATGTTCCAGGGACGCAGGCTCCGCGCCCTGCTTCGGCAGACGCGCGAGGCCTGCGGTTACATCCAACGGGACGTTGCGCTGGAGATGGATTGGTCGCTCTCCAAGCTGATCCGGATCGAAACCGGTCAGGTCAACATCTCGACCACCGACCTCAAGGCCCTGCTCCAGCACTACGGCGTGGTGGAGCCGGCCCGGGTCGCCGAGTTCATCGACATGGCCAGGGCGTCGAAGCAGCGCAGTTGGTGGTACGCCTACCGGAACATCCTCACCGCGGAGGCGAAGGTCTTCCTCGGCTACGAGTCCTCGGCCACGGTCATCCGCAACTTCGAACCGATCCTGGTCCCCGGCCTGTTACAGACCGAGGAATACTCGCGCGAGGTGCTCCGGGTGATGACGCCGGCCGGTCCCGCGCTGGACGAGAACGTCGCCCTGCGGATGGACCGGCAGGAGCGGCTGATGCGTCCCGACGGGCCCACACTGCACTTCATCGTCGACGAGAGCGTGATGCATCGCGCGGTCGGCAGCCCGGCGGTCATGCGCAACCAGATCCGCCGCATCCGCAAGTACGCGGAGTGGCCCAACATCACGATCCGGGTGGTGCCGTTCGAGTCCGGGTTGTACCACCGGGCCCGCATCGCCTACCAGCTCATGGAGTTCCCCGACCTCGAGGACGAGGCGGTGCTGTTCATCGAGACCCCCTCCGGCAACATCGTCATCCGCGAGGGCAACCCGGAGGACCCGCCGACCGTTTCCCCGCTCTCCTACCTGGAGACGTTCTGGGGCCTCGAACAACTCGCGTCGCGAGAACACGCGCCGGCGATGCTGGACGCCGCGCTCGAACGCTTCGCACCGGGCTCGGCCCCGCCACCCACCGGCATCGATCCCCCGGATTAGAGGGTGCACCGGACGTTGTGGCAGCAGGCCGGCCGACAGCACGCGCGCTGCCAGGACGCGAGTTGATTACATGCCAAGAGCCACTTGGCTGATTGCACATCCCTGCGCATAATGACAGGTACGTATCCGTTGCTCGATGTCGATGAGCAGCACGGTTTCGCAGCGGCCACTGCGAGGCTTCGAACGAGTTGTCCCGAGGTCAGTTTTTATGACTTATCGGGGCAACTCGTTCTTTTTTGCGTGTGACCACGCATAGCAGACTCGACTCACTCTGGCGAAAGCGGACATCCGCATGCACAATCACAGATGAGGGCAACAACGCCGTCCTCCCCGCCCTTGCACGGTACACACCGTCTACATGAAAGGACGCCTGATCGGGGAAAGGAGGTGAACTCGTGCAGGACGACTTCGAGAGGATGCTCCGCGTGATCTTTCTGCTGGTAGCCGTGGCCGCGGTGACAGCGGGAGCGCTTTATTACACGCTCCGGGCCGCCGGACTGCTCACCCTCATCGGGTAACGGATACCAAACCCGTCCTCGGGCCCTGCGCCCATATCAATCGCGGCCTGCCGAACGGCAGGCCGCCTCACGTATCGGCGTGCAAAGTCGCCGGGAGCAACCGGATCAGTTCGCCGAACGACCGGTTGCATGGAGGAACGAACCCCAGGACCCGGCCCCGAAAGCCAGCCGCGACACCGGCGCCTTCGAGTCCCTGACCTCGACCTCGTCCCGGCGCCTGGCCTCGACACAGTTCACGTCCGCGCTCTTGGTGCTCTTGCGCCATGCGCTTCCCAGCGGCTCGAACTCCGCCATGCATTGCCTCCGAAAAGAGCCGATGAGAATAGGTGAGCCGGCAGCCGGATGATTCCGTGCAGGGTGATTCCATGCAGGGTGGACACCTCTGCGGGTTGACCGACTTCGAGGGCGCGCGCACAGCTTAGCGCCTGTTGTCGGCCACGGCGTTGCATACACCCTGGGCCGTACGCGTGAAATCCGGCCGGCTCGCCCGAGTGGCGAATAGCCAGGTGTCGGATTGCCGTGTCGCTCACCTGTTCGCAGCATTCGACGACCCGGGTCGCCTATTGCCCGCGGTATTGGCCGACGAAAAGCTGGAATTCGGAACATCAGGGGCCGGACCCGGGCTTTCCCAGTCGTTTCCGGAGGGTGTCGACCAACAGGAGGAACCCGTCCGTGGGCGGCGCCTTCACCGGACCGATGGTCGTTTCCTGCACCACCGCCACCACCGGGCCGTTGCGCACGACGCCGAAGTCCGCGTACTGGTCCTCGCCACTGACCAGTCCCTGGATCCGCCAGGCGGAGCCCTCCGCGTTCAACGCCGTGATCCGCAACGAGCCGTCGGCCATCGCGTTGGGTCGGTTGCTCGCCGGGCAGGGGCCGGCGAGTCCGCCGGTGAAGTCGGCCACCGCCACCACGGCGGTGCGCTCGTCCGGGTAGCGGACGAGCCGCACCAGGCCGCCGCCCTGTCCGTCGTGCCGGTACAGCCGTTCCTCGGTCTGTACCGCGCCGAGGCCGGCGATCGTGTCGGAGGCACACGGACCCAGCTCCTCGCCCATCGCCTCCCGGGTCTCCACCACCCGCCAGTTGTCGTAGATCCCGGCCACCGCCGGGAACTCCTGGGCGGTCGGGTAGAAGGTCTCGCTCAACGTGGTGGGCGGGCCGGCCGAGGTCACCGTCGGGGACGGAGGCACGCTCGGGGTCACGGCCGCCTGTTCCCGATGTGTCGGCTTCGCGTCGTCGCCGCCGAATCCGGTGCTCGCCAGGGTCACCCCACCCGCGACCACCACCAGCGACGCCGCCGTGGCCAGGACCCGGTTGCGCAGCCGCCGACGGCGCACCACCCGGCGGATCCCGGCGACGGGCGGCAGCGGCACCTGCGGGGCGAGTTCGACCACGAGTTCGCGAAAACGCTCGTCGAGCACGTCGGCGCCGTGCTCGTCGTCCGCGTTCTCAGGGCTGTGCCGCATGTCCGAACTCGCCATCCCCCACTCGACCGGGCACTACCGGCCCGACGGCCGTTCCGCATTCGACAGGTGTCCAGTTTGACGCATGGGTCGGGAACGATGGTTCCCGGCCGGGGGTCAGCCCTTCTTCTTCAGCTCTCCCCTGGAGGTCGAGGTCAGCAGGCTTTCCCCCGGCGACTCGTAGGACATCGTGGTCGGCGTCAGCTGTTTGACGAAGACCCGGCCGTCCACACAGCCCCGGTTGTGGGTCAGATGGCTGGTCAGTTCGACGCCCTTGTCCGCGGACACCGACAGCAGTTCCAGGTCGGCGTCGCACTCGGCCGAGGTACCGGTCAGCTTGGTGACGCCGACCTTTTTGTCCCTCACCTTGCCGCCCGTCAGCGTGACGGTGACCTGCGTGACAGTGCCGTAGTCCGAGGTCGTGCTGCCGGTCCAGGTGCCGCGGTAGGACTGCGGGAGGGTGTCCGTCGCGGAGCCGGGGGACACATTGCCGGGGGAGGTCGGGTCCGGGGACGAATCCGTCGGGGACGACGGTCCCGAGGTGCCGCCGTGTGCGGCCGTCGGCTTGTCCTTGTCGTCACCCCCCTGCCACATCAGCGCCGCCGTGATGCCGCCGGCGACCAGCAGCACGGCGGCAAGCGCGTACACCCACGGGGCGATCCGGCGCGCGTGCTTCGGCGGCGGCGTACGGTCCGTCACGTACGTCTCGGGCGCCCCGGGGAACGCGGACGCACCCGGCGACCGCGGGATCGCGGACGGCGGCGGGGACCCCGGCGGGGCGTACGCCGCTCCGACCGACTCCGTCGGGCCATGCGTCGGCCCGGTCGGCTCCGCCGGCCGGTCGTCCCACGTGGGCGATCCGCTGCCGGTCGCCACGAACCCGCGCGCGTCCTGCGGCCCGTCCTCGTCCAGGTCCAGGAGTTCGACCGCGCGGCGGGACAGCGCGGCGGTCAGGTCCGCCGGCAGCCAGTTCCCCGCGACCAGGTCGCCCGTACCCTCCGGTGCCAACGCCGCCAGCACCTCGGCCGGGCTCGGCCGGGATCCGGCGTGTTTGGTCAGGCACGCCACGACCACCTCGCGCAACCACGCCGGCAGCCCGTCCAGGCGCGGCTCCTGGGCCACGATCCGGTACATCAGCGCCTGTCCGCTGCCCTCGCCGAACGGCCCGGCACCGGTCGCCGCGAAGACCAGGACCGAGCCGAGCGAGAACACGTCGCTCGCCGGGCCGATGTCGCGCCCGTCGACCTGCTCCGGCGACATGAAGCCCGGCGAGCCGACGGTGTGCCCGGTTCGGGTGAGCACCGAGGCGTCCATCGCGCGCGAGATGCCGAAGTCGATCACGCGCGGCCCGTCCAGGGACAGCAGCACGTTCGACGGTTTGATGTCGCGGTGCACCAGGCCCGCCGCGTGGATCGCGGTCAGCGCCTCGGCCAGGCCCGCGCCCAGCGTGCGTACGGTCTCCTCGGGCAGCGGACCGCGGCCCGACACCGCCTCGTACACGCTGGGTCCGGCCACGTAACCGGTGACCACCCAGGGTGTGTCCGCCTCGGTGTCCGCGTCCAGGACCGGCGCGGTCCACGCGCCGCCGACCCGCCGTGCGGCGTCCACCTCGCGCCGGAATCGCTCGCGAAACCCCGGGTCGTCCGCCCACTCGGAGCGCACCACCTTGATCGCGACCACCCGGCCGCCCGGGTTGCGGCCGAGGTAGACCCGGCCCATCCCGCCCGCCCCCAGCACGCGAAGCACCCGGTATCCGCCGATCCGCCGCGGATCCGCGGGTTCGAGCGGTTTCACGGCGCCCCCCTCGTCGTCCGGCAGTTGGCCCGAGAATACGCGGGTGTCCACTTTGCGCGGGCGGATCACGAGCGGTCCGACCCGGATCCGAGGTGCTTCCCTCGCACCGGGATCCGGACCGGAGCGGGCTCAGTACTCCACGTGCAGTTCGACCAGCCCCCGGATGAACGACGACGGCCCGTGCGCGAGCGTGGCGCCGGGCGCCAACCGCAGGTCCGGCAGGCGGCGCAGCAGCTCCTCGAAGGCCACCCGGATCTCCAGCCTGGCCAGCGAGGACCCGAGGCAGAAGTGCGGTCCGCTCCCGAACGCGATGTGCGGGTTGGGCGAGCGGAAGGCGTCGAAGCGCTCCGGGTCGGCGAACACCTCGGCGTCCCGGTTGGCCGCCCCGTAGAGCAGCATCACCGTCGAGTCGGCCGGGATCACCGTCCCGTGCAGCTCCACGTCACGTGTCGTGTGCCGGGCCATGTTGACCACCGGCGACACCCAGCGCAGCGACTCCTCCACGGCGCTCGGGATCAGCGTCGGGTCCTCGCGCAATCGGGACAGTTGCCCGGGGTCGGCCAGCAGTGCGGCGATGCCGCCGGATATCACGTTGCGGGTGGTCTCGTTGCCGCCGACGAGCAGCAGCAGGGACTCGCCGATCAGTTCCTCGAAGGACAACTTCCCGCCGTCGATCTCGGCGTCGACCAGGATCCCGATCAGGTCGTCGGAGGGGGTCTTGCGCCGGTCCTCGATCACCCGCGTCGTGTAGGCGACGTATTCGGTGAACGCCTCGCCGGCCTTGTGGCTGAGTTCGCCGCCGTCGGAGAGCATCACCATCACGTCGGCCCAGTGCTGGAGTTGGTCGCGGTGTTCGGCGCCGACCCCGAGCAGTTCGCCGATCAGCGTCATCGGCAGCGGCGCGGAGAAGGCGCGGACCAACTCCGCGCTGCGCCCGCCGGCGAGCATCGCGTCGATCAGGGAGGTCACGATGTCCCGGACGTGGTCCTCCATCGCGGCGATCTGCCGGGGCGTGAAGCCCTTCGAGACCAGCTTGCGGCGGCGGTAGTGCAGCGGGTCGTCGGAGTCGATCATCGACGGTTGCGGGTAGCCGAGCGGGCGCGAGCCCTTGGCCGAGGAGAACAGTTCCGGGTTGCGCTCGGCCCAGGACAGGTCGGCGTGCCGGGTCAGTCCCCAGACGCCGGCGCGTTCGCTGTAGTACACCGGCGCGTGCTCGCGCAGCCAGGCGTAGTCGGCGTACGGGTCACCGGCGTACCAGTCCCGATCGAGCAGATGGATGTCGCGGATCGCGGGAGTCGTCACGGCATGCCTCCGGGGTGATCACGTGTCGAGCGGTACGAACAGACGGACGGCGGTGCGCATCAGGTCCTGGACCTCGTCGAGTGCGCGACCGCGGGCGGTGAGGCTGACCAGGCCGGAGAGCAGGACGTGGCCGAGCACCGTCTCGATGTCGTGCCGTCGGGCCGCCGCGGCGCCGTCCGCGTCCTCGCCGGGCTCACCGAACGCGAGGCCGGTGATCCGGTGGATGCTCTGGTGGAAGTTCTCCTGGGACTGTCCGGCGGACGGGTCCGGCGCGGTCGCGGCCTGCACCACCGCCTCGGTCAGCAGGCGGTTCTCCGCGCTCACCTCGACGATCCGGCACAGCAGCGCGGCCAGGCGCCCGGCCGGGTCGGCGGGCAGCGGTCGACGGGCGAGTTCGTCGGACAACTCGCCGATCCACAGCGCCGAGACCTCGCTGAGCAGGTGGTTCTTCGAGGTGAAGTAGCGGTACACGGTGGCCCGGGCCACGCCCGCACGGTCGGCGACATCGTGCATCGTGACGGCGGCGTAGCCCCCTTCCAGGGCGAGATCGCACGCGGCGCGCACCAGCCGCTCGCGCCGCGCCTGCTGGTCGCGGGTGAGCGATCTGGTGAGGGTGATCGTCGATTCGGTACGGGGTTCGGCCACCGGTGAGCCTGTCCTGTGGGGGTCGTGCACGCGGGTCGGGCGGGATGTTCGCGGGCGGTCGGATCGGGTGCCGACTCGTTCCGCGGCGATCTTGCCCACGGATGAGACGGAAGTCTAGTCTGACGTCTCGTCAGATCTACTGAGAACGTGTTCCAGTAATTTTCGGGCCCCTTTCGGACCCGCTTCCGCACCCGATCGACGCCGGAGCCGCCGTGACCGCCACCGCAGGACCGCTCGCGGGAATCCGCGTCGTGGAGTTCGTCGGCCTCGGGCCGGGCCCGTTCTGCGGCATGTTGCTCGCCGATCTCGGCGCCGACGTGTTGCGGATCGACCGCGCCGCCGAGGCCCGCAAGGGCTATGCCAAGCCACCGCGCAACCCGATGAACCGGGGCAAACACTCGATCGCGCTCGACCTCAAGCACCCGGACGGCGTCGCCTTGGCGCTGCGGTTGTGCGTGGACGCCGACGCGCTGATCGAACCGTTCCGGCCGGGCGTGATGGAGCGCCTGGGCCTGGGCCCGGACGTGGTCGCCGCGCACAATCCGCGGCTGGTGTACGGCCGGCTCACCGGCTGGGGGCAGACCGGTCCGCTCGCGTCCGCCGCCGGGCACGACATCGACTACATCGCGCTGGCCGGGATGCTGGAGCCGATCGGCCGGGCCGGGCAACCGCCGAGCATTCCGCTCAACCTGGTCGGCGACTTCGGCGGCGGCGGCCTGCTGCTCGCGTTCGGCCTGGTCGCCGCGCTGGTGGAGGCCGGCCGTTCGGGACTTGGGCAGGTGGTGGACGCGGCGATGATCGACGGCGCCGCGACGCTCGGCGCGACCTGGTTCACCATGGGCGCCGCCGGCATGCTCGGCCCGCGCGGCACCAACATGCTCGACGGCGGCGCGCCGTTCTACGACGTGTACGCGACCGAGGACGGCGCCTATGTCGCGGTCGGCGCGATCGAGCCGAGGTTCTGGGCCGAGTTGATCCACCGGCTCGGGCTGGCCGAGGATCCGGTGTTCGCCGACCTCGCCCGGCAACACGATCCGGCGCACTGGCCCGCGATGAAGGCCCGGCTCGCCGAGGTGTTCGCGACCCGCACCCGGGACGCGTGGTGCGCGCTCCTGGAGGGGACCGAGACCTGCTTCGCGCCGGTGCTCGCGCCCGGCGAGGCGCCGGCCCACCCGCACCACGTGGCCCGCGGCACGTTCCTGCACGCCGACGGTCTGCCCGAACCGGCTCCCGCGCCGAGGTTCTCCCGCACCGCCGCCGCCGTACCCACCCGCCCGGTGCACCCGGGTCCGGCCGCCGCCGGCGGCGACACCGATGCCGCGCTCGCCGCGTGGGGCCTGTCCCCGGCCGAGGTCGAGCACTTCCGGGATGCCGGCGCGGTCGTCTGACGCCGCATCACCACCCAGTACAGGTAAGGGATTCCATGGAACTACACGAGGCGCTGTACAGCACTCGCGCGATGCGCCGGGTGGCCCCGGACGCGATCCCGGAAGCGGTCCAGGCCCGGATCCTGGACGCGGCCGTGCGCGCGCCCAGCGGCGGCAACGCCCAGGCCTGGCGCTTCCTCCTGGTGGACGACCCGGGCGTCAAGGGCCGGCTCGGGCCGCTGTACCGGGAGGCGATGGACGCGTTGTGGACGACCGTGTACGCGTCGCGCGTGGCCGCCGCCGAGGCGGATCCGAACAGCGCGGAGAGCCGGTCGTTCGTCCGGATGCGCCGCTCCTCGCAGTGGCTCGCGGACAACTTCGAGCAGGTTCCGCTGTTCCTGTTCGGCTTCGCCCGGCACGACCCCACCGGCGGCTCGATCTTCCCTGCGGTGTGGAGCGCGATGCTGGCCGCACGCGCCGAGGGGGTGGGCAGCGCGCTGACCGCGGTACTCGGGATCGCGCACCGCGACGCGGTGGCGGACGTCCTGGGCGTGCCGGCCGACGAGGGCTGGCACATGGCGTGCTGCGTGTCGTTCGGCTACCCGACCGGCACGTGGGGCATCGCACCCCGGACTCCGGCGCACGAGGTGGCCTACCGCAACAGCTGGGGCGAGCCGGTCGGCTTCGAGGTGCCGGCACCGCTGTGGCCCGCGGCGGGCGCGGCGTACACCCCCACCGATGTGGAAGGAGCCGGGCGATGAACGCGGAGAACGTGGCGAGCACCGAGAGCGCGGCGAGTGCGGCGAGTGCGGTGACACGTGCCGAGCCGCCGCTGCGGGGTTCGGTGGCGCTGGTGACCGGCGGGGGCAGCGGGATCGGGCTCGGCTGCGCGCTGCGGTTCGCCGCCGACGGGGCGCATGTGCTGATCGCCGGACGCAGCGAGGACCGGCTGCGCGGCGCGGTCGCCGAGTTGGAGAAGGTGGCCGCGGCCGGCGCGCGCGTCGGGTACGCGGTGACCGATGTGACCGACGAGGCGCAGGTCGAGGCCGCGGTGGCGGCGGCTGCCGAACTCGGCCCGGTTCGCGCGGTGTTGGCCTCCGCCGGGGGCAACTCGACGATGGGCCCGCTGACCCGGATCGACACCGCCAAGTGGCGCGAGACGGTCGAGTTGAACCTGACCGGCACGATGCTCGTGCTCAAGCACACGGCCCGGCTGATGGCGGCGGGCGGCGGCGGCTCGTTCGTGGCCATCTCCTCGATCGCCTCCGCCGTCACGCACCGCTGGTTCGGCGCGTACGGGGTGAGCAAAGCCGGCATCGACCACCTGGTCCGGCTCGCCGCCGACGAACTCGGCGCGAGCGGCGTGCGGGTGAACGGCATCCTGCCCGGCCTGGTGGCCACCGACATGGTCGGCGCGGTCACCGCCGGCGGCCCGGTGCTGGAGGACTACCTGGCCTGCACCCCGCTGGAGCGGGTCGGCCGGGTCGAGGACATCGCCGCGCTCGCGGCGTTCCTGGTGGGCCCCGAGTCGACCTGGATCACCGGCCAGAACATCAACGTGGACGGCGGCCACCACCTGCGCCGCGGGCCCGACTTCCGGGCCTTCCTGGAGCCGGTCTTCGGCGCGGACGGCCTGCGCGGCATCGTCGCGGAAGGGAACTGACAATGACCCAACGGGTGTTCAACCTGGCCGACCTCTTCGAGGTGGTGGTCGACGCGTGTCCGGACCGGCTCGCGCTGGTCGCGGGCGAGGTACGGCTGACCTATCGCGAACTGGACGAGCGGGCCAACCGTGCCGCACACGCCTTCGCCTCGGCGGGTCTGCCGGTGGGCGCGCACATCGGCATCTACTCGCGCAACCGCGCCGAGTGGATGGAGGCGATGATCGGCGCGTTCAAGGCGCGGATGGTGCCGATCAACATCAACTTCCGCTACGTGGAAGAGGAACTGCGCTACATCGTGGACAACGCGGACCTTTCGGCCCTGGTCGTCGAGCGCGGCTATCTGCCCAAGGTCGCCGCGGTGCGGGCCGACGCGCCCGCGCTCGGCCCGGTGTTCGTGCTGGCCGACGAGAACGACGACACGCTCGACGCCACGATCGACTACGAGGCGGCGCTCGCGGCCGAGAGCGCCGACCGCGACTTCGGGCCGCGCTCCCCCGACGACCGCTACATGGTCTACACCGGCGGCACCACCGGCTTCCCCAAGGGCGTCGAATGGCGCGCGCACGACATCTTCTGCTCGGCGATGGGCGGCGGGAACTTCGGCGGCGAGCCGATCGCCGACCCCGAACTGCTCGCCGAGAAGGCCAAGGGCGCGCCGCTGGTACAGATGCTGACCACGCCGCTGATGCACGGCAACGGCCAGTGGATCACCTGGATCACCCTGTTCGGCGCGGGCACCGCGGTGTTGTGGACCGGTCCGCGCTACGACCCGGCCGAGATCCTGCGCACCGTCGCCCGCGAGGGCTGCGTGACGATGATGCTGGTCGGCGACGCGATGGCGCGCCCGATCGCGGACGAGTTGGAGAGCGGCGCGTACGCCGTCGACACGCTCAAGGTCATCGGCTCCGGCGGCGCCCTGCTCTCGCCCACGGTCAAGGCCCAACTCACCCGGCTGATCCCCGGCCTGTACATCGCCGACAGCTTCGGCGCCTCGGAGTTCGGCGCGGGCAGCGCGCAGACCGCCGGCGGCCGATTCCCGATGAAACCGAAGACCGCCATCCTGGGCGAGGACCTGCGCCCGGTGGGAGTGGGCGAGACCGGACGGATGGCCCGCACCGGCCACATCCCGCTCGGCTACTACAAGGACCCGGTCAAGACCGCCGACACCTTCCACGTCGACCCGGACGGCGTGCGCTGGGTGGTCCCCGGCGACTACGCCCGCGTCGAGGACGACGGCGACGTAACCCTGCTCGGCCGCGGCTCGGTATGCATCAACACCGGCGGCGAAAAGGTCTTCCCCGAAGAGGTCGAGGGCATCCTCAAGGCCCACCCGGCAATCTACGACGCGGTAGTGGTCGGCCTCCCCGACCCAAGATTCGGCGAACGAGTCACAGCCGTGGTCTCCCTGCGCCCGGCCCACACCATAACCCTGCCCGAACTCACCAATCACACCCAAACCCACCTGGCAGGCTACAAAACCCCCCGAAGCCTGGTAATAGTCCCAGAAATCCCCCGCACCCCAGCCGGCAAACCCGACTACCGCTGGGCCAAATCCACAGCCCAAACAACAACCACCCCCTAAACCCACCCCAACCCCAGCCCGTCCGACGCTTGAGAACAAGCGGCCCGCAGACCGGCCCAAAGACACCGGGCACCGGGCACCGGCACCGGCACCGGCACCGGGCACCGGGCACCGGGCAACCAACTCAGCCCGACCCAACCCAAACCCAGCCCGTCCGGCGCTTGAGGACAAGCGGCCCGCAGGCCGGCCCGAAGGCACCGGGCACCGGGCACAACCAACTCAGCCCGACCCAACCCAAACCCAGCCCGTCCGGCGCTTGAGGACAAGCGGGCCGCAGGCCGGCCCGGAGGCACCGGGCACCGGGCACAACCAACTCAGCCCGATCCAACCCAAACCCAGCCCGTCCGGCGCTTGAGGACAAGCGGGCCGCAGGCCGGCCCGGAGGCACCGGCACCACGCCACCAGCACAACCAACCCACCCCAAACCCAGCCCATCCGGCGCTTGAGGACAGGCAGGCCAGGCTCGGCGACACCAACGCGCCACGCAACCCGCCCCCCCGACCCGCCCAGCCCGTCCGGCGCTTGAGGACAAGCCGGCCACCAAACAGCCCACCCATACCACCCAGCGCGTTTCGCGTATCGTGTGGCGATGACCGTCCCCCACCAGCGAACCGGCCCCCTGGCCACCGGCATCCACTGGCACGACGGCCGCGCCCACCTCGCCCTCACCGGCCCCGGCGACGAACAGTCCAGCCAACCGCTACCCCTCGGCGCCCCCACCGGCTGGCGCCTGACCGGCCCCCGCACCTGCGTCGGCATCCGCCGCAAGACCGGCCGCCGCACCCCCTGCCCCACCCTCGCCCCGCTGCCCGCGACCGCCCCCCGCTCGCAGTGCGAGGCATGCGCGCTCGCCGACCCCGGCCGCAAACTCGCGCGCGATCAGGCGATGGACGACCCGCGCCCGTTCTCGCTCTACCTCGCCTGGTTCGGCCCCGGCCTGGTCAAGGTCGGCCTCACCGCCACCGAACGCCGCGCGGCCCGCCTCGCCGACCAGGGCGCGCCGATGTTCACCTGGCTCGGCCACGGCCCGCTGATCCCGGTCCGCGACACCGAACGCCGATGCTCGGCCACGGGCACCGTCCGCGAACGTATCCCGCACCGGGCCAAGACCACCGCCTGGTGGCGCCCGCGCGAGCTGGATTCCCCGGCCGAACTGATCGCCGCACACGCCCGGTTGACCCCCCTGCTCCCGGACACGATGACCCCCGCACCGTGCGACGTCCAGGACCTGAGCCGCTTCTACGGCCTGGCCGACGCCCCGCCACCGACCCGGAACCAGGTCACCGGCCTCACCGAAAACGCGCTGCTGTACGGCGAGTTGACCTGCGTCGCGGGCCACGACGCCCTGATCACCACGGACACCGGCCCGCTGTTCGTGGACCTGCGCCTGCTCACCGGATGGCACCTGACCCCGGCCCGCGGCGCCCCTTCCGGCCTCACCCTCAAGCCCCTGGACACCGGCCGCGCCCCGGACGGCTCGGTCCAGGAGGGCCTGTTCTAGCGCAGCCGATCCCCACCACAAGAATCAAGACCACAAGGATCAGACCCGGCTCACCCGCTGACACTCCCCCGGCACCCCATCCTCGATCGGCTTGCTCCGGTCGTACGGGTCGACCGTCTTCGGCGACCCCGACGGCATCGTCGAATCGTCGTCCGAGAACTCCGGCCGCACGAAGCCGTCCAGGCGCGTGCACGAGCTGTTCGCCGCGTCGAACCCGACCTGCCCCACCGCGATCCGGCCGCGCACCGTCGCCTGATAGCGGGGCCCGCGATAGACCTTCGTCTCCAACACCCGACGCACCACCGAGCGCGTCACCGTCGCGTCCGCCCCGCTGCCGGCCTTGGCCACCGGGTAGACGAACGAGTAGTCGGCGTGCACCGTCAGGGTGCCCTCGCCGTCGACGTCGTAGCTCGTGATGCCGTTGACCTTGACCACCCGGCCCACCTGCTCGATCTCCTTGGGATCGAACCTGGTCACCCACGAGACCGGGTTGTCCGGCTCCCATCGGTTCGTCCGCAGCGCGTCCTCGATCCGCGCGACCTGGCCGTCGGCCGGATCCAGGAGCGCGAGATAGCCGGCCGGCCGCCCGCCCGCGAGCACGTCGCGGTCCAGGTTGCCCGCGATCAGCAGCCGCCGGGTCAGGTCCAGCGCCTCGGTGACCTCGGCCGCGCTGTACCCGAGCACCGCCTTGACCTCGGGCAGGGTCAGACCCGCCTCGTTGTCCGCGTAGTTCACGGCCGGCGAGCCCGCGAACGGATTCTTCCGGGTGGGCCGGTCCGGATCGACACCCCGGCGGTCCCCCGCCGACGGCACCGAAGTGGCCACCCCACTGACCGACGGCTGCACCATCGGATCGTCGCCCGCGGCCGTGTTCGACGTGCCGAACCAGCCGAACACCCGGTCCGGCGCGGCGGCGAAGGCCACCAGCGCAAGCACCGCGACGGTCACCAGGACCGTCTTCCACCGGCGCCGGCGCGGCGGCCGGCTCCCCCCGTCGGCCCGCCACGGGGTGTGCTGCGGCGGCTCGTTCGCCCATTTCCGGGCAAGCATGCGGGCCCGCGCGGACCCCTCGGTCGTGGTCGCGCCCCGGACGAAGTCCTCGTCGAACACGTACCCGGCGAACGGGTCGTTCGGGTCGGCCCCTCCCGACCCGGCGCCCGCCGGTCCATCCATCCGGTCGCGGCCGTCGCCTGCGTCCCGGTTCCCCCTCTGATCAGACATCGGAGCAAGATAGCCGTGCCAACCGACAGGTCCGGGCTCATGTGACCCGGATCATGGTTTGCCGCCGAACCGGCATCTCGCGGACACGGATCATTGGCGGCACGGACACCGGAATCGGTCTCACACGCGCCTTGACTTCGAGTTCACTCCAACTCGTAGGCTCCCGATCATGAACAGCACGGGAGACACCACCACCGCCACCCTCACCGGCCCGAACGACCGCTACGAGCGCGGCCTGGCCGTCCTTCGACAGGTCGCCGGCCCCGAGCAGTCGACCGTGCTCGACGGCTTCGCCCAGATCGCGCCGGACCTGACCCGGTTCGTCGTCGAGTTCGGCTACGGCGACGTCTACACGCGGCCCGGACTGACGCTGCGCGAGCGGCAGTTGGCCACCATCGCCGCACTGGCCGCGCTCGGCAACGCGGCGCCGCAGTTGCGCTTCCACCTGGCCGGCGCGCTCAACGTCGGCTGCACGCGGCGCGAGATCGTCGAGACGCTGATCCACGTCACCCTCTACGCCGGTTTCCCGGCCGCGCTCAACGGACTGGGCGTGGCGCGCGAGGTGTTCGAGGCGTACCCGGACACCGCGACCGAGGATGCCGAGGCCGCCGGCGAGGGCCCGGACGCCGCCGAGACCACCGCCGACCGCTACCGCCGGGGGCTGACCGCGCTCACTGAGATCGACGGGCACGCCGGCGAGCAGGTGGTCGCCTCGCTCCGGGACATCGCCCCCGATCTGGGCCGCTACGTGATCGAGTTCGCCTTCGGCGACGTCTACTCGCGCACCGGCCTGGACCTGCGTACCCGCGAACTCGCCACGATCGCGATGTGCACCGCGCTCGGCACGGTCGCGCCGCAACTGGCGGTGCACATCCACGGTCTGCTCAACGTCGGGGGCACCGAGGAGGACGTGGTCGAGACGATCACCCACATGGTCGGCTACGCCGGATTCCCCGCCGCGCTCAACGGCATCGCCGTCGCCCGCACGGTGTTCGCCGAGCGGGCGGCCGCAGGTCAGGCGTCGACCGACTCCGCGACCGAGTCCTGAGGCAGCAGGTACACATCCCGGCCCTCCACGTCGACGAACGCGTCGCTCGGGCGGAAACCGACCCGGCGGGCCAGGGTCAGCGACGGCACGTTGTCCGCGTTGATCACCGCGAAGATCGGCACCGTCGGCAGCGTACGACGGGCCAGCGCGACGGTGACGTCGACCGCCTCCCGGGCCAGGCCCCGACCCCACGCGACCGGCGAGAAGCGGTAGTAGAGGTTGAACACCGGGACACCGTCGGGACGCAACCGCCGGGTCAACTGGGTCCCGGCGAAGCCGAACACCTCGGTGGGGCGCTCGCGCGACGCGACCGCGCAGTAGCCGATCCCGTCCCGCTCCCAGTCCTCGATCATCGTCCGTAGGAACTCGACGCCCGCCTCGGCCGACGGCATCGGCCCCTGCGGGTTGTAGCGGTTGGTCTCGGGATCCCCGTGCACGGCGAACACCGCCGCCGCGTCGTCGGGGTGGGGCCTGGTCAGGACCAGTCGTTCGGTCTCGGCGACCGTGATGCGAGTCGTCACGCGCGTGCCGTTCGATTCGTTCGATGTGCGATAGGGGAGTCTGTACCGCGGGTTTCGTGCCCGCCCAGCCTAATCACCCGATCACACGATCCGATGATCGTCGGGGGTGATCGGCTCGTTCCCCTCGGCCCGCTGGTGGCGCGATCCGTCGATACCCACGCCCTCGCGGCGCAGGGCCCGGGTGCGGTGTTCGCGCGGGCTCATCCCCCGGACCCGCTTGAACGCCGTGCTGAGCGCGAACGCGTCGCCGTAGCCCACCTTTTCCGCGACCGCCCCGACCGTGGCCTCCGGTTGGCACAGCAGGTCCGCGGCCAGCGACAGCCGCCAGGCGGTGAGGAACGCCATCGGCGGCTCGCCGATCAGTTCGCTGAACCGCCGCGCCAGCGCGGCCCGGGACACCCCGGCCGAGGCGGCCAACGACGCGACCGTCCACGGTTGTTCGGGGTTGTTGTAGATCAGGCACAACACGTGGCCGATCACCGGGTCGCGGTAGCCGCGGTACCAGCCCGGCGCGTCTGTTCCGGAACGGGCGAACCACGAGCGCAACATCGCGATCAGCAGCAGGTCGAGGAGGCGGTCCAGGACCGCCTCCTGGCCCGCCTCGTCCTTGACGATCTCGGTGGCCAGGAGCGGGATCACCGGGCAGTCCACCTCGTTCGCCCGGATCACCGCCAGGGTGGGCAGTGCCTCCAGGAGCGAACGGCTGACCTCGCCGGCCAGCTGGTAGGTCCCGGTCAGCATGATCGTCTCGGCCTCGGCGCTGTTGCCCCACGTGCGCACGCCGAGCGCCATCTCCTTGGCCAGGTCCCGCCCCTCGGGCGTGGTACAGCGCTGGCCGGGATGGATGATGATCTGCGGTTGTGTGTCCGGCTCGTCGGAGACCCGGTAGTGGTCGGGCCCGCGCACGATCGCCACGTCGCCGGCGGTCAGTCGCTCCGATTCGCCCCGGTCCAGCGCGATCCACGCATGGCCGCGCACCACCGCCACGACGGTCAGCGGCGCCTCGTCGTGAATGCGCATGGACCACGGCGCGCTGAGCATCGAACGGAGCAGGAAGGCGCCCTGCGCCCGGGGTCCGTTGAGCAGGCTCGCGAGAGCATCCATACCCGCATCCTAGCGAAGATCAAGACGATCAAACATGTTATTGGGCGCTTCAGCGATGTTCACTCTCACCGCCGGGCCCTTGAATAGAGCCATGACGACGAACGAACAGCACCTCGCGAACACCGCCGGCACCGACTACTCCACCACGCTGGTCGTGGGCGGAACCGGCAAGACCGGCCGCCGAATCGCCGCGAAACTGATCGAGCGGGGCCGCACGGTCCGCCTCGGTTCGCGCTCCGCGCCGATCCCCTTCGACTGGACCGACCGCACCACGTGGGCCCCGGCGCTGCGCGACGTGGAGAAGGTGTACATCTCCTACCAGCCGGACATCGCCGCCCCCGGCGGCGCGGACACGGTCGGCGCGTTCGCCGATCTCGCGGCCGAGAGCGGCGTGCGGCATTTGGTCCTGCTGTCCGGCCGGGGCGAGCCCGAGGCGCAGGACGCCGAGGCCCGGGTGCGTGCCTCCGGCGCCCACTGGACCATCGTGCGGGCCTCCTTCTTCGCCCAGAACTTCGACGAGGGCGAGTTCCTCGGCCCGATCCTGGCGGGCGAGTTGGCGCTGCCCGTCGGAGCGGTGGGCGAGCCGTTCATCGACGTGGAGGACATCGCCGACGTCGCGGTCGCCGCGCTCACCGAGGACGGGCACACCGGGCAGGTGTACGAGGTGACCGGGCCGCGGCTGCTGACCTTCGCCGACGCGGTGGCCGAGATCGCCCGCGCGTCGGGCCGCGAGATCGGCTACGTCCAGGTACCCCTGGAGGCATACACGGCGACCCTGACCGGGCACGGTGTTCCCGCCGAGGTCGTCGACCTGCTGGCCTTCCTGTTCGGCGAGGTCCTCGACGGACGCAACGCGCACGTGGCCGACGGTGTGCGCCGCGCGCTCGGCCGGGAACCCCGCGACTTCTCCGACTACGCACGCGACGCCGCCGCCCGCGGTGTCTGGAAGGTGTGACCACGAGCGGCCCCCTGTTCGTCCTGACCGTGGTCGCGGCCATCGGCTGCGCCACGATGGGCGGAGTCTTCTACGGCTTCTCCTCCTTCGTGATGGCCGGTCTGGGCCGGCTCCCGGCGAACCAGGGGGCCGCGGCCATGCGTGCGCTCAACATCGAGGCCCCCAAGCCGCCGCTGATGATCGGCCTGCTCGGCACCTCCCTGCTCTGCGCGGGCCTGGGCGTGACCGCGCTGGTGTCCTGGGACGGGGCGTACTCCGGCTACCTGATCGCCGGCGCGCTGAGCTACCTGATCGGCCCGCTCGGGCTGACCGCCGGCTACCACGTGCCGCGCAACAACGCGCTGGACCGGGTCGAGCCGAACTCGCAGGCGGAGGAGCGCCTCTGGGCCACGTTCCCGACCGAGTGGGCCCGGGCGAACCACCTGCGCGCGCTGGGCGGCGTCGCCGCCGCGGTCTGCCTGACCCTCGCCCTCACCCGCTGACCTCTCGAGACCACCCATCCGAAAACGGGGACCCCGGCATGACCCAGCCATCCACGCGGTCGTCCACACCACCAACCCGCACCGCCGCCATCGTGCTGGGCGCCGGTCTGGTCACCACCGGCCTCGTCGCCGGCCTCTACTTCTGCTTCGCGGTCGCGATCATGCCGGCCCTGGGCCACGTCGACGACCGCACCTTCATCGACTTCCTCCAGCAGGTCAACAGGAGCATCGAGAACCCGGTCTTCTTCTCCTGCTTCTTCGGCGCCCCGATTCTGGGCGTGATCTCCATCGTGCAGACCCGAAGGCTCGGCACCCCCGAGACCGTCCGCTGGATCATCGCCGGCGTCGCCCTGGCCTTCGTCGGCATGCTGATCACCATGGGCGGCAACATCCCGCTCAACAACAAGATCGACGACGCCGGCGACCCCGCGAAGGTCGTCGACCCGGCCAAACTCCGCGAAGACGTCGAAAACAGCTGGATAGCCTGGAACATAGCCAGAACCCTCTTCGCCACCGCCGGCCTCGCCGCCCTCACCCGAGCCACCCGCCTCCTCGCCCGAACCACCCGCGCCGAGCGCGCCGGCCGCGCCGCCTGAGCCGCCCGAACCCACCCACCACACGCCGAAGGCCCGCCCGATCCCGGGCGGGCCTTCGGCCGTGTCGCGTTCGCGTCCACCGGCTCGCGACCGGCGGACCCGGGCCTCAGCCCTTGACGCAGACCACCTGACGCAGTTCCGCGACCACCTCGACCAGGTCCTGCTGCTGCCGCATGACCTGCTCGATCTTCTTGTACGCGCCCGGGATCTCGTCCACGACGCCGGAGTCCTTGCGGCACTCCACGCCCTCGGTCTGCGCGGCGAGGTCGGCGACGGTGAACCGCTTCTTGGCGGCGTTGCGGCTCATCCGGCGACCGGCGCCGTGCGACGCGGAGTTGAACGCGGCCTCGTTGCCCAGACCGCGGACGATGTAGGAGCGTGTGCCCATCGACCCCGGGATGATGCCGAGGTCGCCGGCCCCCGCGCGGATGGCGCCCTTGCGAGTCACCAGCAGGTCCACCCCGTCGTACGTCTCCTCCGAAACGTAGTTGTGGTGACAGCTGATCGTCTCCTCGAAGGTCACCCGCGCCTTGCGGAACTCGCGCCGGATCACCTCCTGGTACAGGGCCATCATGATCGCCCGGTTCCGCGCCGCGTACTCCTGCGCCCAGTACAGGTCGGAGCGGTACGCCGCCATCTCCGGGGTGTCGCTCACGAACACCGCGAGGTCGCGGTCGACGATGCCCTGGTTGTGCGGCAGCGACCGGGCCACCGACATGTGGTGGTCCGCCAATTCCTTGCCGATGTTGCGCGAGCCCGAGTGCAGCATGAGCCACACCGAATCGGATGTATCTACACAAAGCTCAACAAAGTGATTCCCGCCGCCGAGCGAGCCCATCTGCTTCGCGGCCCGGTCCCGGCGGAACTTCACCGCGTCGGCGACGTCGTCGAAGCGCCCCCAGAAGTCGGCCCAGCCGGCCGACCCGAGGCCGTACAGCTTGCTCGGGTCCACCTCCTCGCCGTGCATGCCCATCCCGACCGGGATGGCCCGCTCGATCTCGGACCGCACCCGGGACAGGTCGTCGGGCAGGTCGGCGGCGGTGAGCGAGGTCTTCACCGCGCTCATCCCGCAGCCGATGTCCACGCCGACCGCCGCCGGGCAGACGGCGTCGCGCATGGCGATGACCGAGCCGACCGTGGCGCCGCGGCCGTAGTGCACGTCGGGCATCACGGCGAGACCGTGCAGCCACGGCAGGGTGGTGATGTTGCGGAGCTGCTGCATGGCCTGGCCCTCGACCGCGGCCGGGTCGGTCCACATACGAATCGGTACCCGGGTGCCGGGGACCTCGGTGTACGACATGGGTGGGTCACTCTCCTGAGTGGATGGTGGTCAAACGTGAGCACGGCGGCTCGAAGTCTTGGGTGGCCGCCCCGGCGCACCCCGGGTAGTGGGCCCGGGTGCGCCACGGGGCAGCCGGTGGCGGGGACCGCAGGGTTGGCGACTGCGGGACCCGCGGAGCGGGAAACGAAGCAGGGGTTACACGCGGCGGGCCGAGGCACCCTTGACGGGGCGTCGGCCGAAGTCACGGAACCGCACCGGCTCGCTCCTCTCCCTACGGGACGGGACACACGGAGGCCCCGTCGTTGGCTCGGCCTCCATCAAGCCACGGCAACGCCGCACCCCGCAAAGGGTTTTCCGGTGCGCGCGGCGAGCCCCGCGCACGCCCCCGGGACACACCGCGCGCCGCTGTGACACCCGACCCGGGCGGGCGTACATTCCCGATGCATGTTCGTCGTCGGGGTAGCCGCGTGGATCACCGCCGTCGCCTGTGTCGTGTTCGGGCGCGATCGGCATCGGCAGCGGGTGCCTCCGGTGGTCCGCGACTTCGACGGCGACGGGCCGCTGGAGCGCACCGAGTTCCCCCGACCCGCCCGGGCCGGGTGGATCGCCGGCGCCGCCGCGGCGCTGGTCGGCTCGGCGGCGTTCGTGCTCAGCGTCAGGTGAGGCGCCCGGACGCGGGCCGGGTCAGGTGAAGACGACCGTGCGGGTCCCGTTGAGCAGTACGCGCCGCTCCGAGTGCCACTTGACCGCGCGCGCCAGCGCCTGACACTCCACGTCCCGACCGACCGCGACCAGCGCCGCCGGGGTGACCGCGTGGTCCACCCGCTCGACCTCCTGCTCGATGATCGGGCCCTCGTCCAAGTCGCCGGTGACGTAGTGCGCGGTCGCGCCGATCAGCTTCACCCCGCGCGCGTGCGCCTGGTGGTACGGCTTCGCGCCCTTGAAGCTCGGCAGGAACGAGTGGTGGATGTTGATCGCGCGGCCCTCGAGCTGCTTGCACAGGTCGTTGGACAGGACCTGCATGTAGCGCGCCAGCACCACCAGTTCCACGTCGTGCTCGTGCACCAGCGCGAGCAGCCGCGCCTCCGCCTCGGGCTTGGTCTCGCGGGTGACCGGGATGTGGTGGAAGGGCACCCCGTACGAGCGGGACAGCTCCTCGAAGTCGCGGTGGTTGGACACCACGCCGACGATCTCGATCGGCAGCGCGCCGATGCTGCTGCGGAACAGCAGGTCGTTGAGGCAGTGTCCGAACTTGCTGACCATCACGAACACGCGCATCCGCGCGTCCCCGTCGTGGATCTGCCAGTCCATGTGGAAGGACGCGCCGACGGCGGTGAAGCCCGCCCGCAGCGCGTCCAACTCGACACCCGGCTCGGCGGTGAAGTGCACGCGCATGAAGAACAGCCCGGTGTCGCGGTCGCCGAACTGCTGGCTGTCGACGATGTTGCAGCCGGTCATCATCAGGAAGCTGGCCACCGCGTGCACGATGCCGCGCTTGTCCGGACAGGACAGCGTGAGCACGTACTGGCCGGCACCCGGCGACGCGTCGCCGGCGTCGGTGCCGTCGAGAGGCTGCTGGGTCTGCTCGGTCATGACGCGCCCTTCTTTCCGATGTATGCCCGTGTCCACCCGCCATCCGCCGAGGTGCGCGGTGTCGACGTGGCGCGGCGGCCGGTCGTACAGGATCCCACGTCCGGTGCGGGCTCAGCGCCCACCGGTACGGATACGCAACACGTCGAGCGAGTCCGGCGGCGCGTCGGGGTCGTCCTCGTCCGCGCGGGCCAGCGCCACGTGCGCGGCCCGCGAGGCGGCGACCACGTCGGGCCAGCGCGGGTGGGTGAGGTAGGCGGGCGCGGGGGCGTCCTCGCCGACGTCGTGCAGCACGCCCAGGATCTCCCGCACCGCGGCGTCCACCAGGGCGGCCTCCTCGGCGTCGGTGACCAGGCAACCGACGTAGGTGGTCGCGGACCAGCGGTCCAGCCAGGAGTCGCCCACCAGGCGATAGACGGCGTCGGTGATCGAGCCGTACTCCGGGCGTCCGGCCAGCCAGGACTCGCGCTGGAACGTCGGGTCGCCGAACATGTGCAGCGCGGAGCGGACCTGGGCCCGCCAACGCCACCACGGAACGGTGCTCTGGCGCATACCTGCCATCGTGGCGCCTCCTCCCCTGTCCCCGCTTCGGTTTCACCGATCCGATCCGGTCGCGTTCCGGATCCGATCCCGACCGGATCCGGTCGGGATCGCCCGGATCACCTCGAATCGCCACCGATCATGCCGCAGACCGGATCGATCCCGCCGGCGGGGCGACGGCCCGGCCGGCGGGATCGATCCGGTCCCCGCGGTCCGGCGCGGTCAGTCCACCACCTTGATGGTGATCAGCCCGCGCTCGTCGTCGAACACCCGCAGCGCGGCCACCGCGAAGCCCGGGTGGTCGCGCATCCAGTTCTGCGCGGCGAGCAGGATCCGGGCCGCGCTGTTGAAGACCTGCGCGGCCTCCGTCGAATAGTCCCCCGGCAGGTGCGAGGACAGGTCGGTGTCGATCGCGACCTCGTACTTGCCCTTGTGGTCCAGCGTGAGCCGCACCTGCTGGAGGTGCGCGCCCTCCGCGGTGGTGTGCAGCGCCGCCAGCATCGTGGCCCCGTAGTCGTCCGCGGCCGGCTTGCGGTCGTCCCGCTCGGCGCCGAGCCGGAAGTCGATCGCGTCGCGGTCCGAGTCCAGGATCTCGATTCCGCCCACCCACAGCGCCGGATGGTCCTCGGCCCACTGCGCGGTCTCGGTCAGCAGCTTGCCCGCCCGGTCCCGGACCAGTTCCTCGGCCTGCGTGTTCGAGCCGTTGCCCCGGACCAGGTCGGTTTCGAGCGTGACCTTGTAGACCTTGTACGAGCTGACCACCCGGATCTTGGTGACGTGGCCCCCGTGCACGGTGGTCCGCAGGTGGGTCAGCAACTCGCTCCCGTATGCCCCCGACTCGGGGGTGTCGCCGGCGGCGGCGGGCGGCACGACCGGCGGCACCGTGGCGGGTGTGCCGGCCGGCGGCGCGGTCGCGGGTGTGCCGTCCGCCGCGACCGTCTTCGGCGCGGGCGTGCCGATGCGCGCCGCGCTCGGTCCCGCGGTGGCGACCGTGTCGGCGACCTTGCCGGCGTCCGGCGATCCGGTACACGCCGCGGCTCCCGCCACGGTGGTGGCGAGAAGCACGACCGCGGACAGTCGTGTGCGCTTCCGTATGCGTATCAAGGTTCGTGTTCACCCCCTGTCACCCAGCCATGGTGCGGGTTGGTCCTCGGCTCCTACCAGGCGGGGGGTAGCGCGCGGAGGAAATATACCGCTTTGCCGGCGCCCCGACCGGCATCTTTCGCCCATGGCGGGCGCCTGGGTCGAGCCGGGACCCCGCCCGACCGGGGTCAGGGATCCACGGCCAGGCGGTAGCCGCGCTTGGTGACGGTGAGGACCAGGTCCGCGTACGGCCCGAGCGCGGCGCGCAGTCGGGCGATCGCCGCCTCGACGGCGTGCTCGTCGGTCCTGGGGTCCGCCCACACCCGGCGCAGCAGTTCGGCCCGGCCCAGCACCCAGCCCGGTTTCTCGGCGAGGGCGCGCAACACGGCGCCCGGGACCGGGGGCAGCCAGATGGTCCGCCCGTCGACCAGGACCGCGTTGCCCTGGACGACCAGCCGCCGGGTGCCGGTGTCCAGCTCCCGGCGGGCCCGCGCGGGCAGCGCCTCGGCGATCGTGCGCACCAGCGAGCCGATCCGCCCGCGCTCGGGCCACACCGACTCGACGCCCAGGTCGGCCAGCGGACGCGCGCACACCGGGCCGATGCACACCGGCAGTACGTCGGCGCGCAGCGCGGCCAGCACCTCGGCATGCCGGCCGGCCGCCTGCGCGGTCTCCAGGAACGCGCCGATGGCGGGCGCGCTGGTGAAGGTGAGCGCGTGCACCTCGTGCCGCACGGTCTGCTCGACCAACCGGCGCACCGCGCCCGGATCGTCCGGTGGTCCCCAGCGGAACACCGGGATCTCCACCACTTCGGCGCCGCGTTCGCGCAGCCCCTCGGCGAAGCCCGGGGCCGGCGCGCCGTGCTCCTGGACGGCGATCCGCCGCCCGCGCAGATCGCGCGCGAGCAGCCAGGCCAGCACTTCGCCGCGCGAGTCCGAGCCGGGCGAGTAGATCTCGCGCAGCCCGCTCGCGCGCACCGCCGAGGTCGCCTTGGGCCCGCACCCGACCACCACCGCGGCCCGGCAGGCGCTCGCCAGTCGGGCGCCGCGCCCCCACCCCTCGGCGGCGCCGAACCAGCCGCGCCAGCCCACCCCGGTGGTGGCCACCACGTAGTCGAGGCGGCGGTCCAGGGCCCGTTCGGTGGCCCGGCGCAGGATCGGATCGTCGGCCGGCGACACGATCCGTACGGTGGGCGCGTCCACCACCTTGGCGCCCAGGTCCCGGAGCAGCGCGGCGAGTTCGTCGCGGCGCCGGGCCGCGGTGACGCCGATGGTGAACCCGACCAGCGGCGCGGCCCCCGTGCCTGTCTCCATGGGGTGAGACTCGCCGACGTGTGTTACGTCCCTGTTGCCGGACGGTCACGCGGGAGTTAGCGCGTGGGTCGATGGGCGGGTCGGCGGCCGGGGCCTGCGCCGGTGTGCGCGGCCCACGCGGCTCGGGACGGTTCGCGTCGGCGGCGCTCGGGTCGCCGGCGCGGCGCGGTGGGCGCTCGGAAGTCGCCGGCCGGCCCGGCGGTGGCTCAGAAGTCGCCGGCGCTGCGCTTGCCGAGGTTGTTGTCGGCCGCGATCGGGTTCCACAGGCCGACCACCTTGTTCTTGGCGGTGGTGGCGCGGCCGCCGGCGCGGTCGGCGGCGCGCTTGTGGTCGGTGTACTCGGCCTTGTGGTCCTTGCAGCCGCCGCGGGCCATCTCGGTGCCCCAGGCCGCGAGTTCGCGGTCGGACTCGGCGGAGGCGGTCCACGCCTCGCGCAGTCCGGCGACCAGGTCGGAGCCGCGGGCCAGCTTGTCGGTGGCGAGCTTGTCCAGGCCCGCGAGCTGCTCGTCGCGCTGCCGGGCCGCCTCGTTGAGCGACTGCGCGCCGGCCGCGGGATCGTCGCACTTCTGGATCTTCTGCACGGCCTGCGACACGACCTGTCGGGAGCCGGCCCCCGACTGGAGGAGGCGGTCCACGGCGGACGCCTGCGCGGCGCTCTCGCTCGCCTTGGCCGGCGGCGCCGACGTCCCGGGCGCCGCGCTCCCGGACGTCTCCGGCTTCGGACCGGCCGTCGCGGCGGCGCCCTTGTCCGCCTTGTCGCCCTTGTCGTCGTCGCCGAACGCGCCGCTGGCGAACACCCCTATCGCGGCGACCACCACGAGCGCCCCGACGCCGGCGGCGATCAGCGGCGTGCGGCCCCGGCCCGGGCCGGGGCCGCCGTGCTCGACGGGCGCGACGGTGCGCGGCCCGTACTGCGGGGCGGCAGGTTGCGGCGCGGCATACCCGGCGGACTGCGCGGCGGGATACCCGCCGGACGGCGGCGCGGGCTGCCCCGAGTAGGCCGGCCGGACCGGCGGCGCGGGAATGCCGACCGGCCCCGTACCGGCGGACGGTGAGCCGGCCACCTCGTCCCGGAACAGGCTCACCTCGAACACCTGGGTGGGGTCGGCCGGCCCCGCCGGCTGCGGCCCGGTCCCGGGCGGCGCCAGGGGCGAGCCGACCGCGGCCCCACCCGGCGGCGTATGCATCGGCCGCGGCGGCACCTGCCCGGGCGCGGCCGGCGGTTGCGCCTGCCCCGGCTCGGCCCGAAACAGCCCGTTCGCATCGTGCTGCTGCGGCTGGGATTGCTGCGGCGGCTGGGGCTGCTGCGCCGGATACGGCTGCTGCCCCGGGTAGCCCTGCTGCCCCGGAAACGACTGGTGCCCCGCATACGACTGCTGCCCGGCATACGGCTGCTGCTGTCCGGGATACGGCTGCTGCCCGTACTGCTCCGGCGGCCCCTGATCCGCGTAGTCGTCGAACCTCGGCAACACCTCGGTCTCGTCGCGCGGGAGTTCGAGCGGGCCGAAAGGCGACGGCCCCGGCTGCCCGCCGTTCGGACCGTGTCCGCCCGTGCCGCCGTCCGCTGCACCGGATCCCATGCCATCCACCCGTTCGTCGCCTCGAAGCCGTCGCACCGGGGCGTCGCGCGACCGGCCGGATCGTCCGGCGGCCGCTCCCCCGGTCCGCCCGACGGTAACTCAGTCGTTCGAGTGACGAACAGCGGCGCATGCCGCGACCGGGTGCCGGCAAGAGTGTTCGGCGACCCCGGCGAGACGGTCCGCCGCAGGTGGGCGGCGGGGTCGGGCGATCAGACGGGGACCGCGTGCACCGCCTCGGCGAATTCCCGGACCAGGGGTTCGTCCCGATACGGCTCGAGCCGGCGCTGGAAGTCCTTGAGGTATTCGAGCCCGCGCGCCGAGTGCAGCCGGCCCACCAGGTCCAGCGCCTCCGAACCGACCGCGCACGCCTCGTCGAGCCGGTTCTGCTGGAGGTGCGCGGTGGCCAGCAGGAGCGTGTCGACCGCCCGCCGGCGCACCCGCGTATCGGCATGCCCGTCCAGCGCCGCACGGGCCGCCGCCTCCGCCTGCCGGGGCCGGTCCAGGTCGCGGTAGCAGTGCGCGAACTCGTCGGACAGGTACGCCTGGGAGAAGTGGCTTATCCACGCCGGGTCCTCGTCCGGCAGCGCCAGGTCCATCGCGGACTGGGCGCGGGCCAACGAGCCCTCGCACGCGCGCGCGTCGCCGAGCAGCGCGTGCCCGCGCGCCTCGGCGGCGTGGAACATCGCCTGGGTGGTCGGCGTGGCCTCGTGCTTGGCGCCCTCCTGCGCGGCGCGGGCGAGCTGGGTGATCTCGCGCGGATTGCCCAGGCTGCCCGCGAGATGGCTCATCCCGGCGGCCAACACGTAGCCCCCGTAGGCCCGGTCCCCCGCGGCCTGGGTCAGCCGCAGCGCCTGGATGTAGTAGCGCTGGGCGAGTCCCGGCTGGCCGGTGTCCACGGCCATGTAGCCGGCCAGCTCGGTGAGCCGGGCCACGGCCGCGAAGAGGGCACGCCCCGTCTCGTCGGAATAGGTCCCGTTGAGCAGCTGCGTCACCACACTGCCCAGGTAGTGCACCACGACCGGGCGGATGTGCCCGGCGCCGAAGCGGTGGTCGAGCGCGGACAACATGTCCGTGGTCGCGCACACCGCCTCGATGTCCGAGACGCCCACGCGCGGTCCGCCGATCCGGGCCACCTGCGGATCCGGCTCGGTGATCAGCCAGTCCCGGCTGGGCGCGACCAGGGCGGCCACCGCGACCGAGGAGTTGAGCAGGAAGTCGCGCCGGTTGACGTCGCTGCGCCACAGCTCGGTGACCACCTCGACGGTGGCCGCGGGGGTCGCGGCGAACTGGAGGCCGACGTTGGTCGCCAGGCTGCGACCGTCGGCCATGCCGATCTCCTCGACGGTCACCGGCCGGCCGAGCTTGCGCCCGATCGCCTCGGCGATCAGGTTCGGCACCGCGCCGCGCGGCTGCTGACCGCGCAGCCAACGGGCCACCGAGGTCTTGTCGTAGCGCAGGTCCATGCCGTGTTCGGCCCCGCACATGTTGACCCGTCGGGCCAGCCCCGCATTCGAGCAGCCGGCCTCCTGGATCAGTGCCGTCAATCTCTCGTTGGGCTGCCTCGTCGCCTGCGTTCGCGCGGCCATCGGTGTTCCCTCCCCGACCGTTGGTGCGGGCTTGCGACATGCGGGATCGGCGCGACGGGTGCTTTCCCGGTCCCGTCGTGTGCGCGCCCGATGCCTGGTGAGTCCGGTGTGCGTGTCGAGCGGACACCGCCCGTCCGCCGGGGCCCCTGGTACGGGGAATCGCCGTTGCCGCCCGGCAGTCGGACGAGGTTCATCCGCGTACGGAGCGTAGTGACCCATATAGAGCAGCGGATAGGGCACCCTTCACTGCGCCCCCCGATCTGCACCCATGCGCCCCCCTTGCGCCGGATGGCCGGCGATGATCCCATCGCCCCTGATCACCCGGTTTCCGTCGGCCGGCGCGCGCCCGCGCGGCGTGCGACCCGGTGCCGGTGCCGGTGCGCCGTACGGGTGGCCACGAGTGCGCCCTCACCCGGCCGTAACCATCCCGTGGTCCCGCAGTTGTGCAGCACGTGGAAGACACCCTGGGGGCCCGGCAGATCGCCCGCGACACGCTTGTAGAGACCGCAGTCCGCTACGCCGAGGACCGGCACTGGGACGTGGTTCCCGGCGCCTCGGTGGTCGAGCACAGCGCGGGGCGTCGGTGCAACTGCGGCGATCCCGGGTGCGCCACCCCCGGTGCGCATCCGATCCTGCGCGACTGGGCGGTACAGGCGGCCAGTTCGCCCGCGCTGGTGCGGCGCTGGTGGGGCGAGCACCCCGACGCGGCGATCCTGCTGCCCACCGGGCGCGGGTTCGACGTGATCGACGTCCCGGAGCAGGCCGGCTGTCTGGCGCTGGCTCGGCTGGAGCGGATGGGCCTGCCGCTCGGCCCGGTGATCGCCACCCCGACCCGGCGGCTGCAGTTCCTCGTACTGCCGGGCGCGCGGGACAAAATGGGCGAGATGTTGCGCCGGATCGGCTGGAACGCCACTTCGATCGACCTGATCCCCAGGGGCGAGGGCGACTGGGTGGTGGCCCCGCCGTCGCGCATGGGCACCTCCGGCAGCGCCGCGTGGGCGCGCGAACCCACCGAGCTCAACCGCTGGCTCCCCGAGGCCCGCGAACTGGTCAGCCCGATCGCGTACGCCTGCGGCCGGTCGATGGCCGAGGCGCGCTAGCGGCGAGCGCACGGGACGTACGGCGAAGGGCCCTCGCCACCGAGACGACTCGGTGGCGAGGGCCCTCGCGCGAACCACGGCCGGCCGACCGCGAGCGACGCGCGCCGCGGCCGGCGAGCCGCGCCTAGCGCGCCGCCACGAACACGTGCGAGGCGACCTCGGGGGGCAGCTCGGCGGCCTCGCCACCGCTGCCCGCCATCACGCCGCCCGCGGACTCGTGCACACTCACCACCGCACCGGGACGAATCCCGGCCCGGCGCAGCGTGTACATCAACTGCGCGTCGGTCTGCAGCGGCTCGCCGAGCCGCCGCACCACGACGTTCTTTCCTTCCGGCCCCGCCGACTCGAGGAGCGTGACGAGGCCGCCTTCCTTGAAGGAGTCGGCGTGCAGTTCCCGGTCCAGTTCCTCCAGGCCCGGGATCGGGTTGCCGTAGGGCGATTCCTTCGGATAGCGCAGCAGTTCGAGCAGGCGGCGCTCCACCTGCTCGCTGATCACGTGCTCCCAACGGCACGCCTCGGCGTGCACCTGTTCCCAGGGCAGCCCGATGACGTCCACGAGCAGGCACTCGGCGAGTCGGTGCTTGCGCATGACCCGCGTCGCGATTCCCCGCCCCTCGGCCGTCAGTTCCAGATGACGGTCGCCCTCGACCGTCAACAACCCGTCCCGCTCCATTCGTGCCACGGTCTGGCTCACGGTCGGCCCGCTCTGCTCGAGCCGCTCCGCGATCCGCGCCCGCAGCGGGACCACACCCTCCTCCTCCAGCTCGAAAATCGTCCGGAGGTACATCTCCGTGGTGTCGATGAGTCCACTCACGACCAGCGGCTCCGTTCTTGGTGGTCCTGCCGTGCAATTCTGACGCACCTGGACCGCCGATGCGGACGTCCGGCCGATCGGGTCCCCGCGGCGTTTCCCGGCACACGCCGTCCCGTGCGCTTTGCCGCGTCATCCGTACGTGTGCCCGGCCCCGGCGGGTACACGTTGTCGGGTGCGTACGGTCATAACGTTCCGATATGCCATTGCCATCCCGGAAGACCTCGCGCCACGCGGAATCCACCGATCGAGTGCGCCGCGTCCATGTTCTCTGGTTGCGTCGCGATCTGCGGCTGTCCGATCACCCCGCGCTGCACGCCGCGGCCGGCACCGGCTTTCCCGGTACCGGGGACGGAGCACCCGCCCGGGTGTTGCCGCTGTTCGTGCTCGACCCGGCGGTGTGGGGCGCCGCGGGGCCGGCGCGCCGGGCGCACCTGGCCCGCTCGTTGCACACCCTCGACGCCGATCTGCGCGAGGCGGGCGGGCGGCTGGTGGTGCGCGCGGGCGAGCCGGCCCGGGTACTGCCCGCGCTGGTGCGCGAGAGCGGCGCCGCCGAGGTGCACGTCACGGCGGACTTCGGTCCCTACGGCCGGACCCGGGACGCGGCCGTGGCCGAGGCCCTGGACGTACCCTTCCGCGCCACCGGATCGCCGTACGCGGTCGCCCCGGGCCGGGTGCGCAAGGCCGACGGGACGCCGTATCGGGTGTTCACCCCGTTCCTGCGCGCGTGGGCCGAGCACGGGTGGCGCGAGCCGCTGCCGCGACCGACCGACCTCGCCTGGGCGCATGCCGACTCGGACGACCTGCCCGCCGTCCCCGAGCCGGCCGGGGTGGACCTGCCCGAGGCGGGCGAGCGCGCGGCGCTGGCCGCCTGGCGGGAATTTCGCGCGCACGGCCTGGACCGCTACGCGGAGCTGCGGGACCGGCCCGACCTGCCCGGCACCTCGCGGTTGTCGACGCACCTGAAGTTCGGCGAGATCCACCCGCGCACGCTGCTCGCCGACTGTCCCGACACCACGTTCCGGTCCGAGTTGGCCTGGCGCGAGTTCTACGGCGACGTGCTCTGGCACCACCCCGAGACGATGCACGAATACCTGAACCGGGACCTGGCCGGCATGGCCTACGACACCGGCCCCGACGCCGACGCGCTCTTCGACGCGTGGCGCGCGGGCCGAACCGGCTTCCCGTTCGTGGACGCGGGCATGCGGCAACTGCTCGCCGAGGGCTGGATGCACAACCGGGTACGCATGGTCGTGGCGTCCTTCCTGGTCAAGGACCTGCATCAGGAGTGGACGCGCGGCGCGGCGCACTTCATGCGGCACCTGGTGGACGGCGACCCCGCGTCCAACAGCCACGGCTGGCAGTGGACCGCGGGCTGCGGCACCGACGCGTCGCCGTGGTTTCGCGTGTTCAATCCGATCCAGCAGGGGCGCCGGTTCGATCCGCAGGGCGACTACGTGCGCCGGTACGTGCCCGAGTTGCGGCACATCGCGGGCCGCGCGGTGCACGAGCCGTGGCGGATCGGGGTCGACGGCTATCCCGATCCGATCGTGGAGCACGCCGAGGAAAGACGCGTCGCACTCGACCGCTACCAGGCGATCCGGCGGTAGGGTGCCGGATCCGCGTTCGCACGGCGGATCCGTATACGAAGCTCCGAGGACGAAGTTCCTGACGAACGGGAGGACCGGGGATGGTCGAGCTGGGCGCACGCTACCTCGACGCGGCGATCGGGCTGCTGGAACGGCTGCGGGACGTCGAACTGCCCACGATCGACCGGGCCGCGGATCGGATCGCCGGTGCCCTGGCGGAGGGCGGCCGGCTGTTCGTGTTCGGCGGCGGGCACTCCGCGCTCTCCGCGCAGGACGTGGTCTACCGCGCGGGCGGCCTGATCCTGGCCAACCCGCTGATCGCCCCCGGCAACGAGCTGACCGTGCGTCCGATCACCGTCAGCAGCGCGGTGGAGAAGCTGGCCGAGCTGGCCGGTCCCGTGCTGGACGGCGCGGGGGTGCGCGAGGGCGACGCGCTCGTGGTGATCTCGCTGTCCGGCCGCAACGGGCTGCCGGTGGAGCTGGCCCGCCGGGCGCGCGAGCGCGGCGCGCTGGTGATCGGCCTGACCTCGGTCGAGGCCAGCGAGGCCGAGCCGGCGCGGCACCCGTCGGGCACCCGGGTCCTGGACAACTGCGACATCGTCCTGGACACCGCGATCGCGGTCGGCGACGCCGCGCTGGAGGTGGAGGGTGTGCCCCAGCGGATCGGCCCGACCTCGGGTGTGGTGTGCTCGGCGGTGATGCAGACACTCATGGTCGGCGTGATCGGCCACCTGGTCTCCCGGGGGATCGAACCCCCGGTGTTCATGTCCGCGAACATAGACGGCGGCAACGCGTGGAACGAGCGGTTGCTGGCCGAACACGCGGACCGGATCTTCTACCTGAGGTGAACCCGGCAGTGCATCCCAACGCACGGTCCCACTCCCCCGAGCAGACCTCGTCCGGCGCGGGCGGCGCGGCCGACCCCCGCTGTGCCCCGCTGGTCGTCCCCGGCCGCTTCAACGGGCCGCCGGGCATGGGCAACGGCGGCTACCTGGCCGGCCTGCTGGCCACACGTGCGGTCGGCGGGATCGCCTCGGGGGTGGCCGTGACGCTGCGTCGCGCGGTGCCGCTGGACCGTCCGCTGGCCCTCGCGCACGACGCCGCGAGCGGGACGCTGACCCTGGCGGAGGACGCGGGGGCGATCGCGGAGGCCATCCCGGTCGACCCCGCACTGCCGCTGCCCACCCCGATCGACCCGGTCGCCCCCGCCGAGGCGGCCGAGGCGAGCCGGTCCTACCCGGGCTTCGCGACGTGGAACCCGTACACCGACTGCTTCGTGTGCGGCCCGGATCGGGCCGAGGGCGACGGCCTGCGGCTGTTCCCGGGCATGCTGGCCGACCGCCCGGACACCAACGCGTGCGTGTGGACCCCGCACGGCTCGCTGGTCGCGCCGGACACCGGCCAGGTGGCACCGGAGTTCGTCTGGGCCGCGCTGGACTGCCCCGGCGGCTGGACCGGCATCGACCGCGACACCGCGCTCCTGCTCGGCCGGATGACCGCGCACGTGTACGCGCTGCCCTACCCGGACGAGCCGTGCGTGGTACTCGGCCGCCTCCTGGGCCGGGACGGGCGCAAGGTACGCACCGCCACCACGCTCTACGACGCCGAGGGCCGCCCGGCCGCACACGCCGAACAGGTGTGGATCGCGCCGCGCACCTGACCCACCACGCCGCCCGCCACGGCTTTGTCAGGGGCAGGGGGCATCCCCACATCCAAGCCAGTGCGCCCTGCATCTATTCCTGGATCCGGTGTGGGATCGGGCACCCCGTAAATCCGTTGCACCCGCCCCGACGCCGATCTAATCTCACTGGCACACGGGAGAGGAGGTGGTCTGAAGTTGCATAGCATTCGGACGCGTGAGGTGGCTGCCCGCTAGCCGCCACTCCGGTTTACCGGCTCGGCAGGCCCCGTCGTGAGTGCACCGCGACGGACGCAGGCAGGCGGCCGGCAACACCAGGCAGACACCCGACCCGCAGGTCGCCGGGATCGTCCCCCGGCCTTCGTCCCACCTCACCGAGGTGGACGGAGAAGCGACCTGCGGGTCGCTGTCGTTTCCGGCCGCTTTTCAGAACCCACGGCAGGACCCACCGGCCAGACCCACCGGCAGGGCCCGCTTACCGGGCCTGCTCCGCAGGGCCCGCCTCACGGGCTGAGTCGCTCGACCCGCCACGACACGTCCCCGTCGCCCTCGCCCTCGCGCAGATAGCGCAGCCGGTCGTGCATCCGGTTCTCCCGCCCCTGCCAGAACTCCACCGTCTCGGGCACCACCCGAAAGCCGCCCCAGAACTCCGGCACCGGGATGTCGTCGATGTCGGCGAACCCCGCCTCGGCCTCCGCGTACCGCTTCTCCAACTGCTCGCGCCCGGCGACCGGCCTCGACTGCTCGCTCGCCCAGGCACCGATCCGCGAACCGCGCGGTCGGGAGCGGAAGTACTCGGTGGTCGCCTCTCGGGACACCCGTTCGGCGGAACCGGTGACGATCACCTGGCGAGCCAGCGCGTGCCACGGGAAGAGCAGGCTCACCGCCGGGTTGGCGCCGAGCTCGACGCCCTTGCGCGAGCCGTAGTTCGTATAGAAGACGAAGCCCCGCTCGTCGAACTCCTTGAGCAGGACCGTGCGGGTGCTCGGCCGCCCGTCCGGCGTCGCGGTCGCGACCACCATCGCGTTCGGCTCGGGCAGCTCGGCCCGGGCCACCTCGGCCAGCCAGGCGGTGAACATCGGGAAAGGGGTCGAGGGCAGGGCGCCGACGTCGATGCCCTCGCCTCGGTACTGCCGGCGCATCGCGGCAAGCTCGGTGAACTCCACGGACAACGAGTACCACTCGGGGCCGACCGGCGGCACGACCACCCCCGACCGGGTGACGTCCGGCAATCCCGTCCCGGGTGGGTTTGTGCCCCACCTCACTCGCCCCGGAGTGTTCCGAAGTAGGTCGTCTCGATATCGAGAGATATCCTGAACAACGGACTTCGATCGGCCCATACCTTCAGGCGAGGCACCATCCCGGCCACGCCCGGACCGACCGGAACACCTCCCCGAAACACCGGTGGATCCCAGGTGCGAAGCCTGATCGGCACCCTGCTCCCCGGCCTCGTTCGGGGGAAGACACGGTGTGGCGGGGCGGGGTATGAAGGACCCGGCCACAAGTCAGTCGAGATCGCATGAGGAGCCGCCTGATGTCCGAGTTCGTACCCGGGCTCGAAGGAGTCATAGCGTTCGAGACGGAGATCGCCGAACCCGACAAGGAGGGTGGCGCGCTCCGGTACCGAGGTGTGGACATCGAGGACCTCGTCGGCCACGTCTCGTTCGGCAATGTGTGGGGCCTGCTGGTGGACGGGGCGTTCAACCCCGGCCTGCCGCCGGCCGAGCCGTTTCCGATTCCCATCCATTCCGGCGATGTCCGCGTGGACGTGCAGAGCGCGCTGGCCATGCTCGCCCCGGTGTGGGGTCTGAAACCGCTGCACGACATCGACGACGCCCAGGCGCGGGACGACCTCGCCCGGGCCGCCGTGATGGCGCTGTCGTACGTCGCCCAGTCGGCCCGCGGCCTGGAGAAGCCGATGGTGCCGCAGAGCGAGATCGACAAGGCGCAGACGATCGTCGAGCGCTTCATGATCCGCTGGCGTGGCGAGCCGGACCCGCAGCACGTCAAGGCGGTCGACGCCTACTGGACGTCGGCGGCCGAGCACGGCATGAACGCGTCGACGTTCACCGCGCGCGTGATCGCGGGCACCGGTGCCGACGTCGCGGCGTGTCTGTCCGGCGCGGTCGGCGCGATGTCCGGCCCGCTGCACGGCGGCGCGCCCTCGCGCGTGCTGCACATGATCGAGGAGATCGAGCGCACCGGCGACGCCACGGCGTACGTCAAGGGTGTCCTGGACCGGGGCGAGCGCCTGATGGGCTTCGGCCACCGGGTGTATCGCGCCGAGGACCCCCGTGCGCGTGTGCTGCGCCGCACGGCCAAGGAGCTGGGGGCACCTCGCTACGAGGTGGCCGCGGCGCTGGAGAAGGCGGCGCTCGAAGAACTCCAGGCTCGGCGTCCCGACCGGATCCTGGCCACCAACGTGGAGTTCTGGGCCGCGGTGATGCTGGACTTCGCCGAGGTGCCGGCGCACATGTTCACCTCGATGTTCACCTGCGCCCGCACCGCCGGGTGGAGCGCGCACATCCTGGAGCACAAGCGCACCTCGCGCCTGGTCCGCCCGGCTGCCCGCTACATCGGCCCGGGCACCCGCCCGATCACCGAGGTCGCAGGCTACGACGACACGGTCCGCAACCTGAAGCACTGACCGGCGCTCACCGGCACCGATCTCCGAGCACGGATCGCTGCTTCTCGACGCTCCGAACGAAACCCCGTTCCTCACGAGGGAACGGGGTTTCGCCATGTCCCGAACCCGGCCGCGAGGCCCGGTCGGGCCGCCCCACTGCCGTAAATCCGCAGCCTCCGTCGACAACGCGACGGGTGGGCGGGTGCGCGCGCACGAACCCCGCGAAGCGGGGTCAGCCACGCCCCTCCAGGATCGCCACCTGCCGCGCATCGGACGCCCGCGGACACGTACTGCACAGCGCGGCCGAATCAAGCGTGTACCAAAGACAGCACACGCTCTGCGTGCGATTGCAGTGGCTGCGCCCCTCGGTCCCCGCAAGCACCCGAAAGCCCGCCTCGCGCTTGAACCGACCGACATCACCGGGAAGCAGTTCCCCCAGTTCGCGCACCGCGCGATCACCCTCGCCCAGCGTGCGCCCCAGATACCAGACGCCGCTCACCACCTCGTCGGCCACCATCGACCACAACACCCGCTCGCCCCGACGCAGATGCGGTCGGAACGCGACCAGCAGCGGCTCGACGTGTTCGGCCACCCGATCACGCAGCAGCGCCCGCAGCGCCGCCTCGTCGGCCACCACCCGCGCGCCGGGCGCGTTCGCGTCGGGGTCGTCAGGCAGGCAGGCGAAGGTGTTCGAGGTGACCGTGAAGGAGCGGCCCACCCGCTCGGACCCGGGCGCGATCCACACCTCGTCCAGGGCCACCAGCGGGACCCGGCGGCACAGGAACCACGGGCCGGTCAGCATCAGGCAGGCGTACCAGGCGTAGCCGTGCAGCGCCCACATCGCGATCGCGTCGGCGCGCGGCTCGGCCGCCAGGGTCGCGCCGATCCGGGCGCGCTCGGCGGCCAGCATCTCGGCGAGCACGTCGGGGTCCTCGGCCATCCGCGAGGCGTGCAGCATGCCGACGGCGGGACGCCCGGGCTCGACCGTGATCAGTGGACACGCGGCACCGAGCGCACGGAAGGTCTCCGCGAACGCGGGGCACGGCGCGGGCTGACGAAGATCGAGCACGGACATGATCCGAAGGTAAGCCTTGCCTAACCTCGTGTCCACACGCGTCGGCCCGACATTCCCCCCTCGGGGCCGGCTCCACCCTTCCGGGGGAGCCGTTCGCAGGGCGCACGATCCACGCGCGCGCCCCGCGAACGACCCGACGCGCGGGTCAGGAGCGTACCGACACCGGGGCGTCGTCGGGGTGTTCGTCGTCGTCCCGTTCGCCGGCCTCCTCCAGGATGATCCGGCCCATCAGCTCGTAGCGTTCCGGGCTGCGGGCCCGCATGTACAGCGCCAGCGCGATGCCGCCGACGAAGACGCCGCCGACGATGTACGGGGTGAGCGTGAACAGCAGCGAGTCGGAGGCGGCGCCGGCGGCGGTCTCCATGTTCTGCAGGAGCAGCACCACCACCGCGATCATCGCGATGCCGCCGAGCAGCGGGGCCAGGAAGGTGCGGAACCAGTGCGCCGTCTCGGGGTGGTTCCTGCCGACGTGGAAGTAGCCGATCACCGCGAACGAGCACAATGTCTGCACGATCAGGATGGCCATCGTGCCGAGGATCGCGAGCAGTGTGTAGAGGTGTATGTACGGGTCCTGATCGGTGATCAGGAACAGCAGCACGATGCCGGTGGCGATGATGCTCTGCACGAACGAGGCGAAGTACGGCGAGCCGTGCACCGGGTGGGTGTTGCCGAGTTTGCGGGAGATGAAGCCCTCGCGGCCGATCGCGTACAGGTAGCGCGCCGCGCACTGGTGGAAGGCCATGCCGCAGGCGAACGAGCCGGTGATCAGCAGCCACTGGAACCAGTCCACCGCCCAGCCGCCGATGAAGTCCCCGGTCGGGCCGAAGAAGACGTCCAGCGGGGCGGATCCGCTCGCGATCTCCTTCGACTTCTCCAGGCCGCTGCCGTCGATCGCCATCCAGGAGACGAACACGTAGAACAGGCCGACGCCGATCACCGAGATCAGCGTGGCGCGCGGGATGACCTTCTTCGGGTCGCGCGACTCCTCGCCGTACATGGCGGTGGACTCGAAGCCGACCCACGACCAGAACGCGAAGAACAGACCGAGCCCCGCCGCGCCCTTGAACGCGTTGGCCGGGTTGATCGGCTCGGCGGACAGCCCGTCGGGCCCGCCGCCCTGGACCAGCACCGCGATCGCCATCGCGGCGAGCACCGCGACCTCGGCGACCAGCAGCACGCCGAGCAGGCGCGAGGTGAGGTGGATGTCGAACCAGGACAACACCGCGGTGACCGCGAGCATGCCCAGGGCGTAGACCGACCAGTTGAGGTCGACGCCGAACTGGGCGTTGACCGTGGTATCCGCGAAGTAGGCGAAGATGCCGACGATGGAGGCCTCGAAGACCACGTACGCCAGCACCGCGAGCAGTCCGGAGGCCATGCCCACGACCCGGCCCAGGCCGTGTGAGATGTAGCCGTAGAAGGCGCCCGCCGAGGTGATGTGCTTGGCCATCGCGACGTAGCCGATGGAGAACACGCTGAGCACCAGGGTCGCGAACAGGTAGCCCGCGGGGGCGCCGATGCCGTTGCCGAAGCCGACCGCGATCGGCAGGTTTCCGGTCATCGCGGTGATCGGCGCGGCGGTGGCGATCGCCATGAACACGACGCCGACGAGCCCGACCGAATTCGCCTTCAGGCGTTGGACCTGCGGTGCTGCCGGGGATGCGACCTCGGGGGTTTGTCCCGCGTCGAAGTGGCCGGACATCCCACCTCCCTACTGTGCGTGGGGAAAGAACTGATGGCGTGTCAGCTTCGACCCCGGGGCCACACCGTCACAATTGACAGCCTGTCAGGGATCGGACCGATTCGCCCCTTGCGCTGTCGGTGCGGTGACACGCCGTGCGGGAGCCTTCCCGCATTGCCACCGGATCGACCCCGCCGGGTGCCGGGACCGGGCGGGCCGGCAAGCCATAGGGTCGGTCGTCATGGATACCGCCACACCGGAACTGACCTATGGCGACATCAGGAACGCCGCCGAGCGCATCGTGGGGCTGACCCAGCCGGTCACCCTGATGCCCATCCACCCCTCGCCGCACGTGTGGCTGGCGCTGGAGTACATCCAGCACACCGGATCGTTCAAGGCGCGCGGCGCGGCGAACTTCACCACCGCGCACATCGAGGCGGGCACCATGCCCGAGGCCGGCGTGGTGATCGCCTCCGGCGGCAACGCGGGGCTGGCCTGCGCGTGGGCGGCGCGCAGCGCGGGGGTGCGCGCGACGGTGTTCCTGCCGGAGACGGCGCCGCGGATCAAGGTGGAGCGGCTGCGCTCGTACGGGGCCGACGTGCTGCTCGTGGGCCGGGAGTACGCGGACGCCCTGGAGGCGTCCACGCGGTTCGCCGAGGAGACGGGCGCGCTGTTGTCGCACGCGTACGACAATCCGCTGATCGCGGCAGGCGCCGGCACGCTGGTCCCGGAACTCGTCGCGGGGGTGCCGGGCAAGCTGGACACGATCGTCGTCGCGGTGGGCGGCGGCGGCCTGTTCGCGGGCGTGGCCACCGCCGCCGAGGAACACGGGATCCGCACGGTGGCGGTCGAGCCGGAGAACTGCCGCGCCCTGAACGCGGCCTTGGAGGCGGGCGAGGTGGTCGACGTCCCGGTCGACTCGGTGGCCGCCGACTCCCTGGGCGCCCGCCGCGTCTCGACCACGGCCCTGGCCACCGCCCGCCGCACCGGCGCCTTCTCGGTCCTGGTCTCCGACAAGGCCATCATCGAATCCCGCCAAGCCCTGTGGGACAACTTCCGCATCGTCGTGGAACACGCCGCCGCCACGGCATTGGCCGCCCTGTCCACAGGCGCGTACACCCCGGCCCAAGGCGAAAAGGTCGCCGTAATACTGTGCGGCGCCAACACCGACCCGGGCGATCTGGTCTGAGCGACCTGCCGGGCGGAGCGGGGCGGGTCACTCGCCGCCGGAGGCGACGAGCAATCGCTCAGAGGGAATGATCCGCCCGCGTTCGAATCCCCCTCAGTAGGATCTGCACATGGTTGACTACCTGGTCGTGTCGACGGCGGCGGAATCGCACGAAGCGGCGATGCGACTGGCTCGCTCGGCTGTCGCTGCGAAGCTCGCCGCGAGCGCCCACGTGACCGGCCCGGTGTCGTCCGTCTTCTGGCACGAGGGGCGACTCGGCGAGGGCGAGGAGTGGCAGACGTCCTTCAAGACCACGGCAGCCCGCTATACCGAACTCGAAACTCACATCCTGGAACGCCATCCGTGGACGAATCCGGAGGTCTCGGCCGTGCCGTTGGTCTCCGGGTCGGCACCATACCTGGAGTGGATCGGCCGTACCGTCGCCTCCGATCGGGCCTAGGACCTGGCCGACAGCCGCTCGAACACGGCCGCTACCGGCGGCAGTGTGCGGTGTGGAGCCAACTTCTCGAGGACGGTGACGGCTCGTCGTCGGGGGCGGACCGATCCGACTCCCGTCGACAGATCGAGCGAATGGGCGATCGTCACGGCAGCCTGCTCGACCTCGCCCGCGCCGGCGTAGGCATCGGCAAGCCACGTCAGGTAGAGCGCCTTGTCGCGGGCATGGCTGTCGTCGAATCTCCGCAGTACGTCTTCGAGCACCGGAACGGCGCGTAGCGGCCTGCGAAGTTCGGCCCAGCAACGCCCGGTCATGATCCGAATTTCGTCACGGTCGACCCAGGCCGACCAATCCGGCTGGGGTTGGTCGTCCGCGCGGTCCAACGCTGCCTCCGCCATCGCGAGCGAGCGCTCCGCCTCGGCCGTCCGGCCATTGGCGGCACATGCCCATGCGAGTCGTTCCAGCAACAACGCCTGCACACTCCGGGGCGCTTGACGTCCTGCGGTTTCGCAAGCGGCAGCGGCCAACTCCACGCCGGAACGATCATCGCTCACACGCTGGTAGGCGCTGTAGGCGAGCGCGTTCGCGGCAAGAGACCTGTCTCCGGCCTCACGCGCCGCAGTCAGACTCGTCTCGTAGAGCTTGGCGGCTTCGTCGTGCCGTCCGGCATCGAACGCGGCCCAGCCCGCCTGCTGTGCTTGCTCGGCGACGAGCGCCACCAATGCCCGCCCGGTGGCTTCGTCATAGCCGGTCGTCCGGATGATGACTCTGGTGAGGTCGAGTTCCGCCTTGTACAAGTCGTATGTCTCGCCCCCACCCAGAAAGTTGTCGAGTCGACGCAACCGCGCCGTGCGCGCGGAAAGTTGACGTACGGTGCTCAGCCCGATGCGATGACCGATCGCCGACGATGGAGCCGGGTCGGCTGCGGTTGCGAGACCCATCGTTGCCATGGATGCCTGCACGAACTCTCGACGCAGCACGCGATCGTCTCCGTCCTGGCCCCAGGGGCGGTTCACTCGTAAAGGTGACGTCACCTCGACCGTAAGGCCGGGGACACGCGCGGAACCGCCGGACTCGTCATCGAGGTTCCAGCCGAGAGACGAGAAGTTCTGCCCGGTCGTGCGTTCCAGGATTCGGCGGTAGGCCGGTCCCGGCATGCGAATGGTGCCATCTTCAAGATGGGCCACATAACGCCAGTTGCATGCACAGTTGAGACCCAACTCCCGTGCCGCCTCGGCCATCGACGCGGCGAACTCCTCGCGCGTTTGGTGGCGTACCTCTACGCGTAGTCGACGCAGGACGGCATTCGGTTTCCTGTCCTCGGTGGCAGCCAACGAGACTCCGAAGCTTGCGGGGAGGCAATGGTCACCCACGGTAGCGCTCGGTGCGCGATAAGGGTGAGCCGATGTCATATTCGCGGATGGTGGAACGGCATACCGATGGCATGCAACAGTCATGGAGCTCGCCGGCTGCTCCTCTGATGCTGATGGCATGGGCACAACACGAAGGGGCCGACCCGGCGTACGGCACGTGGTCAGGCGGGTTCCATCAAAGAACGACGAGCGGGATGCCGCTCCCGAGCAGGCGTGGTCGGAGGCTGACGGGCTGCTCAGTCCTGGGGAGCGGTGGCTGGGGGCGACACTTCGGGGGCCGGGGTGGGTGCCGGTGTGGGTGCGGCAGCGGGCCTGGGAGGCGCATCCGGAGGCGGTGCGGCAGGTGCGGGCGTTGACGTGGGCGGCTCTGGCGGATTGGAATCTGTTGGAGTTGACCGACGATGCGATGTTGTGCGCTTCGGAGTTGGCGACCAACGCGATCGTGCACGCGGGGATGCCGGATCAGCAGGTGGGGTGGATGCGGCGGTCGTTCACGGTGCGGTTGTCGTTTTGGCCGAAGCGGGCGGTGGCGATCGAGGTTCGGGACGACGATCCTCGGCCGCCGGTGGTGCCGGGGCGGTGGGTGATGGAGCCCTCGGCGGCGGCGCCGGAGCGGATCGTCGGGTCGTTGCGGGGTTTGCGGATGGTGGAGGCGGTCGCGGATCTGGTCTCGTGGAGCCCGGTCGGGACCGGCGGCAAGACGGTGTGGTGCCGCTTCGACCTCGAACCACGGGGACTGGCACGGCCGTTCACGATGACCGGCAACCGCTGACGGTTCAGGAGAGGTCGGGGAGACGCCCGGGGTGGGTGACACGACGAGCGACCCGGGTAGCGACGCCTCGCCGGAATCCACGCCGGGCGTTGCCAGGGAAGCCGCCAGGACATCCCACCTATCGAGCGGCGAGTGGGCTGAGCTCTCCGGCGAATTTGTGGGTGCGGGTTGCGTTGGGGTGGGTCGGGGTCGGCGGGTGGGGTTTCGAGACGCGGGTTCTTGATGAGGCATGGGCGTTGCTCGGCGAAATCCGACCGACAGCGGTGGGCTGGGGGCGGCTGGGTTGAATTCGCCGGGGGCCTTCCGGAACGGGCCGGGTGCTTCCGGTGAAAGTTGCGCCTTTGGTCGCGTGGGCCGGTCCGGGGCGGGCCAGAGTCGCCGGGTTGGTCGCCGCCAGCGTGCGGGGCTCCGAGACTCGAAGCTCCGGACGAGACGGGTGTGTCGCTCGGCGAAAACCGGCCGGCAGCGGGGAGCGGGCGAGGGGTCGGATCGAGTCCTCCGAGGAGCCTTCCCGAATGGGGCGGGTGATCTCGCGTGCGGTGAGTGTGTGGGTGACGGACGACTCACGGAACCGGATCCCGTGGGGCGCCGCAAACTTTGTGCGGGAGAAAACCGCAGGTCAGCGTCAATGGGAGAGGTTTCGGGCGTCTCGGGATCCGGTTTCGGTTTCCAGCAGGCGTTTCGGTCTCCTCGATGGCCTTTGCGAGGTCGCAGCACGCGAAGTCGACTCTGACTCTGCAGTTTCGGTCTCTACAGCGGTCCTCGGGGGTCTGAGCGCACGAAACCGGCACTCGATCCCCGAATTTCCGCCCCGGCTGCGCAAAACTGCAGGTCACCGAAGCTCGAAAGGCCACAACCACCCACCGCAATCCGGTTTCGAACCCCAGCTTCTCTCCAAACGCCCCGAACCGCCGCGCCCCATTCGGGAAGGCTCCTCGGAGGACTCGATCCGACCCCTCGCCCGCTCCCCGCTGCCGGCCGGTTTTCGCCGAGCGACACACCCGTCTCGTCCGGAGCTTCGAGTCTCGGAGCCCCGCACGCTGGCGGCGACCAACCCGGCGACTCTGGCCCGCCCCGGACCGGCCCACGCGACCAAAGGCGCAACTTTCACCGGAAGCACCCGGCCCGTTCCGGAAGGCCCCCGGCGAATTCAACCCAGCCGCCCCCAGCCCACCGCTGTCGGTCGGATTTCGCCGAGCAACGCCCATGCCTCATCAAGAACCCGCGTCTCGAAACCCCACCCGCCGACCCCGACCCACCCCAACGCAACCCGCACCCACAAATTCGCCGCCGAACTAACGCCGACCCCGGCTCGTGACGCACCCTGACTGCAACGTCAAGCCGCACCCCGTACGCCCCGCCCGCACTGCACCGCGCCGCATCAAGCTTCGCGCGCCCCGTCGCCCGCCCGTAGGGCCTCCGCCAAGAGTTCGGCCATGTGGCGTGGGTGGCGGTCGCTTACGTGGGTGATCTGGGTGGCGCAGCTGAAGCCGTCGGCCAGTGTGAGGGCTTCCGGGGCCGCCGCCGACAGCGCCGGCATCAGGCGGTCGGCTGCCACCGCTCTCGACAGGTCGGCGTGGGCCGCCTCGTAGCCGAAGTTGCCGGCCAGGCCGCAGCAGCCGCCCGCCAGGTCGCCGGTCAGGCCGGTTCGGGTGCGGAGGCGGCGGTCGGCGGCGTCGCCCAATACCGCGTGCTGGTGGCAGTGGAGTTGGCCCGTCACCTCGCGGTTCACCGCCGGCGGTGACCAGTTCGGGGCGTACTCCTCCAGCGCCTGGGCGAAGGTCCGCACCGACTCGGCCAACCCCGCAGCGGCCTCCGCACCGAGCAGTTCCGGGACATCCGTCCGCAACGCCGCCGCGCAGGACGGTTCCAGGCCGACGATCGGCAGCCCGGCGTCCAGAGCCGGCCGCAGCGTGCGCATCGTGCGGGCCATCACCCGCCTCGCCACGCCCAGTTGCCCGGTCGACACCCACGTCAGCCCGCAGCACACCGACCCCGGCGGCACCACCACCTCCAGACCGGCCGCCTCCAGCACCTCGACCGCCGCGCGCCCCACCGAAGGCCGGAAGCGGTTGGTGAACGTGTCCGGCCACAACACCACCCGAGGCCGCGAACTCCCCACCACCCGGGGCCGATCGCGCCACCACCGGGTGAACGGCACGGCGGCGAACGGCGGAATCTCCCGACTCCGATCCAACCCGGCCGCCCCCAACGCCACCCGCCGCACCGCCGGCACCCCCGTCACCGCGTTCACCGCGCCCGCGAGCCCCGGCACCGCCCCCACCGCCCGCGCCCACAGCGGCAGGTTGCCCAGCGCGTAGTGTGCCGCCGGCCGCACCCGGCCCCGGTAGTGGTGGTGCAGGAACTCGGCCTTGTACGTGGCCATGTCCACATCCACCGGACAGTCGCTGCGGCAGCCCTTGCAGGACAGGCACAGGTCGAGCGCGTCGCGCACCTCGGTGGACCGCCAGCCGTCGGTGATCACCTCGCCGATCAACATCTCGTGCAACAACCGGGCCCGGCCGCGCGTCGAGTGCGCCTCCTCGCCGGTGACCCGGAACGACGGACACATCACCCCGCCCGACGCGTTCTCCGCCGACTCGCGGCACTTGCCCACACCCACGCAGCGCCGCACCGCCGCCGCGAAGTCGCCGCCGTCGGCCGGATAGCCGAACTCCACCGACACCGGAGTACGCATCCCGGTGAACCGCAGATCGCCGTCCACAGGGTGTGGACGAACCAGGACGCCCGGATTCAACAGCCCCGCCGGATCCCAGATCGCCTTGAACCGGCCGAACAGTTCGACGATCTCCGGCCCGTACATCCGGGGCAGGAACTCGGCCCGAGCCTGCCCGTCCCCGTGCTCCCCGGACAACGAACCTCCGTGCGCGACCACCAGATCGGCCAGGTCGCCGGCGAAGGCCCGATACGCCGCGACCCCGCGCGTGGTGAGCAGGTCGAAGTCGATCCGGATGTGTACACAACCCTCACCGAAGTGCCCGTACGGCAATCCGCGCAGCCCATGCCGCCGCATCAGCTCGGCCAACTCCCGCAGATACGCGCCCAGTCGCACCGGCGGCACCGCCGTGTCCTCCCAGCCCGGCCACGCCTCGGAGCCGTCGGCCATCCGCGTCGCGGTGCCCGACGCCTCCTCCCGGATCCGCCACAGCGCCCGCTGCCCGGCCGGATCGGTGACCACGAGCGACGGTCCGCCGCCGGCCAACTCGCGCGCCTTCCCGGCCGCCTCGGCGACCGTGTCCCCGCCCACCTCGACGAACAACCACGCCGCGCCCGGCGGCAGTGCCACCCCGCGCGCGGAGGACGCCAGGGCGACCAGACCCGCGCTCAGGCTCTCCACGGTCAGCGGCCCGTACCGCAGCAGCGTCGGCGCCGCGTCGGCCGCCGCGAAGTCGTCGGCATACCCGAGCACGGCCAACACGCGCGCCTTCGGCGCCTCGACCAGGCGCACGCCCGCCCCGAGCACGACCGCGCAGGTCCCCTCCGTACCGACCAGCGCCCGCGCCAGGTCGCGCCCGTGCTCCGGCAGCAGCCGATCCAGCGGGTAGCCGGAGACCCGGCGCGGCAGCACCGAGAAGCCCCGGCGGATCAGCGCCAGGTTGGCGTCGGCCAGCGCGATCGCAGCGGCATGGATCTCGCCCGCCCGCCCCGTCGCAGGCACCGGCTCACCCCGCCCGACCCGCATCCGGGTGCCGTCCACCGTCGCGATGTCCAGCCACTCGACGTTGGCGCTCGTCCGGCCCCACGCGACCGAGTGCGACCCGCACGCGTCGTTGCCGATCATGCCGCCGAGGGTGCAGCGGCTGTGCGTGGAGGGGTCCGGGCCGAAGGTCAGCCCGTATCGGCCCGCCGCCCGGCGCAGGTCGTCCAGCACCACGCCGGGCTCGACGTGCGCGATCCGCGTCGTCGGGTCGACCATGTGGATCCGGTTCAGGTGCCGCGCGAGGTCGAGCACCACCCCATTGCCCGTGGCCTGGCCGGCGATACTGGTGCCGCCGCCGCGTACCGTCACCGGCGCCCCGAGTTCGTGGCACACCGCCAGCGCGGCAACCACGTCGTCCGCGTCCAGCGGGGCGACCACGCCCGGCGGCACGTGGCGGTGGTTGGAGGCGTCCATCGAGTACAGCCCCCGGGCCTGCGGATCGAACCGGACCTCCCCGCGCACCCGCGCCCGCAACGCCTCTTCGAGATCCCCGAGCTGTGTCGTCACCCCGCCATCCTCACCCGAACCGGCCCCGGCCAGGGCGCGCGACCCCCGCCGAAAAGGCGCGCCACACCCCGCACCGTCCACCCGTCGAGACCGCCCCCGGCCGAATGTCGGCCACATTCGTCTCATTGTGCGGAATACAGATCACCCACGAAACGGACACGACTACGCTCTTGGCGTGGCCGAGATCCAGATTCCCGCAGCGCTCATGCCCGCCGACGGCCGGTTCGGTTCGGGCCCGTCCAAGGTACGTCCGGAGGCGCTCGCCGCCCTCGCGGCGACCGGTACCTCCCTCCTGGGCACCTCCCACCGGCAGGCGCCGGTGAAGAACCTGGTCCGCCGGGTCCGCGAAGGTGTCGGCAGCCTGTTCTCCCTCCCCGAGGGCTACGAGGTGATCCTGGGCAACGGCGGTGCCACCGCCTTCTGGGACATCGCCGCGTTCGGCCTCGTCGACCGCAAGTCGCAGCACCTGTCGTTCGGCGAGTTCTCCTCGAAGTTCGCCGGGTCGGTCAAGGCCGCGCCGTGGCTGGACGAGCCCACCGTGATCAAGTCCGAGCCGGGCACCCACCCGCTGCCGCGAGCCGAGGCGGGCGTCGACGTATACGCCCTGACCCACAACGAGACCTCGACCGGTGTCGCCATGCCGATCGCCCGGCCGGCGGGCGCCGACGCGGGTTCGCTGGTCCTGGTCGACGCGACGTCGGCCGCGGGCGGGCTACCGGTGGACGCGGCCGAGACCGACGTGTACTACTTCGCGCCGCAGAAGAACTTCGCCGCCGACGGCGGTCTGTGGCTGGCCGCGTTCTCGCCGGCCGCGCTGGAGCGGGCCGGTCGGATCGCCGGCTCCGACCGCTATATCCCGCCGTTCTTCGACCTGGCCACCGCGATCGACAACTCGGTCAAGGACCAGACCTACAACACGCCGGCGCTGAGCACCCTGTTCCTGCTCGCCGACCAGCTCGACTGGATCAACGGGCAGGGCGGCCTGGACTGGGCCGTCGCACGCACCGCCGACTCGTCGGGCCGGCTGTACGCGTGGGCCGAGAAGTCCGCGTATGCGAGCCCGTTCGTGGCCGACCCCGCGGCCCGCTCGCAGGTCGTCGGCACGATCGACTTCGCCGACTCGGTCGACGCCGCCGCGGTGGCCAAGGTGCTGCGCGCCAACGGCATCGTGGACACCGAGCCCTACCGCAAGCTGGGCCGCAACCAGCTGCGCGTGGCGATGTTCCCGGCGGTCGAGCCGGCCGACGTCGAGGCGCTGACCGCGTGCATCGACTTCGTGATCGAGCAGCTCTGACCCGGACCGGGCGGCTCTGATCCACGCCGACAACGCGTGAACGGACGGCCGCCGCCTCGGACACCCCCATCGGGAGGTTCGAGGCGGCGGCCGTCCGGCGCTCAGTCCCGGTTCCGCCGCCCACCGAGTCGGCGATACGCGAAGAACAGCAACACCAGACCCGCCACCGCCAGGAGCCCCGGCCCATACGCCTTGGTCTTGTCGGCGGCGGAATCGCCGTCGCTCTTGTCACTGCCGGCCGCACTGCCCGCCGAGTCCGACTTCGCCCCGCCGCCCGGCGCGTTGCGTACCGAGTCCGGCCGGTTGTCGCCCTTGAGCTCGACCCGGCGCACCTGGCTGCCCTTGCCCTCGCTGCCGAACAGCAGGGTCCGGCCGTCCGGGCTCCACGCCACCGACTCGCCCTGGCGCTGGAGCGGCACGCTGACCGGGCCCACCTGCTTGCCCGGCGCGGAGAACACGGTGGCGGAGAAGTAGCCGCGCAGCACGAACCGCGACCCGTCGGGCGCGAACGCGCCGTCGGTCACCGTCGAGTCGCCGGCGGCTATTCGCCGGAACGTGTTGATCCCGGTGGTGGACAACTGCTCCGGCTGCTCGTAGAGCCCGCCGTCGGACTCCTTGCTCGCGATGTAGAGCTTGTTCGTCCTCGGGTCGATCAGCATCGCCTCGGCGTCGCGCGGCCCGTTGTCGTACTTCACCCGAAACTTGGTCGGTTTGACCGTCGCGTCGGCCAGCGTCGCGGGTTCGGCGAAGCGGTAGATCCACACTTCGGGCCATTTGCCGTGGAAGTTGTCGCCGATGTCGCCGACGAACAGGGCCGGATTGCCCGCGTCGTCCTTGCCGATCGTGATCGCTTCCCAGTCCCGCGCGTCCACGCCCGACAGCGTGATGGTGGCCTTGGTGGCGCCGTCCTTGCCGATCGCGTAAATCCTGGGCGAGTCCCCGCTGTCGTTGTGCGTCCAGTAGACGTCGGGATGTTGCGCGCTCGCCACCAGGCCGCTGGATTCGCCGATGCGCTCGTCCTTGATCGTGAACGCCACGTCGGAATCGGCCGTCGCCGCCGCGGGCAGCGCCACCACCAGGGCCAGGGCCGCCGGTAGCGCGCCCAGGACGCGCAACCGGCCTCGTTTCACGCGCTTCACGCGTACCGCCGTGTCATGGGTCCAGCCTGCCGGCCCGGTCCGGGCTCCCGTTCGACTCCTCCGGTCATTTTGCGACAGGTCGGCCGAATCCATTGCGGTTTGCCGTGGATCGGGGATGGGATGGAGGCTCGTGGGCGTCGGCATCGGGAGTCTTCCATGACACTGATCAAGGCCTGTCTGAACGGAACGCGGCGCCCCGAGGAGCACCCGGCGCTACCGCTGACCCCGGCACAGATCGCCGCGGACAGTCGGGCCGCGGTGGCCGCGGGGGCATCCATCGTGCATGTGCATCCGCGTGATCGCCGGGGTCGCGAGAGTCTGGCGCCGGACGTGCTGACCTCGGTGGTCCGGGCGATCCGGGGCGCGGCGCCCGGTGTGCCGATCGGGGTGAGCACCGGTGCGTGGATCGAGGCGGACGCGGCCTCCCGGCTGGCGTCGGTGCGCTCCTGGACGGTGCTGCCCGACCTGGCCTCGGTCAATCTCTCCGAGGAGGGCTCGGTCGAACTCGCGTACACGCTGGCGCACCTGGGGGTCGGGGTCGAGGCGGGGGTGTGGACCGAGGCCGACGCGGAGTTGCTGGTCGAGCGGGAGTTGGCCGCGGTGTGCACGCGGATCCTGGTCGAGGTCGAGGGCGGCGAACCGGGGGACGCGCTGGACGAGGCCGGTCGGATCCTGGCGGTCCTGGATCGGTACGAGGTCGCGGTGCCGCGTCTGCTGCACGGCGCCGACGCGTCCGCGTGGCCGGTCCTGGACGCGGCGATCGCGGCCGGCCTGGACACCCGGATCGGGCTGGAGGACACCCTGCTCGACCCGGACGGCCGCCGGGTCCCGGGCAACGCGGCGCTGGTACGGATCGCCGCCGACCGGGTACACGCGGCCCGCGCGGCGGGGAACCCGCACTGACCGCAGGTCTCGCCGCCGAGCCGGACCGGCGTCGCCGTGTCGCGGCACGCGAGCCCTCGACGCCCCGCCCTACCGCATCAACGCGCCGATGATCACGGCGATGAGCAGGAGGGCCAGGGTGGCCGTGACGACGCGGGTTCGGGTGCGGGGATTCACGCATCAGAGCCTACGCGGCGCGAGCGCCCGGCCGAATTCCGGCCGGGCGCTCGCGCGGGCGGGTCCGCGGACCAGCCCCGAGTCGTCGGGTCAGACCATGGAGGCGGCCAGGCGGCGGCGGAAGGCCGCGAGCACGGTGCGGTCGCCGGTCCGCGAGACGACCGTGCCGGGCCGCCGGCCCCACAGGTAGAGCAGCAACTCGGCGGGCTCGCCCGTCACCGCGGCGTCGGAGAAGCCCGGCTCGCGGGAGATCGTGACGCCGCCGCGCTGCATGGTCAGCCGCCAGTGGTGCCGGTTGCTGTGTACGCCGATGGTGCGCCCGCTCGCGCCGTCGCGCGCGCCCCCGTCGTAGTGCGCCGGGAGCAGTACGCCCAGTACCTCGTCGATGCCGTCCAGGGCCTGCTGGGCGTCCAGCGGCCCCGGGTTGCCGACCGCCATCTCGATGTCGGCCCGGTGTACCGCCGCCTCGCGCGCCATCCGGCGGGCCAGGAAGCCGGCCGTGCCCGGATCGGGCCCGTCGCGCTCCAGGACCTCCGGGACGGCGGCCTCGGGCAGATCCGCCTCGACCGGGTCGAGCGGGTCCCGCCTGGCCATTTCCGCCACGAGCGCGGCGTGCGCCCGGGTGTAGGTGTCGAGCAGATCCCCCTTGTCGCTCGGGCCGCCCGGCTGTGGGCGGCCCTCCGGACGACCGTCCGAGCGCAGTTGCCCGGTGGCGTCGGTGTACATGAGCACGGAATGTCGTACGACGTCGGCGACCGTCCAACCGGGACAGGACGGTACCGGCGCGTCCATGTCCGTGACGGCCGCCTGACCCAGGCGGAGGCCCTCCGCCTGGAACAGGTGCTGGAACCGCACGTAGTCCATTCGTCAAGGATTCCAGCGGTTCGGGTGACGTGTCGATGGCCTGCGTCACCCCAGAGCGTGAATCCCACGTCAAGAAAAGGTGTGTCGCACAGATGTGCTGACGCTGTGTCAGATCTTGACCGCAGGATTACCGAACCCCGACCGTGTCGCCGTGACGCCGGCGCCGGCGGGAGTCGCCGAAACGGCTGTAGAGGCGGTGGGCGCAGCGCTCTCCGCAGCGATGGCCGTCGTGGTCGCGGCGGCGGCCGGGCGCATCGCGCGCACCATCGCACGCGGCCGCAGCCGGATCCCGCTGTGCCGGGCCAGCAGCACACCGACCGTGAGCGCCGCGATCAGCGAGATCAGCCCGCCCACGAACAACCCGACGCGTGGACCGAAGCTCTCCGCGAGCCAGCCGATCAGCGGGCCGCCCAGCGGGGTACCGCCCATGAAGACGAGCATGTAGATGCCCATCACCCGACCGCGCATCGCCGGATCACTGCCCAGCTGCACGGTCGAGTTCGCCGCCGTGTTGAACGTCAGACCGGCGATCCCGATCGGCACGAGCAGCAGCGCGAAGCTCCAGTAGCCCGGCATGAACGCGGCGACCGACTCCAGCAGGCCGAACACGACGGCCGCGGCGACCAGTACCCGCAACCGGGTGTGCCCGCGCTTGGCCGCGAGCAGCGCGCCCGCCAGCGAGCCGACCGCGAACACCGTGTTGAGCAGCCCGAACGAACCGGGCCCGGCGTGGAAGACGTTGTTGGAGAAGCCCGCCAGGGTGACCGCGAAGTTGTAGCCGAAGGTGCCGATGAACCCGACCAGCGCGATCGCCACCAGCAGATCGGGCCGACCGCGCACATAGCGCAGCCCCTCCCGCAACTGGCCCTTCTCGCGCGGCACCACGGGCATCGTGCGCAGCTCCGCCTCGCGCATGGCCACCAGGCCGAGCAGGACCGCGATGTAGGACACCGCGTTGAGCGCGAAGACCCAGCCGGTGCCGATCGCGGTGATCAGCAGACCGCCGACGGCGGGGCCGACGATGCGGGCGAGCTGGAAGTTGGCCGAGTTCAGACTGACCGCGTTGGCCAGGTCCTTGCGCCCGACCATCTCGATCACGAAGGACTGCCGGGCCGGGTTGTCCACGGCGGTGGCCAGGCCCAGGCCGAAGGCGAGCAGCCATACGTGCCAGACCTCGACCGCGCCGCTGAGCACCAGAACGGCCATCACGGCGGCGAGCAGGCCCATCACGGTCTGCGTACCGATCAGCAACACACGCTTGCGGTAGCGGTCGGCGATCACCCCGCCCCACAGGCCGAACAGCAGCATGGGCAGGAATTGCAGGCCCGTGGTCACGCCCAGCGCGGTGGTACTGCCGGTGAGCTGCAACACCAGCCAGTCCTGCGCGATGCGCTGCATCCACGTGCCGGTGTTCGACACGGTCTGGCCGGCGGCGAACAGTCTGAAGTTGCGGTTTCGTAGTGATTGGAAAGTGCCGGCTGTCGCCGCCACGGGCTCCCCCTTCGTCGTACGGATCGGCCGAGGCCGGATGTGCATCCGTCCCTGAACCGAACCGACCGCGACGCGGGGCGCGCCGAGCCTTGCTTACGCCTGCGCCAGCTTCTCCAGCACCGGCAGGGCCGCGCGCAACGCTTCGTTCTCCTCCGGCGTGAGCCGCGCCAGGTGTTCCGCCAGCCAGGCGTTGCCCAGTCGACGGTTCTCCTCCACCACGGCGGCGGCGGGCTCGGTCGCGGAGACCACGACCTGCCTGCGGTCGTCGGGGTGCGGCTCGCGCCGAACCAGGCCGCGCTCCTCCAGGCCGGCGATCACCCGGGTCATCGACGGCGGCTGCACCTTCTCCTGCCGGGCGAGTTCGCCCGGAGTCATGGCGCCGCGCACGACGAGCACGGTCAACACCGAGAGCTGTGTGGGGCTCAGCGTCTCGTCGGCCCGCTGGTTGCGCAGGCGACGAGAGAGTTTCAGCACCGAGGCACGGAGGGCTGCCACCGTGGCACGGTCGGGTTCGGACGGGGACACGTTTTTTAGCTTAACTCTTTACTCTCGCTAACTTCCAATGCGTTCCCCGTCGGGGATATTCCGCCACCTCGCACAGGCTGCGGCACGGCGGGGGCGAAACCCACCCGGAGGGGACAAAACCGAAGCACAGGAAGCGGGCGCGGGCGGGGCAGGGAGGCGGCCGGCGCCGTCGCGAGGCGAGCGGGGCGGGTGCCGGGCGGCGGTCCCGCCGGGCGCGAGGCAGAGCGAATGCGGCCGATGCAGGCGCGATGCGGGGGCACGAGCGGGGCCATCCGCGCTACGTGGGTGGCCGGGCGGGTGGGGGCCCGGCCATCCGGTTACTTGACGCCGAGGGCCTGTTCGATCGGGTCGATGGCGAAGTGGATCACGAAGAGGGCGGAGACGATCCACAGGAGCAGCGGGATCTCCCGGGCCTTGCCGACCGCCGTGCGCAGCACCACGTACAGGATGAAGCCGGCGCCGATCCCGGTGGTGATGCTGTACGTGAACGGCATCAGCGCGATCGTCACGAACGCCGGGGCGGCGACCGTCAGGTCGTCCCACTCGATGTGCTTGATCTGGGTCATCATCAGCGCGCCGACCACCACGAGCGCCGGTGTCGCGGCCTGCGCGGGCACCAGCTTGGCCAGCGGGGTGAACAGCAGCGCGAGCGCGAACAGGCCGCCGGTGACCAGGTTGGCGAGTCCGGTCCGGGCGCCCTCGCCGACCCCGGCGGTGGATTCCACGAAGACCGTGTTGGACGACGCGGAGGCACCGCCGCCCGCGATCGCGCCGACCGACTCGACGGTCAGGATCCGGCCCAGGCCCGGCACCTTGCCCTGCTCGTCGAGCAGCCCGGCCTCGCGGCTGACCCCGATGATCGTGCCCATGCCGTCGAAGAAGTTGGACAGCAGCAGGGTGAAGATCAGCAACGACGCGGTGATGAAGCCGACCCGGCCGAAGGCGCCGAACAGGTCGACGTCGCCGATCAACCCGAAGTCCGGCGTGTCCACCACACCGTTCGCCTCGGGCGCGGTCAGCCCCCACGCCGCCTTGTCCAGGCCGGCGGCGTTGTGCACGATCACCGCGAGCACCGTCGAGGCGACCATCCCGATCAGGATCGCGCCCGGCACCTTCCGTACCACCAGCACGAACGTGAGCAGCAGCCCGAAGCAGAAGATCACCGCCGGCCAGCCCTTGAGCGTGCCGCCCGCACCGAGCGCGACGGGGACGGTGGAGTTCACCTTGTCCGGCACACGCGTCACGATGCCCGCGCTGACCAGGCCGACCAGGGTGACGAACAGTCCGATGCCGACCCCGATCGCCTGCTTGAGCACCAGCGGGATGGCGTTCATGATCGCCTCGCGCAACCCGGTGGCGGCCAGGATCAGCAGGCCGACGCCCTCCAGTACGACCAGGCCCATCGCCTCGTCCCAGGTCGTCTGCGGCGCGATCTGGAACGCGACCATCGCGTTGATCCCGAGCCCGGCGGCCAGCGCGAGCGGCATGTTGCCGATCAGGCCCATCAGGATGGTCATCACGGCGGCGACCAGCACCGTCGCGGTGACCAGCTGCGGCTGGGACAGATGGTTGCCGAACTTGTCGGTCGCACTGCCGAGGATGATCGGGTTCAGCACGATGATGTAGGCCATCGCGAAGAACGTGGCGAGCCCGCCGCGTATCTCGCGCAGCGGCGACGAGCCGCGCTCGGAGATCTTGAAGAAGCGGTCGAGGCCGCTCCTCCGCGTGGCGGGGACCTCGGGGACGGTCACGGCGGGGGCCTGGCGGGGCATGCGAATCCTCGGAGCGTGGGAACGGGTAGTCAAGACACGCACACGGCACGAGGGGGACGCGTGCCGGGAGACCCCAAAAGGGTGCCAGAGACCACAGCCGAATCGGGAACCGGTCTCTCCGCTTGTGCGTCGGGGCACGCGCGGGCCCCGTCCGGGCCGCCAAGTAGCCTTGTTTTCGTGAGCAGGCACGGGAGCGGGAAACGACGGCGCACCTCGCCGGATCCGGACGACACGGGCGTGGCGCGGACGGATTCGGCCGCGACGCCGGATCCGGTCGACGACACGTTCGACGCGGGCGCCCCCGGCAGCGGCGAATACGCGGCGCACGGGAGCGAGCCCTACCGGGCGACGGATCACGGCACCGCGGACTATGGCTCTGGGGACTTTGGCTCTGCGGATTACGGCTCGGCGGACTACGGCTCCGGGGAGTACGCGGCGACCTCGGGCGAGTACGGCGCGACCTCCGGCGAGTACGCCGCGACCTCCGGGGAGTACGCCGCGGCCGGATACCCCTCGACCGAGCCCTCCTCCGGCGAGTACGCCGCCGCGAACTACGCCGACTACCCGCAGACCGACTACGCGGCCCCCGAGGCGGCCTACGGCTCCGGCGGCCACCAGGCCGCCGTACCGGCCTTCGAGCCCGACGCGTACGACTCCGGGAGCCACGCCACGCCCGGGTACGGCGCGAGCGCCTACGACCCGGCGACCGACCCGGCCCTGGGCGGGGGAACCGCCGAGTTCGCCGCCGTCACCGATGCCGCCGACGAGCCCGCGCCGCCCGCCGACCGGGAGCCGCCCGCCGCGGACACCGGCATGCGGCCCGCCCCGCCCCCGCTCGAAGGCGACATCATCAAGCTCGTCGCCGTCGGCAGCGTGATCTGGTTCGCGCTGTTCGTGGTCGCCTGGTTCATGCGCGACTCGCTCACCGACGACGGCCGCGACTGGTGGCCGTGGTGCGCGCTGGCCGGCTCGGGCCTGGGCCTGTTCGGCCTCTGGTACTGCCGCCGCCTGCAGAGCGCGCGCGACGACTAGCGTGCGTCGGCCGGCGTCCGCCCCGCTCCGGATGCCCGGTGAATGTACTCGGCGACCCGTCCCGAATAACCACAAAATCCGACATTCACTGACGTAACTTCAGGGCATGATCGATGCCCCCGCCACCATCACCGGGCTGACCGACGCCGAGGTCGCCGAACGTGTCGCGGCCGGCCGGGTCAACGACGTGCCGGGCCGTTCGAGCCGCAGCGTCTCGGCGATCGTTCGGGGCAACGTCCTCACCCGGTTCAACGCCATCATCGGCACTCTGTTCGTGGTGATCCTGATCGTCGGCCCGATCCAGGACGGCCTGTTCGGCCTGGTCATCGTCGCCAACACGGCGATCGGCATCATCCAGGAACTGCGCGCCAAGCGCACCCTGGACACCCTGGCCGTGATCGGCGAGGCCAAACCCCGGGTGCGCCGCGGCGGGCACACGGTCGAGGTGTCCGCGCGCGAACTGGTCCTGGACGACGTCTGCGCGCTCGGCGCGGGCGAACAGGTCATGGTGGACGGCGTCGTGGTCGAGGCCGACGCGCTCGAACTGGACGAGTCGCTGCTGACCGGCGAGACCGATCCGGTCCACAAGAAGATCGGCGACCCGGTGATGTCCGGCAGCTTCGTGGCCGCCGGCAACGGCGCGTACCGGGCGGCCAAGGTCGGCGCCGACGCGTACGCCGCGCGACTCGCCGAGGAGGCGGGCCGGTTCACCCTGGTCGACTCGGAACTGCGTCAGGGGCTGAACCGGATCCTCACCTACGTCACCTGGCTGATGATCCCGGTCGGGATCCTGCTGATCATCAGCCAACTGCGCACCGACGACGGCCTGCCCAACGCACTGCGCGGCATGGTGGCCGGGCTGGTCACCATGGTCCCGGAAGGGCTGATGCTGCTCACCTCGGTCGCGTTCGCGGTCGGCGTGGTGCGGCTGGGCCGGAAGCAGTGCCTGGTCCAGGAGTTGCCCGCGATCGAGGGGCTGGCCCGGGTGGACGTGGTGTGCCTGGACAAGACCGGCACGCTCACCGAGGGCGGCATGGACGTGGCCGAGGTCCGTACGCTCGACGACACCCTGCCGATCGGCCAGGCGCTCGGCGCCCTCGGCACCTCCGACCCGCGCCCGAACGCGAGCCTCCAGGCGATCGTGGACGCCTACCCGGCGCCGCGCGGGTGGTCGATCACCGACGTCGCCGCGTTCTCCTCGGCCCGCAAGTGGAGCGGGGCGAGCTTCGCCGAGCGCGGCACCTGGCTGCTGGGCGCGCCCGACGTGCTGCTGCCCGAGGGCCATCCGGTACTGGCCGAGGTGGACGAATTGGGCGCGAAGGGGCTGCGGGTACTGCTGCTCGCGACCGCCGACGGGCTGACCGACGAGGCCGGCGCGCGGGCCCACCCGGCCGCGCTCGTGGTGCTCCAGCAGCGGCTGCGCCCGGACGCCGCCGAGACGCTGCGCTACTTCGCGGGCCAGGGCGTGGCGACCAAGGTGATCTCCGGGGACAACGCGCTCGCGGTCGGCGCGGTCGCCGCCAAACTCGACCTGGCGGGCGCGAACCACGCCGTGGACGCCCGCCGACTGCCCGAGGACCGCACCGAACTCGGACAGGCGCTGGAGGAGAACACCGTCTTCGGCCGGGTCACCCCGCAGCAGAAGCGGGCCATGGTCGCCGCCCTCCAGGCCCGCGAGCACACGGTGGCGATGACCGGCGACGGCGTGAACGACGTCCTCGCGCTCAAGGACGCCGACATCGGGGTGGCGATGGGCTCGGGCAGCGGGGCGAGCCGCGCGGTCGCCCAGATCGTGCTCCTGGACAACCGCTTCGCCACGCTGCCCTCGGTGGTGGCCGAGGGGCGACGGGTGATCGGCAACATCGAGCGGGTCGCGAACCTGTTCCTGGTCAAGACCGTGTACGCGCTGCTCCTGTCGCTGCTGACCGGCGTCGCGGGCGTGGTCTTCCCGTTCCTGCCCCGCCACCTCACCCTGATCGGCTCGCTCACGATCGGCGTACCGGCCTTCTTCCTGGCCCTGGCCCCCAACGCCGAACGCGCCCGCCGGGGCTTCGTCCCGCGCGTCCTGCGCTTCGCGATCCCGGGCGGCGTGGTGGCCGCGGGGGCGACGTTCCTGTCCTACTGGCTGGCCCACCTGAACAGCGGCACCGACCTGAAGGAGGACCGCACCACCGCGGTGATCACCCTGTTCCTGGTCGCGATGTGGATCCTGGCCATCGTCGCCCGCCCCTACGCGTGGTGGAAGATCGCCCTGATCGCGGCGATGGCGGCGGCCTTCCTGTTCACCCTCTACGTCCCCTTCGCCGCCGACTTCTTCGCCCTCTACCCCCAGGACCAGGGCAACAACGGCACCGCGATCGGCATCGCCGTCATCGCCGCCGCCCTCCTGGAGGCGGGCCGGCACGTATCCGGTTCTGCTCAGCCGCCGCACGGGCGACGACGGGTAGGTCCGCACGACCCGCGCCCCGGGAGGGGCGGCTCGCCCAGGAGCCGCCCCTCCCCCGGGGTCAGACGCCGTCGAAGTCGCGTTCCGTGGCGAAGTGGGCGGCGTTTTCCGGGTGGGTGAGGAGTTGTTCGACCTCGAAGCGGCGGTGCCATTCGCCGGCGGCCCAGGCCAGGCCGCGGGCGACGCCCTCGAAGGTGGTGGCGTGCACCTTGCCGTCGATGTAGCGCCAGTCCGCCTCCAGTTCGGTGCCGTCCGGGCCGGAGACGATCAGCTCCTCGTGTTCGACGTACTCCTTCGGCGCGTCGGGCATCGCCGCCAGCACGTCGTCCGGGACCTCGTGCACGGTGCCCTCGGAGAGCACCTTGCCGGGGATGGTCTCGGACAGCAGCGGTACGTCCAGCAGGTCGGCCAGCGCCTCCGCCCGGTCCGGGCGCACCGGCAGCACCACGTGCGTCGCGTCGTCCGCAACCAGCGCCGCCAGGTCCGGCGCGTCGCCCACCAGCGCGTCCGCGACGTCGGCCACGGTCATCCGGCCGCCCGAGACCCCGCGCAGCTCGGTCGGCGCGGACAGCCGCTCCGGGGTCACCTCGGCCAACGCGGTGTACAGCGCGCGCAACTGGTCCCGGGTCACCGCCCGGTCCGGGTCCGCCAGGCGCTCGAGCAGCTCGTCCGGGCCGTCCGGGTCGGCCAGCAGCGCCGGGAGCGTCGTACGCACGCCCAGGGCGGTCAGGAACACCGGATCCAGGCTCGCCCGGACCCGGTCGTAGAGGCCGTGCAGCAGCCGGTCCCCGTCCAGCGCGAGCAGCCCCGCCGGACGCCGCCCGTCCAGCACCGGGTGCCCGCGCAGCCACCACGAGGTGTACGACGGCACCCGGGCCCGACCACCGTCGGGCAGCAGCACGTGCGCCGGCTCGGTCACCGCGTTCCGCAGCGGCGGCGTGGCCAGCACCTCCAGGGCCTCGTCCCACGCGTCGTCCGCGACCAGGTCCAGATCGCGCACCGCGGCGAACCCGGCCAGCACCGGCGGCACGCCCTGGTCGGGCAGGTGGTCGAGCACGTCGTCGAGCCAGTCGTCCTCGGCGTCCAGGTCGTGGTCGCAGCCGTCGTGGTCGAGGACCACGTCCTCCTCCCGGACCAGGCCGAACGTGCCGAGCACGCCGACCGCCTCCAGCACGTCCTCGCCCCAGCGCTCGACCAGGTCCGGGTGTGCGACGCCGAGCGCGTCCGGCTCGACCACCGCGGCGATCCGGCTGCCCGGCAGCATCAGCTCGCCCGCCGGCACCGCGTCGCCGTCCACGTCCGGCAGCAGCAGCGCGGCCAGCCACGGTTCGTCGCCGGCGGCGATCCGGGCGGCCCGGACCAGCTCCAGGACCGCGTCGGCGATGTCGTCCCCCTCCTCGCCCTCGGTGACCGCGGCCCGCACCGCCGGATCGGCCAGCACCGCCCGCGGCGTGGCCCGGACCGCGCCGAGCCGCTCCAGGAGCGGATGCGTCGCGTCGGGGTGGGCCACCCGCAGCCGAAGCACGTCCAGCACCGCCGGGTCCGGACTCTCCGGGCAGGGCAGCAGCACCCCCCTCGGCCCGCGCACGATCCGACCGTCGGCCAGCGGCACCGGCAACGCGCCGAGCGCGTCCCGGGCCGCGGGGTCGAAGGCGTCGTACAGATCCCGCCACCAGCTCGGCTCCCGCTCCATCCCCGCGAGTTGGTCGACCACCTCGGCCAGCGGCAACCGACGCACCCCCAGCACCCGCAACGCGGCGCTGCGATCCAGACCGGCCGGCAGCAGCCCGGCCACCACCGGCGCCAGCGCCTCGACCACTCGCGGGCCCGCCGTCTCGATCAGCACCGCGTCGCGCGGGCGCAGCAGATCGCGGTCGCGCGCCGCGGTGCCCCGGTCGAGCAACAACGCGTCGCGATCGTCGGGTTCCGCCTCCACAACGGACGCGGCAACGCCCTCGGAGGCGCCCGAGGACCCGGCGCCCGGCGCCGCGGCCGGCAGGAACGCGGTCTCCGCGAGCCGATCGAGCACCGCCCGGCGCAGCAGCCCGTCCAGTTCCCCCTCGCCGGTCGGCCCCGGCACCAGGCTCAGCACGGCGGTGGTGGTCACCGGCCAGGTACCGAGCAGCCCGGCGTAGGTCTCGGCGGCCCGCTCGATCAGGAAGTCGCGCAGCGGGCCGGGCGCGGTGTGCCGGCGGGTCGGGTCCAGCGGGAAGGACGCGACGAGCAGGGCGGGCAGCCCCAGCGGCTCGTCGGTGGGCGTGGGCGCGTGCACGACGGGCCGTACGCTCGGCCGGCGCGGATGGTCGGCGGCGTCCAGCGGCACCGCCCACAACACCGACCAGGCGGCCCGCCGGCGCTCCTCGGTGGGCCGGTCGGCGAGCAGCGCGGGCTCCAGCGCGCCGCCGTCCTCGGCGACCCGCCAGCGGGTCTGCACGCCGTTGTCGGTCACCACCAGGGCGCCGCCGTCGGCCCGGCAGGTCAGCGTCCGCACACCCTCCGGCGTCTCGATCACGATCTCGCCGAGCCGGCGCAGGGTGAGCAGCAGCGCGTCGTCGACCTCGGCGAGCAGCCGGGCGGCCAGGTCCACCGCGGCGCCGTCGCGCAGCGGCAGCACCACGCACGTGTCGTAGTCCTCGGGCGGGGTGCCCTCGGCCGGCATCGGCAGCCGCAGCACCGGCACGGCGCCGTCGCGCCGGGCCAGTTCGTCGGTGAGTCCGGCGTTGTCCCGGGCCTGTTCCGCGACCAGGTCGCGGGCCTCGTGCAGGGACCAGCGCACCCCGCCGGTCCGGGAGAGCACACACGGCTCGTCGGTGACCGCGAGCACCGCGGCGAAGCCGACCCCGAACCGGCCGACCGCCTCCGGCCCGTCGTCGCGCTTGGCCGAGGCGCGCAGCGTGGACAGCGCCTCGACGCCCGGCGCGTGCAGCGGGTCGCCGGTGTTGGCCGCGACCAGGACCCCGTCGCGCAGGGTCAGCCGGAGCCGGCCCACCACGCCGGCCCGGGCTGCGGCGTCGGCGGCGTTCTGCGCGAGTTCGACCACCAGTCGATCGCGATAGCCGCCGAGGGCGAGTTCCTCCTCGGCGTTCGCGTCCTCCCGAAAACGTGCGGGCGACGCGCCCCACGCGTCCAGTACGGCTCGCCGAAGCGAAGCGGTGCCAAAGCGGTCGTCGATGCCCATGCCGTGCGCCGTCCCTCGATCGCGGATGTGGCCGGAACCCTATTGCGTTTCCGGCGCGGCGGCCGCTCGGCGATCCCGGTCCGCGGAAAGCCGCGCGAAACGGCGTGGGGACGATGCGGACAGGCAGTGGATCAAGTCACACAAAATCCATACAAACGACAAACAGCACTCCTCTGGTCGACCCGGTCGCTACGGGAGTAGACACATCCCGTGGGGGGCGACCCCAGTCGGCTACGGAAGGGGACAACGTGGCTATCTACCGCACGCAGATCCAGTACGGAGCACCCAACGCGCCCTGGCACGACGACGCGGACCTCGCGATCGTCATCCAGACGCGCAACGCCGTCGTGCCGGACAAGGCACGTCCGGCGACGGGCACCCAGGTCACCTGGTCCGGTCCGCAGGGCAACGGATCGATCACGTTCTTCGACGACGGCGCGAGCTTCCAGGGCGCCGCGCAGTTCCCGGGCGAGGGCCCGGTCGCCTACCGGGGCACGGCCCGCTGAGTCGACCTCGGGAACCGAGTCGGCCGCGCGAGCCGAGTCGATCTCGCGAACGCATCGAAGCCGCCACCGATTCGGTGGCGGCTTCGTCGTGCGCTCGACCGGACCGGGCCGTGTCCGCCGGACAGGACCCGGAACCGATCGCACGCTGCGGACATTCCGGATATTCAGCGTAATTCGGATTAATTGCATCTCGCGGTCGATCAGGAGTGGCCCAACTGGTCCTCTCCGGGCTCCATGCCGTCCTCGTCCACCGCGCTCTCGACCGGGCGGATCCGCACGGTCTCGATCCGGTACTCGTCCAGGGACAGCTCGGCCGCCGGCGTCGCGGCGGGCATCACCGCGGCCTCCGAGTGGCCACCGCAGCCGTAGGCCAGCGAGACCATCCGACCGTCGGCGGGCGAATACTCGTTGGCGCACACGCCGAACGCCTGCCCGAGCGGCCCGCCGACCTTGACCAGGAAGCCGCAGCTCGTGCAATGCGCGGGCGCGGCCTGGGCCATCGGCGTGGCTCGGCCGAAATGCTCGTCCCAGCGGTCGGCGGCCAGATCGCGTCCGACCGGGGACAGTACGCGTGCGCGCCCCTGCCCCAGCTCGTACGCGACCGCCTTGGGGCCGAGCCCGATCGGCTCGGTCGATTCCTCCTCTGTCTCGTCCGCTCCGGTGTAACCGAATTCGAGACGGGGGTCGTCGGCGTCGGTGGGCAACAGGTCGCCCACGCCGAGGTCTCCGGGACGAAGGCGCTCGTTCCACGGCACCCACGCGGGCGCGAGCAGCGCCTCGGGGCCGGGTACGAGGACCGTTTCGTCCACGGTCACCAGCTTGGCGCGGGGCGCCCGGGCAACGGTCACCGCCCAGCGCCAGCCGTGGTAGGCGGACTCGCGGCACGCGAACAGGTGGGTGACCAGGCGATCACCATCCACCTGTACACCCAGATGCTCGCCGACGGAGTCCTGACCTGCGGCTTCCTCGGCAGCGGCGAAGGCAAGATCAACCGCCTCTGCGCAGAGGCGGTCCGGGGTTCGACTACGGGTCGCGGCACTCACGAGAGTGATTCTCTCTCACGCGTCGAAGGTCTCCACCGCCGATACCCTCAAAACACGTCCGATTCCCGAACGGGCGCGCGGAGCGAGCCCTTCCTGGCGTGTCGCGACCGCATCATCCGAGGGAGCAAGGGCAGGATCCCGGCGTGGCAGCCTCCAAGACCAGTACCGCATCACGGCGCACCATTCGCGCGCCCGGCTCCACCCGCGGGTCGTCCGGCAGGAACCGAGGTCCGGGGCGTCGTGCGCTCGGTCGGTTCGGTGGCCTGTTCACCGGCGGCTTCGGCAAACTCCGCGGCGCGGCCCGGGCCAAGGGCGCCGGCGAGAGCGGCCTGGCGAAGCTGATCGAGTTGCACCTGATCAACAACGCGGGCGACGCGCTGGTGACCATGGCCCTGGCCACCACGATGTTCTTCTCGGTGCCCACCGGCGAGGCGCGCGACCGGGTCGCGATGTACCTGCTGATCACCCTCGCGCCGTTCGCGCTGCTCGCGCCGGTGCTCGGGCCGATCCTGGACCGGATGCGCCGAGGTCGCCGCTTCGCGATGGCGCTGGCGATGCTGGTCCGGGTGGGGCTGTGCTGGTTGATGGCCGGCTCGGTCAACGACGGCGGCCTGGAGTTGTACCCGGCGGCGTTCGGCGTGCTGGTGTCCTCGAAGGTGTACGGGGTCAGCCGCAGCGCGGTGGTGCCCCGGCTCCAGCCGCGCTCGGTCTCGCTGGTCAAGGCGAACTCGCGGATCACCATGTTCGGCCTGATCGGCACGATGGGCGCGGCGCCGGTGGCGGGCGGCCTGAAATACGCGTTCGGCACGCCCGGGATCCTGTACGGCGCCTGCGTGGTGTTCACCTTCGGCGCGATCCTGTCCTTCACGCTGCCGTCGAAGGTCGACTCGGCCGAGGGCGAGGACCGGGCGTCGTTCACCGCCGAGGCCCCCGGCGTCGAACACGAGCGCAAGGTGTCGCTGGCCAAATTGCGCGGCGGCAAGGGCGGTACGAGCACCGAGACGGTGCCCGAGCCCCGGGCCGAGGAGTCGGGCGAGGGCCCGGCCGCGGCGGGCGGCGAGCGCGAATCCGGGCGCAAGCCGATCCGGGTCAAGACCTCGCGGCGGTTGCGCAGCGTGGGCCCGTCGGTGGTCCAGGCGTTGTGGGCGAACGCGGCGCTGCGCGGCTTCTCCGGGTTCCTGATCATGTTCCTGGGCTTCTTGATGCGCAAGCACCCGGTCGCCGACCTGTCCGCCACCCAGGCCACCATCGCGGTGGTGATCGCCGCCGCGGTCGGCAACGCGATCGGCACCGCGCTCGGCGCGTGGCTCAAGTCCCGCGCGCCGGAGGTGATCATCACCGCCGTGTTGCTCGCGTCCGCGTCCTGCGCGGCGTGGGCGGCGGTGATGTACAGCCTGGTCACGGTGCTCGCGGTGGCGGCGGTGGCCGGTCTCGCCCAGGCACTGGGCAAGTTGTCGCTGGACGCGATGATCCAGCGCGACATCCCCGAGGCGGTGCGCACCTCCGCGTTCGCCCGGACCGAGACCGCGCTCCAGGTGGCGTGGGTGGTCGGCGGCGGCGTGGGCATCGCGTTGCCGCTGAACGGCACGCTCGGGATGAGCGTGGCGGCCGGCGTGCTGACCCTGGCGCTGGTGATCGTGGGCCGCAAACTGACGACGCGCCGGGCGCGCCGCAAGCGGTCCCCCGGCATGCGGCTGCGAACCGCCCGGTAATCTTCGGATCATGAAGACTCGCCGCCCTGCCGCCCTCGCCGGCGCCGCCGTCCTGGGCGCGCTCGCCCTGACGGGTTGCAACCTCGACAAGCCCACGCCGATCGTGACCATGGTCAGCGGGACGACGTCGGTCCACTCCGAGGCCGAGTGCTACAAGGACGACGGCTCGATCGACGAGAAGAAGGTCGACGGCTGCCTGAACAAGACCGACGGCCTCACCAAGCTCTCGGTCTCCGAGGGTGGCGGCTTCTCGATCGGCGTGGACAAGGAACTCGCCGACGACGGCTGGGTGCTCCTGGTCGACGGCAAGCCGCAGACCCAGTCGCCGATCAAGACCACGTACTACTCGGGCCTTCGGCTGAGCTACGGCACGCCGGAGAAGGAGAGCGAGCCGCTGCTGGTGCAGGTCGTGCAGCCGGACGGCAAGCAGGGCTACCGGGGCATCTGGTCGTTCAAGGTCGCGAAGAAGTAACCGTTGCCCATCCTGGTGATCACCGCCGTGGCCGCCGAGCGCGACGCCGTGCTCGGCGGTTCGCGTTCGTGGCGCATACCCGGCCCCGACGTGCTCGCGGTCGGCGCGGGCCCGGCGGCGGCCGCCGCGGGCACCGCCACGGCGCTCGCGCGGGGCTCCTACGACCTGGTGGTCAACGCCGGTATCGGGGGCGGCTTCCCGGGGGTGGCGCCGGTCGGCTCGACCGTGCTCGCCACCCGGGTGGTGGCGGCCGACCTGGGGGCGCAGACCGCCGACGGGTTCGTGTCGATCGAGGAACTGGGCTTCGGGACGAGCGGGTTCGAGGCGGACCCGCGACTGGTCACCCACGTGGGTGACATGTTGCGCGCCGCCGGCGTCCCGCTCGCCACCGGCCCCGCGCTCACCGTCTCCACGGTGACCGGAACCGCCGAGCGCGCCGCCGAGTTGGCCGCCCGCCACGCGGGAGCCGCGGTCGAGGGCATGGAGGGCTTCGGCGTGGCCACCGCCGCCGCGGCCCACGCGGTGCCGATGCTCGAACTGCGCACCGTCTCCAACGCCGTGGGCCCGCGCGATCGGGCGGCCTGGCGCATCCCGGACGCGCTGCGCGCACTCACCGCGGCCTTCGCCGCGCTCGAAGGGAGCCTTGTGCCGTGACCCTGTCGCTGGCCTATTCGCCGTGCCCGAACGACACGTTCGTCTTCCACGCCTGGACGCACGGTCTGCTTCCGGACGCGCCGCCCGTCGAGGTGCGCTACGCCGACATCGACATCACCAACGGCCTGGCCGAGCGCGGCGAGCTGGACCTGCTGAAGGTGTCCTACGCGGCGCTGCCGTGGGTGCTGGACGAGTACGCGCTGCTGCCCTGCGGCGGGGCGCTGGGGCGTGGTTGCGGCCCGCTCGTGCTGAGCCTGGGCACGAGCACCCCCGAGGCGCTGGCGGGCAAGGTGGTCGCGGTGCCGAGCGAACGCTCCACCGCGTACCTGCTGTTCCGGCTCTGGGCGGCGCGGCACGTGCCCGGAGGGGTCGGCGAGATCCGGGTGTTGCCGTTCCACGAGATCATGCCCGCGGTGCGCGACGGCGTGGTGGACGCGGGGCTTGTCATCCACGAGGCGCGCTTCACCTACACGCGGTACGGCCTGACCTGCCTCGCCGACATGGGCGACTGGTGGGAGTCGGACACCGGCCTGCCGATCCCGCTCGGCGCGATCATCGCCAAGCGCTCGCTGGACCTTTCCGCCCTGGCCGCCGCCGCGCGCGCCTCGGTCGAGCATGCCTGGGCCGACCCCGCCGCGTCGCGCGCCTATGTCCTGGAACACGCCCAGGAGATGGATCCGACGGTCGCCGATCGGCACATCGGCCTGTACGTCAACGAGTTCACCCGCGACCTGGGCGCCGAAGGGCACGCGGCGGTGTCCGCACTGCTCGACCGCGCAGCCGCCGAGGGCCTGGTCCCGCCAGTCCCGGCCGGCGCCCTCGAACTCCCCTAGGTCGTACGGGAGATCGCCGGGCGGGCCGCGTGGGCCCACCCGGCGCCCGTACTCACGTGTCGAGTTCGTCGGCGACGGCGCGCAGCAGTTCGGCGACCTTCGCGGTGGCCCGCTTGTCGGGGTAACGGCCGCGCTCCAGCGTCTTGTCGACCCCCTCCAGGACCTTGAGCAGGTCCTGGATGATCGAACTCATCTCGTCGGGCTTCTTGCGGCTCGCGGCGACGACGGAGGGGCGCGGGTCCAGGACACGGAGCGAGAGGGCCTGTTCGCCGCGGCGCCCCTCGACGATCCCGAACTCGACCCGGGTACCGGGCTTGAGCGTGTCCAGGCCCTGCGGCAGTGCCGACGCGTGCACGAACACGTCGCCTCCGTCGTCCCGGGACAAAAACCCGAAGCCCTTGTCGGTGTCGAACCACTTGACCTTGCCGGTGGGCACGGGAGACCTCGATCGTGTCGGGACGGCTTCGTCGGGACTTTTACGAGCATTTACCAGGCTGGGTGGGGCGCACACATCGAATCCGAGCAGGAACGCGTAGTGACCCCGTTCACTCGTCCAGGCTAATGGTCGCCTTCTCGGCCGGACATCGGGATACCGCCCCGCGCGCGAGCGGGGCGGATCGGGGCATCTACCCTGGGTCGGTGTCCAACGCATCCGCAGGCCCCGGCGACCGGCTCGTCCGCGTCGGCGCGCTGCTCTTCGCCCTCGGTACGGTCGCCACGCTCGCCACCGTCACCCCCATGCTGATCGGCGCGCACGCGCTGCCGACCGCGGTGTATCTGCTCAGCGCGCTGATGCCGGTCGGCTTCGCGATCGCCGCCGCGGGCCTGGTCAGGTCGATCCGTAGCCGCCGCCGTCCGGTGCCGAAGCTGCTCTGATCCGCGCCGAGCCTCGGCGGCGTCGGCTCAGCGGTACGGCTCCGGGTCGGGCAGCAGTTCGTTCATCGCGCCCTCGCGGTAGCCGAGCGGGTCCACCTCGACCCGGGCGAAGCCCGCGTCGCGGACCGCGGCCAGGGCCGGTTCGTGGCCGGCCACGGCGCTGCTCAGCGCGGCGTCCACCTCGATCCGCGCGAACTGCCCCAGATCGCGCACGCGCAGGTTGCGCACCGCGATGCCGTCCCGGGCCAGCACCACCCGCAACGCGGTCTCCGCGCGTTCCACCCGGGCCAGCCGGGCCGGGGTGATCGCCACCCCGTAGGCGACCCGGCTGGACAGGCAGGCCGCGGCCGGCTTGTTCCAGGTGGGCAGCCCCCAGGTCCGACTGATCGCCCGGATCTGGGCCTTGGTCAATCCGGCGTCGAGCAGCGGGGTGACCGCGCCGGCCTCGGCCGCCGCGGCGATCCCGGGCCGAAAACCCGCGCGCGCGTCGTCCGCGTTGGTGCCCGTGGCCAGGTGCGCCATCCCCGCCGCGCGGGCCACGGGGGCGAGCACCGCCATCAGCTCCGTCTTGCAGAACCGGCACCGGTCGCCGTTGTTGTCGCGGTAGCCCGCCCGGGACATCTCGTCGCTGGGCACCAGCTCGTGCCGCACCCCCAGCTCGGCGGCGAAGGCCCGTGCGGCGTCGCGTTCGGCGGCCGGCAGGCTGGCCGAGTCGGTGGTCAGCGCGAGCACCTCGGCCGTCCCCAGGGTGCGTACCGCCGCCGCGAGCAGGAACGCCGAGTCGGCGCCGCCGGAGAACGCCACCGCGACGCTCCCGAGCGAGGCCAACCGCTCGCGCAGCGCGCCAAGACGCAGGTCGGCCACGTGCGCGTCCAGCCACGCGGGAAAGCCGGTCAGGTCCGGAAGCACCACGTCGGCCCCGGCCGCCCGCAGGTCCTCGGCGGAGATCGGCCCGGTGGCCACCCCGACCGCGATCGCGCCGGCCGCCCGGGCCCCGATCAGGTCGCCGAGGTGGTCGCCGACGTACACCCCCGCCCCCGACGCGCGCAGCGCCACGCCCTTCTGCTCGCCCCACAGATCGCCGACCAGGTGGTCCACGGCCAGGTCCAGATGATCCAGGTGCAGCCGGGCGTTGGGCTCGTGCTTGCCGGTGACCACCATGGTGCGACCGCCGTGGCGATGCACCGCGGCCAGCGCCTCGCGCGCACCGGGCAGCACGTCGGTGCCGTGCACGGCGTGGTGCGGATAGATCTCGCGATAGCGCGCGGCGACGGCGCCCACCTCGTGCGCCGGGAACCAGTTCGCCACCTCCACCTCCAGCGGCGGCCCGAGCCGGGAGACGATCAGCGGGATGTCGATCGCCGCACCGGTCTCCGCGGCGAGCACGGACCATGCCGCCCCGATGCCGGGGCGCGAATCGACGAGCGTCATGTCCAGGTCGAAGCCAACGATGAGGGCATTCACCCGTTCAGCCTACGACGCGGCACGACGCATGCCGATGACCCGTTTCCGGCCCCCGCCCCGATCCGAGCGGGTCGGCCGGACGGGCCACCCCTAGGGCATGGTCACCCACAAGGGGTAGCGCGACGGGCGCCCTGATGCTGACGCGTCCGTTATGTCGGCCGTCGTAGCGTCGAGGACATGAGCACGATGACGCATCTCCCCGCCCACGGTTCCCTGCGAATTCCCGCGCTGCGCGGCTCGGCCCCCGCCGCGATCCCGTTCGCCGACCTGGTCCGCGCCCGGCTGCGCGGGCCCGCGCACACGAGCGCGCGGATCGCGCGCGGCACGTGGATCTTCACGAGCACCGCGGTGCGGGTCACCCTGCTCGGCCGGCACGCGGTGCCGTGACCGCGCGCCCGACCGCCCCCGGCGTCGCCGCCGTCGTCCGCTACATCTGGGTGTCCACGTCGTCGGAGTCGACGATCCGGTACGCGTAGCCCTGTTCGGCGAGGAACCGCTGCCGGTGCGCCGCGAAGTCCTGGTCGATGGTGTCCCGGGCGACCACCGAGTAGAACCGCGCCCCACGGCCGTCGGCCTTGGGCCGCAACACCCGACCGAGCCGCTGCGCCTCCTCCTGCCGCGAGCCGAACGACCCGGACACCTGGATCGCCACCGTGGCGTCGGGCAGGTCGATCGAGAAGTTCGCCACCTTGCTGACCACGAGCGCCTGCACGGCGCCGGTGCGAAACGCGTCGAACAACCGCTCGCGTTCCTTGTTGGTGGTCTCGCCCTTGATCACCGGCGCGTCCAACACCTCGCCCAGCTCGTCGAGTTGGTCGATGTACTGGCCGATCACCAGGGTCTGCTCGCCGCGGTGCCGCTCGACCAGGTCCTTGACCACGCGGGTCTTGCTCGCGGTGGTCGCGCAGAACCGGTAGCGCTCCTCGGGCTCGGCGGTCGCGTACGCCAGGCGTTCCGTCTCGGTCAGGGTCACCCGGACCTCGACGCAGTCGGCCGGCGCGATGTATCCCTGGTTCTCGATCTCCTTCCACGGCGCGTCGTAGCGCTTGGGACCGATCAGCGAGAACACGTCGCCCTCGCGGCCGTCCTCGCGTACCAGCGTCGCGGTCAGACCGAGCCGGCGCCGGGCCTGCAGGTCGGCGGTGAACCGGAAGATGGGGGCGGGCAGCAGGTGGACCTCGTCGTAGACGATCAGACCCCAGTCCCTGGAGTCGAACAGCTCCAGGTGCGGATACACGCCCTTTCGCCGCGTGGTCACCACCTGGTAGGTGGCGATGGTCACCGGCCGGATCTCCTTGCGGGTACCGCTGTACTCGCCGATCTCGTCCTCGGTCAGCGAGGTGCGCTTGACCAGCTCGGACTTCCACTGGCGGGCCGAGACCGTGTTGGTCACCAGGATCAGCGTGGTCGCCTTCGCGGTCGCCATCGCCGCCGCGCCGACCAGCGTCTTGCCCGCGCCGCAGGGCAGCACCACCACGCCCGAGCCGCCGTGCCAAAAGCCCTCGACCGCCTCCTGCTGGTAGGCGCGCAGGCTCCAGCCGTTCTCGGCCAGCTCGATCGGGTGCGCCTCGCCGTCCACGTACCCCGCGAAGTCCTCGGCGGGCCAGCCGAGCTTGAGCAGCACCTGCTTGATCTGGCCGCGCTCGGAGGGGTGCACGATCACGGTGTCCGGGTCGACCCGGACCCCGACCAGCGGCGCCATCTTCTTGCTGCGCAGCACCTCCTCCAACACCGCCCGGTCGGTGGTGGTCAGCACCAGGCCGTGCGTGGGGTGCCTGGACAACTGCAGGCGCCCATAGCGGCCCATCGTCTCGGCGACGTCCACCAGGAGCGCGTTGGGCACGGGGTAGCGCGAGTGCCGCAGCAGCACGTCCACGACCTGCTCGGCGTCGTGGCCCGCGGCGCGCGCGTTCCACAGGCCCAGCGGGGTCAGTCGGTAGGTGTGCACGTGCTCGGGGGCGCGCTCCAGCTCGGCGAACGGCGCGATGGCCCGGCGGCACTCGGCGGCGGCCTCGTGCCCGACTTCGAGAAGCAGGGTTTTGTCGGACTGGACGATCAGGGGGCCGTCGGGCACGGGCCAACCTTTCCGCGGGTGGAGGGGACGGGACCAACAAGTGTCAACCATTCGCGGTGTGCGCGTGTTCCGAACGGCGCTCGTCCACATCGGGAGCAGGGTTCGGGGCCCGTACTGCCCAGGGAGGAGCGCGAGACCCATCCTTACGGAGGAACACACAAACCGGCCGGCCTACCTACCCTGGATACTTGATGGCGCAACCAATGTCGTCGGCCTCCGACGATCGGGCTCCCCGTACCGGTCGCACCGCCGTCGAGACCCCCGAGCACGCCGGCGAACCGACTGGTCCCGCCGTGCTCACGCGCGCCCTGACCAGGGATTACGGCGGTGGCACCGGGATCTTCGGGATCGATCTGACGGTGCCGCGCGGCTGCGTGTACGGCCTGGTGGGACCCAACGGCGCGGGTAAGACCACGCTGTTGTCGATCATGGGCGGCACCCGGCGGGCCGACTCGGGCGAGGTGGTGTTCGGTGTCGATCGGCGCCGGGTCGCGGTGTCGACGGATGTGCCCGAGTTCGAACCGTGGTTGACCGCGTCCGAGGTGGTCGAGTTGGCCGGAAACCTCGTCGATCGACGGTTGCCCCGGGAGAAGGTGAAGGTCGCGCTGCACCGCACCGGCCTGTCCGGCTGCGGCGATCGTAAGGCCGGCTCGCTCTCGCGCGGCATGACGCTGCGCCTGGGACTGGCCGCGGCCCTGGTCGCGGACCCCGAACTGCTGATCCTGGACGAGCCCACCTCGGCCCTGGACCCGCGGGGGCGGGCCGATGTGCTGGACCTGGTGGCGAGCCTGCGCGAGCACACCACGGTGGTCTTCTCCAGTCACATCCTGGCCGATGTGCAGCGGGTGTGCGATCACGTCGGCGTGGTGCGCGCGGGTCGGCTGTTGTATCAGGGCTCGACCGCCGAACTCGTGGACACGCACATGCGACCGAGTTGGCTGGTGCGGGTGCGCGGCGGGGGAACCGACCTGCTGCGCGCGTTCGCGGCGGAGAACTGGGTGGCGCGCGTATCGTCGATGCGACCGGGGCTGTTCCGGGTGGAGGCGCGTTCGCTGGAGGCGGGCGAGCGGCATCTGGCCGAGGTGCTCAGCCGCTGCTCGGCGCGGGTGGTGTCGGTCGCGCCCGAGGAGTCGGACCTGGAGGCGGCATTCCTGTCCATCACCGGAGGTCCGCGATGACGCGCTCGGGGGCCGTCCAGGTGCCCGCGTCGTCGGCGCCGACGGTGCCGGCGGTGGTGGCCGCGCCCAACCGGGTCCCGCGCGGGCCGCGCCGGCTGGGATTGTGGCGGCTGGAGTGGTTGCGGCTGACCCGTACCCGGCGGTGGTTGCTGCTCCTGGTGGCGTATCCGGGCGTGGGGCTGGTCGGCCCGGTGTTCGCCCGGCACCGCGACCAGATCCTGGAGGCGCTGCGGATCGAGGGGGTGCCGCCGGCGACCGGGATGCGGGCCGACAGCGGGATGGCGGTGTACGTGTACGGCACCGCCCAGGTCGGGCTCCTGGTCGGTCTGGCGCTGATGGCCAGCGCGCTCGCGGTGGACCATCGGGCGGGCTTGGCCGCGTTCCATCGCACTCGCATGCACCACGCGCGCGACCTGGTGCTGCCCCGCTACACGGTGACCCTGACGGCGGTGGCGATCGCCTATGTGCTGGGCATGTTGATCGCGTGGGCCCAGGTGCACTGGATGTTCGGTTCGTTGTCCGCGCGTTCCGTGCTCTACGGGGCGTTCTACGGACTGATGGGCACGGTCGTACAGGTCAGCGTGGTCGCCGGGATGGCCGCGCTGCTGCGCCGGCCGGTGGCGATCTTCGGTGCGGGGCTGGTCGTCGTCATCCTGATGCCGCTCGCGTCGCTGTGGCGGCCGCTGCGGTCCTGGCAGCCCACGGAGTTGAGCACCGCCCCGATCGAACTGCTGCGCGGACACTCCGCCGGCGAGTACACGGACAACCTCGTGATGGCGCTGCTGATCTCCGGGCTGTGCGTGTGGCTCGCGGTGTGGCGCATCGGGCGTCGGGAGATGTGAGGGCCGGCCCGGGGCCTGTTCGGCTCAGGCCACCTCGGCGACGCCGGTGATGCGGTGCAGGGGGTAGGTGTGGATTTCGCCGGTGGCCTGTTCGTGGGCGGTGACGTAGCCGCCCTCCAGGCGTAGCGGGATCACGATGTGCTGGGTGGCTCGGCCCTCGCGCGTGACGTGGCCGATCCACACCGCGCGGCGGTCGGCGTGCGCGGCCTGGAGCGCCAGGAGGGTTTCGGCGGCGGAGGTACGCGGCAGTTCGACCGGTTCGCCGTCGCGTTCGGGGGCGGTGTCGGCGCGGCTGGTGGCGGCGGAGTCGCCCGCGCGGATCGCGGTCACCGCCGCGACCAGCAGGGCTTCCGTCGGGGTCGGCGGTTCGCCCGCGACGCGGGGCGGAGCCGAGCGGGGTGGGGTGCGTCTGGTGTCCGGGCGGGTCAGTACCAGGTCGCCGGTGGCCGATTCGGCGACCGGGGCCAGGCCCATCGCGCGCAACTTCTCCAGGACCGTGTCGGGCGCGGACTCGGCCGCGAGCACCGTGGGGGCCAGGCGGCGCAGGCGCAGCCCGGCGGCGCGGCGATCGGCGAGCAGTTCGCCGAGCAGCGCGTCGTCGTCGCAGCGCAGGAAGGCCGCGGCGGTGCCGACCCGGATCCGGCCGTGCCGGCGGGCGACGTCGTCCACGAGGTAGCTCAGCGGTTGCGGCACGGGGGTGCGCGAGTGGGTCGCGAGCAGGTGGTGCAGGTCGGTCGCGGTGCGGCCGGCGTCGAGCGCGCGGCGCACCGACTCCTCGGTGAAGCGGTACACGGTCGCCCCGCCGGTGGATTCCACATCGGCGGCCAGGTGCAACTCGTGCGCGAGGTCCATCACCAGCGGGCCGGGGGCCACGGCGGTGAGGTCGGCCTGGAGCAGGACGTGGTCCAGCGGCTCCGGGAGCAGCGGGGTCAGCGCGTCACCGGCCTCGTAGATCCGGCCCTCGACGAGCGGGCGGGCGTAGTCGGCGAACGCGCCGCGGCCGGTGATCCCGAGCAGTTCGGCCTCCACGAGCATGGCCCGGAACAGCGCCTCGGGCAGGCGCGCGGCCCGGATCGGCTGGTGCCAGGTCAGGTGCGCGAGCAGCGAGTCGGCGTCGGTGGCCGAGCCCGGGGGCAGGGCGGCGAGCGTGGCCAGGATCCGGCGGCGCACCTCGGGCGCGGCGGTCCGGTCGACCTGGGTGCCCAGCGCGCCGACCGGGCGGTCCTTGTCGTCGCGTGTGCCGACCAGGGCGGGCACCCGGGTGGTCTCCAGCCAGGTACCGGCCAGCGCGGCCCACCGGGTGCCCACCGGGGTGCGCCGCCAGGTGTCGTAGGCGGGGGTGGGCAGCCACTGCTCGTCCGGTTCGCCGTCGCCCGCGACCAGGCCCATCGCGTAGGCCACCTCCAGCCACAGCGCGACCTCGGCCTCGGGCACGTCCAGTTGTACCGCCGCGCGCTTGAAGTCGCGCATGCCCAGGCCGCCGGCGCGCAGCACGGGCGGGCCGCCGGCGCTCCATGCCTCGAGCAGGTCCTCGACCCGGCGCACCGCGGTGAACGCGGAGCCGGCCGCCAGGTCGTCCACAGCCTGTGGATCGTAGGCGCGCACCGGCAGCTCTGGGGGTGTGGGCAGCAGGGTCCGGTGCACCCGGCCGCCGCGCAGGTGCAGCGCGACCTCGCGGGGCAGCACCACCGCGTCCGGCCCGGCGGGTACGAGCAGGGCCCGGGCGAGCAGCCACTCCACGGGTGTGCGGGCCGCGTCGGCGCGCACCGGCCGGTCGGCGCCGCGCACACTGCCCGTGGGCGGCCCCCAGACCAGCTTGTCCAACACCTCGCGGGCGGCTTCCGGGGCCTGGCCGAGCAGCGCGTCGAGGCGCGCCCGGTCGGTGCACAGGTCGGCGATCGCGGCGATCGCGGAGACCGCGTCGTGGGTGGAGCCCAGACCGAGGTCGGCGAGCACGTCCTGAAGCCGGGACGGCGCGGTCGCGGCGAGCGCGCCGGCCAGCGTCGGGCCAAGGCCCGCCGGGCTCGCGCCGACCAGGTCGCGCACCGTACGCACCACCCGCAGCGCGTCGTCGGGCCCCCACAGCAGCGCCTGCTCGCGCAGCGCGGCCACGGCCCGCCCGACCTCGTCCGGGGCGGTGCCGATCAGCGTGTGCAGCCGGGACACGGCGAAGCCGTCGGGCAGCACCACCGCGGCGTCGACGACCTGGAGGGTGAACCGGTCCAGGCGCTCCAGGGCGCGCGCGATCGAGGCCCGGGTGGTGGCCCGGGTGGCGAGCTGGGTCAGGTCCACCGGGACCGGGGTGGTCAGGTCCGGCCGGGCGCGCAACAACGCGCCGAGGTCGGCGTCGGTGCGTCCGCGCAGATCCTCGGCGAGCGTCCGGGGGCCGGACTCGGCGGCCCGATCCGCCTCGGCACGGGTGGGCGACGCAGCTGTGGTCATCCCATCAACGTTAGACGGTCCGCCCGCCGGCGATCACCGCTCCCGGAATCCGAATGCCCGGTCGCCGCACGCGACCGCCCCGGATCGGGCCGCCGGAGCCGGTCGCGGGCGCCTGCGCGGCCCCGCTCGCGCGGCCCGCACGCCCGGTCGACGGCCGGTCCGGCACGACCGCGGACCATGGGTGGTACGGGTGCCGGGACCCGGGGCGCGGACACCGACCGCGACCCCGATCACGGGCCCGGATCGAGCCGCGAAAGCCGCGGCGCGCACCCTTACGATCACCATTTCCGCCAACCTCTCGCTCCGCTACGCCCGCACCCCTACGCTGAGTTGTCGCTTTACCGACGCATGACGCGGCGGGCGCGGCACCGACGCAGACGAACCTTCGGCGGGGGTGAGGTGGGGGCGTGAACTTCGAGAGCGATCATCTGGTTCTGCAATACCTGGGCGAGGTCGGTGACGCGGCCCAGCGCAAACTTCGCCCCGCCGACCGGGCCCGGCTCGTGGAGCGGCTGCGCAGCCAGATCAACAGCGAGCGCGAGCGGCTGAACGCGCACAACCCCGGCGCGGTACAGGTCATCCTCGATCGGCTCGGCACGCCGGAGGCGGTGGTCGGCCAGGAGTTGTACCGGCTCGGCGACCTGCGCGACAGCGGCGCCGACGACGGGGTCGGCGCGATGTCGATGCGGGGGTCGCGGCATGCGACGGTGGCCCGCCAGATGGGCTTTCGCGCCGACGCCACGCCGATTCCGGCCATACGGGATCCGTCTCGGCCGCCGCCGGCCGCGCCCGCACCCGCGCCTCCCCCGCCCACGCCGCCCGCGCCCCGGGTCTCGCCCGAGGGCGGTCCGCCCACACTCGCCGAGACCGCGGCCGGCGGCGGCGGTGGCGGTGGCGGTGGCGGCACGGCGACCAAGCCCGCCGCGCCCGCGGATCCGGAGGAGGAGCCGCTGTGGTGGCGCTCGCCCCCGGAGGGCGACATGCCGGAGCGGCCGACCCCCGACATGTACGGCGACGGCTCGCTGCACGCGCCGGCGTATCCGATCGGCGTGGCCTCGGACCCCTCGGCCGGCTGGGACGACACCTCGCTGACCGAACCCACCCCGGTCATGGGCGTGTTCGGCGGTCCGGGCGCGCTGCGCACCCAACTGCGCGAGGTGTTCGCGATCGCGCTGATGACGGTCGGGGCGATCGTCGCCTCGACCGTGGTGGTGGTGCTCGGCCTGCTCGTGGTCTTCACCGCGGCCGCGTGGTCGCTCAAGGAACGGCGGTTCGCCGCGTTCTACATCCCCGGCACGACGGCGCTCGCCTTCGCCATCGGGATGTGGATGCGAGCCACCGGGCACCTGGGCATCGATCTGACCCGGGACGAGGCCTGGGACCGGTTCGGCGAGTTGTTGCCGGCGATGGTCCGGGTCGCCGCGATCGCCGCGTCGCTGTATCTGCTGTGGCGGCTGAACCGGCGCCGACTCACCACGTAGACGCGGGGACGCGGCCCGCCCCGGTGTGACGTACTCCGCCGCCGGGAGTGGGATTTCCGCTCTTTACGATTCCATTAATTAGGTTAGCCTTACCTCATCTGCTCGGGACGGCGCCCGGACCTACCGCTAATAGGTCCGGGCGCCGCCCTGTGCACACTGCCAGATGGAGGAGCCAAGGATGACCAACGGAACGCGGCACAGGCCCGCGAGCCGCCTGATCCGCTGGGGGGCGATCGGCGCGACCGGCGCCCTGGCCGTGGCCGGCGTGAGCCTCGCCTCGCCCGCGCGGGCCGCCGGGACCCCGGCGGTGAGCGTGTCGCCCGGCGTCGATGTCGACCCGGACGGCGCCACGATCACCGTGAGCGGCACCGGTTTCGACAAGACCCGCAACTCCGGCAACGGGGTCTACGTCCTGTTCGGCCCGAAGATCGACGACTACTACACCAACGCGGGCGCCTACAGCGCCCAGGCGTGGGTCGCGGGCAGCAAGATGAGCGCCGAGGGCGCCTTCACCACCACGCTCGACGTCAAGGCGAAGTACACCGACGGCAACGGCAAGGAGGTGGACTGCCTCAAGCAGGAGTGCCGCGTCGTCACCTTCGCCGCGCACGGCGCGAGCACGACCGACCGCAGCCAGGACACCTTCACGCCGGTCGCGTTCAAGAACACCACCCCGCCGCCGGCGCCCAAGCTCACGGTGAGCCCGGCCGCGGGCGCGAACCCCGACGGCCAGAACTTCACCGTCACCGGCACCGGCTTCGACCCGGTCCGCGACGGCGGCAACGGCGTCTACGTCGCGTTCGGCCCGAAGGGCACCGACTGGAACACCAACCCCGCGCCGTACCAGGCGACCAAGTGGGTGCGCACCACCCCGGGCACCTCGCCGGGCCAGGCCAGGCTGAACGCCGACGGCAGCTTCTCGCTGACGCTCGACGGCATGAAGGCCAAGTACAGGAACAAGGACGGCGTCGAGTACGACTGCGCCGTCACCACCTGCCACGTCGTCGCCTTCGCCGCACACGGCTCGCCGGACCGCAGCCAGGACACGTTCGTCCCGGTCGCGTTCAAGGCCCCGACCAACCCGGGCCCCGGCACCGGCTACCAGGTGATCACCACCGACGTGCAGGGCGGCCCGCTGACCCTGGGCGTCGGCGGCACCGATGTCGCGCTCCCGGGCGTCACCCTCAACGGCAAGGACGCCTTCACCGGCGGCGCGCTCAACCCGCTCACCGTCTCCGACGCGCGCGGCACCAACGCCGGATGGACGCTGACCGGACAGGCCAGTGACCTGACCTCGGCCGGCGGCCGGATCGTCGGTGACAACCTCGGCTGGACCCCCACCGCCAAGTCGGTCACCGGCACGCTCCCCACCGGCGGCACCACCGCCTCGGTGACCCCGGGCACCCGGGCCGACCCGGGCACGGGTCTCGGCCGAGCACACACGCTGTGCGCGTCGGCAACCGGCACCAGCGCCGGCTCCTTCGAATGCGGCGCCACCCTCAAGCTCGGCGTCCCCGGCACCACGGTCCCCGGCACGTACACGGGCACACTCACGCTGACGCTCATCTGACCACCCCGGGACGGGCGGGCGCGCGCCGGGCGCGTCGGCCCGCCCGTCCCGGGCCGGTTTACCCTCCCGCTCCACCCGTTGCGTTCACCCCGAACGCTGCGGTTTCACAGGCCCCGTCCCCGACCCGACCGGGCCCCGCAGCCCATCACGGCCCGGACCGGCCGGTGCACCCACCCGCTCCACCCGTTACGTTCGGCCCGAAGGCTGCGGTTTCACAGGCCCCGTCCCCGACCCGACCAGGCCCCGCGGCCCATCACGGCCCGGACCGGCCGGTGCACCCACCCGCTCCACCCGTTGCGTTCACCCCGAACGCTGCGGTTTCACAGGCCCCGTCCCCGACCCGACCAGGCCCCGCGGCCCATCACGGCCCGGACCGGCCGGTGCACCCACCCGCTCCACCCGTTACGTTCGGCCCGAACGCTGCGGTTTCACAGGCCCCGTCCCCGACCCGACCAGGCCCCGCGGCCCATCACGGCCCGGACCGGCCGGTGCACCCACCCGCTCCACCCGTTGCGTTCACCCCGAACGCTGCGGTTTCACAGGCCCCGTCCCCGACCCGACCGGGCCCGGCAGCCCATCACGGCCCGGACCGGCCGGTGCACCCACCCGCTCCACCCGTTGCGTTCGGCCCGAACGCTGCGGTTTTACAGGCCCCGTCCCCGACCCGACCGGGCCCGGCAGCCCATCGCGGCCCGGACCGGCCGGTGTACCCACCCGCTCCACCCGTTGCGTTCGGCCCGAACGCTGCGGTTTTACAGGCCCCGTGCCCGACCCGGCCGGGCCCCGCGGCCCATCGCGGCAAGGGACGTGCAGACCCCGTGGCGCGTCAGCGCCCACGACTCGGGCCGACCCCGGGATCGACGCGCGAAGCGCGGAGAGCGGCGGAGCCGCAGAACTTGGGCTGGGTGGCCCGGAGCGAAGCGGAGGGACACCCAGCCCCGAGCGAGGGGCCGCTTTTTTCTCGGAGGAGCGAAGCGGGGGAGAGAAAAAAGTGGTCCCTCGCGAGCCGGCGCGAAGCGCCCAACAAGCAGCAACGCCGCCGCCACGACTCCCCCTCCCCGCCCCGCCCACCCCGCGACCCAGGCCCCCCCTTGGAGCCCCCCAATGCCCGCCCCCCTCACCCGCCTCCTCCGCATACTCTTCACCGCCCTACTCCCCCTGGCCGCCCTCACCACCCCCGCCCAAGCCGCCGACGAGTTCACCTGGGGCGTGCAACCGGCAGGCGGCCGCGACCACTTCGTGCTCACCGCCGCCCCGGGCCAGACCCTGGTCGACGTGGTCGGCGTGTCCAACTTCGGCGCCGAGCCGCTGACCCTGCGGGTCTACGCCACCGACGCGGTGCTCGCCGTGGACGGCGGGATGACCCTGCTGACCGGCGCCGAGCAGCCACGGGACGTCGGCTCGTGGATCGGTTTCGACGCCGAGTCGTACACGATCGCGCCGGGCAAGCGCGCGGACATCCCGTTCCGGCTGACCGTCCCGGCCGGCGCCACGCCCGGCGACCACACCGGCGCCATCGTCGCCTCGATCAAGGCCGCCGCGACCGGGCCCGGCGAGCAGCGGTTCGACGTGGACCGGCGGGTCGGCGCGCGGGTGTACCTGCGGGTGGCCGGCCCCGCGCTGCCGGGGCTGGCGATCGAGGACCTGCGGGTGTCCTACGACAACCCGCTCGCGATGTTCGGCGGCGCCGAGGCGGTGGTGCGCTACCGGGTCCGCAACACCGGCAACGTACGGACCACCGCCCGGGCGCAGACCACGATCTCCGGCCTCGGCGACTGGCGACTCGGCGGCCCGAAGCACACCACGCTGCCCGAGTTGTTGCCGGGGGCCACGCACGAGGTGGTCCAGCGCTTCGCCGGCGTCATTCCGGCCGGGCGCCTCACCGCCGACGTGAAGGTGACGGGCGAACCGGCGACCGCAGCCGCCGGGTCGACCGCCATATGGGCGCCGCCGTGGTTGCTCCTCGGCGCGATCGTGCTGCTGCTCGGCGCACTGATCGGCCGGGTCGTCCGGCGCCGCAGACGCGCCGCCGAGGGCGCGGCGACCACCGACACCCGCACCGAAGCCACCGCCGACCCGACCGGCTGACGACCCGCCGTCGCGTCACCCGAAATCCCTTCAGGAGCCGCCATGTTCACCCCGCACACTTCTCCCGCCCGGCGCATGGCCATCGCCGCCGTCGGCCTGACCGCCGTCGGCATCCTGGCCGCACCGGCCGTCGGCGCCGCCCCGTCGGCCGCCCCCACCGCGACCGTCTCGCGCGGCGCCGAACTGGCCCCGGGCGGCGACGAGATCACCGTGACCGCTCGCGGCTTCGCTCCCGGCGCGAAGGTCACCGTCGCGCTGTACGGCGGCGACACCACCGACTCCAAGGGCAGCCGCGTACTCACCGCCGACGGCAACGGCTTCGTCGCGACCCCGCTCGTGGTCGGCACCGGATTCGCCCCGGACGCCCCGGCGTTCGAGGTCCGGGTCGGGGCCGAGGGCGGGCCCACCGCAAAGGTCGGGCTGACCTTCGCCGCGCCCGCGCCGACCGCCGCGGCACCCCGATCGTTGCGCGCGGCCACGGCGGCACAGGCCGCGCCGGCCGCGGCTCCTCGGGCGGCCGGTGGGGCGAAGCTGACCGTGACCCCGAGCACCGGCCTGGACCCGGCGGGCGCCTCGGTCACCGTCAAGGGTTCCGGCTACGCGGCCGGCAGCGGCAACGGGATCTACGTGGTGTTCGGCCCGAAGGAGGCCGACTGGACCACCAACGCGGGCAACTACGGCGCCTCGAAGTGGATCAAGGCGTACGGCGCGGACGGGATCGACCCGGACGGCACGTTCTCGGTCACGCTCACCGACGTCAAGGCCGCGTACAAGAACGGCGCGGGCAAGGACGTCGACTGCCTCAAGACCGAGTGCTACGTGCTGACCATGGCCGCGCACGGCTCCCCCGACCGCAGCCAGGACGCCTTCGTGAAGGTCGCCTTCAAGGGCGGCTCGACCACAACCGCCGGGACGAGCGCGGGCACCACCGGCGCCGGCGCCACCGGTTCGGCGAGCACGGGCGGCACCTCGGGCGGCACGTCCGCCGGCACCTCGGGCGGAGCCGGCGGGCCCGCCGGATCCACCGGCGCTTCGGGCGGCACATCCGGCGGCGGCAACCTGGCGCTCACCGGCCCGGCCGGCCTCGCCGCCGGCACCGTCGGCGCGGCCCTGGTCGCCGCCGGCACGGTCGCGGTGGTCGCCACCCGCCGACGCCGCGCCGCCGGACCGACCGCGACCTGAGCACCGAACCCCGAGACCGAGCATCACCAAACACCCGGCCCACCGACCTACGCCGGCCGAACCGCGCGGTTCGGCCGGCGCGTGGCGGCCCGGTCACCCGCCCCGCTCAGACGTCCAACGCGTCCAGTTGCTCCAGGAACCACTGCTGCGGGTTGAGCGCCACCGCCGCCGCGGCCAGCCGCTTGGTGCGCTGGAGCCGGTCGGTGGTGTCCATCGTCAGCGCCTCGTGCAGCGCCTCGGTGGTCTGCGAGACGTCGAACGGATTGACCACGATCGCGTCCTCGCCCAACTCCTCGCACGCGCCCGCCTCGCGCGAGAGCACCAGCGCGCAGCCCCCGTGCTCCTCGTCCAGGAGGGAGACCACCGGCACCTCCTTGGCGACCAGGTTCATCCCGTCCCGGATCGGGTTCACCAGCGCGACGTCGGCCAGCCGGTACGCCGCGAGCGAGCGCGGGAAGTCGTCGTTGACGTGCAGGATCAGCGGCTGCCAGTCGCCGGTGCCGAACTCGTCGTCGATCTCCTTGGCCACCCGCTGCACCGCGGCGGTGTACTCGCGGTACTCCGGCAGGTCGTGCCGCGACGGATAGGCGAACGCCACGTGCACCACCCGGCCGAGCCATTCCGGTCGGGTGCGCAGCAGTTCGCGGTAGGCCAGCAGGCCCCGGACGATGTTCTTGGACAACTCCGTACGGTCCACCCGGACGATCACCCGACGGTCGCCGACCGCCTCGCGCAGCCCGGCGAGGCGGGTGTCCACGTCGGCCCGGGACGCGCGCTCGCGCAGGAACTCGGCGTCGGCGCCCAGCGCGTGTACGCCGATCTCGGTCACGTGGCCCGCGTGCGTGACGGTCATCGCGTCCCGGTCCACGTCGGCGCCCAGCACGTCGGCGCAGCAGTCCAGGAACGCGAGCGCCCAGCGCCGGGAATGGAATCCGGCGTGGTCCGCGCCGAGCACCCCTTCGAGCACGTAGCGGGCGATGTCGTCGGGCAGCAGCCGGAAGTAGTCCGGCGGTGCCCAGGGGGTGTGCGCGAAGTGGCCGATCCGCAGGTCGGGACGCAGTCGGCGGAGCAGCACCGGCACCAGGGTCAGGTGGTAGTCCTGTACGACCACCTTCGCGCCCTCGGCCGCCTCCTCCGCCAGGGCCTCGGCGAACGCCTGGTTGTACGCCTCGTAGGAGTCCCACTCCTTGCGGAAGCGCGCGTCGAAGACCGGCTTGGAGGGGGTGTCGTAGAGCAGGTGGTGGACGAACCACAGGGTCGAGTTCGCTATGGCGTTGTACGCCCGTGCGAACGTGCCGGGGTCGATGTCGAGCATCCGTACGGCCAGCCCGCCGGTGTCGTGACCGGCGAGATCCAGCCGGCCCGAGGGCGCGGCGCGGGTCGCGGTGCGGTCGGGCTCGCCGAGCGCGGAGCAGACCCACACGGCGCCGGTGCCCTGCCCGGCGGTGGACAGGCCGGACACCAGTCCGCCGCCGCCGCGCCGCACCGTGAGTGTGCCGTCGTCCTCCAGGGAGAAGGACACGGGACCGCGGTTGGAGGCGACCAGCACCCCGGCGGGAGAGGGGGTGGCGGGAGGAGGAGCACTCATGCCCCGACCCTAGCCACGCATCCCGGTGCGCAAACCCGGGCCGGCCGTGCCCTCGGTTCGAACGGTGTGGCGAGTATCACGCCCACCGGTCACTACCACACGTAGTCGGGCTGTGCCTCTCGGGTATCGGTGAGTCTTCGGCCACCGCGGCGGAAACCCGGGCCGAACGCCGGACAAACACCCCCGGACCAGGGGTCAGCGCCCGACCAGGCGGGTTCGTGTCCGGTACTCGGGCACCGTGGCCATCGGCGGGCGTTCCCGGGCGGCGATGTCGTGGGTGCGTACGCGAAAGCCCGCCTCGTCCCGTTCGAACTGGGTCAGCACGGTGTTCGGCTCGGCCGGGTGCGCGCCGGCGGGGCCGCGGCGCAGTCGGCGCTCGACGGCCTGGAGTATCTCCGCCGCCATCCGCCCCAGGCCCGCCTCGTCCTGGTGGTTGTGCCGCCGCACACCGACGTCCACCTGGGCCATCGCGTCCAAGCCGACCAGGCGCAGGGTGTCCACGAGCATCGCGGTCTCGATGCCGTAGCCACACGGGAAGGGCAGTTGTTCGAGCAGCGTGCGGCGGGCCGCGTATTCGCCGCCGAGCGGCTGCACGAAGCCGGCCAGTTCGGGCCAGTGCAGGTTGAGCAGGGGGCGGGCGACCAGTTCGGTCACCCGGCCGCCGCCGGCGGGCACGATCGTGTCGCCGATCTCCAGCGGCCGGTCGTACATGGCCTTGACCAGCTGGACCGAGGGGTCGGTGAGCAGCGGGCCGAGGATCCCGGTGACGAAGTCCGCCGAGAAGTCCTTCAGGTCGGCGTCCACGAACGCCACGATGTCGCCGTCGGTGACCAGGAGCGAGCGCCACAACACCTCGCCCTTGCCGCGCACGGCCGGGAGCGCGGGCAGGATGTCGTCGCGGTGCACCACCCGCGCGCCCGCGTCGGCGGCCACCCGCGCGGTGTCGTCGGTGGAGCCGGAGTCGACCACCACCAGCTCGTCCACCAGCGGTACCCGCTCGACCAGCTCGGTCCGGATCACCTTGACGATGTCGCCGACCGTCGCCGCCTCGTTCAACGCGGGCAGGACGACGCTGACCCGGGTGTCGCGTTTGGCGTCGAGAAGCCTGTCGACGGGCCAGTCGGCGGCGGCGGAGGACCGCCGTCGGAGCCAGTCGCCCACCTCGTGCGTCACGTTCGAAGATCCCCTGTCGTCGCCGGTGTTCCGGCCTCGGTCGTTCCACCCTTTATCGTCTCGCGGGGTGGACCGGATGATCGACGCGGCACCGGTTCGGTTACAGTCGTCGTCACCGGTTACGACGATCGCACGTCGGACCGGACAAACGCGGACCGGCCACCCGGCGAAGGGTGTGTCCACCGCCATAGCAGCTCATCCAGAGGGGCAGAGGGAACGGCCCGTTGAAGCCCCGGCAACCATCCGATCGTCATTCCTCGTGACGCGCTTTCGGCGCGAGCGAGCGGCCGACGAGTCGGACAGGTGCCAAGTCCGGCCCGTGGGACCCCACGGGTAAAGATGAGGACAGAAAGGCCCTCGCCATGGCGACACCCACCGCCACCCGCACCACCAGCGCCACCCCCACCTCCTTCGGTCCGGCCGTCGCGCTGTCGTGTCGCGAGTGCGGGGAGCGCACGGAGCTCGGCCCGAAGTACGCCTGCGAGTCCTGTTTCGGCCCCCTCGAGGTCGCCTACGAGTTCGGCACCGTGACGCGGGAGCGGATCGAAGCCGGGCCGCACAACATCTGGCGCTACGCGCCGCTGCTGCCGGTGTCCGCGGACGTCTCGTCCCGGCCCAGCCTGAACCCCGGCTTCACCAAGCTCGTCCGGGCCGAGAACCTGGGCCGCGAGCTGGGCGTGCGCAACCTGCACGTCAAGGACGATTCCGGGAACCCGACGCACTCCTTCAAGGACCGCGTGGTGGCGATCGCAGTCGAGGCCGCGCGTACCTTCGGCTTCACCACGCTGTCCTGCTCGTCCACCGGCAACCTGGCCGGCGCGGTGGGTGCCGCCGCCGCCCGGGTGGGCCTGCGCAGCTGTGTGTTCATCCCGTCCGACCTGGAGGCCGGCAAGGTCGTCACAGCTGCGGTCTACGGCGGCGAGCTGGTCGCCATCGAGGGGACCTACGACGAGGTCAACCGATTCTGTTCGGAGCTGATCGGCGACCCGGCCGGCGAGAGCTGGGGCTTCGTCAACGTCAACCTGCGGCCCTACTACGGCGAGGGTTCCAAGACGCTCGCCTATGAGATCGCGGAACAACTCGGCTGGAAACTGCCGGAGCAGATCGTCATCCCCATCGCGTCGGGGTCGCAGCTGACCAAGATCGACAAGGGTTTCCGCGAGTTGATCGCGCTGGGTCTGGTAGAGGACGCGCCGTACAGGATCTTCGGCGCCCAGGCGACGGGGTGCTCCCCGGTGGCCGCCGCGTGGAAGGCCGGGCACGACGTGATCCGCCCGGTGCGGCCGGACACGATCGCCAAGTCGCTCGCGATCGGCAATCCCGCCGACGGCCCCTACGTGCTCGACGTGTGCAAGCGCACGGGCGGCGCGGTGGAGGACGTGAACGACGTCGAGGTGGTCGAGGCGATGAAGCTGCTCGCGCGTACCGAGGGCATCTTCGGCGAGACCGCGGGCGGGGTCACCGTGGGCTGCCTGCGCAAGCTGCTCGAGTCCGGCGCGCTGGACCCGGACGCCGAGACGGTCGTGCTCAACACGGGCGACGGCCTCAAGACGTTGGACGCGGTCACGCCGACGACCGGACCCACCGCGACCATTCGACCCACCCTGGACTCCTTCCGAAAGGCCGGCCTCGCATGAGCGTCTCCGTTCGCATCCCGACCATCCTGCGCACCTACACGGGTGGGGCGGCGGAGGTGTCCGCCGAGGGCACCACGCTCGCCGAGGTCCTGGACTCCCTGGAAAAGGCCCACGCCGGAATTCGCGCACGCATCCTCGACGACGAGGGCAAGCTGCGTCGCTTTGTGAATCTGTACGTGGAGGACGAGGACGTGCGCTTCGCCGACGGGCTCGCCACGGCGATCCCCGACAAGGGCACCGTTTCGATCATCCCGGCGGTCGCCGGGGGTTGCTGACGCGATAGGCCGAGCGTCCCGATCTTCCTCGATCGGGCACGAAACGGAACCGGGAAATCCGCCGCGCGAGCACCGCTCGGCGGATTTCTTCGTTCCTGCCGAAGGTTGTGCGTAACCCGGGTTTAACCGGCTCCATTTCCCGTCTTTGGCGGCGGCGCGTCGGTAAACCCGTGGTCGGGATCACATCCGATATGTGTGGAAAGTCGTTTTCCTGGTGAATTGAAATACGGCTTTTTCGGAGACTCGCGAGGAATGCGAGTTTTATTCGCTCGGGAATTCTCGTCCGATTGACCTGTTGCTCCGGGCATCCGTCCGGATACATTCAGCCGCGGTCGTAGCAGAGGGCCGGGTCCTTCTGGATACGAACCCGGAGCTGCGGCGTGCAGTATCCGTGAAAGGGCCAGTAACAGGGGAGTTAGGAATGGCTCAGGGCGCCGTCAAGTGGTTCAACGCGGAGAAGGGGTACGGCTTCATCGCGGTCGACGGTGGGGCGGACGTTTTCGTCCACTACAGCGCGATCCAGATGGACGGGTACCGGACGCTCGAGGAGGGGCAGCGAGTCGAGTTCGAGATCTCGCAGGGGCAGAAGGGGCCGCAGGCCGACATGGTCCGCGTCACCGCCTGAACCGGGAGCCATGCGCTCCTCTGCTTGAAACGGTCCACACACGGACTGCACGACACATCGCGGCACATAACGCGCCCGATCCTGTCGGATCAATGACCGGGGCCCGGCCTTCCCGCCAAGCGGGGGCCGGGCCCCGGTCGTTGCACGGGCGGCGGCGGGACGCACGGGTGCGGCGGAACGCGGGCCGGGGCCGGACGGGCGGCGCAGCGCGGCGCGGGGCGCCGGGCCGGGGCAGCGCGGCGCGGGCACAGTAGGTGCGGGTACGGGTGCGGCGGAGCGCGGGCCGGGGCCGGGGCGGGCGGCGCGGCGCGGGCGGGTGGGGCGCCGGGTCGGGGCAGCGCGGCGTGGGCGCGGCAGGTGCGGGTTCGGCGGGCGGCGGCATGCGGGAGCGCCGACCGGGGCCGGACAGGCGGCGCGAGGCGAAGCGGCCGCGGGGTATCGCCGGCGCCGGTACGGCGGTACAGGCAACCAACGCAGCCGAGCCCGCCACGCAACCCCGCGCAACCACAGGCACCCCGACCGGACCCGACGCAGGCGCAGCGGCGGGCAGACCGGCGTGCAACAGGCACCACACCCGAACTCGGCATGGCCACAGACGCCCCGGCGTGAGCCAGGGCGGGCATAACACCCGAACCCGAGGTGGGCCCAGGGGCGGCACATCCGAACCCGTCCGGGTGCGGGCAATGCCCAGGGCCCGAGCCACCCAACCGCCACGGTCGCGCACGCACCGGCGGACGTGGGGCGGGCGCGGTGCCCGAACCCGGTGCACGCACAGGCGACACACCCGGATCTGCGCGGGCGCGAGCCAACATGGCGCAGCCGCGGCACCCAAACCCGGCATGGACACACGCGGCACACCCGGCCCCGGGCGGGCGCGGGCAACGCGGCCAGGGCCGGTGCGGGCGGACCCGGCGTGGGCCGACGCGGCGCGGGCCGGCGCGGCACTCAAGCCCGGCATGGACACCGGCGGCACACCTCGACCGTGCGGGCACGGGCGGCGCCCCGAACACGGACCACGCAACCACCGCAGACCCAGCGGCCGGGACTCCCGATCCGGGCCGGCCCCCGGCCCGGCGCCGTGCACGCGGACGCGGCACCCGAAACCCGGTGTGGGCACACCCGTCCCGCACGGGTGCGGGCGGGCTCGGCGGCCGGGAACTCCGACCCGGGCCCGCCGCCGAAACCGTGCCGGACGGGCACCCGGGCGGCGGCGGGCGCGGCGTCCACAACGCGGGGGCACAGGCGCACACCCCGTCCCGCACGGGTGCGGGCGGGCTCGGCGGCCGGGATCCCCGATCCGGGCCTGCCGCCGAAACCGTGGCGGGCAGCCTGGCGTCGGCGGGCGCCCGCAACCCGGGGGGCGCAGGCGGCGCACCCCGTCCCGTGCGGGCACGGGTGGCGCGGTGGCCGGGAAGCGCCGATTCCGGCCCGCCCCGGGGCAGGCGGGGCGGGCGCCGTGCGGTGGGCGGCGGCCGAACCCGGTGGGGTGTGCGCGGCACGCGCGAAGCCGTGTCGGGGTGGCCGAGGTCGGGGTGGGTGGCATGTGGATGGGCTGCGATGCGGGGTCGGGTGGGCGTGGGGGTGGGGTGTGTGACACGCGCGGGTGTGGAGTGGGGGGCCTTGGACTCGCCCGTTGCGCTTGCACTCGGCATGGCCGAGTGCTAATCATTGGCGTTAGCACTCTGGATGTGAGAGTGACAGAAACGGACCGGGCCGGTGAGGCTCGGCACCCGTGAGGGAGGGATCCTCGCGGTGGTCGGGTCGTCCGTCGCGGGCACCTGTGCGGTCCGGCACTCACCCCCGTTCTGGGAGGACTTCACCACATGGCCAAGATCATCGCGTTCAACGAGGAAGCGCGCCGCGGCCTCGAGCGCGGGATGAACCAGCTCGCCGACGCCGTCAAGGTCACGCTGGGCCCCAAGGGCCGCAACGTCGTGCTCGAGAAGAAGTGGGGTGCGCCCACCATCACCAACGATGGTGTGAGCATCGCCAAGGAGATCGAGCTCGAGGACCCGTACGAAAAGATCGGCGCCGAGCTGGTCAAGGAGGTCGCCAAGAAGACGGACGACGTCGCCGGTGACGGTACGACGACCGCGACCGTCCTCGCCCAGGCGCTCGTCCGCGAGGGCCTGCGCAACGTGGCCGCCGGCGCGAACCCGATGGCCCTCAAGCGTGGCATCGAGAAGGCCGTCGAGGCCGTCTCCGAGCAGCTGCTCGCGCTCGCGAAGGACGTCGAGACGAAGGAGCAGATCGCCTCCACCGCCTCGATCTCCGCCGCTGACCCCCTGATCGGCGAGATGATCGCCGAGGCCATGGACAAGGTCGGCAAGGAAGGCGTCATCACCGTCGAGGAGAGCAACACCTTCGGTCTCGAGCTCGAGCTCACCGAGGGCATGCGCTTCGACAAGGGCTACATCTCGCCCTACTTCGCGACCGACATGGAGCGCATGGAGGCCGTCCTCGAAGACGCCTACGTGCTCATCGTCAACTCGAAGATCACCTCGGTGAAGGACCTCCTCCCGCTCCTCGAGAAGGTCATGCAGTCGGGCAAGCCGCTCATGATCATCTCCGAGGACGTCGAGGGCGAGGCCCTGGCCACGCTCGTCGTGAACAAGATCCGCGGCACCTTCAAGTCCGTCGCCGTCAAGGCTCCGGGCTTCGGCGACCGTCGCAAGGCCATGCTCGGCGACATCGCCATCCTCACCGGTGGCCAGGTCATCTCCGAGGAGGTCGGCCTCAAGCTCGACACCGCCGGTCTCGAACTCCTCGGCCGCGCCCGCAAGGTCGTCGTCACCAAGGACGAGACCACCATCGTCGACGGCGCCGGTGACTCGGACCAGGTCGCGGGTCGGGTCAACCAGATCCGCGCCGAGATCGAGAACTCCGACTCGGACTACGACCGCGAGAAGCTCCAGGAGCGCCTGGCGAAGCTCGCGGGCGGCGTGGCGGTCATCAAGGCCGGTGCCGCGACCGAGGTCGAGCTCAAGGAGCGCAAGCACCGCATCGAGGACGCGGTGCGCAACGCGAAGGCCGCCGTCGAGGAGGGCATCGTCGCCGGTGGTGGCGTGGCCCTGCTCCAGGCGTCCACCATCGCGTTCGACAAGCTCGACCTGGACGGCGACGAGGCCACCGGCGCGAACATCGTGCGCCTGGCCGTCGAGGCCCCGCTCAAGCAGATCGCGGTCAACGCCGGCCTCGAGGGTGGCGTGGTTGTGGAGAAGGTGCGCAACCTGACCCCGGGTCACGGCCTCAACGCCGCGACCGGCGACTACGTGGACCTCATCGCCGAGGGCATCATCGACCCGGCGAAGGTCACCCGTTCCGCGCTGCAGAACGCCGCGTCGATCGCCGCGCTGTTCCTGACCACCGAGGCCGTCATCGCCGACAAGCCGGAGAAGAACGCCGCTCCGGCCGGCGGCGGCGCCCCGGACATGGGCGGCATGGACTTCTGATCCGCTGAGGATCGGCAGTCCCGACCCACCCGGTCGGTAGCTCCACGAAAGAGGCGGTCCCCTTCGGGGGGGCCGCCTCTTTCGCGTCCCTGCGGGCCCTTCCACCACTGTTCGAAGCGTGTTCGCTCGTTCGAGTGGCACAGGCGACTTACCCTGAAATGGTCTCCGGGCGGCCGACCTGGTGGTGATGGCTCGGGAAGACGTGGCCACGCCGACACCGGCGCATCGGATTCTTCTCGTCGCCGAGATCACCTCCCCGAGCAATGCGAGCATCGACCGCGTCGACAAGCTGCGGGCGTACGCACACGGACCGATTCCGCTCTACCTGCTCGTCGATCGGTGGGACAAGGACGGCCCGGCGGCAACGCTGTACTCCGAGCCCGACGGCAAGGTCTATCAGCGGGTGCAACGTGTCGATTTCGGCGGCTCGGTCGTCATCCCCGATCCCTTCGGGATCGAGTTGGACACCTCAGGCTTCCCGCCGCGGTGATATTCGCCGGCATCGCCGGTCGCTCGCTCGTAGGCTCGTGAGGCGACTTCGGGAACTACGTGTTCCTTCTGTCTTGGCGTACAAGCGCTTTTGGGGTGCTTGGGGTTCGAATCCCTATCCGGGACCCGTGACCTGCCCGAAGTCGCGCGCCATCGCACCCGGGGAACTGCGTGTTCGTACAGTGCCGTTTCCGATGGGTTGGAAGCGGTCCCGGCTACGTACCGAGATCGACACCGGACCCGCGACCTGCCCCGGGTGCCCACGGGGGAGCCCATTTCGATGACCGAGACCGAGATCGTGCGCGCGCTCAGCGCCGACAACCCCGCCCGTGCCGAGGCCGCCGCCACCGTCGTGCGTTTCCTGGACGTCGCCGTGGCCGCGACCGGACGGGCCTCCTTCTACAACACCCGCGACGAGCACCTCGCCCTCGAAGAGGACGCGCACCGGGCGATGGCCGCGCTGGACCGGCGGCTGTACGCGGGCCTGGTGTGCTCCCCCGGGGCCACCGACCGCAGCCGGCAGCTCGGCGTGTTGCACCTGCTCGGCACACCCGCGCACGAGCACGACGGCGACGCCGTCCGCGCCGCGGTCGCCGCGCTGACCGTGCCGCGCCGGCTCAAGCTGTTCGCCATGCTGGCCGAGCGGCGGGTGAACAACGCGCGGGTGCGCCGACTGATCCTGCGCACCGTGCTCGGCTCCACCTCCCTGGAACTGTGGTCGGTGCGCTACCGGGACAAGCTGGCCGGCGCCCTGCGGCACGCGTGGGGTCTGCGGCTGAGCGGCATCCTGCGCGCGATCCTGACCAAACGACTCGCCGGAGGCGAACTCGACCCGAAGGAACACCGCATCCTCGCCCGCGAGATCGACCGCTGGGCCGCCGACCGGGCCGATCCCGCCGCGGTGCGCGAGTGCGTCGCGTTCGTGCTGGGCGCCGAGGGTCCGTACACGCTGCCGCTCCCGGTCGCGTATCGGGCCGCCCGCACCGACCTGGACGCGGGCGCCGCGCTGCCGCTCGAAACCCTGGAGGGGCTGCGCGGCCGGTACCACCCGCACGAGAAGCCGGCCCGCGTCCTGGAGCTGACCGCCGCCCGGCTCACCGTCGGACAGCGGCTGGCCGGACAGCGGCAGGCCGCTCGGGCGGGCGTGGCGGTCGACGTCGACCCGGATCGCTACGACGCGGTCCGGCTCTACCTGTACGCGTTCGCCGAGGGCATGACCGCCGAGGTCGCCGCCGCGCTCGACCGGCGCGCCGCGCGCACCGCGGCCGGGCTCGACCTGGCCGGCCGCCGGGTCGCCCTCGTCCTGGACGGTTCCGCCTCCATGCGCGGCGGCACCGACCAGCCGCTCCGGCCGATCGCCGCCGTGCTCGCCCTGCGCGACGCACTGCGGGCGGCGGCGGGCACCTGCCACGACGTGTGGATCGGCGGCGTCCCGGACGGCCGGCTGGTCCACCCCGCCGGCCCGACCGCCGCCGCCGAGGCCCTGGTCGCCGCGCTGCGTACCGGCGCGGAGCTGATCGTGGTGGTCGGCGACGGCTACGAGAACGCGCCCGCCGGCCGATTCGCCCAGGTGCTCGACGCGGCGCGCACCCTCGGCGTCGCGGTGCCGGTGGTCCAGCTCTCCCCCGTCCTCGCCGCCGAGGCGGCCGGCCTGCGCGGCTACGCGCCGGGCCTGCCGCTCGCCCCCGTCCACCGTCCCGAAGCCCTCGAACTCGCCTGGTGCCGACTGATGTTGGCCGCCGACCCGACCGCCGCCATACCCGCGCTGCTGCGCCTGGCCCACCCGGAGGTGACCGCATGACCACCCTCGCCCACGACACGCTGCCGATCGGCGACCTGCTGGCCGACTGCGCCCTCGGGCGGGTGCAGAGCGTCGGTCGGATGCAGGTGCTGCCGCTGCTCGGCGACACCGTCGACGCGCCGACCGTCACCGTGCCCACCGACCTGTGGATCGGCACCAGCGGCTACGGCACGCTCACCTTCGTCAACCACAGCCCGCATGTCGCGCTGGTCCCGTGTCACCTCGCGGTGCTCGTCGAGCGCAGCGCGCAGGACCACGCGATGCCCCGGGCCGCGCTGGTCGAGCCCTCGGGCGAGCTGGCGTTCGACGCGGCGATGTGCGTGCAGCAGACCCAGCCCGGACTGATCCCTGCGGGGCCGCAGCCGCTCGCCGTGTTGCCGCTCACGCTGCGCGCCGCCGCCTCGGCGAGTGCCGACGCGGACGGGTACAGCCGGCTGTGGCCGGCCGTACAGCGGTTCAACGCCTCCGCCGGGCTCGCCGAGACCGGCAACCTGGCGCTGTTCACGAAGCACTACGCCCTCGAACTGGAGGGCTTCGTCGCCGAGTTCGAGTGCGTGCCGGACCAGGTCGGCGCGGTGGTGCTGCTCGACGGCGAGGTCGCCGGGATCGAGCGGGCGCCCTCGCGGGCGTACTGGTCGGCGATGTGGGCGCCGCTGATCCGGTTCTGCTACGGCGCGGAGGCGATCCGCCACGGCCTGCACGACCCGGGCGACCCGCCGCCGAGTCGGACCGTCCTGACCCTGCCCGGCGGCGACGGCGCGGCGGCCGGGGACCCGTACGACGTGCTCGCCGAGGCACTGCGGGCCGCCGACGCCGAGGAGCAGCGGCGAGCCGAGGCGGCCCTGGGCGCCGGCGCCGACCAGGTGGTGACCACGACCCGGGAGGTCGCCCACGCCGGGGTCACCGTGGGTCGGGCCGAGGGCGAGGGCTGGGTCGGCGCGTACGCGGTGGGCGCCGACCGGCCGATCTACGCGTCCTTGACCGCGCGCTCGTTCGGCGGCTGAGTCGAGGTCAGCGCGCCGAGCGGGGCGATCACGGTGCCGGCCCGCTCGCAGACCCAGTGCGGGTCCTCGCCGAGTTCGGGTTCGAGGTAGAGCGGGTGGTCGTCGTGCAGCGGGCACGGCGGCCACACCCGGCCCTGCTCGGCCAGCGCCTCCTGCACGTCCTGGCCGACCAGGCCGGGCACGTAGGCGGCACCGTCGGGCCACTGCTCGACCCACCACTTGCGCTCGACCAGGGCGTGCTCGACGACGGTCACCGTCTCGGGGGTCTCGGCGCCGTGCGTGCGCAGGTCGGCCAGGACCAGGGCGCGGGCGGTCAGCAGGGCGACGTCGGTGGGATCCTTGCTCATGTGCCCAGTGTGGGTGATCACGGCGGGTCCGGCGGGCGCCCGATCACGGCGGAGCCGGATGTGTACGAGAATCGAGCGCGTGGCACTTCTCATCGATCCCCCGGCCTGGCCCGGGCGCGGGCGGCTGTGGTCGCACCTGGTCAGTGACGTCTCGCATGCCGAACTGCACGAATTCGCGCGCGAACTCGGCGCGCCGGAACGCGCGTTCGACCGGGACCACTACGACGTGCCGGCCGATCTGTACGCCCTCGCGCTGGAGCGGGGAGCCGAGCCGGTCTCCAGCCGGGAGCTGGTGGTCCGGCTGACCCGCGCGGGGTTGCGGCGGCGCAAGCGGTACAGCCCGCGCTGACCCCCGGCCGGGCGCGCCGCGGGTCCCGGGCGCCGAGCCGGGGCTCGGGACGGGATCCGGCGGACCGGGTTCAGGACTGCTGGCGCGGGATGCTGCCTTCCAGGCGCTCCAGTTCGGCACGCATGTTGAAGCGGGCCGCCTCCTCGTAGCGCGCCGCGCCCAGGCGGGTGTGGAACAGCCGGGGCAGCGACATCAGGTCGCGCAGTACGGCGGCCCGGGCGGCGCGGAACGCCTCGTCCGGGACGAACGCGTACTCCTCGCGCACCGCCGCGGTGTACGCCTCGTAGCGCTCCCGGTCGGCGGCCAGGATGGCCAGGTCGGCATCGCACAACACGTGGGCATTGTGGTCGTGCTCGCCGGGCGCGTGCTCGGCGGTCACCCGGACCAGGCGCGCCGTCTCGGCCACCAGGGCCGGCGCCACGCCCGCCTCGCGCAGCCCGCGCTCGGCGAGGCGCGCGCTGCGCTCCTCGTTGTCCGCCCGGGCCGGATCGTAGACCGCGTCGTGGAACCACGCGGCGAGCATGACCGCGTCGGCGTCGTCGGCCTCGTAGGCCAGTTCGCCGATCAGGTCGAGCACGGTGCGCAGATGGTCGGTGTCGTGATAGCGGCGGTGCGGCTCGGCATAGCGCGCCAGCAGGCTCTCGACGACGGCGCCGGCTTCGGCGTGCTCACCGACGAGCCGGGCCCACTGGTCCCGCAGCGTCACGGTCGCGGACTCCTGGATGCGTTCCACTTGGCCAGCATGGCAGAACGAGCGAGCGAAGCCGACCACCAACCGGTTCGACACACGCGGTTCACTCGGATTGTTGGGCGCTTTGCGCCGGCTCGCGAGGGGTTGTTTGTCCGGCGCTTCGCGCCGGCTCGCGAGGGACCACTTCTTCTTTCCCCCGCTTCGCTCCTCCAAGAAAAAGCGGCCCCTCGCTCGGGGCTGGGTGCCCCTCCGCTTCGCTCCGGGTCACCCAGCCCGAACTTCGCGGCTCCGCCGCTCTCCTCGCTGCGCTCGTCGATCACGGGGGCGGCCCGGGGCGTGGGCGCTGACGCGCCAAGGGGCGGGTTGGGGGGCCGTGTGCGGGTGGGCGGCGGGCTCTGGGGTGGTGGGGCGGGCTCTGTTCGGCGGAGCTTGGATCAGGCCGCGTCGTCCGGTGCCGTGCATCGGCGTGCCGGAGAAGCAGCCGCATAGTGGTTCTGTTCGGCTGTTTCTCCGGTGCGGCGAGGCGCGGTGCCGGGCGGCGTGGACTCGGCACGAGCCGCTGGGCAGGGCCTAAGGGGTCGTGAGCGCGGTGGGTAGTGGGGCTGCGTGTAGGACGATCAGGCCGGAGACCGCGCGGGTGAGTACCACGTAGAGGCGGCGCAGGCCCTGGGCTTCGGCGGCGACGATTTCGGCCGGTTCGGTGACCGCTACGTGGTCGAACTCCAGGCCCTTGGCGAGCGATGCCGGGACCACGCTGATTCGGGGCGTGTCGATGTCGTCGTCCGTGCCCAGGACGCGGTGTGCGACGTCGGTCGCCCGCAGGGCGGCGGCGACCTCGGGGACCCGTGCGTCCGCGCAGATCAGGCCGATCGAGCCCTCGTGGTCGAGCAGTTGGACGGCCGCCTCGGCGGACCGCGCGGCCAACTCGCCCGGCTCGACCGCGCGCAGTTCCAGGGCGCCCGCCGCCTGCCGGACCGAGGACGCCGGCGCCAGGCCGGGGGCGATCAGCGGCAACAACCGGCTCGCGAACTCCAGGATCTGCAGCGGCACCCGAAAGCCCCGGGTCAGTTCCTCGATCCTGGCTCCTTCGTGTCCGAGGTGGCGCAGCGTCTCGGCCCAGCCGGGGGTGGCCCACGGGGTGGTGCCCTGTGCGATGTCGCCGAGCACGGTGGCCGAGCCGGTGGGGCAGCGCCGGCCGACCGCGCGCAGCTGCATCGGGGACAGGTCCTGCGCCTCGTCGATCACCACGTGCCCGTAGCCGCCGGTGCGGTGGAGCAGGTCGGCGGTCTCGTCCACGAGCACCGCGTCGGCCACGGTCCAGCGCGCGGCGCCCGCCGAGCGCGGGGGTTTGGCCCAGCCGATCGCGGCCTGTTCGTCGGCGGTCAGGATGCCGTCCGCGCAGGCGGCCAGGAACGCGGGTTCGCTCAGCAGCCGGAAGACCAGCTTGAGCGGGTCCACCGCCGGCCAGATCGTGTCCACCGCCGCCTTGACCGGCCGGCTGCGCGCGACCGCGTCCTGCACCCGGTCGTCGGGGGATTCGCCGCGCTCCTCCATCTTGGTCAACAATGCGTGCGCCATCCGCTGCCGGAGCATGTCGCGCGCGGCGCCGTAGCGCACGTCGCGCCCGCGCAGCGCGGTGACCAACTCCTCGACCTCGTACACCGCGAGCCGCCAGGTGCGCGAGTCGCGGACCACGGCCACCGACTCGCGCGGTTCGCTCAGGCCGGACCAGACCGCGCGGCGCAGCACCTCGGCCATCCGCGCGTCGCCCTTGATCGTGCCGGGCACCGCCTCGTCGAGGGCCCGGACCTTGATCTTGGAGGTGCGGGTGACCAGGTCCTCGACGGTGGTCTGGCCGACCTCGACCTCGCCGAGCGCGGGCAGTACCTGCTGGATGTAGTCGAGGAAGGAGCGGTTCGGGCCGACCACGAGGGTGCCGCTGCGGGCGAGGCGGTCGCGGTAGGCGTAGAGCAGCCAGGCCACGCGGTGCAGGCCGACGGCGGTCTTGCCGGTGCCGGGCGCGCCCTGGACGCAGAGCGTGTGGCCGAGGTCGGAGCGTACGATCTCGTCCTGCTCGGGCTGGATGGTGGCGACGATGTCGCGCATCGGGCCGACGCGGGGACGCTCGATCTCGGCCGCGAGGATCCCACTGGCGCTCTCCGCCTCGTCGGGGTCGGTCAGGTGCTCGTCCTCGAACGCGGTCAGCTCGCCGGCGGTCCAGCCGAACCGGCGGCGCAGTTCGACGCCCAGCGGATCGGCCCGGTTGGCCCGGTAGAACGACCGCGACAGCGGGGCGCGCCAGTCCACCACCATCGGGTCGCCGAGTTCGTCGTGCACGTGCCGGCGGCCGATCCAGAACGACTCGACGGCCTTGTCCGGGTCGGCGGTGACCTCGATCGGCTCGACACCCTGGACGCCGTCGGCGAAGCGGCCGTCGATCCGGCCGAAGAACAGCGGGGACCCGGCGTGGTCGCCGAGCGCGGCGAGCCGCTTGGCGATCAGGTGCCGGGCGGTCTCGGTGGCGACGGCGGTGGCGCCGACGTCGCGCAGGTCCAGTGCCTCGGTCTCCTCGCGCATGCGGCGCAGGGCGGCGCGGGAGGCGTCCAGGTAGGCACGTTCGACGGCGAGCGCGTCGGCACCGGGGTTCGTCTCGGCCCGGTCGGCGGTCGGGGTGGGGTCGGGGACGGCGGCGGGCGCGGACATGACTGTCTCCGATTCGTGGCGCTGACATATCGGAGCCCGGCCGGGCTCGGTGGCCCGTCCTGGTGCGCCCCTGCGAGGGCACGGGCCGGCTGCCCGATTCGGGTGGCGGCCCGCGCGGCCCACCGGTGCCGGGCACCGATCACGGCTCCCGATCACTGCACTGGGTGGGGCAGCGGAATCAGCGAGCCTAGGCCAGTCGGGCTCTGCCATCAACTCCCTTTGTCGGGCCATGCTCGGTGTCCCCGGGTGCGCGATTCCCGCTGTTCCGGGTGTGCAATTCGGGCAAGTCCCGCAGGGGTCGGGGGACTTGCGCGTGGGAGGGGACGGTGGTGCACGGATGAGGGCGTGGCGGACGTGGACGACGCGCGCGGCGAGATCGATGCTTCTGGTGGCGCTGGTGGCCGGCGTCGCGCTCGGCCCGGCGCCCGCGAGCGGCGGTCGCGGCGGCCGGACCACGACGGGGTTCGAGCGTCGCGGCGGCCTGTCCTGGACCACCCCGGCGGAGGAGCGGGACCTCCTGCGCGAGCTGATCGCGGCGGCGCCGGGCCCCGATCGTGCCGGGTGGGCGCCGGCCCGGGTGACGGTGACCCGGGTGGGCGGCAGCGCGCGCGGCCGGGACGTGGAGCTGATCACGGTGTCCGGGGCGCGTACGGTGCCCGAGCCGATCCGGGTGTTGTTCGTCTGCGGCCAGCACGGTGACGAGCCGGCCGGGCGCGAGGCGTGCCTGAAGCTGGTCCGGGACCTGGCCGACGACCGCTCGGCCGCCGGTCGCCGACTCCTGGAGCGGGTCACCGTTTTGGTGCTGCCCACGCCCAACCCCGACGGCCTGGCGGCGGGCACCCGGGCGACGGCCGAGGGGGTGGACCTCAACCGCGACCACCTGGCGGTGGCCTCGCCCGAGGCGCGGGCCGTCCGGCGGGTGCTGCGCGAGACGCGTCCGCACATCGTGCACGACCTGCACGAGTTCGACATGCCGGCGGACGCCTACGCCGCGCCGACCCTGTACCTGTGGCCGAGCAATCTCAACGTGGACCCCGAACTGCGCGGACTGGCCACAGAGTTGGCGCGCGACCGCATCGGTTCGGCGCTGCGCGCGGCGGGGTGGGCGTCGGACGTGTACGGCGTGGACCCGACGGGTCGCCGACCCGGCGGCGACGGGGACGAACGCCTGCTGCGCAACGCGGCGGCCCTCGACCACGCGGTCGCGGTCCTGGTCGAGGTCGACGCCAACCCCACGTCGGCCCTGGAGCGGGCCGACGCGGCCCTGCTCCACCGCCGTCGGGTGGGGGCGCACCTGGTGGCCGCCCGCGCCACGCTCCGGATGGCGGCCGAACGCGGCGAGGCCATCGCGTCGGCGGTCCGCGCCTCGCGCACCCGATCCGAGCACGGCCCGGAGCGGGTCTACCTGGACGGCGCCGACAACCTGCCCGCGACCTGGGCGGCGCCGCTCGAACCTCCCTGCGCCTACCGCCTGACCCCGGCCCAATACGCGACGGCGCGCGCGACGCTGACCGAACACGGGATCCGGGTCTCCCCGGACCTGAGCGTGCGTACGGCCCAACCGGAGGGTGTGAAGGCCACGTTGCTGCTCGACCCGAGGGCCCGCTTCGCGATCGTGGACGGTACACCGGAGCCGTGCGGGGAGGGGGATGCGTAAAGGGGGCTCTACCGGCCCTCCACCGCGTCGGCGAGCGCGCCGAGCAGTTCGGCGATTCCCTCCGGGCCGGCCACGACCAGGTCGGCGCGTTCGGCGAGGGCGTGCACCTCGGCCGAGCCGCTGCACACGGTGAGCCCGGCCACGCCCTGTCCGCGCAGGTCCTCGACGGCCTCGAACGCGGCGATGTCCCCGAGGTCGTCCCCGGCGAACAACACCGTCGCGGCCCGGCGTTCGGCGAGGAAGCCGGTCAGCGCGCGCCCCTTGTCCATCCCCCGTGGGCGCAACTCCAGTACGTAGCGCCCGGGTTCGACGACCAGGTCGTGCCGCTTCGCCAGTTCGCCGAGCGGGCCGCGCAGCAGGTCGAGGGTGGCCTGCGGGTCCGGGGCGCGGCGGGTGTGCACGGCGAGCGCGCTGCCCTTGTCCTCGGTCCACGTGGTGCTCCACGCGTCGAGCGAGCGCAGCAGGTCGGGCAGTTCGAGCCGCACCTCGTGCACCCCGCGCGGCGGCTCCGGGGCGCTGACCCGACCGGTCGCCGCGTCCCAGCGCTCCAGGCCGTAGTGACCGAGCACGACGAGGTTCTCCAGTCCGGCGACCCCGCGAAAACGGCCGTACTCCACCGCGACCGCGGCGGGCCGCCCGGTGACGATCACCACCGCGGCCAGATGCGGGGTCAGTCGGGACAGCGCCAGGACCGCGCGCGTATCGGCGCGGGCATGCTCCGGATCGTCGACGATCGGGGCGAGCGTGCCGTCGAAATCGAGCGCGACGACCGCCTGGGCGGGTGCGTCGAGCAGCGCGGCGAGGCCGACCCGGCCGGCCGGCGTGATGGGTTCGGGCAGCGTGGGCCGGTTCGAGGTCATGCCGACCAACCTAACCCGCCGGCGAAGTGCGACGTGGATTCCCGGCCACGCGGCCGGGCCGGGCCGCTCGGGCACCGTGCTCCCTACGAGCCCCGGGCGGGCACCACTTTCCTCCCGCGCCCCGTTCGCTACCGCGTGGTCAGCGACCCCAACATCCGATCCGCCAACGGGACCACCTGGTCGTCGACCACGATCACCGTCAGCCGGTGCCGCGGGATGCCGGCGAAGGCGGGCTTGACGCGGCTGATGCCCGGGAGGTCGGCGGCCAGGGCTCGGGCCTGGGGCGCCAGGTCGGCGGGGTGGTAGACGGTGGTCGCCGGGACGGCGCCGCGGAAGGTGTCGGTTCCGGTCACCTCCCAGCCGGCCGCCTCCAGGCGGCGGGCCATGCGCTTGGCCAGTGCCGGGACCTTGGTCTGGTCGAGCAGGACGACCTTGCCTCGGCTGCCCCTCGGGACCGGGGGCGCGTGGGCGGGCGGTACCGGGCGGGCGGACGCGGGCGCGGGGGCGGGCGCTGCCGCCGGAGTGTGCCGGTCCGCCCGACCCGCCGCCACCCGCGTCGCGGGTTCCTCCCCGGCGATGGCGAGCGCGCCCGCCAGGGCCAGGGCCGCCAGTACGGCCACCGGCACGATCAGGCTTCGCCGGGACCGGGCCGGCGCGGGCGAGTCGTCGATCCGCAGGCCGCCGATCAGGTCGCGCCCGGACTCCCCCTCGGCCTCCGCCTCCCCCGGGGCGGCCGGCTCCGGGTCGGGTGCTCCCGCGTCCTCGTTGGTCCAGATCAGGCCGTAGCGGCCGAAGCCGTCGAATACGTCGTACTCGTCCTTGCGGCGCGTGAACACCCGGGCCTCTCAGTGCCCGGTACGACGCACGGTGGAGCGGGCCTGCTGGCGGGCCTCGCGCAGCCGACGCAGCCGCTGGACCAGCATCGGGTCGTGTTCGAGCGCCTCGGGCCGGTCGAGCAGGGTGTTCAGTACCTGGAAGTAGCGCGTCGCGGAGAAGCCGAAGCGGTCGCGCACGGCACGTTCCTTGGCGCCGGCGTGCTTCCACCACTGGCGCTCGAATTCGAGGATGTCCCGGTCCCGCTCGGACAGGCCGCCGGCCGGGGTCGCGTCGGGTGCGGTCGCCGCGGCGCCCTGCCCGGGAATCACCGGCGGCTCCGGCCGCACGTCGTGCTCCTCACCCATCGGTCTTCCCTTCGGTGCCTCGGGCGGGCCCGTCGACCCGCTCTCGGGCATTGTGCCCGCCGATACCGACGCAGGACCGCACCGGCACGGTGATTCGCCGGAAAAGCCCACGAATCACCCGCGAGAGGCGGCCGTCCGGTTGGCCTATATGCTCCGCCGCATGTCTACCTTTGCCGTCCATATCCCCGCCGCCGAACTCGAAGCCGACCCGCTCGACCCGGCGCAGATCGTCTCCGGCACGCCCGAGGTCTCGGGCAAGGTCCTGTGGGAGTCCGAGGACGGCAGGCAGATCCGCGGCATCTGGCAGATCACCCCCGGCGTGGTGACCGACACCGAGGCCAACGAGCTGTTCGTGGTGGTCTCCGGCCGCGCCACGATCGAGATCCGCGGCGGCGCGACCATCGAGGTCGGCCCCGGCGACGCGTGCGTGCTCCAGGAGGGCGACGAGACGGTGTGGACCGTGCACGAGACGCTGCGCAAGGCGTACCACATCACCCTGCCGTAACCGCCCCGCCCGAACACGCGCCCGAACACGCCGAAGCCCACAGGCCCCCGAGACCTGTGGGCTTCGCGTCGTCCGGGGCGACCACGACCGCCCGAAACGACCGGGCGACCGCCTTCGACCTACTTCACCGACCCCGCCGTCAACCCCGACACGACGTGCTTCTCGATGTACGCGAACAGGATCACCACCGGCACGATCGCCACCACCGACCCGGCGAACAGGTACTGCCACTCGACCCGGTAGGCGCCGAGGAAGCTGTTGATCCCGACCGTCAACGGCTGCTTGTCCGGAGTGGTCACCAGGACCAGCGCGACGGTGAACTCGTTCCACGCCGCGATGAAGGTGAAGATGACCGCGGTGACGATGCCCGGCATCGCCAGCGGCAGCGTGACCCGACGCAGTGCCCCGAGACGGGAGGCACCGTCGATCATCGCGGCCTCTTCCAGCTCGACCGGGATCGCACTGAAGTAGGCGGTCAGGATCCACACCGAGAAGGCCAGGTTGAACGCGCCGTTGACCAGCACGAGCGCCCAGTACGAGTCGAGCAGATCCAGGATGTAGAACTCGCGGTACAGGCCCACCAGGAGCGAGGTCGGCTGGAACATCTGGGTGACCAGTACCAGCATCAGGAAGACGCCCCGGCCGCGGAACCGTTTGCGCGCGGTGTAGTAGGCCGCGGGCAGCGAGACCACCAGCACGAGCAGCGTCGACATGCCCGCGACCAGCAACGAGACCTTGAGGTTGTCGCCGAGCGTGGACTTGTCCCAGACGTCGACGAAGTTGGCCCACTCGAACTTCGACGGCACGTAGCCGTCGCTGGTCAACTCGTCCTTCGGCCGCAGGGCGGTGATCGCCATCTCGATGTACGGCGCCACGAACACGATCGCGATCACCCACGCGAGCGCGCCGAACCACAGCTGCTTCCGGCTGTACTTCGAGCCCCCGACTACGGGCTTCCCGCGCCTGCTCCCCTTGCCGCCGGCCACGCCCGCAGGTCCTTGCGGGGCGCCGGCGTCCGGCTCGGCGGTCACGACGGTGCTCATCGGTCGGTCTCCTTGTTCCCACGGCTGACGACGAGGAAGAACGCGACCAGGATGATGATCATCGCGAAGTTGGCCACGGACATCGCCGCGCTCTCGCCGATGTCCGACGCCTTGAGCTGATACATGAACACCGTGGTCGTCGCGGTCTCGTAGCCCGGACCACCGTTGGTCATCGCCCAGATGATCGGGAACGAGTTGAACACGTTGATCAGGTTGATCACGACCGCGACCAGGATCGCGGGCTTGAGCAGCGGCAGGGTGATCGACAGGTAGGTGCGCCACGTGGACGCGCCGTCGATCCGGGCCGCCTCGTACACCTCACCGGGCACCGTCTGCAGCCCCGCGAGCAGGGTGTAGGTGGTGAACGGCAGCGAGACGAAGACGGCGACCGCCATCATCCACGGCATCGCGGTGGACGGCCTGCCCAGCCAGTCCTTGCCCGCGTCCATCAGGTGCAGGTCGACCATCAGCGTGTTGATCACGCCGTGGGTCTCGTGCAGCATCCACTTGAACACGACGGCGGTCATGAAGACCGACGCCGCCCACGGCACGATCATCGCCCAGCGGGCGAAGCGTCGGCCCGGGAAGTGCTGGTTGAACAGCTGGGCCAGGAACAGCGACAACACGAGCGTGATGGCGACCACCACCAGCACCCAGACCACGGTGTTCCACAACACGGCCACGAAGTCCGGTTCGTCGAACAGCTTGGTGTAGTTGTCGGTGCCGTTGGGTCCCACCACGATGCCGGTGCGGCGGATGCGCTGGAAGGAGCTCCAGACCATCACGACCACGGGCCACAGGACCACGAGACCGATCAGGAGGACGGCCGGGCCGATCCACGGCAGCGGGGCGAGCGCCTTCTTGACTCTGGTGCCCACGGAAGGCGCTCTGCGTACGGCGGTTTCGGCCACGGGGCCGTCCTCCTCGTTCGGTGCGCGGACTTGTCCGGTGAGGCGTCAGCTCTTCTGCTGGGCGACGGCCGACTCGGCTTCCTTCTGGAGCTGGTCGAGCACGTCCTTGGGGGACTTCCCGGAGACCGCGCTGCCGAGCTGCTCCTTGATCTTGGGCGAGAGCACGTCCCACGCGACGTCGTTGAGCGGGTAGAACTTCGCCTTCGGCAGCAGGTCGATGTACGGCTTGAGACCGGCGTTGGCGGGGTTGGCCGTCATCTTGGCCATCACCGACTTGGTCACCGGCGGGAAGCTGTACTGCTCCTGGAACTTGATCTGCTGCTCGGTGCTGAACGCGTGGTCCACGAACGCCCTGATCTGGTCCTTGTGGCCGTTCTTCTTGAACGCCATCATCCAGTCGCAGACACCCAGCGTCTCGTTCAGCGGGCCGGTCTTGCCGGGGATGGGCGCCGTCGCGTACTTGAGGTTCGGGTAGTCCTTCTTCAGCGTGGCGATCATGGTGGGGTTGCTGTTCACCATGCCGACGCTGCCACCGTAGAAGTCGGTGTAGACGTCCTTGCGGTTCTTGGTGCCGGGGTTGGACTCGGTCAGTCCGGTCTTGACCAGGTTGTCGTTGACCCAGTTCAGCGCCTCGACGTTGGCCGGGCTGTTGACCGTGTACTTGCCGTTGGTCTGGTAGCCGCCGCCGTTGCCGAGCGCCCAGTTCATGAACTCGCCCTGGGCCTCCTCCTTGCCGAGCGGCAGGCCGAAGGGCGTTGCCACACCGGCGGCCTTGAGCTTGGTCGCGGCGGCCTTGAGCTCGTCCCAGGTCTTCGGCGGCTCGGTGATGCCGGCCTTGGTGAACAGATCCGTGTTGTAGATCAATTGCCGGGTGCTGGAGGTGAAGGGAATGCCGTACTGCTTGCCCTTCACGGTCGCGGCCGGGGTGAAGGACTCCACGAAGTCGGCCTTGGTGTCGGGCGACATGATGTCGTCGACCGGGTAGAGCAGGTCGTCGACGACCTTGTCCGCATAACCGCCGGTCTGCAGCAGGTCGGGCATCTCGTTGTTCTGGACCATGGTCGCGACCTGCTTGTCGATGTCATCCCAGTTGATGACCTGCAGGTTCACCTTGATCCCGGGGTACTTCGCGTTGAAGCTCGAAATCACCCCGTTCCAATACTTCTGCATGCTGCCGTCGCCGCTGCCGTAGTCCGCCACGACCAACTTGATCGTGCCGTCCTTCGGGGCGCCGGCGGGAGCGCCGGGCGCGGAGGCGCCGGGGGTCGCCCCCTTGCTGTCGTCGCTGTCGTCGTCCGACCCACCACACGCTGACAGAAGCAGTGCGGCCGACAGTCCTGTCGCCGCCAATGCCATCTGGTGCCGCTTCATCGCAGAACCGCCTTCATGCCTTCGGGAAAACAGGACCGTTGGGCAGGGTTTCGTGGCGCTAAACCCCATGCGTGCACATGCGCAAAACTGTTCGCAACACGGATTTGGAGAAAACTCTTGAGCAGCATCGAGCATTTTGCGGACTCGCCGCGTCGGCAGTCAACACCTCGCCGGAAGAAAGGTCTACACCAATCCTGCGATTGGTTGGAGAGGTCGCGGCAGTTTGCCGGGCAATTCGTTACCCGTCCGGGCGCGGATGCGGAGAACCGGCGCGGAGGACGCCTATTGGATCTTGAAGTGGTCCATCGACGCTTCTTCGAATGATCCATTCCGGTTGTGCACGAATTTTGCATCGAGCAGGCCGGAGGGTTGGTTGGGGAAACGATTCGGCAGCACTGACAGGCGGCAATGCCCGGAGTTTCGGCCGGAGTTTTGGTGGGTCTCGGACCCGAACGACCCGAACGACCCCAACGGGCCCGAACGGACCCGAACGACCCGCGGGTCAGACCCGGATGACCCGCACGCCCGCGTCCGCGAACGCCGCGGTGGCCTCCTCGGGGGCGTCGGTGTCGGTCACGAGCACGCCGACCCGGTCCAGCGGGCAGATCCGGGCGAACGCGCGGCGGCCCAGCTTGGACGAGTCGGCGGCCACCACGACCCGACCGGCGCCGGCGGCCATCAACTGGTTGATGCTCGCCTCGCCCTCGTGGTGCGCGCTCGCGCCGTGCTCGACGTCGATCGCGTCGACGCCCAGGATGGCCACGTCCAGGGCCACCTCGCGCAGGATCCCGGTGGCGAGCGGGCCGATCAGCTCGTACGACTGCGGGCGCGCCACCCCGCCCGTGAGCACGATCTTCACGTGCCGCCGCACGGCGAGTTCGCCCGCGATGTTGAGCGCGTTGGTAACGATGGTGAACGCCTGCGCGTTCGAGTCGCCCTCGGTGTACAGATCGGCCCGGGCCACCAGCGCGCGGGCCACCTCGGTCATCGTGGTGCCGCCGTTGATCCCGACCGTCTCCCCCGGCTTGACCAGGGCCGCCACCGCCTGCGCGATGCGCTGCTTCTCGGACGCGTGTCGGGCGGTCTTGTAGCGCAGCGGCAGGTCGTAGGAGACCGCGTGCGCGACCGCGCCGCCCCGGGTGCGGGTCAACATCTGCTGCTGCGCGAGCTGGTCCAGGTCGCGGCGGATCGTGGCGGGCGAGACGTCCAGCTCCGAGGCCACGTCCTCGACCTCCAGCCGGCCGTGCTTGGCCAGCAATTCGAGGAGTGCACCCCACCGCTCGTAACGACTCACTCGCGACCTCCCGCCAGGTCCGACAGCCCGCCCGACTCGTGTCGGATCGTTGCGACCATCCTCCCCGGCCACCCGCGCGCGTCACGCGTCGGGGGTTTCGGTGAGGTTGCGCTCACTCAACGATGCTGTTGCATGTTCATGTTTTCAACTGCTATCCAGTGAGCACAAACGCGCATTCTCGGATCCACCCGCCCTCGGGCCGACAATCTGCCCCATCTACCAGACTTGAGACGCCGATGCCGCACGTGAACATCACGCCGTCCGACCTGTCCGGCGCGGACTGCGTCGTCGCACTCGACGTCGGCGGCACCGACATCAAGGGCGGCGTCGTGGACGCGAACGGCGGCCTGGTCTACTCCGAGCGGCGCCCGACCGGACGCACCGACGGCCCCAACGCGGTGGTCGCGGGGATCGTCGACTTCGCCGAGGCACTGCGCGATCGCGCGGTCGAACTCGGCGGAGTGCCGCGCGCGGCGGGTGTGGTGGTGCCGGGCATCGTTGACGACGCGGCGGGCGTCGCGGTGTGGTCGGCCAGCATCCAGTGGCGCGAGGTGCCGCTGCGCTCGCTGGTCGCCGACCGGCTGGGGCTACCGGCGGCTTTGAGCCACGACGTGCGTACCGGCGCGCTCGCCGAGGGCCGGTTGGGCGCGGGGCGCGACTGCGACAATTTCCTGTTCGTGGCGATCGGCACCGGGCTCGCCTCGGTGCTGGTGCTGAACGGACGCCCCTACCCGGGCGCGCACGGGCAGGCCGGCGAGATCGGGCACATCACGGTGCGCCCCGGCGGGGGTAAATGTACGTGTGGGGCGGTCGGTTGTCTGGAGGCGCACTTCTCCGGACCCGCGATCGCGCACGCGTTCGCCGAGGCCGCGCCGGGCGACGACCCGCCGCTGAGCGCGGCCCAGGTGGTCGCCCGGGTCGCCGCGGGCGACCGGGTCGCGGCCGCGGTGTGGGGTCAGGGGTTGTCCGCGTTCGCGGACGGCCTGCTCACCGGACTCGCCCTGTACGACCCGAAGTTGCTGGTCATCGGCGGCGGACTCTCGCTCGCCGGGGAGCAGTTGTTCAGCCCCTTGCGGACGCTGCTCGCCGAGCGCGCCGTGGTCCAACACGTGCCGCCGCTGGTCACCGCGGCACTCGGAGACGAGGCCGGTTGCCGAGGCGCCGGACTGATCGCGTGGGACACCTTGGAGGTGCGCGGGTGACGGTGCTCGGGAATGCGCGCGTGGTGCTGCCCTTCGGGGTGGTCGACGGCGCTTCGGTGCACGTGGTGGGTGAACGGATCGCCTTCGCCGGCCCCGGTCGGCCGAACGGCTCGGAACCGGTGGTCGACCTCGCGGGCGGCTGGATCGTGCCCGGTTTCGTGGACATGCACGTGCACGGCGGCGGGGGTGGTTCGTACACCTCCGGCGATCCCGACGAGGCGCTGCGGGTGGCCGAATTCCATCGCTCGCACGGGACCACGACCACGGTCGCCAGCCTGGTCACCGCGTCCCCGGCGGACCTGCTGCGGATCGTGACCACGCTCTCCCCGCTGGTGCACGACGGCCTGCTGGCGGGGTTGCACCTGGAGGGCCCCTATCTGAGTGCGGCCCGCTGCGGCGCGCACGACCCGACCCAGTTGCGCGCGCCGGATCGGGACGAGGTCGGCACGCTGCTCAAGGTGGCGAACGGCGCGATTCGCATGGTCACCCTGGCCCCGGAGCTGCCGGGCGGGGTCGACCTGGTGCGCCGGCTCGCCGACGAGGGGGTGATCGCCGCGGTCGGGCACACCGACGGCACGCACCGGCAGACCCACGCGGCGCTGGCCGCGGGCGCGAGTGTGGCCACCCACCTGTTCAACGCGATGCGCAGCGTGCACCACCGCGAGCCGGGGCCGGTCACCGCGCTGCTCCAGGACAGCGACGCGGTGGTCGAGTTGATCAACGACGGCGTGCACCTGCACCCCAGCGTGGTCAACCTGGCGTACGCGAGCGCGGGCCCGGACCGGGTCGCCTTCATCACCGACGCGATGGGTGCGGCGGGCATGCCGGACGGCGTCTACCCGCTGGGCGTGATGACCGTGGACGTGGTGGACGGGGTGGCCCGGCTCGCCGGCGGCGACTCGATCGCGGGCAGCACGCTCACCCTGGACGGGGCGCTGCGCAACGGTGTCGCGGGCGGCCTGCCGATCGCCGACGTGGTGCGCTCGCTCTCGGCCACGCCCGCGCGGGCACTCGGCCTGGCCGACCGGATCGGCACCCTTGAGCCGGGCAAGCAGGCCGACCTGGTGGTCCTGGACGACGCGCTCCAGGTGCGCGCGGTGATGGTCGCGGGCGCCTGGGTGGACGAGCGCCGACCCTGATCGGGGCGATCCGGCCGCCGCGGGGGATGCCCGGGGCGGCCGGCGCTCAGGTCGGCGGGTAGCGCCGGGTCCAGCTCGTGGCCCCCGCCTCGGGGCCGTGCAGCGTGGTGCCCTGGGTCATCTCCATCGCGAAGTCGTCGGCCAGTTGCAGGATCGCACCGCGGCCCTCGAGTTCGGCGACCAGGTCGGCGGGCAGCACGGTGTCGCCGTGCATGGCGCCGAGCAGGTTGCCGCAGATCGACCCGGTCGAGTCGCTGTCCCCGCCGTGGTTGACCGCGAGCAGCAGTCCGGTGCGCATGTCGGGGGCCACCAGGGCGCAGTACAGCCCGATCGACAGCGCCTCCTCGGCGGTCCAGCCCTGGCCCAGCTCCTCGACCCGCTCGGCCGAGGGCACCCCGGCGCGCACCGCGGTCAGCGCCGCCTCGATCGCCCGCGCCGTCTCGGCGTGCTCCGGACGGGACTTCACCAATTCCAGGGCGATCCGTACGCCCTCCTCCAACGGCGCGCCCTGCATGACCGCGTGCACGATCACCGCGAACGCGCCCGCCGCGAGGTAGCCGGTGGGGTGTCCGTGGGTCAACACCGCGCATTCCACGGCGAGTTGGAAAACCAGCTCGGGCCGCCAGCCGACCAGCAGACCGAACGGCGCGGAGCGCATGACCGCGCCGCAGCCCTTGGAGTCGGGGTTCTTGGGCCGCTCCAGCGTGCCCATCACGCTCTCGTCCTCCAGCCCGCGCAGGCACGCGGACCCGGGCGCGCGCGAGCTGTACAGCCACTCCTCGCGGACCAGCCAGCCCTCGTCCTTGCGCTCGTCGGGGCCCCATTCGCTCTGGGTGGCCTTCCAGCGCAGGTAGGCGCCGTGCAGGTCGGTCGGCGGATGCCAGGCCCCGGTGTCCCGGCGCACGTGCGCGCGGATCAGCCCCTCCACCGTGAACAGGGTCATCTGCGTGTCGTCGGTGATCGCGCCGCGTCGGTGGTACGCCGTCACGTAGCCGGCGACCCCGTCGGGTCCGTGCTGTTCGCGGATTTCCGCGAGACTCAGGAACTCGATCCCGGCACCGAGCGCGTCCCCGATCGCGCCGCCGACGAGAGCGCCCCGTACACGTGCCCGAAAGTCCTGCAAACGGTCCCTGGACCACAGTGCGGCCATGTGTGTTCTCCCTCCCCCGAAGCCCCACCGCAGCGTACCGGCGCGGGCCCGCCGGGGGGTCGCACACGCATCCGAGAGCACGTCGCCGGTGCCAGACCACTCCTGCCCGGATGATCGTGGGGCGGGATAGGCTGCCGTTCCGAGGTGCAGGGCCTCGACGATTCCGATGGCCGCTACCCCGGCCCGATCGATCTCGGCACCCGGCTTGCCTCGTTGCTCGAGTCAGTCGATCCGGAAGTCGGCGCAGCCCTCCCGGATCCCATCGAACGGAACCGCTTGGTGGACGTCATGTCGGACCATCCCGCGCACGGCGCGGCGCTCTCTCCCGCGTCCGGATCCGCAGCCGGCCCGCGCGCGAGCGGCGACCGATCCGAACGCCGGGCGCGGACGATCATCGCCGAGCTGTGCTGTGCGGCGGTGGTGGCGATCGCGACGAGTCTGCCGATCCAGTACCTGGTCACCCACGCCGGGATGCCCAAGCCCAGGGTCATGATCGGGCCGGACAAGTCGGAGACGCTGTCCAAGTCGCTGATCCCGATCGAGTACGCGGCGCTCGGCGCCGCCGTGCTGCTCGGCCTGGTCGCGTTCCTGGTCGTGCGCGCCCGCGGCCGAGGACTCCTGGGGACCGTACTGTCCTGGATCCTGGTCACCGCGCTGCCCACGCTCGTGCTGGCGCTGCCGCTGTACGCGACGAAGTGGTACTACGGCGGGCTCGCGGGCGACAACTCCTTCCGCAGTCAATACCTGACCCGGATGACCGACTCCCCGCGGCTGTCCGACATGAACTACGAGAACACCCCGCCGCTCTACCCCACCGGCTGGTTCTGGCTCGGCGGACGCTTCGCGAATCTGTTCGGCCTGGCCGGCTGGGAGGCGTACAAGCCGTTCACGATCCTGACCGCGGGGGTCACGGCCGCACTGGCGTTCACGTTGTGGAGCGCCATCGTCTCGCGCCCGATGGCCGTGGCGCTGAGCACTACGACCACGTTGGTGGGCCTGTCCGGGGCGTCGCCCGCGGTCAACGAGGGCTATGCCTGGGTGATCACCGGGCTGACCCCGCCGGTGATCGTCGCCGTCGCGTACATGCTGGCCCGGGGCACCCGGGACGAGCGCCCGGGTCGGCGCCCGAACAACCTCGCGGTGTTGCTCGGGATCGGCGTCTTCCTCGGCATCTCCGCGCTCTTCTACACCCTGATCACCGGCTTCCTCACGTTGGTGATCGTGGGGTCGGCCGTCGTGGGGCTGCTGATCGCGCGCAAGCGGGAGGCCCGCGACCCCGGCGCGGCTCCGTCCGGGTACACCCTGGGGACGGTGCTCGGCCGGCTGCTCCCGATCGCGGGGGCGGCGGCGGTGCTCATCCTCCCGGTGTGGGTGCCGTATCTGCTCAAGTCGTTCGACCTCGGCATGCCCAAGAACGCGGCGCAGCACTACCTCTTCCCGGAGGGCGCGGCGTTCGCCACCCCGATGCTGGAGTTCACCCCCATCGGGGTGTTGTGCCTGATCGGCCTGGTCTGGCTGCTGTGGGCGGTCGGGTCGGGGGACATCATCGCGCGCGGGCTCGTGATCGGCGTCGCCGCTTGTTACGTGTGGTCGGTCCTGTCGTTCGTGGCGGGCGTCGCCGAGACCACCCTGCTGACCTTCCGGATGACCCCGATCCTGGAACTGTGCCTGGCCTGTGGCGGGGTGTTCGGGCTCGCCGCGGCGCTCGGGGCGCTCCGCCGCCGGGCGATGGAGCCCAGGATCGCGCGTACCGCGCTCGCCGTGGTCACCGTGCTCGCGGTGGCGTCGGGCGTGGTGGTGGCGCAGCAGTTCGTACGCTCCGACCACGGCTCGTTGGACCAGGCCCTCGGCGAGCCCTACCCGGACGGCAAGGGGCCGCGGATCCGGGACGAACCGGCGACCGGGGACACGCTGGCGGCGCTGGAGTTGGACGGCAAGTTGTTCAAGGCCATCTCCGCCGGCACCAAGCACAAGGCGCCCAACAAGACGATCCTGCTCACCGACAACTACCGGCTTCTCGCGATCAAGCCGTACTGGGGCTTCCTGGCCTATACGCCGCAATACTCGAACCCGCTGGGCGAGTTGGAGGCGCGGCAGAAGGAGGTCGCCCGCTGGGCCGCCGCCGGGTCGGCGCAGGATCTGGTCGAGCGCATGAAGGCCAGTCCGTGGCGGGCCCCGGACGCGATGCTCCTGCGCGCGCAGCCGGACGGGTATCACGCGACGATGGTCGTCGACTCGTTCCCGATGTCGCCGGAGAACCAGCAGCGCGACGTGGTTTTCCGCAAGCAGCTCCTGGACCCCAAGGTGTTCAACCTCGCCGTCGTCGGGCCGTACACCGTCGTGACACTGCGCTGATCCGTCGGCTGCGTCCGCCCGCCGGCCCTCCCGGGAAGGGGAGTCGGCGGGCGGGCGTACGCGTGCTCAGCCCAGGATCGGCAGCATGATCCGGTCGACGTCCTCGTCGTGGCGGCGGGCGACGGCCTGCCGCTCGGCGTCCACCTCGCCGTAGGTGGTGGTGCGCTGCCGGGCGCGGCGGCCGAGCGAGGCGGCCATCGCCTCCAGTTCGGCGATCGACTTCTTCGAGCCGTTGTCGGCGCCGGCCATCCGGGAGATGGTCTCCTCCATGAGCGTGCCGCCCATGTCGTTGGCGCCGCCTTCGAGCATCAGGTTGGTGCCCTCGACGCCGAGCTTGACCCAGCTGGTCTGGATGTTGTCGATCTTGCCGTGCAGCAGGATGCGGGCCATCGCGTGCACGGCCCGGTTGTCCCGCAGGGTCGGGCCGGGGCGGGCGATGCCGGCCAGGTACACCGGCGCGTTCGTGTGCACGAAGGGCAGCGTGACGAACTCGGTGAAGCCGCCGGTCTCGTCCTGGATCCGGCCGAGCAGGCGCAGGTGGCCGAGCCAGTGCGCGGGGGTGTCCACGTGGCCGTACATCATCGTCGAGGAGCTGCGGATGCCCAGTTCGTGCGCCGTCTTGACCACCTCGACCCAGGTCGCGGCGGGCAGCTTGCCCTTGGTCAGGATCCAGCGCACGTCGTCGTCCAGGATCTCGGCGGCGGTGCCCGGGATGGTGTCCAGGCCCGCCTCCTTGGCGGCGGTCAGCCAGTCGCGGATGGACATCCCGGTGCGGGTCGCGCCGTTGACCACCTCCATCGGCGAGAAGGCGTGCACGTGCATGCCCGGGACCCGCTTCTTGACCTCGCGGGCGATGTCGAAGTAGGCGGTGCCGGGCAGGTCGGGGTGGATGCCGCCCTGCATGCAGACCTCGGTCGCGCCGACCGCCCACGCCTGTTCGGCCCGCTCGCCCACCTGGTCCAGGGACAGGGTGTACGCGTCGGCGTCGGTGCGCCGCTGGGCGAACGCGCAGAACCGGCAGCCGGTGTAGCAGACGTTGGTGAAGTTGATGTTGCGGTTGACGATGTAGGTGATCTCGTCGCCGTTCACCTCGCGACGCAAGTCGTCGGCGATCCGGGCGAGTTCGTCCATCGCGGGGCCGTCGCAGTGGAACAGCGCGAGGGCCTGGTCGTCGGTCAGCCGGGTCGGTTCGGCGGCGGCCCGGGACAGTGCCTCGCGCACCTCCGAGTCGAGCCGGACCACCGATCCGGTGGGGCCGGCGGCGACCTGCTCGCGCAGCGCGTCCCAGTCGCCGTAGACGTTGTCGAAGTCGTCGCGCCGGTCGGTGGTGCGGCCGGTGGTGTCGATCGTCTCGTGCAGGTCGGTGCGGCCGGACGCGGCGGCGAAGATGTCCTCGGGTTCCTGCCAGGGCAGGCCCTCGGGGTTGCGGCCCTCGATCGCGAGACCGGTCTCCGGGTCGGACAGCGCGCGCACGTGCGGCAACACCCGGGGGTCGACCCACGGTTCGCCGCGCAGGATCACCTCGGGGTACACGTTCAGCCGCTCGTGCAGCGTGAAGCCCGCCTCGGCGGTGCGCGCCGCCAGGAACTCGATCTGCGGCCAGGCGAGTTCGGGATTGACGTGGTCGGGCGTGAGCGGCGAGACCCCGCCCCAGTCGTCGATGCCGGCCGCGATCATCAGCGCGTACTCGTCGCCGATCAGGTTCGGCGGCGCCTGCACCCGCATCTTCGGCCCGAGCACGATCCGCGAGACGGCGATCGCGGCGGCCAACTCGACCAGATCGGCGTCGGGGGTGGCGCGCATCGCCGTGTCCGGCTTGGCGCGGAAGTTCTGGAGGATCACTTCCTGGATCGAGCCGTACTGCCGGGCGACCTTGCGCATCGCGAAGATCGACTCGGCCCGCTCGGTCATCGTCTCGCCGATGCCGATCAGCAGGCCGGTGGTGAACGGCACGTTGGAGCGGCCGGCGTCCTCCAACACCCGCAGCCGCACGGCCGGTTCCTTGTCGGGCGAGCCGTAGTGGGGGCCGGAGGGCTCGGACCACAGCCGGGTCGCGGTGGTCTCCAGCATCATCCCCATCGACGCGCTGACCGGCTTGAGCCGTTGGAAGTCGGTCCAGGAGAGCACCCCGGGGTTCAGGTGCGGCAGCAGGCCGGTCTCCTCCAGGACCCGGATCGACATCGCCCGGACATAGGCGAGCGTGTCGTCGTATCCGTGCGCGTCCAGCCACTCGCGTGCCTCGGGCCAGCGGTCCTCGGGTCGGTCGCCGAGGGTGAACAGGGCTTCCTTGCAGCCGAGCGCGGCGCCGTCGCGGGCGATCTTGAGCACCTCGTCGGGGCTGAGGAACATCCCGTGGCCCTCGCGCCGGAGCTTGCCCGGGACGGTGACGAAGGTGCAGTAGTTGCAGCGGTCCCGACACAGCCGGGTGAGCGGGATGAACACCTTGCGGCTGTAGGTGATCACCCCGGCGCGGCCGACCGCCTCCAGACCGGCGTCGCGCACACGCGCGGCCGAGGCGCACAGGTCGGCCAGATCGGCGTCGCGGGCGTGCAGGAGCACGGCCGCCTCGGAGACGTCGAGCATGACCCCGTCGCGGGCGCGTCGCAGCGCGCGCCGCATCGAACTCTCGGTGGGACGTCCCTCGTTGGGAGTCGGGGTCATGCGACACCTCGCTGTCGTCGCTGCTGCGCGGGTTGGATCGGCGGGCCGAGACGTGCTCCGCGCCGCCGACATCCGGGAGCCGACCCGACGTCGCCCCCGAAAGAACCAAGCGTAGGCGGCCCCGATCCATGCCCATCCCGACTCGTGTCGCACGTCACGTGGCGGGTGGAGGGCGCGATGGATCGGCCCGCCCGGGCAGCGGGCATCGACCGAGGAATCGGCTCGGGCTCGGGCGAGGAACTACGAGACGACGAGGTCCGCCGGATCGAGCGTGACCGGGAAGGGTTCCTCGATCTTGGCGGCGGTACCGGCGGCGAGCCGTCGGGTCAGTCGATACTCCCGATCGGCGTCGAGCGCGTAGGTGAACAGCACAGGGAGCCGATCGATCCCGAGTCCACGGAAACGCACCATCTCCAGACGCCAGAAGTGCGGGATGCCTGCGGCAGCGTACTTGGCGGGCTTGAGGGTGCGGTCCGTGGTCGTGGTGGAGGGAGAAACGATCTCGACGACCAGGTGCACCTGCGAAGGATCAGGCACCTTGGCACCGTCGGCGAAGGCCGCGAGATCGACGACGAGAATGTCGGGGATCAAGGCCGTGCGGTCGCCCATCGCGATACCGGTGGCCGTCACCGGCAGGAGCCCTCTCGGGGCGCCATCCGTCAGGATCCGGGCCAGGCGATCCCCGGCGAGCTGATGGCCCATGGATGGTGCGGGGCTCATGAGCACGCTCCCGTCGACGAGTTCGTACCGGCTGCCGTCCGGCGCGTCCTCGTTGAGAGCGATCCATTCGTCCACAGTCCAGGGCTGGACGTGCGACTGCGCGGGGAGAGCCGCCATTCGTAGCACCGCCTTCGTGTCGCCCCGACCTGCCCCGATTGTGACACTCTCCACGACCACCGGCACGGTCCTTGTCTGGTCCGAACACTCCAACGAGCGAGTCGCCCGAAGGTCACCCGAATGGCACAACACCGAACAGATCGTCGGCAGAGCCGCGTCCGACGCATGGAGCGGCGGCGTACGGGAGGACCCCCGTACGCCGCCGGGTCTTTCGGTCGGCGGTCAGACCGAGACCGTGACGGTGTCCTTGCCGCTGCGGAGCAGGGTGCCGTTGGCGGCGCCGGTGGTCTGGCCGTCGCGGATGGTTTCGACGCCGTTGACGCGGACGCTGACCACTCCGGTGGACTCGCTCGTCAGGCGCGGGCTGTCGCCGGGCAGGTCGTGCATCAGGCGGGCCGGGCCGGAGCCGACCGTGGCCGGGTCGAACAGGACCAGGTCGGCGTGGAAGCCCTCGGCGATCCGGCCGCGGTCCTTGAGGCCGAAGAGTTCGGCGGGCTCGGTGGTGAGCATCTGCACCGCGCGCTCCAGCGAGACCAGCTTGCGCCCGCGCAGCATGTCGCCGAGGAAGCGGGTGGTGTAGGTCGCGCCGCACATGCGGTCCAGGTGCGCGCCGGCGTCCGAGCCGCCCAGGATCACGTGCTCGTTGTCCCACACCTGCTGCCGCAGATCCCACGACGCCTGGTCGTTGTCGGTGGGCATCGGCCACAACACCGTGCGCAGGTCGTCGTTGATGCAGATCTCGATCAGCGTCCAGAAGTCGTCCTGGCCGCGCTCCTTGGCGATGTCGGCGACCACCCGGCCGGACAGGCCCTCGTTCGCCTCGGAGTAGGTGTCGCCGATGACGTAGCGGCCGAAGTCGGCCAGTCGGCGAAAGACGCCCGCCTCGGGGCTGTCCGCGTTGCGCAACATCTCCGCGCGTACGTCGGCGTCGCGCAGCTTGGCGATCCGCTCGGGCACCGGCAGGGACAGGATCGGGCCCCAGCCCGGGATCAGGTTGAGCGCGCAGTAGGTCAGGAACGACATGTTCATCGGGACCAGGACCGGCATGGTCAGGATCACGATCCGCCCGCCCGCCTCCTTGGCCTTCTCCGACGCGTAGATCTGCCGGGGGGCGCGGTCGGGCGCGGCCGAGTCGACGGTGAGCACGTTCCAGTTCATCGGGCGGCCGGCCGTGGTGGTCATCTTGACCAGCAGGTCGATCTCGTCGTCGGAGAACTTGTCCAGACAGCCGGCCACGATGACTTCGAGCTGGGTGCCCTCGTGCTTGCCGACCTCCTCGCACAGCGCCAGGATCTCGGCGGGCGTGGCGTGCCGCGAGGGCACCGGGTTGCCGTCGCCGTCGGTGTGGTTGGACTGGCCGGTGGAGAAGCCGAGCGCGCCGGCCTCCATCGCCTTGCCCAGCTCCGCCACCATCGCCGCGATCTGCTCGGGCGTGGCCTCCTTGCCGACCGAGTCGGCGCCCATCACGTAGCGGCGGATCGCACAGTGGCCGGCCATGAAGCCCGCGTTCACCGCGATCCGGCCCTCCAGCTTGTCCAGGTACTGGGCGAAGGTCTCCCAGCTCCAGTCCACGCCGTTCTCCAGCGCGGGCAGCGCCATGCCCTCGACCTTGGCCATCATCCGGCGCGTGTAGTCGGCGTCCTCGGCCTTGAGGGGCGCGAGAGTGAAGCCGCAGTTGCCGCCGATGATCGTGGTCACGCCGTGGTTGACCGAGGGGGTGGCGTACGGGTCCCAGTGCAGCTGGGCGTCGTAGTGGGTGTGCGGGTCGACGAAGCCGGGGGCCAGGACCAGGCCCTCGGCGTTCTCGGTGCTCGCGGCTTCCTCGGTGATGCCGCCGGCGGGGGTGACCGCGACGATGCGACCGTCCCTGATGCCCACGTCACCCAGGAAGGACGGCGCGCCCGTCCCGTCGACGACGGTGGCTCCGGTGATGACGTGGTCCAGCATGGCGAAGCTCCTCTGCCCTCGGTGTTGCTGCCCTCGGTGGTGCCTGCGCACGCGGCCGGCGCACCGCGTCCGCACGCGTGGTCCGGCCGCCCCACGAAGCTGATGGTACGTCAGATATTCGGGGTCGCCAGGGGTCCGCACGGGATGAGACGGGGCTCACCCGAGATATGCCACAACGGCATATCCCGATGCTCCGAAAACGGCGTCAGAAGAGCTTCACGCCGGCCATCCAGCCGCCGTCGACGACGATGTGGGTGCCGGTCATATAGGAACTGTCGGGTCCGGTGAGGTACAGCGCCGCGGCGGCGATCTCGTCGGGTTCGCCGATGCGGGCCAGAGGTATGCCGCCGAAGACCTCGCTCACCGGGTCCGGCTCGCCCGGCGCGGGCGGCCGGGTGGGCAGGCCCTCGATGTCCCCCGGATTGGTCATCGGGGTACGGACACCGCCCGGGCAGATCGCATTGACCCGGATGTGCGGGGCGGCCTCCAGGGCGGCCACCCGGGTCATCGCCAGGACCGCGCCCTTGGTCGAGGCGTACGCGACAAGGCCCTCCATGCCGGCCAGGCCCGCGTAGGAGGCGATGTTCACGATCGTGCCCGGCCCGCCCGCCGCGCGCATCGCGGGCAGCGCCGCCTTCATGCCCAGGAACGTGCCGAGCTGGTTCACCTCGACGATCCGCAGATATGCCTCCCGGGACATCTCCTCGATCGGCTCGAAGGCGAGGATCCCGGCATTGTTGACCAGTCCGTCGAGCCGGCCGAACGCGGCGACGGCGGCCTCCACCGCCCGCCGCCAGTCGTCCTCGTTCGACACGTCCAGGTGCACGTAGCGCGCCGCGTCACCGATCTCCTTCGCCGCCGCCTCGCCCGCCTCGTCCAGGATGTCGCCGAGGACCACCCGCGCGCCCTCGGCCGCGAACAGGCGGGCCTCGGCCACACCCTGTCCGCGTGCCGCGCCGGTGATCAGGACCACCCTGCCGTCCAGCTTGCCCATGCGAAGACCTTTCGGAGAAGGAAGAGTGATGGTGCGTCAGGACAGGTGGGGAGCCACCTCGGCGGCGAACCGGGCGATCTGGTCCAGCAGTTCGGCCAGGTCCCGGCTGCGGAAGCGGACCTGGATCTGGTTCGCGCCCTGCTCGCCGTACCAGCGCAGCGACTCGGCGATCTTGTCCGCGCCGCCGGTGAGGGTGTGTGCGCCGACGTCCCAGCCGGCCTCGCCGACGTAGATCATCTCGGTAATCGCGCCGATGTCCAGGCGCTCGTCCGAGCGGCCGAACTCCTCGCGGTAGCGCCGCAGTTCGGCCAGCTGCGCCGGGTAGGTCCCGCGCGGGCTGCCCTGCGGCAGCCAGCCGTCGCCGTACTGGGCCACCCGCTTGAGCGCGGCGCCGGCCGAGCCGCCGATCCAGATCGGCGGCCGGGGGGTCTGCACCGGACGCGGCCGGGCGCCCATGTCGTCCACCCGCCAGTGTTGCCCCGCGAAGGTCACGTATTCCTCGCGCAGCGCGAGGTCGAGCAGTTCCAGTGCCTCGTTCAGCGCCTTGCCCCGGGTCTTGAAGTCGACCCCGAGCATCTCGAACTCGGCCTCGACGTGGCCCGCGCCGGCGCCGACGATGGCGCGGCCCTTCGAGATCCGGTCCAGCGTGGCGAACGCCTTGGCGGACATCATCGGGTGCCGGTAGGCGAGCACCGACACGTGACTGATCAGCCGGATCCGCTCGGTGACCCCGGCGAGCCAGCCGAGCGTGGTCATCGTGTCCCACCACTCGGTGCCCATCGCGCCGGCGTGGCCGCGCGGGATCGCGGTGTGGTCGCAGACCGCGATGTAGGCGAAGCCGGCCCGGTCGCAGGCGCGGGCGAGCGCGGCGAGTTCGTCGGGCCCGGCGCCGTCCTCCCAGGCTTCCGCGTACAGCCGGCTCTGCGACTGGATGGGCAGCTGCATGCCGACGTGCAGGGTGCCCGGGGGCAGGATCGCGGCCATGGGAGTGCCTCCGAAGGTGCGAGAGGAGTCGAGTGGGGGCTCGGGGAAAGAGGTCGGGCGAGATCGACGGACATCGATGGACTGTGCCGAACGCGTGTCACATACTCCGATCTAACGGGTCGTCAGACAAGGCCGAAAGACCGCTCCAGGAGGAACCGCACCGTGATCAACACCACCGACCCGAGCATCGACGCGGCCGAGGAGCGCATGCGCCTGGAGGTGGACGAGGGCACGGGCATCGCGTCGTTGACCCTGTGCCGGCCGGAGAAGTTGAACGCGTGGAGCTGGGAGGCGACCCGGCAGTTGGGCATCATGGCCGACCGGATCCGCTTCGACGAGCGCATCCGGGTGGTGCTGCTGCGGGCCGAGGGGCGGGCGTTCTGCGCGGGCATCGACGTGACCGCGCCCGGCGGTGCGATCACCGGACGCTCGGGGGCGGAGCGCACGCGCAACTACTACGAGGGTCTGCGCTGGGTACACGAGCGGTTTCGCGCCTTCGCGCGGCTGCCGCAGCCGGTGGTGGCGGCCGTCCAGGGCTACTGCCTGGGCTTCGGGTTCGAGTTGGCGCTGATGGCGGACATCCGGATCGCGGCGGACGATGCGCGGTTCGCGCTGCCCGAGGCGCAGATCGGGGTCGCGGTGGACGCCGGCGGCGACATCCGCATCGCCCGCGAGGCCGGCGCCGGGTGGGCCAAGCTGCTGTCGCTGACCGGGCGACGGATCGACGCGGCACTGGCCGCGCGGCTGAACCTGGTCCAGGAGGTGGTGCCGACGGCCGACCTGGACCAGGCCGCACGGGCCGTGGCGGAGGAGATCGCGGCCAACGCGCCCCTGGCGGTACAGGGCATCAAACGCAGCATCGACACCTTCGCCGACGCCAACCTGGACGCGGCCCTGGGCCTGACCGCGATGTCGGCGGCACTGACCCTGGTATCGGACGACTCGGTGGCGGGCTACGCGGCCAAGGCCGCCCGCCGGCCGGCGCAGTTCGAGGGGAAATAGGAGTCGGCGGCGATCCGTTCGGCAAACCCCTTGATGTCCGCTTTGGATGGAAGTACCCTGAAAGAAGCCTACGGGGCGAGCGAGGGAGCTTGACCGAACAGCGCCTTCGGAGTGGTTGGCCGAGGACGGATGGTCAGGCTGAGAGGCCCGAAAGTCGAATGGACCGGAAGGCGACCCCTAGCACCTGTTCGGACAATGCCGACGCAGGGAGCCCACCTCGTAGGTTTTATTCGCGTGACGCTCGTGCTCGACCTCGGTCGACACGGGCGTTTTGTCGTTGCGCCGCCGGCCGCTCGGCCCGAAGGGCCGGCGGCTCGGCGGCTCGGCGGGTGCGGGGGTTCAGCGGCGGGTCGCCTCTTCGGCGGCCCGGGCCCGGAGTTCGAACTTCAGGACCTTGCCGCCCGGGTTGCGGGGAAGTTCGGTGACGAATTCGACCGTGCGCGGCACTTTGTAGTTGGCCATCTCGCGGCGGCAGAACGTGATGATCTCGTCGGCGGTGACCTCGGCGCCGGGACGCAGCAGCAGGTAGGCCTTGCCGACCTCGCCCATCCGCGCGTCCGGGACGCCGACCACCGCGGCCTCCGAGATCGCCGGGTGCCCCGCCAGGACCGACTCGATCTCCGCCGGGTAGGCGTTGAACCCGCCGACGATGAACATGTCCTTGATCCGGTCGGTGATCCGCAGATTGCCCTGCTCGTCCAGGACGCCCACGTCGCCGGTGTGCAGCCAGCCGTCCGCGTCCACCGCCTTCGCGGTCTCCTCGACGTCCTCGAAGTAGCCCGTCATCACGTTGTATCCGCGCACCCACACCTCGCCCGACTCGCCGACCGCCGTCGGCTTGCCGTCCGCGTCCACGGTGATCACCTCGACGCCCGGGATGGCCCGGCCCGAGGTGGACGAGATGGTCTCGGCCGAGTCGCCCTGGCGGCACATCGTGGCGGTGCCGCACGACTCGGTCAGCCCGTACGCGGTGAGCACCGAGTCGAAGCCCAGCTCCTCGGCCATCCGGGTGACCAGGGACAACGGCACCGCCGCCGCCCCGGTGACCGCGAGCCGCAGCGAGGACAGGTCGTAGCCGGTCGCCCCCTCCCGCGCCACCGCGTCGAGCAGCGAGGTGTAGATGGTCGGCGCGCCCGGCAGCACGGTGACCTTCTCCTGCTGGATCAGCGCCATCGTGGCATCCGCGTCGAAGACCGCCTGCGGGATCAGCGTGGCGCCCTTGATCAGGCTCGCGATGATCCCGGCCTTGTACCCGAAGGTGTGGAAGAAGGGGCTGACCACGAGATACCGGTCGCCCTCGGTGAGCCCGACCACCGACGCCCAGGTGTCGAACACCCGCAACGTCTGGGCCTGCGTGGTCATCACGCCCTTGGGCGCGCCGGTGGTGCCGGAGGTGAAGATGATGTCGCCGGTGTCGTCCGGGGCCACGCTCGCCTTGCGGGCGTCCACCTCGGCGGCGGTGATCCGCTCGCCGCCGGCCAGGAAGTCGGCCCAGCAGACGCAGTCGTCCGGCGCAGTGTCCGCGAGTACGACCACCCGGCCCAGGTCCGGCAGGTCCGCGAACGGCCGGCCCTCGGCGGCGCCGCCCGCCGCCTGGCGCAACATCCCGACATAGGACGAGCCGAGGAAGGTGCCCGAGACGAACAGCAGCCTGGCGTGCGTCTTGGCCAGCACGTACTTGGCCTCGGCGCCCTTGTACCGGGTGTTCATCGGCACCACGACGCCGCCGGCGGTGAGCGCGCCGAGCGCGGCCACCATCCAGTCCAGCGAGTTCGGCGCCCACACGCCGACCCGGTCGCCCCTGCCGACGCCGGCCGCGATGGCGGCGGCCGCGGCGCGCCGGACGCGGTCCCGCAGTTCGGTGTAGGTGACCCGTACATTGCCGTCCACCACGGCCTCACGGTCACCGAAGCGGTCCGCCGCGCTGTCGACGAGAGCAGGAATGCTGCCCCACTCGAGGTCCCCTTGCATGATCGCTCCCGGAGAGGCCAGAGGTTGATTGAACCTGACGGTACGTCAGATCATGGCGGCGAGGGAAGCGGCATCGCGGCGATCGAGACGCACACCACCGCGAAGCGGTGGCGACCGATGATTGAGGGCTGAGCTATGCGCAAGTTCGAGACGCTGGGCTACGAGCAGGAGAACGGCGTCGCGTGGGTGACGTTGAACCGCCCCGACCGGCACAACGCGTTCGACATCACCATGATCGACGAGTTGCACACGTTGTGGCGGGACCTGCGGCACGACGACGACGTGCGCTGCGTGGTGCTCACCGGCGCGGGCGACAAGGCGTTCTGCACGGGCATCGACCGCGGTGTGGACATCCCGCAGCCGTCGTCGCCGTACATGATGGACGACCCGATGCTCCGAGTCGGCCCGAAGTTCTCCGACCTGTGGAAGCCGGTGATCGTCGCGGTCAACGGGATGGCCTGCGGCGGCGCGTTCTACCTGCTGGGCGAGTGCGAGTTCGCGATCGCGGCGGAGGGGGCGACGTTCTTCGACCCGCACACCACGTACGGCATGGTCTCCGGGTTCGAGTCGATGCATCTGGCGCAGCGCATGCCGCTGGGCGAGGTCATGCGGCTCACCCTCCTCGGCAACGCCGAGCGGATGAGCGCCCAGCGGGCGTACGAAACGGGCCTGGTCTCGCAGGTGGTCCCCGCCGCGGACCTGCTCGACACCGCCCGCTGGGCCGCCGAGACCATCGCGTCCTATCCCCCACACGGCGTCCAGGGCTCGATCCGCGCGATCTGGGCGGCCCGCGACCTCACCCGCACCCAGGCCCTGACCATGGCCCCGCACCTGATCGAACTGGGCAACCTGGACTGGTCCGAGCAGGCGGGCCTGTTCCAGGGCCGCAGCAAGGACTTCCGGGTGCGCTGAGCACCGGTACGGGCGATCCGAGGGCGTTCGCTACCGCTCCAGTGACCTGCCGCGCCCCACGTCGTCCCGCGACCGGCCGGACGAGAAGGTGCCGCGAGTCGGGTCGGACGAGCCACCGGGCAGATCGCCCGACGAGCCCGGCGCGGGCAGCCACGGATGCACGCCGGGGGTGCGACCGTCGGGGACGGGGTCCATGCCCGGGAGCCCGCGTGAGGGTCTGGCCCGTACGCCGTCGCCGGCCGTGACGGCCCGGCCGATGGCCTCTTCGAGGCTGCCGCCGGGCCGCACCCGGCGGTCGTAGGCGCGGCGGGCGCGCATCGGGACGCTGCTCGGCAGGGGCGCGGCGAGCCCCTTCGCCGTGATGACCGCCCGGGTGGCGTCCCGCACCGGCGTCTGCCGCGTGCCGGCGCCGCCCGGGGGTTCCGGCTCGCTCGCCAGGGTCTGCGAATCGGCGCCCCGCGCCCCCGACTTCCCGACCGCGGCCACGGCCGTGATCACCTCGTCGGTGACCTCGACCGGCCTCGGCGGCTCCCAGGGCCGGACCCACCCGGGGCCCGTCTCGGGCTTCGGCGCCAGGCCGAGGTGGTGCAGTTCGGTGTGCGCGAACCGCACCAGGTCCCGCGCGCGGACCACTCGCGACCCGCGCAGTACGCGGGCCTCGTTGCGCTTGGAGGCGGCGCCCGCCCACCACACGCCATAGGCGGCGCGCAGGCTCAGGAACTCCGGGTTGGCCTCCGCGCCCGGAACCGTACGCCCCAGTTCGCCGAACATCGGACCAAAGAACGCGCCCGCGTTTCGCCTCCGACCGGCGCTCCAGGGTCGGTGCAGCGGCGGCGGCGTCCGGTTCAACACCCAGGCCTCGTCCATGAGCCGGTCGGACGCCTCGTCCAGCGGTCGATCACCGACCCAGTGCTGGCGGGCATAGCCGAACAGGGGCGGCCGCGCCCCCCGGGGAACCGCGCCGGACTCGACGAGCCGGTTGCCCTCGGGGACGACGCCCCGCCGCAGTTGCCGAAGAACCGTGCGGCGGCGCTCGTACTCGTGGATCATCTGCGGCCATTCGTCGGCCGAGACCGCGCGAGCCAGGCGTGCCGCGAACGAGGCGTTGCGGCGCAGTTCGTTCGCGCTACCGGACGGTCGTACGCCGTCCTTCACCACCGGCGGGCGCAACCCGCCGGACGCGAGCCGCCGCCACATCTCGGCTTCGGTCGCGGGCGGATCGGGCTCGGCGTCGCCGCCCTCCTTCATGGTCCACAGCTTCGGCATGGCGTAGATCCCGCCGTCCGGGCCGATCCGGGGCCACCAGGTGACCGTCATCCTCGCGCGTGCCTGGACCTCGTCCGCGGTGAGCCGGTGCAGCACGCGCAGCACGCCGATGACCGCGCGGTAGACGGGGACCCGGCGGCGCATCCGGCGATACTCGACCCGGAACCGCTCGTCGCTCTCCAACCACGCGCTGCCCCGCAGCCTGCGTCCGCGCAGGTGATCGGTGACGGCATTGGGCATGGCGACTCCTTCCGCTCCACACGGTGTCGGGAAGGTAGGGCCCTGGATCGATGGTCCCATCGGACGAGTCGCGCGCCTCCCCGGGGCCGTGCCGATCCTCGCAGGTCGAGCACCGCCCCGAACACACGAATGCCCCCGATTCGCCAGGGAACCGGGGGCGTTCGCGCGTGACGACGGCCGCCTGATGCGTCGTCAGTCCAACGGGGTGGGTCAGAACGCGGGTGTGGGCGGGGCCGGCGCGTCGCCGAGGAGGTCCGCCGCGATCCGGTCGCGGTGTACGCCCGCGTCGCCCCACGCGGTGCCCAGTGCCCAGGCTCGCTTCATGAACAGTTGCAGGTCGTGTTCCTCGGTGTAGCCGATCGCGCCGTGCACCTGGAGGCAGTTGCGGGCCGCGAGGTCGGCCGCCTCGCCCGCGTAGATCTTCGCCATCGACACGTCGCGGGCCGCCGAGGGCAGGTCGCGGGCCAGCGAGTAGGCGGCGCGCAGCACCACGGGGCGGGCGAACTCCAGTTTGATCAGCACGTTGGCCAGGTGGTGCTGGACCGACTGGTGCGAGCCGATCGGCACACCGCGCTGGACCCGCTGCTTGGCGTACTCGACGGTGGTGTCCAGCATCCGCCGGGTCAGGCCGAGCAGTTGCGCCGCGGCGCCGAGCGCGCCCCGGTCCGCCGCCCGGGCCAGCGCGCGCTGTGTGCCCGAGGCCACCAGGGTGCGTGCGGTCGGCGTGAAGTCGACCGTGAAGAGCTTGCGGCTGCGGTCGACCGAGCGCTGCGCGGTCAGCACGCAGTCGGCCGGCGTCGCCACGTGCAGGTCGCCGTCGGCCAGGCCGATCACCAGGACGTCGGCGGCCGCCGCCTCGACCGCGAGGCGCTGTCCCGGCAGCAGCACGGAGGCCGCCGCCCGACCGGCCGCGATCTCGGCCAACCACCCGGCGTCGGGCGCGAACTCGGCCAGCAGGCCGGCCGCGACCGCGGATTCCAGCAGCGGTTCGGGCAGCGCGGCCCGGCCGGCCTCGACCAGCACGGCGGCCAGTTCCTCGTCGCCCATGCCCAGGCCGTCGTGCTCCTCCGGGACCACGATGCCGGTCACGCCGACCTTGGCGAGTTCGACCCAGCGCGCGGAGATCGCGGTATCGGCGGCCCACGCGGCGCGCACGTCCGCCGTGGTGCACCGGTCGGCGAGGAAGTCGCGGACCGTGTCGCGGAACAGTTCCTGGTCTTCGGTGTATGCGAGGCGCATCGTCGGGACCCTTCTACTTCGCTCGGGGCAGGCCGAGGATGCGCTCGGCGATCGTGTTGCGCTGGATCTCGTTGGTGCCGGCGTAGATCGGCCCGCCGAGCGCGAACAGGAAGCCGTCCAGCCAGCCGCCGTCGCCGTCGTCCAGTCCGCCCGCCTCGCCGAGCAGGCGCAGCGCGGTCGCGTGCAGCTCGACGTCCATCTCGGACCAGAAGACCTTGTTGATCGAGGAGTCGGCGCCGATCGCACCGCCCGCCTGGAGCTTGGTGACCGTGCCGAAGGTGAACAGCCGGTACGCGTCCGCGTCCATCCAGGCCCGCACCACCGCGTCCCGCTCGGCCGGGCGCGGGTCGCGCCTGTACAGCTCGATCAGCCGGTTCGCGGGAGCCACGAAGCGGCCCGGGCTGCGCAGGTTGAGGCCGCGCTCGCTGCCGGTGGTGGCGATCATGATCTTCCAGCCCTCGTCCACCCCGCCGAGCACGTCGGCGTCGGGGACGAAGACGTCGTCCAGGAAGACCTCGGCGAAGCCCGGCTCGCCGTCGAGCTGCGGGATCGGGCGTACCGTCACGCCCTCGGCCGCGAGGTCGACCATGAAGTAGGTCAGGCCGCGGTGCCGCTGCGCCTGGGGGTCGGTGCGGAACAGGCCGAACAGGCGGTGCCCGTAGGTGCCGCGCGAGCTCCAGATCTTCTGGCCGCTGAGCCGCCAGCCGCCGCGCTCCTCGTCCCGCTCCGCGCGCGAGCGCACGTTGGCCAGGTCGGAGCCGGCCTCCGGCTCGGACCAGCCCTGGACCCAGATCTCCTCGCCGGCGGCCATCGCGGGCAGGTAGCGGTCCTGCTGCTCCCGGGTGCCGAACTCGAAGAGGGTCGGGGCGAACAGGAAGATGCCGTTCTGGCTGACCCGGCCGGGGGCGCCGGCGCGGTAGTACTCCTCCTCGAAGATCAGCCACTCGGTCAGACCCGCCTCGCGCCCGCCGTACTCCCGGGGCCAGGACACCACCGCCCAGCGCGCGTCGAAGAGCTTGCGCTCCCAAGCGCGGTGGGCCAGGAAGCCCTCGCGGGTGTCCATCGACGGCAGTGGCTCGGCGGGCACGTTGGCGGTCAGCCAGGCGCGCGCCTCCCGGCGGAACTCCTGCTCCTGCTCGGTGAATTCGAGATCCACTGGGCGACTCCCTCGACGGGTGTGAGACCGAGGACACACAGGTCGAAACCCGGTCGGACACGGGTAGCATAACTGACGGGTCGTCAGGTTAGCTGCTGTACGCGGTGTGGCGACAGCGTGCGCGGCGTGTGATCGGACACGCGACCGAGGCGGTCGGCCGCGGAAACAACGAGGATCAAAGGAGGCCCCAGTGGCCGAGGCATACATCGTCGACGCGGTCCGTACGCCGGTCGGTCGCAAGAAGGGCAGCCTGTCCGGGGTGCATCCGGCCGACCTGGGCGCGCATGCGCTCACCGCGCTGGTCGAGCGCAGCGGCATCGACCCGGACGCGGTCGAGGACGTGGTCTTCGGCTGTGTGGACACCATCGGCCCGCAGGCGGGCGACATCGCCCGTACCGCGTGGCTCGCCGCCGGCTACAGCGAGGCGGTGCCCGGGGTCACCATCGACCGGCAGTGCGGCTCCTCGCAGCAGGCGATCCACTTCGCCGCGCAGGGTGTGCTGTCCGGCACCCAGGACGTGGTGATCGCCGGCGGCGTACAGAACATGAACCAGATCCCCATCGGCGCGGCGATGACCTCGGCGAAGCCGCTCGGGTTCACCGACCCGTTCTCCGGCTCCAAGGGCTGGGCGGCGCGCTACGGCGACGAGCCCGTCGACCAGTTCCACGGCGCCGAGCTGATCGCGAAGCGGTGGGACATCTCCCGCGAGGAGATGGAGCACTTCGCGCTCGCGTCGCACGAGCGGGCGATCCACGCGATCGACAACGGGTGGTTCGAGAAGGAGATCGCGCCGATCGACGTGGACGGCACCGTGGTCTCGGTCGACGAGCCGCCGCGCCGGGGCACCACCCTGGAGAAGATGGCGGAGCTGAAGGTGCTGATGGAGGGCGGCCGGATGACCGCCGCCGTCGCGTCGCAGATCTCCGACGGGGCGGCGGCGCTGCTGATCGTCTCGGAGCGGGCGCTGAAGCGCTACGGCCTCACCCCGCGTGCCCGGATCCACCACATGAGCGTGCGCGGCGCGTCCCCGATCGAGATGTTGTCCGCGCCGATCCCGGCCACGGAGTACGCCTTCGCCAAGTGCGGCCTGGGCATCGACGACATCGACGCGGTCGAGATCAACGAGGCGTTCGCGCCGGTGGTGCTGTCCTGGATGAAGGACATCAAGGCCCCGCACGAGAAGGTCAACCCCAACGGCGGCGCGATCGCCCTGGGCCACCCGCTCGGCGCCACCGGCGCCCGCCTGATGACCACCCTGCTGCACCACCTGGAGCGCACCGGAGGCCGCTACGGCCTGCAGACCATGTGCGAGGGCGGCGGCCAGGCCAACGTCACCATCATCGAACGCCTGGGCTGACCCCGTTCCGCCCGCGCGCTTCGCCGCGCACATGAAGGAGCGCGGCCACCGGGGGGAACGGTGGCCGCGCTCGCTGGGGGGGAGGTGCGGGATCAGAACTGACGCTGGTATCCCTGGCGTTCGTACGTCGGGTACTGCGCGGTCTGCTGCGGGGCGTGGACCCGCGGGACCCGGCTGGGCCACCAGTTGGCCCGGCCCAGGAGGGTCATCAGCGAGGGCAGGATCACGATCCGGACCACGATCGCGTCGATCAGGACCGCGGCGGCCAGGCCGATGCCCATCTGCTTCATGTCGAGCATGCTCAGCGTGCCGAAGACCAGGAAGACCGAGACCATCACGATCGCCGCGCTGGTGATCACGCCGGCCGAGCTGGTGATGCCGCGCTCCACCGCCGCCTTGGTGGACATCCCCTGCATGGCCGCCTCGCGGATCCGGCTGACCACGAAGACGTGGTAGTCCATCGACAGGCCGAACAGGACCACGAACAGGAACAGCGGCAGCCAGGAGATGATCGCGCCGCTGGAGTGGAAGTCCAGGTACTTCTCGGCCCAGGTGTGCTGGAAGACCACGACCAGGAAGCCGAAGGACGCCAGCGCGGAGAGCAGGTTGATCGCGATCGCGGTGAGCGCGACCACCACCGAGCGGAACGTCACCGACATCATCACGAAGGTCAGCAGCAGCACGAAGCCGATCACCAGCGGCAGCTTCTCCTGCACGTGGTCGGCGAAGTCCTTGTTCAGCGCCGTCTCGCCGGAGACCGCGAACTCCGCGCCCGCCACCTTGCCGACGGTGTTCGGCAGCACGGTGTCCCGCAGTTGCTTCAGTGCCGTCTTGGCTTCCTTGGAGCTGGAGATGTGCGGCACGATCACGTCGGCCTTGAACGCGTGGCCGTCCTCGGAGACCAGTACCTCGACCGGGTCCTTGGCGAACAGCGGGTTGGTGCGGGTCTGCGCGACCGCCTTGTCCAGCGCGGCGCGGGTCTCCTTCTCCTTGCCGGCCGGGGCGAGGGCGATCAGGTTGTACGGGCTGTGCTTGTTCGGGTAGGCGTCGGTCATCCGGTCGTAGGTCTGCATCGTGGCCATCGAGCGCGGGAAGTCGTCATCGGAGGTGTTCTGCAGCTTCATCCCGAAGGCCGGCAGGGCCAGCGCGCCGAGGGCGATCACCGACACCAGGAGGGTGGCCTTGGGGTGGTTCAGCGCCGGGCGCAGCATGGCCTTCCACACGCGCGGCTCGCGGTCGGCGCGGGCGGTCAGCCGCCACAGGATCGGCACTCGCGGCCGGTCGATGGTGTTGCCCAGCTTGGCGAGCAGGGCGGGCAGCACCGTGAGCGAGCCGATCATGGCGACCGCGACCACGATGATGCCGCCGGTGGCCAGGCTGGAGAAGACCGCGTCGTCGGCGATGTACATGCCGGCCATCGAGACGATCACCGCGATCGCGGAGACCACCACGGCGTGTCCGGAGGTGGCCGCGGCGATCTCGATCGCGTCGATCCGGCCGCGGCCTTTGGCCCGCTCCTCACGCTCGCGCTTGACGTAGAAGAGCGAGTAGTCGACGCCGACCGCCATGCCCATCATCAGGATGATGCTGGACACCGAGCCCGCGTCGGGGAAGACCGTGGAGGCGAGGCCGTACAGACCGATCGAGGCGCCCACCGCGGAGATCGCCAGCAGCACCGGCACCGCGGCGGCGATCATCGCACCGAACGCGACCATCAGGATGACCAGGGTGATTGGCAGGCTGAACACCTCGGCCTTGCCGAGGTCCTCGGCGATCTGGTCCTGGATGCCCTTGCCGATCGAGGCGTCGCCGATCTCCTCGACCCGCAGGTCGGGGTGCGCCTTTTGCACACTCTCCGTCGCCTTCAGCAACGGGTCGATGTGGTCCTGGGCCTTGTCGGCCGACCCCTTCATGGTGAGCGGCACCAGCAGCGCTTTGCCGTTCGTGGCCGGGATCGGCGCGGAGACCTCGGCGACCTCGGGCAGCGCCTTCAGCTTGTCGGTGACCTCGGCGGCGACCTTGTTCGCCGCGGCCCGGTCCAGCTCGCCGCTCTTCGCGGTGATCAGCACGTTCTCGCTCGCCGCGCCGTAGAGGCCGTACTGCCGGGCGATCTGGTCGGCGCGGCCGGACTGGCCGGTGCCCATGTCGGACTTGGTGGTCTTCTCGGTGCCCGCCGCGCCGCCGACGACCAGGCAGACGGCGACGAACACGATCCACATGGTGATCGCCCGCCACGGGTGGGTGGCGCTCCATCGTGCGACACGAACGGTCGCCGGCTGCTTGGCCATTGTCAGGTCCCCTCTTGAATGCGCTCTGCTTCCCGCTGACAGTTCGAGTCTGTCGGCGGACGGGTCGCGGAACACTGCGCCGGGACCCCGAGCAGGGGTGGGTCCAGACCCACCCCCCGGAGCGGCGAGGGCGTCGGCGGGGCGGGGTCGTTTGCGGCGAACTCGGCCGAATACGGCCGGACATGCCGCCGGCACCGCCCACGGGGGCGGTGCCGGCGGTGGGGGCGGCGTGGGGTCAGACCCGGGCGGCCTCCAGGTCGTACAGGATCCCGCTCGCCTGCGCGGTGATCCGGTCGATCAACTCCGCGCACGAGGGCAGGTCTTCGATCACCCCGACCACCTGGCCGGAGGCCATCACGCCCAGGTCCGGTCGGCCGTCCACCATCGCGGCCTTGAGCAACATCGGCGTGTTGGCCGCCATCAGCACCTGCGGCCAGCTCAATCCCTGCGACTTCTTCATCGCCAGGCCCTCGCGGGCCATGTCGGTGAGTCTGGCGCCGCTGAGCTTGCGGAACCGCAGCGCGTTGGCGATCGAGCGCGGATAGCGGGCGAGCACCGAGCGCTGTTCGAGCCGCTTGACGAAGTCGGTGGCCAGCACCCGGTGCGGAACGCCGTCCACCTCCTTGGACACCACCGTGCCGCCCACGTCCGTGGCGAGGTAGACGTCCTTGACCGCGTTGCCCACGGGGCTGTCCGAGGTGAGCAGGAAGCGGGTGCCCATCGCGATCGCGTCGGCGCCGTACGCGAGCGCCGCGACCAGGCCGCGCCCGTCGAAGAAGCCGCCGGCCGCGATCACCGTGACGTCGCTGCCCCGGAGCACGTCGGTGACCTGCGGCAGGAGCAGCGTGGTCGGGATCGAGCCGGTGTGGCCGCCGCCCTCGCCGCCCTGCACGATCACCCCGTCGACGCCCCACTCGGCGACCTTCTGCGCATGCCGCTTGGCGCCGATCGAGGGCACCACCAGCATGCCGAGGTCGTGCGCCCGTGCGATCAGGTCCTTCTTCGGCGCCTGCGCGAACGAGGCGACCTTGATGCCCTCGCGACCCATCAGGTCGATCCGCTCGGCCGCGTCCGGCGCGTCCGCGCGCAGGTTGACCGCGAACGGCTTGGCGGTGCGCTTCTTCACCGCCGCGATCGCCGCGACCAACTCCTCGTAGGTCATCGTGGCCGAGGCCAGGATGCCCAGGCCGCCCGCCTCGGCGGTGGCCGCGACCAGGCTCGGGTAGGACACGTAGCCCATGCCGGTCTGCACGATGGGATACTCGACGCCGAACTTCGTGGTGAAGCCGTTCCGCAGCGCCGGGTGCAGGCCGGCGGTCCCGCTCATACCGTCCGCCGCGCTCACGCCGGCACCTCGCGCAGGCGCATCCCGCGCGGGTCCAACACCTCGCGCACGATCCGCAGTTCCTCGTCCGAGGGCACCCGCGAGGTGGGCACCTCGGCCGGGACCACCAGTTCGAAGCCGGTCGCCTCGACCACCTCGTCGACGCTCACCCCGGGGTGCACCGACCGCAGCCGCATGACCTTGGTGTCGGTCTCGAAGTCGAGCACGCACAGGTTGGTGACGACCCGTCGGATCTCGTGGAAACGACCCGCCGAACCCGTCGCCGCGGCCCGGTCGTAGCCGACGCAGGAGACCATGTCCACCTTCGGCGTGAGCACGCGCGCCGAGTGCTTGGGGATCCAGTAACTGGTCGTGTGGTTGATCGTGTTGCCCGGTCCGCCGCGCGAACCGAGCACCTGGCGCTTGGGCCTGGCCCAGTCGCCGATCGCGGAGATGTTGGCGTTGCCGTGCGCGTCGATCTGCACCGGGCCCATCATCACGTGCCGGCGCCCGGAGGCGAGCACATCGAGCACCTGGCGGTACGGGATCCAGCCGACCACGGCGAACTCGTCCGGCTTGGCGCCCAGTCGGGCGTCGCCCTCGAAGAAGTACGACTCGCCGTTGGACAACATCAGGTCCGGCTCGAAAGTGGCGCGGGCCAGCCGGGCGCCGATGGTGGGGATGGTGCCCATCGGGCTGCCGATGATCTCGCCGTCGCCGCGGAAGCAGTCCGCGACGGCGGCCACGCACACGTCGGCGCGCGTCGCCTCGGTCAGGGTGTCGGTGCTCACTTGGCGTTCTCCTTCGCGAACTCCGCGACGGCGGCCTGATACGCCGCTTCGCTCTCGACCTTCAGGAAGCGCTGCTCGAACGCGGCCCACGCCTCGGGGTCGGCGGCGGCCGTCGCGTACGCCTTCTGGAACGCCTCATCACGGCCGTACTCCGGCGGACACTCGGTGAAGTGCGCCCCGTTCGGCGCCTCGACCACGCCGTGCGTCATGTAGCGGTGCACGGTCAGGGTGTGTACGCAGCCCGCCGCCTTGAGCAGTTCCTCGCTCGGCACCACCCGCTCCGCCGAGACGTACGCCTTCTCCGCCGCCAGGCAGAACAGGTCGTCCATGAACTGGTCCGGGCCGGTCAGCGCGGCATTTCCGCGCTCGTCGGCGACGTTGGCGTGGATCAGCGCGACGTCCAGGTTCAGCGCGGGCATCGCGACCAACGTCTCGTCGCCGTACGGCGATTCGATCGTCTTGAGGTGCGGCGAGACGGTGAGGATGTCCGAGCCCAGGCCCGCGCGGGTGGGCAGGAACGGCAGCCGCTGGGCGGCGGCGCGCAGCCCGGTGAGGAACATGCCCTCGTCGTACTCGACCGCCTCGACCAGGCCGTTCTCCCGGACGTGCCGGAAGTTGGGCTCCAGCGGGATCGAGTCGAGCGAGACGAACGCGTAGACGAGCTTGCGCGCCTTGCCGGCGCGGGCGAGCAGTCCGACGTCGGGACCGCCGTACGAGACGACGGTCAGGTCCTTGAGGTCGGATCGCAGGATCGCCCGGACCAGGGCCATCGGCTTGCGCCGCGACCCCCACCCGCCGATCCCGACGGTCATTCCGTCGGAGAGTTGTGCGACGACCTGATCGGGCGTCATGCGCTTGTCGGCCATGGATGGTTGCTCCCGTCTCTGATGCGAGGTCCGCGTCACTTCGAGGTGTCCGCTTCGCGGCCCTCGGTGAAGGCGTCGCGCAGTTCGTCCGACACGCCGGTCAGGTTCAGCTCGAACGTGAAGCCCTGCTCGTAGCGGTACGAGCGCTTGACGTCGACCGGGTCGATGCCGTTCAGCGACGCCTTCGCGGCGCGGATCACGGTCGGGCTCTTGGCCGCGATCGTGCGGGCCACCTCGAACGCGGTCTCGACCAGCTTGTCCCGGTCGACCAGCTTGTAGATGGAGCCGTACGCGTGCAGTTCGGCCGCCGGGGCGTTCTCCGACGTGTAGACCATCTGCCGCATGCGGTGCTGCGGGACGAGCCGAGCCAGGTGGGTGGCCGCGCCGAGCGCGCCGCGGTCCACCTCGGGCAGGCCGAAGAACGCGTCGTGCGAGGCGATCACGATGTCCGCGTTGCCGACCAGGCCGATGCCGCCGCCGACGCAGAATCCGTGCACGGCCGCGATCACCGGCACCTCGCAGTCGTACACCGCGGCGAACGCGTCGTAGCAGCCCTTGTTGGCCCCCACGAGCGCGTCGAAGCCCTCGGTGTTGGACATCTCCTTGATGTCGACGCCGGCGTTGAAGCCGCGTCCCTCGGCCCGGAGCACCACGACCCGGACCTGCCGGTCGCGGCTCGCCTCGCGGAGCCGGTCCGCGAGTTCGAACCAGCCGGCGACGGTGAGCGCGTTGACGGGGGGTGCGTCGAGCACCACCTCGGCGATGCCCTCACGCACCTCGTAACGGATAGCCATGGCAACCAGATCCATTCGGCCGCGTGCGTCGGATCGGCCGGTCATGCGCCCGGTACCGGCGGGTGCGGCCGACGCGGCCGTCCGGTCGTGAGAGGCACATCACCACCCGATCTGACTGATCGTCAGATTTCTGCCACCATAGTTGACCCCGAGCGACCCACGCCAGACGAACCGAGCGTGGCGCCCACGACACCGCAGACCTCCGGGAGCCACCATGACCTCCGCCACCGACCCGCTCGACATGGGCGGACGCGTCGTCCTCGTCACCGGCGGCGGCAAGGGCATCGGACGGGGCATCAGCGAACGTTTCCTGGCCGCCGGCGCCGACGTGGTGGTGTGTTCGCGCCAGGCGCCGGACACGCTGCCGAGCGTCGGCGGACGCAGCGCGGTGTTCACCCCGGCCGACGTGCGCGACCCCGACACCGCGTTCGCGGCGGTGGCGTTCACCGAGGAACGGTTCGGCCGGCTCGATGTACTGGTGAACAACGCGGGCGGCGCGCCGCAGACCGACGCGGCCACCGCGTCGCCGCGCTTCTCCCGCGCGATCATCGAGCTGAACCTGCTCGGCCCGCTGTATTTCGCCCAGGCCGCCCACCGCTTGATGCACCGTCAGGAAACCGGCGGGGTGATCGTGAACATCTCCAGCGTGAGCGGCGTACGCCCCTCGCCGGGCACCGCGGCCTACGGCGCGGCCAAGGCCGGGATGAATTCGCTCACCCGCTCGCTCGCGGTCGAGTGGGCGCCGAAGATCCGCCTCAACTCGGTGATCGTGGGCCTGGTCCGGACCGAACAGGCCCACCTGCACTACGGGGACGAGGCCGGCGTACAGCGCGTCGCGGACACCATCCCGCTCGGACGGATGGCCGATCCGAGCGATGTGGCGGACGTATGTCTGTTCCTCGCGTCGCCGATGTCACGGTACGTCAGCGGAGCTGAACTGCTCATGCACGGCGGCGGGGAAATGCCCGCTTTCCTCCGTGCGGCGGACAGCGGTACGGATCATGCGCCCGTAAACTGACGGCATGACAGGACAAGTTCGCACCGTCGACGGCCGCGTCGCCGGGCGACGCGGACAGGCGACGCGGCAAAAGCTGCTCGACTGCCTCCGCGAGATGCTCGACACGTCTCCGTACCGGGACGTCAAGGTCATCGACGTCGCCCGTATGGCAGGCACCTCTCCCGCCACCTTCTACCAGTACTTCCAGGATGTCGAGAGCGCGATCCTGGAGATCGCCAACGACATGGCCAAGGACGGCCAGCGGCTGAAGACCCTCGCCGAGGACCAGAGCTGGGCGGGCAAGGGCGGCTACGCCGCCGCCGAGGCCCTGGCCGACGGATTCCTGGAGTTCTGGCGGGACTACGAGCCGATCCTGCGCGTCGTCGACCTCGCGTCGGCCGAGGGCGACAAGCGGTTCTACAAGGTGCGCCAGAAGATCCTCACGGCGGTCACCGGCTCGCTCACCGAGGCGATCGAGAACATGCAGGCCAAGGGCAAGGTCGGCGAGGAGGTGCACGCCAACGCCATGGCGGGCACGCTGGTCGCCATGCTGGCGGCGGTGGCCGGCCACCAGAAGGGCTTCGAATCCTGGAACATCAAGATGAAGGACGTCCGCCCGGCACTCTCCACGCTGGTCTACATGGGCGTCACAGGAAAGAAGCCCCCCACGCGGTAACCCCAGGGGCCCTCAACCGCCGGACGGGCTGCCCCCAGCCCGCCCGGCGCTCGAGAACCACAACCCTCGAACCCAGCCCGTCCGTCGCTTGAGGACAACCGGGTTCAACCACAACCCACGGATCCGAACCGAGCAACCCCAGCCCGTCCGGCGCTTGAGGACAACGCTCTAAACCGCAACCCACGGATCCGAACCGAGCAACCCCAGCCCGTCCGGCGCTTGAGGACAACGCTCTAAACCGCAACCCACGGATCAGGACCAAGCAACCCCAGCCCGTCCGGCGCTTGAGGACAACCGGGTTCAACCACAGCCCACGGATCCGAGCCGAGCAAACCCAGCCCGTCCGGCGCTTGAGGACAACGCTCTAAACCGCAACCCACGGATCCGAACCGAGCAACCCCAGCCCGTCCGGCGCTTGAGGACAACGCTCTAAACCGCAACCCACGGATCAGGACCAAGCAACCCCAGCCCGTCCGGCGCTTGAGGACAACCGGGTTCAACCACAGCCCACGGATCCGAGCCGAGCAAACCCAGCCCGTCCGGCGCTTGAGGACAAGGCGAGCCGGACCCGGCTAGATCCCCGCGAGCGCCGCGATCCGTTCCCGCTGCGCCCCGCGCTCCCCGAGCACGTGCGCCGAGGTGATCGCCCGCTTCAGATACAGATGGCAGTCGTACTCCCACGTGAACCCGACGCCCCCGTGCAACTGGATCATCTCCTCGGCGACATGCCGATACGCCGCAGTGGCCGTCGTCATCGCCAACGGCGCCATCACCGCCAACTCCCCCGGCGAGCCAAGCCCCGATGCCTCCGCCTCCGTAGCCGCCCACGCCGCGTAGTACAGCGCCGAACGCGCCGTCTCGACCTCGACGTACAGATCCGCGCAGCGATGCTTGATCGCCTGGAAAGACCCGATCGGCCGCCCGAACTGCACGCGCCCCTTCGTGTACTCCACGGTCGCCTCCAGGCACCGCCCCGCCCCGCCGACCGCCTCCGCGGCCACCGCGATCTCGGCCAGCGCCAGCACCCGCTCCAGGGCCGCTTCCGCGCCGACCGCGCCCAACAGCCGGGCGGGCGTGTCCGCGAAGGTCAACCGCGCCTGCTTGCGCGTCTGGTCCAGCGTCGGCAGCGCCGTGCGCGTCAACCCGGCCGCGTCCCGATCCACCGTGAACAGCGCCAGGTCGCCATTGACCCGTGCGCCCACCACGATCAGATCCGCGATCAGCCCGTCGATCACGTGCGTCTTGACACCGTCCAGGCGCCACCCGTCACCGTCGGCCCGCGCCGCCATCTCCACCGCGCGCACATCCCGCCGCCCCGGCTCGGCCAGAGCCAGCGCCCCGAGCGTCTCGCCGGCGGCCAGGCCCGGCAGGTATTCGGCCCGCGCCGCCTCGTCGCCCGCGTGCACGAGCGCGTACGCGGTCAGCACCGACGACGCCAGGAACGGCGAGGGGAAGAGCGCGCGGCCCATCTCCTCCAGCGCCACCACCAACTCGGTGAAGCCGAAACCGACCCCGCCGTACTGCTCCGGAATCGCGAGACCGGCCAACCCGGTCTGCTCGCACACGCGTCGCCACACCTCGGCGTCGTAGCCGGTCTCGGTGGCCATCACCGCCCGGACGGCGGGCGAATCGCTGTGCCGATCGAACACGTCCCGGAGCGCTTTGCGAATCTCCTGCTGCTCGTCGCTGAACTCGACGTCCACGTGGCGCAACTCCTTGACACTCATGTCGCGCGGGGTCCGGGTCGGTCGCCCGGCCCGAGTTCCGGTCGGCCCCATTGACGATCCGGCAGCCCGCGAGCACCAGTATCTGACACACCGTCATACCTTTAGAACATTGCTTTCGTCACACCTCCGAAACGTCGCGTTACCCCGGGCGTGTCGTGTTGTGTGGCATACACCACCCCCCACGCCGATACTTCGCGCGCAGGCCGAAGGGACCCGTTGTGACCGTTCTCGCCCAGGTGCTTCGTGAGGCCGCCCGACGCTTTCCCGAGCGGCGGGCCCTCGTGCACGGCGGAAGCGGGTTCACCTACGGCGGCCTGGACGCGGTGACCGATCAGGTCGCATCGGGCCTGGCCGCACGCGGTGTGCGGGCCGGGCATCTGGTCGCCCTCGTGCTCCCGTCCGGGCTCGAGTACGTGATCGCCTACACCGCCCTGGCCCGGCTCGGCGCGATCACCACCGGGGTGGGACCGCGCTACACCCCCACCGAACGCGCCGCGATCCTGGAGCGCGCCGCGCCGGACCTGGTCCTGGCCGGGGAGGACCTGCTCGACGGCATCCCGGCCGGTCCCGAGGTCGTGCGCTGCGTACCGGCCGCCGACGCGGCAAACGTCTGGACCGAGTTGCGGCTCGACACGATCCCGCCCGCGCCGCCGGTGACGGGGGATCAGGACCCGGACCTGCCCGAGACGGTCGTGTTCACCTCGGGCACCACGGGCACTCCGAAGGGAGCCCTGTTCACCTCCCGGCAAATCGCCGCGATCACCGCGATGGACACCGGCGAGCGCTGGGGCGAGGGCGGCCCGCAACTGATCGCCACCGGCCTGCCGCACGTCGGTTTCATGACCAAGCTCGCCGGCTACCTCAAGTCCGGCGCGACCCTGCACATCCTCGGCCGCTGGCGGGCCCAGGACGCGTTGCGCGTGGTGGCGCGCGAGCGCATCCCCTACCTCGGCGGCGTGGCCGCGCAGGTCTCCCTCCTGCTCGGCCGCCCGGAGTTCGAGCGCTACGACCTCGCCCACGTGCGCGGTCTGATCGTCGGTGGCGGGCCGTCCCCCGCCCCGCTCGTGCACGAGGCCCGGACCCGATTCGGGGCGGGCTACTCGATTCGCTACTCCTCCACCGAATCCGGGGGGCTGGGCACGCTGACCGCGTTCGACGCCCCCGACTCCGAGGCGCTGTACACGGTCGGCCGCCCCCGACCGGGCACCGAGGTGGAGATCCGCGACCCGAAGACCGGCGCGATCCGACCGGCGGGCGAGGAGGGGCAGATCTGCCTGCGATCGCCCGCCGTGATGGCGGGCTACTGGCGCGACCCCGCGGCGACCGCCGCGGCTCTCGATGCGGAGGGCAGGCTGCGTACCGGCGACCTCGGCCGGATCGACGAGGCCGGCTGCCTGCGGATCACCGGGCGGATGACGGAGATGTACATCCGCGGCGGATACAACGTGTATCCGCAGGAGGTGGAGGCGGTCCTGCTCGACCATCCCGATGTGGCCTCGGTCGCGGTGATCCCGCGACCCAGTCGGGTGATGGGCGAGATCGGGGTCGCGGTCGTGGTGTCACGTGCCGCATCCGAGCCGTCACTGGCCGCGTTGCGCGAATTCGCGGCCACACGGCTGTCCGCCCACAAGCTCCCCGAGGCGATCCGCATCGTGCCGGCGCTGCCGTTGACCGGCATGGACAAAGTGGACCGCAGATCCCTGACCCAGCAGGAAAAGTCCTTCGGGGACGTTTAGTAACCGCGCGATGACCAGCAGATATCCGCAACATGTTTGACCAAGTCAGCAAATGTCCAGGTGATCGGACAGATGCGTCGGGACCGGGCCGGTGAGACAGTGGACAGCCCTGACGTCCCATCAGCAAGCTAACTGACTAACCGTCAGCTCGATTCCGGCCTCGATCGGGCTTCGATCGGATCTGGCGGCGACGAAAGATCGAAAAAGGGACGGGCGCGATGATGCTTCACGACAGCAGAGGACACCACTTCCCGGGGCACACTCGAACCAGCGTCACCGCGAACGCGGATCCGTCGGCCGAACTCGACGTGACCGGCCGACCACTCGCGCTCCGCCCCGCCGACCTGGACCGCTTCTTCCGACCCCGCACGGTGGCGGTGATCGGCGCCTCGGACACCGAGGGCCGACCCGGCGCGCGGATCACCGCACAGCTGATCGCCTGGGCCGAGCGGGTCGGCGCGCGGTTGTTCCCGGTCAACCCCAAGCACGAACGCATCGCGGGCCGGCCGTGCCACGCGGACATCTCGGCGGTGCCCGAACCGGTCGACCTCGCGGTCGTCCTGGTCGGCGATCCGGCCGAGGTGCTGGAGCAACTGGCGGGCGCCGGCGTGGGTTTCGCGGTCGTGTTCGCGGCCGGTTTCGCCGAGGCGGGCAACGCCGGGGCCGAGGCCCAGGCGCGGCTGGCGCAGCTCACCTCGGGCGGTTCGTTGCGGCTGCTCGGGCCGAATACGAACCTGAACGCGTTCGAGGAGTTCCGCACCGACCTCGACGGTCCCGCGATCGCGCTGATCACCCAGAGCGGGCATCAGGGCCGACCGGTGTTCGCGGCGCAGGAGATCGGGATCCGGGTATCCCACTGGGCGCCGGTGGGCAACGAGGCCGACCTGGAGATCGCGGACTTCGTGCGGCACTTCGCCGACCAGGAGGAGGTCGGGGTGATCGCCGCCTACGTCGAGGGGTTCAAGGACGGGCGCACGTTCGCGCTGGCGGCCGACCACGCGGCGCGGCAGGGCGTACCGGTGGTGGTGGTCAAGGTCGGCCGGACCGAGACCGGCGCGCGCATGGCCCAGTCGCACACCGGCAAGCTGACCGGCGGCGACCGCACCGCTTCGGCGGTGTTCCGCCAGTACGGGGTCACCCGGGTCGACGGCCTCGACGAACTCATCGACACGTCGCAGTTGTTCGCGCGTACCCGCACCCCGCTCGCGCAGGGTGTGTGCGTGTACTCGATCTCCGGCGGCACCGGTGCGCACATGGCCGACCTCGCCGCCGCCGAGGGCCTGGCCGTCCCGCAGTTGGAGCGGGCCACGCAGGAGAAGCTGCACGGGTGGATCCCGCCGTACCTGACCGTGTCCAACCCCGTGGACAACGGCGGGCACCCGGCGGGCGACGAGCGCGGCCGGAAGATCATCGACACGATCCTGGCCGACCCGGCGATCGGCGTGCTCGTCTGTCCGATCACCGGCGCGTTCCCGCCGATGAGCGACAAGCTCGCGCAGGACCTGGTGGACGCGGCGGAGGCGACCGACAAGGTGGTCTGCGTGGTGTGGGGCTCACCGGTGGGCGACGAGGACGCCTACCGGCAGATCCTCCTCAAGTCGAACAGGGTCGTGGTCTTCCGCACCTTCGGCAACTGCGTCCGGGCCCTGCGGGCCTACTTCGACTACCACCGCTTCCGCACCCAGTACTCGTCCCCGTTCGAGGACGTACCGCGCACCGCGTCGCCCGCCGCGGCGAAGGCGAAGCGGCTGCTGTCGTCGGGCAAGCCGCTGTCGGAGCACTCGGCGAAGCAGCTGCTGCGCACGTACGGGATCCGGGTGCCGCGCGAGCAGTTGGTCACCTCGGCCGCCGCGGCGGTGCGGGCGGCGGGGCTGATCGGCTACCCGGTGGTGATGAAGGCGTGCGGCCCGCAACTGCCGCACAAGAGCGACCTGGGCCTGGTCAAACTGAGCCTGCGCTCGGCAAGCCAGGTGCGGGACGCGTACCGCGAGATCACCGACGCGGCCAAGGAGGCGGGCGCGGGTCGCCTGGAGGGCGTGTTGGTCTGCCAACAGGTCGACCGCGGCGTGGAAATGGTGGTCGGCATCTCACACGACGACCTGTTCGGCCCGACGGTCTCGGTCGGCCTCGGCGGCATCTTCGTCGAGGTCTTCGACGACATCGCCATCGGCGTCCCCCCGTTCGGCGCCTACGAGGTGAAGCGCATGCTAGGCGAACTCCGCGGCCTCAAATGCCTCCAGGGCCTCCGGGGCCAACCCCCGGCCGACCTGGACGCCCTGGTCGACGTGGTCATGCGGGTACAACGTATGGCGTTGGAACTGGGCGACGAAATAGCCGAGTTGGACATCAACCCACTGATGGTCATGCCAAGAGGCGGCGGCACAGTCGCCTTGGACGCCCTCGCAGTGGCGAGATAGCCGGAGCCGAACGAACCAGCCGGCCCACCCGACCCCGGAGCCGACCGAACGGAGCCGAGGGAACCCGAGCGAGCCAGGCGGGCCTGAACGGAACCGAGCAGGCCGAACGAAGCCGACCAGCTTCGCGGGTCCAACGGCCCCGGCGGTGCCGAACGGCCACCCACCCGCAGCCACGGCGCCCTCAAACGCCGGGCGGGCTGAACAGCCCGGCCGGCGTTTGAGGCCAAATAGCCGGGCCGGCGCTTGAGGCCACTCAGCCCGGCCGGCGTTTGAGGCCACCCCAACCAGACCGACACTCAACGCCAGACGCAAACCTCCCAGCCCGGCCGGCGTTTGAGGCCAACCCAACCCGACCAACACTCGACGCCAGACGCAAACCTCCCAGCCCGGCCGGCGTTTGAGGCCAACCCAACCCGACCAACGCCCAACGTCGGACACAAACCCTTCCAGCCCGGCCGGCGTTTGAGGCCAACGCAACACCAGCCCGTCCGGCGCTTGAGGACGGCCAACCACCCACAGGAGCCACCATGACCACCCCCGACCAAGACCTGCTGCACAGCGTGCGCGCCGGTGTCCTAACCCTCACCCTCAACCGCCCCGCAGCCAGCAACTCCCTCACCTGGCCCCAACGCGAACTCCTGATCGAACTCCTGGCAGAGGCCTCCGCAACGGAACAGATCCGAGCCGTAATCCTCACCGCCGCAGGCCAAAAGCACTTCTGTACCGGCATGGACCTCCGCAGCAGCCCCGGCACCAAGTCCCTCCTCGCCGAAACCCAAGCCGACGCCGAAGCCGAAGGCGCAAAAGCGGACGCAAACGCGAACGCGGCCACCAACACCCCCCAACCCCCCACCCGCCCCACCGGCTACGCCACCCGCATGATGAAGACCGGCGTCCAACGCCTCACCAACGCCATCCTCGACTGCGAAAAGCCCGTGCTCGCAGCAATCAACGGCACCACCGCCGGCTACGGCATGAGCCTCGCCCTAGCCTGCGACCTCGTGATCGCCGCCGACTCGGCCCGCTTCATCCAGATCTTCACCCGCCGCGGCCTGGTCCCGGACGGCGGCAGCGCCTACCTCCTCCCCCGCCTGGTCGGCCCGCAGAAGGCCAAGGAACTGATGTTCTTCGGCGACGACCTCCCCGCCGCCGAGGCACTCCGGATCGGCGTCGTGAACAAGGTCGTCCCCGCCGACGAACTCGACGCCACCGCCCGCGAATGGGCCGAGCGCCTGGCCACGGGCCCCACCCGGGCGTACGCGTTCACCAAGCATCTGGTGAACCGCTCCCTCGAAAGCGACCGCACGACGGCCTTCGACGAGGAGGCCCGCATCGTCGAGGCGAACATGACCTCCCGCGACGCCAACGAGGGAGTCGCATCGCTGATGGAGCGCCGCAAGCCGGAGTACTACGGCTGGTAATCGAACGCCGGCGGCCGGCCGAGGCGCCCACCACGGCCCGCCGACGGGCGGATGTGCCTTACGCCACAAGGCAACTGACGAGTCGTCAGATGTGACGAAGGACCCGCTCTCCTTTGATTGACGCAAGGAAATCGGGTGACGTAGCGTCACAGACCCGACGCCCCTAGACACCTGCGAGGAAGTCCATCATGGGCAAGATCGACGCAGCGAGCACGAAGCCGGCGGATCCCGCCGCGATCGCCCTGCCCGAGGGCGACGGCATCGTCGAGGCCGCCACGTTCCGACACGTCCTCGGCCACTTCGCCAGCGGCGTGACGGTGATCACCGCGCTCGACGGCGATACCCCGGTGGGCTTCGCGTGTCAGTCCTTCGCCTCGCTCTCGCTCGACCCGCCGCTGGTCACCTTCTTCGTCGCCAAGACCTCCACCACCTGGCCGCGCATCCGGCCGGGCGGCCGCTTCTGCGTCAACGTGCTCGCCGAGGACCAGGAAGCCCTGTGCCGCGCCTTCGCGGTCAGCGGCGCCGACAAGTTCGCCGGCGTCTCCCACGCCCCGACTCCGACCGGATCGCCGAGGCTGGACGACGTACTGGCCTGGATCGACTGCACGCTGGAGAGCGTGGTGGACGGCGGCGACCACGAGATCGTGATCGGCCGGGTCCAGGCCCTCGACGCGCCGCGCGTGGAGTGCGCGCCGCTGCTGTTCTACAAGGGCCGCTTCGGCCACCCCAGCCGCAACAGGTAGCCACGATCCCGGACCCGGGCGCGAGCCGCCGGGACCGGAGTCCGAGACCGTGGCGGTGCGCGATCAGTGCGCGCCGGCTCCGGTCAGGGCCCTGACCTCGAGTTCGGCGAACTTGCGGTCGTCGTCGTCGGTACGCCGCCGACGGGCCGACAGCGCGCCGATCGCGGCGCACGCGAAGCCGACCGGGATCGAGATGATGCCCGGGTTCTCCAGCGGGATCGGCGCCGGCGTCGTGCAGCTGAACAGCGCCGTGGCGTTGCCCACATCCTTGCGGTCCTTCGAGACGTCGCAATCCGACGCCTGCTTGGCCGTCAACTGCTTGATCGCGGGCTTCGTGTCGGTGGCCCCGCCCCAGCAGATCGGGGACAACAACACCACGAGCACCGAGGTGACCAGGCCGCCGTAGATGCCGAACACGGCGCCGCGCGTGTTGAAGTTCTTCCAGAACAGCGAGAACAGGATGGCCGGCAGGTTCGCCGAGGCGGCGATCGCGAACGCCAGCGCGACCAGGAACGCCACGTTCAACTCGCGGGCGAACACCGACAGTACGATCGCGGTCGTACCGATCACCAGCGCCGAGATCCGCGCGACCCTGACCTCGTCCTTGTCGGTGGTGCGGCCCTTGCGGAAGACGTTCGCGTACAGGTCGTGCGCGAACGACGAGGACGACGCCAGGGTGAGCCCGGCCACCACGGCCAGGATGGTCGCGAAGGCCACCGCGGCGATGAAGGCCAGCATCAGGGCCCCGCCGGTGGTACCCGCGCCGCCGCCGAGGTGCTCGGCGAGCCGGGTCGCGGCGGTGTTGCCGCTCGGGTCGGCCTTCTTGATCTCCTTGCTGCCGATCAGCGCGGCGGCGCCGAAGCCCAGGATCAGGGTCATCAGGTAGAACACCCCGATGATGGCGATCGCCCAGGTCACCGAGCGGCGCGCGACGCGGGCGTTGGGCACGGTGTAGAAGCGGACCAGGATGTGCGGCAGGCCCGCCGTACCGAGCACAAGGGCCAGACCGAGCGAAATCAGGTCGATCTTCGACCAGCCGTCGGTGGCGCCGTACTTGAGCCCCGGCTGCAGGAACGACTCGCCCGAACCGGACTTGCTCGCCGCCGTGCCGAGCAGGTCCGCCACGTTGAAGTCGAACTTGGCCAGCACCCACACGCACATCACGAACGCGCCCACCATCAGCAGGCCGGCCTTGACGATCTGGACCCAGGAGGTGCCCTTCATGCCGCCGACCGTGACGTACACGATCATCAGCGCGCCGACCGCCGCGATGACCGAGATCTGCGCGGCGTCGCTCTTGACGTCGAGCAGGAGCGAGACGACCGAGGCCGCGCCGACCATCTGTGCGATCAGGTAGAAGATCGACACCACGATCGTGGACACGCTCGCGGCCGTCCGCACGGGCCGTTCGCGCATCCGGTTCGCCAGCACGTCGGCCATGGTGAACCGGCCGGAGTTGCGCATCGGTTCGGCGACCAGGAGCAGCGCCACCAGCCAGGCGACGAGGAAGCCGATGGAGTACAGGAACCCGTCGTAGCCGGACAGCGCCAGGATGCCCGCGATGCCGAGGAAGGACGCGGCCGACATGTAGTCGCCGCCGATCGCCAGGCCGTTCTGGAGCGAGGTGAACGAGCGGCCGCCGGCGTAGAAGTCCGCCGCCGTACGGTTCTTGCGGCTCGCCCAGAAGGTGATGCCGAGCGTCACCACGACCAGTATGGCGAACATCGCGAACGTCCAGCCTCGGTTGCTGGACTTCGCGGCGAGTTCGAGAGAAAGATTCACGCTTCGAGTTCCTCTCGCAGTTCGGTGGCGACGGGGTCGAGTCGGGTACGCGCGAATCGCGAATAGGCCCAGGCGATCACAAACGTCGACACGAACTGGAGCAGACCGAACACCAGGGCGACGTTGATGTGGTTCATCAGTTCCTTGGCCATGAAGTCGCGCGCGTAGGCGGACATCACCACGTACAGCAGGAACCACGCGAGGAATGCGGCTGTGACCGGGAAGATGAAGGAACGTTGACGCCGTTTCAGCGACCCGAATCTCGGATCCTGTTCCATCTCCAGATACCCGGTGCGGTCGTCGACATATGGTGCGCGCGGAGCCGGGACGGAGGCGGATTCCGGTGTCGGCGCGGATTCGTACTCGGGGGGCCGATCTTGCGGGTCTTTGTGCGGAGTCGGCATGGGGCGGTAGGGCTCCTCTCCAGCGGACACCCCGCGCGTGGCCCGAGGCGCCGATCGGGTACCAAACCGCGGTCCGTGGGACCTGGGGCCGCAGCGGAGCGAGTTTAGAGGCGCCGCCGGGACGCGCGGAACCTATCCGATCAACTGAAAGCGGGACTGACGGGTTACGCGGATAACCCATGAATTCCCAAGGCCCACAGAATTGACCGAACTTGACACCGATTCCCCGAACTTCGACCGAACCATCGCCCAAGTAGCCTATTCCGGATCGCCTTTGCCAATTCCGGTCACACCCGAAAGCTCTCGATCACCATCCCCCGATCCGGATCTTCCCCATCCAACCCGTCGAGCCGGCGCACCGCCGGTCACCGCCGCCGCACCCGGGCCGCGCCACCACCGCCCACACGTCGGCGACCCGATCCACAAGCAACAACCCACGCCCACCGCAGTCCCGCCGCCCGGGCGACCCGACCCGGGGCCGCCCGATCCGAGCCAAGGCCGACCACCTTCTCTGGGACCGCCGGCGGGAGTTCGGCCGGACCCCCGTCGCGCCCCTGCGGCCCCACGTACAAAAGCGCACGTCAACCCCATAATGGGGGGCACGGTTGTACGAGGTGGTTCGGGGGAGCGTCACCGCAAGGCATGGACGAGCACGCACGCGTCGGCGAAGGCATGAGCAAGCGGGAGGCCCGCCGGCTCCTCATCGCGGACTACTCCAAAGCACGGGCCGCCCGGCCCGATCCCGACCTGATCGGGCGGGTGGGCCGTCCGACGTACCGGTTCACCGGCTACACGTCCGCCGACGAGGCGCTTGCCGCGACCGCTCTGGACGGGCCCGGTCTCCACCGCCTGGGCCGGGCCTTCGTCGGCCTCGCCCAGGAGGCCCGTACATTCGACGAGACCGCCAAGCGGGAACGGGAAGCCGCCGCGAAGGCGGAGAGCGCAAACGCACGCGGCAAGCAGAACCGCAAGCCCGACCGGGACCAGGCACCCGCGGACGGAAAGCGCCGCGGATTCTGGAATCGCTCCAGGCCGCGGAAGTCCGTCGACGACAGGTCCGCGGACGAGCGGTTCCAGGAGCAGCTGGAGGCTCGAACCAGGGAGAAGGTCTGGGAAGCGGTCGTGGCCCGGAACCTGGTTCCGCAGCCGAGGGTGTTCACCGGTCGGGCCGCCGACGACCGTGCCGGCTACGTCGCCGACCATCACGAGTGGCAGGCGTCCCAGGAACACCTGCGCGCGGACCTCGACGACATCACGGCCACCGCCCTCGAAGCCATGGTCGACCACTACAGCCGGGGGCGTGTCGTCCCGGGCACGGCGCATCTGGCCGACGCAGCGCGGCAGTTGAGGGCGGCCGGCGTCGAGCAGCGGATCCACGCGATGCACAGCGAGACCCGTCTGCGATTGGCCGGGTGGCATGCCGTGGCCGAGGAGTTCGCGAGCACCGCCGGCGCCGCGTACGAGGACTTCAGCAGGGACGCGATCCCGAACGCGGCGGCGTCGATCAAGCTCCGGTGGAGGGATGACGTGTCGATCACCGGCGAGGCCCTGGACGAGATCGTCGGGATCGTGCAATCGCAGTGGGCTTCGCGGGCACGCGGGTTCGAGCGGGAGGCCGAGGGCTATCGCAATCAACTCGCTAGGCACGACGAGGCTTTCCCGCCCGGAGTGTTCACCCGGCTCGCCGCGGACCGCAAGGCGTTCGCCGGAGTGATCCTGGAGGACCTCACGCAGGGCCGCACGGCGCCGCAAGAACCCGACGTCTTCGCCGACCGTGTCCGCCTGCTGGAGGAACGCTCGACCACACTCCTGAACCTGGACGCCGCCTCACGGCAGCCGGGCGCCGGCGTCGAGCCCGACGGGAACGCGATCGAACCGACGGGCGCGGCCTCGGAGTGGTCCGTGGACGGCCGGGACGTGAACCGGATCGTGAGCGAGGCCGACACCGCCATCGCCGGCATCGACACCTCCCTCGCCCGCGAGGAGCAACGACAGGCCACATCCCGGTCTTCGACACCCGACGAAGGGGCGCCGAAATCGGGCGAGGCGGCCGCGCCGCTAGGCAAGGGGCCGCCGGTCGCACGGCCCGACCGTCCGGTCACCGCCGTCGGGTTCGTACCGGCGTCCGGACCGGCAGGTGACCGCCACCCCGGAGACCACCCGAAGCCCACCCCCGAGGCGGCCACTCCCGATGTGGCCAGGTCACCCGAACACGGGCCGCATCCGGGGGCCGCCCCCCACGCCGGACAGGCACCGAAACCGGATACCCCACGGCGAACACCGGGCGAGGGCTCCGCACCGCGAGCCACCGACCCGGCACGGGCAACGCCGCCGCCGAGCCCGCGACGCGATCGCGAATCCGGCCGGGACCCGCCCCCGAATCCTTCGCGCCCGGCGCCCGGTTCACCCGGATCCCACCACACGTTCCGCCTGAATCACTCCGACCCGATCGGAAAGGCTCCCCGGCCGGCCGCTTTTCCCGCCACGTCATGCGCACCTTTCCAGGAATCGGTCATGACCAAAAGGCGGAAGCCGGCGGGACCCCGGTCGAGGAGACCGACCGACGCCAGAAGGCGAAGACGCCTCGGGCGATCCTGCCCGCCTCGGCGTCCGACGGCGCCACGCCCAGGATAATCGCCTGGCCGGCCACGGCAGATCACGGCATCGGTGCCAAGGGGCCTGCGGGGCTGTCCACAGCTCGGATCCGGAGGTCACCACCCCGGCTCTCGCAGCGGACGCCGCCCGAGGAGAAGTCCAGTTCAAGCGCGACACGGCCTCTTGCCGGAACCCACTCCTGCCGAACTCCGAGCACGAGTTCCCCAAGGTGGCCCGCGAACGGCGTCTCATCACGCACGGACCGGACTTCGTTGCGGCCCCAGTCCCCCATATCGAAGCCGCTCTCGGGCTCGGACGACTCGACCATGAGGCACCAGTCCGTGCCGCCTGCGATGTTGGTGGACCCGCCTCGATCGTCGATCAGCCAAACCTCGACCAAGTCATCGGCAGGTTGCCCGTCGTGCGTGTGCCACGAAGCCATCACCTGGACAAGTCGGCTGCCGACCAACGACGCAGGGTCGATGCCGGGTCCGTGCAGAGGGCAGACCGGATCCAGGAGTTCAATCCGAGGACAGTAACGCCTGTCAGCAGCACCTCACTTGATGAAACGGGATGGTCCTCGGCATGTTCCTTGTCGTCGGCTGTCACGCAGAGCGATGGGCGTCTCCGGCCGCCGGCGTCCGCACCCGGCCCGTCCGAGCACCACAGCGGGTCGCACAGCCCGAGGAGCCGGCTCAGCGTTCCTGCACGTCGAGGTCACGGACGCAGAACCCGTGGTGTACCCACTCCTCGTTCAGCACCACCCGCAGGCACTCGGCCACCGACTTGCCCACGGCGTACGGCGGCCGGCCCGGCCCCGCAGGAACGGGAGCGACTGCGGACAACTCGTCGACCGTCACGCTCGCCAGCCAACGCTCCAGCTCGGCGGACTGTTCGTCGCGCACGGCCAGCACCTCGTCGAGACCCGGGGTCGCCGCTCGATCGAGGCCCTGTTCCTCCTGATCGGGCACGAAGCCGGACGCCAACCCGATCCGAGTGAAAGGCCGGGTCGATCCCAGACAGCAGCGGCGAAACAACGAGTCGTGCACGGCCCTGCGGTCCTCCACCCCGGCCGCCGGGACCGCGTGATGATTCCGAAGTCCAACGACCGGAAGCCACCCCGCACGCGCGCGTTGACCAGGGGACGGACCCCCGACTCGCCGGGCCCGGGCATCCGGCCCGGGCACCGTCCGTCACGTGGCCGGGCCCCCTGCGTTGTGGATCAGGCGTTGGAGGACCTTGAGCGTCGTGACGTAGTCCGCGTCGTCGATGCCCTCGTGGAGGGCCGCGCGGATCGCGGGGGCGTTGCGGGCGAGGTCGACGCGGGCCTGTTCGCCCGCCTCGGTGAGGAACAGGCGGTCCTCCGCGTCGCGGGTCAACCACCCGCGCTCCACCAACACCTCGGACTCCGCCGCCAAGTCGTCCTCGGCGCGAAGGTAGGAGGCCATCGCCACCCGCAGTTCCGGCACGGTCATCCCCGCGCCGTCGGGCGAGATGTCGTTCACCGACAGATTGCGCAGCAGCCAGAACTGCGGCTGGGTGTAGCCCTTCTCAGCCTGCCGGGCCCGGGTGTAGGCAATGAGCGCCTCGTAGGCGACGCCGGTCCAGTAGGCGGCGGGCTGTCCGGCGAGTTCCGCATCGGAGATCTGCTGGGCGGTCATGGCACGTCCTCCTGGTACGTCGGTGCGAATCCTGCACTGCGTGCAGGTCATGCGGCGACCGTAGGACTTCAAGTTGACTTGAAGTCAAGCGCGCGATCGCCCCCGATGCGTCGCCGGAGACCGCCGGTCAGTTGAAGGCGTCCAGGTACACCGAGCAATCCATCGCCCCCGGCGGCGTGTTCACCATCGCCGTCGTGGGCCACGTCCTCGTGTCGGTGAGCGCCGTGGTCGTGCCCATCTCGGGCCGCCAGCCGTGGCGTTCGGCGAAACGGCGGACGTTCTGCGCGCCGACGGCGTCCATCGCGACCGGCGTGGTCAGTTTCGCGTCCGCCAATACCCCCGGGACCGTGCCGCAGGGGATTTGGTACGTCAGCTGTACGAGCGTCCCGCGCATGTTCGCCCGCACGTAATAGCGCACGTTCGTGGCCCCCGACGGCAGCGTGAGTCCGGTCAACCGCAGGGATTCGCTCAGCGATACGTCGCCGCTCCCGGGGTCCGCACGCGCGTCGCGATCGTCGGACGACCACGGATGCCACAGGAACAACCGCAGCACCCCATAGCCCAGCAGGCCAAGCACCAGCATGCCCACGCAGAAGGCACCGGCCAAGAACAGGGCGCGCCTGGCGCCCCTCCGCACCACGCCCGCGGACGTCACCCGACCAGACCCGGAGCCATGTACCACGTCGTGCTGCCCACGATGTCGAAGTCGTGGGCCAGGCCCGTCTCGTTGAGTCGAGCGAGGTCGTTCTGCGACACGCCCTTGATGTCGCTTCGGGGTGTGCCGCCCTCGGGATTGCCCCAGTTGTAGCGCTTGTAGATGTCGATCCGGATCGTTCCCTCCGGATGGCCGTTGACCATCTTGAAGTCGGTCCCGACGATCCGATATTGATAGCCGTTCATCGTGTAATAGAAGTCCTGCAACTCGGGCGTGACCGGTCCGTTCTGCATGTCGCGGGCCACGCTGCCGCCCTGCCACCCGGTGTCGAAATTACCACTCGGCGCATTCGCCCGCATGGTGTCGTTGAGGATCTTCTGAAACCCGGGATCCGCCTTCAGGAACTCCTGCGCGTCGAACTGGACGTCCCGCCCGTCGCCTTCGAGCCAGTACTTCATGTAGGAGGCCGCACGCTCATTGTCGAAATACGCGTCCTGCCCGACGACCATGGCCATTGCCGCCAGTTCGGTCGCGCGGTCCTTGGCCGTGGGCTCGGTGACGTTGAAGTCGCGCTTGGGGCCCGTGTCCTCCGGGCTGACCGGCGGCTTCGTGAAGTAGGGCGGGATGAGGTTGGACCCCCCGAAGCTCGTCGTAGTGCGATCCGGCGGGTGGTCCGCGATTTCCCGGATGCGCTTGGCGATGCTCCGGGCCGATTCGTCGTGCTGCCTTTTCAGGTCCTTGGCGGAATCGAGAATCGCGTCCAGGTCGTCTTCGGCCTGTTCCAGCGCCTTCTTCGCCTCCGCGTGCCGCGTGAGCAGGGCCTCCTGCTCCTTGCCGGACGTGGTCATCACCTCGAAGAAGCGCAGATCGACGTCCGGATTCCCCTCCATCTGCTTCACCCGGGCCCGGGCCGCCACCGCCTGGGCCTCCAGTTCCGTACGCGAGCGCTGATATTCGGCGAGCAGGAACGACCATTCGCCGATGGTGCGTTCGACGCCGGACAGGGCGTCGTGCATGGTCCACACCTCGGGATAGATGTGCTGCACGGCGTCGTGGCAACTGCCGCCGGCCAACCCGCTCCAGGCCCCGGGATCCCGCAACGTCTTCTCCATCTCGGTGCGTACATTGCCCACCTGCCCCGATGCCTGGCGCACCTTCTCGGCCAGCAGCGCAAGCGCCGGCAACAGCCCGGGCGCCGGATCGAATCGCAGCCCCGGAAACTCCTTCTCGGCCGAGCTCACGCGAACGCCTCCCCGATCCGGCTCGGCGAAGCGGTAGCCGCAGCCGTGGTCGCGGAGGTAGCCCCGGTCGGCGCGGACGAGCCGTTCGGAGCGAGCGCGGATCGCAGCGCGCCCATGGACGTGGCCGTGTGCTCATCGGTCACGGCGTAGGCCTGCTTGGAATCGTCGACGGCCTTGCGGAATTCCCCGATCCGGTCCTGGAAATCTTCGACCCGCTTCGACCACTTGTCCTTGAAGTGATCACAGGCGGTGTCGAGATCCTTGTGCCCGGTACGAATCGGGCCGGTCTCGTGGAGTGCGTCGAGCGCCCATTTCGCGGCCTGGGCCGAGCCGTCGAACCCGGATATCAGTACATCCAGCCACGCAAAGTCGACAGAGAACTTTTCCGCCATCGCAATCCCCCCGGTTCGCAGCGTGGCAGAAACTATATCCCGTCTGTTGTAGAGGGCAATGAAAAACTCGGGAATCGCTCATGATCAAAAAGAAGAAGCGCGTCCCTCGACCACGAGGGACGCGCTTCGACATCACAGCGCTCACCGATGGAAGCCACCGGAACGCCGGTTGAGAAGGCCGACGTCAGAAGACGAAGACACCTCGGGCGATCTTGCCCGCCTCGGCGTCCTCCACCGCTTGGTGGAAGTCGTCCAACGCGTAGGTCTGGGTGACCAGTTCGTCGAGCTTGAGGGCGCCGGTCCGGTACAGGTCGGCGTAGCGGGCGATGTCGTACTGCGGGCGCGAGGAGCCGTAGCGGCAGCCCATGATCGACTTGTCCAGGAACATCGAGGACACGTGGAACGACGCCTCGGCGTCCGACGGCGCGACGCCCAGGATGATCGCCTGGCCGGCCCGACCGAGCATGTCGATCGCGTTGCGGATCACCGCGACGTGCCCGACGCACTCGAACGCGTGGTCCACGCCGCCCGGGACGAGTGCCTGTACCGCCTTGACCGAGTCCTCCACGGCGCGCGCGTCGACGAAGTCGGTCGCGCCGAACTCGCGCGCCACCGCCTCCTTCGCCGGGTTCGCGTCGACGGCCACGATCCGGACCGCGCCCGCGAGCTTCGCGCCCTGGATCACGTTCAGCCCGATGCCGCCGGTGCCGATCACCGCGACCGTGTCGCCGGGCTGTACCTTCGCCCGGTTGAGCACCGCGCCGACACCCGTCAGCACCCCGCAGCCGATCAGCGCGGCGGAGGACAGCGGGATGTCCTTGGGGATCTTCACCGCCTGGACGCCCTTGACCACGATCCGCTCGGCGAACACCGACAGTCCCGCGAAGTTGTAGACCGGCTTGCCACCGCGCGTGAAGGGCTGGTTGAGCTGACCGAAGCTCTTGGCGCACATCGTCGGCCGACCCCGGTCGCACTCACGGCACGCGCCGCACGAGGCCAGCGTGGACAGCGCGACGTGGTCGCCGACCTTGACGTGGGACACCAACTCGCCCACGGCCTCCACGACTCCCGCGCCCTCGTGCCCGAGCACGACCGGGGGCGGGAAGGGGATGGTGCCGTTGATCACCGAGATGTCGCTGTGGCACAGACCGGCCGCGCCGATCTTCACCAAGACCTCGTTGGCCCCGGGTGCGCGCACCTCCAGGTCGTCGACGATCGAGGCTTCCTTGCCGTCGAAAAGAACGCCCTTCACCGGTTCCTCCTCCATCGGAAATGGGCTGACGAGCCGGGGCGCTCGACGGCTGACCGACCCGACCGTCTCCGGAACCGAATTCCGAGCGCGCACGCGTACCCGCGCGGCACTCTAGCCCGGAACTGATGAGCAGTCAGCCGGTTGTGACAGTCCTCTCGTATCACCCCGAGACCACCTCTGATCAGCCCGTAATCACACACGTGTCACCACCACGCGCGGTTCACCACCGGTGCCGCGACGGCGACTTCACGGCACGCGCGCCACCCCGGCGACATCGAGAATCCGATGCGTCACCGCGACCGGAAGCGCGGGATTGGCCGCCGCACTCGGCCCCAGCTCCGGATCGTCCAACAACGCGAGCAACCGCTCGACCGGCACCCCCGGATGCCGCGCGAGCGCCGTCCGCACACGCCGCTCCGGATCGGCGAGCAACCGGACGACCACCTCCGTCGGCGCATCCGGATCCCGCAGCACCAACTCCCGCATCCCGGGATCCGGATCATCGGCGAACCGAGCAAGCCCACGCGTCGGAAACCCCGGCCGCCAGGTCAGCCGCCCTCGATTCCGCCCCCGAAAGGTCCGATACGCCCCCAACAACAACTCCGGCGCGACCCCCACTTGATGACGACAGGTCAGCACCCGCACCCCGAGATCGGAGTCCCCCGCCAGCACGTCCCGTGCCTCCCCCGAAAGCCCGCCCGCACACGCCGCGATCCGCCGCACCCCGGCATGCGCCGACCGCGCCCACGTATCGGGCGTGCCCGCCGCCGGACGCGCGACGTACCGAACCGCGTCGTCCAGATCCTCCAACTCCGGCACCCGGTAGTCGATCGCCGCCCGCTGACCCTCCGTCAACTCCCGTCGCATCGATACCTGGTAACGCACGGCAGGATCGGGATCACGCCCGAGCACCGCCACCAGATCGGCCGGCAGGTGCGGATTCCCGGCGGCGTAATACCGATAGTGCGCCGGCGCTTCGCCCCACACGATCCGCTCGGCATCGGCACGGGCAAGCAGCCGGTACGAAATCGCCGACTCGCTGCCTCGCCCGGTCGGCGTCCAGTCGATGTCGGTCAGACACGAGCGTGCCTCGATCGCCACCCTCCTGGCATGGCCGCGCACCCCGGGCACCGGGTCCAGCGTCAATGCCACCCGCTCGGCGGCGGAAAGTCCTTTCCACCACCCGCACGACATAAGCCGCAGTTCCGCCTCCGGTCGCCGGCAAAACGATCGGAGGACATGCACCGGGGTGTCCCGGGAAAACACCAACTCCCCCATCACCTCGTCCCGGGTCAACATCCCACCGCCGTCGCCCTCGCACGACATCAGCCAGGAGAGGCACCGCGCGTATGCCTCGTCCGACAACGGACGCGGATCCCCGTCCGGATGCGGCCGGCCGGCCACCGCCCGCGCCACCACGATCCAATCCGGATCCGTCACCAACCGCGCCCGTTGCACCGGATCGACGTACGGATTCCCGGCAACCGCCATCCGCACCCAACGATCGGAGTGTCCGACCATCGCCTCGACCACGTCCCGTGTCAGGTGCGCGGTCTCACCAAGCGCAAACCGGACCTCCCGTCGATCGACCGCGGTCAACGCCCGCAACACGACCCCGGCAGGCACCCCCGGATTCCGCAGCAACCCCGCAACCAGCCCGTCGACCACAACCGCCCCCCATCCCCTGCCGAGCATCAGCCGGCATGCGGCGTGAGCACGACCCCCGACGCGTCCCCGTCCAGGGTGACGCGCACCGACGCGTCGAGCGCCGCCGCCCATCGAGCCGCCAAACCCGGGGGCACCGTCCCGCCCGGTTCGAGCCGCGCGACCTGCCCCCGCGTCAGCTCCGCTCGGCGAGCCGACTCCCACTGCGGAATACCCAACACGGTTCGCCGGTCGTATACCGCCTGCCCGAAGTCGAAGGCCATCCGGATCTCCATCCGAACCCTCCCGTCGTGGTGCCGCGATCAAGCCCCGTGTGCGGATCAATGCTCGCCCCACCGACCATGCGTGCCAAGTCCGCCGCGCGGCCCGGCGGGCTCACGCCCCCGCGACCACGAAGTGGCCTCTGCGGGCGCGGCGTTGGGCCGAGGCGGCCGCGGAGAGCAAAAAGCTTGCCGGCGAGCGTCACCGGGTAACGCGTGTCCAGCACTTGCCAACTGCCGAAAACTTCATGTCGGGCCGCACCGCACCGGTGACACCGCGCCGCGAGGGCGCGGTGGTGCGGGAGTTGCGGAAGTGGCTGCTGCGTCGCCCGAACCGCGGCGCAGACGAATCGTGATCTGTCGCGCGAAATCGGCGCCCCGAGGGTGTTGACGGGCCGTCCGACACTGATCACCCTGAGTGTGGCGGTCGTTCGCGAGGGGACGACGAGGCGCCCGGGTCGTGCCCCGGGTTTCCTCGACGAAGTGGGACCGCCGCCGTTCCGGGCCTCGTCGCGGTGCCCGGAACGCACGCGGGCCCCGGGACAGGTCGATCCTGTCCGGGGCCCGCGCGCCGTGCGTTCTACGCGTGTTCGGGAAAGCGGCCGGTCCGAAAACGGCCCGCCCGCCCCGGGCCCTACTTGATCGCCACCGGGTTCACCGGCGTCCCCACGCCCCCCACGAAGGGCTCCGGCGACGCCTCCAGGAAGAACTCGTACACACCGTCCGCCGCGCAGTCCTCGGACAGCTCCTCCAGGTTCCAGTTCTGCCCCTGGAGCATGCCCATCTCCACCAGGTGCAGCGCGTGCACCGCCATGAAGCAGTCCTCGATCTCCGGCGGGAACACCTCGAACGTCACCGTGTCGTTGGCCACCGCCGCCACATCGCGCGCGTGGAACCACTCGGGCGTGCGCACCGACAGACCGGGGCCGTAGAAGTACATGTCCTTCTCGCCCGCGAAGTACTGCCGGATCTGCCCGGTGCGCACCAGCACGATGTCGCCCGCGCGCACCTTCACGTCGCCGAACTCCTCGGCCGCCTCCAGGTCCGCCGGCGTGACCGCGTACTCCGGCGCCAGCATGTCCACACCCTTGGCCCGCGCCACGTCAAGCAGCACCCCGCGCGAGACCAGCGTCTTCACGTTGTGGATGCCCAGCTTGCGCGCGCCCTCCTCGGCGGTGACCGTCTCCTTCGCCGAGTGGCCGTTGTACAGCCGGTCGTCGTACGTCGCGTGGGTCAGCCCGTCCCAGTGCGTGCCCGCCTGGATGCCCATCGTCACCGCGTCGTCGCTGGTGGCCACCGTCCCGGGGCCGAAGACCTCGTGGTTGACCAGGAACGTGGTGCGCTTGGGGTTGTCCCGGCCCGGGATCATCCCGTTCTGGATGCCGTCCTCGCGCAGCTCGACGGCCAACGAGAAGCGCTTGCCGGTGCGGACACAACCGGCCGCCGCCCGGACCACGTCGTCCGTGATCAGGTTGATCGTCCCGATCTCGTCCTCCCGGCCCCAGCGGCCCCAGTTGTTCACGCGTGCGGCCAGTTCGTGGAACTCGGGGGGCAGCGACATGGGGGCCTCCTCCAGGCGGTGGTGACACGTGCCGACGGGCACGAATACCCACGGGCACATTCTCGAACGGATCCGGGAAGCGTGCGCCGTGCTGTGTGCTGCGGCACTCTACCCAGGAAAACTAACGGATCGTCAGATAATGTCGAGAGGGCGTTCTCACAGGCCGCGCACCTTGCGTACGCAAGGCCGCGAGGCCGGTGTACGCCCGCGCCCGGCGGGACCGGCGGCCCCGGCCGCACCGACCGACCCGGACGCGCCACGACCGACCCGACCTGGGCCTCGGCCCTCGATTCCCGGGGCCTACTGGCGAGGCCACCGACAAGGAGCGGACAACACATGGGTGACTTCCTCACGGGCAAGGTAATCGCGGTCACCGGCGCCGGCCGCGGCATCGGCCGGGCCGTGGCGCTCGCCGCCGCCGCGCACGGCGCCAAGGTCGTCGTGAACGACTACGGCGTCGCCATGGACGGCAGCGCGCCGACCAGCGAGGTCGCCGACGCCGTGGTGAAGGAGATCGAGGCGCTGGGCGGCGAGGCCGTCGCGGTCGCCGACTCCGTGGCCACGATGGAGGGCGGCGCGCGCATCGTGCACGCCGGCGTCGAGAAGTGGGGCCGCATCGACGGCGTCGTCACCGTCGCGGGCAACCTGCGCGAGCGCATGCTCTTCAACATGACCGAGGACGAGTGGGACAGCGTCATCGCCACCCACCTCAAAGGCACCTTCACCGTCGTACAAGCCGCCTCCAAGGTGATGAAGACCCAGGGCTTCGGCTCGATCGTCGGCTTCACCTCCGGGGTGTACGCGCTCGGCTCGGTCGCCCAGGCGAACTACGCCGCGGCCAAGGGCGGCATCGTCTCCTTCGTGCGCTCCGCCGCGCTGGGCCTGAACAAGTACGGCGTCAACGCGAACTGCGTCGCGCCGGTGGCCCGCACCCGGATGTCCGAGGGTGTCCCGCAGACGCTCAAGGAGATCGGCGACCCCGAGGACGTCGCCGAGCTGGTGGTCTTCCTGCTCTCCGACCACGCCAAGAACATCACCGGCCAGGTGTACACGACCGCCGGCCCCAAGATCGCGCTGTGGGACCAGCCGCACGAGATCAAGACGATGTACGCGGCCGACCGCTGGACGGCCGAGGAGATCGCCGAGAAGCTGCCGACCCAGATCGGCCAGGACCCGATGCCGGTGCTCGCCCAGCTCAAGGAGTACGCGGCCGCCGCGGCGAAGAAGAAGGCCGCCGAGGCCGCCGCCGCCGGCAACTGACGCGACCCCCGACAGGCGACGCGCGCGGGGCCGGTGTGCACCGACCCGGTCCCCCGACCCCGCGCGCGCGGCCGTCGTCCCGCCCGCACGGCGAGGCGACGAGATTGGACTGGCTGTGGATTTCCGGTACAGCGCCGAAGACGAGGAGTTCCGGGCCGAGGTCCGCGCGTGGCTCCGGGAGAACCTTTCCGGTGAGTTCGCCGCGGCGGTCGGTACCGGCGGTCCCGGCAGCGAACACGAGCACTTCGAGATCCGCCGGGCGTGGGAGCTGCGCCTGGGCGAGGGCGGCTGGATCGGCCTGGCCTGGCCCCGCGAGTACGGGGGCCGCGAGGCGTCGCTGATGCAGCAGGTGATCTTCGGCGAGGAGTACGCCCGCGCCCAGGCGCCCGGCCGGGTCAACCACATGGGCGAGAACCTGCTCGGCCCGACCGTGCTCGCGTTCGGCACCGACGAGCAGAAGGCCCGCTTCCTGCCCGCCATCGCGCGCGGCGAGGAACTGTGGTGCCAGGGCTACTCCGAGCCGGGCGCCGGCTCCGACCTGTCCAACCTGCGCACCTCCGCCACGATCGACCCCGAGTCCGGCGACTGGCTGATCACCGGCCAGAAGGTGTGGACCTCGCTCGCCCACGAGGCGAACTGGTGCTTCGTACTCGCCCGCACCGATCCCGGCTCGCAGCGGCACAAGGGCATCACGTTCCTGCTCGCGCCGATGCACCAGCCGGGCATCGAGATCCGACCGATCGTGCAGCTCACCGGCACCAGCGAGTTCAACGAGGTCTTCTTCGACAAGGCCCACGCGCGCGCCGAGCACGTGGTGGGCGAGGTGGGCGCGGGCTGGGGCGTGGCGATGGGCCTGCTCGCGTTCGAGCGCGGGGTGTCCACGCTGGCCCAGCAGATCGGCTTCGAGATCGAGTTGGACAAGGTGGTCGCCGAGGCGAAGGCCAACGGCGCGATCGAGGATCCCGTCCTGCGCGACCGGCTGCTGCAGAGCTGGATCGACCTGAAGGTGCTGCGCTGCAACGCGCTGCGCACGCTCGGCTCGCCCGATCCCGGCGCGGCCTCGGTGGCCAAGTTGGTGTGGGCGGGCTGGCACCAACGCCTCGGCACGCTCGCGATGGACGTGGCCGGCGTCGAATCCACCCTGGCCGCCGCGGCCCCGTACGAACTGTCCGAGGCGCAGCGCCTGTTCCTGTTCACCAAGTCCGACACCATCTACGGCGGGTCGAACGAGGTGCAGCGCAACATCATCGCCGAGCGCGTCCTCGGCATGCCCCGTGAACCGCGAGGAGACGCCAAGTGAGCCCCACCGCCGCCCCCACCTACGTCGAGGGCCACGGCCTGCTGACCGGCAAGACGGTCCTGATCACCGCCGCGGCGGGCACCGGGATCGGCTTCGCCGCCGCCAAGCGCGCCGCCGAGGAGGGCGCCGTGATCGCGATCAGCGACAAGCACGAGCGCCGCCTGGGCGAGGCCGCCGACGAACTCGCCAAGCTGATCGGGTCGCGGCCGTTGGCCGTGCCGTGCGACGTCACCGACGAGGACGACGTGCAGAACCTGATCGACACGGCCGCGCGCGAACTCGGCGGCATCGACGTGCTGATCAACAACGCCGGGCTCGGCGGCGAGGCCAAGCTCGTCGACATGACCGACGCGCAGTGGGACCTGGTGATGAACGTGACCCTCAACGGCACGTTCCGCTGCACCCGGGCGGCGCTGCGGCACATGCAGCCGCGCGGGAAGGGCGTGATCGTCAACAACGCCTCGGTGCTGGGCTGGCGGGCGCAGAAGGGTCAGGCGCACTACGCGGCGGCGAAGGCCGGCGTCATGGCGCTGACCCGCTGCTCGGCGGTGGAGGCGGCGGAGTTCGGGGTACGGGTCAACGCGGTCGCGCCGAGCATCGCGATGCACGCGTTCCTGGCGAAGGCGTCGTCGGAGGAACTGCTCGACGAGCTGTCCTCGCGCGAGGCGTTCGGCCGGGCCGCCGAGCCGTGGGAGGTGGCGAACGTGATGGTCTTCCTCGCCTCGGACTACTCGTCGTACATGACCGGCGAGGTCGTATCGGTCAGCTCACAGCGCGCCTAGGGCATCGCGGCGGCGCGCGGTGCCCGTCGCGGCGTGGGCACATCGCGGCGCGGACGCTTCGCGACGCGCGGGCTCACCGCGCGCCGCCCGTTCTTGACGCAGCGTCAGCCCCGGCACGCGCCGCCACGGGATCCGCCACGTTGTCGCTGACGCTTCGTCAACACCCGGTCCTGGGACCGGGTATCAGCCCGCGCAGCGACCTGGCCGGGCGCCGGCGTGAGCCCGCCCAGTCGGGCCCGCGGCTGCCGCGGGCGAGGAAATCGAGGATGTCCGGGAGGAGTTCGGAGACCCGATAGGGCGGGCCGTCGGCGTCGGTCTCGTCCGGGTCTGGGCCGGTCGCGTCGTCGGGCTCGAACGCCGACCACTCGACCTCGCACCACGGGTGCTCCCGACCGCATTGCGGGCAAGCATTTCCGCTCATGTCCACCCACGATAGGTGGTCGATCGCGGACGCGCCGTAACTTTTCCGGACTTGTCCAGAACCGTTTCGTCGGCCCCGACGTGATCATGCCCATCCCGGCGCCTCCGCACGCCCCGGCGCGCACGCGGGCGCCGAAACCGAGCACGCGCCGACGAAACACGAACTGCGCCGGAAACGCGCCGGAACCGAACCGGAGCCGAACCGAAGCCGTCACGCAAACGACCCGCCCCGAACCCGACGAGACGGGGCCCACACATCATTTGCCGACCGCCACTCGAAATGAACCCAGGCCGGTGTTACCTTGATCTGACTATCCGTCAGGTTCTGTGCCGGCTGCCTCACCTGCACGTACACAGGTGAGGCTGCCGGCATGGGCGCGCCCCGAAAGGCGACCCGTGGACTTCGACTTCTCCCCCGACCAGACCGCGTTCAGCGAGACGGTCGAGCGGTTTCTCGACGCCAATCCCGACCCTGAAGTGTTCGATGTCACCCGGGAGAACATGGCCCAGGTCGTCGACACCCCCGCACGCCGCGCCTACATGCGCAAGATGGCCGACCAAGGCTGGCTCGGCATCACCTGGCCCGAGGAGTGGGGCGGCCAGGACGGCGACGGGGTCTACGAATACCTGCTCAACGAAGCCCTCGCCGGGCGCGGTGGACCGCAGATCGGCAAGGGCGTCGGCATCATCGGCAAGACCCTGCTCGCGCACGGCAGCGACAAGCTCAAGGCCGAGTTCCTGCCCAAGATCCTGAACAACGAGGTCGAGTTCGCGGTCGGCTACAGCGAGCCCGAGGCCGGCTCCGACGCCGCCTCGATGAAGCTGCGCGCGGTCCGCGACGGCGAGGGCTGGCGGCTCAACGGCCAGAAGACCTGGACCACTTCCGCGCACTTCGCCGAGTGGTACTGGGTCGGCGCGCGTACCGACCCCGACGCGCCCAAGCACCACGGCATCACGCTGTTCCTGGTGCCGATGGACCACCCGGGCATCACCGTCCGGGCGATCTGGACGATGGGCGACGAGCGCACCAACGACGTCTTCTTCGACGACGTCTGGGTCTCCGACGAGTACGTGGTCGGCGAGCTGAACAAGGGCTTCCAGTACATCTCCCAGGCGCTCGACCTCGAACGCTTCACGATGTTCTCGTTCGCCCCGATCCAGCAGCGGCTGAACGTGCTGACCGAGTACGTCAAGGAGGCCACGCGCGACGACGAGCCGCTGCGCGAGGATCCGATCGTGCGCAAGCAGTTGGCCACGCTGGTCACCGAGGCCGCCGTGGCGCGCCTGCTCGGGCTGCGCGTGGTGGCCGCCGCGGCCGGTGGCGGAAAACCGCCCACGGTCGAGGCGTCGGGCTACAAGCTCTACGCCACCGAGCTGTCCAAGCGGCTCGCGAACGCGTCGATGGACATCGCCTCGCCGGGCACCCAGCTGCGGGTGGGCACCGAGGACGCGCCGATGACCGGTCGCGCCGACTCGACCTACCGCTACACCGTGCTGGACACCATCGGCGGCGGCACCTCCGAGGTGCAGAAGAACATCATCGCCCGGCGCGGTCTCGGCCTTCCCAAGAACTTCTGACGGGGCCGCGTCATGTCCGGAGAGTTCCTGCAAGGCGTCACCGTATTGGACCTGGCGAGCGTGGGCCCCGCCGCCCGCGCCTCGCGCTGGTTGGCGGACTACGGCGCCGACGTGATCAAGGTCGGCCCGGTCCCGGCCCGGAGCGGCGTGCAGATCGCGCCGCCCTACTACTCGTACAGCGCGCACCGGCGGATGCGGCGCGTGCTGCTCGACATGAAGGCGCCCGAGGGCCGCGAGGCGTTCCTGACCCTGGTCGAAGGCGCCGACGTGGTGATCGAGAGCTTCCGCCCGGGTGTGGTGGACCGCCTGGGCATCGGCCCGGACGCGGCCTCGGCGCGCAACCCCTCGATCGTCTACTGCTCCACGTCCGGCTTCGGTCAGGACGGCCCGTACGCCCAGCAGGCCGGGCACGACCTGAACTACCTGGGCGTGGGCGGCTTCCTGCACGTGTCCGGCCCCGGCGCGGACGGCGGACCGCCGATCCCGGGCGCGACCGTCGCGGACAGCGCGGGCGGCGGGATGCACGCGGTGATCGCGATCATGGGCGCGCTGTTCCGCCGGCAGCGCACCGGCGACGGTGCCCGTCTGGACGTCTCGGTGGCCGACGGGATGCTCGCGCTGATGGCGCTGGGCGTGGACGAGTACCTGGCCACCGGCGTCGAACCGGAGCCCCGGCACGGCATTCTGACGGGCCGTTACGCGTGTTACGACACCTACCGCGCGCGGGACGGCAAGTGGCTGGCGGTGGCCGCGATCGAGGGCCGCTTCTGGGCCAACCTGTGCCGGTTGACCGGGCTGGACAAGTGGGTGTCGCGCCAGCTCGACGACGACGCGCAGGACGCGATCCGGGCGGACCTTTCGACGGTGTTCGCCGGCCGCGACCGGGACGACTGGGTGGCCGAGCTGGCCCCCGCCGACACCTGCGTGTCGGCCGTGTCGTCCGTACCGGAACTGCTGGCCGACCCGCAGTATCTGGCCCGCGGCGCGTTCACCACCGCAACCCACCCCGCCCAGGGCGAGTTCCGCCAGGTGGGCCCGGTGCTGGCCGGTCAGCAGGCGCCGACCGAACCGTACCCGGTCCGCGAATCCGGGATCACCGACACCGACGAGCTGCTCACCTCCGCCGGGTACACCCCCGACCGGGTGGCCGAGCTTCGTGCTTCAGGAGTGGTCGCATGACGGCACAGGACACCACGCTGCCCGAGGACGTGGCGGCGCTGATCGGCAAGGTCCAGTACGAGAAGCGGGGTGACTTCCCCGCCGAGCGCGGCTACATCTGGACCTCGTGCGCGTCGGTGCAGAACGGCAATCCGCTGTTCTGGGACGACGCGGTCGCGGCGGAACTGACGGGCGGTCATATCGCCCCGCTCAGCCTGCTGTCCGCGTGGGCCCGCCCGCACTACTGGGCGCCCGGCGCGGAGGGTGAGCAACTGTCCCTCCAGGTGCACTTCGACCTCAAGATCCGCTTCGAACTGCCCGAGGCGATCATGACCGACAACACCAACGTGTTCTACGAACCGGTGCGCCTGGGCGACATCGTGACGTCGCGTCAGGTGCTCCGGTCGGTCAGCCCGGAAAAGCGCACCAAGCTCGGGATCGGCCGCTTCTGGGTGATCGACGTCGAGTACCACAACCAGGACGGCGCCCTGCTCGGCACCGAGTCCTACACCGGCTACGGCTACCGGCGGGAGGCCACCGCATGAGCGACCTGACCCTGGACCGGTTGGCCAAGGGCGACGCCCTGCCGACCTTCGGCGTGGACGTCACCGCGACCACGGTCATCCTGGGCGCGTTGGCCAGCCGCGACTGGCGGCCGATGCACCACGATCACAAGTTCGCGGTCGAGCGCCAGGGTGTGCAGGACATCTTCCTGAACACCCCGAACCAGGCCGCCTGGTTCGAGCGCTACCTCAACGACTGGACCGGCCCGAAGGGCCGGATCGGCCGGATGGTGTTCCGGATGACCAAGCCGGTCTTCCCCGGCGACCACATGCTGCTCACCGGCACGGTGGACGACGTCTCCGTGGACGAGACCGGCTGCGGCTGGGTCCGGGCCGAGATCTCGCTGACCGTCGACGGCGCGGTCCGCACCACGGCCACCGCGCGAATCGCGTTGCCCACCACCCCCGACGACAACCCGTGGGACCGGCGCGGCGAGCGCTGGAAGCCCTAGAGGAGACGCGCGATGGACCTCGATTTCACCCAGGAACAGGACATCCTCCGGGAGACCGTGCGCGGCCTGACGGCCCGGCACGCCGACCTCACCGTCGTTCGCGAGTTGGAGAACGACCCGGTCGGCTACCCCAAGGACTTCTGGAAGAAGCTCGGCGAGGCCGGCCTGACCGGTCTGACGTTGCCCGAGAAGTGGGGCGGGTCGGAGATGACCACGCTCGACGCGACCGTGGTCTACGAGGAGTTCGGCCGGTCCCTCGCGCCGACTCCGCACTTCGTCAGCTCGGTTCTTGTCGGCGGCGTGCTGACCGCGGCCGGGTCCGACGAGCAGCGCGAGAAGTACCTGCCGGGCATCGCGGCGGGCACCACCATCGCGAGCGTGGCGTGGCTGGAGCCGGACCGCGGCTTCGGCGGCAAGGGCGTCGCGCTGGCGGCCCGCGCGGACGGCGAGGGCCACCTGCTGTCCGGCACGAAGCGGCACGTCGCCTACGCGGCGGCGGCCGACGTCCTGCTCGTGCTCGCCCGCACCGGCACCGCGGGCACCCCGGGCGATCCGAACCAGGGCGTGTCGCTGTTCCTGGTCGACCCGAAGGCGGCCGGGGTCACCACGACCCAGCAGCAGACGATCGCCTCGGACACCCAGTACCGGGTCGAACTCGCGGACGTGCGCGGCGAGTTGGTCGGCACGGCCGGGGCCGGCTGGCCGGTCTGGTCGGACGTCCTGCACGACGGCCTGATCCTGCTCGCGGCCCAGGCGGTCGGCGGCGCCAAGCGCGCCCTGGAGATCACCGTCGAATACGCCAAGCACCGCAAGCAGTTCGACAAGCCGCTCGGCGCCTTCCAGGCGATCGCACACAACCTGGCCGACGCCTCGACCGCCGTCGACGGTGCCGAGACCCTGGTCTGGGAGGCCGCCTGGTCCCGCGACAAGGGCCGCGATACCGCCCGCCTGGCCCCGATGGCCAAGCTCTTCGCCGCCCGCACCTACCGCGAGGTCACGGACCTGGCGGTACACGTCCACGGCGGGATGGGCTTCACCCTGGAATGCGACGTGCAGCTGTACTTCCGCCGCGCCAAGTCCCTGCAACTCAACTGGTGGGACGACCGCTACCTGGAGGAGCTCATCGCGGCGGACGTGCTCGACAAGGGCTGATCACGCCGACGACCGACACGAGGGCGATCCCCGCGCATGCGGGGGTCGCCCTCGTCTGTTTTCGGCGAGGAGCCCTTGAGTCCTTGAGCCCTTGAGCCCTTGCGCCGACAGCCATTTCCCCCGCAAACATTGCCGAAATCAGCCCGAATTTATATGGTCGCCATAACCATTCGATATCCTTGACGTTGACGTCCACGTAAACCTGCCTGATATTCCGAAGATTTCATCGATTTCGCGGATAAATGCGCCTCGGACTCGAATGGCGAAATCATCCACTTTTACCCCTCTCCAGCCCCCTGACCAGCGCACTTGCCTCCTTTCCCGACCCGTTGATCACGCCTGCGGCGCGTGATAGGAATTGCTCACGGCCGCACCAGGCCCGATTCCTCGATCGATAGGATTCCGATGAGCAAGCTCAGAAAGTTCGCGACCGCCGCCGGTGTTCTCGCGTTTGCCGCCACCGGTCTGACCATGGGTGTCGGAAGCGCCTCCGCAGCCCCGTCGACCTTCGAAATGCGGCGGGTCTTCGCGGACGGTGACCACGAGGCGCTGTGCCTCGGTATTCAGGGCGGCGGCTCGGTCAACGGCGGATATGTGATCCAGTGGAGCTGCAACGGCAACGCGGACCAGAAGTGGTACCTGGCCAAGGACGCGCACAACCACACCGTCATCAAGAACCGCGGCAGCAACAAGTGTCTGGACGTACCCGGCGGCGACATGACACCCGGCCGCGGCCTGGTCCAGTGGGACTGCAACAACGGCGACAACCAGGCCTGGTACGTCTCCGACCAGCGGTACGGCACGGTCTTCCAGAACAAGCAGAGCGGTCTGGTCATCGACCTGTGGATGGACTCGGAGAGCTCCGGCAGCCCGGCGATCCAGTGGGGCTGGAGCGGCGCCACGAACCAGCAGTGGTTCCTGTCGCCGGCGTAGGGCCGAGCCGCCGATAGAGCCGAGCCGCCCCGACGGTGAGGCCGGGCCGGCGTCCACGGGGGACGCCGGCCTCACCCGAACAACGCACGGGGCGAACCCGATCCGGGCACGCGAATCCGCACACGGGGCCCGTTCGCGGGCGGACCGGTCACGTGCCGCCCGGTCACGTGCCGCCCGGTCGGCTCGGCGCGGCGCTTCGAAGGCGCCGGGTCAGCCGATCGGGGGCTTGAGGTCGATGGGCTTGTCGAGTTCGGTGATGTCGGTGGTCAGGTGGGTGATCGGGGTGCGTTGTGTCCAGCGGCGGAGGTATCCGGAGTCGCCGGGTGTGAAGTAGGCGGTCAGCGTGCCGCTCTGTACGCCGAAGCAGCGCACTCCGTCGATCTTGATGGGCTCCACGATGGTCAAGGCCTCCGGGTGGGCGGCCTGTTCGTAGAGCTGACGGGCGTAGGTCGGCAGTTCGTCGACGTCCTTGCTCGACATCGGCGGGTGGGCCGGGTCGACGCCGCTACGCTCCCACGGGTCTTTGGCGCTGCGGCTGAAGACGTCCGTACCGATCACGATCTCCTCGATCGCGAAATCGCCATTCCGGAGACTGACGTGGCTGCCCTTGCCCTTGGCGATCCGCAGGTCCAACACGGAGGGCGAATCGTTGTCGCTCTCGGCCGTCTTGACCATGCGCACCGACGAGGCCGCGCGGACGCGGTCGATCCCGGTACGCATGATCCGGGCCACCTCATCGGGCGCGGTGGTCCGCGCCGCCTCGGCAACGACCTTGGGAGCGGCCGGCATCCGCTCCGACGAGTTCTTGGTGTCGGCGGAACAGGCGGCCACGACCAGTGCGACGGCACCCACGACGGGCACCATGAACAGACGCAACGATTCCTCCAGGAAGGCAACGCGCGTCGACTGCGCGCCCGTTGAGCTTACGACCTGCGGATCTCCCTCCACCCGGCGCGGTCGTGGCGTGGCGTGGCTCCCGCCGCCCGAGGGCCGAGTAGGCCCCGCGCAAACCATCACGCGGGGCCTACCCTCGGGGCCGTACGACCTACGCCTCGGTCTCGCCTACTTGTAGATTCCGACCGCTGTCCCGCACTTCCAACTGCCCGCCCAGGAGCAGACGGTGATCGTGCCGGAGAGGAACGTACCGCCGTAGTTGTTGTACAGGGTCGGGTAGGTCTTCGACTTGCCGTTGTTCACGGGCTCCAGTTGATAGTTGACATTGCCTTCGGTGCTGTGGATGTTCACGTACACGGCGGACTGTCCGCTGGAGTTTCCGAAGTCCTTCAAGGTGCCGTTGACCTTCACCGCGGAATTCGTGATGAAGTACGAGCCGGTAAACCTGGCATCCACCGACGACGCGTTGACGCCGACGGCGTGCGCGGCGCCGGTTCCGACCACGGTGAGGGCGCCGGCTGCGGCCATCACTGCGGAGGTTTTCACTGCACGGGACAACCAGGACATGCCACTGGTCCTTTCAGCCGAGAGACACGGTTCGCGCCGACTTCGGGGCGCGGATCCAGGCTGTTCGTAGCCCATGCGCCCGCACAATGGCCTTCGGCTGTCCCACTGTTGTTCGAGACACGCCACCCGCTGTGACCTGCGCATCAGCGCTCACCGCAGCGCTGTCCCGGACAGACTGGGACCGGTGAACCCCTCGTACGCGAGGCCGAGTTCGCGCTGATCGCGTGCGGCCGAGCAGGAAAGGCGGTCCGCACACGCCGAACCGGCAACGGGGCGGGCAGGGCGAGCGCTCGGGTCGGGGCCGCCGGGAGCCTTCCCGAGTGGGTTGGGTGGTTCCGGCGGTCGTTGCGCCTTTGGTTGCGGAGTGCCGGTGCCGGGTCGGTCAGAGTCGGTGATGGGCCGCCGCCAGCGTGCGGGGCTTCGAGACCGGGGCTCCCGACGAGGCGAGTGCGTTGCTCGGTAGGAAAAGCGGCCGGCAGCGGCGGGCAGGGTGGGCACTCGGGTCGAGTCCTCCGGGGGGCCTTTCCGAGTGGGTTGGGTGGTTCCGGCGGGTGTTGCGCTTCGGTTGCGGGCCGGGTGGTCCGGGCCGGCCAGAGTCGTGGACCGGGCCGCCGCCAGCGTGCGGGGCTCCAAGACCCGGGGCTCTCGACGAGACGACTGCGTCGTTCGGTAGGAAAACCGGCCGGCAGCGGCGGGCAGGGTGGGCACCCGGGTCGAGTCCTCCGAGGAGCCTTCCAGAGCAGGTCGGGTGGTTTTGGCGAGAGTCGCGCTTCGGTTGCGGGCCGGGTGGTGCGGGGCCGGCCAGAGTCGGTGATGGGTCGCCGCCGGCGTGCGGGCTCCGACACTCCGGGCTCCCGAGGAGGCGGGCACGTTGATCGGCGAAAACCGGCCGGCAGTAGCGGGCAGGGTGGGCGCTCGGGTCGCGTCCTCCGGGGAGCCTTCCCGAGTGGGTCGGGCCGGGTGTTTGGGGAGGAGTGAAGGTTCAGAACCGGATCTCGGTGGATGATTGGGCGCTTCGAGCTTCTGTGACCTGCGGTTTTGTGGGATCCGGGTGGAAAGTCGGGTGCCGAGCGCCGGTTTCGTGCGCTCCGGCCTCCTCGACGCGAGTGTGGAGACCGAAACTGCCCGGCGGGGGTCTGTTTGGCTTGCTGCGGCCTCTCAGAGGCCGTCGAGGAGACCAAAAGTGTCCAATGGGGGCCGGAACCGGATCCCGAAGGCACTCGAAACGGCTGCTCGTCATGCTGACCTGCGGATTTCCCTCATGCCGGAGCTGCGGCGTCTCACGCCGTCCGGGTTTGTGAACCCTCGCCGACCACACGCCCACCGCACCCCGAAAACACCCGGCCCGACCCACTCGGGAAGGCTCCCCGGAGGACGCGCCCCGAGCGCCCACCCTGCCCGCTACTGCCGGCCGGTTTTCGCCGATCAACGTGCCCGCCTCCTCGGGAGCCCGGAGTGTCGGAGCCCCGCACGCCGGCGGCGACCCATCACCGACTCTGGCGGCCCCGCACCACCCGGCCCGCAACCGAAGCCCAACGCCCGCCGGAACCACCCGACCCACTCGGGAAGGCTCCTCGGAGGACTCGGCCCGGGTGCCCACCCTGCCCGCCGCTGCCGGCCGCTTTTCCTACCGAGCAACGCGCCCGTCTCGTCGAGAGCCCCGGGTCTTGGAGCCCCGCACGCTGGCAGCGGCTCATCACCGACTCTGGCCGGCTCCGGACCACCCGGCCAAAAGCGCGACTCTCGCCGGAACCACCCGACCCACTCGGGAAGGCCCCCGGAGGACTCGACCCGAGTGCCCACCCTCCCCGCCGCTGCCGGCCGCTTTTCCTACCGAGCAACGCGCCCGTCTCGTCGGGGACTTCTGGGTCCGGAGCCCCGCACGCTGGCGGCGCCCCGGTCCACGACTCCGACCGGCCCGGACCACCCGGCCCGCAACCGAAGCGCTCTGCCCGCCGGAACCACCCAACCCACTCCGGAAGGCTTCCCGGAGGCCCCGACCCGAGCGCCCACCCTCCCCGCCGCTGCCGGCCGCTTTTCCTACCGAGCAACGCGCCCGTCTCGTCGGGAACCCCGGGCCTCGGAGCCCCGCACGCTGGCGGCGGCCCATCACCGACTCTGACCGGCCCCGGGCCACCCGGCCAGAAGCGCGACTCTCGCCGAAAACACCCAACCCACTCGGGAAGGCCACCTGCGAGCAAGGACTCTTCCCACCTGCTAATTCGTGACGCCGAGGAAGAGCCTCCAGGAGGCGTGCCCGAAGCTCAACTCCGAGTTGTCGGCATGCTTCCAGTCACGTGCGAAAGCCGCGAAATCGTCGGCCGCCATCTCGATGCACACATGCTCCTACGAGCTTCGCGACGACTTCCGCCAGAACAAGAAAGGTGACTGCGCATCCAACATGCCGTCCTTCACGCCTACTTGAGATGACTCAGAAACGCGGTCCATTGGCTTGCGCCGAAGGCGATTGCGGGCCCCTCCATGACTTTGGAGTCTCTGGTTGCAACATCCGATGCCACCGGCGCGACCTCGACGCAGGCCCCGTCGTTCTGGCTGTACGTGGACGTGCGCCACATCAGCAACCGCTTTTCGTCAGTCACGCGTTCCCCAATACTCGACATAGTCATCAATCATCTTGCGGGATTGATCCGGATCCAACCCTGCATGCCGCAAGCGTCGAATCACCCGTCGCGCCCGTTCGACGAAGAGATCGTCCGTGGTGATCGTGCGTGTGACTACGGCACCCTCCTCCGACAGCGCGGCTCGCGCCGGACGGTCGCCACGAGGTTCACCAACGCCTTCGAACACGGTAAATGTGCTTGCCAAGGCCGCGTCAACAGCCGTGGCGAACGGAATCACGATCACGTTGATCGTCGGCCATTGGGCGGTCGCCGCAAGATGCAGCATCTGTTGATGCATCAACTGTGGGCTGCCGGCCTGTGTTCGAAGGGCCGCCTCGGTAAAGATCGCGTTCAGCAGAAGCGGGGATCGACCCTGCAGACGCTCTTGGCGCTTGAGACGCACGGCAACCAGATCTTCCACCTGATCCGATGTCCCGGCATAGGTGCGCTGCGTGATGGCGCGTGCATAGCGCTCGGTTTGCAGGAGGCCCGGCAGGCCGTTGATCTGAACTTCCGTGACAGATTCGGCCTCATCTTCGAGCCTGATGTATTCCACGTAGCCGGCAGGGAGCAGGTTGACGTACGCATCCGACCAATGCTCGCTGCGGTCCTGTTCAGCCAACACGTTCCGCGTCAGCTGCAACGCTCGATCTCGCTGCTCGTCCGATGCGCCGTAGCCGTCAAGCAGCTTCTCGACCTCTTCGACCGACCCAGGCGGTCGCTGACCGTTCTCGATCCGACTCAGCACCGGAGCCGAGAGGTCGGCACGCGGAGCGGCGGCCCGCAGCGACAAGCCCAAGCCGGTGCGCAACTCCCTGAGGAGCGACGCGAGATCAAGTTGATCGTCTGTTGCGTAACCCATCGTCCTCCTTCGGTCTCGGGACAGTCTCCTACGTCGGGCGGTCGTCCACGACCGATTCACCCGATCGTGTATCGCGAATGAATTGACGTGTTTCACGAAACAAGCCACAGTGTTCATGGTCACTCTCGGCGCTCGAATGCGACCGAGGAGCGATCAACATCTGTGCCAAGGCAGGACAAGGGGCACGTCCCACCCGGGTTCGTTGCTCCGCGCTCCCTCGCGCCCACCGCCTACGCACTCCGGCGTGATCTCGGGAGCCGCCGTGCAACGTAAGGCCCTGAAACAGGACTTCCCGCTCAACGAACCATCCGTGAAATCAGTGCGCGACCGCGTCCGGCGCTTCTGCGTCGAGCTCGGCTTGCCCGCATCGGCCATCGAGGTGGCTCGGCTCATTGCCAGTGAGTTGGCCACCAATGCGGTCCGGCATGCCCGAGGACAGGCCGGGCCGGCCGAGTTCACGCTGATAGTCACCCTCGACGGCGGGAAGCTCGACATCGCTGTGTGGGACCACTACCCCTCACCCTGTCCACCTCTACCCAACCTGGCGGACGTCCCGCCGGAGGCCCAATGCGGCCGGGGCCTGGCCATGGTCTGCGAAGACGCCGCCGGATTCACCTGGACCCGCACACCCGTCGGCAAACTCGTCTCCGCCTGGATCCACGTGGGCGAAACCACAACCCACCACCCGGATCCATCTCGGGCCCACCTCTTCTGACAACAACCACCGCCGACCGCACACGAGTTCGGCGCGGGCCACTCACGCCCAACACACCCTCGGGACCGGGCTCACTCCCCCAACGGGAGAAGGGCAGTCCCGTCGCACCACACCTCCCGCTCCCACAAAGGCGGTTCGCCATGCAATACCTGCTGAAACCCGCATGGGTGGAAGCCGACGAATCCCGCACCCGCAATCCCTACGCCCCCTACCTCGTCGCCGCCGGCGAAACCTTCGACGTCATCGAGGTGGACGAAACCCTCGGCCGAGCAGCCCTCGACGTCCTCCGCGCCCGCCGCATCACCCCGGGCCCGACCATCCTCGATCGCCGATACCGCCGCATCGGCCTGCTCGTCCCGCCCGCGCCCCCTGACGCCCTGCCGCCACGCGATCGACGGTGCGGCCCCCGCCATCACGGCCGAGGTTGTTGGATCACCATCCCCCGCCCCAACGCCCAACCCACCGACGCCCTCGTCTGGCTCGTCGCCCCCCTCGACCACGAGCAGGTCTCCTGCACGCTGCCGCAGGTCCGCAGCGCGATCCGAACCGCCGCCCAGAGCCTCGGATTCCGCACCGGACCGGCCAACCCGTCCCCTCCGGAGCCCCCTTCGTGATCATCACCCCCATCCGGCGAGACCCCAAGCGACGCGTCACGCACATCACGCTCGAACTCACCGGCCCATGCCGACCACCATGCCCCATCGGCCGTCCACTCATGCCGCCCGACACCTGGTGTCGCGTCCTCAGCGAGGCCGTCGAACTCGGCGCCGAATCGGTGCGGTTCGCGGGTGGCGAGCCCACCGCGCATCCCGCGTTCAGCGAGATCCTGCGCCATACGATCCGCGCCCGCCCGGAGATCGAGGTGGTCACCGATCTCATCCACGTCACCCGCTGCCACTGGACCCTCTTCACCCACGAACGAGTCCGCCTCGCCACCCGCTGGTACTCCGACGACCCCGTGCAACACGAGGCGATCACCCACCGCCCGGACAGCCACCTCCGCACCCGGACCAACATCGTCACCGCGCTCGGACTACACATCCCCCTGCGCGTCGACATCGTGGAGACCGTCCCCGACCAACGCATCGGCGCCGCCCGAGCCGAACTCCTCCTGCTCGGCGTCCGCCCCGACCGCATCGTCATCGACCGCCGCCGATCCGGTGCCGGAGAAGCCAACTCCCGCAACCGCTCGGCGACTTACCCCACCATCCTCGCCAACGGCGATGTCGTCACCGCCGACCCGAGTCGCCATCACCCGATCATCGGCAATGTCCTACGCGACCCACTCGCCGAAATCCTCGCCGCCCCCGCGGAGCCACAACCCGCGCCCACCACATGCGTCCCGAAACCCTGACCACCCACCACCGCGTGCGCGGGAGCACTCCCGGGCCGGACCCGACCGCCGCGAACCCCCGCCGACCCCCATCGACGGCAACCGCTCCCCATCGGCAGCCGCCCCACTCCGACAACCGTCGCCCGTCGCCCGGCGGCCGTCACCCAACGGCCTTCCCTCAATCGGCGACGCGGGCCTCCGCCAGGTCGGCCAGGATGCGGTCGACCGTCCAATCCGGTGTGCGGTCGGAGGTGTCCAGCCACAGTCCGATGCGTGGTGTATCCCGGCGCAGGGCTGCGTCCAGGGCGTCGACCGTCCAGGGGCCGCCATAGCCGCTCTTGGCGCGGCCGGCCTCCCGCGCCGTCACCGCCTGCGGCGTGGGGGCGAGGACGACGACGTACAGCGGCCGGGTGGCCACGGCGTCCACGAACGTGGCGAGGTGTTCGCCGAGAACCACGTCCTGGACCACGACGGTCCATCCCGCATCGGCGTACATGTCCGCGACCGCGGCGGAAGCCCGGTGGCGCAGCCGCAGTTGCTCCGTCGCCTCGGCCGTCGGCGCGGGTGTGACCTCCTCCCGACCGGACACGATCATCCGCCGGAAGCCGTCACCGCGCAGATGCACGGACCGCTCCAGCCGCTCGGCGAGCAACTGGGCCACCGTGGACTTCCCGGCCGCCATGACCCCCGTGACGAGGACAACCGCCGAACCCGACTCCCGCACTGCCGACCCCTCGTATCGATCCTTCGCCCGGAACCTCCCCCGGCCCGACGCTCAGGCGTCCACGGCCCCATCACCGGACACCGTCGGGCGGTTCAGCCGCCACACCACATCGATCCCGGTCCCCGAAGGGGCCACCGGCGGCGTTCCCGGTTCGCGCCGGATCTCGGTGAAGCCCAACCGACGCGGTATCGCCTCGCTGGAGGTGTTGGCCACGTCGTGCGTGATCTCCACGTACTCCAACTCCGGCAGGGTGAACGTCTCTTCGACCAGCGCCGCCGTCGCCCTGGTGGCGATGCCCTTGCCGGTGGCGGCCGGGTGCAGCCAGTAGCCCAGGCGTCGGCCCTGCGGCTCGGGTCCGCGGTAGGTCTGGCACATGCCCACGGGAGTGCCGCCCCGGGTGATGGCGTAGTTGTACACGTCACCGCTCGCCCAGCCCGACTCGAACCGGTCGAGCAGCTTCCGGGTGTACTCCTCGCTGTGCTGGGCCACCCACGGCTCCCAGGGGCGAAGGTGGTCCACGGACTCATCGATCAACGTGAACGCCGCGGCGAAGTCGTCCTGCGCCCGCCAGCGTCGCAGGACGAAGTCTCCACATTCGATGATCTGCCTCGGTTGCACCATGACGGCCATGATCGTTTGCACATCGCCCGTCCGCAACGGGGTACATCGGCCACCCACCCATCAAAAACCGACAGCCCCCGAAGCACCGCCCCGAGAGCCGCCGGCCGTCCCGCCGTCCACCGGTCACCCGACCCGATAGCGCAGCAGCGCCACCCCGTTCCCGAAGACCCGACTCTCCACCAACTCCAGGCCCGTCGTCCCGTCCGTCGTTTCGTCCGTCGGCCGGAACGCCGGCTTCCCGCGTCCGATCAGCACCGGGTGGACGTACATCGCGTACTCGTCGATCAGCCCCAACCGCCGAAACGTGTCCGCCAGGTTCGCCCCGCCCACCACCATGTCACCGCCCGGTTCCGCCTTGAGCGCCCGGATCTCCTCGGCCACCACTTCGCGCTTGATCGTGGTGTTCCAATCGGTGTTCTCCCACGTCCGGGAGAACACGATCTTCGGCATGTCCCGCCAGATCCCGGCGAACTCGACCATCGGACCGCCACTCGCCGGATCGGCATCCGCAGTCGGCCAGTAGTCGGCCATCAACGCGTGCACGACCCGGCCCTGCAGAAAGGCGCTCATCGCCCCAAGCCGCTCGTTCATGTGTTCGTGGAACTCGTCGTCGACCCGATGCCAATCGATCTCCCGATTCGGCCCCTCCATGAAGCCGTCGAGAGACATCGACTGGAAGTACACGATCCTGCGCATAGCGAGCCTCACCAACCTCGTCTCGGACCGGCCCCGGCACCGCAACTCGCACCGCACCGGACCGTTCCGGACCCGGCGCGACACCACCACCGCCCGTTCCCCGTCCCGGCCCCCCATACACGGCGCACGCCCCACGCTCCCAGGCCCCGCCGACACCACCCCGCCGCCCACCCGACCGAACCGGACACAAACTGTCGGGTCCGCCCCACCCCCCGCTTCCTAACGTTGTCGTTGCAACGGAAGAACCGGCAGAACCGGAAACACACGAAGCACACGAAGCACACGAAGGACAAGAAGGAATCCCAGTGCTGGAGCACCTGAACCGCGCCCTGGACCGCATCGAGGCGCAACTCGACCGGGACATCGACGTGGCCGAGCTGGCGCGCATCGCGATGACGTCGGAGTACCACCTCCGCCGCCTGTTCTCCGCGTTGGCCGGGATGCCGCTGTCGGAGTACATCCGACGCCGACGACTCACCCTGGCAGCCGCCGAGGTGCTGGCCGACGAGCGCACCCTGCTGGAGGTCGCGGTGCGCCACGGCTACTCCTCCGGCGAGGCGTTCGCCCGCGCGTTCCGCGCCATGCACGGCGTGGGCCCCGGCGAGGCCCGCCGCACCGGCGCGACGCTCAACGCCCAGCCGCGGATGTCCTTCCGCCTCGTCGTCGAAGGGAGCAGCAGCATGCAATACCGAATCGTGCACAAGGACGCGTTCCACGTGGTCGGCAAGAGGACCCGGGTCCCACTCGTCCACGAGGGCGTGAACCCGGCGATCGCCGCCTTCGTACAGGGCATCGACCAAGAGACGACCGCCCGCATCAAGTCCCTGTCCGACCAGGACCCGGACGGCATCGTCGCAGTCACCGACAACCTCGACCCCAGCCGCGCGGAAGGCACCGAACTCGACTACTACCACGCTGTCGTGACGACCCATCAGGGCCCCGACGACCTCGACACACTGCCCGTCCCGGGCGGAGCCTGGGCCGTCTTCGAGAACTCCGGACCCTACCCGCAGGCCCTCCAATACCTGTGGCGCGACGTGTTCACCCAGTGGTTCCCGTCCAACCCGTACCGCAGCCGCCCGGGCCCGGAAATCCTCCGCGTCCGCCCCGCCCAGGACGGCACCCACGCGGAGGCGTCCCTGTGGATCCCGGTGGAACCCACCGCGTCCTGACCGAAGTTCACAGGACGCGCAGGGCGGCGACGAAGTCCGGGCCGAAGTTCTCCCAGCACACGATGTCACCCGCTTCGGAGACGACTTCCCGAGGAACCAATCGCCGCCCACATCCCCGACGACACACACGCCCTCCGCGCCGATCACACAGCCGGCGCGGAGGGGCCGGCCGTCGTAGGCAACAGTGCCGGGAGTGTCGAGAATCCGAATGTCGGGGCACCCGGTGAGGCGCCGGATGTCGGTCAGCGTCCAGGGCGGGGGCAACCGCTCGTCACGGGGTTCGGCATCGGGCAGGAACTCGACCACGGCATTGCCCAGTCGGGGCCGGATCCACTCGCCGTCGCGTTCGATGCCCAGCACGCCTCCGAAAAAGCCCATGTCGAACGTGCCGGCAAGGGTCTCCCACCGGAAGGGCACCTTCGAGACATGCGTGGGAAACCGGCCCTCGGCGGTGCTCCCCGGTCCGAACTCGTCCTTGGGCACGGGCCCGCTGTCCCCATACTCATGGGCAAGAAGGGCGTTGATCCATCCGCTGACCCAGGCGCCGCCGGAGACCGACCGATACTTGTAGATCGACCGCCAGAACTCGTCGTCCACACCGTGCCCCGAGGCGGTCGCGGCGATCGTGTCCAGCACCGGGCACAATCCCGCGAACCACGCCCGCAGCCCCCCGAACCGCTCGGCCAACCCGCGCGCCCGGTCCGCGAGCAGCCGCCAGTCGCGGTCCGTACCCTCCAGCCGAATCCGGGGAATGCCGCACAGCGTCTTCCAGTGGAAGTCGTAGTACGGGCCGACCACATCCATCAGCGCCACCAGCACGGCGGTGGCCTCGGCGGCGGCGGTGGTCGAGAAGGCCGGTTGGAACAGGTCGGCCGTCTCGTCCCCGATCCGCGCCCGCAACGGCCCCTGCACCCGGCCGATCGAGCGGCCCCAGTCGAACGGCGCCGCGTCGTCGCGCACGGTGATGGTCTGCCGCTGTCCCGGGGTGTCGGTGAACAACTCCGCATAGGCGTCCGGGTTGAGCCGCACGTGCACGGCCACCTCGTGCACGACGGCGTACCACAGCACATCCGGCGACAGGGAGAGCGGCAGATGAGCCGAGAAGCACATGTGCAGAGCCCGCAACAACAGACTGGCCGACGACTCCATCGCCTCCGGCGCGTCGGACGGCCGGCCCACCAGTCGGTCCATACCGACGTAGTGGAATCGCGCCGAACTCCCCGCCACGGCCCGCAGGAACCGCCCGTTGCCGACCTCGGCGATCTCGTCGGCCCACGAAGCCGCCACGGCATCCTCACCGAGCGGCAGATCGATCTCGAACGCCATGTGGGTCCCTCCCCCATCGGCGCGACCCACGCGCAAGGAAGCACACAACCACGTCCCGCGCGTCGGTGCGTTATCCGGCGCCGAGCAGGACACGCGGGTGATCGGGGCGCACCGACGAGGACACGCGCGCGGGCGGCGGAACGCGCGGACGGGGAACACACCGGTACCGCCCGTGAATTCAGGCGGCCCGCGCCGGCACGGTCGCCTCCCACTCGTACCCGTCCGGGTCGGTGAACGTCCCGGCGTCGCCGCCGATCGAGAGGCGGTGCGAGCCGGTGCCGGCCACCGGGACGCCGACGTCCTTGGCCAGGGCGCGGCGTCGGTACAGGGCGAGCTTGACCGGGCTCTCGCCGGCGGCGAACTCGACGTACACGCGGCTGAAGCTCTTCGCCACGACCAGGCCGCGCTCGACGTAGAACCGCTTGCTCGCGACCACGTCCGCGACGCCGAGCAGGAGCACGATCTCGTCGATGTCCCGGGTGACGGGGCCGGTGTCCTTCTTCGCCGAGGTCGCGAGCTTCCAGATCGTCCCGTCCGGGGCCCGGACCACGCCGCCATAGCCCCAGAGCGACTTCGCGGCGGGCCTGAGCACCGTGGCGCCGGCATCGAGGGCGGTGGCGATGAGGCTGTCCACAGTGCCGGGCCGAGACACCGTCAGCGCCAACGCGAAGCCGCGAAAGCCGGTCGTGGGCGCCTCGGAGGCCCGCAGTCGGATCTGCGTGTCCAGACCGAACGCGGCGGAGTGGAAGCTGTGCGCGGCCGAGGGGTCGGCGACGTCGAGGGTCACGGAAGCGATGTTTGCCATGCCCATCACGCTAGGTCCGCCCTCGTCCCCGACGCTTCTCCAATCCTGATCGATCCCGATCGACTCGTTGGACTCGATCGAACCACCCGAACCAGCCGAACCAGTCGAACCGCCCGATCCGCCCGATCCGCCCGATCCGCCCGACGGCGCGGGTGCAGCGGCGGGCCGCTCCTCGCTCCGCCGCTGCACCGCGTCGTCACCCACCCGCCGTCCGTGTCGGACCACCGACCGGGCCCGTGGTGGGTGCCGAACCGGTCACGATGGGATCGGGAGGGTCAGCGCCCGCGTGCGTATCCGTCGCCCTTGAAGAAGTAGATGTCGGTGGCGTGGCCGGGGACGCGGCACACCTCGTCGAGACCGGCGGCGAAGCCGTCGGCCACTTGCCAGGTGTCGGCGATGGACTTCGGGCCGGTGACGATCTTCTCGTCCGGCGTCTTGTACTCCACGTATCGGGATCCCTTGAACAGGTACACGTTCAACGGGCTGCCCGGTGTGGAGCAGGCGGCGTCGACGCCGTTGGCGAAGTCTGTGCCCTTCAACCCGGACCAGCCGTCGGCGATGGCCTTGGGGCCGGAGGTCACCTTCTCGTCGGTGGTGCGGTAGCGCAGGTATTGGTTTCCCTTGAACAGATACAGATCCGTCGCACTGCCGGGAACCCCACACGCCGCGTCGATACCCGTCGCGAAAGCGGTGCCCTTCAACCCCGCCCAACCGTCGGCGACGGCCTTGGGGCCAACGGTGACCTTCTCCCCGGTGGCCTGGTAGCGCACGTATTGGTTTCCCTTGAACAGATACAGATCCGTCGCGCTACCCGGAACCCCACACGCCGCGTCGATACCCGTCGCGAAAGCGGTGCCCTTCAACCCCGCCCAACCGTCGGCGATCTTCTTGGCCGGCAGGCCCCCGACCTCACGGACGAGCATCGAGTCCCACGGACACCAGTGACAGCCGGGCAGGAAGGCCCCGCATGCCTCATCCAGGTGATCCTCGGTGTAGCGCATGGTCGCGTCGCACACTTCGATGGCGACCTCGAAGAAGTCGATGGTGCTCGGGTCGAGGTGGAAGCTCCACTTCGGGTTGTAGGGCTGGGTCCGCTTGATGATCCGGCCGTGGACGTGCACCCGGTCCTTCTCTTCACCGAGCAGGATCTTCCTGGCGTGCGCGATCTTGGCGTCGTCGGTGAGTTCGATGATGAACTCCTCGGGCTCCGACCTCTGTCGGAACGCGAAATGCGCCTGAGCCATGGGAAATGCCTCTCCATCGGTCTCTCGCCTGGAACTACGGGGCCGTGAGCGGTGGTTCGGCGAACCGGAAGGCCGAGCAGGCAGGGACGACGACCTCTCCGAGATCACCCAGTGCTCTCGGATGATTGCCAAGCGTAGTGGAATCGGCATGCGTCGAGCGGCGATTCGACGGGCGATTCGAGCGGCGATTCCGACCGCGTCCGCCGGAAGGAAGGACCCTCCCGCGCGGCCCTGCCGCACACCGCCCGACGGATGTCGCACCCGGGTGTGCGAGGCACCCACACCACAAGCCGAGACGGCCCGCCAAGCCGCCCGAAACTCAGACGCCGTAGCCGCCGTCCACGTCCAGCTTCTGGCCGCTGATGAAGCCCGCCCGGTCGGAGGCCAGGAAGCAGACGGCTTCGGCGATGTCCGTCGCACCGCCGAAGCGCCGCAGCGGGATGTTCCGGCGGGCGACGTCCAGCGCCCGGTCGTCGAGGTCGCCGCTGTCGATCAGCCGCGCCGCCATGCCGTCGGTGAGCATGCCCGGCCCGACGCAGTTGGCCCGCACCCCGAAACGACCCTCCTCGGCCGCGATGCCGCGCACGATGGCCTCGACCGCGCTCTTCGTACAGGACGACAGGCCGTCCCGCACCGGGAACCGGCTGGTGGCCGCCGTGGTGACCGCGACCAGGCTGCCGTTGCCCGCCGCGCGCAGGTGCGGCAGCGACGGATGCACCAGGTTGAAGAACGCGGCGGCGTCGCCGTCCAGTTGCTCGCGGTACTGCGCCGGCGTGACCCGACTCAGATGCACCATCGGTACGTGCGGCCCGGCCGCGTACACCACCGTATGCACTCCGCCGAACTCCGCCGCCGCCTCCGCCACGAACGCCGCCACCGCATCCGCGTCGGTCAGGTCGACCCGCCACGCCCGAGCCCTCCGGCCGTACCCGACCCGCGCCTCCTCGGCCACGGCCTCGGTCGCCGCGGCCCCGTTGCGATAGGTCACCGCCAGGTCCGCGCCCCGCTCGGCGAACATGCGGCAGATCGCGGCCCCGATCCCGCCCCCGGCCCCGACGACCACCACCGCCCCGCCCCGGCCCTCGAAGTCGCGCTCCATGACTGGCTCCCTGCTGCCGAGGTTGATCTGACGACCAGTCAGAAATAACCCCGGATTCCGGAAGTGTCAATGGATCCGCCACCTGACCAGCCCAAACGCACGAGCCGAGGAGAATCAGCCGACCGTACCCGGGCCCGGCGCGTTGCCGTCGAAAACCGGGTCGTGGGGGAGGTGTCGCAGGCGATAACCTGCCGCTCAGAGGCATCGGACCCGGTGGATCGGCAAGGCGGTTCGCGAAGCGAACGGCGGGCGTGATCGACCAATGCGGCACCCGCCACCCCGAACCGGCCTCACCCCGTCTGTCATTCCTCGCGGAGGTCCTTCCCTTGATACGTCTGCGCCCGCGCAGTGTGACCGGCCTGCTCACGCTCACCCTCCTGGCCACCACCACGGCATGCGGCGGGTCGGCCGAGAAGGTCGCCCGCGACACGTCCCCGCAAACACCCGGCGTCACCGCCACCACGACGCCGTCCACACGCACGACCCCGCCCGAATCCGGCGCCCCTTCGTCGACGAGCGAGCTGAAGCGTCTCCTCCTCGCGAAGACGGACATGCCCGAGGGCTGGCCGAGCATCATCGACACCGGCCACAGCAAAGACGAGGACGCCGAGTCCGTCGGCTGCGAGCGCCTGTCCGCCCTGAGCAACCCGTCCTCGGGGATCTACCCCGTCCTGGGCGCGGCCTCGATCGTGGCCCGGGACCCAGCCCCCGGTGGCAAGGCGTACGCGATCCTGGGCTCCGGGTTGACGTCCCTGTCGGTCGACGACGCGCAGCGGGTCCTTCCGGCGGTCCGGGAGTTGCTTCCCCGATGCCCGGACGAGCGGTACGAGAAGGACGACATGTCCAGTCGGGTAACCGCACGCGAACTCGCCCGACCCCGCGTGGGTGACGACAGCATGGCCATGGAGACGGTCACCCGGGTCGACGACACCGGCAGGGCATGGGCGCACTCCGTCGTCCTGGTTCGGGTGGACAGCACACTGATCCAAATCACCCACGTCAACCTCACCGGCGCCACGCCCCAGGCCCCGGACGAAGCCCTCGTCCGCAAGCAGGTCGACCTGGTGACCGCCGCCACGCGCGCACGCCGAAGCTGAAACCAAGGGCAGGCCCGGCAAACGCCGCCTCGGGCCGCCCGTTCCCCACCGACGCCGCCGCGGCGGACGCCGTCTCCCGTGCCCTGCACACCGTCCCCGGCGTCGGCACCCCCGCCACCTCGACCCGCTCCATCGACGGCACCCCGGTCGAGATCCGAGCCGTGCCGGACATGTCCCCGGACAGCGACGCCACCGCGACCGGCCGCGCCTGCCGGTGGCCGACCCGCCGCCGCCCGAAGACCACGGACCCGCGCGAACATCCCGTAGCGTAGTCCGCGCCGGACACACAGCGACCGGCAACGACAGAGCGATCAGCGGGTGTTCCACACCGGGAGGCCGAACCGACATGGCGTTGCCAGCGTCCCAAGCCCATGCGTCCGACGACCCGATCCGCGTCCTCGACGTGACCACCGACGACTACCGCAGAGCCTTCGAGCTCTTCCTCGCCGGATCGGACGAAAAGGCGGTCACCCACGCCCACCTGCTCGCCCTGGTCGAACAGCTGCCCCGCCACGCGGTGTTCCTGGACATCGGGGCGGGCTCCGGAGCGACCACGAGATACCTGGGCCGTCGCTTCGAGCGCACCATCGCCATCGAACCGAGCAAGTACATGCGCGACGCCCTCCGCCTCGCCTACCCGGAGGCGGAGGTGCTGAGCGACCCCGTCGAGACGGCCGAGCCGCCCGCCCTCGCCGACTTCGCCCTGTGCTCGCACATGTTCTACTTCCTGCCCGAGTCGCAATATCTGCCCACGGTGCGCCGGATGCTCCGCTGGGTCCGACCGGGCGGCGAACTGGTCCTCGCCCTACAAAACCCCGACAACGAATGCATGCGCCTGGTCCGGCACTTCTTCGACATCCGCTTCGACCTGGCGCCAACGGCAAGCGCGCTTCAGGCCGGCCACGAAGACCTGGTCGAGTCCTGCACCCTCGAAACCGTCCCGGTCCGCTTCCACTCCGACAACCTCGCCGACACCCTCGCGGTGGCCGAGTTCATGGCCAACGTCCCGGACCTGGCCCAACGAGAAACCCGCCCCACCCAAAAAGCCCTCGAACAGTACGTCCTCGAACACTTCGCCGACCCAACCGGAACCGGCTTCACCGTCGCCCACGACCACGACATCGTCCACATCAAACGCTCCCCCCACGCCTGAGGCCGCAGCATCGGCAAACCGCCCCCGACCCAACCAACTCCAGCCCGGCCGTGGTTGGGGTTTCAAGCGTTGGTCGGGGTCGGGGTTCGGCCGACCAAACGCTCAAAACCCAATCCAGCCCGGCCGGCGCTTGAGGCCACCCCAACCCAACCGAACCCCAACGGCGGCCAACCCCCGACCCGAGCACCGCTAAAGCGTCGCCGCCAGCGCCGCCTCGTTCTCCTCCGCCGCCCCGAACTGCGTCGCATGCACCCACGAGCGCTTCACATACAGATGCACGTCCACCTCCCAGGTGAACCCCATCCCCCCATACACCTGCGTCGCGTCCTTGCCATTGCGCGTCGCCGCGTCGTCCGCCATCACCTTCGCCGTCAACACCGCGACCTCGGCGTCGCCCACCGCCGGATCGTCCAGCGTCACCGCCGCCGCGTACACCGCCGCCCGCGCGATCTCGGTCCGCACCAGCATGTCCGCACACAGGTGCTTGACCGCCTGGAAGCCCCCGATCACCCGCCCGAACTGCTCGCGCTCCTTCGCATACTGCGTGGCCAACTCGGTCAGCCGCCCCGCGATGCCCAGTTGCAGCGCAGCCGTGAGCACCGCCCCGACCCGCCGCCACTCCTCCGCGACCCGCGCGTCGGCCACCACCTCGCCGCCCGGCAGCTCGTCCACCGCCGTCACCGGCGTGAACGGATCCACCGGATGCGCGACCGGCGCCCCCCGCACCGACGCCGGATCCACCCGCCGGATGCCCTCGTCCGTCAGCACCAACAGGCAGTCCAGCGCGTCCAAATGCTCCACGAGCAGCGGCCACGAGTCGCCCTCGATCAGCCCGACCACCGCGTCGCCCGCAGCCGCGTCCTCACCCAGCCGTCCCGGCAACGACGCTGCCAGATGCGTGGCCACCAGCGGCCCGGGCAACAACACCCGCCCGGCCTCCTCGTACACCAGCGCCGCCTCGGCCACCCCGAGTCCGACCCCGCCCGCCTCCTCGGCGATCCGCAGCGAGAAGAACCCGGTCTCGGCCAGTTCCCGCCACAACGCCCGATCCACCATGCCGGGCACCGGCGCGGTGTCCACCAGCGCCCGCATCCGCTCCCGGTCGAACCGGCCCTCGCAGAACTCCCGTACCCCGGACCGCAGATCGCGCTGGTCCTCGCTCAGCTGGAAATCCATGTCCCGACCACCTTCTCGCTCAGCCCCGGCCGAAATCCCACGACCCCGCTCACCGTTCCTTCGGCAGACCGAGGATGCGCTCGCCCACGATGTTGCGCTGAATCTGCGACGTACCCGCCGCGATCGTGTACGACAGCGACGACAGCCGCTCGTCCATCAGCGTCGCGCCCGGCAGTCCCGCGACGTCGTCCACCGCCAGGGCGGCCCGCCCGAGCAGCCGGTGCGCGAGTTCGTACACCTTCTGCTTCGTCTCGGAGAACCGCAGCTTGAACACCGAGCCGCCGACCCCGGGCACCCCGGACCGCTGCGCCTCGGAGACGTTCCACTTGGTCAGCGCCCACAGCGCCTCGAACTCGGCGGTCAGATGGCCCAGTTCGCGCCGCAATGCGACATCGTCCCAGGCAGTGGCCTGACGCCGCGTCACCTTCTTGGCCAGTGCCGCCAGTTCGCGCAACAGCCGCTGACACGCAACCACTTCGCTGACGAACGCGGTGCCGCGCTCGAACGACAGGGTGACCATGGTGACCCGCCAGCCGTCGTTCTCCTCGCCCACCCGGTTGGCCACCGGCACCCGTACGTCGTCGAAGAACACCTCGGCGAACTCCGAGGTCCCCATCACCGTTTCCAACGGCCGGATGGTGATCCCCGGCGTGTCCATCGGCACGATCAACCAGGTGATGCCCTTGTGCTTGGGCGCGTCCGGGTCGGTGCGCACCAACATCTCGCAGTAGTCGGCCACTTCGGCGTGCGAGGTCCAAATCTTCGAACCGTTGACCACGTAGTCGTCGCCGTCCCGCACCGCCCGGGTACGCAGCGAGGCGAGGTCGCTGCCCGCTCCCGGCTCGGAGAAGCCCTGGCACCACACGTCGTCGCCGCGCAGGATCCCCGGCAGATACCGCCGCCGCTGCTCGTCCGTGCCGGCCGCATCGATCGTCGGCCCCGCGTGCAGCAGGCCGACGAAGTTCGCCCCCACGTAGGGCGTGCCGGCCCGCTCGGTCTCCTCCAGGAAGATCAGATGCTCGGTGGGCGTGGCGCCCTTGCCGCCGGCCTCCACCGACCAGTGCAGACCCGCGTATCCGGCGTCGAACAACAACCGCTGCCACGCCGTGTCGTAGGCGCGCCGCCCGGGCCAGTCGTTGCGATCGGGCTTGGGTGGCAGCAACGGGATGGCCTGATCGAGCCACGCGCGCAATTCGGCGCGAAAGCCCTCCTCGGCCTCGGTGTACCGCAGGTCCATGGTCGTCGACTCCCTGTCGAACTGGGAACGGGCAAACGAAAAAGCGAACGAAGGCGGCCGAACCGAGGCGTCCGACCGCAGCGACCGACCGAAGCAACCCGCCGCATCGACCCGACCGCAGCGGCCCGACCGCAGCGGCTCCGCCGAACTCAGGCCCCGTACACCGGAGTCGGCGTCGGCGCCTCGTCGAGCAGCTTCGCCACCACCGGCCCCAGCTCGGCCGGCTCCCACCGCCGGCCCGCCGTGGCCTCGGGACCGTGCTGCCATCCGATCGCGACGGAGACCTTGTCCCCCTCGACCTCGAAGACCCGCCCCGTCACCTCCCGCGACTGGGTCGAGCCGAGCCAGACCACCAGCGGCGACACGTTCGCCGGGTCGTAGAAGTCGAAGCCGCCGTCCTCGGGCTTGCGCACCAGGTCCGGCATGGCCTCCTCGGTCATCCGGGTGCGCGCGGCCGGCGCGATCGCGTTGGCCGTCACCCCGTAGCGGCCCATCTCCACCGCGGCGATCTGGGTCAGGCAGGTGATCCCGGCCTTGGCCGCCGCGTAGTTGCCCTGTCCGACCGAGCCCATCAGCCCCGCGCCCGAGGTGGTGTTGATCAGCCGCGCGTCGACCTCGACGCCCGCCTTCGCCTGGGCCCGCCAGTACGCGCCGGCGTGCCGCATCACCGCGAAGTGCCCCTTGAGGTGCACCCGGATCACCGCGTCGAACTCGTCCTCGCCCAGCGAGACGAGCATGCGGTCACGCAGGAAGCCCGCGTTGTTGACCACCACGTCCAGCCGGCCGAACGTGTCGATGGCGGTCCGCACCAGGCGCTCGGCGCCCGCCCAGTCGGCGACGTCGTCCGCGTTGACCACCGCCTTGCCGCCCAGAGCCTCGATGTCGGCCACGACCTGCTGGGCCGGGCCGAGCGAACGCCCGTCGCCCTGGCGCGAGGCACCGATGTCGTTGACCACCACGTGCGCACCCTCGCGGGCGAATGCCAGCGCGTGCTCGCGCCCGATGCCGCCGCCGGCACCGGTGACGATGACGACGCGCCCCTCGCAGATCCCACTCATTCCAGGCCCCTCTGGTGTAGAAGACCGACGCCGTACCGAGGACCGACCCACGTCGAATACCTCGGAAGCGGCCCGCCGAGAAGTTCGACGAGCCGCCCCCTACCACCGCACCGCGAGCCACTGCCATGACCACGCGGCACGTCCGTACCGAAGAACCGAACCGACCCGAATCGAACCGAGCCAAACCACACCGACCCGCAGCAGCCCGCAGCCCGCAGCGATCAGATGCCTCAAGCCCCCGCCGCACCCACCCGATCCCGATCGAAATCAAGATCGAGCATCCGAATCGCATTGCCCCGGATGATCTTGTAAACGGTCTCCGCCCCCAGCCCCGCCAGATGCTCCTCGGCGATCTTCTTCGTGTGCGGCCACGTGGAGTCGACGTGCGGGTAGTCGGTCTCGAACGTGACGTTGTCCTCGCCGATCACATCGAGCGAGTTGACCCCGTGCCGGTCCCGGAAGAAGCAGGCGAACATGTTCCGCCGGAAGTAGTACGACGGCGCCTCGGGCAACACCTCGCCGGTGACCGCCCAGGCCCGGTGCTCCAGCCACACGTCGTCCATGCGCTCCAGGGCGTACGGGATCCAGCCCATCTGCCCCTCGGAGTAGGCCAGCTTGATCTTCGGGAACCGCGCCGGGATGCCCGCGAAGATGAAGTCGGCCATCGAGGCCATCGCGTTGTTGAAGCTCAGCGACGCCTGGACCGCCGCCGGCGCGTCCGGCGAGGCGGCCGGCATCGTCGAGGACGAGCCGATGTGCATGTTGATCGTCACGCCCAGATCGGCGCAGGTCTCGAAGAACGGGTCCCAGTAGCCGGTGTGGATGCTGGGCAGGCCGAGGAAGGCCGGGATCTCCGAGAAGCACACGGCGGTGACCCCGCGCGCGCGATTGCGCTTGATCTCCTCGACGGCGAGCTGCACGTCCCACAGCGGGATGATGATCAGCGGGATGAGCCGCCCGCCGGAGTCGCCGCACCACTCCTCGACCATCCAGTCGTTGTAGGCGCGCACGCACGCGAGCGCGACCTCCTTGTCCGCGGCCTCCGAGAAGGTCTGGCCGCAGAACCGCGGGAAGGTCGGGAAGCACAGCGAGGCCTCGACATGGTTGACGTCCATGTCCTTCAGCCGCTCGGCCGGGTCGTACAGTCCGGGGCGCATCTCGCCGCGCGTGATGCCTTCGAGGGTCATCTCGTCCCGGCTGAAGCCGACGGCGGCGATGTTGCGCTTGTACGGGAAGCGCAGGTCCTCGTAGAACCACCAGTCGGCCGGTGGGCCGTTGGGATCGGTGGTGATCTTGTAACTCGCCCCGGTGTACTCCAGCTGACCGATGCCCGTGGTGACCGGCTTCGGGCCGCGCTCGTGGTACTTCTTCGGCAACCAGCGCTCGAACAGGTGTGCCGGCTCGATGACATGGTCATCGACGCTGATGATCTTCGGCAGTTCACCGAAGGAGTTTCCGGACTGTGTGGCAGCCTGCCCGGGCTGGTTGGTGCTCATCGGCCCCTCCCGCTCACTAAATCTGATGGACCGTCAGATTTAGCGTAATCTCTGGGCGGAGGGAACCACAAGCTGACTCAACGTCAGGAGAATCACGGATGGCCCTGCGTCTCGAAGAACTGATCGACCCCGGACACACCGCGTTGATCACCCAGGAATGCCAGAACGGAGTGATCGGCACGCAGGCGGTGTTCCCCGCGCTGACCGCGCACACCGGGGGGCTGATTCCGGCCGTCGATCGGCTCGCCAAGGCCGCCCGCCGGGCCCAAGTCCCGGTCGTGCACTGCCTGGCGGTGCGCCGCCCGGACGGCCGGGGCGCCAACACCAACGCCCGGATGTTCGGCGCCGCGGCCAAGGCGCCGGTGCTCCTGGCCCCCGGCTCGGACGCCGCCGCGGTGGCCGACGGGATCACCGTCCACCCCTCCGACCTGGTGCTTTCCCGCTACCACGGACTCGGCCCGATGGCCGACACCGGACTGGCCGCCGTACTGCGGAACCTGGGCGTGCGTACCGTCGTGGGCGTCGGCGTCTCGCTCAACGTCGGCATGCTCAACTTCGCGATGGACGCGGTGAACGCGGGATTCCAATTCGTCGTACCGCGCGAGGCGGTGGCCGGATTCCCTCCCGAATACGCCGAAGCCGTACTCGCCAACACCTTCAACGCGATCGCGACGATCACCACGGTCGACGCCGTACTGGCCGCCTGGGCCTGACCCCTGATGCCCCGTCACCAATCCGGTGACGGGGCATCAGCAGCGGTTCGGGGTGGCCTGGAAGGCCGAATCGGCGGTCAGCGCCGGGGCGTCCAGGGCTTCTTGTCGTACTCCTCGCGCAGCTTGAACTTCAACACCTTGCGCAGCGTCTCGTTCCGCGGCAGCGCGTCGACCAGTTCCAATTGCTCCGGGATCTTCTGCGTCATCAGCCCGGCCTCGCGCAGGTAGCCGACCATCTCGGCGAATTCCAGGTCGGATTCACCCGGTTGGCGCTCCACCACGGCGCAGACCCGCTCTCCGCGCTCGCGGTCGACCAGGCCGATCACCGCCGCGTCGGCGACCTTCGGGTGGGCGAACAGCAGGTCCTCGATCTCGCGCGCGGAGATGTTCTCCCCCTTGCGGATGATCACGTCCTTGAGCCGACCGGTCAGCGAGAGGTGCCCGTCGGCGCGCAGTCGGCCCAGGTCGCCGGTGCGGAAGAAGCCGTCCTCGTCGAACGCGTCGGCGGTCAGCGCGGGGTCGGTGTACCCCTTGAACACCATCGGCCCACGCAGCCGGACCTCGCCCTCCTCGCCGGTGTCCGCGACGGAGCCGTCCGCCCGCGCGATGCGCACCTCGATGCCGCTGACCGGCTTGCCCTCGGTGTACGAGCGCTGGTCCTCGGAGTCGTACGGTCCGCCCTGGGCGATCATCGGCGACTCGGTCATCCCGTACCCGTGGCACAGGATCGCCCGCATCTCGTCGCGCACCTCGCCGACCAGCTCCGGCGGCTTGGGCGCGCCGCCGCCGGAGACGATCCGCAGGGTCGGGATGATCTTCTCGCCGGGCTGCTTGCGCTGCTCGTTCAGGAACGCGACATAGAACGCGGTCGAGCCGCCGACCATGGTGACGCCGAGCCGCTTGTACACCGGCACCACGCCCGCCGGGTCGAAGTTCTCCACGATCACCGCCGGGAAGCCCGAGGCGAGCACGGTGACGATGTAGTCCGGGCCCGCGATGTGCGCGTACGGGAACGCGATCGAGCCGATGTCGCTCGGCGACATGTCCAGCGCGACGGCCAGCCCCTTGCCGCCCGCGAGCAGCGTCGAGTCGCTGTGCTGGACGCCCTTCGGGTCGGACGTGGTCCCGGAGGTGTAGTAGAGCCAACGCACCTCGTCGCCGTCGGTCGGCGCGGGCGGCAGGTCGGCCGGGTCGCCCTCGGGCAGCTCGTCGTAGGCGACCATGACGCGCGGCGCCGGGCTCAGCTCCTTGGCCAGCGCCTCACCCATGCCGACGAAGTCGAAGCCCTTCCACTCGCGCGGACACAGGAAGAACTCGGCCCCGGTCTGCCGCAGACAGAACCCGACCTCCTTCTCCCGGTAGAACGGGATGATCGGGTTCTGCACCGCGCCGAGCCGGGCGAGCGCGAACGAGACCACGATGGACTCGATCCGCGTGGTCAACTGCCAGGTCACACGGGTCCCGGCGGTGACGCCGAGCGCGTGGAAGCCCGCGGCCACGCGCTCGGCCCACGCCTTGAACCCACCGAAGGTGACCCTGCGGTCCTCCGGGTCGAGCAGCATGGGTACATCGGGAGACGCCGCCGCGCGGCGCTCCACCAGCTCCCAGAGAGTGGTGGCGTCGTAGATCGGGTCAGACACGTGTCCTCCGCGCGGAAAGCCGGGGCCGGGGTACGTCGCCGGGGCATGGCGAAGCCGAAGCCCCGGGGCATTGACCTGACGGTACGTCAGAAGCTTTGCGGGAAGAAAGACTTCGCGTGGTCACGCGGATCACAACCGGATCTCGGCGACCTTGATCGCATACTGGCGAAGCAAGGCCGTACTGCCTAACCTGGGGCGATACCGCCAACCCCGGGGGCACGATGTCACCCTTCCGCCGGGAGCGCCCACCCGTGTGCCTGGGCCCGCTCGCGAGCCTCCCCGAAGGCGTCCCGACCCGAGTCGGCACCAGCCCCCCGGTCGCGATCCTGCGCCACGGCGACACGGTCCACGTCTTCGAGGACCGCTGCCCCCACGCCGGCGCCATCCTCTCCAGAGGCACCCTGACCAACGAACACCTCACCTGCCCGGCCCACAAGGCCACCTTCGAAATAGCCACAGGCCGCTCCCTCGGCCCGGTCCCATGCCGCCCACTACGCACATACAAGTCCTGGACCGAAAACAACCTCGTCTACCACTCCCCATCCCCCCGCCCCACCAAAAAATCCAACGCCTCCCCCTGCCCCAACCACCCCTGACCCCAACGGCCGCCAAGGTGGCCACCGCACCCTGTCAAAGCCCCCACCCCAAAGCCACCCAAGCCAACCCGGCCCCACTCAAAGCCGATCCACCACCCCGACCAAGCCACCCAACCCGGCCGGCACTCAAGCCCACCCCAGCCAAGCAACACCCCACCGACCAAGAGCCCCTCAACCCGGCCCGCCGCTCAAAGCCGATACACCACACCACCCCCACCCAGCCCGTCCGGCGCTTGAAGCCACCCCAGCCAAGCAACACCGAACCGGCCAGGAACCCCACCAACTCGGCCGCCGCTCGAAGCCGATACACCACACCACCCCCACCCAGCCCGGCCGGCGCTTGAAGCGATGCACCACATCGACCAGGCCAGCCAGCCCGGCCGGCGTTCGAGACCGCCTCAGCCAAGCAATGCCCAACCGGCCACCATCAGCCCGGCCGGCGCTTGAGGCCACCCCACCCAAGCAATGCGCAACCGGCCAGGAGCCCCATCAGCCCGGCGCCCGCTTCAGGCCCATCCACCACATCGGCCAACCCCACTCAGCCCGGCCGGCGCTTGAGGCCACCCAAGCCAAGCAACACCGAACCGGCCAAGAGCCCCATCAGCCCGGCCCCGCTTCAGGCCCATCCACCACACCGGCCAACCCCACTCAGCCGGGCCGGCGCTTGAGGCCACCCCACCCAAGCAATGCGCAACCGGCCAAGAGCCCCATCAGCCCGGCCGGCACTTCAGGCCCATCCACCACATCGGCCGACCCCATTCAGCCCGGCCGGCGCTTGAGGCCACCCCACCCAAGCAATGCGCAACCGGCCAAGAGCCCCATCAGCCCGGCCCCCGCTTCAGGCCCATCCACCACACCGGCCAACCCCACTCAGCCCGGCCGGCGCTTGAGGCCACCCAAGCCAAGCAACACCGAACCGGCCAAGTGCTCCATCAGCCCGGCCGGCGTTTGAGGCCAAGGGCCCGGACCGGCTCGCGCAGGAGAGCCGTCGGCCAAGCCGGGTTCACCCCGCAAAGGCCCCGCAGCCCCTGGCCCACGCCCCCGAGAGGTCCGCCCCCGGCGGAAACCGACCCGCCAACTCCAGCGAGACCATCCCGTGCGCAAACCCCCACACGGCCCGCGCAGCGTCGTGATCGCCCCCCACCGCCCGCATCAACGGCGCCGCCGCCCGCTCCTCCAGCCCCGACGGCAACGCGGCACGATCCAACGGCTGCCCACTCATCAACCGATACAGATCCGGATGCGCAAGCGCGTAGGCCCGATACGCCCCCGCCAACGCCGTGATCCGTTCCAGCCGCGAACCCCCCGCCGCCGACCCCGCCGAGCCCCCCGCCCCGGCCGACCCGGCCTCCGCGGCCTCCAGTGCCTCCGCCAATTCCGCCATCGCCTGCGCGATCAACGCGCTCTCCACCGCGGACTTGTCCGCGAAGTGCTTGTACAACGACGGCGCCTTGATCCCGATCCGCTCCGCGATCCGCCGCATCGACACCGCCTCCGGCCCCTCCCCCTCCAGGAGTTCCCGCGCGGCGGCCACGATCTCCCGCGCCCGACCGCCGACCGGAGGAGCGGAAACGTACGAAACGTCAGACATGCTTACGGAACCCTTCGGGAGTGCGCAGTCCGTACCCGGCGGCACGGTCCATCGCGATGTGGGTGAGCCAGCCGAGGCCGGCGGTGAACAGCGGCGGCCACTCGATCGGCCCGACGGAGTAGCCGACCAGCACGATCAGCGGGACCCAGGCCCGGTGCAACGCGTTGTAGAACGGCACCGCGCGCGCCTGCAGCCGACCCCGCTCGTGCGTGCCGTCCCGCAGCGCGTCGCCGGCTCCGACGAACATGGTCAGGTCGGGCAGTACGAAGAAGACCAACGCCGCCGCAGAAGTGGCGAAGCCATACTTCACGCTCTCGAACACCGCGAACGCCGCCAAAAACAGCGCCAGTACACCCCACGCGCCGCGCCGCGTCCACCGAAGCGCCGCCGAACCGCGGATTCCCGTGCCCACGATGGTGCTCATGCCGCCTCCACCCGCCTGTGGCTAACGATGTTAGCCGCCTGCGTCCATCATCCGGCTAACACCATTAGCCGTCAAGCCCGGACGACATCCCCACCCATCAAGAGCGCCGCAAGCCCACCGACCCGATCCCGATCCCGATCCCCAAAGCGAACACAACCCCGACCACAAACCCGAAAACCGCCCACTCCACCACCCCACCCACCCGCAGCCCATCCACCATCGGACACACCCACCCGCCCGCCCGAACCGACTCGCCGCCCCCCGGCACACCGACCTCCCCCCGTACCCCGGCATCCACGGCCGACGCAACAAACGGCCACCGCCCCGCCCCCGCCACCTTCTGCCCACCACCGGCAACGTCGCCCAAACCCACCACCTCGGCCCGCTGCCCCGGCGCCGCCCTCTCCCGCGAAGCAACCACCCGCCACCCCGACCCGAACGGCCGATCCACCACAGAACGCCCGGCCCCGCCCCCCGAACCACCCGAGCCCCCACCACCCGAGTCCACCGCCGAACCGCCACGCTCAACCGGCCAATCGAGCTCTCCCCCACCCCCGCCACCCACCGACCCCACACCCACCTGCAACGCAGCCGGCCTCACCCCCGGCACCTTCGCCCCCGGCGGCCCCGACTCCGACGGCCTCGGCTCCAACGGCCTCACCCCCGCCGGCTTCGTCATCACCGGCCTCACCCCCGCCAGCTTCGTCATCACCGGCCGCACCCCCGCCGGCCCCACCACCCCCAACACCGGCGGCTTCGGCGCAGGCGGCTTCGGGGGCTTGGTCGCCGGCGGCCGAGGCGGTCGCGGATGCGCCGGTTTCGTCGGCGGCTTACCCACGCCCTCGACCCGTACCGCCGCGCCTCCGTCACCCCGACCCCGGTCGCCGCCCGCACCCGCCGGCGCGTACCCGACGCCCGTCCACCCGACCCGCACCCCACACCCCGCCCCGCCCGAACCCCCACCGGCCTCGACCACGGCGCCCGCCCGCCGCCCACACCCCTCGGCCCCCGCCGCCGAACCGCAGCCCCCGACGGCCGGCAAGCACACACACGCCACCACCAGGAATCGCGCCACAACCCGAGAGTCGGCCATGGCGCAAGGTTGACCCGACCCACCGACCCACCCCGAACGAACCCCCGAAAATCCCACATACGAGTGACCCACCGGCCCAACCCAACGGCCCGCCCCACCAGTCCAACCCAACCGGGCCGCCCCCCAGCCCAGCCCAGCCCCACCGATCCGCCCCCCAGCCCAGCCCCACCGATCCGACCCACCCACATCGGCCGGCCACCTCACTCACCCACCCACCTCAGCCGGCCACGCCCCCCAACACCCCCCGCACCGCCGCCGCAAACGCCCGCGGATGCGTCAGATTGCCGTTGTGCCCACCCGGGAACACCGCCGCCGCAACCCCGACGACCCCCTCCAGCGCCACCGCACACCGCCGCGTGAACACCCGCCGCCCCGTGGTCGCCCCCACCCCGGGGATCATGCGCGTCGCCGACGAGCGCACCAGATCCGGCGACAGCACGTCGTCCACCACCGCCGGAAACTCCCGCCCGATGAAGAAATCGAAGTTCGCCATCCGCCGCGCGCTCATCGGCTGCGCGGTCAGATCCGGCTCACGCTCCTCCACACCCGGCTCGATGCCCAGGTGAGCCGTGATCGCAGGAAACGCACCACCCATCCCGGCCCGCGCATGCACCTCCCGGATCGCGCTCAACTCACCCCGATGCGCGTCGCGTTCCGCATCGGAGAGCAACCACGGCGCGACCGGCTCGTGGGCGATCAACGTGTGCAGCAACTCCGGCCGAGTCGCCGCCACCCGCAGCCCGATCAACCCGCCCATGCTGAGCCCCAGCATCATCGCCGGCCCATCGGCGACCTCGACCAACAGCCGCGCCACGTCGTCGGCGTGGTCTCCGATGCTCACCGGCGCCGCCGGGTCCGTCAACGTACTCCGGGAAAGCCCACGCCGGTCGTAGGTCACCACGGTGTGGTCGGCCGCCAGCCGATCGACCATGTCCACACTGCGCCCGGCGTCCCCCTCCCCGCTCTCCCCGATCAGCAACAGCGGCCCGGAGCCCCGCACTTCGTAGTACAGCTCCGCACCCGGCACGGACAAAACAGCACCAGCAGTCGCGGTCACGAGAATCCCCCCGGGAAGTCGTCGCAGGCGGCACCGATCCGCCACCCACCCATGACCGCAACATAATCCATCGAACTAGATACATCAAGATCGATACATCTTTTCCGATGTACTATCTGCCCATGACGTCCCCCACCCCCCTGAATCCCATGACCCCGATGACCCCCGTCGACCTCTTCCTCCTCGGCCGCACCCTCATGAAGATCGGCGAGGACGCCCTACCCGCCCCCCAGGTCGGCACCGCCCCTCACCCCGGCAGCGTGCGCCCGATCCTGATCGCCCTGAGCGACATCGCCGCCCACCCCGACAGCGCCATCGGCGAGATCGCCCGCCGCACCGGCCTCCCCCAAAGCCAGGTCTCCACCGCCGTGGCCCGCCTCAAGGAAACCGGTTCGATCGAAACCACCCAGGACCCCACCGACCGCCGCCGCATCCTGGTCCGCACGGCCGCGACCCCGTCCGCCAGGGTCGCCGAAGTCCGCGCCGCCGGCATCGAGGACGCCCTGACCCGGGCCCTCGCCACCACCGACGAACAGGTCCTCGCCCAAGTCACCGCGGCCCTGACCGTCCTGGCCCGCCACCTGCCCCCGGCGGCCCTGACCCGCCTACGCCCCTGACCCCGACTCAGCGCGCCGTGATCTCCGGACCGATCGTGAAGCCCTTCAGCGGCCCCTCCGGAATCGTGACCGCCGTCCCGTAGACCGCCCGCATCGACATGCGGTACTCGCTCTTGGCCGCCTCCGGGTAACACAGCACCGTGACAACCCCGTCGCCATCGAAGTCGTCGACGATCACATAGACATCGATGCCGGCCTCGGCGTAGGCACGAAGCTTGCGCTCCCGATCCCGTTCCGCGGCCTCCCGTCCGGGCGAGACGATCTCGGCTACGAGAACCACACCCGAGGCCGTCACCCCGAGCCCTTCGGAGTCCGGCGCCTCGTCCACATCCTCGGGAGCCACGAAGACGTCGGGGATGTACACCTTGCCGCGATGGATGACATTGATGTCCTGATAGGCGGCGAACGCCCCGTCCGCATCCAAGTGTTCCTTGAACGCGTCCCGAAGTCGGTTCGCAAGCTTCCCATGCCGACGGGAACCCGTGGGAGACACCGCGATGGCCCCTTCGATGATCTCGGCACGGAGTCCCTCGGGCAGAGTCATCGTCTTCCAGATCTGCCACAGACACTCATCGAGGTCACCGGACGGTGAAGTAGTCACCATCGGCTCATGCGTCGCACTCGCCATCCGGAAACACCTCCTCACCCCAGCGTGGGTCACGGTCGCCGGTAACGAACAAGTTCCCGACAACCGTACGAGTCACCCGAGTCGCGCAAACGCTCCTCGGCCGCCCGCCACCCGAACGAGTGGTCCCCTACCGCACCCGCCGCGCCACCTCGGTCGCCCAATACGTCAGGATCGACGAGGCCCCCGCCCGCTTGATCGACGTCAGCGTCTCCAGGATCACCCGGTCCCGGTCGATCCAGCCGTTCACCGCCGCCGCCTCGACCATCGCGTACTCGCCGCTGACCTGGTACGCCGCCACCGGCACGTGCACCTCGTCCGCGATCCGCCGCACCACGTCCAGGTACGACATCGCCGGCTTGACCATCACCAGGTCCGCGCCCTCGGCCACATCCAGCAGCACCTCGCGCACCGACTCGTCGGAGTTGGCCGCGTCCTGCTGGTAGGTGTTCCGGTCGCCCTCCAGCGTCGACTCGACCGCCTCGCGGAACGGGCCGAAGAAGCCCGACGCGTACTTCGCGCTGTAGGCCAGGATCGCCACGTCCAGGTACCCGGCGTCGTCCAACGCCCGCCGGATCGCCCCGACCTGACCGTCCATCATCCCGCTCGGCCCGACCATGTGCACACCCGCGTCGGCCTGCACCACGGCCATCCGCGCGTACGCCTCAAGGGTCGCGTCGTTGTCCACCGAGCCGTCGGCCGCCAACACACCGCAGTGCCCGTGGTCGGTGAACTCGTCCAGGCACAGGTCGGACATCACCACGGTGTCCGCGCCCACCTCGGCCACCACGTCGCGGATCGCGACCTGGAGCACCCCCTCGGGGTCGAACCCGGCCGAGCCGACCGCGTCCTTGACCGACGGGATGCCGAACAGCATCAACCCGCCGACGCCCGCCGCGACCGCGTCGTGCGCGGCCTTGCGCAGCGAGTCGCGGGTGTGCTGGACCACGCCCGGCATCGACGAGATCGGCACCGGCTCGCTCGCGCCCTCGCGCACGAACAGCGGCAGGATCAGGTCGGCGGGATGCAGCCGGGTCTCCGCGACCAGCCGGCGCATCGCCGGGGACGTGCGCAGCCGCCGAGGACGGTGCGCGGGAAACCCTGACGATGCGTCAGTCTGGTACGACATGAGCCAATCGGCCTTTCTCACCGATCCGCCGAAACCACCACAGCCGGCGGATTCACCACGATTACTGCACCTACCACTTACTTGGCCTTGCGCCGCGATCCCGGCCGCCGCTCACTCGGCCGGGTGACCGGGTCGCCCGCCTCGATCATCGCGGCCCGTCGCGCCGTACCGAACTCCGCCAACGCCTCGGCCAGGGCGGACACCGACGGCTCGGGCGCCAGCACGTCCACGCGCAGCCCGTGCTCCTCGGCGGTCTTCGCCGTGGCCGAGCCGATACACGCGATCACCGTCACCGCGTGCGGCTTGCCCGCGATGCCGACCAGGTTGCGCACCGTCGAGGACGACGTGAACAGGACCGCGTCGAAGCCGCCGCCCTTGATCGCCTCGCGGGTGTCCGCCGGCGGCGGCGCCGCGCGCACCGTGCGGTACGCCGTGACGTCGTCGACCTCCCAGCCCAGCTCGACCAGACCGGCCACCAGGGTCTCGGTGGCGATGTCGGCGCGCGGCAGGAACACCCGGTCGATCGGGTCGAAGACCGCGTCGTACGGCGGCCAGTCCTCCAGCAACCCCGCGGCCGACTGCTCGCCCGAGGGCACCAGGTCCGGCTTGACGCCGAACTCCACCAGCGCCCGCGCGGTCGCCTCGCCCACGGCCGCCACCTTGATGCCCGCGAAGGCACGCGCGTCCAGGCCGTAGTCCTCGAACCGCTCGCGCACCGCGCGCACGGCGTTGACCGACGTGAACGCGATCCACTCGTAGCGGCCGGTCACCAGGCCCTTGATCGCCCGCTCCATCTGCTGCGGCGTGCGCGGGGGCTCGACCGCGATGGTCGGCACCTCGTGCGGCACCGCGCCGTACGAGCGCAGCTGCTCGGAGAGCGTGACCGCCTGCTCCTTGGTCCGCGGGACCAGCACCTTCCACCCGAACAGCGGTTTGGTCTCGAACCACGACAGAGTGTCGCGTTGCGCGACCACCTCGCCGACGACCACGACGGCCGGCAGCGTGATCTTCGCGGCCCGCACATCCGAGGCGACCTGGGCGAGCGTGCTCACCAGGGTGCGCTGCTCGGTGGTGGTGCCGTTGATCGTGACCGCGACCGGCGTGGCCGGCTTGCGCCCGCCCGCGACCAGCTCCTGGGCGATCTCGGCGATCGAGTCCAGCACGCCGCGCAGCACCAGGGTGCCCTCGACGGAGCCGACCGTGGCCCAGTCGATCGTGCCCTCGGCCATGTCCAGCACACGCACGCCGCCGCTGCCCTTGGTCGGGTGCAGCGGGATACCCGCGTAGGTGGGCACGGCCGTGCTGACCGGCACACCCGGCACGACCTCGAAGACGATCTTCGCCTTCGCGACCGCGGTGACCTCGTCGATGACCGACTGGTCCACGCACGGGTCGCCGGCCACGGCCCGGACCACCTGCCTGCCCGATCGCGCGGCGGCCACCACGACCTTGGCCCGGGCCACGGCGGACAGGAGTTCCCCGTCGTCGCCGGTCACCGGGTCCAGGACCTCGACCCCGCTCTTGCAGTGGAACAGGACCTGGCGCAGCGTCGCCTCGTCGGCGACCACCACGTCGGCCTCTGCCAGCACCTCGATGGCCCGCAGTGTGAGCAGTCGCGGGTCGCCGGGACCGGCACCCACGAAGGTCACGACGCCGCTGGGCTTCTTCTTCGCTCTGGGGCTCAAGGGACGCGCTCCCCCATCAAACCGGAGGCCCCTCGGGCGAGGAGTTCGGTCGCGAGTTCGCGCCCGATCTTCTCCGCCTCGTCGAGGGTTCCGGTGGCGGACAACCGTACGCTGTCGGTGCCGTCGACATTCGCGACTACGGCCCGCAGGTACAGCTCGGTGACCTGCTCGCCTTCGGCGACCTCGCAGAGGGCGCCGACCGGAGCCGAACATCCGGCTTCGAGGACGGCGAGCAGCGTGCGCTCGGCCAGTACGGCGGCTCGGGTGTCCGAGTCGTCCAAACCGGCGAGCAGTTCGACGAGGGCGGCATCGTGTGCCGCGCACTCGACGGCCAATGCCCCTTGACCGGGGGCAGGCAGCATGTGGAGCGGATCGAAGGTCTCGGTGACCTCCTCCGCACGGCCCAGGCGGCCGAGGCCGGCCTTGGCCAAAACGACGCCGTCGAGCTTGCCCGAGCGTACGTAGCCGACCCGGGTGTCGACGTTGCCGCGGATCGGCAGGATCTCGTGGCCGAGGCCGAGCAGTCGCAACTGCGCGGCGCGGCGCGGCGAGCCGGTCCCGATCCGGGACCCGGCCGGCAACTCGGCCAGCGCGAGCCCGTCCCGGGCCACCAGCACGTCGCGCGGATCGTGCCGCTGCGGGACGGCCGCGAGGGTGATGCCCTCGGGCTTGCCCGTGGGCAGATCCTTGAGCGAGTGCACGACGAAGTCGACCTCGCCGGCGTGCAGCGCGTCGCGCAGCGCGTTGACGAACACGCCCGTGCCGCCGATCTGGGTCAGGTGCTCGCGCGAGACGTCGCCCTGGGTGGTGATCTCCACCAGTTCGACGGCGCGGCCGGTCAGGCGCGTGACGGCCTGGGCGACATGACCCGACTGGGCCATCGCCAGGGCGCTTCGCCTGGTGCCCAGTCGCAACGGTGCCTCGGTCACGCCACACCTTCCACGCTGTCGGGGGTGTCGGCCCGGCGGACCACCTCGGGGGTGCCCGGGTCGAGATCGAACAACATCCGCAGCGCGTCGGCGTACGACGAGCCGGCGGGCTCGCCGGCCAACTGCTTGACCCGCACGGTCGGCGCGTGCAGCAGCTTGTCCACCACGCGCCGTACGGTCTGCTCGACCTCGGCGCGCACCCGCTCGTCCATCTCCGGCACCCGGCCGACCAGCCGCTCCAGCTCGGCCCGGACCACGTCCGAGCCCATGCTGCGCAGCGCGACCACGGTCGGCGCGACCTGCTGCGCCTGCCGCGCGGTCGCGAACGCCGCGACCTCCTCGCAGACGATCTTGCGCACCAGTTCCACGTCGGCCTCGCCGGCCGTACCGGCGGAGACCTCGGCGAGCAGTTCCAGGTCGATCAGCACCACACCGTCGAGCTCGCGCACGCCGGGGTCGATGTCGCGCGGCAGCGCCAGGTCGATCAGCACCAACGGCTGCTCGACCCCGCGCTCGCACCGCGCGGCGAGCACGGCCTCGATCTCGTCCCGACCGATCACCAGCCCGGCCGCGCCGGTGCAGGAGACCACCAGGTCCACCGAGCCCAGCGCCTCCGGCAGCGCCGACATCGGCACCGCGCGGCCCGAGACCGCCTCGGCCAGGTGTTCGGCACGCGCGTAGGTGCGGTTCGCGACCACGATGTGGCCCACGCCCTCGCGGTGCAGCGTCTTGGCGGCCAGCGCGCTCATCGAGCCCGCGCCCACCACCAGCGCCCGGCTTCCGCCGATCGGGCCCATCGACAACTCGGCCTGGGCCAGCCCGACGGTCATCAGCGACCGGCCGGCCTGGTCGATCCCGGTCTCGGCGTGGGCCCGCTTGCCGACCCGCAGCGCCTGCTGGGTCAACTCGTTCAGGACCCGCCCGGCGGTGCCTTGGGTCTGCGCGAGCGCGAGCGCGGCCTTTATCTGGCCGAGGATCTGCCCCTCGCCGACCACCATCGAGTCGAGCCCGCAGGCGACCGAGAACAGGTGCTGGACCGCGCGGTCCTCGTAGTGCACGTACAGGCACGGGGTCAGCTCGGACACCGGCACCCCGGTGTGCCGCGACAGCAGGTTGCCCAGTTCGGTGACGCCACCGTGGAAGCGGTCCACGTCCGCGTAGATCTCGACCCGGTTGCAGGTCGACAGCAGCACCGCCTCGCCGACCGGCTCGGCCGCCACCAGGTCGTGCAGAAGCGCCTCCTGGGCCGTCCCGGTCACCGAGACCCGCTCCAGGAGACCGACCTCGGCCGTTCGGTGGCTGAGGCCGACCGCCAGGACACTCATGGTGTCTTCCTACCGTTGATCGCCGTGTTCGCGGGCGCGATACCCGTGCGACAGCCGGTCACGCGGGCATCACCTCGGGGAGGTCGCCGCGTTCCCCGGGCTTCGAGGGTCGCGCCGGGACCGGCCCCGCGACGGGGTCGAGACCGGACTTGCGCTGTTCGTGGAAGGCCAGGATCTGCAACTCGATGGACAGATCCACCTTGCGCACGTCCACCCCTTCGGGCACCGAGAGCACGGTGGGCGCGAAGTTCAGGATGCTCGTGATGCCGGCGGCGACCAGTCGATCGGCCACCTCCTGCGCGGCCGGTGCCGGCGTGGTGATCACGCCGATCGACACGTGGTCCTCGCGCACGATCTGCTCGAGGTCGTCCATGTGCCGCACCGCCATGCCCGCGATCCGCTGCCCGGTGACCGCCCGATCGGCGTCCAGCAGGGCCGCGACCCGGAAGCCGCGCGAGGCGAACCCGCCGTAGTTGGCGAGGGCGTGACCCAGATTTCCTATGCCGATGATGGCGACCGGCCAGTCTTGGGTGAGCCCGAGTTCACGCGAGATTTGGTACACGAGATACTCGACGTCGTAACCGACCCCGCGGGTGCCGTAGGAGCCGAGATACGACAGGTCCTTGCGCAGCTTCGCCGAATTCACCCCGGCGGCAGCGGCGAGTTCCTCGGACGAGACCGTGGGAACACCCCGCTCCGACAGCGCACTGAGCGCCCGGAGGTACAGCGGAAGCCGCGCCACCGTCGCCTCGGGGATGCCACGTCCCCGCTGCGCCGGTCGCTCGGTACGCCCTGTAGCCACGCTGCTCCTGTGGGTGGGACCTGGGATTTCGATTGCCAGGTTAGGCTTTTGTGAACGTACGCACAAAGTAGGTGTCCGATTTGCGCGCCTGTCGTGATGCTCGTCACGCCTTGGTTCCGAAGTCGGGCGTGAACTCGATCACATGAGGTGACTCGAGCATGGCCCGTGCGTAGTCGTGGTGACCGATCGCATCCACCTCCCCACCGTACGTGTCGGCGATTCGTCCCCCGGTCGGCCCCCTCCCCCGGCGAACGACCGACCCCGACCGCATCGGATCGACGCGGATCGACCCTCGGACCGACTCAGCCGCCGAGCGCCTTGCGCAGCCGCCGCTCGTCGACCCGCCAGAAATCGTGCTGTTTCCCGTCCACCAGAGTCACCGGGATCTGCTCCCAGTACTTGTGCTGGAGGTCCGCGTCCTGCGTGATGTCGACTTCGGTCCAGGCCACCCCCAGTTCCGCGGTCACCCGTTCGATCACGACCCGGGCGTCGTCACACAGGTGACAGCCGGGCTTGCTCAACAGCGTCACGGAGCGGGTCGCGGCGTCGGGGCGGCGGCGGAAAGGATTCACGTCCTCGATTGTCGCCCCATCGCGGGTCCACCGGGAGACCACCTCCCGGCCCGAGCCGGAGGCCGCGCTTCACCGATGGGGCGCGCACCCGCAAGACCGGCGCCACACGAGCGCAATACGGGCCTACTAGGCTCGACACCATGGTTTTCTTGCGCCGGCGACCGAGGACCGAGAACAACCACGACAACGCCGTGCGGGCCGGCGAGGCGGCGGCGGCCGCGGCGCAGGCGAGCGCCCCGGCACGCGCCCCGGGCGAGGCCGATGCGCCCGCCCGGATCGGTGCCGCGTTCTTCGACCTGGACAACACCGTCATGCAGGGCGCGTCGATCTTCCATCTGGCCCGGGGCCTGTACGCCCGCCGGTTCCTGACCACCCGCGACATAGCCCGGTTCGGCTGGCAGCAGGCCAGGTTCCGGCTCGGCGGGGAGCACATGGGGCACGTGGGCGACGCGCAGGAGAGCGCGCTGTCCTTCGCCAAGGGGCACACGGTCGAGGAGATCCGGGTGATCGGCGAGGAGATCTTCGACGAGTGCATGGCGGACAAGATCTGGCCGGGCACCCGGGCGCTGGCCCAGATGCACCTGGACGCGGGCCGCCAGGTCTGGCTGGTCACCGCCGCGCCGATCGAGATCGCCGACACCATCGCCGGCCGGCTGGGCCTGACCGGCGCGCTCGGCACCGTGCCCGAGACCCGCGCCGGCGTGTACACCGGCCGCCTGGTCGGCGAACTGCTGCACGGCGAGGCCAAGGCGGAGGCGGTCCGCGCGCTCGCCGCCCGCGAAGGGCTGAACCTGAGCGACTGCTCGGCCTACAGCGACTCGGCCAACGACATACCGATGTTGACCCTGGTGGGCGATCCCTGCGCGGTCAATCCGGACGCCCGACTGCGCCGCCACGCCCGGGCGCACGGGTGGCGCGTGAAGGACTACCGCACCGGCCGCAAGGCCGCCCGGATCGGCCTGCCGGCCGCCGCCGGGATCGGCGCCGTCGCGGGCGCGGTGGCCGCCGGAACCGCCGTTCGGCGGCGGGTGCCGACCCGGATCTGAGCGCCCCGTCCCGGCCCCGCACACCCCCCGCGACCTGCGGCGAGGGGGTCCGTTCGGGCTGCCCCGCGCCGCCCGACGAGCGGCGAGTTGTCCGCATATAGCACACCTGACACGCGACAACCCGACAAACACGCAAAGAGCACACATCAGCGGTCGATCCCGGTAGCTTCACAACGCCGATGGGCACACTTGGTATCCCTTCCTTTACTAAGCGTTATTCTCGATCGGCGCACAGCGGTATCCAAGTTCCCTACTATGGGTGATCGATTCCGCACCGAACGTAATTACCGCTGAAGCAACAGGGAGTCCCGTGCACCGAATCGTCCGGGTTGACGTGTCCGGGCTGGCGACACTGCGTGCGGCGGTGTGCGCGAGCTTTGCCCCCCCGTCCGTCGGTTTCGCCGCCACAGCCGGTTACGGCGCCGGTGTCTGTCGCGCGAGTTCGGCCGGGCCCGTGGGCCTCGCCCTCGCGGCGCGCGCCGGCACCACCGAACCGACCCGTCCCACCCGAGGCTCCGGCTACACCCGGGGCCCGGGTCCGGACGGCGAGGCCCGCCGCATCATGGCCCTCGTCGAACTCGCCCAGGACGGCGACGGCGACGCGTTCGCCCAGCTCTACGACAACTACTTCGACACCGTCTACCGGTACATCTACTACCGGGTCGGCGGTCGCGCCGTCGCCGAGGACCTGACCAGCGAGACCTTCCTGCGCGCGCTGCGCCGGATCGGCACCTTCACCTGGCAGGGTCGCGACTTCGGCGCCTGGCTGGTGACCATCGCGCGCAACCTGGTCGCCGACCACTTCAAGTCCAGCCGGTTCCGCCTGGAGGTCACCACCGGGGAGATGCTCGACGCCAACGAGGTCGAGTCCAGCCCCGAGGACTGCGTCCTCGAATCGTTGTCCAACGCGGCCCTGCTCGACGCCGTACACAAGCTCAACCCCCAGCAACAGGAATGCGTGACCCTGCGCTTCCTGCAGGGTCTATCGGTCGCGGAGACCGCACAGATCATGGGTAAGAACGAGGGGGCGATCAAGACGTTGCAGTACCGCGCCGTACGGACGCTCGCCCGTCTCCTGCCCGAGGACGTGCGGTGAATCACACTTCCGTAACCTTCGGGGTCCGCGGCTCGTTCTTCCCGATAGCGACCCCCTTCGGGGATCGTTGCGGCGGGGAGCCGCCCTGTGGCCCCCGACCCGGAGACTTCCCTGGACGGACATCCGGGGAGAGGAGGTGCGGCCTGTGAGCATTGCGGCCCTGGATCGGCGACCCGCGAGCGCCTTCGCGCGAGCCCTCGACGAGAACGACCGCGACAACCGATCGGCGGAGCCACTGCCCGCGCTGGTCCCGCTGCTGCGGACCGCCGAGAGGCTGCGCGAGCGGTCCTCGGCGGCACCCGTACCGAGCGCGGACTTTCGCACCGCGCTCCGGCAACGGTTGCTGGACGAGGCCGCGGCGCTGCCCGCGACCGAGGGGGCGGCCACCGTGCCGGCACCGCGCGGCGCGCATCGCCGTCGCGAGTCGCAGGCCCCGCCGCGCACCGTGCGCTGGCGGCGGCGGGCGGCGATCGCCGGTGCGTTCGTGGTGGTCACCGGCGGCGGTCTCGGCGGGGTGGCCTACGCCAGCTCCGACGCGCTGCCCGGCGACCTGACCTACGGCGTCAAGCGCACGGTCGAAGACTTCAAGATCTCGCTCGCGGACAACGACCACGAACGCGGCGAGCGTTACCTGCAACAGGCCGACACCCGGATGGGCGAGGCCGAACGGCTGCTCAGGCGGGCCGGGCGGAGCCCCGACAAGGACACCGTGCGGCATCTGCGGCAGGTGCTCGACGACTGGCGCGAGGAGGCCGACAAGGGCCGCGCGCTGCTCACCGACCACTTCCGCAAGAGCGGCAGCGACGGGTCGATGCGCAACCTGGCCGACTTCGCCCGCTCCGGCAACGAGCGCATGGAGCGGATCGGCGACCGACTCCCGCCGGAGCTGCACTCCGAGCGGGACCGGGTCCGCACGCTGCTCACCGCGATCAACGAGCAGGTCGCCCCGATCGCGGGCACTCCCGGCCGAAGTTCGGCCAAGCCCGGGACCGGTGGACACACCGACGGCGCACCGGCCGCGCCCGGTACCGCCCCGGGCGGCGCACCGGACACCGGCGGCCTGCCGCTCGTCCCGAGACTCCCGGGCCTGGGCGGCGGCGCGACCAACGGCGCACCGTCGCAGGGCGGCTCGACCACGACGGGCGGTGCCGCACCGCGACAGCAGCCGCAGCAGGACGGCGGCCTGCTGCCGGGGCTGAACATCCCGCTGCTCGGCGGCGCTCCGGCACAAAGCCCCTCCGACCGGTCCGACGGCTCCGGGGGCACCCCGGCGCCGGCGAAGACGCCCAAGGGTCAGATCCTCCCGCCCCTGCTGCCCGGCCTGCCGGGCATCGGGCTCAACCTGCTCGGCCCCGCCGAGGAGGAGCCACACAGCTGACCGCGCCGGTGGGCGACACCGAAGGCGGCGCGCGGACCACCGTCCACGCGCCGCCTTCGTGTTCCGGGTTCCGGAACCCGATCCATCGGAACCCGATCTAGAAGAAGACCGACCGCCGCTGCATCAGCAGCCGATAGATCGTGTGCTGGATGGTCTCGCGCACCTCGTCGGTCAGGTTGAACACGACCATCGGGTCGTCCGCCGCCTCCTCCGGATACGCGTCGGTGTGGATCGGCGCGCCGAACTCGATCCGCCACCGCGTCGGCAGCGGCACCAGGCCGAGCGGGCCGAGCAGCGGGAAGGTCGGGGTGATCGGGAAGTAGGGCAGGTTGAGCAGGCGCGCGAGGGTGCGCGCGTTGCCGACCATCGGGTAGATCTCCTCCGCGCCCACGATCGAGCACGGCACGATCGGCACCCCGGTGCGCAGCGCCGCGGACACGAAGCCGCCGCGCCCGAAGCGCTGGAGCTTGTACCGCTCGGCGAACGGCTTGCCCAGGCCCTTGTAGCCCTCGGGCCACACGCCGACCAACTCCCCCTTGCCGAGCAGCCGTTCGGCGTCGGCGTGGCAGGCGAGGGTGTGTCCGCTCTTGCGCGCCACCGAGCCCACCAGCGGCAGCTGGAAGACCAGGTCGGCGGCGAGCAGCCGCAGATTGCGCCGAGCGGGGTGGTGGTCGTGCACCGCCACCTGCGTCATCAGCGCGTCCACCGGCAGCGTGCCGGAGTGGTTGGCCACGATCAGCGCACCGCCCTCGGCCGGAATGTGCTCCAGGCCGCTGACCTCGATCCGGAAGTACTGCTCGTAGACCACCCTCAGCGCGGCCATCAGCTTGTCGTTGAGTTCGGGATCGAAGCCGAACTCGTCCACCTCGTACTCACCGGTGATCCGGCGGCGCAGGAAGGCCAGTCCGTCGGCGGCCCGATCCTCCCAGCCCGGTCCGGCCACGCCGTCGAGGAGTCCGGCGGCGGCACCGCCCACCACCCCGCCGATCGTGCCCGCGAGCGACCCGAACAACGAGCGCCCGGATCCCGGCGCGCGCCGAGGGCCGGCCTCGGCCGAGGCGGCGTCCGCGTCCGCCGGGGCCGTCTCGGCCGATCCCGGCTCGGCCGGCCGCGCGGATTCCGCCCGCTTTCGGCCCGGTCGCGCCTCGATCGATCGCACCGGCACCTCACCCTCGACCGGCTCGGGCACCCGGACCGCACGCGCGGCCCGGGTGGGCCGACGCCCCGACCGGGGCGCGGGCGGGCGCGCTCCGGAAGTGGCGCCGTCAAAGGGAATGATGCGGGCCTCACCCATCGGGGTTCCTCCTGGTGAGCAGCAGGTCGGCGAGTCGATCGGGCACCTGGGCCAGGCGCCTCGGGTCGAGCAGGCCGGTCGAACGACGACCCTCGGCATAGTCGGCGAACGTCTCGGCCGTACTCCTGGCCGCGACGAAGCCCAATTTCTCCCGGGCCCGCGCGGGGTCCACCACGCGCCCGTGGGTGAGCAGGCGCACCTGCTCGGCGGACAGGTGCACCGAACCCGCGCGCCGCAAACCCTGGTTGACCAGACCCACCGCCGCCGCCGGGAACGGCACCACCGGTCGGCCCAGTCGGCGCGCGGCCTGGGACAGGAACAGCACACCCTCGGCAGCGATGTTGTACGTGCCGGGCCGATCGGCGAGCATCGCGATCCGCAGCGCCTCGCGCAGGTCGTCCTCGTGCACGAACTGCAGGCGCGGATCGTAGCCGAGCAGCGTGGGCAACACCGGCAGCGCGAAGTAGGCGCCCATCGGCGAGTCGGTACGCGGCCCCAGCAGCGGCGCGAACCGCAACACGGTCACGGCGACATCCGGCCGGCGCCGGGCGAAGCCGCGCACGTAGCCCTCTATCTCGACGGCGTCCTTGGCCCACCCGGCCGAGGGCTGCACGCGCGGTTCGGTGTCCTCGGCGAACAGCGCGGGGTCGCGCGGCGAACCGCCGTAGACGGCGGTGGTCGAGCGCACCACCAGACGGCGGATCGACGGCGCCTTCTGGCACGCGGCGAGCAGCTGCATGGTGCCGATGACGTTGGTCTCCTTGATCGAGACCGCGCCGCCCCGAATCGGCGGCAGCTCGCTGGGACTCAGGTGCACCACGGTGTCCACCGCGGCCGAGGCGACCACCTTGGCGATCATCGGGTTGCGAATATCGGCGAGCACGAAGTCCACACCGGCCGGCTCCGAAACGGGCGCCACCATGTCGACCCCGATCACCCGGTCGACATCGGGCTCATCGCGAATCATCCGCACAAACCCGGCCCCAGGATCACCGGCAACCCCGGTAACCAGGACGACACGCCCCATCCTGCGTCCTCCCCAACCCGACCCGGCCCGCACCAAATCCACGACACACTCGGACCCCTACGGTAGGCGCACCCGAGCCACCAACTCCCAACGTAACCGTACGCACGCCCCACCAGCCCCCACCGGGCCACCCATTAACAAGCCATTCACAAACCCCACCCCCACAACCCACCCCCAAACCCCAAACCCAGCAACTCGGACCACCCCCAAATCACGAACCCGAAAAACACGGCCCCGAGCGCAGGGCCGGGACGCCGCCCCGGAAGGGCGCGGGCGCGGAGCGCCGGCCCGGAGCTCGGGGCGGCCGGAGCACGGGCTCGAAGCGCAGGCCGAGAGTGCGGGCCCGGAGCGCGGGCCCGGGGCACGGGCTCGGAGCACGGGGCCGGGGCACGGGCTCGGAGCACGGGGCCGGGGCACGGGCTCGGAGCGCGCGGGAAGCGCCAGCCCGGGGCTCGGGGCCGGGGCTCGGGGCCGGGGCACGGGCTCGGAGCACGGGGCCGGGGCACGGGCTCGGAGCACGGGGCCGGGGCACGGGCTCGGAGCACGGGGCCGGGGCACGGGCTCGGAGCGCGCGGGAAGCGCCAGCCCGGGGCTCGGGGCCGGGGCTCGGGGCCGGGGCACGGGCTCGGGGCGCGGGCGCGGAGCGCGGGGTCGGGGCGCGAGCTCGGGGCACGGGCTCGGAGCGTGCGGGAAGCGCCGGCTCGGGGCCGGAGCGCGGGGCACGGGCGCGGAGCGCCGGCCCGGAGCTCGGGGCGGCCGGAGCACGGGGCGGCCGGAGCACGGGCTCGAAGCGCAGGCCGAGAGTGCGGGCCCGGAGCGCGGGGCGGGGCGCGGGGCCGGGGCACAGGCTCGGAGCATGCGGGAAGCGCCAACCCGGGGCGCGGGGCCGGGACGCGGGCTCGGAGCACCGGCCCGGGGCGCGAACCCAGGGCGCAGGTTCGGAGCGCGGGTTCGGGGCTCGAACCCAGGGCGCCGAACCCGGGGCACGAACTCGGGATGCCGGCCCCCGGGCGGGGGCCCGGGGCGGTGGGCTCAGAGCGAACTCGGAGAGCGGAACCCGAGCCTTCGAACCCTGGTTCCGAACGCGAAGCGTCGGACCCGAGCCTCCCGACCCGGAGCACCGGACCCGAGGCGCCGGGGCCAAGGCGCCGGGGCCAAGGCGCCGGGCCCGGCCCCGCGGCACGGCGGCCGCGGCGCGAACCCGGCGCGTCCATCCCCCCGCGCGCGCACGCGCCCGAACGCACGGCGACCGCCCGTCGCGCCCCCGGAACGGGAGCGTGGCGGGCGGTCGCCCAAGGCTTCAGCGGCGCAAGCCGGTGGGATGCCTACTTCTTGTTGCGACGCTGCACACGCGTCTTCTTGAGAAGCTTGCGGTGCTTCTTCTTCGCCATGCGCTTGCGACGCTTCTTGATGACAGAGCCCACCGACAACCCTCGCTCACGTGACGTTTCTACCGCGCGGAGCCGGATCAGCCCGCACAACTGGGGGTCAGCCTACTCGCCGCCCCGGCCCACCTCTAAACGAGGCGGTCCGTAATGCCCCCCTACGCTGTTTCCACGTAGGAGTCTCGCAGGTAGTCGTGGACGGCCTGCTCCGGAACTCGGAAGGACCGACCAACCCTGATGGCCGGCATCTCGCCACTGTGGACCAGGCGATACACCGTCATCTTGGACACCCGCATCACCGCGGCCACCTCGGCCACAGTCAAGAAGTTGACCTCGTTGAGAGGCCTCTCTCCAGAAGCCATGACGCACCGAACCATTCAGCACGCGTCGGGCGCCGGCTTCCCCTCCGGCGACTGCCACACGCACGTGCGTCCCTCCAGAGTAGTGGCGTGTGGTACCAGTGGGGAAGAGGAGTAGTTATCCCACCTGAATCGCCCATCAGGCTGCTTTACCGATCGATTCCGGACAGTCCGGACCGATCGAGCACATACGCCATGACCGGTTCGTACAGGTGTGGCGCCACGTTGTCGTCCAGCGGGACGACCACCTCGACCCGCCCCTCCTCCGCCGCCACGAACAGCGCGGGGTCGTTGCAGTCCGCGAGGCCGATCGCCGCAATCCCCGCCTGACCTGCGCCTCCGACCCAGCCGTGGTCCCCGATCAACAGATCCGGCAGCGGCTCGGACCGGGCCGCCAACTCGGCCAGCATCGCCCGGACCCCACGCGCGGAGTGGGTGTGTCGGAAATCTCCCGCGTCGTCCACCACCATCGCCACGTCGCCCCGATACCGGATCGCGCGACCCTGCCCGCCCTCGGCCGTGGGCGTGCGATAGCTCCACCCGGCGGCGGGGCGCAGGAGCGTACACCCCGCCTCGCGCAACACGCGCGCCAGCGTGCGGTACCAATCGCCTAGGCCGTTCGGGTGGCCCGTGGCCACGATCACCCGCTCACGACGCTCGGCGGCGAGCGCGATCCGGTCCGCGTACGCGTCCAGCGCGGCCACGGTCAGGTCCGGATCGATGGTGTCCTGCCCGCTGCGGTGGGCCGGGTCGGCCACCACTCCGCAACGGCGCACCATCAGCGCGAGTACGTCGTCCGCGGTCCACCGGCCGTCCGGCTCCAGGCCGAACAGATGGCCGGGATGCCGCTCGCTCATCAGTCGGTAGTGCCGGAGGTTGTTCTCCCTCGTGGTCGCCACGTCGCCGGCGATCCGGCCGCGCACGAGATGGGAGCGAAGCTCCGAGGGGGTGGGAACCGCAACGGTCACGCACAGCTCCTTGGGTCACGGGTCGGGGTCACCGCAGGCGTCGGGACCACCGGGTCACAGGTCGAACATCGGGTCGAGGCCGTGCGCCGGGAAGACCGCCCGCCGGGTGGCCAGAATCGATTGGTCGGTGCGGTCCGCCGGGTCGTAGCCGGTGGAGAACGGCCGAAAATCGCCGGTCCCGCCGTCGGTCATCCGGTGCGGACCGGTCTGGCGGGTGAGCATCCGGACCTCCTCGCGCCAGTCGAGCGGCACCTCGCGGGTGGGCTCGATGGCATGGCCGGCCGCCTCCGCCACCAGGTGCGTCCACGAGCGCGGCACCACGTCGATCGTCGCGTAGCCCCCGCCGCCGGTGGCTATCCAGCGCCCGCCGGCGTGTTCGTGGGCGAGCGCGTGCAGCGCGGCGTGTGCCGTGCGCTGCGCGTCGAGGCTCAGCGCGAGGTGGGCCAGCGGATCGTCCACGTGGGTGTCCGTACCGTGCTGGCTGACCAGCACGTCGGGGCGGAAGTCCGCGAGCAGCGGGGGCACCACGGCGTCGAACGCGCGCAACCACGCGGCGTCGGCGATGCCGGGTGGCAGCGCGACGTTGACCGCGAAGCCCTCGGCGTCCGGCCCGCCGATCTCGCTCGCGAAACCGGTGCCCGGGAACAGGAAGCGCGGGCTCTCGTGCAGGCTGATCGTGAGCACGCGCGGGTCGTTCCAGAACGCCCGCTGCACACCGTCGCCGTGGTGGACGTCGATGTCCACGTACGCGACCCGCTCGGCGCCGAGTTCGAGCAGGCGCGCGATCGCGAGCGCCGGGTCGTTGTAGATGCAGAACCCGCCCGCGGCGTCGGGCATCGCGTGGTGCAGCCCGCCCGCGAAGTTGATCGCGTGGTCCGCCCCGTCGGGGTGTTCCGGCCCGCGCCACACCGCCTCGGCCGCGGCGATCGAGGCGCCCGCGATCAGCGCGGACACCTCGTGCATCCCGGCGAAGGCGGGGGTGTCCTCGGTGCCGAACCCGAACGTTCCGTCGGCGATCCCGGGGTCGAGGGAGGCGGCGCGCACGGCGGCGGTGTACACGTCGGTGTGCACCATGGCCAGGTCCGCGTCGGTCGCCGACTTCGGGCTGCGCACCCGCAGTTCGGGGAGGGTGTGCAGGCCGAACGCGCGGATCAGGTCGATGGTCAGGCGCAGCCGGACGGGGTTCATCGGGTGCCACGATCCGAAGTCGTACCCGGTCATCCCGTCGTCCCACAGCACGTGCACCGCTCGACTCATGCGGTCACGCTACCGCCCGGGTCGGCTCCCGATCATCGGTCGTGAGCGGGTTCACCGTGCGGGGCGAAGGCGCGGGCGAGCGGCAGTACGGCGAGCACCAGGAACAGCGGCACGAGCATCGCCAGGCGGAACGAGGCCAGGTCGGCGATCCCGCCCACGAGCGGGGTGCCGATCAGGAAGCCGACGTAGTTGAAGATGTTGAGCCGGGCGACCGCCTCGTCGGCGTCCTCCGGCGACTGCCGACCGCCCGCGGCGAAGGTCTGCGGGACCAGTACGCACAGCCCCACGCCCAGGATCACGAAGCCGAGCAGGCCCACCGCGGCGTGCGGGGCGGCGAGTACGACCGCGAAGCCGGCCGCCGCGACCACCGCGCCGCCGCGGACCACCTCGACCATGCCCCAGCGGCGCACCGCGAGGTCGCCGACGCTGCGGCCGACGAGGGTGGTGACCATGTACGCGATGTAGGGGACCACCGCGAACGCCTCGGAGCTGTCCAGCACCTTCTCCAGGTAGACCGCGCTCCAGTTGGCCACCGTCGAGTCGCCGATGTAGGCGAACGTCATGACCAGGCACAGCGGGATCAGCGGACGCCAGGGCAGGGTGCGGCGGGGCCGCTCCGGGTCGGCGGCCACGACCTGCGGCGCGTCGTCCGCGCGCAGGTAGCCGGGGCCGACCACGAGCAGGGCCGGCACGGTGAGCGCGGCGGCGCCCGCGTACATCGCGACCAGCGGCACCCCGCCCCACGCGCACAGTCCGGCCACGCCCGCCCCGGCCAGGCCGCCGAGGCTGTACGACGCGTGGAAGCCGAGCATGATGCTGCGCCCCGCGCGGGCCTGGATCGCCACGCCCTGCATGTTCATCGTGGCGTCCACCGCGCCCAGGGACAGCCCGAACACGAAGAGCACGATCGCCAACTGCCAAAGCCCGTCCCCGGCGCCGACCCCGATCAGGGTGGCGCAGACAATCGGCTGGGACACCCGCAGCACGGTACGACTGCCGAACCGCCGGGCCAGGGCGCCCGCGATCACGCTGCCCACGCCCGCGACGATCGGCACCACGGAGAGCACCGCGGTGAGCGTGCCGTCGCCCATGTCGTAGCGGCGCTGGATCGCCGGGATCCGGGTGACGAGCAGCGCGAAGGACGCGCCCTGGATCAAAAAGCACGCGAGCAGGCTGAACCGCGCACGGCGCAGCGTCTCGTCCTTGGCCGACCCGGCGGCCGGTTCTCTCACCCGCATGGGCGAGCACGCTACCGACGGGTCACTTCCACGGACAGGGGCCGAGGAGATCTTTTGATGAACCGTCAGATTCGCCGACCGGACAAAACCCGGCGAAATCCGTCAAATGCCCAATAGTCCCGGCAGCTCGACCATGTCCTTGAACAGCGCGTCGGCGTCCGCGAGCCGTTCCGCCGGCGTCATCGCGGCGTGGCCGTACACGGTCATCCCGGCCGCCCGCGCGGCCTCGACCCCCAGCGGGCTGTCCTCGACCACCACGCAGCGCGCGGGATCGACGCCCATGGTCGCCGCCGCGTGCAGGAACAGGTCCGGCGCGGGTTTGCCCCGGGCGACGTCCTGGCTGCTGAAGATCACCGATTCGGGGAAACGCCCGATCAGCCCGGTGCGGGTCAGCGCGAGCCGGATCCGCTCATGCGTGCCGGAGGAGGCCAGGCAGTACGGCACGCCCGCGGCGTCCAGCGCGGCCAGCACGTCGACGACCCCCGGCACCGCTTCGAGCTCGGCCCGGAATCCGGCGAACACCCGCTCGTGGTAGACGTGATCGAAGTCCTCGGGCAGCGTGACGCCGTCCCGCTCGCGGACGATCGTGTGCACCCGGGCCATGGTGCCGCCGAGGTAGTCACGCAGCGAGTCCTCGTAGGCGGTGGGCACGCCGAGTTCGGTGAGCAGCGTGGCGAGCACCCGGTTGGCGATCGGCTCGCTGTCCACCAGCACGCCGTCGTTGTCGAACAGGACCAGCCCCGGCCTCACGACAGGCCCTCGGCGATCTCCTGGGAACGGTTGCTCGCGGCCTCCAGGGCGGCGAGCAGCGCGGCACGCACGCCGTGGTTCTCCAACTCGCGGATCGCCGCGATCGTGGTGCCGGCCGGCGAGGTCACCGCCTCGCGCAGCAGCGTGGGGTGCTCGCCCGAGTCGCGCAGCATCACCGACGCGCCGATCGCGGCCTGCACGATCAGGTCGTGCGCGGCGGCGCGCGGCAGGCCGAGCAGGATGCCGGCGTCGGTCATCGCCTCGACCAGGAAGTAGAAGTAGGCCGGCCCCGAGCCGGACAGCGCGGTGACCGCGTCCTGCTGCTTCTCCGGGACCCGGATGGTCTTGCCGACCGATCCGAAGATCTCCTCGACCCGCTCCAGGTGCGCCTCCGTGGCGTGCGCGCCGCCGGAGATCGCGCTCATCCCCTCGTCCACGAGCACGGGGGTGTTGGACATGACGCGCACCACGGGGGTGCCCGTGATCAGGCGGGCCTCCAGGAACTTGGTGGTGATGCCCGCCGCGCCGCTGACCACGAGCCGGTCGGCGGGTACGTGCGGGGCCAGTTCGTCCATCAGCACGCCCATGTCCTGCGGCTTGACGGTCAGGATCAGGATGTCGGCGGCCTTGGCGGCCTCGGCGTTGCTCACCGCCTCGACGCCGTAGCGGCGGCGCAGGTCCTCGGCCCGTTCGGCGCGACGGGTGGTGACGAGGAGGTCGTCGGGGCTCTTGCCCGCCCGGATCATCCCGGACAACAGCGCTTCACCGATTTTCCCGGTGCCGACGACGGCGACCCGCTGAGCCATGGCCCCACACTTTCTCGCGTTCCTGGTCCGTCAGGGGCACGCCCGGTGCCCACGATGGCCACCGTACGGTACGTACACGTGTCCGAGGGTGGGCCTTCGCGCGGGTTCCGGGCCGCTCAGGGGGTGCGTCGGCGCAGGGTCAGCGCCCCGAGCCCGAGTGCGGCGAGCACACAGCCGGCGATCACCGCGACATCGCGCAGCAGCAGGCCGGAGACCTCGTGCTCGGTGGAGAGCCGGGTCATCGCGTCCACCGCGTAGGACAGCGGAAGCACGTCGGAGACCGCTTCGAGCACCGGCTGCATGCGATCGCGCGGCACGAACAGCCCGCACAGCAGGAATTGCGGCAGGATCACCGCGGGCAGGAACTGCACCGCCTGGAACTCGGTGTCGGCGAACGCGCTCACCAGCAGGCCCAGGGCCATCCCGAGCAGCGCGTTCAGGACCGCGACGCACAGGATCAGCCAGGTCGGCCCGACCACGTCCAGATCGAGCAGTCCGATCGCGAGCCCGGTGGCCACCGCCGCCTGGAGCACCGCGACGATCCCGAACGCGAGCGCGTAGCCGCCGATCAGCTGCATCTTGCCGATCGGCATGGTGAGCAGCCGCTCCAGCGTCCCGGTCGAGCGCTCGCGCAGCGTGGCCACCGAGGCGACCAGGAACATCACCACGAACGGGAAGATCCCCAGCAGGGGCCCGCCGATGTGGTCGAACTGCTGCGGCCGGTCGTCGTAGAGCCAGTACAGCAGCGTGAGCAGCACACACGGCACCAGGAGCATCAGCGCGACGGTGCGCGGGTCGTGCCGCAACTGGCCGAGCACCCGGCGGGCGGTGGCGGTGGTGGCGGTGCCGGTCATGACGCGCTCCTCGGGGCCGATGCGGTCGCGGCGGTCGATGCGGCCGGTTCCGGCTCGGCGGCGGCGTCGACCAGCGCCAGGAAGGCCGCCTCCGCGTCCCGGGTCCCGGTGCGGGCGAGCAGCGCCTCGGGGGTGTCGTCGGCCAGCAGCGCGCCGTCGCGCAGCAGCAACAGCCGCTCGCAGCGCTCGGCCTCGTCCATCACATGGCTGGACACGAGCAGCGTGACGCCGCCGGCCGCGAGCCGGTGGAACAGACCCCACAGGTCGCGGCGCAACACCGGATCCAGGCCCACCGTCGGCTCGTCCAGAACCAGCAGCTCCGGCGTCCCGAGCAGCGCGGCGGCCAGCGACACCCGGGCCCGCTGCCCGCCGGAGAGCCGGGCCACCGCGGCGTCCTGCCGATCGGTCAGGTCCACCTCGCGCAGCACCCGGTCGAGGTCGTCGGCCGAGGCGCCGAGGAGTCGGCCGAAGTAGCGCAGGTTCTCCCGCACGGTCAGATCCGCGTACACCGACGGCGCCTGCGTCACATAGCCGATCGCGCTGCGCAGCCGCCGATGCCCGGCGGGCAGCCCGAGCACGTCCAGCCGCCCGCTCACCCGCGCCTGCACGCCGACGATCGCCCGCATCAGCGTGCTCTTGCCGCATCCGCTCGGTCCGAGCAGCCCGGTGACACTCCCGCGCGGCACGGCGAACGAGACGTCGTCGAGCACCACGCGCCCGCCGCGCACGACCCGCAGCCCTTCGGCTCGGATCGCGTCCTCGCCATAATTCATCATGTGTTGAATATGCGCTTCCCCCCAAGCGCCGTCAAGCGATTCCCGACGATTTCCCCCAGGCGGCAACGGGGGCGACCGTGTGGGCCGATCGACCCCGTGAGCCGAAAGGGGCGCCCCGGCCGCAGCCGGGACGCCCCTTCGAAAACGTGCTGCGCGACGCGTCAGTCGAACAGCGACACGTCCCGCACCGCGCCCTTGTCCGCGCTGGTGGCCATCGCCGCGTACGCCTTCAGCGCCGTGCTGACCACCCGCTCGCGCTTCGCCGGGCGGTACTTGCCCAGGTCGTGCAGCAGGCGCTCGCGCCGCTCGGCCAGCTCCTCGAAGGAGACCTCCAGCTCGATCCGGCGGTTGGGGATGTCGATGGTGATGATGTCGCCGTCGCGCACCAGCGCGATCGCCCCGCCGGCCGCCGCCTCGGGCGAGACGTGCCCGATGGACAGCCCCGAGGTACCGCCGGAGAAGCGCCCGTCGGTGATCAGCGCGCACTTCGCGCCGAGCCCGCGGCCCTTGAGGAACGACGTCGGGTACAACATCTCCTGCATGCCCGGGCCGCCCTTGGGGCCCTCGTAGCGAACCACCACCACGTCGCCCTCCTTGACCCGCTTGGTCAGGATGGCGTCGACCGCCTCCTCCTGCGACTCGACCACCACGGCCGGGCCGGAGAAGGTCCAGATCGACTCGTCCACGCCGGCGGTCTTGACCACGCAGCCCGCCTCGGCGAGGTTGCCGTACAGGATGCCCAGGCCACCGTCGCGGCTGTACGCGTGCGCCACGTCGCGGATGCAGCCCGAGGCCACGTCCAGGTCGAGCGAGTCCCAGCGCTCCGACTGGCTGAACGCGGTGGCCGAGCGCACGCAGCCCGGGGCCGCGTGGAACAGCTCGACCGCCTCGGCCGAGGGCGAACCGCCGCGCACGTCCCAGGTCTTGAGCCATTCGGCGAGCGAGTCGGCGTGCACCGAGGTGACGTCCTCGTGCAGCAGCCCCGCCCGGTACAGCTCGCCGAGCAGCGCCGGCACGCCGCCCGCGCGGTGCACGTCCTCCACGTGGTACGGCGCGTTGTTCGGCGCGACCTTCGCCAGGCACGGCACCCGGCGCGAGAGCGCGTCGATGTCGGCCATGGTGAAGTCCAGCTCGGCCTCCTGCGCGGCGGCGAGCAGGTGCAGGATCGTGTTGGTCGAGCCGCCCATCGCGATGTCCATCGCCATCGCGTTCTCGAACGCCTGGCGGGTGGCGACGTTGCGCGGCAGCACGCTCTCGTCGTCCTGCTCGTAGTAGCGCTTGGTGATCTCCACGATCGTGTGGCCCGCGCCCTCGTACAGTGCCTTGCGCGCGGTGTGCGTGGCCAGCACCGAGCCGTTGCCCGGCAGCGCCAGGCCCATCGCCTCGACCAGGAAGTTCATCGAGTTGGCGGTGAACATGCCCGCGCACGACCCGCAGGTCGGACACGCGGCGTCCTCGATGCGCTCCAGGTCCTCGTCGGAGACCTTGTCCGACGCGGAGTCGGCGATCGCGGTGATCAGGTCCAGGTGCGGACGCACCCGACCGTCCACCATCACCGCGGTGCCGGCCTCCATCGGACCGCCGGAGACGAACACGGCGGGGATGTTCAGCCGCAGCGCGGCCATCAGCATGCCGGGGGTGATCTTGTCGCAGTTGGACACGCACACGATCGCGTCGGCCTGGTGCGCGTTGACCATGTACTCGACCGCGTCGGCGATCAGCTCGCGCGAGGGCAGCGAGTAGAGCATGCCCGAGTGGCCCATCGCGATGCCGTCGTCGACGGCGATCGTGTTGAACTCGCGCGGGATGCCGCCGGCGGCGGAGATCGCCTCGGAGACGATCCGGCCGACGGGCTGGAGGTGGGTGTGCCCCGGTACGAACTCGGTGAAGCTGTTGGCGACCGCGATGATCGGCTTGCCGAAGTCCGCACGCTTGACGCCTGCGGCCATGAGGAGCGCGCGAGCGCCCGCCATTTCGCGACCGTGGGTGACCGTCCGAGACCTGAGTTGCGGCACTGCACACACCCTCTCAGCAATTCACCGGTGGATCCGGGTGCTTTCGAGCTTACGTCCGCGGCCGGGAACGACGGCGCGGCCGTCCACGATGCGACCGTCGGCGCACCCCGGGCGCCGGGCCGGCCGGGCCGTCGTGCCCGTGGGCGCGCGGTGGTCGGTCAACCGTTCAGGTGGCGCTGGAGGATCGGCGCGAGCCGGCGGACGAGTTCGGCCGCCGGCGTCGAGGCGATCGGCTCCAGGCACACCACGTAGCGGGTCAGCGCGACCCCGAGCAATTGGCTCACGCACAGATTCGCGCGCAGTGCCGCGTCCGGGCCGCCGATGCCCTCGGCCAGGCGCGTGGTCAACTCCGCGCCGATGAACTCGCGAAAAGCCGGATTGCCGCCCCCGTCCAGCACCACGGTGCGCAGGATGGCCAACAGCCGAGTACCGGTGTCCGGCTGTTCCCACAACGCCACGAACGACTCGGCCAGCCGCTCGCCCGCCTGCTCGACACCGTGCGCGAACACCGTGCCGACCAGTGTCGCGGGGTCCAGCGGCAGGTCCATGGCCGCGATGAACACCCGGTCCTTAGAGCCGAAGTAGTGGTGCACGAGAGCGGGATCCACCCCGGCGCCGCGGGCGATCGCCCGGACCGACGCGCCCGCGTAGCCGCGCGCGGCGAACTCGGTGCGGGCCGCCTCCAGGATCCCGGTCCGGGTCCGCGAGGCGTCCCCGCGCCGACCGGGCGGCCGGCCCGGACCGCGCCGCCGGACGTCGGGCGCGTCGGCGGCGGTCTTCGGGTCAGCCATGCCGGCGCTCCGCCCCGGCCTCGGCCGCCAGGTGCAGCCGGGTGTACGCCAACGCCTCGGCGAGGTCGGCCTCGCGCTCGGCGCGGCTGCCGCACCGGCGGGTGTTCACCTCCAGCACGACCGCGCCGGCGAACGAGGTGCGGGCCAGGTGCTCCAGGACTTCCGCGCACGGCTGGGTGCCGCGTCCGGGCACCAGGTGCTCGTCCTTGAGCGAGCCGCTGCCGTCGGCCAGGTGTACGTGCCCGAGCCGGTCGCCCATCCGGGCCAGCATGTCCAGCGCGTCCGAGCGCGAGGTCGCGGTGTGCGACAGGTCGAGGGTGAAGTGCCGGTAGTCCTCGTCGGCGGGGTCCCAGTCCGGCGCGTACGCCGCGACCTCCTTGTCCCGATAGCGCAGCGGGAACATGTTCTCCACCGCGAACAGCACGTCGGTCTCGCCGGCCATGCGCTCGATGCCGCGCACGAAGTCGCGGGCGTAGCTGCGCTGCCAGCGAAACGGCGGGTGCACCACGACCGTGTGCGCGCCCAGCCGCATCGCCGCGTCCCGCGCGCGCACCAGCTTGGCCCACGGGTCGGTGCCCCACACCCGCTGGGTGATCAGCAGACAGGGCGCGTGCACGGACAGGATCGGCATCGCGTGGTGGTCGGACAACCGGCGCAGCGCCTCGATGTCCTGGCTGACCGGATCGGTCGAGACCATCACCTCGACGCCGTCGTAGCCGAGCCGGGCCGCGATCTCGAAACCGTCCGCGGTGGACTCGGGGTACACGGAGGCGGTGGACAGGGCGATCTTGGCGTCGGGCACCCGCAACACCGCGTCCGGCACGCGTGCCGCGACCGGGTCGGACCCCGTACCCGTGAGTATGTCGTGGTCGGCCACGTCGCCCAGAGTAGAACCATCGAAGGCCGGATCGACCTCGTCCCGCCGCATCGGCGCGTCCGATCCGAACCGAATCGCCACCCGACGCCCCGTCCGGCTCGACCTCATCGGCCCCGATCAGCCGGATTCGTCCCGACCCGAGGCGTCGCCGCCGGTGGGCCTCAGTCCATCCAGTCCAGCCGGCGCAGGATGATCCCCTCGCGCAGCGCCCACGGGCATATCTCCAACGTGTTCACGTCGAACAGGTCCAACGCGGCGTCGGCCACTATGGCGCCCGCCACCAGCTGCGGCGCGCGTCCCACCGACACCCCGGGCAGCGCGGCCCGCTCGGTCGCGGTCATCGTCGCCAGCCGGGGCAGCCAGTCGGCCAGCCCGGTCCGGCTCAGCGAACGTTTGACGTAGGGGCCCTCCCCCGAGGACGGCGCGCCGGCGATCCGGGCGAGCTGCTTGAACGTCTTGGACGTGGCCACCACGTGGTCGGGTCGGCCGAGTCGGCTGAACTCGGCGACCGTGCGGGCGATCTCGGCCCGCACGTGCTTGCGCAGCACCCGTACCTCGTCCGCCGTGGGCGGGTCGGTGTGCAGCCAGTTCCGGGTCAGCCGGCCCGCGCCCAGCGGCAGCGAGGCGGCCGCGTCCGGCTCCTCGTCCACGCCCGCCGCGATCTCCAGCGAGCCGCCGCCGATGTCCAGGACGAGCAGCCGACCGGAGGACCAGCCGAACCAGCGGCGCACCGCCAGGAAGGTCAGCCGGGCCTCGTCCGCGCCGGTGAGCACCTGGAGGTCCACCCCGGTCTCGCTCCGCACCCGGTCGAGCACCGCCTCGGAGTTGGCCGCCTCGCGCACCGCCGAGGTGGCGAACGGCAGCAGGTCCTCGACGCCCTTGTCCTCGGCCACCTCGAGCGCCGCCGCCATCGTGCGGACCAGCAGATCTATCCCGTGCGGGGCGATGCTCCCGTCCGGCTCCAGCAGCTCGGCCAGGCGCAACTCGCGCTTGTGCGAGTACGCGGGAAGGGGCCGAGCACCCTGATGGGCGTCGACCACGAGCAGGTGGACCGTATTCGAGCCCACGTCGAGAACACCGAGTCGCATGGTGACGAAGGTAATCCGTCGACCCGGGCGGGTGAGCGGGGGCGTTCCCTCGCTTGCCACGCCTTTGCCGAACCGGACATCCCGCCCGGCGCTCTACGCTGGTGGTGTGCCTGAGGTAGACCTGGATTTTCCGCGTGCTTGGTTCGAGTTTCCCGACCCCGACGACGCCGATCAGCTGTTCCGCTGCGATTTGACCTGGTTGACCTCGCGCTGGCAGTGCATCTTCGGTGCCGGCTGCCACGGCGTGGTGGCCGGGCGGGCGCCCGACGGGTGTTGTTCGCTGGGCGCGCACTGGTCGGACGAGGACGACGAGAAACGGGTGCTGGGCTGGGCCGAACGGCTGACCCCGCAGACCTGGCAGTTCCACGACCTGGCCGCCGAAAAGGGGGTCAGCGAGTTCGAGGACGGCGACAAGCGCACCCGGCTGGTCGACGGGGCGTGCGTGTTCCTGAACCGGCCCGGCTTCGCCGGCGGTGCCGGGTGCTCGCTGCACGCGCTCGCACTGCGCGAGGGTGTGCATCCGCTGGAGACCAAGCCGGACGTGTGCTGGCAACTGCCGGTGCGGCGGACCTACGACTGGATCGACCGCCCGGACGAGACGCGTGTGCTGATGGTGACGATCGGCGAGTACGACCGCCGGGGCTGGGGCCCGGGCGGCCACGACCTGCACTGGTGGTGCACCGGGAGCACCGAGGCGCACGGCGCGGGCGAGCCGGTGTACGAGTCCTACGGGCCGGAGCTGCGCGAGCTGATGGGCGAGGCGGCCTACGCGGTCCTGGTCGAGGCGTGCCGGGCCCGGCTGGCCGGCGGTCGGCCGATCGCGCCGCATCCGGCGGATCCGGTCGACTGACCGGGGCTCGGCCCGGAGCGGGCCCGGCTCAGCCGCCGGCGGCCGGGCTGCCGCTCGGCGGCGGCGTGCTCGCGGGCGCGCTGGTCGGCGGCGGGCCCGACGAGGCCGGGTCGCCGGTGCGGCCCTCGATGGTGACCACGGTGCCGCCCGGCTCGATCACCACCTTGGCCGACCACGACCCCCGGGGCGCCTTCGCGGCGACGACCGAGATCGTGACGGTGTCCTCCTGGCCCGGCGCGAGCGTGCCGTGCGGTCGGCTCAGGCGCAGCCAGGCCGCCCCGGTCCGGGCCTGCCAGTCGACCGGGACCGCGCCGACGTTGCGCAGCGTGATCACGGTGCGGTCGCCGGTGTGGCCGGCCCTGACCAGCGGCGGCACGGGGGCGGGGTCGCCGGGCGGCGGCACGAACACGACGCCCGGCGCGATCGGGTCCGGCGGCGTCACGGGCGGCGCGACGGCGGCCGGCGCCGAGCCGCGTCCGTGCGACGGGCCGCCGACACCGGGCCGCACGGCGGTCGCGGCCGGGGAGGCCGTCGGCGCGTCGGGCACGTTCGGCACGGTCCCGTCGGCGGTGTCCACGTGCGCCGACGCGATGGTGACCACCCTGGTGGTCGGCCCGGCGGCCGACCCGCCGGAGGCCTGCCACAGGGCCAGCGCGGGCGCGGCCACCACGGCGGCCACCACGACCGCCGCGATCACCGTGGCCCGGCGCCGATTGCCGCGCTCGACCACCCGGGCCCGAAAGACCGGGAAGCCGGCCCGGTCGAACTCGGCGACCCGGCGGGCGAGCTCCGGCGGCCGCTGGGCGGAGCGACCCTTGCCCACCTCGCCCAGCACCTCGATCCGCAGCGTCGCGGGCGGGGCGACCAGCGCGAGGGCGACCGGCGCCGCCGCGGCGCCCGTGGTCGGCGCGAGCAGCGTCGCCGCGCGGCGCACGTGCGGCCCGCACCGCCGACACGTCTCGACGTGCGCGATCAGTCGTTCGCGCAGCGCCGAGGTGAGCCGCCCGGTGGCCAACTCCTGACCCTCGGGGCAGCCGTGCGAGGCCTCGGCCCCCGCGACCGCCGCCCGGGTCCGGTCCACCTCGCGACCGGCGCACAGGAGCAGGCTGCGGGCGTGCTGCTCGTCACAGCCGAGCACGGCGGCCAGGCCGCGCGGATCGAGCCCGTGCCGGACCGACAACTCCAGTGCCTCGCGCCGCTCCGGCGCCAGTCCCACCGCGTCGGGCCAGGCGAGTTCGTCCAGGTCGCCGCGCCGCCCGGGGACGCGCCCGGCCTCGGTGCCGGGGAACAGGTCGGTCGGCTCGTCGGCGCCGCCCGCCAGCGGCGGCAGGCTGCGCTCGTGCGCCCACACCACCCGTACGTCCTCGGGCCGGGCGGGCCCGGTGCCGACCCGCACGTGGGCGTCGAGGCGGACCAGGCACTCGTAGCGGGCGAGCGCGTACAACCACGGTTTGAGCAGATCCAGGTCCGGCAGTCGGCCGATGTGACGGTCGGCGAGCACGAACGTGCTGCGGAGGGATTCCGCGGCCGCCCGATGATCGCGCAGCACCGACAGGCAGTAGGTGTAGAGCCCTTCGGCGTAGGCGTCGTAGGCGGCGCGTCCCCACGAAAGCACCGCGGCGGGGGCCGATGCCCGGCCGGTTACCGAATCCGTCACGTTCGTGAACGTAGGTGTCGGAGAGCCGTCGACTCAGGCGATTTGCACTTTCATACGCCTTTCGAGGTCGACAATCATACTTTCGAGTGAATATCCGTCACCTTTGACCGAATTCCTTCGTCGCGCCTCCATGCGACGCCGGTCCTCCGGTGACCGTCAGCGAAACACCGGTCGGATTCGCCGAAACGGACACTGCCCACGTGGTGGCCGGTGCCCTGTCCGGATTTGCCGAGATCGTGATCGATATCGACTGGCCGTTGGCCAGTGTGCCGGCGTGCGAACTCATCGTGAGCCAGTCGTTTTCCGAGACCGCCAGCGACCAGGTGACCGGCCCGCCGGTCGCGGTGAGCCGGACGGTCTGCGCGGCGCCGTCCGCGCCGAGGTCCACCGTCGAGCGGGACCAGGACAGGGTGCCCGGCGCCGCCGGATTGCCCTCGTCGGTGCCGCCCGATCGGGGAAGGGTCGCCGACCCGCCCGCGAGCGGGGCGCCGGCGTTCGTCGAGGGTTTGGCACTTCGGCTCGTCCGCGCGGTCGGCTTCGCGGCGGCGGCCCGGGTGCTCGGCGCCGAGGTCGGCACCGCCCGCGTCGTCGACGGCGCGGACGCGGTACTCGGGACCACACTCGCCGCGGCGGCCGGCGGCTCGGCCGGATGCAGCGCCGGCGGTCGTTCCGGGAGCGGCGCCGTACTCAGCGCGATCGGCACGTCGTGCTCGGCCCCGGGCCGCACCAGCACCGCCGTGCCAAGCACCAGCGCGACGGCCGTCGCACACGCGGCCACCACCGGCACCCGCGACCTCGGCCGACCCGTGCCCCTCGGAAAGCCGCTCCGCTCCACCGGATCCACCGGATCCACCGGATCCACCGGTTCGGCCGCGCCGTCCGCGCGCAGCGCCATCCGGATCGCGTACGGCGCGTTGGCCGCCCCGCCGCCCGCGAGCAGCGCCCGCGCCTCCACCGGCCCCGGGCGCAGCGCCACGCAGTCCGGGCAGGAGTCGACGTGCAGGTGCAGCGGTTGCCGCAGCCCCGCCTCGACCGCGGCCCCCGCGTCCGGCAGCAGCAGCGCGAGTTCGGGACAGTCCCGCCGCGCGTGCGTGGCCACCGCGTACACCGCGAGCGCCTGCTCGAACTGCGCCGGTCCGCGCGCCAGCAGCCGCGCCGCCCGCCGCTCGGACACGCCCAGCACGTCGGCCACTTCGGCGTCGCTCAGACGGTGCCGCGCCGACAGGTCCAAGGCGATCCGCTCGTCCTCGTCGACCGCCCACAACGCGTACGGCACCAGCGGCGCCAACCGGCGTCGATCGGGCACCGACCACCCCGCGCCCCCCGCGGCCAGGACCTGCTCGACCACCCCGGGACCGGGCCGCTCCACCGCCGCCCGCTCGGCCACGACCCGCACCAGCGCGTACAACAGCGCCCGGCTCCGGCGCGGGTCGCGCAACGCGCGGATCCGCTCCGGCGCGAGCGCCAGCGCCTCGCGCACCACCCGCTCGGCGACCCGGGGCGGGTACCCGAGCGCCACGCAGAAGCCGAACAACGCGTCACCGTGGGCGTCGTACAACGCCACCGCGTCGGGCATCGCGCCCGTTTCGTCCGTCGTCCCGGATTCCCGCACCGCACCGTCCCCCACCATGCCGCCACACGGTAGGCACAACGCCCGACCGCCACCATCGCTTTGCCCACCCGGTGACAGGATCAAGACATTCCGCCCGTGCTCGATCCCGGCCCCGCCTCCATTGTCGGCGCGGGCCGTTACGGTTCCTGGCATGGCCAGGACCACCACGAAGGATCGCCCGTCGTATCGCTGCACCGAGTGCGGCTGGACCGGGCCGAAATGGCTGGGCCGCTGCAACGAGTGTCACGCGTGGGGCACGGTCGAGGAGTTCGGCGCCCCCAAGGCCCGTTCGATCGCCGCCGGGCCGGTCACCACCGCGGCGCTGCCGATCGGCCGGATCGACGTGCAGCAGGCCCGGTTCCGCCCGACCGGCGTCGACGAGTTGGACCGCGTGCTCGGCGGCGGCCTGGTCCCGGGCGCGGTCGTACTGCTCGCGGGCGAGCCCGGCGTCGGCAAGTCCACCCTGCTGCTCGACGTGGCCAGCAAGTCCGCGTCGCCGGCCGCCCGCACCCTCTACATCACCGGCGAGGAGTCGGCCGCCCAGGTCCGTCTGCGCGCGGGTCGGATCGGCGCGCTCAACGAGGAGCTCTACCTCGCCGCCGAGACCGACCTCGCCGCGCTGATCAGCCACGTCGACGCGGTCAAGCCCGCCCTGCTCGTGGTCGACTCGGTACAGACCATCGCCTCGCCCGCGATCGACGGCGCGCCCGGCGGCGTGTCGCAGATCCGCGAGGTGACCGGCGCGCTGATCCGCATCGCCAAGGAACGCAACATCGCCACCGTGCTGGTCGGCCACGTCACCAAGGACGGCTCGATCGCCGGCCCGCGCCTGCTGGAGCACCTGGTCGACGTGGTGCTGCACTTCGAGGGCGACCGACACGCCCGACTGCGCCTGGTCCGCGCGATCAAGAACCGCTACGGCACCGCCGACGAGGTCGGCTGCTTCGAACTGCACGACGAGGGCATCACCGGCCTGACCGACCCCAGCGGCCTGTTCCTGACCCAGCGCGCCGAGCCGGTCTCCGGCACCTGCGTCACGGTGACCCTGGAGGGCAAACGGCCCCTGGTAGTCGAGGTCCAGGCGCTGGTGGCCCCGTCCCAGATCCCCACTCCGCGACGGGCCACCTCGGGCCTGGACTCGGCCCGGATCGGCATGGTGCTCGCGGTCCTGGAGCGGCGCGGCGGAGTGCGCCTGGAGAAGACCGAGATCCACACCGCCACCGTCGGCGGCGTCAAGCTCACCGAACCGGCCGCCGACCTGGCCGCGGCGCTGGCCCTCGCGGGCGCCGCCGCCGACCACCCGCTGCCGGCCAAACTGGTCGCGGTCGGCGAGGTCGGCCTCGCGGGCGAGATCCGCCGCACCACCGGCGTACAGCGGCGGCTCGCCGAGGCGTTCCGGCTCGGCTTCACACACGCCCTGGTGCCGCCCGATCCCGGCAAGATCCCCAAGGGCATGAAGGTGATCGAGGTGGCCGACATCCGCGAGGCGCTGCGCGCGTTCAACCTGGTCTCCGCACGCGAGCGCCGGGACGACCGCACATGATCGGCGGGGCCCGCCGACCGGGCCCGCGACACCCTCCCCCGCGCGCCCGGCCCCGCTCCCGGGCACCGTCCGGCAACTTTCCGGGTGCCCCGAGGAGTGACCATGTGTCGCCTCGGACATACTCGACACGCGGAGCGGCGCGCGCGACCCGTGCCGAAACACGGCTTCGAGTCGGTTGCGGCGACCGGTCGGCGGCCGGGAGGCACTAGACTTTTCCACCGATCTTCCGACGTAGCGGCCGACCTGTGTCGTCCGCAGGTCCTGAGGCGCTCCCGGCCGTGCATACCGGAGCAAATGCCCGGGTGACGGCCGATGGCCGGCCGAGGATGGCAACGACCACGGGGAGTTCTGTGGCTACGAATGACCGGACCGACAAGGGCACGAGTGCCGACGCGGCTCTCGTGAGGGCCGCGCTGCAGTCCGTGGCCCCGGGCACCGCCCTGCGCGACGGCCTGGAGCGCATCCTCCGGGGCAACACGGGCGGCCTGATCGTGCTGGGTTTCGACAAGACGGTGGAGGCGCTGTCCACCGGCGGCTTCGTGCTCGACGTCGAGTTCTCCGCGACCCGGCTGCGCGAGCTGTGCAAGCTCGACGGCGGGGTGGTGGTCGACCGCGAGTGCACGAAGATCGTCCGGGCGGGCGTGCAACTCGTCCCGGATCCCTCGATCCCGACGGAGGAGACCGGCACCCGGCACCGCACCGCCGAGCGGGTCAACAAGCAGACCGGCTACCCGGTGGTCTCGGTGAGCCAGTCCATGCGCCTGATCGCGCTCTACGTCAACGGTCGGCGGCACGTCCTGGAGGACTCGGCGGCAATCCTGTCCCGGGCCAACCAGGCGCTCGCCACGCTGGAGCGCTACAAGCTGCGCCTCGACGAGGTGTCGGGCACGCTGTCCGCCCTGGAGATCGAGGACCTGGTCACCGTTCGCGACGTGTGCGCGGTGTCCCAGCGGCTGGAGATGGTGCGCCTGATCGCCCGCGAGATCGACGGCTACGTCACCGAGTTGGGGGTCGACGGCCGGTTGCTCTCGCTGCAACTCGAAGAGTTGATCGCGGGTGTCGAGGACGACCGCAAGCTGGTCGCCCGCGACTACGTGCCGGAGCGCGCGATCAAGCGCGGCCGGACCGAGGCCGACGTGCTCGACGAACTCGACGGCCTGGCCCACGCCGATCTGCTCGACCTGCAGACGGTGGCCCGCGCGCTCGGCTTCACCTCGGGCCACGAGGTCCTCGACTCGGCGGTCAGCCCCCGCGGCTTCCGACTGCTCGCCAAGGTCCCTCGGCTCCCACCGGTGGTGATCGAGCGGCTCGTGGAGCACTTCGGCGGCCTGCAGAAGCTGCTCGCGGCCAGCGTGGACGACCTCCAGGCGGTGGACGGCGTGGGCGAGGCCCGGGCCCGCAGCGTCCGCGAGGGCCTGTCCCGCCTCGCCGAGTCCTCGATCCTGGAGCGCTACGTCTGACCGCTCGGCGGTGACACGGGAAGGGCCCCGGCGCTCGGCGCCGGGGCCCTTCCCGTGGTGTTCTCGTCCCGCGTTCGGATCCCGCCGTGCCGGTCCGGTTACTTGCCGACGGTGGCGGTGAAGATGAACTCGCCGGAGGGCTCCAGGCCCGCCAGCACGCCCTTGGCCCGGTAGGCGGCCTTGTCCGCCGGGGCGGCCTTGGTCTGTCCGCCGTTGGTGGCGCACTGCCGCGCGTCGGAGCGGGTCCAGCCCCAGTCCCGGGTGATCGACACGGCCTGCGAGGCGCCCTGCTGGATCTGGCGCAGGTCGGTGCCCGGGCCGGTCGCGCAGTCGGCCGAACTCCACAGCCGGTCGCTGCCGGACAACACCTCGATGTAGGCGTGGCTCGGCGCGAGGTCGACGTAGCAGGTGGGGCCGGACTCGTTGGTGACGATCACCTTCAGGGCCACGTTCTGCGAGGCGTTGTAGGCGCTCTTGCCCGCCTCCACCGGCTGGATCTGCACCCGGATCATGGCCGGCGTGCACCAGGTGCCCCCGCCCGGTGCGGGCTTGCCGCCACCCGGGACCGTGCCGCCGCCGGGGTTGCCCGCGCCACCCGCCGACTGGCCGGTCTGGCCGCTCTGCCCGCTCTGCCCACCGGGCTGACCGGAGGCGCCGGCCGACGTACCGGCGGAGGTGCCCGAGGTGCCGCCCGGCGTGCCCGTACTCCCGCCCGGGATCGGCGGGTTGGCACCGTTGGTCGGGTTGGCCCCGGGCGTGATGGCGCTCGGATCGGGCGAGACCGAACCCGACGGGATCGGCTTCTTGTCCGAGGCGTTCTTCTTGTCGTCGGAGTCCCCACCGGCAGTGCATGCCCAGGCCACCAGCGCGATCAACAGCGCGAGGGCGAGCAGCACGACGACCCGCCGACGCCAATAGACGGTTGACGGCAGGTGACCCACGGGACGGCGCATCGAGTCCACGCGCAAACTCTAGGGGAGATCGTTACGCCGTCCGGTGTAGCCACACCGTCCGAAGCGTTGGATTTTCCGGCCGTGTCGCGACCGAAGAAGCCCTGGTCGCGGGCCTATTCCGGCATTTGCGGGCAGAAGCCACCGTCACCCGCCCGAGTGACCGCCCGTAACGTGCGAGGATCGGGGGGAGATGTCACACGCACTGCACGAGCCGATCCTCGACTGGTATTCGGCCAACAACCGCGATCTGCCCTGGCGCACCCGCGACGCGTCCGCGTGGGCGGTGGTGGTCAGCGAGTTCATGCTGCAACAGACCCCGGTGGCGCGGGTGTTGCCGGTCTACACGGCCTGGCTGGAGCGCTGGCCCACCCCCGCCGCACTGGCCGCCGACGAGCCGGGCGAGGCGGTGCGGATGTGGGGCCGGCTCGGCTACCCGCGCCGCGCCCTGCGCCTGCACGGTGCGGCGACCGCGATGGTCGACCGGCACGACGGCGAGGTCCCGCGCGCACACGCGGACCTGCTCGCACTGCCCGGGGTCGGCGAGTACACCGCCGCCGCCATCGCCTCGTTCGCGTTCGGACAGCGGCACATCGTGCTGGACACCAACGTGCGCCGGGTGATCGGCCGGGCGATCGACGGCGTCGAGTATCCGCCGCAGGCCACCACGCCGGCCGAACGGCGCACCGCGACCACGCTGTTGCCCGCCACCGCCGAGACGGCGTCGACCTGGGCGGTCGCGATCATGGAGCTCGGCGCGCTGGTGTGCACGGCCAAGTCGCCCAGGTGCGTGGGGTGTCCGATCGCGGCGCTGTGCGCGTGGCGGCTGGCCGGCAAGCCCGCCTACACGGGTCCGCCGCGACGCGGGCAGACGTACGCGGGCACCGACCGCCAGGTCCGGGGCCGACTGCTCGCGGTGTTGCGGGACAGCGCCGAACCGGTGGACCAGGCCGCGTTGGACGCGGTGTGGGACGAACCCGTCCAACGCGCGCGAGCGCTGGACGGGCTGGTCGCCGACGGGCTGGTGGAGCCGTTGGCGGCGGGTGTGTACCGCCTGCCGGCCGGTCCGCTCAGTGACAGTACTTCTTCTCCGCGTCGATCGGATTCGTCGGAATCCGCATCGAATTCCGTTTCACCGAACCGGTGAAATTCTTCCAGAATCGGGACAACGACATCGGCTCGCGGGTCGCTTCCTGAAGTTCGCGAATTCCGCCGCAATTCAGCGCCCGACGGGCCGCCTCGACCTTTGCCGGGTCGACGTTGCGCAGGTCGAGCGGGGTGCCCGGCCGAGTGAAGTCGGCCAGAATCCATTCGATGTAGGTCAGCTTGTCGTGCCCCGACCGGGTGCGGTAGTCGAGGTCGAGGTGTGCGCCGAGCGGATTCGCCAGGCCGAAGATGTCGATCGCCAGACCCGATGTCGGCACCAGGACGGCGGGCTGGCCGAGGGCGCCGTAGACGACCGAATCGGTGACCGGGACATGGTATTTGAGCGGCGCGGACCGGAAGTCGAAGTTCAACATCCAGAACTTGTCGGGCTCGTGGTAGTAGGTCAGATAGACGAACTGCGCGCCGGGCGTCGCCCGATCCGCCTGCCATTCCCTGCCGACCCCTTCGAGCCGCTTCACGAACGCCGCCCGATAGGACGCCGCGGTGACCGGGTTCGACTCGCCCGTCCAGGCCGTGTACCAGGTGCGCGTGTCCTCGATGTTCTTCGGCCCGAACCCCTGGTACGGCACCCGCATCGCGGCCGCGCAGACCAGCGACCACACGGCGAGCGCGGCCGCGGTACCCGCGTACAGCCGTTGCAGCGGCAGCACCAGGACCGGCAGCAGGAAGGCGAAGGTGCCCGGCAGCAGCAGCCGGGCGTGCATGAAGTCGCCGCCGACCACGATCACGTAGCCGAGCAGCACCGTGCCCGCGACCAGCGCGGTCCCGGTCAGCACCCGGATCCGGTAGCGCTCGAAGTCGCCCACCGAGCGGCCGACGGTCGCCAACAGACCGACCGCGACCACGGTCAGCAGCAGCGGCGCCCAGATGTTGTACGGGCTCGCGTAGTCCTCGAAGTACGTCCACCCGCGCCCGACATCGGTCTTGGTGCCCTCCTTGGCGATCGCCGTGTTGGGCAGCAGCACGCCGTAGTAGCCCATCCGAAAGAGCTGGTACAGCACCGGCAGCAGCCCGCCGCACGCCGCGAGCACGGCCAGCCGCTTCCGCGTCGGCCGCAGCAACAGCCAGGCGGCCACCGCGAACACGATGGTGCCGAGCGCGAGGTCGGGCCGCACCAGGACACCCATGCCGAGCGCGAACGAGGTCCACGCCTGGCGGCGGAACGAGGTGTCGCGGTCCAGCCGGACCAGCAGACGCCAGCTCGTGCCCAGCCAGACGAAGATCAGGCCCATCTCCAGGCCCGAGGTGGCGAAGTCCCAGAACGGCGGGAGCGCGGCGATCACGAGCGCGCCGGCGGGCAGCGGCCAGCCGCCGCCGGGCAGGTCGCGGTAGAGCCGGCGAGTGCCCGCCGAGGCCAGCGCCAGGCCGACGACAGCGCAGCCGAGCGAGCCGTAGACCGCGACGGCCACCAGGTCGATCCCGGTCACCCCGCCGACCAGCGCGAGCAGCCACGGCCACAACGTCGAGGTCGCCGCCTCGGCCCGCTCGCCCACGTTGAAATTGGGTCCGTTGCCGTCCAGGATCTGCTGGGAGACGCGGACGAAGATCAGTCCGTCGTCGCCGATCCAGCGCCGCCGAAAGGCGGCCACGCCGAGCAGCAGGGCCGGGACCAGGACGACGGCGAGGGCCCATCCGGTCCGCGCGTCCGGCCGATACCACGGTCTTTGTGGCGATATTTCCGGACCGGAATTCTTCGCGCCCTCGACCGCGTGGTCCTCGACCAAGGCGCCTTCTACGCCCATCGTCCTGCCCCCGAGCTGTTGTGGTTCACACTTCGATCCGCGCGATAATAACATCGGTGAAATACGTGTTCGAATTACCCCCGCCCGAAGCTCGGCAATGCGATCGAAAACTGTATCGACCACCACGCCCGACATCGTCTTTGCGGGCCTATTCTTTTCCAACGTAACGAAATAACCGAGCGAACGCATTACCCGCCCACCCCGGCCCGAGCGACCGACGGTCCGAGGACCACCGGTCCCGGACCGCCCCCTCGCCGCGCGCCCCGCTCCCCCGGCCGCCCGCGACGCGGCGCGGCGTTCTGCCCGGAATACCGGCGCGCGGCCCCCCGACGGGCGAATACTGGTTGTGCACGCGGCGGCTACGCAACGCGATCCGGCCGCGCAGCGCGGCGGTACACCGACAGCGAAGGGGGACGCGGTGATGGAGCACGCCGGCCACGACGAGCGCGGATCGGGCGACGCGATCCAGTGCATGGGCTGCCAGGGCACCGGCCTGGACACCTCGGGTCGGGTGTACCGCAGCCGGCACCGCGAGGTGTCGACGATCTGGGCGGGCACCCGCTGTCCGCACTGCCGGGGCACCGGTTGGCTGCGCAACGGCCCGACCGATCCCCCCGAGGGCTCCACGGGCGGCCCCTGGCGCACCGGCACCTGACTCGGGCGGACCCACCCTCAACCGCGCGCCGCACCACCCGCGACGGGTCGCAGATAACGCCGGAACCCCTGGGCGAGGGCGTCGAACCCACAGGCCCGATAGAAGGCGTGCACCTCGGCGCCGTCGGCGGCGAGAAGTTGCACCTTGTAGCACCCGGCGTCGCCGGCGGCGGTGAGCGCGGCGGCCATCAGCCGCCCGCCGATGCCCCGCCGGCGATGCGACGCGGCGACCACGACGTTCTCCACGAACATGATCGAGTGCCCGCCCCGGGTCAGGTTGGGCAACACCACGCTGTCGACGGTGCCGACGACCGTCCCGTCCAGGTCGGCGACCAGCACCATGCGCCCGCGCTGGGTGGCGATGTCCGCCCAGATCGGATGCGCCTGCTCGATCGGCAACGGCACGTCCCCGGGATGGAATTCGGCGTAGAGCGCGAGCAACCCCGACAGATCCCGGGCGGTCGCCGGGCGGATGGTCATGGTCATGCCGAGAGCCTACAAATCGGGACCGCCCGGGGCACGACGCCCGGCCGCTCCGGGGAGATCCCGGCGGATCGGGCAAAGCCTCCTACCGCCAGGCCGCCGCCTTGACCGGTCGATAGACCATGCCCAGCCCCTGGTACATCCGGACGGCGGCGTGGTTCCACTCGTCGACCATCAGCGCCGCACGCCCGTGTCGGCCCCGGGCCTCGGCCAGTACGAACGCGCACACCATCCGACCCAGCCCGCGCCCACGCGCCGCCGGATCCACCCCGACCCCGGCCAGGAGCCCGATCCCGGGCGCGGACCAGGCGAGCGCCGCCACCGCGAGCAACCGCCCGTCGGCGTCGCGCACCCCCGCCCAGCGCTCCACCCCGGGCATCCCCGGCTTGGCATAGGAGCCGGGGAACCCGGCCTCGATCAGGGCGGCGACCTCGTCCGTCGCGTCCTCCCCCAACCACCGCGCCCGCCCGGCCCCGGCAACCGACGCCGGCGCCCCCTCGGCCAGGTCCATCCACCCGAACGACCCCGCCTCGACCAGGCCGGGCACCCCCGCCACCAGCGCATCGATCCGCTCCGGATCGCCGAAGGGCCGATAACTCGGCCCCACCTCGGCCGACACCTCGCGCACCAGCGGCACCAGCGCGTCCACGGGCCCGTACACCGCCAACCGGTCGTGCCGGCACAACCCCGCCCCGGCCACCACCACGGCCCGCCCGTCCGCGCTCGCCCACGCCCGCCGCCCGCCGGTCAGCCCCTGCGCGACCCAGACACACATCGCGTCACCGCCGCAGCGGCGCACCAGTTCGTCGTGCTCGACCATCTCCCACACCGCACGAATCCTGCCGGAGCGTGCCCGCCCCACCCCCGCCGGGGGCCCCGCGCCGACCACCGCCCACTCACCCACTCGGGTGAAATCCCACCCGCCCGCGCACGAGCCGGCATAGATCGCATTCCCCCAGTTGACGGCGCCGCACCGGGGTACCGCCCGACCCCGTCCCGACCCCTTCCGGTTGTCGCTTCGCCCGATTCGCCGTCTGCTGGAGAACGAAGCTCCCACACGACTACCTCCGGCCGGCGGCACCCCCGCCGCGACTCCGGGAACAGGAGCGTTGGCTCGTGAAGACGAATGTCACCCCCCAGGAACTGATCGGCCGCAAGGTCGTCGATTCCGAAGGCAGCAAGATCGGGACCATCGGCCAGGTGTACCTGGACGACCGCACCGGCGAGCCGGAGTGGGTCACCGTCAAGACCGGCATGTTCGGCGGACGCGAGAGCTTCGTACCGCTGGGCCCGGCCGACATGCAGGGTGACGACCTGCGTGTGCCGTTCGACAAGGAGCTGGTCAAGGAGGCGCCCAGTCTGGGTACCGACGAGCACCTGTCGCCGGAGGAGGAGGCCCGTCTCTACCGCCACTACAGCGTCACACCGTCGGGCGGCATGACCCGCACCGGCACCACCGAAGGCACCGCCGGCACCGCCGCCGCCGGAGCCGCCGGTACGGCCGCCGCCGCGGGCTCCCGGCAGCGGTCCGACATGTCCAAGTCCCAGCTCGCCGGTTCGGACGACGGCTACGAGGAGCTGACCGGCAAACACGACCCGTCGGTGCGGACGAACGATCCGCCGGCCCGGGCCGCGGGCGCCCTGGACACCACGGCCGCGGGCACCGCCGGCGCCGTGAGCGGCCGGACCGCCCGCCCGACCGCGCGGACCGACGCCGGGGCCGCCGGCGCCGCGACCCGGCCCGCCTCCGCCGCCTCGGGCGCCGCCCGGACCGAGGCGACCTCCGGCAAGGCCGGCATGGAGTGGATGACCCGGTCCGAGGAACGCCTCGACGTGCACGTGGAGACGATCGAGGCCGGCCGCGCCGCACTGCGCAAGGTGGTCGAGACCGAGCGCGTCGACAAGGTCGTCCCGGTGATGCACGAGGAGTGGGAGATCGTCCGCGAGCCGATCGACGACTCCAACCGCGGCGCCGCGCTCAAGGGCCCCGACATGCGGGAGAGCGCGCTGGAGATCGTGCTGCACGCCGAGCGGGTCGTCGTGCACAAGGAGGTCGTCCCGGTCGAGCGCATCCGGCTCGTCTCCAAGCGGGTGCAGGGCGAGCAGCGGGTGACCGAGGAGGTCCGCCGCGAGCGGATCGAACTGCACGACGGGGACAAGGTGCAGGTCCTCGACGGCAAGGGCGAACGGCTCGACAAGAACCGGTAACGCCGGCAGCACACGAAGCCCCCGATCATCCCCGGTACATCCCTCCGGCGGCGATCGGGGGCTTTCGCGCGCGGGCCCGCGCGACCCGCACGGCCCGGGAAAATCGCGGGAAATCACCCCTTCCACCCGGCGTTACTCGCCAGTAGGGTCCGAACATGGACCTCACGGTGTTCGCCATTCCGGCCTTCACCCTCCTCCTGGTCGTCGAGTGGGTGTCGTATCGCTTCGCCCCCGACGACGACGAGCGCGGGTATGCGGTGAAGGACACCGCGACGAGCCTGACCATGGGCCTGGGCAGCATCGCCGCCGGCCTCGGCTGGGGTCTGTTGACCGTCCTGGCCTGGGACGGGCTGCACGAGCTGACTCCGTTGCGGCTCCCGCACACGTGGTGGACGTGGGTCCTGGTGATCGTCGGCGTCGACTTCTTCTACTACTGGGAGCACCGCGCCGGTCACGAGGTGCGGCTGCTGTGGGCGAGCCATGTCGTGCACCACTCCAGCCGGCACTACAACCTCTCCACCGCGCTGCGACAGACCTGGACCGGCGCGCACCACATCGTGTTCATCGGGCCGATGTTGCTGCTCGGCTTCCCCTTCGCGATGGTGGTCACGTCCTTCTCGATCAATCTGCTGTACCAGTTCTGGATCCACACCGAGCGCATCGGCAGGCTCTGGAAGCCGATCGAGTACGTCTTCAACACCCCGTCGCACCACCGGGTGCACCACGGTTCGAACCCGCGATATCTGGACCGCAACTACGGCGGCATCCTGATCGTGTGGGACCGGCTCTTCCGCAGCTTCGAGCCCGAGGGCGAGCCGGTGAACTACGGGCTGACCAAGAACATCGAGACGTACAACCCGCTGCGGGTGGCCTTCCACGAATACGCGGCGATCGCGCGCGACGTGCGGGCCGCGCGCACCTGGCGGGTGCGGTTCGGGCGGGTGCTGCGCGGTCCCGGCTGGCAGCCCGCGCCGGCCGCGTCGACGGCCCCGGCGGGCGCCGCCGCCGAGGCCGCGGCGTGAGGGCTCGTGCGCTGCTCGTCGCCTACCTGACGCTGGGCGTCGCCGACTCGGTGCTCGCGGCGGCGGATGTGGACGGGCCTCGCTGGGTCACCAAGACGTTGTTGATGCCGGTGCTGATCGCCTTCGTGTGGGTTGCCGCGCGGCCCGGCACCGAGCACGACCTGCGGCTGCCGATCGGCGCGCTCGTGGGCGGGTTCGTCGGCGACGTGGGGTTGCTGGTGGATCGGGAGGCCACGTTCCTGGTCGGGATGGCCGGCTTCGCCGTCGGGCACGTCTGCTACCTGCTCGCGTTCCGGCGGGTGGGGATCACGCTGCCGCCGTGGCTGCCCGCGGTGTACCTGCTCGCCTGGGGCGCCATGATGGCCACCATCCGCGGCGGACTGGACGATCTACTGGTGCCGGTGCTCGGCTACAGCCTCCTGCTCACCGCGATGGCCGTGTGCGCGGCCGGGGTGGGTCGGCGCACCGGACTCGGCGGCGCGCTGTTCCTGGGCTCCGACGCGGTGATCGCCCTCGGCCTGGCCGATGTCGACCTGTTTCCGGGACAGGCGGCGCTGGTGATGCCCACCTATGTGGCCGGGCAGCTGCTGCTGGCGCTCACCTGGACGAGCCGGCCGTTTCCCGACCGGCACGCCGACGAGGCGGCGGACCCTCGGTCCACCGCCTCGTCGGGTTGAGCGGGTCGGTCAGTCGGCGTACCTGGCCGCAGCCGCGGTGTACTCCGGCTCCGGGTTCATCGCCGCCGCGAGCCGCAGGTACGGCGCCGCCTCGGCCCCTCGGCCGGCCCGCTCCAGGGTGCGGCCGAGCGCGTGGGTGGCCCACGCGTCACACGGGTCCAGCTCGATCACCCGGCGCAGCGTGGCCTCGGCGCGGCGGAGCTGGAGCGAGAGGTAGTACGCCCGCCCGGCCAGTTGCTGCACGGCGACGTTGTCGCGCTCCTCGTCGAGGGCCGGCTCCAACAGGCGCAGCGCACGCAGCGGCTCGCGCTGCTCGACCAGTCCCTCGGCCATGCGGTAGGTCTCCAGGGTCAGCGTCACGTCGGCTCCCTTCGCGATGCTCGTGACGTCGTCGGACACCCGGCAGAACCGAATACCCCGGCCGGGTATTCCATGGGTGCGCGGGCCCGCTCAGGCGCCCGGGACGAGCACCGCGCGACCGTTGATCCGGCCGTGGTGCAGCCGGTCGTACACCTCGGGGGCGTCGTCCAGCGTGAAGGTCTCCACGTGCGCCTTCACCGCGCCGCGGCGGGCCAGGTCGATCAGTTCGATCAGTTCGGCGCGCGAGCCCCAGTACGGGGTGCTGACCGAGCACTCGTACGGGATCAGGCCGAAGCCGACCGGGAGGGTGCCGCCGCCGATGCCGACGATGGTCAGGTCGCTCTCCACGGCGGCGCACTTCGCGGCGAGGTCGACGGTGGGTTGTACGCCGGCGAAGTCGAGCACGAGTTGCGCGCCGCGTCCGTCGGTGGCCTCGCGGACGATGTCGGCGGCCTTGGCGTCGGAGGTGATCGCCATGTGCGCGCCGGAGGTCCGGGCCAACTCCAGCTTGTCCTCGCTCACGTCCAGCGCGATCACCTGCGCGGCGGAGAGCGCACGAAGCAACTGCACGCCGATGTGGCCGAGGCCGCCGACGCCGATCACCACGGCCGTGCTGCCCGCGTACAGCTTGTCCAGCGAACGTTTGATCGCGTGGTACGGGGTCAGCCCGGCGTCGGTCAGCGGGACGGTCCGCACCGGGTCCAGGTCGCCGATCGGGACCAGGTGGCGCGGGTCGTCGATCAGCAGGTAGTCGGCGAGCGCACCGGGGGCGCCCAGGCCGGGCGGGCGGATGCCGAGTTCCGCGGCGCGCGAGCAGTAGTTCTCCCGGCCCTGCGCGCACGCGTGGCAGGTGCCGCAGCCCCACGGCCCGTACACGACGACGGCGTCGCCGATCTCCAGACCGGTGACCCCCTCGCCGAGCGCGGCGACCACGCCGGCGCCCTCGTGGCCCAGGGTGAGCGGGGCGGCGAAGCCGAAGTCGGCGGGCGGGCTGCTCATCACGAAGATGTCGGAGTGGCACACGCCCGCGGCGGTGACCCGGAGCAGTACCTGCCCGGGGCCCGGTTCGGGTGCGGGGATCTCCCGCACCTCGACCGGCTTGCCGAACTCGACGTATTGGACGGCCTTCATGGGTTTCTCCCTTTCCGGCGTACCGACCCCCATGCGGGCGACATGGCTGGTGCTCGGGTGGCACGGTGGGCCGGCGACGTCGTTTCCAGACTAGGACCCGCCAACCGGATGGATTACCGGGGCGGGGTATCCCGACGCGCGTGCTACGGCGCGGTGTAGCCGCCGTCGACCGGGTGGTAGCTCCCGGTGATGAACGAGGCGCGGTCGGAGAGCAGGAAGGCCACCGGTTCGGCGACCTCCTCGGGGGTGCCAAGCCGGCCCATCGGATGCAGCCGGGTCAGCGCGGCGCGCGCCTTCGGGTCGGCGTCGGCGAGCAGCGGGGTCTCGACGAAGCCGGGACCGACCGCGTTGATCCGGATCCCGCGCTGCGCGTACTCGATCGCGGCGGTCCGGGTCAGGCCGAGCACGCCGTGTTTGGCGGCCACGTAGCCGGCCGCGTTCGGGAAGCCGACCACGGCGAGGATCGACGCCACGTTGACGATCGCCCCGCCGCCGCACTCCAGCATCGCCGGGATCTGGTGGCGCATCCCGTGGAAGACACCGCCGAGATCGACGTCGATCACCGTGCGCCAGCCGTCCGCCGGATATTCGCCGGTGAGCGCGTGCGGGCCGGTGACGCCGGCGTTGTTGACCGCGAGGTGCAGGCCGCCGAACGCCGCCACGGTCGCCCGCACCAGCTCCGCCCCGGAGTCCGGGTCGGCCACGTCCACCCGCATGCCTCGGGCGGTGCCGCCGGCCTCGGTGATCTCGGCGGCGACGCGGGCCGCGCCGACGTCGTCGAGGTCGGCGACCACGACCCGGGCACCGTCGGCCGCGAGCCGCCGGGCGACGGCCGCGCCGATGCCGGAGGCGGCCCCGGTGACGATGGCGGTCCTGGCGGCGAAGTCGGCACTCATGCCTTCGATCCTGGGATCCCCCCACCACACCCGCCCGCCGGAGAGGGCCTATCGGGGGACGCCGGCCGGAGCTACAGGCCGTTCAGCGCCACATCGAGGCCGCGGCTGACGATGTCGGCCTTGACGTCGTCCGGGAGCCGGGCCAGTTCCGTGTCGAGGAGCAGCACGCTCAGGCCGTGCACCGCGGACCACATCACCACGTCCGAGTACTTGCGCCGCTCCTGCGGGAGTAGGCCCAGCGCGACCAGTTCGTCCAGCGCCTCGGACATCAGCGCGTACGACTCGTCCGACACGTCGGGCGTGCCGTACGCCTCCCCGTCGTCGCCCTCGACCTCGGCCGTCTGCCGCCGGCCGACCATCGGCTCCTCCTCGGCCCCGCCGAAGAAGATGGTGCGGAACAGGCCGGGTTCGGCGAACGCGAAGCGCACGTAGCCCAGACCCGCCGCGCGCAATCGGCGCATCGCCTCGTCACCGGGGTCCGGGCACGGCTCGCCCTTGGCCAACTCGGCCCGCATCGTCGCCGCGAGCAGCGCCAGGCCGTGGTCCTTGACCGCCACGACCAACTCGTGGTGGTTGGCGAAGTGCCGGTAGGCGGCGGTCGAGGACACCCCCGTCGCCCGCGCCGCCTCGCGCAGCACGATCGCCTGCGGACCGGCCGCCCGGGCCCGCTCCACCGCGGCCTCGGTCAGCGCGTTCCGCAGGTCGCCGTGGTGATACCCGCGTCGGCTCGGCGTACCGGCGGCTTGCTCGCTTGGCATGGTTCTCCATTCGATCCAGCCCCATGTTGACACCGCGCACATTCAATGCAAAGTTATCAACGCCAACATTGTTATCGGCGTCAACATGACTCGCCGGACTCCGCACCCTCCGTTCCCCACGGATCGCATGGAAGGTCGATGATCATGCTCGAACGACTAGGGGACCTGGTCTTCCGCCGAGCGCGCGCCGTGCTCGTGATCGGCACACTGGTGTTGCTCGTCTCGGCCGGGGTGGGCTTCGGAGCCTTCGGCAAGCTGAAGTCGGGCGGGTTCGACGCGCCGAATTCGGCCTCCACCCGGGCCAAGGACGAGATCCAGGAGACCTTCGGCGGTCGCCCGAATCTGGTGATCGAGGTCCGGGCCAAGGACGGCTCCGGCGTGGACACCCCCGCAGTCGCGGACGCCGGACGGCGACTCACCGCCGCCCTCGCCGCCGCGCCGGGCTTCGACCAGGTGGCCTCCTACTGGACCACCAACGCACCCGGCCTCAAGGCCGACGGCGGACGCGGCGCGCTGCTCGTCGCCCACTCGGCCAAGGACGAGATCGCCGAACTGCCCGAGAGCGCGCGACTGCCCGCCGACAGCCCGCTCCGGGTCCGGATCGGCGGCGACACCGCGATCGGCCCGGCGGTCAGCGGCCAGGTCGGCACCAGTCTCGCGATCGCCGAGTCGATCGCCGTGCCGCTGACCCTGCTGCTGCTCGTGCTCGCGTTCGGCAGCCTGGTCGCGGCCCTGGTACCGCTGGTGATCGGCTTCGTCGCGATCATGGGCACGTTCGCCGAACTGTTCGTCCTCGGCAGCCTCACCGACGTGTCGATCTTCTCGATCAACCTCACCACGGCCCTGGGCCTGGGGCTGGCCATCGACTACGCGCTGCTGATCGTGGCCCGACACCGCGAACTGCTGCACGCCGGACACGACCTGCACGACGCGGTGGTGGGCACGGTGCGCACCGCCGGGCGCACGATCGTCTTCTCCGCAGCGACGGTGGCCGCCGCGCTCGCCGTGCTGCTGGTCTTCCCGCAGTACTTCCTGCGCTCGTTCGCCTACGCGGGCATCGGCGTGGTGATCATCTCCGCGCTCGCCGCGCTGATCATCGCCCCGGCCCTGCTGACCGTGCTCGGCCCACGCGTGGAGTCGATGCGCATCCGCGGCATCAAGGGCGTCCAAGGCGGCGAGGCGCCGATCTGGTCCCGACTCGCCGGCTTCGTCACCCGGCGGCCCATGCTGACCGCGCTGCCCGTGGTCGCGGTGCTGCTGCTCGCCGCCTCGCCGCTGCTCGGGGTCACCTTCGGCACGCCCGACGAGCGGGTCCTGCCGACCAGCACCCAGGCCCGCCAGGTCGGCGACACGCTGCGCGCGGACTACAGCCTCGACGACACCCGCTCGCTCGACGTGGTCCTGCTCGGCACCGGCGCCCAGGCCCCGGTGGACGCCTACGCGGGTCGGCTCGCCGCGCTGCCCGGGGTGACCCGGGTGGACACCGCCGGCCCCGACCGGATCCGCCCGAACGCGCGGCTGATCTCGGTGATCACCACGCTGCCCGCCAAGTCGGACGCCGCGCAGGAGCTGGTCCACGACGTACGCGCGGTGCCCGCCCCGAACGCCACCGAGGCCCTGGTCGGCGGCACCGACGCCCGCCTGGTCGACACCAAGGCCTCGATCGGCGACCGCCTGCCGCTCGCCTTCGGGCTGATCGTGCTCAGCACCTTCGTCCTGCTGTTCCTGTTCACCGGGAGCATCCTGCAACCGCTGCGGGCGCTGCTCCTGAACGGGCTCAGCATCACGGCCGCGGTCGGCATCACCGTGTGGGTCTTCCAGGACGGGCACCTGTCCGGCCTGCTCGGCTTCACCCCGCTGCCGATGGACACCTCGATGACGGTGCTGCTGTTCTGCATCGCGTTCGCGCTGTCCATGGACTACGAGGTCTTCGTGACCAGCCGGATCAAGGAACTGCACGACGCGGGCGCGTCCGACGCGGACGCGGTCCGCCAGGGTCTGGGTCGCACCGGTCGCATCGTCACCACGGCCGCTGCGCTGCTCGCGGTGACCTTCGTGGCGTTCCTGACCAGCACCGTGAGCTTCCTGCAACTGTTCGGCTTCGGCGCGGCGCTGGCGATCCTGCTGGACGCCACGCTGGTCCGGGGCGTGCTGGTGCCCGCGGCGATGCGCCTGCTCGGCCGGCACGCGTGGTACGCCCCGCCGGTGCTGCGCAGGCTGCACGCGCGGGTCGGCCTGCGCGAGTCGGCCCCGGAGTCCGGCCCCGCGCTGCCCGCCCGGGCCGGCGCCGAGCGCGACACGGACGTGCCGGGCGCCGTGCGCTGACCTGTGCCGGACACTGCGGCGGCCGGCAGGCTCGCTCACGTACCGCCGCACCCTGTCACGCGGGGGAGGGTGCGGCACACGAAAAGGGGCCGCCCCCGGGATTCGCATCCCGGGGGCGGCCCCTTCGTCACACCTCGCGTCGGCTCGCGCCGGCGACTACTCCTTGGTCAGGTTCGGGCCCGAACCGGTCGCCTCGACGGGCGGCGCGTCCGGCAGCGGTGCCTTCTCCATGCCCTCGAAGGTGAACTTCTCGTCCTTGCCCTCGCCCTCGGTGTCGACCACGATGATCGACCCCGAACGCAGCTCGCCGTAGAGGATCTTCTCGGAGAGGTTGTCCTCGATCTGGCGCTGGATCGTGCGGCGCAGCGGCCGGGCACCCAGCAGCGGGTCGTAGCCCCGCTTGGCGAGCAGCGTCTTGGCGGCCGGACGGAGCTCGATGCCCATGTCCCGGTCGCGCAGCCGCTCGTCCACCTTGGCGATCATCAGGTCGACGATCTGGATGATGTCTTCCTCGGAAAGCTGGTGGAAGACGATCGTGTCGTCGACACGGTTGAGGAACTCGGGACGGAAGTGCTGCTTCAGCTCTTCGTTGACCTTCGCCTTCATCCGGTCGTAACCGGTCTTGACGTCGGACGATCCGGAGAAACCGAGGCCGAAGCCCTTCGAGATGTCCCGCGTGCCGAGGTTGGTCGTCATGATGATGACGGTGTTCTTGAAGTCCACCACCCGACCCTGGGAATCGGTCAGCCGACCGTCTTCCAGAATCTGCAGCAGCGAGTTGAAGATGTCCGGGTGGGCCTTCTCGACCTCGTCGAACAGGACCACCGAGAAAGGCTTGCGACGGACCTTCTCGGTGAGCTGGCCACCCTCTTCGTAACCCACATATCCGGGCGGCGAACCGAACAGGCGCGAGACCGTGTGCTTCTCGGAGAACTCGCTCATGTCCAGCTGGATGAGCGCGTCCTCGTCGCCGAACAGGAACTCGGCCAGCGTCTTCGACAGCTCGGTCTTACCGACACCGGACGGGCCGGCGAAGATGAACGAACCACCGGGACGCTTCGGGTCCTTGAGTCCGGCGCGGGTGCGCCGGATGGCCTGGGAAAGCGCCTTGATGGCGTCCTTCTGGCCGATGACCCGCTTGTGCAGCTCGTCCTCCATGCGGAGCAGTCGCGCGGACTCCTCCTCGGTCAGCTTGAAGACCGGGATGCCGGTGGCGGTCGAGAGAACCTCTGCGATCAGTTCCTCGTCGACCTCGGCCACGACGTCCATGTCGCCGGCCTTCCACTCCTTCTCCCGCTTCGCCTTGTCGGCGAGCAGCTTCTTCTCGCTGTCGCGTAGGGACGCGGCCTTCTCGAAGTCCTGCGCGTCGATCGCGGACTCCTTGTCCCGACGCACGTTCGCGATCTTCTCGTCGAACTCGCGCAGGTCCGGCGGCGCGGTCATCCGGCGGATGCGCATCCGCGAACCGGCCTCGTCGATGAGGTCGATCGCCTTGTCGGGCAGGAACCGGTCGGAGATGTACCGGTCCGCGAGCGTCGCCGCGGCCACCAGGGCCTGGTCGGTGATCGACACGCGGTGGTGCGCCTCGTAGCGGTCGCGCAGACCCTTCAGGATCTCGATCGTGTGCGGCAGGGACGGTTCCGCGACCTGGATCGGCTGGAACCGGCGCTCCAGCGCCGCGTCCTTCTCCAGGTGCTTGCGGTACTCGTCCAGCGTGGTCGCACCGATGGTCTGGAGCTCGCCCCGGGCCAGCATCGGCTTGAGGATGCTCGCCGCGTCGATCGCGCCCTCGGCGGCACCCGCGCCGACGAGCGTGTGCAGCTCGTCGATGAACAGGATGATGTCGCCGCGGGTGCGGATCTCCTTGAGCACCTTCTTCAGGCGCTCCTCGAAGTCGCCGCGGTAGCGGGAGCCCGCCACGAGCGCGCCGAGGTCGAGCGTGTAGAGCTGCTTGTCCTTGAGCGTCTCGGGCACCTCGCCCTTGACGATCGCCTGGGCCAGGCCCTCGACGACGGCGGTCTTGCCGACGCCGGGCTCGCCGATCAGGACCGGGTTGTTCTTGGTGCGGCGGGACAGCACCTGCATGACCCGCTCGATTTCCTTCTCTCGCCCGATGACGGGGTCGAGCTTGCCCTCGCGGGCCGCCTGGGTCAGGTTGCGCCCGAACTGGTCGAGCACGAGGGACGTCGAAGGCGTGCCCTCCTGCCCGCTGCCGCCCGGGGTCGCGGACTCCTTGCCGCTCGAGTAGCCGGAGAGCAACTGGATGACCTGCTGGCGGACCCGGTTGAGGTCGGCGCCGAGCTTCACGAGGACCTGGGCGGCGACGCCCTCGCCCTCGCGGATCAGACCCAGGAGGATGTGCTCCGTGCCGATGTAGTTGTGGCCCAGCTGAAGCGCCTCGCGCAGCGACAGCTCGAGGACCTTCTTCGCACGGGGCGTGAAGGGGATATGACCGGACGGGGCCTGCTGACCCTGGCCGATGATCTCCTCGACCTGCTGACGCACTGCCTCAAGCGAGATGCCGAGGCTCTCCAGGGCCTTCGCAGCGACGCCCTCACCCTCGTGGATGAGGCCAAGGAGGATGTGCTCAGTACCGATGTAGTTGTGGTTGAGCATCCGGGCCTCCTCCTGAGCCAGGACGACAACCCGCCGCGCGCGGTCGGTGAACCTCTCGAACATCGTTATCGCTCCTCAGAGCGGTCGTGCAGATCGGGGACGGTCCCCTCCCTGTCCTTCCGCATGCTAGTCCTGCACGCAGGACCGCTCGATTCGTCCGTGAAGACGGGCGACCCACGTGTTGCGGACCGCCTTGGACAACTAGTCAAACCCGATGGTGCGAGACGATGTTCCCGCCGGCCACGTACTGAGGCCGATTCCGAGTACGCCAGAAGCGAACGCGGCATTTTCGGTCGCCGGTTTCGCCGTCGATCGCACCGAATCCGGCCGCCGTCGACGACTTCGCTTCCCCGTCTCCCCTCCATGTTCGGGTCATACCCCGGACGACACCCGCTGTATACCGGCAGGTCACGACCGGTGCGTACGCGACCGTGCCGGCACCGGGGGCGGCGCCGCGCGGCGAGCCCTCGAACCATGTCACTCATCGCGGTTGGCATATCACCTTTCGTAACCTCGCCGTCGTCCCGGAGTTGAACACGGTATGGCAGCCACGCTTGTTTTCGCGTCCCGTTCGGCGCCCGTCGTGCCCGGTCCGTTGGACGAGGCCCTGTGGTACGCGCGGGCCCTGGGCTGGCCCGCGGCTCCGGGGACGGGCGAGCCGGCCGATCCGATCCCGGCCGCGACCACCGATCCGCGGCTGCTCTCGGCGTATTGGGCAAACACGCCGTGGGCCGCCGTGCGGCTGGCCGCAGGGGTGCGGTTCGACGTCCTGGACGTGCCGGGCGCGGCCGGGGCGCGGGCGCTGGACCGGGTCGAGCGCCAGGGGCTGCCGGTCGGGCCGGTGGCGGCGGCAGGCACCGGGCGCATGCAGTTCTTCGTCGCCCCCGGCGTGGCGGGCGACCTGCCCGCGCTTCTGGACTGGCTGGACTGGGCCGACCTGGACCTGGACCTGCGCGCGTACGGCGAGGGCGACACGGTGGCCGCGCCGTCCCCGTGGCCGGCCACCTGGCGCTCGCCCTGGCCCCGGTCGTGGGAACACGCGCGCTGGGTGCGGCCCCCGGCCGACCCCGGCCGGATGCCCCCGGTGGACGACCTCGCGGCGCGTACCGCGCTGCCACACGTGGACGTGCGCTTCCCGGACGTCACCCGGCTGATCGGCACGCTGGCGCACGCGTGCCAGCACGTACGGCTGTTCCCGAGGCCACGGGTGCGCGAGCCGAGGCTGCTGACCCACCACCGTCCCGGCGCCGCCTGAGAGCCGGGCACAAAACGACACGAGCGGTGCCCCCCCCGGTACGTACCGGGGGAGGGCACCGCTCGTCGACGGCGTCGGCGATCAGGCGTGGGCCTTCTCGTAGGCGTCGCGGATGTTGCCCGGCACACGACCGCGCTCACTCACGTCGTAGCCGTTCTCCTTGGCCCAGGCGCGGATCTTGGCGGTGTCGCCCGAGGCGGCACCACCCTTGACCACCTGGCGAACGCCGCGACGGGCCGCGACCCGGCCACCGGTCTTGCGGCCGGCGTCGACGTAGGTCGTCAGCGCCGCGCGAAGCTGCTCTGCGTGCGTGGCGCTCAGGTCGATCTCGTAGGAGACACCGTCGAGCGCGAACGTCACCGTCTCATCGGCCTTGCCGCCGTCGAGGTCGTCAACGAGAAGAATCTGGACCTTCTGTGCCACCAGGATTCCCTTTCATCGGGAGGGTTCACAACGAGCTCAAGAAAAGGAAACCGCTTTCTGCGGGAAAATACAAACCCACGGGCGCGGAACCCGGTCGAGTCGGCAATACGTTACCGGGTTTGTGGTCACGACTTCACCGCACACCACACCGCTGCGGGCAACAAGCGTCAAGGGCTTCGCCGGCACCGGTCGCGCGATCTCCGCCACACTCGTCCGGTCTACGCGGATCGAGATCACTGCCAGAGATGGAGCAGCATCCGCGTGTTGCCAAGGGTGTTGGGTTTGACGCGTTCCAGATCCAGAAACTCGGCCACGCCCTCGTCGTACGAACGCATCAGTTCACTGTAGACATCGCCGTCGATCGGTGTCTCCGCGATCTCGACGAAGCCGTGCTTCGCGAAGAAGTCGACCTCGAAGGTCAAGCAGAATATCCGTCGAACACCCAGCCAACGCGCGGTCTCCAGAAGTTTGCTGAGCAAGAGGTGGCCCACCCCGTGTCCGGTACACGCCGGATCCACCGCGAGAGTGCGCACCTCGGCGAGGTCTTCCCACATCACGTGCAGGGCCCCGCAGGCGACCACCTCGCTGTCGTCGTCCCGCTCGGCGACCCAAAACTCCTGCACGTCTTCGAAGAGGGTGACCGTGGGTTTGTCGAGAAGGATGCGTAGCCCCACGTACCCATCCACAAGGCGCCGAATGGCCCGCACATCGGACGTTCTGGCACGTCGGATCGTCACTTCCATGGGCTGACGCTATCGCGATCACGATAGGCGTCGCCGCTCCGCCCGGTTTACCACCGATCCGCCCCGGTGCCGGTGGAAACACCCGGACGGACACGCGAAGGCCCGGGCGAGGTTTCCCACCGCCCGGGCCATACGTTCTTCATACATGCGCGGTGCCGAGATCCGGTACCGAGATCCGAACCGTGCCCTTGTGGAGTGATCAGGCAGGATATGGACGGATTTCCCCGGCCATTACCGTGTCCGGGAATCGGCCACACGCGTGCTCGCACAGGCCGCCTCGGCGTCGTCGGTACACGCGTTGCGGATCACCGGCTTGGCACCGGGCGCGCTGACGAAACTCGACCTCGCGATCATCTCGGATCCGGCCGCGCCTTCCGGCACGGTGAGCACGAGAATCAGCGAGACCTCGGTGCCGGGCTTGATCCGACCGGTCTTCCACACTCCGGTGGCACTGTCGAATTCACCCTGCGAGGGCTTGGATTCGACCGGTTTCACGCCCGCCGGCAACGTGTTGCGCACGATGGCCGACTTCGCCTCGGTACCGCCGTCGTTTCGCACCGTCACCGTGTGGGTGATCCGGTCGCCGGGCTTGGCCTGCGCCGGGTCGGCCACGCGGCGCAGTTCCAGCTTCGGCAGCGCGGCGACGTCGACGGGCGGCGACGGCGGTACGGGCGGCTTGGTCGGGACGGTCGGCACCGGCGGTTCGGTGGTCTCCGGCGGCACCGAGGGTCTGCTCTGGGGCGTGACCGAGGAGGTGTCGAGGCCGCGGTCGGGCAGGTCGGGCAGCTTGACACCCTGCGGCAGCGCACCGGTCAACCGGCTCGTCAGGTCGGTGAGCGAGCCCTGGAGTTGCCGGCCGAGCGTCGCCCGCAGGCCGTCGAGGCGGGTCCGCAGGTCGGCCATGGCGTCGTCGAGGGCGGTTCGGCCGGAGGGGGTGGAATCGCGCGTGGAGGACCACCACGTCCAGCCGTACGGGCCCGTGTAGGAACCTCCCGACCGGGTCTCGGTCGAACTCGTCGAACTCGTGTACCAGGTCCAGGAGGAACCGGTGGAGGAGTTGCCGGCATGGGCCGCCGCGGCGGGTTGCGGCCGGTATTGCGGCGCGGGGGTCGCGGCCGCCGTACCGCCCGCGGTCAGGTTCGCGCCCACCGCGACGGTCGCCCCGACCGCGACCGCCGCGAAGGCGCGTCCCGCTCGGGTTTTCGCTCGCATCATGTCGGCCCACCTTCCGTTCCGCTGCTTGCGTTCCACCGCGCGGAAGTCCGCTTTTCTTACCTAGATCATTAATACGATTACGCAGAGTTGCGCCCCGAAGACGCTGCGGATTGCGCCGAACGAATTAACAAGGCCCCCGATCAGCCCAGGGAAGTACCGAAGATCGCGCGAATCGGCTCACGGCAGCGCAACCCGCAGCGCGTCGCGCAACACCTCGATCTGTTCGGGCGTCATGCCCTCGACGAAGTGCACCAGGGCCCCGGCTCGACCACCGCCGGAGATCCAGTCGTCGCGCATCAACTCGGCGGTATGGGCGTCGCGCGAGTGCACCGCTTCGTAGAGATAGGCCCGACCGACCAACCGACGGCGCAGCAGTCCCTTGCGGAAGAGTTTGTCGAGCACGGTCATTACCGTCGTATACGCGGGCTCACGATCGGGAAGCAGTGCCTCCTGCACCTCGCTTACCGACGCGGGGCTGTTGCGCCGCCAGATCCGGAGCATCACCTGGGCTTCGAGTTCGCCTAGTCGATTCATGTCCGGCCCTTCGGGAAACCTTGTCGTGCCGTGAACTGCGTCACGCCTGCCGCGATGTCTCCTATGCGGCGTCGTAGCGGGAGCTTCGTCCGAATTCGCCCGATTTCAAACCGAGAGCCTTGGTCCGACGGGTTCAGGGCCGGGCGTGGGTGCGGGTTTTGCTACTACGCAGAGGCGTAGTGTCCGCTCCGTTACGACTTGGTGGATATGCGGCGGATTGTTACCACTGGTGTCGGCCCTGTTGTCGACACCCCGAGGTATTCGTGCCGCACTCCCCCGCCACCCCGCCCACCGAAACCCCCGCCACGCCCGACGACCGCCGCGCCCGGTTGCGCGGGGCGCGTCCGGGTCGGGCGGTCGTCGTGGTCTCCGGCCTCGCGCTGCTGGCCGTGGCGGTCACCGCCGGCGTCCAGGGCACGGGGACGGACTCGACCGGGAAGCGGGCGGCCGGTGCCGCGAGCGCGGATCCGGAGACGGCGCGGCGGCTCGCCGATCGTGGCGCGGACGTCGCGGCCCGCTCCGAGGAGCGTTCGACGCTCGACGCGGCGGGGGCGGTGGAGGCGGCGCGCCAGGCCCGCGAAACGCGCGAGGCGGAGCAGGCGGCCGCCGAGGCCGAGCAGGCCCGGGAGGCCGAGCGCGCGGCACAGGCGGCGCAGGCCGAGCAGGCCGAAAAGGCCGAGCAGGAGGCCGCGGCGGCGCGGGCGGACGCGGAGCGGGCCGCCTCGGGGTGGGTCCTGCCGACCTCGGACTACACGCTGACCGGCCGCTTCGGCAACAGCGGCGCACGCTGGGCGCACACGCACACCGGCCTGGACTTCGCCGCCCCCTCGGGCACCCCGATCCGCGCCGCCGCGGCCGGGACCATAACCTCCGCCGGCCCGGCCGGCGCGTTCGGCAACCGCATCGTGCTCACCCACCCCGACGGCACCCGCACCTGGTACTGCCACCAGTCGCGCTTCGCCAAGACCTCCGGCTCGGTGGCCGCGGGCGAGGTGATCGGCTACGTGGGCACGACCGGCAACTCGACCGGCCCGCACCTGCACTTCGAGGTGCACCCCGACGGCGGCGCGGCCGTGGACCCGAACACGTGGCTGACCGGCCGGGGCGTCAAGCCCTGACCGGGCGACGGGCGCGGCGGGTCGGCCGCCGCGCTCAGTGCCCCGGGGCCAGCGAGTCCAACCAGTCCCACCAGCCGCCGTCGGCGATCAGCGCGGCGAGTTTGGCGTAGCCCACGGCGTCGCAGTGCGCGCCGTCGCCGTACGCCTCGATGCCGGCCCACCACTGCGGATCCTCGCGCAGCGCGCGCTGTATCGGCACGAAGGGGATGCCCCGCGCGGCGCAGGTCTTGGCGTAGGCGTCCTCCAGCGCGAGCGCGGCCTCGCCGTGGTCCCGCTCGCCGGGCACGGGCGGCGCGCCGACCACCAGGCAGGTCCAGCGGGCGCCGGTCGCGGTGTCCAGTATCGCGTCGAGGTTGGCGACGCTGTCGGCGTGGGCGACCCGGCGGCGACCGTTCTCGATCCGCACGTCGTTGACGCCGAACGCGAAGACCATGCCGGTGCCGTCGGCGTGCCGCATCCTCGGTACGGCCTCGCCGTACCAGCGCTCGGCGACGTCGGCCGAGGTCTCGTACCGCACGCCCAGGTTGTACGCGGTCACCTGCCGGCCCCGGCGACGGGACTCGGCCGCGAGGCGGCCGACCCATCCGCCGCCGGAGAGGTCGCCGACACCTTGTACGAACGAGTCGCCGGCGACGCAGATCCGGAGATCGGGGGCTGCTGCTTCCATGCGGCCGACCCTATGCGTACGAACGGGTGACGCGCCCGGAAATGCGACAGGAGCCCCCTCGGGGGCGACGAACCGTCACCGAGGGGGCTCCCGCCGTGTCGATCAGTCGGTGGTCGGCTTCACCAGCGGGAACAGGATCGTCTCGCGGATGCCGCGACCGGTGAAGGCCATGATCATCCGGTCGACGCCCATGCCCACGCCGCCGCTCGGCGGCATCGCGAACTCCAGCGCGCGCAGGAAGTCCTCGTCGATCCGCATGGCCTCGACATCGCCGCCCGCGGCAAGCAGCGACTGCTCGGTGAGCCGCCGGCGCTGCTCGACCGGGTCGACCAACTCGGAGTAGCCGGTGCCCAGTTCCATGCCGAAGCCGATCAGGTCCCACTTCTCCGCGACGCCGGCGACACTGCGGTGCTGGCGGGTCAGCGGCGATGTCTCGATCGGGTAGTCGCGGACGAAGGTCGGCTCGATCAGGGTGTGCTCGACCAGCGCCTCGAAGATCTCCTGGACGAGCTTGCCCTGGCCCCAGGACTTGTCGTGTTCGATCTCGCGGGCGTCGGCGAGCTTGCGCACGGCCTCGATCGGCGTCTCGGGGGTGACCTCCTCGCCGAGCGCCTCGGAGACCGAGCCGTAGACGGTGATCTCGCGCCAGTCCCCGGAGATGTCCACCTCGCGGTCGCCGTAGCGGAAGATCTGCGAGCCGAACACGTCCTGCGCGACGTGCTGGTAGACCTCGCGGGTGAGGGTGGCCACCGTGTTGTAGTCGCCGTACGCCTCGTACGCCTCCAACATGGTGAACTCGGGGTTGTGCGTCGAGTCCGCGCCCTCGTTGCGGAAGTTGCGGTTGATCTCGAAGACCTTCTCGGCGCCGCCGACGACCAGGCGCTTGAGGTACAGCTCCGGCGCGATGCGCAGGTACAGGTCCATGTCGTACGCGTTGATGTGGGTCACGAACGGGCGCGCGGTGGCGCCGCCGTGCACCGGCTGCAGCATCGGCGTCTCGACCTCCAGGAAGTCCCTGGCGTCGAACCACTCGCGGATGGCGCGCACGATCCGGCTGCGGGTGCGCAGGATCGCCCGCGACTCGTCGTTGACGATCAGGTCGACGTAGCGCTGGCGGACCCGGGCCTCGGGGTCGGTCAGGCCCTTGTGCTTGTCCGGCAGCGGACGCAGGCACTTGGACGTGATCGCCCAGGAGTCGACCATGATCGACAACTCGCCGCGCCGGGAGGTGATCACCTGGCCCTCGACGCCGACGTGGTCGCCCAGGTCGACGTCGCTCTTCCAGGCGGCCAGCGACTCGGCGCCGACGCCGTCCAGCGAGACCATCACCTGGATGTCGCCGTCACCGTCGCGCAGCGTGGCGAAGCACAGCTTGCCGCCGGTGCGGTACAGCACGACCCGGCCGGTGACGCCGACCCGGCGCCCGGTCTCCACATCGGCTTCGAGACCGTCGAACTCCGCACGCAGCGCGCCCACCGTGGTGGTGCGGGGGAAGCCGACCGGGTACGGGTCGGTCCCCTCGGCCCGAAGCCGGTCGAGCTTGTCGCGGCGAACCCGCATCTGCTCGGGAAGGTCGTCGATCTGCGGCTGCGCTGCGCTCTGCTCGGTCACGGGACAAGGCTACCGACCCGCCACACCCACCCCGAACCGATATCCGACCGAGCCGCAAAGCCCACACGCCGAAGGGCGGGACCGCCGCCGCGACCCCGCCCTCCGAAACACCTGCGAATCAGACCGCGAGCCCCGCGGCCTTCCGCCGCCGCACCACGAAGAAGGCCCCACCGCCGACCGCGAACAGAGCCACGGCCGCACCGGCGATCACCATCGTCGACGAAGAGTCCCCGGTATTCGCCAACTCGGTCCCGTTACCGCCACCACTCGCCCCCGCACCACCGGTCGTGGTCCCGCCACCCGCCGAGCCGGAGCCACCAGAGGCGGCGCCCGGTGCGGGCTTGGTGGAGTTGAGCACGACCTGGGCGACATCGTCGGCTCGGTTGTCGTCCACCGAGCTGCTCTGGAGCATGCCGGCAGCGTCCGGAACGACCTTGTCGATCCGCATCTCGAACTCGAAGAAGCCCTTGCTGCCGGGCTTGTACGTACCGCCGTCACCGTGCCAGGCGCAGACGTAGGCGGGACGACCCTTGGCATCGAAACCGGGGTACAGCGGCCCCCCGAAATCCTGCTCCTCTTCCGTGGAGAGACGGCAGAACTCGGGGACCTTGGTCACCGTCGCGCCCTCGGGCACCGCCATCTTGACGGACCACAGGAGATCCGCGAGCGCGTAGTCGTCGACCCGGCCCGGGCCGCGGTTCTCGATGCCCGGGCGGATCTTCACGGTCTGCCCCTGTGTGCCGCGCGCGGTGGCACCGATGGCGGCGAAGTCGGCCTTGAGCGTGGTGTGCGCCGACAAGGACGTGGAGTTGTTCCAGTCGTCGAGGTCGGCCGTCGAGCGCAACGCGGAGTTCGGCTGCTGCTTGACGAGCTTGAGGGTGCCCTCGGTACCCGGCGCGCCCTTCGCGGCGGCCCTCACCAGCATGTCGGCGGCAACGTCGTCGGCCGCATAGAACGCGATTCCCGCGCCGCCCCACATCATGTCCGAGGACGCCCGCAGCGGAACGGACTTGTCCAAGGCGTACGCGTCACCGGGCTTGACCTCGACGTCGTCGAACCGGCACAGGGCCTCCTCGCCGAACGCTGCCAGGGCGCGGAAGTATCGGCAGTTCTGGTACCGCTGCGCGAAACCGATCCCCGGTCGCGCGTCCAGGGCGACGAGGACACCCTTGGCGGGCCGGTCCCCGACGTTGGAGAAGGATCCCGGCATGTCCAGCGCGGCCCCGGGAGCGACCTCGCGACGGCTGTCGGCCAACGGCTTGGCCACCAGGTCGTAGCCGCTGTTGACCACGATCTCGGCGCCATAGCTGGGGAGATCGACCCGCACCGTGGCATTCGAAGCGGTTCCGCTGTACTTCAGCTTGCCCTTGGTTCCCGGCTTCGTCGCGGCGTCCGTGCGGAGTTTGAGATCGAGGGTGGGCTTGACCGCGTTCGACTCGGGGTTGTGGGGCTTGACCTCACCGACACGGCACGTCGCCACGGTGGACTTGACGGTGCACTGCGAGGGGAACACCACCGAGGTCACACCTTTGAGGTCCGCCGTGTCCACGGTGACGACGAGATCCTTCACCGTGGCCGGACCGTAGTTCTCGATGTCGATCGAGTACGTCCGGTCCTTTCCGGGGACAGCCGTGTACGTGTCCCGTGAATCGAGCCAGAGGTATGTCTCGGCGGGTGTATCGGCCACGGCCGACGTCGCGGCGGGACCGATGAGCAGAGCGGCGGCCGTACCGGCGGCGAGAGCCGAGGCGCGCACAGGGGTCAGTCGTATGAAGGGCATGGGTTCTTTCCGGGGCGGGAGGAACACGAAAGGCCGCCGGTGAAGATCACCGGCAATCGAGAAATCGCATCGCGTGCGGAGCGTCGCCGGGGCAGACGACGAAAAGCGCGTCGGGGACGACCGGGAATGACCCGCGTCGAAGCCGGTTTTGGACACACGGGGTCGTACGACCATCGGTCACAGCGGCGGCTTCGACGCTTGGTCGGCGCCGCTTCGGACACAGAGGAGTCGAGACGCCTGGGAGGTCGAGCGGCATGCGTCGGGACACACCGTCGCACGCCTCATCCGCCATCGCGATACTCACGGTGGGAACCCGGGAGCGAGCGAAAGAACGTACGACTTCAAGAACCCCCCAAGGATCTCCAAAAACCTTTCATAGCGTAATGGTTGGTTGCGCTCCCTGCCAGGCGATATCAATCACAAAACGGCATCGTGAGGTTTGGGTCGATAATCTGCTGTAATAAGTCGACAAGAACACTCTCGGGAAAGGTCGGATCCCTCGAAATCCTTTGGTGCCCACAGGTTTTCGAGGAGCCTCGGCCCACCGGTCGAGACGCTCAACCAGTGCCGGTCTGAAGAACTTCCGGGGCGGGCAGTTGGCCGAGGATGCGGCCTTGGCGGCGGTAGGGGATCACCGGGGAGAGGGTTTCCCGGGGTGCGGCCTCCGCGTCGAGGGCCGGGGTGGGCGCGGGCTCTTCGCCGGTAGTAGCGGGCTCGGTCGAGGATTCGGGAGCCGGCGCCTCCGCGGTCGAAGGTTCAGGGATGGCGGGCGTCGACCGGGGAGGTGCGGCTTCGGGGGCCGCTTCGGGCTCGGAGCTCTCGGAGTCGACGACTGCGGACCCGACGCCCTCGGGCTCGACCACCTCGGGCTCGACGGGCTCGACGGGCTCGACGGGCTCGGGGATGCCGGGCTCGGGCTTTGTCGTGGTCGTACCGGCGGGCTCGGGCTCGGGGAGAAGTCGAGGCGGGGTCTCGCGATGGGCGGCTTCCGCCTGTTTGATCGTCGCCGACTGCCGCGGATGATCGGCCAGGGTCGGGTGGGGGCGGGTGGGGATGAGGATTTCCAAGGGGTCGGGCCTGGTGGCGCGGTCGGCTTCGGCGGCGGCTCGGCGGTGGGCGCGGGCGGTGAGGCGTTGTTCGAGGGCGGCCTCGGCCAGGTGCGTGCAGCGGCGCAACAGGGCCGCGCGGCTTGCCCGTTCGTGGGGGCCGCAGGGGAGGTCGACGACCGTGCGCAGCGCGGCCAGGTCCTCGGCGGACGGCACGTGCGCGATCTCGTCCACCGCGTTGCGCAGGCAGGACAGGAACGTGGCCGCGCTCCCCGGCAACGCGGCGCGATAGCGGCGCAGTTCGGCCGTCATGAAGGCGCGCAGCCGCTCCCGCTCGTCGTGCGCTTCGCCGATCGCCCGGCCCAGCAACCAGAAGTCGACCGAGTCGCGCCCGCCGCGCAGCGCGACGGTCAGCGCCCGACGCAGCACCCGCACCTCGTGCGCGCTGAAGGCCATCCCCTGGTCACCATGTGGCGTCGGCATACCACGCACTGTATGCGGCGAGCCGGACAATCCTGCTTATTTCGTGCTTGTGTTTTCCCGGCTCGGACGGCGAATCCGGGCCCGGGCCGCGCTCAGACCGCCGCGTTGCGCTCGTACACCATCCGCAGCCCGATCAGGGTCAACCACGGCTCGTGCACGTCGATCACCGACGCCTCGCCCAGGACCAGCGTGGCCAGCCCGCCGGTGGCCACCACCGTGACCGCGTCCGGATCGTCCGGGGACAGCTCGGCCGCCATGCGCTTGACCACACCGTCCACCTGGCCGGCGAAGCCGTACAGGATGCCGGCCTGCATCGCCTCGACCGTGCTCTTGCCGATCACGCTGCGCGGGCGCATCAGCTCGATCTTGCGCAACTGCGCGCCGCGGGCGCCCAGCGCGTCCACCGAGATCTCGATGCCGGGGGCGATCGCGCCGCCGACGTACTCGCCCTTGGTGCTGACCGCGTCGAACGTGGTCGCGGTGCCGAAGTCGACCACCACGCACGGGCCGCCGTACAGCTTGACCGCCGCGAGCGCGTTGATGATCCGGTCGGTGCCGACCTCCTTGGGGTTGTCCATCAGGACCGGCACGCCGGTCTTGACCCCGGGTTCGACCACGACCGTGGGGATGTCGCCGTAGTAGCGCCGCACCATGTCCCGCATCTCGTGCAGCACGGACGGCACGGTGGAGCAGATCGCGATGCCGTCGATGCCCTCGGCACCGATCAGCGGATGCTGGCCGAGCAGGCCCGCGAGGACGACCGCGAGTTCGTCGGCGGTCCGCCGGGCCTCGGTCGAGATGCGCCAGTGCTCGACGATCTCGTCACCGTCGAACAGGCCGAGCACGGTATGCGAGTTACCGACGTCGATGGTGAGCAACATCGTGGGCGTCCTTGGTGTTCTGGCTCGGGCCGTGGGGGACGGAGCGCGGCTTCGGAAGGGCGGGATGAGCGGGGACGGTTGATCCGGTGAACGGTACCGGTCGCTCAGGCGCGCAGGTCCACACCGATGTCCAGGATCGGGGCGGAGTGGGTCAGCGCGCCGACCGAGAGGTAGTCCACACCGGTCTCGGCGACCTCGCGGGCGGTCTCCAGGGTGAGCCCGCCACTGGCCTCGAGCCGGGCCCGGCCCGCGACCAGGGCCACCGCCTCGCGCATCTGTCGGGTGCTCATGTTGTCCAGGAGGATCAGGTCGGCACCCGCGTCCAGAACCGGCGGGATCTGGTCGAGGTGGTCCACCTCGACCTCGACGGGAAGGTCCGGGAACGCCGCGCGCACGGCCTTGAACGCCTCCGCGACCCCACCCGCGGCGACGACGTGGTTGTCCTTGACCATCGCCGCGTCGGACAGCGACATGCGGTGGTTGACCCCGCCGCCGCAACGCACCGCGTACTTCTCCAGCGCACGCAGACCCGGCGTGGTCTTGCGGGTGTCCCGGACCGCGGCGCCGGTGCCGTCGACCGCGTCCACCCACGCGCGGGTGGCGGTGGCCACCCCGGACAGCCGGGAGAGCAGGTTCAGCGCCACCCGCTCCGCGGTGAGCAGCGCGCGGGTGCCCGTCTCGGCACCGAACAGCACCGTGCCGGGCGCCACCACGTCGCCGTCCCGGACGTGCCGGGTGACCACCAGGTCGGCGCCGCAGACGAGTTGGAGGACCGCCTCGGCGACCGGCAGGCCCGCGACCACGCCCGCGGCGCGGGCGGTGAAGTCGGCGTGCCCGCGCGCGGTTTCCGGGATGGTGGCCACCGAGGTGACGTCCACGCCGCCGGCCAGGTCCTCCGCGACGGCGGCGGCCACGAGCGCGGTGACGGCGAGCGGGTCGAGCCCGGCCTGGGCCAGGCGAGCGGTGAGATCGGCGGACAGCTGGTCGGTGCTCACGCGGTGGACTCCTTCGGTTCGTGGGCCTGATAGGCGACCCGCAGCTCGCCATCGCGCAGCGTCGTGACCAGATTGCCGCGCCATGCCGTGTCGTCGGGGTCGGGGTGGTCCTCGCGCCAGTGGCAGCCGCGCGTCTCCTCGCGCAGCCGCGCGGCACGAGTGAGCGCGCTCGCGACCAGGTGCAGGTTGGTGGTCTCCCACGTCGACGTGCACGGATCGTCGCCGGCACGCGCCGCGAGGCCGGTCAGCGCGGCCTCGGTCGCGGCCAGCCCGGCCGCGTTGCGCAACACCCCGGCGCCCGAGGTCATCGCGCGTTGCAGCGGCAGGCGCACCTCGCCCAGCAGCCCGGCGGGTGCGCTCGGGGCGACCGGCTCGGCGAACGGCGGCAGCTCGCGGGCCAGGTCGGCGGCGATGCGCTCGGCGAAGACCAGGCCCTCCAGGAGCGAGTTGGAGGCGAGCCGGTTGGCGCCGTGCACGCCGGTGCAGGCCACCTCCCCGCAGGCGTACAACCCCGGCACGCTCGTACGGCCGTGCAGGTCGGTCCGGACCCCGCCACTCGCGTGGTGCGCGGCGGGAGCGACCGGGATCGGCTCGGTCACCGGGTCGATCCCGTGCGCCAGGCACGCGGCCAGGATGGTCGGGAAGCGGTGCTTCCACATCTGCGCGCCGAAGTGCCGGCCGTCCAGGTACATGTGCTCGGCACCGGTCTCGGCCATCCGACGCATGATGCCCTTGGCCACGATGTCGCGCGGGGCGAGTTCGCCGAGCGGGTGTCGATCGGTCATGAACCGCACCCCCGCCGCGTCCACGAGGTGTGCGCCCTCGCCGCGGACCGCCTCGGAGACCAGCGGCTGCTGTCCCTCGGCGTCCGGACCCAACCACAACACCGTCGGGTGGAATTGCACGAACTCCAGGTCGGTGACCTCGGCCCCGGCGCGCAGCGCGAGCGCGACCCCGTCACCGGTGGACACCGAGGGGTTGGTGGTGGACGAGAACACCTGGCCCATGCCGCCGGTGGCGAGCACGACGGCCCGACCCACCGCGGCGCCGACCCCGTCGCGCGCGCCCTCGTTCATCACGTGCAGCGTGACCCCGGCGGCCCGCCCGCTCTCGTCCTTCAACAGGTCGAGCACGAGCGCGTTCTCGATCACCTCGATGTCGGGCAGGGCGTGCACCGCGGCGACCAGCGCGCGCGATATCTCCGCCCCCGTCGCGTCGCCGCCCGCGTGCACGATGCGGTTGCGCAGGTGGCCGCCCTCGCGGGTGAGCAGCACGTCGCCGTCGGGGCCCCGGTCGAACTCGGCGCCGGTGTCGATCAGACGGCGCACCGCGTCGGGGCCCTCGGTGACCAGCACCCGGACCGCTTCCTCCAGGCACAGCCCGGCGCCGGCCACGAGCGTGTCGCGCAGGTGCTGTTCGGGGCTGTCGCCCTCGTCGAGCGCGGCCGCGATCCCGCCCTGCGCCCAGCGGGTGGAGCCCTCGTCGAGCCGGCCCTTGGTCACCAACAACACCCGCCCGGCCCGCCGGGCCCGCAGCGCGACGGTCAGGCCGGCCACGCCGGAGCCGACCACGATGACGTCGGCCCGTACGGTCCAGCCGGGATCGGGCGCGGCCAGGCGCATGGGTTGTGCGGGCGCGTTCATGACGCGGTCCGGACGGGGGCCACGCGGTCGCCGCGCACGGTCTCCCCGCCGGGCAGCGCCTCGGCCGGGTCGTGCCCGGTGCCGGTGATCGTGTTGGCCGCGTCGACGAACACCACGCGCGGCTTCATCGCCCGCGCCTCGGCGTCGGTGACCTGCGCGTACGCGATGATGATCACCAGGTCGCCGGTGTGCACCAGCCGTGCCGCGGCGCCGTTGATGCCGATCACGCCGGTGCCGCGCGGGCCCGCGATCGTGTACGTCTCCAGGCGGGCGCCGTTGTCGATGTCGACCACGTGCACCAGTTCGCCGGGCAGGATGTCGGCGGCTTCGAGCAGATCCTCGTCGATGGTGATGGATCCGACGTAGTGGAGGTCCGCCTGCGTGATCGTCGCGCGGTGGATCTTGGACTTGAACATCGTGCGCATCATGACCGGGGGACTCCCGTGATCGTCAGGCGGGCGTTGTCGATGAGGCGGGTGGTGCCGACGCGGGCCGCCAGCGCCAGGATCGCCGGGCCCGCGTGGTCCGCGGCCACCGGGGTGAAGTCGTCGGGATCGACCAACTCCACGTAGTCGGGCTCGAGTACGGCCCGCAGCACCCCCTCGGCCGCGGCCCGCACCGCCGCCGCGCCGTCGGCGGCGCGCCCGGCGCCCGCGTCGAGCGCGCGCCCGAGGGAGAGCGCGATCTCCCGCTCGGACGCGGAGAGATAGCGGTTGCGGCTGGACCGGGCCAACCCGTCGGGTTCGCGGACGGTGGGCACGCCCACGATCTCGACGGGGAAGTTCAGATCGCGCACCATCCGCCGGATCAGCGCCAGTTGCTGGGCGTCCTTCTCGCCGAAGAAGGCGACCTTCGGGTCGGTCAGGTGCAGCAGCTTGGCCACCACCGTGAGCATGCCGTCGAAGTGGCCGGGGCGGGAGGCGCCTTCGAGGACCGAGCCGGTGGGTCCGGCGGTGATCCGCACCTGCGGCTCGCCGCCCGGGTACACCTCGTCCACCGAGGGCGCGAACACCACGTCGGCGCCCGCCCGCGCGCTCACCGCCAGGTCGGCGTCCAGGGTGCGCGGGTAGCGGTCCAGGTCCTCCCCCGCGCCGAACTGGAGCGGGTTGACGAACACGGTGACCACCACGTGTCCGGCCGGGCCGACGAACGCGCGCGCGGCGTGGATCAGCGCGGCGTGCCCCTCGTGCAGCGCGCCCATCGTCATCACCACCGCGCGCAGCCCGTGCGGGCGGGTGTCCTCGGCGAGTTCGGCCGCGGTCCGGGCCAGTCGCACATCGGTCACGGTCGGCCTCCCTCGGCCAGTACACCGAGCAGCGCCTCGGCCGCCTCGGCCTTGAGCAGCCCGGCGTTGAGCGCGCGGTCCGCGGTCAGTCGGGCCATCGCCACGTAGGCGGCCAGCGCCTCGGGCGAGACCCGACGCAGCTCGGCCACGTGCGCGGCCACCGTGCCCGCGTCGCCGCGCGCGACCGGACCGGTGAGCGCGTGGTCGCCGGCGCGCAGCGCGTTGTCCAGGGCGGCGCCGAGCAGCGGCCCGAGCATCCGGCCCGGGGCCCGCACGCCGGCCGCGCCGAGCAGTTCGATCGACTGCGCGACCAGGGTGACCAGGTGGTTCGCGCCGTTGGCCAGGGCCACGTGGTAGAGCGCGCGGTCCTGCTCCTCGATCCACTCGGGCTCGCCACCCATCTCCACCACCAGCGCCTCGGCGACCGGTCGCAGCACCTCGGGCGAGGTGACGCCGAAGGAGCAGCCGGCCAGCCGTTCCAGGTCGACGGTGCTGCCGGTGAAGGTCATCACCGGGTGCAGCGCGAGCGGCAGCGCGCCGGCGCGAGTGGCCGGCTCCAGGATGGCGACGCCGTAGCGCCCGGAGGCGTGCACCAGGAGTTGGCCGGCCTTGATCGCCCCGGTCTCGGCCAGGCCGTGCACCAGGGCTTCCAGCGCGTCGTCGGGCACGGTCAGCAGGGTCAGGTCGGAGGCCGCGATGACCTCCTGCGGGGTGACCAGCGGGACACCCGGGAGCAGTTCCTCGGCGCGGCGCCGGGATGCCTCGGAGACGCCGGAGGCGGCCACCACCGAGTGCCCGGCGAGGGCGAGGGCGGCGGCGAGGGTCGGGCCGACGCGGCCGGTGCCCACCACGCCCACGCGCAGCCGCGCGGGGCGGTCGGCGGGGTCGGGCGAGCGGCCGTGCGGGTACGGGCGTGCGGTGATGTCGTTGTTCACGCGAGCGAGCCTTCCGTTCCAGTCCGCGGCGGGTACCGGACGAGTACTGGCCCGATCAGGGTACTCACGCGCCGGGCGGACCGGTCCCCGGGATGGTCGGCGGGTGGGCCGGCCGCCGACTCGGCGCCGGCCACCGGTAGCGGGAGGCGCCGGCCACGTAGGAGGCCCGCAGGGCGACCTTGCGGCGGATCAGCTCCGGTCCGCGCATGCCGATCGCGCCGAGCGCGGTGAGCACGAGGCCGGTCAGCAGCATCGTGCCGGTAACCACCCGAGCGACCCGCACGCTGCGCGGACCGCCCTGGGTCTGCAGCGAGTAGGCGGACGGGCTCGCTCCGTCGCCTCGGGGCGCGGATTCCACCGACGCGACGGCGCTACTGCGCTCGGGTGACGGAGCGGGAGCCGGGCCGGCGTCCAGGGCCCCGGCCGCCGCGACGATCCCGACCGCGGCGACCGCGAGCGCACAGCGGCGTCCCGCGCGTATGACCAGTTGACGGCTGCCCATGGGAAGCCTCCCGGAGACCAGTGCCGATGAAACCGAGTACGAGCCAGTGCGGACCAGGTACGAGGATTCGGCCCTCTTCGCCTTCCCCGAGTCGATCGTCTATGTGTCCCCTTTCGACCGGTGTCGCATGCCTGTCACGCTTCGGGAAACCGGAAAAAGCGCATGCCGAGACCCCGGACGGGCATGGCCCGCCCGGGGTCACCCTCGGTCGTCGTTCGCTACCCCAGCCGCACCGGAAGCCGGGTGAGCGCGTTGTTGAGGTTGGAGCACAACCGCTCGGGCTCGCCGGTCCGCTCGATCACGGGATGCGCCGCGAGCAGCTCCTCGAAGAACACCCGGCCCTCCAGTCGGGCGATGTGCACGCCCAGGCAGAAGTGCTCGGCGAAACCGAAGGACAGGTGCGGGTTGGGCCTGCGGGTGATGTCGAAGCGTTGCGGGTCGGCGAAGACGTCCTCGTCGCGGTTGGCCGAGGTGTAGTACATCGCCACCTTCTCGCCCGCCCGGATCCGCACACCGCGCAGTTCGGTGTCCCGGGTGGCGGTGCGGCGGAAGTAGTGCAGCGGGTTGGCCCAGCGCAGGATCTCCTCCACCGCGCCCGGCACCAGCGCCCGATCCGCGCGCAGCGCGGCGAGCTGGTCGGGGTGGGCGAGCAGCGCGTCCAGCCCGGCGGAGAGCATCGTCTTGGTGGTGTCGTTGCCCGCGGTCACCAACTGCACGAAGAACCGGCCGAAGTCGAGGTCGGTCATCATCCGGCCGTCGAACTCGGACTCAAGGATCAGCGACGTGATGTCCGCACGCGGTTCCTCGATCCGGCGCCGCGCCGCGAAGCCCATCGCGTAGCGGGCCATCTCGATCGCCGCCGTGCCGCCCTCGCCCGCCGTGTTGCGTTCGGCGAGCGCGTGGATGTGGTCCCAGTCCGCGGCCGGCAGGCCCATCAGCTCGCCGATCACCTGGGTGGGCAGCCCGGAGGTGACGTCGTGCACGAACTCGACCTCGCCGCCGCCCACCCGGGTCAGGATCTCCCGGCAGATGGCCCGGATCCGGTCCTCCATGCCGCCGACGACCCGCGCGGTAAAGGACTTGACCAGCGGCTTGCGGTAGGCCCGGTGCCGCGGCGGGTCCATCGAGAGCAGCGTGCCGCGCAGCGCCTCCAGGCGGTCCGGTTCGAGGTCCTCGACGAGGATCCCACCGGCCTCGGCGGAGAAGATCTCGGGGTGCTGCGAGACGTACTCGACGTCGGCGTGCCGCAGCACCGCCCAGTAGCCCGGCTGTCCCGGGATGTCCTGCCAGTACACCGGCCGGGTCCGGCGCAACTCGGCGAACAGCGCGTGCGGCGGGCCGTCCACGTACCGCTCGGGGCGGTACAGGTCCGGTTCGGCCCGCTCGGCGGTGGCGGTCATCGTGCCCCCTCGCAACCTCGGCTCGCGGACATCCTCAACCCACCAGCACGTTCGGCCGACCGAAACCCTGCGCCTCGCACAGCGCGCGGTAGGCCCGCAGCGTGCCGGGACCGTCGGTCACCGAGGTGATGTTCCCGTCCGCGTCCAGGTTGAGGTTGGCGCCGTACATCTGGAACCAGACCCGGGTGTCCGGCTCCACGCAGGTGAGCGTGTGCACCGAACCGGCGGGCTCGTACAGGAACGAGCCGGCCCGGTTGACGTAGTCGTACTCGGCGTACTTCCACGCGCCCGAGGTGGTGTAGCCGTACACGGGTCCGGTGTGCCGGTGCGTCTCCACCGCGAAGCCGGGCTGGAAGACGTTCTCCACGATCCACAGGCCCTCCTCCTCCTTGACGCACAACACCTTGAGCTTGTTGCCGCCACCGATGTCGACGAACGGCAGGTCGTCGGCGCCGAGGTGGACTGCGGGGCGGCCGGGTGCGCTGGTGGTCATGCGATCTCCTTGGTCATGGCGGGTCCCCCGGGACGGGCGCCGCGTCCGCGGCGGCGCGACAGCATGTCTGTAACGGTGTAACAGCATGCCTCGAACGGCGCCGAGTTTCGAGGGCCGCGCAGGATGGGCAACACCATCGATCGCACGCGTACGCGCGGGGACACGTGCGGCGACGGGCACAGGGGACGGGTACAGGGATGGGGAGCGCAGATGGGACAGCTCGACGGACGGGTCGCCGTGGTCACCGGCGGCGCCGACGGGATCGGCCGAGCGTGTTGTGAGCGCTTCGCCGAGGAGGGCGCCGACATCGTGGTCGCGGACGTGCGCGACGAGGCCGCGATGGACACCATCGAGGCGGTCGAGAAGCGCGGCCGACGGGCCACCTACATGCACACCGACCCGAGCAGTCCGACCGACACCGGGACGGTGATGCAGCACGCGATCGACACGTTCGGCGCGATCGACGTGCTGGTCACCGCGGCGGGCATCACCACGGCCGACCACGTCGGGGGCCGGCGCCGGCGGGCCGCCCCGGTCGAGTCGGACCCGATCAGGCGGTTCACCGACAGCCCGCTCGCCGAGTGGCAGCGGGTGTTGGACGTGAACCTGACCGGCACGCTCCTCGCGGTCCAGGCCGCCGCCCGCTGGATGGTCGCCCAGGGCCGGCGCGGCTCGATCATCACCGTCGCCTCGATCGCCGCGCGCCATCCCGAGACCGGCGGGCCGGGCTACGCGGTGTCCAAGGCGGGCGTGTGGATGCTGACCAAGCAGGCCGCCCTCGCACTCGGCCCGGCCGGGATCCGGGTCAACGCGATCGGCCCGGGTTTCATCGAGACCAACATGACCGCGGTCCTGCGCGGCGTGCCGGAGCTGGAGCAGCGGCTGCTCGGCAGCGTGCCGCTGGGCCGGATGGGCACCGCGCGCGAGGTGGCCAACGCGGCGCTGTTCCTGGCGAGCGACCAGTCGTCCTACTTCACCGGCGAGATGTTGCACCCGGACGGCGGCTTCTACACCGACTGACCGAGACGACCCGACCGGGCCGACCGGGCGCGCGGGCCGGGCGGTCGGCCCGCGTGCCCGGGACGCTACCTGCCGCGGGCCTTGACCAGGCCGGTCTCGTACGCCAGCACCACGACCTGGACCCGGTCGCGCAGCCCGAGCTTCATCAGGATCCGACCGACGTGCGTCTTGATGGTGGCCTCGGACAGGAACAGCCGCTGTGCGATCTCCGCGTTGGACAGGCCCTGGGCGACCAGCATCATCACCTCCAACTCGCGCTCGGTCAGCGCGTCCACCACGTCCGGGCGGGGCTCGTGGTCGCTGGGCAGGATCGGCGCGAACCGGTCGAGCAGGCGCTTGGTCGTGCTCGGCGCCACCACCGCGTCGCCCGAGGCCACCGCCCGGATCCCGGACAGCAGCTCCGGCGGCGGCACGTCCTTGAGCAGGAAGCCGCTCGCCCCGGCCTTGAGCGCGGCGAACGCGTACTCGTCGAGGTCGAAGGTGGTCAGCATGAGCACCTTGGGCCGCACCCGGCCCTCGGGCAGTACCAGGGCGTTCTCCCCGCCGTCCGCGCAGATCCGTCGGCACGCCTCGACGCCGTCCATGCGCGGCATCCGCACGTCCATCAGGACCACGTCGACGTCCACGTGCCGCAGCTTGTCGAGCGCCTCGACGCCGTCGCCGGCCTCGGCCACCACGCTCATGTCCGGCTGCGCCTGCAACACCATGGTGAAGCCGGTCCGCAACAATTCCTGGTCGTCTACCAGCATCACCTTGATGCTCACTGGGCTCCTTGAAGAGTCGTTCGGGACGGGCCTGCGGCGACGGACGCGGAATCGGACCGGCCGGCGTAGGGCAGCATCGCACTGACCGACCACCCGCCGCCGACGGTGGGGCCGGTCCGCAACCGGCCGCCCAGCATCGCGACCCGCTCGCGCATGCCGACCAGGCCGTGCCCCATCCCGTCGCCCGGCGCCGCCGCGCCCCGCCCGTCGTCGCTGATCTCCATCTCCAGGCCGGCCTCCCCGTAGCCGACACCGACCTTCGCGGTGACGTCGGGGCCGCCGTGCTTGCGGGTGTTGGTCAGCGCCTCCTGGACGATCCGGTACGCGGTCAGCGCCACGCTCTGCGGCAATTCGACCGGCACGCCCGCGACCGTGAGCTCCACGTTCAGGCCGGTGGTGCGCACCTGCTCGACCAGTTCGTCGAGTTGCTCGACGCCGGGCTGCGGCACGTACGCCTCGGCCTCGCTCTGCGAGCGCAGCACGCCCAGGAGGCGGCGCATCTCGGCCAGCGCCTCGCGCCCGGTCGCCGCGATCGTGCCCAGCGCCTCGCGGGCCCGATCCGGCGCCGCGTCGATCGCGTACGCCGCGCCGTCGGCCTGCACCACCATCACCGACACGTTGTGCGCCACCACGTCGTGCAACTCGCGGGCGATCCGGGCCCGCTCGGCCGCGGCGGCGATCTGCGCCTGCTGGTCGCGCTCGAACTCGAGCCGGGTGGCCCGCTCCTCCAGCTCGGCGTAGAACGCCCGCCGGGTGCGCATCGAATCGCCCAGCACCCACGCGATGGCGAGCAGGACCACGGTGAACGTCAGGCCGAAGAGGTTGGCCTTGAACGAGGATTCGGCCGAGGAGGGGAACCGGGCGAGCAGTACGGCGGGACCGATCAGGGTCATCGCCAGGCCGGCCCGGGAGAGCCAGCGCGGGCCCGATTTGGCGGCGGTGTACAACGACACGAGCATCGCGTAGTTGGCGGCGGTGATCGTGTTGTCCCAGACCAGCTGCATCAGCCCGCCGACCACGACCAGCGCGGTGGCGGTGAACGGGCGCACCCGGTGCAGCATCATGCCCAGGCTGAGCAGCGTGGTCAGGAGCAGCCACCACCAGGTGGGGGCGTTCGAGCTCGACCCGTCGGAGAGGACCTGAAGCACACCGAGGCCGAAGACCGGAATCGTGCATACCGAGTCGACCCACAGGGGGTGTGCTCGCAGCCACGCGTAGATTCGTTGCACACTTCGACGCTACGTGGGCCCCGTCCGGCGCGCGTCCACCGACTTACCGAATCATCCCTCCGCCACAAGTCGCACCCCGCGCCCGGTGCGTCTCGCTCCGGAGGCCGGCCGGATCGGCTCAGGCACCGTCCGCGGGTCGTACCGGCAGCAGCGCGCGCACCTGCCAACCGCCGCCGGGCGCGGGCCCGGTCTCCAGTCGGCCGCCGAACATCGCGACCCGCTCGCCCATGCCGACCAGGCCGTGCCCCATCCCGTCGCCCGGCGCCGCCGCGCCGCGCCCGTCGTCGCCGACGTCCAGCTCGACGTCGTCGCCCAGGTAGCGCAGCCGCACCAGCGCCTTGACGTTCGGGCCGCCGTGTTTGCGGGTGTTGGTCAGGGCCTCCTGGACGATCCGGTACACGGTCAGCGCCACGCCCTGGGACAGCTCGACCGGCACGCCCTGCACGGTCAGGTCGACCGGGAGGCCGGCGCTGCGGACCCGGTCGAGGAGGTCCTCCAGCTGTTCGACGCCCGGTTGCGGGACGTAGGTTTCGGTCTCGGTCTGCGAGCGCAGCACGCCGAGCAGGCGACGCATTTCGGCCAGCGCCTCGCGTCCGGTCGAGGAGATCGTGCCCAGCGCCTCGCGGGTCAGCTCGGGCGCGTTGTCGAGCGCGTAGGCGGCGCCGTCGGCCTGGACGACCATCACCGACACGTTGTGCGCCACCACGTCGTGCAGCTCGCGCGCGATCCGGGCCCGTTCGCCGGCCGCCGCGATCTGCGCCTGCTGGTCCCGCTCGCGCTCCAGCCGGTCGGCCCGGTCCTCCAGCTCGACGTAGTAGGCCCGCCGGGTGCGCATCGAGTCGCCCAGCACCCAGCCGATCACGAACGGGCCCATCAGCAGCAGCGTAAAGAAGATCACCCCGGTGGCGCCGACGTCCGGGTTGTCCCACCAGCGCAGCACCGCCGCGATCGGCGCGAGCACGCCGGCGACCAGCGCCGTGCGCGAGACCCAGCGAGGGCTGTACGCGGCGGCGCTGTAGGCGATCGCGGGCATCGCCAATGCCTCCAGGCCCGGCGCCACGTCGTCGAAGAGCTGGAAGATCCCGATCACGAGGGTGGCCACCAGCGCGAGGGTGGGATTGCGCCGGCGGATCAGCAGCACCAGCGACATCGCGCCGAGGGCGACCAGGTGCGGCACGTCGGGCGGGCCGGGTTGATCGATGATCACCTCGAACCCGCCGAACATGAGCAGCAGCAGCGCCCACGCCCCGTCGACGAGCAGGGGGCGCCCACGGAGCCAGGCGTACAGGTGATGCACACAGGCAGGGTAGACGGGCACACACGTTCGCCCACACTCCGGACGGATCGCCACGGACCCGACCTCGATCGCACGGCGGCATCGGCGGGCCGGTACCGTCGGGTGCGATGGAACGATGGCTGACCTGGCAGGAAGCCACCCGTCGGGCGCTGTACGGAGCAGAGGGCTTCTACCGCCGGGCCGAGGGGCCGGCCGGGCATTTCCGCACCTCGGTACACGCCTCCCCGCTGTTCGCCCGGGCGCTGGCGGACCTCGCGGCGGCCTCGGGCCTGGACACCGTGGTGGACGTGGGCGCGGGGCGCGGCGAGTTGTTGATCGCGCTGTGCCGGATCGCGCCGCATCTGGAGTCGGTCGGCGTCGACGTCGCGGACCGCCCCGACGTGTTGCCGCCGTCGATCGGGTGGGGGCCGGAGATCCCGGCCGGCCGGAATGTGCTGCTGGTCGCCAACGAGTGGTTGGACAACATCCCCGTCGACGTGGTCGAGGTGGACGCGCGCGGGGTGGTGCGGGTGGTCGAGGTGGACGTGCGCACCGGTCACGAGCGGCTCGGCGCGCCGGTCGGCGGCGAGGACGCGCGCTGGCTGGAGCGGTGGTGGCCGCTGGGGGACGCGCGGCCGGGGCAGCGGGCGGAGATCGGCGCGCCCCGGGACGCGGCGTGGGCGCGGGCGGTCGGGCGGCTGGAGCGGGGGGTCGCGGTCGCGATCGACTACGGGCACGTGGGCGGGGGGCGGCCGCCGTACGGGTCGCTCGCGGGGTATCGGCAGGGCCGCCAGGTGCCGCCGGTGCCGGACGGCACGTGCGACGTGACGTGCCATGTGGCGATGGACGCGGTGGCGGCGGCGGGCGAGGCCGCAGGGGCGGGCGGCACGGTCCTGACCACCCAGCGACACGCGCTACGCGCACTGGGCGTAACCGGCCAACGCCCCCCCTACGCACTCGCCCGCACCGACCCCACCGCATACCTGTCCGCCCTCCGCGACGCGGGCGAGGCAGGCGAACTCACCGCCAGGGGCGGCCTCGGCGACTTCCACTGGCTGACCCAAACAGCCCCCACCCGGTAACCCCGCGCCGAACCGGACAAACAGCGGCAACGAGCAGCGTCCGCGCCAGGACGGCACGCAAGGCCGGGCCGGAACGGGCAGCGCGTATAGCCGAGCCGAACGCAACGGCACGTAAGACCGCATCGCCCCACAAGCCCAACCTCACCACCCAACACAATCCAACCCGACCGGCACGGGCAACACGGGCGACACCCCAACCCAACCGACACAATCCAGCCCGGCCGGCACGGGCGGCACCCCAACCCAACCGACACAATCCAGCCCGGCCGGCGTTTGAGGCCACCCCAGCCCAACCAACGCATGAGCCGGACCCAGCCACACAAGCCCGACCCGGCCCACGTTCAAAGCCCGCACCACGAAGCGCGCCCCACCCACCCCAACCGGCACCGGCGACACCCCAACCCAACCGACACAATCCAGCCCGGCCGGCGTTTGAGGCCACCCCAGCCCAACCAACGCATGGGCCGGGCCCGGCCACACAAGCCCACCCCAGCCCGGCCCACGTTCAAGGCCCGCACACGACGCGCGCCCCATCCAGCCCGGCCGGCGTTTGAGGCCACCCCAGCCCAACCAACGCATGAGCCGAGCCCGGCCACACAAGCCCACCCCGGCCCACCCCGGCCCACCCCGGCCCGGCCCGCGCCCAACGCACGCCCAACGCGCGCGCCGCGCGTGGGCGCGGCCCCGCGCCGTGGGGGTCAGCTCGTGCCGAGTGCGCCCGCTGCGCGGAGTTCGGCGATCTTGGCCTCGTCGTACCCGAGCAGGTCCGCGAGGACGGCCGCGCTGTGTTCGCCCACCGTCGGCGCCCGCTCCGGCACGGGAAGCGTCTCGCCGACGAACTTGATCGGCGACGGCAACTGCTCGCAGCCGAGCCGATCCCGGCCGATCCACGGGAACCGGTGCCGGAACTGCGGGTCCTCGGCGATCGTCTGCGGCGTGTTCACCGGCGCGATCGGCGTGTTCGCCTCGTTGCCGAACTCGATCCACTCGCGCGCCGTCCGCGTGGCGAAGATGTCCCGCAAAATGCCCCGCAGTTCGACGTTGCCGACCGCGTGGTCCGCGTACTTCGAGCCGGGCCAGCGCTCGAACAGGTCGGCCCGGTCCACCGCCTCGCAGAAGTTCTTCCACAACGACTGCTCGGACGCCATGAACAGCACGTGCCGGTCGTCCTTCGTCGCGTAGATCTGGTACCGGACACCCTTCTCCATGCCACCGGTGCCGGGCGCCCGCCGGGCGTAGCCGTCCGACTTGTTCCCCGTCACCTCGGACTCGGGCCGCTCATACGCCTTCCAGGTCTCGCTGCGCAGCCAGTCCATCGACGCGGCGGCGTCCGACTGGGCGATGTCGATCACACTTCCCTCGCCGGTGGCCCGGGCCCGGATGATGCCCGCGAGCACGCCGAGCGCGCCGAACATCGGACCGGCGTGGATGCCGATCGAGGCGTGCTCCGGCAGATACGGGAAGCCGTCCTCGTCGATCGCGGGCTTCACCACCCCGGCCCAGGTGTCGTAGGCCACACCGTGGCTGGGCATGTCCCGGTACGGTCCGGTGGCGCCGTAGCCGGAGATCGTGCAGAAGACGATCCTCGGGTTGATCTTCCGCAGGTCCTCGAAGCCGATCCCGCGGCGCGCCAACCCGCCCGGCCGCATCGCCTCGATCACCGCGTCGGCGTCCTTGACCAGGGCCTTGAAGGTCTCGATCGCCTCCGGCTTGCGCAGGTCCAGCACCAGCGACTTCTTGCCGCGGTTGACGTGGAGGTGCATCAGCGAGGTGCCCTCCACGATCGGCCACGTCATGTCGCGGATGTAGTCCCCCTGCGGCGGCTCGATCTTGATCACCTCGGCGCCGAGATCCACCAGCGACGAGGTGATCGCGGCCGGTCCCAGCATCGAACATTCGATGATGCGAACCCCCGCGAGCGGGGCCCCACCCTTCGACTCGACCTGACTCATCGCTGCCTCCCTGCGAATATGACGATGCGTCAGATATTAACCGGCGCCCTCGCCGAGGGAAGAGGCGGAACCTGACGAGCTGTCAGATGCCCCCTGGATCCAGCGTTCCGTGCCCGCTCCACGACGCCCGGTACGCGAGCGTTCGGCCTGTTCCGCGACGATCGTGTCCGCCTCCACCGCGTCCCGTCGGGCCGCCCGCACGTGTACCGGGCCCGGGGTCGAGTCGAGGTGCACCGTGGCCAGGCCCAATCGGCGCTCCCACGGCCCCTGGGTGCGTCGTACGCTCTGCACCTTCGCGTGCGGGATCACGTCGAGGATCCGGTGGAAGCGCCCGCTGCGCGCGACGAACACCTCGCCGTCCGCACCGTACGCGTAGGCCGACCAGCCCACCGGGTCGTGCCAACGGGCCCGGCGCGGAGCCGGGATCAGCTCGATCGCGTCGATGTCCACACCCGGCAGGATCTGGCCGAGCAGCCCGTGGGCGACCGCGCGCGGCGCCACCGGCAGCAGGATCGTCTCCTTGGCGTCCGTATCCTTGCCGCCGTAGCCGGCCACGTTGATCTCGACCCGGACCCAGCCGGGCAACCGCCACAACCACGGCTGCACGATCCGCACCGCCTGGACCCGACCGGGCGGCACCGTCTGATGCCGCTGTTCCAGCAGCCCGTGCCGCAGCCGCAACCCGTCCGGCGAGCGCGCCACGGTGAAGTCGAAGTTGCGGATCACCCGGCCCGCGGTGAACTGCCACGCGGCCAGGAACAACGGCAACGTGCCGAACACGAAGGCGAGTTCGTGCAGCACGAAGGCCAAGATCAGGATCGCCACACTCGGCGCCAACGCAGCCCACGTACCCACCGACAGCAGTACCGAGCCGACCACCGCCGACAGCGGCACCGCCACCAGCGGCTGCTCGGGCGCCTCCCCCGCGTCCGGCCGCACCCCGGCGGCGCGCGCGAGCAGTTCGGCCCGCAATCGCTGCGCGTCGGCCTCGCCCAGATAGGACAGACTCGCCTCGGCCTTGTCCCCGCCCGCCACCTGCAACTGCAACTCCGCCAGCCCGAACAGCCGGGCCGCCAGCGGACGCACCACGTCGACCGCCTGGAGCCGGGACAGACGCACGTGCCGGGTCCGGCGGAACACCATCCCGGAATCGATCCGCAGGTCGTCGCCCTCGATCCGGAACGTGGTGAACCACCACGACAGATAGCCGTAGGCGAGCGCGAGCGGCACCAGCACGCCGAGCCCGATGATCAGCCGACTCGGGGTCGCCCAGCCGGAGTTGACGTTGTGCACGACCACGCCGAGGCAGGCCGCGATGACCACCCAGCCGCGCGCGGGCGGGGTCAGCGGGTGCAGCCGACGCGGCTCGACCGTCGGCACACCCGAGCGATCGCCCGACCGCTCGCCCGGCTGCTCGACCGACGGCTCCACCGGTCGCTCGTCGCCGGTCACAGCCCCGCCGATCGGGCTTCGCCCAGCGCCGCGAGCCGGTCGCGCAACCGCGCGGCCTCGGCGGGCGGCAGGCCGCGCACCCGTGCGTCGGAGGAGGCCGACGCGGTGTGCAGGGTCACCGTGGCGATCCCGAAGTGCCGCTCCAGCGGACCCGCCGCGACGTCCACGAACTGCATCCGCCCGTACGGCACCACCACGAGCCTGCGCAGCAGCACGCCGTGTTCGATCAGGAGGTCGTCGGCCCGCTCCGCGTAGCGCCACGAGCGCTGGTTGCGCCGGACCAGCGGAAGCGCCCAGGCCCCGAAGCCGGCCACGCCCACCACGAACACCGCGCCCGCCCACCACACGACCAGCCACCCGAGCAGGCCGCCGCCGAGTATCGCGAACAGGATGCACACGCCGAACAGCAGCGCCCGACGCATCCGGTACAGCTGTTCCGAAACGGAACGCCAGTCGAGGTCGGGGGGTGCCAGGGCGTCGTCGGCCGGTTTCATAGGGGCAACCTTCCCAGGTGGGCACACAAGGGTGCGAAGGAGGCCGTGACTACTGGCAGACTCAGGGTCCATGACCGCCAGGACCGTGGGCGTGGGTATCGGCGCCGACCAGCTCGACACGACCGACATGGTGCTCAACATCGGGCCCCAGCACCCCTCCACGCACGGCGTGTTGAGGTTGCGACTCGTGCTCGACGGCGAGCGGATCGTCTCCGCCGAGCCGATCGTCGGCTACATGCACCGGGGCGCGGAGAAGTTGTTCGAGGTCCGCGACTACCGGCAGATCGTGATGCTCGCCAACCGGCACGACTGGTTGAGCGCGTTCGCGAACGAGCTGGGCGTGGTGCTCGCGGTGGAACGCATGCTGGGCATGGAGGTGCCGCAGCGCGCGGTGTGGGCGCGAACCCTGCTCGCCGAGCTGAACCGGGTGCTCAACCACCTGATGTTCCTCGGCTCGTATCCGCTGGAGCTGGGCGCGATCACTCCGATCTTCCACGCGTTCCGCGAGCGCGAGGAGATCCAGGCGGTGATGGAGGAGATCTCCGGCGGCCGTATGCACTTCATGTTCAACCGGGTCGGCGGCCTCAAGGAGGACCTGCCGGCGGGCTGGACCGGGCGGGTGCGGCACGCGGTGGCGACGGTGCGCACCCGGCTGGCCCGGCTCGACGACCTGGTCTCCGACAACGAGATCTTCCGCGCCCGCACCCGGGGGGTGGGCGTCCTGACGCCGGCCGTCGTGGCGGCGTACGGGGTCAGCGGGCCGATCGCGCGCGCCTCGGGGGTCGACTTCGACCTGCGCCGGGACGAGCCGTACCTGGCCTACGGCGAGCTGACCGACGTACTACGCGTGGTCACCCGCGAAGAGGGCGACTGCCTGGCCCGCTTCGAATGCCTGCTGGAGCAGGTGCACGTGAGCCTGGACCTCGCCGACGCGTGTTGCGACCGGCTCGACGGCCTCCCGCAGGGGCCGGTGAACCTGCGGCTGCCGAAGGTGCTCAAGGCGCCCGAGGGTCATACGTACGCGTGGACCGAGAACCCGCTCGGCCTGAACGGCTACTACCTGGTGTCCCGGGGCGAGAAGACCCCGTGGCGGCTCAAGCTGCGCTCGGCGTCGTACAACAACGTGCAGGTGCTCGGCGAGGTGCTGCCGGGCTGCCTGATCGCGGACATGGTGGCGATCCTGGGCTCGCTGTTCTTCGTCGTCGGCGACATCGACAAGTAGGCGGACCCGTCGGGGTCCGCCTACGGGGCCTCAGGCGTGCTTGCGGATGTCGATGCGGGGGATTTCCTCGGTGTCGTCGTGCGCGGTGAGGTCCACCGGGAGCGGCTTGCGCTGCGTGGCTCCGGTGGGGGTCCCGCCGGGCTCGGTGGGGGCGAAGCGCACACCCTGGCCGCGGTGTACCGGCGCGGGCTGTGCGGCCGGGGCCTCGGCCTCGGCGTGCACCGGGTCGGCGATCCGGTCGGCCTCGATGTCGTCGGTCTCGGACGGGACGTCGGCCAGCTCGACCGGGTCCACGTGCGGGCGGCCGGCGATGAGCGCGTCGTAGCGCGCGTCGGAGCCGAACAGTTCGTCGGTGAGGAAGCCGGTGGCCTCCGGCTCGGCCAGGGGCGCACGCGGAGCGAAGAAGTCGAACCGACCGGACGCACCGGCGCCGGCCACCCGACGGGTCACCTCGAGCACCTTGTCCCGCACCATCCGGGTCACCTCGGCGGTCTCGGCGGCGACAGGCACGCTCGCGGGGCTCCCGACGCCAGGCGCGTGCGCTGCGGCTTCGGTCGCGGCGGGTACATCCGCGGGATCCTCGGTGACCGGGACATCGGCCGGCGCCTCGGCGGCACGCGGTTCCGCGACGGGCGCAGCCGCCTCTGGCGTGGTCCCGGCGCCGGCGGGCTGCTGTTCGGCGACGCGAACGGCCTCGGTGTACCGGGTGAGTTCGGTGGGCGGCGCGATCGGCGCCGCAGGATGCGCGGCCACAACGGCCGGCACGGGCTCGGACGCAACCTCGGACCCACGTACGGTCCCGGCCACAGGCATTGCCGCAGCCTCGGGCCCGGACTCGGCATCAACCGCCGCCACAGGCACACCCGCCTTCCCGAACCCGGGCGTCGACGCCGGCACGGCATCGGACTCGGGCGCGCTCTCAGCCACGCGCGCGGCCCCGAACGCGGGCGTCGACGCGGTCACAGGCACGGCTTCGGGCTCGGTCGCGGGCCCGGCCGCGCGTGCGCTCCCGAACCCTGGCGTCGACGCAGTCGCAGGCACAGACTCGGACGCAGTCGCACGGGCGGTCCCGGACGCCGGCGTCGACGCGGCCGTCGACCCGGGCGCGGTCGCAGCCGCGGATTCGGACGCTGAGCCCGCCCGGGGCGTACCGGCCGCCCGAGGCGCGGCACCCGCCTCCGGCATCGCCCGCACGCCCGCCGCGGGCGCGACGCGCCGCTCGTCGCCCCGCACCGCCTCGTTCGCAGCCGCCGCGACCGCGGCCGCCGGCGCGACCGGAGGCCGTGCGCCCGACCGCGCACCCGGGCCGAACACCGAGGCGGCGTAGGCCCGAACCAGGTCCGGCGAGGACACCGGAGGCCGCCGCACGGCCGGCACGATGGACGGCGCCGTGGGCCGGGCCCCACCACCGCGGCGGTCCAGCAGATCGAGCACGGCCGAGGCCCGCGCGAACAGATCGGGGGTCAACTGCTGCGGACGCGAGGTCAGATGCTCGGCGGCCACGTCCAGAACGAGCCCGTGTTCCTCGGCCCGCTCGACGGCCAGCCGCAGTTCCCCGGCCATGCGCTCGCGCTCGCGACGCCGCGCGATGCTCTCCTCGGCCAGGCGCCGCTGGTGCGCGGTGCTCCCGCGAACCACCCACGCGACCGCGCCGACGGCGGACGACACACCGAGCAGCACGGCGATTCGAAGGGTGTTCGCACCCCCCGCGACGACCGCCAGCACGACGGCGACCAGCGCCGGTGCGCATATGGCGGCAAGCAGGGATATGCGTGTGGCGGTCGAGACCGAGCGATGGCGTCCACGGGGCATATGGAGACGTTAGCGCGCACACGGTGTTCGGCTCGGTGCGGGGGCTGTCGTCCGCGCGTGTCGTTTTCCGCCCTCGCCACCCGCAACTCCGCTCGGGACGGCCCCGAACGCCGACCGGCCATATGCAACTCCGGTCGGCGTCGGGGTATTTGCCGGTGGCGAGGTTTTACCGAAAAATCAGATCAGGTTCTTCGACTTCAGGTATGCCTTCGCCACATCGGCCGGCTTCTTGCGGTCCTCGTCGACCTGCTTGTTCAGCGCGGTCAGGTCCTCGGTGGTGAGCACCGGGGCAAGCTTGTTCACCAGCGGCAGGATCTTGTCCGCCTTGCCCGAGTTGACCACCGGAAGCACGTTGTCGGCATTCTGCAGCTTCTTGTCGTCGGTGAGCACGACGAGGCCGAACTGGTCCAGGGTGGCGTCGGTGGAGGTGGTCAGGACCAGCTGGTCGCTGCCGTTCTTGACCGCCTGCTTGGCGGCGGTGGTACCGACGCCGAGCGGGTCCACGCCGGAGACCTTGATGCCGTACGTCTTCTCCAGGCCCGGTGCGCAGAACGGCCGCGTCTTGCACTCCTCGCCCGCCGCGATCTTCACGTCGACGCCGGCCCTGCCGAGGTCCGACAGCGTCTTGAGGTTGTACTTCGCGGCGAAGTCCTTGGTCACCGCGAACGCGTTCTGGTCCACCGCCTGCGAAGGTTCGCCGCTCTTGAGCCCGGCCGGACCCGCGAGCGTGTTCAACGCGGCGACGGTGGCCGTCACATCGGGCGAGGCGACCGGAGCCGCGTCGGGGCCGTTCTTCTTGCGGTTCAGGAATTCCGCCATGGTCGCCGCGTATTCCGGCACGACCGCGATCTTGCCCTTCTCCAGCTCGGGTTCGTAGAGCTCACGGTTCTTCACCGTCTTGATGCTCGCCTTCACCCCGCCCTTGTCGAGCAGCTGTTTGTACATCTGCGCCAGGATCTCGGACTCGGTGAAGCCGGCCGAACCGACCGTCGTCTTGTCGTCGTCCGAGGACGAACACCCCGTCGCGCCCACCAGGAAGACCAGCGAGAGTCCCGCCGCCACACCGACCGTCATACCCGTTCCACCGCGCCGCTTCGGCATGCGATGCACCGCCCTTTCCGTTCTCACGAGGTCACACCGCCACGCGGTGTCCGGGCCGTGAACCGCTGCACGAGCGCGAACAGGCCCTCCACCACCAGAGCCAACGCGGCCACGAGGAAGGCCCCCGCGACTACTTGGCCGTTGTCCTGCAGGTCGAAACCGGCCGTGACGATGCGCCCGAGACCGCCCCCCGCGACCAGTGCCGCGAGTGTTGCCGTGGCAACAACCTGAACGGCACACGTACGAATTCCCGTCATGATCAACGGAAGCGCGAGCGGGAGCTCGACGCGCAGCAACATCTGCCCGCCGGTCATGCCCATGCCGCGCGACGCCTCGACCACGTCCCGGTCCACTCCGCGCATGCCGACGTAGGCGTTGGTGAGCACCGGCGGGATCGCGAACAGCACCAGCGCGATGATCGTCGCGGTGTCGCCCATGCCGATCGGACTGAGCCCGAGCAGCACCAGCACCGCGAACGTGGGGATGGCCCGGCCGATGTTGGAGATGTTGATCGCGAGCGCGCCGCCCCGGCCCAGATGACCCAGCCACAGCGCGATCGGCAACGCGATGGCGACCGAGATCAGCACGCACACCACGGTCAGCAGGACATGCTCCGTGAGCCGGTTCCACACCCCGCTCTCGCCGCTCCAGTTCGCGCCGTCGGCCAACCAGTCCCAGGCGTCTCCCAGTACGGTCACGCCGCCGCCCCCGCTCGTGTGTCGACCTCGGCGGTCGGCGCGGACACGAGCGGCAACCGCCGCGTGCGGCCGCCCGCCCGCTCCCACGGCGTCAACAACCGCTGTACGCCCAGCAACAGCAGATCCGCCACGATCGCCAGCGCCACACACAACACCGACGCGGTGAGCACCTGCGCCCTGAACAGCGTGTCGATGCCCGAGTAGATGAGATTGCCGAGACCGCCCGAGCCGACGATCGCGCCGACCGTGGTGAGCGCGACGGTGGAGACCGTGGCGACCCGCACGCCCGCCATGATCGCGGGCAGCGCGAGCGGCAGTTCGACCTGGAAGAGCAGTCGCCCCGGCCCGTAGCCCATCCCCTTCGCCGCCTCGACCACATCGGGCGGCACCGCCCGCAGACCGGCCAGCATGTTCCGGACCAGGATGGTCAGCGAGTACAGCACCAGACCGATGATCACAGTGGTCTCGGTCAACCCGGTGAACGGCTGCAAAATCGCGAACATCGCCAGCGAGGGGATCGTGTACAGGATCGTGGTGGAGCCGAGCAGCACGCTGCCCGCCGGGCGCCACCGCCGGGCCGCGAGGGCCATCGGGAACGCGACGAGCACGCCGATCGCCACCGAGACGACGGTCAGATAGATGTGTTCGCGCAACGCCGTGGTGATCTCCCCGGAGTACTCGTCGAAGTACTTCCCGCAGATCCACGAGTTGCGCTTCAGGCAGTCACCGGAGGCCACAATCACGGGCGGACAGTACCCCGGCGCTCGGACACGCATGCCCGTGACGGCGGACACACCCGGTGTGCGGGCAGGGGCACCCGGGTACGTTGCCTCCCCTGGGGGTCGGGAAGCACTCGGGTCTCCGGACACCTGCCACGACCGCCTGCCATGCCCCGGAGGGCCTCCATGATCCGGCTGGACCGCGTCACCAAGCGGTACCCCGACGGCACCGACGCGGTGGCGGACCTGTCCCTGGACGTCGCCACGGGCGAGCTGGTCACCCTGGTCGGCCCGTCCGGCTGCGGCAAGACCACCACGATGAAGATGGTCAACCGGCTGATCGAGCCCACGTCCGGGCGGATCTTCCTGGACGACGAGGACATCACCCGGGCCGATCCGGTCAAGCTGCGCCGACGGATGGGCTACGTGATCCAGTCCGGCGGCCTGTTCCCGCACCGCACCGTGCTGGAGAACACCGTCACCGTGCCGAGCCTGCTGGGCTGGGACCGGAGGAAGGCCAAGGCACGCGGCGTCGAACTCCTGGAACTGGTCGGCCTGGACCCGGCGAAACTCGGCGACCGCTACCCGCACCAGCTCTCCGGCGGTCAGCGCCAGCGGGTCGGCGTGGCCCGCGCGCTCGCGGCCGACCCGCCGGTGCTGCTGATGGACGAGCCGTTCGGCGCGGTGGACCCGGTGGTGCGCGAGCACCTGCAGACCGAGTTCCTGCGCCTGCAGCAGGAGTTGCGCAAGACGATCCTGTTCGTCACCCACGACATCGAGGAGGCGGTGCGGCTCGGTGATCGTATGGCGGTGTTCTCGATGGGCGGTCGCATCGAGCAGTTCGACACGCCCTCCAGCGTGCTCGGCGCGCCCGCCAACGACTACGTCGCCGATTTCGTCGGCGCCGACCGCGGGCTCAAGCGGCTGTCGGTGACCGAGATCACCCCCGACGACCTCGAACTGCCGCCGATCGTGCGCCTGGACGACCCGATGCCGGAGGCGCTGGCGAAGCTGCGCGCGGCCGGCTCGCGCTGGGCGGTGGTGCTCGACGACGCGGGCGATCTGCACGGCTGGGTGGACGACCGGGTGGCCACCGGCACGGTGCGCGACCGGGCCCGGCGGATGGAGGCGTGGGTGCCCGTGCACGCCTCGCTCAAGCAGGCGTTCGGCGAGATGTTGCAGCACGACGCCGGCTGGATCGCGGTGGTGGACGGCGATCGGTTCGTGGGGGTGCTGACCCCGGCGCGGCTGCACGAGGCGCTGCGGCGGTCGATCGGCGCCGAGGAGCGGGACATCCCGCCGGCCGAGGTCGTCCTGGACACCATCGAGGGATGAGCCGGCCGGCAGCCCGGACCGCCTACCGGATGGTGGGGACCGGCCCCCGGTTCACTTGTCCTCGGGATCCTCGGGCACGCGCAGTATGCGCTCCAGGAACAGGCACCCGCCGACCAGGAGCACGCCCGCGCCCACGGCGAACGCGCACCGCTGGGCCTGTGCGGAGCGCTCGGTGACCTCCAGGAAGTGCGAGAGGTAGAGCGCGTAGCCGCCGTACAGCCCCACCACCAGGGCGCCGACGAGCGAGCCCGCCTTGGCGAAGACCACCGCGCGCGCGGCGACCAGCGGGTCCACCGCGCGCGCGTTCGGGCGTCGCTCGCGCTGTGCCTTCAGCCGCGAGCGCAGGGACAACGCGGTGGCCAGCGCGACCGCGGCCAGGCACAGCAGCACGATGGGCGCCAGGATCGGGACCACGGGCGGTGTCCCGCGCGAGTCCCACAGGTCGATTCCGGCATACGCTATGCCGCCCGCCCCCAGCGCGAGGGCGAGCAGGACGAGCGGGCGCGTGGGCTTCATCGGTCTGCGGTCAGCTCCAGATCGTCACGGCGGTGCACGCCGGCCGGGCCCACCCGCGCGAGCAGGTCGGCGATCGGGCCGTGGCCCGGCAGTTCCGCCTCGGGGTCGATGTCGTGCCAGGGCGCGAGCACGAACGAACGCTCGTGCGCGCGCGGATGCGGCAGGGTCAGCCGCGGGTCGTCCTGCGTCACGTGCTCGAACCAGATCACGTCCACGTCGAGCGTACGCGGTCCCCAGCGCTCGACCCGGACCCGCTGGAACGCCTCCTCGATCGAGTTGGCGCGCTCCAGGATCAGATCCGGGGTGAGCAGCGTGCGCACCTCGACCACCGCGTTGAAGTAGGTGCCCTGCTCGGGGCCGCCCACCGGGTCGGTCTCGTAGACCGGGGACACCCGCAGCAGGGTCACCCCGGGGGTGTCGGCGATCTCGTCGATCGCGCCCTGCAGGGTTTCGAGCCGGTTGCCCAGGTTGCTGCCGAGCGCGAGCACGACCCGGCTCCAGGACAGCTGCGCGCGCTGCGCGGTGGTCTCGGCGGGGTGCTCCGGGGCCGGCTCGCGCGGGGTCCGGGCGGCGGAGGTGTCGGTCATCGGTCGCGCCCCCGCACGATGGTCACGGTCACGTCGTCGAACGGGACGGTGATCGGGGCGTCGGGCTTGTGCACGATCACTTCCACCTCCTGCACCAGCGGCCGGGCCAGGCACACGTCGGCGATCCGCTGGGCCAGCGTCTCGATCAGGTCCACCGCGTCGCCCTGGACCACGCCGACCACGTCCTCGGCGACCTCGCCGTAGTGAACCGTGAGGGTGAGGTCGTCGGCCTGCGCGGCCGGCCGGGTGTCCACCCCGAGCACGACGTCGACGACGAACGTCTGGCCCTCTTCGCGTTCCTTCGCGAACACTCCATGGTTGCCGCGGGCCTTCAGCCCCCGCAGCGAGACGCGGTCCAGCATCAGTCGCCTCCTCGGCGCGTATCCCATCACTGCGCACCCCGAACGGTCGGTCGCCCTTCCGGTCGAGGGGCGGTCGCGCCGACGGCCGGACCACCTCTGTGCGGTACGAATGTACCCAGCGATCCCGACAGGCTCCGTCGTCCGGGTGCCTCGAACGCACCCGAACGACACCTCGAAGCGGTCGGGATCGGTCAGATCTCCTCTTCGGCGTCGACCTCCGCCATCACCGGGGACGCGTGGTGCAGCCACAACCGCCAGCCCGCGGGGGTGCGCCGGAAGACGTTGGTGACCACCGCGCGGCCCCCGGCGAAACCCGTCTCGTCGCCGCCGTCCTCCTCGGCCATCCCGGTCAGCATGTTGGCCGTGCAGGACAGCACCGCGACCTCGCCGGCCAGCTTGACCTCGACGTCGGTCAGGAAGAACTGCACGTACGCGGTATTGGCCATGATCAGCGCGTAGGAGCGCAGGATCTCCGCGCGTCCGTGCAGCGCGGGCCAGCCCGGATGCACACAGGTCACGCTCGGCGCGTCGGGGCCGTCGGCCCAGATCGCGCCGAGGGCGTCGATGTCGCCCTCCTCGACGGCCGTCCACAGCGCGAGGTTGACCTCGCGTACCGCGTCCGCCTCGGGCGACGTCTGGTCGTCGATCGGGTTCATCGGGCCTCCTGCCAGGCAGCCGCCACCTTGACCGCGTCGAGCGAAGCGGGCACCTCGTGCACACGGACGGCCCACGCGCCCGCGGCGGCGGCCAGCGCGGAGACCGCGGCCGTCGCGTCGTCGCGCCCGCGGGGCGGGCGCAGTGTGCCGTCCTCGGCGGCGAGCAGCCGGCCCAGGAAGGTCTTGCGGGACGCGGCCACCAGCAGCGGACGACCGAGGTCGTGCAGCGCGTCCAGGTGGGCGAGCAGTGGCCAGTTGTGTTCGGCCGTCTTGGCGAAGCCCAGGCCGGGGTCGAGCACGATCGCGTCGGGGTGGACCCCGGCGGAGACCACCTTGTCCATCCGCTCCGCGAGTTCGGCGCGCACCTCGGCAACCACGTCGGAGTAGACCGCCCGCTCCTGCATCCCGCGCGAGTGGCCGCGCCAGTGCATGACCACGACGGGCACTTCGCTCTCGGCCACGTAGGCGGCCATCGCCGGATCCGCGAGCCCGCCGCTGACGTCGTTGACCAGCCGGGCGCCGGCCGCCACCGCCGCGCTCGCCACCTCGACCCGGGTGGTGTCCACGCTGACCACCGCGCCGGCCGCGGCCAACTCGCGCACCACCGGCACGACCCGCCGCAGTTCCTCGTCGGCGTCCACCCGACCGGCCCCCGGGCGGGTCGACTCGCCGCCCACGTCGATCAGGTCGGCCCCCTGTTCGATCAGCGTGAGCCCACGCGTGATCGCGGCCTTCGCGTCGAACCAGAGACCGCCGTCGGAGAACGAATCGGGGGTCACATTGACCACACCCATGACCGCGCACCGGCCGAACTCGGGCAGGCCGCGCACCCTCGGCGGGCGGTCGGGAGCCCGATGGCGCGGGCCGGTCGTCGCTGTCATGGGGAACAGAGTAGGGGTTGACCGGGCACTGCCCGGTCAACCCCCGACTACTGCGTCGCGACTTGTTATCGGCACCTCGTCGGCTCGCGACCGGGTGTCCTCGGGTCGCTACCGGCTCAGGATCAGGCTCATCGCCTCGGCGCGGGTGGCGGCGTTCAACAACTGGCCGCGTACGGCCGAGGTGAGCGTGCGCGCACCCGGCTTGCGTATGCCGCGCATGGTCATGCACAGGTGCTCGCACTCGACCACCACGATCACCCCGCGCGGGCGCAGGATGTTCACCAGAGCGTCGGCGATCTGCGTGGTCAGCCGCTCCTGCACCTGCGGCCGCTTGGCGTAGACGTCGACCAGGCGGGCCAGCTTGGACAGGCCGGTGATCTGGCCGTCCTCCGACGGGATGTAGCCCACGTGGGCGACACCGTGGAAGGTGACGAGGTGGTGCTCGCAGGTGCTGTAGACCTCGATGTCCTTGACCAGGACCAGCTCGTCGTGGCCGAGGTCGAAGGTCGTGGTGAGCACGTCCTCCGGCTCCTGCCGGAGTCCCGCGAAGATCTCCCGGTACGACCTGGCCACCCGCGCCGGGGTGTCCTTGAGGCCCTCGCGGTCGGGGTTCTCCCCGACCGCGAGCAGCAGCTCCCGAACCGCGCGCTCGGCGCGATCCTGGTCGAACTCACCCACGGCGGGACGGCCGTCGAAGGTGACCGGGTCGATCGTCACGTTCAGTTCTCCGGAGAATCGGACGGCGGCTCGGGGTGCGCTACCGCCCCACCGGACCCCGTCGTGGTGCCCGTCGCAGAGGTCGCGCCGCCGTTGAGAATCCCATTGTCGCTGCCGCCGCCGGAGAGCGTGAGCTCGCGGGGCGTCATCACGGGGGGCCGGCTGGACGGCTGACGCCGACTGGAGCCGGTCCATGCCGGGCGGGCCGGACGCTTGGTGACCGGTGCGAAGATCTCGGCGACCTGGGCCTTGTCCAGGGTCTCCTTCTCCAACAGCTCCAGCACCAGGTTGTCCAGCACGTCGCGGTTCTCGACGAGGATCTCCCACGCTTCGTTGTGGGCGGTCTCGATGAACCGCTTGACCTCTTCGTCGACGATAGCCGCGACCTCTTCGGAGTAGTCGCGCTGGTGACCCATTTCACGACCCAGGAAGGGCTCGGCACCGTCGTTGCCGAACTTGATCGCGCCCAGCCGTTCGGTCATGCCGTACTGGGTCACCATCGAGCGGGCCAGGCCGGTGGCCTTCTCGATGTCGTCCGAGGCGCCGGTGGTCGGGTCGTGGAAGACCAGTTCCTCCGCCGCGCGCCCACCCAGCATGTAGGCGAGCTGGTCGAGCATCTCGTTGCGGGTCGTGGAGTACTTGTCCTCTTCCGGCAGGACCATGGTGTAGCCGAGCGCCCGACCCCGGGACAGGATGGTGATCTTGTGCACCGGGTCGGTGTTCGGCAGTGCGTGGGCCACCAGGGCGTGACCGCCCTCGTGGTACGCGGTGATCTTCTTTTCCTTGTCGCTCATGATCCGGGTGCGCTTTTGCGGCCCGGCCACGACGCGGTCGATCGCCTCGTCCATCGCCAACGCGTCGATCAGCTTGGCGTCGGAGCGGGCGGTGAGCAGCGCCGCCTCGTTGAGCACGTTCGCCAGGTCGGCACCCGTGAAGCCGGGGGTGCGCCGGGCGACGGCCTTGAGGTCGATGTCGTCGGTGACCGGCTTGCCCTTGGCGTGCACCTTGAGGATGTCCCAGCGGCCCTGCATGTCGGGGCGGTCGACCGCGATCTGCCGGTCGAAGCGGCCCGGGCGCAGCAGCGCGGGGTCCAGGATGTCGGGCCGGTTGGTCGCGGCGATCAGGATCACGCCGCCCTTGACGTCGAAGCCGTCCATCTCGACGAGCAGCTGGTTGAGCGTCTGCTCGCGTTCGTCGTGGCCGCCGCCCATGCCCGCGCCGCGGTGTCGACCGACCGCGTCGATCTCGTCGACGAAGACGATCGCCGGCGCGTTGGCCTTGGCCTGCTCGAAGAGGTCGCGCACCCGGGAGGCGCCGACACCGACGAACATCTCGACGAAGTCGGAACCGGAGATCGAGTAGAACGGCACGCCCGCCTCACCCGCGACCGCGCGGGCGAGCAGGGTCTTGCCGGTTCCGGGCGGGCCGTAGAGCAGCACACCCTTGGGGATCTTCGCGCCGACCGCCTGGAACTTGGCGGGCTCCTGGAGGAACTCCTTGATCTCGTGCAGTTCCTCGACCGCCTCGTCGGCACCCGCCACGTCGGCGAAGGTCGTCTTCGGTGTGTCCTTGGAGATCAGCTTGGCCTTGGACTTCCCGAAGTTCATCACTCGGGAGCCGCCGCCCTGCATCTGATTCATCAGGAACAGGAAGACCACGACGATGAGCACGAACGGCAGCAGGGAGAACAGGATGCTGACGATCGTGCTCTGCTTGCTGAGCTTGACCGTGTACGAGTCCTGGATCTTGCCCTGCTCGTACTTCGACTGGAGCAGGCGCTGGATCTCCACGCCCTGCTCGTCGATGTAGGAGGTCTTGATCTTGTTGTGCTTGTCGACCTTCGCCCCGGGGATCAGGGTGAGCTCGAGTGACTGATCGTTGCCGCCGATGAGCTTGGCTGACTTGACCTGGTCGTTCTGGATCGCCTGGATCGCCTTGCCGGTGTCGACACCCTTGAAGCCGCTCGAAGAGGAGACGAGCTGCATCAGGAGGATCACAGCAATGACGGCCAGCGCGATCCACATGACCGGCCCGCGGAAATAGCGCTTGACGTCCATCGATGCGGGGCAGCAGACGCCCCGTCCCTCCTGCCGACTTTTGACCCGGGCGCCTCATGGCCCCCGGGTACGTTGCCTGTCCGGTATCGCCCGGCACGGTCGCCCGTGCTGATCGGATGTCGTTGCGTTAGACGGTACACCGGGCGTCCGCACGCCAACGCGCCGCGCGTTCACTCGCGATGCGCGCCTTCGTGGATCGACCCCCGACGCACCCTCCAACGAGGGGAAACGTTCCCCTTGTTCCCGGATGCTGCAACCGGATGTCGATCGCGCCGACCCGAAGGCGTGATCCGAGTGCCCGAGCGGGTCAGGTCGGCTTCGAACCGCCGTATACGTGCTCGGCCAGTGTGCCCACGAACGGCAGATTGCGGTAGCGCTCGGCGTAGTCGAGGCCGTAGCCGACCACGAACTCGTTGGGGATGTCGAAGCCCACGTACTTGACCGGGATGTCGACCTTGGCCGCCTCCGGCTTGCGGAAGAACGCGCACACCTCCAGCGAGGCGGGGCCACGCGAGGTGAGGTTGGCGAGCATCCACGACAGGGTCAGACCCGAGTCGATGATGTCCTCGACGACCAGGACGTGCCGACCGGCGATGTCCGCGTCGAGGTCCTTGAGGATGCGCACGACGCCGGAGGACTTGGTGCCGGAGCCGTAGGAGGACACCGCCATCCAGTCCATCTTGACCGGCGAGTGCACCGCCCGGGCGAGGTCGGCCATCACCATGACGGCGCCCTTGAGCACGCCCACGAGGAGCAGGTCCTGGCCCCGGTAGTCCTCGTCGATCCGTTCGGCGAGCTCGACGAGCTTCGCCTCGATCTCCTCCTGCGTGACGAGGACCCTTTCGAGGTCGGCGCCCATGTCCTTCTCGTCCACCACATGCCTTACTACGAAGTTGTCGACAGAGCCCCGCGAGCACCGGTCAGGATTGAGCCGGCCGGTGAAAGAGAAGCCTGCCACACCGTCTGCGTATCTCGACGCCCCCGGGCAGGTGGATGGGGCCCTGGCCGTGCCACGAGATGACCAGTTTCTCCACCGCCTCCACGTGGCGCGCGAACAACGCGCCGGACGGGCTGCCCGCGACGACCGCGGTGCGGCGCAGCACCCGGCGGCGCACCGCGGCGGGCAGTTCGGCCAGGCCGGCGACCTCCAGCTCGCCGTCGTCGTGGGTGACGTCGGCCTGGGCCCGGTCCGCCCACTGGTCCAGCGCCTCCGCGTCGTCGCGGAACAGCCGCGCGGTGCGGGCCAGCGCCTCGGACACGCCGGGGCCGAGCGCCTTCTCCAGGACCGGCAGCACCTCGTGCCGCACCCGCGCCCGGGTGTAGGCGGGGTCGGCGTTGTGCGGGTCCTCCCAGGGCAGCAGGTCCTGCGCGACGCAGGCCTGACGGGTGATGTCGCGGCCCAGGTCCAGGAACGGGCGCTGGTAGTGGCCGGTCAGCGGCGGCATGCCCGCGAGGGATCGGGCGCCGGAGCCCCGGGCCAGCCCGAGCAGGACGGTCTCGGCCTGGTCCTCCAGGGTGTGTCCGAGCAGCACGAGCGCGGCGCCGTGGGTGCGGGCGGCGGTGTCCAGGGCGGTGTAACGGGCCAGGCGCGCGGCGCCCTCGGGGCCGCCGCGGGTGCCGACCGTGACGCCGAGCGCCTCGACCGGTGTCAGGCCCAGCTCGCCCAGCCGGGCGACCAGGTCCACGGCGCGACGGGTCGAGCCCGCCTGTAGGCCGTGGTCGACGGTGATGGCACCGGCCCGCAGCCCCGCGCGCGGGGCCTCGAACGCGGTGGCCGCTGCGAGCGCCAACGAGTCCGCGCCACCACTGCACGCGACCAGGACGAGAGCATCCGGTTGCAGGTCGCGCAGGGTATTGCGGACGGCCAGCCTGGTGGCGGCCACGGCGGGATGGGGTCCCACGGCTCGACGACACCTCCTTGCACGTCCGGTTCGGCCGGTCAGCGGAGGTCGCGGCCTCCGCGAGATGTGCCGAAGAGAATTGGTTTGCCCACGCTACGTCACCCGAAGCGGCTCGGGCCGCAGACACCGCCGGATGTCGCCCGGATGAGGACGCGGGCGCGCCGGTGATCGGCCGGACGGCGCCCGGCGGGCCGCCCGGACCCGGTCCCGGCCGGCCGCGTTCGACCGCCGGGACCGTCCGGGCGGGCGCCAGGATCACTCGGCGTCGGTCGGTCCCTCGGCTCCCGCCGCGTCGGCCGTGCCCGCCCGGCCGTGCACCCGGTCCACCCAGGAGCCCGGGTCGGCCACCTCGGCCTTGGTGGGCAGGGTGTTCGGCGACGTCCACACCCGGTTGAAGCCCTCCATGCCGACCCGGCCGACGACCTCGCGCACGAACCGCTCGCCGTCGCGGTACTGGCGCAGCTTCGCGTCCATCCCGAGCAGTTTGCGCAGTGCCAGGTCGAACCGTCCGGTGCCCTGCGCGCGGCGCTCGGCGAACTTCTCCCGGATCTCCGTGACGGTGGGGATGACCTGCGGTCCGACCCCGTCCATCACGAAGTCGGCGTGCCCCTCCAGGAGCGACATCACCGCGGTGATCCGGCCCAGGATCTCGCGCTGCTCGGGCGTCTGGACCAGTTCGACCAGCGAGGGGCCGTCACCCTCGCCCTCGCCGGTGCCCCCGGCGCGGCGCGCGCCGGCGAACGCGGAGACCGCCTCGCGCAGCCGGCCGAGCACGGCGGACGGATCCACCTCGGTCTGGCCGAGGAACCCGTGGATCTCCTGTTCCAGGTGGTCGCGCAGCCACGGTACGGCGGTGAACTGGGTGCGGTGGGTCTCCTCGTGCAGGCACACCCACAGCCGGAAGTCGTGCGGATCCACACCCAGTTCGCGCTCGACCTGGACGATGTTCGGGGCGACCAGGAGCAGTCGGCCGGGGCCGCGCCCGGTCGCGCCCGGGGTCTGCGGGGCGAAGGTCTCGTACTGGCCGAGCACGCGCGAGGACAGGAACGCGAGCAGGGTGCCCAGTTCCAGGCCGGTCACCTTGCCGCCGACCGCGCCCAGGGCGGCGCCGCCGGGCATCGTCTCGCGGCGCTCCTCCACCTTGTCCAGGAGCGGGCGCAGCACATGCCGGAAGCCCTGCACGTTGGCGCGGGCCCAGCCGGGTCGGTCCACCACCAGGACCGGGGTGTCGTTGTCGCCGGCGTCGAGTCCGGTGAAGGCCCGTACGTGCTCCTCGGACGTCTTGGCGTGTGCGCGCAATTCCGCGACCACGGCCCGTGCCTCGTCCCGCCCGACGTCGGGGCCCGGCCGCACGAGCCGGTTCGCCGTCGCCACGGCCAGGTCCCAATCGATCATGTCCGCACCGTTGCCGCTCGTCATACGGCCACGTTACGTGCTCGAAGCGGCCCCGAAAGAGGATCGGGGGTCCGCGTTCGGATCGGGTTCCGGTTTTGCCGGCCGATGGACCGGCGTGCCGGCGGGACGGAGGCGGGTCAGCCGGCGGTGCCGCAGCCGCAGTCGGCCAGCGCCGCGGCCATCCGGTCGATCGCGGCGCGGGCCGGATCGGGGTCGCCGGTGAACCGGTCGGCCAGTATCGCGAAGGCGAGGAGTCGGCCGTCCCGGTCGCGTACCAGGCCGGACAGCGTGCTGACCCCGGTCAGCGAGCCGGTCTTGGCCCGGACCACGCCGGCCGCGTCGGCGGCGCCGCTGTTCGGCCCGTACCGGTCGGTCAGCGTGCCGGTGAAGCCCGCGATCGGCAGTCCGGTCAGCGCCCGGCGCAGTTCGGGGTGGGCGCCGGACGCGGCGGTCGAGAGGGTCTGCACGAGGGTCTGCGGGGTGAGTCGGTTCTCCTTGTCCAGGCCGCTGCCGTCCTTGAGGTTGGAGGCGCCGTAGGTCACCCCCAGGCCCTCCAGGACCTGCCGGGCCGCGGCGGTGCCGCCCTGGAAGCTCGCGGGCTGCCCCTTGGCGATCGCGACCTGCCGCAGCAGCGCCTCGGCCAGGTCGTTGTCGCTGACGGTGAGCATCTGCTCGACGATCGCGGACAGCGGCGGGGACTGTACGGAGGCGAGTTCGGGCGCGCCGCCGCCGGGCGCGGTGCCGGGGGTCGGCGCGCCGTCGACCGTGACGCCCGCGGTCTTGAGCATCGCGGCGAACTTCTTCGCCGCGTCGACGCCCGGGGACGGCACCCGGTTGCTCTCCTTGCCGACCACGGTCGGGTCCACCCGGCCCTCGTCGACCATCAGCGACACCACGGGCGCGATGTTCTCGTTGACACCGATCGCGTGCAGCGCGGGGCCGGTGTAGAGCGAGGTGTCGTACTGGAGCTTGACCTGCGTGGTCCCGCTCGCCTTGAGCGCCACCGCGGTCGCGGCAGCCAGGTCGGAGAGGCGGGCGGGCTGGTAGCCGTTGTACTGCCGGCCGTCGAGCGCGGTCAGCGTGGGATCCCCGCCGCCGACCAGGACGATCGTGCCGGGCGTGGGACCGGGCACCACGCGGGTGGTGATCCGGTGGTCGGGGCCGGGCGCGGTGAGCGCGGCCACCGCCGTGGTGATCTTGGTGGTGGACGCGGGCGTCGCCGCGCGGTCCTGGTTGGCGCCGTACAACAGGCGTCCGGTCAGCGCGTCGACGACGGCGACCGCGGGCGGCGCGCCGAGCGCGGTCGTGCGGCCCAGCGGTTCGAGCACGGCCCGGATGCCGGCCTCGGTCGGGGTCGCTCCGGCCGGGTCCCCGGACACCGGAACGAGCACGGGCGGCACGGCCGTCGCGGCGACCCGACGGGTGCCGTCGTCGGCCCGGGCGCTCAGGCGCTCGCCCTTCCACGATCCGTGGACGAGGGTCACGAGCACGGCCAGCAGCACGGCCGCCAACGCCGCGGCGATCGCTTTGCTCCTCATGCCGGGCACGCGAGACCATCCCCTTCCGCCGGACCACCGGCCATGCGAGACACTGAGTGCAGATCAGGTTCTGTCCGGGACCTGTGCCGGGTTCGGCCTCGCGGACAGAACGACCCTAACGGTCCCGGCAACGGTCCCGGCGCAGCACATGGAGGAGCCTTGGAGTTCGACGTCACCATCGAGATCCCCCGGGGATCGCGCAACAAGTACGAGGTGGACCACGAGACCGGTCGCATCCGGCTCGACCGCATGTTGTTCACCTCGACGCGCTACCCGGCGGACTACGGCTTCATCGAGGACACCCTCGGTGAGGACGGTGACCCGCTGGACGCGCTGGTGCTGCTGGACGAGCCGACCTTCCCGGGCGTCCAGGTGCGCTGCCGCGCCATCGGCATGTTCCGGATGACGGACGAGGCCGGCGGCGACGACAAGGTCCTGTGCGTTCCGGCGACGGACCCGCGCGTGGAGCACCTGCGTGACATCCACCACGTCTCGGAGTTCGACCGCCTGGAGATCCAGCACTTCTTCGAGGTCTACAAGGACCTGGAGCCGGGCAAGTCGGTCGAGGGTGCGAACTGGGTCGGCCGCGACGACGCCGAGGCCGAGGTCGAGGCCTCGCGCAAGCGGCTCACCGAGCAGGGTCACCACTGACCCGGTAGCCCGATCCGGACGAACGCCGATCGGCGGCAGCCACCCCTCGGGGTGCTGCCGCCGATCGGCGTCCGTGCTTGTGGCGCCCGTGTATCGCGCCCGTGTTTCGTGTGGGTGGTCCGCGCGTGTGGTCAGGACGGGCGGGCGTAGTAGTCCGGGGTGCCCATGTAGAACAGGTTGCTGATCTTGACCACGTCGCCGGTGCGCGGCGCGTGGATCATCTTGCCGCCGCCCAGGTACATCGCGACGTGGTGGATGTCGGAGGCGCTCTTGGTCTCGGTCCAGAAGACCAAGTCGCCCGGGCGCAGGTTCTTGTACGACACGGGCGTGCTCTCGAAGTACTGGGTGGCGGCGAAGTGGGCCAACTTCACGCCCGCCCGGCGCCAGGCCTGCATGACCAGGCCGGAGCAGTCGAAGCCGCTCGGGCCCTCGCCGCCCCAGACGTAGGGCTTGCCGAGTTGGGCCTTCGCGTAGGCGACCGCGGCGGTCGCGCCGGCGGGGGCGGCCGCGGCCTTGTCGCCGGAGCGGTCGGGCTTGCTCGCGGCCACGGGGTCGACCCGCTTGGCGGGCTTGTCGGCGGGCTTGGCGGGCTTCGCGGGCTTCGCGGCCGGCTCGGCGGGCTTGGCGGCGGTGCTCGGCTTCGCGGGACGGGCCGCCTCCTGCTCGCGCACCGCCTCTTGCTCGCGGGCCGCCTCGGCCGGGCGTGCCTGCTCCGCCCGGCGGTCGGCCTCCTCCTTCTCCTGGCGCGCCTGTTCGCCGGCCGCGTCGGCCTCGGCCCGGGCCCGGGCCTCCTCCTCGGCGCGTCGTTGCGCCTCGGCGGCCTGACCGTCGCGGCGCTGCGTCTCCAGGTCGATCGAGGTCTGCTTCAGCGTGGCCAACTCGGCCAGCAGCGTGGTGTGTCGGGCGGTGATCTCGTGGACCCGGCCCTGCTGAGCGGCGAGTTCGGCCTCGACCCGGTCCTTGGCCGCGCGCACCGCCTCGGTCGCCCGGCCGGCCGCCTCCGCGCTGTGTTCGGCGTCGGTCTTGGCGACCGCGGCGTCGTGCACGGCGGCGGTGCCGCGCCGGAGGGTGTCGTCGCTGTCCTGGGAGATCCGCCGCAGGCTCTCCATCCGGGAGACCAGGTCGCCGGGCGAATCGGCGCCGAGCATCGCCTGGAAGACGCCGAGCCCCGCGCCGCCGCCCATCCGGTAGGTCTGCGCGGCCAGTCGGCCGAGTTCGTCCCGGGCCCGGGTCAGGCGGGCGTCGGCGGTGCGCAGGTACACGTCGGCGGCGGCGGCCCGGTCCTGGGCCTGCTGCCGCAGCACCACGGCGCCGTTGTACTCCTCGACGGCGGCGTCGGCGCGGATGTCGAGCCGGGCCAGGTCGCTCGCCTCGCGATCGAGTTCGGCCTCGATCCGGCCGATGTCGTCGACCTTGCCGGTGACCGCGTCGTGGGCCCGGCGCACCTGGTCGGCACCGGGGTAGCCGGCGCCGCCGGGATCGTCGGCGAGCGCTCCGGGCGTGAGCGTGAGGACGAGGACGGCGGCGAGTCCGGCAGGGACGGCGGTGCGGATGAACAATCGGCGAGGCATGCGGTCTCCCTCCAAGCGGCGGGCACCGAGGGGAACCGGAGATTCCGATTCCGGGCAGGTCTCCTCACGCTAGCCACCCGTAGTCACAGCCGCACCACAAGCGACATATTTCCCGCTAATGGGCTTATTGCTCAGGAATCGACTCGAACACCGGTACGCACTCGCGTCACATCCGTGGCCGATCGGCCGCCCGATCGGCCACGCACGTCGGGTCAGCCGACCGACTCCAGCGTCCACGCGCAGACCGTCCCCGACTCCGCGTCGGCCGTCAGCCAGATGCCGTCGGAGCGCACCACGAGCCATTCGCGCGGCGCGTCCTCGGGGTACTCGATCTCCGCGACGGCACGCAGGTCCGGCACCGAGAACAGCACGTGCCGCTCGCCCGAGGAGGCCGCGAGCACGAGGTCGCGGCGCAGGAAGCCGGCGTAGATGTCGAAGACCTCGTCCGGGTCGGGGAAGACCTGCTCGCTCGGTCGGGCCGCTATCACCGCGCCGTCCGGGAAGCGCACCAGGGACAGCGGACCGGCCTCGATCGGCGTGGTCAGCATCATCAGCCCCGAGGCGTGGATGTCGGTGAGTACCCGGCTCTCCCCCGGCGGCACCTCGGCGACCTCCTCCGAACCGGCCGAGGCGAGGACGAAGATCCGGTACGCGTCGTCGGCGTGCGACGCGGCCAGGCCCAGATGTACGCCGTCGGGGTGCGGGATCAACTCGGAGCCGATGGTGGCGGGGGCCACCGGCCGGATCACGCGCGGCGCGCCGTCCGCGGCGTCGAGCAGCACGCACCGGTCGCCCTCGGCGGTGCGGACCACCGCCCAGATCCCGGCCGCGGTGACCGCGCTCGACCCGGCCTCCTCGGCCTGCCAGGGCACGTGCGGATGGGACCACACCTCGGTGCCGTCGGCGTCGAGCACGACCACTCGATCGGGTGTCGAGGCGACGAAGCGGGCCAGGTCGGGGGTGACCGAGTGGCCCCCCTTCCAGTCCCCGGGCAGCCGGATCTCGCGGACCACCGCCAACGAGTCGTCGAGCACGACGAGGGAACCGTCCACGCCGTGGGCGAGCCAGGCCGCCGCCCCCGGGATGCGGTCGAGACTCCACAGGGACGGCAGGGTCGCCCGGGCCAGAAGTTGAGCACGCATGGCGTGCACTCTATTGGCGGCCGACACCCGTATGGCCCAGTGGCGACAACCGTCCTACGCGTCCCGCCGGTCGTCGCCCGCCCGGTGCCGGCCCCGACCGGCGGCCGGCTCCACCGGCTCGGCCGACGCGGTCGGCTCGGCCGCGGCCCGCGTACGCGACGTCGAGCGGGCGCGCAGGAGTTCGATCGCCACCGGTATCACCGAGATCAGCACGATGGCGATCAGGATCAGCTCGATGTTCTCGCGAACGAAGTCGACCTGGCCCAGCGAGTAGCCGAGCACGGTGACCCCGCACGCCCACAGGAAGCCGCCGACGATGTTGTAGCCGACGAAGGTGCGGTACTTCATCCGGGCCACACCCGCGACGATCGGGGTGAAGGTGCGCACGATCGGGACGAACCGCGCCAGCACGATCGAGCGCGGGCCGTACCTGTCGAAGAACTCGTGCGCCTTCTCCACGTTCTCCCGCTTGAAGAAGCGCGAGTTCGGCCGATTGAACAGCGACGGCCCCACCTTGCGGCCGAACAGGAAGCCGACCTGGTCGCCGACCACCGCCGCGGTCCACAGGAGCAGGCACACCAGCCACAGCGGCTGCGAGAACTTGCCGTCGGAGACCAGCAGGCCGGTGGTGAACAGCAGCGAATCGCCCGGGAGGAAGAAGCCGATCAGCAGGCCCGACTCGGCGAAGACGATCACCAGGATGCCGATCAGGCCGAACGTGGAGATCAGCTTGTCGGGGTCCAGGAACGAGGGACCCAGGGCGATGGTTTGCACGGCGCGTGCCTCCCGGAGCGGGCGATGGCGGACAGCGGAAGCCCCCCGACCAGGTCATGGTTAGGCAAAGAGATTTCCTTCCGAAGGTAACGTCCGCACCGGGGGACCGGTTCCCGGGGACCCGCGTCGAATCGCGACTCAGACCCGCTCGGGCCGGGTCGACGCCACCAGCGCGCCGTCCTCCTCCAGGGTCAACTCGACCGCCAACGAGCGCAGTTCGCCGAGTCGGGCCAGGTGCGAGCCACCGCACGGGACGTGCGCGTCGCCGTCGGGCAGCCCGCAGTGCCACACCCGACGCGCGGTCAGCGCCGGAGCGGGCACCTCGATCCGGACCCCGGCGTCGGTCTTCAGCCACTCGCCGAGCAGCGCCTCCACCTCGTCGCGGATCCCGGGCAGGTCCTCGGCCAGCGTGTCCGCGGTGAAGCCCTTCTTCCGCAGCGACTTGCCGATCCGGTAGTCGTCCCGGCTGCCCGCCTCGGTCAGCCGGGACCGGGTGATCGCCAGGTTGTCGAAGTCCGGGCGGCCGAGGCTGTCGGTGCGCACCTCCTTGCGCCAGCGCGGCGCGAGCACCGCGTTCAGCGCGAACGCCAGCAGGTGGCACGCGGTGTGCGCGGCGCTCAGGGCGGCCCGACGCTCGGCGTCGACCACGAGTTCGGCCGCGGCGCCGACCAGGTCGGCCGGGTCGCCCGGGCCCGGGTCCACCACGTGCAGCGCCAACCAGGCCCAGTCCTCGTCGCCGCGCCGCACCGGAATCTCCTCGCCGACCGCGAACGTCCCGTCCGGGCCGACCCCGCCGGTCAGGCAGTCCACCACCGGCAGTTCCGCGCCCGCCACCCGGATCACCCCCGTGTCCGCGGGCTGGTCCGGCCAGGTGTGGTCGAGCGGATGGAACGGCGTACGCCCGACCACCAGGGCGGTGCGCCCGTCCGGCAGCACGGGCGCCGCCAGGATCGGCGCCTCGCCGGTGGTGGCACCGGCCGGGAAGGTCACCTCGGTGGAAGTCGTGGGGAGGGCCATGCGCGTCCTAACCTCGATTCGATCCGGTCGCCATCGTGCGGGAGCGGCGATGGCGCCATGCGGTCCATTCGATCATGGACAATCCTCCTCACACGGAAATCACGAGCAGGGACGGGCTGTGCACGACCAGGGCTGGATCTCGACCACCGCTCGGCTGGCGGGCGACACCGAGGCCGGGCCCCACGGCGTCGGCTGGATGCTCGTCGCGTTCATCTTCACCTTCGCGGTGACCAGGCTGATCACCCGGCTGATCCGGGCGGGCAAGGGCCCGTTCCGGAACATGGTGGTGGGCAAGGTGCATGTGCACCACCAGGTCTACGGAATCTTCCTGATGCTGATCGCGGGCGCGCTCGAGTTCTCCTACGAACCGGGCGGCGCGCTGCGGCAGGTACTCGCCGGGTTGTTCGGGATGGGCGCCGCACTCACCCTGGACGAGTTCGCGCTGCTCGTACACCTGGACGACGTGTACTGGGCCGCGGACGGGCGCAAGTCGGTGGACGCCGTACTGATCACCGCCGCGATGGGCGTGCTGCTGTTCGTCGGGGCCAACCCGCTCGGCCTGGGCGACGGCGACAGCAAACCGGTGGCCGCGGTGATCGTGGTGTTCAACCTGGCCTTCGCGTTGTGCGCGCTGGCCAAGGGGAAGGTGGCCACCGGTCTGATCGGCGTGTTCGTCCCGTTCGTGGCGATGGTGTCGGCGATACGGATCGCCAAGCCCGAGTCGCCGTGGGCACGTTGGCGCTACAAGGAGGGCCCGGGGCGGACCTCGCCACACGCGGACACCAAGCTGGCCCGCTCGCTGCGCCGGTTCCCGCCCGACCGGCGCACGTGGTGGGACCACACGAAGGACTTCGTGGCGGGCGCGCCGCACCGCTGACCGGCGACGGGCGGCCCGGGGTGGGCCGCCCGCCGACCGGCGCTCGCTACAGGTTCGGCAGTACCTCGTTCTCGAACAGGCGCAGGCTCTCCCAGGCCAGCTCCGGCGGGATGCCGCCCATCATCGGGTGCAGGATCGCGAACGCCGCGTCGCCCTGGGCCTTCAGCTCGGCCACCAGGGTCTCCGGAGTGATCACCCGGTACTGCCCGCCCGCCCGCAGCGCGTCGGCGTCGGTGACGCTCGCGTAGCCGCCCACCCCGGCGGTGCCCGCCCTGGCCATCGTCTCGCCGTAGGCGTTGACCTCGTGCAGCGCGTGCGGCGCGATCCGGTCCCAGTCCCGGTCGGGGTCGTTCGAGAGGTGGAAGAACCCGGTGTCGCCGCCGAAGTACGGGCCCGGGTCCTCCTCGCCGAGGCTGACCTTCTCGTCCCGGTAGAACTCCCAGATGTCCGGGTTGGACGGCATGAACCCGTCGGCGATCCGCGCGGCCCGGCGGGCGGCGGCCTCGACACTGCCGCCGAGGATGATCGGCGGACCGCCCTTCTGGAACGGCGCGGGGGTCACCCGCACGGTCCGGCCGCGGAACTCGAACTCCTCCCCCGTCCACGCCTTGCGCAACGTCTCGACGGTCTCCACGGTGCGCTTGACCCGCTCGCGCATCGGCACGTCGTACATCGCGAACTCGGTGTCCACGTAGCCGTTGGTGAGCACCACGTTCACCCGGCCCTGGCTGAGCAGGTCGAGCACCGCCAACTCCTCGGCCAGGTGCAGCGGGTCGTGCAGCGGCGCGGGGATCGCGGCGATGGTGACGCCCATGTTCCGGCTGCGCGCGGTGATCGCGGCGGCGAACTGGAGCGGGGCGGGCAGGTATCCGTCGGCGAAACCGTGGTGCTCGGACAGCGTGACCATGAAGAATCCGCGCTCGTCGGCCCACTCGACCATGTCGAGTGCCGCGGCGTAGCGCTCCCCCATGGTCGTCCCGGCGAAGGCCGGATTCCGGAAGTCGAAACGCAGCGCGAACACAGCCATGCCGTACTCCTGTCCCCGGCGCCACCGGGGTGGGCGACACCGCACTGTCTGATGGCGCGTCAGATTAGTGGCCGGGGTCGAGGAGAACCAGGGTCGGCGCCCGGTCGCCGCTCAGTCGTCGTTCAGGGCCCGGGCGAGCAGGACCCGCAGGGCCCGTCGGTCGGCGGCCGGCAGCCCGGACAGCGGCGGGTCCACGGCGAGGCCGGCGAACAGGCGGGCGCGCAGTTCGGCGCCTTCCGGGGTGAGCGCGATCAGCTTCGCCCGGCGGTCCTTCGGGTGCGGCCAGCGCTCGACCAGGCCGCGCTCGACCAGCCGGTCGACCACGAACGTCACGTTCGGCGGCTCGCAGCACATCCGGCGGCCCAGCTCGCGCATGCCCAGCGGTTCGGCGAGTTCGTGCACCGCGTTGGCCTGGGACGCGGTCAGCCCGATCGCTCCCGCGCAGGCCGCGAAGTGCGCGTCGAGACGGGCGGTGGCCGCGTAGAGCAGTGCGGTCAGTCCGGGCGGCTCGCCCTCCGGCGTGGTCATGGCCACACTCTAGCCGAACTTCGTTACAACTCGAATGATTCGAGGTGTAACGTCTGCCGCGAGCTGACAGATCGTCAGTCCCCTTGGTCGCCCTTGGAGGAGCCCGCCCATGCCCGCGATCCTGGCCGGCCGGATGGCCCTGGTCACCGGTGGCAGCGGCGGTATCGGCGCCGCCTGTGCGGCCCGCCTGCTGGCGGACGGCTGCTCGGTGACGCTCGCCGCCCGCGGGGCCGACGCGCTCGCCGCCACCGCCGAACGGCTGCGCGCGGGGGCGCCGGCCGGTACCGAGGTGCGGCACGTCGCGGTCGACGCCTGCACCACCGACGGCGTCCGCGAGGCGGTCCGCGCGGCGGGTCCCGCGCTCGCGGTGTGCGTGGCCACGGTGGGCGGCGGGAGCACCGCGCCGATCCTGACCATGGACGACGACGCGTTCCTGGCCGACCTGCACCGCAACACGCACAGCGCGTTCCTGGCGATCAAGTACGCGGCACCGGTGATCGCCGCGCGCGGTGGCGGCGCGATCGTCTGCGTGTCCTCCACCGCGGCCCGGCTGACCATGCCGTTCCTGAGCGGCTACGCGGCCGGGAAGGCGGGCCTGGAGGCCCTGGTTCGGGCCGCCGCCGACGAGTTGGGCGCGGCCGGCGTCCGGGTCAACGCGGTCCGCCCCGGGCTGGTGCGCTCGCGCGAGGACGCGCGGATCTTCGCGGACGAGGAGATGATCGCCCGCTTCCTGGCCAACAAGCCGCTGGGCCGCACCGGGTTGCCCGAGGACATCGCCGAGGCGGTCCGCCACCTCGCCGGCCCCGAGTCGTCCTGGACCACCGGGCAGAGCCTGGCCGTGGACGGCGGCAACGAGCTGCGCAGCGCACCCTCCTTCGAGAAGTACGCCAGGGCCGCGCTCGGCGACGCGGTGATCGACGCGGCGCTCGCGGGCCGCGACCCGTACGCCCCGCCGACGCCGACGCCGGCACCCGTACCGACCCGACCGACGCACCCGCCGCGGCCGGTCCGACCACCCCGCCCGATCGCGGAACCCGGTCTCGGCCCGGGTCCGGCCCCGGGCCCCGGTGGCCCCCTCGCCTCCGACCCCGGCCCCGACACCGACCCCGGCACGGACACCGACCCCGATTAGACGGAGCATCCGGATGAGCACTGACGTGCAACTTTCCATCGGCCTGCCCAACTTCGGCAGCTGGCCGGCCGGCGACTGGCGCGGTTTCACCGACGTCGGTCGCGCGGCCGACGACGCGGGGATCGACCGCATCGTGCTGGTGGACCACGTGGTGATGGGCCCGAACACGCAGAACTACTCCTGGGGCCGCTTCCCCACCCCGCCCGAGGCGGACTGGCCCGAACCGCTCACCCTGCTCGCCGCGATCGCCGCCGTCACCTCGCGGGTCCGCCTCGCCACCGGCATCCTCGTCGCCCCGCTGCGCGGCGCCACCCTGCTCGCCAAGACCGCCGCGACGCTGGACCAACTCTCCGGCGGGCGGCTGGAGCTGGGCGTGGCCACGGGATGGCAGCGCGAGGAGTACGACGCCGCCGGGATCGACTGGGACAACCGCGGCCGACTGCTCACCGACACGCTCGCGGCCTGCAAGGAGCTGTGGACGAACCTGCCCGCGTCGTTCGTGTCCGAGACGGTGAACTTCACCGACGCCTACTGTGCGCCGCGGCCGGTCCAACCCGGGGGCGTGCCGCTGTGGATCGGCGGCACGTTGAACACCCGCAACCTGGCGCGGATCGTGCGCAGCGGCGACGGCTGGATCCCGATCATGGGCCTGTCCACCGCCGACATGGCCCGGGACGTGGCACGGATCCGGACCGCCCTCGCCGACGCCGGCCGCGACCCGGGCGCACTGCGGGTACAGGGCCCGCTGCCGCTGGTCAAGGACGACGCGGGCCGGTTCGACCTGGCCCGCACGATGGCCGGCGCGGCCGAGGTGATCGCCGCCGGGGCCACCGCCGTGCATCTGCCGATCCAGGTGTTCTGCGCCGGGCCCGATGCCGCGCCCGCCTTTTTCGCCGAGGCCAGGAAGGCGTTCGACAACGTGGTGTCGGGCGGGTGACCGAGCCCGAGTCGGGCTTGTCACCTGGGGCTTTACCCCTGCTTGGTTAAAGTTTCAGGTTTGCGGAACGTCGTCGGCGGGAGGGTCGTTCCCCTGGACAACGGCGCGATACGGCGTCTTTGTCCAACCGGGAGGGCCCTCCATGTCCGACGTCACGCTGCCCACCGGCGCCAACGCGCCGCTGACCGGCGACCGCGCCGAGGTCTCGATCGGGTGGGCCTCGGCCGACGTCGTGGACGTGTCCGCCGTGCTGCTGACCGACGCGCACAAGGTGCGTACCGACGAGGACCTGGTGTTCTTCAACAATCCCGTCGGCGGCGACGGCGCGGTGCGCACCACGGCGGGACCCTCGGGAACCACGCACGTCGCGGTGGAACTCGCCAAGCTGCCGGCCGAGGTCGCCAAGGTGGTGGTCGTGGTGAGCGCGGACGCGGACCGGCCCGGGGCCACCCTCGGCCAGGTGCCCGGCCTGAGTGCGCTCACCACCTCCGGCGACGCGCGGATCACCTACCCGGCCGGCGCGTTCGAGGGCGGCGAGACGGTCGCGGTGCTGGTCGAGCTGTACCGGCGCGGCGACGCGTGGAAGGTGCGCGCGGTGGGCCAGGGCTACGCGAGCGGACTGGCCGGGCTCGCCACGGACTTCGGCATCTCGGTGGAGGACGAGCCGGAGCCGGAGCCGACTCCCGCGCCCGCCGCGCCGGTACACGCCCTGGTCAAGGAGCCCGCCGCCGCGCCCGCGCCGGCCGCGCCCGCGCCGATCTCGATGGCCAAGGAGCCGCTGGGCCGGGTCGACCTGGCCAAGGGCGGCCGGGCGACCATCAGCATGGACAAGGACGACCGCTCGATCACCGTCACCGCGTCCCTGGTCTGGGACGGCGGCAACGACGCCCGCCGCAAGTCCGGCGCCGACCTGGACCTGTACGCGCTCTACGTGCCCCGGTCGAAGCTGGGCGCGCTGAACAAGGGCGACAGCGACGGGGTGATCTACTACCGCGACCTGGGCAGCCTGAACTCCGCGCCCTACATCAAGCTCGACGGCGACTCGCGCGTACCCGGCCGTGAGACGGTCCGGATCACCCGGCCCGACCAGCAGGGCTATGTGCTGATCTGCGCCTACAGCGCGGTCGAGAACGGCTTCGGCAGCTTCAAGTCGTACGGCGCGCACGCCGAGGTCACCGACGGCCAGGGCTCGACGGTGAACGTGCCGCTGTTCAACAACAAGCGGGCGGTGTTCTGGGTGGCGATCGCGCTGGTCGACTTCACCGACCCCGAGGGCGTCTCGATCCAGCACGTGGAGAAGTACTCGAAGCTGATGCAGGAGCGGCGCCCGATGCTCTACCCGGACGGCACGTTCGAGATGGGGGCGGGTCCGGCGGAGTTCAAGACGGTGCGCGCCCCGCGCGAGCGCTGAGCACCGGTCCTGCGGGGTCCCCGGGGTCGGGACCGCTCGGTCGTGCCGGCCGAGCGGTCCCGAACGCCGGGATGGGTGGATCCGCGGCCTACTTGGCCGAGCGGTAGACGATCACCTTGTCGCCGACCCGGGTCTCGTCGAAGAGCCGCTGCACCAGGCCCTTGTCCCGGACGTTGACGCAGCCGTGCGAGGCGCCGTTGTAGCCGTTGGCGGCGAAGTCGGCCGAGTAGTGCACGGCCTGGCCGCCGGAGAAGAACATCGCGAACGGCATCGGCGTGTGGTAGATCGTCGAGACGTGGTCGCGGCTCTTGAAGTTGATGCTGAACGCGCCCTCGCGGGTCGGCGTCTCGGCCGAGCCGAAGCGCACGGCAGTCGAATACTGCACCTTGCCGTCGATCACCCAGGCGAGCCGGTCGGTGCGCTTGTCGATGCAGATCGCCCGACCGGTCAGGCACCGCTCGTCCAGCCCGGCCTGCGCGGCCGGCGGCTTGGGCGTGGTCGTCGGCGGCTTGCTCGTGGTCGGCGGCTTGGTGGTCGGCGGCTTGCTCGTGGCCGGCTTCGCGGACGTCGCGGAAGCCGTCGGCGACGCGCTGGTCGGGGCGCTGCTGCTCGGCGCGGCCGACGTGGCGGGGGGCGTACTACTCTCCGCACTCGGCGTGACGGGTGCGGACGAGACGGTGGTGGGCAGGTTCGACTGCGTGCCCGCCTTGGCCGTCGAATCACTCGACGAGCCGGAGTTGCAGGCCGACAGGGCCAGGACCGCGGTCACGGCGACCGCGAGGGATATACGTGTCTTCTTCATCGAGTGGTGGCCTCTCCCGACCCAAACCAAAATGTGGTGTTCCCCGAGTCGTGCACCCTTGTAGACGCCAATGGGGCCCGAGAGGTTGCGTCCCTAGTTTGACCCATTCGGGCGGATGTTAAGCCGGACGTGTTCGGCCGTGACCTGTTCGGGATCGATCGATCGCAGATCCGTGGCCCAGGCGTCGAGCGCGGCGCCACCGGCCCCGTCGGCCAACGCCGCGCCGATGCCCAGGCAGCGCATCCCGGCCGCCTCGGCCGCGCGCACACCGCTCTCCGCGTCCTCGACGACCACGCAGCGGTGCGGTGCTACGCCCAGCAGATCGGCCGCGCGCAGATAACCCTCGGGGGCCGGCTTGCCCTCGGTGACGTCCTCCGCCGTGATCATGTACACCGGTTCCGGCAACTCCGCCGCCCGCAGGCGCCCCCGCGCGACCCGGCGCGTGCCGGAGGTGACGATCGCCCAGCGCGCCGAGGGCAGCGCGGCGAGCAGGCCGGCCGCGCCAGGGATCGGCACGATGCCGGTGAAGTCGCGTTCCTCGCGTTCGACGATCCACGCGGCCTCGGCCTCGGCGTCCAGGGTGGGGGCGACCACGCGCACGAGGTCGATGTCCCGGCGACCGTACGAGGCGGTGACCGCGACGTCGGGATCGACGCCCCGGTCGGCGGCCCAGGCGCGCAGGATGCGTTCGATCAGGGGATGGGAGTCCACCAGCACACCGTCGAGATCGAACAGGATCGCGTCGCAGTCGAGCGTCGTGCAGTCGTTCGCCATGCGGTCAGGCTGTCAGGCACGGCGACGCGGCGTCGAGGAATTCGCGGGCGGAAGATCGCGATCGTGTGCGCCGTGTGGTCACCCACATAGCGCAGATATCGATGGAAAGTGATCGTCGGCAGGCGCGGGAAAACGGCCTTCGTTGCCTAACCGTCACGTTTGCGCCGTTCGCCACCGGCTAGGGGGCTACTACGGCCCGGACGAGCTCACCCCAGGCGGCACTCATGTACTTGGTCCTAGCTCTGCTTGCACCGATCGTGATGTTCCTGTTGATACCCGGACTCGCCTGGCTCGAGGACCGCCTGCTCGGGCCGCTGACCTCGCCCGCGCCACCGCATCCACCGTCGACCGCACGGCCCGCGATCGAACCGGCCGTCGCCGCGCCGATCCCGCTCCCGGTCCCGGCGCCGCTCGGGCGCCCGGCCGAGCGGCGCCCGACCGACCATCACACGGTGCGCTCGGGTCGCGGCCGGCACGCGCGTCGACACGGATCGGTACTCGGCTACCGCCACCACATCGGGCGCCGACGCCCACCCCGCGCCCCGGCCTTCCGCTGACGTCCCGGCCCACCATCGGCCGGTACATCCCGCCCCGGAGTCGACCCTGACCGAGTCCGCCGCACCGCCGCCGGTGCGCATCGAATCCGTCCCGCCCGAGCTGGGCTCGCCCCTGGACGCCGCCCCGCTGTCCACCCGTTCCGACATCTGGCACGTGCTCGGCAGCGATGCCGAGGCGGTGCTCAAGTTGGCCACGCCGGACGGCACGGCGCCGGCCAATCCGCGCTACTGGGCCCGGGAGATCGAGGCGTACGAAAGCGGTCTGGCGGCCGGCGTCTACGCCGCGCACGGGTTGACCGCGCCCCGGACGCTGCGGGTGGATCGGCGGGGCGACGGGTCGGTGGCGTTGTGGCTCGACTACGTCCGGGGCGTGGCCGGGACCGAGTGGGATCCCGCCCGATGGGCGGACTTCGCCCACCGCCTCGGCGCCGCGCAGGCCGCGACCGGACCGCTCGGGCCGTCCTGGTTGTTCGAACGCCCGTCCCCCGTCGGGCCGCTGGCGACCCGGGTCGCCGAACTCCCGTACCTGCTGTGCCACCTCGACCTGCGGCCGGGCAACCTGATCGCGCGGGACGAGGACATCGTGCTGCTGGACTGGTCGCACGCGGGCTACGGGCTGCCGGGCGAGGACCTGGCCGGATTGATCCTCGCGCACGTCGCCGAGCCGAGGGTGGCGGAGGCGCTGGACGCCGCGCTGCCCGCCGAGTACGCCCGAGGCGCGGGACTCGCCGAGGCGGACATCCGGGTCGCGATCGCCGCGACGGCGCCGACCAGGTACGGGCCCGGCGCGAACGAGGCGACCCGGCGGCTGTTGCACGCGTGGGCGGAGGACGCGGCGAGCCCGTGAGGTCCGGCCCGGTCGCCCTACCGACGCTTCGCGCGGATCGCCCAGACCAGGAGCGCCACGGTCGCCAGCGCCGCGACACCGGCGGGCACCGGCCCCCGCCGCGCCCGCATCGGGGCGGCGAGCCGCGTGTAGCGCAGCGGATCGGGGGTGTGCTCGAAGAGCGGGTCGGGCGCGGGATGCCCGGGGGCTCGGCTCGGGGCGGTCATCGATGTGTGCTCCTCTGCGCGGTCCGGGTCGTGCGCATGCCGCCGGGCACCGCGACCGGGACCGTCTCCCCGATCCTGCCGGGGGCGCAGTCCCGGCAGGACCGAGGACACGGCCTCGGCGTGCGACGGCCCTGATCCCCGATCGGTGTCTCGGACCCGAGGCTAGATAAGAACCGCACCGAGAGTCACGAATCATCACCCGGATGCCTCACCCGGCGTGTCCAACCGCCCGGACGTCACGTACCGGCGCGCGGGCGCGGGCTTGTGCTCCGGAACGGCGTGAACGTACCCGCCGTCGGATACAGCGCGGCGTAGATCGGGGATGTCGTGGTGCAGTAGTGGCGACCGCGGGCGGAGAACCGCAGGCGCTCGCCGGCAGGGCCGTAGACGAGCCGGAAAGGCGCGATCCTGGGCAGGTGGCGCATATCGCCGGCTCGGGGGTAGCCGGTCAACGTCCGGTGCAGCAGGGACTCCAGCGCGGCGACCTCGCGCACGGGAAGGCCGGGGATGCCCTCGACGTGCTCGGCGGCGGAGAGTCGTACGACGGCCTTCCACTGCCGTTGGGTGAGCGCTTCGGGCAACCAGTCGATGGCGTCGGCGGCAAGGTGCGGCCAGGATTGCAGTTCGGTGCGGGCCTGCTCCCGCAACGTGTTCGCATTCTGCCGGACCGTGTCGTGTTGGGCGAACCGCGCCTGGACCTGCCCGATGTAGTCGACGACGATGAGCTGCCGTCCCGAATCGAGCAGATGGTTGAGCAGCCGGCGAAGCTGCTGGGTGGGGCAGCGGCTGAGTTCGGCGAGCCGGCGCAGATACGGGTCGTCCGCGCTCACCCGCGCCGGCACGTTGGGCGCGTACATGAGTTCGTCCAGGATCTCGGTGATCCGCAGGATCTCGGCCTTGCGCTCACGGGAGACGTTCGCGAGCGCGCGCTGGACCGTGCGGTAGGGGCCGAGGCGCGCGGTGAGTTTGACGATCGTCTCGTCGCGGCCGGGCGGGAAGTGTCCCTGGGTCTCCAGCAGCCGGTAGGTGGTGCGCGACATGCCCAGCACGGTGGCCAGTTCGTCGGCGGTCAGGCCGGCGGCGGCGCGCAGGTCCGCGAGCGTGGTCCTGCGCGGATTGACCCCCATGAGCACGAGCGGCGGTACCGCCAACTCCGTCGCCAGTCGGACCAACCGCGCCGGCTCGGGCGCACGGCGGCCCTGTTCGTATTCGATGATCTGGGCCTTGCCACAGCCGACGAGTCGGGCGAGCGCGGCGACACTCATGCCGTGATGGGCGCGTGCTTTCTGCAGCGCGGCCCCCGAGAACGGCGTCATACCCCGAGGCATGGATCCCCTTACCTGAAAACCACCCGGGTCGGTATCGTTTACGTTCGGATCGACACCACGCACAGGTGAACACGAGGCGTTGCGAAACGGGCCCGGCCGGTCATTCGGGCCGAGCGGTACAGTTAAGGGCCACGGCTGCTTTACTCTGGGGCGAGAAACAGCCACGGTGGTGGAAGACACACGACACAGTGGCTTTCGTGGACACGTCGTGGACACGGAGCCGGCGTCTTTTTCCGGGATGCGGTTGTGACGTGCGAAGACGCAAGAACCCCGCTCGCCCGGATAAGGATCAAGCGGGGCCTTGCGACCGGCAGAACCCTCACGGGCGACCTGCGGGCCTGGCCGGCGGCTACCAGCCGGGCCCGCCGTTCGCAACGTGGTCGACGATCCACTGGATCGCCTCCCACACCTCGATCGCTTTCAGCAGGAGCCGAAATGCGTCGGGTTCAGCGCACGGTGGTGGTTGCTCGTGGGGGTCCTCGTCTTCGTCCGCAGGTTTCTCCGAGGACTCCGACATTCGCGCTCCTTTTCTGGTCGGGGGCCCGGGTCGGTCGACCCGTACGGAATCGACCGGGACCTCCCCGCCGGAGGCGAATGGAAAAAGCCTACCCTGCGCCGGGGCGACTCAGGGCACAGCGAACACAAGGCCGTTTCCCACGGATTTCACGCAACTCATGATCATCGGCACGGGCCCCGAAAAACGGAGTATTCAATTCCGGTAATGTCGGGCGATCAATCATGAAAAATAGTGGATTCATGCCCTTCGAATCGGAAGCAATGCCGCTTCGGCGCGCCGAGACCGTGCTCCGGAACGCACGCCGGCTCCGGTCCGGGCCGGTGGGGTGGAGCCGGTTGGGTGGAGCCGGTTGGGTGGAGCCGGTTGTCCTCGGCGTTGTGGCACGTGTGATCGGGTCGGGATCGCGGGGTCGGCTTTCTCGCCACGCGTGCGGGTGAAGGTTGGGGTGGGGGGCGTGCCGCGCGGTGGGGTGGGGCGCTCGGGGGGCCAGGATCGGGGCGGTCGACCCGAGATCGTGCCGGCTTCGGCCGGCGGGATCGCCAGTGCCGGAGGTACCCGTGCCCACCGCGTCCGTGTCCCCCACCCGAGTGCGCCGTGCGGGCGCCGTGGTATTCGCCTGCTGTGTCGTGCTGTTCGGGCCGGCGAGTGCGCGGGCCGACGTGCCCACCGATCGGGTGCGGCCGGTGGCGGATCCACAGGCGGTGGCGGATCCCCGGCCCGGCGCGGAACCCCGGCCGATCCCGCCGTCCGTGCCGTCGGCGCCGCCCAAGATGCCTGGGCCGCGTGCCTTCGGCGACGTGGTGGGCACGCGCGCCGGGCAGTCGGTGAACGTGGCGGTCCTGGCCGACGACACCGGCGACGGGCTCGTCGTGCTCTCGCACACCAACCCCGAACACGGTCTGGTCTTCCAGGCCGAGGACACGACCGGGACGGACGCCGTGCTGCGCTACACCCCGGGGCCGGGCTTCGTCGGCCGGGACGACTTCCGCTACACGGTGAGCGACCGATTCGGGCGGCAGGCCACCGCGAACGTGCGGGTCGAGGTGACACCGGCCGCCACCCGGGTACGGGAATCCGCCGCGAGCCGCGTCGTGGACCAACTCCGCGCGACCCCGGCCGACGCGGCGAGCCGGCCGCGCTCGGCGGGGACCGGGCCGGGCGGCCGGGTGTTGCTCGTCGTGTTCCTGGGCTCGGCCGTGCTCGGCGCCGGTTTCCTGGCCCTGGTCGCGCAGCGTCGTCGGCCGCGCGACCGGGCGGCTCACGTCTTCCGGTCGCCCTGGGCCGATCGGTAGATCCCGTACAGCAGTTCGGCGATCCCGAGGATCAGCAGCACCATGCCGAGCTTCCCGGGTTCGAACACCGGCGGGTGTACATCGTCGGCGAACAGTTTCAGGCCCGCGCCCACCAGGGCGGTGACCAGGCCGGCCACCATCGAGCCGCGTGCCTTGGCCACGGTCCGTCTCCTCTACTCGACCTGCGGATACGCCCACGAGGCTAGGGCCGCGCCCGGCGTCGGCACGCCCTCCCTCGGGACGAAACGGCGTACACACTTCGGCCTAGACGCGCGGGACTTCGAGCCGCGGTGTGCGCCGGTCGCCCGTCCCGGAGGGCCGATCGTCCGGTAGGGGGGTCTACCCCCACCCCAAGTGGCCGGCGGGCCCCATGGGCGGGTACTTCGGGCGCTTCTAGCGTGGATTCGACGCCGCCCACGGGGAGCGGCCGAACGGCTGGAGGGTCATCGTGGGCGGGCAACCGACACGCGAGCAGGAGTGGGACACGAGCGGAGTCGGGCATGCGGACGCCGGGGAACCGGCGGTTCGGCTCGACGCGGTCCGCAAGGTCCACGGGAAGGGCTCCGCCTCGGTCGCCGCCCTCGACGGGGTCTCGATCGCCTTCCCGCCCGGCTCGTTCACCGCTGTGATGGGGCCGTCCGGCTCGGGCAAGAGCACCTTCCTGCACTGCGCGGCCGGCCTGGACCGGCCGACCTCGGGCGCGGTCACCGTGGCCGGTCGGGATCTCGCCGAGCTGAACGAGAACGCGCTGACCAAGCTGCGTCGGGAGCGGATCGGCTTCGTCTTCCAGGCGTTCAACCTGCTGCCCACGCTCACCGTGGAGCAGAACGTCACCCTGCCGCTGCGCTTCGCCGGCAAGCGGGCGGACCGGCGCCACATCACCGAGGTGATCGCGCGGGTCGGCCTCACCGACCGGGCCCGGCACCGCCCGCACGAGTTGTCCGGCGGTCAGCAGCAACGGGTCGCCATCGCCCGCGCGTTGGTGGTCCGGCCCGCTGTGCTGTTCGCGGACGAGCCGACCGGCGCGCTGGACACCCGGACCGCGGCCGAGGTGCTCGGGCTGCTCCGGGAATCGGTACACGTCGACGGCCAGACCATCGTCATGGTCACCCACGACCCGGTCGCCGCGTCCTACGCCGACCACGTGGTCTTCCTCGCCGACGGCCGGATCGCCGGCCGGCTGGCCGCGCCGACCGTGGACGCGATCGCTGACCGGATGACCCACCTGGGCGCCTTCGAGGCCGGCCCGGGCCGGTCGGTGGGCGGGGTGCGCTGATGTGGGGCCTCGCGCTGCGCACGCTGCGCTTTCGGGCGGGCAGCTTCGTCGCGACCTTCGTCGCGCTGTGCTTCGGCGCCACCGTGGTGATGGCCTGCGGCGGCCTGCTCGAGACGGGCGTCCGCAACAACGCCCCGCCGCAACGCCTGGAGCGGGCCTCGCTGGCGGTGATCGGCGACCCCACCTACACCGGCCCGCGCAGCGGCGACGGCGACCGGGAGCGGGACTACGCGTTGGGTGAGCGCGTCCCGTTGGACGCGGGCATGGTGGAGCGGGTGCGCAGCGTCGCCGGCGTGCGGGCAGTGGTCGGCGAGCGTACTTTCCGCACCGCGCTGATCGGCCCCGACGGCAACCGCAAGGCACAGGGCCACGCGTGGGAGTCCGCCCAGTTGACGCCGTACACCCTGGCCGGGGGCGCCGCGCCGACCGGACCGGACGAGGTGGTCCTGGACACCACGCTCGCGCGCCGTGCGGCGGTCGACGTGGGCGACCGGGTCCAGGTCGCCGCCCACGGCGGGACGCGCGCCTACCGGGTCAGCGGGATCGCCCGGCCCGCCCGCACGGTGCCGCAGGCCACGATGTTCTTCGCCGCGGCCGAGGCCGACCGGCTGTCCGCGCCCACCGGCGCCGTCGCCGACATCGCGATCGTGGCCGCGCCGGGCACCGACCTCGGCGCGCTGCGCAAGGCGGTCTCCCGCGCGGTGCACGACGACCGGACCCGGATCCTGGCCGGGGACGATCGCGGCGCGGTCGAGCATCCCGAGATCCTGGCGAACAAGTCCGACCTGATCTCGCTGTCCGCGGTGTTCGGCGGTCTGGCCGTCGCGGTCGCGGTGTTCGTGGTGGCCGGCACGATCGGGCTGTCCGTACAGCAGCGGCGGCGCGAGTTCGCGCTGATGCGGGCGATCGGCGCCACCCCGCGCCAGCTGCGCCGGATGTTGCTCGGCGAGACGCTCCTGGTCACCGTGCTCGCGGCCGGTGTCGCCTGGTTCACCGGCCCGGCGGCCGGGCGGGTGCTCTTCGATCGGCTGGTCGCCTCGGGCATGGTCGCCGAGACGGTGGAGTTCGAGCAGGGCTGGATCCCGGCGGTGGCCGCGGCGGGCGCGGTGCTGCTGACCGCGCTGGTCGGCGGTTTCGTCGGCGCCCGGCGCGCGGTGACCGCCAAGCCGACCGAGGCGCTGGCCGAATCCGCCTTCCAGCAGCGTTGGTTCAACTGGTTCCGGCTCGTGCTCGCGCTGATCGCGCTGGCCGGCGCCACCGCGTTGGGCCTGGTCACGGTGAACGTCCTGGAGGGTCCGGTGGCGGCGAGCACCGCGGGCCCGGCGGTGATCTGCGCGGCGATCGGCCTGGCCCTGCTCGCCCCCGGGCTGACCAGGCTGCTCACCTGGCTCCTGTACCGCCCGCTGGGCGCGCTGACCGGGCGGTCCGGCCGGATCGCGATGCTCGGCGCGCGGGTCACCTCGATCCGCACGGCCGCGGTGGTCACCCCGATCATGCTGGCGGTCGCGATCAGCACCGGCGAGTTGTACCTCCAGACCACCACGACCGGGCAGGCCGAGCGGGTGTACACGGAAAGCCTGCGGGCCGACGCGGTGGTGACCGCCGCCGCGGGCGGCGTGGACCCGGGCGTGGTCGAGCGGGTGCGGGCGATCCCGGGGGTGGCGAGCGCGAGCGCGTACACCGCGAGCGCGGGCTTCGTGGAGAACCCGCGGGTCGCGCCGGACAGCCGGCACGGGGTGCCGATGCAGGGCGTCGACGTGGACGCGGGCCCGGCCACGGTCGGGGTGACGGCCTCCGCCGGCTCGTTGGCCGAACTGCACGGCGACACGGTGGCGTTGCCGAGGGCGCTGGCCCGGTCGATCCATCGTGGGCTCGGCGACACGATCCGGCTGCGGCTCGGCGACGGCGCCTCGGCGGATGTACGGGTGGTCGCGCTGTTCGAGAGCCGGCCCGGCTACGACACCATGCTGCTGCCGGTGTCCCTGCTCGCGCCGCACACCACGGACGGGCTGCCCGCGCAGATCCTGGTCCGCGCGGCCGAGGGGACCGATCCCGACCGGCTGGTCGCCTCGCTGGGTGCCTGGGCCAAGGAGTACCCGGGGCTGCGGGCGGCCTCGCGCGACGCGCTGCTCGAAACGCACGCCGAGGAGTCGAAGACCCAGGCGTGGATCAACTATCTGATCATCGGCGTGCTGACCCTGTACACCGCGTTGTCCCTGGTCAACTCGCTGATCCTGGCCACGCACAACCGCCGCCGCGAGTTCGGGCTGCAACGCCTGAGCGGCGCGACCCGCGGCCAGATCATGCGGATGTCCGCGGTAGAGGCGACGCTGACCACGCTGATCGGGGTGATCCTGGGCACCGCGGCGGCGGCCGCGGCGGTGGTCCCGTTCAGCCTGTCGTTGACCGATTCGTGGTTGCCCATGGGTTCGATCCGGATCTACGCGGCCGTGGTCGGCACGGCGGCGGTGCTGACCTTCGCGGCGACGCTGCTGCCGACCTGGAAGGTGCTGCGGACGAACCCGGTGGCGGTGGCGCAGGGCTGACCGGTCCGATCACGCGCCGCTCAGGGGGCCGTCGGGCGGTCGGCGGCCGTCACCAAGGCGGCGAAGGACAACGGGGCGCGGGGCGGTTCGGCGGTTTCGGTCGGGTGGGGGCCGAGGCCGTCCAGGGCCACGTCGAGGTGGTGGTGCAGGAGGGTGTCGTCGGTGTCGAGCCGGGCCAGGCCGCCGGGCAGCGGGCGGGAGAGCCGGATCGAGAGCAGGACCAGGTCGCCCATGCCGACGTCCGGGCGCAGCGTGCCCGCCGCGTGGGCGGCGTCGATCAGGGCCTCGACCGCGTGCACGGTGGCGGTCCGTACCCGCACCAACTCCGCGTCCACGACCAGCCCTTCGAGCAGCACCGGGATGACCGCGCCCATCCGCAGGTCGGCGGCGGCGTGGACGAAGCGACGCAGTGCCGCGTACGCGTCGTCGTCGACGCTCGCCGCCTCGTGCGCGGCCGTCTCCAGTCGGCCCAGGAGGTCCCCGGTGAGGTCGCGGACCAGCGACTCCCGGTCGGGGTAGCGCCGGTAGAGCGTGGCGGGGCCGACGCCGGCGCGGCGCACGATCAGGTCCAGCGGCGCGTCCGGTCCACGCTCCAGGAAGACGTCGCGCGCCGCATCGAGGATCCGTCGTCTGCTGCGTGCCGCGTCCGCCCGCATGGCGCACCGTCCTCGACTGTCGAGAGCTAATCGGAGACTTTATCTCCGTCTATGCTATCGGTTTTGAAACGGGAGAGCGGCAGCCGGACCGGGCCCGCGGATCCCATGCGATTCCGGATTAGCCATTGCCGTCCGAATCGGATTCATTTGGGCACACCACGCCCGCGGCGACGGCGAAAAAATGGGTTCAACGTCAACTTCCCCTTGCCGTCATGTACTTGCCGAATCCCCTTTAGGCTTCGGCCAACAAACCGGGTCACGACCGATCCGTGGGGGGATCGCCCGTCGGGCCCTTTGAGATGATGAGAGTAGGTATGACACCTTCAAGTGAACGGACGCACGGCGCCGCGCAGGGAGGGCGCCGACTGCGATCGGCGTTACGCGCGCCCCGCTCCATAGGGGGCCTCGCGGCACTCGCCGTCGGATTCGGCGGTTTGGCTCTGGCGGCGTCGCCGGCGTATCCGGCGACGGAGGACGGCTCCGTGACCGTCCGCGTCGTGCGGGCCGTGGACACCACCGGGGTATGGAGTCCCGCCCTGGAACCGGGCATGGGCGGCGTCACGGTGACGCTCACCAACGACGACGGCGCCAAGGTCACCGGGGTGACGACCGCCGACGGCACGGTCAAGCTGGCGCCCGGTACGGCTCGGACGCCTTCGGGCAAGTATCGGATTCAGGTGGTGAATCCGAAGCCGGGTGTGCTGTTCCCGGCGTTCGCGTCGCGGAAGGGCTTGGGCGGCGGACCGAACGAGCTGAGCAGCAACGAGGAGTTCGTCGACCTCGGCAACGGCAAGGATGTGGCGTACACGACGGGGCTGTGGAGCCCCGGCGACTACTGCCAGAAGAACGCGCCGCTGGCCACCGCTTGCCAGCCCGCGACGAACGAGCCGGCGTCCGCGCGGACGCTGGTGACGTTCCCGTACAACGCGCGCGGCACGAACACCAACGTGACGGACCTGTCCACCAACGCCGCGACGGGCAACCTGTACGGCATCGGCTGGAGCAAGCCCGGCAAGCGGCTGTTCAGTTCGGCGCTGGCCAAGCGCGACACGGTGTACGGCCCCGGCGGCGCCGGCGGCATCTACGTCACCGACGTCGCCACGAAGAAGACGTCGCTGTTCACCACCGTCCCGGACGCCGGCACCTCGGCACACGGCGTGGGCACCAGCGACAACGCCTTCCTCGCCGCACCCGGCAAGGAGGGCCTGGGCGACCTGGAGGTTTCCGACGACGGCCGCGACCTGTTCGTGGTCAACCTCGAAAACCGCAAGCTGTACCGCTACGACGCCACTGCGGCGACCGCGACGGCGCCGGCCGCCTCGTACGCCATCCCGGACCCGGGCTGTCCCGCGCCGGGCGACTGGCGGCCGTTCGGTCTGGGACTGCAGGATGGCGTCGGATACCTCGGCGGCGTCTGCTCGGGCGAGTCGACCGGGAAGCTCTCGGACATGCGCGCCGTGGTCCTGGCCTTCGACCCGGCGACGGGTGCCTTCGGCAAGCAGGTGCTGAACCAGCCGCTGGACTACCCGCGCAAGGCCACGCTCGGCGGGACCTGCCCGGGGGCCGCCTGGTTCCCGTGGACGGACACGTTCCCGGCGCAGCAGAACGGGCAGACGTGCGCCGGCGCCATGGCCAACCCCGAACCCGAGTTGGCCGACATCGCGTTCGAGACCGACGGCTCGATGCTGCTGGCCTTCCGGGACCGGTTCACCGACCGGACGACGGCGTACGCCCGGCCCGGAGAGCCCACGACCACCATCGCGATGGTGGCCGGCGGCGACCTGAACAAGGCGTGCCTGTCCGAGGGCAAGTACGTCATGGACACGAACCTCGGCTGTGGCAAGACGCCGCGGGGCACCAGGTTCTTCGACGTGAACACCATGGGCGGCGGCCACCCGAACGCCGCCTACGCCGGCCTCGCGCTGTCGAAGGTGGAGGAGTTCGTCGCGACCGCCGGTGTCGACCCCATCGACACGCCGTGGAGCGCCGGCACGATGTTCACCAAGCGCGACGGGACGCGGCAGCCCGCCGCGGGCCTGCGCTTGAACACCGAGGGCAACGCCTCCTTCGGCAAGGGCGCCTCGATGGGCGACCTGGAAGTGCTCTGCGACCAGGCACCGCTCCAGATCGGCAACCGGGTCTGGTACGACCCGGAGCGCAAGGGTGTCCAGGGCCCGAGCCAGCGTCCGGTTCCCGGCGCCACCGTCAACCTCTACGACGAGTCCGGCAAGGTGGTCGGGACGACGAAGACGTCGGCGCGTGGTGAGTACTACTTCGACGACTCGAACGTGACCGGTGGTCTGAAGCCGAAGACCAAGTACACGATCCGGCTCGACAACCCGGCCGACTACGCGGCGAACGGGCCGCTGTACCAGTGGGTGCCGACCGAAGAGGGTGTCGGCGACAACCGCTTCGTGGACTCCAAGGGCAAGGTCCCGGCCGGCGGAAAGTATCCGGAACGGGCGCTGACCACCGGCGGACCGGGCGAGAACGACCACACGTACGACTTCGGATTCCGCCAACAGGAGGGCGCGGTGCGCCTGGTCAAACACGACCAGGACGGCAAGACGCTGGCCGGGGCGAAGTTCGAGTTGTGGCGGGAGACGAACGGGACCGAGGGCTTGCAGTCCGACGGAACCACTCCCGATACGAAGGTCGGCGAGCCCTGTACGACCGGGACGGACGGCATCTGCAAGCGCGACGTGCTGCCCGGTACGTACTTCTGGAAGGAGATCAGCCCTCCCGAGGGCTATGCCCCTCCGGAGAAGCCGGTGCTCGGCCCGCTCGTGCTGAACGCGCAGAACCTGGACGCCGGAGTCGAGGTGACGGCGGTCAACAAGCTGCTGCCGCCGACCACGCCTCCGCCGACGACGAGCGCGCCGACGACATCCGCTCCGTCCACGTCGGGCGGAAACCACGGTGGTTCGTCGGGGCCGCTGGCTCGGACGGGTCTGGGCGGGAACCTGCCACTGGTCTTCGGCGTCTCGGCGGCGATGATCGCGTTGGGTGGCGGGGCGCTGGTGTTGTTCCGTAGGCGCGGAGTGCGGCAGCAGTAACTCCGGGGTCGGCGGGCGGGGTTCGATACCGCGCGCCGATCGCCCGGCGGGCGGGCGGTGGCTGACGGCCGCCGGCGGCCGGCGGCCGGCGGCCGACTGCCTGCCGCCGACTGCCGGCTGCCGAAAGAGATGGAACGGGCGGGTCCGCGGGCCGATGGTCCGCCGGCCCGCCCGTGTGTTGATCGACGTGAGAGAAGGCATCCGCATGGTCCGGAAGAAGACCGGCGACCGCGCGCCGCGTCGGCGGCGGCTCTGGATCACGGCCCTGGTGGCGGTCGCGCTGTGCGGAAGCACGGCCGGCGGGCTGGCCGTACACCGGGCACTCTCCGACGACGGCGCCCCGGACCGGGCGGTGACCATCGACGAGGCGGGCCGCCTGGCGCTGTCGCGGCTGACGTTGTACCAGGCCAGTCCGGTCGCGGTGACGCTCACCGCCGCCGAAGGGGGCGGCGTCACGATCCGGGTCGAGGCGGTCGTGGACTACCGCAACCACCGGGCCGTGGGCGGCTATCAGGTCACCGGAGCCGCCGGCTCACTCGACCGCGGCCTGATCGTGTGGGACGGCGCCGGATTGGGACTGGCGCCGGTGCCGGCGGGCGTCGACGGCCCGCCGTGGCAGCAGGCCGAGCACATCCCCCGTTCCGGCTGGTCGTCGCGCGCCTTCACCGCGGACCCGCTGGACTCCGGGCTGCGGCTGCTGATCCAACTCGGCGCGGACCGGCCCGACAACCCGATGCTGCTCGCCCAGTCGGGGGCACGCCGGCTGGGCCGCGACCGCATCCAGGGCCGGACCTACGACAGGTTCTCCGGTCCGCGTGCCCAGGACGCCGCGCGCGGTGGGGCGCCCACCGGCGAGTTGTCGCCGCTGACCTACTGGGTCGACGGTGACGGCGGCCTGCGCCGGGTAACGATGCGCATGCCGGGTCTGGGCACCCCGACGACCGTCGAGATCGGCGGACGCGACGACAGGGTACGCATGCCCGAGGCGCCGTGGATCGCGGGCTGACCCCGCCGCGTCGACGGCGGCGGGGCGCTCAGCGCGGTTGCGGCATCGCGGCGGCGTCGGTCGGCAGGGCGTAGCGCTCGGGGTCGACCACCCCGGGCAGGTCCGTCGCCGGCCGGCCGGGCACCGTCGGGTCGGGCATCGAGGGCTGCGCGGGCGGGGCGGGCACGGCGTGGAACGCGAGGCCGGGCGGCGGTTGCACGGCGACGGCCCGACCCGCCGGGACGGCCCGGCGCGCGGTGACGCCGCACCCGGCGAGGTCCTCCAGGCCGCTCGGGCTCTGTGTCGCGGGCGAGTTGCCGGTGAAGCAGTTGCCGGGGTCGGCCGAGGCCGTCACCAGGTCGGCGCCGTTGTCCGTGACGCGGTTGCCCTCGACGCGGTTGCCGACGGCCGGATGCCCCGCGGGGTCGGTGACGAGGACCCCGGCCGCGCGGTTGCCCCGGATGAGGTTGCGCGCGACGCGGTTCTCCTGGCCGCCGCCGATCCCGATGCCGATCCCGAAGCCTCCGTCGGCCTGTTCGGGCGTGTCCGAGGCGTTGTTGTCGGTGATCACGTTGCCGGCGATCACCGCGCCGTGCTGCGGCGCGAGCGCCTCCAGGTCGTTGGAGTTCACCGTGACTCCGACACGGTTGCCGACGACCCGATTGCCGAGCACCGACAAGCCCTCCGAGGCGTTGGTGATCTCGACGCCGACCGCATTGCGCTCCACCGTGTTGCCGCGTACCAGCGTGTCGCACGGCTTGCACTGGCCGACGTAGATGCCGGAATCGGCCTGCCCGGACGCGTAGGAGTCCTCGATGACACCACCCCGCGCGTCGAAGGCGTAGATGCCGTAGAGCCCGTTGTTGTACGCCGTCACGTGGCCGGCCCGGAAACCCTGAAGCATCGGGAAGCGGGCGGTGTCCAGCGGGTTGTACGCCGAGCCGCCGGCGCCCCGCCCCTGCAGTCGCTCGTCGGTGACGCCGGTGAACAGGACGCCGTTGGCGAGGTAGCCGCGGACGGTGAGGTTCTCCACCACCGAGCCCGCGCCGGTGACGGTGATGCCGTTGGCGAGCCGCACACCGCCGTCGAAGACCACGGCGTTGCGATCCGTACCGCGCAACACCAGGCGCGGCACGGCGACCCGCACACTCTCCCGGTACACGCCGGGGCCGACCAGCACCGTGTCGCCCGCACGCGCGACGTCCACCGCCTTCTGCACCGTGCGGAAGTCCTGCGGCACCCGCAGTACGTTCCCGGCGGGGTGCTTCCCGGCGGACGGTTCGGCGTCGGTCGACGACGAGCAGGCCGCGACCGTCGGCGCGAGACAGACGAGCGCCAGCGACAGGTGGCGCAGCATCGACGCCCGCGTCCGAGTCTGCGTCCGAGTCCGAGTCCGAAGGACGACAGGTCGGGACGTCCGTGGACGTAACGAGCGTTGCGGAGGCAGGAGTTGCATGACAGGTGTTCTATCGTCTGCAATGTCGCCCATGCATACCGACCCGGAAAATCGACAGGAGCAGGCGCGTCCTGCCACATCCGGTTTGGGACGCAGAGCCCTGCTCGCGACCGGAGCGGCACTGGCCGCGGCGGTCGGCGCGGCGGCGGAACCACAGGCGAGCCGACCACAGCGCCGCAACACCGCGTCCGATGCGCCGCCGGCCGCGATCCCCTTCCACGGCCTGCGCCAAGCCGGTGTGACGGGGCCCCAGTTACCCACCACCCACATACTGTCCTTCGACATCCCGCCGACCACGGCCGGCGCGGACCGCGAGACGCTCCGCAACATCCTCACCGCACTGACCCACACCCTGTCCGGCGCGGCCGCCGGCACACTGCCCGACCCGCGCCTGCACACCGGAGAGCCGACCCGCCTCGCCTGCGTCGTCGGCGTCGGCGTCGGCCTCGCGACCCGCCTCGCCCTGAATGTGCCCGCCGAACTGGCCGACGTGCCCGCCTTCCCCGGCGACCGCCTGGACCCGGCCCGCAGCAACGGCGACATACTGCTCCAACTCTGCGCCGCCGACCGCTGGACGCTCACCATCGTCGCCGAACTGGCCACCGCCGCCGCGCAGTCCGCCGGCGCCGTCCCCCGCTGGACCCAATCCGGCTTCCTGCCCCACACCCCACCGGGCATCACGCCGCGCAACCTCTTCGGCCTCAAGGACGGCACCGCCAACCCCGACGACCCGACCGCCGGCCGCTGGGTCTGGGGCCCACCGGGAGCCCACGAACACGCGACCACCCTGGTGTTCCGCAAAATCCACATGGACGTAGCCGGCTTCGCGGCCATCCCCCAAGACCACCAAAACAAAATGATCGGCCGCAGAGCCACCGACGGCGTCCCCTTGACCGGCACCACCGAACACGACGACCCGGACATCTACGCCAAGCACCCGGACGGCTCCTACGTCATCCCGGCCACGGCCCACGTCCGCCTCACCAGCCCCCGCCTCGACGCCGGCGCCCGCATGCTCCGCCGCAGCTACAACTACGACGACGCCCCCACCGACAGGGGCCTCCTGTTCTGCGCCTACATGCGCGACCCAGGCCTATTCACCCGAGTCCAATCCCGCTTGGCAGCCCGAGACGCCCTCAACCCCTTCCTCGAACACCGAGCCTCCGCAGTCGCCTACATCCTCCCGGGCCCCCCACCAGGCGAACCCCTCGGCAACCACCTCTGACCCCGAGAAAAAACAACAAGGCCCAGGTCAGAGTGCTACTGACCTGGGCCTTCGGGGAGCCGCCTAAGGGAGTCGAACCCTTGACCTACGCATTACGAGTGCGTCGCTCTAGCCGACTGAGCTAAGGCGGCTTGTCATTCCACCTTGTGGTGGTGACAGGGAATGAGTGTACACACCCGTCGGGGTGGTCGACACGCGCGATTGGTGGGGGTCAGCGGCAGGTCTTGCCCTTGGGTGGGACGGTGGACTGGGTGAGGTAGTCGACGACCGTGCGGTCGACGCAGTCGCTGCCTCGGCCGAAGGCGGTGTGGCCGTCGCCGTCGTAGGTCAGGAGGTTGCCGGAGGCCAGTTGGCCGGCCAGGGACTGGGCCCAGGAGTACGGCGTGGCCGGGTCGCGGGTGGTGCCGACGACCAGGATCGGGGCGGCGCCCTCGGCGCGGATCGGGTGCGGTCGGCCGCTCGGCGGGACCGGCCAGGACGCGCAGGCCAGGCCCGCCCAGGCGAGGTTGCGGCCGAAGGTCGGCGACGCCGCCACGTACTCCGGCAGGTCGCGCTCGACGTCCTCCCGCGTCGTCGCCGCCGGCGGGGCGTCCAGGCAGTTCACCGCCGCGTTGGCGGACATCAGGTTGCTGTACCGGCCGTCCGCGCCCCGCTCGTAGTACTGGTCGTTGAGGGCGAGCAGCCGCTGTCCGTCCCCGCGCAGCGCCGCGTCGAGCGCGCGCCGCAGGTCCGGCCACTGGTCCTTGGAGTAGAGCGGCGACAGGATGCCCGTGGTCGCGATCGACTCGGTGACCCGTCGGGTCGCGTCGCCCGGGAGGGGGCGCGCGTCGAGCTGTTGCAGCAGACCGCGGATCTTGGCCAGCCCGGCCTCCCGGGTCGCGCCGAGAGAGCACGAGCCGCCGCCGACGCAGTCGTCCAGGAACGCCGCCAGCGCGGTCTCGAAGCCGCCGCCCTGCACCTTGTTGGCGGCCATCGCCGACTGGCTCGGGTCCATCGCGCCGTCCAGCACGAGACGGCCGACCCGCTTGGGGTACAGCTCGGCGTAGGTCGCGCCGAGGAAGGTGCCGTAGGACGCGCCCACGTAGTACAGCTTGGGGTCGCCGAGCGCGGCCCGCAGCAGATCCATGTCACGGGCCGCGTCGACCGTGCTCACATGGCCGAGCAGGTCCCCCGAGCGGTCCGCGCAGGCCCGGCCGTACGCCTTCTCACCGTCGATCCACGCCCGCTCCTCCGCGGGGGTGTCCGGCGTCGCGTCGAGCTGGGTGAAGGCGTCCATCCCGTTGTCGGCCAGGCAGTCGATCGCGGTGCTGCGACCGACGCCGCGCGGGTCGAAGCCGACGATGTCGAACCGTTTGCGCAGTTCGGCCGGGTACCGGGTGGCCGCGTACTGCGCGAAGTCCAGCCCGGAGCCGCCCGGACCGCCCGGGTTGAGCACCAGCGAGCCGATGCGGTTCGCCCCGGTCGCCGGCTTGCGCATCACCGCGATCCGGATCTTCGGCCCGTCCGGCTTGGCATGATCCAGCGGCACCTGGAGCGTGCCGCACTGGAACCCGCCGGTACACGGGGTCCAGCCGATCGGCTCCACCGCCGCAGTCGGCGGCGCCGACTCGGTGCCCCCGCCGCCGCCCGAGTCACCGGTCGTCGGTGCCGTGGCGGTGTCCGCGACCCGGTCCGGCGACTTCGACGACGAACCCGACGAGCACCCCGCCACCAGGAGCAGACCGACTGCCGCGGCGGCGACCCTCGCGCACGAACCCCGCATCATGCGACCGCTCCTCCAGTAGCCCAGCCCGACCGTGCACCTCTGGGGAGGGTAACCACGCAGGCCGGCGATACTCCCCAACGACCCGACCACCCCTCGACCCGACCGCCGACACCCCTCAACTACACCGCTTCCCCTTCGGCGGCATGGTCCCGTGCAACAGGAACCCCTCGACCGCCCCGTCCACACACGGGCTGTTGCCCCCGTACGCCGTGTGCCCCTCGCCCTCGAAGGTCAACAACGTCGCGTTCGCCAACTGCCCCGCCAGCTTCTCGGCCGAGGCGTACGGCGTCGCCGGGTCCCCCGTCGTACCCACCACCAGGATCGGCGCACTCCCCTGCGCCCGGATGGCGTGCGGCTTGGCCGGCGACCTGAACGGCCAACTCTCGCAGTTCTCCCCGGTCAGGTCCTCCGCGGTCACATCGCGCGACAGCAGCGGCGCCTCGGCCTTGAGCCGGTCCAGCGCCGCCTGCACCTGCGCCGGCGTCGGCGCCTCCCCCGCGCCGTCCGCGCAGCCGATCGCGACGAACGCGTCGGCGCTGTTGTCGTAGTGCCCCTGCTCGTCCCGACCGTTGTAGTTGTCGGCGTAGAACAACAGGGCGTCCGGCGACCCGTGCACGATCGCGTCGGCGAGCGCGTCGCGCAGGTACTTCCACTCGGTGTCCTTGTCGCCGTACAGCAGGCTGACCACGCCCGTCCAGCCCAGACTGGAGGTCAGCGTCCGGCCGCCCCGGGCGGCGGCCAGCGGGTGCTCCTGCAGGCCGTCCAGGAAGTCGGCGGCCTTGCGCGGCGCGGTCTTCGGGTCGGCGCCGAGCGCGCAGCCCGGGCGCCCCGCGCAGTCCTCGGCGAACCGGCGCAGCGAACGGTCGAAGCCGACCTGCTGTTCGACCGCCCGGCTCAGGTTGTCCGCGGCCGGGTCGACCGCGCCGTCCAGGACCAGCCGGCCGGTGCGGGTCGGGAAACGTTCGGCGTAGGTGGCGCCGAGGTAGGTGCCGTAGGAGAAGCCGATGTAGTTGAGCTTCTCGTCGCCCAGCGCCGCGCGCAGGACGTCCATGTCGCGGGCCGCGTTGTCGGTGCCCACGAAGGGCAGCAGTTCGCCGGACCGACTCTGGCACTCGGCCGCGTAGGCCCGCTCCCGCTCCTTGGCCCTGGCCTCGGCGCGGACCGGGTCCTCGGGCAGGTCCTCGGCCACGTACGCGTCGCGCTCGGCGTCGGTCATGCACTTCACCGGCGCGCTGCGGTCGACCCCGCGCGGGTCGAAGCCGATCAGGTCGTAGACGTCCTGGACCGGCTTGCCGATGGTGCTCTCGGACATCCACCACGCCGCCGTCACCCCGGAGCCGCCCGGGCCGCCCGGGTTGATCAGCAGCGAGCCGAGCCGCTGCCCGGGCTTGGCCGCGCTCTTGCGGGTGACCGCGATGTCGATCGTGCGGCCGGTCGGCCGGCTGTAGTCCAGCGGCACGGTGAACTTCGCACAGCGAAACGCCTTGGCCTGGCTGCGCTCGTCGTCGTCCTCGCTCTCGCAGGACTTCCAGGTGGGCCGCTGGGTGTAGAAGCGGGCCAGCTCCGGGTTGGAGTCACCGGGCGTGGCCGGTGCCTTGGCCGCGCCCGAGGCAGGGCTCGACGCACGGGTACCACCGCCGCCCGCGGCGTCGCCGAGGTCGGACGCGACGGAACAGCTTGCGACGGTCGCGACGGCGAGCACGACCGGGATCACACGGCCGAGGAGCCCCACTCGGGGTATTCGTTTCACCCGTACTGCCTACCATCCGCCGCGTCCCGGCGCACGAACGGGACCCGGTGCACCGGTGCCGCGACACGTTCGCCGCGCCCCGCGTACCGAGCCCCGCCGCGCGCCGTCACGCGGCCGGGTTCCGGGTGTTGCGGCCGAGGAAGGTGAGCGCGTCGGGCAACTGACGCGTGATGTCGGTGGAGGTGCCACCCGCGCCCGCGACCGCCTTGACCGTGGTCGGGGCCTTCGCCTTCGCGGCGAACTCGCTGCCGGTGGTGCCCGAGTGGCCGGACAGCATGATCGTCACGTCGGGTCGCGCGTCGAGCAGGCGGACCGGGTCGTTCGCCGTCCTGGCCGCCGAATCCCCGCCCCACAGCGCGGACTTGAGCGTGGTGCGGCCGGACAGGCTGACCGCGCTCGCGTAGTACTGCGGGTATTGCAGGGCGTACTTGACCGCGCACAGCCCGCCCGAGCCGTCCCCGATCAGCGCCCAGGACGCGCGGTCGGCGCTCGCGCGATACGTCGTCAGCACCGCCTCGCGCACGTCCTCGTTGTGGAAGGTGGCCATCTTCGGCCCCTTCGGGATGTCGCTGCACTCGGTGTCCTTGGCCGTGGTCAGGCCGGCATCCACGTCCTGCTTCGAGTAGGGCATCAGTTCGGGCGCGACCACGATGTACGGCGGGACGGTGCCGGACTCGATGCCTGCGGCGAGCTTGCTCAGGAACGCCGACGAGTCGTCCGTGAAGCTGTTCGACTCGACGCCCGGCAGCGCCGACTGGGCGACCAGGACGGGGTAGTTGCGGCCCTGGTTGGCGGGGGTGTCGTAGCCCGGCGGCAGCCAGACCCACACGTCGGCGGTGACCGCGGACTGCCGGCCCGTGACGGTCATCCGGTTGAGCGTGCCGCCGGACTTGGTGCCGACCTTGGTGAACTTCTGCGGCGCGACCTTGGGTTGGCCCGACGTCGCCACCGGTTCCGCCGACGGCGCGACCCCGGTGGCGGCGACGTTCTGCGCGTCGTCGTGGGACATGTTGCGGTAGGCGAAGGTACCGCCGACCCCGGCGGCGATCACCACGAAGGCGAGCAGGCCCACGCCCACCGGCGAGCGCACCCCGCGCCGACGGCGCCGCGGCGCCGGGTCGGTCGCGGCGGCTTCGGATTCGGCCGGTCGTACCGGCTCGTGCCGGGCCAACGCGGCGGGCGCCGAGGAGGCGAGCCCGACCGGCGCGAACGGCAGTGGCGCCTCGGCCCGTTGCGGCGTCGCCCCGGCCGCGCCGGCGTCCCGCCCGACCGAGGTCGAAACGACCGCCGACGCCGCACCGACCGCCGGCGCCGAGCCGACTTCCCGAACAGACTCCCGAACGGGCTCGACCTCCCGAGCCGGCGCCATCGCCCGCTCCCGCACCGACACGTGTGGCACGACCGGCGGCAACTCGGCGGGCCGGGGCCCGGGTTCGCCCTCCAGGCCGGCGATCGAAACTGCGTCACGGCTCTTGCGCGCCCTCAGCACGAGAACGACAACCGCCCCGAGGGTCACCGCGATCAGCAGACCTTTGAGCGTCCTGGTCACGGAACGCAACCCCGCACCGTCCTTCCGAGCCTCACCCGTCACAATGTTCCCGCTGTTCCCGCTGTTCCCGCATGTTCCCGGGAACTCTCCCACGATGACGTCCGGGTGGGGGTTTCGGGTTCCGTCCACCGAACACCTCCGCTCCAAGGAGTGAAGCGGTGTTCATCCCGGGTCGGTACGGCCTCAGCCGGTCCGCAGCGTCAACACCATCGCCTCGACCGCGAGCAGCGGCGCGACGTTGGCGTCGATCGCCCGCCGGCAGGCCAGGATCGCCTCGATCCGCCGCAGCGTCGCCTCCGGCGTGGACGTACGGGCCACCGTGTCCAGGTCCGCTCGCAAAACGTCGTTGGCCAACGGGACCGCGGCGCGCAACTGCAGCGCCAGCACATCCCGATAAAAGCCGGTCAGGTCCACCAACGCGCGGTCCAGGCAGTCGCGTTGGGTACGGGTGGCGCGCTTCTTCTGCTTGTTCTCCAGCTCCTTCATCACGCCCGCCGTACCGCTGGGCATACGACCGCCGCCGACCGCGCCGAGCGCGGCCCGCAGATCCTCGGTCTCGCGCCCGTCCAGATCCGCCGCGACCTGCTTCGCGTCCTCCGCCGCCGCGTCCACCAGACGTTGTGCGGCGGCCATCGCCAAGCCGATGTCGCCGACCACCATCGGGATCCGCAGCACATCGGCGCGCCGTCCCCGGGCCTGCTCGTCGAGCGCCAGCCGGCGAGCGCTCTTGATGTCGCCGCCGGACGCGGCCGCGGCGAACGCGGCCATCGCCGGGTCGATCCCGTCCCGGCGCATCAGCAGATCGGCCACCGCCCCGGCGGGCGGAGTACGCAGCGCCACATGGCGACACCGCGAGCGGATCGTGGGCAGCGCGTCCTCCAGGGACGGCGCGCACAGCAGCCACACGGTGCGGTCGGCGGGCTCCTCGATCGCCTTGAGCAGGACGTTGCCCGCGCCCTCCGTGAGCCGCCCCGCGTCCTCCAGGACGATCACCTGCCAGCGCCCGCCCGCCGGCGTCATCGCCGCGCGGCGCACCAGGTCGCGGGTCTCCTTGACGCCGATCGAGAGCAGTTCGGTGGCGACCACGTCGACGTCGGCGTGCGTACCGGTGAGCGCGGTGTGGCAGCCGTCGCAGTGTCCGCAGCCCGGTTCGGCGCCGAGCGCCAGATCGGGACTGACGCACTGCAACGCCGCCGCGAACGCGCGCGCGGCGGTCGCCGTACCCACCCCGGGCGGGCCGGTGAACAACCACGCGTGGGTCATCCCGCCGACGCCCTCGCCCGCGAGCACCGCCCGGGCCGCGCCGGCCGCGGTGCGCAGCTGCTCGGCGACCCGATCCTGCCCGACGAGGTCGTCCCAGACGGTCACGCGCTCTTGTCTCCTCGTTCCGGTGTGCCCGATACGACCGTACCGGGGCGCCGTGACAATCGACGCCACGTCACCCCGGTACCGGTCGTCCGCGACACCCCGGCGGGAACCGGGGTCGGGACTTGTACGTCAAACTTGTAGGTCAAAGACCCACGGGTCGGGTAACCCGGCCCACAGGCCCGGTCACCACGACCCATCCGTCAGGACTTGCTCCGACGCCAGCGTCGCTTCCGTCCCGCCTCCTGCGCCGAGTCCGCGGCGGACGAGCCCTCCGCGTCGCCGTCCTCGGCCGCGTCCGCGTCGTCCTCGGCCTTCCAGGGCCCCAGCAGATCGTCGGCCAGCGACTGGTTCCCGGCGGCCGGCGGCGTCAGCACCGGCAGCGCGTGTGTCTCGTCCAGGCTCACCTGCGGAATCTCCCGGGTGTCCTCGGCCGCCTCGCGCAACCGGATCTGCTGCAACTCGGTGGTGTCGGCGTCGTCCGACGACACCTTCGGGATGCCGTGCACGGGGGTGTCCGCGAGGGCGGGATCGGGGCGCCTGATGCCGTGCACCGGCGTCTCGACCATGTCCGTGTCGGGCGCCGGGCCCGCCTCCGCCGCGAGCGCGGCGGCCTCCTGCGCGGCCCGCGCCCGCGCCGACGCGGCGGCCTCGGCGGCCCGGGACGCCTCCCGTTCGGCCCGCCGGCGATCCGCCTCGGCGCGACGCAGGGCGTCCTCCGCCCGGCGGCGCTCCTCGGCGTGCCGCCGCTCGTCGGCCACCCGCACGGCCTCCTCGGCGCGCATGCGCTCGACCTCACGGGCCGCCTCGGCCTCCAGCCGTTCGCGCTCCTCCTCGGCCGACCGCTGCCGCTCCAGGGCGGCCTCGCGCTCCTCCTCGGCACTGGCCCGTGCCTGCTCGGCCTGCAGCGCCGACGCCTCCTCCAGCCGGCGGCGCTGCTCGTCCCGGCGCTCGGCCTCCTCCTCGGCGCGCACCCTGGCCTCCTCGGCCCGGGCCTTGGCCTCCTCGGCGAGCCGCTGCTGCTCCTCGGCCCGTCGTTCGGCCTCCAGCGCCAGCCGGCGCCGCTCCGACTCGGCGTGCAGCCGGGCCTCCTCCGCCGCCTCCGCCGCGGCGCGGGCCCGCTCGTCGGCCTCGGCCGCGATCCGGCGGGCCTGTTCCTCGGCGTACCGCTGCTCCTCCTCGGCGAGCCGGGCCGACTCCTCGTCCAGCCGGGCCTGTTCGGCCTGCCGCTGGCGCTCCTCGCTCTCCGCCCGCAGCCGAGCGATCAGCGCGGCCTTCTCCGCGTCCCGGGCGGCCTGCTCGGCCTTGCGCCGGGCGTCCTCCTCGCGCATCCGCTTGGCCAGCTCCAGCGCCTGGCGCTTCTCCTGCTCGGAGAGCGGGAGTTCGCGGTCGAGCCGGTGCCGGATCGGCGTGGTGACCGCGTCCGGCTCCTGGTCGGCGTCCACCACCAGGTAGCGGTCCGGGTCGTGCGCGGCCAGGTCCAGGAACGCGTGCCGCACCCGCAGGTGGAACTCGCTCGACTCGGACTCGATCCGGTCGGGCGCCTCGGTGAAGCGCGCGTGGCCGACCGCCGGGTCCAGGTCGAGCAGGATGGTCAGGTCGGGCAGCAGCCCGTCGGTGGCCCAGCGCGAGACCCGGCCGATCTCGCGCGCGCCCAGCGAACGCCCGGCGCCCTGGTAGGCGATCGAGGAGTCGATGTAGCGGTCGCTGATCACGATCGCGCCGCGCCGCAGGGCGGGCAGGATCACCGTCTGCACGTGCTCGGCCCGGTCCGCCGCGTACAGCAGCGCCTCGGTGCGCGGGTCGACCGGCTCGCCGTCCAGGTCGAGCAACATCGCCCGCAGCCGCTTGCCGACCTCGGTCGCGCCGGGCTCGCGGGTGACCACCACCTCGTGGCCCTTGGCCCGTATCCAGGCCGCGATCGCGTTGGCCTGGGTCGACTTGCCCGCGCCCTCGCCGCCCTCCAGGGCGATGAAGAATCCGGTGGCGCCGGCCGGTCGGCCGGTGATGTGGTCCTCGTTGCGGGTCGCCGCGGCCAGGTCGCGCAGGATCGGCACACCGCGCCGGTCGTCCACGCTCAGCAGCGCGATCCAGCCCAGGATCACCACGAGCACGCCGGTGCCGCCCAGGACCAACGCGGCGCCGCTGTAGTCGAAGGTGAACCGGTCCGCGACCACCCACGAGCGCACGCCCACGTAGCCCGCGGCGATCGGCCCGGCCACCAGCGCCACGAACAGCACGACGCGCACGTTCAGTTGGGCGAACGCGAAGGCCCGGGACCGCATGTCCTCGCCGAAGTCGAGGCCGTACATGGTGTATCCGGTGACCCAGGCGACGCCCGCGAACACCCCGAGCACGGCGGCGAGTACCGCGGCCATCACCACGTTGGCGACCGCGCCCAGGATCAGCAGGGTCAGCCCGGCGCACATCACGGCCATGCCGTACAGCCGCCGCCGGCTGAACGCCGGCACCACCCTCGGGCCCCACAACATGCCCGCGCTGACACCCGCGATGAGCATCAGGAACACCGTGCCGTACGCCGCGTTGCCCGCGTGCAGCCCGACCACGAGCAGCGGCGCGGTGGACACCAGCGCACCGCCCGCCAGGAACAGCGCGACCATCCCGACGATCAGACCGCGCGCGGTCCGGCCGTGGCCGAACACCCGGCGTCCGTCGGCGAGCACCTTGAACGGATTGGGCCGCCGGGTGCTGACCGAGCGCCCGCGCGTGGGCATCCGGATCAGGAACGCGAAGACCGCGGCGAGCAGGAACACCGCGCCCGCGAGGTAGAACGCCAGGTTCGAGGGGTGCTCGACGAACATCGACACGTCGTGCGAGAACGCGGTGCCGACCAGCGCGCCGAGGATGAACAACAGCGCCGCCGCCGGGGCCGCGCCGTAGGAGGTCACCAGGTTGAACTGGTTGGCGGTGCCCAGCCGTTGCCGGGGCACCAGGTTCGGCACGGTGGCGTCCCGCGCCGGCCCGGCGAGCGCGCCGATCACGGCGACCACCGCGGTCGCGCCCCAGATCCACCACATCCGGTCCACGAACGGCACGGACACGAGCACCAGGGCCCGGACCACGTCGCACGTGACCAGCGTCCAGCGCCGATCGAGATGGTCCACGATCGCGCCCGCCACCGAGGCGGTCAGCGCGGCCGGCACCATCCGCAGCGCGAACACCACGGCGACCGCCGTGGCGTGCTTGCGGTAGTCGCCCTCGACCGTCCACAGCGCGGCCGAGGTCAGCGCGAGGAGCGCGAGCCAGTCACCGAGCGCGGAGGCCGCGACCGCGAACCAAAAGCGCCGGAACGGGCGGATGCTCAGCACGCCCCCGACGCTCTCCGTCGGTTCGACCTGACGGGGCGGTATCGCCGAATCCGGCGCTTGCTGCTCCGCGTTCGTCATACGGAGAACCCTAACGTCGTCATCTGACGGGAAACGGCAACCTGGACCGGATCCCCGTGTTCCGGCGGCGGGACCGTAGCACAGGGCCTGCGGTCGTCGCCGCAACCGACCGGGGCGACGCCGGATCCCGCCGGCGCCGCCCGATCGATGCGTACCAGGGACGCCCCCACCGGGACATCCCTACCTCGGTCCTACCGCGTCACGCCTTGTCGGCGGCGTTGTTCGCGCCGGCGTTCGCGGTCGCCTTCGCGGCGGCGGCCTTGGTGGTCTTGCCGTCGGCCGCGGACTTCTTCGCGGCCGTCTTCTTCGCGGCGGTCTTCGTCGCCGTCGCCTTCTTCGCGGGCGCCTTCTTGGCCGCCGCCTTCTTCGCCGTCTTCTTCGCCGGGCCCTTGGCCCGCTTCTCCGCGAGCAGCTCGTAGCCGCGCTCGGGGGTGATCGTGTCGACCGCGTCGCCCGCGCGCAGCGTGGCGTTGGTCTCGCCGTCGGTCACGTACGGGCCGAATCGGCCGTCCTTGACCGTGACCGCCTTGCCGCTGACCGGGTCGGAGCCCAGCTCCTTGAGCGGCGGCTTGGCCGCGGCCCGACCGCGCGCCTTGGGCTGGGCGTAGATCGCCAGCGCCTCCTCGAGGGTCACCGTGAACAGCTGGTCCTCGGTCTCCAGGGAGCGCGAGTCGGTGTCCATCTTGAGGTACGGGCCGTAGCGGCCGTTCTGCGCGGTGATCTCGGTCCCGGTCTCCGGGTGCTTGCCGACCACCCGCGGCAGGGTGAACAGCCGCAGCGCGTCGTCGAGGGTCACCGTGTCCAGCGACATCGACTTGAACAACGACGCGGTGCGCGGCTTGGGAGCGTTCTTCGCGGCGGTCTTCTTGGCGGTCTTCTTCGCCGGCTTGGCGCCGTCCGCGGCCGGGGCGGGCGCGGCGGGGGCCTCGGGCTCGGGCAGCACCTCGGTCACGTACGGGCCGTAGCGCCCGTCCTTGGCCACGATCATGTGGCCGCTGACCGGGTCGACGCCCAGCTCGTGGTCGCCGCTGGGCTTGTCGAGCAGTTCCTCGGCCTTGGCCACGGTCAGCTCGTCCGGCGGCAGGTCGTCGGGTACGTCGGCACGCCGGTCGCCGCGCTCGACGTACGGGCCGTAGCGGCCCACCCGCAGCACGATGCCCTCGCCGACGGGGAACGAGTTGACCTCGCGGGCGTCGATCGAGCTGAGGTCGGTGACCAGGGCCTTGAGGCCGCCGAGGTGGTCCTCGTCGGGCCGGCTCTCGTCGCCGAAGTAGAACCTGCGCAGCCACGGCACGGCCTCGGTCTCGCCGCGCGCGATCCGGTCGAGGTCGTCCTCCATCTTCGCGGTGAAGTCGTAGTCGACCAGCGTGGCGAAGTGGCCCTCGAGCAGCCCGACCACCGCGAACGCCAGGAAGGACGGCACCAGCGCGGTGCCCTTCTTGAACGTGTAGCCGCGGTCGAGGATGGTGCCGACGATCGAGGCGAAGGTCGACGGGCGACCGATCTCCCGGTCCTCCAGCTCCTTGATCAGCGACGCCTCGGTGTAGCGGGCCGGCGGCTTGGTCGCGTGGCCCTCCGGGGTGAGCTGATCGGCGCTGAGCGCGTCGCCCTCGGTGACCATCGGCAACCGGCGCTCGCGGTCGTCCAGCTCCGCGTCCGGGTCGTCGGAGCCCTCGACATAGGCCTTGAGGAAGCCGTGGAAGGTGATGATCTTGCCGCTCGCGGTGAACTCCGCGTCCCGCCCGGGCAAGTCCGCCCCCTGGGCGACGCCGCCGATGCGCACGGTGACCGACTGGCCGATCGCGTCCTTCATCTGCGACGCGACGGTGCGCATCCAGATCAGCTCGTACAGCCGGAACTCGTCGCCGGCCAGACCGGTCTCGGCCGGGGTGCGGAAGCTCTCGCCCGAGGGACGGATCGCCTCGTGCGCCTCCTGCGCGTTCTTGACCTTGCCCGCGTACACCCGGGGCGCGTCCGGCAGGTACTCGGCGCCGTACAGGTCCCGCACCTGCGCCCGGGCGGCCGTGACGGCCGTGTCGGAGAGCGTGGTGGAGTCGGTACGCATGTACGTGATGTGGCCGTTCTCGTACAACTTCTGCGCGACCTGCATGGTCCGCTTCGCGCCGTAGCCGAGCTTGCGCGAGGCCTCCTGCTGGAGCGTGGTGGTGCGGAACGGCGCGTACGGGGAGCGGCGGTAGGGCTTGCGCTCGACGGCGCGCACCGAGAACGCGGCGGATTCGAGCGCGGCGCTCAGCGCCCGGGCGCCGGCCTCCTCCAGCTGGAGCACGCCGGCGTTCTTGAGCTTGCCGTCGGGGCCGAAGTCGCGGCCCGAGGCGACCCGCTTGCCGTCGAGCGAGACCAGGCGCGCGTTCATCGTGCTCGGGTCGGTCGGGTCGCCGGGGCGGCCGGTGCCGAACACGCCGAGCAGGTCCCAGTAGGACGCCGAGGTGAACGCGCGGCGCTCCCGCTCGCGCTCGACCACCAGGCGGGTGGCCACCGACTGCACGCGGCCGGCCGACAGGCGCGGGCCGACCTTCTTCCACAGGACCGGCGAGACCTCGTAGCCGTAGAGGCGGTCCAGGATGCGCCGGGTCTCCTGCGCGTCGACCAGGCGCTGGTTGAGCTCGCGCGGGTTGCTCACCGCGGTGCGGATCGCGTCCTTGGTGATCTCGTGGAACACCATGCGGTGCACCGGCACCTTGGGCCGCAAAACCTCCAGCAGGTGCCAGGCGATGGCCTCGCCCTCGCGGTCCTCGTCGGTCGCGAGGAAGAGTTCGTCGGCGTCCTTGAGGAGCTTCTTGAGCTTGGCGACCTGGGCCTTCTTGTCCGCGTTGACCACGTAGATCGGCTCGAAGTCGGCGTCGACGTCGACACCCAGGCGGGCCCACGGCTTGCCGGCGTACTCGGCCGGCACCTCGGCGGCGCCGTTGGGCAGGTCGCGGATGTGTCCCACGCTCGCCTCGACCACGTAACCGGGGCCGAGATAGCCCTTGATCGTTTTCGCCTTGGCCGGGGACTCGACAATGACGAGTCTCAGGCCGTCGCGCGCGGTCTCGCTGCTCGGGGACACCTTCGCTTCTCTCTCCATCGTCGTCGGCTGCGGCCGTGCCCGATCGGGCACGGCCGTACTGCGGCTTCGTATTCACATTGCGGTCGACCTGTGGCGGAGCGTGACCGTCGGTCGGCCCCGCGTGTCAAACCGGTGCTGCTCGGCTTGCGTCGCGGAGTCGTCCCGGCGCGGCTGTCCGTCCGGACGGTCCCCCCGGATCCGGCGATTACTCCGACGGCCGGGTCCCACGCCCCTCGAACGGTAACGCGCGCATCGCGGTTCCCGCCTCCCGACCCCGTTGGTTCGCGGCCGAGCGTGGTTCGCGGCCGAGTCGGGAGCCGCCGCCTCCATACAACACATTTTCTTGGCAACGGCAAGGAGCATCCGGTGGGGACAACACCTGCGACTGTACAGGCGTGTCGGCCCGGATCACGGTGCACCGGGCCAAGCCGCGCTCAGTCGGCGGTGTGCGACTGCGCCGACGGAGGGTCGCCGGCCTCGGGAAAGAGCAGGAATCCGTCGGCCACCAGACCGCGCAGTTCGCCGGGCACCGCGTCGCGCAGCGCGGCCGGGTCCTCCTCCAGCAACTGGGCGATCGCGTCCACGATGACGCCGGCCGGAAGCCGCCCGTCGCTGGCCCCGGCCAGGGCCGCGCCGACCGTGTCCACCCGATCCGCCCGGCACATCCCGCGCCGCTGACGCAGCACCACGCTCTCCGGGTCCTCCGCGCCGGGCGCGCCGGTCTGCTCCTGGACCACGTGCTCCGCGAGCCGGAAGGCGACGTCGAGCAGCCCGTCGTCGTCCGTCCGGGCCAGTCGGTCCTGCCGGTCGAACCAGGCGTGCACCTCCGCGCCGAGCGGTTGTTCGATCGCGTGCGGCCAGTCCTCGATGTGCACCGTCGGCGTGTCGGCGCCCGACGCGCGCAGCGTGATCCAGCCGAATCCGATCCCCTCCACGCCGTCGCGCTCGAACGCCGCCAGCCACGCGTCGTAGCGCTGCGCGTACGCCTCGCCGCGGTGGTCGCCCGAGTCGCGCAACCACAGCTCGGCGTACTGCGCCGGGTCCTGGACGTCGCGCTGGACCACCCACGCGTCACACCCGGTGGGCGCCAGCCAGGCGGCCAGCCGGTCCTGCCAGTCCTGTCCGCGCAGGTGCTGCCAGTTGGCCAGCAGCTGGCAGTAGCCGCCGTCGGCGAGGTGGCGGGGCGCCTGCGCGACCAGCAGCCGGCACACCTCGTCGCCGGGCAGGCCCGCGTCGCGGTAGGTGTACCGCTCGCCCACCGGGGTGATCACGAACGGCGGGTTGGACACGATCAGGTCGAACCGCTCGCCCTCGACCGGCTCGAACAGGCTGCCCTCGGCGAGGCCGACGTTGCCCACCCCGGACAGCGCCATGGTCAGCCGGGTCAGGTCGAGGGCGCGCTTGTTCACGTCGGTGGCCAGCACCGACTCGGCGTGGCGCGACGCGTGCAGGGCCTGGACGCCGCACCCGGTGCCCAGGTCGAGCGCGCGGCCCACCGGCTCGCGCACGGTGATCCCGGCGAGCGTGGTGGACGCGCCGCCGATGCCGAGCACGTGGTCGGCGCGCACCGGGCCGTTGACCCCGCCGATGCCCGCGCCGAGGTCCGACACGACCCACCAGTCGGTGTCCGCCTCGCCGTAGGGCCGGATGTCCACCAGCGGCCGCACCGCGTCGCCGTCCCGCGCCAGCAGGCCCCCGGCGAGCGCCTCCTCGAGCGGCAGGGCGCGCCGTACGTGCGCCTCGGGCGCCGAGGTCTGGAGCAGGAACATCCGGATCAGCACCGCGAGCGGGCTCGCCGCGTCGGCCCGCAGCGCGCGCAGCGCGGGCACGGTCTCACCGCGCGACAGCGCCGCGTACGCCTGCGGGCCGAGCGCGTCGAGGCAGCCGTCGACGGTGTAGTCGGCCGCGATCAGGGCCTCGCGGAGGCGGGCCACCTGTGAGGTGTCGTTCATCGTCACGCGCACCATCCTGCCCGCTGCCGGTCGGCCGGAACGTCAGCCGGTCGCCGGCGGCGCGCTCGTGGTGGCGCTCGGCGGCGGCGACGAGGAGCCCGTGTCGGCGCTCGACGGCGGCGGGCTGCTCGGCGCGGTGGATCCGGACGGGGCGGTCGAACTCGGTGCCGTGGACGCCTTCGGCGTGCCGCTCGGGGACGCGCCGGTGGTGGGCGCGGAGGTCGCCGGCGCGGTCGGGATCACGTCGGCCTTGCCCGCCGCGCAGCCCGGGACCGACGCGAGCGCCTTGCCCGCCTCGCCGCGGTGCAGCTTGTTCAGCGCGGTGTTCGAGGACGCCCGCAGCGCGTCGATCTCCGGTCCCAGCGAGCGCAGCCCGTCGGCGAACACGTTCTGCTGGTCGGTCGCCAGGCCCTCGATCCGGTGCTGGATCCCGGTCCAGCCCTTGGCCGCGTTGCGCAGCTCGTCGACCACGGACATGCGCAGCGTGGCGCCGTCGGGCACCGCGGGTATGGACGCCTTGTCGATCGCGTCGGCCAGCGCGTTGTCCGCGTCCGCGAGCCGGGACACGTCCACCGCGAGCCGGGTGCGCAGGGTCGTGGGCGGCTCGTTGGGAACCACCTTGTCCACGTCGGCGAGCGCCGCTCGGGCCTCGTCGATCCGCGCCGTGACCTCCGTCGCGCAGACCTTGGCGGCCCACGCCTTCAGGTCGGCCTGCTTCTTCTTGTCCTCGTCGCTCTTGCCGTCGCCGCCGCCGCACGCGGTCAGGGCCGACGCCAGGACCAGCGCGGAGACCACCAGGAACTTCCTCGACACGCTTCCACCTTCGTTCGGACTTCCCTCGGAGCCGGACGCAGACTCGCACAGCGTGAAGGTGTCCGGTCAAACCGCGGGCCCGAACGCGGCACGGGCGCGGTCCCGGTTTCTCCGGTTCCGCGCCCGTACGTACCTCGGATCGGGGGATCAGGCCGCCGCCTTGGTCGGCTGCCCCTCCCGGTCGCCGTCGTCGTCGCCGACGACCACCGACTTGCGCTTGCTGTACCAGACCGCGCCCACGATCACCACGACCGAGAAGGCCGCCGCGAGGGCCCGCAGGGCGCCGTTCTCGTCCGCGCCGATGCTCAGTTTGACCACCGCCGGCGCGATCAGCAGCGACACCAGGTTCATCACCTTGAGCAGCGGGTTGATCGCCGGTCCGGCGGTGTCCTTGAACGGGTCGCCGACCGTGTCGCCGATGATCGTGGCCTCGTGCGCGGCCGAGCCCTTGCCGCCATAGCTGCCGTCCTCGACCATCTTCTTGGCGTTGTCCCAGGCCCCGCCGGAGTTGGCCAGGAACACCGCCATCAGGGTGCCGGTGCCGATCGCCCCGGCGAGGAACGCGGCCAACGGCCCGATGCCCAGGGTGAAGCCGACCGCGATCGGGGCCATCACCGCGAGCAGTCCGGGCGTGGCCAACTCGCGCAGCGAGTCGCGGGTGCAGATGTCGACCACCCGGCCGTACTCGGGCAACTCGCTGCCGTCCATGATCCCGGGTCGGGTGCGGAACTGGTTGCGCACCTCGAAGACCACCGCGCCCGCCGCGCGGGAGACCGCGTTGATCGCCAGGCCGCTGAACAGGAACACCACGGCCGCGCCCAGGATCAGCCCGACCAGGTTGTTCGGCTGGGTGATGTCGGTGGCGAACGAGAGCGAGGTGAGCTTGGACGCCTCCTTCAGTCCGCCCGCCTCGTCCACGGCCGTGCTCACCGCGTCCCGGTAGGACCCGTACAGCGCGGTCGCCGCGAGCACGGCGGTCGCGATGGCGATGCCCTTGGTGATCGCCTTGGTGGTGTTGCCGACCGCGTCGAGTTCGGTGAGCACCTGCGCGCCCTCGCCCTCGACGTCGCCGGACATCTCCGCGATGCCCTGGGCGTTGTCGGAGACCGGCCCGAAGGTGTCCATGGCCACGATCACCCCGACCGTGGTCAACAGGCCGGTGCCCGCCAGCGCCACCGCGAACAGCGCGAGCATGACGATGCCGGCGCCGAGCAGATACGCGCCGAGCACCGCGACCGAGATCAGCACCGCCGCGTACACCGCCGACTCCAGGCCGAGCGCGATGCCGGAGAGGATCACCGTGGCCGGACCGGTCAGCGAGGTCTTGGTGACGTCGCGCACCGGTCGCCTGCTGGTCTCGGTGAAGTAGCCGGTCAACTGCTGGATGACCGCGGCGAGCACGATTCCGATCAGCACCGCCACCAGCGCGAACACGCGCGGGTCGGCGTCGTGCGCCAGGATCTCCTGGTCGGTCAGCCCGTCCAGGTCCGAGAACTTGCTCGGCAGGTACAGGAACGCGGCGCCCGCGACCAGGACGAGCGAGATGACCGCCGAGATGAAGAAGCCCCGGTTGATCGCGCTCATGCCGCTGCGGTCGCCCGTGCGGGGCGCGACCGTGTAGATGCCCACCACGGCGGTCAGCACCCCGATGGCGGGCACGATCAGCGGGAAGACCAGGCCCGCGTCGCCGAACGCAGCCTTGCCCAGGATCAGCGCGGCGACCAGGGTGACCGCGTACGACTCGAACAGGTCGGCGGCCATGCCCGCGCAGTCGCCCACGTTGTCCCCGACGTTGTCGGCGATCGTCGCGGCGTTGCGCGGGTCGTCCTCGGGGATGCCCTGCTCGACCTTGCCGACCAGGTCGGCGCCGACGTCGGCGGCCTTGGTGAAGATGCCGCCGCCGACCCGCATGAACATCGCGAGCAGCGCGGCGCCGAAGCCGAAGCCCTCCAGCACCTTGGGCGCGTTCTCCCGGTACAGGATGACCACGAGCGCGGCGCCGAACAGGCCCAGGCCGACGGTGAACATGCCGGCGACGCCGCCGGTGCGGAAGGCGATCCGCATCGCGGTGTCCCGGCTGCCGGCGCCGGCACGGGCGGCCGCGGCCACGCGCACGTTGCTGCGCACCGCGAGCCACATGCCGACGTACCCGGTGACCGCCGAGAAGACCGCGCCCACCAGGAAGAACAGCGAGCGGCCGATCCGCTGGTTCCAGTCGTCGGCCGGCAACAGCATGAGCAGGAAGAAGACACCCGCCGCGAACACGGCGAGGGTGCGGAACTGCCGGGTGAGGTAGGCCGCGGCGCCTTCCTGGATCGCGCCGGCGATCCGGCGCATGGAATCGGTGCCCTCGTCGGCGCCGAGCACTTGACGCACGAGTCCGGCGGCGACGCCCAGGGCACCGAGGGCGATCACCGCGACGATCACGACATAGGTGAGATTGCCGCCGGACACGGACACGTCCGAGGCGAGTTGGAGTTCGGAGGGGTGGATCCCGGACATTCGTCCTCCTTGGCTAGGAGCACTTTCAGATCGGGACTTCTCAATGCGAAAGGAGTGTATGCAAATGATCAAGATCAGACCATGGGAATCGCCATGATCGGATCAAATTACCGATGAAATCCGGGCGCGATTCCCAAAATCGGCGTATCGATCCGGAATCAGGTTTTACGACCCGGAAATCGGGATACACGGGAACGCCGAAAATCGCCCCCGGGTGTCCCGGAGGCGATGCGGTGGGGCGGAGTGGACGCGGTGGAGCGGGGTGGGGCCGGGCGGACCCCGGTCAGCCCACGGTCTCGGCGGACTTGGCGCCGGAGGGCCACGACATGCGGATCACGCCGCCCTCGGCGCCGGTCCGCACGTCGAGATCGTCGACAAGGCCGAGAATCACGGCCAGGCCCATCTCGTTCTCGATCAGGTCGAGGCCGGAGCCGTTCGCGGACAGGTCGGGCACCAGCCCGGCCCCCTCCGCGAGGCCCGCCTCGGTCAACGCCGGCTGCGGTACGCCGTCGTTGACCTCGATACAGAAGCGGCCGTTGCCGTCGTCCAGGGTGACCGTGACCGGGCGGTCGTCGTCCGCCCGGCTCCGGTGCATCCCGACGGCTCGGGAACACGCCTCGCCGACGGCGAGGCGCACCTCGTCGAGCACCGTCTCAGCAACCCCCGCTCGCCGCGCCACGGCGGCGGCGACGAGCCGCGCCGTGCGGACGTGTTCGGGCAGCGCGCTGAAGCGCAGCTCGACGATGGCCATGGTTCGTTCCCCCAGCCGTGCGTGCACCCGCCCGGATCCGCGCGGGTGCGATGTGCGTCCGGTCAGGACGTACGGTCGGTCAGTCGGACGCCTCGATGGCCGTGGCCACCGACGGATGAATCGGGAAGACCTTGGTCAGGCCGGTGATGCGGAAGATCTTCAGGATGCGCTCCTGAGTGCACACCAGCTGCAGCGACCCTTCGTGGGCACGCACCCGCTTCAGGCCGCCCACCAGCACACCGAGCCCGGTCGAGTCCAGGAAGTCGACTGCTTCCATGTCGACGATCAGGTGGAACTGGCCTTCGTTGACGAGTTCCACCAGTTGCTCGCGCAGCTTGGGTGCGGTGTATACATCGATCTCGCCGCCCACCTCGACGATCGTACGACCGCCCTCGGTTCGGGTCGACAGGGACAAGTCCACGGATCCTCCAGCACCTTGCTCTTGAGCGGTCGCCCCCCATGGATCGGCAGCCGCCAAGGCATTCAACCACTTATGGGCACTAGGGGACGATGAATCCCGCGACATTGGATGTAACACTGGTGCCCGATGCAGCCCAGTACACGCCCCCCGGAAGGTCTTCTCGGCCGCCTTATGGCGGGTCGGGATCGACCCGAACGAGTGACGCACGTCCGGCGCATACCCGCTCGCGAAGGCGTCACCTCGGCCTGGCCCGACTGGGTTCGGCCGGAGGTGGGCGACGCGTTTCGCGGCGCGGGTATCGAACTGCCGTGGGAACATCAGGCCCGCGCCGCCTCTGTTGCGGCATCGGGCCGCTCGGTCGTGATCGCCACCGGCACCGCCTCGGGCAAGTCCCTCGCCTATCTGTTGCCGGTTCTCACGACCCTGTTCGAGGGCGCGGGCGCGCCCAGCGGGCGCGGTGCGACCGCACTCTACCTCTCTCCGACGAAGGCGCTGGCCTCGGATCAGGCGCGCGCCGTCGAGGAGTTGCGCGCCGCGAACCCCGCGCTCGGGCGTGTCCGCACCGCCACGTACGACGGTGACACCCCGGTGGAGATCCGCCAGTGGGTGCGCGCGCACGCGTCGTACGTCCTGACGAATCCCGACATGGTGCACCGCGCGCTGCTGCCCGGGCACCGCTCGTGGGGCGCTTTCCTGCGCACGCTGCGCTACGTGGTGATCGACGAATGCCACACCTATCGCGGTGTTTTCGGCTCGCATGTGGCCCAGTTGATCCGGCGTTTGCGTCGGGTGTGTCGCCGGTACGGATCGGAGCCGGTGTTCATCCTGGCGTCGGCCACGGTGTCCGATCCGGCCGTCGCGGCCGAGCGGTTGATCGGCGCGCCGGTGGTCGCGGTGACCGAGGACGGCTCGCCGCACGGCGAACTGGTATTCGCCCTGTGGGAGCCGCCGCTGACCGGCCACGAGGGTGAACACGGCGCGCCCGTACGGCGTACCGCGACGGCCGAGACCGCCGATCTGCTCACCGACCTGGTGCTCGACGGGGTGCGCACGGTGGCGTTCGTGCGCTCGCGGCGCGGCGCGGAGGTGGTCCGGGTGATCGCCCGGGACCACCTGGCCCGGGTGGACGAGGGGTTGGCCGACCGGGTGGCCACCTATCGCGCGGGCTACCTGCCCCAGGAGCGGCGGGCGATCGAGCGGGCGCTGCACGACGGCAGCCTGCTGGGGGTGGCCGCGACCACGGCGCTCGAATTGGGCGTGGACATCTCCGGGCTGGACGCGGTGTTGATCGCGGGCTATCCCGGCACCCGGGCCTCGCTGTGGCAGCAGGCCGGGCGCGCGGGACGGGCCGGGCAGGAGGCGCTGGCCGTGCTGGTGGCGCGGGACGATCCGCTGGACACGTTCCTGGTGCACCATCCCGAGGCGCTGTTCGATCGGCCGGTCGAGGCGACGGTGCTCGATCCGGACAACCCGTACGTGCTGGCCCCACACCTGTGCGCAGCCGCGGCCGAATTCGCGCTGACCGACGAGGACCTGGAGCTGTTCGGGCCGGTGGCCGCCGAGTTGTTGCCGGGTCTGGAACGGCGCGGGCTGCTGCGCAGGCGGTCCACGGGCTGGTACTGGACCAGCCGGGAGCGAGCCACCGACCTGACCGACATCCGCGGCGCGGGCGGCCCGGCGGTGCGGGTGGTGGAGCAGGACACGGGCCGCATCCTGGGCACGGTCGACGCGCCCGCCGCGCACTCGGCGGTGCACCCCGGGGCGGTGCACCTGCACCAAGGGGACACGTACCTGGTCCGCGAGCTCGACCTCGACGAGGGTGTGGCGCTGGTGCGGCCGGCGAATCCGGACTGGACCACCAGTGCGCGCGAGGTCACCGAGATCCGGATCCTGGAGACCGTGCGCAGCCGGGAGTGGGGCGCGGCCCGCCTGCACTTCGGCTCGGTCGAGGTCACCGGCCGGGTGGTCTCCTTCCAACGCAAGCGGATCATCACCGGCGAGGTGCTGGGCGAGCACAAGCTGGACCTGCCCGAGCGCAGCCTGCGCACGCGCGCCGTGTGGTGGACGGTGACGCCCGAGCAGGTCGCCGAGGCGGGCATCGACCCGGCCGACCTGCCCGGCGCCGCACACGCCGCCGAACACGCCTCGATCGGCCTGCTGCCGCTGTTCGCCACCTGCGACCGCTGGGACATCGGCGGGGTCTCCACATCGCTGCACCCCGACACCCGCCTGCCGACCGTCTTCGTCTACGACGGCCACCCGGGCGGCGCCGGCTTCGCGGAACGCGCCTACGTCACCGCCGACACGTGGCTCACCGCAACGAGGGAGGCCATCGCCTCCTGCGAATGCGACCACGGCTGCCCAAGCTGCATCCAGTCCCCCAAATGCGGCAACGGCAACCAGCCCTTGAACAAGCCGGCCTCAATCGCCCTCCTGGACGCGCTACTACGGGAGGCGGAGGGGACAAGCAACCCGAAGGGTTAGCAAAGCCCGGAGAGCAGGAGCACGGGACGATCCGGGCAGCCAAGGCGAGAGGGGTGGCCGGGTCCCCCAGGCGTGCGGAACGCACCGGGCGGACGAGACGCCACCGGCAGGTCGGGCCGACAGGCCGGGCAGGGCCAGGCGAGTGAGTGCGCCGGGCAGGGCCGGCTGGGCGGGCGGGCGCGCCGGGCAGGACGGGCCGGGCGGACAGGGGCGGGCGGACAGAGGCGGGCGGACGGGGTCGGGCAAAGCTCCGGGCAGGGTCAGGCGGGTGGGACGAGCCGGCCGGGCGGGTGGGGTCGGCTTGTGCCATGTGGGGTCCGGCGGGGTTGGGTCGGGCCTGCGGGGGTCGCTTGGGGTGGTGGGGGCTTTTGAGGTGGGCGGGGTGGTGGTTAAGGGCTGTTTGGGGGGTTCTGGTGGGGGTGTGGGGACGGTCGGGCCGGCTCGGGCGGTGGCTTGGGCTTTGCCGATTCGGGTGGGGGTCGATACGTGGACCTCGGCGAAGCCGTTGGTGAGCCGGCAGCTCGTCAGGTCCGTGTGCTGGGCTCGGGCCACTCGGCGGGCCAGGGCGCAGGCCTCGTCGGGGCCGGACCCGGCGGCGGATCGGGCCGCGGCAGCCAGCGCGGCCAGGTCGGCGGCGGCACCGGCGCGGTGTCGGGCCGCAACCGCGCCGGCGAAGGCGAAGACGAACGCCGCCGCGCACATCGGGACCAGCGCGAACGCAAGTACCCACAGTGTGGCCGAGCCCTCCTGACCCGACCGGCCTCCCCTCACGGCGGCGCCTCCGCCTCGACGGCCGCCACCGCCGTATGTTCCACGTGGAACGTGACCCCGGCCCAGGCCGCACCCGGCACGCCGACCTCGGCGGCCACCCGGAAGCGCACCAGACCGTCCCCGCCGGACACCCCCGTCCGCGCACCGGCCGGCCCGGCCGCCGAGGCCCGCGCCACCGCGACCTCGGTCGACTCGCCCCGCGCCAGCGCCCGCGCCCCCGCCTGCGCCGCGTCCACACAGCGGATCTGCGCGGTGGCGGCCCCGATCCCGGCCGTCAACACGGCGGTCAACACCACCAGGACCGGCAACACCACTGCGGTCTCCGCGGTCACGAATCCGTCCGCCGCACGAAGCCCCCGCCCCGCACGAGCCTCAGAACGAGACATCGAGTGCCTTGGTGATCACCCGGGCGAGCGCCGCGGCGACCCCCGGACTGGTCACGATCTTGAACAACACCGCGCCGAACGCCACCGCGGCGACCGTGCCGACCGCGTATTCCGCGGTGGTCATCCCGGTGTCGACACGCAGCCACGACCACACCCGACGTGCGTTCGAAATCGACATGCGCATGAGTCCCCCTCATCGATACGGATCCACATGAAACCTGCATGAAGCACTCACAAAAATGTGCACTTCGGACACACCCACCGACTCACCCCGCCCGCAGCAGCGACGTGCCCAGCCCGATCACGATCGGGACCACCCCGACCAGCAGGAAGGCGGGCAGGAAGCACAATCCGAGCGGGAGGGTGGCGCGCACCCCCACCCGGCGGGCGGCCGACGTCGCGGCCCGGCGCTGCTCGGCCCGTTGCTCGTCGGCCATCCCGGCGACCAGAACCGCCGCCGGCACACCACCGGTCGCCGCCCGGGCCAACACCCGCCCCAGCGGCGCGAGCACGGGATCGTCGGTCAGCCCCAACCAGCACCGTCCGGGGTCGCCGCCGAGCCGCAACGAGGCCACGATCGGCCGCAGTCGGCCCGCCAGCGGCCCGCCGACCGCGTGCGCGACCGCCTCGGCCGCGTCCGCCGGTGTACTGCCCGCCACCAGGCACGCCGCGAACAGGTCGGCCGCAGGCGGCAGATCGGCTCGCAGCCGATCCCGCAGCGCCCGTCCGGACCGCGACTCCAGGCCGGTCAGCCGCCGATCCAGGACGACCGCCACCACGAGCCCGGCCACACCCCCGAGCCAGCCGCCGAGCAGCACGAACACCGCCACCCCGCCAAGCCCCGCCGCGGCCCGCCGACCGAGCGCCGGATCCCGCCCCCGCGCCGACGGCCGGCGAAGCTCCGGCCCCCGCCCCCGCCCCCGCACCGCGCCGGCCGCGCCGCCCGCCGCCGCGACGACCGCCACGAGCACCGCCGCCGCGCTCATCCCGGCACCGGACCGGCTCGGGTCACCAGGCGATCGGTCCACTCCAGACCGACCACCACCAGGGTCAGCCCCGCGCACAGGCACCCGATCCCGGCCGGCGTGCGCAACAACACCTCCACCGGCCGAGCGCCCAGGGCGCTACCCAGGAACAGACCGAACACCGGCAGCCCGGCCAGGACCTGCGCGGTCGAGCGGGCCCCGGCGAGTTCGGCGATCACCTCCTCGTGCGCGTCCTCCTCGGCCCGCAGGCCCGCCGCGATCCGCTCCAGGGCCGGTGCAAACCCGGCGCCTCGCCCGGTCGCGATCCGCCAGCAGGCGGCGATCCGACGCAGCCCGGCCGCCCCGGGCACGGCCGCCGCGCGATCCAGCGCGTCCGGCACGTCGCCACCCACGCGGGCGGTCCCGATCGCCTCGCCCACCACCGCCAGGATCGGCCCGTCCACCGCATGCGCTGCGGCGGCCAACGCCTGCGCCGGCGTGCGCCCGGCCCGCGACTCCCCCGCCAGCGCCGCACACAGCCGCACCACGCCACACCGCACCGCCCCGGCGTCCCGCTCGCGCCAGGCCCGATCCCGCCGCCGCCGCACCACCCAGGCCCCCGGCAAAGCCACCAGCACAGGCACCACCGACCCCAACCCCAAACCCGCCAAGCCCCCCGCAGCCAACACCGCCGCAACGACCCGATGCCGCCCAACCACCCCCACCCAAGCCACCCACCACCCACCCGACCCCCCGCCCGAAACCCCCAACACCCCAGCCAACCGCCCAGGCCCCACCCGAGCCATCGACCACCACACCAACCCACCAACCCCAACCGCCCCCACCACCACCAAAATCACCCACCCCACCCCCACCGAATCGCCACAAAAATCACCCCCACCCGCTCAACGCCCACCCCCAACCACCCACCCCCTCAACACCACACCGCCCTGGCAACACCCACCACTGCACCCACTCAAACCACCCCGACCAACCCACCCGCTCGACGCCCACCGCCCCCGACGCCGCACACAACCGAGCCACCCCACCCCAAACCGTCAACAACCACACCGCCCCCACCCCGCCCGCCCAGGACCCCCCAGCCGTCCGGCCCTTCGAAAACACCCACCGCAGGCACCCGGAAGCCACCACCTGGACCGACAAACGCAACCAAATTCCAGCCCGCCCGGCGCTTGAGGCCACCCACCGCCGGCCCCCCGGAACCGCCACCCAAACCGCCGAACACAACCCCCTCCAGCCAGTCCGGTGCTTGAGGACACCCACCGCCGGCCCCCCGGAACCGCCACCCAAACCGCCGAACACAACCGCCTCCAGCCAGTCCGGTGCTTGAGGACACCCACCGCCGGCGCCCGGAAACCGCCGCCCAACCCGGCCAACGCAACCCAACCCAGCCCGTCCGGCGCTTGAGGACACCCACCGCAGGCCCCCCGGAACCGCCACCCAAACCGCCGAACGCAACCGCCTCCAGCCCGTCCGGCGCTTGAGGACACCCACCGCCGGCGCCCAGGAACCGCCGCCCAAACCGGCCAACGCAACCCAACCCAGCCCGTCCGGCGCTTGAGGACACCCGAGTCGGGCCGACCCGCCGCCGCCCAAGGCCGCCGCCCCCAAAGCCGCCGCCCAGCGCGGCCGTCGTCACCCGCGCCACCACCCGGCCAGCAGTGCGGCCAACCTGCCGTGGCCCGGTCCCGGGCGGCAGCCACCGGCGCGTTCGAAGCTCACCGCCGGGACCGGTCGCACCCAGCCCGCCGTGTCCCGTTCCAGGACATGGACCTCGGCCGCCCGCCGCAACCCATCGCGCTCGCGCACCACATGCACGACCAGATCGAGCGCCGCCGCCACCTGGCTGTGCACCGCACCCCGACCGAGCCCGGCCAACGCCCCCAACGCCTCCAACCGCGCAGGCACATCGGCCGCCGAGTTCGCATGCACCGTGCCGCAGCCGCCCTCGTGCCCGGTGTTCAGGGCCGCGAGCAACTCCACCACCTCGGCCCCCCGCACCTCGCCGACCACGAGCCGGTCCGGCCGCATCCGCAGGGCCTGGCGGACCAGATCGCGCAGGGTCACCTCGCCCGCACCCTCGACGTTGGCCGGCCGCGACTCCAGCCGCACCACATGCGGGTGACGCGGCGTCAGTTCGGCCGAGTCCTCGGCGAGCAGCAGCCGTTCGGCCGGATGCGCACACCCGAGGAGTGCCCCGAGCAGCGTGGTCTTGCCCGAACCGGTGCCGCCCGAGACCAGGAACGCGGCCCGCGCCGAGACCACCGCACACAGCAGTTCGGCCGCGGCCGGCGACAACGAGCCGGCCCGCACCAGGTCGGCCACCCCGAGCGAGGTACGCCGAGGAACCCGCAACGACAGGCACGTACCCCGCACCGCCACGGGCCGCAACACCGCGTGCAGCCGCACACCGTCGGCGAGCGTGGCGTCCACATACGGCGAGGCGTCGTCCAACCGCCGCCCGACCCCGCTCGCCAACCGCTGGGCCAACCGCCGCACCGCCGCGTCGTCGGCGAAGGTCACCGCCGTGCGCTGCGGGCCCGCGCCCCGATCGATCCACACCTCGTCGGGCGCGTTGACCAGCACATCGGTCACCTCGGGGTCGCGCAGCAGCACGTCCAACGGCCCGGCCCCGGCGATCTCCGACCGCAGCGCCCGAACCAGCTCCGGCAGCGCCGCCTCGCCGAGCACCCGCCCCTCGGCCCGCAGCGCCGCGGCCACCGCCGCGGGCGTCGGCTCGTGCCCACCGGCGGCCAACCGCGCCCGCACCGCCTCGACCAACTCCGGATCCGGCGCCGGAGCAACCACCGGACCGGCCGCCGCGACCGGCACCGCGACGGGTCGCGGCGGCGGCGCGGAGAAGACCCCGGTACCCCCGACCGGCGGCGCCGGCACCGGCCACGGCGGCGGCTGCGGCACCCGGCCCGACCGCACGCCCCGCGGCGGCAGCGGCGGCGCGCCCGGCGGCGGAAACGGCGGCATCGGCGGCACCTCGCGCGCGCTCACGCCGCCTCCCGCGCCACGCCGGCCGGATTGCCCGCGAGGTAGTCGCGACAGAACCGGGCCAACGGCCCGCGCGTGCGCAACCCCGGCGGATCACCCCGCTCGGTGGCCGCCGCCAATCCCGCCTCCGGCCGCAACTCCCCCGCGAGCGGCAGCCCCAAGCCCCGCACGACCGCCTCGGAGGTCAGCCCCGACGAACTCGGCTGCCGCACCACCGCCCGCAGATCGCGCACCATCGGCCCCACCCGGGCCGCCACCTGCGCCGCCGCGGCCAGCGCCCGCACCTCGGCCGGCACCACCAACAGCCCCGTGTCGCACAACCGCAGGGCCTCCGCCGCCCCCGGGTCGGTATGCCGGGGCACGTCGAGCACCGCCACGTCGTGCCGTCTGCGCACCGCCCGCACCACCGAGCGAACCGTCTCCGGCGGGATCGCGGGCGGCCTGTCCCGGTCCCAGGACAACACGGTCAACCCGTGCAGGTGCGGCAGCGCATCGGAGAGCGCGCCCCCGTCGATCCGCCCGCGCGCGCTCGCCAGATCGGACCAGCGCAGCCCGCTCTCGTCCTCGCCGCCGAGCAGCACGTCGAGGCCGCCGCCCAGCGGGTCCACGTCCACCAGCGCGGTGACCAGTCCGGTCCGCACCGCCGCCACCCCGAGCGCACAGGCCAGCGTGCTGGCCCCGCTGCCGCCGCACCCACCCAGCACCGCGATGGTGTGCGCGTCGGGCCCGGTGCCCTCGGCCACATCGCCCAATCGATCCACGATCCAGTGCTCGGCGTCGGGCAGGAACACCACGTGGTCCGCGCCGACGTCCACCGCCCGCCGCCACACGTCGCCGTCGTCCAGGTCGTCGCCGATCAGCACCACGTCCTCGCGGCGCGGCAGCCCGCACCGGGCCAACCCCGGCGTCACGTCGTCGCCGACGATCACCAACGGCGCCCCCGGCCACGCGGCCCGCGCCGCGCCCGCGTCCGGTTGCACCTCCGGCTCGATCCCGGCCACCGCGCACAGCCGCAGGAGTTCGTCGAGCAGGGCCGGATCGCCGGTCACCAGGAGCGGACGAGCCGGCCGAGGTGGGGAAAGCGCTGCCACGGAACCTCCAGGGGTCGGGGAGGTCCGGCCGAACCGGCCCTCCCGGGAACTGACCCCAACCGTCGCGGCGATCGCGCGCTCCGCCGAGCGGGTGGTTCCCACCTGTGGACAAGCCCGCGACTGTGGATTATGGATTCACTCGTGTGAGGGACACCCGAGCCATTCCGACGCCACCCCCGGCCCAACCCCGACCACAAGGCCCGCCCCCCGACGGACCCCCACGCACCCCCACCGACCCCCGCGAAGCCTCGCGCCCACCCGCCCCCACCCACCCCACGGCACGACCCAGACCCCGGCCCCGCCCACCCCCAACTCCGAGATCCCCACCCGATTCCCCACAACGACCCGCAACGCCAAACAACCGCCGACAATCACGAGGGAACCGACCCGCATCGGGGATCACCACCCCGGCGACCACCCGAACCAAAAACCCCGCGCCCACCCGCATCGGGACGCAAAAAAGCCCCCCGGACAAGCGACGACCCCCGCCGGGGGGGAGAGCGGGGGTCGTCTCCGCGGCCGACTCGGGGGGGGAGGAGTCGGACCGGGTTAGCACGGTCGCGAACGATCCGTGACTTCCAGGATGTACCCGAGGGGGTTCTCTAGCAAACCCACGACGCGGAGTTTACGCCGAATGGCTGCCCTTATCCTCGTGAACTGTGGAAACCCAGGCGCCGAAGCGGACAGCAGCCTTCTTCGACCTCGACAAGACCATCATCGCCAGGTCCAGTGCGCTGGCGTTCAGCAGATCCTTCTACCACGGCGGACTCATCAATCGCCGCTCCGTCCTCAAGAGCGCCTACGCCCAGTTCGTCTTCCTCGTCGGCGGCGCGGATCACGACCAGATGGAGCGCATGCGCGAATACCTGTCCGCGCTGTGCCGCGGCTGGGACGTGCAGCAGGTGCGCGAGATCGTCGCGGAGACCCTGCACGACATGATCGACCCGATCATCTACGACGAGGCCGCGTCGCTGATCGAGGAACACCACGCGGCCGGCCGCGACGTGGTCATCGTCAGCTCCTCCGGGGCCGAAGTGGTCGAGCCCATCGGCGACATGCTCGGTGCGGACCGCGTGGTGGCCACCCGGATGGTGGTCGAGGACGGCCACTACTCCGGCGAGATCGACTTCTACGCGTACGGGCCCAACAAGGCCGCGGCGGTCAAGGAGTTGGCCCGCACCGAGGGCTACGACCTCACCTCCTGCTACGCGTACAGCGATTCGATCACCGACCTGCCGATGCTCCTGGAGGTCGGCCACCCGTACGCGGTCAACCCGGATCGCGGCCTGCGTCGCGAGGCGACCGCCCGCGGGTGGCCCGTACTGGTCTTCAGCCGCCCCGTGGCGCTGCGCCAGCGGGTGCCCAGCCTCTCGGTACCCTCGCGCCCCGTGCTCGCCGCGACCGCGATCGGCGCGGGCGCCACCGCGGCCGGCTTCGTCTGGTACCTCGCCAGGAAGCGCCGCTGACCGGAAGGCAGGGCCGCCGCGGCGTCCGACGATCATCGACAGCGGAGCAAATCCGACAAAGGCCGAAAGTAAAGATCTTGGGTCAGGGGTTCCCCTCCTCTCGGCAACGCACTAGAAAAGGGACCAACGGCCCGTACGGCCCCCGCTCACCCGGGTGGCCGGGACGGATCGAGCACGACCGCCGGGAACCCACGTGCGACCGACCCTCGTAGGGGCCGAACGCGTCGGACAACCTGCATGTTCTTCCCCCCGTGGATGCGCATGCCGGGGCCGATCGTCATAACGGGTACACGCCTGATACCTCGGCGGGAGTGACAAAGCGGCGGCGTCCTCACGGGCGCCGCCGTCTCGTACGTCCGAACCCGAAACACCCCGCAGCGAACCGCGCCGGGCCCACCCGAGCCGCCCCCGGCCGAACACCCCCGCCGGCCGTCAGATCCCGCGCATCACCGCTTCGCACACCGCGACGCTCTCGCGCGCACCCAACGTCATCGCCTCCGCGCAGTGCCGGATCCAGGTCGCCACACCCTCGGCGGTACCGCTCTCGTACGCCCGCAGCGCCTCGGCGTAGGCGTCCACGCCCAGTTCCAGGTGGCCGACCTCCGGCACCGCCGCGCCCTTCGGGTCCAGGCCCCGGGTGATCAGCACGATCCGCTGCGCGGCGCGGGCGATCAGCCCGTTGCCCCAGCCGAACGGGGCCAGGCTCAGGATCTCCCCGTGGGTGACCGCGGCGACCACGACGGCGGGCGCGGCGGACGGCGCGAGCAGCAGTCGGGACAATCCGTCGAGGCGGGCCGCCACCTCGTCCGCCGGAGGTTGCCCGGCCGAGGACTCGTCGTCCCGGCGCGGCCGGCCCAGCGCCTCGGCGGGCACCGCGTCGGCCGCGGCGACCACGTGCAGCCGGGCCAGCACCTGGAGCGGACTGTGCCCCCAGGTGCCGAGGAGCGTGCCGATCTCGGCGGACAGCCGCAGCGCGCCCGCGACCACCGCACCGCCGTCGTCGCGCGAGGACGAGTAGTCGGTCCGCCGGCGAATCTCCTCCAGCGACCAGTCGACGCCCTCCAGGGCGGCACTGGCCCGCGCGCCACGGAGCGCGGATTCGGCGCTGATGTCCATGCTGCGGCGGCGCATCGTGCGGTGGCCGAGCAGCCGGTCCACCGCAGTGCGGGTGTCCTCGACGGACTCCGGCACGCCGGGCAGGAGCGCGAGGGCGGCGAGGGGATCGGTTGCGGTGCTCACCCGAGCGACCCTACGCCGGGCCGGGAATGGCCCGCGACACGGGCCCGCGCCGAGCCCGGCCGCACCCGCGCGGGGTCGACGACCCGCCGGCCGACGCTTCGACTACTTTCCGACTTGACGTGATCACGGTCCGCAACGGATGATCCTATCGAAAACGATTGTCAAACTCATATATCAAGGGAGAGGCCGTGAAAATCGCCTTCGTCGGCAAGGGCGGCAGCGGCAAGACCACGCTCTCGTCGTTGTTCATCCGGCATCTGGTGGCCGCCGGCCGCCCGGTGGTCGCCGTGGACGCGGACATCAACCAGCACCTCGGCGCCGCGCTCGGCCTCGACGAGCAGGCCGCGGCGGCGATGCCCGCGATGGGCGCCCGCCTGCCCACGATCAAGGACTGGTTGCGCGGCGACAACCCGCGGATCGGCTCGACGGAGCAGATGGTCAAGACCACCCCGCCGGGCCGGGGTTCGCGGCTGATCCGACTCACCGAGGACAACCCGATCCACGCGGCGTGCGCGCGCGAGGTGCCCGGACTGCCCGGACTGCGGCTGATGGCGACGGGGCCGTTCGCCGAGTCCGATCTCGGCGTCGCGTGCTACCACTCGAAGGTCGGCGCGGTGGAGTTGTACCTCAACCACCTCGTCGACGGCGCGGGCGAGTATCTGGTGGTCGACATGACCGCCGGCTCGGACTCGTTCGCCTCCGGGTTGTTCACCCGGTTCGACCTGACCTTCCTGGTCGCCGAGCCGACCCGCAAGGGCGTCGGCGTCTACCGGCAATACCGCGACTACGCCCGCGACTGGGGCGTCGCGCTCGCGGTGGTCGGCAACAAGGTCCAGGGCCCCGACGACGTCGAGTTCCTGCGCGAGCACGTCGGCGACGACCTGCTCACCTGGACCGTGCAGTCCGACTACGTACGGGCCCTGGAGAAGGGCCACTCCCCCGACTTCGACAGCCTGGAACCGGCCAACCGGGCCGCGCTGGACGAGTTGGTGCAGGCCGCCGACGCCGGTTTCGAACGCCGCGACTGGGCGCGATACACGGCGCAGATGGTCGAGTTCCACCTGCGCAACGCACGCGGCTGGGCCAACGCGAAGACCGGCGTCGACCTGGCCGAGCAGGTCGACTCGGGGTTCGTACTCGGCCCGCAGGCAATGTCCGCACCGGTCTGAAACACCGACCCGAAACGCCCGGCCCAAACGCCCCGTCCGAAGCGCGACCCGAAGCCCCGGCCCGCAGCCCCGATCCCGACGACGCGGGGCGGCCCGCCCACCAGTGACGGACCGCCCCGCATCCACTCCGTCCCGCTCAGTCCTCCGTCGGGGCCGACGGCAGCTGCGACGAGATCAGGTCCATCACCGACGAGTCGGTGAGCGTGGTGACGTCGCCGAGCGTGCGATTCTCCGCCACGTCGCGCAGCAGGCGGCGCATGATCTTGCCGGAGCGGGTCTTGGGCAGCTCCGCCACCGGCAGGATCCGCTTGGGCTTGGCGATCGGGCCGAGCACCTTGCCGACGTGCTCGCGCAGTTCGGCGACCAGTTCGGCCGACTCCGAGGCGCTGCCGCGCAGGATCACGAACGCCACGATCGCCTGGCCGGTGGTCGCGTCGGTCGCGCCGACCACCGCCGACTCGGCGACCTTGGGGTGCGACACCAGGGCCGACTCGACCTCGGTGGTGGAGATGTTGTGGCCCGACACGAGCATCACGTCGTCGACCCGGCCGAGCAGCCAGATGTCGCCGTCGTCGTCCTTCTTCGCACCGTCGCCGGCGAAGTACAGGTCCTCGAAGCGCGACCAGTAGGTGTCCTTGAACCGCTGGTCGTCGCCCCAGATGGTGCGCAGCATCGACGGCCACGGCCGGTCCAGGACCAGGTAGCCGCCACCGCCGTTGCCGACCTCGGTCGCGGTGTCGTCGACGACCTTGGCCGAGATGCCCGGCAGCGCGCGCTGCGCGGAGCCCGGCTTGGTGGAGGTGACGCCCGGCAGCGGGCTGATCATGATCGCGCCGGTCTCGGTCTGCCACCAGGTGTCCACGATCGGGGTCTTCCCGGCGCCGATGTGCTCGCGGTACCAGATCCACGCCTCGGGGTTGATCGGCTCGCCGACGCTGCCCAGGATGCGCAGCGAGGACAGGTCGAACTTGGCGGGGATGTCGTCGCCCCACTTCATGCACGTGCGGATCGCGGTGGGCGCGGTGTACAGGATGGTGACCCCGTACTTCGCCACGATCTCCCACCAGCGGCCCTGGTGCGGGGTGTCGGGTGTGCCCTCGTACATGACCTGGGTGGCGCCGTTGGAGAGCGGGCCGTAGGTGATGTAGGAGTGCCCGGTGACCCAGCCGATGTCGGCGGTGCACCAGTACACGTCGGTCTCGGGCTTGAGGTCGAAGACCGCGTGGTGGGTGTAGCTCGCCTGGGTCAGGTAGCCGCCGGAGGTGTGCAGGATGCCCTTGGGCTTACCGGTGGTGCCCGACGTGTACAGGATGAACAGCGGGTGCTCGGCGTCGAACGGCTGCGGCTCGTGCTCCTCCGACTGCGCGTCGACCAGGTCGTGCCACCAGATGTCGCGGCCCTCGGTCCACGCGACGTCGCCGCCGGTGCGCCGCACGACCAGCACGTTGCGCACGTCCGGGCAGGACGTCAGGGCCTCGTCGATGGCGGGCTTGAGCGCCGACGGCTTGCCGCGCCGGTAGCCGCCGTCGGCGGTGATCACGATCCGCGCGTCGTTGTCGGTGACACGTGACGAGACCGCGTCCGCGGAGAAGCCGCCGAAGACCACCGAGTGCGGGGCGCCGATGCGCGCGCACGCGAGCATCGAGATCACCGCCTCCGGGATCATCGGCAGGTAGATCGCCACCCGGTCGCCGGCCTCGACGCCCAGCGAGGTCAGCGCGTTGGCCGCCTTGGAGACCTCGCGCTTGAGGTCGGCGTAGGTGAGCGTGCGGGTGTCGCCCGGCTCGCCCTCGAAGTGGATCGCGACCCGGTCGCCGTGGCCCGCCTCGACGTGCCGGTCGACGCAGTTGTAGGCCACGTTCAGCTTGCCGTCGGCGAACCACTTCGCGAACGGGGGTGTCGACCAGTCCAGCGTCTCCTGCGGCTCGACCGCCCAGTCGAGCCGCCGGGCCTGCTCGGCCCAGAAGCCGAGCCGATCGGCCTCCGCCCGTTCGTACGCGTCGGCCTTGACGTTGGCGTCGGCCGCGAGCGCGGGCGGAGGTGCGAAGCGGCGCTCCTCGCGCAGCAGGTTCGACAGTGCCTCGCCGGCCTTGTCTCCCGTGTTCCGGTCTGCGTTGCTCACGCGTACTCCTCCGTGCGGCTGCGGTCTCTTCTCTGCCGTAGCTCATCAGGGACCGGCCCGAGCCGGCAAGAGGAGCACGGAGATTGGTTTAGACCACTCCGATGCACAGCGTGCATCGTGGCCGACCGCGCGAGCATGCGGGCCGGCTATCCGGGATTGAGCGCCGGAAAAGTGTGATCTTCGGCGCTCGTCGGGACGGCCTGCGGGAGCGCCCCGGACTCGGCCCGTTCCGCGTCCACCGGACCGAAGTCGCCGCGCACCGCGTCGTAGAGGTACATCTGCGCGGATGCGAGGTCGAAGTAGAGCCCGAACAACCGCAGCCGGCCCGCCGCCACCGCCTGCGCGACCACCGTGTGGTCGAGCAGGTTGTCCAGTTGCTGGACCACGTTGGTCAGGCACAACTGCTCCACCGGCGGCACGGTATGACCGGTCACGGTCGGCGCGGGCTCGGCGGCGAAGCGGGCCAGCGACGCGTCGCCGTGGCGCAGCCAGCGGTCCAGGTGCGGCGTGGCACCGGGACCCGATCCGGCGTCGGGCACCGTGCCGACCTTGTCGAGCAGCGCCTTCATCGCCCCGCACCCGGAGTGCCCGCACACGGTGATGCTGCGCACCCCGAGCACCGACACCGCGTACTCGATGGCCGCGCCCACCGACGCGTCGCCCGTGCCCGGCTCGACCCGGGCGGTGTCGCCGGGCGGCACCAGGTTGCCGACGTTGCGCACGGTGAACAGGTCGCCGGGACCGCTCGCGGTGATCAGGTTCGGCACGATCCGCGAATCGGCGCAGGTGATGAACAGTTGCGCGGGTTTTTGCCCCTCCAGCGCGAGGCGTTCCAGGAACGGCTGGACCAGGGGCGCGGTGCGCTGCCGGAACTCGCGGGCACCGGCCACCAGGGCCTGGGACGCGGTGCCGTCCTCGCGCGGACACGCGCGCTGCCAGTGCCACCACGGCGCGAACCAGCGCGGCGACGGGGTCAGTCGGGACCGCCGGGGCCCCGGGGTGCCGCCCGCGGCCCGCTCGTAACAACCGTCGTGGATCTCCTCGATGTCCACCCGACCCCCGCGCGCGAGGTAGCCGGCGCGCCACGAGTGCACGGCCTCGAACGCGGCCTGGTCGAGGTAGTCCACCGTCATGTCCACCACCACGTGCTCCCCGGGCGGCAACTTGGCGAGCACGCGCGACAGTCGCGGCACCGACAGGAAGGTGAGCGAGCCGTGCACCTCCACGTGCAGGACGCCGTCGCCGGGGTGGACCCGCACGGTGCTGCGGCTGAGCCGGTACAGCGCGGTGCACACCGCGACCACCACGCCGAGCAGCACACCCTGGAGCACCCCGGCCAGGATCACCCCCGCGATCGTCGCGGCGTACGCCGGGAATTCGCGGTGGCGGTGTACGTGCCGGATGTGCGCGAGGCTGACCATCTGGAGGCCGACCGCCATCACCAGGGCGGCCAGCACCGCCAGCGGGATGCGCTCGACGAGCGCGCCGAGCAGGGCCACGAACACCATCACCCACACCCCGTGCAGGATCGTCGCGGCCCGGGTGACCGCGCCTGCCCGCACGTTGGTCACCGAGCGGATCGCCACGCCGGTGACCGGGTAGCCGCCGATCGCACCGGAGACCACGTTGCCCACGCCCTGGCCGATCAGTTCGCGATCGAGTCGGGCTCGCGGCCCGTCGTGCAGCCGGTCGACCGCCGCGGCCGAGAGCAGCGACTCCATCCCGGAGACCAGCGCCACGCTGACCGCGCCGACCACGATCGCGCCCCACGCGCCCGACGGAGGCAGTACCGGGGTGGTGAACACGACCGAGGACAGGTCCACCCGGGCCACGTCCAGGTGCAGCACGCTCGCGCACGCGGTGGCCGCCGAGACCGCGACCAGCGGCGCCGGCACCCGGCGCAACGCCGCGCCGCGACCGGGCAGTCGGCCGAGCAGCGGCCAACCGAGCAGCAGGGCCAGGGTGATCACCCCGACGGCGACCGCGGGGGTGTGCAGGTCGGCGATCTGACGGGGCAGTTCGCGCAGGTTCTCCCAGGCCGATCGTTGTGGCGCGCCGCCCAGGACCACGTGCAGTTGGGCCAGCGCGATCACCACGCCGATGCCGGCCACGACGCCGTGTACGACGGCCGGCGACAGGGCGAGGGTGGCCCGGGCCACCCTGGCCACGCCGAGCAGGATCTGCAGCAGGCCGGCGCCGACGGTGACCAGGCAGGTCACCCGCCAGCCGTAGTTCTGTACGAGACCGGCCACGATCACCGTCAGGCCCGCGGTGGGGCCGCTCACCTGGAGCGGCGCGCCGCCGAGCAGACCGACCACGATGCCGCCGACCACGGCCGAGATGATGCCGGCGCCGAGCGGGGCGCCGGCCGCGAGCGCGATGCCGAGGGAGAGCGGCACGGCGACCAGGAAAACCACCAGCGAGGCGCCGAGATCGGCCCGCGCGGACGCGGCCCTGGAAACCGGCGCGGGCGTGGTGACAGGGGCAACGGGCATGTCCGTGTCCTCCGGGGTCAGTCATGTCAGTCATGTCATGGCGGGCATGGCTGCCGCAGGGGTGGCGGCGCGCGGGTCGAAAGAAGAGTATTCGGGCCGGATAGGCCAACTTAACCCTAAGTGTTTATCTCGTCACAGTAAGGCTATCCTTTTCGGAACGTAAAATGTGCACCCATATGGGTGAAACAGATGTTTCACACCGAGCACCTTCCACACTGTGTGTGATGGCCCGTAATCTCCCCGGAGTGGGGGTGGTGCCGTGCAGGTGCTCACGCTGTTCGCGACCGGGCTCGGCGCGGGGTTCGCCGCGGGCGGCGCGTCCTGCGCGGCGGTCCAGGGCGGCCTTCTGGTCGGCGCGGTTCGCCCGTGCGGGGCGACCTCGACCACCGGGCCCGCCGATCGCGCCGGACCCGCCGAATCCGTCGAGGCCGCCCAGGCCGCCGACTGCGCCGCCTCCCCCATGCGCCGCCCGCTCCCCCGCGCGCTGGCCGCCTTCCTGGGCGCGAAGCTGGTCGCCCACGCCGTCCTGGGCGCACTGCTCGGCCTGCTCGGCGGCGCGATCCAACCGGCGCCGAGCACCCGGGCGGTCCTGATGCTCCTCGCCGCCGCGCTGATGGTGCTGTTCGGCTTGGCCATGCTCGGCGTGCCCGGCGTGGGTCGGCTGTTGCCGCGCGGCTCGGCCCGCGGCGCCGGGCGCGGCCCGCTGCTCCTGGGCGCGGCCACGGTGTTCGTCCCGTGCGGGGTGACGCTGGGCGCCGAACTGGTCGCCGTCACCTCGCGGAACGCGCTCGGCGGCGCCGCGATCCTGACCGGTTTCGTCCTCGGCACCATCCCGCTGTTCACCGTCCTGGGTCTGCTGGTCGGCGCGTCGGGGCGCGTGCTGCGTGGGCGACTGACCACCGCCCTGGGCGTGTTGGTGCTCGTGGTGGCCGCGTGGACGGTCGGCTCCGGACTGCGTCTGGCCGGCTGGTGGACCCCGGCGGCCCGCGGCGCGGTCGACCACGCGGCGGCGAGCACGGGGGCCGACGGCGTACAGCGGGTCACCGTCCGGGTGGCGAACGAGGGTTACCACCCGGCCCGCGCGCTGGCCCGGGCCGGCGTACCCACCGTCCTGGTGTTGCGCACCGACCACACCACCGGCTGCACCCGGGGCTTCGTGCTGCCCGGGCGCGACCGGCAGCAGGTCCTGCCGGTGACCGGCGAGACCACGATCGACCTGGGCGTACCGCGCCCCGGGACGGTCGACTGGACCTGTGCGATGGGCATGTACGGCGGGCGGATCGAGTTCCGCGCCGACCCGTGACCGGAGGGTGACGCCGGATCGCTTCCGGGGCCCGACGCCCCGTACGGTGATGTGTCCGCGCTCACGCGCCCCGGACGATCCGATGGATCCCGGCCCGGGTACGCGGGGAAGCGGACCGGGGACGCACGCAACCGGGTGACCCCGGCGTGCGTATGTATCGATAGGGAATACAGCCCGGTCCGGCATGTCCATGGGAAGAGGTGAACTGTGCGAACTGTCCGCGGCGCTGCGGTGCTCGTCGTTGTCGCAGTCCTGGCCGCTATCGGTTTCGTGGTTTTCGCAAAGGACGGGAAAGATTCCGGCAACTCCTCTGCAAAGAACCCTGGCAGCGGAAATCCGAGCGATCCGGGTAAGGAATCGGACAAACCGAGGGGTCCGGTCAAACCGATCGGTGACGGCTCGACCGCCGACACCGGTCCCCAGCCGAACCAGCCCAAGGTGGAGAAGCTCAAGCCGGGGGAGAAACCGCCGCAGTTCGTCGTGTTCTCGTGGGATGGCGCGGCCGAGGACGGCAACAAGCTGGTTTCGCAATTCCTGAAGGTGTCCGAGGCGAACAAGGCCCAGATGACGTACTTCCTGAGCGGTATCTACACGCTCCCGAAGACGAAGAAAGCTATGTATACCGGGCCGAAGCACACCGCGGGTCAGTCGGACATCAACTTCATGTCCGACGAAACCGTGCGCAACACGATCATCCAGATGCGCGAGGTCTGGCTCAAGGGCAACGAAGTCGGTACGCACTTCAACGGCCACTTCTGCAACAGCGCCACGAGCGGCAAGAGTTGGAGCCCGGACGACTGGAAGAACGAAACCGAGCAGGCGGTGAAATTCGTCCAGAACTGGAAGACCAACACCGGCTACGCCGACCTTCCGCCGCTGCCGTTCGACTACGCACCTGGCAAGGAACTCATCGGTGGCCGCGCGCCGTGCCTGGAGGGCCAGCCGAACCTGATGCGGGCGGCCAAGGAGATGGGCTTCCGCTACGACGCGAGTTCGCCCGGCGGTCTTCAGATGTGGCCCAAGCGCGGCAAGGAGACCGGGATCTGGGACTTCCCGCTGCAGTCGCTGCCGTGGCCGGGTGACCCGAACAAGTCGCAGCTCTCCATGGACTACAACATCATGTACGAGCAGGGGCAGCGGCACGGTAAATACGACCCGTCCAAGAAGGACGCGTGGGAGAAAGAGGCCCACGAGTTCTACATGAACGGATTCCAGCGCGCCTATACCACCAACCGCGCTCCGCTGTTCATCGGGAATCACTTCGAGGACTGGAACGGCGGCATCTACATGAACGCCGTCCGGGACACGGTGACCTCGGTCTGCACCAAGGCCGACGTACGCTGCGTGACGTTCCGTCAGCTGACCGACTGGCTCGAGGGGCAGGACCCCGCGGTGATCGCCAAGCTCCAGGGACTGGGTGTGGGCCAGACCCCGGCGGACTGGAACTCGATCGTCACCGCCGCGCAGGGGCCGAACAAGCCCGCCGCGAACCGGGCGCTGTCCGTCGAGGAGAACGCGCTGCCGACGCGCCGACAGGACTGACCGACCGGCGACCCGCCGCGACACGAGGGCCCCGTACCGAGCGCAACCTCGGTGCGGGGCCCTCGTGTTGCCGCCCGCGGCGGGTCATGATGCCCGCCGTGGCCCGGATCGGTTCGGCGGAATCGAAAATCTTGTCGATACACTGATGGGGACCGGGTCCGGGTCGGACCGCTCCCGCGTCGTGGGTCTCCCCCGTCGGGAGACATGCCGGGAAGTCTGGTCGGCGCTGTTTTGTCGTTTTCGCAGGGCGGTATACGCCCGCGAGCCGCAGCCGACCTGGAGGTCCCGTGGGTGCCGAGTCCGCACCACGCAACAAGTTCTTTCGGCGTCCGTCCACGCTGGCCGAGCGGAATTTCATCGCCGACGCGCTGCGCACCGAAACGGTCGGCGGCGCGCTGCTGCTGATCGCGGCGGTGGTCGCGGTGGTCTGGGCGAACACCGGGTGGAGCGACGCCTACCAGGACCTGCGCGACTTCCGGTTCGGCCCCTCGGCGCTGCACCTCGACCTGTCGCTGAGCACCTGGGCCGCCGACGGACTGCTCGCGATCTTCTTCTTCGTGGCCGGCATCGAACTCAAGCGCGAGTTGGTGGTCGGCGACCTGCGCAATCCGGCCCAGGCGATCCTGCCGGTGGTCGCCGCCGGATGCGGGATGCTCACCCCCGCGCTGTTCTACTTCGCGGTCAACGCCGGCGGCGGCTCGCCGGACGGCTGGGCCATCCCCACCGCGACCGACATCGCCTTCGCGCTGGCCGTACTCGCCGTGATCGGCACCAGCCTGCCGTCCGCGCTGCGCTCGTTCCTGCTCACCCTGGCCGTGGTGGACGACCTGGGCGCGATCCTGATCATCGCGATCTTCTTCACCGATTCGGTGAACTTCCTGGCCCTGGCCGGGGCGTTCGCGCTGCTCGTGGTCTTCTGGCTGCTCCAGCGCCGGCGGGTGCGCGGCTGGTGGTTCTACGTACCGCTCGCGGTGGTGACCTGGGCGCTGATGCACGAGAGCGGGGTGCACGCGACGGTCGCCGGGGTGGCGATGGGCCTGCTGATGCGGGTGGTTCCGGACCGGGACGAGCGCACCTCGCCGGCCGAGCACGTCGAGCACCTGGTCCGGCCGGTCTCCGCCGGTCTGGCGGTGCCGATCTTCGCGCTGCTGTCCGCGGGTGTCGCGGTCTCCGGACCGGTGCTCGGCGACGTGTTCACCCATCGGCCCACGCTCGGCGTCCTGCTCGGCCTGATCGCGGGCAAGGTGGTCGGCATCTTCGTCGGCACCTGGCTGGTCGCCCGGTTCACCCGGGCCCAACTCAGCGACGACCTGGCCTGGCCCGACGTGTTCGGCATGTCCATGCTGGCCGGCATCGGCTTCACCGTGTCGCTGCTGATCAGCGAACTCGCCTTCACCGACGACCCGATGCTGACCGAACAGGCGAAGGCCGCGGTCCTGGTCGGCTCGGTGCTGTCCGCCGCGGCGGCCACGGTCGTACTGCGGATACGGAACAACACCTACGCCCGGCTGTGCGCCGAGGAGAACCGCGACGACGACGGCGACGGTATCCCCGACGTGTATCAAACGGACGCCGACAGGCTGCGCCGGGACAAGCTCGCGTAGTCCGGATTGCTTCGTTTCCCATCCGAAACACTCGTACGACGTGCCCCGGTGGATACGCATCACCGCAGCAGGGCATGATCGGGGTTCGGCTTATCCATACCGGTACGAGGAGTGACCATGGCAGGCACCGACAGGTCCCCGGCCCAGGACGTGCCCGTCGACGCGCAACGATCCCTCGGCGAGCTGTTCTCGTCCGCCAGCAAGGACATGTCCACCCTGGTCCGCAGCGAGATCGCGCTCGCCAAGAGCGAGGTCAAGGTCAGCGTGGTCAACGTCGCGAAGGGCGGCGGCGCGTTCGGCGCGGCGGCCTTCGTCGGAGTGTTCGCGTTCGTCTTCCTGAGCTTCGCGGTCGTGTACGGAATCCACGCCCTGGGTCTGGGTGTGGCGTGGAGCTTCCTGATCGTCGGCGGCTTCTACCTGCTGCTCGCGGGCGGGCTCGGGTACTACGGGATCGTGTCGTTCAAGAAGGTGCGGCCGCCGGAGCGCACGATCACCACCACCCAGGACACGATCAACACGCTCAAGAACGTCGGCTGACCGCGCGGCGCGCCCGGGCCGGGGAAAGCGGGCGCGGAAACGGGAGTGCGATCGCGAGTGTGCAACCCTGCTCGGCATGACGGTTCCCGAGAGCACCGTGGTCAACGTGGCCGGGCCCTGGACGCACCGCGACATCGCCGCCAACGGCGCGCGGTTCCACATCGCCGAGACGGGCGAGGGACCGGTCGTGCTGCTGCTGCACGGATTCCCGCAGTTCTGGTGGACCTGGCGGCATCAGATGCAGGCGTTGGCCCGGGCCGGCTATCGCGCGGTCGCGATGGACCTGCGCGGCTACGGCGGCAGCGACCGCACCCCGCGCGGCTACGACCCGATCACCCTGGCCCTGGACGTGACCGGGGTGATCCGCTCGCTCGGCGAGCCGGACGCGATCGTGGTCGGCCACGACCTGGGCGCCTATCTGGGGTGGACCGCCGCGGTGTTGCGGCCCAAGGTGGTCCGCCGACTGGTCGCGGTGTCGATGCCGCACCCCCGGCGACTGCGCGGCGCGCTGCTGACGGACCGTCATCAGATGGCGGCGAGTTCGCACATCTTCGGCTTCCAGCGGCCGTGGGTGCCCGAGCGGCAACTGATCCGCGACGACGCGGCGATGGTGGGCGACATGCTGCGCGCGTGGTCGGCGCCGGGCCGGCCGGTGGACGAGTCGTTCACCCGCTATCGCCAGGCGATGCTGGTGCCGGGCACCGCGCACTGCGCGGCCGAACACTACCGGTGGCTGATCCGCTCCATCCCGCGCCCGGACGGCATCCAGTACTCGACCCGGATGAAGGCTCCCGTCGAGGTGCCCACGCTGCATCTGCACGGCGCCCTCGACCCGGTGATCCTGCCGCGCACCGCGGCCGGTTCCGGGCGCTACGTGGAGGCGCCGTACCGCTGGCGACTGCTGGACGGCGTCGGGCACTTCCCGCACGAGGAACAACCCGCGATGTTCACCGAGGAACTGCTGGGCTGGTTGAAGGATCCGGAACCCGAGCGTTGAAGTTCCGACAGCGCTTTCGGGCCTTCGTTGTGTGATCTCGATGGGCATATCCGACACTTCCGTACAGATCGCCCCGAGTGGGCTCGGGAATCGTTTCCGGCCCGGCGGGCGGCGCGATTACGCCGTCGGTGGCCCGGGTAGGCGCCCCCGTATGAGCCGGACGTACAGCGCTCCGAGCATGGCGGCGGGGGCCGGGGACACCCGGTCGGAGACGGCAGAGACCCTCATGGTTGAGATCCACACCACCGGTACCCAAGGGTTCGAGCACGAGCGAGGGGCGCCGGCCGGCGCGGTTGCCGACCGGGGGGATCATTTCCCGGGGCTGATGGGGATATTGCGCCGGCGAGCGCGCTGGTTGACGTTGCGTCTGCGCTTCCCCCGCTGACCGGTCACGAGCCGCCGCGCTCCGGCGGCCCGTCGGTTCGACGTCACATCGCGCAACTCTGGGTGTCCACGGGGCGGTCGGCGACCGCCCCGGCTTCGGCGTCCGCGCGGACCTCCTCGACGGTGAGCGCGTATCCGGTGGACTCGTCGTCGAGCGACTTGGCGAAGATCACCCCGGCGACCTTGCCGTTCGGCGAGATCAGCGGTCCGCCGGAGTTGCCCTGGCGGACCTTCGCGTAGAGCGAGTAGACGTCGCGACTGACCGTGCCGCGCTTGTAGATGTCCGGACCGCCGGCCTGGATCCGGGCCCGCACGCGCGCGGCCTCGACGTGGAAGCCGCCGTTCTCCGGGAAGCCGGCCACGATCGCGTCCGCGCCGCTCTCCACCTTGGGCTCGAACAGCAGTGGGGTGGCCTTGAGTCCGGGCACCTTGAGCACGGCAATGTCGCGCTTCCAGTCGTAGAGCACGACCTCCGCCGGGTACTCCCGGCCCTCGCCGCCGATCTGCACGTTCGGCTTGCGCACCCCCCCGACCACGTGGGCGTTGGTCATCACCCGCTGCGGCGCGTAGACGAAGCCGGAGCCCTCGATCACCTTGCCGCAACTCTTCGCGGTGCCGACGATCTTGACGATCTTGTCCTGGCTCTCCCGGACCGCGGGCATCGACAACAACTTGGGGTCCGGCGGCGGCACCTGCGGGATGTCCTCGCGCACGAACGGACTGAACACCTGCGGGAAGCCGTTGCGGTCGAGCAGGTTGCCGAACGAGGAGAACCACGTGTCCGCGCCCCGGGGCAACACCTTCTGCACACCGCCGAGCACCTGGGACGAGCGCACCTCCCGCGAGACGGTGGGCATCGACGCGCCCGCGACGGAGGAGCCGATCAGCCACACCACGATCAACAGCGCGCACACGCTCACGATCGCGCCGCCCGCCGCGTCCACCAGGCGCGCCGGTCGCCAGGTGAGTCGGCGGCGCAGCCGGTTGCCGGCCGCGGTGGTCAACGCCTGGAGCGCGGTGGCCAGCACGAGCACGACGCAGATCGCCGCGATCGAGGGCCCGAGCCCCGGCTCGAATCGGTTCAGCAGCGAGGGCACCAGCCACATGCCGAACACGCCGCCGCCGATGAAGCCCAGGAACGAGAGCACGCCGACGATGAAGCCCTGCCGGTATCCGGAGATGGCGAAGGCCACCGCGGCGGCGAGCAGCAACAGGTCCAGGACATTCACGCGCTCACGTTCTCACGTGCGAGCCCGCGCTGTCCGCAGCCGTGCCGGTTCGTCGAACACCGGTGACACAGCCGTACACAGCCCCTGTCGACACCCCGCCGGCGCGCTGCCCCGCCGGGGCCGGCGGGGCGTCGTATCGATGCCGCCGAGGCCGCGCCGGAATCCGTCGGACAGGGCCTGCGCGCCGATCAGTCCCGGGCCTCGGGTTCGGAGGCGGTCTCCTCGTAGGGGTCGAAGCCGCGCCGGGCCAGTCGGTCCTCGGCGTCGGACAGGGTGATCTCACGCCGGGGGTCCCACGGCCGCTCCCAGCCGGTGTGGTGCAGCACTCGGTCGATCAGCCCCGCGGTGAAGCCCCAGACCACCAGGTCCTGCACCTCGAACGCCGGTCCCAGGTGGCCGCCGGGATGCCGCAGCCGGACCCGGTTGGCCGGGTCGGCGAGTTCGGCGATGGACACCCGCAACACCCGCGCGACCTCCTCCGGCGCGCCCGGGGCCACCTCGCTCTCCCGATGCCACCAGGCGAGCACGGGCGTGACCACGAAGTTGCTCACCGGGATGTACAGATCGGGCAGTCGGCCGAAGATCCGCACCCCGGCGGGGTCGAGCCCGACCTCCTCCTGCGCCTCGCGCAGCGCGGTGCCCTCGGGCCCGTCGTCGCCCGGATCCACCGAGCCGCCGGGGAAGGCCGCCTGGCCCGCGTGCGAGCGCAGCGTCGCGGCACGCTGGAGCAGCAGCAGATCGGGTCCCTCGGGGCCCTCGCCGAACAGGATCAGTACGGCGGAGCGCCGGCCGCCCTCGGCGGGCGGCAGGAAGCGGCTGAGCTGTTCGGGGCTGACCGACCGGGCGGTGCGCGCCACCGGGCGCAGCCACTCCGGCAGGTCGGCCTCGGCCCACGTCTGGATCCCGGTCCCGGTCTGCGTCACCCGGCGTCCCCCTCGTCTTGCGGTGCTTTCGGTGCGTCCTGCGTCGGCTCGGCCTGCTCGGTCGGTTGGGCCAGCACCGGTTTAGCCGGCGGCTTGAGCCGTTGGCCGGGTTGTCCGGCCATCTCGTACTTGAGCAGGGCCCGGGCCTTGATCGGGTCCGTCTCGCCCTCGCCGTAGGCCGGACACAGCGGCGCGATCGCGCACGCCCCGCAGGCGGGCCGGCGGGCGTGGCACACCCGGCGGCCGTGGAAGATCACCCGGTGCGAGATCAGGGTCAGGTCGCGGCGCGGGAAGAGCGCGCCGACCTCCTTCTCGATCCGGACCGGATCGTCGTCGGTGGTCCACCCGAAGCGGCGGGCCAGTCGCCCGAAGTGGGTGTCGACGGTGATCCCGGGGACGTCGAAGACCTCGCCGAGCACCACGTTGGCGGTCTTGCGGCCGACCCCCGGCAGGGTGACGAGGTCGGCGAGCCGCCCCGGCACCTCGCCGGCGTAGCGGTCCAGGAGCGCCTGGGCCAGGCCCTGTACCGAGCGGGTCTTGGCCCGGAAGAACCCGGTCGGCTGAATGATCGACTCCAACTCCGCGGGCTCCGCCGCCGCGATCGCGGCGGCGTCGGGGAAGCGGGCGAACAGCGCCGGGGTGACCGTGTTGACCCGGCGGTCGGTGGTCTGCGCGGACAACACCACGGCGACCAGCAACTGGAACGCGTCGCCGTAGTCGAGTTCGCAGTGCGCGCCCGGGTATATCTCGCCCAGTTCGCGGTTGATCCGGCGCGCACGGCGCACCAGAGCCAGGCGGGACTCGCCCTTCCCGGCTTTTGTGGCTTTCACGACCTTCGCGGTGCTCCGCGACCCGCGCGGCGCGGGCTCCGTCACGTTGCTCGACACCCGGCCAGAGTACGCAGATGTGCGGGCACTACGGTCGAGCAGTCCGCACACGCTCGATCACAGGAGCGACATGTCCGGTTACTGTGGATCCGCCCGTTCGTGATCCAGGCCACCCCGCGTGATGATTGCGGGTACCGGTGCGTCAGACTGTGACCGATCGCACTGTTTGACCGTCCGGCTTCATTGGTGTCGACCAGGCCGGCCTAGGAGGAACCTCGTGGACGACGTTTTGCAGCGGGCTCCGCTGTTCGCGGCGCTCGAAGATGAGGACGCCGCCGAGCTGCGGGCCTCCATGACGGAGGTCGGGCTCGAGCGCGGGGATTCGCTCTTCCACGAAGGTGACCCGGGCGACCGGCTTTACGTGGTGATCGAGGGCAAGATCAAGCTGCACCGCAGCTCCAACGACGGCCGGGAGAACATGCTCGCGGTGCTCGGCCCGGGCGAGATGTTCGGCGAGTTGTCGCTGTTCGACCCCGGACCGCGTACGGCGACCGCGACCGCGCTGACCGACGTGCGGCTGCTCGGCTTGGGCCACTCCGACCTGCAGCCGTGGCTGACCGGTCGGCCCAAGGTCGCCGCGGCACTGCTGCGGGCGATAGCCCGTCGGCTCCGGCGGACCAACGAGAGCCTGGGCGACCTGGTCTTCTCCGACGTGCCCGGCCGCGTGGCCAAGGCGCTGCTCGACCTGTCCCGCCGGTTCGGCGTGCCGGCCGACGAGGGCATCCACGTGGCGCACGACCTCACCCAGGAGGAGCTGGCCCAGCTGGTCGGCGCCTCGCGGGAGACGGTCAACAAGGCGCTGGCCGACTTCGCGAGCCGGGGCTGGCTGCGGCTGGAGGCGCGTGCGGTGGTCCTGATGGACGTCGAGCGGTTGTCGCGCCGCTCGCGCTAGCACTTCGTACACATCGACCCGTGGGCCCGCCGTCGGCGGGCCCACGGTCGTTCGGGCTGCGGTGCGCTCAGGCGTCGGTGCGCTCGGCCAGATACTCCAGCTGGGCGCGGACCGACAACTCGGCGGCCCACCACACGTCCCGGTCCACGTCGGCGTAGACCCGCCGGACGACCTCCTCGGCGGTGGTGTCACCCGCGGCGACCGCGGCCTCGACCTGGGCCAGCCGGGCCGCCCGATGCGCCAGGTAGAAGTCGAGCACGCCGGCCGCGTCGTCCAGGATCGGGCCGTGCGCGGGCAGTACGGCGGTGATCTCGCCGGATTCGGCCAGCGCGCGCAGCCGGCGCAGCGAGTCCAGGTAGTCGCTCAGGCGGCCGTCGGGATGCGCGACCACGGTGGTGCCGCGGCCGAGCACGGTGTCGCCGGTGATCACGAACCGGTCCTCGGCCACCACGAAGCACACCGAGTCACCCGAATGGCCGGGTGTGGCCAGCACGCGCAGATCGAGCCCGCCGTCGTCGATCACCTGCCCGTCGATCAGGCCCTCGCCGCCGTAGCGCCACTGCGGGTCGACCGCGTGCACCACCGCGTTGGTGAGCGCCTTCAGGCCCGCCACGCCCGCCGAGTGATCGGGGTGGCCGTGGGTGAGCAGGATCCGGCCCACCCGGCGGCCCTCGGCCTCGACCGCGGCGACGATCGCGCGCAGATGGCCCTCGTCGTCGGGGCCCGGATCGATCACCACGGCGGTGTCCGCGCCGGGCTCGGCCACGATCCACGTGTTGGTGCCGTCGAGCGACATCACGCTCGGGTTGGGCGCGAGCAGACAGGTCACCCGCGCGCTCGCGGGTCCGCCGATGCTCGTGCGGGGGTTGCCGGGCAGGGGCTGTGCGTTCATGGTCGCCATCCTGTACCTCGGGTGCCCGGGACCGAACAGTGGATCGTCGCGTATCGGCCCCCGGGGCACCGACGCGGGGTCAGCGCAGACCGAACGGGTCCGCGATGCCGGGCCATTCGAGCACGAGGCGGTCTCCGTCGAAACGGCCCCGCGCCATGATCGGGCTGATCTCGCGGTCCGCGGCGGCGGCCAGCGCGGCGGCGGGGTCGGCGAGTTCGGCCAGGTGGCGCAGCGTGTCGATGGTGGGCGGCAACATCGCCATCTCCTGCGCGCGGTGTTGGGCCAGCGCGTCGGCGGGGCGGGCCCAGGTGACCCGGTCCGCCTCGCCCGAGACGTCGCGGGTGCGTTGGCCGGCGGGCAGCGCGGCGACGAAGAACCACGTGTCGTAGCGCCGGTCCTCGAATTCCGGGGTGATCCAGCGCGCCCACGCGCCGAGCAGGTCGGAGCGCAGCACCAGGTCGCGGCCGGCCAGGAACTCGGTGAAGGTGCGCTCGCGGGCCACCAGCGCGGCGCGGTCGGCCTCCCAGTCGGCGCCGGTCGTATCCGAGACGACGGTGGTCGGGTCGGGCCCGGCGAGCAGCACGCCGGATTCCTCGAAGGTCTCCCGGACCGCCGCGCACACGATCGCGCGGGCCTCGGCGACCGTGGTGCCCAGCCGTTCGGCCCACTCGGCGGGTTCGGGTCCGGCCCAGGCGGGCGAGTGGTCCGCGTCGCGGGGGTCGACCCCGCCGCCGGGGAAGGCGTACATCCCGGCCGCGAACTTCATCGTGGTGTGCCGGCGCAGCAGGTACGCCTCGGGCCCTCGGGGACGGTCGCGCAGCAGCACCACGGTCGCCGCGCGGCGCGGGGGCACCGGTTCGGCCTCGCCGGCGATGATCGCGCGGGCCCGCTCGGTCCAGGACGCGGGCATGCCCGGCTGGGCGCTCCCGGCTTGCGTACTCCCCGTTTCGGCCATGCGCCGGATCGTACGCCTGACCGAGTCAAGTTCCATCCCTGACCCCCCGAAACCGAGCGGACCCGCCCCTTTCGGGTGCGGGTCCGCTCCGTGCGTACCTCGGCGGGGACGCGCGCCGTTCGGGTCAGACCACCTCGACGAGGATCTCCACCTCGACGGGGGCGTCGAGCGGCAGCACCGCCACGCCGACCGCGCTGCGCGCATGCCGGCCGGCCTCGCCGAAGACCTCGCCGAGCAGTTCGCTGGCGCCGTTGATCACGCCGGGCTGCCCGGTGAAGTCGGGGGCGCTGGCCACGAAGCCGACCACCTTGACCACCCGGCGCACCAGCGCGAGGTCGCCGAGTTCGGCCTTGACCGCCGCGAGCGCGTTGAGCGCGCACTGCCGCGCGAGCTCCTTCGCCTCCTCGGCGGTGACCTCGGCGCCGACCTTGCCGGTCGCGGGCAGCTTGCCCTCGATCATCGGCAGCTGGCCGGAGGTGTGGATGTAATTGCCGGTGCGGACCGCGGGCACGTAGGCCGCGACCGGGGGCACCACGCCGGGCAGCGTCAGGCCCAGGTCGGTGATGCGCTGTTCGGGGTGTACCTCGCTCACGCCGCCACCTGCTTCGCCCGCTTCATGTAGGCCACCAGGCTCTCCGGGTTCGGACCCGGCACCACCTGGACGAGTTCCCAGCCGTCGTCGCCCCAGTTGTCCAGAATCTGCTTGGTCGCGTGCACCAGCAGGGGGACGGTCACGTATTCCCACTTCGTCATGGGTCCAGACTTTAGACCGACACGTCCGGCGGTTCGACGGGGCGCCACGCCACCGGCGAGGACAACACCATCGTGCTGGAGGGTTTGCCGTGCTCGGCGAGCCGGTCGATGAGCACCTGGAAGTCGACCATGGTGGCGACCGCGACCATCAGCAGGCAACACGCGTCGCCGGTGACCCGGTGCACCTGGAGCACCTCGGGCCATTCGCGCACCGTGTCCGCGTCGCGGCGCAGCAGACAGCCCGGGCCGTAGCAGTTCATCCGGACCAGGGCGACCACGCCGCGGCCGGCCGCCGCCGGGTCCACGTGCGCGTGGTAGCCGGTGATCACGCCGCTGTGTTCGAGTCGGCGCACCCGGGTGGCCACCGCCGGCGCGGAGAGGTTGATCCGCCGGGACAGTTCGTTGAGCGAGGTCCGGGCGTCGCGTTGCAGTTCGGCGAGCAGTCTGCGGTCGATCGCGTCCATGTTCGCCCTCCGTTCACGATCGTGAGGGTATGTCGTCCGACACGTTGCGAGCGTAAACCGAATCGGCCGTTCCGAGGTTCGACGCCCATTCCCAACCGAGCCGTCGCACGATTGCATGTGGGCACTCCCCGACCGGCCCCCGGCGGGCCCGGCGCGAGAGGTGGACGCATGGCGATCGGCGCACCGACGCCCCGAAACGAACCCGCGCACGGCGTCCACCCGCCAAACGTGCGACCGGCCGGCGCGATCCCCTACGCGGACTACGCGAGACTCGACACCCTGCTGTCCCTCCAGCGCACCCGCACCGACGTGCCCGCCGAGATGTCGTTCCTGATCGCGTCCCAGGTGATGGAGTTGTTGTTCGCGCTGCTCCGGCACGAATGGACGATCGCGGGCGAGCGGCTCGACGCCGACGACGTGGCGGGCGCGACCGACACGCTGCGGCGCAGCGTGCGCGAGTTGGACGTGCTGGTGTCCACGTGGGACCTGCTCGCCACGCTCACCCCCGGCGAGTTCGGCGCGTTCCGCGAGGAGTTGGGCGAGGCGTCCGGCTTCCAGTCGTACCTGTACCGGCACCTGGAGTTCCTGCTCGGGATCAAGCGCGCGGGGGTGCTGCGGGGCTACGTGGGCACCCCGGACGTGCACGCGGAACTGGATCGGGCGTTGCGGGCGCCGAGCCTGTACGACCACGCGCTGGACCTGCTCGCCCGGCGGGGCCTGTGCGAGGCCGCGAGCGGGCGGTCCGACCCGAGCCGGCCCTACGAGCCGACGGAGGACGTCGAACGCGCGTGGGCGGGCGCCTACACCGACGGGGTGCGCGATCTGGTCGCTCTCGGCGAGGTGTTGACCGACATCTCCGAGCGCTGGACCCGCTGGCGCGAGCGGCATCTGGCCGCCACACTGCGAGCGCTGGGGAACCGACCGGGAACGGGCGGTTCGGCCGGTGCTTCTTGGTTGGCACAGACCGTACGCGTGCGCGTTTTTCCCGAGTTGTGGACCATGCGCACCTTGGTCGAACCATCGAAGTCCTGATTCATCGAAAGACTGGTGGAGCATGTCGGATTCCTCGTTGAACACGGTCGCCGACGATTCGGCGGACCAACGCTCGACCGCCGGCCTCGCGGCCGGGCGGAGCACCACCGCGGCGGCGCTCGACGCCGCCGATCCGCTGGCGCACGTGCGCCAGCGGTTCCTGCTGCCGGAGGGTGTGATCTACCTCGACGGCAACTCGCTCGGCGCGCTGCCCGCCGGCGTACCCGAGGCGCTGCGGGACGCGGTGCACCGGCAGTGGGGCACGGACCTGATCCGGTCCTGGAACGCCAACGACTGGTGGGGCGCGCCCGCGCGGATCGGCGACCGGATCGGCGCGCTGATCGGCGCCGCGCCCGGCCGGGTGGTCTGCGGCGACTCGACGTCGGTACAGATCTTCAACGCGATCGCGGGCGCGCTGCGGCTGCGCCCGGGGCGCACCGTGGTGCTGGCCGACCCGGACAGCTTCCCGACCGACCTCTACCTGGCCGACTCGATCGCCGGCCTGCTCGGTGCCGAGGTGCGCCGGGTGCCGGTCGGCGAGGCGGCCGAGGTGTTGCGCGCGGACGGCGACACGATCGCGGTGATCGCGTACAACCACGTCGACTACCGCAGCGGCGAGTTGCGCGACCTGCCCGGCCTGACCGCCGCCGCGCACGCCGCCGGTGCGTTGGCCCTGTGGGACGTGTGCCACTCCGCGGGCGCGTTCCCGATCGACCTGGACGCGCACGAGGTGGACCTCGCGGTGGGGTGCGGCTACAAGTACCTGTCCGGCGGGCCCGGCGCGCCTGCGTTCGTCTACGTCGCCGAGCGGCACATCGCCGCGTTCGAGCCCGCGCTGACCGGCTGGCACGGGCACGCGAACCCGTTCGGCATGGAGGCCGGCTACGCCCCGGCGCCCGGCATCGAGCGGGCCCGGATCGGCACGCCCCCGCTGCTGTCCATGCTCGCCCTGGAGGCCGCCCTCGACGCCTACGACGGGGTGTCCATGGCCGAGGTGCGGGCCAAGGGCCTGGCGCTGACCGACCTGTTCATCGCGTGCGTGGGCGACCTGGGCCTGGAGACGCTGACCCCGACCGAACACGCGCGGCGCGGCAGCCAGGTCGCGGTGCGCCACTCCGAGGCGCACGCGGTGATGGCGGCGCTGATCGACCGCGGGGTGATCGGCGACGTGCGACCGCCGGACGTGCTGCGCTTCGGCTTCAACCCGCTCTACATCGGACACGCCGACGTGGTCGAGGCCGCGCGGGTGCTCGGGGACATCCTGGAGACGGGGGCGTACAAGGAAGCGCGCTACGCCGTTCGGTCGACGGTGACGTGACGCGGGTCACCCCGGGGGGATCACCTCCGACCGGGCGGGGAGCGGGTGGTTAGGCTCGACTCGTGAGTTTGGGTGCGAGGTCACACGGGTCCGGTGGTTGCACGCGTGCGGCCGAATGGCGCAAGCCTTCGAGGGCAGGGATCCGGGCATGCCGCCGCCCCGAGCCGAGCGCGCCGCCCCGTCCCGCCGGGCGGCTGCCGTGACCACGTGGCCGGCGGGCGCACGCACGACCGACGGCGACGCCGATTGGGAGGGCGTGCGCCTGCACGTGGTCAGCGGCAAGGGCGGCACCGGCAAGACCACCGTGGCCGCCGCCCTCGCCCTGGCGCTGGCCACCGGCGGGCGGCGCACGCTGCTGGTCGAGGTCGAGGGACGGCAGGGCATCGCGCAGCTCTTCGACTGTCCGCATCTGCCCTACGAGGACCGCAGGATCGCGGTCGCCCCGGGTGGTGGCGAGGTGTACGCGCTCGCGATCGACCCGGAGGAGGCGTTGCTCGAATACCTCGACATGTTCTACCACCTGGGCCGGGCCGGTAAGGGCCTGAAGAAGCTGGGCGCGATCGACTTCGCCACCACCATCGCGCCCGGTCTGCGCGACGTGCTGCTGACCGGGAAGGCGTGCGAGTCGGCCCGGCGGCGGGTGCAGGGGGCGTTCGCCTACGACGCGGTGGTGATGGACGCGCCGCCGACCGGGCGCATCGCGCGCTTCCTCAACGTCAACACCGAGGTGGCCGGGCTGGCCCGGTTCGGTCCGATCCACACCCAGGCCGAGGCGGTGATGGGGGTGATCCGCTCGGCGCAGACCGCGGTGCACCTGGTCACCCTGCTCGAGGAGATGCCGGTCCAGGAGACCGTGGACGGTGTCGCCGAACTGCGCGCGTCGGGCCTGCCCACCGGCGGTGTGGTGATCAACATGGCCCGCCCGCCGCTCCAGGCCGAGGACGAGAGCGACACCGGCCGGCGGCTGACGCCCGAGTTGCTCGAGGCCGGGCTGCTCGCCGGCGGGATCAAGCCCACCCGGCCGCTGGTCGCCTCGCTGCTCGGCGAAGCCGACGAGCACGCGAGCCGGATCGAGTTGGAGAGCACCGGCCGGGCCCTGGTCCGCGGCCTGGATCTGCCGGTCTACGAACTGCCGCTGCTGGCCGACGGGATGGATCTGGGCGGTCTGTACCGCCTCGCCGAAGCGCTGCGCGAGCAGGGGATGGCATGAACAGGCTGGAGATCGACGCGCTGCTCGACGACCCGGGCACCCGCATCCTGGTGTGTTGCGGCTCCGGCGGCGTGGGCAAGACCACCACGGCCGCGGCGCTCGGGCTGCGCGCGGCCGAACGTGGTCGCGACGTGGTGGTGCTGACCATCGACCCGGCGCGCCGACTGGCCCAGTCGATGGGGCTGACCGAGTTGGACAACACGCCCCGACGGGTCGTCGACGTCGACGAGACCAAGGGCGGCAGCCTGCACGCGATGATGCTCGACATGAAGCGCACGTTCGACGAGATCGTCGAACAACACGCCGACCCCGAGCGCGCGCAGCAGATCCTCGACAACCCCTTCTACCAGTCGTTGTCCTCCAGCTTCGCCGGCACGCAGGAATACATGGCGATGGAGAAGCTGGGCCAGTTGCACGCGACCGGCGAGTGGGACCTGATCGTGGTGGACACCCCGCCGAGTCGCTCCGCCCTCGACTTCCTGGACGCCCCCCAGCGTCTCGGCTCGTTCCTGGACGGCCGGCTGATCCGGATACTGTCCGCCCCCGCCAAGGTCGGCGGACGCGGCGCGCTGAAGTTCCTGTCGGCGGGCATGGGGATGATGACCGGCGCGCTGAGCAAGGTGGTCGGCGCCCACCTGCTGACCGACATCCAGACCTTCGTGGCCGCGCTCGACACCACCTTCGGCGGCTTCCGCAAGCGGGCCGACGCGACCTACAAGCTGCTCCAGGCCCGGGGCACCTCGTTCCTGGTGGTCGCCGCGCCGGAAAAGGACGCGCTGCGCGAGGCCGCGTACTTCGTCGACCGGCTCGGCACCGAGCGCATGCCGCTGGCCGGCCTGGTGCTCAACCGGGTGCACGCCACGAGCGCGGGGCGGCTGTCCGCGGAGCGGAGCCTGGCGGCGGCGGAGTCGCTGACCGAGCGGGCCGACGACCTCGACGACCCCGGCGACGGGGATTCGGCCGACGACGCACCGCAGCCCGCCGATCTGCGGCTGGTCGCGGGACTGCTCACGCTGCACGCCGAGCGGCTGCGGGTGATCGACCGCGAGGAGCGCATGCGGACCCGCTTCACGTCGATCCACCCCGAGGTACGGGTGACCGAGGTCCCGGCGCTGCCCGGAGACGTGCACGACCTGGCGGGTCTGCGCGTCATCGGCGAGAGCCTGGGCTCCGGCTGACCTCGCGGCCGGGCCGGACCCGCGGGCCCGGGTGATCCGGACCGCGGTGACCCACCGCCCGACGTCTCGTCACCACCCCGCCGGGACCCGGGCCTGACTCCCGGCCCCGGCGGGCGGTGACGTGCGCGCGCGATGGCGTTGCTTGCGGATGCGGCGGTGTCGAAGGTGCCGACCTCGGGTCGTCCACACGTGTTGCGCCACGTGTGCCGACACGTGTTCAGCCGGCGACCCGGAACTCCTCGTCTCCGTGGATGTCGCGCTCGTACTCCTCGCGCGCGGTCTCGAGGAGCCGACGCCACGAGGTGATCATCGGCCGGCGGCGCAGCAGCGCGCGCCGCTCCCGCTCGGTCATGCCGCCCCAGACGCCGAACTCCACCCGGTTGTCCAGCGCGTCGGCCAGGCACTCGGTGCGGACCGGACATCCGGTGCACACTGCCTTGGCGCGGTTCTGCGCCGCCCCCTGCACGAACAGCTCATCCGGATCGGTACTCCGGCAGGCGGCCTGCGTGCTCCAGTCGGTAACCCAGCTCATGCTGGTGCCGTCCTCTCCCGATTTTCGAGGCTCCCCCAACGGCGGCGCCGGGAATTCCCGATGCCAAGCAGGACGGTACGAAACCCTGGGCACGCGCAACAGCCCCTGCGCGGGCAGTCATCGATGGCCCGGAAGGACTATGCGCAAATATGGACCCACCCGTCCGGGTGAAAGCTCTTGCGCTTTGGGTCCGGGCTTCACTCAGAAGAGGGCACGTCGGAGGCACGAGAGACGGCAGCAGGACCCGACATCCGGCCGCTTTCACTCCAAAGAGTGAAATGCGTGATGACACGAATCCCCCGGCTGCTCCGCCAGCTTAGGCGAAGTCCCTTCGCCGCGTAGGGTGTTTCGGCACGTAGGCTGTCGCCCATGGCCCGAACTTCCTCCGGCTCGGCTCGCCCGAAACGCGGTTCGTACCGTCCACGATCCCCGCTGGGCTTCGTGGGACGGTTCGCCGCGTTCGTGGGTGCGAGCATCCTCGCCGGCGCCCTGGTCGCGGGAGTCGCGCTGCCGTTCGTGGGCGGCCTCGGCCTGTCCGCGAAGGCGGCGTCGGAAAACTTCGACGACCTGCCCGGCGATCTGGATCAACCGTTCCTCTCGCAGCCGTCGTACATCCTCGACTCCGAGGGCAACCAGCTCGCGATGGTCTACGACCGCTATCGCATCCTGAGGAACTTCGACCAGATCGCGCCGATCATGCGTCAGGCGATCGTGGCGATCGAGGACTCGCGCTACTACGAGCACGGTCCGATCGACCTCAAGGGCACCCTGCGTGCCCTGTTGCGCAACCAGCAGTCGGGTGGCACCGGATCCAAGCAGGGCGGATCCAGCCTCACCCAGCAGTACGTGAAGAACATCTTCGTGGAGGAGGCCGGCAACGACCCGGCCAAGGTGGCCAAGGCCCAGGCCCAGGAGGTCTCCCGCAAGATCAAGGAGCTGAAGTACGCGATCGGCCTGGAGCAACGGCTGTCGAAGGACGAGATCCTCACCCGGTATCTCAACATCACCTTCTTCGGCCGCCAGGCGTACGGCGTCGAGGCCGCGTCGCAGCGCTACTTCAGCAAGCACGCCGCCGACCTGACCCTGCCCGAGGCGGCCACCCTGGCCGGCGTGGTGCAGGCGCCGTCGGCGTACGACCCGATCGGCTATCCGAACGCCGCGCGGGATCGGCGCAACGTCGTGTTGCAGCGCATGGCCGAGGTGAAGGTCATCACCCAGGCCGAGGCCGACACGGCCAAGGCGACCGAACTCAACCTGAAGACCCAGCCGCTGCCCAATGGCTGCATCACCGCCGACCAGATCGACGGTGCCGCGTTCTTCTGCGACTACGTCGAACGGGTGGTCAAGAACGACCCGGCGTTCGGCGCGAACAAGGACGAACGCGACAAGATGTGGCGCGAGGGCGGCCTGAGGATCACCACCACGTTGGACCGAAAGGCCCAGAAGGCGGCCTACACCGCCGCGACCAAGGGCGTACTGCAAAAGGACCCGGTCGCCGACGCGGTCGTCATGGTCGAACCGGGCACCGGGAAGATCAAGGCGATGGCGCAGAGCCGGCCGTACGGGTTCGGCGACTACGAGACCACGCTCAACTACTCGGTCGACCACAACATGGGCGGCTCGACGTACGGCTTCCAGACCGGGTCCACGTTCAAGCCCATCACCGCCGCGGCGGCGCTGGAGAACGGGATGAAGGTCGACCAGGAATACTCCACCGGCTACGACATCGACATGCGGAAGGAGAAGTTCCGCACCTGCGGCGAATCGACTCGCGACGCCTCCTATCAACCGCAGAACGAGAGCCGCAGCGAGACCGGCACCTGGAACATGCAGACCGCGCTGGAGAAGTCGATCAACACCTACTTCGTCCTGCTGTCCAAGGACGTGGGGCTGTGTCCGATCGCGACGCTGGCCGATCAGATGGGTGTGCACCAGGGCAACGGCCAGGCACTGAAGCAGGTGCCCAGCATGACGCTCGGCGCCAACACCATCGCGCCGATGAACATGGCGGCGGCCTACGCGACGTTCGCCAGCCGCGGGGTCTACTGCACGCCGATCGCGGTCACCGAGGTGGCCAAGCTCGACGGCACCAAGTTGTCCGTCCCCCAGGCGGGCTGCAAGCAGGTGATGAAGCAGTCCACCGCGGACACCATCAACGCCCTGCTCAAGGGTGTGGTCGAGGACGGCACCGGCACCCAGGCCGGCCTCAAGGACCGCGACAACGCGGGCAAGACCGGCACCACCAACGAGCGCAAGGCGGCCTGGTTCGTCGGCTACACGCCGAACCTGTCCACCGCGGTGTGGATCGGTGGCGCCAAGAACGATGTCGAGATGGTCGACATCAAGATCGCCGGGACCACGTACGAGAAGGTCTACGGCGGACAGGTCCCCGGACCGATCTGGAAGAGCGCCATGTCGGGTGCGCTCAAGGGTGTGGACGCGCCGGACTTCGCCGCCCCGCCCCCGGGCGCGATCCCGGCGAAGCCCGATCCCAACAAGAAGCCGGACGACGGCAAGCCCAACCCGCGCGACCAGAACCGGCCGCCGGGCGGCGGGAACACCCGCCCGCCATGGACGCCGTGGACTCCGCCGGTGACGCTGCCGACCACGCCGCCCACGGGCGGAGGCGGTGCCACCAAGCCTCCGGAGACGCCGCGGCCGCCGGGGCACACTCGGCCGCCGAGCACGGGGGACATCGGGGGTGGGGATTTCGGGGGGTTTTGAGTGGGGGTGATCACGGGAGGCGCTCGTGATCGCCCGTAGTCACTCGTGATCGCTCGTGATCGCTCGTGGAAATGTCGATGGTGGTGCTCCCGATGTGTTCGGGGGCACCACCGTCGGCGTGTGGAGCGGGGGTCGGGCGGGTGTGCCCGGGGTCGGGCGCGGGACCGGCTCTGTGCAGTCCGCCCGGTGTGGACGGGCCTGTGTGGTCGGGCCTGTGTGGTCGGGCCTGTGTGGTCGGGCCTGTGCGGTCGGCTCTGTGTGGTCTGGCCTGTGTGGTCGGCTCTATGTGGTCAGCCGGCCAGCTGGCTCTTGATCTCGGCGGCGATCCGGCCGCCCTCGGCGCGGTCGCCGATCTTGGGGCGGACCACCTTCATGACCTGACCCATCGCCTGCGGGCCGGCGGCGCCGCTCTGCGCGATGGCGTCGGCGACGATCGCGCGGAGGTCGTCGTCCGACAACTGCGCCGGCAGGTAGGCCGCCAGGACCTCGCCCTCGGCACGCTCGCGGGCGGCGGACTCGGTCCGGCCACCGTTCGCGAAGGCCTCGGCGGCCTCGCGACGCTTCTTGGCCTCGCGCACGATGACCTTCAGCACCTCGTCGTCGGACAGTTCGCGGGCGGTCTTGCCCGCGACCTCCTCGTTGGTGATCGCGGTCAGGGTGAGGCGCAGCGTCGAGGAGACCAGTTCGTCACGGGACCGGATGGCCGCGGTCAGGTCGCTCTGCAAACGGCTCTTGAGGGTGCTCATGGGGTCAAGTGTCGCAGCCGTGACCGGTGTGCCCGTACCGAATTACCGCGCTCGGAGCGCGTCCCGACCACTCTCGCCCGGGCCCGACCGCCGTTCCGCGACGTCGGGTGCGCCGCCGAGACTGCCGAGCATCGGCCGGCTCTGCCAGCATGGAGGGATGCGACCGCGTTCAGCCTTTCCCCTAGCCGTAGCCGCCACCGGGGCCGCCTGCCTCACCTACGCGGCGGCCTACGAGGCCCGTTCGTTCCGTCTGCGCCGGGTCGAGGTGCCGGTGTTGCCGCGCGGCGCCCGGCCGGTTCGGATCCTGCAGGTGTCCGACATCCACATGGTGTCCGGTCAGCGCCGCAAGCAGGAGTGGCTGCGCCGCCTCGACGCGCTGCACCCCGACATGGTGCTGAACACCGGCGACAACCTGTCCGACCCGGAGGCGGTGCCGGAGACGCTGGACGCGCTGGGCCCGCTGCTCGGTCGGCCCGGGGCGTACGTGTTCGGGTCCAACGACTACTTCGGCCCGCGCCCCAAGGACCCCACGGGCTACCTGCGTCGTGACGACGGCACCCGCCGGCTCGGCCGGGAGAACCCGTGGACCGACCTGCGCGACGGCTTCGACGCGGCGGGCTGGGCGAACCTCAACAACGCCCGCGGCCGGCTCAAGGTGGACGGCCTGGACATCGAGCTGGTCGGCCTGGACGACCCGCACATCGACCGGGACCGCTACGAGCAGGTGGCCGGCGGCCCCGACCGCAGCGCCGACATCTCGCTGGCCGTGGTGCACGCGCCATACCTGCGCGCTCTCGACGCCTTCACCGCCGAGGGCTACCCGCTGGTGATCGCCGGCCACACCCACGGCGGCCAGGTCTGCGTCCCCTTCTACGGCGCCCTGACCACCAACTGCGACCTCGACCGCAAACGCGCCAAGGGCCTCTCGAAGCACCTGTCCGCCGACCGCGAGGCCTACCTCCACGTCTCCGCCGGCTGCGGCACCTCCCGCTACGCCCGCTTCCGCTTCGCCTGCCCCCCGGAGGCCACCCTCCTCACCCTGACCCCCCGTCAGTCCACCGCCGGCACCCCCTCCGCGCCCCCGCGCTAAACCGGATTTCGCCTCAGCCCCCCGACCCGCTAAGCTGAACGCGCAGCATCGGGGTGTGGCGCAGCTTGGTAGCGCGCTTCGTTCGGGACGAAGAGGCCGTGGGTTCAAATCCCGCCACCCCGACCCAGGTAAGAAGGGGCATCCGCAGCATCGCGGGTGCCCCTTCTTCATGCCCGGGAGCCAAACAGGGGGCCACCGGGGAATGATCAGACCGTTCGGCGCTCCTCCCCTCCATCGTTCTCGGCGACTCCGGAACCCTCGGTGAAGATGGCGTCCATGGCTCCGGCGCCTTCCGTGATCACCGGTCGGAGCTGCTTGCGGTAGACCGCCTCCGTCGTGGCTGTGCTGCTGTGACCGACGACCCGGGCGATCACCTCCAAGGGGATGCCGTGGTCCGACAGCAACGACACGAAGCTGTGCCGGAGTTCTCGGGGCGTCCACTCCGGCGCCAATCCGGCCCGCTTCACGATTGCCCGGAAGTCACGGCGGACGTGTGAGGCGTCGAGCGGTGTGCCGACCGAGGACGCGAACACGAGATCGTGCTCCTTCCACCTGTCCTTCGCTGCGAGGCGATCCCACCCCTGCCTCACGCGGTGGTCTTCCAGCACATCCACGACCTGTTGCGGCGCGGCCAGGGTGCGCCTGCTCTTGCGCGTCTTGGTATCACCGTGCTTGCGGACGGACCGCCACACCTCGATGTGCGGCGGCGCATCGTTCGCCGGGTTCAGGTGGACGTGCGCCCACGTCAACGGGCGCGCTTCTTCAGTGCGCACGCCCAAGAGGAGCGACACGACCACGTACGCATGAAGGCGTGAGGCTTTCGCGGCTGTCAGGACCGCTTTCGCCTGCTCCAAGGTCAGCGCCTTGCTGGGCCGCCCGGCCCGACCTTCCGGAACCGTGACCAGTTCGGCGACGTTACGGAGCACCTTGTCTCTGCGCTGAGCGTGGAGGATCGCGCGCCGGAGCACCGAATGAACCTCACGCAGCGACCGCGTCGCCAGCACGTCCGCTCGATTATCCAGCCAGTCATCGACGTCATCCGCCGTCAGGGCCTTCAGCTTCGCCTTGCCCAGGAACGGCGTGATGTGGTTCTCCGCCAGGCTCCGACACTTGTCAACGGTCTTCGTATCGCGGCCTTTCAGCCCCCGACCCAAGAAGTCCTGTACCGCGTCAGTCACGGTGTAGTTGGCCGGAGCCTTGACCCCCGTCTCCAGTTCCTTGCGCAGGTCGCGGATCTTCGCGCGGACCTCCGTTTTAGTCTTGCCGTACACCTTGGGACGGAGCCGCTTGCCGGATGGCGCGAACCCGAGGGAGATCGCGCCGACGTAGCTGTTCTTGGAGGCATCCCAGTAGATCGAATCTTCGCCGTTCCCGGCCTTACGAGGGCGCTTCGACGCCTCGGTCATCTGCTGTCTCGGCCTTTCAACGGGAGGAGCCGCGCCCCAAGGACGCGGCTCCATGGACAGACAGGGGATCGGTTCAGCAGGTGGCCTGCTCCGCTTCGCGCTCCAAGAGCGCGCTGTATTCAGCGATGGCGGCAACCGGAACCAGTCGGACGCGGCCTTCCTTGACAGTGCGCAGTCGGCCCGTGCGGATGAGTTCGTAGACGACGGTCCGGCCGAGGCCGAGCAGCTTCACGGCTTCGGGGACGCGGTAGAACACGGGTTCAAGTCGAGGCGGGGCGATCGTGGACATGGCGACTCCAGGTCGGAGCGATCGATGTCGGTTAGGTCGAGGAACGACAGCGCGCTGTGCCGCCGTCCCCCTACCTCCCAGATCCGCAACATGCGCAACACCGCAACACCGCAGGTCACAGGCTCGGATTTGTTGCGGATAGCGGTTGTGTTGCGGATAGGTGCCGCCACACGCGGGGTGCGGCGGCACCTGTCCGGCGCTGCTTCGGCCCGGCGTTCGGCGCGCGGGTGTGGCGCTTTCGCGGGCGGTGTTGCGGATGCCTACGGGCCATCCGCAACGAATTCATCCCTGTTGACCTGCGATGTTGCGGTGTTGCGGATGTTGCGCATTTCCGGGGGTGGGGGAGGGCAGTACCGCATCCACGCGTCCGTGAGGTCTTCCGCGTAGTAGCCCCTGGGGGTTCCGGAGGCGGTTCGGATGACGCGGGGCTTGATGGGCTTGTTCGCGGGGGTGACGTACCGGCCGAGCAGTCGAGCGAGCATGCGGGAGGTGAGGGGCTTGTCGTCCACGTCGGCCCACTGTCCGTCGTCGAGGGCGAGCAGCATTTCGAGGATGGCGGTGGTGGGCATGCGGTCGGCGCCGCGGAAGACCCGGTCGCGCAGGTCGGTCAGCAGTCGGATTCCGACGGATGCCTCGTCGCCGTCCCGGGCGGCGTTGACCAGGTCGACGCATGCGGCGCGTGCGCGGGTGGGCCAGTGGCCTCCGGCCGCGTCGGCGACGGCGAGCAGGGGTTCCCACACGTCGGCGGGCCTGTCGGTGACGCCGTCGGGCATCTCCGGCCAGGCGTCGGCGACCGCGTCGCGGACGGTGTCGGCCCATTCGGCGAGTCGGTCCCGCAGGACGTGTCCCTCCTTCTCGTGGAGGCGGCGCCGGTAGGGCGAGACCTTCTCGTTCGGGGCGCGCTTGCGCATGCGGATGATGACCGAGCGGGTCAGGATCGTGTCCGGCAACGAGCCCAGGCCGGCCATGGCGACGGCGCAGTACGAGGAGAACCAGCCTGCGACCTGGTTCGAGCCGTCCCCGACGCAGCGCAGGGCCGCGCCGCCGCGCCGGTAGCCGGAGTTGAGGAATCCTCGGACCGGTTCGTTGTCTCCGGCTTTGGGGCCGAAGACGGTGTCGATTTCGTCGAAGAGCAGGGTCGGCATGCCGTGGGAAGCCTCCACGAGCCGGAACAGGGCGTTGGCGGACGCGTTGACGGTCATCGCGGCGTTCGGGGTCAGGGTCTCCACGATCTCCAGCGCGCGGGACTTGCCCGATCCCGGTTCCGGGGACAGGAACGCCAGGCGGGCGGTGCCGTCGAACGCGTCGATCAGGTGGGCGTGCGCGTCCCACAGGGCGACGGCGACGTAGGCGGCCTCGGTGGGGAACACGTTGAACCTGCGGTGGAACCGCTCGACCTCGTCGAGCAGTTCGGCCCCGTCGATCGTGGGCGGTGTGTCGGCCATGCGGTGGTTCTCCTGTCGCTGGTGGATCGTTGTCACGGGTCCGGGGCGGTCGGCGGGTTCGGTGACTCGTCGGCCGCCCCGGGGTGGTGTCAGACCTTCAGGTCGGCGATCTCCTTGGCGCGGTTGGGGAACAGGACGCGGCGGGAGACGGTGCCGAGCACGATGCGCTTGTCGCTGCGGTGTTCGGACGTGAGGAGCTTGCGTCCGGTGGTCAGGGCGTGGGTGTCGGTCGGTTCGCTGAAGAAGCGGCTGCCGCGTTTGTTGCCTGCGGCGTCCTTGAACTCGATGTGGAACTCGGCCATGGCGGAGCGACCCTCCTCGGGTGGCTGGTGTGCAGGTGGGGTGGTTCAGGCGCTTGTGTGCAGTCCGTTGCGGACGGCGCGGCGCGCGTAAGGCTCAGGCACGCCGACCGCGACGGCGGCCGTGACGATGTCCTCGGCCAGAGCGTCGAGTCCGCACGGGCCGGGGCATCGGGTGTGCTGTTTGGCGAGGAATCGGGCGACGCCGTATGCGCTGGATCCGGCGCCGCTTTTGGTGTGGCTGCGGACGATGGCGAGTCCGCGTTCGAATCCGGTTTGGACGTAGCGCTCGGTGTGGCGGCACCCGGTGGCGACGGCTCGATCCCACCCGGCCGGTGTCGGTGCGGGTGGGGAAGAGTCCACTCCGCCGCGCGGGGGCGTGGACTCTTGCTTGTGCCGTTCGAGGAGCGCCCGGACGGCCGAGGGCAGTGCGGTGGTGTGGCCGGTGCCGCGGCCGAGCCAACGGGCATAGGCCATGCGGGATTTGATGTCCACGCCGGGGCGGACGTGATTCGCGGATCGGGTGGCGCCCCGGTAGATCCAGTGCTCCCCGCGGGTGGTGGGCACGACCCGGGTGGCGGGCAGGGCCGTACGGGCCCACTCGATTGCGTCGCTGTTGTCCAGGTCCACGACGGTGTATCCGGCGCCGCCGGGGTGGTAGGCGACCGCGACCGCCCGCGCCCAGGACCACACCCACGACGAGGACGCGATGACGGTCGGGTCGGTGGTCGCGGCGGCCCACGCGTGGCACACGCGCGGGCACTTGCAGGGACCGGCGGTCTTCATGTTCGGTCGGCCGCCGCAGGCCGAGCCCGTGCAGGCGGGGCAGTTCCCGAACGGGACCTTGCCCGCCCGCAGGGGCAGAACCGGCAGGCCGGAGGCAGCCAGCATGAGAGCGGTGTGCAGGTGGCCGGTCACGAGAGGCCCCACTTGCGGGCAGCCCGTTCGATCCGCTCCGTCAAGGCCGTGCCGGGCGGGAACGGGCCAAACTCGGTGTAGATGATGGCGAGGGCCTTGTCCGTGTCGTCGGGCCGAACGAACAGCAGCGCGCGATCCGTGAACACGTGTACGCGGGCTTCCGCGATCAGACGGTTGACCTCGTCGGTGACGTCTTCGTCGTCGGACGTGAGGGGCGGGTTCATGCGGCCGTCTCCTCTCGGGTGCGTGTGGTGAGCGCGTCGATGAGGTCGGTGCCGATGTGGTGGGTGTAGGCGGGTGGGATGGCTTCGGCGAGTTCGCGGCGGACGTCGGTCCAGTCGATGCCCATGGCTGCCTGCCATTGGGCGACGGTGCCCTTGCCCCCGCCGTCGCCGTAGACGGCGAAGTACGGGCCGGTGAACCACTCGCCGTGGCGCATGCCGGCGACGCGTCCGCGGTGCGGCCGGTGCGCCGGTGCGGTGACGGTGAAGCCGTGAACCTCGAAGTAGCGGTGACGGATGACGGCGAGGCCGAACATCTCCCCGCACAACCGCAGATCCCTGCGCAGTTCGGCGCCGGCGACGTTCTCGATGACGAACGGCACACCGGCCGCGGTGAGAGCGTCGCGGGTGGGTGCGATCAGCCGCGGGTAGGTGCGTCCGCGGTTGGTGCCCTTGGTGAGCGAGCACGCGTCCTGGCACGGTGGGGAGGCGTGGACGACGTCGAAGTCCGCGGCGTGCGCTTCGGCGTACTCGATCGCGTCCGCGCGGACGAATGCGTCCCCGCAGTAGTTCGGCTGCTCGGCGATGTCGACGCCGGTGACGTGGAACCCGGCCAGCTGGTAGCCGCGGGTCGCGCCGCCGGCGCAGCAGAACAGGTCCAACAGCCGCGGTCGCACGCTCCTGAGCCCACGCGAGCAGCGGGCGGTGTACCACTCGTACCCGCTGCCTTGGCAGGTGCGGATGATCCGCGCGTGATTGTTTGTCATGCTGGGGGTCCCTTCCGGGTCCTTATGGGGTTCGGGTTGGGCCCGGGGCGACCGCCGGACTTGGCGGAAAGACGGTCGCCCCGGGGGCGGATTCAGCGAGACGGTTCGGCGGCGCGGCGCTCGGCCATGAGTTCGGCGAGGCGGTAGCGGTCGATCGCCACGGCGCCGAGACGGATCGCCAGAGCCCGCTTCGAGGGCACGACGTCGTAGTGCCAGCGGTGGTTGGTCGCGTTCTGGAACCAGCTCCGCTTGAGACCCAGCCGCTGCGCGAACGCGTGCAACTCGTCTCGGGTGTCGGCGGTCAGGTGCGACCAGTGGGTGTGGCGAAGACCTTTGAGCCTGGCCGCGTGGGTGTGGTCGGTGATCTCGTCCACGTAGACGGTCACGGGTACCTCTTGAATGGGGTGGGAGTGCACAGCGGGCGGCCGGTCGGCCGTCCTCCACGACCGCGGACCGGATGTGCGTCCGGGGCCATGGGGAGCGGCCGAGTCAGTCGTCCCGGTCATCCCACGTGCCGTTCAGCCAGTGCGCGTCCCGGGCCTCGGCCTCGGTGATCGCGCCGGTCTCCACGTCGTGCTCGATGCCGTCTCCGATCGCCTCACGGCAGGCATCGCAGGCACCGCACCACTCGTCGGGAGGCCCACCCCCGCAGTCCTCGAACCCGTCTTCATCGTCGTACACGTCTGCCCCCATCGGTAACTGTGTGTAGTGGTGTGCGGGTGTGGACGTGCGCACGCGTGCGGGTGTGCGCACGGGCGAAAGTGCTGGTCAACGCGCGCGCGTGCGCGCGAGGGCAACAGGCGTGCGCACGGCTTCCGCACACGTGCGCACACCCCGCCGCACGGCTACGCGGCGTAGTCCTCAACGGTGTCGTCGCGGGGGATGATGAGCCAGGATCCGAGCTGTCCGCCGGGGTTCTCGGCGACCTCCCGGCCGTCGTCCGCCCACTCGGCGAGGCGACGCGAGACCCAACTGCGGTGACGTCCGACGCGGGCCCGTGGGAAGTCCTTGGGCGCGCACACCGCCTCACCCCGCGCCCGCAACTCGTCCAGGATGGTCGCCATCTCGGCGAGCGCGTCCTCGGTGGAGCGACCGCTCGCGAACTCCGGCTCGGACACCTGCATCACCCGGGAGGGTTCCTCAAGCTCCTTGTCGGGATCGGCCTGCGCGTCCAGGTCGCTTTCGTGGTCGACCTCGTACGGCCGCCCGGCGCCCTCGAACTCGGTTTCGTCGTCCGCGGCTTCGCTTTCCACGATCTCCGCTTCGTCCGGGTGGATGGGCACGCGCGGGTGTTCGGCGAGAGCGGTCCGCAACGGCCCCGGGCCGGTGGACTCTTCCCCACCCCTGCGGACGGCGCGGGCTTTGTAGGCCGCGTAGCGGGGTCCGGCGGCCTTTGCCGTGGCCGCGTCCACGCCCTTGGGGCGGACCACGGCGTAGGCGGCGATCAGGCTCCGTACCTGTTCGTCCTCGGGCAGGCGGAACGCTCGCGCGGGCACGGGCCAGCGTTCGCGGTCCACGCCCGGGGCCTGGAGGTAGAGCATCCCGGGGCGTTCGGCCGCCCACTGTTCGGGCGATGCCCCGGCGTCCTTGGCCGCGCCGTCCAGGGTGAAGGCGTCGCCGTCGTCCTTGACGCCGAAGATCAGGGATGTCCCGAACTGGGCGCGGACCTCGGTGGAGATGCCCGTGAACGAGGCGCGTTGGAGGGAGAACGACAGGACGGTTCCGGTGGATCGGGCCTGTTGGGCGACCGGGACGACGTTCGGGTGATCGGCGACCGCCTCGTCGGCGGACTCCTCGAAGTGGATCAGGAGGAGCGGGATCCGGTGCTTGGTCCAGCACTCCGGTTCCCACTGGGCGTAGCCCAGGCGCCCGAGGAGGTCCGCGCGGGCCTTGACGACGATCGGGAGCACGTCGAGCATCGCGCTCACGCCCTGCGGTGTGGTCTCGCACCAGTCCAGGCCGCCCTGGATGGCGCCGATGCTCTGGCTGCCCTTGGACGGGTCCGCGAACCACACCACCGCGTCGGAGCGGGTCATCGCCTCGGTCAGCAGCACTTTGAGGCTTCCGGACTTGCCGGATCCGCTCATGCCGGTGGTCAGCAGGTGGGAGAGCGGGCGAGGGTTGTCGCGGTCCTCGGTGCCCGGCAACCAGAACTCCAACGGTTGCGCGTCCTGGTAGACGCCCAGGCGGATCGGGCGGGCGATCGACTGGCCCGGCAGAGAAGGTCCGGGGTAGAGCACGGACTTGCGCAGGTGATCCACCGGCGTCACCGACAACGTCACCCGGGAGTGGTCGTCCCGGTTCGGCGTGACACGGATCGCCCCGGGCGATGTCCCCAGCGCGGACGCCATCTGCGGAATCCGCTTCTGCACGTCGTCCGGCACCATCTCACCCCGGGGAAGCTGGAGTTCCGCGCTCACCTCACCGGCGACCACCTCACCCTTGACCACCTGCGTACGGGCGAGCCCCACCATCTCGAACAGGCCGTCGCTCACGCTCTCGGCGCCGCTGTTGCGCAGGGCGTGGCGAAGATTCCACCACAGCGCGAGGGTGCCCCCGCCGAGTGCTTGAAGCAGGGCGACGTTCGGCGACGTCGGCCCGGCCACGGTCGCGGCCGTCAGATAGGCACTGGCCGCGCCGGTGGACACCGTCGCCATGGCCCGAAGCCGCGGGGAGCGCTTCGACGCCTCCGACCAGGCCGCGACGGTGATGCCCGCACCGGCCGCGCCGATCAGGGCGGTGGCGGCAGGGTTGGTGCCGATCGTGTCGTGTGCCAGCGCCGCCGGGATCGTCAGCCCCGCCGCGACCATCCATGGCGGCAACAACGGTGCCGCGCGGCTGGTCAGGTGCTTGGCGGCCTGATCGAGCGGGGCGGTGGCCACCGCCGCCGTCACCCGCGAACGCCTGGATTTCCTCGCCACGATGCCTCTCCTCCTTTACGCCTCGAACTTGAACGCGGGCTTGACCGGCTTGGACTTGACCCCCGCGGCCTGCAACTCGGCCGCGTAGTTCTTCTGGAAGCTCGCGTACGCCTTCGCCATCGACCCGGCCGCGTACTTCAACGCCTCCGCCGCGATGATCAGGTGCTTGGACGTGTCCTTCGCCCGCTTCCGCCCGGCACGCCCGGCAAGCAGGGCGTCCACCGGGGCGATCTGCGACAGGACCGCGTACAACTCCTCCGCGGCCATGGCCAGTTCGAGCGACCCGTCACGGCAGAACAACCGCCCGCCGTTGCAGTAGTCGCGAATGCTCTTGTTCGTCACGAACTCCGGATCACCCAGGACATCCTGGGCCGTACTCCTACGCCGCTGCTGGGCCATCGGGCCCCTCCCTCGTGAGCATGGGTGAATGGATTCGAGCGGGGCTGACCCCGCTTCCCCCACACCCGGACCGCCGATCGCGGGTCCGGGAGTGAGAGGAGCCGGTCAGAACAGCGCGTCCGTCTCGACGCGCTCGGCACGCGCAACCGCGGCGGCCTTCGTCGCGGCGGTCACGGCGGGCCGGTGGCAGCGTTCGCACCAAGTCGTCAGGTCCGCGGCCGGCAACCCAACCGCGACCGCGAGCGAGACGGACAGGTCACGCGGGCCGACGATCAGGCCGTCGTGCCGATCGCACCGCCCGCCGCTGTCGGCGTGGCGCCGTCCGCACCGGCCGGTGCAACCACAGGTGCCGCCTTCGCGGGTCGCCACCGCCGACCACAGGTCGGCGCCGACGATCGGGGGCCGGCTCATGCGGCCCGGTCCTCACGCAACTCCAGATAGCGGGCGGACACCCACCCCACCGACCAACCACACAACTCGGCCGCGGCCCGCACCGGGTGGCCTTCCTGGAACGCGGCCCGCACCACCGCCCGCGCCCGCTCCTCCGACAACTTCCCCTCGGCCGAGTCGATCGCCAACAGAGCGGCCCGCTCCCGGCGTTCACGCTCGGCTCGATCCCGCTCGGCCCGTTCCCGCTCGGCACGCTCGCGAGCGGCGTGTTCGGCGGCCTGGCGTTCGCGCTGTTCACGCTCGCGTTCACGGCGTTCACGCTCGGCCGCCTCGGCCCGCTCCCGAGCCCGCTCCGCCTCACGCTCCTCCCGAAGCGCACGCTCGGCCGCCTCCACCCGCTCACGCGCCAACCGGGCCTCGTGCTCACGCTGTTCACGCGCCACCGCCGCGTGGTGCTCACGCTCCTCGCGACGTGCCCGCTCGGCAGTGGCCCGGCGCTCGGCCGCGGCCCGCTCGCGTTCCTCACGCTCGGCCCGTTCACGCTCGTTCAGCGCGACCTGAGCGGCGGTGATCGCCCGCCGGTACGCCAATCCCGTCTCCGCCGTGACGATCAGCAGGAGCGGCGCCACGGCATGCACGGCGACCCCGACCGGATCCCTGCGCAACGCGCTGTCGGCGACGTTCAGGAGCAGGGTCATCAGGCCCGTCATCCACCGCAGCACGATCGGCCACCCACCGCCGTGCCCGCCCACACGGGCCAGCGCGGCATCCAGGCGCACCACGATCACCACCGCGGCATCGACCACCAACGGCAGGATCGGCGCCGTCCACGCCCACCACGCCGGGGTATGCGCGGCGGCCAGCGGGGTGACCGTCAGGACCGAATACAGCATCGCGCCGGCCACGATCAGCCACGAACCCACGTTCAGCGCCCGCTCCGCCGAACGCAGTTGAGCGGCGTTCACGAGCCCTCACCGCCCGCCGACCGGACGTCGATCGCCGCAGTCAGCCGCACCGGCGACGTGTCGTCACCGGGCACATCCGCGTCCTCCATCCAGTCCCACGCGGCGCCGTCCGTGAACACGAACCCGAGCGCGTTCAACGCCCGTGAACGCTCCGCCATCGTCGGCACCGCCGAACCGTGCGCGAAGTAGTGCCTCGGCCAGTCGCGCACCAAACCCGACACCGGCACGACCACACGCCAACGTCCGTTGCGACACGACAGGAGCGCCTTGAACGTCACCCTGCCACCTGCCCGACCCCCGGCCGGGAACCACGAACCGGTCATCGCACACCCACCGACACGGCATGCTCCAGACGGTGCGTGAACTCCGCCCACGTCTCCGCCGGCCACCCATCCGAGGGACCGTGACGATCCACGAAGTCCTCCACCAACGCCGCTCGCGTCGCGAACTCCCCAACCGGACGCCCGGACCGGGCACCCCGCGCCCACTCGTCGACCCCGTGGGCCCACACCGTGCACCGGTCCCGCACGCTCCGCCGACCCCTCGGCGACGCGATCAGGAACAGCTCCAGCACGGTGGACGCGACCACCAACGTCGCCATCGCCACCGGCACGACCCACAGCCCGGAGACGAGCGAACCCGCCACGAACGCGGAACCGACACCCCCGACGGACGCGATCAGGGCCGGCGCCGCCGTCAACACGCGGAACCCGACCGCGGCCAGCGCCCGGCGGGCCAGGCCGAGGGTGTTCGCACTCGGCGACCACCGCGGCATGTGCGCGATCGGCCACACCACCAACTCCCGAGGCGTCACGCCGCCCACGCCCCTTCACACTCCGCAGTGTCGACGCGCCGCTGTCCCAGGCCGACCGGGGCGGACGAAAGCGCCAGCATCTCCGCGCACACCCACGTCCCCGCGTCCACCACCGACAAAGCACTCAGCAGCCGCTCGACGTGGCGGGCGAGTTCGCGATCCGTCCCCCACAAGTCGGAGAGGATGTCCCGCGCCGCCTCCAGGCGCGCCGCCTCCTCCTCCGCCGTCTCACCGGGCTTCCCATCGAACAGGAGCCAATCGACACCGAACGCCAACTCGGCGAACTCGGCGACCGTGGCCGCGTGGCGACCAACGACAATGTCTCTCATGGTCGTACTCCCTCTACTGGAGAAACGACCCACGGGGCGTCCGACGACTTGCCGGAAGCGGGCGCCCCGGCACACATCTGTGTGCCTCGTCCCGAAAAGACGAGTGGCCATGGCCCACGACGCGCCGACGTACAGCGCGCCGAGGACCAAAATCACTCGTTGATCTCGTTCACTCTGTTGAGTTCTCAAGGACCACTCGGTCACGTCGGACTCTCGGCGCGCGGGGACAAGCCGCCTTCCGAGTTCCGCTCGGCCTAGCTGCGAACGAGCCGACAGACAGGCAGACGGTGGTACCGCCATCCCCGATTTCCTCGGCTTGAGATGACCGTACTGCCTTTCGCGAAAGGTGGCAAGGTTCAGATCTCGACCGATGCGCTTACTGTGTAAAGCAGCAAGGTTTGCCACCTCGGGCGATCAAGGAGATCCGGTGGACGGGAACGAGTGGGTGCACGTATCCACGCCGTACGTGAAGCCGCGCGACAAGGGCCAGCGGGACGCTTGGAGCGAGGAAACCGCTGCTCAGGGGCGCACGGGCACTCAGCGGATCATCCACGCTCGTGATGTGGACGCGCCGGGGGAGGTCGCCAAGCTCCTCGGCATGCCGGAACGCGCTCTCGTCGTCGAGCGACGGAGGGTCATCTATCTCGACGGTGAGGCCACCGAGCTGACGAACACCTACTACCCGCCGCACATCGCGCATGGGACAGGCTTGGCCGACACCGCCAAGATTCCCGGTGGCTCGGTGACACTGTTGGCCAACCTCGGCCATACCGGTCACCTGGTGAAGGAAGAAGTCAGCGCCCGCATGCCGGACGCGACAGAGCGGGAGGTTCTCACGCTGGGCCCACGCGATCCGGTTCTGCGCCTGGTTCGAGTCACCTTGAGCGCCGCTGGTGAGCCCTTCCAGGTCGACGTCTCGGTCTTCCCGGCAACAACCCAGCGACTCCGCTACGAGATGAGGATTGGCTGACATGCCCAAGGCGGATGAAGACGCCTTCGACCGGCGACCGCTCCATGAGCGCATCGCTGCCGATCTACGCGACGAAATCATGTCCGGCGACCTTGAGCCTGGCGCGAGCCTCCCCTCGACGCAGCGACTCAAGGAGCGCTTCGACGCGTCGAACGCAACTGTCCAGAAGGCTCTACAGGTGCTGAAGGACGAGCGCTTGGTCGTCGGCCGAGCGGGCGCCGCAGTGACCGTTCGCGAGCATCACCAAGAGACGGTGCGACCGGCCGACTTCGGACAACCGGCGGAGGCGGGCAAGCCGTACCGATGGCTCACAGAGGCGGGTAAGCAGGGCAAGCGGGGCAGCATCCAGCTCTTGGATGTGGCCGAAGTGCGCCCGCCTGGTGATGTGGCTGCGTGCCTGGAGTTGGGTGAGACCGGAACTGCGGTCATGCGTCGTCAACTCCTCATGCACGACGGGGACCCTGTCGAGCTGGTCACGTCCTATTACCCGCTCGAACTGGCCCGGGGAACCGTGATGGCCGAGCCTCGGAAGATCCGGGGCGGCACGCCCACGCTCCTCGCTGACATGGGCTATCCGCCGCGGCTCACCGTCGATCGAGTGTCCGCGCGCGTGCCCACCCAACAGCAGTATGAGGCGCTGCGCTTGCCCAGTGACCTCCCGATCCTGCGCACCCTCCGCGTGGTCTACAGCGACAACGACCGGCCGATCGAGGTCACGGTGATGGCCAAGGCCGGCCACCTGTATGAGCTTCAGTACGAGTTCGTCTAGGAGAAAGATCGTTGCCCGCTTGGCTCCCCGGGGAGCCAAGCGGGGAGCCATCCACGGCGAACAACCGAGGACTCTCGCGGACGTCGGCGGACCGAACAAGGAGAGGCGCCCAGGCCGTTCGTCAGCCGGTGGCTGGTAGTCGGGCCAACGAACACCGTTCGGGACGAAGAGGCCGTGGGTTCAAATCCCGCCACCCCGACCCAGGTCAGAGGCCCTATCGGATGATTCCGATGGGGCCTCTGGCACGTTGCCAGCACGAAAGTAGAGCAACCACGCCGGCTGCAAGCGACCCTCGCTGACCGCTGGGCGACCGCATCCGAAGACAAACGCACCGAGCCTGTCGGCAAGTTGACGGTCAAAATCGCGCGTGGCGACAGTGTCAGTCTCGCGGCCGACGATGCTCAGGTCGCGGCGGCTGTCTCGCAGGTCGCAGGCTTAGGGTCCACGGCTCAAGACATCGGCGAAACGCACCGCAATGCCGGGGATTGGTTTTGGAGCGGTCGTCTCAATGGCTCGGTCCAAATGAACCCACGGGCCATGGAAGGCCGCCTTCCGCTCCCGGGGAGTCAGCCGAAGGCCTGCTGAACTCTTCACACCATCATCGAAGCCATAACCGGGGTCCCGCAAGTGACCTTTATCATGCGACAAGATCAACGGTCATGGCCATTCGGGTGCTTTATCCGCAATATCTAGTCTGTTTGATCGCCGTGCGTCTTTCTAGGCCGGCCAAAGCGTGATCATGGCGATCGCGTTGCTGGAGGGGACTATGCGTGTACACACGCAGACTTCGTGCTGCCCCGAATCGGGCAGGACAATCATCCCGGCCATGGGTAACCTCGCGAGCCATCGCGATCGTCACCGCCGGGGCAATGGGCGCATCCTTACTTACCGGCGCCGGAACCGCATTCGCGGCCCGCAACAATCAAGATCCTATACCGAAGACCGATTCTCGTACGAACCCGACCACCGGCGACCTCACTCGTAACGTGAGCGGGCCCACCGGGAGCTTCGACGCGGTCACCGGCAAAACGGGCGGCGTACTGCTCACGCTGATGAACCTGCACGACGACGCGACCGTCTACCTGCCGCTGGACACCGCCGTCACGCCGACCGTGCTCGACTACGACGAGTACGGGGTTGCTCGGGTCGGTCAAAGCGCGGCTCGATACGGCTGGCTGGGTGGCGCGGTCCGGGCAACGGATGATCCGACAGGTGCTCTGCTCATGGGCGTGCGTGTGTACGAGCCGGGCTCCGGGCGCTTTCTCCAGACCGACCCGGTCCCTGGCGGGTCGGCGAGCGCGTACGACTATGTCGGCGCAGATCCGAGCAATGCCACGGATACCGCTGGCACCTATTCGAAGGGAAGCTCGTCGTTCAACTTCTTCTCGCCGGTGTGGTGGTTCACCGTGCATCTGAATCGCAACGAGACCTCATGGCTGGCGTGGGCAAGCGGAACGATCTTCAACGCCTTGTGGTATGCCGGTGGCAAGTGGAAGTGGGTTGCTCGCATCCTAGGCCGGGTTCTGACCATCCTGGAGATCTACCTGTTCTACATCTCGGCCACCGCGGCCTACGCTTCAGCTCGCGGGAACTGCGTTGCGATTCAGGTGTCCGGGGCCAAATGGCCATGGTCGAACGGAATCAAGTTCGTCGTTCCACCGTACTTGTGGTCGGAAAGGTGCCGTGGATGACAGCGGAACAGGAAAATCGCTCACGTAAGCTGTGGCTGATCTGGGAGCCGATATCAGCCATCGCGTTGGCCATTGCGGTGCTCTTGGCCTCAAACGGGAGCTGGGGGCTGTGCGCACTGATGGCCTTCACATCGGCGAGTGTCGCTATCGGCTGCTACCGACAGACGAGAGCCAACTCGTAACAAACCGAGAGGATTGAAGCGACGTTAGGCCCGCCGACGAGGTCGAGACCTCGTGGGCGGGCCTAACTCGGTGAGCGTGCAGGCTCAACCAGGCACGCGGACTCTCAACAAAGGCTCTACGACTCTCAGGCCAGAGCAAGGACCATGGATCCACGGGAAACGAGGTCTTCCCGCCAGACCTGCGCCGAGCCGAACGCTCGCGAACGCCGTGTCGGTCGTCATCGACCAGACAGGGCGTTCGCAAGACACGGCAACAGCTATGGTTGCCGGCTGCCTCCCTCAGTGGCCCGGTAAGGCGATCCACCCTCGTGAACCACTGACGCCGGATCAGCAGAACTGCCGTCGAGCGACGCACCGAGCTTCTTCAGCGCGTTACGGGTCTGTTCGGAGGGGACCTGGGTGTAGATCTCTATCGTCACCGCGAACTGCGAGTGGCGAAGGATCTGCATCGCCACGCGCGGGTGGACGTCCAAGGCGGCCAGGAGTGTGCCGCACGTCTTGCGGGTGTCGTGGACACGGATGAGCCGCACGCCGGCCCGCTGGCAGCGGAACTCGAAGCGCCGGTTGAAGTTGCGCGGCTCGATGGGCGTGCCGTACTTGGTGGTGAAGACGAGGTCGGATTCCGTCCACAGCTCGCGGGCGGCGAGCTTGTGAGCGTCGCGACTCTTTTCGCGCAGAAAGAGCGCCGCCCGGCACACGTCCGGTAGCGGGAGTACCGCCTCGGACGCGTCGGTCTTGACCTCGGAGTGCAGCAACCGGCGGCGCACGCGCTGGAGTTGTTGTTCGATGAGGATCTCTCCTCGGTCGAGCATCACGTCCTGCCGGCGCAGCCCGAGGACCTCGCCCTTGCGCAGACCGAGGACCAGGATCAGCACGTAGGCCCCGTAAAGGGGGTCGTGTTCCGCGCGGGCCGATTCGAGGAAGCGGCTCGCCTCGTCGGCCGACCAGGGGATGACCTTGCGGGGGACGGCGTTTGGCCATCTTGACGAGTTGGGCGACGTTGCGGGAGATCATCTCCTCGCTGATCGCGTAGGTAAGGGCGCTACGGAGCACTGTGCGGGCGTCGGCGACGGAGCGCTTGGACAGGGTCCGTTCACAGCACTTGCCGATCGCGCAGCAGCGGCGACGCTCGGGCGGGCGGGCGGCGTTCGTCCTTGTCCTGTGCGCAGCATTGGCAGGTGGTGGAGAGCTTCTTGAGCCACTCGCGGACGTCGCGCACGTTGAGCTTGTCGACGCGTTTCGTCCCGAGGAAGGGGACGATGTAGAGGCGGACGGCCGTTTCGTAGGTCGCCGCGGTGAGAGGCTTGAGGGCTTGCGGACCGCTTCACCGACCCCCGGCCGTTGTTCGCGGTCACCGTCGCGGGGGCGGTGGCAGGCTTGGGCCTGCTCGCGTTCGCGCCGGATCTCGCGCCATGGCCCACCATCGCGCTGCTCGGCCTGACGCTCGGCGGCGCGTTCCCGTTGATGTTGGTGATGCTCGTCCGCTTCGCGCCGAGCCCGGCGGCGGCCGGCCGGTTGTCCGCAATGACATTCCTGATCGGCTACCCGATCGCCGCCGCGCTTCAGATCGTGTTCGGCACCATTCACGACCTGACCGGCAACTACACCGCCGTGTTCGTGGTGCTGTTCGCGATGACGCTGGTGGAACTCGCGGTCTCGCTCGGGTTGGATCCCAAGCATGCCCGACACCCCTGACCGTTCGTCACCAGCCGTCTCTCTGTCACTGTCCGCCCTCCCGCCCCGCTTTCGGGACGTCCCATACGTCTACGCCCGACACCCGCAGACCGTCGCCGACGGTGACCTGAGCGCCGGCGCCAATTGCCAGCTGTACGCGTACGCCTTTCTCGCCCACCATGGCCTGCATGTCCCGCCACTGCGCTCGTCCGAGTTGTGGGCCGACGACACCGCGACCGTGCGGGTCACCGAACCCGCGCCGCTGGACCTGATCCTGTTCGACGCCGGCCCGCGCCCGGATCGGGATCCCGGCTATGCCGCACACGTCGGAGTGCATCTGGGCCCGGATCGGGTACTGCACCTGTGTCGGGAGGTCGGCCGGCCGGCCATCTGGTCGTACGCCGAGTTCGCCGCACGCCCCGGATACGCACGCCTGTTCGGAGTCAAACGGTGCCTGTCGGTGACGGAACACAATCGGGGCCGGGCGTAGTTGAATTGCGACATGCCCGCTCCCGAGAACACCGCCGCCGACACCGTCGAGACCACACCGTCGATCGCCGAGTCCACCCCGACCGTCCCCGCCTGGGAACGTCGCTACCGGGCGGCTCGGATCAGCCTGCCGCGCTGGGCCGACCACGCGCCCGCGAAGTCCGTCTTCGTCTCCAACGCCTCCGGCACGTTCGAGGTGTACGCGTGGGACCGCGTCACCGGCGAGCAGCGCCGGGTGACCGACCGGCCCAACGGCACCGCGTCGGCCCGGATCAGCCCCGACGGGCACTGGATCTGGTGGTTCGCGGACACCGACGGCGACGAGTTCGGGATCTGGATGCGCCAGCCGTTCGACGGCGGTCCGGACGAGCCGGCCGTGCCCGGCCTGGCGCCGTCCTACCCGGGCGGGCTCGGCCTCGCCATGGACGGCACCGTGGTGGTCGGCCGGATGAGCGACGACGAGGGCTCCTCGATCCACGTCGTACGTCCCGGCGCCGAGCCGGTGACCGTGTACCGGCACGCCGAGTCGGCCTGGTTGTCGGGGCTGTCCGAGGACGGCACGCACCTGGTCATCGCCCACAACGAGCACGGCGACGCGATGCGCTCGTCACTGCGCGTACTGCGCCTGGACGGCACGCCGGTCGCCGACCTGCACGACGGTCCCGAAGGGGGCCGACCGGACTCCGACCTGTCCTCGATGGGCTTCTCCCCCGTCGCCGGCGACCAGCGCCTGCTGGTCGTGCACCAGCGGCGCGGCCGGGACGAGGTGCTGGTGTGGGAGCCGCTGACCGGCACCGAGACCGAACTCGACCTCGGGCTGCCCGGCGACCTGTCCGCCGACTGGTATCCCGACGGCCGCGCGCTGCTGGTCGACCATGAGCAGCACGGGCGTTCCGAGTTGTACCGCTACGACCTCGACAGCGGCGAACTCGCCCGAATCGACACCCCGCCCGGCACCATCGGCGGCTCCGGCGCGCGCCCCGACGGCAGCGTCGAATACCACTGGTCCAGCGGCTCGACCCCCGCCGAACTGCGCTCGACCGCGGGCGGCGTGCTGCTCACCCCGCCCGGCGAACGCCCGCCCGGATCGGTCCCGGTCACCGACGCGTGGGTCGAGGGCCCCGGCGGCCGGGTGCACGCGCTGGTGTCCAAGCCGGTGGGCGAGGGCCCGTTCCCGACCGTGTTCAACATCCACGGCGGGCCCACCGCGCACGACGGCGACCACTTCGCCGCCGACGTCGCGGCCTGGGTCGACCACGGCTTCGCGGTGGTCCGGGTCAACTACCGGGGCTCGACCGGCTACGGCAAGGAATGGACCGACGCGCTGCGGGTGCGGATCGGCCTGATCGAGTTGGAGGACATCGGCGCGGTCCGCGAGTGGGCGGTCGAGTCGGGCCTGGCCGACCCGGAGCGCATCGTGCTCTCCGGCGGCTCGTGGGGCGGATACCTGACCCTGCTCGGTCTGGGCGTGCAGCCCGAGGCGTGGGCCCTGGGCCTGGCCGCGGTGCCGGTGGCGGACTATGTCACCGCCTACCACGACGAGATGGACGTGCTGAAGGCGATGGACCGCACGCTGCTCGGCGGCTCGCCCGAGGAGGTCCCGGAGCGCTGGGCCGCCTCCTCGCCGCTGACCTATGTCGAGCAGGTCCGGGTGCCGGTGTACATCAGCGCCGGCGAGAACGACCCGCGCTGCCCGATCAAGCAGATCGAGAACTACGTCGAGCGGCTGGCACAGCTGGGCAAGCCGCACGAGGTCTACCGCTACGACGCGGGCCACGGCTCGCTGGTCGTCGAGGAGCGAATCCGGCAGATGCGCCAGGAGTTCGCCTTCGTCGACGGGGTCATCGGCCTGCCGGTGCGCAACCCCGCGTAGGTCGCCGCGAGCGCGGGCCGATCACCTCGGCCCGCGCCGGCCGGCAGGACCGGTGCGCCCGCCCGGGCGCTCGGGTCCCGACGGCGCTCACGTCTCGATGCCCAGCTCCGCGAGGAGCTTCGTCTCCTGCTCTTCCGCGCGCTCGTCCGCCTCCCGACGCACCACGCGCCACCACACGAACACCGCGGCACCGGCGAACACGAACCACTGCGCGGTGTAACCGAGGTTCTGCCACGCCCGCCCCGAGATGCCGCCGCCCCCGGACGTCTTGGCCGGCGGCATCGGCACCAGCGCGGCCGAGTCGGCGGCCGGGGTCTGCGCGGTCAGCGCGATGAAGCCGTCGGTGAGCGGATAGGGCAGCACGTTGACCAGTTCGGGCGTGCTGATCATGGACAACTGCCCCGGCTTGAGGTCGGTGACCCGATCCACGTCGGAGGTGTGCTCGGCCTCCGACCACTCCAGTCGACCGGTGACGGTGACCGTGCCAGCGGGCGGCACGGGCACGGTCGCGCCCTCGACCCAGCCCCGGTTGACCACCACCGCGGGCGCGCCGGCCACAAGGAGCGGGGTGACCACGTACGACCCGGTGCGCCCGTCGTGGCGCCGCCCCGGCACCACCAGCTGGTGTGCCGGGTCATAGCTCCCGGTCACCGTGACCGCGCGGCCGCGCGCACCGCCCTCGACCCTGGCGCCCGGCGGCAGCAGTTCGGCGAGCGGCACCGCGGGCGCCACCGACACCTTCTCGCCGCCGTCCCCGCTCCGCTTGTGTTCGCCGTAGCGGTGGAACTGCCACAATCCCAGCGCCGCGCACACCGGGACCGCGACGAGCACGATCACGTGGAAGACCAGCCAGCGCGGCTGGAGCAGGAACCGGTACACCCCCCAACGGTAACCGTCCGCCGACGGGGGCCGATCCCGGGTCTCACCCCACGCGCGCGTACTCCCCGGTCCGGTAGATGTCGGTGCGGTACACGGTGCCGCCACACGTCGGCGTGAGCGGCACCTTGGCCACGTTGAAGTCGTTGGCGGCGAGCGCGTAGCCGAGCGCGGGCACCGGCGCCTTGGGCGCGTCGGCGGCACACGTGCCGTCCGCGCCCGGGGGTTGCGGCTTCCACGCGAACTGGAACTCGTACGCCTGCCCCGGTCGCAGCGTGATGCCCTGGGCGGACGAGGACGGCACCGGCAGCGCGGTCGCGGCGTCCGGGCTCGGCGCCTGGACCACCGTCACCTGCACGATCGGATTGCCGGGCGGGGAGACCACGACGACCACGCCGGGGCCGGTCACCACGCACTCCTTGGCCGCGTTGCTGCGCACCTGGAGCACGCCGTACGCCAGCCCGTCGGCACGGATCGGGCCCAACCGCGCCTCCTCCCCGGACATGTCGACGGTCCGACACGCGGGCGGCGGCTTGACCGGCGGCGCCGACTCGCTCGGCGACGCGCTCGACGACGGCGGCGTGCTCTGCCCCGTCCCGGTGCCCGCGCTCTGCCCGCTGCTGGGCGCGATCGAGGAACCTGACCCGCTGGTGGGACTGCTGCCCCGGGAGGCGGGATGGGTCTGCCCGGCGCCCGGCAGGCCCGCGCTGACCCCCTCGCTCGGCCCCGGCAGCGGCTCGGTCGCGTTGACCGACGACGAGGACGAGCGGACACCGCCGACATTCGACCTGGAGTCGTCGCCGTCGGTCACCGCGGTGCGCAGGACGGGCGTGCCGATCAGGATCGCCGCGGCCAGCCCTGCGGCGCCGAGCGTGGCCATCCGACGCTGTCTGCGGCGGGCGGGCACGGCGGCGCGCAGCCGGTCGAGGGCGTCCGGCGCGGGCTGCACGTCGGACACGGCCTGGTGCAGCCGCCGGCGTACCTCTGCCGCGAGGTCGTCGGGGTCGGGACCGAGGGTCCCCGGGTCGTTCTTCACGGCGTCTCCATCCGGGCCCGGAGGGCTTCCAGTCCGCGTGAGGCGTACGCCTTCACCGAGCCGACCGACAGCCCGAGCAGATCGGCCACCTGAGCCTCTGTCAGATCAGCGTAATAGCGCAGCACGATCACTTCCCGCTGCCGCCGTTGCAATTCGCGCAACGCCCGTACCAGCACGTCGCGTTCCGCTACGTGTCGCGAACCGTCCTCGGTACTCGTCGAGTTCGGTTCCGGTTTGGAGAGTAGCCGCATGCCCATGATCCGCCGCCGCAGCGTCGACCGGGACAGGTTCACCACGGTCTGCCGCAGGTAGGCCAGCGTCTTGTCGGCCTCGCGCAACCGGTGCCGGGCGGTGTGCACCCGGACGAACGACTCCTGCACCACGTCCTCACACGAATCGGTGTCGTCGAGCAACAGGGAAGCCAAGCGCAACAACGAACCATAGTGCGCGCGGTAGGTCTCGGTGAGGACGTCGATGGAGACGCCCGCGTCAGAGGACACGGAAGCTCCCGAAACGTCCGGTTCCAGCGCACCGACCACGGGCATGCGAACCGGGCGCAGCACCGGTTCCACCCTCACGACCATTTCTGCCACGACTGTTGGACACCCGACCCCCCGGGAAGGTTGTATGCGCCTGCGATCCGGGGACGGTCGTCGGCTTCAGCCACGCGTCCGCCCACCGTAGTGGGCCGGATGACATGCAGTCAGCTACTCGGGGCGGGGAACGTCCGCGACGGGACGGTCCGTTGCGGAAAGGTTCGTGACGGAAACGTCCGCTACGGAGAGGTTCGTGGCGGAGAGGCTCGTGGCGCGCTTGCCGTGGCGGCGGCGGTCACGACCCGCAGCCGCACGCACGGCAGCCGGCGTCCCCACCCGGGGAGCGCCGGCTGCCGCGTCGGTTCGCGGACGGGCCTAGTCGCGCTCGGTCAGCTCGGCGGCGACGACCTCGGCGATCTGGGCGGTGTTCAGCGCCGCGCCCTTGCGCAGGTTGTCCCCGCACATGAACATGTCCAGCGCGAACGGGTCGTCGATCGAACGACGCACCCGGCCGACCCAGGTCGGGTCGGTACCGACCACGTCGGCCGGCGTCGGGAACTCGCCGTTCTCCGGGTCGTCGCACAGCACGACGCCGGGGGCGCCGTCCAGGATCTCGTGCGCCCGGGCCACCGACACCTCGTTCTCGAACACGGCGTGCACCGCGAGGGAGTGCGTGGTGATCACCGGGACGCGCACGCAGGTCGTGTGCACCTTGAGGTCGGGCAGACCCAGGATCTTGCGGGACTCGTTGCGGACCTTCAGCTCCTCGGACGACCAGCCGTCGTCCTTGAGCGAGCCGGCCCACGGCACCACGTTGAGCGCGAGCGGCGCCGGGAACGGGCCGAAGTCGCCCACCGCGCGGCGCACATCGCCGGGCTGGGTGCCCAGCGTACGGCTGTCGGCGACCTTGGCGATCTGCTCGCGCAGCGCGTCGACACCGGGCTGACCGGCGCCGGAGGCGGCCTGGTACGAGGCGACCACCAGCTCCTTGAGGCCCAGTTCGGCGTGCAGCGCGCCGAGGGCGACGACCATGGTCAGCGTCGTGCAGTTCGGGTTGGAGATGATGCCGCGCGGCCGTACGCGCGCCGCGGCGGCGTTGACCTCGGGCACCACGAGCGGGACCTCGGGGTCCATCCGGAACGCGCCGGAGTTGTCCACCGCGACCGCGCCCTTGCTCGCGGCGATCGGCGCCCAGTGCGCGGAGACCTCGTCGGGCACGTCGAACATCGCGACGTCGACGCCGTCGAAGCACTCCTCGCTCAGCGCGATCACCTCGACCTCCTCGCCGCGCACGACGAGCTTCTTGCCCGCGCTGCGCGCCGACGCGATCAGGCGGATCTCGCCCCACACGTCCTGGCGGGTGGAGAGCAGTTCGAGCATCACCGTGCCGACCGCGCCGGTGGCGCCGACGACGGCCAGGGTGGGCTTGTCCTTGCGGGTCATCGGCCGGTACCTCCGTAGACGACGGCTTCGCCGGACTGGTCGTCCAGGCCGAACGCGGTGTGCACGGCCTGCACGGCGGCCGGAACGCCGTCGGCACGGCAGACCACCGAGATCCGGATCTCGGAGGTCGAGATCAGCTCGATGTTCACCCCCGCGCCGGTGAGCGATTCGAAGAACTTGGCGGTCACGCCCGGGTGCGAGCGCATGCCGGCGCCGACCAGCGAGATCTTGCCGATCTGGTCGTCGTAGCGCAGCGACTCGAAGCCGATCTCGGCCTGGGCCTTGGTCAGCGCGGTCATCGCGTTCTGGCCGTCCGACATCGGCAGCGTGAAGGAGATGTCGGTGCGGCCGGTGGAGGCCGCGGAGACGTTCTGCACGATCATGTCGATGTTGATCTCGTTGTCCGCCACCAGGCGGAAGATCTTGGCCGCCTCGCCCGGCTTGTCCGGGACCCCGACCACCGTGATCTTCGCTTCGCTGGTGTCGTGGGCGACCCCGGAGATGATCGCGTGCTCCATGTCGTCCCCTTCGGGTTCATCCGTCACCCAAGTGCCGACGAGTCCCGAGAAGGACGACCGCACGTGCACGGGCATGTCGTAGCGGCGGGCGTATTCCACACACCGCAGGTGCAGCACCTTGGATCCGCTCGCGGCCAGCTCCAGCATCTCCTGGTAGCTGATCCGGGAAATCTTCCGGGCCTTCTTCACCACGCGGGGGTCGGCGGTGAAGATGCCGTCCACGTCCGTGTAGATCTCGCAGACCTCGGCGTCGAGCGCGGCGGCCAGCGCGACGGCGGTGGTGTCCGAGCCGCCGCGGCCGAGCGTGGTGATGTCCTTGGTGTCCTGGGACACGCCCTGGAATCCGGCCACGATCGCGATCGCGCCCTCGTCGAGCGCGGAGCGGATCCGACCCGGCGTCACATCGATGATGCGCGCTTTGTTGTGGACCGCGTCGGTGATCACACCGGCTTGGCTGCCGGTGAACGACCGTGCGTCGACGCCCAGGTTTTTGATCGCCATCGCCAGCAGCGCCATCGACATCCGCTCACCCGCGGTGAGCAGCATGTCGAGCTCGCGCCCGGAAGGGATGGGGCTCACCTGCTGCGCCAGATCGATCAGCTCGTCCGTCGTGTCGCCCATCGCGGACACCACCACGACCACTTCGTGGCCCTGCTTCTTGGTGTCGACGATTCGCTTGGCCACGCGCTTGATGCCCTCGGCATCGGCGACGGAGGAGCCGCCGTACTTCTGCACGACAAGGCCCACGTGCGCTCCTCGCTTGATATCTGTGCGGTCGGCTCAGTCTAACTAGGCCGCACAGTGGTCAAAGCTTTATTCACATTGTGAGACGTACGTATCACTAAGCGGGCAGTCGGAACCGAACGCCCATGTCGGGGCGCCGGGGTGGCGGCGGCCGCCGTACGCCGGGCCCGGGGTGGGACTCCCCCCGTGCGCGGGCTGGTTGCGGCTGCGCGTTTGTCCGCGTTCAGGGGTGGTGTTCAGGTGTGCGGGCCGCCGAGGACCACGGCCTCGTCGAGCTGTTCGGCGAGTTCGTCGACCAATTCGTCGGCCAGCGCCTGTCCGGCCGGGTCCAGACTCTCCATGATCGGATCGTCCAGCCGCGCGTGCGAGACCACCGACTGCAGCGCGCGCAGTACGGCGCTCGCGGTGGCGCCCCAGTTGGACAGGTACGAGAACTGCCACCACCACAGCGCCTCGCGGTCGCGCCCGGCCCGGTGATGGGCGAGCCCGTGCGCGAGGTCGGCGACCACGTCGGCGACGTCGTCGGACAGCCGCGCGGCGACCGGCTTGGACTTGGGCACATACGGGTCGAAGACCTCGTAGTAGACGTCGATCGGCTCCAGCAGCCGGGACAGCGCCGAGCGCAGCGCGTCGACGTCGGGGTCCGGGCCCGAGTCGGGTTCGAATCGGTCGTCGGGCACCACGTCGGCGATCGCGCCGAGCCGGCCGCCCGCGAGCATCAGCTGCGAGACCTCCAGGAGCAGCATCGACACCGCCTGCTCCGGCTCCTCGCCCTTGGCCACCTCGGTGACGGCCAGGACGAAGCTGTCGATCTGGTCGGCGATCTCACTGGTGAATTCGTTCAGGTCGTCAGACATCGAGCAGTCGTCTCCCCTCGAAGGCACGCCCGAGCGTGACCTCGTCGGCGTACTCCAGGTCGCCCCCCACCGGCAGCCCGCTGGCCAACCGGGTCACCCGCAGACCCATCGGCTTGCACAGGCGAGCCAGATACGTCGCGGTCGCCTCTCCTTCCAGGTTCGGGTCGGTGGCCAGGATCAACTCGGTCACCGTGCCGTCCGCGAGCCGGGTCATCAGCTCACGGATCCGCAGGTCGTCGGGGCCCACACCCTCGATCGGGCTGATCGCGCCGCCGAGCACGTGGTAGCGGCCCCGGAACTCGCGGGTCTTCTCGATCGCCACGACATCCTTGGACTCCTCGACCACGCAGATCACCGCGACGTCGCGTCGCGGATCGCGGCAGATTCGGCACTGCTCCGATTCCGCCACGTTGCCGCATGTGACGCAGAACCGCACCTTGTCCTTGACCTCGGTGAGCGCGTGCACGAGGCGCCGGACGTCGGCCGGGTCGGCCGCCAGGAGGTGGAAGGCGATGCGTTGCGCGCTCTTCGGCCCTACACCGGGCAGTCGGCCCAGCTCGTCGATGAGGTCCTGTACGACGCCTTCGTACACCTACCGTCTCCCTGCTCGCTCTGGTTGTGGGTGGGTTCGTTGTCGGTGGGTTCGTCGGGCTCGTTTTTTGTCGATGGGTTCGTCGGTGGATTCGTTGTCGATGGGTTCTTGTCGGTGGGTTCTTGTCGGTGGGTTCTTGTCGGTGGGTTCTTGTCGGTGGGTTCTTGTCGGTGGGTTCGGCTTTCGGTCGGGCGGATCCGGCTCACATGCCGGGCAGGCCCAGCGGGCCGCCGGCACCCATGCCCTGGGCGAGCGGGCCCATCAGCTGGGACTGCATCTCCAGGGCGGCACGGTTCGCGTCGCGCACCGCGGCGACGATCAGGTCGCCGAGGGTCTCCGTGTCCTCAGGATCCACCGCGGACGGCGAGATCTCCAGAGCCAGCAGCTCGCCGGCCCCGGATACGGTCGCGGTCACCAGGCCGCCACCGGCGCTCCCGGTCACCTGGGTGCGGGCGAGTTCGTCCTGCGCCGCCATCAGGTCCTGCTGCATCTTCTGCGCCTGCTGCAGCAGCTGCTGCATGTCGGGCTGGCCACCACCGGGAAACACCTGGACACCCTTCGTCGCTCGCACGCGGCCTCGCACCGCCTCGGGCGGCCCGCTTCAGCGTGCCCGTCCTGCGGTCGAGCCTACGGCTCCGGGCGGGGCGGACGCGCGGCGACGGCACGGTTCGCCGGGTCAGGTGGTCGGCGACTCGTCGATGATGGTCGCGCCCAGCTCGCGGGCGAGCAGTTCGTGGGTGGACTGGCCGCCGTCGTCGGCGAGGTCCTCGTCGTCGTAGCGGCCGAAGTCCTCGGGGATGTCGAAGTCCGGTTCGGGGGGCGGCGGGGGTGGGGCCTGTTGGGGCTGCTGGGGTTGCTGGGGTTGCGGGCGGGCGGGCGGCTGCGGCGAGGGGGTGGCGGGGCGGGGCTGGGTCGCGGCCTGGGTCGGGGCGTGCGGCGGGGCGGGGGTGCTCGCGGGCGCCGGCGGCGGGGTGCCGGGCCAGGCGCCGGGCGCGGGGGCGGCCGGGGCGGTGGGCTGCCGGTCGGCCGGGGGCATCGGGGTCGGGGTCGGTGCGGGGGCCGGGCGGTGGGTGGGGGCGGCGGTGCCCTCGCCGGCGACGACGCAGTCGATCCGCCAGTCGAGGCCGAACGCGTCCAGGACGGCCTGGCGCACGATCTCGTCGCGCCCGCTGCTGCGGAAGCCCTCGCGGGTGCCGGCCTGCTCGAACGCGAGGGTGAGCGTGGTGCCGTCGAAGCCGGCGACGGTGACGGTCTGGAGCATCATCCAGGCGACCCGGTTGCGGGCTCGGACGGCGTCGAGGATCTGCGGCCACATCTCGTGGACGCGGGTCAGGTCGCCGGCGGGGGCGGGGGGTGCCTGGGGTGTGGGCTGCTGGGTTTGGGGCTGTTGGGCCTGGGGCTGCTGGGGCTGCGGGTGTTGGGGAGCCGGCGGGCGGCCCTGGGCGGGGGGCAGGCCGGAGCCGGCGGCGCGAGCCTGGGGCCAGGCGCCGGGCTGTTGGGGCTGCGGGTGTTGGGGCTGCTGCTGCGGCTGTTGTACGGGGGGCGGGGCCTGGGGCGGCGCCGGGGCGGCGGCCTGCTGTCGGGCGGCGGGCGCGGGCGCGTCGGCGCGGGCGGGCTCCGGGCCGGCGGGCGCGGCCGGCGCGGCGGGGAGGCCGCCGACGGAGACGCGGCGCTCGAGGCGTTCCAGGCGCGTCTGCAGACCCTGCTCACCGGAGTCCACGGCGGGCAGCAGGACGCGGGCGCAGATCAGCTCCAACTGCAGCCGCGGCGCGGTGGCCCCGCGCATCTCGGTGAGCCCGGTGTTGACGATGTCCGCGGCCCGGGTGAGCCCGGCCCGGCCGAACTCGGCGGCGTGCCGGACCATCCTCGCCAACTGATCGGCCGGCACATCGATCAGGCCCTTGTCGGCCGCGTCGGGCACCGCGGCCAGGATCACCAGGTCGCGCAGCCGCTCCAGCAGGTCGGCCACGAACCGGCGCGGGTCGTAGCCCCCCTCGATCACCCGGTCGACCAACTCGAACGCGGCCCCGCCGTCCTGCGCGACGAACGCCTCGACCACGTCGTCCAGCAACGACCGGTCGGTGAATCCGAGCAGGGAGGTGGCCATCGCATAGGTGACCCCGTCGTCGGCGGCCCCCGCCAGCAACTGGTCCATCACCGACATCGAGTCCCGGACCGAGCCGGCCCCCGCCCGCACGACCAGCGGCAGCACGGTCGGCTCGACCTTGATCCCCTCGGCCTCGCACACCGACGCCAGGTGATCGCGCAGCACGCCGGGCGGCACCAACCGGAACGGATAGTGGTGCGTCCTGGACCGAATGGTCCCGATGACCTTCTCCGGCTCGGTGGTGGCAAAAATGAACTTCAGGTGCTCCGGCGGCTCCTCGACCACCTTGAGCAACGCGTTGAAGCCCGCCGACGTGACCATGTGCGCCTCGTCGATGATGTAGATCTTGTAGCGCGAACTCACCGGCGAGAAGTGCGCCTTCTCGCGCAGGTCGCGCGCGTCGTCCACACCACCGTGCGACGCCGCGTCGATCTCGATCACGTCGATGCTGCCGGGCCCACCGAGCCCCAGATCCCGACACGACTGACACTCGCCACAGGGCGTCGGGGTAGGCCCCTGCTCACAGTTGAGACACCGGGCGAGAATGCGCGCACTGGTGGTCTTGCCACACCCCCGCGGCCCACTGAAGAGGTAGGCGTGATTGACGCGATTATTGCGCAGGGCCTGCATCAGGGGTTCCGTCACGTGCTCCTGCCCGATGACCTCTGCGTAGGTCTCGGGTCGATAGCGACGGTAGAGGGCGAGCGACACGCCCCCGACGATAGCCGGGCCGAACGACAGACGCGGAACGCCCGACCACCCCCACCACCCCCGCCCGTACCCGAACCCCACCCCGAGTCGGGTACTGTAGGCGCCGGACCCCCCGTGCGGCGGTATCCCTCCTGAACCTCCCCAGGGCCGGAAGGCAGCAAGGATAGGGAGGCTCTGCCGGGTGCACGGGGGGTTCACTGCATCCCACCCCCACTCGAATAGGGGTGCGCGAGCACCCACGGACCTCCTGTAAGCTTCCGCACGGAGGATTCGCCTAGTGGCCTAGGGCGCACGCTTGGAAAGCGTGTTGGGTTCACACCCTCACGAGTTCGAATCTCGTATCCTCCGCAGCCGCCTGAACAGGCGAAAACGAAGAGCCGAGCCGCGAATGCGGCTCGGCTCTTCGGTGTGCGCTGGTTGCAGTTCTGGTTGCATTTACAGGCGACATCAAGGACATCTCGACGGGCAAGCAGGCGCACGCCCGTCACCCGCTGCGGGCAGTCGGCACCGACCTGCACTGCGGAGGTCCTGCGGAACCTGGCTGTGGATGTCGCGGCGGTTGCCGACGGCCAGGACCCACACGCTCAGCTGACGGTCCTCAGCGGTGTGGACAACGCAGTGGTCACCAACCCCGGCCAGGAAAGTGATGGCCCTCAACGAGTAGATCCCCGAGTTGGACAGACTCGTCGAAGGCCGGGCTCGCGCACACGAACTCGCTGACAGTCCAGAGCGTCCCCGGCATCGGCGCCGTCCTGGGCGCGGGGTTTCTCGCGGTCGGCGGCGGCTGGGAGGAGTTCGCCTCGCCGGACGCCTTGACGGCCTTCACCGGCGCCACTCCCGCGCCCGGCGCTTCGTGTCACGGCCTCGTGTCGACTCCGGCCTCGCCGGAAAGGTTCCATGTCGAGGCCAACCAGGCCAGGTCGGCTCCGGCCTGACGACGGATCGCCCGCTCGCGCGAGAACAGCTCCTCGGTCTTCGTCAGCACCAGCGTGTACGGACGTCCCTGCCGCCTGGTCCGATGGTCCACAGGCAACTCGGCCGCGTCGATCCTGCTGTGCACGTGCCGCCGCCCGTCCTTCGCCAGCGGCCACTCCAGCGTCCGCCGCGAACGGGAGCCGAGAAAGGCACCCAGGGTGCCGCACAGATCGCAGCCGCACCCGGTCCACGCCACCGACCAGTCGTCTGCGGCGCGTGGCACCCGTCGCGCGAGCGCGCCGAGCCGGTCCCCGCACTCCCGTGCCACCGCCGCAAGCCCCGCTGCCCGGGGCTCGCACTCCGTCTGTTCCCGCGCCGCGTGGCTCAGCATCGGCAGCAGGCACTCGAGGACCGTGTCCGGGCAGGAACGCAACGCCGCCATGATCCGGCCGCGCAGCCGAGCGTCGGCCGCTTCCAGGATGCGCAGCAGCGGCAGGCTCAGCCGCTCCAACCGCGCGCGGCGGATCTCGGCCGGCCCGGTTTCGGTCCACAGCCGCAGCTCACCGTCCACCTGGGTCCAGGCCCCGGTCGACAGCAGCTGGGCCACCTCCGGACTCCCGGCGGAGCACAGCGCCGCGCACAGCCGGGGAAGCCGCTCGGTCCAGCCGTACCGGTGTTCCTCGAAGTGGCTGTGCGCGCCACCGAACCAGCCCTCGGTGACCTGGCCCAGCCAGGGGACGCCGTACCGCTTCGCCACCGCGGCCAGGCCGCCCGTGTGTTCCGGAGTGAGCGCGTCGATCCGGAACGGCTCAAGGAGCATCGCGGCGGTCCCGGGCGTCTGAAGGCCCTCGGCCACCCGCAGCGCGCTCCCCAGTTGCCCGGGCTGTACGCCACTGCCCTTCCAGAACGGTGCGAGGGACTCGGCCGCGGCGCGTGCGCTCTCCTGGTCACCCGTCGTGATACGGGCCTGCAGTTCCTCGAGTGCCCACCGCGATCCGGCCTCGCCGCGCGCCGCGAAGGCCCGCTCTCGTGGCCACACCACGACTGCGGCCCGCCGATACCAGCGGTCCAGCGTGTTGCCGTAGTTGCCCATGTAGCCCTCGTACTGGGAGTCATAGGGCTTCAGGTCCGCGCTCGGGGTACTGGCGCAGCTCTCGTAGTCGCGGACGTACAGCGAAATCTGCTCGCCGCCGGCGCCGTCCGGACCGGTCCACCAGCCGAGGGTGATCTCGTCGTCGATGAGCTCGCCGAGCTCGTAGTCCTCGTCGGCACCAGCGGCCTCGACCGCGGCTGCGCCCTCTCCCTCTCCGTCTTCGTCCTCCTCTTCGTCGTCGTAGCCGTAGTCGTCCCAGGGGTCGTACCCGGCCGGATTGGCGTCCCAGGTCTCCTTCACCTCGGCGAGGGCGAGTACGGCCTCGCACTCCGCCTGGGTCGCCGCGGCGCGCAGCAGCGCGGCACGCTCCGCGTCGGCGCCCTTGAGCCGGTCCCAACCGAGACCCCGTTGGGTGTACTCGTGATCGAGCAGGTAGACAAGCCGACGGGGCGGATCGAGGTCCTGGCCGCCATAGCGGGGCCTGGCCGGAGCGTTGAAGTGCTGCTCCAGGCAGTGCGCAATGTCGTCGAGCGGGCCGGACTCCTGCTCCGGGGCCCCTCGCTCGACCAGCAGGTTGAACGTGAGGGTCACCCGGTAGCCGCTCCTGACCCGTGTCACCTCGTGCGGGCAGTCGGCGTAGAAGGCCACCAGGCTCAGCTCCGTCTTCGACGCACGGTAGGTCCGGTTCTGCCCGGCGTGCCCGATGACCAGCTCGCCGCCGGTGTGTGCCGAGGGCAGCGACAGCACCAGCGTGCCCACCATGGCGTCGTCCTTCTCCGAGTCCTGGTGGGGGAGGAAGAACTGCCCCTTGCCGTACACGAGAAGCGCGTGCGGCTCGGCCCTCAGCCTGCTCCGGGTGGGCAGCCCGAGCTCGCTCCGGAAGTACTCCAGCGCGCCGTCGAGCAGCGTCGGCCAGGCCGGGCCGCCCAGCGTGACCTGGCCCGGCGGGATCTGCCACGTGTCGCGCACACTGCTGTCGCTCAGGGTGTCCTCCCCCCGGCCGAACAGCGCCGGACGCGCCACCGCGATGAGCTTCTTCACCTGCGGCGCACGCAGCGGCAGGCGCACCGGTCCGACCCCGGCCACCTCAAGGCCGACACCGTCGGCCGGTGCTTCGAGCCGGGCGCTGAACTCCGCCGCCTTCGACCCGCCCAGCAGCATCCCCAGCCGCTCCCTCGCACTCTTGGCCATCGCTGCGCCCTCCCTGTTCCCACGGCCGTGCCGCCTCGCCCCGACTTTACGGAGCGGCGGGGCCGCAGGTAGCCGTCTCACCCGTACGGGAACGCCTTCCCCGGCACGGACGGGCGGCCGGGAAACGCCCGGATCGGGCCCGCATGCCCACGCACGTCCCCCGTCCGGGGACAACGGGAACAGCCGATCCCGGCGTCTGACGCCCCGGCGCTGCGGCACAATGGCCCCGTGCACGACGACGATGCTCAACTGCTGTACCAGGTACGGTCGCTGCGGGAGAAGGGCAGCGGACCGAAGCAGATCGCGCGGGCCCTCGGGCTGAAACCGGCCCGGGCGAGCGCGCTGGTGCGCCAGGTGGCCCACGAACAGCAGACCACGGCCGAGCCGGCCGAGCGCCCGGCGGTGGGCTGCTGGGTGAACGCCGGTTGGAGCACGGACCTGGAGCTGTCCGAGGCCCCCGACTGGGCGCGCGCCGACGCCGAGGGCGCCGGGGATCCCGAGGCCGCCGGTTTCGCCCAGGTCCTGATCGCCCGCCAGGAGCGGGCCAGCCGGGTCACCGTCTGCGGGTTCCTGGTCGACGTCTACTGCCTCGGCGTCAAGGACACCGGCGGCCCACAGGTGATGGGCGGGGGATCGCTGGACGCCTACGTACGCGACTACTACCGGGCGTTCGGCCGGCCTCCGCTGCGGATCAGCCTGGATCAGGCGCAGAGCATCGTGCACGGTGGTGTGGCCTACGCCCGCGCCCTCGGCTTCGAGCCCGCGCCGGACTTCGCACAGATCTCCGTACACCTCGGCGAGCCCGGCCCGGCCGCCCCGCGAATCGGCTTCGGTCGCCAGGGGAAGCCGTTCTACATCAACGGCCCACGCGACGACGCCCAAAAGATCGTACGCACGCTGGAGCGCACCTGCGGCGCGGGCGACTACGACTACGTCGTGGGGACGGGGTCTCTGTGACCGGCAACCACGACGAGCGGCGGGTACGCACGATCGAGCACGAGGCGCAGGCCACCTGAAGGCGGTGCTCCAGCTGTGCGCGGCAGGCCGGCTGCGCTGCAGTAAGAAGACGCTCCGCCCGTCCGCGGCGACGGTCAAGGCGGTTGCGGAAGCACTCGACGGCGGCGATTTCTACGCCGAGGAGCCGATCGCGTCCTTCGCCTGGCCGCTGCTGCTCCAGGCCGGCGGACTCGCCGAACTCACCTCCGGAAAACTCGCACTGACCGCACGCGGCAGGGCGGCGCTGACCAAACCGGCACACGACACGCTCGCCCTTGCTGTGGCGGCGCTGGCTCAGCCGCGGCGTGATCGACGAGTTCTCCCGGGTCGAAGCGATCAAGGGCCAACGCGCGGCGAACGTCCTCACCGCCGTCAAGCCGCGCCGAGCCCAGGCCGGCGCGGCCCTGTCCGACTGTGCACCCAGTGAGTGGACCGATGTCGACACGCTCTTCCGCACCATGCGCAAGGCCGGTCACGGTCCCAGGATCGCCCGCAGTGAGCGCGCCCTGTGGAAGCTCTATCTGGAGGACCCCGAGTACGGCAGCCTCGGGGCGCTGCTGGTCTCGGCCGAGCGCTCACTGGCCGCCGAGTTTCCACCGCAGGCGATGAGCAGGGAGGTCCTGCGGGCCATCGGAAGCGGGGAGCGGACCTTCACCAACATCGCGCGTGCCGCGGGCGGCATCGCCCACACCACTCTCACCCGGGCCACTGATGTCCTGACCGAGAAACGTGTCGTGGCCACCGAGCTGCCGCTCTCACTGCGGCCGTCGAGGGAGCGCCGCTACCGGGTGGCCGACCCTTACCTGCGGTTCTGGCTCGCGTTTCTGGATCCGCACATGGCGGAGATCGAGCGAATGCGCGGGGATCTCACTCTGAGCTGGATCAAGGAGCAGTGGACGAGTTGGCGGGGACGTGCTGTCGAGCCGATGGTCCGGGAATCTCTCGCCCGCCTCCTGCATGACGAGTTCCTGCCCGCCACCTCGGCGATCGGCGGCTACTGGACCCGCGGCAATCACGTGGAAATCGACCTGGTGGGCGCGCCGATCGGCAGCCGGTAGCCAAGCAGTTGCTCTTTCTCGGCTCGGTCAAGTGGCTGGAGAACTCCGGGTCCGACAGCCACGACCTGGCCGCGCTGCACAAGCACCGGGCGGCGATCACCGACGAGCCCGTACCGCTGATCGCGGTCCCCCGCAACGGAGTCAGCTGTTCCGGGCTCCAGGCGGCGTACGGCTCAGAGGATCTGCTCAGGCCCTGGCGCAGGGGGTGAGCAGCGGCTGGAATCCCATGGTTGCAGTTCTGGTTGCATTCACCTTCGTTCAGCACCGTCCGAAACCTCCACAGCCACCGGTTCCGCCGCAGGTCAGGACGCCCCCGGCTGGGCCCCGACCCCCAGACGAACATTTGAAAAGCGTGTTGGGTTCACCCCTCACGAGTTCGAATCTCGTATCCTCCGCCGGCCTGAACAGGCAAAACGTTGCCCCCGGTCGCCCTGCGGCCGGGGGCAACGTCGTTGTGGGTCTCGGTTCTGGTCTGGTTGCGGCGCATCTGGCCCTCGCTTCCGTGCCTGGCCTTCGTGTGCCGAGGCGGTGGCGGGCGCGGTGGCGGCGCTGCGGGTTGCGGCGTTATGCGGCGTGCAGGAGCCGGGCGAGCCAGTCGGTGCGGGTGCGGCGGGCCGTGGCCGAGATGTGCGCCTGCGGGTACAGGGCGTCGAAGCCGTGGAAGCCGCCTGCCCAGACGTGGAGTTCGGCCTGTCCGCCGGCCGCCCAGATCCGGGTGGCGTAGTCGGTGTCCTCGTCGCGGAACACTTCGGCGGAGCCGGTGTCGATGTAGGTGGTCGGCAGGTTCGAGAGATCGTCGGCCGGCGAGGGTGAGACGTACGCGGGCACGTCGTCATCGGTGAGGTCGCCGAGAACGCAGCGCCGGCCGAAGTCGTTCATCTCGCGGGTCCAGACGCCGGGCCCGCCGGAGTACTGGCGGCTGGAGGTGCTGTTGTTGCGGTGGTCGAGCATGGGGCAGGTCAGTATCTGCGCGGCGATCGCCGGAGTGCCGAGGTCGCGGGCCAGCAGGGTGACGCCGGCCGCCAGGCCACCGCCCGCGCTGGCTCCCGCGACGATGATCCGGGCGGGATCGACGCCCAGTTCCTGGGCGTGTTCGGCCACCCAGAGCAGTCCCTGGTAGCAGTCGTCGACGGGGACGGTGCCGGTGGCCTCGGGCGCCGGCCGGTAGTCCACGGACACCACGACCGCGCCGAACGCGTCGAGCCACTCCAGCGGAATGTCGATCTGCGAGAAGCGGTCACCCATCACCATTCCGCCGCCGTGGATCCAGTACACGCAGGGCGCGGCGGTGGTGCGGTCGGCGCTCCCGGGGGTGAAGACCGACAGGGGTATCGGAGTGCCGTCCTTGGCGGGCACGGTGACCTCGCGCCGGTCGACCCGCCGGTCGGCGAGCAGGGACTCGACGGGCGTCGAGGGGTACTGCCGCAGTTGTGCGAGCAATTCCATGGTCAGCTCGGACATCAGCGGCATCTCGGAGAGCAGGTCGCGAAGTTCGGGGTCCAGGGCGGGGCGCGCTGTGGTCATGGTCGTCGGTCTTTCGCGGGATGGTGCGGGGGCGTTCGGGCGGGGATTTCGGGTGGGGTGAGGGCCGCCTCGGCAGGCGCCGGGGCGGCCACCCCGGGGCCTACAAGGCGGCCTTGCCGCAGACCGGGACGTAGTCGGTGTTCTCCGGCTCCTTGGCCAGCAGTCCGCCGATCCGCGCCACGATCGCCTGGGCGGCCTCGCCGGCGAACGTCCGGTGGTGGTCCTCCTCGGTGGTCCATCCCTCGGTGACGTGTACGACGTCGGGGTCGGAAGCGGAACGCGAGACCAGGTAGACGACGCAGTGCTCGCTCGCGCCGGGGCTGCCCTCGTCCAGGCCGGTCGACAACAGAGCGACCAGCCGGTCGCCCATTCCGGGCGCGGCGGTCAGAGTGGCGTTGAATCCGTAGTTGGCAATCATGGGGAGCCTTCTTCGTTTCAGTGGAGTGGACTGCTTCCATTCAATGCCCCTGACCTGCGGGAATGTTAGAACGATTCTCTCGCGCTCTTGCATGATCCTCGCGACTCCGGGAGTACTACCGCGCGTTGCTGCTGAAATGGGCGCATGCCCCTCGATGAGTTCCGCGACCTGCTGGCCCGGCACGCCCGACCCGACTGGACCACCGCCGTCGACGGCGTCCTGATCTCGAAGGTCGACCGGCCCGACCCGCCCGCGCCCTCCATGTCCGGCACGGTCCTGGCGGTCATCGCCCAAGGCGCCAAACGGCTCGCGCTGGGCGACCGGGTCTACGAGTACGGCCCGGGGCAGTACCTGGTCGCCTCCGTCGACCTGCCGGTCACCGGACAGTTCACCCAGGCCGACCCCGGCCGCCCGGCGCTGGGTTTCGGGCTCGTTCTCGAACCGTCCGCCGTTGCCGAGCTCCTGCTGGAGGCTGGCCCCGGAGACATGCCCCGCACCGGCGGCGGCCCGCCGTCGGGGATCGCCGTCAGCAATGCCCCGCCCGCCCTCCTGGACGCGGTGGTCCGGCTGCTGCGCCTGCTCGACGAACCCCGCGACCGCGCCGTGCTGGCCCCGCTGGTCAAACGCGAGATCCTGTGGCGTGTGATCACCGGCGAGCAGGGTGCGACGGTGCGCCAACTGGGCATCGCCGACAGCGGCCTCAGTCATGTCTCACATGCCGCACGCTGGATCCGTGAGCATTACGCCGAGCCCTTCCGGGTCGAGGACGTGGCCCGCCTGTCCGGCATGAGCGCCTCCGCGTTCTACCGCAACTTCCAGGCGGTGACCGCGATGAGCCCCATCCAGTTCCAGAAGCAGATCCGGCTACAGGAAGCGCGGCTGCTGCTGGCCACCCACCCGGGCGACGTCGCCGGGGTCGGCCGGCGCGTCGGCTACGACAACCCGTCGCAGTTCAGCCGCGAATACCGCCGCCGGTTCGGCGCGCCTCCGGGCCGGGACGCGGTCCGCCTGCGGGACGCCGCCTGCGGCCCGGCAAGCGTCATGCCCTGAGTGCGGTCGCACAGAATGGGAGAATCGTGTAAGGAGGGGCGAGGATAGTTCTACTGTTTTCCCAGTTCAGAGCGATTCAATGGGATCACTGAAACCCCCGCCGAGCAGGAATGAACATTCCGGTTCGCGGATCCCACCGCATCGCAAGGGGCACAGCATGAACACCGTTCTGATCACCGGGACCTCGTCCGGGTACGGCCGCGCGACCGCCCTCCACTTCCACGCGCAGGGGTGGAACGTCATCGCGACGATGCGAAGCCGGCGTCCGGATGTCCTGCCAGAGTCGGACCGGCTTCGCATCGTCGAACTGGACGTGACCAAGCCCGACACGATCACCACCGCGCTCGAGGCCGCCGGGCCGATCGACGCCCTGGTCAACAACGCGGGCATCCCCTCGATCAGCGTGTTCGAGGGCACCCCGATGGCCCGCGTGCGGGAGGTCTTCGAGACCAATACGTTCGGCGTGATGGCCACAACGCAGGCGGTACTGCCCCAGTTCCGCGAGCGCGGATCCGGCGTGGTGGTCAATGTGACCTCCAGCGTGGTGCTGGGCCACATGCCCCTCTCGGCCGTCTACAAGGCGAGCAAGGCGGCCGTCGAGGGGTTCACTTCGTCCCTCGCGCTCGAACTCGCACCCTTCGGTGTACGGGCCAAGACGGTCCAGCCGGGCGCCTGTCTGACGACGAACTTCGCGGGGAGGGCCATGGACGGCGGGCCACTGGACGAGCTGGTCCCGCCGCCCTACGCGCCGTTCGCAAGGAAGGCCATGGCCGACTTCACCGGCCAGGATCTGTTCACCCAGGAGAGCGACGTCGCCGAGACGGTCTGGCGCGCCGCCCACGACACGACCGGCCAACTGCGTTTCCCGGCCGGCCCCGACGCCGTCCGGCTCGCCCAGGCGACGTGACCGAACCGGATGCGCGCTCACGTGTACCGGCGTGGGGTTGTCCGAGACGCACCCGCCGGCAGCGGCGCTGTAATAGGCGCTCTGCAAGGAATGCGTCGCACAGCTCACATGGCGCGCCGTAGCGGACTGGCGAGACTTGCCGGCGAGACTGCCGGGCGTTAACCGTCGGGTTAACGCGCCTTGCGGAAATGGGCGTTGCCGGCGATCCGCCCGGGATCCGATGGTTGACCTGCGGCGACGGCCTCGTGGCCGCGTCGTCGAGGTGACTCGCAACCAGGAGGACGCGCCATGGAACACCTGCAGACCGGTGTGCTGCTCACCGCCCTCGTCACCGCGGGGCTGATGGCCGGACTGTTCGCCGCCTTCTCCTACTCGGTCATGCCGGGTCTCGGCCGGTCGTCCGACCACACGTTCGTCGAGGCGATGCGGGGCATCAACAAGGCCATCCTCAACCCGGTCTTCATGCTTCCGTTCATGGGCACGATCCCCCTCCTCGGTCTGGCCGCCGTCCAGGCCTGGCGCGACCAGGGTCGGCCCGTGTTGCCCTGGGTGCTCGCGGCCCTCGCGCTGTACCTGGTCGCCTTCGTGGTCACGGCCGGCGTCAACGTGCCCCTCAACAACCGACTCGCGCAGGCCGGTGGTCCCGACCGGGCCGGGCAATCGGCCGCGATCCGCGCGGAGTTCGAGGGCACGTGGGTCACCTGGAACATCGTCCGCGCGCTCCTGCACACGGCGGCCTTCGCCTGCCTGGCCTGGGCGCTGATCGTGCACGGCGCGCACCGGTAGTACGGCGGCGGGAACGCCGACGCATCGGCAACGCGGACCGTCGGTACCCCGGGTATGCCTAGGGATACCCGGGATCCGCCTGCCTCCCGGAGTGCCCCCGGCCGCCCGTGCTGATGGACTTCGAATACCGCCCGAACCGTGGCGGCGAGCGGGGCCGGGAGGACGAAGTGGGCGGCACGGGTGGCGAAGTGGAGTACGCGCCGAGGGGTTCGGAGCCGGTACGGCCCGGTGCGGCGCGGCCCGATGTACCGGTCCTGGAGATGCGGCAGGTGGTGCGCGGGTACGGCAACGGCGACGCGCGGGTGCGAGCGCTGAACGGTGTGGACCTGTCGCTCGCGGCTGGCGCCTGGGTCGCGGTGATGGGGCCGTCGGGATCGGGCAAGTCGACGCTGCTGCACTGCGCAGCCGGGCTCGACACGGTCGACTCGGGTCGCGTCACCCTCCTCGGTGAGGACCTGACCGACGCGGACGACCGGCGGCTGACCCGACTGCGGCGCGGCACGGTCGGGTTCGTGTTCCAGAACTTCAACCTGGTCGCGTCCCTGACCGCCGAACAGAACGTGGCGCTGCCGCTGCGGCTGGCGGGGCGCAGGATGCGGCGCGAGGACGTCCGGTCCGCGCTCGCCGACGTCGGGCTCGCGGACCGGGGGCGGCATCGTCCCCGCGAATTGTCGGGTGGGCAACAGCAGCGCGTCGCGCTGGCGCGGGCGATGGTCACCCGGCCCAGGGTGCTGTTCGCGGACGAGCCGACGGGCGCGCTCGATTCGGCGTCCGCCCGAGCCGTGTTGGGGCTGCTGCGGGACATGTGCGACGACGCGGGACAGACGATCGTCATGGTCACGCACGATCCGGTCGCCGCCGCGGCCGCCGACACCGTGGTGTTCCTCGCGGACGGGCGGGTGGTCGATCGCATCGAGCGACCGTCGGCGCGGCACATCGCCGATCGCCTCGTGTCGCTGGAGGTGTGAGCCGATGTTCACGCTCTCCTGGAGCACACTGCGCGACCGCAAGCAGTTGTTCGCGGGGGCGCTGGTCGCCATCGCGCTGGGCGTCGCGCTCGTCCAGGCCTCGCTGCTGGTGTTGATGTCGGTGTCCGATCCGGTCATCCCGTCCGACCTGCCGCACGCCGAACGCAACGAGATGCGCGAAGGCTTCGTCGGCGCGGCGATGCTGATGGGGCTTCAGGTCCCGCTCGTGGTGTTCCTCGCGATCTTCGTCGTCGGCTCGACCTGCGCGTTCGCGGTCGCCCAACGTCGTCGGGACCTCGCGCTGCTGCGCGTGCTGGGTGGCGGCCGCGGCCAGGTGCGGCGGTTGCTCGCGGCCGAGTCGCTGCTGCTGGGTGTCGTCGGTGCGCTGTGCGGCGCTCCGCTGGGGCTGATCGCCACGTGGGTCCAGGTACGACTGCTGGAACACGTCGGCTTCGTGCCGGCCGGGTTCCGACCGACGTACTGGGACTGGAAGGCCGTACTCGTCGCGGGCGCCACCGGAACCGGCATCGCCCTGCTCGGCTCATGGAACGCGGCTCGGCGCGCGGGGCGCATCCGCCCCTTGGAGGCCATGCACGACACCGGCGCGGCGGCTCGCGTGATGACGCCGGGCCGGTGGTGCATCGGCCTGTCGTGCCTGGCCCTGTCGATCGTGCTCGCCGTCGGTGCGCAGGCCGCCGACATGATCGGCGCGGTCACCATCGCGATGGCGCTCGCGGTCGTCGGCGCGGTGGCGCTGTCGGCGCTCGCTCCGCTGGTCGTGCCGCTCGTGGCACGGGTGTTCGGGCTGATGTTGCGGCGCAGCGCGCTGGGTGCGCTGGCCGAGGCGAACATCCGCGACGGCGCGCGTCGCAACGCGGCCGTCGCGGCGCCGCTGATCACCCTTGTCTCGCTCGTCCTCGGATTGTCGGGCGCGTTGGGGGTATTGGCGCGGTCGATCGGTGTCGAGCAGGAACAACTCACCCGCGGCGACCTCGTCGTCACGTCGGCGGACGGCGCGCGGGCGGCGCGGCTGGCGGGGATCCCGGGCGTCGCGGATGTGTCGACCCGGCTGACCGTACCGGTGCCCGTGACCGCCGAGGTGCGCCGGGACGGCCCCGGGGCCGCCCGGCCGCACGTCTTCGACGAGCGGGTGATCGCCATCGACCCGGCCGCCTACGCACGGGCCCGTACGCTCGCGCCCGCGTCCGGCTCGCTGGCGGACCTGCGCGGCGACACCGTGGCCGTCGGCTCCGCGGTGCCCGCCGAGGGCTACCGTCCCCCGCGCGTCGGCGACACGGTGAGCGTCGACGTCGCGGGGCACGAGCGCACCCTGCGAGTGGTCGCGGTACTGCCGGAAACGCTGGACATCGGCGACGAGTTCCTGATTCCGCGCGAGGCGCTGCCCGCCGACCTCGTCGCCGCCGCGCCGGCGGAATCCGTACTGACGGTCGCGCCGGGCGTGTCCGTCGCCGAGGTCGCGAAGCGGATCCGCGCGGCGGGTCTCGGCACGTCGACCAGCGTGGCGCGATGGGCGCAGGGCAGAGCCGATGCGCAGCAGGACGGCAACGACAAGATCTTCGCGGTACTGCTCGCACTCGCGGGCGTCTACGCCCTGATCGGCGTGGTCAACGCGCTGGTCATCGCCACGGCCGAACGCCGCACCGAGTTCGCGGTCGTCCGGCTCGGCGGCCTCGAACGCCCGCAGGTGGTACGGATGGCGCTCGTCGAAGCCTGTGCCGTGACCACGATCGGCCTCCTGCTCGGCGGTCTCGTCGCGGCGGCGGGGATGGCCGGCACGGCCAGGAGCACGGCGGCCGCGACGGGGACGGCGATCGTGGTGGTGCCGTGGGGCATGGTGGCGACCACCGTGTTGGGCGCGTTCGCCGTGACGGTGGTGGCCGCCGTGGTGACCACGCGGAAGGCGACGCGGGAGCGGCCGGTGCGAGTCGCCGGGGCGCGTACGTGAGGGCCACGGTCCGTCGCAGCGGGCCGTTCGAACCGCGCGAGCCGCGTCGACGGCCGCCGGGCGCGCGACCGGAAGGCCAGGCGCGCTCGACGGCTCGGTAGGTACGGTTTGTGCGCCGCCGCCAACGATCACGAGAGGACCGCCGTGCCATCGTCCGCCCTGCTCCGCAGCCGACGGTCCGGGGGCCGCGCGACCGCCGACGATGCGCCTGCCGACAGCAGCGCCGGCGCGGGCCTGCGGCGACGGCTGCGACGGCTGCGACGCGGGCTCGCCTACCTCGCCCTCGGCCTGCCCGTCGGCCTCCTCGCCCTGGTCGTCCTCGGCACATTCGCGACGCCGGTGCTGATGGCGTGCACCCGGCCCACCGACATCTCCTCGTGGGCGGACGCCGTCCGCCGGGCGGCGCTCCTGCTGTTCGGCATCCTCCTGACCGTCGGTGTCGCGCCCCTGGCCGCGGCTCCGCTGGCCGCCCTGGAACGCCGCCGGCTGCGCGTACTGGCATCCGCGCCGGCCGAGCCGGCCGAGCCCGAGCCCGAGCCGAGCCCCCGCGCCGTTCGATTCCGCGCGAGGTACACCACGGCCCGCGCCTGGCGCGAGGTCGCCGCCGGGTACCTGGTCGCCGTCGCCGGGCCCGGGCTGGTGCTGCTCGCGGCGACCTGGGCCGTGCTGAGCCCGGTATGGCTCGCCGCGCCGCTCGTGGTCGCGCGCAGCAGCGGCGGCCCGGTGGCGCTCGGCATCGGCCACGCGCACAGCGTCCCCGACGCGCTTCCGTACTGCGCCGCCGGGCTCGCCGCAGGCGTCCTGGGCCTCGTGGTTCTCACCACCCTCGTCCGCGCGCAGGCCGCCCTGTCCCGGACCCTGGTCGAGCCCCGCCCCGACCCGCTCGCCACCCGCCTCGTCGAGGTCACCCGCTCCCGGTCCCGCCTCGCGGACGGCTTCGCCGCCGAGCGCCGCCGCATCGAACGCGACCTGCACGACGGCGCCCAGCAGCAACTCCTCGGCCTGACCCTGCAATTGGGCCTCGCCCGGATGGACCTGCCCGCCGACTCCCCCGCGGGTCAGGCCGTCGCCAGGGCGCACGACCAGGCCAAGACCCTGATGGCCGACCTGCGCGAACTGATCCGCGGCATCCACCCCCAGGTGCTGACCGACCGGGGGCTGGGCGCGGCCCTGTACGAACTCGCCGAGTTCTGCCCGCTGCCCGTCGGCACGGACATCGACCTGCCGCACCGCCCACCGCGAGCGGTCGAGACCGCCGCGTACTTCGCCGCCGCCGAGGCGCTGGCCAACGCGCTCCGCCACAGCGCGGCCGACAACATCCGGCTCACCGCCCGCGTACGGCACGGCCGGCTGACCGTCGACGTCGAGGACGACGGACGCGGCGGCGCCCGCCTCGCCGACGGCACCGGGCTGACCGGGCTCGCCGACCGGGTCGCGGTCGTCGACGGCACGATCCGGGTGTCCAGTCCACCGGGCGGGCCGACCCTCGTGCGGGTGACGATCCCGTGCCCGCCCCATCCACAGGAGGACGACCGGTGAACCCGCTGCGCCTGATCCTGGCCGAGGACACCGTCCTGCTCCGGGCAAGCCTCACCGGACTCCTTGAGCGCCTCGGCTTCGAGGTGACCGCCGTCGCGGACGGCGCGGCACTGACCGCCGCCGTCCACGAGCGGGTCCCCGATCTCGTACTGACCGACGTCCGCATGCCCCCGGCGTTCGCCGACGAGGGCCTGCGCGCCGCACTCGCGCTGCGCGCCACGTTCCCGGCCCTGCCGATCGTCGTCCTCAGCCAGTACATCGAGCCCGACGGCGCCGCCGAACTGCTCGCCGGTGGCGGCGGACGCGCGATCGGCTACCTCCTCAAGGACCGCATCGTCGACGTCGAGGACTTCGCCGCCACCCTGCGTCGCGTCGCCGCGGGCGGCACCGCCGTCGACCCCCAGGTCGTCACCCGTCTCCTGCGCCGCCGCGCCGAACCCGTCGCCGCGCTCTCCCCGCGCGAACGCCAGGTCCTCGCGTTGATCGCCGAAGGCCTGTCCAACGCCGCGATCATGCGCGTCCTGGACATCTCCGAACCGGCCGTCGGCAAGCACGTCCGCAACATCCTCACCAAGCTCGGCCTCCCGCCCGACGACGACACCAACCGCCGCGTGCTCGCCGTCCTGGCCTACCTCGGCTCGTCCGAAAGCCGCTCGGTTCAGGGCCGGTTCGGCTTCAAGGGGCCGAGGGTGCCCGGGTAGAGGTACTTGTCCGCAGGGGCCATCGTGCCGTGGGCCCAGGCGTCGAAGAAGCCCGTCAGGTCGTGGTTCGGGGCGATGTGCCGGGCCAGCGCCTCGAATTGGGGCCAGGAGGCGTTGCCGTTGCGGTGGGCCTGTTGCCATCGGCGCAGGGTGTCGAAGAAGGCCGTGTCGCCGACGGTTCGGCGTAGCGCGTGCATCATCATCGAGCCCTTGAAGTACAACGCGCCGTCGAGCTCCCGGCCCTGGCCCGGGTCGTACAGCTTCGTGGACCAGAACTCCGGGTCGTTTCGGCTCTGTTCGAGCATGGCCGGGTAGAAGCCGGTGTCCAGGTCGGCACCACCATGCTCGTCCCAGAGTTGGTTGGCGTACTGGGCGACGCACTCGGCCAGGCAGCCGTCGCGCCAGTCGGTGAACGAGACGCTGTTGCCGAACCACTGGTGGGTGTACTCGTGGACCAGCGAACTGTCGAAGGGCGGGCCGATGAATGTCGGGCGGCTCTGCGTCTCGATCGCGCCGGACTTGCCCGGGGCGGAGGGGTCGCCGTTGACCGCGAGGATTCCGGCCGAGGAGAAGGGGTACGGGCCGAACTTCGAGGCCAGGAAGTCGATGATCTCCGGCAGTTGGGCCTCGGCCGCGGGGTCGATCGGGATGCCGGGGCTGTACGCGTTGATCACCGGCGTGCCGTCGGCAAGTTGGGACGTGCGGACCGTGAACTTGTCGATGGCGATGGTGCTGACGTACGTGGTGAGCGGACTGTCCTCGTACCAGCGGTACGTCTTCAGCCCTTTGCCCGGTGAAGTGGTGGGCCCCGGGCGGCCGTTGCCGATCACCGTCCACGCCTCGGGGACGGTCGCGGTGAGCCGGAAGGTCGCCTTGTCGGACGGGTGGTCGTTGGCCGGATACCAGGCGGTGGCCGAGTGCGGCTCGCCGGTGACGTTCGCCGCGCCGTCGGGCAGGCGGTGCCAACTCTCGCCGACGGGCTTGCCAAAGTAGCGCACGCGTACCGCGAACCTCGTGCCCTTGGCGATCCGCCGGGCCGGGGTGATCACCAACTCGTGGGCCCCGCTGCGGGAAAAGGATCTCGCGGGCTTGCCGTCGACGGTGACCGAGGCGACCTCGAAGCCCTCCAGGTCCAGGTTGAAGCGGTCGAGCCGACCGGTGGCCGTCGCGGTCACGGTGGTGTCGCCGGAGAGGTGGTCGGGGCGGGCCGGGTCATAGGCAACCCGCACGTCGTAGTCGAGGACGTCGTACCCGGGGTTGCCGTCGTCGGGGAAGTACGGGTCGCCCACACCGGATCCGCCGCCGGGGCCGGCGGCGGCCGAGGCGGGCACGGCCGTCAGCAGCGCGCAGGCCGCGAGGAGAACGGCAGGAACGGAGGGGCGGTGGCTTGTACGTGCGATGCGCAACTGTCCGGCTCCCAGACGTGGTCGAGTGGTCGGGTGGCCAAGCCCCCGAGTAGCCAAGCGGTCGAGCGGCCGGTGCTCAGCGGGCGGCGAGTTGCCGGGTCACGGCGAGGACGGCGTTGGCACTGACCGTCTCGGTCTCGGGGTCCACGTTCTCGATGCGGTCGCAGGCCTTGTGGTAACAATCGCCGACACCGCTGGTGAAGCCGGAGACCGGGATGCCGGCGGCGTTGAAGGACACGTGGTCCGAGCCGCCGATGCCGATGTCGAAGGTGGGCAGGCCCTTGGCCGCGAAGTACGTCTCGAACGCGTCCGTGGCCCGGGGGTCGTCGTGGACGACCAGCCACTGCTGCACGCTCTTGGTGCCGGTCATGTCGAAGTTGAGATAGACGTCGATCTTCCGGTGCTCGGCCGGGGAGAGCTGCTGTACATAGGCCTTCGACCCGACCAGGCCCTCCTCCTCGGCGCCCCACCACGCGAACCGCAGGTGGCTCCGGGGTGCTTCGCCCGACTTCGCCATCGCGACGGCGGCGGCGAGCACGGCGGCCGCGCCCGAGCCGTTGTCGTTCATCCCGGGCCCGGTCGCGACGCTGTCGAGGTGGGCGCCGACGAGTACGACGTGGTTCGGGTCGCCGCCCGGCCAGTCGGCGACGAGGTTGTAGCCGAGGGTGCCGTTGTGGGTGAAGGGCCGAAGACTGGTCCGAAAGCCCGCCTCGTCCAAAACCCCCTTCACATACGCCAACGACCGCCGAAACCCCACCGTGCCGTTCGCCCGATGGCCACCACTGCGATCCGCGATCGCCTGCAACGCCCAAAGATGCGGCATGACCTGCGCGGTCGTCACACCAGGCACCCGCGGCGCAACCGTCGCCGCACCCGCAGCCGATCCGGCGGCAGGCACGGCCGACAAAACCACACAGAACCCAAACACTCCGGCACTACGCCGAACACGAGTGGATATCGCCATACGCGAGGCACTCCTCGACAAAATCCGCCACCAGCGGAGCCATCCGAGCACCAACCGGCACCCACGAACCACCCTCGCCGCCCCATGTCAGAAACCTGTCAGAAACCCATAACCACCCGATGTTTCGTACTGCCGGTCGAACAACACCGAGGGATTCGGCATTCGCGCGCCGCAGGAGTCGGCGGCGCCGCCGCCCTGTAGTGGTGAACCCGGCAACGTTCGGGTCGAAAAAAGGGAACGTGTGCCCCGTTCACCATGACCGACCCAGTCCCGCACCCCATCCCGAAGGTCGGGAAAGTTGACCCAGAAGTGAGCCCGAACCGCTCCGGCGTAGGCAAGCCGCTCGAACCCCACCCGACCCTCGTCGTCGCGCTGGATCCGAAGACATTTCAAGGTTGCCCGTTGCCACCCGACCGGTACCGGAATGATCAATTCTCATTCGGGAGTTGCCGCGCGAGGGTCAGGGGTTGGTGCGGAGCCAGGTGAGGACTGCGAGGACTCGGCGGTGGTCGTCGTCGGATGGGGGGAGGGCGAGTTTGTCGAAGATGGCGGAGATGTGTTTTTCGATGGTGCCCTGGGTGAGGGACAGGGTGCGGCCGATGGCGGTGTTGCGGCGGCCCTCGGCCATCAGGGCGAGGACTTCGCGTTCGCGCGGGGTGAGGGCGGCCAGTGGGTCGTCGCGGCGGCGGGTGAACAGGGCGGAGACGACCTCCGAGTCCAGGACGGTACCGCCGGCCGCGACGCGGGTGAGCGCGTCGGAGAGTTCGTCCAGGCGGGAGACGCGATCCTTGAGCAGGTAGCCAACGCCGCCGCCGTCGGCCAGCAGGTCGCCGGCGTAGCTCTCCTCGACGTACTGGGACAGCACCAGGATCGCCGTCCCCGGCACCTCGCGACGGATCCGCAGGGCCGCCCGCAGGCCCTCGTCGGTGAAGGTCGGCGGCATCCGGACGTCGACCACCGCCACGTCCGGCCGGTGCGCGGTCACCGCCTCCACCAGGGACGGGCCGTCGCCGACCGCCGCGACCACCTCCGCGCCGGTCTCCTCGAGCAGGCGCACCAGGCCCTCCCGCAGCAGCAGCGAATCCTCCGCCAGCACCACCCGCATCAACGCTCCCCCACCCCACTCAACGGAATCTCCGCGGTCAGCGTGGTCGGCCCACCGACCGGGCTCACCACGTCGAGCCGACCCTCCACCGCGGCCAACCGATCGACCAGCCCGGCCAGGCCGTGTCCCTTGCCGGGATGCGCCCCGCCGCGCCCGTCGTCGCGAACCTCCACCGACAACGCCCGCTCGTCCATCCGCACCCGCACCCGACACCGCTCGGCCCCGGCATGCTTGGCGACGTTCGTCAGCGCCTCGGTCACCACGAAGTACGCCGTATTCTCCACCGCCGGGGCGAACCGCCGCCCCTCCGGCAACTCGGCCGTCAGCGTCACCGGGACCGGACACCGCGCCGCCGCCGCGGTCAGCGCCGGCACCAGGCCCCGGTCGGCCAGGATCGGCGGCGCGATCCCCCGGGACAACGCCCGCAGTTCGGTCAACGCCTCGTGGCTCTGCGAGATCATGTCGGCGACCAGCGGCCGGGCCCGGTCGGGGTCGTCGTCGAGCCGACGGGCCACCGTCTCCAGGTCCATGGTGAGCCGCACCAGCCGCTGCTGCGGCCCGTCGTGCAGGTCCCGTTCGAGCCGGCGCAGCGTGTTCGCCTCGGCCGCCACCGCACTGCGCCGACCCTGGGCGAGCTGCTCGGTACGCAGCTGCAACGCCGCCGTCTCGTTGGTCAGCAACACCCGGGCCAGTCCGGCCTGGATCGCCACCAGCGCCCGCGTCATCGGCGCCGCCGTGGCGAGCAGCACCACACCGATCCCGGTGTTGAACGCGATGTCGGCGGCCCGCGACGAGACGCCGAACATCAGGTCGAGCAGACCCTGCTTGCCCTCGTCGCGCGGGATCGGCCACGACCACGCGGCATACAGCACCTCCCCCAGCCCGCCCACGGTCCAGGTCAGCGCGAGGCAAAAGCCCACCACCCGCAGCGGGAAGGACACCACCGCGTGCGTCAGATCGCGCCAGGACTGCGGGTCGCGCAGCGCGCGCAGCCACGCCTTGAAGCCCGTACCCGTCGACGCCCGGTAGCCGTGCGGCGGCAGCGCCCGACCGGTCACCGCCTCCACCCGCCGCCGCTCCACCGAGGCGAACCACCCGGCCGCGGCAAACACCCCGACCAGGACCGGGATCCCGAACACCAGGACCGAGCCCACCGCGCCGATCGCGAACCCGCCGAGCCCGACCACGAACGCGGCGACACCCAGCGGCAGCCCGCCCAGCACGAACCCGAGCCGGCGCAAAAAGAGCCGAAACACTCCTGGCTCCTGCGGAATTTCGCGCGGCACGGCCGCCGCCGGGGATGATGTGGTCGTCTGGGTCATGACCACATCCTCGCCGCCGGAAACGACCGCGCCCAGCGGGTATTCCGGACCCCGGGGGTAGGGCACACCCCCAGACGCCCCCGTCGGCCCGAATCCGCGAAAGCCGGTCCTATCGCGCCGGCACGATGTTCTGATTCGCGTGGAAGAGGTTCCCCGGGTCGTACTTCCGCTTGATCTCGGCCAGCCGGTCGTAGTGCCCGCGATACGTCGCCTCGACCCGATCGTGGCCCTCCCCCTCACCGATGAAGTTGACGTACGCGCCACCCATCGAGTGCGGATGCAGGTCTTGCCAGTAGTCCACGCACCACCGCCGAATCGTCTCCGCGTTGGCCGGGTCCGGATCGACACCGCCGATGACCCCGGACCAGACCGCGTCCCGGTAGTCCCACGCGGTGTCGTCGCGATCCACCCGATGCGCCGCCCCGTCGATCGGATACAGGTGCATCGTGGACAGCGCCGTCGGCAGGTTCTCCGCGTACCCGGCGTGCACGTCGATCGCGTCGTCCGTGATGCGATCGAAGAAATCCCCGCGCCAGTACCACTGGAGGCCGGCGGGGATCAGCTCGTCGAACATCGACTGGAACGCCGGGTACGGCATCGGCGCGGCGAAGTGGAAGGCCGGCGCACCGGGTTCGCGCGTCACGGCGAGTACCCGCTCGGCCGCGTCCGGATCGCCGCTCCAGCACCACACCACGCCGCACATCGCGCGCCCGTGGATCTCCTCCGGGAACGGCGGCCCGGGCGGCACCGTCAGCAGCGCGAAGAAGCCGTACAGCTCCTCGGGCGCCTGCGGCAGGAACTCGCGGTACCACCGCAGCACTTCGCGCGTGCGCTCGGCCGGCCACACGGTGACGCCGCCGGTCACCATATTCACCGCGTGCAACCGGAAGCGGAACGAGGTGACCACCCCGAAGTTGCCCCCGCCACCGCGCAACGCCCAGAACAGGTCCGGGTGTTCACTCTCGCTCGCGGTCACGAAGCCGCCGTCGGCGAGCACCACGTCCGCGGCCACCAGATTGTCCACGGTCAGCCCGTACCGGCGGGTCAGATAGCCGTGCCCACCGCCCAGGGTGAGCCCGCCGACACCCGTCGTCGACATGATCCCGGTGGGGGTGCCCAGGCCGAACGCGTGCGTGGCGTGGTCGAGATCGCCGAGCAGGCTGCCGCCGCCGACCCGGGCGGTGCGCCCGGTGGGATCGACCCGTACCCAGCGCATCGGCCGCAGATCCACGGTCACCGCGTCGTCGGCCACACACAGCCCGCCACCGCTGTGGCCGCCGCCGCGCACCGCGAGTTCGAGGTCGTGGTCGCGGATGAAGTCCACCGCGGCCATCACGTCCGCCGCGTCCGTGCACCGCACGACGGCCGCCGGACGCCGATCGATCATCGCGTTGTAGATACCGCGCGCCGCGTCGTACTCCGCGTCGTGCGGCCCGATCACCGGCCCGCGCAGCGCGGTGCGCATGTCTTCGAGAGTTTTGCCGTCCATGACCATCTCCCTGACGGGACGCGGACCGCGAACCCGCCCGGTCGCGCGCCGACCGGCCCTCGGGAAGCAATCATGCGCCGATTCCCCGGCGCCGCCGGGCCTGCAGGACTCGCCGAACGCCGCAGGGCTTACCCGTCCAGCGTCCCGCCGCCCCCGGCGACGCGCAATTCAGGGGCGAACCGCCACACCGCGGCGCCCCACCACCGCACCCCCAGGCCCCATCCCGCAACACCCTCACCAGCCGAAACGCCGCCATCACACACGGTTCCGGCCGCCGACGATCACTGCGCGCCCCGACAGCGGTTGCCGCAGATCGCCAGGCTGCACCAGCGACGCCGCCCGCTCGCATCCAGGAACAGCCAGCCGCACGCCTCGTCCGGACACCTGCGGACGAGGAACCGGCGCGGATCCGCCAGGAGTTCGGCCGCGCTGCGGGCCACCGCGTAGATCGGCAGCGCCAACCCCGCCGCCGGCGACAACCGCCACCGCCCCAGCCCGTCCTCGCCGCGCCGGAACACCGCCGCCCCGGCCGCCTCCCGAGCCGTCTCGGCCACCGCGTTGAACGCGCGCACGTCCTGCGGATCGGTCAGGCAGGCGTACAGATCGGCCCGAAACTCCCGCGCCCGCGCCAGTGCTGCGGCGGCCTCGTCGGGCCGCTCCTTCGCCCGCCGACGCAGCCACGCGACCAGCCGCTCGTCGGCCAGGTCCAGATGCCCCGTCCACACCGCGAGCGTGGCGTAGCCGCGCAACCAGTCCGCGCCCGGGCGCTCGGGGCCACCCCAGCCCGCGTACGTGTTGCAGAACTCCAGCGCCGGATCCCCGCTCGTGTTCCAGGGCAGCCACTCCTCCCCGACCCGCACCGCGTACACCGGCGCCGAGGGCCGATCCAGGCTCGGGTCACCGCGCAGGATGCGCTCGTGCAGCGTGGTCAGCGTCGCCCCCGGCTCGATGCCCAGTTCGCTCACCAGCACCTTGTGGGTACGCCGGTACGCCTCCAGCGCCTCGGCCCGCCGACCGGCGCGACTCAGCGCGGTCATCCGGGCCGCCACCAGCCGCTCCCGAGTCGGGAACTCGTCGGCCACCGGCGCCAGATCGGCCAGGACCCGATCGTGCAACCCCATCGCGAGCCGAGCCTCGGCACGCTGTTCCAGCACGGACACGCGCAGTTCGTCCAGCCGCCCGGCCAGCCGACCGCGCAGCCGATCGTCGATCACATCCGCGAGCAGCGGCCCCCGCCACAGCGCCAGCGCCCGATCCTGACACCTCAAACGCTCCGCCGGATCCGCGGCGCGCCCCGACCGTCCGACCAGGTCCAGGAACTCCCGCACATCCACGGCATGCGCGTCGGCGTCCACCGTGTAACCGCCGTGCCGGGTCCGCACCCGCAGCCCGTACGGCGCGAGCCGGGCCCGCAGCCGACCGATGTAGGTGTGCACCGTGCCACGCGCCGAGGCAGGCGAACTCCCCTGCCACATCAGGTCGATCAGCCGCTCCGTGCCCACCACGCGCCCGGCGTCGAGGAGCAGCAGGGCCAGCAGACGCCGTTCCTGACGGCGCGTGCCCACCAGCACGCTCCGCCCCTCGTGGCACGCCTCGAAGGCACCGAGCAACCGAAACTCCATGACCACCTCCACCGGCCCCGCGTGGTGAGAATCCGGTCAGCGCGGGAGCGGAGGCTGGGCGACGGCCCCCGAATCGGGCGGGTCGACCGCACCCCACCTCGCAAAGGAACCCCATGCGCCGAACCTTCGTCACCCTGACGGTACTTGCCGCCCTCCTCGGCACCGCCGCAACGGCACCCGCATCGGCCGCCGACCCCACCCCGGCCGCGGCCGAGACCACGACCGAAGCCCCCTCCGCCTGGGAACCCGCCCCGCCCACCCCGCCGTTCGACTACCCGGCCGGTGCCCGCTGCGACTTCCCCGTACACGCGGAGGCGATCCTCGACGAGGTGGTGCAACGGGTCCTCAAAACCCACCCCGACGGCACCCCGAAACGGGTCGCGTACAAGGGTCCCCTGGTCATGCGGGTGACCAACACCGACACCGGCACCCACTTCGACGCCGACGCCGGTGGCAGCGCCGTCGTCGACTATCGCCTCGACGGCTCCCAACGCTGGCTGGCGCTCGGCCCCGTACTCACCACCTTCCGCGCGAACGGCGGCAACATGCCGCGCGGCGTCTACACCATCGACGGCGTGTACATCCTGGACATCACCGCCGACCGCACCAAGACCCTGACCATGCTCCACGGCGGCACCGACGACATCTGCGCCCGCGTGGCCCGATAGGCAACCCACCACACGAGGGGGATGCCGGCGGAAAACCGCCGGCCGCGGCCCGGTCGGGCTGATGGAGTGGAGCCATGACGAGCCCGCGTGACACCGCCCTGACCTTCCGCGCCCTGCACACCGGTTCCGCGCCCCTCGCCCTGGCCAACGTCTGGGACGCCGCCGGCGCCCGCCTGGTCGTCGAGGCCGGCGCCCGCGCGGTGGCCACCACCAGCGCGGGCGTCGCCTGGGGCCTGGGCGCCGCCGACGGCGACCTCCTCGGCCGCGACCGGGCCCTCGAACTGATCGCCCGCGTGGTGGCCGCGGTCGAGGTACCGGTCACCGCGGACATCGAAAGCGGCTTCGGCGTCGACCCGGACGGCGTCGCCGAGACCGTGCGCGGCGTGCTCGCGGCCGGCGCCGTCGGGATCAACCTGGAGGACGCCTCGCACGGCGGCCCGACACCGCTGCGCCCGATCGCCGACCAGGCCGAGCGCATCGCCGCCGCCCGGGCCGCCGCCGACGCCGCCGACGTCCCGCTCTACCTCAACGCCCGGGTGGACACCTACCTCCGAGGCACCGGCGAGCCCGCCGACCGCCTGCGCGAGACGCTCGACCGGGCGAGCGCCTACCTCGCCGCCGGCGCCGACGGCATCTTCGTCCCCGGCGTGGTCGACCCGCCCACCATCGCCGCGCTCACCGCGTCCCTGACCGCCCCGCTCAACATCCTGGTCGGCCCCGGCGCCCCCGACGTCGCCGAACTCGGCCGGCTCGGCGTGGCCCGGGTCAGCCTGGGCTCCGCCGTCGCCGAGGCCGCCTACGCGGTGGTCCGCCGCGCGGCGCGGGAGCTGTACGACAGCGGCACCTACACCGGCCTCGCCGACGCGATCCCGTACGGCGACCTCAACGCGCTGCTCGCCCGCTGACCCTTCGACGGCGGCCCGGCCCACCCCGGGCCGGCCGCCGCCGACTCAGCCGAACGCCAGGGTGTCGCCGCCCGCCGGTCGGCGCAGCAGGGCCAGCCGACCGGCCAGGTCATCGCCCGGGGCCGGGGTGTACAGCACCACTCGGCGGTTGTCCTCGGGGGTGATCAGGACCTGGCAGTCCACCTCCACCAGACCGAGCACCGGGTGCAGCACCCGCATCCGGCTGTGCCGCCGCACCGCCACCTCGTGCCGATCCCACAATTCGGCGAACTCGTCGCTTGCCTCGCGCAACCGGCTCACCAGCCGCGTCACCGCCGCGTCGCCCGGCCGGTGCGCGGCGGCGGCCCGCAGGTCGGCCACGTGCAGACGGCTGTAGTACTCGTGCTCCTCGGCCGGATACGCGGCCCGCTGCCGGGCGTCGGCAAACCACCGCCACACCACGTTGCGACCGTGCTCCGAGACCGTACACACCCCGCCGAGCAGGGCCTGCGCCATCGCGTTCTGCGCCAACACGTCACCGAGGTCGTCGAGCACCTGCGCGGGCGTGGCGTCCATCTGGTCCAGCAGATGCAGCAGCGCCGGCGCCACCTCGTCGCCGGCGGTCAGCGCCGCGGGCGGGCGATGCCCGGCCAGCAGGTACAGGTGATCCCGCTCGTCGTCGCTCAACCGCAACGCCCGCGCCAGCGCGCCGAGCATCTGCGTGGACGGCTGCGGCCCGCGGGCCTGCTCCAGGCGGATGTAGTAGTCGGCCGACATCCCGGTGAGCTGCGCCACCTCCTCCCGGCGCAGGCCGGGCGTACGCCGCCGAGGCCCGGCGGGCAACCCCACCTCCTGGGGCGAGACCCGCTCCCGGGAGCGCCGCAGGAAGTCGGCGAGCTGGTCCCGAACAATCTTCATGCGCCCATCGTCGCGCATCGCCGCATCGCCAGACTGGGACCGCCGATCCCAGGGTCGGCGATGCTCTCCCGGGCCGAAGGCCCCGGCGGCAGGGTTCGGGTGTCCAAGCCGATGCCCGACGTCGTTCGACACCGGCCGTTCGTCGTTCGACACCCGCCGTTTCGTGAAGGAGTTCGCCATGCCCGTCGTCAAGGTCGCCGACGCCCAGGTCCACTACGCCGTCTCCGGTTCCGGCGCCGGCCCCGCGCTGCTGCTCGTGCACGGGACCGGGTCCGTGGGAGCGCCGGTGAACTGGGGCTCGACCATCCCCCTCCTCGACGGGGACCGGGTGGTCATCGCCCCGGACCTGTCCGGGACCGACGCCACCGTCGACGACGGCGGCGCGCTGACCGTCGAGATCCTGACCGACCAGGTGATCGCGGTGATCGAGGACGCCGACCTCGGCCCCGTGGACCTGCTCGGCTTCTCGATGGGCGCGACCGTGGTCGCCGCGGTCGCCGCGCTGCGGCCGGACCTGGTGCGTCGGCTGATCCTGGTCGCCGGGTGGGCGTACACCGAGGGCGACGAATACCTGCGCAACACCTTCGCGCTGTGGCGCCGGCTCGGGGACACCGACGCCGAGTCGTTCTCCCGGTTCGTCACGATGACCGGCTTCGGCCGGGGCTTTTTGAACTCGATCGGTCGCGACGCGGTCGAGGCGATGACGCGGAACATGACGCCGACCCCGGGCACGCTGCGGCACGTGGACTACGACGTGGCCCTCGACATCCGTCCGCTGCTGCCGCGAATCCGGACCCGGACGCTGGTCGTCGGCTGCGCGCAGGACGCCACCATCCCGGTGGAGCACAGCCGGGCCCTGCACGACGCGATCGCGGGCAGCTCGTACGTCGAGATCGACTCCGGACACGTGGTGATGTTCGAGAAGCAGGACGAGTTCGTCGCGAGGGTCCGCGAGTTCATCGCCGCCGAGTGAGGCGCGAACGCGGGAAAACCCCCTGACCCTCGCCCCCGGTGCGGCCCACAATGTGGAACCGACGGCGGTGTCCGGACCACCCGAGCGGGTGTCGGTCGGCACTGGGATCATCGAGGGACACCGAGGGGAGGTGACGGACGTGGCGTACGGCGAACGTGCCCCGCAGGCGCCGATCGTGAGCCTGACCGACCGTCGGGCGCTGGAGGCATGGCGACCGGCCGACGACGAGGTGATCGCGCGGGCCCGCAAGCTCAAGGAAGAGGCGCTGCTCGACTTCGGCATGGAACTGTCGGTCATCGCCTCGTGGTTGTACACCAAGTGCCACCACCACATCCCGACCACCGCGATCGACACGGCCGCCGTGATGGCCTCCGGCGACGGCACCTGCCTGCTGCTCTACAACCCGCGGTTCTTCTGCGATCTGGGCCTGGACGGCGTCAAGTTCGTGCTCTTCCACGAGGCACGGCACCTGATCCAGCGGCACCTGTTCGCCGAGGCCGACCTGCGCGCCGACCCGGTGTTCACGCTCGCCGCCGAGGTGACCATCAACCACGTCGCGATGACCCGCCTCGGCCGCACGTCGCTGCCGATCGTGCGGCGGGTCGACCCGGACACCGGCGCGCAGATCGGCGAGCCGACCGGCATCGACCCGCGCGAAATCCACCGCGCCTACGTCAAGGACCTACAGGACCAGGGTCTGGAGTCGCTGCCCTACGACGACTTCGTGGACACCGACGCGACCGTCTACGCCGAACTCAAGCGCATGAAGCACCCGCCGGTACCGCCCCCGCTGTGCGTACACGTGATCCTGGGCGAGGGCACCGGGCTCCACGACGGCATGGACGGCGAGACGGTCGACCGGGTGGCCTCGGAGGTGCTGCGCAGCGTGCTGCTGGCGGCGCGGCGAGGCGAGCGGCTGGCCCGGCGGGAACTGCTCGACCTGCTCTCCCGCACCGACGGCGCCACCGACCGCACCTCCAAGCTCTGGGGCGATCTGGGGGCCGGCTTCCTGCGCGGCGAGACCCAGCGCACCCGTCGGGTCGAGTGGTGGCAGCAGTGGCTGGTCGACGTGCTGGCGTCCAAGCTGCGCGAGGGCGAGCGGCTGGTGTATCCGAAGAAGCGCGGCGCGCTGCTCGCGGCGCTGGGCCACGACCCGATGCTCGCCCGGCGCGGCCTGGAGCGCACCAAGGTCGTGGTGATCGCCTACGACACCTCGGGCTCGATGCCCGACCACGTGGTGGGCTGGTTGACCGAACTGGTCGGCAAGGCCGAGGGCGTGGAGACGCACTGGCTCAGCTTCGACGGCACGGTGATGCCGTTCAAGCCGGGCGAGCGGGTGCTCGGCGGCGGCGGGACGAACTTCCAAAACGTCGCCGACTACGTCGAGGGCCGGCTGGCGATCGAGGGATCGGGCCGGTTCGAGGAATCGGTGGACGCGGTGGTGATGCTCACCGACGGCTACGCGCCACCGATCACCCCCGCCGACCCCGACAAGTGGATCTGGCTGATCACCGAGGGCGGCGACGACTGGCCCGAGCGGCACGACCCGCCCATGGACTGTCACCGCGTCGTCACCGGCGACCACTGATCGGGGCCGCCGATGCCGACACACCTCGCCGACCGATGCCCGCGCCGACCGACGCCCCCGGCCGAAGAGCCCTCCGCGGCAGCACGCCGTGCGGCCGCCCCCGGAAGGAACCATGACGATCACCGCTGACACCACGCGCGCCGGCCGACCCGTGTCCGAGCCCAAGTGGAAGGTCACCGCCACCTTTCCCGAGCGCCCCAAGGGCTGGAAGGGCGTGTCCAAGCTCGAGGAGTTCATCGACGCGATGATCGACCTCGGCCAGACCGGGCAGATCTTCGGCGAACACGGCATCGGCAAGACCGCCACGTTCTTCAGCCACATCCCGGACCGGCACGAGGACACGGTCCTGGTCTTCGTCCCGGCCGCCAACCTGACCCCCGACGACCTGCTGATCAACGCGCCCGTCCGGGACGCGCGCACCGGCGAACTGGTGCTGCGTCAGCTGATCATGCGTCAACTGCGGCCCGGGAAACGCTTCGTGCTGCTGATCGACGACGCGTTGCAGGCGGGCGAGACGATCCAGTCCCAGCTCATGCAGATCGCCTGCAACTGGACGCTCGGCGAACACGACCTGCGCGAACTCGGCTGCGTGGGCGTCTTCCTCACCGACAACGAGTCGCTGGCCGAGACCGCGACCCGGCGTACCGACCTGGCCATCCTGGACCGCATGGTCACCGTCAAGATCACCGCGACCGACACCGCGTGGCGCTACAAGCTCGCCGAGCGCTTCGCCGGCACCGACCTGACCCAGGTCTTCCAGGTGTGGACCAGCCTGTCCCCGGCGCTGCGCCAACTGATGTCCCCGCGCACGCTGGAGCACGTGATCGACTGCGCGCTGGCCGGCTTCCCGCTGGTGTGGGGGCTGCCGCTGGTCAACGGCGAGCGGCTGGCGCTGACCGAGACCAAGAAGGACGGCTCCCCCGGCCCGGACCGCACCGACGAGGTGCTCGACCGGATCGCCTCCGGCCTGGGCGTGCGCAACCCCGACCAGACCCCCGACGCGGTGCGCCGGATCGTCCGCGAGGCGATCCACCGCCGCTGGTCGGTGCTGATCCAGGGTCCGCCCGGCTGTGGCAAGACCGAGGTGGTGCGCGAGGTGGTGCGCGCCGAACTCGGCCACGACCCGCTCTACTTCTCGCTGCCGGTGACCAACGTCGAGGACCTGTGCGCGCCCGTGCCCACCCCCGACGGCTCGCTGGAGAACCTGCTGGCGGCCAAGTTCACCGATCCCGGCGCCAAGGTGATCGTCTGGGACGAATACAACCGGCCCAAGGACAAGTCCACCTTCGCCAAGCTGATGGAGGTCACCCAGGAGTGGTCCATCGCCGGCCGCCCGATCCCCGGCCTGCGCGCCCAGATAGCCCTGCAGAACCCGCCGTACCACCTCGGCCGCAAGATGCTCGTCTCGCGCAACAACATCGCCCAGGCCACCCGCTTCACCGCGTCGCTGACCATTCGTCCCGAGGACATCCCGGCCAACGAGTGGTTGATCGCCACCTACGGCCCGGTCGCCGAGACGGTACTGGAGTGGTGGAAGAACGACATCGACGACGAGGGCCGCGACTGGATCACCAAGCGCACCCTGGAGCGGCTGATCAAGCTGCACCAACGCGACCTGCCGCTGGAGATGGCCAAGGTCTACCTCGGCGACGGCGAATACGCGCCCGTGCCGCTGAACGCCCTGGAAGCCAGGTTCGCGGAGAACCCGGCCACCGGCCTCGGCGACATCTCCGCCAACCTCGACGAATGGGTACGCCGACTCGACGCGGCCAACGAGGAATCCGGCGAGGGCACCGACGACACCGACATCGTGCACCAGGTGCTGGCCAACGCCGAGTTGTCCCAGCTGCGCGAACACATGGACACCGTCGCGCAGTTGCTCGCCGGCCTGCCGCCCAAGCTGCGCTCCAGCTATCTGGTCGGCCAATCGGTGGACAAACAGCGCTTCTGGATCGAGGCGTTCGCGAAGATGCCGCGCCGCTGAACCCGGCCCCTCGTCGGCCCGCCCGTCAGCGTTTGCGGCGGGCGGTGCCGAACAGGCTGCGGGTGATCTCCCGGCCGATCTGGGTGCCCATCGAGCGCAACATCGACTTCACCGCGGAGTTGCCCATCATCTGCTCGACCATCCCGGGCTTCGGCTTCTCCTCCCGGGCTCGCCCGCGCGCGGGTTCGTCGGGCTCGGACGCCTCCGCGGGTTCCGCGGGCGCCTGGGCCTGGGCCTGAGCTGCCGTCAGCTTCTCGAACGCCGACTCGCGGTCGACGGCGGTGCCGTACGTGGGGAACAGCGGCGAGTTCGCCACCAACGTCCGCATCGCCTCCTCCGGGATCGGCGCCATCAGCGACCGCGGCGCCCGCAGCCGGGTCCAGGCCACCGGCGTCGGCGCACCCTTCTCGCCGAGCACGGTCACCACCGCCTCGCCGGTGCCGGCCTGCGTGAGCACCTGCTCCAGGTCGTAGGACGAGCGCGGGAACGTGGACACGGTGGCCTTGAGCGCCTTCGCGTCCTCCGGCGTGAAGGCGCGCAGCGCGTGCTGGACCCGATTGCCCAACTGGGACAGCACGTCGGCGGGCACGTCACGCGGCGTCTGCGTGACAAAGAAAATCCCGACCCCCTTCGACCGGATCAGCCGCACGGTCTGGGTGATCGCGGTCAAAAACGCCTTCGACGCGCCCGTGAACAGCAGATGCGCCTCGTCGAAGAAGAAGACCAGGCGCGGTCGATCCGGGTCGCCGACCTCGGGCAGATCGTGGAACAGGTCGGCGAGCAGCCACATCAGAAAGGTGGAGAACAACTGCGGCTTGTCCTGTACCGCCGCGAGTTCGAGCAGCGAGACCACGCCCTGCCCGTCGGAGGTGGTGCGCAGCAGATCGGCGGTGTCGAAGGCCGGTTCGCCGAAGAACGCCGCGCCGCCGTTGTTCTCCAACGTGATCAGCGCACGCAGGATCACCCCGGCGGTGGCGGCGGATAGACCGCCGATCCGCTTGAGCTCCGCCTTGCCCTGATCGTCCGTCAGGAACTGGATCACCGCGCGCAGGTCCTTCAGATCCACCAGTTCCAGGCCGCGTTGATCGGCGAAATGGAAGATCAGCCCGAGCGAGGATTCCTGCGTCTCGTTCAGATCCAGCACCTTCGCGAGCAGCGTCGGCCCGAAGTCGGTGATCGTGGCCCGGATCGGCACCCCGGTACCGATCCCGCCGAGCGCGTAGAACTCGGCCGGGCATCCGCCGGGTTGCCAGTCCTGACCGACCTCGGCCGCCCGCGCGGCGACCCGCTCCCCGGGCTCCCCCGGCGCGGAGATGCCGGAGAGGTCGCCCTTGACGTCGGCGAGGAAGACCGGGACGCCCTGCGCGGACAGTTGCTCCGCGATCAGTTGCAGCGTCTTGGTCTTGCCGGTGCCGGTCGCGCCCGCGACCAGCCCGTGCCGGTTGAGCACCCCGAGCGGGACACGCACCCCCGCCCGCGGGTACGCGGTGCCCGCGACGACGACGGCGCCCAACTCCACCGCGGGTCCGGTGAAGGTGTACCCGGCTGTGATGGTCGCGACGGTGTCGTCCTGCTCGGTCATGCGCTCCTCCGCTCACCGGGATCCGGGAAGCGAATACACCGATAGCGCAAGAAATATCCCGATTGCCCCGGCGGATCGGCCATCCGAGCCGACCCGATCCGCGACGCCGCTCCCTCGCTTCGGCACGGGGTGGGGGTTCGGGGACCACGATCCCGGTAGGCTGAGCCTGTGATCTTCAAGCGGATCGGTGACGGCAAACCGTACCCGGACCACGGGAGGTCGGGTGCCCGGCAATGGGCCGACATCGCCCCGCGGCCCGTGCGTCTGGACCAACTCATCACGACGAAGCGGCAACTCGACCTCGACACGCTGCTCGCCGAGGACTCGACCTTCTACGGCGATCTCTTCGCGCACGTCGTGAAATGGCAGGGCGACCTGTATCTGGAGGACGGCCTGCATCGCGCGGTCCGAGCCGCCCTCCAACAACGCCAGGTGCTGCACGCGCGCGTGCTCGAACTCGGCTGAGCACGCAACCTCGGCGGCCCGATCAGGTGGTCGTCACGAGTACGGCCGTGCCCGGATACGCAAGGTGCCAGGTCGGCGCTAACCTCGACTCCATGGCGACCGGGACCACGGCCATGCCGTGCAGGAGGAGGACGGGGGCACACCGATGAGCATGCTCACTCCCCGCGGCATGGGAGGCCAGTACAAGATCACTGGCAAGCTGTATCCGCGGATGACGCGGCGCAGGCGACGCATGCCCGTGGTGATCGCGATCGTGGTCGGCCTGGTGGTCCTGGCGACCGCCGGCTGGGGTGTGTACCACTTCACGTCCGACGACGGCGGCACCGCCGCGGCCTGCCCCTCGCCCACCGCCTCGGCCCCGCCGCCCACCCAGGCCGCGCCCCTGCCCGAGCCCAAGACGATCACGGTGAACGTCTACAACGCCACCAAGCGCACCGGCCTGGCCAAGACCGTCGCCGAAGCGCTCAAGACGCGCGGATTCACCATCGGCAAGGTCACCAACGACCCGCTGAACGCGCCGATCGCGGCCACCGCCGAAATCCGCCACGGCTTCCCCGGCGCCACCCCCGCGAAGGTCGTCGCCGCCCAGGTCGCGGGCTCCACCGACAAGGAGGACCAGCGCACCGACGGCTCGGTGGACCTGGCCATCGGCGACGCGTGGACCGACCTGGCCACCCCGGAGGCCGCCGCGGCCATCCTGTCCCCGCCACCCCCGCCCCCGCCCAGCCAAACCCCCGGCTGCTGACCCGAAGCCCCGCTGCCGCCCCACCCCAAAGGGGCGGCAGCCCCGCCAGGCCCCCGAAAACGCCAAAGGCGCCACCCGGAATCCGGATGGCGCCTTCGTCTTACAAGAGCGGTAGCGGTGGGATTTGAACCCACGGATAGCTTGCACCATCACACGCTTTCGAGGTCTGCGTCCGGCCGTCCGCCGCAGGCCAGGGTCCTCCCCACCTACCCGGAACCACCCCGACCGGGCCACGCTGAACGCCGCTGAACGCCCACGAATGAGACCGCAACTGAGACCACTGTGACTGACACGGGTGTTCGACCGTCCGATGTACCCGCCCTCTGTGAACCGAATGGTCGCACGACGTCAGCATCCATAAATGCCGGACGAGCTTCACAGAACCCCGGCTATCCTTGCGGTGTGACCAAGAAAGCTAGCCAATGGTGGCTTGACGGAGACTTGAACGAGATATCTGTAGATGGATGCGGGTGGCACCCAATAAATGATGCCGACCGAGAATTAATCGCGCGCTCTAATAAATCTTTCGAGCATGCGGAGTACCGCCTCGACAACAATCAGAATGAGTATGATCGGATCGATGCAGTACTAGCTCTAAAGCGGGCCATGGATACGCGCCTAGGGCACCTAGATTCGATCTACGGATTCTCCCAGTATCCGACCGCAAGAAGCCACGGATGGTTGGCACTGCTGGAAAGCTGGGGTTTCATTAAGCAGCGGACCTTGCGACGCCTACGGCGCCTACGTAATTCGGTCGAGCACGATGGCGCACAACCGCCCACACTTGACGAATGCGATGACTACCGTGAGGTGATGTGGTGGTTTCTGAAGGGCACATCCGGCCTATTGACTCCTATCATCGATTTTGAGTTCCGCTCCAATCACGGGCCCGAGCGTGGCTCCTGCACTTTTTCGTACAATCCCCTAGGAATCGAGCTCATAGCATCATTCCTACCAGAGCGCCTTTCAGATACCCCATTGCCGAACTGGATTGAACTGGAAACACTTCCGGCAATTGCTCGTGCTCATCAAAACGCGCAAACACCAGTCGAAGTACCGGCGGAGGGAACCTATTATGTCTGCGCCATGCTAAGAGGGTCGCCATCCGTTGACCCGTTTTTGAAGATCGCAATGGAGCAAATCTCATAGGATTGCTATTTGGTCTCAGCAAGGTTTCAAATAGCGCTCGCTTTCTCTCGCGAGCATTTACGGTCTCGACAGTTCAGAACAACTGCTTTCCATCATGAGCGCGGATCACAGGAGCAGGCCCCTTTGCGAGTGCATCTGAAATCCGAACAGCAAATGCCTCAGGCATCAGACTGGGCATCTCAGCAGGATGCGCCCATCGGAAGTCACTGACTTCGTCATTCAGGGTAAGATCACCACCAAGGTTTCGACAGCGGAAGACCAGGGCCACCACGCCCAGCGCCATGTTCTTGTAGACCCCTGTGAGAGCGATTGGCTCGACTTCCAGCCCTGTTTCCTCGCGCATCTCACGCACAAGACCACGCTCGATGGTCTCGTGCAATTCAAGCACACCGCCAGGGGCCTGCCATTCGCCATTGTCCCGACGCTTAATAAGCAGACAACGACCCGCTTCGTCAACGAGGACACCGGCCACGCTCACGGAGTGGAGCGCGGGCATCGTCATTCTCCAAAGCCGAAGAGAGAGCAATATGCGACGGTGGCGTCATCGTGTGGCTTGCCTCTGAACTTACCTGTCGGTGTCTGCTGCTCGGCTTCCCGAACTGCTGCGACAACGGCGGAAGGGCCAGCTGTCTCAAGTTCGTCAAGGAGTTGACTCCACCCCCATCCGTATCGCTCGACAAGGCGCGAAATGCCGTCCGTCATAACCGCGACACGGTGCACGTCGGTTGCCGAAACAGATCCGGTGACCGCGTGCTTCGCTGCTTCTGGTTTCGTACTCGCGACCCAGAAACCGCCCGGCTGATTACGGACCTCTTGGAGGATTTCGCGAGTGTACCCCGGGAGGTGCGCGGTCGCGTCGTCGTTGATGGGGCGAACATCGCCCGACGTCGTCTCGATCACGATCGGGGAGTCGCACAGCACGAGGTAGTCAACCAAGCCGCTGCGGTTGCGGAGCAGGGCTACGGTAGATGATGGACTGTTGGGGTTGGACAGGTCGCAGGTATCGCTATGAAGGTCGCAGATGGCTGCGATGGCGTCGGCCAGGATCTCGCTCAGCGGTGCGCCGTCGTCCGTGATGAGCCGGGCCGAAAGTTGGGCGGCTAGCCGGCTCACCACCCACGGGACGTCGTGGATGCAACCGGTGTCCAGGCCGTTCGCGGTCGCGCCGTCGAGCACGATGACGAATCGTTCGCTGGCCACGACATAGTCATCGTTGATGCCGCCGGGGGACGGCTCACTGATGTGGCTGACCTGCAAGGTTCTTCCCGTCTACTCGGGTGCGGCGAATTCGTAGCAGAACACGTGGCTGTCTCCGGACACCACGGACTCAAGCACTTCGAGCGGCCCGCTTGCCCCGAAGGCGATGCGCCGCAGCTCGGCGACGGGCGTCCCAGGAGTGAGCCGCAGCCCCTGCACCTCGGCCGGTGTGGGCATCCGGATTCGGATCTCTTCCCGGAAGCGCTCAAGTGTGAGCCCCTTCTCCTCCAGCCGGGCGTAACTGCCGCCCGGTCCGGTGTCCGGCGTCCGGATCGCCGTGTCTTCAACGATGTCCAGACGGTAGTAGCTGTCGGCAAGCTGAGTCGGCGTGTCGCCCACCCAGTTGCGGCGTCGGCGCACGAAGACCGTGGCGCCTGCATCCACGCCAAGCCACTCGGCGATCCACTCGGGTGCCGGCACGTCGGCAAGCTCAAGAACCTCCTGCCCCCACTTCAACCCCTGCCGCTCGATCTCGGCTTCGAAAGCCGCCTTGCCGTCGGCGCGGGTCTGGCGCGAGAACCGGTGGGACCCGAGTCGGATGGTGGGCGGCTGCCGCTTCACGTAGACGCCCTTCCCCCTCTCGGCGACCACAAGGCCCTCTTCCTTCAGGAGCCGCACGGCCTGCCGCGCCGTGGCCGGAGCCGTTCCGAAGCGTCCTACCAGCATCTTTTCCGAGGGAAGCGCGTCACCGGGCGCCAGACGCCCGCTCGTGATCTCTTCCCTGAGTTCGTCAGCGATCTGCCGCGACGGAGAGCGCGGGTCGGTCGGATCAATGGCCATGCACGCCATCCTAGGCGACTTCACTAGTGAGGTATTGCGGTCTCGCACTCCGTGGCGCTACTGTCACACCACTGCCTCACTAGTGAAGCAGTGAGCCACAGAACTATGCACGTCAGAACACGCGATCTGCCAGGGAAGACGGCTTCGGCCGTACGCCCGTAAGCGCCGGGACAGCTCGGTCCTTGAGAACTCAACAGAGTGACGAACGAGATCGAAACGAGTGTTTTTGGTCCTCGGCGCGCGCCATGACGGGTGCGTCGGGGGCCACGGCCACTCGTCTCTGAAGACGGGGCACACCGACGTGTGCCGGGGCGCCCGACGACTTGCCGGAAGGCGAGCGCCCCGTGGGTCGCAACTCCGACATGGGGAGTACGACCGTGAGAACCATTGTGAACGGCCGTCTGGCCGTGACCAGCTTCGAGTTCACCGAGTTGGCGCTGGGCGTCGACCCGGAACTGTTCCTCGGAGTCGACGGGGAGTCCGCCGAGGAGCAGGCGGCCCGGGTCGATGCCGCGTGCGACATCCTGACCGTGCTGCGGCGCGAGGAGCCCGAGTTGGCCGAGTACGCCGAGCAGTTGCTGTGCGAGTCCGCTCGGGTGCTGGTCATGCCGAGTCGTCGCTTCGTTGCTCGGCGGTGGGCCGCGTGAGCGCCGATCCGGGCGTGTTCGCTGCCATCGGGTTCGCGTTGTATGCCGCGCACATGGTGGGTGACCACTGGGTGCAGTCGGATCGGGAGGCGCTGGGCAAGGGTGCGGCCGGTTGGTCCGGTCGCTTCTGGGCCGCGCGGCACGTCGTGTCGTTGACGCTGGTCAAGGTGGTGTTCCTCGCCGCCGTGTGGCTGGTGTTCGCGTTGGCGCTGAACCCGTTCGCGGTCGTCGTCGGCCTGGTGGTGGACGCGTTGTCGCACTGGTGGGCGGACCGCAGGCACACCCTCGCCGGATTGGCCCGGCGGGTCGGCAAGGGCACGTGGTGGGAGCGCGATCCGCAGGCTCCGTACCTGCTCGATCAGTCCTGGCACATCGGGTGGCTGTTCGTCGCCGCCCTGATCGTCACGGGGGTGACGTCATGACCGACACCGTCTACTCGATGCGCGCCAGCCGACAACTCGACAAGGCCAAGGTCGCCGAAGCGCAGGCCGCCGCGCAGGCCGTTCAGGCGGAAACGGCGCTCAAGCAGGCGGAAGCCGCCGCGCGGATCGCCGCCGTTCAGCGCGACGCCCAGCGGGCCGAGCGTGCGGGCGCCGAGCAGGACAAGGCCGCTGCCCGCGCGGAGCGCAACCGCCGGTGGCGCACGCGGTTCGACGCGGTGCTCGCCCGGCGCGACTTCGTGATGGTGACCGCCATCATGGTCGCGTCGGTGGGCACGGCGTGGCCCGCGCAGATGTCGTTCTATCTCGCGCTCGGGATGAACCCCGCGCTCGCCGTGCTGGTGACCGCGATGTCGGAAGGCGCCGCGTGGGCCGGGGCGGCAATGGCCTCCCGGGCGATCGAGGACGGTCGCCCCGCCGGGCTCTACCGGGCGATCACGTGGGGCTCGGCGCTCGCCGCCGCTGCTCTGAACGTCGCCCACACGATTCACCGGAGCGTTCCGCTCGCCATCGTGCTCGGGATCGCGTCGATGCTCGGCGTGCTGCTGTGGGAGTCCTACGCACACAGCCGGACCGAGCACACGAGCGGCAAGACCGGCGCGCAACTGCGGGCCGAGCTGTACCGCTCGGCGCGGTTCCGGCGAGTGAGTCGGCGCATGCGCGACCTGCTCGCGTCCGTGCCTGGACTGACCGACGACGCTGCATGGATCATCGCGTGGCGGGCGATCCATGGGGCCGACCCCGGGGTGACCCGCCGGACGCTCAAGCGTCACCACAAGGCGGTTCGGCAGGTGGGCGAACTGCTCGCCGCCGCGCCCGAGTCGGGTATCGAACCGGTCGCGTTGTCGGTGGTCCAGACCCCGACCGCGACGCTCGCCGACATCGCTCCGGGCGGGTCGGTGCTCGACTCCGACAAGGCCGTCCGGGACGCGCTCATCCTCGCGTTCGACTCCGCGCGACCGGTCGCCGAACTACTCGGCAAGGTCCGGTCGACCGACCCGACCGACGCCGACCAGTCGACCCCTGATCAGGGCATTTCATCTCAAAACGACAAGGCCGAGTCGGGCGCGGCCCGGTCGACCGGTGCGCGTCCGCGCAGGTCGACCGGCAAGGTCCCGACGGCAGCGAAGTCGACCGAGCGGGCGCGCACGACCGATGAACTCCTCACCGTGGCAAGGAAGGTGACGGCCGATTGGCCGGTCGACCGGTTGACCGGTGAGGCGGTGCGCAAGGCGGTCCGCACTTCGTCGGCCAAGGGCCGCACGCTGCGGGATGCGCTGCTGGCCGAGCGATCGGCCGCCGGGCTGCGCCTGGTGGTCGACCCCGACACTGCGGCCGAGAGCTGATGGCCCGATTCCGGGCGCGCTTCTGGGACCCGACCGGCGCCCGCCACGGCATCCCCACCTACCCGTGGCGGGCCGCGCCCGACGGCTTGATGACCCGCCGTCAGCTCCGTACCGAGGGGCTGCGGCCCGGCGGGCAGGAACCGGTCGCGCAACTGATGTGGCAGTCCCGGGCGCGTGGTCTGCGGGTCGCGTACCTGTACCGGGTCGACCGGGCCCGAACGGTGCGGCCGATGACCGTCGGCCGCCGTCGGGCGCTCGCCGCAGCGATGCGCGCCCGCCGAACGTGCCCGGCCTGTCGCATCGAACAGACCTACGTGATCTCCGTCCGACTCGGCGCGTGCGTGCCGTGCGCGGACGGCTTCGAGTACAGCGCCACCGCTTGATCGTGCGGGCACCGGCCACGCCTGGCAGCTTCCGCCGGTGCCCGCTCTCCACTCTTAAGAGGAGAGGTTCAGCATGACGCACGACACCTTCGACCGTCCCGACATCGAGGACGACGAATCGACCCGTGACGACGACACCCCGCCCGGCGGCGAGGTGATCCCCTTCCCCCGCGAGACCACCGTCGACCCCGACCCCGACGCCGAGATCGACCACAACCGGGACGACGACACCGACACCTGGGCCGAGCAGGACGAGGACACCGAGGATCGGGTACCGGTCGACCCGCCCGGCCGGGGCCGCCCCACGTGGAGCGAATCCGTTCGGGGCGAACAGCGCCGGGACGTACTCCCTGTATGGCTGCGCTCGCGTGAGGCGCTGGGCGAGCAGAGCGCGTGGGTGCTCGACCATTACAAGCACGTGTTCGCGTTCCACGCGGTGCGCACCCCCGTCTACGCCGGGACGCTCGCGCTGCGTTCCCCGCTCGGTGCCGCGCGTCTGGTGGGTGGCGCGTTGCGGTGGGTGTCCGACGCCGACGGGCGCCCGGTCCGCGCCGAAGCGGTCCGCAAGGCGGACGCGGCCGAGTACCTGAAGCTCGCCAAGCACCGCGACGGAAAGGTGAGGCTGCGCGGGACCATCCTCGCCGCGGCTGTCCTCGCCGCCGGTGTCCTGCTCACCGCGCTGCTGCTCGCCGGACCGACGTGGGCGCTGGTAGTCACCCTGCTCGGTGTGGTGGCCGGGTTGGGGTGGGCGGGTGCGCCGGAGGATCGGCCGGTGATCGGTCCTGCGGTGGTCAAGCCGCAGGCCGAGAAGCTGTCGAGCGGCATGGTGCTGCGGGCGCTCGGCGCGCTGGGGATCGCCGAGATCAACAAGGCCGTGGCCAAGGGTTGGGGACCGCGCGCGTTCGTCGCCCCGATCACCCGCGACGGGCCCGGGTGGCGGGCTGACATCGACCTGCCGTACGGCGTGACGGCCGTCGACATCATCGAGCGACGCGACCGGCTCGCGTCCGGCCTGCGCCGCCCGATGGGCTGCGTGTGGCCGGAACCGGCATACGACCAGCACGCCGGACGGCTGGTGTTGTGGGTCGGGGATCAGGACATGTCGCAGGCTCCGCCCGCCGTGTGGCCACTCGCGACATCGGGTTCGGTGTCGCTGTTCGACCCGATCCCGTACGCCACGGACCAGCGCGGGCGCGTCGTGTTGATGAGCCTGATGTACGCGAACATGCTGATCGGCGCGATGCCCGGCATGGGCAAGACGTTCGCCCTGCGCATCGCCCTGCTCGCCGCCGCACTCGACACCACCGCCGAGCTGCACGTGTGGGAACTCAAGGGCACCGGCGACCTGTCGCCGCTCGAACAGGTCGCCCACGCGTACGGCTCCGGCGCGGACGACGACACGATCGCCGGGACGATGGACTCGATCCGCTACGTCCACACCGAGCTTGAGCGCCGGGCAAAGGTGATCTCCGGCCTGCCGCGCGATGTGTGCCCGGAGAACAAGGTCACCCCGGAACTCGCCGCCAGGAAGAGCCTGCGGCTGCACCCGCTCGTGCTCGCGGTGGACGAGTGCCAAGAGCTGTTCACGCACGAGAAGTTCGGCAAGGAAGCCGACACCAAGCTCACCGCGATCATCAAGCGCGGGCGGGCGCTGGGCATCATCCTCCTGCTGGCCACCCAACGCCCCGACAAGGACTCGTTGCCCACCGCGATCAGCGCGAACGTCGGCATCCGGTTCTGCCTCAAGGTCATGGGCCAGACCGAGAACGACATGATCCTCGGCACGTCGTCCTACAAGAACGGGCTGCGCGCGTCGACGTTCACGCTCAGGGACCGAGGCATCGGCTACCTGGTGGGCGCCGGTCCCGAAGCACAGATCGGCCGCTCGTTCTACGTCGACAACCCCGGGGCCGAAGCAATCTGCACCCGCGCCCGCGCCGCGCGGATCGCCGCCGGAACGCTCGCCGGACACGCCGCCGGAGAGAACACCGAGATCGATCGCACACCGGCTCACGACCTGCTCGCCGACGTGCTGGCCGTGGTCGAGCCGGGTGAGGTAAAGGTGTGGAACGAACTGGTGGTCGACCGGCTCGCCGAGTTGCGGCCGGAGGTCTACGGGCCGTGGGCCACGCTCGACAGCAAGGCCAAGCCCGCACAACTGACCACCGCGCTCAAGCCGTTCGGCATCGCGACGGGGCAGGTCTGGGGCACCCCGATCGACGGCGGGAAGGGCGCGAACCGGCGCGGCATCACCCGCGACGACATCGCCGCCGCTGTCACCAAGCGTGACGAGAAGCGCGCCGGGGACTGAGTCGGATTCGTCGCTAGGTCTAGCGGGGGCGCCTGCTAGACCTAGCGACCCCGCTAGCGACCCATTCCCGCACTGACCAGAGCACTAGTCCCTAGCACCGCCATGCCCGGAACCAGCAAAAACCCCTCTGGGAGGCACCTCGTGACCCTCACGATGCTCGTCGCGGCGGCCGTCGCCGCCTACGCTCTCGGTTACAGCCTGTTGTGCCTCGTCTCGCCGTTCGGCCCGTGCCGACGCTGCGACGGAACCGGCAACCACATCTCTTGGCGGGACAAGCGCCGGGCCGCGAACGGCACGCCGAGCAGGCCCAAGCGCCGCAGCATCCGCAAGCCGTGCCGCCGCTGCAAGGGCACCGGCGCCCGGCTGCGGATCGGTCGCCGCATCCACAACCACGCCCGCCGGATCCACGCCGACGGCACCCGCTGAACCGCGCTCCGACCACCCGTCAGGAGACCGACATGACCACCCTCGCCGCCGGTGGATCCACCGTCACCATCGGCCTGCCCCTGATTCTCCTGCTCGCCGCCTTCGGCCTGCTCGCCAACAACAAGGCCCCGAAGCTCGCCGGGTTCTGCCTGTTCGTCGCCGGAGTCAACCTCTCCGGGACCGCGTTCGCCGCCTCGCTCAGCAACTCCACCGGAACGTTCGTCGCGGGCGCCGTCGACGCGTTCGCATCCGCCATCGGCTGAACGGAGACCACACACCGCGTGCGCATCCGCCGCTGGTTCATCTACCGCGCCCACCGCACCGTCCACATCGAACGCGGCGCCGACCCGAAGTGTGACCTCTGCTTCGGCGAAGGCGGCTGGTGGGAAGGCAGCGCCACCCATCCGGAAGACCCCGACATGGTCGCCTGCCCGTGCAACGACGGGCCGCGCATCCGCATCCCGTACGGGCGCCGTCCGCGCACCGAGTACAGCAACGAACCGCCGTTCTAGCCCCGCCCCGGGGCGACCGTCTACCGCCAAGTCGCCGGTCGCCCCGGGCTCCCACACCCCAAGCAGGAAGCAGGAGACACCCAGCATGGCCCATGCCCACTCGAACCGCCCCCTCCCGAACCCGCCGACCAAGCCCGCTGCGGTTTGCTCGCGCTGGTCGGCCGACCCGTGCCCGGCCACCGAGGGAGTGCGCCGCTACATGCACGGCTACTTCTGCCCCACCCACGCACCCGCCTCCCCCACCGGACCGGCCCGGCAGGAAGCACGGTCGTCCGCGCCCGCCGACAACCCGTTGAAGGCCACCGCGCTCATGCTCGCCGGGCGCGGTTGGAGCGTTTTCCCCATCACGCCCGGCAGCAAGAAGCCGCCCGTGGTGCGCGACTGGGAGCACCGGGCGACCACCGACCCGGACCGCATCGCACGATGCTGGGACCACGGCCGGTACAACGTCGGCATCGCCACCGGTCCGTCCGGGCTGGTCGTGGTCGACCTCGACAAGCCCAAGTCCGACACCGACGCCCCGCCCGCCGAATGGGCCGAGCAGGAAGTCGCCGACGGGTTCGACGTGCTCTACCTGCTCGCTGCCCAGGCCGAACAGCCCTACCCCGGTGGCACGTTCACCGTCGCCACCGCGAGCGGCGGCCAACACCTGTACTTCCTCGCGCCCGACGGAATCGAACTGCGCAACAGCACCGGCAAGCTCGGGTGGAAGATCGACACCCGCGCGCACGGCGGCTACGTCGTCGCTCCCGGCAGCGTCACCGGCGCCGCCTCGTACCGCGTCGTCAACGACGTCCCACCGGTGCCGCTCCCGGCGTGGTTGCTCGAACGTCTGCGGCCCGCACCGATCGGGCGCGGCCCGGTGGCGATCCCGCTCGCCCACCACGGGTCCGGTTACGCCGCCGCCGCGCTGCACAACGAGACCGCGAACGTCGCCGGTGCCCCGGAAGGCATGCGTAACGCGACTCTCGTTCGGGCCGCGCGGGCGCTGGGCCGGTTCGTGGCGTCCGGCGACCTGCCGCGCGGTGTGGTCGAAGACGCTCTTAAGGCGGGAGCATCGGGGGCCGGCCTGACCGAGCGAGAGAGCGTCCCGGCCATCACCAGCGCACTGAACTGGTCGATCGCCCACAACGTCACGAGGGCCGCATGAGCATCCAGACCCCCACCCTTAAGAGCATCCCGTCCGCCCCCGAACCGGGAGGGGAAGGCGCGGCGTTGCTGGACGAAGTCGAGGCGTTCCACCGGCGGTTCAACGTGTTTCCGGTTGAAGCGGCGTTCGTCGCCGTGGCGTTGTGGGACGCGCACGCACATCTGCTGGAGTGCTTCGACTCCACGCCGCGCATCGCGTTCCTCTCTCCCGAGCCTGGCAGCGGAAAAACCCGTGCGTTGGAAATCGTGGAAACGCTCGTGCCCAGCCCGATGCCCGCTGTGAACGCGTCCGCCGCAGCGCTCTTTCGTGCTGTGTCCGCCGGGGAGAGCAAGCCGACCATCCTGTTCGATGAGATCGACACCGTGTTCGGTCCCAAGGCCGGGGACAACGAGGAACTGCGCGGCTGGATCAACGCAGGACACCGACGGTCCGGCGTCACCTACCGGTGCGTGGGCGACGGGTCGAATCAGACCGTGGTCGCGTTCCCCTCGTATTGCGCCGTCGCCGTCGCCGGGCTCGGCTCGCTGCCGGACACGATCCTGACCCGCTCGGTCATCGTGCGCATGCGCCGCCGGGCACCCAACGAGCACGTCACCCCATTCCGCGCCCGTATCCACACCCCCGAGGGCAACGCCCTGCGTGATCGGCTCGCCAAGTGGGCGGACACCGTGCGCGAACAGATCGCCGGAGCGTGGCCCACGCTGCCGGACGGGGTGACCGACCGGCCCGCCGACGTGTGGGAACCCCTGCTCGCGGTCGCCGATGCCGTCGGCGGGCACTGGCCCGAACGCGCCCGCAAGGCATGCGTCGAACTGGTCGCAGCATCCAAGGCCAACGACAAGGGCTCACTCGGGATTCGGCTGTTGACCGACCTGCGCGACCACGTCTTCAACGGCGCGGACCGGGTGCCCACCGTCGCCATCCTCGCCGGGCTCACCGCGAAGGATGATGCTCCCTGGGGCGACCTCAACGGCAAGCCGTTGGACTCCCGTGGTCTGGCCCGGTGGCTGCGCGACTACGTCACGGCCGACAACTCCCCGATCGTCGCCCGGAACATCAAGACGGCTTCGGGAGCGGTGGTCAAGGGCTACTACGCGGCCGACCTCCACGACGCGTGGACGCGCTACTGCCCCCCACCCCTCGAAAGTCCGCTACCTCCGCTACCCAACTCGCAGAACCGCACCTGACCAGCGGAAACGAGGTAGCGGATGGGGCCGGATTCGTCCGCTACCCATCCGCTACCGCCTCGCCACCCGCTACCGCCCCGACGGGCGCCGGTAGCGGACGCATCCGCTACCGCTACCTCATCCGCTACCGAAAACAGGGCTCTGACCTGCGCGGTAGCGGAGGTAGCGGAAGTAGCGCACTTCTGAGGACAGGGCCGGAGCGCGGACTTTCCGTGCCGGCCATGCCTCACCAATCCCACTCGCCGCTTGGCTCTGGAGCTGCCATGTCCACCCACGCTGCCCCACCCCAGAACTTCGTTTTCACCGTCGAAGAGGCTGCTCTCTTCCTGAAGCTCGGCCGCACGACGGTGTACCGGCTCATCGGTACCGGCGAACTCAAGTCCGTGACCATCGGCCGCTCGCGACGCGTGCCCCTCGAAGCGCTGACCGCCTACGTCCACGACCTCATGAACCAGGCCGGCCACTCGGCCGCAGCCTGACCGGGGGACACATGACTGCCAAGAAGCGGCGCCCGAACGGCGCTTCGACCATCTACCAGGACAAGGAAGGTACGTGGCACGGTCGCGTGACCGTGGGCACGAAGGACGACGGGTCGCCCGACCGCCGGCACGTGCGCGGGCAGACGCAAGGTGTCGTCATCGACAAGGTGCGCAAGCTGGAAAACCTGCGGGACGCGGGCAACGTGCCCAAGCCCGGGAAGCCGTGGACCGTAAAGCTCTGGCTGACGCACTGGGTCGAGCACATCTCGGCGCCGTCGGTAGGAGTGAACACGATCGCCGGGTACCGGGTCGCGGTCTACCACCACCTGATCCCGGGGCTTGGTGCGCACCGGCTCGACAAGCTCACCCCGGAACACCTCGAGCGCTTCTACGCCAAGATGGAGAAGAACGGCAGCGCGCCCGCGACCGCGCACCAGGCCCACCGAACCATCCGGACTGCGCTCAACGTCGCCGTGCGGCGCGGGCATCTCGCGCGCAACCCCGCCTCTCTGGCAAACGCGCCACGGCTCAACGACGACGAAGACACCGAGGTTGAGCCGTACTCCGTCGAAGAGATCGGCCGCATCCTCCACATCGCCAAGCAGCAACGCAACGGCGCGCGGTGGGCCATCGCGCTCGCTCTGGGCCTGCGCCAAGGCGAAGCGCTCGGCCTGCAATGGGCACACGTCGACCTCGACAACGGCCTGATGCGGGTGCGCCGGAACCGACTCCGCCCGAAGTACCGGCACGGCTGTGGAGACGCGGAGCCCTGCGGGCGGAAGCATGCCGGCTACTGCCCGGAGCGCGTCCCGATTCGGCCCGAGACGAAGGGCACGAAGTCGCGGGCGGGTAGGCGCGTGATCGCGATCCCGGATGCGCTGCTCGCCATCCTGAAGCAGCACAAGGAGGAGCAGGAGCGCGAGCGGGACAAGGCCGCGCAGCTCTGGCACGACGGCGGTTGGGTGTTCGCGACCGAGGTTGGGCAGCCCACCAACCCGCGCACCGACTACTCCCACTGGAAGCGGCTGCTGACGACGGCCGGTGTGAGGGACGGTCGCCTGCACGACGCACGACACACAGCGGCAACTGTTCTGTTGCTTCTGCGGGTACCCGGTCGCGTGGTGATGGCGATCATGGGCTGGTCGAGCGAGGCGATGCTCCGCAGGTATCAGCACGCGATCGAGCCGATCCTCAAGGACGCGGCCCGGCAGGTGGACGGTCTGCTCTGGGCACCGTCTAGCGACAGCGGCGAGGGGCCCGAAAAGGCCAACTGAGACCGAAACTGAGACCACAACGCAGAGGACCACCTACTTTCGAAAGTAGGTGGTCCTCTGTCTGTCCTGCTCAAGAGCGGTAGCGGTGGGATTTGAACCCACGGATAGCTTGCACCATCACACGCTTTCGAGGCGTGCTCCTTAGGCCACTCGGACACGCTACCGAGAGAGAGCTTACCGGATGCCGGGGTGTGGTTCGTAACCGGATTCGTCGGTGCGGTTGAGGGTGAAGAAGTCGCGCAGGATCGTGGTGCACTCCGCCGCCGCGACGCCGGCGACGACCTCCGGGCGGTGGTTGAGGCCGCGGTCGCGGAGTACGTCCCACAGGGAGCCGGCGGCGCCGGCCTTGGGGTCCCAGGCGCCGAAGACCACACGGTCGACCCGGGCCAGGACGATCGCGCCCGCGCACATCGTGCACGGCTCCAGGGTGACCACCAGCGTGCAGCCGGACAGGCGCCACTCCCCGACGGCCTTGGCGGCCTCGCGCAGCGCCACGATCTCGGCGTGCGCCGTCGGGTCGCCGTGCGCCTCGCGTTCGTTGCGGCCGCGGCCGAGCACCGCGCCGTCCGGGCCGAGCACCACGCACCCCACCGGCACGTCTCCCGTGTCCACCGCGAGCGCCGCCTCGGCCAGGGCCAGCCGCATGGCCGGCTCGTACCGTCGCAGCGCGGGATCGAATCGGGGCTCGGGCACCGGTGGGGGCATCGTGCTCAGCGGACCGTCTCCAACTCGTCCGCGCAGCCCAGCCGTTCCGCTATCACCGCGATGGCGTCCGCGGGCAGCCCCGCCTCGCCCGCGAGGTCGGCCAGCAGTTGGGCCGACACCCCCAGGTCCACCAGGACGGTCTCGTCGCCGGCCGGACCGGTCGGCAGCACGGCCTCGTCGTCCTCCTCCAGGCCGTCGAGCACATCGGCCGTCAGCAACGCGTCCGCGTAGGCGCTGCGGGAGACCGCGGCCACGTCGGAGACGTAGATGCGCGGGTCCTCCTCACCGTCCACCCGGACGACCGCAAACCAGGTGTCCTCCTGCTCGACGAACAGCAGTACCGGTTCGTCGTCCACCGCCGCCGACCGTGCCAGGGCGGTCATCCCGGCCGAGTCCTCGACATCGTCGAGGTCGGCTTCACGGGCCTCCCACTGCTCGTCTGTACGTACGAGCACTGCGGCGAAGTACGCCACGGGACTCTCCAAGATCGTTCGCTTCGGCGTTGTCTCTCGCATCGTGGCAGATACCGGACCACCACGACGGGAATTGGCGCACGTTGACGAACAAGGTCGCCGCGACGATCGCACGCGGATCGTTTTCAGTAACGGAACGTACGCATCCGCATCATCTGACGCAGCCGCTCGTTGCGCGCGCGCCGCGGTTGAATGCGGGCCCGCAACTCGCGCGCCTCGGCGAGTTCACGCAGGAAGAGGGTGCGCCGGCGACGGCGAGCGGCCTCCGCCTCGCGGCGCTCGGCCGCCGTCGTTCGAGGTTCCCGACTCTCCATCACCACGCCCCTGGACTCGAAAATCCACCGAAACCGACGTGGCAGTAGTTCCCGGGACACGCCGGCTCAGTCATCGCACCGCCGGACCGGGCCGAATGTGCGTTCACAAACCGGTTCAATCCCTCCAATTTACCCGGGATTCCCATAACCGCCCGGCCCGGACCGCCCGCCGGACCCGCGCACGGCCGACGAATGCCACCGAACACACCCCGAAACCGACAACCCCGCAGGGTCACGGGAGGGGCCGGCGGGCTACTGTCGCTCCATGCGGATTCACGTCGTCGACCATCCTCTGGTGGCCCACAAACTCTCCACGCTGCGCGACCGGCGCACCGACTCGCCCACCTTCCGGAGGCTCGCCGACGAACTCGTCACGCTGCTCGCCTACGAGGCGACCCGGGGGGTGCGCGTCGACCCGGTCGCGATCAGCACCCCGGTCAGCGAGACCACGGGCGTCAAGCTCTCCTACCCCCGGCCGCTGGTGGTGCCGATCCTGCGCGCCGGGCTGGGCATGCTGGACGGCATGGTGCGCCTGCTGCCGACGGCCGAGGTCGGCTTCCTCGGCATGATCCGCAACGAGGACACCCTGGAGCCGTCGACCTACGCCACCCGCATGCCCGACGACCTCGGCGGCCGGCAGGCGTACGTGCTCGACCCGATGCTCGCCACCGGCGGCACCCTCATCGCGGCGACCAAGCTGCTTTTGGAGCGCGGCGCGCTGGACGTGACCGCGATCTGCCTGCTCGCCGCTCCCGAGGGGGTCAAGGTGATGCAGGAGGCGTTCGCGGACACCGAGGCCAACGTCACCGTGGTCACCGCCTCGATCGACGAGCGGCTCAACGAGCACGGCTACATCGTCCCGGGCCTCGGCGACGCCGGCGACCGGCTGTACGGCACCGCGGGCTGACCCGGGCCGCGACCCGAGCGGACCCCGGCCCGACCCACGCACCGCGTACGACCGTTCGGGGCCGATCCCGTGGCCCGTGTCCCGCGTGGGACCAAGGCCCTGCCCCGACAGGACGAACGCCGGATGCGCACGGCCACGCCTCGGCGCATGCTGGAGATGTGCCCGGGGCTGGGCAGGAGCCCCGCAGGCACCCCGGGACTGTTTGCCGATGCTGCGAAGGTACGACCCACCTTTGCTCCGGCGGGGGTCCCACAGGGGAGAGAGAGTGGCCGGTCCCCCCGCGGCCGCTCCCTCTCCCCTATTGTTTCTCCCCGACACCTCATAGGGGAGGCGGGGATATGGCGGGGCAGACCAAACGGATCCTGACGCTGCTCCTGATCGTCTTTGTCATCTACACGATCATCGCCACGCCCGAAAAGGCCTCCGACCTGGTCGCGCAGTGGTTCCAGGCGATGTCCTCCGCCGCCAAGTGGTGCGGTGACCAGATCAGCAGGCTCACGGGCTGAGGTCGTGCGCCGAGCGGCGAGCGCGGCGTCGGGGCCGGAGCCGGCACCGGTCGACGCCTCCACCACCGAGACCCACGCGATACGCCGCTACCTGCTGCCCAGCGAGACCTGCGCGATAGCCGTACGCCGGCACTGGGCGATCATCATCGGCCCGCTGGCGGTCACCGGGTTCGGGATCGCCTTTCTGGCGCTGCTGCTGTGGTACTTCACGTCGGCGAACCTGATCGTGAAGTACGGCGTATGGCCCGTCGGCACGGGCCTGCTGCTGTGGTGCTCCGGTCACATACTGACCTGGCGCAACGACTACTTCATCGTCACCGACAAGCGCATCATCCTGGCCACCGGGCTGATCGGGCGGCGGGTCAACATGCTGCCGCTGACCCAGGTGACCGACATGAGCTACCGACGCAGCCCGGGCGGCAGATTGCTCGGACACGGGACGTTCGTGATGGAGTCCGCGGGGCAGGATCAACCGCTCAGGGAGGTCGAGTTCGTCCCTCGACCCGACGCCGTCTACCTGAAGGTATGCGATCAGCTGTTCGGCCCGAATGTCGACTGATCGTCAAAGACCGACGAGTAATGCGAAACGGCTGGTAAAACCTCGAATTTTCTTTGCGGTGATTCGCGGCTTTCGTACTGTCGACATGCCGCTAGATACACCCGCATCACCTGACAAATCGGGGATGTCGCAAGGGGTTTGGGGCGGTGACCCGCGCCGGTAAGGGGGTACCGAACGACGGGCTGCCGTTCCACCATGGCCGGCAGCGGACAGGTTCCGCTCCAGGACCGACGAGGAGGTGGGCTCTCCAGTGCTGCTGCGAGATGCTTCCCACGAGGGCACAGCCGGCTCGACCGCCGACCGCGCCGCGCCCGCGCGCCTTCCCCGTACCGGCATACCCCGCGCTCGCGCGCTCCGGGGTTCCGGCACCGACACCCCCCAGGACACGCGCACGCTGTCCCGAACCCTCCTGCTCCGCCTCACCGACGTCGTCGAGGGATCGGCCGAGCACGCCTATGTGCGCAGCACCCTGGTCGAGCTGAACCTGCCCCTGGTGCGCTTCGCCGCGAACCGCTTCCGCAGCCGCACCGACCAGTACGAGGACGTGCTCCAGGTGGGCACGATCGGGCTGATCAAGGCGATCGACCGCTTCGACCCGCATCGCGGCGTCGAGTTCCCGACCTACGCCGTGCCGACGATCATCGGCGAGATCAAGCGGTTCTTCCGGGACACCTCGTGGAGCGTGCGGGTGCCCCGCCGGCTCCAGGAGTTGCGGCTCGCGCTCGCCGAGGCCACCGAGCAGTTCAACCACAAGTACGACCGGGCACCGACCGTGGTCGAACTCGCCAAGCACCTGAACCTGACGGTCGAGGAGATCCTCGAGGGCATGGAGGCGGCCAACGCCTACTCGCCCGCGTCGCTGGACGCACACGACCTCGACGACGATCGCGACAACGCGCTGATCGCCCGTCTCGGCCAGGAGGACGAGGCGCTCGACGGGGTCGAGTATCGCGAGGCGCTGCGGCCGCTGCTGGCCCGGATGAGCCCCCGCGACCGGCAGATCATCATGCTGCGCTTCTTCGGCAACATGACGCAGTCTCAGATCGGCGAGCGCCTGGGCATCTCCCAGATGCACGTCTCGCGCCTGCTCGCCCGCGCGTTGGCGCGGCTGCGCGCCGACCTGTCCGCCTGAGCGGGCGCGGCCCGGCCGCAGTGCGTGCGGCCTCGGCCGCTGTCCGGCAAGGCCCCTGACGGATCATCAGGGGCCTCGCCGGGCGGCCGACCGAGACCGCTCGCACCCGGCGGCCGGGATCGGGACGGCGGCTCAGGAGGTGAGCAGCCGGGCCCGAAGCCGCAGTTCGGTGATCGGGTCGATGTTCAAACCCTTGCGCAGGTACGCGTCGAACGAGCCGAACTTGCTCTGCACCTCGGCGAACGCCGTGTCCAGGTACGACTTCTGCACGTACAGCAGCGGGTCCATCAGGCTCGGGTCCTGCATCAACCCGGCGGCCTTCAGGCCCGCCTTCGTGGCCTCGTTGCGCGCCCGCAGGTTGTCGTTGCTGGCCAGGAAGTCGGCCTGCACGGTGGCGTCGTCGACACCCAGCGCCTTGAGCACGATCGCGCTCATCCACCCGGTGCGGTCCTTGCCCGCCGTGCAGTTGTAGATCACCGTTTTGCCGTCCGCGAGGTCGCGCAGCACGGTGGCGAACTGCGCGCGCTGGGCCGGGTCGTCGACGAAGCCCCGATAGACGTTCTCCAGCGCGGCGGCTGCCTTGCCGTCGCCGAGCAGCTCCTTCTGCCGGATCGGATCCCGGCTGCCCACCGCGGCGTTGGTGATGGCGGTGAGGTTGCCGTCGGCGATCGGCAGGTTCTCGACCGGGGTGCCCGCGGGCAGCCGGTTGACGCCGTTGCCGGTGATCTCGATGTCGGTACGGAAGTCGGCGGACACGTCCAGGCCCAGACCGCCCAGACGGGCCACGTCGGCGTCGGTGAGCTTGCCGAGCGCGTCGGCGCGGAAGGCCTGGCCGTACTTCACGGTCCGGCCCGAGTCCGCGCGGTAGCCGCCCAGGTCCCGGGCGTTGGGCGCGCCCTGCAGGCCGAGCGAGCGCGGGGCGGTGACCACTGCGCCGTTCGGGCCGGCCGGGCTGATGGCGAAGTACCAGCGCTTGGCCGGGTCCAGGCCGGACACGGTCAGCGAGGTGCCCTTGGTCGTGCCGACGAGCCGGGTGAAGCGGTCCGCGTCGGTGGACGCGTACACGCGCATCGGGCCGGGCCAACGATCGGTCCAGGTGATCGTGTACGTGCCGTCCGGGCCGACCGTGGCCGAGGCACCGGTGACCGAGCCGAGACCGGCGCGGGCCGAGACCCCGGAGTCGCCGTTGCCCGTGGCGGCCGAGGCCGGGGACGAGGCGACCGCGACGGTGCCGCCGAGCGTGAGCGCCGCCGTGACGGCGAGGGTCGCGAGGCGGATGGTGCGTATGCGCATGCGGTTGTGCTCCCGAGGAGGAAGTGTTCGTGATCGCCCGGGAACGACCTGGGAAAACAACCGGTCGTCGCTGCCGAGCGACGGACACACTGTAGTGACGACCGGGCGCCGACTCCAGACGGTGCCGTATGGAGGGATGGTGCGATGGGTCACCGTACGAGCCGGTTGCCAGGATCCGCCGATCGCCGGGCGGACCGATCATCCGACACCGCCCCCGCGCGACCCGAATCCGCCACTTTCGCAGGCCACTTCGACACAAAACGCACCGAACACGCCGGCGAGGACGCCCAGTCGCCACATCCGCCCCCTCGACGGGGAACGCCGGCACCCGGTTCGGGAGTTTCCCTGATACGCCGTCAAATAGGTACCGAGCGACGGGATTCCGGGTAGAACGCCGCCATCCGCCCGGTCATCGGGCGGACCCGGGGCAAAGTGGGGACCAACGCGCGCGCGTGCGCCCACGGGCACGGGCCGTGCACGCTATACCTGTTGATACCGGTCGCACGGGTGGGAGGACGTCCACTCACCGGCGACCCGAAGGGACCGGCTCGCCGGCCGGCCCGACGCGAAGGAGGAAGCCGTGCCGGACGGTACCAGCAAGCGCCACACCCCCGGCGATGGTTCGCCGGGCCGGCCCGTCCCGCGAGCCCAGGGTCCCCGGCGCTCCGGTCCGGGCGATCGCGAACGCCCCGAACCCGACTGGGATCGTCGGCCCGACCCCGACTACGACCGTCGGGCGGACCCGGACTACGACCGTCGGCCGGATCCGCTGTACGACCGCGAGGTCGAGGCGCCCTCCGGACCGCCGGGCTTCCCCGACTCCGCGCCGCCGGACCAGGGCGGGCGCCGCTCCGGACGGGCCCGCCGGGTGGCCAACTGGTTCGGGTTCGGCGCGCCGGCCGAGGGGGACGAGCCGGATCAGTACGACCGCCGGCCCGGCTTCGGCCGCCGCGATCCGTACGAGGCCGACGCCGGGGTGTACGACTACGGGCGCGATCAGGGCCAGGAGTACGACGCCGACTACGATCCGGCGCCGCCCGCGTCGGGCCGCAATCGGCGGCGCACCGGCTCCTCGCACTGGGAGGACGTGATGCTCGGCTCGTCGCCGCCTCCGGGCACGCCGATGTCGGACAGCATCCCCGGCGACACGATGCCGCCCGATCGGTTGCACCGCGACGCGCAGGGCGTGTTGCCGCCGTCGCGCGGCGCCGCCCGCCCGGGACGGCGCGAGGATCCGCAGCAGTGGCGGCCGGAGCCCGACGACGACATCGAGCCCGCCGATCCGATGGATCCGGTCGACCCGCTCGACCCCGGCCCGAGCCCGTCCGCCGAGCGCCGTCCGAACTACCCGCCGATCCCCAAGCACCGGCCCGCACCGGCCGTGGAGTCGGACGGCTACGCGTCGATCGACGCGAGCCCCGGGTTCGGCGACGATCCGACGGAACGACGGCGTGACGTCGGCGGCGAACCCGCCCCGGACGACGCCGGCGAGGCGGGCACCACGTTCCTCAAGGCGCCCCCGGCCCAGCGCACGCCCCAACGCTCCGCGCCCGCGGACAACCCGGCCGACGAGGTCCCGCGAAGGATGTTGCGCATGCTCCCACCTCCCGCCCTCGCCGACGGCGGCGGCATGGTCGTCGACGGCGGCCGGCTGGGCCGGTTGAACGTGCGCGCCGCCGGTGTCCGGGGCGAACTGCACCAGCAGCAGGGCCTGCCCAGACAGAACTGCTTCGCGGTCGGCCCGGACCCGAGCGCCCGCTGGACGATCGCCATCATCTGCGACGGCGTCGACAACGCGCACGCCTCCGAACTCGCCGCCCAGATCGCGGTCCGCAGCGCCTATCGCACCGTCGCGCGGATGGTCGCGCGCGAGCGGCACGAGAACTGGGACTGGGCCGGCGTCCAGACCGAGGTCGAGGAGGACCTGCGCTCCCGCCTGACCGGCACCGCCGACCGCGCGCACGAGCTGGGCCGCTCGGAACCCGCCACCCGGCTGGCGATATTGGTCACCGCCGCCGATCCGCTGGAGGACGACCGGGTCGACATGGCCGTACTCGGCGACAGCACCGTGCTCCGCCTGGCCCAGGGCGGCTGGCGCGCGCCGCTGGGCATCCGGGACACCTCGCTGGAGGCCGCGCCGGCGGCGATTCCCGACCAGGCCGGCGACGACCAGCTCCGCATCTGCCGAACCACGTGGCGGCCCACCGACGTACTGGTGATGATGACCGGCGGCTTCGCCGAGGCACTCGGCCAGCCGACCGCCGGTCTCGCTCCGCGCCTGGCCGAGGATTGGCGGACCCCGCCGTCCCTGTTCGACTACCTGCGCGATGTGGACGAGGGCCTGCGGCTGCGCGAGGAGGACGGCTGCGTCGTCGCGCTGTGGCCGTCACCCTGACCGGAGGAATCGAGCGGCGAACCGCGGATAGCGGATACCTGGCTATTCGTGGAATGCATATCGCGGGCGGGACCCGGAGGGATGGGGTCCCGCCCGCGGTATGTCGGCCCGTTGGTACGGCGGTCGGTATCGACCGATGGGTGGGTCAGGTGACGGCAATGAGCACGACCGCCGCGACCACGATGATCGCGATCACGACTCCGGCGATCAGTAGCACCGGCGGGGTGCCGCGCCGGGCCGGTTCGCCGGGAGCCGCGGGGCGGTCCTCGGCGACGAAAGCCCGGAACATCTGAGTACTGGCTGCAGGATCCATCTCGTTGTCAGGCATGCGCAGACCATACCGCACCCCGGAAAACGCAAAAGGCCCGTCCCTTTCGGGACGGGCCTTTCACACGTAAATTCCGGCGGCGTCCTACTCTCCCACACCCCTTCGAGTGCAGTACCATCGGCGCTGGAGAGCTTAGCTTCCGGGTTCGGAATGAGACCGGGCGTTTCCTCTCCGCCAAGACCACCGGAAAACCATCGAACCCACAACCATGGGTCGTTCGGTGAACCAGAAATCACATGCGGTGATTCAATTATCAAACAGGTTCCCCGAAACCGATTGCGGTTCGGGAACCACACAGTGGACGCGTAGCAACTGAGGACAAGTCCTCGGCCTATTAGTACCGGTCAGCTCCACCCCTCACAGGGCTTCCACACCCGGCCTATCAACCCGATCGTCTCTCGGGGGCCTTACCCAACCGAAGCTGGTGGGAGTCCTCATCTCGAAGCAAGCTTCCCGCTTAGATGCTTTCAGCGGTTATCCCTCCCGAACGTAGCCAACCAGCCATGCCCTTGGCAGAACAACTGGCACACCAGAGGTTCGTCCGTCCCGGTCCTCTCGTACTAGGGACAGCCCTTCTCAAGACTCCTACGCGCACAGCGGATAGGGACCGAACTGTCTCACGACGTTCTAAACCCAGCTCGCGTACCGCTTTAATGGGCGAACAGCCCAACCCTTGGGACCTACTCCAGCCCCAGGATGCGACGAGCCGACATCGAGGTGCCAAACCATCCCGTCGATATGGACTCTTGGGGAAGATCAGCCTGTTATCCCCGGGGTACCTTTTATCCGTTGAGCGACGGCGCTTCCACAAGCCACCGCCGGATCACTAGTCCCTGCTTTCGCACCTGCTCGACCCGTCGGTCTCACAGTCAAGCTCCCTTGTGCACTTACACTCGACACCTGATTGCCAACCAGGATGAGGGAACCTTTGGGCGCCTCCGTTACCCTTTAGGAGGCAACCGCCCCAGTTAAACTACCCATCAGACACTGTCCCTGATCCGGATCACGGACCCAGGTTAGACATCCAGCACGACCAGAGTGGTATTTCAACGACGACTCCACGAACACTGGCGTGTCCCCTTCACAGTCTCCCACCTATCCTACACAAGCCGAACCGAACACCAATATCAAACTATAGTAAAGGTCCCGGGGTCTTTCCGTCCTGCTGCGCGAAACGAGCATCTTTACTCGTAGTGCAATTTCACCGGGCCTGTGGTTGAGACAGTCGAGAAGTCGTTACGCCATTCGTGCAGGTCGGAACTTACCCGACAAGGAATTTCGCTACCTTAGGATGGTTATAGTTACCACCGCCGTTTACTGGCGCTTAAGTTCTCAGCCTCGCCCCGAAGAGCTAACCGGTCCCCTTAACGTTCCAGCACCGGGCAGGCGTCAGTCCGTATACATCGTCTTACGACTTCGCACGGACCTGTGTTTTTAGTAAACAGTCGCTTCTCGCTGGTCTCTGCGGCCACCACCAGCTCACCCTGCAAGAGGGATCACCAACAATGGCCCCCCTTCTCCCGAAGTTACGGGGGCATTTTGCCGAGTTCCTTAACCACAGTTCACCCGAACGCCTTGGTATTCTCTACCTGACCACCTGAGTCGGTTTGGGGTACGGGCCGCCACGACACTCGCTAGAGGCTTTTCTCGGCAGCATAGGATCATCCACTTCCCCACAATCGGGTCGGCATCAGGTCTCAGGCTATATGTCGTGCGGATTTGCCTACACGACGCCCTACACCCTTACCCCGGGACTACCACCGCCCGGGCTGGACTACCTTCCTGCGTCACCCCATCGCTCACCTACTACCCGATTGGTTCGGCGGCTCCACCCATCCGATCACCCGAAGGATCCCGGCGGCTTCACGGCCTTAACATCACGAGGTTCAGCGCTGGCGCATCGTAGCGGGTACGGGAATATCAACCCGTTGTCCATCGACTACGCCTGTCGGCCTCGCCTTAGGTCCCGACTTACCCTGGGCGGATTAGCCTGCCCCAGGAACCCTTGGTCATCCGGCGCACACGTTTCCCACGTGTGATTCGCTACTCATGCCTGCATTCTCACTCGTGCAGCGTCCACCACTGGTTTCCACCGCGACTTCACTCGCTGCACGACGCTCCCCTACCCATCCGTACACCTGAACCACGAAGGCTTGGCTAACATACGAATGACACGACTTCGGCGGTGCGCTTGAGCCCCGCTACATTATCGGCGCGGAATCACTTGACCAGTGAGCTATTACGCACTCTTTCAAGGGTGGCTGCTTCTAAGCCAACCTCCTGGTTGTCTCTGCGACTCCACATCCTTTCCCACTTAGCGCACGCTTGGGGGCCTTAGTCGGTGCTCTGGGCTGTTTCCCTCTCGACCACGGAGCTTATCCCCCGCAGTCTCACTGCCGCGCTCTCACTTACCGGCATTCGGAGTTTGGCTTATCTCAGTAACCTGGTGAGGCCCATCAACAATCCAGTGCTCTACCTCCGGCAAGAAACACACGACGCTGCACCTAAATGCATTTCGGGGAGAACCAGCTATCACGGAGTTTGATTGGCCTTTCACCCCTAACCACAGGTCATCCCCCAGGTTTTCAACCCTGGTGGGTTCGGGCCTCCACACGGTCTTACCCGCGCTTCACCCTGCCCATGGCTAGATCACTCCGCTTCGGGTCTTGGGCGCGCGACTCAATCGCCCTGTTCGGACTCGCTTTCGCTACGGCTACCCCACACGGGTTAACCTCGCCACACACCGCAAACTCGCAGGCTCATTCTTCAAAAGGCACGCAGTCACGGCCACCACACGACAAGCGCGGATGACGACGCTCCCACGGCTTGTAGGCACACGGTTTCAGGTACTATTTCACTCCCCTCCCGGGGTACTTTTCACCTTTCCCTCACGGTACTAGTCCGCTATCGGTCACCAGGGAATATTTAGGCTTGGCGGGTGGTCCCGCCGGATTCACACGGGATTTCTCGGGCCCCGTGCTACTTGGGAAATGCGCAAGCAAGCCGTACATGTTTCGTCTACGGGGGTCTTACCCTCTACGCCGGACCTTTCGCATGTCCTTCGACTACACATACGGTTTCTGACTCGCCGACCGGCCGGCAGGCCGATCAAGCACACTCCCACGACCCCGATCACGCAACCCCTGCCGGGTATCACACGTGACCGGTTTAGCCTCATCCGATTTCGCTCGCCACTACTCTCGGAATCACGGTTGTTTTCTCTTCCTGCGGGTACTGAGATGTTTCACTTCCCCGCGTTCCCTCCACACACCCTATATATTCAGGTGCGGGTGACAGCCCATGACGACTGCCGGGTTTCCCCATTCGGACACCCCCGGATCACAGCTCGGTTGACAGCTCCCCGGGGCCTATCGCGGCCTCCCACGTCCTTCATCGGTTCC
>NZ_CP182422.1:3627500-7117762 GCF_051903075.1 Embleya australiensis
CCCACCGTCTAATCGGTGGCAATTCGCGTTCCGGCAATCTGCGGGGACACCCGAGCACAGAACTACGCGTGTGATGCGCAGGGCGCAGCACACTTCGTTCGAATGATCGGATTCGCCGCCCCGGGACCAGCCAGCGCAAGCACCTAGGCTCGTGTCTGTCTCAGGTCTCCCTGTCGGGCAACTTGGAGGACCCTACCTGTGCCCGGTCCCGACCGCAAACCGGCGCGCACAGGCTCCGTTTCGGGTGTTCGAACGCGAGCAGACTCCCGGCATGGTGACCTCCCGAGCACGACGAGCGAACCCGATCGTGACCGTCATACGCGCCGTGGTCACAGTGATCGTGGTCATCATCGTCCTGCACATCGTTCTGTTCGTCTTCGAGGCCAATCCCGCCAACGACGCGGTGGACACGATCGCCGACTGGTCGGACTGGCTCACCCGCTGGGCGAAGGACTTCTTCACCCCCGACAACCCCAAGGTCCGGGTCACGGTGAACTGCGGTCTCGCCGTTCTCGTGTACCTCGGAGTCGCCGCTCTGCTGGAGCGCCTGGCCCACCGGGTCTGAGCGCCGACACGATCGGCCCGATACTTCCGTACGGTGGCGGCGCGGCACTCGCGATGATGGGTGCGAGAACCGAACCGCACCGCCACCGACCGGAGGGCCCCATGTCGCTGCTCACCCCGGACAGCCTGGGTGACCTCCTGGGCTTGTTCGACTTCGGGAACGGGTGTGTCACCCGTGTCCACATCGAGGATCCGTTCAGTCCGAACGGCGCCACCGCCCGCATCCTGGTCGATGCCCGAGACCGGGAACACGGCTGGCCGTGGATTCCCGTGGAGTTCACTCTTACGGGACTTCGGGACTACCGGGTCGAACACGGCAAGGGTTTCTCCGGAATGCTCTATTTCGACCCGGTGCTCTCGCGATTCACCGACGAGACGTACGGCGATCTGTTCTATCTGGACTTCGATCCGGTCGACGGGCCCGGAGCCTACGAGCCGGTCGACGCGGGCGACGTCGTCGGTCGGTCGCAGTGCTTCTTCGCCGCGGAGAGCTGTTCGTGGCAGGCCCTGCCGCCCGCGGAGAGCCCGCGACTGAAGCTCATCGGTAACGTTTAGACCTGCGAACGTAGGCCGACCTGCCACGGGACCGGGGCACGTGGCGGCTCGATACTGGACCGATGGCAGACAAGCAGCGTCGACGCGGTCGCGCCCCCGAGCCGGTCCGGGCCGAGGTGGCGTCCGGCAGTGTGGAGCTCGAACCCGATCCGGATCGGGCCGGGGCCTGGACGCTGCGGCTGCACGGTTCGCCGCAGTCGCACGTGGATCTGGACGACCCGACCTGGCTGGAGTTCGAATACGTCCGCCGGCTCGGCCACCTGGTCGACCTGATCGCGGACGCCGGCAAACCGCTGCGGGTCCTGCACCTCGGCGGCGGCGGGCTGACCCTGCCCCGCTACGTGGCCGCCACCCGGCCGCGTTCGCGGCAGCAGGTGGTGGAGTTGGACGGGGAGCTCGTCGAGTTCGTCCGGCGCGCGTTGCCGTGGGATCGCACCTGGCAGATCCGGGTGCGCACCGGTGACGCCCGCGAGGTGACCGCCCGGGCGCCGGACGCCGCGTTCGACCTGGCCGTGGTGGACGTGTTCGCCGACTCGCGCGTGCCCGCGCATCTGACCTCGGCCGAGTTCGTCGGCGAGGTGGCCCGGACGTTGGCCCCCGGCGGGGTGTACGCGGTGAATCTGGCCGACGGCGGGCCGCTTTCCTTCGTTCGCACGCAGGTGGCCACGATCCGGTCGGTCTTCCCGAACCTGCTGCTCGTCGCCGATCCGGCGGTGTTGCGCGGGCGGCGGTTCGGCAATGTCGTGCTGGTCGCCTCGCACGGCGAACTGCCGATCGCCGAGTTGGCCCGGCGTACCGCCGCCGATCCGTTTCCCGGCCGGGTCGAGCACGGTCCGGCGCTGTCCGACTTCACCGGCGGCGCCGCCGTGGTCCACGACACCAGGGCGGTCGCGTCGCCGGCCCCGCCCGCGCGTACGTTCGGCAAGAACTGAGCGGCGGGCCGGCCCCTACCGTCGCCGCCGGCGCTCCTCCACCCGGCCCTTCAACAGGCCGACGACCATGAGCACGACCAGGGTCGCGACCAGCAGCACGACGGTGACCGCGGAGCCGAGGAGCACCTTGCCCCGGTCGGTGAGGGTGAAGATCGACACCGGCAGGGTGCGCCACTCGGCCGGGTAGACCATGATCGTCGCGCCCACCTCGCCCATGGACAGGGCGATCGCCAGGCTGGCCGCCGCGGTGATCGAGGGCAGCAACATCGGCAGTCGCACCCGCAGCAGCACCCGGGCCGGACTCGCCCCGAGCGACGCGGCGACCTCGGCGAAGGCCGCGTCGGTACGGTCCAGGCCCGCCGACACCGTCGAGTAGGCGAAGGTCACCACGAGCACCGCGTGCGCCGCGATGACGATCCACTTCGTGCCGTTGAGCAGGATCGGACCGTCGCTGAAGGCCACCAGCATGCCGAGGCCCACCACCACCGAGGGCACCGCGACCGGCAGGTGGAACACCGCGTCGGTGAGCCGGCGTATGAAGCGCGGCGCACCGCGCGCGGCGATCGCCGCCCACGTGCCGACCACGATCGCGATCAGCGAGGCGCCGAGCGCGGTCTCGATGCTCACCACGAGGCTGTCGTAGTTGGTGCCCGCGGTGGCCTCGCGGATGTTCTCGCTCGTCCAGGACGCCGGCAGCACGCTGTTCCAGTCGCCGGCGAAGGCGGCGATGCCCAGGATCGCCAGCGGGGCGAGCACGAGGGGGGCGAAGACGAGTGCGAACAGCGCCCAGACGAGGGCGCGTCCGCTACGCGACCAGACCAGCACGGCCGGCTCCTGTCCGGGAGAAGACGAATCGGTACACGGTGTAGAGCGTCAACGACAGCGCGACCTCGACCACCGCGACCACACACGCGCCCGGGTAGTCGAAGGTGACCGCGCCCTTGGCGTGCACCAGCATCGGCAGCGTGGTGACGTCCTTGGCACCGATGAACAGCACGATCCCGAACTCGTTGAGGGTGAGCAGCAGGGTCAGGCTGCCGCCGGCCGCGAGCGCGGGCCAGGCCTCGGGCAGCAGCACCTGCCGGATCACCCGCAGCGGGCCCGCGCCGAGCGAGGCCGCGACGTCGAGGCGCTCCCGGGGCACCAGCGCGAAGGCCGCGAGCAGCGGGCGCATCACGAACGGGGTGTAGAAGGTGATCTCGGCCAGCACCACGCACCACGGCGAGTACAGGAAGCCGACCAGTGGCTCGCCCAGGCCGAGCTTGTCCGCCGCCGCGTTGACCACGCCCGCCGTGCCGTACAGGAAGGTGAAGGCCAGCGCGATCAGGAAGGACGGGAAGGCCAGCACGGTATCCACGATCCTGCTCACCGCGCGCGAGCCGGGAAAGGGTACGAAGGACAACACCAGGGCCAGGAAGAAGCCCACCACCAGGCAGCCGAGCGTGGACAACACGGCGATCTTGACCGTGTTCCACAGCGCGTCGCCGAACGAGGGTGAGTTCAGTACGTCGCGCCACACGTCGAGGCCGACGTTCTCGTTCTTGTCGACGAAGGACTGCTTGACCACGAGCGCGAGCGGATAGAGGAAGAACCCGGCGGCGAGCACGAGCGGCGGGAGCACCCACAACGCGCGAGTCGCACCACCGCGGCCCCGCCGCTCGCGGACCGGGGCCGGGGCCGGCTTCGTCGCGATCGGCGGCTCGGTCAGCGTCGCGGTCATCCGCCCGCTCCCGCCGGGACCAGCACGCACGGCTCGGCGGGCAGCGCGACGCCCAACCGCTCGCCGAGCGCGGGCACCGCGGCCAGGTCGGTGACGTCGATCCGGATCTCCCGCTCGGCGTCGCCTTCCAACACGCAGGTCAGCCGGTAGTCGGCGCCGCGCCACTGGGTCGCGACAAGTCGCGCGGGCAGCGTGTCCGCCCGGTCGGCCTCGGTCACCCCCAGGGTGTGCGGGCGGGCCACGAGCAGCGCCCGCGCGCCCTCGGCGAACGCCCCGGTCGGGTCGGCCGCGACGGTCAGCCCGCCCACCGCCACCCGCACCGCGTCGTCCCCGGCCGTGCAATCCGCCAGCACCCGCGCGTCGAGCAGGTTGGCCGCGCCCAGGAAGGACGCGGTGAACTCGCTCGGCGGCCGGCGGTACAGCCGATCCGTCGCGTCGAGGTCGACCAGGCGCGCGTCCCGCATCACCGCGATCCGGTCGGCGAGCGCCAGCGCCTCGGTCTGGTCGTGCGTCACGTACATGATCGCCACGTCGGGCAACTCGCCGCGCAGCCGCTGCAGTTCGCCGAGCAGGTCGGCGCGCAGCGTGGCGTCGAGCGCGGACAGCGGCTCGTCGAGCAGCAGTACGGGCGGCCGGATGGCCAACGCCCGTGCGATCGCCACCCGTTGCTGCTGCCCGCCGGACAACTCGCGGGGATAGCGCCGGGCGTAGCCGGCCATCCCCACCATGTCCAGCGCCTCGGTGACCCGGCGGCCCACCTCGGCGCGCGAGACCCGGCGGGCCCTGAGCCCGAACGCCACGTTGTCGGCGACGCGCATGTGCGGGAACAGCGCGTAGTTCTGCACCACGACGCCGATGCCGCGTTTGTTCGGCGGCTCGTACGTGACGTCGCGGCCGGCCAGGGTGATCCGGCCCGAGGCGGGCCGGAGGAAACCCGCGACCGCCTTGAGCGCGGTGGACTTGCCCGAGCCCGACGGCCCGAGCAGGGCCACCGTCTCGCCTCGGGCGACCTCCAGGCTCAGCCCCTCCAGGGCCGTGACGGATCCGTAACGGACCGTCAGATCCTGGATGCCGATCGCCGATTCGGTCGGCGCGGCACTCGCGACGGGGGACGCGGTGCGCTCGATGGCTGGTGCGGTCATGCGGGTTCCCTCCCTGTCCGCGGTTGATTCCGGACGTGTGCGCCGGCGGTTCAGCGACCGACGGCCTTGTTGTAGGCGGCCAGGTCGGCGTCCAGGTCCTTGAGGACGGTGTCCCACTCCGGCGCCCAGATCTCCACGCCCTCCAGGGCCTTGGTGATCTCGGCGGCGTTCGCGTCGGTCGGCTTGACGTCCTCGCGGACCGGGAGGCCGAGCGCGTCGGCGGAGACCGAGGTCTGCGCCTCGGTGGAGAGCAGGTAGTCCATCAGCTTGCGGCCGTTGTCGGCGTGCGGGGCGCCCGAGGACAGGCTCATGAAGTAGGGCAGCGCGAACGTCGAGGGCTTGCCCGCGTCGTCGGCCGGGAACCAGACCCTGAAGTTGGACTTGTCGTTGTGGATCGACGCCAGGTTCATCTGCAAGTCGCCGTTGGCCACGCTGAGTTCGCCCTTGCCGACCTTGGGCTGGAGCTTGCCGGTGGACGAGGACGGGCCGACGTTGTTGGATTCGAGCCGCTTGAGGTAGTCGAGCGCGCCCTGCTTGCCGTACAGGTGCTGGAGCTGGATCAGTACGGCGGTGCCGTCGCCGGCCTGGCCGGGCGTGGAGTACTGGAGCTTGGACTTGAACCGGCCGTCGGTCAGCTCCGCCCACTTGGTCGGCGCGGGCTTGGCGGTGTCCGGGTTGTAGATCCAGGAGGCGTAGTTGTTCACCACGGCGGTGAACCGGCCCTGGGCGTCCTTGCCGGTGGCCGGCACCTTGTCGGAGCCGGCCGGGGTGTAGGCGGTGAGCAGGTTGGCCTGGGCGGCGCGCTGGATGAACGGCGGCAGCGTGATCGCCACGTCGGCCTGCGGGTTGCCCTTCTCCTTCTCCATCCGCGTGACCACCTCGCCGGAGCCGGACTCGACCAGGTTGACCTTGACCCCGGTCTTCTTCTCGAAGTCCGCGAAACGCTTGGTGTACCAGTCGGCGAGGCCGTCCACCGAGTAGACGGTGACGCTGCCGGAGCCCTTGGCGGGCGCGCCGCCGGGGGCGGCGTTGGCGGCCGGCTTGGTGTCGTCCGAGCCGCTCCCGCCGGTCCCGCCGCAGGCGCTCGCGCCGAGCACGACCACGGTGGCGGCGGCGGTGAGGCCGAGGATGCGTCGCATGGGGAATCGCCCTTTCGAGACGTCGAATCAGCCCTGGAGCAGGGCGGGAAGATCGCGGATGGAGCCGAGTACGTGGGTGGCGCCGGCCGCTTCGAGCGCGGCGCGGTCGTGTGCGCCGGTGAGCACGCCGGCGGCGATGGAGGCACCGGAGCGCAGTCCGGTGAGTACGTCGAACGCGGTATCGCCGACCACGGCGACCGCGCGCAGGTCGTCCACGCCCAGGCGCAGCACCGCGGTGAGCACCATGTCGGGGTGGGGTCGCCCGCGGCCGGCCTCGGCCGGGCACAGGGTGAGGTCGGCGAGGTCGGCCCAGCCGAGCGCGGCCAGGATCGCGTCCTGGGTGGGGCGGCCGAAGCCCGTGGTCAGCGCGACCTTGACGCCGGCCGCGCGCAGGGCGCGGATGGTGTCCTCGGCGCCCTCGATCGGCGCGCAGCGGCCCTCGGCGACCAGGTCGGCGTAGGCGCCCTCGAATGCGAGGTTGGCCGCCCGGGCGCGCTCCTCGTCGCCGTCGAGCAGGGCCCGGAAGACGGTGATCTTGCTTTCGCCCATGGTGTCGTGGACGTAGCCGAGCTTGCGCTCGAAGTCGGCCGTGCCGGGCTCGACGCCGACCGCGCCGATCGCCCGGGTGAACGCCTCGACCACGAGGCCGTCGTCCGCGACGGTGGTGCCGGCCATGTCCAGGACGGCGAGCTGATAGTTCGTCATGAGTGGTGCTCCGGGGGGCTTTGGACGACGAGTGGGGCGGGAAGGGGCGGCCGGGTCACAGGCCGACGGTGTCGGCGGTGCGTTCCGCGATCGCGGGCGAGCAGGTCATCCCGCGCCCGCCGGGGCCGGTCACCAGCCAGGTGCCGGGGGCGACCTGTTCGCGGTGCACGACACGGGTGGTGTCGACGGTTTGCGCGTACACCCCGGCCCAGCGGCGGCGCACGGCCGGCAGCGGTCGGCCGAGCAGGGCCTCGGCCACCTCGACCAGGTGCGTGTAGGGCGCGGAGTCGACGTCGAAGGTGAACGGCTCGTCGTACTCGTGGGTGTCGCCGATGGTCAGCCCGCCGTCGAGGCGCTGGACCATCAGCAGCTGCATGCGGTGCTCGGTGGGCACCGGCGCCTGCGGGCGGGCGGCGCGCAGCGCCTCGAGGGCGGTGCCGGCGTAGGCCGGGTAGTAGCGGAAGCTGTCGCCGTCGGCGACCGAGGTGGTCAGCGCCTCGTCGAGCGGGTCGGTCTGCATCATCTGCAGGCGCACCCGGCGCACCGGCAGTTCCGGGGCCAGCTCGCGGACCAGGCCGCTCAGCCACGCGCCGGTGCACAGCACCACCACGTCGCCCTCGTGCGTCTGCCCGTGGTCGTCGCGGATCCCGGTGCCGGCGGGGAGCAGGTCGCGCACCTCACGGCCGGGCAGCCAGGTGTACCGGCCGGATTCGGCCATCCGGCCGCGCAGCGCGGGCAGCGCGACGCGGGACTCGACCGCGCCGTCGCGCTCGCACCACAGCGCGGCGTCGAAGGCACCGCGCAGGGCCGGGTTGTGGCCGCGCGCCTCCTCCGGGGTGAGCAGCTTCAGCCCGCGTTCGGCGGCGTCCGGCAGGGCGAGCGCCGCCTCGGCGACCGCGACCTCCTCGGCGCCGCGGCACACGGTGAGCGAGCCGTTGGGGCGAAAGCCGATGCCGGGAACGTCGGCGCCGACGCGCTCCCACATCTCGCGAGCCCGCAGCGCGGTGTCGAGTTCGTCGCCGCCGGCGCGGCCACCGATCCACACCAGGCCGAAGTTGCGCACCGACGCACCGCGCGCCTCGCGCTCGCGCTCGATGTGCACGACCTCGTGGCCTCGCTCGATGGCCTGCCAGGCGTGCATGGTGCCCAGCACGCCACCTCCGACGACAATGACTCGCACCGGCTTCCTCCGCGTTCTCGGGGGCGAATGCGACCAGCTTGGGAGTGGTCGATGCCGAGCACACGGAGGCGGTATGTCGTCCGGATGAACAGTCCGTTAAGGTCCGAACCTGTTACCTTGTCGTTATCAAAGGCGGCCGGTCAGGCCCGCATGCGTGTCGCGAATCCCATCCGATCACCACGAAACAGCGCCCGCACCCGCTCGATGGGCACCCCCTGCGGGTCGTAGGAGGTGCGCATGACCAGCAACATCGGCAGCGCCGGGTTGGTCTCCAGGAGCAGCGCCTCGCGCGGTGCGGCCAAGACGGTCTCCACCGTCTCGTGCATCTCCGCGAAGACCACGCCCAGGTCGTCCTGCAGGCACTTGTACAACGACCCCTCCGGGCGCAGCACGTCCAGGATCGTGGGGAACCGGTCCAGCGGCAGGTAGGTGCTCTCCAGGCCGATCGGCTCGTCGTCGGCGAGCAGCACCCGCTCCACGTGCACGGTCAGGTCGCCGGCCCGGATCCGCAGCCGTTCGGCCAGGTCGGGCTTGGCGACGTGGTGTTCGAGGGTGACCACACGTCGGCTGGGGGTCAGCCCCATCGAGCGCACCGCCTCGGTGTAGCTGCCCATGCTCACCGGCTGCATCAGCTTCGGCGGCGCGACGTAGGTGCCGCGCCCTCGCGCCGAGCGCAGTCGGCCCTCCATCACCAACTCGCCGATCGCGGCACGCAGCGTGGAGCGGGCGACGCCGTAGTCGGCGGCGAGTTCGCGTTCGGAGGGCAGCAGGGCGTCCTCGCCCAACTCGTCCATGAGTTGGAGCAGGCGCATCTTCACCGTGTGCGACTTGGGCACGCGGCCGTGTTCGGGAACGCCGTCGCGATAGGGACGGGCTGTGGAGTCCGGTCTGGGCACGAAGGGAGCCTATTCGGCCGGCGCCGGGTACGTTCGACCCTTCCACGCCGCACCGCGCCCACGCGCGTGCCGCACCGCCGAGTGCACGGTCATCCCCAGGTAGAGCGTGGCCGCCGCCGGCAACAACACCGCCTCCGCCGCGGGCCGTCCGTAATAGCGCACCATCGGCACATAGGTCGCGCTCATCAGCGCCCACACCGCAAGCCCGAGCAGCGCGAGCGGCACATCGCCGCCGAGGAGCCCGGCGACCAGCGCGACCGGCGCGGCCAGATAGACCAGCGCCAGACCCACCACGGTGCCGGCGAGCAGCAGCCACGAGTGCCGGAGCTGGGCGAACGCGCTGCGCGCGACCATGTTCCACAGGTCGGCCAGCCCCGGATAGGGCCGCACGCTGTCCACGTGCCGCGCCGGGCCGTCCGCGAGTACCAGCCGGATCCGGCCGCCGGAGCGCTTGAGCGCCGTGCCGAGGGACACGTCGTCGATCACCGCGTCCCGGATCGCCGCCACGCCGCCGGCCCGCTCCAGCGAGGTGCGCCGCACCAGCACACATCCCCCGGCGGCGGCGGCCACCCGGGAGGTCGGCCGGTTCACCCGGCGGAACGGGAAGAGCTTTCCGAAGAAGTACACGAAGGCCGGCACGATCAACTTCTCCCACCGGGTGTGGGTACGCAGCCGGGCCATCACCGACAGCAGGTCGAGCCGGTCCCGCTCGGCCTCGCCGACCAGCCGGGCCAGCGAATCGGGCGCGTGCGCGATGTCCGCGTCGGTGAACAGGATCCAGTCCACCTCGCCGACCGACTCCACGCCGTGCCGCAGCGCCCACAACTTGCCGGTCCAGCCCGAGGGCGGCTCCCCGGGCGAGGTCACGGTCAGCGGCACCCGGGCATCGGCCCCCAGCCGGCGGGCCGCCTCGGCGGTCGTGTCGGTACTGCCGTCGTCGACCAGCACCACCCGCGCCCGGCCGGGGAAGTCCTGCGCGAGCAGCGTGGGCAGGCTCTCCCCGAGCACCGCGGCCTCGTCGCGCGCGGGCACGATCACCGCCACCGAGGCGCTGCCCGAGGGTGGCACGGCGGGCCGCGCCAGGCGCACGTCGGTGCGCCAGAACCAGCCGTGAAACAGCGTCAGATAGACCCAGGCGAGACCGGAAACCGCGGTGATCCACAACAAGACGTCCACATCGGAAGCCTGCCGGCTCCGTCGCGCCACCCGGACGCTCCTTCCGGGTGAAGTCCGCGCGCGAACGGAGTGCTCCGGTCAAGCGGGCGAGCGCCGGGGCCGATATCGGGTAGGGGAGCTGTCTCGACAGTCGAGGAACTACCCATCGGCAGAAGGGCGGTGCCCGTCATGGGCGACGCGACGACGAAAGATCGGGAGCAGATTCACGGAGGCGGGGCGACCCGTTGGCAGGGATTCGAGGTCGGCACCCGGGTACGGGTGCAGGTGGGCCTGAGCACCGGGCACATCGGCGAGGTCTGCGAGGTGTTCGCGGACGCGCACCGGCCGCCGCTGTCCCCGTATCAGTGGTATTCGGTGCGTTTCGCGGACGGCCTGCGCCCGCTGTACCGCCACGACGAGCTGGTCGAGCTTTCGTAGGTCGCCTCCCGCCCGTCCCCCGGCTCCGGCCGGCCCGCCCGCGGTCACCGCGTGCGCCCGCACCCCGACGGCGGGCGCGCGCGGTGCGGCGGGCCGCGCACATACCGCCCGGACGACCCCTCGGCCGCGTGTCCAACGACACCGTCGGTCGGGTCTTGCGCTCGCACGCCCGCCGGGGCAGGGTGCGGGCACGGGATCTGAAAGGGCGTCAGAATGACGATCAAGCTGGGCGTGATGGCGCCCTTCGCGGACGGTCTGATCACCTCCGGCGGCTTCCTGCGCGACTTCGCGGGCACGCTGGAAGAGTGCGGCGTGGAGTCCGTGTGGACCGTCGAACACGTCGTGGTCGCCGAGGACTACGAGCCCCTGTACCCGTATTCGGATTCCGGTCGCACCCCCAGCGCGGCGGGTGTGGTGCCGATGCCCGACCCGCTGGAGACCATCGCCTTCCTCGCGGGCGCCACGCGCACCCTGCGCTTCGGCACCGCGATGGTGGTCGCGCCGCTGCACAGCCCGGTAGTGCTGGCCAAGCGGGCCGCCACCATCGATCGGCACTCGGACGGCCGGTTGTTGCTCGGCCTGGGCATCGGCTGGCAGAAGGAGGAGTACGCCGCGGTCGGCGCGGCGTACTCCGAGCGCGGCGCCCGGCTCGAGGAGTGTGTGGGCGCGATGCGCGCGCTGTGGTCCAACGCGCCGGCCACGTTCCGCGGCAGGTTCACCACGTTCGAGCGGGTGCACTGTCTGCCGCGCCCCGAACGCGGCGCGGTACCGGTGGTGCTGGGTGGCAACAGCGAGCCGGCGGTGCGCCGGGCGGGCCGGATCGGCGACGGCTGGTTCCCGTACACGATCGCCCCCGACGAGTTCGAGGCGCGCGCCGAGTTGCTGCGCGCGAGCATGGCCACGGCCGGTCGGGCTCCGGACGCGGTGGAGATCACCGCGTGGCCCGGTTCGTGCGATCGCGACCTCCAGTACGACCCGAACTGGGTGCGCCGGTTCACCGACGCGGGCGCGAGCCGCCTGGTGTTCGCCCCCAATCCGGCCGAACTGGCCGGGCCGCGGGGGCTGCGGGTGTTGCGCGAGCGGATCGCGCACTACCGCGAGACCGTCGCGGACAAGCTGTGAACACCCCCGCGACGCCCGTCCCACAGACCGTGAGCATCCTCGACCACGTGACCCTGACGAACGATCAGGTCGCCTGGTGGCTGGGCCAGTTCCATGATCGTTATCTGCCGGGCGCGCAACGGCGCGGGATGCGCCTGGAGCGGGTCTGGCGCTCGCCCGCGGGTCGGGACGCGACCACCGTGCACATCCTGTGGATCCTGCCGGGGATCCGCGCGTTCTACGCGATGCGCGGGGCCGCGGCGGCCGATCCGGAGGTGGCGGCGTTCTGGGCGGCCACCGACGGTTACGCGCTGGAGCGGCAGCGGCGGGCGCTGCAACCGGCCGAGGGCGGCTCGGGGGTGTCCGCGTGAGGCGGTGGGTGGTCCGGGCGGACGGACCGCCCGCTCCCGGGTCTTCGGTACCGGCGGCCGAGGATCTGTCGGCGGGGCCGGACCTGCCCGGCAGCGTCGGCGGGCTCGGCTGGTCGTGGGATCTGCGCGCCGACGCCCGGCCCGAACTGCCCGCGTCCGCCGACGCGATCGCCCTGCGGCCGGTGCGCGCCGCTTTCGTGCCGCTGACCGGTCCGCGAATCAAACGCACCCTGCTGCTGACCGTGCGCGCGGGCACTCCCGCCGGCGTGCTCGCGGAGTTCGAGTCGGATCTGATCGCGATGCCGGAGCACATCGGGACCATCCGCTCCTGGGCGCTGTCCCGGGTGGACCCGGTCGGGGGCGGCACCGCGTGGACCCACGCGTGGGAACAGGAGTACGCCACGATCGAGGGGTTGACCGGCGAATACCTGCTGAACCCGTATCACTGGGCGCATGTGGATCGCTGGTTCGACGGCGAGATACCCGGAGCGATCGTGGAACCCGTACTGGCTCACGTCTTCCGCTGGAGCGAATCCCCGGTGCTCACCGACGATCTGCCCGGAGAGTGACCTGACTGGTCGTCAAATCCGGTGTGCGACAAGGGCAACCAACAGGTGGGTCCATTCACGATCGGTGAACCGCAGGACCGCGCAGGCCCGTTGCTTGGAATCGCGCACCGCCACCTCGCTGGGCCGCCGATTCACCACTTCGACGCAGTTTCCCTGCACGCTGCTGTAGGAGCTCCGTCGCCACGTCGGTGCGTAGGTTTCCTGCGACCAGGTCGCCATCGGCCCGTCACCCCTGACTTGTCGAGGTCCCGCCGCCGGGCGACACGAACCCCTCCCCAGGTGGGAGCCGACCTCCATGTGAGGGTCAGGGACATCGCCCGATCGGGTGAACCGTGTACACGCGGACACCGAAGTGGCGGCGAGAGTTGCACCGCCGGGTTTCGTGGAGCATCCTACCGAGCACCCTCACTTTACGCGCTTACAAGATCACTTAAAGCGACGGGACGGGGCGGGGCCGCTTGCGGGGGCAAACGCAGCCCACGCAACAGGAGGTAGCTGCATGACCACCCTGGCCGATCCGGAAGTGGCGGACGAAGCGGACGAGGTCAGCCCGACCATCACGCTGCCGGCGATGCCCGCGTGCGTGTCCGCCGTGCGGGAGCATGTCCGCGTGGCGTTGCGGGTCTGGGATCTCGACTCCTTGTCCGACACCGCCGTACTTCTCGCCTCCGAACTGGCGACCAACGCCGTGCGTCACGCGGGTCTCGGACGCCCGTTCAGCGTCGTGGTCCGCCGAGACCGCGCGCCCGACGGCGCCGCCTGCGTGTGGATCGAGGTGCACGACACGGACGCCCGCACACCCCAGGTGATCGAGGCGGCCGACGACGACACCACGGGCCGCGGCCTGATGCTGGTCGAATCGTTGTCCGACGGCTGGGAATCGGTGCCCGAGCCCGGCGGCAAGTGTGTGCGTTTCCGGCTCGCGATGACGGCCTGACCCGCCGCCGGTCCCGCATCGGCCCCCGCGCCGGCCCCCGCGTCGGCCCGCGCCGCCGGGTCACTCCCCCGGTACGCCCGCCCGGGACGGCGGGACGTGGACCGGCAGTTCGTGCACGTGCGCCCGGCCCGGCGCGAGCGTGTCCACGGCCAGCCGGCCCAGGTGCGGGTGGTGGGTGAAGACCACCACCTGGAACCGGTCGGCCATCGCGTCCAGCACCGCGAGCATCGCCCGGGTGCGGCCGTCGTCGAAGGTCATCGCCACGTCGTCGAGCACGATCGGCATCGCCCGCCCTGCGTCGGCGTAGGCGTCGAGCGAGGCCAGCCGCAGCGCCAGGTAGAGCTGATCGCGGGTGCCCTCGCTCATCTCGTCCACCCCGAGCACGCCGGCCCCCGACCCGGCGCCCGCGCGCCGCGCACGCAACACCGGCGCGCCCTTGCGCCCCTCGGTCTCCACCAGGAGCCGGTCGAAGCGACCCCCGGTGAGCGCGGTGAAGACCTCCTCCGCCCGGGCCAGGACCGGGGCCTGGTTCTCCTTGCGGTAGTCCTCCATGCATCGCAGCAGCACCTCGCGGGCCAGCCGCAGCCGGACGAACTCCTCGGTGTCCTCGGCGATCGCGGCGACCGTGCCCGCCACCTCCTCCTGCGCCCGTGCGGCGGCCACCGACTCGCGCTCCAGGTCGAGCATGCGCTGCCGGCGGCGGCCCAGCGTCTCGCCGGCTTCCGCGTAGGCGGCGTCGGCCTCCTCGACGCGGCGTGCGGAGTCCTCGATCTCCACGTCGAGTTCGTCGGGGGTGTAGCGCGCGGCCTCCTCTTCGACCTCGGGCGACAGCAGCGCGCGGTGCTCGGCCAGCGCGGCTTCGAGGTCGCGCACCCGGGCCGAACGCTCCACCGCGGCGCGCAGGTCGGCGAGGTCGGCGGCACCGGACGCGGCGACCAGCGCGGCGAGTTCGGCCTCGATGTGGGCCACGGCGTCGCGGCCGGCGCGCAACGCCCGGTCCAGATCCGCGATGCGCTCGGCGAGCCCGGTGCGGGCCGCCTCCACGCCGCGCGCCTCGGTCAGCTCGCGGTGCAGGTCGAGGACCGCCGCGAAGGGGGGTCGGCCGGTGGGCTCGCTCGGCGCCGGGCGCCCGCACGCGAGGAACGCCTCGGCCACGCGGGCGCCGAATCCGGCCACCCGGTCGGCCGCGCGGATCCGCCGTCGGTCCGCCTCGTCGGCCCGCCCGACCGCCGCCGCCACCTCGGCCAGCGTGGCCACCGCGGCGGCGATCGTGTCCGGGCCGCCCTCGGGCAGGTCCAGCTCGCTCGCCAGTTCGTGCCGGCGCCGCTCCCAGGCCGCCCGCTCGCCCTCGGCCCGCTCCGACTCGGCGACCGCCTCGGCGAGTTCGGCCTCGGCCTCGCGCACCGCCGCGACCGCCGCCTCCCGCTCGCGCACCGCGTCGGCCAGCGCGTCGCGGCGCGCGTCGGCCTGCGCGATCAACGCGGGCAGCGTGCTCGTCCCGGTGGGCGCGCCGGACTCGGCCAGCGCGGTGCGGAAATCGGCCACCAGCGCGGCGACCCGGGCCCGACCGGCGGCCAGCCGATCGCGCACGCCCCGCGCCTCGACCTCGACCCGGGCCAGTTCGCCGATCGCGTCCAGGACGGCGACGGCGTCGTGCGGGTCGGGGGCGGGCAGGCCGCCGGCCGCCCATGCGCGGGCCCAGTCCGCGTCGAGCTCGGCCGCCCGTTCGGTCGCCGCCGCCCGTTGCTCGGCCAGCCGGGCCAGCGTGCGCTCGTCGTGGGCGAGGTCGGCCTCCAGGCGGCCGCGCCGCACCGCTTCCTCGGCCCGTCGCGCGATGTGTTCGGCGATCTCGTCCGCCGCGGCCACGGCCCGCTCGTAGGCGTCGATCCGGTCGTCGGTCAGCGGCGGGCTCGCGCAGATCAGCGTCCACAGCCGGTCGCGCTCGACCCGGGCCGCCGTCCAGTCGTCGGGGGTGGGCGGCGGGTCGGCCAGGGACGACTCGGCCAGTTCGCGAAGGCGCCGGTCGTGCTCGCCCAGCAGCGCCCGCTCGGCCGCCGCCGTCTCCTCCAACTCGGCCCGGACCCGCAGCAGCCGGCCCAGCCGGTCGGCGACCCACTCGCGCCCCGGCAGCCGCAGCCGCGCCGGGTGCCCGTCGGCGCGCACGTCCAGGTCGACGAGGCCGTGTCGGCCCCGCAGATCGGCCGCTTCGTGGTCGAGTTCGGCCAGCCGACGCTCGTCGCGCGCGACGTCCTCGACCGGATCGCCCGGCACCGACCGCAACAGCGCGCGCAGCACGGCCGGGTCGGCGGGCTCGGGGATCGCCGCACAGGCCGCGCGCGCCGCGTCGAGCCGGGCCCGGCGGTGCGCGACCTGCTCGACGGCGCCGGCGAGTCGGGCCTCGCACACCGTCAGGTCGTCGCGCAGCGCGGTGACCCGCGCGGCCACGCCCGCGGGCAGCTCGTAGGCGGTCGGGTCGTCGAGGGCGCGGTCCGGGCGCACCCGGGCCAGCAGTTCGGCGGCCATGCCCCGGGCCTCGGTGGCCTCGGCGTCGGCGTAGTCGGCCTGTTCGACCGCGTCGCGGATCGCCGCGACGTCGGCGTGCAGCGCGTCCACGGCGGTGCCGGCCGCCAACAGGTCGCGATCCGCCCCCGGTTCGGCCCACTCGGCGCGGGCCCGGCTCGAGTCGCGTTCGACCCGCGCCAGTTCCGCCGCCGCCTCCGCGGCCCGCGCGTCGAGCGCGGCCAGTGTCGCCGCCACGTCGGCGCCCACCGGCGGCCCGCCCGCGCTCGTCTCGGCCAGCGCGGCGTCCAGTTCGGCCCGCTTGGCCAGCACCGGCAGCGCCTGGCGGACCCGGTCGAGGCGTTCGAACCGGACCCGCGCGTCGCTGCGGTCGCGGCCCAGCCGGTCGCGTTCCTCCTCGGCGCGCCGGCTCTCCTTGACCGCCTCGCCGAAGACCGCGGGGGCCAGGCCGTCGTCCTGCACCCGCTTGCGCAGCCGGCCGAGTTCGACCAGTCCCGCGTTGATCCGCTGGTTCTTGCCGCGGATCTTGTACAACTGCGCGGCACGTTCCTCGAGGCGGGTCAGCACCTCGCCGAGCCGGGCCGAGGAGCGCGATTCGAACAGGGCCCGGCCCACGTCGCCCTCGCCGCGCAGCAGTTCGGCCCCGCCCGCGCGCAGCCCGGCGTGGTCGAGCGCGAACACCTGGCGGAAGTCGTCGCGGCCCACGCCCGCCAGCATCCGGGTCAGCTCGGCCTCGGCCAGGACCGAGCCGTCGGCGCGGGTGAGCGGGTCCCGGTCGCGCTTGTGCCGCACCACGTCGAGCACCCGCCCGTGCTCGTCCCGCACCAGCGCGCCGAGCTTGAGGTCGCGCATCGCGTGGACGAAGTCGTACGAGGTCTGTCGGTCCATCCCGTAGAGCAGTTGGTCCAGGGCGTGCCGCACGGTGGACTTGCCGGCCTCGTTCGGACCGCTGATCACGTGCACGCCCGGGGCGCCGAGTTCGATGTGGCGGTCGGTGAAGCAGCCGAACGCGATCAGGTCGAGCCGGTCGATCCTCACGCGTGCTCCCCGTCGGTCCCGGTGACCAGCGCCGTGAGCAGTTCCACGGCCTGATCGAAGATGTCGGCGCGCCAGGCCGCGTCGGCGGGGGCTATGCCCTCCTCGGCGACCTTCGGGTCGAGCGTGCGCATCCCGGGCACGGTCCGGACCAGCTGCTCCAGCGCGGTCGGGTCGGCGCGCAGCGCCCTGGCCGTCCGGGCCAGGTCCTCCACCAGCGTCGGCACCTCGAACCCGGCGTCGGCCAGGTCGGCGTGCCGAGTCTCCAGGCGGATCTTCTCCAGCCACACCCCGGAGAACTCGGCGGCCAGCGCCCGGGTCTCGAACACGAATCGGCGCTCGTCGCGCCACAGCGCCTCGTGCGCGTCGGTGGCGCCGGTGATCCGCACCCGGCCGGCGAGGAGGCGGTCGCCGGCCGCGCCGCGCTGCTCGGCCAGGGCGCGCCGGACCAGGTCGAGTACTTCGTCGACACCGCCGGCGGTCGAGGCGTCGACGTCGAGGCGGGCCCAGCGCACCACATCCAGGTCGCGGTGCTCGACGGCGGCCCGGCCGTGGTCGTCGACGGTGATCAGCGTCGCGCCCTTGGGCCCGGTCTCGCGCGCGTGCCGGCCCTGGATGTTGCCCGGGAAGACGATCCACGGCTCGCGCTCGTGCACCACCTCGCGCGCGTGCACGTGGCCGAGCGCCCAGTAGTCGTAGCCGCGCGAGACCAGGTCGCCGACGCTGCACGGCGCGTAGGTGGCGTGCCCCTCGGCGCCGGTCAACGCGGTGTGCAGCAGGCCGACGTTGAACATCCCACCGCGCGGCGCGGGATAGGCGAGCGCGAGGTTGTCGGTCACGTCCCGCACCGCGAAGCCCTGACCGTGCACGGCCAGGCCCAGGTCCTCGAAGGCGACCGTCTCGGGTCGCGCGGTGGAGAAGCGGTGCACGTTGGCCGGCAGCCGCAGCTCCCGGGTGATCCGGCTGTCGGCGTCGTGGTTGCCCGCGACCAGCAGGACGCGGATGCCCGCCTCCTCCAGGCGGCGCATCTGCACGGCGAAGAACAACCCCGTGTGGTAGTCCTTCCAGTCGCCGTCGTAGATGTCGCCGGCGAGCAGCACCGCGTCGACCGCCTCGGCGAGCGCCAGGTCGACGAGGTTGACCACGGCCCGCCGCGCCGCGCCGCGGATCTGTGCCGCGGGCGCGCCCTCGTAGCCGGAGAGGCCGCGGAGCGGGCTGTCGATGTGCAGGTCGGCGGCGTGCAACAGCTTCATGAAGCGGGGCGCCTCCGGTCGGCGATCACGGGCAGCCAGGATAGGCACACGGCACCGACACGGTGGCGGTTTCGTCGGGACCCGACGGGTGGACACAGGGGTGGGGCTGGCCCCACCCCCGATCGGCCAGGCACCTACCTGGTCGCGCGGCGGCCGTCCGGCCAGGCTGGAGGAAACGCGCCAAGCCCGTCCGGGAGTTCACCGTGACAGCTCGACAGACCGACCGCAGGCACCCGATTTCGACCCCGCTCGTCACCTGCGCGCTCTGTGCGGTGGCCGGCGCCGTGTTGTGCCTGGCGGCGGTCCATCGGTCCGGGCTCCCGGCGAATCCGAACCTGATCGGGCTGCTGCGGCAACCGGCGCCGCTGACCACCCTGGTGTTCGGCCTGTCCGGTCTGCTGGTGGCGCTGCGCGGCCGGACCGGGCGGGGAAAACCGGTTGAACCGACCCCGCCGAAGGTCGCACCCTGGAGTCTGCGCCACTCGGCGGTGAGTACGAGTGGGCCGCCCCGTCACGGGGAGGGGGCGACCCACTCACCCGGGGCCGGTTAACCCCGGCGCCACTACTGGTTAAGATGGGCACGCAACTACGCACGCTCGCGTAGCTCAGCGGGAGAGCGCCTCGTTCACACCGAGGAAGTCACTGGTTCGATCCCAGTCGTGAGCACCGATCACTTCGTGATCCTGATCAATCGAGGGCCGCTCCTGCGAGCGGCCTTCGGCACGTTCAGGACCGTGCCCGGCACCAGGTGGTCCGGATCCGGGCCGATCACGTCCAGGTTCGCCGCGTAGAGCGCCTGCCAGCCGCCGATCACGCCGAGGTCGCGCGCGATCGAGGAGAGCGTGTCGCCCGCCTTGACCGTGTACCGCGAGCCGAGCATGCCGATCTGCCGGGCGCACTGCGGCCAGGCCTCCCAGCCCTGCATGCTCAGGATCTGCTCGGCGACGGCGATCTGTTCCTCGCGGGTGGCCCGGTCCGGCCGGTCGGCGTACTCCTGTCCGCCCGCCTCGTCCCATGTGCTCGGCAGGATCTGGAGTCCGCCGTAGTAGCCGTTGCCGGAGTCGAGACTCCAGCGCCCACTGCTCTCGCACTCGGCGAGCCGGTCCCAGACGTCGTCCGAGACCGCCTCGGCGGGCGCGGCCCGCCCCACGACGAGTCCGGCGCCCAGGACACCGGCGAGCAGGACAACCACGGACGATCGGATGATCAGCTTGGCCATGTCAGCCGACTGTAGGCAGCCCGCGCGCCGATCCTGGGACCCGACCGGGGGCGGGCCGCGGAATCACCCGGCTGTCGCAACGCCCGCAGCCCACCGGGCGGTCGGGCGGTCCCGACCGAGGCCGCGCAAAGACGGCCCGCCGATCCGCGCCGAGACGGCCCGTCGATCCGCCCGACCCGGCCTACGGCAGGTCCGGCAGCAGGCTGTCGATGTCCGAGGGCAACAACCCGCTCGGCAACACCCCCGAGGGCAGGCCCGGCTGCTTGGGTCCCTGGGTCGAGGGGGTCTTCTTCGGGCTGTCGTCGTCGCTGTCCCCGCGGCTGATCAGGATGACCGCGGTCACCACGCCCGCCACCAGCACGAGCGCGATCACCAGCATGATCAGCGGGTTGCCGCGGCGACCGCCGCCCTGCGTCGGCGGCGGTCGGTGCGGCTGCTGCGGATACGGCGGCGGTTCGTGGTGCGACACGGGCTTCGACCCCCAAGGCGACCGGTGCCGGGGGCGAACTGTCCCCGAACATCCATGCTGTCACGATCCGGACGTGCCGGAGCCGGACCGTCGAAGTCCGGGCAAAGTGAGCACCGATTCGAGGGAATCCCCGCCCCGACCGCCGCGGATGCACGAGCCGCCGGACGAACGCGCCGCGCCGACCGCCCGATCGCGTCCCGCGCGGCTCACAGGTCCTTGGTCAGCTCCTCGAACTCCAGGTCGTCGCGCAGCGGCCTGCCGAACCGCTCGTTGCCGTAGGGGAACGGGATGCGCACTCCGGTGCGGGCGAAGCCGCGCCGCTCGTACCAGGCGATCAGCTCCTCGCGCTGGCGGATGACCGTCATCCGCATGCGCTTGGCGTCCCACCGCCGTACCGCGACCCGCTCCGCCTCGGCGAGCAGCGCTCGGCCCAGGCCGCCGCCCTGGCGACCGGGACGCACGGCGAACATGCCGAAGTACACGACCGAGTCGGGATGCCGCTCCAACTGGCAGCAGCCGAGCAGTACGCCGTCCCGCTCGGCGATCCACATCACACTGTCCGAGCCCTCGACCACCGCCGCGACGCCGTCCGCGTCGGTGCGCTGCCCCTCCAGGAGTTCGGCCTCGGTGGTCCAGCCCGCACGGCTCGCCTCGCCGCGGTAGGCGGATTCGACCAGTTCGAGCAGGGCAGGGATATCCGCCGGTCCGGCCTGCCGGAAGCCGACGGCGACGACCGCGTCGGGGGACTCCTGCGTTCGGGTCGACGCGTCCTGCGGCACCATGGTTGTCTCTCGCCCCTCGTCGATTCGGCAATGTGTTCCATGCCGTCCCCGAGCGTACGGCGTGGGTCCCGAGAGGGGCCCGCGGCTTTCGGTCGCGGTCGGGCGGTGACAAGGTGTCCGGAAGCCGGCAACCGGATGGCCCCGCCATGAATCGGGGGTCACCGGGCCACGAATCCGGACCAAATCCGGGAAAAGCAGAAATTCCAGGAAAACGGGAGAAGCCGTACATGGTGAGGGCAGGCGTTCGCCGGCTGCTGGACATACGGAGGACCAGGCTCTCCCTGGCCCTGGTGGGTCTGTGGCTGCTCGCCGCATGCGTCGCCGTCCGACAGGCCAACGAAGTACTCGACCGACCCGAGGACCGCAGGCTGCCGGACCTGGACGCGTGGCTCGGCCCCGACGGCGTACTGCATCTGCCGGGCTCGCTCTACGACACCGACGCGCGCGGCACCACCTTCGGCGGCACCCCCTTCGCCGGCTGGGTGCTGCGCCCGCTCACCCGGGCGGCGGAGCACACGCTGGGCGTCGCCTGGACGGTGGCCACCCTGCTCATCGTGGCCGCGATCGCGGTGGTGGTCGCTCGGGCGGTGCCCGGCCTGCGCACCCGCCGCGCCCGGCTGCTCGCGACGCCGCTGATCATCACCCTGCTTGTGGTGTCCCTGCCGGTGCGCGGCAACCTGTCACTCGGCCAGCTCAGCCTGCTCCCGGTCCTGCTCGCGCTGCCCGCGATGCTCAAAGCCGCCCCGGGTCGGGTCGCCTCGATAGCGATGGGCGTCGCCGCCGCGCTGCATCCGGCGATGTTGCTGTTCGCCGTCTACCTGTGGCTGACCGGCAAGCAGCGCGCGGCCGCGAACGCGACGGCCACCTTCCTCGGCTGCACCGCGCTGGCCTGGGTCACCATGCCGCACGACTCCTTCACGTACTGGGTGCACCACGTCGCCGGCGCGGGCCTGGGCGGCGACGCCGACGCGCTGTCCAACCAGTCGCTGCACGGTCTGCTGCTGCGGGTCGGCCTGTCCGGGCCGCTGGAGATCGTGCTCGTGGTGCTGCTGTCCGCCGCCGTGTTGTGGTTCGGCGTGCCGCGCGCGGTGGCCTACGCCAAGGACGGACAGGCGCTGCTCGGCGCCGCGCTGGCCGGCTGTGTGATGGTCGCGATCTCCCCCGTGTCCTGGCAGCACCAGCAGTTGTGGATCCTGCTCGTCGCGGTCGCCCGGCTCGGCGCCAGGCAGACGGACCGCATGGTGTGGCCGGTCGCGGTCTTCATGATCATGACCCTCGACAGCAAGACGCTGGTCTGGGGCAAGCTGGCCGCCGTCCGCACGATCGCCGACAACGGGCCGCTGCTGCTCGCGATCGCCTCGGCGTGCGCGGTGCCGTTCATCACCAAGGCGTCGGCCAAGTGGAGTCCCCAGGCGGTGCCGCAGGGGGTCGCGGACAAGGGCCGGTTCGCCTGGATCCCGGCGCTGCCGTTCGGCTGGCGTCCGCTGTCGCGGCCGAACCTGCTGCTCGAACTGCTGATGATCCGGGTCGGCTACCAGGCCTACTCGTTCATCCGGGCGTCGGTGCCCGACCAGCGCCAGGTGGCCGAGGAGCACGGGCAGCAGATCATCGACCTGGAGAAGTTCCTGCACATCGACGTCGAGCGCGGCCTGAACCACTTCGTGGCCAGGATCGGCTGGCTGCAGAGCGGCATGAACTTCTTCTACGAGACGTTCCACTTCATCGTGCCGCTGACCATCCTGGCCATCCTGTACGTGCGCAAGCCCGCCGCCTATCGCTCGGCGCGCACCGTGCTGAGCGTGGCCACCCTCACCGGCCTGGTCGGGTTCTGGCTCTACCCGCTCGCGCCGCCGCGGCTGATGCCGGGCTACGACTACATCGACACCGTGCACGGCGTGCAGGACCTGAACAACCCGGACTTCGGCGCGCTGACCAAGATCTCCAACCAGTACGCGGCGATGCCCTCGCTGCACGTGGGCTGGTCGTTGTGGTGCGGGTTGATGATCCTGGCCATCGCGCCGAAGGGCTGGCGCTGGCTGGGTCTGCTCTACCCGCTGTCCACCACGATCGTGGTGATGGGCACCGCCAACCACTGGATCATGGACGCGGTCGGCGGCGCCGCGGTGGTCACCCTGGGCTTCGTGGTCCAGCACCTGCTGACCGGCCGCTCGGCCTTCTCGGTCGACCCGGTCGCCGCGCCCGTCGCCGAGCCGGTCGCCGTCGCGGCGGGGGCCGGATCCGGGGTCGCCGACGCGATTAGCACACCGGTGACGGTCGGGGCGGGTGAGTCGGAGGTGACCACTCGTTCGCGGGAGCCAAAGCAGGATGATCCCGATTCGCGGGATGATCCCGACAAACAGCCGGTCAGCCGCAAATAGTGACGACACGCGCGCTCATTGCCAACACTTTGCCAACAGCGCCCGCAACCCGATCGTGCTTCGAGCGGTAGTCAGTGTGGTCGGTGCCGGAGGGGCCCGACCTCACCGTGACACCACGAGGAGCACCATGACGCACATCTCGCGCCGCGTAGCCCAGGCCGCCCTGCTGATCGCCGCCGGCGCCGCGCCGATCCTGGGCGCGTCCGCCGCGCACGCGGCGGAACTGCCCACGGGTGGCCTCGGCGCGCTGACCCAGCCGGACGTCGGCGGCCTCGCCGACAAGGTCCCCGCGGCCTCCGAAGGCGCGGGCAACGCGGCCGGTGGAACGGCGTCGAAGACCGTCCCCGCGGCCTCGAAGACCGCAGGTCAGACGGCCGGTACCACCGCGTCGAACGCGAACAAGACGGTCGGCGACGGCGCCGCGGCGGTCGCTCCCGCCGCCGGCCAGACGGTCGGCCAGGCCGCCCCCGCGGCCGGTCAGCTCGCCGGTGGCGGCGCCCCCGCCGCGCCGTCCCTGCCCGCCGTGCCCTCCCTCGGCGGACTCCCGATCGGGGGTTGATCGAACCGGTTCTCATTCGGTTGAGAGCCGGTGAAACCGGCGGGGCCGGTGCGGCGTGTCCATTGATGCCGCACCGGCCCCGCCGTATGTCCGAACCGCGCTTGTCCACCATTGGGATTAGCAAACGATCGGGTATCCCTCCGTGGGATGACGTACCAAAGGGCCATCGTGCGCATCCAAATTACTTCGTGGGTGTCTACGCTGTTCTGCGAGCGTTACGAAGAGTCGCAATTCTGGACATAGGCCACGAGACTCTTCCACCACCCCACAATCGAGGAGCACGGTGTCTGCCACGACGCGGGCCGCCGCGAACGGCCACAACAAGAACGGCACCGGCACCCCGGCCGCCGAGCGCGTGCGCGGGATCTCGGCGGGGGTGCTGATCTGGTATCTGCGGATCGTGGCGGCACTCGACTTCGTGTCGGCCGTCTCGGTGCCGCTGCGCGACCGGGTGCGTCACCACGACACGGGCGAGTACTACACGCCGTTCCTGGTCACGTCCGGATTCACGTCGGCCGCGCTGGCCGCGTTCCTCGCCATCATGCTCGCCCGCCGCAAGCGGGCCGCCTGGGCGTTCACGGCGATCCTGCTCGTCCCGTCCACCGCGGTCTACATCTGGGCGCTGTGGTTCGACGACCTGCGGCAACACCCGTTCAACTGGTTCTCCACGATCCTCACGTTCGTGATCTGCGTCGCGCTGCTGCTGAGCTTCGCCGAGTTCGGCGCCAAGGGCGACCGGGGCAACGTGCTCAAGGCCGGCCTGGTGCTGGCCGGCGGCGCGGTGGTCGGTGTGGTCCTGGGCTCGACGCTGGTCAACGCCACCGACCGGATCGCCGACTCCAGCATGGGCGACCGGATCCTGTACGCGGTGTTGCGCATCTTCACCCTCGCCCCGGACAGCGACCTGGGCAGCGTCTCGGTACCGCGCTGGGTCGACATCGTGATCAACGTGGCCGGCGTGGTGTTGTTCCTGCTGGTGCTCTACGTGCTCTTCCGCGCGCCCAAGGGTCGCGAACTGCTCACCCCCGACGACGAGGTGCTGCTGCGCGAGCTGCTCGACAAGCAGGGTGAGCGGGACTCGCTCGGCTACTTCGCGCTGCGTCGGGACAAGGCGGTGATGTGGTCGCCGAGCGGCAAGGCGGCGGTCGCCTACCGGGTCGTGGGCGGCGTCTCGCTCGCCTCCGGCGACCCGATCGGCGACCCCGAGGCGTGGCCCGGCGCGATCGACCGCTGGCTCGCCGAGGCCGAGGACCGCGCCTGGGTGCCGGCCGTGATGGGGGCCAGCGAGGAGGCCGGCACGATCTTCGCCCGGCACGGTCTGGACGCGTTGGAGCTGGGCGACGAGGCGATCGTCGAGGTGTCCGAGTTCAGCCTGGAGGGCCGCGCGATGCGCGGTGTCCGGCAGGCGTACAACCGGGTCAAGCGCGCCGGGTACACCACCCGGGTGCGCCGCCACGAGGACATCCCCGAGGGGGAGATGCGCGAACTGCTCGACCTCGCCGACCACTGGCGCGACGGGCAGACCGAACGCGGCTTCTCGATGGCCCTCGGCCGGCTCGGCGACCCCGACGACGGGCGCTGCCTGATGGTCGAGTGCATGGACGACGAGGGACGGCTGCGCGCGGTGCTCAGCTTCGTGCCGTGGGGTGCCAAGGGCGTCTCGCTCGACCTGATGCGCCGCGACCGCGAGTCGGACAACGGGCTGATCGAGTTCATGGTGCTCGACGTCATAGAAGGCGCCAAGGCGTACGCCGCGGCGAACGCGAAGCCCGCCAAGGGCGGCAAGGGGAAGGGCAAGCCGGCCGAGCCGGAGGCCGAGGCCCCCGCCGAGGCGTCCTCGCCGATCGACATCGAGCGCATCTCGCTGAACTTCGCGATGTTCCGCTCGGTGTTCGAGCGCGGCAACAAGCTCGGCGCCGGGCCGGTACTGCGGCTGTGGCGCGCGGTCCTGGTGTTCTTCTCCCGCTGGTGGCAGATCGAGTCGCTGTACCGGGCCAACGAGAAGTACCGCCCGATCTGGGAGCCGCGCTACATCTGCTTCCGCAAGGCGAGCGAGCTGCCGCGGATCGGCATCGCGAGCGCCCGGGCCGAGGGCTTTTTGACCACGCCGACGCTGCCGCAGCTGTTCGGCGCCCGGCACGAGCAGCGGGTGGCCTCGATGACCAAGCGCAAGGCCGCCGAGGCGACGCCGCCGCTGGACGGCTGGACCGCGGAGCAGCGCGAGCCGGCCGAGCACAAGCAGCCCTGATCACCGGGTTCGGCCACGCCGACCACGCCGAAGGGCGGCACCCTCGCGGGGGTGCCGCCCTTCGGTCGTTCGCCTCTTCGGGGTCCTGCGGGTCGGCTCAGACCAGGCGGCGGATCTCGCCGCGCACCCGGTAGAACCCGCCGCGCTCGGCCGGGCTGACCGCGTCCACCACGTAGCGCGCGCCCGCGACCCGTACGTTCTTCGGGAACTGCACGTTCCAGCCGCTCTCGTAGCCCGCGGTGACCACGTGCACCCGCAGCCGGCCGTTGCCCTGGTCGACGCACTCGACCACGACGCCGGTGCCGGCCTCGGTGGTGGTGGCCACCTCGGTGGTCGGCACCACGGCCTCCATCGCGGCCACCTTGACATCGCGCACCTGCGGCACGGTGCCGTCCTGGGCCGCCGCGATCGCCGCCTCGCTCACGTCGATGCAGGCCAGCGAGCCGTCGGTGGTAACGATGTACAACTTCTCGTCGTGGTACTGCATGGAGAAGGCCGAGCCGCACGTGGTGCCCAGCTTCCACAGCCGCTTGCCGTCCTCGGTGAAGCAGTACACCGTCGAGGAGCTGTCCCCGGCGAAGACGTACTTCCCGTTCTCGGCGGTGGCGCAGGAGAACACCGACGCGTCGCAGTCGTAGGTGGTGCGGATGCTGCCGTCGGACTTGGCGATCCGGTGCACCTTGTTACCGGTGGTGCCCGCGTACACGTCGTCGCGCTCCTGCCAGCCGAAGAGCACCCCGCCCCTGGTCTTGGTGGTCCACAACTCCTTGCCGTCGCCGGCGGCGAACGCCTGCACCCCGGCGCTGTGTCCGTGGTAGATCGCGTTCTCGTCGCAGCGCACCATCCACGCGCCGGTGCCGTTGGTGGCCGCGGCCCAGAGCGACTCGTCCTCGTGGTCGATCGTGGTGCAGCCGCCGTTGGAGTCGGACACGCCGAGCACGCCGTCGTGGATGTCCAGCCAGTAGATGTCGATGTTGTCGGTGATCTCGTAGGCCACGCGCGGAGCCTTGCCGCCGACGTCGTACACGTTGCCGTTGTCGCACCCGGCGTAGATCCACGAGTCGTCCGCGACGATGCACTTGACGCCGTCGGGCAGTTGGTAGCGGCCGGTGACCTCGCCGGCGTGGTCGAGGAACCAGACGTCGCCGCGCTGGTTGCCGACCAGGACCCGCTCGGAGTCGACGAAGATGCCGAACGCGGAGGAGCCGGTGCGGTAGCGCCACAACACCGGCGCCGAGTTGCGGGCCGTGCTGGGCCGGGAGACGATCTCGCGGCGGGTGATCGCCCTGGGCTTGCGCACTCCCTGGACGGCCGGCTCGTAGCCCTTGCGCAGCTTCGCGGCGACCTTCTTCTTGCCGTCCGCCTCGGCCTTTTGCGGCGTCGCGTGGGTGGTCGTCCCGGTCTGGCCCTTGGCCCCGATCCGCCCGTACGTGACCGTGACGTCGCAACCGTCGACGACCACTTCGTAGTACTTGTGCGCGCCGTCGCCTTCCTCGGACAGCTCAAGGTAGGTACGGGTCTCGGGCATGACGACTCCTGGCTCCGCTGAGTGGGTTGGGGATGCCGAACCTCCACGACGGAACGGGAGAACCGTGTTGTTGCAAGGGGGCTGATGCCCCGTCATCCCCGGTGGCGACGACTCGAACACTACTCACGTCGGCCGACAGCGTGGGGGTGGGCGAACGGTTGCCCGGGGGCGGTGCCCATTCCCCCGGCCGGGTGGGCCCGTTCACCCGGCCGGCGCATCTCGTGACCTACGGGTTCGTTGTCGGGCAAAGTGCTCCGACATACTCCCGACCCCTACTCCGCCGGGAGGATCATCGGGGTCGGGACCCCTCCCCGTGGACGACGTTTCAGCGTCGGGCGCGGGGTTAATCTCCACTCGTCCCGATCACCGGTCGCCGGTTCGACCCCAGTACGGTCGGCCGAAGACCCCGCTTGCCCGAGGAGTCCATGTGGCCGGGCACGTGTTCACGTCATTGGCTCCCGCGGCGTTCGGCGCCAGACCCGCCGGCAAGCGCCTGGAGCGTGTCCGCAGATCGCCGCATTTTCGCGACGGCGCGTTCCGAAATCCCGTGCCGACGCGCCGTGGCAGTCCGGGCGCGCTCGGCAAGATGATGCGCGCGCAGCGGGCCGCGTCCGGACTGCGTCGACCGGCCGTGGCGATTCCCCTGGTCACCGCGTCGGCGGCGGACTTCGCACCGGCACCGACGACCGGGCTGCGGGCGTCCTGGCTGGGGCACGCGACGGTGTTCGTGGAGATCGACGGGGTGCGGGTGCTGTTCGACCCGGTGTGGAGCACCCGATGTTCGCCGTCGGCGGCGTTCGGCCCGGCCCGGCTGCACGCGGTGCCGGTGCGCTTCGCCGATCTGCCCGACCCCGACGTCGTGGTCGTCTCGCACGACCACTACGACCATCTGGATATGGCCACCATCGTGGCGCTGGCCCGGCGTGAACGGGTGCTGTTCGTGGTGCCGTTGGGCATCGGCGCGCATCTGGAGCGGTGGGGCGTCGCCGAGGACCGGATCACCGAGTTGGACTGGCACGAGTCGGCCGAGGTCGCCGGGCTCGCCTTCACCGCGACGCCGGCGCGGCACTACTGCAATCGCGGCGCGCGGGTGCTCGGCACCGTGTTGTGGGCGTCGTGGGTGGTCGCCGGGCCCCGACACCGGGTCTTCCACAGCGGGGACAGCGGCTACTTCCCGGGGTTCGCCGACATCGGCCGCGAGCACGGGCCGTTCGACCTGACCATGATTCAGGCCGGGGCGTACGCGGAGGCGTGGCCCGAGGTGCATCTGCACCCGGAGGGCGCGGTACAGGCGCACGCGGATCTGGGCGGCGGGCTGATGTTGCCCATCCACTGGGGCACGTTCGATCTGGCACCGCACGCGTGGGAGGAGCCGGCCGAGCGGTCGGTGGCGGCGGCGCGGGCGCTGGGCACCGGCCTCGTGGTCCCTCGGCCCGGCGCGCTGTTCGAACCGGCCCTGGTGGACGGGGCCGAGGTGGAGCCGTGGTGGCGCGAGGTGGCGGCGGCGCCGGAGCGCTGGGCACCCGCGGCGCCGGCCGAGCAGGCGGCGGTGGAGCCGGTGGTGATTCCGGCGTTGTCGAGCGGATCCGCGGTGCCGGCGGGCTGAGGCGTGGAGCGCGGCTGGGCCCTGTCCGGCCGGGACGGCGGGCGTGGTGGGTCAGGGCGTGGAGGGGGAGGATGTCTTCCAGGCGTCGGCGCGGATGCCGCGCGGGAGGACCATGACCGGGGTGCGGGCATTGCGGACGATCTTGTGCGAGACGTCGCCGACGAATACCCGCTTGACCGGGCCGACCGTGCCGGACGCGCAGATCAGCAGGTCGTCGGCCCAGGTGACGGCGTCGAGCGCGGCACGCACGTCGTCGCCCTCGACCGTTTCGCCGTCGACCGCCCCGTCGAGGTCGGCGATCGCCGCCGCGAGGTCCTGCCGGGCCTGCTCGCGCGCGGCGCGCAACACCTGCTGCTCGGCCGCCTGGTGCTGCTTGCCCGAGTAGAGCCGGACCGGTCGCAGCACCAGCGTGAGCAGCCGCGCGTCGGCGTCCAGGAGCCGGGCGAACGCGACGCCGCAGGCCGCCACTTGGGCCGACTGCACGGCGCGCTGGTAGGCGATCGTGCAGCGGGCGACGCGCGGCGGCGGATGTTCGGCGAAGCCGCGCGGCGCCAGCACCACCGGCACCGGCGAGCCGTGCAGGAGTTGGTCCGCGGTACTGCCGAGCGCGACCCGCCCGGTCCGGCCGCCCGGCGCGGGGCCGATCACCACGAGCGCGGCGTCGTGCTCCTCGGCGATCCGGGCCAGTCCCCGGCCGCTGCCCCGGTTGTCGCCGATCGCGCGCTCGACCGGCAGGTCCGGGTCCCGCTCCCGCAGTTGCCGCTCCGCGTCGTCGAGCAGCCGATCGGTCTCCTCGCGCAGGAACGCGCGCCACTCCGCGTCCACCGCGCCGACCCCGGCGCCGGGCTGGGCGGGTGGACGGATGTGCGCGAGCACGACGCGGGCACCCGCCTGGCGGGCGAGCAGCGCGCCCAGCGCGAGCGCGTCCTGCCCGCGCGGCTCGGGCCGGCAGCCCACCACGATCCGCATGTCCGCGCTCACCGGTCCGCCTCGGCGCCGGCCTCGGCGCGCCAGCGCGAGTGGCGGTAGCCGTACAGGAAGTAGATGGCCACGCCGGCCGCCATCCAGACCAGGAAGACCTGCCAGGTGGTCCCGGAGAGCCGGGCCATCAGGTAGATGCAAAAGCCCACGCCGAGCAGCGGGGTGATCGGGAAGAACGGCGAGGTGAAGCCGCGCGGCAGGTCGGGGCGGGTGCGGCGGAGCACGATCACCCCGATGTTGACCAGGGTGAAGGCGAACAGGGTGCCGATGCTGGTGGCCTCGGTGAGTCGGCCGAGCGGGACCAGGGCGGCCAGCAGGGCCACCCACGCGCCGGTGATCAGCGTGTTGGCCACCGGGCTCTGCGTGCGGCTGTCGACCTTGGCGAAGATCGGCGGGATCAGGCCGTCACGCGCCATCGCGAACAGGATCCGGGTCTGCCCGTACAGCACGGTGAGCACGACGCTGGCGATCGAGATGATCGCCCCGGCGGACAGGATCGTCGACGCCCACGAGCCGCCGGTGACGTCGGTGACGATCTGCGCCAGCGTCGCCTCGCTGCCCTCGAACTGGTCCCACGGCATGGCGCCGAGCGCGGCGAGGGCGACCGCGACGTAGACGATGGTGACGATGCCGAGCGAGATCAGGATCGCGAGCGGCAGGTCGCGGCGCGGGTTCTTGGCCTCCTCGCCGGCGGTGGAGGCGGCGTCGAAGCCGATGTAGGAGAAGAACACCTGGGACGCGCCGGCGCTGATCCCGGCCGCCCCCAGCGGCGCGAACGGGGTCAGGTTGTCGTGCTTGAACGCGGTGAACGCGATGGCGCAGAAGAACGCGAGGGTGATCAGCTTGATGAAGACCATGATCGTGTTGGCCACGGCGCTCTCCGACACCCCGCGCACCAGCAGCACGACCGCGAGCAGCACGACGACGACCGCGGGCACGTTGAACGTGCCGCCGTCGCCCGGGGGTTGGCTGATCACGTCGGGCAGGCTCACCCCGAAGGCGGAGTCGAGCAGTTCGTTGACGTACTGCCCCCAGCCGACGGCGACGGCGGAGATGGACACGCCGTACTCCAGGAGCAGGCACCACCCGCACACCCACGCGATGCCCTCGCCGAGCGTGGCGTACGCGTAGGAGTAGGACGAGCCGGACACCGGGATGGTCCCGGCCAGTTCGGCGTAGGACAGCGCCGAGAACAGCGCGGTGACCGCGGCGAGCACGAACGAGATCACCACCGCCGGGCCGGCCTTGGGCACCGCCTCGGCCAGGATCACGAAGATCCCGGTGCCCAGCGTCGCGCCGACGCTGAAGAAGGTCAGTTCGAGCAGCCCCATGGAGCGCCGCAGGCCGGCATCCCCCTCGCCGCCGCCGCTCTCCGCGAGGATCGCGTCCACGGGCTTCGTCCGCAGCACGCCATAGCGCGTCCGGGGTGCGACATGACTGGCGGGCAAATCCGGCCTCCCTGGAAACACACGGTTCGAGAAGGGAGGGGTGCCCCGAGACGGGGCGCTCGAACGGCCTTTCAGCCATTCGGCCCGGGTGCGCCGGCGCCGATCGACGCACCGGTCGCCGCGGTTCGGCCGGCTACCCGTGCCGGGCGGGTCCGACGCCGCGGAAGCCGGCGCGGTAGTCCCTGGGGGCCACGCCGAGTCGGCGGGTGAAGTGTTGGCGCAGGGTCAGGGGGGAGCCGAAGCCGCAGTGGCGGGCGATGGCGGCGATCGAGAGGTCGCCGATCTCCAGGAGGCGCTGGGCGGCCAGGACGCGCTGGGTGCACAACCATTGCAGGGGCGAGGTGCCGGTGCCGCGGACGAAGTGGCGGGCGAAACTGCGTTCGGACATCCCGGCCAGCGCGGCGAGTTCGGTCACCGTCCAGGGGTGGCCCAGGTCGTCGAGCACCCGCCCGCGCAGCCGGTCGAGCGCGTCGCCCGGGTCGGCGGGGGCGGCCGGCACCGGGTTGTCGATGAACTGGGCCTGGCCGCCGGAGCGAAACGGCGCGGTCACCATCGTGCGGGCGATCTCGGCGGCGGCGGCCGCGCCGTGGTCGAGGCGGACCAGGTGCAGGCACAGGTCGATGCCGGCCGCGGAGCCGGCCGAGGTCCAGATCGAACCGTCACCGACGAACAGCACGTTGGCGTCCACCTCGACGTCCGGGTGGCGTCGGGCCAGCTCCTCGGTGTCCATCCAGTGCGCCGTCGCCCGTCGCCCGTCGAGGAGGCCGGCGGCGGCCAGGACGAAGGCGCCCGAGCACAGGGAGGCGATGGTGGCGCCGCGGGCGTGCGCGGCGCGCAGGGCGGCCAGGACCTCCTCGGGGAATCTTTCGCGGCGTGGCGCGGTCCGGTGTTCGTTGCCCGGGACGACGACGAGGTCGCAGTCGGCCAGGCCGTCGAGGTCGTGATCGGGGACGCAGACCACTCCCGCGCCCAGTTCCACCCCTGCCCGCCCCGGGCCGCACACGCGCACCTCGAACGGCGGCACGCCCCGGTCGGTGCGGTCGATGCCCCAGACCTCGAAGGCCACCGCGTACTCGAACACTCGAACCGGGTCGAACAGCACGATTCCCACGAGACGCATGGCGGCAACCTATCCCTCACGAAGGTGCGGAGGGTGTGCGCGCCGACCCGGTGCGACCCGTGAACCGGGGAAGGCTCACGATCGCGACCTCGGCCGGCGCGGAGATGCGGGGAACGGCCGCACCTCGATCCGCGACGGCGTGTGTTCGCGGACCCATCCCCTGTGGAGCACTCCCCTCCAACGACCCCGTGCCCGATGGAGGGGGCGAGCCGATCGGCGTCCTCACCCCGGAACGCGCCTGCGGTCGAGTGGTGAGCGGGGGGCCTCCGGCTCGCCTCCGATCCTGACCGGTGCGGCGGAGCCGGGGTGAGTGGCGGAAACGCCAACCATGAATGCATTCCCGCCAGGCCCTGTGGACACGAGCGATCACCGATCCGCCGGCCCACCGACAGATCGGGATTCCATCTGTGCATAAGTTATCCACAGGCTGTGGAAATATATGGGGGATGCCGCGTAACCCCTGTGGACAACCACAGGACCGCGACAAGACCGCGCCCCACCCGCGCCGACCCCCGCGCGGGAGTCCCATGGTGGGCCGGGGCGCCGCCGCCGGCCCCGGTGACACGCCGTCAGACGCCCATCCGCGCGGGCACCTCGTCCGGCTCGAGTCGGCGCATGTCGGCGAACCCGTCGCCGGTGGAGTAGCTGTCCTCGCACACCACGAGCGCCTGCTCGTCGAAGGCCCACACGATCGCCATTCGGGTCTCGTACAGGTAGAACGCGTCGACGTCCGGCACCGACCGACCCATCCCGACCAGGACCCGGCCCGGGTAGGCGATCCGCAGGATCCCCTCGGTGACCACGGTGTCCCGATCCACCGTCAACCGGTCGATGTGGTGGGCGAGTCGGCCGCAGTCGTTCTCGACCACGGCACGATAGAACTCGCGCACCTCGGCGTGACTCTTGGGGGCCCTGTCCACAACCGACGCGCCCCACTGGTGATAACACGCGTTCGGCGCGACGGTCGCCATCAGCGCGTCGAGATCGCCCTCATGCTCGGCGCGCATGTGCGCGACCAGCGTGGTCAGGATCGCGCGCCGGCGCGGATCACGCTCCTCGGCCAGTCGTTTCTCGGCGAGTTCCCACGTGCGTCGCGCGTCGATCAGCCCCGCCATGTACGTGCCTTCCGCCGGTCGTCGATTCGCCCGACACCTTGCCCCGAAGTAGTTGACTGTGCAATACAAATCTCCACACGTGTCGCATCGACGGGCACGCACGCAGGACGAGCCACCGAGGTGGCGGACGGGACGGGTGGCCGATGAGCGGCGACACGCGCGAAGTACGGGACGCGAACGCGATGTTCGACCTGAGCGGTCGGGTGGCGATCGTCACGGGGGGCAGTCGGGGCATCGGGCGGGCCATCGCGCACGCCTATGCCGCGGCGGGCGCCTCGGTGGTGATCGCCAGCCGCAAGGCGGACGCCTGCGAGGCGGTGGCGAAGGAGATCACCGACGCCGGCGGCCGGGCGCTCGCGGTGGCCACGCACTGCGGGGAACTGGAGCAGTTGGCCGCCCTGGTGGACACGACCGTCGCGCACTTCGGCGGCATCGACATCGTGGTCAACAACGCGGCGAACGAACTCGCCCAGCCGCTCGGCGCGATCACCCCGCAGGCGTGGGACAAGTCGTTCTCGGTCAACCTGCGCGGACCGGTGTTCCTGGTCCAGTACGCGCTGCCGCACCTGATCGCCTCCGGGCGCGGGTCGGTGGTCAACGTGGTCAGCGCGGCCGTGTTCACCCGCGCCGAGGGCAAGGGCCTGTACGCCGCGGGCAAGGCCGGCCTCGTCGCGTTCACCCGCACCATGGCGGGCGAGTTGGCCGAGCACGGCATCCGGGTCAACGCGATGGCCCCGGGCGCGGTGGAGACCGACATGGTCCGCAAGACCGGCCCGGAGACGATGGCCCGGATGCGGGGCGCGGCACCGCTGAACCGAATCGCCGCGCCGGAGGAGATGACCGGCCTGGCCCTGCTGCTCGCGTCCGACGCGGGCAGCTTCATGACCGGCCAGATCGTCAGCATCGACGGCGGGCTGACCGTGCACTGAGCGGGCCGTCCCTCGCGAACAGCTCCCGGCAAAGGCCCCTCAGCCCACCGGCGAGGCCCCGGTCACCGGCACCAGCTCCGCCGGCAGCGGATACACCGTCTCGACCGGCAACAACGCGCGGGCGCCGTCATGATCACCGGCGCGGACCAGGTCGTGCACCCGATGCGCGAGCGCGGTCACGTCGGTGATCCGGCGTGTCCACTCGTCGGCGTAGGCGCGCGTCGCCCATCCGGCCAGCCCGAGTTGCAGCGAACGATGCGCCAACGGCCGCAGGTCCAGGTCGCGTTCGGGATCCCACTGGATCCGCACCGTGGTCGCGTGCAGCCGCCGGCCCCACGCGTCGCGGTCGGGGTAGGTGCCGGGCTCGTAGTGGCTCAGGCACGCCCCCGCGAGCGCCGCCTCGAATCCCGCGCGGTCGATCTCCAGGGCGAGCACCCGCTCCTGGCGCGGCTTGGTCGCCCAGCCGCAGCGGTACATCATCCAGGTGAAGCTGGGCTTGACCCAGGTCATCCGCTCCCGGCTCCAGGTGTCCGGAAATCGCCCGTCCCGCACGGCCGCGTCGGCGATCTGCGGCTTGTACGCCTGGTACACGGTGATCGTGTCCTCGCTCCAGAGCGCACGGATCTGCCGGGCGGGTATGTCCATGCCCGCCAGTGTGGCGGCCTCACCCGGGCCCGAACCACCCGTTTTCCGCGGGCCGGCCGGCATCGAAAAAATGCTTGATATTGACAAGCGATCCCGAGTCGGAGAGATTCGACGTGCCGGGTGACACGCGTTCCCGGTCCGTATCGATGTGCAGCGCGGGGCAGACCCGACCGCGACCCTTCCGTGCCCGGCGGGCGTCGACCCGCGTCGCGACCACGCGATCCACGCACGTGAAGGAGCAGTGACGTGCATCTCGCCCCGACCCCGGCGCAGGACGCTCTGCGGGCAGAGCTGCGGGACTATTTCACCCGGCTGATCACCCCCGACGTCCGCGCGGACCTCGACCGCGAGGGCGAGGCAGGCGGTCCGACCACCCGGCGGGTGCGCCGACAGTTGGGCTCCGACGGCTGGCTCGGTATCGGGTGGCCGACCGAGTACGGCGGGCAGGGCAAGGGCCCGGAGATGCAGTTCATCTTCTTCGACGAGGCGTATCGCGCCGGCGCGCCTGTGTCGATGGTCACCCTCAACACCGTCGGCCCGACCCTGATGAAGTTCGGCACCGAGGCGCAGAAGAGCTACTACCTGCCGCGCATCCTGGCCGGCGAGATCATCTTCGCGATCGGCTACAGCGAACCCTCGGCCGGCACCGACCTGGCCTCGCTGCGCACCCGCGCGGTGCGCGACGGCGACGAGTGGGTGATCAACGGGCAGAAGATCTTCACCTCCACCGCCCAGGGCGCGGACTGGATCTGGCTCGCCTGCCGCACCGACGTGGACGCCCCCAAGCACAAGGGCATCACGATGATCCTGGTGCCGACCACCGACCCGGGCTTCTCCTGGACCCCGATCGTCACCGTCGGCGGGATGACCACCACGGCGACGTACTACGACGACATCCGGGTGCCCTACGACAACCTGGTGTTCGAGGAGAACTCGGGCTGGAAGCTGCTCACCAACCAGCTCAACCACGAGCGGGTCGCGCTCGCCGCGCTCGGCATGCAGGCCGAGGACTTCTTCGCCGAGGTGCTGGCGTGGGCGCGCGAGACCGAGGTCGAGCCCGGCGTCACGGTGATCGACCAGCCGTGGGTGCGGCTCAAGCTGGCCGAGACCTACGCGCGCCTGTCCGCAGTACGCATGTTCAGCTGGCGCCTGGTGCACGACGTCGGCAACAACACGCTCAACCCGGGTGACGCGTCGGGCGTGAAGTTCTTCGGCACCGAAGGTGCCATCGAGGTGTATCGCAACCTGATGGAGATCGTCGGCCCCGACGCGACGCTGCGACCGAGGTCGCCCGGCGCGTTCGGCGACGGACTCCTGGAGGCGATGAACCGCCGCGCCCAGATCAACACCTTCGGCGGCGGCGTCAGCGAGGTCCAGCGGGAGATCGTCGCCATGGTCCGCCTTGGCATGACGCGAGTGAAGCGGTGAAGGACGACATGACGGACACCACCAGCCGGGACAAGGCCGCCTTCCTCGCGGTCGTCAAGAAGTACGAGGGTGTGCACGACCAGTCGGGCGTGCTCGCGCTCGATCCGGTCAACGGGCCGATGATCCGGCACTGGGCCGAGGCCATGGGCGACAAGAACCCGGTCTACACCGATCCCGAGGCCGCCGCGGCGACCCACTTCGGCGAGGTGGTCGCGCCCGCGACCATGCTCCAGGTGTGGATCATGCGCGGGATGGACGCGGGCCTGACGGTCAACACGGTCACCGGCGAGTTGTACAAACACTTCACCGACAACGGCTTCGGCTCGGTCGTGGCGACCAACTGCGAGCAGGAGTACATCCGGCCGCTGCGGCTGGGCGAGGTGGTGCAGTACGACCAGCTGATCGAGACGGTGTCCGAGGAGAAGACCACGGGTCTCGGCGTCGGCCACTTCATCACCACGCTGGTCAACATCTACGTCGAGGGCGAGGCCGGCCGCGAGTTGGTCGGCACGCACCGCTTCCGGATCCTGCGCTACACCCCGCACAGGAAGAAGCCGAAGGCCGCGCCGGCGGAGCGCGCGCTGCGCCCGCGCAAGGTGGTCAACAAGGACAACCGGGCCTACTGGGACGGCGTGGCCGAGGGCAAACTGCTGTTCCAGAGGTGCACGGCCTGCGCCACCCCGCGTTTCCCGTTCGCGCCCGGCTGCAACCACTGCGCGTCGCTGGAGTGGGAGAGCGTCGAGTCGGCCGGCGCGGGCGTCGTCTACTCGCACGTCACCATGCACTACCCGAAGTTCCCGGCGTTCGACATGCCCTACGCGGTCGGCCTGATCGAACTCGACGAGGGTGTCCGGATGCTCGGCAACGTGCTGGGCGTGACGCACGACGAGGTGCGGATCGGACAGCGCGTGCAGGTCGAATTCGTGACCCACGACGCCGACTTGACCGTGCCCGCGTTCCGAGTGGTCGGGGAGAACTGATGGACTTCAACCTCACCGAGGACCAGCGGGACCTGGTCTCGCTGGCCGAGCGCATCTTCGCCGACCAGTCCACCGACGAGCGGCTGAAGAAGCTCGCCCAGTCCGGCGCGGACCTGGACGCCGAGTTGTGGGGCCGGGTCGCCGAGGCGGGCCTGGTCGGCGCGCTGATCCCGGAGGAGCACGGCGGCGGCGACCTGGGCCTGGTCGGACTCGCGCTGCTCGTGGAGCAGCAGGGCCGATTCACCGCGCAGATCCCGCTGTTGGACACGGTCGTCTACGGGCTGCTGCCGCTGCTGCGGTTCGGTACGCAGGCGGCGGTCGAGAGCGAGTTGCCCGGCCTGCTGGACGGTTCGCGGATCATGGCCGGCGCGCTCGCCGAGGTCGGCGCGGCGCTGCCGGCGGTGCCGAGGACCACCGCCCGGCGCGACGGCGGGGGTTTTCGGCTCGACGGGGCGAAGCGGGCGGTGCCGTGGCTGACCGTGGCCCACCGGGTCCTGGTCACCGCGTCGCTGGACGGTGCGCTCGCGGTGTTCACGGTGGACGCCGACGCGGCGGGCGTGGCGATCGAGGCCGCGCCGACCACCGCGCCGTGGGCGTCGGGCAACCTGACGCTGGCCGACGCGCCGGCCACGCTGCTCGGTACCGCCGAGGCGGGCGCGGAGATCGCCGCCTGGATCGTCGACCGCGCACGGGTCGCGCTGGCCGCGCAGCAGGTGGGCGTGTGCGAGCGCGGCCTGGCCCGCACGGTCGAACACGTGAACACCCGCGAGCAGTTCGGCAAGCCGCTGGCCACCAAGCAGGGCGTGATGTTGCGCGCCGCCGAGGCGTACATGGACACCGAGGCCATCCGGGTCACCACGCTGGAGGCCGCGTGGCGCATGGACTGCGGCGAGGCGGCCACGGAGCAGGCACTGGTGGCCCGCTGGTACGCCTCGGAGGCGGGCAAACGCGTGGTGCACGCGTGCCAGCACCTGCACGGCGGCACCGGCTCCGACATCGACCATCCGATCCACCGCCACTTCCTGTGGGGCCGTCAGATCGACGTGACCCTGGGCAGCGGCATCCAGCACCTCGCCGCGCTCGGCGACCTGCTCGCCCGCGTGCCCGCCCAGGGAGGCAACCGATGACCACCGCGAACCCGGCGAGCCTGACCCACGCGGAGGTGTCCGTCGGCGACGAACTGCCGCCGCTGGTCATCCCGTTGACCCGCACGCTGATCGTCGCCACGGCCCTGGCGACCCGCGACTTCCAGGACGTGCACCACGATCCGCAGTTGGCCGCGGAAAAGGGCTCGCCGGACATCTTCATGAACATCCTGACCAGCAACGGCCTGGTCGGGCGCTACATCACCGACTGGGGAGGTCCCGAGACCGAGTTGCGCAAGGTCGCGATCCGGCTCGGCGCCCCGAACTACCCCGGCGACACCATGACCCTGACCGGCACGGTGACCGCCAAGCCCACCGCCGAGGACGGCACCCCGCTCGTGGAGATCGCGGTCGTCGGCGCCAACAAGCTCGGCAACCACGTCACCGGCACGGTCACGGTGAAGCTGCCGGAAGGAGCCGACGCGTGAGCCTCAAGCACGCCGACAACCTGCGCGGCAAGGCCGCCATCGCCGGGATCGGCGCGACCGAGTTCTCCAAGGAGTCCGGTCGCAGCGAACTGCGCCTGGCCGTCGAGGCGGTGGGCGCCGCGCTCGCCGACGCCGGGATCGCCCCGTCCGAGGTGGACGGCCTGGTCAGCTTCACCATGGACACCAACCCCGAGATCGCGGTCGCCGCCGCGGCCGGGATCGGCGACCTGACCTTCTTCAGCCGCATCCACTACGGCGGCGGCGCGGCCTGCGCCACCGTCGCCCAGGCCGCGATGGCGGTCGCCACGGGCGTCGCCGACGTGGTGGTCTGCTACCGCGCGTTCAACGAGCGCTCCGGCCGCCGCTTCGGCTCCGGCGTGCTCCAGCGCGACCCCACCGTCGAGGGGGTGGGCCTGGGCTGGAACATGCCGCACGGCCTGCTCACCCCGGCCTCGTGGGTGGCCATGTTCGCGCAGCGCTACCTGCACGTCTACGGCGCGACCACCGAGGCGTTCGGCCACGTCGCGGTGGCCGACCGCAAGCACGCGGCGAACAACCCGAAGGCGTACTTCCACGGCAAACCGATCACCCTGGAGGACCACCAGAACTCGCGGTGGATCGTCGAGCCGATGCGCCTGCTCGACTGCTGCCAGGAGACCGACGGCGCGCAGGCGATCGTGGTCGTCAGTGCCGAGCGGGCGAAGGACCTGAAGCAAAAGCCCGCGATCATCAACGCGGCGGCGCAGGGCGCGGGTCGCCTCCAGGACCAGATGACCAGCTTCTACCGGGACGAGATGACCGGCCTGGCCGAGATGGGCGTGGTCGCCAAGCAGCTGTGGCAGACGTCCGGGCTCACCCCCGACGACATCCAGACCGCGGTGCTCTACGACCACTTCACCCCGTTCGTGCTGATGCAGCTGGAGGAGTTTGGCTTCTGCGGGCGCGGCGAGGCCCCGGCGTTCGTCGCCGACGGCGGCCTGGAGCTGGGCGGCAAGCTGCCGACGAACACGCACGGCGGGCAGCTGGGCGAGGCGTACCTGCACGGGATGAACGGCATCGCCGAGGGCGTGCGGCAGATCCGGGGCAGCTCGGTCAACCAGGTCGAGAACGTGCACAACGTGCTGGTGACCGCGGGCACCGGGGTGCCGACGTCGGGGCTGGTGCTGGGCGTGGAGTAGCGGCCGGCCCGCCCGCACTGGGCCGCCCGGGTGACGCTTCGGCGCGTCGTCCGGGCGGTCCGTCGGTTTCGCCGCCGGCCATGCCCAGCGTGGTGGGAGCCCCTTCCCGCCATGCCAGGAGGTCTCGTGCGTCCTCTGCTCACTCGTCGACTCGCCTCGACCGTGTTGCTCATCGCCGTGCTCGGCCTGCTGCCCGCCGGGCTCGCCGAGGGTGCCGCCGCACGGTCGGGGCGGTCCTTCTTCGTCTCCGGTCCGGGCTTCGACACCTGCGAGACCCCCACCGTGGAGACCATGCGGGCCTGGCGCGAGTCGCCGTACAAGGTGGTCGGCATCTATGTCGCGGGCGACAACCGGGCCTGCAAGAGCACCCGGCTGACCCGTGACTGGGTCACCGCCGTGCACGACCAGGGCTGGGACTTCCTGCCCATCCAGGTCGGCCTGCAGGCGCCGTGCTCGCAGTCGCGCAAACCGGGCCGGATCGATCCGGCGCAGGCCGCGCGGCAGGGTGTCGCGGAGGCGGACGACATGGTGGACCGCAGCACCGCGCTCGGGTTCCGGCGGGGCAGCGCGGTCTGGTTCGACATGGAGGCGTACGACAACACCGACGCCGCGTGCCGCACCGCCGTGCTCGACTTCGTCTCGGCGTGGTCCGACCGGGTCCGCGAGCACGGCTTCGTGGCCGGCTACTACAGCAGCCTGGACTCCGGCGTCGCCGACGTGGTCCAGGCGGTCGGAAGCCGCTCGATCCCGGACGCGATCTGGTACGCCCGCTGGGACGACAAGGCGGTGACCAGCGGCGACGGCGCGCTGCCCGACGGGCACTGGCACGGCAACCGGGTGCACCAGTACAGCGGCAACGTCACCGAGACGTACGGCGGCCGGACCCTGTCCATCGACCGCAACGCGGTGGACGGGCCGGTCGGGGTGTTCTGAGCGCCCTCGGGCCGTCGGCCGGGCCCTTGGCGGGTCCGGCCGACGGGTGCCGCGGGTCAGCCGCGGTCGACCTCGCTGACCTCCAACGTGCCCTCCGCGTACTGCCGGCGGATCACCTTCTTGTCGAACTTGCCGACGCTCGTCTTCGGCACGGCGGCGATCAGGCTCCACCGCTCGGGCACCTGCCAGCGGGCCACCTGCCCGGCGAGGTAGTCGCGCAGCTGCTCGACGGTGGTCTGCGCGCCCTCGCGCAACACCACCGTCGCCAGCGGGCGTTCGCCCCACTTGTCGTCGGGCACGCCCACCACGGCCGCCTCGACCACGTCCTCGTGGCCCATCAGCGTGTTCTCCAACTCGACCGACGAGATCCATTCGCCGCCCGACTTGATCACGTCCTTGGCCCGGTCGGTCAGCCGCAGGAAGCCGTCGGCGGTGATCGTGCCGACATCGCCGGTGTACAGCCAGCCGTCCTTGAACCGGCCGCCGCCACTGGCGTCCGCCGAACCCTCGTCGCCGATGTACGCGCCCGCGATCCACGGCCCGCGCACCAGCAGTTCGCCCACCGCCTCGCCGTCGAACGGCATGTCGGTACCGTCCGGGCCGACCAGGCGGGCCTGCACCGACGCGGGCAGGCGGCCCTGCGAGATCCGGTACGGGAACGCCTCGTCGCCGGTCAGCCCGGCCGGCGGGCGGGCCACCGAACCCAGCGGCGAGGTCTCGGTCATCCCCCACGCGTGGATGATCCGGACCCCGTGCCGCTCCTCGAACGCGTGCATCAGGCCGGGCGGGCAGGCCGAACCGCCGACCACGACCTCGTTCAGCGAGGACACGTCGGTCTTGTGTACGTCGAGGTAGTCGAGCAGTCCGGTCCAGATGGTCGGCACCGCGGCGGCGAACGTCGGCTTCTCCGCGGCGATCATCGTGGCCAGCGGCTCCGGCTGGAGGAACCGGTCCGGCATCAGGATCGACGCGCCGCACAACATCGCCGCGTACGGCAGGCCCCACGCGTTGACGTGGAACATCGGTACGACCGGCAGCAGCAGGTCCCCGGGGCCCAGGCCGAAGCCCTCCATCGTGCACACCTGCATGCTGTGCAGGTAGGTCGACCGGTGGCTGTAGACGACGCCCTTGGGGTTGCCGGTGGTGCCGGAGGTGTAACACATCGCGGCGCCTTGGCGCTCGTCGATGTCCTCGGCCCAGTCGAACTCGGTCGGCCGGCCCGCGAGCAGGTCGTCGTAGCGGTGCACCTGCTTGCCGCAGTCGGCGAGCGGGGCCAGGTCGGTGTCCGCGCCGGTGACCACCACGTGTTCGACCGTGCTCAGCATGGGCAGCAGCGGGGCGGCGAGCGCGGCCAGCGAGCCGTCCAGGACCAGGACCCGGTCGTCGGCATGGTTCGCGATGTAGACCAGCTGCTCGGGTGGCAGCCGCAGGTTGAGCGTGTGCAGCACCGCGCCCATCGACGGGATCGCCAGGTAGCACTCCAGGTGCTCCTGGTTGTTCCACAGGAACGTGGCGACGCGCTCGTCGCCGGTGACGCCGAGTTCGCGCAGGGCGTGCGCCAGTTGCGCGGAGCGTCGGCCGACCTCGGCGTAGCCGGCCCGGCGCGGCGCGCCGCCGGTCCAGGTCACCACCTCCGAGCCGCCGTGCACCGTGGTGCCGTGTCGCATGATGCGAGCGATCGTCAGCGGCACGTCCTGCATCGTGCTCAGCACAGTGGAGCCTCCCTGCGTTCGCCGGACGGGGACCGGTCGAGGTGTAGGGGATTCTTTCTCGCCGGTCGGGTCGTTGTCAGCCCTTTGAGCGGCGCGTATCGGTTTCCGCACCGGGCGGCTCGGTTTGCGGACCGGGCGGCTCGGTTTGTGGACCGACGCCGGATCACGCGCCCACCCGCGCGCCCGTCGCGATCCGCCATGCGCCCGTACGGGTGAACCAGGCGTGGCGATCGGCCGATCGGGCTAGCCGGACGGAAGAATGCGACGGTGTCCCGGTTGCTCCGGATGGCACATCGTTTTCGACGGAACGCGGCGAGCATTCCGTAACTCCCGTTTTTCCGCTCTTCCGGAGGGGGACCGGCGAGCCCTCGACGTCCCCCTGGAGGGCACCTCGTGTACCCGTTGGAGGTCCGACCCGAACCGCACCCGCCGTACGACGTCGTGCTGCCGGACGCGTTGGGCCACCCCGTGCTCGGCTTCCGGGACGGCTACTGGTTCCACATCGGCCGGGACGGGCCGGCCCGGCCGTTGTGCGCGCGCACCGCGATCATCGGACATCCGGAGTCCGCCGGGCCTATCGTGCAGGTCATGTGTTGGTGGATGCGCGAACACCACGATCACCCGCAGGCGATCGACCTCGGTACCGAACTGGCGCTGACCGTCGGTGAGATGAGTCGCCGACTGCATGCGCGGGGGCCGGCGGCATGGTGAGGCGTTGCGGGTCGGTGCGGATAAGGCGGGTGCCGTGCGGGCCGCGGGTGCCTGCGATTCGGGTGCGGACGTGCACGATTCCGCGCCGCCGGACCGGCATGCCGGGGCGGCGGTGCGGGTGATCGGGCGGGGCGGTTCGGCCGGCGTGCTCGCTTTACTCGGCTTACTCGGTTTGCTCGGCCGGGGCGGGCGGGGTGCTCGGGGTCGTCCCCTACTTGGGTGAGGCGATCTTGCCGAGCAGGTCGACGATGCGCTGTTGTACGTCGTCGCGGGTCGAGCGCTCGGCCAGGAACAGCACGGTCTCGCCGGTCTGGAGCCGGTGCAGGTCGTGTTCGACGAGGTCGAGCGTGGTGTAGACGACGATCGGTGTCGAGTGCAGCCGTGCGTTGTTGCGCAGCCAGTCGACCACGCCCATCCGGCGCCGGCGCACCAGCATCAGGTCGAGCACCACGAGGTTGGGCTCGACGCTGGACGCCTTGGACACCGCCTCGCTCTCCGAGGCCGCGTGCACCACGTCCATCCCGCGCCGCTCCAGCGACGCGGTGAACGCGGCCGCGATGTCCGGGTCGGCCTCGACGAGCAACACCCGAGAGGCGTGTCCGGCGCTGTCCGCGGGGGCGAGCGAGCGCAGCAGTACGGCCGGGTCGGCGCCGAACGCGGCGTCGCGGGTGGCCTGCATCAGGCCGGCGGTGACCAGGACCGGGATCTGCGCGGCGGTCGCGGCGGTGCGCAGCGACTGGAGCGCGGTACGGGTGATCGGGCCGGTGAGCGGGTCCACGAACAGCGCGGCCGGCTGCACGGGGATACTCGCGTCGACCTCCTCGCGCGAGCGCACCAGGAGCGGACTCCAGCCGCGCGCGGTCAGCGCGCCCGCGGTCGCGGTGTCCGGCTCGGGCCAGACCAGGAGGCGACGCGGTTGGCCGTCCGGTGCCGGGCTGACCATGGTCGGCAGGTCGGCGCCGGACATCGCCTCGGCGTCGCCGGGCGGGCCGGCCGGGAATCCGGGCCGTCGGCCCTGGAAGGGAATCGGCTGGTCGGGCGCGGCCGGGATCGGCGGCAACACCTCGGTCGGCATGTCGGCGGCGGCCGGGCGGCCGGGGCGGTCCTGCACGCTGGTGGTGCGCCCGGTCGGGTCGGCGGCGCGGTTCTGCGCCGGGATCGGCGCGGGCGGCGTGGACAGCCGGCGCCGGGCCTGGGCGCCCTGCGGGGTGTGCGCGCCGTTGAGCCGGCCGGCGGCGGCGGGGTTCGCCGGGGTCGCGGGTTGCCGGCCCGGGGTGGCGGACGGGTCCTGGTGGGCGGCGCCGCGGTGCGAACCGGATGCTCCGGCGGGGTTGTCGGCGGCCTCGGGCAGCTCGCGGGCGGCGCGGCCGCGGCGGGAACGGGGCGGGTAGACCGCCTCGAACGCGCCGCTGTTGTTGCGCGCGGCCTCCTCGGCCTCGTCGTATGCGTCGGCGTCGGGCCGCTCGTGCCGGCCCTCGTCGGTGCCGGCGCTCGCGGGCACCAGGGGCACCGGTGCGACGGTGCCGGCGGGCAGGGCGAACGGGCCCTGCGGTGCGGGGGCGACCGAGCCGGGCGGCGGGGGCGCGGGTACGGGCGGGGTGGACGAGCCGGCCGGCTCCAGGCGGGCCCGTGGGGGCTGGGCGCCTCGGCCGCGGACGGCGAGTTCGACGCCGGCGCCGGGGGCGGGGCGGTCCTCGGGGTCGTGGTCGGCGCTCTCGCGGTCGGCGGCGGCCAGCGCGTCGGGGGTCGCGGGCTTGCGGGGGGTGACGGCCGAGCCGATGCGGCGCTTGGGGGAGGCGGGGCGGTCGGCGGTCGCCGTCTGCTTCGCCGGGGTCGATGCGGTCGCGGTGTCCGTGTCGGAGTCGGCGGAGTCGGGTGACTCGTCCGCGGCGGGCGTGGAGTCGTCGGGTTCGTCGGCCTGCTTCGGGGTGCCGTCGGCGGCCTTGCCCGCCTTTGCCGCCTCGTCGGCGTCCGCGTCCTGCTCGTCCTTGGCCGCCTTGCCGGCCTCATCCGTCTTGTCGTTCCTGCCGGCCTTGTCGGTCTTGTCGGCACCCGGGTCCGGGCGGCCCGACTGGCGGGCGCGGCGGCCCTTGGCCGCGCGGTGTTCGCCGGAGCTGACCACCAGTTCGGCGGCCTCCTCGTCGGCGGGCAGTTCGACGACGTACGTGCTGCCCCGGCCGGCCACGGTGTGCGACTCGATCGTGCCGCCGTGCGCCTCGACCACGGCGCGGGCGAGCGGCACGCGGACGCCGCTGTTGCGGCTCTCGGGGCCGCGTACCTCGATCCGGGCGAGGTTGCCGCGCTGCGCCGCCGCGACCACGACGGTGGAGCCCTCGGGACCGGCCGCGACCACGTCCGCGAGCAGGTGGCCCAGCGCGCGGGTCATCGCGTCGATGTCCACCCGTACGCCGACGGGCGAGGCGTTGACCGCGAACTCCACGCCCGCGCCGCGGGCGAGATAGGTCACCGTCTCCATGGCGCGGTCGACCAGGTCGTCCACCGTGGTCGGCATGCGCTCGGGTTCGGCCGGGGTTTCCGCGTCGTCCGCCGCGGGGGTCGGGTCGGCGTCGGCCGCCTGGTGGGCGAGCACCTCGCTCGCGAGTTCCTCCAGGCTTTCCAACTCGCCCGCGACCTGACGCACCATCCGGCGGGCGCCGTGGCCGACCTCGCCGGCGCCGCCGTCGGCCACCTTCTTCAGCCGACCGCGTACCGCCTCGAGTCGGCCCAGTATCTCCGTGTCGACCAACTCGGCCAGCTGGGCCCGGCGTTCGCCGAGCGACTTCTCGCGCGCGGTGTCGCTGAAGGTCATCACGGCGCCGACCACGGCGCCGCCGAGCAGGATCGGCGCGGTGATCATGTCCACCGTCACGAAGCCCTCGTCGCCGCGCCACAACACCTGGTCGCGCAGCCGCTGTCGGCGGCCGTTGCCCAGGGTCACCAGCGGCGGGCACTCCTCGGCGGGCAGCGGGGAGCCGTCGGCGCGGGCGTGCATGAGCAGTTCGTGCACGTTCCGGCCGCCGAGGTCGCTGGCCCGGTGGTGGAGGATCCGGGCGGCGGCCGGGTTGGCCAGCACGATGTCGCCCTCGGCGTCGATGCCGATGATGCCCTCGCAGGCCGCGCGCAGGATCATCTCGGTCTGCCGTTGCTGGCGGGCGAGTTCGGCCTCGACGTCGACCTTGCCGGTGAGGTCGCGCACGACGATCATCAGCAACTCGTCGTCGTATCCGGCCGGCAGGTTGGCACTGGTCACCTCGACGGGGAAGACCCCGCCGTCGGTGCGGTGCGCGGACATCCGGGTCGGCTTGGTCCGGGTGTCGCGGGTGTCGTTGGTGGCCCGTACCGACCCCGGGATGCGCCGGTGGTCGAACGACGGGAGCAGGTCGAGGAGACCGCGACCCACCACGGGAGTGCCCGGCGCCTCCAGGACTTCCAGTGCCATGGCGTTCGCGTTGACGACGGTGCCGTTGCGATTCACCAGCAGGAGGGCGTCCGGCAGGGCGTCGAGTATGGCGGCGAGGCGAGCAGCGCCTCGGGATGGCCTGCTGCTCACGAAGCGCGTACCTCCTCCGGTCCTCGGACTGCGCGACGGCCATCTTGCCCGTCGCCGCCGGGGCATGTCACGACCGACTATCCCATTGTTTTTGCAGTCACGTTGACGAGCCTAGTAATCTGTTCCTCGTCGGCAAACACCGATGGAGGCTTCGCCTAGTCCGGTCTATGGCGCCGCACTGCTAATGCGGTTTGGGTTCATCCCCATCCCGGGTTCAAATCCCGGAGCCTCCGCTCGACGAACAGCCCGTCTGGTCCCACCAGGCGGGCTGTTTCGCGCCCATCGTCGTGACCTTTGCGTGATCGCGTGGCGACCAGGGGTCACGACTCGGGTCATGATGTCCGATATAAGGCTCATATCCGAAGCCCTCGCCCGGACCCGCGCACACCCGCCATCACAGCGAACACCGCCGCGACTTCCCCTCGACCGATCACACCCGCCATACCCCCCGTCCGCCGACATGCCCGAAAGGCCCAATTCAGCCGGCAGCGAACACAACCACCCCCACACCCGAGCGCGTCGCGCCGCCCATCCCGCGAGCCAGGACCTCCCACCCGCCACCACCCCTCGGCCACCCTCACCCGTTCGGCTGCGGATCCCCCACCAAACGAACCCCATTGCTCACCAAATGCCCTGTTCACACCACCACCGAACAATGGATTTCACCCCGAGCGGGGGACCATGTATTGTTGACCTCGGTCAAGCCGACCAAGCGCTCGTAGCTCAACGGATAGAGCATCTGACTACGGATCAGAAGGTTGCAGGTTCGAATCCTGCCGAGCGCACAGCAGATGAAAGACCCTCTCCAGGAAACCGGAGAGGGTCTTTTTCGTGATCGGTACAGCATCCTGACAACGGCCCCGTGTCGGTGACGAACCGGACGACGGGGCCGTATCTGTCACCAGCAGGCGTAACCTGACGATGACTCACATCACAGGCAGGGTACCGCCCCCCGCCCTACGTCACACCGCACCGCCCACGGGGGCGAACCCGCACGCACGGGTAGGGGACACAGTGGCTGACGACCACGCGCACGAGATCGGCCGGCGCATCCGCGACCGGAGAACGCGACAGGGCATGACCCGCGTTGCCGTCGCGGCGGCTTGCGGCAAAAGTGCCGAATGGCTGAAGTCGATCGAAATCGGGAAGCGCAGCACACCGTTGCCGATGCTGCTTCGTCTCGCCGAGGTACTGCACGTGGCGGACCTGACCGAGTTGGTCGGCCGGCAGGTGCGCACCATGGATTACGCCCGCCCCGGACACGAAACGCTCGATGAGGTGCGCCGCGCACTCATGGCGTACCCACTCGACACCGCCACCGAGGAACCGCCGACGCTCGACCGGGTAAGAGCCAGACTCGACATCGCATGGCGGACCTGGCACACATCGACGCAGCAGCGGACCGAGATCGGCCGCGCCCTCCCGGGTCTCATGCACGAGGCCGAGCGAGCGGCCGAGACCTACAACGGAGACGAACGGCGGACCGCGCAGGCGCTGTTGTCCGAGGTCTACCACCTGGCGCAGGCATACCTGGCATGGCAGGCCGAGCCGAGGCTGGTCTGGCTCGTCGCGGATCGATCGATGGCTGCGGCCCGCGCAGCGGACGACCCACTGGCCCTCGCCGGCTCCGCCTTCTACCTCGCCCATCTCATCCGTGCCTGCGACCGGGGAGAGGATGCACAGGCGTTGGTGCTCCGTGCCCTCGAACTGTTGCGTCCACAACTCGACGATGCGGCGAATCGGCTGTTGCCGATGTACGGGCACTTGTGGCTGTGTGCCGCACTGACCGCCGCACGGGAGCGCCAAGAGGGCGAAGCGCGCCGCTACTTCGACAAGGCCGCCGCAGTGGTGCCGCGGTTGCCGGACGGATACTCGCATCCGTGGCACGGCTTCGGTCGCGCGATCGTCGACCTCTATGACGTCATGATCGACATCGAACTCGGGCAAGCCGGTGAGGCGCAGCGCAAGGCCGACCGACTGGACCCGCTCTCGATCCCCAGCGTCGAACGGCGGGCCCGGCACTGGATCGAGCTGGCTCGAGGCGCCCATCACCGTGGCGATCAACTCGCGGCGGCAAGCCTGCTCGATCGATCCTGGCGCACCAGTTCCGAGACGCTCACCTACTCTCCCATCGGCCGAACGCTGGTCTCCGGCTTGGTCGACCACGGCGGGGCGACCGTGCGTGAGGACGCTCTTCGGCTGGCCACCCGAATCGGCCTGATCGCCGCGTAGCGAAGCGGGTACACAAAGCGACCGGGGACAATCCGTCCCCGGTCGCCGCGTTTTAGGCCTGATGCTACCCACACGGACATTGCCGGGCGTCGAGTGCCGCATCACGTGGCACCCGCCCGAGTCGTGCCGACCCGTTCGGGCCCGGGCCGTGGCTCGGCGAACAACGTCTCGGAAAGGGGCTCGTCGTGAGCAAGCCATTCACGTCGTTCGGCCACGTCACGACATCGGCGCCCGCCATGCCGCAGGCGCTGCTCGTCACCGTGTCGCGGTCGCTGCCGGCCGTTGCGGAGGCGGCGGGAGTCGCGCGCCGCCTTGTGTGGGAGGTGGGTGACGGGGTCGGGATCGAGGGTGAGCGGAGGGGAGATGTGGGGCTGATGGTCACCGAGTTGGTGAGCGAGGCGCTCTTCGCGGGCGAGGCGACGTCGTATGTACTGGACGTCACGGGTGCCACGGATGAGGGGCGGCCCGCGCTGGCCGTGGTGTTTCGCGAGATCGGCCTCACCCACTTGCCCCGTCGGCGGCTCGAATCCGGGCGGGGTCTCGCCGTGGTCGCTTCGCTCACCCACGGGTGGGCGCATCACGAGTGTGGGTGGTTCACGCCGAAGCGCGGGCCGACGTCGTGGTTCATCGTCGGCGACGTCTCCCCCGAGCGCGCCCGGCTGCTGGACGACCGCCGACTCCTCCACCTGCGCGGCCTGGAGAATACCCACCGCGTCACCCGCCACGACATCGGCGGCCCCCTGCGCCACATCGACTGGGGCTGCGACGTCTGAGGTCCTTCCCTCCCCGATTCGTCGGGCGCCATTCTTGTGGCGTGGAAAGGTCGAGCGTGGTTCGGTGGCAGGTGCCGTTGAACGGCCACCAAGGGCGGTTGTGGTCGGCCCACGGGCGGGTCTATGCGGCCGACGACTTCGGTGTCCGGGCATTCGACGCCGAAACCGGTGCGCTTGTCTGGGACGCGGCCGGAAGGCCGGCATCGACGCAGACCGGTGCGCGAGCCGTCCACATCTTCTCGGCCCGCGCACTGTTCGCTCTCGATTCGGCGACCGGAGAGCTGCTGTGGCAGCAGGAGTTCACCGCGGAGCAATACCCCGTGGTGTCCGTGCTGTGTAGCTCGTCCGATCAGCCGTCGTCGAGCCGCCCTCCAAGCTTGGAGGCTTGCCGGGCGATCGAGACCGGAGACGGTGTGCTGCTGGTGTCGTTCGGGGAAACCGTCGTTGCCTTGGATGCCGATACCGGCGCTGTCCTGTGGGGACGGATCGCACCCGGCATCGGCGGCATCCACCTGTTCGAGGAGACGGGGTCGATATTCGCGGGAACGCGCCATCCGATCGCGTTGGCCGCACTCGACCACCGAACCGGCGAACCGGTCTGGCATCGCAAGGACGTCTTTCCCGTGAACACCACCGGCGGCGGGTTCCTACTGCACTGCGGCCCGCCGCCCGACCTGATCGAGACTCGCGTCGACACGGTCACCGGGGCCGATCTCCACACCTGGAATGCTCCCGGCGTCGACCGCTTCAATGTTCTGGCGGTGCGGTCGACACAGGTGTTCTTTCTCTCCAAGCAGGGGATATGGCGTGTCTCCCCCGGAGCAGCACCCACACTGACGCCGCTGCCGTCCTGTCTTCCCGCAGGGGAGATGTCGGCGTGCTTCACGCCTGACGCGCTCATTTCGGGAGACGTGCATCGCGGTCTCCATGCCGTCGATCTCGATACCGGTCGCCTCCTTTGGCATTCACCCGTGCCGACACGAGGCGGCCGGCCCATCGCCTACTCCGGGCTGAAGCTCACGACAGGAGGGGGAGCCGTCTTCGCGGCCGTGTGGGATGGTCGGGTGACAGCCTTCGAATCCGACACCGGCCGAGTGCGCTGGGAACAGCCCCCACCGCACCCCGACAACGATGGCCGTATCCCACTGACCACCGTTCACAACGGCATGCTCTTCGTTGCCGCATGGGCTTCCCTTACGGCCGTGGAGATCGACTCCCCCCGATACCGGTAGCGGCACGGCAGCCTCCGCCCTCCACGAACGCGGCAGGGCGCAACCCACGCGCGGTCGGCCCGCCTTGGGGCGAGACGCCGAATGTCACGTGCCCGCTGCGACCTTTACCGTCAGGGACAGGATCGGGTCGAGGGATGGGGCGAAGGCCAGGGCGCGGATTTCGGCGACCAGGGCCCTGGCGTCGCGGTGCCGGCCGCCGAGGACTTCGCAGGTTTCCAGATCGAATTGGTAGTCCGTCACCTCGGCCGCCGGGTGCCGCTCGCAGACCCAGCTGCCGCCGAGGCCGCCCAGGCCGTCGAGTACCGCGTCCGGGCGCAGCCGTCTGGCCCGGCACAACTCGTCGATGCCGCCGACCGGACCGCTCGCGCCGGAGGCGGCCAGACGGGCGGCGATCACCGCGTTCCCGGCGGCGACCCCCTCGGCCACCCCGACGGTGCCGCCCCGGCCGACCGGGCCGCCCGCGAACTCCCCCGCGATGCCCACCGCGTCCCGGATCCGGCGGCTGTCGAGCGTCATCAGCCGGGCCGCCGCCAGCGCGGCGCCGATCATCCCGATCGAGGGCGAGCCGTCCCGGTCGGCCAGCCGGCACGCCATCTCATGCCCCGCGACCACCGCCACCAACACCTCCTCGCCGCGCGCCTTGACCTCTTGGCCCACCGCGAGCGCCACCGGCAGCACCACGGCCATCGCGCCGGCCGGGGTATCGGGCTGGGGGCCCGCCGCGCCGATCAGCATCCCGTTCGCGAGCGCGGCGGCGGGCGCGGCGAGCCGGCCGGCGGCGTGGCCGATCAGTTCCGCCTCGGGCGGGCCGCCGATGCCGACCGCGACGTGCACGGCCGGGTCGACGGCGCCCACCCGGGCCGCGCCGACCCCGCCCGCGATCGCCGTCAGGATCCGCCGACCCGTCGCCCGCCGTACCATGACCGGTATATGACGCATCGTCAATTCTGTGGCCCAATCGGCGAATTCGCCCGATACCGCCATGGAATCCCCTCCGCGTACCTCGACTGCCCGACGACGTGGTGTGAAAGGACGGCGCAATGTCCCATTGTGACCGCCCCGGTGACGTCGCGTCAGCCCCCCATCACGTCGGGCACACGGCGTAGGCGAACCCGGCCCGAGCCCCGACTCAGCGCACCACACCCGCCGTCCGCGCCGCCGTCAGCCACTGCGGGAACTCGGAGAGGATGCGCTCGTACAACTCGACGTCGGAGATCCGGTCGATGTCGTCCACCTGGAAGAACCCGGCGTTGTCCACCAGCCGCCCCGGCATCGTGTCGATCCGCTCCAGGATCCCGTAGTTGGACCGCCCCAGGCCGACGAACTGCCAGAAGATCGGCAGCCCGGCGGCGTCCGTCAACAACCGCTGGATCTGCTTGCTCCGGTTGACCCCGCCGTCCGAGAAGAACAGCACCAGCACCGGCGCCCCCGGCTCGCGCCGGTAGCGCGCGATGATGTCCTCGATCACCGCCGGCTCGTTGTTGCCGCCGTATACCCCGGCCAGCAGGTCCGGCGAACGCTGCGATCCGTCGGGCAGCGGCGGCGACTGCGGGCGGCGGCCACCACCGTCGATGTAGACGTTGTCCGCGATCCAGCGCGGCAGTTCCGGGATCCGCACCGGGTCGAGCGGCGCGTACTCGTCGGCGAAGATCCACGCGTCCAACTCGCCGTCGTCGTCGAGCCGGGCCGCGATCGGCGCCATGCGCTCCACCAGGCGCCCCACCGCGCCCCCGGCGTACTGCGCGCGCATCGAGCCGGAGCGGTCGAGCACGATCGCCACCCGGGCCCGCACCTCGTGCAGGCCCTTCTTCTCCAGGCAGATCCGCACCGCCTCCTTGCGCAGCGAGATCCGCGCGCCCACCTCCGGCGGCAGCCCGGCCAGTTGCGGGTCATCCGAGGGCGCGGGCAGCCGCATGGTCGGCTCGTCGCTGTACGGCGGCGGCGCCCACCCGGGCGTGACACCCAACGGCGGACCGCCGACCGGCACCACCGGCAACGTCCCGACCGGCACCGCGGCCTCGACCGGCACCCCGGCGGCCTCCGCGACCTCGTCCTCCTCGCCCACGTCCACGCCGTAGTCGCTCGCGAGCCCGGCCAGCCCGCTGTCGTACCCCTGCCCGATCGCGCGCAACTTCCACACGCCCTGCCGCCGGTACAACTCACCGAGCACCATTACCGTCTCGGCCCCGCCCGCCCGCACCTCGAAGGTCGCCGCGACCGCGCCCGCGGCGTCCAGCGCCACCAGCGACAGCCCGCCCACTCCGGCGAACGTGCCCTCATGCACGGAGGCGGCCAGCACCACCCGCTCCACATCGGCGGGCAGCGCGCCGGGATCGACCCGAACACTCTCGCCCTCGGCGTTCGAACCGACGTGGCGCACCGCGCCGTCCGCGCCGGTGGGCTGGTTGTAGAACACGAAGTCCGCGTCCGTACGCACCTTGCCGTGCGATCCGAGCAGCAGCGCCGAGGCGTCCACACTCGGCGCGTCCGCCGCACGGCGGATCACCAGGGTCAACGGACCCGCGGGAACCGGGATGTTCGCCCCGGCGATCAGAGTCGTCATGGTCGCCAGTGTGGCCCGAACGGGCGGCCTCCCGCAGAGGTGTACACACCACCCGGAAGGTGGACGTGATCGGCATCACGAGTGATCGGCCGGCACATCGTGAATTATTTTCCCCATCAGGTGGGAACCAAGCGGTTATGGGCAACAACGGTCATCATCCGGGCGGCCATCGCGCGGACCCCGGCGAGTGGAGCGACGCCGAGCACGAGCGTGCCCGGCTGCTGGTCGAGCGCGCGGCCTCGATCGCCCGCCGCCTGGAGTCGCTGTGCGCCGCCGAGGCGGCCGCGAGGCAGCGCGGCCCGGGCCGCACCTGACGGTGCCGCCCGGGCCGACTGTCGGACCGCCGGGGCCTGTTCGAGACCGGCCCGGGGCCCTCGCGACGTTCCGTCCCCTCCACGGCACGCCGTAGTGCTGCCGGTGCCGTGGTGACCGAACCGGAAACATGTCCCCCACGACGGCCGCGGGCAGCCGTCTTCCCACAACGACCGGAGGCGACCGCATCTCCCGGTGTGCACACAGGAGATACGGCCGCCCCCGACCGTCTTCGCGCTCTTCACTCGACCGCCGTGCTCCGCGTCGCGATCGACACACGGCGTACGCCGAACCATTCGGGACCCACGGCCCCGGGTGGTTCTAGCGCAGGACCAGCTTCTGGCCCGGAAGGATCAGGTCGGGGTTGGTGCCGACCACGCCCTGGTTCTTCGCGTACAGCGACTGCCAGCCGCCGCCCACGTTGTTCGCCGAGGCGATCGCGCTGAGGGTGTCACCGGCCTTGACGACGTAGGTGCCCTCGGTCGCGGTGGTGGCGGTGGTGGTCTCGACCTTGGCGGTCGTCGGCTCCGACTTGGTGACCGGAGCGGACTTCTTCGGCGTCTCGCTCTGCGGCGCGACGGCGACCTTCTTCGGCGTGGTCTTCGAAGTCGTGCTCTTCGGAGTCGACGCCTTCTTCGACGAGGTGGTGCTGCCCGAGTCGGACGGGCTGCCGCCGCCGCGGGTCAGACCGGCCTTCTTCGAGCACACCGGCCAGGCGCCCGGGCCCTGGGACTTGAGCACGTTCTCGGCGACCCGGATCTGCTCGGCCTTCGAGGCGCCCTGCGGGCTGCCCGTACCGCCGTTGGCGCGCCACGTGCTCTGCGTGAACTGCAGGCCGCCGTAGTAGCCGTTGCCGGTGTTGATGGACCAGTTGCCACCGCTCTCGCACTCGGCGACCTTGTCCCACGTGGACGTCGTGGCAGCGCCGGCCGAGGTCGCGGTCGCGAGCCCGACGAGCGGGGTGGCGGCGACGACGCCGACGATGGTCGCGGTGCGCAGGCGGCGCTGGGTACGGCCCATGCCGCGGTGCGTGTTGGTGCTGCGACCGAAAGCGTTGCGGAGAGACATACATTCCTCTCGGAATTCCCCTGGGGCGGATGGACCGGCGCGATCCTTGCGGATCACCCCTGCCCGGAACCGAACGTTCACGCCGGAGACGTGATGTCCGATGCCGCAACCCCGCGGCCCTCCCAGACCGCGAGTTCCGCCATGCCGTGCCGGCGGGAACCCAGGAGGTGCGATTTGCACATCGCCAGGACCATAAACAGGTGATCCGGCCCTTATCAACCCGCTCTTGCATTTACGCAGGTCAGGATAGGTACCGGAAATGCCGAGAGCGGCGCTCGGGAGCCTGTTCCGGGCCGGATTCGCGTTTACCGCGCCGCAAACCTGGGAACCTTTTGCCCGTTTTGACCACCAGCTCTACACGCTGTGCGTTCGCGCCGTGACACAGTGTCGAATCATTACCGGTTGCGATCGAACGATCACGTGCCAGAGCGGTCCGGAGCCGGTATTTCGGCGGAGCCTTAAACACCTTTATGTCCGACTTACACGTGTGGAGTGAGCGGCATCACAAATCCGACCGTGGCAGTCGGTGGGCACAGCGGGTATAACCGGCCGGCAGTCGACCGGGACACCCTTTCCAACCTGGGCATATGTACGCTGCGAGAGCGCTCCGCCACCGGCCGGAAAAGTATGCCGAATGCGATCCAGGCCACATCGAAACTTGTGACCCGCGCCACTTTCACCCGTACGAGGGGCTATTTGCGCCCCATTCGAAGGACACCGGCACGGAAGACATCCTTCCGGAAGCCGGCGCCCTGGGAAAGGGCCGGTGTTATCACGATCCGGGCCCTCGGGAAAGCGGATTCCCTCGCGTCGAAAGTCGCGCCGGGCGCGCCCCTATATATAGGGGTGCGCCGCCCGTGCTCCGCGGTGCTCTGTCGTGCTCTGTCGTGCTCCACAGGGATCCGGCGCGCCCCGGCGCGGAAAGGGTCACCACCGGCGCCGTGGGCGGGGCGCCGTCAGGATCCGGGCTTCCACTGGGAGGCGTCGATGGTGAAGGTACGCAGACCGTGTCCGGCCTCGGCATCCCGGACCCCCGTGAGCCACACCAGGACCAGGGTCTTCCGAGCGGTTTCGACGCAGAACCCCACCTTGCCCGACGCGACGCTCGAATTGAGCACGGTCAGCGGCACCGAGCTGGGCAACGCCGCGGTGCGGGCGGCGACCCGGCATTCCGCGGCGGTCGCGTCGGGGCGGCTGACCAGGCCCGCGACGGCCTGGGGGTCCAGGAACCGCAGCTCGGCCGTGATCGAACGGTCGGCGTCGGTACCCGAATCGGTATGGCAGGCCACGTACTTGAGGGTGGTCGCCGGCAGCAGCTCCCGGTCCCGGGCGTCCGGCCGGCCGGGCGTGACCGAGAGCTTCTCCAGGTCGATCAGCGTGGCGAAACCTCCCTTGCAGACATCGTCTTCGAGGAACGAGGCTGCGGGAATCGTGGGGGCCTCGATCACCATGGGGACCTTCGAGCGGATCTGCTTCAGGCCGGTGGTGGGGTCGGTGCCGGAGCCGTCGGCCGACCCGGAGTCCTTGCCGCCGCCTCCGTCTCCGTCCCCGTCCAGCAGTGGCGGGACGACCAGGACGGCGGCCACGACCACGGCCACCGCCGCGACCGCGGCCGTCGCGATGCGGGCCCACGGGCGGCGGCGGGTGGCGTCGTCGGGGTGGGGGTGGGGGTGGGCCGACAGGGGCGGGGGCGGCGGGCCGGCGAAGCCGACGGGGCCCGCCGGGGCGACGGAGCCGGCCGGGCCGACGCCGGCGGCGCCGGCCGCGTACGGACCCGGGCCCACCATGGGCGGTCGTCCCGGTGGCGTCGGCGAGGTCGACGGTTGCGGCGGGGCCCACGGCGGTTCGGCCGGCTTCGGCGGCGGTGGGATCGCCGCGCCGGCCGGCACCGCCCGGTCCGCGGCGGCCGGCGACGGGGCCGCGTCGCGCTCGGCGATCTCCCGGACGATGCCCGCCGGCAGCCAGTTCGCGCCCCGCACGAGGACGGTCACGTCGGCACCTCGCCGGCACCCTTCGATCACGTCCGCGAGCGAGGGCCGGTCGGCGGGCTCCTTCGCGAGGCACGCCGCGAACAACTCGCGCAACACCGCCGGGCTCGCGCTCAGGTCCGGGGCCCGGCCGACGATCCGGTACATCAGCGCCTGGGCGTGGCCCTGCCCGAAGGGGTGGTCCCCGGTCGCGGCATAGTGCCCGACCAACGCGAGCGAGAACACGTCGCTCGCGAACCCCACCGGCTTGCCCAGCACCTGCTCCGGCGACATGTACGCGGGTGTGCCGACCATCACGTCGGAGCCGGTGAGCGCGGTGGTGTCCGCCGCCCGGGCGATACCGAAGTCGATCACGCGCGGCCCGTCGGCGGCCAACAGCACGTTGGACGGCTTGAGATCGCGGTGGATCACGCCGGCCGCGTGTACCGCCTCCAGCGCCTCCGCCACACCGGCGACCAGCAGCAGCACCGACTCGACGGGCAGCGGCCCGTGGACCCGAACGGCCTCGGACAGCGGCGGGCCCGCGACATACGCGCCGGCGAGCCACGGCAGCGGGCCGTCGGTATTGCTGTCCAGGACCGGCGCCGTGTACGGCCCGTGCACGCGTCGCGCGGCCTGTACCTCACGCTCGAACCGCCTGCGGAACTCGGCGTCGCGGGCCAGTTCGGGCCGGACTACCTTGAGCGCGACCGGTTGCCCGCCGCGCGTATGCGACAGGTAGACGCTGCCCATGCCGCCCTGCCCGAGCCTGCCGCGCAGCACATATCCGGCGACGTCGCGAGGGTCATCGGGTAGCAACGGATCGATCATGCGTACTCCCCGTTCAGTCCGCCCGAACCCGGGCCTGCCCCGGCCCCGATGCGACCGCGTGCCGTCGGCGACGGGACGCGACCCATGATCCCGAAGCCGATCGGGGGAGTCCCATGCGACCCCGGTGTCACGGTGCGATGAAATGATCGCCTGCCGAGGGCACTTCCGGGTTCCGGACCCGGAGAGAGTGCCCCCGACGAATCGTGCGTCGCCGACGCGCGGAAACTCTGGAGCCTACGGGGGAACGGGGCATGTGGGGTCGGGGCACGGTGCTGGGCGACCGCTACACGCTGGCCAAGCGGCTGGGCGGTGGTGCCATGGGCGAGGTGTGGCGCGCCGACGACGGCGTGCTGGAAAGGCCGGTCGCGGTCAAGATCCTGCTGCCCGCGCTGCTCGACGACGCCAAGTTCGCCGAGCGGTTCCGGCGTGAGGCCAAGGTCTTGGCGGCACTCGACCACCCGGGCATCGTCGACGTACACGACTACGGCGAGAGCGGATCGGAGCCGCGTGTCGCCTACATCGTGATGGAACTCGTCGACGGCCTGCCGCTGGACGCGCTGTTGGCCGCCGGCGCCGCGACCATGCCCGCCGACCGGGCGCTCGGCATCGTCGCCCAGGCCCTGGACGCGCTGCACGCGGCCCATCGGCGCGACATCGTGCACCGCGACGTCAAGCCGTCGAACCTGATGATCGGCGCCGACGACCGGGTGACGGTCACCGACTTCGGCATCGCCCACTCCACGACGGCGGGAACCAGGCTCACCGCGTCGCACTCGGTGCTCGGCACGGCCCGCTACATCGCCCCCGAACAGGCCCGGGGCCTCGGGGCGGTGCCCGCGTCCGACCAGTACGCGATCGGCGTGGTCTGCTACGAACTGCTGACCGGCGAGCCGCTGTTCACGGGCGACGCGGTATTCGAGGTGGTGCTCCGGCACATCCGCGAGCCGGCGCCCGAACTCCCGGCCGAATTCCCGGAGCCGGTCCGCGCCTTCGTGGCGAGGGCGCTGGCGAAGGAGCCGGAGGATCGATTCCCCGACGCGGCCCACATGGCCACGGCGGCCCGCGAGGCGATGGCGAGCACGTCGACCTCGGCGCCGGCCGCCGCACTCACCACCGACGACACGCCCGGGGCCGCCGACGAGCCGCCGGCTTCGCTCCCGGCGTCCGCCGAGGGGGCGCCGGTTCCGTCACCGGGGCCCGCCGCCGAGAAACCGGATCCGGCCCCGGCAGCCGCCGCCGCAGCCGCAGCCGCCGAAAAGCCCACCACGCCCGCGACACCCGCCGCCGACGACGCCGTCCCCACACCCGCCGGGTCACCGGCTCCACTCCAGGCACCGGCCCCCGCCGAGGCCGAGGCCGACCGACCCGACACACCTCCGCCCTCCGCGACCCCCCGACCCTGGAAACGACACGGCCTGGCCGCCGTACTCCTGGTCCTCGGCGTGATCGCGGGCGTCGTCGCCACGGTCCTGTACATCAACCCCCTCCAGGCCGAGGCCAACCGGGCTCCCAACGCGGCCGGCGCGAAAACGCCCCCGGCCGAACCCCGCCTCCCCGAAGGCACGTCGGCCGATCCCGCCACGGGCCCGGCCACCCCCTCGGGCCCCACCACCGGCACCCCGAGCAACAACCCCACCGGCAACCAGCCCCCGAGCGGCCCGCCCGCCGCCGGAACCGGTGGCGGCAACCCCAACACGTCCACGTCCACCGGCGCAGGCGGCTCCCCCGGAGGCGGCGAAGGCGGCAGCACGGGCACGGGCACGGGTACCAAGCCCAAGCCCACCGCCCCCGCCCCGCCCCCGGCCCAATCCGCCCCCCAAGGCTGCGGCGGCGCCAACTGGGGCGCCATCACCAGCGTCGCCGACGGCCTGCAAGTCGGCCTCGCCGCCGACGGCCCCACCGCCGGCAAGGAGGTGATCATGGGCGGCCACACCCGATACGGCTGGGTGCGCTCGACCTCGACCTGGGACTCCTTCAACACGTGCAGCCTGGAGGGCCCGGCCCTCGGCCAGCCGTACGGGAACGTCGACCGCGCCGAACTCGCCATCGGTTTCGGCTACTCCACCAACTGGCGCCTGGTCACCGCCCCGACATCGGGGGCGGTCTACATCAAGGACTTCGGCGGCCAGACCTGCCTCACCAACAACGGCAACGGCAAGCCGCTGTCGGTGGTCACCTGCACCCCCGCCAACCGCTCCCAGCAGTGGCGAGTCCCATAGACCCTCCGCTCAGGCCGTGTTGCGACGGCGCACGACCGCGATCGCGCCCGCCCCGAGAAGAACCAGCGCACCCCCGGCGAGGGTGAGCGGCACGGCGGTCGCGCTACCGGTCTTGGGCAACTCGGTCAGTGGCGCGGCCGCGTCCCGGGGCGGGTTCTGCTTGTCCGCGACGGGCCGGGTACCGACGTTCGCGTCCTTGTCGTCGGCGGGCTTGGCGGCACCGCCGATCTTGAACCGGTGGGGGAAGGGGTCCTGGCCGGGAACCTTGACCAGCCAGGGCTCGATGCTGCCGTCGGTCAGGTGCGTGGCCGAGCCGTTCACCGTCACGGAAAGGTCGACCGTGATCGACTTTCCCGCTCGCAGGGGGCCGGGGAGGTCGATGCTGAGAAGCAGGCCGTCGTCGGTCTCGGTGACCTTCAGGTTCTGCGTCGCCTTGCCGGGGGTGCTGTAGCCAACCACGACGTCCTTGGCCTTCCCCTGCGCGTTGCCACCCGTGAGCCGGATGAGAGCGGCGATCCGCTCAGAGGGCATGTCGTGGTACTTGGTCGTGTTGGTGACCGTCATGCGGCTGTGGAAGACCTGGCCCCGGGTAACCGACCCCGGCACCTCGCTGACGAGTTCGAGCCACGGCTTGTAGCCGGGCTCACCGACGTGCGGGTCGTCGTCCTTGGGCGTGGCGGCCTTGGTCGGGGTGGGCGCCTTCGTGGCGGGAGCCTTGGTGGGGGTCGGAGCCTTGGTGGCGGGGGTGGTCGTACCGCCGTCGGACGTCGGCGCGGCGGAGGACGACGGCACCGGGGTCTCGGCCGCGAACGCGGCACCGGCGGCCCCGGGCAGGGCAAGCGCCACCAGGACGGCAACCGGGGTGGCGACCGCGAAACGACGGGCAAAAGTGGTGATTTCGGGCGAGCGCATGGCGGAGTAATCCCTTGGTTCGGAAAGGAGTGAAAGAAAAACGAACTCGGAGCCCCGGGTGCCGCCCGAGCCGACTTCCGCCGGCCCTGCCTGCCGTCCCGCCGCTCCTCTCTACTTGCTGCTCTCAATCACATAGACGCCTGCCCGCCCACGCGGTTGCGCCCGACCCCGAACTTCCCCCGACGACTTCTCCCCAGCCCCCTGACCTGCACACTCACCTGCCAACCCACAGCGACAAACGCAAAAGTCGGCGGCACCCGGTCGAGTTGCCTCAACCGGGTACCGCCGACCTACGGGTTTCCGCCGTCCCACTGCTTCCCGCGGAGGACGTGGGATTCGAACCCACGAGCAGAGTCACCCCTGCTAGCAGTTTTCAAGTCACAGCACCCACGTGACGCTCAGTACGGCGCGGCCCCCAACGGTGCCGCGCCGTACGCGTTTTCCCAGCCCAGAGTCCACCTGCATGACGTCTGGTACGCCACCCCCAAGCCCCATCCGCAAGCGTCCGGGCACACCCCGGGCACACCAGAAGCTTGGTCCGAACGAAGATGCATGGCACCGGGATTACACCTCGGCGGCACAAATCGTGGGATCACGCAGCCACACACCTACCGCGAGATAACCGGCAACCGAGTTGGACAACCGATGCCCTCACAGCCGCAGCCAAGGAAGTACCGTTCAGCCCAGGGACTTATGGGTCTTGGCCTCGATCGTTGGCGAGATCCAGACACCGCAGACAGGGCTACACATGTCGGATTTGCACTAAAAGCAACAAAAGATAATTAATGGTCGATTCAATGAAACTATTCCTCAACGCACCCGTCGCGACCTAAACCCGCAGGTCATCAAGACTGCTCCCCGCGCACGCGGGGATGGTCCCGCCTCGAACGCGAACTCGCCGAACAGCGCACGCTGCTCCCCGCGCACGCGGGGATGGTCCCGACATGCCGTTCTGTGCGTCCGCGACGATGCTCTGCTCCCCGCGCACGCGGGGATGGTCCTACTGGGCGGGCCTGGCGGTGGTCTCCCAGGACCTGCTCCCCGCGCACGCGGGGATGGTCCCAGGGGCCCGTGTCCGCGTCAACGTCGTGGTTTCTGCTCCCCGCGCACGCGGGGATGGTCCCGCGACGGCGCGGTCGGTCACCTCGTGGCAGCACTGCTCCCCGCGCACGCGGGGATGGTCCCCGGCAGTCGGAGCGGGACGCGCAGATCAAGGACTGCTCCCCGCGCACGCGGGGATGGTCCCAGGACGCACACATCGTGATGCGCCGACACCTGCTGCTCCCCGCGCACGCGGGGATGGTCCCTCCTCCGAACGACGCGGGAAGTGCTCCTCGAACTGCTCCCCGCGCACGCGGGGATGGTCCCGCTGCGGGCCTACGTCCCCACAACAACTACTCCTGCTCCCCGCGCACGCGGGGATGGTCCCGGCAGGCTGTCCGGGCTGTTCGTCGTCGGGTACTGCTCCCCGCGCACGCGGGGATGGTCCCGCGGGGTCCTCGGGCCCGGAGAGCGCTTCCCTCTGCTCCCCGCGCACGCGGGGATGGTCCCGTCCGTCGACCAGCACGAGCCGCACCGCACCGCTGCTCCCCGCGCACGCGGGGATGGTCCCAAGTTCGGCTTCGACCCGGACACGATCATCATCTGCTCCCCGCGCACGCGGGGATGGTCCCCGGCCGCACTCGCCCACCACGTGCCCGACTGGCTGCTCCCCGCGCACGCGGGGATGGTCCCAACCCGATCGAGCGAGGAACCACGGCGGCCGACTGCTCCCCGCGCACGCGGGGATGGTCCCGGGATGCGGGACGTGCTGGCGAGATGCTGGACCTGCTCCCCGCGCACGCAGGGATGGTCCTGTTCGGCGTCCCAGCCCGCTCGATGAACAGCCCTGCTCCCCGCGCACGCGGGGATCGTCCCTACGACCCGGTGACGGGCGATTCCGACGTCCGCTGCTCCCCGCGCACGAGGGGATAAATCTACCCATCTATGTCGACCATCAGAAAAATTGGATCCCACCAGGGGTCGCTATACCGCATTGGTGGTCTCCGCGAGCGGGTATCGCGATAAGCATTCGGGTGGGGTCGTTTCTGTGTTCAATGCGGCCATGAGTGGTGAGCACGGGGCGTGCTTGGGGGATGGGTTGTCGGCGGCCGCGCGGGTGGTGTGGGCCAAGCACGATCAGAAGACCGACGGCTGGCTGCCGCTCTGGCGGCACATGGCCGACAGCGCAGCCGTGGCCGGGTTGTTATGGGACGGGTGGATTCCGGAGAACATTCGGCGGTTGGTGGCCGAGGCGTTGCCTCGGAAGGGCAGTGATGCCCGGCTGTTGGCGGTCTGGTTGGCGGCTGTACACGACATCGGGAAGGCCACACCGGCGTTTGCGTGTCAGGTGGACTCCCTTGCCGATCGGATGCGTAGCGCAGGCCTGGACATGCCGCTGCGGAAGCAGTTCGGTGAGGATCGGCGGATGGCGCCGCATGGCTTGGCCGGGCAACTTCTGTTGCAGGAGTGGCTGACAGGCCGTCATGGTTGGCCGCGCCGGGCTGCGGTCCAGTTCGGAATCGTTCCCGGGGGCCATCACGGCGTACCGCCCGCCCATGAGCAGATCCGTGATCTCGTCGCGCATCCAGAGCTGTTGCGTACCCCCGGCCCAAGTGAACCGGCGTGGAATCGGGTCCAGACGGAACTGCTCGATGCCTGTGCGGATGTGTACGGAGTCCGGGATCACCTGCCCGATTGGCACGGCGTGAAGCTTCCGCAGCCCGTCCAGGTGTTGTTGACCGGCCTGGTCATCGTCGCCGACTGGATCGCGAGCAATCCCGACCTGTTCGCCTACTTCCCAGAGGAGCATCCACGTACCGACGCCGAGCGCGTCGCCGCGGCCTGGCATGGGCTCAAACTTCCGCCTCCGTGGAGCGCGCGAGAGCCCACGGGGTCGACGGCCGAGTTGTTCGCGACTCGCTTCGAACTTCCGCCTGGGGCACGGGTACGTCCGGTCCAGGAGGAGGCGGTGCGGCTGGCACGGGCGATGCCGGTACCCGGACTGATGATGATCGAAGCGCCGATGGGCGAAGGGAAAACGGAGGCCGCGCTCGCGGTCGCCGAGATCTTCGCCGCCCGCTCCGGTGCGGGCGGTTGCTTCGTGGCCCTGCCCACGATGGCCACCGGCAGCGCGATGTTCCCCCGCCTGCTGGACTGGCTGGAGCGGCTCCCCATGGACACCACCGGGTCGGGGGAACGTTCGGTGTTCCTGGCCCATTCCAAGGCGGCGCTCAACGAGCAGTACGCGGGCCTGATGGGCAAGGCCGGGCACACCATCGCCGCGGTCGACCAGTTCGGATCGCAGGATGTCTGGCAGCCGGGGACCGACGTACGGGGCTTCTCGGCGGAGTCGGTGGCCCATCAGTGGCTGCGTGGTCGCAAGAAGGGGATGCTGGCGTCCTTCGTGGTCGGAACGATCGACCAGCTGTTGATGGCCGGCCTCAAAAGCCGTCATCTCGCGCTGCGCCACCTCGCGCTCGCCGGCAAGGTCGTCGTGATCGACGAGGTACATGCCTACGACACCTACATGGGCACCTACCTCGACCGGGTCCTGTCCTGGCTCGGCGCCTACCGGGTCCCCGTGATCATGTTGTCGGCGACTCTGCCCGCGTCCCGACGACGGGAATTGGCCGAGGCATACGCGGGCCCGTCGAAGGCGCGAGCGTCCGACCTCGGATCGGCGACCCCGGCGGTTGACGGCTTCGCGAAGCTTGCATCGGTCGAGGGCTACCCGTTGTTGACCTCGGTGACGCCCGGTGCCGCCCCGGAAACTGCATGCCCGGCCGCCTCGGGACGCCGAACCGACGTGCTGCTCGAACGGATCGACGACGATCCGCGCCTGCTGGCCGACCGCCTGGTCCGCGAACTCGCCGACGGTGGTTGTGCCCTGGTGGTGCGCAACACGGTGAATCGCGTGCTGGAGACGGCCGAGGTCCTGCGCCGGGCTTTCGGCACCGAAAACGTCACCGTCGCGCATTCTCGCTTCGTCGATGTCGACCGCGCGCACAACGACGCCGACCTGCTGGCCCGATTCGGCCCTCCGGGCCGTATGGGCGGTGAGTCTTCGGGTTCGACGGACGGGCGCCCCGACGACCCGCACATCGTGGTCGCCAGTCAGGTCGCCGAGCAGTCACTCGACATCGACTTCGATCTGCTGGTCACGGACCTGTGCCCGGTCGACCTGATGCTCCAGCGCGTGGGCCGACTCCACCGACACCCGCGCGGCGAGGGCCAAGACCGACGCCCACCCCGCCTACGCACGGCCCGCTGCCTGGTCGCGGGGGTCGACTGGCAGGCGACACCACCACGACCGGTGGACGGATCCCGCAACGTCTACGGCACGTACACGCTTCTGCGTTCCATGGCTGTGTTGCGCCCGCACCTGGATGCCGACCGCGACTCGGGCGACGAAATTCTGCGCCTACCCGAGGACATCAGCGGCCTCGTCCAAGGAGCCTACGGGACCGCCGAGGCGGGACCGGTCTCCTGGGCGACGGCCATGAAGGAGGCTCGTACCGAGTACGAGGTTCGCAGAGCGGGCCAACGCAAGAAGGCCGATACCTTCAGGCTGGATGTGGTCCGCAAGGACGGCCGCCCCATCATCGGTTGGATCGACGCGGGCGTCGGAGACGCGGACGACACTCGAGCCGGTCGCGCCCAGGTACGCGACAGCAAGGAGAGCCTGGAGGTACTCGTCGTCCAACGGCGCGCCGACGGCGCCCTGATCACCCTGCCGTGGTTGGGCAACGGTTTGGGCGCACGCGAACTACCCACCGACGTCGTGCCGTCGCCTGCCCTCGCGAGGGCCGTCGCATTGTGCGGGCTACGGCTGCCGTATCAGTTCTCGTGGCCACACATCCTTGATCGGGCGATCGCCGAACTCGAGGAATTGTGTGTGCCCGCATGGCAGGCGAAGGAGTGCCACTGGCTGGCGGGAGAGTTGGTCCTCGTCCTCGACGAGGACTGTCGGACCCGGCTGGCAGGATTCGACCTTCGCTACAGCCGTGTGGAAGGACTTCAGGTGAGTAGCGTCGCCGCACCCGTTGAACGCCACACCCGAACGGACCCCGGCCCGCCGTCGTTCGACCTGGTCGATCGCCCATGGTTACCGGTACAGCGGTTGGACGGGAGCGAGGACGAGTTGTCCTTGACGGAGGTCTTCGCTCAGGCAGGAAGCCTTCGGCGGATTGTCGGAGATCTGCCCACTCAGGAATTCGCGCTGTTGAGACTGCTGTTGGCCATCGTGCACGACGCGGTCGACGGCCCCGAAGACTCCGACGCATGGGCTGATCTGTGGCAAAGCGAGGATTCTTTCGCCGCCGTACCGGCCTACCTCGATCGCCACCGCGCGCGATTCGACCTGCTCCATCCCTCGGCCCCCTTCTTCCAAGTGGCCGACCTCCACACGGCAAAGGGCGAGGTCGCCTCGCTGAACCGGATCGTCGCGGATGTTCCCAACGGAGACCCCTTCTTCGCCATGCGCATGCCCGGCGTGGACCGTCTCGGTTTCGCCGAGGCCGCCCGCTGGCTCGTGCACGCGCACGCGTTCGACGTCTCCGGGATCAAAACCGGCGCGGTGGGCGACCCCAGGGTCAAGGGCGGCAAGGGGTACCCGCAAGGCGTCGGTTGGACCGGCAACCTCGGCGGAGTCCACGCCGAGGGCGCCACGCTCCGGGAAACTCTGCTGCTCAACCTGATCGCCGCCGACACCGGCACGGTACGCGCCGATAAGGACGACCGCCCGACCTGGCGACGAGACCCCTGCGGACCGGCCGCGACCGACGCCGCACAGCTCGCGTCGCGACCCGACGGAGTGCGTGACCTGTACACCTGGCAATCCCGACGGGTACGCCTGCACCACGACGCTCGGGGAGTCCACGGTGTCGTACTCGCCTACGGCGACCCGCTCGCGGCACACAACATGCACGTCAGCGAACCCATGACCGGCTGGCGACGCAGCCCCGCACAGGAAAAGAAACTCGGTCGCCCGCTGATCTACCTGCCGCGTGAACACGACCCCACCCGAGCCGCCTGGCGCGGCCTCGCCAGTCTGTTACCGGCAGGCAGGGAAGGAGGCACAGGGGGGCAGCGTCGGGATGCGGCTTCCGTAATCTCACCGCGTGTCCTGAACTGGGTGGCGCGTCTGAGCACCGAGGGTTTGCTGCCCGATGAGCTGTTGATCCGGGCCCGGATCGTGGGGGCCGTCTACGGCACCCAGCAGTCGGTCATCGACGAGATCGTCGATGACGGCGTCATGATGTCCGTCCTCCTGCTCCACGAAAACGACCTGCGATTGGGCCGCGCGGCGGTGGAGGCGGTCGCCGACGCGGATGCCGCGGTCATGGCTCTGGGGGACCTGGCCACCGAACTCGCCCGCGCCACCGGGACGGAGCCGGACCCGCGCCGGGCGACGGCACGCGATCTCGGGTTCGGCGCCTTGGACCGCCCCTTCCGCCAGTGGCTGCACCATCTCGGAAGTCGCGACGACCCGATCGCACGTCGTCACGCCTGGCAGCGCCAGGCGCACCGGATCATCGCCGACCTGGGCGACGAACTGGTGGCCGTCGCCGGTGACGCCGCGTGGGAAGGCCGCATGGTCGATGCCAAGGGTGGGCCCCAATGGCTCACCGCGTCCCTGGCTCACCTGCGATTCCGCACGCGCCTGAACAAGGCCCTCAACCATCCCTTCGCCCCGGGCGAAGCCGAAGAGACGACACACACACCCGAGGCCGACGCATGACCAGCAAATCCATGAACCCGGCCCGGCGGCGCCGTTCGCTCGGCACGGTCGGCACGACCGTCTCGGATCACATCGGCAGCCTGCAACGCGGCTACCTGAACGACCGCGGCGACGCCGTCGCAGCCATCGCCCGCATCCGGCGTGGCGCCGGCAAACCCTTTGAGGATGTGCCCGACCTCTGGGGCATGCTCGGCACGGACCCCCTGTACGAACCCGGCAAGTTCGATGAAAAGGACACGGAACGCGCCTCCGAGGCCGCGTACATCACGCTGACCCTGTGGGCGCTGCATCAGCAATCACACCGGACGCACCGCATGCATGTGCCGGGCGGCCATGAACTCGGCGCCGCCGTACGGCGATTGATGCCGGGGACAGAGGTCGACGAGCCGATCCGCAAGCGTTTCGTCCGCGCCGGATCCGCCCCGCACACGGTCGCGCTGGCCGAACGACTCCGCGACATCGTGCAATTGCTGCGGCGGGAGGAGATCCCCCTGGACTACGGGCTGCTCGCCGATCAGCTCTACCGATGGCAGCAGCCCGGCGGGAGACAACAGATCCGCCGAGCCTGGGGCACCGCCTTTCACGCCTATCAGAAGCCGAAGGCCGTCTCGGCAACCACCGACGCCGAGAACTCGGACGGCGCCACCACCACAGACAAGGACGACGTCTCGTGAGCCGGACCATCCTCGACTTACACGTACTGCAGACCGTGCCACCGAGCAACCTCAACCGCGACGACACCGGTTCGCCCAAGACCGCCGTCTACGGCGGTGTCCGTCGGGCCCGGGTCTCCAGCCAGGCATGGAAGCGTGCCACTCGGCGTCTCTTCGGGGACCTGCTCGACCCGGCCGACCTGGGCGTGCGTACCAAACGGGTCGTCGAGATCCTCGCCGACCGCATCACGACACTCGACGCGTCGCTCAAGGGACCCGAAGCGCTGGCATTGGCGACGGCGACGATCCAGGCCGCCACCGACGCCAAGATCGAGGTGTCCAAGCGCCGTGCCGATGCGGCCAAGAAGAAGGGCGAAGAGGAGCCGGCCCCCGAATCCTCGTACCTGATGTTCCTTGGCTACCGGCAGTTCGACGGCCTCGCGGAGCTGGCCGTCGAGGGGGCGAGCGACATCAAGGGGTTTCTCAAGAACAAGGAGAACAAAGCCCGCGCCAAACGGATCGCCGACACCCGACACTCGGTCGACATCGCCCTGTTCGGTCGCATGGTCGCCGACTCCGCCGACATCAACGTCGATGCCGCCGCACAGGTCGCCCATGCCATCAGCGTCCACGCGGTCGAGAACGAGACCGACTACTACACGGCCGTCGACGACCGCAACACCGACGCCGAACCGGGTGCGGGCATGATCGGCACCGTCGACTTCAATTCCGCCACCCTCTACCGCTACGCCGCCGTCGACGTCGACCTGTTGCGCAAGAACCTCGGCGCGGGCCTGCGCGAGGACGAACCGGTCGACGAACCGGTGCGCCGGGCGATCGAGGCGTTCGTGCGCGGGTTCGTCGAGTCCATGCCCACCGGGAAGATCAACACCTTCGGCAACCACACCCTGCCGGAAGCGGTCGTCGTCAAGCTGCGCACCGCCCGCCCGATCAGCTTCGTGAGCGCCTTCGAGGAACCGATCACCGCGGACACGGCAAGCGGATACGTACGCCGTGCCTGCGAACGACTCGCGGATTCCATCCCCCAGACCGAGAAGGCATACGGCGCCGACGTGGGCACCAGCACCTGGGTCCTGCGGATCGGCCCCAACACGAGCGCACTCGCCGCGCTGGGCGCGGAGGTGACCCTGCAGGAACTCGTCACCGCCGTCGGCGCCTCCGTAACCGAGCACTCGGGCGAGGGCGCGTGAACAGTGTGCTGACCCTGTGCCTGGCCGGCCCTCTGCAATCGTGGGGTTCCTCGGCCCGGTTCGCCCGGCGCACCACCGAATCGGCGCCGACCAAGAGCGGCGTCCTGGGTCTACTGGCAGCAGCCCAGGGACGCGACCGTACGGCGGATGTTTCCGACCTCGCCGCACTGCGCTTCGGCGTACGCGTGGACCAACCCGGCACCCGCGTTCGCGACTACCAGACCGCCGAGCACGGCGACACCGAGAAGGCCATGCCGGTGTCCGAGCGCTTCTATCTCGCCGACGCCGTCTTCGTCGCGGCGGTCGAGGGCGATGACGCGACCGTGACCCTGTTGTACGGCGCACTGCGCACACCCGTGTACATGCCTTACCTGGGGCGCAGATCGTGCCCGCCGGCCCGGCCGGTGGAGCTGCACGTCCACCACGACGTCACCCTCGACACCGCCCTGGCCTGCGAAGACTGGCAAGCATCCAAGTGGTACCGCGAGCGCCGCCGACGCGCATCGCACCCCGAACTGTCGGTGATCACCGAGGTCGACGCCGCCCACGGCGTCGGCGACACCCTCCGGGACCAGCCGTTGAGCTTCGACCCGCGGCACCGCCGATACGCGCTGCGCACGATGCAAACGACAAGCGTGCCGGTTCCGCCGGCCCGAACCGGACGTCGAGCTTCCGGTGCCGACGCGACACCGCCCGACCACGACCCGACGCGCGGCCTGAAAGGCGCCTGATGTTCCTGACCCGTTTTCGCGTCAACACGGCACGAATCGGCGCGCGGCGCCTGCTGTCGTCGCCCCAGGTCCTGCACGCCGGCGTGATGTCGTCCTTCCCGGACATCCTGCCGAACACAAACGACGCTCCCCGGGTTCTGTGGCGGATCGACCACAACGCCAAGGCCGAAGTCCTGCTCTACATCGTGAGCCCGACCCGGCCCGACCTCACCCACCTGGTCGAACAGGCGGGCTGGCCGACGCTCTCGCCCGGCTGGGACACCTACGACTACAGCGCCTTCCTGGACCGGCTCAGCCCAGGCAGCACCTGGGCGTTTCGCCTCACCGCGAACCCCGTGCACAGCATCCGGCACGCCGACGGTGAACCCACGAAGCGCACCGCTCATCGCACCCCACGCCACCAGATGGGTTGGCTGCTGCAACGTCAGGAAACGTGTGGCTTCCGCGTCCTGAGGAAACCCGTCGACCGCCGACTCACGTCGGAGGGCGACGAGTTCGAACTCTCGGTGCACAGCGGGCGGGGACTCTCCTTCGCCAAGGCCGGCGGTCCCGAGGGGCGGACCGGCTCGCGGGTCAGCCTGGCCACGGTCACCTTCGACGGCCGTTTGGAGGTCGTCGATGCCCCCACTCTGCGCCGCACACTCGTGGCGGGCCTGGGGAAGGCGAAGGCGTACGGCTGCGGGCTGATGACCCTCGCGCCGGTGGGGTGAAGGATGTCCACCGTCGGCAAACGCAACCTCTCCAGCCCTCGCGAACTGACCCGGGTCGGCGACCGGCTCTCCTTCGTCTACCTGGAACGCTGCGTCGTGCACCGCGACGCCAACGCCACCACCGCCGAGGACGCCCAGGGCACCACCCACATCCCGTCCGCCACGATCGGCACCCTCCTCCTGGGGCCCGGCACCCGCGTCACACACCAGGCGATGAGCGTCCTGGGCGAGAGCGGCGCCGGCGTGGTGTGGGTCGGCGAACACGGCGTTCGTTTCTACGCCGGCGGGCGGGCGTTGAGCCGTTCCTCGACTTTGGTCGAGGCACAGGCAGCCCGGTGGGCCAACCTCCGCACCCGACTCGATGTCGCTCGTGCCATGTATCGGATGCGCTTTCCGGACGAGGATCCGGCGACGTGCACACGAAAGGAACTCCTCGGCCGGGAAGGGTCACGAGTCAAAGACTGCTATCGCAGGGAGGCCGCCCGGACCGGGGTCCAGTGGCGCGGCCGTCGCTTCACCCCGGGGGACTTCGCCTCCGGGGACGCGGTCAATCAGGCGATCACCGCAGCGGCCCAGTGCATGTACGGAATCGCTCAGGCCGTGGTCTCCGCTCTGGGCTGCGCACCCGGCCTGGGCTTCGTCCACTCGGGGCACGAACTGTCCTTCGTGTTGGACGTGGCAGACCTCTACAAGACCGAGATCGGCATCCCGGTGGCCTTCGACATCGCCGCGGAAAGCGACGAAGACGTCGGCTCACGCACCCGACGAGCACTCCGCGATCGCGTGAACGAAGCCGCCTTGCTGGACCGTTGCGTGGCAGACATCAAAAGCCTCCTGCTACGCGACACGACCGCGGACAACTCGCCGGGTGACCTCGACGACCGCGTCACACTGCAATCCGACCGAGGCGTCGACGTGGAGTCCGGCCGCAACTACGCCGACGGGGTGGTGTGGTGACCGTCATCGTCCTGACCCTCTGCCCCATCGGTCTGCGCGGCTTCCTCACGCGCTGGCTCCTGGAGATCTCACCCGGCGTCTTCATCGGCGGCCCCAGCACCCGAATTCGTCAGGCGTTGTGGGACGAGGTGCGCCAGTACTCGGGAAACGGCCGGGCGCTGATGGCCTACAGCACCGACAACGAACAAGGCTTCGTCTTCGAGACCCACGACCACAAATGGCACCCGGTCGACCACGAAGGCCTCACGCTGATTAGGCGCCCCAACGAACAGGCACGCCCGCCCGAGCCACCAGCCCAGGGTTGGAGCAAGGCATCCAAACGCCGCCGCTTCGGAAACCGCTAGCAAGCAATTCTCAATGCGACAAATGTCCCGGAAAAGCAAAAAGTAACCAATAGCCAATGCGGTGAAACTGGTCAAATATCTGACCCCCACGCCCTAAATCCCCAGGTCATCGAGCCTGCTCCCCGCGCACGCGGGGATGGTCCCCGCGCGCTACTCCAAGCAGGCCCGGGAGGAAGCTGCTCCCCGCGCACGCGGGGATGGTCCCGGGATGTGGTCCACGGCGGGGTTCCCCCACCCCTGCTCCCCGCGCACGCGGGGATGGTCCCGGCGTCGACCTGCGAGCGGAGTTCACCCAGGACTGCTCCCTGCGCACGCGGGGATGGTCCCAGAAGCGCTGGCTCTCGATGTTCCGCCAGCGCCTGCTCCCCGCGCACGCGGGGATGGTCCCGGTGGTGCGGGACATCCCGGTGGCCGACGCGACTGCTCCCCGCGCACGCGGGGATGGTCCCCCGCCATGAGGTCTGGGCGATTGCGGACCCGTCTGCTCCCCGCGCACGCGGGGATGGTCCCTGGCGTTGTGGGACAGCGGATACGCCACCCTCCTGCTCCCCGCGCACGCGGGGATGGTCCCAGTGTTGCGGGACACCTCGGTTCGCGCCGGCCCTGCTCCCCGCGCACGCGGGGATGGTCCCGTGGTCTCCGTCGCGAGCGAGTTGACCAAGAGCTGCTCCCCGCGCACGCGGGGATGGTCCCGACACGCCGTAGGGGCCCGGTCGAGGAGCCTTCTGCTCCCCGCGCACGCGGGGATGGTCCCGACGCAGCGGCGTACGTGCTCGTCGCCTTCGTCTGCTCCCCGCGCACGCGGGGATGGTCCCGCAAACACGAAACCGGTCAGCTGCGCGACCTGCTGCTCCCCGCGCACGCGGGGATGGTCCCTCGATGCGGGTCTGGTGGGCCGGCTTGCTTTCCTGCTCCCCGCGCACGCGGGGGTAGTCCTAAACTTGTCCTGAATCTGAGACATGTTTCGTGCTGCTCCCCGCACACGCGGGGATGGCCCCGATTACAGGGGTGCCTAACCTTGCTCCCCACACGCCTGTGGGGATGCTCCCTCGGCGGCCGTAATCGACAAAACGGTTGCTTCCTGCCCCGCCGCACATGGGGATGTTCGGAACTTCTTTAATCGATCATTCAGTTGCAGGCACGCGGTGCAACCCCGCCACCTGCCCGTGCACGATCGTGCTGACGTAGCCGGCGTGACTCGGCACCCCTGTAATCGTTGGAGAGGCAGGGTCCGGCTCACGAAGCCGAGCTGGACAACCAGCTTGATTTCCTAGGGGAGAGATGGTTGACGTCGATGTTGCCAAGCGGCAGCGGTGGACAGGGCCTGAGCGGTGGCAGGTCGTTCTGGGCGTGTTAGGGCTGTTGGTAGGTGCCATCTCCTGTCTGGGACAGTTCCTGCACTGACCTGTTGGAACATTGCACTCGCGTGTTGCGCCATGTCAGCAGGCCCTCTACGCCACGTTAGCTACCTCACTCAAAGCTTATTTCTGCGCAAGTTGCCCAGTGGACGCGCTAATCGCGGTTTGGGCTTCAGGGCAGAGGTGTCGCGGAGATGCAAAGCTCCAGCACACGGGCCAAGAGAGCCGCGCGGTCGGGCATGGTGTTGATGAGTACGTGTTCGTTCCGGCCGTGGGGGCGGGCGCCGATGGCGCCGAGGCCGTCGAGGATGGGGATGCCAAGGGCGGCGGTGAAGTTGCCGTCGGAGCGCCCGCAGCTGGTTCGGGAAGTCCCAGGGATCGGGCCGCTGCTCGGGCGTGTTCGAGGAGAGCTCGGGCGGCTGCGGGTTCGAAGGGGTGGCGGTTGATGCCGCCGGTGATGGTGAGCCAGGCGTCGACGAGGTGGGGTGCGAGTCTGCGGATGGCGTCATCGACGCGTTCGAGCTCAACACGAAACCAGGCTCGGGCGTCGACGTGGAGCGTGGCGGCTTCGGGGACGGTGTTCGTCGTGGTGCCGGCCGTCATCACCGTGTGGTTCCGGAGCAGATCGTCGACGCTGTCCGCGATCGGGCGTTCGTCGAAGCAAACAGCACCGGCCGTCTCTTCCACAGCGGCATCTACATGCTCGTGTCGATGGAGTGCCTCATCGGCGCCGCGTACACCCACCAAGTCGCCAAGGCCGGACTCGCGGGCGCTGTGCGCCCCTCGATGGGCCGACGCGACGCCGAGTTCGCCGACTGGCGCATCGGCCTGTGGAGCACGTGGGCGCAGTTGTGGATCGATCGGAACTTCGCGTTCGACTACACGCTCAAGTCACTGGAGAAGGTCCTCGACGGCGACCCCCGCCGAGCGGTTCGACGGGCACGAGCGGTGATCAAGAACTCCGCGTACACAGTCTTGGGGGGCATGCTCGACGCGGCCCGCGAGACGGGACAGACCCGCACCCCCGCCGCCCGAGACTTGCTCGACGCCCGGTTGCGCCGTCTGGTGGATGCCGAACTCTCCCTACTGCGCGAGCGGATGGCCGTCGCCGCCCCGCAGGTGGGCGCCGACCTGGCGGAGATCCACGCCACCGTGCTCGAAGCCGAACACCGTCGATGGCGCGCCGCCAGGGGGTGGGAGCTCATCAACGCCTCGGATCCGTGCGGCACCTGACAACCGCGATCTCACCCCCGACAAGGCCCGACCGAACGGAACCGCACATCAAGCCCACTCAGCCCACTCTGTTGGAGCGGCGGCACCTTTCCGCTCTCGGCGCCGGCTGCCGGACCATCGGCGGACGCGCCACCAACGGCGGGGTCTTCATCGGCTGGACGATGTGGACCCGGAGTCCGCGTACGCGGCTCTCGTCCGCGCGTACGAGCTGGGTATCACCCTGTTCGACACAGCCGACGTGTACGGACTCGGCCGATCCGAACGGCTCCTCGGCCGTCTGCTCGCGGCGGTCCCCCGTCATCGGTGACGGTCAGCAGCAAGGTCGGGTATTTCGCGGGCACGGGCGCACACCCCTACGAACCCGAACAGATGCACCACCAGCTCCGCACCACTCTGCGAAACCTCGGTACCGATCGGCTGGACCTCTACTTCCTGCACAGCGACGACTTCGGTCCGAACGACATGCATCTCACCCACACCGTCCGGCAGATGCAGGCTTTTCGTCAAGACGGCTCGATCAAGGCGATCGGCATGCGGGCGCCCCACGAGTTCTCCGTCGAATGGGCGCACGGCGACGACCACCGGGCCGAGGAGACCCGTCGCTTCCTGCACCGATTCGAGGCGATCCGACCCGACGTGCTGTCCGTGCGCCACAACCTCCTCAGCCCGCTATACAGCAACGACGAGACCGACATCTTCGCGTTCGCCAAAGAAAGAGGGGTGGGCGTCGTGGTCAAGCAGGCCCTGGGGCAGGGCCTGCTCATCGGAGCCCACGACCCCCCGACGCCCCACGACGGTTCAGTCGCGAAGACCACCGCAGTCGTGACCTGCGGTTCCTCCCCGAGAACCTCCGGCTCGTCCATGACGCATTGACCCCAATCCGGGAGCGCTTCGGCAACACCACCCAGGCGCTCGCCCGCGTCGCCCTCCGCTACGTCCTCGCCCACGCTCCGGACGCCCCCGTCCTCGTCGGCTTCCGCTCCGCCGGCCAGATCGAGACCGACGTGCACTGCCTCGGTCCACCGCTCGACCCCGACGATTTCACCCTCGTGCGTGAATCCCTCGGAGCGTTGCGAACCGAACTCGCAGTACGACTGCGTCAGGCGGCCGACGGCTGATTTCGACGCGCCTAATCTGCCCGGGTGAACAACCTCACCCCGCACAGGCACCGCAGTCCCGTCGACGTCCTCGTCCTGGTCCCGGACACCGAAGGGAAGCTCCTGCTGCTTCAACGCGCCGGCGACATCTACGCCGGCGGCCAATGGTGCCTGCCCAGCGGGCACGTCGAAGACGGGGAACACGTCCTCACCGCCGCCGCCCGCGAACTCCACGAGGAGACCGGCCTCGACGTCCCGCTCGAAGCCCTCGACTTCGTCGGCGTCACCCATCACCGCCCCCCGCACGGCGACGCCCGCGTCGGCTTCGGCTTCATCGCCCGCGCCTGGACCGGCACCCCGACCAACACCGAACCCCGCTACTGCACGGACATGATCTTCGCCCCGGTCGACGACCTTCCCCGGCCGCTCATGGACTACAGCGCCGAGATCATCCGCCTCCACCTCAAGAACGACCCCTTCTCCGTACTTGGATGGCGCCCGGAGGTGCCCGCATGAAATACACCGAGGTCGAGCAGAAATACGAACTCCCCGCCCCTCGCTCGCTGATCGACGAACTCGACGCGCTGGGGGCCGAGCGCGGCCGGGCAACCCGTCAGATCGACGCGTACTTCAACGCGCCCCACAAGGACTTCCTCGCCCCCGACGTGGTCTCCGACTGGCTGCGGGTCCGCATCGAAGACGACGGCAGGGCCTCACTGAACTTCAAACGCTGGCTGCCCCTCGACGCCACCGTCAAGACCCACTGCGACGAGTACGAGACCTCGATCGCCGACCCCGAAGCCGTCAGGCGCACCCTCGCCGCCCTGGACTTCACCGAACTGATCACCGTGGACAAGACCCGCCGAGAATGGACCACGGACGACCTCGCCATCGGCATCGACACCGTCGCCGGGGCCGGCTCCTACGTCGAGTTCGAGTTCAAGGGCGAAGCCGACTCCGTCGAAGAGGCCACCCGACACATCGACACCTTCATCGAAGGTCTCAAGTCCACGCTCGGCGACCGCGTCCACCGCGGCTATCCCCACATCCTGCTCGGCCGCCAACACTGACGAGCCCCGCTGGAAAGCGCAGCAACCCGCCCACGAGCCGCACCGGCTGCGCTCTCCCAGCGAAGAACCGGATCCTCCGGCTGTGCATCGACCGAGGGCTGCCCGAGCGCAGCCGAGCCACGTGACGTCGAACGTGCTCCCGCCGCCGATCTCTCATGACCTTCTTCATTCCCCAGAGGACGATTCCGGCGCCTTCCACGGCGCCGGTCTCGCCTCGACGCGCTCTCTCGGAGGCGAAGGATTGTGCTTCAACGGCTGCTATCGGAGGTGGACCGCCCGACTGATCCGCCACCCGCCTGCTCACCCACCACCTTGATGGAACGCGGGCGCGTGCAGGTCGAGTTCGTGCCCTATCCCAAGCGCGCGAGCCAGATGCGAAGCCTCGCGTGTACTCAACTCCGCTTCTGCGGCAACCAAGACAGCAGCGTCGTTCACGAGGTCGGCGTGGTCGTGAGTGAGCTGGTGACGAACGCAATCCGCCACGGCAAGGCTGGCACAGTGACGTTCCTACTCGTATGTGAAGAGTCGGGAGAGATCCGCATCGAAGTGGACGACCACTCGCCTTCCACAACCCTGCCTTCGGCTCAGCCCTTCGACGCCGACGCGGAAGACGGTCGCGGCCTGGTCATCGTCGAGGCCCTCACCAGCGCCTGGGGGCGCGAGGGGTCGTGTACGTGGTGCACGTTCCCCGCAGCGGGCGGTGCCGCCGCGTGAGAACCCCTGTACGTGGAGGGCCCACAACACCTGGCGGCCGGGTCGAGCAGAACGCCGAGAGCGCTCTGCGCCCGCCGACCGGCCGCCTTCGAGCGGATCCGGGCCGGGTACTGGGCGGTCACAGAGTGGTGGGACGTGCACGTGCGCTACCACGAGCTGCACCGCCGGCTCGACGCTGCGCGGGCGGACCTGGGCAACTTGGGCGTCGGGGCTCGGGACTTTGCGGCCTACGCGGACACGCTGCGGACGCGCATCGATCCGCTGCTCGCGGAGGAGGCGGTGCGAAGCGATGAGCGCACCGTCCGGTGAGGACGGGTGCGACACCGAGACGGCGGCCCTCGACGACTTCGCCCGGGAGTACTCGGCGTTCCGAAGGTTCCGCCGTAACGCAACGACCAGGAAGGAAGGGGCGACGCAGGGTTCCACCAGGCGCGTGGGCACCTACAACCTCTTGAACGGAGGCGGTGATCGCTTCCCTTCGTAGATGGCAGTCCTGCGGGCCATGGACCTGGACCTCGTCGCCCTCCAGGAGGTGCAGCACGGCATACGGGACGATCACGCCCTGGAGTGCGCGATCGCCAACGAGTTCGGCAGGCAGACCATGCCGGCCCCGTCCGCGAGCACGGCTGCGCCACCTGGTGCTCGCGTGGAATCCCGCCAAGCTTCGGCGTGTCGGATATACGCCCGATGCCGCCGAAGCGAAGTTCCACCACACGCTCCAGCGTGTCGAGTTCATCGTCCCGGACACCCGGACGCGACGCTCTACGAGGAGGTCGCCGCTGCGGCTGCCGAAGCCGCCGAGCAGTTCATCCCGCGCGCCAACGAGAAAACCGCCGGGCACACCTCGGGCACACCGTAGGTCCCGAGCCGCGCGCCGGCGGTCTCTCATCTCCGCATTTCTGCAGGTCAGCGGAGGACGTGGGATTCGAACCCACGAGCAGAGTCACCCCTGCTAGCAGTTTTCAAGACTGCCGCCATCGGCCACTAGGCGAGTCCTCCAGTGCCGCGACCCTGGTCGGGTGCGGGCCGCATCAGTCTCTCATGAGCGATGCGTGGGATCACTGGGGATTCCGGGCCGACACGTTCGGAGGGCGGCGGGTCAGTTGTCGCCCACGCGCTGGCCCAGGGTGACCTCGGTGGTGGCCTCCTTGCCGTCGCGCTGGTAGGTGACCTTGACCTTGTCGCCCGGGCGGTGGCTCCAGATCTCGCTGAACAGGTCCTCGTAGGAGCCGATCGCGCGGTTGTTGAGCCTGGTGATCACGTCGCCGGCCTTCAGGCCCGCCTTGGCGGCGGGGCCGTTGGCGGTGACCGGGTCTTGGCCGTTGGGGCTCTGGGCAACGATCTGCGCGCCGGTGCCGGTGTAGCGCGAGTCGGGCAGGATGCCCATCTGCGCGTAGACCGGCTTGTTGCCCTGGATCAGGGTGTCGGCGACCCACCGGGCCTGGTTGATCGGGATGGCGAAGCCGAGGCCGATGCTGCCGGACTCCTGCTGCTGGCCGAACGGGGACTGGCCACCGCCACCGGTGGAGCGGATCGCCGAGTTGATCCCGATCACCTCGCCGGCCGCGTTCAGCAGCGGGCCGCCGGAGTTGCCGGGGTTGATCGCCGCGTCGGTCTGGATCGCGTTCATGTAGGAGACCTTCTGCTGGTCCCCGGAGGCCACCGGGCGGTCCTTGGCGCTCACGATGCCCGTGGTCACCGTGTTGGACAGGGTGAACGGCGCGCCGATCGCGATCACCGGGTCGCCGACCGCGACCTTGTCGTTGTCGCCGAGCGGCAGCGGCTGCACGCTCGCCGGCATGTCGTCGACCTTGATCACGGCGAGGTCGTACCCCTCGGCCCGGCCGACGATCTTGGCCGGCTTGGTGGTGCCGTCGGAGAAGGTCACCGACAGCTCGCCCCCGGCGGCGGCCAGCGACACCACGTGGTTGTTGGTGAGGATGTGGCCCTGCTTGTCGTAGACGAAGCCGGCCCCGGTGCCGGTCTCGGTGCCCTGCCCGGACACCTTGCCCTTGGTCTTGATCGTCACCGTGCTGGGGACCGCCTGCTTGGCGATGCCCGCCACGCTCGTGGGCGAGCGGTTCAGCGAAGCCGGGTCCACCGGCGACGAGGACGGACTGACGCCGGCCGAGGACGGCTTGTCGTCGCGGTCCACGATCCACGCGCCCACGCCGCCGCCGACCCCGCCGGCGAGCAGCGCGGCCACCACGGCCGCGACCAGGATCCCCGAGGGGCGGCGCTTCGGCTTGGGCGGCGCACCGAAGCCCGGGTAGCCCGGGTAGCCGGGATAGGCACCACCCGTCCCGAACGGCGGAGCCCCCGCACCTCCCGCACCCGACCCAGCCGCGAACGCCGCTGGCACCTCGGCGCCCGGCTCGCCCGTCGGCGGCAGCTGCGCGGTCGGCGGCCCGACCGGCGTCGGCGGCACCGCCTCGCCCTGCGGCTGCCCCACGGTGGGCGCCTGCACCGGCTTGGCCGGCACCTCGGCCCGGAACTCCGGCTCCGCCGACACGTCGGACCGCCCCTCCGGGTGAGCCGGCTGCGGTGTGGCGGGAGACGATCCGTGGGCCTCCCCCGGCACCGGTGAACCGACTTCGCCGGTCACGTCGCGATCGTCACTCACGGTCTTCCTCCCACACACTTCGGAATAGTTGTTGGTCACAGACTTCCCGACAGGCTGTCTGAACACCGTAAGCGCCGACGGCCCGGGCCGCCCACGTCCCTTATCCCGGGGTTATCCACGCAGGTCGGACCGCCCGAACCGGAACCGAAACGGCGCGGAAACCGGCGGAAATTCCACCGTCCGCGGCGTGGCGCAGACCGATCCTCGGCCCCGGCGAAGCCGATCCGCGACCCGCGCCACGGCTCGACATCCCGGCGTCACCCCACGCTCACCTCGGGATGGCACGATTGTGGCGTGTCCACCACCGGAGCGCGCCCACTGCGCGCCAACGTGCAGGTCGTCGCCCACCGAGGCGCCTCCGACACCGTCCCCGAGCACACGCTCGCGGCCTATCTCCAGGCCATCGAGGACGGCGCCGACGCACTCGAATGCGACATCCGGCTGACCGCCGACGGCCACCTGGTCTGCGTCCACGACCGCAAGGTCGACCGCACCTCCAACGGCCGCGGCATCGTCTCGACGCTGGAGCTCGCGGAGTTGTCCGCGCTCGACTTCGGCTCCTGGAAGGAATCCGGCCGGGAATCCGGCGTCGACCGCGAACACCCGGACGAGCCGGAGGCGCCCGACTGGGACCGCACCTCCGTTCTCACCCTGGAACGCCTGCTCGAACTCGTGGTCGACGCGCCGCGCCCGGTGCGCCTGGCGATCGAGACCAAACACCCCACCCGGTACGCGGGCCTGGTCGAGCGCCGCCTGGTCGACCTGCTGGAGCGCTTCGGCCTGGCCGAGCCGGCCGACGAGGACCCGTCGCTGATCCGGGTGATGAGCTTCTCCCAGCTTTCCCTGCGCCGGATGCGGCTGATGGCGCCCTCGCTGCCCACCGTGTTCCTGATGGAGCACGTCCCGCTGCTCTACCGCGACGGCACGCTGCCCCGCGAGGTGCGGATCGCCGGCCCCAGCATCGACATCGTCCGGGCCCATCCGCGCTACGTCGCCCGCCTGCACCGGGCCGGGCACCGGGTGCACGTGTGGACCGTGGACACCCCCGAGGACGTCGAGCTGTGCCTGCGACTCGGCGTGGATGCCATCATCACGAATCGGCCACGACAGGTCCTGGCCCAGGTGTCCGGTTAGCCCCTATTGGGGGGCGTACGCTGGTAGCCTTTCGCGGCGTTATATCCGACTTGGCGGGATCGCATACCCCTATACGCCCCTGGGCGAGTCGGAGCGCGTGCCGCGCCGCCGTTTCCCGTCCGCCGGCATCGGGCATCTCAAGCCCGACGCGCGAGACATGTGCGCGAGGCAGGCGTGTGCACGAAGGAGGCCGGGGGTGGCAATGGTCGTGGCCCGTGGGGTGCCCGATTCCGCGGCGGTGTTGGTACCGCACGCTCCGGTCGGGGTGTCCGCGGCTCGGCACCGTCTCGCCACCGACCTCGACGACCGCGGCATCGCCCGGGGTGTCGTGGACGACGCGGTGCTGATCCTCTCCGAATTGTTGAGCAACGCGCTGCGGCACGCCCGCGCGCTGCCCTCCGGCAACGTCCGCGCCGCGTGGTGGGTGCGCCCCGACGGCCTCCTCGCCATCGAGGTCACCGACGGCGGCAGCTCGACCCGCCCGCGCCAGGCCAGTCCGTCCCTGAGCGCGCACGGCGGCCGAGGGTTGTCGATCATCGGCACCCTCGCCGCCGACTGGGGCGTGCGCGGCACCCCCGACGAGGTCACCGTGTGGGCGCTGGTTCCGATCGAGTCGAGCGCCGCCGACCGCCTTTGGGACGAATTCGACCTGGACGCGGTGGACCCCCTCGACTGACCCGCCCGACCGACCCGCCCCCGACCGTCCCGACCACCCGTCCCCTCGGCCGCGTGTTCGAGCGTCACCCCATGCCCGCGGAACTCAGTACCCTCGGATCCGGTGAGTCGTCGACCACCATCCCCCCGACACCGAGGCGGAGAGACCGCAGCATGGGCAAGAAGGCCGCGCTGAAGGGCCACACCGGCAACAAGACCCAGACCGCAGCCGCCACGGGATCCGTCCCGGCCGTCGGCGGTCGCGAACCCTGCCCGTGCAATTCGGGCCGCCGGTACAAGGCGTGTCACGGGCGCGAGGCGGCCTCCGCCGCCGAGACGCTCGTCCTGCGTCCCTTCCAGGGACTGCCGAACGAGTGCGACTGGATCGCGCTGCGCGAGCTGGTCCCGGCCGCGACCGCACAGCTCAAGCTCACCGGCGAGCACGCCGAGCAGACCGTCACCCTTGCGACCGTGCTGCCGATGGCCTGGCCCGCGCTGCGTCGCGCCGACGGCACCATCCTGGTCGGCCTGCAGACGCACACCAGTTCGGGCGACGTCTCCCGGGACCTGGCGCACGCGCTGGAGCGCGCGCTCGCGCAGGAGGACGGTACGTCGGTGGCCCCCGGCCCGCTGCCCGAGTCGGGCGACCGCCTCCAGGACCTGCTCGACCTGTCCCACCCGCTGGAGATCACCGTCCACGAGGGCTTCGACTTCTGGGTGGACGACCCGACCGCGATGAACGCCGAGGTGAGCGCGTCGCTGGAGCGGGCGAACGCCGCGGCGATGCCGACCGTACGGCTGACCTCGGTCGACGCCGCGTACTGGTGCGGCACCACCGAGAAGAACCACCTGCGCTGGGTGATGCCGCACGCGGAGGAGGAACTGCTCGACGCGATCGCCCGGCTGCACGCGGCCGGCGAGTCGAGCCTGGGCGAGGGCACCCGCTTCGTCGGCTCGTTCCGCGCGCACGGGCTGCTCGTCCCGGTGTGGGACCTGCCGACCTCGATGTCCGCCGAGGACGTGGAGAAGCCGGCCCGCGAGTTCGGCGAGCGTCTGGCCGCGGCGATGGCGGACACCAGCCCGCTGACGCCGCGTCAGCGCAGCGCCCGCAACGGTCTGCTGAACCGCCAGATCACCCTGAACTGACCCGAGGCAAACCCCTACCCGAGCACCCGGATCGACTCCGATCCGGGTGCTCGGGTACATCCGCGCCCGCCACGCGGAACACCGGACGGCGGGCTAGCCGGATTCCGCGACTCGGGGCACCAGCGTCGGCGAGCCCACGACCGTGCCCTTCCCCCCGGTCCCCTCGCCCTTCACCCCGACGGCCTCCGGCTTCGTCCCGGATGACGACCCGCCGTCCTGCGACCGTGCCTCCCCGGCCGCCGCCGGCAGCTCGACCACGACCGTCAGGCCCGCCCCCGGCTCGGTCTCGATCCGCACCTCGCCCCGGTTGGCGGCCACGCCCGCCCACACGATGGCCATGCCCAGCCCGCTGCCCGTGGCCGCGCCGGCGCCGGCGCCGCCCGCCGTACCGTTCGCACCGTGCTCCCGCGCGGCCCGGAAGAAGCGGTCGAAGATGCGCTCGGCGTCCTGCGGCCGCATCCCCGGTCCCTCGTCGCGCACCCGCAACACGACCCGCCACTCCCCGCCGTCGTCCTCACCCCCGCTTTCGGACACCGACACGTGCACGGCCGCGGACACCGGCGTATGCGTCCGCACGTTGGCCAGCAGATTGCCGACGATCTGGCGCAGCGTCGTCTCGTCGGCCAGCGCCACACACGCCTCCGGTGTGTCCACATGCACCGGCCGGTCCGGTTGCTGCGCGCTCAGGTCGGCGACCGCGTCGCGCACCACGCCCACCAGGTCGATCGGCCGCGACAACAACCGGGGGCGCTGGTCCAGCCGGGCCAGCGCCAGCAGTTCGTCCACCAGCCGGGCCATGCGCTCGGCCTCGGCCGCCATCCGGCCCAGGGCCCGGGTGCGCTCCTCCTCCGACACCAGCATGCCCTTCTCGTACAGCTGCAGGTAGCCGCGAATCGCCGCCAGCGGCGTCCGCAGCTCGTGTGACGCGTCGGCCACGAACCGCTTGAGGTGCGACGCCGCGTGCTCGCGGATCTCGAACGCCGACTCGACCTGCTGCAACATCGCGTTCAACGCGGTCCGCAACTGCTCGACCTCGCTGAACGAACGTTTGCGCGTACCCACTCGCGCGGACAGGTCGGGCCGGTCCGGACCGCCCTCGGCGATGCCCGACGCGGTCTCGACCATGTCCTCCAGGGGTCGCAACCGCCACCGGGCACCGAAGTACATGAACGCGCCCAGCAGCACCAACAGTGCGCCTCCGGCCAGCAGTTCGAAGTGGACCACCTTGTCCACCACACCGTCGACGTCCTCGGTCGAGCGGGCCAAGAGGATGTAGTTGCCGTCGCCCAGGCGTGCCGAGACGACCCGGTAGGGCTCGCCCGCGAGCGAGATGGCGCGCGGTTCGTCGTGCCACGAGGGGTCGCCCGGCTCGCGGACCACCGCTGCCAGGGCCCGCTGCAGGGCGTCGGGCGCCCGGACGCCCACCGGCAGGGCGGTGCCCCGCGCGTCCACCACCGCGAAGGTCTTGCCGTCGAGGCCGGCCGACATCAGCGCCTCACGAAGGCTCGCGGTCGAGGACAGCAGGGACAACTTCGCCATGTCGATGCCGACCCGCTCGATGCCGGTCCGGCCCGCGGTCAGGTCCTCGTCGACCCGGGACTCCAGGTAGTGCCGAATGCCCATCATGCTGAACCAGATCAGCAGCGCCAGTCCGATCGCGAGCACCGCGATGCTGCTCAGCGCCAGGTGCGCCCGCATGGCGACGATGTGCGGACGCTGCCGGGCCCGGCGCAGGAACCCCCGCCCCCGCGAACCCGGCGGAACGATCTCGTCGCAGCTCTCTGTTCCGCGCCCGCCGCTCATGCCCCGCGGTCCGCCGTCCGGCGCAGCCCGTAGCCCACACCCCGCCGCGTGGTGATCAGCGGCGGCCCGTCCGGCACGAGCGGGTCGAGCTTGCGGCGCAGGTAGGAGATGTACGTCTCCACCACCGTCGACTCCACCACGTGCTCGTACCGCCACACCTCGCGCAGCAGTTGCTCCTTCGGCACGATCCGGTCGCCGTGCCGGATCAGGTGGCGGAGCAGCGCGAACTCGGTCGGGGTCAGCTCCACGCCGCGACCGCCCCGGCGCGCGGTGTACGTCGCCTCGTCCAACTCCAGGTCGCCGTGTCGCAGTACGGGCGGCGGCGGGGGCGGCGGCGTGCTCTCGTCCGGCGTCGGCCGGGTGCGCCGCAGCACCGCACGCGTGCGGGCGACCAGCTCGTCGACGTTGAACGGCTTGGTGATGTAGTCGTCGCCGCCGAGGGTGAGCCCCTTGACCACGTCGGCGGGCGAGTCCCGGGCGGTGAGGAACACGACCGCGATCTCCGGTCGTTCGGCGCGCAGCACGCGGCACACCTGGCGTCCGTCGCCGTCGGGGAGCGAGATGTCGAGGAGCACCACGTCGGGCCGCGCCGTACGGGCCGCGGCCAGCGCCGCGTGCACACCGTCGGCCGTGACCACCTCGAACCCGTGGAAGCGCAGGGTGATCGCCAGGACGTCGGCGATGCTCGGCTCGTCCTCGACGACCAGGACCGTGGCGCCCGCGCGCTGCTGGCTGCTGCTCATGTGCCCAGTATCCGGGGGAAGTTTGCGGAACCCCATGGGACAGCTTGAGAGCTTCCTGTGAGTCGACCGTGCGCCCGCCGAGCGACCCATCGCGCCGAACCAGTCTGGGCCCAGGACGCACGACCGGGCCGCGAGGCCCACACGAGGAAGGAATCGACCATGGCCGCCTGGGCGCGATGGTGTCTCAAACATCGGTGGACGGTGCTGCTGCTGTGGGCGGCCGCGCTGTTCGGCACGGTCGCGGCGAGCGCGGCCGCGGGCAGCGCGTACTCGAACGTGTTCAAGATTCCCGGGACCGAATCCTCGACCGCGTACGAGCGCCTGCAGAAGGCCTTCCCCGACGCCTCCGGCGATGTGGACAACGTGGTGTGGCAGACCGAGCGGGGCAGCGTGCACGACGCCGCGGTCCGCGACCGGATGACCGCGCTGCTCGCCGACATCGCGCGGATGCCCGACGTCGGCCGGGTGGTCGGCCCCTACGACGCGGAGGGCGCCGGCCAGGTCAGCAAGGACGGCCGGATCGCGTTCGCCCAGGTCACCTTCGTCAAGCAGCAGTTCGAGTTGGAGACCGGAAATCTCAAGGACCTGATCGACCGCGCCGAGGCGGCTCGGGCGCCCGGACTGCGCGTCGAACTCGGCGGACCCGCGATCGAGGCCGCTCAGGAACCGCCGGCCGGACTCGCCGAGGCGGTGGGTGTGGTCGCGGCGGGCATCATCCTCTTCCTCGCCTTCGGGTCCCTGTTCGCGATGCTGCTCCCGCTGATCAGCGGGGTGTTCGCGGTCGGTACCGGGATCGCGTCGGTGATCCTGCTCAGCCACGTCACCGACATCCCCGAGACCGCGACGCTCCTCGGCAGCCTGATCGGGCTCGGCGTGGGCATCGACTACGCCCTGTTCATCGTGACGCGGCATCGCAACGGCCTCAAGGCGGGCCTCACGCCCGACGAGGCGGCGGTGCGGGCGCTGGACACCTCGGGCCGGGCCGTGGTGTTCGCCGGCGGCACGGTGTGCGTCGCGCTGCTCGCGCTGTTCACCGTCGACATCACCCTGTTCGACGGCATCGCGATCAGCACCACGCTCGTCGTGGTGCTCACCGTGCTCGCCTCCTCCACGCTGCTGCCCGCGCTGCTCGGCCTGCTCGGCCCGCGTGTGCTCAGCCGCCGCGAACGCCGGCAGTCGGCCGAGCGGTCCGCGGCCGGCACAGCCCTGCCGAGCGAGGAGGTCGGGCGCACCGCCGCGCGCTGGGCCCGCCTGGTGCAGCGTCGCCCCCGCACCCTGGGTCTGGTCGCGCTGGTGGTCATGGGGCTGCTGGCGATCCCGGCCCTGTCGCTCCGGCTCGGCGCCAACGACCAGGGCAATCAGCCCACTTCCCAGACCGTGCGACAGGCCTACGACATGCTCGCCGAGGGCTTCGGTCCGGGCTTCAACGGGCCGCTGCTGATGGTCGCCGAGCTGCACGGTCCGCAGGACCGGCAGGCGCTGGACACGCTGATCGCCGACGTCCGCCGCACCCCCGGCGTGGTGCGCGTAGTCGAGGCGCCGGTGCCCGCCGACGCCGGCGGCCTCGCCGCCCAGACCCGGGCCATCCAGGTCGTGCCGTCGACCTCGCCGCAGGCCGAGGCCACCGACAAGCTGATCGACACCCTGCGCGACCGCACCGTGCCCGCCGCCGCCGAGGGCAGCACGCTGAAGGTGCACATCGGCGGCGAGACCGCGTTGCAGAAGGACTTCGCCGCCGTGGTCGGCGACCGTATGCCGGGGTTCATCGCCCTGATCGTGGGGCTGGGCGCGCTGCTGATGCTGATCGCCTTCCGCAGCGTGCTGGTACCGCTGACCGGCGCGCTGATGAACCTGATCGCCGCGTGCGCGTCGTTCGGCCTGCTGGTCGCGATCTTCCAGTGGGGCTGGGGGATGGACCTGCTCGGGCTGGGCAAGGAGGGGCCGATCATCTCCTTCCTGCCGGTCATCATGCTGCCGCTGCTGTTCGGGTTGTCGATGGACTACCAGGTGTTCCTGGTCAGCCGGATGCACGAGGAGTGGCTGCACACCGGCGACAACGCCCGGGCGGTACGCGTGGGTCAGGCCGGCACCGGGCGGGTGATCAACTCGGCCGCGCTCATCATGATCTTCGTGTTCTCCTCGTTCGTGCTCAGCGGCGACCGCGGCGCGATGATGGCCGGGCTCGGCCTGGCGGGCGCGGTCGCGCTGGACGCGTTCATCCTGCGCATGTTGCTCGTCCCCGCCCTGATGCATCTCCTCGGCCGGGCCAACTGGTGGTTGCCCGGATGGCTCGACCGGGTGTTGCCGCACGTGGCGGTGGACCCGCCCGAGCGACCCGTCGGCGACTCGCCGGGCACCAAGGAGGACCCGCGCGAGGAGATGGTTCCGGCCGGTCGATAGCGGACCGGATCCGGCCGGCGCGCCCGCGTCGGCGCCGGTCCGAAAATCGCCCGCACGTCCGGCAATCGGGCGTGCGGGCTCGGTCACGACCGGCCGACGAGGGCCCCGGATTGGAGATCCGCCGGCTTGTTGTTACCTTTGAAGCAGCTCGGTCGCTGATGCATCCCCCGTCTTCAGCGGCCGGGCCCTTCGATTTTCCGGGCCTTTTCCGCTTTCGGGCCGCGCGTTTTCCGCAGCGACCGGCCGGAATTTCTTCGCCGTTCCACGGTGAATTCTCCGCATTCGTCGGTCGCTGCCCCGGTCGTATTCGGCGTGCCGCCGGACCGGGGTGTCGCGGTACCGCGGGTTCAGCGCTGAGCGGTCGCCGACCCCGCACGGAGCAGCTTGTTCAGGCCGTCCTTGGAAGCCAACTCGGCCACCGCGGACCAGCCGTCGAGGCTCTTGGCGGTGCGCACACGCGGGCTGTCGCAGCGGCCCTCGGTGTCCTTGGGCTCGACCGCGCAGGTCACCCGCAGCGTGGTGCCGCCGGGCTGGAGCACGCTCATCACCAGCAACAGCGGGTCGGGCGTGGGGTTTCGGTAGTAGACCCGACCCCAGGCCTCCGAGCCGTCGCGCTCGACACAGGTCTGCGCCCGGACGCCCTTGGGACCGTCGATCGCCTTGCCGCACACGCTCTCCGTGCCGGCGGCCGGCGAAGTGGGCGCGGGAGTCCCGGACTTGGTGGCGGGCTTGCCGCCGAGTAGCTCCAGCAGTCCGGCCGAGCCGGAACGGTCGCCCTCGGCGACACCGTTGCCGAAGTCGGCGGCCTTGTTCGCGCTCGGGCGGGTACTCGGTCCCGAGTCGGCGGTGTGGCGGCCCTTGTCCGAGCCCACCGAGTCCGCGGAGGCGGCGGCGAGCGGGACGACGAGGCACAGGCCCACGACCGCGCCCAGGGCCACGGTGCGGACGTGACCGGTGCGTGGGCGCTGCATGGTGTCTCCTAGCGCGCGAAGCCCCCTTCCACATCCGGCCCGACGAGCGGGACTTCGGTGCGGAACGGGGCCGGAATGATCGGCGCGCCGAGCCTATCGCGCCGCCACGACGTGCAGCGATCACCACATGTTGCGGTTACGCCACAACGATCACTCCACCGCGTGACGGCGCGCCCTTTTCGCACCCGGGTTCGGGTTCCGCGGATCGGGCTGTACGGATCGGCCGGTACGGATCAGGCTCTGGGCTCGGCGTGTTGGCAGGTGTCCACCAGCGTGCGGACCAGGTCCGCCACGGCGGGCAGCCACGGCCCGCCCGCCGTCGGATCACCCGACGGCGCCGGTGGTCGGGCCCAGCGCAACTGGCCACCCTGCACCCGCGACGGCGGCAGCGCGAGATAGCCGCCGTCGCCGTGGAAGCGCAGGGTCGAGGGCACCATGCCGTACCGATCGAGCCCGTATCGGTCCAGCAGGTCGCCCAGTTCGCCCAACTCGTAGGGCTCGACCAGGAACGCGTAGCGGCCCGGCGCGGCGACGACCGGTCCGGCACGCACACCGAGCCGGGCGAGTTGGTCGAGCGAGCGGGCACCGGCTTCCGACGGCACACTCAACGCCGCCACCCGCCCACCCGTCGCCAGGATCACCGACGCGTCCGGTGACTGCTGCCACCACCAACGCGCCATTCGTTCGTCACAGGTGGCCGCGAGCAGGGGAGGTTCACCCGGATGGGCGCCCGGCACGCGGCAATCGGTCGCACCACATCGACACACGCCCGACCAGCGGTCGTATCCGACGCCGGGAACCACGGGCCAGCGCCATCTCGCACACGTCAGCACGGCCGACATCAGTGCGGTGCGTTCCCTCCGTCGTCTTCCGAGGATCTCGCGCAGCATGCGCTCGTTCCTTTCCGTGAACGTGGAAGCACTATGCGTGATACTCAGGTACTCCGCAGCCGACCATGACGAGGCCGCTTGGCGGCACATGGCGCGAGGTGGCGCAGGGGTGGCGAATTACGGCGCCCGGTACGGGTGTTGCCCTCGCGAACCGGCCCCGAGGCGGGAGATGGGGGCTCCCGAGCGGACCGTTGTGCCATCCGTTGCTGCGGTTTGCGCTGCGGTTGGGTCGGTTGGTCTCTGCCTGCGCCGGCACCGCGTCCGAATCGACACCGCGCCTGTTCCAGCACTCCTCACCGAGGACGACGAACGGCCGGCCCTCGGAGGTTCCGCAGATGTCACGAGACCGCGATCACAGGATCTCCTGGAGCATACCCGCGATGTGGCTCCCTTCCGTTGTACCCCCATCCCCTCGGACCTTCACGCCGCCGCGCCGCGGCGTTGGGCAGTACGGGTGGAACCCGCGCCATCCGGATCAATGGCGAGCGACTCGTAGGATCACGCCATGGCGGAGCACACGACCGGCACACCGACCGGCGACACGGCAGTGGTGATCCCGGCATACGACGAGGCACGGCGGATCACGGCCACGGTCGACGCGGCGCGCTCGATCACGGGCGTGGATCTCGTGGTGGTGGTGGACGACGGGTCCGCGGACGATACGGCCGGGCTCGCCCGGGCGGCCGGCGCGGTGATCGCCCGGCACGGCCGCAATCGCGGCAAGGCCGGGGCGATGGAGACCGGCGCCGCCGTGGTCGCCGCGATCGACCTGCGCGAGGGCCGGGAGCACCCGCGTCACCTGCTGTTCCTGGACGCGGACCTGGAGGGTACGGCCGCCGCCGCGGCGGCGCTGGTCGAGCCGGTGCGGGCCGGCAGGGCGGCGATGACCATCGCGGTGTTGCCGCCGCAGGCGCGGGCCGGCGGCGGGCACGGGTTCGTGGTGCGCGCCGCCCGGGACGGGATCGCCCGGGCCAGCGGGTTCGCCGCGACCCAGCCGCTGTCCGGGCAGCGCTGTCTGACCCGCGAGGCGTTCGAGGCGGCGCTGCCGCTCGCGGACGGGTTCGGCGTGGAGACGGGGCTGACGATCGACTTGGTCCGCGGGGGGTTCGCGGTCGAGGAGGTCGAGGTGGAGTTGCACCACCGGGTCACCGGTACCGACTTCGCCGCGCAGCGCCATCGGGCCCGGCAGTACGCGCACGTGGCCCGCGCGTTGGCCGCGCGGGGCGCTGCCGGGGCGCTGCCCGGGGCGATCCGCGGGCGTGGCTGAACCGGTGACCGCACGGCGCAACCAGGCACGTCGGCCGTCGATGTTTCACGTGGAACACCCGTTTGGGTGTATCGCGCTCGGCCTGTGCGCGCTCGCGGTCGGCCTGCTCGTGCTGACCGGGCTGCTCGGGCCCTCCGCCGCCCAGCCGCCGCTGCCGGGCGGGCCGTCGTGGTTGCCGCCGTATCGGTTCACCGCCCGTCCCGCCGCCGGTACGGTCACCGGGCTGCTGCTCGCGTCGGCCCTGCTCGGCGCGCTCGGCCTGGGTCTGGCGCTGCGCGAACTCGGGCGCGGCTGGGCGCCGGACCCGGGTCGGCTCACCGTCGGCGGGGCGGTGGCCGCGCTCGCGGTGGTGTGCGTGCCGCCGATGGGCTCGGCCGACCACCTGGTCTACGCCGCGTACGGCCGACTCGCGGCCACGGGCGGCGACCCGTATCGGGACACCGCCGCGACGCTGGTGCGCGACGGGGATCCGGTCGGCCGCGCGGTCGAGGCGCCGTGGACGGACGTGCCGTCGGTGTACGGGCCGGTGGCCACGGCCGAGCAGTGGCTCGCCGCCCGGCTCGGCGGCTCCTCGGTGCACACGATCGTGCTGGTGCTGACCCTGCTCGGCGCGGCGGCGTTCGTACTGACCGGGCTGCTGCTCCAGCGGGCGGCCGGCACCGATCGGGCGGCCCGGGCGCGGGTGGCGATCCTGTGGTCGGTCAATCCGCTGCTGTTGTTCGTCGCGGTGGGCGCCGGCCATCTGGACGCGTTCGCGCTGGTGTTCGCGGTGGGCGCGCTGCTCGCGGTGCGCCGCTCGCCCGTGCTCGCGGGGGTCCTGGTCGGCCTGGCCTGCGCGGCGAAGGTGTCGCTCGGGTTGTACGTCCTCGCCCTCGCGTGGGGCCTGCGCGGGCGTCCGCGCGCGCTCGCGGCGCTGCTCGGCTCGGCGCTCGCGGTGGGGGTGGCGACCTATCTGCCGGTCGGGCTCGGCGCGTTCGACCAGATGCGGGAGAACACGAAGCTGGTCTCGCTCGCGGTCCCGCTGCGGCTGGTGCTGAAGCCGATGGAGTCCGCCTTCGGGCGCGACCCGGCGCGCTCGCTGATCGGGCTGCTCGGCTGGGTGCTGGGCGCGCTGGTGGTGTGGCTGCTGGCCCGCACCGCCGCCCGGGCCCGGCCCGCGGCGATGGACGACGTCCTGCGCGACAGTGCCGCCGCGGCCGCGTTGTTGTCCCTGGCCTGGCTGCTGACCACCCCGTACAGCCTGCCCTGGTACGACGTGGCCGCGTGGGCGCCGCTGGTGCTGCTGGCCCCGTCCGCGCTGGACTGGCTGCTCCTGGCCCGCACCACGCTCCTGGTGTGCGCCTACGTCCCGGGCCGGGTGGTCCCGCTGCCGGACGTGGTGGACACCCTCCAGCGCACCGTGCGCGGCACCGTCGGCCCGTGGGCGGGCGCGGCGATCCTGGTCGCGGTGGTGCTGGTCAGTCGACGCGCGGGCGGGCCTCCACGGCCGCGATCACCGCGATCGCCAGCGGTGCCGCGATCGTGAGCGCCACCGCCGGGATCTGGATGCCGGAGTCGTTCACCGCGTAGCCGACCACCGCGGTCACCCAGCACGCGATCAGCGTCGAGCGCAGCCACGGCACCGCCGCGAAGGCCCGGGCCAGGGCCGGCGCGCGCCACGTGAGCGGATCGCGCACGGCGAGCACGAGCAGGACGAACGCCACCGGGATCAGCAGCGTGAACGGCGTGGTGAACGAGTGCAGGTTGCCCATCACCTTGCGGTGGAGCGTGTCGCCGGCGGCGCCGTCGACGACCTCCTGGACGAAGCGGCCCAGGTGCGAGCGGCTCGCCGCCGGGCGCCGCCAGTCCAGCACCGCGATGACACCGATCACCACGACCGCTCCGAGCGCGACCAGGCCGACCCTGCCCCAGGAGATCCGGGTGCCGGTGAGCAGCAGGCCGAGCACCGCCAGGCCGGGGATCAGCGCGAGCACGCCGCCGAAGTCGCTGCCGAACGCGGGCCATCCGTCGGCCAGGACCGCCACGGCCCCGACCACCGAGAGCACCACGACCGCCGCCCGCCGCCGGCCGGCCGCGAGCAGGTGTGCCGTGGGCCACGCGACGGCGAGCACGACGGCCATCGCGAAGATCGTCCAGGCGACGTTGCCGAAGCCGTAGAAGCGGCCCGCGACCAGCGGGGACAGCCCGAACAGGGTGTTCATCTGGAGTGGTGAGCCGAGCATCACGTCGGCCGCCAGGATCACCGCGGTGGCCGCGGCGACCGCGCCGGCCGGGCCGTACGGATGCCGGCGCCACGGCCCGAGCAGCGCGCCGGCGGTCAGCGCGGCGGCAAACGCCACGGTGAGCCCGAGCAGCGCCCACGCCGGGTCGCCGCTCTTCTCCCACGGCACCAGCCCGACCAGGAAGGACCCGCCGGGGATGGCGCCGAAGAACACCCCGATCCCGGTCGCGACGCGTATCACCGCGGCGCGCGCCCGGGTGCGCCCCCGGCGGCCGAACCGCACGGCGAGCCACAGCGCCACGGCCGCGCAGACGAGCGGCAGCAGGGTGATCCAGGTGAAGAAGTACCAGACCTCACGCACCGTGCGTGACGCCTGCGCGCCCACGTCGAACAGCCCCAGCTCGTCGATCGCGCTTTGCCCGGAGGGTCCGGGGACGCGCGTGTACACCGCGCCGACCAGTTCGCTCGGCGCGTCGATGCCCAGCGGCGCGAGCAGGCTCGGGGCCAGGTCGGTGAGCTGGACCATGCCGTCGTCGCGGGTCGAGGTCGCGGTCAGGTAGCCGGAGTCGAAGGCATGACTTGTCGAGGTGCCGGGCCCCGACACGAGCAGCGCGCGCAGGTGCGGGGTGCCGGTGTCGTCGGCGAGGCCGGCCACCACGAGCTGGGTGCGCGGCGGCAGCAGGGCGGCGATCCGGCCCACCTGCGTGTCCACCGCCCGCAGCCGGTCGGCGCGCGCGATCCCGGGGCCGGTCAGGCCGCCGAGGTCGACCAGGGTCAGCGCGGAGCGCTCGATCAGCGCGGTGTCCACCGCGGCCGGGTCGGGCCGGTAGTCGGCGCGCACCCGACCGGTCGGGTCCGCGCTCGCGTAGGCCGCGCCGGGGCCGACCGCGGTGACCGCCCCGCCGTGCTCGGCGACCGAGGCGGCGAGTTGCCCGAAGCGGGGGTTGTAGCCGAACGAGTCGTTGCGCTTGACGATCGCGCGCATGTTCGGCACGGTCGCCGACCCGTCCGGGGCGAGCGTCGGCGGCAGCGGCTCGGCACACGGCTCGGCGCTCTTCGCGCTGGTGCGGTTGTCCGTCGAGCGTGCCCCCGCGCCGGTGGTGAGCCACCCGTCAACGGGACACGCACGCGGGTGCACGGTCCGTACCGACATCGCGGCCGAGGTCGAACGACCGGCCAGCGCGGCCAGCGCCGGGGTGTCCCGGCCGTCGATGTCGGCCCAGCTCAGCCCCGGGATCCCGAGCAGGACGACATGGTCGGCGCCGGCCGCCCGGGCCGGCGCGGCACCGGCCTGCGCGGGCAGCGCCGCGAGCGCGATCAGCGCCGTGAGCGCGGCGACAAGCAACCGGAGGGGACGAGCGATCACGGGTGCCTGCTCCTCGACGTACGCGGCCTACACGGGGATGAATGGTCGCCCCAGGCTATGCGTCGCCGTCCGCCGCCACGCTCAGGGCAGCAGGCCGGCCGCGTACGCCGCCGCGGTCGCCGCGCCCATCACCACCTTGACCGGGCGGCCGAGCGTGGCCGCCGCGGCGGCCACGTCCTCGTACTCCGGCTGGGCGTTGACCACCCGGCCCTCGAACATCGCGGTCTTGACCCGCACCGGCAATCCCTCCACCCGGACCGTGCCGAACTCGCGGTCCAGGGCCCGCTTCGCCACCGGCACGATCCGCGCGCCTATCGTCGAGGTCTCCACGAACACCGTGTGCAGCGCCGCGTCCACCCGATCCGCCGGGACCAGGACACACAGGGTGTGTGCGGGCCGGCCCTTCTTCATCAGGATCGGCACCAGCCACGCGTCGCCGGCGCCGATCGCGAGCAGTTTGCTCAGCACCGCCGGCCACAGGCGCGGGTCGAGGTCGTCCACGTTCGTCTCGATCAGCACGTCCTCGCCGGCCGGTCGCTCCCGCTCGACCGCGTAGCGCTCGCCGAGCACGACCCGCAGGATGTTCGGCACCTCCTCGACCCGCCGACTGCCCGCGCCGGTCCCGTCGGCGGTGATCCGCAGCGCCGGCAGCGGCCCCCAGGACCGGCAGACCGAGGTGAGCAGGGCCGCCCCGGTGGGCGTGCACATCTCGTACGGCGCCGGGCCCGCGTACACCGGAGCCGCGGCCATCCGCATCAACTCCAGCACGGCCGGCACCGGGACCGGGAGCACCCCGTGCGCCGCCCGCACGCTGCCGCTGCCGAGCGCGACCGGCGAGCCGACCGCCTCCTCGATTCCGAGCGCGTGCAGCGCCGTGCACGTACCGACCACGTCGGCGATCGCGTCGAGCGCGCCGACCTCGTGGAAGTGCACCTCCTCCGGCAGGCACCGGTGCGCCCGGGCCTCGGCACGCGCGAGCCGGTCGAACACGTCGTGCGCGCGCTCGTGCACGGGCTCCGGCAGATCGGCACGATCGAGCAGCACCCGTACGTCGTGCCAGGTGCGGTGCACGTGGGTGTGCACGGCCTTGACCCGGGCGCGGGTGGCCGCGATCCCGTGTCGATCGGTGCGCTCGGCCGTGATCAGGATCGGTTCGACGCCCACCGCGTCGACGGCTTGCTGGACGGCCTCCAGCGGGGCGCCGGCGTCGATCAGGGCCCCGAGCAGCATGTCGCCGCTCGCACCGGCCTGGCACTGAAACCATGCGATGGCCAAGCGGATACCTCCCGTCGCGGCCACTTTCGCAGCCGTCGGGGGGTCCTGCCGGAAAAACGGTGAAGCGACCGAAAGCGACCGGTTTCTTGCCTTTGCCGGTGCATTTTGCCGCGCGGTTGGCGGTGCGCCCGAAATTCGTATTCCCGCCGAACATTCGGATACCGACTACGGCGTCGCGCCGCCTGGCTTCGGACCGGCGGCACGCGCGACCCGGGCGGCGAACACGCCCGCGCCGAATCCGTTGTCGATATTGCACACCGCGACCCCGGGCGCGCACGAGTTGAGCATCGCGAGCAGCGCGGCCAGTCCGCCGAAGGAGGCGCCGTAGCCCACGCTGGTGGGCACCGCGAGCACCGGTACCGAGACCAGGCCCGCCACCACGCTCGGCAGCGCACCCTCCATGCCCGCGACCACCACCAGGCAGTCCGCGGCGTCGAGTTCGGCGTGCACCGCGAGCAGTCGGTGGAGGCCGGCCACGCCCACGTCCTCGATCCGCTCCACCTCGGCGCCGAACAGCCGCGCGGTGAACGCCGCCTCGCCGGCGACCGCCACGTCGGAGGTGCCCGCCGAGACCACCCGGACCAGGCCGCGCGTGGCGGGCGGCTCGCCCACCGCGACACACGTGCCGCTGTCGTCGGTGTACGCCTCGCCGGGAAACGCCGCGTACACCGCGTCGACCACGGCGGCCGACGCGCGCGTCGCGAGCGCCGGACGCCGACTTGCCGCACGCAGCCGGTGGAACAGCGCGACGGTCTGCTCCGGGGTCTTCCCGGCCGCGAAGACCACCTCGGGGTCTCCGGTGCGCAGTTCCCGGTGGGTGTCCACCCGGGCGAAGCCGAGATCGGCGAAACCCGCCGTCGGCGCCCGTACGAGGTCGTCGAGCGCCTCGTCCACGCCCGCCTCCCCGGCGGCCACGCGGTCGAGCAGTTCCCTCACCTCGGCCCGGTTCACTGCCCCGATCGTAGCCTCGACCCCGAACAGCCCTGCCACGCGCACCCGTTGCGGCCGCGCCGGCAGCCGGTCAGGAGACCGGGACCAGCGCGTCCTTGCGCCAACGCAGCGTCTTCTCGAAGCGCAACACCGCACCGCGCCGGGGATGGTTGCTCAGTTGCACGTGATCGGTCATCGCCCGGATCAGCATCAGGCCGCGACCGTTCTCCGCGCCCGGGCCGACCATCGCCGACAGACCGCGCAGGCGCTCCACGGGGAACCCCGGGCCGCCGTCGATGATCTCGACCCGACAGCAGTCACCGGTGATACCGGCCCGAATCTGGTAATCCGCATACGGTCCGCCCCTGGCGTGCTCCACGACATTCGCGCATGCCTCGGACAGGGCGAGGCCGATCTCCATCGCGATCTCGCGATCCACCCCCGCCGTCTCCATCGCGCCGACAAGAAGTCTGCGCGCCATCGGCACGCTCGCCGTATCCCGTGGCAGGTGGACAGTCCACCTCATGTCCATGAGCGGCCTTTCGACATCTCCGGAACTGCGGCCGAATCCGGCCCATCGCATCGACGGGCAGGGCACACCTGTGTTTTATTGCCGCCGGTCGGTCCCGGTATGCGCAGCTCGCGCGATCGGTCGTCAATACGCTGTAAAGACGATTCGTTCGGCCGCATCGCGCGGACCTCGCGGGCCGTCGGGTCCGGGCTCGGCCGCCCGTCGGGGCGCACGGGAAGTTTTCGGCCCCGGGGTCGAAGGCGCGGCGCGCGATGAGACGATGGGGCGTCATGCAGGCCGTGTCCGTACCTTTCCGCGCTGTGCGCGCCGCCGTGTTCTCGGCGGTCTGCGCCGCGCTCGCGGCATGCGGTCACGCGTGGATGTCGACCGAGCCGCTGCCGCTGTGGGCGCCGGTCGCCGGCTTCGGCGTGGTGTTCGTGTCGGCCTTCGCCGGCGCGGGCCGACAACGCTCGTTCGGCTCGATCACCGCGCTCCTCGCGGTCGGCCAACTCGCGCTGCACACCCTCTTCGCCTACGCGGCCGCCGCCCGGGCAGTCGGGACGGCCGGCGCCGACGGCTCGACGTCGAGCGGTCTGCTCGACCGGCTCCTGTGCGGGCCCCGGGACTCGGCCGGGCACGTCCCGCTGCCGGCCGGCTGGACGCCCGAGGCGATCGTGCGCAGCAGCCGGGTGGATCCGACGCTGTTCACGAGCGAATCGGCCGGCGGTCACCACCACATGTCCGGCTCCGGGCCGATGTTGCTCGACGGCGGCACCGGCATGTTGTGCGCGCACCTGGTCGCGGCCCTGCTCACCGGCTGGTGGTTGCGGCGCGGCGAGGCCGCGCTGTTCGCCCTGATCACGCTGGCGTCGGCGCCGCTGCGGGTGGTACTCGCGGTGTTGTTCGGCCCGGTCGTCCCGGTTGCCGCGACCCCGGGCCGGGCCCGGCGCACCGGTGCGGCGGCGGACCCGGCCACGGATCAGATTCTGCTCCGGCACGCGGTGACCCGGCGCGGGCCGCCGGTGGAGTACGCGCTCGCCTGCTGATCCCGCCCCACCGGGTGCCGGATCGGCGGTGGCGCGCGTCCGCCTTCCCGTCGTCCCCACCCGTACCGCGGGGTGCCCTCGTGCGCCCGCGGCCGGATCATCCATGGAGCAGACATCCCATGACCATGTCCACCACGCGTCGCCGCCTGTCCGTGATCGCCGCCTCGGCCGGCGCCGGCGTACTGCTGTTCGCCGGCTCCGCCGCCGCGCACGTGAGCGTGCAGCCGGGCACCGCCGACCAGGGCTCGTACGCCAAGGTCGCCTTCCGGGTCCCCAACGAGCGCGACGACGCGGGGACCACCAAGCTCGAGGTCACCCTGCCCGCCGACAAGCCGCTCACCTCGGTGCAGACCCGGGCGATGCCGGGTTGGAAGGCCGAGGTCGAGAAGACCAAGCTGACCACCCCGATCGACAACCACGGCAAGCCGCTCACCGAGGTGGTCTCCAAGATCACCTGGACTGCGGACGCCGGCACCCGGGTCAACCCGGGCACGTTCGAGGACTTCGAGGTGTCCATGGGCAAGCTGCCCACCGACACCGACAAGCTGGTGTTCAAGGCGGTGCAGACGTACGACAGCGGCGAGGTGGTGCGCTGGATCGACCTGGCGGGCGCCGACGGCAAGGAGCCGCAGTACCCCGCGCCGGTGCTCAAGCTCGCCGCCAAGTCCGGCGCCACGGCACCCGCCGCGGCCCCGGCGACCAAGCCCGCCGACGGCAAGGCGAGCGTCGCCGCGGTGGCCGAGGACAAGAGTGACGACTCCACCGCGCGCACCCTGGGCGTGGTCGGCATCGTGGTCGGCGTGCTCGGCCTGGGCGCCGGTGTGTTCGCCGTCCTGCGCGCGTCGCGGCGCCCCGGCTCGGCCTGATCCTCGCGGTCCCGCCGCGGACCGCGGTCGCCACCGCGGTCCGCGGCGGAGATGTCCCGGCCCGGGTCGCCCCGCACGGATGTGCTCCGTGCCCGCGACCCGGGCCACCGGGCCCGCACCGACGCCGGACGCGTCGGGCACGAGCCCCCGGCAGCAACGACCTGGAGAACGATGAGCAACGCAAGCAAGTCCCTCGGCCGGGGCCGCCGCACCGGTCTTCGCCTCGCCGCCCTGGCCGCGGCCGGGCTGCTGCTCGCCACGGGCTGCGGCGATTCCGGCAAGAGCGACAGCGGCGCCCCGGTGAAGGTGCGCGAGAGCAAGTCCAAGTACAAGGGCATCGCGGTCGACCCGCCGTGGACCAAGCCCGAACTCACGCTGACCGACACCTCGGGGCAGCCGTACGACTTCCGGGCCAAGACGGCCGGGCGCACCACCCTGCTCTACTTCGGCTACACGCACTGCCCGGACGCGTGCCCCACCGTGATGGGCGACATCGTGCGCGCGCTCGGCAAGCTGCCCCCGCAGGACCGGGCCACGGTCGACGTGGTGTTCGTGACCACCGACCCGGAGCGGGACACCCAGGCGGCCCTGCGCGAATGGCTCGACTCGCTGGACAAGTCGTTCGTCGGACTGACCGGCCCGTTCGACAAGATCCAGGCCGCGGCCCGCCAGGTCGGCGTCTCCATCGAACCGGCGACCACCGGCCCCGACGGCAAGGTCGTCAGCACCCACGGCACCCAGGTGATCGCGTTCGGCCCGGACAACCAGGGCCCGGTCATGTACAGCGCGAGCAGCGGGCTGACCCCGGACGGCACGCCGAACGGCAACTCGTCCGACGACTTCGCGCACGACCTGCCCCTGCTGATCCACCCCGAGGACACCAAGAAGTGAAGCTCTTCCCCCTCCCCCGCAAGGCCGTCCCCCTCGCGGTCGGCGGTGTGCTGGCGCTCGGGATCGGCGGCGTGCTGGTGGCCTGCGCCGACTCCGGCTCCTCCTCGTCGACGAAGACGGACGAACGCAAGACCGCCGCGGGCGCCGCCCAGGGCGCGCCCCGGCTGCGCGTCGTCGACCCGTACATCCCGCAACCCTCCTCGGCGGACGTCGCGGCGGGCTACCTGATCGTGCAGAACGACGGCGACACGGCCGACCGGCTGCTCTCGGTGGCCAGCCCGCTCTCCGGCGAGGTGATGCTGCACCAGACGAGCGGGAACTCGATGCAGCACGTGCCGGGCCTGGACGTGCCCGCGCACGGCAAGGGCGTCCTGGCCAGAGGCGGCAACCACATCATGTTCATGAATCCGAACAAGTCCGTGAAGAAGGGCGACACCGTGCCGCTCACGCTCACGTTCCAACACACCGGACCGGTCACCATTCAGGTGCCGGTGCTCGGGGTGACCGAACGGCCCGGCGACGCGCCGGCCCCGGGTGCGTCCGCGCCGGGCGCATCGGAGGCCGGCACGCCCGCCGCGCCGCCCGCTCCGGCGACGGGCACGCCCGCGGAAGACCACACGGGTCATGCGGGCCACTGACCCGGCCGGGCGACCGGTCCCGGCGTCGGCCCCGCCCCCGGTGCGTGGCGGGGGCGGCCGGCGGGTGCTCGCGTGGGTGCTCGCGCTGCCCGTGCTGCTCGCCGCGCTCGTGCTCGGCGGCGCCGGGGCCGCGTCGGCGCACGCCGTCCTGGAGTCGTCCAACCCGGCGTCCGGGTCGACCCTGACCGCCGCGCCGGCCTCGGTCACGCTGAGGTTCAGCGAGGGCGTGGAGACCGGGCTCGGCGGGGTCAAGGTGTTCGACCCGAGCGGCACCCGGGTGGACAACAACCAGACCAAGCACGGCCCCGACGGCGACACCACCGTGGTCGCCCCGCTCCGGGGCGGCCTGCCGACCGGCACCTTCACCGTCGCCTGGCGCGCGGTCTCGGCCGACTCGCACCCGATCTCCGGCGCGTTCACGTTCAATATCGGCCAGGCCTCGGGCGGGGTGAACGTCGGCGATCTGACCGACGACGGCTCCACCGCGACCGACGTGCTGGAGCGGGCCGCGACCGGGGTCGCGTACCTGTCCTTCGCGGTGCTCGGCGGCGCGGTGTTGTTCCTGCTGATCGCCCGGCCCGCCGCGATGGGTCGGTTCCGGGTCTGGCTGCTCGTGTCCGGCGCGTGGGGCGGGCTGCTGCTGTCCTCGCTCGCGGTGCTGATGCTGCACGGCCCGAACGCGTCCGGCCTCGGACTGTCGTCGGCGTTCGACGCGGACGTGTTGCGCGCCACCCTGGACACCAAGTTGGGCAAGGCGATCGCGGCGCGGGTGTTGCTCCTGGGCGCCGCCGGCGCGCTGCTCGGCTGGTTGATCGCCGCGCTCGCGGACGCCTCCGTGCGCACCCGGAGGATCGTCGTCGGCGGCTGGGCGCTGTTGTGCACCGCGATCGCGATCACCTGGCCGATCGCCGACCACGCGTCGGTGGGCCGTCAGGTGGAACTGGCCATGGCCGCGGCCGTCGTGCACCTGCTGGCGATGTCCACCTGGCTGGGCGGGTTGGCGATGGTGGTCACGCTGGTGGTGCGGCCGGGCGATCCGGCGCCGGGCACCGGGCTCGACGTGCCCTCGGTACGGGTCTTCTCCCGGACCGCGTTCGTGTCGGTGTGCGTGCTCGTGGCGACCGGGCTGTACGCGGCCTGGCGGCAGGTGGGTTCGTTCGCCGCGCTGTTCGACACCACGTTCGGTCTGCTGCTGGTGTTCAAGGTCGACCTGGTGCTGCTGATGCTGGCCGGTGCCTGGGTGTCCCGGCGCTGGCTGATGCGGCACATCGAGGCGACGGCCGGCCGGTCCCCGATCGGCAAGGGCGCGGCGGGCGGCCCGAAGTGGGCGGTGTTGCGCAAGGCGGTGGTGATCGAGGCCGCGCTGGCCATCGCGGTGCTCGGGGTCACCACGGTGCTCACCGACACCGAACCGGGCCGCACCGCGCACGAGCGCAAGCAGGTGGAGGCGGCGGGACCGGTCAGCCGCAGCGTCCCGTTCGACGCCGGCGGCGCGGCGGGCAAGGGCAGGCTCGACATCACCGTCGACCCGGCCCGGGTCGGTCCCAACGAGTTGCACATCTACCTCGCCGACCCGATCGGACAGATCCGCGAGGTCGAGGAGTTGACCGTGTCGATGGCGCTGCCGGGCAAGGGCATCGACGGCGCCGACGTCCAGGTGCGCCGGGGCGGTCCCGGGCACTGGCTGGGCGATCTGTCCATGCCGATGGCCGGTCGCTGGGAGTTGTCGTTCGCGATCCGTACCTCCGATGTCGACCGGATCACCGTGACGGTGCCCGTGGAGGTCAGGTGAGGCACGTACGCCGGATCCTGCTGCTGTGTGTCGGGGTGTTGCTCTGCCTGGCGCCGGCCCGCAGCGCGGTGGCGCAGGAGTTGTCCGGCCAGGGGCCGAGCAACTTCCACACCGTGATGACCTCGCCGGGCGATCTCGCGCCGGGCCTGACGGTGCGGGTGATCGAGAACGGGGCGCGCATGCAGGTGCGCAACACCGGTCCGCAGGATGTGATCGTGCTCGGCTACATGAGCGAGCCGTTCCTGCGGATCGGCCCCGACGGGGTGTTCGAGAACCGCCAGTCCCCGGCCGTGCCGCTCAGCAGCGAGCGGTGGGGCTCGGTCGACGAGAAGTCGAACCTGCAACCGACCGGCGCGCCGCAGTGGCACCGGATCTCCGCCGAGCCGGTCGCGCGCTGGTACGACCAGCGGGTGCACTGGATCGTGCAACAGCGTTTGCCACCGCGGGTGATGGCCGATCCGGACCGGGCGCAGAAGGTCCAGTCCTGGACCGTGCCCATGCGGATCGGCGACCGCGAGGTGGCCGCGACCGGCGAGTTGCGCTGGGTGCCGGGGCCGAGTCCGTGGCCGGGCATCGCCGGCTCGATCGGGCTCGCGGCGCTGGTGTTCGCGGCGGCGTGGCTGCCGCCGGTCCGGCGCCGGGCCCTGCTCGGCTACGGCCTGCTCGCGGGGGTGGTGGCGGCGGCGAGCGTGCTGCACCCGGCCCTGGTCGCGGGCGCTCGGGCGGGCGGGGCGGGGGCGTGGGCGACCGCCTTCCTCGACGGCAACCTGCTGCAACTGTTGTCGAGCGCGGTGGCGTTCGCGGGCGCGGTGCTGCTGGTGCGGCGCCGGATGGGCGGGGCGTGGTTGGCCGCGCCGGCGCTCGGCGTGCTGGCGTTGCGGGTGGCCGGGTACGACCTGCCGGTGTTGTGGCGCTCGTCGTCGCCGTTCGTGGGCGGCATCGGGCTCGATCGCACGCTGACCGTGCTGGTCCTGGGCGCCGGGCTCGGCACGGCGCTGGCCCTGGTCGTGGAGGTGCGGCGCGGATCGCACCGGGCGGCGCCGGCGGACGCGGGGGCGCCGGTCGACTCCGCCGAACCGGCCGTGGCGGCGACGAACGTGTCCGATGCGCCGGTCGGCGCGCGCGGCGCGGTGGAAGACGTGGTGGAACCTGTGAGGGACGACGTGATGAGCAGCCCCCGAAATCGAACGAGCGACTCCTCCGATCGAGCGAGCGGGTCGCCCGACGGAGCGGACCCGTCCGCCGAGCGAGCGAGCACCGGCGCGGACGTCTCGCGGCGTCGTTTCGTCGGTGTCGCGAGCGCGGCCGGCGCGGGCGGCCTGGTGGTCGGCGCGACCGGCGGCGCGGTGGCGTTCGCGGGCGAGTCCGGCGACGACGGCGCCCCGGCGATGACCCGGCTCGGTGCCACCGTGGTGCCGTTTCACGGGAAACATCAGGCCGGCATCACCACCCCGGCCCAGGCCAAGGCGGTCTTCTTGGCCTGGGACCTGGAGCCGGGCGCGGACCGGGCCGCGGTCGCCGCGCTGATGCGGCGCTGGTCGGACACCGCCGCGCGGCTCACCGCCGGGCAGTCGGCGCCCGGCGACGACCAGGTCGCGGCGGACGCCGGGGCCTGCTCGTTGACCGTCACCTTCGGGTTCGGCGCGAGCCTGTTCGACAAGCTGGGGCTCGCCGCCCGGCGACCCGCGGCGCTCAAGCCGCTGCCGCCGTTCCCCGACGACGCGCTGGACCCGGCCCGCAGCGGCGGCGACCTGTTCGTCCAGGTGTGCGCGGACGACGGCCTGGTCGCCTTCGGCGCGGTCCGCGCGTTGCAGAAGCTGGCCAAGGGTGTGGCCCGGATCCGCTGGCAGATGAACGGCTTCGCCCGCTCACCCGGCGCCACGGCCAAGCCGATGACGCACCGGAACCTGATGGGGCAGATCGACGGCAGCAACAACCCCAAGCAGTCCGACCCGAAGTTCGACGAGAAGGTCTTCGTCGGCGCCGCCGGGACCGAGCAGAGCTGGCTGGTCGACGGCTCCTACGTGGTCTTTCGCCGGATCCGGATGTTGCTGGACGCCTGGGACGGCATCGACAAGGCCCATCAGGAGCGGGTGATCGGCCGGAGCAAGGACACCGGCGCACCGCTGACCGGCGGCGGCGAGCACAGCGCGGCGGACTTCGGCAAGCGTGGTCCCGACGGCGAGTTGGTGATCACCGCCAACGCCCACATGCGCGTGGCTGCGCCGGAGTTCAACCGGGGCGCGACGATGCTCCGCCGCGGCTACTCCTACCACGACGGCTTCGGCACCGACGGCACGCCGGACGCGGGGTTGCTGTTCGTCGCGTGGCAGCACGACCCGGACGACGGCTTCGTGCCGATCCAGCGCAAACTGGCCCGGGGCGACGCACTGTCCCCGTTCCTGCGGCACGAGGCGAGTGCGATCTTCGTCGTCCCGCCGGGGTGCGCCCCGGGCGGATACGTCGGTCAATCCCTGTTGGAGGGCTGATGCCGAGGCGTGCGGAGCCGATGTCGAGGCGGCATCGCCGGTGGGTCGGGGCGCTCGCCCTGCCGTTCCTGCTCACCGGCTGCGGGAGTTGGGGCGCGGAGGGCGGGCCGGGCTCCTACATGAGCGAGGCCGAGGCGACGGCCGCCGCGTCCGAGGGTGTCGCGGCGCTGGGCGCCGACGGTGTGCAGCGGATCGTCTTGCGGGTGGACGACAAGCTCCGCTTCTCGCCGTCGGTGATCCGGGCCCGGACCGGGCCGCTGGTGATCACCCTCGCGGACACCGGGATCACCCCGCATCAGATGATCCTGCCCGGCGGTGCGCCGGTCGCGCCGTCGGAGGGCGGCACGTCGCAGGACATCAAGCTGAGCTTCGGCAAGGCGGGTTCGTACACCTTCAACTGCATGTATCACGTGGGCAGCGGCATGGCGGGCACGATCGAGATCACCGAGTAGCCGCCGCGATCCCGTTCGGTGCGCTTCGGTGCGCGGCGCCGCGGCCGGGTGTCGCGACCGCGGCACCGCCGGGGTGCGCCGCGCGGGCGCGGGTCGCCCTCAGGGGATCAGCACGATCTTGCCGGTGGTGCGGCCCGCCTCGGCCGTCTCGTGCGCCTTGACCACCTCGTCCAGCGGGAAGGTCTCGGCGACGATCGGGCGCAGCTCGCCCGCCTCCGCGAGCTCCGCCAACAGGGCCAGCCGGGTGGGGTTCGGGTCCAGGTCGACCGTGATGCCCCGGACGCCGGCCGCCTCGGCCTTGGCCGCGGTGGCGTCGGCCGCGGGCGGGTTGGTGATGTTGAGCAGGATGCCGCCGGGCCGCAGCGCGGCCAGCGAGCGGTCCTCGTACTCGCCGCCGATCAGGTCCAGGACCACGTCGACGTCGTGTACGGCGGTGCCGAAGTCGACGGTGGTGTAGTCCACGACCTCGTCCGCGCCCAGCTCGCTCAGCAGGGCGTGCTTGGCCGCGCTCGCGGTGCCGATCACGTACGCGCCGCGCGACTTGGCGATCTGTACCGCCAGGTGCCCGACGCCGCCCGCCGCCGCGTGGATCAGCACCCGCTGACCGGGACCCACCTGCGCGACCTCGACCAGGGCCTGCCAGGCGATCGAGCCGGACAGCGGCAGGGCCGCGGCGTGCTCGTGGTCGAGGGTGCTCGGCTTCCGCGCGAACGAGCGCTCCGATGCCGCCACGAACTCGGCGTAGCCACCGGCCAGATGCGGAAAGTCGGGGATGCCGTACACCTCGTCGCCGACCGCCAGGCGCGAGACGCCCGCGCCGACCGCGGCGACCACGCCCGATACGTCCCAGCCGAGCGTGAACGGCGGCACCAGCCACATGCCGCCGGCCCGGATCTTGGTATCGATGGGGTTGACCCCCGCGGCGCGCACTTCGACCAGTACCTCGCCGGGTCCGGGCGCGGGTATCCCGGTCTCGATCACGCGCAGAACCTCGGGTCCGCCGAGCGTGTCCTGGTGTGCCTTGCGCATCTTCGCCGTCGTGTCGATCGTGTTCGTCGTCATGCGGCAAGCATCGACGTGGCGGTCACCATTGTGAAGAAGGCACCTTCCTGGTACCTGGGTACCTCATGCATACCCCTCCCGACCTGCGCCCCTTCGGTGGCGCCGACGTCTACCTCAGCGACTGCGCCTCCCGCGCCGTACTCGACCTGATCGCGAACAAGTGGGTCGCGCTGGTGGTCGGGGCCCTCCACCCGCAGACCCTGCGCTACGCGGAGCTGCGCCGGCGGCTCGGCGGGATCACCAAGAAGATGCTCACCCAGACCCTGCGGGACCTGGAGCGGCACGGCCTGGTCCGCCGCACGGTCTATGCCACGGTGCCGCCGCAGGTCGAATACTCGCTCACCGAACTCGGGACCAGCGTGAGCGGCCTGATGGCGGAGATCCGCAACTGGTCCGAGAGCCACATCGACGAGATCGCGGCGGCGAAGCTGGCCTACGCGGAGGCGGAGGCGCACCGGGTCGAGGCGCTCTGAGTCGACATGCGCCGAGGATCCCCCCGCCGCGACCGACGGCGGGGGATCCTCGGCTCGCGGCCGGTCGGGCTAGCGCTTGGGCGTCCGGGCCCGGCGTACGTTCACCTCGGACTCGACCGGCTTCGCCAGCACGCCGCCGACCAGGCGCGACAGCGCGGACAGGAAAATCGCGCGTTCGTCCTCGGGCAGCGTGCCCAGTACCTCGTCGTGCACGCCGTCGACGATCCCGCGCCCGGCCCGGATCAGGTCGCGGCCGGCGTCGGTCACCACGATGATCCGCGCCCGGCGGTCGCTCGGCGCGGGCCGTCGCTCGGCCAGCCCGGCCCGCTCCAACTCGTCCATCGTGACCACCATCGTGGTCTTGTCCAGGTCGGACAGTTCGGCCACCTGGGCCTGGGTCAGGTCGCGGTCGACCGCGTGCACGAGCACGCAGTAGTTGCGCGGCGAGACGTCGATGGCCGCGAGGGCCGCCGCCAGCCGGGTGTTCAACACGTGCCCGGCGTGCACGACCATGCCGGTCACATCCAGGACGGTGGGGGCAAGGGGCTCGGTGGTCATGCGATCAGCGTAACAAGATAGGTAGGCCGACAGATTGTTTCGTAATAGATCTCTCGTCTCGGCGCCTCAGCGCCCCAGCGCCTGGAACCGCCGTACCGCGAGGGGGAGGAAGATCGCGGTGATCACCAGCGGCCAGACCATCGCCATCGGCAGCGCGTGCGTCTCGATCCAACCGCCGCCGTGCGGGGCCGGATCGCCGAACAGGTCCCGGATCGCATTCGCCGTGGACGAGACCGGATTCCACATCGCCACCGTGCCCAGCCACTGCGGCATCATCGACGGCGGGGTGAAGACGCTGGAGACGATGCCGAACGGCAGGGCGATCGCGAACAGGTTGCCCGCCGCCTCCGCGTTCGGCACCAGCAGTCCCAGGTACACCCCGACCCACGTCAGCGCGAAGCGCAGGAGCAGCAGCAGCGCGAACGCGGCCAGGATCTGCGGCACGCCGCCGTGCGGCCGCCACCCGACCACGAGCGCGATCGACGCCAGGACCGCGAGGTCGAGGCTCGCCCCGAGCACGTCGGCCACCCCGCGCCCGCTGACCACCGCCGAGGGGGCCATCGGCATGGAGCGATAGCGGTCCATCACCCCGAGCTGCCGGGTGAAGGCGACGATCGTCGCGGTGTTCATGAACCCCTGCGCCATGGTCATCGCGAACATCCCCGGCAGCGCGTAGTCCTTGTAGTCGACGTTCCCGCCCACGTTCATGGCGCTGCCGAAGACGTACACGAACAGCAGCACGGACACGATCGGAAAGCCCAACTGCCAGGCGAGCATGCTCGGTTGGCGGGCGATGTGGACGAGTTCGTTGCGGACCACGGTCAGGCAGTCCGCGATCGCCCAGTAGAGCCGACGCTCGGGGGCCTCGGCGGGTACGGTCGCGGCGCTCACCGGCGCGCCACCTCCTTCCCGGACGGCGCGGATGGATCGGACGGGTCGCCCGGACCGCCCGGCCCCGAGGGATCGGACCGCGCGGGCGCGGTCGGATCCGGGTCGCCCTCGTCTGCCCGGTGCCCGGTCAGGCGCAGGAAGACCTCGTCCAGGGTCGGTCGGCGTACGCCGATGTCCTCGATCGTGATGCCCTCCTCCTGGCATGCCCGCGCGACATGCGTCAGCGCCGCGACCCGGTCCCCCACCGGAGCGCTCACCCGCCGCTCCTCGGCGTCGACCAGCGGATCGCCGCCGGCCTCGGTGACCAGGGCCAGCACCCGCAGCGCGGGTTGCAGGTGCGCGGCCTCGCGGACCACGATCTCGATCCGGTCGCCGCCCAGTTCGCGCTTGAGCCGCTCCGGGGTGTCGTCGGCGATCTTGCGTCCCCGGTCCAACACCGCGATGCGGTCCGCGAGTTTGTCCGCCTCGTCCAGGTACTGCGTGGTCAGCAGCACGGCGGTACCGCCCGCGAGCAGCGAACGCACCGCCTCCCAGACCTCGTTGCGGGCGCGCGGGTCAAGGCCGGTGGTCGGTTCGTCGAGGAAGAGCACGGTCGGCGCGAGGATCATGCTCGCGGCCAGGTCGAGCCGTCGGCGCATGCCGCCGCTGTACTGCTTGACGCCCCGATCGGCGGCCTCGACCAGGTCGAACCGTTCGAGCAGTTCGTCCGCGCGGCGGGCGGCGCGGCGCTTGTCCAGGTGGAACAGGCGGCCGAACAGGATCAGGTTGCGCCGCCCGGTCACCGCCTCGTCCAACGCCGCGTTCTGGCCGACCAGGCCGATGTGCCGGCGCACCCGTCCGGGGTCCGCGGTCACGTCGTGCCCGGCGACCAGCGCGCGACCGCCGTCCGGGCGCAGCAGGGTGGACAGGATCCGGACCGCCGTGGTCTTGCCGGCGCCGTTGGGGCCGAGCAGCCCCTGGACGGTGCCCGGGGCCACGGTGAGATCGAAATCGTCGAGGGCGCGCTTGGCGCCGTACCGCTTCGTCAGGCCCTCGGCGAGGACCGCGTGACTCGTCGTTTCCATCAGCCTCCTTCAACCGAGTACACCGTACCCGACTCGCGTACACAGTACCCAGTTTTAAATCGGCCGATGTCATGCGAGCCCGTACGCCGATCCGGGCCGGTGCGGGCGGGGCTCCTACGATGGGAGGCACCATGACGAGCACCGACCACGCCGGCAGCGGCGACCTGGCCCGCAGTCTCGAACTGATGTGGGGCCTGGACCGGAAGCCGACCCGAGGCCCCAAGCCGGCGCTGACCCTGGAGCGGATCGTCGCGGCGGGCATCGCCGTCGCCGACGCCGAAGGACTGGACGCGCTGTCCATGCGGCGGGTCGCCGCCGAGGTCGGGGCGGGCACGATGTCGCTCTACCGCTATGTGCCCGGCAAGGCCGAACTGCTCAACCTGATGGTCGACAAGGTCAACAGCCCCGGCGAAGCCGAGTTCCCGCCCGGACTCGGCTGGCGCGGCGCGCTGGAGCAGGTCGCGCGCGGGATCTGGCAGATGTACAACCGGCATCCGTGGCTGCTCAACGTCGACCAGGCGCGGCCGGTGCTCGGCCCCAACTCGCTCCGGGCCCTGGAGCTCACCCTCGCCGCGATCGGCGACGCGGCGCTGAGCGACCGGGAGAAGATGACCGTCCTGAAGATCATCGACGGCGGCTTCGTCAGCGGCATGGCCCGCACCCACTTCAACGCCAAACACGCGGCGCAGCGCACCGGGGTGAGCGACGAACAGTTCTGGGCGGCCCAGGCCCCGATCCTGAACGCGGCCATGTCCAGCGGCGACTACCCGGAGTTGGCCGCGCTGTCCCAGGACAGCTTCGTCGCGGACGGCGAGGGGGAGTTCGAGTTCGGCCTGCGCCTGCTTCTGGACGGCCTGGAGGCGTTCGTCGAGCGCCGGACCTGACCCGGGAGGGTGGCCCCGGCCGGGAACGGTTGTAGCCCGGGCCCGCCGGCGTCATCATCGGTGCTCGGCCACGGGGGTCGGGGACGGCGGGGATCATGGACGAGAGACCGGCGCGGCTGCGAACCGCGCTCCGGGTGGCGGTCGGGTGCGGAATCGGGGCGGTCGTGCTGACGCTGGCGCCGATCGGGGTGGGGGGATCGGCGGCGTCGGCGGCCGACGGGCCCTCGGTGAGCGGGCCGACCGGGGAGGTGCGGCCGGGGGACACGGTGACGATCCGGGGTTCCGGCCTGACCGGCTGCCCCACGAACACGGTGGATGTGTACCTCGCGTCGGTGAACGGCGGCAGTTCCGGCGAGTACGACGACCTGCTCGCCGCGGGACTGCCGGTGGACGCGGCGCAGGGGCACTCGATCGCCTTTCGGCACGCCGTACCCACCCCGATCTACAGCTCGAACGGAGCGACGGGGCAGAACATCCAGGCGGTGAACCGGATCGTGGTGCGCTGCCCCGGCCGGGAAGACAACCTCGCGCAGACGCCGATCGAGATCAACGCGTTCCGCAAGCAGGAGACCGCGAGCCCGCCGGCCGATCTGCGCACCCGGCGCATCCTCGTGGAGCCCGCCACGGGGCTGCCGGGCACCGAGGTCACGCTGTGGACCAACCTGCGCTGTGGACAGGCGAACGCGGACGACGACGCCGAGGTGACGTGGGACGGGCACTTCCTCGCCAAGCTCAGCATCTCGAACCCGGCCGGCGAGTCGTATCGCTTCATCGTGCCCGAGGGCCCGACGCGCGGACCGCGGCCGATCACCGTGAGCTGCTTCGCCCAGGGCGCCGGGATGCCGGACAACGGCGTCACGCTGCGGACCGAATTCCAGGTTCCCGAACCGAAGTTGACCGTGACGCCCACGCAGGCGACGGCGGGTCGGCCGCTGCGGGTCGAGGGCAGCGGGTTCGTCGGGTGTGCCCGGCCGGTCGACGGCGGGGCCGGGGCACTGATCGTGCGGCACGGCCCGAACGAGTTCGGGCGGGTGTCGGTGGCGGCCGACGGGCGGTTCGCGGGCGAGGTCACCGTGCCGAGCGGACTGGCGGACGGCGAGGGCGCGTTGACGGTCGCCTGTGTGGGTGGGGCCGGGTACGACGGCGACGTGTCGGTGCGACTCGCGGTGGTGGCCGCGACGAAGGACGCGGAACCGGCGGGGGATCGTTCGGAGGCGGCGGTGAACCTGCCGAGCCCGGCCGATCTGTTCGACGAGCCCCGGCCGGTGCTCGTGGCGGGCGCGACCGCGCTGGCGGCGCTGCCGGTGCTGGGCTTCTCGGCGGAATTGTTCAACCGCACGTGGGCGGAGAACCGGCTGCGGATCCGGCGCCGACTGCGGCCGGGCGCGGCCCGACCACGATCGCAGCCCCGGGTGCCCGAGTTGCAGGTGCTGGCCTTCGTCGTGCTCTCGGCCGCCACGTGCGTGGCGGTGGAACCCGGCACGGGCTGGAACGCCGGGACCGGTGCGCTGGCCCTGGCGCTGGTGGCGGCGGTGCCGCTCGGGGTGCTGGTGTACGAGGGCCCGGCCGAGGCGTATCGGCGCCGGGTCTCGCGCATCCGGGCCCTGCCGCATCTGGTGCCGGGGGCGCTGGTCGTCGCCGTGCTCCTCGCGGCGGCGTCGCGACTGCTCGGCCTGGCCCCGGGCTATGTGTACGGCCTGTTCCTGGCCTTCACCTCGGCGGGACTGCGTCGACTGTCGCCGGCCGACGAGGGCCGCGCGATCGCCCTCGGCTCGTGGTCGCTGGCCGGGCTCGCGGTGGTCTCGTGGGTGTGGCGCATCCCGGTCACCCACGTCCTGAACAACTCCGACGGCGCGCCCTTCGGGTGGGTCGTCGCGGAGAACCTGCTCACCCAGTGCTTCGTGGCCTCGGTGGTCGGCCTGGTCTTCGGCCTGCTCCCGATGCGCTTCATGGACGGCCACGCGCTGTGGCGGTGGAACCGCTGGGCCTGGGCGGCGATCTACGTGGCCGCCCTGTTCCTGTTCACGCTGACCCTGCTCGACCCCACGGGCGTCGCCGGCGGCACCACCCGGACCATGTGGCTGCGCTCGATGTACCTCTTCGCCGGGGCGGCCGTACTGTCCGTGCTCTTCTGGGCGACCTTCCGCCTTCGGCCCGCCCGGCCGCCGGTGACACCCTGACCCGTCACGGACGCACTCCCCACAGGAGTCGGACGGCCGCGTAGTTCCCGACGACGATCGCGGCCTGGTTGTCCAGGGCGGTCGGCCGGCGTGTGGACCAGTATTCGCTGTGCCCCTCGGCGCCGTCGGTCGTGAAGCGGTTGGCGCCGAACCCCGCGTCGTCCGGGGTGATCCGCCGGGGTCTGCCGCCCCCGCCGGCCACGGCGGGGGCATGCGCTCCGGAGCCGAGGGCGACGACCATGTCGTCGTGTGCGGCCCCCACCCAGACGTGCCGCGGATCGAGGTCGAGATCCGCGGCACGGGTCACGTGCATCCCGGGACTGCCGACGACGATCACGTCCTTGGCGAACAGCCCTTCGTCGCGCCGTGCGGCCTGCCCGAGCACGACCGAGCCGTAGCTGTGGCCGATCACCGTCAGATGCCGGTTCGTCTCGATCCCCTGGGCCACCCCGACGCCCCGCAGGAACGTCGCGAGCGCCAGCGCGGCGGTGTCGGCGTACGACGTGGTCGTCGCGTGGACCAGGGTGTCCGGCGCGTCGTAGCCGACCCACGTGATCGCCGAGACCTCGCCGGGGTCGGTCAGCCGACCGGCCGCCTGCCACAGGCTGCGCATCCGGGCGACGTCCGAGCCGATGTGCGCCAAGCGCGCGCCGGTGCCGGGGACGTACACGGCGGTGTGGGCGGCCCGGTCCGGGTTGCCGATGGCCACGATCGCCCGACCGTCGTCCCGGGCGTCGAAGCCCATCAGGAACAGGTCGGCGGCGGAGCCGAGGACGGCCTCCAGGGACTCGATCGCGGCCAGGCGCCCCTTGAGCTCGGTGACCCGAAATCGCCGGCGTGCGTCGTCGACCCGGCCCGCCGCGTCCCGCTCGGCCCGGGCCGTCGCGAGTTCGGCGGTCACGGCGGCCTTCGCCTCGGCCAGCGCGACCCGGTTGGCCCGGTCCCGCACCTCCGTCGGCAGGCCGTCCGTCGCGCCGAGCAGCGCCGGGTACGCCGCCTGGTACCGCGCCCGGTCCGTCGCGCTCAGCCCCGCCCACCAGCGGGCCGCCGCAGCCGGATCGCCCTTCGGGATCGTGCCGGGACGCACCCCCGCCAAGGCCGTCACGGCCATCCGATCCGCGGCCGTATCCGCCCAGTCGGCCGCCGGGGTCGGATACAACCGGCCCAGCGCCCGCGCGCAGCGGTCGTCGATCTCGGCCGCCCGCCGAACGGGCTCGGCCAGGCGCCGCTCGACCGTCGCCACATCGGCCCCCCGGCCCGGGTCGGCTCGCAGGACCCGCCCGTCCTCGGACAGGCTGAACCCGGCGCTCGCCGCCTCCGCCAAACCGACCCGCACCTCACGCTGCGCGGCCCGCAGCTGCTCGGCGGCCGTGTCCAGGACGGTCAGCACACACCGCGCCTCCTGCGCCGCCACCGCGACCTGCTCGCCCCGCCCGGCCACCGCCCGCGCCGCCGCGTCGGCATCCGCGCCCGCCCAGTGCGAGGCGTGCAACGGTCCGCCCACACCGGTCGTCGCCCGCCCGGCCAACGCGTCCAACGCGGCGGCCAGTTCGGCCCACTCGGCCACCACCCGATCCAGCCCGCCCAAAGCCGCGTCCCGCAGGCCGGACACCGTCACCATCGGCGCCCACCCTCGGCGAACACACCCGCCGCCGCCCGATCGGCCCGATCATGCGCGTCGGCGTTGGCCACGAGAAGGTCACCCATTCCCGCATAACCATCGGCGAGCCCCCGCAGGTGCGCCACCCACGCGGCGGTCACCGCTTCGACCGCCGCCACGATCGCGAACCCCGGACACCCGGCCACCACCCCGCTCGGCCCACCGGCCGCCCGCCGCAAAGCCTCCGCCGCGTCACGGGCCACCCCGGCCCCCTGCCGCAACGCCCCGGTCTCGACCCGGATCCGCCCCGAACTTCCCTTGTCGCCCCCGCTGCCACCAGCCATGACCCCTCCCCGTGGTCGTCTGGTCACGCATCGAGACCAAACGATAACCGCAGGAAACTCTCATCCGGCCATCGGATCCCGCGAATCCCCGGAGAGCGAACAAACCCACCAACCAACGCGTGACCGAACCACACCCCGATCGTTCATACGTATGGGCGAACGCAATCAGCCGTTCGGGGGACACGGTGAATCCACCGAGCAAGAACGAAGGCGGCTGCGCGAGTGCATCGTGGCGACCGCGAAAAGTCGCCAAATCCGCAGGTCAGACGAATACCGTGTCAAATCCGTACGGAATTGATCAGGGCAAAACAGCACAGACCCAGAGCCGAGGGAGCCGGCATGAACCACGAGAACATCATCGAGGTTTTCACCTACGGACCGGAGAGCCAAGTACGCGTCGCCGTGATCGACGGCGACCCATGGTTCTGTGCCATCGACGTGTGTGCGGTGCTGAACCACACCAACTCGCGGATGGCGGTGGCAAACCTCGACCAGGACGAAAAGACCAGCCTCCGTGTTGAGAAACCCGCAGCTCAGAGGGGTTCCGTAAGCAATCCTTACGGAACCTCCGATCCCGGCGGCAACCCGAACATGACCTTCGTCAGCGAGTCCGGCCTCTACACCCTGATCCTGCGCAGCAACAAGCCCGAGGCCAAGCCCTTCCGCCGCTGGGTCACCCACGATGTCCTCCCCACCATCCGCCGCACCGGCCGCTACACGCCCGCCACCAGCGAAAACATGGACGCCCTGCTCTCCCGCGCCATCGGCTCGATCGCCGATCTCGCCGAGCGCACCGGCGATCTCACCAAGGCCGTCGAGATCAACACCATGGCCGTCGCCCGCCTCACCGCCGGCTTCGAGTCGGTCACCCCGTTGTCCACAGACACTCGTGACACGACCCCTCCCACCTCGGAAACCCACAGCGATCCCCAGGTTGTCCACAACGATTTCCACAGGGTTATCCACAGGCCCGTGGATTTCCCCACACCCGGCGATCGACGTCGCCTCACCCCCGACGCCGTGGCCGCCTGCCGGCGTCGGGCCCGGGACGGGGTGTCGGTCTACCGGCTCGCCCGCGAGTACGGCGTGAGCGACTCGACCATGCGCTCTGCGGTGCGCGGGCAGACCTACCGCTACGTGCCCGAGCCGCCTCTGTCCCCCTGACCCGAGGCCGCCCGCACCAGCCGCCCCCGCGCCGCCAACTCGATCGTCACGGCCACCGCGACCGCCTGGACCTGAAGCAGCGCGATCAATACGAACAGCTGCACCGCCCCCGCCTGCAACGGCGTCGCACCCCCGAGCAGCATCCCCACGAAGGCCCCCGGCAGGGTCACCAACCCCACCGTCCTGGTCTGGTCCAGGGCCGGGATCAGCGCCCCCGAAGCGGCCGGGCGACAGATCTCCATCGCCGCGTCCCGATCGGTGAAACCCAAGGTCAGAGCGGCTTCCACCTCGCCATGACGCTGTGTCAACTCCTCCAGCGCGCGGCGCCCCGCCAGCACCGTCGCGGTCATCGCGCCGCCGATCAGGATCCCCGCGATCGGGATCAGCACGATGCCCTTCGCCGGCACCAGTCCGCTCGCCCACAGCAGCACCAGGGTCGGCCCCGTCGCCGCCACGATCGGCACCGCCGGCCAGAACAACCGGCGCGTCGCGGTCACCCGCCCGGCCGCGGTCAGCGCCGCGACGGTGTACATCATCACCACGAACAGCGCCGCGAACCCGAGCCGGTCCACCACGTGTGTGATGACGAACGACACCGCCAGCAACTGCGCCGTCGCGCGCACCCCGGACAGCACCACCGCCCGCCCGTGGCCGAGCCGCGCCAGTGCGGCCACCGCCGTCGCGGCGGTCAGGAGCACCACGGCGACGACCCCCAGGGCCGGTGTCACCGGCAACAACGTCGAGGCGTTTTCCACAGGCCCAGCCTCACCCCCTCGGCGGTACCGCGCAGTGCGAGCGACCCCATCGCGTCCCCGCGTCCACACCACGGAACGCACGACGAGCACACCGGCCGGCTCAGTACAGTGACGACATGTCCGACGCCCCCACCCCCGCAGCCGCGCCCCGCTGGACCTACCTCGGCCCCTCGGGCACCTTTACCGAGGCCGCCCTGCGCATGCTGCCCGGTGCGGAGCACGCCGAGGCCATGCCGATGGAGTCGGTGCCGGTCGCCCTGGACGCGGTCCGCAGGGGCGACGCCGACGGCGCCGTGGTCGCGCTGGAGAACTCGGTCGAGGGCGCGGTGTCCATCACGCTGGACGAGTTGGCCACCGGCGCGCCGCTGGTGATCACCGCCGAGATCCTGCTGCCGATCGCCTTCGCGCTGCTGGTCCGTCCCGGCACGGCGCTGGACGACATCAAGACCATCTCCAGCCACTCGCACGCCCAGCCGCAGGTGCGCAACTGGCTCGCGGCCAACCTGCCCGACGCGCACTGGTTCTCGTCCGCGTCCAACGCCGACGCCGCGCGCCTGGTCCAGGACGGCCGCTACGACGCGGCCCTGGCCGGCGAGTTCGCGGCCGGCCCGTACGGTCTGGTGCCGCTGGTCACCGACATCCACGACGTCGAGGGCGCGGTCACCCGGTTCGTCCTGGTCGAGCGCCCGGACCGGCCCACCGTGCCCACCGGCGCGGACCGCACCACGGTCGTCGCCTACATCGTCGACGACCACCCCGGCGCGCTCCTGGAGATCCTCCAGGAGTTCGCGGTCCGCGGCGTCAACCTGACCCGGATCGAGTCGCGCCCCACCGGGGACGGCCTCGGCCACTACTTCTTCTCGATGGACGCCGAGGGGCACGTCGCCGACGCCCGGGTGGGCGAGGCCCTGATGGGGCTGCGCCGGGTGTGCGCGGCCGTGCGCTTCCTCGGCTCCTACCCGCGTGCCGACCGGGTCCGTCCGCAACTGCGCCGCGGCACCTCCGACGCCGAGTTCGCGAACGCCGCCGAATGGCTCGCGCGCGCTCGCGGCGGCGGCGAGATCTGACCCGACCACCCGCCGGAGCCGGCTCAGGGGACGCGCACCGTCAGCGCCCCGGGCCGGACCCGGACCGCCAGTCGGGTGCCGGGCCCGATCGGGTCGCCGTCCACCTCGCGCGGCTCGGGACGATCGGTCTCGATCAGCACCGTACGACCGGTGAAATGCTCGATCGGGCGCAGCCGTTGCTGCTTGACCGGCACCACGGCCGGTTCCTGGTCGCGCCGCCGGCCTATCACCCGGACCGTGGCGTGCGCCCAGCCGGTCATCCCGTACGGCGCGAACACCACGACGTCGAGCAGCCCGTCGTCCGGCGCGGCCCCGGGCAGCAGTTGCATGCCGGCCTGGAGCGCGCCGACGTTGCCCACCAGCACCATCCGGGCGCGCCGGCGGATCGGCTCGCCGTCGTCCACGGTCAGCGTCACCCGCATCCGCCGGTCGCGCAGGTGCCGGGCACCGGAGACCACGTAGGCGGGCCAGCCGACCTTCTTCTTGAGCGCGTCCGGCGCGTCCGCGACCATCGCCGCGTCCAGGCCGATGCCGGCCATCGCGGTGAAGCAGCGGGATTCGGCCTCGCCCGCCCCGGCGTCCCCGTCCGCGTCCGCGTTCGCCTCCACCATGCCCAGGTCGATCCGCCGATCGCGCCCGTGCAGGGCCACGTGCAGCGCGTCGGCGATGTCGATCGGCAGGCCGAGGTTGCGGGCGAGCAGGTTCCCGGTGCCGGCCGGGATGACCGCGAGCGGGGTGTCGGTACCGGCCAGCGCGCCCGCGCACTCGCGGATGGTGCCGTCGCCGCCGGCCGCGATCACCAGATCCACACCCTCGGCCAGCGCCTTCGCGGTCACCCCGGCCCCCGGATCGAGCACCGTGGTCTCCAGCCACAGCGGCTCGGCCCAGCCCGTGTCGTGCATGATCCGGTCGATCCGGGTGCGTGATTCGGCGATGTCGAGCTTGATCGGATTGACCACCACGGCCGCCCGCGGCCGCCCGCCGTCGGCCCCCGTCGGCGCCTCGCGCCGGGCGCGACGTCCCCAGTGCCCCCAGATCGACTTCGGCGACAGCAGCGCGCGGTTCATCACGACCAGCACGACGCCCGCGTAGAGCAGCGAGGACAGCACGTCGCTCGGGTGATGCATGCCCCGGTACATCCGGCTCCCGGCCACCGCCAGCGGAATCGCGCCGAGCAGCACCCAGACCGACACCACCGCCGCGCGCGGGCGCAGCCGGCTCGCCAGCAGCACGGCCAGCCCGCCGTAGAGCGCGAACGCGGCGCCGGTGTGCCCGGACGGGAAGCTCGACGTCGCGGCGGCCTGCTCCAGGCGCGGGACCCCCGGGCGATCGCGCGAGACGAAGAGTTGTACGAACCAGAACACCAGCGCCTGCCCGGCCACCGCCCCGGCCAGGAACAGCGGGCCGCGCCAGGAGCGGCCGACGATCCGGAGCACCACCATCGCGACGAGCGTGGTGGCGATGATCACACCGGTGTCGGCCAGCGTGGAGAACGCGTGGGTGACGTCGTTCCAGGTCCCCGAGCGGTGCTCGGCGAGGGTGCGCTCCAGGTCGTCCTCGGCGGTGAACGGCCACACGCCGTCGAGCGTCCTGGTGATGAGCAGACCGAGACCCACCATGACGAACGTCAATATGGCGAGGGGCAGGACGATACGGCGCAGGAACCGTCCTGCTTCGGTCAGCATGACCGACATTCTTACCCGGCCGCGGATCGTTCAGTTCCGCCCGTGCGGGGAGTCACGGTCGGTTCCGGGACGAATGTGCGCAATCTCCGGGTCCGGATCGTCTCCGTCGAGTTCCGGCTCCAAGCCTTCGTCGGTGGCGTCCACCGGGCGCAGTCCGGCGTCGCGGCGCCACCACTCGAACACCGCGGAGGTCACCGCGAGCACGATCAGGCCGAGCACCGCGCCGCCCACCACGTCCGTCACGTAGTGCACGCCGAGCGCGACCCGGGTGAACGCGACGCCCACCGCCGAGCCGATCGCGAGCACCCACGCGAACGGCCGGCACACCCGGGGGATCAGCGGCAGCAGCGCCAGCAGCAGCACGCCGGGGCCGACCACGCCGGTCAGCGCGTGCCCGGACGGGAAGGACCAGCCGGCGGAGTGGTGCACCGGATGCGGCAGGTCCGGCCGGGCCCGGGTGAAGACGAACTTGAGCAGCGCGCCGAGCAGCCCGGCGACGAGCATGCTCGTCGCGGCCCACACCACGAGCCGCCGCGCGCCGCGCCACCACAACCACCCGCACATGATCGCGACGAGCACCCGGTACACGTTGGGATCCCAGACCCAGTCGGTCAGGAACAGCAGCGTGTGCTGCCAGGCGGGGTGTGCGCGGACCCAGTCGTTGAGGTCGGTCGCGACGTCCCGGTCGAGGTCGAGCAGCGGCGACCACTTGGTCTCCACCAGGGCCGCGAGCACCCCGAACGGCAACGCGCCGACGAGCAGGGCGAGCGCGGCCAGGGTCATCCTGAGTCCGAATCGCCGGTCGGGGTCGAGGCGCCTGCCGACCCAGCCTGGGGAGGAGGTCATTGTTCATTCATAACCCGAATCCGGTCCCGTACGTTCACTTCCGCAGCCGAAGTCGCACACGGCACGCCCGGAATCGTCCGGGGCCCCGTGGTCGCGAAATCCGTTGGCGGGGCCCCGGTAGGCTTTGCCCGTGATCGACCTGCGACTGCTCCGTGAGGATCCCGACCGTGTCCGCGCTTCGCAGCGTGCCCGAGGCGAGGACGAGACCATCGTCGACGCGCTGCTCGCCGCGGACGAGCTCCGCCGCTCGTCCGGCTCCCGGTTCGACGCGCTGCGCAACGAGCAGAAGTCGATGGGCAAGCAGGTCTCCAAGGCCAAGGGCGACGAGCGGCAGGAACTGCTGACCCGGGCCCAGACGCTGGCCGCGGAGGTCAAGGCGGCCGACGCCGAGCAGGCCGAGGCCAAGGCGGAGACCGACCGGCTGCTCAAGTCGCTGGCCAACCTCATCGACCCCGACGCACCGGTCGGCGGCGAGGAGGACTTCGTCACGATCGAGGAGATCGGCGCCCGGCGCGACTTCGCGGTCGAGGGCTTCGAGCCGCGCGACCACGTCGAACTCGGGCGCATGCTCAAGGCGATCGACGTCGAGCGGGCCGCGAAGGTGTCCGGCTCGCGCTTCTACTACCTCACCGGCATCGGCGCGCTGCTCGAACTGGCGCTGGTCAACATGGCCGTCGCGCAGGCGACCGAGGCCGGTTTCACGCCGATGCTGACGCCGGCGCTGGTGCGTCCGGCGGCGATGGAGGGCACCGGGTTCCTCGGCCAGGCCGCGGAAAACGTGTTCCACCTGGAGGCCGACGACTACTACCTCGTGGGCACCGCCGAGGTACCGCTCGCGGCGTACCACATGGACGAGATCATCCCGGCCGCCGAACTGCCGCTGCGCTACGCCGGTTTCTCGCCGTGCTTCCGCCGCGAGGCCGGGACGTACGGCAAGGACACGCGCGGCATCATCCGCGTGCACCAGTTCGACAAGGTGGAGATGTTCTCCTTCGTCGCGCCGGAGGAGGCCGAGGCGGAGCACCGCTGCCTGCTCGCGTGGGAGAAGGAGTTCCTGAACCGGCTCGAACTCCCCTACCGGGTGATCGACGTCGCGTCGGGCGACCTCGGCGCCTCCGCCGCGCGCAAGTTCGACATCGAGGCGTGGATCCCGACCCAGGGCAAGTACCGCGAGGTCACGTCCACCTCGAACTGCACCGAGTTCCAGGCCCGCCGGCTCCAGGTGCGGATGCGCGACGAGCAGGGCACCCGTCCGCTCGCCACGCTCAACGGCACGCTGTGCGCGGTGCCCCGCACGATCGTGGCGATCCTGGAGAACCACCAGCGTGAGGACGGCTCGGTGGTCGTCCCCGAGGCGCTGCGGCCCTTCCTCGGCGGTCGTGAGGTCCTCGAACCGGTGCAGGCGTGACCTTCACCCTGATCGCGACCGACCTGGACGGCACGCTCCTGCGCGAGGACCACACGGTCTCCGCGCGCAATCGCGCGGCGCTCGTCCGGGTCGCCGAGGCCGGTGCGCGGCACGTGATAGTGACGGGCCGCGCGGTGGGGTGGACCCGTCCGGTGTTCGACGCGCTCGGCTACCGGGGGCTCGCCGTCTGCGGGCAGGGCGCGCAGGTCTACCACGCGGGCGAGGACCGGCTGTTGACCTCGGTCACCCTGGACCGGCAACTGGCCCGGCTGGCCGTGGAACGACTCACCGCCGAACTGGGCGGGGTACGGTTCGCGGTCAGCCGCGACGGTCTCGCCGGTCGGGTGGTGATCGAGGACGGCTACCGCTACGAATCCCTGCTGCCGGTGTACACCGTGGCGGACCGGGAGGAGCTGTGGTCCGAGCCGATCCTCAAGCTCTACCTGTACCACCCGGACTACGACGACGACCGGTTGACCGCGTGCGCCCGGAAGATCTGCGCCGGTCTGGTCGACGTCACGCACGCCGGCACCGGCATCGTCGAGGCGTTGCCGGTGGGCCTGAGCAAGGCGGTCGGCCTGTCCCTGGCGGCACGCCGGCTGGGAGCCAAGGCCGCGGACACCATCGCCTTCGGCGACATGCCCAACGACGTCACCATGTTCCGCTGGGCAGCCCACGGCGTAGCCATGGCCAACGCCCACGCCGACCTACTGGCCGTCGCGGACGAGGTAACCCTGTCCAACATGGAAGACGGCGTAGCGGTAGTCCTGGAACGCCTGTTCCCCACCCCCTGACCCAAACCCCAAGCCCAACGCCACGGCCCGCAGCCCGCACCCGAGCCCGAAGCCCGAGGCCGAGGCTTCAACTCAAGCCCGGAGCCAAGCCCAACACCCGAGCCCGAAGCCTGAACCCAAGCACAACCCTCGGACCCGAAGCCTGAGCCCGAAGCCTGCATCCGAGCCCGAAACCCGAGGCCGAAGCCTCAACTCAAGCCCGGAACCAAGCCCAACACCCGAGCCCGAAGCCTGAACCCAAGCACAACCCTCGGACCCGAAGCCTGAGCCCAACGCCCGAGCCCGAAGCCTGAACCCGAGCCCGAAACCTGGGCCCGAGTCCGACACCTGGGCCCGAGCCGGAGCCCAATGCCCGAGCCCAGCCCCTGAGTGCGACAGCCCAAGCCCAACACCCGAGCCCGGCGTCCAACACCGAGCCCGAGCCCAGGCCGGAGGCCCGAGGCACCTCATCCGGCCGCGAGGCCCCCGTGGGCGCCCCCGATGCCCGAATCCCGCAGCCTTCCCGGCTTACGCAACGGGCCGGGCGGGTGGGCACCAAAACCCCTCACCCCACCCGCACATGCCCGGGCCGCGAAGCCCCCACCCCACACCCCACCGCACAAGCGCACAGCACCAGCATCACCACGATCGGCACCGTCCACCCCCCGGTGACCTGCCGCAGCGCCCCGGCCGCCAACGGCCCGAACGCGGCCACCACGTAGCCGACCGCCTGCGCCATCCCGGACAGCTGCGCCGCCGTATGCGGATCGGGCGACCGCAACACGATCAGGGTCAGCGCCAGCGACACCGCACCCCCCTGACCCAGCCCCAACAACACCGCCCAAAGCCACGCCCCGCCCGTAGGCGCGAGCATCAGCCCCACGTATCCGGCCGCGATCAGACCGACCGAGCCGACCACCAGCGCGCTCTGGTTGCGCATACGGCCGGCGATGATCGACCCCGCGAGCGAGGACGGGATCTGCACGAAGGTGTTGAACGCGAAGATCGCCGCCGCGGTGCCCTTGCTCATCCCGTGGTCCGTGAGGATCGTCGGCATCCAGGCCAGCAGCACGTAGAACAGCAACGACTGCAGACCCATGAAGCCCGTCACCAACCAGGCCAGCGGCGACTTCCACAACCCCGCCACACGCGGCATCGCGACCGCCGCGGCCCCGCGCCGGCGCCGCACGTGCGGCAGCCAGACCGCCACCGCCGCGACGGCGAGCAGCGCCCAGCAGCCCATCGCCGGTTGCCAGCCGTGTCCGATCGCGTTCTCCAGCGGCACCGTCGCCCCGGCCGAGACCGCCGCGCCCAGCACCATGGCCGCGCTGTAGACCCCGATCATCACCGCCGCCCGGTCCGGGAACTCGCACTTGACCACGCCCGGCATCAACACGTTCAGCACCGCGATCCCGCCGCCCACGAGCGCACCGCCCGCGAACAGCGCGCCCAACGCGGGCACCATCCGCAGCAGGATTCCGGCGCCCACCACGACGAGCGCGCCGAGCAGCACGAGTTCGGCGCCGAACCGCCGTGCCGCGACCGGCGCGAGCGGCGAGATCAGGCCCAGGAACAGCACGGGTATCGCGGTGATCAGGCTGCCCGTGGTCGCGGACAGGTGGAACACGTCGCGCAGTTCGCCCACCAGCGGCGACACACTGGACAGTCCGGCCCGCATGTTCAGCGCGATCAACACGATGCCCGCGAGCAACAGCGCGCCGCCACCGGCCTTCGCGGTGGTCTTGGCGTTCGGGGACATCCGCAGGTCGGTCGTGCTCATGCGTCGTGCTCCATCGGATGGTGCTCGGTCGGGTGGTCGTGCGGGGCACGGTCGTGCAGCAGGGTGTCCAGGGCCACGACGGCGGGCTCGAGGATGTCCCGTACGGCCCGCTCGGCCGCGTCCGGATCGCCCGCCTCGATCGCGTCGGCCAGGGCCACGTGCAGCGCGTGCGACGCGTCCGGCAGGGTGCCGTCGCCGACCACCGTCCGGATGGCGCGCCACAGCGAGTCGCTGAACCAGCGGTACGTGGCCGCCATCGCCGAGTTGTGCGACGCGATCGCGATCGCGGTGTGGAAGGCCACGTCCTGCTCGACCAAGTCGTCCAACTCGCCCTCGGCGACGTCGCCGCGGTCGAAGTCGTGCGGCTCCGGGGTGTCCGCGCTGCCGTCCGCCGCGCCGCGCCTGGCCAGGGCGCGGCGAATCCGTTCCAGGTCGGCGAGGTCGCGCCGCTGGGCGGCGAGCCGGGCGGCCTCCACGTCCAGCGCCCGGCGCATCTCGAAGATGTCCCGCAGGTCCGCGTGCTCGATCCGGCGAACCAGGTCGCCGGGGTCGGTGAGGGAGCGTACATAGGTCCCGTCGCCTTGGCGGGACTCCAGCATCCCCGCGTGCACCAGCACCCGGATCGCCTCGCGCACCGTGTTCCGGCCGACCCGGAGCCGCTCGGCGATCACGCTCTCGCTGGGGATGCGCGACCCGACCGGCCAGGTCCCGGCGGTGAGTTGGGCGCGGAGCTGGTCGATCGCGTCGTCGACGAGCGAACGTCTGCCGGCGGCCTGGAGCGACATGGACCCTCCTGGATTCGTGGGATTGCCCAGTCATCCTACAAGTAGCTGCACACCACATGCGAAATCGAGGTGGGGGCCGGGATCGACCCCCACCTCGGTCCGCCCCCACCCTCAGACCCGGTCGCGGTCCCGGCGCGGCGCCAGGAACACCGCCGCGAGCAGGGCGCCGAGCAGGACCAGGGCCGAGTCGACCAGGATCGCGACGGCGACCCCGGACAACACCGCGTCGGGCCCGGTGTCGCCGAGCGAGCTCATCCGCGCGGTGGCGATCGCGCTCATGATCGGGATGCCCATCGTGATGCCGACCTGCTGGGTCATCGTGGCCAGGCCGGTGGCCAGGCCCTGTTCGGCGTCCGGCAGACCGGAGGTCGCGGTGATCATGAAGCCGACGATCATCAGCATGTTGCCCACTCCGCCGACGAAGGTGGCCGCGAGCAGCAGCCAGATCCAGCCGCCGGAGCTGCCGAGCGCGACCAGCGACAGGGTGGCCAGGGCCTGGACCACGCCGCCCGCGACGATCGTGGTACGGGTGCCGAAGCGGCCCACCACCCGGCCGCCGAGGGTGCCGCCGAGCACGGTGCCGATGCCCAGGACACCGAAGGCGAGCCCGGTGGCCAGCGGCGAGTAGCCCAGGACCTCCTGCAGGTAGAGCGTGAGCAGGAAGACCAACGAGGTCTCGGTGACGAAGGCGATCAGGCCGGTGATGTTCCCCCACAGCACGGTGCGGCGCTTCATGATGCCAACCGGGACCAGCGGCGAGGCGGAGCGCTGCTCGATGAACCAGAAGGCGACCAGGAGCACCGCGCCGGCGGCCAGCGCGCCGAGTGTGGTGGGCTCTCCCCAGCCCTCGGCGCCCGCCTGGGTGAGGCCGAACACCAGGGCCAGCAGACCGCCGGTGACCGCGATCGCGCCGGGCACGTCGAGCCGGGGCCGCCCGCCCGGCCGCGAGTCGGTGATCGCGGACGGCGCGAGGATCAGCACCAGCGCGGCGACGGGCACATTGACGAAGAAGGCCCAGCGCCAGGACAGCAGATCGGTGAGCAGCCCGCCCAGCACCGCGCCGGCGGTGAAGCCGGCCGACATCAGCGCACCGTTGAGACCCAGCGCCCGATCCCGCTGGGGTCCTTCCTTGAACGCGGTGGTCAGCAGCGACAGACCGGCGGGGGTCACCGCCGCGGTGGCCAGCCCCTGGAGCACCCGGGCGATCAGCAACATCTCGGGGGACGTGGCGAAGCCACCCAGGGCGGAGGAGGCGCCGAGCAGGGCCATGCCGCCCAGGAACAGGCGCTTGCGGCCGAAAAGGTCGGCCACCCGACCGAACAGCAGGGTGAAGCCGGCGGCGGTCAGCGCGAACGCGGTGGCCACCCACTGGAGGTTGTTCAGCGAGAAGCCCAGGCCCTCGCCGACCACCGGCAGCGCGACGTTCAGGATCGAGAAGTCCACCGCGATCATGAACTGGGCGCCGAGCAGCAGGGTCAGCACCAGCTTCTGCTGCCCGGTCATCCGGGCAGCGGTCGAGCCGGCCGCGTCGGTCGGCTCGACCGGGGTGGCGGGTGAGGCCTCGAAGGGCCTGGTGCGGTGATCGAGCGTGGACATGTGCGCCTCCCGAGCGGATCCGGAGTGTTAACGGGTCTTCTTTCCCGTTAAGATGCTCAGAAGGTAGCACGGTGGATCAACTTAATGGAACAGGAGTCCCGTTATGACATCGGAAGGCACCGTCCGCCCCGGTGGACGCACTGCCCGGGTACGCGAGGCGGTCCTGCGCGCGGCCGGGGACCTGCTCGCCGAGCGGGGCTTCGCGGGGCTGGACCTGGCCGAGGTGGCACAGCGCGCCGAGGTCGGCAAGACCACCGTGTACCGGCGCTGGGGCAGCGCCACCGGCCTGGTCGCGGACCTGCTGGTCGAGATGGCGGACAGTTCGGTGTCGCGCACCGAGACCGGCTCACTGCTCGGCGACCTGCGGACCAACGCACACCTGGTGCGCCGCACGCTGGTGGACGAGCGCCAGGGCGCTTTGTTTAAGGCGGTGATCGCTGCGGCGACCTGCGACGCACGGACCGCGACGGCGCTGCACGCCTTCTACGCCACGCGGGTGGACGAATGGGCGCCCTGCGTGACGGCCGCGATCGAGCGCGGCGAGGCGCCGGTGGGCACCGATCCGCACGAGGTGATCCGGGCGGTGTCGGCGCCGCTGTACTACCGACTCCTGGCCAGTGGCGACCCGCTCGACGAGGCGAGCGCGGACCGCGCGGCGGCGGCGGCCGAGGCGGCCACCCGGGCGGGGGCGTTCGTGCGGTAGCGGCGGGCCGGCCCGCGGGGTCGTGCCGACCGGGCACGTATGGTCGATGGATGCGTTTGAGCACTGTGATCCTCCCGATCCACCGTTGGACCGAAGGCCGGAAGATCTGGCGACAGGCCGAAGACCTGGGCTTCCACGCCGCGTACACCTACGACCACCTGTCGTGGCGCAGCTTCCGGGACCGCACCTGGTTCGGCGCGCTCCCCACCCTCACCGCCGCCGCGGCGGTCACCGAGCGGCTGCGCCTGGGCACGATGGTCACCTCGCCCAACTTCCGCCACCCGGTGCCCCTCGCCAAGGACCTGGCGGCCATCGACGACATCTCCGGCGGCCGGTTGATCGCGGGAGTCGGCGCGGGCGGCAACGGCTTCGACGCCACCGCCCTGGGCGGGCAGCCGTGGACCCCGAAGGAGCGCGCGGATCGGCTCGCCGAGTTCGTCCCCCTGCTCGACCGGCTGCTGTCCGAGCCGGCCGTGACCTCCCGGGGCACCTACTACACCGCCGAGGACGTGCGGATGATCCCCGGCGGCCGGCAGCGGCCCCGGGTACCCATCCATCTCGCGGCCACCGGTCCGCGGGGGATGCGCCTGACCGCCCGGCACGGCCAGGGGTGGATCACCTACGGGGACACCCGCGACCCCAAGGGGGTGCCGGCCGAGGTCTGCCCGAAGGTGATCGCCGAGCAACTGGCCCGGCTGTCCGACATCTGCGCGAGCGAGGGCCGCGAGCCGGAGGAGCTGGAGCGGGTCCTCCTCCAGGGTTCGACCCTGGAGCGCCCCCTCGACTCGATGGACGCGTTCGTCGACTATGCGGGGCGCTACCGGGAGCTGGGCATCACGGAGCTGGTGATCCACTGGCCGGTGCCGGACTCGGTCTTCGCCGCTGATCAAGCCCTGTTCGAGCGCATCGCGCAGGAGGGGCTGCGGCAGCTGGGTTGAGGTGTTTGTTGGGCGCTTCGCGGCGCCGGCGCGCGGGGCTGCTTGTTGGGCGCTTCGCACCGGCTCGCGAGGGGTCGGGGGCGCTGACGCGCAACGGGGCGGGCGGGGTGGGGACCGGCGCGAGGGGGGAATCGTTTTCGAGCGAGGATGTACCCGTGACCATCACGAATCGCCCACGTCTAGTGGCCACCGACCTCGACGGCACCATCGTGCGTGACGACGGGTCCATCTCCGCGCGCACGCTCGCCGCCCTGGAGCTGGTCGAGTCCTCGGGCGCGGAGGTGGTCTTCGTCACCGGCCGCCCGCCCCGTTGGATGAAGCGCGTCGCGGACGTCACCGGCCACCGCGGGCTGGCCATCTGCGGCAACGGCGCGGTGGTCTACGACCTGCGCAGCGAGCGAGTGGTGGGCACCCACACGATGGACGTCACCGCCGCGCGCAAGGTCAGCCGGCTGTTGCGCGAGGCGGTGCCCGACGTCAGCTTCGCCGTGGAGACCGAGACCGGCTTCATGCACGAGCCGACCTATCCCGCGCTCGAACGCGACGTGTCGATCGTGCACGCGGTGGGCCCGGTCGAGGAGTTGCTGACCGGCCCGGTGCTCAAGCTGCTCGCCCGACACCACAGCCTCGACCCCGACGTGTTCCTCGCGCTGGCCCGCGACCGGGCCGGAGCGTACGCGGAGTTCACCCACTCTTCCTCGATCGCTCTCGTGGAGATCAGTGCCCTCGGCATCAGCAAGGCCAGTACCCTGGCCTGGTTCTGCGCGCAGCGCGGTATCCGGACCGAGGACGTGGTGGCGTTCGGCGACATGCCCAACGACCTGCCGCTGCTCGCCTGGGCCGGACAGGCGTACGCCGTCGCCAACGCACATCCCGACGTACTGGCGGCGGTGACCCGGCATACCGGGAGCAATCAGGACGACGGCGTGGCCGAGGTATTGGAAAAGTTGTTCGGCTGAGAGGGCGGCATGGCGGCCGGTTTCGGTGTACGGACCAACCGGCTCCACGAACGCGTGACGCCGGGGCCACGCTTACGCGTGAAGGTTGCACAGAGTAGTTACCTGATTGCTTTCCGTAACATAGATTGACGCCGTGTATTCCCCCTCCCGGCCAGGGTCCCCACTGGCTGTGACGATCGACCGCTATCGGGTCGGCCAGGCTCTCTCGTTCCGGCCCATCGCCGAGGGCCTGCTCAACCGAGGCTACGAGGTCGTCACCACCAGGGGACGCTGGTTTCTCAAGCACTATCTGGACCAACGACCCGACACGATCCGGTTCCAGCACCGGACCACGCAGCGGCTCGCCGCCTGCGGCATACCCGCGATCGCGCCGGTGACCGACCGGCGCGGGCGCACCGTACTGTCCTCGCGCGGCCGCTGGTTCGCCCTGTATCCGTGGGTGGACGGCATCCATCGGCGCGGCGCCGACCTCGACGCCCGGGGGTGTGCGCGGGTGGGCGCGCTGCTCGGCGGCGTACACGTCACGCTGCCGCGCCTGCTGCCTCCCATCCAGCAGCCGCTCCTCGTCCCCACCGCCGACCCGCACGAATCCCTGGCCACCATCGAGCGCCTGCTCACCAGGATCCGGGCCCGACCCGAGAGCGACTCCTTCGACCGGCTCGCCGAACTGCGCCTGATCGAGCGGCGCGCACTGCTGCTGCGGCACGCGCACCGGCGACCGCGCGACCACGACGCACCGCATACGGGCTACGTGCACGGCGACTTCCACCCGCTCAACGTGCTCTATCAGGGCAACGACCCGGTGGCGATCATCGACTGGGACCGGCTCGCCGCGCTGCCCCACACCGAGGAACTGGTCCGGGCCGCGCTGATCTTCTTCACCGACCGCATCTCGGGCACGCTCGACCTCGACCGGGTGCGCGGCTTCGTCGCCGGATACCGGGCGATTCTGGACCCGGGGCCGACCCAACTCGCCGCCGCCGTGCACCGGTTGTGGTGGGAGCGGCTGAACGACTTCTGGATGCTCACCCGGCACTACCTCGAACACGACCCGCGCTGTGCCCCGTTGTTTCCCGCCTCCGCCGCGCTGATCGTGTGGTGGACGATGGCCTACGACGAGGTGCTGGAAGCCTTCCTGGGCTGAGCGGCCGGGCGGCGCCCTTCCCGAAAGCCGAGAACCCGCGCGGATCACCGATCATGATCCGCGCGGGTTCCGGGCTTTCGGACCTCAGTTGGTGGTACCACCGGTCGCCGGCGGCGGCGAATTCCCGCTGGAGGAACCGCCCTTGGGATCGCCACCGGACGGTGCGGAGGCCGACGAGGTCGGCTCGCCGGTCTTCGACGGCTTGGTGGGCGGCGGCGAACTCGGCGCGTGGGTCTGCCCCGACGAGGCCCCGCCCGGATCGCGCCACGTGCTCGTCGGCGTCGAGGTGCTCCGCGAGGTCTGCTGCGGGCTGCTCGGCGGCGTGCTCGCGGTCGACTTGTTGTTGGTGTCCGGAGTGGTGCCGACCGACGCCGCCGGTTGCCCGCCTTCGCCGCCGGTGGTCTGGCCGCTCTGCTTCTCGTCAGTCTTCGACGGACTGTCGCCGCCGCCCGGCCATCCCTTGGCCAGGAACACCGCGCCGATCGCGATCAGGACCACCGCGAGCGCGGCTACCAGGTAGAGCGGCAGCTTGCGCTTGGGCCGCTCCGACGCGGGCGTCACGATCGGCAGTTGCCCGGTGCCGCCGTCGTTGGCGCCCGGTTGTTGCCCGCCGCCCGGCGGCCGGCCCGCCAACGGCGGCATCGCCGCGGTGGCCTCGGTCGATCCGGTCTGCGGCGACACCGCCGTCGCCCCGGGGGCCACCTGGCTCCACGAGCCGAACTCGGGCCGCTGACCCTGCTGGGTCGGCACCCGCGGCGGAACCGCCACCGACACCTGCTGACCGGCCAGCGCGCGGCGGATGTCCATCCGCATCTCGTCGGCCGTCTGGTAACGATCGTCGGGGTTCTTGGCCAGCGCCTTCAACGCGATCGCGTCCAGGTGCGGCGGCACGCGCGGATCCATCATCGACGGCGGACGCGGATCGTCCTGCACGTGCTGGTACACCACCGACAGCGGGGTATCCCCGTTGAACGGCGGACGCAGCGCCAGCAGTTCGTAGAGCAGGCAACCGCTGGAGTACAGGTCGCTGCGCGCGTCGACGGTCCGGCCCAGGGCCTGTTCCGGCGACAGGTACTGCGGCGTGCCCATCACCATGCCGGTCTGAGTCATCGTGGTCGCCGCGCTGTGCATCGCGCGGGCGATCCCGAAGTCCATCACCTTGACCGCGCCCGAGTTGGTGATGATCACGTTCGCGGGCTTGATGTCGCGGTGGATGATGCCGTGGCGGTGGCTGTACTCCAGCGCCTCCAGGATCCCCTCGGTGACCCGCAGCGCCTGTTCCAGCGGTATCGGGTTGCCTTCGCCGAGCAGTTCCCGGACGGTGCGACCCTCGACGCACTCCATCACGATGAACGGCACCAACTCGTCGCCGACCCGGTCCTCGCCGGTGTCGTAGACGGACACGATCGCGGGGTGGTTCAGCGACGCGGCGTTTTGCGCCTCGCGGCCGAATCGCGAGCGGGCGACCGGGTCCTGGGCCAGGTCCGGGCGCAGCGTCTTGACCGCGACCGTACGGCCGAGCCGCACGTCGTGGGCCATCAGCACCTCGGCCATGCCGCCTCGACCGAGCTGGCGACCGAGTTCGTAGCGGCCGGATCCGACCGTCTTCACCTGTGTGCCGGACGCCTCGCGGTCGTCCGGTCCCTGCGGCGCGGTCATCGCTCCTCGCCCTGCGCGTCGGGGCGACCCGCTCGGGGGCGCCGAACTGTGGCGATGCGGTCCGCCGCGAGCAGGGGGGAGCGGAAAACACCACGGGAGCGGGGGAGCACGACGGTTCCAACGATCGGCCGGCCACAAAGGCACGCCGTCTCGGGCGTCGGGGTTGTGACCGGGGACTCGGCGATCATCCTCGACAGTCCCCTCACGTGGCGCCGGGTCTGGGGCCCGCGCCCATGTGCTGATGAAATGTGGTGCATCCTCGCGTCAAGTCCCGAAACGATACCGGGATCGGCGGTACTCCGGTGCGGAGAGGCCATGGTAACGGGATTCCGGATTCCCGGCCGAGGGCTTCCGTGGGCCGGACGACCCGCTCGGCGCGGCGCCGGGTTCAGCGCAACATCAGGATGGACGCGAGCACGGCCAGTACGCCGAGCACCGTCGCCGCGAACGCGGCACCGGCGCCGGCCCGGCGACCGTGCCCGCCCGGAGCGCTGTGCGCGCCCGCCGAACGGGCCCGCGGCCCGAATCCGGACAACACCCGCGCCCACGGCGGCCCGCCGATCGGCGGGCGGCCCGGGCGGTGCCCCATCGGCGCGGGCGTCGGTGCCGGCCCCGGCCCGGCCGGCGGCGGGCCGCCCGCGCCGTACAGGACCGAGTCCCAGACGTTCTCCGGCAGGATCCGCCGCACCGACTCGCGCATCCGCCCGGCGGTGTCGAAGCGCAGGTGCGGGTCCTTGCGCAGCGCGTGCAGCACCAGATCGTCGACCGCTCCGGGCAGGTCCGGGCGGTACGCCGACGGCGGGGTCGGGTCCTCGCGCATGTGCCGGTAGGCGATGTGCACCGCGGTACCGCCGTCGAACGGCGGCACGCCGACCAGCAGCTCGTGCAGCAGACAGCCCACCGAGTACAGGTCGCTGCGGGTGGAGGCGGGATGCCCGAACGCCTGCTCGGGCGAGAAGTATTGCGGGGTGCCCATGATCCGACCGGGGTCGGTCAGCGCGCCGTCGGTGACGAACAGGGCGCGGGCGATGCCGAAGTCCATCACCTTGACCGCGCCGTCCGGGGTGATCATCACGTTGACCGGCTTGATGTCGCGATGCACCAGGCCGCGATCGTGGCTGTACTCCAGCGCGTCGAGCACCTTGGCGGTGATCGCGAGCGCGCGCGGCCAGGGCACCGGGCCGTGCGCCTCCAGCAGGTCGCGCAGGGTGATCCCGCGCACCAGCTCCATCACGATCCACGGCACCAGGACCCCGTCCTCGCCGGGGTCGGCACCGGTGTCGAACACGCGGACGATGGTGGGATGGTCCAGCCCGGCCGCGTGCTCGGCCTCGCGGGCGAAGCGCGAACGCGCGACGGTGTCCTCGGCCAGGTCGCTGCGCAGCCGTTTGACCGCGACGAGCCGGTCGAGCACCAGGTCGTGCGCCTCGTGCACCACGGCCATCCCGCCGCCGCCGATCCGCCGTCCGGTGCGATACCGCCCGCCACCGAAGACGCGCCCGCTCGCCCGAGCCGGGTCCCCCGAAACGGTCACCGTCAGGCCGCCCTCCACGCTTCACGACTCGGGCACGACGCCCCCGCGAGTCGACCTACCGAACAGCGCTCCCGTCGTACCGCCGACAGCCTGTCAGAGACCCGACGCGAGCGCACCGGGGCAGCGCCGGGCAGGCGCCGCCCCGATCCGCCCCGCGAGGACGGGCGTCCGGATTCGTCGTCCGGACGATCCCGAGGGCCCCGGACGATGCCGAAGGCTAGAGATACGGACCCGACTGGGTGTGCGGCGGCTCGCCCTGTCCCCCGGGTCCCACGCCGGGCGGCAGCGCCCGACGCATCGTCTCCAGCTGTGCGCGCGCCGCCATCTGCTGGGCGAACAGCGCGGTCTGGATGCCGTGGAACAGCCCTTCGAGCCATCCCACCAATTGTGCCTGCGCGATCCGCAGCTCGGATTCGCTGGGCACCGAGTCGTGGGTGAACGGAAGCGACAGGCGCTCCAGCTCCTCGACCAGTTCCGGGGCGAGCCCCTTCTCCAGTTCCTTGATCGAGCTGGCGTGGATCTCCTTCAGGCGCACCCGGCTCGCCTCGTCGAGGGGGGCCGCGCGCACCTCCTCGAGGAGCTGCTTGATCATGCTTCCGATGCGCATGACCTTCGCGGGCTGTTCCACCATGTCGGTCACCGCGAGTTCACCGCCCTCTTCACCGAGGCCGCCGCCGAGCGCCATGCCATCCGGCCCGACGATCACCACCTGCGGGTTCTCACCATTCGCTTCGCTGTTCGGCGTATCCATGCATCTCATCCTAGGAGCGCCGGAGGGTTATGCCGTCCTCCCGCGCAGCACCGCACGCGATCGTGTCAAAAGCGCCGCGAGCAGGCCCGCGAGCAGCGGCAGCGCGACGAGCGCGAGACCGAGCCGCGACCACGGGACGACCAACGTGGGAGGGTGCAGCCTCCCACGGATGTCGGGGGGCAGCGTGTCCCACAGGGCCGCGCGCTGGCCCCGGCGCACGACCACTCCCGCGAGCACCCCGACGACCAGGCCGAGCACGGTACCCAGGAGGGCGATCACCCCGCTCTGGAACGCGGACAACCGGCGCCGCACACCCGGTGGCGCGCCCACCGCACCGAGCGTGGCCAGGTCCTGCCGCGCGTCGGCGAGGGCGAGGCCGGTGGCCACCCCCGAGGCGCCGATGGTGATGACCAGCGCGAACACCGCGAGCAGCAGCAGGCGCACGTCGTCCCTGCCCTGGAATCCGCGCTCCATGAACAGGAAGGCGCGGTCGGAGATCCGGGCCAGGCTCTCCTCCAGGCGCTGTTTCTGCGCGTCCGAGGGCGAGCGCCCGGCGTCGTAGACCGCACCGGCCGGTTCGGGGGTCGCGCCGAGGGTGGCCGCCGCCGCCGGGGAGGCGAAGATGCCACCGGCCAACCCGAACGGCGCCCGTACCATCACCGCGGGTAGCCGCACCACGGGCCGCGCCGGGTCCGGCTTCTCCATGGCCGACATCCTGCCCGGATCGACACCGTTGCGGTACGTGACCACCTCGGCCGTGCCGTCCGGGCCGATGTAGCCGTCCTCGAACAGCACGATGCCGCCCCGGGCCAACACCTCGGCCGCGCGCGGATCGTCCGCGCCGGTGAGTTCGCGCAGCGTGTCGGCGTCGCCGACCACCGATCGGAAGAAGCCGTTGCCCGGCGAGGAGAACGTGCATCTGGGATCGGCGTGCCACCGCGCCGGGTCGCCGCCGTCCTGGATCGGACACCGGAACTCGGACAGCTTCCGCACCCGGTAGCCGGCGCACTCGGACCGGTCCGGGGTACACGGCCCGATCAGCGAGCCGAGCGCACCGCCCTTCGCGCCGGGCAGGGTCCGCTCCACCACGCGGCGCACCTCCTCGATCTGCCCGGCGGTCACCGGCTCACCGACCGGCCGGCCGGGAAACGGGTCGCTGTCGTGGAAGCCGACCAGGACGTGGTTCGTCAGGGCGTTGGGGCGGTACGCGTTGCGCTCGTCGGCGGTCTGGCTCGACCACACCACCGCGACCGCCACCGAACCCGCCACCGCCGCCATCACCGCGGCCATCGCGGGCGCGCTGCGCGGTCGGCTACGGGCCGCGTCGCGCAGCGCCAGCCGGGGGCTCAGCGGCAGGAACCGGCCGAGCCGCGCGGTCAGCCCGATCAGCGCCGGACAACACGCGACCAGGCCGAGTTCGGCCACCACGACGCCGACGACGATGATCGTCTCGTCCGCCCGGTCCGCGCCGTACAGCGCGATCGCGGCGCCGAGCGCGACACCGGTCGTCCCGGCGATCGGCATCAGGCGCGAGCCGCGCCGGACCCCGCGGCGGCCGGTCAACGACGCGGCGACGTCCTCGCGGGCCGCGAGCCAGGCCGGGACCAGCGCGGCGAGCGCACCGATCGCGACCCCGGCCGCGGCAATGCCGAGCAGTTCGAGCACGCGCACGTCGTAGTGACCGAGGAGTTGCCCGGTGCGCTCGGCGAACCACGGCCGCATCAGGGCCGCGACCACCAGGCCCAGCGTGGTGCCGAGCAGCGCCCCGACCGCGCCGAGCACCAGTCCGCCGCCGAGGACCACGCCGCCGATGTGCCGACGGCCGCCGCCCGCCACACCGATCAGTCCGAGTTCGCGCCGCCTGCGGCGGGCGCCCACGGCGAAGGCGGGGCCCGCCAGCAGGATCATCTCCAGCAGCCCGAGCCCCAGGCCGATGCTGCCGAGCCGGAGCGCGTGCGAGTCGGCCCACTGTCGCGGGGTCCGATACGGCTGCTCCGACTCGGCCGGGGGATGCCGCAGTACGGCGGCGGACCTGACGAGGAGTCCCTCCCTGTTCGCCTCCAGGACCCGGCTCCAGGGCATGCCGCCCGGTATTCGGATCAACGTGGCGGTCACCGCCTCGTCGGACCTGTTCGCCGGAGTGCGCGAGGTCAGCCCGTCGAGCAGACCGCCGGGCACGGTGAACACCGTGCTCGCCCGCAGGTCCTGCGGCAGGTCGACGGTGCCGACGATCCGATAGGTGCGTCCGGTGCCCAACGCGGTCAGTTGTCCACCGATGCGGTAGCCGGCCGAGCGGCGCAGTCGTTCGGTGACGACCACCTCGTCCCGGGCGCTCGGAGCCCGTCCCTCGCGCTGGACGACCATCCCCTTCGCGAGCGGCTTGGTGTACTCGAACTCGCGGGCCGCCACACTGCTTCGGCCGTATGCGGTGGACAGCGTCACGTAGGCGGTCCGGTCGGTCAGGGTCTCGGTGATCCCCCGTATCACCGAGCCCGGGTCCCGTTGCGCGGGCGCACTCGTCGACGCCGCGCTCCCCGAGCCCGCGTTCCCCGACTCCGACCCCGGGAGCGAGGCGCCGGACGACGGGAGCGACGCGGTCTGCCAGTCGTGGCCCTCGACGTCCTGTCGGATCGGGATCGGAACCGCCGGCTGCCGGGAAATACTCGAGCCGGTCTCATACGCGGGATCGCGCACCCGCGCGTCCGCCTGTCCGAGCGTGCGCGAGATCACCTCGTCGGTGTCGAGTTGCGCGCTGCGCCAGGTCACGTCGGCCGCGCTCATCCCCAGCACGGGGATGGCGATCATCGCGACGATCAGGGCGCTGCGCCCCTTGGCCCGCAGCGCGTCCCGCCGGGCGATCCGCAGGCAGGCCCGCCACGAGCCGACGCTCATCGCGCACCGCCCCGGGAGAGCAACGACTCGGCGGAGGACGCGGATCCGGTGTCGTCCACCAGGCGGCCGTCGCGCAGGAACACGATCCGGTCCGCCCAGGCCGCGTGCCGGGCCTCGTGGGTCACCAGGACCACCGCCGCGCCCGCGTCGCTTCGCGCGCGCAACACCCGCAGCACCGCCTCGCCGGTGGTCGAGTCGAGCGCGCCGGTCGGCTCGTCGGCCAGCAGCAGCCGGCGCTCGCCCACCAATGCCCTGGCGATCGCCACGCGTTGTTGCTGTCCGCCGGACATGTCGTCGGGGAAGCGGTCGCCGAAGTGTTCGAGGCCGACCTCGGTCAGTGCCGCCTGCGCGGCCTGCCGGGCCCGGCGGATCGACGTGCCGTCGAGTTCGAGCGGCAGCGCGACGTTCTCCACAGCGGTCAGCGCCGGGACCAGGTTGAGGTCCTGGAAGACGTAGCCGATGCTGCGGCGGCGCAGCGCGGCCATCCGGCGCCGATTGAGCGCGCCGAGCGGTTGCCCCTCGACCAGGACCTCGCCGCCGGTGGGCGTGTCCAGTCCGCCGGCGAGCATCAGCAGGGTCGACTTGCCCGACCCGCTGGGGCCCATCACGGCCAGCATCTCGCCCGGTACGACGCTCAGGTTCACCTCGGCCAGGGCCTCCACCCGGACCTCGCCCCGGCCGTGGATCCGGCCCACCGACCGCAGTTCGAGCACCGGCATCGGCCCGGCGCCCGGATCCGTGTGCTCGGCGCCGTTCATCGGCGCGCTCCGCGCTCGCGCGGCGGTACGGGCCGCTCGACCGCCGGGGCCGGCGCGCGCTCGGCGGCCCGGCGGGCCAGGCGCGTTTCGCAGTGGTCGAGCCAGCGCACCTCGGCCTCCGCGTGGAAGATCAGCGATTCCAGGACGAGTTGCCAGGCCAGGTCGTCCTCGGCCGCGCGCGTCTTGAGCCGGGTGTAGTCCTGGAGCGCGCGCAGCGTGTGGGCGCGTTGGGCCTGGACCACCGTGCCGATGTCGATCCCGGGCACGGTGACCGCCATCGCGAGCTTGATCGCGAGTTCGTCCCGGGGCGGGTTGGTGCGCGAGACCGGTGCGTCGAACCAGGCGCGCAACTCGGCGCGGCCCGGTTCGGTGATCCGGTAGAAGACGTGCCCTTCGGCGTCCTCGCCGTCGGGCGCGACCAGGCCGTCACGATCCAGCCGGCCGAGCGTGGTGTAGACCTGGCCGACGTTCAGCGGCCAGGTGGATCCGGTCCGGGACTCGAATTCGCTTCGGAGCTGATAGCCGTATCGGGGACCCTGGTCGAGCAGTGCGAGCAGGCCGTGTTTGATGGACATACCGAGTATGTGTATACCCGGTATGCTCATCACGCAAGGCCGACACCCGTGGGAGCGGGAGCGGACGGGGACGGCCGCCGGGCAGGGGAGGGACCTACGACGAAAACCCGATCACCGGGCGGCGCGGGGTCAGTTGCCGGAGAACGGGCCCCGACAGCGGAAGTCGAACGTGTAGCGCTGGGTCTGGGCGTTGGCCACCGGCTGCAGGATCAGCAGTTGCACCACACCGCTGACCTCACCGAGCAGTTGCGGCGGGATCGGCCAGGGCACGGACAGGCTCTGCTGGCGCGGCCCCGAGCCGGTGAAGCGCATGATGTCCGGCGGGAACACCCGCACCTTGTCGTAGACCCACTGATAGACCACGTCGCCGGGGCCGACCCCGTCCACGAGCACGGTCCCGATCAGCTGTATCTGTTCGAGGCCGTTGCACCATACGTAGGAGCCGTTCGCCCGGTCCGCGACGATCCGCAGGTCGGTCACCCGAAAGCGCTGGCCCAGCGGGGGCGGGCTGCCCGGATCGCCGCCGCCGGTGGTGGGGGTGGCGACCGATCCGCCGGTGGTGGGCTCGCCGACCGGGGGCGAGGTGGCGCCGCCGGTCCCGGGCCGGTTGCCGGAGCCGCTGTCCGGCGCGGCCCGCGGGGCCACCGTCTCGGTCACCGTCACCGTGGGCACCGGGACCGGCTGACCGCCGGCGCTCGGCTGCCCGGCGGGCGCCGGGGTGCCGCCGTTCGGCGCCGGGGTGGCCTCGATGCTCTGGTCCTGAGCGGGCAGTTGCGGCGGGATGTCGGCCGGACTCGGCGCGGCCCCGTCGTGCCGGGCCCGGATCCCGGGGCCGGCGCCCCAGACGTTGGTGAGCACGAGCAGCGTGATGAGGGCCAACGCGATGATCGTCGGTCCCAGCGGAATCCGCCGGTGGAACCCGCGGATCGACCACATCACGCCTCCTCCCCCCACCATCGGACGGACGTTGCCGGAAGGTAACCCCGTATCCCGATCCGCATCCTCGACGAGCCTGCACCCTTCATCCGCGATGCGCCAGACACCCAGTCTGCCCGGCGGGACCGACGCCCGTCCCGCCGCTCAGCGTCGTCGCGGCGCAGGGGAACACCGGACGAGCAGTCCACCGGCGCAGACGATACCGGCTCCTCCGAGGGCGATCAGAGTCAAATTCACAACGGATGGGCCGGTTTTGGGCAGGGTGGGCGGCGCATCGAAGACCGGAGGGGTGACAGGAGCGGAGGCGTCGGTCGAGGTGTTCGGCTCGGTCTCCACCAGATACCGCGCGACGACTCGCCCGCCGGAGCGCACGGCGTACACCCCGGGTCGATCGTCCCCGGTGATCTCCGCCCCCCAGGATCGGAGCGCGTCCAGACCCTCGGTCCCCCCGGTGAGCAGGAGTTCCCGCTCGACGTCCAGGACCGCCTGCCCCGACTCGTCGGTCACCGGCCGGGCGCCATGTCGGGCCAGCCGGTCGAGCAGCCGGTCCCACTCCTGTTGGGTGGGCGCGTCGGTGATCGGCGCGGGTTTGGCCGGCGTGGTGGGCACCACCGGCTCCTGCGGCGGCACCGGCGGATCGGGCCGCAACCCGGGTGCGGCGGGCGCTCGACCGCGTGGGCCCGCGGTCGATCCCGCGTCGTCGACGGCCCGTTCCGCCGGCGGCGCCGATCCGTCGACCGGGACGGGCGGGGGTACGGGCGCCGCGCTCGCGAGCACGCCGAAGCCGGGGAGGACGTGGACCGCCGCGAACACACACCCGGCAGCCAGTCGACGCGCGAAGCCGCCGGGGGTAGGCATGTCGTCAGATTAAGGAAAATCGACAAAAGACCCATCCAGCGACATACGCCGCACCGGTCTGTTCATCCGATTTTCATTCGTCCGGCGGCAGGTCGGCCCACCCCCGGCAAGCTCCCGTCAGCGCACCCGCAACACGACCTTGCCGATGTGTCCGCTCTCCTCCAGCACGCGGTGCGCGTCGGCCGCCTCGGCCACCGGCATCACCCGGTCCACGATCGGCACGACCCGGCCGGCCGCCACCAGCGGCCACACGTGCTCGCGCACCGCCGCCACGATCGCCGACTTCTCCGCGATCGGCCGGGCCCGCAGCGAGGTCGCGGCCACCGCGGCGCGCTTCATCAGCAGCTTGTTGAGGTCCAACTCGCCCCGCGTGCCGCCCTGGAGCCCGATCACCACGAGTCGCCCGTTCACCGCGAGCGCGTCCACGTTGCGGTCCAGGTACTTCGCGCCCATGTTGTCCAGGATCACGTCGACCCCGGCGCCGCCGGTGGCCTCCGCGACCCGGGCCACGAAGTCCTCGCCGCGGTAGTCGATGGTCACGTCGGCGCCCAACTCGCGGCAGCGCTCCAGCTTGGCGGCCGATCCGGCAGTGGTCAGGATGCGCGCGCCGGCCACCTTCGCCAGTTGGATCGCCATCGTCCCGATGCCGCTGGATCCGCCGTGCACCAGGAAGTTCTCGCCCTTGCGCAGGTGGGCCACCATGAACACGTTCGACCAGACCGTACAGACCACCTCGGGCAGCGCCGCCGCCGAGATCAGGTCCACCCCCTCGGGCACCGGCAGCAGTTGGCCGGTGGGCACCCGCACCCGCTCGGCGTAACCGCCGCCCGCGAGCAGCGCGCACACCTCGTCGCCGACGGCCCAGCCGGAAACGCCCGCGCCGACCTCGACGATGCGGCCCGACGCCTCCAGGCCGGGGTATTCGGAGGCTCCCGGCGGCGGTCGGTAGAACCCCTGTCGCTGCATCAGGTCGGCCCGATTGACCGCCGTGGCGGCCACCTCCACCAGAACCTCGCCGGGTTCGGGTTTCTCGTCCGGAACCTCGCCCCAGGTCAGTACCTCGGGTCCGCCCGGCTCGGCAATCGTGATGGCGTACATGGCTCCAGCCTATGAGTCACCCGGCTTGGGACGGGGCTTATGGGTCTTGATCACCACGAGTCGGTCACCCGCGCCGAGCACCGCCGCCTCCGGATCGTCGTGCCGCAGCGTGCGGTGTCCGCGCACCACGGCCACCACCAGATCGCCGCACTCGCCCGGCGACCTGCCCTTCTCGTGCTTCTCGAGCGGCCGCTCGACCAGGTCCATGCCCTCGCCGTAGTGCATCAGGTCCTCCATCACCTCGCCCACGTTCGGGCTGAGCATGGAGACCCCGAGCAGCCGGCCCGCCGCGCTGGCGGTGGTGACCACCGAATCGGCGCCGCTCTGCCGGATCAGCGGCGCGTTCTCGTCCTCGCGCACGGCGACCACGATCCACGCGCGCCGGTTCAACTGCCGTGCGGTCAGCGTGACCAGGGCCGCGGTGTCGTCCCGGTTGACCGACACGATGATGTTCCGCGCCCGCTCGACCTCGGCCCGGCGCAGCACCTCCGCCCGGGTCGCGTCGCCGGAGACCACCACGAGTCCGTCGTCGTCGCTCGCCTCGGCAACCGCCTCGGGGTCGGAGTCGACCACGACGATGTTCCCGCGCGAGACGCCCTGCGCCATCAGCGTGTGTACCGCGCTGTATCCCGTCGTGCCGTAGCCGACCAGGACGGTGTGGTCGCGCAACGTGGACCTCCAACGGTTGAGCCGCAACTGCTCCCGGGTGCGCTCGGTGAGCACCTCGAGGGTGGTGCCGACCAGGATGATCAGGAAGACCACCCGCAGCGGGGTGATCAGCACCACGTTCACCAGGCGGGCGCTGTCGCTCGCGGGGGTGATGTCGCCGTAGCCGGTGGTGGAGAGGGTGACCGTCGCGTAGTACACCGCGTCGAGGAACGAGACGTGCTCGTCCACGGTGTCGCGATAGCCGTCGCTGTCGACGTAGACGACCAGGATCGTCGCCGCCAGCACCAGCAGCGCCATCCCGAAGCGGCGCAACACCTGCGCCAGCGGCCCGGGTCGGTCCTTGGGGATGTGTACGCTCGCGCCCGCCTGACCGGCCAGGCCCGCCGGCCCCTCGGGTGGTTTGCGCAGCTTCGGCAGCGGCCGGGTCAGCGCGCCGCGCGGCCCGCGCCGATCGGCCGGGCGGTCGTCGGGAAAACGCACCGTCCTCACCGGGGCGCCGCCAGCACCTCGACCGGATCGCCCGCGCGCACCCCGCCCGGCGGTACCACCGCGATCCGGTCGGCGACCGCGAGCCCGCGCAACATCGCCGGTCCGGCGAAGGCCAACGGCCGATCCCCGCGCATCGGCACCAGGCGGGTGTCGTGCGGGTGGCCGGCAATGTCGGCGCCCGCCCGGATCCGGCGCGGGCGCGGTTCGGGCCGCCCGGACAACCGGCGCAGCAGCGGCACCGCGAGGGTGAGCATGCCGGCGACCGCGGCCAGCGGATTACCCGGCAGGCCGACCAGATACCGCCCGGCGCCGGGGCGTTCGCCGGGCAGGTGGGCGAGCAACATCGGATGGCCGGGGCGGACCGCAACGCCGTCCACGAGGACGTCCGCGGCCAACTCGGCGAGCAGCCCGTGCACGTGGTCACGCGGGCCGTCGGCGGTCCCGCCGGTGGTGATCACCACGTCGGCCCGCGACCCGCTCACGTGGGCGCGCAGCGTGTCCGGGTTGTCCCCGACCCGGCGCACCCGCAGCAGATCGGCGCCCAGGGTGCGCAACCACGGCGTGATCAGCGGGCCCAGCGCGTCCCGGATCCGGCCCTCCCGAGGCAGTCCGGAGTCCAGCAACTCGTCGCCGAGCACCAGCAGTTCCACCCGAGGCCGGTCCACCACGACCAGTTCGTCGTAGCCGGACGCGGCGGCCAGGCCGGTCACCCCGGGGGTGACCGTGGTACCCGCCGGCAGCAGTTCGTCGCCGCGTCGGCACTCCTGCCCGCACGCGCGGATGTCGGTGCCCTGCTGGAGGTGCGCGTCGGCGAAGAGCGTGCGGCCCTCGACCCGGCTCTGCTCGCTGCGCAGCACGGCGGTGGCCCCGTGCGGCACCCGCGCGCCGGTGGCGATCTCCACCGCGTCCCCGTCGCGCATCACCCCGATCTCCCCGCCCGAGTCGCCCGCGAGCAACCGGCCGCGCACCCGCCACGGCCCGGGCCCGGCGACCGCCCAGCCGTCCATGGCCGAGGTGTCGAAGGAGGGCAGGTCGGTGAGCGCGACGATGGGCCGGGCCAGCACGTGATCACGCGCGTGGTGCAGGGTGCGCGAGACCGCGGGCAGCGGTCGCCCGGCCGCGCGGGCGGTGGCCCGAGCCTCCGGCCAGCCGAGCGCCGACGGCACCGGTGCGTGCGGTTCGGGGCGCGGCACGGTCCGGCTCTCCCGAGGGACCATCAGGCGTCCGGTTCGGCGTCGGGGCCCCGACGCTCGGCGAGTTCGCGCGCCTGGCGCAACGCCTCGGCCACCGCGTCGGCGCCGCCGCCGCGCATGGCTGCGGCGTAACCGACCAGGAAGGAGGTGAGCGGCGCGGCGGGTCGCTGCACGTTGTGCGCCGCCACCCGGGTCATGTCGAGCAGCGCCGCGATGTCCACGTCCAACTCGATGCCCAGTTCCTGCTTGACCGCTTCGGTCCACTCGTCCAGGCCAGTCATCTCTCTCCTCTTCGGGGCTGTGTCCATCCTCCCCGACCGTGCTCGCGCGTCGCGCACATCCGCCCAGGTGTCGCAGTCGAAGGCGGCGTCGGGACCGGCCTGGATCCGGCGCGTCGCGAGTGGGCCGACCACCCGGCGCAGCGCCGCCCCGGCGGGCTCGCCCAGACCGGCCAGCGCGGTGCGGAGCGCGGCGGTGCGGTAGGCGGCGAGCAGGTACTGGTCGCGCCCGTCGGCGTCGACCGCGACCACGCCGGCCGGCGCGTCCGGCCCCCGGTCGGGGCCGAGCGCGGCCACCAGGCGGTCGAGCAACGCGGCGGACAGGAACGGCAGATCGGCCGCGAGCAGGACCACCGCGTCGGCCCGCACGACCGGCAGCGCGGCGGCGAGCGCGGCCACCGGGCCGCCGCCGGGCGGGTCCTCGCGCACCCACACCACCGCGCGGCGGGTCGGCCGGCGCGGGCCCACCACGATGGTGCGCTCGGCGCCGGCCGCCGCGGCGAGCACCCGGTCGAGCAGCGGGACACCGGCCACGAGCAGGCCCGGCTTGTCCGCGCCGGCCAGCCGCCGGGCCGCGCCGCCGGCGAGCACGATGGCGTCGTGGCCGCTCATGCCGGCGCGTTCGCGGAGGTGCAGGACCAGCGGAAGAGGGCCATCCCGACGCTGGTGGCCAGGTTGTAGCTGGAGACCCTGGGCCGCATCGGGATGGCCACCCGTCGATCCGCCCGCCCGCGCAACGCCGCGGAGACGCCGTGTCGTTCGGTGCCGAAGGCGAGGACCGCGTCGTCGGGAATGTCGGTGGCCCGCAGGTCGTCGCCCTCGGGGTCGAGCACGAACAGCGGCCCGTCGGGCAGTTCGTCGGGGCCGACCCGGGCGACCTCGGTGGCGAAGTGCAGCCCCGCACTGCCCCGGATCACGTGCGGATGCCACGGGTCGAGGTCGCCGGTGGTCAGCACGGCGGCGGCGCCGAACCCGGCGGCCAGCCGGATCACCGCCCCGACGTTGCCCAGGTTGCGCGGGTTCTCCAGGAGCACGACGGGCGCGGCGCGCTCGCCCAGGGGCGCCGGTTCGGGACGCCGGGCGAACGCGAGCACCCCGGTAGGGCTGCCGCGCGGGACCAGTTCGCGCAGCAGGGCTTCCGACACCTCGATCGCCGTCTCGTCCAGGTGTTCGCCCACGTCAGCCGCGAGTTCGTCGGCGAGCGCGCGAACCGCGGCCCGGTCGGTGGTCACCACCAGGGCCACGTCCGCGCCGAACCGCAGTGCGTGCTTGACCGCGTGGAAGCCGTCGAGCAGCACCGTCCCGGGCGCCGCGGCCGACCGGCGCACCCGGGCATCGACGTCGTGGGGGTCCATGGCAGCAGCCTAGAACCCGGCGCGCCCCCGCCCCGACCGGCGTGGCGCGGGTCGGGACGGGGGCGCGAGTGCCTCGGTCAGGCCCGACTCGCGGTCGGCGACAACCCCGCCGGCCCCTCGGACGCGGGCGGCACGGCCGGCGGCCCGGGATCGGCCGGCACCTGTGCCGGCGCGGCGGGCCCGCGCCGCAGCCGCGCCGTGAGCCGCCCGATCACCCGCGAGCGGGTCCAGATCAGGAACGCGGTGGGCAAAAACAGCGCGTCGCCCACCGACATCGACGCGGAGAACGCGGGCAGGCCGAGCAGGACGGCGATGCCGAAGTGCATGCCGAGCAGGATCACGATCGCGACGTACTTGACCCGCTTCGCGAACAGCATGAAGACGAAGCCGACCTGGATGAACACCGTGAGGTAGGCCAGCACGACGCCCATCTCGGTGTTCGCGGCGAGCGTGTGGCTGACCCCGGGCCAGGGCGCGAAGTACTCCAGGTTCAGCACGTAGTGCATCGCCGTGCCGTCCTGCCAGTACGAGCCCTGCACCTTGTAGAGACCGGCCGCGCCGTAGATGAAGCACACCTCGGCGGCGATCACGAACAGCGCGCAGTTGTGCACCGCGGTGACCAGGCCGGCCCGGACCTGCTCCACCTCGCGCGGCAGCCGCCACAGCGCGCCGAAGACCACGAGGATCCCGGGGAGCCAGATCCATTGGCACACGAACGCGAAGGAGAACTTGGGGTGCAGGGCCCACGAGTCGCCCCGGCAGGTGGTGCCGAGCACGACCATGGCGATCAGCCCGACGAGCACCCCGACCTCATGCCCGGGACCGGTGCCGGGGCGCACCCCGGTGCGCCGGGCCCGACGGGCGTCCAGCGACCACACCCGACCGCAGGCGGTGAAGGCGAGGTAGATCGACATCAGCAGCAGGACGGTGTCGCCGCCGTCGGTCATCAGGATGGAGCGGCTGTTGAACGACACCACCATGACGGCGAACAGGATGCTCGTCGCCCGGGTGTGCCAGCCGAGCACGAACAGCGCGCTGACCACGATGGCGGCCAGGTAGACGCCCTCGAACCACCAGCGCGAGTCGCTTTCGAGCAGCAGGCTCACGCCCTGGATGCCGTTCAGCAGCTCCCGGGCCATGTCCGGCGACCAGGCCGACTGATCGCCCCAGATCTCCCGCCGGTTCAGGTATTCGCGCAGCAGGCTGACCAGGAACACCAGGCCGTAGCCGATCCGCAGCAGCGCCGCCTGGTGCACCGCGAAGGTACGTGTACCGACCGCGTCCAGGGCCCCGACCAGCGCGCGGCCGACGGCGTCCTCCCCGCGGCGCCACGGGCTCGCCGCGCCGGGCGGCCGCACCTCACCGGAAGTCATCGGGCTTCGTCTCCCACCAGCCGAGCGTGCGGTACGAGGTCGTCGGCTCGGGGCTCGCGTCGGGCTTGCCGATCGCCGTGGTCGCGACCCGGATCCGGATGGACTCCAGCGAGCGGTTCAGGCCCGCGTCCTGGAAGCGGTGCACCACGATCCGGCGCAGGTAGCGCTGGGTCAGCGGGCCGCGGCTGCCGATCGCCGACTCGTCCTTGGCGTCGTGGCTGTCGGAGTAGCTGGACCAGGCGCGCCGGATCATGTTCTGGTCGGCCTTGCTCGGATACGGGTTGCCCCGGATGTGGTTCAGGTCGTCCAGGGTCAGGTCGGACCAGTCCGACTCGACGACCCGACCGTCCGGACCGCGCACCCGCGACTGTGCCTGCACGCGGAAGTTCTCCGACATCGGATTCGGCGCGAACAGCGCCCAGTTCTGTTCGAAGTAGGGGTAGATCCAGGTGCCGGTCTCCTTCTGGTACTCCTGGCTCAGCGCGTTGCTCGGCGCCACGTGCAGGAACACGAAGAAGACGTGGACGAGGGTCACCAGGATCGCGAGGACGGCGAACACCGCCGTGACCGAGCGCACCGCGGTCGACCGGCGCTCGTCGGCGGGCACCGCCGTGTCCGTCGGCACGTCGACGGGGGAACGCTCCCCCGCCTGTTCCGGGATGCGGACGGCGGGCGATGGTGTGCCGGGTGCCGGACCCGAATCGGTCGTCGGTCCGCCGGTCGCGGTGCCCACCGCCGCCCCGGACTCGACTACCGGCTTCGACCGATCCACCGGTTGCCCGGGCACCGCGTCGTCAGGCGACTGCATGCCTCTCCCGTGGTCGATGGGTCCGATCCGGACCCGTGCGCCCGGCACGCTACCGGGTCCGGTCGGCGGGGCGTACCGAAACCACCGCCGACCACCCGTTCCCGACGGCTTCCGCGAGCGCGGCTCACAGGTCCAGCACGTGCTCTCGCTCGTGCGCGCGGTAGCGCTCGATCAGCTCTTGTCGCCCGGCGTCGTCGAGGAGGCGATACGCCCCCTCGCGCTCGGGACGCCACCACACCTCGTCCGCCGTACGAAATCCCTCGCGGCGCAATCCGACCTTGTGCACCTTGTTGGTCGCGGTGGTCGGCACCGTGTCCACCACCCGCACGAACGTGGGCGCCATCTTGGTGCCCAGGTCGGGCTGTTCGGCGATGAACGCGGCGAACTCCCCGGGGTCGAAGGCGGCCCCCTCACGCATCTGCACGGCCGCCATCACCAGGTCCCCGGTCACCGGGTCCGGCACCCCGTACACGACCACCACCTCGAACGGCTCGTGGCGGGCGAGGATGCCCTCGATCGTGGCCACCGCCAGGTTCTCCCCGTCCACCCGCAGCTTGTCGTCCGCCCGCGCGGCGAAGTAGAGGTATCCGGCCGCGTCCCGGTAGAAGTGGTCGCCCGTCCAGTAGCGGCCGTCCCGGGACCGGGCCGCCGACGCCTGCTCGTTGCGCCAGTAGCCCTCGAATCCGCTGCGCCCGGTGTTGACCAGCTCACCTATCGCGGCGTCGCCGTTGACCAGCCGACCCGCCGCGTCGAACTCGGCCCGCGCGCACTCCTCGCCGGTCGCCGGATCGAGCACCGCGGCGTGCTCCGGGCACGGCCCGACCGCGCCCGGGGGCGTCCCGGGCCGCCGGTTGACGCTCATCCCGCCCTCCGAGGAGCCGTACCCCTCGGTCAGCGCGCATCCGAAGCGCGCCTCGAAGCGCGCCATGTCCACCGCGCCCGCCTCGGTGCCGAACCCGGCGCGCAACGGGTTGTCCCGGTCGTCGGGCCGCTCCGGGGTGGCCAGCAGATACGAGATCGCACGCCCGACGTAGGTGAAGTAGGACGCGCCGTAGCGGCGGACGTCGGGCAGGAACGCCGACGCGGAGAACCGGCGGCGCAGCGCGACCGCGCCGCCCGCGCGCAGCGCCGGCGCCCAGTTCGCCATCAGCGCGTTGCCGTGGAACATCGGCATGCACACGTAGTTGACGTCGTCCGGGCCGAAGCCGAACTGCGCGGTCAGCGCGGTGCCCGCGCCGGCCAACCGGCCCTGCGAGCAGATGACCCCCTTGGGCGCGCCGGTGGAGCCGGAGGTGAACACGATCAGCAGCCGATCCGAGGGGTCGACCGTCAGGGCGGGCAGCGCGGCGTCCGCGTAGGGCCGCAGCAGGTCGGCGTAGCCGGGGTCGTCGACCACCAGGATGCGCTGCGCCGGGATGCCCAGGTCCAATCCGTCGAGCAGCGGCAGGTGCGCCCGCTCGGTGACCAGGACGGCGCATTCGGCGTGGGTGATGTCGCGCGCCAACTCCGCGCCGCGGCGCGTCGAGTTCACTCCCACGAGGGTGGCGCCCGCCACCGCCGCGGCGGACAACCAGAGCGGGAATTCGGGCACGTTGTCGAGCAGGACCCCCACGTGCGGCTCGACTCCGCGCGGCAGCAGGTCGGCGAGCAGCGCGGCCCGGGCGGCGGCGTCGCGGGCGATCCGGTCGTGCGTCCAGGTCAGGTCCTCGAAGTGCAGCCCGGTCCGCTCGTCGCCCCATTGGCGATGTACGAGCTCCGCGATCGTCACCATGCCGCACTCCCTCACCGCGATCCGGCCACGCCGGATCTGATAGACCGTTAGATCTGATGCACCGTCATATTCTTGGCCCGCATTCTTGGCAAGATCAAGAACCGCGTCGCGAAGGATGGGCATTCTCGGCAGGTTCCAGCAAAGTGTCACGAAGGGACGGGTATGAACTCGAACACCGGGCCGCTGCCGCCGGCCTCGGCCACCGCCCTCGCCGAACTGATGGCCGGCACCCTGCCCGGACCGGAGAGCGTGACCCCGGAGGCGCTCGACCTCGCGGACCGGGTGCGGGATCTGGTCGAGGCGGTGGTGTGGACCGACGTGGATGCCGCGGTACGCGCGGACGCGGCCGGGCGGATCGCCGAGCTGACCGCGCTGCTCGGCGCGGCCCGCCGCCCGCAGGCCGTCTCGCTGATCCGGTATCCGGACGGCCGGCTGGAACATCTGACCCAGATGGGCTCGGGACGGCTCAACCCGCAGGCGCCCCGGCTGGTGTTCGCCGAGGTCACCCCCAGGCCCGACCCGACGGCGGAGCCCGCGTCGGTGGAGATCCACGCCCGATGCACGCTGACCGCGGCACACGGCGGCCCGCCCGCCCGCGCGCACGGCGGCATCGTGGCGGTGATCCTGGACCAGCTGCTCGGGGTGGCCGCGTCCGCGGCCGGTGCGCCGGGGCTGACCGCCGGCCTCGACATCCGCTACCGCCGGGCGACGCCCTACGACGTACCGCTGGAGCTGACCGGGCGCTGGACCGGCCGCGAAGGACGCAAGAGCTTCGCGACCGGTGAGATCCGCGCCGACGGGCAGGTGACCGCCGAGGCGACCGCGGTGTTCATCGCGGAACGGCGGTCCTGAACCGAACGACGGTCCCGGCCGGAGGCAGTGGCGCGGCGGGCCTCAGACCACCGCCGGAGCCGCCTCGGTCTCGCTCACCATCGGCCGCCCCGCGGCCTCCCAGGCGAGCATCCCGCCGTCCACGTTGACCGCGTCCCAGCCCTGCTGGCCCAGATAGTGGGTGACCTGCGCGGACCGGCCGCCGACCCGGCACATCACGTACACCCGGGTGTCGTGCGGCACCTCGTCGATCCGGTCGAGCAGCGTGTTCATCGGGATGTGCCGGGCGCCGGCCACATGACCGGCGTCCCACTCGTGCGCCTCCCGTACGTCCAGTACGAAGGCGTCGTCGGGAACCGCGGCGGCGGCCACGGCCGGCGGGGGCGACAGGTGCATCGGGTCTCCGGGAGGTCAGGCGTCCGGAACCCGTCCGGCCGCGCTCATCGCACATTGTCGGTCATCGGCGCCGCGCACAGGTGCCCCGAGCGGGCGAACCGCCCGCTCGTCACCCCCGACACACGCGCAGGCGGGGGCGGCCGGGCACCGGCCGCGGCGGCCGATCACGGCACCAGCGTGCCGAGCACCTTCTCCTTCTCCGCGATGTCGTGCAGGAGCTGGTCGGCCAGATGTTCGAGCAGGCCGTCCGGATCGTCGGGGGCGAGCTGGAGCAGCTGCCCCATCGCACCCGCCATCAGCTCCTCGCGCAGGCCGGCCAGCTCGGTGCGGCGATGGGTGAGCCAGGCCAGCCGGCTGCGCAACCACTGCCCCCGGCCCTCGGTACCCGCCTCGCTCGCGCCCTCCGGGGACGTGGCCCATTCCGTACCCAACGCCAGCAGCTCGGTCACGTCGCCCCGCGCGTACGCGGCGTTCACCCTGGCGATGAAGGCACCCCGGCGCTGCTTCTCCTCCGGGTCCTGGACCAGATCCGGGTGCGCCCGGCGGGCCAGCTCGCGAAACAGCTTGCGCGCCTCGGCGCCGGGGCTGACCCGGTGCACCTCAGGCACCGGCATCGACTCCTCGGCCGAACCGCCCTCCGCGCCGGGCGCCCCGTCGAGGGCACCCAAAAGCGAGTCCAAGTCCGGCATGTCCGTGACCACACCACGCAATTCGACCGCGCGCCGGATGTCCGCCGGATCGCCGGTGTGCGCCGCGATCGCCTCCGCGATCAAGGCGTCCAACTCGTCCAGCCGCTCGTAGAGCGGACCGAGCCGGCGGTGGTGCACGATCGCCAGGTTGTCCAGCTCGACCTGAAGGGTCGTCACATCCACTTCGTCGTCGAGCAAGGCGGTCTCCTCGGCGGCGACCTGTCGCTCCAACTCGGCGATTTCGGGGTCCGACCAGGGGGTCGGCGCGCTGACCTCGTCCATCACGTCCCTTGTGTGCTGTTCTGTTCCCGCGCGACACCGGCCGGCGGGCGCGTCTGCCGGACTTTGAAGATCAAATCACTCGCAACACCCCCCAGCAGCCTATGTGGTAGGGCAGCATGGTCAGGCCGTCCCTGGCCAGTCGATCCAACAAAGCAGTTGGCTAGAGGGGATAAGATCCAGCCATGCCGCCCGACACCGCACGCACCCGAGCCAAACTTCTCGACGCCGCCCGCGCGGAGTTCGCCGAGCACGGCATCGCCGGCGCCCGCGTCGACCGCATCGCCCTGCGCGCCGGGGTGAACAAGGAGCGCATCTACGCGTACTTCGGGAACAAGGAGCAGCTCTTCCAGCACGTGCTGACGGAGTCGCTCCAGGAGCTCAACACGGTCGTCACGATGCCCAACGACGACCCGGCCGAGTACATCGCCCAGGTGTACGACTTCTACTGCGCCCGCCCGGAATTGCTCCGGCTGCTGGTGTGGGAGGCGTTGTACTACGGGCACGACCCGGTCCCGGACGAGGAGCGGCGAGTCACGAGCTACGCCGCGAAACTTCAGGAGTTCGCCGATCACCTCGGCGTGAAGCCCTCGCCCGACGTCGCCCAGCTGCTCTACTCGCTCATCGGCGTCGCCGCCTGGCAACAGACGATGCCGCAGCTGTCGCGGGTACTGCTCGGGGCCGACTCGGAGTCCGAGGAGGCCCGGGCGAACCGGCGCAAGCACCTCATCGAGTTCACGCGAGCGTCCATCGCGTCGATGAAGCAGTCATAGTGCGCACGGCCGGATGAAGGGTCCACCCTTCATCCGGCATGCCCACGAACGTGCCGTCCTTCCGGCACGCTCTCCTCGAAGGAAGGCACGGCCGGGGTAGGCCCTCCCCCCGGGCACCCCGCACGCGCGGCGGCCGGCACACCCCATGCCCCCGCCGCCCGCACACCCGGTCCCCCCGCCCTGGAGCGGCGACCGAGCCGGAACACCCCGCCGGCCGGTCCACGACACGAAGCCCTCGTGCGCGGCAACGCGCACGAGGGAATCGGCCAGGGCCGTCCCGCCCCCCGGGGCTTCACCCCGGATGAGTGGACGCTCGCCCCATCGCAACGAGGGAATCGGCCAGGGCCGTCCCGCCCCCCGGGGCTTCACCCCGGATGAGTGGACGCTCGCCCCATCGCAACGAGGGAATCGGCCAAGCTCGTCCCGCCCCCCGGGGCTTCACCCCCGCCGGGTCAGACGCCGGTCTCGGCCGGCAGCCGGCCCGACCGCACTGCGGCCAGCAGTTGTTCGTGGTCGGCCTCCGTACGATCCGCGTACCGCACCGCGAACCGCGCGAACGCGTCCTCCAGCCGGTCGTTCTTCCCGCAGTAACCGGCCAACACCTGCGGGTCCACCGAGTGGCTGTGCGCCCGGGCCAGCAGCGCGCCGGTCATCCGCGCGTAGTCGTCTATCTCGTGCGCGGCCAGCAGCGTCGCGTCGATGCTGCCCTTCATATTGCGGAACCGCCGCACCATGAAGTCGCGCCCGTCTATCGAGGTCCAGCCCAGCAGCGCGTCGGTGCCGGCCTGCATCCACTTCTGCCCGACCACCACCCGACGCCCCTCGTGCTCGACCCGGGTGGGCGGCAGATACGGCGCCAGCGCCGACGGACGGGCCTCCTTCACCTGCAGCACCAGCGGCTCGTCGCCGTTGCCCAGGAGCAGCACCACATAGGCCCGGGTACCGACGCTGCCGGTGCCGACCACCCGAAACGCCACGTCCTCCACCGCGAACCGGGCCAACAACGGCCGCCGCTCGGTGGAGAGGGTGTCCACGTAGCTCTCCAGGCCGCCCGCCACCGCACGGGCGAGGTCGTCGTCCACCTCGGTGAGCACCGGCGGATCGGGCACGAAGTGCCAGGTGCCGTCGGAGCGCCGCGCGGTCGACTTGGCCGCGAACCGCGCGCTGGTGTTGCGCCGCGCTTTCGCGGTGACCTGCGCCAGCAATCCGGACAACTCGTCCGCGTCCGCGTGCGCCACCAGCGAGTCGTCGGCGATCGCGTTCCAGGCCTGGAGCACCGGCATTTTGGCGAGCAGCGCCATCGTCTTGCGATACGACGCGGCCGCGTCGTAGGCGGCCGCGTGACACGCGTCCTCGTCGAGCCCGCCGACCCGACCCGCCACCACGAGCGAGGCCACCAGCCGCTTGAGGTCCCACTCCCACGGTCCCTGCACGGTCTCGTCGAAGTCGTTGAGGTCCATCACGAGCCGACCCTCGGCCGTACCGAACACCCCGAAGTTCGCCGCGTGCGCGTCACCGCATATCTGTGCGGTCAGCCCCGTCACCGGCTCCGCCGCCAGGTCCGCCGCCATCAACCCGGCCGCCCCGCGCAGGAACGCGAACGGCGAGGCCGCCATGCGCCCGATCCGCAACGGCACCAGGTGTTCGAGTCGCCCGACGTTGGAGCGCTCGACGCTCTCCACCACGTCCGGCCGATCCACCGCCGGCTCGAACGCCGCGTGCGCGGACCGCGAGACCCGCTCGCGCAGGCCCTTGCCCAGCGCCTTGGACGCCACATCCGACCTGTCCCGAAAACCCGGAACGATGAATTCCCGCCCCACCGAAGTCCCCGACATGTACCGATCCTCCCCGGACCCAGCCCACGACCGGCCATGCACGACACACGGCCCGACATACGAAAAGGCCCCAGGTCGATGACCTGGGGCCTTTGCTCGGTGCGCGAGGGGGGAGTTGAACCCCCACGCCCTTTCGGGCACTGGAACCTGAATCCAGCGCGTCTGCCTATTCCGCCACCCGCGCGAGCAATCAAAGATTAGCACGGGCCCGAGGCCCATTACGAATCCTTACCCGCAGCCCCCACGGCTCACACCATGAGCACCTGTATGGCCACTCAGAGCAACCAACGGTTCATCTTTCCGTACCGGGATCCCCACGACCCCCGCCTCTCCGGCATGCTTGCCCTGCACCGTACGGTGAACGGGCTTCGGCCCGGGCCACGCACACGGTCGCGGCACAACTACTGCAAGCGAGCCACCGAGGGGTCGACAGGGTGTAGGAATCCCTGTGAAAGCCAACACTCCTTACAGTGGCCACGGTAGGGAACCGCGCCCGTTTCCCACGCGTGGATACGATCAGTGAGCAGACTGTAGGACCGGACCGGCCGATCGCGTACGGAAGGAGGTGCCCGTGGGTCCCCTGAAGAAGTTCGAGCAACGGCTCGAGGGCCTGGTCAACGGCGCCTTCGCCAAGGCGTTCAAGTCCGATGTCCAGCCCGTCGAGATCGCCAGCGCCCTCAAGCGCGAGTGCGACAACAACGCGACGATCTGGAACCGAGACCGCACCATGGTCCCGAACGACTTCGTCGTCGAGCTCGGACAACACGACTATGAGCGCCTGAGCCCGTACGTGCAGCAACTCGGCGGTGAGCTGGCGACCGTGGTGCGCGACTACGCGCAACAGCAGCGCTATTCGTTCATCGGCCCCGTCGAGGTCCATTTCGAACATGCCGACGATCTGGACACGGGTCTGTACCGGGTGCGCAGTCAGGCACTCGCGGGCAGCCAGTCCCACCTGGACCAGCAGCAGCCCCCGCAGGCATCGCCCTTCCCGGGCGGGGGGCCGCAACCCGAGCAGCCGCCGCAGGGTTATGGATACGGTCGACCCGGCGGGCCACCCCCGCCCGGGGTGCCCGCACCGCCCCCCTTCGGCCCGCCCGGGACCCCGGGAACGCCGCCCCGGCCACAGCCGGGGGAGCAGGCCGGCTACGGTCAGACTCCGCCGCCGGCACCACGGCTGCGTACCTGGCTGGAGGTCAACGGGGTGCGTCACGAGCTCACCGCCCCGGTCGTGAAGTTGGGCCGCAGCACCGATGTGGAAGTTCGCGTCGACGATCCGAGCGTTTCGCGGCACCACGCCGAGATCCGCGTAGGCGCCCCGGCGTCGATCACGGACCTCGGTTCGACCAACGGGATCGTCGTCGACGGCCAGCACTGCCAACGTGCCGGCCTGCGGGACGGATCGCGCATCGTGCTCGGCAGCACCACTGTCGTGTTCCGCCAAGCCGAGGGGTGACAACGGGCGCATGTCTGAGCTGACCCTCACCGTTATGCGGTTGGGTTTCCTCGCTGTGCTGTGGTTGTTCGTGATCGTCGCCGTACAGGTGATCCGTAGCGACCTCTTCGGCACACGCGTGACCCAACGACCCACGCGGCGCAGAACCGCCGCGCCGGCCGCAGCCGGAGGAGGTGCCACTCCGCCTCCGCAGGCGCAGCCGGCCCCGCCTCCGCAGCGGCAGCAGGCCCGGCCCCGCCGCGGCCAACGCAACAACAGCCCGAGCAAACTGGTGATCACCGAAGGCTCGCTGACCGGCACGACGATAAATCTGACGGATCAGCAGATCACCATCGGCCGGGCGCACGACTCGACCATCGTGCTGGACGACGACTACGCGTCGAGTCGGCACGCCCGCATCTACCCTGCGCCCGACGGCAGCTGGGTGGTCGAAGACCTCGGGTCGACGAACGGTACCTACCTGGACCGTACGCGCCTGACCGGTCCGACCCCCGTGCCGCTCGGTGCGCCGATCCGCATCGGCAAGACCGTTATCGAGCTGCGCAGGTAGCCTGAATGAGCCTCTCTCTCCGCTTCGCCGCCGGATCCCACAAGGGCATGATCCGAGAAGGCAACGAGGACTCCGGGTATGCCGGTCCTCGCCTGCTCGCGGTCGCCGACGGCATGGGCGGGCAGGCAGCGGGCGAAGTCGCCAGCTCCGAAGTCCTGTCCACCATCGTCGAACTCGACGAGGACGTGCCCGGGGCCGACCTGCTCGACGCGCTGCGTTCGGCGGTCGATCGCGCCAACGACCGACTGCGTGTGATGGTCGACGACGATCCCCAGCTCGAGGGCATGGGGACCACGTTGACGGCGCTGTTGTGGACCGGGAGCCGACTCGGCCTCGCCCACATCGGCGACTCCCGTGCCTACCTCCTGCGCGACGGCGCCCTGGAGCAGATCACCCAGGACCACACCTGGGTGCAGCGCCTGGTCGACGAGGGTCGGATCACCGAGGAGGAGGCCGACCACCATCCGCAGCGCTCGCTGCTGATGCGCGCGCTGGACGGGCGCGGCCACGTCGAGCCGGACCTGTCGGTGCGCGAGGCCCGGCCCGGCGATCGCTACCTGATCTGCAGCGACGGCCTGTCGGGGGTGGTCAGCCGGGAGACGATGGAGACCACCCTCCTCACCTACGGCAATCCCAACGACGCGGTCCAGGAGCTGATCCAGCTCGCGCTGCGCGGCGGCGGTCCGGACAACATCACCTGCATCGTCGCGGACGTGGTCGACCCCTCCGACCAGCCCTCCGACAGCCCGATCGTGGTGGGAGCGGTCGCGGCCGTGGTGGACGACACCACGACGCTGCCGACCACCCCGGCCTCCCGGGCCCGGGAGCTGACCGCCGGCGAGTACGAGACCGAGGCCCTGGTCTCCGAGCCGGGCAGCCGGCGCAAGCCCAAGCCCAAGTCCACCCTGCGCAAGACGCTGCCCATCTGGGGCGGCGTCGCGGTGCTGGTGGCGGCGCTCGGCGGCGCCTACTACTGGACCCAGACGCAATACTTCGTGGCCGACAAAGGAGACCACGTAGCGATCTACCGGGGGATCGACTCGAAGATCCTGGGCATCAACCTCGCGAGCACGTACCAGAGTTACGACGAGGTGAAGCTGTCCCTGATCGGTCAGCCCAATCGGGACGCGGTCAACAGCACGCTCGACGCGACGAGCCTGAGCGACGCACGGCACACCATCGACCGGCTCAAGCGCCAGGCCGACGTGTGTCGCAGGTCGTACTCGGCGCAGGACATGAAGAAGACCGAGACTCCCGGCAACCCCGGCGCCCAGCCGGCGGGCAGCGTGGACGCGTTCCCCCAGCAGGTCCAGGGCCTCCCGGGGGCGGCACAGACCAACCTGCCGGCCGCCAAGCACACCTCGACCACGGCCTCGCGCAGCAACCGCAGTTCGACCGCGCCGCCCACCGAGCCGGGTGGCCGGGGCAAGGGCGGCACGACCATGAGCCCGAGTGCCCCGGCGAGTTCGGCGCCACCGAGTACGACACCACCGGCGGCGACACCGGAGGCACCCGGGGCGGGGCTGAGCGCCGAAGAGGCCGAGCTGGCCAAGCAGTGTTATCCGCGACCGGCCGGAACCGCCGGAACGAACTGAGGGGAGCGCCGTGAGCAACACGACGATCACCCCCCAAGCCGCACCGAATCGCCGCAACACCGAGTTGATGATGCTCGGATTCGCGGTCCTGGTGCCGATGCTGGCCTACGCCAACGTGGGACTGGCGGGGGACGGGTCACTGCCCATGGGCAGCCTGATCAAGTACGGCTTCGGCCTCGGCGTCTTCGCGGGAATCGCGCACCTGCTGGTCCGCAAGTTCGCGCCGTACGCCGACCCGCTGCTGCTGCCGTTGGCCACGTTCCTCAACGGCATGGGCCTGATGTTCATCAATCGGCTCGACCTGGACATCGTCAAGGGCATCGGTCTGGGCGGCAGGCACGGCACCGCGGCGGCCGGCTCGCAGCTGATGTACTCGGCGATCGGCATCGGGCTGTTCGTGGGCATCGTGGTGCTCCTGAAGGACCACCGGCTGCTCCAGCGCTACACGTACACGTTCATGGCGCTCGCGCTGGTCCTGCTCGTGTCGCCGATCCCGTTCCCGGGCGACATGTACGGCGCGAAGATCTGGATCCGGCTGGGCCCGTTCAACTTCCAGCCCGGCGAGTTCACCAAGATCGTGCTGACGATCTTCTTCGCCGGTTACCTGATGGCCAAGCGCGACGCGCTCGCGCTGGCCAGCCGCAAGGTGATGGGGCTGTACTTCCCGCGCGGTCGGGACATGGGCCCGATCGTGGTGGTCTGGCTGCTGAGCATCCTGATCCTGGTGTTCGAGCGCGACCTCGGCACCTCGCTGCTGTTCTTCGGCCTGTTCGTGGTCATGCTCTACGTGGCCACCGAGCGCACGAGTTGGCTGCTGTTCGGTCTGTTCATGGCGGTCGGCGGCGCGGTCGTGGTCGGCACGCTCGAACCGCACGTGCACGACCGTGTGGCGGCCTGGCTGGATCCGCTGGCCGCCTACAACGGCAGCGGATCGGTGCAGTCCGAGCAGCTGGCCCAGGCCCTGTTCGGCTACGGCACCGGCGGCCTGCTCGGCACCGGCCTCAACCAGGGCCACCCGACCGAGATCGGCTTCGCCGCGCGCAGCGACTTCATCCTGACCACGGTCGGCGAGGAGTTGGGCCTGGCCGGGATGATGGCCATCTTCATGGTGTACGCGCTGCTGATCGAGCGTGGTCTGCGTACCTCGCTCGCCGCGCGCGACCCGTTCGGCAAGCTGCTCGCGGCCGGCCTGTCGGTCACCATCGCGCTCCAGGTCTTCGTGGTCGCGGGCGGCGTCACCGGCCTGATCCCGCTCACCGGTATGACGATGCCGTTCCTGGCCCAGGGCGGTTCGTCCGTGATCACCAACTGGGCGCTGGTGGCGATCCTGATCCGAATCAGCGACACCGCCCGCCGCCCCGCGCCGCCCGCCGGGACCTTCGACCCGGGCGCGGGAGTGGCCCCCCGGCGCGGCTCGCACGCCTCCGGCCGCGACGGCACACCGTCCGGCGGCACCACCCCGCCGCCGAACGCGACGCCCGCCGACGGTTCGTCCGCTCCCGATCCCGAGGCGCTGACCGTGGCGGGCGGGGTGCCCAGCGCCCCCGGTACCCCGCCTCCGGGTGGCTCCGGGACGCCACCCAGACCATTCGCGCCCCCGCCGAACCCCGGCGGCGGAGCCCCGTTCGGCCCACCGGGCCAGGGCGGCTCCGGCGGGCCGAACCCGTGACCGCCGCAACGCACGTCCAGGGGAGGGAAACACCGTGAACAAGCCGTTGAGGCGGGTCTCCGTCTTCTGCCTGATCCTGGTCGCGGCACTGATGCTGCGGGCCAACTGGGTCCAGGTCGTCAAGGCCGACGACTACGCGAACAACAGCCACAACAAGCGGGCGATCTACGAGAAGTACTCGCACCCGCGCGGCGACTTCCTCGTCGAGGGCAAGCCGATCACCAGCTCGGTCAAGACCGACGACAAGCAGTACGAGTTCCTGCGCAAGTACGAGTTCGGCCCGATGTACGCGCCGGTCACCGGCTACATCTCGCCGTTCGTCGGGAGCAACCTGCTGGAGAACCTCGACGACGACATCCTCAGCGGCAAGGACAGCCGGCTGTTCGTCCGCAAGGTGCTCGACACCGTGACCAACAAGGGCACCCGGGGCGGCAACGTCGCACTGACGATCAACGCCAAGGCGCAGGAGGCCGCGTACAACGGCCTCAAGGACAAGACCGGCGCCGCAGTGGCGATCGACCCGGACACCGGCAAGGTGCTGGCGATGGTCAGCACGCCGTCCTACGACCCGAACGTACTGGCCCAGAACGACCGCAACGCGGTCGCCGAGACGTACGACCAGCTCACCCTGGACACCAACCCGAAGCGCAAGAAGCCGGACACCAAGTTCGACCCAAAGATGCCGATGGACAACCGGGCGCTGCGCTACACCTATCCGCCCGGGTCGACCTTCAAGCTGATCACCGCGGCGGCGGCGCTGTCCGAGGGCAAGGCCAAGCCGAACGAGGCGCCGGTGGTTCCGCTCAAGGGCGGTGACACGCTGTTCTACCCGTCCTCGAACCAGGGCCTGAGCGAGGCCTCGCACCCGGGCTGTGTCGGCGCCACCCTGCAGCGGGCGCTCGAACTGTCCTGCAACACCGTCTTCGCCCAACTCGGCACCGACGTCGGCGAGGCGAAGCTCAAGGAGCAGGCCGAGAAGTTCGGCTTCAACAACTTCGGCAAGGGCCTCAACGACAACCCACTCGACATCCCCATGCGGACCAAGCCCAGCGTGTTCCCGGGCAGCAACGACGGCGGGCAGCTCATGCGGGCCTCGATCGGCCAGGAGAGCGTGGCGTCCACCCCGATCGAAATGGCCATGGTCGCCGCCGCGATCGCCAACAACGGCAAGGTGATGAAGCCGTACGTGGTGGACGAGTTGCGGGCGCAGAACCTCTCGGTGCTGGAGAAGACCCAACCGCAGATGATCAGCCAGGCGGTCTCGCCCGAGGTCTCGGCACAGCTGCGGGACATGATGCAGGCCGTGGTCAAGGACGGCACCGGCAAGCCCGCCGCGATCCCGGGCGTCGAGGTCGGCGGCAAGACCGGCACCGCGCAGCAGGGGTTCAACAACGGCAAGAAGCCGTACGCATGGTTCGTCTCGTACGCCAAGGGCCCGGACGGCAAGAACGTCGCCGTCGCGGTCGTGGTGGAGCCGGACACCGAGATCGACCGCAGCGACATCGCCGGCGGGCAGCTCGCCGGCCCGATCGCCAAGGCAATCATGGAAGCCGTGGTCAAGAAGTGAGCCATGGCACACGACCACTCCACTAGTCACTCCGACCACTACTGCAATCAGATATCGACGTGCCCTCGTGGCTCGGGTGTGACGGCTCGCCGGGCCGCCGCACCGGTACCGTGTCGGAGAACGCGCCGGACCGTTGGGGCAATCGCCGCGGTGCCGGCCGGCCGAAGACCGAAGGCCGTGGACCGGTAAGGGAAGGGCTGGAAGTTATGGAAGAGCCGCGTCGCCTCGGCGACCGGTACGAGATCGGCGCGGTCCTCGGCCGTGGTGGCATGGCCGAGGTGTACATGGGCCGTGACATTCGTCTGGGACGCAGTGTGGCGGTCAAGACACTGCGCGCCGATCTCGCCCGTGACCCAACGTTCCAGGCCCGGTTCCGCCGCGAGGCGCAGTCGGCCGCCTCGTTGAACCACCCGGCGATCGTCGCGGTCTACGACACCGGCGAGGACTACATCGACGGGATCTCGATCCCGTACATCGTGATGGAGTACGTGGACGGCTCGACGCTGCGCGAGCTGCTGCACTCGGGCCGCCGGCTGCTGCCGGAACGGGCTCTGGAGATGACCGCCGGCGTGCTCCAGGCGCTGGAGTACAGCCACCGCAACGGCATCATCCACCGCGACATCAAGCCCGCGAACGTCATGCTGACGCGGCAGGGCACGGTCAAGGTGATGGACTTCGGCATCGCGCGGTCGATGGCCGACAACGGCATGACCATGACGCAGACCGCGGCCGTGATCGGCACCGCGCAGTACCTGTCCCCGGAGCAGGCCCGCGGCGAGACCGTGGACGCCCGGACCGACCTGTACTCCACCGGCTGCCTGCTCTACGAGCTGCTGACCGAACGCCCGCCGTTCATCGGCGACTCCCCGGTCGCGGTGGCCTATCAGCACGTCCGCGAGGACCCGCTGCCGCCGAGCACGTTCGACCCCGAGGTCTCGCCGACCATCGACTCGATCGTGCTCAAGTCGCTGGCGAAGAACCCGGACAACCGGTACCAGAGCGCCGACGAGATGCGGGCCGACATCGAGCGGGCGCTGCACGGCCTGCCCGTGGGCGCGCCGAGCGTGATGGCGGCGCCGATGGGGGCCGACCCGGCGACGCAGTACCTGCCGCCGACGGCGGGCGGGGCGACCCAGGTCATCCCGGCGCACGGCCAGGGTCCGGCCACGGGGCAGTACGAGCTCGACGACAACGACCGTCGTCGGGACGAGCCGAGGAAGTCCCGCGGCGGCGCCTGGATCCTGCTGGCGCTGGCCTGCATCGCGGTCCTGGTCGCCGCGTTCTTCATCGGCAAGACCCTGATGGGCGACGGCGAGGACAAGTCGGCGGCGGTGCCTCCCCTGACCGGCAGGACCCTGGAGGATGCCACCAAGGCGGTGGACAACGCCGGATTCAAGATCAAGATGAACGACGATCCGTCGCAGTGCCCCAAGGACGCCACCGGGGCCAAGGGGACCATCTGCAAGCAGACCCCGGCGGCCGGGGAGAGCGCCAAGAAGGGCGACACCATCCAGGTCTGGGCCTTCGGCGGCCCGAAGAAGACCACCGTCCCGCCGGGCCTCAAGGGCGCCACCGAGGAGGAGGCGACCAAGAAGCTCAAGGACGCCGGCCTGGTGGCCGACCCCGTGCGCAGCCAGACGCTGAACAACTGCACTCGGGACACCGTCTGCTCGACCAGCCCCGACGCGGGCGCCGAACTGAGCGTGGGCGAGAAGGTCACGCTGAACATCTTCACCGGCAAGACCCAGGTGCAGGTGCCGCAGGTGGCCGGCCTCAGCTACGACGACGCCAAGGCCAAGCTGGAGAACCTCGGGTTCAGGGTCACCAAGTCCCCCGACCAGTACACGACGGAGAAGCCGGCCGGCCAGGTGTTCAAGCAGAGCGAGACCGCGGGCTCGAAGATCAACGAGGGCGGCACCATCAACCTCACCGTCTCCAAGGGCCCGACCCCGGCCACCACGGCCCCCCCGGCCACGGGCACCCCGGGCGGCAACACGGGCTCCAGCAGCCCGCCCCCGACCGGCGGCAACAACCAGGGCAACGGCGGCGGCAACCCGGTGTTGGGCGGCGACCTGAGGGGCGGCCACGGCAACTGGCCGAACTGACCCGAAGGCACCCTGAACCGAGGCCCCGAGAGCCGATCCTCCCGGGGCCTCGGCCTTTTCCTGCCGACGCACAGGGGGGCGTGGACGCGGGGCTTGGGCAGGAGCTACCTCCGGAGACCCTCGGTTGTGTCCACGACGGCGAACAAGGCGCCCAGGACCGGTATTACGGCGTCGCTCGGCTCGCTTTCGGCGAACTCGATCGGCGCCGCGGCGCACGATCGTCGGCGGTACCCAACCGTGACGACACCCTCCCGGCGCCCCGCACCCGCCCCGCGGTCAGCGGCGTAGGGCCGCCGGCTTTGTATCGCCCTGTTTCGGGTCGGTCGTGGTGAGTTCGCCCCAGTAGATCATGCGGTTCTTGGAGGTGAACTCCGGATCGCACGTGGTCAGGGTGATCAGGCTGCGCCCGGTCGGGCCGCCCAGGTCCGGGGGTCGGGCGGTGAGGACCGAGCCGTTGGAGGGCTTGGTGATGAACGGGCCCTTGACGATCGTGTACGTGAACCACTGGGTCTTGGTCTCGACCACGACCTTGTCGCCCGCCCGCAGGTTGTTCAGGTGGCGAAACGGCTCGCCGTGTCCGTTGCGGTGGCCGGCGAGGCCGAAGTTGCCGGCGCCGCCGGGGCCGACGTAGGGCGGGTACGTGTAGTGGCCGACGCCCTTCGAGAGTGAGGCCAGGCTCGACCCCTCGATGATCGGCTGGTACCAGCCCGAGCCGAGTCTGGGGATCCACAGGATGGCCAGCGTCTCGCCGCGGATGGTGTGCGAACCCACCACCTTCTGGCCGTCCTTGCCGCCGTCCACGCTCACGTCGGTGGGGCCGCTGAGGACGTCGGTGGGCGGCTGCGCGGCGGGCGGTTCGGTGCTCTCGGGGCCCTCGGTGCCCTGTCTGGCCCAGTCCCTGCGCAGCTGGTCCACCTCGCTGCGGGCCTCGGCCCGGGCCTCGAAGTTGGTCCAGTAGAGCTGGTGCACACACAGCAGCAGACCGACCAGGCCCAGGGTCAGGAGGAGTTCCGCCCCGACGCGAATGGTTTTGCGTACAGCGCCCATGGGTCGACAGCTTGGCACAGACAAGAAGTTCGGTCAGGACCCGGAGACCGGAATGTGATGCGCCGTCACTTCGCCCCGGCCAGCAGCGCGTCCGGTTTGCCCTGGGAACGCGGCCGCTCCTCCTCCAGGTGGCCCCAGACGATCAGGCGATACGTCGAGGCGCCGTCCGGCGTGCACGTGGTCAGCGTGATGTAGCGGCCGGGCTTGGTGTACGGCCCCTTGTCGGGGATCGGATCGATCACCTGGATGTGCGACGGCGAGGTCTGCGGCAGGTCCGCGTCGACGGTGTACGTGAAGTACGTGGTCGCGGTCTCCACGACCACCTTGTCGCCGGGCTTGAGCTTGTTGATGTAGCGGAACGGCTCGCCGTGCCCGTTGCGGTGCGCGGCCACCGCGAAGTTGCCCTGGACGTCCCACGGCATCGCCGTCTTCGGGTCGGTGTAGTGGCCCACCAGGCCGTTGTTGAGCACCTTGCCCCGGTCGGTGCCCTCCGCTATCGCCTGCTTCTCCATCCCGATCCGGGGGATGTACAGCAGCGCGAACCCCTTGTTCGGGGCGATGTACTGGCCGGGGTTGCGCGGGTCGACCACCTGGCCGGGCGTGTTGTTCCAGCTCTGCTGTATGTCGTGCGCCTCGTTCCGGGCCTTCTCCGCCGCCACGATGTTCGTCCACCAGGTCAGGTACACCACGTACAGGACCAGGAGTACGCCCACCGTCATCGCGAGTTCGCCCACGAGGCGGGCGCCGGCGGTCAGTATCCGCGCGCCCGTCGACGGCTTGGCCGCCCGCCGCCGGGCCGCTCGTCCGGCGCCCTCGGCCGGCTCCGGGCGCGCGGGCGGACGGGAACCGCCCCGGCCGACCTTCTTGCGCTGCGCCTTGCGCCGCTCCGCCCGCCCGCCGGGTACGACCGCGCCGCCGTCCGCCGCGCTCGGCGTCGGTGTCGACCGCGGAACAGCCTCCGGAGCGGGCGCGTACGCCGGGTCGAGCACCGGATCGGCGCCCACCACCCCCGCGTCGGCCCGAAACCACGCATCCATCGCGTCGGACGCGTCCACGGCGTCCGCCGCGCCCACCACGTCCGGCGCACCCGGCAGCGCCCGAGGCGCCTCCACCATCGCTGCCGGCGGCATGTGGACCGCCGTCTGCTCGACCGACTCGGCCCGCTGCCGCTGCGCGGCCCGCCGCCGGGCCGCGCGCCCGCCCGGAACCGGATCCGAAACGGCCGGAAGGGCCGCTGTGGGCGGTGCCGTGAAGCCGGGGTCGACCAGGTCCCGCGCATAGTCCTCGGGCGCATACGGGGCCTGCCCACCCGCTCCGTGCCGCCCGCCACCCGCCCCGTGCCGTCCGCCCCCGCCCAAGGCGTGGGAACCGCCCGGCCCATCCGAGCCGCCCTCACCCGACCCGTACGGGACACCCCCCGGCCCGTAGGGCCCGGCCTCGGCCGCCCCGTACCCGCCGTCGGGTATCGACCCCTCGGTCAGGCCGGGAGCGGCGTGCGCCCGACGACGGGTGCCAGACCCGCCGACCGGTCCGGCGCCGTCGGATCCCCGCAGCTCACCAGCCAGTTCGCCAGCATCCGGTGGCCGTACTCCGTCAGCACCGACTCCGGGTGGAACTGCACGCCTTCGACCGGTCGGTCGCGGTGCCGCAGGCCCATGATCACGCCGGTCCCGGTCCATGCGGTCACCTCCAGTTCGGCCGGAATCGTGTCCGGATCCACCGCGAGCGAGTGATAGCGCGTCGCGGTGAACGGCGACGGCAGGCCGGCGAAGACGCCCGCCCCCTCATGCACCACAGGGCTGGTCTTGCCGTGGAGAAGCTCGGGCGCCCGGCCAACGGTAGCGCCGTGCGCCGCCGCGATGGACTGCATCCCCAGGCACACCCCGAAGACGGGCACCCGGCCGCCCTCGCGGCGCACCATCTCCATGCAGATCCCGGCGCCCTCGGGCGTACCGGGTCCCGGGGACAGCAGTACGCCGTCGAATTCCTCGGCCTCCTCGACCGTCACCGCGTCGTTGCGCCGCACCTCGCAGGTCGCGCCGAGTTGGTAGAGGTACTGCACGAGGTTGAAGACGAAGCTGTCGTAGTTGTCCACGACGAGAATGCGCGCGCTCATCCCGGCAGTCCTCCCGGCAGTGAAGAGGGTGACCCGGACGACCCCGAGGTCGCACCCGCCGGAAGCGGTACGCCGCCAGGCCCGGTGGTGTTCGTCACGTTGTCCTGATCGACCGTCACATCGCTGAACGGCAGCAGGGGTTCGGCCCACGGGAAGACCCACGTGAACAGCGCGTACACGATGGCCAGCACCAGGACCAGGGAGAGCAGGAGCTTCACCCACACGTTCCCCGGCAGGGTGCGCCAGATCCAGCCGTACATCAGGCCCAGGCCCTCTCTCGCTCGCCGCCCGCGCGGCCCGACTCGCTCATCCCCGCCCCGCTCATCCCTGCAACGCCGCCGGTCGACCGGACGACAGCGGGGTCCGCGATTCCAGGTGGCCCCAGACGATCAACCGGTGCGTGCTGCCGAACTCGGGTTCGCAGGTGGTCAGGGTGATGTATTTCCCGGGCGCCGTATAGGCCTTCGCCGGCACCGGGTCGAGCACGTGCACATCCTCGGGAACGGTCTTCAGGACCGCCTTGTCCCCGGGAAGGCTGACCGGCTTGTCGATCGAGTAGACGAACCACTCGGTGATGCCCTCGATCACGACCTTGTCGCCCACCTGCAGCTTGGGCACGTTCAGGAACGGGTCACCGTAGGTCTTGCGGTGCCCGGCGATGGCGAAGTTGCCGTCCTGACCCGCCTGCGCGCTGCCCTTGTACCAACCCAGGCCCTTTTGCAGTTCCTTGGGCGTGACCCCGGGCCGGATCGTCTTGTACCAGCCGTCACCGAAACGGGGGATGTACATGGTCCCGAACGGCTCACCGTCCTCGTACGGGGCCTGCGCCGCGGGTGCCTGGGCGACCGGCACGTCCTTGGGCACACTCGCCCCGATCCGCTTGCGGGCCTCGTCGAGCTTGTGCATCTCGTCGGCCCGCGCACGATCGGCCAGCACGCCGGTCCAGTAGAGCTGATAGACGACGAACAAGAGGATGACGACGCCCAGTGTGATGAAGACCTCCCCGAGGCCTCGCATCGTGGTCCGCAACACTGTCGTCAGACTCCCCTCGATTCACCGCTGCCGATCACGTCCCGGAGACTTTCGCATACTCCAGGCCCAGCGGGCCCGTATACCCCGGCGCATCGATGCGCTTGCGGTCCTCGACCTTCCACCCGAGGCCGAACGCCTCGACGTAGTCGGTGTAGTTGGACACGCTCTTGCTCTGATCCAGGGCGCGCCGCAGGGCGCCGATGTCGCCGACCGCCGAGATCACGTACGGGGGCGAGTACACCCGGCCGTGCAGGATCAGCGTGTTGCCGACGCAGCGCACCGCGGACGTGGCCACGATCCGCTGGTCCATGATCTGGATCGCCCGCGCGCCGCCGTTCCACAGCGCGTTCACCACGCCCTGGATGTCCTGCTGGTGCACCACGAGGTCGTCGGCGGTGGGCTCGCGCACGCCGGGTACGCGCGACTTGGCGTCCGGCGGGGCGTCGGTCAGGGTGACCGTCAGGCCCTCGCCGGAGACGGGTGTGACCCCGGCCGGGTCCGCGACGGCGTCGATGCGACCGCGCGCCTGAGGGTCGTTGGCCTGCTCCTGGACCAGCCCGTCCACGTCCCGCTGCAGCTTGGACAGGTCCTGCTGGGCGCTCTCGTTGCGCCGACCCTGGTCCCGGATCACGTCGGAGAGTTTGAGCATCTGCGCGTCGCTGCGCAGATTGGTGCCGTGGGAGGTGTCGGCGCTGATCCAGAAGAGCAGACCGGCCAGGGCGAACACCACAAGTGCGGACAATCGGGGTACGATCGCACGCCAGGACATCCCGGACGGCCGCATGGCGAAGATACGCACGTCGCCGTACCCTCCTTCCGGACCTGACAGCGACTACGCTAACCGACACATCACCGGATCGTGTCGCGTGTGCTGCGCACCCACTCGTCCGGCTACATCGACAGGAGAGACTCTCGTGCCGAAGTCCCGGATCCGTAAGAAGGACGACTTCACCCCGCCGCCCGTCAAGAAGACGACCATAAAGCTGGACTCGCGCCGCTGGGTGGCGCCGTTCATGCTGGCCCTCTTCGCGATCGGCCTGCTGTGGATCGTGGTCTTCTACGTGACCGACATGCGCTTCCCGATCGAGTCCCTGAAGAACTGGAACATCGTCGTCGGCTTCGGCTTCATCGCCGCCGGCTTCGGCGTGTCCACTCAGTGGAAGTAGCGCATACGCGCAGCTCAGCGAGTTTTCCCGGGGAGACTCCACAGAGTTATCCACAGTGGGGATAACTGGGCGGATCCTGTGGATAACCCGTTACGGTCCAACGACCGGCCGGGATGTGGGTAACGGCTCGCATCCCGGATTCATCACTCCGGGTCATTCGTACGATTCACAGGGTGACCATGCTTGGGCGTCGGACCCGGGTCGCATACCTGTTGCCTGTTGTCTCGCGCCGTCGTGCCCTCGTGCCCTCGTGCCTCAGACGATCTGCGCGGTCCGGATCAGCACGATCGCCACGACGACCGCCAGCACCGCGAGCAGGCTGCCCACCTGGACCAGGGTCCGCTGCCGCGCCGGCGCGTAGACCACGCCGATCGCGGCGAGGGTGCCCGCGACCAGTCCCCCGAGGTGTGCGCGCCAGTCGATCGTGCTCATGTTCAGGAACGTGATCATCAGGTTCAGCGCCAGCAGGATGATCAGCGGTTTCAGGTCGTAGTTCATCCGCCGACCGAGCACGATCATCGCGCCGAAGAGCCCGAACAACGCGCCCGAGGCGCCCAGCGAGCCCTGGTTCGGTTCGGCGATCAGATACGACAGCGCGCTGCCGCCCAGGCCCGCGACCAGGTAGAGGGCGACGAACCGGGTCCGGCCCAGTGCCGCCTCGAGCGGCGGCCCCAGCATCCACAGGCCGAGCATGTTCAACCCGATGTGCCAGAACTGCTGGTGCAGGAACGTCGCGGTGAGCAGGCGGTACCACTGGCCCTCGGCGACACCCTGCCACTCGCCGCCCATGAAGAAGCGGCCGACCAGTATCCACCGGTCCACGAACGTGTTGCCGACCACCTGGACCAGCACGAAGACGGCGAGGTTGAGCCCGATCAGGGTCTTGGTCACGATCGCGGTCGCCGTGGTGGGCGCGACTCGGCCGCCCGCCACGGTGCGCGCCTCGCGTACCTGGCGACTGCCCTGCCGGACACAGTCCGGGCACTGGAACCCGACGGACGCGCTCACCATGCAATCGCCGCAGACGGGCCGCTCGCAGCGCGTACAGCGAATGTTCGACTCCCGATCGGGATGCCGATAACACACGGGCGGACCGGCCGGTCCGGTCGCACTCGGCTGCTGCTCGTCGGGGCTCATGCTCACCTTCAGGCACGCGCCGCGGGCCGGGACCCGAAGGCCCCGGCCCGTGCGCTCGGGGTTCAGGACGAGACGGTCTCGACCTCGACCGTGTTGATCACGACATCGGAGGCCGGACGGTCGCGCATGTCGGTCTGGGTACCGGCGATCGCGTCGACGACCTTGCGGCTCTCCGCATCGGCGACCTCACCGAAGATGGTGTGCTTGTTGTTCAGGTGCGGCGTGGCACCCACGGTGATGAAGAACTGCGAACCGTTGGTGCCCGGTCCGGCGTTGGCCATCGCCAGCAGGTACGGCTTGGAGAACGCCAGGTCCGGGTGGAACTCGTCGGCGAAGCGGTAGCCCGGGCCGCCGGTTCCGGTGCCCAGCGGGTCACCGCCCTGGATCATGAAGCCGGAGATGACACGGTGGAACACGGTGCCGTCGTAGAGGCGGTCGGTGGTCTTCTGCCCCTTGGCCGGGTGGACCCACTCGCGCTGCCCCTGCGACAGCTCCACGAAGTTCGCGACCGTCTTCGGTGCGTGGTTCGGGAACAACCGGATGCGGATGTCCCCGTGGTTGGTCTTGATGGTGGCGAAAAGTTCCTCGGCCACTGATGTGCCTTCCCTACGGTTACACGGACGGTCTTCTTGAATCCTCGAAATCCTCGCATGCCGCGGGCGGCTCCTGCCACGAGACCACCGCGGACACCGTTCCACCGTACGGATCCCGCGTCGATACGCGGCGCATGATCCCGGGATCGTCGGGAACAGATAGCGGATGAACCCGGCGAGGAGGAGGATGTCGTGACCCGTATGGATCCGGTCCGCGAGGCGACCGGCAGGACCAGGGACCGGCTTGCCCCACACGCCGCGCACGCCAAGGAGGCGGCGATCCACTACGCGGGCGCGGCCCGTGAGCGAGCGGTCGAGACCACCCGCGAGAAGGTCGTACCCGCACTGGTGAACGCCAAGGACACGGCCGCACCACACGTCGAGCACGTCGTGGAGACGGCCCGCCACCGGGTCCGCAACGACGTGGTTCCGCGCGTATACCAGGCGGTCGACCAGGCGCGGGGCGCCGCCGAACCCGTCCGTGACGAGGCACTCCTGCGGGCCGGCGCCGCGCTGTCCGTCCTCAAGGGCGAGATCAGCGCCGAGGACGTCGCCCGGGTCGGCCGGGCCAAGCGGCGCCGGGCCCGCCGCCGCCGGATCCTGCTGATCACGGTCGTCGCGGGTGGCGGCTTCGCGGCCTTCTCGTGGTGGCGCCGCCGCAATGCCCGGCCCGAGTGGCTGACCGACGAGCCCGACGAGGCCCCGCAGGGCTCCGCCACCACCCCGCAGTCCCCCGCGTCCCTCGACGACGAGGTCAAGCTGACCGAGGACGAGTTCCGCTCGGCCGCCCCGAAGCGGGACACCGACTGACCCGCCCGAATACACGACGAAGGGCCCGGCATCGCGCCGGGCCCTTCGTTCGTATCGCGAGTCGTGGATGTGGATCCTTGTGGAGCCTAGGGGAGTCGAACCCCTGACATCTGCCTTGCAAAGGCAGCGCTCTACCAGCTGAGCTAAGGCCCCTCGGTACCGAACCAGATTAGCGGCAACCGGGCCGCGATTTCACGACACCTCACCCTGGGAAGTGTGACGTTTCACGTGAAACGTCACACTTCCCAGGGTGGGTCAAGCCTCTACGGGGTCTCCCGCACGATCTGTTCAGCGAGTGCCGGTGCCCGCCGGAACCGCGTCCGTCGCCTCGGTCCACAGATCCTGCTCGGCCCGATCCGCCTGAATCTGCCGGTAGACCAACAGGCCGGCTACAGCGGCCAAAGCCACCAGGATCAGCTTCTTCATCAGCGTGGCCTCTCCGTCCTGCGAGTGACGTTCGTGCACCTGTCCGCGTGCCGTGGGCGCTGCGGTCGGGTCGGGCTCGACAATAACAGGTGGACCGAGGGGCCGACCAATACCGAAAGTCGTGGTCCGAGCGCCGGTCGTCGGCCCCCGGCGGAGCCGGTCCGCGCAGGTCGCCGCCCGTTTCGCGGCCCCGAACCGCCCCCGCGTACGGGGGAGTCGGACGCGACCGGCCCCCGGGCTCAGGCACCCGACCGCACATGTATGTCGATCCCGCTCGTCCCGGGCTCCTCGACGCCCGGCAGCAGCCGCATCTCACGGTCGTAGTCGCCGCCGCCGAGCGCGCGGAAGGCCACCGGCTCGTCGGTGAACAGCCCGTCGAGCCGTCGGCCGTACTCCTCCTTCGCCGCCTCGAACCGCTCCGGCGACACGTCGTTCGAGCCGAACACCGCGAACGGCTCCAGCGGGGCCAGGCCGGCGAACCAGAACAACCCGTGCTGGAGCGGGAAGAGCAGTTCCGCCAACCGCCCGTGAATGCCCCGGTCGGAGAACGCGGTCTCCCGGGCGCCGGCCGTCACCGACAACAATGCCCGCCGCCCGGCCAACGCGCCCTCGCTGTACGGGGGCGGAACCTCCGGGCCATAGGCGAATCCGGCGGTGAACACCCGGTCGATCCAGCCCTTCAAAATCGCCGGTGCGGAGAACCACCACATCGGAAACTGCAGGACGACCGCGTCCGCCCAGAGCACCTTCTCCTGCTCGGCGGCGATCTCCGGGGCCAGCCGCTTGGTCAGCGTGGCCCGCTGCGACTCGGCCATCACCCGAAGGCGGCGGTCCGCGACGTGCTCCGGGAAGTCGTCGCCGTCCACCGCCGCCTTCCACTTCATCGCGTACAGGTCGGACACCCGCACGTGATGTCCCGCCGCCCGCAGCCGCTCGACCGCGAACTCGGTCAGCGCGCCGTTGAGCGAGCGCGGCTCGGGATGGGCGGCGACGACGAGGACTTTGCGGAGCGACGACGTGGGCCGGCCGGACTGCGGTGTGGTGGGGTTCATGGAGCCAACGCTCCTCCGGGCGCGAACGGGTAGCCAGGACCCGGTTCAACCGGCGGAACCCCGTTCCTGGTACTGCGAGAACCACACAGGACCGATCCGCCCGGCGCCCGCGCATACTTGACCGCATGAACGGGGTGGAGCAGGGCGAGCGTACGACCGCCACCGAGCGGCGCACCGGGACGGCGGGCGCGCCCGCCGCGCACACCGACGACGCGGTCGAGGGCGTCGGCGACGCCCGGCGCGCGCTGGGCGGCTTCCTGCGGGCCCGCCGAGGCCGCGTCGCACCGGAGCACGTCGGACTCGTCGGCGGCCGGCGACGCCGGGTCCGCGGCCTGCGCCGCGAGGAGTTGGCCCAGCTCGCCGGGATCAGCGTCGACTACTACGTACGCCTCGAACAGGGTCGGGCCACCCAGCCCTCCCCCGAGGTGCTCGACGCACTCGCCCGGGCGCTCGGCCTCGACGCCGCCGAGCACCGGCACCTGATCACGCTGGCCGGCACCCGCCGCGTCCCCGCGCCGACGGCCCGGGTCAGCCCGCTGATCCAGCAGATCCTGGACTCGCTGACCCGGCTCCCGGCCTTCGCCACGAACCACCGCCTGGACACGGTGGCCTGGAACGATTTGGGTGCCGAACTCGTCGGCGGCCTGGCCGACCCGAGCCGCCGCGACCGCAACAACGCCAGGTTCCTCTTCCTCGACCCCTCCTCCCGCCGCGTGTACCCCGAGTGGGAGGAGCGGGCCGAGGACGCGGTGGGCCAGCTGCGGGTCTCGGCCGGGCGCTACCCCGACGACGCGGAGCTGGCCACGCTGATCACCGAACTCTCCACCCACAGCGCCGATTTCCGGCGGATCTGGGCCACCGGCAAGGTGCTGGTCTGCGGCGCCGGCCACAAGAGCGTGCACCACCCGGCGGTCGGCTCGATGCACCTGGACTACGAAACCCTGCGCGTCCCCACCCCGACCGGCGACACCGCCCTGGAAATCCACGTCTTCCGCGCCCGCCCGAACACCCCGTCGGCAACCGCGCTGTCCCACCTGGCCGCACTCGTCGACCGGGCGACCACCTCCGACCTTGCCGAGCCCATCGAAGCCTCCTCCTTCTGACCCGGGCCCCGTCGTCCAGCGAGAGTGAACCCAACACCGCTTGAGCCAGGCCGGTTGTATCGAGCTGCGACGCGTTACGCCCGCTTCTGCGCCCCGAGTCGCCCACATATATAAGAGGACAAGATCGGCTCCGGCGGCCGAAGGCGCGCAGCGGCGGTAAGGCCGAGCGCGCTCGCGTCAGCCCAGTCGGTACCGCGCCCACCGGCGGGCGGTGTCGGCGAGTGCCCGTGCGTGGCTGGGCACAGAGCGGGTTGCACGCCGGGGGGGCAGTTCCCTGTCAACGCGCCATTGGGTCGCCTGAGTCCAGGCTGAGGCGTACGCGGGGCTCGGGGATTTCGCGGCCTGCGAACGGGCACTCGACCGGGCGGAGAGGGTCGCCGAACTGAACGGCCCCGTCCACAACAACGGTTGGCTCCGTTTCGACGGCTCTCGACTCGCCGAAGAACGCGGTGCCCGGTATGTACAGCTGGGCCGACTCGACCTGGCCGAATCCACATCGCTACCCAACGGCGACGGCACTTGATAGCTTCGCTCTCCTCTTGATCTCAGCAACGGAGGGTGAAGATGACCCTTGCTGTACGGGGCCACCTCTTGTTGATCGAGAGCGCACGGGGTCGTGCGTCCCGTCGACAGCTGCGCGGCACCGGCGCCAACCTGGGCGCGATGACCGAGATACCTCCGGCGTGCTTCGCTCCTCGCGCCTCGGGTGTCGACGTTGTCCAGATCGATGATGCGGTCAACCCTCACGCGGTGTTGAGCCGCATCAAGGCGGCGGCGCGCATCCCCGGGCCCGTGGTCGTGTACGTCTCGGGTCTGCTGATGTTCGATCGCACCGGCGCCGCGCATCTCGGGCTGCGGGACTCCACGCCGCGCAGTGTGCGCTATGACGGGCTGCCGTGGGAGTGGCTGGTGAACGCGCTTCGTTCGCGGCCTCGCAGCCGGACACTGGTCATCGTGGACTTCGCCACCGACGCACAGAGCTGGGCCCGACTTCACGACGGCACCCCGGCGTCACTGACGAACAGCATCCCGGTGTGGGGCGTGATCAACCCGCCGGCCAAGTCGGCGGACGGCACCAGCCCCTTCACCCGCGCGCTGTCCGCCGTGCTACCGCAGGGCATACCTCGGGTGCCTGCCGAGGTGCATCCGTCCGACATCCACCGTGCGGTGGTCGAGCGGGCCGGCCTGGCGGTCGACACCGTGGAACTCGTACCCGATGTGCCCGGGTTGCGGCTGGAGAACGTCCACCCCGGGGCGCCGCCGGCCGCGCTCGCCCCCTCCGAGGTCACGACCGCCGAGACGCCCGCACAGATACTCCTGCAACCGTCCGACCCGGCGATGTACACGGGGGATCTCACGCGGATTCGCACGGCGAGTGAAGCGGGTGACCACACGGTCGCCGTCCTCCTGGCTCAAGAGCTGGACCACCGCTTGGCCACCACCCTGGGGTTCGATCACCCCGATTCATGGGCCGCTCGGGAAGTCCACGCCTGGGCGTCGGCGATGGCCGGCCGCTACCTGCATGCCTGCGAGCTGTACCGAGACGTCGCCCGGCGACGCATGCGGGGCCTGCCCCACGACCATGCGACCGTCGTCGGCCCCACCGACTGCGCCCATGCCGCGTGGCTGCGCATCACCAACGGGGACGACGCGCGCCGAGTGGGGCCGTCGATCGTCGCCCTCCGGGAACTCGTACCCGGCCCCGGCGGGGCGCTCTCGGCCGCGCGGCGCCACCTGGTCCGACTCCGGGACGACGATCCCGAGGTGCAGATGCGCCGTGGGCCCGAAGCCTGGTCCGCCTACCTCGGCCGGCAGACCCGGCAGTCCACCAACCATGCCGGCATGCCGGCGGTAGGGCCCTCGAACTCCACGGTCTGAAGCCTCGCCGTGCTCCCGGTGCCCGTCGTCACTCGTACGAGTGTGTCCGGTTCCGCCCGGGACGGGTGTGTAGCAGGCTTGCCATCGCCACCCACGAAGCGATGAAGAAGACCCCGGAGGCCGACATGGCGAACATCCCGAGCGATCGCCTGTACAGCAAGGACCACGAATGGGCCCAGGTCGAGGGCGACCTGGTGCGGGTCGGCCTGACGGATCACGCCCAAAAGCAACTCGGCGACGTCGTCTTCGTCGAGCTACCCGGCGTGGGCGACCGCTTCGAGGCGGGCCAGCCGTTCGGCAACGTGGAGTCGGTGAAGGCCGTAAGCGAGGTCTACGTACCCGTGACCGGCGAGGTGGTCGAGGTGAACGAAACCCTGAACGACAGCCCGGAACAGGTCAACGACGACCCCTACGGCGACGGCTGGACCATCCGCCTCCGCACGGCGGGATCAGCACAGACCGACGACCTGCTCACCGCAGACCAGTACGCCGACTACATCAAAGAAGAAGCATCGGACTGACCCGCGCCCCTATTTCGCCCCGGAACCAATCAAGGGCCCTTCCCCGGTGAATGGGGAAGGACCCTTGATCCGCAGTACGTAAGTGGGCCTAACAGGACTTGAACCTGTGGCCTCTTCCTTATCAGCGATGCTCGGGCGCCTCTCTGACCTGGGCAGACGTAGAGGACCCTTGCGTCACACGGCCCATTGCCCCGGGTTGCGACCGGTTCCGGCGCCTTCCGCTCCGTTCCTCACCCCTAAATCGCCCCTACATATAAGGGGGCAAGGTCGGCCTCACAAGCTCGGCTCGACGGGGGCACCTCGGCTTCCCGGGTACCTTCGGCCCCGGTCCGATCAAAGCCTCGTCGGCACGCGTACTCGCTCCACCCGGGTCCGCTCGCGGTGACGACACGGCGGACAACCTCGACGTCATCACGCATCTCCGAGCAGCGATGGCAGAAGTGTTTGCGTGCGGGTTGAGACAGCGTCATACGTGAGCGGTCTCTCGGGCCGTGATGGTGAAGGGTCGGCCGCGTCCGACACGGGCAACGGCTCCCGCTGCTTCTCGCTGCTCTCTCTCGGCGGCTTCCCGGTCCATCTGTTCGCCGCGGCGTACCCAGTAGGCATCCTCCTCGGCCTGTTTCCGGGCTCGCTCGTCCCAAAGCCGATTTACGAACGGACGTACGAGCACATGGTCGGGCTCGAACTCGGGGTCAGCCGGCACGGCGGGCGCAGGGACTCGGGCCGCGACCACAGCCGGCTCACGGCTAGCTACATCCCCGGACGTCGGCGGGGTGAAGTCGCGCCAAGCCACAGCAGCACTGGCCTTCCGCGTGCGCCTGGGCCTGCTCGGTCCTGCGGGGCGGGGGCGATTCGGTCGGCCGCTGCGGCGCATGCCGGTTGCCGGCATCGGGGCGGGACGTCCGAGCACCCATGCGAGTAGGCGGGCAATAAGCTCTTTCATGGCTTGTCAGCTCCTCTTCAGGGATCGCTGATCGGCTCAGCCCGGGGGTCGTTAGGCGACGGCCTCCGGGCGCTTCGGTTCACCGGTCGTGGTGTCAGTCGAGTCGGTATCGGGCCCATGCACGGGCGGTGTCGGCGAGTGCCCGGGAGTGCGGCCGTGCCCGGGGGGATCGGGTGATGAACTCCCACATGCCGGACAGCTTCGCGGCGAACGCGTCGATCACCGGGTCGGGCGCCTTGGCGAACGCGGGCACGTGCACAGCCCACGCTTCGGCCGCTTCGGGCGTGTGGCCCTCGTGCATGAGACGGACGACCACGTACGCGGCATCGATCCATGCGGCACCTCGCGCCGACCATGCCCAATCGATCACGCGCACCCGGTCGTCCCGGGTGAGCATGTTCGCCGGGTGCAGGTCCGAGTGAACGAGGGTGTCCCCGTCCAACGCTGCGCCCAGTTCGAGCGTCGCGAGCACCCCTATGTGCGCGCGCGCCCAGGGATCGAGGTCGTCGGGTGACTTCGCGTAAATGGCGGCCCACCCGGGAGCGCTGCCCCATCGGTCGGCGATCGAGTGGAGCGCGGCTGATGGGCAAGGCGTCAACGCTTCGGCCATGGTGACGACCAGGTCGCCGATCACGTCCAAGTCGCCGGACGTCGGCGACAGCGACGGGTAACGTCCGGGCACGTACTCGAACCCGAGCATGTGCCACCCCTCCTGCACCACACTCCACAACAGTGCCGGGGCAAGGGACACGGGCAGGAACGGCGCGACGGCGGCTTCGTTGCGGTGCGTCCACGCGTACGGCCGGTCGGCACGGACCCCCTTGCAGAACACCCGACCATCCCGCGTTTCGAGCGTCGCCGAGAACTCCGACGACTTGCCGAACTCCGGGGCGTGCATCGAACGAATGGGGCCGGTGTACTGCTGGATCTTCTCCCGGACCGACTTGGGTAGTTCGGTCCAGGCATGGCGACGGGGCATTGTCGATGCTCTCTCGCTTCGGGGCGGACGGGATGAACGAAGGGGCGCCCCCGCCCGCGACGATGCCGATCCGGGGGCGCTCCTCACCTACGTGTGGTCACGGGCTGTCGTGGCATCCCGCGTGGCACTGGGAGCAGTCGGCCGCGGCAACCGCCCACAGTTCGGCATCGACCTCAAAGCCGGCTGCCTTGATCGCCTCGGCCGTGCGGACAACGTCGTCCCGACCCTGCGCCATGGTGCGTGACCCGGTGTCCGGCACGTGATGAACGAACCGGCCGATCCGGTCGCAGTACTCGGCGTAGTCGACCGTGTGGAGCACCCACGCGTGCCAACCGACGTCGATGAGGGCCGACGGAACCATGCGCGCCCTGGGGTCGGCCGCGCTGACCGTAAGGAACTCGGCGGTCCCGGTGACAATCCGGTCGGCGAGATCGGCGTCGATCTCGGGACGGTCCGCTCGGATGCGTGCCGTAAGCCTTGCGCGAACCGCGGCAGGGACGAGTACCCCTGTCGCAGCCTTCGGTGACAGCGTGCTTGTCATGCTCGTTCCACCCTTCGCCAGACTTGAATTGGTGTGGCGCGGGATCCGCCCGACATCCCGCAGGAGTCGAGCGGGTCCGATCAAAGGAGCCGCGTCATTGGGCCGACGCAGCCAGGAGGTTGCTCAACCGCGGGCCGCTTCAGCGCCGCTCAAGTTCCGCGCGGCAGGGGGCAACTCGCGAGAGGGCATCGGCATGGAGGCTCGGGCGTGCCACCCCGCGGCATGGCGTAGCTCGTGAAGGTCTCAGGGGCACGTACGTCGCTTCGGCTTCCGTCAGGCGTCAGTCGGTAGACGAGGAGCGACATTTCGTGCCCAACGGGCAGCACCATCGGTCCCGCATTGTGAACAACCGTCATGGCTTCAGCGAACCGTCTGGAGTTGGGCTTCTCCACCGCATCGAAGCGGCACTCTTGATGCACATCGGATGCACAGGCCGTGCCACCTGGTAGTTCACGGTGAGACAGGGGAAGGAGGCCCGCGTGGGCCTTTCAGATCGCCGCAAACTCCTGGGCTACAGTCAGGAATCATTCGCACATGCACTCGGTGTCGACCGCACAACGGTGGGGCGCTGGGAGCGGGGGGAAACCGCACCCCAACCTCAACTACGGCCCAAAGCAGCCAAATTGCTGCAAGTGGATCTTGCCGGACTCGATGCTCTGGTGATCCCCTTACAGGCGGGTTCCGAGAGACCCACCGGGTCGCCGGCAGGCGACCGCCCCGGCCTGGAGAGCATTGACGACATGATTCGACGCGACTTCCTGCGCGCGATAGCCGTGACAAGTGCCCTCGTCGGCCTCCCCGTTCAGAACGCCGAAGCACTCACAGAGGTAGCCCGGCGGGGTCGCACTACTGACTTCCTACAGATGAACAATCATCTGTGGCAGGTGTACCTGCGCGCCCGAACCAAGGGATCGGTGCGCCCGATCGTGCGGGATCAGCTCTCCACGCTGAACAGTTCGATGGACGGTGGGTCGACCGCCGAACTCCAGGGACTGTGTGGGGCTGCGGGTGATCTCTTCCAACTGGCCGGTGAACTCGCCTTCGACGGAGATCGCTACGCCGATGCCACGGCCTCCTACACCCTCGCCGCGGTCGCCAGCAGGGAAGCGGGGTCCTTCGACCTGTGGGCATGTGCGCTGGTGCGCCACGCCTACGTCGAGCTGTACCAGCACCACTACCGGCAAGCGGCCCGAACGCTGTCGGGCGCTGAGCAAGTAGCACGCCGCGGGGACAGTTCGCTCTCGACACGGCATTGGGTTGCCTGCGTCCAGGCCGAGGCGTACGCCGGTCTCGGCGAAATGGCAGCTTGCGAACGTGCGCTCGACGACGCGGAGCAAGTAGCCGAACTCAACGGCCCCAGCCACAACGGCGGTTGGCTTCGGTTCGATGGCTCCCGGCTCGCAGAGGAACGCGGTGCCCGCTACGTACAACTCGGGCACCTCGACCGAGCGGAGAACGTCCTGGTCGGCGCCTTGGCTCAAGGCGCGCTCGCACCAGGGCAATCCTTCCGGCGACGCGCAGCCGTACTGACGGACCTTGCCGCAATCGGCGCGAAGCGTCGAGACCCGGACCAAGTGGTCACCTACGGTCGGGAAGCTCTTCAGCTCGCCCGTGAGTCCTCGTCCGGATACGTCGCCCGTAGGCTCCAAGGGCTGCTGGGCGAGTTCGGTCAACCGGCTCATGACGGTCGCATTGCCGACCTGCAAGCCGAGATCATCGCACTGAACATGGCGTGACGAGAGGGGTAGACATGTCGGAGCACCATGGGGCACGACTGTTCCGCGAGACGTGGATCTCAAGCGTTCACAAGTACTTCCCGGGCGAACCGAAGCCGGGATACGTAACTCCTTGGGACGACACCCCGGAGTGGGAACGGGAAGCCGCGGGCGCCGTCTTCGACCAGGTCCGTCAGTTCCTGGAAGTCAGTGCCGGCCACGCGGCCAGGCTGACGCGCGAACAGAAAGGACGCTTCGTCGCGACCTGCTGGACAGCCCAGATGTTCAAGCACTTCGAAGACCCGAAGCCCGGCTACGTCGCGGACTGGTCGGATCTGCCGGATTGGCAGCAGGAGACCGACTCCGACATTTTCGAAGCAATCGAAAGTTCCCAGAGCTAGTCAGAGCCCGTCGCCCTCTTTCGCGGTTCTTGGCCGCCGGCGCGGTTCCCGCTGGGCCGAAGGCGGAGGCGGGGGCCGCGCCGGCGGCTGAGTACCGCGCGGCCCCGCGTGCGGGGCCGCCTTGAACACGTAGAGAAAGCTTGAACGCACACTGGTCTGATCGGTCTCGGCCTGGCTCACCGAGGACCAGGTAGCGGAGGTAGCTCGGCACGCTCATCTCGGCCACGGGATGTTGGGGATCGCGTGGGTCTACGCATGTCACAAACGCCCTCGAAGCCCGCTGGGATGCCTCGCTGCTCGCGCTCGACGACGAACGCGCCCGGCTTACAGCCCGTTTTCCCGCATCCGTGGCCGGTCATCGCCGCGCTACCGAGAGGGGCGGGCGGCCTGATCGGCTTCAGCCCTATATGACCCCTAAGTTAACCAAGGGCCCTTCCCCGGACAACGGGGAAGGGCCCTTGATCTGCATGTACGTGAGTGGGCCTAACAGGACTTGAACCTGTGGCCTCTTCCTTATCAGGGAAGCGCTCTAACCGTCTGAGCTATAGGCCCGCGTGCGTGCTCAGAGAGCGTACCGCACCGCTTGCCCGCCACCAAAATCCTTAGTCCTCCTCCGCCAGGGTGACCTCGATGCCTCCGGTGAAGGATGCGGTGAGGTTGTAGAGGAAGGCGCCGAGGGTGGCCAGTGCGGTCACCAGGATGACGTCGACGATGGCCACGATGCCGCTGAAGAAGAGCGTGTTCTTCAGGGACAGGAAGTGTTGGAGGTCGAAGCCGGAGTTGTTCTCCGACTGGGTCGCCTCCTTCACCGTGTCGCCGACCGAGGTGAATACTCCGAGGCCGTCCAGCACCAGCCACAACACGGTCACCGCCACCATCAGCACCACGCCCAGTGCCAGGGACAGCAGGAAACCGACCTTCATCACCGACCACGGATCCACCCGCGCCGCCCGCAGTCGGGCCCGCCTCGTGCGCGCGCTCGGCCGTGGTTGCGGCTCCGGGCCCGAACCGGGCCGGCCCCCCTGCTGCGCCATCGGCTGCCCCGGCTGGTGGGCGGCCGACGGAGCCCCGCCGGCGCCCCGGATCGGGCGCGGCGTGGTGATCGTGCCGCCCGCCGTCGGACGGGCCGCGACCGGCCTGCCGTTGACCGCGGCCGGCGGCCGCTCCGTACCCTCGCTCGCCGCAGCCGCGGGAGGGAAGGGGGACGCGAACGGGGTCGGCCCCGCGGGACGCGGCGGATGCGCCGCCGCGTCCCGGGAGGGCCCGGCCCCGTGCGCGGGGGGTGGACCGGCCGGCCTCGGCGGCACCGCGTCCGGCGGCACCGCCTCGCCGCGACCCGTGCTGTCAGCGCGCCCGCCGGTTCGACCCCGGTCGGCGCGCTCGCCTCTCCCGCCGGCCGACTTCCGGTCTGTGCTCACGCGTCACCCTTCCTGCCCGCCGGGCGCGACCTCCCCTGCGATGGTGGAGGTCGGCTCGTGCGTGCCATCGGCCGCACCGGCTTCGGCCCCATCGACCTCAGGGTCGATCTCGGCCTCGGGCTCAGGTTCGGCGTTACGTGCGATGCCGACAACGGCGTCGCCCTTACCCAGGTTGATCAGCTGCACACCCATCGTGTCACGTCCGGTGTGCCGGACACCCGCGGCGCGGGTACGGATCACTCCGCCGCCGAGGGTGATGGCCAGGATTTCATCCGTGTCGTCCACCACGAGCGCCCCGACGAGTGAACCGCGGTCCTCGACGATCTTGGCAGCCTTGATGCCGAGGCCCCCACGACCCTGGACGCGATACTCGTCCACACTGGTTCGCTTCGCGAAGCCGCCATCGGTGGCGGTGAACACGAACGTGCCCTCGCGCACCACGTTCATCGACAGCAGTTCGTCGCCTTCGCGGAAGCTCATGCCCTTCACCCCGGACGTCGCGCGACCCATCGGCCGCAACGACTCGTCCGTGGCGGTGAACCGGATCGACTGCGCCTTCTTGCTGACCAGCAGCAGGTCGTCGTCCGCGGAGACCAGCTCGGCGCCGATCACCTCGTCGTCGTCACCGGCCTCGTCCGAGCGCAGGTTGATCGCGATCACGCCCGCCGAGCGGTTGGTGTCGTACTCCTTGAGCGCGGTCTTCTTCACCAGACCGGCCTTGGTCGCGAGCACCAGATACGGCGCGACCTCGTAGTCGCGCAGGTCGAGCACCTGGGCGATCTTCTCGTCGGGCTGGAACGCCAGCAGGTTGGCCACGTGTTGCCCACGCGCCTCGCGACCGGTGTCCGGCAGCTCGTACGCCTTCGCCCGATACACCCGGCCCTTGTTCGTGAAGAACAGGATCCAGTGGTGCGTGGTGGTCACGAAGAAGTGGTCGACGATGTCGTCCTGCTTCAGATGCGCCCCCCGCACGCCCTTGCCGCCGCGCTTTTGCGAGCGATACAGGTCGGTCCGGGTGCGCTTGACGTAGCCGCCCCGGGTGATGGTGATGACGATGTCCTCTTCGGCGATCAGGTCCTCGATGGACATGTCGCCGTCGAAGGGCACCAGCTGGCTGCGCCGGTCGTCGCCGAACTTCTCGACGATCGCGGCCAGTTCCTCGCTGATGATCTGCCGCTGCCGCTCCGGCGAGGCCAGGATCGCCTGGTAGTCGGTGATCTTCGCCATCAGCTCGTCGTGCTCGGCGGTGATCTTCTGGTGCTCGAGGGCGGCCAGGCGACGCAGCTGCATCTCCAGGATCGCGTTGGCCTGGATCTCGTCGATCTCCAGGAGCCCGATCAGGCCGGTCCGCGCCTCGTCCACCGTGTTCGAGGCCCGGATCAGCGCGATGACCTCCTCGATCGCGTCGAGGGCCTTGAGCAGACCGCGCAGGATGTGCGCGCGCTCCTCCGCCTTGCGCAGCCGGAAGCGGGTCCGCCGGACGATCACCTCGATCTGGTGGTCCACCCAGTTGCGGATGAACAGGTCGATCGAGAGCGTGCGCGGCACACCGTCCACCAGCGCGAGCATGTTCGCGCCGAAGGTGTCCTGCAGCTGGGTGTGCTTGTACAGGTTGTTCAGCACGACCTTGGCCACCGCGTCGCGCTTGAGCACGATCACCAGGCGCTGCCCGGTACGCGAGGAGGTCTCGTCGCGCACGTCGGCGATGCCGCCGATCTTGCCGTCCTTGACCAGGTCGGCGATCTTCTGCGCGAGGTTGTCCGGGTTGACCTGGTAGGGCAGTTCGGTGACCACCAGGCACTGCCGGTTCTGGATCTCCTCGACCTCGACCACGGCGCGCATGGTGATCGAGCCGCGCCCGGTGCGGTACGCGTCCTCGATGCCGCGCCGGCCGACGACCAGTGCGCCGCTGGGGAAGTCCGGGCCCTTGATCCGCTCGATCAGGGCGTCCTGCAGCTCCTCCGCGGACACGTCCGGGTTCTGCAGGAACCACTGCGCGCCCGACGCGACCTCGCGCAGGTTGTGCGGCGGGATGTTGGTCGCCATGCCGACCGCGATGCCGGCGGACCCGTTGACCAGCAGGTTCGGGAACCGGGCCGGCAGGACCGTCGGCTCCTGGTTGCGGCCGTCGTAGTTGTCCTGGAGATCGACGGTCTCCTCGTCGATGTCCCGGAGCATCTCCATGGACAGCCACTTGAGCTTGCACTCGGTGTACCGCATGGCCGCGGCCGGGTCGTTGCCCGGCGAGCCGAAGTTGCCGTTGCTGTCCACCAGCGGCATGCGCATCGACCACGGCTGGGCCAGGCGCACCAGCGCGTCGTAGATGGAGGTGTCGCCGTGCGGGTGGTACGTACCCATGACGTCACCGACGACGCGGGCGCACTTGTAGAAGCCCTTCTCGGGCCGGTAGCCGCCGTCGTACATCGCGTAGAGCACGCGCCGGTGCACCGGCTTGAGGCCGTCGCGCACGTCGGGCAGGGCGCGCGAGACGATCACGCTCATCGCGTAGTCGAGGTAGCTGCGCTGCATCTCGGTCTCGAGCCCGACCGGCTCGATCCGCAGGCCGCCGGTGCTGTTCACCGCGTCCTCCTGGTCGCCTTCGGGCGCCGGGGTGTTCTCATCGGCCATTGCTGGTCAATGTCCTTTCGAGCTGTGACGTGGGGCCGACTCGGATGTGGATATCCGCCGGCAGGCGGATGCCCCGGCCGGTCAGATGTCCAGGAACCTGACGTCCTTGGCGTTGCGCTGGATGAACGAGCGACGAGCCTCGACGTCCTCACCCATGAGCACCGAGAACAGTTCGTCGGCCTGGGCCGCGTCGTCGAGGGTGACCTGACCCAGGACGCGGTGGTCGATGTCCATCGTGGTCACCCGAAGCTCCTCGGCGTTCATCTCGCCGAGGCCCTTGAAGCGCTGGATCGAGTCGTCCTTGGCCCGCTTGCCCGCCTGTCGGCCGAGTTCGAGCAGCGCGTCGCGCTCGCGGTCGGAGTAGGCGTACTCGAAGTCGTCCCGGCTCCACTTGATCTTGTACAGCGGCGGCCGGGAGAGGTACACGTGGCCGGCCTCGACCAGCGGGCGCATGAAGCGGAACAGGAAGGTCAGCAGCAGGGTGTTGATGTGCTGACCGTCGACGTCGGCGTCCGCCATCAGGATGATCTTGTGATAGCGCAGCTTCTCGATGTCGAAGTCCTCGTGCACACCGGTGCCGAAGGCCGAGATGAGCGCCTGGACCTCGGTGTTCTGCAGGATCTTGTCGATCCGGGCCTTCTCGACGTTCAGGATCTTGCCGCGGATCGGCAGGATCGCCTGGTACATCGGGTCGCGGCCGGACTTGGCCGAGCCGCCGGCCGAGTCGCCCTCGACGATGAAGATCTCGCACTTGGACGGGTCGTTGCTCTGGCAGTCGCTGAGCTTGCCCGGCAGCGAGGCGGTCTCCAGCAGACCCTTGCGCCGGGTCAGGTCGCGCGCCTTGCGCGCCGCCATCCGCGCGGTGGCCGCCTGGATGCCCTTGCGGATGATGTCCGCGGCCTCGCTCGGGTTGCGGTCGAGCCAGTCGGTGAGGTGCTCGTGCACCACCCGCTGCACGAACGTCTTCGCCTCGGTGTTGCCCAGCTTGTCCTTGGTCTGGCCCTCGAACTGCGGGTCGCCGAGCTTGACCGAGATGATCGCGGTCAGACCCTCGCGGATGTCCTCGCCGGCGAGGTTCTCGTCCTTCTCCTTGAGCAGCTTCTTCTCCCGCGCGTAGCGGTTGATCAGCGCGGTCAGCGCGGACCGGAAGCCCTCTTCGTGGGTGCCGCCGCCATGCGTGTGGATCGTGTTCGCGAAGCTGTGCACACCCTCGGTGTACTGCGAGTTCCACTGCATCGCGACTTCCACCGAGATGGTGCGCGACTTGTCCTCGGCCTCGATGTCGATCACCGAGGGGTGGACCAGCTCGCCCTTGCGCGAGTTGAGGTAGCGCACGAAGTCGGCGATGCCGCCCTCGTAGTGGTACGTGACCGAGAGCTGCTCGCCCTTCTCGTCCACATGGTCCGGGCGCTCGTCCCGGAGCGAGATGGTCAGGCCCTTGTTGAGGAAGGCCATCTCCTGGAAGCGCCGAGAGAGCGTCTCGAACGAGTAGACCGTGGTCTCGAAGATGTCCGGGTCGGCCCAGAAGGTGACCGTGGTGCCGGTCTCGGTGGCCGCCTCGTGCCGCTCCAGCGGCGCGGTGGGGGTGCCCAGCTTGTAGTCCTGCGTCCAGCGGTAGCCGTCGCGGCGGATGTCCACCGCGAGGCGCGAGGACAGCGCGTTGACCACGGAGACGCCGACGCCGTGCAGACCGCCGGAGACCGAGTAGCCGCCGCCGCCGAACTTGCCGCCGGCGTGCAGGATGGTCAGGACGACCTCGACCGCGGGCTTCTTCTCCACCGGGTGCATGTCGACCGGGATACCGCGGCCGTTGTCCACCACGCGCACGCCGCCGTCGGCGAGGATCGTCGCCTCGATGTGCGTCGCGTGCCCCGCCAGCGCCTCGTCGACCGAGTTGTCCACGACCTCGTAGACGAGGTGGTGCAGACCGCGCTCACCGGTGGAACCGATGTACATGCCCGGGCGCTTGCGGACCGCGTCGAGGCCCTCCAGGACCTGGATGTCGCTCGCGCCGTAGGACTGCCCGTTGCTCGCGGCAGAGGTTTCCGGCGAGCCGGCCACGTCATTCTCCTTGGGGTTGCCGGAATCGGCCACGAAGCGCCCTTTCTGGCACAGCACGGCTCCCTGCCCGGGAGCAGGAACGGCAGGGTGCGTCGAAGGGCAGGCAGCCGGTCCGACACGCCCCCGGGCACGGAGCCGCGGAAGTCGAAACAGGATCCGCATGAGCGGTATTGCTGGTTCAGTCTACCGGTCGGGGCGACACAAAGATGGGTTCCCAAGGGCCCTGTGTCCGCGTGTGGCGCCCTGATGTGCCCTGTCGCATGTCCCCCCACTTGCCCCGGGGTCCCGAATCGCTCTCATGCCTGTCCACGCGGCGCGGGCGACTCGGATGGTGACAGCGTGTCAGACCGGTATGACACCGGACACATCGCCCCCGCCGACGCGGTCGCCGGCGGCCGGCGCACCCGCCCGGATCGGCGCGGACCGTGTGGCCCGTGGCCGGAAACCGTCTACGGCTGGGCGCGCCACGCGCCCCGGCGGCGCTCCTGGGCCGGACCGAGGACGCGGATGTAGGTGACGGTGCCGTCGCCCAGCTCCTGGTTGAGCCGGGCGAGCAGTTTCGGCGCGAGCCAGCGCAATTGGGTGGCGTAGTTGTCGGATTCGGCGCGCACCACGAGTTCGCCGTCCTCGAACCGCTCCGGACGGCAGTTGGCCGCCAGCGCGGGGCCGACGATTTCCGGCCAGCGCTGGAGTACGCCGTGCACCGCCGCCGGGGTCTGCCAGCCGCGCTCGCTGACCAGGCGCCCCATGATCTGCCGCAGCGGCTGGGGGTCGCGGTCGTCGGGTCCGGAACCGCTGCGTTTCAAGCCACGCCGGGCCCGATCCTGGTCCTGCCGGTGGTCGTACCGGGTGCGCGCCTGGGCCCGGGCCTGGGTCAGCGCGGCGCGGGCCAGGTCGATGCCGCGCGTCGGCTCGGCCGCGCCGGCGTCGCCCGCGACGGGCGGGATGTGGCCCTCGTCACTCACCCTCGACCCCCGTCCCCTCGACCTTGCGCACCTCGCCGGCGGCGACGTCGTAGCGCGCGCCCACGAGCGCGGGCGGCACGTCCTCGGCCACCGCGGCCGTGACCAGCACCTGCTCGCCGTGCGCGACCATCTCGGCCAGCCGCGCCCGCCGGGTGACGTCCAGCTCGGCGAACACGTCGTCGAGCACCAGAACCGGCTCGCCCCCGTCCGCGCGCAGCAGTTCGTAGGAGCCCAGCCGCAGCGCCAGCGCGTACGACCAGGACTCGCCGTGGCTGGCGTAGCCCTTCGCGGGCAACGGGCCCAAGCGCAGCACGAGATCGTCGCGATGCGGGCCGACCAGGGTCTGTCCGCGCTCGACCTCCGCCGCCCGACCGGCGGCGATCGCGGCGGTGAGCACCGCGTGGATCCCGGCCCGGTCCGAGGGCAGCGGGTCCTCGGACATCGAACTGCGGTAGTCGAGCACGATCGGTCCACCGCCTGTGGACAACGCGTCGTACGCCTTGTCCACCAGGGGTTGCAGCGCGGCGACCAGGTCGAGCCGGGCCGCGGTCAACTCGGCGCCGGTCGCGGCCAGATGTTCGTCCCACACGTCGAGCGTGCTCAGCGCCCCGCTGCGGCCGCCGCCCGCCCGACGGGCCAGCGCCGCGGTCCGCAGCAGCGTGTTGCGCTGTTTGAGCACCCGGTCGTAGTCCTGCCGCACCCCCAGCAGCCGAGGGGTGCGCGCGGTCAACAACTCGTCCAGGAACCGGCGGCGTTCCCCGGGGTCGCCCTTGACCAGGGCCAGGTCCTCCGGCGCGAACAGCACGGTGCGCAGCAGCCCGAGCAGATCGCGCGGCCGGGTGGCGGCCGAGCGGTTGATCCGGGCCCGGTTGGCCTTGCCGGGGTTGATCTCCAACTCGGCCAGCGCGCTGCGGCCGTCCTCGCGGACGATGCTCGCGCGGACATAGGCCCGCTCGGCGCCGAGCCGGACCAGGGGCGCGTCGGAGGCGACCCGGTGGCTGCCGAGCGTGGCCAGGTAGCCGATCGCCTCGACCAGGTTGGTCTTGCCCTGGCCGTTGGGCCCCACGAACGCGGTCACGCCCGGTTCGAGGGGAACCTCGACCCGGGCGTACGACCGGTAGTCGACGAGTGACAGGTGCGCTACATGCATGGGCGGGCGGGCTGCCGGTCAGCCCGCGTCGGCCTCCTTCGGCGGCGTGACGTCGGCGCCGGGGGCGTCGGCGCCCTTGTGCGTCGACGCGGCGGTGACCGCGTGCCCACCGAACTGGTTGCGCAGCGCGGCGACCATCTTCATCTGCGGCGAGTCGTCCTGACGCGAGGCGAACCGGGCGAACAGCGACGCGGTGATCGCGGGCAGCGGTACGGCGTGGTCGATCGCCGCCTCGACCGTCCAGCGGCCTTCGCCGGAGTCCTCCGCGTAGCCGCGCAGGCCCTCCAGGTGCTCATCGTCGTCCATCGCGCGCACGGCCAGGTCGAGCAGCCAGGAACGGATGACGGTGCCCTCCTGCCAGCTGCGGAAGACCTCGCGCACGTCGGTGACCACGTCGGCGGCCTCGAGCAGTTCCCAGCCCTCGGCATAGGCCTGCATCAGCGCGTATTCGATGCCGTTGTGCACCATCTTGGCGAAGTGCCCGGCGCCGACCTTGCCCGCGTGCACGAAGCCGGCCGGGCCCTCGGGCTTGAGCGCGTCGAAGATCGGCTGCACCTTGGCGATGTCGGCCGCGTCCCCGCCGCACATCAGCGCGTAACCGTTGTCCCGGCCCCACACGCCGCCGGAGACGCCGCAGTCGACGAAGCCGATGTCCTTCTTGGCCAGCGCCTCGGCGTGCTTGATGTCGTCCGTCCAGCGCGAGTTGCCGCCGTCGACGACCACATCGCCCGGGGACAGCAGTTCGCCGAGCTCGTCGATGGTGGCCTGGGTCGGTGCCCCCGCCGGCACCATCACCCACACCACGCGCGGCTCGGTGAGCGTGTCCACAAGTTCCCCCAGGCTGTGGACGTCCGCCACGTCGGGGTTGCGGTCGTAGCCCACCACCGTGTGGCCCGCGCGGCGCAACCGCTCGCGCATGTTGCCACCCATCTTGCCGAGGCCGACGAGTCCGAGCTGCATCCTGAAATCCTTCGTTCGCTGCTGCGATGCCGGGTGGGGCACCGCCGAGGCCGCTTCCGCGCCCCCGGCGCCCTCGTAGGGGCGGGGGCTTTCACCGCGTCGACGGTACGCGGGTAGCGGTTGCCCGTGCGGCCGCGGGGTATGCACCGGCGCGTCGGCCGAACCCGGTTGTGCCCCGGCCCGGTTCGACGCCGCCCGGATCAGCCGGAGAGCCGCACCGGCATGATCAGGTAGCGGTACTCGTCGGTGGCCTCGGCCTCCACGTCGGGCTTGCCGGTCATCACGGCGGGCTTCGTGGACGTGGTGAAGGAGATCTGGGCGACGGGGGAGTTGATCGCGCTCAGTCCCTCGAGCAGGAACGTCGGGTTGAAGGCGATCGAGATCTCCTCGCCCTCCAGGCCCGCCTCGATCGCCTCGGACGCCTGGGCCTCGTCGCCGGAGCCGGCTTCGAGCACGAGTCGGCCGTCGGAGAAGGACAGCCGCACGGGGGTGTTGCGCTCGGCGACCAGGGACACGCGCTTGACCGCGTCCACGAACGGCGCGGTCTCGACGGTGGCGACCGTCTCCGACTGCTCCGGGAACAACGCGCGGTACTTGGGGAATTCGCCTTCGAGCAGGCGGGTGGTGGTGCGCCGGCCCGAACCCTCGAAGCCGATCATGCCCTCGCCGATCTTGTCCCCGGACAGCGCGATCTGCACGCTGTCGCCCTGGGTCAGCGACTTGGCGGTGTCGTTGAGCGTCTTGGCGGGCACCAGGGCCACCGCCGAGGAGAGGCCGTCGGCCTCGGGCTTCCAGTGGAACTGGCGGACCGCGAGCCGGTATCGGTCGGTGGCGGCCAGGGTGACCAGGTCGCCTTCGATCTCGACCCGGACGCCGGTCAGCATCGGCAGCGTGTCGTCGCGGCCGGCGGCGATGGCCACCTGGGCCACGGCGGCGGCGAAGACGTCGCCCTCGACGGCACCCGCGGCGGTGGGCATCTCCGGCAGCGCCGGGTAGTCCTCCACGGGGAGTGTGGGCAACGTGAAGCGGGCGCTGCCGCAGACCACGGTCACCTTGGCGCCGTCGGTGGACACCTCGACGGGGCGGTTCGGCAGGCTCTTGGAGATGTCGGCGAGCAGTCGCCCGGACACCAGCACCCGGCCCGGCTCGTCCACCTCGGCCTCGACGCCACCGCGGGCGGAGACCTCGTAGTCGAAGCTGGACAGCGTCAGCCGCTGGTCGGCCGCCTCCAGGAGCAATCCGGCGAGGACGGGAACCGCCGGCCGCGCCGGGAGACTCCGCGCGGTCCACGCCACCGCATCAGCGAGAACGTCACGCTCGACCCGGAACTTCACCGGTTCACCGCCTCCTGCCGTTGCCGGCCGTCTGTCGTTTGGTCGCCGTTCGTTTCGGCGTCGGTGTCGGGCCGTCGGGGCCTACCACCGGGACACAGTCTGACGCACCGCGCCGACAGCCCGCGCAGCCCCCGGCAAACCCGCAGTCCACAGATTCGGCCCGCCCCGACCGTTTTCCGTGGATCGATCTTGAACTACGCGTGGTCGTAGTAGTAGGGGGTGTGGATACCGTGGATAACCGGTATATGCGCAGGTCAGACCCGCTTTTTTATCCACTTCGGGGTGTGGGTGAACCCGTGGATAAACCCCCTGTGTCTGTGGATGCCCGAATTGGCTCCACAGGTCGTCCCCAGCCGTACCCCCGGTTGTCCCCAAACAATCCCCAGGTTGGGGGCCACTTGTCCCCACCCCCTGCGGACGCCATTCGGCTCGGGATTCACCGTAAGGGGTGAAACCGGCCCGACTGTGGACAGATCCGTGGACAACCTGGGGACAAGCCGCGATTTCCGGTGGACGGGACGTGGACAACCGGACAACACGACGATGGACGGTGCGCCACGGGAAAGTTATCCACAGTCTGTGGAGGACTCCGCTCCACATCACCACAGGAACCTGACCTGCCGGCTCGCCGGCGTTTTCCCCAGGTTCCCGCAGCCATTGTGGGGAACTCGACGGTAAACAGGTCGTCCCCATGGTGTGGATGCCCGACTCGGCGCCGATCGGTGGATAACTCACCCACATCGGAGCCGATGAGATGAAGGTCACATCGCACACAAGAAGGCCGGCGCCCCGAAAAGGGAACGCCGGCCGGCCCGAGCGGGTGATCGGGGCTCGAATCAGCTCTTGATCCGGTTCGTCAACTCGGTCACCTGGTTGTAGATCGACCGCCGCTCGGCCATCAGCGAGCGGATCTTGCGGTCGGCGTGCATCACGGTGGTGTGATCGCGCCCGCCGAACTGGGCGCCGATCTTCGGCAACGACAGATCGGTCAGCTCGCGGCACAGATACATGGCGATCTGGCGCGCGGTCACCAGCACCCGGCTGCGCGAGGTGCCGCACAGGTCCTCGACGGACAGCCCGAAGTAGGCCGCGGTGTGCGCCATGATCGTGGTCGCCGTGATCTCGGGCCCCGCGCTGTCCGGAATCAGGTCCTTGAGCACGATCTCGGTCAGCTGCAGGTCCACCGGCTGCCGGTTCAGGCTCGCGAACGCGGTCACCCGGATCAGCGCGCCCTCCAGCTCGCGGATGTTCCGCGAGATCTTGCTGGCGATGTACTCCAGCACGTCCGGCGGCGCGTTCAACCCCTCCTGGATCGCCTTCTTGCGCAGGATCGCGATCCGGGTCTCCAATTCGGGCGGCTGGACGTCGGTCAACAGCCCCCACTCGAAACGATTGCGCAGTCGATCCTCCAGGGTCACCAGCTGCTTGGGCGGCCGGTCCGACGAGATGACGATCTGCTTGTTCGCGTTGTGGAGCGTATTGAAGGTGTGGAAGAACTCCTCCTGGGTCTGCTCCTTGGTCTCCAGGAATTGGATGTCGTCCACCAGCAGAACGTCGACATCTCGATAACGCCGGCGGAAGCCGTCGGCCTTGCCGTCGCGGATCGAGTTGATGAACTCGTTGGTGAACTCCTCCGAGCTCACGTAGCGCACCCGCGTGCCCGGATACAGGCTCTTCGCGTAGTGCCCGATCGCATGCAGCAGGTGGGTCTTGCCCAGCCCCGACTCGCCGTAGATGAACAGCGGGTTGTACGCCTTCGCGGGCGCCTCGGCCACGGCTACCGCGGCCGCGTGCGCGAACCGGTTGCTGGAGCCGATGACGAAGGTCTCGAACAGGTACTTGGGGTTCAGCCGCGCGGCCGGTTCGTGCTCGACCACCCCGTGCTCGCGGCCGGTGCCCGGCCGGGCCAGCCGCAGCGGCCGGTTCCCGGGCACGTCGGCCGGCGGGACCGAGGGCGGCTGGTGGGGCGGCGACTGCTGCGGCGGTTGCGGGGCGCCCGACACCGGCTCTCTGTCGCCGGATTGATGTGTCGAAGTATCCACAAAGCTGTGGACGGGAGGTGTGGAAAAGCCGGGTGCCCCGAACAGGTCCTCGCGATCGGCGAAGAGTGTTCCGTCGGACGGCGGAATTCCCGGATGATCGGACGAGCCGCCCGGCCCGCCGCCATATCCGTATTGATCACGGGAATCGCGCGGATCGCGGGAGTCCCGGTGGTCGCGATCACGCGGATCCCGACCGTCCCGGCCCTCGCGCGCCTCCCGGGGATCACGCGGCTCGCGGGACTCGCGGGGATCACGCGTCTCCCGGGGATCACGCTGGTCCCGGTACGGTCCGGGCGCGTAGCGCTCGTAGTCCTGCTGGTACTGCGGCTCGGCGTACGGGTCGCGGTCCTGGCGATACGGCTGCTGGCCGTACGGCTCCTGCGGGTAGGGCTCCTGGGGGTAGCCGTCGCGGCCGTAGCGGTCGCCGTAGGCGGGACGCCCGTACGGACCGGGGTTGTAGTCGTCGTGCCGCGGCGAGCGCTCGTGCCGCTCGGGTACCTGCTCCGGCTCGCCCGCACCCGGCTCGACGCTGACCGCGAAGCGGATCGGCCGCCCGAAACCGTGACTCAGCGCGTCCGTCACCACTTGGCGGAGCCGGGTCTCCAGCACTTCCTTGGCGAACTCGTTCGGCACCGCGAGCAGTGCGGTGTCGGAGAAGAGGGTCAGCGGCTGGGTGCGCTGGAGCCATCCCTTGTCCTTGGCCGTGACCGAGTCGTCGGTGGCCAGTCGTTCCAGGAACCGTGCCCAGACTGCGGCGAGGTCGCTGGTGATGTCAGCCACAGTGCACGCTCTTTCATTGCATCGACGCAGGTCTCGGGAGGGCTCCCAGTGTCCCGGACCCCGGGAGCGAGCGCTCCGGTCCGACTCCACCAGTTCACGGTAGTGGCGGCCATCCACCCGCTCAAGCCGTTGTCCACAGCCTGTGTACAGCCTGCCCGACAGGGCGTTTCCGCAGGTGGGCGACGTGCCCCGGATCCCCCATTTGACCCCGTCCCCTGTTGGTACGTACCGTGGGCCGGTCTAGTTGTCTGACGACCGCTGCCGCATGTCCGAGATCATGTCGATGCGGACGTACGGTGGTGGCCGGCGGTCTTTTCTGCCGGCCCACGATTCAAATCCTGGAGCCCCCGAGTGAGCAAGCGCACCTTCCAGCCGAACAACCGTCGCCGGGCGAAGACCCACGGGTTCCGGCTGCGCATGCGCACCCGTGCCGGTCGCGCCATCCTTGCTGCCCGTCGCCGCAAGGGCCGCGCGGAGCTTTCCGCCTGAGTTCGCGGATCTCTCCGTGCTGCCTGCCGATAACCGGCTGAGGCGGCGCGAGGACTTCGCGATCGCGGTTCGCCGCGGGCGTCGAGCCGGCCGTCCGAGCCTGGTCGTCCACCTGCATCGCCAGGAGACGAGCGGACTCGGCGCGCCCACGCACACCCCGGCGACCGCGCAGCCGTCCGAGCCGGACACCCTGCGCCAATCTGTGGCAGAGGACCCGCACGCGGAAGTGGAGCACGCTCCACCACCGCGTGCGGGTTTCGTCGTGAGCAAGGCCGTCGGTCCCGCTGTTGTCCGTAACGTCGTCAAGCGTCGGCTACGCCACCTCATACGCGATCGGATGGCCCTGCTCCCGGCAGGTAGCCTGGTCGTGGTACGGGCATTGCCACCCGCAGCCCAGGCGGACCATTCCGACCTGGCACGGGATCTGGACGCAGCGTTCGACCGGCTCCTGGGCCGGGCCGGGCGCCCCGTCGCGGTTCGAGCGGATGGGCCCGCGGCCAAGCCGGGAGCGACGGCGTGAAGTACCTGTTCATGGGGTTCATTCGGGTCTATCAGTGGACGATCAGCCCGATGCTGGGGCCGGTGTGTCGCTTCTACCCGTCGTGCTCGCATTATGGGTATGAGGCGATGTCCGTGCACGGTGCCGTCAAGGGCACCTATCTCACCGTGTGGCGCATCCTGCGCTGCAACCCCTGGAACTCTGGCGGTGTCGATCCTGTGCCGCCGCGCACACGCCGACCGTGGCGACTTCCCGAGCGGAAGTCGCGCTCGGAGTCGGAGCCGCAGGAGCGGCAGCAGACGTCCAGCACCGGCCGTACCGAGCCCGCGCCCGGTGCGAACACCACCGCCCGAGGAGCTTGACCGTGGGGATTCTTAACCCCCTATATACCGCCGTCTCGTGGATCATCGTCCAATTCCACTCGTTGTTCAGCCCGATCTTCGGCAAGAACAGCGGCTGGTCGTGGGGGCTGTCCATCGTCTGCCTCGTGGTCGTCATCCGGATCTGCCTGATCCCGCTCTTCGTGAAGCAGATCAAGGCGACCCGTGGACTCCAGGCGCTGCAGCCGCGCATCAAGGAAGTCCAGAAGCGGTACAAGGACGACCGCGAGCGGCAGTCCCAGGAAATGATGAAGCTCTACAAGGAGACGGGCACCAACCCGCTCTCGAGCTGCCTTCCGATCCTGGTGCAGTCGCCGTTCTTCTTCGCCCTGTTCCACGTGCTCCAGCGGGTGTCGCAGAACAAGACGGTCGGTGTCATCGACCGCGACCTGGTGAACAGCGCCCAGCAGGCGCACATCTTCGGCGCGCCGATCGCCGCCAAGTTCACCGACTCGGCGGCCAAGATCGAAGCCCTCGGGGCCGACCTCACCACGGTGCGCATCGTCACGGTCGTGATGATCATCCTGATGTCCGGGTCGCAGTTCTTCACCCAGCGCCAGCTGATGACGAAGAACACCGACCCCGCTTCGCTCGTGGGCAACCCGTTCGCGAAGCAGCAGAAGCTGATGATGTACGCGTTCCCGATCATGTTCGCGGTCTTCGGCATCAACTTCCCCGTCGGTGTGCTCGTCTACTGGCTCACCACCAACGTGTGGACGATGGGTCAGCAGCTGTTCGTGATCAACCGCAACCCCACCCCCGGCAGCCCGGCGTTCAAGGTGCGGCAGGAGAAGCTGGCGGAGAAGGCGCGCAAGCAGGGCAAGGTGCTGCTGCCCGACGGCAAGCTGATGGACCAGGCCGAGTACGACGCCCAGCAGGCCGAGCTCAAGGCCCAAGCCGCCCGGCGCCAACAGCCCACCCGACTGACCAAGTCGCAGCGCAAGGCTCGGGCCCGGGACGAGGCGGAGGCGGCCGGTGCCGACGCCGAGGAGAGCCCCGACGCCGACGCCGACACCGCGACGCGCAACGGCTCGGCTACACCCGCCAGGTCGAACGGCGCGGTCAAGGGCTCTACTGCGCGGACACCGCACTCCGGTGCGCGCAATGCCGGTCAGCGCCGGCAGCCCCAGGGCCGGAAGCACCCGAGGAAGAAGTGACCGCCCTCGACGGGCCGGCCGCCGCCCACCCCCACGACTCGCTCACTCGTCCACAAAGGAGTTCCCCTGTGACGGAAGGCACGACCCCCGCCGTCGACTCACCCGCCGCGTCGCGTCGGATCACGCTCACCGCGGAGGAGATCAGCCGTCTGGAACAGGAGGGTGAGATCGCCGCGGACTACCTGGAGGCCCTGCTCGACATCGCCGACCTCGACGGCGACATCGACATGGACGTCGAGGGCGGGCGCGCGTCGGTCTCGGTGATCGCGGGCGAGGAGAGCGAATCCTCCGGCGCCGACCTCAAGCGCCTCGTCGGTCGGGAGGGTGAGGTCCTGGAGGCCCTTCAGGAGCTGACCCGACTCGCGGTGCACCGGGAGACCGGCGAGCGCAGCCGGCTGATGCTGGATGTGGACGGGTTCCGTGCCGCCAAGCGGGCGAACCTGGCGCGGATCGCCGGTGAAGCGGTGGAACGGGTCAAGGCCGCGGGTACCTCGCTCAAGCTCGAGCCGATGACCCCGTTCGAGCGCAAGGTCGTGCACGACACCGTCGCGGAGGCCGGACTGCGCAGCGAGTCGGAGGGCGAGGAGCCCAATCGCTGCGTCGTCGTCCTGCCCGCCTGATCGGATCCCTGGATCCGTTTCCGCCAACCGTCGCGCCGGCCCCACCTGCACCACAGGTGGGGCCGGCGCCGTTCTTGGGATGATGTTCCACGTGAAACGTCAGGACGACACGACCCCCGACCCGCCGGCGGACGAACGCGCGCCCGAGGCACCGGAAGCGGCAGGGCGGCTCTTCGGGGCCAACCTCGACCGCGCGATCCGCTATGCCGACATGCTGGCCGGCCCCGGCGTGCGCCGGGGCATGGTCGGCCCGCGTGAGGTCGGCCGGCTCTGGGAGCGGCACCTGCTCAACTGCGGCGTGGTCGCCGAACTGATCGCGGAGAACGCGATCGTGCACGACGTCGGCTCGGGTGGTGGCCTGCCCGGCATTCCGCTCGCCCTGGTCCGTCCGGACCTGCGGATCACCCTCGTCGAGCCGCTGCTGCGGCGCACCACGTTCCTCGACGAGGTGGTCGACGAGCTGGGCCTGGACAACGTACGGGTGCTGCGCGGCCGTGCCGAGGAGGTGCGCGGGCAGACCTGGGCCGACGTGGTCACCGCGCGCGCGGTGGCGCCGCTGGCCAAGCTCGCCGGATGGGGGCTGCCGTTGCTTGCCTCCGGCGGCGAGATGTTGGCGCTCAAGGGCGACTCGGCCGCCGACGAACTGCTGGAGTCGGAGGCGGATCTGCGCAAGCTGGGCGCGGTGTCGTGGGCGGTCGCGCACGCGGGTGCCGGGATCGTGGATCCGCTGACCACTGTCGTCCGGGTACGGATCGGCACCGTCGCGCCCAAGGAGTCGAAGGCGGCCAAGGCGCGCCGAACCGCCAAGCCGGCCCGGCGGCGCCCCGCCAAGTAGGCGAACTCGCTCACGGGTTGGGCCGGACGGCTGAAACGCCGTTCCTGCCCGCTCGGGGTGTGTCGTGAACGCCGTCCCCCGACCACACCCGGGATCGTGTTTCACGTGAAACGCCTTCCGTGGAAACGCTTCTACTCACCTGAGGCGCGCCGGAACGTGACACCCTCTGAGGGTGCCGCCGCAGTGCGTGGTCATTCCGTCGGCCCGAGTTCCCATGTCGCCGCGGCAGGAGAGGAGAGTGGACCGTTGCCGTCCGAGTATCCGACAGCCTCGATGCCGGCGCCCCGTGTGGGTGCCGCCGTCGACGTTTCACGTGAAACAGAGGCGCCCGGTATCGAAGACACCCCGATCGCCCGAGCGGCCAGACAGGCCGTGGAGACGATGGGGCGCGCCTCGGAGGGATTGCCCCGCCCCGAGCGCACCCGCGTCATGGTGGTCGCGAACCAGAAGGGCGGCGTCGGCAAGACCACGTCGACCGTGAACCTCGCGGCCGCGCTGGCGATGCACGGCGCGCGCGTGCTGGTGATAGACCTCGACCCCCAGGGCAACGCCTCCACCGCGCTCGGGGTGGACCATCACGCCGGCACGCCGTCGATCTACGAGGTGCTGGTCGAGGGTCGCGATCTGGCCGAGGTCGTGCAGCCCGTGCGCGACGTCGAGGGACTGTTCTGTGCCCCGGCCACGATCGACCTCGCCGGGGCCGAGATCGAACTCGTCTCGCTGGTTGCTCGGGAGAGCCGGCTGCAACGCGCGATCGCCGCCTACGAGCAGCCGCTGGACTACATCCTGATCGACTGCCCGCCCTCGCTCGGACTGCTGACGGTGAACGCGCTCGTCGCGGGCGCCGAGGTGGTCATCCCGATCCAGTGCGAGTACTACGCGCTGGAGGGGCTGGGCCAGTTGTTGCGCAACGTGGAACTGGTCCGCGCACACCTGAACCCGAACCTCGGCGTCTCGACGATCCTGCTGACGATGTACGACGCCCGGACCCGGTTGGCCTCGCAGGTGGCCCAGGAGGTGCGCGACCACTTCCCGGACGAGGTGTTGCCCACCGCGATCCCGCGTTCGGTCCGCATCTCCGAGGCGCCCAGCTACGGGCAGACCGTGATGACCTACGACCCGGGGTCCACCGGAGCGTTGTCGTATCTTGAAGCGGCTCGGGAGATGGCGCTGCGCGGTGTGGCGAAGGCGAAGGAGGAAGTATGAGCGGACAACGCAGGGGATTGGGCAAGGGGCTCGAATCGCTCATCCCGGCCCGGCCGTTGAAGCCGTCCTCCTCCGCCGCGGCGACCCTGCGGAAGATGGCGGAGATAGCGACGGACGAGTCGGCCCTGTCGCCGACCTCGGTGCCGTTGCAGGATGCGCCGAAGACCGAACCGGCACCGCCGGCCGCGCTGTACGCCGAACTGCTCGTCGATCTGATCGAGCCGAACCCGCGGCAGCCGCGCGAGGTGTTCGACGAGGACGCGCTGGCCGAACTGGTGCAGTCGATCCGGGAGGTGGGCGTCCTCCAGCCGGTCGTGGTGCGCTCGACCAACGAGGGCAGCTACGAACTGGTGATGGGCGAGCGCCGGTTGCGGGCCTCCCGCATCGCCGGGCTGACCCGCATCCCGGCGATCGTGCGGGTGACCAACGACGACAAGATGCTGCTCGACGCGCTCCTGGAGAACCTGCACCGCGCCGAGCTGAACCCGCTCGAAGAGGCGTTGGCCTACCAGCAGTTGCTGGAGGAGTTCCGGTGCAAGCAGGAGGAGCTGGCGGATCGTATCGGTCGTTCGCGTTCGCATCTGAGCAACACGATGCGGCTGCTGCGGTTGCCGATGGAGGTGCGCACCAAGGTGGCGGCGGGCACGTTGCTCGCCGGGCACGCGCGCGCGTTGCTCGCCCTGCTGGATCGGCCCGACGAGCTGATCAAGCTGTCGAAGCGGATCATCGCCGAGGGCATGACGGTGCGTACGGTCGAGGAGATCGCGCGCACGATCAACAACGAGGAGCCGGCGGCGAAGCCGAGGCCGCAGAAGCCGCGTCCGGGCGCGATCGTGGCACCCGCGCTGAACCATCTCGCGGATCGGCTCAAGGACCGGTTCGAGACCGAGGTGAAGGTGGTGCTCGGTCCGAAGAAGGGCAAGATCGTCGTCGAGTTCGCCTCGGTCGAGGATCTGGAGCGCATTCTCGCCTCGATGGCACCCGGCGAGGGTGACCAGTTCGCCAAGCAGCTCGCCGAGCGGGAGGTGCCCAGCCAGGCCGGGCGGGCCCGCGGCGCGGCGGCGGCCGGTGTCACGGGTCCGGCGGAGGAGGCGGGAGCCGAGGCGACGTCGGCCGCCGCGAACGACGCGGACGACGCGGAGACTTCGGTGCTCGTCCCGTAGGCGGCATCGCCATGGGCCCGTAGCGGCTCGGCAAAGGAAGGTGGGAAGGGGCCCGCGGTCGTTGACCGCGGGCCCCTTCCTTGCTTGTGTTTCACGTGAAACGCGTCGCCGCCGGAGATCGCGGTGTGCCGGTGTTTCACGTGAAACCTGTCCGCACCCCTGGAGGGACGATGAGGTCGAAGCGCTGGGTCCTGGCGGGTCTGGGCGTGGGCGCGGTCGGCGGGTTCGTCGGCGGCCTGCTCGGTGGCTCGCCGCGGTCCCGGGTGCCCGGTCCGCCGCCGTGGACGCCCGCGGGTCCCGCGATCCCGGTCCATGCGCTGCCGCAGGGCTCACGGTGGCCGGTGGATCGGGGCGGCCCGACGGATCGGACCGCCCGGGCGCGGCCGGGCGGGTAGCCGCGATCGGTGGGGGCGCGGGGGCAGGCCGGGGAAGGGATCGATCCGGTGTGTGGTGATCGTCCGCCGCCCGCTCCGGCGCGGACGGTCAGGTGAAGACGGGCAGCCGCAACATCCCCGTGGGCACGTCCTCGTCCGGCGGCAGGTAGAGCCGCTGGAGGGCCACGACGACCGATTCGGCGGCGTGGTCGCGGAATTCCGAGGAGGCCAGCCGGGCCGCGTCGTCCACGTTGGTGAGGTAGCCCATCTCGATGCGCACGGCGGGCATCCGGGTGCGCCGCAGCAGTGTCCACGCCTTGCCGTGGGTGCGGCCGTCCACCATGCCGGTGCGCGCCACGAGTTCGCGCTGGACCAGGCTCGCGAAGTGCTCCCCGGTGGGCGAGCGTCGCCCGTACCGGTCACTGCCGCTGCCGTAGTAGTAGCACGCGACCCCGGCGGCACGCGGGCTGTCGTTGCGGTCCGCGTGCAGGGATATCACGAGGTCGGCGTCGGTGGCGTTGGCGAAGGCCGCCCGCTCCTCCTCGCCGATGCCGTCCTCGGCGGGTCCGCGAGTGAGGTAGGCGCGCACGCCCAGGGCGGACAGGCGGCCCTCCAGGCGCCGGGCCAGGTCCCACATCACCTCGGCCTCGGTCAGCCCGTGTGCGACCACACCGGCATCCGCGCCGCCGTGGCCCGGGTCGATCACCACGGTCTTGCCGGCCAGCGACGGGCCGGAGCGGTGCAGCAGTTCGGACTCGCGCATCGCGTGTGGTTGGCCGCCGACGACCGTGCGCGCGAGCCGGTCGAGGGCTCGGAACGTGGCCGGTCCGCACGTACCGTCCGCGCCGAGTCCGTAGTTGCGTTGGAATTCGCGCAGGGCGCGCTCGGTGGCCGGGCCCAGGATGCCGTCCACCCGGCCGCAGTCGAAGCCCATGTCGAGCAACCGCTGCTGGAGGGTGGCCACATCGTCCCCGACGGTGGGGTGGCCGGCCGAGTAGGACAACATGCGGTCGCCGAGGCGCCACCGTGCCTCGTCGAGGTGACGGTAGGTCTCCGGGCCGACGACGCCGTCCACGGTCATCGCGCGCTGCTGCTGGAAGTGCCGGACGGCGAGGTCCACGGAGTGGTCGAACACCGCGTCCGCGTAGCCGCCGAGGTCGTCCGGACCGCCGGTGTCGGTCGGCCTGGGGGCACCGGCGGGCAGGAGGCCGAGCAGCACCAGTTTGGACCTGATCTCGGCCACTGCGGGGCCGGTGTCACCGCGTCGGTACCGCCGCTGCATGGTCATGGAAAGAAGTCCTCCCGAGTTTTGACGCAACACTCGATCGTACGCGCGCATCCGGTCGTTCCCGTACCGGAGCGGGGGTCCGGGGGCCTCGATTCCGCACCGCGCGCCGGGGGGCGGGTCGGGGGCGCGGTGCGGCGGTGCGCGGCCCGTGGCGCGCGGCCCGTTCGTCGCCGCCCGGCCGGTACGCCCTGACACGCGCGAAGGGCGCTCCCCGATTCCGGGAAGCGCCCTTCGCGTACGGCCGATGCGATCGACTCAGATGAGCCCGTCGAGCTCCCGCAGGAGCGCCGCCTTCGGCTTGGCGCCGACGATCGTCTTGACGATCTGGCCGCCCTGGAACACGTGCAGGGTCGGGATCGACAGCACGCCGTAGCGGGTGGTGATCTCCGGGTTCTCGTCGATGTTCAGCTTCGCCACGGAGAGCTTGTCGCCGTTCTCCGCCGCGATCTGCTCGAGCGCCGGGGCGATCTGGCGGCAGGGGCCGCACCACTCGGCCCAGAAGTCGACGAGCACGGGCTTGTCGCTCATCAGGACGTCGGTGTCGAAGGTCTTGTCGGTGACTGTGGTGGTGGCCCCTGCCATGGGTTGCTCCTCGGTGTGCTGGGGGTGGGACGGACGAAGGACGGACGAAGGGGTGCGGGCGCGGGTCAGGCGCTCACGCCGTCGCCGAGCGAGGCGAGGTAGTGCTCGGCGTCCAGGGCGGCCGCGCAGCCGGTGCCGGCCGCGGTGATCGCCTGGCGGTAGGTGTGGTCCACGACGTCGCCCGCCGCGAAGACGCCGGTGAGGTTGGTCCGCGTGGTCGGCGCGTCGACCTTGATGTAGCCCTCGTCGTCGAGGTCGATCTGGCCGCGCACCAGCTCGGTGCGCGGGTCGTGGCCGACCGCGATGAACAGGCCGGTGACCGCCAGGTCGCGCAGTTCGCCGGTGACGGTGTCCCGCAGCTGCACGCCGCTGAGCTTGCCGTCGCCCCGGATCTCCGCGACCTCGCTGTTCCAGGCGAACGAGATCTTCTCGTTCGCGAACGCCCGATGCTGCATCGCCTTGCTCGCGCGCAGTTCGTCGCGGCGGTGGATCACCGTCACCGAGCGGGCGAAGCGGGACAGGAACGTGGCCTCCTCGATCGCCGAGTCGCCGCCGCCGACCACCGCGATGTCCTGGTCGCGGAAGAAGAAGCCGTCGCAGGTGGCGCACCAGGACACCCCGCGGCCGGACAGCGCGTCCTCGTTGGGCAGGGAAAGCTTGCGGTAGGCCGACCCGGTCGCCAGGATCACCGCGCGCGCCTTGTGCACGGTGCCCGCGCTGTCGGTGACCGTCTTGACGTCGCCCGCGAGGTCGACGGCGACGATGTCGTCCGGCACCAGCTCGGCGCCGAAACGCTCGGCCTGCTTGCGCATGTTGTCCATCAGGTCCGGACCCATGATGCCGTCCGGCCAGCCGGGGAAGTTCTCGACCTCGGTGGTGTTCATCAGCGCCCCGCCCGCGGTGACGGCGCCTTCGAAGACCAACGGCTTCAGGTCCGCGCGTGCTGCGTAGACGGCGGCCGTGTACCCGGTCGGACCGGATCCGATGATGATCACGTTGCGGACGTCGCTCACGCTGAGCCTTCCCTGGTTCCTTGTCGAGCCTCGTGCCGGAGGTCGGCGTCGGCTGTGCGGGTCTGCGAAACCCGCGCCCCGAGAGATGCGGTGTCTCGTTCGACAACGGATCCTAGGCGCGCACCATTCCCGGGTCACAACGCCGCGTGTGCGGCGTGCCGGGGATCACCTTCTCGGTACCTCGGTGCTCAACAGGAGCGCGCCGGCGAAGGCGGTCGAGGGGGGTACGGCGGCCGGCGGGCTCGCCGAGGTGTCGGCGGTGGAGCGCGGGACGCACGACGCGTCCACGATGTACACCCGGACCCGGTCGGTGTTCGAGCCGGGCAGGACCACCACCCACGCGGGCTTGCCGGTGTAGCTGCCGGGGTCGGCGGCCAACGCCCGCGGCGCGTCGGGACCCACCGCGGCGGCCACGCACGCGGGCAGCTCGCGCGGCGCGCGGTCGGCGCGGTGCAGAAGCAGCGAGACCTGGTCGGCCAGTCCGGCGGCGGTGTACACCGTCGGCGCGGCGGTGGACGACGTCAGCGGGGTCTGCGGCGTGTGCTCCTCCGCGTTCGCCCCGGGGCGCTCGCCCGACTTGCCGGATGGGGCGGCGGCCTTGGGCGCGGACGCGTCGGTGTTGCTCTTGACGGCGCTCGACCGGTGGTCCGAGTCGCCGTCGTCCCCGGTGCCGACCACGATCGTGACGCCCAGGGCCACCGCGGCCGCGGCGGCGGCGATCAGGAGCAGCGGACCGCGCCGCCGACGGCGGGCCCGGTCGAGCGGGACGACGACGTGCTCGGTGGGCGGCGCGCCCTGCTCGGTGGGCGGCGCGCCGTGCTCGGTCGGCGGGGTGCTCGGCGCGCGCGGCGGTGACACCACCGATACCGGCATCGGCAGCGGCTTCGGCGGCTCGGCGGGGCGCGGCGGCGGCAGCGCGGCCAGGGCCAGCGCGTCGTCGATCCGGGCGATCACGTCGGCGGGCATCGGCTCGGCCGGTTGTCCGCCGAGCAGTTCGCGCACCTCCACGAGCGCGTCGCGGGTGTCGCGGCACTCGGCGCACTCGGCGAGGTGCGCGTCGAGCGCGGCCGCCTCGGCCGTGGTGAGCAGTCCCTCGACGAGGTCGGACAGCACCTCGACGTCGATGTGTTCGCTCATCGTGTGCCACCTCCCTCCATGCTCGTGCCGCCCGTATCGGGGGTCGGACCGCCGGCTCGTGGGCGGTCGTCCGTCGATGGGACGGATTGTCCGGCCGCGGGGTTCCCCGGGGACCCGGCCGGGCCCGGTGGCCCGCTCTCGCGCAGGTGCCGCACCAGGGGCAGGAGCTTGGCCCGACCGCGGGCGCAACGACTCTTGATGGTGCCGGACGCGACGTCGAGGATCCTGGCCGCCTCGTCGACGGGATAGCCCTCCATGTCCACCAGGACGAGCGCGGCGCGCTGTTCGGCGGGGAGGGTGGCCAGCGCGGCGAGCAGCGCCTCGCGGGTCTCGCCCCGGACCGCCGGATCCTCCTGCGCGGGCGCGGGCAGCCGCTGGTCCAGATCCTCGGGCAGCGGTACCGCCGGGCGGGCGGCGCGGCGGCGGGCCCGGTCCAGGCAGGCGTTGACCACGATCCGGTGCAGCCACGTCGTGACGGCCGCGCGGCCCTCGAACCGTCCTGCGGCCCGGTAGGCGGAAACCAGGGCGTCCTGGAGGGCGTCAGCGGCTTCCTCGCGGTCCCCCAGGGTGCGCAGGGCCACCGCCCACAGCCGATCGCGGTGCCGGCGTACGAGTTCGCCGAACGCGTCGGGGTCGCCGTGGGTGTGCCGGGTGAGCAGATCGGCGTCGGTGACGTCCGCGTACGCCGATCCGCTGCGCTCGGTACTCACCGCCTACCTCCCCTGGGCCCGGGGTCATCCTGGCATGCGATGCGGCGGCGCCGGAGGCAGGTCCGGCTCGATCGTTCGGACAAGGTCAGCTGTTGACCGTGAAGGTGATCTCGCGCCAGGCGTTCTGATGCCCCGGCGTGTAGATGTGGTAGCCGTCGACGTCCTGGAGAACCTTGGGCATCGCGGTCATCAGGACCAGTACGTACTGGGTCTTGACCGCCTTGTCGGAACGGATGCGCACCTCGGCCGCATCGGTCGACTTGGTGCCCACGGTGGCGTTGAAGGCGTCCTGGCTCGACGGCATCGACGTGGCACCCGGCGCGGCCTTGAGCGTGATGGTGGTGCCGGCTCCGCCTGTGCCGAGCGCGAGGTCGAGGCCGCGGACGTCCATCGGTTCGCCGAGGTCGTAGATGATTCCGTACCCCTTGCGGCCGTTGTAGTCGACCGTCGGTCCGTCCTTCATCATGTTGGTCTGCCAGTACGTGTCGCGGTTTTCGTCGTAGGTCTTGACCACGTCGTCCGGGTCGACGGGCGTCCCGCCGATCGAGATCTCCGTGCCGCGCTTGGGGACGGCCTGCCGTGTGGGTGCCGGAGCAACCGGTGCCTGGGTCGGCGTGCTCGACTGGCTGCCGCTCTGCCCCTCCAACGGCGGTTTCTTCTTCTCGCCGTCGCCCACGTGGCTGGCCACCTGCCACGTCACCAGCACGATGGCGAGCACCACCAGGACCGCGACCGAGCCCTTGACCGCGGCGCCGAACCGGCCGCCCAGCGGCGGTGGCGGGGTGACCGGCGGTCGGGCCGGGCCGGTCGGGCCGCGGCCGCCGGAGTAGCCCGCCGAGGCGTAGACCGTCCGGTTCGGCGTCGGGGTGTAGATCGGGTACTCGTCCGGCTCCGGGCCGCCGACGATGGTGTTCTGCTCCGGCGGGTGCATCTCCGGGATGGCGGTGATCGCCGCCGACAGCTCTCCCGGTGTCTCGAACGCCGGTTCGTGCTTGACCTCGTGGCCGAGCGCGCGCATCGCCAGGGCGGCGAGCGTGTCGTCCACACCGGCCCGGATCTGGCCGGGCGCGCACAGCCTGCCGCCGGTGAACGGCGCCGCCTGCAAGCCGTATTCGGTGCCCTCGACCCAGCGTCGGGTCAGCGCGGCGTACATCAGCCGGCCGACCGCGTGCGTGTCGTCGCGGGCCGCGTCGGTGGTGTCGTGTCCGTACAGCGCGGCCTCGACCGCCAAGCCGACGATCTTGTACTGGCCGGTGTGCATGCGCAGCACGTTCTCCGGCGTCAGCCGCAGGTGCGACAGGCCGGCGCGGTGTGCGACGGACATCGCCTGGGCCAGCGCGCGGGTGAGTTCGTAGACCTCGTGCGGCGGCAGCGGGGCGCTTTCGAAGACCTTGGTGAGGTTGTCCGCGTCGGGCAGCCACTCCTTCACCACATAGATCAGGCCGTCCTGTTCGGCGCAGTCGAGGACTTGGACGAAGCGGGGGTCGCCCATCAGCGCGGCGGCGCGGGCGGCGGCGATCACCGCCCGACCGTGTTCACCGCCGGCGGGGACGATGTGTACGCCCACCGCGCGCCGCAACTTCTCGTCCACCGCGCGCCAGGTCTCGCTGCGGCCGTTCTGGGACAGGCGGTGTTCGAGTCGGTAGCGCTCGGCGAGTCGGGTGCCTCGGCTGACCCGGGGGGCGGGGGGCTCCGGGGCCGGCGCGGGCTCGGCCGGCGTGCTGCCGGTGTCCGGGTCGCCCTCGTTGCCGTCGCCGTGGTCACCCTCGGCATCGCCGTCGTCGGCCGGCTTCCGCACGGCCGGTTCGGCCGCTGCCTCGACCGCCGCTTCGGTGTTCTTCGCGGTCTCGGTCGGCTCGGCGGTCTCGGTCGCCGCCTCTTCGTCGGACAAAGGGCCGGAAGGCGACCCGGGTTCGGAGCCGGCGTCGGGTTCGGGCTCGGAACCGATGGGCAAAACCGTGGTGGTGGTTCCGGAGGTCTTCTCGTCCGAACCGACACGTTTGTCCAACGATGCGTCAGAAGCCTTTGTCGGTACGGGGTTTGCCTCATCCGTCGCTAGGTCGACGGATCCTGCGGTTCGGTCCGTCACCTCGGCCTCATCCTCCTCGTCGGCACACTCATCGTAGAGGTGAGGCTTCTCGGGCCGTTGGTCAGGGACGACCTCTACATACCTTGAGACTCCCGGACCCCACTTCGGGTTGCCTCCTCGTAAGATCCGAAAAGGAAACCGAGAGCGGCGTATCGGGAGCATTACCCCCGTTTCGCCGTGAGCCACACCCTCACTCGCACCATGGTGGTGCATCCCACACCGTTCCGCCCGCCGAATTCCCGGTGGGAATTCGGCGGGCGGGGGTGGTACGGCCGCGCGCGTGACGCGGTCAGCGGCCGAGTCGGCCCTTGATCATCCCGGTCATCGCGCTCATCTCCTCGACGCGCATGCGGTTCGCCGCGATGAAGAACACCACGAACATGGTCACGATCCCGGCGCCGACCGCGATCGCCGAGCCGCCCATGGCCGAGCCGAAGTGGCCGGTGCACACCCGGGCCACGAAGAACGCCGCGGCGCCGCCGATCCCGGCGGCGATCAGCAGCCGGGTGTAGGTCCGGGTCACCCGGCGGCCGTCCAGGTCGCCGAGCCGCTTCTTCAGCCGTTGCGCGGCCAGCACCACGCCGACGAGGTAGGCGAGGCTGTAGCCGCCCGCGATGCCGACACCGGCCCACTTGGTGGGCAGCGCGAGATAGGCCAGGCCGGCGAAGGCCGCCTGGGCGCCCGCGATCCACACGGTGTTCAGGAACGGTGTCCGGGTGTCCTCGTACACGTAGAACCCGCGCAGCAGCACGTATTGCGCCGAGTACGGGATCAGGCCCAGGCCGAGCGCCATCAGCATGTAGCCGATCCAGTGCGCGCTCTGCTCGCCGGTGGGCGCGAAGATGAAGCCGCCGATGTCCCGGCCGAGGGCCACGAAGATCACCGCGCAGGGGATCATCGCCACCGCCGACAGACGCAGCCCGGAGGAGATGTCGCCGCGCACGCTGGCCTCGTCGCCGTCGGCGGCGGCGCGACTCATCCGGGGCAACATCGCGGTCATCACCGACACGGTGATCACCGCCTGGGGCAGCTGCCAGATCAGCAGCGCGCTGCTGTAGGCGGTGAAGCCGACGCCGAACTGGATGTTCTGGTCCCGCGCGTCGACGTCGATCGCGGTGGCGAGCTGGGTCACCACCAGGTAGCCGGCCTGGTTGGCCAGCACGAACAGGAACGTCCACTTGGCCAGCCCGAGCGCCTTGCCCATCCCCGAGCCGCGCCAGTCGAAGCGCGGCCGGAAGCGGAACCGGGCCGACTTGAGATACGGGATCATCGCCATCGACTGCACGACCATGCCGAGCAGCGTGCCCAGACCCAGCAGCCGGATCTCGTCCGGGGTGATGGTGTCCGAGTTCTGCCCGGTGTTCTTCTGGGTGCCGGCCACCCAGATGTACAGGCCGAACGTCGCGATGATGACGATGTTGTTCAGGACCGGGGTCCACATCATCGGGCCGTAGCGCTCGCGCGCGTTGAGGATCTGCCCGAACAGCACGTGCAGACCCATGAAGAAGATGATCGGCAGGCAGTAGCGCGCGAAGGTGATCGCGAGCTCGTAGTCCTGATGATGTTTGGCCAGCGAGTTCGCGAACGCCCGGATCAGCAGCGGCGCGCCGAACCAGGCCAGCATCACCAACCCCGCCAGCACCGTCATCACCAGCGTGAGCAGGCGGTTCGCGTACGCCTCGCCGCCGTCGTCGTCCTGGCGCATGGCCCGCACCAGCTGCGGTACGAACACCGCGTTCAGCGCGCCGCCGCCGACCAGGATGTACAGCAGCGTCGGCATCGTGTTGGCGACGTTGTAGGTGTTCGCCAGGATCGCGGTGCCCAGCGCCGCCGCGGCGACCAGGTTGCGGACGAAGCCGGTCATCCGGGACACGATGGTGCCCGCCGCCATCACGGCGGAGGACCGCATTATCCCGCCGAGCTTGCTGCCCTTCCGGCCGCCGCCGCCGACCGGGATGCCGGCCATGCGTTCCTCGGCGCCCGAGCCGGGCATCCGATAGACGGGCGAGGTGGACGGGTTCACCGGGACCGGCGGGGCGTCGAGGACGGCGCTCGCCGACATCGACGCGGCGGCCGCCTCGGCCCGGTGCTGGGTCTCGTAGCGCTGGTACGCCTCGGTGTACGAGGGCATGCCCGCGACGTCGCCGGCGAGGCCGAGGTTGATGCCGGTCAGCGTCTGGTCCATCAGCCAGCCGCCGGGGCGGTCGTAGTCGCCCCAGCCGCCCTGGCCCTGCTGCGGGCTCGGCTGCTGCGGGACGTACGACTGCTGCTGGTACGCCTGCTGTGGGTGTTGCTGTTGCGATTGCTGCGCGTAGTTCTGCGCCTGTGGGGCCTGTGGCTGCTGCCCGTACGGGTCGCCGGAGCCGTAGCCGCCGTGGTCGCCGTACTGCTGCGGCGCGCCGGAGGGGTCGTAGTGCTGCGCGGGGTCGTACTGCCGAGAAGGGTCGTACGGCGCCGGCTCGGGGGTGAAGATCTCGTCCACGCCCACGTACGGGTCGTTGCCGGGCGGGTCGCTCAACTCGTCGCGGAACCACGCCCCGCCGTCCTGCGCGGGCTGTTGTTGTTGCTGCTGCCCGTAGGGGTCGTAGCCGCCGCCCGACTGCGCGCCGTAGGGGTCCCCGTAGGCCGGTTCGGGGCCCGCGCCGTAGCCGCCCTGGCTCGGATAGCCCTGCTGCGGGTACTCGGGCTCGCCGTAGCCCGGGTGAGCGTTGGGGTCGTGATAGCCCTGCTCCCCGGGGTGCGCGTACTGATCCGGCGGTTGCGCGGCGTAGGGATCGGCCGGCTGCCCGTACGGATCGACGTACTGCTGCAGGTAGGGGTCGGCGGGCGGCCGACCCCGGTAGGGATCGTCGTGCGCGCCGTCGTCCGGCTCGGCGGAGCCGCCGGTGTACGGCTGACGTTCGTCGCTCCGGTCGCTCATGCGGGCGGGCCCTCGTCTTCTCGGTCAGGTTGAGTGTCCGGTGCCCACTTTCTCATTCGGGGCGGTCGGTCGTGGATCCCAACGGTGTGTGTCCGTGCGGGTCGGCCGGATCGGGCGGTCGGTTCCCGCCGGCGTGCGGGTGCGTCGGACGGGGTGGCGACCACCCCGATATCGGCCGGATCCGGTCCCCGTCGGCGTCGTCCGGGGGATCGGATTCGGCCGGCGGATCGACGTCGTCCTCACCATCCTCGCCGTGCGTGTCCCCGGCAAGGGCCGCCTCCCGGCGCTTGCGCAGGAACGCGCGGAGCGAGAACACCGCGAGCAGGAACGCGAGGCCGCCGATGATCCAGCGGGTCAGCGCGTCGATCGTGGTGGTGTTCACGAAGAACGACTGCGCCGGATTCACCGCCCGCCCGTCCGGGGTGAGCAGCGCCACGTCGACCATGACCTTGCCGTTCGCAGCCGATTTCGCCGAGATCGGCACTTCGAGCCGGCGACCGTCGGGCACCGTCACGGTGGCCGGGTCGCCCAGCCTGAGCCGGTTGGGCTGGTGCGAGGTGACCACCACCCGCACGTTGATCGGCTGCTGGAGATTGTTCACCACGGTCACCGGGATGTTGCCCTCGTCGCCGGACAGCGTCACCCCGGTTCTGCGGATGATGTAGACGAGCGATTCCAGCTCGCGCAGTCCCCGGGTCACGCCCAACCGGTAACGATCCGCCCCCTGCGTGTCGCCGCGCCACGAGGTGGACAACATGCGCAGCAGCGCGGGGTCGAACGGGCCGGTCACCCGCTCCGGCCGGGTCAGGATCGAGGCGAAGGTCTGCATCGACCCGGCCAGGTTGTCGGTCTCCGCCAGGTATTGCGCGCTCGGCTCGGAGGCGCGGACGCCCTTGGGGTAGGCGGCCGACTTGCGGGCGGGCAGCGGACCGGGCTCGGCGGCCAACTCGCTCAGGCCGGTGGGTTGCGTCCACTCGGCCGACGCGGCCATCACGTCGCGCAGCACGCCCGCCAGCGCGGTGTCCATCAGTCGCGGCGGGGCGATCAGCACGCTGCGGGTGGGCTTGAGCGTGGGCTCCTGCAACACGATGGTCAGGAACTCGGCGAGCAACTGCTGGGTGGTCAGCACCGCCTGGCCCGGCGCCCTGGTGTCCGCGGCCAGCAGCGTGTCGATGTCCGGGTCGGTGACCAGCGCGGTGCCCTTGTCGGCGCCCGGCAGGGACGCGGTGGCCAGCGGTGTGACGTTGAGGTCCTTGGTCGGCGGCAGGCTCGTGCCGGCGGTGATCACCGTGCCGGCGCCGCTGCTGCCGGCCAGGGAGACGATCGAGGGATCCAGCGCGCCGGAGGCGGGCCAGACGACGTCGGCGCGCGCGGCCCTGCCCAGGGTGCGTTGGAATACGGCGGAGGATTGGAGCTGGGCCTCGGCCAACTGCGGGCGCAGGTCCGCCTTGCCGGCGTCGAGCGCGTGCGCCACGGCGGCGATGTCGGTGTCGCCGTACGGGAGGCCGATCACGGGCTGGGGGCCGATGGCGCCCTTGAGCCGGTCCAGCCATCCAGCGGCGGTCGGACCGCCGCCGCCCGCCAGGGTGTTCGAGATCTGGTTCGGCGTCGCTTTGGCCGTGTCCTCCTCGGGCGGCGGCTTGCCGTCCTTGGTCTTCTTCGGCTTGCCCGGCTCCAGGCTGCCGGGCGGCGCGACGCGGTAGCCGCCGGCCATCTCGGCGGCGGAGTCGAGCAGTTCGGGGTCGATCGCCCAGTCGACCTTCATCCCGCCGCCGATCGCCGCCAGTTCGTACAGCCGCCCGCCCGGGGCGAACAGCGCGGCCAACTCGTCGTCGCGGAACACCGGCGTCTGACCCTCGTCGCCGAGCGTGGTGCCGTCGCGGTGCGGTCGGTCGACCAGCGGCCAGACCATGCCGACCCGCAGTTTCGGCACGTTCTTCAGGCCGTTCTTGCCGACCCACGGCAGGAAGGTGCGGGTGGAGCCGACGATCCGGCCGCCGACCCGCGCCTCGACCGCGAGCGGGTACGCGCCGGCCTCGCCGAGATTGAGCGCGTCGGCGCGAATGTTGAACGACCACGGCCGGCCCGGTCCCGAGGCCGGCACCTGTACGGTCACCGGCTTGACGTCACGCACCAGGGAGCCGTTCGACTGGCCCTCCTCGGGCGAGGAGATGCCGCTGCGGAAGAGCGGTTCAGAGGTGCGCATCCGCACCGCCAGCTCCACCGTGTCGAGCGGCTTGGAGCCGCTGTTCAGCACCTGGCCCTCGACGGTGATGGTGCCGCCGGGCTTGGCGATCGGGGTCATTTTTGTGATCAGGATTCGGACGCCGTCGCCGTCGGCGGCGCGCACGACCGTCGGTGGCAGCGCGCCGAGCAGTGTGACGGCGAGCAGCAGGGCCAAAAGCAGCACACCGGCCACTCGACCGCGTCGCGGCGGCATCCCGGCCTCGGAGCGGATCCGGCGATCGCTCACGCGCTGTCCGCCAACAGCTCCGGGGCGAGTGTCGCCAACCGTCGTTCGTCGGGGTAGGCGAGGCGCGCGGAGAGCGCGCCGAGCGGAACCCAAGCCACCGCTTCGACCTCGATGTCGTCGTCCGACAGATCCCCGCCCGCCGCCTCCATGAGGTAGTGGTGGACGGTCTTGTGCACCCGCCGGTCCGGCGCGGTGAACCAATAGTCGATCACGCCGAGCGGAGCCAGCACCCGACCCACGATGCCGGTCTCCTCCTCGACCTCGCGCAGCGCGGCGTCCACCACGCTCTCGCCGTCCTCGATGTGCCCTTTGGGCAGCGACCACAGCAGTCGGCCGCGTCGATCACGGCGGGCGATCAACGCCGCGCGCAACGTGAGCCGATCGATCACCAGACCACCCGCCGAGGTCTCCTCGACCACCTGCAGCCGACGGCGCGGCGGCGTGGTCTCGGAAGGCATCCGCCAAGCTTAGTGCGACATGCGCCACGCCATCACGCCATGATCACGCCGGCACGCCGACCGTGCGCGAGGGCGGCCCCGGCATAAAGCGCGCGAGAGCCGCGGCCTCGACCCGTAACCTTGTCTCCCGTGCCGAACGCCAAGAACACACCCCTCCCGGACGACCCGCCGGCCGGCGGCGAGCTGAGCGCCGTCCAGCGCCGCGCCGTCACCGAACTGTTGCGCGTCGCCCCCGTCGCCGACGACCTCGCCCGCCGCTTCGAAGCGGCCGGGCACACGCTCGCGCTGGTCGGCGGCTCGGTGCGGGACGCGCTGCTCGGCCGGTTGGGCAACGACCTCGACTTCACCACCGACGCGCGCCCCGAACAGGTGCTGGCGATCGTGCGCCCCTGGGCGGACGCGGTGTGGGACGTGGGCATCGCGTTCGGCACGGTCGGCTGCCGCAAGAGGCTCGCCGGTTCGCCCGACTACCAGATCGAGATCACCACCTACCGCTCCGAGGCGTACGACCGCACCTCGCGCAAGCCGGAGGTCTCCTACGGCGACTCGATCGACGACGACCTGGTCCGGCGCGACTTCACGGTCAACGCGATGGCGGTGGCGCTGCCGGGGATCACGTTCGTGGACCCGCACGGCGGGCTGGCCGACCTGGCCGCGCGCGTGTTGCGCACCCCGGGCACGCCCGAGGCGTCCTTCGGCGACGATCCGCTGCGGATGATGCGGGCCGCGCGCTTCGCCGCGCAGCTCGACTTCGAGGTCGCGCCCGAGGTGGTCGCGGCGATGACGGACATGGCCGAACGGATCGAGATCGTCTCCGCCGAGCGGGTCCGCGACGAGCTGAACAAGCTGATCGTGTCCGATCACCCGCGCAAGGGCCTGGAGCTGCTGGTCACCACCGGCTTGGCCGAGCACGTGCTGCCCGAGCTGCCGACGCTGCGCCTGGAGGTGGACGAGCACCACCGGCACAAGGACGTGTACGAGCACACGCTGATCGTGCTCGAACAGGCGATGGCGCTGGAGCCGCCGGGCGAGCCGGACCTGGTGCTGCGCCTGGCCGCGCTGCTGCACGACATCGGCAAGCCGCGCACCCGGCGCTTCGAGGCGGACGGCCGGGTCTCGTTCCACCATCACGAGATGGTCGGCGCGCACATGTCCCGCAAGCGGCTCAAGGCGTTGAAGTACCCGAAGGACGTCACCGACGACATCACCCGCCTGGTCGAGCTGCACCTGCGCTTCCACGGCTACGGCACGGGCGAGTGGACCGACTCGGCGGTGCGCCGCTACGTGCGCGACGCGGGCCCGCTGCTCGATCGGCTGCACAAGCTGACCCGCTCGGACTGCACCACCCGCAACAAGCGCAAGGCGGCCACGCTGGCCCGGGCCTACGACTCGCTGGAGGAGCGGATCGCGCAGCTCGCCGAGCAGGAGGAGCTGGACTCGATCCGACCGGACCTGGACGGCAACGAGATCATGAAGCTCCTGGAGGTGCCGCCGGGCCCGCTGGTCGGCAAGGCCTACCAGCACATGCTGGAGCTGCGCCTCGAACACGGCCCGATGGACCACGAGACGGCCGTCGCCGCGCTGCGCGAGTGGTGGTCCGCCCACGGGGACGCGTGAGCGGACCACCTCCGGAGTAGGGCTACTTCCGGCCCAGCTCCTGGAGCTCGTCGTCGGTGACCTGACCGTCGGCCACGACCTTCTGCAGCTTCGCGATCACGGAGGAGGTGAACGTCGCGGAGGCACCGGGGACACCCGAGAAGGAGTCGGGCGTCGTGTGCTCGGTGACCGTGACGCACAACAGACCCTTGTCGGAGCCCTTGCGGTAGAGGCCGAGCACCGACCCCTTGCGCGCGACTTCCTCGTCGTCGCACTTGCTCGTGTCAGAGGTGTCCGTGAACTTGGCGACGACCTTGAACACGGCGCCCGACTCGGAGCAGGAGACCACCTTCGGGCTCTTGTTCTTGGTGCTGGTGATGCAGTCCCCGACCTTCGCCTTGTCGACGGCGTCCTTGCTGAGCACACCCTTGACCACGACACCCGCGATGGCCAGGACGACCAGGATCGCGATCGGGATCAGGATCTTCTTCAGCTTGCTCTTGCGCGGCGGGGGCGGCGGCGGGCCGCCGTAGAAGCCCGGCTGACCGGCGGGCGGGTATCCGCCCGGCTGACCGGGCTGCTGCCCCCAACCCTGCTGCGGCTGGCCCGGCTGCTGCTGCCACCCGCCCTGCGGCGGCGGCTGCTGACCGGGCTGCTGGTTCCAGCCCTGGTTCGGCTGCTGCGGGCCGTTGGGGTCGGGCGGGAAGGGATTGGACATGGGGGCGATCTCCGTTGCAGGGGACTGGTGAGACAGTCCGGAACACTAGGGGTCCGGCCGGACACGCGCAGCGGGGATTCCCCTTACATCGGTCGAATGTGAGCGGAATAACGGGCATAAAGCGCTATTCACAGGTGACGCGGATTACTTTCGGACCCCGAGACACAGTACGAAGCGGTCCTGCCCGGGATCCGAGACCAGCGCGATCGGATCGCCCGGCAGCGAATCGCAGACGTCGGTGTCCGTCGTGCCCTGGACCCGTTCGACCACGATGAAGCGGGCCTGCGGGTCCTCGCACGGGACCGGGTCCGCGTCGACGCTCGTCTTGTCCCGCAGGCAGTCGCCCTCGTGGATGCGGATCCCGTCGGCGTCGTTCTTGTGCACGTACCACCAGCCCCCGGCGGCCGTCCCGCCGCCGATCAGCAGCACCGCCAGGGCCGCGATCAGCGCCGCGCGGCCGCGCCGCGGGCGTTCGGCCGCCCGCCGGCTCGCGCGTCCGTCGACCTGCGGCCGACGGACCACCGGGACGTGCGGGGCGGCCGGCTCGCGGGCGGCGAACTCGTGTCCGTGCGGCGGAGTGTTCTCGGTCCATGCCGGTCTGTACGGCAAAGGATTGTTTTCACCCGGACCGGCGTCGTTGGACATGGAGTATCTCCAGAGGTGCCGAAAATCGCTGGATGTGCAGATTAGAACCTCGGCCTCGTCATTGCACTACCCACGGGTAATTTCTTGGAGATGTGCGGCTGCTTGAATGCCTCGTCCGGTTATGAAAGGGACATCACGGCCGGCCGTTGCCCGCCGGTGAGCCCTCGATGATCACCGGAGGGTGGCGGCGCGACGCCAGGCCGTACAGGACTCCGGTCAGCGCGTACACCCCGGCGACCCCGAGCAGCACCGCCGGGGACCGACCGTCGTCGGGCAGCCCGAGCGCGGCGACCGCGGCGGCGCCGACGAACGCGACGTTGAAGAGCACGTCGTAGACGGAGAACACCCGACCCCGGTACGCGTCGTCGACGGTGGTCTGCACGATCGTGTCCACCCCGATCTTGGCGCCCTGCGAGGTCACCCCGAGCAGGAAGGCGCCCACCACCATCGGCGCGAACAGGAACGGCAGCCCGAGCGCCGCCTGGCACACCGCCCCGGCCAGCGCGCACGCGCCGATCCAGGCCGGGACGCCGATCCGCGCGGTGACCCCCGGCGTGATCACGGCCGCCACGAAGAAGCCGAGCGCGGACACGCTCACCGTGATCCCGAAGGTCGCAAGCCCGCCGTCGGTGTCGTTCGGATCGTTGAACGTGTTGCGGCACAGCAGCACCGTCATCACGGTCAGCACGCCGTAGCAGAACCGCATCGCGGTGATCGCGGCCAACGCGTGCGCGGGCGCCCGGCGCCGCCACACATGCACCGCCCCCTCGCGCAGCCCCCGGGCCACCGAGCGCAGCGCCTCGCGCACATCCGGCAACACCCGGTCGGGATCGGGCCCGAGCAGATCGCTCGGCATCGTCGCGGCGACCGCCGCCGAGCCCAGGTACAGCAGGCCCGACACCACGATCACCAGCGCGGTGGCCCCCGAACCCTCGGCCAGGAGCGCGTGCACGAGCACCGCGGCCCCGCCGCCGACCGCCGCCGCCACCGTGCCGGCCGTGGGCGACACCGAGTTCGCCGTCACCAGCCGCTCGGCCGGCACCACGCGCGGCAGCGACGCGGACAACCCGGCGAGCACGAACCGGTTCACCGACAGCACCACCAGGGCCGCCGCGTAGAAGACCGGATCGGGCACCCCGATCAGCACCAGCGCGGCCGTCACCGCCACCAGCACCGCGCGCAGCAGATTGCACCGCACCAGGACCTGCCGCCGCCGCCACCTGTCGAGCAGCACCCCGGTGAACGGCCCCACCAGCGAATACGGCAGCAGCAGCACGGCGAACGCGGTCGCGATCGCCGCGGCCGAGGTCTGCTTCTCCGGCGAGAAGAACGCCTTCCCCGCGATCGCGACCTGGAAGGCGCCGTCGGACAGCTGCGAGGTCAGCCGGGTGGCGAAGAGCCGACGGAAGTCGCGCAGCTTCAACAACGAGCGCAGATCACGGATGAGGGCCACGGCGCCCACCGTAGCCGGCGGCAGGCGCCGCACCCGAAACGGGCACCGCCGCGCGCGGGTACGCCGAAGGCCCGGCTCCTGGAGGGGAGCCGGGCCTTGGGTCACTCGAACGCACCGCGGGGGTGCGGGCCGAGCGGAGCGGGTCAGCGCTCGATGTCGCCCTTGATGAAGGCCTCGACGGCGTTGCGGGCCTCGTCGTCGAAGTACTGCACCGGCGGCGACTTCATGAAGTAGGAGGACGCCGACAGGATCGGGCCACCGATGCCGCGGTCCTTGGCGATCTTCGCGGCGCGCACGGCGTCGATGATGACACCGGCCGAGTTCGGCGAGTCCCAGACCTCGAGCTTGTACTCCAGGTTCAGCGGCACGTCGCCGAAGGCGCGCCCCTCGAGGCGCACGTACGCCCACTTGCGGTCGTCGAGCCACGCGACGAAGTCCGACGGGCCGATGTGCACGTTGTCCGAGCCGAGGTCGCGGTCCACCTGCGAGGTGACCGACTGCGTCTTGGAGATCTTCTTCGACTCCAGGCGCTCGCGCTCCAACATGTTCTTGAAGTCCATGTTGCCGCCGACGTTCAGCTGCATGGTGCGCTCGAGCAGGACACCGCGGTCCTCGAAGAGCTTCGCCATCACGCGGTGCGTGATCGTGGCGCCCACCTGCGACTTGATGTCGTCGCCGACGATCGGCACGCCCGCCTCGGTGAACTTGTCCGCCCACTCCTTGGTGCCGGCGATGAAGACCGGGAGGGCGTTGACGAACGCGACCTTGGCGTCGATGGCGCACTGGGCGTAGAACTTCGCCGCGTCCTCGGAGCCCACCGGGAGGTAGCAGACGAGGACGTCGACGGCCTGGTCCTTGAGGACCTTGACCACGTCGACGGGGGCGTCGGTCGACTCCTCGATGGTCTCGCGGTAGTACTTGCCGAGACCGTCCAGGGTGTGCCCACGCTGCACGGTGACGCCCGACGGCGGCACGTCGCAGATCTTGATCGTGTTGTTCTCGCTGGCACCGATGGCGTCGGACAGGTCGAAGCCGACCTTCTTGGCGTCCACATCGAAAGCGGCCACGAACTCGACGTCACGCACGTGATACTCGCCGAACTGCACGTGCATCAGGCCGGGGACGCGGCTGTTCGGGTCGGCGTCCTTGTAGTACTCGACGCCCTGCACCAGCGAAGCGGCGCAGTTGCCCACGCCGACGATGGCTACGCGAACCGAACCCATTCCGGTTGCTCCCTGTGATCTCGACGAAGTCGCCACGAACCGGCGACCTCAGTTGTTGGATGCGGACGGGTCCGAGGCCACGTCCTGGGTGGGGGTCCGAAGCCGGTCGGCGTCCTTCGACGGGTCGACCGGGGTTTCGGGGCCGGGGGCGTCCGGAGTCGCTCCGGCGTGCCGCTCGGCGGTGATGAGCTCGTTCAGCCAGCGCACTTCGCGCTCGACCGACTCCAAGCCGTGTCGCTGCAACTCGAGGGTGTAACCGTCGAGCTTCTCCCGTGTCCGGGTCAGCGACCCGCGCACCCGGTCGAGGCGCTCCTCGAGCCGGCTGCGCCGACCCTCGAGGATACGCATGCGCACCTCGTGGTCGGTTCGACCGAAGAAGGCGAAGTGCACGCCGAAGTTCTCGTCCTCCCAGGCCGAGGGCCCGGACTCGGACAGCAGTTCTTGGAAGTGCTCCTTGCCCTGTGCCGTCAGCTGGTAGACGATCCGGGACCGCTTGCTGCCGGCGAGTGCCGTCACCTCCGGAATCTCCTCCGCGAGCAGACCCCGCTCCAGCAGGGACTTCAGGCACGGATAGAGGGTGCCGTAGGCGATGGCACGGAACGAACCGAGCACGGTGTTGAGCCGCTTGCGCAACTCGTAGCCGTGCATGGGGGAGTCGTGCAGCAGACCGAGGATCGCGAATTCGAGGACGCCACCGCGCCTGCTCATCGCCTTCCTCCATCCACTGCGGACCGGGCCGGACATGGGCACGGACACGACCGTGGGATACGGTCACAGCCGACCTTCGTCCGGCCGGGGCTCCTGTGCCCCCGGCTCGATGTACCGGCCCGATGTATCGAACCGATACATCGAGACGATAGGTCTCCTTGCCGTGTGGTGGCAAGGCGGCCGCCGGTGACTCGGGTCACAGGCAGGTCACAGTGAGGTCGCGAAAGCGGATCCGCGTAGTCTGTTCCGCCGTGTGGTACCTCAAGCCCCGCTTCCTGCGGAACCGCTTCCCGTGCGCCTGCGTCCTGGGGAGCGGAGAGCCACGACCCGTGCGTCCGACCTCCGTGTCGTACGGCCGAGGAGTAGCGAACGCATGAGTGAACATCGCCGTAGATCACCGCAGCCGCGTCCCGAGGGGCGCGGTGGCTCGCATTCGGGGGGCGCGGGAGGGTCCGGGGGCGGCGGAACGCCACCCGGCGGCTCGTCGTTGCCCGACGGGCCCGGAGAGGGCGACGAGGAACGCCCGCTTTCGCGCGTGGAGGCCCGAGCGGCCGCCCGCGGCGGGGGCCGGCGGGCCGCCAACGGCGGGGCGGCCGGCGGCCGATCCCGATCCGAGGCCGGTCCGCCCCGGAGGAAGCGGTTCATCGACTACCCGAGGTTCGGCAAGACCGGCATTCGTCGCTGGTTGCCGTCCATCAAGCAGATCCTGGCGATGATCCTGTTCTTCTTCGCGTCGCTGATGGGGCTCGCGGCCCTGGCGTACGCGATGGTCAAGGTGCCCGACCCGAACGCGAACACGACGTACCAGTCGAACATCTACTACTACTCCGACGGTGTCACCGAGATAGGGCGCACCGGGCAGGTCAACCGGCAGAACGTGACGGTGGACCAGATCCCCAAGCACGTGCAGAAGGCCGTGATCGCGGCGGAGAACCGGTCGTTCTACAGCGACTCGGGCGTCTCCCCCAAGGGTCTGCTCCGCGCCGGGGTCACCATGGTCAAGGGCGGTGACACGCAGGGTGGTTCGACGATCACCCAGCAGTACGTCAAGAACACGTACCTGACCCAGGAGCGCACCTTCAAGCGCAAGTTCAGCGAGATCTTCATCGCGCTGAAGGTCGACCGGCAGATGCGCAAGGACGACATTCTGGTCGGCTACCTCAACACCGCCTTCTACGGCCGCAACGCGTACGGCATCCAGGCCGCCGCGCAGGCCTACTACGGCAAGAACGTCGGCGACCTGAACGTGGCCGAGGGCGCCTACCTGGCCACCCTGCTCAACGCGCCGGGCATCTACGACGTGATCGAGTTCCCGGGCCAGCTGGAGAAGGTCAAGGGCCGCTGGGCGTACGCGTTGGACGGCATGGTCAAGGAGGGCTGGCTGACCAAGGCGGAGCGCGACACGCTTCAGTTCCCGATGCCGATCAAGCCCAAGCCCGCCGCGAACAAGGCCGGTCAGGCCGGTTACCTGATGAAGGTGACCGACCAGTACCTCAAGGCCAACAACGTGATTCCCGAGGCGGAGCTCGCCCGCGGCGGGTTCAAGATCGTCACCACGTTCGACAAGGGCAAGCAGGACGCGGCGGTCGCGGCGGTCAACGACGAACTGAGGGCGGATCTGAAACCGGAACGCGAGTCGGACCGCTACGTCCGTACCGGCCTGGCCTCGGTGGTGCCCGGCGACGGCGCCGTGGTCGCGCTGTACGGCGGCGCCGACTTCGTCCAGCAGGAGTTCAACGACGCGATCAGGCGCGACGTCCAGGCCGGTTCGACGTTCAAGCTGTTCACCCTCGCGACGGCGCTGCGCAACGGCGGCGCGGACGGCAAACCCATCGGCCCGGACAGCGTCTACAACGGTGACAGCAAGATCCCGATCAAGATGCGAAACGGGCAGAACTACAAGGACCCACAAACGGGCAAGGACGTCCTCACCCCCAACGAGGGTGACACGATGTACGGCAACATCCCGATCACCAGAGCCATGGAGAAGTCGGCGAACACCGTCTTCCTCCAACTCGCCGCCGACGTGGGACCCGAGAACGTCAAGAAGGCCGCGATCGACGCCGGCCTACCGCCCAACCTCGACGACTTCGTGACGACCCCGCTGGTGACCCTCGGCGTCACCCAGCCGAGCGCGTTGGACATGGCCGAGGCGTACGCGACCTTCGCGGCGCGCGGGGTTCACGCGGACCCGTACTTCGTCAAGGAAGTCACGCACAACGGTTCGAAGGTCGATCTGCCCAAGGCCAAGACCGAGCAAGTCTTCGACAAGAACGTCGCGGACACGGTCAACCAGGTCATGCGGCGGGTCGTCGACAACCCGCCGCTGAACGACGGCACCGGCCGGGAGGCGAAGGCGTTGAACCGACCGGTGGCCGGCAAGACCGGTACCACGGACAGCAACCTCTCCGCGTGGTTCGTGGGTTACACGCCCAATCTGGCAACGTCGGTGGCGCTGTTCCGCGAGGACCCGAACACCCACCGCCACCTCTCCCTCAAGGGCTTGGGCGGTGGGGACGAATCAGTGCACGGTGGTGGCATCCCCACGAAGCTCTGGACCGCGTACATGAAGGGCGCCCTCCAAGGCATGCCGTCCATGGACTTCAGCGTGCCCGGCGAGAAATTCGAAAACAGGGACAGGGCGACGTCGGCACCGCCGACCACCGCACCGCCGACCACCAAGGCGCCCACCACCCCGCCGCCGACGACCAGCGCACCGCCGACCACACCGCCGGCGACGACGACCGCGCCCGGAGGCGGCTCGCACGGCAGCAGTGGTGATCCCGGTGGGGGCGGGAACACCGGCAAGCCGACGAACACCGGCAAACCGACGAACACCGAGCCCGGCGGGCCCGGTGGACCCGGCACCCGAGGTGGTGCCAACGGCTTCATCATCGGCGGTCGATCCAGTGGCGGCTAGACCCGCCCGGCCGCCGTACCGGACGCCGGGAAATCGGCGAACCCCTCCGGACAGGGCCTAGCCTTACGCGTGCCCCACCGCAGCAGCGGTGGGGCACGCGTTGTCGTTATCCGGCCAGCGAGGGCAGCCTCCTCGTGGAGCGCGAGAGGATGGGCGCCATGACGCCGACATCGACCGAACCCGTCCTGCCGAGCCTCGACGACCCGGTGGTCCGGGCGGGCAGCGAGGTCGTCGGCGGGCCGGCCGGGCGCCGGATCCGATTCGTGGGCAACCGCTGGTGGAGCCCCGTACGGGTGCTCGTCCTGCTCGCGGTGGCGTGCTTCGCGCTCGGGATCGTGCAGAAGAAGCCCTGCTACGACGGCGGTTGGTTCGCCGGCAGCACGCAGTACTCGCACGCCTGCTACAGCGACATGCCGCACCTGTACGTCAATCGTGGTCTCGCGGACGGGAAGATCCCGTACTTCCAGGAGACCGGCGACAAGGACATGAAGTTCCTGGAGTATCCGGTGATCACCGGCGGGGTGATGGCCTTCGCGGGCACCCTGGCCCGGGCCGCCGGGGACCTCACCGACGGCGATCTCCGGGACGAACAGCTGTGGTTCGTGATGATCAACGCGTTGATCATGATGGCCTGCGCGGTGGTCACCGTGATTGCGGTCAAGGGCACGTCGGGGCGCCGACCCTGGGACGCCGCGATGGTGGCGTGCGCGCCGGCGCTGGCGCTCAACGGGTTGATCAACTGGGACCTGGTCGCGGTCGCGCTGACCGCGGTGGCCATGTGGTCATGGGCGCGGCGCAACGTGGTGGTCGCCGGCGTGCTGATCGGCCTGGCGACCGCGGCGAAGCTGTATCCCGTGCTTCTGCTGGCGCCGCTGTTCCTGCTGTGTCTGCGCTCGGGACGGCTCGTCGCGTTCGCCAAGACGGCCGCCGCGGCGGTGGTGTCCTGGCTGGTGGTCAATCTGCCGGTGATGCTGGTGTACGACGGGCATTGGTACAACAGGCACGACTGGTACATCCGCGAGGGCTGGAAGTTGTTCTACACGTTCAGCCAGGACCGACCCGCCGACTACGGATCGGTCTGGCTGATCATCCAGCAGCGCGACGGCAAGACCCTGGAGGGTCTGAACACCTACGTCACGCTGAGCCTGGTGCTGTGCTGTCTCGCGATCGCCGCGCTGGTGATGTTCGCGCCGCGCCGGCCGCGCTTCGCCCAGGTGGCGTTCCTGATCGTGGCCGCGTTCGTCCTGACCAACAAGGTCTACTCGCCGCAGTACGTGTTGTGGCTGATCCCGCTGGTGGTGCTGGCCCGGCCGCGCTGGCGCGACTTCCTGATCTGGCAGGCCTGCGAGGTGACGTACTTCCTGGGCGTGTGGATGTACATCGCCTCGTTCTCCGGCAAGGGCCTGTCGCAGAACGCGTACCACGTGGTGATCCTGCTGCACCTGCTCGGCACCGCGTACATCTGCCTGGTGGTGGCGCGCGACATCCTGCGCCCGGAGCGGGACCCGGTGCGCGCGGACGGTAGCGACGACCCCTCGGGGGGTGTCCTGGACCGGGCGCCCGACGTGTTCGTGCCCGGCGCGATCCCGGCGCGGGCGAGCCACTGAGCGACGGCGCGGCGGCGAGACGACGAACGGCCTTGGGGCGGTGGGATCGCCGCCCCAAGGCCGTTCGGCTTTGTCGGGTCCTTCAGGTCCTTCGGGTGCTGCCGGCTCGGCGGACGCGCCCGTCGGGTCAGCGGATCGCGATCCGGTCGAAGTGCGTCGTGGTGTGCCGCAGCGCCGCCTCCAGCTCGTCGCCGGGCTTGGGCGGGGCCACGTCGTTGGCCAGGAACAGCAGGCTGACCTGCATGTGCGGCGGCTCGGCGAACCAGCGCTGCTTGCCCGCCCAGGTGAACGGGGACAACGAGCGGTTGACGGTGGCCAGCCCGGCGCGCGCGACGCCCTTGGCCCTCGGCATCACCCCGCGCACCGTCTTGGGCGCCTCCAGGCCGACCCCCTGCGCGGTGCCGCCGCTGACCACGACCAGGTGTCCGTCGCTCGGCGCCTTGCGCTGGCGGTAGCCGAACCGCTCGCCGCGCGCGATCCGCACCACGTCGAGCACCGTGCCCCGACTGGCCAGCGCGTCGTGGTCGCCCAGCCACAGGTCGGTGCCGATCCGCGGCCGGAACTCGGTGTCCGGGTACCGCTCGCGCAGCACCCCCAACTCGGCCGCGGTCAGGTGGCTGACGTACATCGTCCGCACCGGCAGGCGCGCCGCGCGCAGCCGCTCCACCCAGCCCACCACCTCGACGACCGGGTCGTAGCCGTCCGGGTGGTCCAGCGGCAGGTGCAGCGAGAAGCCCTCGAGGCGGACGTCGTCCATCCCGGTGCGGAGCTTGACCAACTCCTCCTCGGTGACCCCGTCGCGCTTCATCGTCGTCATGCACGCGACCACGATCCGGCAGCCCACCAGGTCCCGCGCGGCCTGCACGGAGGAGACCGTGCGGATGGTGCGATCCGGCAGCGGCACCGCCTCCTCGCCGCGCAGATACGGCGTGAGCACCAGGACCTTGCCGTCGAAGTAGTCCTTGACCAGCGCGGCCTCGTAGGTGGTCCCCACGGCCACGGTGTCCACGCACATCCGGGTGGCCTCCTCGGCCAGCCTCGGATTGGTGAACCCGTACCCGTTGCCCTTCATCACCGGCACCAGGCCCGGGAACGTGTCGCGGACCTCGTCCTGGTGCTTGCGCCACCGGGCGGCATCGACGTAGAGCGTGAGCGACATGGGCGTTTCGGGGCCTTCCGGGTGTGGGGCGTGCCTTGGGGGACGCGGGGCGAAGGCGGAGCACGCGACGTGGGCCGCGTCGCGGTGATCACGGACGGCCGGCGACTCGGGGCGCCGCCGGCCTTGCGTCAGCGGCGTGACATGTACATGTCGAGTGCCTTGTGCAGCATCTTGTTGAGCGGGAAGTCCCACTCGCCGAGGTATTCGACGGCCTGGCCGCCGGTGCCGAGCTTGAACTGGATCAGCCCGAAGAGGTGGTCGTTCTCGTCCAGGGTGTCACTGATGCCGCGCAGGTCGTAGGCCGAGGCACCCAGCGCGTACGCGTCCCGCAACATCCGCCACTGGATCGCGTTCGAGGGCCGGACCTCGCGCTTGTGGTTGGCGGACGCGCCGTACGAGTACCAGACGTGGTCGCCCACGGTGACCATCGTGGTGGAGGCGAGCACCTCCCCCTCGTGCTTGGCCAGGTACAGCCGCATGCGCTCGGGGTCCTCGGCGTTGAGCGCCTTCCACATGCCCTGGAAGTAGGCCAGCGGGCGCGGGGTGAAGTGGTCGCGCACGGCGGTGACCTTGTAGACCTCGTGGAACACCGGCAGGTCGTCGTAGCCGCCTTGGACCACGTCGACACCGGCCTTCGTGGCCTTCTTGATGTTGCGCCGCCACAACTGGTTGAAGCCCGCGTGCACGTCGTCGAGACTGCGCCGCACCAGCGGCACCTGGAAGACGTAGCGCGGCTGCACGTCGCCGAACCCGGCCCCGCCCGAGGCGTCCTGCTGCCAGCCCAGGCCGCGCAGTTGCCGCTCCAGCTCGGAGCCGCGCTCGTCGGTCCAGTCGGGGGTCAGGTCGCGCAGCCGGTTCGCCGACTTGCCCGCTATCGCCTTCTTGATCGTCTCCGCCTCCCAGCGGGCGATCACCACGGGCGGGCCCATCTTGACCGAGAACGAGCCCCGGCTCTTCAGGTGCGCGAGCATCGGGTCGAGCCATCGCCGCAGGTCGCCGTCGAACCAGTCGATGACCGGGCCCTCGGGCATGTAGGCGAGGTAACGCTTTATCTTCGGCAACTGCCGGTACAACACGAGTGCCGCGCCCACGACGGCGCCCGACTCGTCGATCCAACCGATGCTCTCGGATCGCCACTCACTCTTCACCGCACCCCAGGAGGGGCACTGAAGAAAGCTCACGGAGGGCCTGCCCTTGATGAAGGCCAGGTGCTCCTCGGCGGTGAGCGTCCTCAGGCGCAAAGACATGTAAGAGCTCCTCGATATCGGTTCGGCCGTGACAGAGGTTACTGCGCCTGCGGGCGCCATGGATCGTGTCGGGCGTCGCAGGCGGGACGGTACGGGGGCGATGCGGACCTTCACCGGCGAAGCGGGCGCCCGGATCGGCCCCGCGCGACGGGGTCGGAATCCGCGAGCGGCCCGCCGGATCCCGGTCCGGCGGGCCGCTTCGGGTGGGCGGTGCGGCGGGTCAGTACAGGCCGCCGTGGAACATGTTCATGAACAGTGCGACGGCCGAGACGCCGAGCGCGAGCACGGTGACCACCCGCTCCTCCGTGGTCGCCGAGAACATCTGGCTGACCAGGCCGGTCACCACACCGGCCAGCGCGGTCCACGCGCCGAGGATGTGCATGCCCTTGAAGAACGCGCAGATGCCGGCCACCAGCGCGAACAGCACGACGGCGGCGACCAGCGCGTTCTCGCGCGGATGGGCACGGCCGTCGGAGTTGAGGGTCAGCCGGGGCCGGTGCGCCCCGGCGGGCGCCGCGGGTGCGGCGGACGCTGTGCGGCGGATCGTATGTGCCATCGCACACCTCCGGTGAGTGACTGCGGGACGGACCAATTTGTCCATATATCCATCCCCTGGCGTGACCGCCGTCATGCTCGGATTTCGAGACTGTCTGCCGGTCCGGGTACGCTGTACCGTCCGCTGCACTCTCGGCACCCCCTGAGCGTTTTGCCCAAGGGGCCGCCTTGGCGTGGCGGCGATTACGCAAGCCCTCCTGCCACGGAGATCCCGTGGCCGACTCAGTCCACAGGAGGTGGGTGTTCACATGCGTAGCTATGAACTCATGGTCATCCTCGACGCGGACCTCGAAGAGCGCGCGGTCACGCCGCTGCTCGAGCAGTTCCTCAATGTCATCCGCAACGACGGTGGCAAGGTCGAGAAGATCGACACGTGGGGCCGTCGTCGGCTCTCGTACGAGATCAAGAAGAAGTCCGAGGGCATCTACGCCGTCGTGGACCTGGCCGCGGAGCCCGCGACCGTCAAGGAACTCGACCGTCAGATGAACCTCAACGAGTCGGTGCTGCGGACCAAGGTCCTGCGTCCCGACCAGCGCTAGTCCGAGCTCGCGCACCACCAACCGCACCGCACGACGAAACGCAGCACTGCGCTGAAATCAGCGAAGGGGTCAGCATGGCAGGCGAGACCATCATCACTGTTGTCGGGAACCTGACTGCCGACCCGGAACTGCGCTTCACGCCCAGCGGTGCCGCCGTCGCGAACTTCACCGTGGCGTCCACGCCGCGCACGTTCGACCGTCAGACGAACGAGTGGAAGGACGGCGAAGCGCTGTTCCTCCGCTGTTCGGCCTGGAAGCAGCTGGCCGAGAACGTGGCGGAATCCCTCCAGCGCGGCACGGGCGTCATCGTCCAGGGCCGGCTGAAGCAGCGGTCCTACGAGACCAAAGAGGGCGAGAAGCGCACCGTCGTGGAGCTCGAGGTCGACGAGATCGGCCCGACCCTGAAGTGGGCGACCGCCAAGGTCACCAAGGCGAGCCGCGGAGGCGGCGGCCAGGGTGGCTACGGCGGCGGTCAGCAGGGTGGCGGCTACGGCGGTCAGCAGGGCGGCGGTCAGCAGGGAGGCGGCGGCTACGGCGGTCGTCCCCAGCAGGGCGGTGGCGCACCCGCCGACGACCCGTGGGCCACTCCCGCAGGGGGCGGCCAGCAGCAGGGCGGCGGCGGCGCGGGGGGCTGGGGTCCCCCGCCGGGCGGCTACTCGGACGAACCCCCCTTCTAGGCCGGAGACGGCACCAGGGGCGGGTCGCGACCCGAGCTGAAGACTTCTGAAACGATCTGGAGAGCACAATGGCGAAGGCGCCTGCGCGCAAGCCTAAGAAGAAGGTCTGCGTGTTCTGCAAGGAGAAGATCTCCTATGTGGACTACAAGGACACCAACCTGCTGCGGAAGTTCATTTCCGACCGTGGCAAGATTCGCGCTCGTCGCGTGACCGGTAACTGCACGCAGCACCAGCGTGACGTCGCCGTGGCCGTCAAGAACAGCCGCGAGATGGCGCTGCTGCCGTACACCAGCACTGCTCGCTGAGAAAGGGTGATCTTGTCATGAAGCTCATCCTCACCCACGAGGTGACCGGTCTCGGTGAGCCCGGCGACATCATCGAGGTCAAGGACGGCTACGGCCGCAACTACCTCATCCCGCGCGGCTACGCGATCCGTTGGAGCCGCGGCGGGGAGAAGGACGTGGCGGCCATCCGTCGCGCCCGCAAGGTTCGCGAGATCCGCACGCTCGACCAGGCCACCGAGGTCAAGGGTCGGCTCGCGGGTCTCAAGGTGACGCTCCAGACGCGCGCCGGCGACACGGGCCGCCTGTTCGGCTCGGTCACCGTCGCGGACGTCGTGGCGGCCATCAAGGCCGCCGGCGGTCCGGACATCGACAAGCGGCGCGTGGAGATCGGTACTCCGATCAAGACCGTCGGGTCGCACCGCATCACGGTTCGCCTCCACCAGGAGGTGTCGGCCGCGCTCGACCTCGACGTCGTGCCCGCCTGACCCGAATCACCCGAACGGCCCGATCCCCTTGCGGGATCGGGCCGTTCGGCGTTTTCCGAGTACCGAATGAGTAGTGGTACTCATGTCGCGCCCGCCCCCCGAGGCCCAGTCTGGAGATACACGCCGGGTGGGCCGGCGAGGCAAAGGGGCGGGCGGTCATGGCCAGATTCATCCGACAGTGGTTGCTGCGCGTGGTCAGCTTCGCGCTGACCGGGCTGTATCAGCTCTACCGGGTCCATCCCGTGGTGTGGCGCTGGACCGCCACCCACTATCGGCCGTGGATGCAGCGGTTCGCCCGTCGACACGCGTGGATGACCTGCCAGTTCGCCGCGCTCGACGTGCCCGCCTACCGCGACTTCCTGCGCCGGCACCGGTGGCGCTTCCGCTGGTTCGACCTCGCGTCGTATCCGGAGACGTCCAAGGAGAACTACGTCAAGGCGTATCCCGAGGACAGCCGCTGCTGGCTGGGCGCCCTGGAGGTGGCCGGGACCGTGGTGGACGAGTCCTCGGGCTCCTCGGGGACGCCGCACAACTGGCTGCGCTCGCGCCGCGAACTCAAGTCGGTGCACCGCAACGTGGCCGGTTACACGTCGATGGTCTTTCCCCGGCGCAAGTTGTTCGTGATCAACGCCTACTCGATGGGCGCGTGGGCGACCGGCACCAACACCGGAATCGCGATGGCGCGGGTGGCGATGGTGAAGAACACCGGCCCCGACATCGACAAGATCGTGGACACGCTGCGCCACTTCGGGCCGCGCTTCACCTACCTGGTCACCGCGTACCCGCCGTTCCTCAAGCACCTGCGCGACCGGCTGGACGCGGACGGCTTCGACTGGACCCGGCACCGGATGTACGGCTTCGTCGGCGGCGAGGGCATGACCGAGGCGCTGCGCGACTACCTGGAGGAGCGCTTCGTCAAGGTGCGCTCCGGCTACGGCGCCTCCGACCTGACCATAGGGATGGCCGGCGAGAGCGACGCGACAGTGTGGCTGCGCAAGCGGCTGCTGACCGACGAGCGGCTGCGCACCCGGATGCTGGGGCCGGACGAGGGCCGGGTGCCGATGGTGTTCCAGTACAACCCGCTGGAGACCTACCTGGAGACCAACGCCGAGGACGAGGTGATCTGCACGATCAACTCGACCGCGGTGATGAGTCCGAAGGTGCGCTACAACATCGGCGACGAGGGCCGGTTGCTGACCTTCCCGGAGGTCGAGGAGATGATCCGGCCGGACCGCGAGGCGTGGGCCGACTGGGAGCGCGCGGCGCGGGTGGAGGGCATGCGGCTGCCGCTGCTGCTGCTGTTCGGCCGCAAGGACAGCACGGTCTCCTACATGGGCGCGAACATCTATCCGCAGGACGTCGAGTACGGGCTCTACCGGGACAACCCGATGGCGGCGCACCTGGAGGGGTTCTGCCTGACCGTCGACGAGTACGCCGACCTGGAGAGCCGTCCGGTGGTCAATCTGCAACTGCGCGAAGGGACTTCGCTGGACGAGGCGGATCGGGAAAAGCTCGCCCTGGTGTGCCGGGAGGGTGTGGTGCGGCATCTGGCCCGGGTCAGCCGGGACTTCGCGCAGTCGCTCGCGGAGGATCCGACGGCGGCCGATGTACGGGTGCTGGTCCACGACTTCCGGACCGGGCCGTTCCTGCGGGGCACCACCCGGATCAAGAACGTCTATCTCGTGGAAGGGGAGCAGGGATGAGGACCACCGACTTCTCGGCGGCGCCGCCGCAGGCGCGCGGCGAGGCGATGTTCATCGGGGCCACGCACTACAGCGGTCTGCGTTCGCTGCTCTCGCTGGCCCGGCCGTGGTTGCGGATGGTGCGCACGATGAAGCGCATGGACGGCTACCGCTGGCACAAGGTCTATCTGCAGGGGCCGTTCACGCTGGGCACCATCGCGGTGTTCGCCGACCGTGAGGCGCTGATGCGGTTCGCCCGTACGACCGCGCACCGCGATCTGATGTGCTGGATGACCGATCGGGGCGATCGCAACGGAACGGCGGGGTTCATCCGGCTCTTCGACGCGCAGCCCGGCGGGTACAGCAACGGCGAGTGGCGGGCCGAGGGGCGCGAGATGGCGCACATCGAGGAGTTCACCCCGATCGGGCGCGAGGAGAGCGGCCCGCCGGTGCACCGGAAGGCGAAGAGGTCGTGACGCTCACCGTGGAGCGGGTGGGGTCCCGGCGCGCGTTGCGCGACTTCTGCGCGTTGCCGATGCGGCTGCACCCGAGGGATCGTTATGTGCCGGTGCTGCGCGATCAGGTGCGGCGGTGGGTGCGGGCCGGGGTCGAGCTGTATCTGGTGCGCGATCGGGCCGGGCGGGTGGTGGGGCGCACCTGTACGCACACCGAGGCGCGGTTCGATGCCAAGTTGGGCGGGCGGCATCAGCTGTTCGGGCTCACCGAGTTCGCCGAGGACCCGGCGGTGTTCGCCCGGCTGGTGGAACTGATCGAGGAGCGGGCCGTGCGGGCGGGGGCGGAGAGCCTGTTCGGGCCGGTGGCGCTGTTGCCGAACCAGACCGGCGGGGTGATCACGTCGGGGTTCACCGAGCGGGGCTTCGTGGACTCGGCGTGGAATCCGGCGCGGTATCCGGAGACCTACGAACGGGCCGGATTCGCCCGGCGGTTCTCGGCGTCGACGTGGATCTGTCCGGGGTTGGCCGAGCGGGTGGACGATCCGGCGGCGACGTATGTGTTCGACGACGCGCGGATCGCCGCCGAGCGACTGGTGATCCGGCGCGGGTCGCGGCGTCGGCTCGACGAGCAACTGCCGATCCTGCACACGATGTTGAACGCGAGCTTCGCGCAGCTGGGCTACTACACGCCGATCGCCCTGGACGAACTGCGGGCCCAGACCGAGGGGTTGGCGTATCTGCTGGACGAGTCGCTGCTGTTGTGGCTGGAGCGGGCCGGCGAGCCGGTCGCGTTCACCCTCGCGGTGCCGGACATCTCGGAGTTCCTGATCCGGATCCGCGGCGACCTGCACCTGGGCAACCAGGTGCGGCTGCTGGCGACCCGGGGGCGGTATCGCCGGGAGGCGGTGTTGATCATCAAGGGCACGGTGCCCGGGGCCCAGGGGCGCGGCTACCTCACCCTGCTCGCGCGGGAGCAGTATCGGGCGCTGCGGGCGGGCGGCTACGACACGTTGCGCAGCACGTGGGTCGAGGAGGACAACAAGGCGTCGGCGGCGCAGTACCGCCGGATCGGCGGGCGGGAGCTGCACGGGCACACCTTCTACGCGAAGCCGGTCGGGAGCGCCCGATGAGCACCGAACTCGCGGATCTGCTCCGGCTGGCCGGGCGGGCTCCGAGCGCGCACAACACCCAGCCGTGGACGGTGGCGCCGAGTGGCGCTCTGGGCTACGCGTTGTCCTGGGATCCGGCGCGGGCGTTGCCGGTTGGTGATCCCGGGCGGCGGGACCTGTTCCTGGGGCTGGGGGCGTTCGTGGAGGCGTTCTCGATCGCCTCGGCGGCGCTGGGTGTGCCGTTGCGGGTGGAGTACGCGGGGGCGCCGGAGCGGGAGCGGGGGGTGGTGGCCCGGTTCGTTCGGGCGGACGAGTGTTATCGCACGCCGTTCACGGCGGCGGAGCTGGCCGGGCGGCGCAGTGCGCGAGGGGCGTACGAGCCGGGCGTGCTGCCCGACGCGGTGTTCGCGGAGGCGGTGGGCGCGTTCGCCGGGTCGGCGGGCCTGTGGCGGGGTGGGACCCGGGTGCTGGCGCCGCTGCTCGACGAGGCGGATCGGTGGATGTTCGGGGATCCGGCGCTGGTCGGCGAGTTGCGCCGGTGGTTGCGGTTGCGGGCGGGGCGGGAGTCGGCGCGGGACGGGCTGACCTGGCGGGCGTTGGCGTTGTCCGGGGTGGAGGCGCGGGCGCTGCACGCGGTGTTGCGGCCGGGGGCGTATCGGATGTTGCGGCCGGTGGGGTTGGCGCGGGCGCTGGCGGCGTCCTCGCGGGGGGTGTTGCGCTACGACGGGAGTGTGCTGGTGGTGACCGCGCCGGCCGCGCCCGGGGATCCGGCCGAGCTGCTGGAGCCGGGGCGGGGGTTGTTCCGGTGTTGGTTGACGTTGGCCCGGCACGGCTACGCGACGCATCCGCTGAGCCAGCTGATCGACTGTGCGCGGACGGCCGAGGAGGTGGCGGGCCTGGTGGGGGCGGTGCCGTTGGCGGTGTTCCGGGTGGGGCGGCCGGTGGGCGAGCCGGTGCGGTCGGCGCGGCTGACGGACTGAAGGGGCGGACGGGCCCGGCAGAGGTCGGGCGGGTTGTGGAATCGCTCGAAAGAGGATCGAGCCGGCTTGCTTGATACCCCTAGGGGGTATAGCTTGGTGATCGTGGAGCCGACGATGGCCTCCGCGTCGAGGAAAGGATCACCGTCATGAGCACCGCCACCTTCACCGTCAGTGGAATGACCTGCGGTCACTGCGTGTCCTCCGTCACCGAGGAGGTCTCCGAGGTGGCGGGCGTGACCGATGTCGTGGTCGAACTGGCCTCGGGTCTGGTCACCGTGACGTCGGCGCAGCCGGTGGACCCGGACGCGGTGCGCGCGGCGGTCGTCGAGGCGGGCTACGAGGTCGTCGGCGCGTGAGGCGAGGCCGTCCCGTCCGTCGCGCCGGCGGGACGGCGGGTTCGCTTTCGTGGATCGGCGCGGGCGTGCTCAGCGGCGGCCGGTCACCAGCCACGCGTCGGCGCGGACCCGATGGCCGAGCAGGATCACCCGGGCGAGCATGAAGGTGCCGATCGCCCACCACCACATCGCGATCAGGCCGCCGCCGAGGGCCAGCACCGTGCCCAGGGCCGCACAGAACGCGGCCAGCACGAGCGGCATGGTGAGCGCGAGGTAGCGCCCGTCGCCCGCGCCGATCAGCACGCCGTCCAGGACGAACACCGCGGCGGCCACCGGCTGGAGCGCGGCGACCGCGAGCAGCGCGCCGGCCAGCAGGTGGCGCACCGCCGGGTCTGCCGTGAACAGCGGGATGTACAGCGGACGCGCCGCGACCACCACGACCGCGAACAGCGCCCCCGTCCACACCCCCCACACCAGCATCCGGCGCGTGGCGGCGCGGGCGCCGGTCGCGTCGCCCGCGCCCAGGGCCCGGCCGACGATCGCCTGGGCGGCGATCGCGAGAGCGTCGAGGGCGAAGGCGAGGAAGGTCCACACCTGCCAGGCGACCTGGTGGGTGGCGATCGAGGTGTCGCCCATCCGGGTCGCCGCCACGGTGGCGCCGATCAGGATCGCGCGCAGGCTGACGGTGCGCACGAACAGCGGTGCGCCCGCGCCGGCCGACGCGCGGATGCCGGCGAGGTCGGGGCGCAGCGAGGCGCCGTGCCGACGGGCGCCGCGCACCACGGTGACGAGGTAGACCGCGGCCATGCCGGTCTGGGCGATCACCGTGCCCCACGCGGATCCGGCGATCCCCCAGTGCAGGCCGTACACGAAACCGAGGTTGAGCAGCAGGTTGGCGGTGAAGCCGAGGACCGCCACCAGGAGCGGGGTGCGGGTGTCCTGGAGGCCGCGCAGCACGCCGGTGGCGGCCAGCACGATCAGCATCGCCGGCACGCCGAGCGAGCCGATCCGCAGGTAGGTCACCGCGTGCGGGGTCGCGCTGTCGGAGGCGCCGAAGGCGGCGACGATCCACGGGGCGGTGACCAGGCCGACCACCGTCAGCGCGAGGCCGAGCAGCGCGGCGAGCCAGACGCCGTCCAGGCCCTGGCGGATCGCGGCGCGCGGGTCGCCGGCGCCGAGCAGCCGGGCGACGGCGGCGGTGGTCGCGTAGGCGAGGAACACGCACAGGTTGACCAGGGTGGTCAGCATCGCGCCCGCGACGCCGAGTCCGGCCAGCTGCGGGGTGCCGAGGCGGCCGACGATCGCCGAGTCGACGAGCACGAACAGCGGCTCGGCGACGAGGGCGAAGAACGCGGGGACGGCCAGGCGCAGGATGTCGCGGTCGTGCGCTCGGGGCCGGGGCGTGGGGGTGGGCGCGGTGTCGGGGTGTGGATCGAGCTGCTGTGGATCGGCCGCCGGAGGGTTCGTCGGCGAGGAGGGGGTGGACGGCACCCGTCCACGGTAGTCATCCACAGGTAAGGGTCACAATGCCGTTCTGGTCATTACCGGCGAGCGCGGGGCGTACGCGGGTGCACACGTGGGGCGATAGCCGCATGATTCGCCCAACAGTTTTTCACATACACAGCCGGTGGATAGAGAAGACGCAGGTCAGAGCCGGTTTGTGGACATGATTGCGAAGCGTTGACGGCCGACTGCGCACAGCTTGTACACAGCTGGACCCGTCCCTCTCCACAGGTTGTCCACAGTTATCCACAGGCCCTGTGTATGACCGCCTTGGCCGGTCGGGGGTCCACCCGTACGGTGAAGGGCCGCATGCCGCGTCGTGCGGCGATTCTGTCGGCCGTGTGGCGTATGAAGGACACGGTGATTGCGGTGCGATCTCGCACGAGCCTTGTCGAAAGGAGACCCCGGGCATGAGCGTCTCCGAGTTCGAAGAGGCCCGGCCCGAACCGGCCCGCGAAGGATTCGAGCGGACCCCGCCGCAGGACATCGCGGCCGAACAGTCGGTCCTCGGCGGCATGATGTTGTCCAAGGACGCGATCGCCGACGTCGTGGAGAACCTCAAGCCGGTCGACTTCTACCGGCCCGCCCACGAACTCGTCTACAACGCGATCCTGGACCTGTACGCCCGGGGCGAACCGGCCGACGCGGTCACCGTCGCCGCCGAGTTGACCAAGCGCACCGAGATCGGCCGGGTGGGCGGCGCCCCGTACCTGCACACCCTGATCTCGTCCGTGCCGACCGCGGCCAACGCCGAGTACTACGCGCGGATCGTGCGCGAACAGGCGGTGCTGCGCCGCCTGGTCGAGGCGGGCACCCGGATCGTGCAGATGGGATACGCGGCCGACGGCGAGGTCGACGACATCGTCAACAACGCCCAGGCCGAGGTCTACAAGGTCACCGAGCAGCGCACCACCGAGGACTACGCTCCGCTGGCCGACATCATGGAGGGCGCCCTCGACGAGATCGAGGCGATCGGCTCCCGCGGCGGCCAGATGTCCGGCATCCCCACCGGCTTCACCGACCTGGACTCCCTCACCAACGGCCTCCACGCCGGCCAAATGATCGTCATCGCCGCCCGCCCCGCCATGGGCAAGGCATTGGCGCTGGACACTCCGCTACCGACGCCCACCGGCTGGACCACGATGGGCGAGGTGCGGGTCGGCGACCTGTTGATCGGGGCCGACGGAGCGCCGACGCGTGTGGTGGCGGCCACCGAGGTGCTGAACGATCGGCCGTGCTACGAGGTGGAGTTCTCCGACGGCGCGGTGATCGTCGCGGACGGCGCCCACCAGTGGGTGACCGAGACCCGGGCCGAGCGCCGCGCGGTGCGGGACCACGCCCCGGAAGCGAGCCGCGGCGCGGTGCGTACCACGGAGGAGATCGCGGCCACCGTGCGGTGCGCGACGGCCGATCGCCGACTGAACCACGCCGTCCGGGTCGCCGCCCCGGCGTGCCTCCCGGAACGCGACCTCCCGTTGCCGCCCTACGTGCTCGGCGCGTGGCTGGGCGACGGACACAGCGCGGGCAGCCGATTCACCACGGCCGATCCCGAGATGATCGACAACATCGAACGCGAGGGCATCCGCGCCGTCCCGACCTCGAGCCCGATGTCCTTCAACCTCTGCCTCCCGGACCCCGGGGCTGTCGACGCGATCCTGAGCACGCTCGGGGTCTTGGACGACAAGCACATTCCCGAGGACTACCTGCGGGCGTCCGAAGCGCAGCGGCGAGCTCTCCTCGCGGGGTTGCTCGACACCGACGGCCACGTGAGTCCGAGTGGGACCGTGCGGTTCGCCGTGACCAACCGCAGGCTCGCCGAGGGAACTCTCGAACTCGTGCTGAGCCTGGGCTATCGCGCGACGATGCGTACCGAGCCGGTCAAGGGGCGCGACGCCGACACGTCGATCCGCTACCAGGTGAACTTCACGCCCGCGGACAAGGTCTTTCGGCTGACCCGCAAGATCGCCCGGCAGAGCACCCTCGCCTACCCGACCACCCGGCTGCGCTACATCGCCGCGGTGCGGCGGATCGACTCGGTGTCGGTGCGCTGCGTCGAGGTGGACAACGCGGACCATCTCTACCTGGCGGGCCGGGCGTGGATCCCGACCCACAATTCGACCCTCGGCCTCGACATCGCGCGCGCGTGTTCGATCAGGAATGGGCTTTCCAGTGTGATTTTCTCGCTGGAGATGGGGCGCAACGAGATCATGATGCGTCTGTTGTCGGCGGAGGCGCGGGTCGCGTTGCATCACATGCGGTCGGGGAGCATGACCGACGACGACTGGACCCGGCTGTCGCGCAAGATGGGCGAGGTCACCGCGGCGCCGATGTACATCGACGACTCGCCGAACCTGTCGATGATGGAGATCCGGGCCAAGTGCCGCCGGCTCAAGCAGAAGCACGACCTGCGTCTGGTGATCATCGACTACCTCCAGCTGATGCAGTCGGGCGGCTCGCGCCGGGCCGAGAACCGCCAGCAGGAGGTCTCCGAGATGTCGCGAAACCTCAAGCTCCTGGCCAAGGAGCTGGAGGTCCCGGTGGTCGCGATGTCCCAGCTCAACCGTGGCCCCGAGCAGCGCACCGACAAGAAGCCGATGGTCTCCGACCTTCGTGAAAGTGGTTCGATCGAGCAGGACGCCGACATGGTCATCCTGTTGCATCGTGAGGACGCGTACGAGAAGGAGTCGCCCCGGGCCGGGGAGGCGGACCTGATCGTGGCCAAGCACCGCAACGGCCCGACGGCGACGATCACCGTGGCGTTCCAGGGGCACTACTCGCGCTTCGTGGACATGGCCCAGAGCTGAGACCCGGGCCGGTCACGGGACTGGGGTGAAGGCCCTGCGGGTGTGGGCGAGGAGTTCGCGGACGGCCGGGTTGTGGGTGTGTTTCCAGACCAGGGCCAACAGGGCCGGGGTTTGTACGTCGGCGATGGTGCGGGCGAGCAGGCGGTCGGCGTAGTGGGCGGCCATGGATTGGCTGAGGACGCCGACCGCCAGGCCGCGGGCGGCGAGGTCGGCGATCGCGTCCGCCGCGCCGGCCTCCAGCGCGATCCTGGGGTGCAGGTCGCGGGCCGCGCATGCCCGGTCGAGGACGGTGCGCAGGCCGGTGCCCGGGGGCATGCAGGTGATCGGGTGGGCGGTCAGGTCGGACAGCGTGATTCGGGAGCGGGCCGCCAGCGGGTGGTCGGGCGGGAAGATCGCGACGAGGCGTTCGTTGATGATCGTCATGGCCTCCAGGTCCTCGGGCGTGGTGGCGGCGACTCCGATCAGGGCCAGGTCGGTGGCGCCGGTGCGGACGTCGTGGGTGAGGGAGTCGGAGTTGTCCTCCTGGAGCGCGATCTCCACCCCGGGATGCGCCCGATGGAAGGCGGCCAAGGCGTCGAACAGCGGGGTGATGGTGCAGCCGATGACCATGCCGACGGTGACCCGGCCCCGGATCAGGTCGGTCACCTCGCCGACCGCCTGACCGACCGACCGGGCGGCGGCCAGTGCGGCGCGGGCGTATTCGAGCGCGGCCTTGCCCGCCACGCTGAGTGTGACGCCGCGCGCCGAGCGCTCGAACAGCTCGGCGCCAAGCTCGCGTTCCAGCTGTCGGATCTGCGCGCTGACCCCCGACTGGCTGATGTGCACCCGCTCGGCCGCCCGGGTGAAGTTGCGCTCCTCGGCGACCGCGACGAAGTATTCGAGCTGCCTCAGTTCCATGACTGTGGATTCTAGCTTTCAGAATTCCAATCTGTTGGATTTCTGGCAGAGCGCTGCCCAGACTGGGTGCCGGGGAGCCGCACCGGGCCTGCCCCCGCCCCGTCGCCTTCGCCGGAAACAGGTATCGACATGCGCAAGTGGCTGCCTCTGATCACGGTGTGCCTGGGCACGTTCATGCTGCTCATCGACGTCACGATCGTGAACGTCGCGCTCCCGGACATGGTCGGCGACCTGGACGCGTCCTTCGGGGCGCTGCAATGGGTCGTCGACGCCTACGCCCTCGCCCTGGCCGCGCTCGTGCTCGGCGCGGGCTCGATCGCCGACCGCTTCGGCCACCGGCGGATCCACGTCGGCGGACTCGCGCTCTTCGCGCTGTCGTCCCTCGCCTGCGGGCTCGCGCCCGGTACGGGGGTGCTGATCGGTGCCCGGGCCGTGCAGGGCGTGGGCGCGGCGGCGATGTTCGCCACCACCTTCGCCCTGCTCGACGGCGCCTACACCGGGCGCGACCGGGGCAGCGCGTACGGCGTGTGGGGAGCGGTCGCGGGCGCCTCGGCGGCGATCGGCCCGATCCTGGGCGGGCTGCTCACCCAGGGGGTGTCGTGGCGCTGGATCTTTTTCGTCAACCTGCCGGTCGGCGCGGTGGCCATCGTGTTGTGCCTGCGGGTCCTGGCGCCCGTACGGCCGACGTTCGCGGGTCGGCTCGACCTCGCCGGCATGGTCGGCTTCACCCTCGCGGCAGCCGCCGCCACGTACGCGCTGATCCGGGCGAACGAGGACGGCTGGTCGGACGCCGGAGTCCGGTGGCTGCTCGCCGCCTCGGTCGTCTCGCTCGCCGGTTTCACGGTGATCGAAGTGCGTTCCCAGTACCCCCTGTTCGACCTCGCGCTGCTGCGCAACCGGACGTTCGTCGGGGTTCTGCTCGCGGGCTTGCTGCTCACCTTCGCGGCCTTCGCCGGCTTCTCCTACACCTCGATCTGGCTCCAGACCGTGCGCGGGATGAGCCCGATCGGCGCGGGGCTGACCGGGCTGCCGATGTCGATCGTCGCGTTCGCGGTCTCCGCGGGGCTCGGTCGGGTGCTGCACGGTCGGCGTCCCGATCTGGTGATCGGCGGTGGGCTGCTCGCGGTCGGCGCCGGGGGATTGCTGACCGCCGCGCTTGTGCACGGCTCGGCGGGGTGGCCGGCGCTGGTGCCGGGCTTCGCGCTGGTCGGCGCGGGGGTGGGGATGGCCACGCCGATCCTGGGTTCGGTGTCGATGTCGTCGGTGCCGGCGACGCGGGGCGGGATGGCCGCCGGCGCGGTCAACACCACCCGACAGTTGGGCTTCGCCTTCGGTATCGCGGTCCTGGGCAGCGTGTTCACCGCCCGGGTGCGGACCGAGCTGTCCGGGCGCGGCCTGGTCGACCCGGCGGGCGCCGCGCATACGATTGCCGGCGGGCAGATGCCCGCCCTCGTGCACGCCGCCCCGCCGGAGCGCCGAATGTTGGTGGACGGCGCGGCGCACTCGGCGGCGGTGGCCGGTGTCCAGGCGACCTACCTCGTGGCGGGCCTGGTCGGCGTGGTGGCCGCGGTGCTCGTCACGATCCTGATGCGGCCCGGCCGGAAGCCGGCGACCGCCCCCGAGGAGGCCACCCGGCTCGCGTCGCCGGCGGCGGGCTGACGCCGCCCCGGCCGGTGGGGGTCAGGCGCCGATCAGGACCTTCGGGTCGCCGGTGTGCCAGATGTTTTCCACGTACAGGTGACGCATTGCCCAGGCGTCGCCGGTGCGGACCAGGTCGACGGCGTACCGGTTCTTCAGGAGCAGGTGTCGCGCGTGGTCGCCGGTCGGCAGGTGCTGGGCCTCGACCAGGGCGGTCAGGCGGGCCCGGTCGCCGGTGATCTCGATGCGCGTGTTGTCCACCGTGTGGGTGGTGTCGAGCCGGACGTCCGGGTTGAAGTGCACCGCCTCGATCGCCTCGATGCCGACCATCACCGGTACTTCCAGGCCGAGTTCGGCGGCGACCGGGCGGAAGTCGAACTCGGCGTCCGGGGTGAAGGCGCTCCGGAACAGGTCCCGGTCCTTCAGGTCGAAGCCGAGGCCGAAGCGCAGCAGCGCGTCCACGATCTCGGCCCGGTCGCGCAGTTCGCGGACGATCGTGGCGGTGTCGGTCGTGGCGCCGGCTGTGAGTGCGGTGGGGCGGGTGACGAACATCCGGACTCCTCGGGTGGTGGCTCTGGTCGGGCTCCTCTCCAGCCTCGGTGCGGATCGGGGGTGAGTGGGGGTGGGTGAGGGGGTGATCGGTCCGGCGCCGGGGGTGAGCAGGCCGAGGTGGGCCTGGGCCCACCTCGGGTCGGGGGTCCGGCGCAGTGTTTCCGAGGTCGTGCGGAACCAGACTCGTGGATGCGGGGCCGGAGGGGCCGGCGGGGACGGACGGCGAGAGGACATCGCGATCATGGACGGCACGGGGACGCTGAGTGCGAGGGCCGCGGCACCGCTGCGCGGGTTGGCGATGGTGCCGCAGGCGGTGCCGCAGGTGGCGCTGTTCACGGTGACCGCGGTCGCGATCGGGGTGATCCCCACCGGGGTGGGCCTGCTCCTGCTGCCGCCGGTGGTCTACGCCACCCGGCTGCTCGCCCGGCAGGCCCGCGGCCGGGCCGGGCGCTGGTCGGGTGTCGAGATCGAACAGCCGTACCGCGCCGTGCCGCCCGCCCGGGGGATCGCCGGGTTGTGGCGGCGCAACACGGCGCTGCTGGCCGACCCGGCGACCTGGCGGGACCTGCTGTGGACGCTGTTGAACCCCGTGATCGGCACGCTGCTCGCGATCCTGCCGCTCACGCTGCTCGTGTTCGGTGTCGAGGGCCTGGCGATGCCGTTCATCCGGGAGCCGATCGGCAACGCCGGCGGCTCGCTCTGGTACGGCTTCATCCACGTTCGGGACGCGACCGACGCGCTGTACGCGGTGCCGCTCGGCGCGGCGGTGCTGGTCGTCGGCTTCCTGTCCGGCCCGGCCCTGCTGCGGGCGCACGCGTTGTGGACGCGGAGCCTGCTCGGCCCGGTGTCCGCGAAGGAGCAGGGCGTGATGCCGGTCGCGTACCCCGCCGCCGCGTAGCTCGCGCTCGCGCACCCCGACCCTCCGACAGCCGCCGCCCGCCGGGACGCCCTCCGCCCCGGCAGGCGGCGGCGTGCGTGGCCGGGTCCCCGGCGAGCGGCGGGTGTACCGGGGAGGCGGCGGCGGTCCACGGGCTCCCTCCCCCGGAAGGCCGCGGACCGCTCGCTTCCCCTACGGCGGGTCCCGGGGCACGGGGTCTGTTCGGGCCCGCCGCATGGATGTGATCGTGTCCGGTCGCGCTTGGTGTGCGGTGGGTTCGTGCTTGGTCTTCGTGCGGGTCTTCGTGCCGGATGTTCGTGCGAACCCGCGTGCAAAGACGTTCATCCCCGGGCACGAGATGCGTCTACTCCCGCTGGAGTAGGAGGTCGTGGAGGCGTCTGCGAGGGCGGTGCACGGCCGTAGTCCCCGGGGCGGAACTTGTGCTCGGGGGCCCGATTTCGTTTGAAGTGGTCGGCGCCGCCTGCCTACCGTCGAAGCTGACACCACCAGCGTTCTCTCGGTTCGTGCGGCGATCGGCACGCCTTGTGAATCGGATCACAAGGCGTCCTCGGGGGCCGGTCACACCGTGGGATCGCCCACGCGACCGAGGAGAGATCAATGTTCGGACGACTCGGCAGGCTCGTCGTCCACAACCCCTGGAAGGTGATCGCGGCCTGGCTGATAGCCGCGATCGCCCTCGTCATGTTCGCGCCGAAGCTGAGCGACCTGACCAACCAGGACCAGTCGAGCTTCCTGCCCGGCAAGTACGAGTCCGTACAGGCCCAAGACCTCGCCGAGAAGGCCTTCCCGCAGTCCACCGAGCAGACCGCGCTGCTGGTCTTCAAGCGTGCCGACGGCAAGAACCTGACCGAGGCCGACAAGAGCACGGTCAAGGACATCACCGGCAGGCTGGGCGCGGCCGGCGTCGAGCACGTCAGCAAGGTCGAGGCGGGCGCCGCCAAGGACCGGATCGCCCTGGGCACCGCCTACATCAAGGGCGAACAGCAGGACAAGTTCGTCAACGAGGCGCTGAAGAAGCTCCGCGACAAGGCGAAGCCGATGGTCGAAAAGACCGACCTCAAGCTCGGCTTCACCGGCAGCGTCGCGATCAACGTCGACAACGAGGACGCCTTCAAGAAGGCCGAGGCGATCGTCGGCATCGTCACGATCGTGCTGATCATCGTGCTGCTCCTGGCGATCTACCGCAGTCCGATCGCGGCCCTACTGCCGGTGCTCATGGTCGCGCTGGTGTCGATGGTCGCCTCGCCCGTGATCGCCATCGTCGGCAAGGCCACCGGCCTGCAGGTGGACCAGTCGCTGAACACGATCCTGATCGTGGTGTTGTTCGGCATCGGCACCGACTACATCCTCTTCCTGCTCTTCCGCTACCGGGAACGACTGCGCGCGGGTGACGACAGGAAGGAGGCGATGATCGTCTCCGTCGAGCGGGTGGGCGAGGCCATCGCCTCGGCCGCCGGCGCCGTGGTCATCGCCTTCGGCGCGATGTTGCTCGCCACGTTCGGCTCGTTCAAGTCGATGGGCCCGGGTCTGGCCATCGCGGTGATCGTAATGGCGATCGCCGCGCTGACCCTGGTGCCCGCCGTGGTGTCGCTGATCGGGCCGAAGGTGTTCTGGCCGTCCAAGACCTGGCAGCACCAGCCCAAGGGCACCGCCTTCCACCGGATCGGCGGCCTGGTCGGGCGCAAGCCGGTCGCGGTGGCCCTGGTCGCCGGCGTGGTCATGGTGGCCTTCGCCGCCGGCGCGCTGAACTTCAAGGCCGACTACGACCAGCTCGGTCAGCTGCCCGGGGACACCGAGTCGGCCAAGTCGATGAAGGACATGCAGCTCGACTTCGCGGCGGGCACGCTCAACCCGACGCAGATCTACCTCAAGAGCACCGACGGCAAGCCGATCGACAAGGGCGCGGCGGAGCGCTTCGCCCTGTCGTTCAAGGGCGTCGAGGGTGTCGGCGACCTGAACGAGGCCGGCGAGGACGCGAACGGTTCGCACGTCAAGGTCAGCGGCGACGGGATGTCCGCCGAGATCGCCATCGTGCTCAAGGAGAGCCCGTTCGCGAACAAGGCGCTGGACAGCATCGACCCGCTGCGCGACTTCGCGCACGCCCACCAGCCGGAGGGCACCAAGGCGATGGTGGGCGGCCAGACCGCGGCCTTCACCGACATCCGCGAGGCCACCAACCGCGACCTGTCGGTGATCTTCCCGGTCGCCGGTCTGCTGATCGCGCTGGTGCTCGGCCTGCTGCTGCGCAGCGTGGTGGCCCCGTGGTACCTGATGCTGGCGGTGGTCCTGGGCTTCATCTCGACGATCGGCGCGACGGTCCTCGTCTTCCAGACGCTGGCCGGCAACTCCGGCGTGATGTTCATGCTGCCGGTGATGATCTACATGTTCGTGGTCGCCATCGGCACCGACTACAACATCCTGATGGTCGCCCGCCTGCGCGAGGAGGCCAAGGAGGGACACGAGCCGAGGCAGGCCGCCGCACTGGCCGTCGAGCACGCGGGTCCCTCGATCGCCGCCGCGGGTGTCATCCTGGCAGGGACGTTCGCGTCGCTCATGATGGCGGGCATCGACATGATGACCCAGATGGGCTTCGCGGTCTCGGTCGGGATCTGCATCTCGGCGTTCGTGATGTCGATGTTCCTGGTGCCCTCGGTGACCGCCCTGATCGGGCACGCCGCGTGGTGGCCGGGACACGGCGACCGGGCGACGGGGCGGGTCGGCCGGGGCGAGGAGGACAGGAAGCCGGTGTTCGCCGGGGACCGGTGACCCGGTAGGACCGAGGAGAGCAGATGGCCGCGGAAGGCCCCGCGCGAGTTGCCGTGCGGGGTCTTCCCGCGTCCGGGGCCGGAACCGGCACCCGGACCGGCGAGTCGGTCGAGCCCTGGTTGATGCCGCTGCCCAAGCCGTTCGCGCGGCGGCTGACCTGTCGGCCGTGGCTGGGCGAGTTGCTGCTGGTCGTCGCGGTACTGCTGTGCGTGATCGGCGGCGCGATCGGGTCGACCAAGCGGCAGGAGACCACCGGCAGCCCGGACGCGTTCAACCTGGCCATCGCCGCGCTCACCTGCCTGCTGCTGCTGGGCCGGCTGCGCTGGCCGCTGACCGTGCTGGTGCTCACCGAGGCCGGCCAGATCTTCTACCTGGCCGCCGACGGCCTCGACGGGCCGATCCTGATCCCGACCATGGTGGCGCTGTACACCGTGGCCGCCCGCGGTCAGCTGCGCCGCTCGGTGCTGATCGCCTCGGCCGTGGCCCTGCTGCACACCGGCATGCGGATAGGGCTGACCCCCGACGGGTTCCTGTCCCCGGAGAAGTACCTGTCCGGGATCTGGATGTATCTGCCGGTCGCGATCGGCGAGGCGGTCCGCGCGAAGCGGGCCTACTGGGCGGAGGTACAGGCCCGCCTCGCCCGCGCCGAGCAGGAGCGCGAGGACGAGGCCCGGCGCCGGGTCACCGCCGAACGTATGCGCATCGCCCGCGAGCTGCACGACGTGGTCGCGCACAGCATCGCGATGATCAACATCCAGGCGGGCGTGGCCGCGCACGTCATCGATCGCGACGTGCCGCAGGCCAAGGAGGCGCTGGTACACATCAAGGTGGCCAGCCGTGACGCGCTGGCGGAACTGCGCACCACGCTGGGCGTGCTGCGCCAGGACGGCGACAACGACCTGCCCACCGAGCCGACCCCCGGGGTGGACGACGTGGAGTCGCTGGTGGCGTCCTACCGCAACGCGGGGCTGCCGGTGCTGCTCGAGGAGTCCGGCCAGGATCGGACCCCGTCCGCGCCGGTGGGCCTGGCCCTGTACCGGATCGTCCAGGAGTCGCTGACCAACGCGATGAAGCACGCCGGCGACGGGGCCACGGCGATCGTGCGGGTGGTCTACGGGGAGCACGCGGTCGAGGTCGACGTGCTCGACGACGGTCGCGGCACCCCCGAGCCGGGGCGCACGGGCGGCGCCGACGGCACCGGCCACGGCCTGCTCGGCATGCGGGAACGGGCGGTCGCCGTGGGCGGCTCGCTCGCGGTGGGCCCCGGCCCCAACGGCGGGTTTTCGGTACACGCGGTGCTGCCGCACCACAAGGGCGCGCCGGCGGCGCGCCGCGAAGGAGAGTCCTCATGACGGTGCGCGTGCTGATCGCGGACGACCAACTGCTGGTGCGCTCGGGCTTCAAGGTGCTGGTCGGCAGCGACCCGGAGCTGGTGGTGGTCGGCGAGGCGGCGAACGGCACCGAGGCGCTGGCGCTGGCCCGGGAGACCACCCCGGACGTGGTGTTGATGGACATCCGGATGCCCGGCATGGACGGCCTGGAGGCGACCCGGCGGATCGTGCGCGACGACGATCTCGCGGGGGTGCGGGTGCTGGTGCTGACCACGTTCGAGGTCGACGAGTACGTGTTCGAGGCGCTGCGGGCCGGGGCCAGCGGGTTCCTGGTCAAGGACACCGATCCCGAGGACCTGCTCAAGGCGATCAAGACCGTCGCCTCGGGAGACGCGCTGCTCTCGCCGGGCGCCACCCGCGCCCTGGTGGCCCGCTTCCTGTCCCAGCCCGAGCCCAAGGTGGCCGCCCCGGACCGGCTGGAGGCGCTGACCGACCGCGAGCGCGAGGTGTTGTCGCTGGTCGCGGCCGGGATGAGCAACGACGAGATTGCCGAGCACCTGTTCGTGTCACCGCTGACCGCCAAGACCCACGTCAGTCGGGCGATGGTCAAGCTCGGCGCGCGCGATCGGGCGCAACTCGTGGTGATCGCCTACGAGTCGGGGATGGTTCGACCGGGACGCGGCTGACTTCCCGCGTCCCGGCGCACGTCAGCCCAGATCGCCCGCGAGCAGGGTGTGGATGCCCTCGACGTTGGCCCGCAGATAGGCCGCGAGGCTGGCCGGCACCAGCCCGACCGAGGCCAGTCCGGCCGGCGTGAACGGCACGCGCACGATGTCGTACTCGCCGTTCGGCTCGTCCACCTCGGGCCCGTGCCGCAGCGCGGGGTCCATCGATTCGAGCCGGCAGGCGAAGAAGTGCTGGACCTTGACCCCGCCGGGCTCGGGCACGGTGTCCACGAACGCGGGCACCGGTCGGCCGATCTTGCCGCCCAACTCCTCGAACACCTCGCGCCGCAGCGCCTCGGTGACCGTGGTGTCCTCGGGTTCGACGCCGCCGCCGGGGGTGATCCAGTACGGGGAACTGCCCGGCTTCGTGCGTTTGATCAGCACCATCCGGTCCTCCTCGTCGAGGAGGATCGCGCGTGCCGTCCGCTTCACCACTGAACGCATCGTCGTGCCTCTGCTTTCTCGCCAGGCGTGGCCCCCCGTCTGAGACTTGCTTTCCGACGGAGCGGCCGGTTTATGCCTGTCTCACCCCACGCGAAGGGATCATGCCCAGCGCGCGGCGCGCGCGATCAGCTCGCCGTGCAGATGCGCGATGTGCGGCTGGCTCAGCGTGCCCTCGCGCACCGCGAGGAACACCGTGTGCAACGGCGGCAGTTCGGGCTCCAGCAGGGCCACCACCGCGCGCCGGTCCAGCGCCTCGGCGCACAGGTAGCGCGGCAGCACCGCGATGCCGTGCCCGGCGCGCACACACTCCAGGACGGCGCGCAGGTCGGGCACCGTCACCGCGGCGGGCGCGGTGGGCTTGGCGTCGAACACGGTGGACCAGTAGCGCCGGATCAGCGGCTGCTCCTCGGCCTCGCCGACCAGCGGCACCCCGTCCAGGGCGGCCGGGCCCTGTGCCCGGATCCGGCTCTGCGGCAGCCGCGAGGCCCAGTTCGGCGCACCGACCAGGACGTACTCCTCGTCGGTGAGCGGTGTACCGACGATCCCCCGGGCGCGCGGGCGCACGTCGGAGATGACCAGGTCGTGCCGGGCCGCGGCGAGCCCGGCCAACAGCGTGTCGCCGGCACCCAGGGTCACCCGTAACCGCAGGCCGCGCCGGACCAGGTCGGCCAGCGACGGCAACACGCGCAGCGCGGTCAGTTCGGTGGGGCCGCCCAGGTGCACCGTGCGCCGCATCGGGTCGGTGCCGCGCAGCTCGCGGGCGGCGATCTCCTCGATCGCGTCCAGGTGCGGGGCGAGTCGGCGGGCCAGTTCGTCGGCGGGGCCGGTGGGCGCCACCCCACGCGGCAGCCGTTCGAACAGCTGCTTGCCCACCTGCTTTTCCAGGGTGCGGATCTGCGCGGTTATCGCCGGTTGCGACAGTCCGAGCGACGCGGAGGCCCGGGTGAAGGAGCCCGCGCGGTGCACGGCCAGGAAAGTGCGCAACAGCGTCAGGTCCACGGGTCCCCCGTCTCGTGTCCCCCGGCCACTCCCGAGAGCCGGGGACATCACGTGATCTTGCCCGAAGTCGCAGGTCAGCCCGGGGAGGCGGCGTCCAGGGCGCGCAGCAGGTCGGCGACGAGATCCGCGGTGTCCTCGCAGCCCGCCGAGAATCTGACGAACCCCTCCGCGACATCGTTCCCGGCCCAGCGCGCACGTCGCTCGGCCATGCTGTGCACGCCGCCGAAACTGGTGGCTTCGGCGACCAGTTCGAGGGCGCCCAGGAAGCGACGAGCGGTGTCCGCGTCGGCGAGCGTGAAGCTCACGACGCAGCCGAACCGCCGCATCACACGGGTGGCCACATCGTAGGACGGATCGCCTTTCAGCGCGGGGTGGCGGACGTCGGTGACCTCGGGACGAGCGAGCAGCGCCTCGGCCACGGCCAGCGCGTTGGCCCCCTGCCGATCCACCCGCAACTGGAGGGTGGACAACGAACGATGCGCCAACCAGGCCTCCATGGGCCCGGGCACCGCACCGGTGAGCGAGCGCCAGGACCGGACCCGCTCGGCCAGTTCGGCGCTCGCGCAGGCGACGTAGCCGAGCAGCACGTCGCTGTGCCCGGTCAGCGCCTTGGTGCCGCTCGCCGCCGAGATGTCCGCGCCCAGCGCGAGCGGGAGTTGGCCCAGCGGTGTGGCCAGCGTGTTGTCCACCGCCACCAGCGCGCCCCGGGCGTGCGCGAGTTCCGCGACGCGGCGGATGTCGCACACGTCCAGACCCGGGTTGCTCGGGGTCTCCAGCCACACCAGTCGGGCGCCGGGCAGGGCCCGTTCCAGCTCGTCCCCGGCGGTCGGCACGGTGCGCACTTCGACCCCGCGCTCGGCCAGGTGCGCGCCGACCGTGCGGGTGGCGGGGTAGCCGTCGGAGGGCAGCACGACCACGTCGCCCGGCCCGGTGAGGCCGAGCAGGACGGCCGAGACCGCGGCCATCCCGGACGCGAACGTCACCGTGCCGGCGGCGCCCTCCAACGCGCCGATCGCGGTCTCCAGGCCGGTCCAGGTGGGGTTGGCGTAGCGCCCGTACCGGTAGGGCCCGACCGGCTCGCCGGGCAGGTGGTAGGTGCCGGCGAACACCGGCCCGGGCAGGAAGGGGTCGCCCGGGGCGTGGCCGGGGCTGCCCACCCGGACCGCGCGCGTCCCGTCGCTCCATTCGTCGGACATCACGACTCCCTCGCTGCCTGTTTCACGTGAAACCTCGTACCGAGCCATCGTGGCGGACGGCCGTCAGTCGCGGTCCAGGACCAGGCTCAGGAACCAGCTGACCAGGCCGATCACCAGGGCGCCGAGCAGGGCCGCCCCGAAGCCGTCGATGTGGAAGTCGAGATCGAGCTTGTTGGATATCGCCTCGGTCAGCCACAACATCAGCGCGTTGATCACGAACGTGATCAGGCCCAGGGTGAGTACGAACAGCGGTAGGGAGAGCAGCTTCACGATCGGTTTGATTATCGCGTTGACGATCCCGAAGATGAGCGCGACGAAAATTATCGTCTTGGCCCTGGTGCCGGCCGAGGCACCGTCGGCGAGATCGATTCCGGACACGAACCAGCCGGCGAACCAGATGGCCAGTGCGTTGGCGACAAGTTTGATGAGCAGGCTTTTCATATCTTGATGCTGGCACCCGGCGGCCCCCTCCCGCTCGTGCCTGGACGATAAGTCTGTTCGTGTCGGTAAGGAGTTGGTCACATGAAGGTCTTCCGCCTCGACGACCTGGACGCGGAACGCGCCTTCGAACAGGGCGCGTATCTGAGCTTCCTGCGCGAGCGGAACTTCTCGATGGGCCTGTACGCCCTGGAGCCGGGCGAGAGCGACACCCAGAAGCCGCACGGGCAGGACGAGGCGTACGTGGTGATCAGCGGTCGGGCCACGCTGACCGTGGGTGACGAGTCGACCGCCGTCGCCCGCGGCAGTGTGGTGTACGTGCCGGCGAAGGTGCCGCACCACTTCCACCGGATCACCGAACCGCTGCGCGTGCTGGTGTTCTTCTCCCCGCCGGAGGCGTGAGCGGGCGGGCCACCGGCCGACGGCGGCCCCGCCCTGGCCCCGGCGGCTCCGCCCACCGACCGGGCGGTGTACGACAATCACATCTCGGGATCCGACGATGGGAAGTACATCCGATGGCACTGCGCGACGAACTCTGGGCGTCGATCGAGGACGTCTACGCGGCGATCCTCGACCACCCCTTCATCCACGGACTCACCGACGGCACGCTGCCGCGCGAGGCGTTCCGGCACTACGTCGTGCAGGACTCGCACTACCTGCGCGACTACGCCAGGGCGCTCGCGGTGTGCGCGGCCAAGGCGCCGGACGAGGCGACGACCGTACAGTTCGCGCAGGACGCGGCCGGGGCGATCGCGGCGGAGCGGTCGCTGCACGAGGGCTTCATGGTCGACTTCGGCAGCTCGGTGGCCGACGCGACGGCGACCGAGCCGGTGTTGCCCAGCACCCGCGCCTACGTCAGCTACCTGATGGCGACCGTGCACAACGGCTCGTTCGCCGAGGGTGTGGCCGCGGTGCTGCCCTGCTACTGGATCTACGCCCGGGTGGGTGACGCGCTGCTCGCCAAGGGTTCGCCCGACGAGCTGTACAGGCGGTGGATAGCCACGTATGGCGCCGAGGAGTTCCAGGAGACGGTGCGCGCGGTCCTGGATCTGGTGGACCGGATCGGCGAGGACCTGTCGGCGGGCGAACGGGCCCGGATGCTGGAACACTTCGCGACCACCGCGCGCTACGAGTGGATGTTCTGGGACGCCGCGTGGCGAGGCGAGCGCTGGCCGGTCTGAGCACGGGGGGCGGCGAAGCGCGGCCCGGCGCACGTCGGGACGCCGTCGCGCGGAGCGGAACCGGGCTTCCCGGGTAGGGCGTGTCCTGCCGGGGAATGTGCTCCCCGGGTGTGCACGTCTCGCGTGGGTTCGCGTGACTTGGGGGTTGGACGATGGAGACATGGCCGCAGTGGGCGCGCATCGGCGTTCCGGTGGTGGCGCTGGTGCTGCTGTGCTGGTTGCTGATCTGGCTGTTCTCGGCCTTCCTGATGCTCCTCGTCAAGGGTGTCGTGGGGTTGTTCGTGGTGATCGGCATGGTCGTGCTCGCGCGTACGGCGGTGGCCGGTCGGGGACCGCGCGATCCGCTGGGGTGAACCCGGCGCTGGTCGTGCGGTCGGCGGTGTGCCAGGGTGGGGGCGCACCACACGGAGATACACGGGAGCTCGGGGCACCGGGCTGAGAGGGCGCTGAGGCCGCGCCGACCGCAGAACCTGACCGGGTAATGCCGGCGTAGGGAGCCTTTCCATGACCTCGCACGACACTTCGCTGTCCGCTGCCACCGCGCAGACGGTCACCAGCGGTCCGATTTCCCCCGCCCACCACCGCGGCTATGTCGCCGGATCGCGCGAGGACCTGCGCGTCCCGGTGCGTACGGTGCACCTGACCAACGGCGAGACGGTTCGCCTGTACGACACGTCCGGCCCGTACACCGATCCCGCCTTCGAGGTGGACGTGCGGCGCGGTCTGCCCGCGTTGCGCGAGGCGTGGATCGACGAGCGCGGCGACACCGAGCGCTACGACGGCCGGATCGCCGACCTCACCCCGGCCGGGCTCGCGGTGCCGGGTGCGGGGGTGCGTCCGCGGCGGGCCGCCGGATCCGAGGCGGTGACCCAACTCGGCTACGCCCGGCGCGGGCTGATCACCCCGGAGATGGAGTTCGTGGCCGTCCGCGAGGGCCTGACCCCCGAGGTGGTGCGCGACGAGATCGCCGCCGGGCGGGCGGTGTTGCCCGCGAACATCAACCACCCCGAGATCGAGCCGATGGCGATCGGGAAGAACTTCTTGGTCAAGGTCAACGCGAACATCGGCAACTCGGCGGTGACCTCCTCGATCGAGGAGGAGACCGACAAGCTGGTGTGGGCGATCCGCTGGGGCGCGGACACGGTGATGGACCTGTCCACCGGCAAGGACATCCACACCACGCGCGAGTGGATCGTGCGCAACTCGCCGGTCCCGATCGGCACGGTGCCGCTGTACCAGGCGCTGGAGAAGGTGAACGGCAAACCCGAGGAACTGACCTGGGAGCTGTACCGGGACACCGTGATCGAGCAGTGCGAGCAGGGCGTCGACTACATGACGGTGCACGCCGGCGTGCTGCTGCGCTATGTGCCGCTGACCGCGCGGCGCAAGACCGGGATCGTCTCGCGCGGCGGCTCGATCATGGCCGCATGGTGTCTGGCGCACCACCGGGAGAACTTCCTGTACACGCACTTCGCCGAGCTGACCGAGATCCTGCGCGCGTACGACGTGACCTACTCGCTCGGCGACGGCCTGCGGCCGGGCTCGATCGCCGACGCCAACGACGCGGCGCAGTTCGCCGAGTTGGAGACGCTGGGCGAACTGGGCCGGATCTCCCGGTCGATGGACGTCCAGGTGATGGTCGAGGGCCCCGGCCACGTGCCGATGCACAAGATCAAGGAGAACGTCGACCTCCAGCAGCGCATCTGCGACGAGGCGCCGTTCTACACCCTGGGCCCGCTGACCACCGACGTGGCGCCCGGCTACGACCACATCACCTCGGCGATCGGCGCGGCGATGATCGGCATGTGGGGCACCGCGATGCTCTGCTACGTGACGCCGAAGGAGCACCTGGGCCTGCCGGACCGGGACGACGTCAAGGCGGGCGTGATCGCGTACCGGATCGCCGCGCACGCGGCCGACCTGGCCAAGGGCCACCCGGGCGCGCAGGCGTGGGACGACGCGCTCTCCGACGCCCGGTTCGAGTTCCGCTGGCAGGACCAGTTCGACCTGGCGATGGACCCGGACACGGCGCGGGCCTATCACGACGCGACGCTGCCGGCCGAGCCGGCGAAGACCGCCCACTTCTGCTCGATGTGCGGGCCGAAGTTCTGCAGCATGCGGATCTCCCACGACATCCGCGCGGAACACGGCGACGGCGCCGCCGCTGCCACCGACTCCGCCGCCGTCGCGTCGGCCGAGGAGGCCGAGGCCGGGATGCGGGCCAAGTCGGCGGAGTTCGCGGCCGCGGGCAACCGGGTCTACCTGCCGCTGGCCGACTGACGTTCGGGTCGCCGGACGACGTCTCGGGGCCGGGTCCTGCCCCGGGGCGTCGTCAGGCGGGCAGGGCCGGGCCCTCGCCGGCGACGATGATGCCGTGCTCGTAGGCGAACACCACCGCCTGCGCCCGATCGCGCAGGCCCAGCTTGGCGAACATGCCGCCCACGTGGCTCTTCACGGTCGCCTCGGTGACCACGAGGTGGGCGGCGATCTCGCTGTTGGACAACCCGCGGGCGACCAGGAGCAGGGCCTCTCGTTCGCGCGGGGTCAGCGCCGCCAGGAGCCCGGGCGGGGACCGCAGCGGGTCGGTGCGGGCGGCGAAGTTCTCGATCAGGCGCCGGGTGATCGACGGCGAGAGCAGCCCCTCCCCGGCGTGGACCACGTCGATCGCCTCCACCAGGCGGGCGCGCGAGGCGTCCTTGAGCAGGAATCCCGCGGCGCCCGCGCGCAACGCGCCGAAGACGTACTCGTCCAGGTCGAACGTGGTCAGGATCAGTACGCGCGGGGGCGGCGAGATCCCGGCGGCGTGCAGGCGGGCGGTGGCCTCGACGCCGTCCACGCGCGGCATCCGGATGTCCATCAGGATCACGTCCGGACGCAGCGTGGCGGCCAGTTCGACGGCCTCGTCGCCGTCCTCGGCCTCGCCCACCACGTCGAACTCGTCCCGGGTCTGCAGGAACAGGCGCAGGCCGGTGCGGATCAACTCCTGGTCGTCGACGATCAGCAGGCGGATGCTCCCGGCGCTCACGCGGGATCCCCCAGCGGCAGGCGGGCCGCGACCCGGAAGCCGCCGTCCGCGTCGGGCCGGGCCTCCAGTTCGCCGCCGAGCACGCCGATCCGCTCGCGCATGCCGACCAGGCCGTGGCCGCCCGGGGCGGGTTCGGCCGCCGGTGCGCCGTCGTTGACGATCGTGACCCGCAGATGGGTGGCGCCGAAGTCGAGGGTGGTGACCGGGTTCCTCGGCCCGAACGGGCGGGTACCGCCGCGGTGGTGCGGCCGTAGCGTTTGGTCAGTTCGTGGACCGCTATCGCCGGGGTGTGTGGGGGCGTCGAAGTCATGCCGAAAGCATCGACGCCGCCGATCTCCCGGTCTTCGGTCGAAGGACCGAACCCGACCTGCCACTTGCGGAGGAGCGGCGGGGCGGGGCGTCGCGGTCAGCGCGGGTCCGGGATCAGGACGACCTTGCCGGTGATCGTGCCCGACTCGGCCAGCGTCATCGCCTCCGCGGCCCGGGTCAGCGGGATGCGGGCGGCTACCTGGGGGGTGATGGTGCCCTCGGCGAGCAGGGCCAGGACCTCGGTCAGGTCGGCGCGGAGGCGGGCCCGGAACGCGGCCGGGCGGCGCTTGCCGGCCCAGATGTTGTAGAAGTGCGTGCGCCGCCCGTTGGGCAGCAGGTTCCACCACAGCAGGCGGGCGATCAGCCCCAGCACCGGGAGCCGGGACGAGCCGGGCCGGTCCTTCGTGGCCGCCGTTCCGTAGGAGACCAGCGTGCCGCCCCGGGCGAGCAGTCGGAACGAGTCGACGATGCCGTCCCCGCCCACGTGGTCGAACACCGCGTCGACGCCGTCGGGGGCCGACTCGCGCACCAGGGACGGCAGATCGGGCGCGCGGTAGTCGAGCGGGACGGCGCCGAGCGCGCGTACCGCGTCGTGGTGGCGCGGGGACGCGGTGCCGATCACCCGGATGCCCGCGTGCGTGGCCAGCTGGACCAGGGTCGAGCCCACGCCGCCGTTGGCGCCGTGTACCAGGATCGTCTGTCCCCGCCGCACCTTCGCCACGCGGTGCAACATCTGCCACGCGGTGATGCCGTTGACCACCACCGTCTCCGCCTCGGCCGGGTCGACCTCCTCGGGCACCTCGACGAGGTCGGCGACCGGGAGCACGATCCGGCTCGACCAGCCGCCGACCTTGGTCAGCGCGGCGAAGCGGCGGCCGACGAGGGAGGCGTTCACCCGGGGGCCCACCCGCGACACCGTGCCGACCAGGTCGTAGCCGGGCACGAACGGGAAGGGCGGCTGGTCGTAGTACTTGCCCCGGCGCATCTGCTGCTCGGCGAAGGACACGCCCGACGCCTCGACCGCGAGCAGCACCTCCCCGGGGCCCGGCTCGGCCACCGGGCGCTCGCGCACCTGCAGACCCGAGGGCTCGACGACGCCCGGGAGCACGATTTCGGTCATGGTCTCGGCGGGGGGCCGGCCCTGGGGCGTGGACACGGACGTGGTCTCGATCGCACTGATGGTCATGGCATCTCCCGGGATAGTGACTCTCAATCACCTTCGTTATAGCCTCTAACTTAAGTGCATGCCTGTAGTCCGTCAAGGTTTCCCGTGAAACACGTCGGTCAGATCGGCGCCGACCAGGTCACCGTCGTCCCGAGCCCCTCCGGCCCCGGGCCGAAGTCCGCCCGCCCGCCCAATTCCTCGGCCCGGCCCGCCAGATTGGCCAGCCCGCTGCGCCGACCGCCCGGCGGGATGCCCACCCCGTCGTCGGTGACCGCCAGGGCGACGTGGCCGCCGGCCACCACCAGGCTCACCTCGACGCGCGACGCGTGCGCGTGGCGGGAGGCATTGGACAGGATCTCGCGCAGTGCGGCGAGAAGCTGCTCGGCGACCTCGTCCGGCACGGTCGAGTCGACCGGTCCGACGAAGGTGACCGTCGGATCGAAGCCGAGCGCGGGCGCCGCCGCGCTCGCCTCGCGCAACACCCGCCCCCGGACCCCGGTCGCCCCTTCGCGCGGCGGATTCCGCAGCGCGAAGATCGTGCTGCGCACCTCACGAATCGTCGCGTCGAGTTCGTCCACCGCCTGATTGACCCGGGTGACCACACCCGGCACCTTGGCCAGCCGGGCCGCGCCCTGGAGCATCATCCCCGTCGCGAACAGCCGCTGGATGACCAGGTCGTGCAGGTCCCGGGCGATCCGGTCGCGATCCTCGAACACCGCCAGCCGTTCCCGATCGCGCTGCGCGCCCGCCAGCATCAGCGCGATCGCGGCCTGGCCGCCGAACGCCTGCGCCATCGAGCGCTCGGTCGCGTTGAACGGCACCGCGCCGACACGCTTGTCCAACTCCAGCGCGCCGAGGATGCGATCGCTGGCGATCAGCGGTACGAACAGGCCCGGACCGAAGCAGCGCGACTTGGCCACCATCACGTTCGGGTCGGTGCTCATGTCCTCGATGAAGATGCTGCGCCCGGCGTTGATCGCCTCCGCGAGCGGGGTGCCCTTCTCGATCACCGTGCCGCCGAGGCCCGCCAGGTCCTCGCCGGAGGTGACCTCGACCAGGTAGGAGCCGTCGGGCTGGGGCAGGTACATCGCGGCGAAGTCCGCCTCGGCCAGGCCGCGGGCCCGCTCCGCCACCACGACCAGCGCCTCGTCGGGGTCCTGCGCGGTCAGCAGAGCCGTGGTGACGTCCGCCGAGCCCATGATCCACTTCTCTCGGCGGGCCGCGCTCTCGAACAGGCGCGCGTTCTCGATCGCGACGCCGGCCGCCGCCGCGAGTGCCCGGACCACCTGCTGGTCCTCGATGCCGAAGTCGGGTCGACCGCGCTTCTCGGTCAGGTACAGATTGCCGAACACCTCGTTGCGCACCCGGATCGGCACGCCCAGGAACGAGTGCATCGCCGGATGGTTCGGCGGGAAGCCGTAGGAGGCCGGATGCCGGGTCAGATCGTCGAGCAGCAGCGGTTCGGGACGGTCGATCAGCAGGCCCAGGATGCCCCGGCCGTGCGGGAGTTCGCCGATGCGCTCGCGGTCGGCCGGGTCGATGCCGACGGTGATGAAGTCGGACAGGTTGTTGTCGCTGCCGATCACGCCGAGCGCGGCGTAGCGGGCGTCGGCCAGATCGGCCGCGGCCTCGACGATCCGGCGCAGCGTGGTGTGCAGGTCCAGGTCGGCGCCGACCGCGATCACCGCTTCGAGCAGGCCCTGGAGCCGGTCCCCGGTGGCCGCGGCCGAGCCGAGCCGTTCGACCACCTCGGCGACGATGTCGTCCAGGGCGAGCGGGGCCGACGCGGGGGGTCGGTGGGTGTCGCGGGTGTCGTCTGCTCGGTCGGGGCGCCGGGGCGGGTCGGGGCGCTCGGTCCGCTCGGGTTCCTCCGGGCTGTCGCCGCCGTTCGCCATGGGTAAAGCGTACGGGTGTGAATCGGCCGGAAAGGTGTCAAACCGCACGGACACGCGTACGGATCCGCGGCCGGCCCGTTCCGCGCCGACTCGGTACGTCCGGGTGGGATGTCCCGCTCAGGCGCCCGCCGCGACCGGCGCCGCCGCGTGCTCGCGGTCCAGGAGCGTGCGGAACTCCCCGGGTGCGGTGCTCAGTTCCGCCCACGTGCCGCGCTGGCGGATGCGCCCCTCGGCCAGGACCACGATCTCGTCCACCGCGTCCAGACCGGTGAGCCGGTGGGTCACCAGGAGGGTGGTCCGGCCCCGGGTGGCGTCGAGCAGGTCGGCGGTCAGCGCGTCGGCCGTGGGCAGGTCGAGGTGTTCGGCCGGCTCGTCCAGAAGCAGGATCTCGAAGTCGGCGAGCAGCGCGCGGGCGAGCGCGAGCCGTTGCCGCTGGCCGCCGGAGAGCCGGGCGCCGTGTTCGCCGACCATCGTGTCCAACCCCTCGGGCAGGCCGTCGACCCAGTCGAGGAGTCGGGCCCGGGCCAGCGCCGCCCGCATCGCCTCCTCGTCGCAGGCCGGCCGGGCCAGCCGCAGGTTCTCCCGCAGCGAGCTGTCGAAGACGTGCGCGTCCTGCGCGCACAGCCCGATCACCCGGCGCACGTCGTCCCCGGCCGCTTCGCCGAGCGGTACCCCGCCCAACGTCACCGTGCCCGCCGCCGGCTCCAGGAAGCGCAGCAGCACGTTGGCCAACGTGGTCTTGCCCGACCCGCTCGGTCCGACCACCGCGAGCCGCTTGCCGGGCGTCAGGTCGAGGTCGACCCCGACCAGGGCCGGCGGGCCGTCGGGGGTCCAGCGGGCGGACAGGTCGCGCACCCGCAACGGCCGCGGCGCGGCGGGCAGCGCGACGGGCGCGGCCGGTTCGCGCACCGGCTCCGGGGTGTCCAGCACCTCGAACACCCGTGCCGCGGCCCGCCGCGACGCCTCCAGGTGCCGGCCCGCGGCGGGCAGCACGACGGTGGCCTCGAAAGCGGCCAACGGGGTGAGGACCACCAGCGCGAGCAGCACGCCGCCGAGTCGGTCGGCGTGCACGGCGGCGACGCCGACCAGGGCCGAGGCCCAGACCGTCGCGCCGGCCACCAGCGCGGCCAGGCCCGCGCCGACGCCCGCGCCCCGGGCCTGGCCCGCCTCGGTCGCCCGCAGCCGGGCGTCCACCTCGGCCACCTCGGCGAGTCGGGCGGGGGCGCGGCCGGCGGCGATCAATTCGGGGGTGCCGCGCAGCAGGTCGACCACGGCGGCGGAGAGCTCGCCCCGGACGGCCGCGACCCGACGCTCGGCCCGCCGGGCGACCCGGGCGGCCAGCCACGGGACCAGCACGCCGGCGGCGAGCAGGCCCACCAGCAGCACCGCGCCGGCCTCCGGGAGCACCAGGGCCACGGTCAGTACCGCGCCCGCGCCGACCACCGCCGCCACACAGGCGGGCAACAGCGCCCGCAGGAAGAAGTCCTGCACCGCGTCCACGTCGGCGACCAGCCGGGACAGCAGATCCCCCCGACGGAAGGCGGGCAGCCCGGTCGGCGCCAGCCGCTCCAGCCGCTCGTACACCCGAACCCGCAGCCGGGCCAGGATCCGAAACGCCGCGTCGTGCCCGATCAGCCGCTCGGCATACCGGAACACCGCACGCGAGACGCCGAAGGCCCGAACCCCGGTCACCGCGACCATCAGCGTCAGCACCGGCGGATGTTCGGAGGCCCGCGAGATCAACCACGCCGAGGTGGCCATGAGCCCGACCGAGCTACCGAGCGCGAGTGCCCCGCACAACACCGCCAGCGCGAGCCGCCCCCGCAACGGCCGGGCCAGCGCGAGCAGCCGCCGCCCGGGACCGGCCGGCGCGGGAGCCGTGGCAGGCGCGTCGGACGGTACGGCGGACGAACCGCCCGAGCCCGAGGCCCCCGAAGTCACCGAGCCGACCGACCCCACCGCTTCCGCAGCCACCTCCGACGACACCGCCGCGACGTCACCCGCCGCCTCCGCCGCGCGCATCGTGTCCACCCGAGCCCGAGCCCCGACCGCCGCGTGCGCCCCGACCGAGTCCCCCGCCGACGCGCCCTCGGCGAGCGTGGCACCCGAGGCATCCGTGGCATCCGTGGCACCCGAGGCATCCGTGGCACCCAAGGCACCCGTGGCACCCGCCGCCGAGCCCCCCACCCCCACCACCCGATCCGCCAACGGCAACAGCGCGGGCCGGTGCGCCACCAGGATCACCGTGCGCCCCACCGCCAGCCGGCCGACCGCCTCGACGACGGCCGCCTCGCTGTCCCCGTCCAGGTTCGAGGTCGGCTCGTCGAGCAGCAGGATCGGCCGGTCGGCCAGGAACGCCCGGGCCAGCGCGAGGCGTTGCCGCTGCCCGGCGGACAGGCCCGCCCCGTCCTCGCCCAGCGGCGCGTCGAGGCCCCCCGCGCGCGCCACGAAGTCGGCCGCCCCCGCGTCGGCCAGCGCCCGGTCCACCTCGGCGTCGCTCGCGTCCGGCCGGGCCAGCCGTACATTCGCCCCGATCGTGCCCGCGAACAGGTACGGCCGCTGCGGCACCCACGCGATGTGCGCCCGCCACGCCCGCGGATCCAGATCGGCCAGGTCCACCCCGCCCACCGTGACCCGCCCCGACGTCGGCCGCACGAAGCCGAGCAGCACCGCGAGCAGGGTCGATTTCCCGCATCCGCTCGGACCGGTCAGCGCCACCGTCTCGCCGGGCCGCACCGTCAGGTCCACGTCCGCCGGCGCGGCGTCCGCGCGTCCCTCGTACCGCACCGTCACCCCGTGCAGCACCACGTCGGCCGAGCGCGGATCCGGCACCGGCGCGGTCCCGGCCGGAGCGTCCGGCGCGGTCTCCAGCACCTCGAACACCCGTTCCGCGGCGCTGACCCCCTCGACGCTCGCGTGATACTCGGCGCCGACCTGACGCAGCGGCAGATACGCCTCGGGCGCCAGGATCAGCACCACGAGCGCGGTCTCCAGACCCAGGTCCCCGTCGACGAGGCGCAGGCCCACGCCGACCGCGACGAGCGCGACCGAGATGGTGGCGAGCAGTTCCAGGGCGAACGAGGACAGGAACGCGATCCGCAGGGTCTTGAGGGTGGCCCGACGGTAGTCGTCGGTGATCGCCCGGATCGACGCGGCCTGGGCCTTGGCCCGCCCGAACACCTTCAGCGTCGGCAGCCCGGCGACCACGTCCAGGAAGTGCCCGGCCAGCCGGTTCAGCACGCTCCACTGCCGGTCCATGTGCTTTTGCGTGGCCATCCCGATCAACGCCATGAACAGCGGGATCAGCGGGAGGGTGACCACGATCGTGGCGGCCGAGATCCAGTCGCCGAACACCACCCGCGCGAGCACCGCCACCGGCACCGTGACGGACAGCACCAGTTGCGGCAGATAACGCGCGAAGTAGCCGTCCAGCGCGTCCACACCCCGGGTGGCGAGCGTGGTCAGCTCACCCGACCGCTCCCGGTTCAGCCAGGCCGGACCGAGCCGGACCACGTGCGCGAGCAGCCGCGAGCGCAACTGCGACTTCACCGCCGCCGAGGTCCGGTGCGCGACCACCTCGGTGAGCCAGGAGATCGCCGAGCGGGCCGCGACCACGCCGGCCAGCAGGCCCAGCTCCGGCCACAGGTCGCCGACCCCGGCGCCCTCCTCGAAGGCCGCCACGATCACCCGGGCGAGCAGTGCCGCCTGGACGAGCACGAGACCCGCGCCCGCCGTGCCCAGCACCACCGTCAGGGCCAGAAAGCCCCGGGTGGCTCGGGCGTGGGTCAGCAGGCGCGGGTCAACAGGCTTCACGATCCGCTCTCTTCGCTACGTCGTTGCGTCGTCGGGTCGCCGCGCAGGGGCCGGCGGCGCGCCGGCCCCTGCGCCGAACCCCTACTTCCCCACCAGATCGGCCGCCGCCGCCCCGAACGCCGGCTTGGTCGGGATGCTCTTGATGCTGATCCGCTTGCGGAACACCCAGTACGTCCACGCCTGGTAGCAGAGCACGACCGGGGTCATGAAGGCGGCGACCCAGGTCATGATCTTCAGCGTGTAGGGCGTCGAGGACGCGTTGTGGATGGTCAGATCCCACGCCGGGTCCAGGCTGGAGGGCATCACGCTCGGGAACAGCGACAGGAACAACATCGCCACCGCCGCGATCACCGTCACGCCCGACATCGCGAACGCCCAGCCCTCGCGCCCGATCCGGTTCATCGCCAGCGCGCCGACCAGGGCCGCGACCGCGACGATCAGCGCGACCAGCGTACGGCCGTTGCCGTGCGCGGCCTGGGTCCAGATCAGGAACGCCGCCGCGAGCACCGCGGTGACCAGGCCGAGGCGCCCGGCCAGCGCGCGTGCCCGACCCCGGATGTCGCCGTCGGTCTTGAGCGCGACGAACACCGCGCCGTGGAAGGTGAACAGCGCCGTGGTGACCACGCCGCCGAGCAGGGCGTACGGGTTGAGCAGGTCGAACACGTCGCCGACATACTCCTTGTTCCCGTCGATCTTCACCCCGCGCGTGATGTTCGCGAACGCCACGCCCCACAGGAACGCCGGCACCAGCGAGCCCCAGAAGATCGCCTGCTCCCAGCCGCGCTTCCAGCGGTCCTCGTCGCGCTTGGCCCGGTACTCGAACGCCACCCCGCGCAGGATGAGCGCCACCAGGATCAGCAGCAGCGGCAGGTAGAAGCCGCTGAACAGGGTCGCGTACCACTCGGGGAACGCCGCGAAGGTCGCCCCGCCCGCGGTGATCAGCCACACCTCGTTGCCGTCCCAGACCGGACCGATGGTGTTGATCAGCACCCGGCGCTCGGTCTCGTTCCGGGCCAGCAGCTTCGTCAGGATGCCGACGCCGAAGTCGAAGCCCTCGAGGAAGAAGTAGCCGATCCAGAGCACGGCGATCAGCAGGAACCAGAATTCGTTGAGTCCCATGACCCTCTCCCTCTCCCCTAGTACGCGAAGGCGAGCGGCCGGTCGGCGTCCTCGCCCCCGCCCGACGGATCGTCGGGGTGCTTGTCCGCGGCCGGCTTGATCGGTTCGGGTCCGGCCTTGACGTAGCGCCGGATCAGGCCGAGTTCGACCACCGCGAGCGCGCCGTAGAGCAGGGTGAACACGATCAGCGAGGTGAGCACCTCACCCGTGGACACGCTCGGCGACACTCCCGCCTCGGTCTTGAGCACCCCGAACACCAGCCACGGCTGGCGGCCCATCTCGGTGAAGATCCAGCCGAACGAGTTGGCCGCGAACGGGAACGCGATGGTCCACAGGCCGACCCGGTACACCCACGGGTTGCTCGGCAGCTCCCGCTTGCGCCGGGTCAGCCACAGCCCGATCAGGCCGATGCCCGCGGTGACCATGCCCACGCCGATCATCAGCCGGAACGACCAGTAGGTGACGAAGATGTTGGGCCGGTAGTCGCCGGGGCCGTACTTGACCACCGACTGCTCCTGGAGGTCGTTGATCCCCGGCAACTCCGCGTCGAAGTCGTTCTTGGCCAGGAAGGACAACGCGCCGGGGACCTCTATGGCGACCTTGTTGTGACCCTTTTGCACGTCGCCGTAGGAAAAGATCGAGAACGGCGCGGGCTTGGAGGTCTCCCACAGCGCCTCGGCCGAGGCCATCTTCATCGGCTGCTGGTCGTACATCAGCTTGCCCTGCATGTCACCGGTGAGCGCGAGGCCGACGCCGGCGAGGACCGAGACCCACAGGCCGAGCCGGAGCGAGGGGCGAAAGACCGCGACCTCGTTGCGCTTGCGCAGGTGCCAGCAGCTGATCCCGATCAGGAAGCCGCCGGCGACCAGGAACGCGGCCGGGAGGATGTGCAGGAACGCGGCGATCGCGGTGTTGTTGGTGAGCACCGCCACGAAGTCGGTCAGCTCGGCACGGCCGGTCTCCGGGTTGATCTTGTACCCGACCGGGTGCTGCATCCACGAGTTGGCGGCCAGGATGAAGTAGGCCGACAGGATCGTGCCGATCGCGGCGGCCCAGATGGTGGCCAGGTGGATCTTCTTCGGCAGGCGGTCCCAGCCGAAGATCCACAACCCCAGGAAGGTCGACTCCAGGAAGAACGCGACCAGCGCCTCGATCGCCAGCGGGGCGCCGAAGATGTCGCCGACGAAGCGCGAGTAGTCGGACCAGTTCATCCCGAACTGGAACTCCTGCACGATGCCGGTCACCAGGCCGAGCGCGAAGTTGATCAGGAAGAGCTTGCCCCAGAACTTGGTGGCCCGGAGGTAGTGCTCCTTGCCGGTACGCACCCACGCGGTCTGCAGGCAGGCGACGAGGATGGACAAACCCATCGTCAATGGCACGAAGAGGAAGTGGTAGACGGTCGTGATGCCGAACTGCCACCGGGCTACGTCGAGTGTTTCGACGGCGAGGTCCATGGGCCCCTCATTCCTCCTGATCGCCGGTCGTGCCCCGCCCGCGAGCGCGCGAGGCACGTTTGGTTCACGATGCACACGCCGTCCCCGCGCCTCTCGCCCGACACTCCGCCGGACGAACCCGGATGAACCGGGATGGATGCGCGGGTTCCGACGCGCACGACTTTGTGAATGGGTTCACAAAGTCGAGCTTGTGCATCCGTTCACAAACACTAGCGAGCCCCTCCGGGCACCCTGGAGGGGGGTGCCCGAAGGGGCTCATTTCGGCTCTCGGGCGCTACTTCTCCATGAATCGCGCCGCCTGCTCCAGGAAGATCGTGTTGGCCTCGGTCTCACCGATCGTGATCCGGCAGCCCTCGCCCTCGAACGGGCGCACCGACACCCCGGCCGCCTCGCACATCGCGGCGAATTCGCCGGTGCGCTCGCCGAGCCGCAGCCAGACGAAGTTGGCCTGCGAGTCGAACACCGTCCAGCCCTGGCCGATCAGCGTCTCCAGCACCCGGGTCCGCTCCTGGACCAACGCCTCGACCCGCTCCAGGAGTTCGGCCTCGGCGCCGACCGAGGCGATCGCCGCCACCTGGGCGAGCCGGTTCACCGCGAACGGCATCCCGGTCTTGCGCAGCTCGTCGGCCGCCGCCTCGTGCGCGATGGCGAAGCCCACCCGCAGGCCGGCCAGCCCGTACGCCTTGGAGAACGTGCGCAGCACCACCACGTTCGGCCGCTCGCGGTACAGCTCGACCCCGTCCGGCACCCGCTCGTCCCGGATGAACTCGCGGTACGCCTCGTCCAGCACGACCACCACGTGGCGCGGCACCCGGTCCAGGAACCGCTCCAGCTCGGCGCGGTGGATCACCGTGCCGGTCGGGTTGTTCGGGTTGCACACGAAGACCAGTCGGGTCCGCTCGGTGATCGCGGCGGCCATCGCGTCCAGGTCGTGGCTCTCGTCGGCGAGCAGCGGGACCATCACCGGCGTCGCCCCGGCGAGCAGCACGAGCATCGGGTACGCCTCGAACGAGCGCCACGCGAAGACGACCTCGTCGCCCTCGCCGGCCGTCGCGTTGACCAACTGCTGGGCCACGGTCACCGAACCGTTGCCCACCACGATGTGCGACGCGGGCACCCCGAACCGCTCGGCCAGCGTCTCGGCCAGCTCCGCGTTCGCCGGGTCCGGGTAGCGATTTATCTCGCCGACCGCGTCCGCCACCACCTTGTGCACGCTGGGCAGCGGCGGGTACGGGTTCTCGTTGGACGAGAGCTTGTACGCCGGTAGACCCTCGGCCGGCGCGGGCGGTCGACCCGCCTTGTAGGCGGGCACCGCCGCCAGGGCGGCCCGGAACCGGGGGGTGGTGCCGTCGTCGGTGCCTGGGGCGTTGTGCTCGGTCACGCCCGTCCTCCTCGCATACTGGTCGGGGTGCCTGGGCGCACGTCCCGGTCGTCTCACTCTATGATCCGCCGGCCCGGAGGGGATTCCCGGACGGAGGGCGCCCTTCGCCGAACGTTCAGGGGCAGGTATGGGGCGATACGTTTCTTCGTAAAGCAATGACATGAACCCGGCCAGGGCGGCCCATTCGCCCTAGTGTCGTGACGATGACAGCGCCAGATGTACCGCGTGTGGGGCGGCGGATCCGGGTGGGCATCCGGGACGTCGCAGCGGCTGCCGGGGTGTCGATCACGACCGTCTCCGACGCGCTCAACGGCAAGGGCCGACTGCCCGACACGACCCGTGTGCACGTGCGCGAGGTCGCCGACCGGCTGGGCTACCGCCCGTCGGCCGCCGCGCGCACCCTGCGCACCGGCCGGTCGGGGTTGCTCGGGCTGACCACGACCATGCGCTCGACCGAGCCGTTCGCGCTCACCGAGTTCGCCTGGTTCGCCGAGCTGGTGCGCTCGGCCACCGCGACCGCGCTCGACCTGGGCTACGCGCTCGTCGTGCTGCCCGCGTCCTCGCCGCACGACGTCTGGGGCAACGTCGCGCTCGACGGCACCATCGTCGTCGACCCCGCCGACGACGATCCGCTCGTGCACGAGCTGCTGCGTCGGGGCGTGCCCGTGGTCAGCGGCGGCCACCCCGGCTCCACCCCGGTCTACGGTTGGGTGGACAACGACCACGTGGCGGCCGTGCGTTCGGTACTCGACCATCTCGCCGACGCGGGCGCCGGCTGGATCGGCCTGCTCGCCGCCGCCGACGGGCCCGGGGCCGACAAGGGGGTCGCGGGCTATCGGGCGTGGTGCGCGGACCGGGGTGTGCCGGCGATCACCGAGGAGTACGAGGCCCGCACCCCCGGCGCGGGCCGGGCCGCCGCCGCCCGCCTGCTCGACCGGGGGCCCGACGCGGTGTTCGGTCTGCACGAGGGCTGTGCGGCCGAGTTGTTGGACGCGGCCCGCGAGCGTGCCCTGCGGGTGCCCGACGATCTGCTCCTGGCCTGCTGCGGCGAGGGGGCCGACCCGTCGGTGACCTCGCTGAGCCTGCAACCGGCCCTGGCCGGCGCCTGGGCGGTGGAACTGCTCGTCGGGGTGATCGAGGACGCCGGGGCGGGGCCGCTGCTGCCCGCCCAGCGCACCGTGCCCACCCGGCTCTCCGTCCGGGATTCCTCCACGCGCCGCTGACCGGTGTGTTCGACCCGATCCGCCGCCCGGTGCCCGGCCGCACCCGGGGGTGGGGGCGCCGGGGTACACGGTCGCGGGTCCACGCACAATTGAGCGTGGTCCGTTCCACCGTGCCCGCACGAGAGATACGGTCCAGGAATCATCCGAATCGGACCGGGTGAGCCGCAGCCGAACCCGGCTGTTGTGCGTCTTGGTTCACAACCGGGTGTCGGAACCGCCGCCGTACGGTGGTGCCGATCTGAAGAAAGGACCCTTCTGGTGAGCAACGTCTCGGCTACACCGGCCCCCACGGGCGCCGCGGCGGAGCAGGACGCCCCGCTGTACGTGGTCGGCGACGTCCACGGTCATCTGGAGGAGCTCAAGGCCGCCCTGCGCGCCCGGGACCTGATCGACGAGGACGCGCACTGGAGCGGCGGACGCTCGCGCCTGTGGTTCCTCGGCGACTTCACCGACCGCGGCCCCGACGGCATCGGCGTGGTCGAACTGGCCATGTCGCTGGCCCGTGAGTCGGCCGAGGCCGGCGGCAGCACCCGGATGTTGCTCGGCAACCACGAGATCCTGCTCCTGGGCGTGTTCCGCTTCGGTGATCACCCGGTGCCGGTCGCGGGCGGCTCGACCACCTTCCGCGAGATCTGGCTGCGCAACGGCGGCATGCAGTCCGACCTGGAGCGCTTCACCGACGAACAGGCCGACTGGCTGGCCGGGCAGCCGGTGGCCGCGGTGGTCGACGGGCACCTGCTGATCCACTCCGACAGCAACGCCTACCTCGAATACGGCGACACCATCGAGGAGGTGGACGGCGCCGTCGCGGACATACTGCGCGAGCCGGACCCGCTCTCGTGGTGGGACCTGTTCCGCAACCTGACCCGGCGCGGCGCGTTCATGGGCGAGGTCGGCCCGTACGCGGCGGCCGATCTGCTCAGCGAACTGGGCGGGCGGCGGATCGTGCACGGACACACCCCGATCCCGTACCAGACGGGCGAGGACCCCTCCACGATCGCCGGACCGCGCGTGTACGCGGACGGTCAGGTGGTCAACCTCGACGGCGGGATCTACCTCGGCGGCCCGTGCCTGGTCGCGCGGTTGCCGCTGGCCACCCCCGAACCGGGCGTGCTGCCCAGCGCGTTGGAGGAGACGCAGGGCCGGGTGTACGACCTGGGCGACCTGGCCGCCGACCCCGGGGACGAGTGACCGTCGTAGGGAACTCCCTGCCCAAAAGGCGGAGGTGCACCCTATCATCAATAGGTATCCGCCTCGACACCGTCAGGTGCTTTTGCGGGTCGTTGATCCACCGACAGCTTGCACGGGTCCCCTGACGGGCCCGGCGGACGCGGGAAACGCCCGCGCGGCCTCATTCGGGGGATCCGATGCAACACTGGTTTGGAAGTGACGAGCACCGCCGCCAGTACGAGCAGTTCGTCGACGACGCACTGCACCTGGAGGAAACCCTCTCCGGTCTCGCGGCGGTACCCAACCTGAACGTCGAGCAACTGCGGACGGCCACGTTGGACGCGACCCCGTCGATCGCCGAGACGGCGCGCGACGAATACGACCGGTACGAACGTACGGAGCAGCGTTTCGAGTCGGGCATCCGACCGGACTTCGGCGCCTCGATGATCGAGGCCGGCGAGAGCTTCGGCTGGTTCGCCCTCGCCACGGCGATGGCGGTGATCGTGGCCGGCATCTCGGCGGTCGTCTTCCTGATCGTGGGCTACGTGCTGTTGCCGCTCACGATGGACGACCCGGGCATGCAGCACACGATGCAACTCGCCTCGATCGCGGCGATCGGCATCTCGCTCGGGGCGGCGGCGATCGGGGGACTCGCCATGCTCGCGGTGGCCGCGCGCAACCGGGCGCGGCCGACCGGGGAGGTCGAGGTGTACCTGGCGCGCGAGGAATGGCGCCGGGCGATCCTGCACCGCGGCATCCTGCCGTTCATGCGCTCGCGCCTGCGCGAGGGCTCGGACGAGGGCACCACGCTCCTGGGCTGACACCGCCGGCACCGGTCCGCCCGCCCACCCGCCCCGGGTGGGCGGGCCGGATCGCGCCCGGCGGCACCGAGTCGGCGACCGGGCCACACAATGGGCGACATGGTCGGCAAACGCGGCAAGGTCACCGGGGGAATCGGCCCCGGTCTGGTGGGCGAGGTCATGATCGAGGTACGCGGTGGGGTGGAGGCGTTCCTCGCGTACTCCGCGCTGCCCGGGGAGGAGCACGCCGTGGGGGAGTTGGTGGTGATCGTGGAGTATCTGCCGCCGCGCACGGTGTACGTGGCGTCGGCCTTCGGCTGAGCCGCGGTTCGGCGCGGCCCGGCTTCGCGACGGGCGGCAACTGCCCCTGGGGAGCTCCCTCTTGGCGGCCTTCGGCCCGGCGAGGACACTCCGAGTCAGGCCGAAGGGGGAATGCTCCGTGCTCTACACCGTGCTCATCGTGCTCGGTCTGCTCATCGTCCTGGTCGTGGTCTTCAAGCTCATGTGGCGCGTCGCCGAGCCCAACGAGGCGCTGGTCATCTCCGGTTCCCGGCATCACACCGAGGGACTCGGCGAGGGCATGGGGTTTCGCATCGTCACCGGGCGCGGCACGCTCGTCCTGCCGTTCGTGCAGGCCGTACGCAAGCTCTCGCTCGACCTGAACGAGGCCGAGCTCAGCGTCGAATGTGTGACCACGCAGGGCATCCCGCTGCGGGTGCAGAGTGTGGTCATCTTCAAGATCGGCGACGACTACGTCTCGATCGCCAACGCGGCCAGGCGCTTTTTGGACCAGCAGAAGCAGATGGAGTCCCGGGTCCGCAAGGTGCTGGCCGGCCATCTGCGCTCGATCGTCGGCGGGCTGACCGTCGAGGACATGATCCGGGACCGGGAGAAGCTCACCGCGCATGTGCGCGCGGCGTCGGGGTCGGACATGGAAAAGCTCGGGCTGATCGTGGACAGCCTGCAGATCCAGGAGATCGAGGACCCGACGGGCTACATCAAGAACATGGCCGCGCCGCACACCGCGGCGGTGGTCCGCGACGCGCGGATCGCCGAGGCGCTGGCCACCCGCAAGGCCACCGAGGCCGAGCAGGAGGCCAAGGCGCGGATGGCCCAGGCCACCCGGGACAGTGAGATCCAGCAGGCCGGCTACCAGGCCGAGCGGGACGAGGCCACCGCGCGCGCGGCGCAGGCGGGCCCGCTGGCCGACGCCGCCGCCAAGCAGGAGGTGGTGGTCCAGGAGACCCGGGTCGCCGAGCTGGAGGCCATGCGGCGCGAGCAACAGCTCCAGGCGGACGTACGCAAGCCGGCCGACGCGAAGGCGTACGAGATCCGCACCCGGGCCCAGGCCGAGCGCGACGCGCGGATCTCGGCGGCCGAGGCGAACGCCCGCGAGACCGAACTGGCCGCGATCGCCGACGCGGAGGCGACCAAGGTACGCGGTCTGGCCGCCGCCGAGGCCACGCTGGCCACCGGCAAGGCGCAGGCCGAGGCGGCCAAGGCCAAGGGTCTCGCCGAGGCGGCGGCCATCGCGGCCCGCGCGGCGGCGCTCGCGGAGAACCAGGAGGCCGTGGTCGCCCAGCAACTCGCCGAGAACTGGCCGGAGATCGTCCGCGCCGGCGCCGAGGCGTTCGGCAACGTCGACCACATGGTCCTGCTCAACGGCGGCGACGGCCTGGGCGACCTCTTCGCCAAGGCCCTCACCATGGGCGGCACCGGCCTCGGCATAGCCCGCCAACTCCTGTCCAACACCAACGGCACCAACGGCACCAACGGCACCGCCCCCAAGCCCGACCCGCACCCGACCGACTCGGTCCGCATCGAGGTCGAAATCGACGAGCCCCCCATCCCCGAACCCCTCATCAAGTCCGCGGAAAACTGACCCGCACGCCCACCCGGCCGGACCCCGCGATCGGGGCCCGGCCGTCGGCCCCGTGCCCTTGCTCCGGACCCGATGGCGGCGCCGTCGGCTACCGGCGCTTCTCGGCTTTTTGGCGGGCCACGTACGCGGCGGCCTGGGTGCGGCGTTCCATGCCGAGTTTGGCCAGGAGGCTGGAGACGTAGTTCTTGACCGTCTTCTCGGCCAGGTGCATCTCGGCGCCGATCTGGCGGTTGGTCATGCCCTCGCCGATCAGGTCCAGGATCCGGCGCTCCTGCTCGCTGAGCGCGGCCAGGCGTTCGTCGCCGCGATCGCCGCCGCGCAGCCGTTCCAGCACGCGGGCGGTGGCCGCCGGGTCGAGCAGGGACCTGCCCGCGGCCACGTCGCGGACCGCGCCGACCAGGTCCGAGCCGCGGATGTCCTTGAGCACGTAGCCGGACGCGCCCGCCATGATCGCGTCGAACAGCGCCTCGTCGTCGGAGAACGAGGTGAGCATCAGACAGCGCACGTCGGGTAGTTGCGAGCGGATCTCGCGGCACACCTCGACCCCGCTGCCGTCCGGCAGTCGGACGTCGAGCACCGCGACCTGCGGCCGGGTCGCCGGGATGCGCACCAGCGCCTCGGCGGCGGTGCCGGCCTCGCCGACCACGTCGATGTCCGCCTCGATCGACAACAACTCGTGGACGCCCCGGCGTACCACTTCGTGATCATCGAGGAGAAATACCCGGATGCTTCCCTGATCAGTCACTTGTACAGGTTCCCACGCACTCTCGGCGGTCGCTCTGTGATGCCGCCGCACGGGCGGTTCGGGTCCGACATGCCGGCCATTTGTCGGAGAACCACAAAGGGGGCCGCCACGTTCGGGCCGGTCGCCACTACGTCCCGGCCGGACCGATGGGTAACGTTGCGGTGTGCGGTTTCCGAACCGCATGCCTGTGCGCAGGCGCCTCCCGGATTCACTCGGGAATTCCTAGGAAATCCTAGGAAGTACAGCCACCAATCGCCGTGTCTGCACATCAAGGTAGCCGCGCACACCCCGCGCGGAACCGGGCCCGGCGATCCGGACCCGGTCCACGGCGACCCCGCGGACCGGACAGACGGAGGAGAGAACGTGGCAGTGGACAGTACGGACGGGACATTGTTTCCGCCCGATTCCGGAGCCGGTCCCGAGCTGATCCAGTTGCTCACCCCGGAGGGCGAGCGGGTCGAGCATCCGGATTACGCGGTCGATCTCTCGGACGACGAATACCTGGCGCTGTACCGCGACCTGGTGCTGGTGCGCCGCTTCGACGCCGAGGCCACCGCCCTCCAGCGGCAGGGCGAGTTGGGCCTGTGGGCCTCCCTGCTCGGCCAGGAGGCCGCGCAGATCGGTTCGGGGCGCGCGCTGCGTTCGAACGACTATGTGTTTCCCACGTACCGTGAACACGGCGTCGCATGGTGTCGCGGTGTCGATCCGCTGAATCTGCTCGGGATGTTCCGCGGCGTCAACAACGGCGGTTGGGATCCACGCGAGAACAATTTCCATCTCTACACGATCGTCATCGGCGCACAGAGTCTGCACGGCGTCGGATACGCGATGGGCATGCAGCGCGAGGGAACCGATGGCGCGGTCGTCACCTATTTCGGCGACGGCGCCTCCAGCCAGGGCGACGTCAACGAGGCATTCACCTTCGCGGCCGTGTTCAACGCCCCCGTGGTGTTCTTCTGCCAGAACAATCAGTGGGCGATCTCCGAACCCACCGAACGCCAGATGAAGGTGCCGCTGTATCGGCGTGCCGCCGGATTCGGCTTTCCCGGAGTTCGGGTCGACGGTAACGACGTGCTCGCGTGCCTGGCGGTGACCAGGGCGGCCCTGGACCGGGCCCGGCGCGGCGAGGGCCCGATGCTGGTCGAGGCGTTCACCTACCGCATGGGCGCGCACACCACCTCCGACGACCCGACCCGCTATCGGTTGAGCGCGGAACTCGAGGAGTGGAAGCTCAAGGACCCGATCGAACGCCTCAAGGCGTTCCTGCACAAGCAGGGCATCGGCGACCCCGGGTTCTTCGCCGATCTGGAGGCGGAGAGCGAGGAATTGGGCAAGCGCGTGCGCAATGGCGTGCGCACCATGCCGGACCCGGATCCGGCCTCCATGTTCGCGAATGTCTATGCCGAGTCGCACCCGCTCGTGGAACGGGAACGGGCCGAGTTCGAGGCTTATCACGCGTCCTTCGTCGACGCCGGGGAGGACGGGCACTGATGGCTCCCGCACAGTCGACGGGCACGACCCGTCAGATGTCGATGGTGCAGGCGCTCAACACGGGACTGCGCAGGTCCCTGGAGAGCGACCCCAAGGTTTTGATCATGGGCGAGGACATCGGCAAGCTCGGTGGTGTCTTCCGGGTCACCGACGGCCTGCAGAAGGACTTCGGCGAGGACCGGGTGGTGGACACCCCGCTGGCCGAGTCCGGCATCGTCGGCACCGCGATCGGCCTCGCCCTCGCGGGCTACCGGCCGGTCGTGGAGATCCAGTTCGACGGTTTCGTCTTCCCCGCCTTCGACCAGATCGTCACCCAGCTCGCCAAGATGCACGCCCGCTCCCTGGGCTACGTGCGGCTGCCGATCGTGATCCGCATCCCGTTCGGCGGCGGCATCGGCGCGGTCGAGCACCACAGCGAGTCGCCGGAGGCGTACTTCGCGCACACCGCAGGCCTGCGCGTGGTCTCGTGCTCGAACCCGGTGGACGCCTACTGGATGATCCAGCAGGCGATCGCCTCCGACGACCCGGTGATCTTCCTGGAGCCCAAGCGGCGCTACTGGACCAAGGCCGAGGTGGACACCGCCGCGGCCCCCGGACCGCTGTACGACTCCCGCGTGGTGCGCTCCGGCGACGCGTGCACCCTGGTCGCCTACGGCCCGATGGTGGCCACCTGCCTGGAGGCCGCCGCCGCGGCCGCCGAGGAGGGGCGCGAGTTGGAGGTGATCGACCTGCGCTCGGTGTCCCCGCTGGACTTCGACACGATCGAGGAGTCGGTCAAGCGCACCGGACACCTGGTGGTCGTCCACGAGGCCCCGTCGTTCCTGGGCATCGGCGCGGAGGTGGCCGCGACCATCACCGAGCGCTGCTTCTACCACCTTCAGGCACCGGTGTTGCGGGTCGGCGGCTATCACACGCCGTATCCGCCGTCCCGTGTCGAGGAGGAGTACCTCCCCGACCTCGACCGTGTGCTCGATGCCGTCGACCGCTCCCTGGCCTGGTGAGGAACCCCGTGTCCGAGGTGAAGAAGTTCCTGATGCCCGACGTCGGCGAGGGCCTGGAGGAGGCCGACATCGTCGTCTGGCACGTCAAGGTCGGCGACGCGGTGCACGACGGCCAGGTCATGGTCGAGGTGGAGACGGCGAAGGCGCTGGTCGAGCTGCCGTGTCCGTACGACGGGGTGGTGACCGAACTGCTGGCCGCCGAGGGCGACACGGTCGCGGTCGGGGCGCCGATCATCGCGGTCGCGCCCGCGGGCACCGCCGTGGCCGCGGCCGAGCCGGAGCGGGAGCAGGCCCTCGCGGCCGACCTCGTCCCGGAGCCGGTCGCCGAGCCGGTCGCCGATGCGCCGGCCCCGAGCGTCGCGCCGGCCCCGACCGAGGAGGCGGCCAAGGAGAAGGGCAAGGAGACCCGCACGGCGGTGCTCGTCGGCTACGGCGTACGCACCAGCAGCGGCAAACGGCGACCCCGCAGGACCGACTCCGTGGCGCCGACGAACGGAGCGGCCCGCCCCGCCCCCGCCGGCGGCTCCCTCGCCCTCGCCAAGCCGCCGGTCCGCAAGCTGGCCCGGGACCTGGGCGTGGACCTCGCGTCGGTACAGCCCTCCGGCCCCGGCGGCACCGTCACCCGCGAGGACGTGCACGCCGCCGCCCGCCCGACGCCCGCGCCCGCGGCGCAGCCGTTCCGGGCGACCGGACCGGGCGAGACGATCGCCGGCGAGCGGCGCATCCCGGTCAAGGGCGTGCGCAAGGCCACCGCGCAGGCGATGGTGGCCAGCGCGTTCTCCGCGCCGCACGTCACCGAGTGGGTGACGGTGGACGTGACCCGCACCGTCAAACTCGTGCGCAAGCTGCGCGAGCTGCCCGACTTCGCGGGCACCAAGGTGAGCCCGCTTCTCCTGGTCGCCCGGGCGCTGCTGGTGGCGATCGCCCGGCACCCGGAGATCAACGCCTCCTGGGACGAGGCGAACCAGGAGATCGTCGTCCGGGACCGGATCAACCTGGGCATCGCCGCGGCCACCCCGCGCGGTCTGATCGTGCCGAACATCAAGGACGCGGGCGGCAAGAGCCTGACCGCGCTCGCCGGCGCGCTCACCGAGCTGGTGGCCACCGCGCGGGAGGGCCGCACCTCGCCCGCCGACCTGGCCCGCGGCACGGTCACCATCACCAACGTGGGTGTGTTCGGGGTGGACGGCGGCACCCCGATCCTCAACCCGGGCGAGGCCGCGATCCTGGCGGTGGGCGCGATTCGCGAGCAGCCGTGGGTGCACAAGGGCAAGGTCAAGCCCCGGCAGGTGACCACGCTGTCGTTGTCGTTCGACCACCGCATGGTGGACGGCGAGTTGGGCTCGCGCGTGCTGGCCGACGTGGCGCAGATGCTGGAGCGGCCGAAGTTGCTGTTCGTACGCGGCTGATCCGCGGGTTGCGGACTTCGTCCGGCCGGGCCCTGTTCGGGGCCCGGCCGGACGTATGTCCGACGGCGTCCGATAATGTATGTGTACTGTGAAGCCAACCGCGGACCCAGTGCCCACCCGGCTCGGCGGCCGAATCGCCTGGATCATGTGGGCGGTGGCGGCCTCGGTGTACGTCGTCGCGGTGTTCCATCGCAGCAGCCTCGGGGTCGCCGGGATCGAGGCCCAGGAGCGCTTCCACGTCTCCGCGTCGCAGCTCTCCCTCTTCCCGATGTTGCAACTGCTCGTCTACGCGGGCCTGCAGATACCCGTCGGCGCGCTCACCGACCGGTTCGGCGCCAAGCGGGTGCTCGGGTGCGGTCTGGTGCTGATGACGGCGGGACAGTTCACCTTCGCCTTCGCGCACGGTTTCCCTGGCGCGGTGCTCGCCCGGGTCCTGGTCGGCATGGGCGACGCGATGACCTTCGTGAGCGTGCTGCGCGTGGTGGCGGTGTGGTTCCCGCCGAACCGGGTCGCGGTGCTGACCCAGTTGACCGCGCTGCTCGGGATGGCCGGCAACCTGGCCGGCGCCACCCCGCTCGCCGGGGCGCTGCACGCGTTCGGCTGGAGCCGCACCTTCGCCGTCTCGGCCGGGGTCGGCGTGCTGGTCCTGGTGGTGCTCCTGCTCGTACTGCGCGACAACCCCGGCGGTTCGGTGCGCACCCGGCCGGCGGGCGGTCCCGGCATGTGGTCCCAGGTGCGCGCCGCGTGGGCGGAGCCCGGCACCCGGCTCGGCCTGTGGGCGCACTGGGCCTGCGGATGCCTGCCGCAGGTGTTCCTGATGCTCTGGGGCTTCCCGTTCCTGGTCGAGGGCCAGGGCCTGTCCAAGGGGGCCGCGAGCGCGCTGCTCACCGTCGCGATCGTGATCAACATGCTCGCGTGCCTGGTGGTCGGCCCGCTGGTGACCCGCCGGCCGGGCAGCCGGCTCGTGTTGTGCGTGGGACAGCCCGTGCTCGCCGTCGCGGCCTGGGCTGCGGTACTGATCCCGAGCGAACCCTCGCCGCTGTGGCTCCTGGTCCTGCTGGCCCTGGTGATCGGGCCCGGCGGCGCGTTGTCCCTGGTCGGCATGGAGTTCGCCCGGGCGGGCAATCCGCCGCAGCGCCTGGGCACCGTGTCCGGCATCGTCAACGTCGGCGGATTCGCCGCCGCCACCCTGTGCCTGTTCGCCATCGGCCTGGTCCTGGACCTGGTCGAGCCCGGCGGCGGCGAGCACGGCCTGAACGCGTACCGCGTGGCGATGGCGGTGCAGGCCGTGCCGCTGCTCCTGGGTGTCGTACAGGTGCTGCGCTACGCCCGCAAGGCCGCGGGCCGCGAACGGCGGCCCGAACCGGTGTGCGTGGTGGCCCGGCGCGTGCCCGAGCGCGAGAGCGTGTCCGACGCGGGCTGAGGCCGCGCCCGATCGCCCCACCGCACTCCGGACATCCTCGCGGGCGGGCGACGGCTCAGGGCGTGACGGCCATGCTGCCCAGGATGCGCTGCGCGAGGTCGGGGTCGCCCTCGATCCGCACCTCGGCCCGGTTCGGCGCGACCCGACCGCACATCAACCGCACGAACGTCTCCCAGTCGGTGGCGATCGACACCAGCGGCCCCAGCGGGACCCGGCCGTCGAGCCGGCCCCGGCCGTTCTCGTCCACCGTGACCGTGCGCATGAACTCCACCGGCCCGGTCACGTCGAACACCACGGACGCGCCCGCCGGCGCCTTGGCGTCCTTGGCCACCACCCGGGCCAGCCCGGCGAGCAGGAAGTCGCGGGTGATCAGCGCGGCCGGCGAGTCCAGATTGCCGGGCTCCGCGATCGCGCGCCGCACGTCCTGCTCGTGCACCCATACGTCGAACACCCGTTGGGTGAGCAGGAAGCGGTACGGGACGCTGCGGCCCATGATGCCGCGCACCTCGTCGTCCGGCGCCCGGTCGCACTCGTCGAGCATCCGGCGCCGGCGCAGGATCACGTACTCCAGTTCGCCGGTCATCTCCGGCGAGGTGTGGCAGCGCCGCACGTCCACCGGTATCTCGGTGTAGCGGCTGAACTCGTCGTGCACATGTCGGAGATCGCGCGGCAGCGTGTGGATCGGCCGCGGATCGCCGAGCAGTTCCGACTCGATGCCGATCACGTGGGACACCACGTCCCGGACCGACCAGCCCGGGCACTCGGTCGGGCTGCTCCACCGGCCCTCGGTCAGGGTGGAGACCAGATCTTTGAGGGAGCGCACCGAGTGCTCCCAGGCGTCGACATGCGTTTTCAGGTCGATGGTCACGTACTACCTCTCGTCGCTGCGTCACCGGTCGAATGGAGGGGAGCGACCGTTGCTTTGACGTGGTCCGGGATCCTGGCAGGCACGTTACGCTGCCAAAGATCCTGCGGTCAGCCCGTTCGCGGGAAGCAAGCGGTGTAGGTGAGGGGAAAGTGCGCGTTTCGCTCGTACAACTCGACGTCGACCCGGCGGTGCCCGCCCGCGAGCGCCTGGCCGAGGTGACCGCGCTGGTCCGAGGCCGACGCGGCGACCACCTCGTGGTGCTGCCGGAACTGTGGCTGCACACGGGTTGGGTCTACGACGACTGGGAGACGGACGCCGAGGGGGTACGCGGTCCGGTGGCCCAGGCGATGGGCCGCGCGGCGCGCGACGCCGGCGTCTGGCTGCACGCCGGCAGCATCATCGAACGCGGCCCGGACGACAACCTCTACAACACGTCGCTGGTCTTCGACCCCGACGGCGCGTTGCGAGGCACCTACCGCAAGATCCACCGCTTCGGCTTCACCGGCGGCGAGGCCGCGCTGATCTCGCGCGGCACCGAGACCGCGCAGGTCCGCATGCCGTGGGCCGAGGTGGGCCTGGCGACGTGCTACGACCTGCGCTTCCCGGAGTTGTTCCGGCGCATCCTGGACGCGGGCGCGGAGGTGCTGGTGCTGCCCGCCGCGTGGCCGGCGCGGCGGGTCGAGCACTGGCGCGTGTTGTCCCGCGCCCGCGCGATCGAGAACCAGATGTTCGTGCTCGCCTGCAACGTCACCGGCGAGCAGGGCGGTCAGGCGATGGGCGGGCACAGCATGGTGATCGACCCGTGGGGCGAGATCGTCGCCGAGGCGGGGACCGAACAGACCGTGCTGACCGCCGAGATCGACCCGGCGCTGGTCGCCAAGACCCGCGAGGACTTCCCGGTCCTGCAGAACCGGGTGTTCTGAGCCGCGGAATTCGTCGGGAGCCGGCCCGCGGCGCGATGCCGTGGGCCCGGCTTCACAGGTAGATGTTCTTGATCTCCTTGCCCGCCGCGTCGTACGCCTTGAGTTCGTACGCGGGCGTCGCCTTGCGTGCGGTCACGACCAGGACGTAGACGCGCGTCTCGGGGTCGATCTGCACGGGGTGGATCACCACCGGGTCCTTGTGCCCCCGCCAGGTGACCTCCAGATAGGCGACGTCGGGGGAGACCTCGGCCTGGAACGCCGCCGCGTACAGATCCTTCTCGCCCTCGACGGGGCCGAGGGAGCCGCCGCCGCCGAACCGGTTGTGGTCGTTCGCCTTGTCCTTCGCGGTCCGCCCCGGGCGGACGTCGCACGCCGTCCCGAAGTCTCCGACGAAATGCTTCTCGACTTCCTCGAAGCAGGTGCGCTCGGGACCCTCCGTCCAGGCCCGGTACGTCCACGACCTCCCCGCCACCACGCCCGTGCCCACGATGTCGGGCGAAGCACCGGGAGGGCGGGTGCCGGCATCGACGGAGACGATGTCGTTGGAATTGCCGTCCTCGTCCAGCACACCCCCCGCGATCACCGCGCCGCCGCCGCCCAACACCAGCGCGGTCACCGTCGCCGCGCCGAACGTGAACCCGCGCCAACGGCGCTTGCGCGAGTCGCGGATCGCCGCGTCGGCCGTCGGCGGGGTCAACCGCGCCGCCTCGATCTCTGCCATGAACGCCTCCCTCAGTGCGGTGCCGTCGTCGGCCATGGCCGCACCTCCGTATCCGAAGTCGAGGGGGATTCCGTCTGTTCCGGGAACAGATCGGTCAGTTGGGGATCCCTGCGAAGTTGGGCGAGTCCCTTGAACGTCTGGCTTCGCACCGTACCGACCGCACAACCGAGGATCTGCGCGACCTCGGACTCCGGACGGTCCTCCCAGTAGCGCAGCACCACCGCCGCCCGCCGACCCGCCGGCAACCGGCCCAACGCGGCCATCAGCACGCTGCGTTCGGCCACCGCGCCGATCGAGTCGGGCCCGGCCCGATCCGGCAGCCGGTCGGTGAGGAAGTGCGTCACCCGGCGGACCCGGATCCGGGACAGATGGGTGTTCACCATGATCCGCCGCACGTAGGCGTCGGGGCTCTGCGCCGCGGACACGCGGGTCCAGGACGTATACGCCTTGGTCAGCGTGGCCTGGGCCAGGTCCTCGGCCTCGTCGCGATCGCCGCACAGCAGGTACGCGGTGCGCACCAGAGCCGTCCGCCGGGCCTCGACGAAGACGCGGAACTCGTCTTCTTCCCGTTGGGATCTCAACCGTGCCCCCTTTCACCCGAACAGACGTGTGGGGGCGGGCGGTTCTATGCCGAACCCGCCGAACCGTCGGCGGTCGGCGGGTCGGCGGGCTCCACGCGGGCTCAGTCCTCGTCGTCGCTCAACCGGTCCACGCACACCGCGATCGCGATGATCAACGCATGATCCCAGCCGGGCGCGATGTCGATGCCGTAGGTGTCCCGCACCCGCAGCCACTTGCGGGTGATCTGCGCGACCGGCCCGTTCGGTCCGGAGATCCCGTACTCGTGGTGGAACATGTCGCCGCGAACCGTGAGTTCGGCCCCGACCGCGAGTTCCACCGTGAACGCCTCGTGCAGCGGGGTGAACATCTTCTTGCGCACCGTGGCGACCGTCTCGCCGGTCGCGTCCTGCACCTTCATCGAATGATGGATGCTGACGATCTTCTTCTTCACGGTCGCCAACACCGTGCCGGCGGAATCCTTGAGCTCCAGCCGGTCGTGCAGGGTCAGTGCCTTGCCGTCGACCAGATAGACCTTCTCCCCGTCCTCGGTGGTGACCCAGAAGTCGTCGCCGATCGCGAACATCTTCTCCCGCACGAGATAGCGGCCGGGCGGAATCCCCGGGTAGAGCTGGGTGCTGCCGTCGTACTCGTCCCCGAACACTGGTGCCTCCACGGTCGCCTCACCTTGTCGGCAGACTGCCCGATATGGCGGCGTTCAGTCGTCTTCGGCACGCCGGCGTGCGGCGGTACGGATACACCCGGTTGGGTGGGGTGCGGCCCGTACCCGCGCGGGCCGGCGGCTCGCGACCGAGGTGGATGGTTCACTTCGAATCATGAGCAGCACCGCGCGTCGAGCCAGGGTCCGGGCCCCCGAGTTGTCCGGTTCCGGAGGCTGGATCAACACCGCCGGCCCGGGCCCGACGCTGGCCGCGCTGCGCGGGCGGATCGTGCTGCTGGACTTCTGGACCTCCGCCTGCGTGAACTGCCACCACGTGCTGGCCGAGTTGCGCGGCCTGGAGGATCGCCACCGCGACGTGCTGACCGTGATCGGCGTGCACTCGCCCAAGTTCGAACACGAGGCGGAACACGGCACGGTGGTGTGCGCGGTACAGCGGCACGAGGTGTGCCACCCGGTCCTGGACGACCCGGAGCTGAGCACCTGGAAGCAGTACGCGGTGCACGCCTGGCCGACCCTGGTGGTCGTCGATCCCGAGGGCTACGTGGTCGCGCAACTGTCCGGCGAGGGTCACGCGGGCGAGATCGAGACGCTGATCGCCGACCTGGTCGCCGAGCACGACGGCAAGGGCACGCTGCGCCGGTCCGCCGAGGAGGTCGACCGGCCCGAGACCCCGCGCACCGACCTGCGCTTCCCGGGCCAGGTGCTCCGGCTGCCGTCGGGGGCGCTCCTGGTCGCCGACACCGGCCACCACTCGCTCGCCGAACTCTCCGACGACGGGCGCACGGTGCTGCGCCGGATCGGGACCGGGCGGCGCGGGCTGCTCGACGGCGGACCCCGGCACGCGATGCTGGCCGAGCCGCACGGCATGGCGCTGCTGCCGCCCGAGGTGGCCGCACACGTGCGCTACGACGTGGTGGTCGCCGACACCGCCAACCACGCGCTGCGCGGCGTCTCGCTGGCCACCGGGTCGATCCGGACCGTCGCGGGCACGGGCCGGCAGCGCCGCCGCGGCGCGGAGGACCACGGCGCGGCCCGCACGATCGACCTCTCCAGCCCGTGGGACGTGGCGTGGTTCGGCGGCCGGATCATCGTGGCGATGGCCGGGGTCCACCAGCTCTGGGAGTTCGACCCGGTGGGCGAGGGGGTCGGGGTGCTGGCCGGCACCACCGACGAGGGCATGGAGGACGGCCCGGTGGACACCGCCTGCCTCGCCCAGCCCTCGGGCCTGGCGGTCTCCCCCGACGGCCACACGTTGTGGCTGGTGGACGCGGAGAGTTCGGCGCTGCGCCGGCTCGTGGACGGCGGCATCGAGACGGTGGTCGGGCGCGGCCTGTTCGACTTCGGGCTGCGCGACGGCCCGGCCGAGCACGCGCTGTTCCAACACCCGCTGGGCGTGGACACGTTGCCGGACGGCTCGGTGGTGGTCGCGGACACCTACAACGGCGCCGTGCGGCGCTACGACCCCTCGGACGGGTTCGTGTCGACCCTGCTCACCGGTCTGGAGGAGCCGGCCGCGGTGGCGGTGGTGGCCGACATGGACGAGGACCTGTACCTGACCGTGGTCGAGTCCTCGGCCCACCGGGTCCGCAAATTCCGCCTGCCGCACACGTAGCCGCGGATCCGGGGAGCGGCCGCGCGCATCGCGGCCGCTCCCCGGGTGCTCGTGCTCAGCCCTCCAGGAACGCCGCGGCGGCCGAGGCGAGCAGGAACGGGTCGTCGGCGCCGCAGAGTTCGCGCGAGGAGTGCATCGACAGGCACGCCGCGCCGACGTCCACGGTCTCGATGCCGAGGCGGGTCGCGGTGATCGGGCCGATCGTGGTGCCGCAGGGAAGGGAGTTGATCCCCACGAAGACCTGCGCCGGCACCCCCGCACGCTCGCACGCGGCGGTCCACACGGCCCGACCGCGCGCGTCGGTCGCGTAGCGCTGATTGGCGTTGACCTTGAGGATCGGGCCGCCGTTGGGTACGGGGTGGTGGCCCGGTTCGTGTCGACCGACGTAGTTCGGGTGTACCGCGTGCCCGACGTCGCTGGAGAGGTGGAACGAGTCGGCGAACGCCCGCGCGCGGTCGTCGAGCGAGCCGCCGCGCCCGCTGACGATCCGGGTCAGCACCGTCTCCAGGAGCGGCCCGCCCGCGCCGGTGGTGGAGTCGCTGCCGGTCTCCTCGTGGTCGAACGCGCCGAGTACCGGGATGTGCGCCGCCCCCTCGTGCGCGGCGGCGAGCAGCGCGGCCAGCCCCGCGTGCACCGACAGCAGGTTGTCCAGGCGCGGTGCGGCGAGCAGTTCGCGATCGCGGCCGAGGTAGCTCGGCTTCTGCACGTCGTGGACCATCAGGTCCCACCCGGTGACGTCGCCGGCGGGCACCCCGGCCTCCTCGGCCACGAATCGGATCAGCGCGCCCTCGTCGACCGGGCCGAGGCCCCAGATCGGGGTCATGTGCTGCTGCTTGTCCAGTTGCAGCCCGGCCTCGTTGACCGCGCGGTCCAGGTGGATCGCCAACTGCGGCACCCGCAGCAGCGGCCGGTCGACGAAGACCAGGCGCTCGCGGCCGTCGCGCAGCACGATCCGGCCGGACAGGCCGAGGTCGCGGTCCAGCCAGGAGTTCAGCAGCGGGCCGCCGTACACCTCGACGGCGATCTGCCGCCAACCGGCCGCGCCCGTGTCGGGCAGCGGCTTGACCCGCAGCGTCGGCGAGTCGGTGTGTGCGCCGACGATCCGGAAGCCGCGGGTGCTCTCCGCGCCCTCCGGCACGTACCAGGCCACGATCGCGCCGCCGCGCAGCACGTAGCGCCCGCCCGCCTCGCCGTCCCACGCGGCCGTCTCCTCAAGCCGCCGAAAGCCCGCCGCCTCCAGCCGCTCGGCCACGTTCGCGGCCGCGTGGTAGGGGGACGGGCTGGCGCCGATGAACGCGATCAGATCATCGGTGTGACTCCGGTCGAAGCGCGGCGAGGGCATGCATACTCCAAGGTGCGCGGCCCGCTCGGCCGCGAGGATCGTGGCGGTTGTCCGCCGACGAGCCTACGCCCCGCCCCCGGCGCGGCCCGGAGCGGCGACCCGGTGGGCGCGGTTCAGCCGAAGCTGACCCGGTCGAGCCAGAACGCGAGCAGGTCGGCGTCGCCGAGGATCTCGACGTCCGCCTCGGCGGGGGTGCGCCGCTTGTAGGTGACCAGCAACAACTCGACCAGCGGCCCGCGCAGCGCCACCGCGGCCTTCTCGTGCGCCCGCCGCCAGGTGATCGTGTCGCCGGTGAGGTCGAGCACCCACTCCGCGTCCGCGACGTCGGTGGCGTGCAGGTGCACGGTGCGGCCGGGGCCGAGCAGTTCGCGCATCCGCGGGTGGACCTCGAAGTGCATGGGCAGCGCGCCGAGTTCCATCCATTCGTCGAGCGCGTCCGCGGCGACCTCGTGGTCCAGGACGTAGTCCGCGCCGAGCGCGAGCGTCGCGTCGGCCCGGTGCAGCGCGGTCTCGTGGGTGAAGCGCCGGGCGTAGAACGTCGCGGTGCCGCCGGTGACCGGCGTCCACAGCGCCGTGTCGGGCCCGGCCTCGCGCAACGCCTCCGCCAACGCCGCGGCCCCCTCGGCCAGCCACGGCCCGAGCACGGCGGGATCCTCGTGGGTGTACGCGGCCAGGTCGCGGAAGTCCTGATCGGCGACCGGCTCGGCGGCCCGGCTCCGGACCGTCTTCGCCGCCCAGCGCTGCCCGCCGCCCAGATGCCGCAACAACTGCCCGACGTTCCACCCGGGACAGGACGGCACGGGCACGGTCAGGTCGGCCCCCTCGATCGTGGCCCGAAGCAGATCGGTCTGCGCGACGATCTCGGCGCAGTGGCGGTCGTGGCTCAGCGAAGTCATGGCCTCACGGTAGAGGCCCGAGGCAATCGTCGGCACCGATGGCAACCCACTCGGGGGAGGGGACGGCGCCCGACACGGCGAGGCGCCGCCTCTCGCCCGGGAGCGGGAGACGGCGCCTCGTGCGGTCCGAGCGGCCCGAACTAGAAGGCCGCCTCCGGGAGGTCCATCAGGGCGTTGTCGATCTGCTCGACCATCAGCCGCTGCGGGGTGAGCAGCGGCAGGATCTCCCGCGCGAAGTGCTTCGCGGCGGCGACCTTGCCCTGGTAGAACGCCTCGTCGCGACCGGGCGTGCCGGCCAGCTTGGCCAGCGCCACCGACGCCTGGCGCAGCAGCAGCCACGAGACCACCAGGTCGCCGGCGGCGAGCAGCAGGCGGGTGGTGTTCTGGCCGACCTTGTAGATCGAGTCGATCTCCTGCTCGGACGCCATCAGCTGGTTGATCATCGCGGCGACCATGCCCTGGACGTCCTCGGCGGCGGTCGCGAGCAGCTTGACCTCGGCGGCCAGCTCGCCCTCGGCGTGCGCGGCGATGAACTCCTGGATCTCGCCGGCCACCACGGTCAGCGCCTTGCCCTGGTCGCGGACGATCTTCCGGAAGAAGAAGTCCTGACCCTGGATCGCGGTGGTGCCCTCGTAGAGTGTGTCGATCTTGGCGTCGCGGATGTACTGCTCGATCGGGTATTCCTGCAGGAAGCCCGACCCGCCGAAGGTCTGCAGCGACTGGGCGAGCTGCTCGTAGGACTTCTCCGAGCCGTAACCCTTGACGATCGGCAGCAGCAGGTCGTTGACCCGGTCCGCGGTCGCGTCCGTGTCGCCGGTCAGCGCGGCGCCCTCGATCCGGTCCTGCCACGAGGAGGTGTACATCACCAGTGCGCGCATGCCCTCGACGTACGCCTTCTGGGTGAGCAGCGAGCGGCGCACGTCCGGGTGGTGCGTGATGGACACACGCGGCGCGGCCTTGTTTGTCATCTGCGCGAGGTCGGCGCCCTGGAAGCGCTCCTTCGCGTACTCGAGCGCGTTGAGGTAGCCGGTGGACAGCGTGGCGATGGCCTTCGTGCCGACCATCATCCGGGCGTACTCGATGATCTTGAACATCTGCGCGATGCCGCTGTGCACCTCGCCGACCAGGGTGCCGACGGCCGGGACGCCGTGCTCGCCGAAGGTGAGCTCGCAGGTCGTGGAGACCTTGAGGCCCATCTTGTGCTCGACGTTGGTGACGAAGGCGCCGTTGCGCTCGCCGAGCTCGCCGGTCTCCGGGTCGAAGTGGAACTTCGGCACCACGAACAGCGACAGGCCCTTGGTGCCGGGGCCCGCACCCTCCGGGCGCGCCAGCACCAGGTGGATGATGTTCTCGGTCATGTCCTGGTCACCGGAGGTGATGAAGCGCTTGACGCCCTGGATGTGCCAGGTGCCGTCCTCCTGCCGCACCGCCTTGGTCCGACCCGCGCCGACGTCGGAACCGGCGTCGGGCTCGGTGAGCACCATCGTGGAGCCCCACTGGCGGTCGACCATGAAGCCGGCGACCTTGCGCTGCTCCTCGGTGCCGAGCGTGTGCAGCACCTGGGCGAAGTCGGGGCCCGCCGCGTACATCCACAGCGCCGGGTTGGCGCCGAGCACCAGCTCGGCCACCGACCAGCGCAGCGAACGCGGGCAGTTGGTGCCGCCCATGCTCTCCGGGAGCGCGAGGCGCCACCACTCGGAGTCCATGTAGGCCTTGTACGACTTCTTGAACGCCTCGGGCAGCGTGGCCGAGTGCGTCGCCGGATCGAACACGGGTGGGTTGCGGTCGCCCTCCGCGAAGGAATCGGCGAGGTCGTTCACGGCGAGGCGCTCGACCTCGGACAGGATCGACCTGGCCGTCTCGACGTCCATGTCCGCGAACGGACCCGTGCCATAGACCTGCTCGCGCCCGAAGACCTCGAACAGGTTGAACTCCAGGTCGCGGAGATTCGACTTGTAGTGACCCATGACAGGCTCCGCCCGTGGTTGCGTCCGGTGTACTGCGCTGACTGAAACTGCCCGACGGATCGGCGGCTCGACCCGAAGAATCGAGCGACCGACCGAAGCGATCCGAAACCCAGTGTACTGGTCGGTAACATAATGATCGTACCCATGGGTAACTTTTTCAATCCCCGAGAGGTTCCCATCGCGTTGCCATCAGGTATCCATGACCGTCCGGGCGGAGGGCTCAAACCCGGGCCGCGGACCCGCTAGCCTCGTGGTGTGTACGGCTACGCAACCGAGGAACCCCAGGCCCGGGCGGAGGCGCCGGCGCTCACCGACGCCGTGCGCGCGTTCGCCACGGGCGTCATGAACGGCGAGGACTTCCAGTCCATCTTCATCGCGTCGAAGGTCTTCTGCCCGAGGGGGGATCGCCCGGGCTTTTTGGCCCTGCACAACACCCCCGAGCCGGTGATCCCGATGTTCAGCTCCCTCGCCGAACTCAAGAAGTACGCCGGCGAGGAGTCCAGACACTTCACCGTCACCGGTGCCGAGGTGCTCGACCTGCTCCCCAACGGCTACGGCTTCGTGCTCGACCTCGACGGCGAGCACCGGGTGATGTTCGACGCCAAGGCCATAGAGCAGATGATCGCCTTCGCGATGCGGCGGATGTACGGCTGACGGCGGCCCCGGAACGGCCGGACGCGCCGGCGGTCATCCTCGATGACGGCCGGCGCATCCGGGTCGGTGGTGCGATCAGGCCGGGCGGTGTCCGTGGTTGGCCCGGTGCTTGCGACGGGACTTGCGCTTGCGGGTCTTCTTCGACATCGCGCCCCCTTGCTCGTCCGTGTTCGCGGTGTCGCATGCCTACCCGGGCGCGGACCGGATCCATGCGTACGAGTCGGCGGGGGCGTTCAAGTCAGCGGGGGTTCGCCTTTCCGTGGCGCAGCAGTCGACCGCTGTGCACGCCGGTGGGCTCGTCGTTCTCGACCGTTACCCGGCCGTTGACCAGGATGTGCCGGTAGCCCTTCGCGTCGATCACCGTACGCAGTTGGCCGCCGGGCAGGTCGTGGACGAACTTCGGGTCACCGTAGGCAAGTTCGTCGTAGTCGTAGACGATGATGTCGGCCGCGGCACCGACGCTCAGCACGCCGCGGTCGGTGAAGCCCGCACACCGGGCGGGCAGACCGGACAACCGCCAGTGGGCCTGCTCCAGTGAGGTCCAGGCGTGCTTGCGGACGTACTCGACGATGTACTCGGTGCCGTACATGCCCGCGCTCAGCGTCTTGAGGTGCGCGCCGCCGTCGGACAGGCCGGGCAACAGGTATTCGTAGTCCACGAGTTCCTTCAGGCCCTCCAGCGTGGCGTTGAACTGGCCGGTGTGCACCTCCGTGGTCAGACCGTCGGCGATGGTGACGTCGCACAGCACGTCCACCGGGTGCCGGTCGAGCCGCGCGCCGATCTCCTTGAACGACAGGCCCTCGTACTGCTTGTACTCCTCGGTGAAGGTGCGGTGCAGCTTCATGTCCGGGTACAGGTGGTAGAACAGCGGGTCGAATTCCCGCAGTTCGGCGCGGATTGCCGGGTCGTTCAGCAGTGCGATCTTGGCCTCCACGGTCTCGGCCGCGAAGATCGTGGCCACCGGCGGGCGAGTGGACACGCCGCCGTACAGGAAGCTGAACGGCACCGGGACGTCGGTGGTCATCGCCTGGCCGTAGATCGGGATGCCGCGCTCCTGGCAGCGGCGCAGCCACTCGATCTTGCGCTTGTACAGGCCGCCGCTGCGCGAGTTGGCGATCACCGCGTTCCAGATCAGCGGCCGGCCGCTGACCTCGACGAGGTGTTCGTACTCCTCCTCGGTGATCTGCGTGCCGGACACCTGCATGAAGCCGCGCCCCTGTCCGGCCAGCGCCTCGGCCAGGGCCAGCCGGGTCTGCGGCCACATGATGTCGGTGGGCATCGGCGTACCGTCGAAGTCGCCCTGCATCAGCCGGCCGTTCGGGTTGCCCGGCTCGCCCAGGCACTGCGCCGACCAGCCGCCCGCGCCGGCGTCCATCGCCTCGGTCAACAGGCGGGCCAGTTCGGCGTGTTCGGCGTCGGTGGGCAGCGCGCCCGCCTTCGCCCGCTCCAGGCCGAGCACCCAGATCAGCAGCGGGTTCACCGGAACGTAGGGCAGTACGTTGACCGCCTTGGGGGTGCGCTCGACGCTGTCCAGGTATTCGGGGAAGGTGACCCAGTCCCAGGGCATGCCCTCGCGCAGGGTCTCGGTGGGGATGTCCTCGACGGCGGTCATCGACAACATCGCGCGATCGCGCATGTCCTCGCGCACCGGGGCGAAGCCGAAGCCGCAGTTGCCGGTGACCACGGAGGTCACCCCGTGCGGGCCGGACGTGGTCAGGTACGGGTCCCAGAAGACCTGGCCGTCGTAGTGCGTGTGCAGGTCGATGAAGCCGGGCGCGACGATCAGTCCGGTCGCGTCGATCACCCGATCCGCGTCCTCGGCGGGGACGCGCCCGATCGCGGTGATCACGCCGTCGGTGATCGCGACGTCCGCGCGAACGCGCGGGTTGCCGGAACCGTCGACGACGATGCCGCCCTTGATGACCAGGTCGTGGTTCGCCATGACGTTCGTACCTTCCCTCGGCACAGCCCTTGATCCGGTTAATTAAAATGTGTGTTTAATACGAGGGGTCGAAGGAGTCAAGGGATTCCGCAGGGGGAGTAGGCGCGACTCAGTCGCCGGCGAGGGCGCCGGCGACGATCGCCGTGAGGTGGTCGTCGAACGCCTCCGGGCCGAGCAGCCCGGTCGGCGCGATGCCGTCCGGGCGCGGCGGACTGTCGTGCCGGGCCGCGCGCGCCGCGCACAACATGCCGACCATCTGGGTGACCAGGAAGGTGCGGGCCTGGAGCGCGGTCGCCGGCAGGTCGGGGCGGGCCGCGGCCACCGCGTCCACCACGTCCTGCACGTCCTCGCCGCCGAGCAGCGGGGTCACCGGCGAGGTGGTGTCGCGCAGCAATTCCACCGAGATCTGGAGGTAGGCCCGGTCGGCCGGCGAGCCGTTCAGCAGTTCGGTGATCGGCAGCACGATCGCGCGGGCAAACCCGGACAGCCGCTCCGGCCGCTCGCGGGCCGCGGCCAGCAGCGCCTGGCGGCGGGCGTACACGACGGGCACGTGCTGCTCGACGATCGCCCGCAACAAACCCTCGCGCCCGCCGAAGTGGTAGTGGATCGCGCCGGCGTTGCGCTGCCCCGCCGCGCGGGTGATGTCCTGCAACGGCACGTCGAGACCGTGCCGCGCGAACAGGATCTCGGCGGCCTCGACGATGCGGCGCCTGGTGGGGCCGGAGTCACGGGGCATGGGCGCAGCATAGGGCCTGGTCGGGGCCCGGCCTCCGACCCGAATGGCGGCACTGTCAAGTGCCTGTTTGGCCAGGTTTCGATACGTTTTGAACCTAATGGGACCTTCGCCCCTGTCCGCGTACCTCGGTACGGGTGACCATGGATCGCGTCGGTCGTCGGCCCGTCCCCTCCTGCGCGACAACGAAAGGTCCCGATACATGCCTGCCCTGGCGCTTCCCGCTCGTCGAGCAGTTCCGGTGGCAGTGGGCCTGTACGTGGCGGTCCTGGTGAGTCGGGCGTTCGCCCCGGACTACCTGGACATGCACGCGGTGCTGATCGCGGTCCCGGCGGTGGTGGCGATGGCCTATCGGCCGTGGTTGACCGCGACGGCCGGGGTGGTGGCGCTGGCGACCCGGCTCCTGCTGAACCCGCACGTGTACGGCGGCGGCGGGGACAAGTCCACCACCGGCGTCTCGGCGGCCATCCTGATCGTGACGCTGTTCGGGTGCTGGGTCGGCTGGGAGCGGCGGCGCCAGGACGCCCGGCTGCATCGTGTGCAGTCGGTGGCGGAGGTGGCCCAGCGGGCGCTGCTGCGGCCGGTGCCCCGGGCGATCGGCCGGTTCGGTTTCGCGGTGCGCTATCGGGCGGCGGCCGAGGAGGCGTCGATCGGCGGCGACCTGTACGAGGTGCTGGAAACCCCGTACGGGGTGCGGGTGCTGCTCGGCGACGTGCGCGGCAAGGGGCTCGAGGCGGTGGACATGGCGGCCCGTACGCTCGGCGCGTTCCGCGAGGCGGCCTACGACGCGCCGACGCTGGCGGAGGTCGGTGCCCGGGTGGATCGCAGCCTGAACCGGCAACTGGGCACCGAGGACTTCGTGACCGCCGTGATGGTCGAGCTGTGTCCCGGCGAGGGCACGATGCAGGTGCTGGCGTGCGGCCATCCGTCGCCGCTGCTGGTGCGCGGCGGCACGGTGGGCGAGGTGATCGGCGAGGCGGGTCTGCCGCTGGGCATGGGCCTGCTGCCGGCGGCCACGGCGCGGGCGGTGGAGGCGGTCCCGTTCCGGCCGGGCGATGTGCTGCTGATGCACACGGACGGGGTGACCGAGGCCCGGGACACGTCCGGTGTGTTCTACCCGCTGGGCCGACATCTGGCGACCTACGCGCACAACGACGCCGCCGGGATGCTGGACGCGGTCGAGCAGGCCCTGATCGCCCACGTGGGCGGCAAGCTGGAGGACGACGCGGCGATGCTGGCGGTGACCCTGACCGGCCCGCTGCTGAAGGTGGTCAAGCCGGCCCGCGCCCTGGAGCCGACCCACCAGTCGGCGTAACCCGTGGTCAGCCCGCTGGCCCGTCGGCGATCCGCAGGGCGGCGACCGGGTCGACACCCGGTCGAGCCGCCTGGATGCCGCTGCCGGCGATGGTCCGGGCGATCGCCTCGGTGCGTACCGCGCGCACGCTGTGCCGGGCCGATTCGCGAGCCTCGGCCACCACCCGGTTGCCCTGGCGCCGCTCCGCACCGGCGGCCTTGACCGTACGGATCACCCGCAGGCCGCCCCCGAGGATGCCGCCGAGCCGGCCCAGCGACTCCTGGGCCTGCTCCTGGGCCCGGGCGATCGGCGGCGTCAGCAGCCCGACCGGGATCGCGATCACCCGACCAGCGTCTCGCGGGCCCGGAGGATTGCGGAAGCATCCCGGTGTTCCAGCAATCCCCCGACCCGGGGTTCTGGGACGGGGCGGACAACGCTACTCGATGCTGTCCGGTACGTTTGCGCTGGTCACAGCCGTATCCGGACGGTCGGACAGCCCAGTACGCAGCTGCTTGATCGCCTCGATCGGGTCGAGCTCGGCGTCCCTCACGGGCGCCCATCGGGAGAGGACGTCAGCCGCGCCGATGGCCATCCCGGCAGGCAGACCGACTGCGGTCAGAGCTGCGGCCACCTCTCTCATCTCCGTTTCCCACCGCCATGCTTTGGCGGCCACATCGGTGATGTAGTCCGGGTCTGCGAGGTGCCGCCCGGAGTGATGCTCGGCGATGTCCAGAAGTTCGGCGCCGACCCCATACTCGTCTGCCATGGCATGAGCCAAGGCGGCCAGAGCCCTGCTTGCCTTCTGGTAGCTCGCGAACGACAGCTTCAGGCCGGATGCCTGCCCGATTCCGCCCGGAAGGCATTTCACCTGTACCCGGGTGTCGGCGAACAGAGCGGCGACCCGAGTCACGTCCTCCTCCCTGCCGGACAGGTAGAGCCGGGGCGAGCGGGTTTTTGAAGGCGGGGACCCGACTACGCCACCATCGACCACGGTGGCGCCTCCAGCGGCGAGGAATGAGGCCATGCGTTCCATGCGCTCCGGGCTGACCGCGTTGGCTTCGACGTAGAGCCCGGAGTAGTGCCGTTCGGCCACCGAACGAGCCACCGATTCCGCCGCTCCGGGTGGGCAGACCGAGATCACACACGCGCTGCGATCGAGCAGTTCGCCGAGCTCCTCGACAGGCTCGAGGTCGAACCTGATCGCCCGTGCTCTCGTCGCTGCGCTGCGGCCCGCGGGACACCACAGGCTCGTGATCCCGCGAGCGGTCAGCTCGCCGGCCACCGCCGCGCCCATGCTGCCCGGGTGAAGGATGCCGACCGTGGTCATCCGACTCCCTCGAGCAGGTGGACAGCGGTGAACCGGTCCGGCCCCCTGCCCCGCACGGTCTGCCTGATCAGTTCGGCGGAGGCTTCCACCGACGTGTGATCGGTCCGCACGATCAGGGACCACAGCGTGTCGCGATGGGCTTCGAGGTCTGCGTAGGTGTCCGCCCACGCCCTCAGTCGGGCGTCGCCGTCGGAGTCCCCTCGGTTTGCCGAGCGCTTCGCGGTGACGTCCCGAAGACACCAGAGCAGGACCCGAGTCCACGTCGCCGGATAGGCCGCGAGCGCGGAGAGCGCTTCGACCTGTCCGACGTGGACCACGGGGATGCTTCCCTGCGCCGTGAGCCGGTCCAGCTCGGGAGTATCGGTCGCATACTCGGCCTGGTACCGCCGATTGCCATGGACGACGAGTCCGCGGTGCCGCAGGTCCGCCAATGTCTCGGCATCCGTCATGCGGTACCCGGTGGTCCGGCCCGACCCGGCTTTCAACCGCCGGAAGTGCACGAACGCGTCATCCGCTCGGGCCAAGGCGCCCGTGATCGTGTCCTTGCCGGATGCGGGCGGGCCGTACAGAACCACGGCGGATGGCGGCTTCACCACCGACCACCGCCCATGAGCTCCGAGTTGTCCCATGCGGTTCCCACGAGGCAACGGTACTCGTGCGGCTCGACACGCTCGACGCACTGTTCCGGAGCGCCGTCGGCGACCCCGACGTGGACAAAGGAAGAGACCCGCTCTCCTCGCCGAAGAGCGGGTCCCTATTCGCGGTCTCCGCAGGTCGAACCCTCATACGACCTGCTCGTTCGTGGGTCGAACCCTCATACGACCCACCATCCGCGGTCCGTGCCCCTGGCGCACCTCAGGGCAGAGCGCGCCAGGGGACGTTTTTGCTACCCGCGCAGCCCCGAGGCTTCGCGGGCGAGCTGTTCCACCCGGGACCAGTCGCGCGAGGCGACCGCGTCCGCGGGAAGCATCCAGGACCCGCCGACGCAGGCCACGTTGGGCAGCGCCAGGTAGGTCGGGGCCGAGGCCGGGGTGATTCCGCCCGTCGGGCAAAAGCGCACGTCCGGCACCGGCGAGGCCAGCGACTTCAGGAACGGCGCGCCGCCCGCGGCCTCGGCCGGGAAGAACTTCATCTCCCGGACGCCGCGTTCGCGCAGCGCCAGTACCTCGGACACGGTCGACGTGCCCGGCAGGATGGCAAGGCCGGTGTCGACCAGGGCCCCGTACAGGGTCTCGGTGCAGCCCGGCGTCACCAGGAAGCGTGCGCCGGCGTCGGCCGCCGCCTTCGCCTGGTCCGGCGTCAGGACCGTACCGGCGCCCACGAACGCACCCTCGACCTCGGCCGCGATCCGCTCGATCGCGCCGAGGGCGGCCGGCGTGCGCAGGGTGACCTCGACGGCCGGCAGCCCGCCCGCCACCAGCGCGCGCGCCAGCGGTACGGCCGACTCCACGTCGTCCACGATCACCACCGGGATCACCGGTGCCAGGTCAAGAGCGGACGTGCTCACGCCGCCACCTCCATGGGTCGAGTGCTGCGCGCCTCCAGCCACGCGGACGCGCCGCGCAGAGCCGGATGCGGGGCCACCACGAGCGCGGTGGAGATGCGGTGCAGGTACGGCGCCATTGTCGGGTTGGTCTCGAAGCCCATCCGGAACTCGCTCTCCAGCAGCATCTCGGTGATCCGGGGCAGGATGCCCCCGGCCAGGAAGACACCGCCGCGAGCGCCCATCGTCAGGGCCACCCCACCGGCGAAGGTGCCGAGCAGTCGGCAGAAGGTCTCGACCGTCGCGACGCACACCTTGTCGGAGCCGTCGAGCGCGCGGGCCGAGATGTCGGCCGGGCTCAGCGCCTCGGCCACGACCCCGTGTACCGCCGCCGTGCAGCGGTGCAGCCGGCACAGTCCCGGGCCGGACAGCACGTGTTCGGCGGTGACCGTGCCCAGGCCGCCGCGCTCGTCGCGCAGCACCTCCAGGGCCGCGGCGTCGGGGCCGTGCGCCGGGCGCAGCAGGACGTGCCCGCCCTCGCCCGGCAGCGGCACCCAGCCGCCGCCCGGGATCGGCACCAGGCCGGCCACGCCGAGTCCGGTGCCGGGGCCGAGTACGGCCATCGGCAGCGTCGGGTCGGGGAGTCGGTCGCCGACGACGATCAGGTCCTCGCCCGCCAGGTGCGGCAGCGACAGGGCCAGCGCCTCGAAGTCGTTGATCAGGTACAGGTCCGGCACGCCGAGCTTGACCCGGGTCTCCGCGACGGACAACACCCACGCGCCGTTGGTCAGCCGGAACCGGTCGCCGTGCACGGGGCCCGCGACCGCCGCGCAGATCGCGCTCGGCCGGGCCGCGCCGGAGCGGTCCAGGTAGTCCTCGATCGCCGCGGCCAAGTCCACGTGGTCCTCGCTGCGCAGCCCGAGCACGTGCTCGGGTCGGCCGCCGGGCTCGGTGAGCACGGCGAAGCGGGCGTTGGTGCCGCCGATGTCGGCGACCAGCCACGGGCGGTCGGGGGTCGGTGGGGCCACGGTCGGGTTCACGCGCTCGCTCCGTCGAAAGCCGCGGGCGCGACCGCGCCGAACACACCCGCGCCCAGGTCGGCGGGGCCCACCCCGGCGCGCAGCGCGGTGAACAACTCGCGCCCGGTGCCGACCCATTCCGCGTCGGTCGGGGCCGCGCCCTCGGGCCGCCGTCCGCTCAGGTCGGCCTCGGTGGTCAGCGTCCCCGCCACCGCGTCCACGGTCACGATGTCACCGTTGCGGATCAGCGCGATCGGGCCGCCGACCGCCGCCTCGGGCGTGCAGTGGATCGCCGCCGGGATCTTGCCGGACGCGCCGGAGAGCCGGCCGTCGGTGACCAGCGCCACGTGGTGGCCCCGGTCCTGGAGCACGCCGAGCGCGGGGATCAGCTTGTGCAGCTCCGGCATGCCGTTGGCGCGCGGTCCCTGGTAGCGCAGCACCGCGATGAGGTCGTGGTTCAACTCGTCGCGTTCGAACGCGGCCAGGAAGTCGGCCTGTCCGTCGAACACCCGCGCGGGCGCGCTCACCACGTGGTGCGACGGGTCGACCGCGGACACCTTGATCACCGCGCGACCGAGGTCGCCGTGCAACATCCGCAGTCCGCCGTCGGGCGCGAACGGCTTGTCGTAGGGCCGCAGTACGTCCAGGTCCAGGCTCTCCGTCGGGCCGTCCACCCACACGATCGAGCCGTCCTCGGTGAGCTGCGGCTCGCGGCGGTAGCGGGCGAGCCCGTCGCCGGCCACGGTGCGCACGTCCTCGTTGAGCAGCCCGCCGTCGAGCAGCGTGCCGATCAGGAACGCGGTGCCGCCCGCGGCGTGGAAGTGGTTGATGTCCGCCGGACCGTTCGGGTACATCCGGGTCAGCAGCGGCACCGCCGTGGACAACTCGGCGAAGTCGTCCCAGGTGAGCGTGATCCCGGCGGCGGCGGCCATCGCGACCAGGTGCAGCGTGTGGTTGGTGGAGCCGCCGGTGGCGAGCAGCGCGACGACCGCGTTGACCCAGGCCTTCTCGTCCAGCACCTCGCCGATCGGCGTGTAGTCGCGGACCAGCGAGGTCGGGTCGCCGAGCGAGGTGGTGGCCGCGACCCGGCGGCCCGCCTCGTCGGTCAGCGCCTTGCGCAGCGGCTGGTCGGGGTGCACGAAGCTGGCGCCCGGCAGGTGCAGCCCGAGCACCTCCATCACCAGCTGGTTCGTGTTCGCGGTGCCGTAGAAGGTGCAGGTGCCGATGCCGTGGTAGGCGCCGGCCTCGGCGTCGAGCAGTTCCTCGCGGGAGACCTTGCCCTCGGCGAAGCGCTGCCGGACCCGGGCCTTCTCCTTGTTCGGCAGGCCCGAGGACATCGGACCGGCGGGCACGAAGATGGTCGGCAGGTGTCCGAACGACAGCGCCCCGATCACCAGGCCGGGGACGATCTTGTCGCACACGCCGAGCATCAGCGCGCCGTCGAACATGTCGTGCGCGAGCGCCACGGCGGCGGCCATCGCGACCACGTCGCGGCTGAACAGGGACAGCTCCATGCCCGCGCGGCCCTGGGTGATCCCGTCGCACATGGCGGGTACGCCGCCGGCGAACTGGGCCACGCCGCCGGCCGCGGCGACCGCGGCCTTGAGCTGTTCGGGGTAGGTCCGCAGCGGCTGGTGCGCGGAGAGCATGTCGTTGTAGGAGGAGACGATCGCGACGTTCGGCTTGACCGGGCCCTGCGGGCCGGTGCCGCGCAGGCCCAGCTTCTCGCTCGGCGAGCACGCGGCGAAGCCGTGGGCGAAGTTGGCGCAGCCGAGCTGACCGCGGGCGGGCTTCTCGGAGGCCGCCGCTCGGATCCGCTCCAGGTAGGCGGAACGCGTGGCGGCACTGCGGCGCGCGATGCGCTCCGTCACTGCGGCCACCGTCGGGTGGATCCTCTGCTCGCTCACGATCTTCGTGCCCCTGCTGTCTTCGGCGGGCTCTGCCGGTTCGGGTACCAAACTAGGGGTACTTTTGCTTCTTGGCAAGCAAAAGAGTGACGCTCGGGTGTCGAAGTAGTGAACTTAGGGCTTTGACCGAGGGAAAGCCGCCCTGGTTCACTGGACGACATGGCCCGACGCGCGAATCCCATCCCGCACAGCAGTGCAGGCGAGGTACTTCGCCTGGTGCGTGAAGGTGATGCCGAGACCCGGGCGGACGTCGCCCGGCTCACCGGGCTGTCCAGATCCGCCGTGGCGGCCCGGATCGACGAACTGGTGGACGCCGGACTGCTCGCCGAACGCGCCGACGGCGTGTCCACCGGCGGCCGGCCCCCGATCCGCCTCGAACTCAACCCCGAGGGCGGCCTGGTACTGGCCGCCTCGCTCGGCAGCAGCCGAGGCCAACTCGCGGTCTGCGATCTGACCGGCCGGGTGCTGGCCAGCCGGGAGACCCGGATGGCCGCGCAGGGCGGCCCCGACGCGGTGCTCACCGGACTGCCGGACTGGATCGACACGATGCTCGCCGAGGAGGGCTTCGACCCGGCGCGCGTGCGTGGGGTCGGGGTCGCCGTGCCCGGGCCGGTCGAGCTGGACACCGGGCGCGCCGCGGGTGCGCCGACGCTGCCGGGGTGGGACGGGGTGGCGATAGCGCCGACCCTGCAACGCCGGTTGCCGGTACCGGTGTACGTGGACAACGACGTGAACGTGATGGCGCTGGGCGAGTATCGGGCCCGGGCCGACGCGGGCGACCTGGTCTTCGTCAAGGCGTCCACGGGGATCGGCGCGGGGATAGTCGCCGACGGCAAGGTCTACCGGGGCGCGCTCGGCGCGGCCGGCGAGATCGGCCACATCCCGGTCGCCGGCGGTACCGGGGTGCGCTGCTGGTGCGGCAACGTGGACTGCCTCGAAGTCCTGGCCAGCGGGCGGCACTTGATCGAGACGCTGGCCGCCCACGGGGCACGCTTCCCGGACGGCCGCGAGGTCTCCAGCGTGCGCGACGTGGTGGCCTTGGCGGCGGCCGGCCAGCCCGAGGCGGTGCGGCTGGTGCGCGAGTCGGGGCGGATGCTCGGCGAGGTGCTGGCGAGCGTGGTCAACGTGCTGAATCCGGCGGTGGTCGTGCTGGGCGGCGACCTCGCCGACGCGGGTGATCCGCTGCTGGCCGGCGTGCGTGAGGTGGTCTATCGGCGGTCCACGGCGGTGGCCACGCGCGAACTGCGCATCGTGCCGAGCGTGTTGGGCGAGGCCGCGGGCCTCACGGGCTGCGCGTTCATGGCCCTGGACCAGATCCTGTCCCCGGACTCGGTGGACACCACCCTCGCCCGCCTCGCCGGCGGCCGAGCCCTCCCCAGCGTGAACCGAGCCCTCCCGGCCTGAACCCGAGCCGGACCGCTCACCGGGTCCCGCCCGGCCGCGCGGCGGTGGCGAACCGTAGCTCGGCGCGGCGACTGTGCCACGTCCCGCAGGCCGCCACGCCCCGGCACACGGACCCGCTCGCAGCGACCCAGACCCGCCCCTCGGCCGCGGAGCGGACGCGCTCCGCTCCGCTCGCGGCGACCTCGACCCGCTCCTCATCCGCGTAGCGGACGCGCACCACGGCGCAGCGCGGCGACCGATCCCGGCCGCGGAGCGCCCGTGTACCCCAATGCGCCCCCGCTCGCCGCCACGACAGCGCCATCCCCTCGCTCCGCCCGGAACCACCCCCCAAACCAGACCCTCCGCGCGGGGAATGTTGAGCGAGCAACTACTGTTGAGGCGTGCAAGGACCGGGAAAGCCGGACCGTACTCGTCCCGAGGAGCAGGCCATGCCCGCCGTCACCGTTGCCAACCCGCTGGCTCTGCCGCGTCTGCCGGAGCCCGCGCTCGACGCCCGTCCGCGTCCCGTACTGGCCGTCACCACCGCCCCGAGCGGGGTCGAGGGTGAGGGTTTCCCCGTGCGGCGCGCCTTCGCGGGCGTCAACCAGACCTACCTCGACCCGTTCATCATGATGGATCAGATGGGCGAGGTGGAGTACGCGCCGGGCGAGCCCAAGGGCACCCCGTGGCACCCGCACCGGGGCTTCGAGACGGTCACCTATCTCCTCGACGGCGAGTTCGTCCACCAGGACTCGGCCGGCGGCGGCGGCGTGATCACCGACGGCGACACCCAGTGGATGACGGCCGGCTCCGGCCTGCTGCACATCGAAGCGCCGCCGGAGGCGCTGGTGACCAGTGGCGGGCTCTTCCACGGCATCCAGCTGTGGGTCAACCTGCCGTCCGTGCAGAAGATGAGCGACCCGCGCTACCAGGACATTCGCGCGGGCGACGTCAAGCTGCTCGCCTCGGACGACGGCGGCGCCCTGGTCCGGCTGATCGCCGGCTCCGTCGGCGGCTTCGACGGTCCGGGTATCACGCACACCCCGATCACCCTGCTGCACGCCTCGGTCAACCCGGGCGCGCGACTTTCGCTGCCGTGGCGCAAGGACTACAACGCGCTGGTGTACGTCCTCTCCGGTTCCGGGACCGTCGGAACCGATCGGCGACCGATCGAAACCGGCCGGCTCGCGGTCCTGGGCGCCGGCGACACGATCGACCTCCAGGCGGACACGCGCCAGGATTCGAACAAGCCCAACCTCGAGGTGATCGTTCTCGGCGGGCAGCCGATCGGGGAGGAAGTGGCCTGGTATGGCCCGTTCGTGATGAACACGCACGCGGAACTGGCGCAGGCGTTCGACGACTTCAAGGCCGGTCGCATGGGCCGGATCCCGGCGGACCGGATCTGACGACGTCTCAACAGTGGCCGAAGATCATCGGCAGGGGATCTGACACACCGTCAGAGCCCTTAGAGTGCAAGGGAATGCCTCAAAGGGGCGGGCGCGTGGGCTACGCAATGCAGCCGACCGGTCGCCCCTTGACGCTGTCCCGCCCACTGGCCACACTGAACAAGGTCAAATGGAACGTAACGGTTTGCCGCGCCATGGGCGCGGCCTGCGGAAACAGGAGTGGAGCCGTCACCTCACCACCGTGAGCTCCGCCGCCGGGTCGCTGTGGCTCCGGTCGACGGGCGCGATGTGACACCGGACGAGAGGAGTCCGCGTATGTTCCGGCCCTCCCGGGTGGCACACGGCATCGGCGACGGTGACCGACGGCCGCCCCACGCCTCGTATTTCGCCGATCGACCGATCGGAACCGGTCCGTTCCCGCTCGGGTCGTCCACCGGCGCTTTCGCGATTCTTTCGTGGACCGCCGGCGCCGGGTCCCGGAGGCCCTGATGGCCGACGACTGGCGCAAGAAGTTCAAGGAACGCACGGTCAAGACTCGGACCTCGTCCGCGAACTGGCTGGCACTGCGCATCGTGCACTCCAACGCGCTGACCATGCTCATCCTCGGAACCGCCGCGGTGTTCGCGGTCGTTCTGCATATCCGCGGCCGGGCACGAGACGGCGAGTTCTTCGCCATCGCGATCGCGGTGCCGTGGATACTGGCGGCATACCGGCACAGCCGGTCCTGCAAGCCGTGCCCACGTCAGTCGGGAGGTGGATAGGCGATGAGCGGCTACGAACCGCCACCGCCCCCCGAAGCACGCGGACTTCGGCTCGGCGACCTGCGGCGATGGCGCCACCTCTCGGATCCCGAGGACGAGGAACCGGCATTCCCCGCGCCCCGGGACGAACCCGCGCGCGGATCCGCCCGCGCGTCGCGCAGCCCGCGACACGAGGACGAAGAGCCCTCCTGGCGGCGCGACTTGCGGGAGCGTCGGAAGCGCGAGCGGAGCGCGGCGGCCGCGACCGAGTCCCGGCGTACGACGGAGCGCAAGAGCGGTCCCGACGCGCGCCCCGGGCGGGGCGGCGCCGGCGAACGCCCCGACTCGGCCCGGTACTCGGAGAGCACGCGGGCTCCGGCCGAGCGTGGCACCGACCCCGCAGGCGGTTCCCCGCGTCCCACGGTGCGGCACGTGATGAAACCCCGCGACCCGGGGCGGAACAACGCTCCCGCGGCACCGGCGACTTCGACCCCGCCCGCGCGCAAGCCGCCGTGGCGCCGCTCCGCCAAGGCGGCCGGAACGGGCGCGGCGGGCGCGCTCGGCGCCGGCGACGCGGCACCCGCCGCCGCGAGTGGTCCGGCGTCCGGCCTGGCCCGCTTCGTCCGCCGCGGCTCGGCGGCCGGGGACGAAGCCGGTGGATCGGCCGATTCCGGCACACAGGGCGGGACTTCGGATAAACCCGGAGTGTCGCCGCCGTTCCCGGGCGGTCCCGGCGGCATGATCGGACCCTCCCGGCCGTTCAGCGGTACCGACCTGGTCATGCTGGTTCCCGCCGGCCTGGCCGCCTACTACGGCGCCGGTCTCCTGGTGAACTGCTCCCATGAGGCGGGTTTCATGGCGGCCTTCTGCCTGTGGCTGATGGCCGGCTTCTGGATCGTGATCATCAGCGCCAAATGGCCCCTGGTGCGACTCATGCGCTGGGCCTGGGTGTTGGCCGGCCTGATGGCCGGGGCGACCATCCCCATCGGTGGCGGATGACGGTGCGCGCGACGTGAGTAGCTTACGAACCGTCATATCACGGGTACGCCAAGGCAAACAGGGACCGGCGGACGACCGCAGGACCGGAGGGGAATCATGCACATGTCGCTGAGCGCCGTGGCCGCTGCCGCGCCCGAACACATCGCCAACTTCCAGGCGGTGACGACCGAGACGAGCAGTGTCGGTCGTGGGGTGACCGTCGGGGTCCCGATCCTGATCATCTTCATCCTCTTCTACATGGTCACGCACAAGGGCTACAAACTCCTGGGCCTGATCCTGGCGTTCGTGGCCGGAGTGATGTTGTCCGGTACGCAGGTCGCGTCCTCGCTCTCCGAGCTGGTCGACCACTTCGTGACGGCCGGCGTCAACGCGGTCAGCGACACGTTCAGCTGAGTCGGATCCGGGCGACCCGCACCGGAATCGGGTCGCCCGGCCCGTCGAGTCACTCCACCCGCACCGTGCCTGCGGTCGGCGGCTTGTCCTGCGCCGTTCGCGGGGTGGCCGATGTCATCCGGCGTACCGGGCCTGGACGAGCGCGGGGTAGCGAGCGGTGAACATCGCCGGGAGCACGAATCCGGCCGCCTGGGCGGCGATGGCCACCCCGCCGGCCAGGTCGTTCGCCTTGATCAGATAGAGCGCGACCGCCGTGACGGTGAAGCTCGCGGCCCATACGCCGGCGATCACCACATTGACCCGGCGGAACATCGGCAGGCCCCAGATCTCACGTGGGGTGGAGCGCCGGGCGATCACGAGGGTGAACGGGTTGCCGACGGCGATCGAGCCCCAGGCGGTGAGCGCCAGCCAGGCGAACGAGGCCGCCCCGACATAGCGGTGGAAGCCGGAGTCCGGCACGGCGAACGCGACCGGGGTCAGCACCAGGAAGAAGACCGCCGTGCTGTAGGCGAGCAGGTCGACTCCGCGCCCCGCCCGGTGGTCCTGGGCGGCGATCAGCACGGTGGCGGCCAGCGCGGCGAGCGCGCCCCACTGCCAGTGCGTCGAGGGGATGGCGGCGAAGACGATCCACGGAGCGAAGTTGCGGACGTAGTTCATGGGATTCCTCTGCTCGACACTCCGCTGCTGACAGGTCAATCTTTGACGTTCCTACTTCGACATGTCAATCCTGAGTGGTAAAGTTCGCGTCATGAGCCTCCGTCACGCACTCCTCGGACTCCTCGCGAATCGCTCGGCCAGCGGCTACGACCTGCTGAAGTCCTTCGAAACGTCGCTGGCCAACGCGTGGCCCGCCACCCAGAGCCAGGTCTACGGCGAGCTGGGCAAACTCTCCGCCGAGGGCCTGCTCGACGTGACCGCGGAGGGTCCGCGCGGCCGCAAGGAATACTCGATCACCGAGAGCGGCCGGGCCGAACTGCGCCACTGGCTGGTCGAGGTCGAACCCGAGCGGGTCAGGCGCAGCAGCATGCTCCTGCGCGTCTTCTTCCTCGACACCCTCGCCCCGGCGGAGGCCCGGGCATACCTGGCCGCCCAGGCCGAGGTCGCGGCCGAGCGGAACGCGGGGCTGCGCGATGTGGAGGCGAACGTGCCCTGGGACGACAGCCCGCTGTCGATGTACGGCCGCGTCGCGCTGGAGTACGGCCTGCGCCTGTCGCAGATGCAGCGCGACTGGGCGGAGTGGGCGGCGGAACAGGTGGCGCCGCCGACGACGTGAGGGGGCGCGGTGGGTGCCTGCCGACGGACGGGGCGCCTACCGATCGACGGCGGCCGAGTGGCGAAGGGTCGACGTGCCGTCGCTCGCGGAATGCCGGGATCCCCCCGCCCCGTTACGCCTGCGACGTTGTGCCTTGATCCTTTGCCATGGAGGTGGAAGTGGCCGCGACGATGCGGGCCGTGGTGCTGACCGGACCCGGACCGGTGGAGAACCTGGTGCTGCGGGACCCGGCCGTGCCCGAGGTGCGTCCGGGGTGGGTGCGGATCGCGGTGAAGGCGTTCGGGCTGAACCGTTCGGAGTTGCACACCCGGCTCGGACTGGCCGAAGGCGTGACGTTTCCCCGGGTGCCGGGGATCGAGGCGGTCGGGGTCGTGGACGCGCTGGATCCGGCCGACGCCGACAGCGGCCTCGTGGTCGGGCAGCAGGTGGCCACCATGATGGGCGACATGGGGCGGACCTACGACGGGGGCTATGCGCAGTACACGCTCGTACCCGTGGACCAAGTGATCGGGTTCGTGTCGGACCTGCCCTGGCACGTGATCGGCGCGGTTCCGGAGACGTTGCAGACGGCGTACGGCTCGTTGACCACCGGGCTGGACCTGGGCGCCGGGCAGAGCCTGCTGATCCGCGGCGGGACCTCCTCCGTGGGCCTGGCCGCTGCGGCGCTGGCCAAGGGGATCGGCGCCACGGTGCTCGCGACCACGCGCCGCGCCGCGAACGTCGAGGTGCTGCGGGCCCAGGGGGTGGACCACGTCCTGGTCGACGACGGTGCCGTCGCCGCCGCCGTACGCGCGCTGTATCCCGAAGGGGTCGACGCGGCACTGGAGTTGGTCGGGACGCCGACCCTGCCGGACACCCTCGCCGCCACCCGGGTGCACGGGACGGTGTGCTTCACCGGGATGTTGTCCAACGAGTGGATCGTGCCCGACTTCTATCCGATCGGCTACCTCCCGAAGGGGGTGCGGCTGACCGCCTACGGCGGCGAGAGCGGCGATCTGCCCGCCGACGTGTTGCAGCGCTACCTCGACGAGATCGCCGCCGGGCGGATCAGCCTCGGGCCGATCCACACGTACGCTCTCGACGACATCCGCCGCGCGCACTCCGACATGGAACTCGGCCGTACGGTGGGCAAACTCGTCGGGTTGACGGAGGGCTGAGCGGGCCCCGGGGTCAGTCCGGGAGCACCGTCGGGGTCACCGCCGCCGGGTCCGGCGAGAAGCGGGCGGTCCTGGCGTCGCGTTCGTCGCCGAAGTGGTGGGTGAGGACGCCGTACAGGTCGGGGCGGCGGCCCTTGAGCCAGCGGCGGCCGGTGGACAGCGGGATCAGGGTCAGGTCGACGTCCGCGGTGACCATCGTGTCCGCCGCGGCCCAGGTCTCGGCGAGGATGCGGCCGTACGGGTCGAGGATCATCGCGTTGCCGGTGCGGACCTCGTCGTCGTCGCGCCCCACCCCGTTGCTGAAGATCAGGGCCAGGCCGTTGTCGTGGGCCCGCGAGGGCAACCAGCGCAGCAACCACCCCCGGCCGCTGTCGCCGCGAAACGCGGCCTCGACGGCGGCCGGGTCCCGGTGCCGGTTCTCCCACACGGCCGGCGGGATCGGCCGCATGCCGTGCGGACTGCGCGAGTCGGTACCGCCGGTCTGGTGCGGTGCGACCAGGATCGAGGCGCCGAGCAGGGCGGTGGCCCGCACGTTCTCGATGAGGTTGTTGTCCCAGCAGACGAGGATGCCGACCCGCACGCCCCACGGTGTGTCGAAGACGGTGTACCGGTCGCCGCTGGAGACGGCCTCGTGCTCGAACGCGTGCAGCTTGCGGTGGCAGTGCACCCGGCCGTCGGGCAGGCAGACCGCGTACGAGTTGAACAGCCGCCCGTCGACCTCGTCCCGCTCCAGGAAGCCCAGGCCGCCGGCCACGCCCAGTTCGACGGCCAGCTCGCGCACGCGGGTGACGGAGGGGCCGGTGACCGGCTCGGCGAGTTCGCGCAGCCGCTCGGCGGGGTGCCGGCGCAGGTGCCAGTAGCCCAGGAGGGACATCTCGGGGACCACGACGAGCTGTACCCCGTCGGCGGCGGCGCGGCGGGTGAAGTCTTCGACGCGGGCCAGGTTGTACGCCTTGTCGTCCGGGCGCGGCTCGAACTGTACCGACGCGCAGCGCAGGTGCTCCGTCGACATCGACGACTCCTGTCCGTGGGGTGGCTGATGGGTGGCTGATGGTCGTCCCGGCCTCCATCACAGCCGTACCTCGGCATTCCGGTCCAATGAAACTTCGGGGTGCTTCGATAACCGGACGGAATGGATCGCGGCCTAGACTCGCGACATGGATATCCGGCTGCTGCGCGCGTTGGTCGCGGTGGCCGACTGCGGTGCCTTCGGAGTCGCGGCGCGGGGGTTGTCGATCACCCAACCCGCGTTGAGCAAGCAGATCCGGGCGCTGGAGGGGGAGGTCGGCGGCGCCCTGTTCGTCCGGGGGCGGCACGGTGCCGAGCCGACCCGGCTGGGCGCCACGCTGCTACCGGAGGCCCGCGAACTGGTCCGCCGGGCCGACCAGTTGACCCGGCGGGCCGGGCAGTTCCGGCGCGGGGAGGCGGGCAGTCTGGCGGTCGGGTTCGGGCTGTCGGGGATCGATCTCGCGCCGCAGGCCGTGGCGGCCTTCCGCCGGCGCTTTCCGGGGGTGGAGATCTCGTTGGAGGACATGTCCTCCGCGAGTCAGATCGAGGCGGTCCGCGGGGGCGACCTCGACGTGGGCTTCGTACGGCTGCCGGCGCCGGACGACCTGGCCCGGTTGGTGGTGCTGACCGACACGCTCGCGGTTGCGGCGCCCCGGGACGCGGATCCGCCGCCGACGGATCCGGTGGGGGTCGCCGCGTGGTTGCGGGGGCGTGCGGTGGTGCGGCTCACCCGGGCGAAGGGGCCGGGGCTGGTACGGCAGATCGAGTTGTTCGAGCGGGAGTTCGATGCTCGGTCGGAGCCGGTTCAGGAGGCGTCCGACCTCCAGACCGTGTTGGCGCTGGTTGCGGCGGGGGTGGGGGTGGCGCTGGTGCCGGCGGGGGCGGCCGATATCGCGTCTTCGACGGTTGTGGTGACGGCGATCGAGGGCGGTGGTGCTTCGAGCGCGGTCTCGGATGTCGTTTCGGCCGCCGTCTCCTGGCGGATCGGCGCGGTGTGGGATCCGGCGCGGGGCACGCGGGTGCGGGACAACTTCCTCGCCGTCGTGCGCGATCTCGTCCGGCGGCGTGGGGCTACTTCGCGGCCAGCCGGTTCCGGGTCAGCTCCGGGGTGTCGGGGGAGCGGGACTCCACCGTCGCCCTGATGTCGGCGAGCGTCTGCGCGGCGAGTTCGCGGCGCCAGGCCAGGTCGGCGCGGGACATCGCCTGCGCGATGACGCACGCGGTGCGGTAGTCGGCCGTCGGGTCGGCGTCGGGGCCGCTGCGCAGGATCTGTTGGCAGCGGAAGGCCGCGTCGGGGCCCTCGATGGCGACGACCACGTCCATCAGGGTGATGTCCTTCAGGGCCTTGGCCAGCCGGAATCCGCCGCGTGGGCCGGAGGTCGAGGTGACGATGCCGGCGCGGGCGAGGGCCTGGAGCTGCTTGTTGAGGTAGGCGGCGGGCAGGCCGTAGAAGGCGGCCAGTTTGGTCGCCGTCACCGCCGTGCCCGATTCGGCCCACGCCAGGTTCAGGCAGCTGTGCAGCGCCCACTCCACGCCTTCGCTCATCTGCATATGCTGGACGCTACCCATCCAGAATACCCGGGACAACCCCCGCTCCCTCGGATGGCTCCACCCTCGACGGTCACAGCGGCAGGCCGGCGAGTTGCATCAGCCGTTTCGCGCGGGCGAAGCCGTCGAGCGGGACGGGCGTGGTGCCGGTGCGGCAGTGGTGGCACAAGGCGCCGGGGACGAGGTCGGGTCCGGGGCGCCCGCAGTCGGCGCACTCGACCAGGCGCGGGCGGCGCGACTGGGCCGGGATCACCGGAGCCGTCGGTGGTGGCGGGGTACGGGTGAGGCGGAAGTGCAGCAGGCCGGTCTTGAGCTCGCGACTCGGTGGCGGTAGGTCGTCGGTCAACTCCCGGAAGACCTCGTCGTCCGTGGCACCGGCCGTGAAGCGGGCCTGTACGAACGGCACGAGGGTACGCAACTCCCGGTCCTTGAAGGCCAATCGTTCGTCGACGTCGGCCAGCGAGCGGAGCAGTTCGAGGGCGCGTACGGCGGGATCCGGCTCGGGACCGGCCGTCGGCGCGGTGTTGGGCGTGGTGTTGGGCGCGGTGTTGGGCCCAGCCTTCGGCACGGCCTTCGGGGCGGAGGGTGAACCTGCCTCGGGAGCGCCCCGGACCGCACGCGGCCCGGACCACTCCGTGAGACGACCGAGCAGGCGCCCGGTCGCCGAGTCCCTCAAGCGCTTGGCCACCGCGATGCCGGCGTCGGTGAGTTCCTGGAGCACGCGGCGGGCGATGTGGGTGCCCACACCGAGGAGTTCGCGGATGCTCTCGATGGAGATCGGGGTGCCGGGGGGCGCGGCCTCGTAGCGGATGGCGGCTTCGAACGCCCATCCGGAGAGACTGCCGAATCGGACCAACACGGCGGCGGCGGGGTTCTCGACAGGAGCGGGGACATCAGTACTCTGGTAATCAGCCATGACGATGAGGGTCCTGCCTCTCGTTGAGTGGTCAGGCCCTCGCACTGGTGTTCGTTGCACCAGCGGGGGCCGAAATACGTTTTGGATGACTCACGCTTTGGACACGGAACAGCACACAGTGCTGTGGCAGTTGCCGTCAATCACCCACCCGAGTGACGTTTTTTCGGGCAGTTTTCCACCTAGGGCCGGCCGCCGCCCCTTCGGGGCGGCCGGCCTAGTGGGTCCTAGAGGGTGCGGTCACCGCATAACGAAAAACCGCATCGACGGTCCCACCGGCACAAACGCCCGCGCCACGAAGTCCTGTGCCGTACAGCGGGTTTCACGCACTTCGGAGGGCCCACTCGGCGGGTGCGGTACGTGGCCCGTCCGCCCGTCCCGGCCCGGACCCGACGCGGCGCGTACACCCGGCTCGCCGGCCGTACGCGCCGCGCGTCGTCTGTGTGGACCTCAACGCGTCCAGCGCGGGTCGGCGGCCATCGCCTCCAACTGGTCCAGGGTCAGAGCCGGTTCGACGCGAGACGGCTTCCTCGTACCGGGGGACCCTTGGAACACGAGCCCCGGGTAGTCGTCATCGTTGATCAGAATCAACCCCGGACCGGCGGTATTTCCCGCGTTGACCTGGACCGTACGCCCGTCCGGGCGGCGTATCGCCACCCGCCACTGGAGGAATTCCGGCGGCGCATTGCCCACCGGCTGTCGCGCGGCGAAGGTCGTGGAGCCGTCGGGGAGGGTCCGGGTGCGGCAATCCGCGATCCCCGCACAGGACTCCAGCGGGTCGGCGGTCATCCGGACGCTCGCCGATACGCTGGTCAGCCCCTGTCCGTCCCGCAGCACGACCGTCGCGCCGTATGACACTTCCCCCTTGGCCGCGATGTCGAGCCCGGCGGGAAGCACGCTTTCCAGGACACCGAGCACCCGCCGATCCGGCGTCGGCAGCGCGGCGGCGCCTCGGGCCCAGCGTGGGTCCGTCACGATTTTGGTCAACTGGTCGACGGTCAGCCGTGGGTCCCGACCGACTCCGACGCCGCCCGCGTTCGTGTCGATCCTCTGGTCCCGCGCGCCGCCGGCGAAGGCGTCGAGCCAGACCCGGCCGCCGTCGGGTCGGTCCAGGATCACGCGCCAGTGCCGCTGCCCGGGCTCGCCCGACCCGTCGCCGTCGGTCTTGGCCACGGTCAGTTTCGACCCGTCGGGCTGCCGGTGCCCGATGCACTCGTCGTAGGGCTGACGTTCGTCGGCGGCACCACAGTCCGCCATCCGGCTCTCGGGGCTGTCGGGCACCGGGCGCGTGAGCATCACCCGGATTCCGGTCGAGCCACCCGAATCGGTGTAGACGAGTTGGGCGAACGGATTCCGACTGATCAACGGCGGGTCCTGGGGCGTCAGTTGAGTCCCGCCGCCGGAGACCTCGCTGACCTTCCCCTTGGCGGGCAGCAGGCTTTCCAGGACGGCGATCATCTGGTTGCCCGTCACCGGCCCGGCCGAGGGCATGTCGCCGTCCGGCAGCGTAGGCCGAGAGGCCGCCGACGCATCGGTCTCCAGCGCCCGGTCGAGGACGACCCCGACGCCCACCACGGTGACGGCCATCGCACACGCGGCAGCCCCGATCCGGATGCGCCGCACCCGCCGAATCCGCTTGCCGCGTGCGACACCGCGCGCGATCACCTCGGGGTCGTACGCCGGGAAGGTATCGACCACGGCATTCAGCGCACCCGGCAGCGCCTGCTCGAAGTCTGGGTCGTGGTACTCAAAACCGGCAGAGGGCACGGTGAGATCACCGGTCCTTTCACTAGGAGTACGGAAGCACATAAGGGTTGAGCGAATCGCCGGCACAGCGCCGGACACGCAGTCGCGCACGCCCGCGCGTCCATGTGCGCCACCGACGCCATCGACGCCATCAGTGCCATCGGTGTTCACCCATACACACGGAGGCGGAGGCGGAGGCTCAACTGCGATCCAGAGCAAGATCCGGCAATTGATCGCCCAGCACCGCCCGCAGCCGATCAAGCGCCCGATGGGAGCGGACCCGTACCGCCCCCGCCGACAGATGCAACATCTCGGCGACCTGCTCCACCGAGCGGTCCTCCCAATAGCGCAGCACCAACACCGCCCGATCCCCCGGAGCCAACTCGGCCAGGCCGTCGAGCAGAGTGAGCCGCAACTCGGGATCGCCCGTCGGGCGGGCCGCACGCTCCGGCACGTTGTCGGTGGCGCGCTCGGTGGAACTCTTGCGGCGCTGTTGTTCGAGGTAGGTGCGGACCAACGTGGTGTGCGCGTAGGCGAACGGCCACTCCATCCGGCCGATCCTGCGCCACTTCGGATAGAGCTTGCCGAGTGTCTCCTGAAGCAGGTCCTCGGCACCGTGCCAGTCACCAGAGGTGAGCAGACACGCGGTACGGAACAACCTGCGGCTGTGCGTGGCGGCGAACTCTCGAAAGTCCGCATCGCTTCCGCCGGCCATCGATGTCCCCCGTTCGTCGACGTCATCAGGGGAAATGACCGAGCCAGCCGAAACGTTACACCGCCCCCACCGACCGAACAGGCAACCGAAGCCACCCTCGAATTCCCGCCGGGTGCGCCGCGGCCGGCCCGGGTGGGCCATGCCCGAAGGGGAGCCCATCGCTGTGCGGCGCACCAAGAACGAAGTCAACGGCCAAGCCCGCCGGCGCCCACCGGATCGCGCCCGCCCGCCCCGGCCACTCTCGGCCGCCGACGAGAACCGGCCCGACCCTCAACCGCACTCGTTTCGGCCGCCGGCTCTCACACGGCGGCCGGCAGGACCGCACCGGCATCCCGACGACCGACGAAGCACTCGACCCCGTCGTGCCACATCCGGGCACCACCCTCGAAGCCGCCCACCGGTACGGGGGATGGGGGTGGGGGATCACCACCCAATGCCGCATCACGCCGCGCAGCCCAAGACAAACGCGCCTGCCATCCACCGACACACCAGGCCCGCCCGTCGGCCCGCCGCCCGATCGGAACCGACCGCCTACCTACGCCAGATACCGCTCGATCGTCTCGACCTTGGCCGTCAGCCCATCGACGACCCCCTCGCGGATGTCGGCCTTGAGCACCAGACTCACCCGATTCGAGTGCGCCTTGACCGCCTCGACGGCGTCCTTGACCACGGCCATCACCTCGTCCCACTCACCCTCGATCGAGGTGAACATGGCATCGGTGCGATTCGGCAACCCACTGGCCCGCACCACCCGAACCGCAGCCGCCACCGCCTCCCCCACATCCTCACCAACACCCAACGGCGACACCGAAAACGCAACGATCACAACAAGACCCTCCACATCCCGACCCCGAACACCCCAAGCGTAGAACGCCCCACACGCCGCCTCCCAAACCCCAGCCACCCCCAAACCACCCACCCCAACCCCCAACCCGCACCCGAAACCACCCCACCCCACCCCGCCCCGCCCCGGGAGCCGGACACCACGAGATCCGCCGCCCGCGCCTCGGCCTCCAACAACCGGCAGCGACACACCGGCCTCCGCTCGGCGCCCATGACTCAACCTTCCACGGCCGACGGCCGTGCTTCACCGTCGACGATCGGTGGCCGAGCCCTGAACCCTGGGCTGCGGCGCCCGGCAACCGTCGGCCAACCCCCGGCCTGCGGCGATCGGCGTTCATGCCTTGGTTTCGGCGACTACGCTTCCACTTCGGCAACTGGCGCTCACGCCTTGGGCTTCGGCGACCGGCGGTTGTGCCATCGGCGTCCGACGGATAGTGGCCGGCCGGCCCGTTTTCGGCAACAGCGGGTCGTGCCTCCGGTTCGGCGGCAGGCGACCGAACCCTCGCCTCCGCAACCACCGACCATGCCACGGCTTTCGACGTCCGCCCGCAGAGCCCCGACCCCCGACGTCCGGCCACCGTGCTCATGCCTGCGGCGGTCGGCGGTCATGACTTGGGCTTCGACCGCCGGCGACGGACCTCCCGCCTTCGGCGACAGGCAATCGTGTCCCTCGCTTCGACGGTCGCCGGCCGAACCCTGACCGTCCGCCGTGCCCTGCCCTGCGCCGACCGGCAGCCATGATTTCGGCTTCAGCGGCCGGCGTCGTGCCTTCGTCTTCGGCGGTCGTCGGCAGAGCCCTGCCCAGCCGTTGTGTCCTGGCCTGTGGCGGTTGCCGACAATGACTTCGGCTTCGGCAGCCGGCGATCGAGCTTCCGCCTTCGGCGACCAGCGATCGTGCCTCTTGTTTCGGCGGTCGTCGGCCGAACCCTGACCGTCCGTCGTGTCCTGCCCTGCGCCGACCGGCAGCCATGATTTCGGCTTCAGCGGTGGGCGTCGTGCCTTCGTCTTCGGCGGTCTTCGGCAGAGCCCTGCCCAGCCGTTGTGTCCTGGCCTGCGGCGGTTGCCGACGATGGCTTCGGCTTCGGCAGTTGGCCGCCGAGCTTCCGCGTTCGGCGACTGGCGATCGTACCTCTTGTTTCGGCGGTCGTCGGCCGAACCCTGACCGTCCGTCGTGTCCTGCCCTGCGCCGACCGGCAGCCATGATTTCGGCTTCAGCGGTGGGCGTCGTGCCTTCGTCTTCGGCGGTCTTCGGCAGAGCCCTGCCCAGCCGTTGTGTCCTGGCCTGCGGCGGTTGCCGACGATGGCTTCGGCTTCGGCAGTTGGCCGCCGAGCTTCCGCCTTCGGCGACTGGCGATCGTGCCTTTTGTTTCGGCGGTCGTCGGCCGAACGCTGACCGCCGCTGTGTCCTGGCATGTGGCGGTTGCCGACCATGGCTTCGGCTTCGGCTTCGGCAGCCGGCGACCGAGCTTCCGCCTTCGGCGACCGGCGATCGTGCCTCTGGTTTCGACGGTCGTCGGCCGTACCCTGACCGGCCGCTGTGCTCTGGCCTGCGGCGGTTGGCAGCCGTGACTTCGGCATCGGCGGCCGAGCTTCCGCCTTCGGCACTGGCGGTCATGCCTTCGTCTTCTGCGGTCGTCGGCTGTGCTTGGCGCTCGACGGCCGGTGGCCATGTCTCCGCCGGTGACTGGCGGTCATGCCCTTGGTTTTGACGGTCGGCGGCCGAGCCCCTCGCTTTCGCAACCGGCGACCATGCCGCAGCCTTCGACGTCCGACCGCGGAGCCCCAACCCCCGATGACCGGCCATCGTGCCGTGGCCCGCGGCTACCGGCTACCGGCACACGGAGGCCGGCCTCTGACTTCCGACGACGCCGGCAGCTACGTCCCGGCAGCCGTGCCCCGGCCTCCGGCCTCCCGCCGCAGACACCGGCGCCCGTGCCTTGGCCTCGGGCGACAGGCAGCCCGAATCCCGACTCCCGAAGCTGCCCAGCCCCCGCGATCCCACGGCCGAGATCGATGCCGCAGCCCCGACCGAGTCTCGCCCCACTCCCGACGCCGTCACCGGAGACCCGGCACTCCACGCCCCGGCCCCGCCGTGCGCCTAATCGACCCGAAAAGCCGCCCGCAGGGCGCGGCGGATGTCCTCCAGAGCCCGCCGCGAGACCTCCGCCGACGGGATCGCGTTGGAGCCATGGAACGTCCCCGGCCGGTGATGCAGCTCGACCGGAACACCCGCCCGAATCAACCTCACCGCATACTCGATCGCCTCATCACGCAGCGGATCGAACTCGTTCGCCGTGATGTACGCGGGCGCCAAGCCCGCCACATCCTCGGCCCGCGCGGGCGCCGCGTAGGCGCTCGCCTCCGCACCCGCCAGGTAGTACCGCCAACTCAACTCCGCCTGCGGACGACTCCACAACGGCGTCGCATCGAACTCCCGCATCGAGGGAGTGTCCAGCCGATCATCCAAAACCGCCGTGTCCAATACCTGGTACACCAGCGCCGGCCCACCCTCGTCCCGCGCCCGCAACGCCAACGCCGCAGCCAACCCGCCACCCGCGCTCACCCCGCCGACCGCGATCCGCCCCGCATCCGCCCCGATCGACGCCGCATGCTCCGCGACCCACCGAAGCACCGCCCACGCATCCTCGAAGCCCGCCGGAAAGGGATCCTCGGGCGCAAGCCGATACTCCACATTCACCACGACGCAGCCCACCTCAAGGGCGGTCGCCACACAACTGCCATCGGTGCTGTCCATGTCCCCGAACACGAACCCACCACCGTGAAACCACACCAACACCCCAAGCGCCCCACCCGCCCCGGCCCCGGCCGCCTCCACCGCAGCCGTCGGCGTATAGATCCGCACCGGCACACCCCCGGCCACCACCCGATCCTCGACCAAAAGCCCGGCCGGACGCTGCAAAGGCTGGGCCCGAGCCCGCTGCGCAGCCCGAAACGCCGCCGGCTCGGCGATGTCCACGGTCGGCAGATACGGGAGGACCGCGAGCAATTCGGGGTCTATGCGGTGATCCATGCCGCGGAAGCTAGCAGCGCCCGCCGCCAACTTCCATGACGCCCCGTCAGATCCCACCCGATCGAGGCGCAAGTCACTCGCCCGCCGGCCCACCCGCGTCCCACGCCGCCCCGCCCTATCCCACCTGCGAAATCCGTTTCCACCCCACCCACCCGCGGCCGCACCATAACCCCATGAACGCCATCCCCACGACGACCCTCTGGCGGCCGACCGGACCGGCCGAGCTGGAGCTCGTACGCGAGTCCGGCTGGACCGCGTGGCCGGCCCGGCTGCCCGACCAGCCGATCTTCTACCCGGTCCTCAACGAGGACTACGCAATCAAAATCGCCCGAGACTGGAACGTCCCCGCCTCCGGCTCCGGCTACGTAACCCGCTTCCACATCGAAACCGAATACGTAATCCGCTACCCGGTCCGCCAAGCCGGCGGAAAATCCATCCTCGAACTCTGGGTCCCAGCCGAAGACCTCCCAGAATTCAACAACCACATAGTCGGCCGAATAGAACTGATCCACGAGTTCCACTAGCCCAAGCCCCACCCACCCCGCCACCCCAAGCGGCGTCGGCCCGCCGCCCCTCCAGGGCAGCCCCGCCCACGGAACCCCGAAGACCCGGCCCACGGCCCACGCCCGCGGGCCACCCTCAGCCCACTTTCAACGGAAACGGCCCACCACCACGCCTGCGAGCTTCTCGCATCGGTGCCGACCACGAGCTGCGGTGGTGGCGGCCGTGGTCGTCATTCGGAGTGCACTCCCCGCGCGTCCGGGCGGCCCAGACACCCATCACGCCTAGCGTGGGTCAGGAGACAATCCCGGCGAACCGCCGCCGGGATCCCGACCACCCCAGGGAGATCCGCTCACCATGACCGCCACCCTCCCCGAGCTCACCGGGGACTACGTCCTCGACCCCGCCCACACCCGGATCGGCTTCGTCGCCCGCCATGCCATGGTGACCAAGGTCCGCGGTTCGTTCAGCGCCTTCGAGGGCACCGCCCACCTGGACGGCAGCGACCCGACCAAGTCCAGTGCCCAGTTGGTGATCAAGACCGAGAGCATCCACACCGGCGTCGAACAGCGCGACCAGCACCTGCGCACCAACGACTTTCTCGACGTCCCCAACTTCCCCGACATCACCTTCCGGACCACCTCCGTCGAGGCGAAGTCCGACTCCGAATACCGCGTCACCGGCGACCTCACCGTCAAGGACGTCACCCGCCCGGTCACCATCGACTTCGAGTACACGGGCAACGCGGTCGACCCGTACGGCAACCTCCGAGTCGGCCTGGAGGGATCCGTGACCATCTCCCGCAAGGAATTCGGCGTGACGTGGAACGCCGCCCTGGAAGGCGGCGGCGTCCTCGTAGGCGACAAGGTCGTCCTGGAGTTCGACATCTCCGCCATCAAGCAGACCTGACGCCGCCCTCCCAATCGACACACCCATCCGGCGGCACCACAACACACAACACCGCCGGGACGACACGCCCCCCCGCGCTCCAGGCCCACACCGTCCCGGCCCAAACCACCCCCCGCCTGTCGCCGGCGAACCGCGCAACATCCACAGCCGAAGAACGCAGCCCGACGTAGCGGATCGGCAAACGACGAAGGCCCAGGTCACGGATCATGTCCGTGACCTGGGCCTAAGCCCCACGAGCGGGCGACGAGAATCGAACTCGCGTTCCAAGCTTGGGAAGCGCCGTTCCCGCAGGGATCTCGAATACACCCTGACCAGCCGAGCCCCCCTACCGCCAAGACGAGCGCAACAGCCCGTCAGCGTCCGCCAGTGACCGCGAGACCCCGCCCCTTCTGGCACGCATCTGGCACGAACAATTGTGTTCGACGCAGGGCGAGCACTCAGGCCGCGCGGCCTTCGCCGGCTGCGATCGGGCGTCTTCGGCGGCCATCCTCACGTGGTCCTGACCACTACGAACCAGCCGCGTCTTTCCGAGTGCGCGCACAGTATGAGTCGAAGACGTCGGCTGCGTCCTTGAGTTCGCCTCCCTGTACCCCGCGGATGACGGCGATCTTCAGGGCGGCACCCCAATCTTGGGCGTCCAAGAAGCGCCGAAACGCATCATGATCGTGGCTCGACTCCCAGACGGGCCGCGCCTGGCCGACTGCCTGGGCCAGCAACTCATTCGACCGTACGGCCATGGGATCCATGCGCCGAACTCTCACAGACAGACGTGTGGTCGTCCAGGCGTTCACGCCTCACTCGCGAAACGGCTCCGGAGCGGGTGTGAGCGCACTCCCGAAATCGTGCTCTGACCAGCACCTGAACCGCGTCGGGGCCCACCCAATTCCAAGATCATTACACGCCGGCGCGATAACGTAGACCTCGACGCTGGCACGATCCGCATCGACGTGTCCGCCATCGAGATGAGCAACGGCCAACGCCTGACGGGCCCGCCGAAGTCGGCCGTCGGCAAGCGCACCGTGACCATCCCCACGCCGATCCTGCTCGACCTGCGCCGCCACGTGGAGTGGTTCGCCGAGAAGGAACCGGACGGCCTGTTCTTCGCCTGCCCGAAGGGCGCGGCCCTCCGCCGCTGCAACTTCAGCCGGGTCTGGCGCCGCGGTACCCGTCACCTCGGCGTGAGCGACCTGCACTTTCACGACCTACGCCACACCGGCAACGTCCTGGCCGCCGAGACCGGTGCTACCCTCCGCGACCTGATCGACCGCATGGGCCAGTCGACGTCAAAAGCCGCGCTCATCTACCAGCACGCTCGCGCGCGAGGCGTAGTGAGCCCGGAAACGACGAAGGCCCAGGTCTCGGATCATGTCCGTGATCTGGGCCTTCATCCAACGAGCGGGCGACGAGAATCGAACTCGCGTTCTAAGCTTGGGAAGCGCCGTTCCTCCGGTACGCGAGGGACCCCGCGACCTGCCGCGCGTCCTGGCCGGCCCTTACGGCTCGACAGCCCCTCCGTACCCCTGAATGACCGCGAGTCTCCACCCGTTCTGGCACGCATCTGGCACGGCGAACGGCACCGATCTCCCGGTTGGAGCGCTAGCCCTGACGACACTGACAACAGCGAATGCCTAGCTTGGAAGGCAAGCTCGCGATCTTGCTCCCGACCTCGCCAAGTCCCCACGTGGCACAACGCGTTGGAGCACCCCCTGAGTACCCGTCAGACCCCCTGAGCCCCGCCCCGTTCTGGCACGCATCTGGTACGCGACTCGGGCCAGCCTTCGCCCCGCAAGTGGGTGGTCGGTCTGGGGGTTCCCTCCTCGATCGGGCATGCCTGCACGGACCCGGGTTCCCGGAGCGGCGCAACGGCTCACACCGTGACGCTCGCGCTCGGCCGTTGCGCCCCTCCGGGGTTCCGGGTACGCCTCCGGTGCCCGATCAAGGAGGGAACCCCCAGACCTTCAAGACCACCCACGAACCGCAGCATGATCGACCTGCCCACCCCTCCGAGAGAGGGCCGGGGTCCGGGGCAGAGCCCCATGGTTGCGTCCGCAGCAACCTTCGTCGCGACTCCTGCGCCCTGACTGGCGCTACAGATTGAACGATGCTCTCGTTGATAGTTGAGCCTCCACGCCATCGCAGGCTGGCACTATGCTGGATGCGCATTAGCCAATTATTAGATGTCCACACATGGTGGGGAATGCCGTGCCGTCACTTTCTTACGTTGATTGGACTAATGCCAGGCGCGATCGGATCGATGAACTACTGGCCGCACATTCAACCGTTGGAGGTAGCGGACCCGGGAGGCGTTGGCGTACGAGTCAACTCAACTGGGCGGTTACCCTTCGGCTGGCAGCGGAATTCCAAGGGTTCTGTCGTGGCCTGCATGACGAAGCTTCAGATTTCGTATGCTCGCCTTCTTTTCAGCCCAACCCGGCCTTGAGTTCAATTATCAGAAGCAACTTGACTTTTAATCGAACTCTGGATAAAGGTAACGCCACTCCGGGCGGATTGGGCAATGATTTTCTCCGACTTGGACTATCGCTGTGGCCGGCGTTAAAGAATGTAAATAGTCGAGCCTCTCGTTGGAATTCTGAACTGGAGTCTCTGAATACTGCACGTAATGCAATTGCGCATGATGATCAGAGTAAATTCGCCATGCTTAAAGCTGATGGTGATTTCCCGATTACTCTGACTGTGGTCAAACGTTGGCGCCGGTCACTCGACGCGTTAGCGCCTGCGATGGATGATGTCGTCGGTGACTACTTCAACACGCTTGTCGGCCTCCGGCCCTGGTGAGGAGCATGATGGCGAATCCGAAGCTGGGCGAAGAGGTCTACGTGCCGTGGGGGCTGGATGTACTGCCGGGCATCGTCTTGAGGATCTACGAGGCGAGCGGCGGTCCTCGAGTGGTGGTGCGTGTTGAGGTCCCTGGTGTGAGCGGGGCTAGTGTTGACTCCGTCGATGTGACGCTTCCCCTGGACTCTCTAAACGCGCCGTCTAATCCACCTCCGCCGCCCGGAGACTGGGTAAATGCTCAAGCTTATGAGCGTAGCGTCTTTGGTGCTCTGGTATCGCTGACTGCGACCTTTCCGGAAGGTGATGTTAGCGTTGCCGAGGGGCGCGCAGATAGTGGATATGATTTCCTGGTATCGAGGAATGACGGTCGAACAATCGCCATTGAAGTCAAGTATTTCATGCCCAGATCACGGGTCAGTCGATCGGCTTTGAATCGAATTGCTCGATTCGCTGAAATGAGCCTTGTGCCAGTTGTTGTAATCGCCAATATGGCACCTTCCGGTGCGGCTCATCAGATGCTTGAAGGTGGTGTGCGCTGGATCAGATGGCGCGGCAGTCGTGACAATGCAGAGATGGTGAATAGTCTGCGTGCGGCGTTCGCGACATAGGAAGAGAAGAGGCGCCCGGCTGGTGGGGGCTGCCGTGACCGGCGGCTACGCCGCACGCGCGGTGGCCCCCCATCAGCCGGGCGGTGACGCGCCCGTCAGGGCGCGCCCTTGATCCAGTAGAGCCAAATTCGGCAATGGTCAATTGGGCGCCGTTGGTGGGTCGACAGGGCACTGGATGCGGGTAGCTTCGCGGTATGGCGGATGGCGGGGTGTCTGGGGCCGGAGGGGCGTTTACTGCGGAGCATGCTCGGGAGGTGTTGGGCTCGGCCTGTGCTGTGGCCGGGTTGAGCGCCGAGAAGGCGTCTCTGCTGCGGCTGGGGGAGAACGCTGTCTTTCGGTTGGGCGACCCCATTGTGGTGCGGGTGGCGCGGTCGGCGGACCGAGTCGATGAGCATGAGCGGACCGTGGCTGCTGCTCGATGGCTTGCCGAGGTGGGGTTCCCTGCGGTGCGGGTTGTTTCGCGGATTCGGCAGCCGCTCGTGGTTGATGGGCGGGTGGTGACTTTCTGGGAGCTGGTGACCGAGGAGGAGCGGTTCGCGGGTGTGGTCGCGTTGGCCGAGTTGTTGCGGCGGTTGCACTGGTTGGAGGAGCCGGAGTCGCTGGGGCTGCCGTATCTGGAGCCGTTGGCGGCGACCTGGGGGCGGATCGACGCCGCGGTGGCGTTGGGCGATGAGGACCGTGGGTTTCTTCGGCAGCGAGCAGAGGAGCTTCGGAAGCGGTATGACGCTCTGGAGTTCGTGCTTCCCTTCGGGCTCGTGCACGGGGACGCGAACGTCGGGAACGCGCTCGTTGACGAAGCGGGGCGGGCTGTCCTCATCGACCTGGACGGGTTTGCGCTCGGGCCGCGTGAGTGGGACCTGGTGCTGACCGCGATGTATTACGAGCGTTACGGGTGGCACACCCGGGCCGAGTACGAGTCGTTCGTGAACGCGTACGGCTTCGACGTCATGAACTGGTACGGCTACCCGGTCCTGGCGGACATGCGCGAGTTGATGATGACGGTGTGGCTGACGCAGAACATGGCCGGCGATGCTGCGGTGACGACGGAGGTCGAGCGGCGCATGTCGGACCTGCGGACCGGTGCCGACCGGCATGGGTGGAAGCCGTTCTGAGGCCGGATCAACTCGCGGTCTGCTGCCACAGGCGATGGCTCTCGGCCTCTTCCAGGAATTCGGCAACTGGAGCTGAGGTTGCGAACGCCGCCAGCTTTGTGCGGAATTCGGATAGATAGGTCACGCATCGGGCGGACTTGAGCTGGCGTCCGAGCCTCAGTGCCGTGAGGGTGCTGCGGCAGGCGAGTTCGGGATTTCCGGCCGTCAGGTGGGCTTCCGCCAGGACCATGGTCGCGAAGAAGTCGCTGCGGACGTAGCGGCCGTCCGTACCGCCGAGACACAGTTCCGCGTATGTGGTGGCTTGCCGGGCTTGGTGCATGTCGCGGAAGCAGTGGCCGAGTTCGGCGGACAGCTCCGCATGGTCGAAGTAGCCGATCCACTCCGGGTCTTCACCCGGGTTGGTGCGTTCGAAGATCGTTGTGGCACGGGTCAAGGCCGCCTTGCATCCTGTGTTGTCGCCGATGCGGGAGAGCGCTCGGGCCTCCATCGCGAGGAACTGTGCGGTCAAGGTCGGCGTTGCGTGGCCTGTTGTGCCGAGCTGGGCGGCGCGGGCCAGGTTGGCTGCCTCGGTGAAGCGGCCGAGGTAGGTGGCCTGATGGCTCATCGCGGACAGGACGCTTCCCGCGAGACGGCGATCCTCGGCGGCCTGGGCCAAGCGGAGAGCCTGGATGAAGTAGCGCTGGGCCAAGCCGTGGTGGCCGCTGTCGTAGCTCATCCACCCGGCGAGGAGCGTGGCTTCGGCGACCGTGCCGAACAGGGCGCGGCCCACGGGCTCTGTGCTGCGCGCGGTCAGCAATTCGGCGACATCGCTGTCCAGGTATTGGATCAATGCTCGGCGGCCGTGCCCTCCCCCGAAGCGGTTGTCCAAGTGAACGTCGACCGTTGCACGGACGGCTTCGACGTCTGACATCCCGATCTGGGTGCGGGTTCGTGAATTCGGCAACTGCTCTTGCTGCCCGGAAACGAGCCACGCGAGCGGCGCCGCGTTCCAGGCGGTCGGGTCCGGGGTCAGCGCTTGCATGTCGTTACCAGGCGCGAGATCGGCACGCCACAGCGCTGCAAGTGCTTCGATGCCGTCCGTGGGAGTGCTGGGGTAGACCGTGCCCGGGGTCTCCGGAGCGGCCGGGGCGTCGCCCAACCCGAGTCGGTGTGCCGGCTGGCCGTAGACCTTCACCAGCAGCTCGACGTAGTCGGCGGGGTAGGTCTGGCCGTTCTCCCAGCGGGCGATGCTTCGCAGGAGGGATGTGTCGGTGGGGAGAGAGCGACCCTCCTGCGCGGCGGCCTGGCGGAGGGCGTAGACGAGACGGGGCTTCTTCCAGCCGAGGTGAGTTCGGGCCGCGCGTAGGAGATCGGCTTGATACGGCGTGGTGGTCGACACCACGAATCGCCTCCCCGGAGGCGGAGCCAGATCAAGCCATCATGCTCGCGCACACGAAGCGTCGTCAAAAAATCGCAGTGAGTTGACCTTGCTTGCGTGCGCCGAGGTGACAGGCCGTGTCACCCCTTGTCATCCCTTGCCGTCTGCCTCGGATCGGTGCCGCCGTCGCATCGTGGTGATGCCCGGCGGAACGACCGGCGGGCTTCGGGAGATGAACATGACGCTTCATCAGGCGAGTGAATCCGCCGGTGGCTGGCTGCTCGCAGCCCTTGGCACCTCGGCCGGGACGGGACACCCCCGGGCGCCTCGGCTGTGGGCGACCGGCCACGTCGTGGACGCGGTCATCGTGGCGGACCGACTGGGCATCGAAGCGGTCGATTGGTATCGGCGTCTCGGTTCCCTGGCTCCGCCGTCCGTCATCGACCACCAGGCGCGAAAGGTCGCCTTCCTCATTGCGCCGGTCGGGGAGCCCTTCTTCGCGGGCGCGTTGACGGTTCTGCGAGGGGATGTGCCGTACCGCTACCTCTCGACAGGCGGGTATCTGGTGGTCCCCGGCCGAGATGCCGAAGCCGGAGATCGCCACCAGTGGCTCAGCAGGCCCACGGAGGAATCCACCCTCGATCGCGACGCGGTCGCGGTGCTCACCGTCCATCTCCTCATCGCGCTGCGCAACCTGTCTGCGGCAGCCGAGGGCACGGGCGATGAGTGATCCGGACGCGGCTTCCTGGTCGCCCATCGACACCACGGCTTGGTACGAAGCGCGAACCGCGGTCGCCGCCCTGCGGGATGTCCTGATCGCCTCTGGCCTCGCCGAGCACTTCCCCTATCTCCGTGCCGACGTCAACGCCTTCGGCCACGGGTTCGTCGAAGTCGGCCGCACCACACCGGAAGCTGCCACCCGGCTCGCCGAACTTCTCGCCGCAGCCGAGAAGAACCCTGCCTGACAAGGAGGTATCGCCATGCGTCCCGCTGCCGACAACGCGCGAACCTGCGCACAACCTGCCGAGGTGCTGCACGCCGGCATTCCGTACGTCCGTGGCTGGAGCAAGGCGAACAACGCCACTACCGAACTCGCCGCACGCCTAACGACGGCCAGCCTGGACGTCGGTTTCGGAGCGCTCAAGGCGGAAGTGAACGTCCACGGTGACGGCTTGGTCAACCTCGGCCCCGTCCCCGCCGACGCAGTCCACCGCCTGGCCACGCTCCTCGCCAACGGCCTCTGTGCCGAACTGGATCACCTCGCCGCGCACGACGAAGCGGCCTGACCCCACACACCCCGGTCGGGTGCGCAGAGCGCTTCCCGCGCATCCGGCCGACCACCGCACCACCCGACCGATATTCGGCAACGGCCGCTACAGGCCGGCTCGCACCGACCAAACGCCCAACGGTGTCGAGACAACCAGCCGAGGTCCCCACGCAGACGGGCCCCAACAGGACGCGACCTGACCAGTCAAGACCTGCGAGCAGACTTGCTCGTGAGCGAGAAGAGCACTCCCGGACGGCTCCTGACCGTCCCCCAAGCCGCCGACCGGCTCAACGTCGGCGAGCGCTTCGTCCGTCGCCTCATCGCAGAGCGACGCATCACCTTCATTCGGATCGGCCGCCACATCCGGATCTCGGCGGACGCGGTCGACGCCTTCATTCGCGCCGGTCTTGTCGAGCCTGGCCGAACTCATGGAAAGGCAGCCTGATGGCCAACAGCAAGGGACGGCGCCGTCGTTTCGGGGCGGTCCGCCAACTTCCGTCCAAGAAGTGGCGGGCGCGATACCCCGGGCCGGACGGCCAACTGCGGACGGCTGACAAGACCTTCGCCACCAAGACGGCCGCCGAGGAGTGGCTGACCGACACCGAGTCGGAGATGAGACGCGGCGACTGGATCGACCCACGCGGTGACATGGTCTTCGGCATCTACGCCACGGCCTGGATCAAGGAGCGGCCGAACCTCCGCCCGCGCACGCGCGAGCTGTACAGCATTCTGCTCCGTCTCCACCTCAAGCCCACGTTCGGCGATGCAGCCATCCCGGCGATCAAGGAGGCCGACGTGCGCCGCTGGCGTGCCATGCGCCTGGAAGGCGGGCTTGGTCTGTCGACCACCGCCAAGTCGTACCGACTCATGCGCGCGATCATGAACACCGCCGTGGACGACGGCCTGATCCGCCGCAACCCGTGCCGCATCAAGGGCGGCGGTGACGAGAAGGCTCCCGAACGCCCGATCCTCACCCTCGAACAGGTCTTCACCCTCGCGGACGGCGTCGGCCCTCGCTACCGAGCTCTCGTCCTCCTTGCTGCCTTCGGCTCCCTGCGCTGGGGCGAACTCGCTGCCCTCCGGCGCGATCACGTGGACCTCGACGCAGGCACGATCCGTATCGACGTCTCCGCCATCGAGATGAGCAACGGCAAGCGCGTCACCGGTCCGCCGAAGTCGGCCGCCGGCAAGCGCACCGTCACCATCCCCGCGCCGATCCTCCTCGACCTCCGTCGGCACCTGGAGTGGTTTGCCGAGAAGGAGGATGACGGCTTGCTCTTCGTCGGTCCGAAGGGTGCAGCCCTGCGCCGCTGCAACTTCACCCGGGTGTGGCGACGCGGGACCCGTCACCTCGGCGTGACTGGTCTCCACTCCCACGATCTACGCCATACCGGGAACGTCCTCGCCGCCGAGACCGGCGCCACTCTCCGCGAGCTGATGGACCGCATGGGCCAGTCGATGTCGCGAGCCGCGCTCATCTACCAGCACGCTCGCGCCGGCCGAGACCAAGTCATCGCCGACGCCATCGCGAGGCGGATCAAGAAGTCCCAGAGCCAAGATCATCGCCAATCTGGCACGGATCTGGCACGCGAGGCGTAGCGAGCCTGGGAACGGCGAAGGCCCAAGTTACGGATCATGTCCGTGACCTGGGCCTTCACATATGGAGCGGGCGACGAGAATCGAACTCGCGTTCTAAGCTTGGGAAGCTCATGTTCTACCATTAAACTACGCCCGCAACACAGGGCTCCTTGGAGCGCTGCACCGTCACTCTACCGGATGGCCGCGTGTGGTCGCAGCATCGTTCCGGCGGTGGGTGCGGGAGCGTTTGGGTGGATCCGGGGAGCTGCGATTACGCTTTGCCCGTGCTTCTATCGGACAAGGACATTCGCGCGGAGATCGACTGCGGTCGGGTTCGGATCGATCCCTACGAGCCGGCCATGGTTCAGCCGTCGAGTGTGGACGTTCGACTCGACCGGTTCTTTCGGGTCTTCGAGAACCACAAGTACCCGCACATCGACCCCGCCGTCGAGCAGCCCGACCTCACGCGGATGATCGAGCCGCCGGAGGGCGAACCGTTCATCCTGCACCCGGGCGAGTTCGCGCTCGGTTCGACCTACGAGGTCGTGTCCCTGCCGGACGACGTCGCGTCGCGGCTGGAGGGGAAGAGTTCGTTGGGGCGGCTCGGGCTGCTGACACACTCGACCGCCGGGTTCATCGACCCGGGCTTCTCCGGGCATGTGACGCTGGAGTTGTCCAACGTCGCGACCCTGCCGATTAAGTTGTGGCCGGGAATGAAGATCGGCCAGCTGTGCATGTTCCGGCTGTCGTCGCCGGCCGAGTTCCCGTATGGGTCCTCGGTGTACGGATCGCGCTATCAGGGACAGCGTGGGCCGACCCCCTCACGGTCGTTCAAGGACTTCCACCGCACGAACGTCCGCGATTAGGAGGAGGGAGCGAGGGTGGCCGGGGACGACCGTCAAGCACGATCCGACCTCGATCCCGACCTCGACTCCGACTCCGGCCCCGCGCTCCCGCGAACCCCGCCCCCGCGACCGACGCCCCCCCGAACAGAAGATAGGCATCCCCGGACATGAGTGACGTGCGCGAAAACCTCACCTGGCCGCTCTTCGGCCAGGCCACGCGCGAGCTGGCCATGCAGGTCGCGGCGGACGGGTACGAGCCCGACATCATCCTGTCGATCGCCCGCGGCGGCGTGTTCGCGGCCGGCGCGCTCGCGTACGCGCTGGACGTTAAAAATTTGCACCTGGTCAACGTCGAGTTCTACACGGGGATCGGCACCACGCTGGACATGCCGGTCATGCTCGCGCCGGTGCCCGACGTGGTGGACTTCTCGAACAAGAAGGTGCTCATCGCGGACGACGTCGCCGACACCGGCAAGACGCTGCTCCTGGTCCGCGACTTCTGCGAGGGCAACGTGGCCGAGGTGCGCTGCGCCGTGGTGTACGAGAAGCCGCAGTCGCTGGTGAAGTGCGAATACGTGTGGAAGCACACCGACGACTGGATCAACTTCCCGTGGTCCGTCGAGCCGCCCGTCGTCACCCGCCAGGGCCAGATCCTCGACGCCTGAGCGACGCGCGGTGCGGGACGACTTCCGCCCCCGTCACCGCGCCTGCGTGCTGAACCGCATCAACGCGCCGAGTACGTCCACCGCGCCCGGCAGCCCCCGCTCGATCGGGTCCGGCGGCACCGCCCACCGGGTCCGCCCCCCGCACGCCGTGGACGAGGGCGGAGCCGGTACGAAGTGGCCGACCGCATGGTGCCGGACGTCGAACCGAGCCGTGTCGTTGTGGTCCACCGTGTACCAGTACAGGTTGCGCGCGCCCGGGTCGACCAGGAACAACAACCGCTCGCCCGGCAGCTGCAACACCGGCCCCAGCGGCAATCCGACCACCTCCAACTGGCGGATCGCCGCGTACCCGACCTGCGCCGGCGCGTCCAGCACGTCGAACTCCAGCCCGCTCGCCAGCAGGACGGTGTACGGCTTGCCGCTCCACCACTCCCACACGTCGTCCGTCGACCGGGTGGCCCGGGTCAGCCCCGGTTCGGCGGCGGGATGCGCCCCCGGGTCGGGGCATTCGGTGTCGCCGCACGAACATCGGCCGTCCTCGACGTAGGCACCGGGCAGCACGGGCCAACCCCGATCCACGACGTAGAAGAGGGCGGCGGCCTGGAGCGCAGCCCGGGTGCGTTGCCGCACAAGCATGTCCGTTCCGTTCCTCGCGACCGCGACCACGGCGAAGTGTCGTGGTCCGGCAGGTGTACTCCCGGTACTCCTACGAGTACACCGCCCGAAACGGCGCACGAACAGATCCGCAACGCGGCTCGACCGTGCCGCTTGCGGTCCGCTTGGTCCACTGCCGGCACGCTTTGCCGCCGGCCTGACCAGGCGTCAGACCCCGCACCCGCCCCGAACCCGGGTCCGAAAAGGCCACAACCCCGCCACAACCCCGCGACGACGTCACGACGTCAACGGCAGCTTCAACACCAACAACAGCGCGATCAACTCGACCGCCACACACCCCAGCGCACGCGGCCACGCCAACTCGTGCACACGCATCATCAACGTCGTCAACATCCACGCGGTCAGCACGAACGAGAGCAGCCCGACGCCGGTCACGATCGAGTTCTTGTCCGGCGCGAACATCGCCACCGCCAGGCGCGGCGCGTCCGCGATCCAGACCACGATCATCGACAGCGTGATGAACGGCGTCGGCGAGCCGTTGCCGCCGAACTGGGTGGCCAGGGCGTGTGAGACCAGGCCGAGCAGCGCGCAGAACGCGGGCACCATGACCACGACGATGCCCAGCGCCGGCACGCTCGTGCTCAGCGTCGAGTGCACGATCTCCTTGCGCGACGCGTCGTTGGCCAACACCGCGAGCACACCGCCGAGCGCGGACATGATCAGCGCCGGCCACCACACCGCCTGGTCGCGGGCCTCGTTCATGGTGCGCAGCGGCCGCAACACGAGGCCGCTCAGCACCTCTTTCCAGTGCAGGTACCTCGGCGGCCCACCGTACGGCGGCGGCTGGTACTGCTGCGGCTGCGGAGGCGGCACCGACGGCGTCACCGTCGTGTACTCCTCCGGCGGCGCGCCGTAGATGTACAGACTCGTCTCGTCGGGCAACGACAGCGGCCCGTAACCCGAGTCCCCCGACCCGCCCTGCCCACCCTGCGGCGACGGCGGCGGAGGCGGCGGAACCGACTGCCCGTACCCCTGCTGCCCCGGCTGCCCGTACCCGGGCTGCCCATACCCGGGCTGCCCCTGCTGCCCAGGCTGCCCATACCCGTGCTGCCCGGGTTGCCCAGGCTGCCCCTGCTGCCCCCCGTACCCGTCGCCGTAAGCCCCGCCGTACTGAGGTGGTGGGTAACCCTGGCCGGCAGGCGGGGGCTGTTGCCGGTACGGGTCGTAGGGTCCATTGCCAGTCACACCCCTGACGGTACCGGCACCACACCCCCCTCCGTCGTCGCGGGACGGTGGTAATTCGGGCACAAAACCGAACGCCGCCGGCCCCGAGGGAACCGACGGCGCTCGCCGCACACCGAGCGCGCCGAAGCGCGCCCCGAAAAAGCTACTTGGCCCCCGCGTCCTCCAGGACGCCCTCCTCGGCCGGCGGCTCCGGCAGCTTGACCGACTGGAGCAGCAGCTGCGCCACGTCGACCACCTGCAGCTCCTCCTTCGCCTCGCCCGCCTGCTTCTTGGCGTTGATCGAGTCGGTGAACATCACCAGGCAGAACGGGCACGCGGTGGAGACGATGTCCGGCTTGAGCGACAGCGCCTCGTCCATGCGCTCGTTGTTGATGCGCTTGCCGATGCGCTCCTCCATCCACATGCGCGCACCGCCGGCGCCGCAGCAGAAGCCGCGCTCCTTGTGCCGGTGCATCTCCTCGTTCCGCAGGCCCGGCACCCTCGCGATGATCTCGCGCGGGGGCGTGTAGACCTTGTTGTGCCGACCGAGGTAGCACGGGTCGTGGTACGTCACCAGACCGTCGACCGGCCCGACCGGCAGCAGCCGGCCCTCGTCGATCAGGTGCTGGAGCAGCTGGGTGTGGTGGATGACCTCGAAGTGCCCGTCCAGCTGCGGGTATTCGTTCGCCAGCGTGTTGAAGCAGTGCGGGCAGGTGGTGACGATGCGCTTCTTCGGCGCGTCCTCGAGCGCCGCGTTCAGCGTTTCGACGTTCTGCGCCGCGAGCATCTGGAAGACCACTTCGGAGCCGAGCCGGCGTGCCGAGTCGCCTGTGCAGGACTCCTCCTTGCCGAGGATCCCGTACTTGACGCCCGCGATGTCGAGCAGCTCGGCGAACGCCTTGGTGGTCTTCTTCGGACCGTCCGCCAGCGCGCCCGCGCAGCCGACCCAGTACAGGTACTCCAGCTCGGCGGGCTCGATGTCCTGCCCGACGATCGGGACCTCGATGCCGGTGGACTTCTTCAGCTCCTTGACCCAGTCGAGCCGGGCCTTGGTGGCCACGCCCCACGGGTTGCCCTTGTTCTCCAGGCCCTTGAGCATCGTCGCCGCCTCGGACGGGAACGCGCTCTCGATCAGCACCTGGTAGCGGCGCATGTCGACGATGTGGTCCACGTGCTCGATGTCGACCGGGCACTGCTCGACGCACGCGCCGCACGTGGTGCACGACCACAACACGTCGGGGTCGATGACCCCGTTCTCCTCCGCGGTGCCGATCAGCGGCCGCTCGGCCTCGGCCAGCGCCGCCGCCGGGACCTTGGCCAGCTGCTCGGGCGTGGCCTTCTCGTTGCCCTCTTCGTCCTTGCCGCCGCCCGCGAGCAGGTACGGCGCCTTGGCGTAGGCGTGCTCGCGCAGCGACATGATCAGCAGCTTCGGGGACAGCGGCTTGCCGGTGTTCCACGCGGGGCACTGCGACTGGCACCGACCGCACTCGGTACAGGTGGAGAAGTCGAGCAGGCCCTTCCAGGAGAAGTGCTCGACCTGACTGACGCCGAACACCGCGTCGTCGGCGGGGTCCTCGAAGTCGATCGGCTCGCCGCCGGAGGTCATCGGCTGCAGCGCGCCGAGCGCGACCGTGCCGTCGGCGTTGCGCTTGAAGTAGATGTTGAAGAACGCCAGGAACCGGTGCCAGGCGACACCCATGGTGGGGGTGAGGCCGATGGTGATCGCCCACGTCATCGAGATGACGATCTTGATCGTGGCGACCAGGTAGACCAGGTTCTCCAGCGAGTTCTCGGAGAGGCCGCCGAACGCGGAGACCAGCGGGTAGCTGACCCAGTAGCCGGGCTCGTACGAGTCCACCCCCGCCAGCGCGCCCTCAAGGCCGCGCAGCAGCATGATGCACACGCCGACCGAACCGACCACGAACTCGACGAAGTACGCCTGGCCGAAGTTGGACCCGCCGAACCGGCTCTTGCGCCCCGCTCGTCGCGGGTGGCTGAGCTGGCGGATCACGATCAGCACCAGGATGCCGAGCACGGTCATCAGGCCCATGAACTCGGTGAAGACCTCGAACGGGTCCCAGTGGCCGAGCCCCCACAGCGCGAACTCGGGCGTAAAGAGCTGCCCGTACGCGTTGACCAGGGTCAGGATGAGCGCGCCGAAGCCGACCATGACGAACCAGTGCGCGGCGCCGACGATGCCCCAACGGAGCATCCGGGTGTGCCCGACGGTCTCGGTCAGCATCGTGCCCAGACGCTTGCCGGCCGCATTGGTCCGGCCGCGGACGGGCTGTCCGAGTTTGACGAACGAGTAGATGTATGCGGCGGTGCGCCCGAGTAGGGCGAACCCGATCACGCTGATGAACAGCGAGATCACGATCGCTGCGAGCTGCATGGGCGTTCGGCTCCTCCGGTGGGACGTCCCTTCCGGGGCGTGTATCGGCCGACAGCGTACGGCCGTGCGGGCATCTTACCCACTGGTAACTTAACCACTGCGTCGATGATATCTGTCACGCCGGACGCTATCGGCTTCGCAGGTTTTGCCCGCTTTATCCCACGCCGGACGATCTTGTCGGACCCCACACTCCACTCCGGACCGGCTCCCGAGCCGATCCGAACGCGGCGCACCGATCCACCCGGCTCGCCAGTTGTGTGACGCACCGTCAGATCTGTACACATGCATGCTGCCATGCCACGGCGCCGGGACCCGCAAGAGGTCCCGGCGCCGTGTGTTTCGCCCGCGTCCACCGACCGCCGAGGCGGCCGATCACAGTGTCTTGACGGCCTGCTTTCGAGGTTGCACGACCAGCGTGTCGCCCGCTTCGTCGAGATCGACCAAAACCGTGTCGCCGTCGCTCACCTCGCCCGCCAACAGGGCACGCGCGAGCTTGTCGCCGATCGCGGTCTGGATCAGCCGGCGCAGCGGCCGGGCGCCGTACGCCGGGTCGTAGCCGGTCAGCGCGAGCCAATCGCGCGCCGCGTCGGTCACCGTCAGGGTGATCCGCCGGTCCTTGAGCCGGGCGCCGAGCCGATCCACCTGGAGGCCGACGATGTGCGCCAACTCGTTCGTGCCGAGCGCGTCGAAGAGCACGATGTCGTCGAGCCGGTTCAGGAACTCCGGCTTGAACGAGTTGCGGACCACGTCCATCACCATCTCGCGCTGCCGCTCCGGCGACAGCATGGGATCCACCAGATACTGCGATCCCAGGTTCGAGGTCAGGATCAGCACCACGTTGCGGAAGTCCACCGTGCGGCCCTGGCCGTCGGTCAGCCGCCCGTCGTCGAGCACCTGGAGCAGTACGTCGAAGACCTCGGGGTGCGCCTTCTCCACCTCGTCGAGCAGCACCACCGAGTACGGCCGCCGGCGCACCGCCTCGGTCAGCTGGCCGCCCTCCTCGTAGCCCACGTAGCCGGGCGGCGCGCCGACCAGGCGCGCGACCGAGTGCTTCTCCGCGTACTCCGACATGTCGATGCGCACCATCGCGCGCTCGTCGTCGAAGAGGAAATCGGCGAGCGACTTGGCCAGCTCGGTCTTGCCCACACCGGTCGGGCCCAGGAACAGGAACGAGCCGGTCGGGCGGTCCGGGTCGGCGATGCCGGACCGGGCCCGGCGGACCGCGTCGGACACCGTCGTCACGGCCGTCTGCTGCCCGATCAGCCGCCGGCCCAGCTCGTCCTCCATCCGCAGCAGCTTGCCGCGCTCGCCCTCGAGCAGCCGCCCCGCCGGGATGCCGGTCCAGGACGAGACCACGTCGGCCACGTCGTCCGGGCCGACCTCCTCCTTGACCATCGCCGTGCCGTCGGTGCCCCGATCGCCCTCGGTCGCCGCGGCCTCGGCCAGCTCGCGCTCCAGGGTCGGGATCTGCCCGTACATCAACTTCGACGCCGTCTCGAAGTCCCCGTCGCGCTGAGCCCGCTCCGCCTCACCGCGCGCCGCGTCGAGGCGCTCCTTCAGCTCGCCGACCCGGTTCAGCCCGGCCTTCTCCTGCTGCCAGCGCGCGGTCAGCCCGCTGAGCTGCTCCTGCTTGTCGGCCAAGTCCTTGCGCAGCCGCTCCAGCCGGTCCCGGCTGGCCGCGTCGGTCTCCTTGGCGAGCGCCATCTCCTCCATCCGCAGCCGGTCCACCGAGCGCTGCAGCTCGTCGATTTCGACGGGGGAGGAGTCGATCTCCATCCGCAGCCGCGACGCCGCCTCGTCGACCAGGTCGATCGCCTTGTCGGGCAAAAAGCGCGCGGTGATGTAGCGGTCGGACAGCGTGGCCGCGGCCACCAGCGCGGAGTCGGCGATCTGCACCTTGTGGTGCGCCTCGTAGCGGCTCTTGAGCCCGCGCAGGATCGCGATCGTGTCCTCGACGCTGGGCTCGCCCACGAATACCTGCTGGAACCGGCGCTCAAGGGCCGGGTCCTTCTCGATGTGCTTGCGGTACTCGTCCAGCGTGGTCGCGCCGACCAGGCGCAACTCGCCGCGCGCGAGCATCGGCTTGAGCATGTTGCCCGCGTCCATCGAGCCGTCGCCGGTGGCGCCCGCGCCGACCACGGTGTGCAGTTCGTCGATGAAGGTGACGACCTGGCCGTCGCTGGACTTGATCTCGTTCAGGACGGCCTTCAGCCGCTCCTCGAACTCCCCGCGATACTTCGCGCCCGCGACCATCGCCCCCAGGTCGAGCGCGATCAGCCGCTTGTCGCGCAGCGACTCGGGTACGTCGCCGGCCACGATCCGCCGGGCCAGGCCCTCCACGACGGCGGTCTTGCCGACACCGGGTTCACCGATCAGTACCGGGTTGTTCTTGGTCCGGCGGGACAACACCTGGACCACCCGGCGGATCTCCGAGTCGCGGCCGATGACCGGGTCGAGCTTGCCGTTCCGGGCCTCCTCGGTCAGGTCGCGGCCGTACTTCTCCAGTGCCTGGTAGGTGCTCTCCGGGTCCTGCGAGGTGATCCGCGTGCTGCCGCGCACCGCCTTGAAGGAGTCGAGCAGTGCCTGCGGGGTGGCGCCCGCCTCGCGCAGCGCGTCGGCGACCGCGCCGGAGCGGCCGGAGGCCAGGCCGACCAGGACGTGCTCCGTGGACACGAACGCGTCGCCGAGCTTGTCGGCCTGCTTCTCCGCCTCGTCCAGCGCGAGCATCGTCTCCCGGGCGAGCTGCGGGGCGGCCACCGTCGAGCCGGACGCACTCGGCATACGATCCGCGATCTGGGCGACCGCGACCTTCAGCAGCGGCACGTCCACACCGGCGGCGCCGAGCAGCGGGACGGCGATCCCCTCGGGCTGTTCGAGCAGGGCGAGCAGCAGATGCGCGGGCTCCACCTGGGGGTGTCCCGCTGCGGCAGCCTTGCGGATGGCGACCGAAAGGGCCTCTTGGGCCTTGGTGGTCAGCTTGTCCAAAGTGCTCACTCTGCTACCTCCTACCGCGTGTGGTCCGCGGCGCTTGAGTCCTCAACCGTCCTGCCAGCACAACGGGTGCAGAGTTGAGTCTATTCCACTCAAGTTTGCTGCGCCTTGCTCTACGCGGCCTTGCTCTCCGCCCAGGCGTCAGGTTCCCACACGGGATGCACGGTGACAGTGATCGAACGGTCGGGTTCGCGCCGAATCTCGACTCGCCGCGCAAGCTTGTGCATGAGCTTGTTCTGCTCCTTGGCGGTCAAGGTCTTCCACTCGGCCAGCAGGCCAACCGCGATCGGGCGCAGCTCGTCGGCCGACGGGAGTACTTCGACGTTGGGTTCGAGCTTGGATACCACCGCGTCCGCTTCGGCATGCTTCTTCTTCAACTTGGCGAGCGCGTGGGCATAGGTGTCGCCGGGGTAGTTCTCCGGCGATAGCGCGTGGTCGACGGTCAGCCGGGTCAACGCGTCCTGTGCTCGCTTTCGCGTTGCCTGCGCCTCCTTGAGCTTCTGTTCCGTGCTCTTGCGAACCTGGCGGGCCTCCACCGATTCGATCGGCGCGGCCGGCGCGCTGTCGACGTTTGCGGCGACGGTGCCGAGCCACTCAACGACTTGTGCCTCGACCACGGGCCGGAGGATCCATATCCCGGGGCAGAGAGAACCAGCCGACTTGCTGTTGTACGAGCAGCGGTACACGCCGCCCCGCATCCCTCGGTACGGGGATGCAGTGGCCCCCTGCCGGCAGTTCCCGCACTTGCTCAGCGCAGACAAGGGGTAAGACCCGCGCCGGGCACGTGGTGCAATGCGGCGCACCTCCTTCACTGTCGCTAGGTACTCCTCCCACTCTCCGTCGAGCAGCATCGCCTCGTGTGCGCCCGGCATGTAGTAGTGGTTCGGGCACGTACCCGATCGCTTCCCACAGGTGCATTCCTTGCTGTGCACGCGCAACAGGCCGGCGGCGAACCCGCTGATCATGTAGCCGTTGACGGCCTGACCGGTCCACGGGCCGCCCCAACTCGTCATGTACCCGCACTCGTTGAGCCACCCGGCAACACCGGGGTAGCCCATGTCGCGCGCCGTGTACGTGCGGAACATGTTCCGAACCACAGGTCGATGGTCACGGATCGGCTCGTACCACTCCTGTTGGATGGTCCAGCCGCCGATCCCGTCTGGGATGCGCCGCGGGTGCCAGTGGTACCCAAACCGCTGCCGGCCCGTTGCGGGTAGGCCCAGGGCCCGCCGATGGTCGTGCGTCTCGCGCCACTGCTCGCCGGCGCGATCGGACTCGAACGCGGCCACCTCCAGGAGGACGCCGCGTTGAAATCGGCCGGTCGCCGTGCGTGCGTCGACCTCTTCTGTGGCTGACTCCAGTTGTCCACCGGCCCGCTCGACGCGCTCGATGTTGACGGCATTGCCGTGCCTCGTGCGACCGAAGCGCGAGTACTTCCATACGGCTATCTCTCGGGCTTTGCCCTGCTCGACCGCCCCGATTGCTTGCATGATCTTGCGCTTGAAGTTGCGGCCGGACGCGTCGAGATCTTCGATCCAATCGACGATTACGCGACCGCGGCGGCGTGCCCATTCCATGATTGCCGCGCGCTGAAGCTCTGGGCTGATCTTCTCTTCGTTCCACGTACTGACCCGTACGTACCCGACAGCCGGGATGAGCATCCCGCCGTCGACGGCTGGTCTCAGTAGGTTCACCGTGCGGCCCTTCCGTGTCGAGGCCGCACCTCCTGTACGGCCTGGAGTGGGAACAGGTGGAGCGTTCCGGTCGGTTCGTACTCGTCGAGGTCGACGTGTTGAGCAGGCGCCGACAGGTCGCCGGCGCCCATGTGCTCGATTGCCGTCCGGTATCCCTCCGTGCGGAGCGCGGCGCGAGCGTCGTCTCGGCGGACCTGGGCCATGCGCAGGCACGCGAGCATCGTTGCTGCGCCTCCGCTGAGCATCAGGGCCACGCCTACGACTGCTGCAATGCGGTGCACAACCGGCGCCGCCAACGCGAGCACGACGACCGCAGCACCCCCTGCGTGCACTGCGATACCGGCCCCCGCGACCGCTTTCGGGATCTCCATCCGGCGCACTCTCCTCGGTAGTCCTATGTGCTTCGACGCCTCGTCGATGGGCGACGTTGCTCCTGCTCCTGCAATGTTTTGATCATTGAGATCAGCAGGTCGCGCCGTTCCTCGCTATGGATACCAAGCCGGTCTGCCGCTTCTTCTGGGCTGATCCGATCGGCCATAGGCACGGGCCGTGCCGCCCGTTGCAGTTGTGACTCGTCGACGACGCCGGCGCGTAGGAGTACCTCGCCAAGGGGGTCGCCGAGTCCGTCGGCGATCTTCTTCAGCACCGACGGATCTGGAATGGATTGACGAAGGAGGATCCGCGACACGGTCGACGGTGAGATCTTGGCGTCGGCCGCGAAACGGGCTCGCCCGCCTCCCCTCGGGCTTACGTCGTAGTGACGAGCGATGAGTCGCTGCTCGAACCAGTCGGCGAATCTGTTGATCTGGTCTTGCTCAGGCGTGCTCTCTTGGGTGGTCGTCCGCATGCCGACAACCTACCTGCGCGACAACCCTCGCATGGGCATACTCGCAGATCAGAGAGCTACCAACCTCCTGTCTCACTGAGTCGGTCCACCATAGCGCGATCTCTCGAACAGGTGCTCGATTAGTCGATCGAGACACTCGGAGACGTTAGCTCTCTTGCCAGAGAGGTAGTCGTGTGACTACCTTCTCTCTCGCCAGAGATGATCACTTCTCTCGGCAGAGAGGAACGTATGTCTTCCGTGATCCCTCGCGCCGACGCCTTCCGGGCTGCTCGCGCCGTCCTCGACGCCGCCCGCGCTCGCCGCGATGCGCTCCCCGTCCGGGTGGCCGCTCAGCAGGCAGCCGACGGCAGCACGCTCTCGGCCGACGAGATCGAGGCGTTGCTGCTCGACCTGCGGGCCCGCACCGTCGACGCCGCGCCTGCACTGCCCGCGGCTGCCTGACTCCCACAAATGCAACCGGGCCCGTCGGATGCGACCCGACGAGCCCGGACGACCCATCAAGGACAGGTCTGTATGCACTCCAAGCTTACCGAGATCGCGCTGCGCGATCCGCTCGTCGAGCCCTTCGTCGAGGCACTCAACGAGATGCCGGCCGCCGACCGCGTCGAGTTCATGCGCTCCTTCGTGCAGGGACTCGCGAACGGCCTCCCGCTGTCGCGGTCGCACAACGGTTCGCCGCTCGACGCCGACGGCTACGCCGAAGGTGCCGACGTCGCGCGGACGCTGATCGCCGGCGGTGTGCTGTGACGATCGCACCCGAACGGCCGAGCACGGTCACCCCGACGGCGGTTGTCGTCGCTCCGGCCGGCCTCGATCGCGAGCAGTGGCTCGACGCGCGTCGGGTCGGTGTCGGCGGGTCGGACGTTGCCGCGGTCCTGGGCATGGACCGGTACCGCGGGCCGTTGCACGTCTACCTCGACAAGGTCGGCGAGATGCCCGACCTTCCTCGCTCGGCGGAACTCGACGAGGCGGCGTTCTGGGGCCACGCACACGAGCCGACGATCGCCCGCGTGTTCACCGAACGAACCGGCCTCCGGGTCGTCGAGGGTCCGGGCATGGTGGCCCATGTCGACCGCGGGTGGATGCTGGCCAACGTCGACCGGTTCGTGTTCGAGCAGGGTGACGCCGTGCCGTCGAGCCTGCTGGAGATCAAGACCCGGAGCGCATACCAGCTCGACGAGTGGCTCGACGGCGTGCCGGACGGGCCTGCGCTCCAAACCCTGTGGTACCTCGCCGTCACCGGCTACCGGCACGCGCACGTCGCCGCGCTGCTCGGAGGGAACCGGCTGATCATTCACCGGGTCGACCGCAACGAGGGGCTGATTGAGCATCTCGTGCAGATCGTCGGCTCGTTCTGGCAGGGCGTACTCGACAAGCGCCCGCCGGCGGTCGACGGATCGGCCGCTACCGCCGAGCTGCTCGCCCACCTGTACGACGTTGAGGTCGACGCCGTCACGTTGGCGGACCCCGACGAGGTGCTGCCCCTGCTCGCGCGGCGCGCCGAGTTGAAGCAGCGCGAGCAAGAGATCGAGGACGACCTCACCGCGGTTGAGAACCAGCTCAAGGCCACGGCCGGGCCGTCGGAGATCGTCAAGGTTCGCGACGAAGTCGCGTTCACCTGGAAGCAGAACGGCACCTTCGCCTCGAAGAGGTTCGCCGACGCTCACCCGCTGCTCGCCCAGGAGTACACCCGCCCCACGACCACGTTCGACACCAAGCGTCTCGCGGCGGACCACCCCACCCTTTACCGCGAGTTCCGCGGCCGGCGCCTGCTGGTGCCCACCAAGAAGAAGGGCACGAAATGAGCACCGGACTTGCCGAACGCGTCGCACAGCGCGCCACCAACGAGCCGCAGGCCGGGCAGGTCGAGCAGCGTCCCGCCGGCCCGCCGGACCTGCGCCAGTTCGTACACACCATGCGCGGCGAGATCGCCCGCGCGTTGCCGGCGCACATGGCCGGCTCGTCGGAACGCATGGCGCGGATCGTGCTCACCGACTTGATGCGCGTCAAGAACCTGGCCGCGTGCACACAGTCGTCGTTCGCTGGCGCGATGATGACCGCCGTGCAGCTCGGCCTCGAACCGGGCGGCGTGGGCGGCGAGGCGTACCTGCTGCCGTTCTGGTCGAACCAGATCGGGCAGCACGAGGTACAGCTCGTCATCGGATATCAGGGCATGGCCAAGCTGTTTTGGCAGCACCCTCTCGCCGCGGGCTTGGACGCCCGGGAGGTACGCGAGAACGACGACTTCGAGTACGAGTACGGCCTCGACCCGGTGCTGCGCCACAAGCCCGCCCGGCGCAACCGCGGCGCCGTCACGGACTACTACGCCGTAGCCAGGCTCAGCAACGGCGGGAACGGCTTCGTCGTGCTGTCGGTCGACGACGTCGAGACCTTCCGCCGGCGATCCAAGCAGGCGAACAAGGGACCGTGGGTCAACGACTACGACGCGATGGCCCGCAAGACCTGCGTGCGTCAACTCTTCAAGCTCTTGCCGAAGTCCCCGGAACTCGCCCGCGCACTGGCCCACGACGGCGCGGTACGCCGCGACCCCTCGCTCGACGGCATCGACGCCGCGCCCGAGTACATCGAGGGCGAACTCGCCGACGAGCCGACCGCCGAGCAGGAGTCCACGGGTGACGCGCCCGCGTGGCCGAACGTCGCCCCGGTCGGCGGCACGCAATGACCCTGGTGCTCGTTCCCGCCCCGGCTTCGGCCGGGGCGGGCCCCCTCCCGCGTCGACCGGAGGTGGTCCGGTGAGCCACGCGGCACGTGATTGGGTCTGGACACGATCCGCGTCCCGCGGCGCCGTGCGCCTGGTGCTGCTCGCGGTCGCCGAGCACGTCGTCGGCGCCGACTGCGTCGCCTACGCCGGCACCACTCGACTCGTGCACTACACCGGCGCCGCCCGCTCGACCGTGCGCGCCGCGGTCGACAGCGCGCTCGCGTCGGGCGAACTTGTCGTCGTCGACGGCCGGGTCGGGCCGCGCGGCGAGACCGTCTATCTGTTGCCGCACGCCGTCGGACACGTCCCGGGCATGCCCGACTCGACCACGTCTGACAGGGCCGACCACCGGCCCGGGTCGGAATCCGGCCCGGGTCGGGAATCGGCCCCGGGGGGACCGACCACCGGCCCGGTAGGGGACCGGGAATCGGCCCGGGGGGTACCGGAATCCGGCCCCCAGAACAGAGAGCACGAGAGAGAAGAGAAGAAGCAGAGCAGCAGCGTCGCCGAGCTGCGCCCGCTCGCCGAGCAGCTCGCCGCCGACGGCATGGGCGTCACGTGGACGCTCACCGCGGCCGAACGCGCCGACGTGCTCGCGCTCGTCGCCCGGCACGGCGTGCCCGAACTCGTCGCGCACGTGCGGGCCCGCTGGAATCCGGCGCGCCCGCCGCGTACCGCTCGATACCTGCTCCGCATGTGGGCGGACCTGGGCACCACGACCGCACCGAGCACGCCCGCAGCCAGCGCGCCGCCCGGTGACCGGTCCCTGCGTCCGACTCACACGAACACGCTCGCCGGCGCGCTTGCGCTGCTGCACCAGGAGGGACACGCGTGAACGTCAACGAGGTAGCCGCGCTGCTCAACTACGCCGGCACGGTCGATACGCGAGTCGCCCGCGAACTCGTCGACCCGACGACGACCGCGCGCACCATTGCCACGTGGGCCGAAGCACTCGCCGACATCCCCGCGCAGGCTCCGGTCGTTCACTGGGACGTCGCGACCGCCGTACGCGGCTACTACGAGAGCACCGACGCCAAGTACTGGGCAATCCAGCCGCGGGCCCTGCTCGCCGCGTGGGCCCCGTACCGGGCCGAACTCATGGGCCGGCACACCGACCCTGAACCCGAACTCGACAGCGGCCCCGACGAGTACACCGCGATCGGCTATCGCGAGAACCTGCTCGCGCGCCGACGTGCGGTCGTTACCGGCGCCGCGCTCCCGGTCGAGTACCACGCTCCCGCCATCGATGCCGGGGGCACCCGCCGACTCGGCGAGATGATCAAGGCGAGCGTGCGCGCCCAGTACGAGGCAGCGCGCGATCAGGTCGCCCAGGTGAGCAACGCGCCGAGCCGCAGCCGGTTTCCCGAGCTGTCCGTCGCCTGCCCCTACGACAAGTGCCGCGCCGCGCCGCTGCGCCCGTGCCGGACCCCCGACGGCGTACGGCTGAACCACAACACCCACCCGTCACGCCGCGACGCCTACGCCGCGGCCGAGCAGGAGAGGGCAACCGCATGAGCCGCTCGACCCGCACCGGCCCGCGGTACATGGTCACCGCCACGTGGGAGGCGGCCGGGCGAACCGCGGTCCCGTTCACATCGAACGACCGCGCCGCCGTCCGCCGAGTGGCCCGCGAACACACCGCCCGCGGCGCACGGGTCACCGTCGCCGAGTACCGCGGCGGTACGTGGCGCACCCTTGACGTACCCGACCGCGCCGCCGAACAGCCCGTCGCCCGGGTCGAGCCCGACCTCGACGACGACGCCGACCAAGTCGTCGACGAACAGCTCGTCGACCAGGCCGAGCACGAGCTGCGCCTGCTCGACCGCCTCATGCGCGAGCGTCCCGCCGTGCGGCCGAGCCGCGCCCGGCACACCGCCGGCGGACGACGCGCCGCCTAGGCAGCATGCGCCGCCCCGGACCCACAACCCGGGGCGGCGCCACACCACGCCCAAAAGATCCGCACAAGCCCCGCACAGCCGCTAACGTGCTCTCCAGAGAGCACGAATATCAAGCCAGAGAGATAGGCGCTCACGTGGCCGCAGAGACCATCTTGACCATCGAGGGCAACCTCACCGCCGACCCGGAATTGCGCTTCGCCGCCAGCGGCGCCGCCGTCGCCTCCTTCACCGTGGCCTCGACCCCGCGCACCTTCGACCGCCAGGCCAACGAATGGCGCGACGGCGAACCCCTGTTCATGCGCGTCTCGGCTTGGCGCCAACTCGGCGAGAACGTCGCCGAATGCCTCAACAAGGGCAACGCCGTGATCGTGACCGGCCGCCTCAAGCAGCGCACCTACGAGACCAGCGCCGGCGAGAAGCGCACCGTGATCGAACTCGAAGCGGACAACGTCGGCCCGTCGCTCAAGTTCGCGACCGCCCGCCCCGTCAAGGCCAACCGGCAGCAGCCGACGCAGCAGCGACAGCAGCCGTCCGGCGACGCATGGCAGACCCCCCAGCAGCCCAACAACCCCCCGTTCTAAGGAGCAACCCGCCATGCCCGCACCCCACACCCCCAGGTGCACCGCCGACAGCGATTGCCGCTGCGCACCCAACGTCCAATGCCCTGCCGTTCTCGTCGACGGCGACAGCGTTGCTTACCGCTGCTACTTCGACCCCGACCACACCGACCCGCACGAGAGCGACGAGGGATGGGGATGGACCGACCCCCACCAACGGCGTGACCTACAGCGACGAATAGCCGACCCCGACCGACCGCGCGACCGGTCGCACCCGGCGCCGCGCGCGAGCAGCCTCTCGACCCTCTCGGCTCGACCCCCCGGAGCACCCCTTGACTGACCCGTTCGCCGCCCCGTCCGACGTGCTCGACCTCGACCCCTCGACGTGGCCGTGCGTCGCCGCGGACGACACGGCGTGGCTCGACCCGTCCGCCCTCGTACAGCTCGACGCCGCGGCGCGGTGTGCCGGCTGCCCCGTCCTGCTCGCCTGTCGCGACCGTGGCCGGCACGGTCCGGATGGCGACCCCGAATGGGGTGTGTGGGGCGGCGAGACGACGCAGCAGCGGCGCGTCGCCACCGGCCGGAGCATCGTCAAGTGAGCGCCGTCGAACAGCGCGACCTCGACCGCCTCGACCGCCTCGACGTCCTGCTCGGCTGCGCCGAGCGCGGCGTGCTCCTGGTCGACGAAGCGCACGCGCTGCGCTCCCTCGTGTATCAACTCGTCGACCGGGTCAACGAGACCCACAGGAGCTACCTGCACGCGCGCGCCGGCGAAACCCGATGGTGGGGTCGGTGGGTCGACACGTCGCGCCGTTCGCGTCTGCGCCTTCGTGCGCTGCGCCGTGCGCTCGACCGCGCCCACCGGGCACGCGCCGTCGAGGCCGCACTCGCCGAACGGCTCGACGTCGCCGAGCAGCTCGCCGACGCACTCACCGATCACGCACTCGCCGACGACGCATGGCTGCTTGCCGACACCATCCGCCGTCTGTGCGCCGGCGACATCACCCCGCACCGCGCACTCGCCGACACGACCGACTGAGGAGCAGCACCCATGACGTACACCGACACCGTGCGGACCGCGGTCGACGCGCTGCGGACCATCCGCGGCGAGTGGGGCGCGCTGCTCGTCGCGGTCGAGCAGCCGCCGGCCGACGAGTGGCCGCCGCGCGAGTACCGCGGCGGCCTGTTCGCCGGCGTCGACGGCGGCGACCCGCTGCTCGTCGTCGACCGCGCGCCGCTCACCCTGCGCCCGTACTCGGCGCCGGCCAACCTCGACGCGCTCGACGCCGGCGTGTTCGTCGAGCGCGCGCTGTTCGACCTCGCCGACACGATCGCCGCCGCGGCGCAGCGACCCATCACCCGCGCCCAGGTCGCGCCGCTGCGTTGGGAGCAGGACGACGCCGACGCCGCAGACCCGCGCCGCTGGGCCTACCCGAGTCCCACCTCACCCGGCAGCCGCGCCCACGGGGCCGAGTTCGCCGCCCTGTGGGTCGAGGGTCGCGTGCTCGACGACGACCTCGACGACGAGCTGCTGCTCGACGGCCGGCGCGTGCCCGCGCTGTTCCTCGCGCTGCCCGAGCACCTGCTGCACGAGGCGCACCGGGTCGCCCGTCGCTGCGCCGAGCGCATCCGGCGTGCCCTGCTGATGGAGGAGCGGCCGGCCCCGGGCACCGCGGCGTGCCCCTGGTGCGGCGGCGTGCTGACCCTGCACACGCGGCGCGGCGAGCCCGAGCGCATCACGTGCGCGACCGGCGCGGCGTGCCCGGCCCCGGCATCGGTCGACGACGCCGGCCGGCGCACCTGGGCGGGCGACTCCCTGCTCGCGCTCGTGACCGATCTCGCCGGCGCCGCCGCAGCGTAGGGCACCGGACCGGGCCCGGCGCGAACTGCTGGGCCCGGCTTGCCCGTTACCTCTTGTGTACTGAGTACTGAACTCAGTACAGTACGAGGTGTCGGGCTCCACACCCGACACCCACTCACCACAACCACGGGAGCTACCCCCATGGCTAAGCGATACGCGACCAGCACCCCCAAGAGCGTCGTCCTTCACTCCCAGGGCATCAACAGCCGGCGCGCCGACTGTGGCCGCATGGCCGAGCATGTCGTCGACGCCGACGCCGCATCGTTCGGCCTGGCCACGCAGACCATGCGTCACTGCAAGTCCTGCGTGAACACCCGCACCGCCCGCCGGCACGCCGAACTGTCGCTCGCCTCGGGCGTGATGCTCGTCGAGACCATGACCCCCAAGAAGCGCAAGCCGGCCGCCGTTGTCGAGGTCGAGCTGCCCATGCGCGACGAGCCGGCCGTCGAGACCGAGCCGACCACGGCCGACGAGCCGTCGGACACGTGGACGATCACGAACCGCGCCGGCGAAGAGGTCGCCCGCGTCGAGGGTGCGACCGCCGAAGAGGCAACCCGCGCCGCCGACGCACTGCCCGCCGTACAGACCACCATCCGGCGTGAGGGTGGGTTCGCCCGGCGCCGCCTGTACACGTCCGAGCTGCTGCCCGCGGTCGTCGAGGCCGGACAGCCGACCGTCGTCACGTACTACTTCCTGCGGTACGACGGCATGCCGTCGGGTCGCCAGACGCGCCAGTACTGCGACAGCATGGTCGACCTGGCGATCGAGTTCGATCTCGTGCCTACCGAGATGGTCGAGGAGACCGTCACCCTCTACCCCGGGCAGGACGCGACGACGACCACCCGCGTTGTGCGCAGCAGCGTTCCCGTAGAGCCGACGCGCGACGAGCGGCTCGACCGTCTCGCCGCGGACGTCGCACAGCAGCACGACGAGGCCGACGCATTGCTCGCCGACATCGCGCAGACCGGCAGTGACCTTGCCCTGCTCGCGGTCGAGGTTGCAGACTTCGGCGCTGCGGTCGACGCGCTCGCCGAGCAGCACGCCGTCGAGGGAGTCGTCGTTGAGCCGGCCCCGGCCGAGCCGGTCCCCGGCGCACTGGTTGACCCGTGGACGTGGCTTCGGCGCTCGACGAGCAACCACGCCACACGCCGCACAGCGTCGGCCGTAGTCGAGGTCCCGGCCGACAGCGCGACCGATGCCACGTTGCGCGCCGCGCGGACCGCGCTCGCTCGGCTCGTCGCACCTGAACGGGAGCCCATGACCGCCGGATGCCTGCCGTGCCACGCCGACCGGGGCAGCGTGCGCGCCGCGGTCGAGGTACTGCGCGCCGCCGGCCACACACCGGCCCTGCTCGTCGGCGACGGGAGCGAGAGCGACGCGACCGGGTTCGTCGTCGAGCCGCACGGCGCCGGCCGTGTGTCCGTCGCGCACATGGTGCTCGGCTCGACCGACCGCAGCGACGGCTCGGCCTGGGCCGGCTACCTGCGCGCCTACGCGCACGCCCTGCGGATCTCCGGATGGACGATCGAGCCGCACACCGTCGACCGCGCCGTCGCCATCGTGCCCGAGCTGGATTTTGAGGCCGTTGTACGGTCGGCACTCGCGAGCGTCGACCCGGCCAGCAACGAGGCGCACGTGTTGCGCGCCTGTCTGACCCCGCCGATTGACTAGACCGTTCGGCCCGCCCCGGCCCCTCCGGGGCGGGCCCACCAGGAGGAGCCGAGCACATGAACGAGGCGCGGAACGCACGCAAGCACCCTCGGTCGTTGGACAAGGTGGAGCAGCGCAGCGCGGCCGAGCGGTACGCCGCTGAGGTCTTGCGCTTGACCCTGGAGTACGAGCAGGAGAGCACCCGGGCGCGCGGCGACGCCGAACTGCTCCACGCTGCTCAAGTGCTTGCGGACGCGCGCCAAGTGCAGCCGAATATCCCGCGGATCGTGTATCAGGCTCTCGCCCGCGGGCGCGCCGCCGCAGACGTTGCCAAGCAACTCGGCCTGACCGAGTCCTACGTGCACAGGTTGCGGCGAGAGCACGTCCAATACGCGTGGCGCATCGACGTGCAGCAGGATGTTGACTTCGTTGAGCGCGATGCCGACGTCAGCGTCGTTCGCCGGGACACAGCGCCCGCCGCATTCGCAGAGAGCCTCATCACGTCCTACTACGAAGAACACCGGGACGACTCGCGCACGGTGCCACCGAACCCCGTGCGCGTGCTCGTTTGGCGAGACGAACCGGACGCGGATGCCGACGCGCTCTACGTCACCACTCACGTGCCGGGCGATCAAATCCCCGACCACGGCTGACCAGACACAGGCGAACCCCGGGGCGGACTCCACTCCGACACCCGGGGCCTAAACCACCACGGGAGCTACCCCCGCCATGGCCTACCTTCACCCTACTGTCGCGCGCCCGCACACCGCCGGCGGCGCCGCCCGATGGGCCGCACCGCTCGCCTCCGGCACCATCACTGCGGCCTTTGCCTATCTCGCGTTCCGCCTCTCGTTCGAGTCGTTGACGGCGCTCGCCGTCGAGCACGGAACGCCGCCCGACATCGTGTGGATGTTCGCCGCGCTCGTCGACGGCGGCGCCGTCGTGGGCACCGCCGGCGTGATGATGGCGCAGTACACCGGCCGCGCCGTCTGGCCGTACTGGCTCGTCGTCGCCGTCTTTGCCTGCACATCGCTCGGGTTCAACGTGGCGCACTCCGACCGGAGCGCGGCCGGCGTCGCAATCGCCGTGACGCCGCCGCTCGCGCAACTCGTCGCCGTCGAGCTGCTCGTGCGCCTGCTGCCGGCGCCGCCCGCCACGACCGGCGCCGCCGCACCCGACACGCTCGCCGCCACCGGCGCCGCCGCACCTGTCGCCACCCGACACGAACCCGCCACGCCGGCGCCGCCTCGACCGCCCGTGGTACCGCCCGGCGCGCGCCTGCTCCCCGTGGTGGCGCCGCCGCTCGACGACGGCGGCGAGCAGCTCGTCGTCGACGTCGCCGCACTCGCCGCCGCTGTGGCGCCGCGCCCGCCGCAGGCCGCCGTCGAGGCGCCGCTCGTGGCGTTCGTGGCGCCGCCGCTCGACGACGAACTGCTCGACGAGGACCAGGAGCACGAAGACGTCGACGAGCCGGCCGCCGCGCCGATCCGCCGGCCGAGCGACGAGCAACTCGACGCATACGAGCGGCTGCTCGAACAGCACGGCCGCCGGCCGACCGCACCCGAACTCGGCGAGCTGCTCGGCGTCAAGCGCAGCCGCGGGCAGACCGTGCGCGCCGCGGTCGAGGCATGGCGCGCGAGCAGGGTTTGAAATCCGGCGCGACCGGGTGCAGCATTGGAGCCGTCCCCGGCGTGCCCGGAGATGGTCAACCCGCTGCGAACAGCCCGTCACCCCTCACCGGTGACGGGCTGTTTCGCGTGCCCGTACACACCCGGAGGTGCCCATGTCCCCCGAACCGCCGACCCGTCACCCGGCCACGGAGCAGGTAGCCCGCTGGTTCGCCGACGACCATCTGCCCGAGTACCTGCGGTACGCGTCGGGCCCGTGCAGGAGTCTCGCCGCGCTCATGATCCGAGACCTTCAGGACAGTCCCGAACTGACCGACGGCCTGCGGAACCTGCTCCGCGCAAAGGACGCGTTCGTACGCGCCGCGGTCGTGGCGGCCGAGCAGCCCAACCCGTCGAGCTGACCCGACATGAGGGGGTGACCGTGTCCGACCCGATCACCGACGAGGACCGGCACCGCGTGTGCATGCTGCACGCCGCCGGCCGCAGTCGAAACGAGATCGCTCGCGAGATCGGTCGGTCCGGCAGCACCGTCTCGAAGATCGCTGCGGCCGAGGGGCTCACGTTCGACCGCGCCGCCACCACGGCGCCCGCCGTCGAGGCGCGACGCGCCGATCTCGCCGCCGTTCGGCTCGACCTACAGCACCGGCTCTACGCTCGCGCGGCCGACGTGCTCGCACGCGTCGAGGCACCGACCTACGTACGTACCGAGATGCTCATGTCCGGGCAGACGATCGAGGTCGTCAGCGACGACCCACCCGCGCAGGACGAGCGCCACCTCGCGCAGAGCATTGGCTCGTACCTGACGTCGGCGCAGCGACTCGCCGATGTCGACGCCGGCAACGACTCGACAGGCGTCCGGTCGATGCTCGTCGATCTCGCCCGCGGCATCCGCAGCGCGTTCGACGACGACGACGAGGAGGCCGACGAGGAGGGGTGAACCGTGCCCTTGCTCGACGAACTGCCGCTCTCTCGGAAACAGCTCCGGTCGGTGGCGCAGGCAACGAGGCGCATCAACCTGTGGCATGGCAGCGTGCGCAGCGGCAAGACCGTTGCATCGCTGTTGGCCTGGGTACTTGCGGTCGCAACCGCGCCGCCGACCGGCCTCATCATCGTTGTGGGCAGGAGCCTGCAAACGATCGAGCGGAACGTGTTCGAGCCGCTCGCCGACGTGTCCCTGTTCGGGCCGCTGACCGGCCAGGTTCGACACACCCGCGGCTCGTCTGTGGCGACCGTGCTCGGCCGCACCGTTCACCTGATCGGCGCGTCCGATGCGCGGGCAGAGGGACGGCTGCGCGGGTTGACGGCGTCCATCGTGTACGTCGACGAGGCAACCTTGTTGCCCGAAGCGTTCTTCGTGCAGCTCCTCGCGCGGCTCAGCGTGCCGGGCGCGCGCATGTATGCGACCACGAACCCGGACTCGCCGCGCCACTGGCTCAAGCTCGGGTACCTCGACCGGCGCCGCGAACTCGACATGCGCGCCTGGCACTTCCGGCTCTCCGACAATCCTTCGCTGTCGCCCGCCTACGTGTCCGCGCTCGCCGCGGAATACGTGGGGCTATGGCGCCGGCGGATGATCGACGGCGCGTGGTGCGTGGCCGAAGGCGCCGTCTACGAGATGTGGTCCGACGAGCAGCACGTCGTCGACGACCTGCCCGAGATCCGCCGGCATTGGGTCGGCATCGACTACGGCACCACGAACGCAACCAGTGCGATCCTGCTCGGCCTGGGTGCCGACGACCGGTTGTACGCCGTCGCCGAGTGGCGCCACGACGCGCGGGTCGTCCGCCGGCAGATGACCGACGCGCAGTACAGCAAGGCCATACGCGCATGGCTCGACAAGCTCGGCGTGTCGCCCGAGTGGACGTTCGTCGACCCGAGCGCGGCGTCGTTCTCGGCGCAGCTCTGGCACGACGGACACCCCGGAGTCGCCCGCGGCGCGAACGCGGTCGTCGACGGCATCCGCAGCGTTGCAACCGCGCTCGACTCCGGCCTGCTGCGCGTGCACACCTCGTGCGAGGGGCTGCTGTCCGAGATCCCGGGCTACGCGTGGGATCCGAAAGCCAGCAACGAGGGCGAAGACCGGCCCCTGAAGCGGGACGACCACAGCGTCGATGCCTTGCGCTACGCCGTTCACTCGACCGCTCACGAGTGGCGCCACCTGCTACCCGAACGCACCGCAGAGGAGGTCACCCGTGCTGCCTGACAACGGCGCTGCCTGGCCCCCTCCGCAATGGGCGCCGTTGTACAGCGAGATGCGCATCGACGACGCGTGGTACTCCGGCGACCGGAAGCGGCTCGCCAAGCTGTACCGCGATCAGCCGAAGCGAGACGACGGGCGCCGCCGGCTCTGGGGACGGCACCGCCAGCACGATCACGGCCGGCACGACAACCGGCTGCACATCCCCTTGCCAGCCGATATCGCGACGACGTCGGCCGACCTGTTGTTCAGCGAACCGCCGACCTTCACCGTGCCGGACGACAAGGCGGCGCAGGCCCGGCTCGACGAACTCGTCGCCGACGACGGCGTCGCGAACAGCCTCCTTGAAGCGGCCGAAGTCGGCGCCGCCCTGGGCGGCGTGTACCTCCGGGGGACCTGGGACCGCTCACTCGTCGCGCGCCCGCTGCTCACCGTCGTGCACTGCGACGTCGCACTGCCCGAGTTCCGGTTCGGTGTGCTCGTCGCCGCCTCGTTCTGGCGCGAGTTGTCGACGGCCGGCGCGGTGCTGCGCCACGTCGAGCGCCACGAGCGCGGCCGGATCGAGCATGCCCTGTATCAGGGCACGGTCGACAACATCGGTCGGCGCGTGCCGTTGACCGAACACCCGGAGACGGCGCGGCTCGTCGAGTCGCTCGGCGCGGACGGCGACAGCATCGCAACCGGCATCGACCGACTCACGGTGGGCTACGTCCCCAACATCCGGCCGAACCGCCGGCACCGCGGTTCGCCGCTCGGCCGCAGCGACTACCAGTCGGCACACGACATGTTCGACGGGCTCGACGAGGTGTGGACTTCGTGGATGCGCGACATCCGACTCGCTCGTGCACGGCTGATCGTGCCGGCCGACTACCTGCGCGACCACGGGCCCGGCCGCGGCGCCTCGTTCGACGAGGACCGCGAAATCTGGCAGACCCTCAACATCCCCCCGACCGAGCAGGGCAGCGGGATCACGCTGTCCCAGTTCGCGATTCGGGTTGCAGAGCACCAGTCGACGGCCGACGCGCTCGTGCGCCAAGCCGTCGGATCCGCCGGTTACTCTGCACAGTCCTTCGGCCTGGGCGACTCGGTCGCCATCACGGCAACCGAAGTCGGCGCCCGGGAGCGGCGGTCGATGATCACGCGCGACAAGAAATCGCGTTACTGGGCACCGGTCATCGCCGACATGCTGCACGTCGTGCTGTTGCTCGACCGTGCGCTCGGGTTCTCGAACGTGACGCCGCTTCGGCCGCGGGTCCGCTTCGGCGACTCCGTGTCGGAGGATCCGCAGACGACGGCGCAGACGCTCGCGCTCCTCATGCAGGCGCAGGCGGCGAGCATCGACACCCGCGTGCGGATCCTGCATCCGGATTGGCCCGACGAGCGCGTACGCGTCGAGGTCGACCGGATTCTCGTCGAGACCGGGCAGGCCGTGCCCGACCCGATGCAGCTCGGCGACGTCGCGTAGGGGGTCAGGGTGCCGGTTGATCCGTCGATGGTCGACCACCTGTCGATCGGCACCCGTGACCTGTACGCCGACGCCGAGACGCGCCTACTCGGCATGATCGCCCGGCAACTCGCCGCAGGCATGGAAGGCCCCGGCTGGGCGCAGCAGAAGCTCGTCGACGTTCAGCAGTTGCGGCGCGCGTCGCAGGCCGTTGTCGACGGACTCGCGCGCACGGCCGATGTCGAGATCCGCGCCGCGGTCGCCGACGCCTACAACACCGGGGGCCGCGCTGCTCTGGCCGAACTCGGCGCGCTCCCGGACGTCGACGCGCGCCGCATCGCCGAGTCCACGCCGAACGCCCGGTCGGTCGACCGGCTCGCCGTCGAGACCGTCGAGCTTGTGACCGCGACACACCGCGGGATCCTGCGCGGCGTCGAGGACGGATACCGGCAGGTGGTCGCCGAAGTGTCCGCCGCGCCGCTGCTCGGCGTGGACACCCGCAGGCAGGCGTCGCAGGCAGCCATGCAGCGGTTCGCCGACCGCGGACTGACGTCGTTCGTCGACCGCGCCGGCCGCTCGTGGTCGATGACGTCGTACGCCGAGATGACCGTACGCACGAGCACCGGCCGCGCCGCGGTCGAGGCACACGGCGACCGTCTGCGCGACGCCGGCCTCGACCTCGTGATCGTGTCAAACGCGCCGCACGAGTGCCCGCTGTGCAAGCCGTACGAGGGCCAGGTGCTCACGCTCGACGGGCCCGACGGCGCCCGCACTATCGAGGCCGAGCACGCGATCGAGGACGGCCGGACCGTGCGCGTGCACGTGCTCGGCAGCATCGACGGCGCCCGATCCCACGGGTTCCAGCACCCGAACTGTAGGCACTCCGTTTCGGCCTACCTGCCGGGCGTGACGACCGCACCGGTCGAGCACTCGACCGACCCCGACGGGTACAAGGCGTCGCAGGAGCAGCGCCACAACGAGCGTCAGATCCGCCGCTGGAAGAACCGCGGCGCCGCCGCCATGACGCCGGAAGGTCGGCGCGCAGCAGAGGCGAAGGTGCGCGAGTGGCAAAAGCGCCAACGCGAACACCTGGCCCGTCACCCGGAGTTGCGCCGCAAGCGCGAGCGCGAGCAGCCGGGCGGAGGCAACGCACCGGACACCCGGGCGGCGCCGCCGCAGAACGCGGTCGAGGCCGCGCGCGTACGGCACGGCGACGAGCACACGCTGCGCGAGATGAGCGATCAGCAGCTCGTCGACGCGTCCGGCGCGAACATCCTCGATGCGCGCGACACCGCCCGCGTGGTCGGCGAGTTCGAGCGGCGCGACCTGCACGACCGCGTGCTGCCCGACGGCCGGCTCGTCGAGGACCTGGGCGCCGTCGGCGACGACGAACTCGGCCGGATCCTGCCCGAGCTGTCGCCCGAGCAGGCGCGCCGAGTCGGTGCCGAACTCGACCGCCGGCCGCCCGGCCGGCCGCTGCCGAACGTGTCGCCCGAGCTGCTCGAACTCACCGACGAGCAGCTCGGCCACGCGCTCACCCGCGCAACCGCCGATGACCTGCCGGGACTCGCCGCGGAGGCACACCGGCGCGAGCTGCTCGCGCGGCTGTACCCCGACGGCGCGCTCGCCGGCGACCTGTCCGGAGCGAGCGACGACGCGATCATGTGGGCGTTTCAGTACGGCAGTCCCGACGATGGGCTGCGCCTCATGGCCGAACTCGACCGCCGGTACGACGACGTACTGCCGGACGCCACAGCCGGCGGCGACGTTGCCGCGTGGGAGGCGAACCGGGCCGCGCTCGACGAGGCAGTGCCGAGACTCGACGACGTGCCCCCGCGGCACGACGAGGAGTGGGGAGCGTGGGCCGACGACCTGCCCGACGACCCCACCGCGGGCATGTCGGCGACCGAGCGATGGGTCTACGAGCGCGAACTCGCCGACCGCGGCGCCCGCACGGCGTACACGCGCGAGCAGATACGCGAGATGTACCAGGAGTACACCTACACACAGTGGCTCGACGCCGAAGACTTCACGCGCGGGAACCTGCTCTCGCGTGAGGCCGAACTCGCGGGCGTCGACCCGCAATCGCTGTTCTCCGGACCGGCGCACGTGGCCTACTCGCGAGCGTCCGAGGATCTGATCCGGTACTGGGCTGACAACCCCAGGATGACCATGGCAGAGTTCGAGGAACACACCACCGGCCAGCGCACCGGCGCCGCAGAGCGCGCGCGACAGGCCAGGGACAACCAGAACCGCAAGCAGTAGGGGGCCCGGATGGGACCGCGACAGGCTGCGCTCGTCGCCATGCAAGCCGGCGAGAAGGCCGGCGCCGACGGCGACCCCGTGACCGTGTGCCCGTACCCGGCCGGCTCCCTGCTGCGGACCGCGTGGGTTCGCGGATACGCCCGCGGCCGGCGCACGGTCGCCGCCGAGTAGCGACCGGCCGCAGCACCACCCGCACCCCTATATAGGGCCCGCCGACCGCGGGCCCTTTTTCGTGTCCGTATCTCGCCCCGGAGGGCCGATTACGCATGCCCGAATCCACGTCGCCCGCCTCGACCGCACCGGCCACCGGCGACACCGGCACCGCGCCGGCCGACCCGACCACCGGCGCGCCGGGCGCGCCGAGCACTCCGCCGACGACGCCGGCCGCACCGGCGACCGACCCGGCCGTCGAGCAGCAGCTCGCCGAAGCCAAGCGCGCCGCCGAGCAGGCAGCGACCGAACGCGACAAGGTGCATGAGGCGCTGCGCAAGCTGCTCGACCCCGACGGCGCAGCCGGCGATACCGACCCGGCCAAGCTCGCCGAGCAGGCCGCGGCCGAACGCGACAGCGCGCGCGACGAGGCGCGCCGGCTGCGCGTGGAACTCGCCGCCCATCAGGCCGCGCACCGCGGCGGCGCCGACCCGGCCCGGCTGCTCGACTCGCGCGCGGTCGCCGAGCAGCTCGCCGCGCTGGACCCCACCGACCCGAAGTTCGCCGAGCAGCTCGACAAGGTCATCTCGGCCGCGGTCGAGGCGAACCCGCTCCTGCGCGGCGGCGCGACCGCCACCGGGCCCGCCACCGGCGGCGCCGACTTCACCGGCGGGCCCGCACCGCAGCTCACCGCCGAGCAGTTCGCCGGCCTGGCCTACGGCGCGCGCGTCGAGCTGTTCAACCGCGACCCCGACCTGTACCGGCAGCTCTCTGCCGCAACCGAGTAAGGAGGGCACCCGATGCCCACTGGAACCACCACCGCGGCACAGATGATCGTCCCGGACGTCTGGGCCGACATGGTGCAAGCCAAGTTCAAGGGCAACCTTGCCATCGGTGCACTCGCCATCGAGGACAACAGCCTTGAGGGCAAGCCCGGCGACAGCGTGCAGTTCCCGAAGTGGAAGGCACTCGGCGAAGCCGAAGACCTCACCGAAGCAACGGCGATGACGCCGGATCAGCTCGGCACCGACCCGGGCGCCTCGACCACCATCAAGGAGGCCGGTAAGGCGGTCGAGATCACCGACAAGGCCAAGCTTGTCTCCTTCGGCGACCCGTTCGCCGAGACGCAGCGTCAGCTCGGCGTGCTCATCGCCCGCAAGATCGACAAGGATCTGACCGCCGCGGCGGAAGCGGCCGGCGTGCTCACGGTCGACGCGTCCACCGTGCCCCTGTCGTGGAACGTCATGGTCGACGGCATCGCGCTTTTCCGGGATGAGTGGGAGCCGGCGAACATGGCCGGCGTCGTCATCCACTCGGTACAGCGCGCGTCCCTGCTCAAGGATCCGAACTTCATCTCGGCCGACAAGCTCGGCGCCGGATCCGTGATCCCGCGCGGTGTCATCGGCCAGGTGGGCGGCGTCAACGTCATTGTGTCCGACCGGGTCACCGTGTCCGGCGGCGCAACCCCGACGTACAACGCGCTCATGGTCAAGCGCGGCGCGCTCGGCCTGCTCTACAAGCGCCGGCCGATGGTCGAGACGGACCGCGACATCCTGCGCCGCACGACCGTGGTCACCACGAACGTGCACTACGCGACGCACCGACTCGACGACGAGGGGATCGTCGTTCTCAAGACGAAGGGCGCCGCCGCGTGATGCTCCGGCGATACCACCGGCGCGACGACGAGCACCAGGAGCAGCCGCCCGAACCGTCGCCGCCACCCAAGCAGGAACCGCCCAACGGGCCGGAGGAGAACGAACCTCCGGCCCGTTCGCGTACCCGAAGGTAGGTAGCGCCATGGGGCGGACGTACGCCACACCCGAGCAACTCGCCGCGTGGACCGGGCAGCCGGCACCGGCGGACGCCGACCGGCTGCTCGCCCGCGCATCCGAAGACGTCGACTCGGCACTGCTCACCGCCGTATATGCGGTCGACGACGACGGCGACCCGACCGACCCCCACATCGTGACGGCGCTCAGCAATGCCACATGCGCCCAGGTCGAGTACCAACTCGCCGCGGGCGACGACGGCACCGGCGCTGCCAGCCGCTGGGACTCGGTCAGCATCGGCCCCGTATCGCTGTCCGGCCGCGCCGCCCCGACCACCGGGGCTGGCGTCGAACTCGCGCCGCGCGCCGACCGCGTGCTGCGCCGTGCCGGCCTCGAACCGGGCCGGGTGTTCCCGTGGTGAGCCAGGTACCCGCGTGGCTGCTGCGCCACCGGGTCACAGTCGAGCCGTACCGCGGTGAGTCGGCGTACGGGAAGGTCTTCGGCCCGCCCATCGTCGACGTACCGGCGATGGTCGACGAAACCGTGCGCGTGGTGCGTGCACCCGACGGCCGGCAGGTCACCAGCTCGGCGCAGATCATCGCCGCGCCCGGCCTGGACTGTCCGGCCGAGTCCCGCGTGACCCTGCCCGACGGCCGAATCACAACCGCGATCACCGGTGCCCAGCACACCGCGCCCGGTCTGCCCGTTCCTGCGTCAAGCGAGGTGAACGTCGAGTGACCCGCGCCCGCCTCAACTGGACCGGCGCCGCCGCGCTCGCCGGCACCCGAGAGGGAGCCGCGCGCGGCCTGCGCGTGGCCGCCGAGCACGTGCTCGGCGAGTCCCGGAAGTTGGTCCCCCTCGACGAGGGCACTCTCGAACGCTCCGGGGCTGCGGTCGTCGACGACGCCGAACTGACGGCCGCAGTCAGCTACGACACTCCGTACGCCGTCCGCGTCCACGAGGACATGACGGCGCGCCATGCACCCGGCAGGCAAGCGAAGTACCTCGAACAGCCGCTCGCCGAGCAGGCCCCGGTCGTGGCCGCGCTGATCGCCGCGGAGGTCCGGAGGTCGCTCCGGTGACCTACACAAGGGACCTGCTCGACGGACTCGCGCGGCTGCTCGCCGCGGCCGGCGTCGCAACCTACCGACCCGACGGTGTGTATACGCCCGGCGAGACAGCAATCACGATTGGCAACGCGGCGCCCGCGCCCGACCGGCTGCTCGTGCTCGCCGCCTACCCGATCACCGACGATCCGTGGCTCACGGACACCGTGACCGGCGTACAGGTGCGGGCCCGCGCGGGCCCGGATCCACGCGACGTCGAGCAGCTCGCAGACGACGCGTACGACGTCCTGCACGGCGCCGGCCCGCTGCTGCTCGGCGCCGTCCGCGTGCAGCTCATCACCCGCGCATCCGGTGCCCAGATCGGCGCCGACGCGTCCGGCCGCATGGAACGGACCGACAACTACCGCGCCCGAACGCACAGGGCATCACCACGCCTCGAATAGGGGGACAGCATGAGCACACCGACGCCGCCTGTCGAGACTGTGACCGCGCTCGCGCGCCGGTACCGCCTCGACATCGACACCGGCACCAGCTCGGCGGCGACGTGGTCGCCGCTGATCGGCATCACGGAGTTCGCTCCGAAAGTGGAGCCGACGCAGCAGGACGTCACCACGTACGACGCCGAGGGTTGGGTCGAGCAGGCCGTCACCATGTACGCGTGGTCGGTCGAGGTGACCATCGCGCACCGCGCGCACCCGACCACCGGAGCGTTCAACCCCGTACAGGAGAAGCTGCGCAAGGCCGCCATGAAGTTCGGCGCAGCCTCGTACGTGCGCGTCCGGTACTACGACCGGAACGGCGTCGCCGACGACGCGTACCAGGGAACCGCGCTGGTCACCTGGGAGCCGGACGGCGGAGGCCCCGACGAGGTCGACACTGTCAAGGTGACCTTGACCGGTTCGGGTCCGCTGGTCGAGATCGCGAACCCGGTTACGCCGGAGCCGCCCGGCCTGCGCGTCGCCAAGTCGCCGGACGCTGCCTGATGGGGTTCGAGGCTCTCGGCGAGCTGCTCGACGAGACGCTGCCGCTCCCGATCGGCGACCGCGTGTACGTCGTGCCCGCTCCGTCGGCCGAGATCGGCCTGCGCACACAGGCACTCATCCACGCCGCCGCGGTCGCCGCGGATGGCGGACGAATCGACGAGGAGGTGCTCGGCGACGCTGCCGAGCGCGACCTGTACCGCGAGGTACTCGGCACAGCGCACGACGAGATGCTCGCCGCCGGCGTGAAGTGGCCGGCGCTCAAGCACGCTGCGATCACCGCAATGGTGTGGATTGCGCAGGACCGCGCCGCGGCCGAGATCTATTGGAACAGCGGCGGCGACCCAAACCGCGCGGCCCCGAACCGAGCAGCTCGCCGAGCGAACCCGTCGGGTGCGGCGAGCAAGACCCGGTCTCGGGGCTCTACGAGTGGTACGAGTACCCGGAAGGCCGGCGCCCGCGGCAAGGCAAAGAAGCCGCGCGCCTAGCCACCATCACTTGGTCGAGGATCCTCGCCGAGTGGGTGCTCGTCGAGACCGACCTGCACGAGCACTACGGCGTCGACGTGGGCGAGCCCGGCCTGCTCCGCGCCCGCTCGTGGCGATGGATGCGCGTGCGCATTCTGGGCCTGCTCTCGATCGAAGCGTCGCGACTCGCACGCCTGCTGAACCCTCCTGACGACGCACCGCGCCCGCGCGGCCCTACCGCCCGGAGGTGATCACGTGGCGCTCTCCGTCGGCGAGTTGGCCGGGACGATCACGCTCGACGCGAGCGGCGCCACAACGGGCGCCGCGCAGGCAGAGAGCGCGATGCGCAGCGCGGAGAGCACCGCGAACACAGCAGGCGACACGATCGAGCGCGAACTCGGCGAGGGTGGGCAGCAGGGCGGCGAAGCAGCCGCGGCCGGCGTCGAGCGCGGCATGGGCAAGATGAAGCTTGCCGCGCTCGCCGGCGGCGCCGCGGCCGGCCTGGCGCTCACGGCCGGACTCGCCGAGAGCATGTCCCAGGACAAGAGCAGTGACCTGCTCGCCGCGCAGCTCGGCGCGACCGGAAAGAATGCCAAGCAATACGGCGACGTCGCCGGCAAGCTATTTACGAGCGCGGTTGTCGATGACTTCGCAGAGGGTACCGAGGTCATCAAAGGGATCATGCAGAAAGGCATTCTCCCGCCGGACGCGTCGAATGCCCAGCTCGAATCCATCTCGACCAAGATCTACGACACGTCGAAGATCATGGGCGAGGATCTCGGGAAGACCACGAGCGCCGTATCGACGATCCTCAAAAATGGGCTTGCACCCAACGCAGAGGCCGCTCTCGACGTCCTCGTAAAGGGAACTCAGAACGGTGTCAACAAGCAAGAGGATCTGCTCGACACGTTCACGGAGTACCCGACCGTATTCAAGGGTCTGGGCCTTGACGCGCAAACGGCAATGGGCCTTCTCCAGCAAGGTCTACAGGGCGGCGCGCGGGACTCCGACTTCCTCGCCGACGCTTTGAAAGAATTCGGCATCCGGGCGATCGACGGCTCGAAGTCGAGTGCCGAAGCGTTCAAAAGTCTCGGCCTCGACGCCGAGAAGATGACTGCTCAGATAGCCAAGGGCGGCCCGGAGGCGTCCGCCGGATTGCAGACGGTGCTCGATCGCCTCAAGGCGATGAAAGACCCCGTAGAGCGCAACACTGCTGCGGTCGGATTGTTCGGCACGAAGGCCGAGGATTTGGGCGCGAGTCTTTATGCGCTCGACCCGAAATCGGCCGTAGCCGCGCTCGGTGACGTATCCGGAGCAGCAGCCAAAGCGGGCGACACGATGCGCGACAATGCGTCGACGCAGATCGAGCAGTTCAAGCGCGCCGTGAGTCAAGCATTTGTTGACTTCCTAGGCGCCAAGGCATTGCCTGTAATCAAGGAAGTCGCGGTTTTCCTGCGCGACCATTTCGGCCCGACTGTGTCGGCGATTGCCGGATGGGTCCGCGGTGACCTGGTGCCCGCGATGCGGGACTCGGCAAAGTGGATCGGCGACAACCGGGTGCCGATTCTCGCCGTCGGAACGGCAATCACGCTGTTCCTGTTGCCGGCCATGATTGCGGCGGCAATCGGCGCGACCACGAGCGCGGCGACACAGGTCGTGGCGTGGGTCCTCACCCGCACGACCGCCACGACGAGCGCGGCAACCTCCGTCGCCGCGCACTGGGCGACTATCGGCGGTTGGATCGCCGCCGCGGCGCAAGCGGTCATCTCGGCCGCGGTCGTCGTCGGCGGATGGGCACTCATGGGCGCTCAGGCCATGATCCGGGGTGCCCAGATGGCCGCCGCCTGGATCCTGGCCATGGGTCCGGTCGCGTGGGTGATCGCCGCCATCGTCCTGGTCGCCGGCCTCGTGATCTATTACTGGGACGAGATCGCCGGCGCGACCAAAGCCGTATGGGGCTGGATCGTCGGCATCGTCTCGGGCGCGTGGGAAGCGATCAAAAACGCTTTCTCGGCCGCGGGTCGATGGGTCAGCGACAAGGCGAGCGGCATCGGCCGCGCCGTGACCGGCGCCATGTCGGACATGAAGAACGGCGCCGTCTCCAAGGCGAACGAACTCGTCTCGTGGCTGCGGGGATTCCCGGGGTCGCTGGTCAGCTCGCTCGGCGACCTGGGCCGCCTGCTCCTGTCGGCCGGCGGCGACACCGTGCGCGGTCTGTGGTCCGGGATCGAGGGCATGGGCCCCTGGCTCGTCTCGAAGCTCTCGGGTTGGGTCAAGGACAAGATCCCGGGACCGATCCGCAAGGCGCTCGGCATCAACTCGCCGTCGCGCGTGATGCGTGATCAGGTCGGCCGCTGGATCCCGCAGGGCATCGTCGACGGCATCGACGCCGGCGCGCCTGCGGTCACCCGCAGCATGCAGCGGCTCGTCGCGATCCCGAACCGGAGCACGCTCGACGCGCTCACGACGTCGGCCGCGGCGCCGAACCGCGGCGCGTTCGCCACGGGCAGCAGCTCGTCGAACGGCGTGCACATCGAGAACTGGTACGCCGGCGACGCGTCGGCCGACGAGATGGCGCTCGCGCTCGCGTGGCGCGCCAAAGCCGGGGGGTGACCATGCCTGCTGGCGACGAGGCCACGCGCCCGGGGCACGTGCAGTTCGGCGACCTCCTGCTCGGCCCCGGTACCCCGTACGGATGGCGCGAGGTGTCCGGGTGGGAGGAACTACCGGCGCTCGACTCGGGCACCGTCACCCGCGCGGACGCGCACGGCGCCTACCCGGGCAGCCTCCTGGCGCAGCCGCGGACGATCACGTTCGACGGCGTGACGATCCGCACGGAGCCGGGCGCCATGGGCGCCGCAACCGCTGTGCTGCGCCGGGCAACCGCGGTGCGCGAGACCGAGCTGCCGCTCGTGATCGTGCTCGACGACGCCCCGCCGCTCGTGTGCTGGGCGCGCTGCCTGCGCCGGGTGATCCCGGTCGGCGTGGGCGGATACGCGAACGGCGTGGTGGTGGGCGCGGCCCTCCAGTTCGAGGCGTCCGACCCGCGCCGATACTCGCTCGTCGAGCGGCGCACCGATACCGGCCTGCCCGCGCCCGAACCCGGGCTCGTATGGACGGCGGACCCTCCGCAACTGCTGCCGGCGGCGCAGGCGTCCGGCCGCACTCCCACCGGCCAATGGTCGGTGTCCGGCACGGTGACGCTCGGCGCCGTCGACGGCGCCGTGACCATCCGGCCGACGCAGGCCGGCGGCGAGTTGGATTGGACGCGCGAGCAGGGAGCACGGTCCGGGTGGAGCTGCGCCCCGGGCGACCGCGTTCGGTTCGCGTCCGACCTCGTCGAGCTGCACGGCGCAACGGCCGGCGTGTACTGGTGGGACGCGTCCGAGTGGGGCTACGTCGGCGAGCAGGCCGGTACCCCCGGCGTCGCGCTCGACATCACCGTGCCTGCCGGCGTTGCCTTCGTACAGCCATGGGTGCGCGTCGCCGCGGCGTCGGCGGAACCGATCCGCATCGGCGCGAGCACGCTGCATGTGGGCCCGCGCGAGTCTCTCGACTGGGGCCTGCCCGGCACGCCCGAACGGGGCCTCGACTGGGGGTCGGCCGGCTCGACCGGCGCCGTCGTCGTCACCAACGAGGGTGACGCGCCGGCACACCCCGTGATCGTGTTCCGCGGCCCTGTGTCGCGCCCCTCGGTCACCAACCTGTCGACCGATCAGACGATCGAGTACGACATCGACCTCACGCGCGCCGACGAGCTGCTCGTCGACACGGCCACCGGCGCCGTGACTCTCAACGGCACCGCGTCGCGCCTGTACACCGCGACCCATCGCAGTGTTCCCGAGCAGGTGTTCACGCTCGAACCCGGTACGCACAGCCTGCTGTTCCGGGCCGCGCCGGAATCCGACGACCCTCACGCCGCCGTCGCCCTGGTGTGGCGGTCGGCCTACTGGTAGGAGCAGCAATGACCGTGCGCACCGTGTGGCACACGGCGACGGGACAGACCCGGGCCGATACCCGACTCGCGCCGCTCGGCGTGATGGCGCCGGCTGGCGAGATGACCAGCAGGCCCGGCGTCGTCGCCGGCGGCAACCCGCTGAAGCTCACGCCCGTAGGCACGATGACGTGCGAGATCGGCCCCGGCCGCGCGATCGTGCAGGGCACCGGCGCACAGGGCGCCTACCCTCTCGCCGTCACGAGCGCGGACTCGGTCACGATCACCGACGGCGATGCACAGTGGGCCCGTATCGACACGGTCGCGCTGTGCCTGTACGACGAGCTGTACGACGAAGGCGACGAGACGCGCGCCGCGGTCGAGATCGTCGAGGGAGAGCCGGCCGCCGCGCCCGCACCGCCGAACCTGCCGACATCGGCAATCGCGCTGTGGGACATCACCGTGCCTGCCGGCACCTCCGCGGGCACGGGCGGCATCGCGTGGTCGAGCGCGGTCACCGACCGCCGGCAGTACACCGCGGCGTACGGCGGCATCATCCCCCCGGGCACCGGCGAGTTCGCCGGCTCCTACACCGGCCAGTACCGGCACGGCCCGACCGGGCTCGAAGTATGGGACGGCATCGGCATGCGGTGGGCCGATCCCCGCCCGGTGCCGTTCGCCCGCCTCGACAAGGCGAACGGCGGCGTACGTCACGACGGACTCGAACGCGTGCAGTTCGACATCGCGCCGACGATCCGGTCGGGAGTGACCCCGATCAACAAGTCGGGCGCGCCCGCCGCGGCGGCAATCATGGGGCTACGCGTGGACCGTGCCGGCATCTATCGTCTCGGCGGATCGCTGGAGTTCGGCCCCAACGCGAACGGCAACAGGTCCGTACAGATCTACACCTCGACGGCTCCCGACGGGTTCGTCGGCGCCGTGCGTCACACCGGATGGTCGATCGCCGGCAGGGATGCCGGACTTGCAGCCGGCCACTGCGGAACCGAGGTGGCGCTGACGGCCGGGTCGATCGTGTTCATGGGCGCGTACCAGAGCAGCGGCGTACCTCTCCCTGTCACCACGGCATCCCTGACGGCTTCATGGGTCACGGGATGACGCCGTACCGGGTGATCGTGTGCGACCTGCGCACCGACCAACTACTCGACGTACTGCCTCTCCAGTCCGTATCGATCGAGGACTACATCGGGAAGGCCGGCGCGCTGCGCGGCTCGATCCCCATCCCGAACGCTGCCGTGGCAACGCGCGTACGCGCCGCGCTCCTGCCCGGTCGAACCGCGGTGTGGGTCGAGCGCGGTCGCGACGTCTGGTGGGGCGGCGTCGCGTGGACGGCGAGCGTTACCAGCGACGAGCGCGGGCGCCTGGCCGTCGAGGTGCAGGCCGGAACCTGGGATACCTACCTGGCGCACCGCGTGCTCTACCACTCACAACAGGCCACCGGCACGGATCAGTTCGACATCGCACGGGGCCTCGTCCAGTACAGCCAGGGCCTTCCCGGCGGCGACATCGGGATCGAGTACGGCACCGAACTGTCGGGCATCCTGCGCGACCGCACCTATCTGCGGTACGACCTGCCCACCATTCGCGACCTGCTCGACCAACTCGCCGCCACCGAGCGCGGGTTCGAGTGGCGCATCGCATCGCACCGCGACCCGACCACCGGCCGCAGAATCAAGCGGTTGCAGCTCGGACACCCGATCATCCGGAGCGGAACGAGCGACATCGTGCTCGACCACCCGGGCCCGATCCTGTCGTACACCTGGGCAACCGACGCCACCGGACAAGCCAACGTCTGGCAGTCGCGCGGCTCGTCGACGAATACGAACCAAGCCGCCGACAGCGTGCCCATGATGTCGGTCGACCTCGTCGATGAGCGGTCGATCGAGCAGGGGTGGCCCCGGCTCGACGGCACGAGCGACCACACAACCGTGATCGAGCAGGGCACCCTCGACGCGCACGCACGCGCCGACCACGCGCGCGCTCTGGCACCGGTCACCATCCCCGACATCACCGTGCGCGTAGACGGCACGCTCACACCCGCGCTTCTCGGCGCGACCGTACGCGTCCGCATCCGTGACCTGTGGTGGCCGCAAGGGCTCGACGCGCGATACCGCGTGGTCGGCATGGCAATCACTCCACCGTCCCGCGGCACACCCGAAACTGCTCGGCTCTACCTGGAGGCGCCGTAATGGCCGCGATCCCGCTCGACCTGCTCGACCGAATACGCGAGCTTGAGCGCCAAGTGCGCGAACTCACCGGCCGCGCACAGATGCGGCCGGCACTGAACGAGATCCTGCACGGCGACGTCAAGATCGGCGAGGGTGGCCAAATCCTCGTCTACCCGCCCGGCTCGACCCGCCCCGTCTTCGGCGTAGGCCAATGGTCCGACGGTTCATGGGGCATGGAGACACGCCGGCAAGACGGAAGTCTCGCACTGACGATCGAGGGATCCTCATACGGCGAAGGCGACGCCGACGGCATGGTGCGGCTCTGGAACCGGGACCAAGTCTTCGGCGAGGTGCTCGTCATGGACGACGCGTACTCCGACCGGTTCCTAGGCCGCCCCTGGATGCCCTGGGGCATGTACCCCGTCCGCATGCAGAGCACGACCCGCGACTACGAACTCGCATGGTGGGGCAAGTCGCGCGTGCACAACGCCGTGTCGGTGTTCGAGGTGTGGACCCTGGCCGCGGCCGGCGGTCGCGTACGCCTCACCATGGCCATCAACGGCGCCGAGCGCCAAACGGTCAAAGAGTGGGACGTCGCCGCCAACACATGGTGGGGAGAGTTCATTACCCACCCCATGCACGGCACCCAATACCTCGACGTCGTCGAGTGGAACATCGAACACCAATGCCCGTCCGGCAGCGTCGAAACCAGACTGATCAGCGCCTACGGGCGGAACACGTTCTCGGCCGACGAAGCGCCGTCGCCGCCGACGGTACCGCCGACCGGCCGCTCGACCGTCGCCGAATCCGACCCCGAACCGGCCGCCGCGCCCGACGAGGCGCCCGCGCCCGGCCTGCGCCGCATCGACGACTAGGAGGCCCCGGCATGCTCCCGACCGGACTGCCCACGGTCACCGTGACCGGCCGCTACCTCTCCCCCGACGGCACACCCCTATCGGGGAACGTCATCTTCCGCGCGCCGGCCATGCTCACGTTCGGCGAGTTCGACGTGCTGCTCGGCGGACCCGTGCGCTCGACGCTCGACGCACAGGGACAGATCACGGTCACGCTGCCCGCGACCGACGCGCCCGGCATGGAGCCGACCGGATGGTCGTACACCGTCGCCGAGCAGCTCGCCGGCGTCGCCGAGCAACGGTCCTATCAATTGCTTCTCCCACGCGCCGAACCGCGCGTCGACCTGGCCGACGTCGCGCCGCGCGACCCGACCAAGCCCAATTGGTTGCCGGTCGTCGGCCCCGAGGGACCGCGCGGCGAGCAGGGCCCGCAGGGCGAGCGCGGCGTCATCGGTCCGCAAGGCGACCGCGGCGAGCAGGGCCCGCGCGGCGCCGACGGACTCGTGCAGTCGGTCAACGGCAAGGCGACCCCTGCAATCGTGCTCGGCGCGGCCGACGTCGGCGCGGTCCCCTCGACCGCGGTCGGCGCACCGGGCGGCGTGGCGCAGCTCGGCGGCGACGGACGCGTGCTCGCCGCGCAGTTGCCCCCGATCGTCGGCGCGGTCGAGTCGGTCAACGGGCGAACCGGGGTGGTCGTGCTCGACGCCGCCGCGGTCGGCGCGCTCGACCTGGGCGCGGCCGACGCGCGGTACGTCCGCACGGTCAACGGCCGTTCCGGCGTCGTCTCGCTCGCTGCGGCCGACGTCGGCGCGCTCGACCTGTCGGCGCGCGGCGCAGCGTCCGGCGTCGCCGCGCTCGACGCAGCCGGCACCGTGCCCGTAACGCAACTGCCGGATACCGGCGAGTGGGGAGCGGTCGACTCAGGGTTCCTCGCGTGGGCATTCGACCCCGCGCTCGCGAGTCAGTTCCCGGGCAGTTCCGGCTCGACGCCGGCGATTCCGGGCGACGGACAGACACCGGCCGCCGGCCGCGTGTACACCGTCGCCGTCAAGCTCCACCGGGCGGCGACCGTCAACCGCGTGCACGCGTTCGCAATCGGGTTCGCAGGCAGCGGCCTTACGGCCAACGCGTGTTGGGCCGGCCTGTACGACGCATCCGGCGCGCGCGTTGCCCAGACGGCATCGCTGCATGCGTCATGGGTGGCCTACGGAAACGCGTTCGCGTTGACGACTCCGTACACGGCGGCGCCCGGCCTGTACTTCGTCGCGTTCCTGCTGAACGGCACACCGGCTCAGTTCCCGATCCTGGCCAGAGGCGCGAGCTTCGGCGTACAGCCGTCCGGGGGTGCGCGCTGGGGATCTGGCCCCATCCGGTTCGGCGCGCCCATCACGAGCGGCGCAACGACCCTGCCGGCCTCGTTCAGTCCGGCCGCCCTGGTGCCGGACTCCAACGCCATTTGGGCCGCCATCTCGTAACTCGGCCCGCAACCCCTCACGCCCCGTGGCAGCCGCCCGGGGCGCTTCTCATGTCTGGAGTCACATCGTGGCAACCCCCCTGACTGCCGACCGCATGGTCGCCGCGCTCCGAGCCGAGGGTGTCGACGTCGTCGAACACCGCTCGTGGCGCACCCACAACCGCAACCACATGGGCGCGTTCGGGCCGGTCAACGGCATCATCATTCACCACACGGCCGGCGTCGGCTCCGGCATGGTCGACTACTGCTACGACGGCGACGCGTCCCTGCCGGGCCCGGTCTGCCACGCGGTAGCCGCGCGCGACGCTCGTATCTACCTCGTTGGCAACGGCCGGGCCAACCATGCCGGCAAGGGCTCAGCCGCCGTTCTCGACCGCGTGATCGCCGAGAGCGGCGCACCGTACAAGCCGGGCGCTGACGAAGTCGACGGCAACGTGCGGCTCTACGGGATCGAGGTCGAGCACTGGGGAGACTCTCGCCCCTATCCGGCCGAGCAGTACGAGCAGGTCGTGCGGTGGGCCGCGGGCATCTGTCGTGCCCATGGCTGGTCGGCGAACTCGATCATCGGCCACAAGGAATGGACGCGCCGCAAGCCGGATCCGAGCTTCAGCATGGACCAGTTCCGGGCCGACGTCGCCGCCCGACTCGGCTCGACGCCGACCAAGCCGACCACGCCGACCGGGCCGGATGTATCCCTGTCCCGGCTCATCAGCGCAGCGCGAACCAACCCGGCTGCGAACGGCACCCCGGTTACCTACCCGCCCGCTCGGCTCGTCGAGATCTCGCTCGCGTCCGAGGGACTGCTCGATCCCTCGCTCGTCGATGGGCACTACGGCACCGCGACCGTTCGGGCATACGCCGCATGGCAGCGCCGACTCGGGTACACCGGCACCGACGCCGACGGCATCCCGGGCGAGACGTCGCTGCGCAAGCTCGGCAACGCGCACGGCTTCACGGTCGGTGCCTGATGACCGACTCGACGCGCCGCACCATCCGCACCGTCGTGCAGGCCGTGCTCGGTCTCGCCGCCGGCCTGCCCCTGATCATCACCGCATCCGGCATCCCGGAGACGGCGGCCGGCGTCGGCGTCATCCTGGCCGTGGCCGCCGGCGTAACGCGCGTGATGGCCCTGCCGGTCGTGCAGCAGCTCATGCCGTCGTGGCTGCGTACCGACCCCGTACCGAACGGCGACCTGCGCGCACTGCTGCGCAAGCACCCCGACACCGGAGACAGCTCGTGATCCCATCCCCCAACGATCCGGCCGCGGTCACGCTGGAATTGGAGAGGCTCCGCGGCGCCGTCGAGGTCGGGTTCGCCCGCACCGACGGGTCGCTCGCGCTGCTCGTGCAGCGGTCCGACCAGACCGACGCGCGGATCGCCGACCACGAATCGCGCCTCGACTCGATCGAGCGGTCACGGTGGCCGCTACCGTCCCTCGCCGCGCTGATCGCCGCGGCATCGCTCGCCGTCACCCTGTGGCAGGCGAGCGGCCGATAGACACAAGTGCCCCCGCTGCCCATCTCCCGGGCAGCGGGGGCGCTTTCGTGCGTTCACAGGTCGGCGGACCACCTCCCGCGGCTCAACCGGCAGGCACCATCGGGCGTGATGGTGACCGTGGCCCCGTAGAGCGGTAGCCGGCCCTCGACGTTGAGGCGGTGCCGATGTCGGTCGAGCAGATCCCAGAGTCGGCGCGGGCCACCCTGGTGAACCGTCGGCACTTCTCCCCAGGGCGCCGACGCGCACGCCCAGGATCCGTCGGCGTGCAGCATCCACGCGGTTCGGTGACGATCGCGTGTCTCCTCGAAATGGTGCTCGATCCCCGGATCGGTGACTTCCAGCATCGACACCAACTCCCACGCCTGAGCGACGTCGACGACGGGGTATCGGCCCGTCTTCACGTCGTCACCCTCGCGAACGCGCACCTGCTCGAACAACTCGCGTAGTCGCGGCGGATAGTCCGCGCCCGCTCGTGTCCCCATGAACTGTGCTCGGTCCCACTCGACGACGCCGACCGCGCCGCCGTCGTCGGTCCGGTCGGCCGTGACGATCAGTCCGGTTCCCGTGATCGTCGTCGCGAACCGACCACCCCGTCGCAGCGCGGCGAGCCAACTCGGCGGGATCGGCCGAACCGAGACGCTCGCGACGATCCGGTCGTACTCATCCGGCAGGGGGCCCGTGGCATCGACCGTTGTCAACGTCGGGTGTCGCCCGATCGATGCGAGACGCTCGCCGGCCGCCTTCGTCAGGTAGCTGTCGACGTCGACGCTCTCGACCAGGTCGTCACCGAGCACGGACGCCAACAGCGCGGCCCCGTAACCGGATCCGGTACCGACGTCCGCCACGCGGTGCCCGTCCTCGACCTCTGCGTGCCGATACATCCGAACGAGCAGACTCGGCAGCGTCGACGACGATGTCGGCACCCCAAGCGGTCGATCGGTGGCCGCGGCGTGGTCCGCGTGCAGCGCACCCGCACGCGTCACGAGCGAGGTGTCGCTGTACGCCGCGCGCACCCATGCATCGGGATCCGACACGCCGTCGTGCAGCGTCCACTCGTCGGCGTGGCCCACCCACCATCGCGGTACGAACACGTGGCGCGGCGTCGAGGCCACGGCTCCCCGCCATACAGACGACGGTCGGGTCGTCACGGCCGCAAGGTAGGCGGCGCGTTGGTGCCAATTCATTTGGTGCTGTCCCCTCCTCAGTCGTACGCAGGCGTACACGCTTCCGTGCTCGCCGGGTCGCAGTCGCTGCCGTCCTGGGACGCGCACAGAGCGGCCGGCGGAGGGATCGACTTCACGATGCCCTTCCATGTGTCCCCCCGCAGGATGTCGCCGAGAGGCTCCTCACGCACGTTGCCCGCAGGCAGGAATCGCGAGAGAACACACGCCGACAGCGTGCCGTCGGGCGAGATGGCCGCTCGACCGCGCCCGCACTGCCCACACAACTCGCTGATGCTCGGGACCGGTGGAACCGTGCCTAACGCGTTGGCGCGTCCCACACCGCGCACGCGGTCGACCTTGATGTCGCGTACACCGAGGGTCTTCAACTCGGCGCGCGCCTCCTCGACTCGCTGATCGTCACGCATCCGCACGATGCCGACGCGCAGCGGAATTCGGCGTCCGATCGCCTCGACGATGTTCGCGCGCGTCCGGACGTAGCTGCCGGGCCGCCCGGTGATCGCGTCGTGCTGCGTCGAGCTGTCCGAGTAGTACGACGTCGCCAACGTGACGCGCTCGTGCGCGTACAACTTCCACAACTGCTCGCCCACCCGGTACAGGTTCGAGAACACCTCGACGTGCAGGCCGCGGTCGAGCGCGTACCCGAGCAGGTCACCGAAAGCGGGGTGCATGGTCGGTTCGCCGCCGATGAACTGAACGGTGCGGATGCTCAGGTCGGCGGCGTCCGAGATGACCGTCTGCCAGTCGGCCGCGGTCATCGTGCCGTGTGTGCCGGCGGGCCCGCTTTCGGCGTAGCAGTGGTCACAGAAGAGTTGGCAGCGGCCCGTCACTTCCAGTTCGAGGAAGCTCATTGAGTGATACGGAAACGCTCTTTGCGTCGGTGCGATGCTGGTAGTCACGTCGTCCCTTCGATCGTTTGAACTCGGGGTGTGCGTGAGCCGTACCGCCGCTCGCGATCAACGACCACGGCGGTACGGAGTTCAGGGGGTCGACTCGCCCGGTGGCGTGGTCCGTTGGACACTGCTCGACGGCATCGACCACATGACGCCGCCGCCGAACGGCATGACCGTGAGCGTCTGTTCGGCGTCGCGGAGCGGCTGAGCCATGAGGATCTGGCCGGGTCGGCGCACCTCGCGTACCGCCTCGTTGACGGGTTCCACGTACTCACCCTCGCGGTAAGTGCTCACCGCGTGGACGAGGACGAGGCGGTCTCGTCGGTCGTGGCCGCCCCGGCCGCGGTCTCGTCGTCGGCGAGGGCCAGGCGCCCGAACGGGATGCGAAACGTCATGTGCCCCATGAGCGCCACGACCCAGGCGCGATCCACGCGGTACAGCACGCCCTCGCACCCGCTGCGGGTGTCCTTCACCCGGACGTCGTCCGACTGGTTCAACAGTCGTCGAAGTTCGGTCTCGTCAAGGGGGGTCGGCGGATTCTTGATCACGGTCATGGGCATGCCTCGTGCCTTTCGCTCGAACGAGTACCAAGCGACTCCGGGCGGTTGGCGGCACAGCAAGGGAGCGCACAGGGCCAACTACGACGTTCCGTGCAAGCGGAATCGCTGATAGTTAGCGTGCTCCGAAACGAGCAGTAGTGCAAGGTCTACCCTCGAAAGTGTGGTTGCACTTTTGGAGGATCCGCCGCCGCACGGCTTCAGCGCGCCAGACTGTGCGCACGACCGGAGAGAGGGGTAACCATGGCTGCGATTCCGACCGTGCGACGCCGCATGCTTGGGTTGGAACTGCGCAGATTGCGGGAGCGGCTCGACCTGACAGCGGAGGACGCGTCAGATCGGATGGGTTGGCACCCGACGAAGATGAGTCGCGTCGAGGCGGGGCGATCCGGCGTACGACCGCATGAGTTGACCCGCCTCTTGGATACCTACGACGTCACCGACACCGATGTGCGCGACGGACTCGCAGAGTTGTCGAAGAACGCAAAGGTGCGCGTGTGGTGGACTCCGTACAACGACGTCCTGACGCAGCGGTACAGCTCCTACATCGTGTTTGAAGCAGAGGCAGTGTCGGCACGCAACTTCGAGGCGGCGCTCATTCCCGGCCTGCTTCAAACGCCGGACTACGCGCGAGCTATCACGCGAGCTTTGGAACCGTCCCTGACCGTGGCGGAGGTGAACGCGCTTGTGGACGTTCGCATTCAGCGGCAAAGCGCAGCGTTCAACCGGGAAGATCCTTTGAAGCTCTGGTGCATCGTCGACGAGTCCGCGCTCCGCCGCAAGGTTGGCGGGCCGCCGGTCATGCTGAAGCAGTTGCGGCACCTCTTGGAGGCGACCGAGCAGCCCCACATCACGTTCCAAGCGATGTCGTACGAAGCAGGGGCGCATGCCGGTCTGCTCGGGTCGTTCGTACATCTTGGCTTCCCCGTACCAGGGGATCTCGACTTGGTGTACCTCGAAGGGCCGACGAGTAGTCTCTACCTCGAAAGAGACGATGATCTGACGACGTACAGCCATGCGTTTGATCTGTTGCGCGCTTCGGCGTTGGACACCGAGAAGTCTCGTGACTTGATTCTTGAGATCGTTAAGGACATGACGTGAACAGCATGAACGACGCTCGCGCCGTGTGGCGGAAGAGTACCTACAGCGGAAACCAAGGGAACTGCGTCGAAGTTGCCGGTGGATGCGCTGTCGTTCCGGTGCGCGACAGCAAAGACCCGAGCGTCGGTCACCTGACTGTGCCCGCGACGGCATGGGAGGCCCTCACGGCGGCGCTGCGCGCCTAGCGGTAGCCAGGACACGCCCGGCCCGTTTGAGGAAGACAGAAGGCCCCGCCCGGGGTAATGGGCGGGGCCTTCGTGCTGGTCAGCGCAGGTGCAGATTGGATGCACTGACGGTGGTGAGCTTCTGTGCATCCATGTGAGGTGTGCGTCTCCTTCGCTTCGGGCACGCGCTGTCACGGCCATCATCCCGTCCGTGCCGCGCGTGTACCGCACCCGAACGGTTCGTTGACTATCGCAACCACAACTAAGTTGAGTCTATTCCACTCAACCATGCGATGCCCGGGATGCTTACACTGCGGACATGCCAGATGTGTCCGGTGCTCTCGAAACACTCGACGCGCTCGCGGATGAGGCGGTACGGCTCATTCCGCCGGCGCCCGAGGCCGAGCGGGTCGTGCTCGGTCTCGCCGGTCCGCCGGGAGCCGGGAAGTCCACGCTCGCCGGTCGGTTGGTGCGCGCGATCGAGCAGCGGGTCGGGTCCGGTACCGCCGCCTACGTGCCGCTCGACGGGTTCCACCTCTCGAACGTGCAGCTCAAGCGGATCGGGCGGCTGCATCGTAAGGGCGCGGTGGACACGTTCGACGTGTGGGGCTACGCGACCACGCTGGCGCGGGTGGTGCGGGAGGTGGATCGGGACGTGTATGTGCCCGACTACGACCGGACGTTGCACGAGCCGGTGGCCGCGCGGCACGTGGTGCGGCCCGGGACGCGGATCGTGGTGACCGAGGGCAACTACCTGGCGCTGGACGCGCCCGGCTGGGCCGACGCCTACTGCCTGATGACCGAGGTCTGGTACGTACACGCCTCGGACCGGGTCCGCGACGAGCGGCTGACCAGGCGCCAGCGCCGGGGCGGCCGCAGCCCCGGCGAGGCGATGGCCTGGGTCGCGGGCAGCGACCGCCCCAACGGCGAACTGGTCAAACGCTCGAAGTCGCGCTGTGCTCGCGTGGTGACGGTGGTGTGGTGAACTCGCGCCTGCCGGCGGCGCGGGTCGGGCGGGCGCGGGGTTGGCCGGCCTGCGGCCCGCCTGTCCTCAAACGCCGGACGGGCTGGGATTGGCTCGGGCTGGGAGTGGCCCGGAGTCGGCCGGCCCGCGGCCCGCTTGTCCTCAAACGCCGGACGGGCTGGAGTTGGCCCGGGTTTCGGCTACTTGAGCCATGCCGGGGCCGGGACCAGGAGTTCCACGTTGCGGTCCTCCAGGCGGCCTCGGCGGCCGTCGACCTTCGGGTCGGGGCGGTCCCGCTCCTGCCAGTCGTTGCCGGCGAGTTCGCGGGCCAGGGCGGCCAGGGCCAGGGGGGAGTCCAGTTTGTTGCCGTGTGATTCCGGGCCCGCCGAGTCGACGATCGTGCCGAAGATGGACAGGGTCCCGTTCGTGTTGTCGGCGATCTCCACGATCCGCGCCTGGGAGGGCCAGTCGATGTGCGACGCGGTGTTGACCTCCCAGAACCCGCCGGGGACCGCGCTGCCCGCCGGTCGCGGGTAGGGCTTCACGTAGTTGTCGTGGGTGTGCCCGTTGACCCACAACACCACGTTCGGGAACCGCAGCAGCAGCGCCTGCACCTGCGGTCCCAGGATCCGCGCGGGCTCCCCGGCCGGCACGGTCTTGTTGGTCATCGTCTCTATGGTGTGGTGGCTGAACAGCACGAACAGCTTGTCCTGACCCGTGCCCTGGACCACCTTGCCCTGCTCGTCGAGATGGCTCGAACTGCCCTTGACCAGCTGGTCCTCCAGCCAGGCGAACTGGGTCGGGTCCAGGCATCCCGAGTCCGAGCCGTACGAGTTCACCGTGTCCAGGACCAGGCAGCGCACCGGGCCCTGGTCGAAGGTGTAGTACGCGGTCTTGGTGTCCAGGTTCTGCTGGGTGAAGCCGTGGCCCTTGGGCAGGCCGGTGGTGTTGAAGTGCTCCTTGATCGTCTCCGCGCGGTCCACGAGGCGACGATCCGGGTCGGCGGTGACCTTGCGCTTGGGGCCGGCCAGCAGCGCCGCCAGCGCGTCCGGCTTGCCGCTCTGCAGTCCGAGGGCCAGCGTGACCACGGTCTGCCCGGGGGATATGTCGAGCACCTTCTCGTCGCCGACCGCGACCTTGCTCAGCAGTTCGCTGACCGGCAGGTTGCCCTGTACCAGGCCGTCGTGGTTGCCGTAGGCGCTGTACCAGGGGGTCTTCAGACCGGTCGCCTCGAACGGCCGCCGGCACGCGTCCAGCAGGCCCGGCACGGTGGGATAGCCGTACTGGGAGCGCGGCACGTCGTCCTTGTGCCCGGGCGGCGTGCCGTCGGGGTGCCAGTAGCGCTCGTGGTACGCCACCGCGTCCATCGGGCCCTCGTACCTGTTGCGATCGCCCGAGTCGGGCGTGACCTTCTTGCCGCCGTCGAGCACGTCGATGTACCAGCGCAGCTCGTTGAACTGGATGTTGTCGGTGTTGTCGCCGGTGCAGATCGTGAAGGCCAGCGGCGCGCCCAGGGCCGGACCCTTGCCGATCCGGTTGAGCGACTGCACCATCGCCTCGGCGATCTGCGCGGTCAGCACCTCCTGCGGGCGGTACGCCGACTGGAAGGGCAGCAGCTTGGCGAACGGCTGGTCCTTGTCGCTGTGCCGGTCGAGGAAGTCCACGCGCGCGGTCGACTGCGAATCCTGGATGTGAATGTCGGTCAACTGGGTGAACGCGACCAGGGAACGCCGCTTCGCCTTGTCGCCCGAGCCGCCGCCGGGCATCAACTCGCTGCGCAGCAGGTGCGGTTCACCGGGTCCGGCGACGATCTTGCGGTAGCCGCCCGGTCCGGGCGGGCCGAGCACCAGGGTGCGCTCCAAGGTGGTGCCGGCCGCGCCGGCCGGCTTGGGCGCGCCCGACTTGGGTGCGTCGCTCGACTTCCCGTCGGGCTTGTCCTTGTCGTCGTCGGAGCACGCGGCCACTCCGAGCAGTGCCGCGCTCGCGGCCGAGTACTTCAGGACGTCCCGACGATTCGGCTTCATGCGGCGACCCTACTGACGCGTAGCGAGCCGCATCAAGGAAGCGTCGAGGCTGCGTCGAAGAAGCATCGAGACCGCATAAAAAACGTCGAGGAGGGGGCACAGCCGGAGCCGCACCGCCTCCTCGACGTCGTCGCGGCCGTCAGTCCGAGCGCCCGCGCCGCGGCTTCCACACCACGAGCGCGGTGCCCGCCTGCGGCCGGACCGGGACCAGATCGCGCCGGTAGGACGCGTGTACGGCCGCCTCGCGCCGGGCGCTCGCGTCCGTCGCCTCGTGCAGCGCGTGCTCCATCTCGGCCACGCGCATGCGCAGCGCGAGCACCTGGTTCTCCAGTTCCAGGATCCGCTTGATCCCGGCGAGGTTGATGCCGGCCTCCTGGGAGAGCCGCTGCACCTCGCGCAACTGCACGATGTCGCGGGCGGAATAGCGCCGCCCCCGGCCCGGCGTACGGTCCGGCGAGACCAGGCCGAGGCGGTCGTACTGTCGCAACGTCTGCGGGTGCAGGCCGGACAGCTGGGCGGCGACCGAGATCACGTAGACCGGAGAGGTCTCGTCGATCTCGAAGCCGTGCCCACCGCCGATACCGCCACCACCCAAGCCGCCCGGTCGCATGTCATGCCCCCTTCGCCGCGTCCAACAGATCGGCTCGGGGATCGTGCGCGACGGTCGCCTCGCGGAACGCCTCCAGCGCTTCGCGCGCCTTGTCGTTCAGCTGCTGGGGGACCGTCACCTCGATGGTGACCAGGAGGTCGCCCCGAGTGCCGTCCTTGCGTGCCGCCCCGCGTCCGCGCACCCGCAGCGTGCGGCCGTTGCCCGTGCCCGCGGGGAGCTTGAGCGTGACCGGGATGCCGCCGAGGGTGGGTACGGTGACGTCCGCCCCGAGCGCGGCCTCCGGGAAGGTGACCGGCACGGTGACCGTGAGGTTGTCGCCCTTGCGTCCGAAGACGGCGTGGGCCTTGACGTGCACCACGACGTACAGGTCGCCGGCCGGGCCGCCGCGCTCGCCGGGCGCGCCCTTGCCCTTGAGTCGGATGCGCTGCCCGTCCTGGACCCCGGCCGGGATCCGGACCTGCATCGTGCGCGAACTCTTGGCCCGGCCACTGCCGTTGCACACGATGCACGGGTCGTCCACGAGCAGCCCGCGGCCCTTGCAGTCGCGGCACGGCTCGGAGAAGCCGAAACCTCCCTGCGGCCGGCTGACGTTGCCGGAGCCCGCGCAGGTCGGGCACATCCGCGGGGTGGTGCCCGCGGCCGCGCCCGTGCCGTTGCAGTGCCGACACGGTTCCGAACTGGTCAGCCGGATCGGCACGGTCGCGCCGTCGACCGCGTCGGCGAAGCCGAGGGTGACCTCGGACTCCACGTCGGTACCGCGCCGGGGCTGCTGGCGCCCGGTCTGGCGACCGCCGCCGAACAGGCCGCCGAAGATGTCGCCCAGGCCGCCGGTGTTGCCCGCGCCGCCCTGCTGGCCGCCGAAGATGTCGCCGAGGTCGAACGGGAAGCCGCCGGTGCCGGACTGTCCGCCACCGGCGCCGCGGAAGCCGCCGCCGCTGCCGAACAGGGTCCGGGCCTCGTCGTATTCCTTGCGCCGCTTGTCGTCGGCCAGTACGTCGTAGGCCTCCGAGATCTCCTTGAAGCGCTCCTCGGCCTTCGTGTCACCCTTGTTCTTGTCCGGGTGGAACTCGACGGCGAGCTTGCGATACGCCTTCTTGATCTCGGCGGTGCCGGCGTCCTTGGGGACGCCGAGCACCTTGTAGTAGTCCTTCTCCAGGTAGTCCTTCGTACTCATGCGCCCCTCGCCGATCGGGTCGGGGTGCCCTCGTGCTCCGAGCGCCCGTTTCCGGATTCACACCACCCGCGCATCGGCGTCCCTCCTCTCCGCTTCTCGTCGTCTCGTTCCCGGTGACGGTTCAGCTGCCGGCCGCTTCGCCCGACTCCTCCGGACCGCCCTCGGCCTCCGCCGTGGGTTCCGCGACCGCCACCCGTGCCGGACGGATGATCCGCTCGCCCACTTGATAACCGGGCTGCAGGATCTCCACACACGTGGGTTCGGTGACATCGGTCGCGTACGAGTGCAGCAGCGCCTCGTGCACCGTCGGGTCGAACGGGTCGCCCTTCGAACCGAAGCTCTGCAGCCCCATCTTGGCCACGATCGACTCCAGCGACTCGGCGACCGACTTGAAGCCGCCCGCCAGTTCGCCGTGGTCCCGGGCCCGACCGATGTCGTCGAGCACCGGCAGCAGTTCGCTCAGCACCTTGATGGCGGCCGACTCGCCCGCCACGTTGCGGTCCCGCTCGACCCGCTTGCGGTAGTTCGCGTACTCCGCCTGAAGCCGCTGGAGGTCGGCCGTGCGCTCGCCGATTTGGTTGCGCAGCTCGGCGAGTTCGGCCGCCCCGGGGGCCGGGGCCGCCGCGGTGGCGGCGGTCCCGGTTTCCGGCTTCGACTCGGTTTCTTGGGCGTCGCCCGGGACGGCGCCGTGGTTCGAGCCGTTCCCTTCGGTCACGCAGCACCGCCCTTGCGGTCCTCGTCGACGATCTCGGCGTCCACGACGTCGTCGTCGGCGGTGTTGGCCGAGGCGTCACCCGCGCCGGCCGCGCCCTCGGTGCCCGGCTGGGCGTTCGCGTACATCGCGGTGCCCAGCTTCTGGCTCGTGGTGCTGACCTTCTCCGCGGCGTCGCGGATGGCGGCCAGGTCCTCGCCCTTGAGCGCGTCCTTCAGCTCGGTCAGCGACGTCTCGACCTCGGTCTTCACGTCGGCCGGGACCTTGTCGCTGTTGTCCTTGATGAACTTCTCGGTGGTGTACACCAGTTGCTCGGCCTGGTTGCGGGTCTCCGCGGCCTCGCGACGCTGGTGGTCCTCCTCCGCGTGCGCCTCGGCCTCGCGCATCATGCGGTCGATGTCGTCCTTCGGCAGGCCCGAGCCGCCGGTGATGGTCATCGACTGCTCCTTGCCCGTGCCCAGGTCCTTGGCGGACACGTGCACGATGCCGTTGGCGTCGATGTCGAAGGTGACCTCGATCTGCGGCAGCCCGCGCGGGGCCGGCGGCAGGCCGGTCAGCTCGAACATGCCGAGCTTCTTGTTGTACGCGGCGATCTCGCGCTCACCCTGGAACACCTGGATCTGCACCGACGGCTGGTTGTCCTCGGCCGTGGTGAAGATCTCCGAACGCTTGGTCGGGATCGTGGTGTTGCGCTCGATCAGCTTGGTCATGATGCCGCCCTTGGTCTCGATACCGAGGGACAGCGGGGTGACGTCGAGCAGCAGGACGTCCTTGACCTCGCCCTTGAGCACACCGGCCTGGAGCGCGGCGCCGACGGCCACGACCTCGTCCGGGTTGACGCCCTTGTTGGGCTCCTTGCCGCCGGTCAGCTCGCGCACGACGTCGGCGACGGCCGGCATCCGGGTCGAGCCGCCGACCAGGACGATGTGGTCGATCGCCGAGAGCGGGATGCCCGCGTCCTCGATGACCTTCTGGAACGGCACCTTGGTGCGGTCGAGCAGGTCCTGGGTCAGCTGCTGGAACTGGGCCCGGGTGAGCTTCTCGTCCAGGTGCAGCGGGCCCTCGGCCGAGGCGGTGATGTAGGGCAGGTTGATCGAGGTCTCCATCGAGGAGGACAGCTCGATCTTGGCCTTCTCCGCCGCCTCGCGCAGGCGCTGGAGGGCCATCTTGTCCTTGGACAGGTCCACGCCGTGGGCGTTCTGGAACTGCTTGACCAGGTGGTCCATGACCCGCTGGTCCCAGTCGTCGCCACCGAGGTGGTTGTCGCCGTTGGTGGCCTTGACCTCGACCACGCCGTCGCCGATCTCCAGGAGCGACACGTCGAACGTGCCGCCGCCGAGGTCGAAGACGAGGATGGTCTGCTCGTCGGCCTTGTCCAGGCCGTACGCCAGCGCGGCCGCGGTGGGCTCGTTGACGATGCGCAGCACGTTCAGACCGGCGATCTCGCCGGCCTCCTTCGTGGCCTGGCGCTCGGCGTCGTTGAAGTACGCCGGCACGGTGATGACCGCGTCGGTGACCTTCTCGCCCAGGTAGGCCTCGGCGTCGCGCTTGAGCTTCATCAGGATGCGGGAGCTGATCTCCTGCGCGGTGTACTTCTTGTCGTCGATCGCCACGGACCAGGTGGTCCCCATGTGGCGCTTGACGGACCGGATGGTCCGGTCGACGTTGGTGACGGCCTGGCGCTTGGCCACCTCGCCGACCAGGACTTCACCGTTCTTCGCGAAGGCAACCACGGACGGTGTGGTCCGCGACCCCTCCGCGTTGGTGATGACGGTCGACTCGCCGCCTTCCAGAACGCTGACGACGGAGTTCGTCGTACCGAGGTCGATACCGACCGCACGTGCCATGATTCGGTTCCTCCACGGAAAGAGTTGAGCGCTTGTCACTCAAGCATGAGCTGCCCGGTTCAACGGGTCAAATCGCTTGAGTATTCCTCGCTCAACTTTAGTGCCTCGAAGGCTGTGAGGGGCGGGTTCCATGCGTCGATCGTGTCCACTCGATGTCACGCGGCCGAACGGCTCGGACGCTTGGCGTCATCGAAACGTTGTGCGCCTCGGGAGACTTATCTAGGTGAATGTCGCCACAAATGACACCCTTGACCTCTGCGGCCTCCGGGTGCACATGGCAGCATGTTCGCGCGCCTGCTGCCTGCCGCGCCGACGGCGGGCGAAATCCGAGATCCCAGGGGGACCCCCATGAGCGATGGTCAGGGCTATCCGCCCGTACCTCCGATGCCGCCCGGCCCGCCGGGCCCGCCGCAGGGGGGTTACCCGCCGCCTCCGGACGGTTATCCGCAGCAGCCGGGAGGTTATCCGCAGCAGCAGGGGCAGCCGGGCGGCTTCCAGGAGACCGGCGGTTACCCATACCCGCAGTACAGCGAGTATGGCCACTACCAGCAGTACGCGCAGAACCCGATCCAACTCGACGCAAACGGCCGTCCGCCGCGGGGGGCGCGCAGCCGCAAGGTGATCGGCACCTGGATCGCCGGCATCACCGGCGCCATCGTCGCGTCCGTGATCGTCGCCATGGTCGGCTTCGACGACCCGACGGACAAGAAGGACCCGTCGGCCGAGGCGAGCAAGCCGGCGCCGATCGTGGTCGGCAAGACGGCCGCGCCCAGCAACAGCGCGGCGGTCGCGCCGAAGAAGGCCGACATGTCGAACGAGCTGAAGATCCCGACGGCGTTGCCGCCGATTACCGGGCCGAAGATCACCGGCATCACGGTCGATCCGAAGACCTGGCCCAAGGCCTGCGACCTGCTGACGGACGAAGAGATCAAGACGGCCATCCCCGAGGGCACGATCCGCGAGCGCAAGAGCCGCATGGGTCGCATCTCGAACATGTTCGGCAACAACGTCAACGACAACGAGTGCCAGATCACGCTCGACCTGCCGAACCAGCAGTCCTCGAACTACCCGGCCGAGATCAGCATCACCTCGTACGGATACAAGACGTTGGCCGACGAGAAGGCTTCCTTCGCGAAGGAGAAGACCAGCCAGGAGCGCACCTCCAAGCAGTTCCCCGATCAGTACGACGACATCCCGGCCGACAAGATCGGCGTGGACGGGGCGTTCCGGGACAACCGCACGGTGCAGATCTCCAAGAATGGCTTCCGGGTCTGGATCACGCTGTCCGCGCAGCTTGAGGACTCGCAGGGCAACCCGATCAAGGGCAACACGATGGCACGCCAGTACGGCCCGACCGTGGCGGCGATCGTCGGGCAGAAGCTGTGAGCGGGGGTTGGCAGCAGCAGCCGCAACAACCCGGGCAGCACGGCGGCGGTTACGGCCAACCAGGGCAGTATCCGCAGCAGCCGGGATATCCGGCCGGACAGCAGGGAGTCCCGCACCAGCAGGGCTACACGCCCCAGCACCCCGGCTACCCGCCGCGGGGCGGCTACGGGCCGCCCGGACAGCCGTACGGACCGCAGGGGCCGCAACGCGGGGGCAATCGATCGGTGTTGTGGATCGCGGTCGTGCTGGTTCTGATCGCGGCCGGGGTCGGCGGCTTCCTGTTCCTGAAGAAGGACGACGACTCGAAGGACACCGCGAAGTCCGGCTCGCAGTCATCCGGCGCCCCCGTCGCGCCGGGAGCCTCCGGCGGCGGCAAGAGCGGTGGCCCCGGAGGCCAGAGCGCGGCGCCTCTGCAACGCCCGATGGTTTTCCCCGCAGCGCCGCCGGCCGACGCCGGGCCAGGATTCAATGCGACCAACGACGGCAAGAGCTGGCCGAAGGCGTGCGAGATGCTGTCCGACGCGCAGATCGGGAAGGTGATCAAGGGCGCCACGGTCAAGACCAGGAAGCCGGACACGACGGTGTCGGTCAAGTACGACTTCCCGGGCGCGGCCGACAACCAGTGCGACTTCGACCTGGCCGTACCGGACCCGAACAATCCGAAGTATCCGTCGTACGCCAAGATCGAGCTCACACTGCACGAGGTGAGCACCCCGGCGACCGCGAAGGGCCACTACGGCGACACCAAGAAGAACCGGGCACGCAAGCCGTTCGGCGAGTTCGAGGAGCTGGGCACCAAGCTGGGCACCGACGACGCGTTCCGTGACGACAGCTACATCTACTTCTACAAGGGGCCGTACTTCGTGGAGTTGTACGTCCACTCCGGGCTGACCGGTCCCGGCGGCGCGAAGCTCGCGGACGACGACGGGGTGAAGCAGTACGGGCCGACGCTCATCGGCTACCTCGTGGCCCGGATGTAGACACGGATGCAACGGATGTAACCGCGGTCCGCGCGGCACGGCAGCAGCGGCGACAGCGCATCGGAACAGCGCGTCGGATCAGGTAATCAGGAGGAGCACGGGGATGGTACGAATCGGGAACCCCGGGGGGAACCAGTACGGCGGCGGGCCGCATCAGCAGCAGCCGTACGGTCAGCCCGGCATGTACCAGCAGCAGTACCCCGGTGGCCCGATGCCGCCCCACCAGCCGCCGCGCCGCAGCAAGCTCAAGCCCGTGCTCGGTTGGATCGGCGTGGTCGTGGGTGGTGTGCTGGCGACGGTGGCGGGGTCGTACATCGTCGACGAGATCAACAAGAAGAACGACAAGGGCGACAAGCCGGTGGCGGAGAACGGGATCGCGTTCCCCGACGGCTACACCCCGCCGCCGGGCGTGGCCTTCAGCGACGGCGCCAAGTTCCGGGCCAGCGGGGACACCGGCACCTGGCCGGACGCGTGCGACATGCTCTCCGACAAGGAGATCCAGAACGCGATCCCCGACTCGAGCATCGTGGGCGGGCGCCAGGGCCGCAAGACCGGCAAGATTCCCAGGAACTACGAGTGCACGGTCAACATCAAGCTGCCCAATCTCGCGGATCCCGCGACGCCGGCCAAGCTCACCATGACGATCAAGGCGATCGGCGACGCCGGACCGGTCAAGGACATGTACGAGAAGGCCAAGAGTGAGGCGGCCCCGTACACCGGCTTCGAGGATTTGGCCAACAAGCTGTTCGTGCAGAGCGCCTTCCGCAACGACACCACGAAACTGAACCTGTTCAAGCAGGGCACGAAGCCGGACTCGCCGGCCTACTACGTGGTGATCGACGTCAAGGCGGACACCAAGGACTCGGCGGGCGGCCCCGAAACGAAGGACGCCTGGACCAAGAAGGTCGGACCTGCCCTCGTGCGCGTCCTCAACATCAAGATGACGGACGACTGAGATGACCGGCCAGTACAACAGCCCGAACTCCGGCCAGTATCCGGGCCAGGGGCCCGGTCCCAGCCAGGGCCCCGGTTACCCGCCCGGCCAGTACGGCCCGCCGCCGGGCTACGGCCAACAGCCCCCCGGCTACGGCGCACCCGGCTACCCGCCGCCGTATCCGCCCCAACCGCCGCGACCCAACCGCCGCAAGCAGATCTTCAGCTGGGTGGCCGTCGTCGCCGGCGGCACCGCGGCAACGGTGGTCGCGGCCCTGCTGATCAACGGCACGGACGGCAAGAAGAACGAGGCGGTGAAGCTCCCGCCCACGGAGAGTGTGCGCAAGCTGGAGAGCTTCGACCCGAACGCGGTGAACAACACGCCGACGACGGCCCCGTCGAAGGAGGCCTCGCGTCCGTCGGCCCCGCCGGCGCCGAAGTCCGGGGGGAAGTTCGCGCCGGTGCCGAACGACATGTCCACGTGGCCGGACGTGTGCGACCTGATCACCCCGGAGGAGCTGGCCAAGGTCATTCCCGAGGTCACCTCCCAGGAGCAACAGGGCACCGCGAAGGCGTCCGGTTCCTACGCCTCCCGCGGCCCGGCGCTGCGCAGCACGACGTGCCAGTACACGGTGAACACCAAGCGCGGCTGGGGTTACAGCAACGTCATCAAGCTGACCATCCAGATTCGCAACATCGATGCTCCCAAGGAGCTCGACTACAACTGGAATCTGAGCAAGACCGGCGCCCAGCGGGTCCAGACCGACTTCAAGGCTCTGGGTACCACGGGCGGCGCCGAGGACGCCTACGTCGCGGTGAACAGCCTGTATCTGCGCAAGGGTCAGTACTACCTCCAGCTCGATGCCTCGGGTTCCCTCAGCAAGGAGGGCACCGACTCGCCCTGGCAGGGCTGGCAGGGCGAACTCCTCCCCAAGCTCCTCCCCACGATCACCGCCAAGATCTGACCCGGTGCGCCCGGTGTCCCCGGTGGGTCGCGGCTGTTGCGACCCGCCGGGGCCCGTGGCCTACTCGTCGCGGTGCACCGTGTTCGGGGTGAAGCCGGGGAGGCAGACGGCGATGTAGTCGGCGCCCTCTTCGCCTCGGGTGCTGTAGCGGACCCATTCGCCGGCGGCGGTGTGGATGCCCTGGCCGGCCGCGACCTCGTGGGTGCCGCCCTCGTGCTCCACGGTGAGCACGCCGCGCAGGACCACCGTGTACTCGTCGAACTCGGGGCGCTGCCCCGGCTCCTCCCAGCCGCCGGGGCTGGTCATGTGCGCGATGCTGAGCGCCTCGTCGCCGGTGTTGACCCGGCCCACGAACTCGCGAATGGTCTTGGGGATGTTCCCGGCCGCCTCGACGACGGTCGGCTTCTCGATGAATTTCGGCATGGTCCCATCCTGTCCCAGCAGGCCGCCGAATCGTCGACGGCCTGGCCTGGTGACGGGGAATCGGCCTCGACCGCGTCGACCCGCGGCTTCCGCCGGATGTCCCGGGAATGCACACTGTGAGTAGCCGGTTCATGACGCAGCGAAGGATGCCTATGGACGAGCACACCGAACGCACCGACACCGACGCCGGTTGGCCCGACAACGAGGGAGGGCGATTGTTCGTCACCTCGATGGACGACGTCGTATACACCCTTCCGGCAACCATTGCGAGCATCCGGGCATCACTGCCGGCAGACGAGCACGACGCGTTCACCAAGGCCATCGAGGACACCCCGGCGCGGGAGCTGCCGTTGGCGCTGTACCACTGGGCCGAAAAGCACACGCCCATCCCGGAAGCCAGGGAACGCACTCACGATTGGGTGCAGGAGATCTACGAGGAAGCGGAAGCCGACACGATCATGGGGGTACCCCGTGCCGCAGTACTCGATCAGGTGGAGTCCCGCTTGCGAGAGGGACCTCCGAAAGCTCACGAGTAGCCAACAGCATGACGTGATCAACGGAATGGCCCGCGTTGCCGGGGACCCGTACGGGTGCGGCTCATCCCCGACATGGGACAAGGACCGGCGCGAAGTGACGTGCGGCAGCGTGTTCGTCATCTACCAAATCACCAACAGCGAACTGGTCGTTACGGTTGTTCAGCTCATCGGATAGGACAGAACGAGGCCACAACTCCCGTACAGCGCGCGGGAGTTGGGACCTCATGTAGTTGGACTAGCGGCCAGGCGGGCGCGGCACCCGGAACCCGCCAAGGGTCCTGGGAGTGACCACGCCAGGGGGCATGGGGAACGGCATCAGATCATCGGGCCTGGCGCCGTCTGTCGGGAACCAAACCCCGTCATCGGCCACAACATCCGCCGGGCCGGCGGTCCACTCGGCTCGCGCCGCATCGAACGGCTGGACCGTCACCCGGCCGGCGTCGTCCACCCGCACGACCACGCCGGGCGGCTGTTCGGGCCGGAGCGCGTCCACGGCGTGCTTCACCTTGTCCCCGATGCCGTAGTCGCTCGGGGTTGTTTCGTCCGGCGGTGGGATCGGTAGTTTCATGTGGACCTCGCTTCGGTGGGGAGGCCGGGGGCCGGCGGATCACTGGCGAGCGAGCGCCGGCCCCTGGCGGTTGGCTGTTGACTGGATGCCGCTTGTGGCCCTCTCCACCGACCGGGCCATGGGAAGGCGGAGAGGGTTCGAAGCCGCGCCGCCGGTAGCCACGACCAAATGGATTCGGCGGCACGGCAGTTCAGGGAGTGGCTTCCGGTTGGCCGGTCGGCCGCACGCTTTCGGAGGGCATGCGCCACTGGACATCCGGACCGAACCGGGCCATGAGGAAACGCACTTCGTTCGGCAGCGGTTGCGCCGCCACGATCTCGCCGGGCCCGCGCACGCCGCGCGTGACCGCGTTGGGTTGTCCGATGTCGGTCTCGTCGTCGACCACTTCGAGGCGCGCCATGGAAATGGTGTAGGCGCTGCCGTTGGCCGTGAGCGCCACGACATAGCCGGTGGCCACGCGGTAGAGCGTGCCCACGTATCCGCTCCGCGTGTCCCGAACGCGCACCTCGTCGGAGGCCGCCAGGCGACGCCGCAAATCGGCTTCTGTGGGCGGTTGTTGTCTCGTCACGATCATGGGCATGCCTGTCCCTCTCGCGCTGTGGCGGGTAGAAATCCGGCCACATTCTGTGGACACGGAATGTCTATCCCAGGATCAACCCGCCGCCTTACGATGCGGCCAGGCGAGAACCTGATTTGCATAGCAATCAGGAATAAATGATCTTGAGGGATTAAACGACTTGGCCGAAGCGATCGACCCAACACAATCGTCCGCAAATATGTTCGCCGCCCGCGTGACGAAGCTGCGTAAGTTGCGCGGGCTTACGCAAGCCCAACTGGCGGCCTTGATCCACGTGCACCCCACGCGCATCACCCAAATCGAACGGCGCACGGGCAGTCCGCCGACGTGGGAACAGGCGTGGCGCCTGGATGCCGCGCTGGGTGCCGATGACCTGCTCACGGACCTGTGGAAGGCGAGCCAGCGGGAACTGGTCCCCGATTATGTGCGTGAGTACATGGACCGAGAGCAGGCGGCAACCGACCTACGTTTCTACGCCGCGCAGATCGTGCCGGGCTTGCTTCAGACAAAGGCATACGCACGCGCCACGCTCCGACTTGGGCAAGCGCTGACCAGTGACGACGAGCTTCGGGATCGTATCTCGCGACGCTTGGACCGCCAGGCACGCATTCTGCGCGGCGACAACCCCCCTCGTGTCCGGGTCATCCTCGACGAAGCAGTTCTGGCCCGGAGCGCGGGCAGTCAGTCCGTGATGCGTGGCCAAATGGACCGGCTGTTGGAGGAAGCGAACGCGGGTACCAAGATCCAGATTTTGCCGTTCCGCGCGGGTGAACACGCGGCCATGGGTGGCTCTCTGACACTCGTTCGGACGGTGGACGGTAGCCGATACGCGTATACCGAAAGTGCATTCGATGGGCGACTCTGGGAGGGGCGGTCAGAGGTGAACGCGTTTGGCCTAACCTACGAGCAACTTCGGGCGTCGGCCCTGTCTGCTCGGGAGTCCGAAGTGATGATCAGATCCGTAGCGAAAGGTATGTATCGTGCACCCCACCGGTTGGCGAACTTCCAGCTACAGCAACCAGCAAGGCGCGGAGTGCGTGGAAGTCGCTACATCCCAAGACGCCGTTCCGATTCGTGACAGCAAAGATCGAAGCCTGGGTCACCTCGTCGTCCCTACGGCTTCGTGGACAGCACTTACAGAGGCGCTGCGCGGCTAGTGCGACCTGACGCCCCGTCGGCCGTTGTCGGTCGGCGGGGCTTATTGCTGCCCTGCCGGGGTTGCGTCTTTGGCTGCGTGGTGGCCTGGTGTGGGGCTGGTCAGAGTCGGTGATGGGCCGCCGCCGGCGTGCGGGGCTCGGAGGCGGAGGGCTCCCGACGAGACGGGTGTGTTGCTCGGCGGGAAAAAGCACCCGGCAGCGGCGGGCAGGGTGGGTGCTCGGGTCAGGTTCGCCGGGGAGGCTTCGCGGGGGGTCGGGTGGTTCCGGCGAGAGTCGCCGTCTCGGTCGGCTGCACGGGGCCGGTCAGAGTCGTCGAGGTGGGCCGCCGCCGGCGTGCGGGGCTCCGAGATCGGGGGGCTCCCGACGAGACGGGTGTGTTGCTCGGCGGAAAAGGCGGCTGGCAGCGGCGGGCAGGGTGACGGGCCAGGTTGAGCGCGCCCAGGGGCCTTCCTGATGGGTTGGGGTGTTTCGGAGGCGTCTGGAGAGAGCTGGGGTTCGAAACCGGACCTCGGTGGGTGGTTGTGGGCTTCGAGTCTCGGTGACCTGCGGTTTTGTGGGGTCGAGATGGAAAGTCGGGTGTCGAGTGGCGGTTTCGTGTGCTCCGGCCCCCTCGACTCCGGCGGGGAGACCGAAACCGCTCATTCGGAGCCGATCTCGGGCGCTGCGGCCTCTCGGCGGCCGAAAGTGCCCTGTGGGCGTCGAAACCGGATCCCGAGGCACTCGAAACGGCAGCCGCTTGCGCTGACCTGCGGTTTTCTCGCGCGCGGAGGCTGCGGCACCTCACGGGATCCGGTTTCGTGAACCTCCGCCACCCACACGCCCACCGCACCCCGAAAACACCCGGCCGCCCGACCCACCCGGGAACGCTCCCCGGCAGACCCAACCCGAGCTCCCACCCGCCCGCCACTGCCGGCCGGTTTTCCGCCGACCAACGCACCCGTCTCGTCAGGAGCTTCGAGTCTCCAAGCCCCGCACGCTGGCGGCGGCCCACCTCGACGACCCTGACCGACCCCGGCCCAGCCCTCCGCAACCAGGGGCGTGACCATCACCGGGAACACCCGGCCCACTTGGAAAGGTTCACCGGCGGATTCGACCCGAGCGCCTCCCTGCCCGCCGCTGCCGGCCGGGTTTTCGCCGAGCAACACACCCGTCTCGTCGGGAGCCCCCGATCTCGGAGCCCCGCACGCTGGCGGCGGCCCACCTCGACGACTCTGACCGGCCCCGTGCAGCCGACCGAGACGCGACTCTCGCCGGAACCACCCGACCGCCCGCGAAGCCTCCCCGGCGGACCTGAACCGACCACCCACCCTGCCCGCCGCTGCCGGGTGCTTTTCCCGCCGAGCAACACACCCGTCTCGCCAAAAGCCCCAAGTCTCGGAGCCCGCACGCCGGCGGCGGCCCATCACCGACTCTGACCAGCCCCACACCAGGCCACCCGCGACCAAAGGCGCAACGCCCGCCGGGAGCACCCAGCCCACTCGGGAGGGCCCCGCCGACCCGGCCCGCCCTCGCCGAACCCACGCCGCAACCAAAACGCCACCCCACCCCACCCCACCCACCCCACCCCACCCCACCCACCCCACCCAGCCCAGCCCAGCCCGGCTCCGCCCCACCCGCCCGTAAATCGTTGGCCACCTCCCCCAGCCCCTTGGGACCGTAGAGCCGACGGGGAAGCGGCCGCCGCCTCGGCGGTCACGGGGAAGGGGGCAGCCATGTCCGCGCTCAAGGTCACGGTCGAGTGGTTGGTGGTGCACCCGCACCCGAATGCCGATGCGTTGGAGCTGGCCCAGGTCGGGCTGTACCGGGCCGTCGTCGCCAAGGGGGCCTACGTCACCGGCGATGTCGCGCTCTACATCCCGGAGCAGGCCGTGTTGCCCGATGGCCTCGTCGAGGAACTCGGGCTCACCGGGAAACTCGCCGGCTCGGCCAAGAACCGGGTGCGGGCCATCCGGCTGCGTGGCGAGTTGTCGCAGGGCATCGTCTGTCGGCCGGCCGCGCTGGCCGACCTCGACCTCGATGCCGCGCTCGCCGACGGCAAGGACTTCGCCGAGCTGCTCGGCATCGTCAAATGGGTGCCGCCCATCCCCGTGCACATGAGCGGCGACATCGTGGCCGCGCCCGATCTGCTGCCGTGGGTCGACATGGAGAACATCCGGCGCTACCCGGACCTGTTCACGGCCGGCGAGCCGGTGGTGGCCACCGAGAAGATCCACGGCACCGCCTGCCTCTACACCTACCTCACCCGCACCGGCGAGAGCTTCGTCTCCTCCAAGGGCTTCGGCGCCCGGTCGCAGGCGCTGGCCCGGGACGAGCACAACCTCTACTGGCGCAGCGTGCTCGCGCACCGGCTGCCCGAGGTCGCCGCAGAGGTGGCCGCGCGGTTCGGCGCGGCGCGGGTGGGCGTGTTCGGCGAGGTGTACGGGCAGGGTGTGCAGGATCTGGGCTACGGCGCGCAGGGGCGGTCCGAGCTGCCCGGCTACGCGGTGTTCGACATCGCGCTCGCGGACGAGAGCGGCGCGGTACGGCACGTCGACGCCGAGGAGTTGGCCGACCTGCTCGCCGACCTCACGACCGCGCCGCCGGTGGTACCGACCCTGTACGCCGGGCCCTACGACGAGGCCGAACTGCTGGCCCTGGCCGAGGGCCGGGAAACCGTCTCGGGCACCGCCGCGCACCTGCGGGAGGGCCTGGTGGTGCGCCCGGCACGCGAGCGGTACAGCGCCGTGGTCGGGGGGCGCGCGATCGGCAAGATCGTCTCCGCGTCATACCTGATGCGCAAGGGCGGTACGGAGTACGAATGAGCGCACCCTCGGGACCCACCGCCCTGGGCCGAATGAGAGAGGATGGCGTCGATACGTCTGGAGAGGATCCTTCATGAGCATCGACCCATCCTCGCTTCCGAGGTCGACCTTCGTTCCGGCCGCGCCGGTCGTCAAGCCGTCGGCGGACCTGATCAACCAGGTCCTCGACGAACTCCAGGTGAACCATTTCACCGACGACGAGGGCGACATCTGTGCGCCCTGGGATGGCTTCCGCGTCTACTTCATGCTGCGCGGAGACAAGCAGGAGATCTTCACGGTCCGGATGTTCCTGGACCGTGCGTTCGACCCGGCCGACCGGCCGCGGATCCTGGAGCTGCTGGACGAGTGGCACCGCCAGTTCTTCTGGCCCAAGGTCTACACGCACGAGCACGAGGGACAGCTGCGGCTGATCGGCGAGGCCCAGCTCGACTGCGAGCCGGGGATCAACCGCGAGCTGTTCGTGTTCACCACGCGGGCGTGGATCAGCACGTGCATCTCGTTCGCGAACTGGATCACCGAGCAGTACGGCCCCGAGGACAAGCCGGTGACCGACGGCGAGGTATAGGCGGAACCCGCGCGTGTGGGGGCCGCAGACCCGACCCCCACACGCAACCGCCACACGCAACCGCCACACCCACGATCCACTGGGCAGGGCTCAGCCGGCGAGCCGCTTGGCGGCCTCCTCCAGGACCTCGACGCGCTTGCAGAAGGCGAAGCGGACCAGGGGGCGGCCCACCTCCGTGTTGTCGAAGAAGACCACCTCGGGGATCGCGACCACGCCGCGCAGTTCGGGCAGCCTGCGGCAGAAGTCGAGGCCGTCGGCGTAGCCGAGCGGGGTGATGTCGGTAGTGGTGAAGTAGGTGCCCTGCGGCTCGTAGACGGTCAGTCCGGCCGCCCGCAGCCCGCCGCCGAGCAGGTCGCGCTTGTGTCGCAGGTCCTCGCGCAGCCCGTCGAAGTACGTGTCGGGCAGGCGCAGCGCGTGTGCGATCGCGGGCTGGAACGGGGCGCCCGAGGTGTAGGTCAGGAACTGCTTGGTCGTGCGTACCGCCGCGATCAGCTCCCTCGGCGCGCACACCCAGCCGACCTTCCAGCCGGTGAACGAGAACGTCTTGCCCGCCGACGAGATGGTGACGGTGCGCTCGCGCATCCCCGGCAGGGTCGAGATCGGGATGTGCTCGCCGGTGTAGACCAGGTGTTCGTACACCTCGTCGGTGACCACGATCAGGTCGTGCTCGATCGCGACGGCGGCGATCGCCTCCAGCTCGGCCCGGGTGAGCACGGTGCCGGTCGGGTTGTGCGGGGTGTTGAGCATGATCACCCGGGTGCGGTCGGTGACCGCCGCGCGCAGCTCGTCGAGGTCCGGACGAAAGTGCGGGGGGCGCAGGGTGACGCCCACCCGGCGGGCGCCGGCCATCGCGATGCAGGCCGCGTACGAGTCGTAGAACGGTTCGAGCGCGATCACCTCGTCGCCCGGTTCGAGCAGCGCGAGCAGCGCGGCGGCGATCGCCTCGGTGGCGCCGGTGGTGATCAGCACCTCGCCGTCCGGGTCGAACGTCTGGTCGTAGAAGCGCTGCCGGTGCTCCGCCACGGCCAGCCGTAGATCCGGGATACCGTCACCCGGCGGGTACTGGTTCGCCCCGTCGCGCATCGCCGCGACGGCCGCCTCGATCACCTCCGCCGGGCCGTCGGTGTCGGGGAAACCCTGGCCGAGGTTGATCGCGCCGGTGGTGCGCGCGAGGGCGGACATCTCGGCGAAGATCGTCGTGCCGAGGCCGTCCAGGTGTCTGGCCAACAGGGGTCGGTTCATCCGTACGGCTCCTTCGCGAGGGTCGGCTCTTCGGGCCCATCCTCGCCTGCGACACCCCGGCGCTCACAGGCCGCCCTTCACCCGTTCGTGTGATTGTCTTTCACCTTTGTGGGTGACGACGGTGTGCCTTCGGGCGCCTACGGTGAGTCATGTCCCCTGGTTTGCAGCCGATTGTCGCCCCGGGAGCCTCCCGAGGGTGTTCCCCGTTGCCCGGACAGATGAGCGCGAGACATGCACGCCACACTCACCACCACGTACACCGACACCCGCGCGGACGCCCTCGGCTGGTGCCTGGGCCTGCCGCCGCTTCCCGCGTTGGCCGCGCGCGACGTCGACCTCGGAGGACTGAAGCTGGACCTGCGCCTGCTGGGCGCCTCGCACCAGGTGCTGATCGGCCCCGAGCCGGGCGGGGGCGAGCCGGTGTCCGAGACGGTCGCGTGCGTGCCGGGCGCGGCCACCCCGCTGCCCGCCCGGGCGGCGACCCGGCTCGGTCGGTGGGAGTACGAGTTCACCGCCTTGACCCAGCAACTCGGCGACAGCGCGTTCGCGGCCCGGGTGCGCGAGATCGTCGCGCTGGCCACCGGGCACCGGTACGGCCTGATCGGCGAGTATCCGGGGCTGCCGTACGCGGTCACCGCCATGGTCGTGGAGCGCTGCGGGGCCGGCGCGGTCTGGTCCACGTGGCACACGTACCCGCAGGAATGCCGGATCGTGAGCACCCGGAGCCGCGCCATGTGAGGCCGCACGCGCGCGAGACCGGCGGGCGCGGGCCCGGCGCGCCCACCCGCGCCGCGTAGTCGGATCGGGTGAACCGTCGGCGCGTTCGGCGACCCCCGCGCGCTCCGCGCATAGCGTGCTCGGAGTGAACTCCCCCGCGCCGCGCACCGCCACGATCGTGCGCGCGTCGGCCGCCCGGTCCCCCTCCACCGCGATCGCCCCCGGGCTCGCGCGATTCGTGGTCCTGCTCGCCGTCCTCGTCTGCGCGGCCTGCGGCCTGGTCTACGAACTCGCGCTGGCCGCGCTCGGCGGCACGCTGGGCGGCGATCCGGTGGTGGAGACCTCGATCGTGTTGTCGGTGATGGTCTTCGCGATGGGCGTCGGGGCGCTCGTCGCCAAGCCGTTCGTGCGCCGCGCCGCACCGGCGTTCCTGGCCGCCGAGATCCTGCTCGCCGCGTGCGGCGGGATGTGCGCGACCGTGCTGTTCGCCGGGTTCGCCTGGTACGACGTCTACCGCTGGCCGATGATCGCCGTCGCGGCCGTGCTCGGGCTGCTGATCGGCGCCGAGATCCCGCTGCTGATGACGCTCGTCCAGCGGATCCGGCCGCAGGAGGCGGGCAGCGCGGTGGCCGACCTGTTCGCGGCCGACTACGTGGGCGCGCTGGTCGGCGGCCTGCTCTTCCCGTTCCTGCTGCTGCCGCACCTGGGCCAACTGCGCACCGTGGTGCTCGCGGGCATGGTCAACGCGATCGCCGGCGCGCTCGTGGTGTTGTGGCTGTTCCGGGCCGACCTGCCCGCGCGCCTACGGATGGGCATGTACGCCGCGGTGGGCGCCGTGCTCGCACTGCTCGCCGGTACCTGGCTGTACACGCCCGCCTTCGAACGGGCCGCGCGCGACGCCCTCTACGACGGCGACGTGGTGTCCGCCCACGAGGACGTGGTGGTCACCCACACCGCCGCCGGGCCCGAGATGTACGTGGCCGGCGAGCGCCGGGTGGCGGCCACGGGGGCGAGCGAGACCGCCCAGGCGCTGGTGCACCCGGCGATGGCCGGCCGGCACGAGCGGGTGCTCGTGCTCGGCGGGGGCGACGGGCTGGCCCTGCGCGAGGTGCTGCGCTACGCGGCGGTGCGCGACGTGGTGGTCGTGGTCGCACACCTCGGCGAGACCGCGCCCGCCCGCACCGATCCCGCCCTGCGCGCCCTCGCCGGCGACGCGTTCGCCGACCCCCGGGTGCGCGTGGTCGGCGCGGACGCCTTCGCGTGGGTACGGGCGAGCGCCGAGCGCTTCGACGTGGTGGTCGCCGACCTGCCCGGACCCACCGTCGGCGCCGCCGCGCGCCTGTACACCCAGGAGTTTTACGGCCTGACCCGTACCGTGCTGCGCCCGGCGGGCCGGATCGTGGTGCGCGCGCCCGCGCCCGACGCGCACCGTCGGGCGTTCTGGTGCGCCGACGCGGGCCTGCGCGCCGCGGGGCTGCGCACGCTGCCCTACCGGATCACCGTGCCGGGCCCGGCCGATCGCGGCTTCCTGCTCGCCGCGCCCGCGCTCGTGCCCGGAGCCGCGTTGCGGCCGGCCGACGACGCGCCGGACCCGGCGGTCGTACCGTTCCTCGACGCCGACCGCCCCGCCCTCGCGAGCCTGTTCCCGCCGCACGAGGCGCGAGTGGAGGTGCCGCCGTCCACCCTGAACGACCCGCGCATCGCCGACTACGCCCGCGAGTAGCCCGCCCCGCGCATGGCCGACCCGCTCAACGGATCGACATGTAGGCGCGGAACGCCTTGTGCAGCGCGGGCTGCACCGGGTACTCCCACTCGCCCAGGTTCTCCACCACGCGCCCGTTCGTCCCCAGCTTCCAGCGCAGCACCCCGAACAGTCGGTCGTCGGGGTCGATCACCGGACTGACCCCGCGCATGTCGTAGACCGGTATGCCGCGCTCGTGCACGTCCTGGATCATCCGCCACTGGAGCGCGTGGCTGGGCCGCACCCCTCGGCCGTGGTCGGTGGAGGCGCCGGTCTGGTACCAGACCCGCTCGCCCGCGGTGATCAGCGTGTGCGCGGCCAGGAGCCGGTCCTCGAACCGGGCCAGGTACAGCTTCATCCGACCCGCCGCCTCGGTGTTCAGCGCCCGGTACTGCCGCTGGTAGTAAGGGAGTTCGCGGCCCAGCCGGAACCCGTTGCGGCGCTCGGTCACCTGGAGCAGGTCGAAGAACGCGGGCAGGTCCTCGTAGCCGCCCACGGCGATGTCCACGCCCGCCTTGCCCGCCTTGGTGATCGCGCGCTTCCACTCCTGGTTGAAGCCCGCCTTGACCTGGTCCAGGGCCCGCCCCTCGAACGGCAACTCGAAGGTGTACCGGGGCTGCGCGTCCGCGCCGTCGCCCGAGGACCGCCACCCCAGGTCGCCCAGCCGCAGTGCGACCGTCGCGCCCAGCGGGTCGATCTCGTCCGGGGTGACCCGATCCAGGTGCTTGAGCCCGTGCCGGACCGCGTCCTTGACGGTCTGCGCCTGCCAGCGCCGGTGGGCCAGCGGCGGCCCCATCCGCACGGTGAACACGTGCCTGGCGCGCATGTGTTCGATCAGCGGTGCCAGCCAGCGCTGCGGGTTCGGGTCGGCCCAGTCGATCACCGGGCCCTCGGGGAGGTACGCGAACCAGTACGGCACCTTGGGCATCTTGCGGTACAGCACCAGGGCCGTGCCGACCACGGCGCCGTTCGCGTCGAACCAGCCGATGCCCTCGCTGCGCCACGCCTCCTTGACCACGGCCCACGACGGGTACTGCAGGAACCCCGCGTCGCCGCGCCCGTCGAGATGCGCCAGGTGCGCGTCCTGCGTCAGCGGAGCGACCCGCAACGCCCGGTCGGCCGGCCCGGCGGGCGCGACGGAGCCGGCGGGCGCGGCGGGAACGGACGGTCGGGCGGGCGGCGCCGGAAGCAGCGTGACCACGGGACGTCTCCTAGGGGACGGAGTGATGCGGGTGGGGAAGCCCCGCAAACCCTTAGAGCCCGTGGGCGAACGGTTTCGTCACCGAGAAATTCGGATGCAACGGAAGTGGCCTCCCAGGCACTCAGACAACGGGGGAGCATGTCCGAAACCCCGAACGCGGCCGAATTGGAGACGTTTGTGAGCCATGTCGTCTCGGGCCGACCGGGGGGCCGGCACGCTCGTGCGGAGGATCGCCGACCCGCGTCCGAGACGCCGGCGCACGGGCCCGCGCGCCCGATCGAGCGGGCACCGGATCGGGGCGAAGGGGGCAAAACCAAAAGAGCCGGCGGCCGATCGATGCTGCGCGGCGGCGCGAGCCTGGCGCTCGGCTCCGCGGTCTCGCGGCTGACCGGCTTCGCCCGCAGCGCCACCGTGGTCGCGGCACTGGGCACCGGCCTGTTCGCCGACGGCTACAACGTGGCGAACACGGTGCCCAACATCCTCTACATCCTGCTCGTCGGCGGCGCGCTCAACTCGGTCCTGGTACCGCAACTGGTGCGCGCGGCCCGGCGCGACGCCGACGGCGGGGCCGGCTACACCGACCGGCTGCTGACCGCCGTGGGCTGCCTGCTGCTCGTGCTCACCCTCGCCGGCGTGCTCTCGGCGCCCGCGATCGTGTCCGCCTACGCGGACTACGACGGCGCCCAGCGCACGCTGACCGTCGCGCTGGCCCGGATGTGCCTGCCGCAGATCCTCTTCTACGGCATGTTCGCGCTGGTCGGCGAAGTGCTCAACGCGCGCGGGCGGTTCGGGCCGATGGCCTGGACGCCGATCCTGAACAACGTCGTGGTGATCGCGGTCTTCGGGTCCTTCCTGCTGGTCGCGCACGACGTGCGGGACGCGCAGGGCATCACCCCGGCGCAGGTCCGCCTCCTCGGCCTGGGCACCACGCTCGGCATCGTCGTCCAGGCGCTGACCCTGGTGCCGTACCTGCGCGCGGCGGGGGTGCGCTTTCGGCCCCGCTTCGACTGGCGCGGCCACGGCCTGGGCGCGCCGCTGCGGATGGCTGGCTGGGCGGTCGCCATGGTCGGCGTCTCGCAACTGGGCTACTGGCTGGTGACCCGGCTCGCGGTCGAGGTGTCCGACAAGGCGGTGAAGTCCGGGCTCGGCCACGGCGTGGGCTACACCGCCTACGCCAACGCGCAGTTGCTCTGGATCGTGCCGCACGGCGTGGTCACCGTGTCGATCGCGACCATGCTGATGCCCCGGATCAGCCGTGCGGCGGCCGACGGACACCCCGCCACGGTCCGCGCGTTGGTCTCCCGGGGCCTGCGGCTGAACGCCCTGGTGATCGTGCCGGTGTCGTTCCTGTTCCTCGCCCTCGGCCCGCAGGTGACCGCGGTGGTCTTCCAGCACGGCGTCACCACCGAGGCGGACACCCGCGCGATGGGCCTGATGTTGACCGCGTTCGCGCCCGGGCTGATCGCCTACTCGGGGCAATACCTGATCCAGCGCGGCCTGTACGCGGTACAGGACGCCCGCACGCCGTTCTGGGCCAACGCGGCGATGACCGCGGCCGGTGCGCTGTTCTCGCTGATCGCCTACTGGACGCTGCCCGCCGAGTGGGCGGTCACCGGGATGGCCGCGGGATACAGCGTCGCGCAGGTGATCGGCCTGGTGTGGCTGGCCCGGGTGCTGCGCCGGCGGTTGCGCGGCCTGGACACGGTCCGGGTGGCGCGCACCCACCTGGGCCTGGCGCTGGTCTCCGCGGGCGCGGCGGGCGGCTCCTGGCTCCTGGCCCGCTGGTGTGCGCACACGCTCGGCTCGGGGCCGCCGGCGGCCGCGGTCGCGCTGGCCGGCGCGGTCGTGGTGTTCGCGGTGATCGTGGCGCCCGTGGCCTACCCGAGGGCCCGCCGGTTGTGGTTGCCCGAGGAGCCGGCGCGGCCGGCCCCCGACCCGGACGCCATGCCGAGGGTGATCGACCCCGACGCGCCGACCGGGCGGCACCGGCGGGTGTGATGGGGTGGGCGGTACACACCGACCGTCCGGGTCGGTGCGCGGGCACGTCGCCCGACGGCGGCCCGCCGCCACGAACGGGGGAGAACGGATGCAGTACGAAGTCGTCGTGCCGATCCCGGTCCGATCTGTCTGGGAGACCTTCCACGACGCCGAACGCCTGGGGCGGTGCATCCCGGGCCTGACGCCCGAGGAGCCGGTCCGCGGGGGTACCGAGGGCGTCGTGCTCACCGGCCGCTGGCGGGTGCGGGTCGACGCCGACACCGTCGCCTTCCGCGGCCTGCTGCGGCTCGCCGCCGCGGCCGAGCCGCTGGCGCTGGTCGCGACCGTGGTCGGGGTCGAGGAGCCGGGCGCGGCCGGGGGCGAGGGGCCGCCGGCCGCCCGCCTCGACGCCGAGTTCACGGTGCGGCTGTACGACCTCGCCGCGGCCGGGGACGACGACGCGGAGCACGCCGGCGAGACCCGGATCGTGTTCGCCGCCGAGCCGGGCGAGTTCGGCCCGGTCGAGGCCGCGCGGCAGGCCGCGTTCGCCCGCGCGGCCGACCTGTTCGCCGCCGCGCTGGCCGACGAACTCGCGCCCGAGACGGCGGCCGACACGCCGTTCGAGCCGGTCCGCCCGCTCGCCGAGCCGTTCTCGACGACGCCGCCGCGCACCCGGCCCTTGCCGCCGCGTCCGGCCGAGGCCGGCTCCGAGGCGGACCTGTGGTCCGAGGTCGGACACGGCAGCGGCCGTGCCGCGCGCCGGGCGATCCGGGTGCTGGTCCCGGCGCTGGGCGCGGTCGTGCTCTGGCGCCTGGTCCGGGTGCGGGCCCGCCGCGAGCGCGTCGGCCGAGCCTGAACGGGCCGGGCCGGTCGCGGCGATAGGCTCCCGTGCCATGACCTCCGACCGTGATGCGCTGCTCGAACAGATCAAGACCAAGGCCGTCGTGCACGGCCGGGTCGTCCTGTCCTCCGGTCGGGAGGCGGACTACTACGTCGACCTGCGCCGGATCACCCTGGACGGCGAGGCCGCGCCGCTGGTCGGCAAGGTCATGCTCGACCTCACCGCCGACCTGGACTTCGACGCGGTCGGCGGGTTGACCCTGGGCGCCGACCCGGTCGCCGGGGCGATGCTGCACGCCGCCGCCGCGCGGGGCCGCAGGCTGGACGCGTTCGTGGTGCGCAAGGCCGGGAAGGCGCACGGTCTGCAGCGCCGGATCGAGGGCCCGGACGTGCGGGGCCGCCGGGTGCTCGCGGTCGAGGACACCTCCACCACGGGCGGCTCGGTGCTGACCGCCGTCGAGGCGTTGCGCGAGGCCGGCGCCGAGGTCGTCGCCGTCGCGGTGATCGTCGAGCGCGGTGCCGCGCCCACCGTGGAAAAGGCCGGCCTCGAGTATCGGGTCGCCTACCACCTGGAAGACCTCGAACTGAATTAGCGGCCCCCGCCCGCGCATTCCGCCGCCGGCCGTCCCGTGTGATGCCTTGCGCATTCATGGGACGGCCATTGCTTTTTTCGCCGTCTCGGATATTGTCGGACCAGTTCCGACGTCGGCGCATCCGCCGACCGGACTTCCCGGGGGGGAAGTATGAATTCGTCGTGTATGCCGCCCTGCACGCGCTCGCCGCGCTCTCGCGGCCGAGTCGTCCCGCGCCGATCGGGGCGTTGAACACCTCTGCCCTTTCCCCTCGGGCCGCCGGGTCGGTTCCCCGTCCGACCCGGCGGCCACCTTCGTCTTCGGCACCCTCCCAGTCCACCCCGCTCCCGGTCCCCGTCCGGGGGCGGGGTGTTTCGCATTGCACCTCGCACCGACCGTCCGCCGGCCCGACGCACGGCGAAGCGGAAAGGTTGTACGGCCGCGTATTTCATTCCGGTCAATTGCCGGTGTCGTACCCGGAACGTCCTTCGGGACGACAAAAAGCGGCGGTGCGCCAATGCGCACCGCCGCTTCGGAGCGTATGTGTTCAGTTACCCGAGGAAGCCGCTTCGCGCTTCGCCTCCCGCTTGCTGCGCACGACCTCGATGATGATCGGCAGCACCGAGATGAGAACGATGACGAAAACGCCCGGCAAAAGATATTTGTCGATGCTGCTGCCGATCGTGTCACCGAGCTTGTAGCCGAGCAGGATGATGCCGTCGGTCCACACCAGGCCGCCGATGACGTTCCAGATGAAGAACGTCCGGGCCGGCATCTCCAGCACTCCGGCGACCGGGTTCAGGAAGGTGCGGACGATCGGGATGAACCGGGCCAGCAGCACCGCCTTGGCCGGGCCGAACTTCTCGAAGTACTGCTCGGCCTTGGTCACGTACTCGGCCTTGAACAGCTTCGAGTCCGGTTTGCTGAACATCTTCGTGCCGTAGCGGGCGCCCAGGAAGTGGCCGAACTGGGCACCGGCGATCGCGCACACCGGCGCCCCGAGGAGCAGCCAGGGCAGCGAGATGGATGTGCCGACGATCTCGTCCGCCGACGAGGACGCGGCGACGCCGGCCAGGAACAGCATCGAGTCGCCGGGGAAGAAGAACCCGACCAGCAGACCCGTCTCGGCGAAGATGATCGCGAGGATGCCGATGAGTCCGAACGTCGAGATGAGGGACGTCGCGTCGAGGACGTTGACAGCTTGGAATTCCACCTTGTGAGGGTAGTGCGCGTGCGGCCCGGGTGGTCACCCGTCCCCACTCCGGGGCACGCATCATTACCGGGTCGGGACGTCCGGCGGCGATCGAGGGCCGGTTTCGGCGGTGTCCGCACCTGCGCGGACACACGTACGCACACAGAGTCAGGGGTAGCACGTGGGCAACGAGCGACTGGTGGTGATCGGCGGTGACGCCGCCGGGATGAGTGCGGCCTCGCAGGCCCGGCGGCGGCGCGGCGAGGACGACCTGGAGATCGTGGTGATCGAGCGGGGCCGGTTCACCTCGTACTCCGCGTGCGGCATCCCCTATCTGGTCTCCGGGGACGTGGACGGCCCCGACGCGCTGATCGCACGTACGCCCGACGAGCACCGCAAGCGCGGGATCGACCTGCGCCTGGGCGTCGAGGCGGAGGGTCTGGACCTGGATCACCGCACGGTGGAGATCCGCGACCTGACCACGGGCAGGGCCGACCGGATCGGCTTCGACCAATTGGTCCTGGCCACCGGCGCGGTGCCGATCCGGCCGCCGCTGCCCGGGATCGACGCACCCGGCGTGCACGGGGTGCAGACCCTGGAGGACGCCCGCGAGCTGATCGAGTGGTTGGCCCCCCAACACCGCCGGGCGGTGGTGGTCGGCGGCGGCTACATCGGCATCGAGATGGCCGAGGCGATGGTCCGCAAGGGCTTGGCGGTCACCGTCGTGGACCGCTCCGCGCAGCCGATGTCCACCCTGGACCCCGACATGGGCGCCCTGGTGCACGAGGCCATGGAGGGCATGGGCATCGATGTGGTGACCGAGACCGAGGTGGTGGGGATCGAGGTGACCGACGGTCGGGCGAGCGCCGTACTGACCGCCGACGGCCGCTTCCCCGCCGACATCGTGGTCCTGGGCCTGGGCGTGCGCCCCGCCACCGAGCTCGCCCGCGCGGCCGGCCTGCCGCTCGGCGCGAGCGGCGGGCTGACCACCGACCTGCGGATGCGGGTCGGCGTCGACGGCGGGGCCGAGGGCATCTGGGCCGGCGGCGACTGCGTCGAAGTGCTCGACCTCGTCTCCGGCCGCCGCCGGCACATCGCGCTCGGCACCCACGCGAACAAACACGGCCGGGTGATCGGCGCCAACATCGGCGGCGACTACGCCACCTTCCCCGGCGTGGTCGGCACCGCCGTCAGCAAGGTGTGCGACCTGGAGATCGGCCGCACCGGCCTGCGCGAGAAGGACGCGGCGGCGGCCGGCTTCGAGTTCGTCACCGCGACCATCGAATCCACGGGCCGGGCCGGCTACTACCCGGGCGCGCGGTCGATGCGGGTCAAGATGATCGCCGAGCGCATCACGGGCCGGCTTCTGGGCGTACAGATCGTCGGCCGCGACGGCGCCGCCAAACGCATCGACACCGCGGCCGTCGCGCTCACCCACCGGATGACGGTCGAGGAGATCACCTCCCTCGACCTCGGCTACGCGCCCCCGTTCTCCCCGGTCTGGGACCCGATCCTGGTCGCCGCCCGCAAGGCGGCGCAGAAGGTCGCCGAGGATCGCTGACCGGCGATCGGCCCCCGCCGGCCGGGGGTCAGCTCGTCGGCGGCTTGTAGCCGGAGAGATCAAGGGACGCGACCACCCGGTCGGCGATGTCGGAGTCGGCCGGGAGCCCGGTGGTGTGGATGTAGACGCCCTGGTCGACCAGCCACCACAGCCGGATGTCGTAGGACCCCGAGTTGGCGCATGTCACGGTCCAGGAGCGGTACTTCGCGGGGTGGCCGGCGACCGTCACGGTCGACTTGGTGGTCAGCCGCATGGTCAACTCCCCGTACGCCGGAGGCGCGGCGGGGATGCCGTTGCGCATGCACAACGGCTGGGTCAGTCCGCCGTCGTCCTTGTCGACGGCCCCCTCGTAGGGCCAGCTCCCCGAGACGTCCGGGACGGGTTTGACGTTGACCCAGGCGCCGTGACCCAGGCAGTCACCGGTGTACGCGGGATCGGCGAGCACACACTCATGCCGGGCGTCCTCCCGCACGATCCGCCACGACGGCGGGGTCCGGAACTTCACCGCCGAGACGTCGTCGGACTTGGGCTTGGTGGACGAACCGGGGGCGGTGCTCGCCGGCTTCGAGGACGGCGGCCGGGTCGTCGGGCGGTTGTCCGGTCGGGTGTCCTCCGACTCCGCCGTGCTCGACTCCGGCGTCCCGTTCGCCTCGAGAACGTCGGTCGCGGCGACGTTCGTCGGCGGCGCCGACGTCATGGCGGGGGAGGGGGTCGTGAACTCGGTGGGCGGCGGCGTGGGCACCCGGGACTGGAGCGGCGTGCTCCGGTTCGTGGTGGGAGCCCCCACCAGGGACACCCCGCCGAAGGCCGCCGCGGCCAGGAGCACCGCGGACAGCGGAAGCCCGATGGTCTTCCACCGGGAGTGTGCGGCCCCGTCGGCGTGCGGCGGGGCCGGCGGTCGCAGCTGATGCGCGGTGACGGTGTCCGCCCGGGCCGCCATCGCCGCGCGCAGCAGGTCCTCCACCGATTCGTCGCGCGCATTGTGTTCGGTCACGACTGTTCGTCCTTCATGAGTTTTTCGAGGGCGTCGATGGCACGACTCGCCGTGGACTTCACCGCTCCACGGGAGAGTCCGAGCGTTTCGGCAATCTGCGCCTCCGTCATGTCCGACCAGTAGCGCAGCACGAGCACCTCGCGTTGTCGCGGGGCCAGGCGCTGCACCGCGCCGAGCACCCGCAGGTGTTCCTCGGAGAGCACCACGGCGTCCTCGGGCGAGGCGGCGGCCGGCTCGTGCGGGGGAACGTAGGCACGGGCCGTGCGGCGCCGGCGCAGCACCGAGCGGGAGAGGTTGACCACCGACGTGCGCAGGTAGGCCATCGCGTTGTCGACGTCGTCCAGGTCCTCGCCGAAGCGGCGGTACAACGCGGTGAAGGCGTCCTGGACCACGTCCTCGGCGGTGCCGAGGTCGTCCACGAGCAGGATGGAGAGCCGGACCATGCCCAGTCGTTGGGCGTGGTAGAGCTCGGTCAGGGTCGGGCGGGCAGGTGGTTCCTCCCGACCACCCCGCAGGATGCGAAGCCGCGGTCGACGCGGTGCGGCGTCGGCCGCCGCGTCGTCGGGCGCGGAGTCCGGCGATCGCTCGTCGCCCCCGTATGCCGGCATGCTCAGCAGCGCCACAACCCCGCCGCCCCCTTCACTGTCATCGGACCGTCCCCACCCCTTGTGCACAGCCCGTGTCATGGAGACGTCTCGACTCGCCACGGGTTGCGCCTGCCCTTCGAAGTCCTTGTGTCGCCAGGTCAGTTCGTGGCGCCTTGCCCGGCCGCGAGGCGCGGGTCGGCGGGCGCGAATCCGGCGAACGCCTTCGCAAACGTGCTCATAGCGGACATGTGCATGACATGGGTGTCCCCTGGGGAAGGTGGTGGGAAGAAAACGAAGACGAACCGGAGTCCCGGGCGCCGTGAAAGCCGGCGCCGTCGGGTCCCGTGCGTTGTGATCCGCCGCTCTCCGCTTGCTGCTCTCAATACCCAAGACGCGTGTCCGATGGGATGGTTGCGCCCCGAGTGAAAGTTCGTGCGGAAGACTTTTCCGAGTCCGGTGTGGCCTCTGTGGCACCGCTTCGATGATCCGTCGGATCCTCGGTCCGCTCCGCCGAACGTGGCGGACTGGATGCGGTGTCGATCAAGTCGGTCTGCCAGGATGGGCGGCAAGCGGGGATACGGCCATCCGTGTCCGAAACCCTCATATCACCGCCGGCTCGAGCAACAAGGAGCACACGCATGCCCATCGCAACTCCCGAGGTCTACGCCGAGATGCTGGACCGGGCCAAGGCCGGTCGATTCGCCTACCCGGCGATCAACGTGACCTCGTCCCAGACCCTGAACGCGGCGCTGCGCGGGTTCGCCGAGGCGGAGAGCGACGGCATCGTCCAGGTGTCCACGGGCGGCGCGGAGTTCCTGTCGGGCACCACCGTCAAGGACATGGTGGTGGGCTCGGTCGCGTTCGCCGAGTACGCGAAGGTGATCGCCGAGAAGTACTCGGTGAACATCGCGCTGCACACCGACCACTGCCCCAAGGACAAGCTCGACGGGTTCATGCGCCCGCTGATCGACATCTCCGCGGAGCGTGTGGCCAAGGGGCAGGACCCGCTGTTCCAGTCGCACATGTGGGACGGCTCGGCCGTACCGCTGGCGGAGAACCTGGAGATCGCCCGTGAGCTGATCGCCAAGTGCGCCGCCGCGCGGATCGTCATGGAGCTGGAGATCGGCGTCGTCGGCGGCGAGGAGGACGGCGTCGCCAACGAGATCAACGACAAGCTCTACACCACCGCGGCCGACGCGCTGGAGACCGTCGAGGCGATCGGCCTGGGCGAGCAGGGCCGCTACATGCTGGCCGCGACCTTCGGCAACGTGCACGGCGTGTACAAGCCGGGCAACGTCAAGCTGCGGCCGAGCATCCTCAAGGACCTCCAGGACGCGGTCGGCGCGAAGTACGGCCGGGAGAAGCCGTTCGACCTGGTCTTCCACGGCGGCTCCGGCTCGCTGCTCGAGGAGATCCGCGAGGCGCTGGACTACGGCGTGGTCAAGATGAACGTCGACACCGACACCCAGTACGCCTTCACCCGCCCGATCGTCGACCACGTGCTGCGCAACTACGACGGCGTGCTCAAGGTGGACGGCGAGGTCGGCAACAAGAAGCTGTACGACCCGCGTTCGTACGGCAAGGCGGCCGAGACCGGGATGGCCGAGCGGGTCGTCGAGGCCTGCCGCGACCTGCGCTCGGCGGGCACCCGGATGAAGTAGTCCGCACCCGCGATCGGCATCGATCCGCGCCGAGGCCCGCGACCACGAGGTCGCGGGCCTCGGCGCGTGATGGGCGATCATGGGGTCCATGACCATCGACCAGAACCTTTTCGGCGGACCCGATCCCACCTACCTGCCCGAGGAGCCCGAGCCGCTGGCGCTGCTCGTGGACGGCGTGCCGGCGGCCGAGGTGGCCGCGAAGTTCCCGACCTTCTCGCTCGCGTGGGCCGACCTGGCCGACGAGGCCTTCGCCCGGGGCAGCGTGATCGAGTCCTACGCCTACGCGCGGGTGGGCTACCACCGCGGACTGGACGCACTGCGGCGGGCGGGGTGGCGCGGGCACGGGCCGGTGCCGTGGGAGCACGAGCCGAACCGGGGGTTCCTGCGCTCCCTGCATGCGCTTGCGCGGGCTGCGGGTGCGATCGGTGAGGAGGAGGAGTACTCGCGCTGCACCATCTTCCTGCGGGACAGCAGTGCGGCGGGGGCCGACGCCCTGGAGGGCTGAGCCCCCGGCCTGCGGCCGAGGCGGCCTCGAGCGCCGGCCGGGCTGAGTGGCCTCAAGCGCCGGCCGGGCTGGTTGTTCTGCCCCGGCCGGCGTTTTGGCTTCGGGTTTGTTTTGGCTGCCGGTTACGCCGGGACGAACAGGCGCCAGCCTGTGGGGCGGACCGTCCAGGTGCGTAGGTGGACCGGGCCGGTGGGCATTCCGTCGGCGGCGTAGGTGAAGTCGCGGCCGCGGACCGTGATTTCGTGTGCGCGCAGTTGTACCGGTGCGTCGAGGACCGGGTTGGGGCCGAAGCGGGACGTGCCCGGGTGGCCGGTGATCATCACGGTCGCGGTACCCGCGCCGTTCGAGCCGTTTGCCCCGTGTGTCCCGTTTCGGCTGTTGTACCCGTTCACTGTGACTTCCGTCATCCTCGGGCCGGGCGTGCTCGACCCGTCGCAGCCCAGGTGCACGGACAGCACGGGGCGATCCGTGTCGACCACGACCCGGCCGTCCGCCTCGATCCGCAGCCGGTGGCCCGAGGGTCCGACGGCGGCGCCGACGGTGCTCGACACGGTCCGCGCGGCCTGGTCCCACAACCCGCGCCAGCCCCGTCCGGGCATGCCCGCGGCCGGCCCGCCGCGGCCGGCCCGCACGCCGTGTCCGATCCGGACCGAGCGCAGCGCGAGGCCGCCCAGGTCATCCGACAACAGGTCGAAGGAACGTTCGTTCTCGCCCAGCGCCACGCGTGCCGCCTTGGCGGGCTCGGCGGGCAGGCCGAGCGCCTCGGCGAGCCCGTGGCCGCTTCCGGTGTCGATCGGGACGATGCCCAGCGGGGTCTCGCCGAGCTCGCCCGCACGATCCAGTAACCGCGCGACGGCGTGTACTCCGGCATCCCCGCCGATCACCACGACACGCCGACGCCCCCGCCGCGCGAGGGCGCGCTGCAGGTCGGCGGGGTCGGTGGGAATGACGATCTTGCTGGGGGCGCAGGCCCGCAGAACATCGAGCGCGACCCGGACGGATTCGCCGTCCGCCGAGCGAGCCGCAGGGTCCGTGATCACGAGCAGCGAGCGCTCGGCCGACACCGGTCGTCCTTCCTCAGGTAACCTCTCCCCGCAAGAGCCCCTTGCCGCGCATCGCGTCAAGGGGCTTGGACCGTCCGGGGCTCCCGTTGTCAAACATGCCCCGCCTGGAAGGGGTGTACGCCTCATGCCCGCACTCGTACTCGTCGGCGCCCAATGGGGAGACGAGGGCAAGGGGAAGGCTACCGACCTGCTCGGCGGATCCGTCGACTACGTGGTTCGGTACCAGGGCGGCAACAATGCCGGCCATACCGTTGTCATCGGCGATCAGAAGTACGCCCTCCACCTGCTGCCCTCCGGCATCCTCACGCCCGAGTGCACGCCCGTCATCGGCAACGGTGTCGTGGTCGACCCGGGGGTGCTGCTGCACGAGATCAGCACCCTGGTCGAACGTGGCATCGACACCTCCAAGTTGCTCATCTCGGGCAACGCGCACCTGATCACGCCGTACCACCGCACTTTGGACAAGGTGACGGAACGGTTCCTCGGCAAGCGCAAGATCGGCACCACCGGACGCGGCATCGGCCCGTCCTACGCCGACAAGATCAACCGGGTCGGGATCCGCGTCCAGGACCTGTTCGACGCGGGCATCCTGACCCAAAAGGTCGAGAGCGCGCTGTCGGACAAGAACCAGATGCTGGTCAAGATGTACAACCGCCGGGAGCTGAAGGTCGAGGAGATCGTCGAGGAATACCTCGGCTACGCCGACCAGCTGCGGCCCTACGTCGCCGACACCACGCTGGTCCTGAACCAGGCCCTGGACCAGGGCAAGGTCGTCCTGTTGGAGGGCGGTCAGGGCACGCTGTTGGACGTGGACCACGGCACCTATCCGTTCGTCACCTCGTCCAACCCCACGGCGGGCGGCGCGTGCGCCGGATCCGGCATCGGCCCGACCAAGATCACCGGTGTGATCGGCATCCTCAAGGCGTACACCACGCGCGTGGGTGCCGGCCCCTTCCCGACCGAACTCTTCGACGAGGACGGCGAGGCGCTGCGCCGGATCGGCCACGAGCGCGGCGTGACCACCGGGCGCGACCGGCGCTGCGGCTGGTTCGACGCGGTCATCGCGCGGTATGCCACGCGGGTCAACGGCCTCACCGACTTCTTCCTGACCAAGCTGGACGTGCTCACGGGTTGGGAGCGGATCCCGGTCTGCGTCGCGTACGACATCGACGGCGTGCGGCACGACGAACTGCCCATGTCGCAGACCGACTTCCACCACGCGAAGCCGATCTACGAGATGTTGCCGGGTTGGACCGAGGACATCACCGGTGCGCGCACCTTCGCGGATCTGCCGGGGAACGCGCAGGCGTACGTCCGGGCCCTGGAGGAGATGTCCGGCGCCCCGATCTCGGCGATCGGCGTCGGCCCCGGCCGCACGCAGACCATCGAGATCAACAGCCTGCTGCGCGGCAAGTAGCGCACGGGTTCGAGACCACGCGGGGTCCTGCCGACACACTGTCGGCAGGACCCCGTGATCGTTGACAATCTGTCGCTTCGGACGGCGTTTGCCCGGCCTTAGGGTGGCCGCATGAGCACTCTGGACCCGGCGGCCGGGAAGGCCGTCTACGACGCCGACCGCGCCCACGTCTTCCACTCCTGGTCCGCACAGGGGCTCATCAGCCCGCTGGCGGTCGCGGGCGCCGAGGGTTCCTACTTCTGGGACTACGACGGCAACCGATACCTGGACTTCGCGTCCCAGCTGGTCAACACCAACATCGGACACCAGCACCCCAAGGTCGTCGCGGCGATCAAGGCGCAGGCCGACAAGCTGTGCATGGTCCAGCCGGCCTTCGCCAACGACGCCCGCAGCGAGGCCGCGCGGCTGATCACCGAGCTGGCGCCCGGCGACCTGAACCGGGTCTTCTTCACCAACGGCGGCGCCGAGGCGAACGAGAACGCGATCCGGATGGCGCGGCTGCACACCGGCCGGCACAAGGTGCTCTCCACCTACCGCTCGTACCACGGCGCCACCGCCAACGCGATCGCGCTGACCGGCGACCCGCGCCGCTGGCCGAACGAGACCGGCGTGTCCGGCATCGTGCACTTCTGGGGTCCGTACGCCTACCGCTCCGCGTTCCACGCCGACGGCGAGGCGCAGGAGTGCGAGCGCGCGCTGGCGCACCTGGAGAACACCATCGTGTTCGAGGGCGCCCAGACGATCGCCGCGATCGTGCTGGAGACCGTGGTCGGCACCGCCGGCATCCTGGTGCCGCCGGCCGGCTACCTCGCGGGTGTGCGGGCGCTGTGCGACAAGTACGGGATCATCTTCATCGCCGACGAGGTGATGGCCGGGTTCGGCCGCACCGGCGCGTGGTTCGCGGTGGACAACTGGGACATCACCCCCGACCTGATCACCTTCGCCAAGGGCGTCAACTCCGGCTACGTCCCGCTCGGCGGCGTGATCATCTCGGACCGGATCTTCGAGACCTTCCGCGAGCGCCCCTACCCGGGCGGCCTGACCTACTCCGGTCACCCGCTGGCCTGCGCCGCCGCCGTCGCGACGATCACCGCGATGCGCGACGAGAAGATCGTCGAGAACGCCAAGCGGCTCGGGGAGAGCGTGATCGGCCCCGAACTGCGCGCGATGGCGACACGGCACGCCAGCGTCGGCGAGGTGCGCGGCCTCGGCGTGTTCTGGGCGATCGAGCTGGTCAAGAACAAGGAGACCCGCGAGCCGCTGGTCGCCTACAACGCCGCGGGCCCCGCCGCGCAGCCGATGAACGAGTTCACCGCGGCGTGCAAGGCGCGCGGCCTGTGGCCGTTCGTCAACATGAACCGCACCCACGTGGTGCCGCCGTGCACGAGCACCGAGGCCGAGGTCAAGGAGGGCCTGGCCATCCTGGACGAGGCGCTGACCGTCGCCGACGCGTTCTGCGGGTAGCCCTTCGCACCGCATGTAGCCCTTCGTGAACCAGGCCGTACCCGCGCCGACTTCGGCGCGGGTACGGCTTTTTCGCGTTTCCGCCCCCGGTGTTCGCCGCCCGATCACCCCTTCGGGCGCCGACTCCCGGCGTCCCGGGCGAAATCGGATGGGCACGTTGCTCCCCAAATCGGATATCGGTTCATATGATCGACGCGATCGACTTGATCGGACGGGTGCCCGTCGGCGCGACGGTGCCGACGGCCGGCGAGAAGAGACCGCGTGCAGTCGGCACAGGGCAGTGTTTTAGACGGCGGCCTGCTTCTCGGCCCGGCCGATCCCGGCGGTGCTCAGGCCCCGTTGCGGCGGATCAGCCTGCGCCAGGAGATCGCCGAGGTGTTGAGCGACGACCTGGTGACGGGTCGGTTGCCGGCCGGTACCTCGCTCACCGTCAATGAGACCGCGCAACGTTTCGGGGTGTCGGCGACCCCCGTGCGCGAGGCGCTGATCCAGCTCGCCGCGCAGGGCCTGCTGCTCGGCGGCCACCATCGCGGCTTCCAGGTCTGCCGGTTCACCTGGACCGACTTCGCCGAGATCGTCGAGTCGCGCCGACTGCTCGGCGTGCCGCTGATCGGCCGGATCGCCCGGACGGCGCCGGACGAGGCGATGCCGACGCTGCGCGCGCTCGGCGACCGACTCGACGGCGCGCACTGGAACGGCGACGTGTCCGAGGTCGCGCTGCTCGACCGGCGGTTCTTCGGCGAACTGGGCCGCTGGAGCGGCAATCGCCGACTCGCCGACGTGCTCGCGGTCTTTCGGGTCCAGGCCTGGATGTACATCGTCCCCTACCTGCGCGACGCCCCGCCGACCGCGTCGGGCTGGGGCCGCTATCGCGAACTCGCCGACAAGGTCGCCGCGCGCGACGCGGAGGGATCGATGGCGCTGATGCGCGACTACACCTCGGCCGGTCGCCGGCTCGCCCGCGAACTCGCGGACGCGCACTGACGCTTGCCCATGGATGCGGGCCGGCGCGGTGGCGGTACGGTGGCGCCGGTAACCGCCGCGTGGGATCGACAGGACCGGGAGCTGCACCGTGGATTGCGACGTCTGGCTCGTTCCGCTGGTGGACGCGCTGTGTCACAACCCGGAGAATCCGTTCCGCGACGAACTGGCCGCCTACGACGCCGCACTGGTGGGCCACGGCCTGCCCTCCGTGCCGGTGCGCACCTGGCAGCCGGGCACCGCCGAGGTGCGGCTCGCGGGCGCGTTCGACCACGAATCGCTGCACTACCTGCGCCGCGCCTACCTGCTGCACCGCACGGGGTTCCCGGTCACCCCGGTGGAGCGGCTGGGCGAGGACTACGACCGCCTCCTGGAGACCTTCGAGGCGGCCGCCCAGTTCTCCCACCTGGTGTGGCACTACGACCACGCCGGCGCCTACCTGCCGATCGACTTTCCGCAACCGCTGATGGACGACCCGCTGCCCGAGGAAGGCGGGCCGCTCGGCTCCAGCCTGGGCATGCTGCGCGAGCTGGAGGACCTGGCCCCGTACATCGGCGTGGACCTGCTCGACCCGCCCAGGCCGACGCCGACCTACGACGGCGCCCCGTTCGCCCGCGAACGTTTCGTCTGGGCGACCCTGTACGCCGCCGCCCAGGAGAGCGTGACCCTGGGCGCGATGGTCGTCTTCGCCTGAGCGCGGGGGCAACCGCCGCCGGGCGTGCCACTAGGCTGCCCGTGTGAAGGTCCTCGTGATTGGCAGCGGTGCCCGTGAGCACGCCCTGTGCCGCTCGCTCTCCCTCGACTCCGCGGTGTCCGCCGTCTACTGCGCGCCCGGCAACGCCGGCATCGCGCAGGTGGCCGAACTGCGCCAGGTCGACGCCCTCAACGCCGGGGACGTCGCCGACCTCGCCCAGCGCCTCGGCGTCGACCTCGTCGTCGTCGGCCCCGAGGCCCCGCTGGTCGCCGGGGTCGCGGACGCCGTGCGCGCGCGGGGCATCGACTGCTTCGGCCCCTCCGGCACCGCCGCGCGCCTGGAAGGCTCCAAGGCGTTCGCCAAGGAGGTGATGGCCGCCGCCGGCGTGCCCACCGCCCGCAGCTACGTGTGCACCACCGCCGAGGAGGCCGACCGCGCCCTCGACGCGTTCGGACCGCCCTACGTGGTCAAGGACGACGGCCTCGCCGCCGGCAAGGGCGTCGTGGTCACCGACGACCTCGACGTCGCCCGCGCGCACGCCGCGTCCTGCGACCGGGTGGTGATCGAGGAGTTCCTGGACGGCCCCGAGGTCTCGCTGTTCGTGCTCTGCGACGGCGACGACGTGGTGGCCCTCCAGCCCGCCCAGGACTTCAAGCGGGTCGGCGACGACGACGCGGGCCCCAACACCGGGGGCATGGGCGCCTACACCCCGCTCCCGTGGGCCCCCGAGGGACTGACCGAGGACCTGGTGCGCACCGTCGCCCAGCCCACCGTGGACGAGATGCGCCGCCGCGGCACCCCGTTCTCCGGCGTGTTGTTCATCGGCCTCGCGCTCACCTCGCGCGGCCCGCGCGTGATCGAGTACAACTGCCGCTTCGGCGACCCCGAGACCCAGGTCGTGCTGGCGAGCCTGGCCACCCCGCTGGCCGGCGTGCTGCACGCCGCCGCGACCGGGCGACTGGGCGAACTGGAGCCGCTGCGCTGGCACGAGGGCGCGGCCGTGACCGTGGTGGTGGCGGCCGAGAACTACCCGGCGACCCCGCGCACGGGCGACCCGATCAAGGGCCTGGCCGAGGTGGCCAAGCTCCCGCACACCTACGTCCTGCACGGCGGCACCCGCCGCGGCGAGGCCGGCGAGGTGTTGTCCTCCGGCGGCCGAGTGCTCTCCGTCACCGGCACCGGGGCGACCCTGGAGCAGGCCCGGGAGCGTGCGTACGAGGGGGTGGCCCTGATCGGCCTGCCCGGCTCGCACCACCGCACCGACATCGCCGCCAAGGCGAGCCGGGGCGAGATCTCGGTCGCCGGCTACCGGCCCCGGGGCTGAATTCGGCCGTTCGGCCCCCTTACCGGTCGGCTCAAACCCACACAGCCGTCCGGCCCCGGATCTCACTCGCAGGGATGGTGTTCGGCCCGAAGCGGCTGAACACCGGAACTCGTCGCATTATCGTGCGAGCACCGCGGGTCGTGACCGACGACCCGGACGAGTGATCCCCGGATCCAGGATCGGATGGGGGCGATGCGTGTGGGCGAGTCGGCCGAACCACTGGCGCTGGCCGAGGCACGCGCGCGGGCGCGTGCGGTGCTGTGGGTGCGCAACGGTGCCGTCCTGGCCGCGCTGACGGCCGCCGGCCTGCTGGTGTACTGGGCCTCGCGCACCTTCGGCGAGAGTGCCCCGGGCACGCTGCTCGCCGCCCTGGCGGTGGCCATCGTGGCCCTGCTCGGGTGGGTCGCGCTCGACCTGGCGCTGGTGCGCCGCACCGGTGTCCCGGCGGTCGTGCTGGCCCCGGACGACGCGCCGGAACTGCACACGATGGTGCGCGAGCTGGCCGAGCGCCTGAACGTGCCGGTGCCCGACGGCATCCGCCTGTGCCCGGAATGCGACAGCTGGCTGGAACCCGACGCCCGCCGACCCCGACGCACCGTCCTGGTGGTCGGCGCGCCGTTCCTGTGGTGGCTGCGGGTGGGCGAACTGCGCGCCCTGCTCGCCCCAGTCGTGGCGGGCACCGAGGCGTCCGCCGAACCGGTGGTCGCCGGCGCCCGCCGCTGGGTCCGCCGCCTCGACGCGGTCGCCGACGTACGCCGCCCACTCGGCCCGGCCCCGCTGCGCCCGGCCCGCCGGCTCTCCCGCTCCTTCGCCCGCCAACTACTCGGCCTGTGCCAGGGCCACGCCGAACTGATGGAGCGCGAGATCGCGGTCGGCGCGGCGGCCCTGGCCATCCCGCTGGAGCCCGAACTGCGCGCCACCGCGCACGAACAGGTCGGCCTGGCCTACGCCGGCTGGGACCGCCTGCTGACCCGGCTCGCCGCCCCCGCCTGGGCCATCGGCCGCCGCCCGGACGCGCTGATGGCGGGCGTGGTCTCGGCGCTGACCGAGTTGTCCCGGCGGGACAAGCTCGCCGACGCGTTCGGCGCCCGTCTGGCCGAGCGGGCCGCCGGCGACCTGCTCGCCGACCCGGTCGCCATGGACGGCGAGATCTCCCGGCTCGCGGCGGGCATCTTCGCCGACGGACCCACCCCCGAACCGGTCTCCTGGGCGGACTACCCCGACGCGGTCATCGAGCCGGTGTGGCGGGCCCGCGCGGCGGCGTTCGCGGCCCCCGTCGACGACGCCCTGGCGGTGCTGCGCCGGGATCCGGACGAGGACCACCGCAAGGCCGCCGACCACCTGTTCGCGGTGGTGGCGTGCGCGGCCCTGGACACCGGCCGGATGCACCCCGCGGTGGACTGGCTGGACGGCCCGGTCCTGGTCGACGGCTCCGGCCGCGCGGTCGACCTGGCGACGCTGATCACCCGTGCCGTCGACGAACGCAACGACGCCCCGCTGCGCGCCTGGCTGGCCCGGATCGGCATCGCCACCCGCGAGCCGGTCCACCCCGACGGTTCGGCGGCCTGACGCCCTCGGGTCCGTGGTGGGGCCCGTGAAAGACTCACCCTGCCCCACCACACCCCAAGAAAGCGCTGGTTCCGTGAGCGGATTCGTCACCAAACCCGAGCCGGTCGAGGTCCCCGGTCTGACCCACATCCACACCGGCAAGGTGCGCGAGCTGTACACCGACGCCGACGACAACCTCGTGATGGTGGCGAGCGACCGGATCTCCGCCTACGACTGGGTCCTGGAGCCCGGGATCCCGGACAAGGGCCGGATCCTCACGAGCCTGTCGCTGTGGTGGTTCGACCTGCTCGCGGACCTGTACCCGAACCACGTGCTGTCCACCGACGTGCCCGCCGGCGCCCCCGCCGACTGGGCCGGCCGCACCCTGGTGTGCCGTCGGCTGGACATGGTGCCGGTCGAGTGTGTGGCGCGCGGCTACCTGGCCGGGTCCGGCACCGTGGAGTACCGCGCCTCGGGCTCGGTGTGCGGCGTCGCGCTGCCCGAGGGCCTGACCGAGGGCTCCGAACTGCCCGAGCCGATCTTCACCCCGGCCACCAAGGCCGAGGTCGGCGAGCACGACGAGAACGTCTCCTTCGCGTACGTCGCCGAGCGGCACGGCGCGGAACTGGCCGACGCGCTGCGCCGGGCCACGCTCTCCGTCTACGGCCGGGCCCGGGGCATCGCGCGCGAGCGCGGCCTCGTCCTGGCCGACACCAAGTTCGAGTTCGGCCTCGACCCGGCGGGCGGCCTGGTGCTCGCCGACGAGGTGCTGACCCCCGACTCGTCCCGCTACTGGCCCGCCGACCGCTGGGCGCCGGGGCACGCCCAGCCGTCCTTCGACAAGCAGTACGTGCGCGACTGGCTCACCTCGCCCGAGTCGGGCTGGGACCGCGTGGCCGACACCCCGCCGCCGGACATGCCCGAGGAGGTCGTCGCGCGCACGCACGAGAAGTACGTCGAGGTGTACGAGCGACTGACCGGCAACCGCTGGGCCTGATCGGTCGAGCCCGCCGGAAGCCGGTTCCCGGCCGTCCCGACACCCGTCGGGCCGGCCGGGGCGGTATTCGGCCCACGCGCACCCGGCCGACCCCACGCACACGACAGAAAGGCCGGATCACATAAGTGATCCGGCCTTCTCGTGGAGCGGACGACGAGATTCGAACTCGCGACCCTCACCTTGGCAAGGTGATGCTCTACCAACTGAGCCACGTCCGCACGACTCGGGGCGCTGCCCCGCGTTGTGTCCCCAACCCTACCCGATCCGCGGAGGTGGTTGCCACCGGGTTCGAGGGGTCGAGCAGAGCAGGCGACAGGAATTGAACACTGCGTCTCCCCCTTGGAAAGGGGGCGCTCTACCACTGAGCTACGCCTGCGTGTGTTCCCCGGTTTCCCGGGTGCAAGAGAACTCTATAGGACCCCCGAGGGTGCCCAGTACGCTCCGGAGTCGGATCATCACGGATGTCCGGGTTTGCCAGGGAAAGTTCTTTCGGAACGACGCCGGCCCCCGCTCCGCCGCAGGCGGGGACGGGGGCCGAGAGGTGGCCGGATCGGACACGTGTGGTGTCGGTCGCCGGTGCGGAGGCGCGCTCAGTTCGCGGTGTTGGCGGCCTCGAATTCCGCGTATACCCGGGCCGGGATGCGCCCGCGGGCGGGTACGTCCATACCGCGCGCGCGAGCCCAGGCCCGTACCGCCGCGGGGTCGGAGGCGACGGTCGTCTGGCGGAAGGGCTTTCCGGTGCGCGCGGTACGTCGCGCGACCGCGAGATAAGGAGCCAGCGCATCCCGCATCTGCTGAACGTGCTCTTCCGAAAGGTCGATTTCATACGACTTGCCGTCGAGGCCGAAACGGATGGTTTCCGTGGCCTCGCTTCCGTCGATGTCGTCGTGCAGGCTGACGACTACACGCTGGGCCATGGCGGTGTCCTCTCGGGTGATAGCACCGAGGCGAAAAACAAAACTACATTGCCGAGTCTAAGCGCTAAACGCGAACCGTTGCGGTGTGGTCCGCTGTTCTCCGGTTCGGTAAGCGCTAATTTACCGGTCGGCGATTCGTTTTCACGATACGCGAGATATTCCTCTCGCCGCGCGAGGGCGGGCGTGTCCCGAGTGTCGGCCGGTTTGATCCACAGCCTGTGGACAACGCGACGCCGAGTCGACCGCCGGATGAGCCCAGCCGGGCCGCAGTGCCCGTTTGGAGGCGATTTATTGACATCCGGACCCGGCCGACCTCCCTGTGGACAACCTCAAAGCTGTGGATAACTCGGCGCCGGGGCGGGTCGCCCGGAGGCGGCCGGTACCCTGATACCGCCGATCCATCGGGTGCCGGCGTCGACCGACCCGATCCAGCAGCAGGGTCCGACCCCCCGTATCCCGCGATACGGACGACCGGCCCGAACCATCACAGTGGGAGTGCCTGTGGCACGCGTCGTCGTCGACGTCATGCTCAAGCCGGAAATCCTCGATCCCCAGGGGCAGGCCGTGCAGCGCGCGCTGCCGCGGCTGGGATTCGACGGAATCACCGACGTCCGCCAGGGCAAGCGTTTCGAGCTGGAGCTGGAGGGGCCGGTCGACGAGGCCGCCCTCGCCCGCATCCGCGAAGCCGCCGAGTCCTTCCTCGCCAACACCGTGATCGAGGACTTCACCGTCCGCGTCGAGGCGGAGGGGGAGAAGTGACGATCCGCGTCGGCGTCGTCACCTTCCCCGGTTCGCTCGACGACCACGACGCCCGGCGCGCGGTGCGCATCGCCGGCGCCGAGCCGGTCGCCCTGTGGCACAAGGACAAGAACCTCCAGCAGGTCGACGCGGTCGTCCTGCCCGGCGGATTCTCGTACGGCGACTACCTGCGTTGCGGAGCCATCTCGCGCTTCTCGCCGGTCATGGAATCGGTGATCGAGCAGGCGCAGGCCGGCCTTCCGGTATTGGGCATCTGCAACGGTTTCCAAATTCTTTGCGAATCGCACCTGCTGCCGGGCGCGCTCACCCGCAACGACCACCTCCACTTCATCTGTCGGGACCAAAAGCTGCGGATCGAGAACACGTCCACCACATGGACGTCGGACTTCGAGCCCGGACAGGAGATCACCGTTCCGCTCAAGAACGGTGAAGGCGGTTTCGTCGCCGACGAGCGCACCCTGGACATGCTGGAGGCCGAGGGTCGGGTGGTTGCCCGCTACCTGGACCTCAACCCGAACGGATCGCGTCGCGACATCGCCGGCATCAGCAACGCGGCCGGGAACGTGGTCGGTCTGATGCCGCACCCCGAGCACGCGGTGGAGCCGCTGACCGGTCCCACGACCGAGGGCCTCCCCTTCTTCACCTCGATCCTGAAGCGCCTGGTGAACGCCTGATGAGCCTGGACACCGTCAAGAACGCGCTCGAACACCCCGACGTCGAGCAGCCCTTCGCCGAACTCGGCCTCAAGCCGGACGAGTACACCCGCATCCGGGAGATCCTGGGCCGCCGGCCGACCTCCTCCGAGCTGGCCATGTACTCGGTGATGTGGTCCGAGCACTGCTCGTACAAGTCGAGCAAGGTGCACCTGCGCCAGTTCGGCGACAAGATGCCCGAGAACGACGCGATGCTCGTGGGCATCGGGGAGAACGCCGGCGTCGTCGACGTCGGCCAGGGCTACGCGGTGACCTTCAAGGTCGAGTCGCACAACCACCCGTCCTACGTGGAGCCCTACCAGGGCGCCGCGACCGGGATCGGCGGCATCGTGCGCGACATCCTGGCGATGGGCGCCCGCCCGGTCGCGGTGATGGACCCGCTGCGCTTCGGTGCGGCCGAACACCCCGACACCCGGCGCGTGCTGCCCGGCGTGGTCGCGGGCATCGGCGGCTACGGCAACTGCCTGGGCCTGCCCAACATCGGCGGCGAGATCGTCTTCGACCCCTGCTACCAGGGAAACCCGCTGGTCAACGCGCTGTGCGTGGGCGTGATGAAGCACGAGGACATCCACCTCGCGCAGGCGTCCGGCGCGGGCAACCTGGTCATCCTCTACGGCGCCCGCACCGGCGGCGACGGGATCGGCGGGGTCTCGGTCCTGGCCTCGGAGACGTTCGACGCGGACGGCCCGGCCAAGCGGCCGGCCGTCCAGGTCGGCGACCCGTTCCAGGAGAAGCTGCTGATCGAGTGCACCCTGGAGCTGTTCCGCGAGCACCTGGTCGCGGGCATTCAGGACCTCGGCGGCGCGGGCCTGTCCTGCGCCACCTCGGAGCTGGCCTCGGCCGGGTCCGGCGGCATGCGGGTCGAGTTGGACACCGTCCCGCTGCGCGACCACACGCTCTCGCCCGAAGAGATCCTGATGAGCGAGTCGCAGGAGCGCATGTGCGCGGTCGTGGAGCCGGCCCACGTGGCCCGCTTCATGGAGATCTGCGACAAGTGGGACGTCATCGCCACCGTCGTCGGCGAGGTCACCGAGGGCGACCGGCTGGAGATCTTCTGGCACGGCGAGCAGATCGTCGACGTGCCGCCGCGCACCGTGGCGCACGAGGGGCCGGTCTACGAGCGGCCGTACGCGCGCCCGCAGTGGCAGGACACCCTCCAGGCCGACGCGGCCGAGCGGCTGCCCCGCCCGGGTACGGACGAGGAACTGAAGGCGACCCTGCTCGACCTGGTCGCCTCGCCGAACCTGGCGGACAAGTCGTGGGTCACCGACCAGTACGACCGCTACGTGCTCGGCAACACCGTGCTGGCCCAGCCGGAGGACTCCGGCATGGTCCGCATCGACGAGGAGACCGGCCTGGGCGTGGCGCTCGCCACCGACGGCAACGGCCGCTTCTGCAAGCTCGACCCGTACACCGGCGCCCAGCTCGCGCTGGCCGAGGCGTATCGCAACGTGGCCACCACCGGCGCCAAGCCGCTGGCCGTCACCGACTGCCTGAACTTCGGCTCGCCCGAGGACCCGGCGGTGATGTGGCAGTTCGCCGAGACCACGCGCGGCCTGGCCGACGCGTGCCGGATCCTGGGCACGCCGGTGACCGGCGGCAACGTGTCGTTCTACAACCAGACCGGCGAGACGGCGATCCACCCGACCCCGGTGGTCGGCGTGCTCGGCGTGATCGACGACGTCGAACGGCGCACGCCGGTCGGCTTCGCCGAGGAGGGGCAGATCATCCTGCTCCTGGGCGACACGCACGAGGAACTGTCCGGCTCGGCGTGGGCGCAGGTGGCCCACGACCACCTCGGCGGCCTGCCGCCGAAGGTGGACCTGGAGCGCGAGCGGCTGCTCGCCGAGATCCTGATCGCGGGCTCGCGCGACGGCATGATCGACGCCGCGCACGACCTCGCCGACGGCGGTCTGGCCCAGGCCCTGGTCGAGGCGTGCCTGACCGGCGGCCACGGCGCGCGGGTGGTGCTGGCGGAGGACCTCGACCCGACCGTCGCGCTGTTCAGCGAGTCGGCGGGCCGGGCGATCGTCGCGGTGCCCAGGAGCGAGGAGATGCGCTTCACCGACATGTGCAAGGTGCGCGGCCTGCCGTGCGCCCGGATCGGTGTGGTCGACGGCGACACGCTCGACTTCCAGGGCCACTTCACGGTGGCGCTGGACGAACTGCGCACCGCCCACGAGCGGACCCTGAAGGCCCTGTTCGGCTGAGGCGACCTTCCGATGCCCGTGAGGGGTGCTCCGCGCACCCCTCACGGGCATCGCCGTCTCCCGGCGCCGCCGTCCCTACCTCCCCAGCCGATACGGCCGGAACGTGCCGTGCCCGGGCCAGTAGGGGTAGGGGATCGTGTCGAAGTGTGCGCCCTTGCGCGCGCTCTCCTCGTACGCGTGGTATCTGGTGTGCGCCGCGTCCGCCCAGCCCGCGAAGATCAGCGTGTGGCCGGCCGCGCCCGGAGCGGTGTTGAGCAGGATGTCGCCCGGTCGCAGGTCGTCCCGGCCGATCGGGTGCGACACCTCCGGCAGGGTCACCGTGGTCAGCCCCGGCGGCGGCAGCCCCCAGGCCATCGAGACCAGCCCCGAGCAGTCCGTGCGGTAACCGTCGTGCAAGCCGCTCATGCTGTAGCCCAGCCCCAGGTCGGCCCACCGCTTCGCCCGGGCCACGATCTCCTCCCCGCCCGGCCCCGGCGCCGCGACCCGCACGACGCCCGCCCCGCGACCGATCGGCCGGACCGCGAACGGCCCGTCGTACACCTCCGGCGGCGCGAACGACGGCTCGCCCGCCCGGACCCACCCGTCGGCCGGCCCGAGTCCCGCGCGCGGCCCGCCCGCCGGCGCCAGGTCGAGCAGCCGGGTGGCCGCGCCGTGGTCCGCCTCCGCATAGGACCGGGCGTTGTCGACCAGCCGATCGGCCAGGTCCACCCCGCCCCGCTCGGCCCGATCCAGCGTCTCCACCGCCTCCCGAAGCCGGGTCCGCAGCACCTCGAAGGTCTCCGGCGCCAACGGGCGGCTCGCCGCGACATCGACCGCCGCCACCCGCTCGCGCAGCCCCCACACCTCCCGCGCCACCGCACGCAACCGACCCGCCAGCGTGACCAGAGCGCCCGGCGCGGCGGCGAACCCGGCGATCACCGCGCCGCCCACCGCTCGTCCAACCACGCCGCACTGCCCGACGCCGGAAAACGCTCCGCCGCGTCCGACCCCGCCACGTCCGATCCCGCCACCGACCCCGCCCTTTCCCGCGCCGCCCGCTCGTTCGCCGCGATCCGGCCCAGCGCGGCCCGTATCGCCGCCGCGTGCGCCCGCAGCGCCTCGACCACGGCCAGCACCGCCGGCTCCGTCGCCGCACACTCCCGCCGCCAGACCTGCGCCCGAGCCGCGAACGCCTCCGCCGCCCCGCCGCGCCAGTCGACCGCCGTCGAGACGGGCCGCACCCGCTCCGCCGCCCCGGCCAACTCGGCCGCGATCGCCTCGACCCGGCCGGGATCCCCGTAATCGCTCATGCCCCCAGCGTCACGGCACGCCGGCCGCGGCGGGCGAGCCCGCGCCGCATCCGTGCAGAAACGAATCGCCTACTCCGGACCGAAAACCCGCCGACCCGAGCCGAAAACCCTCCACCCCACCCGCCGCACCGCCCTCTAACCTGCACCCATGACGAAGCACCCCGCCGCCCCCCGCCCCCGCAAGGTCGATCCGGCCAAGGTGCGCACCGCGCTGATCGCCGAGTGGCGCGCGATGGCCGAGGTCACGGCGCGGCTGACCCCGGAGCAACTCGCCGCCCCCTCCGGGCTGACCGGCTGGTCCACCGCCAACCTGGTCGGCCACCTGGCCGCGAGCGTCGAGGCGGTCCCGCGCTGGCTCGCCGAACCCGTCCCGACCGGCCCGCCGATCACCGTCGAGCAGTGGGCCAACGGCACCGCCGCGCACGCCTCGGTGATCTCCGCCATCGCCGACGACATGGCCGAGGCCGGCCGCACCCCCGCCGACTGCGTCGACGCCGCGATCGCCGCCCTGGACGGCGTCCCGGACACCCGCACGACGATCACCCGGATCGGCCCGATGCGCCTGCCCGACATGCTCGTCACCCGCCTCGTCGAGGGCGTGGTGCACAGCGATGACCTGGAGCGGGCCACCGGCGAGCCCTTCCCGCACGACCGCCACGCGCTCGGCACGGTGGTCCGCGCGCTGGCCGGCGCGCTCGCCGCCCGCGCTCCCGGACACGCGGTCGAGGTCCGCGTCCCGCCGTTCGCCGTAGTGCAGTGCGTCACAGGACCCCGGCACACTCGGGGCGTTCCGCCCAACGTGGTCGAGACCGACCCAAGGACCTGGATCCGCCTCGCCACCGGCCGTCTGACCTGGGCGGACGCCGTCGACGACGGCCGAGTCCTGGCCAGTGGCGAACGCAGCGACTTGTCCGGATACCTGCCACTGATGGGGTGATCCGCGACCGATCCGGCCCTGTCGTAGACTCGATCACGTGCCACGTGGCGATGGACGACTCAACCACGATCTCTTCCCCGGCGAGAAGGGCCCGCAGGACGCCTGCGGCGTCTTCGGCGTCTGGGCCCCCGGCGAAGAGGTCGCAAAACTCACCTATTTCGGTCTCTACGCTTTGCAGCACCGCGGGACGGAATCCGCCGGCATAGCTGTGAGCAACGGATCCCAGATCCTGGTCTTCAAGGACATGGGCCTGGTCTCCCAGGTCTTCGACGAAACCACTCTGGGCTCGCTCCGCGGGCACATGGCCGTAGGCCATGCCCGCTACTCGACCACCGGATCGTCCGTCTGGGAGAACGCCCAGCCGACGTTCCGGGCCACCGCGACCGGCAGCATCGCGCTCGGCCACAACGGAAACCTCACCAACACGGGTGAGCTGTCCCGTCTGGTCGCCGAGCAGGGCCCCGATCGCGGCGAACTCAACTACCCCTACCAGGGCCGGATCGAGGCCAGCAGCGACACCGACCTGCTCGCCTCGCTCCTGGCCGGCAGTCCCGACCTGTCCCTGGAACAGACCGCGATGCAGGTGTTGCCCGAGGTCAAGGGCGCCTTCTCGCTGGTCTTCATGGACGAGACCACGCTCTACGCCGCGCGCGACCCCCAGGGCATCCGGCCCCTCGTGCTCGGCCGCCTGGAGCGCGGTTGGGTGGTGGCGAGCGAGACCGCCGCCCTCGACATCGTCGGCGCCTCGTTCATCCGCGAGATCGAACCGGGCGAGCTGATCGCGGTCGACGAGCACGGCCTGCGCACCCGGCGCTTCGCCGAGGCCAAGCCCAAGGGCTGCGTCTTCGAATACGTCTACCTGGCCCGCCCCGACACCACCATCGCGGGCCGCGGCGTCTACGCGTCCCGGGTCGAGATGGGTCGCCGGCTGGCCCAGGAGTACCCGGTCGACGCCGACCTGGTCATGCCGACCCCGGAATCGGGCACCCCCGCCGCGATCGGCTACGCCGAACAGTCCGGCATCCCGTACGGAAACGGCCTGGTCAAGAACTCCTACGTGGGCCGGACGTTCATCCAGCCCAGCCAGACCATCCGCCAACTCGGCATCCGGCTCAAGCTCAACCCGCTGCGCGAGGTCATCCAGGGCAAGCGCCTGGTCGTGGTCGACGACTCGATCGTGCGCGGCAACACCCAGCGCGCGCTGGTGCGCATGTTGCGCGAGGCCGGCGCGGCCGAGGTGCACGTGCGGATCTCCTCGCCGCCGGTGAAGTGGCCGTGCTTCTTCGGCATCGACTTCGCCACCCGGGCCGAACTGATCGCCAACGGCCTCTCGGTGGACGAGATCGCCAAGTCGCTCGGCGCCGACTCGCTCGCCTACATCTCGCTCGACGCGATGGTCGAGGCGACCACCATTCCCAAGGACCGCCTGTGCCGGGCCTGCTTCGACGGGGAATACCCGATCGAGCTGCCCGACCCCGAGCGGTTGGGCAAGCACCTGCTCGAAGGCATCGAGCAGTCCGTCCGCACCGACGTGGACGGCGTGCAGGCCCTCCTCGGCGGCGGCGGCGCGGAGGACGCGCTCCGTCGTCCCTGATCCGCCGAGTCCGCGTAGTCCAGCGAGTTTCCGTTTCCGGTGCGCCGCGTCGCGTCCCCCTTCCCGGGGGCGCGACGGGCGTTCCGCAAGGATCCACCCCGACCCGAAAGGGCCGCCGCCGTGAGCGACCAGTCCACCCCCACCCCCCGCACCACGAGCTACGCCGCGGCCGGCGTCGACATCGAGGCCGGTGACCGCGCCGTCGAGCTGATGAAGCAATGGGTCGGCAAGGCCACCCGGCCCGAGGTCGTCGGCGGCCTGGGCGGCTTCGCCGGCCTGTTCGACGTCTCCGCGCTCAAGCGGTACGAGCGCCCCCTGCTGGCCACCGCGACCGACGGCGTGGGCACCAAGGTCGCCATCGCGCAGGCGATGGACAAGCACGACACGATCGGCCACGACCTGGTCGGCATGGTCGTCGACGACCTGGTCGTGTGCGGCGCCGAACCGCTGTTCATGACCGACTACATCGCCACCGGCAAGGTCTTCCCCGAGCGGGTCGCGGCGATCGTCAAGGGCATCGCCGAGGGCTGCGTCCTGGCCGGCTGCGCGCTGGTCGGCGGCGAGACGGCCGAGCACCCCGGCCTGCTCGACCCGAACGAGTACGACGTCGCGGGCGCCGGCACCGGCGTGGTGGAGGCCGACGGCCTGCTCGGCGCGGAGCGCGTGCGCGAGGGCGACGTGGTGATCGCGATGGCCGCCTCCGGCCTGCACTCCAACGGCTACTCGCTGGCCCGGCACGTGTTCTTCGCCGTCGCCGGCTGGAACCTCGACCGCGACGTCCCGGAACTGGGCCGCACGCTCGGCGAGGAACTGCTCGAGCCGACCCGGATCTACTCGCTCGACTGCCTGGACCTGGCCCGGCGCACCGACGTGCACGCCTACTCGCACGTCACCGGCGGCGGCCTGGAGGCCAACCTGACCCGGGTGCTCCCGGCCCACCTGGACGCCCGCCTGGACCGCTCGACCTGGACCCCGGCCCCGATCTTCGGCCTGGTCGGCGCGCTCGGCGAGGTGCCCCGGTCGGAGCTGGAGAAGACGCTGAACATGGGCGTGGGCATGGTCGCGGTGGTCGCCGCCGACGCCGCCGACGCGGCCCTCGCGGTGCTCGCCGAGCGCGGCGTGCCGGCCTGGATCCTCGGCGACGTGGTCACCGGTTCCGGCCGGGCCGTACTGAGCGGCGATCACCGGGCATGACGAAGACACCCGCGGCGCTCGCCGTCGTCCCGCGACGGGACGGCGGCTCGGCCGTGGGCGTGTTCGCGAACACGCCAAACGGCCCGGGGTCGAGTAGTCGTCCTACTCGGTCCCGGACCGGGCGGTGTCACTGTGCACGGGCACCCCGGCTGAAGAGGGTGTTTCCTCCCGTGCCCGACGACGGGGGCGGGGTCAACGATGGCGCGATCGGCCGTCGTCTTCCTCGTCCTCGTCATCGTTGTAGCGAGCCGAATACCCCGCGTAGGGGTCGTCGAACTCGTCTTCACTCGTGTCGTCGTCAACCTCGGGCTTGCCGATCGGCAAGTCGGTTGGCGACGACGCGCCCAGCTCTTCAGCCAGACGGCTCAGATCCGTACCGCCGCTGTTGTACTTCAGCTGGCGGGCGACCTTTGTCTGCTTGGCCTTGGCCCGGCCGCGCCCCATGGCTCGACCCCCTCAACGACGGGGCTCACGGCCCCGGGTCTTGACACGCGTTCATAGTCAGAGACGGTTCGATGGCACTTGAGAACCGGCCCGTAGGGGATTAACGGTACCTGCTTCCGCCGCCGGACGGTACGTCGCATGGGTGACAGCGGGGCTCGGACCCCGACCGGGCTGTGCCGTTGCAGCTGGTCAGGGGCCTGATCTGGGGTCCTTTGCCGGGTCTGACGATACCCTGTCGGTCAGCTTTGGAGGTAGATGTCACGCAGCCGGCCCACATCCGCCATCCGCCGCTCGGCCAATCGGTCGGCCGCGACGGCAGGTGGCACGCCCTCCTCGTCGGCCAGGGCGAAGATCCGCGCGGTGGTGGCGCGGATGCCGGAGGCCTTGCGCTTGGCCCGCTCGAAGTCGAATCCGTGCCGCTCGTCGGCCACCTGGATCACCCCGCCGGAGTTGACCAGGTAGTCCGGCGCGTAGAGCACGCCGCGCTCGGCCAGCGCCTTCTCGATCCCCGGATGGGCCAGCTGATTGTTGGCCGCGCCGCAGACCACGGCCGCCGTCAGCACCGGCACGGTTTCGTCGTTCAGCGCGCCGCCGAGCGCGCAGGGGGCGTAGACGTCCAGGTCCGGTATGCGGATCAGGGTGTCGGTGTCGGCCACGAAGTCCACCTCGGGGTGCTCGTGCCGCACCCGGGCCACCGCCCGCTCGTCGACGTCGGTGATCACCACCGAGGCGCCGTCGGCGACCAGGTGCCCGACCAGATGCCGGCCCACCTTCCCGACGCCCGCCACGCCCACTCGGCGTCCGCGCAGCGTCGGGGCGCCCCAGCGGTGTTCGGCGGAGGCGAGCATGCCCTGGAAGACCCCGTACGCGGTCAGCACGGACGAGTCGCCCGCGCCGCCGTTCTCGGGGGAGCGGCCGGTGACGAAGTCGCACTCCTTGGCGACCACGTCCATGTCGTCGACGTACGTGCCGACGTCGCAGGCGGTGATGTAGCGACCGCCCAGGGACTGGACGAAGCGGCCGTAGGCGCGCAGCAGCACCTCGGTCTTGTCCCGGGTCGGGTCGCCGATGATCACGGCCTTGCCGCCGCCGTGGTCGAGGCCGGCGAGGGCGTTCTTGTAGGCCATGCCGCGGGAGAGGTTGAGGACGTCGGCGACGGCCTCCTCCTCGGTGTCGTAGGGGTGGAACCTGGTACCGCCGAGCGCGGGCCCCAGGGCACTGGAGTAGATCGCGATGATCGCGCGCAGTCCGCTCGCGCGGTCCTGGCAGAAGACGACCTGTTCGTGGCCGGTCGACCTGCCGAACACCAGGCCCGACGTCGTGTCGTGCGGGCCGTCCATGCTGTCGGTCACTGTGGTGACTCCATGGGTTTCGTGGTGACGTGATGACACTGCGCCGCGCGGATCTGCGCGGCGGTTCAAGCCTAGAACCCGAGCGGATCACCGGGTTGGACCTTCGCCACGTCGGGACATCGGCGACGTGCCAAGATGCGTTCGTGCGGACTTCGGTGGTTGCCCCCTACGCGGCGTATCTGCGGGTGTACGAGCCGCTGGCGGCGTTTCCCGAGCCGGAACGCGGCCGGTGGGCCGCGTATGCCGCCACGCGGCCGTCAGGCACCTCCGCGGCGGCCGAGCCGCCCTCGCCCGCCGGACTCACCGCGCGGGAGCACCGGAGCGGCCTGGAGAACCTTCTGGCCACACCGCCGGTGATCGCGCCGCCGCACGAGAGCGAGGACGCCTACGTGCAGGTCCTGGACGGCGTCACGGTGGTCTGCCCCCGGCAGACCCGGCTGCGCTGCTGGACCGCGCTGGCCGAGCTGCGCCGGGAGTATCCGGCGACCGTTCTGGACGTGTTCTGGCCCCGGCTGGTGATCGACCAGGCGCACCTGGAGCACGAGCGGTGGAAGTCGGCGCACCCCGACGTGCATCCGCACATCCACAGCAGCACGTGGCACGTCCCGGTGCGCTGGTTCGTGCTGTTCGCGCCGGAGGAGCGGGTCGTGGTGCCCGCGGCCGAGGGCGGCTCGGGGCCCGGGGAGCTGTACTACCGGACCCCCATGGTGCAGGCCAGGCGACGGATCGCCCGGGCGCTGAAGGTGCTGCGCGAGACGGTCGAGGACGGCGCGCTGATCACCGGCCTGGAGAACGTCGGCCGGTGGCTGGAGGAGTTCCATCCGCGCGCGATGGTCGAGCTCGACTACGGCGGCCTGGTGCGGCTGGTCGCCCCCGACCCGACCGCCGACACCTCCGTCGCGGACGTCGCGGAGGGCATCGCCGCACTGGGGTCCGGTGACGGAGCGCGAGCATCGGCGGCTTACCGCAGGATTACGGAGCGTTGGCAATCGGTACGCGCCCTGGAGCACGCGAGCTGAGCAAGCGTCCGCATTTCATGAAGTTTCGGCGTGACCGTCGTCACTCTTTCGTGTTCAGTCACCCCGTGATCTGAAAGCCTCTCAACCTGCTGGTTCGAGTTGTGGGACTCCCAGCTCTCCAGGTTGTCGGAGATCGACTCACAACAAGGTGCATACGCCAGCGAATGGTTCGTATATGATGAAAAGGACAAACCAGATGTAGTCGGTCTGGTCGGGTCGGGTCATCGGGGATACTTCGTTGCTGGTGGGGCGGGGTGGACGCGAGAGGACGGCCGGGCCCGTGTGACTCATCGTCACAGTCATGTGACTGTCCGCTATGCCTGGTCCTTCGGGATCGCGTGGCTTGAACCCTGGGATGCCAATTCCGGCGGTTTGACCAACCGGGTGCGACGGATGGTGTACTTGTACTGTGAAGGACAAGCCGTTCGTCCTATAACCGACTTGGCCCTCGTGAACTATTTAGGACATCGTGGGTCAAGGTGCAGAATTTGAAGAAAGAACCGTGTTGGTTCGGTTCTCCCGAGGAGGCCGCTCATGACCGCTCGTACGCCTGATGCCGAGCCGCTGCTGACGCCGGCCGAGGTTGCCAGCATGTTCCGCGTCGACCCCAAGACGGTGACGCGCTGGGCCAAGGCCGGCAAGCTCACGTCGATCCGCACGCTCGGCGGACACCGTCGCTACCGCGAGGTGGAGGTCCGCGCCCTGCTCGCGGGCATTCCGCAGCAGCGCAGCGAAGCCTGAGGGCTGCGTCGAAAAGCTTTTCCCCTGAGTGCTGCACCGGATCCCGCCGGGTCCGGTGCAGCACTCTTTTGTGTGCCCGTACCCGCGCCTGCCGCTCCGTCGGGAGCCTGCCGTCCGCCGTGTGCGCTCGGGCCGGCCGCGGTCGTGGTGCGACCGTGTCGCGAGGTCGGCCGGGTGCGTCCGCCGAGGTCGGGCGCGGGGCGGTCGGGGTGCCGACAGTGCTCCGAGGCGGCGCTTTCACGAGGGAATCACGACGATGTCCAGTAAAATATCACATAGAATGCACGGATGATTTCCGGCCGTCGATGAAAACGATCGCCGGTCGAAACAGTGACCTTGGTCACAGCAGCCCTCGCGGAGGGTGTCTCGGCGACTCGCGCCAATGGTTCGAACCTCTGCCGGCCGGGACCACTTCGGCACGGCGGTGAGGTGCCCGCCGGGCCGGTGCGAGCGGGCGGCTCGGGCCGGGGCCTTGGGGCGGGCGTCGAGGCCGTCCGGGCCGGGCTCGCAGCTGTGGTGAGGGGTGTGGCGTCCGCCGGTCGGGCCGGTCTTCGCGGGGTCGGGGGAGCCGGTCCGGATCGGGCTTCGCGGGCGGGGCGGACGAGGCGATCGGGACGGATTCGACGGGCCGGGGCGGAAATCGGCAAGCGAACACGCTGAGTGATCATCTGCGGTTTCGGGCGAAGATTCGGATCGTGCCGCGACGCCGGCCTTCGTGACTGTGTGCGAGCACTCTCGGCCGGCCGGGTCCGACGCGTGTGCCCGGGGCGATGCGGCCGGGATCGGCCCGGTCATCACTGTGGCGTAGGTGCGCGATGCTCCGCGTGCGGGCCCGTGTACCCGGTGTTACCACTTGAGGGAGAGCGCGTGACCGCTGTGACGCGCGGAAACCTCAGTGACCTCAGTGAAGAGGGACGCCATGACACAGACTCAGAATCTTGCGCTGTCGGTCGACTTCAGCAAGGGGTTCACGGACGCGTGGTCCTCCTTCGCGACGTTCGTACCGAAGCTGATCGCGTTCCTCGTGATCCTGGTGATCGGCTGGATCGTCGCGAAGGTGATCGCGCGAGTCCTCGACCGGGTGCTGCGCAAGGTCGGCTTCGAGAAGGTGGCCGAACGCGGCGGGGTGGCCAAGACCCTGGAGGGGTCCAAATACGACGCCACCGGGATCATCGCCAAGGTCGTCTACTACGCGATCCTGCTGATGACGCTGCAATTGGGCTTCGGGGTGTTCGGACCGAACCCGATCAGCGACATGCTCCAGACCATCGTGTTGTGGATCCCGCGCGGCATCGTGGCGCTGGTGATCGTGGTCATCACGATGGCGATCGCCGGCGCGGTGCGCGACATCGTGCGCTCGGCCCTCGGCGGGGTCTCCTACGGCAGGACGATGGGCACCATCGCCTGGGCGTTCATCGTGACGCTCGGCGTGATCGCCGCGCTCGGCCAGGCCGGCATCGCCGGGGCGATCACCGGGCCGGTGCTCACCGCGGTGCTCGCCACCATCGCGGGCATCCTGATCGTGGGTGTCGGCGGCGGCCTGGTCCAGCCGATGCGGCAGCGGTGGGACCGCTGGCTGGATGTGGCCGAGCGCGAGACGGGCAACGCGCGGGCCAGCGTCAACGCGTACCAGCGGGGCCGCGGTGATGCGATCGCCGGGCAGCCCGCGCAGACGCGCGAGGAACGCCGGTAACGCTCAGCCCAGCAGGTCGTGTTCGCGGACCAGCCAGCACACGGCGGTCAGGCGCAACGCGGCGAAGTCGTAGCCGACCGGCTCGCGCCAGTCGGTTTCGGCCAGTACGTCGGTGAACCCCAGCACATAGTCGGCGAGGTCCTCGCGGCGCAGCTGACGCGGGATCAACCCCGCGCCGTCGGCGGCCAGCGAGGTGCGCACCGCCGCGGCGTGCTGGTCCACGGCGGCGACCAGCCCCGGCTCGAAGGCGAACTCCGCGAGCCGGGGCAGGTACGCGTCCACGACTCCCGCGAGGGGGCAGCGGGGCGGCTCGGCGTCGAAGAGTTGGCTCATGGCTCCACTTTAAACATATTTTTCGGCATCAATCCGCAGCTTTTTGTGGCGAAGCAGACATCGGGGATCCGGCGCCGGGATCCCGGTCAGACTCCGTCGGCGCCGAGCAGGCTGCCCACGGCGTAGGTGACCGCCATCGCCAGGGCCCCGCCGGCGGTGGTGCGGACGATCCCGCGGGCCGGTGGGGCGCCGCCGAGACGGGCGCCGCTCCAGCCGCACAGGACCAGCGCGGCGAGCACCGCGGCCACCGTGATCGGCAGCCGGATCGAGGCGGGCGGCAGCACCATCGCGAGCAGCGGCAACAACGCGCCGACGGTGAAGGCCAGGAAGCTGGCGCCGGCCGCGTGCCACGGGTTGGTCAGCTCGTCCGGATCGATCTTCAGCTCGACCTGGGCGTGCGCGGCGAGCGCGTCGTGCTCGGTGAGCTGTTCGGCCACCTCGCGCGCCAGCGCTCGGGTGAGCCCCTGCTGCTCGTAGAGCCCGGTCAACTCGTCGAGCTCGGCCTCGGGTTCGTCGCTCAGCTCGCGGCGCTCCTGGACCAGCGCGGCCCGCTCCGCGTCGCGCTGGGTGCTCACCGAGACGTATTCGCCCGCAGCCATCGACAACGACCCGGCGAGCAGCCCGGCCAGCCCGGCGGTGAGCAACTGCGCCCGCTCGTCGGTGGCTCCGGCCACCCCGACCACGAGACCGGCGGTGGAGACGATCCCGTCGTTGGCCCCGAGCACCGCCGCCCGCAACCAGTTCAGCCGGGTACCCATGCCCTCGTCGTGTGGAGCGTGCGTGGGCAACGCCCGACCGAACCCGTCAGCGGCACTCATGCCCGAAGTATCACGATCCGCCCGCCCCCGAAGCGCCCGGACACGACCGGAATCCGCACCCCGAACCCGAGCGGCCCAACCACCGGCACCGAACGCGACCTGGGAGCGCACCATCCGGGAACGCAAAAAACGCCCCTGGCGAACTGATCGCTCGGGGCGTTGTGGCTGTATGAGCCTGGTGGCCAGGGGCGGGGTCGAACCGCCGACCTTCCGATTTTCAGTCGGACGCTCGTACCAACTGAGCTACCTGGCCTCGATGGATCAGGGCGCCTTTCGGCGCCCCGATCTTCCATCTTGCGGTCCTGACGGGATTTGAACCCGCGGCCTTCACCTTGACAGGGTGACGAGCACTCCAAACTGCTCCACAGGACCTCTGCGATCTCTTCCCGGTTTCCCGGGTTTCCCTCGCGGTGTTTCGTGTTGAACCCTACCGTACTGGCTGTCCGGCTTGTTGCGGCCCCCGAGGGGGGTTGATGCGTGCCCCCAACGGGATTCGAACCCGTGCTACCGCCTTGAAAGGGCGACGTCCTAGGCCACTAGACGATGGGGGCTTGTTGGCCGTGTCCGGCGTCTTGTTGCCGTCGGGGACGTCCCGAACTATACGGGGTTTTCGCCGGCGCTTGCAAAGCGGATAACCGAGGCCCCGCGGGGCGGGGGTGGAGGCCGCAGAATGAGGGGGTGTTGGAGATGTCGCGCGAGGAGTTCGAGGAACTGGTGGCCGAGGCCCTGGACCGGATCCCGCCCGAGTTGACCAAGCTCATGGACAACGTGGCGATCTTCGTCGAGGACGAGCCCGACCCCGCCGGGGAGCACGGGACCAACCTGCTCGGTCTGTACGAGGGCATCCCGCTGACCGAGCGCGGGGACTGGTACGCCGGGGTGCTGCCGGACCGGATCACCGTCTACCGCAACCCGATCCTGCGGATCTGCGAGACGTACGAACACGTCGTCGAGGAAGTCGAGGTGACCGTCGTGCACGAGGTGGCGCATCACTTCGGGATCGGGGACGCGTGGTTGCACGAGCACGGGTACGGCTGAGGCGGGTCAGTGGGCCAGGGCGTAGCCGAGGGCGGCGGCGGTCAGGCCGAGGGTGACGCTGAGGAGTACGTACAGGGCGGCGAGCAGGCGTTGGCCCAGGGTGTGCAGTTCCACCGTCGCGTAGGCGAACGTGCTGAACGTGGTGAGCGTGCCGCAGAAGCCGGTGCCGACGAGGGTGACCACCCGCTCCCCGGGGGCGAGGCCGGTGACGATGCCCAGGATCAGCGAGCCGACCACGTTCACCGTGAGCACGCCCCACGGGAAGGCCGACTTCCACCGCGTGGAGACGTATCGGTCGGTCAGGTAGCGGGCGGGGGCGCCGATCAGGGCGCCGAGGACCACCATCAGCGGGATCATCCGGCCGCGCCCCGCGAGCGGTGCACGGCGGCCAGGCCGAGGTGGACCGCGATCGCGCCGAGCAGCACGCTGCCGGCCGCGTAGAGCCAGGCGTCGAGCCACGCGTGGCCCGCGAGCAGGGCGCGGGTCTCGACCGCGAACGTGGAGAACGTGGTGAAGCCGCCCAGAACGCCGGTGCCCAGGAACGGGCGCAGCAGCGGGTCGGGTGGGGTCACGCCCATCAGGACGCCCATCAACAGGCAGCCGAGCACGTTGGTGATCAGCGTCGCCCAGGGGAACGCGGTCCCCGAGTGCGGCATCGCCTGCGCGATGCCCCAGCGGCCCAACGCGCCGATGGCGCCGCCGAGCGAGATCACGGCGAGGAGTCGGAACGGGGGCACCCGGCCACGCTAGCGCGCGCTGGATCCCCCGGCCGCGGTTGCCGTCGGCGGATTGCGCACGCTCCCGGTGTGCCATCACGCGCCGCCGCCGAATGGGTGGCGGGCGGTGTCCCGGAATTGGAGCGGGAGTTGGTCCCTGGCCATGCTGAACCGGTGACCACGCAGGGGGACATCGGGCCGATGACGGACTTCGCCGACGACGAGCCCGAGTTTCCCGGAACCGGATCGGCGACCCGGGTGGGCGAGCCCGATCGGCGGTCGGCCGATGCCGCGCGCGACTCCGGGAGGCCCGGGTCCGAGCCGGAGCACGCGGGCCGGCCGGCCGTGCCGCGCGCTCGCGGCGCCCGGCGTCCGGTACCGAGCGCACACCCGTACGAACCGGTCGCCGGCGAGGCGTGGGGGAGTCCGGAGCCGCCGCACGATCGGCCCGGCCCGGGCCCCGGTGACGCCGAGGAGTTCGGGTCGGACCCGACCGCCGAACCGGAGGCGCGGGACGCGGGGACCGTCGGGCACGCGGTCCTGCGGGTCCCGCACCCGGACCGAATCGGCGACCCGGCGGGGGGCTTCGCCCTCTTCCGCACCGGCGGCAACCTCACGGCCGAGGTGGCGGAGGTGGCGGAGGTGGCGGAGGTCTCCCACGGCGAGCCGATGTCGATGCTCGCCGAGTGGTTCGGCGAACCCGATGTGATCCCAAGCGCGCCCCGCGTCGAGCACGAGGCCGTGGCGACGCAGCGGCGGACCGCGCGGCGGCACCGGTCCGCGCACCGGGGTCGACGGGTCGCCGAGACCGCCCGCACCGAGGTCGCGCGCGGGCTGCCCGAGGAACGATCGACCGGCGCCGGTTGGGAGTTCGCGACCTTCTTCGTGGTGCCCGCGCTGATCCTCGCGGGCCTGCTGTACTACTTCGGCTGGACCCGTGCCGTGGCCCGGTCCGACTACCTCGGGTTCGACGAGAGCGTGCTGGGCACGCCGGCCCGGGAGTATCCGGCGGACGCTCTGCGCACCCTGTACCGGCCGCTGCTCGTGCTCACCGGCGGGATGCTCGCCGCGCGGATGGCGCACCCCCGGCTGCTGGTGTGGCTGCGCCGGCACCGGCGGATCGCCGGGTGGTGCATTCGTTCGCTGCGCTGCGCGTGGTTCGTGGTGCCGGGTGCGGTTCTGCTCGCCGCATACCGGTGGCCGGTGCGGGATCCGCGCTGGGCGCCGCTGCTGCTGCCCGGGGCGCTCGCGGTCGGGCTGTCGATCTGCGCGTACGGGGTGCTGCTCTCGCGTCGGATCGGCGCGCACCGGCGCGGTTCCGCCACGCGCGGGCGGCCGTGGTCGCTGCCGTCGCTGCTCACCGCCGCGGTCGTGGTGCTGTGTCTGTTCTGGGCGTCGGGGTCGTACGCGAAGGTGTCGGGGCGGGACGACGGTCGGGCCTTCGCGCACCAACTGCCGCGGCGGACCGGGGTGGTGCTCTACTCGGTGCAGGATCTGCGGATGCGGTCCGGGGACGGGATCGCGGTCGAGGAAGAAACCGGCGCTTCCTATCGTTACCGCTACACCGGACTGCGCTTGTTGCGGCGTGCCCCGGGGACGCTGTTCCTGCTCCCCGAGCACTGGTCGTGGCAGCGCCCGAGGCTGCTCGTGGTGCACGAGGACGCACGTCTGAGGGTGGAGTACGAACGCACCCGATAGGCGTAAACGCGCAGTGATCGGGTACGCTGGTGAATCGCTTTGCCCATATCCAGGCGCCGCCATGAGTCGCGGCGCCTCGTAGGCTCGTTCTGGTGCTCCGCAGAAGTGTCGCTTTCTCGTGCGACCACATTTCGGCTGCGGACCTTCGAGACGGGCCGCATCCGGAAGGTTTTGCATGCCCCCCTATGCCAATGACACTGCCACGCCCATGCCCGGTACCGAAGGTGCCGAGGTGCAGGAGGGTGTGGCGGATGCGCAGGCAGCCGAGGTGACCGAGGTCGCTTCGGAGATCACCGAGATCGCCATCGAGATTGCCGACGAGGTCGTCGCGAACGACGACGACACCGTGTCCGCGGCGGACGCCGACGAGGACACCGACACCGACACCGACGCCGAGGCGGGCGTCGAGGACGACGAAGAGGCCGACGAGCGGGCCGAGACCGAGGCCGACGTCGAGGTTCAGGCCGATGAGAAGCCCGAGCCGACCGGCCCCAGCTTCGCCGAGTTCGGTCTGCACAAGGACGTCGTGGAGGCGCTCGCGCGCCGCGGCGTGACCCACCCGTTCCCGATCCAGGCCGCGACGCTGCCGGACGCGATGGCCGGCAAGGACATCCTCGGCCGCGGTCGTACCGGCTCCGGCAAGACGCTGGGCTTCGGCCTGCCGATGCTCACCCGGCTCTCCGGTCGCAAGGCCCGTGCCCGGCGCCCCCTCGCGCTGATCCTCACCCCGACGCGTGAGCTCGCGATGCAGGTGCACGACGCACTGGAGCCGTACGGTCGCATCCTCGACCTGCGGATGAAGACCGTCACCGGCGGCATGTCGATGCCGAAGCAGATCTTCGCGCTCGAGCGCGGCGTCGAGATCCTGGTGGCCACCCCCGGTCGCCTCCAGGACCTGGTCGACCGCGGTTCGGCCGTGCTGGACAACGTCGAGATCACCATCCTCGACGAGGCCGACCAGATGGCGGACATGGGCTTCCTGCCCGAGGTCACCGCGCTGCTCGACCTGATCCCGGCCGGCGGTCAGCGGATGTTGTTCTCCGCCACGCTGGACAAGGGCGTGGACGCGATCGTCCGCAAGTACCTGGACAACCCGGTCACCCACTCGGTGGACCCGCACGCGTCCTCGGTCACCACGATGTCGCACCACGTGCTCGTGGTGCAGCCGAAGGACAAGACGTACGTCACGGCGGCCATCGCGGCCCGTCGCGGGCGCACGATGATCTTCGTGCGGACCAAGTTCGGCGCCGACCGCGTCGCGCAGCAGCTGCGCGAGGCCGGTGTCCGCGCCGAGGCGCTGCACGGCGGCATGACCCAGGGCGCGCGTACCCGCACCCTGGCCGAGTACAAGGAGGGCCGCACGCCGGTCCTGGTCGCCACCGACGTCGCCGCCCGCGGCATCCACGTCGACGGCATCGACCTGGTCCTGCACGTGGACCCGGCCGCCGACTCGAAGGACTACCTGCACCGCGCGGGTCGTACCGCGCGCGCCGGCGAGGCCGGCGCTGTGGTCACCCTCGCGCTGCCGCACCAGCGCCGCACGGTGGACCGCCTGATGGAGGACGCCGGCGTCGAGCCGACCCGCCTTCGGGTGCAGGGCTCCAACGACCCGGAGATGCGCAAGCTGACCGGCGCGCGCACGCTGTCCGAGGTCAAGGCGCAGTCCGTGGCGGACGCCGCGGTCGAGGCCGAGGCCGAGGCGGAGCGGCTCGCGGTTCGCATCGTCGAGCTCAAGGCCGAGGCCGCCGAGCTGCGCCGCAAGGCGGCCGAGCTGGCCGAGGCGGCCAAGAACGGCGACGTCCCGATGCGCACCGAGCGCTACGAGCGCCCGGACCGCGACCGCGGTGACCGCGGTGACCGCGGGGATCGTGGTGACCGCGGGGACCGGCGCGAGGGTGGCTACCGCGGGGACCGCGGCGACCGTCCGTCGTACGGCGACCGCGGCGGCGATCGTCGTGGTGGTGCGCCGCGTGGCGACCGTCCGTCCTATGGCGACCGGGGTCCGCGTACCGGCGACCGTCCGTCCTACGGCGGCGGCGACCGGCGCGAGGGCGGCTACCGCGGCGACCGTCCGCAGGGTGACCGTCCGCAGGGCGACCGGGGCCCCCGTGGCGACCGGCCCGCGTACAACGACCGTCCGTCGTACGGCGGCGACCGTTCCGCGCGTGGTGGCGAGCGTCCGTCCTACGGCGACCGCGCCCCGCGTGGCGACCGTCCTTCGTACGGGGACCGGGCTCCGCGTACCGGTGACCGTCCGTCCTACGGCGGCGGCGACCGGCGCGAGGGTGGCTACCGCGGCGACCGTCCGTCGTACGGCGACCGTGCGCCGCGCACCGACCGGCCCGCGTACGGCAGCGACCGCGCCCCGCGTGGCGACCGGCCGACCTACGGCAACGACCGGTCGTCCTACGGCGACCGTCCGTCGTACGGCTCGGGCTCGGGCGAGCGTTCGCACGACCGCGCGCCGCGTCGGGAGGGGCACTACGACCGTCCGGCCGGCGGTACGGGCGACCGCAAGCCGCGCTGGAAGCGTGACGCGTAAGCGCTGTGTAATCGCACGGTAATCTTGCTGTAGTCAAACCACCGAGCGGGGCGGGATCGATCGCGTATCGATCCCGCCCCGCTCAGTAATGTGGCGGCATGAAGCGGACCTCGTTCGGAACCTGGCCGTGCTCCATCGCCCGCGTCCTCGAGTTGTTCGGCGACGGATGGACGCCGCTCGTGTTGCGCGAAGCCTCCTACGGGGTCCGGCGGTTCGAGGATCTCCAGGAGAATCTGGGCATCGGCCGCAACGTGCTCGCCCAGCGGCTGAATCTGCTCGTCGAGGAGGGTCTGCTCGATCGGGTGCCCTACGAGGAACGGCGACCCCGGCACGAGTACGTGCTGACCGCCAAGGGGCGCGACTTCTTTCCCGTGCTCGTGGCGATCGGCCGGTGGGGCGACACCTGGCTGGCCGACGAGGACGGGCCGCCCGTGGTCTATCGGCACGGCGGCTCGGAGGGGCACGAGGCGCAGGCCGAGGTGGTCTGTTCGGTATGCGGCGACCCGCTCCACCTGGAGGACGTGGAGCCGTTGACCGGACCGGGCATGACGCCGCGTCAGGCGCATCGGGCGGTGGCCGAGGGGCGGTGCGGGGCCCGCGCGTCGACGGTGCCGGCGCAGCGCGGGCCCTGGTAGCGGGGCCCGTCCGTTCTGCGCTGCCTAGCCTCGGCTCGGCTCGCCGGCGCGGTCGCCGCGTTCCAGGCGGTCGCGGGTGCCGAGGTCGGCCCGGTCGGCGGCGGCCTTGCCGTGCCGCCAGCCGTCGGCGTCCCGGCCGCGCAGGCGGTGTGTGGTGCGGGTGGGGAACATGCGCTCCGTGCTCTCCTTGACCGCGACCTCGCGGGCGGCCAGCGCCGGGAGCAGCCGGTTGTCGGAGGCCGCGTTCGCGTCCGCGACGGCCTCCTCCTCGGCGGCGGTGAGCCGTTCGCGGATCCGGTCGGCGTAGGCGATCAGGAACGACTGGCGGAAGGTCTTGGTGCGCCGGGCCCGGCCGGAGTCGTGCAGGTGCGAGCCGGCCCGGTTCATCGCGGCGGTGGCCTGGACCAGGAGCGAGGTGTACAACAACTCGACCGCGTCCAGGTCGGAGTCGAAGCCGACCACGGTGGAAAAGCCCAGCGAGCCGGACCAGATCGCCTGGCAGCCGTTGGCGTCGGCGACCGCGTCGAGCAGCAGCGCCTTGGCGCCCTCGTACGGGTTGTCCACACCGATCCGGCAGGCGCCGGGGGTGTGCGCCGCGTCCGCGCCGACGCCGAGCAGTGCCTCGTCGATCCGGTGCCGGGTCATCAACTCCTGGGCCTTGGCCGTGAGGGCCTCGGCCTCCTCCGGGTATTCGGTCGACTCGGCCTTCGCCAACAGGGCGCGCACGCGGCCGAGTTGGCGCTCCTCGCCGGTCGCCGGGCGGGTCCGTTCCGGTTCCCGGAAGGTCGCGGCGGTGAGCGGTTCGATGGCGGGCAGCCGGGCGATCGAGCGGAGCAGTTCGAGCACGCGCGCGGCGGTGCCGAAGCGGTCCAGGCCCTCGCGGGCGCCCAATTCGGTGAGGTAGGCGTCGTCGGCGCTCCACCACGGGGTCGTCGCGTTCAGCTCGCGCACCTGGGCGGTCCAGCGGCGGCCGGTGCCCGCGTAGCCCCGGGCCTGAGCGGCGACCAGGTCGGCGGCGATCGGGGCGTGTCGCTCGCCCAGGTCGCGGGTGACCGCGCGGACCACGTCGGCGGGTTCCCAGCCGCGGCGGCGGCAGCCGTCGGCGGTGCGCTCGTACAGCGCGAGCACCGCGCGCGAGACGTCGGGCCAGTCGGCGGCGGAGGCCGCGAGCAGCGAGGCGCCGAGGTCGATCGCGTCCGCCAGGGCGTCGTCGGACGCGCTCAGGACGGCATGGAATTGGGTTTCGACGAGCGTGGAGGACACCCGTCAAGGATTGCATTTCCGGCGCGCGGACGAGCCGGGTCCGCGTGTGGCCCCGTTCACGGCTGCGTTCACGGCTGCGGGCGGGCGCTCAGGCGCGGGCGTAGCGGCTCGGCGCGGTGCCGACGGCGGCGGTGAAATCGCGGGTCAGGTGCGCCTGGTCGGCGTAGCCCAGGTCGGCCGCGAGCGCCGCCCAGTCGATGCCGGCGCCGTGTTCGGCCCGCTCGGCGACCTCCTGGAGCCGGGCCCGGCGGAGCACCCACTTGGGGCCGACCCCGACGTATTCGGCGAACAGCCGCTGGAGCCGGCGGACCGGGACGCCGACCTCCTCGGCCAGGTCGTCGACCCGGAACAGGTTCGGGGCGGTGGTGATCCGCGCGACGATCGCGGCGGTCTCGGCCACCGCGGGATCGGGCTCGGCCGCCGGCAGCGCGCCGCGCAGCCAGGTCTCGGCGAGGGCGACCCGCTCCGGCTCGGCGGCGGCACCCAGCACCCGCTCGCCGGCGGCCACGACCGTCGGGCCGAACAGGTCGACCGCGGGCACCACCCGATCGGTCAGCGTGGCCACGGGGGCGCCCAGGACCGGCCGGAAACCGCCCGCGCGGAACTTGATCCCGAACACGTGGCCGACTCCGCTCAGCTCCCGCTCGAAGATGTCGCGCACCACGCCGTAGACGGCCGGGAACGGCTGCTCGAAGACCAGGTGCACGTTGGGGTGCGAGAGCACCTTCTGCCGGACGGGCGCCCGCCCGCGCAGGTCCCAGTGCACGATCCAGTGGTGCTCGACGAACGGCGCCAGGTCGGCGGCCGGCTCGTAGAGGCTCACCCGATGGCCGGCCGCGCCGTCGGCGCGCAGCACTCCGCGAGGGCGATAGGGAAGCCTCATCCGGCCACGGTAGCCGGCGCCGGTGACATCGGCGCGGGCTGTCGCGTTTGTTCAAGACCGGTCACGGGAGCGGGCCATAGCGTCGTTTCCATGAATATTCACCACCTGTTCGTCGAAGCAGCCGCCGAAGCCGACCGGATCGCCCACGGTGTCGCCCCCGCGCCCACCGCCGGACCGACGCCGTGTACCGACTACGACCTGCGCGCGCTGATCAACCACTGGGTGGTGTACACCTCGCACGGCCTGGAGCATCGGGCGCTGCGTCGGGAGTTGCCCGAGGACCTGATCGCGCGCGACTTCGTCGCCGAGCCGGACTGGGCCGACGCGTACGCCGCGCAGCTGGGGCGGGGCGTGGCGGCCTGGGCCGATCCGGCGGTGTGGGAGGGCGAGATCGACTTCGGCGGGGGCGGCACGATGCCCGCGCCGGAGATCGCCGCGATGTTGCTCGCGGAGCTGGTCCTGCACGGCTGGGACGTGGCCCGGGCGACCGGGCAGGACTTCCGGGTGTCGACCGAGCTGGGCGAGGGGATCGAGGCCTTCGTGGCGAAGTACGCGCCGATGTACCGGGAGTATGCGGGCTTCGCCGAGGAGGTGGCGGGCTTCGCGGACGCGAGCGCGTTCGAGCGGGCGCTGGCCGCCTCGGGGCGGGATCCGCGCTGGACGCCCTGACCCGGGGCCGGACGGTCGGAGGCGGGTCGGCTCGTTTCCGCCGGTGACCGGGCGGAATTGTCGTGGCGTCGGGAAATCCGCGCGGGGGCGGATCGGCTGTGCCTATGGTGGCCGCCGATCCCTTCCGGAGGTATGCGTGGCAACGATGGCGACACTCGACGGCTTCGCGAGTACGGTCCGGCATAGCCCGGGAGCGGAGCGGCGGGCCGCGTTCGTGGCCGGGCGGGTCGACCGGGCCGCGGCGTGGTTGGGCGAGCGACTCGGGTTCGCGGCGCGCGTGCGGTTGTCGGTGGCGGACGCGGACGACTGGGACACGGTGGCGACGGTGCCGCTGTACGGGACGCCGCAGGGGAGCGGGGACCACCTGCGGGTGGCCGCCGACGACGGCTGGTTCGGGGCACACCTGTACGCGGGGCTGCGGCCGCACCTGGGCGCCGGCACGGTGCGGCGGCTGCGCGAGGTGTACGGGGAACCGCTCGCGTTGCGGCCGTACTTCGACCTGGTGGCGGTGCACGAGTTGACCCACCTGTTCCAGGACCAGGTCTGGCCGGCGTATCCCGGCATGTGGATCGCCGAGCTGCACGCGAATCTGGCCATGGTGGGTTACGCGCACGAGGTCGAGCCGGATCTGCTGCCGGTCCTGCGGGCCTTCACCTCGACCGTGGACGACCTGCCGGTCGAGGTCGCCCCGCTGCGCGAACTCGCGGACATGGAGCGCTCGTTCGAGCACGGCGCGGTCAACTTCGCGTGGTTCCACTTCCGGTTGACCCGGGCGGCCGAGGAGTTGTGGGCGGCCGGTGGCGCGGAGGTGTTGCGCGGGGTGTACGAGCACATCGGCGCCGGCGGTGGGGCCGAGCATCCGGCGCTGCGCGAGGTGGTGGCGGGGTGGCCGCGCCGGATGCGGGTGGGTGGTTGAGGTTCGGCCGGCTCAGCCGGTCGAGGTGGTCAGCTCCGGGATCGTGGTCAGTTCGGTGCGGGAGACGATGCCGAGCTTGGGATAGGCCTTGTACAGGTGGTGTCCGACGGTGCGCGGGCTCAGGAACAGCTGGGCGGCGATGTCGCGGTTGGACAGGCCCTGGGCGGCGAGCCGGGTGATCTGTAGTTCCTGCGGGGTGAGCAGGGCGAGTACACCGGCGGGTCGCGGGCCGCGCGGGGTGGCGCTGCCGCCGATCGCGCCCAGTTCGGTACGGGCCCGATCGGCCCAGGAGCGGGCGTCGAGCCGGTCGAACTCGGCCAGGGCGGTGCGCAGGCGGTCGCGCGCCTCGGTCTTGCGGCGCATGCGGCGCAGCCACTCCCCGTACAGCAGCGCCGTCCGGGCCCGCTCCAGCGGCCGGCGCTCGCCCTCGTGCCGGGCCAGCGCGGCGAGCCAGGACCGCTCCGCCGCGTCGTCGCCGGCGAGCAGCGCGTGGCAGCGCAGGACCAGGGCATCGGCCCATGGGCGGCCGGCCCGGTGCGCCCAGCGCTCGAAGCGGTCCAGCGGCTCGCGGGCCCGGTCGGGGTCGCCGGCGCGCACCGCGGCCTCGACGAGGTCGGGGACGGAGCGGGTCGCGCAGATGTGGTGGCGCATCGGTTCGCGGGTGAGCTGTTCGAGCCGGTTGAGCGCCGCGTCGGGGCGGCCCAGGCCCAGGTCGAGCAGGCCCAGCGCCCAGGCCGACCAGGGTGCGCCGGCGGGCATCGCGCTGCCGACGCCGCCGGTCAGCGCCGCGTCGGCGTGCCGGTGGGCCGCCTCCTCGTCGCCGGCGACGCCCGCGAGATAGGCCAGCACGCTCTCGAACTGGCTGATCCACTGCCGCTGTCCGGTGTCCTGGGCGATCCGCAGCGCCTCGGTCGCGGTGGCCAGCGCGTCGGTGTGCCGGCTCTCGAAGATCTCCGTCTCGGCCCGGAAGAACAGGATCGTGGGCAGTCGACCGATGCCGCCGTGTCGCCGGCTGTCGGCGGCGAGCACCGTCGCGAGGTCGTGTGCGTCGACGTCCTGCCCCAGGGTGAGCCCGACGCCGCAGGCGAGCAGGAGGGCGCCCTGTTCGTCGCCGCCGAAGTCGTGGGCGACCCGGACCAGGTCGCCGAGCACCGGGGGCTCGGTGGTGTGCTCGTCGGCCGGGAAGGCGGCGGTCACGAACGCGGCGACCGGCGTCACCGGGGCCGTCGGGGGGAGCGTCAGTGCGGCCAACTCGTCGACGCTCTCCCGCAGTTGCCCCTCGCCCAGGTACCACGCGGTGTGCACGGACTGGAGCAACATCCGGGCCGCGCGCTCGGGGTCGGATCCGGCGGCGAGCGCGGCGCCCCGGCGCAGCAGCTCGTGCGCGCTGGGGAACGCCCCCTGCCAGAAGTCGGCCAGCGCGTGGACGTGCAGCAGCCGGGCCCGGACGGCGTCGTCCGCGGCGCCGGTCAGCGCCCGTTCGGCGAACGTGCGGGCCCGGTCCGACTCGCCCGCCTCGGCGGCGGCCTCGGCGGCCAGGGTCAGCCGCCGGGTGCGCGCCGCGACGTCCTCGGTCAGTCGGGCGGCCCGCTCGTAGGCGAGCGCGGCGGCGAGGTGGCCGCTGCGTTCGCGGGCCCGCTCGCCGGTGCTCTCCAGGGCGTTTGCCGCCGCCTCGTCCACGCCGGTCGCGGCGGCGGCCAGGTGCCAGGCGCGGCGGTCCGCGTGGTCGGGCGCGGCGAACGCGGCGGCCAGCGCGCGGTGCGCGGCCAGGCGCCGGTCGATCGGCGCGCGCTGCTGTACCGCGGCGCGGATCAGCGGATGCCGAAAGCGCAGCCGGTCGTCGTCGACGACGATCAGCGACGCCTCCTCGGCGCCGGCCAGATCGGCCGCGCCCGCGCCGAACGCGGCGCCCGCGCGCAGCAGTACGCCCAGGTCACCGGAGTCGTCGCAGGCGGCGAGCAGCAGCAACATCCCGGTGCGCTCGTCGAGCCGGGTGACCCGGCCGTGGAAGGCGATCTGCAGCCGGCTGGTCAGCGGCAGCGCCCCCGGCCGCAGGGTGTCCCCGGCCCGTTCGCCGGCCAGTGACACGGGCAGTTCGAGGAGGGCGAGCGGGTTGCCCCGGGCCTCGGCGAGCACGCGGTGGCGGGCGGCGGGACTCAGATCCTCCGCGTGGGTGTCCAGGAGCGCGCCCGCCTGCTCGGGCGGCAGCGGAGGCAGGTGCAGTTCGGGCAGGCCCGGGACCGGGAAGGCGTCGCGGTCGTCGCGCGCGGCGAGGATCAGCGCGATGCCCTCCGCGTACAGCCGCCGGGCGGCGAACACCAGCGCGTCGGCGGAGGCGCGGTCCAGCCATTGTGCGTCGTCGACGACGCACAGGAGCGGTCCGTCGCCGGCGTACTCGGAGAGCAGGGACAACACCGCGAGGCCGACGAACATCGGCTCCGAGCGCTCGCCGACGGACAGGCCGAAGGCGGCTTCGAGGGCCTGGCGCTGCGGGTCGGGGAGCCGGTCGAGGCCGCCGAGCGCGGGGCGGAGCAGCAGGCTGAGCCCGGCGTACGGAAGTTCCGCCTCGTATTCGACGCCGGTGCCGCGGATCACCCGCAGGTCGGTGTCGGCGATCACCCGATCCAGGAGGGCGGTCTTGCCGATCCCGGGCTCGCCGCGGAGCACGAGCACGCCGCTGCGGCCCTCCTCTGCCGCGGCGAGCAGTTCCTTGATCGTGCCCAGCTCGGCGTCTCGTCCGTACAACATGCCGATGTGTCCCCCATGTCCGCCCGTTCCGCGGCCGGTCCGTCCGTCCGGGTGTGTGGTCGTCGATACCGGTACGGACCTACCGACTCCTGCGCGCCAAAGTACCTATGCGCGACCGATTCCCGTCGGTTCGGGGCTCCGTAGGTTCATGGGCAACGGAGCTCGCCGGAACCGCCGGAAGCCCGGAGCACCCCACGAAGGACGGTCGCCATGACCACGAACATCGACTACACCGCCCTGGCCGAGCGCTACATCGCCGTGTGGAACGAGACCGACCCGGCCGCCCGGCGCAAGCTGGTCGAGGGGCTCTACACCGAGGACGCCGGGTACGTCGACCCGCTGGTGTCGGCCTTCGGGCACGACGCGATCGACGCGACGTTCGGCGCGGTGCAGAGCCAGTTCCCGAACCTGGTCTTCACCCTGGGCGGGGCCGTCGACGGGCACCACGACCTGGCGCGTTTCACGTGGAACCTCGGCCCGGCGGGCGCGGAGGCCATCGTGGTCGGCTTCGATGTGATCCACATCGCCGAGGACGGCCGGATCGGGCGGGTCAGCGGCTTCCTGGACAAGGTGCCGGCGGGGCTGTGAGTCGCCGCGTCGGATTCGGGGCCGGGCGACGGTAGCTCGGCCCCGCGGGTCTTCGTCTCTTCTTTCTTCACGTTCTCGTCTTCGGAAGGAATCACCCATGTCCGCCACCACGACGGCCATCGTTCCCGACGCCGCGACATCGACGCCCCGGCAGTCGTGGGGCGCGCTGCTGGTCCTGCTCGCCGGGATCTTCATCACCACGCTGGACTTCTTCATCGTCAACGTCGCGATCCCGGCCACGCAGGAGGACCTGCATGCCACCCCGGCCGCGATCCAATGGGTGGTCGCGGGCTTCGGCCTCGCGGTCGCCGCCGGGCTGATCACCGCCGGTCGACTGGGCGACATCTACGGCAGACGGCGGATGTTCGCGATCGGCCTGGCCCTGTTCACCGTCGCGTCGGCCGGCTGCGGGCTGGCCGGGAACGCGGAGACGCTGATCGCGGCCCGGGTGGTACAGGGCGCGGCGGCGGCGCTGCTGATGCCGCAGGTGCTGGGCATCGTCAATGTGCTCTATGTGGGCGAGCAGCGGGTCAAGGCGTTCACCGCGTACGGGCTGGCGATGGGCTTCGCGGGGGTGTTCGGTCAGCTGATCGGGGGCGCGCTGATCCAGGCCGATGTGTTCGGGCTCGACTGGCGCAGCATCTACTGGATCAACGTCCCGGTCGGACTGGTCGCGCTGGTGCTGGTGCCGAGGGTGATTCCGGAGACGCGCGGCGGGGGTGGCACCCGGCTCGACCCGGTGGGCACCGTACTGGTCACGCTCGGCCTGGTCGCCGTGGTGTTGCCGCTGGTCCAGGGCCGGGAGCAGGGCTGGCCGCTGTGGACCTGGTTGTCGCTCGGCGTCGCCCCGCTGCTGCTCGGCGCGTTCACGCTGTACCAGCGCCGGCTCGCCGGGAACGCCGGCGCGCCGCTGGTGGATCCGGTGTTGTTCCGGGAGCGGCCGTTCTCGGTGGGCATCACGACGGCGCTGGTGTACGGCCTGGTGAACGCGGCGTTCTTCCTGATCCTGGCGCTGTACCTGCAGCTGGGCCACGGGATGTCGGCGCTGGACTCGGGGCTGCTGTTCATCGCGCTCGGGGTCGGGTACTTCCTGTCCTCGGCGGTCTCGGGGCGGATCGCCGCGGGGCTGGGTCGGCAGGTGCTGGCGCTCGGCGCGCTGGTGCAGGGCGCGGGGCAGGTGGCGCTCGTGGAGACGGTGTCGAACACGCACGAGACGTTGTGGCTGATCCCGGGGCTCGCGCTGACCGGGTTCGGGATGGGGCTGGTGATGGGCCCGATGGCGGCGACGGTGCTGGCCGGGATCGGGGCGCGGCATGCCGGTTCGGCGGCGGGCCTGCTGTCCACGGCGCAGCAGGTGGGCGGGGCGCTGGGGGTGGCCCTCGTGGGCATCGTCTTCTACGACACGCTGGGTGACGCGCCGACGGCGGGCACCTTCGGGGACGCGTTCGTGAACGGGCTGTGGCTGCTGACGGCCTTCTGCGCGGTGGTCGCGGCGCTGGTGCAGCTGCTGCCGGGGCGGCGAGCGGGCTCGGGTGCGGTGGGTGAGGCTGCGGAGGCGGGGGAACCGGTGGCCGAGGTGGAGGCGCTGGTGTGAGGTCTCCGGTGTGAGGCTTCGGGTGAGTGTGGTGAGCGGCGGCGGGGCCCGATGGGTCCCGCCGCCGCTTTGTTCGGTGTTGCGGGTGGTTTTACTCGGCGTGTCTGGCCGCGTAGCGGCGGGCCTTGGTGCGGTTTCCGCATAGGCGCATCGAGCACCAGCGTCGGCTGCGGTTCTTGGAGACGTCCCAGAAGACCCAGTGGCAGCCGTGCTCCGGGCAGCGCTTGAGGCGGGTCGCCTCGCCGCTGCCGACCAGGGTGCTCCAGGCGATGGCCAGTTTGGCCAACGCCCGCTGTACGGGCGGGAGTTCGGGGCTCGGCACGAGGATGGCGGGGTGCTCGTCGTGGCCCAGTTCGACGACCAGGGGCAATGCGCGGGTCACCTCGTCGGCGCGCCGGAGCAGGTCCGGGTCGGGTGCGTCCCCGACGGGTACGCCCAGCCGTTCGCGCAGGCCGGCCCGCAGTGCGAGCGCGGCGGCGTACTCGGGGGGGCCGATCGGCACGTCGGGATCGAGCAGCCCCTGCTCGGCCAGCCATGCGCCGAGTCGGGCGGGGGTGTCCACGTCGTCGGTGCCGAGTTCGACGTCGACCGTGTTGACGAACGCCTGGACGAGCAGGGCCGCGGCGGGTGCCTCGGGCATCGGCGCCTCCGTCTTCGGGTCGATTCGGCCGCAGGTCCCATCCTACTGCGACTAACCGGCTATCGCTTTTGCCGGTTGACGCTTCGCGCGGGTCGATGCCAGGATCCACGGGAGTCGGGTCAACCGGTAAACGGCTTTGGTGGTTAGGGGTGGGCGATGGCCTTGCGGGGCGTGCGAACCGAGCGGGCCGTCGCGTCCGCCGCACCACGCGAGGGCGGTGCTCGGGCGCGGAACACCGCCGTCCTGTTGGCCTTCACCGTGGTCACCAACCTGGCCGACGGCATCACCAAGATCGTGTTGCCGGTGCTGGCCGCCCGGGCCACCGATTCGCCGGCGTTGGTCACGCTGGTGTCGCTGGCCCTGTCGCTGCCGTGGTTGCTGGTCGCGTTGCACGTGGGTGTGCTGGTGGATCGGGTCGACCGGCGTCGATTGTTGTGGCTGGCCGGCGGGCTGCGGCTGGTGGCGATCGGGGGGTTGCTCGCGATCGTTTCGGCGGGTGAGGCCGGCATCGTCGTGCTGGGGCTCGGCGGTCTCGTGCTCGGCGTGGCCGAGGTGATCGCGCTCACCTCGACCGCGGCGCTGGTCCCGGTGATCGTGCCGAGGGCGGATCGGGAGCGGGCCAACGCGCTGATCACCGGGGCGGAGACGGCCGCGAACGAGTTCGCCGGGCCGTTCGTCGGCGGGTTGTTGCTGGCCGCGAGCACCGGTCTGGCGTTGGGGGCGACCTGGGTGGCGTACCTTGCCGCGAGTTTGTTGCTGCTTTTGCTGACCGGGCGGTTTCGGGTGGTCGGGCGGGCGGGGGCGGCGGGCGGGGACGAAGGTGGGTCGGATGTGCCCGATGCGCCCGCCACGGTCAATGCGCAGATCGCCGAGGGGCTGCGTTACCTCTGGGGGCATCGCCTCCTGCGCACGATGACGTTGATCCTCACCGTGTTGTTCGCGAGTTGGGGCGCGTGGCTGGCGCTGATGCCGCTGGTCGCGCACGACACGATGCACATGTCCGCCCGGGAGTACGGGGTCGTGCTGAGCGCGCTCGGCGTCGGCGGACTGCTCGGGGCGGTGCTGGTGGGCCGGCTGAACCGGCTGCTGGGCCACCGGCGGGTGATGCTGGCCGACCTGATCGCCACGATCGTGATGATGGCGGTGCCGGCGGTGACCACCGCGATGTGGGCGATCGCCGGCGCGGCGTTCGTCGGCGGATTGGGCGGCACGCTGTGGTCGGTCAACGCCCGGTTGATCGCGCAGAACCTGGTCCCCGAGCACATGATGGGCCGCTACAGCGGCGCCGCCCGCCTGCTCGGATGGGGCGCGATCCCCGTCGGCGCGGGCCTGATCGGCGTGCTCGCCGAGTGGTTCGGTATCCGGGTGGCGTTCCTGGCCTTCGCCGTCGCCGCCGCCGCGACGATCCCGCCGTACCTGCGGGTGGTCACCGACGCCCGCCTGGCTCCCGCGTTCCGCGTGCACGGGGCGGAGGGGATGGGGGCGGAGGAGGCCGGGGCGGAGAAGACCGGGTTGCAGGAAGGGCCGACGAAGGAGCCGAGGACACGTTAGGCGGCGCCCCCGGGTGAGCCGCGATGGACGCGGCGGCCCGGGTCGCCCGGCCGCTTCTCAGTGCGGCGGTTCCGGCCACATTCGGCCCGCCGGGACGTCCGGGCCGTCGATGATCGCGCTGAGCATGCGCAGGTTGTCGGCGAACACCTCGGCCGCCTCGGGGCCGATCGTCCGGCTGATCATGCCGTCGACGTCCTTGACCACGCGCCGGCCCTCGGCGACGCCGGCGCTGCCGAGTTCGGTCAGCTCCAGGAGCACCACCCGCTTGTGTACCGGGTGGGGGCGGCGGACGATCCAGCCGACGCGTTCCAGCGCCAGCATCGCGGTGGTCACGCTCTGGGGGGTGATGTGGTGCGCGCGGGCGAGGTCGGCGGCGGACAACGCGCCGTTCTCGTCGAGTCGACCGGCCAGGCCCAGTTGGTTGATCGAGACGCCGATGCCTTCCAGGCGCTCGTTGAGCAGTCGCTGTACCGACTGCTGGGCGCGCCAGAGCAGATGGGGCAGCTGCTCGCTCCACGCGGCGGCGGCGACTTCCCGGTGGGCGGGCATCACACGTTTCCCTTCTTCGTACGGCCGGGGGTGCCGGGGTGCGCACCCCGTGGGTGCCTCACCGGTCACCGTAGGGCACGTCCGTCGCCGGGCCGGGCCACGTCGACGTCCATGTTCGCAGGTGAGGTGCATGTTCCCAGACAACCCGCATATTCGCAGGAGGCACTCATGTTTTAAGTATGCATACAAGTTCGCAGGCTTCTGATAACTTGACAGCCTTCGATTACTTGGAAGGCTGTCTCACCATGTCCACGACCCCGCAGTCCGCCCCGCCCGCAACGAGTCCGCCGCCGACCGGGGCCGTGGCCCGGCCGGCGCTCACCGTGGTGCTCGCCTGTCTCGGGGTCTTCGCCTCGTACGTGCCCATCGGCGGGGTCGCGGTGTCCCTGCCGACCATCCAGCGCGGGCTCGGCGCGTCCACGAGCGATCTCCAGTGGATCAGCGACTTCTTCATCCTGCCGATGGCGGCGCTGATCCTGACCTTCGGCCTGATCGGCGACCTGTACGGGCGCAAGAAGGCGTTCCTGGCCGGGCTCGGCCTGCTCGCCGTCGGCGCGGCCGTCAACCTGACCGCGCACAGCGTGGCCCAGGTCTGGGTGGGCCAGGCCCTCTCCGGCGCGGGCGGCGCGGCGCTGCTCACCTCCAGCCTGGCGCTGATCAGCCACGCCTACCCCGACTTCCGGGCCCGGGCCAAGGCGATATCCGCGTGGGCCGCGTCCCTGGGCCTGGGCATGTCCCTGGGCCCGCTGTTGAGCGGGACGATCCTGGAACACGCCTCCTGGCGCTGGATCTTCGCGCCGACCGTGCTGGTCTGCCTGATCGGCGCGGTGATCGCGGCGGTGCTCCTGGAGGACTCGCGCTCGGCGCACGGCCGCGCGATCGACGTCCCCGGTCAGCTCACCGCGATCGTGGCGATCTCCGGCCTGATCTACGGCGTGATCGAGGGCGGCACCAGCGGCTGGACGCACGGTCCGGTCCTGGCCGCGTTCGCGCTCGCGGTGCTGGGCCTGGTGGCGTTCGTGTGGGTCGAGCGCCGTTCGGCGACGCCGATGTTGTCGCTGGACCTGTTCTCCTCGCGGGCCTTCAGCGGCGCCGGCGTGGTGACCATGCTGACCATGTTCGGCTTGGTCGGGATCGTCTTCTCGCTCAGCCTGTTCTTCGGCAACGTCCAGCACCTGAGCGCCCTCGAGATCGCCTACCGCTTCCTGCTCGTCAACGGTCTCGGCGTGGTGTTCGGCCCGGTGGTCGGCCGGCTGGTCGGGCGGATCGCCCCGGGCCTGCTGCTGACCGGCGGCCTGGTGCTCACCGGGATCGGCATGCTGGCTCTGAACACGCTGGACAAGGACACCGGATTCACCACGCTGATCGCCCCGTTGATGGTGATCGGTATCGGCTTCGCCTTCGTCATGACGCCGATCACCTCGATCGCGGTGAGCAGCGTCCCGCACCACCTGGCCGGCATGGCGAGCGCGGGCAACAACACGCTGCGCCAGCTCGGCGGTGCGCTCGGCCCGGCGGTCCTGGGCGCGGTCCTGACCAGCCGGATCAGCGCGGGCCTGCCGGGCCACCTGGCCGACTCCGGGCTGGCCGACGCCGACCGCGAACACGTGCGCGCGGCCGTGTCGGACGAGGGGTTGTCGGCGGCCGGCCACCTGGGTCTGGCTCCCGAGCCCACGGGCAGGGCGCTCGGCGCGATCGGCGACAGCTTCGTGGACGCGATGCACGTCTGCATGACGATCGCGGGGGTGGGCATGTTCGCGGCCGCCGTGATCACGGTGCTGACGATCGGCGTGCGGCGGGCGAAGCCGCACGGGAGTACGGCCGTTCTGGCGTCGGGTCCGGGAACGTCGGGTGGGGTGCCGGCGCAGGGCTCCGCCGCGACGGTGGCGGCCGGTACCGGTTCGGGGGCGGGCTCGAGCGGGGCCTGAGTCCCGATGCGACGACGAAGCCGCTCGCCCGTCGGCGAGCGGCTTCGTCGGCTGTGGGGCGACTCGGCTAGGCCGCCGCCCGGCGCCCGCGCAGGCCGAACGCGGTCACCGCCGCGCCCAGCGCCACCCCGACCAGCGGCACGATCAGCGCCGTGCGGAAGCCGTTCAACTCGGAGCCGCCCACACCGGCCAGGACCGCGGTGACCGTCGACAGGCCCAGCGCCGCGCCGAACTGGAAGGCGGTGTACAGGAGTCCGCCGGCCAGGCCCTGTTCGTCCTCGTCGATGCCGTCGGTCGCGGCGATGGTGAGCGGGCCGTACGCCAGCGCGAAGGCCAGACCGAGCAGCAGCATCGTCGGGAACATCGCCATGTAGGAGGTGTCGCCGTCGATCGACAGGAACAGCGCGTACGCCGCGGCGGCCGCCACCATCCCGCCGAGGATCACCCGCAGGTTCCCGAAGCGCTCCACCAGTCGCGGTGTCAGCGTCGGCGCGAGTACCGCGTCGGCCCCGACCGCGAGCAGCGCGAAACTGGTCTCCAGGGTCGACCAGCCGCGGATCTCCTGGAGGTAGAAGACCGCGATGAACTGGAACCCGAAGAACGAGCCGGCGAACAACATCGCGCCCAGGTTCGCCCGGACCAGCGCGCCCGAGCGCAGGATGCCGAGGCGTACCAGCGGATTCGCCGCGCGTCGTTCGATGGCCACGAAGGCGAGCAGGAGGGCGACCCCGCCCGCGAAGACCACGATCGTCCGGCCCGGGCCGTCGGCGGGGTGTTCGAGCCGGACCACGCCGTAGACCAGCAGCAACATCGAGCCGGTCACGCTGATCGCGCCGACGAGGTCGAAGCCCCCGCCGGCCTCGGGCCGCTCGTCCCGGGGGATCAGCGCCGACGCCGCCGCCAGGATCACCGCGGCGAGCGCGACCGGTACGAAGAACACCAACCGCCAATCGATCGCGGTCAGCAGTCCGCCGATCACCAGGCCGAGCGAGAAGCCGCCCGCGGCGGTGCCCGCGTAGAAGAGCAGTGCCCGGTTGCGCTGCGGCCCCTCCGGGAAGCCGGTGGTGATGATGGACAGCCCGGCGGGGGTCATGAAGGCGGCCGAGGCGCCGGTCACGAAGCGGGCCACGATCAGCATCCAGCCCTCGGTGGCGAATCCGCCCAGGCCGGAGAAGACCAGGAAGACGGTCAGCCACAGGAGGAACATCCGCCGCCGGCCGAGCAGATCGGCGGTGCGGCCGCCGAGGAGCATGAAGCCGGCGTAGGCGAGCACGTACGCGCTCATCACCCAGCTCACGCCACCAGTGGACATGCCCAGGTCCTCGCGGATGGTGGGCAGCGCGACGTTGAGCATCGCGATGTCGATGCCCTCGAGGAAGATCGCGCCGCAGAGGACGAGCAGCATGCCCCAGGCGCGGGGGCTCATTCGGCCGGCGGGGGCGTCGCCGGGGGTGGATTCGGGGGCGGATTCGGCGGCGCTGCCGGGTGCGGACGTGGATGTGGACATGCGACAGCCCCTCGGGACGCGGGTGGGTGGGATCGCGGTGGGATCGGGGTGCCGGGGGTCGGTTCTTCGGACGAACCCGGTTCCCTCTTGTAACCGACCCCATCCTTCGGCAGCATCGACTTCCATGGAAGAAGGCACTTCGAAGGAACCGACCCCCTGCCCGAGTAACCAGGAGGACTACGACGCCCTCCAGTGGGACGTGCGCGAGGGGTGCGAGGTCCGGCAGATCCTCGACCGGGTCGCGGACAAGTGGTCGCTTCTGGTGATCGCGATCCTGGAGAGCCGTACGTTGCGCTTCACCGAGTTGCGGCGGGAGATCGACGGGATCAGCCAGCGCATGCTCACCGTGACGCTGCGCCAGCTCGAACGCGACGGCCTGGTGCGCCGCACGGTGTATCCGGTCGTGCCGCCTCGGGTGGACTACGCGCTCACCCCGATGGGGACCACGCTGCACACGACGATCCGTTCGCTGGTCACCTGGACCGAGGAACATCAGGAACGCATCGCCGAGGCGCGGGCGGAGTACGACGCGCGTGCGGGAGCGGAAGGCGACCTGGCGGTGGCGGCGGGGCGGTCGGTGTCGGGGTAGGCCGGGGTAGGCCGGGGTAGTGGGCGCGGCGCCGGCCCGGGGGCGATTTTCGAATCCGGGTTCGGGGTCTGCCCACACCTGTTCGGTGTCGCTCGATGTCGCGTATTCGCCTCGGCTCGGCCGGACCGGTGAATGTCCGGTTCGAAAAGGACGGGCAAGCCGGGCGAAACAGCGGAGCCTCGGAGGTGGTATCCCCGCGGTCGGCCCATTTCGCGGATGCGACGACGTTTGTGGAGGTCGGACGGCGGATCCTTGCCGCCAATCGTTGCCAAATCAGCCCAAGATCGACTTTCGGGATTCCGAGTGCTTTTCCTGTGATACGACGACCGGTGAAACGGAACTCTTGGCAAAGATTTGGTAATGTAGAGACTCGGAGTGAGGGTCGTGACACGCCTGTGACTATCGTTCTGCGATAGGCGAGCGGCTCCACGTCGGCCACCCGGTCGACACGTTCGCCTCCGCCGAATTCGGTGACGGGTTTCGGTGACGGTGGGCAACCACGGTCGCCGCGACATGAAGCCGGAACCGGGGACCCTCGCAGTCCCTGGGGTGAATCGGTGCTTCGGCACCGTAGGGCGCCTTCTTCCGCCCGAACCCGTCAGCTAACCCGGTAGGCGGCCGAGGAAGGAGACCGCCGCCAGTGGCGTCCCAGCGTCGATCCGGGCAGCACCGCAAGCCCAAGCCCCGCACCGCCATGCGTACCGCCGCGACCGTGGTCACGGCCGCCGCGACGATGACCGGTGTGATGACCTTCGCCGGCACCGCGAGCGCGGACCCCGCGCAGTCGTTCCAGCAGACCAAGGACCGCGTCAACCAGCTGCACAGCGAGGCGATCAAGGCCACCGAAGCCGCCAACGGCGTCGACGAGCAGATCACCAAGCAGCAGGGCACCGCGAACCAGACCCAGGCCCGGATCACCGAGGAACAGGCCGCGCTCAACACGCTGCGCGACCAGATCGGTGTCCTGGCGGCCAACCAGTACCGCAGCGGCGGCCTCCCGCCGTCCCTCTCGCTCGCGCTCAGCGGCGACCCCGAGGGTTACCTGCAGAAGTCGCAGATGTTGTCCCAGCTCGACGGCCAGCAGGCCGCGAAGCTGAAGCAGATCGCGGCGCAGGCCCGAGTTCTCCAGCAGGACCGCACCGAGGCCTCCTCGCAGCTCGCGGAACTGGAGAAGCTGCGCACCGAGCTGAACCGGCACAAGGGCGAGATCCAGAACAAGCTCACCGAGGCGCAGCGCCTGCTGAACACGCTCACCGCGCAGCAGCAGAAGGAAGTCCTCGACTCGAACGAGCACAAGAACGACGCCGGTTCGCGCACCGAGACCGACCGCAGCTCGCGCGACAAGACGGACCCGCCGCCGACGACGGGCAAGGACGTCCCCGTGTCCGGCCGGGCGGCGGCCGCGATCGCGTTCGCGCGCGCCCAGATCGGCAAGCCGTACGCGCCGCGAGGCGTGGGCCCCGACTCGTACGACTGCTCGGGCCTGACCCAGGCCTCGTGGCGAGCGGCCAACGTCTCGCTCAGCCGCACCACGTGGACCCAGGTCAACGACGGCCCGCGGATCTCCAAGGACGCGCTCAAGCCGGGCGACCTGGTGTTCTACTTCTCGGACAACTCGCACGTGGGCATGTACATCGGCAACGGCAAGATCATCCACGCCCCCCGCCCCGGCAAGAACGTAACCGAGGCCCCTCTGGACTCCATGCCGTTCTACGCGGCCGTCCGCCCGGGCTAGACCGAACGACCGCGCGCGAGCACGCGCGCGTTCACGGCGATCGGTCCAGGGAAGCGCGGCACCCAACTCCCGGACCGATCGCCGTCGTCGTTGCCGCCGGTGCTTCGGGGCACGCGGGATCTCGGGTTGCCCTGCCCTGCCCTGCCCTGCCCTGCCTTGCCTTGCCTTGGCGAAGGTTCCGGGAACCGGGGTAGGCGTGTGGACCATGGGTCGTATATCGGTGGGCACTTGTTCGTGGACCGACTCCGCCTTGGTCTCCAGTGGTTGGTATCCGGCCGAATGCCGGGACGCGGAACACCGACTTCGGTACTACGCACGGCAGTTCCCGGTGGTCGAGGTGGACGCGACCTACTACGCGTTGCCCAGCACCCGCAACAGTCTGCTGTGGGTGGACCGTACGCCTGACGGATTCACCTTCGACGTCAAGGCGTTCTCGCTGCTCACCGGGCATCCCACCAGGCCGGGTTCGCTGCCGGCGGAGCTGCGGTCCCTGCTGCCGCCACGGGTGCGCCCGGGTGCTGTCGACGATCGTTTGTCGGACGAGGTCTGGCAACGGTTCAGCGGGGCGCTGCTGCCGTTGCGCGAGGCAGGACGTCTCGGCACGTTGCTCTTTCAGTTCCCGCCGTCCTTGGCGCCTGGTGTGGCCGCCACACGCTTCCTTCGCGACTGCGTCGAGCGGGCCCAAGGGTGGCCGCTCGCCGTCGAGTTCCGGCATCCGCTCTGGTGGCAGGACGAACATCGCGCCGCGACGACGGCTCTCCTCGAACGCCTCGGTGTCGCCGCGGTGGCGGTCGACACGGCGCAGTCGCTGCCCACGTCCATCCCCCCGGTTGCCGTGGCCACCACGTCCGAACTGGCGGTGGTTCGTTTCCACGGCCGCAACCGGGCCTGGGGAAGCGGCTCGAAGGAAGAACGGTTCCGCCACACCTATACGAGCGCGGAACTGGCCGAGTGGGTGCCCCGAGTGCGCATGCTGGCCGAAACCGTCGACCGGATACACGTGTTGTTCAACAATTGTTGTGCCGACGCAGCCGCCCGGGCAGCCGAAACAATGCGCGGCCTGCTCGACGGGTAGGGACCCGGACCGTGTCGTCGAACGGCGACGAGTCCGGCCGGCCCGGCCGATCGACCGGCCGACCACGGACGGTAACGATATGGTAATCACCGAGGCCCGACGAGAGGGTGGCCGGCAGCCATGTGCGTCCATTTTGCACACTCCGACCGTTTCGCGGCGCCCCACGCTCCCGCCCGTACGAGCCCACATCCCCGCAGGTCACGGCGTGTCCGGGGATACTCGCAGCATGTTCGATCCGATACCGGTACTCTGCCGGTGGGCAAAACGCGGATCACCGCCGGACGCCCGACGGGGCCGTTAGCTCAATTGGCAGAGCAGCGGACTTTTAATCCGCGGGTTCAGGGTTCGATCCCCTGACGGCCCACCCCGCTGAGCCCTTCCCGGCTGCTCAGGACGGTCGATGGCTCCGCTCTGCGGAGTACCATCAGGCCGCGAGCACATCCCGAGTGCACCGCCGGCCATCCTGCGACCCGTCGCCACGGCCTCGTGCCGGGGCTACAAAGGACGTGGCTCCGCTTGCTCCGGAAGACCAACTCGTCGCGAACTCCGCGACTCCCGCGTCCGGTGCGAGTCGACGGGCCGAGGACCTCGGTTGGAAGCGGCGCGCGAGCAGGGCTCGGGCTCGGGTGTTGCCGGTGTGGGGTGCGAGTCGGGGTGCGCAGGGTGGCGTGGTGTGCGTCCAGGCGTGGCCGGTGTGGAAGGCGAGCGCGGCGTGGTGGTAGGACCCGAAGACTTCCGGGCCGCCGGTCGCCTGGTCGAGCGCGCGCTCCGCTTGGCCGAGGTGGTTGAACGCCGCCCGGCGCGGTCCTTGCATCCACCGCATCCCGAGGTGCGGGCACACCCCGGCGAGCTCCATGCGGATCTCCTCTGTCGCTGTTCACGGGGGCTGGTGATGGCACCTCGTTTGGGGAGGCGCATACGCCTTCCCCAACGATGGCCTGGGCCCCATGGCACGGCACATGGCGAGTGAGTTCGCCCGTGATCGGCCGTGACGGCGGCGGCGGGTACGGTGGGTGGCATGCACCTCTTTCAGATGTACGGCTGACACGGGCGGGGCTTCGCCCCTGATTCGCCCGCAGCGGGCGTGCGTGCGCGGTTGGTTTGCGCCGCCGTTCGGGCTGTTGGGCTGCCGTGTTGTTTCGCCGTGCAATCGAAGAGAGAGTGCTCATGCCTCGTCGTTTTGGTCATGCCGTGCACACCGCTCATATTGCGATGATTGGCATACCTGCTGTCAGTCACGTGTTGCCGAGCCTTGAGGTTTTGCGGGAGTTGGTGGACCGGGGGCATCGGGTGACCTATGCCAACGATCCGGTCGTTGCCGATCTGATTGCGCCGACCGGGGTCGAGTTCGTGGCTTATCGGTCTACTTTGCCGGTTGCGGACAATGGGTGGCCCGATGATGCGATCGGGGCCATGGGGGTTTTCCTGGACGATGCGATCCAGGCGTTGCCGCAGTTGCGCGCGGCGTACGACGGTGACCCCGCCGACCTGTACCTGTACGACATCGGCGCCTATGCGGCGCGGGCGCTTGCCGAGGTTCAGGGGCGGCCGATCGTGCAGTTGTCGCCGACGTATGTGGCCTGGAAGGGCTACGAGGACGAGGTGTTGCCCGGGATGAAGGCGTTGCCGGGGGCGGATGCCTACTGGGCCCGATTCGCCGACTGGCTCGCCGGCTGCGGGGCGACCACCACCGATGTGGACCACTTCGGCGGCCGGCCGCGACGGGTCGTGGCCACCGTGTCGCGGGCCATGCAACCGTTCGCCGACCGCGTTGACACCGACGTGGTCGACTTCGTCGGGCCGTGCCTGGGTCGCCGTGCGGATCAGGGGGATTGGACTCGCCCCGCCGACGCGGAGCGGGTGTTGCTGATTTCGCTGGGTTCGGCCTTCACCCGGCAGCCGGAGTTCTATCGGAGCTGCCTTGCCGCGTTCGGCGATCTGCCGGGGTGGCACGTGGTGTTGCAGATCGGTCGGTACGTCGATCCGGCCGATCTAGGCGAGTTGCCGGGCAACGTCGAACTGCACTCGTGGGTACCGCAGTTGGCCATCCTCGAACAGGCCGACGCATTCGTCACCCACGCCGGGATGGGCGGGTGCGGCGAGGGGCTGATGACCGGGGTGCCGATGATCGCCGTGCCGCAGGCCGCCGATCAGTTCGCGAACGCGGATCGCCTCGTCGAACTCGGCGTGGCCCGTCGACTGGACACCGCGGACGCCACACCCGAGGCCCTGCGCGGCGCCCTCCTCGCGCTGACCACCGCCCCGGCCGTGGCCGCCCGCTCGGCCGAACTGCGGGAGCGGGCCCGGGCCGAGGGCGGCACCGGGCGCGCCGCCGACCTGATCGAGGCCGAGCTGGGCTGATCCGGTACACCGGCCGCACGACGAGGCGCCCCGAACCCGGCTCGAAGCCGGGCCCGAGGCGCCTCTTCGTGTGGAAAGGGCCCGAACGGGTCGCCGCTCAGCCCTTCAGCGCGGCCGCGACCGTGTCCGCGAGCGGGGTGGTCGGGCGGCCGAGGAGGCCGGACAGGTCGCCGGTGATGCCCGCGAGCGCGCCCTCGGAGACCCGCAGGTCGGCGTCGACAAGCAGTTCGACCAGGAACGCCGGGAGGCCGACACCGGTGAGGATCTCGCTGTACTTCTCGGCCGGCAGGTTCGCGTACGCGACCTCCTTGCCGCTCTGCCGCGCCGCCTCGGCGGCCAGCTCGGCCAGGCTCCAGTTGGTGTCGCCGGTCAGCTCGTACACCTTCCCGGCCTGGTCGTCGGCGAGCAGCACGATCGCGGCGGCCTCGGCGAAGTCGACGCGCGCGGCGGAGGCTATCCGACCCTCGCCGGCCGAGCCCGCGACCGCGCCGCGCTCGACGGCGCCGGCGAGCGAGCCGGTGTAGTTCTCGGTGTACCAGCCGTTGCGCAGCAGCACGCTGGGCAGGCCGGAGGCGGCGATGCGCGCCTCGGTGTCGCGGTGTACCCGGGACAGGCCGAGGGGGCTGTCGCTCGCGGAGTAGACCGACGTGTAGAGCAGCTGGCCGACCCGGGCCTCGGTGGCGGCGGCGACCACGGCGGCGTGCTGCGCGATCCGGTCCGACTCGGGGCCGGTGGAGGACACGAACAGCAGCTTGTCCGCGCCGGTGAAGGCCGGTACCAGCGTCTCGGGCTTGGTGTAGTCGGCCTCGCGCACCTCGACCCCTCGGGCGGCGATGTCGGCGGCCTTGGCCGGCGTGCGCACCGCCGCGACGATCTCCGAGGCGGGCGTGCCCCGGTCGAGCAGGGCGTCGATGACGAGGCGGCCGAACTGCCCGGTGGCTGCGGTGACGACGATCATGAGGCGTTCCTCTCTCCCGCGTACCGAACCCGTCGCCCGGCCGCTATCCAAACGATGGCACTAACTTTTAGAAAGCGCAACCTATGAGAAGGCGCAGCTTTCTGGTGAGTGCCTGCATGCGGAGAGTGCATCACTTTTGAAAGCACTGGTTCGGAGGTAGCCTCGACAGGTGCAGTCGCAGCCGCAGTCGACGAAGGGGGTAGCGATGGAAGCCGAGACCGAGACCAGGACCGGTCCGGACCCGACCCCGGAGTTCGAGTTCGACGTCTTCGCGAAGGAATGCGGCTCGCGCACGGCCATGGAGCACATCACCGGCCGCTGGGGCGTGCTGGTCCTGGGCGGGCTGTACGACGGCCCGATGCGCTTCAACGCGCTGCGTCGCCGGGTGGACGGGGTCAGCGAGAAGATGCTCGCGCAGACGTTGCAGGCGCTGGAGCGGGACGGTTTTGTGCTCCGCGAGGTGCACAGCACGATCCCGCCCCGGGTCGAGTACACGCTGACCGACATGGGCAGTGCGACGGCGGCCAAGCTGCTCGACCTGATCGAGCACCTGGAGGGTCACATGTCCCGGGTGCTGCTCGCCCGCGAGGAGTACGACCGGGCCCACGGCTGAGCCGTCCGGTCCGCGCCGGGCGGGCACCGGCGTCCACTGCGATTGCCGGCGTCGACTACGACCGAGGGGTCGGGACCACAGGAGTGAATCCCGTGGTCCCGACCCCTCGGTCGGTCCGGCCCGGCCGGCTCAGATGCTCCAGACGCCCGCGCCGAGCATCGACTTGATCTCGCCCGCCAGGCCCCCTTCGGGGTTGACCCGGAAGTCCAGGTTGTAGCGGGTGCGCATGCGCGCGCTCTCCAGGATCAGGTGCACCGGGTTGTCGCCGGGATGCGAGGACAACACCCGCTTGATGTCCTTCACCAGCTTCTCGTTGACCTTGGTGGTGGGCAGCCGCAGGCACACCGGCGCCTTGCCGCCGTGTTCGGCCGAACCGATGTCGAGCGGGACCAACTCCGAGCCGAACACGCTGAGCGCGCCGTCGCGTTCGTTGAGCCGGCCCTTGATGCTGACCGCGACGTCCTCCTCCAAGGCGTGTGCGACGAGGGTGTACGACTGCGGGAAAAACAGCACCTCGATCTCGCCGTCGTGGTCGGCGAGGTTGATCATCGCCCAGGGCGAGCCGCTCTTGTTCACCTTGCGCTGGATGCCGGTGATCAGCCCGGCGAGTTGCACGTTGCCCTCGGTCCGGCCGGAGTTCTTCAGCTCGGCGATCGAGGTGTCGCGGTGTCGGGACAGGATGTGCTCGGCGCCGTCGAGCGGGTGGGCGGAGACGTACAGCCCGAGCATCTCGCGCTCGGTGGCCAACTTGAGCTTGCGCGGCCACTCCTGGTCGGTGAGCGTGAAGTCGAGCCCGACGGCCGGTTCGTCGGCCGCCTCGTCGCCGCCGCCGAACAGGTCGTACTGGCCTGCGGCCTCCTGCTTCTTCAGCCCGACCACCGCGTCGAGCGCCTGCTCGTGCACGTCGACCAGGGCCCGGCGGGTGTGCCCGAGCGCGTCGAACGCCCCGGCCTTGACCAGGGATTCGACCGCGCGCTTGTTGCAGGCGGGCAGGCCGATCTTGGTCAGGAAGTCGGCGAAGGAGTTGAACTTGCCCTTGCTCGTGCGGGCTTCGACGATGTCGTTGATGACGTTGTCGCCCACGTTGCGAATCGCCCGCAGGCCGAACCGTACGTCGGACCCGACGGCGGTGAAGTCGGCCACCGACTCGTTGACGTCGGGGGAGAGCACCCGGATGCCGGCCGAGCGGGCGTCGGCCAGGTACATCCCCATCTTGTCCTTGTCGTCGCCCACCGAGGTGAGCAGCGCGGCCATGAACTCGGCGGGGAAGTTCGCCTTGAGGTAGGCCGTTTGGTAGGACACCAGGCCGTAGGCGGCGGAGTGCGATTTGTTGAACGCGTAGCCGGCGAACGGGACCAACACGTCCCATACGGCCTGGATCGCCTCGTCGCCGTAACCACGTTCGCGGCAACCCGCCTGGAAGGGAATGAACTCCTTCTCCAGGACTTCCTTCTTCTTCTTGCCCATCGCGCGGCGGAGCAGGTCTGCTTGGCCGAGGCTGTAACCGGCCAGCACCTGCGCGGCGCGCTGTACCTGCTCCTGATACACGATCAGACCGTAGGTGGGGCCCAGGACTTCCTGGAGCGGCTCCTTCAACTCCGGGTGGATCGGCGTGATTTCCTGCTGGCCGTTCTTGCGGAGCGCGTAGTTGATGTGCGAGTTCATGCCCATCGGGCCGGGGCGGTACAGCGCGGAGACCGCGGAGATGTCCTCGAACTCGGTCGGCTTCATCAGCTTGAGCAGCGCCCGCATGGGACCGCCATCGAGCTGGAACACGCCCAGCGTGTCGCCGCGGGAGAGCAGTTCGAAGGTGACCGGGTCGTCGAGCGGGATCTTCTCGATGTCGACGTCGATGCCCCGGTTGGCCTTGATGATCTTGATGGCGTGGTCGATGATGCCCAGGTTCCGCAGACCCAGGAAGTCCATCTTGACCAGGCCCATGGCCTCGCACGACGGGTAGTCGAAGCCGGTGATGATCACGCCGTCCTTGTCCCGCCGGTGCAGCGGGATCAGGTCGATCAACGGCGTGGAGGAGAGGATGACGGCCGCGGCGTGCACACCGGTGCCCCGGGTCAGGCCCTCGATACCGCGCGCGGTGTCGATCACCATCTTCACTTCGGGGTCGGACTCGTAGAGCGCGCGGATCTCGCCGGCCTCGGTGTACCGCGGGTGGTCCTTGTCGAACATGCCGGCCAGGGGCATCGACTTGCCCATGATGTCCGGCGGGTAGGCCTTGGTGATGCGGTCGCCGGTGGCGAACGGGAAGCCGAGGATCCGGCTGGAGTCCTTGATCGCGGCCTTGGCCTTGATCGTGCCGAAGGTGTTGACCTGCGCGGTGTACGCGGACCCGTACTTCTCGGTGACGTAGCGCACCATCTGGTCGCGCTGGCGGTCGTCGAAGTCGATGTCGACGTCCGGCGGGTTGATCCGCTCGGGGTTGAGGAAGCGCTCGAACAGCAGGTCGTAGTCGAGCGGGTTCAGGCCGGTGATGCCGGTCAGGTAGGCCACCATCGAACCGGCCGCGGAGCCTCGGCCGGGGCCGACCGGGATGCCGTTGTCCCGGGCGTACTGGCAGATGTCGGCGACCACGAGGAAGTAGGAGTCGAAGCCCATGGGCGTGATCACGCCCATCTCCAACTCGATCCGGTCCAGCACCTCCTGGCTCGGGTTGTCGCCGAACCGGTGCTTCAGGCCCGTGGCGATCTTCTTGCGCAGGTAGCTCGCCTGGGTCTCGCCCTCCGGGACGTCGAACTGCGGCATCCGGTTGACCTCGGCGAAGACCTCGTCGTAGGGCTGGATGCGCTCGGCGATCGCTAGGGTGTTGTCGCACGACTCGGGCATCTCGGCGAACAGCCGGCGCATCTCGTCGGAGGTCTTGATGTAGTAGCCGGTGCCGGCGAACTTGAACCGGTTGGGGTCGGCCTTGTTCTTGCCCACGCCCACGCACAGGAGCGAGTCGTGCGCGTCGGCCTGGTCCTCGGTGACGTAGTGCGAGTCGTTGGTGGCCAGGAGCGGGATGTTCAGCTCCTTGGCGATCCGCAGCAGGTCCTGACGGACGGTGCGCTCGATGTCGAGGCCGTGGTCCATCAGTTCGAGGAAGTAGTTCTCCTTGCCGAAGATGTCCTGGTAGGTCGAGGCCGCCTTGATCGCCTCGTCGTACTGACCCAGGCGCAGACGGGTCTGCACCTCGCCGGACGGGCAGCCGGTGGTGGCGATGATGCCCTCGTGGTGCTGGGCGATCAGCTCGCGGTCCATTCGGGGCTTCATGTAGTAGCCCTCGATGGACGCCAGGCTGGAGAGCCGGAACAGGTTGCGCAGGCCCTGGGGGTTCTCCGCCCACATCGTCATGTGGGTATAGCGGCCGCCGCCGGAGACGTCCTTGCCGCCCTCGCCGTCCTCGCTCGGTGCGCGTTTGCCGCCGGGGGCCCAGAACTCGGGGCGGCGGGCGTGGCGGGTGCTGGGGGCGACGTACGCCTCGATGCCGATGATCGGTTTGACGCCGTGTTTTTTGGACGTGCCTTGGAACTCGTAGGCGCCGAACATGTTGCCGTGGTCGCTCATGGCCACCGCCGGCATGCCCTGGCGGGCCACCTCGGCGAACAGCTTGTCGTTCTTCGCCGCTCCGTCCAGCATCGAGTATTCGGTGTGGACATGCAGGTGAACGAACGAGTCAGACACGGTGTGTGAGGCTCCTCGGAGGGGCGGCGGGGACCATCCACCATAACGCGGCCGGGGGCGGCAAACGGGTGTCCGAGGCCGATGTCCGCGGTGCCTCGGCGAAGGCTTTTCCGAGTCGTTTCCTGGCCGTATCCGGGTGGGCCCGGAGTGGGCTGCGGCGGGGTTTGTGGGGCGGTTGGGGTGGGTTTGGTGTGGGGTTTGGGGTGAGTTAGGCCGTTTTGGTGGGGGCGTGATCGTGGGGGTGGTCGTGGGTGTGATCGTGGTCGTGGGCGGGCGTCCGGGTGGTGGCTTCGGTGGCTTGGGCAGCGGCTGCGCGGCGGCGGAGTGGGGGCAGGGTTGGCGGGGGTTGGCGGCGTTCGGGGAGTTCGGCGAGTAGGGCCTTGGTGGCTTCGGTGATGGTGGCGACGGCGCGCTCCACGGCCTCCTCTGTGCGGGGTGACGTGGTCTGGACGCCGCTCACTTTGCGGACGTATTGACGGGCGGCGGCTTCGATCTCGACGTCGGTGGCGGCGGGGTCGAGTCCGCGGAGCGTCGTGATGTTTCTGCACATGCCTTTCAGGCTAGGCGGGGTGGCCGACATGTGGCCTGGGCGGCGGTGGGGGCGGGCGGGTGTCGTCCCTGGCCTACCTGCTTGTCCTCAAGCGCCGGACGGGCTGGGTTGGTCGGGTCGACGGCGTCGGCTGTGGGCGCCTGGTGCGCCCCGTGCCGGCCTGCGGCCCGCCTTGTCCTCAAGCGCCGGACGGGCTGGGTTGGTCGGGTCGACGGTGTCCGCTCTGGGCGCCCGATGCTCCCGTGCCGGCCTGCGGCCTGCCTGTCCTCAAGCGCCGGACGGGCTGAATGGGCCTGCTCGGGCCGATGGTGTCGCTTTGTGGGCGCCTGATGCTTCCGCGCCGGCCTGCGGCCCGCCTTGTCCTCAAACGCCGGACGGGCTGAATTGGGCTTGCTCAGGCCGTGACTTGGGCTGTCAGGTGTCGTTCCCCCGCGACCCCGCGACCCCGCGACCCCGCGACCCCGCGACCCCGCGACCCCGCGACCCCGCGACCCCGCGACCCCGCGACCCCGCGACCCCGCGACCCCGCGACCCCGCGACCCCGCGACCCCGCGACCCCGCGACCCCGCGACCCCGCGACCCCGCGACCCCGCGACCCCGCGACCCCGCGACCCCGCGACCCCGCGACCCCGCGACCCCGCGACCCCGCGACCCCGCGACCCCGCGACCCCGCGACCCCGCGACCCCGCGACCCCGCGACCCCGCGACCCCGCGACCCCGCGACCCCGCGACCCCGCGACCCCGCGACCCCGCGACCCCGCGACCCCGCGACCCCGCGATGGCGTAATGGGCGTTGCCTTCGGGCTGTTGGGGCGTTGGGGTTTGTGGTGGTGTGGGCTGGGAGGAGTGGTCGTGGTCGGCGGTGCTTCGGGGGCCGGGCGGTTGGTGGTTTCGTCGGGGACGCGGGATCACCGGTACGACCCCGCGACCGCCTGGCGGGTTTATCAGCAGGAGGACGGCAGCCTCACCGTCAGTACGGACGCCTGGCAGGAGGAGGCGCATACGCTCATGGCGATCCGCACCGACTGGTACGCGGATGCCGCCGCCGCGTCGGCCGCCGGTGGGATGCCGCCGGACGTGGCGGGCCGGCTCAGCCGCGCGCTCGGCGCCGAGCCGGTCGCGCCGCCGCCGTACCGCGACTTCGCCGAGGCGTTTCGCGCGGGGGTGTCGCCGTCCCATCCGGAACCGGTCGGCGGCCTGGACCTGGCCGTGCGGCATCGGCCCGCGCAGGACGAGTTCGGCGTGGGCGGCGACTGGTACGACGTGTTCACCCTCGACGACGGCCAGGTCGCGCTCGTGGTCGGCGACGTCCAGGGCCACGGCGCGGGCACGGCGCCGATCATGGCCAGGATCCGGACCCTGCTGCACGCCTACGCGGTGGTCACCCCCGACCCCGGCCGGGCCCTCGCCCTGGTGAACGACTTCCTGGACCGTTTCCCCGGCCCGGCCCACGCCACCTGCACGCTGGCCTACCTGGACCCGGCGACCGGCCGGCTCCGGGTCGCCCGCGCCGCGCACCCGCCGCTGCTGCTCGCCGACCCGGCCGGGACGCCGCGGATCGAGGACGTCGAGGGCGGTCTGCCCCTGGGTATGCTCGCGGACCAGGCGTATCCGTGTACGACCCTGACCGTGTCCCCCGGCGCGACGCTGGTCCTGGTCACCGACGGCCTGGTCGAGGGCCCGCAGCTGTCCCTGGACCGCGGCATGGAACGCCTGGCGCACCGCTTCGAGCGCAGCCGCGGCCTGGACCTGGAGGCGACGGCGGAGCGCCTGTTCGGACTCGCCGATCTGACCGGTCACCGGGACGACGTGACGCTGCTGCTGGCCCGTACGACCGTGCGCTGAACTCCCCGCGCCCGGGGGTGTCGAGGGCCACAAAGCCCGCGTTTGCTGGAACTTCGGCCTTTGTCGCGAGAGGATCTGACTATGCGTCAGCTCGATGTCCCGGGCGGCGCCTGGCATCTGACGTGACGTTAGCCACGTGTAAACAAAGTTCGGGCCGACGCTCGCATACTGTCCCGTACGCAGACCTCATACAGGCGTACGCAGCGCCGGTTGAACCAGGCGATTTGGGAGGCTCCACGTGGAGTTCGGCATCTTCCTGAACGGGTACACCCCCGGTCCGGCCGCTCACGATCGCGCGAGCGAGCACCTGGTGCTCATGCGCGAGATGGAATTGGCCATCAAGGCCGACAAGCACAACTGGAAGTACGCCTGGTTCGGCGAGCACCACGGTCTGGTCGAGTACAGCCACATGTCGGCCCCCGAGGTCGTCATCGGCTACGTCGCCGCGAAGACCGAGCGGATCCACCTGGCGACCGGCATCAACAGCCTGTCGCCGCGCAAGGAGCACCCGGTCCGCTACGCCGAGCGCGCCGCGATGATGGACCACATCACCGAGGGCCGCTTCGAGTGGGGTACCGGCCGCGGCGCGGGCAGCCACGAGATGGCCTCGTTCAACATCATGGACAAGAACTCGACGAAGACCGAGTGGGACGAGGTCGTTCGCGAGATCCCGCGGATGTGGGCGCAGACCGACTACACGTTCGAGGGCGACCACTTCACCGTGCCGACCCCGCACGACATCCACCCGAAGCCGTACGGCGAGTCGCACCCGCCGATCTGGGTGGCCTGCGGCAACCCGGCCACCTTCGGCAAGGCCGGCTCGATGGGCATCGGCGCGATCGCGTTCAACTTCGAACCGGTCTACAACCTCAAGGGCCGGATCGAGGCATACAAGGAAGCCGCCGAGAACCCGGTCGAGATCGTCGGCGACTACCAGAACAACAACGTGATGATGACGAACGCCGTCATCTGTCTGTCCGACCGCAAGCGCGCCCGCGAGATCGCGCTCAGCAAGGGCCGCGGCTACCTGGTCACCCTGGTGAACCTGTACCACGACACCATGCCGAAGTCGGCGGACGCGATCACCTGGCCGTCGCCCACCTTCGACCTCTCGATGGGCGGCGACGAACTGCTCGACCAGCTGATCGAGGGCGGCTACATGCTGGTCGGCACCCCGGACGAGGTGTGCGAGCAGGTCAAGGCGTACCAGGAGGTGGGCTGCGACCAGCTCGTCTTCGGTATCAACGACGGCATGACGCACGAGGAGAACCTCGAGATGATCGAGCTCTTCGGCAACCAGGTCATCCCGGAGTTCGACAAGGACCCGGAGCACTCGACCACCAAGTACCGCCGCAACGCGGTGCCGAAGTTCGGCCGTTTCCAGGGCGCGGGCCCGGACCCCGACCTCAAGGTCGAGGTGCTGCCGACGAGCGCGGTGCTGCCGCTCCCGTACCCCACGGCGTAGCCGAGGGCGATCGGTCGCACGAGTACGAGTACGACTCACGCATACGAGCACGAGCACGAGGCCATCGGGGCGTCCCGGTGGCCTCGTGCGTTTCGGCCGCCGGTCTCGCCCGCGAGGTGCGGGCGGGTTCCGGGGCGCCTACGACACCGAGGACTCGGCGCCCTCGCGCGTGTCGCCGCCGCCCGGCCGCGTGCCGGCGGCCTTGCGGCGGCGCCGGTTGCGGGCGGTGACGATGCGCCGGACGACCTCGATCAGGACGGTGATCCCCGCCGCGGTGGCCAGCCCCGCCGCGATGCCCATCAGCGGGTTGTCCTTGAACGCGCTCCCGCCCCAGAAGCCGAGCAGTACGCCGTACGTCGCCCAGGCCAGCGCCGCGATCGCGGTGAACGCCCGGAACCGCGCGACCGGGTACTCCACCATCCCGGCGACCAGCGCGACCGCCGTGCGCCCGCCGGGGATGTAGCGGCCGACCACGATCATCACGCCGCCGCGTTCGGCCAGCCACCGTTCCGCCCGCTTTCGGGCCCGTTGTCCGCGCTCGCCGTTGAGCATGTGTTTGTTCGCGAACGGCTCGGCCCAGCGGCCGATCGCGTAGGTGATGTTGTCGCCGAGGAAGGCGCCCAGCGCGCCGGCCGCGATGAGCAGGAAGAGGTTGGGCGAGAACCCCCCGGCGGTGGCGAACACGCCGCACGCGATCAGCGCGCTCTCGCTCGGCAGGATCGGCAACATCGCGTCCAGGAGCGCGGCGAGGAAGACGATCAGGTAGGCCCAGGGAGAGCCCGCGAAGTCCATGATCGGGTCGAACCACGCGTCCACGCTCGCTCCCTCGCCGGTGTGTTCGGTGCCGTTTCCCGACCCGCTCGGATGTCTGTTCGGTGGGCCGCTCTCTTCGGCGGCTACCCCGCGCGTGCGGAATCAAGGCATGGTGCGCCGATCGCTCGAACGTCTGTCACCCTTGATCCCCTCGGTTCGGCCCGGCCCGGCCCGACATCGACGCGGCCGAACGATCCGGCAGCGGAATAACACACAGCCGAACAAAACAAGGGACGTGGCATGGACGCCGTTCACGAAGGTCTGGACGCCGTGCGGGCGGAGCTGGTCGGTCTCGGTCGCCCCGTGGTGGCCCTCCTGGAGCCCGGTCTGCCGGCCGAGGCGGTGCACACCCGGATGGGCGCCGGGGTGCCCGCCGAACTGGTCTCCTGGTTCGGCTGGGCCGACGGTACCCGTGAGGAGCCGGACCAGTTGGTGGACGAGGCGTCGTTCATACCGGGCTACGTCCTGGTCAGCCTGGCCGAAGCGCTGGAGTTCCGCGAGGAGGTCGAGATGGACCAGCCGGAGGGTGTGCGGTGGTTGCCGCTGCTTGTGTCGCCGGCCGCCGACTTCTACGCGGCGATCTGGGACGGGACGGACGTGCAGGTGGCCAGTTTCGTCCAGGGCGCGGACGAGCCGATGGTGTACGCGTCCATCCCGTTGATGCTTCGCACGGTCACCGAGAGCTTCCGGACCGGGGCGTTCGAGGTGGACGAGGAGGGCTACTTCGACATGCACCCGGAGCTGTGCGACCGAGTCTACGAGGCGCTGAACGGCTGATGCGTCACACGCGGAGGGGGTAATTCTCGTCACGCTCCGGCGCGCGTACGGGCGCGTACGTTGCTGGGCTACCTTGTCCGCGTGCATATACCCCGCCGCCGGACCGTCGCGCTCGGCCTCGCTCCGCTGCTGATCGCCGGTCTCGCCTCGTGCGGGTTGATGTCCGATTCGGGCGACTCCGGGGACTCCTCGAAGAAGGTGGAGAACGCCGCGGTGCCCGATCCGGCGGGGTCCTCGGCAGCCCCGGGCGGCGCGTCGGCGCCGCCGCCCGCGCAGGCCGCGCCGGGTACGGAGATCACCGTCGCGCTCGCGGGCGACGTGCACTTCTTCGAGCGCACCGTGCCGCGCCTGAACGCGGGCGCGGAGGGGGCGCTCGGCCCGATCGGTCGCACCCTCGCGGACGCGGATCTGGCGATGGTCAACCTGGAGTCGGCGATCACCGAGCGCGGTACGCCGGAGAACAAGACGTACCACTTCCGGGCCCCGGCGAAGGCGTTGACGGAGCTGAAGACGGTCGGCGTGGACGTGGTCAGCATGGCCAACAACCACGCGGTGGACTACGGCAAGGTCGGCCTGGACGACTCGATCGCCGCGGTGCAGAACCCGCCGATCGGCGTGGTCGGCATCGGCAAGGACGCCGATCAGGCGTATCGCCCGTTCATCAAGAACGTGAAGGGCGTCAAGGTCGCGTTCGTGGCCGCGAGCCAGGTGCAGGACATCACGAACCAGCTCTACCGGGCCGGGGCGGGCAAGCCCGGCATCGCCAGCGCGCTCCAGGCCGATCGGCTGGTGCGGGCGGTGAAGGACGCGAAGGCCCAGGCCGATGTGGTGATCGTGTACATGCACTGGGGCATCGAGGGCGACAAGTGCCCGAGCACGGACCAAACCGGACTGACCCGCAAGCTCGCCGACGCGGGGGCGGCGGCCGTCCTGGGCACGCACGCGCATGTGATGCAGGGCGCGGGCTGGATGGGCAGCACGTATGTGGGCTACGGCTACGGCAACTTCCTCTGGTACGGCACCTCTCCGTACCCGAACTCGAACGACACCGGCGTCGCGACGCTGACCATCAAGGACGGGAAGGTCGTCGGGGAGAAGTTCACTCCGGCCTCGATCGACAACCGCGGCGTGCCGATGCCGGCGACCGGCGCCGAGGCGAAGCGCATCCTGGACCGCCGGGACACCCTGCGACCGTGCACGGGGCTGACGGCGACGCCGAAGAAGTAGCGCGTCGGGGACGACTCGGCGCGCCTCCGCCGACCCGGAAGTGCCCGGGTTCGTCCGGCGCCCTCCCGGGCTTCCTCGTGCCGGGACGCGCCCGTGGTCGTCGGATTTCCGGTGTCGGCGGTCGGTTCGGATTGCTAGGTTGGTTGCCATGTTCCTCCTGTGTGCGTAGGGCCCCGCACCGGCCGCGCCCCCGTCGACGGGGTTGCGCGGCTGATTCGGCGTCCACGCAGATGCGTCGGTGCGGCCGGGCCGTGCCGACCTTTTCGGAGGAATTCCCCCCATGGCAGCCATGCCTTCCGCCGACGCGCGTTCCGGGTCGGCTCCTTCCTATGCCGCCGTGTTGCGGATACCCCATGCCCGGCGGGCGTTCGGGGCCGCGATGCTCGGGCGGTTGTCGTACGGGACGATCCCGTTGTCGTTGTTGCTCGCGGTGAAATCCGGGACCGGGTCGTATGCGGTGGCCGGCACCGTGATGGCGTTGTTCGGGGCGACGAGTGTGTTGTTGTCGCCGATGCGGGCCGGGTTGGTCGATCGGTACGGGGCGCGGCGGGCGTTGCCGCCGATGGTCGCGCTGTACGCGGTGTTGTTGGTCGGGATCGCGGTGGCCACGTGGCGGCCCGGGGCCTCGGGGGTGTGGGTGGGCCTCGCGGTGGCGGCGGCCGGGGCCTGTACGCCGCCGGTGGGGCCGGTGATGCGCGCGGTGTGGAGCGAACTGGCTCCGGATCGCGAGTTGTTGCAGCGGGCGTACAGCCTGGATGGGGTGGCCGAGGAGATCGTGTTCGCCTCCGGGCCGCTGCTGGTGGGCTTGCTCGTGGGGTGGGCACCGGCGGCGGCCGGGGTGGTGCTGGCCGCGTCCTTGATCGTGGTCGGGACGATGGCGCTGGTGGGCTCGCCGGCGGTGCGGCGGGCGGGGGAGGCCGGCGACGAGGCCGGGGCGGGGGCGGCGGCCGAGAGCGGGTCGGCGTCGGGTGGTACGGGGTTGTGGCGGGCGGTCGTGGTGGCCGGCGGGGTCGGGGTGGCCCTGGGCGGGATCGACCTGCTCGCGGTCGCGTTCGCCGACGAGCGGGGTCGGTCGGCGGCGGTGGCGTGGATCCTGGCCGCCCTGTCCGTGGGCAGCGCGGTCGGGGGGCTGGCGCACGGCGCGGTGTCCTGGCGGGTGTCGGCCGACCACCGACTGCCGCTCCTTGCCCTCGGGTTGGGTGCGTCCCTGGCCGCCGCGGGCCTGTCCCCGAACCTGTACGTCCTGGCCGCGGCCGCCATGCTCACCGGCCTGTTCGTGGCCCCGGCGATCACCACGGCCTACCTGCTCGCCGACGCCGCCGCGACCCCGAACACCCGCACCAGGGTCGGCGCCTGGGTCAACACCACCCTCAACGCCGGCACCTCGGCCGGCGCGGCGGCCACGGGCGCGCTCATCGCCCACGTTCCCCTGCCTCTGCTCTTCCCCCTGACCGCCCTCCCCCTCCTCCTGACCGCCGCAGCGACGGCCTTCGGCGCAGGGACGGGGGGCCGAAGCCGAAGGCCCGCGCGGGTCGGGTGACGCCGGCCTCCTCCGGGGTGTCGATCGTCCTGGCCTAGAGGCAAGTGCCTTGCCTCACAGGGTCCATGACGGTTCGTCGGCTCCTTGGGTGGGGGAGAGGCCGGCGGCGCACTCGGGTACGCGGGCGTGTTGGGTGCCGTTGGGGGAGACGGTCCAGCCGAAGGCTGGGAAGTCGGGGCGGCCCGCGGTGTGCCATCGGGACCAGGCCGACTCGACTTCGGTCCACAGGTGGCGGGGGCCGTGTTGGTGGACGGGGAAGGTGGTGAGTTGCCGGCCGTCGTAGTCGACGCTCGCCCACGAGGTGCCGGCCTCGTCGCCCACCCACAGGCGGGTGTGTACGCCGTCGGCCTCGGGGGTCTCGTCCCAGTGGTGCCAGATGTCGGGCGCCATCAGGCCGATCGCGAACTCGGCGACGGGGTCGGCGCCGGCCACGTCCCAGGGGGAGAGGGTGGTGGTGCCGGGTTCGGGGGTGTGGTCCGGGGCGAAGACCTGATCCACGTCGGTGATGCGTGAGCGGTGTCCGCGCAGGTGCATGAACGCCCCGCCGGCGCGGAATCGGCCGTGTGCACGGCCCCGGTCGTCCACCGTGGCCACGAGGGTGCCGTTCGCGGTCCAGGCGCTCGCCCAGGGTGTGACGATCACGGCTCCGGGTCGGCATTGCCGGATCCAGGCGGGTGGGATGTGGGTCACGGCGGCGGTGGACAGGATTCGGTCGTAGGGTGCGCCGGTCGCCCACCCCTCGGCGCCGTCGCCCCAGACCACGGTGGGGTGCCGGCCCAGGCCCGCCAACCGGGCTTCGGCGATTCGGGCGAGGTTCACGTCCACCTCGACGGTCACCAGGCGCCGGTCGTCGTCGAGACGGTGGGCGAGCAGTCCGGCGTTCCAGCCGGTGCCGGTGCCGATCTCCAACACCCGGTGTCCGTCGGCCACATCGAGGGCCAAGAGCATGGCCGCCACGATCGAGGGCTGGGACGCGGACGACGACGGCCACTCGGCCCCGCCGCTCCGGGGCGCCCCGCCGTCGCACATCTGCACGACGACCGGCGCGTCCGCGTAGGCGGCGGCCCACCAGCGCTCCGGCTCCCGCACCCGATCGCACCGCTCGTGCCGGTCCCCGCCGGGCCGCCGCAACCACACGACATCGGGAAGGAACACATGCCTCGGCACCCCGACGAACGCCTGCCGCCACACCTGCGGCAACTCCCCGACGACCTCCTCGACCCGCCGCAGCAACGCCACCCGAGCCCGCCACAACGCCCGCGCCTCCGCACTCACCCACCCCACCGCCCCTTCGGCGTCCCGGGGTTGGCGGGCTTATCCGGCGGAATCGGCGGCGGCACCGGCTTCTCCGGCTTGTGCCCGTCATCGGTCGCGGGATCGCGGTGTTTTCCCATGGAATCCCCTTCAATAGGATCCGGAGTCGTATTCCATGAATACGGGAAACCGCAGGCTGGTGTCCAACCTCAGTCGCGTTCCTGCATGGATTGCTGTCGAAAGGATTCGGACCATGATTCGATCTGTCGGCGGGCATCATCACCGGACAGCGAGCGGGCTGCAAAATAGTCGAACAGCTCTCGATGGTAGGCGATATCCTTGGGGGCCCGGAGGATGAGTCGACCGCTGAACAGTTCGACCGTAACCAGATGGCTGTCGTAGATGACAAATGTGTTGAACGGGGCGTCGTTCATCTGTTGCCGAAGTGGCAGTATGTGAAGTCGAATCCGGGGAAGTCTCGATATCGCCACGAGATGGTCCAACTGCAATGCCATGGCCGAAGGGTGGCAAAGTTGCCAGCGGGTGGCCGACTCCGTCAGGAGGAAGTCGAAGCGTTTCTCTCGATCGTGAAGCACCGATTGGCGCTCAAGCTTCATGGCCATCATCTTGGTGGTGTCACCTGCCGTCGGATCGACGGTGGGGGACAGGGCTCGACGCATGTACTCCGGCGTTTGAAGCAGGCCGGTGATCATCGTCGGCAGGAAGTGTCGGACGTGGTCGGCGCCGGCTTCGAGCATGGCAAGCTCGCGCTGTCGGTGGTGCAGGCCACGTCTGACCGATGTGCGCACATCCTCGTACTCGGTGTTTGCGATTTCCGCCAGACGTCGAATCTCCTCGGCAGTCGCGGCATCCACCCCGAGGGCTGTCAGGATATGTCGCACGTCCACGAGGGTAGGCAGGGTGCGCCCGGTCTCGATTCTGGAGATTTTGCTTTGCGACATGCCGCAGCGAGCCGCCAAACGTTCGCCGGAAAGTCCGGTTGCGCTACGCAGGGCCCGTAGGGCCGAAGCGAGGCGCAACCGGTCCCGGCCTGCCTGCTGCGGGTCGAAGTTCAATCCGAGAGATACTCCGTGAAGAGGATGGAAAGGTTCAGCGCCGATTCTTTTGCCCGCCGATAGCGATCGAGATCCGGGGACTCGAGAAGGACGCGTGCCAACTGGACGCCGTGCTCGTCGTATTGCATATCGACGACTTTCGAGTCGTCGAGCATCCAGAAATCGGAGGGCATGGGCGGGGCGTCCCGCTGTCGGGTCGTGTCGAGGATCCTGACTTCTTCACCGGCCGCGACGTTGTAGTGGTATGCCGCAAATTCGTAGCGGAGATAATCGGACAAGGGAGGCGTGACGATGTGGACCCGGGTGACCTTGCGCCCGTCCGCACGGTAGCGGGCGAGCTTGGTCAGCCATGGGTCGTCGTCGGGCAGGTCCAGGCGCCCGGTCCTCATGAAGTCCGCGTATTCCAGTTCCTCGCCACGTACGGAGTAGGAGGGCAGTGTCTCGAGGCGGAAGGCCTCGCGTTCGAACGTGTCGAGGAACGAGGCCCAGCGTTCACCATCCAAGTGCACGCGCGGCCTCCCGGAGTACTTCTTCCGGCAGGGCCACGACGGCCTCGGTCGTGGGCGTTTTGTGGTCCACGAGGAAGCCCTGAATGGCGATCGTGCCATCTTCGTCGGTCGTGTAGACGGTCGGACAGTCACCCGAACGGCATTCGGGGTCGCCGCCGGCGATGCGTGAGAGTTTCATATGTCGCCCTTCGTAGTTGGTCGACTACCTGGAGAGGACGCTAGAAGGGCGGGTGCAAGACGGGCAAGGGTTACCCGCGTTCGTGCATAAACCGCTGCGGGGTGGGTCAGGTGGTGGCGAGGGTGGTCAGGGGTTCGCCGGTCAGGCGGTAGCCGAGCCATTCCTTTTCGTGGATTGCGCCTAGGGAGTCGTAGAAGGCGATGCTTGGGGAGTTCCAGTCGAGGACGGCCCATTGGAGGCGGGCGTAGCCCCTGGTGGTGCAGATTTGGGCCAGGTGCTTGAGGAGGGCCTTGCCGTGGCCGGCGCCTCGGGCGCCGGGGCGGACGTACAGGTCTTCGAGGTAGACGCCGTGGACGCCCTCCCATGTGGAGAACGACAGGAAGTAGATGGCGTAGCCGACCGATTCGCCGGTGGTGTCGTCCTCGGCGATCAGCGCGAAGGCCGCCGGGGTCGGGCCGAACAGGGCCGTGTGGAGTTGGGCCTCGGTGGCCTTGACCTCGTGTAGGAGCTTTTCGTAGTCAGCGAGTTCGCGGACCAGGGCGTGGATGGCCGGGATGTCGGCTGCGGTGGCTTCGCGGATCATGCCTCGAAGCTACCTCGGCCCCGCCGGCCGCTCCCGGGATTTTCCCGGCCGCCCCGACCCGGCCGCCCCCGGTCAGGCCGTTGGTGCGATGTACATGTAGGACTTTTCCTCGCTGCGGGCAGAGATGCGCCACTCGCCGTCGACGCGCGTGAAGGTGTCCAGGTACCACAGGCCGCAGAACATCGTCGGGCCCGGCGTCTCGTCGTCCTCGCCCTTGAACACCATCGGGTTGTGGCACATCGTGCGGCCCGTGGCGGTGTCGCCGTCGACCGTGATCGACGAGTTGGCGATCAGGTGCTGGTAGGCGCCGAAGCCGGGCATCACCGACGCCAGGAACTCCTTGGTCTCGGCCAGGCCGCCCTTGGAGCCGCCCATCGCCGAGTAGTCGATCAGCGCGTCGGCGGTGAAGACGGTGTCCAGGGCGTCCCAGTCGCCCGTGTCCACCGCGTGCGAGTAGCGGACCATCAGGTCCTGGATCTCCATCCGGTCCGAGATCTCCTGAAGCGTCAGCATGCGTGCGCCCGCCCACCTCTCCGGCTCTTCGGTGCGTCTTCGGCGTCGCCCCGGAGTACCGGGCCGACGTGCGGGCCCAACTTGACACGAACAAGCACATGGCGAAAGAGGCAGGGGCTCGGCGACCCGGTGAAAAGTCCATCAATGGGGTTAGTACGAAGAATGCTCGGGGGACCCGGTCCGGTACCGGCAACCGAGCCGTCGCCGGCGGCAGCCGCCGAACCGAGGGAGACATCGTGGGCAGGACGACGCGGCGACGGGTCACGGTCGTGGTGACGGCGGCGGTGCTCGTGCTCGGCGGGGTGAGCGGGTGCAGCGACGACAACGGCTCGAAGAGGAACACGGACGGCGGCAACGGCAACGGCAACGTCGCCTCCGGCTCGGCGGCGCCGGGCAACGGACCGGCGAACGACCTCCAGGCGCAGTACCAGCAGGTGGTGCGCAACGTGCTGCCGTCGGTGGTCCAGATCACCACGAAGTCCGGTCTCGGCTCCGGCGTCGTCTACGACGACAAGGGCAACATCGTCACCAACGCCCATGTGATCGGCCAGGACACCTCGTTCGAGGTCACCCTCCCGAACGCGAGCAAGTCGGTCACCGCCAAGCTCGTCGCCGCCTTCGCCCCGGACGACCTCGCGGTGATCCGCCTCGACAGTCCGCCCCCCGATCTCAAGCCCGCCCGGTTCGCCGATTCGAGCAAGCTCCAGGTCGGTCAGATCACCATGGCCATGGGCAACCCGCTCGGCCTGGACTCCAGTGTTACCGAGGGCATCGTCTCCGCCGTCGGCCGCGTTGTCAGCGAACCGGAGACCTCCGGCTCGCCGGGCGCCACCATCTCCAGCGCCATCCAGACCTCGGCCGCGATCAACCCCGGCAACAGCGGCGGCGCCCTGGTCGACCTGGACAGCCAGGTGATCGGCATCCCGACCCTGGCCGCCACCGACCCCGAGGCCAACGGTGGCGCGGCGCCGGGCATCGGCTTCGCGATCCCGGCCAACACGGTCAAGTCGATCACCGACCAGATCATCAAGAACGGCAAGGTGGACAACTCCGGCAAGGCCGCCCTCGGCGTCACCGTCCGTACCGTGGCCGGCCCGAACGGCCGGGCCGCGGGCGTCGGCGTGGTCTCGATCCAGGACGGCGGCGCCGCGAAGGCCGCCGGCATCCAGATCGGCGACGTGATCACCACGATCGACGACCAGGCGGTCACCGACGTCTCGACCCTGTCCGAGGTGCTGGGTGGCAAGCAGCCGGGGGACAGGGTCAAGGTGAACCTGCTGCGCGGCAGCAATGGCAACAAGGCCACGGTCGATGTGACACTGGGCGAACTCAAGGGCTGAGCACCCGGATCGCCCGATCGGCCCAACGGCACCCGGGGCAACTGCACGCGATTCGACGGCACTCGGACCCGGCGCGACCCGGCCGTTTTGCGCGCCGCGTGCCCCCGACTCCCCCCACGGCCCGGTGGAAGGGACGATCTGCGCGATACGGTCCCGGTCATGACGATTCCTCAGCCGCCACGCGGGCCGGGGTCGCCGTACGGGGACCAACCTTCCGTCGACGGTGATCCACACCTGTCCTGGCACCAAGCACCCGTCACCGCACCGGGCCCGATCCCGGACCAGGCGCAACCGCCCGGCCCCGCCCACCCGCCGGCACCACCGCAGTCCTACCCCGCACCCGCCCCGTCCTACTCCGCACCGGTACCCCCGCAGTCCTACCCCGCGACGGGCGTCGAGCCCGCGGCGCCCGGCGAACTCCCGCTCGCCTCCCGGACCATGCGGCTGATCGCCCGCACCGTGGACTACCTGCTCACCACCGCCCTGGTGCTGCCGCTGTGGTTCCTGGCCTACCACTACATCCAGGGCAAGGCCGCCGACCTGCCCACGAAGGTGGTCCGCGACTCCTTCCTGGACGTGGTGTTCGGGCGCGCCGGCGAGGCGCAACGGGCGCCGCTGGAGGCGGTGGACGGGCTGTGGTCGACCACCAAGACGCTGCTGCTTCTGCTGGTCCTCGCCCATCTCCTGGTGCCCGCGCTCTACGACTGGTACATGCACGCCAGGTTCGGCCGCACGCTGGGCAAGATCATGGTCGGCGCGAAGGTGGTCCCGGCGGGCACATCGGCACAGGCCGTTCGCGGCCGGGTGCCGGTCGGCGCCTGGCGGGCGGCTCGGCGCACGCTGGTGGCCGTGGTGGTGCCGTGGGCCGCGGTCCTGCTCACCTGGTACGAGGTGGCGCTCCGCCAGTGGGGCACGGCCGGGTTGTTCGCCCTGCTCGCCCTGGTCGGCTTCCTGGACCCGCTGGCCGTGCTCGGCCCGCGCCGGCGCACGTGGCACGACCGTACCGCCGGCACCGTGGTGGTCAACGTCAAGCTGCTCGCCCGGGGTTGGTCGGTCACCCGCAACGCTTCGGCGGCGATGGTGCAGGGTGCCCGGGGCGCGTCCACCACGATGGCCCGCAACGCCCGCGACCGTTGGCAGTCGAGCCGGGGCGCCGCCCCGGACCGCCCGAACGACCCTTCCTGAGCCGTGATCGGCCCGGGGCGGGCAACTCCCGCCCCGGGCCGCGCCGGCTCAATCCAGGATCGAGATGGCCCGGGTCGGACAGACCCGGATCGCCTCTTCCACCTGCGGCCGCAACTCCTCGCTCGGATTCTCGTTCAGGATGTAGAGGAAGTTGTCCTCCCGTACCTCGAACACCTCGGGTGCCTCGGCCATGCACAGCGCGTTGCTCTTGCACTTGTCGAAGTCGACGACGATCCTCATGTCCGGCCCTTCGTCGTGGAAGCGGTGCGATCCGGCGGATGCCTGCCAACCGGTGCGGTGTGGCAACGCTCGCCGCACGCCGCGGTGTTGCCACACCCGGCGCACCCGTTGGCCTATCACGCCCACCCACGGGTAAGGCGAGCCTTTTCCCCCGAACGGGGAACCAGCCGGTGCCCTGGGGAGGTCACAAGACCGGATGAGAGGATTCCATCCCGGTACGGCCGCAGCGGCGGGCCGGCGAACCAACACGGGAGGCACGTCCATGACGGCCGACGGCGGCGCCGAGATACGTCAATTGCGTCCGGGCGATCCGCAGCACATCGGACCGTTCCGGATCACGGGTCGACTGGGCGCGGGTGGCATGGGCGCGGTCTACGCGGGGCTGGACAGCCTGGAGCGCCGCGTCGCGGTCAAGGTGGTGCACGCGCAGTACGCCGACGATCCCGAGTTCCGGGCCAGGTTCACGCGCGAGGTCAACCTGCTGCGCGCGATCAAGGGCACGTGCACCACACCCGTGCTCGACGCGGATGTCGACGCCGAGACACCGTGGTTCGCCACCGAGTACGTGCCGGGGCCGACCCTGGACAAGCGGGTGAACCAGGGCGGTCCGATGCGCGGCGACGAGCTGATGGGCCTCGCGGCCGGGCTCGCCGAGGCGCTGGTCGCGCTGCACGACGCCGATGTGATCCACCGCGACCTCAAGCCGCAGAACATCATCTGCTCGCCCGCCGGACCGCGCGTGCTCGACCTGGGCATCGCGCGGTCGATGGAGGACAGCGGGCTGACCCGCACCGGCATGATGATCGGCTCGCCGGCGTGGATGAGCCCGGAACGCTTCAAGGGCCACGACAGCACGCCGGCCGCCGACGTGTACGCGTGGGCGATGCTGGTCACCTACGCGGCCACCGGGGTGATCCCGTTCGGTACGGGCGCGCCCGAGGTCGTCGCACTGCGGGTGCTCCAGGAGGAGGCCGACCTTTCCGGCGTACCGGACGTATTGCGGCTGATCGTCAAGCGCGCGGGTGACAAGGAGCCGCACTACCGGCCGCAGGCCCGGGAGTTGCTGGCCTCGGTCACCCACGTGTGGCGCGGCGCGCTCGGCACCGGCGCGGCGCCCTCGCTCGACCCGGTCGCCGACGCGACGTCGCTGATCGGCCAGTTGTGGACCACGCCGGCCTCCGGCGGCCCGTGGCAGGTGCAGGAGCAGTCGCAGCAGCAGGTGCCGCAGACCCCGCCGCCGCGCGTGTACGAGGCGCCGCGCGGGCCCGCGCGCTCCGGCGGCACCGCCGCGTTCGGCGCGCCGGTCGTACCACCGCAGACCCCGCCGCCGGCCGCGTACAACACCCCCACGCACGACCCCTACGGCGCCTCGCCGACCCAACCGCCGCTGTACCGCGACTCCTCCGGGACGCACGGCGCGCCCGCGGCGCAGTCGGGGGCGTACGGGGCGCCCTCCGGGACGCACGGTGTCCCCGCCGCGCAGTCCGGCGCGTACGGGGCGCACTCCGGGCAGTACGGCGGCACCGGCCAGGGCTATCCGGCCGGCCACCACCAGCCGCCCGCCTCCGGCACGTTCACCCCACCCCCGGCCACCCACGGCGGACACACGCCGCCGCCGACCGGTCGGGCCGCGACCCGGCAGCAGGGCGGCACCGGCGGCGGTCGCCCGGGCCGCAAACGCCTGGCGATCATGATCGGCGGCGCGGTGGCGGTGGTGGCGATCAGCGCGGGCGCGGTGGTCGCGCTGCGCGGCGGCGGCGACGACAAGCCCAAGGCGGGGAAGAACACCAACAGCCCCGTCGTGCAACCGCCGAAACTCACCGGCAAACCGGGCGGCTTCACCCAGGACATCAAGGGCGTGAAGTTCGCGGTGCCCAGCACGTGGGAGCTCAAGGAGGTCAGCGACACGGAGGTGTGCGTGCTGCCGACCGCCACGCCCGCCGCCCAGCGCACCACCTGCGAGCGCGCGGGGCTGCGGATCTGGGTGGGCAAGAACGATCAGCGCAAGGTTGACTTCAAGGATCCGGCGGGCTGGACCCTGGGTACCGCGCCGACCTGTGTGACCAAGCCCGAGGACACCGCGGCGCCGACCAGCAAGTCGGAGGGCAAGAAGCTCGCCGAGCCGAGCAAGGTCAGCCTCAAGTACGAGTACGCGTCGTACAGCGTGACCTGCAAGAGCGGCGACTCGTTCCAGCCGCAACTGTGGTGGCTGCCGCAGTCGGTGATCTCGTTCTCCACGGCGGGCCTGTCCCGCGAATACGACGCCGACCTGAACAAGATCCTGGCATCGGTGGACACGGCGGGCTACAAGAAGCCCAAGGGATAGCCCGCCGCGTCACGGGTGGAACGAGCCGGAAGCACCGGGCCTAGAAGTCGGCCGCCGCCGCCACCGGCAGGAACGGGTTCTCCGGGCCCGCCGGGAACGAGCTCCAGCTCTGCTCCTCGTACAGGTTCATCAACTCGTGCTCGGACTCCTCGGTGTCCGGCCACTCGGCGTTGACGACCACGTGCACGGAGGGCTGGGGGTACTGCTCCCACCACTCCACTATGTGTCCCTCGCCGTCGACGGGGACCGGGTGGTGCTCGACCCGGTGAACCATCATGTAGGGACCGCCGGTCCACGGCCCTATGTGCGCACCGCCCAGCGGGATCGCCGAGATGGAGTCGCCGCCGCGCGGCAGCGCGGGTCCCGCGAAGTCGCCCGAGAGCAACGAGCCCACGTACCCCGTCGGGGGCCGGTCCGGCGGGACGTCCTGGTAGAAGTCCACCCGGACCCGGTACCGGATCACTCGCGTCCCCTCCGCTTCTTCTTCGTCTCGTGCTCGCGTCGGAGCCCGGCCGGCTGGTTGCGACCGGTAATACGTATACCAGCCGGCGACGGTTCCGTTCCGACGATCGTGTCGGGGCTGGACTTCGCGACGGGGCGCGGGCAGGATCACGCGGACCGGAGGCGACCTGCGCCCGGATCCTTGCGCGCGGCCGGGTTCGCCGGACGACTGCGGGGAGGCACGATGGGCGGCAGCCGGGACAAGATGGCGGCGGCACTCGCGCGGATCGGCGGTGCCGACCCGGCTCCCGAGGTGTCCCGGTTCACCGAGTGGACGATGATCGACGGCGACCTGGTCTGCCGCTACGTCTGGCACAACCTGCCCGACCCCACCGGCGGCACCACCCGCTACACACTGCCCGGGACGGAGATCCTGCGTCGGATCGGCGATCGTTTCGAGACGGTGGGCGAGTTCCACAACGGCGACGACGCCGACGCGATGATCGCGCGCTGGCGGGCCGCGGGCGGCGCGGTCGCCGGGGCCGACGGCGGCGAGTTGCGCGGGATCGTCGGCTGGGCACCCGAGCCGATGCCCCGCGCCGCCGAGCGGGCCGAGGTGGAGCGGGCCCTCGCCGACTTCGCCGGCCGACTTGCCGCGGCCCCCGCCCACGGCGACTGGGCGCCGGTCGCGGCGCTGTTCACCGACGAGGTGCGGGTGCGCGACCACGTGGTCGGCTTCGTCGAGGGCCGGCACGCGCTGCACGCGTACATCCTGGACGGGGTGCGCCGCTCGCCGTTCACCGGCTACCGCGTCGTGTTGCGCCTCGTCGACGGGAACCGGGCCGCCGTCCTGCTCCGCGCCGAGGGGGCCGACGTCGGTCTGGACGTCAACGTGGTGCTGCACTACGCGGGCGAGGGCCGCTGGTCCTATGTCGAGGTCGTGTACAACCCGCAGCAGATCGCCCGCGTGTCCGCCTGACAGGGTGTCGGTCCATGGACGACGTACAACGACTCCTCGCCTACGAACAGATCCGTCAACTGGCCGCCCGCTACGCGCTGGCCCTGGACAGCCGGGACCTGGACGCACTGTGCGCGTTGTTCGTGCCGGACGTGCGGGTGACCCGGGAGGAGAGCGGACACGCGGCGCTGCGCGCGTCGTTCGCGACCCAACTCGCGCCCCTGGGGGTGACCATCCTCAACGTGGGCACCCACGTGATCGATCTCCTCGACGCGGACCACGCGACCGGACACGTGTACTGCAAGGGGGAGATCCAGGAGGGGCCGCGCTGGCTGCACCAGGCGATCCTGTACCGCGACGTGTACGAACGCCGGGACGGCACGTGGTACTTCGCGCGCCGTCGGCACGACCTCTGGTACGGCGCCAACGTCGGCGCCAACCCCGCCGGACTGCCGCCGGCCAACTGGCCGGAGCGCTCCTACGGTTCGGGTACCGTGCCGGGAATCTGGGAGACCTGGCGGGAGTTCCATCGATTCCCGGACGAAGACGCCTGAGCGGGTTCCGTTCGCCGCACAGGGGGCAGGCGAGGATCGACCGGACACTCGGCGGAAGGAAGGACCGGCCATGGCCAGGCTTCCGGACGGCGCGAGAAACGCCGCCGCGCGCACCGGCGTGCTGCTGGCCCTGACCATCGTCGCGGCGATGGTCGCGCTGCTCGGCGTCTGGGCGCACACCTGGTTCTGGGTGTGGGCGATGCTCTTCGTCGGGCTCGGCATGCTCGGCATGGCCTGGAGCGCGCTGGAGATCCTGATCGCGCTCCAGGTGGCCGAGGAGCAGCGGGACCGGGACCGGGGTGTGTATCAGGTCCGCCCGGTCGAAATGCGCCCAAGGCGCCGTTCCGGACGCTGACGCGTCCGGAACGGCGCCTTGCCATCCACACGGCTGAAGTTTTCGTTGTGGGCTGCGGGGTCGGGGTCAGGGGACGACGCGTTCTACTGCGGCCGGGCCCAGTTCGGCGAGCTTGCGGCGGGCCTCTTCGATGTTTTTCTCGGTCAGGTCCTTGCCCTCCGCCAGGACGAGGTCCTCGGGGTCCACGGGGGTCTCGGCGCCGCTGCGCAGGTCCATCCTCGGTCGGTCGCCCTCCGGGATCTCGTCCACGGGAATGCGCTCGTCACTCATGTCGCCGTCCTTCGTTCGGGAGTGGAGTCGGTGCCCCCGCACGGCATCCGGGTACCCGCTGCGGGCGGGGCGGGAACCCCTCGGGAGCCGACCGCCAGTTTTTTATACAAGCGTCATAGACAAGCGTCTTAGACGCTTGTACTGTTCCTGTCATGACCTCCACCGCAGCCAAGGCCGGCCGTAAGGAATGGATCGCCCTGACGGTCCTGCTCCTCCCGCTCCTGCTCGTGTCGATGGACATGGGCGTGCTGTACTTCGCGCTTCCGTTCATCAGCGAGGACCTGGAGCCGACCGCTCCGCAGCAGCTCTGGATGATGGACATCTACGGCTTCCTGCTGGCCGGTCTGCTGATCACGATGGGCGCGCTCGGCGACCGGATCGGCCGCCGCCGACTGCTGCTGATCGGCGCGGCGGCGTTCGGCGCCGCCTCGGTGGCCGCGGCCTTCGCGAACAGCCCCGAGATGCTGATCGCCACCCGGGCGCTGCTCGGTGTGGCCGGTGCGACGCTGATGCCCTCCACGCTGGCGCTGATCCGCAACCTCTTCCACGACCCGGCTCAGCGGCGGACCGCGATCGCGATCTGGACCGCCGCGCTGACCGCGGGCGCCACGTTGGGCCCGGTGGCCGGCGGCCTGCTGCTCGACCACTTCTGGTGGGGTTCGGCGTTCCTGCTCAACGTGCCGGCGATGGTGCTGCTGCTCGCGGTCGGTCCGTTCCTGCTCCCGGAGTTCAAGGACGCCGCGGCCGGTCGGCTCGACCTGGTCGGTGCCGGGCTCTCGCTGGTGTCGGTGCTCGCGGTGATCTACGGGATCAAGGAAACGGCGGCCGAGGGTGCGACGCCGCTGTACCTGGCGAGCATCGTGGTCGGGCTGGTCGTCGGATACCTCTTCGTGCGCCGGCAGCGCACCGTCGCCGACCCGCTGATCGACCTCGCGCTGTTCCGCAACCGGGCGTTCAGCGCCTCGATCGCGGTCAACGTGATCGCCGCCGTGGCGCTGATGGGTTCGGCCCTGTTCAACACCCAGTACATGCAACTCGTGCTCGGCATGCGGCCGTTGACGGCGGCGCTGTGGTCGCTCACGGTGATGCCCGGGATCACGGTGGCGCTCACCGTCTCCGGGATCCTGGCCAAGAAGGTGCGGCCCGGGTTCCTGATCTGCGGTGGCCTGCTCCTGTCGGTGGCCGGCTTCGTGGTGATGAGCCAGGCCCGTCCGGGTACGCCGTTGGTCGTGGTCCTGGTCGGCGCGGGTCTGGTTGCCGCCGGGGTGCTGATCGCGACCACGCTGACCGCCGAGATGGTGCTGACCTCGGCGCCGCCGGAGCGGGCCGGTGCGGCGGGGGCCACCTCGGAGACCGGCAGCGAGTTGGGCGGGGCGCTGGGCATCGCGGTCCTGGGCAGCGTCGCCGACGCGGTGTACGGGCGGGACATGCGCGACGCGACGTTCGACGGGGTGCCGGCCGACGCGGTGCACGCGGCGAACGACACGCTGGCGGCGGCGAGCGCGACCGCCGGGCGGGTCTCCGGCGGGGCGGGGGAGCACCTGCTCGATACCGCGCGGGACGCCTTCACGCACGGTATGCAGTACGCCACCCTCGGCGGCGCGGTGCTGCTGACGCTGGCGGCGCTCGGCGCGACCTGGCTGCTGCGGGGGGTGCCGGTGCCGGAGCAGGCCGAGCAGGCGGACCCGACCGAGCAGGCGGAGCAGGTCGAGGGCACGACGATCGTGAAGGCCACCGAGGGTGCCACCGTCGTCCCCACGCACGTGGCCGAGGCGGTCGGCAGCCGCTGACGGACCACCGGCAGGACCCGAAGGCGACCTCGCGAGAGGTCGCCTTTGTGGTTGATGTGGGAAATGCCCGATGGACGAAAGCCATTGGTGTGCACGCAACCGGATAAACGCACCCGATCAGGTCGAATCGGCATTGTTTCTCGCCATTTCGAGCGGCTTCGGTGCGCCGAATGCCGTTGCGCACAGGTTTTCCACAGGATGTGGATCTTCCTTGTGGAAGATCAGCGCGCTGCCCGGCCCCGGCTGTGGATAAACGTCTCCAGTTCGAGGTTTTCCGCGTCGGTAAAGACCCGCCTCGGAATGGTCACCGCCTGGGTGGGACCGAACTCGAAGATCCACTGGGTGTCCACGCGGCGGATCTTGCGGAAGGTGCTCCACGGCGTCTCGCTGCGGGTTCCGCCGAGCGTCGTGACGAATTCCTCGTCGGTCAGCGTGACCTCGCAGGGCACACCGTGCATGTGCTTGTTCTGCCGGGCGGCCTGGATCGGCGCCCAGAACCGCAGCGCCAACATCGCGACGCCGAAGCCCACGAAGGCCGACGGCCACAACACCGTGGTGCCGCTCAGCAGGGCCCGGGTCACCAGCACCACCCCGAGGGCCGAGAGCACCGCACCGGCGCCGAGCAGTCCGCGAAAGAGGCCGCGGCGGAAGGCGAGCACGCCCTCCGCGATGTCGGCCTCGGTGGGGATGTAGGTGGTCGAGATATGCACCCGGTCATGGTCGCACGGGGGTCGGCCCGGCCCGATTACGGCTGCGAGTCGTGGGGCCGGGCCATAGCGACACGTCCTAGGCGGCTCCCGCGGGCGGGGTCGGGTCGGCGGGCGGCTTCGGGGAGTCGCCGGGGCGGGCGTACCAGGCCGGTGGGCCCAGCGGTTCGGCCGGGGCGGGGACGCCGCCGTTCACCTGCGCCGGGGGCGCGCCCCACGGCGCGGTCGACTGGGCGGGAAGGTCGGCCCGGGCGCCGTTGGCCGCGTGCCGGGGCGGGCCCCACGGCGGCGGGCCGCTCGGCGGTACGGGACCCCACGCGGGATGCGCGGCGGGATGCCGGGCCGGCGGCACCCACCCGGGCGGCGGCGCGCCGAAGGGATTCACACCGGGCGGCGGGCCGTACGGGGCGACACCGGGCGGGGCCCCGTAGGGCGCCATGCCGGTCTGCGGGCCGTAGGGTGCCACGCCTGTCTGCGGGCCGTAGGGTGCCGCCCCCGGCTGCGTTCCGTACGGCATCGTCCCCGGCGCACCCCACCCCGGCGCGCCCCAACCGCCCGGCGCGCCGTAGGGCATCCCCCCGGGCGGCCCCCACGGCGGCATCCCCGGCGGCGGCTTGACGTAGCGCCACCTCGGCGACGGCATCGTGTGGTCGATCACCCGCGCGACGGCCGGCTTGGCCGCCCACACCCGATCCAGCAACTCCCGTTCCTGCCCGGGGTACTCCGGCGCCGGACCGCGCCGCGACCGACCCGCGCGCCGTCGCAGCTCGGCGAGCAGCGTGGCATCGGCCTGATAGGCGCGCAGCCGCGCGACGCCCTCCGGCCCCAGCGTGGTCCGCGCGGTGCGCAGCGCGCGCGAGCGGTCCGCCATCGAGGACAGCAGCAGCGGCTCGTGCGGCCGGAACCAGCCCGCCGCGACATAGCCCGGCAACTCGTCCTCGACCGCCCGCAACTGGTCCCGCCGCACGATCACCGTGTACCAGATCAGCGCGCCGAGGATCGGCATCATCACCAGGAAGTACACCCCGAGGAACGCCAGTCCCTGGGTGGCCGAGCCGTTCCAGGACGCGTGCAGCCCGACCGCGCACACGTACCCGGCGAGCGGGAGCAGGATCCGCGCGGGCCGCGAGCGGGCCAGGACCGCCAGGCCGAAGCCGAGCCCGATCATCGACGTGAACAGCGGATGCGCGAACGGCGACATGATGCCCCGGGCGATGAATACGCCCCACGTGGTGCCCAGGCCGTCGCCGTTGTCCTCGCTCGCCGCGAACTCGCGGCCGAAATAGAGGACGTTCTCGGTGAACGCGAAGCCCGCGGCGCTGATCGCGGCCGGGATCAGCCCGTCCAGCACGCCGCGGAACTCCCGCCGTACGGTCACGAACAGCAGCACGACCGCGAGCCCCTTGACGCACTCCTCGACCACCGGCGCCACGATGGTCAGCCCGAGCAGTTCGGCGTCCTCCTGGCCCTTGAGGTCCATCAGCTTGTCGAACGACCAACTGTTCGCCAGCAGCGCGACCAGGGCGCCCGCGCACGAGCCCCACGCGAACGCGAAGAGCAGGCTCTTCCAGGGCAGCGGCCGGACCCGACCCAGCCACACGATCGCGCTCACCACCAGCGGGGTGGGCACCAGCGCCAACAACGCGCCGACCAGGAGGCCCTGGGCGCCGATGGTGTCGCCGAGCATCACCGCGATGGTGATCGCGCAGCCGAGCAACGCCAGGACGAGCGCGGTTATTCGCGCGGTCTGGTTCGCCACGAGCCGGCGCGGCCACGACTTCTCCGCGGGTCCGGGTTCGTACAGGGCGAACTCGTACGCGGCGGGGTCCGCGGGGACGGGACCGGCCGGCGTGTCGGGTCCTTGCGATGCGTCCATATGGGGTGACGATAACGCCGCGCGGGGCCGCGGCGCGCCTCTCTCGGTCGGCTGTGACGTGGTCGGTATGGGTGACCCTGCCCGGATCGGCCCGCCGCCGGCCGCGCACGCGCGGACCCGGGGAAAACCGACCCTCGGCTCAGCGCCGGCGGAAGAGCAGATCCGCGACGCGATGGCCCTTGGCCAGCCCCTGCTGCTCGAAGCGGGTGACCGGCCGCCACTGCGGTCTGGGCGCGTATCCCTCGACGGTGTTGACCAGTTCGGGCTCGGCGGTGAGCACGTCCAGCATCCATTCCGCGTAGGGCGCCCAGTCGGTCGCGCAGTGCAGGATCCCGCCCGGGACCAGCCGGGAGGCGGCCAGCGCCGCGAACGAGGGCTGGATCAGCCGCCGCTTGTGGTGGCGGGTCTTGGGCCACGGGTCGGAGAAGAAGATCCGGATGCCGGCCAGGCAGGCGGGCGGCAACATGTCCCGGAGCAGTTCGATGGCATCGCCGTTGGCGACCCGTATGTTCGTCAGCCCGCGGCGCTCGGCGTCGTGCAGCAGGCTGCCCTGTCCCGGGGTGTGCACGTCGATCGCCAGCACGTTGGTGTCCGGATCGGCCTCGGCCATCGCCGCCGTGGTCTCGCCCATCCCGAAGCCGACCTCCAGCACGACCGGTCGGTCGTCACCGAACAGCTCGCCGAGGTCGAGCCGGCGGTCCGCGACGTCGAAGCCCCACCGCGCCCACAGCCGGTCCAGCGCGTCCCGCTGGGCGAGGGTGACCCGGCCGCGACGCGGGGTGAAGCTGCGCACCGTCGCCATGTGGCGCTCCGCCGGATCGATCGACGCGACGTCCGGGACGGTCGAGGCGCCGGGCAGAGGGGTTACGGGAAGAGGGGACATAAGACCAGGATTTTACAGACCGGGATTCGGCGGTGGCGGGGACGAGCGGCCGACGGTCGGCGGCACGTTCGGCATGGGCGGCGGGGCGGTCGCCGGCCGGGGTACACCCGATCCCGGCGCGGTCGCCGGCCCGGGCGCTCCCGAGCCCGACTGCGTCCCCCACGGCCCGGGCGGCGTCCCCCACGGCCCCGGCGGTCCGGGCGGCGGCGCCGGGCGCAGCCGGAACACCGCCCAGAAGCCGACCGAGACGAGGCAGAACGCGCCGAACACCCACACCGCCCGCATCCACATCTGCCGCGTCGCGCCGGTGGTGACCCCGGTCGGGTCGAGCAGGGTGAGCAGGAACAGGAACACCGCGACCGCGTACACCGCCGCCCAGGCCCACCGATTCCACCGCCAGATCAACTGCCCGTCCAGCCAGGTGATCGGCAGCAGGCCGAAGACCAGGCCGATCATCGCGGCGATGTAGATCTGGGTGAGCACGTTCTCCGCCAGCACCCAGCCGAAGGCCGGGGAGTCGTCGCCGGCCAGCACCCGCTCGACGGGGATCCGCCCCACCCACGCCGCCGCACCGAGGCCGGCCAGTGCCCACGCGCCGAGCGCGGTGGCCCGACCCTCCTCGCGCGCGGGCAGTTGCCGCAGCCCGGCGTGGGTGAAGGCCAGGAACAGGCCGTACACGTAACCCGGCACCAGATGCGCGGTCCGCGACACCGCCCCGAGCAGCACCGCGACCACCAGCGCGCCGGGGATCAGCTGCGGGAAGGCGCGGATGCGGGAGAGCCGGCGACGGTACAGCTCGGCCGGCCCCGAGTAGGCGAGCACGGTCAGCGGGACGGCGATCAGCATGGACAGCGCCAGCGCGTACGTGGCCCGGTCGAAGCCGATCGTCGGCTCGACCGCGACCGTGCACAGCGCGGACAACACGAGGAAGACGAGCACCTGGAGTCGGGGCGCACGCGGCATCGAGCGTGGTCGCGCCGCCCCCGGCCGCAGTCGGCGCCGGATCCGCAGCCGGTTCTCCTCGATCGTCTTGTTGAAGAGTTCGGCGGCGAACCCCACCAGCGGCAGGGCGAGCGCGGTGCCGGCGCCGGCCACCACCAGCGGGCCGGGGTGGTCGAGGAGGTCGCCGGGGGAGGGCAGGTCGAGGGCGGAGTCGGCGCGGTCGGCGGGGCGTGGCGCGAGGGCGTCCGCCGTGCGGGTGCCCGGGGGCACGGTGAACGCGAAGCGCACCGTGCCGTCGAGCCGTTCGGCGGTACAGCCGACCGTCAGTTCGGTCGGCCCCTCCGGGAGGTCGGCGGGCAGGGTCAGCTCGGCGTCGATCCGCCCGTCGGCGCCGACCGGCACCCGGGCCACGACCCGGTCGCCGCGCCGCAGCGCCACCTCGGCCGGCGCGCCGTCGATCGGGGCGGCGCAGCCGGTGAACCCGGCCCCGCTCGCCCGGATCCGGTCACCGTCGCCGGCGCGCGGGGCGGACAGGGTGAACGTGGCGGGGGCGAAGGCCACTTGGGCGTCGAGCGTCACGCCGGCGTCCACCACGCCGAACCGGGCGTCGTCGGAGAGGCAGGCCACCGAGAGCCGGTGGGTGCCCCGGGTGGGTGTCTGCGGGAGGTGCACCCGCAGTGCCCGGGTCTTGGTCGGCTCGGCGGGGGCGTAGAACGTGGTGACGAAGCGGCCGTCCCACCGGAGTGCGCCGTTGTGGTTGGCGGTGGCCGCGCCGCAGCGCAGGTCGGTCCAGACGGTGACCACCCGGTCGGGCCCGGCGTCGGCCGGTTCGACCACCAGGCGCCGGCTCGCCAGGTTCGCGGGCGGCGGACCCGGCGCGGGGAAGCCGTTCGGGTTGCCCTGCTCGCTCGCGGGATACTCGAACGTGGTCTGCGCCAGCGGCGGGGCGAACGGCTCCGCGCCCCGGTTCGTGCACAACGTCCGGAAGCCCTGGTTGCCGAGGTAGACCGGCGGGTCGAGGGTGAAGCGCACGGTGAAGCCGTGGTCGGGATCCAGCGGTACGTCCGCCGCGATCAGGCGGTCGGCGCCCTCGACGTTCGTGCGCAGCCGCGCGTCGAAGCCGATCAGGTCGATCCGCCCGGTGGGGCAGCCGGTGTGGCCGGTGCCCCGGACCGTCACCACGTCGCCCGGCCGCAGCGGCCCGCCGGGGGAGACGGTCAACCGCGCCCCCGGGGTGTCCGCGCGGGCCGGCGTCGCGCCGCCGAACAGCGGCGCGAACAGCGGTGCGCACAACAGCAGTACGACGCCCGCGAGCAGTGCGCGCAGGACTACGGGTCTCACGGCCAAGGCGGTTCCCCCGATCGGCAGGCCGGCGACCATGATCCACGGGCGACTACGGTTTGGCGAGTTCGCCCAGCCGTTCCGCGACACGCTTCGCGATCTCGTCGCCGATCGGCAACGAGGCGGTGGCCGCCGGGGAGGGCGCGTTCAACACGTGGACCGTGCGCCGGCCGCCGGTGATGAGGAAGTCGTCGACCAGCTCGCCGTCGGGCCGCACCGCCTGGGCGCGCACCCCGGCGGGCGCCCGGACCAGGTCGGCCGAGGTCACCTCGGGCAGCAGCCGCTGTACCTCGCGCACCATCGCCGGCTTGGCCACCGAGCGCAGCAACTCGCCCGCGCCGTAGCGCCAGTGCCGGCGGGCGATGTGCCACATGCCCGGGTAGGCGAGCGTCGCGGCCAGCTCGCCCGGCGCGATCCGGGCCCACGAGTAGCCCTCGCGGCGCAGTGCCAGGACCGCGTTCGGCCCGACGTGCACGTCGCCGTGGATGCCCCGGGTCAGGTGTACGCCCAGGAACGGGAAGGCGGGATCGGGCACGGGATAGACCAGGCCGCGCACCAGGCCGCGCCGGGAGGGCACCAGTTCGTGGTATTCGCCGCGGAAGGGCACGATCCGGACCGGCGGCGGGTCGCCGGCGAGGGCGGCGATCCGGTCGCTGTACAGCCCCGCGCAGTTGACCAGGACCCGGCCGCGCAGCTCGCCGAGGCGGGTCTGCACGACCACCTCGTCGGCGTGTACGGCGAGGTCGACCACCTCCGCGCCGGTGCGCAGCGAGACGCCGCGTTCGTGCAGCAGGCGGACCAGGGTTCGGCACACGTCGAAGTAGTCGACGATGCCGGTGGAGGCCACGTGCAGCCCGCCGACGGACAACACGTGCGGTTCGTGTTCGCGGACCTGCTCGGTGGTCAGCTCGGCGACCGGTACGCCGTTTGCCAGGCCGCGCTCGAACAGGGTGCGCAGGCGCGGGAGTTCATGCACGCTCGTGGCGACCACGAGCTTGCCCGGGACGTCGTGCGCGATGCTGTGCCGGATGCAGAAGTCGACCATCCGCCGGGCGCCCTCGACGGCGAAGCGGGCCTTGAGGCTGCCGGGGCGGTAGTACAGGCCGGAGTGGATCACGCCCGAGTTGCGGCCCGTCTGGTGGGCCGCCCACGAGGTCTCCTTCTCGACGACCGCGACGGTGCGCCCCGGGTCCTGTTCGGTGAGCGCGTAGGCGGTGGCGAGCCCGACGATGCCGCCGCCGATCACCACCACGTCATAGGTCAACGTCATCAGCACACCTCCGGCCTTCGACCCTAGACGGTCGCCGGCCGGCGGCGGGGCGGATGTGGGGACTCGGGGGTGGGCGCGGGGTGGGGTCAGCGGTTGCGGAGCCAGCGGGACGGGCTCCACCACGCGGTGGAGGTGGTCGGGGCGGTCGGGGGCGGGTCTGCGGCCGGGCCGGGCTCGGGTGCGGACTCGGGGGCCGGCTCGGCGGGGGCCGGGGGCGGCGGGTCGAGCGTGGGTGGCGTGGCGGCGGCCGGCTCCGGCCAGGGGGTGCCGCCGTGTACGGGCTGATCCGGGGTGAAGACGACCGGCAGCTCGGTCAGGCCGCGGATCCACGGGGATGCCTGCCAGGTCAGCTTGCGCGGCGGGACGGCCAAGCGGATGTCGGGCAGCCGGTCCAGGAGGGTGTCCACCGCGGTCTGCGCGATCAGCCGCGCGGGCCCCTGGAACGGGCACGTGTGCGGGCCGCCGCCCCAGGCCAGGTGCGCCCGGTTGCCGGTCAGCTCGGTGCCGGGCGGACGCACGGCGGGATCGGCGTTGGCGCCCGCCAGGCCCAGGACCAGGAAGTCGCCGGCGCGGATCGCGGTGCGGCCGAGCAGGGTGTCCTCGGTGGCCCAGCGGCCCGCCACGTTCTGCATCGGCGGGTCCAGCCACAACACCTCGTCGAGCGCCTCGTCGGTGGTTCGCCGGCCACCGGTGAGGGACGCGTGCAGCGTGTGGTCGGTGAGCAGGATGCGCAGCGCGTTGCCGATCCAGTTGACGGTGGGCTCGGTCGGGGTGATCACGAGCAGGTCCTCGATCACCTCGGCGTCGGTCAGCCCGGAGGGGTGCTCGATCAGCCAGGACGCGATGTCCGCGCCCGGCGTGACGCGCCTGGCCTCGACGAGGTCGGTCAGCATGCGCAGCAGGACCCGCTGATGTTCGGGTGCGTCCGGGCCGCCGTCGAAGAGTCCGTTGATCACCCGGACCAGGTGCGGTCCCTCCAGGGCGGACAGGCCGATCAACCGGCCCATCGCCAGCAGCGGCAACCGCTGCGCGTACTCCGTGAGCAGATCGGCCTCGCCCCGGGCGACGAACGTGTCGATCAGCGAGTCGGCCATGTGCTCGATCTCGCCGCGAAAGGCCCGCCGGTCGATGCGGCCGAGGCTGTGCGCGACGGCCGTGCTGTGCCGGCGGTGCTCGGCCCCGTCGGTGCACAGGATCGACGGGCGATACTCGACCATCGACGCGAGCGGCCAGTCGGCCGGGACCAGGCCCTTGATCCGGTCGCGCCACAACCGCGAGTCGTGCGAGAACAGCTCCGGGTCGCGCAGCACGGCCAGCGCCTCGGCGTAGCCCAGGACCAGCCACGCCCGCACGCCGCCCTCCAGCACGACCGGTGCCACCGCGCCGTGTTGTTCGCGCAACTCGCGGTACAGCCCGGCCGGGTCGGTCTCGAAGCGTGGGCCGGACAGGGCCACGTACGGGCAACCGGATCTCTCGGTCATCTCGGGACACACCCCGCTCCGCCGCTGCCGCGGCTGTCGCCGGCGCACATCGGCCCGCCCCCGGTAGGCGACCCGCCTTCTACGGCCCGGAACCATATCGTGCCCGTCGCCGATTGCCACCGGGTCGAATCGGGCGGGAACGGCCTTTTCCCGCAAGGGAGTCGGTGCTCGAGGGCGGCCGTGCGCGGCCGGCCGGGCCGGGCGTCGCGGATATTGGTCACGGGCGCGTCCGCGATGGCGTACAGTTGGGTTCACCGACGCGGGGTGGAGCAGCTCGGTAGCTCGCTGGGCTCATAACCCAGAGGTCGCAGGTTCAAATCCTGTCCCCGCTACTTGGATCGCAGGCCCGACATGAAAATGTCGGGCCTGCGGCGTTTTTTGGGAACGGATCCACCACCGTCGGGTCAGGCGGTGATGCCGGCGACCAAGCGCGCGCGGTCGGTGAAGTCCTTGACCGCTCGGACGTCGGCGTAGGGCTTGAGGCCGACCAGCAGGTTGTTGAGGTAGGCCGCGTTGCGGGACGAGTGCACGCGGTCGGCGATCTCCAGCGCCTGCCGGCCCGCCGCGCACGCCGCCTCGACCTCGCCCGCGCGCAACTCGGCCTGGGCGCCCACCGCGAGCCGCAACCCGTGCGAGCGCTGGTACGCCTCGCCGCGCAGCCCGGCCAGCGCCTGCACGGTGAAGTGCCGGGTGCGCTCGGGCACGCCGAGGTCGCGGTAACACTCGGCGCCGTCGGCGCACAGCCGGTCCCAGGTGAAGAAGTCGATCCACTCCGGGTCGTCGTCGCCGGAGCGGGCCCGCTCCAGGTGCGCCTCGGCCGCGTTCAGCGCCCGCCCGCACCCGGCCGCGTCGCCCCCGCGAGCGTGCGCGCGGGCCTCGACCAGGTGCAGGAAACCGGTCACCCGCGAGGTCGCGATGCCTTTGTTGCGCTCGATGGCGGCCTGGGCCAGGTCGACCGCGATGTCGGGGTTGCCGCGATACGTGGCCTGCAGGCTCATCGAGGCCAGTACGTACCCGCCCAGCGGCACGTCGGCCGCCGCCCGGGCCAGCCGCAGCGCCTGGATGTAGTAGCGCTGCGCCACCTCGTGCTGCCCGGTGTCGAACGCCATCCACCCCGCCAGCCGGGACAGTTCGGCCGTCGCGCCGAACAGCCGACGGCCCACGTCGTCGTGGTAGCTCCCGCGCAGCAGCGGCGTGGCGTCGCAGCGCAGGCACTCCGGCACCATCGACGCCCGCCAGTCGCCGCCCCCGTACTTGCTGTCCCAGCGGCGGGCCTCCTCGGCCGCCTCGCGCAGCTTGGTCACGTCGCTGTGTCCGACGTGCGGGCCGCCTCCGCGATGCTCGGCGCGGGCGTCGGCCGGGGTGATCAACCACCGGGCCATGGGGGTGCCGTAGGCGGTGACGGCGAACGTCCCGGCCAGCAACTCGCGTCGATTCACGTGGTCGTGCCTCCACAGGTCGGTGGCGGTGCGAACTGCCTCCCCGACATCGCGTGGGAAGGCCAGGCCGAGATCGGGATCCACCGGCCGACTGTCGTCGAGGCCGATCTCCTCCAGCGGCACCGGGCGGCCGAGCCGCTCCGCGAGCACGGCCGCGATCAGGTGCGGCACCGGGCCCTGCGGAGTCATGCCCTTGCCGACCCAGCGGGCCACGGAGGTCTTGTCGTAGCGGAGGGACAGGCCGCGCCGGGCGCCCAGGTCGTTGACCCGGCGGGCGAGTCCGGCGTTGCTGACCCCGGCGACGCCGAGCAGGTCGCCGAGTCGGCCGTTGGGCCCGCGTTCGCGCGAGACCCGGGGACGGGTGTCGACGGGATCGGAGGTCGCGGGTCGCGACGCCGGGGAATCGAGGAGGGGTCTCACGCCGGCGCCCGCCGGGGAATCGCCGAAGGAGTCGTCGGCCCCGGCCCCGACGCCTCCGCCTACCACCCCCGGATCCGGGACCTCCCGGTCCTCGAGGCCGGAGCCCGAACGCCCCGACTGATCCTGCTTGGGACTGCCGCGCATAGTTTGCCCCCAAAGGCAACCCTCCGTCCGCCTCAGCGTAACCGGACCGGCCACCCTCGGTAAGGGAGATATTCGCCAATCCGGGGAGTCGTCCGAGGTGTTGCCCCCGACCCGGCCCTCCGGGCCGCCCGCGGGGCAACCCTCGGCCAAGCAATCACCAAGCCGGGGAGTCAATCATTGACAGACCGTACTTGACGACACGTCAGTACGCAGGCACGGTCAAAAGGAACCATGCGCCGGGTGCGTGTCCCCGTGCGCCGTCGAATGCGCTCTACTCAGGCTTGCCTAACCTTGGTTCCATGGAACCGTCGGAACCTGTACGGCCGGCATCCATGGTGGGTTTGCGCGGTGCCGTTTACCCGAAGGGGGTCGAGATGCGCTGGTTCGCAGGGACGTCCGAGAGCCCGGGCGTGGCCCGGCCGACCGGGGCCAGGACGCTGTGGGATGGCTCCGATCCGCTGTGGCTGGTGGGCAATTGGCCCGCCGACGAGGTACGGGTGGTCAGTCGGGGCAGGTGGCAGATGGCCGTGCTCGGCGTCTGCGGCGCCACCGACGCCGAACTCGAGGTCGGCCTCGCGGTGGCCCGCGGTGGGGCGCTGCGGCACCTGACCGGCTGGGCGGGCAGCTACCACGTGGTGCTGCGCGCCGGTCGGCGTACCGTGGTGCTGGGCGATCTCGCCGGTGTCCGCCAGGTGTTCCACGCCGACCCGGGCGACGGCGTGGTCTACGCCTCGCACGCGCTCCCGCTCGCCGACCTGACCCGGGCGGGCCTGGACACCGAGGCGTTCGCGGCCCGCCTCGCCTGCCCCGATGTGCCCGAACTGGTCGCAGGGCGCTCGATGTTCACCGGCGTGAGCCGGCTGGAACCAGGCCATGCGCTCGAACTCACCCACGGCGTGCCCCGGGTGCGGCTCTACGAACAACACCGCTCTCCCCTGGACTTCCCCGGCGCGGCCGACGCGCTCGGGCGCGCGCTCACCGACGCGGTGGGTCGGCGCGTGGCCAAATCCGAGCGGCCGGGCGCCGATCTGTCCGGCGGGCGCGACTCCGCGGTGCTCGCGCTGCTCGGCGCGCGCTCGCTCACCAAGGGCACCGCGCGCGACCTGGTCGCGGTCACCTGGGCCGAGCCGTGCGCCCCCGGCGACCCGGCCTCGGCGGCCGACATCGTGGCCCGCTCGGCGCGGTTGCGCCACCTGGTGATCCCGGGCGGGGTGGACCACCTGCCCTACACCGGACTCGCCGACGTGCTCGACGGCACGGTGATGCCCGACGAGCCCGGCTTCTCGCTGATCGGGATGGCCCGAACCGGCCGCACCCTGGAGGCCGTTCGCGACGCCGGCATCGACATGCACATCACCGGGTACGGCGGCGACGCCGTACTGGGCACCCCGCTCGCCTACCTGGCCGACCTCGCGATGGACCGCCGCCGCGTCACCACCGCCCGGCACGCCCGCACCTGGGGGCGCAACCTGGGGATGAGCGGCTTCGAGTTGGCGAGTACCGCGAGTCGGGTCGCCCGCACCACCTTCCCCCAGGCACTCGACCGGCTCGCCGAGGTGTTCGCGGGCTCGGGTCGGGTGGACACGGGGCCGGCCGCCGCCATCGCGTGGTGCACCGCGGCCCCCACGGCGGTCTGGACGACGCCGGAGATGCGCCACCGCCTCGCCGTATCGCTGCGTCGGCTCGCGGGCGAGTCGGTGGTCTCGGCCGGATCCGTAGTCGCCGCGGATCCGGCTGTCCATGGCCGTCCGGGGGACCGCGCCGCATGGGTCGCGGTCCGCCGGGCGGCCGAACGGCAACGGGCCTACCAGCAACTCGCCGAGCGGGTCGGGGTGCGGGTCCAGGCGCCGTACCTGGACACCGCCGTGGTGCGCGCCGGACTCGCGCTGCCGGCCTGGGCGCGGGATCGGGACGACGGCCCCAGGGCACTGCTCACCGCGGCCGTACATGGGCTGATCCCCCCGCACGCGCTCGGCACCGTGCACCGCGCGGACTACACCGAGGCCGAACGACGCGGACTGCGCATCAACGCACGCACGCTACGGGATCTGTTCGCCGACCCACTGCTCGGCGAACTGGGCGTACTGAACCCGGTCGAAGTCCGAAACGCCCTCGACCTGGCCATCGGCGGCCCCAGCCTGGCCAAGGGCGACCAGGCCGTACGCCCCGACCTACCCCTGGGCCCACTAGCCGACATCGTCTCGGCCGAGTTGTGGCTACGCGGCGTCTGGGAGGGCCGAGTAATGCGGTGGGACGCCACGCCCAGTTCCGCCCCAGGCATCCGAATCGCCGCCGCAGTGGCGTGACGCCATCGGGCCCGGCCGGCCTCAAGCGCCGGCCGGGCTGTTCCGCCTCAAACGCCGGCGAGGCTCTTTGGCCTCAAGCGCCGGCCGGGCTGTTTCGCCTCAAACGCCGGCGAGGCTCTTTGGCCTCAAGCGCCGGCCGGGCTGTTTCGCCTCAAACGCCGGCGAGGCTGCCTGGCCTCAAACGCCGGCCGGGCTGTCGGGACCAGGGTGGCGGAGCGCAGTCCGGCTCCGTCCCAGCCACCAGGCAGCCCGCCCAGCACAGGAGGCGCCTCAGGCCGGCCGTCACCGGAGTCCGCCCGAACCCACCGACAGCGCGAGGCGCCCCAACCGCGTCGCCAGGCGAGCACAAATCAGCCTCGCCGGCGTTTGAGGCGAAACAGCCCGGCCGGCGCTTGAGGCCAAGCAGCCTCGCCGGCGTTTGAGGCGAAGCAGCCCGGCCGGCGCTTGAGGCCAAAACCCCGGTCAACCCAACGGGAACTCGCACCAGACCGTCTTGCCCTCGTCCGTCAACCGACTCCCCCACGACTTCGCGATCGTCGCCACAATCGCCACGCCCCGCCCGCTCTCGTCATCGGCCGCCGCCCGCCGCCGCCGCGGCACGTGGTCGTCCGCGTCGGACACCTCGACGATCAACCGCCGATCCGTGCGCCGAAGGCGCAACCGCATCGGGGCCGCGCCATGTGTGAGCGCGTTCGCCACGAACTCGCTCACCGCCAGCACCCCCAGCTCGCGCAGCTCCTCGCCCACCTGCCAACTCGCCAGCACCCCGGACGTGAACGCCCGCCCCCGCGCGGCCACCTCACTGCCCCCGAGCAGATCGAGCGACGCGGTCCGGAACAACCGCGCCTGCGCCCCCTCCCGCCGCGGCAGCTGCAGCACCAGCATGGCCATGTCGTCGTCGTGCTCCTCGGGCAACTGCATGTGCGCGATCAGATGATCGCGCACCGCCTCCGGCTCGCCCACCGAGGACAGCAGCGCGGCGCCGAGCGTGTCGATGCCCTCGTCCAAGTCCTCGCCCCGACGCTCGACCAGGCCGTCGGTGTACAGCACCACCGTCGAGCCCGGATCCAGGGTGATCCGTCCCGAGGTGTGCGGCCAACTCGCCCCGGTGCCCAGCGGCGGCCCGTTGGCGTCGTCCAGCTTGTGGATCACGTCGTCACCGTCGCGCACCAGCGGCGGCAGATGGCCCGCCGTGGAGTAGGTCAGCACGCCCTCGCCCGGGTCGTAGACCGCATAGGCGCAGGTGGCGATCTGGGTGGCGTCGATCTCCATCGCGGTCTCGTCCAGCAACTGCAGGATCTCGTGCGGCGGCAGATCCAGACGCGCGTACGCCCGCACCGCCGTGCGCAGTTGGCCCATCACCGCCGCCGCCCGCACCCCGCGACCCATCACGTCGCCGATCACCAGCGCGGTACGCCCCGCACCCAGGGTGATCACGTCGTACCAGTCGCCGCCCACCGCCGCGTCCGTGCCGCCGGGCAGGTACTTCGCGGCCACGATCAGGTCGTCGGGGTTCTCCAACCGCTGCGGCAGCAGGCTCCGCTGCAGGGTGACCGCGGCCTGCCGGTGTCGCCGCTCGCTCTCCCGCAACCGGTCGGTGGCCTGGACCTGGTCGGTGACGTCGACCGCGAACACCAGCACACCGCGCGTATCCCCGCCCCGCCCGGCCGCCTCGGGGCGCACCGGCGTGCAGACGAACGTGTAGTAGCCGTGCCTGCGCTCGCTCTCCGGCATACCCGGATACGTCTCGCCGCGGTGATCCACCCGTCGCGCCCGCACCGTACGCCCGCGCCCGGTCCGATAGACCTGGTCCATCAGGGTCAGCAGCCCGTGCTCGGCGAGTTCGGGCAGCGCGTCCCGCGCCGGCACCCCCGACCTGCGCGCGCCGAAGACCGCCCGGTAGGCGTCGTTGACGTAACACAGCTCGTGGTTCGCCCCCCGGGTGACCGCGATCAGCGCGGGCGCGTGGGCCAGCACGTCGCGCAGCGGGAAGGTGTCGTTCGATTCCTGGCTGCGTGCCGCCGGCACCGAGCGCCGCCGGTCACCGGCCAGCCGGGCGCCCCACCGAGTGATGTTCAACCGCTCGCTTCCTGGAGAGTTCGTTCACGCAAAGCGCATGGAGATATACCGCAGGTGACATCCCCAGTGTGGGCGAAAGTCGGCCGTGAGGGAATCACGTCCCGTGACCGGGCCCCCGTTCGGGGTACCGCAGCGGTGCGCTGTGGCAATGTACGGGACCCGGTCGCGACACACTCAACCCTCGGACAACACGGCAGCCTACGAGCCGCGCGGTCGCACGTGCCTACCCGGTGCGCCTGCGGTCGCCTCGGGTGGCGTACTCGAATTCGGCGCGCGGGTGCTCGATCGACCCCAGCGAGACGATCTCGCGCCGGAACATCAGGGACAGTGTCCATTCCGCCATGATGCGCATCTTGCGGTTCACCGTGGGCACCCGGCTGAGGTGGTAGGTGCGGTGCATGAACCAGGCCGGCAGGCCCTTGGTCTTGATCCCGTAGACCTGCGCGACACCCTTGTGCAGCCCGAGGGACGCGACCGAGCCGGCGTACTTGTGCCGATACTGCCGCTGCGGTTGGCGGCGCAGCCTGGCCACGATGTTGTCGGCCAACACCCGCGCCTGGCGCACCGCGTGCTGCGCACTGGGTCCGGTGAACTCCTCGCCCGGCTTGGTCAGGTCGGGCACCGCCGCGCAGTCGCCCGCGGTCCACACCCCCGGTACACCGTCCACCTCCAGCGTCGCCCGGGCCCGGAGCCGGCCCTTGTCGTCCAGCGGCAGATCGGTGGAGAGCAACATCGGGCTGGGCTTGACGCCCGCGGTCCACACCAGCGTGCTCGCGTCGAGTTCGGTGCCGTCGGAGAGCACCACGTGCCTGTTCACCGCCGACTCCAGGCGGGTGTTCAGGCGTACGTCGATGCCGCGTCGGCGCAATTCGGCAACCGTGTACCGGCCCATGTCCTCGCCGACTTCCGGCAGGATCCGGGGAGATGCCTCGACCAGGATCCAGCGCATGTCGGCGGGGGTGATGTTGTGGTAGTAGCGGCAGGCGTAGCGCGCCATGTCCTCCAACTCCGCCAGCGCCTCGACGCCCGCGTAGCCGCCGCCGACGAAGACGAAGGTCAGCGCGTGGTCGCGGATCGACGGGTCGCGGGTCGAGGAGGCGGTGTCCAACTGCTCCAGCACGTGGTTGCGCAGCGCGATGGCCTCCTCCACGGTCTTGAAGCCGATGCCCCACTCGGCCAGACCGGGGATGGGCAGCGTGCGCGCCACCGAGCCGGGCGCGACCACGAGCAGGTCGTAGGGCTCGGCGTAGGTCTCCCCGCCGAGCAGTTCGACGGTCGCGGTCTTGTTCGCGTGGTCGACGTGCTCGACGGTCCCGGTGACGATCCGGCACTTGGGCAGCACCGACCGGAGGGGGACGACCACGTGTCGCGGCGAGATGGCGCCGGCCGCGGCCTCCGGGAGGAAGGGCTGGTAGGTCATGTAGGACTGCGGTTCGACGACGGTTACCGTCGCCTCTCCCGTTTTGAGTTTTCGTTGCAGGCGCAGAGCGGTGTACAGGCCGACATAGCCGCCGCCGACGATCAGGATGCGCTCGGGCCGAGTCGAGGTCGTCATGCGTCCCACTCTGCCCCTTTCCGGGGGACGCATCCAGGTGTTCGACGGGTTTCCACCGTCCGTACTGGTGGTGACGAGACGTCAGCGTTCAGCGATATCTTCACAACCGTGCTGTCGGATTCCGCTTCTGGGCCGGGGTCGGTTCGGGTAGTCTCGACGCCCTGGGCAAAGCGGGGTCTGGTGGGGGAATCGACACACTTGCCTTCCGGGGGAGACGCTATGAGCGGCGCTTCGCGCACGCGGACCACCAAGATGCAGGACACCGGAGCCGACGGCATCGGAGGTCGGCACACAACGACGATTCCATCGGCACGCAAGCCGCAGCGCAGCAGGCCGGCCGAGCCGTCACCACAGCTGCGCACCGACGCCCGGCGCAATCTGGAGCAGGTGCTGCGCGCCGCCCGTGAGGTGTTCGGCGAGTTGGGCTACGACGCTCCGATGGAGGAGATAGCCCGCCGCGCCGGCGTGGGGGTGGGCACCATCTACCGCCGCTTCACCGGCAAGGAGGCACTGGTCCAGCGGATCATGATCGCCGAGACCAACCGGCTGACGGCCGAGGCGGTGAACGCGCTGGACGAGGAACCCGACGCGTGGTCCGCCCTGGCCCGCTACTTACGTCGCGCGGTCGGCTCTGGTGCCGGCCGATTGTTCCCCGCGCTCAGCGGGCGGGTCCCGGTCACCGAGGAAATGAGCACTTCCCGCGCCGAACTCAACGACGCGGTGGGCATGTTGGTCGACCGGGCCAAGGCCGGCGGCCTGCTCCGGGCCGATGTGTCCGACGCCGACATCTCGCTGATGATGTCGTGTCTGCTGCCTCCGTCGGGGCTGCCGCATCCACAACGGTTGACCATCGCCGGTCGTTATCTGGAGATCCTGCTCGACGGGCTGCACGCGGGGCATTCCTCGCCGCTGCCCGGAAAACCGTTCACGCAGGACGAGTTGGACACGTTGTTCCTGAGTTGAGGCGGGGTCGGACCGTCACTCGGCGCCGCCGCCACCGCACACCGCCGCCGCCACCACCGACCGTACAGAGCCTCAGCCGCGCACCACGAGGACCGGGCACGCGGCATGGTGTACCACCGCCGTGCTGACCGAACCGAGCAGCAGGCGGGCGAATCCGCCGGAGCCGCGTGAGCCCACCACGACCAGTTCGTGGCGTTCGGACATGCCGAGCAATACCTCGGTCGCCGTACCCGCGTGGACCTGGATCACCGTGCGGCCGCGAAACGTGTGTTCGCGCTCGCCGTTCACCTCGCTCACCGTGGCCTCGGTCCGGATCCGCAGTTCGGTGAGCGCCCGTTCCAGGTCCTCCTGGTAGTGCGGGCCGGGCGCCATCACCACGTAGCCGGGCGTCGCGGGCTGCGCGGTCACCACGTAGAGCGGCAGTTCGCGCAGTTCGGCCTCGGTCATCGCCCAGTCCAGCGCCCGCCGGGACGGTTCCGATCCGTCCACGCCGACCACGACGCCCTTCGGCTCAGCGTCGGTCATGGGCCCTCCTCGTCCACCGGAACCGGATGTGGAGGGCCCAATACCACCGGGACGTCGCGCGCTCACTTCCACACCGGAATGCCACCCGGACGGCGGGGTGCGTGCGCCGGGCGGACACACACGCACGTCGACGCGGCGCGAGCGGTGGGCAGGGCCCGGGCCGGTCCGGACGCCGGCCGGCCATGGCACGGGCAGGCTCGGGCGTGCGTCGTTTCGGCGCGGGGGCGGACCGGCGCGGGCGCGGGTGGGCACGGTGCCGGTCGGCTCGGGCGTGCGTCGTTTCGGCGCTGGCGCGGGTGGCCTTGCATCGGCAGGCTCGGGCATCGAGCGGTTCGGGTGTTGGGTGGTGCGGGCGCTGGCAGCAGGCTCGGGCGTCAGCGGTTCGAGCGCGCTTCGTCGGGAGCGGGGCTCGGGTGGCCGGGGCCGATCAACTCGGGTACCAGGCAACGACGACGCCGGCAGGCTCGGGCGCCCGGTGCCCGGTATCCAGCAGGCTCGGGGGCCCGGTGCCCGGCGGGTCAGGCGGTGGCCAGAATCTCCTTTGCCCGCTCCGCGAGAGCCCGCAGGCCGTCGGGGGTGAAGCGGCCGGATGTGTCCTGGTCGCCCATCGCGCCGGCCGTGTAGCGGTCGAGCACGCCGGCGAGGATGCAGGCCAGCCGCCAGCACGCGAACGCCTGGTACCAGCGGATGTGGCTCAGGTCCCGACCGGTGGCCGCCGCATAGCGCGCGGCGAACGCGGCCCGGTCGACGAACCCCTCGCTCGCGGTGCCGTCCGCCGGCAGCAGCGTGCCGTCCTCGCCCGCCTCGACCCAGTACATGAGCGTGGTGCCGACGTCGGCGAGCGGGTCGCCGAGCGTGCACAACTCCCAGTCCAGGACCGCGCGCACGGTGCCGTCGGGGCCCAGAATCACGTTGTCCAGCCGGAAGTCGCCGTGCACGATCGTCGCGCCCTGCTGCTCCGGTACGGACGCCGCGAGGGCCCGGTGCACCTCGTCGATGGTGTCCATCCCCGGCACCCGGGTGGCCTCCCACTGGCGCTGCCAGCGCCGCAGTTGGCGGCCGATGTAGTCCTCGCGGCGCCCGAGTTCGCTCAGGCCCACCGCGTCCACGTCCACCGCGTGGATCGCGGCCAGCACGTCCGCCAGTTGTTCCCCCGCCCGCCTGCGGGCCTGCGGGGTGAGCAGCCGGTTCGCGTCCTCGGCGCTGCGGATCACGTGCCCGTCGACGAAGTCCATCACGAAGAACGGCGCGCCGTTGACCGCGTCATCCGCGCAGTACCCGAGCACCGGCGGCACCGGCACATCGGTGCGCCCCGCCCCGAGCGCGGCCAGGATCCGGTACTCGCGGCCCATGTCGTGCGCGGTTGCCAGCACATGCCCGAGCGGTGGCCGCCGCAACACCCACCGCCGCGCGTCGGCGTCGGCGACCACGTAGGTCAGGTTCGACCGCCCGCCCAGCACCAACTCGAAGCCGAGCGGCGGCCGCACGGCCGTACGCTCCGCGAGCCAGGTCGTGATCGCCTCGGGGCGCAGCGCCTCGGACGGGGAACTCTGCGGCATGGTGGGACTCTCCGCTTCGGTGCTGCTCGGGGTCAAGGTGGTGCGGCCGGCGGGCCGCGGTGCGTCAGATGCCGAGGGAACGACCGATGATCTCCTTCATGATCTCGTTGGTCCCGCCGTAGATCGACTGCACGCGGGTGTCGACGAACGCCTTGGCGACCGGGTATTCGAGCATGTAGCCGTAGCCGCCGTGCAGTTGGAGGCAGCGGTCGACCACCCGGCTCTGCAGCGCGGTGGTCCACCACTTGGCCTTCGAGGCCGCCACGGCGTCCAGTTCGCCGGCGATGTGCTTCATGATGCAGTCGTCGAGATAGGTCCGGGCGATATCCAACTCCGTGTCCATCTCGGCGAGTTCGAACCGCGTGTTCTGGAACGAGCCGATCGAACGGCCGAACGCGGTACGGGACTTGACGTATTCGAGGGTGTGCGCGAACACCCTTTCGGCGCCCGCCACCGCCGTGCACGCGATGCCCAACCGCTCCTGGGGCAGGTTGTGCATCAGGTGGTAGAAGCCGCGGTTCTCCTCGCCGAGGAGGTTGGCCACCGGGACCCGGACGTCGGAGAAGAACAACTCGGCGGTGTCCTGCGCCTTCATCCCGATCTTCTCCAGGTTGCGCCCGCGCTCGAAGCCGGGCATGCCCCGCTCGACCACGATCAGACTGATCCCCTTGCTGCCCTTGGCCGCGGGGTCGGTCTTGGCGACCACGATCACCAGGTCGGCGTTGATCCCGTTGGTGATGAAGGTCTTGGCGCCGTTGAGGACGTAGTGGTCACCGTCCCGCCGTGCCGTGGTGCGCACCCCCTGGAGGTCGCTGCCCGCGCCGGGTTCGGTCATCGCGATCGCGGTGATGATCTCGCCCGAGCAAAAGCCCGGGAGCCAGCGCTGCTTCTGCTCGTCGGTGGCGAGGTCGTTCAGGTACGGCGCGACCACCTCGTTGTGCAGCCCGAAGCCCACCCCCGAGGCGCCCACCCGGATCAGTTCCTCGGACGCGATGGCCAGATAGCGGAAATCGGCCACCCCGCCGCCGCCGAAGCGCTCGTCCACATCGATCCCGAGCAGCCCCTGCTTGCCGGCCTTCAGCCAGAGCGAGCGATCGACGATCCCGTCCTTCTCCCACTGATCGTGGAAGGGCACGACTTCGCGCTGAAAAAACTCCCGAACGCTCTCCCGAAAGGCGATGTGCTCGGGTTCGAGGTGCCGGTCCCTCATGTGTCCACTCCCCCTGCGGTCCCAGGACGGACCACGCCGGTTCGAACATTCCTACCGGTCGGTAGGTTCCACGTGCACGCATGCTAGGCGCGCACACGAGGGTGATCAACCCTTCGGGTCCTTCGGCTCCGAGGGAGCTGTCTCGGGAACAGCCAAATCCCACCGTCACGGGCGTACGGCGTCGGCCCTCGCCACCCGGTCCCCGGACAGGTCGCGGGGCGGCGGAAGCGCTCGCACGTGGCGGCGTGAAGGCGCGGGTGGCGGCTTGCGCGCAGATCGTCGGGCCGATCCGCAGCGTCTACAGGTGGGACGGGCGGGTGCAGGACGACCCCGAATATCAAGTGTGGTTCAAGGCGCCGGCCGACCGCTTCGAGGACATCCGGGACTACATCCTGGGCGCGCACACGTACGACACGCCCGAGGTCATTCAGCTGCCCATCACCGCCGGATCGGCGGCGTATCCGGCATGGCTGACCGACGAAACCAAACCCCGCCCGAGATCCCGAAGTTCCGCGCGGAACCGAGCGGACCGGCCGAGTGATGCGTCTTCGGTGTCTCGATCACCCACTGGATTCGTCGGGTGACCGAGACGCGAGCGCGCGGCTCTCAGATCAGGTGATCGAACTCCCCGGCCTTGGCGCCGGCAATGAAGGCCGCGAGCTCGTCGCGCGTGTAGCGCAGTGCGGGGAGATCCGGGTTCTTGGAGTCGCGCATCGCGACCCCTCCGGCCATGTCCGCGAGTTCGACGCAGGTGCCGTTCTGGTCGGAAGCGCTTGCCTTGATCCAGACGGCATCCGCCAAGTCGGCTTCGTATAGCTCGTTCTTGTCCATCACAGACTCTTTGCTCGTTCCCGTAGTAGCGCGGCGGTCTCGTCCGGCGTCAACGCCGCTGCTGCGATCTCGCTGAACAGCCTGTTGCACAAGCGGAGTTCGCGTTTCGAGTCAAGTGAAATCATACCGCCGACGCCCTCCATCCAAGCAGCGTCGGGATCGTCGGTGTCCTCGAACTTCAGGATGGTGAATCCTGCTGCCTGGATCGCCATCCGTCCGGCCGAGAACGGGCAGATCTGGAACGTGACGTTCGGTAGAGCCATTTCCGCGATCAGGTGATGCATCTGTTCCCGCATGACGCTTGGCCCGCCGATGTCGAAGTGCAAGGCAGCCTCGGTGGTGATCGCGTGGTACGTCAGTGGCTCTTCGTCGCGGAGGAGGCGCTGTCGCATTTCCCGGACGGTGACCAACGCTTCCACCTGATCGACGCCATAGGCGTTGAAGCCGGTCGCGATGATCGCGTTCGCATAATTCTTGGTCTGGAGAAGTCCCGGGATCAGGTTCGGGTGGTACTCCCACTCCTCTTCGGCGTCGTCCTCAAGAGCGATCACCTCGGCCAGGTTCGCGTTGACGTCGTTGGCGAACTCCTGCCACCAGTGGCGGATGCGCTTTTGCACGAGTAGGTCCAGCAGCTCCGGTTGTGCTTCAGGCGGGACCTCGTAGAGCTGGAAGTACGTCGCCAGGTCGTGCGGGCTGACGTATGCCTTCGCGTGCTCCTGACGACTCACCTTCGGGCCGTCGCCTTGGATGGCCGCGCCTGCGGTCGCGAGTGTGATGCCGCGCGCCTCGCGCAACTCCCGCAGCCTGCGGCCGAGGCGGATGCGCTTTCGCGTGTGGGACGCCATGGGCCTCCTTTCTGCGGGTCAGTCTGCACCAATCGATCACTCCGGTGGGCCGTCTCGCACTCGTCGGGAGGATCTTTGGCAAAGCTACTTGCATATGCGATTTCGCTTGTGTTTCATCGAATCAGTCACCCGATGAGGTCGCAGACTCACGGACGGCGCACAGGATCGTCAGCCCGCACCCCGCAGAGTCAGGGGACAGTCGTGCCTGCTGCCAACGCTTGCGAAGTTCCTTCCGTCCTGCGGTTGCGGGGCCCTCGGCCCGTGCGGACCGCCCGCGAACACGCCGCCGTCAGGGCCCGGATCGCCGGCGTCGATGCCGATGATGTTGCCGAGGTGGTCGGCGAGTTGGCCACCAACGCGTTCGTGCACGGGAATCCGACGAGTCCGGTCGTGGTATCCACGCACGTCGCCGACGGCGTGTTCTGGGTGACCGTGTTCGCCCGGCAGGCTCCGGTGGAGTTGCCGCCGTCCGTCGAGGATCCCGACGCCGAGTCCGGGCGGGGCCTGCTGATCACGCGCGCGCTGACGACCACGTTCCGGTGCGAACGTCGGCGCGGTGGCTACCAGGCATTCGTGGCCGGATTCGCGATGCCCAGGTGACGCGCCACTCGGGCGGTTTCGGACCCGCCCCTTGCCAACCGTCCACGTCCACATACCCATTGGAGCGCGCATGATCGAGTTCGAGGCGGGTGGGCGGGTCGTGTCCATGCCCGCGCGGACCATTCACCTGAATCCCACCGATCATCCCCGGCCGTGGCGGCTTTCCATCGCGTCGTCGTGCTTCACCGCTCCCGAAGCGCTCCAGCGGGTCGCGTTTCATCTGACCGACGCGGATGTGGCGGGCTTCGCCGAGACCTTGTTGCGACCGCCGCGTCCGCAGGATCGGGGAGCCGGTCGGGCCCGGCTGATCCGGGACGGAATTGGGCTGCGGTTGCGGGTGTTCGTCGAATCCATCGACGGGGAGCGGCCCGAACCGCGTGCGGTGGTCCACCTCCAGGAGCACCATCGCCAGGTCCTCCTCGACGACATCAAGCGGCACAGACCGGACCTGATCCCGACCACCACCACGCCCGAACCGCGGTTGTGCCTCGACCCGATGCCCGTCACCGGACTCACCATCGACCAGGTCGCCGACTTGCACGACCGCCTCGACCGATGGTTGTCCGCCGAGGGCATCCGCGCGGCGATCGCCGACCGCGTCGTCGCCCGCCACGTCCACGCGCCGGACAGGACTCGGTGAACCGCCCCGGCGTCGCCCTCGCGCGGCTTGCCGCAGCCGCCGCCGAGCGCGGCCGGCTCGAGGGCCGGCACCCGGATCCCCGGACCACGTCGCACCACGAGCAGCGCGCGTACCGCAGCCACTGCCGAGCCGCCGGCGCCGCGATCCGCGTCGCGGTCGCCTGCGCTCACCGCGACGGCGTACCCGTCGACGCCATCGCCCGCACCGTCGGGTTCTCCGCCGGCTACGTACGGATGATCCTGCGACGCGAGGACCACCTCACGCCGAACGGCCCCCGGACACGGCTCGCCCCGACAGGCGACCGGGCCGACGAGGCCGCGCACGTCGGCCCCGTCGGATGGACCGGACGACCCGTCCACGCGCCGCACCGACGCCGGCGGAGCGAGGGCCGCCGCGATCCCGATCCCGGGACGGGGGACGGGAGCGCGGCGGGCCCGGCTACGCCGTCAGGGCCTGCGGGGTGGCCGGCTGACGGGTGATCGTCGACTCCGCAACCACCGTGCCGTTCTGGGTGGGGTTGAGGCTGTGGCGCATGCGCAGCGCCAGGACCGTGATCAGGATCGAGCAGGCCATCAACACGCCCAGGTACGGGGCGTACAGGCCCGCGCCGACCATCACGCCCGCGAAGGCCGGGCCCGCCGCCATGGCCAGCTGCTTCACCAGCGACTGGGCCGCGTTGTACTGACCGAGCAGGTGCGCCGGGGCCAGGTCGGCGACCATCGGGCCGAGCGTCGGGGCCAGCAGCGACTCGCCCACACCCAGCAGGGCGAAGGTGAGCACGATCGTGCTCGCGGCGGCGACCGAGTTGTCGTGTACCAGGCCCGACACCGCCGTCACGATCCAGGCGAGCAGCCAGACCAGGCCCGTCGCCGCGATCACCGTGCTGCGGCGGCGGCGCTGGGTGATGCGCAGTACGGTCAGCTGGCCGAGCACGATCACCGCGGTGTTGGCCGCGAGCGCCACGCCCAGCATGCGCGGCGAGATCCGGCTGACCTCGGTCGCGAAGGCGGTCAGGCCCGACTCGAACTGGCCGTAGCAGGTGAAGAAGATGACCGCGCTCACCACGCACAGCCGAACCATCGCCCGGTTGCGCAGCAGATGCCGAAAGCCCGCGCCCGGCGTGGTGCCGGCCGGCATCGCCGGTACCGCGGGCAGCCGGACCGTGCCGCACACCGCGCCCAGGACCAGGAACATCGCGGTCTCGATGGCGAACAGCAGGGTGAAGCTGGCGGGCCGCGACTCGTCGACGATCAGGCCGCCGATCAGCCCGCCGATGCCCAGGCCCAGGTTGTTGAAGGTGAACTGCAGCGCGAACGCCCGAGCACGGGTCGGCGCCGTCGTCAGCCGCACGATCATCGTGGCCAGGGCGGGCTGGATCGCGGCGATGCCCGCACCGAGCAGCGCGGCGCCGAGCATGACGAACACGTCCGTGCGCGCCAGGCCCAGGGTGAGCGAGCCGAGCGCGGCGACCGTCGCGCCGACCGCGAGCACCGGACGCGGGCCGCGCCGGTCGATCGCCGGACCGACCATCGGGAGCACGCACAGCGCGGCGACGGCGAGCACGCTGAACATCAGTCCGGCCTGACCGGCGGACAGGTCTCGCACCCGCGTCACGTATACGAACAGGAACGGCACCGTGAAGCCGCTGCCGAACGCGCTGAGCGCGTTACCGAGCTGGATTCGACGCAGAGCGCCCCGGGTTGCCACCACACACCTCCCGACTGTCGGTCGCGCGGCCCGGCCGTTCCGGCCCGCGGGGATCGGCCCGCAGGCGGGCCTCGGCGGTACGGGGGCGTGACGGGGCAACCGATCCGGCCCGTGCCGGCACGGGGGCATGCCCGTGTCCGGCGAGGGGGATCGCCTGGTCCGCGTCGAGGCGGGTGCGCCGGGGGCAGCCGGGGGTGTCCCGGGCCCGCGCCGGCGGTGCCGCCGTGCCTGATCCGATGGTCCGAGTCCTCAAGCCTGAAGACTTCAGAGCTAAACTATACGGATCTATAGCGTTCGCGTCCAATGCATTACCGGGGACTGCCCGACGCCGGCAACCTCCGCCGATCGCCGACCGCGCGGACCCGAGCGCCTACCGCCGACCGGGTCCGCGCGCGACGGACCGGGGGTGCGGAGATGGGATACTTCCCCGCATGACAGAGGGGGCCGAGCAGGCAACGCCGGACGAAGGCGACATCGAGGAATACCTCGCCGTCTTCCAGCGCGAATTCCCCGAGGTGGATCCACAGGTCGAGACGATCGTGGCGGCACTGTCCAAACTCAACCGCCGGATGAGCGTGGCCTACGGTCGCCAGCTCACCGCCCTCGGCATCACCAACGCCGAGTGGGAGGTGCTCAAGGCCCTGGTCCTGGTCGGCCGGCCCTACCGGCTCAGCCCCGGCGACCTGGCCCGCCGGCTCGGGCTGACCCCCGCGGCGATGACCCACCGGCTGGACCGGATGGTCGCCGAGGAGTTGGTCACCCGGACCCGCGACGAGCAGAACCGGGTGCGGGTGATCGTCGAGCTGACCGGTACGGGGCGCGACGTGTGGCTGCGGGTGGTGCGCGAGGCCGCGGTCTTCGAGGCGGGTCTGCTCCAGGACCTGGGTCCGGCCGAGCGGCACGCGCTGGCCGCGGGGTTGCGCGGGATGCTGGCGCGGGTCGAGGAATCCCAGCCGGACGCCGGTGGGCGGCTCGACACGGAGTGATGCGGTTCGGCTGCGGCGGGCCGGCGGACGAGAAGAGGACCTGGGCAGATGCGAGTGCGTATTCCGAGGCAGCGTACGGACATCGAGCGGCTGGACCGCCCGCTGCCGGCGGGGCTGCCGCGACCGGCGCCGCGGGTGTTGCGCGCGCCTCGGCCTCGTGGCGGGCGGTCGGCGGAGGACGCGCTGCTGGACTACCGGCTGGTGGTTGCCCGGACTCTGGGGCGGCATCGGCCCACGGGGGAGGGGACCTGTGTGTGCGGGGTGCCCTCGCCGTGTCCGGTGCGGGCGCACGCGGCGCGGCTGTTGGACTGGATCCGGCCCGAGCGGGCGTGAACCCTTCGGGGTGAACCCTCCCGAAGCCCCCGTACCGGGGCGGTTTCTCGGCTAGCGTCCCCAGGACACGTTGAGGCGCGGGAGTTACGGGAGGCGTGTGGATGGCCGTATCCGAGGGTGTGTCCGACGGGGCCGCGTACGCCCCGTTCGACCCGACGGCGCTGCCGGCGACGGGGGGTTACTACAAGAAGTTGCCCCCGACGCCATGTACATACGACACGGCGCCGTTGCCCTTGGACGCGGTCGACGGGCATCCGGTGGTCTGCAAGAACCGCGCCTGCAAGTACTACCGGAGGTCGGACAAGGTCGAATACAAGTCCGGCCCACGGGCGTATCGGTGCGAGGAATGCATAACATGGACGGACTGAGATGCTCGTGGCCGCATGGCCCTGAGGGGTCTACGCCGGGCCCGTGGCCGCGCCCCCGCCGGTTGGCCTCAAACGCCGGCCGGGCTGGGGGGTGGGTCCCGTCTGCGTTTCGGCGTGCGCCCGAACTCGCCCCCGCCGGCTGGCCTCAAGCGCCGGCCGGGCTGGAGGGTGGGTCCCGTCTGCGTTTCGGCGTGCGCCCGAACTCGCCCCCGCCGGCTGGCCTCAAGCGCCGGCCGGGCTGGAGGGTGGGTCCCGTCTGCGTTTCGGCGTGCGCCCGAACTCGCCCCCGCCGGCTGGCCTCAAGCGCCGGCCGGGCTGGAGGGTGGGTCCCGTCTGCGTTTCGGCGTGCGCCCGAACTCGCCCCCGCCGGCTGGCCTCAAGCGCCGGCCGGGCTGAAGGGTTGGGCCTCGTTCACGTTTCGACGTGCGCCCGTTCTTGCTCCCGTGGGGTGGCCTCAAGCGCCGGCCGGGCTGAGGGGGTAGGTCCCGTTCACGGTTTCGGCGTGTGCCCGTCTTTGCGCGTGTCGGTTGGCCTCAAGCGCCGGTTGGGATGGGGTGCTTCCGCGTCCGGCGTGGGTGCGTCCTTGCTTCCGTGGGGTGGTCTCAAGGGCGGCCGGGCTGAGCAGGACCCGAATCACGAACGGCACCATCTCCAGCCCGGCGGACGCTCACGGCCAGGCACAGGCCAGAACGCGGACGGCGCCAAGCCCAGCCGGTGTAAGCGAGATCGGCCGGGCACGACGAAACGCGGAGGAACCCCATCCCAGCCCGGCCGGCGCTTGAGGCCACCCCACAGGAGCAAGAACGGGCGCACGCCAAAACGTGAACGGATCCCAACCCTTCAGCCCGGCCGGCGCTTGAGGCCAACCGACGCACGCGAAGACGGGCGCACGTCGAAACGCGGATGGGACCTACCCCTCAGCCCGGCCGGCGTTTGAGGCCAACCGGCGGGGGCCGACCGGTCGGCTTGCCTGGGTCGTCGGCGGGGCCATGTGGCCGCGAGCATGGTGGGTCGGGCCGATCGTCGGGTGACCCTACGGCCACGCGGCGACCAGGCCCGGCCACGAGTGAGGGCGCTTCCGTGTGGGGCGCGCGGGTGCATCATTCCCCATTCGGGAGCTGGTGATTCCGCTTCGGGGTGGGGGAATTCGGGGATTTTGGTGGGGTGTTCGCGGGCTGCTCGAGGGGTGGGTCCGCCGCCCTCTCCGTCGACGCCCTCTCCGCCGCCGTCGCCTCCGCGCGCCGTCGCAATCGGCGTAGCCACCATCGGAATACCCACGCCGCTGCGGTCAGCAGGAGCAGCCATACCAGGCCGAAGGCCACCCAGAACGCGGTGGGGGAGGGGAGTTGGCCCGGTGGGGTGTCCGGCCAGGCGTGGGCGAGGTCGTCCGGGTGGGTGAAGAGCGGGTGCACCGCCAGCGCCGAGCCGTGGTACGTGACCCGGTCCGGCCAGTCCTTGCCGGATCCGAGCGCGGCCAGCCCCGTGGACAGCCATATCACCGTGGTGCCGGCCACGAGCAGCAGCAGCCCCGCGAGCAGCAGGCCGTCCGGTACGCCCCGCGACGGTACCCGCCCCGGGGTGGGCTCGCGCGGCACCGGCAGCCGTCCCGATCCCGCCATCTACGCCGCCGGATCGTCGGCCAACGCCGCCTCGGCCCGCACTCGTTCCTCCACCGCGTCCTCGGTCATCGCCCGGTCCGTGTAGACCATCGGGCGTTCGGTGTCGGTGATCAGGTGCTTGACCACCTGTACGTTGCCGTTCACGTCCCAGACCGCGATGCCCGGGGTCAGCGTCGGGATGATCTCCACCGCCCATCTGGGCAGGCCGAGCACCTTGCCCGTGGCGCGCGCCTCGTCCGCCTTCTGCATGTAGACGGTGCGGGTCGAGGCCATCTTCAGGATCGCCGACGCCTCCTTGGCCGCCGCCCCGTCGACCACGTCGGAGAGGTGGTGCACGACCGCCACGAAGGACAGGCCCAGTCGTCGGCCGAACTTGAGCAGGCGCTGGAAGAGTTGGGCCACGAACGGGCTGTTGATGATGTGCCAGGCCTCTTCCACCAGGAAGATGCGCTTGACCCGGTCCGGCCGGATCCAGGTGTGCTCCAGCCACACCCCCACGATCGCCATCAGGATCGGCATCGCGATCGAGTTCCGGTCGATGTGCGACAGGTCGAAGATGATCAGTGGCGAGTCGAGGTCGATGCCGTCCGTGGTCGGGCCCTCGAACATGCCCTTGAGGTCGCCGTCGGTGAGGCGGTCGAGCACGAGTGCCACGTCGAGGCCCCAGACTCGGACGTCCTTGACGTCCAGGCTGAGCAACTCGCACGACTCCGGCGTCGGATTGCGCAGCGCCTCGACGATGTCCGGGAGAATCGGCTGGCGTCCCGACACGGTGCGCATCACGTGCGTGTGCGCGGCCTTGAGCGCGTAGCCCGCCCGCTCCTGGAGCGCGTGGCCCATCGCCACCTCGATGATCGTGCGCAGCAGGGCCAGCTGGCCGGTCACCGCGATCGCCGGGTCCAGCGGGTTCAGCCGCACCGCGTCGCCGGAGAGGTCGTTCGGGTCGAGTCGGATCGGCTTGACCCCCAGCGCCTCGGCGATCAGGTTCCACTCGCCGACGCCGTCCTCGCCCTGGGCGTCCAGGACCACCACCTGGCGGTCGCGAAAGCGCAACTGGCGCAGTACGTACGTCTTCTCCAGGGCCGACTTGCCGTTGCCCGACTCGCCGAGCACCAGCCAGTGCGGGGCGGGCAGTTGCTGGCCGTACAGCTGGAACGGGTCGTAGATGTAGCCCTTGCCCGAGTACACCTCGCGCCCGATGATCACGCCCGAGTCGCCGAGCCCGGGCGCGGCGGTCGGCAGGTAGATCGCCTGGGCCTGGCCGGTGGACGTGCGCACCGGCAGGCGCTGGGTCTCGCCCCGGCCGAAGATCATGCCCGAGAAGCCCTGGGTCAACGTGGAGATCAGACCCGGCATGCGCTCACCCCTTCCCGGGCGGCCGAACCGCCCGCGCTCACTTGCGGATACCCGTCGCGAACGGCAGCGTGTTGACGAACGCGCGGTGCTGCTCGCGGTCGCACCACTCCAGCTTCAGGAAACACTTGCCCGCCGAGGCCCGGATCGTGCGCTTGTCCCGGGAGAGCTGGTCCGGATTGCGCGAGGACACCGTGATGTAGCCGACGATGTTCACCCCCGCCGCGCCCCCCGCCAGGTCCTCGCCGCGCTGGTCGACCCGGCCCGTGTGGGCCATGTCGCGCGGGTCGACCACCCGGTTCATCTTGGCCGCGCGCGCCGCGTCGGCGTCGTCGTTGGTCTTCTCGGTGAGCATGCGCTCGATCGCGACGTCGGTCGGCTCCAGGTCCATCGTCACCGCGACGGTACGGATCACATCGGGGGTGTGCACCAGGAGCGGGGCGAGGAAGTTGACCCCGACCGGGGTCAGCGGCCACTCCTTGATCCAGGCGGTGGCGTGGCACCACGGTTCGGCCGAGTCCGACTCGCGGGTCTTGGCCTCCAGGTAGTTCGGATGCGTCGCGTCCAACTCGGCGGGCCACGCATAGCGGGCCTGCATACCCTCGAACGCGTCGATCTGGTGCTCGGGGTCGTACATCGAGTGGATCAGCGAGGCCAGCCTGGCCTCGTTCAGCGGCTGCCGCACCCGGATGTCGGCCTCGGTCAACCGGGCGCACACGTCGGTGAGTTCGCGCGCCATCACCACGCCGATGCCCTTGTCGCCCTTGCCCATCACGTTCGCCTCGGCCGCCAACTCGCGCGTGTAGTGCATGCACGCGATCAGGTAGGCGCGGTGCTGCTCGGAGGAGGTGGACACCATCGACTGCAACTGCTCGTACGAGTCCTGCACCCACGCCGGCGCCCGGTGGTCGCCGCGCCGGGCCACGTCCTTGGCGTGCGCGTCGGGGTCGGCCGGCAGCGTGCGGGCCAGCACCTGGAGGCGGGTGACGAAGCCGTCGCCGTTGGCCACGTGCTTGAGCAGCGTGCCGAACCGCTCGACCAGCGCCTCCTGGTCCTCCGAGTCGCGCAGCCCCACGCCCGGGCCCTCGATCTCGATCGCGGCGGTGACGGTGCGCCGCTCGAGGTGCATCAGCACGGTCAGATCGTCGGGACCGAACGGCACACTCGTCCAGGCCACCCGGCCGACCCCGGGCGGCGCGCCCACCGCGACGCCCTGCCCGGTCAATTTGGTGCCCGCCTCGGTGACCGCCGAACGATACTTCGCGCCCCGCTTGAGGGTGCGCTTGTACGTCCGGTTGATCTCCCACCACCGGTAGAACGTGCGCTTCTTGTACGGCATGTACACCGCGGCGAACGCGAGCAACGGGAAGCCGACCAGACCCGCGATGCGCAGCACCAGGATCGGCACCACCAGACCCCAGAGCAGGGCGAGGCCGCCGGCCGCGATGATCAGGAAGATCTCGCCGGGCTCGCGGTTCTTGCCGATGACCGCGGTGGGTTTGGCCTTGCCGATCAGGAAGGTCCGGCGTCGGGCGACCGGTTGCGTTGTCATTACTCTTTACCGTTCCTCGCGTGAGGCGTTGCCGCGGGACTGGCCGTGGGCGGTTGGGCCGGCGTCGGAGCCGGAGCGCCGCCCGATCCCCCGCCCCTGGTGCCATGGGCCGCAATGCCCGACGATACGGCGTTCGCGGTCACCGGGGCAGAGCCTGCGCCGGAACCGGTCGATCCGCGCGAGGCGTGTGCCTGGATGCCCTGCTTCACGTACGTGGCAGGTCCGTTGACCGCCGAGGCCGGTCCGGACGACTGCATCGCCTTGCGACTGCTGTGCAGCGCGGCCATGTCGTCGCCGATGCTGGGCACGAACCGGTAGATGAGCACACTCGCGAAAATGGAGAGGAACAGGATCGCCAGGCCCGAGAGCACCGCGGAGAACGCGTCGTCCTTGCCGCCCGTGGAGACCGCGGTGGCCAGGCCGAGGACTATCACGATCACCGGCTTGGCCAGCAGCACCGCGATCATGATCCCCGCCCAGCGCCGCACGTGGTGCCACATCGCCTTGTCCACCAGGCCCGAGTACACCGCGGTGCCCAGGATCGCGCCGACATACAACATCGCGGCGCGGACCAGGAGTTCGACCCACAACACGGCCGCCGCCGCCATCGACAGCAGCGACACGAAGATCAGCATGACCGGGCCGCCGCCGAGATCGCTCGCCGGATCGAGGGCCTTGGAGAAGCCGCCGAGGAACTTGTTGGTGTCCTGTTGGGTGCCGGTCGCGATGGCCGCGGTGATCGCGTCGGTCATCGAGACGGCCAGGTACAGCACCAGCGGGGTGAACGCGGAGGCGATCACCGCCAGCCACAGGTAGCCGATCGCCTCGCTGATCGCGGTGCCTATCGGGACGCCGCGCACGGCGCGCTTGGCCACCGCCAGGATCCACAGGATCAGGGTCAGGAAGGTGGACGCGGCGAACACCACCGCGTACTGGCGCAGGAAGCCCGGGTTGGTGAAGTCGACCTGGGTGGTGTCGTTGACCGCCCCGGCCAGCTTGTCGATGATCCAGGTGGCCGCGTCCGCGCAGCCCTTGGCGATCGAGCCGAGCGGGTCGGTGACGGTGCCGAGCGGGCCCGAACCCGGCGCGCCCGGGCCGCCGTTGTTGCAGATGTCCTTGGCGGGGCCGGTGAGCAGGTCGCACTCCGGCTTGCTCGCCGGCGCGCTGGGGCTCGTGGAGGCGCCGGGGGAGGCGCCGGGAGAGGCGGTGGCGCCGGGTGTGGGGTCGGCCCACACGCGGGTGGCGCCGAGCACGAGGAGGGTCTGGAGGGTGGCGAACACCCCGCCGGCGGTCAGGAATCGGGTGCGAAGGCTGCGGCGTTCCCGGTCAGCGTGCATGGCGCAATTCCCCGAACTCCCCGTCGGCCTTGGCGATGTCGTTGGCGCCGGACGGATCCTGCAGTCCGGCCACCGGTGTCGGACCCTCCTTCTGGCTGAACTCGGTCAGTTTCCAGTCCCCGTTCACCCACGACAGGCGCATGGTCGTGGTGTTCCACGCCTCGGCCACGGGCTTCGTGGAGTCGGCCCCCGCCAGCCCCACCACGCCCACGCTCCACACCTCGACGGTGGCCGAAGCGGGGGTGTAGGCAATGGACTTGGTACCCATCGGTACGGCCCGGCAGACGAACGTGCGCCCCTTGGGCGCGGTGCCGTCGGGCTGGAGGCCGAACACGGTGGTCTGCGCCCGGAACACCTGGTCGGTCCGGGCAAGCAGGCCGTCGCGCACGGCCGGATCGGTGATGGTGGTGATGATCGCCGTGCGCGGCTGGGCGCGGAACATCCGGGCAGAGCCATACGCGACAACGAAGTTGGCCGCGGCGGACTGGGCTCCCTCGGCGGTCTGCGGATAGCCGACGGGCACACCCGACTCGGTGCGTTCCGGTACCTGCGCGGCGGACAGCGGCGGGCCGCCCGCCGGGGCTTCGGGGGCGGCCGAGGAACTCTTCGCGGTGTCGTCCGCGCCGCCCTTGTCGCCGTCGTCGGAGCGATTCGCGGCGAAGAGCAGGGACATGATGACCACGGCGATCACCACCACGACGCCGATCCCGGACAGTATGGGGTTGCGCCTGGGCTCCGGACCCTCCGGTGAGGTGGTGGGTCTGGGCAGGCGGGTACGCGTGGCGGGTTCCTCGTCGCTCATGGCCTGTCCCCCCTTACCGCGGCAGGCCGGACGTTGCGGGCGACCTGCGCGCACAACACAGTCCCCGACGGCCGAGCGCCGCGGGGTTCGGTTGCAGCCGGAACGATCTTCCCAGATGGGCGGTCATACCGGTGGCACCGCGCTGTTGCGTGAACACAGGCTCGATTGTCCGGGAAAGGAACCGGAATTGCTGCTCTGCCCCGAATGCGGAATGGGGCATTCCGTTTTCGGGGCGCACGACGCGCCGGAGTGCGCCGCGCCCGGGATGAAACACCACGGGATTCGCCACCTTGGGGACGGCAGGGTGCGAACCGGTCTAGATCGCCATTCCGTACACAATCGTGAACAGCGTCCCGAGCGATCCGATGATGAACACGCCGGTCAGACCGGCGATGATGAGGCCCTTGCCCTGCTCCGCGCTGAACGTGTCGCGCATCGCGGTCGCTCCTATGCGCTGCTTCGCCGCGCCCCAGATCGCGATCGCCAGGCACAGCAGCAGCGCCACGGCCATGATCACCTCGACCATGATCCGGGCTTCGCCGCCCAGCCTTGCGAACGGGCCCCAGTTCGGAGCTATCCCGCCGATGATCGTATTGATGTCGCCGTTGCCGCCGTTGCCTTTGCCTTCTGCAAGAAACACGTTTTTCACCGCCCCCGAGGTCGGGCTTTGGTTGCCTGTCGTCACATTCGACGGCAGGAGTGGGTCGTTCGTTTATTGTGCTGTGGGGAAGCCGATCGGGCTACCACCTCGGCAAGTGTGTCTGCTCACTGTGTGTATCACGGGTGATTGCGCAGAGCAATCACGGCGCGCACAATGAGCTTCGGAGTGTCCGTCGCGGCCCCGCCCGGCCGCGGAGAATCGGGGGGTACCCGCGATGCGCAAAGCCTGGGTCGCCGGTGGCATCGTATTCGCGATTCCCTTCGGTCTGGTCGGCCTGCTCACGGTGGGGGTCGGTGCGATGCAGTCCGCCTCCGGCAGCCAGACCGGCGCCGGCGGCACGATGGCGCTCGCCCCCGGCACGGTGCCGGCCGCGTACGCGTCCTCGATAGACAAGTGGGGGCGGTTGTGCCCGGAGATCTCGCCGGCGCTGCTCGCCGCGCAGCTGTACCAGGAGAGCGGCTTCGACCCGAAGGCGGTCAGCAACGTCGGGGCCCAGGGCATCGCCCAGTTCATGCCCACCACTTGGCCGGAGTGGGCCACCGACGGCAACGGTGACGGCCAGGCGAGTCCGTGGGACCCGGCCGACGCCATCCCGGCCGCCGCGCGCTACGACTGCTCGCTCGCCAAGTACGTCGCCTCCGTGCCGGGGGATCGCACCAACAACATGCTCGCCGCGTACAACGCGGGCGCGTACCGGGTGATGCAGTACAAGGGCATCCCGCCGTACACGCAGACCCAGGACTATGTGAAGAACATCCGGGCCCTGGAACAGAGTTTCGGCGTGGTCCAGACGCCGCTGCAGCCGATGGCACTCGCCGCCGGCGCGGTCAACTGGGCGCAGACCAAGCTCGGCACGCCCTATCTGTGGGGCGGCGAGGGCACCGCGGCCGACGGCGGCCGGTTCGACTGCTCGGGGCTGACCCAGGCCGCCTACGAGACGGTGGGCATCACACTGCCCCGGGTGGCCAACGACCAGTGGAACGCCGGCCGGCACCCCTCGCGGGACCAACTCCTGCCGGGCGACCTGGTGTTCTTCGCCACCGACCTGCGCGACCCGCGCAGCATCCACCACGTGGGGATGTATGTCGGCAACGGCCAGATGATCCACGCGCCCTACACCGGCACGGTGATCAAGTTCGGCCCGATAGACAAGCCCGACTACATCGGCGCGACCCGGGTCACCCCCGAGGGCGCCAAGTCGCTGCCCGACCGCAGCCCCGGCTCGGCGAACAACGACTCGGGCGCGGGCAGTCCGGCCGCCGACCCGGGCAAGACCGCGGCCGGGAACGCGAGTTCGACCGGCGCGGGCAAGGCGGGGAGTGCGGCCGGCGCTCGGACGCAGCCGCGACTGCCCGCCGCCGACCGGCCGCGCGAGGCGACCGCGGGCGACACCCGCGCGCGCTGACGGGCGGGGCTCGCCGCGCCGCGCGGTCGAGCCGGGTGCGGCCGGGGGCGGGCGAGCGGCGATGATGGGGCGGTCCGCCCTGGGGCGACGACGCGACCCGATCCGCCGGACGGGCCTCGACGGCAGAAAGGCCCGGCCGAGATGGCGATGATCCCCGGCACCGGCAGGTTCACCGCCGTGGCCGCCGTGCTGGCCGCCGCGTTCACCGCCGCGGTGGTACAGCTGACCGGCCCCTACGGATCGCCGACCCGGTACGCGCCGACCCTGCCGATCGGGATCGAGGCGCTGGCCCCGGTGCCCGGCGTCGGCGGCGCGGTGATGCAGGTGGTGGCCCATCAGGACGACGACCTGTACTTCATGAACCCCGACATCGACCACGCGGTGCGCGCCGGCACGGACAACGTGACCGTCTTCCTCACCGCGGGGGAGGCCGACGGCCGCAACGGCCCCGGGAGCCGTCCGGATGTGCGGGCGTACGCGGCGGCGCGCAACAACGGCTCGCGCGCCGCCTACGCGTTCATGGCGCTCGGGGACCGCGCGGCGCGCTGGGAACGCCACAGCATCCGCCTGCGCGACGGCGCGCACGCCGAATTCGACCGCCTCGTCGACGCGCCCAACATCAAGCTGGTGTTCCTCAACACCCGCAAGGAGGAGGGCATCGGCGCGAAGGGTCGGCTGCGCACCCTGTGGAACGGACAGGAGCGCGAACTCGACACACTGGCGCCCCTCGACGAGCCGGCGGGCGGGCCGTACGCGTACACCCGCGACGGGCTGATCGGGTCCCTGACCGACCTGATGCGGGCCCAGGCGCCGAGCGTGGTGCGCACGCTCGACCCGGACCCCGATCGCCAGAAGCACGACGACGAGCACCCGGCGCACGCCGACAACCACGGCGTCTCCGACCACCAGGACCACACCGCCGCCGCGCGGTTCACCTGGGAGGCGCTGCGCCGCTACAACACCGACCGGCCCGTCGGGGCCGCCGCGGCGATCGCCTATCGCGGCTACTACAACGAGCGTTGGCCGCACAACCTGGAGCCGGTCGCCCGAGAGCGCAAGGACGCGATCACCCGGGTCTACGGCTGGACCGACCGCGAGCACCACTGCCCGGGCCGGGCGGACTGCGGCGACCTCAAGGTGCGCGACACCGCGTCCCGCAGCAACTGGCCGCAGAGCACCACCTACCGCTTCCCCGACCCGGGTCCCAGGCCCGTGCTCGGCGCGGACGGTCGATCGAGCGCCTGGTCGGTGCTCGGCGGCCGGATCACCCGCTGGGCCGAGGACGGCGCGGGCGTCTGGTCCGCCGCGCGCGACCTGGGCGCCCCCGGCGACGGCGAACTCGCCCCGGCCCCGGCCGTGGTGCGCATGGCGGACGGGCGGATCCGGGTGTTCGCGCTGCGGATCGGCGGCGCGGACCGGGCCGATCGGGACCGGCTCGCGATCGTCACCGCGATCGAGTCGGCGCCCGGCGGCGATCTGGGCCCGTGGCAGGACCTGGGCGGCCCGGACGGCGGTGCGACGGGCCTGGGCCCACCGGTGGTGCAAGCCGACGGCGCGGGCGGGTTGCACCTGTTCGCGCGCGATCGGGCCAAGGGCATCGGCACGCGGTACCTGCCCGCCGGGAGCACGGTGTGGTCGCCGTGGCGCGACCTCGGCGGCGCCGAGATCGTCGAGGGCCCGACCGCGGTCACCCGCCCCGACGGCCGGGTCACCGTGTTCGGCACGGCCCGAGAGGGCATCCGCGCCTGGGACGTGGTCGGCGACCGGTCCGGCCCGCCGCGCACGATCGCGGCGGATCACCCGGTCGGGCCGCCCGCCGCGTCCGTGGGCGCGGACGGCCGGGTCACGGTCGGCTACCGGCGGGCCGGCACGGCCGAGATCGCGGGCACGACCGAGACCGGCCCCGACACGTGGGTGCCCACGGCCACGCGCACGGCCGGGGCCGGCTACGAGCCGCTGTGGCAACTGCCCCGCCCCGACGGCACGTTGCTCACCGCGACTCGGGACGCCGAGGGCCGCCCTGTGGTGCTCGGCGCGACCCCCACGCCGCTCGTGCTCGACGACCACCCGACCCCGACCGGCCCGACCACCACCCTCGACGGCACAGGCCGCCCACTCGCCCTGTGGCTCGACCCGACCACCACCCTGCACACAACCCCCCTGCCCTGAAGCCCCGCCCCCCGAAGCCCCGCGCCTGAAGTCTCGGCGCCCGAAGCCTGGCGCCTGAAGCCCCGGCGCCCGAAGCCTCGGCGCCCGAAGCCCGGCGCCTGAAGCCCCGGCGCCTAAAGCCCCGACTTCCGACCCCCGAACCCCGACCCCCGAACCCCGACCCTCGAACCCCGACCCTCGAACCCCGACCCTCGAACCCCGACCCTCGAACCCCGACCCTCGAACCCCGACCCTCGAACCCCCCCAACCCCGGCGCCTGAAGCCTCGGCGCCTGAAGCCCCGGCGCCCGAAGCCCCGACGCCCCGAACCCTGGCGCCTGAAGCTCCGGCACCCAACCCCGGCGCCTGAAGCCCCGGCGCCCGAAGCCCCGGCGCCCGAAGCCTCGACGCCCGAAGCCTCGACGCCCGAACCCCGACGCCCCGAACCCTGGCGCCTGAAGCTCCGGCACCCGAACCCGCGCGCCTGAAGCTCCTCCGGTACCCGAACCCCCGCGCCGGAAGCCCCGGCACCCGAACCCCCGCGCCGGAATCGTCCTACGTCCCGGGACTGCCACCCACCCGCCCCGCGTGCCCCCCGCCCCCGGCCTGCCGCTCGCCCCGCGTCCACCCGCCCCGCGTCGGCCTAGCCCCCCTTCCAGGCCCGCCCGGCCGCTTGCCCCGCGCCCGCGCCCCGCCCGCCGCGCCCGCCCCACCCCCGCGCCCGCCCACCCCACCCCCGCGCCCGCGCGGCCCGCACGCGCGAACGGCGGGCATCCCCCGAAGGGGACGCCCGCCGTTCGGCGCGGGAGTGCGGTGGATCAGACGTTCACGCCGTGGCTGCGCAGCCACGTCATCGGGTTGACCGCGGAGCCGTAGTTCGGCGTGGTGCGGACCTCGAAGTGCAGGTGCGGGCCGGTGACGTTGCCGGTCGCGCCGGAGAGCGCGATCTTCTGGCCGGTCTGCACCTTCATCCCGGCCTTGACCGAGATCGAGGACAGGTGCGCGTACTGGGTGTACTTGCCGTCCGCGTGCCGGATCACGACCTCGTTGCCGTACGCGCCGCCCCAGCCGGCCGAGACGACCGTGCCGGAGGTGACCGCGCGCACCGTGGTGCCGGTCGAGACGGCGAAGTCCTGGCCGGTGTGATGGCCGCTGGACCAGCGCGACCCGCCCGAGCCGAAGCTCGCGGTCAGGGTGGCGCCGGAGACCGGGGCGACATACGAACCGGAGGCCTGCTCGGAGCCCTTGGCCGGGGAGTCGGCCTTGGTGCTCTCGGTCTTGACCGTGGTCTTCGGCGCGGCGGCCGGCTTGACCTCGGTCTTGGCCTCGGCCTTGGGCGTCTCCGCCTTCGGCGCCTCGGCCTTGGGCTCGGTCTTGGTTTCGGTCTTGGTCTCGGCGGCCGGCGCGGCCTTGCCGTCGACCGTGAGCTGCTGGCCCGGGAAGATCAGGTCCGGGTTCTCGCCGACCACGCTCTTGTTGGCCTCGTACAGCTTCGGCCAACCGCCGGGCACGTTCCTGGCGTTCGCGATCTGCGACAGCGTGTCGCCGGCGACCACGACGTAGGAGCCGCCCGCCGCGTCCGTCTTGGCGGTCGTCTCGGCCTTGGGCGCCTCGGACTTGGGAGTCTCGTCCTTGGGCGCCTCGGTCTTCGGCGCCTCGCTCTTGACCTCGATCTTCGGCTTGGCGGTCTCGGTCTTCGGCGCCGGCTTGGCGCTCTCCGTCTTCGGGGCCGTCTTCGGCGCGGTCTTGCCGCCCGCCGAGCCCGTGTCGAGGTCCGGAGCGGCACCGCCGCGGGTCAGGCCCGCCTTGACCGAGCAGACCGGCCAGGCGCCGGGGCCCTGGCTCTTGAGCACCTTCTCGGCGATCGCGATCTGCTGGCTCTTGGTCGCCTGGTCGGCGCGCGCGGCGTACTGCGAGCCGCCGAACTCGTTCCAGGTGCTCTGGGTGAACTGGAGGCCGCCGTAGAAGCCATTACCGGTGTTGATCTTCCAGTTGCCCGTGCTCTCGCACTGGGCGACCTTGTCCCAGGTGCTCACGGACGCGGCCTGAGCCGTGCCCGCCCCGATGATCGGCATGGCGACGCCGACACCGGCGACGCCGGCCGCGGCGATCAGACGCGTGGTCCTGCTGGTGCTGCGACGGCGATGACGCCCGGTTCCGGACAGCATGGCTGGATCCTCTCCCACGCCTACGAGGTGAGCTGTCGGATTCGGGCCGGAGATCGATAGCCCGGTCACGTTCCGAAGAACGTGGCTTCACCCCAAGCCGTTCACGGCCGCCGACCGTCTCGATCGGTGCCGTGCGCGGCGGTTCACCTGTGGTTCCCCCGCTCCTGTCGTGTGGTGCTCGTCAGCCTCCCGAACGGCCGGCGACAGGATTCGGCGTACCGGCGATCGGGGTCCGTGTGGGATACGGACGGATCGAACGCTAAGCAGGCCCCGCCGAAGATCACAAGTCTGTGTCGGATAGAAGCCGATTATCCGTTTTGCGGTTGAGCGCAATGTAGATGATCCCTTACGGAAAGGACCGTAGTTGGCGTTCCGTGGTGGATTCGGCCGGATCGGGTGACAGAGAACCTTGATCGAGCCTCGTATGGATCACCCGCGAATGATCACCGAAGTCCCGTTCGTCACAGGCGCATCGCGCGTCTCGGGTCCGGAATGGCGCCGTTACCCATCGCCGCACCCGTCCGCACCCGCAGCCGGAGTGATTCGGCCCACAGGACAAAAGCCCCAAGTCCGATTCATCCCGGCGCACTTCACTCCACGCGCTCCCCGCGACGCCGACCGGACAGCCGGCGTCGCATCGAGGCGTTCGGAGCACACGAAGGCGCTCGGGGTGATTCGGGAGCACAGGACGCGCGGCACACGTTCGGCCGGCCCGGCGCTCACCCCGTGGCGCGTCCCGCGCCCGTCACCCGCGCCGCGCCTGCCACCCCGCCCACGCGCTCTCCACCATGTCGGAGACGTCCAGGCGGGCCTTCCAGCCCAGTTCGGCCGCGATCCGCTCGGCGCTCGCGACCACCCGGGCCGGGTCGCCGGCGCGCCGGGGCAGCGTCTGGGGCGCGAACTCGCGCAAACCGGTGACCTCGCGGATGAGTTCGACCATCTCGCGGACCGAGGTACCCCGACCGCGGCCGACGTTGAGCACCAGGCGCGTGTCCGGGTCGGCGGCGAGCCGGCGGGCGGCGGCCACGTGCGCCTCGGCCAGGTCCACCACGTGGATGAAGTCGCGCACACAGGTGCCGTCGGGGGTGGCGTAGTCGTCCCCGTAGATCACCGGCGCCCGGTCGGCCGTCAACTTCTCCAGCACCATCGGCACGAGGTTGGACACGCCCGCGTCCGCGAGCTCCGGCGCGCCGGCGCCCGCGACGTTGAAGTAGCGCAGCGAGGCGTAGGAGATCCCGTGCGCCCGCGCGGTGGCCCGGATCAGCCACTCGCCGACCAGCTTGCTCTCGCCGTACGGGTTGATCGGCAGACACGGGGTGTCCTCGTCGACCAGGTCCACGTCGGGCATGCCGTAGACGGCGGCGCTGGAGGAGAACACGATCCGGGGCACCTCGGCCGCGACCATCGCCGCGAGCAGCGTGCGCAGGCCCTCCACGTTCTCCTCGTAGTAATAGAGGGGACGCGCGACCGACTCGGGCACCTGCTTCTTCGCCGCGATGTGCACCACGCCGTCGACCCGGTGCGTCCGGAACGTCTCGTCGAGGAGTGCCCGATCCAGGACCGACCCGACGATCAGCGGCACCCCGTCGGGCACCCGCTTCCGCTCGCCCGAGGAGAAGTCGTCGACGACGACCACATCCTCACCGGCCGCGAGCAACACTCGCACGACATGCGTCCCGATGTACCCGGCACCGCCGGTGACAAGCCACTTCATGACGCGAGCCTATCCGGCATCCCGAACGTGCGGCGGAGCCGCGACGGGGGCTCGGACCCGGCGGCGCGGAGATGTCCGACCCGGGGGCGGTGCGACCGTTACCATGCACGGGATTTCGTGTACAGAGTTCACACATCGCACGGAAAAGCTCCCACGTTGCTGTGCGGTAATCGCATCATCGGAAGGGCGTGGAACGCGTGCGACGCGTTTTCTCAATGGGCCGACAGGGGACGTTGGCCGATCGTTTCTCGGGCCGGGACAACAGCATCGGGCTGATCCGACTGCTGCTGGCCACGGCCGTCGTGGTGGCGCACGCACACATCCTGGGCGGCTTCGGCAAGCGTGAGCCGGGCAACGGCTTCACCGGTCAGCAGGTCGGCCTCGGTCGGATGTCCGTCTACGGCTTCTTCGTCCTGTCCGGCTTCCTGATCACCCGCAGCGGCATGCGCACCACGACCGGGCGCTACCTCTGGCATCGCCTGTTGCGGATCCTGCCCGCCCTGTGGGTGTGCGTGCTGTTCACCGCGTTCGTGGCGGCGCCGATCATGTTCCGGCACCAGCAGGGTTCACTGGACGGCTTCTGGCGGCACGGGGAAGGACCGTTCGGCTACGTCCGCGCCAACTGGTGGACGGGTCTGCGCCAGTTGGACATCTCGAACATCCTCGCGTCCGGCAAGAAGTCGGGGCAGGCGTTCGATCCCGGATTCGACGGCGCGCTGTGGTCGCTGAGCTACGAGATGACCTGCTACCTCGTCGTCGCGGCGATGGCCTGGTCGGGCGTCCTGCGCGGATCCCGCCGATTCGTACTGCTGCTGACCGCCCTGCTCTACGGCTGGATCGTGATGGACCTGGTGCACGCCCCCGGCTGGCGCGGCCCGCAGAACACCGACGGCGTCGACATCCACGTCCCGGTCCTGAGCGGGTTCATCGGCCCGCTGTACAGCCAGTACCTGATCTATCTGAGCTTCCTGTTCTGCGTCGGCATGCTCTTCCAGCTCTACCGGGAGCGGATCCCGGTCAGCGACGTGCTCGGTGTCGTCTCGATCCTCGTGCTGGTCGCGAGCATGCGCTTCGGCGGCTTCTTCGTGTTCGGCTTCCCCGCCTTCGCCTACGCGCTGATGTGGCTCGTGGTGCGCCTGCCGAAGCCCTTCCGATCGGTCGGTCGCAAGCGCGACCTCTCCTACGGCATCTACATCTACGGCTTCGTGGTCGAGCAGTTCCTGGTGGTGCTCGGGTACAACCGGCACGGCTTCCTCGCCTACCTCGGGTTGTCGCTGCTCGGCACCCTCGTGCTCGCCGCCGCCTCGTGGTACCTGGTGGAGAAGCCCGCCATGCGGCTCAAGGACTGGACCCCGGGCCTGTTCCGCTCCCGGCTGCCCGAGCCGGTCCCGGGGGAGCCCGCCGAGGTCGCCGCGGACACGCCGAGGGCGGCGCCGGACTCCCCGACGCCGCCCTCGACCGTGACGATGCACCGCTGACCCCCGGCCCGAGGGTCGGCGGCCCCGATCAGCCGCTCTTCGCCCCGGGGGTGCCGTGCACGGGGGACTTCCACGGCGGGGTGCCCAGCCGCTGGCACTTGTGGTTCTTGGCGTACCTCGGGCACTCGCCGTTGGTCTTCTGGAGCTGGTGCGAGCGGAACGTCAGCGAACCGATGCTCGTGTCGTCGACCGGCATGATGTCGTCGGACACCGACGACGCCGCGATACCGAACAGCAGCGCCATCGCGGCCAGCGCCCCGATCGTGGTCGACATGCCGGGAGTGGTGCGCCAGCGCGCGCCCACGTGCATCGGCTCGACCTCGGTGGCCGGGTCCGCGCGATGCACGACGAACCGGTTCCACAACGAACGCATGCGTTGCGCGGACAGGTGCACGGCCACGCCGACCAGCAGCAGCATCACGTAGGCCAGCTCGATCGAGGTGCGCGGGTACAGCTGCACCGCGTCGTTCTGGAACATGTGCGACGCGAACCAGAACCGCATCAGCCACGAGCTGGCCAGGCAGGCCACCAGCGCGAGGACCAGCGAGCGCCGCATGCCGAGGGCGAGCGCGACCGCGAGCCCCACCAGCAGGATCAGCATGAACACGCCGACACCGCCGAGTTCGCCCGGCGGCGGCCACATGCCCACCTCGCCCGGTGTGTCGCTGCGCCACATGAGGAAGTAGGCGGGGTCGACCTTGGTGTCGAAGTAGAAGTAGGAGTCCTTCTCGCCGCCGCCCTTGAGCAGCAGGTCCTTCAGGTACAGACCGCTGATCAGCAGGAACGGGACGAGCGTCGCGCCGAGGAAGACCAGCGCCGACTTGAAGCCGCGCCGCCAGGGCAACACGAGCAGACACGTCACGAGCACACCCGCCGCCGACCAGACGAACCAGCCGGAGTAGGCGATCATCATTACGCCCAGCATCACCCCGAAGGCCGCGCCGGTGACGAGCCGATCGCGCTGCGACATCTGCGGGGATCTGCGCAGCACCTGGATGAACTTGGCGATCACCGGCACGAACACGACCAGCACGATCGTCGTGTAGGGCTTGATCGGTTCGTACAGCGGAATCGAGCTGGTCACCCCGATGGCCAGGGCCCACAGCGGCTGGAACCACAACCGCCAGGCGAGGTACGCGGCCGGGCCGATCATCGCCATCAGCAGGATCTGCATGTCCTGGAGGGCGTACGAGGTGTTCCCGCCCCGGAGCACCTTCGCCCACAGGGCCAGGAACTCCGGGAACAGCGGCGGGTATACGCCGGACGGGATCGACTCGCCCCGGTTGATCGCCCCCGCCCAGTTGGCGAGGGTGCCCACGTCACCGCCGACCCCGTTGATGGGCCACGGCGTGCCGCGCAGGCCGATCGTGGTGCCGCCCGCCACGAAGCCGGTGGCCAGTCCCGCCACGACGGCACACGAGAGGCGCACCACGAGCGCCTGCAGGGTCGGACCGAACCGCCGGTAGGCGATCACCAGTGCCGCGATGACCAGCAGCGAGATCAGCGTCATCCGCAACTGGAGCGTCGCCAGGCCGCTGACCTGACCGATCCGGTTGATCGGGTTGACCCGGATGTTGCGCGCCCAGATGGCGAACACCAGCGCGGTGAACATCGCCACGGCGCCCTCCGCACAGACCAACAGCGGGCGCCGCCACCACGGAGCCGCGGTCGCGGCCGCGCTCTTGGGCACCGTCTCCGGTGGGGGTGAGGACGTAGGGAGTTCGGGCGACGGGGCGCACTCCACCTGGTTTCTCCTTCAATGGGCCGGGCAAGGTCCTGCCGGTCGACCCGCGAGGGGTCGACCGGCAGGACAGCAGTCGAGACGTTGGCGGCCCCGTCGCGGGTTGCGCCACGGGACGTTCTCGGTGCCGGCGTCAGGTGCCGACGAGACCGAGCGAGTCGGTGAAGTCCTTACAGATCGTGTACTGCGGGAGCAGACCCGTGCGGGCCGCCTCCTCCAGCGACGGGGCCTCCGCGTCCCGCGCGGACAGCACCGGCTCGTCCGTCTGCCAGTCGATCGCCAATCGGGCATCCAGGGGATGCACCGTGTGTTCGCGTTCGGGGGCATACACGGCCGAGCACATGTAGACCAGTGTCGCGTCTTCGGACCGCGCGCAGAATCCGTGCCCCAGGCCCTCGGAGATGTACAGCGCCTTGTGCTCGACATCGTCCAGCAGCACGCTCTCCCAGCGACCGAACGTCGGCGAGCCGACCCGCAGATCCACCACCACGTCGAGCAGCGCGCCGCGCGAACAGGTCAGATACTTCGCCTGACCCGGCGGGACATCGGCGAAGTGCACGCCCCGGATCACGCCGCGGGCGGACACCGAGATGTTGGCCTGGGCGAGGTTCAGCGGGTGTCCGACCGCCTGTGCGAGGTGATCGAATCGATACCATTCCGTGAACATGCCACGTGGGTCGCCGTGCAGACGGGGCGTGACCTCCCAGGCCCCGTCGATGCCGAGCGGGCGGATATCCATGCGGGTTTCCTCAGTCGACGGGGGTCGGGTGGGGGGCCAAGCCCTCACCGTACGCGAGCAGGTCGATCAGGTATTTTCCGTAGCCGCTCTTGAGCAGGGGAGTCGCGATCGCGCGCACCGCCTCGTCGTCGATGAACCCGGCCCGCCAGGCGGCCTCCTCGACACAGCCGATCTTGAGCCCCTGACGCTGCTCGATCACCCGGACGAACTCGGCGGCCTGGACCATCGAGTCGAAGGTGCCGGTGTCCAGCCAGGCCGTGCCGCGGTCGAGCAGGGTCACGTTCAGTCGGTCCGCGCGCAGGTAGGCGGCGATGACCTCGGTGATCTCCAACTCGCCGCGCGCGCTGGGGGTGAGCCCACGGGCGATCTCCACGACCTGGTTGTCGAAGAAGTACAGCCCGGGCACCGCGTAGCGGGACTTGGGCCGTGCCGGCTTCTCCTCGATCGACAGGGCGCGACCGTCGGCGTCGAACTCCACCACGCCGTAGGCGCTCGGGTCGGCGACCGGGCAGGCGAAGACCCGGGCGCCCTTCAGGTCCGTGTGACCACGCAACTGTCGACCGAGGCCGACGCCGTGGAAGATGTTGTCGCCCAGTACGAGCGCGACGGATTCGTCGCCGATGAAGTCGGCACCGAGGACGAATGCCTGGGCGATTCCCTCGGGTCGCTCCTGGGCCACGTATTCGATGCTCAGTCCCAACCGCGATCCGTCGCCGAGCAGGCGTCGGAACTGCGGCTGGTCGTGGGGGGTGGTGATGACCAGGATCTCGCGGATTCCGGACATGATCAGTGTGGACAGCGGGTAGTAGATCATCGGCTTGTCGAAGACAGGCATGAGCTGCTTCGAGACGGCCTGGGTCAAAGGCCACAGTCGGGAGCCGGTGCCACCCGCGAGAAGAATGCCGCGCATGGCGCACACCCTACGTGGTGTGGGTGAATCCCAGGTTGCGGCGGATCCTCCCGTCCACCGGCGCGGGAGCCGATACCGCTCGGGCGGAACGTGTAAAATGCCGTTTCCATGCGGATCTTGGTCACAGGCGGAGCCGGTTTCGTCGGCTCGGAGTTCGTACGGGGTCTGTTGTCCCGTTCGAGCGTGTCCGACTCGATCACAGTGTTGGACAAGCTGTCCTACTCGGGAAGTACCGCGAATCTGGCGGGTGTGGAGGGACACCCGGGATACACGTTCGTCCGCGGCGACATCACAGACATCGAACTGGTCGATCAGGTCGTGCCGGGCCACGACGTGATCGTGCACTTCGCGGCCGAATCGCACGTGGACCGCTCGATCTCCGGCGCGATGGAATTCGTGACGACCAATGTCGTCGGCACCCAGACCCTGCTCGACGCCGCCCGGAAGCATCGACTCGGGCGTTTCGTCCAGGTGTCCACCGACGAGGTCTACGGCTCGATCAGCGAGGGCTCGTGGACCGAGGACTGGCCGCTCGCGCCCAATTCCCCCTACTCGGCGAGCAAGGCGGGGGCCGATCTGTTGGCCCTGGCGGCCTTTCGCACCCATGGCCTGGACGTGGTGCTCACCCGGTGCTCCAACAACTACGGGCCCTACCAGTTCCCCGAGAAGATGATCCCCCTGTTCCTGACCAACCTGTTCGACGGCAGGCCGGTCCCGCTGTACGGCGACGGCGGGAACGTACGGGACTGGTTGCACGTCAAGGACCACTGCGCGGGCATCGAGAAGGTGATGCGTCAAGGCCGCGCCGGCGAGACGTACCACATCGGCGGTGGCGTCGAGATGTCCAACCGGGAGTTGACCGGGATGCTCCTGGAGGCGTGCGGGGCGGATTGGAAGATGGTGCGGCCGGTCGAGGATCGTAAGGGCCACGACCTGCGCTACTCGTTGTCGATCCGCAAGATCCAGGACGAACTCGGCTACGCCCCGGTCGTACCTTTCGAGCGCGGACTCGCGGACACCGTAGCCTGGTACCGGGACAACCGATCCTGGTGGGAACCCTTGAAGGCGCGGGCGACGGGCACCTGATCCGGTGGGACGCTCGACGCGTCACCGACATCCGTTGCCGAGCACTTAGGTGTATTGATCGCATGACGACGTTCGACATCATGCTGCCCTACTACGGCCCTGTTCCGCTGATGCAGGCCGCGGTGCGCAGCGTCATGACGCAATCCGACCGCGACTGGCGACTCACCGTCGTCGACGACGGTCGCGAGGAGGGCGTCGCGGAGTGGTTCGACTCGCTGGGGGACACGCGTGTGCGCTACCTGCGCAACGAGCGCAATCTCGGGGTCTCGGGCAACTACCGCAAGTGCATCGACCTGGTCGAGTTCGACCGGGTGGTCCTGATGGGGACCGACGACATCATGCTGCCGAACTACCTCGAACGTATGCGTGAATCGCTCGCGCTGGCGCCGGACGTGGCGATGATCCAGCCGGGCGTCGAGGTCATCGACGGCCTGGGGCAACCGGTGAAGACCCTGGTGGACGGGACCAAACGGCGGATCTACGCGCCCAAGGTGGACGGCCACCGCCTGATGGGCGGTCAGGAGTTGGCCACCGGCCTGGTCCGCGGCAACTGGCTCTACTTCCCGTCCGTGTGCTGGCGCGCCGACGCGCTCAAGGCGGTGCCGTTCCGGGAGGACCTCCGGGTCACCCAGGATCTCGCGCTGGTCCTGGAACTGCTGTTTCGGGGGGAGGAGTTGCTCGTCTCCAGCCCGATCAGCTTCCAGTATCGCCGGCACGCGGCGAGCATCTCGTCGGCCACCGCCGTCAACGGCGCCCGCTTCGCCGAGGAGCGGGACTTCTTCCGGGAGTTGGCCGTGGTGGCCCAGGAGCACGGCTGGCCGCGGACGGCCAGGGCCGCGCGTTTCCACGTCGCGTCGCGACTGCACGCGCTGACCCTGCTGCCCGGTGCGGTACGGACCGGGCGGATGGAAAGTGTGACCAACATCGTCTCGCACGCGTTCGGCTCGGTGCGCCGGGCGCGATGACCCGCGTTGCGGCGACCCCGAGGGGGGTTCGCCGGTCTCCATGGAAAGAGAGCGGCACATGGCCGAATCGCTGTCCGCCGCGCCGGGTGGGCCGGCCACCCCCGCGCGGGTGGCCGTCCTGGGCGGTACCGGGTTCATCGGCCGCCCGCTGTGCGCGGCCCTGGCCGAGCGCGGCCACGCGGTGGTGGCGATCGGACGGCGGGAGCCGGCAACCCCGGTCGCCGCGACGTTCGTGCGCCTGGACGTGGAGCAGGCGCCCCCGAAGGTGACGGCCGAGGTGTTCGCCGAGCACCGGGTGACCCACGTGATCAACGCGGCCGGCGGCATGTGGGGCCTGACCGACGAGGAACTGGTCGGCGCGAACCTGACGTTGGTCGAGAACGTGATCGCGGCGATCGGCCGGTCGGATCGGGCCCCCCGCCTGGTGCACCTGGGCACCGTGCACGAATACGGTCTGGTCCCGGTCGGCACGATCCTGCACGAGGACTCGCCGGCACGTCCGGTCACCGCGTACGGCACGGCGAAGCTGCGCTGCACCGAGCGGATCGGCGCGGCCGCCGCGGACGCGGGCCTGGACGCGATCGTGCTGCGCGTGGGCAACGTGGTCGGCGCCGGCCAGCCCGGCCACAGCCTGCTGGGCGGGGTGGCCGCGAGGTTGTCGCGCGGCGCCGGATCCGATGGGCCGGTGCGCTTGGCCTTCGCGTCGCTGGGTGCGCGTCGCGACTTCGTCGACCTCGACGACGTGGTGGCCGCGGTGGTCCTCGCCGCGGAATCGACCGCGCGGGGGGTGGTCAACATCGGCGCCGGGGCGGCGGTGCCCGCCCGCGATCTGGTCCGCCTGCTCGTCGAGGCCGGCGGCGTCCCGGCCGAGGTGATCGAGGAGTTCCCCGATCCGGATCCGGACGAGCAGTGGCAGTGCATGTCCGTGGCCCGCGCCGAGGAGGTGCTGAGCTGGCGCCCGGTTCATCCCCTCGGGCACGCGATGCGGCGCCTGTGGGCCCGGCACGCGGCGGAGCGCGTCGGTCGGGACGGCGAGGAGGCCCCCGACGCGTGACGCGTCGGGGGCCTCCTCCCCGTGTCACTGGGTGCTCGTGTTCCCGAAGGCGTGCCGGGTCAGGTTGCGCACCGAGCTCTTGTCCCCGCGGCGGACCGCCTTGGGGACCAGCGTGAGCGCGTGCAGGCGCGACCCGACGTGGTTGCGCGCGGCGGCGGCCGCGCGGTGCCACCCCAGGGCCTCGAAGCGCTCGATCATGCCGGTGAAGTAGGTGCGCTCGGTGACGAAGCGGCGGCCGCTCGCGGCCGCGGCCGAGGAGTGGCTGACCGCGTGCCGCCGGTAGCGGAAGCAGACGGTGTCGTCGACCACCATCGTCGCGTGCAGGCACAGCGCGTCGATCACCATGGCGAGGTCGTGCACCTCGTCCAGGTCGTCGGGGAAGCCCACCTTCTTGGCGATGTCGCTGCGCCACGCCAGCGAGGGGAAGTACAGCCAGTTGCCGCGGATCAGGCCGACCGCGAGGTCCTCGCCGCCGAAGAGCCGGCGACCCTGCACCTTGGGCGCGAACAGGTGTCGCTTGACCTGATCGACGAAGGGCATCGCCGGGTTCCCGGCGGTGTCGATGACTTGCACCCCCGGCTGCACGATCTTGGCGTCGGGGTACTGCTCGAAGCAGGCCCGCACGGTGGCGAAGTAGTGGGGGAGCATCACGTCGTCCCCGCCCATGAAGACCAGGAGCGGGTTCTCGACCAGCGAGAGCACCTTCTGGTAGTTCTTCGTGACGCCCAGGCGGTGTTCGTTGCGCTGGTACTCGATGCGACTGTCCTGGAGGCTCGCGAACCACTCCGGCACACCGGGTTCGGAGCCGTCGTCGGTGACGATGAGCCGCCAGTTCTGGTCGGTCTGGGCGATGACGCTACGGACGGCTTGTTGCATCATGCCCACGTCGCCGTAGTAGGGCATCGCGACGTCGATCGTTTCCAACACAGTCTCCGGTTGCGAGTCGAGTGAACGTGGTGCTTCAGGCTTGCACGACGCTGTCGGTCGGAGTGCCCCGAAGGGCATCCTCCGCCCGGGCGTCGCTCACATGGTGCCCTGGTCGGCGCTTGCCCAGACTCCACAGCAGGAAGGCCATGACCAGCGCGGTGATCAGCGATCCGGTCAGGTAGGCCGCCTCGACCCGGATCTGGATGGAACCCGGCGACGCGGTCACGGCGGCGAGCGCGGCGACGCCGATCACCCAGGACCACATCTGGTGCCGGTGCCCGCCCTGGGCCATCAGCGCCTGCCCGAGTACGAGGGCGAGCATGTAGCACAGCGTGCCCAGCGAGAACCAGGCGAAGTCCCCGGTGCCGAGCACCTCGGGCGAGCCGAACAGGGTCGGCACCAGCCAGGGACCGAGGATCGTGGCCACCGCTCCGCCGCTGAGGCCGAGCACCGCGACGATGCCGCAACTGCGCAGTACGAGCTGGCGGAACGCGGCGCGATCACCGGCGGCGTGCGCGCCGGCCAACCCCGGCAGCAGCGAGGTCTGCAACGAACTGAAGACGAACAGCGGCACCCGGGCCAGCACGATCGCCGACAGCAGCGCGCTGACCAGTTCGACCTCGCCGGGTTCGAGCAGCTTGACGTTGATGACCGCGATGTTCACCACGATCTGGGACAACATCGTGGAGACGATGAGCAGGGCCAGGCCCCGATACATCGCCTTCCACGGCACCGTGGTTCCCGGCAGCGCGTGCCGCAGCACCGGGCGCAGGGTGACCAGGACCGACAGGAGCGGGGCCGCGGTCAGGATCAGACTGAACATCAGCGCCGACTCGACCTTGGCGATGCCGAGGCCGAACGCGAAGACGATCCGCAGGCCGCCGTCGATCGCCAACTGCGCGCCGTACTCCCGGAACAGGCCGAGTCCGGCGAGGATGCCGCGGGTCACCGCGGTCGCCGCCAACCCGACGAACGCGCCGGCGAGAGCGATCAGCATGGAGCGCTGCCCGGCGAACAGCCGGTCGGCGATGGGTACGGCGCCGGCCGCGACCACGATCAGCACCGCCGCCAGGATGGCGCCGGCCAGGACCATGCCCCTGCGCAATACCGGAGCCGCGCCCTCGCCGCCGATTTTGCGGGCGGCGACGATTCGAGTGATCTCCTGTTCGACCGGGGTATAAAATCCATACCCCACGGAAAAGGCGATGGTCCACAAAACCGACACATTCGCCATGCCGTCGGACGACAGTGTGTGGCCGGCGAGTGCAAGATGCACATATGAGGCGGCGCCCAGAACGACGACGCCGATGCCGACTCGGAGCGTGCCCGGGGGTAGAGCCCGGACGGCGCGTACTACGAGATTCACGGAGACCCGGCCGATGCGAAGTTGGGATGGAGTGAGGCGGCGTGGAGATCGGGCCCGCCCGCGTCGCCCACCGATCTGATCGCTCGGGCCCTCAGCACAGGACCGTACAGGCGATCATGGGCGACCCACCAGGCAGCCGATCGGTTAGGATCCTCTGAGGTGATGGGCCCATAGCTTCGCGAGTCTACTGGACATACGAGGCGACAGGTTCGGCCGATGATCGACCGGAGGCCGCGTGGCCGGGCCGAGTGCGCGTCGGTTCGTCTCTTCGGATTGTTGCTCGAAACAATCAGACGCGGTAGCGAAAACTCTCATCTTGGAGTGTCTGGTGCGGGACTACAGCGACGTATGGTTGGTGATCCCTGTCTTCAATGAAGACCAGGTCATCGCCCAAGTCGTCACGGATGCATCTCTAGTATTCCCGAACATTGTTTGTGTGGATGACGGCAGCTCCGACAATTCGGCCCGTGAAATTTTCGGGACCGTTGCGCACCTCGTGAAGCACCCGGTCAATCTCGGCCAGGGTGCGTCCTTGCAAACCGGAATCACCTACGCGCTCGCCCAGCCGGGCGCTCGGTATTTCGTCACCTTCGACGCCGACGGGCAACACCGGGTCGAAGACGCCGAGGCGATGGTCGAACGCATCCGCATGGGTGATGTCGACGTCGTGCTCGGTTCGCGCTTCCTGGAAGCCAGCACGGAGATTCCCAAAATAAAGCGAATCGTGCTGCGGACCGTTGCAGCGGTGAGTCTCACGTCCCGCAAGCTGCATTTGACGGACGCGCACAACGGGTTGCGGGTCTTCAATCGGGAGACCGCGGCGCGGTTGCGCATCAACATGAACGGCATGGCACACGCATCCGAGATCGTCGGTTTCCTGGCGCGTTCGGGTCTGCGCATCAAGGAGATGCCCGTGTCCGTCCGTTACACCGAATACTCGAAAGCCAAGGGCCAGTCGCTCATCAATGGCGTGAACATCCTCTTTGACATGTCGGTTCGGCAGCGGGGTAAATGATCGTATGTTGATCCAGGCAATTCTCCTCCTCGGCGCCGCGGGCCTGCTGGCCCTCTTCGTCCTGCAGTGGGACCAGGTGCGCACCCGGGCCTGGAAGCGCATCGCGTTCCTGCTGTTCGTCGGCGTCAACGCCTACGCGGTGATCCGTCCCTCCGACACCACGTGGCTCGCGCACAAGGTCGGCGTCGGTCGTGGAACCGACTTGATCCTCTACGGACTCGTAGTAGGTGTCGCCTTCATGGCGATGAACACCTTCATGCGGTTCCGGTCCCTGGAGAAGAAGATCACCGACCTCGCGCGCAGCGTGGCCATCCGCGAGGCGCAGCTGCTCAACGCGAACCGGCCGGAGGCGCCGGCTCGGGCCGCGGAGAACGGCGGCCGGCCCGCACAGGTCGCCGAGGTTCCCGCGTCGGAGCACATCTCGACGAGCTGATCCGGTTCTCGAGCGGACGACCGGGCCGTGCCGCCACCGCACGTACACGGAAGTGGACTCGGGTTCGAAGATGGTCGTATCGCGCAGGAGCGTACTTGTCGGTGGTTGTGGCCTCGCCCTCGCCGGCGCGGGTGTGGTCACAGCGGTGGAATTGCTCGATCGGGGCGACGGGTCCGCGCCGTCGCGGGCCGTCGCCCGTCCGGCGTCGGCGCCCGTCGTCTCGTCGACGACGCGCGTGCTCAACGTGGTCGCGCACCACGACGACGATCTGCTCTTCCTCAGCCCGGAATTGTTGGACAACCTGACCGCAGGGGCGTTCCTGCGGTCGGTCTATTTCAACGCGTCGGATTACCAGGGCTACCCGAAGTACATGACGGATCGGGAGCAGGGCCTGCGCGACGCCTATGCGCGTACGTTGGGCGCCGAACTCCGGGACTGGAAGTCGCAGCCCTACGAGTCGGGCGGCGTGCGGGCGACGCTGTGGACCCTGGGCGAACGGGTCTCGATACTGGAGACCCGAATTCCCGACGGGTACATGCGGACCCCGCTCGGCGCGAAACGCCTTTGGGGTCTGTACGCGGACAACACGCGGGTCACCACGCGGCCCGGTGACACTTTTCCCGCGCAGGACCTCGACCGGGACCGCCTGGTCGCGTTCCTGCGCGGGTTGCGGGACGAATTCAAGCCGGACCGGGTCAATACCCTGGATCCGACGTCCGACCTTCAGGGCGACCCGGATCCGGTCGGCGGTTTCCACCAGGATCACGTGGCCGTGTCCCGCCTGGTCAAGTACGCGCTCGAGCAGGACACCAAGCCCTGCTCCGTCACATATCACCGGGATTACACGATCGAGCGGGAGCCGGTGAATCTCACCGGCGAACAGGCGGCGCGGAAGAAGAAGGCCTTCGGCGTATACACCGACTACGATCCGGACGCCAAGCACAGCAAGGTATACGGGCCCTGGCTCCGCAAATCCTATGAGGTGGACGCCGCCTGGCGCCGGGATCTGGTGCTCCCGATGCCGGTTCCCGACCGCGTCGAGCCGGTTGCCGCACATCCGTATCTGGGACCGCATTACCGCATCCGCAACCGGGGCAACGGCCTCGAGTTGAGCGCGCGGCCCGAGCCCGACGCGCCGGTGACCACCACGGCGGCCAGGGAGCAACCGGGCAGCGCGTTCCGCCTGGCCGGCATCCGGTACGGCTGGGGGCTGATCCCGGTGGGCGGCGAGGTCATCGTGGCGGTCCCGGGCGCGAGCACCGCCGCCGAGTGCGGCGCCCGGTTGGTCGCGCGGGCTCTCGACCCGGCCCAGGCGGTACGCGCGCACGGCGACGTCGCGACCGGATTCAGCCTGATCTTCGCCCATTCCGGCATGGCGCTCACCGGTGCCCACGCGCCCGGTGGAGATGTATTCCAGGCGCCTCTCGGCAGTGGTGACGTCCAAAAATGGGACTTCATCAAGGTCTGAATTCGATCGCTTTATACCATGCGATATCGTGGGCCCGCCCAGTTCGTATGTTTCACCGGACCGAACGAGGAATCGTGACCGTCTCAGACAGCGCGCGGGCGACCGCGTCACCGTTCGGTCCGGTCGCCTCGCCGGGACCGTCGCCCGCCCGCGGATCCCGCCTCGGCCGGAGCCTGCTGATCCTGCTCGCGGCGCTGGCGATGTCCTGGCTGGTGCCGATCGTGGCCTACGCGGCCCACGCGGCGGTCGTTTTGCCGGTGTTGTTCATCGGCTTGGTGGCCTCCCTGCTGCGCTCGGGGCGAACCGTCCTCGACCGCCTGGTCTTCGCGTTCTCGCTGGCAGTGGGCGCGACCTGCCTGGCCGGACTGGTGTTCTCGGTCTGGCCCTGGGGGCTGCACCCGGTGCCGGTGGCCGGGGTGGGCTTCACCGCGGTGTCGATCGGGGCGGTGGTCGCCGGGCGGCGCCCCGCGTTGCCCCGGACGGTGAACCTCCCCGATCTGGTGACCGTGGCATTGACCGCCGCGGTCACCATCGGAACGGTGTTTCCCTATCTCGGCCGCGGACTGGTCGGCCGGCTTTCCCTGGTGGCGGTGGCGGAGGATCTCGGCCGACACTTCGCGCTCTACGACACGATCAGGACCGCCGGTGGTTACACGTTCTTGAATCGTTCGGAAACGCGTACCGGACTGACGAATGAACTTTTCGGTTATCCGCAGGGCAGTCACTTCGGGATGAGTCTGTTCGACAACTTCCTGCGTTCGAGTACCGCCGCCGGTTCCGCGACCACCGCATTGGATCACTTCGTCTACTTCTACGCGGCCACGCTCGTCTTTCTCGTCTTCGCCGTGTTGTGGTCGATGCGCTGGATCGCCGGAACGGCGCTGTCGACATGGCGCTACGTCGCCGTCGGTACGGCGGCCATGGCATATCTGTACTTCGGCGACGGAATGGCGATGTTCCTGCGCGGTTTCCCGAGCGAATTCGTCGGCCTCGGCCTGCTGGCGCTGCTGGTCGCGGTCACCAGCCGGCCGCTGCCCCGGTTGCGGGAGCAGATGTGCGTACTGGCCGCGCTGACCGTCGGGTTGTCCTTCACCTACTACCTGTTTCTCCCCCTGGCCGGAGTGCTGCTCCTGGTCTGGATGTTCGGCAATCGCAAGCGACTGTTCGGGCAGCCGCTGTGGACCGTCGGCGCGGTGGTGGTGACCGCGTTCGGCGCGCTCTACCTGCCGATCCTCAACAGCGAGTCGGTGAAGTCGGATTCGCTGAACGCGGGGGGCGGAATCAGTCCCACCATCCGGCACCTGCTCGCGCTCCTGGTCCTGGTCGTCGCGCTCGGCCTGCTGTCTCGATCGGCCTGGCGCAACCCGGTGCGCCGGATGGCGATCCTGTGGATGGTCTGCGCGGGCGGGGTCGTCGCGCTGATGTTCGTCTACCAGAGCGCGATCATCGGCGAGACCTCGTACTACTACGAGAAGTTGCTGCATCAACTCATCGTGGTCGCCCTCGTCTGCCTCGGCGCGACCTGGTTCGTGGCACCGCGCTGGCGACCCGGGCACTTCGCGGGCCGGGCCCGCCGATCGGCCCCGTTCACCCGCCCCGTCCCGGCGTTGGTGCTGGCGATGGCGCTGTTCGCCGCCCTCGCCCTGAACGCGAACCCGGACCGCGACGTGTGGCGCAAGCCGCCGCGCGATCTCAGTTGGGGTGTGGGCTACTTCACGAAGAAGATGGACCACCCCCGGCTCGCCCAACTGGTCCTGAAAACGATCCAGGCCCAGCCCGACCCCCGGGGCCACGCGACGATAGTGCAGATGAAGAACGACTGGCAGGCCAACTACTACGGGACGTTGTGGGTCGACGTGCTCTCGCGCAACCTGGGCACCGCGTGGCAGGCCAAGCCGTACTACGGCACCCAGGAGACGCCGGAACAACTGACCAAGCGGATCGTGGTCAAGTTCCCCAAGCTGCCGATCCGGGTGGTCACCGACGATCCGGAGATACTGGCGACCGTGCAGACCCTGCGCCGGGATCGCCCCGACCTGGGCCTCGAAGTGTTGTTCAGCAACCCCAGCCGATGCACCTACGACTTCAAGGCGCAACCCGCGCCGAAGCCCGGCGAGCGGGTGGCGCCGGTGCCGAGGATCCCGTTCCCGGCCAACGGGTGCAAGAGCCCCCAAGACGCGCCCGACAGGAAGTGACATGAGCGTGCCCATCGACCCCCGGGTCGGCGTGGTGGTGATCGTGTACAACGACGCCGACCGACTCGCCGACGCCGTGCGTTCGGCGCTCGCCCAGGGCGAGGTCGTCGGCGAGGTCGTGGTCGTGGACGACGCCTCGACCGACGACACCCCGGCCGTCTGCGCGCGGCTGGCGGCCGAGGATCCGCGCGTGCGGATCGTGCGCCGCGCGGACAACAGCGGTGGGTGTGGCACCCCGCGCAACGACGGGATGTCGGCCGCGCGCGCGGCTCGGATCGTCTTCCTGGACAGCGACGACGTGCTCCCGCCCGGCGCGGTCGACGCGCTGGCCGCCGCGGCCGATCGGCACGACGCCCACGTGGTCGCCGGCCTGTGTGTACGGCGGGAGCTGCCGCGCACCCGCGACGTGCCGTGGCAGCCGCACCTGTTCACCGCCGAGGTCGGCTACGCGAATCCGGCCGAGCGGCCCGAGACGGTGTGGGACACCCTGTCGGTCAACAAGCTCTACGACCGGGCGTTCCTGCTCGGGCACGACATCCGCTTCCCCGACGGCGCCGGGCACTACGAGGACTTCGTGTTCACCGCCCGGGTGTACGCGGCCGGCCCGCGCTTCGCGGTGATCTCCGATCACGTCTACACCTGGCACGTGCGTCGCGAGGCCGGCGATCCGTCGATCTCGCTGCGTCGGGACCGGATCGGCAACTGGCTGGATCGCCTCGACGCGCACCGACAGGTCGTGGACATCCTCACCGAGGCGGACGAACCCGCGCTGCGGGCGGCGGCGCAGACCAAGTTCGTCGAGCACGACCTGCGGCTCTACCTGCGCGACCTGCACAAGCGCCCGGCCGAATACCGGGATCCGTGGTGGGACGCGGCCCGTAGGCACCTCGCGGGCCTGGACCCCGACGCGGTACGGGCCGCGTTCCCGGCCGCGCGCTGGGCCGCCGCCGTGCTCGCCGCCCGACCGGAGCCGACCGACCTGGCGCGGTTGTCCGAACTGGCCGCCGAGCCGCCGCGGTTGACCGGTCCGTACACCACTCGCGAGGGTGTCGCGGTGTGGGACGACACGGCGCCCGAGGTGGTGCTGACGGGCCTCGCCGACCTCGCGCCGGCCGAACTGCCGGTGGTGGTCGAGGCGGATGTGATCGGCCCGCGCGGCAACGTCCTGGACCTCACCGTGCACAACCTCCACGGGCGGTTGACCGAGGTCGAACCGAGCCGGATCGACGTGGAGTTGCGCGATCGCCACGGCGACGAGGTCCGGGTCCTCGGCGTCCGGGAGGGCCGACTGCGCGCGGTGCCCGGCGCCGACGCGTGGACCGGCCGGGTCACGGTCGAGGCGCTGCACGTGGCGGGCCTGGAGCCGTTCGCGGTCTGGGACGTGTGGGTCCGGGTGCATCACGCGGCCGGCGCCCCGATCGTCACCAAGGCGCGCGCCGGGCGGGGCCTGGGCCGGCGGATGCGGCCCGATCTGCGCAACGGGCTCGCGTTCGTGCAGTTCCACGCGACCGCGAGCCGGTCGCTGGCGATCCGCTACGCCGGCGGCGGTGCGGGCATCCGCGAGGTCCTGGGTGCCCGACTGCGTCGCCGGCGAGGGTGATTCCGGGGCGGGCAGGACCTGCCCGCCCCGCGGACACGTGCTACATGTCTTCAATCTCCCGTCGGGCTCCGAAGACACGCGCTAGCGGTAGACGTATCCGAAGATCTGTTCCCAGCGCTCCAGGACGGCCTCCGGTGCGAACCGGGTGACGTCCTTGAGGCCCTGTTCGCCGAGACGGTCGCGCAACTCCCGGTCCGTGATCAGCCGCTCCAACGCGGCGGTGAACTCCCGGGTGTTGCCGCGCGGTACCAGCAGGCCGTTCTGTTCGTGCGCGATGATCTCGCGGACACCGGGTGCGCAGTCGAACGCGACGCTGGGCACGCCCATGGCCATCGCCTCCATCAGCGAGATCGGAAAACCCTCGGCGCGCGAGGGTGCCGCGAACACCGAGGCATCGCGCAACGCGCCCTCGACGTCGGCGGTGCGGCCCGCGAACTCGACGCCGTCGGCCAACCCCAGCTCGCTCGCCCGGGCGCGCAACCGTCCCTCCTCCGGCCCCGACCCGTACAGCCGCAGCCGCCAGTCGGGCCGGCGCCGCGCCACGTCGACCCACGCCTCCAGGAGCAGGTCGTAGCCCTTCTCGAAGGAGAGCCGACCCAGCGCGACCACCAGCGGAGCGGTTCGCTCCGAGGTCGTCTCGGGCTTGATCGGCAGCGGGTTCGGCAGCACGTCGACGTTGTTGAGCCCGTCCCGGCTCCACGCGTCCGCGTCCTCGACGGTCAGCAGCAGCAGCCGGTCCACGTCGGCGAACCAGCGGCGCACCCGGCGGGCCCGCGAGGAGTTCGCCGACGCCTCGAACGACTCGTGGCTCATCCCGATCACCCGCAGCCCGGAGGTGTCGGCCGCGGCGACCCACTCCATCGCCCACACCTGCGGGACGATCACGATCGCCCCGGGCCGCGCGGCGCGGAACAGCGCGGTGAGCCGGTCGGCCGCCTGCCGCACCGACGCCTTGCGCAGCGCCTCCCGACGCCGGGCGACCACGTCGAGCCGATCGCGGACCGTGCGCGGGCCCCAGGCCGACGGCGGATGCACCCGATGCAGGACACTCGTGCGGTACGGCAGATCGCGGCCGTAGTCGTGCACGCTCTCGGGGTGCACGACACCGATCAGGTGCACCGAGTGGCCGCTCGCCTCCAGCATCCCGGCGGTGTGGTGCGCCCAGCGCTGGAGTCCGCCGAGCTCCTCGATGTTGTTGCAGACGATGAAGATGTCGCGCGGTGTGCGCGTCACACTGGTCTCGCTCACTGCGCGCCCCCCCTCGGGAAGAAGCGTTCGACGATCTGCCTGGCCGCGGTGCCGCGGTCGTACTCGCCGTAGGACTTCACGAACGCCCGGCGCAGGTCCGCGTAGCGCCCGTGTTCGGCGCCCGACTCGCGCACCGCGGCGAACAGCGCGTCCTGATCCGCCGCCAGCGGACCGGGCGCCCGGTCGGCCAGCTCGAAGTAGGCTCCGCGCGACTGCCGCGTGTAGGCCTCGTAGTCGTAGGTGTAGAACACCATCGGCCGGTCCAGGAGCGCGTAGTCGAACATCAGCGACGAGTAGTCGGTGATCAGGACGTCGGCCAACCGCAGCAGCGGCGTGACGTCGTGCGTGGCGGACGCGTCGCGCACGTCCTTCGCCAACGACGGCGGCAGGTCCACGGTGTCGAGGTAGTGCGTGCGCACGAGCAGCACGAACTCCTCGCCCAACTCCCGTACCCAGCGTTCGAGATCGAACGGCATCTCGAACTCCTCGTCCTCCTCGCGAGGCCGGAACGTCGGTGCGTACAACACGATCCGGCGCGGATCGCCGACCAGGCCCAACTCGGCCCGCAACGCCTCCACGTCGGCGGTCGGGGCGTCCGCGTCGGCCAGCGCGTCGTTGCGCGGATAGCCGGTGCGCAGCGGCTCGGCCCGCAGCCGGTAGGCGGCCATCAGCGTGTCCACGTCGTGCTCGGACCGGACCACGAAGTAGTCGAAGCGGTCCACGCCCTTTTGCAACCGGGCCTGCGCGGCCGCGTCGGACTGCTTGACCGAGGGCATGTCGAAGCCCATGCGCTTGAGCGCGGAGCCGTGCCAGGTCTGGATGTAGGTGGTGCCGGGGTTCTTCACCGCGTCGCCGAGCACACCCTGGTTGTCGATCCAGAACTCGGCCTGGGCGAGCGCCTTGTAGTGCGCCCACGAGCCGCGCTTGACCAGGGTGGCTTCCTTGGGGAAGCCCGCCCGGCTCTCCGCGTACACCCACACCGCCTCGAACCGGGCCCCGGAGCGCCGCAGTTCCTCGTATATGTAGCGCGGGTTGTCGCTGTACTGGAGGCCGAGGTGGCTTTCGAAGACGACCAGGCCCTTGCGCACCGGCAGCTTGGCCAGCGCGGTCCGCGCCAGCCGGAACGCCTCCCGCTTGCGGGCGCCCGTACGCGTCATCTGCTTGCGGGCGGTCGCGACCAGTTTGTGACCGAAGGCGCTGTCGGCCGTGCGCAGCACCAGTTCGCGGCCCTTGCGGGCGATCGCCCCCTCGTGCGTGACGGTGAAGGACAGATGGCCCTTGTCCGTGATGAACGGGAGCACGTGGTCGCCGACCGCCTTGCCCAGCCGGGGCCGGATCGGGATCGAACGGGCATCCTCCGGCAGCGAGGTGGCGAAGATGCGACTGGTGCTGACCACGCCGTCGACGGTCAGGTCCATCCAGACGTCCCACACCGGGTCGAGTACGCCGACCGGATGCAGCGTGCGGGTGAGGTCCACGGTGGTTTCCCAGGCCAACCCCTCGGGGGTGTGCCGGATCGAGTCCACCGGCACGTGCACCGCGGTCATCGCCAGCTTCTTGCGCCGGGAGCGGAACTCCAGGCGGGCCGAGAGCCGCGCGGTCGGCTCGATGCGGTCGAGCGGATTGACGATCAGGCCCGCCAGCCGCACCGAACCGCCGGTGGACGAGTAGTGCACGAGGTCGTTGCCGAGCCAGACCTGGTCCAGCGGCTTCGCCCAGGTCACCAGGTCGGTGACGTCCAGGATCGCGCGGCCGAGTTCGTCGTCCAGGTGCTCCGCGCACCAGTAGACCCGGCCGTCCTGTCGGTGCAGCGGCGCCGCCACCTTGCTCCGGTTCAACACGAGGTCGATCGCGGTCAGCAGGTTCGGCCAGTCGTCGCGCAGCACGAGGTAGGCGGCAAGCGCCGGGATGTGCTTGGCCTCGCGGAAGGCCCGAGGGTCGAGCGTGGCCAGGTACTCCTGGGCCAACGGGATGAACTCCCGGCGGAATTCCTCGGTTTGGAACGGCAGGCCCCACAGGTAGAGGACCAGGTCGTGCTGGAGGAACTTGACGTCCTTCAGCAGCTTCAGCGACCTCAGTTCCTCGGTCTGCAACTCCTCGTCGATCCGGCGGTGGATCGCGAGCCGATCGGTGAAGTTGCGCAACTCCCCGCGTCGGTTGGAGATCGAACGCACCTTCGCGTCCTTGACCACCCGCCACTGGTAGACGGTGTTCGGGATCAGCGTGATCCGGTTCGCCGCCAGATACGCGCGCGCCGAGAACAGCAGGTCCTCGTAGTGCAGGCCCTCGGGGAACCGCAGTTCGTGTTCGTTCAGGAAGGTTTGGCGGTAACACTTGTTCGTCGACAACGTGTCGTAGAGCAGCTCCGGCCGCTCGCTCGCCGACTCCAGGACCGCGCGCTCCGCGTAGAGCTCGGGATACCACGGGGTGACCTTGCCGTTGCGGCCCTCGTGCAGGCGCACACACAGCCCGGAGATCAGGTCCGCCCCGGTCTCCTCGGCGGCCACCAGCATGTTCTTGCACGCGTGCCGGTCGAGGGTGTCGTCGCTGTCGAGGAACATCACGAACGTGCCGCGGGCCTGGTCGATGCCCTCGTTGCGGGGCCGGCTGCACCCACCGCTGTTGTGCTCCAGCCGAATCGCGCGCACCTTGCCCGGATGCTCGGCCGCGAACCGCTCCGCCACCGCGAAACTGTCGTCGGTGCTCGCGTCGTCCACGATCAGGATCTCGAGGTTGTCCAGGGTCTGCCGCAGGACCGAGTCCACCGCGCGGGGCAGCCGTGTCGCGTCGTTGTAGACGATCACGATCACGCTCACGTCGGGTGCGCGGGACACACTCATGCGACCACCTCCGTGGGCGGGACTCGAAACGGTGCCTCGAGCTTAGCCAGGCGGCCGATCGGCGGGCCAATTCCCGCCGGGTACGGGCATCCGGCGACCGTCGGGAGCATACGGACGCGAAACGGGCGGTCGGCGGTTCCGCGGGCCCGGGTTCGCGAGCGGGGTCGCAAACGATCCCCGTCGCAGGTGGCGGACGACGCCGGGTGATCCGTTAACCTGTCTCGTTGTTTCGGGGAATCCCCCATACCCTCCGTCGGATCGGCTCGAACCCGATCGGCGTTGCCGCGGCGATCGCCTCACGAGGCGAGCACGCAAAGGAGTGATGGCGCCTGTCCACCGCCCTGGTCGTCACAGCGCCCGCTGCCCCCGGTTCGACGGATCGGGTCGATCCGGCCCCGCTGCTCGCCGAGTTGTCGGCGCTCGATCGCAGTGTGCCGGAGATCGAGGTGGCGGCCCCGGACGCGCTGCGGGCCGCGTTGGCCGCGGGGGAGGACCGGATCACCCTCGTCGACGCGCGGTTCGTCGGCCACCGGCACGCGCTGCGCCTGGTGATCGCCGACACCCGCTTCCCGGCCGCACACGTACCCGGCGTGCTCGCCGTCGAGGGCGAGGCCAGGGCCGAGGCGGCCCGGATCGCGGCCGGCCTCGACCGGCCCGCCGCCGACGACTGCGTGCCCGACCTGATCGCCGAGCGGCTGGCCGCGGCGGGTGTCTCGCCGCGCGAGGTCCCGCTGGGCGAACTGGTCGCCGAGGTGCCGCGCGACGAGGACGCGCGCGCCCGGGCGGTGGCCGCGGTGGCCGCGGTGGACGACGAGCGCATCCGGCTCACCTCGGCGGTCAAGGCGCGGGACGGTTTCTTCACCACGTTCGCGGTCAGCACCTGGTCGCGCTACCTGGCCCGCTGGTGCGCGCGCCGGGGCCTGACGCCCAATCAGGTCACCGTCGCCTCGCTGTTCGTTGCGCTCGCCGCGGCGGCGGGCGCGGCCACCGGCACCCGCGCCGGCTACATCGGCGCGGCCCTGGGCCTGTACTTGTCCTTCGTGCTCGACTGCACCGACGGCCAACTCGCCCGCTACGCGGTGAGCTATTCGCGGATCGGCTCGTGGCTGGACGCCACCTTCGACCGGGCCAAGGAGTACGCCGTCTACGCGGGTCTGGCGCTCGGCGCCGCCCGGCACGACGACGACGTGTGGACCCTCGCGCTGGTCGCGATGGTGGTGATGACCACCCGGCACATCGTCGACTTCGCGTTCAACGAGACCCGGCGCGGCATCGGCGGCGGGGATGACGAGAGCGCCGACGGCGGCGCGGGCGCCAAACTGTCCGGCAAGCTGAACGCGGTCGGCTGGACCGTGTGGGCCCGGCGGATGATCATCCTGCCGATCGGCGAGCGCTGGGCCCTGATCGCCGTGCTCACCGCGACCACCACGCCGCGGATCACCTTCGTCGTGCTGATCACCGGCTGCGTGCTCGCCGCCTGCTACACCTCGCTCGGCCGCGTCCTGCGCTCGCTGCCGCGCCGCACGCCGGCCGCCCCGCAGGTCGGCGAGCACCTGGCCGCGCTCGCCGACAGCGGCCCGCTCGCCGAACTCGTCGCCCGGCTGCGGCTGCGCGTGCCCGCCCCCGCGGCCGCGCTGCTTGGCACCGCCGCCCTGCTCGCCGTGCTGCTCGCGGGCGGCGCGGGAGAGTGGTGGGGCCTGGCCGGCGCGGGCGCCTACGCGCTGTGCGCCGGGGTCGCGATCGGCCGCCCGCTGGTGCGCCGGCTCGACTGGGTGGTGCCGCCGATCTTCCGGGCCGCCGAATACGCCGCGATCACCGTCCTGGCCGCGCAGGTGGTGCCCACCGCGGTGGCCGTGGCATTCGGTTTGGTCGCGGCCACCGCCTACCATCACTACGACACGGTGTATCGCCTGCGCGGCGGCTACGGGGCCCCGCCCCGGGCGCTGGTGTGGGCGGTGCTCGGTCACGAGGGACGTGTGCTCCTGGTGACCGTGCTGGCCGCGGCGGGTTCGGACACCCTGCGCACCGGTCTGATCGTCACGGCCGGCGTGTTGGCGGCGATCGTGCTCGCCGAGAGTGTCGCCTTCTGGGTGCGCGGCGCGCGCCCGGACATCGACGACGCCACCCCGGTGGGCCCCGCCCCCTCGGCCTCCACACCGTCGTACCGCCCCCTGGAGGCCGTCGTCGCGGCGGCCCCCGATCGAACTGGAGACCTTTCATGATCGGCCTCGTTCTCGCAGCCGGCGCCGGCCGCCGGCTGCGCCCGCACACCGACACGCTGCCCAAGGCCCTGGTGCCGGTGGGCGCGCCCGGTGCGCCGGACAGCGAGCGGTCGATCCTGGAGGTCACGCTCTCCCACTACGCCGCGGTCGGCCTGACCGAGGCCGCGATCGTGATCGGCTACTGCGGCGACGCGATCCGCGAGCGGCAGGACCTGCTGGAGCGCCGGTACGGCCTCAAGCTGCGCCTGGTCGACAACGACAAGGCCGAGGAGTGGAACAACGCCTACTCCCTGTGGTGCGCCCGCGACCACCTCGCCGACGGCGTATTGCTCGCCAACGGCGACACGCTGCACCCGCTCTCGGTACAGGAGACCATGCTGGCCGCGCGGGGCGGCGACAAGGGCATCATCCTGGCCCTGGACACCGCCAAGCCGCTCGCCGACGAGGAAATGAAGGTCACCCTCGGCGACGACGGCCGGATGCGCCGGATCACCAAGCTGATGGACCCGGCCGAGGCGGCCGGCGAGTACATCGGCGTCACGCTGATCGAGGGCCATGCCGCGCCCGCGCTGGTCGACGCGCTCCGGGCCACCTTCGAACGCGACCCGCAGCTGTACTACGAGGACGGCTACCAGGAACTGGTGAACCGCGGCGGCCGGGTCGACGTGCAGCCGATCGGCGCGCCCGACATCCGGGTGCCGTGGACCGAGATCGACACCACCGAGGACCTGACGGTCGCCCGGGAGATCGCGTGCCGGTACTGACCCGACTGGTCCCCACACCGCTCACCGTCGACATTCGCGCGGGCGCGGTCGCCGACCTGGCCGGCATCCTGGCCGACCGTCGGGTCTCCACCTCGGGCCGGATCGCGGTCGTGGTCAGCGAGGGCTCCGGCGCCGGGCTGCGCGAGCGGTTCGCCCCGCAACTGCCGGGCGCCGAGTGGTATTCGGTGGGCGGTGGCACGCTGACCGCGGCGGTCGACCTGGCCGACCGCATGCGCGGCGGGGCCTACGACGCGGTGGTCGGCCTCGGCGGCGGCCGGGTCCTGGACGCCACCAAGTACGCCGCCGCGCGCGTGGGCCTGCCCATGGTCGCGGTCGCCACCAACCTCGCCCACGACGGCATCGCCTCGCCGGTGAGCATCCTCGACAACGACGCGGGCCGCGGCTCCTACGGCGTGCCCACGCCGATCGCGCTGGTGGTCGACCTGGACCTGGTCCGGGCCGCGCCGCAGCGCTTCGTGCGCTCCGGGATCGGCGAGTCGTTGTCGAACCTGTGCGCGGTGGCCGACTGGGAGCTGTCCCACCGGGTGACCGGCGAGCCGCTGGACGGCCTCGCGGTCGCGCTCGCCCGCACCTCCGGCGACTCGATGCTGCACCGCCCGGGCGGCATCGAGGACGACGACTTCCTCGTCGCGCTGACCGAGGGCCTGGTGCTCTCCGGCATCGCGATGTCGGTGGCCGGCACCACCCGCCCGTGCAGCGGGGCCTGCCACGAGATCTCGCACGCCATCGACCTGCTCTACGGCGAGCGCGACGGCCACGACGGGCTGCACGGCGAACAGGTCGGCCTGGGCGCCGCGTTCGCCACCCACCTGCGCGGCGACAAGGCGCTGACCAGGCTCTTGACGAGCGCCCTCGAGCGGCACAAGCTGCCGGTCGTGCCGGAGCATCTCGGCCTGACCATCGACGAGTTCACGGCGGTGGTGACTCACGCGCCGCAGACCCGCCCGGGACGTTTCACCATCCTCGAACATCTCGACCTCGACCACGACGCCATCCGGGATTCGGTGACCGAATATGTCCACACCTACGGCGGCTGAGCTTCGCTCGGTCGTACACCCCGAGGGTCTGCTCGACCGGCGCAGTGGCGAACACTGGGCCGGGCGCATCTACATGCGCCGGATCTCCCTCCAGGTGACCCGACGCATCGTCGGGACCCGGGTGACGCCCAACGGGCTCACCTACATGATGATCCTCGCGGGCATCGCCGCCGGCGCCGCGCTGATCCTGCCCGGGATCGCCGGACCGCTCGCCGCGCTGATCCTGGTGCAGCTCTACCTGCTGCTCGACTGCGTCGACGGCGAGGTGGCCCGCTGGCGCCGGCAGACCTCGGTCACCGGGGTCTACCTCGACCGCGTCGGCCACTACCTGTCCGAGGCCGCGCTGCTCTCCGGCGCCGGCCTGCACGCGGCGGGCGTCCTGGACGGCGGCGGCTTCAACGGCTACGCCACGCTCGGCGTGGTCGCCGCCCTGGGCGCGATCCTGATCAAGTCCGAGACCGACCTGGTCGACGGCGCCCGCGCGAAGAGCGGCCTGCCGCCCGTACAGGACGCCGCCGCCGTACCGCGCTCCTCGGGCGCGGCGAGCGCGCGCAAGATGGTCGCCTCGCTCAAGTTCCACCGTCTGGTCGGCGCCGTCGAGGCGTCGATCTTCCTGCTCCTGGCGGGCGCGCTCGACCTGGTGGCCGACGACGGCGGCCTGCTCTACAGCCGGATCGCGGTCACCGCGCTGGCCGCCATCGCCCTCCTGCAGACCGTGCTGCACCTGGTCAGCGTGCTCATGTCGAGCAGGCTCCGGTGACCGCCGAGGCTGCCGAGGGGCAGCGGGCCGATGGCGGCGCCGACACCGAACACATGGTGCTCGGCGCGGTGGTGCTGACCATGGGCGATCGCCCGCGGGAGCTGGAGCGCCTGCTGCGCTCGGTCGCCGACCAGGACGGCGAGCGGATGGCGGTGGTCGTGGTCGCCAACGGCGGCCCGCTGCCGGAGCTGCCCGAGGGTGCGGTGGGCATCGCCCTGCCGAAGAACGTGGGCATCCCGGCCGGCCGCAACGTCGGCGCCGACGGCCTGCCCGCCGACACCGACGTGGTGCTCTTCCTCGACGACGACGGCCGGCTCGGCGGCACCGACGCCGGCCGCCTGCTGCGCGAGGCGTTCGCGGCCAACCCGCGCCTGGGCATCGTCTCCTTCCGGATCGTGGACCCGGAGAGCGGCGAGACCCAGCGCCGGCACGTGCCCCGGATCCGGGTCGGCGACCCGCTGTGCTCGGGCCCGGTGACGACGTTCCTGGGCGGCGCCAGTGCGGTGCGCGCGGCGGTGCTGCGCGAGGTCGGCGGGCTGCCCGACGACTTCTTCTACGCGCACGAGGAGACCGACCTGGCCTGGCGCGCGCTCGACGCGGGCTGGGAGATCGAGTACCGCGCCGACATCGTGCTCGAGCACCCCAAGACCAGCCCGGCCCGGCACGCGGCCTTCTTTCGGATGAACGCGCGCAACCGCGTCTACCTGGCCCGACGCAATCTGCCCTGGCCGATCGTGCCCGCCTACCTGGGCACCTGGGTGGTACTCACGGCCGCCCGCCGCCCGTCCAAGGAAAACGCCAAGGCCTGGGCGGCCGGCTTCCGCGAGGGCTGGCGGACCCCCGCCGGCCCGCGCCGACCGATGTCCTGGCGAACGGTCTGGCGGATGACCAGGCTCGGCCGTCCGCCCGTGATCTGACAGGCTGGAATTCCCCGTACCGTATCGATTTCGACCCGACGCACATGAAAGTGTCAACGTGGCCAACAGCGTGCAGGCCGACACCCTTAGCCCACAGGGGACGTCGGCACCCCCCGGTTCCAGCGAACCACTGGCGGACCTCGCCGCCCGCTACAAGCTGACGGTCAGTGGTGCCCGCCCCGGGCTGTTCGCGTACAGCGGGCAGCTCTGGGCCCGGCGCCACTTCATCGTGGCCTTCGCCAACGCCAAGACCCGGGCCACCTACAGCACGGCCAAGCTCGGCCAGGTGTGGCAGGTGCTCACGCCGCTGATGAACGCGGCCGTGTACTACCTGATCTTCGGCTACCTGGTGCAGACCAAGGAGGGCATCGACAACTACGTCGCCTTCCTGGTCACCGGCGTCTTCGTGTTCACCTTCACGCAGAGCGCGGTGCTCGCGGGCAGCCGGGCGATCAGCGATCAGCTCAATCTGATCCGGGCACTGCACTTCCCCCGCGCGTGCCTGCCGATCTCGTTCACCATCGTGCAGCTCCAGCAGCTGCTGTTCTCGATGGTCGTGCTGTGCGCGATCGTGCTGGGCACCGGTGAGCCGCTCACCCTGAAGTGGCTCCTGGTGGTGCCCGCGCTGGTGCTGCAGTTCGTCTTCAACGTCGGCCTGAGCCTGGTCCTGGCCCGGATCGGCGCGGTGCTGGTGGACATCAAGCAGCTGCTGCCGTTCGTGCTGCGCACCTGGCTGTACCTCAGCGGCGTGTTCTACAGCCTGGACTCCTATACCGACAAGGCGCCCGGCTGGGTGGCCCGGGTGCTGGAGGCGAACCCGGGAGCGGTCTACATCGAGGTGATCCGCGACTCGCTCATCGACAGCCACCACACGCTCCCGCTGCACGTGTGGGGTTACGCGGTGGGCTGGGCGCTGGTGATGGGCATCGGCGGATACGTGTACTTCTGGAAGGCGGAAGAGAGGTACGGCAGTGGCTGAGCAGCCCGCGATCATGAGTTTGGCCGAGGCCGGCGCGACGTCCGGCGCGAAGTCCGAGGTCGACGTGCCCGAGCAGAGTGCCGCGCAGTCGGCGCAGCAGCCGCAGGAGGAGATGCCGCCGACCGTGGTGGTCGACGACGTGCACCTGATCTACCGGGTGCACGGCGCCGCCGCGGGCAAGGGCAGCGCCACCTCCGCGCTGTCCCGGCTCGCGCTGCGCAAGAAGGCGGCGGGGATCACCGAGGTGCACGCCGTGCGCGGCGTCAGCTTCGTCGCCTACAAGGGCCAGGCGATCGGCCTGATCGGGCGCAACGGTTCGGGCAAGAGCACGATCCTGCGCTGCATCGCCGGCCTGCTGCCGCCCACCACCGGCAAGATCTACAGCGACGGCCAGCCGTCGCTCCTGGGCGTCAACGCCGCGATGATGAACGACCTCACCGGTGAGCGGAACATCATCCTGGGCTGCCTGGCGATGGGCATGACCCAGCGCGAGGCCGACGCCAAGTACGACGACATCGCCACGTTCTCCGGGCTGAACAACTACAACGGCAAGGACTTCCTCAGGCTGCCCATGCGGACCTACTCGTCCGGCATGGCCTCCCGCCTGCGGTTCTCCATCGCGGCCGCCCGTACGCACGACGTGCTGATGATCGACGAGGCGCTGGCCACCGGCGACCGCGACTTCCAGCTCAAGAGCGAGGCGCGGATCCGCCGGCTCCGTGAGGAGGCGGGCACGGTGTTCCTGGTCAGCCACAGCATGAAGTCGATCCGGGACACCTGCGATCGGGTCATCTGGCTCGACCAGGGCGTGATCAAGATGGACGGCCCGACGACAGAGGTTGTCGACGCATACGAGGGCAAGTAGCACCCGGCCCCACATGGGCCGAGGCGGCACCGGCACCACGGCGGCAACGCCGGCACGACACGCACCACAAGCACCACAAGCACCACGCAAAGGGAAGGTTCACCGGTGTCCTTGCAGGTCCTGGCGGAGAGTACCGACGACAACCTCGACATCGAGGTTTTGCGGGACGTCAACGGACTCACCGAACACACCTCCTGGGCGCACGGCGGCATGGAGTTCATGGGCGAGTACGGCATGTTCGCCGTACTCGCCGTGCTCGGCCTGCTCACGTGGTGGCGGGTACGCTCCCGGCCGGACCACATCGCGGCCGTGGCCGGCCTCGTGTGGGCCCCGCTCGCGGCCCTGGTGGCGGAGTTGGCGAACGCGCCGCTGCGCGACTGGGTGGACCGGCCGCGCCCCTTCCTGAGCCACGACGGGCTGCACGTGCTCGTGCAGGGCAAGACCGACCCGTCCTTCGCCTCCGACCACGCGCTGACCACGATGGCGCTCGCGGTCGGGATCCTGCTGGTGGACCGCCGGATCGGCGTGCTCGCGGTGCTCGCCGCGGTGTTCACCGGCTTCGCCCGGCTCTACGTGGGGGTGCACTACCCGACCGACGTGCTCGCCGGATTCGCGCTCGGCGCACTGGTCGCGCTGGTCGGCTCGATGTTCGTCGGCCGCCTCCTGGAGCCGGTGGTGCGGATGGTCGAACGCGGACCGCTGCGGCCGCTGGTCACGGCCGCGCCGCGTGCGGCGGGATGACGGCGGCGCGGCCGAGGGGGCGGACACGATGGGCAACGACACCGAGGGCGGCCGGGACGCGGGCCGACTGGGCGAGCGGCTGAGCCTGCGCGAACAGGTCGCGCGGGCGATCCGGGCCGCGCTGGTGACCGGCCGGATGCAGCCGGGGGTGGTCTACTCGGCGCCCGCCCTGGCCGGCCGGTTCGGGGTGTCCGCCACGCCGGTGCGCGAGGCACTGCTCGACCTGGCCAAGGACGGCCTGGTCGAACCGGTCCGCAACAAGGGCTTCCGGGTGCGCACGATGTCCGCCGCGGACCTGGCCGATGTGCACGACCTGCGCGAACTCCTGGAGATACCGACCGTCGCCCGGCTTGCCCGGGACGGCTGCGCGGACGAGATGCCGCGCCTGCGCGCGCTGGTCGACGACATCGCCGACGCGCCGGCGCGGGCCGGCGCGGCGGACCGCGTGGACGCCGAGGACCGCTTCCACGCGCACCTGCTCGGCCTGGCCAAGAACGCGCGCCTGGTCAAGGTGGTCGCCGAGTTGCGGGCCCAGGCCCGGCTGTACGGTCCCCGTCCGGAGGCGGACGCGGCCGAACACGGCTCGATCGCCGCCGAGCTGCACCGATTGCTCGACTTGATCGAGGCTCGCGACGCGGCGGGCGCCGAGGAACTGACCCGCCGCCGGCTGGCCCGATCGCGCCCGTCCGCCCTCGCGGACGCCCCCGCCGCCCCGGCATCCCCCGAACGGCCGTAACCCGGCGTCGCCTCGCTCGTTGTCCCGTCGAGCCGACGCCGCGTGGCCGGCCGTCACGCGAGGATTCCGAGCATCCGGGAGAACCCCACATGTTGGTCCGCACCGCGCTCACGGGTGCCTGTTGCGCCCTGGTCCTGGCCGGGGTCGCCGGTTGTCAGGGCGACGACGTGCAACCGCAGGGAGCGCAGGTCAAGGGCAGTGGCGGGGCCGCGAGCGGCGGCCCGTCGGACGCGGTCGCCGCCGTGCGCAAGGCGGCCGACGTCACCACCGGCGCGAAGAGTTCGCGCACCCGCACCACGATGACGATGCAGAGCGACAACCGGGTCGTGAAGCTCACCGGCCAGGGCATGTTCGACTATGTCCGGCACATCGGTTCGCTCACGGTGGACGCGCCCAAGGACTCCGGCATCGCCGGGCCGCTCCAGGAGATCCTGACCCCCGACGCGCTCTACATGAAGAACGGCTCGCCCGGCATCCCCAAGGACAAGTGGGTGCGCCTCGCGATCGACGGGCTGGCCGACGGCAACCTGGTCAGCGGCGGCGGCACCGACCCCGGGACGTCCTTCGAGATACTGCGTGGGGTCAACGACGACGTGGTCCTGGTGGGCACCGAGAAGCTGGGCCCGGACACCGTGCGGCACTACAAGGGCACTTTGGACATCCGCAAGGCGCACGACCTGACCGCGCCGGAGGTGCGCGGCCCGTTGGCCGCCGCGCTGAAGACCTTCGACGGCGCGCCGATTCCGTTCGACGCCTACCTCGACGACGCCGGTCGACTGCGCAGGGTCGAGGAGTCGTTCGTGTTCGTGATGGGTCCGGACGAGGCCAAGTCCGCGCCGACGACGAAGGTGCTCTCCGCCGCGGAGCTGTACGACTTCGGCGTCGTGGTCGACGTCAAGCCGCCTGAGGCCAAGGACCTCTACGTGACGCCCGCTCCGCCCGCCGCCCCGCCGAGCATCCCGGCGAAACGCGGTTAGACCCGGCGATCGGCCGGACCGGGCCTCGGCCCGGTCCGCCGGACGGCCCCCGTTCACCTCCGCGACGTCGTTCCGGGCGGTTCCCAAATGACCCAGGCGTGTCATGGTCGCGCCGAGGAGCCGCCCCTACGCTGGATGGGCCGAAGGACCGTCCGAGGCGTGCCGCGAGGAGGCGATGGGAGTGTCACGATTCTCCGATCGCCGCGTGCACGACCACGTCGTCCTCGACGAGATCGAGCTCTACGGGGACCTGATGATCGCGGCCTCGGCGAGCGAGGGCCCGCTCACCCAGGCGCAGATCGACGCCGTGCTCGGCCTGGCCGGTGGCCGGGGGTCGGGCGCGCACGGCAGGGCCGGCCCCCGTCGCCGCGGCCTCAGGAGCGCACCAGGCGTGCGATCGCCTGGGACGCCTCCTTGACCTTCTCGTCCGCCTCCGGGCCACCCTTTTCCACCGCGTTCGCCACGCAGTGCCCGAGGTGTTCCTCCAGCAGGCTGAGCGCGAAGGACTGCAGCGCCTTGGTCGCCGCCGAGACCTGGGTGAGGATGTCGATGCAGTATTCGTCCTCGGAGACCATGCGCTGCAACCCGCGGATCTGCCCCTCGACCCGACGCAGCCGCTTCAGGTGCTCGTCCTTGCGCCCGCTGTAGCCGTGTCCCGACGCGCCGTGTCCCGAGGTTTCGTGCCCCGATGCGCCGGATGTCGCCTTCGTGTCCGGCGTCTGCGGATCCTGTTCCACCGTCGTCTCCCGTGTCCGTGCGGCCGTTTCCCACCTGTCCATGGCCCGATCGGGTGACCGTCCACGTCTCGAATTTACCCCCGGGGGGTATATCCGGCAAGCGCTCCGATCGCCCCGCCCACGGCCGACCGGCTCCGGCGGGCGTCGCGCCGGCCGATCCCCGGATTCGGTTCGTGTGATGTGGGCGACATGGATCGAGGGTAGGGCGCTCTGTCTTTCGAATGGTGCGCGGACCCATACTCTGGCCGTGTGACGGGCGTCCTCGACGGCGGAACGGGCGGTTCCGCATGCCCGTTCGTCGCTGTGCGCGTGTGTCTCATTACCGCCGGGTACGGTCGGGGTTCGCGTCGACTCCCCGGTTTGCGTGCAGGACCGCAAGAGCGCCTAGCATCGACGCCGACCACCTTCATTATCCCGGAGACCTCAAGTGCGATTGCGTCTGACCCCCAGGGAGACGAGCTTCTACGACATGTTCGCCGCAGCGGCGAGCAACCTGGTCACCGCATCCAAGCTCCTGACGGAGTTGCTCGGCGCAGAGGTCTCCGCTCGTCCGGAGATCGCCGAACGGATGCGCGCGGCCGAGCATGCCGGTGACGACACCACGCATGCGATCATGCGCCAGCTCAACGCCTCCTTCATCACGCCGTTCGACCGCGAGGACATCTACGCGCTCGCCTCGCAACTCGACGACGTCATGGACTACATGGAAGAGGCGGTCGACCTGGTCGTGCTGTACCAGCTCGACGAACTCCCGCCCCAGGTCGCGGACCAGATCGAGGTGCTCGTGCGGGCCTCGGAGCTGACCGCCGAGGCGATGCCCCGGCTGCGCACGATGAAGGACCTGACCGAGTACTGGATCGAGATCAACCGACTCGAGAACCAGGCCGACCAGATCCACCGCAAGTTGCTGGCGCACCTGTTCAGCGGGGCGTACGACGCGCTGACCGTGCTCAAGCTCAAGGGCATCGTCGACGTGCTCGAAGAGGCCGCCGACGGGTTCGAGCACGTGGCGAACACGGTCGAGACGATCGCCGTCAAGGAGTCCTGACCCAGTGGAACTCACTGGTCTGATCATCGTCATCGGCGTCGCGCTCTTCTTCACCTACACCAACGGCTTCCACGACTCGGCCAACGCCATCGCCACCTCGGTGTCCACCCGGGCACTGACCCCGCGGGCGGCGCTGGCCATGGCCGCGGTGATGAACCTCGCCGGCGCCTTCCTCGGCGAAGGCGTCGCGAAGACCGTCAGCGAAGGGCTGATCTCCACCCCCGAGGGCCATCAAGGTCTGGTCATCCTGTTCGCGGCGCTGGTCGGCGCGATCTTCTGGAATCTGCTGACCTGGTACTTCGGGCTGCCCTCGTCCTCGTCGCACGCGCTGTTCGGCGGCCTGGTCGGCGCCGCGCTCGCGGGCTCCAGCACCGTCTACTGGGACGGCGTGCTGGAAAAGGTCGTCATCCCGATGTTCCTGTCGCCGGTGGTCGGTCTGGTGGCCGGCTATCTGGTGATGGTCGGGATCATATGGCTGTTCCGCAGGGCCAATCCGCACAAGGCCAAGCGCGGATTCCGGCTCGCGCAGACCGTCTCGGCGGCCGGCATGGCGCTCGGGCACGGCATCCAGGACGCCCAGAAGACGATGGGCATCGTGGTGATGGCGCTGGTGATCAGCGGCCACCACGAGGGCGACGGCATTCCGGTGTGGGTCAAGCTCGCCTGCGCCATCACGCTCTCGGCCGGCACCTACGCGGGCGGGTGGCGCATCATGCGCACCCTCGGTCGCAAGATCATCGAGCTGGACCCGCCGCAGGGCTTCGCCGCCGAGACCACGGCCGCGTCGATCCTGTACACCACGGCCTACGTCTTCAAGGCGCCGATCTCCACCACGCACATCATCACCTCGGCGATCATGGGCGTGGGCGCGACCAAGCGGGTCAAGGCGGTGCGCTGGGGTGTCGCCAAGAACATCCTGATCGGCTGGTTCACCACGATGCCGGCCGCGGGTCTGGTCGCGGCGGGTACCTACTGGATCGCCCACCTGATCGTGGGCTGACCCGGGGGCCGCGCGCCGCGCGCGTAACGCAGGACGCACGCGGCATCCGGCCCGGACGGTACGGATGTCACAGCCGGCACGGTTGGCACAGGTGTCGCATAACGGACGAGAGGGCCCGCACCGAATCCGGTGCGGGCCCTCTCGCGTGTCCATGTCGGCGATCCGTCGACTCGTCGCTCGGTGCGTCGATCCGTCAGCCGAACCGGCCGGCGATGTAGTCGGCGGTGGATTCCTCGGTCGGCGCGGAGAAGATCGTCTCGGTGTCGCCGATCTCCACCAGCTTGCCGGGCTGACCGGGGCCGGCCAGGTTGAAGAACGCGGTCTTGTCCGAGACGCGGGCCGCCTGCTGCATGTTGTGCGTCACGATCACGATCGTGTAGCGCTCCTTGAGCAGCGCGATCAGGTCCTCGATCGCCAGCGTGGAGATCGGGTCCAGGGCCGAGCACGGCTCGTCCATCAGCAGCACCTGCGGCTCGACCGCGATCGCGCGCGCGATGCACAGTCGCTGCTGCTGGCCACCGGACAGGCCCGCGCCGGGCTTGTTCAGCCGGTCCTTGACCTCGGTCCACAGGTTGGCGCCGCGCAGCGACCGCTCGACGATCGCGTCCAGGTCGCCCTTGCGCTTGATCCCGGCGAGCTTGAGCCCGGCCGCGACGTTGTCGTAGATCGACATGGTCGGGAAGGGGTTGGGCCGCTGGAACACCATGCCGACCGTGCGGCGCACCGCCACCGGGTCGATGTCGCTGCCGTACAGGTCCTGCCCGTCGAGCGCGACCGAGCCGTCCACGGAGGCGCCCGGGATCAGCTCGTGCATGCGGTTCAGGGTGCGGATGAAGGTGGACTTGCCGCAGCCGGAGGGACCGATGAAGGCCGTGACCGAACGCGGCTCCATGGTCATCGAGATGTCCTCGACGGCCTTGTGCGAGCCGTAGTAGGCGTTGAGTCCGGCAACTTCGATGCGCTTGGTCATTCCTGCCTCTGGATCGGTGCGGATGTCGGTGCCGCGGTCGGCCGTACGGGTCCTCGTCGTGGCCTTCATCGGCCCGCCTTCGGTGCCTTCCAGCGGGCGATCAGCCGCGCCGCCAGGTTGAGGATCATCACGATGAGGATCAGCGTGAGTGCCGCGGCCCAGGCCCGTTCCTCGGCGAACTTGTTGCCGGCGTGGTTCTGGTCGAACACGTACAGCGGCAGCGCCGATTGCCACCCCGAGAAGGGGTCGGTGTTGATCGACTGGGTGAGCCCGACGAGCAGCAGCAGCGGGGCGGTCTCGCCGATCACGCGGGCGATGGAGAGCATCACGCCGGTGACGATGCCGCCGAACGCGGTGGGCAGCACGACCTTGAGCACGGTGCGCCACTTCGGGATGCCGAGCGCCAGGCTGGCCTCGCGCAGCTCGTTCGGGACGAGCTTGAGCATCTCCTCGGCGGAGCGCACCACCGTCGGCAGCATCAGGATCATCAGCGCCAGCGACCCGGCGAAGCCGGAGGCCTCGAAGCCGAGCATCAGGATCCAGAAGGCGTAGATGAACAGACCCGCGACGATCGACGGCAGACCCGTCATCACGTCGACGAAGAAGGTCACCGTCTTGGCCAGCCGGCCGCGCCCGTACTCGACCAGGTAGATCGCGGTGAGCAGGCCGATCGGGACCGCGATCAGGGTGGCCAGGCCGACCTGCTCCAGGGTGCCGATGATCGCGTGGTAGACGCCGCCGGTGTCGTCCCGGGCGCCCACGCCGCGCATCGAGTGGGACAGGAAGTACGGGGTGAGCTTGTCGATGCCGCGCTGGATCGTGTAGCCGAGCAGCGAGACCAGCGGCAGCACGGCGAGCACGAACGTGGTGGAGATCAGGCTGGTGGCGAACCGGTCCCGGGCCCGACGGGCGTCCTCGAAGCGCCACGAGACGGCGGAGAGCGCGACGATGAAGATCACGCCGGCGAGGAAGACCGCGAGCGCCCAGTTGTCCAGGGTCAGCTTGAACACGATCGTCAGCAGCACGCCGCCGCCGGCGATCGCCCACGGCACCTGACGCGGCAGGGTCCGCCGGGTCAGCGACGCCACGCGCGGATCGGCCGGCCCCCCGCGACCGCTCTCGGCCGCGTCCGTACCGATGCCCGGGCGCTTGTCGCCCGTGTCCAGGACGGTCATGAGTTCGCTCCAGAGAACGCCTTGCGCCGGTTGATGACGACGCGCGCGGCGCCGTTGACGAGCAGCGTCATGATGAACAGGACCAGACCGGAGGCGATCAGCGCGCCGCGGCCGATGTCGTTGGATTCGCCGAACTGGTTCGCGATGTTCGCCGCGATCGTGGTGTTGCCCGGGTCCAGGATGTGGATCGAGAGGTCGAAGCTGGGCGAGAGCACCATCGCGACCGCGATGGTCTCGCCGACCGCGCGGCCGAGGCCGAGCATCGACGCGCTGATGATGCCGGGCTTGCCGTAGGGCAGCACCGCGACCCGGATCATCTCCCAGCGGGTGGCGCCGAGCGCGAGCGCGGCCTCCTCGTGGGCCTGGGGCACCTGGAGGAAGACCTCACGGGTGACCGCCGCGATGATCGGCAGGATCATGATGGCCAGCACGATGCCGACGGTGAACAGCGTGCGGGCGGTGGCGCCCGGCTGCTCCTTGTCGAAGATCGGGATCCAGCCGAGGTAGTCGGCCAGCCAGGTGTGCAGGCCGAGCAGCTTGGGGGCCAGGAAGATGTAGCCCCACAGGCCGTAGACCACGCTGGGCACCGCGGCCAGCAGGTCGACGATGTAACCGAGTGTCTGGGCGATCCGCCGGGGTGCGTAGTGCGTGATGAACAGCGCCACCCCCACCGCGACCGGCACCGCGATGACCATCGCGATGGTGGCGCTGACAACCGTGCCGAACACCAGGGTGACGACGCCGAACGCGGGCTTGGCCACGTTCGGGTCCCAACCCTGGTCGGTCAGGAAGCTGCCCTGGTTCTTCGACAGTGCGTCCGTCGCCTTGACCACGAGGAAGATCGCGATCGCGGCCATGATGGCGAGCAGGCTGATGCCGGCGCCGCGGGCGGCACCGGAGAAGATCCGGTCGCCTGGTCGGACCTTGACGCGCTTGGCCACGGGGGCCTTGCGCTCGGGGTCCGCCGGTGCGGTGGGGGTGGTGGTGGACATCTCTCTCCGTACGAGTCGGTCGCTCAGCGGGCTCGGACTAGGACAGACCGGCCACGGCGGCGCGGACCTTGTCCGCGACGGTCGTCGGGAGCGGCGCGTAGCCGATGCCCGCGAGGACCTTCTGGCCTTCGGCGCTGGAGGTGTAGGTGAGGAAGGACTTCATCAGCGGGAGCTTGTCCGCCGCGGTGCCCCTCTCGCAGACGATCTCGTAGGTCACCAGGATGATCGGGTAGGCGCCCTCGGCCTTGGTCGCGTAGTCGACCGACAGCTTCAGGTCGTTGCCCTCGCCCGCGATCTTGGCCGCCTCGACGGCCTTGCCCGCGGCCTCGGGGGTGAGCTTGACCGGAGCCGACGCGCCCGTGTTGATCGCGGCGATGTTCAGGCCGGCGTTCTCCGCGTAGGACTGCTCCACGTAGGTGATCGCGCCCTGCGTCGACTTCACGATCTGCGCGACGCCCTCGCTGCCCTTGGCGCCCTGGCCACCCGGGGCCTTCCAGTCCTGGGCCGAGTCGAAGGTCCAGTCGGCGCCGGCGGCGGCCTTGAGGTACTTGGTGAAGTTCTCGGTGGTGCCGGACGCCTCGGACCGGTGCACGGGCTGGATCGCGGTGCCGGGCAGCTGCGCGTTCGGGTTCAGCGCCTTGATCTCGGCGGCGTCCCACTTGGTGATCTTGCCGGAGAAGATGCCGGCGATCGTCTTCGCGTCCAGGACCAGGTCCTTGGCGCCGGAGACGTTGTACGCGACCGCGATCGGGCCGGTCACCATCGGGAGGTTGATCGCCTGGCCCGGCGCGCACGCGGCGGCGGCCTTGGCGACCTCTTCCGGCTTGAGCGCCGAGTCGGAGCCCGCGAAGGTGACCTGCTTGTCGAAGAACGACTGGCGGCCGGTGCCCGAACCCGAGGACGCGTAGTCGATCGTGGCACCCGAACACTTGGCCTGGTACGCCTTGATCCACTCGTCCATCGCGTTCTTCTGCGCGCTGGAGCCGGCGGCGGCGAGCTTGCCGGTGCCGCAGTCACCCTTGGGGGCCTCCGCGCCGGGGGCGGACGCAGCCTTCGTGGACGAGTTCTTCTCGTCACCCGAGCTGTTGTCGTCGGAGCCACACGCGGCCAGCGTGAGCGCGCCGGCGAGTGCCAGGCCGGTGAAGCCGATACCGCGACGGACACTGCGGGGCCGAATGGTCACGGCGCTCCCTTTCGATCGAACTCTGCTCGTGGTCGCGACGACCCGAGCGGTCGCCGTCATGCACGAAGTTAGGCTGTGTGAATGAAGCGATCCGCCGGGGAAAGTGAACCGAGGGTGAACTCGAACGGTCGAGTCAGATAAGCCGACCGCTGGATGAATTGTCCGTTCATGTGGCCATTTACCGCCCGCGAACTGCGGCTTTGGAGTGACGCCCGAGCGACGTTCATCCCGCGTTCAGATGGACGCCGAGTTACGTTCGGTAAACCGTGATCACGGCTTGACCAAGCGCTCAGCTTCCCGTCGGATAGGGGGCGTATCGGCCCACGGCCACCACCCGCCCCGCCCACGTGTGCAACACGGCGAATTCGCCGGGCAACAACGGCTCCGCCGGCAGCCGGGGCGAACCGGCCCCGGAGGCGATCGCCGGCAGATCCGGGACGGGCGTACACAGCAGCGCGGGCCGACCCGCGCGCACCGCCTCGGCGGGCGACACGGCGGCCGTGTGCACCCGCGCCCCGGCCGCCGCCACATACGGCGCCACCGTCGCCGCGGCGTCCGGCTCCGCGCACCCGTACACCTCGACCGGCGCGAACGCGGCCAGCATCGGCACCAGGTCCGGGGCGAACGCCGGGCCCGCGCGCAACACCACGACCGGCACCGTCGCCGGCGGCGGCCCGGTGCGAAACGCCTCGATCAACGACGCGGTGTAGTCCGGCGTCCCACTGCGCTCCGCGGCCTCCTCCGGCGCGCCCCACCACATCCGGTCCACCTCGTGATTGGGGGTGAACCCGCCCGACACCGCCTCCGCCACCCAGTAGCGGTTGATCTTGACCCGGTCGCGCGAGCGCATCGGATAGCTGCGCACCCCCAACTCCCGGCCCAGCACGGCCCGGAAACCGGTCTCCTCGGCGATCTCGCGCACCGCGGCCACCACCGCGGGCTCACCGGGCTCCAGCTTGCCCTTGGGGAAGGACCAGTCGTCGTAGCGCGGCCGGTGCACCAGCCCCACCTGCGTCCCGTCGGGGGTGCGCCGCCACAACACCCCACCCGCGGCGAGCACCGGATCGTGCGCGGGCTCCGCCGCCCCGGGCGGGTCATCCATCGAGCCACGACCTGACGTCGTGCGCGTAGGCCCCGGGCCAGACCCGGGTGAACGCGTGGCGCTGCGCCGTCGCCGCCCACCGCTCGCGGGCGTACAACTCGCCGAGTACGAACGAGGCGGGCCCGCCGATCCGGGGCGTGGCCGCCAGCTCGGCCACCGCGCCGGCCGCGATGCACGCGTCCTGGTGGATGCCCAGGACCTCGGTGACCGCCTTGAGCCGCCGGGCCAGCCGGGCGGCGGGCGCGCCGAACGCGGGCACGCACATGTCGGCGGCGTAGCGGGCCCGCTTGGCCAGGATCCGCACCCGGTGCCACGCCTCGTCGTCGGTGCCCGCGTACGGCGAGAAGCCCGGGGCGTCCACGGGATCCGGATACGGCACCCCCGCCGCGACCAGCGGCAGCGCGTCGGCGGCCCGGTCGAGTCGGCGCAGCGTGCGGGCCACCAGCTTCGGCACCACCTCGGTGCCCGGGTCCGCCGCCCGCTCGGTGAAGGTCAGCCCCAGGGCCGGCTCCACGAGTTCGGCGGACAGCGTGGTGAACAGTCCCGAGTCGAGCGCGGCCAGCGCCCGGGCACGTCCGGAGCCCAGATCGCCGCGCAGTCGACGCCCGACCAGCGCCCGGGCCCGGACCGTCCCCGGCCGCTCGGGCAGCGCGTCCAGGTCCGCGAGCAGCCGTTCGAGCAATACCTCGGAGTCGCGCTCGCCGGCCAGCGCGTCCGCGGCCTCGCGCAGCCGGGTGCGCAGGCGTGTGGCGGGTTCCGGGTCGAGCAGCGGCGCGCAGGTGGCCAGCGCGCTGCGGATGCGTCTGGCGGCCACTCGCGCCTGGTGCGCGGCGTCCTCCTCGCCCGCGCCCAGGCGGGGCAGCTGGTCGATGAACGCGCCCGCCTCGCCGACCAGATGGGCGAGCAGGATCTCGCCGGCGGAGGTGTCCTCGGCCGCCGCGCGCGGTCGGGGAATGGTCGTCGCCTGCTTGCTACTCCGGGCCACGTCTGCGCCTCCGGGTCTCGATGAGGTGCTCCTGCACGTCGCGAAGCCGGGTGCCGTCGGCCGCCGTCGCGTGCCTGGTCCAGGTACCGTCCCGGTCGAGGTGCCAGGACGCGGTCTCCGCGCTCATCCCCAGGTCCATGAAGGACGTCATCTCGTCGCGGTGTCGATCGCCGCGCAGCCGCACCGCGGCCTCGACCCTGCGGTCGAGATTGCGGTGCATCAGGTCGGCGCTGCCGATCCACACCTCGGGCTCACCGCCGCCGGCGAAGACCCATACCCTGGAGTGTTCCAAAAATCGGCCGAGAATACTGCGCACTCGGATGGTCTCGGACAACCCGGGAACGCCCGGCCGCAGCGCGCAGATGCCCCGGATCCACAGGTCCACCGGGACGCCCGCCTGCGAGGCGCGGTACAGCGCGTCGATCACCAGCTCGTCCACCAGCGAGTTGGACTTCAGCCGGACGTAGGCGGGCAGGCCCGCCTCGTGGTTGGCCACCTCCCGCTCTATCCGCTCGACCAGTCCGTTGCGCAGCGAGTGCGGCGCGACCAGCAGGCGCCGGAACGACTGCGCGCGCGAGTAGCCGGAGAGCCGGTTGAACAGGTTCGACATGTCCTCGCCGACCTGCGGGTCGGCGGTCAGCAGGCCCAGGTCCTCGTACAGGCGGGCGGTCTTGGGGTTGTAGTTGCCGGTGCCGATGTGACAGTAGCGGCGCAGCGCGTCGCCCTCCTGGCGCACCACCAGGCACAGCTTGGAGTGCGTCTTCAGGCCCACCACGCCGTGCACGACGTGGCAGCCGGCCTGCTCCAGCTTGCGCGCCCAGGTGATGTTGGCGTGCTCGTCGAAGCGGGCCTTGAGCTCGACCAGGACCAGTACCTGCTTGCCCGATTCGGCCGCGTCCACCAGCGCGTCCACGATCGGCGAGTCGCCCGAGGTGCGGTACAGGGTCTGCTTGATCGCGAGCACGTTCGGATCGGCCGCGGCCTGCTCCAGGAAGGCCTGGACCGACGTCGCGAACGAGTCGTAGGGGTGGTGCACCAGGATGTCGCGCTTGCGCATCGCGGCGAACACGTCGGCGGCCTGCGCGGTCTCCACCTCGGCCAGGTCGCGGTGGGTGCCGGCGACGAAGCGGCCGAATTTCAGCTCCGGCCGGTCCAGGTCGGCGATCGCGTGCAGCCCGGTCAGGTCCAGCGGCCCCGGCAGCGGGTAGACCTCCTTCTCGCCCACGCCCAACTCGCGCACGAGCAGGTCGAGCACGTGCGGGTCGATGGTCTCCTCGACCTCCAGGCGCACCGGCGGGCCGAACCGGCGGCGCATCAGCTCCCGCTCCAGCGCCTGGAGCAGGTTCTCCGCGTCGTCCTCCTCCACCTCCAGGTCCTCGTTGCGGGTGACCCGGAACGCGTGGTGCCCGAGCACGTCCATGCCCGGGAACAGATCGCCCAGGAACTCGGCGATCACCTCCTCCAGTGGCACGAAGCGGGCCGGCGAGGTCTCCACGAAGCGCGGCAGCAGCGGCGGCACCTTGACCCGGGCGAAGTGCTCGTTGCCCGAGCGCGGGTTGCGCACGATCACGGCCAGGTTCAGCGACAGGCCGGAGATGTACGGGAAGGGGTGTGCCGGGTCGACCGCCAACGGGGTGAGCACCGGGAAGACCCGCTCGCGAAAGAGCGCGTAGAGCGACTGCCGCTCGCCGTCGGTGAGGTCGTCGAAGCGCAGCAGCTGGATGTCGGCCTCGCCCAGCGCGGGCAGCACGTCGTGGTGGAAGCAGGTGGAGTGGCGGGCCATCAGCGCGCGGCTGCGCGACCAGATGTTCTCCAGCACCTCGCGCGGCTGGAGTCCGCTCGCCGCGCGTACGGCCAGGCCGGTGGCGATCCGGCGCTTGAGGCCGGCCACCCGGACCATGAAGAACTCGTCGAGGTTGGACGCGAAGATGGCCAGATATCGAGCCCGCTCCAGGAGCGGGGTGCTCGGATCCTCGGCGAGTTCGAGCACCCGCTCGTTGAACGCCAGCCAGCTGCCCTCGCGGTCCAGGAACCGGTCCGGGGGCAGCTCGGACTCCGCGTGCACCGCAGCCGCGGTGACGGCGGTGCCGCCGTTCTTCGCCGGCGGCACGGCCACGGTGAGGTGTCGGGAGGATCGTGCGGCGGGAGTCTCGGCGTTCATCAGACCATTGTCTTTTCGCGACGGTCTATGTGCACCTGTACGAAGGCGACCCGAAACAGTTGTTCGCCAGGTTTCACACGGTGTTCAACGTCGGTACATCACATCGACTGTATGCACACGAAAGCCCAAACGGGTATAGACCTTGACCGCCGGCTCGTTGTCCGCGTCCACATACAGCAGTATTTCGGCGAGCGGCACGCCGTCGACGGTGCGCTCGGCCAGGTGTCGCAGGCCCACCGCGGTCAGCAGCGCGCCCAGGCCGCGACCCTGCGCGGCGGGGTCGACGCCGACCACGTACACCTCGCCCAGCGGACCCGAGTCCGCCGTCGCGGGATGTGTCTTCGTCCAGTGGAAGCCGAGCAACTCGCCGGAGTTCGCGTCCTCGGCGAGGAAGAAGCCGGCCGGGTCGAACCACGGCTCGGCGAACCGCCGGGTCAGATCCTCGGCCGTCCACGCGCCCTGCTCGGGGTGGTGGGCGAACGCCTTCGCGTTCAGCGCGAGCCAGGCCCGGTCGTCCACCCCCGGGCGGAAGGTGCGCAGCCGCACGTCCGCGGGCGTGGCGACCTCGGGCACCGGGGTGTCGGCCACCCGGCGCATCTGCCACAACTCGCGGAACGCGGTGAAGTCCAGCGCCTCGGCCAGGCGCCCGGCCGCCGGCAGCTTGCCGTGCGCCCACACCCGCAACCGGCCCCGCTCGTCGACCCGCGCGGCCTCGGCGAGCACGGCTTCGAGCAGCGCCCGACCCAGGCCCGCGCCGCGCGCGGCCGGCACCACGAACAGTTCGGCGGCGGGCCCGTCCACCGGGTCCGCGCCGTCGAGGTGCGCGAAGCCGACGATCCCGGAGGCGTCGCGGGCCAGCAGCTCGCGCGACGCGGGCCCGCCGTGGCGCAGCTCGAGGCGGGACTGCTCGGACAACGGCGCCGCGCCGTCGACGCCGGCCGCCGCCTCCGCCAGGGCCAGTACGGCGGCGGCGTCATCCGCCGAGGCCCGATTCACCGTCTCGATCGACACATCCGCGAGGTCCATGACGTCCACGGTACTGAGCGACGCCGGGAGGCGTCCCGGGGCCGTCGGCCGCGGCCGGGTCCGGGACGGTCAGCCGCAACCGCAGCTGCGCCGGACCACCAACGTGGACGGGAAGGTACGCACCCGCGGGTCCCCGGCGGCGGCCGGTTCGCGCTCCAGGGCCAGCTCCACCGCGGCGCGGGCCATGCCCGGCCGGTCGGAGGTGACCGTGGTCAGCGGCGGGTCGGCGATGGCCGCCTCGGCGATGTCGTCGAAGCCGACCACCGCGAGGTCGTCCGGCACCCGCAGGCCCACCTCGCGCGCCGCGTGCAGCACGCCCATCGCCTGGTCGTCGGTCGAGCAGAACAGCGCCCGGGGCCGGTCCGGCCCGGACAGCAGGGACAGTGCGACCTGGTAGGCGCCGAAGCGGCCGAACGGCGCCTCGTGCAGCAGTCCCTCGGTGGGCAGTCCGCGCTCGGCCAGCGCCCGCCGCCAGCCGGTGACGTGGTCGGTGACCGGGTCGCCGGAGTCGGGGGTGGTGGGCGGCCCGCCGAGGCAGTCCACTCGGGTGAAGCCGTGCGTGTCCACCAGGTGCCGGACCGCCGTGTAGGCGCCCTGGACGTCGTCCAGGATGACCGCGTCGCCGCCCAGCGCGTCGGGTTGGCGGTGCATCAGCACCACCCGCACGTCGCGGGTGGCGATCTCGCGCGCGGCGCGCTCGGAGGGGCCCTGGCTGACCAGCACGAGGCCGGACACCTGCATGCCGAGGAACGCGCGCACGTAGTGCAGTTCGCGGTCGTCCTCGTAGTCGGAGTTGCCGATCAACACCAGCCGGCCCTGCTCGAACGCGGCCTGCTCGACGGTGTGCGCGAGTTCGGCGAAGAACGGTTGCCGGGCGTCGGGCAGCACCAATCCGATCAGGTTCGTACGACGGCTGGCCATCGCCTGGGCCACGCTGTCGGGGCGGTAGCCGAGCTTGTCTATGGCCGCGAGCACTCGCTCGCGCGTGGCCGGAGCGACCGGGCGCGGGCCGTTGTTGACGACGTAGGAGACCACCGCGGTGGAGGTCCCCGCGAGGCGGGCGACGTCGTCGCGGGTCACTTTGGGCACGCGGTCATTGTAGGGACGGGGACCGGCGCGGCTCACGGGAGTTCACAACCTGGACGCGGGGACGGGGCGGTCCTCCGCGTTCTTCCGGATAAGTCTGTTTTGTGGGCATGGGCGCCGGATGTTCCGCCGCGTCGATCGACTGGGCGGGGTTCACTTGCGGACTCCGGCCGCCGTCGGACGCCGAAGGCCGCTCGCCCGGGTGCGCGGACACGGGTCGTTCGGGTGTGCGGGCTCACACCCGCTCGGCGACCGCGACGTCCCCGACACCTCGGTCGGGTACCACGAACCGGTAGCCGACGTTGCGCACGGTGCCGATCAGCGACTCGTGCTCCGGCCCGAGTTTGGCCCGCAGCCGGCGCACGTGCACGTCCACCGTGCGGGTGCCGCCGAAGTAGTCGTATCCCCACACCTCCTGCAGCAGCTGGGCCCGGGTGAACACCCTGCCCGGATGCTGCGCGAGGTACTTGATCAGCTCGAACTCCTTGAACGTCAGATCGAGCACCCGCCCGCGCAGCTTCGCGCTGTAGGTGGCCTCGTCGATGCTCAGGTCGCCGTTGCGGATCTCGGTGGGCTCGTCCTCCGCGCCCTGCGCCGCCTGGAGTCGGCCGATCGCCAGCCGCAGGCGGGCCTCGACCTCGGCCGGCCCGGCGGTGTCCAGGAGTACGTCGTCGACGCCCCAGTCGGCGGTCAGCGCGGCCAGTCCGCCCTCGGTGGCCACCAGGACCAGGGGGGCGCCGACCCCGGTGGTCCGCAGGACCCGACACAGGCTGCGCACCTGGGGGAGGTCACGCCTGCCGTCGACCAGGATGACGTCGGCGGCGGGCGCGTCGACCAGGGCGGAGGCCTCGGCCGGGGCCACCCGTACCTGGTGCAGCAGCAGTCCGAGCGCGGGCAGCACCTCGGCAGACGGCTGGAGCGCGTTCGTGAGCAGCAGCAGGGCACTCAACGGGACACCTCCCAAAAACAGGCACAAAACACGAAAGGACCCGGGGCATCGTCGCCCGGATCCTTCATCGGTCGCCGACTCGTCCGATTCCGTAACCGTTGGGGAACCACTACCGGGGTCCTTGGGGTGTGCCCGTCATCGGAGGAGAGCCTGCGGGGCCAGGATAGCGAACATGTCTCGAGGAACCGACCCACCCGGGGATCTTCCCGCACTGCGGACACCCCACCCGACATTCGGCGACCCGCCGTTCACCGGAATGCCTGCACCCGAGCAGGCCGTGTTGTGCACCGACGACGACGTGCGGATCAGCGCGGTACACGGGCCGGCGGCCGATTCCGCAGCGGGGTCCGGGGCGGATTCCGGGGCACTCGATCGGGTCTTCGTGGTCGCCCACGGGTTCACCGGATCGTGGCGGCGACCGGCGGTCCGCACGGTGCTGCGCGGGTTGCGCCGGCACGGCGGGGTGATCGGGTTCGACTTTCGCGGACACGGCGCGTCCACCGGGCTGAGCACGGTCGGCGACCGCGAGGTGCGCGACCTGGAGGCGGCGATCGGCTGGGGTCGCCGGCTCGGCTACCGCCGCGTGGTCACCGTCGGCTTCTCGATGGGCGGCGGCGTCGTGCTGCGGCACGCGGCGCTGTACCCCGGGCCCGCGGCGGTGGTCGCGGTCAGCGCGCCCGCCCGCTGGTACTACCGGGGGACCGCGCCGATGCGCCGGGTGCACTTCGCGATCGAGCGCCCGACCGGCCGGGTGCTCGCCCGGTTCGCGCTTCGCACCCGGATCTCCGCCGAGCCCTGGCACCCGGTCCCGCTCGCCCCGTTCGAGGCCGCCGCCGCGCTCGCGCCCACGCCGCTGCTCGTGGTGCACGGCGATCGCGACCCCTATTTCCCGCTCGACCACCCCCGGCAGATCCACGCCGCGGCCCGGCCGCCGAAGGAGTTGTGGATCGAACCCGGCCTCGGGCACGCCGAAAACGCGGTCGACGCCGAGCTGGTGGACCGGATCGGCCGGTGGGCCCGGGCGCACAGCGAAGGGTGATCCGCGCGCCGGGCGGACCGAAGGGCTCGTCCCGAGGCGTCATCATGGATGCTGCACGCCTCGGCGCCGGCAGGCACCGGGACGGCGCATCGGCACACCGGGACACCGACACACCGGGACACCGGCGGACCCACACACGACGCAGACACACGGGAGGGCGCGCGATGGCGGTCGGCACCATGCGGTACTGGGCCGCGGCGAAGGAGGCCGCGGGCACGCCGGAGGAGCCGTACGACGCGGCCACCCTCGCCGAGGCGCTGCGCCGGGCCCGGGAGCTCCACGGCGGCTCGACCCGCTTCGAGGCGGTCGTCGCGAACTGCTCGTTCGTGGTGGACGGGGACCCGGTCGGCCGTCGCGACCACGCGGCGGTCGTCCTGACCGAGGGCGGCACCGTCGAGGTCCTGCCCCCCTTCGCCGGCGGATGAGCGGCCCCGACGGGCGCCCGACGGGCGACCGATACGACGAGCCGGGCGGTTACGACCCGGCCACCGGATACCCGGGGGAGCAGGTCGCCCACGGTTATCCGGGACACCCGGGCGATCCGGGGCAGCCGTACGGCGGGCAGCCCGTCGAGTCCTATGGCGCCGTTCCGGCGCAGGCGGGGCAGTACGGGCAGCCGCACCCGCAGCAGGCCGACCACGGGGCGTACGGCTATCAGGGGGAGCAGTATCCGCAGGGCTACCAGGACCCGATGGCGGGCCAGGCGGCCGGCGGCGGGTACGGCTACCCGGATCCGCCGGGTGTGCCGGCTCCGGGCGGCGGCTACGGCTACGACGGCGCGACCGACGTACTGCCCGCGATCACCGAATCCGGATTCGGGGCCTACGGCGGCGACGGCTACGGCGGGGTGCCGCACCAAGGCGAGCCCCATCACGGCGAGCAGGGTCGGGGCGAGTACGCCGGCGCGACCGAGGTGATGCCGGCGATCGTGGACGATGCGGGTGGGCACGGCGGCGGCCACGGGACCGGGTTCGAGCCGGAGTTCGAGCCGGGGGCCGACTACGGCGCCGAGTTCGGCGCGGGCACGGACTTCGCCGCCGACATCGACTTCGCTGCGGACATCGACTTCGATCCCGGCGTCGAGTTCGTTGCGGACGTCGACTACGCGGCCGACCCCGACCACCGGATCGGGACGGAGTCCGCCCCCGACCGGGCGTTGCTTCCGGTGCCCGCGCCCCGGCGCGGCGACTCGCCCACGCGCGCGTCGCGGTCGGCCAAGACGCCGATCTGGGATCCGCCCGGCCTGCTGCCGGGGCTGTGCACGGTCGGGCTGGCCGGCGTGCTCGCGGTCACCGCGATCGCCGGGAAGCCCGCTCTCCTGCTGGGCATCGTGTTCCTCCAGGTGCTCACCGCCGTCGGGTGGTTCCGGCTGAACGGCATGTGGCCGGCGCGCCAGGGCATCGCGCTGGTGGTGCTGGTCGCGTTGGGTACCGACGCGGCGGTCTACGCCAAGGGCGAGCAGGGGTTGGCGAGCGTGCCGGCGGTGCTCGCCGGCGCGTTGTTGGTGACGCTGGCCCTGCAGGCCCGGAGCGGGGCCCGGCCGGGGGAGTTGTTGCCGGCGCTGACGGTGACCACGTCCGCCGCGCTGATCACCGCCTTCGACGTGGCCTATCTGGTCGCGGGCGATCTGTCGGGCGGGCCGATCGACGCGGGCGCGGCGGTGGTGCCGGCGGTGCTGGCGGCGGGTGTCGCGACGCTGGTCCGGGCGGTTCCGCTGCCCCCGGCGATCGCGCCGATCCCCTCCTGGCTGCTCGGCTCCGCGGCGGGCGCCGCCGCGGCCGTCTCGCTCGGTGGCGAGGCGCCGTACGCCGTGCTGCTCGGGGCCGGTGCCGCGGCACTCGCGCTGCTCGGTCGGCGGGTGGCCGGCTACGACCATCCGTCCCGGTTCGTGCACTTCACCGCCGGTGTGTCCCTGCCGCTCGCGCTCGCCGCGCCGGCCGCGTATCTGTTGGGCCGGGTCATGATCGGCTGATTAACCGTGCATCGGCGGCCTCGTCACGGAAGGATGCGGCCATGCCGTGGATACGCCGCCGGTCCCGTCCCGGGACGCGGGATGAACCGCCGGGCCCGCCCGCTCGTGAAGCGGGTGTGCTGCAACGTTCGGACGTGCTCGGCGCCGAGGCGCAGGCGGACCCGGCGGCCGCTCGCGCCTTCCTCGCGCGCACCGCCCCCGAGGACGACCGGCCCGCCGCCGACCCGCCACCCGTCGGCGCCGCGCTGCCCGCCGGCGACCCGCTCCAGGCCGCCGACCCGCTGCACACTGCCGATCCGCTGCACTCGGCGTCCCGAATATCCACCGCCGACGAGGCGGTCATCCGCACCCTCTACCTCGAACACGGCGGCCCCCTCCTGGGGTTCGCGCTGCGGCTGACCGGCGGCGACCGGGCCTGGGCCGAGGACGTGGTGCAGGAGACCCTGCTGCGGGCCTGGCGCCACCCCGAGGCCCTCGACCCCGGCCGGGGCTCGGTCCGCGGCTGGTTGTGCACCGTGGCCCGCAACGTGGTGATCGACGTCGGCCGCGCCCGCCGCGCCCGGCCGCCCGAGACCGGCGACGCGGTGCTCGCGACGGTGCCCGACGAGGGCGCGGAGGCGGAGTTCGACCGGGCCGTGCTCGCCTGGGACGTCGCCGACGCGATGGCCGCGCTGAGCCCCGAGCACCGCGCGGTGTTGCTGGAGACCTACTACCGGGGCAGTTCGGTGGCCGACGCGGCCAAGACCCTCGGCGTGCCGGAGGGCACGGTCAAATCACGGACGTACTACGCGCTGCGAGCGCTGCGCGTGGCCTTGGAGGAAAGGGGGTTGGTCCCGTGACGGACATCGGCGACGAGGGCACGACGACGAACGGCACCACTCCCGGCACGAACCCCCCGCCGCCCGCCCGGCCGCCGGGATCGCCCGCCCCGCTGAGCTGTGCGGTCGCGCGCCTGGACCTCGGGGCGTTCGTGGTCGGCGCGCTGGACGAGGACGAGGCCGCCCGGGTGCGTACCCACGTGGCCGGCTGCCCGCGCTGCCGGGCCGAGTACGAGGAACTGGCCGGCCTGCCCCGGATGCTCGCCCGGCTCAGCGAGCCGGAGGCGCGGGCCAGCGGCGCGGCGGCGCAGGGGGCGGCCCCCGCGCGGTTGTTGTCCGCCGCCGCCGAGCGGGCCGACCGGGGTCGGCGGCTGCGCTCGCTGGCCGCCGCGGCCGCGGCGGTGCTGGTGCTGCTTGCGGGCCTCACCGGCTGGGCGCTCGGCGACACCGGCCGCGACGGGGACACCGCGGCGGCGCCGACGGGCACGGTCCCGGGCACGCCGACCGCGCCGGCCACCGCGCCCGGCGCCGCGACGCCGCCCGCGCAATCGGGTGGCCGTACCGTGCGCGCGGGCGATCCACGCTCCGGCGCGGGCGCCGAACTGCGCTACGCGGCGACCGCGTGGGGCAGCAGCGTGGACCTGTCGCTGTCCGGGATCCGCCCCGGCACCCGCTGCCGGTTGGACGTCTACGGCACCAAGGGCCGGGTGGAGACCGCGTCCTCGTGGGTGGTGCCCGACGGCGAGTACCCCGCAGCCGATCCGATCCGGGGCGCGACCAGCATCCCCGTCGGCGAGATCGTCCGCTTCAGCGTCAGGACCGTCGGCGGCGGCGAACAACTCTTGGAGATTCCATCCGCACAACCCTGACAAATAAGGACTAATCCCACGGGAATCTCAAGGTGCGGACAGATTTGTCTCGCATGATGGGACATGCATGACAGTGGCGGTCATCCGTCCCTACGATCGTGATGTGAAGCGACAGGCGGATGACCTCACCAAGCGGCGCGCAGTGGACCTGTGCCGCACGCAGACCTGCCTGTGTTGCGCTGACTGACTTGTCGACAGTCGTCGTTCGGCGATCCACCCGCGGTGGATCGCGACCGGCCGTCGGCCCCGGGACCCGGGCCGTGTGACGACACGGCGGAACGGGCACCCGGCTCCCGCGTGAAACACCCCTGACACACGTACATCCCCGCATGCGGCGGCGCCGCGGCATGCCCGGGTGTATCGCGAACGTGTGTCGCGAACGTGCACCCCGACATCCGCGAGATCCCGCGCATTTCTGCACCGGAGGTATCCCATGAGCCGCTCCGACGTTCTGGTAGACGCCGACTGGGTCCAGGCCCACCTGGACGACCCGAAGGTCGTCCTCGTCGAGGTCGACGAGGACACCAGCGCCTACGTCAAGAACCACATCCGCGGTGCGGTGCGCATCGACTGGCGCGACGACCTGCAGGACCCGGTCAAGCGCGACTTCGTCGACGAAGCCGGCTTCTCGGCGCTGCTGTCCGCCAAGGGCATCGCCAACGACGACACCGTCGTGCTCTACGGCGGCAACAACAACTGGTTCGCGTCCTACGCCTACTGGTACTTCAAGCTCTACGGCCACAGCGACGTCAAGCTGCTCGACGGCGGTCGCAAGAAGTGGGAGCTCGACTCCCGCGAGCTGGTCGTCGAGGTGCCCGAGCGCGCCGCGACCACCTACACGGCCAAGCCGCAGGACACCTCGATCCGCGCCTGGCGCGACGACGTGCTCGCCGCCATCGGTTCGCTGAACCTGGTCGACGTGCGCTCGCCCGACGAGTTCTCCGGCAAGCTGCTCGCCCCGGCGCACCTGCCGCAGGAGCAGTCGCAGAAGGCCGGCCACGTGCCGACCGCGAAGAACATCCCGTGGTCGAAGGCCGCCAACGACGACGGCACCTTCAAGACCAACGAGGAGCTCACCGCGCTGTACGAGGGTGAGGGCGTGGACCTGGCGAAGGACACCATCGCCTACTGCCGGATCGGCGAGCGCTCCGCGCACACGTGGTTCGTCCTGCACGAGCTGCTGGAGCAGGGCAACGTGCGCAACTACGACGGCTCGTGGACCGAGTACGGCGCGCTGGTCGGCGTGCCGATCGAGCTCGGCGACGGCAAGTGACCGACGGCTACACCCACCCGAACGCAGGGAGCAGGAACGATGTGCGGTGCGAAGGCCGGCGGCCCGGATCTGGCAGGAGTTGACGTGGCGAAGGAAACCATCATCCAGGGGGCGGTGACCAAGGGCGGGCAGCCGATCAACGGTTACGTGCGCCTGCTCGACGCGGGTGGCGACTTCACCGCCGAGGTGCCCACGTCCGCGACCGGCCAGTTCCGGTTCTTCGCGGCACCCGGCAACTGGACCGTCCGGGCGCTCGTGCCCGGGGCGACCGTGGACCGCAGCGTGGTGGTGTCCGAGAAGGGCACCGTCGCCGAGGTCGAGATCGCGGTCTGACACGCCGACGGGGCGGATCTCCTTCGGACGTACACCCACGGAATCCGCCACCGCTCGGTGCGATACGGCCGCGCCCCTCCCCACGTGCTCGGGGGAGGGGCGCGGTCGTTCGGTCGTGCACCCGGTGTGTCCCGCCCGTCGGCGGGGCAGAAAGGTTTCCGTATCGTCGGGGGAACCGCCCGGCGCATCGGGGCACCGGAGCAAGGCGCGACGCCGGGAGGCAACACGTGGCATGGGCGATTGTGATCATCGCGGGGATCCTGGAGACCGGCTTCGCCATCATGCTCAAGCAGAGTCACGGGTTCACCCGGCTGTGGCCCACAATCGGCTTCGCCGCCTGCGCGCTGGGCAGCTTCGGACTGCTCACCTACGCGCTCAAGTCCCTGGAGGTCGGCCCCGCCTACGCGGTGTGGACCGGGATCGGCGCGGCGGGCACCGCGCTCGTGGGCATCTGGCTGCTGAACGAGGGCTCGTCCCCGCTCAAGCTGATCTCGATCGGCCTGGTCCTGCTCGGCGTGATCGGCCTGAACATCTCCGGGATCAGCCACTGACACCGGCGCGTCGGGGCCCGGCCGGTCAGTACACCAGCGCCTGGGCCCCGTCGGCGAGCGCCTCCTGCACGAACACCTGGGCGCCCGCGATCCGCACCCCCGGCAGCACGTCGTCCCCGGTGATCTCGCGCCGCGCCGCACACTGCGTGCACAACGTCACCCGTCCGCCCGCGAGCAGCGCGTCGAGCAGATCCGGCAGCGGCGCGGCGTGCGGGAGTTCGAACTCCGCGGCCCGCCCGGGCAGCGCGAACCAGGACGACTCGCCGGTGAGCCACAGCGACACGTCGACCCCCGACGCGAGCGCCACCGACGCCACGGTGAACGCCTGGGAGCAGCGCTCCGGCGCGTCCTGACCTGCGGTGACCTTGACCACGAGAGATCGCTTCACGGCTCGCAGCCTATACACTGAGGCCGTTTGGCACCCGGCCGGGGCGATCCGGCCGCCCCGTACGAAGCACGAGGAGCACCCGGGCGATGCACATCTTCTTCATTGCGCTGCTGGCCGTGGTCGGCGTCCTCGTCGCGTGGTTCGCCGCGCTGACCGTGTCCAAGCTGTACAAGGGCCAGAACTGAGCCGACGCCCGGTAGGCTGACCGGCCGTACCCGACCCTCGGAAGCGGCCCTCCCCACCATGATCGAAATCCCGGACGACCTGCACTTCGACGCCGTCCCCCTCGCGTTCCTGCTCGGCACCTGGGAAGGCGCCGGTGTCGGCGACTACCCGACGATCGAGGCGTTCCGCTTCGGCCAGCAGGTCACCTTCGGCTATATCGCGAACAAGCCGTTCCTGACCTACACGTCGCGGACCTGGCTGCTCGACGACGCGGGGGAGCGGGTGCGCCCGCTGGCCACCGAGACCGGCTTCTGGCGCTCCAAGCTGGACGGTTCGGTCGACGTCACGCTCGCCCACCCGACCGGCATCGTGGAGATCTGGCTCGGCAAGGTGGAGGGCCCGCGCTTGGAGATGCGCACCGACGTGGTCGCGCGCACCGAGGACGCCAAGGAGTACACCGCCGGACACCGGCTCTACGGCCTGGTCAAGGGCGAGCTGATGTACGCCTACGACATGGCCGCCATGGGACACCCGCTCCAGGCACACGTCTCCGCGCAGCTCAAGCGGGTCGACGCGGAACTCGCGGCCGAGTAGTCGCCCGCTCGCCCCGCCCGGCGGGCGCCGCGCACTCGTAAACTTCCCTGCGTGAGCACTGACTGGAAGCACGAGCTTCGCGAGAAGGGCTACCGGCTCACGCCGCAGCGCCAACTCGTCCTCGAAGCGGTGAACGCGCTGGGCCACGCGACACCGGACGAGATCCTGGTGGAGGTGCACAAGACCGCCGGCGGGATCAACATCTCGACCGTCTACCGCACCCTCGAACTGCTCGAACAGCTCGACCTGGTCACCCACACCCACCTCGGGCACGGTGCGCCGACCTATCACCCGGCGGACGCCGGCGGCCATCTGCACCTGGTCTGCCGGGACTGCCGCCGGGTGATCGAGGTGGGCACCGAGGTCGCCGCCGGGATGGGCGAGCGGCTGCGCGTCGAGCACGGGTTCGACATCGACCTCGCGCACTTCGCGATCTTCGGCCGCTGTGCGGAGTGCACGGCGGCCCGGGCGAACTGAGGTTTCTTCGACGGGTCTCGTACTGTGGGGACATGCCCACGAGCCCTTTGTTGACCCTGCCCGGCGCGGTCGCCGCGGAAGCCCCCGACGCCGGCGTCGCCGCGCACTACGGCGACCCCCTGCGCGAACAACGTCGGCTGGAGGCGGGCGAGGGCTTCGTCGACCTGTCGCACCGCGACGTGATCCGGGTGTCCGGCCCGGACCGGCTGAGCTGGCTGCACTCGCTGACCACGCAGCACCTGACCGACCTGAAGCCGCACGAGGCCACGCTGACGCTGGTGCTGAGCCCGCACGGGCACATCGAGCACGCGCTGTACGGGGTGGACGACGGCGAGGCGTTCTGGGCCCACGTCGAGCCCGGCGAGGCGCCGGCCCTGGTCGAGTTCCTGGACCGGATGCGCTTCATGCTGCGGGTCGAGGTCGCCGACGTGTCCGCCGACTTCGCCGTCGTGCACGAGGCGGGCGGGGACGCTCCCGAGGGTGTGCCGGCCCGGGCGACCGAGTACGGCCGCGAGGTGTTCCTGCCCCGCGAGCGGCTGGCGGCGTATGGGCAAGAGCACGCGCATCCGGCGGGCATGTGGGCGTACGAGGCGTTGCGGATCGCGGCGCACCGGCCCCGGCGCGGCCTGGAGACCGACCACCGCACGATCGTGCACGAGCTGGGCCTGATCGACACCGCCGTGCACCTGGACAAGGGCTGCTACCGGGGACAGGAGACGGTCGCGCGCGTGCACAACCTGGGCCGCCCGCCGCGGCGCTTGGTCTTCCTGCACCTGGACGGCACCCAGGAGACGCTGCCGGCGCACGGCGCGCCGGTGGAACTCGCGGGCCGCCAGGTCGGGTTCGTCACCAGCGCGGCGCGCCACCACGAACTCGGCCCGATCGCGCTCGCGCTGATCAAGCGCAACACCGCCGTGGACGCCGAACTCCTGGCCGGCGGGGTGCCGGCGACGCAGGAGATCGTGGTCCCCGCGTAGCGCCGCCCCCCGCCCGTGCCCGGGGGCCGGGCGGGTCGCGTTGCTAGCGGATCTCGCGGCGGCGGATGCGGTGCAGGCGCCGCCGCTGCGAGCGGTCCAGGGTGAAGTAGGCGACGACGGGCAGGCCGATCGCGACCGCCACGATGGTCCAGGCGATCCAGGACGGCAGCACGATCAGCGCGATGATGGCGACGACGATCCCGGCCGCGATGTACGGCCCGCGATGCGACATGGTCAACCCCCTTCGGTCGGTGAACCTGTCGCCATTCTCCTTCCCCGCGAAGCCCGGGAACATGGGGAGAACCCCCGGGAAGCGGGGTTCGCGACCCTGGGATTTCTCGGGGTCGTCGTGGTCGCGACCGGGCTCACATGTCGACGACGAGGGTCATCGGGCCGTCGTTGACCAGCGCGACGCGCATGTCGGCGCCGAAGACGCCGGTGGCCACCTCGGCGCCCAGCGCCCGCAGCGCCGCGACCACCTCGGCCACCAGCGGTTCGGCCACCGGTCCCGGCGCGGCCTCGTTCCAGGTGGGCCGACGACCCTTGCGGGCATCGCCGTAGAGCGTGAACTGCGAGATCACCAGCAACGGTGCGGCCAGATCGGAGCAGGACTTCTCGCCGTCGAGCACGCGCAGGCTCCACAACTTCGCGGCCAGTCGGCGGGCGATCTCGGGGGTGTCGGTGTGCGTGACGCCGACCAGGACGCACAGTCCGGGGCCCACGATCGAGCCGACTGTCACCTCCCCGTCGTCCCCGTCCACGGTTACGGAAGCCTCGGTCACCACTTGCACGACGGCACGCATGGGCCCATTCTGCACACCCGTCCGGATCGATTCCGCGCCATGTGGCACGCGACGGTCTGCCCGACATGACACGATGCGTCTCATGGTGGATCTTCCCGACGGAGTGGCCCCGGAGGCCATCCGTGCCCTCGCGCTGAGTCGGGTTCGCGAACTCATGCGTGACGCCCAGCGCGAGGAGAACGATCTGTCCTATCTGCGGAGGTTGCTCCAGGGGCGGATCGACATCCTGCGCGCCGAACTGGCCCGGCGGTCCGGCGGGGACGGCGCCGAGCCGAAATCGCCGGTGGTGGGCCGGCTGCCCGAGATCCTGTCCGAATCCAGACCGCCCACCCGGGGCGCCCGGCACGTCAACGTACAGCCCCCGCGCACCGATCGTTACCGGAGTTGGATCGAGCGACTGCTCGCCGACGTGGGCCTGTCCGACCTCGCCGCGCACACCGACGCGGAACTGGGCGAGGCGCTGGACAAGCTCGCCGGCCACGAGCAGGAGGTCTCCTCCCGCCGGCATCGCCTCCAGCGCACGGCCGACGACTGCGCCGCCGAGATCACCCGGCGCTACCGCGAGGGCGAGGCCAAGGTGGAGGACCTGCTGTCCGGGCGCTGACCCGCCCCGGGGCCGGCGAAGCCGGTCGGCTCCCGGCTCGGCGGCGCGCTCGCGGTTGTTAGCGGGGTGCTTGCAGGAGCAAGCGTGATGTGTGCATGCTGGGGGGCATGGCAGGTCTGAACGTCGGCTCGCTGGGTGAATACATCCGGGAGCAACGCCGCAACGCGCAATACTCGCTTCGGCAACTCGCCGAAGTGGCCGGGGTGTCCAACCCCTACCTCAGCCAGATCGAGCGCGGTCTGCGGCGGCCGAGTGCGGAGATCCTCCAGCAGATCGCCAAGGCGCTGCGCATCTCCGCCGAAACGCTCTACGTGCAGGCGGGCATCCTCGACGAACGCGAGGACGGCGACCGCGAGGTGCACACCGCGATCATGGCGGATCCGGCGATCAACGACCGTCAGAAGCGGGTGCTCGTGGAGATCTACGAGGCATTCCGCAAGGAGAACGCACAGGACGGCGCAGTGCGGGACGTACCGGGCGCCGCCGACGGAACCGAGAACGGCAAGCCCGGCCGGGCCACGACCGATCCCTCGATCCACACGCACAAGGAGTGAGGAACACCATGGCGATCGCCACGGAACTGAGGAAGACCCTGACCGAGACCACCCCGTTCTACGCCGTCGCCGGCGCGGGCGACCTGGTGGTGGAGAAGCTGCGCGAGCTGCCGGAGCGGTTCCGGACCGAGGTCGTCACCGACCCGAAGGTGCTCCGTGAGCGCATCCAGACGCTCCCCGACCGCACCCAGACCTTCGCCAGGTCGCAGGTGGACCGGGCCCGGGGGATCTACGACGACCTCGCCGCCCGCGGCGAGAAGCTGGTCAAGCGCGGCGACCGGCACGACGACGCCACGCCCGTCGCCGAACCCCCGGCCGCGCCGGCCGCGAGCCGGGCGAAGACCGCCGCGACCGGTGTGACCGCGGCCAAGCGGGCCAACGCCAAGCCGCGGACCAAGCCCGCCGCCGAGACCGGTACCGAGCCGACCGGCGGTTCCGGCGCCTGATCCGTCCGCGTCACCATCGTCGGGGCGCGGCCCGGGGAACCCCCGAGGCTGCGCCCGGCGTGCCAGACTGGAAGCCCCCGCACGACGTGGCGGCACCCGGCGGCCGCGCAGAGGAGGATCGATGGGCATGGACATCGCCGATGGTCTGCTGACGGCCAAGTTCGACCAGGCGCTGACCTGGCTCTTCCTCGGCATTCTCCTGCTCAAGGTCTTCTGCCTGTTCGACGCGGCGTTTCGGCGCGAGGACGCGTACCGCGCCGCCGACAAGAAGAAGAAGTCCTTCTGGCTGATCCTGCTCGGCATCGCGGTCGTGGTCGACGTGCTGCCGACCGGCGGCCTGGGCCTGATGTTCACCCTCGCGGGCCTGGTCGCGGCGATCGTCTACATGGTCGACGTGCGCCCCGCGCTCAAGGAGGTCGGCGGCCGGCGCGGCGGCGGCCGCAACAACATGGGGCCCTACGGCCCCTGGTGAGCTGCCTCGTCCGAGGCGGGCGGCGGGCCGGGCAGGGTCCAGCGGATCGTGGTGCCGGCGGTGACCTCGGTGTCCAGCCAGATCCGACCGCCGTGATACTCGACGATCTTCTTGCACATGGCCAGTCCGATGCCGGTGCCGCCGTAGGCGTCCTTCGGGTGCAGGCGCTGGAAGATCACGAAGATCCGGTCGGCGTACTGCGGTTCGATCCCGATGCCGTTGTCGACACAGGCGAACTCCCACTGCTCGCCGTCCCAGCGGGCGCCCACGTGCACCCTCGGAGTCTCCCCGGTGCGGAACTTGATCGCGTTGCCGACCACGTTCTGCACGAGTTGCCCGAGCAGCACCGCGTCGCCCGGCACGGTGGGCAGCGGATCGGCGGTGATCTTCGCGCCGCTCTCCTCACGGGCCGCGGCCAGCGCGTGCAGCGCGCGTTCCAGACTCTCCCGCAGGTCGACGTCGCCCAGCTCGCTGTCCAGCCGGCCCACCCGGGAGAACGCGAGCAGGTCGTTGATCAGCGTCTGCATCCGCTTGGCGCCGTCCACGGCGAAGGCGATGTACTGGTCGGCCCGTTCGTCCAGTTGGCCCTGGTACCGCTTCTCCAACAGCTGACAGAAGCTGGCCACCTTGCGCAGCGGCTCCTGCAGGTCGTGCGAGGCCACGTAGGCGAACTGCTCCAACTCGGCGTTGGATCTGCGCAGGTCCTCGGCCTGTTCGTCGATCAGCGCGCGGGCCGCCTCGGTGCTGTGCAACTCCTCCAGGATGCGGTCGCGCATCGAGTTCACGTCCTGCGCGAGCGCGGCGATCTCGGCCGGGCCGTGCCCGGTCAGCGCGTGGTCGTACTCGCCCTCGGTGACCCGCCGGACCTGCTCGCCCAGATGCTCCAGGGGGCTGGTGACCATCCGGCGGAAGAACACCGCGATGGCGATCAGCAGCCCGGCGAACAACACCGCCACCGCGATCAGCGTCGCGGTCAGCATGGTGGCGTCGCGCGACAGTTCGTGCCGTGCCGCGGCCCGTTCGTCGCCCAGATCGGCCTGCTGGACCGAGGTCCTCGCGCGCACCGCGTCGAACAGCCCTCGGCCCTGGTCGGGCACCGCGGCGATGCCCGGCCGATCGGCGAAGGCCGGCTCCGCGTACCCCATTCGCCAGGCCCGGGCCCGGGCGCCCACCTCGACCAGGTCGGCGCGCAGCCGGTCACCGTCGGCCGAGTTCGGCAGCAGCCGCTCCAGCGCCGCGTAGGCCCGGTCCTCCTCGGACCGCGCCTGCGTGTACGACTCGTGGAAGCTCGGGTCGCCGCTGAGGATCCAGCCGCGCACCCCGGTCTCCTGGTCGACCAGCGCGTTCTCCAGGCGCAGCGCGGCGTTGGCGGCCGGTTCGAGCCGCTCCAGCACGGTGCGGCGGGAGTCGTTCAGCCGGGATATGGCCAGTGCGCCGATCACCGCGGAGATCACGATGACCAGCGCGAGCAGGCCAAGGCCCAGGCCGACGACCTGGCGCATGCGGGGGCCGCCGGGCCGCTTTCGTGGCTCGCGTCGACTCATGCCGTCCGGCCCTCACCGGTCGCCGGGCCGGGCAACACCGGATGTTCGCCCGGGGCGCCGTGCGGCGGATGGTTCGGATCGTGCCGGAGCAGCAACACCGCGACGTCGTCGTTGAGGCTGTCCCCGTGCAGTTCCTCCACCGCGGCGACGGCGGAGTCGATCAGGTCGTAGCCGGTGCCCCCGGCCGCGAGCAGGCGGGTGATCAGCGGCAACAGGCCTTCGGTGCCCAGGCGTTCCGGACCCCGGCCGATCCGGCCCTCGATCAGCCCGTCGGTGTAGAGCAGGAGCGACCAGTCCGGGCCGAGGTCGATCGGCTCGTATCCCCACCGGCCGTCGGGGAACAACCCGAGCGCCGGTCCGGTGGCGCCCTCGGACAGCGGCGCCACCCCCTCGGGGGTGATCAGCAGCGGCGCCGGGTGGCCCGCGAGGTAGACCCGACCCCGGCGGCGGTCGGGCTCGATGATGGTCATGCACAGCGTGGCGAACATCTCGTCCGAGCGCCGCTCGTGTTCGAAGATTCGTTCCAGCGTGGTGAGCAGGTCACCGCCGGTGAGTCCGGCGAAGATCAGCGAGCGCCAGGCGATCCGCAGGTTGACCCCGAGCGCGGCCTCGTCCGGGCCGTGCCCGCAGACGTCGCCGATCATCACGTGCACCCGCCCGTCGGCGGTCTGCACCGCGTCGTACAGGTCGCCGCCGAGCAGCGCGCGCTGTCGACCGGGGCGGTAGCGGGCGAGGAAGTCGAGGGAGGGGTCGCGCAGGATCGGGGCGGGCAGCAGTCCGCGTTCGAGCCGGGCGTTCTCCTGCGCGCGCAACTCCGACTCGACCAGCCGGCGCTGCGAGTCGTCGGCCCGCTTGCGCTCCAGGGCGTAGCGGATCGCCCGGGACAGCAGCGAGCCGTCGATCTCCTGCTTGACCAGGTAGTCCTGGGCACCGGCGGCCACCGCGGCCGACCCGCGATGCGCGTCGGCCAACCCGGTCAGCACGATCACCGCGGTGCGCGGCGCGAACGCCAACAGCCGGTGCAGCCCGTTGAGCCCCTCGGCGTCGGGCAGCCCGAGGTCGAGCAGTACACACCCGACGTCCTCGCCGAGTCCGACCATCGCCTCGGCCATCGAGCGCGCCCAGACGATCTCCATCGGATCCGGCGAGTCGGCCAGCAGCTCCTCGACCAGGAAGGCGTCCCCGGCGTCGTCCTCGATCAGCAGGACGCGCAGCGGACGCGCCACGTGGGCGACCGGACCCGATGCCGAGGGGACGGACACCGGTCCCGCGCGGTAGCCGGTCCGTTCGACCGCTCCGCCGTCGCCGCCGTACGCGGGGCGCACGCCACCACCTCCGGAATGATGCCGCCGCTCGGACGCGGCGTCGTTCGGCAATCGAAGTTCGGCAATCGAAAAGGGACGATAGCGCGGGCCGGCCCGAGCCGATAACCGTACGGTCCCCCGGCCCGGACCCCGGACCGGCGCCGTTTCGCGGCGTCACCCCTGTGGGGAAATGCGCCGGCGGCGCCGAGGCCCCGGCCGGCAGGCTCGTCGGCATGACACGGATCACGTTGGTTCGCGGCGACATCACCGAGCAACACGCGGACGCGATCGTGAACGCGGCGAATTCCTCCCTGATGGGCGGCGGTGGCGTCGACGGAGCGATCCACCGCCGGGGCGGCCCGGAGATCCTGGCCGAGTGCCGGGCGTTGCGCGCGGCCGAGCTGGGTCGCGGCCTGGCCACCGGCGCCGCGGTGGCCACCACCGCGGGCCGCCTCCCGGCCCGCTGGGTCATCCACACGGTGGGCCCGGTGTACAGCCGCACCGAGGATCGCTCCGCCCTGCTCGCCTCGTGCTATCGCGAGTGCCTGCGCGTGGCCGACGACCTCGGCGCATCGACCGTGGCGTTCCCGGCGGTCTCGGCGGGCATCTACGGCTGGCCCATGGACGACGCGGCACGCATCGCCGTGGAGACGGTCCACGGCACACCGTCCGCCGTGACGGAGGCCCGCTTCGTGCTGTTCGAGGCCAGGGCATACATCGCCTTCGAGGCGGCGGTGGCCGCGCTGTAGGCCCACGGCGAGCCGGTCGGGTCGCCGGGGGCGGGCACGGCGCGACCCCGGGTTCGGCTCGCCTCGGGACCGCGCCGCCGCGTCCCGCGCCCGACCGCCTACGCGAAGGGGCCGAGCCCGCAGGCCCGGCCCCTTCGATGCGTGCACGGGATCGCGCTCACGAGGCCCGTTCACCAACCTCGTTCGCAACCCGCGATCACCCGCCCGAAGGTGTCCCCGACCCACGCGCCGGCGTTCCCGACTTCGACCCGCTCGGCGTCCCCGTCGCCGGTGGCGTCGACGGCGGGGGCGTGCTCGCCGGAGGCGTCGTCACGGGCGGAGTGGTCACCGGAGGCGTCGTTACCGGAGGTGTGGTCACGGGCGGCGTGGTTACCGGCGGCGTGGTCACCGGAGGAGTCACGGGCGGCGTGACCGGCGGCGTCGTCGGCGGCGTGGTGGGCGGCGGGCCCGGGACGTTCGGGATCGCCGGGGCGTTCACCGTCCCCGCGCCCGCGTCGGGTCGTACCACGCCCAGGATCGGCATCGAACCGGCGTTGGCGATGGTGATCGTGCGGCCCGGACGGGGCGCGTGCACGATCTTGCCGTTGCCCAGGTACATGCCGATGTGGCTCGCGTCGGAGTAGTACACGATCAGGTCGCCGGGGCGCATGTCGGCCAGCGGTACGCGCGGCAGCGACGCCCACTGCTCCTGCGAGGTGCGGCGGATCGGCACGCCCGCGAACGCCCACGCCTTCGAGGTCAGGCCGGAGCAGTCGTAGCCCTCGGGGCCGACGCCGCCCCAGATGTACGGCTTGCCGATCTTGTCGATCGCGAACGCGATGGCCAACGCCGCCTTGGGCGTGGTCTGCTGGTCGGGCTTGCCGATCAGCGTGTTCAGCTGGGCCTGACCGGCCTCCGCGGACAGCGCCTCCATCCGGGCGAGTTCGGCCAGCTGCTCGGGGGTGAGGCCGGCCAATATCTTCTCGGCCTCGGTGATCCGGGACTGGATGTCGGTCCGGGTCGCGGCGGCTTCCTGCTCCAGCCGACGGCTCTCGGCGAGCTGGGCGTCCGCGCTCTTCTGCATTGCGGTGAGCTGGAGTTCGGCCTGCTTGGCGCGTGCGATGGTGTCCAACTGCGACTGCGAGACCCGCTCGTACGTGGGCGCGTCGCGCAGGAACTGCGCGGGATCCGCGGACAACATCAGGGTCAGCAGCGGGTCCATGCCCCGCGTCGTGTACTGGAGTCGGGCCAGTCGGCCCAGATCCTCCTTGGCCTTCTCGACGTTCTGCCGGGCCCACACCACGCCCGCGTTCACGTCGTTGGCCTTGATCTGGGTACGACCCAACTGCTCGGTGGTGGCGTTGAATCGCTCAGTGGCCTGCTCGGCCTGGCGGTACAACTCCTGCACCCGGGCCTGGGCGGCCAGCAGGTCCTGGACCGAGGTGATCGCGGTGTTGGCGGGCGGCGGCACCGGCGGCGCGTCGGGAGCCGCCCACGCGTTGCCGCCGAACAGGACCGCGCACAACAGTGCCGCTCCGCAGCTGGTCACGGCCCGGGTTCGCAGACCGATCCGGCCCCCGAGTTTCACCATGCTTTCGCCCTTTCGGAAAACGGCTTGTCCTGAGACGCTGCGGACGATTTCATGCGGCGACGCCGACCGGAACCCGCGCTTTCGGGACGGCAGTTCCCGGGGACCGGTTCAGCGTCGGATCCTTGCATGTTCCGGCTGCGATCGGCAGGGGACTATTCGAGATCGTCCGGATATCGGAACGGGCGTATCAGTCCATTCCCGGACGACACGCCGAGCTGTTCCACGTCCGGATCAACGCGGTGTGTTCAAGATTTCATGTGCCGTTTCGGATCGGACACGAGTCACCAGAATGTATCAATACAGTCGGTCGGGTACGGCCGACACCCGCCGCCAGGACTCGCGGGCACGCCCGAGGGGCGCCACCGCCGACCACGCGAGGGTCACCTCGCCCTGCCGCCGGCGCGCCGGGCCGTCGCAAACCGGCCAGTCCCGGGCCAGCGTCGCGGTCGCCGCGAGCCAGCGCTGCCGGGCGCCGAACGCGGCCAGCGGCGCGTGCAGGTCCCAGGCCCGGTCGAACGCGGTCAGGAACGCGTGTACCGGCTCGCCCGGCACATTGCGGTGGATCAACGCCTTCGGCAACCGTTCGGCCAACTCCGACGGCCGCCCCAGACCCGCCAACCGGGCGGCGAAGGTGACCGTGCGCGGCCGGGCGTCCGACCCGATGCCCAGCCACACCGCACGCCGACCCAACTCGTCGCACGTGCCCTCGACCAGCACCCCGTCCGGCGCGAGGCGGGCGCACATCCGCGCCCAGGCCGCCGGCACCGCGTCCTCGTCGTACTGCCGCAACACGTTGAACGCCCGGATCGCGGTCGCCGAGCGGCCGGCCGGCAGCGGCACCTCGAAGCCGCCCCGGGCGAAGGTCAGCCCGTTCCCGGCGTACGGCAACGCCGCGGCCACCCGCTCCGGGTCGATTTCGAAGCCGACCACCGCGACATCGGCCCGCACCGTGCGCAGTCGGCGCGCCAACTCGACCGTGGTCACCGGTGACGCCCCATAGCCGACGTCGACCACCAGCGGATCGGCCGCAGCCCGCAGCAGCCGCCCGTGTACCCCGGTCAGCCACCGGTCGACCCGGCGCAGCCGGTTCGCGTTGGTGGTACCCCGGGTGATCACCCCGGTCGGCCGCGACCGGGACCCCGCTCCCGTCCCCGCTCCCGGGGCGCCGATGCCCGGTTTGCCGCGCGTGCCCATGCTCGCAGGGTAGGCGAACACCTCCGTACGCCCCCGCCGGGGCGTGGATCACACCCCGCCCGGGAATCCCGCCCGACCACGATGGGTTGGGACTTGAGTTGGGCCGCGACGGCGGGCCGGGCGGACCTCGTCCGCGACGGCTCGGTACAACTGGTAGTTCCGCACAACAGAACGACAGGGCACGGGGCCGGCCAGGGAGGTCAACGAGTGAGCCACCACGTCCAGCGCGCGATCACATGGGGAGCGCGCCGGGGGGCACCTCGTCGAATCGCGACACTCAGCGTTCACACCTCCCCGCTGCACCAACCCGGCACCGGCGACGCCGGGGGGATGAACGTCTACATCGTCGAGCTGAGCAAGCGGCTGGCCGCGCTCGGCATCGAGGTGGAGATATTCACCCGAGCCACCGGCAGCGACCTGCCGCCGGTCGTCGAGATGGCCCCGGGCGTCCTGGTGCGGCACGTCACCGCCGGGCCCTACGAGGGGTTGTCCAAGGAGGACCTGCCCGCCCAGCTGTGCGCCTTCACCTCCGGCGTGCTGCGCACCGAGGCGATGCGCGACCCCGGACACTACGACCTGGTGCACTCGCACTACTGGCTCTCCGGCCAGGTGGGCTGGCTCGCCAAGGAGCGCTGGGGCGTGCCGCTGGTGCACACGATGCACACGATGGCCAAGGTCAAGAACGCCTCCCTCGCGGGTGGCGACGCCCCCGAGCCCCGGGCCCGGGTGATCGGCGAGTCCCAGGTGGTGGAGGCGGCCGATCGGCTGGTCGCCAACACCGTCGAGGAGGCCGACCAGCTGATCGACCTCTACGCCGCGGAGCCCGATCAGGTCGCGGTGGTCAACCCCGGGGTGGACCTGGAGACGTTCTGCCCCGGCGACATGGCCGCCGCGCGCCGCCGCCTCGACGTGCCCGAGGACGCCACGGTGATCCTGTTCGCCGGGCGGATCCAGCCGCTCAAGGCGCCCGACGTGCTGCTGTACGCGATCGCCCATCTGCTCCAGGCCGACCCCGCGCTGCGCGACTCGCTGGTGGTCGCGGTGGTCGGCGGCCCCAGCGGAAACGGCATGGCCGCGCCCGAACACCTGCACAAGCTGGCCGCGACGCTGGGCATCCACGACGTGGTCCGCTTCCAGCGCCCTGTGCGCCAGGACGTGCTGGCCGACTGGTACCGCGCGGCCACCGTCGCGGTGGTGCCCTCCTACAACGAGTCCTTCGGCCTGGTCGCCATCGAGGCCCAGGCGTGCGGGACGCCCGTGGTCGCGGCGGCGGTCGGCGGACTGCCCACCGCCGTGCGCGACGGCGTCTCCGGCACCCTGGTCCGGGGCCACAACCCGGTCGACTACGGCCTGGCCCTGCGCGACCTGATCCGCGCCCCCCGGCTGCGCGAGGACTATGCCGAGGGCGCGGTGCGGCACGCGGCCTCCTTCGGCTGGGCGGCGGCGGCGGCCTCGATGGCCGAGGTGTACGCCGACACACTGGCCCGCAGCACCGCCCCGCGTGGGTGGGTCGTGGGCGGGCAGTAGCGTCGGGGTACCGGGGCGAGAGGGGCGACGAATGGGGCAGGCCGTGGAAGCCGAACGAGAGCGAGCCGCGGCCACCGTGCGCGCGGCCCTGGACGACGCCGGCGTCGAGTGGGAGCAGTCCGCGCCGCACACGTTCGTCGCGGTGCTGCCGGGCACGCGCAAGCTCAAGACGGCGCTCGCCCTCACGGTGGGCGCGCACAGCCTGACCATGAGCGCGTTCGTGATCCGGCACGCGGACGAGAACCACGCCGCCTTCTACCGCTGGCTGCTGGAGCGCAACGTGCGGATGTACGGGGTGGCCTTCGCCGTCGACAAACTCGGCGACGTGTACCTGAACGGCCGGCTCCCGCTGGCCGCGGTGAGCCCCGAGGAGATCGACCGCATCCTGGGCGTGGTGCTGCAGACCGCCGACGACAGCTTCAACACCCTCCTGGAGATCGGCTTCGCCACCTCGATCCGCCGGGAATGGGACTGGCGCGTCGAACGCGGCGAATCCCTGCGCAACCTGGAGGCCTTCGCCCGCTTCGCGGCCCCGGAGAACCGCGGGCAATAGGGCCACGCGGTGGTGGATTACGCTCCTTGCCATGGCTGATGCTCCGTACAAACTGGTACTTCTTCGCCACGGCGAAAGTGAATGGAACGCCAAGAATTTGTTCACCGGCTGGGTCGACGTCGACCTGACCGAAAAGGGGGAGAAGGAGGCCGCGCGCGGCGGGCAGCTGCTGCTCGACGCGGGGGTGCTGCCCGACGTCCTGCACACCTCGCTCCAGCGCCGCGCGATCCGCACCGCCCAGCTTGCGCTGGACGTGGCCGACCTGAACTGGCTGCCCGTGCGGCGTTCCTGGCGGCTCAACGAGCGGCACTACGGCGCGCTCCAGGGCAAGGACAAGAAGCAGACCCTGGAGGAGTTCGGCGAGGAGCAGTTCATGCTCTGGCGCCGCTCCTACGACACCCCGCCGCCGCCGCTGGCCGACGACGACGAATACTCGCAGTTCGCCGACCCGCGCTACGCGTCGTTGCCGGTGGAGATCCGCCCGCGCACCGAGTGCCTCAAGGACGTCGTGGAGCGCATGCTCCCCTACTGGTACGACGCGATCGTGCCGGACCTGCTCGGCGGAGACACGGTCCTGGTGGCCGCGCACGGCAACTCGCTGCGCGCGCTGGTCAAGCACCTGGACGGCGTCTCGGACGCGGACATCGCCGGCCTGAACATCCCCACCGGCATCCCGCTGCTGTACGAACTGGACGCGGATCTGCGCCCCGTCACCCCCGGTGGCCGCTACCTCGATCCCGAGGCCGCGGCGGCCGCGATCGAAGCGGTCAAGAACCAGGGGCGGAAGTGATCACGAACTTCGGGTGAAGGCCCGATCGGCTCCGCGCGGAGCGCCCGCCTGTCACGGAAGGGGCCGGGCGCTCCGCACGGGCCGGGCTCATCGGCCCGAGCGCCGGTTCAGCGGCCGCAACTGCCGCCACAATTGCACGCGGAACCGGACTTACAGCCACAGCCACAACTGGACGGGCAGTTGCAGCCCGGCACGGGCGCCCTCGGTTGGGGCGGGGTCTGCGGGTCGGACATGACGACCTCCGAACGATCACCGGTGACAGGCGTGGCGCACGGATGAACGACACATGAAGATCTGCACGACGGACCCTCTGGACGGTTTCACCCGTTCGGGTCAGCTCTACCCTGGAACATGTGGACGTGAACGTTGCCGCCGCCGCTTTGGCCGCTGTATCCGGATTGGCCGTCGGTGTGGCCGGCACCCTGGCCTTCCGCTGGAGTGAGCGGGCCCAGGGCAGAGGTACGGCCGCGGCGCCCGCCGCGGCCCCTTCTCTGCCGCCCGGAGTGGCCACCGTGTTGTCGGTGCTGCGTTCCTCCGCCGTGGTCCTCGACGAGTTCGACACGGTCGTCAAGGCGTCCTCCGCGGCCTACAAGTTCGGCCTGGTCCGCGGGGATCAACTGGTGCCCGAGGACCTGCTGGCGATGGCCAAGGAGACCAGGCGCGACGGCGAGATAAGGCAGCGCGACCTGCTGCTCGCCCGCGCCGACGGCGAGGCGCACGAGTTCGAGGTGTCCGCGCGTGTGGCGCCGCTGGGCTCTCGGCTGGTGCTGCTCCTGGTCGAGGACCGCACCGAGGCGCGCCGGGTGGACGCGGTGCGCCGCGACTTCGTGGCCAACGTGAGCCACGAGCTCAAGACCCCGGTCGGCGCGCTCTCGCTGCTGGCCGAGGCGGTCATGGACGCCAGCGACGACCCCGAGGCGATCATCCGCTTCGCGGGCCGCATGCAGATCGAGTCGGCCCGGCTGACCAACCTGGTCCAGGAGCTGATCGACCTGTCCCGGGTGCAGAACGACCATCCGCTGCACCACGTGGGCCCGGTCCCGCTCGACGACCTGGTGGCCGAGGCCGCCGACCGCTGCCGGCAGGCGGCGGAGTCGAAGCAGATCACCCTCGCGATCGGGGGCGATCGTGAGCTGATCGTGCCGGGGGACCACAATCAACTGGTGATGGCCCTGGGCAATCTGGTCGAGAACGCGGTCAACTACAGTCCTGCGCGGACGAGGGTCGACATCGAGGTCAGAGCAGAGGCGCGGATGGCCGTCATCACCGTTTCCGACCAGGGCCTGGGCATTCCCCAGCGTGACCTGGATCGCATCTTCGAGCGGTTCTACCGTGTCGATCCGGCCCGCTCGCGGGCCACCGGCGGTACCGGCTTGGGCCTGTCCATCGTCAAGCACATCGCGGCGGGCCACGGGGGAGAGGTAACCGTGCGCAGCCTTGAGGGTGTGGGATCCACCTTCACCCTGGTGCTGCCCTTCAAGTCCAGTACCTCTCAATCGATGTCGATGACATCGTCGACCCCATCCATGGAGGCATCACGATGACCCGTGTGCTCGTCGTCGAAGATGAAGAGTCCTTCAGCGACGCGCTGTCGTACATGCTTCGCAAGGAAGGCTTCGAGGTGGCCGTGGCCGCCACCGGCCCCGAGGCGTTGGAGCTGTTCGACCAGGGCGGCGCCGATCTGGTCCTGCTCGACCTGATGCTGCCCGGCCTGCCGGGCACCGAGGTCTTCCGCGGGCTGCGGGCCAAGTCCAATGTGCCGGTCATCATGGTGACGGCCAAGGACAGCGAGGTCGACAAGGTGGTCGGCCTGGAGATCGGCGCCGACGACTACGTCACCAAGCCGTACTCGACCCGCGAGCTGATCGCGCGGATCCGCGCCGTGCTGCGCCGCCAGGGCGGGGTGGAGACGGACGAGCCGCGCGCGATCGAGGCGGGTCCGGTCCGGCTCGACGTCGAGGCCCACCGGGTCACCGTGGAGGGTCGGCGGATCGATCTCCCGCTCAAGGAGTTCGACCTGCTCGAGGTGCTGCTGCGCAACGCGGGCCGGGTGCTCACCCGGATGCAGTTGATCGACCGGGTCTGGGGCGTCGGCTATGTGGGCGACACCAAGACGCTGGACGTGCACGTGAAGCGACTGCGGGCCAAGATCGAGCCGGACCCGGGCGCCCCGCGCTACCTGGTCACCGTGCGCGGTCTCGGGTACAAGTTCGAGCCCTGATCGGGCCGGGGCCGCCCCGGCCCCCATGTGACGACGGCGCCCGCGCCGCCCCCGGTGTCCGGGAGGCGGCGCGGGCGCCGTCGTATGTGCCTTTGTGTCCCGCGGCGCGGGTACGGCCGTCAGCCGCCGGCCGGGGCCGACGCGCTGTTGCGCGGGGTGCCGGAGGCGCCGTTGCCGCTCGCCGGGGCCGTGGCGCCGCCCGTGTTGGCGGTGGCGGGCGCGGTGTTCGGCGGCGCGGTGGCCGGCGCCGAGGCGGTCGGCGGCGCGGGCGGCGGCGGGGTGAAGGTCGGGGTCGGCTTCAGCTGCGCGTAGTAGCTCGACGGGGAGTGCACCGAGACGTCCAGCGAGGTCTCGCCGGCGGTGCCGAACGCGAAGGTCACCCGGCGGAACGAACCGGCCTCGACCTTGGCGGCGTTCGGGAAGACCAGCGGACCGAGGTAGACGCGCCCCTGCGGGTCGTCGGCGGCCATTCCCTGGGGACGGTCGACCAGGTACGCGGCGCCGCCCGCCGGGATGGTCAGCGGGCCGCCGAGGGCCTGTCCCGCGCCGTCCACCGTCACCTTGGTGATCGTCTCGGGCGTGGTGCCCTCGTTGAACAGCGCGCCACCGAGCGCGACCAGGTTCTTGCCCGGGTCGCTCGTCACCAGCTGGACGTTCTGGATCTTGAGCGAACCGAACGCCGTACTGGCCGTGTCGGGTTTGATCTTGCCGGTCTCGGCTTCCTTGCCACTGGCGCAGCCCGCGGCCAGGGGAAGGACGACGGCGACGGTGGCGGCGAGGGCGCCGCGTCGAAGGCTGCGGCTCACGGCGGCGGCATCTCCTTGAAGATCTAGGATTCTGGACCGGTCACGATGACCGGGGACAGCGTACTCAGGCCGGATGGACGACTTGTACGCGGCTCACCGCGCCGAGCGGCGCCTTCACCGGGGCGGAGTCGGCGCAAGGCCGCCGGGATCGGCCGGACTCCGGTGATGCGGGTGGGACATTTGGGTCGCACGAGAGCGGTCGACGCACCCTCAGGACGAGCTGTTTGTCCTATTTGTTCGAGTCCTACGGGTGTGGGGTTCCCTGTCCCAGCACGCCCACGGGCTGCTTGTCAAGCCCCGACTAAGGCCCTGACCTGCGGAAACGTCATTCAGTAGGGGCGTGTCCCGTGTTACCCTAGAAAGCCACGGAAGGGGTACCTGTCACATGACGTTCAAGGTTGGCGACACCGTGGTCTACCCCCATCACGGGGCCGCGCTGATCGAGGCGATCGAGCAGCGCACGATCAAGGGTGTGGACAAGACCTATTTGGTGTTGAAGGTCGCCCAGGGTGATTTGACCGTCCGCGTGCCCGCGGACAACGCGGAATTCGTCGGTGTTCGAGACGTGGTGGGCCAGGAAGGGCTCGACCGCGTCTTCGAGGTACTGCGTGCTCCGCACACCGAAGAACCGACGAACTGGTCACGACGTTACAAGGCGAACCTGGAAAAGCTCGCCTCCGGTGACGTTATCAAGGTCGCGGAGGTCGTGCGCGATCTATGGCGCCGCGAGCGTGACCGCGGCCTGTCGGCAGGCGAAAAGCGCATGCTGGCGAAGGCTCGGCAGATCTTGGTGAGCGAGTTGGCGCTCGCCGAGAACACGAACGAGGACAAGGCCGAGGCCATCCTCGACGAGGTCCTGGCTTCCTGAGCCGTAGGATCCGCCCGTCGATGACGGACGGATCCGCCGGTGCGGTGTCGGCGCCATGTGGCGTCGGCGCCCGGGTGGTTTGAGGGGACTTCGTTGAACACTGCGGTCCTTGTGCCCGCTGCAGGGCGTGGTGAACGGCTCGGTCCCGGTGCGCCCAAGGCGTTGCGTGAGCTTGGGGACATCCCGATGCTGGTGCACGCCGTCCGGTCGCTGTTGGCCGCCCGCGGGGTAACCGCGGTCGTGGTCGCCGCACCGCCGGACGGTGTCGCCGGTGTCCGGGATCTTTTGCGTGCGCAACTGCCCGCGGAATCACCCGTGCGGGTGGTCGCGGGCGGTGCGACACGCCAGGAATCGGTACGGCTCGCCCTCGCGGCGGTGCCGACCGATCACGACATCGTGCTCGTGCACGATGCCGCGCGTCCGTTCGTGCCGGCCCACGTGGTCGAGGCGGTGATCACCGCCGTCGCCGACGGGGCCGACGCGGTGGTGCCCGCGTTGCCCGTGGTCGACACGGTCAAGGAGGTCGCCGCGGCGAACGGCGCCGAGACCGTGGTGCGCACGGTCGATCGATCGCTGCTGCGCGCCGTACAGACCCCCCAGGGTTTTCGACGGGCGGTATTGGCGCGCGCCCACGCCGAGGCCGAGGGGTTCGGCGCGGAGGGCGCGACCGACGACGCCGGGATGGTCGAGCGCACCGGCGGCACGGTTGTGGTGGTGCCCGGCTCCGAAGAGGCGTTCAAGGTGACCCGACCGTTCGACCTGCTGCTTGCCCGCGCGCTCTTGGAGCGGCGAGCGGAGCGGGCGGGGCAGGCGCGCGCCGACGAGGCGGACGGTGCCGCGGAGAGTACGGAGATCGACGTTGTCCGGTGAGCACGCGGCTCGGGTGGTGCTGCCCCGTACCGGGATCGGGGTGGACGTCCACGCCTTCGAGGCGGGGCGCGAGTTGTGGGTGGCCGGGCTGTTCTGGCCCGGGGAGACCGGGTTGGCCGGGCACTCCGACGCCGACGTGGTCGCGCACGCCGCGTGCGACGCGTTGTTCTCGGCGGCGGGCATCGGCGATCTGGGCGCACACTTCGGCACTTCGCGGCCGCAGTGGTCCGGGGCGTCGGGGGCGACCCTGCTGACCGAGGCCGCGCGGCTGGTGCGCGCGGCCGGATTCGAGATCGGCAACATCGCGGTGCAGGTGATCGGGGTGCGGCCGAAGGTCGGGCGGCGGCGGGCCGAGGCGGAGGCCGTGCTGTCGGCCGCGGCCGGCGCGCCGGTGTCGGTGTCCGGGACCACCACCGACGGTCTGGGGCTGACCGGGCGGGCCGAGGGAGTGGCCGCGATCGCCACCGCGCTCGTGGTGCCGGTCGGGCCGGGAACCGAGGGATAACGGCGCACGCCGCGCCGTCCCGACGCTCTAAGCTTGCGCGTGTGAGCATGCGCCTGTACGACACCAGCACCCGCACGGTCCGGGACTTCGTGCCGCTTGTCGAGGGACAGGTCTCGATCTACTTGTGTGGTGCCACCGTGCAGGCACCTCCGCACATCGGGCACATCCGATCGGGGCTGAACTTCGACGTGCTGCGCCGGTGGTTCGCCCACCGCGGCAACGACGTCGTGTTCTGCCGCAACGTCACCGACATCGACGACAAGATCATCGCCAAGTCCGCCACGGAGGGTGTGCCCTACTGGCAGGTCGCGCAGACCAACGAGCGGGCCTTCGCCGACGCGTACACCGCGCTCGGCTGCCTGCCGTCGACCGTGGAGCCCCGGGCGACCGGGCACATCCCCGAGATGGTCGCGATGATGGACCGGCTGATCGCCACGGGGCACGCCTATCCGTCCGGCGGCGACGTGTACTTCGACGTCTCCTCGTTCCCGGCCTACGGCGCGCTGTCCGGTCAGAAGCCGGACGCGATGCGCGAGGCGGAGGACGGGGGCACGGGCGCGGCGGGCAAGCGGGACCGGCGCGACTTCGCGCTGTGGAAGGCGGCCAAGCCCGGCGAGCCGTCGTGGGAGACGCCGTGGGGGCACGGTCGTCCGGGGTGGCACCTGGAGTGCTCCGCGATGGCGCACAAGTACCTGGGCGCGGCGTTCGACATCCACGGCGGCGGGCTGGATCTGGTGTTCCCGCACCACGAGAACGAGATCGCCCAGTCCAAGGCGGCGGGCGACGCGTTCGCCGCCTATTGGATGCACAACGCCTGGGTCACCCTCAGCGGTGAGAAGATGAGCAAGTCGCTCGGCAACTCGGTGCTCGTCTCCGAGATGCTCAAGCGCTGGTCGCCGCTGGTCCTGCGCTACTACCTGGCCACCCCGCACTACCGGTCGATGATCGAGTACAGCGAGGAGGCACTGCGCGAGGCCGAGGTCTCCTTCGGGCGGATCGAGGGCTTCCTGGAGCGGGCCGGCGAACAGACCGGGGCGATCGAACCGACGGCCGACGTGCCGGCGGTGTTCGCCGCCGCGATGGACGACGACCTGGGCGTACCGCAGGCGATGGCGGTCGTGCACAACACCGTGCGCGACGGCAACACCGCGCTGGCGGCGGGCGACAAGGACGCGGTCGTACGACACGCGGCCGATGTGCGGGCGATGCTGGGCGTGCTCGGCATGGACCCGCTGTCGGAGCAGTGGACGGCGGGCGCCTCCGCCGGTCGCTCCGACGAGCTGCGCGGGGTGGTCGACCACCTCGTCAAGCTCGCCCTCGGGCAGCGTGAGGCGGCGCGGGCGCGCAAGGACTACGCGGCCGCCGACGCGGTCCGGGACAGCCTCACGGCGGCCGGGATCGTGGTGGAGGACACGCCGCACGGCCCCCGGTGGACGCTGCACCGGGACTGAGTCGCCCTCGGGCCCGGGAGGCTCGACGAGAACGCGCCGTACGGCCGGAACGCCACGAGGTGGCGGACCGGCCGTACGGTTGTAACGGCTGGAGCGGTTGCCCCTCGGGCGACCGGGGATCGCAATATGAAGCAATCGAAGGGATGTACCCGTCATGGCCGGCAACACGGAGCGCCGTAACAAGCGCAACGAGGGAAGCAAGAAGGGGCCCTCGGTCGGTACTGGTGGGCACAGCCGCCGGGCGCTGAAGGGCAAGGGGCCGACGCCGCCCGCGGAGATGCGCAAGGGGCACGCGAAGCAGCGCGCCGCCAACGCCGCGGCCAAGCGCAAGGCCGCGGCGCCCGCGGCCCGGCGCCCGGCGGGCGGGCGTCCCGGTCGGGGCGGGAAGAGCGCGTCCGAGCTGGTCGCGGGCCGCAACTCGGTGCTCGAGGTGCTGCGCGCCGACGCGCCGGCCACGTCGTTGTTCATCGCGCAGTACATCGACAGCGACGACCGGGTGCGCGAGGCGATGAAGATCGCCAACACGCGGGGCATCCCGCTGATGGAGATCCCGCGCCCCGAGCTGGACCGGATGACCGACGGCGCGATCCACCAGGGCCTGGTGCTCCAGATGCCGCCGTACGAGTACGCCCACCCGGACGACCTCGTGGTGGAGGCGCACGACCGCGGCGAAACACCCCTCGTCGTCGCGCTCGACAGCGTCACCGACCCGCGCAACCTCGGCGCGGTGATCCGCTCCGCGGCGGCCTTCGGCGGCCACGGCGTGGTCGTCCCCGAGCGCCGCGCGGCCGGAATGACCGCCGGCGCCTGGAAGTCCTCGGCAGGCGCGGCCTCCCGCATGCCGGTGGCCCGGGCGGCCAACCTCACCCGAGCCCTCGAGGCCTACAAGAAGGCCGGCCTGACGGTGGTCGGCCTGGCCGCCGACGGCGACATCACCCTCGACGAACTGGCCGCGGCCACGGAACCCCTGGTGGTGGTCGTCGGCTCCGAGGGCAAGGGCCTGGGCCGCTTGGTGCAGGAAACATGCGACATCACGGTCCGAATCCCGATGGCCGGCGGCAACGAGTCCCTGAACGCGGGGGTCGCGGCAAGCATCGTGCTGTACGAGGTGGCCAGGCGGCGAGGGGCGAAGTAGGCGGGGAGAGGCAGACGGGCGAAGCGGGCCGGGCCGGATCGGGCCGGGCGGTCGGCGGCGGTCGGGTCGGGTTCGCCGGGGACCTCCCCGGGTGGGCCGGGGTGTTCTCGACGCGCGTTGTGCCTGTGGTCGCGGGTGGCTGGTCCGGGGCTGGTCGGCGGCGGCCCATCACCGACTCTGACCGGCCCCGGACCAGCCCACGCAACCCAAGGCGCAGCGCGCGCCGAAAACACCCGGCCCACTCGGGAACGCACGCCCGGCGAACCCAACCCGAGCGCCCACCCTGACCGCCGCTGCAGGCCGGTTTTCGGTGAGCAACGTGCCCGTCTCGTCAAAAGCCGGGGGCGTGGAGCCCCGCTAGCCGGCGGCGGCCCATCGCCGACTCTGACCGGCCCCGCACCGGCCACCTGCCATCAACAGCGCAACGCGCGCCGAGGAGGCCCGGCCCATTCCGGCCGCCGCTGAATGCAGCGGTCTCGGGTGGGAGTGCTTCGTTTTGGAGACCCGTGTGCGTCTTGGCCGCGCATCCGTGCCGCACTGCGGGGCGGAGTGTAGCGGGAGGTTTGGGGGTTTGTGGGTTGCATGGGGTAATACGTGGTGGGCCGCATCCTTGGGGGACCTTGGGCGGTTAGTGGTGCGTGGACACCAGATCGGAAGGCAGCTTCGGCGGTGCTGTCGGGCTGTTGCCCTCGCCCGCGGCGGTGCGTGATCCCGGCGATCCGGCGGCGGTCGCCACCCCCACGAAGACCCTGCGGGTGGTGATCGCCGGCCCCCGGATCGGCACCGCCCCCAAACCTGTGCCCGGGCCGCGTGACCGGGCGGATGACGACGCGACCACGCGGCTCCCGGTGATTCGTGACGACGGGACCCGGCGGCGGGTGCCGCCTGCCCGGCGCGGTTCGGGGGCGGGGGTGCGTGAGCGGGACGGGACCGCCGCGGCGCCCACGCATGCGCGCCGGGGGAGTGTGCAGGCCGGCACCGTGTTGTTGCCGTTGCGGCTGTTCCTCGGTGGGGCGTTCCTGGTCGAGGGGCTGCGCAAGCTTTATGCGCCGGGCTTCCTGGATCCGGGGTCGAGCGATTCGTTCGGGCATCGCATCGGCGTGCTGCGTGACGGGAGTCTGTCGCCGTCGGTGATGGACCTGGCCGCCGATCACGCGATCGGGGCGGGGCTGTTGTTCGCCTTCGGCCAGGTGGTGGTCGGCTTCGCGGTGGTGCTCGGGTTGTGGACCCGGCTGGCCGGGCTGCTCGGGATGTTGCTCTCGCTGGGCGTGCTGATCGCGGTGGGTACCGGGTCCTCGCCGTACCACGCGCCCTACCTGGTCTTCCTGGCCGCGTTCAGCCCGCTGGCGCTCGCGGGCGCGCCGATGTACTCGGCGGACGCGTGGTTGTCGTTGCGGACCTGGCGGGGTCCCATCGTCACCCCCGTGCGGGCTCGGCGGCGCAAGCTCGGCTACGGCTCGATGCTGGCGTTCGCGGGCGTCGGCGCGACGTTGCTCGCGGGCTCGCTGCTCGGCGGCGGCCACCGGCACCCCGACGAGTCGGACACCGGCCGGGTCGGCGAGCCGGGTCGGCCCGCCGAGTCCTCGGCCCCGGTCGTCCCCGCCGCCGGGCAGCCGGCCGGGGCCGTGGCCGGTCAACCCCGTCCGCCGGTGGTCGAACCCTCGGCGGCGGCCGGTCCGGTCAAGGAGGGCCCCGCCGCGCAGGCCACCCCGCGCGCGGCGACCACCCCGCAGCCGAGTGCCTCCACCGGCGCGGCCAAGTCGGCCCCGGCCGATGCCACCGACAGGAAGCCGACCTCGGCCTCGGCCCCGACCGCGTCCGGCTCCCCCCGCTCGGCCGGTTCGAACCCCGGCGGCTCGGGCGGCTCCGGCGGCGCCCCGAAGTCCGGCGGCAGCGGCACCAAGCCCCTGGGCGGCCTGCTGGGCTGATCCCCCGGGCATCGAAGCCCCGCACCGCCCACAGGACCCGCACGACATGTGCGGGTCCTGTGGTGTGCGAGGTATGCGAGGTGTGCGGCTCCTGCGGAATGAATCTGCGAAAGGCCGGCTCAGCCCGTGATGTTCCGGTCCGCCACCACGTGGTGGATGTGCACGTGCACCACCTGCTCGCCCTCCACGGGCTCGCGCTCGACCACCTTGTCGGCGCCCATATAGCGGGCGGCGATCCGGCTCGGCCACACGCGCAGGTCGACCGGGTCGACCGAGAGTCGGGCCTCGCCCTCGACCACCACATAGGCGTACGGCGGCCGTTCGTCGTCCACGCACAGGCTCACGCGCGGATCGTTGGCGAGGTTGCGCCCCTTGACCGAGGACGCGAACGTGGTGAACACCAGCTCCACCGTGTCGCCGCGATCGTCCAGGTCGAACCAGACCGGCGCCACGTGCGGCCGACCGTCGGGACGTACGGTGGCAAGTTTCCCGGTGCGCGGCGGCCCCGCCAACAAAAAGCCCCGCCACTCGGTCTCGGTCATACGCTCCATGGACCGAGTCTCACCCCTGACGGCCTCCCGGTCCGGGACGACACTCGCCGGCGGCGCCGCGTCGGGCGCCGCCGGCGATCGTGTCGGGCCGGTCAGTCGTGCAGGCGCTCGCCGCTCTTCGTGGAGAACAGGTGGGTCTCGCCGACCGTCGGGACCACGTGCAGGACCGAGCCCTTTTCCGGAACGCTGCGGCCCGGGACGCGGACCACCAGGGGCTTGTCCACACCGTCGAGGGTGACCGAGCCGTAGACGAAGGCGTCGGAGCCGAGTTCCTCGACCACGTCGACGGAGACCGCGAGGCCCTTGCCCTCCTTGCTCAGGCCCTCGGCCGAGTTGATCTTCAGGTGCTCGGGGCGCACGCCCAGCGTCACCTTGCCCGTGCCCTCGGCCACCGCCGCCTCGCGGGCCTCGCGCGAGACCGGGACGACCGCGTCGCCGAAGCGGATGCCGTCCTCGGCCAGGTCGACCTCGATCAGGTTCATCGCGGGCGAGCCGATGAAGCCGGCCACGAACACGTTGGCCGGGCGGTCGTACATGTTGCGCGGGGTGTCCACCTGCTGGAGCAGGCCGTCCTTGAGCACCGCGACGCGGTCGCCCATGGTCATCGCCTCGACCTGGTCGTGCGTGACGTAGACGGTGGTGATGCCCAGGCGGCGCTGGAGGCCGGCGATCTGGGTACGGGTCTGGACGCGGAGCTTGGCGTCGAGGTTGGACAGCGGCTCGTCCATCAGGAAGACCTGGGGCTCGCGGACGATCGCGCGGCCCATCGCGACACGCTGGCGCTGACCGCCCGAGAGGGCCTTCGGCTTGCGGTCCAGGTATTCGGTGAGGTCGAGGATCTTCGCGGCCTCTTCGACCTTGGCCCGGATCTGCTTCTTGTCGACGCCCGCGATCTTCAGCGCGAAGCCCATGTTCTCGGCGACCGTCATGTGCGGGTAGAGCGCGTAGTTCTGGAACACCATCGCGATGTCGCGGTCCTTGGGCTCCAGGTTGGTGACCTCGCGGTCGCCGATGTGGATCGAGCCCCCGGTGACCTCCTCGAGACCCGCGAGCATGCGCAGGGAGGTGGACTTGCCGCAACCGGAGGGGCCGACCAGGACCAGGAACTCGCCGTCCGCGATCTCCAGGTCGAGCGCGTTGACGGACGGGCGCTCGGCGCCCTTGTAGGTACAGGTCGCCTGCTTGTAGCTGACCGTGGCCATGGTGATGTGTCCTTCCACCGGCAGGAACGTGCCGGACGATCCGAGTGGAGGGTGAAGTACCCGTGCGGTGCCTGTCCGTGACGGCGGACAGTGGTCTAGTCCATTCGAGGACGGACTGCGCTTCACCGTACCCGGGCGCACGTGATCTGTCAGCAGTCGGCTTCGCCCGAAATGTTTTGCGGGACCCGCAAAGCCCTGCGAAATCCTGCTGAAAGTGTCACTAGGCTCTGCGTATGAAGGCTCGGCTGGCGGACATCGCAACGCAGGCAGGGGTCAGCGAGGCGACCGTGAGTCGGGTTCTGAACAGCAAACCCGGGGTTGCGGACGACACTCGGCGGGCCGTCCTGACCGCTCTCGACGTGCTCGGATACGAGCGGCCCGCCCGGCTGCGCCGGCGCAGCGCGGGCCTGGTGGGGCTGCTGCTCCCGGAGTTGGACAACCCGATCTTCCCGGCGTTCGCGCAGGTCATCGAGCGGGCGCTGGCCCATCACGGCTACACCCCGGTGTTGTGCACGCAGACCCCGGGCGGGGTCACCGAGGACGACTACACCGAACTGCTCCTGGAGCGCGGGGTGTCGGGGATCGTCTTCGTCTCCAGCCTGCACTCGGACTCGGGCGCGGACATGTCGCGCTACCTGCGGCTGGTCGAGCGCGGCCTGCCGATGGTGTTCGTCAACGGCTTCGCCCCGGGGATTGACGCGCCGTTCATCTCCAGCGACGAGGCGGTCGCGGTGGAGTTGGCGATAGGCCACCTTGCCTCGCTGCGGCACACCGCGATCGGGCTCGCGGTCGGGCCCGAGCGGTACGTGCCCACCGCGCGCAAGATCGCGGGTTTTCGGCGCGGCCTCGCCGAGCGGTTCGGGGTGACGGAGGCCGACGGCTGGATCGAGCGCTCGTTGTTCTCGGTGGAGGGCGGCCAGGCGGCGGCGGGCGCGCTGCTTGACCGGGGGGCGACCGCGGTCGTGTGCGGCAGCGACCTGATGGCGCTCGGCGCGGTACGGGCCGCGCGCGAGCGGGGGTTGCGGGTGCCGCAGGACGTCTCGGTGGTGGGCTACGACGACTCGCCGCTGGTGGCCTTCACCGATCCGCCGCTGACCACGGTGCGCCAGGCGGTGCAGGCGATGGGCGCGGCGGCGGTGCGCGCGCTGCTCGACGAGATCGGCGGCGGGCGGGCACCGCGTACCGAGTTGATCTACCGCCCCGAACTGGTGGTCCGCGGCTCGACCGGTCCGGCGCCGGACCGCCGCCGCTGAGCCCCGTCGCCGAGCCCCGCCGCAGACCGGCGAGCGGGCCCCGCCGCACCCACCCTGCCGGCCCCCGCCGGGCCGACAAAAGCGGGCCGCCATCCGGCGATCGCGCGGATGACGGCCCCTGGGAGCCCCGAGTCGGGTTCGAACCGACGACCCCGCGCTTACAAGGCGCGTGCTCTGGCCAACTGAGCTATCGGGGCGTGTACCGGACCATTTTGCACCGTGGCCACCCGGCGGACGCAACCACCTTAGAGCTTTGTGACGTGGGGGCGTTCGCGTTAACGCGCGGGGAACGTGGGGAACAGGAGACACCTGCCCGGAAAAGTCCGGGTCATCGTACTTTGTACGACTGCCGGCCGGCTGGAGGAATCCCATGACGTTCGTAGGTCTGATCATCGCGGGCATCATCATCGGCGCGCTTGGCCGACTGTTTCTGCCGGGCAAACAGAAGATCGGCTTCCTGGCCACGATGGCGGTCGGCATCGTGGGCACCCTGATCGGCTACGGCATCGCCGCCGGACTGGGTGTCGAGGACACCAAGGGGATCGACTGGCTTCGCTGGATCATCAGCATCGCGGTCGCGGCGTTCCTGGTCTCGCTGGTGGTCAAGTTCACCGGGAGAGGCGCGACGCGATGATCGGGCGACCCGCCTGACGGTCTATCAGATCCGGCCGCGGACTGCGATCATGCGCGGATGACCGGTGGAGTGGCGACATGGCCGACGATCGCGGCGGCCGACCTGGTGGACGTGCTGGACCTGGACGGGCTCGCGGCGGCGGATCCGGCGGATGGCGCCGTCCCGGACGCGGCGCTCACCCGGTTCCGGGCGCGCAACCTGGTGACGCCGATCCCGCGCACGCTCGGCGCGCAGGTGCTCGCGCAGACGGTGGTGGCCGCCGAGCGGGTGGTCCCCCACATGGCGGTGCAGACGCTTCAGGGGGTCTTTCCCCGGGCCGGGGATCCGACCGCGCCGGTGGACGTACGGGTCGAGCGGCTGCACGAGGGGCGGTCGGCGGCGATCCTCCAGGTGGGTTTTCGGCAGGGCGCCGCCGAGCACTACCGGGCGTTCGTGACGCTGGGCGTGGCCGGCCCCGAACTGGTCCGGCACGCCGATGCGTTGCCGGCCGGGGTGCCCGGGCCGCAGGAGTGCGCCGAGGTGTCGGTGCCGATGTTGCCGTGGGAGGTGCGTACGGCCGGCGGCGCGGCGGCGTTGGCGCCGGACGCGGAGGGACCGCCGCGCCTGGACCTGTGGACGCGGTGCACGTCGGTCCCGGACACCGCGACCACGGCCCGGGCGATCCTGGCCTGGTCCACCGAGGGTTTCCTGGGCCCGGTCGCGCTGCGCCCGTACTCGCGCGCCGAACTGGAGCGGCGTGGCGGGCGGTCGATGTCGGTGGCGCTGTCCCAGAACATCACCTTCCACGAGCCGTTCTCGGCGCACGAGTGGCTGCTGCTGCGCTGCGCGAGCGAGTACGCGGGCGACGGGCGCATGCACGGGCGGATCCGGGTGTTCACCCGGGCCGGCCGACCGGTCGCCTCGGTGACGGCCGACGGGCTGATGCGCCCGGGGCCGCGGCCGGGCGCGTAACGCGCTCAGCCCAGGCTTCGGTAGCGGCCCCGGTAGTGCGTCAGGGGCAGGCCCTCGGGGCTGGGCAGGTCCACGCGCAGCACCTCGCCGACGTACAGGATGTGATCGCCCGCCTCGACGACCTGGTCGGTGCGGCACTCCAGGGTCGCCAGCGCGCCGCCGACCAGGGCCGCGCCGGACACCGGGCCGCGGCGGTGCGGGATGTCGGCGAACATCAGCCGGTCGCTGATCCGGCCGGGGATGGCGAAGCGGCCGGCGACGTGGCGCTGGCTCTGCGAGAGCAGGGACACCGCCCACAGCGGTTGTTCGTCCAGCACGTCGCGCATCCGCGCCTCGCGGCGCAGGCTGATCAGCACCAGCGGGGGTTCCAGGGAGACCGACATGAACGCGGTCGCGGTCATCCCCACGTCGTCCACGGGCCCGCCGTCGTCGGGGTCGCCCTCGATCGCGGTGATCAGCACCACGCCGGCGGCGAATCGGGACATCGCGGCCTTGAAGTCGGCAGGATCGACGGGAGGCGGGAGTGGTGGGGACACGGGTCAAGGGTATGCGGCGTCGGCCCGGGACCGGATGTGCTGTGCATCAATGTGCTGACGCACACCCGAGCGCCCGATCGGTTTGCGATTGGTTTCTGATTGGTCGTCAGGTATATCCCGCGAACCCTGGGGTTATTTCCCGTAAATGGGCGCCGACCTCGTACGATGCGCCTTGGATGCCGGCGGAGGGTGCGATTCCGGGGCGGCTCGGCGGTCCGACTCGATACGGTATGAAGCGTGAGGTGGCTCACAGTGACAGTCTGATCGATGACGGAACGTCGCCAACGCGAAGCCCGCTGTGATTCAGTTTCTCTGGTAAACGGACGATATCTGTTCAGAAGACACCGGCGTCGACCCCTGGGGGAGACCCATGACAGCCGAGACGGAGACCCACGTCCGGTTGGCGACTTTGCGCCTTTTGAACCGCGTCGTCGCCGACCTCAACGCCACGCGTGACCTCAAGGACACCCTGCAGGCCGTCGTCGACGGCGTGGTCTCGGGCCTGGGGTTCGGCGTGGCAGCGGTCAATCTCGTTCGCGCCGACGCCGATCTGGAGGTCGCCGCGGTGGCCGGCAACGACGAGTTGCGCAAGGCGATGGCCGGCCAGATCGGCTCGCGGGAGGGCTGGGACCGCATCCTGGCCGCCGCCGAGCCCTGGGGGCCGCTGCGCTTCCTCGGGCACCGCTCGGGGCAGGCCGACGTGGGCGACATCCCGAGCTGGATACCCGACCTGCCGATCCCCGACCACCCCGAGGCGTGGCATCCGCGCGACGCGCTGCTCGCGCCGCTGCACACGCCCGAGGGCGACCTGGTCGGCGTGTTGTCGGTGGACCTGCCGGTGGATGGCCTGCGGCCCGCCCCGTGGCGGCGCGAGGTGCTGGGCATGTTCGCGGCACAGGCGGCGATCGCGGTGGACAACGCGCGGCTGCGCAGCGACATGCAGCGCGCGGTGGCCCGCCTGGAGCGTGAGCAGCTCGCGTTGCGGGCCAGCGAGGAGAGTTTCCGGCAGGCGTTCGAGTACGCGCCCAGCGGCATGGTGATGACCGGTGTGCGCGGCCACGAGCAGGGCCAGCTGCTGCGCGCCAACGACGCGCTGTGCCGGATGCTGGGCTACCCGGCGCCGGTGCTCAAGCGGCTCGGGCTGGGCGCGTTGGCACACCCGGAGGATCGGCCGCTGCTCGGCGGGCACCTGGGCGGGACGGTGCCGGTGGCGGGCTGTACCGAGCTGCGGCTGGCCCGCAGCGACGGAACGTACCGGTGGGTTTCGCTGCGCACCTCCCAGGTCGCCGACGGGCTCGGCGATCTGAGGTTCGGGCTGACCCACGTGGAGGACATCGAGGACCGCAAGCAGCGCGAGCAGGCGCTGGTGCACGAGGCCAGCCACGATCCGCTCACCGGGCTGCCGAACGGGCGCGAGCTGCGGGCCCGGCTCGCCGCCCGGTTCGGCCTCAAGGCCGGGCTCCCGGCCGCCGGTCCGGGCGGCGACGTGCACGAGCCGTACGCGGACGAGTGGGCCGTGCCCACCGGCGCGATCCTGAGCATGCCCGAGGGCGCGGTGGTGGTCGTCGACGAGCCGCCCGCCGCCGAACGTCGCGGCGTCGCGCTGCTGTTCTGCGACCTGGACGGGTTCAAGCACATCAACGACAACTTCGGCCACCACATCGGCGACGTGGTGCTCAAGGCGGTCGCCGAGCGGTTGACGGCCGCGGTGCGCGAGGGGGACACGGTGGCCCGGCTCGGCGGCGACGAGTTCGTGGTGCTGGCCGATGGGATCGGACGGGAGGAGGCGGAGGAGATGGCGGTGCGGTTGCGCCGTGCGCTCTCCGTGCCGATTCCGGCCGAGGGGTTGGCGGTGCCGCTGGAGGGGGCCAGCTTCGGGATCGGTTGGGCCGAGGAGGCGGCCGAGCCCGAGGATTTGTTGCGGATCGCGGATGAGCACATGTACGCGAACAAGCGCCGGCGCGATCGGGCGCAGCGGCGGGCCGGTTAGGGGCGGCGCCGGTCGCGTGGGCGGGCCGCGGGTGTGCTTTTGGTTGGCTTGATTTGGTGTGCCCGCCCGCTCCGCCCGTTGCGTTGGGCGTACGCGCCGCGGTTTGAAGGCATGGGTGGGGCGGGTTCGGCCTCGCGGCCGGGTGTTGTGCCGGGGCGGTTTTTTGCTGGTGATTTTGGTTGTCTCGGGTGAATTCGGTCACCTGATGGGTGGGTTTTGTGGGTTCGCCGGCTTCGGCGTGTTCTTGGGCCGGCCGGCCGCCGTACGCCTCAGTAGGGCGTTTTCGTGACAGTCCCGTCACGCGGACAACACCACGTGTCGCACCCGTCGCCCGTTAGTGTGATGCCTGGTATTGACAAAGCTTGACCTGGCGCACGTAGGGAGGACTACCCGATGACGGCGGGTACCAACGGTGAACCTGAAGACCCGTACGGGTACCTCTATCGGCCGGCGCCGGGTGAGGAAGCGGGCGACGGGACAGGGACGACCGGTGCGTACGGTTCTTCCGCCAATCGGATGATGCCGCAATATGTGCAGGTCGGGCAGATGAATTACGCCCAGCCGCCCGCGCATACCCAGCCGCAGGCCGCGATTCCGGCCCAGCACGAGCAGGGCGGCGCGCAGCCCCCGCAACAGCCCCGGCAATCGCACGGCGGCGGCGGTGGCGGTGGTGGTCGCGGCGTGATGATCGGCGTGGCCGTGGCGGTCCTGGTGGTGATCGGCGTGGTCGCCGGCCTGCTGCTGACCCGGGACGACGGCAAGGACGACAAGGCGAAGACGCCGGCCACGAGCGCCGGTACGCAGACGAGCGCGGGCCCGTCGCAGACCGCGTCGCCGTCCACGGCTCCGACCACCGCGCCCGGCGGCAAGTTCGCGATGGTGGAGGCGGAGGACGCCTCGCCCTCCGGCGGCGCGGTCGCGGTGGCCGGCGTGGCGTCGTCGTCGGGCAAGGGCATGATCGACATGTCCGCCCCCGGGTCGACGATCACCTGGAAGGTGGAGGTGCCGAAGAAGGGCACCTACTACCTGGCGGTGAAATTCCTCAACACGACCTCCGAGCAGCAGAACCTGTCGATCCTGGTCAACGGCAAGGACACGACGAACAAGGCCAAGCTCAAGAACTACGGCACCAACAGTGTCACCGGCACCTGGAACATGGTGCAGCTCAACGAGGGTTCGAACGACGTCGCGCTCACCTGTGCCGCCGGGGAGAGCTGCAAGGCGGCCCTGGACCAGGTCTGGTTCGAGAACCAGCAGCCCACCCTGAAGTAGGCGGTCCTCACCCGGGACGGACCTCGATCCGGTCGCCGGCGCGGACCCCGAGCAGGGTCGCCGCGTCGCCCCGGTTGAGCGAGATCGCCAGGAAGCCGGCGGAGTCCGCGTACGCGACGAGTTCCCCCGCCGCCACCTCGCCGAAGGTGCCGCGCAGGGGAACGGTGAGTACGCGCCCGCCGACCTCGATCCGCAGTGTGTCGGCGCCGGCGAACTCGGCCGTCGAGTGCGCGAGCTGCACGTTGCCGAAGTGGTCCACGGTCAACACCTCGCCCGGCACGGGCTCGGCCGGTGCGACCGGGTCGGTCACGGCCGGCCCGACCTCGGCGAACGGGGTGCCCGCGGCGAGGTGGGCGGCGACGGGCGCGAACACGTCCCGGCCGTGGAAGGTCCGCGAGACCCGGGCCAGGGTGAGCGCGGGGTTGGCGATCTCGCGGATCTCCGCCGGCCCGCCGAGTTCGCGCGCGGCCCACATCAGCAGCCCGTTGTCCGGCCCGACCAGCAGGTGCCCGCCCGCCCGCAGCACGACCGCCCGTCGGGCGGTGCCCACACCGGGGTCGACCACCGCGACGTGCACGGTGCCCACCGGGAACCACGGCACCGTCTGGGCCAGCACCAGCGCGCCGCGCCGGACGTCGCCGGGCGGCACCTGGTGGGTCACGTCCACCACCGGTACGGCCGGCGCGATGCCGGCGATCACCCCGTGGCACGCGGCCACGAAACCGTCGGCGAGGCCGTAGTCGGTGGTGAAGGTGATCCTGGGGGCGCCGGCCATCCTCGGAATCTACCGGGCGCGGGCGGGCCCGGCGTCGATCACGTCGGCGAGTTCGGCCAGGATCCAGCGCTTGGGGCGGGCCCCGACGAACTGCTTCACCGGCTCGCCGTCGCGAAAGAGCAGGAACGTCGGCATGGACAACACGCCGTAGCGGGCCGCGGTGGCGGGGTTGCGGTCGACGTCGAGCTTGACCACGCCCAGGTTCGGCCGCTCGATCGCGATCTGTTCGAGCACCGGCGCCATCTGGCGGCACGGCGGGCACCAGTCGGCGGTGAACTCGACCAGGGTCGGCCGGTCGGCGCGCAGTACGGCGGTGTCGAAATCGGCGTCCTGGACGTCGGGGACGTGAGCACTCATCGGGACTCCTTGAGGGGCGCGGTGGACGTGGTGGGCGCCGCGGGCGCGGCGGCCGACCCCGAGGTCAGCGCGCAGCGGGGTTCCGGCGCCTCGGGCAGCGTCGCGGCGGCGGCGAGCGCCGGCGTGGCCGGCCCGGGCGCCCGCTCGGCGGAGCCGCCGCCCGCGTGCGCTCGCTCGGTCTGTTCGAGTTGGCCGGCCAGGTGCGCCCTGATGGCCTGCATGCGGTCGATGCACGCGTCGAGTTCGGCCAGTTTGCGGCGATACACCGCCAGCGACGCCGGGCACTCGTCGCCCGCGTCGTGCCCGGCGCGCAGGCACTCCACGAACGGCCGGGTCTCCTCCAGGTCGAAGCCGATGCCCAGGAGCGCGCGGATCTCGCGCACCTGTCGGGCATCGTCCTCGTCGTAGTCGCGATAGCCGCTGCTGGTCCGGCGGGCCGACAGCAGGCCGCGTTGCTCGTAGTAGCGCAGGGCCCGCGTGCTGGTCCCCGCGCGCTCAGCCAGTTCTCCGATGCGCATGTTCGAAACGGTAGACCTTGACGTGGACGTCAAGGCCAGAGGTGTGCGTCGAGACCGGCGCGGCCGGTGTCCCGGCCCCGGCCCGGTCAGCCGGGGCTGGGCCCGGTGGGGTGGGTCTCCGGGACACCCTGGCGGCGCACCGGGGCCCGACCCGCGGGCTGCCCCGGCGGGGTGTCCCGGGTGAGCTCCGGGATGTCGAGCGTTATCGGCTTGCCGGGGATCAGCGTGTGCTCCTCGCCGTGGTGCAGGAACGGGATCTCGGCGCCCTCGCGCAGCGTGTACGTGGTGTGCTCGTGGGTGGTCTCCACCCGCAGCCGCGCGCCGCGCACCGACAACGAGAAGCGCAGCGCGGTCAGCCCGACCGGCAGGCGCGGTTTGAAGGACATGCGCTCGCCGTGGTCGCGCAACCCGCCGAAGCCCGCGACCAGCGCCACGCAGGTGCCCGCCAGGGAGGCCATGTGCAGGCCGTCCTTGGTGTTCTTGGCCAGGTCGTGCAGGTCCATCAGGGCCGCTTCGGCGGTGTAGTCCAGGGCCAGTTCGAGATGGCCGACCTCGGCCGCCATGACCGCCTGGGTGCAGGCCGACAGGGACGAGTCGCGTACGGTCAGCGCCTCGTAGTAGTCGAAGTTGCGGCGCTTTTGCTCGTCGGTGAACGCGTCCCCGCGCACCTGCATGGCCAGCACCAGGTCGGCCTGCTTGACCACCTGCTTGCGGTAGATGTCGAAGTACGGGTAGTGCAGCATCAGCGGATAGTGGTCCGGCGGGGTGTTCTCGAAGTCCCAGATCCGGTGCTTGGTGAAGCCGTCGGCCTGCGGGTGCACCCCCAGGTCCTCGTCGTAGGGGATGTACATCGCGCTCGCCGCGTCGCGCCAGCTCGCCGCCTCCTCGGTGTTCACCTCCAGGGCGCGGGCCTCGTGCGGGTGGCGGCCCACCGAGTCGGCCGCGGCGAGCAGGTTCGACTGCGCCATGAGGTTGGTGTAGACGTTGTTGTCGGCGAGCGCGCTGTACTCGTCCGGGCCGGTGACCCCGTTGATCCGGAATCGGCCCTCCGCGTCGTGATGGCCCAGCGAGCGCCACATCCGCGCGGTCTCGACCAGGATCTCCAGGCCGAAGTCGCGCTCGAAGTCCCGGTCGCCGGTGGCCCGGACGTAGCGCGCGACGGCGACCGCGATGTCCGCTCCGATGTGGAACGCGGCGGTGCCCGCGGGCCAGTAGCCCGAGCACTCCTCGCCGCGGATCGTCCGCCACGGGAACAGCGCGCCGCGCAGGCCCAGTTGCGCGGCGCGCTCGCGGGCCAGCGGCAGCGTCGAGTGCCGCCAGCGCAACGCCTGGGCGACCGCGTGCGGGAGGCCGTACGTGAGCACCGGCAGGACGAACACCTCGGTGTCCCAGAAGCAGTGCCCGTCGTAGCCCGGCCCGGTCAGCCCCTTCGCCGGGATGGCCCGCTCCTCGGCCCGCGCGCCCGCCTGGAGCACGTGGAACATCGCGAAGCGGACCGCCTGTTGCAGTTCGACGTCGCCCTCGACCTCGATGTCGGAGTTGTCCCAGAACTCCTTGAGGTAGCCGTGCTGTTCGGCGACCAGGCCGGCCCACCCGGTGTAGCGGGCGGCGGTCAGCGCGGCGGCCACCTGGTCGCGCAGCGCGGGCAGCGAGCGGGTGGAGGACCAGCCGTAGGCGATGTACTTGACGATCCGCAGCTTGGCGCCCCGGTCGAGCACCGTGGTCACGCTGAACCGGGCCAGGTCGGCGGCGCTCTCGGTCTCCATGTACATGCCCTCGGGACCGTCGATCTCGTGGTCCATGCCGGCGGCGACGCGCAGCCCGCTGTGCTCGGTGCGGTGCACCAGGATCGCCTTGCCGCCGTTGTGCGTGTGCTCCTCGGGGCGCAGCGGCGCCTCCAGGACGGCCGCGGCGCGCGGGTCGGCGTTCGGCAGCGGCAGTTCCTCGTTGGTGACCAGTTCCGACTGGAGCACGATCCGGGCGGGGCCGTCTATCGGTTCGATCTCGTACTCGATCGCGGCGATCGAGCGCTGGGTGAGCGAGACCAGCCGCTTGGAGGTGACCCGGACGGTGCGGCCGGCGGGCGAGGTCCACAACGCGCGGCGGTGCAGCACACCCTCGCGGAAGTCGATCGAGCGCTCGTGGTCCTGGGTCTGCCCGTAGCGCAGGTCGAACGGCTCGTCGTCGACCAGGAGTCGGATGATCTTGCCGTTGGTGACGTTGATGACGCTCTGGCCGGACTCGGGGTAGCCGTATCCGGCCTCCGCGTAGGGCAGCGGGCGCAGTTCGAAGACGCCGTTGAGGTAGGTGCCGGGCAGGCCGTGCGGTTCGCCCTCGTCGAGGTTGGCGCGCAGTCCGATGTGGCCGTTGGAGAGCGCGAACACCGACTCGGACTGGGGCAGGTGGTCCGGGTCCAGGGTCTGTTCGGTGATGCCCCACGGCTCGACGGTGTAGGGGTGTTCGGTGCTCATGCCGTGCCTTCCGCCGAGGGCCGCCCGGTCGCCGGGTCACCGCTTCGGTCGCCACTGGTGTCGCCGGCGGTGTCGTCGCTCGGGTCGGCGAGGAGTTCGTCGAGATCCGATACCACCACGTCCGCGCCGTGCCTGCGTAGTTCCTCGGCCTGTCCGACCCGGTCCACGCCCACTACGTGGCCGAAGTCACCGGCCCGGCCCGCCGCGACGCCGGCCAGCGCGTCCTCGAACACGGCCGCGTGCGCGGGGGCCACGCCCAGCGCCTTCGCCCCGGCCAGGAAGGTGTCGGGTGCCGGTTTGCCCTTCAGGTGGTCGCGCTTGGCCACCAGGCCGTCGACGATCGTGTCGAACAGGTGGTGGATGTTCGCGGCGCGCAGCACGTCCTCGCAGTTGGCGCTGGAGGACACCACGGCACATGGCAACCTCGCCGCGCGGGCGGCGTGTACGTAGCGCACCGAGCCGGGATAGACCTCCACGCCCCCGTCGTGGATCAGCCGCAACACCAGGTCGTTCTTGGCGTTGCTCAGGCCGTACACGGTGGCGCTGCCCGGCGGGTCGCCCTCCTCGCCCAGGGGCAGTTCGATGCCGCGCGACTCCAGGAAGGAACGGGTGCCGTCCAGGCGCGGCTTGCCGTCCACGAAGGTGTCGTAGTCGCGTCTGGGGTCGAACGGGGTGAAGCCGGCGCCGTCGCGTTCGCGCAGGAAGTGGTCGAAGGTCTCCTTCCAGGCGACGCCGTGCACCTTGGCGGTCTGGGTGAGGACCCCGTCGAGGTCGAAGAGAAGCGCGTGGATGGTGTTCGGCAGCCCCAACATGGCGGGTTTACTGCCCCCGATACCGGGGTGTTATCCGTGCGGTGATCTTTTCGGATGACACCTGGGACGAGATGGCGTGTCACGTGTGGTGCTTGAGCACGTTTTGACCGAAATGATGTTGAATTCCGGAAGTGGCACGCGTGGGGCGGCTACCGGACCACTCGGCCCGCATCGACCGGAGGCATCCGGTCGGTGCCGGCCTCGGTGTGGTTCGAGCGGAGGACGTCGGCGTCGGCCGCGTCGGCGTCGGTGACCGTTTCGGCCCGGACCGTCGACGCCGACGGTCCGGCCGGACCCGGCGCGCGCGGGTGCGCCCGGGGTCCGGCCGGCCCGCCGGTCGACTGATGCAGCGTCAGATCACGGTGGTGCAGCAGGAGTTCGGCCGAGCTCGGCCGGTCCGGCTCGGCAGCGCAAGGTGGGCCGAATCGCCCGGCCGTGCCCATTGCAATGTCCGACCGATGACCCTAGTTTCGCTATCCGCCGGCTGACACGTGTCGAATCGCAGGGTGCATTCCGTCCGATTCACCCCTCCGTACACGTCGTTCGACCCGTACTTCGCCCACCGTTCCAGGTCGGGTCGACACGGGTTTCGCCCAGCCGTTCCGCGTTGCGCACGGGGAACCCGCGACACCGATCCCGTCGGTCGCGCGGGGCGGTTCGGCGCGTGCAGACCTTCTTGCCTACGGAGGACGAGATGGCCATATTCGGTGGAAAACGTGTGGTGACCCTCGCGGTGGGGGCGACCGCCGCCGCGCTGCTCGCGGCGAGCGCGCCCGTGGCGGTCGCGAGCGACGACGCGCGCGCCGCGCAGGCGCCGCGCAGGCTCAACATTTTGATCAGCAACGACGACGGGCACCAGGGACCGTTCATCCGTGCCCTGCAGAAGGCGCTGCGCGCGGCGGGGCACGACGCGGTGATCGTCGCGCCCGCCACCGACCAGTCCGGCAAGGGCACCGGGATCAACGCCACGCCCGGCTCGATCGTCAAGGCGGCCGAGGTGGAGCCCGGCATCTGGTCGGTCGCGGGCACTCCCGCCGACTCGGTCTCGTTCGGGCTCGCGAACGTCTTCCGCGACGGCAAGCCGGACCTGGTGGTCACCGGGATCAACCCCGGGCAGAACATCGGCGCCACCACGAACCACTCGGGCACGGTCGGCGCGTCGATCACCGCCGCGGAGAAGGGCATCCCGGCGGTGGCGTTCAGCGCCGAGTACAGCACCGCCGATCCGCGCAACCCGTTCCCGCAGATGCCGCAGGCGACGGCCTTCGCGACGCAGTTGGTGAACCGACTGGCGGCCACCGCGCGCCGGAACGGCCCGCTGCTGCCCGCGCACACCACACTCAACGTGAACTACCCGGCGAAGCCGACCGGTCGGGTGGAGATGACGAACGTGGGCGAGGCCGAGTTCCTGGCGGTGAGCTACGTCAAGGACCCGTCCTGCGACACCTGCTACAAGCTGGACCTGGGCCTGGCGCCGAACGTGGACGAGCCGGTGCGGAACGCGGACACCACGGCGATCGGCAAGGGGTCGGTGTCGATCTCGATGCTCGACGCCGACTGGACGGTGCCGGGTTGGCAGTGGGGGCAGCAGTCGCGGGTGCTGGACGCGGTGGGTGTGCAGTTGCGGTTGTCGGGGCTGAAGGCGTGAGACGAGTGAGTGCGTGAGTTCGTGACCGGGTGACGGCGTGACCGGGTCGACCGGGTCGGGCGTGCGGGGTCGGGTCGGGTGGCCGGCCCCGCACGCCGGCGCGGTACGTCCGGCCCGGGTCGGGGGTTTCACGTGGAACCCGGTGGGCCCACCGACCCGGCCTACTGGCCGCCGGAGGCGTCGTACTCGGTGAGCAGGGCGACCAGTTCGTCGTGGGTGATCCCGTCCGGGAGCGGCGTGGGGGTGTGCCGCAGCGGCGGATCCCAGCCGGTTTCGGTGCGCCGGCGGACCACCTTCGCGGGCACGCCCGCGATCACGCTGTGGTCGGGCACCGTGCCGCGCACCACGGAGCCGGCGGCGACCACCACGTTCCGGCCGAGTTTGGCGCCGGGCAGGATGATCACGCCCGCACCGAGCCAACTGCCCGCGCCGATCTCCACGGTGTCGTTGATCGGCCACTGGGTGCCGATCGGCCGATCCGGGTCGGCGTAGCTGTGGTTCTGGTCGGTGATGTAGATGTACGGCCCGGTCCACACGTCGTCGGCGATGGTGATCGAGCGATGCCCGACGATGTGGCTCCCGCGCCCTATCGTGCACCGGTCGCCGATGGTGACCACCGCCGCGCTGCCCAGGTCGTGCCCCGGGGCCAGGCCGGCGGACAGCGTGACGTGTTCGCCGATGATGCAGCCGGCCCCCACGGTGATCCACTCCTCGCCGAACACCGAGCCGACCGGGAAGGCCAGTTTGCTGTCCGCGCCCAGCCGCCGGAAGCGGTACGGACCGGGCTGCTCGGAGGTGATCGCGCCCGCCCGCTGCAGTGCCCGCCAGCCTCGGTGCGCGGCGCGGGAGAGGACGCCCCGGGCGTGCCCGCGCAGGGCTTGCGACAGCGACATGGAGATCACCGTACCGACGCGCGCGCGGCTCGGCGGGCCGTGGGACGAACGTCACGCCGGGCGGTTTCGGGGCCGTCGGGGGTTGGCTTCACACGGCTTCTGTAACAGTGTTACCGGGGCCTCGGGTGTGACGCCGGAGGTCGGGTATTCGAATCAGCCAGGGAGTGGACATGCGTGCCGTCGTCGTGAATGGAACCCGGGACGTGAGCGTGGAAAAGGTCGCGGACCCGGTGCTCGCCGGTCCGGACGGGGCCATCGTCCAGGTGACCGCGAGTGCCTTGTGCGGCTCCGATCTGCACTTCTACGAGGGCGAGTTCCCGGCCGTCGGGCTGCGCCCGGGGCACGAGGTGGTCGGCACGGTGGTCGAGATCGGCGCGGACGTGGGCCGGATCGCGGTGGGCGATCGGGTGCTGGTGTCGCCGGTGATCGGCTGCGGGCGGTGTCCGGGGTGCCGGGCCGGCAATCCGATCGACTGTGTGGGTGGTGGTGTGCGGGTGCTGGGCGGCGACGTCGGGCTGCCGGGCGGGCATGCCGAGGCGGTGGCGGTGCCGGCCGCCGACGCGTGGCTCCTGCCGGTGCCCGAGGACGTCTCCGTGGATCACGCGGTGTTGCTCACCGATGCGCTGCCGACCGGCTGGACGGCGGCGACCCGGGCCGACATCACGCCCGGTGCCACGGTGCTGGTGATCGGGCTCGGGCCGGTAGGGCTGTACGCGCTGCAGGCGGCCCAGGTGCTCGGCGCGGGGCGGATCCTGGCGGCCGACCGGGTGCCCGAACGACTCGCGATGGCCGAACGCCTCGGCGCGGAGCCGATCGACGCGACCCGGGGCGACGTGGCCGAGCAGGTGCGGGCGGCGACGGGCGGGCTCGGCGCGGGTGCGGTGATCGAGGCGGTCGGGCAGGACGCGACGCTGAGCGCGGCGATCGCTTCGGTGCGCAGTTCGGGCACCGTTTCGGTGGTGGGGGTGGACGCGAACTTCGCGTTCCCGATCGCCGTGCCGCTGCTGTTGATCCGCAATGTCACGCTGCGCTTCACCACGGCGCCGGTGGCGGCCACGTGGCCGACGCTGATCCCGCTGATCCGGCACGGCCGGCTGGTCCCGGTCGACGTGTTCACCCATCGGATGCCGCTGAGCGAGGCGGCGGTCGGATACCGCACCTTCGCGGATCGTACGGACGGCTGCCTCAAGGTGCTGTTCGACCCGACCCGCTGATCGACTCGTCGCCCGATGGGCGTACTGCCGACGTGCCCACCGCGAACTACTGTCCCATTTACCCCACTATGGGAGCCTGGTTGGGCTACCTGTGCAGGGAGAAGACGGATGAGCGGCGGAATGGGCCTCCCCGGCGGAGTCGGCGGCATCCTGGGCAACCTGCTCGGTGGGCCGGGCGGGGGTCGGAACGGAGCACTGGCGGGGGTACTGCTCGGTCTGCTGAGTCGGCAGGGCGGCTCCGGCGGCCTGGGCGCGCTGGTGCAGCGGCTGCGGGACGGCGGCCTCGACGAACAGGCCCAGTCGTGGGTGGACACCGGGCGCAATCAGCCGGTGAGCGGCAAGGAACTCACCGACGCGCTCGGCGAGGACGAGATGGTCCGCTTGGCGGGCCGGGCGGGCCTGACCAAGGAGGAGACCGCCGCCGCGCTCGCCGCGACGCTGCCGGGGGTGGTGGACGCGGTGACTCCTGGGGGCGAGCTGCCGGCGGCGGAGCGGATCGACGCGCTGATCGATCCGGGGGCGGGGCCGGGGGAGCCGTCGGCGCCGGCTATGCCGGGGGCGCCCGAGGCCGGCTCGGGGGCGGGGCCGGGTGCGGGGTCGGGCACCGGGGCGGAGCCGGGGGAGCCGTCAGGGGGCGAACCGGCTGCGGCGGAGGCCCGGGCCGGGGACGAACCCGAAGGCGAGGCCGAGCCCGCGCCCAAGCCTGGAGCCGATGCCGGGCCCGAGTCCGCGTCCCAGCCTGCGTCGAACGGCACGCCCAAGCCTGGGTCGGACGCCGGGCCCGCCAGCGGACCCGAGTCCGGGTCCAAGGACAAAGCCGGGCCGGCCTCCAAGGACGACTCCGCGTCCAAGGACGAGCCCACGCGGGAGGATGAGTCCGAGCCCGGAACGGCAGCCGAGGCCGGGCCGCCCGAGTCCGAGCGCTGATTCGAGCCGAGCCGCAATCCACTGCGCGTGGTGAAGCGAAGCGGAACCGGATCCAGGTGCTGCGCGGCGGCAATGCGCCCAGGTCCCACCCCGGGGGCAACCACGAGCCTGGCCCCACCTGCGACCCCGGCCCGCCCCGGTAGCGGTGGAGCGCAGCGGAGCCGCAACTCACCGCGCCCGGTGAAGCGAAGCGGAACCGGAACCAGGTGACGCGCGGCGGCAGCGCCCCCAGGCCCTGCTCCGGGGCTCCCAGGAACCTGGCCCACCCTCGCCCCTGGGCCGCCCCGGTAGCGGTGGAGCGCTGCGCTCCGCAACCCGCTGCGCCGCCGGTGGAGCGCAGCGGAGCCGGAACCCCGGTGCCGCGTGCCGTGCCCCCCCCCGCGAGCCCACTCCGGGGTTCCCACGAACCTGGCCCCACCCTCTTTCCTGGCCCGCCCCGGCAGCGGTGGAGCGCAGCGGAGCCGCAACCCGCTGCGTCACCGGTGGAGCGCAGCGGAGCCGGAACCCCTCGGTGCCGCGCAGCGGCAACGCCCCCCGCGCCTCCGCCCCCGACGGAGCGAAGCGGAGGAGAATCACTTCGCCTCCTCCCCGATGGGGCTTTGTCCGGACGCGGGCTCTGCCCCGACGCGGGTTCTGCCCCGACCCGGGTTCTGCCCCGGCACGGTCCTGCCCCGACGCGGCTCACCTGCCGGCCCTCACGACCATGGCCGCGCCTCGGTGGGGGCCGGGTTCGTGGCTGCCGCGGAGTGGTTTCTCCTCCGCTGCGCTCCGTCGGGGGCGGACGGGGGGCGTTGCCGCTGCGCGGCGCCGGGTTCCGGTTCCGCTGCGCTCCACCGGTGGCGTAGTGGGGTTGCGGCTCCGCTGCGCTCCACCGCTGTCGGGGCGGGCCGGGTCGGGAGTGAGGCCAGGTTCGTGAGTGTTCCCGGGGTGGGACCCAGTGGCGTTGCCGCTGGGTGGGATGTGGTTCCGGTTCCGCTGTGTTTCGCCGGGGCGTGGTGGTTGCGGCTTCGTTTCGCTTCACCGCTGCGGGGGCGGCTCGGCTTGGGGGTGGGGCCCAGCGGTGTTGCCGTTGGGTGGCGCCTGGTTTCGGGTCCGCTGTGCTCTGCCGCTCGGCACGGCGTGGTCAGGGCCCCGGGTGGGGGCGTGGGGTGGGGGTGTATTCGCAGGTCATGTGTTTGATGCCGTTGATGAACATCGAGCGCAGTCTTTGTGGCTCGCCCACCACTTGGATGTCCGGCAGGCGGTGTAGCAACTCGCGGAACAGCAGGGTGATTTCGCGGCGTGCCAGGTGTGCGCCCAGGCAGAAGTGGGGGCCGCGGGCGCCGAAGCCGACATGTGGGTTCGGGGTGCGGGTGAGGTCGAATCGGGTCGGGTCGGTGAAGACCGTTTCGTCGCGGTTTGCCGACCAGTAGAAGAGCAGTAGTTTGTCGCCGTTCCGGACCTGTTTCCCGTTCAGTTCGGTGTCGCGGACGGCGGTGCGCCGCATCCACACCACGGGCGAGGCCAGGCGGATGATCTCCTCGACGGCGGTGGGGGCGTACCGGTCGAAGTCCGAGCGCCACAGGCGGTGTTGGTCGGGGTTCCCGGTCAGCAGCCACAGTCCGTGGGAGATCGCGTTGCGGGTGGTCTCGTTGCCGGCGGCGAGCAACAGGATGAAGAACGAGGCCAGTTCGTCCGCGCTCAGGCTCTCCCCGTCGATCTCCGCGTTGACCAGCGCGGAGGTCACGTCGTCGGTGGGGGTGCCGCGCCGGAACTCCGCCAGGTCCCGCATCAGTTCGGCGAGTTCGGCGCCGGCCGTGAGCAGCGCCTCGATGTGGCCGCCGCCCTCCTGGGGCACGTATTCCGGGTCCGCGACGCCGAGGATCACGTTGGAGCGTTCGAAGACGAAGCGGCGGTCCGCGCTCGGCACGCCCATCATGTCGCAGATGACGTCGAGCGGCAGGCGGGCGGCGACGTCGGTGACGAAGTCGCAGGAGCCGCGTTCGGCCACGTCGTCGACGATGGTCCGGGCGGTGCGGTCCACGTCCTCGGAGAACTGTTTGATCATCCTGGGGGTGAAGGCGCGGGCGACGATCCGGCGCAGCCGCTGATGCCGGGGATCGTCCATTTCGATCATGGAACCGAAGAACTCGCCGAAACCCGGCGGGAAGTCGGGTATGTGGGTGGCGCCCTGCCCCGAGCAGAAGTCCTCCGGGCGCCGGGTCGCCTCCGCGACGTCGGCGTGCCGGGTCAGCGCCCAGAAGCCGGGGCCGGGCTCCAGCGGGCTCTCCGGCTCCGGGTAGTAGGGCATCGGCCAGGTGGCGCGCAGCCGGGCGAAACCCTGTTCGCGGGCGGCCAGGGGGCCCGACCAGAAGTCCAGGTCCGCGAGCGGGACGTCGGTGGGCCAGGTCCTGGGGTTCGGGTCGGTCGTGCTCGGTTCAGCGGTCTCGGCCGTCATGCCGCTCACTCCGATCGCGCGTTGTTACTCGCGGGTTCGGTAATCAGTGCAGCACACATGCGTCGAGCGATCCAGGGGTGCGCGCGCGATTTCGCGGGGGTCGGGTGGCGGGGGTCAGGTGGTGATCGCGCCGCCGTTGACCTGGAGGGTCTGGCCGGTGATCCAGGCGCTTTCGGTCGAGGCGAGGAACGCGCAGATCGCACCGGCGTCCTCGGGGGTGCCCAGGCGGCCCACCGGTATGCGCTCGGCCTGTCCGGCGGTGTGCGCGAGTTCGCGACCGCTGGGGCGCGGGTCCATCAGGCCGAGTGCGACCGTGTTCGCGGTCACGCCGTCGCGCGCGGTCTCCATCGCGAGGTGGCGCATGAAGGCGATGGCGCCGCCCTTCGCGGCCCCGTACAGCGAGATGCCGAACGCCTGGCCGCTCACCCCGGCGGTCGAGGCGATGGTGATCACCCGGCCGAAGCGGCGCGCGCACATCCCGTCGAGTACCGCCTTGGTGCACGCCATCACGCCGAACAGGTTGACGTCGGCGAAGCGTTGCCAGTCCTCGGGCACGGTCTGCCGGAACCGGGTAGGGCGAAATGCCTCGGCGCCGCCGTTGCCGGCGTTGTTGACCAGGATGTCGACCGGCGCCACGGCGCGTTCGAAGGCGCGGATCGCCAGGAGCGCGGCCCTGGGGTCGGTCACGTCGAACACGGCGGGGTACGCCCGGCCGCCGGCGTCCCGGATCGTGGCCGAGGTCTGCTCGGCGCGCTCGGCGTCGAGGTCGTTCACGGCCACGATCGCGCCCTGTGCGGCGAGCAGTCGGGCGATGCCCGCGCCGACGCCCTGTCCCGCGCCGGTCACCAGCGCGGCCCTGCCGTCGAGTGCGAACACGCGGGTCTCCCGGGGGAATCGATGGGTTCGACGACGGTCCTGGGCCCGGCGTCGATCATGACGCGCGCAGCCAACCACCGGCCCCTACACGTGTCAATGCTGGACTCCATCAATTACCTTCGACCGGTGGGGGCGCGCACCTAGACTGTGGAACGCCCGCCTCCGCCATACGAAACCGTACGGCGTTGTTTCCCTCCCGGAGGACTCGTCCAGTGCCCTCGTCAGCCGAGTCGCCCACTCCGGAACGACACGAGTCGCGGCACCACGTCCAGACCGCGCTCGAACGCCTGATCCGGCTCCAGCAGAGCCGCCGCGTGCACGGTGAACTCACCAGCGCCTCGCGCGCCCAGGTCTCCCAGCCGGCCGTGGTGTTGTTGGCCCGGTTGCAGGCGGGCGGCGGCGGCCTGGCGATCGGCGATCTGGCCAAGCTCGCCCGGATGGACATGTCGCTGGTCAGCCGGGAGCTGCGCAAGCTGGAGGCGGACGAGTTGGTCACCCGGACCACCGACGCGCGCGACGGCCGGATCACCCGGGTCGGCCTCACCCCCAAGGGTCGCGGTGTGGTCCGCCGGCTGCGTCGGGTGCGGGACCGGCACTTCGAGGACGCGCTGTCGGGCTGGTCCGACGAGGACCTCGCCGCCCTCGGCGCGCTGATGGGCCGCTTCGTCGACGACCTCTCCGCCGTTCGCTACCGCGAGGCCGACGACACCGCCTGATCGGACCGGCGGGCCGTTCGGCGCGTCCTCGGCTCTCCCGCGCCGTGCTTCGCCGGCTCCTGTGTGGGTGGCTCGGCTGGACAGCGTCCGCGTGTCCATCAGACTGTGTGCCTGGACCGGGCGGTTTGTCGTCCGCCGGGTCGAACTCGCGTGCCTGCGGGCGCGCGTGCCGATCTGCGGCGGGTGGGACGACGTGGAAGGAAGAGGACGCACCGTGGGAGATCTGCACTGCGCCGGCCGCGACCGCATGCGGGTCGCGTGAGCGCGGTACTGCGCGGCACGGGAGCCGCGCCGGGGTCCGCGGTCGGCCGCCTCGTGGCGGCCCGGGTCGGCGCACCGGCCGCCCGGCCGGACCCGGGGCCGCCGACCGACATCCCGGCCGCGCTGGACACCGTGGCCCGGCACATGGACGACCTGGCCGGGGCACTGCGCACGCGCGGCCGGGCGGCGGAGGCCGACATCGTCGAGTTCGCCGCGCTGATCGCCCGGGATCGCGAGCTGCGCGACGGCGCGGCTCGACACCTCGCGGCGGGCCTGGCGCCGATCGACGCGCTCGCCGAGGCGGTGCGCGAATTCGCCGACGTGGTGGCCGGTTTCGACGACGAACTGCTCGCCGAGCGGGCGGTGGACGTGCGCGACATCGGCCGCCAGGCCGAGGCGCTGCTGCGCGGCGAGGACCCGACGGGCGGCGCGCCGCAGGGCGGGGCGCCGGCGGTGCTGGTCGGCGAGGAGTTGGCCGCGATGGACCTGCTGCGCGGCGCGCGACCGGCGGCGGCGGTGTCCGAGCGGGGCGGGCCGACCGGGCATCTGGCCATCGTGGCCCGCTCGTTGGGCATCCCGCTGGTCCTCGGCATCCCGGTGGCGGCGCTGGCCGAGCTGGCCGAGGACCTGATCCTGGTGGACGGCGAGGCGGGCACGGTCGAGGCCAACGCGGGCGCGGGCGTACGGACCATCCCGGCGCCGCGGCGGGTGCCCGGTGGCGGCGCGGGGCAGGCGATCACCCGGGACGGGCGCCGGATCCGGGTGCGGGCCAACGTGGCGACCGTGACGGACGCGCTCGCGGCGGGCGAGGCCGGCTCCGAGGGAGTGGGCCTGCTGCGTACCGAACTGCCTTTCCTGACCGAGGAGTCCGGCTGGCCGGACGAGGAACGGCACGTGGCGATGTTGACCCCGGTGTTGGCCGCGGTGCCGCCGGGGTTGGTGGTGGTGCGCACGCTGGACTTCACCGGCGACAAACGCCCGCCGTTCCTGCGCGACCGGCGGATCACGCTGCCCGGACCCGACGCGCTGACCGCACAACTGCGCGGCGTGATGCGCGCGGCGAGTGACACGGGGGTCGAGGTGGCGCTGCTGCTGCCGATGGTCGACCACCCCCGGCGGATCAAGCACGTGCGCGGTTTGCTTGCCGACGCGTGCGCGAGTCTGGGCCTGCTCCCGCCGCCGCTGGGCGCGATGGTCGAACTGCCCCAGGTGCTCGACCAGGTGGACGATCTCGCCGAGCACGCCGACTTCCTGTCCCTGGGCACCAACGACCTCACCTCGCGGCTGCTCGGGCTGAGCCGGGACGACCCCCGGCTGACGCCCGCCTCCGCCGCGCACCCGACGGTGTTGGACGCGATCGCGCAGACCATCCGGGCGGGCCACGCGCACGGACGCGCGGTGTCACTGTGCGGCGACGCGGCGGCGGATCCGGCGGTCCTGCCGCATCTTGTCCGGCTCGGCTGCGACGCGGTCTCGGTGGCGCCGACCGCGCTCGCGGGGGTGCGGGCGGCGGTCCGGGCGTACTGACGGCACGGGCGCGCCCGTGGGCGACGGCGACGGATCGGTGCGGGGCGTGTGCATGGCGGATGGCCGCATGGTGGGATATGCGTCCGCAGATCGAGACGGGCCGGATATTGCCTGGGCTCGAACGACACACCTCGGATAATGCGGACATGGGAAAAACGTACGAGCGGATCGACGACCGACTGCGCAAGTTCATCGAGGACCAACCCGTCTTCTTCGTGGGGAGCGCGCCGCTCGCCGACGACGGCCATGTCAACGTGTCGCCCAAGGGGCGGGCCGGCACCCTCCTCGTGCTGGACGAACAGACCGTGGCCTACCTGGACTTCGGCGGCAGCCACGCCGAGACCATCGCGCACCTGCGGGAGAACGGCCGGATCACCCTGATGTGGTGCGCGTTCGAGGGGCCGCCGAAGATCGTCCGGGTGCACGGTGTCGGCGAGCCGGTCTTCCGCGACGACCCGCGCTTCGTCGACCTGGTGGCCCGCTTCGGTGACGCGGATGCCGCCGGGCTGCGCGCCGTGGTGGTGGTGCGGGCGAAGCTGATCAGCGACACCTGCGGGTTCGCTGTCCCGTTCATGGACTATCGCGAGGAGCGGACCCTGCACGAGGAGTACATGGCCCGCAAGACCGACGAGGAGTTCGTCGAGTACGTCGGCACCAAGCCGTACAACATCGCGAGCATCGACGGACTTCCCGCCATACCCCTGCCATTGCCGCTGCGCGGGTAGCGAACAGCGGACAGCGGACAGCGGGTGACGACCCCGGCGCGCCGGGTTCAGCCGTCCCCGGCCGCCTGCCGCTCGTACGCTCCCAGGATCGCCGCGAGCAAACCCGGGAAGCGCTCCTCCAGATCCGCCTGCCGCAGTGTGGTCAGGCGGCGGTTGCCGTCCTCGCGCTGGTGGATCACGCCCGCCTCGCGCAACACCCGGAAGTGGTGGCTGAGCGTGGACGGGGCCACCTCGACCGGGAAGGTGCCGCACGCGCGCTCGGGGTCGGCGTGGAGTGTGCGGGTGATGGTCATCCGGGTCGGGTCGGACAGCGCGTGCAGGACGTCGAGCACGTTCATCTCGGCGGTGGCCACGTGGACCGGCGCCGGGCGCCGTCGATGCGAGCGGGGCACAGGCGGCTCCTCTTCTCCACGGGTCCCGGCGCGCGGAGGGTTTCCCCGACCGCCTTGGCGGTGATTTTGCCCGGCGTCCCCGATCATCGTGGTACTACTTTCGACGTACGTCGAACATCGTAACCGTGGACGGGGGCGGACATGCGCGCATTGTTGATGACCGAGCCGGGGGACGCGCGCCGGTCGCGGATCGTGGACGTGGAGGTGCCCCGTCCGGGCGCGGGCGAGGTGGCCGTCGACGTCGCGTACGCCGGGCTGAACTTCATGGACGTGATGGCCCGGCGCGGCGATCCGGGCTATGTCCGGAGTTGGCCGTATCGCCCCGGCCTGGAGGTCGCCGGCACGGTGCGCGAGGTCGGCGCGGACGTGGTCGGCCTGGCGGTCGGCGACCGGGTCGCGGCGGTGCCCGACGGCGGCGGCCTCGCCGAAGTGGCCATTGCCCGGGCCGGGTTGACCATGACCGTGCCCGCCGAGGTGACGCTGCGCACGGCGGCGGCGGTGCCGCTGGGCCTGGCCACGGCGATGTTGCTGCTGGCCGAGGCTGGTCGGTTCGCCCCCGGGGACAGTGTCCTGGTGCACTCCGCGAGCGGTGGCATCGGCAGTGCGCTGGCGCAACTGGTCCCGCTGCTCGGCGGTGGTCGGCTGATCGGCACGGTGGGCCGGGCGGAGAAGGTCGAGGCCGCCCGCAAGAGCGGCTACGACGAGGTGTTCGTGCGCGACGAAGCGGACGCGGACGCCATCCGGGCGGCCAACGAGGGCCACGGGGTGGATGTGATCCTGGACCCGCTGGGCACCAGTGCGCTGGCCCTGGACCTGGACGCGGCGGCGACCGGCGCCCGGATCGTGCTGTTCGGCAACGCCTCCGGCGGTGCGCTCGACCCGATGCCGCCGGCCGGTCGACTGATCGGCGGCAACATCACGGTGACCGGATTCAGCCATCGCGGCCTGGTCGCGGGCGCGCCCCGGCGGGTGGCCCGGGCCATCCGGGGCACCCTGGACCTGCTCGCGGGCGGCCGGCTGGACTTCCCGGTCACCGAACTGTCGTCGTTGGCCGAGGTTCCGGCCGCGCACGACCTGCTGGCCGCGGGGCGGGGTGCGGGCAAGTACGTGGTTCGGGTCACCGGCTGACAGGGCGTCACCCCCGGCGCGCTCGGCCGAACTCCGGCCGGAACGGGCCGACTTCGATCGGGCGCGCCGGGGCGGATCAGCCCTGTGCCGGGTATTGGCCGGGCGGCGGGCCCGGCGGCTGGTGCGGAGGCTGCGGCGCGTACTGGCCGGGTGCCTGGCCCGGGTACTGTGGGGCCTGGGCATACTGCTGTGGGGCCTGCCCCGGGTACGGGTTCGCCGCCTGCGGCGCGTACTGGTTCGGCACCTGGGCCGGGTGGCCGCCGCCCTGCGGCACGCCGCCGGACGCCGCGTACGCGTCGGTGAGGTAGCGGAAGATCCACTCGCCCTCCGTGCGCCACGGGCGCGGGAAGTTGAGCTTGGCGGGCTTGTCCTTGCCGGGGAAGTGGAAGAACATCCGGCTCCAGGTCGTCTTCGTCTCCAGCCCGCTCAGCAGTGCCCCGGCCTGCGCGTGGGTCAGCGCGTAGGCCACCTCCTTCGGCCTGCTGCTCAGCGAACTCGCGCGGTGGAACAGCACCCCCTGGCGGGTGACCGTGAAGAAGTAGTAGTCGGACATCGAAGCCCCGATCAGCGCGCCGATGCCGCCGAAGAGCGCGAACAACATCGGGTTCGGCCCGCGGACCACGAACATCGTGCACAGCGGTTCGTCGCCGGGCACGGCCGCGGCCACCACCTCCGCGACCTGCCGCTGCATGGTCGCCTTGCGCATTGCCATGTGCCGGTCCTCCCCGTGGGTGTGTGCCGCGCCGCGCCGCCGCGACGGGCGATCGAAGGCTAGTCCCGTGGGGGCCGTCAGTGGGGCCCGATCCGGGCAAATGTTCGACCCCGGTCGAGGGTGTGCGCTTCCGCTGAGCGGAATCCGGGCGCCCGGCGGGTGGGCGTCAGGCGGCACGGTGGGCGGTACGACATCGCCGCCGCAGGGGAGAGCGCATGAACGGGCTCGAGGACGTCTATCTGGTGGACGCCGTACGCACGCCCATCGGTCGCCACGGCGGCGCGCTGGCCGGGGTGCGGCCGGACGATCTGGCCGCGACCGTGCTGCGCGCCCTGCTCGACCGGGCGCCGGATCTGGACCCGGAGCGCATCGACGACGTGGTGTTCGGCGCCGCCAACGGGGCCGGCGAGGACAACCGGGACGTGGCGCGCATGGCCGTGCTGCTCGCCGGACTGCCCACCTCGGTGCCCGGCGTCACGGTGAACCGGCTGTGCGGATCCGGCCTGGAGGCGGTGATCCAGGCGGCCCGCGCGGTCGCGGTAGGCGATGCCTCGATCGTGGTCGCGGGCGGGGTCGAGTCGATGTCGCGCGCGCCGTGGGTGCTGGCCAAGCCCGGCCGGGGTTATCCCACCGGCCACGAGACGCTGCACTCGACCACGCTCGGCTGGCGCCTGGTCAATCCGCGCATGCCCGCCGAGTGGACCGTCGGCCTCGGCGAGGCGACCGAGCAACTGGCGGCGGAATACGGCGTGACCCGGGAGGCGCAGGACGCCTACGCCGCCGCGTCGCACGCCGGGGCCGCCGCCGCATGGGCCGCCGGCGCGTTCGCCGACGAGGTGGTCCCGGTCCCCGGCGTGGACCTGGTCCGGGACGAGTCGGTCCGGCCCGGCAGCACCCCGGAGGTGTTGGCCGGGCTGAAGCCGTCGTTCCGCCCCGACGGCACGATCACCGCGGGCAACGCCTCGCCGCTCAACGACGGCGCCGCCGCGCTGCTCGTGGCCGACGCGGCGGGACTGCGGGCCATCGGCCGCGAGCCGCTGGCCCGGATCACCGCGAGCGGCGTGCACGGCGTGGACCCGCGCCGGTTCGGCATCGGCCCGGTCGAGGCGGGCCGCCGCGCGCTGGCCCGGGCCGGTCGCGGCCTCGCCGACCTGGACGCGGTCGAACTCAACGAGGCGTTCGCCGCCCAGGCGCTCGCCTGCCTGGGCGAATGGCCCGAGCTGGACCCGGCCGTGGTCAACCCGCTCGGCGGCGCGCTCGCGCTGGGCCACCCGCTCGGCGCGTCCGGCGCCCGGATCCTGGGCACGCTCGCGCACCGGTTGCGTCGCCGGGGCGGCGGCCTGGGCATGGCCGCACTGTGCATCGGCGTCGGCCAGGGCCTGGCCGTCACGGTGGAGAACTGAGGAGAGACGCCCGATGACCACCCCGCACGACCGCACCGACGGCCGACCGGACCGCCGCGCACCCCAACCCCCGCGCCGCCTCCCCGAGTTCGACTTCGCCGCCTACCGGAGCACCGAACTGCGCAGCCCCCGGCAGCCGTTGGTGGTCCCGCCGAGCGGCGCCACCGAGTGCACCGGCCCGGTGTTCGGCGCTGCCGACGTACACCCGCTCGACGCCGACCTCACCGCACAACACGTCGGCGAACCGCTCGGCGAGCGCATCGTGGTCGGCGGCCGGGTGCTGGACGAGTCGGGTCGGCCGCTGCGCGGGCAACTCGTCGAGCTGTGGCAGGCCAACGCGGCCGGCCGCTACCCGCACAAGGCCGACCGTCACCCCGCCCCGCTCGACCCCAACTTCACCGGCGCCGGCCGCTGTCTGACCGACGACGAGGGCCGCTACCGGTTCGTCACGATCAAGCCCGGCGCGTACCCGTGGGGCAATCACCACAACGCCTGGCGTCCCGCGCACATCCACTTCTCGCTCTTCGGCACCGCCTTCACCCAGCGCCTGGTGACCCAGATGTACTTCCCGGGCGACCCGCTGTTCGCCTACGACCCGATCTTCAACTCGGTGCGCGACGAGCGGGCCCGGCGCCGGATGATCGCCGGCTTCGACATGGACACCACCGTGAGCGAGTGGGCGCTCGGCTACCGGTGGGACATCGTGCTCGGCGGCGCGAGCGCGACCCCGATGGAGGACCGATGAGCACCTCGCCGATGGACACCCGGCCGATGGACACCCCGCCGATGAACACCTGGCCGATCGGCGCCGAGGGCGGCACGCCGAATCCGGACGGCGGGCTCACCCCGTCGCAGACCGTCGGGCCGTTCTTCGGCTACGCGCTGCCCTTCGCCGGCGGCCCGGACCTGGTCCCGCCGCACACGCCCGGCGCGATCCGGGTGCACGGCACGGTGTACGACGGCGCGGGTGTGCCGGTCCCGGACGCCGTCGTGGAGATCTGGCAGGCCGACGCGGCGGGCCGGATCCCGCGCGCACCCGGCTCCTTCGCGCGCGACGGGGTGACCTTCACCGGGTGGGGGCGGGCGGCGGTGGACCGGCTCGGCCGCTACGCGTTCAGCACGGTTCGGCCCGGCGCGACCGGGGCCGACGCGAACCCGTACCTGGCCATGTCGATGTTCGCGCGCGGCATGCTGCGCCGAGCGGTCACCCGGGTGTACTTCCCCGAGGACGACCGCCACGCGGACCCGCTGTTCGCGCTGGTTCCGGCGAGCCGGCATGAGACGCTGATCGCCGTGCGGGAGGAATCGGGAGCCTACCGCTTCGATGTGCACATCCAGGGCGAACAGGAGACCGTTTTCCTTGCCGTGTGACCGTGACCCCGTGGCCGGCCGTGACGCCGTGCCCGACCACGACCCGGACCCCGCGTACGACGAGGTCGACGCGGGGCTGCTCGAACCGGTCCGGGCCGGGACGCCGGTCGAGGCGGCCACGAGCGACGCCGCGTACCTGCGTGCGCTGCTCGACGTGGAGGCCGCGCTGGCCCGGGCCCAGGCCCGGATCGGGCTGATCCCGGCCGAGGCCGCCGCCGCGATCGAGGCGGGCACCCGGCGTACGTTCGACCCGGTCGACCTGGCCCGTCGCGCACGCGGCGCGGGCAACCCGGTGGTCCCGCTCGTCCAGGACCTCCAAGCGGCGGTGCGCGCCCTCGACCCGGCCGCCGCCGACCACGTGCACCTGGGCGCGACCAGCCAGGACATCGTGGACAGCGCCGCGATGCTGGTCGCCGCCCGCGCCCTGGACACCACGCTGCCCGACCTGGCCCGCACCGCCGCCGCGCTGGCCGACCTGGCCGAACGGCACCGCGACACGCTCCAGGCCGGTCGTACGCTCACCCAGCACGCGGTGCCGACCACGTTCGGGCTGGTCGCGGCCGGCTGGTGCGTCGCGGTCACCGACGCCTGGGCGCACACCCGCGCGGTCCGCGCCGCGCTGCCCGCGCAACTGGGCGGCGCGGCGGGCACCCTGGCCGCGCTCGGTGCGCACGGGGTCGCGCTGCTCGCTCCGTTCGCCGAGGAACTGGGGTTGGCCGAACCGGTGTTGCCCTGGCATACGCTGCGCGCCCCGATCCTGGACCTGGCCGGTGCGCTCGCCCGGATCACCGGCGCGCTGGGCAAGTTCGCCGGCGATGTCGCGCTGCTCGGGCAGACCGAGGTGGGCGAGGTGGCGGAGGCGACCGGCGCCGGGCGCGGCGGCTCCTCGGCGATGCCGCACAAGCACAACCCGGTGCTGTCGGTGCTGATCGTCTCGGCCGCCCGGCAGGTGCCCGGCTACGTCTCGATCCTGGCCGCCTCGGCGGCGGGCGCCGAGTACCAGCGCCCGGCCGGCGCCTGGCACGCCGAGTGGCAGCCGCTGCGCGCGGCGCTGCGTCTGGCGGGCGGCGCGGCCTCGACGGCGGCCGAACTGGCCGAGGGGCTGGCCGTCTTCCCGGACCGGATGCGGGCCAACCTGGAGCTGACCGGAGGGCGGATCGTGTCCGAGCGGCTGGTCGCCGCGTTGACCGCCGAGCACGGCGCGACGCAGGCTCGCCGGCTGCTCACCGACGCCTCCCGGACCTCGGCGCGAACCGGCCGGCACCTTCGTGATGTGCTGGGGGAGGCCGACGAGACGCTGTTCGACCCCGCCGGCCATCTCGGCTCCACCCCGGCCCTGATCGATCGGGCGCTCGCGCACCACCGCACCGTGTTCCGGTTCCAAGAGAAGGTCACATGACGATCGCCACGCTCAACCACCGCTTCGACGGCCCGGCCGACGCCCCGGTGGTGATCCTCGGCCCCTCGCTCGGCACCGAACTGGGCATGTGGGACGCGCAGATCCCGGAGTTGTCCAGGGAGCACCGGGTGCTGCGCTACGACCTGCGCGGACACGGTCGCTCGCATCCGGTACCGGGCACCGACTCGATCGCCGACCTGGTCGGCGACGTGCTGACGCTGGCCGACTCGTACGGGATCAGGCGGTTCGCCTACGCCGGGGTCTCGCTCGGCGGCGCGGTCGGCCTGTGGATGGGCGTACATCATCCCGAACGGCTGACCGGGCTGATCGCGTGTTGCACCTCGGCGCGATTCGGCGAGCCCGAGGGCTGGCGGGAGCGGGCCGCGACGGTGCGCGCGCAGGGCATGCGGCAACTCGCCGACACGGTGATCCGGCGCTGGTTCACCCCGGAGTACATCGAGCGGGAGCCGGCCGCGGTGCGGCGGATCCTGGAGATGTTGTACGCCTGCCCGCCGGAGGGCTACGCCGGTTGTTGCGACGCGCTCGCGGGCTACGACCTGCGCGCCGAACTGGGCCGGATCAGCGCGCCCACGCTGGTGATCGGCGCCGAGCGGGATCCGTCCACGCCGCTCGAACACGCCCGCGAGCTGGCCGCCGGCATCCCCGGCGCGACGCTGGTGGAGGTCGCCGACGCCGCGCACCTGGCGAACATCCAGCAGGCCGAGGCGGTCACCTCGGCGATGCTGGCGCACCTGACGGCGGGGGTACGGGGATGAGCCACGCCGACGGGATGCGGGTGCGGCGCGAGGTGCTGGGCGACGCGCATGTGGATCGGGCGGTCGCGGGTACCACCGAACTGACCGCCGACTACCAGGACCTGATCACCCGCTACGCGTGGGGCGAGATCTGGACCCGGCCCGGCCTGGACCGCCGTACCCGCAGCTGCGTCACCCTCACCGCCCTGGTGGCCGGCCACCACCTCGACGAACTCGCGATGCACCTGAAGGCGGCCCGGACCAACGGCCTGAGCTGGGACGAGATCAAGGAGGTGCTGTTGCAGACCGCGATCTACTGCGGCGTGCCGGCGGCGAACAGCGCCTTCGCGGTGGCGCAGCGGGTCCGGGCCGAGCTGGGCGAGTGAGGGAGGGCCGCCGATGACGCCCGTCACGGTGACCGGCAAGGTGATGGCCATCCTCGGCGCGTTCGCGGCCGGGGACGGCCGGTTGACCCTGACGGAGGTGTGCCGGCGGGCCGATCTGGCGCTCGCCACCGGGCATCGCCTGGTCGCCGAGCTGGTCGGCGGGGGTTTTCTGGAGCGGCTGGACGACGGGTCGTATCGGGTCGGGGTCAAGCTGTGGCACATCGGCGCGCAGGCGCACGCCGCGACCGATCTGCGCGATCTGGCGCTGCCGCACATGGAGGACCTGTACGAGGCGACCCACGAGAACGTGCAGCTCGCGGTGCTGCGCGACGGCAAGGCGCTGTATCTGGAACGCCTGCGCGGCACCCGCTCGATGCCGATCGTCACCCGGGTGGGTGTGGAATTGCCGCTGCACGCCACCGGGGTCGGCAAGGTATTGCTCGCCTACGCGCCCCGGCAGTTGCGCGAGCGGGTGCTGGCACAGCCGTTGGCCGCGCACACCGAGCGCACCATCACCGATCCGGAGCGGCTGCGTGTGTGTCTGGCCGAGGTCCGGCGCACCGGAGTGGCCACCACGTCGGGGGAGATGACGGTCGGCGCGCACTCGGTGGCGGCGCCGATCCGGGATCGGCACGACACGGTGATCGCGGCGTTGTCCCTGGTGACCGGGCGGCGTACGGCCGACCTGCGGCGGCTGGTGCCGACGGTGACCACGGCGGCCCGGGCACTGTCGCGGGACGTGGCGCTGCACTGGTCCGGGAGTGGGGACATCGGCGCCGACGCGGACGAGGGCGCGGGTGGGGACTGTCACCCACGTGGGTGACAGTCCCCATCGGTGCTCACGTCCTCAGAGCTTGAGCATCAGAGCTTGAGCATCACCTGTACGAAGGCCCGGTACTTCTGCAGGGCGAGCCGCAGTTGCTCGGTGTCGTCCCCGGCCTCGCGCCGCAGCTGCTCCAGCTCGGCGCGTCGGGCCTGGATGGCGTCGGTCGCCAGCTTGGCCACCTGCGCGGTCACCTCGTCGGCGTCGGAGACCGCTTCGGCGGGGCTGTCCACGAAGGTCGACAGGGTGTCCCGGAAGCGGGCGTTCAACTCCTCGCCGGTGTCCCGGTCGACCAGCGCGTCGCCGGTGACGGTGCGGCGCGCGGGGGTGCGCCGCGCGGCCGGTTGGCGACCGCTCGCACTGCGCGTCCCGGCACCGGCCGCGGCCGGTGCCGTGCTGCTCTTGCCCGCGCCGCGCACCGGCAGGACCGAGGTCCCGTACGGCTCCACATCGTCGTGCTGGCGGTGCGGGAGGTCGGCGGCCGGGGCAGGCGGCGGGTCGGTCGGCGCGGGCGGGATCGGGCCGGCGCCGTCGGTGATCCGGGCCTGGCGGGCGGCGCGGTCGCGGTCGTCGCGCTCGACGACGGGCGCGTCTTCCGGTGGGGCGCCGGAAGTGCCCGGCGCGTTTGGGGAGTTCGTCTTGCGCATCGGTCTGGGTCCTCTCGTCCGGTACGACTGGCCGTGGCGCCGTTCCTTCGAGCGTCCCCGTTCGGGACCGCTCCGGTGTGGTCGGTCTTCCGATTCGTCTTCCGCTTTGTCCATGCCTACCCGGGTGTGTACCCGGTCAGCGGGTCTCCGGCTTCGTGGTGTCGAATCGGGGTGCCCGCGTGTCGTATTCGGCCGGTGTCGTGGTCGTACCGCTCGTGCCGCTCGTGCCCGTCGGGTCCGTCGTGCCGGTCCGATGGTCGTGCGTGCTCCTGGACGCGGCGCTGTTCCTGGGGCGGTACGTCTGCCCCAACAGGTCGTCGAACAGGGCCCGGTGGTGGATCATCGCCTGGCGCAGGTCCTCGGTCTCGGCGCGCCCGGCCTCGTTGAGTCGGGCGATCTCGTGCGCCTGGCGGTAGTGCTCGAGGGTGTGGCCATGCTCCACGGACAGCAGTTCGATCCGCGTGTCGTGTGCGCCGGTCGGGTAGCCGCGCTCGTGCATCAGCCGGGTGATCAGCGCGTCGGCCTCGGCCACCGCGTCGCCGGGGGCGTCCACGAACCGTTCCTGGACGTCGGTCCACTCGGTGGCGTACTGCTCCCGCGCGGCCGGCTCCAGGGGCTTGAGGTCGAGGTCCCGATGCTTGCGCTCGCGATCGACCAGGTGGCGTTCGGCCACGCGTCGGTCGCCGTACTGTTCGACCGCCTTGTCGTACTCGGGGCCGAAGCGGCCTTGCAGGTGCTTGCGTCGCATCATCGGGCGGCCCACGAGGACGGCCGCGCCGGCGAGGAGGACGACGATCACCACGATCAGGACGATGGTCGCTGCCGTGTTCACGGGGACTCCAGAAGTGTCGGATCTCGGATCGTGCCATTCGGTGGAACAGCGGATGTACTCCCCATAGCGGAGGTATCCGCCCGTGCTCGACATCCCATCCCTTGCCGGGTCCGCGCCGAGCAAACTCGACCGGGGGCACCGGCTTCCGGCCACCGGAAGGCGGGCGGCCCGGCCGGGCCCACGATGGGCGAGCCTGAGGCGGATCGGGTAGGGCGGGACGAGGAGCGGGCGGATGCGGACACGGGTCGCGATCATCGGTGCGGGGCCTGCGGGTCTGCTGCTGTCGCAACTGCTGCACGATCGTGGGATCGACGCGGTGTTGCTGGAGGCGCGCGATCGCGCGTACTGCGAGGGCCGGCAGCGGGCGGGCATGCTGGAGCAGGCCACGGTCGACGTGCTGCGCGAGGCCGGCGCGGCGGACCGGCTGGATCGTGAGGGGCTGGTCCACCACGGGATCCATCTGCGCTTCGCCGGTCGGGACCGGCACATCGACTTCCCGAGTCGGACCGGGGGGCGGTCGGTGACCGTGTACGGGCAGACCGAGATCGTCAAGGACCTGATCGCGAAGCGGGTCGCCGAGGGCGCGCGGATGTATTTCGACGCGCCGGTGACCGCGATCGAGGGCATCGACGGCGACGCGCCGCGCGTGCGGTTCCTGCGCGACGGTGTGGAGGAGGTGCTGGAGTGTGACCTGGTGGCGGGGTGCGACGGGTTCCACGGGGTCTCGCGCGGGGCGATTCCGGCGGATGTGCTGAAGATTCACGAGCGGGTCCATCCGTTCGCGTGGCTGGGCATCCTGGCGGATGTGGCGCCGTCCACCGACGATCTGATCTACGCCTACAGCGAGCGGGGGTTCGCGCTGCACAGCATGCGCTCGCGTGCGGTGAGCCGGCTGTATCTCCAGGTGGACCCGGACGCGGATCTCGCCGACTGGCCGGACGAGAGGATCTGGGCGGAGTTGCGCGAGCGGTTGGCGCTGCCGGGCTGGACGCTGGACGAGGGGCCGATCAGGGAGCGGAGCATCACCCCGATGCGGAGCTTCGTGGCCGAGCCGATGAGCTTCGGGCGGCTGTTCCTGGCGGGCGACGCGGCGCACATCGTGCCGCCCACGGGGGCGAAGGGGTTGAATCTCGCGATGGCCGACGTGCGGGTGCTGGCGCGGGCGTGTGAGGAGTTCTTCCTGGCCGGGTCGCGGGTGGGGCTCGACGGCTACAGCGACGCGTGTCTGCGACGGGTGTGGCGGGCGGAGCAGTTCTCGTACTGGATGACGACGTTGTTGCATGCGCGCGGGGATGCGGACGCGTTCGAACGGCGGTGCCAGGAGGCGCAGTTGGCGTATACGGCCGACTCCGATGCGGCGATGGCCGCGCTGGCCGAGAACTATGTCGGTTACACCTGGGCCGACTGACCCGCGGCCGGCCGGACGTCGTAGGCTGGTGCCGGCAATACGCCATCTTCACAAGGAAGTTCGTCAGCGCCGGGTCGGTCGGTGGAGTGTGCTGTCGGGCTCGCTCGGCATGCGGGTTCGGCGCGGCTCCGCCTCGGCGGTGTGCGGTCGTGTTCCCGCATCCGAGCCTGTCTCGGAAGGACCATGATGACCACCGACCACGACACCTTCGGCGACGGCGGGTATACGCCGGACGCCGAGCGGGACACCACGCTCGTGCTGGAGGCATTCGTCGCGCACATCGCGAACGCGGTTCGCGAGCGGGGCCTGCCGGAGTGCCTCACGGACGATCTGACCGCGCTGCACCGCGAACTCCAAGTCGCCAACGCGCATCTGATCGACGACGAGCCGTCCCGGCACAACCTGCGGATCACCCTCGCGCTGGTCGCGGCGTACCGGATCCTGCGGCCGCACCTGGATCGCGACGACGCCGTCGCCCTCGTCCGGGACGCGATCGTCGAACCGCTCGGCGCGATCACCGAGGCGGCCACCGCGGCGATGCTCGATGCCGCGCCCGACCCGTTCGCGGCGATCGTCGCGCTGTCGAAGTCCCGCGAGGAGGAGTCCTTCGGCCGGACCTTCACCTTCGTCCGCCCGGCGGACGACGATCGGCGCTACCTCCTCGACATCCACCGCTGCTTCTACCACGACGTGCTGGTCGCCAATTCCGCCCCGGAGTTGACGCCCGCGATGTGTGCCTTCGACCTGAACTGGATCCGGGCCATCGACCCGAACCGACACGGTCTGCGCTTCGAGCGCGCCGGCACCATCGGCCACGGCGACACCCACTGCACGTTCCACTTCCACCGCACCGACCCACCCGAGCCGCCCGTGGTCGACGAAGGCTGACGACAAGGTTGTCCACAGGCTGTGTGTGAAGGTTGTGGGCGAGGGTGTCCGAGGCTCGCGGCCTCGGACACCACCCGTCCGTTTTCGGCCGCCGGGAGATTGAAGACACGCTCTAACGTCGTCGGTGCGGCGAATCCCGGTGCGGGCGCGGGTGATGGGCCCGGCCGCCCACGAGGGGGCGGCGGTGCCGGCAGATCGGCGCGGGCGCCGGTGGGCGCGGGGGCGCGCTCAGCGCCGGGTCCTGGCGCAGGATGGCCGCCTGGAGGTCGCGCAGGCGCGGGCCCGGATCCAGGCCGAGTTCCTCCGCGCACAACCGGCGACCCGCCTCCAGGACCTGCAGCGCCTCCGCCTGCCGGCCGGATCGGTAGAGGGCGAGCACGAGTTGCGCCCTCGGCCGCTCCCGCAGCGGGTGCGCCCTGACCAGCGACATCAGGTCGCCGATCGCCGACGCGTGCGCGCCCATCGCCAACCGGTACTCGGCCGCGTCCTCGCGCAGCGAGGTGTACTCCTCGACCAGCCGGGCCCGTTCGGACTCGGCCGCGTCGTGGTCGGCCAGCTCGGCGAACGGCTCGCCCCGCCACAACAGGCGTGCCTCGCCCAGCAGTTCGTCCGCCCGTTCGTACGCCCCCACCGCACCGGCCGCGCGCCCCGCGTCGGTCAGCGCGCACAGCCGCGCCACGTCCAGGCTCTCGGCCGGCACGTCCAGGGCGTAGGAGTCATCGCGCGTAGTCAACAGGCGGTAGGGCGCCCGCCGCCCCGGCTCCAACACCCGGCGCAGGCCGGACAGATAGGCGTGCAGCGTGGACCGGGCCCCGGGCGGCGGACGCCCGTTCCACAATTCCTCGGCCAGGCGCTCCACCGGCACGGCCACCCCCGGCCGGAGCAGCAGCAGGGTCAGCAATTCCCGCTGCCGCCTGGGTCCGATGTTCAACGCGCGTCCGTCGGGACCCAAAACCTGGGTAGGCCCCGACACACGGAAGGACAGGCCCCCCGACTCATCGCTGCGCGGTGGCTCCCCAACCTGCCCGCGCGACGGAATCCCCCTCGTCATGTGGAAGACGACGGACACACCGACCGAGCGGGTTCCGCACCGCCCCATGGTTGAGGGACCCTCGCTCCGACCGCGCCCCTCCGTGAGGGGTTTCCCGCCTCGGGGAGGGGCACGGCGGGGTCGCCCGGTCGCTAGCGCCGGTCGCTGAAGCGGATGTCCAGGCTGCGCAGATACGTCTGGAGCCCCGCGTCCTGAATCGGGATCAGGTGCGCCGGGCTGCCCGACTCGTTGTGGTGGGCGTGCCACTTCCCGGGTGGGGTGACGAACGCGCCGCCCGGTTCCCAGTCCACCCGCAGCGGGTCGACGATGTCGCCGCGCTCGTCCAGCCGGTCGCCGAGCAGCGTGTAGCAGCCCGGTTCGCAGTCCAGGATCAGATCGAGCGCGACCGACTGGTGGCGGTGCGGGCGCTGGATCTGATCCACCGGCAGCAGGCCGAACATCGCCCACAGGGTGTGGGTGACGGTCAGCGTCCGGTCCTGGTCGACCGTGTTGAGCAGCACGCTGACCCGGTTCTTGGCGTTGGCGCCCGGCGCCTCGGCGATCCGGGTCAGTTCCTCGACCGCACGATGCCGGGCGAACTTGGTCGGCCGGAACCGGGCCTTGCTCGGCACCACCCCGAGGTAGCGCAACAAGGGCTCGTCGTGCACCCAATAGAGCACGGCGTCCTGAGTCGCGTGGTGGGTGATCTCGCCCAGGTCGGGCAGGACCAGGAAGTCGCCCTTCTCCCACTCCACGGCCTGGCCGCCGACCAGCGACAGGCCGCGCCCGTACAGCACGTAGTACAGCTGCGAGGTGGCGTTGGGCCGCACCGCGAGCCGGTCGCCCGCGTTGATCCGGACGAAGTTGGCCAGCAGCGCCGGACTGGTCGCCGGGCCGCCCTCGATCCGCATCGGCTCGGCGAGGTCGAGCGGGACCACCCGGGTGTCGCCGCCGGTGTGCAGTTCGGCCGGAAAACGCCGCACCGGGACGGGCGTGGTGTGGCCCGAGCCGATCGGGTTGGCCGCCTTCGTGTATTCCCAGTACACCGCGTCCTCGGCCCACGCGGCCGCGCTCGCCGCCAGCGGACCCTCGAACCCCAGGCGCGCCACGTCGACCAGGGGCGGCGCCGCGACGGTCGGATCGAAGAGCGTGGGTTCCGTTGCTCCGGACGGGTTCCGATCGGCCGTCACCTCAGCCTGCGCAGTCATCCGAGATCCCTTCGCGAACGATTCCCCCCGACCCGGCCATGCTCCCACCGAACCGGTTGCGGCAAACTGCGGAATCGGTCACATTCCGCGCGGTTCGCCCCGATCGCTCGGCACCCCGTCGCGCGTACAGAAACCGCCGAGCCCGTCGGCGAGTTGCGTGAACGCCTCCTCGGCCTCGGCGACCGCCACCGGGTACACCTCGTCGGCGCTCGCCCCGGCGGCCAGCCGTTCGATGGTCCGGGCGATCAGGATCTGCCGCACATTGAGGATCTGGTTCGCGGCCAGGCGGCAGGCCAGGTCCCCCGGGCGGGCGAGCTCCCGCTCGAACTCCGCGGCCAGCAGGTGCTCGTTGCGTTCGCGTACGGCCATCGCGCCGTGCCGCAACGACGGCGTGTCGAGGATCAACCGGTGCACGCCGAGGATCTGCGGGTCGTCGTTCAGCCCGGCCACCGGGTTCCGCTCGCGCAGCGCGTCCAGGAAGTGCCGACGCAGCGCGTCGACCGGGGTCTCGCCCGCGCCCCGCTCCCGAACCACCTCGGCGGGCTCCCCGACGTGCGCCGTCATCGGGCCCAGGACCAGTTCTTCCTTCGCCTGGAAGTAGTTGAAGACGGTCATCTTGGACACATTCGCGCCCGCCGCGATCTCGGCCACGGACACATTGTCGAACCCGCGTTCGAGGAACAGCCGCATGGCCGTGCGCCACAGCGCGATCCGCGTCTCCATCTTCTTGCGCTCGCGGAGGCCGAGTTCCTGGGTCATGGCATGACTGTACCAGGATGAAAAATTGATCGGGATTAAAGATTGACCCGATACAAAAATCGCCTCTATGGTCCTGCCATGACGACGACACGGGCATCGGTGCCGAACCCGCCGAAGAAGCCACCGCAGGCCCCGCCGACGAACCTGCCCGCCTCCGCCATGACCGAGTTCCAACGCCGCGCCGGCACCGTGCTGTGCCTGTTGACGATGGTGTTGGCGATCCTCGACCAGAACATCGTTTCCGCCGCGATCGTCCCGATTGTTCGGGATCTCGACCCGGTGCACGGCGTGGACCATGTCGCCTGGCTGGTCGCGGCGTTCTCGCTGGCCGCGAGCGTGGTGCTGCCGCTGTACGGGCGGTTGTGCGACGCGTTCGGCGCCAAGCGGGTCTACCTCGCCGCGATCGTGTTCTTCCTGGTCGGCTCGGTCCTGTGCGGCATGGCGCGGACGATGACCCAGCTGATCGCCTTCCGCGCGGTCCAGGGCATCGGCGCCGGCGGGCTGATGAGCGTGACCATGGTGGTCATGGCGCACCTGCGCAAGCCGGGCGACAAGACCGGGCCGAGCGCGCTCGCGGGCATCCTGGGCGGCAGCGGGATGGCACTCGGGCCGTTCGTCGGCGGGCTGTTCGCCGACCACGGCAACTGGCGGATGATCTTCTTCGTCAACGTCCCGCTCGGCGTGCTGATCATCGCCGGCGCGTTGTGGGCGCTGCGGCTGCCCCGCGTCACCGCCGCCGAGACCCGGATCGACTTCGTCGGCGCGGCGCTGGTCGCGGTGTTCGCGAGCGCGCTCCTGCTGGCCTGCCAGTGGGGCGGCACCGAATACGCCTGGGACTCGGCCACCATCCTCGGCCTGCTGGTCGCGGCGGCCGTGGGGCTCGCGCTGTTCGTGTACCGCCAGGCGACCGTCGCGGTGCCGATCCTGCCGCTGTCGCTGTTCCGCGACACCTACATCCGCAACGGGTTCCTGCTCCAGGGGCTGACCGGCGCGGGGATGCTGGGCACGATGGTCTACCTGATGATGTACCTCCAACTGGCGCGCGGCGTGGACGCCACCCACGCGGGCTCCTACCTGGCCTTCATGGCCATCGGGATGATGGTCGCGGGCATCGTCGGGACCAGGCTCCCATGGCGGACCCGGACCGGCCTGATGGTCGGCACCGCGCTCACCGCCGTCGCGTTCGCCGGACTGGCGCTGCTCGGCACGGACACCTCGTGGTGGGTGCTGCGCGGCGAACTCCTGGTGCTCGGACTGGGATTCGGGCAGCTGGTGGGGCGGGCGATCGCGGCCGTACAGCAGGCCGCGCCGCCGGAGCACCTGGGTGTCGCCACCACCGGCATCCGGTTCTTCCAGTCGCTCACCGGCACGCTGAGCGTGGCGCTGTTCGGCACGCTGCTGGGCCGCGCGTTCGCGGCGAAGAGCGACGTCGGCGACATCTCCGCGATCCCGCGCCTGGAGCCGGGCCGTCACGCCGACGCGGTCGCGGCGTTCGTCGACAGTGTCGACCTGGTGTTCGCGGGCGCGGCCGGGCTGATGGTGGTCGCGGTGGTGTGCGCGTGGCGGATGCGCGACCGGGAGCCGGCGGCCGAACCGGTCCCGGCCGGCTGACCCGTCGAGCGCTTCCGCACCGCTGTCCGTCGTTCGGTGGACACCCGGCGTCCGTCGTTCGTACGTCCCGGCGCCCGAGCCCGCTGCGCCATCGTCGAGGCATGACAGCGGAACGGACACTCGCCTCGGCGGGCGAGGCGGGCGGCGCGGAAACGGCGATCAGGGTACGCGGGTTGCGGCGCGCGTACGGCGGACATCGAGCGGTGGACGGACTGGACCTGGACGTGCGCCGGGGTGAGATCTTCGCACTGCTCGGCCCGAACGGGGCGGGCAAGACCACCACGACCGAGATCCTGGAGGGCTACCGCTCGCGCGACGCGGGCGAGGTCGCCGTCCTGGGCGTGGATCCGGCGCGCGCCGGGTCGCGGTGGCGGGCCCGGATCGGCATCGTGCTCCAGGAGTCGGCGGACGTGTCCGGGCTCACCGTGCGCGAGAGTGTGCGGCACTTCGCGCACTATTACCCCAGGCCCCGCGATCCCGACGAGGTGATCGAGGCGGTCGGGCTGACCGACAGGCGGGACACCCGCGCCGGCGCCCTCTCCGGTGGGCAGCGGCGCCGCCTCGACGTCGCGCTCGGCATCCTGGGCGGGCCGGAACTGCTCTTCCTGGACGAGCCGACCACCGGGTTCGACCCCGAGGTGCGCCGCCGGTTCTGGGCCTTGATCGCGGGCCTGCGGGCGGCCGGGACGACGATCCTGCTCACCACGCACTACCTGGACGAGGCCGAACACCTCGCGGACCGGGTGGGGGTGATCCGGGCCGGGCGGGTCGTGGACGTGGACACCCCCGAGCGGCTCGGCGGCCGGCACCTGGCCCGATCGGTACTGCGCTGGCGCGACGCCGAGGGCACGCACGAACTCGCCACCGCCGAACCGACCGCCGACGTGGCCCGGCTCGCGGCCAGGTTCGGCGGCGAGGTACCCGAACTGACCGTGACCCGACCGTCCCTGGAAGACGTCTATCTCGACCTGATCGGAGCCCGGTGATGTCGATGTCGATGGGAACCGTCGTGGCGGCACGGACCCGCCTCGAACTGAAGATGTTCGCCCGACACCGCGAGCAGATGGCGGTGACCTTCGCGATGCCGGTGCTGCTTCTGGTACTGCTCGCGCTGATCAGCGGCGGCACGGTGGACGGCACCGGTGTGGCCCAGAGCCAGGTGCACGCGGCGGGCATGATCGCGGTCGGCATCGTCTCCGCCGGATTCCAGGGCCTGGCGCTCGCGGTGGCCGCCGAACGCCAGGACGGCACGCTCAAGCGGCTGCGCGGCACGCCGATGCCGCCGGCGGCGTACCTCCTGGGCAAGATCGCCCAGGTGATCGTGGTCAGCCTGGCCCAGGTCGCGCTGCTGCTCGTGGTCGGGGTGGTGGGCCTGGACCTGACCCTTCCGCACGACCCGACGCGGTGGCTGACCTTCGCCTGGGTGTTCGTCCTGGGCGTGACCGTGGCCACACTGCTGGGCCTGGCCGCGAGCGGGCTGATGCGCAAAGGCGCCAACGGGGCGCTGATCATCCTGCCCTTCACGGTGCTTCAGTTCGTCTCGGGCGTGTTCGTCGAGCCGAGCCAACTGCCGCAGGGTGTCCAACAGTTCGCGGCGCTGTTTCCGCTGAAGTGGCTGACCCAGGGGATGCGCTCGGTCTTCCTGCCGGACACATTCCAGACGGTGGAGCCGGCGGGCTCGTGGGAGCTCGGTCGGGTGGCGCTGGTGCTCGCCGCGTGGGGTGTGGTCGCCTTGGTCGTGTGGATCAGGACATTCAGGTGGATCGAGAACGAGCGGTGACCATGGCGACCGCCGACGCGCAGGACGCGGAGGAGTTGGCCTTCGGGGCCAAACTGGCCACCGTCTACCGCGGTGCCTACTTCCTGCTCGCGGCGATCACCGCGGTCGAGTTCGCCGGACGTGACGCGCCGCCGTGGTGCTACGTCGTGCTGCTCGTCATGCCCGTGTCGTTCTGGGTGATGGTGCCGCCGGGCGTGGACCCGACCCAGTGGGACCGGCGCGGCCGGGCCCACCTCGCGATCGCCTACGTCGCGGTGACCGCGCTCAGCCTCCACGATCCCGAGGGAATCGTGCTGATGTACGTGCTGATGCCGCTGACCTTCACCTTCGTCGAGGCGACGATCCCCGCGATGTTGCTGAGCACCTACGTCTTCGGGATGAACGGCGCGCTGCGCGCGCGCAAGGCGAACTGGGAGCACGGTGCGGTGGCGGGCATCGTGGTGGAGGTCGTCGTCGTGCTCGGCTTCAGCTTCCTGATGGCCCGGCTGGTCCAGTGGCTGGCCGACCGGGTGGAGGAGCGCGGCCGGCTGCTGCGCGAGTTGGAGGCCACCCGGGCGGAGCTGGCCGAGACACACCATCAGGCGGGGGTCCGGGTCGAGCGCGAGCGTATGGCGCGCGAGATCCACGACACCCTGGCCCAGGGCTTCACCAGCATCCTGATGCTGGTCCAGGCGGCCGGGATCACCGTGGACTCCGATTCCGAGGCCACCCGCAAACGGCTGGACCTGGCCGAGCGGGTGGCCCGGGACAACCTCGCCGAGGCCCGTGCGCTGGTCGCCGCCCAGGGCCCGGCCGAGGGCTCCGAACCGGCCGAACCGCTCGCCGAGGTGCTCGGCCGCACCGTCGCCGCGCTCGGCGAGGAGTTGGAGGTGGCCGCCTCCTTCGCGGTCGCCGGCACCGAGTACGAGCTGTCCTCGTCCGTGCAGGTGGTGCTGGTCCGGGTGCTCCAGGAGTCGCTGGCCAACATCCGCAAGCACGCCGACGCGAAGTCCGTGGCGGTGGAACTGGCCTATCGGCCGTTCGCCACCAGGCTGACCGTGGTGGACGACGGACGGGGCTTCGAACCGGGGCCGGGGAAGGGGGGATACGGTCTTCCCGGTATGCGAGCCCGCCTCGCACAGGTCGGCGGAGAGGCCGAGGTGGTCTCGGCTCCCGGCCGGGGCACGACCGTACGCGTGGAGGTACCGCAGTGATCCGGCTGCTCATCGCCGACGACCATCCCGTGGTGCGGGAGGGTCTCGCGGGCATGCTCGCGGCCGAGCCCGATTTCGAGGTGGTCGCCTCGGTCGAGGACGGCGCACAGGCCGTGGACGGAGCCGCCGAACTGCGGCCCGACGTGGTGTTGATGGACCTGCGGATGCCCGGCACCGACGGCGTCGCCGCGACCCGGCGGATCGTGCGCGAACTGCCCGGGGTCCATGTGCTGATCCTGACCACGTACGACACCGACGCCGACATCGTGCGCGCGGTCGAGGCGGGCGCGACCGGCTACCTGCTCAAGGACACCCCGAGGGTGGAACTGGCCGCCGCGATCCGCGCGGCGGCGCGCGGCGAGACGGTGCTGGCGCCGCCGGTGGCGGCCAAGCTGGTCACCCGGATGAAGGCACCGGTGCGCGACGCGCTGAGCCCGCGCGAGACGCAGGTGCTCGGTCTGGTCGCGCGCGGGATGACCAACGCCGAGATCGGCCGCGAGTTGTACATCAGCGAGGCCACGGTCAAGACGCACCTGCTGCGCACGTTCAACAAGCTCGGCGTCGACGACCGCACCGCGGCGGTCACGGTGGCGATGGCGGACGGGTTGTTGCCGGGCGCCGGGGGCTGAGGCTGAGGTCGCGTCCGGCGGGCTACGCGGCCAGGCGGGCGTAGCGGCCCTTGTGGAACATCAGCGGGGCGGTGTCTCGGGGCAGGTCCAGGGCGGTCACCGCGCCGATCACGATCACGTGGTCGCCGCCGGGCAACTCGTGCGCGATGTCGCACTCGATCCAGGCCACCGCGCCGGCCAGCCGCGGCGCGCCGTTGCCGGCGGGCGACCAGTCGACGCCGGCGAACTTGTCGCCGCCGCTGCGGCCCATCGCCCGGCACACGTCCTCCTGGTCCTCGGCCAGGATGTTGACCACGAAGCGGCCGGCGGTGCGGACCTTCGGGTAGGTCGTCGAGGTGAGCGCCGGGGCGATGGAGATGTAGGCCGGCTCCAGCGACAGCGACGTGAACGACTGGCAGGCCATGCCCACCGGCGCGCCGTCGTGGATGGCCGTGACCACGGTGACACCGGTCGCGAAGTGCCCCATGACCTGGCGCATCCGCGCCTGATCGATCCCGGCCGACGGCGTCGTTGCGCTGGACATGGCTGCCCCCAGGGGTGCGAAGCTGGATGTGAGCCGGATATGACTAATAGTCGTATCCCTGTTTGTTCCAGCCATTGAACGGCTGATCTGATGAACCGTCAATAACCTGGCGCCGGGTCGCACCCCGTGATCACCGCCACCTTGACGGCCCCTTTCGGGGTGTTCGGGAACTTACGCGTGCCTGCTGCACGTCCGGATCAGTAGCAGTAGCGTCGTCCGCGACGTCAGACATCCTCTGGAAGGACACCATCCATGGCCGTGAGCCTGAGCAAGGGCGGAAACGTCTCCCTCACCAAGGAGGCCCCTGGCCTGACCGCCGTCGTCGTCGGCCTCGGCTGGGACCTGCGCACGACCACGGGCGAGGACTTCGACCTCGACGCGAGCGCGATCGTCGTGAACGCTACCGGCAAGGTTTACTCCGACCAGCACTTCGTGTTCTTCAACAACATGAAGACCCCGGACGGCTCCGTCGAGCACACCGGCGACAACCGCACCGGTGAGGGCGAGGGCGACGACGAGCAGATCAAGGTCAACCTCGCGGGCCTGCCCGCCGACGTGGACAAGGTCGTCTTCCCGGTCTCGGTCTACGACGCGGAGAACCGCAAGCAGTCGTTCGGCCAGGTCCGCAACGCGTTCATCCGCGTGCTGAACGCCGCGGACAACGTCGAGCTGGCCCGCTACGACCTCTCCGAGGACGCCTCCACCGAGACCGCGATGCTGTTCGGCGAGCTGTACCGCGCCGGCACCGACTGGAAGTTCCGTGCCCTCGGCCAGGGCTACGCCTCCGGCCTCGCGGGCATCGCCAAGGACTTCGGCGTCAGCGTCTGACCCGACAGCACACCTCGAACGCCGGCCGGGCAGCCGATCACCCCGGCCGGCGTTCGCCGTCCCGCCACCTGCCACGCAGCCCGACCGGGCACCATCGGCGCAGGTCGGCGCTTGAGTGCCGAACCCGCTCGAAAATTCGTAGTCACACTTTTCGCGGGAGCTCCGTCAACGAAGCAGAGGCCCCGGAACGAGCCGGGGTGATGTTTCGAAGGAGTCGTCATGAGCGCATCGATCCTGGTCACCGGCGGTACCGGCACCCTCGGCAGCCTGATCGTCCCGCAGCTGCGCGAGGCCGGTCGCGAGGTTCGCGTGCTCAGCCGGCGCGGCGGCACCTCGGCCGACGGCGTCGAGCAGGTGCGCGCCGATCTGCTGAAGAACGAGGGGATCGACGAGGCGATGAAGGGCGTCGACACCGTGCTGCACCTGGCCGGCGGCGCCAAGGGCGACGACGAGGCGACCCGCAACCTGGTGCGCGCCGCGAAGGACGCCGGTGTGCGGCACCTCGTGTACATCTCGGTGATCGGCGCGAACACGATGCCGATCGGATACTTCCGCGCCAAGCTCGGCGCGGAGCAGGCGGTGACCGGGTCGGGGCTGCCCTGGACCACCCTGCGCGCCGCCCAGTTCAACGAACTCGTGTTGAAGATGATGGGCTCGATGACCAAGTTCCCGGTGGTGCCCAACCCGGGCGGCCTGCGCTTCCAGCCCGTCGACGGCCGCGATGTCGCGAAGCGCATGGTCGAACTCACCCTCGGCGCCCCGTCGGGCCTGGTCGCCGACCTGACCGGCCCCAAGGTCTACACGATGGGCGAACTCGCGCGCGGCTACCTCGCCGCGGCCGGCAAGCGCCGCCTCCACCTCCCGGTCCGCATCCCCGGCAAGATCGGCCATGCCTACCGCGCGGGTGTCAACCTGTCGCTCGACAAGGCCACCGTCGGCACCCGCACCTGGGAGGACTTCCTGGCCGAGCACGTCGGCCGCTGACGCCCGACCGGCACACCGACGAGCGCGCCGCTCCGGCGGGAGCCGGAGCGGGCTCGCCGGCGGAGTGTGTCGACCACGCGGCCGGCCATCGACAAAACCGTGATGGGATGGCCCCGTGAGCCGTGCCACCGAGGACACCAACCGCCGCATGTTGCGGGCCCGCGACGCGATGGACCGCGCGTACGCGCAGCCGCTGGACATCGCGGCCCTGGCCCGCATCGCGCACGTGTCCGAGGCGCACTTCACCCGCACCTTCCGGGCCACCTTCGGCGAGACGCCGCATCGTTACCTCCAGCGGCGCCGGGTCGAACGGGCGATGTTCCTGCTCCGCGAGAGCGACCGCAGCGTGACCGACATCTGCTTCGAGGTCGGCTTCGCCAGCCCCGGTACGTTCAGCCGTACCTTCCACGACATCGTCGGCCGCTCACCGCGCGCCTATCGCAAGCAGGCGGTGGCCGCCCGGGTACCGACCTGTTTCACGATGGCCTGGTCCCGCCCGAGCGGCTGACCGCCCGCGGCGGACCGGGCGCCCGCGTCCTCAGCTGTTCGGCTGGGTGAACCGGATCCGGTTCCCGAACGGATCACGCAGCCCACAGTCGACCCCGTACGGCCGCTCGGTGGGCTCCTCGGTGAACTCGACGCCCTTGGCCAGCAGCGTCTCGTAGGTCTTGCGGCAGTCCTCGGTGATGAAGATGAGCCAGCCGCCCATCGCCCCCTTGGTCACCAACTCGCGCACCTGGTCGGCCGTCTCGGCGGACATCGACGGCGGTCCGGGCTTTTCGAGCAGGATCTCGCGGCCGGCCTCGCCGGGGATGCCGACGGTCAGCCAGCGCATGAAGCCCATGTCGACGTCGGCCTTGACCTCCAGGCCGAGCTTGCCCACGTAGAAGTCGAGTGCCTCGTTCTGGTCGAGGACGAAGATCTGTGATTGGAAGATCGAGGTGAACATGTCCCCAACGCTAGTTCGCCGCCCGGCCGAAAACTTATCCAAAACTGCTGAGTCGACCCGTCGCTCCCGGGCTCTCGAACAGGCCCGGAGAGAACATGTTTTCGCTATCCATTGACCTCGTCAAGGAACCTTACCTATCGTTCGGCCGGTGGCCGACCTCGTTCCAAGGCCGAGAGGATGACCGTGTCGACACAGACCGTCAGTACCATCCAGTTCCCCTACAAGCGCACACTCGGGCCGGTCATGGGCCGCTTCTTCTCCGAGTTGACCGCCCGTCGGATCGTCGGCATCCGCTCCGGCGAGCGGGTGATCGTGCCGCCGATGGAGTACGACCCGGAGACCGGGAACGAGCTCGCGCGCGACTTCGTCGAGGTGGGCCCCGCCGGCACCGTCCGGTCCTGGACCTGGGTCGCCGAACCGATCGCATCGCACCCGCTGGACCGCCCGTTCGCCTTCGTCCTGATCCGCCTGGACGGCGCCGACACCGACCTGGTGCACGTGCTCGACGCGGGCGCCGAGGACGCCGTGTACACCGGCATGCGGGTCGCGCCGCGCTGGCGGGACGAGCCCGTGGGCCGGATCGACGACATCGTCTGCTTCGTCCCCGGCGAGCAGGTCGAGGCCCCGGAGGGCGAGCCCGGCGAGGCGCAGGAGGTGACCACGATGGAGTACTTCTCCACGATCACCTACACCGACGTGCTCTCGCCCACCCTGGTCCGCTACGCGAGCAACCTGCGCGCGGGCAAGCTGACCGGCCAGCGCTGCCCGCAGTGCAACCGGGTCTTCCTTGGCCGGGGTTACTGCTCTGTGGACGCCATCCGGCTCGGTCCCGAGCTGGACGAGGACCTGCCCGACCGGGGCGTGGTGTCCAACTACACCATCGTCACCCCCACCCCGTACCCCGGGCAGAAGGAGACCGAGCCGTTCGCGCGCGCCTCGGTCGTGCTCGAAGGCGACGAGATGGTGATCGCCCAGCAGCAGATCCTGGACCTCCCCGTGTCCGAGATCCGGGTCGGCATGCGGGTGCAAGCGGAGTGGATGCCCGAGGCCGAACGCGACGCCGCGGAGATCACCAGCAAGGGCTGGGGCACCGTCGCGGGCTTCATCAAGGGCTGGCGGCCCACCGGCGAGCCGGACGAGCCCGCCGAGCAATACATGAACCGGGTGTTCTGATGACGACGCGTCACATGACGGCAGGTCAAAAATGACGACACGTCAAAAGGCGGGCGAGACAAGGGAGACGGCAGTGCGGCAGGACAGCGACATCGCGATCGTCGCGACCGCGCAGCTCCCGGCGGTACGCCGGCAGGAGCTCACCGAGACCGAGATGTTGCTCATCGTCGTCGACGAGGCGCTGGGCAAGGTCGGGCTGCGGCGCTCCGACATCGGCTTCAGCTGCCAGGGGTCGTGCGACTACATCTCCGGAGGCACGTTCTCGTTTGTGCCGAACCTGGACGCGATGGGCGCCTGGCCGCCGATCCACGAGTCGCACGTGGAGATGGACGGCGCGTGGGCGATGTACGAGGCGTGGGTGCGATTGCGGCACGGCGACATCGACATCGCGGTGGCGATGGGCTCGGGCAAGTCCTCCACCGGCGACCCGGCCGCGATCTACCCGCTCGAACTCGACCCGTACTACCTCGCGCCGCTCGGCCTGGACCCGGTCTCGCTGGCCGCGCTCCAGGCCCGGCAGCTGATCGAGTCCGGCAAGAGCACCGAACGCGAACTCGCCGAGATCGCCGCGCGCTCGCGCCGGGACGCGGCCGGCAACCCGAACCAGCAGGTACGCACCGCCGAGCAGGACGTGGACAAGCTGCTCGCCGAGGGCTACCTGCGCAACCCGCTGCGCAGGAGCGACCTGCCGCCGATCTCGGACGGTGCCTGCGCGGTGGTCCTGGTGCGCGGCCCGCGGGCCGCCGAACTGACCGAGCGCCCGGCCTGGATCACCGGGATCGACCACCGCAGCGAGGTGCACAACCCGGCCCTGCGCGACCTGACCGACTCCGCCTCCACCCGGCTCGCCGCGGCGCGCGCGGGCGGCGTGGCCGGTGTCGAAGTGGCCGAGCTGATGGCGCCGTTCACCGCGCAGGAGGTGATCCTGCGGCAGTCGCTCGGCCTGGCCGACGACGTCCTGATCAACCCCTCCGGCGGCGCGCTCACCGGCAACCCGCTGATGGCCACCGGCCTGGTCCGGATCGCCGACGCGGCCGAGGCGATCCTCGTCGACGGGCGCTCGCGCACGCTCGGGCACGCCACCTCGGGCCCGGCACTCCAGCAGAACCTCGTCTGTGTCCTGGAAGGTGACAACCGATGACCCATGAGCGCGTTGCCGTCGTCGGCATCGGCCAGACCAAGCACAAGAAGCGGCGCGACGACCTGTCGATCGCCGGGCTCGTCCGCGAGGCCGCCCAGCGCGCGCTCGACGACGCGCGGATGACCTGGAGCGACATCGACGCGGTGGTGATCGGGAAGGCGCCCGACATCTTCGAGGGCGTGATGAAGCCCGAGCTCTACCTCTCGGACGCGCTCGGCGGCGCCGGCAAGCCGGTGTTCCGGGTACACACCGCCGGCAGCGTGGGCGGATCCACCGCGATCGTGGCCTCCCACCTGATCAGCAGCCGTGTCCACAAGCGGGTACTGGCGGTGGCGTGGGAGAAGCAGTCCGAGGGGAACGCGCAATTCGGCCTGGGCGGCGGCAAGTCCGGCTCGATCGGCGCGGGCGGCGCGTTCGCGCCGTGGATTCGCGCCTACATCCGCAAGTCCGGCGCGCCCGAGCACATCGGCTGGCAGGTGGCGGTCAAGGACCGGCAGAACGCGCTGCGCAACGAGTACGCGCATCTCCAGCTCAAGGACATCTCGATCGACAAGGTCCGCGAGTCGCCGATGATGTGGGACCCGCTGCACTTCCTGGAGTCGTGCCCGTCCTCCGACGGCGCCGGTGCGATCGTGCTCACCGACGAGGCGGGCGGCGACGCGGCGGCGGCCGACGGGCGGGCGCCGGCCTGGGTACTGGGCACCTCGATGCGCTCCGAGCCGTCGTCCTTCAACGGCCGCGACCCGATCCGCCCGCAGGCCGGCGTCGACTGCGCGTGGGACGTGTACCGCCAGGCCGGCATCACCGACCCGCGCCGGCAGATCGACGTGGCCGAGTTGTACGTGCCGTTCTCCTGGTACGAGCCGATGTGGCTGGAGGGCCACGACATCGCGCCGGTGGGCGAGGGCTGGAAGATGGTCGACCGGGGCGAGACCGCCTTCGACGGCGACTTCCCGGTCAACCCGTCCGGCGGCGTGCTGTCCTCGAACCCGATCGGCGCCTCCGGCATGCTCCGCTTCCTGGAGGCGGCGCTCCAGGTCCGGGGTACGGCCGGCGAGCATCAGGTGGACGGCGCGAAGGTCGCCCTCGCCCAGGCGTACGGCGCGGCGGCGCAGTACTTCGCGATGTGGGCGGTCGGCACCGACAAGCCGTAGCGGGGCGGGTGCCGCCCCGGCGCAAATGGTAAGGCTCCTTGACCTTGATTTGGTCAAGGAGCCTTCCTATTCTGGGGCCTTCACCCGGTGACCGGAGGTTGTGCCGATGAAGCCCCCCATCTGCGCGAAGCTAGGGATCGAGTTCCCGATCTTCGCGTTCTCCCACTGCCGCGACGTGGTCGCGGCGGTCAGCCGAGCCGGAGGCTTCGGGGTCCTCGGCGCGCTCGCGTTCGACCCCGAGCAGCTGGAGGTCGAGCTGGCCTGGCTCGACGAGCAAACCGACGGCAAGCCGTACGGTGTCGACCTGGCGATCCCGATGGCCTACATCGGCAAGGGCGGCGGCGAGGCGGCGCTGCCCGCCAACCTGGAGAAGCTGATCCCGGAGCGGCACTGGAAGTTCGTCGACGAACTCCTGGAGACGCACAACATCCCGCCGCTGCCCCCGGAGTTGGCGGACCGACCGGTCAAGGCGGCCGGGCTGAACGTGGACCTGGAGTCGCGTGCGCAGATCGAGGTCTCGCTGAAGCACCCGCTGGTGAAGATGTTCGTCAACGCGCTCGGCCCGCCGCCGGCCGACATCATCGACGCCTGCCACGCGGCGGGGGTCCTGGTCGGCGCCCTGTGCGGCAGCCCCCGGCACGCGCAGAAGCAGGTCGAGGCGGGCGTGGACGTGGTGGTCGCGCAGGGCACCGAGGCCGGCGGGCACTGCGGCGAGATCTCCACGATGGTGCTCATCCCGCAGGTGGTGGACACGGTCGGCCCCGACATCCCGGTGCTCGCCGCCGGTGGCATCGGCGGCGGCCGGCAGATGGCCGCCGCGCTGGCGCTCGGCGCGCAGGGGGTGTGGACCGGCAGCCTGTGGCTCACCGTCGCCGAGGCGGACACCCACGAGGTCTCGGTACAAAACCTCCTGGAGGCCAAGTCCACCGACACCGTGCGCTCGCGCGCGATGACCGGCAAGCCCGCCCGCCAGCTCAGGAGCGCGTGGACCGAGGCGTGGGAGGATCCGGGCAACCCCGACCCGCTGCCGATGCCGCTCCAGGGCATCATCTTCAACGCGGCGTCCCGGCGGTTCACCCGGACGAAGAACAAGGAGCTCAACGGCTGGCCGGTCGGCCAGGTGGTCGGCATGCTCGACCGGGTCCGGCCGACCCAGGAGGTCGTGATGTCGCTGGTCGAGGAGTGGATCGAGACCACGGAGCGACTGAACGCGTTCCTGGCCGACGACTGAGCCGGACCGCTCCGGCCGAGACCTGCCGGGCCGGGCGCGCGGGAGGACTCGCGTGCACGGCCCGGCGGTCGGCGGGCCACGGGAGTGAGTGACACCGGTCCCGCGCCTATGAATACCGCGAACTGTCCCGGTATTTCAGCAATCCGTGCGTTTTGCGGGCATCAACGGTGCATGTCCGGTAGAGTGCGCCGGTTGCGCCGGCGGCGAGCCCCCGCCGCTACGGCGCCACCGAATCCCACCCCGTGAACCCCGACGGGTCGTGCCGCCCGAACGTGCCGTGCTCGAAGATGCCCAGACCCTCCGCGATCAGGGCGCCGTCCGGACCGAGCAGCCGAGCGGTGGCCACATGGTCGATCACACTGAACGGGATGCGCTTGGCCACCCCGGGATCCTTCTGCTCGTACACCGCGCCGTCGAGGTAGTCCTCGCCCCTCCACTGCCCGTGCCCCCAGTCGGGGTCGCCGCCGTAGCCCGCGCCGACGTTGAGCGCGATGTACCCGTGGTTTTCCAGGCGCAGCGTGAGCGCGTTGCGTTTGCGGTCGGTCAGGTGGATGTCGGCCCCCTCGGGGTGCCGGGTGCCGGGCGTGTACCGCACGTCGAACTCGGGCCAGCCCAACTGCTCGGGCGCCTTCCCGGAGGCGATCGGGTACATCCGGATCGCCTCGGTCAGGAAGCGGTGCCCGTCGGCGGATTCCTGCGCGATGATCATCAGCGCCTGATCGCCCAGGTGCAGCGGGATCCAGTTCCACCAGAACCCGGCGGTCTGCGCGGGCCGTCCGGCCGGCGGCGCCTCGCCCGACGGGCGGATGCCCCACGAGCGGTCGCGCGAGCCGGACCACGTCTGCGGGGTGACCGTGATCTCCTCGCCGTCCAGGGTCACCGTGCCGGTCCAGTCGCCGATCTGGACGAAGCGCGACGCGTCCAGCATCGGCTTGAAGTCGCTGCGCTGCACGTGTCGAGGTTCCGGCAGCGGTGCGAACGGCGAAGTGAAGGTGAGGTCGATCGTGATGCCCTGCTCCGGCGCGTCGCACACCACGCGCACGCTGGACAGCGGCTCCAACACCTCGATGCGGTACGGGCCGACCTCCTGCCGCATCCGGTCCGGGCCGAGCGCGCCCGACATCCGCACCGCGTGCTGGCGACCGTCCCTGCGGACCACCACGTACGCGTCGATCACGCCCAGGTTGGGGTAGACGCCCAGGCCGGTGGCGATCTGTACGCCGCCCGTGCGGTCGTAGGCGTGCATGATGCAGCGGTCGTAGAAATTCCGGTCGGTCGAGCCGACCTCGCTGTGGAACAGCGGGACCTGGTGGACCGGATATTCGTCCAGGGGTACGGGAGTCGGCATCGGGTTCCTCCTGACCACGCGCCGACGGTGCGCCGACGCGTCGGGCTGGTTGAGACGTCGTGCGAGTCTGCGCCAAATCATTGACGCAATCAAGCGTTATCTCGGAGTCGCCTCGACCGCTCCGGCCCGCCCCGCCCGATTCGAAGCCCGGATCAGCGTCCGCCGCGGAAGTAATCCCGGGGATCGTTTTCGGTGCGCCGCCGATGCGATACCCGTCCGCCGCCGGCATTCCCCGCCGCGAACGGGGTGCCCCGATTGTCTTGCAACCGGGCCAGCCGAGCGCTGAGTTCGGCTTCCTCCCGGATCTCGTCGGCGGACGGCGACAGGGCCACCATGAACAACGTGATCACCGTGAAAAGACTGATTCCGGTGATCAACGGCGCGAGGAATTGTGTCGCCTCCACACCGTGTGCCAACCCGTGCGCGCCCTCGGTACGCACACTCATCGCCGACATTCCCGTGTAGTGCATTCCGCCGACCGCCAGGCCCATGATCAACGCGGCGCCCCCGGTCGCCGCGAATCCGCTGACGTGCAGCGCGGCCCACAACGCGGCGGTGGCCGCGACCACCGCGATCACGATCGACAACGTCACGCGCAGCGTGTCGTAGTGGATCCTGCCGTCCAGGCTCAGCGCGGCCATGCCCATGTAGTGCATGCTCGCCACGCCGCCGCCGGTGACCACGCCGCCCAGCACCAGGCCGACCCATCCCGCGTTGCGTCGACCCGCGATGGCCATGCCGATGCCGACCACGATCACCGCGAGCACGAGTGAGGCGATCGTCTTGGACACGTCGTAGCGGATCGGCGTGCCCCGGACCGAGAAACCGAGCATGCCGATGAAATGCATGACCCAGATTCCGGTACCGCCGATCGACGCCGCGCCCAGGACCAACCAGCGTGCCCGCACCCAACCGCGCACCGCGCGGGCCCGCGTCGTGCACAACAACCCCAGCGCCGAGCCGAGACACGACATCAGGTAGGCGATGACCGGGGTCAACGCTCCGTACTGGAAATGATCCACGTGACCCACGTCGGCGACCGCTCCGTCAGTTTTTCGAGCCCCTTCGGAAACGGGAAAACTCGTCCTCGAATCGAAGATGATAGGCCGGCTCCGAAGCCGGGCCGCGACCGGGTTTGGGAATTCGCCGAAACGTCACCCGTCGTATCGACAGGTGGAATTCGGATAAAGATCGCGGTACGCCGGCACCGACCCGCCGCGCTTCGCCGCGAGCACCCCGTGCAGGACGGCCCGGCCGAACACGTCCGCCGCCGCGGCGTGCAGCAGGGTCAGCGCGGCGGCCTCCTCGTTGACCCCGTACGGCGTGGTCGGGTCGAGTGCGGGCAGCGGGACGCGGGCCGTGGACACCGCGAAGATCGTGTCGCCGTCGTAGAGGGTGTGTACGGGACGGATCGCCCGCGCCAGCCCGTCGTGCGCGACGCCCGCCACCTTCTGCGCCTGGGACCTGGTCAGCGTCGCGTCGGTGGCGACGATCCCGATCGTGGTGTTGAGCGAGGGCGGGGTCTGCGCCGCGGCCGCCGCGCGGGTCAACGCGGCGGCGTGCTCGGCGTGTTCGGGCGGGGTGAGCGGGAACTCGCCGGGCAGGCCGAGGCCGACCGCGTAGGGCAGCCCGCCGATCGGGTCGACCGGCGACCCGGCCGCGTTGACCACCGCGAGCGCGGCGACCGTGACCCCGCCGGGCAGCACCACGCTCGCGGTACCCACCCCGCCGCGCAGCCCGCCGACCATCGCCCCCGTGCCCGCGCCCACGCTGCCCGTCGGCACCGGCGCGTGCTCCGGTTCGGCGTCCGCCGCCGCGATCGCCGCCCGCCCGAGCGCCGCGTCGGGCCGGCGCTGCCAGTCGCCGCCGCGCCCGAGGTCGAACAGCGAGGCCGCGGGCACCACCGGCACCACCTGGTGCGGCTCGGCGCCGACCGGGAACCCCCGCCCGCGCTCGGCCAGCCACGCCACCGCCCCGCCGGCCGCGTCCAGCCCGAACGCACTGCCCCCGCTGAGCACGATCGCCTCGATCCGCGGCACCAGGTTGCGCGGATCGAGCGCGTCCAACTCGCGTGTGCCCGGTGCGCCGCCGCGCACGTCCACCCCCGCCACGAAGCCGCCGACCGGGCCGAGCAGGACGGTGGTCCCGGTCATCGCGCCCGCGTCGGTGTACGCCGCGTGCCCGACCCGCAGCCCGGCCACGTCGGTGATCGCGTTGCGCGGTCCGGCCTTGAATTCCCCGATGTCGAACATGAAGCCTCCCGAGAACGTCGGACCGTGCCGTGGTCCCTGTTCCCCATGCTGCTCCACACCTACCGACGGGGAGCCGGCGCGACGGGGTGTCGGCGCCGGGTCCGGGTCAGGACTCCCGTTCGGAGTAGGCGATCAGGCCGAGCAGCAGCACGTCGATCCCGAACGCGAAGCGCTCGTCGCCATCGCCGCTGGTCAACTCGGCGCCCAGCGAGGCCAGCGTGGGGAAGCGGTTCGCGGGCAGGGACAGGAAGTACTCCTGGATCCGCGCGTAGTAGGCGCCGCGCTCGGCGTCTGTCGAGCCGTGCCCGGCCTCCGGCCCGCCCAGTTCGAGGCCGGACATCACGGTGTACATGGACAACACGTCGGCGGCGAACGCGCAGACCCGCTTGGACAGTCCGCCCGCGCGCAGGATGGCCAGCAGTCGCTCCGACGACTGGAGCGAGTTGGGACCCATCGGCACCGAGCCGATCGTGGCCCGGCCCAGGTCGCGGTGTGCCGCGTAGACGTCGCGGATCGCGAACATCGTCTCGCGCAACTGCTCGCGCCAGCGCTCGGGATCGGCGACCGGGACGTGCACCTCCCCGTTGACCCGGTCCACCACGAGTTCGACGAGTTCCTCCTTGTTGGCGACATAGGCGTACAGCGACGCCGCCCCCGTCTCGAAGCGCTGGGCCACCCGGCGCATGCTCAGCGCGTCCATGCCCTCCGCGTCGATGATCTCCAGCGCGGCGGTGACGATCGCCTCCTGCGACAGCGCCGGTTTGCGCGGCCCCCGAGCCTTGGGCGTCGTGCGCCACGGCGGCAGGGGTACTTCGGGAGCCTCGGACACGGCGCCACCTCCTCGACCAATCCCACGAATCCTGCGACTTTACGAACACTGTACTTGACTCGAACAGTGTTCGCATCTAAAACAGTGTTCGAGACAAGAACGCTGTTCGGAGCGCGAACAGTGTTCGAAAAGCCGGAGTGGAACCAGAAGGGGAGACGGGGGAGACGATGGACACCGACGTCACCAACGCCGCGCCGGCCGCGGCCGAGACGGGGAAACGCACGTCCTACCGATTGCGCTGGATCGGCCTCGCGGTGGTCATGGGCGCCGACATCATGGACCTGCTCGACGCGACGATCGTCAACGTCGCCGGTCCCGGCATCCGGGACGCGCTCCGCGGCAATTCCACCCACCTCCAGTGGTTCTCCGCCGCGTACACGCTCGCGTTCGCGATGTTCCTGATCACCGGCGCCCGACTGGGCGACATCCTGGGCCGGCGGCGGATGTTCCTGATGGGGGTGACCGCGTTCACCGTCACCTCCGCGCTGTGCGGGCTGGCCCAGTCGCCGGAGATGCTGATCGGGGCCCGCGGCCTGCAGGGGTTGGCCGCGGCGATGATGGTGCCGCAGGCGCTCGGTCTGATCCGGGACATGTTCCACGAGAGCGAGGTCGGCGCCGCGTTCGCGGTGTTCGGCCCCTCGATGGGGCTGGCCGCGGTGCTCGGCCCGATCCTGGGCGGCGTGGTCATGGACGCCGACGTGTTCGGCCTCGGCTGGCGCGCGGTGTTCATGGTGAACGTGCCGCTGGGCCTGTTCGCCCTGGTCGCCGGCGCCCGCGTGGTGCCCCGCCCCGAGCCGAGTACGACCACCCGCCGACCCGGCCTCGACCTCGTCGGCGTCGTCCTGGTCACCGCGGCGATGATGCTGCTCGTCTACCCGCTCGTCCAGGGCCGTGAAGAGGGCTGGCCCGCCTGGACGTTCGGCTGCCTGGCGGCCTCGCTGCCGGTGCTCGGGCTGTTCGCCTGGTACGAGGTGCGCACCACCCGCGCGGGTCGCGACGCGCTGGTCGAGGTCAGCCTGTTCGCCAATCGTGCGTTCACCGGCGCCCTGGCGGTCGGCCTGATGATGTTCGCCTCGATGATCGGCCTGATGCTCGTGCTCGGCGTCTACCTCCAGATCGGCCTGGACTGGTCCGCGACGCACGCGGCGCTCGCGCTGATCCCGTGGTCGCTGGGCTCGACCGTCGGCGCGGGTCTGGCGGGGGCCGTGCTCGCCGCGAAGTACGGCCGTCGGGTGCTGCACGCGGGCCTGGTGGTCGGCCTGCTCGGGGTGCTCGGGACCGCGGCCACCATCACGATGCACGACGGCCCGGTGAACACCTGGATCCTGCTGCCGGCGACCGCCGTCGCGGGCTTCGGGTTCGGGTTGCTGATGGCGCCGTTCTTCGGGATCGCGCTGGCCGGGGTGGCCGATCACGAGGTCGGTTCGGCCTCCGGGGTGCTCAACGCGGTCCAGCAGCTCGCGGGGGCGCTGGGGGTGGCGCTGTTCGGGACGCTGTTCTTCACCCACGTGGAGGACAACGCGCCCGCCGCACACAGCCTGGACGCGGTGCGCGGGGTGTTCGACGACGCGTTTACGGTCGGCGCCCTCGGCAGCGCCGCCGCCCTGGCCGTGGCGTGGGGCCTGGCATTCCTGATGCCGCGCTTCGAGCGCCCGCCCGGTGCGGAGGGCGCGGCCGGGCACTGAGCGTGCGGGGGCGAGTACGCGGGAAGGCGCCGGAACGGGATGGTCTCCGTTGCGGCGCCTTCGCGTACGGTGATCGCCCGCCGGGGCGACTCAGCGGCTGCCGGCGATGCCCGCTCGGGACGAACTCGTCCCGAGCGCCGACGCGCCGTCGCGGGCCAGGACCGAGGCCCGGCTGCGGAAGGCGTCCTCGCGGGCCGCCTGGTCCGGGTGGCGCGAGCGCCAGTACGGGTTGTCGTGCGGCAGATGGCCGCTGACCCGCCCGTACAGGCCGAACGTCATCACCAGCAGACCGACCACGAAGCTGAAGATGATGTTCGGCATCTTGAAGGACAGGTAGTTGATGTCGGAGGTGCCGATCAGACCCAGGTTCACGAAGCCGCTGATCACGAACAGCGCGCCGACCACGATGTTCACCGTCGAGGCGGTGTTGCCGCCGATGATCGCGCCGATGATCAGGATCGCGCCGACCACGACCGAGATCAGGCTGAGCGCGCCGTTGGTCGACATGCCCGCGACCTCGCGTCCGGTGGTGGAGAAGAAGCCGACGTTGTGTGTGAAGCCCAGGATGCCGAACACGATCAGCGCGAGGCCCATGAAGCCGCCGCCGTACCGGTAGACCTGCCCGAGTCGATGGTCGACCGGCAGTGCCTCGTCCAAGCCCGTCATGGCCGCCTCCCAACATCCGATGTGCGTGAAAACTCCTCTTTGATCCCTTTCCCGGATTTGCCGGGAAGTACCGGTTCGAGATCGTCGACAGGGCACGGGCACGTGCTGGGGCGGGGTCGGTCGGTTACGCGGGCTTGAGGACGACCTGACCGTTCGTGACCACGATCGACTTGGCCGCGAGCGGGCGCGGGGCGGGGCCGCCGAGTACGGCGCCGGTGTTCGCGTCGAAGCTGCTGCCGTGGCAGGGGCAGTGGATCTGCCCGCCCGAGACGCTGCCGACCAGGCACTGCTGGTGGGTGCACACGGCGGTGAACGCCTTGAAGTCGCCGGCCGAGGGCTGGGTGACCACCACCTTGGCGTCGTCGTAGACCTTGCCGCCGCCGACCGGTACGTCGCCGACCGGGCCCAGCACCTTGTCGGCGGCCGGGGCCTTGTCCTTGCCGTCGTCGCCGCTGCCGCAGGCCACCAGCGTGACGCCGCCGGCCGCGACGAGGGCGCCGCAGAGCAGGATTCGTCGAGTGGGTTCGGTACTACTCGTCGACGGGGTGCCCGTCGGGTCGACGGTCGTCGGGTCGGTGCTCGGGTCCGTCGCTCGCATGGGCTGCCTCCGTCGTGGTTCCCGGCGCCGGTCGTTCACGCGGCGCCGACGCAACGGAAACGTACGCGAGGGGTTCGTGGTTCGACGGATCGGTGAAGCGAACGGGTTCAATCGGCTCGGGTCGTCCGTACTCCGGCTCCGCGTTGTCCGGCTCGGTGCCCTCCGGCGCCGGGTCCTCCGGTTCCGTGCCCCCGGGCGCCGCGTCCTCCGGCTCCGTGCCCTCGGGTGCCACGTCCTTCGGCTCCGCGTCTTCCGCCGAGTGTTCCGGCAGCGTGAAGACGATCCGCGTGCCCGCCGTGTACTCGGTGTCCACCGCGATCCGGCCGCCGTGTTGTTCGACGATGCGCTTGGCCATCGCCAGGCCGATCCCGCTTCCCGTGTATGTCTCGCGCGGGTGCAGTCGGCGGAAGGCGGCGAACACCCGTTCCGCCGATTCGGCCGGGATGCCGATCCCGTTGTCGTTGACGGTGATCCGCCATCCCTCCGCGGTCGGTTCGGCGTCGACCCGTACCAGCGGGCGCTCGTACGGGCGGGCGAACTTGACCGCGTTGCCGAGCAGATGCCGGATCAGGGTGGCCAGCAACACCGGATCGGCGTCCACCACCGGCAGTTCGGCGTGCGCCAACTCGGCGCCGGTGTCCTCGACCCGATCCGCCATGTCCAGCCACGTCTGCCGGACCACCTCGTCCAGGTCCACCGCGACGCTCTCCGCGCGTGAGCGGCCCACCTCGGTCAGGGTGACCATCTCGTCGATGAGCACCTGGAGTCGGCGCGCGTTGTCGATGGTGAAGTCGATGTACTGCCGGCCGCGCCGGTCCAACACGTCCTCGTAGCGCTCCTGGAGCATGCGGCCGAAGGACACGATCCGCCGCAGCGGATCCTGCATGTCGTGCGTCGCGGCGTGGGCGAACTGGTCGAGGTCGGCCTGGGCGAGTCGGGCCCGCCGGTCCTGTTCGTCGAGCCGGGCGCGCAGTTCGTCCCGCTCGCGCGCCGACTCCCGGGCCCGCTCGCGCTCGGCGGCCAATTCCCGGTCCCGCTCGGCGACCACGGCGGTCAGCGCGGCGACGTGCTCGCGTTCCCGGCGGGCCCGGTCCTCCCCGGCGCGGGCCCGGGTGCGCAGGCTCGCCATCACGCCGGCGATCGCGCCGAACTCGCGGCTGTCGTAGCGCGCGGCCCGGCTCGGCGGCTCGCTCGGATCGGCCAGCCGGGTCAGCGGCCGCTCCACCGTGCGCCGCAGCGCGGCCTCGATCAGCACGGTCAGCCCGACCACGAGCAGCAGGTCACCGCCGAGCACCAGGAGCAGCCCCCGCGAGCGCGCGTCGCCGTCCAGGGTCAGCCCGACCACCAGCGCCGCGACCGTGGCCAGCATCACCGCCGCGCACGGCGCCCAGACCAGCCGCAGCCGGGCGCGGACCGTCCACCACGAGTCGTCGGAACCCGCCATCGGTACCCCGCCCTCTCCGGCCCGCCGTCGCCCCGCCGACACCCCGCCGACAACCCCTGCGGAACAAGGAAAGTGTGGCAGCGCCGGCCCCCTCGGCACGAGGGCATGATCCGGCCGCCCGTTGCCGATGGGCACCGGCCCGAGCCCCGGAGGTTCCTTAAGCCAGTCATAAATCACCCATACCGGGGTGCCGTCGGCGACGGGCCCCGGGATACGGTCGCAGGGCCGGTCGGGCGGTTTGGAGAGACGGCGTCGAGCCGGCGTGCGATAACGGGGGTTTCCTGCGACCGTCGCCCCCCTCCCACCTGTTGGGGCGACGGTCGCAAGAACACTTCGTCACGAGCGTGTGACCGTGCGATCGGCGGTCTGATTCGTCCTCACCCGGGTAGCGATCCACCCGGTAGCGTCCGAGGGCCGAGGCCGAATTTACGCCGAGATTGGTGATCGAGTGTCGCGACGAACCGCGGATTCCGAAGCGACCCGAGGAAGGCGCCGACTGCTGGTCGGTACCGCCTTCTGCGTGGCCGCCGTGCTGGTGGTGGCGGGTCTGGCCTCGATGGGCCGGATCTCCGGGCATCCGAGGTCGCGGGCGGGCGGCGACGCGGCCCGGGGCTATCACCTGCCGGATCCGGCCGAGGGCGATCGCATCGCGGCGAGCCTGCTGGGCGGGGCGCCCGCGACCTCGTCGGGGACACCCGTGCCGACGATCAGCTCGGAGGCGGTCGAGCCGCTGCCGGTGTCCGAGCCGCTGCGGGCCGGCGCCATCGCGCCGACGCCGGCGATCGGCGCGCTCCTGCACGTGGGCGACGGCACGGGGCCGGAGCACTTCTGCACGGCGACGGTGGTGCACTCGCCGAACCGCAACCTGGTGATCACCGCCGCGCACTGCGTCTACGGCGAGGCGTTCGCGTCCGACATCGCCTTCGCCCCCGGCTATCACGACGGGTTCATGCCGTACGGGGTGTGGGTCCCGTCCCGGATCGACGTGGATCCGCGCTGGATCTCGGACCGGGATCCGGCCTACGACGTCGCGTTCCTCCAGGTGCGGCGCCCCGGCACCGGCGACCGGATCGAGGAGGTCACCGGCGCCGAACAGGTTTCCTTCGACTCCCCGGTCGACCGCGCCGCCCGACTGATCGGCTACCCGGACGACGAGGAGCAGCCGATCGGCTGCCAGAACACCACCACGGCCCTGTCCGACACCCAGGTGCGCTTCGACTGCGCGGATTTCCCCGACGGCACCAGCGGTGGCCCGATGCTCACCGACATCGACCCCGCGAACGGTCGGGGCACGGTGATCGGCGTCATCGGCGGCTACCAGGAAGGCGGCGACGACCTCACCTCCTACAGCAGCCGCTTCGGCCCCGACATCGCCGCCCTCTACAACCGAGCCGGCACGGCGGACCCCACGCAGCCCCCGACGACCTGACGGCGACGGAGAGGCCGCCGAGCCAGGGCGAAATCGGGCGCCGATACCGCCGAATGTCGGCGGGTGTCGGAACGACCGCGCGCGCCGTGTACGCGCCGTGCGCGCAATTGCGCGCGCCTGTGCGGGTGTTTACGCGACGCGCCTCGGGGCCTCCCGGGGCGCGCTCTCTCGGGAAAGCGGCGACACCCCGGGACTGAAGTCAGTCCACCGTCAGTTGGGCGTCAGCGCTCTCCGCCAATGTGGTTGGCATGACGTCGCTCTCGGCGGTTTCCGGCTGTCTTCCCGACACTATGTCGATTTCCTTTTTTCGGAAGGGACTTCAGCCGACGGTTGTCCGGCCGAGGCGGTACCGGCGCATCGTCTCGCACCACGCCCGCGCCTTCGGGCCGCCGGCCGTGGACATGCCACGATCGCCCTCCCGGTGAGCGCGGACTGCGGCGACATCGGCCGCACGCTCGGCCGGCCGGGTGTCGAGGACGAGAACGGTCGGGAGCGGGTGGAGGTCTGGCGGATATCGCTCGGCGACGAGGACGACCCGGAGCACTGTCCGGCTTCCCTCGAAGGTCTCCTCGAAGATCTCCTCGACGAGGACGAGAAGGCCCGCGCCGGGCGCGGCCTCGTGCCGGGAATGCGGCGCCGTTTCGTGATCGCGCACGCCGCGACGCGGATCGTCGTCGGCGCGCGTCTGGGCCGCCCGCCGGCCGCCCTGCGCTTCGCCCGCGGCCGGTGGGGAAAGCCGGTCGTCGAGGGGGCGGGCCTGCACTTCAGCCTGTCGCACTCGGGCGACATCGCCCTGCTCGCCCTGGCCTCGCGACCGGTCGGGGTGGACGTGGAACTGGCTCGCCCGAACCTGGACACCGAGCGGTTGGCTCGGCGCTTCTTCGGTGACGAGGAGCGGGAGTCGGTGGCGCGCGACGGGATCGGCGCCTTCACCCGGCTGTGGACGAGGAAGGAGGCGTGTGTGAAGGCGGTGGGCGGCAGGCTCACCGAGGGCATGGCGATTCCCGTTGCCCACACCGCGCGGCAGGCCACGGTGTACTCGCGCTCGGGTCCGTTCGCGGGACCGTGGAGAGTTGCCGACCTGTTGCTTCCCGAAGGATATGCGGGGTCCGTCGCGCTGCTCGGTGACGGGCCCTTTTACGTTTCACCGAGGATGTGGTACCCAATGTCGCCGACGGAAACCGAGGGCATGCGACACAGGCCGGGTGTCAAGTAGAAGAAACTCCCCTCAAAAAGGCGTAATCGTACCCGTGGTCGCGTGCCGGAGCGTCGCTAGATTTAAGGGCGCGAGAGCACGATGGTAAAGCACCGGCCGGATTCTTGAGCCAGGACCGTGTTTTGGTGCCGGGTATTCCTTTCGAGGAGGGGGAGGTAATCGTGGAAGGCAGGAACGTGATCACCAAGGCCGCGCGGTGGAGCGCTGTCCACCCCTGGTGGGCACTCGCGCTCTGGCTCGGGGTCGTCCTCGGGGCCCTGGCGGTCGGCGCCGCCACGGGTACCCGGCAGGCCACCAGCTCGGATCTGTCCATAGGTCAGTCCGGCCGGGCGGCCGTCATCGCCAAGAGCGGCGGTCTGCAGGTTCGCGCGGTGGAGAACATCCTGGTCACGCCGTACGTCGGCAAGCTCGATGTGGCCAAGGCCCGGGCGGCGGCCGACGAGACGGTGTCCGGCCTGAAGGGCGACAAGGGCATCGCCTCGATCGGCGAGCCGATCCTCGCCTCGGACGGCTCGGCCCTGCTGGTCCCGGTGACGCTCAACGGAGACCCCGAGACCGCCGACAGTCGGGTGCGACCGCTGCTCGACAGCGTGCAGAGGACCCAGGAGGCGCACTCCGACGTACATGTGGAGCTGGTCGGCGAGGGTTCCATCCGGGCCGGGCTCAACGACCTGCTGGACGACGGCCGCCGCAGGGCGACCGTGCTGAGCCTGCCGGTGACGTTACTCGTCATGGTCTTCGTCTTCGGCGCGATGGTCGCCGCGAGCGTCCCCGTCGTCCTGGGCCTGTCCTCGGTGCTGACCGGACTCGGCCTGTGGGGAGCGGCCTCCCAACTCGTGCCGGATCCGGGTCCGGTGACCCACATCATCGTCCTGGTGGGCATGGCCATCGGCGTCGACTACTCGCTTTTCTACCTCAAGCGCCAGCGCGAGGAACGCGCGCTCGGCGCCAACGAGGTCGACGCCATCGAGGTCGCCGCGGCCACGTCCGGCCACGCCGTGCTGGTCTCCGGCCTGGTGGTGATGGTCTCCATGTGCGCGCTCTACTTCGCCGGGCACATCGCCTTCCAGGCGATGGCCACGGGCGCGATTCTGGTCGTCGCCATCGCGATGGGCGCCTCGCTGACCGTCCTGCCGGCCATGCTGTCCAAGTTCGGCCGTTATCTGGACAAGCCGCGCGTCCCCCTGGTGTGGCGGCTCACGCAGAAGGGCGGCGTCAAGCCTCGCCTGTGGTCGGCGATGCTCAAGCCGTCGTTGCGCCACCCGGTTCTCGCACTCGTGCTCTCCGTCGGTGTGCTCCTCGCCCTCGCGTTGCCCGCCCTCGGTCTGCGGCTCAAGGCCACCGGTATCGACGACCTGCCCAAGTCGATCCCCGCGATGCAGGCCAACGAGCGTCTGACGAAGTCGTTCCCCAGCCCGGCCGATACGCACATGATCGCCGTGAAGGTCTCCGCCGACCGGGCCGCGGACCTGCGCACGGCGGTGGCCGCGCTGGTGGACCGCACGCGGCACGACGACCTCTTCGTACAGATCCCGCAGCCCCTGGTGCGTACGTCGGCGGACGGCACGGTCAGCACCATTTCCGTCGGCACACGCTTCAAGAGCAGTTCCGGCAAGGCGCGCGAGTCCCTGACGAAGCTGCGCGAGGACATCGCCCCGAACACCCTCGGCGGCGTCGAGGGCGCGGAGTTCGCGGTCGGCGGCAGCGATGTGGCGTACGACGTGGACTACCGGGCGAACGTCGTCGCCAAGATGCCCTGGGTACTCGGGGCGGCGCTGGCCATGACCTTCCTGGTCATGGCCGTCGCGTTCCGATCCCTGGTGCTCGCGCTGATCACGGTGGTCCTCAACGTCCTGTCCGCCGTGGCGTCTTTCGGTCTGCTTGCGCTGATCTTCCAGCGGACCTGGGCGGAAGGCATCCTGCGCTTCCAGTCCACGGGCCGAGTGGTGGCATGGCTGCCACTGATGCTCTTCGTGATCCTGCTCGGCCTGTCGATGGATTACCACGTCTTCGTCGTCAGCCGGATCAGAGAGGCCGCGCGCGGCGGGCTCGGCATTCGGGACGCCGTCGAACAGGGCATCACGCGGACGGCGGGCGTCGTGACGGGCGCCGCGATGGTGATGGTCTCCGTGTTCGCCCTGCTCGCGTCGCTGAACTTCATCGAGTTCAAGCAGTTGGGCGTGGGTATGGCGGGTGCGGTGCTGCTCGACGCCACGCTCATCCGAATCGTCGCCCTGCCGGCCGTGGTCATGCTGGTCGGTTGGAAAACCTGGTGGCCCTCGCGGCTCGCGTATCAGCACGGTCCCCGGGGGCCGCGGATGCCGGCCGTGGTCGCGGAGCGGACGTCGGCTCCCTGACCGCTCTTCGCGCGTCGGGCTCCGGGTGGTCGGTGGATGGGCTTCGGCCCGCCCCCGGCCACCTTTTTCGTGCGTTCGCGCGCGGAAAATTCGCCGGCCCACGTTGAACCGCCGAGCCGGGGGTTCCGTAAACCGTGTGGGGATTCCGACGGGAAACATAGAATCGCATGCGTGTTCGGCGGCGCATGATCAACTGCCTCGTGGCGGAGGTCTGCGCCTTCCGACGTGCGCACAACCGGGAAGCGGGGCGATCACGGGGGTGACTCATGCACAGCGACAGCGGCCCTGCTTCGGTGCGCTGGCAGACCGAACTTGCCCGAGTCGGGGCGCTCTCCGGGCGCGAGAAACAGGTTTTCGCGCTCCTCGGGGCGGGGCATTCCAACCGCGGCATTGCCACCCGACTCGACGTCACGGAACGAACCGTAAAGGCTCATGTGGCAAACATCCTGGTCAAGCTGCAAGTGGAATCCCGCCTTCAGGCGGGCCTGGTTGCGCAAGTCTACGAAAGCATGTACGAAGGTACAGTATCGGAGCCGTCTAGCGTATCCGATAATTGACCATCGTGAATACCACCTGGATTCTTACCCTCCTTCGGGTCGCCCGGAACGAGTCGACCGTTGTTCCATGTGGCAGGCCCGGCGTTGCAAGCGAACAACTTGTGACTGGAATTCAACGGTAGACGGGGGATTTTGGTGTACATCTCCATATTGGGTCCGCTGCTGTTAGGAGACGGTCAGAAAACCGTCGGTATACGCGCGAAGAAGAACCGGGTGATGCTCACCATGCTGGCGCTCAACATCGGTCAGGTGGTCACCTTCGACGAGCTGATCGACGAGCTGTGGGGCGAGGCGCCGCTCAAGAACACGCGCAACGCGTTACAGGCGAACGTCAAGCGGGTGCGCAGGTCACTGGCCGAGTTAGGGCTCGGCGGGCCCGGCCACGAGCTGATTCGTACGGTGGACAACGGCTACACGCTGAACATCCCCGCCGACGCCGTGGACGCGTACCGCTTTCTGCAAACGGCGGGCAAGGGCGCGAGCCTGGTCGTCAACCGGCCGCACGAGGCCACGGATCTGCTGCGCGAGGCGCTCGGCATGTGGCGCGGGCCGGCCCTGCTCGACACGAGTGACGGCCCCTGGTGCCGGGCCGTGGCGCTGCGTCTCGACGAACAGCGCAAGACCGCGCGCGAAGACCTCATCGCGGCCCAGCTCCAGCTCGGCGAGGCCGGGACGGTCGTCGCCGAACTCAAGCAGTTGCTCGCGCAGTACCCCGAACGCGAGCGGTTCAGCGAGCAGTTGATGATCGCCCTGTACCGCTGCGGACGGCAGTCCGAGGCCGTCGACGTCTTCCACCGCACGCGCAAGTGGCTCGACCAGGAGTTGGGGCTCAAGCCGAACAGTCGCCTTCACCACCTCTACCAGGCGATCCTGATGCAGGATCCCTCGTTGTGAGCGCCGAGACGGCGACTCGTCACTGATACCGGCAGCTCCCCGCGGAGCTGCCGCTCGTGCGTTCAGGCCCGGTTCACGCCCGGTTCAGGGCCGCGTCGGTGACCGCGCCGATCCGCCGGGCGGCCTCTGGGGAGAGCATCCGCTCGTGGTCGCACGGCACTTCGTGTACCGTGAGTGGTCCGTCCAGGTGCGGGTGCCAGCGAGCGACGAGTTCGGCGGCCGGAGTCTCCCGCTGCTCGCCGGTGGCGACGAACAGGGTCAGCGCTCCGGTGAAGCGGCCCGGCGTGAACACCCTTGCCAGATCGATGTGCCGGCGCATGATCGTGGTCAGCCGGCGCAACTCCTCCTCGGTGATCGCGGTCCCCGCGGCGTGGTGTTCGACGAAGGCGGCGCGGACCTCTTTGTCGGAGGGGTTCGGGTCGTGCGGAGCCACGGGGTAGATGTCCAACGCCGCGAGGAAGGCGACGCGTTCACCCGCGGCCTGGAGCTGGACGGCCATCTCGTGCGCGACCAGACCGCCGAAGGACCAGCCCAGGAGGTGGTAGGGACCCTGCGGCTGCACTTGCCGGACGCGCGCCAGATACGTGGCCGCGAGCGCCGGTACGTCCCGGGGTCGCTCCCCCTCGTCCCCGTGCGGTGCGATGCCGTCGGACTGCAGCGCGTACACGGGTCGGGCCGCGTCGATGTGCGGGGCCAACTCCGCGTACGGCAGCCCGAAGCCGACGCCGCCGTGCACGCAGAAGAGGGGCTCCGCGGTGCCGGCCGGTCGGATGGGCAGGACGGGCGCGGTCATGGCGGACGGGAGTGTGGCAGGTGCCCGCAGGGTGGTGGGCCGGGCGGCTGCGGCGAGAGCCGCCACCGTCTTGTGGGTGAAGACATCGGCCAGCGAGAGGGTGAGCCCGGCCTTCGCGGCGCGGCTGACCACCTGCACCGAGCGCAGGCTGTCGCCGCCCAGCGCGAAGAAGTCCCCGTCGACGTCGACCTGTTCGAGGCCGAGGATCTCGCCGAAGACCCCGGCGACGACCTGCTCGGCGGCCGTGCCCGGTGCGTGTACCGGGACGGGGGCGGCGGCGCCGGTTCCGGCCGCCGCCAGGGCGCGGGTGTCGAGTTTGCCGTTCGCCGTCAACGGCAGCGCGGGCAACGTGACCAGGGACACGGGCACCATGTGCGCGGGCAGCGTCTCGGCGGCGAACGCGCGCAGCACCGGCACATCCACGGCCGCGACGCCGGGCACGGGTACGACGTACCCGATCAGTTGGGGTTCCCCGGTGGGCGTGGGCACGACGGCGACGGCGGCCTGGGTGATCACCGGATGGCGGACGAGGGTGGCCTCGATCTCCCCCAACTCGATGCGGAAGCCGCGCAGCTTGACCTGGTGGTCGGAGCGGCCGACGTAGTCCAGGGCGCCGTCGGGCCGCCACCGCACGAGGTCGCCGGTGCGGTACATGCGGGTGCCCGCCGGCCCGAACGGGTCCGCGACGAAACGCTCGGCGGTGGTGGCGGCGCGGCCCAGGTATCCGTGGGCGAGGCCGGCCCCGGCGAGGTACAGCTCGCCGGTGACGCCGATGGGCGACAGGGACAGGCCCGCATCCAGGACGTACACCCGGAAGTTGTCCAGGGGGCGTCCGATCGGCGGCCTGCCCTCCGGAGTCAGCGGGTCGCTCCAGGTGGCGCAGACCGAAGCCTCGGTCGGGCCATAGGCGTTGCGCAGTTCGACGTGCCGGCAGAAACGATTGCTTACGGCGGGCGGGCATGCCTCGCCGCCGACCAGCAGAGTCATGCCCTCGGGCAACACCTCGGCGTCCGGGATGCCGGCGACGACGGTGGGCGGCAGGATCGTGTGGTTGACGCCGTGCTCCGCGATCAGGTCGGCGAGCAGCTCGCCGGACAGTCGGCTGTCGTCGGTGGCGAAGACGAGGGCGCCGCCGGAGAACAGCGAGGCGCACAGCTCCCACACGGTGGCGTCGAAGCTGAACGAGGCGAACTGCAGGACCCGCGTGTCGGGCCCCGCGCCCAGGCCCGAACGCAGGTTGGCGGCCAGGTTCGCGGCCCCCGAGTGCGGCACGGCGACGCCCTTGGGGCGACCGGTCGAGCCGGAGGTGTAGATGACGTACGCGGTGTCCTGCGGGGTCAGTGCCCGGGTGCGGTCGGCGTCGGTGGGGGCGGTGCCGGGCCGCTCGGCCGACTCGGCCAGGACGGCGGGGGCGTTCAGGACGAGCGGGACCGCGCCCCCGGGCAGGTCGGGGAGCCGGTCGGCGACCGCCGCGTCGGTCAACACCGCGGCCGGCGCCGCGTCCCGGAGCATGTACGCGATGCGCTCGGCGGGATACGCGGGGTCGACGGGCAGATAGGCCGCGCCGGTCTTGAGGACGGCGAGCAGCGCGACGACCATCCGCGCGGACCGGGGCAGGGCCAGCGCGACCACGTCCCCGGGGCCGATCCCGCGGGCCAGGAGGACGTGGGCGAGCCGGTTCGCCCGGGTGTCGAGTTCCGCGTAGGTGAGCCGGACGGAGCCGGGGCCGGCGGGTACGCCGTCGGGGGTGATCAGCGCCGGGTGGTCCGGGGCCTGGGCCGCGTACGCCTCGAAGAGGGCCGGCAGCGTGACCGGGGGCCGCGGGACGAGTCGTCCGCTCCGGTCCGACAGGAGCGTGCGGCGCTCTTCGGCGGTGAGCAGGTCGAGGGCACTGAGGGGGGAGTGGGGGGCGTGCGCGGCGGAGCCGAGGAGGGTGGCGAGGGCCCGCGCGAGGCGATCCGCCGTCGCCTCGGTGAACAGGTCCTCGCGGTAGTGCAGGCGAAGGTCGAGGCCGTTCGGCGCGCCGTCCGCGGTGGTTTGCTCCAGCACGTGGAAGGAGAGGTCGAATTTCGCCGTCACCGTGCCGACCGGCTCGACGGCGGCCGAGATCCCCGACAGTCCGGGCAGCGGGTCCGCGTTGTCGAACGCCAGCATCACCTGGAAGAGCGGCTGCCGGGCCATCGAACGCACCGGGTTGAGCTCCTCGACAAGATGCTCGAAGGGCAGCTCGGCGTGCGCGTACGCGGTCAGATCGCTTTCGCGTACGCGCGAGAGCAGGGCGTCGAAGGTGGGATCACCCCCGGTGTCGGTGCGCAGTACGAGCGTGTTGACGAAGAAGCCGACGAGGTCGCGGAGCGCGTCGTCGCTGCGCCCCGCGACCGCGCTGCCCAGGGGGATGTCGGTGCCCGCGCCCAGCCGGGTGAGCAGGGCGGCGAGTCCGGCCTGGACCGCCATGAACAGGCTGGCACCGCCGCGGTGCGCCAGCTCCGAGAGGCGCACGTGAACGTCGGCGGGCACCGTACACGCGACCTCCGCGCCGCGGTGACCGGCCCGCGCCGGGCGCGGGAAGTCGGTGGGCAGGTCCAGTTCTTCCGGGATGCCCGCCAACACCTGGCGCCAGTGGGCCAGTTCGGAGGCGACCAGGCTGTCCTCGTCGGCCTTGGCGCCGAGCAGCTCCCGTTGCCACAGGGCGTAGTCGGCGTACTGCGCGGGCAGCGGCGCCCACCGCGGCGCGCCGCCCGCGAGCCGTGCCGCGTAGGCGTCGGCGAGATCGCGGGTGAGCGGGCCGAGCGACCAGCCGTCGGCCGCGATGTGATGCACCGTCAGCGCGAGCACGTGGCAGTCGGGCCCGATCGTGAACAACCGGACCCGCAGGGGCACTTGGGCGGACAGCTCGAAGGGGTGGACGGCCTCGGCGGCGAGCGCGTCGGCGAGCGCGGCTTCGGTGGCCGCGGTCGGGCCGGCCGGTGCCGAGCCCGGCAGGGTGACCTGTACCAGCCGCGCACCCGCCCGGTCCGCCTCGTCGGGGGAAAGGATCAACTGCGAGGGCAGCCCGTCGGCCTCGGCGAACACGGTGCGCAGGCTCTCGTGTCGGGCCACCACGTCGCGTACGGCGGCCGTCAGCGCCCCGGCGTCGAGCGGGCCGGTCAGGCGCACGGCCAGCGGGATGTTGTACGCGCCCGAAGGGCCGTCCATCTTGTCCAGGAACCACAGGCGCTCCTGGGCGTAGGACAGGAGCACCGACGACGGGCGACCCGGCACGGCGCGCAACACGGGGCGTCGATCACGGGACACCGTCGTGGAGCGCGCGTCGCCGGAGGCCGGCCCGGCGTCGGCCCCGGCGAGGGCCGGGGACAGGGTGCGGGCCAGCGCCTCGGCCGTGCGGGCGTCGAACAGGGAGCGCACCGGGACGTCCACGCCCAGGGCGGCGCGCAGCCGGTTGGTGACCGTGGTCGCGGACAGCGAGTGGCCGCCCAGGGCGAAGAAGTCGTCGTCGGCGCCGACACGTTCGAGCCCGAGCGCCTGCGCGAAGACCGCGCACAGCAGTTCCTCGTGCTCGCCCACGGGAGCCCGCCCGGTGCCCGCGCGCTCGTCGGGCGGCGCGGGCAGGGCCTTGCGGTCGGTCTTGCCGTTCGGGGTCAGCGGCAGCGCGTCCAGGGGAACGTACACGGCGGGGACCATGTGCGTGGGCAGCACCGCGGCGACCCGCTCCCGCAGCCGGTCGGTATCGGTCCCCGCCGGTACGACATAGGCGACCAGGCGGGTGTGCCCCGCCCGGTCGGCGGCGGCCGTGACGGCGGCCTGCCGGATGCCGGGTTGCGCGGCGAGCACGGACTCGATCTCGCCGAGTTCGACGCGGTGGCCGCGGATCTTGACCTGGTGGTCGCTGCGCCCCGAGTACTCCAGGGCGCTGCCGGTGCGGTCCCAGCGGACCACGTCCCCGGTGCGGTACATGCGCGCGCCGCGCGGCCCGAACGGGTCGGCGACGAACCGCTCCGCGGTCAGGCCCGGCCGGTCGAGGTAGCCGCGGGCGAGCCCGGATCCGGCGATGTACAGCTCGCCGAAGGTGCCGTCGGGCACCGGGCGCAGGGCGCCGTCGAGCACGTACACGCGCGTGTTGGCGAGGGGGCCGCCGATGGGGGGTGGGCCGGGTTCGTTCGGGGTGTCCGCCGTGAGGGGCGCGGCCGTCGACCAGATCGTCGTCTCCGTCGGGCCGTACACATTGGTCACGGACGCGCAGTGCGCGGTGAGCGTGCGCGCCAGCGGCTCGGGCAGCGCCTCGCCGCCCACCAGGGCCCGCAGACCCGCCAACCGGGGGGCGTGGTCGGCGGCGAGGGACTCCCACAGGCTGGGGGTGGCCTGCATCAGGGTGGCGCCGAGGTCGGTGACGGCGGTGGCCAGGACGGCCGGGTCGCGCACGGTCTCGCGGGCGGCGACGAGCAGTTCGGCGCCGGCCGCGAGCGGTACGAACAACTCCAGGTTGGCGATGTCGAAGCCGAAGGTGGTGACCGCGAGGAACCGGTCCCGGGCGGTCACCGCGAAGCGACCGACCATGTCGTGGACCAGGTTGGTCAGCGCGCCGTGCGGCACGACGACGCCCTTGGGGCGGCCGGTCGAGCCCGAGGTGTAGATCACGTACGCCGGATGGTCGGCGTGCGGGGCCGGAACAGGCCCCTCCCCGAGGACCACGGGCGCGGCGGGTACGGACCCCGGCTCGTCGAGAGCCCACCACTGCCCCGTGCTCGTCTCGTCGTCGCCCATGAGGAGTTCGCGCACCCGTCGGTCGGTGAGGGTGACCACGGGGGCGGCGTCCGCCAGCATGTAGCGCAGCCGGTCGGCGGGGTAGTCGGGGTCGAGCGGCAGGTAGGCCGCGCCGGACTTGAGCACGGCCAGGGCGGCCACGACAAGTGCGCAGGACCGGTCGAGCGCGATGGCCACCGTGCGCTCCGGGCCCGCGCCCGCCGCACGCAGCGCACGAGCCAACTCGTCGGCTCTGGAAAGTAGTTCGTGATAGTCGAGCCGCTCGTCGCCGCAGCTGACGGCGGGTGCGTGCGGGGTGTGCTCGGCCCGGGCGTCGAGCAGCGGCGCCAGCCAGTGACCGGGGAGCGGCACCCCGGTGTCGTTGCGCCCGTCGACGATGCGCGCCCGCTCCGCCCGGTCCAGGATGTCGAGTCGGCCGCAGGGCACGTCGGGCCGGGCGACGGCGGACTCCAGGAGCCGCGCGAAACGCCGCCCGATCCGGTGGGCCTCGGCGCGCGTGACCACCCCGGGCCGATGATTGACCGCGAGGCCGAGCGGGGTTCCCGGAAAGACCGTGAGGGTGATCGGGTAGTGGGTGGCGGAGCGGATGTCGACGCCGGTCACCAGGGAGCTCGCGGTCGCGGTGTGCGGCATCGGCCCCATCGGATAGTTCTGGAACATCAGCGCCGTGTCGAAGAGTTCACCGCGCACGGAGGTGAGCTGCTGCACCTCCGCCAAAGGCAGGTGCTCGTGCGGCAGAAGGTCGGCCTGGGCCCGCTGCACCGCGGCGAACAACTCGGCCGGGGTACGGGACGGGTCGACGTCGACGCGGACCGGCAGCGTGTTGGCGAACAGGCCCACCATGTGCTCGACATCGGGGATCTGGGCCGGCCTGCCCGACGTCACGGCGCCGAACAACACCGTGTCCTGGCCGGTCGACCTGGACAGGAGCAGCGCCCAGCAGCCCTGCACCACCGCGTTGACGGTCAGGCCGCGCGAGCGGGCGAATCGGACGAGGTCGGCGGAGACTTCGGGGGAGAGGTCGAGCGGTACCGACTCGGGCAGCGCGCCCCGGTCCTCGGCGTGGGCGTGGCCCACCGGGACGAGCCGGGTCGGTTCGGTGACACCGGCCAGCGCCCGCGCCCAGGCCTGCCGGGCGGCCGGCTTGTCCTGCGCGCCGAGCCAGGCCAGGTAGGCGTGGTAGGAGGCCGAGGCGGCCCCCGTCGGCGAGGGGTGGGCGGACCCCGACTTCGACTCCTCGACCAGCGCGCTCAGTTCGCCGATCAGCGAGACCATCGACCAGCCGTCCACCAGGATGTGGTGCACCGTCCACACCAGGCGGCAACGCCCGTCGTCCGCCCGGATCAGGGTGAACCGGTGCAGCGGCGGCCGGGCCAGGTCGAAGCGGCGCAGCCGGTCCTCCTCGGCCACCCGGTCGAACTCGGCCTCCACCGACGCGGCCCGTCCGCTCCCGGCACCGACCTCCACCTCGCGCCACGGCAGCGACACCGACTTGGGGATCATCTGGATCGCCTCGCCGTTCTTGCGGTGCCGGAAGCATGCCCTCAAATTCGAGTGCCGCTCCAGCAGCGCGGTCGCTGCGGCGCGCAGCGCGGCGGCGTCGGCGTCGGTCGTTTCCCGGAAATCGAGCACCAGCTGGATGGTGTAGACATCCGTTCCCTCGCGGTCGTACTCCGAAAGAAAGAGCAGTCCCTGTTGCAGCGGCGAGAGCGAGAGGACTTCGCTGATCGCGGACGGCCGATTCAAACCGGACTCCTCGCGGAAGAGCTGGACAGGCGGAATGACAAACATAGGCCGATCGCGCTGACACTCAAGTGACCGATAACTGACGGGCCACTGACGCATCTTGCGAGGTGGGCGGGGCGCTCGTGACGCCGCCCTCGTCAGCAGTCCGTCAGCACCTCGTCAGCGCACGGCGAGAGGCTGGCCGTCCAGGCTAATTGGTTGCCGAGGGCCAGGAGTCGCCAGTGCCGGTTATTTCCGCGTCGCATGAATTCGAGGTAAGCGACCTCTTCGTGAATTTACAGCCGCTCTTCGGGCGTCGTCTCTTTCTGAAGGTCGAGGGATTCAACTTCGCCGGATCCATCAAGCTGAAGGCGGCCCGTGAGATCGTCGCGCAGGCGGAGGCCGCGGGTGTGCTCGGCCCCGGCTCGACCCTCGTGGAGTCCTCGTCCGGGAACATGGGCGTCGCCCTGAGCGTGCTCGCCGCGAACCGGGGCTTCAGGTTCCTGTGCGTGACCGACTCCCGGTGCAACGAGGTGACCCGGCGCACCATGGAGTCCTTCGGCGCCGAGGTCCACGTCGTCACCGAGCCGCACGAGACCGAGGGCTTCCTCGGCGCGCGGATCCGGCACGTGAAGGCGCTGCTCGCCGCCGACGACAAGAAGGTCTGGCTCAACCAGTACCTGAGCCCGGGCAACTGGATGGCCCACTACCGGACCACCGCGCCGGCCATCGCCCGCCAGTTCCCCGACCTGAACGTGCTGTTCATCGGCGCCGGCACCACGGGCACCCTGATGGGCTGCGCGCGCTACTTCCGGGAGCGGCGCCCGTCGGTGCGCGTGATCGCCGTCGACAGCGTCGGCTCCGTCACCTTCGGGCGCCCCGCGGCCACCCGGCACATCCCGGGCCTCGGTACCAGCGTGCGCCCGCCGCTCCTGGACGAGTCGCTGGTGGACGCCGCGATCCATGTCGAGGAGGCGGACACCGTCCGTACCTGCCGCGAGTTGATGCGCCACGGGTTCCTCTTCGGCGGCTCCACCGGAACCGCCGTCAGCGGAGCGCTCCACTGGCTCGACGAGCACTACGGCAACGGCACCGCCGGCGCACCCGACCAGGTGACCGCCGTGACCATTTCGCCCGACCTGGGCGAGCGCTATATGGAGACCGTCTACCGCGACGATTGGGTGCGCGATTCGATCGGCCCGGAAGGTCTCACGGCAGGCGTCGAATACGCGGACATCGGGTCCGAATTCACCGCCGGACTCGAAACGATTTCCGGCTGACCGCGGACCGGGCGGTACCAAAGGATCGAGAGTCGATTCGAGGCTGAGCTGAGGATGACGGAGAGCAAAGCGATGGCAAAAAACCGGGGTACTGTCCTTCCGCTCACCGCGGCGCAGGCCGAGATCTGGTTCGACGAGCGGTTCGCCACCGGGCCGCTGGCCTACAACATGGCGGACTACATCGAACTGCGCGGGCCACTCGACGTGGGGTTGCTCGTACAGGCGATGCACCGCCTCGCCGACGAGGCCGAGGGAGTGCGCGCGCAGTTCCTCGAAGAGGACGGCGTGCCTGGGCAGATCATCCGTCCACTCGCCCAACTCCCGCTCAAGATCTTCGATTTCAGCGAAAAGGCCGAGCCGTTGGCCGCCGCCGAGCGGTGGATGCGCGCCGACCACGCCGAGCCCCTGAAGGTCACCGACTTTCCGCTGTATCGCGGCGCGCTGATCAAGCTGGGGCCCGAGCACCACCTGCTCTACCTGTGCATGCACCACATCCTCATCGACGGCTACAGCCGCGTGCTCCTCTACCCGAGGCTCGCCGAGCTGTACACCCGGCTCGTCGCCGGCATCGCCGATTCGGCAGCGGACCCCGGCGCCATCCCGGCGTTCCACCGCCTCCTGGACGCCGAGCGCGAATACCGCGACTCGCCGCTGGTCGAGCGGGACCGTACCTACTGGACGCAGCGCCTCACCTCCGGCGCGCACGGGCCGGCGCCCGAGCTGGTCTCCCTCTCCGAGGAGGAGCCCGCCCCCGGCCGCGGTGCGTTGCGCCACACCTCCCGCCTCTCCCCCGAGGCCACCGACGCGCTGCGCGCCCTCGCCCAGGACGGCAAGGTCACCATGCCCGTCCTGATGGTCGCCGCGATGGCCGCCTACACCCAGCGGGTCACCGGTGTCGCCGGACCGCTGCTCACCCTGCCGGTGACCGGCCGGGTCGGCGCCATCAGCCGGCAGGTCCCCGGCATGCTCGCCAACTACCTGCCGCTCGCCGTGCGGGTGAGCCCGGAGATGACCCGCACCCAGCTGCTGCGCCGGGCCTGGGTGGAGGTGGCGAGCGCGCTCAAACACCAGCGCTACCGCGGCGACCGCATCCGCCGCGACATCGGCCTGCGCACCGACGACCAGCGTGCCTTCGGGCCGTTCATCAACGTGCTCAACCAGGACCCGGAGCTGGCCTTCTCCGACGACTGCCGCGGTTTGGTGGTCAACCTGTCCACCGGCATCGTCAAGGACCTCATCATGACGGTCCTGAACACGGCCGACGGCACGATGGAGATCCACCTCGACGGCAACCCCGAGCTGTACGGCTCCGCGGAACTCGCCACACACCTGGCCCGCTTCGAGACCTTCCTGGCCGCGCTCGCCGCCATGCCCGCCGATCAGCCGCTCGGCCGGGTCGGCCTGGGCGCGACGGGTGAGCTGCTCGGGCTGCTCGGCGAGTGGGACCCCGCCGCCGAAGGGGAGGCGGACGAAGGGCTCGTCGAACGCATACGTGCCGTGGCGACGGAAACGCCCGACGCGGTGGCCGTGTCCGACGGCGCAGAGAACGTCACCTATCGCGAGCTGGTTACGCGCGTCGCAGGCGTCTCCGTCCGGCTGGCGGAGGCCGGAGTGTCGGCGGGTTCGGTGGTGGCGATGTTCGCCGATCCCGGGGTGTCGTTCGTGGTGGGTGTGTTGGGTGTGTTGGGGGCGGGTGGCGCGTATCTGCCGCTCGATCCGGCCGCGCCGACCGCCCGCAACGGTGCGCTGCTGCGGGACAGCGGCGCGGGCCACCTGCTGGTGGGCGCGGGATACGAGGCATCGGCCGGCGAACTCGCCCGCTCGGTCACCACCGCCCCGGTCACGGTCGTGGGCCTGGCGGACGTGTCTCCCTGCCGCGAGCTGCCGGCTTGTGTCGGTTCCGGGGCGGACCTGGCGTATGTGATGTTCACGTCGGGGTCCACCGGTCGTCCCAAGGGCGCCATGGTGCAGCGGTCCGGGATGCTCAACCACCTGTGGGCCAAGGTCGCCGATCTCGACCTCGCGGCCGGTGAGTCGGTCGTGCAGAACGCGCCGCTGACGTTCGACGTGTCGGTGTGGCAGATGTTCGCGCCGCTGGTCGTCGGTGGTCGGGTGCGGGTGTGCGGCACCGACATGGCGGCCGACCCCACCGCGCTGTTCGCCCTGGTACGCGACGAACGGGTCGCGGTCCTGGAGGTCGTGCCCTCGCTGTTGCGGGCGGCCCTGGATGCCTGGGACATCGAGGGCATCGCCCCCGAACTGCCGGACCTGCGCTGGCTGATGACCACAGGTGAGGCGCTGCCGGTCGATCTGTGCCGGCGTTGGCACGCCCGTCACCCGAAGATCCCGCTGATGAACGCGTACGGGCCCACCGAGTGCTCGGACGACGTCACCCACGCCGTGATCACCGCCTCCGACACCCTCGACCTACGGGTGCCGATCGGTACGGCCGTGCGGAACACCCGCCTGTACGTGCTGGGTGACGAGCTGCGGCCGGTTCCCGCCGGTGTGCCGGGCGAGTTGTACGTCGGCGGTGCCGGTGTCGGACGCGGATACCTCCACGATCCCGCCCGTACCGCCGCCACGTTCGTCGTCGATCCCTTCGCGGGTGCCGGTGCCCGGATGTATCGCACCGGCGACCGCGTCGTGCAACGCGCCGACGGGCAGCTGGAGTTCATCGAGCGTCGCGACCACCAGATCAAGATCCGCGGACGGCGTGTGGAGACCGGCGAGATCGAGGCCGTCATCCGCTCCCTGGACACGGTCGCCGACGCCGCCGTCGCGGTGTTGCCCGACGCGTCCGGGAACCCCCGCCTGGTCGGCTACCTCACCGGGCCCGGCGTGGACGCCGGCAGGGTACGCGCCGAACTGGCCCAGCTCCTGCCCGCGTACATGATCCCCGCCTCCTGGGTCGTGCTGGACGCGATGCCGCTGACCTCGAACGGCAAGCTCGACCGCAAGGCGCTGCCGTCGCCCACGGCGGCCGATCGGGACACCGCGCGCGGGCCGCGCAACGAGAACGAGCGGCTGCTGTGCGGCATTTTCAACGAGGTCCTGGGCCTCACCGATGTGGGCATCGACGACGACTTCTTCACCCTGGGCGGGGACAGCATCCGCTCGATCCAACTCGTCAGCCGCGCCCGCAAAGCCGGCCTCGCCCTCACCACCCGCGACATCTTCACCCACAAGACGGCCGCCGCCCTCGCACAGGCGGCGGGCAGGGTCGACGCCGAGGCCGCGAGCGGCGCCGGCGCGGGTGCGGACGACGAGGGCAGCGGCCCGTACGAACTCACGCCGATCATGGCTCAGTTGCATGACGACAGCGGCAGTCTCACCGGGCCGGTCGTCAAGTACAGCCAGCACGTCGTGGTGCGCGTTCCCGCCGCGCTCGACGCCGACCGGCTCGACGCGGCCCTGCACGCCCTGGTCGACCACCACGACGCGCTGCGCACCCGGGCCACCGAACCGGCCCCGGGGCTCTGGCACGCGGAGGTCCTGGAGCCGGGCGCGCTTTCCGGTGAGCGCCTGGTCATCGCCGTTCAGGGCCTCGACGGCGGTGCGGACGCCGAGGACGTCCTCGGGTACACCGAGCGGCAGGCGGCCGCGGCCCGCGCCCGACTCGACCCCGCCGGCGCCGTCATGGTTCAGGCGGTGCTGATCGGCGCGGGACCCGACGCCGACACCGCCTGGCTGGTGCTCTGCGCCCACCACCTCGTCATCGACGGCGTGTCGTGGCGCATCCTGCTGCCCGACCTGGCGGCCGCCTACGAGGCGCTCGCCGCCGGCCGCGCCCCGGCCCTCGACCCCGTCGGCACCTCGTACCGCAGCTGGTCGAAACTGCTCGCCGAGCAGGCCCGCACCCAGGTGCGTGGGCCCGAACTCGCCCTGTGGCAGGGCATCCTGGCCGGACCCGATCCGCTGGTCGGCACCCACCGGCTCGACCCCGCCACGGACGTGTACGGCACCCGGCGCACCCTCCGCCTCGAACTGGGCCCCGACGTCACCGGGCCGCTGCTCACGGAGGTCCCCGCGGCCTTCCACGCGGAGGTCAACGACGTCCTGCTGACCGGCCTCGCGCTCGCCGTCGCCGACTGGCGCCGGCGGCACGGCCACGCCCGGTACGCGCAGACCCTCATCGAGCTGGAGGGCCACGGCCGCGAGCAGCTCGGCGACGACCTCGACCTGTCCCGCACCGTCGGCTGGTTCACCAGCGCCTTCCCGGTGCGCCTCGACCCCGGCACGCTCGACTGGGACGAGGTGTGGGCGGGCGGCCCCGCCCTGTCCACGGCCCTCAAGCGGATCAAGGAACAGCTGCGCGCGCTGCCCGACCGCGGCGTCGGCTACGGCCTGCTGCGCTACCTCAACCCGCACGCCGCCCGCGCCCTCGCCGGCCTCAACCGGCCGCAGATCGGCTTCAACTACATGGGCCGCTTCGACGCCCGGGACACCCGGCTGTGGGAACCCGTCGCCGGCAACGGCGTCGTCGGCACCGGCGCGCACCCGGGCATGCCGCTGCCGCACCTGCTCGACGTCACCCCCGCGACCGAGGACCGCCACGACGGACCGCACCTGATCGCCAACTGGGCGTGGGCGGGACGGACCGTGGCCGAGGAGGACGCCCAGGACATCGCGCAGACGTGGTTCCGCGCCCTGGAACTGCTCGCCCGGCTCGCCGGCGCGCCGGGTGCGGGCGGCCTCACCCCGTCCGACCTGCCGCTGGTGGAGCCGGCGCAGGACGAGATCGAGGAGTACGAGGCCGAGTTCGCGCGGACCGGCACCGCCCTCGTGGACGTCCTGCCGCTCACCCCGCTGCAGCAGGGCATGCTCTTCCACGCCGACTACGACACCGCGGGCGCGGCCGAGGCCGAAGACGACGCGGACGCGGTGGACGCCGTGGACGTGTACACCCTGCAGATCGTCGCGGACATCGAGGGCTACCTCGACCCCGCCATGCTGCGTGCGGCGGGCCAGGCGCTGCTCGATCGGCATCCGAATCTGCGCGCCTCGTTCCGGGCCCGCGCCACCGGCGCACCCGTTCAGCTCATCCCGCGGCACGCCGAACTGCCCTGGCGGGCAATCGACCTGACGGATCTTCCGGAGTCCGCGAGGGCCGCCGAACTGGACCGGATCGCCGACGCCGAGCGGGCCCGTCGCTTCGACCTCGCGGCCCCGCCGCTGCTGCGCTTCACGCTGGTCACCCACGGCGAGGACCGGCACCGCTTCATCTGGACCAGCCACCACATCCTGGTCGACGGGTGGTCGATGCCGCTGCTCGTACGGGAGTTGTTCACGCTCTGCGCGACCGGCGCGGACGTCGCGCTGTCAGCCGACCCGGCCCCGTACCGCTCCTATCTCGCCTGGCTGACCGCGCAGGACCGGGAGGCCGCCAAGGCGGCCTGGCACGCGGTGCTCGCCGATGTGGCCGAACCCACGCTGCTCGTCCCGGGCGATCGCGACCACGCCCCGATGTTGCCCGACTCGGTACAGGCCGAGGTGCCCCGTGAGCTGACGGCCGCCCTGTCCAGGTGGGCCCGCGCACAGGGGCTGACCCTCAACATCGTGGTGCAGGGCTGCTGGGCGCTGCTGCTCGGCCGGCTCACCGGCCGCCGGGACGTCGTCTTCGGCGCCGTCACCTCCGGCCGCCCCGCCGAGGTCCCGGACGTCGAGTCGATGATCGGCATGTTCCTCACCACCGTGCCGGTGCGCGCGCGGCTGCATCCCGGCGCCACGCTCACCGAACTGCTGCACGCCCTCCAGGATCAGCAGACCGCGCTGCTCCCGCACGAACACCTCGGCCTCGCCGAGATCCACAAGGCCGCCGGGCTCTCCGGCGAAGTCTTCGACACCGTGGTGCTCTTCGAGAACTTCCCGCTGGACGAGAACGGCCTCGACACCGGCGCCGACGGTCCGCGTGTGGTGCGCGCCGAGGCCAGGGACGCCCGCCACCATCCGCTGAGCATGGTGGTCTTCCCCGGCGACGCCCTGACCCTGCGTCTGGACTACGCGCCGGACCGGTTCACCCGGGACGACGTCGAGCGGACCGCGGTGATCTTCCAGCACCTGCTGCGCACGGTCGCGGAGCGGCCCGAACTGCCGCTCGCCCACGTCGATGTGACCGCCCCGGCGACCGCGGCCGGCCCCGGTAGGACCGGTGAGCTGGGCGGGCTGCTCGGCACATGGGACCCGTCGATCCCCGAGGAGAGCCTTGGCGTCGTCGAGCGGGTACGCGCGGTGGCCGCCCGCATCCCCGACGAGACCGCCGTGTCCGACGGCACCACATCGCTCACCTATGGGGAGCTGGTCGCCGCGGCCGGTGGACTGTCCGTCCGGCTGGCGGAGGCCGGGGTGTCGACCGGCTCGGTGGTGGCGATGTTCGCCGATCCCGGGGTGTCGTTCGTGGTGGGTGTGTTGGGCGTGTTGGGGGCGGGTGGCGCGTATCTGCCGCTCGATCCGGACGCGCCGACCGCCCGCAACACGTCCCTGCTCGGGGACAGCGGCGCCGGCCATCTGCTGGTGGGCGCGGGATACGAGGCGTCGGCGGCCGAGCTTGCCGCCTCGACAACCACCGTCCCCGTCACGGTCGTCGACCTGGAGGGCGCGCCGATCCCCGGCGAGCTGCCGGCTTGTGTCGGTTCCGGGGCGGACCTGGCGTATGTGATGTTCACGTCGGGGTCCACCGGTCGTCCCAAGGGGGCGATGGTGCAGCGGTCGGGCATGCTCAATCATCTCTGGGCCAAGGTCGCCGACCTCGACCTCGCAGCCGGTGAGTCGGTCGTGCAGAACGCGCCGCTCACCTTCGACGTGTCGGTGTGGCAGATGCTCGCGCCGCTGGTCGTCGGTGGTCGGGTCCGGGTGTGCGGCACCGACATGGCGGCCGACCCCGCTGCCCTGTTCGCCGTGGCCCGCGATGAACGGGTCGCCGTGCTTGAGGTCGTTCCCTCGTTGCTGCGGGCGGCGCTGGACGCGTGGGACCTCGAAGACGTCGCTCCGGAACTGCCGGATCTGCGGTGGCTGATGACCACGGGGGAGGCGCTGCCGGTCGATCTGTGCCGGCGTTGGCACGCCCGTCATCCGAAGATCCCGCTGATGAACGCGTACGGGCCCACGGAGTGCTCGGACGATGTGACGCATGCCGTGATCACCGCTTCCGACATCCTCGGGTCTCGGGTGCCGATCGGTACGGCCGTGCGGAACACCCGCCTGTACGTGCTGGGTGACGAGCTGCGGCCGGTTCCCGCCGGTGTGCCGGGCGAGTTGTACGTCGGCGGTGCCGGTGTGGGTCGCGGTTACCTGCATGATCCCGCCCGTACCGCGGCCACGTTCGTTGTCGATCCCTTCGCGGGTGCCGGTGCCCGGATGTATCGCACCGGCGACCGGGTCGTGCAACGCGCCGACGGGCAGCTGGAGTTCATCGAGCGTCGCGATCACCAGATCAAGATCCGCGGACGGCGTGTGGAGACCGGTGAGATCGAGGCCGTGATCCGCTCCCTGGACACGGTCGCCGATGCCGCCGTCGCGGTGTTGCCCGACGCGTCCGGGAACCCCCGCCTGGTCGGCTACCTCACCGGGCCCGGCGTGGACGCCGGCAGGGTACGCGCCGAGCTGGCCCAGCTCCTGCCCGCGTACATGATCCCCGCCTCCTGGGTCGTGCTGGACGCGATGCCGCTGACCTCGAACGGCAAGCTCGACCGCAAGGCGCTGCCGTCGCCCACGGCGGCCGATCGGGACACCGCGCGCGGGCCGCGCAACGAGAACGAGCGGCTGCTGTGCGGCATCCTCGGCGACGTCCTGGGCCTCACCGATGTCGGCATCGACGACGACTTCTTCACCCTGGGCGGGGACAGCATCCGCTCGATCCAACTCGTCAGCCGCGCCCGCAAAGCCGGCCTCGCCCTCACCACCCGCGACATCTTCACGCACAAGACGGCCGCCGCCCTGGCACAGATCGCCGCCGAACACGAGCAGGACGGTCCCGAACGCGCCGCCGTGGAGCCCGAGGGCAGCCTGATCTCCCTCTCCGACGAGGAACTGGCCGATCTCGAATTCGAGTTGAATGAGGAATTGTCGTGACGACCGCTCCCGGAGCCGGGTCGAAGATCAGCGAAGTACTGCCGCTCTCACCGCTGCAACAGGGGCTGCTGTTCCTGTCCTCGTACGACCCGGCGGCACCCGACCTCTACACGCTCCAGTTCGTCGCGGACATCGACGACCGGGACACGGACGACGGGCCCCGGCTCGCCGCCCGGCTGCGGGCGGCCTCGGCGACGCTGCTGAGCCGACACTCGAACCTCAGAGCCTGCTTCCGCAATCGCAAAAGTGGCGAACCCGTCCAGATCGTTCTCAAGGAGAGCGAGGTCGAGCCGGACTGGCACTTCCGGGACCTGACGGGGCTGCCCGAGGCCGAGCGGGAGGCCGCGGCGCGGCGGCTCGCGCACGAGGACCGGCTGCGCCGGTTCGACCTGGCGCGTCCGCCGCTGATGCGGTTCACGCTGATCCGGCTCGGTGAGCGGCGCCACCGGTTGTTGTGGTCGGTGCACCACATCCTCATGGACGGCTGGTCCTTTCCGCTCGCCGTCCACGAGTTGTTGCTCCTCGGCGCGCGGGGCGAGCGGGCGGCACTGGCCGCGCCCGCGCCGTACCGGTCCTTCCTGACCTGGCTGAACGACCGCGACCGGGACGCGGCGCGGGCGGCCTGGGCCACGCTGCTCGCCGGGCTGGAGGGGCCCGTGCGGGTGCTTCCCGACGCGGGCCGGGCACTCGAACCGCCCTCGTTCGTCGAGCACGTACTGTCACCGCAGAGCACGGCCGCGCTCGCCGGATGGGCCCGCGGGCAGGGCTTGACCCTCAACAGCGTGGTGCAGGGCTGCTGGGCGCTGCTGGTCGGCCGGCTCACCGGCCGCCAGGACGTCGTCTTCGGCGTCGTCACCTCCGGCCGGCCCGCCGAGGTGCCGGACGTCGAGTCGATGATCGGGCTCTTCGCCAACACCCTGCCCGTGCGGGCCGAGCTGCGCCCGGACCTGAGGGCGAGCGAGCTGTTCCGGGCGCTGGCCCGACAGCAGGTCGAGATGATGCCGCACGAGCACCTGCCGCTCGCCGAGGCGCAGGCCGCCTCCGGCATCCAGGGCGAACTCTTCGACACCGTGCTCGCGTTCCAGAACTACCCGCTGGACGGGGAGACCCTGCGCCGCGAGTTCGGCGGTGAGGTGAGTGCGGCCGAGATGCACTCGGCCACCCACTACCCGCTGAGCCTGACGGCGTTCCCCGGCGAGCGCCTCGATCTGCGACTCGCCTACAAGGACTCGACGCTGGGGCAGAGCGAGGCGACGGCCCGGGCCGCCGCGACACGTGTCCTCCATCGGTTCGTCCGCATCCTCGAGGAGGTCGCGGACGAGCCGGACATGCTCCTCGCCCGCCTCGGCGCGCCGGACCCCGCCGAGCGGGCGCGCCTTCTCACCGAGTGGAGCGGCGCGTCGGCCGCTCCGCGTGAGCCCGCCCGCCGCACCACCATCCCGGCGCTGTTCGCCGCGCAGGCCGCACGCACCCCCGACGCCGTCGCGGTCACCGTGCCCGGGACCGAGGGGCCCGGCGGCACCCTCACCTACCGGGAGCTGGATGCCCGCGCGAACCGGCTCGCCCACCTCATCGCCGCGCGGGGCGCGGGGCCCGAGACGTTCGTGGCCCTCGCGCTCCCGCGCGGCGCGGAGCTGATCGTCGCGGTCCTCGCCGTTCTCAAGGCCGGCGCGGCCTATCTGCCCCTGGAACCGGGCCACCCGGCGGACCGGATCACCTACGTGCTGCGTGACGCGCGCCCCGCGCTCCTGCTGACGTGCGCCGACGCGGGACTGCCGGAGCTGCCCGACGCACCGGCCGTGGAGCGTGTCGACCTCGGGGCCGAGGAGACCTCGGTCGCGCTCGCCGCCTGCCCGGACACGGACCCGGGTCTCGACGCGGATCCGGAGCACCCCGCGTACGTCATCTACACCTCCGGTTCCACCGGTCGTCCCAAGGGCGTGGTGGTACCGCACCACAACGTGGTGCGACTGCTGGACTCCACCGACGACCGGTTCGGCTTCGGACCCGACGACGTGTGGACCCTCTTCCACTCCATCGCCTTCGACTTCACGGTGTGGGAGTTGTGGGGCGCGCTGTTGCGCGGCGGGCGCCTGGTCGTCGTGCCGTACGACGTGTCTCGTTCGCCCGGCGCGTTCTTGGACCTGCTCGCCGGGGAGGGGGTCACCGTCCTCAATCAGACGCCGTCCGCGTTCTATCAGCTGATCCGCGCCGACTCCGAGCGCCCGCGCGAACTCGCGCTGCGTCGCGTGGTGTTCGGCGGGGAGGCGCTCGATGTCGGCAAGCTCGCCGACTGGTACGCCCGGCATGCCCCCGACCGGCCGCTCCTGGTCAACATGTACGGGATCACCGAGACGACGGTGCACGTCAGCTACCAGGAGTTGGACGCCGCGACGGCGGCCGGCAACGGCGGCAGCGTGATCGGGCGCGGCATCGCGGACCTGCGGGTGTACGTGCTCGACGGCGCCCTCCAACCCGTACCGGCGGGCGTGCCCGGCGAGCTGTACGTCGCCGGCCCCGGCCTCGCGCGCGGCTATCTGGGGCGCCCCGACCTGACCGCGGCGCGCTTCGTGGCCTGCCCGTTCGAGCCCTCGGGCGCCCGCATGTACCGGAGCGGCGACCTGGGCCGGTGGCGATCCGACGGCACCCTCGAATACCTGGGGCGCGCCGACGAGCAGGTGCAACTGCGCGGATTCCGGATCGAGCCGGGCGAGATCGCCACCGTGCTGGGCCGGCACCCGCGCGTCGCCGAGGCGGCCGTGGTCGCCCGCGAGGACCGGCCGGGCGACCAGCGCCTGGTCGCGTACGTGGTGCTGCGCGACGACGCGGGCGACGGCCCGGAGGCGACGGCCGAACCGGGCGCGGAACTACGGGCGTTCGTCGGTGAGCGGCTGCCCGACTACATGGTCCCGGCGGCCGTGGTTCGGCTGGCCGCGCTGCCGCTGACCGCCAACGGCAAGCTGGACCGGCGTGCGCTGCCCGCACCCGCGTACGCCACGTCGGCGAGCGCCCCGCGCACCCGCGAGGAGGAGCTGCTCTGCGGCGTCTTCGCCGAGGTGCTCGGGCTCGAACGCGTCGGCGTGGAGGACGACTTCTTCGCGCTCGGCGGCCACTCGCTGCTCGCGACGCGCATCGTCAACCGGGTCCGCGCCGAACTCGGCGCCGAACTGCGGATACGAGACCTGTTCGAGGCATCGACGCCGGCGCGCCTCGCACAGCGGCTGCCCGGTGCGGAGCGCGGCAGGGCCCCGCTCGTCGCGGGCCCGCGTCCGGCGTCCCTGCCCCTTTCGTACGCGCAGCAGCGGCTGTGGTTCATCGAACGCCTCGGCGCGCCCGACGGGCTCTACAACATCCCGCTGGCGGTCCGGCTCTCGGGGCCCCTGGACGTCGCGGCGCTCCAGGGGGCGCTGCGGGACGTCGTCGCGCGCCACGAGGCGCTGCGCACCGTCTTCCCGCCGCGCGCCACGGCCGGGGACGACGGTGCGGGTCCGGCCGAGCAGCGGGTGCTCGCGCCGGCCGACGCCCTCGTCCCGATGCCGGTGAGCGAGACGACCGAGGAGCGCCTGCCCGCCGCGCTCGCCGCCGAGGCGGCGCGCGGCTTCGATCTGGAGACCCGGATCCCGGTGCGGGCCGGCCTGTTCGCGCTCGGCCCCGAAGAGCACGTACTGCTGCTCGTGGTGCACCACATCGCGGCCGACTGGTGGTCCCTCGCCCCGCTCACCCGTGACCTGACCGAGTGCTACCGGGCCCGACGCACCGGCCGTGCGCCCGAACTGCCGTCACTGCCGGTGCAGTACGCGGACTACGCCCTGTGGCAGCGGGAACTGCTCGGCGACGCGGACGATCCGCGCAGTGAGCTGGCTCGCCAACTCGCGTACTGGACCGAGGCGTTGGCCGGTCTCCCGGAGGAGCCGGCGCTGCCCTTCGACTTCGCGCGCGGCGCCCGGGCGGGCTTTCGCGGCGGCCACGTCCGCACCGCGGTGCCGCAGGAGCTCGGCGACGACCTGTACCGGCTCGCGGCCGAGTGGGGCGTCAGCGTGTTCATGGTGCTGCACGCCGGGCTCGCGGCGCTGCTCACCCGGTTGGGCGCGGGCACCGACATCGCGCTCGGCAGTCCCGTGGCGGGCCGCACCGACGAGCGCCTCGACGACATGGTCGGCATGTTCGTCAACACGCTGGTACTGCGCACCGACACCTCGGGCGACCCGAGCCTGCGGGAGTTGGTCGAGCGGGTCAAGGAGTGCGACCTGGCCGCCTATCGGCACCAGGACGTGCCCTTCGAGAAGCTGGTGGAGGTGCTCAACCCCGAGCGGTCGATGTCGCGGCACCCGCTGGTCCAGGTGATGCTCGGCTTCCAGCAGGCGGCACCGGGCCCGGACGCGAAGACCCCCGCGGACGCCGACGCCGGGGTCTCGGTGACGCAGGAGCCCGTGCCGGGGGAGACCGCCAAGTGGGACCTGCTCTTCCAGCTCACCGAGGAGGCGGGGGACTCGGCCGGGCCGGGGTTGTCGCTGGCCGTCGAGTACGCCGCCGACCTCTTCGAGCCCGCGACGGCGCGCCGCATCACCGACGCCTACCTGCGGCTGCTGGCCGCCGCGCTCGCCGAGCCTGCTCGGCCGTTGTCCCGCCTGGACATCGTCGACCCCCGGGAGCACGCCGAACTGCTCGCCCTCGGCACCCATCGCATCGGCACCCCGCACACCACGGTCACCGAGCTGGTGGCCGCCCGGGTCGCCGCCGCGCCGGACGCCGTGGCCCTGATCCACGCCGAGCCGGGTTCCCCGGAGCGGTTGGTCGAGGTCACGTACGCCGAACTGGACGCGGCCGCGAACCGTCTGGCCCACCTGCTGACCGCCCGCGGTACCCGCCGAGGCGACCTGGTGGCCCTGCTCCTGGAGCGCGGACCGGCCACGGTGATCACGGTGCTGGCGATCGCCAGGGCGGGCGCGGCGTATCTGCCCCTCGACCCGTCGTACCCCGCCGAGCGGGTCCACGACATGCTGACCGACAGCGGTGCGCGCCTGCTGCTGACCCAGGAGTCCCTGGCGAGCCGGGCCGCCTCCGGCGCCGAGCGTGCCGGGGCCGAGGTCGTGGTCCTCGACGCCCCCGACACCGTGGCCGCGTCGGCCGCGCTGCCCGCCGCCCCGGGGCCCGCCGCGGTCGTCGCACCCGACGACCTGCTCTACGTCATCTACACCTCCGGCTCCACCGGAAAGCCCAAGGGCGTCGCCGTCTCGCACCGGGCCGCCGTGCGTCTGGTCGGGGGGCTGCCGGAGTTGGCGCCGACGCCGGACGACACCTTCCTGTGCTTCGCGGCGGTCGCCTTCGACGCGTCCACCTTCGAGATCTGGGCGCCGCTCACCCACGGCGCGCGGCTGGCGGTCTGCCCGCCGGGGCCCGCCGACCCCGAGACGTTGGAGGCGTTCGTCGGCCGGGCGGGGGTGACCATCGCCTTCCTCACCACCCAACTCGTCAACACCCTCGCCGACACCCGGCCCCGCGCCATGGCCGGCGTGCGGGCCCTGTTCACCGGCGGCGAGGCGCTGTCCGCAGACCACATCGAACGCCTGCGGGCCGCGCTGCCGGACACCGTCGTATTCAACGTGTACGGCCCGACGGAGGCCACCACCTTCGCCACCTGCCAGAACACCGCCCTGGTCGGCGGCGGGGCCACCGTCCCCATCGGGCTGCCGATCGGGGACACCTGCGCCTACGTCCTGGACGAGACGCTGGGACTGGTGCCGCGCGGTGTGGTCGGCGAGCTGTACCTGGCGGGTGAGGGCCTCGCCCGCGGGTACCTCGACCGGCCCGGTGCGACCGCCGACCGCTTCGTGGCGTGCCCGTTCGGGGCGCCGGGCGAGCGGATGTACCGGACGGGCGACCTGGTGCGCTGGGACCGGCACGACCGGATCGACTACGTCGGCCGCGCCGACCAGCAGGTGAAGATCCGCGGCTACCGCGTCGAACTCGGCGAGATCGAGCGCCATTTGAGCGCCCATCAGGCGATCGCGCGGGCCGCTGTGCTGGCTCCCGCCGAACGCACGGGCCAGCGTCGCCTGGTCGCCTACGTGGTGCCGGCCCCCGGCTGCCCGAACCCGGAACCGGAGGAACTGCAACGGCACTTGGCGCGCTCCCTGCCCGGCTACATGGTGCCGGACAGCTATCTCCCGCTGCCCGCGCTGCCGCTGAACGCCAACGGAAAGCTCGACGTCAAGTCCCTGCCCACCCCCGACCGCCCCCGGGCCGGCGCCGACCGCGCGCCGCAGCGGCCCCGCACCGAGCGGGAAAGGTTGTTGTGCGCGGCGATCGAGGAGGTGCTCGGTGTCGACGACGTGGGCCCGGACGACGGATTCTTCGCACTGGGCGGGGACAGTCTGAAAGTGATCAGGCTGATCGACGGCGCCGCCCGCCTCGGGCTGCGGATCGGCCTCGGCGCGGTCTTCGAGCATCGCACCGTCGAGGCCCTCGCCGCGAGCGCGGTCACCGAGGGCGAGGCCGGCGACCCGCTGGGGCCCGTGTTGCCGATCCGCCCGACCGGCGGCAGGCCGCCGCTGTTCTGCGTACACGGCGGCCTGGGCTTCGCCATCCCGTTCGCCGCGCTCGCCGAGCACCTGGACCCGGAGCAGCCCGTCTACGGCCTCCAAGCGCGCGGCATCGCCGAGCCCGGCCCGCTGCCCGAGCACATCGGGGACGTCGCGGACGACTACCTGGCCCGGATCAGGGCCATCCAGCCGACCGGCCCGTACCACCTGCTCGGCTGGTCCTACGGCGGTGTCGTCGCCCACGAGATGGCCGTGCGACTGCGGGCGGCGGGCGAGGAAGTGGCCTACCTGGCGAACCTGGACGCCTACCCCGACGACGCGCACGGCGCCTCGCCGAGCGACGAGGAGTTCCTCGCCGATTTCCTGACGGAGGCCGGTGTCGACCCGGCGGGGTTCGACCGGCTCACCCCGCAGGGCGTCGCCGCGCACCTCGCCCGTTCGGGCGGCCCGCTCGCCGCGTTCGAACAGGGCACCCTGGAACGCCTGTTGGGCATCATGCGCAACAACCTGGAGCTGTTCCGGCGCTTCACCCCCGGCCGCTTCGACGGTTGCCCCATGACGCTCTTCGTGGCGACCGGGGGCAGCGATCGGGGCACGCGGGACGAGCGCGCCCTCAAGCTCAAGAGCTGGGAGCCGCACGTCGGCCGGGCCATCGACGCGTACGACGTGGACTGCACGCACCAACAGATGATGCGACCCGCCCCGGCGGCGGCCATCGGCCGGGCCGTCGAGCACGCGCTCTCCGCTCTGGCGGCGGCCCGGGCCGCGGCCGAGCCCGCCTGACCCCCGACCACTCGATCCCCCGGCGCATTCGACGCATTCGACGCATTCGAGATCTGGAGAACATCCATGGCCAACCCCTTTGACCGCGAAGACGGCCGGTTCCTCGTCCTCGTCAACGACGAGGGGCAGTACTCCCTGTGGCCGTCCTTCGCCGCCGTGCCCGACGGCTGGCGGGTGGTGCTCGCAGAGACCGACCGCGCCACGGCCGTGGCCCACATCGAGCGCGACTGGACGGACATGCGTCCGCTCAGCCTGCAGCGTCGGGCGGGATGACCGTGGCCTCGTCCGATCCGGCCATCCTCGCCGAAGGGCTGCAGAAGCAGTACCGCGGCCACACGGCACTGCACCGCGTCGATCTGGCGGTGCCGGCCGGCACCGTCCTGGGCGTACTCGGCCCCAACGGCGCCGGCAAGACGACCACCGTCCGCATCCTCGCCACCCTGGTCGAGCCGTCCGCCGGCCGCGCCGTCGTCGCCGGGCACGACGTGGTGCGCGAGGGCAAGGAGGTCCGGCGGCGCATCGGCCTCGCCGGACAGTACGCGGCCGTCGACGAACTGCTCACCGGGCGCGAGAACATGGTCCTGCTGGCCAAGCTGCTGCGCTACGGGCGACGCGGCGCGGCCCTGCGCGCGGCCGAGCTGCTGGAGCGGTTCGAGCTGACGGATGCCGCCGACCGCACCGTGGGCACCTACTCGGGCGGCATGCGCCGCCGGCTCGACCTGGCGACCTGTGTCATCGGCGATCCGCAGGTGTTGTTCCTCGACGAGCCCAGCACGGGCCTGGACCCCACCAGCCGAAGCGTCCTGTGGGACGTGGTGCGCGACCTGGTCGCCAATGGCGTGACCATCCTGCTCACCACCCAGTACCTGGAGGAGGCGGACGCGCTCGCCGATCGCATCGCCGTCATCGACGCGGGCCGCGTCATCGCCGAGGACACCCCCGCGGCGCTCAAGCGCATGGTCGGCAGCGAACGCCTGGAGGTGACCGTGGCCCGCCCGGAGAGCCTGGCCGACGCGGTCGCCGCGCTCGCCACGCTCGGCAGCGCCCAGGAACCGGTCGCCGACCCGGCCACTTTGCGGGTATCGGTGCACCTCGACCGGGGCGGCCTGGACGAGGTGGCGCGCGCCGCCGTCGCCCTGCGCGAAAAGGGCGTGGAAACCGTCGACTTCGAGGTGTGCAAGCCCACGCTCGACGACGTGTTCTTCCAGCTCACGGGCACGGGACAAAAGAAGGAGAGCCGGCGATGACATCGACGACCGACGCCGTGGTGTCGCCGCCGACGGCTGTCCCCGCGGCCTCGTCCCCGGTGCCGCGATCCGCGGAGTCCAGGGGCGCGCTGCTCGGCTACCTCGGCGACACCCTCGCCCTGGCCGGACGCCATCTGATCCACCTGCGCCGCTCGCCCGGCCGACTCGTGCTCGTGACGATGACGCCGCTGGTGATGCTCGTCGCCGTCGGCTACCTCTTTCGCAAGTCGATGAACGTCCCCGGCGGAGTCCCGTACGAGGACTTCATCCTGGCGGGCATCGCCGTCCAGGTCGGCCTGTCCGGCGTCGGCCCCACGGCCATCGGTGTCGCCCTCGATCTGCGCCACGGCCTGGTGGACCGATTCCGCTCGTTGCCGATCGCACCGAGTTCGGTGCTCATCGGCCGCACCCTGGCCGACCTGTGCGTCGGCGCGGTCAGCCTGACGGCGGTGTCCCTGGTCGGCCTGGCCGTCGGCTGGCGGCCGCACGAGGGCGTGCTGCGCACCGCCGCCGGATTCGCCGTGCTGCTCGCCTTCATCTACACCATGCTGTGGCTCGGAATTCTCCTCGGCACCACCCAGAAGAATGTCGAGGCCATCGACGGCACGGGCGCACTCGTGCTCGTCGTCTTCAGCTTTCTTTCCAATGCGTATGTCGGCGTGAACGGCCTGCCGGAATGGCTGCGCCCGGTGGCCCAATGGAACCCGGTCACCGCCGTCATCACCACCTGCCGCAGGCTGTGGGGCAACGACCCGTCGGGCGCGGCGGGCAGCGGGTTCGCCGCCGACCACCCGGGCGTGGTCGCCACCATCACCCTGACGACGATCCTGGTCATCGCGGTCGCCGGCAGCGTACGGGGCTTCGAAAAGGCCGTCGGAAGGTGACCGGCAACCGCCGTCAGTGAGCGGTCAGTTGAATGTCATCGGCCCGTCATCGAGGCTGACTAATTTTTGCCGTAAGGCAAATTCGAGAACCTGGGAAACGGAGAAAAAAACATGACCACGGTTGTGCCCGAGCGCCTTACCCGCATCAGGGAAATCATCGCCGAGAACATCGATGTACACACCGAGTTCGCGGACGACACGCTGTTCATCGACGAACTGGGCGCCGACTCCCTGAAACTCATCGACGTGCTCAGCGCCCTGGAGATGGAGTACTCCATCGTCATCGACATGGACGAGCTCCCGAAGATGGTGAACGTGGAGACCACGTACCAGGTGACCGCCGCCGCCGCCGGTTGGTGAGCAGCGGGGGTTCCCGTCCCGGACCCCCCATCCACAGGCACCCCACTGCTTAAGGAGTCCGATGTCCACCGCACAGCCACCACCGGCGCCCCCCGCCCGCGCACCGGCGAATCGCCGCCGGGCCGTCCTCACCGGCCTCGGCGCGATCTCCAGCATCGGCACGGGTGTCGAGGAGTTCACCGCGGCGCTGCGGGCCGGCCGCTCCGGCGCGGGGCCGATCACCCGCTTCGACACCGCGGGGTTCGGCCACAACACCGCATGCGAGGTCTCCGAGTTCGAACCGGAGCGCTGGATCCGCAACGTACCCCTCGACGACATGGGCCGCGCCGGGCAGTTCGCCGTCGCCGCCGCCCGGATGGCGGTGGAGGACGCCGGACTCGGCGAGGCCGACCTGCGTGAGCGGCAGGCGCTCATCAGCATCGGCACCACCGACGGCGAGTCGCACGACATCGGCGTGCTCGTCGAGCAGGAACTGGCCGCCGGGGACCCGGAGGCCATGGACCCGGTCCTGTCCCGCCGCATCAACGCGGGCCGGCTGAGCACCGTGATCGCCCGCGAGCTGCGCATACCGAACGTGGAGGCCACCACCATCACGACGGCCTGCGCGGCGGGCAACTACTCGATCGGCTACGGCCTGGACGCGATCCGCTCCGGCGAGGTCGACATCGCGCTGTGCGGTGGGGCCGACGCGGTGTGCCGCAAGGCGTACCTCACCTTCAAGCGGTTCGGCGCGCTCACCCCGGACGTGGTACGGCCCTTCGACAAGAACCGGCAGGGCATCCTCACCAGCGAGGGTGCGGGCATCCTCGTCCTGGAGAGCCTGGAGTCGGCGCTGGCGCGCGGCGCGCACATCTACGCCGAGGTGCTCGGCTACGGCCTCAGCTGCGACGCCAATCACGCCACCGCCCCGGACCGCGTCGGCATCGCGCGCGGCATTCGCCTCGCCCTGGACGACGCCGGGGTCAAGAAGGAGGAGATCGACTTCATCTCCGCGCACGGCACCGGCACCAAGGCCAACGACCGCACGGAGTCGGCCGCCATCCTCGACGTCTACGGCGACGCGCCGCCGCGCACCGTGGCCCTGAAGTCGATGCTCGGCCACGCGATGGGAGCGGCGAGCGCCCTCGGCGCCATCGCCTGCAGCCTCGCCATCGAGCACGGGTTCATTCCGCCGACCATCCACCATCGGGAGACGGACCCGGCCTGCCCGCTCGACGTGGTGCCCAACCACGCCCTCGACGCGGACGTGCGGCTCGTGCAGAACAACTCCAGCGCCTTCGCCGGCAACAACGCCATCCTGATTCTGGGGACGTACGGAGAGTGAGTCCCACCATGAGTACCGCAGCAGTCACCCCGGCGGCCTCGCTGCCGCCGGAGACGCTCGTCATCACCGGGTGGTCGGCCGTATCCCCGCACGGCGTGACCCGCCAAGCCTTCGCCGCGGGCGTGCGCGGCGGCGCGAAGACGGCCGTGAAGGCGGACGCGGCGCTCGGCACGCTGCCGTCGCCCAACGTCTGCACGGTCCCGGACTTCGACATCCCGGGCCTGCTCGGCCCGAAGGGCACGGCCAAGATGGACCGGCTCACCGCGCTGGCCCTGGTCGCCTCCGACGGGCTGCTCCTGGACGCCGAAGGCAACAAGGTGGTGCGGACCGACGAGGCCACCGGTGTGGTTCTCGGCATCTCCATGGGCAGCCTGGAGAACATGACGGACCTCCTGCGTCAGTCCTATACGAACGCGCTGCCCTTCCACGTCGACGCGGGCCGCATCCCCTTCGGCAGCCTCAACCACGCCGCGGGAGCCTGCGCGATCCGGCACGACCTCAAGGGCCCCAATACGACGGTCGCGGGCGGCCGGGTCAGCGGGCTGCTCGCCCTCAACTACGCGCGGCGGCTGATGAGCCAGGGCCGTGCGACGAAGTACCTGGTGGGTTCGGCCGAGGAGTTCTCCGCCATCCACGCCTGGTTCGAGTACACCGCCCTCGCGGCCGGCGACCCCTCGCCGCTGCTCGGCGAGGGCTGCGGGCTCTTCCTGGTCGAGCACGCCGGCGCCGCCGAACGCCCCGCGCTGGCCGCGGTGTTGAGCATCGAGAGCGGCATCGACATCGACGACGACCCGCAGGCCGCCGTCACCGGCTGCGTGCGCCGCGCCCTGAACCGCGCGGGCGTCACCCCCGACGAGGTGTGGGCGGCCGTCCCGTGCGCCGCCCCCACCGCCGCCGGCCGGGCCGAGTCGGAGGCGCTGGCGGCGCTGCTGCCCGCCGACGCGCTGTCCCGGGTGCCGTCCATGGAGCTGCTCGGCGACACCAGCGCGGCCTCCGCCTCCTTCCAGATCCAGGCGGTGCTCGGGGTGGCCGAGGCCGACCCGACCTCGTCCGGCCGGATCGCGCTGGTGTCCGCCGTCGACCGGGACGGCGCGGTGGCCTGTGCCGTCCTGCGACTGCTGGGGGAGCACGCATGATCGCGCTGGTCAGCGGCGGGTCCCGGGGCATCGGCAAGGCCATCGTGCTGCGCCTGGCCCGGGACGGGTACGACGTGGCGTTCTGCTACCGCTCGAACGACGAGGCCGCCGAGGAACTCGCCAAGCAGGCAGCCGAGTTCGGCACGCGTATCAGCGCCGCTCGCTGCGACGTGTCCGACGCGGCGGACGTGCGCGACTGGTACGCGCGGACCGAGCGCGAACTCGGCCCCGTCGACGTCGCCGTCACCTCGGCGGGCATCACCCGGGACCGGCCGGTGATCCTGATGCCCGAGGAGGACTGGGGCCAGGTCCTGCGGACCAATCTGGACGGCGTCTACCACGTGTGCCGCGCCGCCGCGTTCTCCATGAGCAAGCGCAGGAACGGCGCGATCGTCAACCTGTCCTCGGTCTCCGGGATCCACGGAAACATCGGGCAGGCCAACTACGCCGCCTCCAAGGCCGGGATCATCGGCTTCACCAAGTCCCTCGCCAAGGAGTGCGGGCCACGCGGTGTGCGCGCCAACGTGGTCGCCCCGGGCCTGATCGCGACCGACATGGTCGACGACATGTCCGAGGCCGCGGTGGAGCGGATGCTGAAGAACGTGGCGCTCGGCCGCGCCGGCCGCCCCGAGGAGGTGGCGGACCTGGTGTCCTTCCTGGTCTCGGACCGGGCCTCGTACATCACGGGGTCGGTCTTCGAGATCCACGGTGGTGGCACCTTCTGATGGGGACCGGAACGCAGGGGGCCGGGGGCCTTCGGGACAGCTACGACGTGATCGTCGTCGGCAGCGGCATCGGCGGCCTGGTCACCGCTGGCTATCTGGCCGCCGACGGGCGCCGCGTGCTCGTCCTCGAACAGCACGACGTGGCGGGCGGCAACGCGCACGCCTTCCGCAGGCGGCGCAAGTACGAGTTCGACGTCGGCATGCACTACCTCGGCGACTGTGGGCCCGACGGGCTCATCCCCACGATCCTGTCCGGGCTCGGCGTCCGCGACCGGGTGCGCTTTTTGCCCATGGACAACGAGCACGGCTTCGACCGGGTCATGACGCCCACCGCGACCCTGGACGTGCCGGCCGGGTGGGACGCCTACGCCGACCGGCTCAGGCAGGCACTGCCCGAGGAGGCCGACCGCGTCGACCGCTTCATCGACCTCGCCACGTCGCTGGCCGCCGTGAACCGGGCCAGTCTGACCGGTGATTCGATGGCACAGTTGTGCCGCAGGTTCCCGGAGGCGATGCGCTGGACGCGCCGTACGCTGGGCGAGGCCCTGGACCACTGCGGCCTGTCCGCCAAGGGGCGAACCCTGATCGCGGCCCAGGCCGGCAACTACGGCTCGATGCCCGACGGGGTCGGCTTCGCCGAGCACGTCAACATCACCGACCACTACCTGCGCGGCGCGTACTACCCCGAGGGCGGCGGACAGGCCCTGGTGGCCGCGTTCGTCGAGGCGCTCGAGGCGTACGGCGGCGAGCTGCGCACCCGGTGCGAGGCACGCCGCATCCTGATCGAGAACGGGCGCGCCACCGGCGTCGAACTCACCGACGGGCAGCGCGTTTCGGCGCCGCTGATCATCTCCAACGCGGACTACCGGCGCACCGTCCTCGACCTGTGCGGCGGCGAGGCGGCCTTCCCCGCCGGCGTCGTGGCACGGACCCGCGAGGCGACCATGCGCAATGCCATCGTCTCGGTGTACGTCGCGCTGGACACCGAGTTGCCCGCGCTGCCCAACGCCAACATCTGGTGGCACGGCAGCGACGACATGGAGGGCGCGCACGCGGCGATGCTGGAGCGGTACGCGCGCGACAAGACGATGGACACGGTGTCGCAACTCGCCCTGTTCTTCGCCTCCCTCAGGGACCCGGGGGCGCACACCGTATGCCCGCCCGGCCACAGCAACTTCCAGCTCATGATGAACTGCCCGTTCGGTTACGACTTCTGGGGCGTGCCGGGCGGACCGGTGGACGGCGAGCCGTACCGCCGCAACCCCATCTACCTCGCCCGCAAGCGGGAGTTGACCGAGGCGATGCTGGACACCGCCGAGAAGATCCTCGGCCCGTTCCGCAGCCGCATCACACACGTGGAGACGGCGACTCCGCTGACCAACGAGCGCTACATCCGAGCCGGCGGCGGCACCCCGTACGGCATGGCCACCTGGGGCGGCACGGCCCGGCGGCCCGACGTGCGGACCGAGGTCGAGGGTTTGTACGTGGTCGGCCAGAACGTCCGCTACGGCAGCGGTATCGGCGGTGTGGCGACCTGCGGAATCGCCGCCGCCTCGCGCATCCTCGGCCGCGGGCTGTTTGCCGAGGCGTACACCGGCGCGGTGCTCGGCGACGCCTCCAGACTGCCCGAACGGGCGCCGGACTGGGACCCGCTGGTCGTCTCGCGCGGACAGGCGCGGCGGGGCGCGAAGGGCCTGGCCCGCATCGGCTGAGGGTCGGCCCGCCCGCGACCGATCACCTTCCCATCCCGACCGGGTCCTTTCGTCCCACCAGGAGCAGTGTTCCCATGAATCAGGTACCTTCCTTCGCCGTGGTCTCCGGCGCCCAGGTGGACCGAGTCCTCAGCGGGCGTGAGGAAGAGGTCGTCGCGACGATCGAGGCCGCCTACCGGCTGCACGGCGAGGGGCAGACGGTCAACCCCGACTCGTACTTCCTGCGCTTCCCCGATCGTCCGTCGTCGCGGATCATCGCGCTGCCCGCGTCGATCAAGGGCGACGTGGAGGTGCACGGCATCAAGTGGATCTCCAGCTTCCCGGAGAACGTGGCAGCCGGCATCCCGCGCGCCTCGGCCGTGCTCATCCTCAACGACGCCGAGACCGGCTACCCGTTCGCGTGCCTGGAGAGCTCCATCATCAGCGCGGCGCGCACCGCCGCGTCCGCGGCCCTCGCGGCGGCGCGGCTCGGCGCGGCGCGGGGGCAACGCCCCACGCGGGTGGGCTTCTTCGGGGTCGGCCTGATCGCCCGCTATGTACACCGGTACCTCGCGGGCAGCGGCTTCGCCTTCGAGTCGATCGGCGTGCACGACGTGTCGGCCGAGTACGCCGAGGGCTTCGCGGGCTACCTGCGCCGGGCCGAGGGCGAGGACCGCGGGATCACCATCCACGACAAGGCCGAGGACCTGATCCGCTCCAGCGATCTGGTGGTCTTCGCCACCGTCGCGGGTGAGCCGCATGTGAGCGACCCGCGATGGTTCGCGCACAACCCGCTGGTACTGCACGTCTCGCTGCGGGACCTGTCCCCCGAGATCGTCCTGGACTCGTGGAACATCGTCGACGACATCGAGCACTGCATGAAGGCGAACACCTCGCCGCATCTGGCCGAACAGCTGGTTGGCAACCGGGAGTTCGTCGCCGGCACCCTGTACGACGTGCTCACCGGGGCGATCACCCCGCCGGCCGACCGGCCGGTGGTCTTCTCGCCGTTCGGCCTGGGTGTCCTCGACATGGCCGTCGCGAAGTACGTGTACAACCGCGTGCGCGAGACGGACGGACTGCACACCGTTCCGGACTTCTTCCACGAGCTCAAGCGCTACGGCTGACACCGTGCCGGGCCGGCTGTGCGCGCGCCGCGACGGGGTGATTCCCGGCGACCGCTGACAGCCGGCTGACGGCGCGCTGACCGAACGAACAACCGGCCCCGGAGCACCTTGCCGCGTCCTCGACGCCCACACAGAATCTGCCGCATGAGATCCTTTTCCAGCCTTGAGGAATTCGCCGGCGCGGCCGGCGAACACCTCGGCTACAGCGAATGGCTCGAAGTCACCCAGGGAAGCGTCGACCAATTCGCCGGTGCGACCGGCGACCTCCAGTGGATTCACGTGGACCCCGAGCGGGCGGCGACCGGACCGTTCGGCGGGACCATCGTCCACGGCTATATGACGCTCGCGCTGCTGCCCGCGATGATGCGGGCGATCTTCGCGATCGAAAAGGTGGAGCTGGGCGTCAACTTCGGCCTGGACAAGGTGCGTTTCCCCCGCCCCGTGCCGGTCGGGGCCCGGGTCCGCGGCGGCGCCAGACTCACCAATGTCCGCGAAACGCCCTCGGGTCACCTGACCGCGGTGCGCATGACGGTGGAGGTCGAGGGCCGGCAGCAGGCGGCCTGCGTGGCGGACACCCTGTCGCTCTTCGTCGCCCCCGGAACACCTCTGGCCGCGCCCTGACGGAGGTAGGGGAAACACCCCCCTCCGCCGTCCAAGAGGGGAGTAAATACTACCGATTTCGGTGCCCGACCTCCGCCACAATAGCGACACGGCCACTGTGGCCGGGACACTGCGAATGGCAAGAGGAGTGAATACATGGACGGCACGACGCAGCCCCGGGAAATCCCGTCGTCGGGCGAGATCAAAGGGTTCTCCGTCCCCGCCGGGTTCGTCGGTCTGCGACGGGCGTTGGTTCTGTGCTGGATGTCGATCGCGGCCCTCGGCCGCTCCCTTGCCGTCTCCTCCGCGATCACCCTGGTGGGTCCGGGCCTCGGCATGGTGCCGCGTGCCATGGAGGGCGTACGCGGGCTGAGCAACCGCCAACGCGTGCTGGCCGCGCGCTGGTCCGGCGTGCGGATCCCGACCCCGGCCGGCCGGCAGCCGCCGGTGCCCGCGGGCGCCTCGGGAGTCGTCGCCCGCTACCGCTGGATCATGAACGACCCGCAGCTGCGGCGGGAGTTCGTCTGGGTGCTCTCCGACCCAGTCGCCGGCGCCTTCCTGGCCTTCTTCCCGATCGCCCTGCTCCTCGGCAGCGCGTGGGGCATCTTCCTAGCCTTCTTCGGCGTCTCGCTCTCCGAGGAGTGGGACGGCCTGTGGTACTACTTCATCCCGGTCGGGGGATCGGCCACCGCGGTGCTCGCGGGCATCCTCGGCGTCCTGCACCTGCCGCTGGCCCTGTGGCTGGCGCCCCGCGCCGTCCACAAGCACGCCCTGTACACCTACGCGATGCTCGCCCCGAGCGAGAACGAGATGATGGCCGGCCGCATCGAGCACCTGGCCACGACCCGCTCGGACGCGGCGGACACACAGATGGCCGAGATCCGCCGGATCGAGCGCGACCTGCACGACGGTGCCCAGGCACGCCTGGTGGCGATGGGCATGAACCTGGACGCCGCGGAACGCCTCCTGGAGACCAACCCCGAGGCCGTGCGCGCACTGCTGATCGAGGCACGCCAGTCCTCGGCCAAGGCGTTGCAGGAACTGCGCAACCTGGTCCGCGGCATCCACCCGCCGGTGCTCGCCGACCGCGGACTCGTCGACGCGGTGCGGTCGTTGGCCATGGTCTGCCCGGTTCCCACCGAGGTCACCGTCGATCTGCCGGGCCGCCCCGAGATGCCGATCGAGTCGGCCGCGTACTTCGCGATCTCGGAGATCCTCACCAACGTCGCCAAGCACTCGAACGCGGACCGGGCCTGGATCGACGTCCGTTACGATCACGGAATGCTGCGCGTCACCATCACCGACACCGGACACGGCGGCGCGGACGCCGCCCGTGGCACCGGTCTGCAGGGCGTCGAGCGACGACTTGCCACTTTCGACGGTGTACTGGCCGTGAACAGCCCCGTCAACGGCCCGACGATGGTGACGATGGAGCTTCCGTGCGAATTGTCCTCGCCGAAGACCACTTCCTCCTTAGGGACGGACTGATCCGCCTCCTGGAGGCACACGGCCACGAGATCGTGGCCGCGGTGGAAAACGGAGCGGACCTGCTGGAGTCGCTCACCGAGGAACGACCGGACGTCGCGATCGTCGACGTCCGGCTGCCGCCGAACTTCACCGACGAGGGCCTGCGCGCGGTCCTCGCCGCCCGGCGCGAGATGCCCGACCTGCCCGTGCTGCTTCTCTCCCAGTACGTCGAGCCGCTGTACGCGCGCGAGTTGCTGAGCAGCGGCGGCAACGGGATCGGCTACATCCTCAAGGGCCGGGTCACCAACGGAGCGCAGTTCCTGGACTCCATCCGACGGGTGGCCGAGGGCGGCACCGTGATGGACCCCGACGTGATCTCCCAGCTCCTGGTGCGCAAGGAGCGCGACGAGAACATGAGCACCCTGTCCGGTCGCGAACGCGAGGTCCTGGTGTGGGTGGCCCAGGGCCGCTCCAACGCGGGCATCGCCCAGTCCCTCTTCATCTCGGAGAAGGCCGTCGCCAAGCACATAAGCAGCATCTTCACCAAGCTGGGCCTACTACCGGCCGACGGCGACAACCGCCGCGTACTGGCGGTCCTCGCATACCTGGACCAGTGACCCGCACCGAAACCCCGGCCGGGGCCGGGGTTTCTCGCCTGGACGGGCTGTGTGCCCCCAGCAGGATTTGAACCTGCGACAGTGTGTATTCACCCGTGAGGTTGGTGACGCGGCTTGCGGGTGGGCGGCCCTTGAGTGCGGTGTGTCCGCAGTGGTGATCGAAGGAGTGCAACCAGGCCGGGCCGGAACGGACTGGTCCTGGCGGATCTGGGCGTGAGCTACGAAGCCCTGGTCGCCGGGCCCGACCGACCGGGGGCGGACTTCATGGCGCGAACGCTGCACTGTTGTGCCCGGGGGGTAGCCGGGGGCCGTGTCGACAGTGTCGAGATCGCCGCCCGCCGGGTCCGGGTCCGGGCCGAATCAAGTGTCCCGAGCGCCGCGTGTCCGGGCCGTGCTCGCCGGTCGGTGCGGGTGCACGACCGCTGCGTGCGCCGTTGGTACACACGACGGTGGTGGGTCGGGTGGTCGAAGTACGGCTGCGCGTACGCCGGTTCGTGTGCGATGCCGCCGCTTGCGCCCGACGGACGTTGGTCGGGCAGGTCGCGGGGCCGACCCGCGGTACGGCCGCCGCAGCGGCGCGCTGCGAACCGTGCTGGAGCGCATCCTGCTCGCCTTGGCCGGGCGAGCCGGCACCCGACTGGCCGTCGGCCCGGGTGTTCGGGTCAGAGGTACGACACTGATCCGCAGTGTCGGCAAAGGCCGTTCGTCAACGAGCGATCAGATGGGCGGTGGTGTCGGTGCCGGGCCTGATGAATCATGCGGGGTCGGCGAAGGCCGTGCATCGTCGGGCCCCGCCGATGGTTCCGGCGGGGGCCCGACGGGAGCACAGGTGCGGCAGACCTGGGAGTCCGAGGACCCGATCGAGGTCTCTTCTTCAGGACGCGGTTGTGCGACTTCGGACCAAGACCGGGGCGAACCGACCGGGCTTCGCCTTGTTGTCGAAGTTCTTCGAAGTCGATTGCACGGTTCCCTGAGGACGGGGGAGCAGTCCCCCGTATCTGCGGTGGCGAGCGTCGCCCAGGAGGTGAGGGTACGGGCCGACGAGTGGCCGGCGTGCGACTTGCGGGGCTGTGAACCGCCCGCCTCTTTTCCGACGGCCGAGACCGGTGATCCGTGTGCGATCCTGCCGGACGGATTACTTCCCCTGAAGGGCCTGCAAATTCGCCCTCGACCACTTTACCCAGGTCGTCGTTTTCGGGTGCGACCGAACGCTCGGATGGAACCTTCGAGAAAAAGGCACAGGCGATGTCCGGATGCCGCCGTGAACCGCTCAGCGGACTCGGCAGGGTCGTCGGAAAGCGACTGCCCACGAAATCCACCCAGCGATATTTCCGACGTCACATACATCCCGGGAGAATCGGACGTGGAATTGCCCGGTCGAGCCGGCGGCTAGGCCAGGTCGAGGAAGAATTTCTCGTGATCGCCGCCGTTGGCGTTGATCTGGGCGTTGACCGTTCCGCCCGGCCCGGTCGCGGAGGTGACTCCACTGTCGGTCACCAAGCGCAGGTAGATGCCCGGGAAAGCTGCCGACTCCAACGAGAACGAACCGTCGGCCTGGGCACGGGCCTTGAACTTCTCATAGGGGCCGGCACCGAACTGACAGTTGACCTTCCCGCCTCCGGCCATGGTGGCGGGGACCCCGGTGCCGTCCAGGCGCAGGAACACGTTCGGGAAGGCCGCGGACTCGAAGGAGTAGGTGCCGTCGCTCTGCGCGTGGACCTTGTACGTCGTCCACGTTCCGGTGCCGTACTGGCAGTTGACCTTCCCGCCTCCGTTGTCCGTGGAAGTGGTCACCCCGGTGCCGTCCATGCGCAGGTAGATGTTCTGGAAGAACGTCGAGCGGACTGTGATCGGTGTTCCTTCTGCCTTTGCGAGGTCGCTTGCGGACAACGACATGATGGTCTGTTTCCTTCCGTCCGGGCGTGTCGCGACATGGTTCGGGTTCCGTGCACCCGGTCGCCTTTCGGCACCGGATGGGGGCCGGATGCGAGACCGGCGGAATACGTTCCGTTTTACTCGTGCCTACAGTGTCGGACGGCAACGATCATGAAAGTCGCCATCCACCTGTTTTCCGCCCCCTATTGCATTTCCCGTCCAGCAGCCCCCGAGCGCACTGTATTGGGGTCGAAACAATCTGTCCATAGTAGGTGTTCGCGAAATTCCGAACGGTTTTCCATTCGTGAGGACCGTGCCGGACGATCCCGGGCCAAAGCATCTTCGTGGGGGATGATCTCCATCGGGCTCGGCACGGAAGGGTCATCAGGGACGGGTCGAGCACCTGGAAGTCCGGTGTGGGCGCTCCGGAATCGGCGGGGGTTGACGAGACGATGCGGGTGCGGAAGACCCGAACACCGCCACCACGAACCCCTCGCGCAGCGCCCGCCGGACCCCGCGATGGAACCGATCAACCGCACCCTCGACACCAACCTCGACGCCTTCGTCATGGAACGCCTCGAGGGACTCCACACCCGGGCAAGTCCGCGCGAAAGAGCGCCCGTTGCCGCCGGGCCGACGTCGCGGGCGATCCGATCCCACCCCGGACCGCACGCGGCGACCCGAGCGCAACCCCCGCCCCGCCGGGCGGCGTTGATCGGCGCATGGCCCGCCCACACCCCCGCACCCGCCCCGCCACCACGCAACCCGGGCGCGGCGCCCGCCGGACGGAGTCTCGGCGCCGGTGGTGGTGCGGGGGAGGCGCGGTCGTCGGGTTGCGGGAATCGGCGGAGGGGGAGGCAGGCTGTGGCTACCGTGTCCGCAAACATCAAAGGCAACGACGGGGGAGAGCATGAGTTGGTCGGACAACGGGCCGGCGAGTCCGTCGCAAGGCGCACCGCGGGACCCGTCGCAGGGTCGGCCGCACGGGCACCAGCGGCCTACCTGAGCGTCGTCTCCGCGCCCGCGGGCCGCGGCATCGCGAAGTTCACGGTCACCGTCCGGCAGACGCCCGTGCCAGTCGTGGCGGGTCAGGGGTAGGGCTTCCATCTGCCCGTCACCGATACGGATACCCGTCTCGTAGGCGGTGCTGCCGAGTTCGGCATGGACTTTCGGTCCGGTACGGGTGGTGGTCGCGGCGATGGCCGGCACGATGAGTTCGTGGCTGGTCAGCGGCCTGCCGCGCCAGTTCATGGTGATGTGGGAGAACAGCCGGTGCTCGATCCGGTTCCATTTCGAAGTGCCCGGAGGAAAGTGACGGACAGTGATGTCCAAGCCGGTTTCCAAGGCCAGAGCGGCGAGTTCGGCCTTCCAGGCGCGGGTCCGGTATCCGTTGGAACCGCCCGCGTCGGCGGTGATCAGCAGTCGTCCGGCCTGCGGGTAGTCCTCCTTGCCACGGCCCTTCCACCAGCGTCGGACGGATTCGACGGCGAGGGCCGCGGTGTCGTGGTCGGTGCCGACGTTGACCCAGCCGGTGTTCGCGGCCGGATCGTGGATGCCGTAGGGCACGGTCTTTCCGAGTTCTTCGTCCGGGAAGTCGTGGGTGCTGACCTGCACGGGGTTGCCTGTGGGTTGCCATTCGCGGCCGCCGTTCCTGTACGGCCCCCCGATTTCTTTCTTCTTCGTATCGACACCGATCACCGGGTTCCGGCGTCGATATGGTCCTTGGCCTGCTCGTTGATGTAGTGAAACCGGCCGTTGCGGTCGGGGTGTTGCCGGCCTTCGACAGTCTTGGCGTTGCCTTGAGAGCTGAAGCCTTCCTCGCGCAGCACGTCGGCGACGGTGTCGGCGGATATCCGGTGGCCTCGGCGGGTGAGTTCGCCGGCCAGGTGCCGGGTGGACTTCGTCGTCCACCGCAACGGCGACATCGGGTCGCCCCGCACATCCGGCTCGACCAAGGCCGGCAGCGCCGGACGCAGCCCCGAGTCCGGCAGGACCGGGCGACGACACCGACGCCCGCGGCCGGTCCCGCCTCCCTCTCGGGAACCCACGTCAGGTGCCGGCCCGTGGTGTGCCCCCACAGCGGAGGGTGAGTTCGTCGGCGACCGCGCGCAGTTCGTCGGTGAGCCGGCGCACCTCGCCCTGGGACGCGTCGGGGCGCAGGAGGTGTAGTTCTACCTCGAACTGCGGTCGGCCGTCGTGGCCGAGTACCGGCGCTGCCATGTAGGAGACGGCCAGCGTCGTGGCTTCCGCCAGCTCGCTCGCGAGGTAGCCGCGGCCGATCCGGAGCAGGAAGTCCGACATCTGGGGCAGGCCGCTTCGGTCGGTCCGCGCGGACATGGCGCGGATCGCCTCGGTGACCTGCTCCACGGCGTCGTCGAGCCGCCAGACGCCCACGCCCGTGGTGCGCACCGTCGTCAGGAATCGGTCCAGGTGTTCGCGGGCCGCTGTTCCGGGGGTGTGTGCCAGCCAGTCCCGGCGCTCGGCCGGCGTGCGGAACGCCATCACGGCGGCGCCGAACGGCGGGAAGATCGGCAGGTGGGTCCGGTCGGGGTGCCCCGGTCGTGCGCGGCCGAACGAGGCGACCACGCTGGTGTGGTCCGCCGCGACGCGGCTCAGCGACGTGGCCAGGCCCGTGGTGTCGGTCAGTCGCCGAAGCAGTTCCTGGGCCGCGTCGACGACGGGCACGCGCGTCAGGATCGCGTTGGCCAGGGGAACCAGGCCTGCGCCTGCGCGGTAGGAGCGGTCCGGGCCGCGCTCGGTCCAGCCGTGGTGCTCCAGCGCGCCGAGGACGGCGGCGCACGTCGCCCGGTTGAGGCCGAGGGCATCGCTGATCTCCGACAGCGACGCCCCGTCCTCGGCGTCGAGGAGCAGTTGCACGACCGCGATGACGCGGTCGGTGGGTGGTGACGTCGACAGCTCTGACGCTGCCAGTCACTGAGTGTCAAGCTCCTTACTACGCCGGATAGCTGTCCAGGGATATGACCACGCACACGGTCCGCATTGGGATATCGCGCACGCACACCGCCCCGGGCGACTCCCGGCGAGCTGGCAAACCTGCCGTCTCGGCCGGTGAACGACCTGTTCAGGCCGGGTTTCCCCGACCTGACCGGTGGTGCCCCCAGCAGGATTTGAACCTGCGACACCCGCTTTAGGAGAGCGGTGCTCTATCCCCTGAGCTATGGAGGCGGGGCGGGGAACCGGGTCCGGGGGTGATGGGCCTGCTGTCCCCGGGATCGGATCCCGCGCACAGGATAGCGGACGGGGTCGGGTGGACGTCGGGGCGTTTTCGGGCGGTGCCGGCTCGGCTCCCGGGGCGGGCTACCAGCTGGTGGCGTCGTCCATGGACTGCTGCCAGTAGGTGGTCTTGAGGGAGTCGTCGATGTACAGGCCCTTGGCGGGCAACGACGGGGTGGCGCCGCTGCCGACGTTTTGGTTGCCGGAGGGGCCGTGGAAGTAGACGGTGAGGGACTGCTCGGTGTGGCCGGTGCCGCCGCTGCCGTCCGCGGCGGACAGGGTGACGGAGGCGTAGCCGGACTCGCCGGGCTTGAGCGTGACGACCGCCTGCGGCTTGGACTCGTCGATGACCGGGGGTACGGACTGGGCGTCGCCGAAGCGCAGGGCCGGGTAGCCGTAGAGGAAGCACATCTTGCCGCCGGTGTTGGTGACGGTCAGGAGCACGTGGTTGATCGGGCGGTTCAGCGGGGCCGCGACGGTCTTGGTGTTGGAGCCCTCGCAGGTGACGGCGTTGTCGGCATCGGTACGCCCGCCCGAGTCCTGGCCGGAGGCTGAGCCCGGCTTGGTGTTCGAGGAGGCGGGTCGGGAGGAGGGGGCGCCTGCGGGGGTCGTGGCGATCGGCGCGGCGGTCGGTGCGGCGGCCGCGGGGGCGCCGGGCGTGGTGGTCACGGCGGGGGCGGCGGCCGGCTTGGCGTCCTTGTCCGAGTCGTTGTCGCACGCGGTCAGCAGGAGCGCGGCCAGCGCGAGCGTCGTGACACCGGCGAGACGGGTGCGGGAAGTGCGGACGCGGGACATGTGATCAGGCTCCTCGGGAGTTCGGGTGATGCGCTGCTTGAACGATCACGAGCCTGTGACAGGGTTCGTCCCAGCCGCTACGGACAGCGGCCGATTGGGGACGCCGGAACGGCGAAACCGGGTCTGACCAGGGGAAATGCCGGGCCCCTGGAACGCCGGCTTGGGACACGGGGCGATGGAGGAACGGGTGTCGGAGGCAGCGGGAGCAGCGGGAACGGAGGCGTTCGCGCGTTTGTTGCGGGGGCTGAAGGACCGCTCGGGGCTCAGCTACGGGGCGCTGGCCAAGCGGCTGCACATGGGCACCTCGACACTGCACCGCTACTGCAACGGCACCGCGGTGCCGAACGAGTACGCACCGGTGGAGCGCTTCGCGAGGGCGTGCCGGGCGACACCACAGGAGCTGGTGGAGCTGCACCGGCACTGGATCCTGGCCGACGCGATGCGGGGCCGCCGCCCGGACGCACCCGGCCCACGCACGCCGGTGCCACCTCCGGCCGAGTCCTCGACCCCGACCCCGGCTTCGCCTCCGGGCCCGGCGCCGGCTCCGGCCGGGACCTCGGCCCCGGCTCCGGCTTCGCCTTCGGGTCCGGCTTCGCCTCCGGCGGGGGCTTCGCCTTCGGGCCCGGCGCCGGCTCCGGCCGGGGCCTCGGCCCCGGCTCCGGCTTCGCCTTCGGCGGGGGCCGTGTCTTCGGGCTCGACTTCGCCTCCGGCCGGAGCTTCGGCCTTGGGCCCGACCTCGACCCCGACTTCCGCCGGGGGCCCGGCTCCGGCTGCCGCTGAGGCTCCGCGTGCGACTGCCGCTGAGGCTTCGGCCTGGCCCCCGGCCCGGATCCCGGCCGGGGGCCCGGCTCCGACCGAGGTCTCAGCGCCGGCCTTGGCGCCGACGCCGGCTCCGGGGCCGGGTCCGGAGGGGGCTTCGGCCCCGGGCCCGGCTTCGTCTCCGGCGGGGGCTCTGCCTTCGGCGGGAGCTTCGGCCTTGGGTTCGACCTCGCCCTCGACTTCCGCCGGGGCTCCGGCTTCGGCTGCCGCTGAGGCTTCGGCTGTCGTCGAGGCTCCGCGTTCGGCTGCCGCTGAGGCTTCGGCCTGGCCCCCGGCCCGGATCCCGGCCGGGGGCCAGGTTCCGACCGAGGCCTCAGCTTCGGCTCCGGCCTCGGGGCCGACTGCGGTTGCGGGTCCGGTTGCGGCAGCGGGTGGGTCGGTTGGGGCGGTGGAGGGCTCGGTTGGGCAGGCGGGCGGGGATGGCGTGTCGGGGGCGGGCTCGGGAGCCGGGGGCGGGGCCGCTGGGGCTTCCGGCTCCGGAGCGTCCCTGGGCGGTTCGGCGGCTTCGGGCGAAGCGTCCCCGGTCGGCTTCTCGGGCTCGGTCGGCTCGTCCGCGCAGGGGCCGGGGCGGGACGACACGGTGACGGTCGTTGGGCCGCCGCATGTACCGGCCCCCCACCCCGTGCGGCGTCGCCGTGCCGCGGTTGGCCTCGCCGCAGCCGCGGCCGTGCTCGGCGCCGTGTTGGTCGTCGCGTACCCGCTGTCCGGCGACGACGGCGACGGTTCCGGCGCCCGCACGGCGGCCGACTCCGGCCCCGTGCCCACCGCCCCGCCGGCCGCCGGCGACCGGCCCGCCGGGCCCGCCCCCGCCTCCCCGCCGACCGCCGGTACCGGTACCGGATCGGCCTCGACCCCGACCGGCACCACCCCGCCCGGCAAGGTCGCGCCCGGCGCCTCGAAGGGCGGCACGCCGAGCACGGGAGCCGCCTCGGGCGACGACCCGCTCGGCATCGCCGTACGCCCCTACGTGTACAGCAACCCGTGCAGCCAACACTTCCTCGTCGACAGCGCCCCCGAGCAGGTCGGCCCGCCCGCCGGCGAGGCGGACGCGGTGCGCTGGTCCGGTGCGTACGGCGCGGTCTCCTCGGACGAGCAGCAGATCGCCCTCACCGTCCAGGGCCGCGAACGGGAAACGATCGTCCTGGAGGCGCTGCACGTCCGCGTCGTCGCCAAGGGCGCGCCCCTCGCCTGGAACGACTACGCGATGGGCGTCGGCTGCGGCGGCGACGTCGACACCAAGTCCTTCGACGTCGACCTCGACCGGGGCAGCCCCACCGTCACCGCGAAGAACGGCCAACGCGACTTCCCGTACAAGGTCAGCGCCACCGATCCCGAGGTCTTCTACGTCACGGTGCACACCAAGGCCCACGACGTGCGCTGGGATCTCACCCTGGACTGGTCCGCCGCCGACGGCCGCCGCGGCACGGTCAAGGTCGACAACAAGGGCAAGCCGTTCCGCACCAGCGCCGGCGCGGCCCGCCCCGGCTACGACTACCCGCTCGGCGGCGGCGAGTGGATCAAGCGCCAGGGGTAGTCGCCGATGTGCCGACGGTCAGGATGACGGCCGAGTCCTCGACGGCCTCCACCGTGTGCGGCTCCTCGGGGACGACGAGCAGGTCGCCGGAGGTGCCCTCGACGGAGTCGTCGCCCGCGGTCAGCCGGATGTGGCCGGTCAGCACGATCAGGGAGGCCTCGCCCGGGCTCTCGGGTTGATCCAGCGAGTTGCCCGCCGTGAGGGCGATCAGGGTCTGCCGCAACCGCCGGCGGGAGCCGCCGAGCATGGCGGCCGAGCTGCGGCCCGACGAGGTGCTGCGGGCCGAGGCGAGCTGCTCCTTCGTGGCCGTCCGGAGCGAGATTTTATCCATGTATGTCAGTTTCGGGGGCGATCACTCTCCGCGCATGTTCTGGTGGTCGCGGGAATGCGACGACCGGTGTGCCGGGTGATCCTGGCGAGGGGGCAGAGGGCCGCGACCGAGGAGGTAAACGACTTGCTCGGGCATCGAAGAATGAACCTCATGACCACCGATGAAAGCGTGCGTACGCGCGGAACCGTCTTCGATCGGGACGGGACGCTCGTCGCCGACTACCGGCTCGGCAACCGCTCGGGCCGACCGGCCGCGCTCGACCTGCGGCTGCATCGGCTGCCGGCCGAGGCGGCGGCCCCCGCCATCCTGACCGCGCTCCCCGGATGGGTCGTGTCGGCGCACGCGGAAACCGGTGCCGTGCTGATCGCGTCGGGCGGCCGTCTGGTGCGGCATCTGCACCGGTACGCCCGCGAGTTGGATCCGCGGGCCGACGGCCACGCCTGGGCGGATCCGCGCATCGAGGTGCGGCCGGTGACGTCCGTGCCGCCCTCGGCGCTGTACGACTCCTGGATCGCCGCCTATCCGCCCGGACATCCCGACGGCACGTCGCATCCCAATCCCGAGGACCTGGACGTCCTTTACCACGGACGTGTGCTCGGGCCCCTGCTCGACGCGAGCGTGGTGGCGCTGGATGGGGGGCGGGTGGTCGCGACGGTGCTGGTCAACGACGCCGAACAGCTCGGGCCGTGGATCAGCGAGGTCTTCCGCGATCCCGACCCCGCGTACGCCGGCCTCGGTGCCCGGCTGTTGCGCCACACGCTCGGCCTCGCCGCACGCGCCGGGCTGCCCTCGATCGGCCTCGCGGTCACCGAGGGCAATCCGGCCCGGACGGTGTACGAGCGCCTCGGATTCCGACACGACGAGTCGTTCATGCATGTCGTACTCCCGGGAGGCGAGCGGTAGACACCCCGGCGGGGGAGCGTTGGACGCGTCGATCGAGGCATGAGACACTTATGTCTCAAAAGAATTGAGGATGTCTCATGGCCGGCTCCACCTCCCTTCGTCCCGCCCGTGACCCGCGGCGCTGGGCCGTGCTCGCGATCCTGTCGGGGAGCCTGCTGATCATCTCGATGGACGCGACGATCCTGAACGTCGCATTCCCCTCCCTGGTCGCCGATCTGCGGCCCGGCTCGGTCGAGCAGTTGTGGATCATCGACTCCTACGCGCTCGCGCTGTCCGGCCTGCTGGTCACCGCCGGCGCGCTCGGCGACCGCTGGGGCCGCAAACGGCTGCTCCTGGTCGGGTTCGCGATCTTCGCGGTCGCCTCGCTGCTCGCGGTGGCGGCCACCGCGGCCTGGCACGTGATCGCCGCCCGGGTGCTGCTCGGCGTCGGCGGCGCGGCGATCATGCCCTCCACGCTGACCATCCTGCGCCAGGTGTTCACCGACGCCCGGGAGCGGGCCTTCGCCTACGCCGTGTGGTCGGCCGTCTTCGGCGGCGGCATGGCGCTCGGGCCGGTGATCGGCGGACTGCTCGTACAGTCGCACGGGTGGCAGTCGGCGTTCCTGCTGAACGTGCCGATCGCCGTCGCGGTGATCGGATTCGGCCTGTGGCTGCTGCCCGAGTCCCGCTCGCCGCGCTCCGGCGCGTGGGACTGGCCCGGGGTGGGGCTGTCCATCGTCGGCATGGCCACGCTCGCGGGCGGCGTCAAACAACTCGGCAAGGGCGGCGTGGCCGACCCCGGAGCCTGGATCCTGCTCGCGATCGCGGTGGTCACGCTGACCGTGTTCGTCCGGCGCCAACTGCGCCTCGCCCACCCGCTCCTCCAGGTCCGGCTGTTCACGAACCGCGCGTTCACGATGGCCGCGACCGCGATCTTCCTGGGCATGCTCGGCCTCGGCGCGGCGCTGTTCCTGCTCAGCCAGTGGTTCCAGTACGTCCGCGGCTACAGCCCCGTGTCCGCCGGACTACACCTGCTGCCCGCGCCGATCGCGCTGATCATGGCGTCGATGGTGGTGCCGGCGCTGATGCACCGCTTCCCGCCGCGCAACGTGCTCGCGATCGGCCTCGCGCTGATGGGCGTCGGACTGGCCCTGCCCTGGATCGGGCAGCACTTCCGGGACGTGGACTACCCGCTGATCGGCGTCTCGCTCGCGGTGGTCGGGCTCGGCGTGGGTACGTTGGCCACCGTCGCGTCGGTGGTGCTGATGTCCTCGGCGCCGGCCGCGGACGCCGGGGGCGCGGCCGCCATCGACGAGACCGCGTACGAACTCGGCGCAGCCCTCGGCGTCGCCATCCTCGGCAGCATGGCCTCCGCGCTCTACCGCTCCAACCTGGCCGACCTCGACCTCGGCGCGGCCGACCTGTCGGCGGTGCGCGAGTCGATCGGGGACGCGTCGGTGGTGGCGGACCGGCTCGGCACGGGCGGCCTGCTCACGCGGGCCGGCGACGCGTTCACGGCCGGCATGACGCCCACCTTCCTGGCCGGCGGCGTGGTCGCGCTGGTCGCCGCGGTACTGGCCTGGCGGCTGATCCCCCGCGACCTGGAACCCGCCTCCGACACGCACTGACCCGCGCCGACCGCCGGGCCGGGAAGGATGCCGGCCGGGCACGGTGGGCCGACATCGGCCGGCCGAAAGTCGTCGGTCGGGCAGTCGCGCGCCGCGTCGCACCGGACCGCCCCACGGCGGCCGAGGCGACGCCCGCCGCCGGGTCGAGGCCGCCCTCCCGGAGTCCGCGCACCCGCTCCCACCCGGGCCTTAGGAACATCCGGGGCCCCTCGGCCGTTGAGCGGATCGTAGGCACTCCGGAGCGTGCATGCGTAGCCCGAGGCCGGGCAGGCGCTGATAAAGGCCGCTATCGGCCAACCTTTCAACAGTACATCTCCGGATGGAATACCACAGGCTTCTCGTTCGTTCGAAATGTTGACGAACGCGAATGAAAGCGAGGGCTAGAGCATGCCGACTACACGTGGTGTGGCCCGACAGGGCGCCGAGCGAGTGGCGGCTTCCCGCACGCGGAAGGCTGCCGACGTCGAGCGCGACACGGTCGGTGTGTACCTGGACGAGATCAGCCGCACGAAGCTCCTGGACGCGGAGCGCGAGGTGGAGATGTCGAAGGACATCGAGGCCGGACTCTACGCACAGAAACTGATCGACGAGGACGCCGTACCCGAGGGAGTCGACCGGGCCGAACTCGACGCGCTGATCGCGCGCGGAGCGGCGGCCAAGGAACTGTTCATCCAGGCCAACCTGCGTCTGGTGGTCTCCGTCGCGCGGCGCTACCCGCGCAGCGGGATGCCGTTCCTGGACCTGGTCCAGGAGGGCAACGTGGGCTTGGTCCGCGCGGTCGAGAAGTTCGACTACGCGAAGGGCTTCAAGTTCTCCACCTACGCCACGTGGTGGATCCGGCAGGCGATCACCCGGGCGATGGCCGATCAGGCCCGCACCGTGCGACTGCCCGTGCACCTGGTCGAGGAACTCAGCAAGATCCGCCGCGTGCAGCGCGAGTTCGCCCGCGACCACGGTCGCGACCCCGAGATCCCGGAGATCGCCGAGATCGTGGGCAGCACCCCCGAGCGGGTGGTCGACGTGATCGGATGGGCGCGCGACCCGATCAGCCTGGACACCCCCGTGGGTGACGACGGCGAGACCGAACTGGGCGAACTGGTCCAGGAGACCGACCCGTTGACCCCGGAGGACATCACCCTCGCGACGCTGCGCCGGGAGCAGATAGCGGACCTGGTGGGTCGGCTCGACGGCCGTACGGCCACCATCTTGCGGGCGCGCTACGGCATGGCCGACGGCAAGGAGCACACGCTCACCGAGGTCGGCAAGCAACTCGGGCTCACCCGCGAGCGGATCCGGCAGATCGAGAAGCAGGCGCTGGTCGAACTGCGCGAGTTGGCCGCCGCCCAGGGGCTCGAGGCCGCGTGACGCGGCCCGCGCCGGAGCGCCGGCACACTGGTGCGATGGCGGAGGCGCAAGCACGCGAGGCGAACGGACCGGACGAGCCGAAGCGGCACGACCGCTTCGGCTGGGACGACCTGCTGCCCGAGACGAGTTCGGACGAGACCGACACCGGCTGGGGCGAGCACCGGACCGGCGCCGACCCGGCCGACATCCGTCGATTCCTCGACGACAAGCCGCCGCACCACTTCTGAGCCGGGGCCGCCGTCGGGCGGCCGGCGCGGCCCGGGGCGGCACAGGCGCTCGCCGCACGTAAACGAAAACGAACGGCGGGCCCGCACCTTTCCACGAAGGCGCGGGCCCGCCGTTCGACCGATCAGACGTCCGAACGCGAGGCCCCGGAGCCTCCCGCAGTCCCCGAGCCTCCCGAGGTCCCCGAGGACCCCGACGATCCGGTGCCGCCGTCGCGGCCGGAGTCCTGCTGCGGCTCCAGCCGTTCGGCGAGCAGGTCGCGGATCTCGCGCAGGATCTCGACGTCGCTCAATTCCTTCTCGCCCGCGTGTCCGAGCGCCCGCTTGCGCCGCTCCAGCATGTGGTTCATCGGCAGCACGAGCAGGAAGTAGACCACCGCCGCGGTGATCACGAACGTCAGCGCCGCGCCGAGCACCGACCCCCACAGCAGCTGGACGCCGGTCGTCTCGCCCTTCGCGTCGACGCCGCACGGGCCCTTGATGCAGGTCGTGTAGCTGTCCAGGTTCTTGGTGCCCAGCGCACCCACGACCGGGTTGATCATCCCCTTCACGAACGCGTTCACGACCGCCGTGAACGCGGCGCCGATGACCACGGCCACGGCCAGGTCGACGACGTTTCCGCGCATGAGGAACTTCTTGAAGCCGCCCACTGCTTGATTCCCATCGATCTTGATCGGTCGAGGCTCGACCGGGCGTTCCGAGCAACGATCACCACCAACAGCGGTAATAATCGTAGTAATTGCGGAATAGCCGATGAAGCCGGACAACCCGCACGAGTCTGGTGTCATTCGCGATCCGCCGCAACAACGCCGCTCAGAACCTGCGGATGGTGTAAGTGAGTCCCGGGCCGGTCGCCGCGCCCGCGAGTTCGTTCGCCACGGCGCGGGGAACCTCGAGGATAACGAGCGCTCCGGACCCGGACGCCCCGAACCGGGAATCGGTCGGGGGCGGCTTGGCCACCACCACGGCGCCGGCGGCGATCGGCCGTGCGGGGCCGGGGTGTTCGGGCGGCGGCGCGGCCAGCACGTCGATCCGGTCGCCGGGACGCAGTACGGCCACCGCGTCGGCGTCGGCGAAGCGCGCGGGCAGCGCCACCGTGCCCGCGTCGGCCGGGCCGCCGGGCCGGGTCAACCGCACGTCGGTCACCGGCTCGCCGCGCCGCAGCGGCCCGGTCAACGCGCCCCCCTCGGCCTGCCGGACCGCGCGCAGGACCCCCTCGGGGCGCAACGCCGTCGGCATCCGCACCAGGGCCAGGTCGGCGGGCCCGGGTGTGCTGCCCGCGGGCAGGTCCCGCGCGGCCACCAGGATCGGCGTGGTGGGCACGGGCGCCGGCCGGACCGCCACGATCACCGCGAGCGCGGCGACCGCCGCCGACAACGCGGCCAACCCGCGCCGATGCCGGGCCAACACGCGGCGCCACGGCGGCCGGGCGGGCGCCCCCGGCGACCCGCGAAGGGCCGGGCCGCCGGGCCGGCCGAACGACGGACCGGACGGCGATCCGAACGATCCCGAAGCGGACATCACACCTCCAACGCGGGCGGCGCACACGGTAGGGACGATGCGGCCCGACCCCCGTCGGAACCGGGGCGGGAAAACGAGGGCCGAGCCGCATCCCCACCGTGCCGCCCGCCGACCCGCCCGCGCCGAACCGCCCGGACGCCTGTGGATCACCGCCCCCCTGTGGACAACGAATTCACCCACGTGAGCGACACGACTCCCCCCACCGAGCGACCCGCCCCCGAACGGCACGAAGGCCGCCCCCCACCCGGGAGACGGCCTTCGAACACATCACACACGGCCGAACGCGCCGACCGCACAACACTCACCGACCGGCGAACCGCCTACGCGGGTCGCTCGACCTCCGCCGTGCCACAGCTGCACGTACGAGTCTTCGGCAACGCCGCCACCACGTCGAACAGCAGCGTGCGCAGCCGGTCGACGTTGGCCGCGAAGACCTCCATCACCTCGGCGTGGGTGACCCCCTCGCCCGCCTCGACGCCCGCGTCGAGGTCGGTGACCAGCGCGATGGCCGTGCAGCACAGCCCCAGATCGCGCGCGAGCACCGCCTCGGGGTGCCCGGTCATCCCGATGATCGACCAGCCCTGGGCCGAGTACCACTTGGATTCGGCCCGGGTGGAGAAGCGCGGCCCCTCGATCACCACGAGGGTGCCGCCGTCCACCGGCTCCCACCCCGAGGCGCGGGCGCCCGCGATGGCCACCGCGCGCCCGTCGGCGCAGTACGGGTCGGCGAACGTGGTGTGCACCACCGGCGGCACGCTGCCGTCGGCGAGCGGCAGCCCGTCGAAGAACGTCTGGACGCGGCCGGAGGTGCGGTCGATCAGCTGATCGGGGACCACCAGCGTGCCCGGGCCCAGTTCGGCCCGCAGACCGCCCGTCGCGCACGGCGCGAGCACCTGCGTGACCCCGACGGCCCGCAGCGCCCACAGGTTGGCGCGGTAGTTGATCCGGTGCGGCGGGATCGAGTGGTCGCGGCCGTGCCGGGGCAGGAACGCGACCCGACGGCCGGCCACCTCGCCCAGGAAGAGCGCGTCGCTGGGCGCGCCGTACGGCGTGTCCACCCGCACCTCGACCACGTCGTCCAGGAAGGCGTAGAACCCGGAACCGCCGATCACACCGATCTCGGCCGGGGCCACCCCCGCCGGCAACACGCCGGTCGTCATCGCTCAGGCCGCCGTCGACGTCGTACCGGACGAGCCGGCCGAGGACGACGAAGACGTCGAGGACGTCGACGACGAAGACGAGGACGACGAACCCTCCGAGGACGAGGAGGAGGACGAACCCGACGAACCCGTCGAGGACGCCCCGGCCGTCGCCGGTGTCGACGACGTGCTCGAGCCGCGGCTGTCGGTCCGGTAGAAGCCGGAGCCCTTGAACACGACGCCCACCGCCGAGAAGACCTTGCGCAGCCTGCCCTGGCAGGCGGGGCACACGGTCAGCGCGTCGTCCGTGAACTTCTGGACGGCCTCGAGGCCCTCGCCACAGGCGGTGCACTGGTACTGGTACGTCGGCACGGTCTGGTCCTCCTTCGACAGACAGGTCAGCTGGGTACTGGCACTCTCACCTGTCGAGTGCCAATGGTGCAGCATCCACCGGAGTTCCGTCCACCACGGTGGTGGTCGTCGGTGTAATGGGTGTCACATCCGCCTTCGGCTTCAGCAGCCGTTGCCCGGCCAGCACCACCAGGAAGCCGATGCCGGCCGAGGCCAGGGTGAGCGCGAACCCGGCGCCCGAGCCGCGCGCGTCGGTGAGCATCCCGGAGAACGTCGAGCCGAGCGCGAGGCCGAGCCCGATCGCCCCGGTCAACCAGGTGAACGCCTCGGTCTTGGCCGCGGCCGGGACGAGCGTGTCGACGAGGGTGAAGCCGGTGATCAGCGTGGGTGCGATCGCCAGTCCGCACAGCAACGCGACGGGCACCATGATTCCCACCGACGGGATGGCCCACAGCGGCGCGGTGCCGAGCGCGAGCAGCGCGAACATCACCACCATCCGGCGGTGCGCGGCCCGCCGCCAGGCGATCGCGCCGTAGACGGCCCCGGCGATCAGGCTGCCGCCCGCGAAGACCGCGTACAGCGCGCCCGCCAAGCCGGGCCGGCCGGCCTCCTCGGCGAACGCGGTGACCGAGACCTGCACGGTGCCGAAGACCCCGCCGATGCAGATGAACGCGACCACGAGCAGGCGTACCCCGCCGATCCGCAGCGCGGACGTGTGCGGCGTGTCACCGGCCGTGCGGACCACCCGCCGGGGCGCGGTGCCGCGTTGTGTCGCGAACAACAACGACCCGACCACGGTCAGCGCGGCCTCGACCACCAGGCCGGCCGCCGGGTGTACGCCGGTGGCCAGGAAGGTGGCCACCACCGGGCCGACCACGAAGGTGAACTCGTCGGTCACCGATTCGAACGCGAACGCGGTCGGCAGCAGCGGCGACCGCTCCAGGTGCGCCGCCCAGCGGGCCCGCACCATCGAGCCGATCTGCGGCACCGTCGCGCCGGAGAGCACCGCGGTCGTGAACAGCAGCCACAGCGGCGCCTCGGCGAGCGCGGCCACGATCAGCGCGGACACCGCCGCGCCGTGCAGCAGCGCGCCGGGTACGACCACCGCCGCCTGGCCGAAGCGGTCGGCGAGCCGACCCGTCTGCGGGCCGACGAAGGCCAGCGCCACGGCCGCCGCGGCGGAGACCGCGCCGGCCGTGCCGTATGAGCCGGTGGTGTGTTTGACCAGCAGCACGATGCCCAGGCCGAGCATCGCGTAGGGCAGCCGCGCGATCAGCGCGGGAGCCAGGAATCGCCAGGCGGAGGGGGTCCGCAGCAGCGTGGAGTACGTGGAGATCATGCGCACCGCCCCCGGCGGGCGCGTGCGGCGGTCCGATGCGTGGGCATCGTGGGCATCGCGGGTTGTCGCTTCCTGCCACCTGGTGACGCACAGGGGAAACCCCGGTGCGCCGAGAGCTGTCCTCGAAAGCGTCCACCGGGGTAGATACCGAAGCGTTGTGCCTCGGCCGCCGTGCGGTCACGACGCCAGCCCTGCGTCAGGCAGAGTCGGTGTGTGCAGTGGGATCGGCGTCCGGGACGCCCTGGGGCGCCCCGCCGACGATCAACCATACGATTGTATCCCAGGCACATCCGGTCCGGGCCGACGGCGAGGCGCCGCGCCTCAGGTGTCGCCCTTGACCCCGAACCAGCCCGCGAGCTTGCCGCCCCGGCTGACCGCGCGCAGTCGGTCCTCCGTCTCGTCGCGCACCGCGTCGGTGGTCACCACGAGCAGGTCGTCGCCGCGCCGCAGCACGGTGGTCGGCTCGGGGACGAAGCTCCCGTCCTCGCGCACGATCAGGGTGACCGCGGCCCCGCGCGGCAGGCGCAGCTCGCCGACCTCCACGCCGTGCATCCGCGAACCCGTCGGCACGTTCACCGACAGCAGGTGGCCGTGCAGCTTCTCCAGCGGCGCGGACTCCACGCCGAGGTCGGTCGGCTCGTCGGCACCCGCGAAACCGGCCTTGCGCGCTATCCACGGCAGTGTGGGCCCCTGGACCAGGGTGAACACGACGACCAGCACGAAGGTGATGTTGAACAGCCGCTGGGCGTCGGGGATGTCCTTCACGATCGGGATGGTCGCCAGCACGATGGGCACCGCCCCGCGCAGGCCCGCCCAGGACAGGATCAGCTGCTCGCGCCACGGTATGCGAAACGGCGACGTGGTCACGATCACCGACAGCGGCCGGGCCACCAGCAGCAGGATGGTGCCGATCACCAGCGCCGGGACCACCGCGCTGCCCAACTCGTGCGGGGTGACCAGCAGTCCGAGCAGGACGAACAGCCCGATCTGGGCGATCCAACCGAGCCCCTCGGCGAAGCCGCGCGTGGCCGGGCCGTGCGGGAGTTGCGAGTTGCCCAGGACCAGCGCGGTCAGGTAGACCGCGAGGAACCCGCTGCCGTGCGCCAACGCGCCGCCGGAGTAGGCCAGCACGCACAGCGCCATCACCGCGATCGGATACAGGCCGGAGGCCGGCAGCGCGACGTGGCGCAGGCCGAGCGCGCCGAGCCGGCCGACCGCGAGGCCGACCGCCGCGCCTATCGTCAGCTCCAGGCCGATCTCGCCGAGGATCCTGTACCAGGGTTCGATGTGGCTCGTGTGGGCGAACGTGACCACCAGGATCACCACCGGCGCGTCGTTGAAGCCGGATTCGGCCTCCAGCAACCCGGTCAACCGGTGCGGCAGCGGCAACTTGCGCAACACCGAGAAGACCGCGGCGGCGTCCGTGGAGGACACGATCGCGCCCATCAGGATCGCGGTCGACCAGTCCACGTCGAGCACGATCCTGGTGGCCAACGCGGTGACCGCGACGCTCACCCCGACCCCGACGGTGGACAACACCGCCGCCGCCGGCACCGACGGCCTGATCTCCTTCCAACTGGTGGCGATCCCGCCCTCCGCGAGGATCACTATCAGCGCGGCGTAGCCGAGCGTCTGGGTCAGTTCGGCGTTGTCGAAACCTATGCCGAGGCCGTCGGCCCCGATCACCATTCCGAGTCCGAGGTAGAGCAGCAGGCTCGGCAGTCCGGTGCGGGTCGCCAGGCGGACCGCTATGACGGCGGACAGCATGACGAGGGCCCCCAGGAGCAGGACCTGGTTGAGCTCGGGCACGGACACGTGCGTCACCTCCGGCGGTCGTCGGTCCGGCCACCCCCCAGGCGGCCGCACGGAGTGCTTGAACATGAAGGCAGACGACGACGGGCGAAGCCGGCGCCGCGAATGCGCAGAGAATCAGCGGGCCTTGGAACGGGGGGCCCTGCCGCGCCGGCGAACCGGCGATCAATTACCTACGCCTGGCAAATATTTTACCAAAGCGAAGGATCCATACCCCACAGGGGTCCCGTCTCGTACCGGTGGCTGTGCTGTCGACGACACTCGGCTTTTAAGGTGTCCCTTGCCGCACCGACCGCATAAGGACCTTGATGCCTCCCTCGAAGACGCCCGACCCGGAGCAGCCCCCCGGTGGCCAGGACGCCTCATCCTCCGGGTGGGACGACTGGCCCACGGGCGAGTGGCCCACATCGCAGTGGGCCGCGGCGGATCCGGTCGCGGCCCAGCGGCGCGCGGAAGAACGCGCGGAGCGTGAGCGCCGGGCCGCGCCCGAGCCGTACGCCGAACCCGAGCCGTACGCCCCGCAAGAGCAAGAGCAAGAGCCCCACGTCCAGCCCTACGTCCCGCAGGAGCCGTACGCGCCGCGGCAGGACCCCCATCCGGCGCAGGAGCCCCACGCCGGACAAGAGCCGTACGCCCCACCGGAGTCACCCGCCCACGGGGAGCCCTACCCGCCCCTGGAGCCGTACGCGGAGCCGGCCGCGGGGTCGGTCCCGCCGCCCGCCGCGGCGCCCGTACCGCCCGCGCCGCGCGCCGCCGAGCCACCGCCGCCCGCGCCCGCACCGATCCCGGCACCCGCGCCCGCACCCTCGCCCTCCGCCGAGACCGGCTCCACCGCCGAGCCCGCGGCCGCCGCGCCCGGCGCCCCGGCCGACACCGAGGCCGCCGAGCCCGCCGCCGGCGGCACCGGCAAGGTCAAGGAACGATCGAACACCCCCAAGGGGCCGTCCAAGGCATGGCGCCGGTTCCGGCTGACCGCCATCGTCTTCGTCGTGGTGCTCGCCATCGCGGCCGGCGGACTCGGCTGGTGGGGCTGGCAGTTGTCCCGCGACTCGTTCCCGCAGACCAGTGGCACCGTGCGGATCGCGGGGCTGACCGGCAAGGTGGACGTGGTCCGCGACGCCCAGGGCATCCCGCAGGTGTACGCCGACACGTCCGAGGACCTGTTCCGGGGGCAGGGCTACGTACACGCCCAGGACCGGTTCTGGGAGATGGACGTACGCCGGCACATGACCGCGGGCCGATTGTCCGAGATGTTCGGTTCCGGGCAGGTGGACAACGACAAGTTCCTGCGCACGCTCGGCTGGCGCAAGGTGGCCGAGCAGGAATACGCGGCGCTGGCCCCGGAGTCGCAGAAGTTCCTCCAGGCCTACGCCGACGGGGTCAACGCCTATCTGAAGGACCACAAGGGCGCCGACGCGTCGTTCGAATACGCGCTGCTCGGTCTCGTGCACGACGGCTACAAGGCCGAGCCGTGGACCCCCGTCGACTCGGTCGCCTGGCTCAAGGCGATGGCGTGGGACCTGCGGACCAACATGCAGGACGAGATCGACCGCGCGCTGCTGTCCGACAAGCTGACGGTCAACCGGATCGACGAGCTGTACCCGCCGTACCCGTACGACACGAACAAGCCGATCGTGCGCAACGGCGACATCGTCAAGGACGGCAAGACCGAGCGCTTCGCCCAGGACGCGCCGCCGCCGGCGCCGTCCAAGAACGCGCAGACCGCGCTGGCCAACCTCTCGGAGTCGTTGTCCAAGCTGCCCTCGCTGTTCAGCGAGAAGTCGTCGGGCGTCGGCTCCAACTCGTGGGTGGTGGCCGGCAGCCGCACCACCACCGGCAAGCCGCTGCTCGCCAACGACCCGCACCTGTCGCCGTCGCTGCCGTCGGTCTGGTACCAGATGGGGCTGCACTGTCGCGCGGTCGGACCGCAGTGCCAATACGACGTCTCCGGCTACACGTTCTCCGGCATGCCCGGCGTGATCATCGGCCACAACCAGAAGATCTCCTGGGGCTTCACCAACCTCGGCGCCGACGTGACCGACCTGTACCTGGAGAAGGTCCAGGGCGACGGCGTGCTCTACGACTCCAAGTGGGAGCCGTTCAAGGAGGTCCGTCAGGAGACCATCAAGGTCGCCGGGGGCGCCGATCGCCGGATCACCGTGCGCACCACCCGACACGGACCGATCCTGACCGACGCGGTCGACGAGTCAGACGACCTGAAGCAGGTCGGCAAGGACGCGCCGATCCCCGACCTGAGCCCCCAGCGCGAGGACGGCTACGCGGTCGCCCTGCGCTGGACCGCGCTCGACCCGGGCAGCTCGATGGACGCGCTCTTCCAACTGGACCGGGCACAGAACTGGAACGACTTCCGCGCCGCGCTGAAGAACTTCGACGCGCCGTCGCAGAACGCGATCTACGCCGACGTCGAGGGCCACATCGGCTACCAGGCGCCCGGCAAGATCCCACTGCGCCGCAGCGGCGACGGCCGGTGGCCGGTGTACGGGTGGGACTCGAAGTACGACTGGCTGGGCACCATCCCGTTCGAGTCGTTGCCGAACGTGTACGACCCGCAGGAGGGCTACATCGTCACCGCGAACAACGCGGTGACCTCGCCGGCGTACCCGTATCTGCTGACCTCCGACTGGGGGTACGGCGCCCGCAGCGCGCGGATCGAGGAGATGATCACCAAGGCGCCGGGCAAGATCGATCCGGCGATGATGCAGAAGATGCAGGTCGACGACATCAACCCGGTCGCGCAGTTCCTGGTCCCGGCCCTGCTGGCGGTGCGGATCGACGATCCGTGGGTGCGCGAGGCGCAGGACCTGCTCAAGGACTGGAACAAGCGCAACGACGCCGACTCCACGGCCGCGGCGTACTTCAACGCGGTGTGGCGTCAGGTGCTGATGCTCGCGTTCGGCGACAAGATGCCGTTCTCGGTCCGGGCCGACAACGACTGCGCGAGCAACGCGGACAACACGCACGTGCAGTGCGGTGACCGGGACGACTCGACCGCGCAGCCCGACGGCGGCGACCGGTGGAACGAGGTCGTACGCACACTGCTGGCCACCCCGGAGAGCCCGTGGTGGAACATCTCCAAGAACCCGGGCGCGATCACCACCCGCGACGGGCTGCTGCACAAGGCGATGACCGAGGCGAAGAAGGACCTCACCGCCCGGCTCGGCAAGGACATCGACACCTGGTCGTGGGGCCGGCTGCACACGCTGACCCTGCGCAATCAGACCCTGGGCACCGAGGGTCCGGGCGTGGTCAAGTGGATGCTCAACCGGGGGCCGTACGGGATGGCCGGCGGCGAGGGGCTGGTCAACGCGACCGGCTGGAACGCCGCGCAGGGCTACGAGGTGACCACCGTGCCGTCGATGCGGATGGTGGTGGACATGTCCGACCTGGACGCGTCCCGGTGGATCAACCTGACCGGCGCCTCCGGGCACGTGTGGCACGACAACTACACCGATCAGACCGACCTGTGGCGCAAGGGCGAGACGCTGCCGTGGGCGTTCACGCCGGCGGCGGTGGACAAGGCGGCCAAACACCGGCTGACCCTGCTCCCGGCCGGTCCGGCGGCACCGGGCAAGCCGTGACGGGCGCCCGCGGCGGTGCTACCGGGTGAACCGGTACACCGCCGCGGGCGTCACCGCGACGTCCACGGGGACGTCGTGCGGCTCGGCCGGCACCCGATCGAGCACCTCGCCGTCGTACAGCAGCACCACGGTGACCGCCGCCTCCGGCACCCGGGCCAGCGCCCGGTCGTAGGAGCCGCCGCCGCGCCCCAGCCGCATCCCCCGGCGGTCCACCGCGAGCCCGGGCACCACCAGCACATCGGCCGTGCGCACCGCCTCCGGGCCGAGCCGCGGCCCGATCGGCTCGCGCAGCCCGCGGCCGGCCGGCACCAGCGACGCCGGCCCCTCGTACAGCGCCCAGTCCAGGTCGTTGTCGGCCAGCAGCACCGGCAGCAGCACCCGCCGGGTCGCCCCGGCGGCCAGGTCCTCGGCCAGATCCCGCCCGCCCGGCTCGGAGCCCACCGGCACATACGCCGCGACGGTGCCCGCGGCGGCGATCTCGGGGAGCGCGAGGAGCGCGCCCCGGAGCGCGCGACTCGCCGCGACACGCCGGTCCGACCCGACGCGTGACCGTGAGTTCATCAACTGTGACCTCAGCGTGGCCTTGTCGTTGAGGATGTCCTTCATGCTGTTCCCTGAATGACGTGTTTGGACGGGTTACCGAAGGAGTCCGCGCAATCGACACAGTTCGCGCCATCGCACCGGACCCGGATCCCGCATGAGCCTGACTTTCGAACGCCTTTTGATCATCCTGCTCGTCGGCGCGCTCGCGGTCGCGGTCGGCTCGCTGACGGTCGCCGTACGCCGGTTGCGCGCGATCGCCGGCAACGAACTGCCCGAACTGCGGCACGAGGTCACCCGGTTGGAGCTGAACCGGGCCGAGTTGGAGCGGCTGTCGGTCACCGATCCGCTGACCGGCGTGTGGAACTACCGCTATCTGCAACTCGTGCTGGACCGCGAGGTGATGCGGGCGACCCGGTTCGGCCGGCCGCTGGGGCTGCTCATGCTCGACCTCGACCACTTCCGCGCGGTCAACGAGCGGCACGGCCACCAGGGCGCGGGAGCGGTGTTGCGCGAGGTGGCCCAGCGGCTGGCCCTGGAGATCCGCCAGGTGGACACCATCGCCCGGTACGGCGGCGAGGAGTTCGTGATCCTGCTGCCCGAGACCGACGCGGCCGGGGCGGCCAAGGTGGCGGAGCGGCTGTGCTACGCCGTACGCCGGGGCACGTTCGGCCCGGCGACCGACCCGGTCCCGCTGACCATGGCAATCGGCACCGCCGTGCTGCCCGCGGACGGCACCCACGCCACGACCCTGCTGCGCGCCGCCGACCGGGCGCTGGCCCGGGCCAAGCGGGCGGGCGGCGACCGGTTCTGCGGACCGGACCCGGCCGAGACCGGGCCACCGGCCGACAACCGGCCAATCGCCGGGCTTCATGGCACCCCCGGCGACCTCACCCGTTAGTGTGCGGCCATGTCTGCGCGTCATGTGTTCCGGCTCACCAAGGCGGTCGTGCCCGCCGCCGGCCTCGGTACCCGCTTCCTGCCGGCGACCAAGGCCACACCCAAGGAGATGTTGCCGGTCGTGGACACGCCGGCCATCCAGTACGTGGTCGAGGAGGCCGTCGCGGCCGGGCTCACCGACGTACTGATGATCACCGGGCGCAACAAACGCGCCCTGGAGGACCACTTCGACCGGGCGTACGAACTCGAACACGCGCTGGCCGCCAAGGGCGACGTGGACCGGCTCAAGCTGGTCCGCGAGTCGAGCGAGTTGGCCGCGATCCACTACGTGCGCCAAGGCGACCCGCGCGGCCTCGGGCACGCGGTGTCCTGCGCTCGGCCGCACGTCGGCGACGAGCCGTTCGCGGTGCTGCTGGGCGACGACCTGATCGACCCGCGCGATCCGCTGCTCGCCACGATGCTCCGGGTGCGGAGCGAACTCGGCGGCAGCGTCGTGGCGTTGATCGAGGTCGACCCGGCGCAGGTGCACCTGTACGGCTGTGCGGCGGTGGAACCCCTGGCCGAGGGCGTCTCCGAGCCCGGCGTGGTGCGGGTGACCGACCTGGTGGAGAAGCCGGAGACCGGGACCGCGCCGAGCAACTACGCGGTGATCGGCCGTTATCTGCTGGACCCGGCGGTGTTCGACGTACTGGAGCAGACCCCGCCCGGTCGGGGCGGCGAGATCCAGTTGACCGACGCCCTGCGGGTGCTCGCGAAGCGTGGGCCGGACGAGGGCGGCACCGTGCACGGCGTGCTGTTCGAAGGGCGCCGCTACGACACGGGCGACCGGGCCGACTATCTGCGTGCCATCGTGAAGCTGGCATGCGAGCGTGAAGACTTGGGGCCCGAATTCCGGGCCTGGTTGAGGCAGTACGTGAACGAGGAGATGCACGGATGAAAAGCGTCGAGGACCATCTGGGCGGGATCCTCGAACGGATCGCCCCGCTCGCGCCCCTCGAACTGCAACTGCTCGACGCGCACGGCAGTCTCCTGGTCGACGAGGTGGCCGCCACCGGCGACCTGCCGCCGTTCGACAACTCGTCGATGGACGGCTACGCGGTGCGGCTGGCCGATGTCGCGGACGCGGGCGAGCAGTACCCGGTGGTGCTCGAGGTGGTGGACGACATCGCCGCCGGCGACACCCCGAAGGTCGCGCTCGGATCGGGCACGTGCGCGCGGATCATGACCGGTGCGCCGGTGCCGGAGGGCACCGAGGCGATCGTGCCGGTGGAGTGGACCGACGCGGGGCTGCCGACCGTGCGGATCACGAAGGCGCCGTCGAGCGGGCAGTTCATCCGGCGGCGGGGCGACGACGTGTCGGCGGGGCAGACCGTGCTGGACGCCGGGACCACGATCGGCTCCGCCCAAGTCGGCCTGCTCGCCGCGATCGGCCGGGAGCGGATCCGGGTCCGGCCCAGGCCGCGCGTGGTGATCCTGTCCACCGGCAGCGAGCTGATCCAGCCCGGCCGGCCGATCGGCCCCGGGCAGATCCGCGACTCGAACAGCTACATGCTCACCGCCGCCGCACGCGAGGCCGGCGCGATCGCTTACCGCGTCGGCAACGTGCCCGACGACCCCAAGGTGCTGATCGACACCATCGAGGACCAGCTGATCCGGGCGGACCTGGTGGTCACCACCGGCGGGGTCAGCGCGGGCGCCTACGACGTGGTCAAGGAAGTGTTGTCCGAACTGGGCACGGTCGAGTTCGGCAAGGTCGCGATGCAGCCGGGGATGCCGCAGGGCTTCGGGGTGATCGGCCCCGACGAGACGCCGATCTTCACCCTCCCGGGCAATCCGGTCAGTGCCTTCGTGTCCTTCGAGGTGTTCGTCCGGCCGGCGCTGCTGCGGATGCAGGGCGCCGCGGTCACCGAGCGCCCGACCGTGCGGGCGACCTGTTCGACGGCGCTGACCTCGCCCGAGGGCAAGCGTCAGTTCCTGCGTGCGTGGTACACCCCGCCGGTCGACGGCGTGGGCGAGGGCACGGTCGATCCGGTCGGCGGCACCGGCTCCCACCTGCTCGGCAGTCTCGCCCGGGCGAACGCGCTGATCAGCCTTCCCGCCGAGGTCACCGCGGTGGCCGAAGGCGCCGAGGTGTCCGTGATGCTGCTCGGCTGAGCGGGCGGCGGCGCCTGCGTCCGGGCGCCGCGATCGCGGTCCGGGCGTGCCCGTGCATGCGGGGCGCCCGGTTGTGCCTCTAACGTTGCCCCGACATGAAACGCCGGTTCGACGCACACGGAAGTCGGACACGGACGGCACTTCGACGCCCGCCGCAACGGGGGGCTCACCGTATGGGGTGGACAGTTGACGCGCGGCGCCAAGAACCTCACGCACCTCGACGAGGCCGGCGCGGCCCGCATGGTGGACGTCACGGCCAAGGACGTCTCGGTCCGCACGGGCACCGCGTCGGGCCGGGTGCTCGTGTCGCCGCGGGTGGTCGAACTCCTGCGTGGCGAGGGCGTACCCAAGGGTGACGCGCTGGCCACCGCCCGGATCGCGGGCATCATGGCGGCCAAGCGCACCCCCGACCTGGTACCGCTGTGCCACCCGATCGCGCTGCACGGCGTCGCGGTGGATCTGTCGGTGCACGACGACGCGGTGGCGATCACCGCGACCGTGCGCACCGCCGACCGCACCGGTGTCGAGATGGAGGCGCTGACGGCGGTCTCCGTGGCGGCGCTGACGGTGGTGGACATGGTCAAGGCGGTGGACCCGGGCGCGGTGATCACCGATGTACGGGTCGAGGCGAAGACGGGCGGAGTCTCCGGGGACTGGCAGCGGGACCCGGGGGCAGGGGCCACACAACGGGACGGAGGGCAAGTCTGATGCGAGCCATGGTGATCACCGTGTCCACGCGCGCGGCGGCCGGGACCTACCAGGACGAGAGCGGCCCGGTGATCGTGCGCGGGCTGCAGCAGATGGGCTTCGAGACGCGCGGGCCGCAGATCGTGCCGGACGGCGAGCCGGTCGCCCAGGCGCTGCGCGACGCGTGCGCGGGCCACTACGACGTGATCATCACCACCGGGGGGACCGGGCTCAACCCGTTCGACCAGACCCCGCAGATGACCAGTCGGGTGATCAGCTACGAGGTGCCCGGCATCGCCGAGGCGATCCGGATGGAGAACTTCGACAAGGTGCCGACCTCGATCCTGTCGCGCGGCATCGCCGGCGTCGCGATCACCCAGGACTCGCACTGGACCTACCGCAGCCTGATCGTCAACCTGCCCGGCTCGCCGGGCGGCGCGCAGGACGGGATCACGGTGCTGGCGAAGGTGTTGCCGCACGTGGTGTCCCAGCTCCAGGGCGGTGACCACGCGCGCGGCGGCGGTTTCGGCGGCGGGGGCGGTGCCGGCGGGTTCGGCGGCGGGCCGCAGCAGGCTCCGCCCGGCGGCGGTGGGTACCAGGGCGGCTACGGCGCGGGCGGCGGCTACCAGGGTGGCGGCGGCGGGGGCGGCTACCAGGGCGGCGGGGGCTACGGAGGGGCGCAGCAGCCGCCATGGGGCACGCGCTGACCCGCGGCTGGCCCGTGGAACTCGCCGAGGGCCGGGTGACGCTGCGGCCGATCCGGGCCCGGGACGCGGCCGCCTGGCAGGAGGTGCACACCCGTAATCGCGAGTGGCTGCGCCGCTGGGAGGCGACCGTGCCGCCGGGGTCGGCGGCCGGGCGGCGGCCGACCTTTCGGCAGATGGTCCGCTTTCTGCGGGCCGAGGCCGGCGCGGGGCGGATGTTGCCGTTCGTGGTGCTGTACGACGGGCAGTTGGTCGGCCAGGTCACCGTCGCCGGGATCACCTGGGGATCGATGTGCTCGGCGCACGTCGGCTACTGGGTCGACGAACGCGTCGCCGGGCTCGGGGTGATGCCGACCGCCGTCGCGCTGGTCTCCGACCACTGCTTCTTCCGGCTCGGGGTGCATCGCCTGGAGGTGTGCATCCGGCCGGAGAACCGGGCCAGTCGGCGCGTGGTGGACAAGCTGGGATTTCGCGAGGAGGGCCTGCGCCCGCGCTACCTGCACATCGACGGCGACTGGCGGGACCACCTGGCGTACGCGCTGAACGCCGAGGAGGTCCCCGAGGGGCTGTTGATGCGGTGGCGCGCCTATCGGGAAAGCCGGGGGTTCACCTGGTAGTCACCGCCGCCTTCGGAATCTCTTCGATGTCGATCCCGCCATATCGACACATCGATCTCGCGATTTCGCTACTCTCCCGGAGATATGAGCGGTGTCACCTCGGCAGACCCCGGAGCCTCCGGGGGCACGGCTGCCCGGTCGGCCTCGGGGGTCTCGGCGACCCCGAGCGATCCGGTCGCCTCGATGGCCCCGGTAGTCACATCCGTCACATGGGCATCAGAACGGATCGCACGACACACCGTGCCTAATCCGACGATGCGGTGCCCATCCGGCTTAGCGTGTGAAGCGTGAACGGCAGCGGCCTGATCTACGCAGCGATCGTGGGGGCCTGGGCTGCCTATCTGGTGCCCATGTGGCTTCGCCGACAGGACGAGCTGAACGAGGCCCGGCCGACCGAGCGGTTCACCACCGCGATCCGGATCCTGTCCCGTCGCAGCGCCTTCGAGCGGCGCTCGGCGCGGGCGCTGGCCGAAAAGAGCGGTACGGAGGGCGCCGAGCGTCGCGCCGCCGGTGAGTCCGGGCGCGGTCGGCGGCCGTCGGGGACGGCGGGCGCGGGGCCGGGGGCCGGGGCGCAGGCTTCGGGTTCGCAGGGCTCGGGTGCGCAGGCTTCCGTGCAGGCTTCCGCAGGGCAGTCCTCGGATGGCCAGTCGTCGGTGCCGCAGCAGGCGACCGGGTCGGGTGCCGGGTCCGCCGCCGCGGCCAAGGGCAAGGGTGGTGGTGCGGGCAAGCGCCCCGCCGTGCCGGTGCGTCGGGACGAGGGGCGCGCCGCGCTGCTCACCCGTCGCCGCCGGGTGATCGCGAGCCTGTTCGCCGGCTTCACCGCCGGTGCGATCCTGGCCGGAGTGGCCGGCCTCGCCTGGGTGTGGCTGCCCGCCGTGCCCGGCGTGTTGTTGTCGGCGTACATCGTGCATCTGCGGGTCCAGGAGCGCCGCCGCTACGAGGCGGGTCTGCGCCGGCTGGGCCGACCGGCGGGCAGGCCGGGCACGCCGGCCGACGCCGGCGCGGCGAACGAGGCGCGGGTCCGGGCCCGGACGCGTGAGGCCGCCGACGGCGCCACGGCGGATCCCCGGCCCGCGACGCCGCCGACAGCCGGCGACGGGCGACAGGTCCGTACCCCGCGTTCGGGCTCCGGCACGCCGGGTGCGTCCGGCCCCGCGGGAGCGGGCGGCTCGGCCCGGGGTCGACGCGAACGTGCGGCGGAGGAGCCCGCGCTGGCCGAGTGGATCGCCGAGCTCGCCACCGGCGACGGCCCCGACCGGGACGCGTGGGACCCGGTCCCCGTCCCGCTGCCCACCTACGTGACGGCCCCGGTCGTCCCGCGCGGCGACACCGAACAGGAGCCGGAGCGCCCGCAGATCCACGCCGTCCCGGACCCGCAACCGGCCGAGGCACTGCGCCCGCCCACCCCGTTGTTCGACCAATACGCCGAGGACACCCGCACCGGCTACGGCGCTTCGGTCGACTCCCTCCCGCTCTACGAACACGAGTGGCGCCGAGCCGGCAACGAGTGAATACCCGTGCACGAGCCGGCTCGGGGAGGTGGTAATGTTTCTCCTCGTTGGGCCTGTGGCGCAGTCTGGTAGCGCACCTCGTTCGCATCGAGGGGGTCTGGGGTTCAAATCCCCACAGGTCCACACATCGCGAAAGCCTCGCCGAAATTCCGGCGGGGCTTTCGTCATTCCCGGATTCCACTGTGTGGTCGTCGGTTGGTAAAGACGCGGAATCCCACCGGGCATGGTGTGATCCCGATCAATGCGTCGAATCATGGCCGACTCGCCCCGACCGGGCGGCTGGAATGGCCGGCCCGACGTCGAAGCCTCGAGTGACGAAGCCGTGCCTGGTATGTGAACGGTGATCTTTCGGGTCGGGGTGGGAATGTCCGGAGGTCGATCGGCCTTGCTCGAAAGGGTGCGTCTCGCGTGGTGACATGCGGGGCGCCGCCGCGTGTAGCGGAGTGTGTTCGGGTGGTTATTACGGTCGCGTAGGCGAGGTGAGCGGTGCCAACATCGGGTGACATGGCCGAGCTTGTGAATCCACACGGGAATCTGTCCGAAATCAACTCTTATGTGGCCATCGGCGACAGCTTTACGGAGGGCGTCGGCGATCCCGGGCCCGACGGGAACTACCTGGGGTGGGCCGATCGGTTCGCGGCTCGGCTGGCGGTGGAGCGGCCGGGGTTGCGGTACGCGAATCTCGCGGTGCGTGGGAAGTTGTTGCATCAGATCGTCGAGGAGCAGGTGCCGCTGGCCATCGCGGCGCGGCCCGATCTGGTGACGTTGTGCGCGGGGGGCAACGATGTGCTGCGGCCCGGGAGCGATCCGGACAAGCTTGCCGCGGAGTACGAGGAGGCGGTCGCCGCGCTGACGGCGACGGGCGCGCGGGTGGTGGTGTTCACCGGGTTCGATACGCGGTGGGTGCCGGTGCTCAAGTTGATCCGGGGCAAGGTGGCCACCTACAACGAGTTGTTGCGGGCGGTCGCGGATCGGTACGACTGTGCGGTGGCCGACATGTGGGGGCTCACCTCGCTGCACGATCGGCGGGCCTGGAGCGAGGATCGGCTGCACCTGTCGCCCGAGGGGCACGATCGGGTCGCGCTCAAGGTCGGGCGGGCGCTCGGGCTGGCCGTGGACGGTGACCCGGATGCGCCGTGGCCGGCGGAGGAGGTCGCGGTGACGGCGGGGGCGGCGCGGTTGGAGAACGTGCATTGGGCGCGGGAGCACCTGGTGCCGTGGATCGGGCGGCGGCTTCGGGGGCAGTCGTCGGGGGATCACGTGACGGCGAAGCGGCCGGAGTTGGCGCCGTTGGATCTGACTGTCGCGGAGCGCGCGAGCCGGGCGTCGTAGTGCGGGCGGGTGGGCCCGTCCGGCCGGTCCTCAGGCGCCGGACGGGCTGAGGTCGTGCCCGGTGGGCACGGGACGATTCGGGGTGCGTTCGCCGGTTCGGGCGGCGGTTCCCGGGCGCCTGCGGGGGGCGTCCTCAAACGCCGGACGGGCTGGGATTGGTTGGGTCCGGAGGTTGAGGCTGCGGAACCGTGGCGCCTGCGGCGGGCGTCCTCAAGCGCCGGACGGGCTGGGTTGGGTTGCGTTCGCCGGTTCGGGTGGCGGTTCCCGGGCGCCTGCGGCGGGCGTCCTCAAACGCCGGACGGGCTGGGATTGGTTGGGTCCGGAGGTTGAGGCTGCGGACCGTGGTGCCTGCGGCGGGCGTCCTCAAGCGCCGGACGGGCTGGGTTGGGTTGCGTTCGCCGGTTCGGGTGGCGGTTCCCGGGCGCCTGCGGGGGCGTTCTCAGGTGTTGGACGGGCTGAGGGGTGTGGCTTGGTTTCGGGGGGTCGTCAGGGGGTTGTGGCCGCCTCTGTGGTGGTGCCGAGTAGGAGTAGGTGGGTGGCTCGGCAGATTGTGTGTTCCACCTCTGTCATGGTCATTCGGCCGAAGGCCCAGCTGAAGAGGGCGCCTTCCCAGGCGATGCCGAGCAAGTGGACGAACTCGTCGGCGTTGGTCACCTCGTCGGCCAGGGCCGTGCGGAACATCGTGTTCATGATGCGGTTGATTTCGCGGTGGCAGTCGCCCACGCCCGGGTCGGAGGAGCCGAGGGCGTGGATCAGGGCGGCGGTCAGGCGGGGGTGGCGGGCCATCGTGCGGCAGGTGTCGCGCAGGATCGCGCAGACCCGCTCAGCCGCGTTCGCGCCGTCCGGGCGGGCCGCGCCGCTGCGTTCCAGGGCCGCGATCCACTCCAGGTGGGTGGCCGCGAGCAGGTGGTCCTTCGAGGAGAAGTGCCGGTAGATGGTCGCCGAGGAGAGCCGGGACAGGCGGACCACGTCGCGCATCTGCACGCTGTCGTAGCCGCCCTCCGCGGCCAGGTCGCGGGTCGCGTCGATGGCTCGCCTGCGTATGTCCTGCTCCCGCGTGACGGGCACCGGTGCAGCCTCCCTCGGCATCGACGGCGACATCGCGCCGCTAGATCCAGGTGCTGAACCACATGCGGTCCAGCCATCCGCTGCGGGTGATCGTCTCACCGGTGAAGATCGGGTAGAAGTACAGGAAGTTCCAGGCGATCAGGGCGATGATCGCGACCACGCCCGCGGTGCCCCAGGCGCGTCGGCGTTCGGTGGCTCCGGGTGGGCCGAGGAGTGCGCCGAGCATCATCGTCACCGCCAGGCACAGGAACGGGACGAACGCGACCGCGTAGAAGAGGAAGATCGTGCGTTGCTGGTAGGCCATCCAGGGGAGGTAGGCGGCGGCCAGGCCGCACAGGATCGCGCCCGCACGCCAGTCGCGCCGACCCGCCCAGCGGAACAGCAGGTAGCCGACCGCGACCACCCCGGTCCACCACAGGAGCGGCGTGCCGATGCCCAGGACCGTCTGGTAGCAGTCCTGTTCGGTGCAGCCCGCCGTGCCCTGGTGGACCGTTTCGAAGTAGTACGCCACCGGCCTGCCCAGGACCAGCCAACTCCACGGGTTCGACTGGTAGGGGTGTGGGCTGTCCAGACCGGTGTGGAACGACCACATTTCGGCGTGGTAGTGCCACAGGCTGCGTAGGGGTGCGGGTACCCAGGTCATGCCGAATTGGGGGAGTGGGATGCCGAGGACGTGGTCGGGGGACAGTCCGGCGCGGTCGTCGGCCCAGTGGCGGAAGTAGCCGTTGTCGGTGAGGAACCAGCCGGTCCAGGACCAGATGTAGATGCCGAGGGCGATGGCGACGGTGGACAGGAACGCGAAGAGGACGTCGTGGCGCAGGGTGGCGCGGTAGGGGCGGCGTGCGCCGCAGGCGCGGCGGGTGCCGGCGTCCCACAGGACGGTGAGGATGCCGAAGGCGGCGAGGACGTAGACGCCGCTCCATTTGGTGCCGCAGGCCAGGCCGAGGCAGATGCCGGCGACGATGCGCCAGGGGCGCAGGCCGAGTTTCATGCGGGCGGCGCGGGCGGCGTCGGGTCCGTCGGGGAACATGCGGGCGGCGAGGGCGCGGGTGTCGTCGCGGTCGATGAGCAGGGCGCCGAAGGCGGCGAGGATCCAGAACATCAGGACGAGGTCGAGCAGGGAGGTGCGGCTCATCACGAAGTGCAGGCCGTCGAGGGCCATGAGGAGTCCGGCGATGCAGCCCAGGAGGGTGGAGCGGAACAGGCGGCGGCCGATGCGGCAGAGCATGAGGACGGACAGGGTGCCCAGGACGGCGAGGGCGAAGCGCCACCCGAACGGGGTCAGCCCGAAGAGTTGCTCGCCGAGGGCGATCGTCCATTTCCCGATGGGCGGGTGGACGATGTACGAGCCCTGGGTCTGGAGGCTGTCGGCGTTGCCGGCCAGGATCTGGTCGTTGGCCTCCTTGGGCCAGGTGCCCTCGTAGCCGAGTTTCAGGAGCGACCAGGCGTCCTTGGCGTAGTACGTCTCGTCGAATATCACCGACTTGGGCTTGCCGAGGTTCCAGAACCGGATGAATCCGGCCAGGAGCGTCACCAGGATGCACGGCAGCCAGCCGCCGCCGGTGTAGGCGCTGTTGTCGGTGTACGACGGCACCAACCGCTCACGCAGCGACGTCGGCGGCCGATCCCGAAACCCGAACCGAGCCAGTGACCAGGCCCAACCGCGCGGCTCCGGACGTGCGGTCCCCGTGTCGCCGGGGGACTCCGCATCCCCCTGGGGGGCATGCTTTCGGGTCGGCTGATCGGTCGCCACGTCACTCGTCACCGGAGCATCGTATTGACGCGCGGGCGAGACCGGGCGCGCGAAAGGAGAGGATGGCCGCGTGGAACACGAACAGCACACCTCTCAGAGCGGCGTACTCGTACTGGCCGGCACCCCCATCGGCGACGTGGGCGACGCGCCCGCGCGCCTCGCCGCGGAGCTGGGCACGGCCGACGTGGTGGCCGCCGAGGACACCCGCCGGCTGCGCAGACTGGCCGGCGCGCTCGGCGTCGAGGTGCCGGGGCGCGTGGTGTCGTACTTCGAGGGCAACGAGGCGGCGCGCACCCCGGACCTGGTCCGGGCGTTGCGCGAGGGCAAGCGGGTGCTCCTGGTCACCGATGCCGGAATGCCGTCGGTGTCCGACCCCGGCTATCGCCTGGTCGAGGCCGCGGTGGCGGAGGACATCCGGGTGACGGCCGTACCGGGGCCGTCGGCGGTGCTGACCGCGCTGGCGCTGTCCGGTCTGCCGGTGGACCGGTTCTGCTTCGAGGGTTTCCTGCCCCGCAAGGCCGGGGAGCGGTCCCGACGCCTTGCCGAGTTGGCCGCCGAGCCGCGCACGATGGTGTTCTTCGAGGCGCCGCACCGGCTCGCCGAGTCGCTGGCGGCGATGGCCGAGGCGCTGGGCGCCGAACGGCGCGGCGCGGTGTGTCGCGAGTTGACCAAGACGTACGAGGAGGTCCGCCGGGACACCCTGGGCGAACTCGCCGTGTGGGCGGAGCCGGGCGTGCGCGGCGAGATCACCGTGGTGGTCGCGGGCGCGCCGCCGGCCGACCCGTCGCAGCTCGGCCCGGCCGACCTCGTCGCGCTGGTGGCCGGACGCGAGGCCGCCGGCCAGCCGCGCAAGGAGGCGATCGCGGCGGTGGCCGCGGAGGTCGGCGTGCCCAAGCGCACGGTCTTCGACGCGGTGGTGGCGGCCAAGGCGGCCCAGGCGGGCAAGTAGGTCGGCCCGGGGGCGTCCGGATCGCCCCGACCCACCCCTCCTGAAACGCTCTGTGTACCACTCGCCACCCGGCGTGTTCGAGTCGCTCGTACCCGCGCACGGCGCGACGGTCAAGCGCGTGCAACGGGCAGGTAGGGCGCTGCACTCGATCGGGTGATGAGTCTTTCGGAATATCAATATTCCGTAGTGCCCCCCGTCAAGGAACCGTTCGGGTCGATACGTCGCCGCCCCCTCGGGCATTCCATGGATACCGGTCACGGGAAGCCCTCGAACCAGTCGGCGGGCCCACCCGTGTGAGGAGGTCGTCATGGAGAACCCGACGGTGGTGCACGAGTCCTACTCCTTCGTCTGTATGTCGTGTGGTCGAGGCTGGGAACGCGACTACGAGATTCACCACGCGACCGATCTGCACGGATTGCGACTGTGCCGCTACTACTCGGAGGGGACCCTTGTGCCGTCCCCGTTCACCAAGCCGGCGTGCGAGCACTGCGACGGCACCCGGCTGCGGATACTGCCCGCCGGACGGGTCGCCTCGGCCGCAGGCACCCGCAAGCCGGTCAAGGCCGTGAAGGCCGTGAAGGCCGTCAAGCCGATCAAGGCCGCGAAGCCGGACAAGGTGCCCGCCCCGCGCGGCGCCTCGCGGTGGCACCTGCCCTCGCTGCACCGCTCCGCCTGACCCCCGTCCGGCCCGCCCGCACGCCGCCGTCCGCCCCCGGGGATACTCGGGGGCGGACGGCGTCCCGCCGGCCGTAGGATTCCGGGTATGGCGGCCACTGGAACCACTGAACACACTGCGGGCGAGCGCACGAAGGCGTTCTATGTCACAACGCCCATTTACTACGTAAATGACGCCCCGCACCTGGGCCACGCCTATACGACCGTCGCAGGCGACGTGCTCACCCGCTGGCACCGCCAGCGCGGCGAGAAGGTGTGGTTCCTCACCGGCACGGACGAGCACGGTCAAAAGATCATGCGCACGGCCGAGGCGAACGGGGTCACTCCGCAGGAGTGGTGCGACAAGCTGGTCACGGAGGCGTGGAAGCCGCTGTGGGAGCACCTGGAGATCGCCAACGACGACTTCATCCGCACCACCGAGCTGCGACACACCGCCCGGGTCCAGGAGTTCGTCCAGGACCTGTTCGACAAGGGCGAGATCTACAAGGGCGGCTACGAGGGCCCGTACTGCGTCGCGTGCGAGGAGTACAAGGCGCCGGGTGACCTGCTCGACGGCGAGGACGGGCAGAAGTTGTGCCCCATCCACAAGCGTCCGGTGGAGATGCTCAAGGAGGAGAACTACTTCTTCAAGCTCTCCGAGTACGGTCCGCGCCTGCTGGAGTTCTACGAGGCCAACCCCGACTTCATCCAGCCGGCCTCGGCCCGCAACGAGGTGCTGCAGTTCGTCCGGCAGGGCCTGCAGGACCTTTCCATCTCGCGGTCCACGTTCGACTGGGGCATCCCGGTGCCGTGGGACCCGAAGCACGTCATCTACGTGTGGATCGACGCGCTGCTCAACTACGCCACCGCCGTCGGCTACGGCGCGGACCAGGCGAAGTTCGAGCAGACCTTCCCGGCCGACGTGCACCTGGTCGGCAAGGACATCCTGCGCTTCCACGCGGTGATCTGGCCCGCGATGCTGATGGCCAACGGACTGCCGGTGCCCGGGCGGGTGTTCGCGAACGGCTGGCTGATGGTCGGGGGCGAGAAGATGAGCAAGTCGAACCTGACCGGCATCTCGCCGCGGCAGCTCACCGACCACTTCGGCGTCGACGCCTACCGCTACTACTTCCTGCGCGCGATCCAGTTCGGCCAGGACGGGTCGTTCTCGTGGGAGGACTTCTCCGCGCGGTACACCTCCGAGCTGGCCAACGACTTCGGCAACCTGGCCTCGCGCGTGGCGGCCATGGTCGGCAAGTACTTCGACGGCGCGCTGCCCGCCTCCACCGCCGACGGGGACGCCGAGGGAGTGCTGCACAGCGCGCTGATCGAGACGGTCTCGCTCGCCGACGACCGGGTCCGCGCGCTCGACTTCCAGGCCGGTCTGGACGCGGTGTTCGGCTACGTGAAGCTGGTCAACGGCTACATCACGGAGCAGGAGCCGTGGAAGGTGGCCAAGGACGACAGCCCCGAGGGCCGGGCCCGGCTGGCCACGATCCTGTACACCTCGGCCGAGTCGCTGCGCGCGCTCGCCGTGCTGCTCAACCCGGTGATGCCGGAGACCGCGCACAAGTTGTGGGACTCGCTCGGCGCCGAGGCCCACCTGGGCGCGCTGGACGCGCAGCACGTGCAGGACGCGGGCCGCTGGGGGCAGTTGCCCGAAGGGGCCGTGGTCACCAAGGGCGCGGTGTTGTTCCCGAGGCTGGAAGAGAAGAAGGCGGACGCGTAGGTGAGCAAGCGCAAGCGGCGGGACGGCGGGCCCCGGGACACCACCCCGCCGCTGGCCCCGGATCCGCTGCGGGTGCCGGTCTGGGACGCGCACACGCATCTGGACCTCCAGGACACGACGCCGGCCGACGCGTTGTCGGCCGCCGCCGCGGTCGGCGTGGACACCCTCGTCCAAGTCGGCATCGACGTGACGTCCTCGGTCTGGGCGGCACAGACGGCCGCCGCGCACGAGCGGGTGCACGCCACCGTGGCGCTGCACCCGAACGAGGCGCCGCGGATCGTGCTCGGCGACCCCGACGGGTGGTCCGGACAGCGGCGCGCGCCCGGCGGGGCGGCCGCCCTGGACGCGGCGATCGCCGAGATCGACCGGCTCGCCGCGCTGCCGCACGTGCGCGGGGTCGGCGAGACCGGCCTCGACTACTTCCGCACCGGCGACGAGGGTGTGGCCACCCAGCAGGAGTCGTTCCGCCGGCACATCGAGATCGCCAAGCGGCACCGCAAGCCGCTGGTGATCCACGACCGCGAGGCGCACGCCGACGTGTTGCGGATCCTGGCCGAGGAGGGCGCGCCGGAACGGGTGGTCTTCCACTGCTTCTCGGGTGATGCCGAGATGGCGAAGACCTGCGCCGAGCACGGCTACGTGATGTCCTTCGCGGGCAATGTGACCTACCCCAGCGCGCAGCCGCTGCGCGACGCGCTGACGGTGGCCCCGACCGAGCTGATCCTGGTCGAGACCGACGCGCCGTTCCTGACCCCGGTGCCCTACCGGGGCCGCCCCAACGCGCCCTACCTCGTGCCGATCACGGTACGGGCGATGGCCGAGGTCAAGGGCCTGGCCGAGGACGAACTGGCCGCCGCACTCGCGGCCAACGCCGAACGCACTTTCGCACTCGCGTAGTTGCCCCGCCGGCCCGCCGCGGCCGGTGCGGGCCGGCCGCCCGTCACCAGGACGACCGGGCGGCGGCCGGCCCGCGTCCCGGGCCGGTGTACAGTCCGGTGCTCGTCGGGCGGAACCTCGGCCCGCACCCGGGATCACACCCCCGGACCCGACCCCCGGAAACCCCTCAGGAGCACCCTTGAGTCGTTCCGCCGGCTCCGCCCGCAGGCGTACCTCCGCCCGGGCGGGGAGGGGCGGCAGCCGCCCCGGCCCGTCCCTGCGTTCGCTCGTCCCGCAGGCCCTGGTGGTCGCCGTCCTGGTGGGCGGCACCACCGCCTTCGTCGCCTACGACAAGACGGTCAAGCTCGTCGTGGACGGCGAGGAGCGCACCGTGCACACGTTCGCCTCCGACGTCTCCGGGCTGCTCGACCGCCAGGACGTCAAGGTCGGCGAGCACGACATCGTCGCGCCCGGCCGCAAGGCGGGCATCGAGGACGGCGACCGCATCGCGGTGCGCTACGGCCGCCTGCTGACCCTGACCGTCGACGGCCGGCCGCAGCAGGTCTGGGTGACCGCGAAGTCGGTGTCCGAGGCGCTGGAGCAGGTCGGGGTGCGGGCGGACGGCGCCTACCTGTCCGTCTCGCGCGATCTGCCGATCGGCCGGCAGGGGCTCAACCTGGACGTGCGCACCGAACGCGCGATCACCTTCCTGGTCGACGGCAGGACCATCCCGCTGCGGACCAACGCGGCCACCGTGCAGGCCGCCCTGGACCAGGCGGGCATCGCGATAGGGCCGCAGGACCGGATGGACGTGCCGACCGACGCGTATCCGCAGCAGGGGCAGACCATCTCCATCCTGCGGGTCACCGGCAGCACGGTCACCAAGGACGAGAAGCTTCCGTTCAAGACGGTCAAGCAGGACGACCCGACCCAGTTCAAGGGCACCGAGGAGGTCGCCACCAAGGGCGTGACCGGGCTGAAGCAGATCACCTACTCCTACGAGACGATCAACGGCGTCAAGCAGGAGCCGCGCAAGATCTCGGAGAAGGTGATCAAGGAGCCGGTCACCCAGATCGTCAAGGTCGGCACCAAGGAGATGCCGAACTCGGTGGCCGGGGCCGACCAGCTCAACTGGAACGCGCTCGCGCAGTGCGAGTCGGGCGGCCGGGCGAACGTGGTGGACGGCTCGGGGACCTATCACGGGCTCTATCAGTTCGACGCGCAGACCTGGCAGTCGATGGGCGGCACCGGGGTGGCCAGCCAGGCACCCGCCTCCGAGCAGACATATCGGGCAAAGCTCATGTATGTCCAGCGCGGGGCGAGTCCGTGGCCGCTGTGCGGCAGTAGGCTCTTCTCGTGAGTGATCTTCCCGCGGGACCGGGACTCCTCGGTGCCGCGGACATCCGTGCGCTCGCCGAGGCCCTGGGTGTGCGCCCGACCAAGCAGCTCGGCCAGAACTTCGTGATCGACGCCAACACGGTGCGCCGCATCGTGCGCACCGCCGGGGTGCGGCCCGACGACGTGGTCGTCGAGATCGGCCCCGGCCTCGGCTCGTTGACCCTGGCCCTGCTCGAGAGCGCCGCGCGGGTGGTCGCGATCGAGATCGACCCGGTCCTGGCCCGGCACCTGCCGACCACGATCGCGGCTCGGATGCCGGAGCGGGCGGCCGATTTCGCGCTGGTGCACGCCGACGCCATGACGGTCGCCGAACTGCCCGGCCCGGCGCCCACCGCGCTGGTGGCGAACCTGCCCTACAACGTCTCGGTGCCGGTGCTGCTGCACATGCTCCAGACGTTCCCCTCGCTCGATCGACTCCTGGTGATGGTGCAGTCCGAGGTGGCCGACCGGCTCGCGGCCACGCCCGGCGGCAAGGTGTACGGGGTGCCGTCGGTCAAGGCCGCCTGGTACGCGGACGTCAAACGCGCGGGCGCGATCGGGCGCAATGTGTTCTGGCCCGCACCCAACGTCGACTCCGGCCTGGTGTCGTTCGTCCGCCGCGACCCGCCGCCCACCACCGCGACCCGCGCGGAGGTGTTCGCGGTGGTGGACGCGGCCTTCGCGCAGCGGCGCAAGACGCTGCGGGCGGCGCTGGCGGGCTGGGCCGGCTCGGCGGCCGGGGCCGAGGAGGCGCTGCGCGCGGCCGGGATCGACCCGCGCACCCGCGGCGAGGCGCTGGGAGTGGCGGAGTTCGCCCGGATCGCCGAGCACCGGCCCGACAACCGCCCCCAAGGCGCCCCGAACGGGCCCCGCGACTGAGGGCCGGGTGCCGCCGTCGATACCATCGGCCACGGTGCCGGGGAGTTCGCACGGCCCGCGTCCGAAGAGGCCCGACAGGGCCACGAAGGAGTTCCACTAGCCGTGTCTTCCGTCACCGTCAGCGTTCCCGCGAAGGTCAATCTGCAGCTCGCGGTCGGTGGCGTGCGGCCCGACGGCTTCCACGAGCTGGTCAGCGTCTTCCACGCCGTGTCGCTGTACGACGAGGTCACCGTCACCCCGGCGGAGCGCCTCGTGGTGACCTGTGAGGGCGAGGGCGTCGGCGACGTCCCGCTGGACCACAACAACCTGGCCGCGCGCGCGGCGATCCTGCTCGCCGACCGGCTCGGCCGCGAGCCGAACGTGGGCATCCACATCCGCAAGGGCATCCCGGTCGCGGGCGGCATGGCCGGCGGCAGCGCGGACGCCGCGGCCACGCTGCTCGCGTGCGACACGCTGTGGCGCGGCGACACCCCGCGCCCGATGTTGCGCCGGCTCGGCGCGGAGCTGGGCAGCGACGTGCCGTTCTCCGACCTGGGCGGGACCGCGATCGGCACCGGGCGGGGCGAGCGGCTGGCGTCGGTGCCGACCACGGCGCGCTTCCACTGGGTCTTCGCGCTCGCCGACGGCGGGCTGTCCACACCCGCCGTCTACGGCGAGTGCGACCGGCTGCGCGAGCTGGCCGGCGAGCCGGTCGGGCCGCCGGAGCCGCGGGCCGAGCTGATCGCCGCGCTGCGGGCGGGCGACGCGCGCGCGCTGGGCGCGAACCTGGTCAACGATCTGCAACCGGCCGCGCTGTCCCTGCGGCCCGCGCTGGCCGCGACGCTCGCGGCGGGTATGGCTGCGGGCGCCGTCGGCTCGCTGGTCTCCGGCTCCGGACCCACCTGCGCGTTCCTGGCGCCGGACCGGGAGACGGCCGGGCTGGTGGCCGAGCGGCTGACCGGATCGGGCACCTGCCGGGCCGCGCGCGTCGCGTTCGGTGCGGTGCCCGGGGCCCGGGTACTGCCGCGCCGGGTCGTTCCGGTGGAGCGCGAGAACACGGTGTAGTGGAGACCGTTAGGCTTGGTCGAATGCGAGCGTTGCGGTATGGCGGTTCGGTCTGATGGCGAACCTGGTCAATCTTGAGTCAGTCGGCAAGGCGTACGTCATGCGCACCCTGCTCGACGAAGTGTCCCTCGGCGTGGCCGAGGGCGACCGGATCGGGGTCGTGGGTCGCAACGGTGACGGCAAGACCACGCTGATCCGGGTGATGGCCCAGCGGGAACCGGTCGATTCGGGCCGGGTCACCCACGTGGGCGGGCTCAGCCTGGGCATCCTCAGCCAGCAGGACGACCTCGACCCGACGGCCACCGTACGGCGGGAGATCGTCGGCGATCGGCCCGAGCACGAGTGGGCGGGCGACGCGCGCATCCGCGACGTGCTGACCGGGCTGTTCGGCGGGTTGTCCATGCCGGGCTTCGAGAGCGGTATCGACTCGGTGATCGGCCCGCTGTCCGGTGGCGAGCGGCGCCGGATCGCGCTGGCCAAGCTGCTGATCGAAGAGCACGACCTGATCATCCTCGACGAGCCGACCAACCACCTCGACGTCGAGGGCATCGCCTGGCTGGCCGGACACCTCAAGACCCGGCGCTCCGCGCTCGTCGTGGTCACCCACGACCGCTGGTTCCTGGACGAGGTCTGCACCCGCACATGGGACGTGCAGGGCGGCAAGGTGCACGACTACGAGGGCGGCTACTCGGCGTACGTCCTGGCCCGCGCCGAGCGCGCGCGGATCGCGAGCACCGAGGAGACCAAGCGGCAGAACCTGGTCCGCAAGGAGCTGGCCTGGCTGCGCCGCGGCGCCCCCGCGCGCACCTCCAAGCCAAAGTTCCGGATCGAGGCGGCGAACGAGCTGATCGCCGACGAGCCGCCGCCGCGCGACACCCTGGCGCTGCGCGGCTTCGCCAACGCGCGCCTGGGCAAGACCGTGTTCGAACTGCTCGACGTACGGATCGAGGCGGGCCCCAAGACCCTCCTGGAGCACCTGACCTGGAACCTGGGCCCGGGCGACCGGATCGGCCTGGTCGGGGTCAACGGCGCGGGCAAGACCTCGCTGCTGCGCGCGCTCAAGGACGCGGCCTACGAGGACCGCCAACCCGCCGCGGGCAAGATCGTGGTCGGGCGCACCGTCAAGCTCGCCTACCTCTCCCAGGAGGTCGTCGAACTGCCGGGCACGCTGCGCGTGTTGGAGGCGGTCTCCCAGGTGCGTGAGCGGGTCGAGATCGGCAAGGGCAAGGAGCTGACCGCCGGTCAGCTGTGCGAGCAGTTCGGCTTCACCGGCGAGAAGCAGTGGACGCCGGTTTCCGACCTGTCCGGCGGCGAGCGACGCCGGTTGCAGCTGCTGCGGCTGCTGATGGACGAGCCCAACGTGCTGTTCATGGACGAACCGACCAACGACCTCGACATCGAGACGCTGACCCAGCTGGAGGACCTGCTCGACGGCTGGCCGGGCTCGCTGGTGATCGTCAGCCACGACCGCTACTTCGTCGAGCGCACCACCGACACGGTGCTCGCGCTGCTCGGCGACCGCACGTTGCGGATGTTGCCTGGCGGCATCGAGGAATACCTCCAGCGCCGGCACGCCGTCGTCGAGGCGGGCGCCACGGCCGCCGCGCCGGTCCGCCGCAGCGGCGGGGACACCCGGGCGGCGAAGAAGGAACTCCAGCGGGTCGAGCGGCAGTTGACCAAGCTGGCCGACCGGGAGAAGAAGGTGCACGACGGCCTGGCCGAGCATGCCACCGACTTCGACAAGGTCTCCGCGCTCGACGCCGAACTGCGCGCGATTCGGGACGAGCGGGACGAGTTGGAGATGCGCTGGCTGGAACTGGCCGAAGAGGCCGAATAGTTCGTAGCGGGAGACCCGGCGATGGGATATGTCGGGTATTCCGCGCGTTCGTGGTTCACCGAATCGATACCCGGTCACCGTCCGAAGCGAGGGTTACCCCGTACCCATCGGTCATATCGGCTGGGTAGTCTGGGGACTACTGATACGGGTGCGCCGCGATGCGCCGCCTCGGATGTGGGGCACGCGCGGTGCGTTGGTAACTAGCTGCGTGGTGACGGGGTGAGGTATCGGCTCCACGCACGGGGGAGTGTGGCAGATGGTGCTCATTGCGGATATCGGTGACGGCGGGCCTGTGGGGGTCTCGTCGTCGGACATGCAGGCGCTGTCCGTCGGTTTGGAATCGATGGTGCAGTTCCAGAAGGACGTCCAGCGCGCGCTGGACGACCTGGACGCATCCACCGCGGCACCGCACAAGCTGGTGGACAACCGCGTCGAGCTGGACGCCTCGGGCAACTTCGGCGAGGCGATCCGGCTGTGGTCGGCCTACGTCGACGTGCGCTCGGAGTTGATCGACCTGTCGACGCAGCTCAAGCGCCAGATCGAGGCGATGCAGATGACCGTCCAGTATGTGCGGGGCACGTACGAGGGCAACGAGGCGGAGTTCACCGCCAAGTACAAGGCTCTGCAACAGGACTACGCGAACAACGCGCCGGCTCCCGCGCCGCCGGCGAAGACCCCCTGAGCGGGGTCCGATTCGACGTGACGGCAACTACGGGGACGGGGTGACGTGATGGTTGCGGATGCGGGCGGTGGCGGTGGGTGGGGAGACGGTCCCACCAAGTTCGACGAGTTTTCGCACGAGGCGCTGAAGAAGATGATCGACGGCGCGCGACCGGCCGAACTGACGGCGTCGGGAAAGGCGTTGCTCGATGCCAAGGAGACGCTGGAGACGCTGACGACGGCGTTGGAGACGCGGATCAGCCGACTGGAGTGGAAGGGCAAGTCGGCCGACAGCTTCCGCGACTGGGCCGGCAAGGTCATGGTCGCGACGCGCAAGTTCGCCGAGCACTCGGGCACGGTCGGCACCGCGATGGACCACGCGGGCAGCGAGTTGAGCTTCGCGCTGCTGACCATGCCGGAGGTGCCGGCGAACGCCAAGGTCATCGTGGACAGCAACGGGGACAAGAAGTTGCTGTGCCAACCCGGCGACAGCCCCGACAAGAAGGTCCTGGTCGAGTCGGCCAAGACCGAGTTGGAGAAGGCGCGCCAGGAGGCCATCCGGCGGATGGAGAGCCTGGGCAGCACCTACACGGTGACCACCGAGACGCTGGCCAAGGCACCGGCGGTGGAATTCCCGCCGCTGCCCGCGCTGCCGCAGGTGACGCACCACGGGGGCGGCGGTACGACCGGCGACCCCCGGCGGACCGGCGACAACTCGACGGTGCGGACCACGACGGGCCGTGACGGCGGGACGCTGATCCCCGGGCACGGGCCCAACGGGGACGGCGGCGTGGTGTACTCCGGCTCCGACGGTTCGGGTTCGGGCGGCTCGGGGTCCGGGGGTGTCGGGGGTCCCGGTGGCTACGTGCCGCCGGTCGGTACCGACCTCCAGGGCACCGGTCCGTTCCAGAACGGGCCCACGCCGGTGTTGGACGGTCCCCCCGGCCCCACGGGTCCCGGTCTGCCCGGTCCCGGTGGCAGCGGTCCCTTCCAGCAGAATCCGCCCGGTGGTCTGCCCGGCGGCTTCCCGCCGCCGGCCGGCGGCAAGGTCGGCATTCCGCCCGGCGGCAAGACCGGAGTCACCAAGGCCCAGTTGACCTCGAACCCGCTGCCCGGCAACGGGCGCAACCCCAACGTCCAGTCGTCGACCGAGCCGGTCACCGGCGGTCGGCCCTTCGGGCGCGGCCCGGGCGGCGGCGGTGGCGGCGAGCACCCGTCCGGCGGTCGCTTCGGCGGCAAGCCCGGGGGCGCGGGTGGGCGCCGGTTCACCGGGCAGAGCGGTGGCGTGGTCGGCGGCACTCCGCGTACCGCGAGCGGGGCGGGCCGGTTCTCCTCCGGCGGCTCCGGTCTGGCCGGGCGGGCCGGCGCGGGTGCGGGCGGGCAGGCCGGCGCCGGTCGCGGCGGGATGCGCGGCGGCGGCGGGATGGGCGCGGGCGGCGGGGAGCGCGACCAGCGCAACCGGCGGCAGCGCGCCGACTACCTGCGCGAGGAGGAGGAGACGTGGGTGGGCGACCGCACCACGGCTCCGCCTGTGGTGGATTGATCGGTCGGGCAGGACTCGGGGTCGGCCTCATCCGCGTGCGTCGCGGGTGGGGCCGATTTTCGTGCCCGGGGAACGGAACGGGTGGGGCCCGGACTTCGTGCCCGGGGAACGGGACGGGTGGGACCCGGACTTCGTGCCCGGGGAACAGAAGGGGACGTGGCGGAGGCGGGTGGCGTTCCCTCGCGCAAACGGCAAACACCAAACTCTCGGGCGTTTAGGCGAAACCGCGACGGCGGCCCGAGGCGGGCCGTACGCTGAATCCCGAGTGCCGGTGGTTGCCTGCGCGGCTGTTGGTCCACCCGATGCGCCTGGGCCGCAAGTGACGCCGTAATCGTGGGGCTGTCGGGGGTTGTGGGGGCAATAGGGGCAGTTGCGTACCCCCGCCGGGGTGGGCGTGGTGCGACGAGGCGGGACGCCTGGCTGCACCGGCGGATCGGTGCCGCGTGTGGTCGGTGCACGATCCGAGCCCGATCACGCTGCTCCTGACCGAGGGGGGCTTGATGGGTCGGAGTTCGGCAGCGACGGACATATCCGGAGCGGGTCTGCGGACCCTGGTCGTGGGGGCCGGGTCGGCGGGCAGCGCGTTGGCGAGGGATCTGTTGCGGACGCCCGATTTCGGGTTGCGTCCGATCGGATTTCTCGACGACGATCCCGACAAGGACGGGGTCCGGGTCGCCGACGCGGACAATCCACAACATTTGCTTCCGGTCCTGGGCGGTCTCGACGCCCTGACCGACGTGGCATTGGAGCACGGCATCGAGGTGGTCGTCCTGGCCATCCCGGGCCTTCCGCACGAGGAGTTCCGCAAGGTCGCCGCCGGCGCGGCCGCGATCGGCGCCGCCGTGCGGTATCTGCCGTCCTTCCTGGTCGCGTTGCGGCGCGACGTGGTCGGCAGCGACATGCGCATGCTCGACGTCAACCGGCTGATCGGTCGGCAGGAGCTGCACGTGGTCTCGGCGTCGGTGCGCGAGGTGATCGCGGGGCGCCGGGTGCTGATCACCGGCGCCGGCGGCTCGATCGGCAGCGAGCTGTGCCGGCAGGTGTACGGCTTCGGGCCGAGCCGGATGTACATGCTCGACCACGACGAGTCCAACCTCCACCGGTTGCAACTGGACGTGTGGGGCGAGGCGTTGCTCGACGACGAGTCGTTGGTCATCGCCGACATCCGGGATCGGCCGCGGATCGAGCAGCTCTTCCACGAACTCAAGCCGGAGGTGGTCTTCCACGCCGCCGCGCACAAGCACCTGCCGCTGCTGGAGCGGCATCCGTGCGAGGCGGTGAAGTCCAATGTGCTGGGTACGGAGAACCTGGTCCGGGCGGCCCTGGACATCGGGGTCGAGCGCTTCGTGCTGATCTCCACCGACAAGGCGGCGGATCCGGCCTCGGTGCTCGGCGCCACCAAGCGGCTGGCCGAGCTGATCGTGCAGGCGAACACGCAGGCGCCCGGGGTGTTCGCGGGCGTGCGGTTCGGCAACGTGCTGGGCAGCCGCGGCTCGCTGCTGTCCGTACTGGCCGAGCAGTTGCGCGCCGGCGGCCCGGTCACCGTCACGCACCCCGACGTCACCCGGTTCTTCATGACCATCGAGGAGGCCGTCGGGCTGGTTCTGGAGGCGGGCCGGATGGCCCAGGGCGGGGAGATCTTCGTCCTCGACATGGGCGAGCCGGTACGGATCGTGGACCTGGTGCACAAGTTCGCCGAACAGGTGAACCTGCCCGACGTGCCGATCAGGTTCACCGGCCTGCGGCCCGGCGAGAAGCTCAACGAGGCCCTGTTCGCCGTCGGCGAGGAACGACTGCCCACCGAGCATCGGCGGATCCAGGCGACGGTGCCGCCAGGACAGGCCCTGGACGCGGTGGTCCGGCTGCCGGAGCTGTACGAGGCGGCGGCGGTCAACGACACCAAGGCGGTGCGGGCGCTGCTGTCCGAACTGCTGCCGGGGTACGTGACACCGGCGCCGAGTGTGGTCGAGGTGGTGTCCGCACCGTATCCGGACGACTTCTAGACGGTTTCCGAACACCGTTGGGACGGTGATCTCGTGACCGGTGGGGTGGGAGGCGCAGTACGGTGGCGGTGAGGCCCCTGTGCTGCGAAAGGCGGATCCTCCGTGATCGACCCCGAACTGAAGACGGCTCTGGACGCGATGCTCGGCGACCCGGAGCACTGGGTGCACGTGGGCACGGTGACCCCGACGGGGGAGCCGCACGTGACCCCGGTGATGCTGGCGTACGACGACGAGTACCTCTACCTCAGCCTCACCGGTCGCACCAAGAAGGCGAACCTGGAAAACGATCCGCGGGTGTGCCTGTCGATGGCGCGCGATGGCGACATCGCGCACGTCATCGTGTGGGGCGAGGTCGCCATGCGCGAGGACGAATGGGCGCAGGAGCGCTGGGAATTCGCCATGCGGCACATCCTGGGCGAGGCGGGGCTGGCGCAACAGCAGCGCCCGCTGTCCCGGGAGGGCACGAGTCTGGGCGTGGTCACCCCCAAGCGCTGGCGGGTGTTCGGTCTGGGTCCGGGGCCGGGATCATGACGTCGCCTCGGCCGCGCCGGGCCGCCTCCTCGTCCACGGCGTGTTGGATCCCCGCCTGGGCGAACAACACCGAGGCCACGTAGCACGGCAGGGCGATCAGCCCGGCGACCGGCACCACGTCCTCGGCTCGCATCAGGCCCATGGCGATCCCGAACAGCGCGAGGCTCAACGGCAACCAGCGCCGCCACGCGGCGAGTTCGTACATCCGGACGACCGTGCCCGCGCGGACGAGAACGCCCCCGCCGGCCACGGAGACGAAGAGAATCGCGAACAACTCCACGCGGAACCAAGCCCTTTCCGGCTTGTGACTGAAAACGATTGATCCCAGCAAACCAGAAGTGGCCGGAAAGTGCCGCCTGTTACGGCGGGAGTGGGCCCTGGGGGTTGGTGGGCGGGTGCGGTGGATGGGCCCGCGCGAGTTCTGGGCGAGTCCGGCGGGAGTCCTGCGCGAGTTCTGCGCGAGTTCTGCGCGCCCCGCGCGCGTGCGGCACGGCCGGGGTTAGGCGGCGCGGCTCGTTGTTGTCCGGTTTGCCGGGTTCGGTGAGTGGATACAGTCGAACCGGGAGGCCCGTGGTGACAGACGGTACCGACGCGGTGGCGGCGGATGTGTGGATCCTCGATCGGCCCGACGGGACCGACCGCACCGGCACGCCCTGGGAGACGGCGGCGCTGAGTGCCGAACTGACCGAACGCGGGCTGCGGGTCGAGGCGGTCGACTGGGGCGGCCTGACGCCGAGTTGTGTCCCGGCGGGGGTACTCCGCGAGGACGGGCGCTTCGAGGTGCCCCGGCTTGCGGTGGTGTGCTCACGGGTGCTCACCCGCCACCCCTCGGGGCATCTGGCCGACGAACTCGCCTGGCTCGGGCTGTTGGCCGATGCCGGCACGCGCCTGGTCAACCCCGTGGGCAGCCTCGGTGCGTACGACAACAAGGCGCGCCAGATCGCGGCCCTGGCGTCGGCCGGATTGCCGGTGCCGGACACGCGGGTGGCGCGCACCCCCGAGGACGTGGACGCCTGTCTCGGCGCATGGCGGGAGGTCGTGGTCAAGCCGCCGTACGGGCATGCCTCGGTCGACGTCCTGCGTCTGCGGGCCGCGGGCTCCGACAGTCCGCATCCCGGGGGGCTCGGTACCCGTCCGGGAATCCTGGTGTGGCACCTGTTGGAACGCCATCGGGCGCTGTGTGTGCAGCGCTTCGTCACCAACCCCGGGCGCGACCTGCGGGTCGTGGTCATCGGGTCGCGGGTCGTGGCGTGCTACTTCCACGTGAACACCGCGCCCGACGGCAACACCCATCACCCGCTCTACCCGCGCGGCTGGGCCGCGGCCGAACTCCCGCCCCGGGTCGAGAAACTCGCGCTCCGCGCGAGCGCGACGCTCGGTCTGGACGTCGCGTCGGTGGATCTGCTGGAGGGGCCCGACGGTCCCGTGATCATCGAGGTGAATCCCAGCATCTCGCGGTGGCGATCGATCGAGGGAACCGAGCACGACCGCTCGCCGCACGGGATCACGCACGCCTACGCGGATTTGTTGTGCGGTCTGCTGTGCGCGTGAACGGCGGCGTGGGCCGGCCGCCGGTCCGGGCCGGTCGGCCACGAAGGTCAGGAGGACCGGCATCGTGCCCGCGACAACGCGTCATTCCCTGCGCCGTCCACCCGCGGGGCCCGGATCCCATGTCTGGCCGGGTCTCGACGAGTCGTTCGCGCGACACACGGCTCGGCTGGCACATACGCCGCAGGGCCGGGAGCTGACCCGTTCCCTGGTCCTGCGGGACGGGGTCGCCCAACGGCCGCGCCCACTGGGGCCGCCGCTGTGCCTGCGGTCGGGACTGCGTTCGGAACTGGACGCCTTCCTCGCCGCGTACCACCGGTTGATCGAGACGATCCTGAGCGCGTACGACCACGATCCGCGACTGCGCCGTGTGCTCACCGTGCCCGAGCCGCTGCGCGAGGAGGTCGCCGCCGCGCGCGACCACCGTGTACATCTGATGCGGCTGGATCTGCTGCCCCATCCCGATGGAGGGCTGCGGGTGCTGGAGACCAACGCGAACTGCCCCGCCGGCCTCACCGCGGCGGGCCGGGGCCGGGCCGCGTGGCGGGTGCTGCTGACCCGACACGGGGTCGCGCTGCCCGCGCCGCTGCCCGCCGACATGCCCACCTGGACCGGCAGTTGGCTGGCCGATCTGGCGCTGCGGCACACCGGGGCCCGACCGCGCTCGGTGGCCCTGCTGTGTCCGCGGGGGGCCAATCGCAACGAGATAAACGACTACGAGGCCGGTCTGACGGCGATCGGGATCCGCGTGGTGCACGCCGATCCGCGCGATCTGCGGATCGACCCCGGCGGTACCACCGTCGTCGTCGACGGGGAGCCGGTCGCGCACGCCTACGCCAAGATCTCGACGCGGGACCTGCTGCGGATGGGCGCCGACGCGCTGCCATACCTGCGGGCTGTGCGGAAGCGGAGCCTCTTCGTCCAGAACGGGCTGCGCGGTCGATTCCTCGGGGACAACAAACTCTGCCTGGCCGTGTTGTCGGACCCGCGGTTCGCCGGCCTGTTCGGCGCGGCCGACCATCGACGTGTGCGGCCGGCCATCCCCTGGTCACGCAACATCGCGCTGTGCGACGGCGCCGTTCTGCGCGCCGTGGGCCGTGACCGGGAGCGTTACGTCCTCAAGCACCCGCTCGACACGCGAGGTCGCGGGGTCGTCATCGGCCGGGAATCCTCGGATGCCGCCTGGGCGGGCGCCGTGGAGCACGCCGTCGAATCGGGCTGGCTGGTCCAGGAGTACGTGCCCGCCCCGCGCGCGCCCGCCACCCCGAACGGGTCGGGCCGACGCCACGACCTCGCCCTCGGCGCCGTCGACGGCCGCCTGGTCTCCGCCTTCGCCCGCACCGGCCACGACGCACGCCTGAACGTGGCGCGCTCGGGCCGGTTGCATCCGGTGTACCTGTGACGGTGGGGCGGGGGTGGGCTGGGTGCGGGCCGGGTGTGGGTCAGCCGCCTTGGCCGGCGCTGCCCATGGGGCCGACGGTGACGGCGGAGCCGGTGCCGTCGGTGACGGGGAGGGTGGCGGCGCCGGGCCAGGGGATGTCGGCGGCCTTGGTCTCTCCGGGCGGGGTGACGAGCAGGCCGGTGATGCGGACGCCGGAGCCGCCGGAGTCGTTGCTCGGGTAGTGGATGCCGAAGGAGATCGAGGTGTCGCGCTTGAGGGTGATGGGGAAGACGGGTTCGCTGGTGCGCTTGGCGGAGATCGGTCCGGCGGTGGTCTTGAGGTCGACGCCGGCGAAGCCGTACATGGAGCAGTCGCCGGCGAGGTTGTTGAGGGTGACGGCCACGGTGCGGTTGCCGTCGCCGTCGATGGTGACGTCGTCGGCGAGGAAGCTGAGGTCGTCGGTGCGGCACTTGGCGGGGCCGCCGGAGCCGGAGTTGCCGCCGCCGGTGGTAGTGGTGCCAGTGGCCTTGTTCGGCTTGACCGAGGTCGTGCCGGAAGAGTCCTTCGTCGTATTCCCGGCGGACGTGCCCCCGGTGGATCCGGTCCCGCCGGCCTGGCCGCCGCCGGTGGTGGACGCGGCGGGCGGGGCGGCCGGGTTCTGCGCGGCCGGTGCGCCCTGTGCGGCGGCGGGCGGGTTGCCCTGCGCGGCGTTGCCCGAGTCGGTGCCCTGGCACGCCGTCATCATCATCGCGCCGCCGACGACGGCGGCGGAGAGGAAGAAGGCCCTGCTGCGGTTCCCGAACATTGAACGTCCCCTTGGTATCCGGTGATCGAAGCCCGGGGCCGGCGAGGCCCCGCGGTGCTTGCTCGATCACTATGGCGAGCCCGGAGACCAGGAAGATACGGGCGTCGTCGTACCACGACGGCGCTGTCACAGACCGGTGACATGGTCACCAAAGGGAACAGCGAGGCCCGACATGCTCCCGATCGACACCACACCAACACCACGTTTGCCCTGGTGACGCCCCCTGCGGCAAGCCCCGACGTCCGGTGTTACAGAAGGTTGGTCGCCCGTCGCTGACACCCGCAATCCCGCGCCCGCGCTCGCGATCATGTGCAACAGCCGGGCCGAGTCGTCGGAATTCGCACTGCCCTCAAGCCAGTTGTGTCATCCGCATTCAGCGCGAGCGGACTCCATCGAGGAGCGCATGCCAAGCGGCCGGGGACAGGGTAACTATCGGTCCGTCGTCGAGCCTCGAGTCTCGGACTCCGACGGGGCCAAGGAGGGCAACGGCGACGCAGTTTTCGTTTCCGGAGTGGCTGCTGATTGTCCACCGAGCAGGTTTGTGGCCGTGGCCCATGCCTTCGTCTCCGCTTCCCGGGCCCTCTTGGCGATGAGTTCGATGGACTCGTCCACCGCGAGGGCTGCCGCTTGCAGGTGATCGTAGGCCAGGCAGTAGGCGGCGAGACAGGTCGGACGGGAAGTCCACGAGCGGCCGGTGAGGCCTTCGAGGTAGACGACGCGATCGCGCCCGAAGTCGAACCACGAGAACGGGCCGGAGTTGAGCCCCGGATGCGCGCCCACATCGTCAGGAAGCACCTGGAGCCGCACCTCGGTTCGCTGCGAGAGAACGACCAATAGGTGACCGAGTTGGTCGGCCAGGGTGTGCCAGCCGCCCACCGGATTGCGCAGCGCCGAGTCGTGTACGACGAACCACAGAGATCGTCCGGCGGGCGACAACTCTCCGACCCGCCCGAGGCGTTCGACGCGGCGCTGGGTGCGCCGCAACACCTCATCCCGAGACAGGGTGGGAGAACCGGCGCGGATGACGGCGAAGGCGTATTCGAAGGTCTGCAACAGACCGGGGAGCAGGGTTGGCAGATACTCCCGCACTGCCACAGCCGCCTGCTCCGCCTCCACCAGCCGCGCGTAGTGGGCATTTCCCGCCATCTCGTCGGACTCCGTGCGCCACCAACCCGGTTGCTCACGGCCCTTGAGTTCACGGAAGGCATGGCCGTCGTCCATCGTCGGGTCTACATCCACCAAATGCGCGGGGCGAATGAATCCGAGTCGATCCAGCGGCACGCCGAACATAGTCTCCAAGACCCGTACGTAATCGGGCGTCGGCCAAGGCGGGTTCGCTGATTCCCAGCGTCGAACCTGCCGCACGCTCACATCCAGCCGCAGCCCCAACCCCGCCGCACACTCCCGAAAGGCGGCCGAGAGATGCCGCTGCGCGATCCACCCATGCGCGTGGCGGGCGCGAACGAGGGCCGGATTGCCGGGTTTCGCCGTCATGACGTGCCACCCCCGAGGGCTGCATGGACCAATACCGGCCACGTTACCGCCGGTATGGCCACGTTTACGCCAAAATCATGATCTGCCTCACCCCGTCCCCACCACGTCCCCCCGAAGTCCCCACCACGACAGGTCGGCCACAGACGGCGGCGACCAAAAAGCCGGCGCCACGCCTCGGCCGCACGGGAAGCACCCACTCCCGGGTGAACACGCCCAGCCCGGTCCGGTCGAGCCCGCCGGGGTGCCTTCCCAGGTGGGCGGGGTGCTTCCGGCGTGCGTTGCGCTTTTGGTTGCTGGGTGGCCGGTGCGGGGCCGGTCAGCGTCGGTGGTGGGCCGCCGCCGGCGTGCGGGGCTCCGAGACACAGGGCTCCCGACGAGACGGCCGCATCGGTCGGCGAAAACCGGCCGGCAACGGGGGCAGGGTGAGGGCCCAGGTCGAGCCCGCCGGGTGCCTTCCCGGGTCGGTCGGGCGTTTCCGGCAGGCGTTGCGCTTTTGGTTGCTGGGTGGCCGGTGCGGGGCCGGCCTGAGTCGGTGATGGGCCGCCGCCGGCGTGCGGGGCTCCAAGAGTTGGGGTTCCCGACGAGACGGGTGCGTTGCTCGGCGAAAACCGGCCGGCAGCGAGGGAGCGGGAGGGTGCTCGGGTCGAGTCCTCCGGAGGGCCTTCCGAGTGAGTCGGGTGCTTCCGGCGGGCGTTGCGCCCCCGGTTGCATGGGCTGGTCCGGGGCCGGTCAGCGTCGGTGGTGGGCCGCCGCCGGCGTGTGGGGCTCCAAGACTTGGGATTCCCGACGAGACGGCCGCATCGGTCGGCGAAAAACCGGCCGGCAACGGGGGAGCGGGAGGGTGCTCGGGTCGGGTTCCCCGGGGGCCTTCCCGGGTGGGCCGGGGCGTTTCGGGGGCGTTTGGATGGGAGTCGGGGTTCGAAACCGGATCGCGATCGACGGTTGCGGGCTTCGAGCTTCGGTGACCTGCGGTTTTGCGGAGTCGAGGTGGAAAGTCGGGCGTCGAGTGCCGGTTTCGTGTGCTCCGGTCCCTGCATCGCCGCTGCCGAGACCGAAACTGCCCGCTCGGGGCTGGCTTCAGGCGCTGCGACCTCGCAGAGGCTGTCGAGCCGACCGAAAGTGCCCAGTGGGAGCCGAAACCGGATCCCGAGGCACTCGAAACGGCTTCCCTTCCCGCTGACCTGCGGTTTTCTCGCGCGCCGAGACCCCGGCACCTCACGCCGTCCGGTTTCGTGAACTCCCACCCCCACCGCACCTCAAAATGCCCTGCCCGACCCACCCGGGAAGGCTTACCGGCAGACTCGACCCGACCACCCCCTGTCCGCCGCTGCCGGCCGGTTTTCGCCGAGCAACGCGCCCGTCTCATCGAAGGCCGGCGTCTCGGAGCCCCGCACGCCGGCGGCGGCCCATCACTGACTCTGACCAGCCCCGCACTGGCCCACGCAGCCGAAGCGTGGACGGCAACAGGAGTCCCCGCCGACTGCCTCAGCCACAGACACCGCAGGCAATCTCCCTCCGCAACCGGTGATTTACGCCGCCGGATACTCTCGCCGGATGTCTGGCGATCTCGTGGGGACTGGCGTTTCAGCGGGTCGATGGTGGCGGATTCCGGTCGGCTTCGTGTGGTGCCGTCGAGTGGGCCACGGCGATTGCCGAGAAGTGAGAGCGCCGCGATCGGCTCGCGGAGGTGGTCGAACGAGCCGAGTTCGCCCCCGAGGCGGCGGCCGAACCCGTCGATCCGCAACTGGTCCGCAACTGGTCCGTGAGGCAATCGGCGACTGGGGGACGGCGCTGGTGTGCCTGGTCGCATGGGCGGTGGACGAGAACGTCCTTGCGGCAACCCTCGTGCGGGCGCGCCCCGTTGCGCTCGATCCAGTGGTTCCCTCGTCATCCGATACGGCCGCACTCGCGGCCGTCGATGTACGCATTGCTTGCTTGATGGAACCGGTGTCCGTCGATGCCGAGGCGTCGACCCCGATGTGGTCGCTGACCTGCACTACCCGTGCGGGACGCTCGTCGGATGGCCTGGCGCCTGCAGGAGGCCGGCGCGGGCCGGATGATCGTCGAGGTCGGCGACCCGACGGCCGAACCCGACCTCACGCCCTCCGCATATGGAACATGCGTCGATCCCGTCGGAGAATCCTGAGCGGTTCACCGCCATCGGCCACGGTTGCCCGCGAATACTCCAACCCTGCGGCGCGCAGCCGGTAGACGATCGTCCGCAGGTCCTCGGACAGGTCCGCCCATGATGTCCCGTGCTTCGGTCGGCACGTCATCGACACATATGACGTGTCGGAGTCGGCGTTGTACAGCTCACCGATGATCGAGATCACCACACGATCGTTCTCGACCCGCGCGGCATGCCCACCCGTGCTTTGCCGCGATCCGGCCACGATCGACGCGAAGTCGTCGAGTTCGCCGTCCCACGTCACGAACATCTCGACGGGCGCGAGATCGTCCCCCAAGGCCAAGCCCCCGAACTCCGGATCTCCGGCCTCGGGCATCGGCCGAGGTTGCGACCGGCTGCGATCGTCCCTCGACCGTTGCAGCCACGGATCCGAATCCAGGTAGATCTCGTCGGCCCAGTATTCCTTGGAGTACTCGAACAGGAACCGGCGATCGTCTTCCTCCGTGAAATCCCAGCGGTAGGGCCGCCAGTGCCGATCCACCCGGAGAAACGCCTCCTCCTCCGAAACCCCGAACATCCGCACCATCATGTCCACGATTTCGAACAGGAACCCGTACGCACCCTCGGTCCCGCGCACGGCGAACACCCGACGCACAGACTTCACACCACCGTCTTCGAACACATCGAAACCCTAGCGACCCCCGGGACCGCCGGAGAGGAAGTTCCCGCCTGGAGAAGCACGCGCCCGGAACGCGCTCCGCGCGTGTGACAAGCCACCGAACTCCGGTGTCACAAAGGCGACTCCTGCCCTCACAGGCCGCATCCGGGCTCGTCGCGCCAGGGAACCGGCGTGCGAGACGGCTCTCTCACCCCGTTTGTCGGCGGCCCCGATCCCGGTCGCCGGGGCGGGAACGGAGGTGAGCCACGGGTGCCGTGGGTGTACGGGATGGGGCGGCAGTCGGAGGCCTCGCCGCGCCGACCGTGCGGGCTGTCGCAGGGTGGGTGAAGCCCCCACACCTTCCTCTCCCTTGTCGACCGGTGATCGACGCCGGATAGCGTCGCGGCATGACGGGCCATTTTGTGAGCGCTGGTGTGGCGGACGGATCGGTGGCGGTCGACCCCGGTCGGTTTCGGGCTGTGCGGTCGCGGGGGCGCAATATGCGTACAGCCGGTGAGATCGTCCTGGTGGCCGCGACCGCTGCGCGACTCGACGGACCCGATGTGCTCGAGACGCTCGCGGGTCGGTTCGAGCTTCCCGTGGAGGAGGTCGTCGAGCGCCTTGCCCAGGCCGAGCCGTACACGGTGGTGCTCGTCGCCGTCGGGCCGGACGACACCGTGCCGGGGATCGACGTGTCGCACCTGGATCCGAGGTGGATACGCGAGCCCGGAGCCTGTGCGTGGCTGGAAACGATCGGCTTCGTCCCAGAGCGCGACGCCGTGCGGGTACACGTCGTTCCGGCGCCGTATCGGGTACCGGCCGGACGCGAGTCGTACATCGAGTACTGCTGGGCGGTGGAGGACGCGATGGCGCTGCGCGTCGCGGCCTCGCGGATCGATGCGGGCCTGGCGCCGGGCGGACGGGTTCCGGTCGGGCAAGAGCCCACGGTGACCGGCGACGACGCGATGTGTTGGGCGCTCACGGAAGTGGTTCGAGAGCTGGTCGACGGCCACCACTGGTATCCCGGCGACGCGTTCCGGTGGGTCGAGTCGACACTGCTCACGGCCGTGGCCGGGATGTCTCCGGCACACGCGGCCCATTTCCTCGGTCGAGCGAGCGCCTACGAGTGGGCGACGGCGATCGCCGAGGGGTGGGAGGACGACGATCGGCTCGCCGAGGTGATCCAGCGGGCCGAATTCGCTCCCGAGGCGGTGGCCCCACCGGTCGATCCGAACCTGGTCCGCGAGGCGATCGGCGAGTGGGGCACGGCGCTGGTGTGCCGGGTCTCGTGGGCGGTGGAGGCGGACGTGATCACGGCAATTCTCCTACAGGCGCGGCCCCTTGCGCCGAATCCGGGCAGGGTGTCGTTGTCCGACACGATCGAACTGGCGGCCGTTGACGTAAGAATTGCCCGTCTTCCGAAGCCGCCCTCGGACCACCCCGACGCGACCCCGCTGTGGTGGCTGACCTGCACGCCCCATGCGGAAGCGTCGTGGGGGGACGTCGTGCGGGACGTGCGGCGCATGGCCTGGCGCCTACAGGAGGCCGGCGCGGCCGGGATGAGCGTCGAGATCGGCGACCCGACGGCCGAACCCGACCTCACACCCTCCACATATGGAACATCCGTCGACCCGGTCGCGGGATCCTGATCGGCCCTCCACCATCGGCCACGATCGCCCGCGAATACTCCGATCCTGCGGCGTGCAGCCGGTAGACGATCGTCCGCGTTCTCGGAATTCCTTGGAGTACTCGAACAGGAACCGGCGATCGTCTTCCTCCGTGAAATCCCAACGGTCCTCCGAACGGCGAACTCCCGCTGCACAGCTCCCAAACCACTGTCGTCGACCACCCCGAAACCTTAGCGACACGCAGTCGCTTATGGCGCGGCGCCTCCTGCCGGAAGCGAGCAGCCGGAGCGGTGATCGACTTGCTCGCAATCAACCGACGAACTCCGGTGTCACGAAGTCGACTCCATCTACCGAATTGTCCCGAACTCATGAATCCCAGAACAACGGCACCGGCTCGACCCAGGTGCCCACAGGCTCATGCTCGACAAAATAGGATACGAACCGGGTCGAACCTACATCAGCGAGATACGGCGCGTGCACCGGAGCATTCTCCCAGCGCGCGAGGAAATGGCATCGAACGCGACCTCCGCTCCACCTCTTGTTGACAGGTCCGGCGATGTAACGCGTAACCACGCCGCCTGGTGAAGGACTTCTACGCTTCTTCGTGCGCGCGCGTTCTATGCGGCACCAGCTTCACTGCAGCTTCCGATCATCGATCGACGAAGCGGAATCCTTCGGAATCGCTGCCTTCGTGATACCCCATGGCCTGGATTCTGCGTTCATCAGGAGAGCGTCGACCGAATTCGATCAAAGGATCTTCGGTCTCGCCGACTTCCAGTTCACGCTGCGCCCGGAAGGCGATATTCTTGTCGGCCACGAGTTCCCACGCTCGGTACAGGATACTCAAAGTCGGGAGAACGTCCCGCTGATCATCGGTTGATTTCATTGCAATCAGAGCGGCGACGAGCCCATCGCGAAGAGCTTGGGAATCGCGGTTGCGTACGGCAAGTGACGCCATCCGCGCTGCATACGTGTCGAGCGCGTCCCAGCGCGCCTTCTGTTTTGCGAGTTCGATCGCGTAGTGCAAATCGGTGCCGCTCTTGATCAGATGGATAAAAGATCCGATCATCCGGTCTTTCTTGCTGTCCAGGGGGCTGTCCCCGTAGTTCCGGCTCTCGCGTGAATCCAAGGCGGATAGTTGGGCATTCGTTGGGTCCATCGAAGTGCTTCCTAACGCCGTGGGGGTCTGAGGTAGTTTCCGTCCCAAGTGTAGCCGGCTTCGGTCAGCATGCGCACCTCTCTGGCGGTTACTGTTTCTCGTCCTCGCTGCGACCGCCATAAGTTATCGTGAGTGAGTGGTGAAGCCAAGTAGACATCCTGCCGTTCGGCAATGATGTTCTGGATCCATTGATCATTCAGTTCAATAGACCATTTCGGAACGTCAAGTACGTCATGGCCCTCCCAATTGCCGGCGGCTGCGGTATCTTCCCGGCGTCCGATTACCGCGACTTTGCAAGCCTCGAGTCCTAGTGGATCGGACTCGACAAGCGGGTTTGCAACATAGCCCCTCTCTCGTGGGGAGGGGAAGAGGCCGAGCGGGTCGGGTGATAGGTAGCCGGCGAGGCGATGATCGTAGGTGCGAAAGTAGTTGTAGCTTGATTCGGATTCTGCATCAAAATATTGCCCAGGAAATCTGAGCGGACATCGAATATCGGAGCCTGCTTGAGAAAAGGATTCTCCCCATATGCTCGATCCCATTCTCAGGACGATATCCCCGCCCGGAGAGACGAGTTCGGTGGGTGTGCCTATGGCATCCGTTCTTATGGCATAGGTCGTTCCGGGCCGGTCGCCTGCTCCGACCGATTGCGAAATGGGTACGTTGGTAGCGTTTTTGTATTCCCAGGTGAGGACAGAATGGCCGTCGTCTTGTGCGACGACTCTACTCATGTCCCAGTCGAATATAACGGTGTTCTTTATGTGAGAATCTGCGGCGACCTCGAATTTTTCGGTGCGCCGAGACAACCCGTCGTAGACGTAGACCCATCGGCGGCGGTCGGGAGTCAGTACCTCTACCAGTCGATCGTCAGGATCCCATCCGTACGCCCACTGCCTGACCTTCCCTGACAATGTTTTGCGGTATTGGCGGACCAAACGACCTTGGGCGTCGTATTCGTATCTGGTGCGACCTGCTCTTCGGACCAGGGTGCCGGATACTTCGCGTTCTCCCTGGGATTCGTCGCTTTCGGCTGGCCACTCGGCTTCGAGTTGGTTCCCCGAGGTGTCGTATGCGTATTTCTCCAACCAGCTGCGTCCGCGAACCCCAGTCACCCGACCGACGTTGTCCAAGTCGTAGCTTTTCGGTCCTGCCCAACTATCGTTGATTGCGGTGATGTAGCCATCGGCGCGATATGAATAGCTGCGAAGTTCGCTTTCCCTTAGCCGTGTGGTGGGATCCATGATTGTTGCAAGGCGGCCAACGTCTCGACCGGTCTCGATTGACTGCTCAGTCAGTCGATCGCCGCGGTCCCATTGCTGGTGGAATCGCACATTCTCAAAGCTTCGGGATTTCTCCCGGCCGCCGAGATCATGCTCAAACTCGAAGGTCAGGTTTCCGGTGCACAGCATTTCAGGACGGTCGGCGGAATCGTAGCTCCAGTTGCTTACGTGACCAGAAGGAGTCTGACGGAGTACTCGTCGCCCCAAAGCATCATATGAATTGGTCATCGTCCGACCGTTGGAAATTTCTTTGATGACTCGACCCAAAGCGTCGCGTACCAACCGCAAGTCCACGTCCGGATTGGTGGTCCGCGCCAGTCGGCCGACAGCGTCGTATTGATATGTGGTTTCGCGGCCGGACTGCACATGGCATTGCGTAATGACTCGACCCAGGGCATCGCGACGGTAAGTGACAACCTCGCCCGCGCCGTTCGTGCGGTATACTAATCGACCCGCCGCGTCGTGGTGGTAGGTCGATTGTCGACCGTTGAAGTCCGTCTCGATTGTGGGTCGGCCGGCCGGATCGTATGTGTAGTTCCAGGTAAGGCCTTTTGGGTTGGTGACCCGGGTCAGGCGTAACTCGGCGTCGTAGGTGAACTCCAGGCGTGCGCCGTCCGGGCCGGTTTGGGCGGAGGGGAGGTCGAAGTGGGTTGATTCGTAGGTGGTGGTGAAGCCGGCTGGGTTTATGTGGTGGCGGAGATTGCCTTCGGCGTCCCAGGTCCAGGATTCGGTGGTGCCGTCGGGGCGTTCGCGGTGGGCGGGTTTTCCTTCGACCGTCCAGGTTGTCTTGGTGGTGTGGCCCAAGGGGTCGGTCGAGGTGGTGGTGCGGCCGAAGGCGTTGTGGGTGATGTGGGTGGTGGCGCCCAGTGGGTCGGTGATTGTGGTGGGGAGGCCGGCCGGGTTGGCGGAGATGGTTGTGGTGTGGCCGAGGGCGTTGGTGACGGCGGTCAGGTGGCCGGCCTCGTTGTAGGCGTAGGACATGACCGCGCCGAGTTCGTCGGTGGTGGTGAGGAGGTTGCCGCGGTTGTCGTAGGTGTGTTGGCGGACCGTGCCGTCCGGATTGGTGATTCGGGTGGGGCGGCAGAGCGCCGGGTCGACGTCGGCGACGGTGAAGGTGCCGTCGGGGAGGATGACGCCGATCGGGTTGCCCTGCGCGTCGTATGCGTACCTCGTGGTGTGGCCGAGTTCGTCGGTTACTGCGACTTGGCGGTTGTAGGAGTCCCATTCGGTGTGGCGGGTGGCGCCCAGGGGGTCGGTTTCGCGGATTACCTGGGACCAGTCGTTGTATTCGTATTCGCGGACGGCGCCGAGGGCGTTGGTCATCCGGGTGACCCTGGCGGCGGTGTCATAGGCGAACGTGTTGTCCAAGACGCCGGCCACGCCGGAGCCCCTGACGCAGCGGCCAGCCTCGTCGTATTCGTACTGGTACCAGGTGTTGTTGCGGTCGGTCCAGGACGTCATGCGGTGGTGGGTGTCGTAGGTGAAGCGCAGCGGGTGGCCCGAGGAGTTGACGACTTCGGTGAGGTTGCCGAGCGCGTCGTGGGCGAACGTGACGAGGTCGACGCAGGCAGACGGGTCGTTCGTGCTCGTGTGGGTGACCGGGTCCGCGCCGAGCAGGCGGTATCCCGTGATCAGGCCTGCCGCCGAGTCGACCGCCACCCGGTAGCCGCCCGAGTGGGTGACTTCGCACGGCACACCGTCGGCGTCGTAGACGTACTCGACACGATTCGCGTTGCGATCCGCCAGCGCCCGCACCGGTATTCGCCGGGACGCCCGCCCCGGGAGCGCCGCGAACGACCACGTCCAGCCCCGGCGCGGGTCGGTCACCGTGAACGTGCCGGCGCCGTCCCACGCCAGGGGCCACCGGTATCCGCCCATCGGCAGCACCGGCTCGCCCGGCCTCGGCACCGGATAGCGCAGCGTCATCCCGTCGGCGGCCGTGAACGTGACCCGGTCCGCGCCCAGCCGCAGGCACTGGTCGAACGTCGACGCCCACCGCTCACCGAAGAGCCGGCCCCCGCCGAACGCCGTCCGGTGATGCCGCTCCAGCACCAACGGCAGCGCACCCGGCAGCGTCACGTCGGTCTGCGGCAGCACCATCTCGCCGGTGACCACGTCGATCGGCTCGCCCTCGCGCGTGCACGCCTCCGCGGCCCGGCAGCGGGGGTTGTCCCGCTTGGCGATGTTCTTCTCGACCTGCTCGGCGGGCGTCAGCGCCTTGTTGCCGCCGCGCGTGGCCAGCGTCAGGGCCAGGTCGGGCGCCAGGTTGCCCATCCACCGGGCCGGGTTCTTTTTGAAGTCCTCCCACGAGGTGACGACCGTGTCCTGGGCGAATCCCACCGGGTCCCGGGCGATGCCGAGCATGCCGCCCGCGATGCCCTTCAGGTCGGTGGCGTACGCGATCGGGTCGACGAAGATCCGACCCGGGTCGATCGTCCACGCGAAGCTCGCGAGTTCGAAGACCCCGCCGGCGGCGCCCTTGGCGAAATCGACCCCCGCCTGGCGCAGTGTCTTCCATATGTCCGGGTCGAGGTCGAGGACGCCACGGGACTTGCGCAGTTCCAACAGCGCGTGCGCGTCGGCCTTCTCCACCCGCTCGCGCACCCGCTTCAACTGCTCCTGCGCCTCGCGCAACAGGTCCGCGCCCGGATGGCCCTCGGGCTTGTGCGGCAGCGAGGGCAGGCACTCCTTGCCGACGCCGTTGGCCTGCTGCACGTCCTGATTGCGCTTGGCGAGGTCGTACGACTCCTGCTCGCGCGCCTGCGCCTCGATCAGCCAGAACGCCTGTTTCGCCTTCGGGATGATCTCGTTCGCGCACTCGCCCTGGGCGAACCGCAGCACCTCGGCGAACTCGCGCAACTTCGCGGCGACGCTCGGGTATTCCTTGCCGTGCAGGCCCAACAGGTCGGTGACGATCCCGAGGTCCTTGCGAAAGCCCTCCGCCGCGTTGCCCTGCCAGAGTTCTTTGCCCTCGATCCGGCCGAGCCGGCCCTTGGCCTCCAGCGCCTGCACCGAGAACCGGGTCAGTACGTCGGCGAGCGTGTGTAACACCTCCCAGTCGCCGGGTATCAGGCCGCGAGGCTGCGAGTCGGGGGTGAGTGGTTCGCCGGATACCAACACCGGGCGGCCTCCGTCAGTTCGGGGTGGTGCCCATGTCGTCGCCCGCGTGGATCGAGGCCGCGCCGCCGGGCGTGAAGAACCGGGCCTCGGCGTCACGTTCGGCCGCCTCGTACTGCTGCGCGGCCATCTCCAGCGCGATCGCGATGTTCTCGCCGAGGTTGACCAGCGCGGCCATCGCCTTGGCGGAGGCCAGCACGATCTCGCCGGCTTGGAGGGGGGACGAGTAGTACTTCTGCAGCGCCACCAACCCATCCCGCAACGGCTGCTGCTTCTGCGCGATCTCCCGGGCCACCGCCAGCGCCTCGATCAACTCCGTACCGGCCCCGCGCACGAACGCGCTGTCGACCTTGAACCCGTCGTCACCCATCCGCCGCCTCCGCGTTCCACAGACTCGCCCGCAGCCGCACCGGTCGCGGGCCGGCCAGGTCGATCGCGATGTCGTAGCCGGGCGGCAACAGCCGCACCAGGTCGGCGCCTTCGGTGGCGAACCAGTCGCACCCGCCGCGGACGAACAGCGCCAACTGCTCCTCCGACGTGAACACCGGGACCACCCCACCCCCCGGCGGGCCGATTGCCGCGAAGCCGACCCGTTCGGGTCGTTCGCAGTACAGCCGGGCCGCGAGCAGCGCGCTCAGCAGCGCCGGCGGGTCGCCCCCGCCCGCGAGCAGCCGGTCGATCTCCCGCGCGAGCGGTGATATGTCCCCCGGATCCGGTTCGGTCATGTGTACGCCCCGTCCCTCGACCGAGCGTCACCCTAGCCAATCCGTTCGCGTTCGCGTCACCGAATAGTCGCCCACAGCTACCCGTTCCCGAGCCAAGCGCGACCCGGGCTGCTACTAGGCTGGCCGAGCAGACCAGCGTGCCCCTTGATCAAGGAGAAACTCGTGCCGTCCATCGACGTCATCCACGCCCGGGAGATCCTGGACTCCCGAGGGAACCCCACGGTGGAGGTCGAGGTCGTCCTCGACGACGGCAGCTCGGGCCGTGCCGCCGTGCCGTCCGGCGCTTCCACCGGCGCCTTCGAGGCCGTCGAGCTGCGGGACGGCGACGAGTCCCGCTACGGCGGCAAGGGTGTACAGAAGGCCGTCGACGCGGTCAACGACCGCATCTACGACGAGATCGTCGGCACCGAGGCCGACGACCAGCGGCTGATCGACCAGGCGATGATCGACCTGGACGGCACGGAGAACAAGGGCGAACTCGGCGCCAACGCCATCCTCGGCGTCTCGCTCGCCGTGGCGCACGCCGCCGCCGAATCGGTGAACCTGCCGCTGTTCCGCTACCTCGGCGGCCCGAACGCGCACGTGCTTCCGGTGCCGATGATGAACATCCTCAACGGTGGTGCGCACGCGGACACCAACGTCGACATCCAGGAGTTCATGATCGCGCCGATCGGCGCGGAGACCTTCGCCGAGGCGGTGCGCTGGGGCGCCGAGGTATACCACTGCCTCAAGTCCGTGCTGAAGGCGCGCGGCCTGGCCACCAGCATCGGCGACGAGGGCGGCTTCGCGCCGAACCTGGAGAACAACCGCGCCGCGCTCGACCTGATCGTCGAGGCGATCGAGAAGGCCGGCTACACCCCGGGCACCGACATCGCGCTCGCCATGGACGCGGCGGCCAGCGAGTTCTACACCGACGGCGCGTACGTCTTCGAGGGCGCCAAGAAGACCTCCGCCGAGATGTCGGCCTACTACGCCGAGCTGGTCGACGCGTACCCGCTGGTCTCGATCGAGGACCCGCTGGACGAGAGCGACTGGGAGGGCTGGGTCGCGCTCACCGCGCAGGTCGGCGACAAGGTCCAGCTCGTCGGCGACGACCTGTTCGTCACCAACCCGGAGCGCCTGGCGCGCGGCATCGCCGAGAAGGCGGGCAACGCCCTCCTGGTGAAGGTCAACCAGATCGGCACGCTCACCGAGGCCTTCGACGCCGTGTCGCTCGCCCACCGCAACGGCTACCGGTGCATGATGAGTCACCGGTCCGGCGAGACCGAGGACACCACGATCGCGGACCTCGCGGTGGCCACGGACTGCGGCCAGATCAAGACGGGCGCCCCGGCGCGCTCCGACCGGGTCGCCAAGTACAACCAGCTGCTGCGCATCGAGGAGATCCTCGACGACGCGGCGGAGTACGCCGGCCGCGCCGCGTTCCCGCGCTTCCAGGGCTGACACCCGGTCGAGCGGGGGACCGCCGGCGCCGAAACGACGGAACGGCGGGAGGACGCGTGAGCGAGCAGGGCGAGGGCGGTCGCAGGACGGCCGGGCCGACTCGGGTCGCCCGCGCGTCCCGAGCCGTCGCACCACCGCGCCAGGCCCGCGGTACACGCCCGGCGCCGGCCTCGTCGAGGCCGGCCGGGCCGAAGCCGGCCAAACCCGCCAAGCCGAAGACCGCGGCCGGGTCCTTCAAGGGCTCGGCCGCGGCGGCGGGCCTGGGTCGGCTGCGCCGGCGCGGCGGCGGCAAGTGGATCGTGCTGAGCCTGGTGGTGCTGAGCCTGGCGATCGCCCTCGTCTACCCGCTGCGGCAATACCTGGCGCAGCGCTCCGACGTGGCCGACCTGCGCGAGAGCACCCGCAAGCAACAGTCCGAGACCGAGCGCATGCGGTCCGACCTGGAGCGCTGGAACGACCCGGCGTACGTCCGGCAACAGGCGCGCGAGCGGCTGCACTTCGTCTACCCCGGTGACACCGCCTACCTGGTGGTGCCGCCCGCCGGCACCCCGGGCGACCCGGCGCCGCCCACCCCGGCCCAGGCCGGCTCGCCGCCCTGGTACCGGAACCTGTGGGACTCCACCCGCGACGCGGACAAGGCCGGTACGCCGACCCCGAGCACGCCGCCGACGCACACGAGGACACCCGCCACGTCGATCGGCTAGCCCGGTCCGGCTCGCCCCGGCCCCGCGCCGCCCGCAGCGACCGGCCGCCGCACGCGGCTCCGGGGCGGCACCCCGCTCGAACGTCGGTCCGAACCATTCAGCGAAACAGGACATACTCCCTCCATGGATCAGCAGGACATCGACGCCGTCAAGGCGCAGCTCGGCCGTACCCCGCGTGGTCTGCGCGGCGTCGCACACCGGTGCCCGTGTGGGCTGCCGGACGTCGTGGAGACCGCCCCGCGCCTGGAGGACGGCTCGCCGTTCCCGACGCTGTACTACCTGACCTGCCCCCGCGCGGCCTCCGCGATCGGGACGCTGGAGGCGAACAACGTCATGCGCGAGATGAACGCGCGCCTGGCCGAGGACGAGGATCTGGCCGCCCGGTACGCCGCCGCGCACGAGGACTACATCGCGCGCCGGGACGCGATCGAGGTGCTGGAGGGCTTCCCGTCGGCGGGCGGCATGCCGGACCGGGTCAAGTGCCTGCACGTCCTGGCCGGCCACGCGCTCGCCGCCGGTCGCGGCGTCAACCCGCTCGGCGACGAGGCGCTGGACGCGCTGCCCGACTGGTGGGCCAAGGGCCCGTGCGTGTGCGTGGACGCGCCCGCCGACGCCTCTCCCGACGCCGCCCCCACCACTTCGCCCGACGCCGCCCCCGCCCCGGAGGACGAGACCCGATGACCCGACGCGTGGCCGCGATCGACTGCGGCACCAACTCCATCCGCCTGCTCGTCGCCGACCTGGACCCGGTCGGCGGCACCCTGGTCGACCTGGACCGCCGGATGCGGATCGTACGGCTCGGCCAAGGCGTGGACCGGACCGGCCGACTGGCTCCGGAGGCCCTGGAGCGCACCTTTGCGGCGTGCGTCGACTACGCCGAGGTGATCCGCGAACTGGGCGCCGAGCGGGTGCGTTTCGTGGCCACCAGCGCCAGCCGGGACGCGGAGAACCGGGACGATTTCCGGGACGGCGTCCGGAAGATCCTGGGCGTCGAGCCGGAGGTGATCTCGGGCGACGAGGAGGCCGCGCTGTCCTTCGTGGGGGCGACCCGCGAACTGGCCGGGACCGGCGCCGTCGAGACGCCCTACCTCGTGGTCGACCTCGGCGGCGGCTCCACCGAATTCGTACTCGGCACCGACCGTCCCGAGGCGGCCCGCTCGGTGGACATCGGCTGCGTCCGGATGACCGAGCGCCACCTGCGCGACGACCCGCCGACACCGGCCCAGGTCGCCGCCGCGATCACCGACATCGAGGCCGCCCTGGACCAGGTCGCGGCCGTGGTCCCCCTGGCGCGCGCCCGCACCCTGGTCGGCCTGGCCGGTTCGGTGACCACCGTCGCGGGCATCGCGCTCGACCTGCCCGAATACGACTCGACCACGATCCACCACGCCCGGCTGACCCTGGACCAGGTCCGCACCGTCACCGCCCGCCTCCTGGCGAGCACCCACGCCGAACGCGCGACCATCCCCGTCCTGCACCCGGGCCGCGTCGACGTGATCGCCGCCGGCGCGCTGGTCCTGCGCACGATCATGGAGCGCACCGGCCTGACCGAGGTCGTGGTCAGCGAACACGACATCCTGGACGGCATCGCCTGGTCCGAGGCGGAGGCCCCGGTCGGCAAGTAGCCCCGCCGCCGCCCCCACACTCGCGGCCGCGCCCGCCCCACCCGACCCCCGTGGCGCGCCCGCGAGTTGGCCCCCGCACGCCGTCCCGCCCCGGGTCGGCAAGGAGCGAACGGCGACCCAACGGCGACCGAACAGGCAGCGGACCGACAGCGGACAGGCCGCGGCCAAAGAACGAACAACCACCACCAGGGAACCAACGACCCCTGTCCAACGTTCGGACACGGACGAAAGTTTGTGAATCCCTTCACATGGTCGACGGGGCAAAAGTTGGCCATGTAGGGCCGTTTTCCTCTGGTCGACCCGGTTCGAGACGGTCCCCGCCTTCGAAAACCACGGTCGTCGACGAGCCGAGGTGGAGATCACATTGCGCCGTCCCCGCACCCCTCGGGCAGGATCGACGCAGGTCACCGGGACCGAGTCGCCGGGTGCCAGGGTCGGATGGATCCTCCCCGACCGCCCACCGTGCACAAATGCACAAGCAAAAGGACGAAGGGTACCAGACGGCCCCTTCGGTACTGCGCGCGGCCTCGAAGCACCGGCGACTTCGATCGGTGGATACTTCCAAACATGAGCAACACGGATCGCCCTCGCATCCTCATCGTCGGCGGCGGCTACGTTGGTCTGTACGCCGCGCAGCGCATCCTCAAGAAGATGCGCTTCGGCGAAGCGACCGTCACGGTCGTCGACCCGCGGTCGTACATGACCTACCAGCCCTTCCTCCCGGAAGCGGCCGCCGGCAGCATCTCACCACGCCACGTCGTGGTGCCGCTGCGCCGTGTCCTGCCCAACGCCGAGATCGTCAACGGCCGGGTCACCTCCGTCGACCACGACCGCAAGGTGGCCCTCGTCGAGCCGCTGGCCGGCGAGTCCTACGAACTCGGCTTCGACTACATCGTCATCGCGCTCGGCTCCATATCGCGGACCTTCCCCATTCCCGGCCTCGCCGAGAACGGCATCGGTCTCAAGACCATCGAAGAAGCCATCGCACTGCGCAACCACGTGCTCGGGCAGCTCGACCTGGCCGACTCCACCACCGACGAGGACATCCGCCGCAAGGCGCTGACGTTCTGCTTCGTCGGCGGCGGCTTCGCCGGTATCGAGGCGCTGGCCGAGGTCGAGGACATGGCCCGCGACGCGGTGCGCTACTACAAGAACCTCAAGCGCGAGGACATGCGTTTCGTGATGGTGGAGGCGGCCAACCGCATCCTCCCCGAGGTCGGTCCCGAGCTCGGCGCGTGGACGCTGGAGCGGCTCAAGAGCCGGGACATCGAGTTCCACCTGGAGACCTCGCTCAAGTCGTGCGTCGACAAGCACTGCGTGCTCTCGAACGACATCGAGTTCGACGCCTCGACGATCCTGTGGACCGCGGGCGTCAAGCCCAACCCGGTTCTGTCGGAGTACGGTCTGCCGCTCGGCCCGCGCGGCCACGTCGACACCCGCACCACCCTCCAGGTGGTCGGCATGGACAACGTGTTCGCCGCCGGCGACAACGCGCAGGTGCCGGACCTGGCCGCGGGCGAGGGCGCCTGGTGCCCGCCGAACGCGCAGCACGCGCTGCGGCAGGCCCGGGTCCTGGGTGACAACGTCGTCTCGGTGATGCGTGGCTTCCCGCCGCAGGAGTACAAGCACAAGAACCTCGGCGCGGTGGCCGGCCTCGGTCTGCACAAGGGCGTCGCGGTGATGTTCGGCCGGTTCAAGCTCAAGGGCCTGCCGGCCTGGCTGTTCCACCGCACCTACCACGGTGCGATGGTGCCGACGTTCAACCGCAAGTTCCGGGTCTTCGCCGACTGGACGCTGTCGGCGTTCTTCCGGCGCGAGATCGTCTCGCTCGGCGCGATGGAGCACCCGCGCGACGAGTTCGCCGAGGCGGCGCTGCCGGCGCCTCGGCCGGCCGCGGAGCCCGTGGCCAAGTCGTAGGTCGTAGGTCGTTCGCCGCGAAGCCCGGTACGCCCTGTGCGTACCGGGCTTCGTCGCGTTCCCTCGGTCAGCTCGTGCGCTGTGCCTCGAAGCGCTTCATGCGTTCCAGGACCAGGTCGGCGGTCGGCGCGGCCATCTCGTCGACGATCCGACCGTCGGCCAGGAACACCACGCGGTCCGCGTAGGAGGCCGCGTTCGGGTCGTGGGTCACCATCACGATGGTCTGGCCCAGGTCGTAGACGCTGCTGCGGAGGAAACCCAGCACCTCGGCGCCGGAGCGCGAGTCGAGGTTGCCGGTCGGCTCGTCGGCGAAGATGATCTCCGGCTTGCTCGCCAGCGCGCGGGCGCACGCGACACGCTGCTGCTGGCCGCCGGACAACTCGCTCGGCCGGTGCCTGAGCCGGTCGCGCAGCCCGACGGTCTCGATCACGTGGTCGAGCCAGGCCTTGTCCGGCTTGACCCCCGCGATGTCCATCGGGAGCGTGACGTTCTCCAGCGCGGTGAGCGTGGGCAGCAGGTTGAACGACTGGAAGACGAAACCGACCTTCTCCCGGCGGAGCAGGGTGAGCTGCTTGTCGTTCAGCGCGGACAGCTCCGCGTCGCCGAGCCGCACCGAGCCGGCCGTGATCGAGTCGAGCCCCGCCATGCAGTGCATCAGCGTGGATTTGCCCGACCCGGAGGGCCCCATGATCGCGGTGTACTCCGCGCGCCGGAAGCCGACCGAGACACCGTCGAGCGCGATCACCCGCGTTTCGCCCTCGCCGTAGACCTTGGTCAGGTCGGTGGCGACGGCGGCGAGCGCGCCGTGCGTCCCGACGCCCGCGGTGGGTTCGGTGGCGGTCACAGGAGACCTCTTTTCTCGCAGTGACGGAACGGTTCCGATTCGTGCTGCCTACCCACGCTTCCACAAGATTGCGCATGATCCAGGACGTCTGATCACACTTACTCACGCTTCGCCGGTTTCGCTCACACATGGTCGAAATCGATCGCGCCAAGCGACGCCGACGAGGGTCTGGTGCCCCTCCCGCGGGCGTCCGCCGGCCGGCCTGAAATGGGGCTCCCGACTCGGTCACAGGTGCCGGGCAACCGCGGCCGAATGCGGTATATCCCCTGATCAGGCGCCTCAAAGCACCCATTCGGCATCATCCGTGCGGCATCGGGACGGGTTGCCCTCGGTCGCTCTCCGCGATCGAACGGGTCGCCGCGAGCCGTTCACGGAGCCGCGAAAATCAGGGGGTCAACCCGGTGCGCCGAGGCCGCTACGCTCAGCATCGCCCCCGGATGGTGGAACGCAGACACGAGGAGCTTAAACCTCCTTGGCCGCAAGGTCGTGCGGGTTCGAGTCCCGCTCCGGGGACCAGATGATCATGGCTCTGACCTGCGGGAAGGCCATTTTCAAGATCGCTGCCGTTGACAGAAGTGCGGGTCTGTCAACGGACGAGCGAACGAAGATCATTTACCGTCACCCCCTGTGTACCGGTCGGAACCGGGGTTCCGAATGTGAAGATGACGTTCTCATCGATAGAAATTTCGATCGGACCCATCGGCCGTGCTATCGCGTGCCGCCGCGTCGGGCGGTTACGGCGTCCGTGTACGGCTCCGTGGTCAACGCATCGTTACCGACAGCCAGCCCCGCAGGTACCTCGCGCACCGCCGGCAACGCCGCCGCGACCCGGTCGGCGGACTCGACCAGGGTTTCGACCTCGACGCGCGTCTCTGATCCGCAGCTCTCGATCCCCGGCCGTGAGCGTGCGCGCGGGGTCGTCGTTAGTAGGGGTGTCCCGATAGACCTCGGCGCGTCCCGTCGCGAGCTTCTCCAGGGCATCCAGGACGTGTTCCGGGTCGTGCGCACGCGCCTTCAATTCCGCCTCGATCATCGGGTGTTCTCCCAGTCGGGCGGGCAACGGCGCGCCGTCGTCCACGAGTCCGCTGAGCATTACGGCGAAACCCCCTGTACAGAGCGCCATATGGCGTCTCCGTCCGCACTCGACCACCTGGCTGCCGCCGGGCCGGCTGCCACGGCCGGGCCGACCGCGACACGGGGTGTCGCCTCGGGGATCCCGGACGCGTCGACGATCAGCGGTGCCGCGGCAGCGGCGCTGCTCAGCGCCACTCGCGAACAGCGCAGCGTGTTCCCGTGCCTACAACGATCGTCTTCGCGATGGATTCCATCCGACTTTTTATGACCGGACAGTGACCACGGGCACAAATCGCGTGTCCGAGGACGTTGAAAGGGAAGGATGGAGCCCCCGAGACCTTTACTCGGGGATTACTCTTTTAAGCCACGACCCCCACCCGGGGGCATGGAGGAGATGACATGAGGAGCAGCAACCCGGTGCTCACGCGGCGGGGGGCGTTCGAGACCGGCCGGCAGCAGCAGGCCGGCTACGGAGCGCCGCAGCCCGGGCCGCAGGGCGCCCCGTTCGGTGGGCCGCAGCAGCCGCCGATGCAACCGATGACCCCCGAGCAGCTTCAGGAGATGTACCGGGCGCAGTCCGCCGGTCCGCTCCAGACCGGCCGGATGACGATCGACGACGTGGTCGCGCGTACCGCGATGACGTTGTTGACGGTCGTCGTCACCGGTGCGCTGTCGTGGGCCTTCCTGCCGTTCGAGAACTTCGGCTGGGCGATCGGCGCCGCGTTCGCGGCGTTCGTCGTCGCGATGGTCGTGACCTTCAAGCGGGAGATCAGCCCCGCTCTGGTGCTGACCTACGCCGCGCTCGAAGGTGTGTTCCTGGGCGCGATCAGCCACGCGTTCGAGCAGCGGTACAGCGGCATCGTGGTCCAGGCCGTCCTCGGCACGGCCGCCGTGTTCGTCGGCATGCTGGTCGCGTACAAGTCCGGCTGGGTCAAGGTGACGAGCCGCTACGCGCGCATCGGCCTCGCGATCGCGATCGGGTTCGTCACGCTCATGCTCGTCAACGGACTGGCGATCCTGATCGCCGGCGGCGACGGCCTCGGCCTGCGCAGCGGTCCGCTGGGCATCGTGATGGGCATCCTCGGCATCCTCATCGGTGCGTTCTTCCTGTCCCTCGACTTCAACGAGATCGAGCAACTGGCCGCCCAGGGCGTGCCGGAGAAAGAGGCGTGGCGGTCGGCGTTCGGCCTGACCGTGACCCTCGTGTGGATCTACATGGAGGTCCTGCGCCTGCTGTCGATCCTGCGGGACTGACGCGGGTGACGGGCCTAGGCCCGACCACGCGAAAGCGGCGGTGCTCCCACTCGGGGGCACCGCCGCTTTCGCGTTCGCGGGATCGGCGGAGGGTGTGGCGGACGTGGGGCGTGCGCGCGATCAGCGTGCCGGGGGTCTTCGACGGGGGGCCGACAGCGGATCGGCCGCGGGTCGGCGGATCAGCTGACTCCGCCCGGCGCGTGCCGGCGGCGCTCGTGTTCGCGGACGATGGCGAGGGCGTGGCCGTGTCCGAGGTTGTGCTCGCCCTGGAGCCAGGAGACCCGGTCCTCGAACCGGGAGAAGGCCGGACCGGCCTCGATCTCCCGGAACCATTCGGGGAGTTCGCGGCCGGTGCAGGCGGGCACCCGGGCCACGAGGTTGCGGTGGGTCTCTTCGGAGAAGTGCAAGGACATAAGCGCCTCCGGTGAGCGTTCCGTTACCCGAGCGTGCATGACGGGCGAACGGTTGGCAAGCGGTCGAAGCCGGCCCACGCGCGGTGCGCGCGCTGGGTACGCTCCGGTTATGTCGTCCCGCATCCCCATCCCGCCGGTCGGGAAACCGTCCGTTTCCCTCACGGTCGATCTGGGCCCGTTCGTCAAGGAGTCCGGCGCGGTCGCCGACCGGCTCCGCCACCTGTCCGAGGCCCGGCTCAAGGCCCCGCTGACCGCCCGTCAGGAGGGCGCGCCGAGCCGGGCGGGCGCGGCGCTCGCGCTGGCCCAGTGCCTGGCCGATCTGGCCGCCGCGGTGGAGGGCGAACCCCGGCGCGAGGTGCCGGATCTGGGGGTGTTCGTGGTCGGCGATCAGATCGCGGTGACCTCGGGGGACCTGGCCGCGGCGCTGGAGCCGTTGGCCGAGGAGCACCCGCTGGGCCTGGACGACGGCGAGCCGGCGACGGCGGGCGATGTGGTGCGCCGGGCCCGGGAGATGGTTCGGGAGCTGGCCGCGGCGATCTGACGACCCGGGCGCGGGGCCGGCTATGCCGGGGGGCGGACGTACAGGCGGTCCGCGAGGGCGTAGGTGGTGTCCTCGTCCAGGCCGAAGGTCAGCGTCCAGCCGCCGCCGATCTCCGAGGTGCCGAGCAGTCGGACCGGGCGGCCCAGGGACAGCGCGATCTCGATCAGCGTGGTGGCCTCCGGGTCGCCGGGCATCACCACCAGCGAGCTGCCGTCGGCGAAGTCGAGTACGTCCAGGCCGCCCGCGCCGGCGGGCGATCCGTTGCGCACGCGCGTGACCGGGGTGCCGCCGGCGACCAGGCCGGTGAGGTAGCCGGCGGTCAGGTGGGTGGGCAGCAGCGGGGTCAGGTTCTCCGAGGGGTGCGGGCGGCGGGCGCCGTCCTCGTCCGACTCGGGTCGGTCGTCCGGGAGGTCGTCGCGTCCGTGCCTCGGCACGGTCAGCGCCGGCCGCTCCGGCTCGCGGTCGCGGAAGAGGTGGTCGACGAACGCCTGGTCCCAGACCTCGGCGCCGGCCCGGGCCCGGCGGCGTCGAGCCATCCGTCGCACGACCGTGGTCACCGCGGCGGCGCACGCCGCGGTGAGCAGGACGGGGACGATGTACACGTTCGGCATGATCCGCAACCCTCGGCCGACCCGGAGAACCCTTCCCCTCCAGGGTCGCGCCGTCGCCGCCTTGCCGCCAGGGCGCGACGTCCCGATGGGATGGGACCTCGGACCCACGCGGGCGCGGCGTCCGGGTCACCCCGCGCGGCCCGCCCGGGGTGTCCCGGACCGGCCGCGCGACTCGTCGGTGCGACCGACGTGGTGCGTACGGGTCAGCTCATGCGCTCCAGCACCATGGCCATGCCCATGCCGCCGCCGACGCACATCGTCTCCAGGCCCCACTGCTTGTCGTGCCAGCGCAGCGAGTTGATCAGCGTGCTGGTGATCCGCGCGCCGGTCATGCCGAACGGGTGGCCGATCGCGATCGCGCCGCCGTTGACGTTCACCTTGTCCAGGTCGAAGCCGAGGTCCCGATAGGACGGGATGACCTGTGCGGCGAACGCCTCGTTGATCTCGACCAGGTCGATGTCGGCGGAGGTCAGGCCGGCGCGGGCCATCGCGATCCGCGAGGCCTCGACCGGGCCGTAGCCCATGATCTCGGGCGACAGGCCGGACACGGCGGTGGAGACGATCCGGGCGAGCGGGGTCAGGCCCAGCTCGCGGGCCTTGGTGTCGGACATCACGATCACCGCGGCGGCGCCGTCGTTGAGCGGACACGCGTTGCCGGCGGTGATCGTGCCGTCCGGGCGGAAGACCGGCTTGAGGCCGGAGACGCCTTCGAGCGTGGTGCCCGCGCGCGGTCCGTCGTCCTTGCTCACCACGGTGCCGTCGGCCAGGGTCACCGGGGTGATGTCCTCGGCCCAGAAGCCGTCGGCGATCGCCTTCTCGGTGCGGTTTTGCGAACGCACCGCGAACTCGTCCTGCTCGGCGCGCGAGATGCCCTTGTGCTGGGCCAGGTTCTCCGCGGTGAAGCCCATCCCGATGTAGACGTCGGGGAGCAGGCCGGCCTCGCGCGGGTCGGTCCAGGTCGAGCCCTCTTCGACGGCCGTGACGGTACGGGCCGCGGCGTCGGCGAAGAGCGGGTTCTTGGTGTCCGGGATCGAGTCGCTGCTGCCCTTGCCCCGGGTGCTGGTGACCATCTCGACGCCGGCGGAGATGTACGCGTCGCCCTCGCCCGCGCGGATCGCGTGCATCGCCATCCGGGTGGTCTGCAGCGAGGAGGAGCAGTAGCGGGTGATCGTGGTTCCGGGCAGGTGGTCGTAGCCGAGCAGGACCGAGACGTTGCGGCCCATGTTGAAGCCCTGCTCGCCGCCCGGCAGGCCGCAGCCCAGCATCAGGTCGTCGATGTCCTTCGGGTCGAGCGCCGGGACCTTGTCCAGGGCGGCGCGGACCATCAGGGCGGTCAGGTCGTCCGCCCGCAGGTCCTTCAGCGAACCCTTGAAGGCGCGGCCGATCGGGGAACGGGCGGTGGCGACGATGACTGCTTCGGGCATCGGGACTCCTATGTGGTCTTCGCGGCCGTCGGTACGAGGACCCCGCGAGGACTCTCGTCGGTACGGATGCGCAACTGACGCTTGAAGTTACTGCCTGGTAGCCGAAAGCGGGAGGGGTGGATCGTGCGACCTGCCCCACGCCCGAACTGACGGCCAGTCAGATTTCCTTCGCCACATTACCCCGGACGTCCTCGAATGGGTTCGATGGATTCGACCCCGGGTCCGATGGACCCGATCCGCGGTCCGCCCCGGACCTCCCGCCGTCCGCCCCGGGCCCCTCGGCGGCCTCGGCGGGGCCCTCTGGGTCCACCGTGGCGGGCGTCGGGATCTGCTGCCGCCGACGGTGCCGAAGCAGCGCCCAGCGACCGCGCGGGCCGCGTTCGCGACCACCCACGTCGGTGCCGGCCACCTCGGTGCCGCCCTCGGCCGCCGCCTCGATCGCGGCCTGCGCGATGGGCAGCACGCCCTCGCCGCGGAAGCTGTCCGGGCGCACCTCGTCCAGCGGCCACAGGTCGAGCGCGGCGCACAATGACGGCAGCGAGGCCATCGCGGCGGTGGCGTAGCCCTCGACCGAGGGGTGGAAACGATCCGGGCCGAACATCGCCTTGGGGCGGGCCAGGAACTCCGGCCCGAGCAGCGCGCCGAGCGAGACGGTACGCCCGCCCGCCTCGACCACCGCGATGGTCTGGGCGGCGGCCAGATTGCGGCTCCACTGCCGGGCCAGGTAGCGCAGCGGCTGCGCGATCGGCTCGATCGTGCCCAGGTCGGGGCAGGTGGCCACGACCACCTCGACGCCGGAGGCGATCAGCCGGCGGGTGGCCTGTTCGAGGTGGCGCACCGACTCGGCGGGGCGCATTCGGTGGGTGACGTCGTTGGCGCCGATCATGATCATCGCCACGTCGAGCTCGTGCCGCAGGGCGAGCGTGACCTGGCGCTCCAGGTCCGAGGACTGGGCGCCGGACAGCGCGACGTTGACCAGTCGCACCGGCTGTTCGGCGACCGCGGCCAGGCCGGAGGCGAGCAGCGCGCCGGGGGTCTGCATGGGGTCCTCGACGCCGAGGCCGGCGGCGGTGGAGTCGCCGATCATGGCGAACACGATCGGCTCGTCGGGCTGGTCGCCGTACTCGCCGTACACACCGTCCGCGGTCGGCGGTTCGCCGTCGGGCTCGCCCACGGTGCGGCGGGCCATCTTCGCCTCGGTGTACAACACCGCGAACATCGCCCCGGTCAGCACGCCCACGCCGCCGCCGCCGAACGCCGCGGCGGCGGCGACCCGACGGGCCATCCGGGTGCGCATCATCGCCGTGCTCCGCGGCCTGCCGTCGTGTCCAAGGCCTCGGTCTCCTCCCCGTCACGGACTCCACGCCGACCCTAACCGACCGTCAGGTTCGTCGGCGGGTACCGGGCGGCGCGCCGGCGCGGGCGCGTTGGACCGGCCCCGCGCGGCCGTGGGTCGCGGAACGGGAACACGTGTTCGCGCCGGTCGGCCCGGCCATCCGCCCTGGAGATCGAAAGGGGCCACTAGGCTGGGAGAAGTTCGCGCAATGTGAGGATTTCGGGCCATCCGGCCCCGGCTGATGCGCACTCATGGCGGAGGTTCCGTGCGGTACCACGAATCCATGCTCGACCTGATCGGGGACACCCCCCTCGTCAAGCTCAACTCCGTCACCTCGGGGTTGTCGGCAACGGTGTTGGCGAAGGTCGAATACTTCAACCCCGGCGGCTCGGTGAAGGACCGCATCGCCGTGCGGATGATCGACGCGGCCGAGCAGTCGGGCGCGCTGCGTCCCGGCGGTGTGATCGTCGAGCCCACCTCCGGCAACACCGGCGTCGGGCTCGCCATGGTCGCGCAGCGGCGCGGATACAAGTGTGTGTTCGTCTGCCCGGACAAGGTCAGCATGGACAAGATCAACGTGATGCGGGCGTACGGGGCCGAGGTGGTGGTCTGCCCGACCGCCGTCGACCCCGAGCACCCCGACTCGTACTACAACGTCTCGGACCGACTGGTGCGCGAGACGCCCGGCGCGTGGAAGCCCGACCAGTACTCCAACCCGGAGAACCCGCAGTCGCACTACCTCTCCACCGGCCCCGAACTGTGGGAGCAGACCGACGGCCGGATCACCTGCTTCGTGGCGGGCGTCGGCACCGGCGGCACCATCTCCGGGACGGGACGGTTCCTCAAGGAGGTCTCCAACGGCGGCGTGCGGGTGGTCGGCGCCGACCCCGAGGGCTCGGTGTACTCCGGCGGCAGCGGCCGGCCGTACCTGGTCGAGGGTGTGGGTGAGGACTTCTGGCCGACCGCGTACGACAGCGCGGTGCCCGACGAGATCATCGCGGTGTCCGACCGGGACTCGTTCCTGATGACCCGTCGGCTCGCCCGCGAGGAGGGCCTGCTCGTCGGCGGCTCGTGCGGGATGGCCGTGGTCGCGGCGCTGCGCGCGGCCGAGCGGCTGGGTCCCGACGACGTGGTCGTGGTGCTGCTGCCGGACTCCGGGCGCGGCTACCTGAGCAAGATCTTCAACGACGAGTGGATGGCCGACTACGGCTTCCTGGACGCGGACCAGGGCGAGGCCACCGTGGCCGACATCCTCGCCCGCAAGCAGGGCGACCTGCCGGCGCTCGTGCATGTGCACCCGGAGGAAACGGTCGGCGACTCGATCGCGATCCTGCGCGAGTTCGGGGTCAGCCAGATGCCGGTGGTCAAGCCCGGCGCCGGGCACCCCGACGTGATGGCCGCCGAGGTGGTCGGCTCGATCGCCGAGCGCGACCTGCTGGACGCGCTGGTGGCCGGTCGGGCGTCGGCGGGCGACCCGTTGGAGAAGTTCATGTCGGCGTCGATGCCGGTGATCGGCTCCGGCGAGCCGATCGCGCGGCTCGCGCGGGTCCTCGAGCAGGCCGACGCGGCGCTGGTGCTGGTGCACGGCAAGCCGCAGGGTGTGGTCACCCGGCAGGACCTGCTCGGCCACCTGGCGGGCTGAGTCGCCCGCGTTTCGCCACCGGGGCACGACGTCATCGGATCGGTTCACCGAGGACACGTTCACGTAGTCGACGCGTAACACCGTCTCGACACCGTGGGGGTGGACGGGACGGATCACGAGGACCGTCCCGGTGGCGAAAGGCGGTGCGGTGATGGAGACGACGACTGCGGCGATTCGGGGTCGGGCCAGGCTCACCATGGTGGGCGGGGTCGGCGTGGGCGAGTGGCCCGCGCGGGTACGGGTGCGCACGGCCCGGATCGAGGACGCCGCCGAGGTCCGCGCGATGCACGAGCGGTGCTCGCCGGAGACCCGGCGATTGCGCTACTTCACCTCGACGCCGCGATTGCCGGACAGCGCCCTGGCAAAGCTGCTCGCGCCGGCCGACGGGCTGAGCCTGGTGGCGGTCGGCCCCGACGGGGCGATCGGCGCGCTGGCCACGCTGTTCCACCCCGAGGGGGAGCGGGTGGGAGAGGTGGCGCTCCTGGTCGAGGACGGGTGGCAGCGGCACGGTCTCGGCACGGCGCTGCTGCGCGCGCTGGCGGAGCACGCGGCGGCGCGCGGGGCGACCGGGCTGCGGGCGCACGTACTGCCGTGGAACCGGCGGATGCTCGCCCTGTTCGAGCGGGCCGGGCTGGTCGGCAGGTGCGGCTACGAGGACGGCGTGGTGCTGGTGGAGGCGGAGCTGCCGGCGAGGGCGCTCTCGACGGAACGGTGCGCGTAGGCCGGGGTGGCGTGCCGGGGGAGTGGTGTGCGAGGGGCGGCCGGAAGGGTGGCCTGCGGACCTGCTCATTTGCCTCTGAGGCAAGTTAATTGCCTCTCCGGTACATGCCTGCCTAGTCTCGAAGCATGGTCGCTCCTCCAAGTTACGACACCGGCGATCCCGACCCGGAACCCGCCGACCCGGAAGCCGCCGAGGTGGTGCCGACCGGGCTCGGTGATCGACTGCGCGCGGCCCGGCTGGCGAACGGCTTCAAGCTCGACGAGGCCGCCCGGCTGACCAGGCTCTCCGTCGCCTACCTCTCCCGGCTCGAACACGAGCGCCGGCAACCCTCGTTGCCCGCGCTGCTCACCCTGGCCCGGGTGTACAACACCACCGTCTCCGAACTCCTCGGCGAGGACGCCGCGGCGACCGAGCCCGTGGTCCGCGCCCGTGCGGCCGAGCCGGTCGAGGCGCACGGCTGGACCTACTGGCGCGTGGGCAGCCCGCGACGCGGCATGCAGGCACTGCGGGTCCGGGTGCCGGCGGGGCGGGCGGACGGGCCCGGCCGGGTGCATCCGGGCGAGGAGTGGCTGTACGTCCTGAGCGGGCAACTCCGGCTGACCCTGGACGGGGCGACCCACCTGCTCGCGCCCGGCGACGTGGCGCACTTCGACTCGGGCCTCGCGCACCGCATGGAATCGGCCGACGCGTACCTGCCCGTCGAGTTCCTGATGGTCCACGCGGCGCCCGCGCTGGTCGCGTTCTCGCCGTGCCTTCCCGCCCACATATGAGGAGTTCGCCGTGATGGAGAGCGAGAAGAGCCGGGCGACCGGGATGTGGATCCGGATCGCGATCTACATCCTCGGATTCTCCGTGGTCTTCGGGGCGCTGATGGTCACCGCCGTGACGTACGGCCACCGCTGAGCGCACGGGGCGCGTCGCCCCGACGCGGCGGCCCGGTGGTGCGCGGCGCGTCAGCGCGCCGGGGGTCGGTCGTGGGCCCGTAGGCTCGCGCCCATGGAAAACCCGACTTCCTCCGAGTCCACGACCCGCTACATCCGGCTCAACCTCGAAATCGTGCTCGAGGTCACCGACGCGGACGCGCTGCGCGCCGCCGCGTTGGACAGCGTCAAGGCCGACGAAGAACTCTCGTCCGGCGACCGGGCCGACGCCATGGCCGCGATCGAGAGCGACCTGGCCGAGTCCGTCTCGTACCTGATCGACCCGTTCAGCCTGGTCGAGGAGATCGCCGGCACCGAACTGAGCGAGGCCGGCTGGCAGTCCGAGGGCGCCGAGTACCTGCCCGAGGACGACGACGAGGACGACGAGGACGCCTGACGCGTCCCGGGACACCCTGTTCCGTCCGGGCCCGACCTCCGATTCCCACGTGCCCCCACCCGCGCACCGAGCCCTCCGTCCCCGCGCCCCGCAAAGCCCCGGCTTCGCGGGGCGCAGTCCGTTGCCGCTCGACCGCGTGGTGCGCCGATTGCCGCGCGTGCGCCCCTCGGGATGGGTGGTGCGCCGGCGCCCGGCACCGGCGTACGGCGTAAGCGGGCGTCCCCGTAGGGGTGAATCGGCGGCAAACCGGACGGTGGGGCGTTGCCGATCGTTGTGGGCTTCGTTGTCCCACGTGCCGCATCCGTTCGTGCGGCACTGTGACATGGAGGAAGAATGAACACGGTCAAGAAGGCGGCCTTCATCACCGTCGCCGCCGGTGGCATCCTCGCCGCGGGCATCGGTGGGGCCAGCGCCAGCTCCGAGGCGGACGGTGCCGCCGTCAACTCCCCGGGTGTCGCCTCGGGCAACAACATCCAGGTCCCGGTGCACATCCCGGTCAACCTGTGCGGCAACAGCATCAACGTCATCGGCCTGGTGAACCCGGCGTTCGGCAACGTCTGCATCAACGCCGGCTGAAACTTCGCACCATCGCGGTGGGCGCTGTACGGGGCAACCGGTCCCGGAACGGCGCCCTCTGGCGTTTTCGGGCCGGCCCCGGGTGCCGCGCGGGTCGACGCGACCCGTGCGGCACCCGGGACCGAGGTCCCGCTCAGGCGTGGGTGCCGCCGTCGATGCGCAGCGACGTGCCGGTGACGAACTTGCCGTCGTCGGAGGCGAGCGCGGCGATCATGCCGGCGATCACGTCCGGGTGGGCCATGCCGTCGCCGATGATCGGCATCAGCTTGCCGAACAGCTCCCAGTCGGCGTCCTCCGGAACCTGGTTCGGGGTGTCGTCGACGATGCCGCTGGAGATGCTGCCGGGCGCGACGTTGACCGCGCGCAGCCCCTGGCGGCTGTACTCCAGGGCGATCGCGTGGGTGAACGCGTCGATCGCGCCCTTGCTGGCCGCGTAGGCCGCCATGTACGGGTGCGCGAAGCTCGCCGAGGTCGAGCTGAAGTTGATCACCACACCGTTGCCGGTCTCAAGCAGCGCGGGCAGCGCGGCGCGGGTCATCAGGAACGTGCCGGTCAGGTTGATGGTGATGATCTGGTTCCACTTGTCGAGCGGGAAGGTGTGGGTGTGCCCCGCCCGCAGGATGCCCGCGGCGTTGACCAGCACGTCCAGGCCGCCGAACCGCTCGACGGTCTCGGCCACGCCGGTGCCGACCGCGGCCTCGTCCGACACGTCCAGCACGCCGGTGGTCAGCCGGGCGTCGAGGCCCTTCTCCGCCGCCATCGCACGGGTCTTGTCCAGCCCGTCGGCGTTGACGTCGACCGCGTGTACGGAACCCGCCTCGCTCAGCAGCCGCAGCACCGTGGCCTGGCCGATGCCCGAGCCGCCGCCGGTGACGATGATGCGCCGATCCTGGAACCGCTCCACAGTGTTTCCTCCTTGGCCGGGATGCAGGGGTCCCATCACAGGCGGTTCCCGATGCGGGAGCAAGCCTCCTGAACGGTTGGCCGGGAGTGAAATGAAACATGTTCCTGTCGCTCGACAGGAACGACGAACGGCCGATCGGATTAATTCGCCCGGATTGCGTGAGGAACCGACCGGGAAGGGGTCACACCTGTGTGAGGGGAGCCCCCACCTCTCACGAACGCGGCGAAAGACGAGGTTCCAGTCATGGCAGACGTACCCGCCCGCCCGGCGACCAAGAGCAGCACGAGCCCGGAGCGCGTCGAGCGCCCGTCGACCGGAGCCTCCGGCGCCTCGCATATGACGGAGGTGACCGCGCTGGCCACCGACCGCGGTCGTACCTCGATCGCGGACGGCGTGGTGGCCAAGGTCGCCGGGCTCGCGGCGCGCGAGATTCCGGGGGTGTACGCCCTGGGCAGCGGGGTCTCCCGGGCCTTCGCCGCGATGCGCAAGGCGGTCCCGGGCGGCCGTCCCGACGTCGCGCGCGGGGTCAGCGTCGAGGTCGGCGAGAAGCAGTGCGCGATCGACCTGAGCCTGGTCGTCGAATACGGCGCGCCGATCGCCGAGGTCGCCGCGGCGGTGCGCGACCACGTGATCGAGTCGATCGAGCGGATGACCGGCTTGGAGGTGGTCGAGGTGGACATCTCCGTGGACGACATCCACATCGAACAGGACGACGACGAGGGCTCCACGCGCAACCTGGCCTGAGCCGGGAACGCCGCGAGGGCGGGCCGGGGTTCGTCCCGGGTCCGCCCTCGCCGCCTCGGCGCGGTCAGCGCCGCCGACCGCGCATGCCCAGCCCGACGGCGCCCACCACGATCATCACGATCGAGGCCGCGAACACCGACCAGGACATCGTGTCCAGCGAGTCGGTGAACACGCCGTAGACGGCCTCGATGCCGTCCCGGTTCAGCGTGTTGCGGGCGGCCAGCTCGTCGGCGACCGGACCGCTCGCGGCGTTGACCAGGATCAACAGCAGGCCGCTGGTGACGAACAGCCCGACGCCGGTCATCACCAGCGCGCGGAACCGGTTGACCGCGACCGCCAAGCCGAGCACCAGCAGTACGAGGGTCAGGATCGGCAACCACCGACCCGCGTCGTCCACCGCCTGAAGCGCGTCCCGACTCTGCTTGGCGTCGGAAGCGTGCGGCAGTTGCGCGAGGTCGATCGGGATGCTGGTGGGCAGGCCCGCCTTGGAGACCGGGATCCCGGCCTTGTTCAACTGGCCCACGATCGCGTCGACCGGGCTCTTCAGGTTGACCACGACCTCGTCGCCGTTGGTCTGCACGTTCTTGCTGTCCCGGCCGAGCAGCGAGGACAACACCACGTCGTGCGCCGTGGAGACGCCGTCCTTCCAGACCGCCTTGAACGTCGGCTTCGCGATCTCCTCGGTCACCGCCGTCTGCACCACCTGGCGCGGCACCTGATTGCGGACTCCGGGCGGCAGTTGCCGGATCACCTCGTCGGTCATCAGCCGCGCGACCTCGCCGCGGATCGCCGACTCGTCGATCAGCTCGACCGCGTTGTCCGTGAACCCCTGGTCGGATACCACCTCCCAGCGCAACCACAGCGCCGACAGGGCCGGGATCGACAACAGCACGGCCAGCACCAGGCTGATCCCGGCGACGGTGCCGCGCAGCGCGCCGAACGCGGGTCGGGCGGGTTGTGGTCGCGGCGGCGCGCCGTGGCCGCCGCCGGGCGCGCCCGGACCGCCGGGGCGGTACCCACCACCCGGGTCGTATGGCGGTGGCGCCGGTGTGGCCGCGTAGGGCGGGGGCGGGGGCGGGTAGCCGCCACCCTGGCCCGGATACGAGCCCGGGGACGAGTGCATCGCGCTTCCTCCGTCGTAGTCGGCGGACCGCCGTGCGGTTCGGCCCGGTCCCGGAAGGGTCTCACCCGCTTCCCGCTGCCACTGCCTCATGTCCCGTCTTGTGCCTGTTCGGTGACACCGCGGATACCGGCCGGGTCGATACCGGTGATCCGCGGAGCCGGGCATAGCCTGCGGGGATGGACAGTGTGGACAACGCACCGCAAGCCGGCCGCCGGCGACCCCGGGTGGGCCATATCCAGTACCTGAACTGCCTGCCCATCTACTGGGGCCTGGCCCGCACGGGCACGCTGGTGGATCTGGAGCTCACCAAGGACACTCCGGACAACCTCAACGACGCCCTGGTGCGCGGCGACCTCGACATCGCGCCGATCAGCGTCGTCGAATACCTGCGGCACGCGGACGACCTCGTGGTGCTCCCGGACATCGCGGTGGCCGCCGACGGGCCCGTGATGTCGGTCATGCTGATCAGCCAGGTGCCGATCGAGGAACTGGACGGTTCCCGGGTCGCGCTGGGCTCGCAGAGCCGCACCGGGGTCCGGCTGGCCCGGCTGCTGCTCGAGGAGAAGTACGGCGTACGGCCGAAGTTCTTCACCTCGGCGCCCGACCTGGGCCTGATGATGCAGGAGGCGGACGCCGCCGTGGTGATCGGCGACGTCGCGTTGCGTGCGACGCTCTACGACGCGCCGCGCCTGGGCCTGAAGGTCTACGACCTGGCCGAGGAGTGGAAGCAGTGGACCGGACTGCCGTTCGTATTCGCGGTGTGGGCCGCACGCCGCGACTTCCTGGCCGCGCATCCCGCCGAGGTGCGCGAGGTGCACCGGGCCTTCCTGGAGTCGCGCGACCTGTGCATGCGCGAGGTGGACAAGGTCTGCGAGCACGTGGCCCGGTGGGAGGCGTTCGACGCGGCCACGCTGGAGCGCTACTACACCGAGGCGCTCGACTACTCGCTGGGCGCGCGCCACCTGGCCGGGATCGCCGAGTTCGCCCGCCGTACCTCGCACGACACCGGGTATCCGGCCGACGTTCGGGTGCGGCTGCTCGACGCCCCGCAGGCTCCGTGAGCGCGCCGGATAGGCTCGTTCGCGAGTCGCAGTCGTTCCACTCGTATTCGTTCCATGCGGAGGCTTCCCCGTGATCAGCGATCTCCAGCCGGTCCTGGACCGGGCCGCCGACGGTGGGCGGATCACGCCCGAAGAGGCACTCGCGCTGTACGTCCACGCGCCGCTGCACGCGCTGGGTCGAGCCGCCGACGCCGCCCGCCGCAAGCGCTACGCGGACACCGTCGACATCGCGACGTACATCATCGAGCGCAACATCAACTACACGAACGTGTGCGTCACCGCGTGCAAGTTCTGTGCCTTCTACGCCCCGCCCAAGAGCGAGAAGGGCTGGGTCCGGGAGATCGACGACATCCTGCGCCGGTGCGCGGAGACGGTCGAACTCGGCGGCACCCAGATCATGTTCCAGGGCGGGCACCACCCCGACTTCGGCGTCGAGTACTACGAGCGCTCGTTCGCCGCGATCAAGGCCGAGTTCCCGCAGCTGGTGATCCACTCGCTCGGCGCGTCCGAGGTCGCGCACATGGCCAAGGTGTCCGGGGTGGGCATCGAGGAGGCCATCTCGCGGATCCACGCGGCGGGCCTCGACTCGTTCGCGGGCGCCGGCGCCGAACTGCTCCCGGAGCGCCCGCGCACCGCGATCGCCCCGCTCAAGGAGTCGGGCGAGCGCTGGCTGGAGATCATGGAGACCGCGCACGGCCTGGGCGTCGAGTCCACCTCGACGATGCTGATGGGCACCGGCGAGACCAACGCCGAGCGGATCGAGCACCTGCGGATGATCCGTGACGTGCAGGACCGCACCGGCGGCTTCCGGGCCTTCATCCCGTACACCTACCAGCCGGAGAACAACCACCTGAAGGGGCGCACCCAGGCCACCCTGCTCGAATACCTGCGCCTGATCGCGGTCGCCCGGCTGTTCCTGCACAACGTCGCGCACATCCAGGGCTCGTGGCTGACCACGGGCAAGGAGGCCGGCCAGCTGACCCTGCACTACGGCGCGGACGACCTGGGCTCGGTCATGCTGGAGGAGAACGTGGTCTCCTCCGCCGGCGCCAAGCACCGCTCGAACCGGATGGAACTGCTGCACCTGATCCGCGCCGCCGGGCGCGTCCCCGCGCAGCGCGACACCACGTACAACCACCTGATCGTGCACGACGACCCGGCGAACGACCCGGTCGACGACAAGGTGATCTCCCACCTGTCCTCCACCGCCATCCCCGGCGGCACCGCCCGCCCCGAGCCGCCTCGCACACAGCTGAAGGTGGTCGACGCGCGCTGAGCCCGGCTTGGCAGGATGGGCGCATGTCGTTGACGTTGCATGTTGCGCCCGTTGTCCTGTCGATGGTCGACGCGGAGCCCATTCGTGACGGTGCCGTGCTCGTGGAGGACGAGCGCATCGTCGCGGTGGGGCCGCGGGCCGAGTTGGTCGCGGAGGGGGCGCGGGAGCGGGTCTGGCGCGGGGTGCTCACCCCGGGTCTGGTGAACGCGCACGCGCACCTCCAGTACACCGACTTCGGCGATCTCGCGTTGTCCGGGCTGGCGTTCCCGGAGTGGATCCGGCTGCTGACCGAGCGGCGGGCCGACTTCTCCGAGGTGATGTGGCAGGAGAGTGCCCGCCGCGGGGTGCACCACATGTTGCGCTCGGGGACCACGGCGGCGGCGGATGTGGTCACCGACCCATGTGTCCTGGTGCCGGTGGGCCGGTCCGGTCTGCGCGGGATCAGCTACGTCGAGGTGATCGCGGACGACGCGATGTGGACGGGCGGGCGCCGTGAGGCGTTCCTCGACACGCTGCGCGGGGCGAGCGGCGGGCGCGCGTTGGGCGTGTCGCCGCACACCCCGTTCACGGTCGGGACGGCCGTATTCGCGGAGTGCGTGAAGATCGCCCGCGAGCGCGGGCTGCGGCTGCACCCGCACCTGGCGGAGACCTCGCACGAGGTGGAGTTCGTCCGGCACGGCACCGGCCGGTTCGCCGAGGCGAATCGCGCGATGGGGCTGGCCCTGGAACTGCTCGACGGCGGCAGCGGCGGCAGCCCCGCGACCTACCTGGACGGCTTCGCCGGGCTCGGGCCGGACGTGCACGTCGCGCACGGCGTGCACCTGGGGGCGCAGGACCGGGCGCTGCTGCGCGGGCACGGTACGGCCGTCGCCCTGTGCGTGCGCTCCAACGCGATCCTGGCGGCGGGCGAGGCGCCGGTGGCGGATTACCTGACCGAGGGCTCGCCGCTGGCCCTGGGCACCGACTCGCTGGCCTCCTCGCCGTCCCTGGACATGTGGGAGGAGGCGGCGGCGGCCCGCGAGGTCGCGGTGCGGCAGGGATACCGCGCGGACGACCTGGACCGGCGCCTGGTCGAGGCGGTCACGGTCGGCGGCGCGGCGGCGATGGGCGGCCTGGACGGGGCGGGCACGCTGCGCCCGGGCGGCCTCGCCGACCTCGCGGTGTTCGACGTGCCGACCGAGGGCGACCCGTACGCGGCCCTGCTCGCCCACGGCACCGGCTCGTGCGTGGCCACCGTGCTCGGCGGCCGGCTCGTGCACCGCCGCTGACGGGCGGCGGCGCGGATCGTTCGGGGCCCGATCAGGCATGGCCGGCCGAACCCGGGGCAGGCGCCCGGTCGACAAGACAGGGTTTCCCGACCACTTCCGACGCGGGCGCCGCCCGTGCGGAACGAGGAGGCACACCATGTCCGTTGGTACGCGAATCCGGTCCCTCGTCCATGCCGTGACCCCGCACCGCAGGCGCCGCCGCACCGGTCGTGGTCGCGGCGGTGGCGTCGGTGTCGGCGTGCGCATCGGCCGGATCGGCGGCGGGGTCAAGGTCGGCCGGCGCCGCGCCGGCGGCCGGGCCGGGCGTCGCTGAGCGCCGCACGCCGACACGAGTCCACCGGGCGGGTCGCACGCTCCACGCGACCCGCCCGGTGCGTTGCCCGCCCCCAGGACCCGGGTACGGCCCCGGCCGCGAGATGATGGCCGGGTGACCCGAGCCTCCCTGGACAAACAACCGCGTGAAGTCGCGTCGATGTTCGACGCGGTCGCGGCGCGCTACGACCTGACCAACACCGTGCTGTCGATGGGCCAGGACCGGTCCTGGCGCAAAGCCGTCGCGCGGGCCGTGGACGCGCGCCCGGGTGAGCGCGTCCTCGACCTGGCGGCCGGCACCGGCACCTCCTCGCTGCCCTTCCGGGACGCGGGCGCGGAGGTGGTCCCGTGCGACTTCTCCGTGGGCATGCTGCGCGAGGGCAAGCGCCGGCACCCCGAATTGCCGTTCACCGCGGGCGACGCGACCCGGTTGCCGTTTCGGGACGCCACGTTCGACGCGGTGACCATCTCCTTCGGGCTGCGCAACGTCAACGACACCGAGGGCGCGCTGCGCGAGATGTTGCGGGTGACCCGGCCGGGCGGGCGCCTGGTGGTCTGCGAGTTCAGCCGGCCCACGTGGCCTCCGTTCGAGACGGTCTACGTGGAGTACCTGATGCGCGCGCTGCCGTCGGTGGCCACCGCCGTGAGCAGCAACCCGGACGCGTACGTCTATCTGGCCGAATCCATCCGCGCCTGGCCCGACCAGGCCGGACTGGCCGCGATCGTGCGCCGGGCCGGCTGGGAGCGGGCGGCGTGGCGCAACCTCACCGGCGGCGTGGTCGCGCTGCACCGGGGCTTTCGACCCACCACCGGATGACCGCGGGCCGGTTCCCGGCCCGCTGCTCATAGACTTGTCCGGCCGGAACCGTCCCGGTTTCGGCACTGCCGCAGAGACTTCCAGGGGAGTCGTCCGTGACCGACGCAGCGCCCGTCACAACCACCAAGCGCGCCGACTCGACGCATGAGGCCGACGTCATCGTGGTCGGGGCCGGTCCGGCCGGATCGACCACGGCGTATCACCTGGCCAAGTCCGGCGTGAGCGTGATCCTGTTGGAGAAGACCGCGTTTCCCCGGGAGAAGGTCTGCGGCGACGGGCTCACCCCGCGCGCGGTCAAGCAGTTGATCGGGATGGGCGTGGACACCTCGGTCGAGGCCGGGTGGCTGCCCAACAAGGGCCTGCGCATCCTCGGCGGTGGCATGCGGCTCGAACTGGACTGGCCGGATCTGGCCAGCTTCCCGGCGCACGGACTGGTCCGCAAGCGGGCCGACTTCGACGAGATCCTGGCCCGCCAGGCGGCGGCAGCGGGCGCGAAGCTGTACGAGCGTGCCAACGTCACCGGCCCGATCCTGGACGAGCGCACCGGACGCATCGTCGGCGTCAACGCGCGGATGAACGGTTCGAAGGAGGAGACCGTCTTCCGCGCGCCGATCGTGGTCGCTGCCGACGGCAACTCGACCCGGCTGTCCCTCGCGATGGGCCTGCACCGGCGCGAGGACCGCCCGATGGGCGTAGCGGTCCGCACCTACTTCACCTCCCCGCGCAGCGACGACGACTACCTGGAGTCGTGGCTGGAGCTGTGGGACCGCCGCGACGCCCAGGAGAAGCTGCTGCCCGGCTACGGCTGGGTGTTCGGCATGGGCGACGGCACCTCGAACGTGGGCCTGGGTCTGCTCAACACCTCGGCGGCGTTCAAGGACATCGACTACCGCGACCTGCTCAAGGGCTGGGTCTCGGGCATGCCCGAGGACTGGGGCTACACCGACGAGAACCAGCAGGGTCCGATCCGCGGCGCGGCGCTGCCGATGGGCTTCAACCGCCAACCGCACTACACCAAGGGCCTGTTGCTGGTCGGCGACGCGGGCGGGATGGTCAACCCGTTCAACGGCGAGGGCATCGCGTACGCGATGGAGTCCGGCGAGATCGCGGCCCAGGTGATCACCCAGGCGGTGGCCCGCCTCACCCCCGAGGGCCGCGAGCGGGCGCTGCACGACTACCCGCGCATCCTCAAGCAGACCTACGGCGGCTACTACACGCTCGGCCGGGTCTTCGTGAAGCTGATCGGCGACCCGAGGGTGATGAACTTCGCCACCAAGCACGGCCTGCCGCACCCGATGCTGATGAAGTTCGTGCTCAAGATGCTCGCCAACCTGACCGACCCCAGGGGTGGCGACGCGATGGACCGCATCATCAACGGCATGGCCCGCATCGCCCCGGCCGCGTAGCCGTGCGAGGCCCCGCCGGCTCGACTTCGGGCGGGCGGGGCCACCGTTGCACTCAGCCGCGCAACGAGTCGGTGAGCGCCGCCCACGAGGCCGCGCCGACTACGAGATGGCCGATCGTGCGGGCCCTGCTGTCACGGACGGGGACGATGCCCGCAAAGTTGCCGCCCACCTCCACACATGCACCCCCATCGGAGTTGGTGTAGGTGGACTTGCGCCAGACAGCAGCGGTCAGTTGGGAGGGTGTGAGCACTCTTCATACTCCTTGATCGCCGCTCGGACCATGTCCGCCGACTCCCTCGGAGAAAGGGCGTAGGCGCCGACTCGATCGTAGGCCCGTTTGCGCTGGGTGACGATGTCCGAGTCTTCGATAATCAGTCCACTCGCGTTGCCTTCGAGGTAGACGAGTGATGTGCCATCGGCTAGATCGATATTGATTTGCGTGGCTTCGTGGAGCCCGAAAGGGCCGCGTTTCAACGGAAAAATCCGGATGTTGCCATGCTGGTGGTCCATGTTCCCAAGCAGAACGGTGAGCTGTTCGATCATGGTCTCGGCCGGGCCCATCCATCGGCGCAGCACGGACTCGTCAAGGATCGCCGTGAAATAGGCGGGTGGCTTCCTGTCGAAAATCGCGCGGCGATCCCGGCGGGCCTCAACCAACGCCGTGATCTCGTCTTCGGTTGCGCCAGGAATGCCCTCACGGAACAGTGCTTGCGCATAGGCCGGGGTCTGAAGCAGTCCCGGGATGCGGAGCCCGGCCCATTCGCTGAGCGCCTTGGCCTCGCGCTCCAACGTCATGTAGTCGAGGTAGCGATCCGGGAACGGCACGTTCCGCAGCATCTCGAATAGCGCAGTGAACAGGCCGTTTGTGCCGAACACCGCATCGAGCTTGGGGCACAGTTCTTCCGGCACTCGGCTGTCGCCCGTCTCGAACCTCGACATCGACGACTTGCTGTAGCCGACGATGTCGGCCAATTCCGTTACCGACAGCCCTGCTCGTGATCGGTGCTCTCTGATTTGCGCCGCCATGCGCTGCCGTGGCGACCCGTCGGTCGGGTTGCTTGGATGTTCCTGAAATCGCACGTATGTTCCCCCGGTTTGTTCCAATTGAGCTCGCAACGGGAGGTCACTCCAAAGGTTAGGCACGCCGGCCGATGCTGTCAGGGAGTGGCCGAAAAACGACTGACGGCAACGAGAGGCGAGAGGCGTGCCGATGACCGTGACGAGACAACAACCGCCCACCGAAGCCGACTTGCGGCTCCGCATGGCGGGTGGTGAGGTGCGGGTGCGGGATGCCCGGAGTCGGTATGTGGGGACGCTCTACCGCGTGGCCTGCGGCCATGTCGTGGCGCTCACCGCCAACTCCCAGGCGACCTACACCATTCCGCTCGCGCACCTCGAAGTGGTGGACGACGAGGCCGGCTCGCCCGGGCTCACCGCGCCCGAGCCGGCGAAGCCGGAGGCGGCTCGGCCCGGCCGGATCGTGGCGGCCCAACCCCTCGTGGACGAGCCGTCTCGAACCAAGGCGCAACACCTGTTCCGCGACGGGTCGATCACGTGGCGCATGCCGCCCGACGGCATGGACCCCAGTCGACCGCCCACCCCCTGATCGGCCGCACCGCCCCCACTGGCCTGGCCGGCGGTGCGGTCCCGCCACCCGACGCCTCCCGAGGCGGCCGGGCGAAGCCGACCGGCGCGGAGCGCTCCCCGCGCCGGTCGGCCACGAAGCGACGCGTTCCCCATCCCCGCCCACGAAAGGGATACCCCGCCATGCCCGAACCCGCCGAGATCGGCCAAAAGGTCAAGCACCGGGACGCCCGTCTGCGACCGACCCACCCGCCCGGCGTGATCGAGCACGTCGACGCGGCCACCGCCCGGGTGCGCGTCCAACCCTTCGACCCGGCCCGCCCCGCCTGGACCGCCGACCTCGCCGCCGTGGAGCCGGACGACGCCATCTGGTACCCGACCGACGGAGCCCCACCCGCCAAAACCGCCCCGTTCCCGATTCCCCCCGGCGCCCGAGCCCCACGCGTCTGGGGCTGCTACCGCCGCTGATCCCGGGCCATGTGAGCCCCGACTCCCTCGTGTGTCGCGAGTACAGAGCCGCCTCGCGCGTGCTCAGGTTCCGTAGACGCGGACCACGGTGACCAAGAGGACGTCATTCGATACCTGGGATCCGACCACCACCGAACCGCACGTCACCTCTCGCCGGTCCCTGTGCCAGGTCTGCGACGAGCCGCACCCGTACGGGTCCAGACATACGCGGGCCATGCCCCTGTCCGGGTCGCCGCGCTGCGACGTCGTGAGTTGGCTACGTACCGTCTCGCAGTCGTGCGAGTACCTCAGCCTGCACGACACTCGGATCCTCCCCCATGATGACGCGGTCGCCCGCTTCCCTGGTGATCGCCTCCACGCGGTCGTGCTCGCGTTCGGTGGCCTCGTCGATTTCCGGTCGCGTCCGGCGCGACCAGCGGTTCATGATCAGGAGCATGTCCCGCGCGGGCGTGTCCTCGACCACCCTGGTGAACTCGTCGCGCTGATCGGTCGGAAGGGCTTCGCGGATGCTCGCGATCGTGGCCGGCGTCTCGATCCGTTCACCGTCGACCACGGTCCAAAAGGTCCGTCCGTCGGGCTCCGGCCCGTCTTCGGGCTGCTCGTCCATGGACTTCCTTCGGTGTGTCATGACGTGACTACATACAGTGTGCGTCGGGGTGGGTCGTTCCGTGAAGGGCCTGGTGGAATCTGCCATGCAAGGGAGCGGCGGTCGGGTTGCGGAGCGCGGCCCGGCCCGGGGCATACGGTTGGCGTTGTCGGGCGAGTGGGTGTTCGAGGCGGAGGGTCGGTTCATGCGTGACATGCGGGACTTCATCGGCGGGCTGCCGAAGTGCGAGTTGCATCTGCACATCGAGGGGACGTTGGAGCCCGAGTTGAAGTTCGCGCTCGCCGAGCGCAACGGGATCGAGTTGCCGTACGCCTCGGTCGAGGAGATGCGGGCGACGTACCGGTTCGACAGCCTCGCCTCCTTCCTGACCGTCTACTACGACGGCATGCGGGTCCTGCTGCACGAGCCGGACTTCTACGACCTGGCGATGGCCTACCTGCGCAAGGCCGCCTCGCAGAACGTGCGTTACGTGGAGATGTTCTTCGACCCCCAGGCGCACACCGGCCGGGGAGTGCCGTTCGACGTGGTGGTGCGCGGGCTCACCAGGGCGATCGGGGACGCGCGGCGCGAACTGGGCATTCGGGCCCAGCTGATCATGTGCTTCCTGCGCGACTTCCAGGCCGAGTACGCGATGGCCACGCTCGTGCAGTCGCTGGCGTACCGCGAGTGGATCGTGGGGATCGGGCTGGACTCGGACGAGCGCGGCAACCCGCCGGCAAAGTTCGCCGCCGTCTACGCGCGGGCACGGGCCGAGGGCTACCGGTTGACGATGCACTGCGACGTCGATCAGGAGAACAGCGTCGAGCACATCCGGCAGGCGATCGAGGACATCGGCGTAGACCGCATCGACCACGGGTCGAACGCGCTGGAAGACCCGAAGCTGGTCGCCGCGATCAAGGAGCGCGGCCTCGGACTGACGGTGTGTCCGGTGTCGAACTCCTTCGTGGTGGACGGGATCAAGGGTGCGGAGATCCGGCGGATGCTGGACGAGGGCATCCTGGTCACGATCAACTCCGACGACCCGGCCTACATGGACGCGTACGTACAGGAGAACCTGGAGCGCACCCAGGCGGACCTCGGCCTGACCGAGGCGGAAGTGGCCCGGTTCGAATACAACGCGTTCGCCATCGCGTGGTTGCCGGAGGACGTCAAGGACGCGTACATCGCCGAGCTGGACGCGTGGGTGGCGGCGGGCTGAGTCGGGAAACGGGCCGAACTCCCGTGGTGGTCACGGGAGTTCGGATTACCAGTGGATGCGGGTGATCAGGACAGCGGAGGGGTCCAGGTCTCCGGGGCCGCGCAGTTGCCGAAGGTCATCGACGCAAGGATGCGGTGCAGGGTGTCCCTGGGAACCAGGTTGTTGTCGGTGGTCGTGATCTGGACTTCGCAGCCGTTCACCTTGGTGACCAGGATCGCGCCTTGCTCCGGTGGCAGCAGGCCGCCGCCGGGGGAGGTGAAGTACCAGGTGTCGTGTCCCGCGATCACCGTCGGCGGGCCGGTTCGGGCGACGATGTCCGTGCGCCCGCTGTCCGACGCCGAGACCTGGATGCGCAGGGCGCCGTACTCCGTCATGCCTCGCAGCTCGCTCCGCTTCAACACGGGATGGGCCGCGGCGCCGAAGACCAGTACGGAGTTGGACTCGGCCCGGATGCGCGTGTTCGAGCCGCCGAAGTCGAGCCGGAGCGTGTCGGGGACGAAGCCGAGCCGGTAGGGGGTGCGGGCGCCGGTCGGCCGGAGTCGGACCGCCTCGGCCAGTCGCAGCAGGTCCGTCCGCTGGTCGGTGCCGGAGACCACGACCCAGGACCCGGACGAGTCGCGCCACGCGACGACCGGCGCCCGCCTGTCCTGCCACGTGCCGGGGCCGGGCTTTCCGTCGGCGTCGAAGCGCACCGGTTTGGGAGCCCAGGAGTTTTGCGGACCCTCGTGATAGGCGGCCGGATCGATCAGGTAGTTCTCGGCATAGCGGGCTGGGTGCCCTTGCACGGTGATCGCCTCGCCGGCCTCGATCGCCGTCATGTCGACGTCGGCCGGCGCGTAGACGCCGACGTTGCCGCCCCAGCCGGTGCTGGATTGGTCGTCCGAGCGCACGCTCGCCAGCGAGGTGGTCCCCGAGAAGCCCTGCTCCAGGGGGAAGAACCCTTCCGTGCGGTCGACGTCCACGACCACGGCCGGGGGACTGGTCACGGAGACGCCGGCAGCCTTGCTCGCGGCGGGACCCGCCGCCCGACGTACCCCGTCGTCACCGAGGTGATCGAGGACCCGGGGGGTTACGGCGCCGAGCGCGACCACGGCGGCGACGCCGAGGCCGGCGACGGCGAGGCGCCGTCGGCGCACACGTCGGGCCCCCGCGTACGCGGCTTCGATCAAGCCCTCGTCGTCGGGTGCCAGGTGTTCGTGGCGGGCGAGTGCCGCCTCCAGTTCGCGGATGTCGGTCATGCCGGTTCTCCCTGGGGAATCGGGGGGATTCGGGTCGGTGTCACGGTCATCTCCACGCGCAGCGTCGCCAGCGCGCGGGACGCGTAGCCCCGGACGGTGCCGGGCCGGCAGTTCAGGGTCTCGGCGATCTCGTCGTCGGTGAGCCCCTCGTAGTAGCGCAGGACCAGCACGGCACGTTGTCGGCGGGGCAGTTCGCTCAGCCGGCGCCACAGCTCCTCACCCGACCCGATGCCGGCGGCGGGGTCCGGCACGCTGGGCGCCGCCGGACCGTCCAGCGCGTCGTGGGTCAGCGCCACCATGCGTATCGCCTTGCGGCGGCGGAAGGACAGGAACTCATTGGTGACGATGGTGCGGACGTAGGCGTCGGGTCGATCGAGCGCGCCGACGCGTTTCCAGCGCACGAGTGCCTTGATCAGGGCCTCCTGGACGAGGTCCCGGGCCAACTCCCGGTCCCCGCACAACAACGCGGCATAGCGCAGCAGGGCCGGCAGCCGCGCCGCCGCGAAGTCCTCGAACCGCATCGTGCACGTCTCCTCGATCGGGTCCCACCCAAGGTCTCTGCCTCTACAAACGCGACGTCGAGCCGATCTGTTGTGCGGCGGGCACGATCGGACCCGTTCACTACTGTGCATTGCGTGGTACCGTGCAACGCACAAGAGCTGGAGGCGTCATGGATCCGAGTCAGTTGCTCAAGGGAGTGCTGGACCTCGCGGTGCTCGCCGTGCTGCGCGAGGAGGACGGCTACGGCTACGACGTGCTGCGCCGGCTGCGCAAGGCCGGTCTCGACGACGTCGGCGACGCGTCGGTCTACGGCACGCTGCGGCGGCTGTACAACGCCGGACTCCTCACGTCCTACGTGGTGGCGAGCGACGAAGGCCCGAACCGCAAGTACTACGCCCTGAACGAGCCCGGCCGGCAGCGGTTCCGGGAGTCCACCGACACGTGGAACTCGTTCGCCCGGACGATGTCGGAACTGGTGGGGGAGACCCGATGAAGGACACCGCACTGCACCCCGTCGCCGCTGACTACCGCGTCGAGGTGGCCCGCATTCTGGCCGATCTGCCCGCCGTCGAGGCGGAGGAGATCCTGGACGACGTCGAGGTCAATCTGAGCGAGGTGGTCGCCGAACTCGACGGCGCGGTGACCTCCGACGCGCTCCGCGCCCGGCTCGGCACCCCGCACGAGTACGCCGCCGAACTGCGCGCGGCGGCCGGGTATCCGCCGCTGACGCCGACCGGCGGGGGCGGCCGGTTGCGCGACGTCGGCAAGGTCGAACTCCTGGTACTGGGACTTCTGTTGGCGCTCGGATCGGCGTTCGTGACGGGTATCGCACTGGGCTCGCACCGGGACGCGCAGGAGCGCTGGTGGATCTTTCCGTGCGTGCTCGCACTGGCTGTGGAGGCGGTGAACGCGCTGTGGCTGCGCGGGCGCGAGCGCGGCCTGCCGGAGGTCGCCGCACTGTCGGTCACCCGCCGCGCGAGGGCCCTCGGGGAGTCCTTGCGCACCGGGCGCTTCGCCGAGCCGGTGCGGTTCCTGGCCGGTCTGCGGTCCGCCTGGTGGGTGGTACGGGCGCTGGTCGTGTCCCTGCTCGCCTGGGTGATCGCGGGTGGGGTGTGGTGGCCGGTGGCGGTCGGACTCCTGGCCCTGGCCGGGTCGTTGTGGCTGGGATCGCGCTCGGGTGACGATCGCCGACTGGTCTGGCTGGCGGTGCCGCTCAACGCGATGGTGGTCGGGCTCGGGATCGGCATGGTGAGCGGGGGACAGTTCGAGCCGGGCGAGACCGTGCGGATCGAGCCCATGGGGTCGAACTACCCCACGTACTACAGCAGTTCGGACGGCCACCCGCTGGACGGCAGCACCCTGATGGGCACGTTGGACGGTAGGCCGCTGCAGAACATCTACCCGTTCGACGCACAGGGACGGCCGCTCAAGGACGTCCTGCTGTTCGACCAGAACGGCAAGCAACTCGGTTTGTACAGCGGGCTCTCGAACTACGCCTGCATGCCCGACGGCCGGCCGGTGGTGCCGAACCGGGAGAGCCTGCCCTTCCCGCAGCCCCGGGTCGAGCCGAACCGGGGCGCGGCGGGGTGCCGGATCGTGGAGGGCACGGCCCCGTTCACGATCGCGATCCCGGTCCGGCCGGGGCAGGTGCCGCCGGCGAGTACGCCGCCGTCGGCGGGGGTGCCGGGCAACCCGCCCGCGACCGTGCCGGGTACGCCGCCGGGTGGCGGGTCGGGCACCGCGCCGGGTGCGGCTCCCGGTACCACGCAGCAGCCCCCGGCCGCGTCCCCGGACGCACCCTCGACACGCCCCGAGGGTGAGGCGCAGGCGCCGGGCAACCCGCCCGGAGCGTCGGGGAGTTGAGGGCCCGGGGTCGGTCGAAGCCCGTTCGTCGGACACCGGGCGGTCCCGGTCTCCGACGAACGGCGAGCGTGCGACGGGGTGTCGGGGTCGGGGCGACACGCGCCCGGCATGCCGTCGACATGCCGCTGACATGCCGCCGACATGAGCCCGGCAAGCGTGTTCACCGGCCGTCGAGTCGGTGTTGACCCGGGCATGGGACAACAGCCGGATGACTTCAGCCCCGGCCGCCGCTCGCCTGCTCGTGACGCATCAGTAAGGTCTCGTATCCATGCTGACGTTTCGTGTTCTGGGAGCGCTCGAAGCGTGGGACGGTGACCGGCGGGCCGACCTGCGCGGCCCTCGCCATCGGGCCGTTCTCGCTCGGCTCGTCCTGGCGCGCGGGCACGTCGTACCGGTCGACCGGCTGATCGAGGACCTGTGGCACGGCGAGTCGCCGCACCGCGCGCTCGGGTCCGTGCAGACCTTCGTGTCGCACCTGCGCCGTGCGCTCGAACCCGACCGCGCGCCGCGCACCCCGTCGACGGTGCTGGTCACGGCGCCGCCGGGGTACGCGTTCCGGGTCGGTACGGACGAGGTCGACGCGTGGCGGTTCGAGGCCCTGGTGCACCGGGCCGGCAGCCTCCTCGCGGCGGGGGCGGCAGAGGACGCGCTACGCGAGTTGACCGCGGCGCTCGACCTGTGGCGCGGGCCCGCGTACGCGCAGTTCGCCGACGAGCCGTGGGCCCGGCCCGAGGCGGCCCGGCTGGAGGAGTTGCGCCTGGTCGCGGTGGAGCGTCGGGCCGAGGCCGGTCTCGCCATCGGGCAGGCGTCCGGGATCGTGCCCGGCCTGGAGGCACACGCGGCGGCGCACCCGCTGCGGGAGGAGAGTTGGCGGTTGTTGGCGCTGGCGCTGTACCGGTGTGCCCGTCAGGGCGACGCGCTCGCGGTGTTGCGTCGGGTACGGGCGGCGCTGCGCGAGGAGTTGGGGGTCGAGCCCGGGTCGCGGCTGCAACGCCTGGAGGCGGACATCCTGGCCCACTCCGCCGAGTTGGACGCGCCGGCGGCGGTGCCGTCAGCCGCCGCGCCGGGGGCGCTCGCCGTGTCCGAGGCGCCCGCCGCGCATCGGGAAGTCGCGGAGCCGGTACGGGTTTTCGACGAGTCGGGGGAGGACGGGTTCGTGGCGCGCACGACCACGCTGATCGGTAGGGCCGAGGAGACGGCCGACCTGCTGAACGCGGCGAAGCGCGCCGACGGGCGGCTCGCGGTGGCGTTGGTCAGCGGTGATCCGGGCGAGGGCAAGACCGCGTTGACCGAGCATGTCCGGGAGTTGCTGGCCGCCGAGGGATGGCGGGCGGCGTGGGGACGCTGTCCCGAATCGGGCGGCGCGCCCGCCGGATGGCCGTGGACCCAGATGTTGCGCACCCTGGCCGCGGTGAGCCCGCCGGACGAGGACACCGCGCGGGTGTTGGCGCCGCTGCTCGCCGACTCGTACAGCCCGGTGGGCGATCAGGCCGCGGCCAAGCTGATGTTGCATCAGGCGGTGGTGCGCTATCTGGCCCGGGCCACCGCGGAGACGCCGTGGCTGCTGGTCCTGGACGACGTGCACCGCGCCGACGAGGAGACGCTGGCGCTGCTGTGCCACCTGGCCACCGACCGGGACGCGACCGGTCGCGTGCTGCTCGTGGTCACCTATCGGCACAACGAGGTGGGCGACCTGCTCGCCGACGCGCTGGCCCGGCTGGCGCGCTGCGGTCCGGAACGTGTCGAACTCACCGGCCTGGCCCCGGAGGCGGTGGGCGACCTGGTCCGCGGCGCGGTCTCGGCGGCGATCGACGAGGACACCGTACGGGCCATCGTGGACCGCACCGCGGGCAACCCGTTCTACGTCCTGGAGACGGCCCGGGTGCTGGCCGCGGAGGGCGCGCACGCGGCGGTGTCCGAGGTGCCGGTCGGGGTGCGGGACGTGATCCGCCGGCATGTCGCCGGATTGCCCAAGGCCGCGCAGGAGGTGCTCAAGCAGGCGTGTGTGCTCGGCCGGGACATCGACGTCGACATCCTGCTCGCGCAGAGCGGCACGGACGAGGACACGGTGCTCGACGCGGTCGAGTCGGCGCTGCTGACCGGACTGCTCGTGGAGCCCGACGCGGGCCAACTGAGGTTCACCCACGCGCTGGTACGGGACACCCTGTACGAGGACCTGTCCCAGCTGCGCCGGGCCCGGATGCACGCACGCACGGCCGAGGCGATCGAGGCGGTACGGCCCCGGGACGTCTCCGCGCTGGCGCACCACTACCTGGCCTCGGCCTCGCGCGCGACGGCGGCGAAGGCCGCCCACTACGCCCGCCTCGCCGCCCTGGACGCGGAGATCCACTTCGCCTACCGGGAAGCCGCCGAGTTGTGGCGCGGCGCGCTGGCGGCCTTCGACCGCTCCGGCGCCGCCGACGAGGCCGCCCGTGCCGAGCTGGAGGCCGGCGTGACCCGCTCCCTCGCCCAGTCCGGCGACCACGGCCACGACTGACCGGAGGGAGCGGGCGGCGGCTCAGGTCAGCCGTTCGATGATGGTCACGTTGGCCATGCCGCCGCCCTCGCACATGGTCTGGAGGCCGTAGCGGCCGTCGATCCGCTCCAGTTCGTTGAGCAGCGTGGCCAGGAGCTTGGTGCCGCTCGCGCCGAGTGGATGGCCCAGCGCGATGGCGCCGCCGTTGACGTTGACCCGCTCCGGGTCCGCGCCGGTGGCCCGCTGCCAGGCGAGTACGACCGATGCGAACGCCTCGTTGATCTCGACCCGGTCGATGTCGTCCAGGGTCAGCCCGGTCCGCTCCAGGGCACGAGCGGTGGCCGGGATCGGGCCGGTGAGCATCAGCACCGGGTCGTCGCCGAGCACGGTGAGGTGGTGGATCCGGGCCCGGGGGCGCAACCCGTGTACCCGCAGGGCACGTTCGGAGACCACCAGGGCTGCCGAGGCGCCGTCGGAGACCTGACTGGCCAACGCGGCGGTGATCCGGCCGCCGGGGCGCAGCGTCGGCAGTGAGCGGATCTTGGCCGGGTCCGGCTCGCGCGGGCCCTCGTCGCGGGTGACCTCGCCATAGGGGACGATCTCGTTGGTGAAGCGGCCCTCGCGCTGGGCCCGCAGCGCGCGTTCGTGCGAGGTGACGGCGAACGCCTCCATGTCATCGCGGGTCAGGCCCCAGCGCTCGGCGATCAGTTCGGCCGCGCGGAACTGGCTGATCTCCTGGTCGCCATAGCGCTCGTGCCAGCCCCGCGCGCCCTCGTACGGGGTCGCGAAGCCGTACTCGCGGCCGGCCCGCAGCGAGGCGGACAGCGGGACGGCGCTCATGTTCTGCACGCCGCCGGCGATCACCACGTCGGCGGTGCCGCTGAGCACGGCCTGGGCGGCGAAGTGCACCGCCTGCTGCGAGGAGCCGCACTGGCGGTCGATGGTGGTGCCCGGGACGCTCGTCGGCAGGCCCGCGGAGAGCCCGAGGTGCGGGCGATGTTGCCGGCCTGCGGGCCGATCACGTCGAGACAGCCGAAGATCACGTCGTCGACGGCGGCCGGGTCGACGCCGGTGCCGTCGACGAGGCTGCGCAGGATGTGCGCACCCAGGTCGGCGGGATGCGCCTTGGCCAGGCCCCCGCCGCGCTTGCCCACGGGAGTTCGGATGGCATCGACGAGGTACGCCTCGTTACTCATGGCAGCCGCCTTTCGACCGTGTGGGTTGGAAAATCCAACTCGCTTCTTGGTCAACGTAGCGTCCGTGAGTTGGGGATGGCAACCTTGTGGGCGTGGTCGTCAACGCCGATTCCTCCGGCTCCTCCGATTCTTTGAACGCCTCGAACGCCTCGAACGCCTCGAACGCCTCCTCCGCCGACTCCGGTCGGGTGTCCGAGGGGGCGGCGGCGGGTGCTCCCGCGCCGTCCCGCGCCGCCCGGGCGCCGGTCGGCCGGCCCTGCTCGGTCGCTTCGACGCTCGGCGTGGTCGGCGAGAAGTGGGCGCTGTTGGCCATCCGCGAAATGGGCTTCGGCAACCACCGCTTCGACGCGATCGCGCGCAACACGGGGGCACCCCGGGACATCCTGACCACTCGGCTGCGCGCCCTGGAGGCGGCCGGGGTCCTGGAGCGGCGGCGCTACCAGGACCGGCCGCCGCGCTTCGAGTACCACCTGACCGCCCGGGGCCGCGACCTCGCGCCGGTGCTGCAGACCCTCGCGGCCTGGGGCGACCGGTGGCTGACCGACGAGCCGCCGGTGGACTTCCGGCACGGGGACCACGCGCTCGACCCCGCGCTGATGTGTCGCGGGTGCGGCGAGGAGGTGGCGCCGGGCAGCCTGCACATCCACGTGCAGGCGCCGGGATGGGACGTGGCGGGGCCGGTGGAGTGAGGGCGTGCTCGCGGCGGCTTGACCCTGACACCGTGTGAGGCCGTGCACTGGGAGGCGTCATGTTCACCATCGGAGACTTCGCCCGGCACGGCAACGTGTCCGTCCGCATGTTGCGGCACTACGACGCCATCGGCCTGCTGCACCCCGACCGGGTCGACCCGGTCAGCGGCTACCGCTTCTATCGCGCCGAGCAACTCGCCCGACTCAACCGGGTGATCGCGCTGAAGGACCTCGGCTTCACCCTCCAGCAGGTCCGGAGCATCCTGGACGAGCAGGTGAGCGCCGGTGAGCTGCGCGGCATGTTGCGGCTGCGCCGGGCCGAGCTCGCCGCGGCGGTGGCGGCGGACGGCCGGCGGTTGGCCCAGGTCGAGGCGAGGCTCCGCACCATCGAGGCGGAGGGCCGGATGGCCGACGACGACATCGTGCTCAAGCGCATCCCCGGCGTCCGGGTGGCCGTACTGACCGCGACCACCCCGGTCGACGCCGACGGGCCGCGCGACATCGGGCCGATCATCGGTCCGCTGTACGACGAACTGTGCCGCCGGATGGCCGCCGCCGGGGTGGCGCCGACCGGGCCGGGCATCGCCTACTACGAGGTCTCGCCCGACCGGGACGACACGATCGTCATCAACGCCGGCATCACGGTCGCGGCCGACCCGCGCCCCGAACACGACTTCGCGATCGTGGACCTGCCGCCGATCGAGCAGGCCGCCACCTTCGTGCATCGGGGCTCGATGGACGACGTGATGACCGGCGTACAGGCCCTGGCCCACTGGATCGACGCCAACGGCCATCGCTCGCTCGGCTACCCGCGCGAGGTCAACCTGGAGTGCCCACCGGACCCGAGGCAGTGGGTGACCGAACTCCAGGAACCGGTCGCGCGGGCCTGAGCGCGGGCAGCCGCTCACGTCACCGCCGCCTACGTCACCGCCGGGACCGATACCGCCCGGACCCCGGTCGGCCGGCGCGGATACCGCCGTCGTTCGCGTGTCCTTCCCGCTCGACCGCCCGCCACAGCGAGGCCCACTGACCCGCCGTCACATCCTTGGGCAGCGCGAGGGGGGAGATCCGGGCGCCGACGAGCCAGTCGCGCAGCTCGGCACCGGGCAACCGGCCCGTGCGATCCAGGATTTCGCGCAGCCCGCGCCCCGGGCCGGTGAACACGTGGCGGACGAACTCCTGGTACGGCTCCCGCGCCCCGACGACCAGCGGCGTACTCCGGCGCGTCATCGACAACAGCCCGCCGTCCACCGACGGCATCGGCCGAAACGCCCGAGCCGGGACGCGCGCGTGCACCTCGAAGTCGAACCACGGCCACCAGGCCGCCGTGAGCATCGAGGCCCCGCCCACACCCGCCCGGCGCCGGGCCACCTCCCACTGCACCAGCAGCACCGCGGATTGCCAGTGTCCGGTGTCGAGCAGCCGCCGCAACACCGAAGTCGTCAGGTGGAAGGGCAGGTTGCCCGCCACGGTGAAGGGCCGATCGGGAAACCGGTACCGCAACACGTCGCCCGCCACGATCCGGACGTGCCCGGGCACACGGCGGGCCAGCCGCCGAGCGCGCCGCGGATCGAGTTCGACCGCGGTGAGCGGCCGACCGGTGCGGCTCAGCGGGAGGGTGAGGGCACCGTCACCGGGCCCGATCTCCACGACCGGCCCGGACGTACGCCCGACCAGGTCCGTGAAGAGGTCGATCACCGCGGGATCGACGAGGAAGTTCTGACCGAGCTCATGGCGTCCACCATGAGTGGGGTAGGGCACGAGAAGGCTCCGCAAGGCAGTTCGGAGCCGGGCAGCCCGAAACGGCCGCACCGGCAGGGACCCGAAGTGCGGCGGAACCGGAAGAGAGGAAGCCTCGGCCCGCCGCTAGTGGCGGCGAGTCCTCGTGAATGCGGCGGCGAACATGCCTACCACCCTAGCCGGAGTCGATCGGCCGGCTCATCCCGATTTCGGCGCGGTCGATCGCCGGCGGCGGCGGTGCGCCGGGTCACCCGTGTCGCAGCGCGGCCAGGAACTCGGGCCAGGCGTGGTGGGGCAGGCGCAGGTGGGCCTGTGTCGGGCGCTTGCTGTCGCGGATCGTGAGGTGGGCGGTGCGCGGGGCCACTTCCACGCAGTCGCCCTGGTGTCCCGAGTGGGTGGACTTACGCCAGGCTTCCGGGGTGTTGTTCACAGGGATCGCATCCTTGCCGAGATGAGGGTTCTGGACTCGTCGGTGGAGAGGGCGTTGGCGAACAGGTAGTCGAGGTGGCGGCGATAGCGGCGCAGGTCGCGATCCTCCTCCTTGACCAGCATGCCGCCGTGGTATTCGACGAACAGCACGCTGGGCGCGTGCGGGCCGGAGAAATCGAACATGGTCAGGCCGCCGTTGTAGGCGTTCGCGGTGGAACTCGTCGGTATCACGTGGATGTCGATGTTGGGCAATTCACCGAGTTCGAGGAGATGGGCGAGTTGGCGGGTGAGTACGCCGCGACCGCCGATCTCGCATTGCAGGGCGCCGTCGGCGAGCACGGAGCGGAACCTGGCCGGATTCTGCCCGGTGAGCACACGCTGGCGCCGCATCCGGATCTCCACGAGCGCGTCGGCGCGTTCGGGGTCGGGGATCATCGGGCCGGAGCCGATCACGGCCGCCGCGTAGTCGCGGGTCTGGAGCAGGCCGAGGATCATCCCGGCGTTGGCGGCGCGGATCTCCGTGGCCTGCGACTCCAGCGCGATCAGTTCCTCGTAGGCGGCGTCGAGTACGTCCGAGTAGGCGACCCACCAGCGCGGCCCGCGCGTCTCGATCAGGAGCGCTTCGAGGCGTTCGACGTCGGTCGCGCACACCCCGTATATGCCGCAGAGGCGATGCAGATCGTGCCGGGACACCGCGACCTTCGCGGTCTCGATGCGGCTGATCTTGGATTGATCCCAGCCGCAGGAATCGGCCACTTCCTCGCCGGACAGACCCGACGCCGTGCGGAGCAGCCGCAGTTCCATACCCAATCGGCGTCTTGCGTGGCTGCGCATCTGGGTCCTCCCGGGGTGGCTTCGTCCGGGATTGTGCTCCGGGTCTGAATGGAACGCGACCGGATTTGGTCGGCGTCACCCGAAAGAGTTATTTATGTCGAAGTACTTGGTTGCATTTATGCGGCACGGCGATGCTCGGTGTGGGCCGCTTTCTTCTTTCTTCCCGGTGAGTACGGGTGTCCCAGCGGCGGCCAACATCGGATTGGGGAGAAGACATGCCTGCCACCCGGATTCACGCGCCGGCCGATCGGGCCGGTCATCACATGTTGGCCCCCGTCGCCGAACTCCGCTGTGTCGGTACGGCCGAACTGGTGCGACACGTGCGCAACTTCGTCCACGAGTGCGCGATCGGGGCGGGCGCCTCGGCCGACACGGCGCAGACCACGAAGCTGCTGGCGAGCGAACTGGTGTCCAACGCGGTCCGGCACACGCCGGATGGCACCGTGGTCCGGGTCGAACTGCTGCACGACGTGCCCTGCGGGCAGTTGGTGGTCGGCGTCGAGGACGGCGGGGCGGCCATCCCGGCGGCCCCGCGCCGACGCCGCCCGTCCTGGGATGCGGAGTCGGGGCGGGGCATCCCGCTGATGACGAGCCTGGCCAACGAATGCGGCGTGACGCCGCTTCCCGACGGCAAGCGGGTGTGGTTCGCGTTGGCGATGAGTTGACGGGGTCGGTCCGCCGGGTGGGCCCGGCCCCGGCCGGGATCACCCCGGGAGCACCCCGAGGACGGCGTCCGAGCCCGTGCCGCCCTCGGGGTCGCCGGGTGTCAGTGGCGGGTTTCGATCCGCACGTCGCCGGTGGTCACGGTGCGGATGTGATCGCCGGCGAGCAGGTCGTGCGGGTAGCCGAGTGCGATCGCGCTCACCTCGTCGAGGCGGGCCAGGTGGGCGGCGGTGAGGTCGACCTCCAGGGCGCCCAGGTTGTTCTCCAGTTGGGCGGCCGTACGGGCGCCGATGATCGGGGCGGTCACGTGCGGGTGGTGCAGGGCCCAGGCCAGGGCGACCTGGACGGGTGCGCGGTCCAGCTCCTTGGCGACCTCCTTCACGACGTCGGCGATGGCGAGGCCGCGTTCGGTGAGCGTGCCCAGGGCGAGGTTCCGGCGGGTGCCGTCGCCGGGCGCGGCCTGCGTCGCGGTCAGGTCGTCGCGGCTGTACTTGCCGGAGAGCACGCCGCCGGCCAGCGGTGAAAACGGGACCACCCCCAACCCCATCTCGCGTGCCATGGGTATCAGGTCACGTTCGCCCGCGCGCTCGATCAGGTTGAATTCGATCTGCAGCGCGACCAGCGGCGACCAGCCGCGCAGGTCGGCGATCGCCTGCATGTGCGACACCTGCCAGGCCGGGGCGTTGGAGATGCCCACGTAGAGGACCTTGCCCTGGCGGACCAGATCGTCCAGGCCGCGCAGGATCTCGTCGACCGGTGTACGGACATCCCACACGTGCAGGTAGAGCAGATCGATGTAGTCGGTGTTCAGCTGTCGCAGACTCGTTTCCACCGACGCGAACAGGTTCTTTCGGTGTGCGCCGCCGGCATTCGGGTCGCCGGGGCGACGCAGCGTGGAGTACTTCGTCGCCAGAACCAGGCTCTCCCGCCTGTCGCGCATGAACTCGCCCAGCAGGCGATGGGAACTGCCGTCGGTGTAGGTGTCGGCGGTGTCGATGAAGTTGCCGCCGCGCTCGACGTAGGTGTCGAACAGCCGGCGCGCCTCGTCCCGCTCGGATCCCCAGCCCCACTCGGTACCGAAGGTCGCCGCGCCCAGTGCCAGGGGTGAGACCCGCAGCCCGGAGCGGCCCATCAGCCGGTAGGTGTCGAGGGTGAGTGCCATCGTGTACTCCCTGTTCTTCCGCGCGTGACCCGTTGCCGGGTACCAGCCTGTGACCGCCGCGAACAGGGGGTAAGGGAGAGAACATCCTGGGAACGCCGATCCCACCCTGACTGTTGGCACGGACATGACGACGACCACCCACACCGTGGACACGACACAGGAGTTGGCCGCGTTCCTGCGCGCCAGGCGGGAACGGCTGGACCCGCACGACCTCGGCCTGCCGGCGCGTCGGCAGCCCCGACGGACTCCCGGGCTGCGCCGCGAGGAGGTCGCCGAGCTGGCCGGGGTCAGCGTGGACTACGTCGTACGGCTGGAACAGGGTCGCGGGATGCGGCCCTCGGCCGACGTGGTGGAGGCACTGGCCAGGGCACTGCGGCTGGCCCCGGTGGAGCGGGCCTACCTCTTCGACCTGGCCCGCCGACGCCCCGACACGGCCGACGAGCCGGCGACGGGCGCCGCGCCGTTGTTGGCCGGGTTGGTGGCCGATCTGTCGCCGCTGCCGGCCATGCTGATGAACCACCGCTACGACGTTCTGGCCTGGAATCGGGAGTCGACCAGGCTGCTGATCGATTTCGCCGCCCTCCCGCCGGCGCGGCGCAACGCGATGTGGTTGTGCCTGATGCATCCGGTGGTACGGGAGTTGTACGTCGATCGGGACCGCGTGGTGCGCGAGGGCGTCGCCCACCTGCGCGCGGCGTGGGCCGCACATCCGGAGGATCGCGCGTTGACCGCCCTCATCGCGGAATTGCACGCGGGGGACGCGGAGTTCGCGCGCTTGTGGGCCGAACGGGACATCGGGATCAACGGCCGCGGGCACAAGGTGCTGCGCCACCCGGAGGCCGGCACGCTCACGATGCACTTCGAGGTACTGGCGCCGCTGCAGGACCCGAGTCAGCGCCTGCTGGTCTTCCGAGCCGCGGACGACGAGAGCAGGACGGCGCTGGCCCGGCTGTGCGCGTGAGCCTCGGGCGGCGGCGGCGCTGTCGTCGTCAGGACGTGAGCGCGACGGCCTGGAGCACGAACGCGCCGCCGAGGAAGAGGAGGCCGACGGGCCACCGGAAGCGGGTGGGCAGGCTCGCGGTCAGGAACATGCCGACCAGCGCCACGACACCGCTGAGCTTGGCCCACAGCACGAGGCGGTCATCGCGCGCGGTCGGATCGGCGGCGCAGGACTGGGCGCACGTGTCGCTGTCGACGGCATTGGTCAGGAGCGCGGCGACGTCGACCAGGGCCATGACGACCATCGCACAGACGACGCCGATGACGTAGAGGGTGACGGCGCTACGGCCGGACGTACGGGGAGCGTTCGCGTCTGTCGTTTCGTGCATGGTGACGACGCTAGGGAGACACACGGCGCACGGGCATGGGCGCAGATACTCAGCTTGTACTCAAGGTCGGATCCGGCCAGTGGCGACGTGCGGCACCGGGTCGCCAACCCGCCCCGAGTAAAACCGTTGGCACCGAGAGCCTCAGGACGACAAGACTGCGCTGGTGAACGCCCAGCCGCCGTTGCCCGGCCCGCGCCCTCGGCCAGTACCGGACCTGCGTGCCCGCAACGTCGTTCTCGACTATGCGGGCATGGACGTTTTGGTGGCCGACCTGGTTCTGCCCGGCGACGCGTCCATGTACGTCATGAGCGTGATGGAAACGTCCCGCGAGCTCATCCGACACTCCCACTACCGCTACGAGTTCGGCACCGTGGCCGTCACGCATTCCCTGTTCGCCCTGGAGCACGTCCTTGCCGAGCGCCTAGCCGTCCACGAACCGGTCCAGGACCTCATCGAGCGGGCCGCCGATGCAGGGCTCATTCCGGCCGAACTCGCTGCCGAACTCGACCGCAGCCGACTGCTCCGCGACAAGCTCACGCGGGGCACTGTGACAAGTGCCGCCCTCGACCCGGCCAGGGCCATCACCATGGTGCGTGCCGTCTTCGATGCCGTTTCCCTGCTCCTTCGCCCACCTTCCGCAGCAGACGCGGCATCCGTCGACACGAACGGAGCGCAGCCCGAAGACCGACTCGTCCGGCTGTGGGAGGAACACCGGTGCGCCCCGTACCCGGACAGCTTCCGAGGCATTGACGTCGAGGGCGTGGAGCTTGTCCTCCTGGACGCCGACGTCGCCGGCCTCGTCCAGACAGAGCTGAACGGTGGGCTCGACGACAGTGGCATCGCCTCCCTCTGGGCTTGCATCGCCGGCCTGGACAAGGTCGTGCCCCTGATCAACTCGGAGTACTGCGCCTCCTACTTTGCGAGGCTTCGGACGATGGCCAAGCTCGCAGCAGCCCGCCATATCCCCACCGCGACCTGACACGTTCGCGGAAGCGTCACACTTCCGGGAGGACTTCTTCGCGCGTCCGACCGCGCGGTGTGACGAACTGTTCGAGGTCACGGGCCCGTTGCTGTGTGCGCACGGGCCGGTGACGGCGCCGGTGGACCCGACCCTGTCCGACCCTGTTGGCCGAGCACCGCCGCGCTCTACGACGCTCTCAACCGTGGCCGCCTCGACGTCGGGCGATTACGGCGGACGCTCGCCGCACTGCGTCGGCCCCAAAGCCGCCGACGACCTGGTCGACACCCCGATCGCCCGCTGAGCCCCGGACGCCGCCGGCGAGCGAAGCCCCCGCCACCCGGGGCGGACCGCGCTCGCCGGCGGCGTGGGCGACGTCATCGGGTGATGGGCGGGGCGCCGGTCGCGGCGATGGAGAGGTCCCAGAGGCGCGCGGCCTCGTCGGGGTCGACGGCGTACGCGCGCACGCCGCCGTCGTCCATGGGCTCGTCGGGGGCGGAGACGCGGGCGATGTCGCAGTCTTCGAGGTAGAGCCCGCCCCGTCCGTCGAGCAGCGCGGATGTCGCGGCCCACACTCCGGTGGCGGCGCCCTGGGAAGCGGTCTTGAAGTCGGCCCCGATCACATTGCCGTGCGCATCCACCCAGCCGCGGTCGATCTGCTCCTGCAACGCCATCTCGCGTTGCAGACCGGTGATGATCTTGCCCGGATGCAGCGCGAACGCTCGGACGCCGTCGTCGCGCCCGAGCGCGTCGAGGTGCACAGCGAACAGCGCGTTGGCGGTCTTGGACTGACCGTAGGCCAACCACTTGTCGTAGCCGGTGCGGAAGTGCGGGTCGTGTCGGCGGATGCCGGTCAGGGTGTGTCCGGCGGAACTGTTGACGACGACACGAGCGCCGTCGGCGGCGACCAGGAGGGGATACAGCTCGCACGCGAGGGCGAAGTGCCCGAGGTGGTTGGCCGCGAACTGGCCTTCCCAGCCGGGCCCGACGCGTCGCTCCGGGGTGGCCATGACCCCGGCGGTGGCCATCAGCAGGTCGAGCCGATCGACGGATTCGCGGATATGCGCGGCGGCCGACCGCACGCTGTCCAGGTCGGTCAGGTCCATGGCGACGACCTCGCAACCCGGTACCCCCTGAAGCGCGGCCCGGGCCACCTCGGGACGACGGGCCGGAACGATGACCCTGGCCCGCGCCGCCGCCAGCGTCCGGGCGGTCTCCAGGCCGAGGCCGGAGTAGCCCCCGGTCACCACGGCGGTCATGCCGGACAGGTCGAGGCCGGCCACGATGTCCGAGGCGTGGGTGGCGGCGGAGAAGGGTGAGCCGAGGGGTTGCTGAGCGGTGATCGTCATGTCGCCGACGCTACGATCTAGAGCGAGGTCTAGATCAAGTCCGAGAGCGAGCGAGGACATGACCACCGAGCCGACCGCAGAGTCGTTCAGCATCGGAGAGGTGGCCGAACGCACCGGCCTGAGCGTGCACGCCCTGCGCTTCTACGAGCGCGAGGGCCTGTTGGTCGGCCCGGTCCTGCGCACGCCGGGCGGCAGGCGGCGCTACACCTCGTTCGACGTCGACTGGCTCCTGATCTGCGTCAAGCTCCGCGAATCCGGCATGCCACTGGCCGAACTCGAACGCTTCGCCGAACTGGTCCGCCAAGGCCCGGGCAACGAGGCGGAACGCCTACACCTGCTCGACACCCACCGCCGGCGCGTGGACGCCCAGATCCGCGCGCTGGAGGAATGCCGCTCCGTCATCACCTGGAAGGTCGGCATCTACGCCGACCATTTGGCGAGGGGCGAAGCGGGCGGGCTTTGGGACCCGAGGGCCTGAGGGTGGGGGTTGATGGCTGGGTCGGGTGCGGTAGCGGTGGCGGGCGAACGGGGCGGCCGGCCGGTTCCGAGCCGGGGGTGGGGCTGAGGCCGGGGCTGGGGTCGTCGGAGGCTGGGCGTTTCACCATGGCGATGGGCGTGGGCGACGACGACCGCCTCGGGCTGCCCGAGGCCGCGTCGGGCCGGCCGGGCTGGGCTGCGTTGGGCTGCGCCCCCGCGCCTCTGGTCGGCCGGGGCCCGTTCGGCTCGGCCCGCTCGGCCCGGTTTCGGCCGCAGCGCCCATAGGCGGCACGTCGCACCCGGCCGATGCGCCTGCCCCCATCTTCGATAGCCGACACGGCAGTTGGCACACCACCGGGGAAGATCAGCGGCGGAGCCGGGGCGGTCGGGTCGAGTCGACTTCCCAGTGGGCTTCCCGAGTGGGTCGGGTGTCTTCGGTCGGCGTCGCGCTGGTGGTTGCGGAAGGCTCGTCCGGGGCCGGTCAGAGTCGCCGGGTTGGCCGCCGCCGGCGTGCGGGGCTTCAAGACCTGGGCTTTCCGACGAGGCGAGCGTGTTGCTCGGCGAAAACCGGCCGGCAGCGAGGGAGCGGGAGGGTGGTCGGGTCGAGTCTGCCGAGGGGCCTTCCCGAATGGGTCGCGTGTCTTCGGCGAGCGTCGCACTTCGGCTGCGGGGTGCCGGTCCGGGGCTGGTCGGAGTCGCCAGGTTGGCCGCCGCCGGCGTGCGGGGCTCCGAGACCTGGGCTTCCGACGAGACGGGTGCTTTGCTCGGCGAAAACCGGCCGGCAGCGGGGAGTGGGAGGGCGCTCGGGTCGGATCCGCTGGGGGCCTTCCGGAGTGGGGGCGTCTTCGGCGAGCGCCGCGCCTTTGGCTGCGGGGTGCCGGTCCGGGGCTGGTCAGAGTCGCCGGGTCGGCCGCCGCAGCGTGCGGGGCTCCAAGACCCGAAGCCCCGACGAGACGGGTGCTTTGCTCGGCGAAAACCGGCTGGCAGCGAGGGAGCGGGAGGGCGCTCGGGTCGAGTCTGCCGAGGGGTCTTCCGAGTGGGTCGGGCGCTTGCGGCGGGCGTTGCGCCTTTGGCTGCGGAGGGCCGGTGCGGGGCTGGTCAGAGTCGCCGGGGTCGGCCGCCGCCAGCGTGCGGGGCTCCAAGACCCTAAGCGCCCGGCGAGGCGAGCGTGTTGCTCGGCGAAAACCGGCCAGCAGCGGCGGAGCGGGAGGGTGGTCGGGGCGGGTTTTCCGGGGAGCCTTCCTGGGTGGGTCGGGGCGGGTCGCGGGCGTTTGGAGAGGAGCTGGGGTTCGGAACCGGATCGCGGTGGGTGGTTCTGGGCTTCGAGCTGCGGTGACCTGCGGTTTTGCGTGGCTGGGCGGCACACTCGGGCGTCGAGTGCCGGTTTCGTGCCTTGCGACACCCTCAACGCCGGAGTGGAGACCGGAACTGCCCAGTGGAAGCCGACTTCGCCTGCTGCGACCTCACAGAGGCCGTCGAGGAGACCGAAAGTGCCCAACGGAGGCCAAAACCGGATCCCGAGCCACCCGAAACAGTTCCCAACAGCGCTGACCTGCGGTTTTCCTTCACGCAAAGGCTGCGGCACCCCACGGGATCCGGTTTCGTGAACCAACACCACCCGCACACGCCCACCACACACCCAAATCACCCGACCCACCCAGGAAGGCTCCCCGGGGACCCGACCCGACCACCCTCCCGCTCCGCCGCTGCCGCCCGGTTTTTACGGAGCAAAGCACCCGTCTCGTCGGAAGCCCAGTTCTTGGAGCCCCGCATGCTGGCGGCGGCCGACCCGGCGACTCTGACCAGCCCCGGACCGGCCGGCCCGCAGCCAAAGGCGCGAAGCTCGCCGAAGACGCGCCCCCCACTCCGGAAGGCCCCTCGGCAGACTCGACCCGAGCGCCCTCCCGCTCCCCGCTGCCGGCCGGTTTTCGCCGAGCAAAGCACCCGTCTCGTCGGAAGCCCAGGTCTTGGAGCCCCGCACGCTGGCGGCGGCCGACCATCCGACTCTGACCGGCCCCGGACCGGCCCTTCGCAACCACACGCGCGACTCTCGGCGGAAGCGCCCGACCCAATCGGGAAGGCCCCCGGCAGACTCGACCCGAGCGCCCTCCCGCTCCCTGCTGCCGGCCGGTTTTCGCCGGGCAACGCGTCCGTCTCGTCGGGAGCCCCGAGCTTCGAAGCCCCGCACGCCGGCGGCGGCCCACCATCCGACTCTGACCCGCCCCGCACCGGCCGCCCGCGATCACAAGCGCAACACCCGCCGAAACCACCCCACCCACCCGGAAAGGTCCCTCGGGACCCCCGCCCCCCGCCCCGTCAAGGCCCCCGCCCCCACCGCAGCCGGACTGTGTCCGTCGGTTCACGAACTCGCCACGGCGGCGTTCGGCGCCGTCCCCGCGGCCCATCCCGTGGTTGCGCTGGGTGACCATGGGCAGCCAACCGGGTGGATCGATTATCACAACCGATCATCATCAGCCAAATTTGATGAGCTTGTGAACGGGTGGTATAGGCGATTCCCATGATCAACATCGTCCGTGAGTGGCGAACCGTTTAGGCTCCCCTATTTCTCACCCTGTGTGATTTTTGCCTGCACGCAACCGTTTCTGATCGATCATCAGGTGGTGAAGATCACACCATGATCATTCTCTACCCGTGTCGCAGATCACATCGGAAGGGGCCTAGGATGGGCGCCGTTCCGGCAGCTTGTGAACCCGGTCACATGCGTGGCTTCGGGGGACTGAGAAGGGAGATGGGAGCGCGGTGAACCTGTACGCGCCGATCCTCGTGCTCGGGGGCATTGCCCTGGCCTTCGGACTGGTCTCCCTCGTGATGGGGGCGCTCACCGGGCCCAAGCGCTACAACCGGGCCAAGCTCGAGGCCTACGAATGTGGCATCGAGCCGACCCCGCAGCCGGTCGGCGGCGGGCGATTCCCGGTCAAGTACTACCTGACGGCGATGCTCTTCATCGTCTTCGACATCGAGATCGTCTTCCTCTACCCGTGGGCCGTCTACTTCGACTCGCTGGGGATGTTCGGTCTCGTCGAGATGGTCATGTTCGTGGCCGCGGTCTTCGTCGCCTACGCCTACCTCTGGCGGCGCGGCGGCCTGGAGTGGGACTGAGCGACGACATGGCACGTACACACACCGAGGGCCCGATCAGCCAAGCCCAGGCTTCCCCCAACGACTGACGGAGAGAGGGCATCCGCGTGGGTATCGAGGAGAAGCTGCCCAGCGGCTTCCTGTTGAGCACCGTGGAAGGGCTGGCCGGCTACTTCCGCAAGGGATCGTTCTGGCCGGCCACGTTCGGACTCGCGTGCTGCGCGATCGAGATGATGGCGACCGGCGCAGGCCGCTACGACCTGGCCCGCTTCGGCATGGAGGTCTTCCGGGCCTCGCCGCGCCAGGCCGACCTGATGATCGTCGCCGGGCGGGTCAGTCAGAAGATGGCGCCGGTCCTGCGGCAGATCTACGACCAGATGCCCAACCCCAAGTGGGTGTTGTCGATGGGCGTTTGCGCCTCGTCGGGCGGCATGTTCAACAATTACGCGATCGTCCAGGGCGTCGACCACGTGGTGCCGGTGGACATCTACCTCCCCGGCTGTCCGCCCCGGCCCGAGATGCTGATGGACGCGATCATCAAGCTCCGCGAGGAGATCCAGGCGATGCCGCTGGGCGTCAACCGCGAGAAGGCCGCCCGCGCCGCCGAACAGGCCGCCCTGAAGGCGCTGCCCACCATCGAGATGCTCCCCGCGAGCGCCCGCCGCGGCGCCCACGAACTCGACCCCGGCATCCCGGTCGGCCACGCCCCTGCGAGCCACGCGCAAAGCGGCCACAACCACACCGGCCACAACCACACCGGCCACACCCCCGCGAACCACACCCAGGACGGGGCCGCCCGATGAGCACCCCCGAGGAGAAGGCCCAGCTCCCCACCCCCCGCGACACCCACGGCGAGCCCATCGGCGAGACCGTCGAGGTCCGGCACGGCATGTTCGGCGCCGCCGGCTCCGGCGACACCTCCGGCTACGGCAAGCTCGTCCGTACCGTCGCCTTCCCCGGCCCCGCCGCCCGCCCCTACGGCGGCCCGCGCGGCACCGCGGACGGCGAGGGCGAGTTCGACCTCGTCGCCGACGAGCTCTCCGGCGCCCTCGCGGAGGCCGGCATCGAGTTCGACCAGGCGATCGAGAAGGTCGTGGTCGACCGCGGCGAGATCACCTTCCACGTGCGCCGCGAGTCGCTGCCCCGGGTCGCGCTGACCCTGCGCAACGACCCGGCGCTGCGCTTCGAGCTGTGCACCGGCGTGTCCGGCACCCACTACCCCCAGGAGGCCGGCCGCGAGCTGCACGCGGTCTACCACCTGCGCTCGATCACCCACAATCGGGCGCTGCGGCTCGAGGTCTCGGCCCCCGACGCGGACCCGCACGTACCGTCCCTGGTGAGCGTGTATCCCGCGCTCGACTGGCACGAGCGCGAGACCTACGACTTCTTCGGCCTGATCTTCGACGGCCACCCCGCGCTCACGCGCATCCTCATGCCGGACGACTGGCCCGGCCACCCGCAGCGGAAGGACTACCCGCTCGGCGGCGTGCCCGTCGAGTACAAGGGCGCCCAGATCCCGCCGCCCGACCAGCGGAGGTCGTACAACTGATGTCCGATCAGACAACGACACCCCCATCCGCCGCGTACGCGCGGGAGACCACCGAGGGCCGGGTCTACACGGTCACCGGCTCCGACTGGGACGAAGTGGTCCAGGCCGCGGCGGATGCCGAAGAGCGCATCGTCGTCAACATGGGCCCGCAACACCCGTCCACGCACGGCGTGTTGCGGCTGATCCTGGAGATCGACGGGGAAAGCGTCACCGAGGCCCGCTGCGGGATCGGCTACCTGCACACCGGCATCGAGAAGAACCTGGAGTTCCGCACCTGGACCCAGGGCGTCACCTTCGTGACGCGCATGGACTACCTGATGCCGCTGCACAACGAGACGGCCTACTGCCTCGCGGTGGAGAAGCTGCTCGGCATCACCGACCAGGTGCCCGAACGCGCGCAGGTGATCCGGGTCCTGCTGATGGAGCTCAACCGCATCTCCTCGCACATGGTCTGCCTGGCCACCGGCGGCATGGAGATCGGCGCGCTCACCGTGATGACCTTCGGGTTCCGCGACCGCGAACTGATCCTCGACGTCTTCGAGATGATCACCGGGCTCCGGATGAACCACGCCTACATCCGCCCCGGCGGCCTGGCCCAGGACCTGCCGCCCGGCGCCGTGGACAAGATCCGCGAACTGGTCAACATCCTCCCCGGCCGGATCCACGAGTACGAACTGCTGCTCAACGACAACGCCATCTTCAAGGGCCGCACCCAGGGCATCGGCTACCTCGACCTGGCCGGCTGCATGGCCCTCGGGCTGACCGGCCCGGTGCTGCGCTCCACCGGCCTGCCGCACGACCTGCGCAAGACGCAGCCGTACTGCGGCTACGAGAACTACGAGTTCGACGTCGCCACCGCCGACTCCTGCGACTCCTGGGGGCGGTACCTGATCCGCATCGAGGAGATGAAGCAGTCGCTGCGGATCGTCGAGCAGTGCCTGGACCGGCTGGCCCCGGGACCCGTCATGGTGGCCGACAAGAAGATCGCCTGGCCTGCGCAGCTGGCCCTGGGCACCGACGGGTTGGGCAACTCGCCGGCGCACATCAAGAACATCATGGGCACCTCGATGGAATCCCTCATCCACCACTTCAAGCTGGTGACCGAGGGCTTCCGAGTGCCGCCCGGCCAGGTCTACAGCGCGATCGAATCACCCCGGGGCGAACTGGGGGTCCACGCGGTCAGCGACGGCGGCACCCGCCCCTACCGCGTGCACTTCCGCGACCCCTCCTTCAACAACCTGCAGGCCATGGCCGCGATGTGCGAGGGCGGCCAGGTGGCGGACGTGATCGTGGCAGTGGCGGGGATCGACCCCGTCATGGGAGGTGTCGACCGATGAGTACGGATCTGGGCATGCCGATGCCCCCGGCCAAGCCGGCTCCGCCGTACCCGCCCGAGGTGCGCGCGCGCCTGGAGGTGGACGCGAAGGAGGTGATCGGCCGCTACCCGCAGTCGCGTTCGGCGCTGCTGCCGCTGCTGCACCTGGTGCAGGCCGAAGAGGGCTACGTCACCGGCACCGGCATCGAGTTCTGCGCCGACATCCTCGGCCTGACCACCGCCGAGGTCTCCGCCGTCGCCACCTTCTACACGATGTACCGGCGGCGCCAGGGCGGCGACTTCCATGTCGGCGTGTGTACCAACACGCTGTGCGCGGTGATGGGCGGCGACGAGATCTTCGCGAGCCTGAAGGACCACCTCGGCATCGGCAACAAGGAGACCACCGCCGACGGCGTGGTCACCCTGGAGCACATCGAGTGCAACGCGGCCTGCGACTACGCGCCCGTGGTGATGGTCAACTGGGAGTTCTTCGACGACGCGACCCCGCAGTCGGCCAGGGAACTCGTCGACGACCTGCGCGCCGGCAAGGACGCGCTGCCCACCCGCGGCGCCCGACTGTGCACCTTCCGCGACACCTCGCGGATCCTGGCCGGCTTCCCCGACGAGCGCCCCGGCGCGGTGGACGAGGGCGGCGCCGGCGGCGCGGCCAGCCTGGTCGGCCTGCGGATCGCCAACGGCACGCACACCGACGACGCGCCCCGATCCACGACCGCGACCGTGCCCGGCTCCCGCAGTGCGACCCAGGGTGGCGCGAACGAGGCACCGCCCGCCCCGAGTTCGCACGACGCCCCGGCGCGCACCGCCGAGTCCGACCCGGCCCACCCCGCGCCTCCCGCCGGGAACGCGCCCGACCAGGACGGGGACCAGGCGCCGTGACCGAACCCTCCCTTCTCACCCCCGTGCTCTCCGCCAACTGGGACGAGCACCGGCCGTGGACGCTGGACACCTACCGGCGCGGCGGCGGCTACGACGGCCTGCGCAAGGCGCTGGCCATGCACCCCGACGAGGTGATCCAGACCGTCAAGGACTCCGGTCTGCGCGGTCGCGGCGGCGCGGGCTTCCCCACCGGCATGAAGTGGGGCTTCATCCCGCAAAACGACGGCAAGCCGCACTACCTCGTGGTCAACGCGGACGAATCCGAGCCGGGAACCTGCAAGGACATCCCGCTCATGTACGCCAACCCGCACGTGCTGATCGAGGGCGTGATCATCGCGTCCTACGCGATCCGCTCCGGGCACGCCTTCATCTACGTCCGCGGCGAGGTCGTCCCGGTGCTTCGCCGGCTGCACGCGGCGGTCCGCGAGGCGTACGCGGCCGGCTACCTCGGCAAGAACGTGCTCGGCTCGGGCTTCGACCTCGAACTCACCGTGCACGCGGGCGCCGGCGCGTACATCTGCGGCGAGGAGACCGCTCTGCTCGACTCGCTCGAGGGCCGCCGGGGCCAACCCCGACTGCGCCCCCCGTTCCCCGCCGTGGCCGGCCTGTACGCGTCGCCCACCTGCGTGAACAACGTCGAGTCGATCGCCTCGGTGCCGCCGATCCTGAACAAGGGCGTCGAGTGGTTCCGCTCGATGGGCTCGGAGAAGTCGCCCGGGTTCACCCTGTACTCGCTGTCCGGACACGTCACCCGGCCCGGCCAGTACGAGGCCCCCCTCGGTGTGACGCTGCGCCAACTCCTCGACCTGGCGGGCGGGGTACGCGCCGGGCACCGGATCAAGTTCTGGACGCCCGGCGGCTCGTCCACGCCGATGTTCACCGACGAGCACCTGGACGTGCCGCTCGACTACGAGGGCGTCGGCGCGGCCGGCTCCATGCTCGGCACCAAGGCGCTGCAGATCTTCGACGAGACCGTGTGCGTGGTGCGCGCGGTGCTGCGCTGGACCGAGTTCTACGAGCACGAGTCCTGCGGCAAGTGCACCCCGTGCCGCGAAGGCACCTACTGGCTCACCCAGTTGCTCACCCGCCTGGAGCACGGCGAGGGCACCGAGGAGGACCTGGAGACGTTGCTCGACGTCGCCGACAACATCCTCGGCAAGTCCTTCTGCGCCCTCGGCGACGGCGCGGCGAGCCCGATCCAGTCCTCGCTCAAGTACTTCCGCGACGAATACCTCGCGCACTTCGAGCACGGCGGCTGTCCGTTCGACACCGCGGCATCCACCGCGTGGGCGACGACGGCCCCCGCTTCCACCGGGGCAGGAGCGCACAGCTGACATGACAGTCACGACCAACACCCCCGCGGGTGGGCCGCCGGCCCCCAAGCCGGAGGACCTCGTCACCATCTCGGTGGACGGGATCGACGTCTCGGTGCCCAAGGGCACCCTGGTGATCCGGGCCGCCGAGCTGATCGGCATCCAGATCCCCAGGTTCTGCGACCACCCACTGCTCGACCCGGTCGGCGCCTGCCGGCAGTGCCTGGTCGACGTCGAGGGCCAGCGCAAGCCGCTGGCGTCCTGCACCACCACCGTCACCGACGGCATGGTCGTCCGCACCCAGCTCACCTCCCCGGTCGCGAGGAAGTCGCAGGACGGGGTGATGGAGCTGCTGCTGATCAACCACCCCCTGGACTGCCCCGTCTGCGACAAGGGCGGCGAATGCCCGCTCCAGAACCAGGCGATGGGCGCCGGCCGGGCGACCTCCCGCTTCACCGAGGTCAAGCGCACCTTCCCCAAGCCGCTGCGGATCTCCTCCGAGGTGCTGCTCGACCGCGAGCGCTGCGTGCTCTGCGCCCGCTGCACCCGCTTCTCCGAGCAGGTCGCGGGCGACCCGTTCATCGCGCTGATCGAACGCGGCGCGCTCCAGCAGGTCGGCATCTACGAGAAGCAGCCCTTCGAGTCCTACTTCTCCGGCAACACCATCCAGATCTGCCCGGTCGGCGCCCTCACCTCGGCCGCGTACCGCTTCCGCGCCCGGCCGTTCGACCTGGTGTCCTCCCCGACCACGTGCGAGCACTGCGCGTCCGGGTGCTCGCTGCGCGCCGACCACCGCCGGGGCAAGGTGCTGCGCCGGCTCGCGGGCGACGAGCCCGAGGTCAACGAGGAATGGAACTGCGACAAGGGCCGCTTCGCGTTCCGCTACGCCACCCGTCAGGACCGGCTCACCTCCCCACTGATCCGGGACGAGGAGAGCGGCGAACTGGTTCCCGCGTCCTGGTCCGAGGCACTGGGCGTGGCCGCGCGCGGGCTCGCCGCCGCCCGGGGCAGCGCCGGGGTCCTGGTCGGCGGCCGGGCAACCCTCGAAGACGCCTACGCCTACGGCAAGTTCGCCCGGGTCGCGCTCGACAGCAACGACATCGACTTCCGCGCCCGCGAACACTCCGCCGAGGAGGCCGAGTTCCTGGCCCAGCGGGTGGCCGGCACCGGGCTCGGGGTTACCTACGCCGACCTGGAGAAGGCCCCCGGCGTGCTCCTGGTCGGCTTCGAACCCGAGGACGAGTCGCCGATCGTCTTCCTGCGGCTGCGCAAGGCATCGCGCAAGGGCCTGAAGGTGTACGGCGTCGCGCCGTTCGCCTCCTCCGGGCTGACCCGGATGGGCGGCACGCTGCTGCGGGCCGCCCCCGGCACCGAGACCGAATGGCTCTGTGCCCTCGCCGACCCGGAGGTCGCCGGCGAACTGGCCCGCGGCGCGGCCGAGGTGTTGCGCAAGCCGGGCGCGGTGGTGCTGCTCGGCGAACGCCTCGCCGGCGTGCCGGGCGCCCTCGCCGCGGCGAGCGCGCTGGCCGGGCGCACCGGCGCCCGACTCGCCTGGGTGCCCCGGCGCGCCGGTGAGCGCGGCGCGGCGGACGCGGGCGCGCTGTACAACCTGCTGCCGGGCGGCCGGCCGGTCGACCACCCCGAGGCGCGCGCCGAGGTGGCCGCGGCCTGGGGGGTCGCCGCGCTGCCCGCCGGCTACGGCCTGGACACCACCGCGATCCTGACCGCCGCCCGCGAACAGCGCCTGGCCGCACTCGTGGTCGGCGGCGTCGAGGTGGACGACCTGCCCGACCCGACCGCCGCGCTGGCCGCCCTGGACGCGGCCCGCTTCGTGGTCAGCCTCGAACTGCGGCACAGCGCGGTCACCGAGCGCGCCGACGTGGTCTTCCCCGTCGCCGCCGCCGCCGAGAAGCCCGGCACCTTCGTCGACTGGGAGGGCCGCGAACGCCCGTTCGCCACCGTCCTGAAGAAGGACCAGCTCGGCGGCGACCTGGCCGCGGTCATGTCCGACCTGCGGGTGCTGGACGCGATCGCCGAGGCGATGGCCGAACAGCGCGAGGGCACCCCGATCGAGCTGCCCTCGCTCACCGCCGCCCGGCGCGAACTGCGCCGCCTCGGCCGGTGGACCGGCGACCGCGGCCCCGCCCCCGAGGGCCGCGCCCGCGAACTCCCGCGCCCCGGCGCGGGCGAGGCCGTACTCGCCTCCTGGCGCCTGCTCCTGGACGAGGGACGCGGCCAGGACGGCGAACCCCATCTGGCGGGCACCCGGCGCGCGCCGGTGGTCCGGCTCTGCGCGTCCACGGCCGCCGAGATCGGCGCCGAGGACGGCGGCGGCGTCACCGTGACCTCGTTGCACGGGGAGGTCACGTTGCCGCTGCGCATCACCGACATGACCGAGCGCGTGGTGTTCCTGCCCGCGAACTCGCCCGGCTCCCCGGTGCGTCGCGCACTGCGGGTCGCCCCCGGCGAGGTGGTCCGGATCCGCCCGGCGGTGCTCGACCTCGCGTCCGCGCAGGGCCCGCCCGACAACACCGGCCTCAACGGTCGGACCGCACACGTTCATGAGGAGGAGCGGTGACGGACAGCGGCATGCAGCTCGCCGCGGTCGGGTTCGGTACCGACGTCTGGTGGCTGATCCTGCTCAAGGCGGTGCTCATCTTCGCGTTCTGCGTCGTCATGACGCTGTTCGCGATCTGGTGGGAACGCAAGGTCGTGGCCTGGATGCAGATGCGCATCGGGCCCAAGTACACCGGCCCGCAGGGCCTGCTCCAGTCCCTCGCGGACGGCGTGAAGCTCGCGCTCAAGGAGGACATCACCGTCAAGGGCGCCGACAAGGCCGTCTACATCATCGCCCCGATCGTGGCGATGGTCCCGGCGTTCATGGCGTTCGCGGTGATCCCCTTCGGCCCCGAGGTCTCCATCTTCGGGCACCGCACGCACCTGCAACTGACCGACCTGCCGGTCGCGGTCCTCTACATCCTCGCGGTCGCGTCCGTGGGCATCTACGGCATCGTGCTCGCGGGCTGGTCCTCCGGCTCGACCTACCCGCTGCTCGGCGGGCTGCGCAGCTCGGCCCAGATGATCTCCTACGAGATCGCGATGGGCCTGTCCTTCGCGGCGGTGTTCCTCTACTCCGGCTCGATGTCCACCTCGGAGATCGTCGCCGCGCAGCAGGACACCTGGTACGCGATCCTGCTGCCGGTCTCGTTCATCATCTACGTCGTCGCGATGATCGGCGAGACCAACCGGGCGCCGTTCGACCTGCCCGAGGCCGAGGGCGAGCTGGTCGGCGGCTTCCACACCGAGTACTCGTCGCTGAAGTTCGCGCTGTTCTTCCTCGCCGAGTACGTGAACATGGTCGTGGTCAGCTCGCTGGCGACCACCCTGTTCCTCGGCGGCTACCTGGCCCCCTGGCCGATCACCGCGGTGTGGGACGGCGCCAACTCCGGCTGGTGGCCGTTCCTGTGGTACTTCCTCAAGGTCCAGGCGTTCATCTTCGTCTTCATCTGGCTGCGCGGCACGCTGCCCCGGTTCCGCTACGACCAGTTCATGAAGATCGGCTGGAAGGTGCTGATCCCGCTCTCGCTGGTGTGGCTGATGCTGGTCGCCACCGTGCGCGCGCTCAAGAACGAGGGCTACGAGCAGTCCCGGATCGTGCTGTGGGTCGCGGGCGGCGTGGTCGCGCTGCTCCTGCTGTCGATCCTGTGGGACGCGGTTACCCCGAACAAGGACGCGGAGGCCGAGGAGGCCGCCGCGAAGGCCGCCGGTCCCGAAACGTTCGACCCGATGGCGGGCGGGTTCCCCGTACCGCCCATGCCGGGCCAGCAACTCCCGCCGGTGCCGCGCCGCAACGTGCGCAGACCGGAGCCGGTCGGCGCGCCGGCGGCGGAGCTCCCGGCCGACCGCACTGAAGGAGAGGCATAGACCCGTGCCCAAGTTCCTCGGACCGGTCGCGGGGTTCGGTGTCACCTTCGCGACGATGTTCAAGAAGGCGAACACCGAGTACTACCCGTACGAGAAGAAGGTCACCGCACCGCGATTCCACGGCCGGCACCAGCTCAACCGGTACGCCGACGGCCTGGAGAAGTGCATCGGCTGCGAACTGTGCGCGTGGGCGTGTCCCGCCGACGCGATCTTCGTGGAGGGTGCCGACAACACCGACGAGGAACGTTTCTCGCCCGGTGAGCGGTACGGCCGCAACTACCAGATCAACTACCTGCGCTGCATCTTCTGCGGTCTGTGCATCGAGGCCTGCCCGACCCGGGCGCTCACCATGACCAACGAGTTCGAGCTGGCCGACACCAGCCGGGCGAGCCTGATCTTCACCAAGGAACAGCTGCTCGCGCCGCTGTACGAGGGCATGGTTCCCGCGCCGCACGAGATGTACCCGGGTACCACCGACACCGACTACTACCTGGGCAAGATCACCGGCGCCGCACCCGGCACGGTGACCCAGGGGCGGTCCGGTGAGCCGGCCGAGGCGGGCGCGCAGGGGACGGAGGCGGGCCGATGAGCCCCGGAATGGACTTCGCGGCCGAGGTCACCAAGACCTCCACCGGCGAGGCGCTGCAGTTCTGGGTGCTCGCGGCCGTCGCGCTGATCGGCGCCCTGGCGACCGTCTTCATGAAGAAGGCGGTGCACAGCGCGCTCGCGCTGGTCACCACGATGATGTGCCTGGCGATCTTCTACCTGGCCCAGGGCGCGGTGTTCCTGGGCATCGTGCAGATCGTGGTCTACACCGGCGCGATCATGATGTTGTTCCTGTTCGTGCTGATGCTGGTCGGCGTCTCTTCGGTGGACTCGCTCAAGGAGACCCTCAAGGGTCAGCGGATCGCCGCCGCCGGGCTCGGCCTGGGCTTCGGCATCCTGCTGACGGCGGCCATCGCCAACGCCTCGATCACCCACTTCACCGCGCTGGCGACCAAGTCGGCCGGCAGCCGCCCGGTATACCCGGCGGAGACCGACGACGAGGCGCTGCGCGCGGTCTCCCAGGGCAACGTGCAGGGACTGGCGCACCAGATCTTCACCAAGTACATCTGGGCCTTCGAGATGACCAGCGCGCTGCTGATCACCGCGGCGGTCGGCGCGATGGTGCTCGCGCACCGCGAGCGCCTGGTGCCGCGCAAGACCCAGCGCGAGTTGTCCGAGGAGCGGGTGCGGGACAACAAGCAGGTCGCCCCGCTGCCCACGCCCGGGGTGTACGCCCGGCACAACGCGGTGGACGTACCCGCGCTGCTCCCCGACGGCAGCGTCTCGGAGTTGTCGATCAACGGCACACTGCGGGCGCGCGGTCAGATCCGCGACGTCAGCGCCGAGGCGGTGCACAGCGTGGCCGCGTTGGAGAGCGCGGGCGCCGACGATGACGACGAGGCGTGGCCGGACGAGTCGGACGCGCCCGCGTCCGCGCCGGTGCCCACCGCCCGCCAGGAGCACGAGGACCCCGACCCGGGCTCGGGCGACGAGGTCGGCGCCGGCGCCGGTTCGAAGGAGGGGCGCTCGTGAACCCGGTGAACTACCTGTACCTGTCCGCGCTGTTGTTCACCATCGGCGCGGCCGGGGTGCTGCTCCGGCGCAACGCGATCGTCGTGTTCATGTGCGTCGAACTGATGCTGAACGCCTGCAACCTCGCGTTCGTGACGTTCGGCCGCATGCACGACAACCTCGACGGCCAGATCATCGCGTTCTTCACGATGGTCGTCGCCGCCTGCGAGGTCGTGGTCGGACTGTCCATCATCATCGCCATCTTCCGCAGCCGCCGTTCGGCCTCGGTCGACGACGCCAGCCTCATGAAGTGGTAGGTCGGAACCGGTGATCGAAACCTCCTCCCTGGCCTCCGGCGCCCTGCTCGCCAACGAGGGCGGCGGCGGGCTGCACTCCACGGCCGCCTCCGGTGCCTTCTCGGCGCTGTGGCTGGTCGTCGGACTGCCGTTGCTCGGCGCGGTGTTGCTGCTGGTCGGCGGCAAGCGGACCAACCCCTTCGGACACATCCTCGCCACCGCGCTCGCCCTCGGGTCGTTCGTGGTCGGCGTGCTGATGTTCGTGACCATGCTCGACAAGTCCGGCACCGGCCGCTCGGTGGACCAGCACCTGTGGACCTGGGCGCCGGTCAACGAGTTCCAGGCCGACATCGGCCTGCACCTGGACCAGTTGTCCATGGTGTTCGTGCTGCTGATCACCGGTGTGGGTTCGCTGATCCACATCTACTCGATCGGCTACATGGCGCACGACGAGAACCGTCGGCGCTTCTTCGCCTACCTGAACCTGTTCGTCGCCGCGATGCTGCTGCTGGTGCTGGCGAACAACTACCTTCTGCTGTACGTCGGTTGGGAGGGCGTCGGGCTTGCCTCCTACCTGCTGATCGGGTTCTGGCAGCACAAGCCGAGCGCCGCGACCGCCGCCAAGAAGGCGTTCATCATGAACCGCGTCGGCGACTTCGGTCTGGCCGTGGCGATCTTCCTGATGTTCACCACGTTCGGCACCTTCTCCTTCGCGGACGTGCTCGGCGGCAGCGCGACCGCGAGCGACGGCACGATGACCGCGATCGGCCTGATGTTGCTGCTCGCCGCCTGCGGCAAGTCGGCGCAATTCCCGCTCCAGGCCTGGCTCGGCGACGCGATGGAGGGTCCGACCCCGGTCTCCGCGCTGATCCACGCGGCGACCATGGTCACCGCGGGCGTGTACCTGATCACCCGCTCGGCGGAGATCTTCAACGCCTCGCCCGACGCGCAGCTCGCGGTCACCATCGTCGGCGCGATCACCGTGCTGTTCGGGGCGATCGTGGGCTGCGCCAAGGACGACATCAAGAAGGCGTTGGCCGCCTCCACGATGAGCCAGATCGGCTACATGATCCTGGCCGCCGGCCTGGGTCCGATCGGCTACGCGTTCGCGATCATGCACCTGGTCACGCACGGCTTCTTCAAGGCCGGGCTGTTCCTCGGCGCGGGCTCGGTCATGCACGGCATGAACGACGAGGTGGACATGCGCCGCTACGGCGGCCTGCGCACGTACATGCCGATCACCTTCGTCACCTTCGGCCTGGGCTATCTGGCGATCATCGGATTCCCGCTGCTGTCCGGGTTCTTCTCCAAGGACAAGATCATCGAGGCGGCGTTCGCCAAGGGCGGCACCTCCGGCTGGATCCTGGGCGCGGTCACCCTGCTCGCGGCCGGGCTCACCGCGTACTACATGACGCGCGTGATGCTGATGACCTTCTTCGGCAAGGAACGCTGGAAGGAGGCGCCCGCGGGCGCGCCGGCCGACTGGCACGAGCCGCACCCGCACGAGTCGCCGGTCTCGATGACCGGTCCGATGATCCTGCTGGCCTTCGGATCGGTGTTCGCCGGCGGCCTGTTCGCGCTGAACGACTCGTTCGTGAAGTGGCTGACCCCCGTCACCGGGTTCTCGCACGGCGACCTGCCGATGAGCGAGTGGGCGGTGACCGGCATGGCGATCGCGATGGTCGCCCTCGGCACGGCGGTCGCCTACCTCCAGTACGCCCGCCGCGAGGTGCCCTCGGTGGCGCCGGCGGCGAGCCCGGTCACCGCGGCGGCCCGCCGCGACCTGTACCAGGACGCGATCAACGAGGGCCTGGTCATGCGGCCCGGGCAGTATCTGACCCGCCTGCTCGTGTGGTTCGACAACAGGGGCGTGGACGGATTCGTCGGCGGCCTCGCGGCCTTCGTCGGCGGCACCTCGGCGCGGGTGCGCCGGGTACAGACCGGGTTCGTCCGCACGTACGCGCTGTCCATGTTCGGCGGCACGCTGCTGGTCGTGGCCTGCACGCTGATGGCTCGGATGGCGTGATGACGACGATGCCGACCCGAATTCGGATCGCCCACACGGTAGGCGTCCAGGCGGAGGGACTTCGATGAACGGCCACTTTCCCTGGCTGACGACGCTCGCGGCGCTGCCGTTCGTCGGCGGCCTGTGCGTCGCCGCCGTACCGGCCGGCAAACGCAGGCTCGCCAAGAACGTGGCGCTGCTGTTCAGCCTGCTCACGCTGGCCGTCGCCGTGGTGGTGGCGACCAAGTTCGACAACGACGGCGGACGTTTCCAGATCACCGAGAGCTACAGCTGGATCTCCTCGTTCGGGGTGCGCTGGTCGCTGGGCGTGGACGGGATCGGCCTGGTGCTGATCCTGCTCACCGCGGTGCTGATGCCGCTGCTGATCCTGGCCTCGTGGCACGACGCGGACGACGCGCCGGTGGGCGCCGACGGCTCGGCGGGCACGGGCCGGCCCGCGCCGCGCAGCACGCACGCGTTCTTCGCGCTGATGCTGCTCGTCGAGGCGATGGTCGTGGTGTCCTTCGCGGCCACCGACGTGTTCATGTTCTACGTCTTCTTCGAAGCCATGCTGATCCCGATGTACTTCCTGATCGGTGGCTTCGGCGGCGCGCAACGCTCCTACGCGGCGGTCAAGTTCCTGCTGTACAACCTGCTCGGCGGCTTGGTCATGCTGGCCGCGGTGGTGGGCCTGTACGTGGCCACCGCCAACCAGGGCATCGGCGTCGACGGGCATGGCACCTTCGACTTCGTGAAGATCTCGCAGGCGGTCGCCACCGGTCAGCTGGACATCGATCCGACCGCGGAGAAGGCGCTGTTCCTGGGCTTCATGTTCGCGTTCGCGATCAAGGCCCCGCTGTGGCCGTTCCACACCTGGCTGCCGGACACCATGACCGAGGCCACCCCCGGTGTCGCGGTCCTGGTCACCGCGATGGTGGACAAGGTCGGCACGTTCGCGATGCTCCGGTTCTGCCTGGAGATCTTCCCGGACGCGTCGAAGTACTTCGCCCCGGTGGTGATCACCCTCGCGGTGATCGGGATCATCTACGGCGCGCTGCTCGCGGTCGGCCAGACCGACATCAAGCGGCTGATCGCGTACACGTCCATCTCGCACTTCGGCTTCATCATCCTGGGCATCTTCGTGATGACCAGCCAGGGTCAGTCGGGCGCGACGCTGTACATGGTCAACCACGGCTTCTCCACCGCGGCCCTGCTGCTGATCGCGGGCTTCCTGATCTCGCGCCGCGGCAGCAAGACGATCGCCGACTTCGGCGGTGTGCAAAAGGTCGCCCCCATCCTCGCGGGTACGTTCCTGGTGGCCGGACTCGCGACCCTGTCCATGCCGGGACTCGCCCCGTTCGTCAGCGAGTTCCTGGTGTTGGTGGGCGCGTTCACGAAGTACAAGGTGGCCGCGATCTTCGCCACCACCGGCATCGTGCTCGCCGCCCTGTACGTGCTCGTCCTGTACCAACGCACGATGACCGGTCCGGTCCGGCCCGGGAACGAGAAGCTTCGCGACCTGGTGCCGCGCGAACTGGCGGTCGTGGTACCGCTGATCGCGTTCCTGCTCGTGCTCGGCGTCTACCCGAAGCCGGTGCTCGACGCGGTGAACCCGGCCGTGGACCACACGCTCAGCCGGGTGGAGCAGAAGGACCCGGCGCCCACCAAGCCCATCGAACAGGCCGCGGGCACCGAGGCGCACACCACTGGAGGCTCCAAGTGAGCATGAGCACCGCCGCAGCGGCAACGCTCGCCGTGACGAAGGTGGACGCGCCCACCATCGAGTACGGCAAGCTCTCGCCGGTCCTGATCATCGCGGGCGTGGCCGTGGTCGGCGTGCTGATCGAGGCGTTCCTGCCCCGACCGGCCCGCTACCGCGCCCAGCTCACCGTGGCCCTGGTCGGCATGATCGCCGCGTTCGGCGCGATCGTGTGGCTGGCCCGGGACCTGCCCGACGACCACCGGGGCAGCATCACCGCGATGGGCGCGATCGCCGTCGACGGCCCGTCACTGTTCCTCCAGGGAACGCTGCTCCTGATCGGCATCGCCTCGGTGCTGCTGATCGGCGAGCGCAAACTGGAACCGGCCGGCGGCGACGCGTTCGCCCCGCAGGCCGCGGCCGCGCCCGGCTCGCAGCAGGAGAAGGACGCCGCGGCGGCCGGGTGGACGCAGACCGAGGTCTACCCGCTGGCCATGTTCTCCCTGGTGGGCATGCTGCTCTTCCCGGCGGCGAACGACCTGCTGATGATGTTCGTCGCGCTGGAGATCCTGTCCCTGCCGCTCTACCTGCTGTGCGGGCTGGCCCGGCGCAACCGGCTGCTCTCCCAGGAGGCCGCGCTCAAGTACTTCCTGCTCGGCGCGTTCTCCTCGGCGTTCTTCCTGTTCGGCGTGGCCATGCTCTACGGCTATTCGGGCAGCGTCTCGCTGGACAAGATCGGGGTGGCCTCGGCCGGCGCGATGGACAACGACGCGCTGCTGCTGATCGGGCTCGCGATGGTGGCGGTCGGCCTGCTGTTCAAGGTCGGCGCGGTGCCGTTCCACTCCTGGACGCCGGATGTGTACCAGGGCGCGCCGACCCCGATCACCGGGTTCATGGCGGCGGCCACCAAGGTGGCCGCGTTCGGCGCGATGATGCGCTTCTTCTACGTCGCGCTGCCGGGCATGCGCTGGGACTGGCGGCCGGTGATGATCGGCGTCGCGATCGCGACCATGGTCGCGGGCGCGGTCATCGCGATCACCCAGACCGACGTGAAGCGGCTGCTCGCCTACTCGTCGATCGCCCACGCGGGTTTCATCCTGACCGGAATGATCGCGATGAACGACGCGGGCGTGTCGTCCACGATGTTCTACCTTGTGGCCTACGGATTCGTCACTCTGGGTGCGTTCGCGGTGGTCACCCTGGTACGGGACGCGCGCGGCGAGGCGACCCATCTGTCCCACTGGGCGGGTCTGGGCAGGCGTTCCCCGCTGGTCGCAGGAGTGTTCGCACTGTTCCTGCTCGCCTTTGCCGGTATCCCGTTGACCAGCGGTTTCGCCGGAAAGTTCGCGGTCTTCCAGGCGGCGGCGCGCGGCGGCGCGGGCAGCCTCGTGGTGGTCGGTGTGCTGTGCAGCGCGATCGCCGCGTTCTTCTACGTGCGGGTCATCGTGCTGATGTTCTTCTCGGAGCCCAAGGCCGACGGTCCGACGGTCGTCGTACCGAGCGTGATGACCACCGCTGCCATCGCGCTCGGGGTAGCCGTTACCGTGGTCCTTGGCATCCTCCCGCAGCCGGTACTGGACCTCGCGGACAAGGCAGCCTTGTTCGTCCATTGAGCACGACGCAGAGACTCTGCGTGATCGACAGGAGAGAACCGTCATGGCGATCGTGGGGCCCTTCGGGCTGAGCGTCACGGACGAAACTCTCGACGCCGACATCAGGGCGGGGATGGCCGCCGTGGAGCAGGAGCTCCTGGCGGCCACCAAGAGCGAGTTCCCCTACCTGACGCAGACCTCGCGACACCTCGTCGAGGCGGGCGGCAAGCGGTTCCGGCCCCTGCTGGTGCTGCTCGCCGCCCAATTCGGCGACTGGCAGGCCCCGGGCGTGGTGCCGGCGGCGGTGGTGTGCGAACTGACGCACCTGGCCACGCTGTACCACGACGACGTGATGGACGAGGCGCCGCTGCGGCGCGGGGCGCCCAGCGCGAACTCCCGGTGGGACAACTCGGTGGCGATCCTGACCGGCGACTTCCTGTTCGCCCGGGCCTCGGAGATCGTCGCCGACCTGGGCAACGAGGCGGTGCGGATCCAGGCCCGCGCGTTCGCCCGACTGGTGACCGGCCAGATCCGCGAGACGGTCGGCCCGGCGATGGGCGACGACCCGGTCGAGCACTACCTGTCGGTGATGGCGGACAAGACCGGCTCGCTGATCGCCGCCTCGGGGCAGTTCGGCGCGATGTTCGCGGGCGCCGACGAGCACGTGGTGGACATCCTGACCCGCTACGGCGAGCGGTTCGGCGTGGCCTTCCAACTGGCCGACGACGTGCTCGACATCGCCAGCGAGGCGACCGAGTCGGGCAAGACCCCGGGCACGGATCTGCGCGAAGGGGTGCCGACACTGCCGGTGTTGCACCTGCGTGCGGGGGTGGCGGGCTCGTCCCCGGCGGCCGACCGGCACCTGCTCGAACTGCTCGACGGGCCGATCACGGACGACGACGAGCACGCGGAGGCGCTGTCGCTTTTGCGCGGGCATCCGGCGCTTGCCAAGGCCCGTGAGGATACTCGGCGTTATGCCGAGGAGGCTCGAGAGGTTTTGGCTCCTTTGCCGGATTGCAGCGCCAAGCGGGCTTTGTCGTCTTTGTGCGAACTTGTGGTGGAACGCAGCGCTTAGGGGTGTGCTGCGGGTGCGTATTGGTTGTTCGGTTTGCCCGCCCGCCCACCCGTCGCGTTTCGGTGTACGGCTGCGGATTACACCCCGACTGCTCCCCCGGGAGTAGTGCGAGGTGTTGTGGGTCAGCTTGAAGTCCCAGGCTTTCGGGCGCGGGGCGCCCCGAGGGTGACGTTTTCCGGTGACGTACGGGCGACGCCGGGTGGGTGACCGCGATGGTCCTCTTGATGTGTCGCACTGGACACTCGCATCAGGGGGCACCTGTCATGACCAGCACCACCCGCCGATCCGTGCCGTGGCGCTTCGCCGTGCCGGCCGCGATCGCGGCCGCCGCCGTCGGCGCGGTCACCATCGGACCGGCCGCGTTCGCCGACGACGGGCGACCGGGACTGCCCGACGTCACCGCCGAACAACTCGTCGCCAAGGTCGCCGCAGCGCGGGCCGACGCGCTGACCGGCACCGTCCGCATCGACACCGACCTGGGCCTGCCGGCCCTCCCGGGCAAGGGCGGCGGTGGCCCGCAGGCGCTGCTCTCGGGCACCAACAAGCTCCAGGTGGCCCTGGACGGCCCGGACCGGCAGCGGATCGGCATCATGGCCGATCTGTCCGAGTACAACGTCGTGCACAACGGCCGCGACGTATGGACCTACGACAGCCGCGCGCACGCCGTGACACACGCCACGATCGACGCGACGCGCCCCGACGTGGCGTCGCTGGTGCCGACCACCCCGCAGGACGCGGCCCGCCAACTGCTCGACCTGGTCGGCCCGAGCACCGACGTCCGGGTCGACGGCACCGCCCGGGTCGCCGGGCACGACGTGTACAAGCTGCGCTTCGCGCCCAAGGCGCAGGGCAGCCTGATCGCCGCCGCGACGGTGTTCGTGGACGCGAAGACCGGGGTGCCGCTTCGGGTCACCGTGGACACCGTCAAGGGCGGCAAGCCGGCCGTCGACATCGGCTTCGAGCAGGTCTCCTACGACAAGCCGGCCGCCGGCACGTTCGACTTCAAGCCGCCGGCCGGCGCCCGGGTCACCGAGGCCCCCGCGCACGAGGCGGCGCCCGAGAAGCCCACCGCACCGCCGGCGCCGAACGGTGAGCGGCCCGCGCCCGGTCTGCTGGGCGAGGGGTGGACCACCGTGGTCGAACTGCCCGCCGGGGCCAAGGGCCAGGATGGGAAGGACGGCAAGGACGTCACCGGGTTGCTCGGCAAGCTGGGCAAGCCGGTACCGGGTGGGACGCTGATCAACACCCGGTTGCTGAACGTGTTGACCACCGACTCGGGCCGGGTCTTCGCCGGCGCGGTCGACGCGGACACGCTCCAGCGGATCGCGGCACAGCGATGACCGCGTCCACGGCGGTCGGAACCGCGGCGATCCGTACCGAGGGGCTGTCCAAGCGCTACGGCCGGGACCGGCTCGCCGTGGACGGCCTCGACCTGACCGTCCCCGCCGGCTCCGTCTTCGGGTTCCTCGGGCCCAACGGATCCGGCAAGACCACCACCATCCGGATGTTGCTCGGGCTGATCCGGCCCACCGGCGGCACGGTCACCCTGCTCGACGGCCCCATGCCGGCGGCCGTCGGGCAGGTCCTGCCCCGGGTCGGCGCGCTGATCGAGGGCCCGGCCCACTACGGCTTCCTGACCGGTCGGCAGAACCTGGACCGGCTGGACGCCGCCGACCCCACGTCCGACCCCCGGACCCGCAATGCCCGGGTGGACGCGGCGTTGGCGAAGGTCGGCCTGACTGCGGTGGCCGGCCGCAAGGCGCGGGCGTACTCGCTCGGCATGAAGCAGCGGCTCGGCATCGCCTCCGCGCTGCTGCGCCCGCGCGACCTGCTGGTCCTGGACGAGCCGACCAACGGCCTGGACCCGCAGGGGATGCGCGAGATCCGCACGCTGATTCGCGGGCTGGCCGCGGACGGCACCACGGTGTTCCTGTCCTCGCACCTGCTGGACGAGATCGAGCAGGTGTGCACGGACGTCGCGGTGATGAGCCACGGGCGGCTGATCACCCAGGGCACCGTCGAATCGTTGCGCGCCGGTACCCGGGCCCGCCTGCTCGTCACGACTCCCGACGCGGAGGCGGCGGTCGTGGTGTTGCGGCGGCTCGGCGCGACCGACGTGGTCACCACCGACGACGGGGTGGAGGCCGACCCGCCCGCGCTGGAGCCGGACGAGATCTGCGCGGCGCTGGTGCGCGCCGACATCCGGGTCCGATCGTTCACCCTCGCGCGGCCGTCCCTGGAGGACGCGTTCGTCGCCCTGACCGGGGAAGGCTTCGATGTCACCGACTGACGCACTGCCCAAGACGGGTGTCCTGTCGCCCGCGTTCGAGCACCCGACGGCGGATACCGGGTCGTTCGGCGCCGAACGGCTGCCGCGGCTGCGCGGACTGATGCGCAGCGAGCTGCGGTTGGTGTTCCTGCGGCCGCGGACGGCCGCGATGCTGGGCTTCCTGGCCCTGGTGCCGGTGTTGCTCGGGGTCGCGCTGCGCTACTTCCACGACGGGGGTTCCTCGCGCGGCGGCGGCGACGGCGGGACGATGGACTTCGTGAACCAGGTCACCGGCAACGGGCTGTTCCTGGTCTTCGCGTCGCTGGCCGCCGCGTTGCCGTTCTTCCTGCCGATGACCGTCGGCGTGGTCGCGGGCGACTCGATCGCGGGGGAGGCGCACGGCGGGACGCTGCGCTACCTGCTGGTCGCGCCGGCCGGGCGGACCCGACTGCTGCTTGTGAAGTTCGCCGGCGTGCTGACGTTCTGTCTGGCCGCGACGCTCACCATCGCGCTGTCCGCGCTGGCGGTCGGCGCCGCGTTGTTCCCGATGGGCGATGTGCCGCTGCTGACCGGGGATTCGATCTCGATGGTCGAGGCGTCGTGGCGGGCGGTGTTGATCGCGCTGTGCGTGGCCGCCTCGCTGGTCGGCCTGGCCGCGATCGGGCTGTTCGTGTCCACGCTGACCACGGTGCCGGTGGCGGCGATGGCGACCACGGTGGGCGTGGTGATCGTGACCGCGATCCTGACCGGGATCCCGCAGCTGTCGGGCCTGCACCCGTGGTTGTTCACCGATGCGTGGATGAGCTTCGGGGACCTGCTGCGCAATCCGATCCCGACCGGCGAGATCCTGCGCAACCTCGGGATGCAGGCGGCGTACGCGGCGGTCTTCGGCGCGGCGGCGTGGGCTCGGCTGAACGAGCGCGACATCACCACGTGAGACGGGGCGTCGCCGCCGGCGGGCGTCGGGTGGGCCGGGGGACCGGCTCGCTCGGCGCCCGCCGGCGTTCGGTGCCGGTTGCCCGATGCCGGCTGTTCGGGGCCGGTTCGGAGTCGGTGGGTGGGCAACTCGTCCGGGTGAATGCCGGGTTGGTTCGGGCGGTACATGTGCATGTGGGCCGTTATGAGGATGCGTGTGGCGATCGCGATGCTGTCGGCGGCCGGCGTCGTGTTGCTCGGGACGGTGCCCACGCGGGCGGTGTCGGCGGCGTCGAAGGGGTCGGTCGAGGCGCCCGCGGAGACCTACTCCTACCTGGTGCTGACCCGCGAGCCGGGGCCGGCCGGGACGGTGCTCGTGGAGTCGGCGGTGCGGCGGGCAGGCGGCACGGTGGTCGGGGCGTACGGGCGGATCGGGGTGGTCGTGGCGCACGGCGGGCCGGGCTTCGCGGCGGCGGTGCGGGGGCGGCCGGGCGTGGCACGGGTGGGGGCCACCCGGACGGCGCCGATCGGGGCGCACGGTGGGCCGGCCGCGCGCGGTGGCGGCGCGGTCGAGGATCCGGCGGAGGCCACGCAGTGGAACCTGGCCATGGTGCACGCGTACGAGGCGCAGCGGATCACCGAGGGCAGCCCCGATGTGGCGGTCGCGGTGGTCGACTCCGGGGTGGACGATCGGCATCCCGACCTGGCGCCGAACTTCGACGCGGAGTTGTCGGTGGACTGTTCGACGGGCCGGCCGATCCGGGAGGGCGCGGCGTGGCGGGCGCCGCGCTCCGACCACGGGACGCATGTGGCGGGCACGATCGCGGCGGCGCGCAACGGCATCGGCGTGGTCGGGGTGGCGCCGAGGGTGCGGATCGCGGCGGTGCGGGTCGGCGACGCGGACACGATGTTCCACGCCGAGGCGAGCGTATGCGGGTTCGTATGGCTGGCCGAGCACGCCGCGCGGGGGCTGAGGATCGCCAACCACAGCTACTACAACGACCCGTGGTGGCTGATGTGTCCGGACGACCAGGACCAGGCGGTGGCGTACGAGGGCATCCGTCGGGCGGCGGCGTACGCGGCGGAGCGCGGCGTGTTGTCGATCGCCGCGGCGGGCAACGACGACTACGACCTCGCGCACAAGACGGTGGACCCGTACAGCCCGAACGACGCGGCGAGCCGGCCGGTCCCGCCGCGCCCGGTCACCGACGCGTGTCGGATGGCGCCCGCCGAACTCCCGGGTGTGGTCACGGTCGCGGCGGTCGGCGCGGACGGTCGGCGGGCCGGCTACTCGAACACCGGCCTGGGCGTGGTGGATCTGGCCGGGCCCGGCGGGAACGGCTCGGCCGGCGGCGAGGGCGTCTTGTCCACCGCGCGCGACGGCGGGTGGGCCCGGAAGGAGGGCACCTCGATGGCGGCGCCCGCGGTGAGCGGGGTGGCCGCGCTGATCGTGTCCGAGCACCCGGAGTGGGGCCCGGACACGATCGCGGCCCGGCTGGCCGCCACCGCGACTCGGCTGCCGTGTGCGGGGTCGTGTACCGCGTCGGGGGAGGTCGACTCGTTCCACGGACACGGACTGGTCGATGCGCTGCGGGCGGTGCGACCGGGGTCGTGAGGCCGCTCGGCGCGGCCCCGATCAGGGAGTGCGCGGGTGGCGGGCGCGGGATGCGGTGATGTGGGTGTCGCGGGAGACCGGGCCGCCGAAGCGGAGGCGGTCGTAGGCGGTGAAGTCCGGCTCCAGGGCGTCCAGGTCGTCGATCGACCGGTGGAGTGCGGCGCGCCAGGCCGGATCGTCGGGCGCGGGAGCGGCCAGGGCGGCGTCGATCGCGGCCATCAGCTCGCTCTTGCGCCGGATCGTGGTGGGGGAGACGGAGTGCAGGCAGACGTACTGCCCGCTGAGGTAGCCGGCCCACTCGTCCTCGCCCTCGACCGGGTCGGCCCAGTGCCCGACGAACCAGGCCCGGAGCCGGTCCGGGCCGCCGGCCGCGTCGGCGAGCGCGAACAGGTCGGCCGGCACCATCTCGGCCCCGTCCGAGCGCAGGTAGGAGGGCAGCGGCAGGCACCGGTCCAGCACGAGTCGGCGCACCCGTTCCGGATCCCGTCCGGTCGCCGCGCACAACTCGGTCAGCTCGACGAACTGCCGGTTCACGTACGCGTCGTCGGCCGGCGTCATCGGGTGGTCCCCGTTGACCTCCCGAAACCGCTCGGCCACGGCCCGCGCGGCCGTCGATGCCGGCCGAACCCCTGTGCCGCTGCCCATCCCACGCCACCTCCGCTTGCGGCCGGCGACCCTCGGCCCACGAACCGGACCGGGCCCGCCGGCGAACGACCCGAGACCCCGCACGCTAGCCGCGCCACACTTCGGCGCCGGCCGAAACGCGCCTGTGCCACACCCGCGCCCGAGCCCCGAAGCCGACCGCCGGCACCGGCTGACAGCCGCCGACAGGGGCGGTCAGCGGATTGTGCGAGGGCTGCCGGCGGTGCGGCGGATGCTCTTCGACATGGACACCACGAGCAGCACCGCCGCCCCCACCCGGCCCCCCGGAGTGATCGCCTCCTTCGTCCGCTTCGTCGTCTTCGGCGGCGGGGTCGGCCTCGCGAGCAGTGCGACGCTGGTCCTGCTCTCCGGCCACATGCCGTTCGCCGCCGCCAACGCGCTGGTGACCGTGGGCTCCACCCTGATCGCCACCGAGCTGCACAGCCGCTTCACCTTCGGGCAGGACAAGCCCGGAAAGAGCGACCACGTCAAGGCGGCGCTGACCGTGCTGGTCTGCTACCTGTTCACCACCGCCGCGATGCTGGTGCTGCACACGATCCGGCCGCACGCGGGGGTACTGGTCGAGCAGTCGGTGTACCTGTCCGCCTCCGGCCTGGCGGGCATCGGCCGGTTCGCCTTCATGCGTCTGGTGATCTTCGCGCGCAAGGGCGGCTCGCAGGCGGACGAGCGGGTACTGGCCCGCGAGGCCGTGGTGACCGCCGCCTGAGCGGACCCGACCCCGACCGGCGACGGATCGGCTCACCCGGAGCGGCGACTGTGTCCCGCCGCCTCCCGGTCCGAGCCGATCCGTCGCCTTTTCCCGTGCGCCGCCCCACCTCAGTCGACGAAGCAGAACTCGTTGCCCTCGGGGTCGCGCATGACCCGGAACGACCCCTGCTCGTCGGTGACCGTCTCGCCCACCGGCGTGGCCCCGAGCGAGACCGCGAACGCCACGGCAGCCTCTACGTCGGCCACCGCCAGATCCAGATGCAGCCGGTTCTTCCCGGCCTTGTCCTCCGGCACCGGCTGGAACGCCATCCGCGCCGAACCGGCCGGCTCGACATGCGACCAGCCCCGCTCCCGATCCACCGGTTCCCCACCGAGCAAACCGGCCCAAAATCGGACCAACACCCGTGGTTCCCGGGCATCCACGACGATCTGACGCAGCTGTACACGCATACCGCGACCCTAGAGGAGAGCACATCTGCCCGAACGGGTGAATGGCCCGGGAAGGTCTACTGTGCCCCCGACCCCGAAACTAGGCTGAAGGAGTTGCCTCGGGGAGAGGAGGAACGGGTGTGATGTCCGTCGAAGCTGTGCACACACATGGTGTGGAAACCGACGACGATGCGATGCCGGATCCGTTGCAGTTGTTCTTCGCCCTGTCCGAACGACTGCACGACTACCGCGTGGAGTTCATCGACCGGGAGACTCGGGTGTCACCACCGCCGGACGGCGATCACGAGACCCTCATCTGGCGCCTGGCCAGGCAGTTGGCGCGCTTCGACGTGGGCGATCGTTTCGATGCCGCCATGAACAAGGGTGTGCAGACGCCGGCCGGCGATCGTGTCGTTCCGGACATCACCGTGACCGCGTCCGGCGCCATGCGTGGCGCGGAGTCCTGGATGCCGTCGGACGGGGTGCTCCTGGTGGTCGAGGTGACCTCCACCGCCCCCGGCCGGGACCGGTTCACCAAACGGCAGGTCTACGCCGAGGCCGCGATCCCGCTCTATCTCCTGATCGACCGTACCGAATCCAAGCTGACACTCTTCACCGAGCCGGAAAAGGGCAACTACACGGGCCGTGTGGAGGTCGGCTTCGGCAAACTCCTGCCGATGCCGGATCCCTTCGGCTTCGTTCTCGACACCGCTTCGATCGTCGACTGAGCCATGGGGGTGGGGCGCCGTGTCCGACGACGCGGACAGTGGACTCAGCCCGCTTGCCCGTCGGGTGCTTGCGTGCATGTTGGCCGTGCCGGAGGGGATCAAGTTCACCGGCAAGGACGTGGCCGACGTGATGCCCGAGGGGCCGTACCGGGTGCAGAAGGCGCTGCGTGAGTTGGGCGCCGCCGGACACCGCACCGTGCGGCGGCTGAAGAAGCCCAACGGGCAGTTCTATGTCGAAGTCGAGTACCACGCCGTTCCGGTCCGATCCGACGACTCGCCGGTGGACTGAGGCGAGATGGAAGCGGGGCCATGGATCACGCTCGGTGCCCGACCCTAGGATCTCGATCATGCGAACGACGGTCGAGACGATCCGGAGCCGTTTCGACGAGGCCGCCCGGGCGCGCGGGTACATCCTCGATCCGGCCCAGCGGCAGGCCGCCGACCGCCTGGCCGAACTCGGCCTCGCGCTGGGTCGGGGCCGGGCGCACGGGCTGTTCCATCGCCGGACGCCGCCGGGGCTGTACCTGTGGGGGCCGGTCGGGCGGGGCAAGACCTGGCTGCTCGACACCTTCTTCGCCGCCGTCCCCGGACCCGCCGACCGGCGGACCCGGGTGCACTTCCACGCGTTCTTCCGGCAGTTGCACGAGGCGGTCCGGCGGCACCGGGACAACCACGGCCACGAGCACAGTGCGGTGGACGCGGCGGTGTCCGAACTCGTGGGCGACGTCGACCTGGTCTGCTTCGACGAGTTCCACGTGCACGACCCGGGCGACGCGATGCTGGTCACCCGGTTGCTGCGGGAACTGCACACCCGGGGGGTGGTCCTGGTCTGCACCTCCAACTATCCGCCCTCCGGACTGCTGCCCAACCCGCTCTACCACCACCTGTTCGAGCCGACGATCCGGGAGATCGAGACCCGGATGAGCGTGGTCACCGTCGCCGGCCCGCAGGACTATCGGGCGCTGCCCCGGGCCGAGTCCGGCGCCGGCGCGTTCGCGCGGGGCGCGGTGTTGTGGCCGGGCGATCCCGGGCAACTGCGCGCACAGGGCCTGGTGCCGCCCACGCCGGTCGAGGCGGCGACGCTGACCGTGAACAAACGCGCGCTGCTGGTCGAGGCGGCCCGGCCCGACGAGTTGTGGGCCGGGTTCGAGGCGCTGTGCGAGGGGCGGACCTCGCCGCTCGACTACCTCGTGCTGGCCGAGACGTACCCCACGTGGGTGATCCGCGACCTGCCGCCGCTGAAGACCGCGAGCGCCGAGGCCCGGCAACGTTTCGTGAACCTGATCGACGTGTGCTGCGACGCCGACGTCCGGCTCTTCCTGGGCAGCGACCGCCCGCTGTCGGAACTGCTCGCCGGCGACGACCTGCCGACCGACATCGTGCGCACCGCGAGCCGACTGGGCCTGCTGCGCCGGGTCGGCTGAGTCGGATCGGCCGACCCGGCCGCAGCGCCCGAAGCGGCCGGGACCGCTACTCCTCCTCGTCCTCGGGCAGCAGTTCGTACGTCGGATCGGACATCGCCAGATGGCCCTCCGCCTCGCCGACCACCCCGCGCACGCGCAGTCGGCGGCCCGGTTCCACGCCCGCGAGTCGGCGCCGGCCGTGGAAGAGCAGCCGGATGCCGCCCGTGTCGTCGTACAGCTGGACCTCCAGGGCCGGTCGCGCGGTCTCCGGCGAGGGCGACACCGCCCGGATCCGGCCGACCACGTCCGCATGTTGTCGCCACTTCAGCGCGGCCACCGAGACCGACGCGACCGGTCCGCCGACCGGCTCCGGCTCCGCGTCCACGATCGGCAGCAGCCGGGGAACACACTTCGCGGCCGCTTCCCGATCCGGCTCCGGCCGGTGGGCCATCGCCGCGCCGACGTCGAACGGCACGACGGTGGCGACCGCATGCGGCACCCGGGTCAGCGCGGACGCGATCGAGTCGGTGGTCCGCCCGTGCAGCAGCCGACCGATCAGCGGCGGATACGTGCGACGGGGCAGCAGCAGCATGATTCCCGAAGCGCCGTCCGCCACCTCCCGCGCGGCCAGTTCGACGACCGCGCGGGCCAGCCGCCGGTCCGGGCACTCGATCAGCTCCAGCGGGATGTCGGCCGCGCGACTGGCGTCCCAGCGGGTGCTCAGCTTGCGGGCATGCCGGCTGTCCAGCACGAAGTGCGCCGCGTGCAGGTCGTCGGCGCGCAACGAGCGGGCGTAGCGCAGCGCCTGGAGCACCGCGACGTCGAGCGAGTCGACCAGTACCACCACCACCGACCGGTCGCGGAGCCCGAAGTCCGCGGTGGCCGGCGCCTCCTCCAGGGCCGCCGCCTCCTCGCGATAACGCCGGTTGACCCCGATCAAGGCCCACACGCCGAGCGGGAAGAGCACGACCACCAGCCACGCGCCCTCGGTGAACTTGGTGATCGCGAAGATCAATACGACCGTGCCGGACACCACGGCCGCGAGCGCGTTCACCACACATCCGACCCGCCAGTGGCCGGTGCGATGGGTCCAGTGGTGTTTGGTCAGCCCCGCGCCCGCCATCATGAATCCGGTGAACACGCCGATCGCGTACAGCGCGACCAGCGAGTCCACGCTCGCCCGGGTGACCAGGAGCAGGGCCACGGCCGGCACCGCGAGCAGGATGATGCCGTTGGAGAAGGCCAACCGGTGTCCGCGCTTGCGCAACATCTTCGGCAGGAAGGCGTCCTCGGCGACGAAGTCGGCCAGGAACGGGAAGCCGTTGAACGGTGTGTTCGCGCCGGTGTACAGGATCAGCGCGGTGGCGATCTGCACGAAGACCAGCCCGGCCCGGCCGAGCACCCCGCCGCCGAGCACCAGGTGCGCCTCCTGCGCGATCACCGTGGGATCGCCGTCCACGTAGGGGATCGCGTGCGTGGCGTGCGCGAGCAGCGAGATGCCGAGCACGAGCGTGGCCAGCACCAGCGACATCGCCACCAGCGTCTTGCGCGCGTTGCGGCCCTGCGGTTCGCGGAAGGTGGAGACGCTGTTGGACAGCGCCTCCAGGCCGGTCAGCGAGGACCCGCCGTTGGCGAACGCCCGCAGCACCACGAACAGCGAGGCACCGTAGAGCAGTCCGTTGCCCGAGGTGCCCAGCGGGACCGCGCCTGCGGCGTGTACGTCCGCCTGGGGCAGCGACCCGTGCGTCGTCCAGCGGATCAGCGCCACCGCGAAGACGATCGCCAGCGCGCCGATGAACAGGTACGCGGGCAGCGCGAACGCCCGCCCGGCCTCCCGGACTCCGCGCAGGTTGCCGTAGAACAGCACGCCGACCACCGCCACGCACACCTCCGGCTTCCACCGGCTGATGTCGGCGCCCCACATCAGGTGCAGCAGCGAGGCGATCGCGTCGGTGCCGGCCGCGGTCTGCACCGCGACGGTGACCACGTAGTCGATCAGCAGCGCGACCGAGGCGACCTGTGCGACACGCGGCCCGAAATTGTCCCGGGCCACGATGTAGGAGCCGCCGGCCTTCGTGTACAGGCTCACCACGTCCCAGTAGGACAGGGTGAGCAGGAGCAGCACCGCGAGGATCGCGTAGGTGACCGGCAGCAGCAGGGTGAAGGCGGCGACGCCGACGTAGGGCACCAGGGCGCGCAACATCTGCTCGGTGCCGTACGCGGACGAGGAGATGCAGTCCGAGGCCAGCACGCCCAGCGCGGTCGGGTTGGACAACTTCTCGCCGCGCAGCCGCGAACTCACCAGGGGCGGGCCGAGCAGTCGTTTCTTGAGCCGATACCCGATCGTCTCGGGGATGTGGACGTCCACGCTGAGCGGAGCGGGCGGGCCGCCGACCGCCGGCACACCGGCCCGGCCGCCCGGTCCCGGGGGCGACTGCATACCCGCACGGCTGCCCGGGTCTTGGGCAGCGCATGCGGGTGCTCGGCCGAACAGGGGGCGCGGCGCAAACCCGAGCGGGCCCGGCACACGCTCGTGCCGGGCCCGCTCGGGTCTCGCGTCGTTCGCCGGACAGGACCTAGGCGATCGTCCAGGTGTCGTTGCCGCGGATCAGCGAGGCCAGGTCGCCCGGGCCCTGCTTCGTCGCCGCCTCGGCCATCTGGGCCGACATCAGCCGGTCGTAGACCGGACGCGCGATGTCGCGGAACACCCCGATCGGGGTGTGCGTGTTGCTCGTCAGATCGCCGAGCCGGGTCAGCGCGAAGGCCAGCTCCGGGTTGTTCGCGTGCGCGTCGTGTACGAGCACCGCGTCCTCGCCGACCTCGGCCACCTCGGCCACGTCCAGGGCACCGTGCGCGCCGCGGATGACGCCGTACTGGCCCTGCGCGCCGAACCGGATCGGCTGCCCGTGTTCGAGCCGGATGGTCACGTCGTCGCGCTGCGCGGGGTCCTTGAGCTGCTCGAACGCGCCGTCGTTGAAGATGTTGCAGTTCTGGTAGATCTCCACGAGAGCCGTGCCCTCGTGCGCCGCCGCCGCGCGCAGCACCGAGGTCAGGTGCTTGCGGTCGGAGTCGATCGACCGGGCCACGAACGACGCCTCGGCGCCGATGGCCACCGACAGCGGGTTGAACGGGTGGTCGAGCGAGCCCATCGGGGTGGACTTGGTGATCTTGCCGGTCTCCGAGGTGGGCGAGTACTGACCCTTGGTCAGACCGTAGATCCGGTTGTTGAACAGCAGGATCTTCAGGTTGACGTTGCGGCGCAGCGCGTGGATCAGGTGGTTGCCGCCGATGGACAGCGCGTCGCCGTCACCGGTGACCACCCACACCGACAGGTCCTCGCGGGAGGTGGCCAGACCCGTCGCGATGGCCGGCGCGCGCCCGTGGATCGAGTGCATGCCGTAGGTGTTGAGGTAGTACGGGAAACGGCTGGAGCAGCCGATGCCCGAGATCCACACCACGTTCTCCTTGCGGAGCCCGAGTTCGGGCAGGAAGCCCTGCACGGCGGCCAGGATGGCGTAGTCGCCGCAGCCCGGGCACCAGCGCACCTCCTGGTCCGACTTGAAGTCCTTCATGGACTGCTTGGCATCGGCCTTCGGGATCAGCGCCAGCGAGGGGAAACCGCCGGCGCCGTTCGCGGACTCAGACACTCTCGATCACTTCCCGGATCACGTGGGCCAGTTCCTCGGACTTGAACGGCAGCCCGCGAACCTGGTTGTACGACATGGCGTCCACGAGGAACCTGCCGCGCAGGAGCAGGGCGAGCTGACCCAGGTTCATCTCCGGGACGATCACCTTGTCGTACGACCGCAGCACCTCGGCCGTGTTGGCCGGGAACGGGTTGAGGTGGCGCAGGTGGGCCTGCGCGACCTTGCCGCCCGCGGCCCGCACCCGGCGTACCGCCGCGGCGATCGGGCCGTAGGTGGAGCCCCAGCCGATCACCAGGACCTTGGCGTCGCCGGTCGCGTCGTCGACCCACAGCGGGTCGATGTCCTTCGCGATGCCGTCCACCTTGGCCTGGCGGGTGCGCACCATCAGGTCGTGGTTGGCCGGGTCGTAGGAGATCGACCCGATGCCGTCGGCCTTCTCGATGCCGCCGATGCGGTGTTCAAGACCCGGGGTGCCGGGCACCGCCCACGGGCGGGCCAGCGTCTCGGGGTCGCGCTTGTACGGCCAGAACTCCTTGGTTCCGTCCGCGTTCTCCTGGTTCGGCTCGGTGGCGAACGCGACCCGCAGGTCCGGCAGTTCGGACGTCTCGGGCAGGCGCCACGGCTCGGAGCCGTTGGCCAGGTAGCCGTCGGAGAGCAGAAAGACCGGGGTGCGGTACTTCAGCGCGATCCGGGCCGCCTCGACGGCGGCGGCGAAGCAGTCGGACGGGGTCTGCGGGGCCACGATCGGCACCGGCGCCTCGCCGTTGCGGCCGAACATGGCCTGGAGCAGGTCGGACTGCTCGGTCTTGGTGGGCAGCCCGGTGGAGGGCCCGCCGCGCTGCACGTCGACGATCAGCAGCGGCAGCTCCAGCGAGACCGCGAGGCCGATCGTCTCGGACTTGAGCGCGACACCGGGACCGGAGGTGGTGGTCACCCCGAGCGCGCCGCCGAACGACGCGCCGAGCGCGGCGCCGATGCCCGCGATCTCGTCCTCGGCCTGGAAGGTGCGCACGCCGAAGTTCTTGTGCTTGGCCAGCTCGTGCAGGATGTCCGAGGCCGGGGTGATCGGGTACGAACCCAGGTAGACCGGCAGCTCGGCCAGTTGTCCGGCGGCCACCAGGCCGTAGGACAGCGCGAGGTTGCCGGTGATGTTGCGATACGTACCCGAGGGCAGCTTCGCCGGTGCCACCTCGTAGGAGACCGCGAAGTCGTCCGTGGTCTCGCCGAAGTTCCAACCCGCCTTGAACGCCGCCACGTTCGCCTCGGCGATCACCGGCAGCTTGGCGAACTTGCGCCGCAGGAAGTCGATGGTCGCCTCGGTCGGGCGGTGGTACAGCCAGGACAGCAGCCCGAGCGCGAACATGTTCTTCGCCCGCTCGGCGTCCTTCTTGGAGATCTCGAACTCGGCGAGCGCGCCGACCGTCAGCGTGGTCAGCGGGATCGCGTGCACGTTGTAGGCGTCGAGCGACCCGTCCTCCAGCGGACTGGTCGGGTAGCCGACCTTGGCCATCGCGCGCTTGGAGAACTCGTCGGTGTTGACGATGATCTCGGCCCCGCGCGGCAGGTCGCGGATGTTGGCCTTGAGCGCCGCCGGGTTCATCGCGACCAGGACGGTCGGCGCGTCGCCCGGGGTCAGGATGTCGTGGTCGGCGAAGTGGAGTTGGAAGCTCGACACGCCCGGCAGGGTGCCCGCGGGCGCCCGGATCTCGGCGGGGAAGTTGGGAAGGGTCGACAGATCGTTTCCGAACGTCGCCGTCTCGGACGTGAAACGGTCGCCCGTCAGCTGCATTCCGTCACCGGAATCGCCGGCGAACCGGATCACGACCCGGTCGAGCTGCTTGACCTGCTTGGTCACGGGGAAGGACCTCCTCGGCGCTGCGGCGGTTGGTCCGCGCACCGCGCGGATGTCGCAGTTTTCATCGTACGGCGGCACGGAGGGACACCGTGGTGCCCCCCGCGAACAGGCGGGGATCCGCCCTGGCGCGCGACGTGAGCGGCGTCACGCTCCGGACATGGCCCGCAAGCGGTACAAATCCGGCTGAATCCGAGCAAAACGCTGCGTTATCCGAGTAAAGCAAAGGCCCGTCCCCGGCTTGGACGGCGCCTGCGATCGACCGGATGATTGCATGGGTCCAGTAATTCGATCCCTACGATGTCAGGATCCGAGATAGGCGAGTACCGCGAGCACACGTCTGTGATCGGTGTCACTGGGCGCCAGGCCGAGCTTGCCGAAGATGTTGCTGACGTGCTTCTCCACCGCTCCGTCGGACACCACCAAAGCCTGCGCCACGGCGGCGTTGGTGCGCCCCTCGGCCATCAGACCGAGTACTTCGCGCTCGCGCGGTGTGAGCTTTTCCACCACATCCCGTTTGCGCGAGCGGCCGAGCAGTTGCGAGACCACCTCGGGGTCGAGGGCGGTGCCGCCGCCGGCCACCCGCTCGACCGCGGCGACGAACTCGCCGACGTCGGCGACCCGGTCCTTGAGCAGATAGCCGACGCCGCTGGTGTTGCCCGCGAGCAGTTCCGTCGCGTACTGCTCCTCGACGTACTGTGACAGGACAAGCACCCCGACCTCGGGCAGCGTCGCGCGCATCTTCACCGCCGCGCGGATGCCCTCGTCGGTGTGCGTCGGCGGCATGCGCACATCCACCACGCAGACATCGGGACGCAGCTCGGTCGCGACCGCGACCAGTTGCTCGGCGTCGCCGACCGCTCCCACGATCTCGTGGCCACGAGCGGTCAACAATCGGGACAAACCATCCCGAAGTAGTACGGAATCCTCAGCGATGACGACGCGCACTGCGTTCACATCCCCCAAATCCGGTAGGCCGCACCCGGACGGCGGGTGCGGCCTACAGTCTTCCGGATTCGAACGGATGCGGCGTACTCCGGCCGAAACCGCGGCCGGCCGTCCCGATCGGGAGGGCGGGGGTCACCCCCGACAAAACCTCACAGCGGCAACCACACGGTGACCCGGGTCGGCCCGCCCTCGGGGCTGTCCACGTGCAGCGTGCCGTCCACACCGCGCACCCGCTCGGTGAGGCCGGCCAGACCGGAACCCTTGCCGGTGGCGGCGCCACCCGCGCCGTCGTCGGCGACGATCAGGTACATCCGGCCGTCCTCGTGGCCCACCGTCACCCACGCGTGCGTGGCGCGGGCGTGCTTGGAGACGTTGGTCAGCAACTCCGACGCGCAGAAGTAGGCGACCGACTCGATCGGCGCGGGCGGGCGCTCCGGCAGATCCACCTCGACCCGGACCGGGACCGTGCAGCGGGCCGCGATCGAGGACAGCGCCGCGTCCAGACCCCGGTCGGTGAGCACCGCCGGGTGGATGCCCCGGGCGAGGTCGCGCAGTTCCTGGAGGGCGAGCTTGACCTCGTCGTGCGCGGAGGACACCATCCGCGCGGTCTCGGTGTCCTGACTCGCGTTCAGGTTCTCCTTCGCCATGCCCAGGTCCATCGCCAGCGCCACGAGCCGTGCCTGGGCGCCGTCGTGCAGGTCGCGCTCGATCCGCCGCAGGTCCGACGCGGCCGTGTCGACCGCCGCGCCGCGCGAGACGGTCAGGTCGCGCACCTGCTCGGACAGGAAGGCCGGGCCGAGCAGCCCGCGCACCATCACCCGGTCCACGTTGGCCATCCCGCGCACCAGCCACGGGGTGACGAAGAACAGCACCACCCCGGCCGCCACGGTCAGCGACACCGGGCCCGGCCCGGCGAGGTAGTGGTCCACGCCCGGCTCGTTCGGCCCGTCGCCGGAGATCATCGCGCCCGGCATGTCGGCCCGGCGGTACAGCGGCTGGGTGAGCGGATAGGTGATCGCGCTCAGCGAGGCCGCCCACAACACCGTGGTGACCACGAAGGTGAAGACGCCCCAGGGCAGTTGCAGGAACAGGTAGAGACAGGCCCGCCACCCTGTACGGTCGGCCAATCCTCCCTTGATCCAGCCCGTCCACCCGGGCGGGCGCCGTACCGGCGCCGGGGCGCGGACGTGCTCGTCGAGCAGCGCGCTCGCCCGGGCCCGCTCCATCCGCCCCAACGCGCGAGCGCCGAGCAGGGTCAGCACGATCAGCGGCAACCCGAGCAGGAACAGCGGGGTCAGCCCGATGCCGAGCGCGATGAACACCACCGCGTAGGTGAAGCCGACGATGCCGACGGGCAGATTCAGCACCAGATGGATGGTGTCGGTCCACGTGCGCACGGTGAACGGCGCGCGCAGGACGCCCGGCCGGGTTCGAGCCGGGGCATCACCTGTGGACCCGTCGTAGGCAGTCACGGGTGAGGGCATGGACATGGAGTTGCCTCGCTGGGAGAGAAGCCGATCCGTTGGGTCAACTCTGCCTGGAGGCCCGGACGGGTCCCATGGCGCGGGTCGGTGTCTTGGGGGTGGGGTTGTCCCTACCACCTGGGGCCGGGGCGGATGTCACCGGTCCGGCGGGGTCGACCGGACCGGACACCGGGGACAGGTCCGGCGCAACCCCCCTAGACTCCCGTGCCACAAAGATACGCAACGTCCACGCAACGTCGAGGCAATGTCGATCGGGAGGCAGGCGCCGGGTGGAGGGCTACTACGGAACGTACGCGCTCGTGGGTCTGGTGCTGCTGGTCGCGTCCGCCTTCGTCGCGGTGGCGTTCGTCGGCGGGCGACTGCTGCGACCGAGCGTACCCACGCACGAGAAGCTGACCACGTACGAGTGCGGTGTCGACCCCGTGGGGGTGGGCTGGGCGCAGGTGCACATCCGCTACTACCTCTACGCCTATCTCTACGTCATCTTCGCGGTCGACGCGATCTACCTGTTCCCCTGGGCGACGGTCTTCGACGCGCCCGGCTTCGGCGCCACGACCCTGGTGGAGATGTTCGTGTTCGTCGGCTTCCTGGCCACCGGACTGCTGTACGCGTGGCGGAAGGGCGTGCTCGCATGGACGTGACACCCGCTCCGGCGGATCGACCGCCGGTCGATCTGCCGACACCCCGGCTCGGGGTGCTCTCCCGGCTGGCGCCCGACCCGGTGCGGTTGGTACTCAACTGGGGGCGGCGCTACTCCCTCTGGGTGTTCAACTTCGGCCTGGCTTGCTGCGCGATCGAGTTCATCGCGTCGTCGATGGCCAGGCACGACTTCATCCGCCTCGGCGTGATCCCGTTCGCGCCCGGGCCGCGCCAGGCCGACCTGATGGTCGTGTCGGGCACGGTCAGCGACAAGATGGCGCCCGCGATCAAGCGGCTGTACGAGCAGATGCCCGAGCCCAAGTACGTCATCTCGTTCGGGTCGTGCGCCAACTGCGGTGGGCCGTACTGGGATTCGTACTGCGTCACCAAGGGCGTGGATCAGATCGTGCCGGTCGACGTGTACGTGCCGGGCTGCCCGCCTCGGCCGGAGGCACTGCTCCAGGGCATCCTCAAGCTCCAGGAGCGGATCGCGGTGGAGAACCCGGCCGCGCGGTACGGGCGTGCGCTGCCCGCCGCCGCGCTGAGCCGGCCGCCGGTCGCGCCGCCCGCACCTCCCGCGCCGCCGGCCGGGGGTGCCGGATGACCCCGGAGGAGATCCGTGCCGGGGTGGGCGAGGAACTGGTGCTCGCCGTGTCGGACGCCTACGGGCTGGTCACGCTGGACGTCGCGCCCGAGCACTGGGTCGACGCGCTGACCGCGGCGCGCGATCGGCTCGGTTGTGCGTTCTTCGACTGGCTCACCGGGGTGGACGAACTCGCGGACGGGTTCGGCGTGGTCGCCCACGTGTGCGCGATCCCGCGCGGGCCCCGGCTGCTGCTGCGTACCCGGGTGCCGCGCGAGGGCGCGGTGCTGGCGAGCGCGACCGGGGTGTACGCGGGGGCCCGCTGGCACGAGCGCGAGACGCACGAGATGTTCGGGATCGACTTCTCCGGGCACCCCGGCCTGGATCCGCTGTTGTTGCCGGACGGGTTCGAGGGGCATCCGCTGCGCAAGGAGTTCGTCCTGGCCGCGCGGGTGGCCAAGCCCTGGCCGGGGGCCAAGGAGCCGGGCGAGTCCGACCACGGCGGCGGGCCGGGGCGCTCGCCGGGACGGCGGCGCACACTGCCGCCGGGTGTGCCGGACCCGGCTGTGTGGGGTCCGCACAAGGAGGAGGCGGCGGCCGAGGCCGCGGCGGCGGCCGAGGAGCGCCCCCGTCGCGCCCGCAGCGCGTCGGCGGGGTCGGCGAGCCAGGCCGGGACGGGGACGACGGAGGGCGCGGGCGCGGGCGCGCCGCCGCGCCGGACCCGCAGCGCCTCGGCCGGGTCGGCGAGCCAGGCGGCGGAGGGTGCGCACCCGGCGCGGCGCACCCGCAGCGCGTCCCAGGGGTCGGCGAGCCAGACGCCGCCGGACGCGCAGCTGGCACAGGCGCCGCCCACCGCAGAGCCCGCCGCACCTGCGGAGCCCACCGCGCCGGCCGAATCCGCCGCGCCTGCTCCGCCCCCCGGGCCCGCTGGGGCCGAGCCCACGAAGGCCGCCGAGCCCGTGGAGCCGGCCGAGCCGACCAAGCCGGCCGAGCCGACCAAGCCCGCCGAGCCGACCAAGCCCGCCGAGTCCACCGATCCGACCGAACCCGCCGAAGGGGACACCCCGTGAGTCTCCTCGACGTGTGCCTCCGGCTCGTTCTGGTGCTCGGGGCCTTTCTCGTGCTGCCCCTGGTGATCGGTCAGACCGAGCACAAGGTGATGGCGCACATGCAGGCCCGGGTCGGCCCGATCTACGCCGGCGCCTTCCACGGCTGGGCACAACTGGTCGCCGACGGCGTCAAGTTCGCCCAGAAGGAGGACATCGTCCCGGCCGGCGCCGACCGCAGGGTCTTCAAGCTCGCGCCGGCCGTCGCGCTGATCCCCTACTTCGTGGTGCTGATCGCCATCCCGATCGGCCCGAACGGATTCGTCGGCCGCACCATCGACGCCGGCATCGTGTTCGTGCTCGCGGTGATGGGCGTCGGCGTGCTCGGCTCGCTGATGGGCGGCTGGGCCTCGGCCAACAAGTACTCGCTGCTCGGCGGCATTCGCGCGGCGGCCCAGCTGATGGCGTACGAGCTGCCCATGCTGCTCGCCGCCGCCTCGGTCGCGATGGCCGCCGGCACCGTGTCGCTGCCCGGGATCGTCGAGGGCTTCGAGTGGTGGTGGTTGCCCTGGCAGGCGATCGGCGGCGTGGTGTTCTTCACCGCCGGCCTCGCCGAGATCCAGCGCCCGCCGTTCGACATGCCGGTCGCCGACTCGGAGATCATCTTCGGCGCCTACACCGAGTACACCGGCCTGCGCTTCGCGCTGTTCCTGCTCTCCGAGTACGCCGGGATCCTGGTCGTCTGCGCGCTGACCACCGTGCTCTTCCTCGGCGGCTGGCACGGGCCGTGGTCGGACTCGGTCGGCTGGTTGTGGACCCTGCTCAAGATCGGCGTGCTCGCGTTCGTGGTGATCTGGCTGCGGGTCAGCTACCCGCGACTGCGCGAGGACCAGCTGCAGAAGCTGGCCTGGACGACGCTCGTCCCGCTCGCGCTCGGCCAACTCGTCCTGACCGGCGTGGTAAAGGTGGCGACCTGATGAAGGGCCTGGCCAAGGGCCTCGCGGTGACCCTCAAGACGCTCACCCGGCGCAGCACCACCCAGTCCTATCCGGAGGTGCTCCCCGAACTGCCGCCCCGCTCGCGCGGGGTGATCGCGCTGTTCGAGGAGAACTGCACGGTCTGCATGTTGTGCGCGCGCGAATGCCCCGACTGGTGCATCTACATCGACTCGCACAAGGAGGTCGTGCCCGCCCGCGAACCCGGCGCGCGCGACCGCACCCGCAACGTGCTCGACCGCTTCGCGATCGACTTCGCGCTGTGCATGTACTGCGGGATCTGCGTCGAGGTGTGCCCGTTCGACGCGCTGTTCTGGTCGCCCGAGTTCGAGTACGCGACGGGCGACATCCACGAACTCACGCACGAGAAGGACCGGCTGCGCGAGTGGATGTGGACGGTCCCGCCGCCACCCGCCCTCGACGAGCGCGCCGAGGACCCCAAGGAGCTGACCCAGGCCCGCAAGGCCGTGGAGAAGGCGGAGAAGGCCGCGGCCGCGGCCCGGGCCGCCGCGTCGGACGCGGAGGAGACACCGTGAATCTCGCCGCCACCGAGCACGGGTTCCTCTCGCCCACCGGCGCGGAGATCGCGTTCGTGCTGATCGGCCTGGTGGTGCTCGGCTCCGCGCTGCTCGTGGTGACCACCCGTCAGGTCGTGCACGCGGCGCTGTGGCTGGTGGTCACCCTCGGCGGCCTGGCCGCCGAGTACCTGCTGCTCACCGCCGAGTTCATCGCCTGGGTCCAGGTGCTGATCTACGTCGGCGCGGTCGTGGTGCTGCTGCTGTTCGGGCTGATGCTCACCAAGGCGCCGATCGGCTACTCGGAACCGGCCGACCGCACCGCCCGGATCCCGGCCGCCGCGGTCGCGCTCGGCGCCACGGCGACGCTGGTCACCGTGATCGTGGACGCGTTCCGGACCGCCTACCTCCACCTGGGCGACGACACCGTGGGCACCACGAAGGTCACCGGGGAGAGCCTGTTCAAGGTGTGGGTGCTGCCGTTCGAGGTGTTGTCCGTGCTGCTCCTGGCCGCGTTGATCGGCGCCGTCGTGCTCTCCCGCTCCCGGGCCCGCGCGCGCTCGGATCGGAAGGACTGACCCGATGCATCTGGTCTATCCGCTCGTCCTGGCCGTCCTGCTGTTCGGCATCGGGCTGTACGGGGTGCTCGCGCGCCGCAACGCGATCCTGGTGCTGATGTCGATCGAGCTGATGCTCAACGCGGTCAACGTCAACCTGGTCGCGTTCGACATGTACCTGCGCGACACGCTGCACGCCGGACAGGCGCTGACCCTGTTCGTGATCACCATCGCCGCCGCCGAGATCGGCCTCGGCCTGGCGATCGTGCTGATGGTGTTCCGCAACCGGGCCACCGCCGACATCCCCGACCTGCGCGAGCTGGCCGAGCACAAGGAGGGGTCGGTATGACGGTCGCCGCCGCGACGGCCATCGCACTGCCCGCGCTCGCGGCCCTGTTCGGGCTGCTGTTCGGGCGCCGGGTGCGCCCGGTCCTGATCGCCGTACCCGCCGGCCTGGCCGCCACCGTGCTCACGATCGTGCCGGCCGCCGGCATCGGCGACGACGTGCGCGAGTCGGCGGTGCGGTTGACCCCCACCGGCGCCCTCGACATCACCCTCGGGCTGCGCGTGGACGGCCTCGCCGCGCTGTCCGCGGTGCTCGTCACCGTGGTCGCGCTGCTCGTACAGGTCTACTCGGCGGCCTATCTGCGCGAGGACCCGCGCTACTCCTCCTACGCCGCGCTGGTCTCGCTGTTCACCGCGGCGATGTTGCTCGTGGTCTACACCGGCGACCTGATCGTGCTGCTCGTCGGCTGGGAGGTGATGGGCGTCTGCTCCTACTTCCTGATCGGCCACCACTGGGAGACGGAGGCGGCCCGCTCGGCCTCGATCAAGGCATTCGTGGTCACCAAGCTGGGCGACGTGCCGTTCCTCATCGGCATCCTGGTCCTGGCCGCGGGCGCCGACTCGTTCCGGATCCGCGACGTGCTCGCGGCGGTGCCCGAGGGCGGCGCCGGCTGGGTTACCGCAGGCACCCTGCTGATGCTGGGCGGCGTAGCGGGCAAGTCGGCCCAGGTGCCGCTGCAGACCTGGCTGCCCGACGCGATGGCCGGCCCCACCCCGGTGTCCGCGCTGATCCACGCGGCCACCATGGTCGCCGCGGGCGCCTACCTGGTGGCCCGGCTCTACCCGGCGTTCCTGGCCGCGCACCCGACGCTGATCGTGCTCGCCGTCATGGCCGCGGTGACGATGGTCGGCTCGGCGCTCGCCGCGCTCGCCCAGGAGGACCTGAAGCGGGTGCTCGCGTGGTCCACGGTCGGCCAGCTCGCCTACATGACCGGCGGCCTGGCGGTCGGCGGGCGGGACGCGGCGGTGTTCCACCTGCTCTCGCACGGCGCGTTCAAGGCGCTGCTCTTCCTCGGCGCGGGTGTACTGATCCATGTGGCCGGGACCGGTGCGCTGGCCGGCATGCGCGGCCTGCGTCGGCGCGCGCCGATCGCGTTCTGGACCATGACGGCGGGTCTGGCCGCACTCGCCGGTGTGCCGCCGTTCTCCGGCTTCTTCAGCAAGGAGGCGGTGCTCGGCGCGGCCGAGCACACCGCCGCCGGGCACGGTTCGGTGCCCGCCGTCGCCGGTTGGCTGGTGCTGGTGGCGGGGCTGCTGACGGCCGCGGTGACGGCGGCCTACGCGACCCGGGTCTGGCTGCGGGTGTTCTTCGGGCCGACGCGCGAGGCGGCGCCGGGTGCGGAGGTGCCGGCGCACGCGGACGCGGCGGACTACGGCGAACCCGGGCGGGGCCGGCACGGCGAGGCCCCGGGCGCGATGGTGTGGCCGCTGGTGGTCCTCGCCGTGCCCACCGTGCTGTTCGGCTTCCTGGCCTTCGCCGGGCTGCCCTCACTGGGCGGCGAACTCGGCTACGACGAGTTGACGCCGCATCCGCTGACCACGGGATTGGCGCTGGTCGCGCTGCTCCTGGGCGCGGGTACGGTCGCCGCGGCGTGGCGGCGCGATCCGGCCGCCGACCCGGCCCGGGTGCTCGGTCCGGTGCGCGGCCCGGCGCTGCGCGGGTTCGATGTGGACGGGCTGTACGCGGCGCTGGTGCTCACCCCGGTCCGAGCGGCCGCCAAGGCGGCGCGGTTCACCGACGGGGCCGTGATCGACACCTACGTCAAGGGCGCGGCGCAGAGCGCGTGGCTGCTCGGCGGCGGGATCCGCCGCGGCCAGAACGGCAACACCCGGCTGTATCTGACCGGCCTGTTCGCCGGCGTGGTCGTGCTCGCCCTCGCGGTGGCGGTGGGCTCGTGATCCGCTCCCGCTCGTTTCCCCCGACGCCCCTTCACGCCCAGGAGACCCCGCGGTGAGCGTCGTGCTGATCCTCGTCGTGGCCGCGCCGCTGCTCGGTGCCGCCCTGCTCCTGCTGCCCGGGGTCGGTGATCGGGCGGCCCGGCTGATCGGCGTCGGCGCCACCGCGGCCACCCTGGCCGGCGCCGTCGCACTGGCCTGCGCGTTCCGGCGCGGGCGGGGGATGCGGTTCGAGACGGACGTGTCCTGGGCGCCCTCGCTCGGGTTGCGGTTCCACCTCGGCATCGACGGCATCTCGCTGCCGCTGCTCGTGCTCACCGCGCTGCTGACCCTGCTGGTCGCCGTCCACAGCCTGTGGAACATTCCGCCGGGTGGCTCCTCGCGGGCCTTCGTCGCGCTGTTCCTGCTCCTCGAGACCGGCACGCTCGGTACCTTCGCGGCCCTCGACCTGATCCTGTTCTTCCTGTTCTTCGAGGTCGTGCTGGTGCCGATGTACTTCCTGATCAACCGGTGGGGGAGTCCGGGCGAGCGCGGCCCCGCGTCGTACAAGTTCATCCTGTACACGCTGCTCGGCTCGGCCGTGATGTTGCTCGGCTTCCTGCTGATCCAGGCCGAGACCGGCACCTTCGACATGGTCGAACTCGCCGACCGGCACGGCGTGGGCATGTCGCACGGCGTACAGGTGCTCGCGTTCCTGGCGATCGGCCTGGGCCTGGCGGTCAAAGTGCCGATGTGGCCGCTGCACACCTGGCTGCCCGACGCGCACACCGCCGCGCCGACGGCGGGGTCGGTCCTTCTGGCGGGCGTCCTGCTCAAGATGGGCACGTACGGCCTGATCCGGATCGCGGTGCCGGTTTTGCCGGAGGGCGCCGAGACGTTCGCGCCTTATCTGGCCGCGTTCGGCGTGGTCGGCATCGTGTACGGGTCGCTGGTGTGCCTGGCGCTGCTGCGCGACCCGGACGGGGACCTGAAGCGCATCATCGCCTACTCGTCGGTGGGCCACATGGGCTTCGCGTTGCTTGGCATCGCCACGCTCACCCCGCAGGGCGTCAACGGCGCGCTGTTCGTCAACATCGGCCACGGGCTGGTCACCGGCCTGCTGTTCTTCCTGGCGGGCGCGGTCAAGGACCGGCACGGCACGGCGCTGCTCGGCCGGCTGGGCGGCGGGATGTACGGGCGTACGCCCCGGCTGGGCGCGCTGGTCGCGTTCGGCGCGGTGGCCGGGCTCGGGCTGCCGGGGCTGGCCGGCTTCTGGGGCGAGTTGTTGGCCATGTACGGCGCGTACGAGCCGGGCGCCGGGTTGTCCGTCGGCGGCTACCGGACCTTCCTGGCCATCGCCGGCCTGGGCACCGTGCTGACCGCGGCCTATCTGCTCGGCCTGGTCCGGCGGCTTTGCATGGGACCTGCGGGCGGCGAGCCGGCCGCCGGGGTGGACGTGACCGGTCCGGAACTCGTGGTGTGGACCCCGCTCGTCGTGCTGACGCTGGTCGCCGGGCTGTGGCCGGCCACCCTGCTCGCGATCACCGACCCGGCCGTGCGTGCCCTCATGGGAGGCAGCTGACATGCCGTTCGACGTCCAGTCGATCGACTGGCTCGCGATCTCGCCGGTGGTCGCGGTCGCGGTCGCCGCGCTCGTGGTGCTGCTCGCGGACCTGTTCCTGGAGGGTGCGCGCAAGGCGGTGTTGCCCTGGCTGACGCTGGCCGGGCTCGGTGCCGGCCTGGTGCTTTTGTTGCCGCTGCGGGCGGACGGGAACGACGCGCGCGGGACGTTCTGCTCGCCGTCGGGCTGTTCGTACGTGGTCACCGATCTGACGCTGGTGCTACAGCTGGTCCTGCTCGGCTCGGCGTTCGTGGTGGTGCTGCTGTCGATGCCGATGGTGCGGGCGGACGGCGCCGAGGGGGCGGGCGATTCGTCGGAGGTGCCGGGCGGGGAGTACCACTTTCTGCTGCTGTCCTCGGTGACCGGCGCGGTGGCGCTGGCCGGGGCCCGCGACCTGCTCACCCTGGTGGTCGCGCTGGAGACGTTGTCGCTGCCCGCGTTCGCGCTGGTCGGGCTGCGCCGGGACGGCCGGGGCGGCGAGGCGGCGCTGAAGTTCTTCCTGCTCTCGGCCGGTGCCACCGCGGTGCTGCTGTTCGGGGTGAGCCTGGTGTACGGGAGTACCGGCAGCGTGCATCTGGCCCGGATCGCGGGCGATTTGGACCGGCTCGATCCGAAGCTCACCCACGTGGCCGCGACCGGCGCGGTGCTGACCATGATCGGGTTCGCCTTCAAGGTCGCGGCGGTGCCGTTCCACGCCTGGGCGCCGGACACCTATCGCGGTGCGCCGATCCCGGTCGCCGCGTACCTGTCGGTGGTCTCGAAGACCGCGGGCTTCGCCGGGCTGCTGCTCGTCGCCGGCATCGCGTTCCGCCCGTACGCGCACCTGTGGGGGCCGGCCCTCGCGGTGCTCGCCGCGGTGACGATGACCGCGGGCAACGTGGCCGCGCTGCGGCAGACCGACGCGGTACGGCTGCTCGCGTGGTCCTCGATCGCCCAGTCGGGCTATGTGCTGGTGCCGTTCGGCACGGCCGCCGGGCACGGCGAGGACCTGGCCGACACGCTGCCCGCGGCGGTGGCCTACCTGGCGGTGTACGCGGTGATGAACCTGGGCGCGTTCGCCGTGGTGACGCTGGTCGCGCGCGAGCGGGGCGGGCTGGTCGCCGACCATCGCGGCCTGTTCCGCGCGCATCCGGTCGCGGCGCTCGCGATGGCGTTCTTCCTGCTGTGCCTGGCCGGTATCCCGCCGGGTCTGGCCGGGCTGTTCGCCAAGGTGACGGTGTTCCAGGCGGTGATCGGGGCCGGCACCGGATGGCTGGCCGTGGTGATGGCGGTCAACGTGGTGATCGGCCTGTACTACTACCTGGCGTGGACGGCGCAACTGTTCGCGGTCGAGGCGCCGGGGATGCCGCCGGTCGCGGGTTCGGAGGCGGCCGGGGTGCGTACCGGGACGGCCCCGATGCCGCTTCCGCTGGTCGCCGCGCTCGTGCTCACGGGGGCGCTCGGGGTGCTGCTCTCGGTCGCGCCGCAGCTGGTTCTGCGGGTGCTCACCATGCCGGGGCTGCTCGGCTGACCTGCGGTTCCGTCCCGAGGCGGGGGGTTACGCCCGCCTCGGAAGGGAACTCTGCGTGGCGTTGTCCCGTTGCGAAAGAAGAGACAACGGGCAGAGGGCGACAAGCCGGCGGATACCCCGCACGGGCCCGCATTGTCACCCCTGGACGCTGACGCTTCGAGAGGACTCTGCCGTGCACGGCCAGCACAACGGACTGAAGACCGCCGTACTGCTCGGCGGGATGTCGGCGCTCATCCTGGTCGTCGGCAGCTTCTTCGGCCGCACCGGGTTGATCATCGCCCTGTTCGTGGCGCTCGCGACGAACGGCTACGCCTACTTCAACAGCGACAAGATCGCGCTGCGCTCGATGCGGGCGCGTCCGGTCAGCGAGGCGGAGAACCCCGAGCTGTACCGGATCGTGCGCGAACTCTCCAACGACGCGCGCCAGCCGATGCCGCGCCTGTACATCTCGCCCACCGAGGCGCCGAACGCGTTCGCCACCGGCCGCAACCCGCGCAACGCGGCGGTGTGTTGTACGACCGGCATCCTGCGCATCCTGGACGCGCGGGAGCTGCGCGGGGTGATCGGGCACGAGCTGTCGCACGTGTACAACCGGGACATCCTGATCTCGTCCGTGGCCGGCGCGCTGGCCAGCGTGATCATGTTCCTGGTCAACTTCGCCTGGCTGATCCCGTTCGGCCGCAGCAACGACGACGAGGGCCCCGGCCTGTTCGGCATGCTGGCCATCATGATCCTGGGGCCGCTGGCGGCCAGTGTCATCCAGTTGGCCGTCAGTCGATCGCGTGAATACCAGGCGGATGCCTCCGGGGCCAGGCTCACCGGCGACCCGCTGGCGCTGGCGAGCGCGCTGCGCAAGCTGGACGCGGGCACCCAGGCGCTGCCGCTGCCGCCGGAGCCGAAGTTGCAGACCACCAGCTCGCTGATGATCGCCAACCCGTTCCGGCGGGGCGCGGGCGGGATGAGCAAGCTGTTCTCGACCCACCCGCCGATGGCGGACCGGATCGCGCGGCTGGAGCAGATGGCGGGGCGGTAAGGGTTCCCGCGAGTGGTGCGCGGCCTCGTGATTTCGCCGCGGTCAGTCCTATGGGTGACGGCATGTCGGCCTGGGCCGGGGTAGAACAACCCTCGTGAAAACTGTCCTGAACGTCATCTGGCTCGTCTTCGCCGGCTTCTGGCTCGCGATCGGCTACGCGGTCGCCGGCATCGTCTGCTTCCTGCTCTTCTTCCTCGTGGTGACCATTCCGCTGGGCATCGCGGCCTGGCGGATCGCGGCCTACGCGTTGTGGCCGTTCGGGCGGCGGGTGGAGTGGCGTCCGGACGCCGGGGCCGGGTCGATGCTCGGCAACATCCTGTGGATCGTGCTGTTCGGCTGGTGGCTGGCGCTCGGGCACCTGGTCACCGGCGTGCTCCTGTGCATCACGATCATCGGCATCCCGTTGGGCCTGGCCAACTTCAAGCTGATCCCGGTCTCGCTCACCCCGCTGGGCCGCGAGATCGTCTCGACGAGCGACCCGATGCACGTCGGCGTCTGAGCCCGGACAGGCCAATCGGGAGGTCTCGTACGAGGGAGACGAGCACCCGATCGCTGTAGTCGCGCACCCGGTGTGTCGATATGGGTCGAGACACCGGTGTGGCGAAATCCACCGGTAAGCCCTGTTGATCCCATCTCGGGAAGCGCGGAGGTTGCCGTGGCGGCGACGGTCAGTGTCATCGTTCCCACCCGGGATCGCACGGCCCAACTGGCCGACGCCCTGCGCAGCGTGGCCCTCCAGGGCATCCGCGGCATCGAGGTGGTGGTGATCAACGACGGCGGCGCGGACGTGGCGGGGGTGCTGCCGCTCGGGGTGCGCGGGATGACCGTGCGGCTGTTGTCGTTCCCGCGCTCGCGGGGGCCGGCCGCGGCGCGCAACGCGGGCCTGGAGATCGCCACCGGCCGCTTCGTCGCCTTCCTCGACGACGACGACCTGTACCTGCCGGGCCACCTCGACCGGGCCCTGGCCGCGCTGGAGCACTCCGGGACGGACGCCGTGTACGCGGACTGCGTGCTGAGCGGGGAGCGGGCGGTGCCGGGCGAGATCCCGGCGGGCAGCCCGTACCGCTACGACTTCCCGTACGACCCGGACATGCTCTCGGTGGCCAACTTCGTCCCGACCACGGCCGTGGTCGCCCGCAACCCCGCGCACACCGCGCCCGCGTCGTGGTTCCGCTTCGACCCGGAGTTGCCGATCCTGGTCGACTGGTCGTTGTGGCTGCGCCTGGTGCACGACCGGGGCTGGTCGTTCACCCGGTTGTCCGAGCCGGGGGTGGTCTACCACCGGGAACCGGCCGACGCGAGCCTGGCGGGCGGCATGGCGGCCCGGGTCGCGTGGCTGAGCCAGTACGAGGACACCTACCGCACGGTGATCGCCCGCTGGCCGGTACCGCCGACGGGCCGCGTCGCGAGGTTCCGCCGCCACGCGCTGACGATGTTCGCGATCGCCCAGGAACACCTGGCCACGGGCGCGGACCTGGCCCCGTTCGCGTACGAGGAGGCCCTCAGAGTCCTCCACGCGGGCTTCACGGGCCGCCTCGAAGAAGACCGGGTCCCTACCCACCTGACCGAGGTCCTGACCACCCGAACCGCAACGGACCCGAGGGCGGCGGCCCCCCGGTAGCGCGGCGCCCGCCCCCGTCTGCGACACGCACGAAGGGCACGGCGAGAACCGCGGGCGGGCCGCCGGCAGGCGACCCCTCCCCGAATCCTCGTCGTGCCCTTCGCGCGTGTCAGGGGCGGACCACCCGAACCACCGCGCCCACCTCGCCACCACGCCGCCGCGCGGCGACGACCGCGACTAGCGGTAGTTCACGAACTGGAGCGCGAACTCCAGGTCCTTGCCCTTGAGCAGCGCGATGACCTCCTGGAGGTCGTCCCGGTTCTTCGACGACACACGCAGCTCGTCGCCCTGGATCTGCGCCTTGACGCCCTTGGGGCCCTCGTCGCGGATGATCTTGGAGACCTTCTTCGCGTTCTCCTGGGAGATGCCCTCCTGGATCGACGCGAAGATCTTGTACTCCTTGCCGGACGCCTTCGGCTCACCGGCGTCGAGCGACTTGAGCGAGATGCTGCGCTTGATCAGCTTGCCCTGGAACACGTCGAGGATCGCGTTCACGCGCTCCTCGGAGTTGGCGCGCATCTCGATCTGCTCGCCGGTCCAGCCGATGTGCGCGCCGACGTTCTTGAAGTCGAACCGCTGCGCGATCTCCTTCGAGGTCTGGTTCAGCGCGTTGTCGACCTCCTGACGGTCGACCTTGGACACGATGTCGAAAGAGGAGTCAGCCAAGGCTCGGAATCGCTTTCTGTGGGATCTGACAGGGAGGGAAGGCAACCCCTCCAGCCTAGAGCGTCCCCCACAACCCCGACCCCGACCGCACCCGCCTCCACCCGAACCGATACCGAGTGGCGAAGCACCCGGGGTGGTCCGCTATTGTTGTCCCCGTCGCGCCGAAAGACGCACAAGGCGGGTTGCCCGAGTGGCCAAAGGGAGCAGACTGTAAATCTGCCGGTGTACGCCTACGTTGGTTCGAACCCAACACCCGCCACACCTTGATGAGGGCCCCTGATCTGCGGAAACGCAGTCAGGGGCCGTTGTCGTTCCTGGCGGAGGTCAGGTGGGGCGGTCGAGGGCGATCAGGGTGTATTCCTCGATGCTCAGCAGGGTGGCTTGTGCCTTGGTGAGGGTTTCGCCTCTGGTGGCGGCCTGGGGTTGGCGGGAGGCGGTCAGGGCGGCCTTGTCGCGGAAGAGGGTGCCGACCAGGGCTCGGCCCGCGGGTGCGTTCAGGAAGAGTGTCGCGCCGACCAGGCCGTCGATGGCCTCCAGCTTCGGGCGGCCGACGTTGACGAATGTGTCCACGAACAGCGACGCGTTGGACGGGGCGAACCCCAGGCGTCCCATGCGCAGGGTGGCGCCCGGCGCGAGTTGTGGCGCCGGGGTGTACGACACCGTCGTCCACGCCTCGGTGGTCACCGTGGAGGCGAACGGCTTCAGCAGCTCCCTGCGGCGGTCGCCGAGGTTGCCGTCGCTTTGCGTCATGGCGTTCTCGCTGTCCCACCACGAGCCCATGAGGATCTTGCCGAGCTCGCGGTCGGCGAACAGCCCGAAGCGGTGGTAGCCGGACTGGCCGCGGAGCAGACCGGGGGCTTCGCGGCTGATCCCGTCGAGGGCGGCGTCGATTCGGGCCGGGTCGCCGGTCGCGTAGGTGGTTCGGACGTACACGGGCTCCTGCATGGTTCATGCCTCTCGAAAGCCGGCGCGACGGCGTGCCGTCGGGTGCCTCTCCATGCGAAGCCCAACCATGATCACCGGCAACGTGGGCGGGCCATTCGGGCCAACTCCGAGGCCGGGGCCCGTGGCAGGCGATGAACAGCCCCCGGAGCGGGGGCGGGCTCGGGGGCTGTTCCGTCGAAGTGCTTGGGCGGGGTCAGAATTGGGTGGGGAGTTCGCGCAGGGGGGTGGTTACCCCCTCCACCGCGTCGGCGGCGTTCGTGGTCATCTCGTGGTGGGTGCCCTGGGTGATGGAGCGGTCGGCGGCGGCCATCGGGGCGTTGAGGCCGCGGTCGGTGGCGGGGGCGGCGCCGACGACGCCGGGGGCCAGGGTGTCCTTGAGCGGGGCCACGACCGTGTCGGAGGCGGGTTCTTCGAGGACGTTGGGGACCGTCGGCATGCCGTAGTGCTCCGGGTCCGGCTGGGTGATGCCGGCCAGGCCGGGCGGGGCCGGGGTGACCGCCTGGGCGGCGCCGGCGGAGAACAGCGGGATGACGCCGACGGCGGTGAGCAGGGCCGCCTGGGCGAGCCGACGCGGACGGATGTGCGACATCGTGCTCCTCTGGGTGTGCGGGGTCGGACTTGACACCTCCTATATCTGTCGTGGGGCCCGAAAGGTTGCGATGCATGCACCCGCCTGCCCGGTACGGGCGACCCGTCCGCGAGGATGGGCGGCGAGCGGGTCGCCCGGGACGACGACGGATGTGACGGGGGAGCGGATGAGCGTGGATGGCATCGACGAGCCGGTATCCCGGGAGATGATCGACTACTGCGCCGGCCTGCCGGGCGTGGTCGTGGGCGCCTCGATGGTGCTGCGCGATCGGCGCGGTCGGCTCGTGGTGGTCGACCCCGGGTACAAGCCCGGCCTCGACCTGCCCGGCGGGACGGCCGAGGCCGGGGAGTCCCCGCACGAGGCGGCCGGGCGCGAGGTGCGGGAGGAATTGGGCCTCGACCTCGCGGTCGGGCGGTTGCTCGCGGTGTGCACCACGTCCGCCGCGACGTTCGGGCGGGTCGTGCTCGACTTCGTCTTCGCCGGGCCGACGCTCACCGACGAGCAGGTCGCCGTACTCGCCCCGGCCGACGCCGAGTTGGACGCGGTGTACGTGCTCACGCCCGACGAGGCGCTGCCGCGTTTTCCGGGACGCACCCGGCGTCGGGTCTCGGTCGCGTTGGAGGCGGAGGCGTCGGGGGCCTGTCTGTACGTGGTCGACGGGCGCGAGTATCGGCCGCCGAAGGAGCGGGTCTGGCACGAGGACGAGCCGATCCCGGCCGGTACGCCCGTGGGCCGGGCGGCGGGGTGGCTGTTCGATCCGGACGGTCGGGTGCTCCTTGTGGGCGACCCCGACGGCGGGTACGCGCTGCCCGGCGGCGGCGCCGAGCCGGAGGACGTGGACGCGCTCGCGACCCTGGCGCGCGAGGTGGCCGAGGAGGCCAACGCGGTGCTGGGCGAAATCACCCATGTGGGCTACCTGTCCGACCCGGACGGCGGCGATGTGCGCTCCCGCAGCGCCGCCCGGCTCGCCGCACTCGGCCCGCTCGCCCCCGACCCGGCCACGGGCTGGTCGTGGAGCCGGGTCCTGGTCACCCCGCGCCGCGCCGCCGCGCTCCTCGGCGGCGGCTACGACACCCGACTGCCGCAGGCCCTCGCCGCCCAGCGCATCGCCCACGAGCGCCTGGGCGTCCCGATCCTGGACGACGACAGCCGCGTCGACGTCCCCCCGGAGGGCGTCACCTTCGCCTGACCGCCGGGCTGCCCGACCGCCCGGCTGCCCGGCTGCCCGGCCACCCTCCCTACAGCGCGTGGTTCAGGTGCCGGCTCAGGTCGCCCACGTAGTCCGTGATCATGTGGCGGCGCGTGAAGCGCCACGCCCCGTCGAGGCGGGCGAAGGTGTCGTGGTAGCGGCCGGTGAAGACGGGCTGGAGAGGGAAGTCGGGCAGCGCCTGGAACACCGTGACGTAGCTGCGGCACGTGCCCGTCCCCGCGTCGTCGTCGGCATCCACGATCAGGTTCGTGGTCACGTGCCGCGTGTGGGGTGTGCCGTTGTCCGGATACCGGCGCGTCCACGCCTCGTACATCTCCCGCGCCCCGGCCGCGCCCCGCACCTCCAGGTCCTGGCCCTCCGAGGTGATCACGGCGTGCGCGAACAGCTCGCCCACGCCGGCGAAATCGCCCGCGTCGATGCGCTCGGCGTACAGCCCGACCAGGTTCGGGATCGCGTGGTATCCGGAAGGCATGACGGCACCGACCAACCTCTCGTGGGGGAGGGGCGAGGAGGCCGAGGCCGCCCGGACCCCATCCGGGCGACCATAACTGACGCAGCGTCAGATGTCAGTGTCCCCCGCGAAGCGGGGCCGCACCCCACCCCGCCTCACCCCACCGCCCCACCCCTGATGTTCTCCGTCAGCTCCAACAACTCCGCCTCCCGCTCCGCCCGCGACTTCGGGAACCCCGGCGCGTCCGGCCGGGTCTGCCACGGGTGCGGCCCGTCGAGCGGGCGGTACTCCACGCCCAACGCGTCCAGCCGCGCCAGGTGCGCCGACGTCAACCGCTCGGTGAATTCCGCGAAGTCGCCCGGCCCCGACCACACCGCCTCGGCGAACGCGCACATCCTCGGGAAGGCCATGTAGTCGATCCGCCGCACCGAATCCATGTGCTCGGTCCAGATCTGCGCCTGCCCGCCCAGGATCCGCGCGCCCTCCTCGGCGGTGAGCACCGACGGCACCGGCCGGAACGCGTACACGTCCGCCAACGTCAACAACGGCCCCACCGGAATCGGCTCGTCCGCCGCCTCGCCCTGGCGGTAGTCGAAGTACACCGACATGTCCGGGCACGCCACCACGTCGAACCCGGCCCGCGCCGCCACGATCGTCCCGTGCTCGGCGCGCCAGCCCCCGATCAGCGCGTCCGACGGCACCGCGTCGCCACCCGCCAGCACCTCGTCCCAGCCGAACACCACCCGCCCGTGCGCGGCCAACATCTTCGCCAACTCGGCCACGAACCAGCCGCCCAGCGAGCCGGGGTCGGGGTGCCCCATCCGCTCCCACGGCCCGGTCGGCACCTCGTCGCCGCCGACGCACACATACCGCGAGGGGAAGATCGCGCACACCTCGGCCAACACGTCGCGGCAAAAGCCCAGCGCCTCCTCGGTCGGCGCCAGCACCCCGTCGGACAGCCCGCCCCAGCGGGTACGCACCCCGTCCACCGGCACCGCGCCCAGCGACGGATACGCCGCCACCGCCGCCTGGACATGCGCCGGCAGGTCGATCTCGGGCACCACGGTGATGTGCCGATCGGCCGCGTACGCGACGATCTCGCGCAGATCGTCGCCCGTGTAGAAGCCGCCGTGCGGCTTCTCGTCGAAGCGCTCGTGCTGCCGCGCCCCGCGCAAGCTCGCGGTGCGCCACGCACCCACCGAGGTCAACCGGGGCCACCCCGGCACCTCGATCCGCCAGCCCTGGTCGTCGGTCAGATGCAGGTGCAGCACGTTCAGCCGATGCGCGGCCAGCAGATCGACGAAGCGCAGCACGTCCTGCTTGGGCACGAAGTGCCGGGCCACGTCCAGCATCACCCCGCGCCACCCGAACGCCGGCGCGTCCTCGATCAGGCACGCCGGCATCGACCACGCGCCGTCCCGCACCCGTCCGCGCCGGAACACGTCCGCCGGCAACAACTGCCGCAGCGTCTGCAGGCCCGCGAACACCCCTGCCGGCGCACCACCGCACAGGTCCACCCCGGCGGCGGTGACCTCCAGCCGGTATCCCTCCGCCGGCAGCGCCTCCGGGTCGAGCCGCAACTCGATCCCCGGCCCCGGCGGCAGCAGGCACCCGGTCGCCGGGCCGAGCGCGCCGCGCAACCACGCCGCCTCGCCCGCCAGTTCCGACGGATGGCTCAACCCGGTCGCGGGCGTCAGTACGAACCCGCCCACACCGGGCGTCATCCGCGCCGGTCGGGGAACCACGGACGGCCCGGATGCCACCGGTGCCACGGACGAGGAAGACGAAGACACGGAATCAGCCCTTCACCAACGAGGAGGTCACCACGGATACCAACGACGACCGAACGCCGACACACCCCGAACCGTCAGTCCTTCACCGCCCCGCCCAACCCCGATACCAGATGCCGTTGCACCAGCACGAAGAAGATCAACACCGGAATGGTCATCAGCGTCGAAGCCGCCATGATCCCGCCCCAGTCGTTCTCGTCGGGCTTGAAGAACACCATCAGCGCCGCCGGCAAGGTCTGGTGATCGGTGTCCAGGATGAACGTCTTCGCGAACACGAAGTCGTTCCACGCGGTGATGAACGAGAACACCGACGTCGCCGCGAGCCCGGGCGCCACCAGCGGGAACAGGATCCGCCACAGGATGGTGAACCGGTTCGCCCCGTCGATCCGCGCCGCCTCCTCCAGCGACTCCGGGATCGCCTTGACGAAGCCGCGCAACATCCAGATGGCGAACGGCAGCGAGAAGGCCAGGTTCACCAGCATCAGCGAGCCGAGCGTGCTCAGCCCGAACTGCGGCGCCACCGAGCCGATGTCGCGGACCAGGAAGAACAGCGGGATGGTCAGCGCCTCGACCGGCACCATCTGGGCGACCAGGAACATCACCAGGATCGTGGTGCGGAACTTGAAGTTGAACCGGGTCAGCGCCACCGCCGCCAGGAACGCCACGAGCCCGGACAGCACCACCACCACGCTCGCCACGATCAGGCTGTTCAGGAAGTAGCCGCCGAAGCCGCTGACCCCGAACGCGTCCCGGAAGTTGGACAACGTCGGATGCCACGTCCACGGACGCGGGTCGACCGAGTTGATCTCACCGTCCGGCTTGAACGCGGAGAGCACCATCCAGTACAGCGGGAAGACGGTGAGCAGCGCGATCACGATCGCCGTGGTGTTGGCGATCCGCCGGGACACCGTGCGATTGCCCTTCGAGCGACGGGGGCCGGCCGGCCGGACGGCGCCGGCGGAGGTACGGTTCACAGCTCCTCCCCGGAGCGACGCAGCGCGCGGATGTAGAAAATGGTGACCGTGAGCAGGATCAGCGTCATCAGCACGCCGATCGCCGCGCCCAGGCTGTAGTCCGAGGACGCGAAGGCCTTCTGGTACGCGTACACGTTGAGCACCAGGTTCTGGCCGGCGATGCCGCCACCGCCGGTCATCACGTAGATCTGGGTGAAGACCTTGAAGTCCCAGATGATCGACTGGATCACCACGATGGTCAGGATCGGCCGCAACATCGGCAGCATCACGTGTCGAAAAACGGTCCAGGTGGACGCGCCGTCCAGGCGGGCCGCCTCCAGCACCGAGACCGGGATCGACTCGATGCCCGCGTACAGCGAGATCATCACGAACGGGAACGAGTGCCACACCACCACGACGCCGACCAGCGCGAACGCGGACCACTTGTCGTAGAACCAGTTGTGGCCCTGCATCCCCAGGACCTCGTTGACCAGGCCCAGGTTGGTGTCGAACAGGAACATCCACACCGTCGAGCCGGTCATCGCCGGCGCCGCCCAGGCGCCGAGCGCGGCGAACAGCAGCAACAGCCGGGGCCACTTGCCGACCCGGGTGAGCAGCACCGCCAGCGCCGCACCCACCGCCAGGGTCGCCACCACGCACGCCGCGGCGAACACCACGGTCTGGAACAGCACGTCCCAGAACTGGTTGTCGCCCAGCAGAGTCGAGTAGTTGTCGAACCCGACGAACTCCGCGACCTCGCCCGCCGATGCCTGCGGCTGACCGAACTTCAGGAAGGAGAGCAGGCCGAGCTGATAGAGCGGGTAGCCGAACAGCGGGATCAGGATGACCGCCGACGGCAGCAGCAGCCAGAACGGCGTCCACGAGCGGCGCCGTCCGGTCTTGGTCTTGCCCGCGCCGCCGCGCGGGCGGACCGAGGCCGGGGCCGGCCGGTCCGCCCGCGCGGGCGTGGTGGTCGTGGTCACCGGCTTACTTCCCGGCGAACGCGTTGTCGATGACGGTCTTGGCCTCGCCGGTGGCGCCGGAGACGTCCGACTTGCCGGTGATCACCTTCTGGAACATGGTCGGCACCACGGACTGCGAGTCGATCTTGGCCCACGCGGCGTCCTTGGGCACGAACTTGGTGCCCGCGTTCAGGGTGTCGATGAACGGCTTGAGCCACGGGTCCTTGGCAACCACGTCGCCGCGCGCCGAGGCGAGCGTGGGCAGGTTGCCCATCGCGTCGAACATCTGGAGCTGGTACTTCTTGCCGCCCAGGATCTTCATGAAGTCGACCGCGAGTGAGCGGTGCTGCGAGGACTTCATCACGCCGAGGTCGTTGCCGCCGGAGAAGGCCGGCGCGATCGAGCCCGGGGCGGTGCCCGGCAGCGGCACGACCGCGTACTTGCCCTTGGCGGTGCCCGCCTCGACCGCGCTGCGCGAGGAGTTGGGCAGGATCGCCATGCCGGCGGTACCGGCCGCGAACGCCTCGACCGTCTTGCCGCCGGTCAGGTCGGCGCACTGCTGAGGCGGACAGATGTCCTTGGCGAACAGGTCGGTGTAGGCCTTGACGCCCGCCTGCGACTGCGGCGAGTCGATCGCGGCCGCGTACTTGCCGCCCTGCTGGGTGGCGATCTCGCCGCCGTTGGCCCACAGGAAGGGCAGGCCGCCGAAGGTGTACTTGCCGCCGACCGCGATGCCGAGCATGTCCGGCTTGGCCTGGCGCACCTTCTTCGCCGCGTCGACCAGCTCGGCGTACGAGGTGGGGGGCTTCAGGCCCAGCTCGGTGAACACGTCGGTGCGGTAGTACAGCGAGCGCAGGCCCAGCCACCACGGCAGGCCGTAGATCTTGCCGTCGACCAGCGTGGTGTCCTTGAGGTCCTTGGGCAGGTCGCTCGCCTCCGACCAGTTGCTCAGGTCGCCGGAGATGTCCGCGAGGCCGCCGGCCTGGACGTAGCCGAACAGGTCGGTGTTGCCGAACTCGACCACGTCCGGCGCGCTGTTCGGGTCGTTGAACGCGCCCTTCATCTTCTCCGCGCGCGGGCCCGCGTCGGTGGGGATGTAGCCCACCTCGACGTTCACCTTGGGGTGCGCCGCCTTGAAGTCGGCGACGGCCGCGCCCACGACCTTCTCCTTGGGCGCCCGGTTGGCCTCGTCGTACAGCCACACCTTGAGCGTGCCGGTCTGTTCGTCGGCGGACTTCGTCTTGGACGCCGTGCCGGGCGCGCACGCCGCCAGCGCGATGCCGGCCACTGCGACGGCGGCCAAACTCCGGATCTTCACGACAATTCCTCCTGCGGCGAGGCAGGCCGAGGCGATCGCGGGGGGTGCCGCGACCCGAGGGTCGGCCTGTACGTCTGGACGTCGCGTCAATCGACACGAACGGGGCCGCAAGGGGGAAACAATCCGGTGCGGCGTGAGCGGGACGTTAGAAAGCGGCGCGTCGATCCGACAAGGCGTCCCGCCGAACGTTGTGCACTGCAAAACTGTGTGCTGCGAAAGTGGTATCGGACGCTTACGGACACGTAACGTCCGTGCTCGGTCGACCCGTCGGTCATCCACCGGACACCGTGTGTTCCGAACCGCAGGCACGCGGACACACGGGGTCACGCGAGGTATGCGGACGAGGCAGGAAGACGCGGGACGCGACGCCGCACGGCGCGCGGCGAGGAAACGCGTGGAAGGGCAGGGAGGGCTCGCATGTACGACGTACCGCCGCGCGGCGGACAGGTGCCCGGTGGCGGCGATGTGCCGGTGGCGGGTGTCCCCGTACTCTCGTTCGAAGCCCTGACGGGCAACCCGCCCGGGCACCCGGTCAGGCCGTCCTGAGGACATGCGAGTGAGCACTCCCGAGCACGGCCCCGAACCGGTCGACGGCAGCGCGTCGACCCGCGTCGACCAGCCGATCCGCCCGGTCGAATCGACCCACGCGGTCGCGCCGACGCGCCCCGACGAGCAGGACGACGTCCGCGCCGGCCGCGCCCCGGCCCCGCCGCGCAACCAGTCCGCGTCCCTGCGCCGCGCCCTCGCCGTCCTGGAGCAGGTCCGTGACCACGCCGCCGCCGAGGGCCTGAGCCTGACCGAGCTGGCCGACACCCTCGGCCTGTCCAAGAGCACCGTGTTGCGCCTGGCCCAGCCGCTCCTGGACACCGGCCTGCTCTCCCGCGACCGCCGGCACGGCCACTTCCGGCTCGGCCCCGGCGCGCTCGCCCTCGGCCAGGCGTACCTGGCCGGCATCGACCTGCGCACCGCCGCCGCCGAGGAGGCGCACCGCCTGATGCGCGAGGCCGGCGGCACGGTGCACCTGTGCGTGCCGGACGCGCCGCACATCGTCTACATCGACAAGGTCGAGAACGAGACCGCGGTACGGATGGCCTCGCGGATCGGCAGCCGCGCGCCGATGTACTGCACCGCGGTCGGCAAGGCGATGCTCGCCTGGTTGCCCGAGGACGTGTTCGCCCAGGTCGTCGAAGCGGGCCTGCCCACGGTCACCACCCGCACCCTGACCGACCCCGGCCTGCTGCGCACCGAACTGGCCCGGATCCGCAACCGCGGCTACTCGGTGGACGATCGCGAGAACGAGCCCGAGGTGCGCTGCGTGGCGGCGCCTATCTTCGATCACAACGACGTCGTGGTCGGGGCCCTGTCGGTCTCCGGTCTCACGTCGCGCGTCACCGCCGCCCGGGTCCGCGAACTGGGACCCGCGGTCGCGGGGGCGGCACTTCGTGTATCGCGCACCCTGGGAGCGACCCGATGACCCTCGACTCGTACACCAAGGGCACCTGGCTGCCCTACGAGGAACTCACCGACGACGAGTTCGGCGCCGCCGGACACAGCCTCTTCGACGGGCCGCTCACGTGGCCGGTGATGGTCGCGCGCAAATCCGCGCTGCTCGCGAACGTGGCCACGATGGCCGCGTACACCGAGCGGCACGGCGTGTTGTTCGCCCCGCACGGCAAGACCACGATGTCGCCCGAGCTGTTCGCCGAGCAACTGGACGCGGGCGCCTGGGGGATCAGCGTGGCCACCGCGAATCAGGCGCTCGCCGCGCACCGGTTCGGCGTACCGCGGATCCTGATCGCCAACGAGGTCCTGGACGAGAAGGTGCTGCGCTGGGCCGCCACCCGGCCGGACCTGCTGTTCTACGTCGACTCCCGGGCGGGCGTCGAGGTCGCGGCGGCGGCGCTCGCGGCGGTGCCCGGGGGGAAGTTGTCGGTGCTGGTCGAACTGGGCCGCGCCGGCGAGCGCACCGGGTGCCGCGGTGTCGCCGAGGCGGCCGAGCTGGCCCGGGTCGCGGCGGCGGTGCCGGGGCTGACCGTGGCGGGCGTGGCCGGCTACGAGGGCGGCCTGCCCGACGCCGCGGCGGTGTCCGCGTGGATGGGCGAACTCGCGTCCCTGGCCGACGAGATCGCCGACCTGGTGCCCGGTTCGCCGATCGTCTCGGCTGGCGGCAGCTCCTGGTTCGACGCGGTCGTGGACACGCTCGCACCGGACGGCAAGCCGCTCCCCGACCGGACGATCATCCTGCGCAGCGGCGCCTACGTCTCACACGACGACGGCTTCTACGCGGTGCGCACCCCGTTCGTCCGGCATCCCGAGGAGGGCTCGCTCGCGAGCGCCCTGGAGGTCTGGGCGCAGGTGCTCTCCGTGCCCGAGCCGGGCCTGGCCCTGCTCGGCGCGGGCCGCCGCGACGTGCCCTTCGACCAGAACCTGCCGGTGCCGCTGCGCATCCGTGCGCTGGACGGGACGCTGCGCGAGCCGGGCGCCGCGCGGGTGACCAGGCTCGACGACCAGCACGCCTACCTCGACCTCGGCGACACCGAGGTGGCCCCGGGCGAGCTGGTCTGCCTGGGCATCTCGCACCCCTGTACGGCCTTCGACAAGTGGCGCGTGGTGCCGGTGGTGGACGACGACCACCGCATCGTGGACGTACTGAACACGCACTTCTGACCGGGGAAGCCGCGCCGGTCCCGGCCCAACCCGGGCCCGGCGCACCGGCACAGCCCGCCCGGACCACCGGCCCCACCCGAACCACCGGACCCACCCGAATTGATCCCGCATCCGATGCCGTCGACGACGCGACGCCCGCGAGAGGACATCATGACCGCCGAACCCCGGGAAACCCCGGACGTGGTCACGCTCGGCGAGACCATGGTGCTGCTCCGCGCGCCGCACATCGGCCCGCTGCGGCACGCCCGCACGCTTGACGTCGCCACCGGCGGCGCCGAGAGCAACCTGGCGATCGGGATCACCCGGCTCGGCGGGCGGGCCGCGTGGATCGGCCGGGTCGGCGACGACGAGTTCGGCCGGCTGGTGCTGACCGTGCTCGGCGGCGAGGGACTGGACACGCGCGCCGCGGTGGTCGACCCGGAGGCGCCCACCGGGCTGATGGTCAAGGCCCGACGCACCAGCGCGGCCACCGACGTGCGCTACTACCGCGCGGGCAGCGCCGGTTCGCGGCTGTGCCCGGACGACGTGGACCCCGCCCTGGTGCGCTCCGCCCGGATCCTGCACGTCACCGGCATCACCCCCGCGCTGTCCCCGACCGCGCGCGCCGCGGTGCGCGCGGCCGTCGCCGAGGCGAACGCGGCCGGCGTCCCGGTCTCGCTCGACCTGAACTACCGGCGGGCGTTGTGGTCGGCCGAGGACGCCGCCGGCGAACTGCGCGCCCTGGCCGGCCACGCCGACATCCTGTTCGCCACCGAGGACGAGGCCCGCCTGGTGCTCAAGGCACCGGACCACACCCCGTTCGTGGACCTGGCCCGCGAGTTGACCGCGCTCGGCCCCGCCCAGGTACTGCTCAAGCGCGGCGCGCTGGGCGCGGTCGCGATCGTCGACGGCCGGCCGCACGACGTGCCGCCGCACCGGGTGCACGCGGTCGACCCGGTCGGCGCGGGCGACGCGTTCGCCGCCGGCTACCTGGCCGAACTGGTCGGCGGCGGCCCGGTCGCGACCCGACTGGCAACCGCCGCCGCGGCCGGCGCGTTCGCGGTGACCGTGCCCGGCGACTGGGAGGGCCTGCCCCGCCGGGACGAGTTGCGGCTGCTCGCCCAGGACGACGCGGTCACCCGCTGAATCCCGGCCACACGTAGCATTCCCACGCATCCGCACACGCGATCGGGAAGGCGAACCATCATGGCCCACAAGGAAATCCGCACCGACGCCGCGCCGAAGCCCGGCGGCACCTACTCGCAGGGCATCGACACCGGCGACTTCGTCTACACCGCGGGCATGGGCCCGATCGACCCGGCCACCGGCGCGACCGTCGGCGACGACGTGGCGACCCAGACCCGCCGGGTGCTGGACAACCTCAAGGCCGTACTGGCCGAGGCCGGGCTCGACTTCAGCCATGTGGTGAAGGTGACCACGCACTTGGAGCATCTCAAGCGTGACTTCGCCGGCTACGACGAGGTGTACCGCGAGTACTTCACCGCGCCGTACCCGGTGCGCACCACCGTCGGCTCGGACCTGATGAACATCCTGGTCGAGATCGACGTGGTGGCCCGCCGCCCGTGACCCGAGACGGTGCGGGCGGTCACAGCGGCTGGAGGAATTCGAGCCGGTTGCCCACCGCGTCGTGCGCGTAGCACCGGCGGTGGCCGGGGAACTCGCCGTCGGGCGTGACCTCGGTGCCGTGCGCCGCGAGCCGGGCCGTCACCTCGTCCAGGTCGTCGACCAGGATGCCGGGATGGGCCTTGCGCGCGGGCCGGAAGTCGGCCTCGACGCCGAGGTGTATCTCCAGCGTGCCGGCGCGCACCCACAGTCCGCCGCGTGCCGCGAGCACCGGCGGCTTGGCCACCTCGGTCATGCCGAGCACGCCGAGATAGAAGGCACGACACGCGTCCTCGCTGCCGGCGGGGATCGCGAGCTGTACGTGGTGCAGGGCGAAGGATGTCATGCGCGCATTCCTACCCTCCCGGCACTGCGGAGCGGAACCACGCCCCCGCGCGAGCACACCCACCGTCCGGGTCCCTCGGCGGGCGCCGCGGCCCACGGTCCCCCCGATCGCGGGCACACAAGGCAACGGCCCCGCCCGGCGCGCGAAAACACGCGCCGGGCGGGGCCGAGGCGTCGGTTCAGCCGCCGTTGACGCAGACGTTGCCGAACGTCGGGTTGAGCGCCGCGATGATGTTGATGGTGTTGCCGCACACGTTGACCGGGATGTGCACCGGGATCTGGATGTTGTTGCCGGACAGCACGCCGGGCGAGCCGACCGCCGCGCCGTCGGCCTCGGCGCTGGCCATGGCGGGGCCGGCGGCACCGGCGAGAGCGGCGCCCACGGTGGCGGTCAGGACAGCGGCCTTGGCGATACGCGACATGTTGAGTCGGTCCTTTCGGTGCGTACAGGTCCCACCCTCGGCGGGTGGATCCTGAACAACGCGCCAAGGCGCCGGGGGATACGGCGACACGTCCGAACGGGCGGAGCCGCCCCGCCGGACAGGGCCTAGCGGGCGGCGACCCGCAGTCGACCGGCCAGTTCGTGGGCCACCTGTGCCAACTCCGCCGGCGCGCTCGCGGCCAACGCGCACAACACGTCCGCCGACGCCTCGGCGACCGCGCGCGGCACCGGCACAGGCGCGAGGCCGTCCAGCATCGAGCGGGTCCTGGCCGCGATCGGTGGCGACCCGGCCGGGGGTCCGGCGGCCTCGGCGGGGCCGGTCGCGGGTCGCCCCGCGTCGTCCGGAATCCCCTCCGGGCCGGGGCCGGGAATCAGGCTGCGCAGTCCACGAGGCACGGCGGGCACGGTCATTCCCCGCAAGTTAGCCGACCCGCTCCCGCGAATTTCCCTACGGGGCGTACTTTTCGGCCATCGAATGTCGTTTCGCGCGGTGTTTCATCCTGACGGGTGACGGCGCTGTCGGAATCGACGGCTAACGTTCCCGCCAACCTGATCACGGGCGCCGAGCGCCTTGTGCCGCTGGGCAGTTGACGGGTTGTCACCGACATTCGCACACATGCGTGGAGGGGAACGATCGTGGGATGGATCCGGGCGGGCGACTATGAGGTCGCCTTGGAAGACGGCAAGGTGGTGTGCCGCAACGCCAAGGGGCGGCAACTGAAGTCGGTGCCCGGGAAACTCGCCGACGATCCGGCCGTGGTGGGCCTGCGCCAGCTCGTCGAGTGGCTGGATCGGCACGATCGGGCCTGCCTGGACGCGGTGGAGCGCTGGATGATCGGCTCGCTCCCGGTCCCGGTCGCGGTGTTGGCCCGGGTGTGGCCGGATCCCGCCTGGCAGCGGGTGTTGCGCGACCTCGTGGTCACCACCGGCGAGGACGGCGCGGTGGCCGGATTCCTGCGCGGCGCGGACCCCGAGCGCGGCGTCGGCATCGTCGACCCCGACGGCGACACCGTCTACCTCGACGCGCAAACCATCCGCATCCCGCACCCCGTACTCCTCGACGACCTCGACGACCTGCGCGAATTCGCCGTCGAACTCGGCGTCGAGCAGCGCGTCCAGCAGCTCTACCGCGAGGTGTGGCACCGCCCCGCCGACGTGGACGCCGCCCGCACCGGCGTGGAGGAATTCGCCGGCGGACGCTACGACCAGCTGCGCTTTTTGATCGGCCGGGCCACCCAGCTGGGCTACCAGGTGCGCGGCGGCCAGGCCGTGTGCGCCGTGCTCGACGGCGGCCGCGAGATCGAGGCGCGGATGTGGCTGGGCGACTACGACGGCTACGACTCGACCGAGACCGGCTCGGTCGCCTGGACCGAGGACGGCGCCACGCTGACCCTCGACCGGGTGCCGCCGGTGGCCTGGTCGGAGGGCATGCGGATGGGCGCCGCGCTGTACGCGGGCCGCACGATCGAAACCACGGAGGACGCGGCATGAACACCACCGGCACGGGCACCGCCCCCGACCCGTCGCGCGTCCTGCTGGACGCCGGCGCCGTCCTGCCCGTCGGCACCCTCGCCGGCGACGACATCGACACGCTCACCGTGCGCACCTACCTGCACCCGGCGTTCGGCGACCGCCCGATCGTCCGGCTGGTCCCGGGCACCCTGGGCGAGGCCGAGGACCTGGCGCTCGGCTTCCTGGGGCTGACCCGCGAGGCGGACGCCCCCGAGGTCGGCCAGGTCCGCCGCGAGGCGCTCGGCTTCCCCGCCTGGGCACTGGTCAACGACCCGGCGAACGGACACCACGCACTGGCCCTGGTCCGCGACATCGAACGCCTGGACCGGCAGGCCAAGACCAAGCCCGGCGCGGCCAAGGACGGCTTCGACCAGCTCGCGATTCGCCTCGGCCGGGCCGTACCGCACTTCCTGCCCACCTTCCACGAGCAGGCCGCGCGGATCTTCCTCAAGCACGACAACAAGACCTACGCGTCCGCGTTCTTCGGCAAGGCCCGCGAGGCCGAGCGGGTGCACAACCTGGCGATCGAGGAGGAGCGGCTGCGCGCGGTCTTCCTGGAGTTCGCCTTCGCCGGCGCGCTGACAGCCAAGGCGCTCAAGGAGCACGCCAAGTCGCTCGCCGCACGCCTCGGCCCCGCCGAGGCGTGGGTACAGTTCCGCCAACTGGCGGTCGAGCGCTGCACCGCGGGCATGCCGCCGTACGCCGGCCTGGCCGAGGACGCCCGCGCGCTGATCCGCGCGGCCGGCGGCGACCACACCGCCGAGGAGCGCGCGCTGCTGCGCGAACTGCTCGCCACCCCCGCGATCGCCCGCGCGCCGCTGTCCTTCTGGAAGGTCAACCGCGCCCCGATCGCGGCACTGGCCGGCGCCGAACCCGAGTCGCGGGCCCGCCTCCTCGACATCCTGCCCACCCCCGGCGGTTCGACGTCCAACGCCGAGGTCGACGACTTCTGGCTCGACCTGCTCGACGACGCGGGCGTCCTGGACCTGCTCGTCGGCGGCGACCTCGAACCCGGCGTCCGGGCCCAGTGGGTCACCCGCTGGGCCGCGCATCGTCAGCGCGGCTGGGGCTACACCCCACGCAGCGCGCGCACCGCCGCGCTGGTCGCGCGGATAGCCGACAAGCTGCGCGCCGAGGCGGTACCGGTCACCCTGTTCGGCGGCAACCGCTACCGCGCCGGCGTCGACCTGGACCTGCTGGACCTGGCCCTGGCCGAGCGCATACCCGTGACCGACCCGGACCCGAAGTGCACGTTCGGCCTGGGCGAGTGGTGGGACGACGAGGCCGAGGGCCGGCGCGAGCTGGCCGCCGTCGCCGCCGACGAACGATTCCAGGCCCTGCTCCTGATCGCCGTCGGCGGCCTGAACGCCAAGCATCAGCCGGCCACCGCCGCCCACCCCGTGCTGCGCCCCGTGCTTGCCCGCCGACTCACCGAGATGGGCGAACGGCTCACCTCCGCCGCCGGCCTGCCCGACGCCGAGCGCGAACTCACGCTGCTCGACGGATTCCGCGGCGTGGTCGAGGACGTGACCCCCGACCTGGTCGCCCGCGTCCGCGCGTTCGACGCGATCGCGCTGCTCGCGACCACGCTGCGCGCCGGCGTCTACGACGAACTCGGCTGGCCCGCGCTCGACGAGGCCGTCGAACTGCTCGGCCGCAAGGGCGACATCCGGATCGACGAGGCCTGGCCCGCGCTCGTGCTCTCCACCGACAAGCGCGCGCTCGTGGTCGGCCCCGAGGGCATCCTGCTCGACCACGAACCGCACGTGCCCAAGGACCGCACCAACTGGCAGCGCACCCAGTACCTCTACGTCGACGGACAACTCCTGGTCGCCTGGTACAACACCGACTACGAATGGGAGGGCTACTGGTCCGCGCGCCCGACCGAGACGTTCCTGCTCGGCGGATCGCCGAACAGCGGCTCCGCCGGCGCCATGCTCTCCCTCGCGCTGCCCGGCGGCGGGGTGACCACCGGCGGCCGGCCGCTGTACGCCGGTGACACCAAGCTGCCCGTGCGCCGCGGTGTGCTCACCGACGGCACCACGCACTGGTCGCTCGACTACGAGCGATCGGACCGCAAGTGGACCGAGTTCGACCCGGCCACCGGCATCCACGGCCGCGCCTCGCTGCCCGCCCCGTTCGCCGCGGCGGTCGCCGACGGCGGCTCGCTGGTGCCCGACGCGTGCGAGTTGTTGCCGCTGCTGCCCGGCCTGGAGCAGACCCCGTTGGGCACCGACGGCACGCTCGTGGGCCGTTGGGTGCGGATCGACGGCGACACCGTCACCGCCGGCTCGGTCGACGGCCGCACCGTGACCGTGCCCGTGCGCGGCCGGCGGCACTGGGACCAGCGTCCGCTGGAGGTTCCGATCGGCGCGCTGCGCCTGCCCGGCGGCGCGGCCCCCACGGCGGTCGCCCGGAACAACGGCGCCGTGACGCTGTGGCACGAGGGTGTGCTGCTCGGCGACTGCGGGTCCGGCTCCGGACTGGCCGCCGGCACCCGGGTGGTGCCGTCGCCCGCGTTCTGGCACGCGCTGCGACCGCGCGACGAGGCCGGCTCGCTGGCGCTGCGCGCGATCACCCACGAGCAGGCCGGCGCACTGGTCGAGGAGGTGCGCGCGGACCGCGAGCGCGCCCGGGCCGAGTACGAGGCCGCCAAGAAGGCGTCGACGAACAAGCCCGCCAAGCCGGACACCATCCGGACCGCACCGGTGCGCCGGCTGCTGCCCGCCATCGCCCACGCCGGCCTGGTCCGCGGCGTCGCCTCGCTGGCCGGGGAGACCGCCCGACTCGCCGAGCGGCTGCGCGACTTCGGCAAGGTGAAGCACAAGGAGCAGCGGCTCCGCGCGGTGCCCACCGGCCCCGAGCACGGCCGGGACAACGAATTGTGCTCGGCGGTGGCCGGCATCGCGGGCGTCGGCTGCCGCTACTACGGAAACCAGGGCCAGGGCACCTGGACCACGTTCGAACACATCACCGCGGTGTCCGCCGCGCTGGCGCGTACCGACGGCCCGGCCGAGTGGACCACCGAACCCGAGAGGCTGCGGGAACCCCACGTGGCCGCCTGGCACGACCTGCTCGACCACCGCGCCGCGATGGTCGCCCGTGCCCTGTCGCCGCTCACGTCCGACACACAGCGCGCCTCGCTGCTGCTGCTCCTGGAGGCGCTCGCCGTCGGCCCGCTGGGTACCCCCGCCGGGACGCTGCGCCGGGTCGTGTTGTGCGAGCCCTCCGGCAAGAAGAAGGAACGCAAGCGCATCGGACAGGTCCTGCGCCGCGCCGACCGCACCGTGATCGTCCTGGACAGCCAGTACACCTACGGCAACGACACGCAGCACTGGCTCGCGCTCGACCACGACCCGTCGGGCCGGTTCGAGGCGGTCGACGGCTTCACGACGCACGAGGAACACCGCTACCGCGAGCCGATGTCCCCCGAGCGGGTCGCCGCCGTCGTCGAGGGCATTCGTGCCCACGGCCCGGTCCCGTGGCGACCGGAAGCGGTGTCGGCCCTGACCGAGGGCACCGGATTGGGCCGCGCCGAGGCGAGCGTGCTGCTCGCCGGGCTGGTCGCGGGCGACATGGACAAGGACCGACGGGCGGTGCTCGGCCTCAAGGCGGCCGAGGCGACCAGCGCCCGCGAGCAATTGGACCGACTCGACCGCGTGGCGCGCGTCGGCGTCCAGGGCGCGCTGGTACCCGAGCGGCCCGAGGACGTCGCCGCCCTGTGGACGACCGGGTGGGACATCGCGGCCTGCAGCCGCGCCTGGGAGGCCGCCTTCGGGCGGGTGTTGCGGCTGCCCGAGGAGGTCGCGGCGGACGTCCGGGGCATCGCCGCCGCCGCGTTCGAGTACGTCCTCACCCCCGAATCCCAGCGGTGGATCACCGGTACTTCCACCCACAGCGTCGACAAGGACGGCAACCTCGTCGCCTCCGACCCCGCGGCCGTGCCCGCCGGCCACACGCTCGGCCAGACCGTGACCGCGCTCGCCTGGCTGGCCTACCGGCTGCCCTACGGCGATCCGCTGCGCCCGCAGCTGCCGCGCGTGCTCGACCTGCTGCGCAAGCGGGTGGCCGACCCGGGCCTGGTGGTCGACCTGGACGTCGAGTACGCCGAACGCGGCGCCACCTCCACCCTGTTGCGCGAGGCGGCCGGACTGCCCGCCACCGGCGGCACCGACCCCGACGGTGTGCTCCGGATCGAGGACCGCTTCTGGTTGCGCCCCTGGTACACCGACAACGAGTTCACCCTGGTGCGCACCGCCGGCTTCACCGGGGTCGACGACCCGTGGTTCGACCGGCTGATCGCGCTGCGCGGCGAGGCGAAGTCCGTCGCCTTCGCCGCCTTCCGCCGCATCCTCGACCCCGCCTTCGAGACGCTCCTGCGCGCCGACGGCCCGCCCGGCGTCCCGCAGGACCCGAGCCACTCGGTGCCCGAGCTGGTCGCCGAGGTCGCCAAGACGCACGGCATCGGCGAGGACGCCGCCGTGCTGTACCTCCAGTTGCTCGCCCTGCCGGACCCGACGGATCGTCAGGTCGCCCGCTGGACCGGCTGGAAGCCCGCGCGGCTGAAGAAGGCCCGGACCGAACTCGCCGGCACCGACCTGGTCCTGGAGGCCAAGCGGGCCCGGGCCGGCCGCACCCTCTTCCTGCCGGGCGGCTGGAACGCGCTGAAGAGCCCCGCACTGCCCCTGGAGGTCTGGAAGGAGGGGCTCTACCCGAAGCCCGGTCAGGGCATGATCGTGCCCGACCTGCCCGTGCCCGAACTGTTCCACCGGGCCTGGCGGCGCGTGCAGGACGGTGATGCGCCAGGCTTCGAGGAACTCGTCACCCGCACCACCCGGAAGGGCCGCCGCTGATGGCAACCGCAACCGAACCCGCCGCCGGGGCACGCCAGATACACCCGCCCGAGGACCTGTACGCCCGGGAACTGGCGTTCCTGGCCGCCTACGACCGGGGCCCGCGCCCGCCGGCCTGGCGGCTGACCCCGCGCGCCGTGGTCACCTTCGTGATGGGCAGCGGTGACGAACTCAAGCTGCCCGAACCGGTCGAGGGCCTGCCCCGCGCCCTGACCATCGGCGCCAAGTTCGTCGGGGAACGCGCCCTCGTCGAGCGCTGCGTGGTCACCCTCGCCGGCGAACGCGGCCTGCTCCTGGTGGGCGAGCCCGGCACCGCCAAGTCGATGTTGTCCGAACTGCTCGCCGCCGCCGTCTGCGGCACCAGCGGGCTCACCGTGCAGGGCACCGCGGGCACCACCGAGGACCAGCTCAAGTACGGCTGGAACTACGCGCTGCTGCTCGCCCAGGGCCCCAGCCGCGGCGCCCTGGTGCCCTCGCCGGTGCTCACCGCGATGACCACGGGCGCGGTGGCCCGGATCGAGGAGGTCACCCGCTGCCTGCCCGAGGTGCAGGACGCGCTGGTGTCGCTGCTCTCGGAACGGCGGATCGCGGTTCCCGAACTCGCGGGCGGCCCCGACGCGCAGGTACACGCCGCGCCCGGCTTCACCCTGATCGCCACCGCGAACCTGCGCGACCGGGGCGTCTCGGAGATGTCCGCCGCGCTCAAGCGCCGGTTCAACTTCGAGACGGTCGGCCCGATCGGCGACCACGACGCGGAGACCGCGCTGGTGCGTCGGCAGGCCAAGGCCGCGGTGGAGCGGACCGGGACGGCGTACGCCGTCGACGACACGGTCCTGGAGGTGCTGGTCACCGCGTTCCGCGACCTGCGCACCGGCCGCTCCGCCGAGGGTTGGGAGATCGAACGCCCGTCCACCGTGCTGAGCACCGCCGAGGCGGTCTCGGTCGCCTCCTCGCTCGCGCTGGCCGCGGCCTACTTCCCGGGCGACCGGGACGTGCTGAGCCTGCTGCCGGGACACCTGCTCGGCGTCGCGAAGAAGGACGACCCGGCCGACGCGGCCCGGCTGCTGTCCTACTGGGACGCGGCGGTGCGCCGACGGGCCGAACACGGCTCGGCCACCTGGCGCACCCTGTGGGACCTGCGCGGAGTCCTGGAGGGCTGACGAGGTGTCGACCATACGTACGGACGGGCCCAACGACGAGGCCCGTCCGGCCGCCGCGCGCCTTGCCGCGTCCCGGCGGCCCCACCTGATCGGCGTGCGCCACCACGCGCCCTCGCTCGCCGCCGCGGTGCCGGCGCTGCTCGACGAGGCCCGGCCCGACGTGCTGCTCGTCGAACTGCCGCACGAGGCCGCGCCCTGGTTGGAGTGGCTCGCGCACGAGGACACCCGGGCGCCGATCGCGCTGGCCGGGACCGGACCGCACGGGCTCGGCTTCTACCCCTTCGCCGACTTCTCGCCGGAACTGGCCGCGCTGCGCTGGGCCGCGCGCAACGGCGTGCCGGCGATCCCGTGCGACCTGCCGCTGGGCCACCCCGGGTGGGACCGGGCGGCCGGCCCGGGGGCGGACGCGGGGGACACCGGCGCGCGGGGCGGCGGGCTGCACGCGGCGCTGCGCGACCGGCTCACCGGCCGGGCCGGGGACGACCTGTGGGACCGGCTGGTCGAGGCCACCGCGCCCGGCTCGTCCGCCGAGGCGATCCGCCGCGCCGCGCTCACCGTCGGCTGGGCGCTGCGCCGCGACACGGGCGGCGTCGACCCGGTCGACCTGCGCCGCGAGGCGTGGATGCGGTCCACGCTGCGCGCGGCCGAGGAAGCCGGGGCGACGCGGGTCACCGTGGTGCTCGGCGCGTTCCACGCACCGGCCCTGCTCGACGGCGACGCGGAACCGCCCGCCGGCGACATCGCCGACGTGACGATGTCGTTGATCCCGTACACCTACCCGCTCCTGGACTCCCGTTCCGGCTACCCCGCCGGCATCCGCGATCCCGAGTGGCAGCAGTCCGTCCTGGAGTCGGCCGGCGACCCCGCCGCGCTGCGCGAGGCGCTGATCGGCGCGGCGGTACGGATCTGCACCGATCTGCGCGGCCAGGGACACCCCAGCGGTCCGGTCGACGCGCGCGAGATCGTCCGGATCGCCGGCGACCTCGCGAACCTGCGCGGCCTGCCGGCGGCGGGGCGCGGCGAACTGCTCGAAGCGACGCAGACCGTGCTCACCCACGGCGAGCCGCTGGGTCGGGGCCGCTCGGTCGCCCGCGCCCTGGAGCGGGTGCTGGTCGGCACGCGGGCCGGGCGCCCGTCACCGGCCGCGCCGCGCAGCGGCCTGGGGCCCGAGGTGGAGCGCCGGATCGCCGAACTGGGCCTGCCCGGACCGACCGACCCGGCGGAGCGTGATCTGCGTCTGGACCCGCTGCGCAGCGACCGCGACCGCCGCCGGGAACTGCTCCTGCAACAGCTGACGACCTGTCGCATCCCCTACGCCGAGCCGACCGCGGTGGTCGGCACCGGCGGCGCGGACGCGGTCACCACCCGCTGGCGGGTGCGCTGGACGCCGTCGGTGGCGGCCCTGCTGGACGCGGCCGGCGCCCGGGGCGTCACCCCGGAACAGGCCGCCGAGGGCACCCTCCGCGCCCAACACCACCAGGAACTCGCCGAAGGCGGCCCCACGGCCGCCCAGATCCTCACCGGCCTCGAACGCGCCGCGGCCTGCGGCCTGCCGGACCTCACCGCGACCCGCCTCGCCGAAACCGCCGAGTCCCTCCCCACGATCGCCGGCCTCCCCGACCTCCTCGCGGCCCTGGTCCTCACCGACCGCATTCACCAGGGCCACCTGGGCCTCCCCGCCCCCGAGAGCGCCTCGGCGACCGTCACGGTCGACGAGTACGCGGAGCCCGGCGACCGAAAGGCCCCCACGGCCTCGGGATCGGAGTCGGGATCGGAGTCGCGGTCGGGCGAGGAGATCACCCGCATCCTCCTCACCGCCGCCGTCCGCCACCTCGACGGCCTGACCGGATCCGACGACCCGGCCGACGCCCGCGCGCTGGCCGACCTCGCCGGACGCGCCGACGTGTTCGGCGGAGTCCGGCTGACCGCCGGACTGGCCCGCCTGGCCGCCGACGGCTCGCCGCTGATGTCCGCCGCCGCGGGCGCCGTCCGGGTCCTGCTCGGGCACGAGGACCCGACCACCCTCGGCGACCGGATCGGCTCCTGGATCGACACCGCGACCACCCCGGCGACCCGAGCCGAACTGACCCGCCGCCTCACCGGCCTGCTCACCGCGGCCGGCCCCCTCCTCCAGGCGGGCGGCCCGATCCTCACCCCCCTCCTGGACCGCGTCGACACCCTCCCCGACCGCCCCTTCCTGGACCGTCTCCCGGCCCTGAGAGGCGGCTTCGACACCCTGACCCCCGCCGCCCGAGACCGAGTCCTGGCCACCCTGGCCGACCACTTGGGCGACCGAGTCGACACCGACGCGGACCCCATCACCCTGGCCCTATGGACCAGCACCGACCTGACAGCCAAATCAGCCCTACTCCAACGAGCCCTCTTGGCACCCTCCACGCCCCACAACCCCACCCCGACCATGGGCACGACAAAGCCGCAGCCCACGAACGCCACCTCCGCCGCTTCCAGCGGGACGCGAGCCCAATCGGTCCGCGCCGACGCCGAAAAACCCCAGCCCTCACCTCCCAGCCCCACCCCGCCCACCGGCGGCCCACAAACCCAGCCCGACACGCCAAACCCGCAGCCCACGACCCCCACCGCCGCCCCCCAGGGCCGGTCCGCCCAGCCCGACGCCGTGGCTCCGCAGCCCCCGAATCCCACCCTCGCCCCGGCCCCCGCCGCCGGCGTTCCGCAAGACCAATCCGCCCCGGCCCACGCCGTGGATCCGCAGCCCGCGAACCCCACCCTCGCCCCGGCTCCCCCCGCCGGTGTTCCGCAGGACCGATCCGCCCCGGCCAAGGCGGTGAATCCGCAGCCCACGAACCCCGCGGCGGCCCCGGCCTCTTCCACTTCCGCCGGCGTTCCGCGAGACCAATCCGTCCAGCCCGACGCCGTGGCTCCGCAGCCCCCGAATCCCACCCTCGCCCCGGCTCCCGCCGATGGTGGTCAGCAGGACCGATCCGCCCCGGCCAAGGCGGTGAATCCGCAGCCCACGAACCCCGTGGCGGCCCCGGCCTCTTCCACTTCCGCCGGCGTTCCGCGAGACCAATCCGTCCAGCCCGACGCCGTGGCTCCGCAACCCCTGAACCCCGCCCTCGCCCCGGCTCCCGCCGATGGTGGTCCGCAGGATCGATCCGGCCCGGCCCACGCCGTGGATCCGCAGCCCGCGAACCCCGCGCCCGCCGCAGTCCCTCCCGCTCCCGACGGGCGGCCGCGAGGCCGATCCGGCTCGGCCGATGCCGTAAATCCGCAGCCTGCGGGTCTCGCTGAACGGGTGGGCGGGTGGGCAAAAATCCACGACCTCCCCCCCGCCCAACGCTGGAAACTCATCCTCGGCCGCCAATCCGACCGCCTCCCCCCAAAGGCATCCGGCATGGCCCGCGCGCTCGACGAGCTATACGGCACCGGCCACGGCGAAGGCTCCCGCAGCGACCTCGGCGACGCCCCGGGCGCGGGCCGCGAAGCCCCCTACCCCGGCGTCCGGGAATGGTCCGAGGACCTGATCGCCCTCTTCGGCCCGGCCGTCCGCGAGGAGGTTCTGGCCGCCGCCGCGTCAGCGGGCCGCACCGATGTGCTCACCCACCTCGACCCCGCCGCCGCCCGCCCCTCCGTCGACCTGCTCAAGACCGTCCTGACCCACGCCGGCGGCCTCCCGGAGAGCAAACTCGCCCTCCTCCGCCCGCTGATCGCCCGCATCGTCGCCGAACTCGCCCGCGAACTCGCCACCCGGCTGCGCCCCGCGCTCACCGGCATCACCACCCCCAGGCCCACCCGCCGCCCCGGCGGCGCGCTCGACCTGCCACGCACCCTGCGGGCCAACCTCACCACCGCCCGCCGCGCCGCCGACGGCTCGGTGCTCGTGGTGCCGGAGAAGCCGATCTTCCGCACCCGTGCGAGCCGCAGCAACGACTGGCGGCTGATCCTGGTGGTCGACGTGTCCGGCTCGATGGAGGCGTCGACCATCTGGTCCGCGCTCACCGCCTCGATCATGGCCGGCGTCCCGTCCCTGAGCACCCACTTCCTGACCTTCTCCACCGAGGTCATCGACCTCACCGGACACGTCCACGACCCCCTGGGCCTGCTCCTGGAGGTCAAGGTCGGCGGCGGCACCCACATCGCCGCCGGCCTGCGCGCCGCCCGCGATCTCGTCACCGTGCCCTCGCGCACCCTGATCGCCGTGGTCAGCGACTTCGAGGAGGGCTATCCGATCGGCGGCCTGCTCGCCGAGGTCCGCGCGCTCGCCTCCTCGGGCTGCCACATCCTCGGCTGCGCGAGCCTGGACGACGCCGGCCGACCGCGCTACTCGACCGCCGTCGCCGGCCGACTGGTCGCCGCCGGCATGCCGGTCGCCGCGCTGAGCCCCACCGAACTGGCCCGCTGGGTCGGAGAGAAGGTCCGATGAGCACGCAGGGCCTCCCACCGGTCGCCCCCGACGTCACCGCCGACATCGTCGAAGCACTCACCCCGCGCCTGCGCAAACGCCTCGACGCCGCGATCGGCAAACTCGCCGCCTGCCCGATCGAACACGACGGCGACACGGTGCGGATCACCGTCGGCGAGGACGCCGAACTGACCCTGTACATCCCCACCGGAGCCGTCACCACCACCGCCGACCTGCGCTGCAGCTGCCTGCTGGCCCCCGCCTGCGTACACCGCGCCGCAGCCGCCGCCGGGGCCCCGGTGGCCGACCCCCAAGCCCCCGACGAAACCGCCACACCCGACGCGCCCACCACCACCGAGCCCACGGAACCGGCCGAAGCAACCGCCGAGTCCGCCACCCCCACCGAGTCCACCCCCGCCGAACGCACCGCCGCCGACGCCCTCTGGACCGCCGGCGCCGAGATCGTCGACGCCGGTGTCGACGGCGCCGGCGCCGTACTCCAGGCCGGCCTGCTCCGCGCCGCGCACACCGCCCGCCTCGCCGGCCTGCACCGCGCCGCCGCCGCGGCCGTCACGGTTGCCACCGGCCTGCGCGCCGCCCGCGACCGCGACCCCGCGTACCGACTCGCCGACCTCGTCGCCGCCATGCGCGAACTGCTCGACGTGGCCCACGCGTTGCGCACCCCGGCGGCGACCTACCCGCAGTCCCTCGACCTCCTGCGCGGCACCTCCCGCCGCGCCTACGCCCCGGCCGGCTCGCTGCGCCTGTACGGCCTGTTCACCGAACCCGTCCTGACCGCCCGGGGGTTCGCCGGCGCGGTCACCACCACGGTCGACCCCGCAGGCACCCTGCGCACCATCGGCGACGTCGCCCCCGGCGGCGCCGACCGGGCGATCGGCGCCGCCGGCCGCGCGATCCGGCTCGGCGACACCTCGATCGACCCGGTCGCGCTCACCCGCGCCGGCCTCGTCGTCTCCGGTGCCACCGTCTCCGCCAACGGTCGGCTCGGCGCCGGCCAGGCCGTCCGCGCCGCACGCGCGAGCGGCGCGGCCTGGACCGACGAACCGCTGCGCGCCCTGTGGGAGACGCCGCTGTCCGCCCAGATCGACCGGATCGTGGGCCACCGCGACCTGCCCCCCGACGACCGCCCCGCCGGCGCCGACCTGCTCTTCCTCGACGTCACCGTGCTCGGCACCACCCCCGGCGCCCGGGACCGCCTGCTCGCCGAATGCGCCGGGCAGTCCGTACACCTGCTCGTCGCGCACGCCGACCCCGTCTTCGCCTACCGGGACAACCTGCGCCTGCTCGCCGACCGCCCCGGACTGCGCCTGCGCGTGGTCGGCCGCCTCGAACCCGGCGCCGACCGGGCGATCCGGCCGCTCGCGGTCGGCGTCGCGCCCGGCGACGGCCCGACCCTGCGGCTCGCCGAGGACCGCCTGGGCCGGATCGACCTGGGCCTGGAGCGCCTGCACCGTGCCGACCTGCCCGCCGCCGACCCGACCCCGTCCGTACCCGGCGCGGCCGAGGAACCCCCGCCCGCCCCGCTCTACCTGATGCACCGTCACGTCGAACGCGCGATCAGCGGCGGCCGTCCCGTCCTGGCCCTGGCCGGCTCCACCGCCGGCGACACCGCCCGACTGCGCCGGGTGGGGCTGGCCACGGGGGCACTGCTCGTGGAACGTCTGACGCACGCCGCGGCGGGCCGCGAACGGGATGTTTTCGGGCGTCTTCGCGCGGGCGACAACGACCTTTTGTCCGCTGCGTGGCTGGCCGCGGCCGTGTACGCGCAAACCGTCGAAGGGGCTCTGACCAGGGCTGTTTGGTCCACCGAGAGCTGAGGCAGGGGGCATTGCGCCAATCGATTTCCGATCGGTGTCGGGCAGCGTGTATGGTTTTCCTGCTCGCCCCAATAGCTCAGTCGGTAGAGCGTCTCCATGGTAAGGAGAAGGTCTACGGTTCGATTCCGTATTGGGGCTCAGACGATGGGATCCCCGCCTGGCAACAGGTGGGGGCCTCGTCGAGGCGGCGTAGCTCAGACGGTAGAGCAAGCGGCTCATAATCGCTGTGTCACCGGTTCAAGTCCGGTCGCCGCTACCAAGCGAGCCGATTCGGGGGAGACTCCGCATCGGCTGCTTTTGCTGTATTCACCCCTGACCGCAAGGAAGGCACTCCAGTGGCTGCCACCGACGTCCGCCCGAAGATCACGCTGGCCTGCGTGGAGTGCAAGGAGCGGAACTACATCACCAAGAAGAACCGGCGCAACGACCCGGACCGTCTTGAGATGAAGAAGCACTGCCCCCGCTGCAACGCGCACACCGCGCACCGCGAAACCCGCTAGGCGTTTCGCACTCCGACACCGACGAGGCCACTCCCCACGAGGGGGTGGCCTCGTTGTCGTATTCTCCGCAGCGTTGCCCCGCCGGCTCGCCGGCCACCGCCGCCTCCACCAGGGAGAACCGCTTCATGCCGCTGGACGCGAAGTTCATCGGGCGGACCTACCCGCCCACCGAGCCGTACGAGGTGGGTCGGGAGAAGATCCGCGAGTTCGCCGCCGCGATCGGTGACCCCGATCCCGCGTACAACGACCCCGAGGCGGCCAAGGCGCTCGGCCACCCCGACGTGATCGCGCCGCCGACCTTCGCGATCGTGGTCACGATGCGCGCCGCGGACCAGGTCGTGTATGACCCCGAACTGGGCCTGGACTACTCGCGTGTGGTGCACCGCGACCAGAAGTTCACGTACACCCGACCGGTCCGCGCCGGCGACCGACTGACCGTGGTGACCACCGTGGACGACATCAAGACCCTCGCGGGCAACGACGTCCTCACCACCCGCGCCGAAGTCAGGACCGTGGAGGGCGAGCACGTCGTCACCGCGCTGTCGAGCCTGGTGGCCCGCGCCGCCGACGAATCGGAGGGCTGACCATGACCGCCAAGATCTCCTTCGACGACGTCGCGGTCGGCACCGAACTGCCCACGCGCAGCTTCCCGGTCACCCGGGAGACCCTGGTCCGCTACGCGGGCGCGTCGGGCGACTTCAACCCGATCCACTGGAACGGCCGGTTCGCCACCGACGTCGGCCTGCCCGACGTGATCGCGCACGGGATGTTCACCATGGCCGAGGCCGCCCGCGTGGTCACCGACTGGCTGGGCGACCCGGGCGCGCTGGTCGAATTCGGCGTGCGCTTCACCAAGCCGGTCGTGGTCCCGGACAGCGTCGAGGGCGCGACCATCGAGGTCACCGGCAAGGTCGCGGTACTCCTGGACGACCGCCGGGCCCGCGTGGACCTCGTGGTCACCGCCGCCGGCGCCAAGGTCCTGGGCGTCCCCAGAGCCATCGTGCAACTGGCCTGAGCCCAGGCGCCGGGGAGCGCCCGGAGCCGCGGCCCGCTCGACCCCGGCCCCAGACACCGAGCGTGCCGGCAGCCGCGACGCGGCCGAGCCGAGCCCCGGCGCCGAGCGTGCCGGCAGCCGTGATGCGGCCGGCCTCGGCCCGAGGCGCCGGGTGTGCCCGGAGCCCCGGGGCGGCCGGCCCGAGCCCGGCGCCGGGCGGGTGATGCGAGAATCCAACGGTGCAGCCTGAAATCGACGCGCCCCTCGCCGCCCTGACCACCCTCCGCCTCGGCGGCCCGGCCCGTCGGCTCCACACGGCCACGACCACCGACGCGGTCCTGGCGATCGTCCGTGCCGCCGACGAGCAGGGCATCCCGCTGCTCGTGCTCGGCGGCGGCAGCAACCTGGTCGTCGGCGACGACGGCTTCGCCGGCGACGTGCTGCGGATCGCCACCACGGGCCTCCGCGTCGACGGCACCGCGCTGAGCGTGGACGCCGGCGTGCCGTGGGACGACGTGGTCACCGCCGCGGTCGACGCGGGCCTGTCCGGCATCGAATGCCTCGCGGGCATCCCCGGCAGCGCGGGCGCCACCCCGGTGCAAAACGTCGGAGCGTACGGCCAGGAGGTCGCCGAGACGATCACCTCCGTCGAGGTCTACGACCGCACCGAACGCCGCCCGCGCACGCTCACCGCCGCCGACTGCCGCTTCACCTACCGGCACAGCGTGTTCAAAGGCGACGACCGCTTCGTGGTGCTGCGGGTGCACTTCCGGCTGCACGACGACGACGGCCGCTCGGCCCCGATCCGCTACGCCGAACTGGCCCGCGTGCTCGGCGTCGAGCCGGGGGAGCGGGTCGCGCCGGCCGCCGCCCGCGCCGCCGTACTCGAACTGCGTCGCGGCAAGGGCATGGTCCTCGACGCCGCCGACCACGACACCTGGAGCGCGGGCTCCTTCTTCACCAACCCGATCCTGACCCACGATGCCTTCGCCGACCTCACCGCGCGCGTCGCCCGCCACCTGGGCCCCGACGTCATTCCGCCCCGCTACCCGTCCGGCGCCGACCACGTGAAGACCTCCGCGGCCTGGCTGATCGAACGGGCAGGCTTCACCAAGGGCTACGGCGAGGGCAGAGCCCGCATCTCCACCAAACACACCCTGGCCCTGACCAACCGCGGCAAAGCCACCACGGAAGACCTCCTCACCCTGGCCCGAGAGGTCCGCGACGGCGTAGCAAAAACCTTCGGCATCACCTTGACCAACGAACCAGTCCTAATCAACGCCAAGCTCTGACCCACCCCGACCCCAACCCCGGCGCACCCACCAAACCCCACAGCCCACTCAACCGAACGCGAGCCTCCGCCGCCCCCGCGTCCGCACAAAGCCCGCACCCAACCTCGGCGCACCCAACCAACCCTCCGCGCCGCCCCCGGCCCGCGAGGTCCCCACCGCCCGGCGCCCGAGCCGACCCGGAGCTCGCACAAAAGCCCGCGGTCCACCCACAGCCTGCACCCAACCTCGGCACCCGACCGCCCTCGCGCTGCCCGCTCGCGAGGCCCCAAGCGCCCGGTGCCCACCAAAGCCCACAGCCCGCTCACGTCCGGCCGCCCAGTTCCCGACGCCCGAGCCGACCCGGACGCACCGGTCCCCGACCGCAAGGTTCCGCCGCCCCCGGGCCCGCACAAAAGCCCGCAGCCCACCGAGGCCCCGCACGCAACCCGGCACCCAACCGGCCCCTACGCTGCCCCCTGCTCGCGAGGTCCCCACCACCCGGCGCCTACCGCAGCCCGCAGCCCGCTCACGCCCGGTGCCCAGCCTCCGGCGCCCGAGCCGACCCGGACGCACCGGTCCCCGCTCGCGAGGTCCCAACCGCCCGGGCCCGCATCGCAGCACGCAGCACGCAGCCCATCCACACCCCGCACCCAGCCGTCGGCACCCGACCCGCACCCCGATGCTCTCGGCCGCGGGGCCCGATTCGCTCGCCGCCTGCCCGAATCCCGCAGCCTCTCACCTCACGCAACGGGTGGGCGGGTGGGCACAACCCCCGCCCCCACCACCGCATCGGACCCCGCGAGCCACCCCTCCACCCCGTCCAGCAACGCCCGCTGCACCTCCGCCGGCGCCACCGAGCCCAGGATCGACTGCCGCGCCAACTCCGCCAACTCCGCGTCGGTGAAGTCGTGTTCGTCCCGGGCCAGCTCATACTGCGCGGCCAACCGCGACCCGAACAGCAGCGGGTCGTCCGCGCCCAGCGCAATCGGCACACCCGCCTCGAACAACGTCCGCAACGGCACATCCGCCGCCTTGTCGTAGACGCCGAGCGCGACATTGGAGGCCGGACACACCTCGCACACGATCCGCCGCCGGGCCAACACCGCCATCAACTCGGGATCCTCCACCACCCGGATCCCGTGCCCGAGCCGCCGCGCGCCCAACACGTCCACGCAGTCCCGGATGCTGCGCGGCCCGTCCAACTCACCGCCGTGCGGATTCGCGAACAGCCCCGCGTGCCGGGCGATTTCGAAGGCCCGCTCGAACGCCGGCGCCCGCCCGCGCCGCTCGTCGTTGGACAGCCCGAACCCGACCACGCCACGATCGGTGTACTGCGCCGCGAGCCGCGCGAGCGTACGTGCCTCCAACTGGTGCTTGGTCCGGTTCGCCGCGATCACCACGGCGATCCCGATCCCGGTGGCCTTCCGCGCCGCCTCCACCGCGTCCAGCACGATCTCCACCGCCGGGGTCAGCCCACCCAGCCGCGGCGCGTACGAGGTCGGGTCGACCTGGATCTCCAGCCACCCGGACCCCTCGGCCCGATCGTCCTCGGCCGCCTCGCGGACCAGCCGATGCATGTCGTCCTCGGAGCGCACACACGAGCGCGCGATGTCGTACAGCCGCTGGAAGCGGAACCAGCCGCGTTCGTCGGTCGCCCGCAATCGTGGCGGCCGGCCCGAGGTCAGCGAGTCGGGCAGCCGCACACCGTGCAGGTCCGCCAGTTCCAACAGGGTTTCCGACCGCATGGATCCCGTGAAGTGCAGGTGGAGATGAGCCTTCGGGAGGGTGCGGACATCGCGTGCGGGACGATCCATCCACAGATCATGGACCACCGGCCCCGCACACGTGAGGGGTACCGCCGATGATCCCCCTGAAGGAGAGCGGAAACTTCGGCGGCGCCGACGTGAACGACGACACGAGCGACGACATAGGCGACGACGTGCGGCTACTTCGCCTCGGCCAGCAATTCCGCGATCCGCCGTACGCCCTCGACCAGGTCCTCGTCGCCGAGCGCGTACGACAGGCGCAGGTAGCCCGGAGTGCCGAAGGCCTCACCCGGCACCACCGCCACCTCGACCTCGTCCAGGATCAGCCCCGCCAACTCGGCCGACGTCGCGGGGCGCGCGCCCCGGATCTCCCGGCCGAGCACCCCCTTCACCGACGGATAGGCGTAGAAGGCGCCCTTCGGCTCGGGGCACTCGACGCCCGGGATCTCGTTCAGCATCCGCACGATGGTGCGCCGGCGCCGGTCGAACGCCGCCCGCATCGTGTCCACCGCCGACAGATCCCCGCTCAGCGCGGCCAGCGCCGCGGCCTGGGCGACGTTGCAGACGTTGGAGGTGGCGTGCGACTGCAGGTTCGCGGCGGCCGCCACCACGTCCCGGGGGCCGATGATCCACCCGACCCGCCAGCCGGTCATCGCGTAGGTCTTGGCCACCCCGTTGACGATCACGCAGCGGTCCGCCAGCTCCGGCACCACCACCGGCATCGAGACGAACTCGGCATCGTCGTAGACCAGGTGTTCGTAGATCTCGTCGGTCAGCACCCACAACCCGTGCTCGACGGCCCAGCGCCCGATCGCCTCGGTCTGCGCCCGCGAGTACACCGCGCCGGTCGGGTTCGACGGCGAGACGAACACCAGCACCTTGGTGCGCTCGGTCCGGGCCGCCTCCAACTGCTCGACCGACACCAGGTAGCCGGTGGTCTCGTCGGCGACCACGTCCACCGGGACGCCGCCCGCGAGCTTGATCGACTCGGGGTAGGTGGTCCAGTACGGCGCCGGCACCAACACCTCGTCGCCCGGGTCGAGCAGGGCCGCGAAGGCCTCGTAGATGGCCTGCTTGCCGCCGTTGGTGACCAGGACCTGCGCCGGATCCACCGCCAGACCCGAGTCGCGCAGCGTCTTGGCCACGATCGCGGCCTTCAACTCCGGCAGCCCGCCGGCCGGGGTGTAGCGGTGGAAGCGCGGCTCGCGACAGGCCGCGACCGCGGCGTCCACGATGTAGTCCGGCGTCGGGAAGTCCGGCTCGCCGGCGCCGAAGCCGACCACGGGACGCCCGGCGGCCTTGAGCGCCTTGGCCCTGGCGTCGACCGCGAGCGTCGCGGACTCGGCGATGGCGCCGACGCGAACCGAGACCCGGCGCCCGGCGGCGGACCCGGACGCGGCGGACGGGGAGCTGGGGGTGGAAGCCGTCATGCCGGCCATCGTCGCATTCGCCCCCGCCGAGAGCACGCCGATTCCGCGCCGCGAGCACACCCGAACTTCGGTACCGTCACGGCACGGGTTCGACCTGACGCACCCGACCCCGTACACTCGACGCTTGGCGGTCCCAACCTGCGTGCTGCCGCGCCCGAAATCCTGTGTTCTCGGGCCGGTGACTCCGCTAGGTTGATGACCAAACGAAGGGCACTAGCTCAATTGGCAGAGCACCGGTCTCCAAAACCGGGGGTTGGGGGTTCAAGTCCCTCGTGCCCTGCGATGTGCGAGAGCGGTCGATCCTCGGATCGACCGTGACGTGCACGCAGTCAGCGCAAACTGTCGGCGCCGACAACCCCGTCGGTGATCCACGGTCGGACCGGATCAGGTGAGGACGAGTTGACGGAGGCCCACGGCTCCACGGCTACGCCTGAGCACAGCAGCTCTGATGGCCACGGCTCCGACGACGTGCCCCCCGGCGGTCGCCGGGCGAATCGCCCGAAGGGCTCCTCGGGCAAGCCGGAGCAGAAGAAGAAAAACCTGTTCGCGCGGGCGGCTCTCTTCTACCGGCAGATCATTGCCGAGCTGCGCAAGGTCGTCTGGCCGACCCGCAACGAGCTGAGCACGTACACCACCGTGGTCATCGTGTTCTGCCTGATGATCATCGGAATCGTCTACGGACTCGACCTCGCCTTCGCGAAGGCCGCGCTCGCCGTCTTCGGCTGAGCCCCGTCCCTCGCAGCGCGCCTGCAACGACCGTTCGACCCCCAGCCAGGAAGAAGCACCCAACGTGTCTGACCCGAACCTGTCCGCCGACAACTCCGCCGATGAGACGGGGACCCTGTCGGAGCAGGCGGAGGCCGCGGCTCTCGAGGACATCGCCCTCGAGGACGCGGCCGAGGCCCCGGCCGTCTCCACCGATGACGACGTGGAAGACGCCGAGGGCGACGAGGAAGACGCCGAGGGCGCGGAAGCCGAGTTCGCCGACGACGAGGACGAGGACGACGACGAGTTCGCCGACGCGTCCGAGTCCGACGACGACGCCGAGGCAGCCGAGGACGTCCCCGAGGGCGACCCCGTCGAGGACTTCAAGGAGGTCCTCCGTCGCGCCCCGGGCGAGTGGTACGTCATCCACTCGTACGCCGGCTACGAGAACCGGGTGAAGGCCAACCTCGAGTCCCGCACCACCTCGCTCAACATGGAGGACTACATCTTCCAGGTCGAGGTGCCGCAGGAAGAGGTCGTCGAGATCAAGAACGGTCAGCGCAAGACCGTCAAGCGCAACAAGTTCCCCGGCTACGTGCTGGTCCGGATGGACCTGACCAACGAGTCGTGGGGCGCGGTGCGCAACACCCCCGGTGTCACCGGCTTCGTCGGCAACGCGCACGAGCCCTTCCCGCTCACCCTCGACGAGGTCGTCAAGATCCTCGCCCCCGAGGAGGAGAAGGCGACCGGCGGCGGCAGCGGCGCCAAGAGCACCACCGAGGTCAAGGTGCTCGACTTCGAGGTCGGCGACTCGGTCACCGTCATCGACGGCCCCTTCGCGACGCTGCAGGCGACGATCAACGAGATCAACGCCGACTCGCAGAAGGTCAAGGGCCTGGTGGAGATCTTCGGGCGCGAGACGCCGGTCGAGCTCTCGTTCAACCAGATCCAGAAGAACTGATACTTCCCCCTGGTGGGGCCCCGGTTCGCCGGGGCCGCATCCGGGTGGTGGACAAGGCGCCCTCACAACGGTGGTTATCGTTGAGTGGGCGCCGCACCGCGTGGCGGGCCCGAACACGTCCGCGCTCCGCGTGGTGATCGGGACGTACATCTCGTCGAAGGACCCGGAAAAAATGCCTCCCAAGAAGAAGAAGCTGTCAGCGATCATCAAGCTGCAGATCAAGGCCGGCGCAGCCACGCCGGCCCCGCCGGTCGGCCCCGCGCTGGGTCAGCACGGCGTCAACATCATGGAGTTCTGCAAGGCCTACAACGCGGCGACCGAGTCGCAGCGTGGCGACATCGTCCCGGTGGAGATCTCGGTCTACGAAGACCGCTCCTTCACCTTCGTGACGAAGACGCCGCCGGCCGCGCGCCTGATCCTCAAGGCCGCCGGTGTCGAGAAGGGCTCGGGCGAGCCGCACAAGACCAAGGTCGCGAAGATCTCTCGCGAGCAGGTCCGCGGCATCGCGCAGACCAAGATGGCCGACCTGAACGCCAACGACCTCGACGCCGCCGAGAAGATCATCTCCGGCACCGCGCGTTCGATGGGCATCACGGTCGAGGGCTGATCCAGCCCCCGCAGCACTCCGGCAGTACCGAAACAGCGCGAGAAGGTGTGCGTACGCCCACCGACTCGCGGAGTGGAAGGGTCCGCGCGACCCGCTCCCACCACAACTCCTTTCAGAATTCCAGGAGCTTTCAGTGAAGCGCAGCAAGTCCTACCGCGAGGCCGACACCAAGGTCGACCACGAGCGTCTCTACTCGCCGCTCGAGGCCGTCCGCCTGGCCAAGGAGACCTCGCCCACCAAGTTCGCCGGCACCGTCGAGGTGGCCATGCGCCTGGGCGTCGACCCGCGCAAGGCCGACCAGATGGTCCGCAGCACGGTCATCCTCCCGCACGGCACCGGCAAGACCGCCCGGGTCCTGGTCTTCGCGACCGGTGACCGTGCCGAGGCTGCCAAGGCCGCCGGCGCCGACATCGTCGGCTCCGACGAACTCATCGACGAGGTCGCCAAGGGTCGGCTCGACTTCGACGCCGTCGTCGCCACCCCGGACCTCATGGGCAAGGTCGGCCGCCTGGGCCGCGTGCTCGGCCCGCGTGGTCTGATGCCCAACCCGAAGACCGGCACGGTCACGCCCGACGTGGCGAAGGCCGTGAACGAGATCAAGGGCGGCAAGATCGAGTTCCGCGTCGACAAGCACTCGAACCTGCACTTCATCATCGGCAAGACGACGTTCGACGACGCCCAGCTCGTCGAGAACTACGCCGCCGCCCTCGAAGAGGTGCTCCGCGCGAAGCCGTCGGCCGCCAAGGGTCGCTACATCAAGAAGGTCGGCGTCTCGACCACGATGGGCCCCGGCATCCAGGTCGACCCCAACCGCACCCGCAACCTCCTGGTGGAGGAAGAGGCGGTCTGATCCGCCCCGCACACGAACGAGGCCCGGCACCCCACACGGTGTGCCGGGCCTCGGCACGTCCGGCCCCGGCCGCCGCCAAGCACGCCGGGCGCCGGCGAAGCCCGCGCCGCCCGCCCGCCGAAGCGATTTGCTCCGAACGGGTGCCGTCGCGTACCTTTACCCCAAGCCAAAGACCGTCGGTCGTTGTCGTCGTGCCGCAAGGCGGGTCGACAAACGAAGGTTCCGCATCGCGGACGGCCTGCGTAGGTGTGAACGTGAGACGTTACCCCCGATACATACGGATGCCGTGTGGATCGAGGATGTACGCCCCGTGCGCCTGCGCCGGGGCGTTTTTCGTGTGTGGACCCCTTCCGCCCCGCGGACCGGCGAATTCATCCGGCACAGGTCGACCGCCACGGTCGACCGGCAATCGCATCGCGGAAGGAGGCCAGCCCTATGGCGAGGCCCGACAAGGCGGCCGCGGTCGCCGAGCTCACGGACCAGTTCCGTGACTCGAACGCCGCAGTGCTGACCGAGTACCGCGGGCTCACCGTCGCGCAGCTCAAGGAGCTGCGTCGTTCGCTCGGTGAGAACGCGCAGTACGCCGTGGTGAAGAACACGCTGACCAAGATCGCCGCCAACGAGGCGGGCATCGATCAGCTGGACGACCTCCTCGAGGGCCCGTCCGCGATCGCGTTCGTCACGGGTGACCCCGTGGAGGCCGCGAAGAGCCTGCGTGACTTCGCCAAGGCGAACCCCCTTCTCGTCATCAAGGGCGGCGTCCTTGAGGGCAAGGCGCTCAGCGCCGACGAGATCAAGAAGCTCGCGGACCTCGAGTCCCGCGAGGTGCTGCTCGCCAAGCTGGCGGGTGCCATGCAGGGTTCCATGGCCAAGGCCGCGGCGACCTTCCAGGCTCCGCTCACGCAGTTCGCCCGCACCGCGGACGCGCTTCGGGCGAAGGTCGAGCAGGGCGGTGCCGGCGAGCCGGCTCCCGCCGCGGAGGCCGAGACCGCCGAGTAGTTCGGCAGTCGCGACCGACGTCGCCGGGGGCAGCGCCCCCGCCCATCCACACCACCCGGCACCAGCCGAATTGATCAGGAAGGAACGCCGATCATGGCGCTCACGCACGAAGAGCTCATCGAAGAGTTCAAGGCCATGCCCCTCATCCAGCTCGCGGACTTCGTGAAGCTGTTCGAGGAGACCTTCGACGTCAAGGCCGCCGCCCCGGTCGCCGTTGCCGCGGGCCCGGCCGGCCCCGGCGCCGTCGAGGCCGTCGAGGAGCAGGACGAGTTCGACGTCATCCTCACGGGTGCCGGCGACAAGAAGATCCAGGTCATCAAGGAGGTGCGCGCGCTCACGAGCCTCGGTCTGAAGGAGGCCAAGGACCTCGTGGACTCCGCCCCCAAGGCGCTCCTGGAGAAGGTCTCGAAGGAGGCCGCCGAGAAGGCGAAGGCCGCCCTCGAAGGCGCCGGCGCCTCGGTCGAGGTCAAGTAATTCGACGCCGCCCACTCGGGCGGCATCACCGAAGGCGATCGTCCGTCAGGGCGATCGCCTTCGGGCTTTTCGGGGCCGGTATCGGGCTCGCCCGCACCCGGCCCGCCGGCGTCGACGGGTCACCGGAAGGGGTCGCGCGGCGCCCGATTCGCCCCGATCGGCCTCGCCCGAAAGGGTGATACTCCCAACACTCTGAGCAGTCGCCGAACCCCCGCGCACCAGCGCCGTCGGGTCCTCGCCGAGGGCGTGCGCCACGGCGCGCGCGGCCGGTTCGAAGCGCGCCGCCCGGGCGTTGTCGGACCGGCGGTCTACCGTGTTTTTCCGGCTTGCCGAGGCTTCTCGCCGACTCGGTCGGCCGCTGTGACGAGACTCTCGCCGCAGGCCGCGAGTTCGGGACGGAGGTCCGGTTTTCTCGGCGCTCGGAAGGGTTCCGTCGGCTGTCAGGGGGAAAGCAACCCCTTGACGAACGGATCGGGGCGCGCAATTCTTCGGACGCACCCCTGAAGCACGGTTGCCGGATGGTTCACGAATCCGGGTGGTGGACCGGCCCTTCATAGGGGCTGGACAGCGGTGTGCCTTGTGGCTACACTGACCCTTTGCGCTGCCTATTGACTTACCCCGGTGTATGAACCCGGGCCGTCCAGTATGCGCATAGTGAGTCCGAGCCCTCGGAAGGACCCCTCTTGGCCGCCTCGCGCACCGCCTCCGCTACCAACCCCGGCGCCGCCACTGCCCCGCTCCGCATCTCCTTCGCCAAGATCAGGGAACCCCTGGAGGTTCCGAACCTTCTCGCGTTGCAGACCGAGAGCTTCGACTGGCTGCTCGGCAACAGTGCGTGGAAGGCACGGGTCGAGGCCGCCCTCGCGGGCGGACAGGATGTGCCCACCAAGTCCGGACTCGAAGAGATCTTCGAAGAGATCTCACCGATCGAGGACTTCTCCGGTTCGATGTCCCTGACGTTCCGGGACCACCGGTTCGAGCCTCCGAAGAACTCCATCGAGGAGTGCAAGGAGCGCGACTTCACCTACTCGGCGCCACTGTTCGTCACGGCCGAGTTCACCAACAACGAGACCGGCGAGATCAAGAGCCAGACGGTCTTCATGGGCGACTTCCCGCTCATGACCAACAAGGGCACCTTCATCATCAACGGCACCGAGCGTGTCGTGGTGTCCCAGCTGGTCCGCTCGCCGGGTGTCTACTTCGACAGCCAGGTCGACAAGACGTCCGACAAGGACATCTTCAGCGCGAAGGTCATCCCCTCGCGTGGTGCCTGGCTGGAGCTGGAGATCGACAAGCGCGACACCGTCGGTGTCCGCATCGACCGCAAGCGCAAGCAGAGCGTCACCGTGCTGCTCAAGGCGCTCGGCTGGACCGACTCCCAGATCCTGGAGGAGTTCGGCCAGTACGAGTCGATGCGCCAGACCCTGGAGAAGGACCACACCCAGGGCCAGGACGACGCGCTGCTCGACATCTACCGCAAGCTGCGTCCGGGGGAGCCGCCGACCCGCGAGGCCGCGCAGACCCTGCTCGAGAACCTCTACTTCAACCCGAAGCGCTACGACCTCGCCAAGGTCGGCCGCTACAAGGTGAACAAGAAGCTCGGGGTCGAGCAGGCGCTGGACGCCGGCGTCATGACCGTCGAAGACGTCATCGCGACCATCAAGTACCTGGTCAAGCTGCACGCCGGCGAAGAGGCCATGGAAGGCGCGTCGGGCCAGGAGATCGTGGTCGAGGTCGACGACATCGACCACTTCGGCAACCGTCGCCTGCGCAACGTCGGCGAGCTGATCCAGAACCAGGTCCGTACCGGCCTGGCCCGGATGGAGCGCGTCGTCCGCGAGCGCATGACCACCCAGGACGTCGAGGCGATCACGCCGCAGACGCTGATCAACATCCGGCCGGTCGTCGCCTCCATCAAGGAGTTCTTCGGCACCAGCCAGCTGTCGCAGTTCATGGACCAGACGAACCCGCTGTCGGGCCTGACCCACAAGCGTCGTCTGTCCGCGCTCGGCCCCGGTGGCCTCTCGCGTGAGCGGGCCGGCTTCGAGGTCCGCGACGTGCACCCGTCGCACTACGGCCGCATGTGCCCGATCGAGACCCCCGAAGGCCCGAACATCGGCCTGATCGGCTCGCTCGCCTCCTACGGCCGGGTCAACGCGTTCGGCTTCGTGGAGACGCCGTACCGCAAGGTCGTCGAGGGCCGGGTCACCGACGGCATCGACTACCTGACGGCCGACGAAGAGGACCGCTTCGTCATCGCGCAGGCCAACGCCCCGCTGAACGAGGACGACTCGTTCGCCGAGGCCCGTGTGCTCGTGCGTCGCCGCGGCGGCGAGATCGACTACATCCCCGGCGACGAAGTCGACTACATGGACGTCTCGCCGCGCCAGATGGTGTCGGTCGCGACCGCGATGATCCCGTTCCTCGAGCACGACGACGCGAACCGCGCGCTGATGGGCTCGAACATGATGCGCCAGGCGGTGCCGCTGCTGAAGGCGGAGTCGCCGCTGGTGGGCACCGGCATGGAGTACCGCGCCGCGGTCGACGCCGCCGACGTGATCACCGCCGAGAAGCCCGGCGTGGTGCAGGACGTCTCGGCCGACTACATCACCGTGATGAACGACGACGCGACGTACACCACGTACCGCGTGCAGAAGTTCATGCGCTCCAACCAGGGCACGTCCTTCAACCAGAAGGTCGTCGTCGACGAGGGCGCGCGGGTCGAGGCCGGCCAGGTGCTGGCCGACGGTCCGTGCACCGAAGAGGGCGAGATGGCCCTCGGCAAGAACCTCCTCGTGGCGTTCATGCCGTGGGAGGGCCACAACTACGAAGACGCGATCATCCTGTCGCAGCGTCTGGTGCAGGACGACGTCCTCTCCTCGATCCACATCGAGGAGCACGAGGTCGACGCCCGTGACACCAAGCTCGGCCCGGAGGAGATCACCCGGGACATCCCGAACGTCTCCGAAGAGGTCCTCGCCGACCTGGACGAGCGCGGCATCATCCGGATCGGCGCCGACGTCGTCCCCGGCGACATCCTGGTCGGCAAGGTCACCCCCAAGGGCGAGACCGAGCTGACCCCGGAGGAGCGCCTGCTCCGCGCGATCTTCGGCGAGAAGGCGCGCGAGGTGCGCGACACCTCGCTCAAGGTCCCGCACGGCGAGTCCGGCAAGGTCATCGGCGTGCGCGTGTTCGACCGCGAGGCCGGCGACGAGCTGCCGCCGGGCGTGAACCAGCTGGTCCGCGTCTACGTCGCGCAGAAGCGCAAGATCACCGACGGTGACAAGCTCGCCGGCCGGCACGGCAACAAGGGCGTCATCTCGAAGATCCTGCCGGTCGAGGACATGCCGTTCCTGGAGGACGGCACCCCGGTCGACATCATCCTCAACCCGCTCGGTGTCCCGTCCCGGATGAACCCGGGTCAGGTCCTGGAGACGCACCTCGGCTGGATCGCCAAGACCGGCTGGAGCGTCGAGGGCGACGACGAGGACTGGAAGGGTCGCCTCCGGGCGATCGCGGCCGACCAGGGTGCCCCCGGCACCAACGTCGCCACCCCGGTCTTCGACGGCGCGCGCGAGGAGGAGATCACCGGTCTCCTCGACTCGACCAACAAGACCCGTGACGGTGTCCGGCTGATCGACGGCACCGGCAAGGCGAAGATGTACGACGGCCGCTCCGGCGAGCCGTTCCCGCACCCGGTCTCGGTCGGTTACATGTACATCCTCAAGCTGCACCACCTGGTCGACGACAAGCTGCACGCCCGGTCGACCGGTCCCTACTCGATGATCACCCAGCAGCCGCTGGGTGGTAAGGCCCAGTTCGGTGGCCAGCGCTTCGGTGAGATGGAGGTGTGGGCGCTCGAGGCATACGGTGCCGCCTACGCCCTCCAGGAACTGCTGACCATCAAGTCCGACGACGTCCTCGGCCGCGTGAAGGTGTACGAGGCGATCGTCAAGGGCGAGAACATCCCGGAGCCGGGCATCCCCGAGTCCTTCAAGGTGCTCATCAAGGAGATGCAGTCGCTCTGCCTCAACGTGGAGGTCCTCTCCAGCGACGGTATGTCGATCGAGATGCGCGACACCGACGAGGACGTCTTCCGCGCTGCGGAGGAGCTTGGAATCGACCTGTCGCGGCGCGAGCCGAGCAGCGTCGAAGAGGTCTGAGGCTCCCTCCCGGGTCCGGCCGCGAGGCCGGACCCGGGATTTCGACCCCAGTCCTGATGAAGACACACACTGGTGGACACGGCACAGCCCCCGCCGTGACCGCCGGGACCAAACCCCGAAAGAGGGATTGACGAAACAGTGCTCGACGTCAACTTCTTCGACGAGCTGCGTATCGGCCTCGCTACCGCAGACGACATCCGCCAGTGGTCGCACGGCGAGGTCAAGAAGCCCGAGACCATCAACTACCGCACCCTGAAGCCGGAAAAGGACGGGCTCTTCTGCGAGAAGATCTTCGGTCCGACCCGGGACTGGGAGTGCTACTGCGGCAAGTACAAGCGTGTCCGCTTCAAGGGCATCATCTGTGAGCGCTGCGGCGTCGAGGTCACTCGCGCCAAGGTGCGTCGTGAGCGCATGGGCCACATCGAGCTCGCCGCGCCGGTCACGCACATCTGGTACTTCAAGGGTGTGCCCAGCCGCCTCGGCTACCTGCTCGACCTCGCCCCGAAGGACCTGGAAAAGGTCATCTACTTCGCGGCGTACATGATCACGTACGTCGACGACGAGCGCCGCCAGCGCGACCTGCCGTCCCTCGACGCCAAGATCTCGGTCGAGCGTCAGCAGATCGAGCAGCGCCGTGACGCCAGCGTCGAGGAGCGGCAGAAGAAGCTCGAAGCCGACCTCGCCGAGCTGGAGGCCGAGGGCGCCAAGTCCGACGTGCGCCGCAAGGTGCGCGAAGGCGCCGAGCGCGAGATGAAGCAGCTGCGCGACCGCAACCAGCGCGAGCTGGACCGGCTCGACGACGTGTGGACCCGGTTCAAGAACCTCAAGGTCCAGGACCTCGAAGGCGACGAGATCCTGTTCCGCGAGATGCGGGACCGCTTCGGCACCTACTTCATGGGCGGCATGGGCGCGCAGGCGCTCCAGCGTCGGCTGGAGTCGTTCGACCTCGACGCCGAGGCCGAGAAGCTGCGCGAGATCATCCGCACCGGCAAGGGCCAGAAGAAGACCCGCGCGCTCAAGCGCCTCAAGGTCGTCTCCGCGTTCCAGCAGACCCGGAACAGCCCCAACGGCATGGTCCTGGACTGCGTCCCGGTGATCCCGCCGGACCTGCGTCCGATGGTGCAGCTGGACGGTGGCCGCTTCGCGACCTCCGACCTGAACGACCTGTACCGCCGCGTGATCAACCGCAACAACCGCCTGAAGCGCCTGCTCGACCTCGGTGCCCCCGAGATCATCGTGAACAACGAGAAGCGCATGCTCCAGGAGGCCGTCGACGCGCTGTTCGACAACGGCCGCCGCGGTCGTCCGGTGACGGGTCCGGGCAACCGGCCGCTCAAGTCGCTGTCCGACATGCTCAAGGGCAAGCAGGGTCGTTTCCGGCAGAACCTGCTCGGCAAGCGCGTGGACTACTCCGCGCGTTCGGTCATCGTCGTCGGCCCGCAGCTCAAGCTGCACCAGTGCGGTCTGCCGAAGGCCATGGCGCTCGAGCTGTTCAAGCCGTTCGTGATGAAGCGCCTGGTGGACCTCAACCACGCGCAGAACATCAAGTCGGCCAAGCGCATGGTCGAGCGTGCCCGCCCCGTGGTGTGGGACGTGCTCGAAGAGGTCATCGCCGAGCACCCGGTGCTGCTCAACCGCGCACCGACGCTGCACCGTCTGGGCATCCAGGCGTTCGAGCCGCAGCTCGTCGAGGGCAAGGCCATCCAGATTCACCCGCTCGTGTGCACCGCGTTCAACGCGGACTTCGACGGTGACCAGATGGCCGTGCACCTGCCGCTGTCCGCGGAGGCGCAGGCCGAGGCCCGCATCCTGATGTTGTCCAGCAACAACATCCTGAAGCCGGCCGACGGTCGCCCCGTCACCATGCCGACCCAGGACATGGTGCTCGGGCTGTTCTTCCTGACCTCCGAGCGGGAGAACACCAAGGGCGACGGGCGCGTCTTCGCGTCCACGGCCGAGGCGATCATGGCGTTCGACGCCCGTGAGCTCGACCTGCAGGCGAAGATCGAGCTGCGGCTGCCGGCGGGCACCGTCCCGTCGCGCGGCTGGGTCGCGCCCGAGGGCTGGGAGCCCGGTTCGCCGCTGCGCGTGCGCACCTCGCTCGGTCGCGCGCTGTTCAACGAGCTCCTGCCGGCGGACTACCCGTTCGTCGACGAGGAGATCGGCAAGAAGACGCTGTCGGTCATCGTGAACGACCTGGCGGAGCGGTACCCGAAGGTGGTCGTGGCGGCGACGCTCGACAACCTGAAGGAGGCCGGCTTCCACTGGGCCACCCGTTCCGGTGTCACCGTCTCGATCTCCGACGTCGTCGTCCCGCCGGCGAAGAAGGAGATCCTGGAGCGCTTCGAGGCCCAGGCCGAGAAGGTCCAGAAGCAGTACGAGCGCGGCCTGATCACCAAGGACGAGCGTCAGCAGGAGCAGATTCAGATCTGGACCAAGGCGACCAACGAGGTCGCCGAGGCGATGAACCTGAACTTCCCCAAGACGAACCCCATCTTCATGATGGTCGACTCGGGTGCTCGCGGAAACATGATGCAGATGCGGCAGATCGCGGGTATGCGCGGTCTGGTGTCGAACGCCAAGAACGAGACGATCCCCCGTCCCATCAAGGCGTCCTTCCGCGAGGGCCTGTCCGTGCTCGAGTACTTCATCTCGACGCACGGTGCCCGTAAGGGTCTGGCCGACACCGCGCTGCGTACCGCCGACTCGGGTTACCTGACCCGTCGTCTGGTGGACGTCTCGCAGGACGTCATCGTGCGCGAGGAGGACTGCGGCACCGACCGCGGTCTGGTGTTGTCGATCGCCACGCGTGGTGCCGACGGCGTGCTCCGCAAGGACGACGACGTCGAGACCAGCGTCTACGCCCGCAACCTGGCCGAGGACGTCGTCGTCGACGGCAAGGTGCTGGCCCCGGCCAACGCCGACCTCGGCGACGTGATCATCAACCACCTCGTCGCCGAAGGCGTCGAGTCGGTGAAGACGCGGTCGGTGCTGACCTGCGAGTCCAAGGTCGGTACCTGCGCGATGTGCTACGGCCGTTCGCTGGCCACCGGCAAGCTGGTGGACATCGGCGAGGCGGTCGGCATCATCGCCGCCCAGTCGATCGGTGAGCCCGGCACCCAGCTGACGATGCGTACCTTCCACACCGGTGGTGTGGCGGGTGACGACATCACCCAGGGTCTGCCCCGTGTCGTCGAGCTCTTCGAGGCGCGCACCCCCAAGGGTGTCGCCCCGATCAGCGAGGCGGCCGGTCGGGTCCGTATCGAGGACACCGAGAAGACCCGCAAGGTCGTCGTGGTGCCGGACGACGGTTCCGAGGAACTGGCGTACGCGGTCAGCAAGCGCTCGCGCCTGCTGGTCGAGGAGGGCGACCACGTCGACGTCGGCCAGAAGATGCTCGTCGGCGCGGTCAACCCGCACGACGTGCTGCGCATCCTCGGTCAGCGCGCGGTGCAGATCCACCTCGTGGCGGAGGTCCAGCAGGTCTACCGCTCGCAGGGTGTGTCGATCCACGACAAGCACATCGAGATCATCATTCGGCAGATGCTCCGCCGCGTGACGATCATCGAGTCGGGCGACGCCGAGCTGCTTCCGGGCGAGCTGGTCGAGCGCGGTCGCTTCGAGACGGAGAACCGTCGGGTCATGTCGGAGAGCGGGCACCCGGCCTCGGGCCGTCCGCAGCTCATGGGCATCACCAAGGCGTCGCTGGCCACCGAGTCGTGGCTGTCGGCGGCCTCCTTCCAGGAGACCACCCGGGTGCTCACCGACGCGGCGATCCACGCCAAGTCGGACCCGCTCCTCGGCCTGAAGGAGAACGTGATCCTGGGCAAGCTCATCCCGGCCGGTACGGGCATGCCCCGCTACCGCAACATCCGGGTCGAGCCGACCGAGGAGGCCAAGGCCGCCATGTACTCGATGTCCGGGTACGACGAGGCCGACTACTCCGCGTTCGGGTCCGGCTCCGGCCAGGCCGTCCCGCTGGAGGAGTACGACTTCGGCGGCTACCAGGGCTGATCCTCCCGGTACCGGACAGGGCCGCCATCCTTCGGGGTGGCGGCCCTGTCGCGCGTCCGAGGCCGGGTGCCCGAAGGACTCTCCACGAGGGTCCCGGGGGTGCGACGATGCTCCCAACGCTCCGTCGTACCCCGGGAGGACCCCATGAGCACCCCTGGCGGGCCCGGCCCGTACGGCTCCTTCGGCGAACGACCCGCCGACGACTCCGAGGGCCCCTACGGCGCCCCCGGCGGGCAGCCGCCGTATGGCGACCCCGCCGCGCCGTACGGCTACGGCCAGGCGCCGTATGGGCAGCCCTACGACCCGCACGCCCCCTACGGCCAACAGCCCTACGGCTACGGCTACTACCCGCAGCCCGGCTACGGCGGCTACCTGCCCCAGCCGGGCACCAACGGCCTGGCCATCGCGTCGATGATCCTGGGCATCGTCTGGATCTACTGGATCGGCAGCCTGCTCGCGGTGATCTTCGGGCACATAGCCCTGGCCCAGACCGCCCGCACCGGCCAGGAGGGCCGCGGCATGGCGATCGCCGGCGTAGTGCTCGGCTGGATCGGCATGGCGGTGCTCGCGCTGGTCGTGGTGATGCTCATCGTGGATTCCCGGCACGACCACGGGTATTCCGATTACCTCGGCCTGCTCGTCGGAGGGTGCGGCGTGCGCTGACCCGAGGCCCGGCCCCCGGGGGAGCGGCCCCGGGCGCTCGTTCGCCTCTTTCCGCGATGCCGGGTACGGTGGGGCCCGGAGAGTGACATATCGGCCCGAGCGAATCGGTGCTCCACCAGCGTGAGAGCCCCGGATTCGGTGTCGTGGTGGGGGTCTTTCTTTTCGCTTTGACCTCTGCTGCTGTGGTAGGTAGTCTCTCTCCTTGTGCCTGGGGTGTCCCCGGGCTCTTGTGCCTGCGCTCACCGCAATCCCCTCGGGATGCGTGCGTGAGAGGGCGCGGGAGACCGACCCGCAGCCTCCTGAGCAAGCACACTCCCAAGACCGGGCGACACGCCCGACCGCGGGGGTCGGGCTTGCCGGTGGTTCCGGCGTCGACCGGGATGCAGGCCGATTCAGACATTGCAGTCGCTTCAAAAAGACCGCTCGGCACGAAGAAGACGGAGACGCGGTGCCCACGATCCAGCAGCTGGTCCGAAAGGGCCGCCAGGACAAGGTCGACAAGGCCAAGACTCCGGCGCTCAAGGGGAGCCCGCAGCGTCGCGGCGTGTGCACCCGTGTTTACACGACGACGCCGAAGAAGCCGAACTCTGCGCTTCGCAAGGTCGCGCGTGTGCGCCTCACGAGTGGCATCGAGGTGACGGCCTACATTCCCGGCGAGGGTCACAACCTCCAGGAGCACTCCATCGTGCTCGTTCGCGGTGGTCGTGTGAAGGACCTCCCCGGTGTCCGCTACAAGATCATCCGCGGTTCGCTCGACACCCAGGGTGTCAAGAACCGCAAGCAGGCGCGCAGCCGCTACGGCGCGAAGAAGGAGAAGAGCTAATGCCGCGTAAGGGCCCTGCCCCCAAGCGACCGGTCATCATCGACCCGGTTTACAACTCGCCGCTGGTCACCTCGCTGGTGAACAAGGTCCTGATGAGCGGCAAGCGCTCCGTCGCCGAGAAGATCGTCTATGGCGCGCTCGAAGGCTGCCGCGAGAAGACCGGTACCGACCCGGTCATCACGCTCAAGCGCGCGCTCGAGAACGTGAAGCCGACCCTCGAGGTCCGCAGCCGCCGTGTCGGTGGCGCGACCTACCAGGTGCCGGTCGAGGTCCGTCCGGGCCGCTCCACGACCCTCGCTCTCCGCTGGCTCGTCGGCTACTCCCGCGCCCGTCGCGAGAAGACGATGACCGAGCGTTTGATGAACGAGCTGCTGGACGCGAGCAACGGTCTGGGTGCCGCGGTCAAGCGCCGCGAGGACACCCACAAGATGGCCGAGTCCAACAAGGCCTTCGCGCACTACCGCTGGTAGTTCCACCCGCAACGACGAGAAGCCGAGAGAAGACAAGCCACGATGGCTACCACTGCTCTTGATCTGGCCAAGGTCCGAAACATCGGCATCATGGCCCACATCGACGCGGGCAAGACCACCACCACCGAGCGGATCCTGTTCTACACCGGGGTCAACTACAAGATCGGTGAGGTTCATGAGGGCGCTGCCACCATGGACTGGATGGAACAGGAGCAGGAGCGCGGCATCACCATCACGTCTGCCGCGACGACCTGTCACTGGACGCTCGACGACGTCGATCACACGATCAACATCATCGACACCCCGGGCCACGTCGACTTCACCGTCGAGGTGGAGCGTTCGCTGCGCGTGCTCGACGGCGCCGTCACCGTCTTCGACGGTGTCGCCGGTGTGGAGCCGCAGTCCGAGACCGTTTGGCGTCAGGCCGACCGGTACGGCGTGCCGCGCATCTGCTTCGTGAACAAGCTCGACCGCACCGGCGCCGAGTTCCACCGCTGCGTCGACATGATCGACGCGCGCCTGGGCGCGGTTCCGCTGGTCATGCAGCTGCCGATCGGCACCGAGATGGACTTCCAGGGCGTTGTCGACCTGGTCGCCATGAAGGCGCTGGTCTGGTCCGCCGAGGCGGCCAAGGGCGAGATGTACGACGTCGTCGACATCCCGGCCACGCACGTCGAGGCGGCCGCCGAATACCGCGGCAAGCTGCTCGAGACGATCGCCGAATACGACGACCAGATGATGGAGCTGTACCTGGAGGGCCAGGAGCCCGACACGGAGCAGCTGATCGCCGCGATCCGTCGCGCGACCATCGCCTCGACCAAGGGTGAGAACAAGGGCAAGCCCACGTTCACCCCCGTGTTCTGCGGTACCGCGTTCAAGAACAAGGGCGTCCAGCCCCTGCTCGACGCGGTCGTGCGCTACCTGCCGTCGCCGCTCGACATCGAGGGCATCCAAGGTCACGCGGTCAACAACGAAGAGGAAGTCATCGTTCGCCAGCCGAGCGACGACGAGCCCTTCGCGGGCCTCGCGTTCAAGATCATGCGTGACCCGCACCTCGGCAAGCTCACCTTCGTCCGGGTCTACTCGGGTGTCCTGGAAGCCGGCAGCTCCGTGCTGAACTCGGTGAAGGGCAAGAAGGAGCGCATCGGCAAGATCTACCGGATGCACGCGAACAAGCGTGAGGAGATCCCGTCGGTCGGCGCGGGCGACATCATCGCGGTGATGGGTCTGAAGGACACCACCACCGGCGAGACGCTCTGCGACCCGTCCAACGCGGTGATCCTGGAGTCGATGACGTTCCCGGCCCCGGTCATCGAGGTCGCGATCGAGCCGAAGTCCAAGGGCGACCAGGAGAAGCTGGGTGTCGCCATCCAGTCCCTCGCCGCCGAGGACCCCTCCTTCCAGGTGCACACCGAGGAGGAGACCGGCCAGACCATCATCGGTGGTATGGGCGAGCTGCACCTCGAAGTGCTCGTCGACCGGATGAAGCGCGAGTTCCGCGTGGAGGCCAACGTCGGCAAGCCGCAGGTGGCCTACCGCGAGACGATCCGCAAGATCGTCGAGCGCGTGGACTACACGCACAAGAAGCAGACCGGTGGTACCGGTCAGTTCGCCAAGGTGCAGATCGCGCTCGAGCCGCTCGAGGGCGACGCGTACGAGTTCGTCAACAAGGTCACCGGTGGCCGCATCCCGAGGGAGTACATCCCCTCGGTCGACGCGGGCGCGCAGGAGGCCATGCAGTACGGCGTGCTCGCGGGCTACCCGATGGTCGGTGTGCGTCTGACGCTGATCGACGGTGGCTACCACGAGGTCGACTCGTCCGAACTCGCCTTCAAGATCGCCGGTTCGCAGGCGTTCAAGGAAGCGGCTCGGCAGGCGTCGCCGGCTCTTCTCGAGCCGATGATGGCCGTCGAGGTCACCACGCCCGAGGACTACATGGGCGATGTGATCGGCGACCTCAACTCGCGTCGCGGCCAGATCCAGGCCATGGACGAGCGCTTCGGTGCGCGTGTCGTCAAGGCTTTGGTCCCGCTGTCGGAGATGTTCGGCTATGTCGGCGACCTCCGCAGCAAGACCTCGGGTCGCGCGAGCTACTCCATGCAGTTCGACTCCTACGCCGAGGTTCCGAGGAACGTCGCCGAGGAGATCATCGCCAAGTCGCGCGGCGAGTAATCACCGCAGGCGCGGCACCAGCGATACCTGGGGGACCCGGGGTCCGGAACCGGACTTCGGGGCCTCCGCCCCGGCTCACCCCCGATACCCGACGTCGTACGGCGTAAAGAACCAGTCCACAGGAGGACCCCAGTGGCGAAGGCTAAGTTCGAGCGGACTAAGCCGCACGTCAACATCGGCACCATTGGTCACATCGACCACGGTAAGACGACGCTGACCGCGGCGATTACCAAGGTGCTGCACGACGCGTACCCGGACCTGAACCCCTTCACGCCGTTCGACCAGATCGACAAGGCGCCGGAGGAGCGGCAGCGCGGTATCACGATCTCGATCGCGCACGTCGAGTACCAGACGGAGAACCGTCACTACGCGCACGTCGACTGCCCCGGGCACGCCGACTACATCAAGAACATGATCACCGGTGCCGCGCAGATGGACGGCGCGATCCTCGTGGTCGCCGCCACCGACGGCCCGATGCCGCAGACCAAGGAGCACGTGCTCCTGGCCCGCCAGGTCGGCGTTCCGTACATCGTGGTCGCGCTGAACAAGGCCGACATGGTGGACGACGAGGAGATCCTGGAGCTCGTCGAGCTCGAGGTGCGCGAGCTCCTCTCCGAGTACGAGTTCCCGGGCGACGACCTTCCGGTCGTGCGGGTCTCGGCGCTCAAGGCGCTCGAGGGCGACAAGGAGTGGGGTGGCAAGCTCCTGGAGCTGATGGCCGCCGTCGACGAGGCGATCCCGACTCCGCCGCGTGACACCGACAAGCCGTTCCTCATGCCCGTCGAGGACGTCTTCACGATCACCGGTCGTGGCACGGTCGTCACCGGCCGCATCGAGCGTGGCATCGTCAAGGTCAACGAGACTGTCGACATCGTCGGCATCAAGGAGACCAAGACCACCACCACGGTCACCGGCATCGAGATGTTCCGCAAGCTGCTCGACGAGGGCCAGGCGGGCGAGAACGTCGGTCTGCTCCTCCGCGGCATCAAGCGCGAGGACGTCGAGCGCGGCCAGGTCATCATCAAGCCGGGTTCGGTCACGCCGCACACCGACTTCGAGGCCCAGGTCTACATCCTGTCGAAGGACGAGGGTGGCCGTCACACCCCCTTCTTCAACAACTACCGGCCGCAGTTCTACTTCCGTACGACGGACGTGACCGGCGTGGTGACCCTCCCCGAGGGCACCGAGATGGTCATGCCCGGTGACAACACCGGCATGGACGTCGCGCTGATCCAGCCGATCGCCATGGAAGAGGGCCTGCGTTTCGCCATCCGCGAGGGTGGCCGCACCGTGGGCGCCGGCCAGGTCGTCAAGATCAAGAAGTGATGAAATCCCGCCCGCCGGTCCACCTGGGTCGGCGGGCGGGACTTTGTCCGGATCGATTCCACCCCCTAGGTGGGACCGGATATCCATTGCTCGGGGGCTCTCTCCAACCCGGGAGAGCCGCTCGATTGGCCAAGCCCGCCATCGGTGGGGCATACTAGCCAAGTTGCTCGGATGGACAACGGGCTGCGCCGTGCCTGTCGCGAAGACGGTACGTAGCGCGGCCCCCGTTGGCTCCGAACAATCGGTGGACTTCTGTCCTGCCACCCATGCAGCCGGCGTCGTCGCTTAGTGACCTCGTGCCGTCCTTTCGCTTGCCGCAGCGAAGGTGACGCCGAGCGTACGTTGCCCAGGCCCCCAGGCCGCCCGTAAGGGTTTCCAAGGGGCGCTTGTGAGCAACAAGGCGACACGCCCGACCGCGGGGGTCGGCGGGGAAGGGAAACCCCGAGGGGTTTTCAGCCCAAGTCTTCTCCCCGTGTCAGCGGGGGTGATCCGCAGCGGTACGAGAGAAGGAATTCGAAGCAGCCATGGCGGGACAGAAGATCCGCATCAGGCTCAAGGCCTACGACCACGAGGTCATCGACAGCTCGGCGAAGAAGATCGTCGAGACGGTGACGCGTACTGGTGCGCAGGTTGCGGGACCGGTGCCGCTGCCGACCGAGAAGAACGTGTACTGCGTCATCCGCTCGCCGCACAAGTACAAGGACTCGCGCGAGCACTTCGAGATGCGCACTCACAAGCGGCTCATCGACATCCTCGACCCCACGCCGAAGACGGTCGACTCGCTCATGCGTCTCGACCTGCCGGCCGGCGTCGACATCGAGATCAAGCTCTGAGGACGCACCGACGATGACGAAGCAGATGAAGGGCATCCTGGGCAAGAAGCTCGGCATGACCCAGGTCTGGGACGAGAACAACCGCGTCGTTCCAGTGACTGTGGTCGAGGCCGGGCCCTGCGTCGTGACCCAGGTCCGCACCGCCGAGGTCGACGGCTACTCCGCCGTCCAGATCGCGTTCGGCGCGATCGACCCGCGCAAGGTGAACAAGCCGCTCGCCGGCCACTTCGCCAAGGCCGGTGTGACCCCGCGTCGCCACCTGGTCGAGCTCCGCACCTCCGACGCCGGCGAGTACACGCCGGCCCAGGAGATCACCGCCGATGTGTTCGAGGCCGGCCAGAAGGTCGACGTCATGGGCACCTCGAAGGGCAAGGGCACGGCCGGTGTCATGAAGCGACACGGCTTCAAGGGTCTCGGCAGCTCGCACGGTACGCAGCGCAAGCACCGCTCGCCCGGCTCGATCGGTGGCTGCGCCACCCCGGGTCGTGTGTTCAAGGGTGTGCGCATGGCGGGCCGCATGGGCAACGAGCGCGTTTCCACCCAGAACCTGACCGTTCACGCCGTGGACGCGGAGAAGGGCCTGCTCCTGATCAAGGGTGCGGTCCCCGGTCCGAACGGCGGCCTGGTTCTGGTGCGCACTGCGGCGAAGGGTGTGTGAATCTCATGACCAGCATTGACGTTCTTTCGCCCGCCGGCGACAAGTCCGGGACGATCGAGCTCCCCGCGGGGATCTTCGACGTCCAGGTGAGCATCCCGACGATCCACCAGGTCGTCGTGGCGCAGCTCGCCGCCGCCCGTCAGGGCACGCACAAGACCAAGACTCGTGGCGAGGTCCGCGGCGGTGGGCGCAAGCCGTACCGCCAGAAGGGCACCGGTCGCGCCCGTCAGGGCTCGACCCGCGCGCCGCAGTTCGCCGGTGGTGGCGTCGTGCACGGTCCCGTGCCGCGCGACTACGAGCAGCGGACCCCGAAGAAGATGAAGGCATCCGCCCTGCGCGGCGCCCTCTCGGACCGGGCTCGGCACGAGCGCATCCACTGCGTCTCCGCGCTGGTCGAGGGCGAGACGCCTTCGGTCAAGGCCGCGAAGACCCTCCTCGGCAAGATCAGCGAGCGCAAGAACCTGCTCCTGGTCGTCGAGAAGTCCGACACCGCCGCCTGGCTGAGCGCTCGCAACCTCCCGCAGGTGCACGTGCTCGAGGTCGGGCAGCTGAACACCTACGACGTGCTCGTCTCCGACGACGTGGTCTTCACGAAGGCCGCTCTGGAGCGCTTCATCGCCGGACCGGCGAAGGCCGCCTCGGCGGTCGCGGGCTCCGACGAGCTCGAAGGGAGCATCGCGTGAGCACCGACACCGTCGAGAGCACGACGAAGGTCACCAGCAAGACCTACACCGACCCGCGCGACGTGCTGCTGAAGCCGGTGATCTCGGAGAAGAGCTACGGGCTCATCGACGAGAACAAGTACACGTTCATCGTGCACCCCGACGCCAACAAGACCCAGATCAAGCAGGCCGTCATCGCGGTCTTCGGGGTCAAGGTCGAGAGCGTCAACACGATCAACCGCGTCGGTAAGCGCAAGCGCACCAAGACCGGTTTCGGCAAGCGCAAGGACACGAAGCGCGCGATCGTCACCCTTGCAGAGGGCGAGCGGATCGACATCTTCGGTGGACCCGTCGGCTGACGGCCGCTGATACGGACGAGGACTAAGAGAAGCCATGGGCATCCGCAAGTACAAGCCGACGACGCCGGGCCGTCGTGGCGCCAGCGTCGCCGACTTCGTCGAGATCACGCGGTCCGAGCCGGAGAAGTCGCTGGTCCGCCCTCTGCACAGCAAGGGTGGTCGTAACAACCACGGCCGCGTGACCGCTCGCCACCAGGGTGGCGGACACAAGCGCGCGTACCGACTGATCGACTTCCGGCGCAACGACAAGGACGGCGTGCCGGCCAAGGTCGCGCACATCGAGTACGACCCGAACCGCACCGCGCGCATCGCTCTGCTGCACTACGCGGACGGCGAGAAGCGCTACATCCTGTGCCCGAACAAGCTGAAGCAGGGCGACCGGATCGAGAACGGTCCGGGCGCCGACATCAAGCCGGGCAACAACATGCCGCTCCGGAACATCCCGGTCGGTACGGTCATCCACGCCATCGAGCTCCGGCCCGGTGGCGGCGCGAAGATCGCCCGCTCCGCGGGTGTCAGCGTGCAGCTGCTGGCGAAGGAGGGCGCCCACGCGACCCTCCGCATGCCCTCGGGCGAGATTCGCCTGGTGGACGTGCGCTGCCGGGCGACGGTCGGCGAGATCGGCAACGCCGAGCAGTCGAACATCAACTGGGGCAAGGCCGGTCGCATGCGCTGGAAGGGCAAGCGCCCGACCGTCCGCGGTGTGGCGATGAACCCCATCGACCACCCGCACGGTGGTGGTGAGGGCAAGACCTCCGGTGGTCGCCACCCGGTGAGCCCCTGGGGCAAGCCCGAGGGTCGTACTCGTCGGCCGAAGAAGGCCAGCGACAAGCTCATCATCCGCCGCCGCAAGACGAACAAGAAGCGCTAGGAGCAGTCTCGATGCCGCGCAGTCTGAAGAAGGGACCCTTCGTCGACGGCCACCTCATCAAGAAGGTGGACGTACAGAACGACAAGGGAACCAAGAACGTCATCAAGACCTGGTCCCGCCGCTCGATGATCGTCCCGGCGATGTTGGGCCACACGATCGCGGTGCACGACGGCCGCAAGCACGTCCCGGTGTTCGTGACCGAGTCGATGGTCGGCCACAAGCTCGGCGAGTTCGCGCCGACTCGGACCTTCCGCGGTCACGAGAAGGACGACCGGAAGTCGCGTCGTCGCTGACGCGGCGAATCGCATGGATATCGAGATGAGCAAGGGGACGTCGATGGAAGCCAGGGCTCAGGCGCGGTACATCCGCGTCACGCCCATGAAGGCCCGCCGTGTGGTGGACCTCATCCGTGGCATGAACGCCGCGGAGGCCCAGGCGGTCCTGCGATTCGCCCCGCAGGCCGCGAGTGAGCCGGTCGGCAAGGTGCTGGACAGCGCCATTGCCAACGCCGGTCACAACCACAACCTGGACACGAACAACCTGTACGTGTCCTCCGCCTACGTGGACGAGGGTCCGACCCTCAAGCGTTTCCGTCCGCGGGCACAGGGCCGGGCGTACCGCATCCGCAAGCGCACCAGCCACATCACCGTGGTTGTCGCCGAGAAGGAGAGGACCCGCTAGTGGGCCAGAAGGTTAACCCGCACGGGTTCCGTCTCGGCATCACCACGGACTTCAAGTCCCGGTGGTACGCCGACAAGCTGTACAAGGACTACGTCGGCGAGGACGTCAAGATTCGTCAGATGATGACGAAGGGCATGGAGCGCGCCGGGATCTCGAAGGTCGAGATCGAGCGCACCCGTGAGCGCGTCCGCGTCGACATCCACACCGCCCGGCCGGGCATTGTCATCGGCCGTCGTGGTGCGGAGGCCGACCGCATCCGCGGTGAGCTGGAGAAGCTCACCGGCAAGCAGGTCCAGCTGAACATCCTCGAGGTCAAGAACCCCGAGGTGGACGCCCAGCTGGTCGCGCAGGGTGTGGCCGAGCAGCTTTCGAGCCGCGTGTCCTTCCGCCGCGCGATGCGCAAGGCGATGCAGAGCTCCATGAAGGCCGGGGCCAAGGGCATCAAGATCCAGTGCGGTGGCCGCCTGGGTGGGGCCGAGATGTCCCGCTCGGAGTTCTACCGCGAGGGTCGTGTGCCGCTGCACACGCTGCGCGCCAACGTCGACTACGGCTTCTTCGAGGCCCGTACGACGTTCGGTCGCATCGGTGTGAAGGTGTGGATCTACAAGGGCGACGTGAAGAACATCGCCGAGGTCCGTGCCGAGAACGCCGCGGCGCGTGCCAGCAACCGTCCCGCCCGTGGTGGCGCTCCCGAGCGTCCCCGCCGCGGCGAGGGTGGCGGCGGCGGTCGTGGTGGCGAGCGCGGTGGCCGTGGTGGCCGCGGCGGACGTCCGCAGCAGAACGACGCGCAGGCCACCGGTTCCTCGGACACCGGTTCCGCGCCGGCGGCCGAGGCTGTGAACTCGGCGCCCGAATCCGGATCGGAGGCCTGACCCCGATGCTGATCCCCCGCAGGGTCAAGCACCGCAAGCAGCACCACCCCAAGCGTGGTGGCCGCGCCAAGGGCGGTACGGAACTGGCGTTCGGCGAGTACGGCATCCAGGCCCTCGGCCAGGCGTACGTCACCAACCGTCAGATCGAGTCCGCTCGTATCGCCATCACCCGGCACATCCGCCGTGGTGGCAAGGTGTGGATCAACATCTACCCCGACCGTCCGCTGACCAAGAAGCCTGCCGAGACCCGCATGGGTTCCGGTAAGGGCTCGCCCGAGTGGTGGGTCGCGAACGTCAAGCCCGGTCGGGTGATGTTCGAACTGTCGTACCCGAACGAGAAGGTGGCTCGTGAGGCGCTTACCCGCGCCGTGCACAAGCTGCCGATGAAGTGCCGGATCGTCCGGCGCGAGGCTGGTGAGGCGTGATGGCGGCCGTTACCAAGGCGTCCGAGCTCCGCGAACTCGGTGACGAGGAGATCGTCGCCAAGCTCCGCGAAGCCAAGGAGGAGCTGTTCAACCTCCGTTTCCAGGCGGCGACCGGGCAGCTCGAAAACCACGGGCGGCTCAAGGCTGTCCGTAAGGACATCGCCCGGATCTACACGCTGATGCGCGAGCGCGAGCTGGGCATCGACGTGCAGGAGACCGGAGGCGCGGCGTGAGCGAGAAGACTGAGATGACTGAAGCAGCCCGGGGATTCCGCAAGACCCGTGAGGGCCTCGTCGTCAGCGACAAGATGGACAAGACCGTCGTCGTCGCCGTCGAGGACCGCGTGAAGCACCCGATGTACGGCAAGGTCATCCGCCGCACGAACAAGCTGAAGGCTCACGACGAGCAGAACGCCTGTGGCGTCGGTGACCGTGTCGTCCTCATGGAGACTCGGCCGCTGTCCGCCAGCAAGCGCTGGCGCATCGTCGAGATCCTCGAAAAGGCCAAGTAGCGAGCGCCGGTCGCCCCACCATCCGTGGGTCGTGACCGCGACGTGACGATCAGGAGTTAGACGTGATCCAGCAGGAGTCGCGACTGCGAGTCGCCGACAACACGGGTGCGAAGGAGATTCTCTGCATCCGTGTGCTCGGTGGCTCCGGCCGGCGCTACGCGGGCATCGGGGACGTCATCGTTGCCACCGTCAAGGACGCGATCCCCGGTGGCAACGTGAAGAAGGGCGACGTCATCAAGGCGGTCGTCGTGCGGACGGTCAAGGAGCGCCGGCGTGTCGACGGCTCCTACATCCGCTTCGACGAGAACGCCGCCGTCGTCCTGAAGAACGATGGCGAACCCCGTGGCACCCGTATTTTCGGCCCGGTCGGCCGTGAGCTTCGCGAGAAGAAGTTCATGAAGATCATCTCGCTCGCGCCGGAGGTGCTCTAACCAATGGCGAAGGCGATGAAGATCAAGAAGGGTGACCTGGTACAGGTCATCACCGGCAAGGACAAGGGCAAGCAGGGCAAGGTCATCGCGGCCTACCCGACCCAGGAGCGCGTCCTGGTCGAGGGTGTCAACCGGATCAAGAAGCACACCAAGGTGGGTCAGTCCGCCAAGGGTGCCAAGACCGGCGGCATCATCACCCAGGAAGCGTCCGTCCACATCAGCAACGTGATGCTGGTCGTGGAGAAGGACGGTAAGAAGGTCCCGACCCGGACCGGCTTCCGGTTCGACGACGAGGGCAACAAGATCCGGTACGCCAAGCGGACCGGTGAGGACATCTGATGACGGTCACCACCGAGGCGCGTGAACTGCCGCGTCTGAAGCAGCGTTACCGCGAGGAGATCCTGGGCAAGCTGCGTGAGGAGTTCTCGTTCGAGAACATCATGCAGGTTCCCGGTGTCACCAAGATCGTGGTCAACATGGGTGTGGGCGACGCCGCCCGCGACTCCAAGCTGATCGACGGCGCGATCAAGGACCTGATGGCCATCACCGGCCAGAAGCCCCAGGTCACCAAGGCCCGCAAGTCCATCGCGCAGTTCAAGCTGCGCGAGGGTCAGCCGATCGGCGCGCACGTTACACTGCGCGGCGACCGCATGTGGGAGTTCCTGGACCGTCTGCTGTCGATCGCCCTGCCGCGTATCCGCGACTTCCGCGGGCTTTCGCCCAAGCAGTTCGACGGGCGCGGCAACTACACCTTCGGTCTCACGGAGCAGTCGATGTTCCACGAGATCGACCAGGACAAGATCGACCGCGTTCGTGGCATGGACATCACTGTGGTGACCACCGCCAAGAACGACGACGAGGGCCGCGCTCTGCTGCGTCTCCTCGGCTTCCCGTTCAAGGAAGCGTGAGCAGTCGCCTCGGCGGCTGAGGAACGCAACAAGGAGACTGAGACGTGGCGAAGAAGGCCCTGATCGCAAAGGCCGCCCGCAAGCCGAAGTTCGAGGTTCGCGGCTACACGCGCTGCCAGCGCTGTGGCCGTCCTCACTCGGTGTACCGCAAGTTCGGTCTGTGCCGTGTGTGCCTGCGCACCATGGCGCACGCCGGCGAGCTGCCGGGCGTCACCAAGAGCAGCTGGTAGTCCGCGGCCGCCCCGGCGGCCGAGAGCTACCGCTACCGCAACAAATCGTTCGCCCGCTGGGCCGAGCGAGAACAGTAACGACGTCGTAGGTCCCGCACCGCAGTCGCCGTCCGCCGCCGTCCTTCGGGTCGGCGGCGGACGAGGGATCGCACGCCGGGAAACCACGGCGAGAAAGGCCTTGAGGCCGTCATGACCATGACCGACCCCATCGCAGACATGCTGACCCGTCTGCGGAACGCCAACTCGGCATACCACGACGATGTCGTGATGCCGTTCAGCAAGATCAAGTCGCACATCGCGGAGATCCTCCAGCAGGAGGGTTACATCCAGGGCTGGCGCGTCGAGGACGCGGAGGTGGGCAAGAAGCTCACCGTCGTCCTCAAGTACGGCCCGAACCGCGAGCGCTCGATCGCCGGCGTCCGCCGCGTGTCGAAGCCCGGTCTGCGGGTGTACGCAAAGTCCACGAACCTGCCGAAGGTACTCGGTGGCCTCGGCGTCGCGATCATCTCGACGTCGACCGGTCTCCTCACCGACAAGCAGGCGGCCAAGAAGGGCGTGGGCGGGGAAGTCCTCGCCTTCGTCTGGTAAGGGAAGGGAAGGAGAGCAATGTCGCGCATCGGACGTCTCCCCATCCCGGTTCCCACCGGTGTGGACGTCACCATCAATGGCCGCGAGGTTGTCGTGAAGGGCCCCAAGGGTTCCCTGTCGCACACCATCGCCGCCCCGATCGAGATCGCCAAGTCGGACGACGGCACCCTCGCGGTGACCCGCCCCGACGACGAGCGTCGCTCGAAGGCCCTGCACGGGCTGTCCCGGACGCTGGTGGCGAACATGATCACTGGTGTGACCCAGGGATACATCAAGAAGCTCGAGATCAGCGGTGTCGGCTACCGTGTCCAGCAGAAGGGCTCCTCGCTGGAGTTCGCGCTCGGATTCAGCCACCCCGTCGTCGTCGAGGCCCCGGAAGGCATCACCTTCGCGGTCGAGGCCCCCACCCGTTTTTCGGTCGAGGGCATCGACAAGCAGAAGGTCGGTGAAATCGCCGCGAACATCCGCAAGCTGCGGAAGCCCGACCCGTACAAGGCCAAGGGCGTCAAGTACGCGGGCGAGGTCATCCGCCGCAAGGTCGGAAAGGCTGGTAAGTAGGCATGGCTGTCGGCGTGAAGACCGGCAAGGGCGTTGCGAAGAAGTCTGTCGCACGCAAGCGCCGGCACATCCGGGTGCGGAAGAAGGTTTCCGGCACCCCGCTGCGGCCCCGTCTCGTCGTGAGCCGCTCCACCCGTCACATGGTGGCGCAGGTTATCGACGACATCGCCGGCCACACTCTCGCTTCGGCGTCCACGATGGACCCGTCCATCCGCGGCGCCGAGGGTGACAAGACCGCCCAGGCTCGCAAGGTCGGCGAATTGGTCGCCGAGCGCGCGAAGGCCGCGGGTGTCGAGGCCGTCGTGTTCGACCGCGGTGGCAACAAGTACCACGGTCGCATCGCCGCTCTCGCGGATGCCGCACGCGGAAACGGGCTCACCTTCTGAGCCCGCTGCTCCGGACAAGCTTCGAACGACAGATGAGGACATTCTGATGGCTGGACCCCAGCGCCGCGGTGGCGGCGCCGGCGGCGGCGAGCGGCGGGACCGGCGGGATCGACGTGATGGTGGCGCAGCCGCCGAGAAGACCGCTTACGTCGAGCGCGTCGTCGCGATCAATCGCGTCGCCAAGGTCGTGAAGGGTGGACGTCGCTTCAGCTTCACCGCGCTGGTCGTGGTGGGCGATGGCGACGGCACCGTAGGTGTCGGTTACGGCAAGGCCAAGGAGGTGCCGGCCGCGATCGCCAAGGGTGTTGAAGAGGCCAAGAAGCACTTCTTCAAGGTCCCCCGTATCCAGGGCACCATTCCGCACCCGATCCAGGGTGAGAAGGCTGCCGGCGTCGTGCTCCTGAAGCCGGCCTCGCCGGGTACCGGTGTCATCGCCGGTGGCCCCGTGCGCGCCGTGCTCGAGTGCGCCGGCATCCACGACGTGCTGAGCAAGTCGCTCGGTTCGTCGAACCCGATCAACATCGTGCACGCGACCGTCGCGGCGCTCCAGGGGCTCGTTCGCCCCGAGGAGATCGCGGCTCGTCGTGGCCTGCCCCTGGAGGACGTGGCCCCGGCCGCGCTCCTGCGGGCCCGCGCGGGGGTTGGTGCGTAATGGCACGTCTCAAGGTCACGCAGACCCGATCCAAGATCGGTGGCAGGCAGAACCAGCGGGACACTCTCCGTTCGCTCGGTCTCAAGCGCGTCCACGACGTGGTCGTCAAGGAGGACCGCCCGGAGATCCGCGGCATGATCGCGACGGTGTCGCACCTCGTCACCGTCGAGGAGGTCGACTGACATGGGTGCTGACAACCCGCTGAAGGTGCACCACCTGCGGCCCGCCCCGGGCGCCAAGACCGCCAAGACCCGCGTGGGTCGTGGTGAGGGCTCCAAGGGCAAGACCGCCGGTCGTGGTACCAAGGGCACCAAGGCTCGTTACCAGGTGCCGGCCCGCTTCGAGGGTGGGCAGATGCCGCTGCACATGCGGCTGCCCAAGCTCAAGGGCTTCAAGAACCCGTTCCGGGTCGAGTTCCAGGTCGTGAACCTGGACAGGATCGAGTCCCTGTACCCCAACGGTGGCGAGGTCACCGTCGAGGGTCTGATCGAGAAGGGCGCGGTTCGCAAGAACCTGCCCGTCAAGGTCCTGGGCACCGGCGAGATCTCGGTGGCAGTCCAGGTTAAGGCGCACGCCTTCTCCGGCTCCGCCAAGACCAAGATCGCCGCCGCGGGTGGTTCGGCCGACGAACTGTCGGTCTGACCCCTCGCGGACAAGGAATGACCGTCATGGCCCGTTCGGATCGGTACCGAACGGGCCTTGACGTCGTTGGAGGCTATAGCTCAGGGGCGTCACGCCGGTAAGGTGGTGACGCCCCTGTGGTTTGCTGTGCCGTGGGGGTGGGTTCATTGCGCCACCCCCTCACATGACTTGCTCCGTTTTTCACTTGTGTTGTGTCATGACGCAGGAACGTCGGGCCCGGGCGATACTTCCGGGCCGTCGGCGCTGTTATTGTCCGTGAGGTTCCTGTGAGGGACCTGACCAGTGGTCCTCTTCCCGGACCGACGACTCGATCGACTCGCCCCTGAGACGGGCGGGGCGCAGGAGGCAGTGTGCTCACCGCGTTCGCCAGGGCGTTCCGCACGCCCGACCTGCGCAAGAAGCTGCTGTTCACGTTGGCGATCATCGTCCTTTTCCGGATCGGGTCGCACATCCCGGTACCCGGCGTCTCATTCGAGATGGTGCGCTCTTGCGTAGAGGACTCCAACAAGAACAGCCTGTTCGGGCTCGTGAACATGTTCAGCGGTGGTGCGCTGCTGCAACTCACGATCTTCGCGCTGGGGATCATGCCGTACATCACGGCGAGCATCATCCTCCAGCTGCTCACCGTCGTGATCCCGCGACTGGAGGCCCTCAAGAAGGAGGGCCAGGCCGGTACCGCGAAGATCACGCAGTACACCCGCTACCTCACCATCGCGCTGTCCGTGCTCCAGGCGACCGCGCTGATCGCCACCGCCCGCAGCGGCGCGCTGTTCTCCAGCGCCCGCAGCGCCACCTGTGACCCGCAGGGCATCGTTCCGGACGACTCGCTCTTCCGGGTGATCGTGATGGTCGTCGTGATGACGGCCGGCACCTCGACGATCATGTGGCTCGGTGAGCTGATCACCGACCGCGGCATCGGCAACGGCATGTCGATCCTGATGTTCGTCTCGGTCGCCGCCGGCTTCCCGGCCGCGCTGTGGACGATCAAGGAGCAGGGCACCATCGGCGACGGTTGGGTCCCGTTCTTCACCGTCATCGCCATCGGCCTCGTGATGGTCGGCCTGGTGGTCTTCGTGGAACAGGCGCAGCGCCGGATCCCGGTGCAGTACGCCAAGCGCATGATCGGGCGTCGCGCCTACGGCGGGACCTCGACCTACATCCCGCTCAAGGTGAACCAGGCGGGCATCATCCCCGTCATCTTCGCCTCGTCGCTGCTCTACATTCCGGCTCTGATCGCGCAGTTCAGCGGTGGCAAGTCGGACTGGGCGGTGTGGATCGAACGACACTTCGTCAAGGGCGACCACCCGCTGTACATGATCACGTACTTCCTGCTGATCGTCTTCTTCGCGTTCTTCTACGTGGCCATCACGTTCAACCCCGAAGAAGTAGCCGACAACATGAAGAAGTATGGTGGCTTCATTCCGGGGATCCGCGCCGGCAGACCGACCGCGGAATACCTGAACTACATCCTCACCAGGATCACGTGGCCCGGATCGTTGTACCTGGGCATGATCGCGCTGGTACCCAGCATCGCGCTCGTGCTCTTCAACGCCAACCAGAACTTCCCGTTCGGCGGCACGAGCATCCTGATCATCGTGGGAGTGGGTCTGGAAACCGTGAAGCAGATCGAGAGTCAGCTCCAGCAGCGCAACTACGAAGGCTTCCTCCGCTAAATGCGTATCGTTCTCGTGGGGCCTCCCGGCGCGGGTAAGGGAACCCAGGCCCAGTACATCGCCGCCAACCTGTCGATTCCCGCCGTCTCGACAGGTGACATCTTCCGCGCCAACGTGAGCCAGGGCACTCCGCTCGGCCGCGAGGCGAAGACCTACATGGACGCGGGCAACCTCGTACCCGACGAGGTGACCATAGGCATGGTCCGGGAGCGCCTGGCGCAGCCGGACGTCGCCGGAGGTTTCCTCCTGGACGGGTTCCCGCGCAACACGGCGCAGGCCAAGGTGCTCGACGAGATCCTGGCCGAGAACGACACCGAGCTGGACGTGGTGCTCGAACTCAAGGTCGACGACTCGGAGATCATTCAGCGGATCTCGGGCCGTCGGCAGTGCCGGGCCAACGGACACGTCTGTCACATCCTGACCGACGCGCCGAAGGTCGCCGGCATCTGCGACGAGTGCGGCAGTGAGCTGTACCAGCGCGACGACGACCGCGAGGAGACCGTCCGGCACCGTCTGGACGTCTACAAGGAGCAGACCGAACCCCTGGTCGGCTACTACTCGGAGCGCAACCTCCTGCTGCCGATCCAGGCGACCGGTCCGGTCAAGGAGGTCACCGCGCGCGCGATGACCGCGCTTCGGGAGTTCGGCGCCTGATCGGGGCCGGCCGCGACAGACATCACACATGGGCGATCCGGGGAAACCCCGGATCGCCCATCGTGCTTTCAGTGGATGACAGGTGAGGACGGCAATGCCGGTGTTCAGGAAGCGGCACATGCGGATCGAACGCAAGACGCCCGAGCAGATCGAGAAGATGCGTCGTGCCGGCGCGGTGGTGGCCGACACGCTGGCCCTGCTGCGCGAGGCGGCGGTGCCCGGGGTGACCACCGCCGATCTGGACACGATCGCCGAGCGCTCGATCCGCGGCGCCGGGGCGATTCCCTCGTTCAAGGGCTACCACGGCTTCCCGGCGTCGATCTGCGCGTCGGTCAACGACGTGGTCGTGCACGGGATCCCGGACGAGACGCCGCTGCGGGATGGGGACATCATCTCGATCGACTGCGGCGCGATCCTGGACGGCTGGCACGGCGACTCGGCGATCACGGTGCCGATCGGCACGGTCGTGCCCGAGGTGCTGGAACTGAGCCGGGTGTGCGAGCAGTCGATGTGGGCGGGCATCGAGGCGGCGGTGGCGGGCGGTCGGCTGACCGACATCAGCCACGCGGTGGAGAAGTCGATCCGGTCGCACCGGCTGCCGGGCGGCGCGAAGTACGGGATCGTCGAGGACTACGGCGGCCACGGCATCGGCACCGAGATGCACCAGGACCCGCACGTGCTCAACTACGGCCCGGGCGGCCGGGGTCCGCGCCTGGAGGTCGGGGTGTGCCTGGCGATCGAGCCGATGGTCACCCTCGGCAAGCCGGACACCTACACGCTGCCCGACGAGTGGACGGTCAAGACCACCGCCGGCGGCCACGCGGCGCACTGGGAGCACTCGATCGCGATCACCGCGAACGGACCCGTGGTGCTCACCGCACCCTGAGGACAGACCCCCGCCGATGGTGGGGCTGGCCCCATGTACGAGACCGCGGTGCCTGCCTAGTGTCGAAGGCATGGTGAGGCATCCGACGATGCGGGCATCCGACGTGGACCGCGAGGCGGCGGTGACGCTCCTGCGTGAGCACCATCTGGTCGGACGGCTGACGCTGGCAGAGTTCAACGAGCGTATGGGCGCCGCCTTCGCGGCGGTCACCCTGGGGGACCTGGCCCGGCTGATCGCCGATCTGCCGCCCCCGGAGCATCTGGAGGCCGACGTCGAGGTGATCCGCGCGCGGATGGCCTACGAGGAGGCGCGCACCCGGGCGGCGCTCGCCCGGCCGGCGGTGTCGGGTACGGAGCCGGCGACGTCGGTGTTGCCCGCGATGCCGCTCACGCCGCCGCGGCCGCTGCCGCCGGTGCCGGCCGAGGTGCGGTGGTCGGCCGCCCCGACGCGGCGCCCGGGCGACGGGTGGGCCACCGCGGCGCGGGGCCTGCGCGCGGCCTGGACGGTGTTGAACGCGGTCACCGCGCTGAACGTGGTGATCTGGCTGCTGGTCGCGGTCGCGGGCACGGGCGTCGTGTACTTCTGGCCGGTGTGGGTCTACGGTCCGGCGGCCGCGGTGCTGGGTTCGATCCAGATGATCGTGTGGCGACACGGCCGCGCCGCGCCGTGACCCGGGCGCCGGTGGGCCGAGCGGGACTACGCTCGGAGCATGGACCGTGATCCGAACGTCCCCGCGACTCCGGCGGACCGCGAACGTGTGACCGCCGAGCTGCGCGAGCACCTGGCGTCGGGTCGGCTGGCGCTGGCCGACTACCGGGCCGGCCTGGACGGGGTGCGCCGGGCGGTCACGGTGGGGGAGCTGGACTCGCTCGCGGCGAACCTGCCGGGTCGCGAGGATCGCACCGAGACGGCGGGCGCGACGCCGCCGCCGGGATACGACCACCCCGTCGAGGCGCCGTTTCGCGCGGGTGCCTATGGTCCGGCCGAGGAACGTCGGTCGCGGGTGTCCAACACGATGTTGAACAAGGTCTGGCTGGTCGTGATGACCCTCGGCGTGCTGGTGTGGGCACTGGTCTACTTCGTGCGCTGATCCACGCGCCGGCTCGTGCGCGGGCGGTGCGCCGCTGCGGGTGTCCGCGGGGGTGCCGGCGCGGAATCCGCGGTTCCGGGGCCGGTTTCGCTTTCACCCGTCCAGTGGCTTAGACTGACTCGTCGGCTCACATGTAGCCAGGTTTGGCGCGCCCGTCGTACGGGCGCCGAAAATCTGAGCTTCGTCATGTGCGCCGGGTAACGGTAGTTGATCCCGAGACACGAAGCGCGGAGGACATGCCCAAGAAGCAAGGGGCCATCGAAATCGAGGGCACCGTCATCGAGTCGCTCCCCAACGCCATGTTTCGCGTCGAGCTTCAGAACGGGCACAAGGTCCTCGCGCACATCAGTGGGAAGATGCGGATGCACTACATCCGGATTCTTCCGGACGACCGGGTTGTCGTGGAGCTGAGCCCTTACGACCTGACCCGCGGCCGGATCGTCTACCGCTACAAGTAGGCGAGCCCCGGTCCCGCCCACGCCGTGCGTGGTGTGTGGGGCCTGGCAGCAAACCGACAACCGACTCGGCGACGGCGGCGTGCCCGCACGCCTTCGTCACACGTACCGGAGAAATCATGAAGGTCAAGCCGAGCGTCAAGAAGATCTGCGACAAGTGCAAGGTGATCCGCCGTCACGGCCGGGTCATGGTGATCTGCGAGAACCTGCGCCACAAGCAGCGCCAGGGCTGAGCGGCACCACCCCCCTTCGCACAACGAGCGATCGACGCGCGACGCACCCCGTAAGAGCCGCAGCACCCGACCCCCGCCCCGTGCGGGACGCCACCCTCGGCCGGAGGCCGAGGACCGAGCACATCCCCCGTGGATCTGCCGGACCGGTGCTGGGCCAGACCTCCGACTGAAACCAGGAGCCACACATATGGCACGCCTCGTCGGCGTCGACCTCCCCCGTGACAAGCGGGTCGAGGTCGCTCTGACCTACATCTTCGGCGTCGGGCGCACTCGTGCGCTGGACACGCTGAAGAACACCGGTGTCAACCCCGACACCCGCGTCCGCGATCTCGCCGAGGACGACCTGATCAAGCTTCGCGACTGGATCGAGGGCAACTACCGCGTCGAGGGTGACCTCCGCCGCGAAGTCGCCGCCGACATCCGCCGCAAGGTCGAGATCGGTTGCTACGAAGGTCTGCGTCACCGTCGCGGTCTTCCCGTCCGCGGTCAGCGCACCCACACCAACGCGCGTACCCGCAAGGGCCCGCGCCGCGCGATCGCCGGCAAGAAGAAGCCGGGCAAGAAGTAGTCCGCGTACGACGGATCACGCGGTCCTCAATTCGTAGCGGACCGACGACCTCAGGAGTTTTCAGCAGATGCCTCCCAAGAGCCGCGCGGGCGCCAAGAAGGTGCGCCGCAAGGAAAAGAAGAACGTCGCTCACGGGCACGCCCACATCAAGAGCACGTTCAACAACACCATCGTTTCGATCACGGACCCCAGCGGCAACGTGATCTCGTGGGCCTCCGCGGGCCACGTCGGCTTCAAGGGCTCGCGCAAGTCGACCCCCTTCGCCGCGCAGATGGCCGCCGAGTCCGCCGCGCGTCGTGCGCAGGAGCACGGCATGCGCAAGGTCGACGTTTTCGTCAAGGGCCCGGGCTCCGGTCGGGAGACCGCCATTCGTTCGCTGCAGGCCACCGGCCTGGAGGTGGGCTCCATTCAGGACGTCACCCCCGTGCCGCACAACGGCTGCCGCCCCCCCAAGCGCCGCCGCGTCTGACCAGCAGCTGACTAGGAGTTAAAGAACAATGGCGCGTTACACCGGCGCGGACTGCAAGCGCTGCCGTCGCGAGAAGATGAAGCTGTTCCTCAAGGGCAGCAAGTGCGAGGGCCCGAAGTGCCCGATCGAGATCCGCCCCTACCCGCCGGGCGAGCACGGTCGTGGCCGTACCAAGGACAGCGAGTACCTGCTGCAGATGCGCGAGAAGCAGAAGTGCGCGCGCATCTACGGCGTTCTCGAGAAGCAGTTCAAGGGCTACTACGAGGAAGCGAACCGTCGCCAGGGCAAGACCGGCGAGAACCTGCTTCGCATCCTCGAGTCGCGCCTGGACAACGTGGTCTACCGCGCGGGCTTCGCCAAGTCGCGTGACCACGCCCGTCAGCTCGTGCGCCACGGTCACATCGTGGTCAACGGCGTCAAGACGGACATCCCGTCGTTCCGGGTCTCCGACAACGACATCATCGAGGTCCGCAAGGACTCGGTCGAGCTGACCCCGTTCGTGGTCGCCCGTGCCGAGGCCGGCGAGCGCACCGTCCCGGCCTGGCTCGAGGTCATCCCGGGCAAGATGCGCATCCTCGTGCACTCCCTCCCGGCGCGTCAGGTCATCGACACGCAGGTGCAGGAGCAGTTGATCGTCGAGCTCTACTCGAAGTAGCGGCTCTTCGGAACGGGCGGACCGCCCCAGGGTTTGCAGACAAACCCTGGATGCCGGTCCGCCCGTATCCTTGTTCTCACTGGCGTCATATAGCGGACGCCAATGACATGGAGGCACCCCATGCTTATCGCCCAGCGGCCGACCCTCACCGAGGACGTCGTCGACGAATACCGCTCGCGGTTCGTCATCGAGCCCCTCGAGCCCGGCTTCGGCTACACGCTCGGCAACTCGCTCCGTCGTACCCTCCTCTCCTCGATCCCGGGCGCTGCCGTCACCAGCATCCGGATCGACGGTGTCCTGCACGAGTTCACCACCGTGCCGGGCGTCAAGGAGGACGTCACCGACCTCATCCTGAACATCAAGCAGCTGGTCGTCTCCTCGGAGCACGACGAGCCGGTCGTGATGTACCTGCGCAAGCAGGGCCCGGGTGTGGTCACCGCCGGCGACATCGCGCCGCCGGCCGGTGTCGAGGTGCACAACCCCGACCTGGTCCTGGCCACGCTGAACGCCAAGGGCAAGCTGGAGATGGAGCTGACCGTCGAGCGCGGTCGCGGCTACGTCTCCGCGGTGCAGAACAAGCAGGCGGGCCAGGAGATCGGCCGCGTGCCGGTCGACTCGATCTACTCGCCGGTGCTCAAGGTCACCTACAAGGTCGAGGCGACCCGTGTCGAGCAGCGCACCGACTTCGACAAGCTGATCGTCGACGTCGAGACCAAGCAGTCCATGCGTCCGCGTGACGCGATGGCCTCCGCGGGCAAGACCCTGGTCGAGCTGTTCGGTCTCGCGCGCGAGCTGAACATCGACGCCGAGGGCATCGACATGGGCCCGTCGCCGACCGACGCCGCGCTCGCGGCCGACCTGGCGCTGCCGATCGAGGAGCTCGAGCTCACGGTCCGCTCCTACAACTGCCTCAAGCGCGAGGGCATCCACACCGTGGGTGAGCTGGTCGCGCGCAGCGAGGCCGACCTGCTGGACATCCGCAACTTCGGTGCGAAGTCCATCGACGAGGTCAAGGCGAAGCTCAACGGGATGGGTCTGGCCCTCAAGGACAGCCCGCCCGGGTTCGACCCGACCGCCGCCGCGGACAGCTTCGGCGACGAGGACGACCACGGCTTCGCGGAGACCGAGCAGTACTGAGCGGCTCTTTCGGGAGTTGCCGCCACCCGGGCCGACCGGCCCGGGTGGACTGACGCCGGTACCTGATACGGCCGGCGCAGGAATATCAAGGAGAGAACATGCCCAGGCCCACCAAGGGTCCGCGCCTCGGCGGCGGCCCGTCCCACGAGCGGCTGATCCTGGCCGGTCTCGCGACGGCGCTGTTCGAGCACGGTCGCATCACCACGACCGAGGCCAAGGCGCGCCGGCTGCGTCCCGTCGCCGAGCGACTGATCACCAAGGCGAAGAAGGGCGACCTGCACAACCGTCGCCAGGTGCTCACCGTCGTTCGTGACAAGGGCGTCGTGCACACGCTGTTCGAGGAGATCGGTCCGCGCTACGCGAACCGTCCCGGCGGCTACACGCGTATCACCAAGATCGGCACCCGCAAGGGCGACAACGCGCCCATGGCGGTCATCGAGCTGGTCGAGGCGCTGACCGTGGCGCAGACCGCGGTCGGCGAGGCCGAGGCCGCCACCAAGCGCTCGGTCAAGGAGCAGGAGACCGCCAAGGTCGAGACGGCGAAGGCCGCCCCGACCGAGGAGGCGCCCGCCGCCGAGGCCGCCGAGGCCGAGGAGAGCAAGGACGCCGACAAGGCCTGAGGCCGGGTCGGACGCTCCAGGCGTTCCGAATCACCGTGCGAGCCCGTTCTCCGTATCCGTACGGAGGGCGGGCTCGCGCCATGTCCGGAGGTGGATGACGTGGTGCGCTTGCGCATCGATCTGTCGTACGACGGCACCGAGTTCGCCGGGTGGGCCCGTCAGCGCGAACTGCGCACCGTGCAGGGGACGTTGGAGAGCGCCCTGACCACGGTGCTGCGGCTGGCGGAGCCCGCGCAGCTGACCGTGGCTGGGCGGACCGACGCGGGGGTGCACGCACGGGGCCAGGTGGCGCACCTGGACGTGCCCGACGAGGTGTGGGCCGACCTGGGCGAGGTGGCGCTGCGCCGGGTCACCGGGCGGCTGCCGCGGGATCTGCGGGTGCGCGACATCACCGTGGCGCCGGCCGGGTTCGACGCGCGGTTCGGCGCGATCTGGCGGCGCTACGCGTACCGGGTGTGCGACGCGCCGGGCGGGGTGGACCCGCTGCGCCGGGGCGACGTGGTGTGGCACGACCGGCCGCTGGACGAGGACCGGATGAACGAGGCGGCCGGGCGGCTGATCGGCGAACACGACTTCGCGTCGTTCTGCCGCCGGCGCGAGGGGGCCACGACGGTGCGCTGCCTCCAGGACTTCTCCTGGGCCCGCGAGACGCCGACCGGGGCGGACGTGGGTCCGGCGTACCGCCCGGTGATCGTGGCGACCGTGCGGGCCGACGCGTTCTGCCACAACATGGTGCGCTCGCTGGTCGGTGCGATGTTCGCGGTGGGCACCGGGCGCAAGCCGCCGACCTGGCCGCAGGAGGTCCTGGGGCGCGCGGTGCGCGACTCGGGCGTGCACGTCGCGCCCGCGCACGGGCTCACCCTGGAGGAGGTGGCGTATCCGGCCGACGAACTGCTCGCGGACCGGGTGAGCGCCACCCGGCGGCGCCGCGACGGCAGCTGAGCGCGGGGGCGGCCCGGCGCCGCCCCCGCTGTCGCTCAGCCCTGGATCTGCTGCAGCGCCTTGCGCCGGTTCTCGTCGTCGATCTGCTTGGAGATCGCCTCGCCGCGCGCGGTCAACGAGTTCCACAGGAACTTGTCCACGTCGTCCTGGGCCTGCGCCATGGTCTTGTCGTCGCCGACCGGGTCCTTGCCGTCGGCGTACCAGTCGAGGGTGAACAGGCCGTAGCGGCCCACCGAGTTGCGCAGCTTGCCGTGCTTTTGCTTCTTGGCGTCCAACACCTTGACTCCGGGACCGGCCAGCGGCAGCAGTTCGCCGCCGTCCTTGCCGTTCTTGACCGCGTTCGCCTTGCCCTCGGACGGGAACGAGGCGACCGCCGCGGTGGTGAGCACGCCGTTCGGGCCGATCACCGCGAGTCGGATCAGCTGTGTGCACTGCTGGTCGCGGGCCGCCGCGCCGAGCTTGGTGTCGGTGCCGTCGGAGCACGTGTTGTCCAGCTTGCCCGCGGCCACCGAGTACTGCCGTCCGTTGACGGTGAACTTCTGGTTGGGGAACAACGATTCGACGGTGAAGGGCGCGGTGTCCAGGGTCGGGTCGGCGAGCACCGCGCGGGCGGGCGGCGGCGCGGGTACGGTCGGCGCCGGGCGGAACGTCGGCTTCTCCGGGGCGAACGTCGCGGCGGACGGGCCGCCGGAGGCGCCGGGGCCGGCCTTCTTGTCGTCGTCACCGCCGGACAGCGTCATCGCGGCGGCGACCACACCGCCGACCAGGGCGAGACCGAGCACGGTGCCGCCCGCGGCGAACAGCAGCCTGCGGCGCCGGGCCGCCGAGTCACGCTCCTCCGCCAACCGGCTCCAGTCGGGGCCGCTCGACCCGCCCGCGCCGCCGAACTGCTGTTGCCCTGCGGGCTGTTGGGCCTGCGGCGGGGGTTGTGCGAAGGGCTGTTGGGGCTGCTGTTGCGGCGGTTGCCCCTGGGATCCGTGCGCGTGCGAGGGAAACGGGTCCCACGCGTGTTGCGGCTGCCCCGGCGTACCGGGCCCGCCCGGGCGTACGCTCCATGGGCGTTGCCCGTCGTCCCCGGGTGTTCCGACCCCCGACACATCCGCCCCCTGCAAGGAAATGACCCGCCCCGGCTCCCCATGTGCCGACGCTCCGGCCGTTCGGCGCATCGTATCCGTCACCGAAGCGGTGAGTGTCGGCGTGGCACGGTCGGAGCACCCCCGGCGATGGCTTACGCTGGAGAGGGGCATGAGCAAATCATCGCCCCATTGCTCGTTTTGACCGGCACCCCCTTGACCCGGTATTGTGCCGGTTCGTTGTGCGTATTGGCTTGCTTGAGTGGAGTCGGTACGCCGGGCCGCCGGCCACCGGAGTCCGCATGGTTCGGAATCATCTCCCGGACAGCCAGTCGGCATCCGTCAGCACACACTCACGAAGAAGCGAAGGCTATCGACCGTGCGCACGTACAGCCCCAAGCCCGGCGACGTCCAGCGTCAGTGGCACGTCATCGACGCGACCGATGTCGTGCTCGGCCGTCTGTCCACCCAGGCTGCTGCCCTGCTCCGGGGTAAGCACAAGCCGGTGTACGCGCCGCACGTCGACACCGGCGATTTCGTCATCATTGTGAACGCCGACAAGGTTCACCTGTCGGGCAACAAGCGCAGCCAGAAGATGGCGTACCGCCACTCCGGCTACCCGGGTGGCCTCCGCGCCGTCCGCTACGACGAGCTGCTGGAGAAGAACCCCGAGAAGGCCGTGGAAAAGGCCATCAAGGGCATGCTCCCGAAGAACACCCTGGGCCGGCAGATGTTGTCGAAGCTCAAGGTGTACCGCGGTTCCGAGCACCCGCACTCGGCGCAGCAGCCGGTTCCGTTCGAGATCACCCAGGTCGCGCAGTAGTCACGGCCACCGCCTGACGAACGAATAGTTTGAGGAGAACAGTGGCCGAGACCATTGCAGAAACCCCGATCGAGGAGACCGAGGGTCTTCCGCTCGAGAGCTACACCTCCGAGTCGCTCGCGTCGCGCTTCAGCGAGCCGCAGGCGGGCGCGGCCACCGGCCGCCGCAAGGAGGCCGTCGCGCGCGTTCGCATCGTGCCCGGCACCGGCAAGTGGAAGATCAACGGGCGTTCGCTCGAGGAATACTTCCCGAACAAGGTGCACCAGCAGCTGGTCAACGAGCCCTTCAAGGTGCTCGAGCTGGACGACCGCTACGACGTGCACGCCCGCATCCACGGTGGCGGCGTCTCCGGCCAGGCCGGCGCGCTGCGTCTGGGTGTGGCCCGTTCGCTGAACGAGGCCGACGTCGAGGCGAACCGCCCGGCGCTCAAGAAGGCCGGCTTCCTGACCCGTGACCCGCGTGCCACGGAGCGCAAGAAGTACGGTCTGAAGAAGGCGCGCAAGGCGCCTCAGTACAGCAAGCGCTAAACAGCCCGCAGCACCCTCTGCGGCTGTTCGCAGCGTCATTCAGGCCCCGGGGGCACGGTTCGTGCCCCCGGGGCCTGATGCTTTTTTCCGGCGCCCCTCCTGGAGGAGCGGCGCCGAGAGGTAGTGTCCGAGACATCCGGAATGTATGCGGGAGATCCAACTGTGGGACGACTCTTCGGTACGGACGGCGTGCGTGGCCTGGCGAATGGCCGGCTGACCGCGGAACTGGCGCTCGACCTGGCGGTCGCCGCCGCGCGGGTGCTCGGATCACGCGGCCGGGACGGGATTCCGCAATCAGGGCACGGCCGCAGGCCGTTCGCCGTGGTCGGTCGTGACCCGCGGGCGTCCGGGGAGTTCCTGGAGGCCGCCGTGGTCGCCGGGCTCGCGGGCGCGGGTGTGGACGTCTACCGTGCCGGCGTGTTGCCGACGCCGGCGATCGCCTACCTGACCGGGCTGCTCGGCGCGGACCTGGGCGTGATGCTCTCCGCGAGCCACAATGCGATGCCGGACAACGGGATCAAGTTCTTCGCGCGCGGCGGGCACAAGCTGCCCGACGAGGTGGAGGACCGGATCGAGGCGCTGCTCGGCACCGAGTGGGAGCGGCCGACCGGCTCCGCGGTCGGCCGGGTACAGGACCACCCCGAGGGCCACGAGCGCTACGTCGAGCACCTGCTGTCGTCCCTGCCGCACCGCCTGGACGGGCTCAAGGTGGTCGTGGACTGCGCCAACGGCGCCTCCTCGGCGGTCGCGCCGGACGCGCTGCGCCGGGCCGGGGCCGAGGTGATCGCGATCCACGCCGAGCCCGACGGCCTGAACATCAACGACAATTGCGGCTCCACGCACATGGACGCGCTCGCGGCGGCCGTGGTCGAGCACGGCGCCGACGCCGGCATCGCGCACGACGGCGACGCCGACCGGTGCCTGGCGGTGGATGCGCGCGGCGAGTTGGTCGACGGCGACGCGATCCTGGCGGTGCTCGCGCTGGCCATGCGCGACGGCGGGCATCTCGTGGACAACACGTTGGTGGCCACCGTCATGTCCAACCTCGGGCTCAGGCTGGCCATGCAGGCCGCGGGCATCAAGATGGTGGAGACCGCGGTCGGCGACCGTTACGTGCTGGAGGCCATGCAGGCCTCGGGGCTCTCGCTGGGCGGCGAACAGTCGGGCCACGTGGTGCTGTTGGAGCACGCGACCACCGGCGACGGCACACTGACGGCGCTGCGCCTGCTCGCGCGGGTCGCGGAGACCGGCAAGCCGCTGCACGAGTTGGCGTCGGTGATGACCCGCCTGCCGCAGCAGTTGGTCAACGTCGCCGGCGTGGACCGCACCCGGGTGCACACCACCCCCGAACTCGCCCACGCCGTCGCGCTGGTGGAGGAGCGGCTGGGCGCCACCGGCCGGGTGCTGCTGCGTCCGTCGGGCACCGAGCCGCTGGTCCGGGTGATGGTCGAGGCCGAGACCCACGACCAGGCGCACGACGAGGCCGCGCATCTGGCCGAGGTGGTACGCACGTTGCTCGCGCTGGACTAGGCCGTCTCCGGCTGTCGAACGCGCGCGAGTTCACGACGACTCGGCGGCTCCCGGCGCGATGGTCGGGGGCCGCCGCTTGGTGCGTGCGGCCTGGAGGTTCCACAGGCCGCGCTGGACAAGCAGGGTCAGGGTGCCGGCTATGACGATGGCGCCCAGGTTCAGGCCGAGTTGGCCCAGCGAGCCGCCGGCCTGCGCGTAGTCGGTGTACCAGATCGCCACCGAGGCGTTCGCGGCGGCGGGCACGGTGGTGACCGAGATCAGCACACCGATCAGCGCGCCGGACTTGGCGCTGGTCAACGAGAGCATGCCCGCGACACCGGCCAACAGCGCGACCCAGAACGACAACCAGTCCGGTTGATAGATGAACTCGGTGAGCGGGCGCGGGCGTTCCAGCATGTCCCGGTCGACCAGGTCGAGCGCGCCCAGGAGCCCGGTGAAGGCCATGGTGGCCAGCATCGCGACCGGGAAGCCGATCAGCAGGGCGAGCCCGGAGCGGGCGGCGAGCCGGGGCCGGCGCTGTACCGCGGCCACGCACAGTCCGGCCAGCGGTCCGAACTCGGGGCCGACGACCATCGCGCCGACGATCAGGATCGCGTTGTCGAGCAGCACGCCGCACGCCGCGATCATGGTGGCCACCGTCAAGAAGGCCAGGAACGTCACCGAGAGGGTGGACTCCTCGGAGGTGGCCTCCTCGATCTCCTCCCAGACCACGGAGTCGGCGCTCTCGCCCGGCGCGTCCCGCTCCGCCTCCTCGGCGGAGCGGGACAACATCACGTCCAGGTCCTCGAGCGCGATCGAGCCGTCCCGGTGCAGGTCCAGCGCGCGCAGTTCGGCGAGCACCGAACTGGTGGCCTCACGGGCGAGGTCGCAGGAGATCACGTCGCCCGCGGGCTGCACCGCGGCGCCCGGCCAGATCACCAGGTGGGTGGCTCCGGGCTCGGTGAGCAGCAGGTCGCGCACGGCGGCGCTGCGCTCCACGGGGACGATCAGACGAAGATGAAACATCCCGTGAAGGTACCCGGGTTCACAACTTGCGCAGCCGCAGTCGGCTCACCGCGTGCTCCGCGTCCTTTTGCAGCACCAGGGTGGCGCGCCCGCGGGTGGGGCGGATGTTCTGCACGAGGTTGACCTCGTTGATCGTCGCCCACGTGTTCTCCGCGTAGCGCAGCGCGTCGTCGGGCGTCATCACCGCGTACTTGCGGAAGTACGAGGCCGGGTCGCGGAACGCGGTCTGGCGCAGCTTGAGGAAGCGCTCCAGGTACCAGCGGCGGATGTCCTGGGTGCGCGCGTCCACGTACACGCTGAAGTCGAAGAAGTCGGACAGCGCGAGCCGGGGGCGCCCGTCGGCGGTCGGCGACGCCGGTTGCAGCACGTTCAGGCCCTCGACGATCAGGATGTCGGGCCGGTGGATGGTCAACCGCTCGTTCGGCACGATGTCGTAGGTCAGGTGCGAGTAGACCGGCGCGGTGACCTCGGGCTTGCCGGCCTTGACGTCGGCCACGAAGCGCACCAGGGCCCGCCGGTCGTAGGACTCGGGGAAACCCTTGCGGTGCATGATGCCGCGGCGTTCCAGCTCCTCGTTGGGGTACAGGAAGCCGTCGGTGGTCAGCAGTTCCACGTGCGGGTGGTCGGGCCAGCGGGCGAGCAGCTCGCGCAGGATGCGCGCGGTGGTGCTCTTGCCGACGGCGACGCTGCCGGCGACGCCGATCACGAACGGTATCCCCGGGTTCTCGCCGTTGCCCAGGAACGTGGTCAGCGCGCGACCCAGGCCCCGGGTGGCGCCGACATAGAGGTTGAGCAGGCGCGACAGCGGCAGGTAGACGTCGGAGACCTCGTCCAGGTCCACCACGTCGCCCAGACCGCGCAGGCGCTCGAGTTCGTCCGCGGTGAGCGGCAGCGGCGTCCCGGCCCGAAGTCGGGTCCAGGCGGCGCGGTCGAGTTCGACGAAGGGGGACAGGTCGCGAGCCGGTCCCTGAGCCGCGAAGGAATGCACCCACTCATTGTCGTCAGTGGTCGCGGACCGCCCGTCGCCGGGCCGTCGAACGTGTTTCCGCCGGCTCGATGCGGACCCCGTAGGCTGGCCCCCATGTGCGGGATTGTGGGATATGTGGGCGCTCAATCGGCGCTGGATGTGGTCATCGGCGGGCTCAGGCGGCTGGAGTATCGCGGCTACGACTCGGCCGGGGTGGCCGTGCTCGTCGACGGTGCGCTGGTGAGCGAGAAGCGGGCCGGGAAACTGGCCAACCTCGTGGACGCGCTGACGGAGTCGCCGCTTCCGGTGGGGACGTGTGGCATCGGTCATACGCGGTGGGCCACACACGGCGCGCCCAACGACGTGAACGCGCATCCGCACCTGGACAACGCGGGTCGGGTCGCCGTCGTGCACAACGGGATCATCGAGAACTTCGCGGCGTTGCGGGCCGAGCTGGCCGAGCGCGGGCACAAGCTCGCCTCCGAGACGGACACCGAGGTCGTCGCGCACCTGCTGGCCGAGGAGTTCCCGGGCGCGGGGCAGGACCTGGCCGAGGCGATGCGCCGGGTCTGCCGCCGCCTGGAGGGTGCGTTCACCCTGGTCGCGACGCATGCCGACGCCCCCGACGTGGTGGTCGGCGCGCGCCGCAACTCCCCGCTGGTGGTCGGTCGCGGCGACGGCGAGAACTTCCTCGCCTCGGATGTGGCCGCCTTCATCGAGCACACGCGCGAGGCGATCGAGCTGGGCCAGGACCAGGTCGTGGAGCTGCGCCGGGACAGCGTCACGGTGACCGACTTCCACGGCGCGCCGGCGGCCTTTCGCGAGTACCACGTCGACTGGGACGTGTCGGCCGCGGAGAAGGACGGCTACGACTACTTCATGCTCAAGGAGATCGCCGAGCAGCCCAAGGCGGTCGGCGACACCCTGCTCGGCCGGATCGGCACCGACGGGCGCCTGGTGCTCGACGAGGTGCGGATCGCCGACGAGGTGCTGCGCGAGATCGACAAGGTGGTGATCATCGCCTGCGGTACCTCGTTCCACGCGGGCCTGATCGCCAAGTACGCGATCGAGCACTGGACCCGGGTGCCCTGCGAGGTCGAGCTGGCCAGCGAGTTCCGCTACCGCGACCCGATCCTGGACCGGCAGACGCTGGTGGTGACGATCTCGCAGTCCGGCGAGACGATGGACACCCTGATGGCCCAGCGCCACGCCCGCGAGCAGGGCGCCAAGGTGCTGGTGATCTGCAACACCAACGGCTCGACGATGCCGCGCGAGGCGGACGCCGTGCTGTACACGCACGCCGGCCCCGAGGTCGCGGTGGCCTCGACGAAGGCGTTCTTGACCCAGCTGGTCGCGTGCTACCTGGTCGCGCTGTACCTGGGCCAGGTGCGCGGCACCAAGTGGGGCGACGAGATCACCGAGGTGATCGAGCAGCTCGCGGCGATGCCCGAGATGGTGGACAAGGTCCTGGACACCATGGAGCCGGTGCGCGAGCTGGCGCGATCGCTCAAGGACGCGGGCTCGGTGTTGTTCCTGGGGCGGCACGTGGGCTACCCCGTGGCCCTCGAAGGCGCGCTCAAGCTCAAGGAACTGGCGTACATGCACGCCGAGGGCTTCGCCGCGGGCGAGCTCAAGCACGGCCCGATCGCGCTGATCGAGGAGGGCCTGCCGGTGGTCGTGGTGGTCCCGTCGCCACGCGGGCGCTCGGTCCTGCACGACAAGATCGTGTCCAACATCCAGGAGATCCGGGCCCGCGGCGCGCGCACCATCGTGATCGCCGAGGAGGGCGACGAGGCGGTCGTGCCGTACGCCGACCACCTGGTGCGCATCCCGGCCACGCCGGTGCTGCTGCAGCCGCTGGTGTCCACGGTGCCGCTCCAGGTGTTCGCCTGTGAGCTGGCCACGGCCAAGGGCCACGAGGTGGACCAGCCGCGCAACCTGGCGAAGTCGGTCACGGTCGAGTAGCCCGTCCCGCGCATCGGCCGCCCCGCACCCTCCTCGAATGAGGGGGGCGCGGGGCGGTCTTGTCGAGCGCCGGCCTCGGTGCGGGACCGGCCGGGCCGGGTCGGGTGCGGCGAGGCCGCTGCCCCTACCCGCCGCCCCCGTGGCGGGTCAGCGCCCACGAGTCGGGTCGCCCCCGGGATCGACGCGCGAAGCGCGGAGAGCGGCGGAGCCGCGAAGTTTGGGTCGGGTGGCCCGGAGCGAAGCGGAGGGACACCCGACCCCGAGCGAGGGGCCGCTTTTCTGCGGAGGAGCGAAGCGGGGGAGCAGAAAAGTGGTCCCTCGCGAGCCGGCGCGAAGCGCCGGACAAACAGCCCCTCGCGAGCCGGCGCGAAGCGCCGGACAAACAGCCCCTCGCGAGCCGGCGCGAAGCGCCCTCATGAGCTCAGCCCAGGTGGGTGTCTCCCTGGGCGATCAGGAGCTTGCGCAGCAGGCCGTTGAGCAGGTCGCGCTCGCCGTCGTCGAGCACGGCCAAAAAGCGCGCCTCGTTCTCGATGTGGCCGAGCAGGATGTCGTCCACGAGCCGGATGCCCTCCGGGGTCAGCCTGACCCGGACCGAGCGGCGGTCCTCGGTGCTGACCGAGCGCTCGACCAGGCCCTTGGCGGTGAGCTTGTCCACCCGGTTGGTGATCGCGCCCGACGTCACCATCGCCGAGCGCAGCAGCGTGCCCGCGCTGACCCCCTCGACGCCGCCGGAGCGGCGCAGTGTGGCCAGCACGTCGAACTCGGAGAAGTCGAGCCCGTACCGGGCGAAGTAGGTCCGCAACGTCTGGTCGATGTACCGGCGCAGTCGGTTCATGCGGCCGACGGCGGCCATCACATCCAGCAGGTCGGTGTCGATCTCGGGGCGTTCACGGTGCCATTGGTCCCATACGTCATCAATTGCGTCACGTCCGTTCATGGCTCCAATTTATCTCAACGCTCATCTACTTGACGCTCGCAGATCCAAGGTATTTACTTATCTCAACGTTCAGATAGTCAGTGCTCGCAAAACTAGCGTTGAGGTGAAAGTCATGGCGGTTCAGGGCGGTAGCAAGGGACTCGGTCGCCTGGGGATGCTCCTGGCGACGGCCGTCGCCCCGGCCACGTGGGGGACCACCTACCTCGTGACCACGGAGATGCTCCCGGCGGACCGGCCGTTGCTCGCGGCGGGTGTGCGGGCGCTGCCCGCGGGGCTGATCCTGGTCGCCCTGTCGCGCCGACTGCCCACCGGTGTGTGGTGGTGGCGCTCGTTCGTCCTGGGGATGCTCAACGTCGGGCTGTTCTTCCCGCTGATCTTCGCCGGCGCCTACCGCCTGCCCGGCGGTGTCGCCGCCACGATCGGCGCGGTGTCGCCGCTGATCGTCGCGGGCCTGTCCTTCCTGATCCTGAAGGTGCGCACGCAGCCCCGGGTGCTGCTCGCCGGCGTCGGCGGGGTGATCGGGGTCGGCCTGCTGGTGCTCAGCTCGCAGGCGAAGATCGACCCGATCGGGATCGGCCTGATGCTCCTGGCCACCACCCTGATGGCCTCGGGCGTGGTGATGTCGGCCCGCTGGGGTCGGCCCGAGGGCGTCTCGCTCCTGGCCACCACCGGCTGGCAGCTCACCGTCGGCGGCCTGGTCATCGTCCCGCTGATGTTCGCCGTCGAGGGCATGCCGCCGGTGCCCACCGGCCGCAACCTGCTCGGCTTCGGCTACCTCGTGCTGATCGGCACCGCGCTCGCCTACGTCCTGTGGTTCCGCGGCATCGAGCGGCTCGGCGCCGGGGTGGCCTCCTTCCTCGGCCTGGTCAACCCGGTGATCGCCACGTTCGCCGGCCTGATCGTGCTGGGCCAGACGCTGACCCCGCTCCAGGTGCTCGGCCTGGTGATCGCCCTGGGCGCGATGGTGCTCGGCCAGCGGGCCCCCCGCCGCGCCCCCGAGGTGCGGGTCGAGGCGCCGGTCACCATCACGAGGCAGACCCGTCGGTCGGAGGTCGTCGAAGCCTCCTGAGCGGGCGGGAGCACACCGCCACGAGCACCGCGCAGGACCGTTTCGCGAGCCGATCGGGCCGCATCCCCGCCGGGGATGCGGCCCGGCCGCGTTGTCGGCGCGTGTGGTGGGCGCGTCGCCGGTGGGTGGGTCGGCGCGGGTGGCCGGTGTGTTCTTCGGCGCCGTGCCCGGCAATAGGCTCGGGCCGTGATCATCGGTGTGGGTATCGACGTGGCGGACATCGCACGCTTCGGGCAGTCGCTGGAGCGCACACCCGGACTGGCCGATCGGCTGTTCACCGACGCGGAGCGGAACGTGCGCCCCGGACAGCCCCGCGGGGTCGCCTCGCTGGCCGCGCGCTTCGCCGCCAAGGAGGCGCTGGCCAAGGCGCTCGGCGCGCCCGGCGGACTGCACTGGCTGGACGCCGAGGTGACCACCGAGGACTCCGGCCGTCCGCTGCTGGCCGTCACCGGCACGGTGGCCGCGCGCGCCGCCGTGCTGGGTGTGACGCACTGGCATGTGTCGCTCAGCCACGACGCGGGCATCGCTTCCGCTGTCGTCATCGCCGAGGGCTAGGGGGCCGCCCATGCGCGCCGCACACACGGTCGAGCAGGTACGCGCCGCGGAGGGCGCGCTGCTCGCGACGCTGCCCGAGGGCACCCTGATGCGCCGCGCCGCGGCCGGGCTGGCCGGCACCTGCGTGCGCCTGCTCGACCGGGTCTACGGGGCCCGCGTGGTGCTGCTGGTGGGCAGTGGCGACAACGGCGGCGACGCGCTGTACGCGGGAGGCATGCTGGCCCGGCGCGGCGCGCGCGTGGACGCCCTGCTGCTCGCCCCGGACCGGGCCCATCCGGCCGGCCTCGCCTGGGCCCGGGCGGCCGGCGTCCGGGCGCGGGACGCGGTCGACCCGGACGGCCCCGGCCTCGCCGACCTGCTCGGGCGGGCCGACCTGGTCCTGGACGGGATCGTCGGGATCGGCGGCCGGGGCGCACTGCGCCCGACCCCCGCCGCGCTGCTCGCCCGGGTGTCGGGCGCGACCGTGGTCGCGGTCGACGTGCCCAGCGGCGTGGACGCGGACACCGGCGAGGTCGCGGGCGCGGCGGTGCGCGCCGATGTGACGGTCACCTTCGGCACCCACAAACCGGGCCTGCTGATCGACCCCGGCGCGGCCCACGCGGGAGTGGTGCACCTCGTCGACATCGGCCTCGGCCCGCACCTGCCGGAGCCGGACCCGACCGTGCTGCAACACGACGACGTGGCCCGGTTGTTGCCCTCTCCCTCGGGCGAGAGCGACAAGTATTCGCGCGGTGTGCTCGGCGTGGCCGCAGGCTCCCCCCGCTACCCGGGCGCGGCGGTCCTGGTGGTCGGCGCGGCGGTGCGCGGCGGAGTCGGCGCGGTCCGCTGCACGGGGCCGGCCGCCGTGCTCGGCCCGGTGCTCGCGGCCCATCCGGAGGCGCTGGCGACCCAGGCGCCCCCGGCCGAGGCGGGCCGGGTGCAGGCGTGGGTGGTGGGCCCCGGCCTGGACACCGACCCGGACGCCGAGGCGCGCTTCGCGAGCGTGCTGGACGCGGAAGTGCCCGTACTGGTGGACGCGGACGGCCTGACCCTGCTCGCCCGCTCCGCCCCCGGCACCCGCCCCGCCCCGACGCTGTTGACCCCGCACGCGGGCGAGGCGGTGCGCCTGTTCGCCGCCGCGGGCGTCGAGGTCACCCGCGAGCGGATCGAGGCGGGGCGGCTGGAGCACGCGCGCCGGCTCGCCGCGCTGTACCGCTGCGTGGTCCTGCTCAAGGGCTCCACCACGGTGATCGCCGCGCCCGACGGCCGGACCCGGGTCAATCCCACCGGTACCCCGCGCCTGGCCACCGCGGGCAGCGGCGACGTGCTCTCCGGCCTGGCCGGCGCGCTGCTCGCGGCCGGTCTGGACGCGCTGGACGCCGCTTCCGCGGCCGCCTGGCTGCACGGGCTGGCCGCCCGGACGCTATCCGGCCCGGTGACCGCGCCGGACCTGATCCGGGCGCTGCCGGGGGTGTGGGCGGACGTCACCGGCACGTGAGGAGGACGCCGCCCGGGCCCGGGCCTGCCACACTGGGAGTCTTGAGTTCGGGGATCTTCCGGGCCCGGCGGCCGGCCGGGACCGCGCCCCGGACTCGCGTTCGATGATCGTCGTCGGAAGGACCACCTGCCCCATGCGTGCCGAAGCGCGGATCGATCTGGATGCGATTCGGGACAACATCGCGGCCATTCGAGCCCGAGTGGGGTCGGCGGCGGTGATGAGCGTGGTCAAGTCGAACGCCTACGGACACGGCATGATCCCCTCCGCGCGGGCCGCCCGCGCGGGCGGCGCCACCTGGCTGGGCACCGCCGTGGTCGAGGAGGCGCTGGCGCTGCGCGCGGCGGGCGACACCGGCCGGGTGCTCGCCTGGTTGTGGGCCCCCGGGGACGCCTTCGAGGACGCGGTGCGCGCCGACGTGGACATCTCGGTGAGCGGGTCGTGGGCGCTGCGCGAGGTGGTGGCGGCCGCCCGGGCGGCCGAGCGACCGGCGCGCGTGCACCTGAAGGCGGACACCGGCCTGGGGCGCAACGGCTGCACACCCGCCGACTGGCCGGCCCTGGTCGACGCCGCGCTCAAGGCCCAGGCCGACGGCACGGTCGAGGTGGTCGGCCTGTGGTCGCACTTCGCCTGCGCCGACGAACCCGGGCATCCGTCCGTACCGGCCCAGCTGGGCGAGTTCGTGGCGATGCTCGCCCACGCCGAGGGCCGCGGGGTCACCCCCGAGGTGCGGCACATGGCCAACTCGCCGGCCACACTGCTTTTGCCCGACAGCCACTTCGACCTGGTCCGGGTCGGCCTGGCCGGCTACGGCCTCTCGCCCGTGCCCGAAGTCGGCGGCCCGGCCGACTTCGGCCTGCGCCCCGCGATGACGCTGGCGGCGAACCTGGCCGGGGTCAAGCGGGTGCCGGCCGGCCACGGCGTCTCGTACGGGCACGCCTGGATCGCGCCGACGGACACCAACCTCGCGCTGATCCCCACCGGTTACGCCGACGGCATCCCCCGCCACGCGAGCAACGTCGGCCCGGTCCTGGTGGCGGGACGGCGGCGCACGATCGCGGGCCGCGTCGCGATGGACCAGTTCGTGGTCGACCTCGGCGACGACGAGGCGAGCGCGGGCGACGAGGCGATCCTGTTCGGCCCCGGCGACCGGGGCGAGCCCACCGCCGAGGACTGGGCGGCGGCGATCGGCACCATCTCCTACGAGATCGTCACCCGCATCGGCGCCCGCGTGCCCAGGGTCCACACCGGGACGGGCGCGTCGTGACCACTCCCGTGCCCGCCTCCTCCGGCGCCGGCCGCGCGCTCGGCCGCCGGGCCGGCATCGTCGGCGCCGCGGTCGGCGTGCTCGCGGCCGGCGCCGCCGCGGGCGTGGCGATCGAGCGCATGACGGTCGGCCGCGCCTTCCGCCGCCGTACCGAGGCCCAACTGGACGCGCTCGCCGAGTTCGGCACGCTGCGCGGCGAGCCGCAGCTGATCACCGCCGAGGACGGCGTCGAGTTGTACGCCGAGGTGGACGGTAACCGGGACGCCCCGGTGACCGTGGTGTTGTGCCACGGCTACTGCCTCGACATGGACTGCTGGCACTACCAGCGGGCCGCGTTGCGCGAGGAATACCGGCTGGTGCTCTACGACCAGCGCAGCCACGGCCGCTCCGGTCGCGGCGCGCCGGAGACCTCGACGATCGACCACCTCGGCGCGGACCTGTACACCGTGCTCGGCGAACTCGCGCCCGAGGGACCGCTGGTGCTGCTCGGCCACTCGATGGGCGGGATGACCATCATGGCGCTCGCCGACCAGCACCCCGAGCTGTTCGGGGAACGGGTGATCGGCGTCGCGCTGATGAACACGTCGGCGGGCCGCTGGGCGACGGTGACGCTGGGCATCCCGGCGGCCGGGGCCCGGTTGGTGCACCGGATAGCGCCGGGGCTGCTGCGTACCCTCGGCCGGCGCGCCGCGCTGGTGGAGGCGGGTCGGCGCGCGGCCCGCGACCTGGTGTACCTGTTCACCGAGCGATACGCCTTCGACTCGGAGGTGGACCCCACCCTGGTGCGGTTCACCGACCGGATGATCTCGGGCACGCCGATCGACGTGATCGCCGAGTTCTTCCCCGCCTTCGAGACGCACGACAAGCTGGCCGCGCTGCCGGCGCTGGAGACGGTGGAGACGCTGGTGGTGGCCGGGGAGGGCGACCTGATCGCGCCCGCCTCGCACAGCGAGGCGATCAAGGAGGCGCTGCCCGGCGCCGAGTTGCTGATCGTGCCGGACTCCGGACACCTGACCCCGCTGGAGCATCCGGAGGTGGTGAACGCGGCGCTGCGCGGGCTGCTCGCGCGCGCCGTGGGCGCGCCCGGTCGGCGCGGCGGGAAATCCGGCGGGAAATCCGGCGGGCACGGGCGCGGCGAATCCTCCGCACAGGTCGGATTCGACGCGGGTCGGGATCCTGACGGACAGTGATCCCGTGCAGGGGTCCCGAGACCGCGGGCGGATTCGGGACGACGGTGGGGTCCGAGGCGGTTCGGGCCGACGGGACCGGCGTGGTGGGAGTGCTGAAGTGGTGCGAAGTATGACCGTGACGGTCGCCGGCGGTGCGGACACGCGCGCGCTGGGCGCCCGGTTGGCGAAGGTGTTGCGGGCGGGCGACCTGCTCGTGTTGTCCGGCGGTCTGGGCGCGGGCAAGACGACGCTGACCCAGGGCATCGGGGTGGGCCTGGGCGTGCGCGGCGCGGTGACCTCGCCGACGTTCGTGATCGCCCGCGTACATCCGTCCGAGGTCGGCGGCCCGGCCCTGGTGCACGTCGACGCCTATCGACTCGGCGGCTCCGCCGACGTCACCGCGGAGATCGACGGCCTCGACCTCGACGCCTCGCTCGACGAGTCGGTGACCGTCGTGGAGTGGGGCGAGGGCATGGTCGAGGACCTGACCGAGGACCGCCTGGAGGTGGCCATCGACCGCGACCACGCCGAGGCGGACCCGCTCGCCGCGAGTGCGGGCGACTTCGCCGGGGACGAGGTGCGCACGATCCGGGTGACCGGGATCGGGGCCCGCTGGGCCGGCGCCGACCTGGACGGGTTGGCGGGCTGACGCCCCGGGCCGGTCCGGCGGCCCCGTCGGGATCCGCCGGACCGGGCCTCGGTCAGGTGCCCGTTGCCGGGGCCTGGGAGGCGGGCGTTTCGGGCGGGCCCGGGGACCGGCTCGGCGGGCGGGTGCTCGCTCCGCCGCCGGTGGACGTACCCGGCGAGGAGGTGCCCGTCGGCGCCGTCGTGGTCGGCGGGGTGGTGTTCGGCGGCGCGCTGCTCGCGGGCGCCGTCGTCGGGGGCGCCGTGCCGGGCGGCGGCGTACCGGTGCCCGGCGGCACCAGACCGGTGTCGGGACCGCCGAGACCACCCTCGGTGTCCTCCGGGAAGTCCGCGACGCCGGCGCCGGCGAGCGCGGCGCGCATGTAGGTCGTCCACATGCGGGTCGGCAGGTTGCCGCCGTCCACCCGGTCCAGCCCGGCGACGCCGGACAGGGACAGGAACGCGTGCGTGTCGGCGTCCTCGCGGAACATGCCCATCGAGGTGGCCAGGTCCGGGGTGTACCCGACGAACCAGGCCGAACGGTTGTCGTCGGTGGTGCCGGTCTTGCCCGCCGCCGGGCGGTTCAGCGCCTGCGCGCGAAATCCGGTGCCGCCGTCCACGACACCGCGCAATACCCGGGTGACCGCGTCCGCCTGCCGGCTGTCGTAGGCGTCCTTGGCGTCGTGGTCCGGCAGGTCGATCGTGTCGCCGCCGCGGCTGAGCTTGTCCACCGGGTACGCGTCGCGCTGCTTGCCCTCGGCGGCGAAGGTGGCGTAGGCCGCGGCCATGTCCAGGGCGCTGGGCGTGGAGGTGCCCAGCGAGACGGACGGTACGGGGCGCAGCCCCGGCGTGGTCGCGGGCAGTCCCGCGTCCACCGCGGCCCGCACCACCCGATCGGTGCCCACGTCCATGCCGAGTTGGGTGTAGGCGGTGTTGACCGACCGGTCCATCGCTCGGGCCAGGGTGATCTGCCCGTAGCTCACCCCGTCCTCGTTGCCGGGCTGCCACGGCACCCCGTCCTGGATCACCGGCTTGCCGTTCGGGTAGTGGATCACCACGTTGTCGTTGCCGTTGTAGACCGTGGTCGGGGTGATCCGGACCCGTTTGCCGTCCGGGTCCTGGGCGCCGTCGCGCAACCCGGCGGCGAGTACGAACGGCTTGAACGTGGAGCCGACCTGCACGTCGCGGCGGGTGGCGTCGTTGACGAACTGTTTGACGTAGTTCGGCCCGCCGTAGACCGCGACGATGCGCCCGGTGCCGGGCTCCACGGACGCGGCGGCCACCCGCACCCCGACGTCGACGGAGCGGTCCGTGGGGTCGAGCGACTGGGCGAGTTGGTCCTGCACGGTCTTGTACAGCGTCTCGGTCTTGCGCTTGTCGAACGTGGTGGTGATCGCGTAGCCGCCCGCGTCGAGCCGGTCCTCGTCGACCACCTTGTGGTCGAGCAGGTAGCGCTTGGCCATCTCGACCAGATAGCCGTTGACCCCGGCCAGGTTGGCCGCCGGGCGCGGATCGACCGGCTCCGGGAACACCATGCCGGCGCGCCGCTCGGGGGTCAGCCACTTCTCCTTGACCATGCCGTCGAGCACGTAGTTCCACCGGGCGAGGATCCGCCGCCGGCCCGCCTCGCCCGCGTTGCGCACGTCGTTGGCGCTCGGCGCGTTGAGCAACACCGCGAGGTAGGCGCCCTGTTCGACGGTGAGCTGCCCGACGTCGATGCCGTAGTACGCCTGTGCGGCGGCCTCGACGCCGTAGGCGCCGCGCCCGAAGTACACGCTGTTGAGGTAGCCGGTGAGGATGTCGTCCTTGGGTACGGTGCGGTCGAGCTTGACCGCGATGATCGCTTCCTTGAACTTGCGGCCCAGCGTCTGTTCCTGGGTGAGGTAGACGTTCTTGACGTACTGCTGGGTGATCGTCGAGCCGCCCTGGAGGCCGCCTCCGCCGCCCGCGAGATTGCTCAGCAGGGCGCGGACGGTGCCGGTGATCGAGACGCCGGAGTTCGAGTAGAAGGAGCGGTCCTCGGCGGCGAGCACCGCGTGTTGCACGTCGATCGGGATCGCGGCCAGCGGCACCGCCTGCCGGTTGGTGGCGCCGGTGCGGGTGATCTCGGTGCCGTCGCTCCAGTTCCAGACGTTGCTCTCCTGCCGGGCCTGCGCGTTGACCGTCTCGGGAACCGGGGTGATCGCGTAGACCAGGCCCACGGCGGCGAACAGGCCGGACAGGGCCAGGAGCAGCAGGGTGAGCAGGTGCTTGAACGAGGGCAGCCAACGGCGCGGACCCCGGCGATTGCTCCGGGGATAGTCGAACAGCCTGCGCCGGGGAGTCGGCCCCTGGACGTCGCCGGGACCGCTCGGACCGGAGGAGTCGTGCGCCACGCCGCCCACCTGTTCCTCGGTGCCATTGCCCTGACGGGCCCTGCCGGTCGCCCGCGTGTGCCCGGTGGGGCCGGTGGGGCCAGAGGGATCATCATCCCGATGATATGTGGGCAAAGCTGAAGAAAGGCCGCCGAATCGGACAATGGTGGGCGTGGCGTGGCGGACCCGATCGGCTCAGGGCCTCGCGGCGGCGCTCGGCGCGTCGCGACCGGGGCTCGGCGCGTCGCGACCGGGGCTCAGGGCACCACGATGACGGGTGTGCCGACCGGGGCGAAGTTCCACAGCGCGACGCCGTCGTCCGGCGTCGAGCGGATGCCCGCGCTCTGCTTGGCGGGCGGTGCCGAGGTGCGCGGGCGGGCGGTGCCGGTGGGGGAGGGGCCGGTTTTGCCGCCGCTGTCGATCTGGTCCAGCGGGGTGTCCGTGGCCGCGAAGCCGAGCGGCACGCCCTGGACCGCGCCGAAGCGCACCGAGTAGGTGATCCGCAGGCCGTCGCTGCCGGTCTGCGCCTCCTCCTTCTTCAGCGTCACCTGGAACGTGCCCGGCTGCGGCTTGACCGGCGCGGCGGCCACCCGGTAGTCGCGCAACATGCGCTCGGCCTCGTCGACCAGCCAGACGTGGTTGTCCTTGAGCGAGTACACGACCCGCTTGCCGGTGCCGGAGTTGGCCGGCACGGGCGGTGGGACGTAGGCCGGCGCCACGGGCGCGCCGGAGGCGCCGGACGGGGTCGGCGTGCTCGTACGCGCTATCCCCCGATTGTCCGGTGCGGAGTTCGCGGCCTGGACCGCGAGGAAGCCGACGCCGACCAGCGCGGCGATGGTGATGCCCGCGACGGCCACGCCCGGGTTGAGCCGCTTCGCCATTGCCTTGGGTCCCTCTTCCGCCGTGTGTCGGCCTCCATGGTGCCGGCAGCCGGTGTCCCCGCGTCGGAGCCGGGTCGGCTTTTCCCCGCGAACGCGTCCCGGGAGGCGCCGGTGGGCGGGCCCGCGCTCCGCGGTCGGTAGCCTGGTGCCGTGCTGCTGCTCGCCTTCGACACCGCCACCCCGGCCGTCACGGTCGCCCTCCACGACGATTCCCGCGTGCTCGCCGGTTCCACCCGGATCGACGCGCGCCGGCAGGGCGAGTTGCTCGCGCCCGGCATCGTCGACGTGCTCCGGGCGGCGGGACGCACCCGCGCCGAACTCACCGACATCGCGGTCGGCGTCGGCCCCGGGCCGTACACCGGCCTGCGGGTGGGCATCGTGACCGCGCTCGCGTTGGGCGACGCGCTCGGCATCCCCGTGCACGGCGTATGCACCCTGGACGCGCTCGCGTACGCGGCCGGCCGCGACGCCACGGTCGCCGGGCCGTTCACGGCCGCGACCGACGCGCGCCGCAAGGAGGTCTACTGGGCGCGCTACGACGACGCCCACACGCGCGTCGAGGGACCGTCGGTGGACCGCGCCGGCGACCTGGCCGCGACCGTCACCGCGCTGCCCGCCGTCGGCGCGGGCGCCGCGCTGTACCCGGACGCGTTCGCGGACGTGCGCGGCCCCGAACACCCGGACGCCGCCGCGCTCGCGGCGTTCGCCGTCGAACGCCTGACCGCCGGCCTCGCCCTGCTCCCGCCGGAGCCCCTCTACCTGCGCCGCCCCGACGCCCAGGTCCCCGCCGGCTACAAGGCCGTCACCCCCGCGGGGCCCCCGCCCGGGGCGTAGCCCGGCCGGGCCACGCCGGGCAGGGCCTAGACTTCCGGCATGGAATTCGGGTCTCGCCTGCGGCGGATGCGGTGGTGGGACATCGAGGCCGTGATGCGACTCGAGCACGAGTTGTTCGCCGAGGACGCGTGGTCGGCGGGGATGTTCTGGTCCGAGTTGTCGGAACCGGAGATGCGGCACTACGTGGTCGCCGAGGACGAGACGGGCACCCTGGCGGGATACGCCGGGCTCGCGGTGATCGGCGACGAGGGCGACGTGCAGACCATCGGGGTGCGCCGCGATCGGTGGGGCACGGGCCTGGGCGCGCTGCTGTTGACCGAACTGCTCGACCTGGCGGTGGCGCGCGGCTGCCGGGACGTACTGCTCGAGGTGCGGGTGGACAACGCCCGCGCGCAGGCGCTGTACGAGCGCTTCGGCTTCAAGGGGATCGGCGTGCGCCGGGGCTACTACCAGCCCGCCAACGTGGACGCGTTGGTGATGCGCTGCGATCTGAAGGAACGTCGGGAAGGAACGGCCACCGGTGGCTGACGAACCACTCGTCCTGGGCATCGAGACCTCGTGCGACGAGACCGGCATCGGCATCGTGCGCGGCACCACGCTGCTCGCCGACGCGGTCGCCTCCAGTGTCGACGAACACGCCCGGTTCGGCGGTGTGGTGCCCGAGGTCGCCAGCCGCGCGCACCTGGAGGCGATGGTGCCGACGGTGCGCCGCGCGCTCGCCGACGCGGGTGTCACGATGGGCGACATCGATGCGATCGCGGTCACCTCGGGTCCCGGCCTGGCGGGCGCGCTGCTGGTGGGCGTCGCCGCGGCCAAGGGCTACTCGGTCGCCCTCGACAAGCCGCTGTACGGCGTCAACCACCTGGCCTCGCACGTGTGCGTGGACCAGCTGGAGCACGGCAAGCTGCCCGAACCGTGCATGGCGTTGCTGGTCTCCGGTGGGCACTCCTCGCTGCTGCTCGTGCCCGACATCACCTCCGACGTGCGCCCGCTGGGGTCGACCATCGACGACGCGGCGGGCGAGGCGTTCGACAAGGTCGCGCGCGTGCTCGGACTCGGCTTCCCGGGCGGCCCGGTGATCGACCGGTGGGCGCGCGAGGGCGACCGCGCCGCGATCGCCTTCCCGCGCGGGCTGACCGGTCCGCGCGACGCGCCGTTCGACTTCTCCTTCTCCGGCCTCAAGACCTCGGTCGCGCGCTGGGTCGAGGCCCGGCAGCGGGCCGGGGAGAGCGTGCCGGTGGCGGACGTGGCGGCGTCCTTCCAGGAGGCGGTGGTCGACGTGCTGACCCGCAAGGCGATCCGGGCCTGCAAGGAGAACGGCGTCGAGCACCTGATGATGGGCGGCGGCGTGTCCGCCAACACCCGCCTGCGGGCGCTGGCGCAGGAGCGCTGCGACGCGGCCGGGATCGTGCTGCGCGTGCCGCGGCCGGGCCTGTGCACCGACAACGGCGCGATGGTCGCCGCGCTTGGCGCCGAGATGGTCGCCCGCGACCGGGCCCCCTCCACACTGTCCATCCCGGCCGACTCGTCGATGCCGGTCACGATCTCGCAGGCGGTGTCCTGACCATGGCGATCGCGGCGATGTGGGAGGCCAGGACCGAGTCCGGCGACGGTGCGGCGCTGGCCGCATGGGTGCACGAGGTGGCGCTGCCCGTCGTGGCCGGCGCGCCCGGCCTGGAGCGGATCGAGGTGTTCGCCGCCCCGGACGCACCCGACGGGGACCGCGTGGTGGTGATCGCGCTGTGGACCGGCCCGCCGGTGGCGCTGCCCGAGCCACCGGCCGCCCTGGTCGCCCGGCCGCCGCACACCTGGAACTTCGAACGGCTCAGCGTCGGCCCCTGAAGCCTCGGCGCCGCCCTCGCCCCGCCCGAGTCGGCGCAACACTCGACCCGCGTCCGACGAGGAGGCCATTCGCAAGCCGGACGTGGGTCGAGTGCCTTGGCTGATGGCTGCGTGCCGCCGCACGTGCCATTGGCCTTGCCGGGAGTGTGCCCAGCTCATCGGCTGCTCAACAGTCCTTCGACAGTCCCTTGAACAGGGCTTGTCCGGACCGTGACAGGCCGCCGCGCCGCGTAGCGTGGGCGCGGGTGGATCGGGCGAACGGTCCAGGCGACGGAAGGGCCGGCGACAGTGGCGCATGGAACGGTACAAAAGCGGCGAGGCGTATTCGCCTCGGTCGGCGTCGGCCTGGCCGGCGTACTGCTGCTCGCGCTGACCGGCTGTGGCGGCGGATCCGACGACACGTCGTCGGTGAAGGCGACCGAGGTACCCTCCGGCGGTACCTCGACCGCGGCCGCCAAACCGGCGCCCGCGGCCAAGCCGGACACCCCCGGCGCCGACCCCGCCACGCTCGCCGCGAAGTGGAACCTGAAGCCGTTCGCCGCGCCGCCGGCCCCGCCCGCGGACAAGCCGATCAAGGGAGGCGGGCCCAAGCCGCCGGTGGTGGAGAAGATCCCCACACAGGAGAAGATCGTGTTCATCACGATCGACGACGGCGCGGAGAAGGATCCCAAGTTCCTGGACATGATGCGGGACCTGCGCATCCCGGTGGCGATGTTCCTCAACGACACCTACGTGCGCCAGGACCCGGAATACTTCCGCAAGCTCCAGGACCTCGGCGCCACCGTGCAGAACCACACGCTCTCCCACCCCGACCTGAAGACCCTGGGCGCCGACGCGCAGAAGCACCAGATCTGCGGCCAACAGGACCGGCTCGGCGAGCTGTACGGCAAACGCCCGACGTTGTTCCGCCCGCCCTACGGCAACTGGAACGCGACCACGCAGACGGTGGCGGGCGGTTGCGGCGGAATCGGCGCGATCGTGAAGTGGCAGGAGTCGATGCAGATCAACGACATGCAGTACGCGGGGGAGAAGAAGCTGCACCCGGGCGACATCATCCTGGCCCACTTCCGCGGCCCGAGTGAGCTCAAGGGCACCACGATGACCGAGATGTTCGGCAACATGCTGCGCAAGATCCAGGCCCAGGGCTTCACGATCGCGCGCCTGGAGGACTACATCGGCTGAGGACCGCCCCGGCCCGGGTCACCCACCGCAGGGCACCGGGTGACCGATCAGCATCGTGGGCGCGCCCGCCACCCGGGTCAACAGCACCGTGGCCGCGTTCGGACCGGTGGGGCGGACCCGGCGGCGGACCTCCTCCGGCTCGACCGCAGAGCCGCGCTTCTTGACCGTCAGAGTGCCGACGCCGCGCTCGCGCAGCAGGGCCTTGAGCCGCTTGAGGTTGAACGGCAACACGTCGGTGATCTCGTACACGCTCGCGAACGCGGTGTGCACCAGCCGGTCCGAGGTCAGGTAGGCGATCGTCTCGTCCACCAGGTTGCCGTCCACCAACTCGCCGACCTCGGACACCAGATGGGCCCGGATCACCGCGCCGTCCGGCTCGTAGAGGTAGCGGCGCATCGGGCCCACCGGCGCCTGCCGGACCATCCCCGAGGCCAACTCGGCGCCGCCGGGCAACAGGGTGGCACGCAGACCGGCCCGGGCGAGCCCGCCCCACCACAACACCGCCTCCTTGACGTCGCCGCGGTCGGAGACCCACTCCGCCTCCATGCCGGCGGGCACGATCTCGTGCGGGATGCCGGGGGCCACCTTGGCCGCGCCGGCGGGGACGCGGGCGGCGAGGGTGCTCAGGAACGAGAAGGGCGGCGCGTACGACTCGGGGTCGAAGGTGCGACCGCGGGCGGTGCGCCGGGCCGGGTCGATCAGCGCCGCGTCGTAGCCGGACGGATCCACCTCGGTCGCGTCCGCGCACTCGACCGTGAGCAGGTCGGCCAGGCCCAGCGCCTCCGCGTTGGCCCGGGCCACCGCGCAGGTCGCCGGATCGAGGTCGACCGCGTGCACCGCGACCCCGGCGCGGGCCAGCGCGAGCGCGTCGCCGCCGATGCCGCAGCACAGGTCGATCGCCCGGCGGACGCCGGCCGCGGCCAGCCGGGCGGCCCGGTGGTCGGCCACCGAGGTCCGGGTGGACTGCTCCAGGCCGTTGGACGTGAAGAACATCCGGTCCGCGTCAGCCCCGAACTTGGCCCGGCCGCGCTGCCGCAACCGGGTCTGGGTGAGCGCGGCGGCGATCAACTCCGGCGGATGTTCCCGACGCAACCGGGTGGCCAGCGACAACTCGTCCGCGGCGTCGTGTTCGGCCAGCAGGTCGAGCAGGCAGCGGCCCTCGTCGGTCCGCAGCGCGGTGAGGGCTTCGATGGCGTCGGTGTGCACCCGGCCATTCTCGCCGAGCGCCCGGCCCCATCGATCCGCGCCCATCGGCATGAAGCCGGTCCCCGTAGATCCGCGCCCATTGGTATGAAGAACGCTCGCGACGCGCTGAATCTGGCACTCTGGTTGACGGAGTGCTAACCGCCACCTAGTGTCTGTGCTGGCACTCTCCCCATGAGTGTGCCAGTGCGATACGAGCAGGTCCGGCACCCGCGACGACGGATCTGTCCCATTCGCCGACAGACATTTTTCCGTGAGATCTCCGAAGGGGGAGGTCGCATCGTGACGACCGCCAACACCAAGGTTGCCATCAAGCCGCTCGAGGACCGCATCGTGGTTCAGACGCTTGAGGCCGAGCAGACCACCGCGTCGGGTCTCGTGATCCCGGACACCGCCAAGGAGAAGCCCCAGGAGGGCGTCGTCCTGGCCGTGGGCCCGGGTCGTTTCGAGGACGGTCAGCGTCTGCCGCTCGACGTCGCCGTCGGTGACACCGTGCTGTACAGCAAGTACGGCGGCACCGAGGTGAAGTACAACGGCGAGGAATACCTCGTTCTCTCGGCCCGCGACGTGCTCGCGATCATCGAGAAGTGACATCGCGCTGACGCGCCGGAACCGGTGACGGTTCGACGACCCCGCCCCGGATCGCCCTGCCCTCGCGGCCGGTGGACCCGGGGCGGAGTCGGTTGTACGACGTCGAAAAGCAACCTTTAAGGACGAAGACCCTCATGGCGAAGATCCTCCAGTTCGACGAGAAGGCCCGGCGGTCGCTGGAGCGCGGCGTCAACGCGCTGGCCGACACCGTCAAGGTCACGCTCGGCCCCAAGGGCCGCAACGTCGTGATCGACAAGAAGTTCGGTGCCCCGACCATCACCAACGACGGCGTGACCATCGCCCGTGAGGTGGAGCTCGAGGACGCGTACGAGAACCTTGGCGCGCAGCTCGCCAAGGAGGTCGCGACCAAGACCAACGACATCGCGGGTGACGGCACCACCACCGCGACGGTGCTCGCCCAGGCGCTGGTGCGCGAGGGTCTGCGCAACGTGGCCGCCGGCGCGGCCCCGATGGACCTGAAGAAGGGCATCGACCTCGCCGTCGCCGCCGTGTCCGAGCAGCTGCTCGGTACCGCCCGCGCGATCGACGGCAAGGAGGACATCGCCGCCGTCGCCGCGCTGTCCGCCCAGGACAAGCAGATCGGCGAGCTGATCGCCGAGGCCATGGACAAGGTCGGCAAGGACGGTGTGATCACCGTCGAGGAGTCCCAGACCATGGGTCTGGAGCTGGAGTTCGCCGAGGGCCTTCAGTTCGACAAGGGCTACCTGTCGCCCTACATGGTCACCGACCAGGAGCGTATGGAGGCCGTCCTCGACGACCCGTACATCCTGATCCACCAGGGCAAGATCTCGGCCATCGCCGAGCTGCTGCCGCTGCTGGAGAAGATCATCCAGGCCGGCGCGTCGAAGCCGCTGCTGATCGTGGCCGAGGACGTGGACGGCGAGGCGCTGTCCACCCTGGTCGTGAACAAGATCCGCGGCACCTTCAACGCGGTCGCGGTCAAGGCCCCGGGCTTCGGCGACCGCCGCAAGGCGATGCTGGAGGACATGGCGATCCTGACCGGCGGTCAGGTCATCGCCCCCGAGGTCGGCCTCAAGCTCGACCAGGTCGGCCTGGAGGTGCTGGGCAGCGCCCGTCGCATCACCATCACCAAGGACGCCACCACCCTGGTGGACGGCGCCGGCGACGGTGCCGCGATCGCCGACCGGGTCAAGCAGATCAAGCGTGAGATCGAGTCCACGGACTCCGACTGGGACCGCGAGAAGCTGCAGGAGCGGCTCGCGAAGCTGGCCGGCGGCGTGTGCGTGATCCGCGTGGGCGCGGCCACCGAGGTCGAGCTCAAGGAGAAGAAGCACCGTCTCGAGGACGCGGTCTCCGCGACCCGCGCGGCCATCGAGGAGGGCATCGTCGCCGGCGGCGGCACCGCCCTGGTGCACGCGGCCTCGGTGCTCGCGGAGAACCTGGGCCAGACCGGCGACATCGCGACCGGTGTCTCGGTCGTGCGTCGCGCCGTGGTCGAGCCGCTGCGCTGGATCGCCGAGAACGCGGGCCTCGAGGGCTACGTGATCGTCAACAAGGTGCAGGAGCTCGGTGTCGGGCACGGCTTCAACGCCGCGACCGGCGAGTACGGCAACCTGGTCGACTCGGGCGTCATCGACCCGGTCAAGGTGACCCGCTCCGCGCTGCAGAACGCCGCGTCGATCGCGTCGCTGCTGCTCACGACCGAGACCCTGGTCGTCGAGAAGCCGGCCGAGGAAGAGCCGGCCGGGCACAGCCACGGCGGCCACGGCCACTCGCACTAGTTCCACGCGCATCGGTTCCGCGCACGGGTAGCCCGCGCGCCGGTTCCACCCCGCACGTCCCCGACGGGCCCGACCGCATCCCCGCGGTCGGGCCCGTCGGCCTTTTCGCCGCCGGCCCGATCTGCGAGAGTGCCCGGAGCCCGATAACTGACGGACCGTCAGCCGCCGGGTGCGGCCGATCCCGTCGAGCAGCACGAAGGAGACACATGGGTACCTACGCGATCACCGGCGCGGCCTCCGGCCTGGGCGCCGCGACCAAGGCCCGGCTGGAGGCGGACGGGCACCGGGTGATCGGCGTCGACCTGCGCGACGCCGACGTCACCGTGGACCTGGGCACGGCCGAGGGTCGGGCCGAGGCGATCACGCGGGTCACCGAGCTGTCCGGCGGCGTGCTCGACGGCTTCGTGCCGTTCGCGGGCCTGGCCGCGGCCACCGGTCGGTCGGGCGGCCTGCTGGTGTCGGTGAACTACTTCGGCGCGATCGTGCTCCTGGAGGGGCTGCGTCCGCTGCTCGCCGCCGGTGATGGCCCCTCGGTCGTGCTGATCAGCTCGAACTCCACGACGGCGCAGCCGAACTGGCCGGTCGAGGTGGCCGAGTCGTGCCTGGCCGGGGACGAGGCGGGGGCGAGCGCGGCCGCCGAGGCGTTCGGCGAGTTCGCGGCGCTGCAGGCCTACCCCGCGACCAAGGCGGCGCTCGCCTGGTACGCCCGCACCCGGTGCGCCGAGTACATCGCCGACGGTATCCGGCTCAACGCGATCGCGCCGGGCCTGATCGAGACCCCGATGACGGCCGAGGGGCGCACGGACCCGCTGACCGCCGAGGGCATGGAGATGTTCCTGAACACCATCCCGGCCGGTCGCGGCGGCCGGCCCGAGGAGATCGCCGCGCTGGTGGCGTTCCTGCTCGGCGGCGAGTCGAGCTTCTTCGTCGGCTCCGTGGTCTTCTGCGACGGCGGCACCGACGCCTCCTTCCGGGGCAAGGACTGGCCGAAGGTGTGGGAGATGGACATGTCCGCCTTCCAATAACGGGCCGAACCCTCCCGCGCGTCCCGTGCCGACACGTGTCGCGCGACCGGCCCGTGTCGACGTTCGGCGGCCCGCCCCCTGGCTTGGGGGCGGGCCGCCGAACGTTTCACGATGGTGTTGTCGGGCGCCGCCGTCGGGGCGGGAGGCGAGGCGTGGGCGCCCGTGGGGTCGATGCGTGGAGGTCGTGGAGGTCGTGAAGATCAGTGCGTCACGGACGCGCCGCTCGCCGCGGCCGCCCGTTCCGCGGCGACCCCGTGCCGGCGGTCGCTGTCGAGTTCGACCCGTTCGTCCTCGGTGAGCCCGCCCCATACGCCATACGGCTCGCGCACCTTGAGCGCGTGCGTGGCGCACTGGCGACGGACCGGGCACCGCATGCAGACTTCCTTGGCCGAAGCCTCCCGGGCGACCCTGGCGGCGCCTCGCTCGCCTTCGGGGTGGAAGAACAGTGCGCTGTCGACTCCGCGACAGGCTGCCGACAGCTGCCAGTCCCACAGATCGGCGTTGGGGCCGGGGAGTCGCGAGAAATCAGCCATGACTCGTCCCTCTTGCTTATCGCGTACGAGTGATCGGTGAGCAGGGATGCCACCTCTGGTGCGGACCGTGCAGAACAGTCGTGATCAAGCGATCAGAAGTAGGTGCGACTGTGTCACGAAATGATCAGTTCCAATCCTAATTCCCACTTATGCATCGAATCCCGAAAAAATTACCCAGGCTGGGGTCCTTGGCAGGTGTATCGGGCTAATTGGGGTGATGTGGTGCGAATGGGTGTGGTGTGCATGGAGGGGCGTTCGGGGTTGGGAGCGGTGGGGACAGGGGTGTGCGGGGCGGCTGCCGGGTGGCGTGGGGCGGCCGGGCTTCACCCTTGCGTGTCCTTCGGGACGGTCGCCTCGTTGTGGTGGCGGCGGAGCGGAACTCCCCCCGTAACCCTTTCGAGTGATGCTCGTTGGGGTGGGTGAAGCGGTTGGCGACGAGGGCGGTCGGGACTGGATCCCGAGCCACCGACCCTCGGGGCCGCCGCAAAGGAAACGGTACGTACAGGCGTGGAGGCTCAACGTGACGCGGATCCACTGCGGAGGCCGGCGATGACGACCGTCCTGGTCTGCGACGATTCCCCGCTGGTTCGGGAGACCCTGCGGCGGGCGGTGGCCACGGTCCCCGGCGTCGAGAGGGTGACGACGGCCACGAGTGGCGAGGAGGTACTGCGGCGCTGGGGCGCGGAGCGGTCCGACCTCGTCCTCATGGACGTGCGGATGCCCGGGCTCGGCGGCGTCGAGGCGGTGCGCCGCCTCCTGGCCGGCGACCCCGGCGCACGGGTGATCATGCTGACGATGGCCGAGGACCTGGACGGGGTGGCCCTCGCGGTCGCCGCCGGGGCTCGGGGATATCTGCACAAGGACGCGTCGCGCGCGGAACTGCGCGCGACCGTCTCCCAAGCGCTCGCCGACCCGACGTGGCGGCTGGCGCCCCGGCGGTTGCGCTCGCCCGACATGGGCGTGGCGCCGACCCTGACGGCACGTGAGATCCAGGTGCTCGAGGGCATGAGCCACGGGCGCAGCAACGCCGAGATCGGGCGCGAGCTGTTCCTGTCCGAGGACACGGTCAAGACCCACGCCCGACGCCTGTTCAAGAAGCTGGGCGCGTCCGACCGGGCGCACGCGGTCGCGCTGGGATTCCGGTGGGGACTCGTGCGATGACGAACGTCCGCGAGGACCTCCCCGACCGCGAGGGCCCGGGGGTTCGTCCGGGCGACCACGGTCGGTGGGGACTTGTGCGATGAGGCGGGTGCCGACGGCCCCCGACGGGCGAGGGTCCGTGCGGTGAATGCCGTTGCCCGGGGGGCCGGATGAGTCCCCCGGGTCGGCATGGCCGTGATTCGGTTGCCGATCCCTGCATACTGAATGGCATGGGTGGGACCCCCGAGCGAATGCCGGACGAGTCGTACGAAGCACACGCGCACGCCGACGACGGCATGCGTGCCGTCGTGGTCCGCGCGGTCCAGGGGGATGTGCAGGCGACCGACGAACTGCTCGCCTACGTCCGACCACTGGTGTTGCGCTACTGCCGAGCCCGGCTCGGCCGGGTCTCCGGCGCCGAGCACGCGGCCGACGACGCCGCGCAGGAGGTGTGCCTGGCGGTGCTCTCCGCGCTGCCGCGATATCGCGACGAGGGGCGCCCGTTCGAGGCGTTCGTCTTCGGTATCGCCGCACACAAGGTGGTCGACGTGCAGCGTGCCGCGATGCGCGGCGCGGTACCCACCTGCGATCTGCCCGAGGCGGTGGACGACCACCCCGGGCCCGAGGACCAGGTGGTGCGGCGCAGCGACGCCGCGCACGCGCGCGCCCTGCTCGGCAGGTTGCCCGACAATCTGCGCGAACTGCTCGTGTTGCGGGTCGCGGTGGGGTTGTCCGCCGAGGAGACCGGGCGGGCGATGGGCATGTCGCCCGGGGCGGTGCGGGTCGCCCAACATCGCGCGTTGACCCGCCTGCGGGCGTTGGCGGGCGAGGAGAAGACCGCGTGAGCGGCGGTGGTGTGCGGTTCGGCGGCCGATCCGGCACCGCCGACCTGGGTCTGTTGCGTCAGGACGACGAACTCGTGGAGCAGCTGCGCCGGCGGCGCCCGCTCCCCGTCCAGGACCGGATCGTCGGCTTGTTCGACGCGCTGCTCGCCGAGGTGGACGGCACCGCCGCGAACCGCCGTCGGGTGGTGCCGGACCGGTGCTGAGTCCGGTGCCGATTCCGGCCGGGAATGGTCGGGGTCGGGTGTGCCGTTGTGCTCACCGTCGGCAAGCGGGCTCGAAGCACCGCGCGGGGCCAGTAGCATGAACCCTCAACCCACCCATCCGCTTGCCGAGAGCGCGTTCTCGTCCTACCCGGCTACCCGGGGACCCCGTTCCTCGCGGGGCCGGCGGAGCGGTCCATCGGAATACCTTCGGAAGGTGTCATGAGTCTCACGGCCGACGGCGTACCCGAGAAGTTCGCGATGCTCGGGCTGACGTACGACGATGTCCTGCTGCTGCCGGGCGCGTCCGACGTCGTGCCGAGCGAGGTGGACACCTCCGCCCGGGTCACCCGCAACATCCGCGTCCGCATCCCGCTGCTGTCGTCGGCGATGGACACCGTCACCGAGGCGCGGATGGCGATCGCCATGGCCCGCCAGGGCGGTGTCGGTGTGCTGCACCGCAACCTGTCGGTGGAGGACCAGGCCGCGCAGGCGGACACGGTCAAGCGGTCCGAGGCCGGCATGGTGCTCGACCCGATCACCATCGGCGCCGACGCCACGCTGCAGGAAGTCGACGCGCTGTGCGCGCGGTTCCGAATCAGCGGTGTTCCGGTCACCGACGACAAGGGCCGACTGCTCGGCATCGTCACCAACCGCGACCTGCGCTTCGAGGTCGACCACTCGCGCCGCGTGCGCGACATCATGACCCCGATGCCGCTGGTCACCGGCAAGGTCGGTACCACCGGCGATCAGGCGATGGAACTGCTGCGCCGGCACAAGGTGGAGAAGCTGCCGCTGATCGACGACGCCGGCAAGCTGCACGGCCTGATCACGGTCAAGGACTTCGTCAAGAGCGAGCAGTATCCGCACGCGACCAAGGACGCCGACGGCCGGCTCGTGGTCGGCGCCGCGATCGGCACCGGCGACGACAGCTACCGCCGCGCCCAGGCGCTGGTCGAGGCGGGCGTCGACTTCATCGTGGTGGACAGCGCGCACGGCCACTCGCGCAACGTGCTGGAGATGATCGCCAAGGTCAAGGCGAACACCAAGGTCGACGTCATCGGCGGCAACGTGGCCACCCGCGACGGCGCCCAGGCGCTGATCGACGCGGGCGTGGACGGCGTCAAGGTCGGCGTGGGCCCCGGCTCGATCTGCACCACCCGGGTGATCGCCGGCGTCGGCGCGCCCCAGGTCACGGCGATCTACGAGGCGGCGCAGGCGGCGCGGGCGGCGGGTGTGCCGGTGATCGGCGACGGCGGCCTCCAGTACTCCGGCGACATCGCCAAGGCGATCGCGGCGGGCGCGGACACGGTGATGCTGGGCAGCCTGCTCGCGGGTTGCGAGGAGAGCCCCGGCGACCTGATCTTCATCAACGGCAAGCAGTTCAAGTCCTACCGGGGCATGGGCTCGCTCGGCGCGATGCAGTCGCGCGGCCAGGCCAAGTCCTTCTCCAAGGACCGCTACTTCCAGGACGACGTGCTCTCCGAGGACAAGCTCGTCCCCGAGGGCATCGAGGGCCAGGTGCCCTACCGGGGCCCGCTGTCCGCCGTCGCACACCAGCTGATCGGCGGCCTGCGCGCGTCGATGGGCTATGCCGGCGCCGCGACCGTGACCGAGCTCCAGGACAAGGGCCGCTTCGTGCGGATCACCTCGGCCGGGCTCAAGGAGTCGCACCCGCACGACATCCACATGACGCAGGAAGCGCCGAACTACCACTCGCGCTAGCGGGCGCCGTGGTATCCGTACTACACCGAGGGGCCCCGTCCGTACGCCGGGCGGGGCCTCTTGCCTGCGTACTCGCCCCGTACCCTGGGATACGGGGATTTTCCCAGCCACCGATTCCAGCAGGAGAGGCGCAACGTGACTGAGGTCGAAATCGGCCGGGGCAAGCGTGGCCGGCGTGCCTATCACTTCGACGACGTCGCCATCGTCCCCAGCCGGCGGACCCGGGACCCCGAAGAGGTCTCGATCGCGTGGCAGATCGACGCGTACCGGTTCGAGCTGCCGTTCCTGACCGCGCCGATGGACAGCGTCGTGTCGCCGCAGACCGCGATCGAGGTCGGCCGGATGGGCGGCCTCGGCGTGCTCAACCTCGAAGGGTTGTGGACCCGCTACGAGGATCCGACGCCGCTGATCGAGGAGATCGGCGCGCTCGACGAGGACGCGGCGACCCGGCGGATGCAGGAGATCTACGCCGAGCCGATCAAGGAGGAGCTGATCGGCGCGCGGATCAAGCAGATCCGCGACTCGGGCGTGGTCACCGCCGCGGCGCTGTCGCCGCAGCGCACCGCGCAGTACCACAAGGCCGTGATCGACGCCGGCGTCGACGTGTTCGTCATCCGCGGTACCACCGTCTCGGCGGAGCACGTGTCCGGTCGGGCCGAACCGCTGAATCTCAAGCAGTTCATCTACGACCTCGACGTGCCGGTGATCGTCGGCGGGTGCGCGACCTACCAGGGCGCGCTGCACCTGATGCGGGCCGGCGCGGCCGGCGTCCTGGTCGGCTTCGGCGGCGGCGCGGCGCACACCACGCGCGGCGTGCTCGGCGTCGCGGTGCCGATGGCGACCGCGGTGGCCGACGTGGCCGAGGCGCGGCGGGACTACCTCGACGAGTCGGGCGGGCGCTACGTGCACGTGGTCGCCGACGGCAGCGTGGGCCGCAGCGGCGACATCGCCAAGGCGGTGGCGTGCGGCGCGGACGCGGTGATGATCGGCTCGGCGCTGGCCCGGGCCAGCGACGCCCCCGGCGCCGGCCACCACTGGGGTTCGGAGGCGCACCACCCCGAACTGCCGCGCGGCCGGCGGATGAACCTGGGCGCGGTGGGCACCCTGGAGGAGATCCTGCTCGGCCCCTCGCACGTGTCCGACGGTTCGATGAACCTGTTCGGCGCGCTGCGCCGGGCGATGGCCACCACGGGCTACTCGGAGCTGAAGAAGTTCCAGCAGGTCGAGGTCACGGTCTCGCCCGCGCACTGACCCGAACCCCCGTCCGGCCCCGAACACCCTCGGTGTTCGGGGCCGTTCGTCGTTTCCGGGCGGTTCAAGGGTGGCTCGCGGGCAGCTCGCGGGCACCTCGTCCGCGGGGTGCGCGCGGGTCGTGCGGCGCATGCGGGGTCCGGGCGGCGGGGCAATGGGTACACGCAGGAGGGGCGCGTCGTCGCCGTCCGTGTGGTCCCTTGCGTGATGATCGAGGTCGGAGGTGGCGGATGCGGACCACGGCGATGGGGCCCGCGGAGCGTGCGCGGGCGCTGCGGCGGATGGCCGAGCGCGAACTGGACATCGTCGTGGTGGGCGGCGGCGTGGTCGGCGCGGGCACCGCCCTGGACGCGGTCACCCGGGGTCTGTCGGTGGGGCTGGTGGAGGCGCGCGACTGGGCGTCGGGCACCTCCAGCCGCTCCAGCAAGCTGATCCACGGCGGACTGCGCTACCTGGAGATGCTGGACTTCGCGCTGGTGCGCGAGGCGCTGCGCGAGCGCGGGCTGCTGCTGCGCACGCTGGCGCCGCACCTGGTCAAGCCGGTGCCGTTCCTGTATCCGCTGCGCCACCGCGGCTGGGAGCGGCCCTACGTCACCGCCGGGGTGACGCTCTACGACACGATGGCGATGTCGGCCGGGCAGGATCCGGGGCTGCCCCGGCACCGGCAGCTGACGCGACGTCAGGCGCTGCGCCTGGCACCGGCGTTGCGCAAGGACGCGCTGGTGGGAGCGGTGCAGTACCACGATGCGCAGGTGGACGACGCGCGGTACACGATGACCCTGGTGCGCACCGCCGCCGGCTACGGCGCGCACGTGGCCTCGCGGGCGGCGGTGACCGGCTTCCTGCGCGAGGGCGAGCGGGTGGTCGGGGTGCACGTGCGCGACATGGAGACCGGCGCGACGTACGACGTCCGGGCCGGGCAGGTGGTCAACGCGACCGGGGTGTGGACGGACGAGACCCAGGCCATGGTCGGCGAGCGCGGGCAGTTCCACGTGCGCGCCTCCAAGGGCATCCACCTGGTGGTGCCCAGGGACCGGATCCACTCCTCGACCGGGCTGATCCTGCGCACCGAGAAGAGCGTGCTGTTCGTGATCCCGTGGGGCCGGCACTGGATCGTCGGCACCACCGACACCCGCTGGGATCTGGACAAGGTGCATCCCGCGGCGAGTCGGGCGGACATCGACTATCTGCTCGACCACGTCAACGAGGTGCTCGCGGTGCCGCTCACCCGCGAGGACGTCGAGGGGGTGTACGCGGGCCTGCGTCCGCTGCTCGCGGGCGAGTCGGACGCCACCTCGCAGTTGTCCCGCGAGCACACCGTGGCGCACCCGGTGCCGGGCCTGGTGGTGGTCGCGGGCGGCAAGTACACGACGTATCGGGTGATGGCCGCGGACGCGGTGGACGCCGCGGTGCACGGCCTGGATCGCAAGGTGCCGCCGAGTTGCACCGCGACGGTGCCGCTGGTGGGCGCGGAGGGGTATCGGGCGTTGTGGAACGCGCGGGCCTCGACGGCGGCGCGCACCGGGCTGCACGTGGCCCGGGTGGAGCACCTGTTGAACCGGTACGGGTCGCTGATCGAGGAGCCGCTCGCGCTGATCGCGGCGGAGCCGGAGTTGGCGTATCCGCTGGACGGCGCGGACGACTATCTGGCCGCCGAGGTGGTCTACGCGTGCACCCACGAGGGCGCGCTGCACCTGGGCGACGTGCTGGATCGCCGGACCCGAGTGTCGATCGAGACATTCGACCGGGGCGCGCGGGCGGCCCGGGCCTGCGGTGCCTTGATGGCCCGGGTGCTGGGATGGGAGGAGGAGCGGTTGCGGCGGGAGGTGGACTACTTCCTCAAGCGGATCGAGGCGGAACGGTCCTCGCAGGAGCAGATGGACGATCACACGGCGGACGCGGTGCGGCTCGGGGCGGAGGACATCGTCTCCGGGTGAGGCCCGGCGGCATCCGATCCCGGTGGTTGATCCGGAGTGTCGTGGGCACCTTCCCGGGCGTCGTCACGTTCCATCGATAGGCCGGTCAGGTGTCGTCGGCGAGGTTCGTCCGCGAACCGGTGGACCCCGCGCGCCGCCGGACAGGAGTATGGGAAGGCAACCACCCGATCGCGCGGCGGGACCGCGGCTGCATGGGGAGCGAGAGACTTGACCGACCCGGAAGCGCCCGAGCGTCTGCTGGCGGGGCGATACCGCCTGGGTGATCAACTGGGCCGGGGCGGGATGGGCACCGTGTGGCGGGCGGTGGACACCATGTTGGATCGCGACGTGGCGGTCAAGGAGATGCGGCTGCCCCGCTATGAGGACGAGGACGAGCGCGGCACGCTGAGCGCGCGGATGTTGCGCGAGGCGCGGGCGGCGGCTCGGATCGACCACCCGAACGTGGTGACCATCTTCGACGTCGCCGAGCAGGACGAGCGGCCCTGGATCGTGATGGAACTGGTCCGCGGGCTCTCCCTGGCCCAGGAGTTGGACAAGGAGGGGCCGATCCCGCCCGAGCAGGTCGCCGAATTGGGCCTGCGCCTGCTCGCCGCGCTGGAGGCCGCGCACGAGGTCGGCGTGTTGCACCGCGACGTCAAGCCCGCGAACGTGCTCTTGGCCCGCAACGGCCGGGTGGTGCTCACCGACTTCGGCGTCGCCTCGGTCGAGGACAGCGCCACGCTCACCCAGGCCGGCGCGATGGTCGGCTCGCCCGAATACCTGGCGCCGGAGCAGATCGCGGGCGAGCCGCCCGGGCCGCCCGCCGACCTGTGGTCGCTCGGCGCGACGCTGTTCGAGGCGGTCGAGGGCCGACCGGCGTATCGCCGCAACACGCACGCGGCCACCCTCGCCGCGGTGGCCGCGGGCCGCTTCCCGGAGATCTTCCTGGCCGGCCCGCTGACCCCGGTGCTCAAGGCGCTGCTGGTCAAGGACCCGGCGCGGCGCGGCTCGGTGGCCCAGGTGCGCGAGTTGCTCCTGGAGATCGTCGAGCGCATGCCGACCGCGGCCGGCGGATCGACCTCCGAGCGTTTTGTGCCGGACCGGACCCGGCCCGGCGCGGTGCGGCGGCACGGTGTGCGGGTGACCGGCCATCCGCACATCCCGCTGCGCCCCGGCACGCCGCGGGCGCCGGGCACGCCGCGTCCGCCGGCCCGGGCGGGCGCGGGCACCCGGGGCGGCGCCCGGGGGAGCCTGGACGAGACCTCCACCAACGTGCGCCTGCCCCGCGAGGGCGGCGCGTTCCGGGCCCGCTACCGGCGCTGGCCGCGCTGGTGGTTCCGGCACTGGACGACCATCCTGACCTCGGTCGGCATCGCCACCGCCGCCGGCGCGCGCTGGCTGGCCGCGTTCGGCAACTGGACCGGGATGTACACGATCGTGCTGCTCGCGCTCGCGCTGAGCGTGTGGCTGGTGTTGCCGCACCGGCGGATCTCCCGGTCGGTGCCGATCGCGATGTTGCTCGGGGTCATCGCCGGCGGCGCGCTGGAGGCGGCGAAGATCAACCCGAACCCGATCATCGTCGGCGCGCTGATCGGCGGCTGCCTGGTGGTCGGCCCGCTCGTGGACAACAAGGTGATACCGCGACTGCGCCGGCGGCGCCGCACCGACCTGGGCTTCGCGCTGCCCGTGCCGGAGGGCTGGACCTGTACGGACAGCCAGAGCGGGCTGACGGTGACCGACCCGGACCGGCTGATCTCGGTCACCGTCACCGTCGACCGGGGCATCGTGATGGCCCCCGAGGAGTCGGTCGCGCACCGCGAGCACGGCAGCGTCGGCGGGCGGGAGCGGCTGGACGGCGAGGACTACGAGCGGCTGCTCCTGCGGGCCATCGACTACCGGGGCCACGAGGCCGCGGAGTGGGAGTACGTCTGGCGCGGCCAGGACCTGACCACGTACCACGGCAAGGACCTGGTCGTGCGCACCACGTCCGGCCTGCGCTACTGGCTGACCGTGCGCGGTCGCGACGACCTGTGGGGCACGGCCGGCGCCTATTACGAGCACGCCCGCCGTCACCTGTCGATCGCCGCTTGACCGGGCCCGGAAGACGATCCGGTCGGGGGCGGCGATGAGTGGACGCGTACTCGCGGGGCGGTACCTGTTGACGGAGGTGCTGGGGCAGGGCGGCATGGGGGTGGTGTGGCGGGCCCACGACCCGGAGATCGGGCGGGACGTGGCGATCAAGGAGTTGCGGCTGCCCGACTGGCTCGACGCCGACGAGGTGGCCCGGCGCTCGGCGCGGATGCAGCGCGAAGTGCGGGCCGCGGGGCGGGTGCGGCACCCGAACGTGGTCACCGTGTTCGACATCGTGGTCGAGGACGGCCGGCCGTGGATCGTGATGCAGCTGCTGCCGGGCCGGCCGCTCACCGCGCTGATCGCCGAGGGCGCGATGGAGCCGGAGCGGGTGGCGCGGATCGGCGCGCGCATGCTCGCGGGGCTGGCCGCCGTGCACCGGGTCCGCATCGAGCACCGGGATGTGAAGCCCGCCAACGTGATCGTGGACGAGGACGACGGCGTGGTGCTCACCGACTTCGGCATCGCGACGCACCCGGACGCGCCCGCGGTCACCGAGACCGGCGCGACGGCGGGCACCCCGGAGTACATGGCGCCGGAGCGGGCGAGCGGGCGGCCGTCCGGGGCGCCGGCCGACCTGTGGTCGCTGGGTGTGACGTTGTACGAGATGGTCGAGGGATTCTCGCCGTTCCGCCGGGACAATCCGCTGGCCACGCTGCAGGCGGTGGCGCTGGGCAGGTGCCCGCCGCCCACGCACGCCGGGCCGCTGGCCGAGGCGGTGCTCGGGCTGCTCACGCCGGATCCGGCCGCGCGGATGACGGCGGCGGACGCGGCCCCGCTGCTGGCCGCGGCGAGCGCGGGAGGAGCGGGGGAGCGGCGTGGGCCCGGCACGCCCGTCGCGCGCGCCCACCTCGCTTCCCCCGACGCACCCGGTCACCCCGACTCGGCCCCGTCCGCGAACTCCCTCCCCGGCATCGAGCCGGCGCCGACACCCGACCCGCGCACACCCCCGGAACCGGCCGCCCCCCTCGCGCCCGCCACCCCGGCCGGGTCGCGCACACCCTCCGGACCACCCATCGCGCTCGCCTCGCCCACGCCACCCGCCTCGCCCGAGTCGGCGACCCCGCTCGGGCCGCCCGCGCCGCCGGGGCCGCCCGTCGTGTTCGGCTCACCCGAACCGCCGGAGCCGGCGACCCCGCCCGGGTCGCTTACCCCGGCCCCGTTGCCCGCCCCCGCCGGGTCGTTCACCCCGGCCGCGCTGCCCGGGGGCTCGGGGCGGCCCGTGTTTGCTCGGGCGTCGCGGCGGGTGCTTGTCGTGGTGGGGGCGGTGGCGGTGGGCGTGGTGCTTGCGGTGATCGGGGTGGTCGTCGGGGTGTTGGTGGAGCGGACCGATCGTCGGGGCGTGGCCTCGGCTGCCGCTTCCGGCCCGCCGGGGGTCGGTGACGTCCGGGCGAGTGGTGCCGTCGTCGTCCCGAGTGGCGGCCCCGGTCCGGTCGATCCGGCGGGCGGGTTTCGGCGGGTGACCGCGCGCGGCGCGTTCACCGTGCTCGTGCCCGCCGACTGGACCGTGCGCGACGCGGCCGGCGAGCGGGTCTACTACCGGTCGACGGACGACCTGTACCGCCTCGGGGTGCGCCCCGACGCGTCCGACGCGCACGGCGATCCGTGCGGCGAATTGACCGTACAGGCATCCAAGGGCCTGGGACCGGGCAGCTTCATCGGAAACGGCACGGACTACCACCTGATCCGCCTCATCTGCACGACCGTGCACCGACAGGTCGCCGGACTCTGGGAGTTCACCTGGAACGACCGGGGCACGGTGCGCCGATCGATCAACATGCGCTTCGTCGAGGACGGCCGGACCTGGGACTTCTGGGTCTCCGGCCCCGACGGCGGCGCGGCGCTGGTGCGTTCGGCGTTCGAAGCGGCGCGGGAGAGTTTCACGCCGGGCGGCTGAGCCCGGCCCGGAGCGGAACCTTCGGCACCCGCCGGACGTCCTATACGTGACGCCAAAGACGCGCCGACGGGGCGGATCGGGTGGTGTCCACGGTCTTGGGGAGGACCACGTGGCACACGACAGCGGCTCGCACGGCCGCCTGGTGGATGGGCGCTATCGCCTGGGCGAGCCGCTCGGTCGAGGTGGTATGGGCACGGTGTGGCTCGCCTTCGACGAGCTGCTGCGCCGCGACGTCGCGGTCAAGGAGGTCCGGATCCCGGACGACCTGGACGAGATGGAGACCCAGGGCCGTTGCGAGCGGGCGCTGCGCGAGGCCCGCGCGGCGGCCCGGATCACCCACCCGAACGTGGTCACCATCTTCGACGTCGCCGAGGACGACGGGCGCCCGTGGATCGTGATGGAGCTGGTCCGCGCGCCCTCGCTCACCGACGTGCTCGACGAGGGCCGGATGGCCCCGCACGAGGCGGCCGAGGTCGGCCTGGCGGTGCTCGCCGCGCTGCGCGCCGCCCGCGCGGCCGACGTCCTGCACCGCGACGTGAAGCCCAGCAACATCCTGATGGCGCCCGGCGGTCGGATCGTGCTGACCGACTTCGGCATCGCCACCGTGGCCGGCTCCGTCACCCTCACCGCGACCGGGATGCTGGTCGGCTCGCCCGAATACCTGGCGCCGGAGCGGGTGCTCGGGCGTCGGCCCGGTCCGGCCTCCGACCTGTGGTCGCTCGGGGTGACCCTGTACCAGGCGGTGGAGGGGTTCTCGCCGTTTCGCCGGTCGGGCGCGATGGACACGCTCAGCGCGGTGCTCACCGACGAGCCCGCGCCGCCGCGGCAGTCCGGCGCGTTGTGGCCGGCCATCGAGGCGCTGCTGCGCAAGGACCCGTTGGAGCGGGCCGACGAGGACACCACCGAACGGCTTCTGACCGCCGCGCTGGTCGGCGTCGAACCGCTTCCCGAGGACTCCTGGAACGCGGCCGGCCCGATCCCGCCGGGCACCGCGACCGTCGAGGACCCGGGCGGCGTCCGCGGCGCCACCCGCTCGTCCTGGCAGCCGGCCCCGCCGCCGACCCCGCAGACCCGGTCGACGTCGGTGCCGACGCCGGAGCCCGGACCCGAGCCGGACTGGCGGCAGCAGCCGTCGACCGCCGCCGCGCCGCCGTTCGGCGCGGCCAGTTCCGCCGACCCGGACAGCTCCGGCGGCGGCTACCCGGCGACCGGCGCACACGCCTGGTCGCCCACCGACGCGGTGCACGGCTCGGCCACCGCCGACGACCGGGTCAACCCGGTGCTGATCGGCCCGGCCGGCGGCCCCTCCGACGGCCCGTCGGCCGCGGCCGACGCCGCCACGAAGAAGAAGCGCCGCAAGGCCGTCGTCTTCGGCACCATGGTCGCCGCCGCGGTGGCCGCGCTGGCGATCTTCGTGCCGAACGCGCTGGGCGGACAGAGCGGTGGCGGAGGCGGCGACCGCGACTCGGGCAACGTGAAGGTCGCCGACACGCAGCCTCCCGGCTCGGGCGCCGCGAACTCGCCGGGAAGCGGGACCCGCAACGACATGCTGCACACCACCGGCTCCTCCACCGGCTCCGGGAACAACGACAGCGGCACCTCGGGCAGCGGCAGCCAGGGATCCGGGTCGACCCGCACCTCGCGGCCGACGAACACGGAGACCTGGACCACCCGCCCGCCCACGACGCGCCCGCCCACCACGAGGCCGCCGACCACGAGCAGGCCGCCGACGACCACCACGACCACGCGCCCGCCGATCACCGACCCGCCGTCGGCCGGCAGCGCGGGCAAGTCGACCTGATCGGGTTCGCCCCCGCCCGATCGAGCACCGGCCGCGGCTCGCCCGCGGCCGGAAACCCCACGTCACGGCCGTGACGGGGACCGTCGGCGTGCCCGCCGGCGGGGTGCGAGAGGCGGGCCCGGAGCGGTCCGGTCGGCGGATCCGCTCGCCGAACCCCCAGGCGTCGCATCTAATGTGGCGGGTTGCAGACCGAAGATGGCCGGCGGTACGGCCGGCCGATGCGGGGAGGGTACGTGGCACAGACCGGGGGCACGCGCGGTCGGGTGGTCGGCGGGCGTTACCGGTTGGGCACCATGCTCGGCCGAGGCGGCATGGGCACGGTATGGCGTGCCGTGGACGAGATGCTGCACCGCGACGTCGCGATCAAGGAGCTGCGGCTGCCCGACCACCTCGACGACGAGGAGAAGGAGCTGGCCCGCGAGCGCACGATGCGCGAGGCCCGCACGGCGGCCCGGATCGGGCATCCGAACGTGGTCACCATCCACGACGTGGTCGAGGACGGCGGCATCCCGTGGATCGTGATGGAGCTGGTCGAGGCCCAGTCGCTCGCCGAGATCCTGGAGACGCAGGGCACGCTGACCCCGGCCGACGCCGCCGAACTGGGCCTGAAGGTGCTCGACGCGCTGATCGCCGCCGATCAGAAGGGCGTGCTGCATCGCGACGTCAAACCCGCGAACATCCTCGTCACCCCGCACGGGCGGGTGGTGCTGACCGACTTCGGGATCGCCACCGCGACCGGCACCGCGACGCTCACCACCACCGGCATGCTGGTCGGGTCGCCGGACTTCCTGTCGCCGGAGCGGGCCGAGGGCAAACGCCCGCTGCTCGCCGCCGACCTGTGGTCGCTCGCCGTGGTGCTGTACATGGCGGTCGAGGGACGCAACCCGTTCCGTCGGGGCACCATGATCAGCACGCTGAACGCGATCCTGAACGACGAGGCCGACCCGCCCCGGCACGCGGGCGGGCTCGAGCCGGTGATCGCGGGCTGGCTGGTCAAGGACGTCGACCTGCGGATGGGCGTGGAGGACGGCGCCCGGATCCTGCGCGAGGTGGCGAACTCGACGCCGTCGCGGCAGTACGGCGCGGTCCCGCCGCCGCCGACCCCGGTTGCCGACCCCGGCGCGCCGACCACCCCGGCCCAGCCGTACGACCCGCACGGGCGCGCGCAGGCCGGCCACGACACGGGCGCGACCGGTCACCCTGGCGGCAACACGCCGCCGAACTCCTGGCCGCAACCGGCGTATTCGCCCGCCGAGGCGTCGCCGACCCGCACGGGCGTACCCCCGCAACCGCCGCACATCCCGCACACCCCCGCGCCGCCGCATCAGCCGACCCCTGAGCCGCGCCGACGCGGCCGGATCGTCGCGGTCGTGGCGCTCGTGGTCGCGCTGATCGCGGGCGGCGCCGCGGTGGGGTTCCTGGTCACCCGGGACGACGACAAGGGCGGCAAGGCGGGCCCGAACCCGCCCGCCTCCGGGCAGGTGACGCCGCCGCAGACCCAGCCGCCGGCGCCCAACGTTCCCCCCACCTCGCCGCCGTCCGCCTCCGCGCCGAACGGGTCCGTCCCGCCCGCCGGCTACGAACTGGTCAAGGATCCGCTCGGATTCTCTTTGTTCATGCCCAAGGGCGACAGGACCCGTACGGTCTTCGGCGTCAACAAGGACCAGATCAAGTACGTGACGGCGGATCGGAAGACCGCCTATGTGATCGGCGCGACGCCGTTCGGCCACGACCCGCTGGGCAACTTCGAGCGGGTCGTCGAGTCGACCGCACAGAAGAAGCCCGGCTACAACCGGCGACAACTGCGGGAGTACACCCCGCTGCCGCCGGGCACGCGTACGGCCGCACTGTGGGAGTACGTCTTTCAGGGCGACCCGATCAGGGGCGACGACTCGGGCAGTTCGGTGCCCAGTCATGCGATGAACCTGGGCGTCGTGACGACCGGAAACGTGGACTACGCGTTGTACGTGGCGTCGTACGAGAAGGACTGGAACCCGCTCTCGCTGGACCGCTTCGAGAGGATGACGGAGTCCTTCCAGGGCAAGTGACGCGCGAGTCCGAGTCCCGTCCCGGGGTACGGTCCGAGGAGTCCCAGCCATCCCCGGAGGTACATCAGTGAGCACGCAGCACCCCCAAGACGTCGCGACCGTCGATGTCGACGTGATCGTCCTCGGCCTCGGCGTCGGCGGTGAGGCCGTCGCCGGCAACCTGGCCTCCGCCGGTTTGGACGTGGTGGGCATCGAGGACGGCCTCGTCGGCGGCGAGTGTCCGTACTGGGGCTGCATCCCGTCGAAGGCGATGGTGTACGCGGCGGCCCGGGCCCGGACCGAGGAGCACCCCGACTGGGCGCCGCTCGCCGCGCGGGTCCGCGAGTTGACCGCCGACTGGGACGACACGGCGGCCGTGGACCGGCTGATCGACAAGGGCATGACCTTCGTACGCGGCGCCGGCCGGATCACCGGCGTGGACACCGTCGAGGTGCCCGGCCCCGACGGGGTGCGGCGTTTCCGGGCCCGGCACGCGATCGTGGTCGGCACCGGTACCAAGGCGTTCGTCCCGCCGATCGAGGGCCTGGCGGGCACCCCGCTGTGGACCAATCGCGAGGCGATCGAGGCCGCCGAGGCGCCGGCCTCGCTCGCGGTGCTCGGCGGCGGTGCGATCGGCCTCGAACTCGCCCAGGTGTTCACCCGATTCGGCACCCGGGTGACGATCGTGGAGAACGGCGAGCGGGTGTTGGCCGCCGAGGAGCCGGAATCCTCCGACCTGGCCGCATGGGCGTTGGGCGAGGACGGCGTCGAGATCCACCTCGGCGCGCGGGCCGAGCGGGTCGCGCACGACGGCAAGACGTTCACCGTCGAACTCTCCGACGGGCGCTCGATCGAGGCGGAGAAGCTGCTGGTGGCCACCGGCCGCCGGGTGGACCTGCCGGGCCTGGGCGCCGAGGCGCTGGGCGTCGACCCGCACGCGCACGCGCTGCCGGTGGACGGGCAGTTGCGGGTGCAGCCCGGCGGCACGGCCCCCGCGGTCTGGGCGGTCGGCGACGTGACCGGGCAGGGCGCGTTCACCCACGTGGCGATGTACCAGTCGGCCATCGTGACCAAGGCGGTCCTGCACGCGGCCGGTCGGGGTACCGCCGGACCCGACGCGGACCACAGCGCGCTGCCGCGGGTGACGTTCGTCGACCCGGAGATCGCCGCGGTCGGCCTGACCGAGCACCAGGCCCGCGCCGCCGGGCTCTCGGTGCGGATCGGCCACGCGGACCTGGCCGCCTCCTCGCGCGGACACATCACCGGCGCGCGCGGCTTCGTGAAGGTGATCGAGGACGTCGACCGGGGCGTGCTGGTCGGCGCGACCACCGCCGGCCCGGCCGGCGGCGAGATCCTGGGCGCGCTCGTGGTGGCCGTGCGCGCGGCGGTCCCGGTGGCCACGCTGCGGGACATGATGTACGCGTATCCCACGTATCACCGCACCATCGAGTCGGCGCTGGCCGACCTCGACACGGACTGAGTCGGGCCCGGGAACGGCGTGTGGGCGGGTCGGGTCCGTCCGCGCGCCGGACGGTTCTTGTTACCCGAAAGTAGCGCTGTCTAGGCTGGTGCCATGACGGACATCGCAGCGCCCGCAGCAGCCTCCATCGCCGTGCCCCACCTGCCCGCCGAGCGACTGGCGCGGCGCGTGGTGACCGGCGCCGTGCCGACGAAGGTGACGACCCGTAGTCCGTTCGACGGGTCGCCGATCGCCGAACTCCCCGAGTCCACCCCGGAGAACGTCACCTCCGCCTTCGCCCGCGCGCGGCTCGCGCAGACCGCGTGGGCGAAGCGTTCGGTGCGTGAGCGGGCCGCGGTGTTCCTGCGTTTCCACGACCGGGTGCTGGAGCGCCAGTCGGAGATCCTGGACATCGTCCAGACCGAGACCGGCAAGGCACGCAAGCACGCCTTCGAGGAGGTCCTGGACGTCGCGCTGTGCTCGCGGCACTACGGCCGGCGGGCCGCGGGCTACCTGCGCGAGCGCCGCCGGGCCGGTGCGCTGCCGGTGCTCACCAAGGCGATCGAGGTCCGCCACCCCAAGGGAGTGGTCGGCCTGGTGTCGCCGTGGAACTACCCGCTGGCGCTGTCCATCGGCGACGCGATCCCGGCGTTCATCGCGGGCAACGCGGTGGTGATGAAGCCCGACACGCAGACCGCGCTGACCGCGCTGTGGGCCCAGGACGTGCTGATCGACTGCGGCCTTCCCGAGGACCTGTGGCAGATCGTGCTCGGCGACGGCCCGGTGGTCGGCACGGCGGTGGTGGAGGGCGCGGACTACGTCGGGTTCACCGGCTCCACCCGCACCGGCCGCGAGGTGGCCCGGCGGGCGGCCGAGCGACTGGTCGGCGCGTCGCTGGAGTTGGGCGGGAAGAACGCGATGATCGTGCTGCCCGACGCGGACCTGGACCGGGCCGCCGAGGGGGCGGTGCGCGCCTGCTTCTCCTCCGCCGGGCAGTTGTGCATCTCGATCGAGCGGATGTATGTGCACGAGGACGTGCACGACGCGTTCGTGGACCGGTTCCTGGGCCGGATCCAGGCGATGCGGCTCGCGGCCGGATACGGGTGGGACACCGACATGGGCTCGCTGGTCTCGCGCCGGCAGTTGGACACGGTCACCCGGCACGTGGACGAGGCCCGGGCGGCGGGCGCACGGGTGCTGGTCGGCGGCAAGGCCCGGCCCGACCTGGGCCCGCTGTTCTACGAGCCGACGGTGCTCGCCGACGTCACCCCCGAGATGGCGGTGTGCGCGGAGGAGACGTTCGGCCCGGTGGTGTCGGTGTACCGCTACACCGAGGAGGAAGAGGTCGTCACCCGCGCCAACGAGACGGCGTACGGCCTCAACGCGAGCGTGTGGACGCGCGACACCCGGCACGGCGGCGCGCTCGCGCGCCGGTTGCGCGCGGGCACGGTGAACGTCAACGAGGGCTACGCGGCGGCGTACGGCAGCGCGGGCGCGCCGATGGGCGGCATGGGCGACTCGGGCCTGGGTCGCCGACACGGCGCGGAGGGGATCATGAAGTTCACCGAGGCGCAGACCGTGGCCACCCAGCGCCTCCTGCCGATCGCCGCCCCGTTCGGCATGACCGACGAGCAGTGGGCCCGCTCGCTGACGTTGTCCCTGCGCATCATGAAGACCCTGCGCGTGCGCTGACCCCGCGCGTGCGGTCGGTGCCCACGGGCCTCACACGCCTGCCGATACCCGGCGCGCGCCGGGTATCGGCAGGCGTGTGTGCGGCTCGCGGGGCGCGAGTCGGCGCAAGGGTGAATTCCGTTCGCCGGGCAGGGCCGAGCGAGGGACTGCCAACTCGGGGCAAAATGACATTTATCGACCGGTTAATGATCATCATTTGCGCTAACCGGACGCCCCCGAGCCGGCCGCGCACTTCGCCGGAACCACCGATGGGGGCACCGAATCCCGCTACTCTTGGCGCTGCCGGCGGCTTTGGTGTGAAAGATCCGCGTTGCGCAGCTTTCGCGGTGCGTGGGATTCGTGGTGCATGGGGCACGCCGAGGCCCGACGCGCGGGGGTCGATCCGTGGATCGACCCAAGGCGCGGCGGCCGGTGTCGGGCGTCCCCGACACCGGCCGCCGGCGGGGTTGTGACCGGTTGCTGTCCCCTGCGTCCCGGTCACGGCACCAACGCGAGGTCCCACGGCGCGCTGGTGAGCGCGCCTCATCGCGTCGGCGGCCTTGCGGTGCCCGGCCCGCGCATGAAGCGGGCCGGCCATCAGTCACAACGACCGCCGGCGCGATGAGGTTACGCCCGGGGGCCGACCCGACCGCGGCACAACTCCAGAAGGGTCAGCGCGACGGTGGTGCCCGGCTTGCCCAGCCCCTCGCGGTACCGGGCGATGACCTCCATCTCGCGGGACAGTTGCACGCGGGCGCCGCCCGACGCGACGCGGACCCGCTGGATCTCGGCGGAGATGTCCACCCGCTCGGTGATCAGCGCGATGATCCGCCGGTCGAGGTCGTCGATGCGGGCGCGGCCCGCGCCGATCACGTCCTCGGGCGTCTGCGGCGGGGTGGTGGTGGTGTCGTCCATGCGGCCTGCTCTCCGGAAGGGGTCGGATCCGGGGCCTCGACACGAACGCGAAGACGCCCCGGGTACCGGACCCGGGGCGTCTTCGTCTGCCTGTGGCTGTGCTGCGTTCAGGCGGTGACGGCGGCGCCGGGGATCCCGGTGCCATAGGTAAAGCTGCGCGTCACGCCGAACGAGGACATGGCGTCAGTATGCCGCGACGGCGGGAGCGGACACCAGCCGGGGTCACCCGCGCGACGCCGGTAGAATCGGCGTACACCCCTTTTTCGCTTCGCCGGAAGGCCCCTCGTGACCTTTGCCAGCCCGGACGGAGGCGGCACCGAAACCGTCCTCGTCGTCGACTTCGGCGCCCAGTACGCCCAGCTCATCGCCCGCCGGGTGCGCGAGGCGCGCGTATACAGCGAGATCGTGCCGCACAGCATGTCCGTGCCGGAGATGCTCGCGAAGCGCCCGGCCGCGATCATCCTGTCCGGCGGCCCCTCCTCGGTGTACGCGGACGAGGCGCCCAGCATCGACCCGGCGCTGTTCACGGCCGGCGTCCCGGTGCTCGGCATCTGCTACGGCTTCCAGGCCATGGCGCAGACCCTGGGCGGGGTGGTCGAGAAGACCGGTCTCGCCGAGTTCGGCGCCACCCCGCTGACCGTGACCGGTACGCGAAGCACCCTGTTCGACGGGCTGCCCGTCGACCTGTCGGTGTGGATGTCGCACGGCGACTCGGTCTCCGCCGCGCCGGCCGGCTTCGCGGTCACCGCGACCAGCGCGGGCGCGCCGGTCGCCGCGATCGAGAACGACGAGGCGCGGCTGTACGGCGTGCAGTACCACCCCGAGGTGATGCACAGCGAGCACGGCCAGGCCATCCTGGAGCGCTTCCTGAAGGTGGGCGCGAAGCTCGCGGCGAACTGGACGATGGTCAACATCGTCGAGGAGCAGGTCGAGCTGATCCGTGAGCAGGTCGGCGACAAGCACGTGATCTGCGGCCTGTCCGGCGGGGTCGACTCCGCGGTCGCCGCGGCCCTGGTCCAGCGCGCCGTGGGCGACAAGCTCACCTGCGTGTTCGTCGACCACGGCCTGCTGCGCAAGGACGAGCCCGAGCAGGTCGAGCGGGACTACGTGGCGGCCACCGGGGTCTCGCTCAAGGTGGTCAACGCCCAGGAACGCTTCCTGATCGCGCTCGCCGGGGTGACCGACCCCGAGGAGAAGCGGAAGATCATCGGGCGCGAGTTCATCCGGGTCTTCGAGCAGGCCGCCGCCGAGGTGGTCGCCGAGGCGGGCGCGCACGGCGAGGAGGTCGAGTTCCTGGTCCAGGGCACGCTCTACCCGGACGTGGTCGAGTCCGGCGGCGGCACCGGCACCGCGAACATCAAGTCGCACCACAACGTCGGCGGGCTGCCCGAAGACCTCCAGTTCAAGCTGATCGAGCCGCTGCGCAAGTTGTTCAAGGACGAGGTGCGCGCGGTCGGCGAGCAGTTGGGCCTGCCCTCGGAGATCGTCTGGCGGCAGCCGTTCCCGGGCCCCGGTCTGGGGATCCGGATCATCGGCGAGGTCACCGCCGACCGGCTGGAGATCCTGCGCGAGGCGGACGCGATCGCCCGCGAGGAGTTGTCCCGCGCCGGGCTCGACCGGGAGATCTGGCAGTGCCCCGTGGTGCTGCTGGCCGACGTGCGCTCGGTCGGCGTCCAGGGCGACGGCCGCACCTACGGCCACCCGATCGTGCTGCGTCCGGTGTCCTCGGAGGACGCCATGACCGCCGACTGGTCGCGCCTGCCCTACGACCTGCTGGCCCGGATCTCCAACCGGATCACCAACGAGGTCCGGGAGATCAACCGGGTCACTCTCGATGTGACGAGCAAGCCCCCGGGCACCATCGAGTGGGAGTAGCCTCCCGCGTCGCTCCGCCCGCTGCGCTCGATCGGGTCCACCACCTCGATCGCACGTGCTTTCGCCGGCCTCCGCCCGATTTCGGACGGGGGCCGGCGGCGTTCCCGGAGCCCGCCGCGGCCGGGCCGACGAGCCGGCGGGACGCCTTGTGGGATACGGGGGTTGGCGTCGCGGCGGGTCTTCGATCGAGATTGCGCGCGATCGCCGGACCGGGCCGGTACGGCCCTCTCGGATGCGGCACAATGTGCCGCTGAACGAGCACGTTCGTATGTGGTGGTGGGGAGGGCGTGGCGAAGTGGCGCACGGTGTCGGTGTGCACGGACCGGACTGTCATTGCGTGGTCCGGGAGGAATACCGCAGGACCGTCGCCGATTTCGAGACGCTGCGGCGGGCGCTGGCCCGCAAGGAGGGTGTGCCCTCGGCGGTCGCCCACTCCGACGGCGGCGCGCGCCAGTGGATCTCCGACGAACTGCGGGGCAAGGCCCAGGACTTGGCCACCATACGGCGGGCCCAGGGGCGGGCCTGGCTACAGGTGTTGGGCGGTCGTGCGCTGATCGTGCTGTGGTTCCTGGTCGCCGTGCTCGTCCTGGTGCAGGCGCTGACCGCGATCGGCGCGGGCTGGACCGGCTCGCGCACCGCCGGGATCGTGGCGGCCGTGGTGGTCGCCGGAGCGCTCAGCGTGGTCGGCTGGGCCGCCCGGGCCGGGGGCGGCGTGTTCGCGCCCGTACGGGGCCTGGACGGGCGCCTGTCCACCTCCAAGGCGGTCGCCGCGCTGTGGATGGTGGCGCTGATGTACTGCTTCGCCTTCCTGGGCATGCGGCTCGCCGCGGCCTCCGGGGACGGACAGCGGGACCGGCTGCTCGATCGGCTGGGCGACGTCGCGCTCGACCAGATCACCCTGGTGGCCGCGCCGCTGCTCGCCGCGGTGGCGGTACGCCGGATCGTCGGCGACAAGGTCGGCCGCCGGGTGCTGCAAAAGCTCCGCGCCGACCAGGCGGCGCTGCGCGACCTGGTCACCGACGACGCGGGTCGGGCCTCGTTCGTGGACGCCCAGTACGTCCTGGTCAACCTGGTCGCGGTCGGCTTCGTCGTGGTCGGTCTGGCCCGCGACCCCGATCGGCTCCCGGACATCCCGGCCACGCTGGTCGCGCTCGCCGTGGTCTCGGTGGTCACCTACCTCGCCGGCAAGCTGGCGGAGAACGACCGCCCGGTGATCCTGTCCGTGGTGCGCGTGCGCACACGCGGCGACCTGGACTCCGCGGTCCGCCAGGGCGACGACATCGAGGTGCGCGGGATCAACCTCGCGGCGGGTGGCTCGCACGAGGCGGACCTGCTGGCGCGCGTGGTGGTCAAGTTCGGCGCGGTCCACGTGCACGCCCCGCTGATCCCGGCCGACACCGGCTTCGCCAACCCCTCCGACGCGTGCGTGGTCGTCCCGGTCCCGGTCGACGTGGAACCGGGCCGGGTGGAGCTGTGCGTGGTGTCCGCCTCCGGCGTGGAGTCGGCGCCGTACGAGATCCAGATCGCGGGCTGAGCGGAGCGGAACACGCAGGCGGGCCGGGTCGAGGACATCGACCCGGCCCGCACTCGTCTCGACGCGAGCGGCGCTACAACTTCTGTACCGGCGCGTAGCGCAGCAGCAGGGTCTTCTCGCCGCCCGCGCCGAAATCGATGGTCGCCTTCGCCTTGTCACCGGTCTCGGCGGTGGACACCACCGTGCCCAGGCCGAACTTGTCGTGGGTGACCCGGTCGCCCGGGGACAGCGCGATGGCCGGGCGCTCCTTGATCTGCGCGCCCTTGCCGAAGCCGCCGCGCGAGCCGACCGTCGACTTCGTCGCCGACATCGCCTTGGCCGCCGACGGCGAGGTGCCGCGCCAGTCGACCAGCTTCTCCGGCAGTTCGGTCAGGAAGCGCGACGGCGGGTTGTAGGACGGCGCGCCCCACGCGCTGCGCATCTTCGCCAGGGTGACGTAGAGCCGCTCGCGGGCGCGGGTGATGCCCACGTAGGCCAGCCGGCGCTCCTCCTCCAACTCCTTCGCGTCGCCGAGCGAGCGCATGTGCGGGAAGACGCCGTCCTCCAGGCCGGTGAGGAACACCGTGGGGAACTCCAGGCCCTTGGCGGTGTGCAGGGTCATCAGGGTGACCACGCCGCCGTCCTCGGCGTCGCTCGGGATCTGGTCGGAGTCGGCCACGAGCGAGACCCGCTCCAGGAAGTCGGCGAGCGTGCCCGAGCCGCCCTCCTGGGCTTGGGCCTGCTCGAACTCCAGTGCCACCGCAGCGAGTTCCTGAAGGTTCTCGATCCGGGTCTCGTCCTGCGGGTCGCTGGAGGCCTGCAACTCGGCGAGGTAGCCGCTCTGTTCCAGGATCGCCTCCAGGACGGTCGCCGGACCCGCGCCGCCGTCCACCACCGCGGTGAGGTCGTCCAGGAGCCGGACGAAGCCCTTGACCGCGTTGGCCGAGCGCTTGGCCAGCCCCGGCGCGTCGTCGGCCCGGCGCAGCGCCTGGGCGAACGGGATGCGGTCGCGGGTCGCGAGCACGTCCAGGCACGCCTCGGCCCGGTCGCCGATGCCGCGCTTGGGCACGTTCAGGATCCGGCGCAGCGAGACCGTGTCGTCGGGATTGGCCAGCAGGCGCAGGTAGGCGAGCACGTCGCGGACCTCGCGGCGCTCGTAGAAGCGCACGCCGCCGACGACCTTGTACGGCAGGCCGACCCGGATGAAGACTTCCTCGAAGACGCGGGACTGGGCGTTGGTCCGGTAGAACACCGCGACCTGTCCCGGCTTGGTGTGGCCCGCGTCGGTGAGGCGGTCCACCTCGTCGGCGACGAACTGCGCCTCGTCGTGCTCGTCGTCCGCGACGTAGCCGACGATGGGGGTGCCGGCGCCGGCGTCGGTCCACAGGTTCTTCGCGCGCCGGTTGCTGTTGCGCTCGATCACCGCGTTGGCCGCGCTCAGGATGGTCTGCGTGGAGCGGTAGTTCTGCTCCAGCAGGATCGTGGTGGCGTTCGGGTAGTCGGCCTCGAAGTCGAGGATGTTGCGGATGGTCGCGCCGCGGAACGCGTAGATCGACTGGTCCGCGTCGCCGACCACGCACAACTCGGCCGGTTCGAGCCCGACGAGCCCGGCCTCGGCGGGGTTGACCAACTCGCCGTCCACCGTCAGGCGCGGGCCGCTGCCGGCCGCGCCGCCGACCAGCTCGCGCACCAGCGTGTACTGCGCGTGGTTGGTGTCCTGGTACTCGTCCACCAGCACGTGCCGGAACCGTCGCCGGTAGTGCTCGGCGACGTCCGGGAACGCCTGGAGCAGGTGCACCGTGGTCATGATCAGGTCGTCGAAGTCGAGCGCGTTGGCCTGGCGCAGCCGCTCCTGGTACATCGTGTAGGCCTGCGCCAGTATGCGCTCGGACTCGTTGATCGCCTTGGCCGCGAAGTCCTCGTGGTCGATCAGTTCGTTCTTGAGGTTGGACACCTGCGCGTTGAACTTGCGCGGCGGGAACTTCTTCGGGTCCAGGTCGAGGTCGCGGCAGACCATCGCCATCAGCCGCTGCTGGTCGGCCGAGTCGTAGATGGAGAACGAGGAGCTCATGCCGAGCTTCTTGTACTGCTGCCGCAGGATGCGTACGCAGGCCGAGTGGAAGGTGGACACCCACATCGCCTTGGTGCGCGGCCCGACCAGCGCCTCGACCCGCTCGCGCATCTCGGCGGCGGCCTTGTTGGTGAACGTGATCGCCAGGATCTCGCCGGGGTGCACGTGCCGGGAGGCGAGCAGGTGGGCGATGCGGTGGGTCAGCACACGGGTCTTGCCGGAGCCCGCGCCCGCCACGATGAGCAGCGGGGACCCCTCGTGCACGACCGCGGCGCGCTGTTGCGGGTTCATCCCGTCGAGCAGCCGGGCCGGGTCCACCACGGGGCGCGGGGCGCCGTTGCGGTAGTAGGCGTCGCGCGGCTCGGGCGGCGGTGCGTACTGCCCTTCGTACAGGTCGTCCGGATAGTCCTCCGGCAGGCCGTACACGTGGTTCTCGTCCGGCTCGGGCGGCAGCGGGATCTCGTCCGCGGAGCCGGCGGGGGACTTCTTGGCCGCGGTGTCGAAACCGGGCAGGGGGATGTCGTCGAAGAGGCTGCTCATCGTTCCCCGAGTCTAGGTGGGTGTCGGGCGGGTCGTGCCCGGGCCGTTGTCGCGGGCAGGGATCATTGCGCCGACAACCATCTTCGCCCCGTCGGACATCGGGTCGGTTCGGGTCGGAGCGAGTCGGATCAAGGGAGTACATCGTGCTGGACGATCGCGACGTGGAGCGGGTCCTGGTGCTGGCCGCGCACCCGGACGACATCGACTTCGGGGCGGCGGGGACGGTCGCCACGTGGACCGAGGCGGGCATCGAGGTGAGCTACTGCCTGGTCACCGACGGGGACGCGGGCGGGTTCGATCCGGCGGTGCCCCGGTCCGAGATCGGCGGGATCCGGCGGGCCGAGCAGAGCGCGGCGGCGGCGCACGTGGGGGTGCGGCAGCTGTACTGGCTGGGGTATCCGGACGGGCGCTTGGCGGCCTCCATGGAACTGCGGCGCGACATCAGCCGGGTGATCCGGCAGGTGCGCCCGCAGCGCATGGTGATCCCGAGTCCGGAGCGGGACTGGACCCGGTTGGCGCCGAGCCACCCCGACCACCTGGAGGCCGGCGAGGCGGCGATGCGGGCCATCTATCCGGACGCGCGCAACCCGTTCGCCCACCCCGAACTGCTGGAGGCGGAGGGGCTGAAGGAGTGGACGGTGCCGGAGACCTGGCTGTCGCCGACCGCGGCGCCGAACCACGCGGTGGACGTGACGGAGGTGTTCGAGCGCAAGATCGCGGCGCTGCTGTCGCACGAGAGCCAGACGGGCCATCTGCCGGAGCTGCGCGAGCACGTCGTGTCGATGCTGGAGGGCAACGCGGCGCGGTTCGACCTGGGCGCCGGACGTATGGCCGAGGTGTTCCGGGTGGTGGACACCCGCTAGCGGCGGCGGGACCGGCCGCTCAGGTCCACATCACGGCGATGGCGATGTTCGCCACGGTCAGCAGGCCGATCGCGCCGAGGACGCGCGCGGACACCCGGTCCGCGGCGCGGTTGCCCCACACCAGCAGCAGGATGACCAGCAGGATGCCGAGCTTGGTGCCGATCTTGGCGGTGTCCACGTCCCGGTCCAGGCCGGACTGCACCACGCCCACCAGGGCCAGGCCGGTGACGAGCATGGTCAGCGCGCCGTGCGTCATCGCGGGCACGATCCGCACGTCGCCGGTGCGCAGCGCGGACATCTGGGTGAGGAAGCCGCCGAGCAGGGCCGCGATGCCCACGATGTGCAGCACCAGCAGGATCTGCCGCAGAACGTCCACGTCGTACAACCCCTCGTCGATCGTCGCCCCGGTGGGCATCCGGCCGGCGTTCTCGGCGCCGACGCCAAGACCCCCGCCGCCGTCCGGCAGCCTAGCCGGCGGCGGTTCACGCCTCACCATCGGTCGAATGCCATTAAAGATCGCCAAAAGGGATCAAGATCGACTTTAGGGAATCCGGGCGCTTTTCCCGTGATACGCGGAGATGGAAACGGTGACATTGGTAAAGTTTTGGCAATACGAAGGCCAATGGTGATGGTCCTGACACGCGTGTGACTAGTGTTCTGCGGCAGGCGATCGGCTCGAGGTCGGCCACCCGGTCGACACGATCGCCTCCGCCGAATTCGGTGACGGGTTTCGGTGACGGTGGGCAACCACGGTCGTCGCGACGCGCAGCCGGAACCGGGGACCCTCGCAGTCCCTTGGGGTGAATCGGTGCTTCGGCACCGTAGGGCGCCTTCTTCCGCCCGAACCCGTCAGCTAACCCGGTAGGCGGCCGAGGAAGGAGACCCGCCACCAGTGGCGTCCCAACGTCGACCCGGGCAACACCGCAAGCCCAAGCCGCGCACCGCCGTGCGTACCGCCGCGACCGTCGTTACGGCCGCCGCGACGATGACCGGCGTGATGACCTTCGCCGGCACCGCGAGCGCGGATCCCGCGCAGTCGTTCCAGCAGACCAAGGACCGCGTCAACCAGCTGCACAGTGACGTGATCAAGGCCACCGACGCCGCCAACGGCGTCGAGGAGCAGATCGAGAAGCAGCAGGGCACCGCGAACCAGACGCAGGCCCGGATCACCGAGGAACAGGCCGCGCTGAACGCCCTGCGCGACCAGATCGGTGTCCTGGCGGCCAACCAGTACCGCAGCGGCGGCCTCCCGCCGTCGCTCTCGCTCGCGCTCAGCGGCGACCCCGAGGGTTACCTGCAGAAGTCGCAGATGTTGTCCCAGCTCGACGGCCAGCAGGCCGCCAAGCTGAAGCAGATCGCGGCGCAGGCCCGAGTTCTCCAGCAGGACCGCACCGAGGCCTCCTCGCAGCTCGCGGAACTGGAGAAGCTGCGCACCGACCTGAACAAGAACAAGACCGACATCCAGGCCAAGCTGGCCGAGGCGCAGCGGTTGCTCAACACGCTCACCGAGCAGCAGAAGAAGGAAGTCCTCGACTCGGACGAGCACGCGAACGACAGCACGCGGGGCAACGACCGCAGTTCGCGGGACAAGGACAAGGACACCGCGCCGGCGACCAGCGTCCCGGCGTCCGGTCGGGCCCAGGCCGCGATCAACTTCGCGCTGGCACAGATCGGCAAGCCGTACGTCTCCGGTGCCGAGGGCCCCGGCTCGTACGACTGCTCGGGCCTGACCCAGGCGTCCTGGAAGGCGGCGAACGTCTCGCTCAGCCGCACCACTTGGACCCAGATCAACGACGGCCCCAGGATCGCCAAGAGCGCCCTCCAGCCGGGCGACCTGGTGTTCTTCTACTCGGACAACCGCCACGTGGGCATGTACATCGGCAACGGCCAGATCGTGCATGCCCCGCGTCCGGGCAAGACCGTGACCAAGGCGCCGCTGGACTCGATGCCGTTCCTCGCGGCCATCCGCCCCGGCTAGAGCCCTCGGGCACCCGGCACATACGACGGCGCCCGTCCTCGGAACGAATCCGAGGACGGGCGCCGTCGTCGTATGTGCCGGGCGTCCGCGACCGGTCAGACCAGTCGCCGGTCCGTCGCCCAGCGGGTCAGCTCGTGCCGGTTGGACAGCTGCAACTTGCGCAGCACGGCGGAGACATGGGTCTCCACCGTCTTGACCGAGATGACCAGTCGGCGGGCGATCTCCTTGTAGGCGTAGCCGCGCGCGATCAGCCGCAGCACCTCGCGCTCGCGCTGGGTGAGCCGGTCCAGGTCCTCGTCGATCGGCGGCACGTCGGTGGCCGCGAACGCGTCCAGTACGAAGCCCGCCAGGCGCGGCGAGAACACCGCGTCGCCCTCGCCGACCCGGCCGATCGCGCGGATCAGCTCGTCGCCGGTGATCGACTTGGTCACATAGCCCCGGGCGCCGCCCCGGATCACCCCGATCACGTCCTCCGCGGCGTCCGACACGGACAGCGCCAGGAAGCGCACCGCCGGGATCAGCGACGCGCACCGGCGCAACACCTCGACCCCGCCGCCGCCGGGCAGGTGCACGTCGAGCAGGACCACCTCGGGGCGGGTCTCGGTGACCACGGCCACCGCGCTCGCCACGTCGTCGGCCTCGCCGACCACCTCGACCGCCTCGCCGATCTCGGCGCGCACGCCGGTGCGGAACATCCGGTGGTCGTCGACGAGGACCACCCGGGTGCGGGGCGTGCCCTCGACGGGTGCGCTACTCGTCTCGGTGGTGTTCACGTGTTCGTCCTTCCCACAGCGGACCGGCCGGCGTCGGCGCGGCGCATCTCCAGCTCGACCTCGGTGCCCTCGCCGGGTTCGCTGCGGATGTTCGCGGCGCCCCCGTTGCGGCGCATGCGCCCGAGCACGGACTCTCGCACACCCAGCCGGTCTGCGGGTACGGAGTCCGGGTCGAAACCGGGCCCGCGGTCGCGGACGAACACCGTGACCGTGTCCTCGTCGGCCTCGCCGAACACCGAGATCGCCGCGCCGCCCGCGTACTTCGCCGCGTTCACCATCGCCTCGCGCGCGGCGGCGATCAGCGCGGAGAGCCGGTCGTCGACCGGGCAGTCGCCCACGCACACGATCTCGATCGACACCCCGTGCGCGTCCTCCACCTCGGCGGCGACCCCGCGCAGCGCGGCGGCGAAGGTGCGGTCCGGCTCCTCGCCGTCGGGGCGGTACAACCAGGCCCGCAACTCGCGCTCCTGCGCCCGGGCCAACCGGGCCACCTCGCGCGGGTCCTCCACCTGGCGCTGGATCAGGGTCAGCGTGTGCAGCACCGAGTCGTGCACGTGCGCGGCCACCTCGGCCCGCTCCTGGGCCCGGATGCGGGCCCGGCGCTCGGCGCCCAGCTCGCGGGTCTGCCGCAGCAGATACGGGCCGAAGATGACCAGCAGGCCGACCAGGAGCAGGCCCGCGCCGCGCATCGCGGCCAGCGCGTCGCCGATACCGCCGCGGCCGAGCGAGAAGAAGATCAGGCCCGCGACCACCAGCGTGGCGCCGATCAGGGCGCGCAGCCAACCCGCCACCCGGCTGCGCCCGTCCAGCGAGAACCAGCGCTGCCGCTGCGACTCGTCGGCCTGACGCCACAGCAGGATCACTCCGGGCCCGGCCACGAGCAGCGGCCACAACCAGTCGCCGGAACCGGCGTCGGTGTCGGTCCCGAGCCCGGTGAGCATGGTCGCCGCGATCAGCACGATGATCAGCGCGAGCGCCTGATGCCGCTCCCGGCCGCGCTCGCGGCTCGGCGGGGCGGCGTCGGTCACGCTCTGCGGTACGAAGATCCAAAAGGCCGCGTACAGGACCACGCCCAGGCCCGCGAAGAACGCGAGCGCGACGAAGGCGACGCGCAGCACCACCACCTCGACGCCGAGATGCTCGGCCAGGCCGCGCGCGACGCCGCCGGCGAACCGGTGGGACGCGGCGCGGCGGAGCTTCGGCGTCGGGTACGCGGGCCGGTTCGGCGCGGCGGGGGGCGGATATACGGCGGTCACACGACCGATCGTCACACGCCGGCAAGCCGGGGCGCATCAGGGCCCGACCCTGATTCCCCCTCAGGGTCGGACCAGGGGTCGACCAGGGCGGAGCCCGATGGGAACGGGGCCGCGCGCACGCCACGATGGACCCATGAACGACGACATGAAACCCGGTGTCTCGGCCGGCGACCGGGCCGGCGACGTCCCGGGCGGCCCTCCGGGGTCGTCCGCGGCGCCCACGACGACGACCACTCGACCCCAACTTCTGCGCAGCGTCGACGACCGCATGGTCTCCGGCGTGTGCGGCGGGCTCGGCGAGCATTTCGGCCTCGATCCGGTGATCTTCCGCATCGTCTTCGCGGTGCTGTCGCTCTTCGGCGGGGTGGGCGTACTGGTGTACAGCCTGGGCTGGCTGTTGATCCCGGCCCGTGGAGAGGAGCAGCCGGTGCTGCGCCGGGTGCTCTCCGGGAAGTTCGACCGCGGGGCGACGGCCGCCACCGTGGTCGCCGTGATGGGGGTCGCCTTGTTCTTCACGTATCTGGACTCGGGCTTCGGCCCGTCGGTCCCGCTGATGATGATCACCGCCGTGGTCCTGTTCATGGTCTGGACCGACACGAAACGCAGGTCCGAGGCCGCCGCGCGCACGGCGGGGGTCGCGGCGATGGCGAGCGCTCCCGCGCCGGTCGACACCGTCCCGGCCGGCGACACCGCGCCGGGACCGCCGATGTGGTGGCAGGCGCCCGGTGGCGGCTCGGCGCCGGAGGGTGGGAAGCCGCCCGCGAAGCCGGTCGCGGCCGAGCCGGGGAAGGGTGCGAAGCGTCCGCGCTCGTACGTGGCGCTGGCCACGCTGTCCGTGGCCACGATGGTCGGCGGCCTGCTGTGGGTGCTCAACCGCAGCGACGCGGTCGACGTGACGTTCACCGTCGCGGTGGCCATCGTGCTCGGCGTCGTCGGACTGGGCCTGATCGCGGGCACCTGGTTCGGCCGGGCCCGGCTGCTGATCCTGCCCGCCCTCGCGCTCACCGCGCTGCTCGCCGGGCTGACCGCGATCACCGTGCCGCTGACCGGGCCGTGGGGGGAGCGCACGTACACGCCGACCTCGGTCGCGGCGCTGCCCGCGTCGTACCACCTCGGCGGCGGCGACATGGACCTGGACCTGCGCAGCCTCGACCTGGGGCCGGCCCGCGCGGCGACGGTCAAGGCCACGGTGGGCGCCGGGCAGATCCAGGTGTGGGTGCCCAAGGACGTCAGGGTGGTGTTCAAGGGCCGCTCCGACGTGGGCGACGTGCGCACGACGAGCGGGCGCGACGACGGCTGGCGGCCGGACCGGAGCGAGACGCTGGAGCCGATCGCGCAGCCGGAGCGCGGCACGATCACGCTGGACCTGAAGGTCGGCGTGGGCCAGGTGGAACTGCTGTACGACGACCACGGACGGCTGCCTCGATGAGCACGACACCGAGGAACGGCGTGGCCCGGATGGAGGGCGAATCCCGATGAGGACGAACAGGCAGCGCTTCGACCCGATGGCCCTGATCGCGGGTGTGGTGTTCACCGCCATCGCGATCGCGTATCTCCTACGGGCGGGCGGTCACGCGCTGATGAGCCCCGAGTGGTCGCTGGCCACCGCGGCGATCGGGGTGGGCCTGGCGGGCCTCGCCGGGGCCCTGTGGTCGATGGTGCCGACCGGCCGCTCCGACGCGCCCGCGCCGCCGGCCCGGTTCTTCGCGCCGGTGGCTCCGCCGGAGCCGGGCGGCACGGCGTTCGTGGGCCGAGACGGACACGAGGAGCGCGTAGGCCCACTCGGCGAGAACACCGGAACGAACCCGAACCCGAACCCGAAAGCCGGATCCGACCCCGAGCCCCGTCCGACAGCCGACCCCGGGACCGCCCCGGACCCGACAACCCGCCCAGGCCGGCCGCCCCACCCCGAGGCCGCCACGGTGCCGGGGACGGACATCGAGCCCGGCATCGAGGCCGCAACCACCTCCGTGACCGGCGCCGAGACCGGAACCACCTCCGTGACCGGCGCCGAGACCGGGGCCGCCTTCGGGACCGGCGCCGAGGCCGGGGCCGCCTTCGGGACAGGCGCCGAGACCGGGACCGGCTTCGGGCCGGACGCCGACCTCGGGACCGGCGTTGAGATCGGCACCGACTCCGGGACCGGTGCCGAGTCCGACATCGAGACCGGGGCCGACCTCGGGACTGGCAGCGAGACCGGGACCCGCTTCGGGACGGACGCCGAGTCCGACGTCGAGGCTGGGGCCGACCTCCGGACGGATATCGAGTCCGACGTCGAGATGGGGACGAGCTTCGGGTCTGGCGTCGGGTCCGACACCGAGACCGGGACCGACCTCGGGACGGATGTCGAGTCCGGCGGCGAGATCGAGACGGTCTTCAGGACTGGCATCGAGACCGGCGCCGACCTCAGGACCGACGTCGAGACCGACACCGAGACCGGAGCCGGGGTCGAGGTCACATCCCGTGCCGGGGCCGGGAGTCATGCCGAGGTCGAGGCGGAAGACGAGACGGAGATCTTGGCCGTGATCGAAGCGCCGGCCGAGCCGGACTCACCGGCCGGATCCTCGGCCGCTCCGGCGGCGTCCGACGGCGGCCCGGACGGCACCCCGCCGGCCGTCGACCCGACCAAGTAGCCGACGCGGGTGGCCGATACGACGAGGGGGCGGGTGGGCCGACAGCCCACCCGCCCCCTCGCGCGTACGCGGCGGGCACTGCCCCGGGTCCGCACCCGCTATCTCCGAACCCGCCCCTCTGCCGCTTCGCGCCCGCGCCTCGGTTCGGCACCGCGCCCCGCACCTCCGCGCCCGCGTCTCCGCGCCGCCCCGGACCTCCGCGCCCGTCTCCGTGCGCCGAGCCGCGTACCGCGTCCGCGCGCGGCACGCGCGGCGTCCGGTATCGCGTTCCGGCGCCGCGCGCCCTGCGCCATGCGCTGCGTCCCCGCGTCCCGCACCTCCGCGCCCGCGTCTTCGCGCCGCCCCGGACTTCCGCGCCCGTTCCCGCGCGCCGAGCCGCGTACCGCGTCCGCGCGCGGCACGCGCGGCGTCCCGTATCGCGTTCCCGCGCCGCGCGCTCCGCCCTTGCGTTCCCGCCCCGCGCTCCCGCCTCCCGCGCCCCCACCTCCGCGCCCGCGTCTCCGCGTCACCCCGCACCTCCGCGCCGCGTCCCGTATTGCGTTCCCGCCGCGCGCGCCGAGCCCCGTACCGCGTCCGCGCGCGCCTCGCGTCACGCTTCCGCGTCACGCCTCCGCGCCCCCGCGCCGTGCGTCGCGGGTGTGCTCAGCCGCGGTCGTGTGGGGTGTGCCACAGGGTTGGGTCGGGGCCCTTTGGGACGATTCCGGTTGGGTTGATCGCGTTGTGTGTGACGTAGTAATGGCGCTTGATGTGGTCGAAGTCGACCGTGTCTCCGAAGCCTTCGGTCTGGAACAGGTCGCGGGCGTAGGCCCACAGGACCGGGTACTCGGTCAGCTTGCGCAGGTTGGTCTTGAAGTGGCCGTGGTAGACCGCGTCGAACCGGACCAGCGTGGTGAACAGCCGGATGTCCGCCTCGGTGATCGACTCGCCGACCAGGAAGCGCTGCCCGCCGAGCCGCTTCTCCAGCAGGTCCAGCCGGGCGAACAGCGCGTCGAACGCCTCCTCGTAGGCGTCCTGCGAGGTGGCGAACCCGCACCGGTACACGCCGTTGTTCACGTCCCGGAACACGTCCGCGTTGATCGCGTCGATCTCCGCGCGCAGGTGCTCGGGGTACAGATCGGGCGCGCCGGCCCGGTGCAGCGCGGTCCAGCGGGTGGAGAGGTCGAGGGTGATCTGCGGATAGTCGTTGGTGACCACGTGCCCGGTGGTCAGATCGATGATCGCGGGTACGGTCACCCGACCGGCGTAGGTGGGGTCACTGGCCCGATAGGCGTCGGCGAGGAACGCCAGCCCCGTCGCCGGGTCGCGTCCGTCGGGGTGGTTGGTGAACCGCCACCCGCGCTCGTCCCGGATCGGGTCCACCACGGACAGACCCAGTGCGTCCTCGAGCCCGAGCAGCCGACGGACGATGATCGCCCGATGCGCCCACGGGCAGGCCAGGGACACGACCAGCTGATATCGCCCGCGCTCCGGCTCCGGCCGCCCGGTGAACCGGTTGGCCTGTCGGACGAATTCGCCACGGTTGCCGGTCTCGGCGGTGAACTGCGCCTCGGATGAGCTCATCCGTCCACGATAGGTCCCGGATCCCCGCCGCGCGCCGCGCTCAGGTCGGGTCGAGGCCGTTCGCCCGCAGCCAGGGCAGCGGGTTGATCGGGGCGCCGCCGCCGGGGCGGACCTCGAAGTGCAGGTGGGGGCCGGTGCTGTTGCCGGTGTCGCCGCTGTAGGCGATCACGTCGCCCGCCTTGACCGGACCGGAGCGGATCTTGGCCCGGGTCAGGTGGCAGTACCAGGTCTCGGTGCCGTCCTTGCCGGTCAGGATCACCATGTTCCCGTACGCCGTGTTCACCTGCGTGCGCACCACACCGTCCATCACCGCGAGCACCGGGGTGCCCAGGTCCACCGGGAAGTCGATGCCGGTGTGGGTGTGCGCCCAGCGCGAGCCGGAGGAGCCGAAATAGGCGCTGAGGCCCTTCTGGGCGACCGGGAGCACGTACTTGGGCCTGAGGGACTCCCGGCGCTTGCGCTCGGCTTCCTGGTCCTGCTGGGCCTGTTCCTGGCGCTCCTGGAGCGAGACCCGGGTCTGCGCGCGACTGGCGCGCTCGGCGAAGTCCTCGGCGCCGACCTGGAGATCCACCAGTTGTTTGTCCATCGGCGACATCAGCGGCAGGTCCTCGCCGCCGGCCACCGGGTCCGCGTCCTTGGTCTCGGCGCCCGCGGTGTGCAGGCCGCCGACCGCCGCGACGGCCATCGCCGCCGCGCCCATCACCGCGAGCGGGGCGCCGGCGGTGAGCGGGAACGCGCGTTTGCGCTTCACCCGGGTCTTGTCGGCGGGCTCCTTGGCTTCCTTGGCGGCCTTGACCTTCGGCTTCCCGGCCGGCTCGGCCCGCCGCTCGTCGCGCGCGTCGTCCGCGTCGGCCCCGGTGTCGGTGCGGGCCGGCACGCTGCGGTCATGGTCGTCGACATCGAACGCGGGCTCGACCGGCGCACGGGTGGTGCCGTCGTCGAACAGGTCCGTCGTCGAGCGGTTGCCGCCCGACCACTTGTCGGCGTCGTCGCGCACCGGGACGGGGGAGTACCAGGTGTCGGATTCCCACGCGGCGGTGTCCGAAGCGGCGTACCACATACCGGTGTTCGAGCCGCCGTCCCAGGCGGGGTCGACGTACGGGGCCGGCGCCGGATCCTGCACCGCGGTGTCGGCGACCGCCCAGGTCTGGGTCTGCGTGCCGTAGCCCGTGTCCTGGACCGCCGAGTAGCCGTAGGCGCCGGTCGCGGCATGGCCGCCGGAGGCGTCGTAGGTCCCGGTGTGGCCGTCCGACGAGCCGTTGCCGTAGCCGTCCCGGCCCGGCACCTGGACGTATCCCGAGGCGTCGTAGGCGGGTTGATACCCCGAGGTGTCGTAGCCGCCCGTGCCCTGGCCCGTGGTGTCGTAGCCGACGGCGGAGTACTGGGTGCCGGAGTGGTCGACGGCGGCGTACCCGCCGGATGCGTAGCCGGTCGCCGCGGGGTAGCCGGTGCCGGTGTCGTATCCGTCGTACGCGGGTGCCGGTACACCCCAGCCACCCGATGCGTCGACCGCGGGCCAACCGCCGCTCGGGTCGGCCGAGTAGGCGTTCGCGCCGTACCCGTAGCCCTGGTCGTAGCCGCCGTGGGCCGGGTCGGACGAGCCGTAGGGGGAATACGCACCCTCGGTGTCCGACCCGTGGCGAGCCTGCTGCTCCGCACTCGGGTAGCGAACGTCCGTCACCTACGTCGCCTTACGTCTCGGGGGTCGGTCGGAAACGGACTGTAGCTCCCTTGACGTTCACAGGACAATCCTCGCGATCGGAACCGCAGGTCAGGCGGCCGGGCGGGTGATGCGGTCCGCTTCGGCGGCACCCGTCCGGGCGGACGCCGTCGACCGCCGCCCGTGCGCCGACCGAGCGGGGGTTACGCTCCGGGCGAGGGCTTCGCTATGTACATGGAGGCAGTGATGGGTGTTCCCGGACCGATCAGGATCGTCGTGGCCAAGCCCGGGCTCGACGGACACGATCGTGGGGTCAAGGTGGTCGCGCGCGCACTGCGCGACGCGGGCTTCGAGGTGGTGTACACCGGGCTGCACCAGACCCCGGTCCAGATCGTCGAGACGGCCATCCAGGAGGACGCCGACGCGATCGGTCTGTCGGTGCTCTCCGGCGCGCACATGACGCTCTTCGCCAAGGTGATCGAACTGCTCAAGGAGCGCGAGGCCGAGGACATCCTGGTGTTCGGCGGCGGGATCATCCCGGAGGAGGACGTCCCCGAGCTGCGCCGGATCGGTGTCGCGGCGGTGTTCACCCCGGGCGCGCCGACCACCGACATCGTCGACTGGGTGCGCGCACACGTGGCGACCACCGCCGCCTGACCGGGCACTTCGCTCGGATGCGGACATTCGGCCCGGCGCGCTCCGCGGGTTCGACGGGCTCGCACACACGTGTCGGTGCGGGCCCGTACCGTGGCCGTCATGCAGCAACGGTGGACCGCGGAACGGGTGTTGGCACTGGCCCCCGACGCCGCAGCACGCACGGCCGGGAGCGCCCTCGCGAGACCGGAGTCGTGGTCGGCCACCGGTGCCTCGACGGCCGCCGGCGGTCCGATCTGGGGGTCGGGCGGCGGCGCGGCGGCCTACCGCACGGTGGTCGATCCCGCCGGTCCCACGGGGCGATGTTCGTGTCCCGGACCGGGCTTTCCCTGCGTACACGCCCTCGGCCTGCTGCTCCTGTGGGCGAACGATCCGGCCGCGGTGCCGGTCGGGGCGGGCGTGCCCGACTGGGTCGACGCCCCGGCGGCCGGGCGGCGGGAGCGGGCCGGTCTGGCCGATCCCGCCGCGGCCCGGCGGCGGGCCGAGCGGCGGGCGGCCGAAGTCGCCGAGGGCACCGAGCGGTTGCGCCGATGGCTGGCCGATCGGGTGCACCAGGGCCTGGCGGGCACCGAACGTGAGGGATACGCGATGTGGGACGGCATCGCGGAGCGCATGGTCGACGCCAAGGCTCCGGGCCTGGCCGCCCGGTTGCGCGCGGCGGGCGCGATACCCGCGTCCGGGGCGGAGGGCTGGCCGGGCCGACTGCTGGAGGACTACGCCGAGTTGTGGCTGCTCCTGCGCGCCCACGAACACGCCGACGACCTGGATCCGTCCCTGGTGGCCGGATTGCGGGCGCGCATCGGCTGGACCGTGGACGCGGAGGACGTGCTGCGGGCGGCGCGGGCCGAGGGCACCGCGGTGCACGATCGGTGGCTGGTGCTCGGCAGTCGGGACAGCGTCGACGGCGGGCTGACCGAGCGGCGGATCTGGTTGCGCGGCACCGGGTCGGGCCGGCCCGCGCTGGTGCTGGCCTTCGGACCGCAGGGGCGTGCGCCGCAGTTGGCGCTGCCCGTGGGGCGCACCATCGAGGCCGACGCGGCCTTCCACGACGACGCGGTGCCGCTGCGGGTGGCGCTGGGCGAGCGGACCGGTGAGCCGGCCGCCGGGGCGGAGCCGGCCGGGGTGGGACCCGAGGAGGCGACTCTGGCCTACGCCGAGGCGCTGCGCCGCGAGCCCTGGCTGGAGGCGTGGCCGGTGGTGCTCGCCGACGTGGTCGCGGTGCCGGAGCCGATGGGGTGGCGAATCGCCGGCGCGGACGGGTTCTGGTTGCCGGTGGACCGGGCCCGGACCGGCGAACAGGCGCTGTGGCGGTTGTCCGCGATGTCCGGCGGCACGGGGCTGACCGTGTTCGGCGAGTACGGCGCGCGCGGATTCGTCCCGGTGACCGCGTGGCACGAGGGCCAAGCCGTGCCGCTGTAGTCGATCCGCGGTGGCCGGTCCGCTGTCGGCGGCTCGCTGTGCCGTCTCGCTGTCATCGGTCCGCCGCCGCCCGGCCCGATCGGGTCGGAGGATCGACGCCGTCGCCGATCTTCGGCGGCCGATCGCCATGTGTGGGAGGGGAGTTCGGATGCGGGTCGCGGATCCGGTGTGGGACGACCTGGTGTCGGCGGCACTGGTGGGCACCGGGCGGCGCAGGGCCGCGGAATGGCCGGCCGAGGGCGCGTTGGGCGAGTTGGCCGCGGGCGTGGACCGGACCGACGAGGCGGTGCGACTGCTCGACCTGGCGGCGATCGTGATGGTGCATCGGCGGGCGGGCCGACGGGCCCCCGCGGGCGCGCCGCCGGAGCCGTGCGCCGAGGTGGACCCGCGACCGTCCGTGCCGGAGCCGGCCCGGGTGCGGCTGCGGATCCTGCTCGAAGGCGACGGGATGGACTTCCTGCCGGAATGGCTCGCCCTGGCCCGGACGGCCGGCCTGCGGGCACCCGAGTCCGAACTGCCGGCCCTGTTGACCGCGGCCCGCTCGCGCACCGACCTGCGGGCGATCGTGGCCGAACTCGCCGGGCCGAGGGGGCGTTGGCTGGCCGGGCTCAACCCGGAGTGGGCCTGGCTGACCCGGATCGCGGCCAAGGATCCCGACGACCCGATCGACCTGTGGCGGCACGGCCGGTTCGGCGAGCGGCTGGCCGCGTTCGCGGTGTTGCGGGCGGCAGACCCGGACGGGGCCAGGGAGTTGCTGGCCCGGACCTGGCGGGCCGAACCGGCCGAGGACCGCGCGGTGTTCGTCGAGGCGCTGGGCACCGGGGCGACGGCGGGCGACGAGGCGTTCCTGGAGGCGGCGTTGGACGATCGGGCCAAGGTGGTCCGGGTGGCCGCGGCGCGACGCCTCGGCGCGCTGCCCGGATCGGCGTTCGTGGCCCGGATGAGCGCGCGCGGCCGGGCCTGCCTGCGGCCCGACGGCGCGGGTCGGGTCCTTGTGGTGCCGCCGGGCGAGTGCGACGAGGCGATGGTGCGGGACGGCATCGACCGGTCCTCGCCGACCGGACGCGAGGACCACTCGTGGTGGCTGGGCGAGGTCGTCGCGGCCACGCCGCTGTCGGTGTGGCGGGAGGTGTTCGGGGCGAGCCCCGAGGAGATCGCGGCCCGTGCGCTGCCGCGCCGGTTCGCCGAGGACGTCCGCGAGGGGTGGGCCCGCGCGGCGGTGCTCCAGCGCGACGTCGAATGGGCCCGGGCACTGGCCGGCCGCGGTGCGCCCACCCGCCTGCTCACCGTGCTGCCGCCGGCCGAGTGCGCCGACCACGTGGCCCGCCACATCGCCGCGCACGGCCTGTCCGAGGCCCTGCAACTGCTCACCAACTGCCCGACCCCGTGGCCGCTCCCCCTGGGCGACGCGGTCCTGGACGCCTTCGCCACGGCGGCCGACTCCGGCGCGTACCCCTGGAGCTTCAGCGGCGCCCGAGACGTGGCCGGTCGCGGCCTGGACCCGTCGATGGTCGACCGCGTGGACCGCCTCGCCGAGGGCGAGGGCGAATGGCCCAAAGCCTTCCGGACCCTGGCCGCGACCCTGCGCTACCGCGCGACGATGCGCGCGGAACTGCTCGACGGCTGAGCCGATCCGTCCTCGTGCGGAAGGGCGGTGGCGACGGTGCGGGCGGCACGTTTTCCCCGTGTTCGTCCGATGTCCGCATCGACGGGCCTCGTCGCGAGATGATGAGGCTGTGACCGACGACGCGGATCAGATCGACCCATTGGGGGACATGCGCCTGGCGGCCTTGCGGATGCTGCGCGACTCGGGTGAGTTTCCCGAGGGCGTGCGGTGGGAGGCGTCGACGGCCGGTCTGGTCATGCAGGCATCGCCGGACTGGGAGCACGCCCGGATCCTCACGGGTCTGCGGCACGTGCTCGAACCGTTGCTTCCGGCAGAGGTGCTCGTGCTGGAAGGCATTGCCTTCGTGGTGGGAATCGGTACCGAGCGCACACCCGACCTCGTGGTTCTCGATCCGCGCAAGAAAGCCGAATTCCGGGACGGGCACGCGATGTCCGCCTCCGGAGTCTGGATGTTCGTCGAGGTGACCTCGGGCAGCACCCGCCGAATCGATCTGCGGGAGAAGCCCGACGAATACGCGCGCGCCGGAGTGCCGGTGATGGCGATCGTCGATCGGCGGGAGCACGAGGTGATCGTGTGCTTCGAGCCGGTCGACGGGCGCTACACGTTCACCGAACGAGTGCGAGCCGGACGTCCGGTGCGGCTGCCCGAGCCGTTCGACGCGACCATCGAGACCGCGTTTCTGCTCGATCACCTCTGACCCCCTCGGCGCCTCGGCGTGTCGGACCCGGGCGGCAGACTTGTCCCTGTTCGGGTTTGTTCGAGCGCTGGGGGAGCCGTGGTGGGCGTGTCTGCCGAATCGGGTGCGCAGGTCGATCAGGGTGTGCTTCGGGCGCACGCGGAGGACGCGTTCGCCGGGGAGTTGGCGGCGCTGGCCGCCGCCGACGAGCGGCCCCGGCCGCCACGCTGGAAGCTGTCGCCGTGGGCCGTGGCCACCTACCTGCTCGGCGGCACGTTGCCCGACGGCACGGTGATCTCGCCCAAGTACATCGGGCCGCGCCGGATCGTCGAGGTCGCCGTCACCACGCTGGCCACCGACCGCGCGCTGCTGCTGCTCGGGGTGCCGGGCACGGCCAAGACCTGGGTGTCGGAGCATCTGGCCGCCGCCGTGTGTGGTGACTCCACACTGCTGGTGCAGGGCACCGCCGGCACTCCCGAGGAGGCCATCCGCTACGGCTGGAACTACGCCCAACTGCTCGCGCACGGGCCCAGCCGCGCGGCCATGGTGGCGGGCCCCGTGATGCGTGCGATGAGCCGCGGACTGGTCGCCCGGGTCGAGGAGTTGACCCGCATCCCGGCCGACGTGCAGGACTCGCTGATCACCATCCTGTCCGAGAAGACCCTGCCCGTACCGGAGTTGAACGACGAGGTGCAGGCGGTGCGCGGGTTCAACCTGATCGCCACCGCCAACGACCGCGACCGAGGGGTCAACGAACTCTCCTCGGCCCTGCGCCGCCGGTTCAACACCGTGGTGCTCCCGCTGCCCGCGACCGCCGACGCGGAGGTGGAGATCGTCAGCCGCCGGGTGGCCCAGCTCGGCTCGGGCCTGGAACTGCCGCCGGTGGCCGGTGCCGAGGCCGAACTGCGGCGTGTGGTCACGGTGTTCCGGGAACTGCGCGCCGGCCTCACCGAAGACGGGCGGACCAGGCTGAAGACCCCGTCCGGGCCGCTGTCCACCGCCGAGGCGATCTCCGTGGTCACCGGCGGCCTCGCGCTCGCCGCGCACTTCGGCGACGGTGTGCTGCGCTCGGCCGACGTGGCGGCGGGGATCCTGGGCGCGGTGGTCAAGGACCCGGGCGCCGACACCCTGGTCTGGCGCGAATACCTGGAGACCGCGGTGCGCCCGCGCGCCGACTGGCAGGACTTCTACCGGGCCTGCCGCGACGCGGACCCGGTCTGATGGCGCGGCCCCCGGCCGCGCGACCGATCCTGCTCGGCGTGCGGCACCACGGCCCCGGCTCGGCCCGGGCGGTCGGCGCCGCACTGGCCCGGCTGCGGCCCGACATCGTGCTGATCGAGGGTCCGCCCGAGGCCGACCCGCTGCTGTCCTTCGCCGCCGAGCCGGGCCTGCGTCCGCCCGTCGCGCTGCTCGCGCACGCGGTCGACGATCCCGCGCAGGCCGGCTTTTGGCCGTACGCCGACTTCAGCCCCGAGTGGGTGGCCATCACCCACGCGAGCGAGCACGGTGTCCCGGTCCGGTTCATCGACCTGCCGGTCGCGGTGTCCTTCACCCTCGACCGGGCCCGCCGCGAGCGCGAGAGCGACGAGCCGGCCGATCCCGTGCCGCCCCCGGTGGACCCGATCGCCGCGCTGGCCCGACTGGCCGGTCGGGACGACGCCGAGCACTGGTGGGAGGACGTGATCGAGCACCGCCCGCCCGCCGACGACCCGCTGCGGCCGTTCGCGGCGCTCGCCGAGGCGATGGCCGCGCTGCGCGAGGACGAGCGGCCCGCCGTCGACCCGGGCCCGAGCGCCGAGCCCGACATCGAGCGACTGCGCGAGGCGTACATGCGCCAGTGCATCCGCTCCGCGCGCCGGGCCGGGCACACCCGGATCGCCGTGGTGTGCGGCGCCTGGCACGTGCCCGCGCTCGCCGACCCGCCCTCCGCCGCCGCCGACCGCGCGCTGCTCGCGCCGCACCGGGCCGCCGTCAAGGTCGAGACCACGTGGGTGCCGTGGACCCACCACCGCCTCGCGCAGAGCTCCGGCTACGGGGCCGGCGTCGCGTCCCCGGGCTGGTACCGGCACCTGTTCGACACCGCCGCCGAGCCCGACCCGCTGCCCCGCTGGTTCGTCCGGATCGCCGGGCTGCTGCGCGAGGCGGGCCACCCGGTCTCCTCCGCGCATGTGATCGAGGCGACCCGCCACGCCGACGCGCTCGCCGCGCTGCGCGGACGACCGCTGGCCGGTCTGGACGAGACTCTCGAAGCGGTCCGCGCGGTGATGTGCGACGGCGTCACCGGGCCGCTCGCGCTGGTGCACGACGCTCTCGTGGTCGGCGACGTGATCGGCGAGGTGCCGCCGACGGTGCCCGCCGTACCCCTCCAGCGCGACCTCACCCGCGAGCAGCGCCGACTGCGGCTCCGGCCCGAGCCCGCCGCCCGCGAACTGGAACTCGACCTGCGCAAGGACTCGCACGCCGACCGCAGCCGACTGCTCAACCGGCTCGCCCTGCTCGACGTCCCGTGGGGCGTGCCGGTCCCGGGCCGGGAGAGCCGGGGCACCTTCCGCGAGACCTGGCGCCTGGACTGGCAGCCGGAGTTGGCGATCCGGGTGGCCGAGGCGGGCGTGTGGGGGACCACCGTGGTCGCCGCGGCCGAGGCGCGCGCGAGCGACCTGGCGATCCGGGCCGAATCGCTCGCCGACGTCACCGAGGTCGCCGAACGCTGCCTGCGCGCCGACCTGCCCGACGCGCTGCCGGTGATCATGCGCGTGCTCGACCGGCGCGCCGCCCTGGACGCCGACGTCGGCCGGCTCGCCGAGGCGCTGCCGGGACTGGTGCGGGCGCTGCGCTACGGCGACGTCCGGGGCACCGACACCTCGGCGCTCGACACCGTCGTGGCCGGCCTGGTGGTCCGGATCTGCGTCGGGCTGCCCGCGGCCTGCGCCGGACTGGACCACGACGGCGCCGCCGCGATGCGCCGTCGCCTCGACGACGTGCACGCCGCCGTACAACTGCTCCCTGAGCGCCGACAGGACGAGTGGTACGCCACCCTGCGGCGGCTCGCCGACCGGGAGAACCTGCCCGGCCTGCTCACCGGCCGCGCCACCCGCCTGCTGCTCGACCGGGGCCGCCTCGCGCCGGAGGACGCGGCGCCCCGCCTGGCCCGCGCCCTCACCCGGGGCGTCCCGCATCGCGAATCGGCGGCCTGGATCGAGGGATTCCTGGCCGGCGGCGGCATGCTGCTGATCCACGACGAAGGACTCCTCGACCTGGTCGACGCCTGGATCACCGGCACCCCCGACGACCTGTTCGTGGAGATCCTGCCGCTGCTGCGCCGCACCTTCGCCGGCTTCGCCGCGCCCGAGCGCCGGCTGCTCGGCGAGCGCATCCGCACCCCGGCGCGGGCCGTCGTCCCGATCGCCACCGCCGAGCACTTCGACGGCGCGCGCGCCGACGCCGTACTGCCACTGCTGGCCGGGATCCTGGGCCTGGCACACCGGGAGGCGACCCCGTGACGAGCGAGGCCGACGACGAACGGCTGCGCCGCTGGCGCCTGGTACTCGGCGGCGAACCCGACGGCACCGGCCACGGGCTCACCGGCGACGACGCCCGGATCGACCAGGCGCTGAGCGCGCTGTACCGCCCCGAGACCCAGGCCCCGCGCGGCAGCCGCCGGGCGACCGGGCCGCGCGCCGGCGGCCTCGGTGCCTCCGCGCCGTCGGTGGCCCGCTGGCTCGGCGACATCCGCGCCTACTTCCCGGCGGGCGTGGTGAGCATCCTCCAGCAGGACGCGATCGAGCGGCTCGACCTGACCCGGCTGCTCCTGGAGCCGGAGATGCTGGCCGCGGTCGAACCCGACGTGCACCTGGTCGGCACCCTTCTCGCGCTCACCGCGCTGATGCCCGAGGCGACGAAGGAGGCCGCCCGCGCGGTGGTCCGCCGCGTCGTCGACGACCTGGAGCGCCGGGTCGCGCAACGCACCACGAGCCTGGTCCGAGGCGCGCTCGACCGCTCGACCAGGGTGCACCGCCCGCGCCCGCGGGACATCGACTGGAACGCCACGATCCGGGCCAACCTCGGCCACTACCAGCCCGAGCACCGCACGATCGTGCCGGAGCGCCTGGTCGGCTACGGGCGCCGGCGGCACGGGGTGCACAAGGACGTGATCCTGTGCGTCGACCAGTCCGGCTCGATGGCGGCCTCGGTGGTCTACGCGTCGGTGTTCGGCGCCGTGCTCGGCTCGATGCACGCGCTGCGGACCTCGCTGGTGGTCTTCGACACGAGCGTGGTCGACCTGACCGACCGACTGAACGACCCGGTCGACGTGCTCTTCGGCACCCGTCTCGGCGGCGGCACCGACATCAACCGCGCGCTGACCTACTGCCAGTCGCTGATCACCCGGCCGACGGAGACGGTCGTCGTGCTGATCAGCGACCTGTACGAGGGCGGTGTGCGGGACGAGATGCTCCGCCGTGCGGCGAGCATGCAGGCCGCCGGCACCACCTTCGTCACCCTGCTGGCCCTCTCCGACGAGGGCGCCCCGGCCTACGACCACGCCAACGCCGCGGCCCTGTCCGCGCTCGGCACCCCCGCCTTCGCCTGCACCCCCGACCTGTTCCCGGAGGTCATGGCCGCCGCACTCCAGGGCCTGCCCCTCCCGGTGCCGGCAGCGTAGGAGTGGCCGGTACGTACTGTGAGCCTGCCGTTGCGGCGCAGGTGTTACGGACGGTCAGTTCAACTTGGCGGTGTCCAGGGCGGGGAGGCCGTCGGGGAGTTGCACCTTCTCGCCCAGCTTGACCGGGTCGGCCACTCGGTAGTAGGACTCCTCTCCGCGATCTACCGGCTCCGAGTGGCAGATGGCGAGGCCCTTTTCCCGATCGATGAGGAGATAGACGGGGATGCCGGCGCGAGCGTAGGTACGGTATTTCTCCTCCCGATCGATCCGTGCGTTGCTCGGGGACGTGATCTCGCCGACGAGGTGGAGCATGCTCGCCGGGTACCAACCGTCGTGGCTGCTCCGATACGCCTCGTCCGCCTCGTTCGGGCGGCGGTAGGGGATTTCGAAATCCGGGATAAAGGCGCCGGTCACGTGCTTCTCCCCGGCGGGTTCCGAGCAGTACCCGTTGCCGATCAGAGCCGCGTCGATACCTGCCGCACGCAACTGCACGATCAGGTCGACCGCCCACCTGTTGTGCTCGGCGTTGGCCGGGGGCGACATGTAGTAGTTCCTTTCGATGAACTCCACACGTACGCCGTCCGGGAGCGGCAGTGCGGCGATGAAGGCGGTGGGACGGGTGGTGAAGTCGTCGAGTGTCGAGGCGATCGGCGACTCATGTGCGAGCGCGGTCATCTCGGCTCCTTCGTCGGGATTGGCTTGCGCGTCCATCGTGGCCGTCCGTTCGTTCGTATGTCGGAGTTCCGGATAAGTGTGACTATCGACCGTGGGGCTCGGGCGTGGGATCGGCCACATCGGGTCGTCACGTTCCGTTCGGGTGTGTTCCCTGTGTCACGGTGGAACAGGCGTAAACGGGCGGATTCGGACGCACGGCGAAGCCGAGGTCCGGCGCCGCCCGCGGAATGTGACCCGGACCCTGGTTCGGCCCCCGCACTCCTGCCCGATAGCCTGCAAGGCGGATCAGCTACGCGTGCGGACGCCGTCCACCGGAACCGGGGGCGAGCCTGCCGGACCTGCGCGACGACGGACGCGGCTGCGCATGTTCCGCATATCCGATCGCGATCACAAGGACGGACCCGCGTGGACCTGTTCGAGTACCAGGCGAGGGATCTCTTCGCTAAGCACGGTGTGCCGGTTCTGCCCGGTGAAGTCGTCTTCACGCCGGAGGAGGCACGGGCCGCCGCCGAGCGCATGGGCGGCAAGGCCGTCGTCAAGGCTCAGGTGAAGGTCGGTGGCCGCGGCAAGGCCGGCGGCGTGAAGCTGGCCTTCAGCACCGACGAGGTCGTCGAGAAGACCGAGCAGATCCTCGGCCTCGACATCAAGGGCCACATCGTCAAGAAGGTCATGCTGGCCGGGCTGGCCAAGCCGGTGGACGAGTACTACGTCTCGTTCCTGCTCGACCGCACCAACCGCACCTTCCTCGCGATGGCGTCCGTCGAGGGCGGCGTCGAGATCGAGGTCGTCGCCGAGGAGAACCCCGACGCGCTCGCCAAGATCCCGGTCGACGCGATCGAGGGCGTGACCGAGGCCAAGGCCCGCGAGATCGTCGAGGCGGCGAAGTTCCCGGCCGAGCTGCACGACCAGATCGTCGCGACCCTCAAGACGCTGTGGACCGTCTTCGTCGAAGAGGACGCCACGCTCGTCGAGGTGAACCCGCTGATCAAGTCCGAAGAGGGCAAGATCATCGCGCTGGACGGCAAGGTCTCGCTCGACGAGAACGCCGACTTCCGCCACCCCGACCACGAGGCGCTCGAGGACAAGGACGCGGCCGACCCGCTGGAGGCGGCGGCCAAGGCCAAGGGTCTGAACTACGTCAAGCTCGACGGTTCGGTCGGCATCATTGGCAACGGCGCGGGCCTGGTCATGTCCACGCTGGACGTGGTCGCGTACGCCGGGGAGAACCACGGCGGCGTCAAGCCCGCCAACTTCCTCGACATCGGCGGCGGCGCGTCCGCCGAGGTGATGGCGAACGGCCTGGAGATCATCCTGGGCGACGCCGACGTCAAGTCGGTCTTCGTCAACGTCTTCGGCGGCATCACCGCGTGTGACGCGGTCGCGAACGGCATCGTGCAGGCGCTCGAACTGCTGAAGCAGAAGGGCGAGGCGGTCACCAAGCCGCTCGTCGTGCGACTGGACGGCAACAACGCGGAGCTGGGTCGGCAGATCCTGACCGACGCGAACCACCCGCTGGTCCAGCAGGTGGACACCATGGATGGCGCGGCCGAGCGGGCCGCCGAGCTCGCTGCCGCGAAGTAAGGGAGACCGACCCAGCATGGCTATCTTCCTGACCAAGGACAGCAAGGTCATCGTCCAGGGCATGACCGGCTCCGAGGGGATGAAGCACACCCACCGGATGCTCGCCTCCGGGACGAACATCGTCGGTGGCGTGAACCCGCGCAAGGCCGGTACCACGGTCGACGTGGACGGCACCGAGGTACCGGTATTCGGCACCGTGGCCGAGGCCATGGAGGCCACCGGCGCCGACGTCACCGTGGTCTTCGTGCCGCCGAAGTTCACCAAGGACGCCGTGGTCGAGGCGATCGAGGCCGGCATCGGCCTCGCCGTGGTGATCACCGAGGGCGTGCCGGTGCACGACACCGCGCAGTTCTGGGCGCTCGCCGGCGCCAAGGGCAACAAGACCCGGATCATCGGCCCGAACTGTCCCGGCCTGATCACCCCCGGTCAGTCCAACGCGGGCATCATCCCGGCCAGCATCACCAAGCCGGGCCGGATCGGTCTGGTGTCCAAGTCGGGCACGCTGACCTACCAGATGATGTACGAGCTGGCCGACATCGGCTTCTCGACCGCCGTCGGCATCGGCGGCGACCCGATCATCGGCACCACGCACATCGACTGCCTCCAGGCGTTCCAGGACGACCCGGACACCGACGCGATCGTGATGATCGGCGAGATCGGCGGCGACGCCGAGGAGCGTGCCGCGGCCTACATCGCCGAGCACATCACCAAGCCGGTCGTCGGCTACGTCGCGGGCTTCACCGCCCCCGAGGGCAAGACCATGGGCCACGCCGGCGCCATCGTCTCGGGCTCCTCGGGCACCGCGCAGGCCAAGCAGGACGCGCTCGAGGCCGTCGGCGTCAAGGTCGGCAAGACGCCGTCCGAGACGGCGCGCCTGATGCGCGAGATCATGGCCGGCTGACCCACCCGGTCACCGACGACGCCCCGCACCCCGCCGTTTCCGGTGGGATGCGGGGCGTCGTGCCTTCCCCGGCCCGTCAGGGCTGCGCCGGCCGGCGCAGCCCGTTGTTCACGCAACTCGTGTCGAGGACGAAGGCCCGCTCCGGGGCCAGCAGCGAGGCCGGGCCGGTCGCCGCGGCCCCCGTGCCCGCCCGCAGGTCGGCCGCCGTCCCGGTCGTGGTCCGGGCACCGGTGGGCGTCGCCGGTCGAAGCAGCGGCGCGAGCCGCTCCGGGGCGGCGGGGGCCGGCGTCACACCGGGGGCCGGTTGCCCGTCCGCGGGCGGCAGGGGGGCCGCGGGGGACGGCGGCGCGGGCGCCTCGGGCGTGGCCGGTGCCTCGGTCGGCGCCTGCGTGCGCTCCACGGGCGCGGGCGGGGCCGCAGCGGGCGCCGGCGGGCTGTCGTCCGCCGACGCGGGCATCGGCGGCACCGGGCGGGCCGCCTCCGGGCCGGTGAGCGGCCGTACCCGGTCGCCCCCGCGCGAGTCGCGGGAGGTGCCCGGGGTGAGCAGCCGGGGGAGCGCGGCGACGAAGAGCGCCAGGATCGCCGCGACCACCACGGTGACCAGCGTCGCGGTCCGTGCCCGGCTGCCCACGCGCGCGGCGTGGGCCTGCGGGACTTCCGGCGCGTGGCGGGCGGCCAGGTCGCGGGTGAGCGTGCTCAGGAACGCGTGTGCCTCGGCGCAGTTCGGCGACGGGCCGGTGATCGCCGGGATCCGGTCGGCGAGGTCCTCGTGGGCGTGTATCAGCCGGATCCGGGTCACCTCGGTGGTCGCCTCGGTCTCGGCCGCCACCTGCTCCGGGGACAACCCGAACAGGTGTCGCAGGACGAAGACCCGGCGCCGGTGCGCGGGCACCCGCTGGAGCGCGCGCAGGAGCGCGACGTCCTGGTCGCGCCGCGTGTCGTCGTCGGCGTGCGGGACCACCCGGGCGGTGCGGTCGGGGTGCGGTACGAGCCGCCACAGCGCCCGGCGGACCAGGAACCGGCGGCCCAGCGCGAGGTCGCCGGCGACGGTGCGGACGTAGGCGGCGTCGGCCGGGGTGTCCGCCGCGTCCGGCAGGTCGCGCCAGACCCGGGCGAAGGTGTGCCGGGTCACGTGCGCGGCTCGTGTGGGGCTCGCGGTCAACAGGAACGTGTAACGCGCGATGTCGGGGGCGGTCGCCGCGACCAGGGCGTCGAACCCCGGGGCGCTCGCGCGCGGGACCGTGTGCTCGTCGTCGATGCCCATGAGGGGCTGAGGTACCCGAGGGTCGACCGAAAATGCATATTAAATGCTTGCGATCGAGCAAATGGGGTGTCTTGCCCCGCTCGGCGGGCATATGCGGCCCGGATCGCGGTCGCGCGGGCAGCATGGGGACCGTGACCGAAATGCCGGAAAACGAGCGCGGCTCGTCGGCGCCCTGGGCGGTGGTCCGAGCCGGCCCGTGGGCCGGCGTGGAGAGCCTGCTCGGACCCCGCTCCGGGCCCTTCGAGCATCCCTTCGAGCAGCCGCCCGCGCCGTCGGGCACGCCCCCCACCTCGCTCGACGAGACGGCGGAGCCGGCCCGAGCGGCCGACGCGGTACACACCCGCGACACGCCGACGCGGACGCCTCGGCACCCCCCGGCGGCACCGGACCCGGCGCACGCGCCTTCGGCGACACCCGAGGCGCCGGAACCGGCCTACGAAGCCCCGGCGGTGCCCCCGCGCCCCGATGCCCCGCCCCCGGTCGTTCCGCCCAGGCCCGACCGCCCCCCGGACGCCCTCCCCGCGCTCGCCCCGGTCGAGACCCCCGACGCCGGCGAACCACCGTCCGCCCGCCCCTGGGGCCCGCCCGCGCCCACCGGTCCGGCGCTGCCCGCGTGGTCCACGCTGCCCGGCGCGGCGGCCCTGACCGCCCTCGCCGCGCACCGCCCCGACATCGCCCGGATCACCCAGGCGCTGGCCCGAGGCGTGGCGTCCGCGCTGCTCGTGGCCGCGGCCGGGCTCGGCACGGTCGCCCTGCTGGTCCTGATCGTGGCCACCTGCGGCGTCGGCTCGGGCAGCTTCGACCACCCCCAGGCGCTGCTGCGCGTGGTCGGCGGGATCTGGCTCGCCGCGCATCACGTCGGCTTCGAGGTCGTGGAGACCAGCCACGCCGCCACCGGCTCCGTCGCGCCGATCGTGACCGTGGTGCCGCTGCGGCTCGCCCCGCTCGGGCTGACCGTCCCGCTGATCTGGCTGCTGTGCCGGATGGGCCGACGGCTCGCCGACGGCGTCGCCGGGACCGCGCTCGTGCTCGCGGCGCAGGTGCCGGTGTACACGGGCCTGATGTACGCGGTGGCCGCCGGCGTCGGCACCGCGAGCGTGCGGCCGGTCCCGGACACGGTCGCGGTCGCCGGGATCGGTGTCCTGGCCGCGGGGGTGCTGGGCGCGTTCGGCCCGATCCTGGTCCGGGTGCCCGCGGTCCGCGCCGGTCTGGCCTCGGCCGCGGTGCTCGCGGCGGGCGGGGCGCTGCTGGTCCTGGTCTGTCTGTTCGCCCACGCGGGGCAGATCCGCCTGGCCCTGAAGCTGACCACGAACGACGCGGTCGGCTTCGCGGCGCTGGCCGTGTTGTGCGCGGCCCTGGTGCCCAACGCGATCGTATGGGCGGTGTGCTACGCGGCCGGCACCGGCTTCGTGCTGGGCGCGGCCACCACCATCGCGCCCACCGGCAGCACGTTCGGCACGCTGCCCACGCTGCCGCTGCTCGCCGCCCTGCCGGGCCCCGCGACGGTGCCCTCCACCGCATGGGCGCCCGCGGTGCTGCCGGTGCTCGCGGGCGTCGTGGCGGGCTGCTTCGCGGCCCGCGCCGAGCCGCCCCGGTCCTGGCTCCCGGTCACCGCGCACGCGGTCGGCGCCGGTGTGGGCGTCGGCCTGCTCGCCCTCGCCTCCACGCGACTGGCCACCGGCACCGCCGGCCTGGCCAACCTCGCCGACCTGGGCCCGAACGTATGGCACACCGCCGCCGCGCTCACCGTCGAGATCGCCCTGGTCGCCGCCCCCGCCGCCCTGGCCGCCACGTGGTGGCGCGGCCGGGAGAAGACCCCGAGACGCCCGGCGGACCCGCCCGGCCCGGACGACGCGACGACCCCCGGGAGCTTGGCAGGCCCGGCGAGCCCGCAGACCCCGGAAAGCCCGAAGGCCGCCCCCGCCACGGCGGAGACGGCCCTCGCCTCGTTCCATCCCGACCCGACCGACACAGGAGCGCACCCGCTCCTCGCATCCGCGGAACCCCGGAACACGAAACCCCGAGGCTCCAAGCCCCGAAACGCCGAGCCCCGCAACTCCGACCCCCGGAGGGCCGAGCCCCGAACCCGACAGGAGCCCTGGCCAGAGCCCTAGAACGTGCCGTCCACGACCCAGTGGTACCGGTCCGGCAGCTTGTCCAGGCAGCGCTGCTCGCCCGTCTTGGTGAGCGCGCTGTCCATGCAGTCGTAGTAGTCCTTGTTGACCGCCTCGAAGGTCCACACGCCCAGCACGTAGACCACCGCGATCGCGCCGGTGACCAAACCCGCGAGCGCGGCGCCCGAGCGGGCGCGCGCCGGCCGGCGCACGCGCGGCCGGTGGGCCGGGCCGCCGGGGGCGTGCCCCGGGTGTCGGGCGGTGCCGCCCGGGCCCTCCTCGATCCGCGGCCCGGCGGTGGCCGGGGTGGTGCCGCGGACGGTGCGAATGCCGAGTGCCAGGGCGACCACACCCAGCACCACCCCGAGCACCAGGCCCAGGTCGGACGGGAAGAACAGGGCGAAGAACACCGCCCACACCCCCGCCCACAGCGCCAGGCGCGCGTTGCGGACCCGGACGTCCTTCGGGTCGGGCTGCTCGCGCGGCTCGCGCGGCGCCCGCTGCGGCCGGTCGTCGCGGCCCTGTCGGTTGCCTCCGTTGCCGTCCCCTCGCCCGTTGCCGGGCACGTTCCACGGGGCGGCCGGCGGGCGGTCGGGCGTACCCTCCGGCGGCGGGGCGTAGGGATCCCGCTCGTCGGTCTCGTTGCCGGTACTCATCCTCTGCCTGCCCTCGTCGTGCCGGATCGCGGGATTCCCTTCCCAGGATCGTACGTGTGCGGGGTGCACCGTAGCCGGGCGGCGGCGTCCGCGGGGCCCGGAGGCCCCCGTCGACCGCGGCCCGTGGGCCCGTCGACCGGATCACGCCGGCACCGCCGATGGCATCCCACCCCGCCGGTTCGGTACTGCCTACCCCCTGACGCTATCGTTGCCGACGTACGGGCGCCGCTCCGTGTTCCCGCCTCCCGTCGGGGAACGCCCGCCGGACCCGTGCGAGATCCCGGCGAGAGCCCGAATCCCTTGGGTGCCCCTCCCGCCCTTCCCTTCCGGAAAGAGCTTGAAAGCAGTGGCCGTTCACGCCCCGCGCACCCCCGGGCCGGCCCGGCTCGTCGTCCTCGTCTCCGGCTCCGGCACCAACCTGCAAGCCCTGCTCGACGCGTGCGCGGATCCCGCGTACGGGGCACGCGTGGTGGCCGTGGGCGCCGACCGCGACAACATCGCGGGGCCCGCCCGCGCCGAACGCGCCGGTGTACCCACCTTCGTCGAGCGGGTGTCCGACCACCCCACCCGGGCCGACTGGGACGCGGCGCTCGCCGCCGCGGTCGCCGCGTACGAGCCCGACCTGGTCGTCTCGGCCGGCTTCATGAAGATCCTGGGCCCGCGCTTTCTGGCCCGCTTCGAGGGACGCACCGTCAACACCCACCCCGCACTGCTGCCCTCGTTCCCCGGCGCGCACGGCGTCCGGGACGCGCTCGCGTACGGCGCCAAGGTGACCGGCTGCACGGTGCACCTCGTGGACGCCGGCGTGGACACCGGGCCGATCATCGCTCAGGGCGTCGTCGCGGTCGAGGACGGCGATCACGCCGACGGCGGCGAGGCGCTGCACGAGCGCATCAAGACTGTCGAGCGCACCCTGCTCGTCGAGGTCGTGGGCCGGCTGGCCCGCGAGGGCTACCGCATCGAAGGAAGAAAGGTCCGGATCCCCGCATGACTTCCGCCGCCCCCACCCCCACCCCCGCCGACCAGGACGGGCTGCGCCCGATCCGTCGCGCGCTGATCAGCGTGTACGACAAGACCGGCCTGGAGGAGCTGGCCCGCGGCCTGCACGCCGCCGGGGTCGAACTGGTCTCCACCGGCTCCACCGCCGGTCGGATCGCCGCCGCGGGCGTGCCCGTGACCAAGGTCGAGGAGCTGACCGGCTTCCCCGAGTGCCTGGACGGCCGGGTCAAGACGCTGCACCCGCGCGTACACGCCGGCATCCTCGCCGACCTGCGCCTGGAGTCGCACCGCGCGCAGCTCGACGAGCTGGAGATCCGGCCGTTCGACCTGGTCGTGGTCAACCTGTACCCGTTCACCGCGACCGTCGAGTCGGGCGCCACGCCGGACGAGTGTGTCGAGCAGATCGACATCGGCGGGCCCTCGATGGTGCGTGCCGCGGCCAAGAACCACCCGTCCGTGGCCGTGGTGACCAGCCCGGACCGCTACGCCGACGTGCTCGCCGCGATCGAGGCCGGCGGCTTCGACCTCGCGCAGCGCAAGCGGCTCGCGGGCGAGGCGTTCGGCCACACCGCCGCGTACGACGTCGCGGTGGCGTCCTGGTTCTCGAGCAGCTACGCGCCGGCCGACGACGAGGGCTTCCCGGCCTTCCTCGGCTCGGTGCGGCGCCGCGAGAACGTGCTCCGCTACGGCGAGAACCCGCACCAGGCCGCCGCGCTCTACGTGGACGGCACCGGCGGCCTGGCCGGCGCCGAGCAACTGCACGGCAAGGAGATGTCCTACAACAACTACCAGGACACCGACGCGGCCCGCCGCGCCGCCTACGACCACGAGCAGCCGTGCGTGGCGATCATCAAGCACGCCAACCCGTGCGGCATCGCGATCGGCGAGACCGTCGCCGAGGCGCACCTGCGGGCGCACGCGAGCGACCCGCTGTCCGCCTTCGGCGGCGTGATCGCGGTCAACCGGCCGGTGAGCGTGGCGATGGCCGAGCAGGTCGCGGAGATCTTCACCGAGGTCATCGTGGCGCCGGGCTACGAGGACGGCGCGGTCGAGGTGCTGGCCCGGAAGAAGAACATCCGGGTGCTGCGCGCGCCCGAGGCGCCCGCCACGCCGGTCGAGTTCCGCCAGATCGACGGCGGGCTGCTGCTGCAGAACGCCGACCGCTACCAGGCGCCCGGCGACGACGCGGCCGCCTGGACGCTGGCCACCGGCGAGCCGGCCGACGCCGAGACGCTGCGCGACCTGGTGTTCGCCTGGCGGGCGGTACGCGCGGTCAAGTCCAACGCGATCCTGCTCGCGTCCGGCGGCGCGACCGTCGGGGTGGGCATGGGCCAGGTCAACCGGGTCGACTCGGCCCGGCTCGCGGTGCAGCGCGCCGGCGAGCGGGCGGCCGGCTCGGTGGGCGCGTCCGACGCGTTCTTCCCGTTCCCCGACGGCCTGGAGGTGCTGATCGAGGGCGGTGTCAAGGCGGTCGTGCAGCCGGGCGGCTCGGTCCGCGACGAGCAGGTGGTCGAGGCCGCGCGCGCGGCCGGCATCACCATGTACTTCACCGGGACCCGGCACTTCTTCCACTGATCCGGATCCGACCGATCCGGCCCAGGACACACGCGAGGCGCGACCCCGAACGGGGCCGCGCCTCGCGCGCGTCGGTGGGGGTGCTCAGACCTTGACCACGACCGTCGAGCACACCTTGTCGGCGAAGGTCTGCTTCTTGTCGTCCCACAGCGGCCACAACAAGCCGAGGAAACACGTGATGATGTCGAGGAAGTGCGCGATGGCGCGGACGAAGGCCATCCCGAAGCCGGTCGGCATGCCGTCCCGCTCGCGCAACACCTTGATCCCGACCGCCTTCTTGCCGATCGTCTGACCGGTCTTGCCCTGGCGGTAGAGCTGCCACAGACCGAACGCGAACGAGAGCACACCGCCGACGATCATCAGCACGATCGGACCGGACCCACCCTCGTAGGTGGTCGTCTCGGTGCCGTCGAGGTTGCTGGTGGTCTCGGTCTTGTCCATGAACATCCTGAACCCGATGGAGTACGGGATCACCACCGGCAGCATGACGAGCCCGTCCAGGAGCGCCCCACCCACGCGCCGCCCCCAGCTCGCGCAGTAGTCGCCGAGGTTCTGCGGCGGCCCGTAGCCGTACGGCTGGGCGTAGCCTGCCTGCTGACCGTAGTCGGGCTGGCCGTAGGCCGGTTGGCCGTAGGCCTGCTGACCGTAACCGGGCTGTTGGCCGTAGCCCGCGCCTTGGCCCTCGGCGCCGTACCCGGGCGGCGGGCCGTACGGACCCGGAGGTTGGGACATGTGGAACTCTCCCCTGAGAACGCGCGCACATCGTGCGCGACGCCGGTGACCCCCGGGCATGTCGACGCGCGAGCGCCGTATTCGAGCCCGGCGTCGCCCCCACGACCCGAGAGTCCATTGGAGGCGGCACCTTATACCGAAGCGGTTGGCGCCGGGTAGGTCCCCGCCGGTTCGGTGAGCGGGATCATGCGCGAGTGGGACTTGGCATTCCCGGTGAAACGTGCGTTGCATGGGAGCATGCAGGATCAGGCGACCCCGGGACCCCATCCGGAACGTGCACCCCTCGCGTTGCCGCCCGGACCCTCGGCGGACCCGAACGGGCCGCCGACGTTGCCTCCGTTCCCGGCAGTGCACCCGCCGGAGCTGGGCCCGCAGAACCAGATCAGGCCGCTGGTCACGCTCACCGGGAAGGGTTTCACCTGGGCCGCCGGGATCCGGGCCGCGCTCGGCGTCGGCATCCCCTTCGCGATCGTCACCGCCACCCTCGGCCTCGGCGACGCCACCTTCGCCGCGCTCGGCGGCTACACCGTCCTGTACGCGGCCAAGGAGCCCTACGCGCGTCGCGGCATCACCCTCGCGCTGGTCGGCCTGGGCCTGGCCGTGTCGCTGATGCTGGGCTCGCTCGCGGCCGGCACCCCGCTGTTGTACGTCCCGGTGATCACCGTGGTGGCCGGCGTCGCCACCTTCCTGTGCGGCGCGCTCCAGGTGGACCGTCCCGGCGGGTACATGTTCACCCTGGTCTGCGCGATGGGCGCGTTCCTGCCGCACCAGCCCGACCGGGTGCTCGAACGCGGCGCCCTCGTGCTCGCGGGCGCCGCCGGGGCCTGGCTGGTGTCGATGTCCGGCTGGCTGGTGCGCCCGCGCCACCCCGAGCACCTGGCGCTCGCCGCCTGCTTCGAGGCGCTGGCCGACTTCTTCGCCGCGATCGGCGACCAGCCGAGCGACGCCGCCCGGCACCGCGCCTCCGAGACCGTGCACAGCGCGTGGGTGACCGTGCTGCGCGCCGACACCAGACGCAACCGGCGCACCGGTGAGGCCCGCCGCCTGCGGGTGTTGTGCCGGCGCGCGCTCGACCTGTTCCAGGCCGCCCAGCTGCTCGCCGTCGAGCGGGACCGGCCGCTGCCGGCGGAGATCACCGAGACCGTGCGCGCGCTGGCCGGCGCCGTCGGGCGGCCCACCCTCGTCCCGGTGCTGCCCGCGGTGCTCGCCGACACCGAGACCGCCGCCGAACGCACGCTGCGCACCGCGCTGCGGGCCGCCGCCGCGGCGGCTGGGCAACCCGCGGTCAAGGAGGGCGAGATCATCCCCGGCCGGCGGCCCAGCGCCGGCGAGCGGCTGCGCGCCGCGTTCGACCGGTCCTCGCTGGTGCCGCCGACCGCGCTGCGCACCGGCCTCGGCGTCGGCTCGGCCGCGCTCGCCGCCGCGCTGCTGCCGGTGGTGCACCCCGTGTGGGTGGCCATCGCGGCCGGTGCCGCGCTCCAGGGCGGCAACGTCGTGCTCGACTTCGGCCGGGTGCTGCAACGGGCGATCGGCACCCTGCTCGGCGTCGCGGTGATCGCGCTGTTCTTCCACGACCTGCGGCCCGACCAGTGGCTGGTGGTGGTTGTCGTCGCACTGCTGTTCGGCGCCACCCAGACGGTGATCGCCCGCAACCTCGCCGTGGGCGCGGCCTGCGTGACCCCCGTCGGCCTGTTCCTGGCCGCCGCCGGCAGCCCCGGCGCGCACGTGGGCGACCTGGCCGCCACCCGGATGATCGACACCGTGCTCGGCCTGACGGTCGGCCTGGTCGCGAGCCTGGTGTTGTGGCCGCGCGCCTCGGCCACCCGGCTGCCCCGGCAGCTGGGCCGGGCCATCCGCGCCGAGGCGATGTTGCTGCGCGCCACCGTCACCGGGCAGATCGTCGACGATCGGGCCTGGGGCAGCACCCGCCGGGCCGCTCGCCGCGAACTGATCGACCTGTGGAGCGTGTACGAGTCCGCGCTCGGCGAGATCACCGGCCGGCACCTGGACGCGGAACGCCTGTGGCCCGCCATCGTCACCGCCCAGCGCCTGGGCTACCGGCTGATGACCGCGCCCGAGACCTACCGCACCGACTCGCCCGAGCCGATCCCCGAGGACGACCTGGCCCGACTCGACGCCTACGTCGAGGAACTGGCCTCGGCCGCCGAGGAGCGCCGCCCCCCGACCCTGCCCGAACTCCCGGACCTGTGGGGGTATCCGGTACTGCGGCAACACCTCAAGCGGCTCGGTCGGGTGATCACCCGCGCGAACGAACCGGTGGCGGCCCGGCACCTGCCCGCGTTCGTCCGGCAGCGCATCCTGGCCCCGCCGGCGCGGCTGCTGTACGGGGTCCGCCGCACGGCCGGCCCGGATACGGGACAATCGCAACGACCGGCCCGGAACCGTGGACCAGGAGAGACAACTTGAAGGCGCAGATCCTCGACGGCAAGGCCACCGCCGCCGCCATCAAAGCCGAACTGGCCGTACGGGCCGAGGCCCTCAAGGCCCGCGGCATCACGCCGGGTCTGGGCACCGTGCTCGTGGGCGACGACCCCGGCAGCCACTCGTACGTGCGCGGCAAGCACCGCGACTGCGCCCAGGTCGGCATCGCGAGCATCCAGCGCAACCTGCCCGCCGACGCGACGCAGGACCAGGTCGAGGACGTGGTCCGCGAGCTCAACGCGGACCCCGCCTGTACCGGCTACATCGTCCAGCTCCCGCTGCCCCGGCACCTGGACGCCAACCGGGTCCTGGAGCTGATGGACCCGGACAAGGACGCCGACGGCCTGCACCCGACCAACCTCGGCCGGCTGGTGCTCGGCCAGGAGGCGCCGCTGCCGTGCACGCCGCGCGGCATCGTGGAACTGCTGCGCCGGCACGACATCGAGATCAACGGCGCCGAGGTGTGCGTGATCGGCCGAGGGGTCACCGTCGGCCGCCCGATCGGCCTGCTGCTCACCCGCCGGACCGAGAACGCCACGGTGACCCTGTGCCACACCGGCACCAAGGAGCTGCCGTTCCACGTGCTCCAGGCCGACATCGTGATCGCCGCCGCCGGGGTGCCCGGACTGATCAGCGCGGACATGGTCAAGCCCGGCGCGGTGCTGCTCGACGTGGGCATCACCCGCACCGAGCACGGCCTGGTCGGCGACGTGCACCCGGAGGCGTACGAGAAGGCCGCGTGGGTCGCCCCGATGCCCGGTGGGGTGGGTCCGATGACCCGCGCGATGTTGCTCACCAACGTCGTCGAGGCCGCCGAGCGGCAGGTCACCGGTCTGTGACCCGGTCGCGACGGGCCCGGAGCCGCACCGCTCCGGGCCGGTCGCGGCACCGCTCGCCCTGTCGATGAGAGGTGGACGTGGTGGCAACGACTCGGGGGCGACGCAGGGAGGGCAGGAGGAGGGATCCGGGCACCTTCCCGCCCGAGGGCGGCGGCTCGCCGACCGGCCCCGGGCGGTTGCGCGAGTGGCCCGCGACGGTGGTCTTCGGCTGCCTGTTCGCCGCGCTGCTGACCGCGGCGCTGAGCGGGTTCCGTCCCGCCGCGATGATGATCGCCGGGACCTTCCTGGTCGCCGCGCTGTTGCGGGTGTTCGTGTCCGACGTGGGGGTACTGGCGGTGCGCAGCCGGTTCACCGACGTGGCCATGCTGCTGATCTTCGGCGGCGCGGTCCTGCTCCTGGGGCTGAGCATCCCGGAACCGCTGGTCGACCTGCCGTGGGTGCCCAGGCGCACCGGCCGCTAGGGCCTAGTTCCAGGGCCGGTCGTACCGGCGCCCGGGTCCGACCCGGTGCGCCGGGTCGGGCCTAATACAACCGGCGCGCCTCGGTGGCGATCTCGTTCGGGGTCATCCCGGCCGAGCGGGTGATCTCGGCTCGGCGGACCGCGGTGATCGCGTCGAACAGGGTCTCGCCCAGGGCCTCGCGCAGCACCGTGCTCGCTTCCAGGGCGGCCAGCGCCGCCGCGGGGGAGCCGGGCAGGCGCGGTACGTCCCCGGCGGTCGAGGGGTCGCCCGGCACCTCCACCGGCAGCCGCAGGCCGTCCTCGAGCCCGGCCAGACCGGCCGCGATCACCGTGCCGACCACCAGATACGGATTGGCGGTCGCGTCGAAACACTTGAGTTCGGCGTTCGCGGTGTGCTGCCGCTCGCCGGCCATCCCGGTGACCAGCCGCATCGCGGCCTCGCGGTTCTCCAGACCCCAGCAGCGGTACACCCCCGCCCACTGGGCCGGGACCAGACGCAGATGACTGGCCGCGCCGGGCGCGCCGATCGCGAGCAGCGCGGGCAACTCGCGCAGCACACCCGCCAGGAACGCCTCGCCCTCGTGGGTCAACCCCTGCGGCCCCTCACCCCCGTGGCACAGGTTCGTCCCGTCGCGCCACGGCGAGAAGTGCAGGTGCGCGCCGTTGCCCACCTCGCCGGGCACCACGCACGGCGCGAAGCTGACCGCGTGCCCGTGCCGGGCGGCCACCGCCCGGATCGTCTCGCGCACCAGGATCGTGGTGTCCGCCGCGCCGACCGGGTCCTCCGGGGCGACGGACACCTCCAGTTGGCCGGCCGCGTATTCCGGATGCACCTGCAACACGCGCACCTCCTGCGCGGCGAGCGCGCGGATCAGCTCGCGCAGCTGGGCGGACACCCGCACCACCCGGGTCATCCCGTACGCGGCCTTGTGGAAGGCGGGCACGAAGCGGCCCGCCGCGTCCTCGGTACCGGTGACCCACTCGACCTCGAAGCCCATCCGCAGCGACAACCCGCGCAACCCGGCGCGGGCGGCCATCCGCCGGGCGAAGGTGCGCTGGCAGCCCGCGTACGGCACGCCGTCCTGGGTGTAGCGGTCGCCGGGCGCCCAGGCCCAGCCCGGTTGCGCGGCCAGCGGACGCAGCGCCGTCAGGTCGGGGACCAGGCGCAGATCGCCCGCCGGACCGCCGACCAGGTTGCCCGCGGTGATCGAGTCGTCGGCGAGGAACACGTCGAACACGGGGGAGAAGCCCACGCCGTGCACGGCGACCGCGTCCAGGCGGGAGTACGGGACGGTCTTGACCCGGGTGATGCCCGCGTTGTCGACCCAGCCGAGCGCCACCGCGTCGATCGGGTCGACCGGCGCGCCCTCGACCACGGGTGCGATCGGCACGGGCGCGGGTTCCGGCACCGCCGCCGGGATCGACGCGACGCGGTCCGGTGACATGCACATCGGGATCACCCTTCGAGGCCGTGCGACTTCGATCCGTCACGAACCTACCGGCCGGTTCCGCCGAAACGGAAACCGGCGAACCCGACGCACCCTGGCGGAGCGGGTGAGCCGAGACGCGCGGCCGGGCGAACCTCACACCGGTGGGTGGCCGAGCCGCCCCGGAGGCGGGGGTAGTGTGGCCGCGAAAAGTATCTCGATGCCGAGCTACCGGCGGACTGCCATCGGCGTCGGATCCCGCCGCAGCAGAGGAGACCCGCGCGCAATGTCCCGTACCCCCGTCAACGTCACCGTCACGGGCGCGGCCGGTCAGATCGGCTACGCGCTGCTGTTCCGCATCGCCTCCGGTCACCTGCTCGGCCCCGACACCCCGGTCCGCCTGCGCCTCCTGGAAATCCCCCAGGCGGTCAAGGCCGCCGAGGGCACCGCGATGGAGCTCGACGACTGCGCGTTCCCGCTGCTCGCCGGGATCGACATCTTCGACAACCCGACCGAGGGTTTCGCCGGCGCCAACGTGGCCCTGCTGGTCGGCGCCCGCCCCCGCACCAAGGGCATGGAGCGCGGCGACCTGCTGGCCGCCAACGGCGGCATCTTCAAGCCGCAGGGCGAGGCGATCAACGCCGGCGCGGCGGACGACATCAAGGTGCTCGTGGTCGGCAACCCGGCCAACACCAACGCGCTGATCGCGCAGCAGCACGCGCCCGACGTACCGGCCGAGCGCTTCACCGCGATGACCCGCCTGGACCACAACCGCGCGCTGACCCAGCTCGCGAAGAAGGCCGGCGTCGCGGTCACCGACATCGCGAAGCTGACCATCTGGGGCAACCACTCGGCCACCCAGTACCCGGACATCTTCCACGCGCAGATCGCCGGCAAGAACGCCGCCGAGGTGGTCGACGACCGCACCTGGCTCGCCGACACCTTCATCCCCACCGTCGCCAAGCGCGGCGCGGCGATCATCGAGGCGCGCGGCGCGTCCTCGGCGGCGTCCGCGGCCAACGCGGCGATCGACCACGTGCACACCTGGGTCAACGGCACCGCCGACGGCGACTGGACCTCGATGGGTGTCGTCTCGGACGGCTCCTACGGTGTGCCCGAGGGCCTGATCTCGTCCTTCCCGGTGGTCTGCAAGGACGGCAAGTGGGAGATCGTCCAGGGCCTGGACGTCAACGAGTTCTCCCGGGCGCGGATCGACGCCTCGGTGCAGGAGCTGGCCGAGGAGCGCGACGCGGTGCGCGAGCTGGGCCTGATCTGAGTCGGAGCCGGCGCCTTCGCGGCGCCGGCCTCACGCGGAATCGACCGGGGGCGGGCCGAACGGCCCGCCCCCGGTGTGTTCGCGGAGCCGGGCGCGCCCGGGCGCGGTCCTCGGCCCGAACAGCTCGGCCAGCGCGGCGACCAGGGCCTCCAGTGCGCCGGCGAAGGCGGCCGCGGTGGGCGCCGCGTAGCCGACGACCAGCCCCGGCGGGTGCTCGGCGTACGGGGCCCGGTGGTACCAGCCCATGCGGTGCACCGCCACGCCGCGCCGGGCCAGCAGCGCGCGCGTCTCCTCCTCGCCCGGGCCGCCCTCGGGCAGTTCGAGGCGCACCTGCAGGCCCGCCGCGATACCGCACACCCGTACGGCCGGCACCCGCCGGGCCAGCTCCGCGACGAGCCGGTCGCGGCGGTCGCGGTAGGCCAGGCGGGCGCGGCGCACGTGCCGGTCCAGGTCGCCGGCGGCGATGAACTCGGCCAGGGTGAGCTGATCCAACGTGCCCACCGTCAACTCGGGCCGGTCGCGGACCGCGAGCAGGTCGTCGAGCAGGTACGGCGGCACCACCAGCCAGCCGAGCCGCAGGCCCGGCGAGAGCATCTTGCTCGCGGTGCCCGCGTACACCACGTGCTCGGCGCCCAGGCCCTGGAGCGCGCCGACCGGGTGCCGGTCGTAGCGGAACTCGCCGTCGTAGTCGTCCTCGATCACCACGCCACCGGTCCGCGCGGCCCAGCGCAGCGCCGCCGCGCGCCGGTCCGGGTGCAGCGGCACGCCCATCGGGGCCTGGTTGGCCGGGGTCAGCACGATCGCGTCCGCGTCGCCGGCCGTGTCGATCCGGGCGCCCTGCCCGTCCACCCCGACGGTGCCGACCTCGACGCCGGTGCGGGCCACGATCTCGCGCAGGAACGGCAGCCCCGGGTTCTCCATCGCGATCCGGCGCGCACCGCGGGCGGCCAGCGTGTGGCCGAGCAGGTACAGGCCCTGCGTGTAGCCCGCGCACACCACGATGCGATCCGGCCGGGTGCGCACGCCCCGGACCCGGCCGAGGTAGTCGGCCAGGCGCTCGCGCAGTTCGATCCGGCCACGCGGGTCGGCCTGCGGCCAGAACGCGTCCGGTCCGGCGGCGGCCAGCGCGCGCCGCTGGGCCGCGGCCCAGCGGGCCCGGGGGAATGCGGACAGGTCCGGGCGTCCGGGCCGCAGGTCGAAGCGCGGGGCCGAGGCGCGCGCGTACACCGGCACCGGCACCGGGTCGGCCGGGCGTTCGGCGACCACGGTGCCGGCGCCCCGGCGGGCGATCAGATAACCCTCGGCGACGAGTTGGGCGTACGCCTCGGCGACCGTGTTGCGGGCCATGGCCAGGTCCACGGCCAGGGTGCGCGAGGAGGGCAGCCGGGTGCCGGGGGCGAGCCGGCCGTCCACGATCGCCGCGCGCAGCGCACGCTCCAGTCCGATCCGCCGGCCGCGCACGGGGCCGGGTTCCAGGTACAGATCCACATCGCCGATGGCCCAGGAACTCCGCATGGGATTGGACCTTAATCGTGGTCCGATCCGTACGTAGGGTCGTGGTCATGAGCATTCAGGAAGTGACCGAGGAAACCCCCGTCGCCGGCGACCCGGCCCGACTGCCCCTCAAGCCCCTGCACGGCGCCGCGTACAAGGCCGCCATCGCGCTGAGCAAGGCGGCGGCCGAGGGTCTGGACCCGATCGTCGCGGAGCTGATCAAGATCCGCGCGTCGCAGATCAACGGCTGCGCCTACTGCGTGGACATGCACACCAAGGACGCCCGCGAACTCGGCGAGACCGAGCAGCGCATGCACGCGATCCCGGTGTGGCGCGAGACGCCGTTCTTCACCGCCCGCGAGCGAGCGGTGCTGGCCCTGACCGAGGCGGTCACGCTGCTCACCGAGGGACACGTGCCGACGCCGGTCTGGGACGAGGCGGCGAAGTACTTCGACGACGTGGAGATGGGCCAGATCGTCTGGTCGATCGCCGCGATCAACACCCTCAACCGGGTCGGCGTCGCCACGCGCGCATGGGTGGCGGGCTCGTACCGCCCGGATCTGGCGCACTGACCGATCCCGCCCCGGCCCGACCGCGGAGCGGGGCGACCGTGTCGGGGGCGAGGCGGACCTGGCGGGGGTCGCGATCGCGCGGGCCCGATCGACGCGTGGTCCGAGGCGTACGAGAGCGCCGAGGCGATGAGCGATCCCGACATCGAGCGACCCGCACCGTGCGCCGGCAGACCGCAACGGCCGGTCGACCCGGACACCGGTCCCATTGCGCGACTGGCCCGGGAACTGCGGGAGTCGCGGCACACGGCCGGCACGCCGACCTATCGTGTGCCGGCCCGCAGGGCGCACTACGCGGCGAGCACCCTGGCGGAGGCGGCGAAGGGGGACCGGCTGCCCATGTTGGCGGTGACGCTCGCCTACGTGCGGCCTGCGGCGGCGACGTCGTGGGCTGGGAGGAGCGCCGGCAGGCCGCCACCGCGTCGACCCGGGCGGCCCCGGTCGCGGACGAACCCCCGTGCCCCTACCCGGGGTTGGCCGCCTATCGCGAGCAGGACGCGGAGACCCTCTTCGGCCGCGCCGAGCCGATCGCGCGGGCGATCGCGTGCCTCGAAGCCGAGGGCGGGCCCCGGCGGCTCGCCGTGTTCGAGGCGTCCGGCAGCGGCGAGTCCTCGCTCGTCCGCGCCGGGATACCGGCCGGCCTGGACGAGGTCCGGCAGCCGTGCCGACTCACCCCCGGCGCACACCCCCTGGTCGAACTCGCCTACGCGACGCCCGGATTGCCGGACGCGCACCTCGACCCCGACGTCGACCCGGACGTGGTCGCCGCGCGACTGGCCGAGGAGCCCGGTGCGCTCGGCCGGGCGCTCGACGCCTGGATGGCGCGCCGGCCCGACATCCGACTGGTACTGGTGATCGACCAGTTCGAGGAGGCGTTCACGCTGTGCGCGGACGAGGCCGGCTGGGACTTCACCACCCGGCTGTGGGACGTGTCCGAGCCGACCCGGCCGCGCCCGTTGGCACCTGTGGGACGTGGCCGACCCCCGCCATCCGCGCCGCCTGGGCGACGTCGTCGGGCACGGCGACGGGATCGACGCGGTCGCGTTCGCTCCGGACGGGCGGGTGCCGGCCACGGCCGGCTTCGACGGAACCGCCCGACTCTGGGACGTGGGCGATCTCGTCCGCCCGCGCCCGCCCGCGACGCCGACCGGACACGTGGGCGGTGTCTCCGCCGTGGTGTTCGCCCCCGACGGACGCACCCCGGCCACCTCCGGGGTGGACGGCACGGCCCGCATGTGGGGCGTCGGCGACCCGCGCCGGCCCGGGGACTCGCCGTAGTTGCCACACCACAACCGGCCGTCCTGCGCTCGCACGCCGCATTCGTTCAGGGCCGTGGCGGAGTTCGCGTCGGTCTTCGCGGGTGCGGTGCGCGGGCCGGCCGTGTCGGCGAGTCCGGCGCCCAGGGTGACCACGATCACCGGTGCGGCGGTAAAGCGCGGTCAGGAGCGGGTTGGCGTCGCCGTTCCGCCGGTGTCGACCCAGGTCGGGATCGGTTCGCGGGCGGTGAGCCAGAATTCCGGGATGTCGGCCAGGGCGGTGCGGGAGGCGACGACGCCCGCGGTGATCGCGCAGGTGGTGTCGACGTCGCCCATGCCGGTCGCGGTGTGCCACAGGGCCTCCGGGAGGGAGTCCAAGTGGTGGGCGGCGGTCCACAGGGCGAAGGGGACCGTGTCGGGGGCGCTGATCCGCGAGCCGTTGCCCAGTACGCCCGTCGCATGCCGGACCGAGGAGTGGGCGGGCAGCCGGGAGGCCGCCCGCAGGCCCGCCGCCACGTCGCTCTCCGGCGTGTGTCCGGCCACCTCGACCAGGAACTCCACCGGATCCGGAGCCGCCTCGTCCCGCCCCCGAGTCGCCAACGCCGCGGCGATCGCCACCGCGACCGCTCCCGCCACCGCCTCCGGATGCGCGTGCGTGGTCTCGGCGGACCGCTCCGCCTCGGCCGCCACCACCGCGAGCCCGTCGTCGGCGAACCACGCCCCCAGCGGCGCGACCCGCATCGCCGCGCCGTTGCCCCACGAGCCCTGGCCGTCGAATTGGCGGCGCGTCACCTCCCGCCACGGCTCGCCCTCGTGGATCGCGCGCAGCACGCCGTGCATCGACGGGCCGTAGCCGCGATACGGATCGGCCTCGTACGACGCGGCGAAGTGCGCCGCGAGCGCGTCCTGGTCCACCACGTCGCACAGGTGCAGGATGCGCAGCAGCGAGAGCGCCATCGCGGTGTCGTCGGTCCAGTACCAGAGGCGGGCCTGCGGGGTGATGCGGCCGGTCAGCCGCTCGGTGAGCTCGGGCTCCCGGTAGCCGAACCACTGCTCGCCGAAGGCGTCGCCGAGGGCCGATCCGTGCAGGGAGCGCGCCGCGTTGGCGACGCGTCGAGTGCGATCCATGCGCCCCACCCTGCCGGCCGGCTCGGGTGGCAGACCAAGGGATTACCCTGCTGGGACGCCGACTTCGCCGTCTCGACGCGCGGGTTTCGGCCCTTCTTGGTGCGGTACGGCCATAAGGTGGCCGCATCCTCTCGGAACATGGCGGATATTGCTGATTCTTATCTCGACATCAAGAGGCTCGGCATCGAACGATTCGCTAGAATGACCTCATGAAAGACGAGGTCGACCGGCTTGTCGCGGCATGGAAGCGGGAGCGCCCCGACCTCGACGTCGAACCCCTCGAAGTACTGAGCCGGGTGACCCGACTGGCGCGGCACCTCGACCGCGCCCGGCGTACCGCCTTCTCCGCACGCGACCTCGAACCGTGGGAATTCGACGTGCTCTCCGCGCTGCGCCGCGACGGCGCGCCGTATCAGCTCTCGCCCGGCCAGTTGCTCACCCAGACGCTGGTCACTTCCGGGACGATGACGAATCGTATCGACCGCCTCGCGGCCAAGGGCCTGGTGTTGCGCCTGCCCGACCCCGACGACCGGCGCGGGGTGCTGGTCCGGCTGACCGACGACGGCCGGGATCGGGTCGACGCGGCGATGGCCGAGTTGCTGGAACACGAACGGGCCATCCTGGCCGGCCTGACGGTCGATCAGCAGGCGGCGCTGGCCGGTTTGTTGCGTTCGATCGTCGCGCCGTTCGACAACCACGCCTGAAACAAACCTCTTTGACCATTTCATGGTCGGGATTCACTCTAAGTGATCAAATGTGTCAAGCACCCGTTGTGTGTCGGGAACGACGCCCTGTAGACAAGTCCCTGTTGGGAGCGAGACCGCAAGGGTTCGCCTCGGGGAACAGGAGCAGGGCATGACCTCCACCATCCACCCGGTTCGCAGTACGCGGCGCCGTCGGCCCACGCCCGCCGACCTCGCGGCACTGACCGGGCACGACTAGCCCGGGACGCGGGGGGCTGGGGGCGAGGAGCATCGTCCGGATCCGCGAAGGCGTCTTGGGGAAGTAACGCCGGAGCGGACGAGTGACGGTGATCCGAGGGGTGGAACGCCGGGGGCGTGGGGGTGGTGAGCACCGGGATGTGAGGCGGGGGAACGCGCGCAGGGGGACTCGACGGTGGGGGACGGGTGGGGGAAACCCGGGGGTGGGACCGAAATGGGGCCGGGTGGGACCGGGGGCGGGACCAGGGCGGGGACCAGGGGTGGGAAGACCGGGGGTCGGGGGCGATTCGGGGAGAAGGGCGCTCGGGGACAGGCGGGGCGGCGGGGTGACGGATGACGATCCGCCACCCCGCCGCCCCGTGCCCGTCCCGATCGCCCGGAGGCGAACCGCCTTCCGGTCGAGCGCACTTCGGCTCAGCCGCCCTCCGGCCCACCCGCCGCGCGGCCGTCCGCCTCCGGGGTGAACGTCACCGGGAGCCGCTGCAGGCCACGCATGATCAGCCCGCCGCGCCACCGCAGTTCGTCCGCCGGCAGCGCGAGCCGCACATCGGGTAGCCGGCGCAGCAGCGTGCCGATCGCGATCTGGCCCTCGAGCCGGGCCAGCGGCGCGCCGATGCAGTAGTGGATGCCGTGCCCGAAGGCCAGGTGCTGGTTGTCCGCGCGGGCCGGATCGAGCAGGTCGGGCGCGGGGAACCGGAGCGGGTCGCGGTCGGCCGCCGCGAGCACCACGAGCACCGGCTCGCCCGCCGGGATCCGGGTCCCGCCGATCTCCACCTCGGTGGTGCTGAACCGCCACGTGGCCACCTCGACCGGGCCGTCGTACCGCAGCAGTTCCTCGACTGTGGGCGCGAGCAGTTCGGGGTCGGCCCGGAGCGCGAGCCTTTCCCGGTCGTGCGTGAGCAGCGTCAGCAGCCCGTTGCCGATCAGGTTGACCGTGGTCTCGAAGCCGGCGAACAGCAGGATGAAGGCCATCGCCGCGGCCTCGTCCTCGGTCAGGTGTTCGCCGTGGTCGCTCGCCCGGATCAGCCCCGAGATCAGGTCGTCGTCCGCGTCGGTGAGCGTCGCGCGTTTGCGGTGGATCAACTCGGCGAGATACGTACGCATGTGCCGCACCGCCCGGGCCACCCCGCCGCGCGGCCCCGAACCGTGCCGGATCATCATCCCGGCCCAGGTGCGGAAGTCCGCCTGATCCTCCTCCGGCACACCGAGCAGGTCGCAGATCGCGTAGATCGGCAGCGGAAACGCGAAGTCGTGGATCAGGTCGGCCTCGCCGGTCCGGGCGAAGTCGTCGAGCAGCCGGTCCGTCAGGGCCTGTACGCGCGGGCGGAACTCCTCCGCGCGGCGCGGCGTGAACGCCTTGGACACCAGGCGGCGCAGCCGGGTGTGGTCCGGCGGGTCGAGGTTGAGCAGATGCGCGCCCACCCCCGAGCGCTGCTCGCCGGGCACGCCGACCTTGCCCTGCTTCCAGGCCGCCTCCGACCGCCGCGGATCCTTGCTCAACCGCTGGTCGGCGAGCGCCTGCCGGGCGTCGGCGTATCGGGTGACCAACCACGCCTCGACCCCGCTGGGCAGCGTGGTGCGATGGACCGGCGCGTACTCGCGCAGATGCGCGTACGCCGGATACGGATCGGCGATGAACTCCCGGGTGAACAACTCGGGCCCGGCCGGCACCGGATGCGCGGGGCAGCCCGCGGGGTCGTCGGTCACGTCCGCGACGTCCGCGTCGCGCGCAGCCCCTTGATCCCGAGCCAACCGATCGCGTTGCCCGCCGCGAACGAGACGATCGTCAGTGCCAGGTGGATCAGGAAGAACGCGGTCGCGCCGTCGTTCCAGGAGCGGTCGTCGGCCCAGATGTTCCTGAGGAAGTTCGGCCACAGGATCCAGCTCCAGACGCCGAACAACACCAGACAGGCGGATGTACCGCGGCCGATCCTCAACGTGAAGCACCCGTTTCCCGGTCAAAAGTTCAGCAAATTTGTCCCGGTTCAGTATGCGGCGGCCCGGTCGCCGAACCACAGCCGGGGGCCGCCAGTACGCTCATCGCATGTCTTACTGGTTCCGGGCTTCTCGCAAGCCGGCTGTCGCGTGCGCGGGGGCGATCGCTTTCGTGTTGGGTTCCGCCTCGATGGCGCAGGCCGCCCCGGGTACGCCGGAGCCGCAGCCCCCCGCGTCGATGTCGGATGTGGGTGGCGCGCGCTTGGCCCAACCGGGTGTACAGAGCGACCTGCCGCCCGGGAGCCCGCCGCCGCCTGCCGTCGAGGGCTACTCGTGGGTGGTCGCCGACGCGGAGACCGGCAAGATCCTGGCGGCGAAGAACCCGCACTGGAAGTTGCCGCCGGCCAGCACGCTGAAGATGCTGTTCGCGGACACGGTGCTGCCCAAGATCGACCGCAACACCACCCACCAGGTGGCGGCGGCCGAACTGCGCAATCTCGGCGAGGGCAGCAGCCTGGTCGGGATAAAGGAGAACGAGACCTACAAGGTCGAGGACCTGTGGCGCGGGGTGTTCCTGCGCTCGGGCAACGACGCGGTGCATGTGCTGTGCGCGATGAACGGTGGCGTGGACACCACCGTGCGGCAGATGAACGAGCGGGCCAAGCAGCTTCAGGCCGGCGACACCAATGTGGTCTCGCCGGACGGCTACGACGCGCCGGGGCAGGTCTCCAGCGCGTACGACCTCGCGCTGTTCGCTCGCGAAGGGCTCAAGAACAACGACTTCCGCTCGTACGCGAGCACCAAGGTCGCCGACTTTCCCGGGGTCGCGGGGGCCAAGTTCCAGATCCAGAACACCAATACGATGCTGGGCCAGTATCCGGGCATGCTCGGTGTGAAGAACGGCTACACCACGAACGCCGGGAACACCTTCGTCGGCGGCGCGCAGCGTGATGGGCACACGCTGCTCGTGAGCATCATGCACGTCGAGGGCAAGGGCAAGACGTACGAGGACACCGGGAAGCTGCTCGACTGGGGCTTCGCGGCGATGGCCCAGGCCAAGCCGGTCGGCATGCTGGTGGAGCCGTTGGCGGCGCCGGGGGACAAGAAGGACAAGAGCACGAAGGCGGCCGACGGGAAGCCGGGCGACGCCAAGACCGCGAAGGCGTCGGCCGCCTCGGACGACGACGGGTTCGACTGGGTGTTGTGGGCGGGGCTCGGGGTGCCGGCGGCGCTTGTGGTGGGCGGCGGCGTGCTGTTCGCCCTTCGGCGGCGCGAGGGGGGTTCGGGCGTGCGGTTCGAGGACGAAATCCTGCCGTAGGGGTGGGGCGGCCTCAAGCGCCGGCCGGGCTGGGTTGGTTGGTTTCGCGATGACGCTTGGCTTTTACCGATGGCCTCAAACGCCGGCCGGGCTGTGGTGGTTGGCTTTGGCGGTGTGCTGCGGTTTGCGGGTGGCCTCAAGCGCCGGCCGGGCTGGGTTGGTTGGTTTCGCGATGACGCTTGGCTTTTACCGATGGCCTCAAACGCCGGCCGGGCTGTGGTGGTTGGCTTCGGGATGACGCTTGGCTTTTACCGGTGGCCTCAAGCGCCGGGTCGGTTGCGGTGGTTGGCTTCGCCGACGTGCTGCGGGTGGGGTCAGGTGTTGGTTGGTGGGTGGTTTCGGGTGAAGCGTTCCAGGAGGATGCCCAGGGTGGCTGTGCCGGCTACCGCCAAGGCGTAGGTGCGGATGGGGTGGTTGGGCTTGGGTTTGTACTGGGACAGGTCCAAGGGGGGTTCCGCGGCGGCTTTTTCGGCGGCTGCCTCGACGTTGTCCGCGGCTTCCGCGGCCTCCTGGGCGTTGGCCGTCCAGGCCGCGCAGAACAGAAGCAGGCGGATCACGAAGTAGATCCACAGCAGCAGTGCCACCGGGACACCGAACGCGCCGTACGCGCTCTTGCCCGCGACCCCCGCGATGTACGAGGACACCAACAGCTTCAGCAACTCGAAGCCGACCGCCCCGATCAACGCGCCCTTGATCGCGACCGAGCGGTGCATGGTCAGCCGCGGCATCCCCACGAGCAGGTACAGGAACAGCACCACGCTCGCGCCGACCGCGACCGCGAACGCGGCGATCTGCAGCAGGACCCGGCCGACCGGCTGGTGTTCGAGCCCGATCGAGTCGGAGACGTGCCGGATCACCACCGTCGCGAACGTGGACGCGCCGACCGACAACGCCAACGCGAGCCCCAGGCCGATCAGTACGCCGACGTCGGCGAACTTGCGCACGACGACGTTGCCCGGCTCCTCCTCCACGTCCCAGATCGCCCGGATGGAGGAGCGTGTCGCGTCCACCCACCCCGTTCCGGACACCAGGAGCAGCGCGCCGCCGATCACCCCGACCGTGCCCGCGTTGCGCACCAGCGCGTCCAGGTCCAACTTGTCGGCGATACCGGGGATCTGCTCGGAGATCTTGTTCTGCATCCGGCGGACCTGGGAGGGGTCGAGTGCCGCGGCCACCACCGCCGCCGCGAGCGTGATCAACGGGAACAGCGACAGGAACCCGTAGTAGGTCACCGCGGCGGCGAGTCGATTGCCCTGTCGATCGCCGTAGCGCGAATAGGCCCGCCAGGTGGGGCCGATGACCGGGATCCTCGCCAGCCGCTCCTTGATCGCCACGGAGGACTGCTGCCCGCCCGACGCCCTGCCCACACGCGACTCCACCCTGTGCCGTCCCGTGCGGCCGGGACGGCTTCACACGGGCAGCGGACCTGGCAACGATTGGCCGAACGCGAAGTCACGTTGCGGGCGCCACACCCCGTCCGCGCCGTGCTCGTACAGGCTGAAGCCCCAGATCGGGAAGACCGCGTCGTAGTCGACGAGTTCCGCGAACGCCAGGTCGAGCATGTGATCGGGCAGGTGATGCGCGACGGTCACATGCGGGTGGTACGGGAAGTGCAACTCGCGCTCCAGCGGCCCGGATCGCACCGCGGCCTCGATCCGCTCGCACTCCGGGATGCCGCGCGCGACCTGGACGAACACCACCGGCGAGGTCGGTCGGAACGTACCGGTGCTGCGCAGGTGTATGTCGAACGGGGCCTCGCCGGCGGCGACCGCGCGCAGGTGCTCCTCGATCTCGGCCATCGCCTCGTCGGCCACCTCGGTCGGCGGCAGGAGGGTCACGTGGGTCGGGATGGCGTTCGCGAGCGGATCCCCGAACCCGGCGCGGCGAGCCTGCAACTCGCTGCCGTAGGGCTCGGGAATCGCGATCGACACTCCGATGGTGCGCTTGGCCATGTGCTGCGCCTCAGCCTCCCGACCGGCCGGTGACCGGCGGCAGGAAGCCGACACGGTCGTAGGTCTCGGCGAGCGTCCGCGACGCCACCTCGCGGGCCTTGTCGGCGCCCCGGGCGAGCACGGCGTCCAACTCCGCCGGGTCGTCGAGGTAGCCGCGCACCCGCTCCTGGAACGGGGTGACGAAATCGACCAGCACCTCGGCCACCTCCTTCTTCAGATCGCCGTAGCCGCGACCCGCGAAGCGCTCCTCCAGCGCGGCGATCGAGGTGCCGGAGAGCGCCGAGTGGATGGTGAGCAGATTGGACACCCCCGGCTTCTCCGTCTCGTCGAAGCGCACCTCGGTGCCGGTGTCGGTGACCGCGCTGCGGATCTTCTTCGCGCTCGCCCTGGGGTCGTCGAGCAGGTTGACGATGCCCTTGGGCGTCGAGGCGGACTTGCTCATCTTGATCGTCGGGTCCTGGAGGTCGACGATCTTGGCCGTCTCCTTGACGATGAACGGCTTGGGGACGGTGAACGTCTCGCCGAACGTCGAGTTGAACCGCTGCGCGATGTCGCGGGTCAGCTCCACGTGCTGGCGCTGGTCCTCGCCGACGGGGACCGCGTCGGCCTGGTAGAGCAGGATGTCGGCGACCTGGAGCACCGGGTAGGTGAACAGGCCGACGGTGGTGCGGTCGGTGCCCTGCTTGGCCGACTTGTCCTTGAACTGGGTCATCCGCGCGGCCTCGCCGAAGCCGGTCATGCAGTTCATCACCCACGCGAGCTGTGCGTGCTCGGGGACGTGGCTCTGCACGAACAGGGTGCAGCGGTCCGCGTCCAGACCGGCCGCGAGCAGCTCCGCGGCGGAGATCCGGGTGCGCTCGCGCAACTGCTTCGGATCCTGCGCGACGGTGATCGCGTGCAGGTCGACCACCATGTAGAAGGCATCGTGGCTGTCCTGGAACGGCACCCACTGCCGGATCGCGCCCAGGTAGTTACCCAGGTGGAACGAATCCGCGGTCGGCTGGATTCCGGACAGAACACGGGGACGCGTCGAGGCCATGCCGCCATTCTCTCAGGCGCGTGACGTGGTTCCGGTCAGGGGAGCCACGCGACGTCCGCGCGGGGCGCACAACAAAGCGGGTGAGCGCCCGGGGGAATGCGCAACGATCGTGCGGTATGGGACAACGCAGCCGCCTTTACGCCCCCGGTGCCGGCGACCTAGGCTGTCCAGGGCCGACACAGAGGGTCGCCGACCGCCTATCCACGGTGACGATCGGGTGCGGCCCCCGGCCTGCCGCCGACTGCACGGCATCACCATCGGCAGGGTCGGACGGGCGTGGGCCGCGGAAATCCCGGGCGCGCGCCTGCCGCCGCCGTCCGCGAGAAGGGGATATCGCGTGCGCCTCACCTCGCGCTGCGGTCGATCGGGCCGTTCCGACCTGCGGTCGGAGCGCATATCGCCCGGAGCCGAGCGGGCGCGGGTGGCCCGACAGCGGCGACGCGGCTTCGTCGCCCCGCGGGCGGCCGAACTGCGGCACTACGTGATGTGTCCGCCGGTGTTCCTGGACGAGACGCCGCCGGCGACCGGGTTCACGGCGCGCACCACGACCGCGATGGGTCAGTGGGAGCGGCTGCGCGCGGTGTTGATCGGGCTCGGGCATCGGGTGAGCCTGGTGCCGGGTCGCCCCGGGCTGCCCGACATGGTCTTCGCCTCGCGGGCGGCGACCGTGGTGGGCCGGCGGGTGCTCGGCGCGAGGCCGCGGACGGCGGCCCGGTCGGCCGAGACGCCGGCGTATCTGGAGTGGTTCGCCCGGCACGGCTTCCGCGCCTCGCTGGAGCCGGTGTTCGCCCACGAGGGCGAGAGCGACCTGATCCCGGTCGGCCCCCGGCTGCTGGCCGCGGTGGGGCCGCTGACAGAGGCGGCCGCGCATGCCGAGGCGCAGGCGTTCTTCGGGTTGCCCGTGGTCCCGCTGGAGTTGGCCGACCCGCGCTTTCCCCGACTCGGCTCGGCGCTGACCGTGCTGGGCGAGCACACCGCGGCCTACTACCCGGGGGCGTTCACCCCGACCGCGCTGCGCCGGCTGACCCGGGTGTTCCCGGAGCGGATCGAGGTGGACGCGGCGGACGCGGCGGCGCTCGGCCTCGACGCGGTCTCCGACGGGCGCAGCGTGGTGATGGGCGACACGACACCGGCCCTCGCAGCCCGGTTGGCGGAGCGGGGATTCCGTACGATCGAGCTGGACATGTCCGCATTCGCGGTCCACGGCGCGAGCGTGCGCGGTTGCGTCCTGGAACTGCGCGCCGCCCGTTGATCCGCCGCCCCCGCGGGGTATCCCGTCCGTACCCACTCGGGTGACTTTCCTCCGTCTTGTCGTTGCTTGCGCGATTTTCCCGCCTTCGTACCGAACCTCCTCCCGGTATCTCCCGGTATCGCCGTTCTCCACTCTCGTAGCGATTCCCACGGCTCTCCACCGTTGCGAAAGGACGTCATGAGCACGCAGCACACCCCCGTCCCCTCCTCCCCCGAGCACAAGTCCGGGGCCGGTCGCCCGGGCGGCCCCGGCGCCGAGAGCACTCGACTGATCGCGTTGGCCGAGGACTACAGCGCGCACAACTACCACCCGCTGCCGATCGTGGTCGCCGAGGCGCACGGGGCCTGGATGACCGACGTCGAGGGCCGGCGCTACCTGGACATGCTGGCCGGGTATTCCGCGCTCAACTTCGGACACGGCAACGCGCGCCTGATCGACGCCGCCAAGCGGCAGTTGGACCGGGTCACGCTGACCAGCCGGGCGTTCCACAACGACCGCTTCGCGCCGTTCTGCGAGCAACTCGCGGAGTTGGCGGGCATGGAGATGGTCCTGGTGATGAACACCGGCGCGGAGGCGGTGGAGACCGCGGTCAAGACCGCGCGCAAGTGGGGCTACGAGGTCAAGGGCGTGCCGGACGGGCGGGCCAGGATCATCGTGGCGGCGGGCAACTTCCACGGCCGCACCACCACGATCGTCAGCTTCTCCACCGACGAGGAGGCACGCCGACACTTCGGCCCGTACACCCCGGGCTTCGACGTCGTGCCCTACGGCGACGCGGCGGCGCTGCGCGCGGCGATCACCGACGACACGGTGGCGGTGCTGATCGAGCCGATCCAGGGCGAGGCCGGTGTGCTGGTCCCGCCGCCCGGCTACCTGGCCGAGGTGCGCCGGGTCACGGCCGAGCGCGACGTGTTGTTCATCGCCGACGAGATCCAGTCCGGGCTCGGCCGCACGGGCCGTACGTTCGCGTGCGAGCACGAGGGTGTGGTGCCCGACATGTACATCCTGGGCAAGGCGCTCGGCGGCGGCATCCTGCCGATCTCGGCCGTGGTGTCGTCCCGCGCGGTGCTCGGTGTGTTCGCCCCCGGCGAGCACGGCTCCACGTTCGGCGGCAACCCGCTGGCCTGCGCGGTGGGCCTGGAGGTCCTGGAGATCCTGCGCTCCGGCGAGTTCCAGCAGCGCTCCGCCGACCTCGGCGACCACCTGCACCGCGAACTCGCCGCGCTGGTGGGCCACTCCGTGACCACGGTCCGCGGCCGCGGCCTGTGGGCGGGCGTCGACATCGACCCGGCACGCGGCACCGCGCGCGACGTCTCCCAGGCCCTGATGGACCGCGGCGTCCTGGTCAAGGACACCCACGGCCAAACGATCCGCATCGCCCCACCCCTGGTCATCTCCAAGGACGACCTGGAATGGTCCCTCGACCAACTCCGCGCGGTATTGGGCTGACCCCCACCCCGCCCCGACGGCCGCGGAGTCCCCGACACTCCGCGGCCGTCACGAACTCCTCGTCGTGATCGGCTTACGATCCGGACGGCCGATTGCCGCTCCACGCGCCGAGCAGTTCCTCCGGGCCGAATGTGGCCCGCAGACCGGAGCATGCGACGCCGCTTCGGGAGACGGCGACAAGCGGGATCGGCTCGTCGGTGAGCGCGGCTCGGTGTTTGTGCAGCGCGGCCAGGTCGTGGGCGTCGAAGGGGGACGTCTCCAGCCACTTGATCGAACCCAGGAACAGCAGCTTCTTGGCCACGGGCTCCCGGTCGGCGCCCACCAGGTCGATCTCGACGTCGTTGCTGCGGGTCCAGTAGGCGCCGACGGCAGGCGCGGCCGGTAGGCCGGCGGCGGGCAGAATCCGGGCGAGGGATTCCCGGATCAGCGGCTCGACGGCACGTCCCCGCCACGCCGTCCACTGCCGGCGGATCCGGTCCACGGTGAGATCCCCGCGCATGCGTTCGATCTCCGCCATGTGGGGGGCCAGGAATGCCAGCCAGAAACGCAGGTATGGGTCCGCCACGCGGTAGCGGCGCTCCTTTGAGGGGTGCGGCGAGATGGGCAACTCGGCCGCCACGACCCCTTTGTCGATCAGCAGGTCGGTCGCCCGCGCGAGGGTGCTGTGGGAGATGCCTCCGGCGGCGCGCGCGATGTTGGTGAAGGTGCGCTCGCCCGCTCCGATGGCCCGCAGTACCTCCCGGCCCGTTGCCTGCGGCGGGAACTCGGCGGCGAGCGAACGCTCGGCCGAGACCAGCAACGCCGAGATCGGATTCTCCAGAGCCGCCGCGAGGAACCGCCACATCGAGGTCCCCGGCCGCCATTCCCGGCAGATGAGCGGCAGGCCTCCGGTGATCAACGCGGCGTCGAAGGCGTCGGCCGGCTCCAGGTCCAGCATCTCGGCCAGATCGGCCGGGGTCAGCGGGCCGATCACCATCTCGCGCCCACGCTGATGGAACGGGCGGTCGTAGGCGTTCAACGAAGCCATCATCGACAGGTCCGAACCGACCAGCAGCAACAGCACCGGCTTGGCGCTCAAGAGGCGATCCCAGGCGCGCTGGAGCATGCCCTCGAAGGCGTCGACGCGCTCCATCAAGTAGGGCACCTCGTCGATCACCACCACGCTGGGGGCGTCGTCCGGCAGGATCTCGGCCAGCAGGCGAAAGGCCGCACTCCAGCGGTTCGGTGCCTCTTCGGCGAACAGCGAGCGATCCGGCAGCGAGGACTCGGCCACCGCGTCCGACCACTCCGCCAGTTCCTCCTCGGTGGGTCCGCCGCCGGCGGTGAAGAAAAGGTGGGGTACCTCCGCTCGCCGGAGGAACTCCTCGACCAGGGTCGACTTCCCGACCCGACGCCTTCCGCGCATCAGAACGCACTGCCCGGGTCGGGGCGCGCCGACCGCGCCGCGCACCTCGTCCAGCGTATTCCGCAGCGTGCGCAGTTCCCGGTCCCTGCCGATGAAGCGGTGCATGAGTGGAAGTGTCCGTCCCTGGGGCGTGCGGCACCGATGACACCGAGTCCGAAATGGTGTCGGTGTAGATACTATCGCCAGAGATACTATCTCTGGCGATAGTATCTCTGGTGGAAGTCCACATCCGCCAGCGCGACACGAACGCCGTGAGGGGCCACCCTTCCGGGGTGGCCCCTCACGGCGTTCGTGGTTGGCGATGCTCGTGGTCACGAGCTGCGGCGGCCGACCAGTCTCGGCTTCGGTTCGATGCCGGACAGGCCGTTCCAGGCCAGGTTGACCAGGTGGGCCGCGACGTCGGCCTTCTTGGGGCGGCGGACGTCGAGCCACCACTGGCCGGTCAGGGCGACCATTCCGACCAGCATCTGGGCGTACATCGGGGCCAGCTTCGGGTCGTAGCCGCGCGACTTGAACTCCAGGCCGAGCACGTCCTCGACCTGCGAGGCGATGTCGCTGATCAGCGAGGCGAAGGTGCCCGTCGACTGGGCCACCGGCGAGTCCCGGACCAGGATGCGGAAGCCGTCGGTGTTCTGGTCGATGTAGTCGAGGAGCGCGAAGGCGGCCTGCTCCAGCAGCTCCCGGGGGTGGCCGCCGGTCAGTGCGCCGGTCACCCCGTCGAGCAGCGCGCTCGTCTCGCGGTCCACGACGACCGCGTACAGCCCTTCCTTGCCGCCGAAGTGTTCGTAGACCACCGGCTTCGACACACCGGCCTTGTGTGCGATCTCCTCGACACTCGTCGCGTCGTAGCCACGCTCCGCGAACAGCGTTCGACCGATGTCGATCAACTGCTCCCGGCGCTCTTTTCCGGTCATGCGCACACGACCGCCGCGCGGTGCACTCCGCCTGCTGGTCTCGGTCACTGGCCCATCATGCCGCGCGCCGTGCGGCGACCCGTTCCCGGTCCGGCCAACGCACGTCCCAGACCCAGCCCAGCTTCTCCATCCAGCGGATCGTGCGAGCGCTGCTGTCGAGCTGTCCGCGCAGCACCCCGTGCCGGGCGCTGGTCTGGTCGGCGTGGTGCAGGTTGTGCCAGGACTCGCCCATCGACGGGATGGCCAGCCACCACACGTTGCCGGAACGGTCGCGCGACTTGAACGGACGCTCGCCCGCCGCGTGGCAGATCGAGTTGATCGACCACGTCACGTGGTGGAGCAGTGCGACGCGGACCAGGCCGGCCCAGAAGAACGCGGTCACCGCGCCCTGCCACGACCACGCCCACAGCCCGCCGACCAGCGCGGGAGCGCCCAGCGAGACGGCCACCCACAGCGGGAACTGGCGGGAGACGCGCGTCATGTCGCGGTCGTTGAGCAGGTCGGGCGCGTACTTTTCCTGCGAGGTCTGCTCGACGTCGAACAGCCACCCCATGTGCGCCCACCACAGGCCCTTGGACAGCGCGCCGACGCCGGTGCCGTAGCGCCACGGCGAGTGCGGGTCGCCCTCCTTGTCGGAGAACCTGTGGTGCTTGCGGTGGTCGGCCACCCAGCGCACCAGCGGCCCCTGTACCGCCATGTTGCCCGCGATCGCCAGCGCGATCCGGACCGGGCGCTTGGCCTTGAACGACCCGTGGGTGAAGTAGCGGTGGAACCCGATGGTGATCCCGTGGCCGGTGATGGCGTACATCACCACCGCGAGCACCACGTCGCGCCAGGACAGCCCCCATCCCCAGGCGACCGGCACGGCTGCCACCAGAGCGAGGAACGGGACGCCGATGAAGAGCGCCAGCGCGATCTGTTCGGCGGCGTGCTTGCGCTCGCCACCGAGCGTGCCGCGGGTGGCGGAGTCGGCGGACTTCCGTTCGGCTTCGAGCACGCCGGCGCCGGTGGAACCGGAGGAGGAAAGGGTCATAGGGATTCCCTCGGATCGGGGGCAGCAACGCTACGGCGACGTAACCTACGGAGCCGTAAGTTCCGTCAGTATGGCAGGTCATGAGCGGAAAGCGAGGGGTCTGTACGCCTTCCAGTTCTTGCTCCGCGCACTCCGAGGAGAACGTTTTCCAGGTGTGCCGCGAGCATGCCGACGGCGCTTCGGCGATCTTGGGCCCGGTTTCCGGGGGGTTATTCGCGCACGGGATGCCGGGGGGCCGGCATAGTGGGTGCCGTGAAAACGGGATGAACCCGCTGCTCAGGCGGAATGCCCGATTCATTCCGCTATGGTGTAACTCGGCAGCACACGGGGTTTTGGTCCCCTTGGTCCAGGTTCAAATCCTGGTAGCGGAGCCCTTCGGTCGTGCAGGCCGCATCGGCGCGTGGAGGCTTCCGCCGACGGCGCTATCCTCATAGGGCCCGGTTTGTTCGGCTCGGCTTCGTCGTGCCGTCGTTTCGTATCTCCGAAGTCGGCCTTCGGAGTCGTCGGGCATCCCCCCGCCAGCGATGCCGAGGAGCCTTGCTCTGTGAGCCCCATCCGCCCGGCTGCCGTCGTCGTACTCGCTGCGGGTGAGGGCACCCGCATGCGCTCCAAGACCACCCCGAAGGTCCTGCACGCCCTGGCCGGTCGGGCCATGGTCGGGCACGTGGTCGAGGCCGCGCGACGACTGGATCCCGAAGACCTGATCGTCGTCGTCGGCCACGGCCGCGACCAGGTCGCCGGCTACCTCTCCGTACTGGACCCGGCCGCCAAGGTGGTCGTCCAGGAGGAACAGAACGGCACCGGCCACGCCGTGCGCGTCGCCCTGGACGGGCTCGCCGCGAGCAGCCGCGAACCCGACGGAGTGGTCCTGGTCACCTGTGGGGACACCCCGCTGCTGACCTCGGACAGCCTGGCCGCCCTGGTCGCCACCCACGAGAGCGAGGGCAACGCCGTCACCGTGCTCTCCGCGGTGGTGCCCGACCCGACCGGCTACGGCCGGATCGTCCGGGAGAACACCCCCGACGGGCGCGGTGCCGTCACCGCGATCGTCGAGCACAAGGACGCCACCGCCGCGCAGCGCGCGATCGCCGAGATCAACTCCGGCGTGTACGCGTTCGACGGCAAGCTGCTGCGCGAGGCGTTGGGCCAGATCACCCCGCACAACAGCCAGGGCGAGGAATACCTCACCGACACGCTGCACGTGCTGCGCGAGGCCGGACACCGGGTGGGCGCCGCGGCCGCCGTGGACCACCGGGAGATCCTGGGCGTCAACGACCGGGTCCAGCTCGCCCAGGCGCGGCGGGTGTTCAACGACCGCCTGATCGAGGCCGTGATGCGCGCCGGGGTCACCGTGATCGACCCCGCGACCACCTGGATCGACGTCGACGTGACGTTCGAGCCGGACGCCGTCGTGCACCCCAACACCCAGCTGCACGGCGTCACCAGCATCGCCGCCGAGGCCGTGGTGGGGCCCAACTGCACGCTGCGCGACACGGTCGTCGGCCCGAGGGCACACGTGTACAACACCACGAGCGAGGGGGCCGAGATCGGCCCCGAGGCGACCGTGGGCCCGTACACCTACCTGCGGACCGGTACCCGCCTCGCCGCCAACGCCAAGGCCGGCGGCTTCGTGGAGATGAAGAACGCCGTGGTCGGCGAGGGATCGAAGGTGCCGCATCTGACCTATGTCGGGGATGCGACCATCGGGGTGGGCACCAACATCGGCGCGGCCACGATCTTCGTGAACTACGACGGCGTGAACAAGCACCACACGGTGGTCGGCGACCACGTCCGCGTGGGCAGCGACACCATGCTGGTCGCCCCGATCGAGATCGGCGACGGTGCCTACACGGCCGCCGGATCGGCGATCACCGAAGATGTCCCACCCGGTGTGATGGCGGTGGCGCGGGGGCGCCAACGCAACATCGACGGGTGGGTCGCACGCAAACGCGCGGGTACGGCCTCGGCGCAGGCCGCCGAACGCGCGCTCGCGTCGAGCCAGGGCGACGCGGGTGACGTGCACACAACGGCCGGGCCGAACGACGGTTCTGCCGAGGCGAATGGCAAGGAGACGGTGCTGTGAGCGGGATCAAGGTGACGCCTGAGCGCAAGCTCATGCTCTTCACGGGCAGGGCCCACCCCGAACTTGCGAAGGAGGTGGCCTCGGAGCTCGGTGCGGATCTCGTTCCCACCAAGGCCTTCGAGTTCGCCAACGGGGAGATCTACGTACGGTTCGAGGACTCCGTACGAGGTGCCGACGCGTTCGTGATCCAGAGCCACACGGCTCCGATCAACACGTGGATCATGGAACAGCTGATCATGATCGACGCGCTCAAGCGGGCCTCCGCCAAGCGCATCACGGTCATCGTCCCGTTCTACGGCTACGCCCGTCAGGACAAGAAGCACCGCGGTCGCGAGCCGATCTCGGCGCGGCTGATGGCGGACCTGTTCAAGACCGCGGGCGCCGACCGACTGATGGCCGTGGACCTGCACACCTCGCAGATCCAGGGCTTCTTCGACGGCCCGGTGGACCACCTGTTCGCGCTGCCGCTGCTGGCCGACCACGTGGGCAAGCGGGTGGACCGCGAGCGGCTGACCGTGGTCTCCCCCGACGCCGGCCGGGTCCGGGTGGCCGACCAGTGGACGGACCGCCTCGGCGCCCCGCTGGCGATCATCCACAAGCGCCGCGACCCGAACATCGCCAACGAGGTCACCGTGCACGAGGTGGTCGGTGACGTCGCCGGCCGTACCTGTGTGCTGGTCGACGACATGATCGACACCGGTGGCACGATCTGCGCCGCCGCCGACGCGCTGTACGAGAACGGCGCGGCCGACGTGATCGTGGCCGCCACCCACGCGGTGCTCTCGGGCCCGGCCGTGGACCGGCTGAAGAACTCGCGGATCAGCGAGGTCATCGTGACCAACTCGCTGCCGATCGAGGAGGAGCGTCGGTTCGACAAGCTGACCGTCCTGTCGATCGCCCCGATGGTGGGCCGCGCGATCCGCGAGGTCTTCGAGGACGGTTCGGTCACGAGCCTGTTCGAGGGCCACAGCTGATCCGAAGCCCTTGTCGACATTCGGCACCTTAGCGGGACGCCGAGCCTCGACTGTTCCAACTCGCGTACGCCGCCCGTCCGTTCGGCCGGGCGGCGTATGTGTGCCCGCTCGCTCTTCGCGGTATTGTGCCCCGACCGGGGGGCGCGCCATCACTCGTTCGAGTGGTGCTTGTCGCGACCCGATTTCGGGTCGACCGAGAAGAGCGGGTAGGCTAACGGGGTTGCCCGGCGAGGGATGCGCGCTACTTGCTCCGTGATCGACGCGGTAGTTGTGTGTCGTGTACTCCTCCAAGGCTTTTGCAGGGGACCCGGTGCCACTCGGGCACCTACGAACCGGCTCCGGCGATCACCGTCCGCAGTCGATCCGCATCATGGGGACCCCGCCCCGCCATCCGCCATCGCGTCGTTCGAGGAGTACCCGTCGTGTCCGAGGTCCGTATCGTCGCCGAGCCGCGTTCCGAGTTCGGCAAGGGTGCCGCCCGTCGCGCCCGTCGCGCGGGTAAGGTGCCGGCCGTCCTCTACGGTCACGGCTCCGCTCCGCTCCACCTTGCGCTTCCGGGCCACGAGCTCATGCTCGCGCTCAAGACCCCCAACGTGCTGTTCTCGCTGGACATCGACGGCAAGGCGCAGCTCGCCCTGCCCAAGGACATCCAGCGGCACCCGATCAAGCGGCACCTCGAGCACGTCGACCTCCTGATCGTCCAGAAGGGCGAGACGGTCACGGTCGAGGTTCCGGTCAGCACCGTCGGCGAGATCGCCCCGGGCGGCCTGCTGGAGACCGTCGTCCCGGCGCTCCCCGTCGAGGCCGACGCCACCGCGCTCCCCGGCACCATCGAGATCGACGTGACCGGCCTGGAGCCGGGCGCCTCGGTGCACGCCAAGGACATCAAGCTGCCGAAGGGCACCGCGCTCGCGGGCGACCCCGAGGCCGTCATCCTGCACATCCTCACCCCGTCGGCGCCCGAGCCGACCGCCGAGGAGACCGCGGCCGAAGAGGCCTGAGTCGACACACGCGCAACGAACGCGGGGACAACGGCATCATGAGTGAGTCGCAGGCCCACGCCACCACGGACGACAGTCCCTGGCTGGTCGTGGGCCTCGGCAATCCCGGCCCCGAATACGCCGGGAATCGCCACAACGTCGGATTCATGGTGGTCGATCTGCTCGCCGAGCGGGATCGGTCGAAATTCAAGGCGCACAAGTCGCGCGCCCAGGTGGTGGAGACCCGGATCGGCCCGCACCGGGTGGTGCTGGCCAAGCCGATGTCGTTCATGAACCTGTCCGGCGGTCCGGTGACCGCGCTGCGCGACTTCTACAAGATCCCGGTCGCGAACATCGTCGCGGTGCACGACGAGCTGGACGTCGACTACGGCGTGTTGCGGCTCAAGCGCGGCGGTGGCGACAACGGGCACAACGGCCTGAAGTCGATCACCAAGTCGCTCGGGCCCGACTACCTGCGGGTGCGGTTCGGCATCGGGCGACCCCCGGGCCGGATGGACGTCGCGGCGTTCGTGCTCAAGGACTTCTCCGCCACCGAGCGCAAGGAGTTGGCGTTCGAGGTGGACCGGGCGGCCGACGCGTGCGAGGCGCTGGTCCGCGAGGGACTGGAGCGGGCGCAGAACTGGTTCAACACCTGAGCGAGCCACGACGACGAAGGGCGGCGCCCCCCGCGGGGCACCGCCCTTTCGCATGCGTACGCCCGCCGGCCGCGGCTACCAGCGCCCGTCGTCGCGGATGCGTACCGGGGCGTGCCCCAGGACCAGCGTGCTGATCGCGGCGTCCATCGACGAGCCGATGAACCACTCGCCGGTGTGATCGAGCCCGAACACCCGACCGACCGGGTCGATGGCCAGGTAGGCGCTGCCGCCGTCCTCGTCGCCGAGCGGCGCCAGCGGGGTGCCGAGCGCGCGGCCCACGTCGGTCAGCGTGCGGGGCAGGTGCAGCCCCCGGGTGGGGTCGATGGTGAACGGTCGGCGCAGGACGTCCTTGCCCGCGCCGCCGATCGCGAAGTGCAGGGTGCCGAACTCGGCCCAGGCCACCAGCGCCGCCGGGAACACGCTGTGCCGGTGCCCGTCGGGCGACTCGTGGTCGCTGATCTGCCGGGCCCACGTCTCGGCCTGGGTCAGCCGGCGTCGGCCCACCGTCCAGCCGGCCCGCTTGAGTTCGTGCACCACGTCGGAGGAGAACCGGGACACGTCAGCCGCTTTCCGTCGGTGTGACGCCGAAGTGCTCGAGCATCGGCGCGCAGGATCGGCACGGCGGCTGGTAGGTGTCGTGCTGCGGGTCGCCGTCCTCGCGGATCCGGCGCAGCGTCAGCTTGGCCCCCTTGAGCGAGCGGCGCGCCTCCTGCACGGTGAACGGCCGCCGGGCCGCCCGTTTGCTGCGCGCCGCCTCGGCCTCGAAGAGGTGCTCGGAGACCAGTTCGACCTCGGGGCAGCGGCCCCGCCAGCGCTCGCGCGATTCGGGCGGCAGCGCCAGCAGGAAGTCCCGGACCAGCGGATGCGGGTTCGGCACGGTGTCGCCCTTGGCGCCCGCCCGGGTGCTGATCCGCTTGCCGATGATCAGCGCGGCCGCCACGGCCGGGAGGATGCTCTCGCGCGTCCCCCGCGGTGTGCCCCGGTCCGGTGTCTCGGGGGCCGGTTCGATCGCCGGATCCACTTCCGCCGTACGTTCCTTCGCCAGTGTCGTCGTCGGGGTACCCGCGGCCACGTGGCGTTCCCTTCTCGTTCATGTGCTGCTTGCCGGGTGGCCGCTTGTGTCGATGCTGGGATCGTGCCGGCGCCCGGATCGGTGACTGTGCGTGCAACAGCGTGCCAAACGCCTCGGCGTCACGTGCAACCGGGACTCCGCCAAGGATCTTCGCAGGCCGGTCCGACCCCTGCGGATTTCCCGGTTGACCGGCGGCGGGCCGGATCGGGCGCTAGCTTCGTTCGGGTGGGGGTGCCGTGCGGCGGCTGGGCTCGTGCGGCCGGGGGGTGCAGGGGAGTTGACGTTCCGTCATGTCGAATTCCGGGTCTGGGTCCGGATCCGGTCGGCCCATCGGGCTGGCCGTCATCGGGGCCGGCTACTGGGGGCCCAATCTGATCCGCAACGCGCAGGCTACGCCGGCGCTGCGCGTGGAGTGGCTGTGTGACCTCGACGAGGCACGGGCCACAGCGGTCCTGGGCGAGTACAGCACGGTCCGGGTGAGCACGTCGTATCGAGACGTGCTCGCGGACCCGGCCGTACAGGCCGTCGCCATCGCGACGCCGGCCGCGACGCACTTCGAACTGGTCGCGGCGGCGCTCGAGGCGGGCAAACACGTCCTGGTCGAGAAGCCGATCACGGCCGCGTACGCCGAGGCGGTCAAGCTGGTCGAACTGGCCGAGCGCACCGGGCTGATCCTGATGTGCGATCACACGTTCTGCTACATGCCGGTGGTCCGGCACATCCGCGAGCTGATCCACGGCGGCGAGTTGGGCGACATCCGCTTCTTCGACTCGGTGCGGATCAACCTCGGCCTGGTCCAGCCCGACGTGGACGTGTTGTGGGACCTCGCGCCGCACGACCTGTCCATCCTCGACTTCATCCTGCCGCCGGGGGTGCGTCCGGTGTCGGTGTCCGCGCACGGCGCGGACCCGCTGGGCACCGGCCGGGCCTGTCTGGCCTACCTCGTGCTGCGGCTGAGCAACGGCGCCATCGCGCACGTGCACGTCAACTGGCTCTCGCCGACCAAGGTCCGCACCACCATCATCGGCGGCTCGCGGCGCACGCTGGTGTGGGACGACACCAACCCGGCGGCCCGGCTCCAGGTGCACGACAAGGGGGTCGACCGGATCGAGGACACCGCGCTCGACCACGACGCCCGCCGGGAGAAGCTGATCTCCTACCGGATGGGCGACGTGGTGTTGCCGGCGCTGCCCGAACGCGAGGCGCTGCGCGCGGTGATGGCCGAGTTCGCCGAGGCGATCGGCGGGTCCCGACCCGCGCTGACCGACGGGCGGGCGGGGCTGCGGGTACTGGAACTGCTGGAGGCCGCCTCGCGCAGCCTGGAACTGGGCGGCGTCACCGTCGCCCTGGGGGAACCATCGTGACGAGTGTCGAGATAGCCGGATCGCACTGCCTGGTCACCGGCGGGGCCGGGACCATCGGATCCACCATCGTGGACCGCCTGCTCGACGAGGGCGCGGCGAAGGTGGTCGTGCTCGACAACCTGACCCGGGGTCACCGGGGCAACCTGGCCCGGGCGTTGGCCGACGAGCGGGTCGAGCTGGTGGACGGCGACATCCGCGACCGGGCGCTGCTGGCCCGGCTGACGCCGGGTGTCGACGTGCTGTTCCACCTCGCCGCGATCCGGATCACGCAGTGTGTCGAGGAGCCCCGGCTCGCCCTCGAAGTGCTGGTGGACGGCACCTACGACGTGATGGAGGCGGCGGTCGCGGCCGACGTGCGCAAGGTGGTCACGTCCTCCTCCGCGTCGGTGTACGGGCTGGCCGAGCACTTCCCGACCACCGAGAAGCACCACCCGTACGACAACGACACGCTCTACGGCGCGGCCAAGCTGTTCAACGAGGGCCTGCTGCGCAGCTTCCGGGCGATGTACGGCCTGGACTACGTGGCGCTGCGCTACTTCAACGTCTACGGCCCCCGGATGGACGTACACGGCCTGTACACAGAGGTGTTGATCCGCTGGATGGAGCGGATCGGCAAGGGGGAACCCCCGTTGATCCTCGGCGACGGCCTGCAGACCATGGACTTCGTCTACACCGACGACATCGCGCGCGCCAATCTCCTGGCCGCGCGGGCGGACGCGAGCGGTGAGGTGTTCAACATCGCGTCCGGGAGCGAGACTTCGCTCGGCTCGCTGGCCGAGCGGCTGCTGGTGGTGATGGGCGCCGAGCACCTGGGCGTCGAGTACGGGCCGGCCCGGGCCAGTGGCGGGGTGACCCGGCGGCTGGCCGATACCACCAAGGCCGCACGGGAGTTGGGCTTCACCGCCGAGGTGGACATCGACGAGGGGCTGCGCCGACTGGTGGCGTGGTGGCGGGGCGCGGTCTGAACCGATGGGCGCACCGGGGGAGTTCGGTGCGGCTCGGGCGTGGGGACGCGGAGCTGGGTCAAGGGTTCGGCGCTGACGGGGCTGGGGGAGGACACGATGGGCATGGAACGAATTCCGGTGATGCGGCCCTGGATGGGCGACGAGGAGGCGGCCGCGGCGGCCGACGCGGTGCGCTCCGGGTGGGTGGCCCAGGGGCCGCGGGTGGCAGCCTTCGAACGGGCCTTCGCGGACCGGCTGGGGGTGCCGGAGGCGATCGCGCTGTCCTCGTGCACCACCGCGCTGCACCTGGCGCTGATCAACGCCGGAGTGGGGCCGGGCGACGAGGTGGTGGTGCCGTCGTTGTCCTTCGTGGCCACCGCCAACGCGGTGCGCTACGTGGGCGCGCGCCCGGTGTTCGCCGACGTCGAGCGGGCCACCGGCAACCTGACGCCGGAGACGATCGAGCCGGTGCTGACCTCGGCCACGCGGGCGGTGATCCTGGTCGACCAGGGCGGTATCCCGGCCGACCTGGACGCGGTGCGGGCCCTGGTCGACCGCCGGGGCATCGTGGTGGTGGAGGACGCGGCCTGCGCCGCGGGTTCGACCTACAAGGGCCGGCCGGTCGGCGCGGGGGCGATGTCCGCGACCTTCTCGTTCCATCCGCGCAAGCTGCTGACCACGGGCGAGGGCGGCATGCTCACGCTGGCACGCGCCGGCCATGCGCCCCGGTTGCGCCGGCTGCGCGAGCACGGGATGAGCGTGAGCGCGGCCGATCGGGACGCGGCGGACCGGGCGGGCGGGGCGCCGGTGGTGGAGAGCTACGACGAACTGGGCTTCAACTACCGGATGACCGACGTGCAGGCGGCGATCGGCCTGGTGCAGCTCGGCAGGCTCGCCGCGATGGTCGAGCGGCGGCGGGAGTTGGCGGCCCGGTACCGGCAGGCGCTGGCCGATGTGCCGGGCCTGGAGACGGCCGCGGATCCCGCGTACGGGCTGACCAACTTCCAGGCGTTCTGGGTGCTGCTGCCCGAGGACTTCCCGATGTCGCGCGACGAACTGCTCGGCGAGCTGGCCCGGGCCGGCATCTCTGCCCGGCGCGGGATCATGGCAGCGCACCTGGAGCCCGCCTACGCCGACGTCGAGCACGTACCGCTGCCCGTCACCGAGCGGCTGACCCGCGACTCGCTGATCCTGCCGCTGTTCCACGAGCTGACCGAGGCGCAGCAGGACCGGGTGGTCGCCGCGGTGCGGGCGGCGGCGGGCGTGCGGGCGGCGGTCTAGTGTCCTTTCGCGATCTGCTCCTCGTCGGCGCCGGGGGGTTCGCCCGGGAGGTTGCCGCCGCGCTGCCGGATTTCCGCGCTCCGCGCGGAAGTTCGGGGTGGCGGCTGCTCGGCTTCCTGGACGACGACCCGGCCCGGCAGGACACCGAGGTGGACGGCGTGCCGGTGCTCGGCGGGGCCGACGTGGTGCACAAGTGGCCCGACGCCCTGGTGGTGGTGTGCACCGGCAGCCCGGCGCACTGGTGGAGCCGGTCGCGGGTGGTGGCCCGGCTCGCCCTGCCGGCCGACCGCTGGGCGACCCTGGTGCACGTGAGCACGGTGGTCCCGCGGACCTGCGAGGTCGGCCCCGGCGTGGTGCTGATGGCGCAGACGGTGTTGACCACCGGGGTCCGGGTCGGCGCACACGCGCACACCATGCCCCAGGTGGTGTTGACCCACGACGACGACGTGGGCGAGTTCGCCACGCTGGCCGCGGGAGTGCGGCTGGCGGGCGGGGTCTCGGTGGGCCGGGAGGCGTACCTGGGGGCCGGTGCGCTGGTGCGCGAGCACCGGGTGATCGGCGCCCGATCGCTGGTGGGGATGGGCTCGGTCGTGACGCGGGACGTGCCGCCGGCCGAGGTGTGGGCGGGGGTGCCGGCGCGCCGACTGCGCGCGGCGCCGGACCTCGCCGAATCGGAGCGACGAGGTGGGGGAGACACGCATGAGTGCTGAGCCGAACCGGATCCCGCTGGTGGATCTGGCCGCCGCGCACGCCGAGGTGGCGACCGAGGTGGCGGCCGGCATCGCCCGGGTCCTGGACACCTGCGCGTTCGTGGGCGGGCCCGATGTGGCGGAGTTCGAGGCCGAGTTCGCCGCGTTCACCGGCGCCGCGCACTGCGTGGGCGTGGCCAACGGCACCGACGCGGTGGAACTGGCGCTGCGGGTGCTGGGGGTCGGCGCGGGCGAGGGTGTGGTGCTGCCCGCCAACACGTTCGTGGCGACCGCGGAGGCGGTGGTCCGGGCGGGCGCGCGGCCGGTGTTGGCCGACGTGGACGAGGACCACCTCCTGCTCGACCCGCAGCGGGCCGCCGAGGCGCTGGGCGACTCGTCGGGCCCCCGGGCCCTGCTGCCGGTGCACCTGAACGGGCAACTGGCCCCGATGGGCGCGCTGCGGGCGCTGGCCGAGGCGCGCGGGGTGCTCCTGGTCGAGGACGCCGCGCAGTGCCAGGGCGCCACCCAGGACGGCCTGGCCCCCGGCGCGTGGGGTCCGGACGCGATCGCGGCCACCAGCTTCTACCCGGGCAAGAACCTGGGCGCGTACGGCGACGGCGGCGCGGTGTGCACCGGCAACGAGGAACACGCCCGAATACTGCGCGAGTTGCGCGATCACGGCTCCTCGCGCAAGTACGTGCACACCCGGCTCGGGTTCAACTCGCGCCTGGACACCATCCAGGCCGTGGTGCTGCGCGCGAAGTTGCGCCGGCTCGCCGACTGGAACGTGCGCCGGCGGGCGGCGGCGGCGCGCTACGACACGCTTTTGGCCGGCATCGAGGGCGTACGGCTGCCCCGGACCGCGCCAGGGAACGAGCACGTGTGGCACCTGTACGCGGTCCGGGTGCCCGAGCGGGACAAGGTGCTCGCGCTGCTGAACGAGGCGGGCGTCGGCGCCGGCGTGCACTATCCGGTGCCCGTGCACCTGCAACCCGCGTTCGCCGAACTCGGCCATGCCCGGGGCGACTTCCCGGTCGCCGAGCGGGCCGCCGAGGAACTGCTCTCGCTGCCGCTGTACCCGCAGCTGACCGCCGGGCAGCAGGAGCGTGTCGCGGAGGTGCTCGCGGGAGCGCTGAGCCGGCTGTGACGCCCGGGTCCGAGCACCGCCGGGCGCGGCCGGTCGCCCCGAGGCCCGATCCGCCGGCGCCCGGCGCGATTCGCTATCTCGGCCACGCGGGCTTCGTGGTCGCGCACGCCGGGGTCTCGCTGCTGATCGACCCGTGGTTCCATCCCGCGTTCCTCGGCTCGTGGTTCCCCTTCCCGGACAACCGCGAACTGCTGCCGGAGGTGGTCGCCGGACGACCCGACCTCCTCTACCTCTCGCACCTGCACGAGGACCACTTCGACGAGCGGCTGCTCGATCGGCTGGACCGGGGCGTCACCGTGGTGCTGCCCCGCTACCGGTCCAAGTCGCTGGTCCGGCGGATGACCGCGCTCGGGTTCGTGAAGCAGGTGGTGCTCGGCCACCGCGAGTCGTTCACGCCCGTGCCCGGGCTGACCCTGACGATGTTCCTCGACACCAGCCACAAGGAGGACAGCGGGCTGCTCGTCGACCTCGACGGATACCGCTTCCTCGACCTCAACGACTGCAACACCCCGCTCGGCGAACTCCCGGACGGGATCGACCTGTTGTCCGCGCAGTTCTCCGGTGCGATGTGGTATCCGAACGCCTACGCGTACCCCGAGGAGGTGCAGCGCAAGAAGACCGCGGAGGTGCGCTCGGACCTGTTCGACACGCTGGTGCGCAAGGTCCGGCTGACCGGCGCGCGGTCCTATCTGCCCTCGGCCGGCCCGCCGGTGTTCCTGGACCCGGAGCTGGCCCGGTACAACGACCGTGACGAGACCATCTTCCCGCTGTGGGAGGCGTTCGCGGCCGACTTCGCGGCGGCCTGCCCGAGGGTGCGGGTGATCGAGGCGGCGCCGGGCGACGACCTCGCGGCGCCGACCGGCCCGGTGGCGCACTGGCGCACCGACGCCTATCTGAGCGCCTATCGGGACCGCCGCGAGCAGGAGTGGCGGGCATATGCCGAGCCGCCCTTCGAGCCGGTGACCCCGGCCGAACTGGACGCCTATTTCGCCCGGTTGCAGAGCTGGAACAGGCGTTTCCTCGGCGCGTGGCGCAAGGACGTGCGGCTGACCTCGGACGGCGGTTCGTGGTCGGTGCGGCTGGGCCGGATCGCGGGCGACATCGTGTTCGAGGACGAGCCGGTCGACCCGGCCTACACGATCGAGGTGCCGCAGCGGGTGCTGCGCGCGATCGTGGACGGCGAGGTGGGCTGGGAGGAGGCGCTGCTGTCCATGCGGCTCGGCCTGGCCCGTGATCCCGACGTCTTCGACCTGACCCTGATGAGCCTGCTGCGCTACGGCGAACACCCCGCGCAGACCATGCAGATGGTCCGGGAACGCGAATCGGCCGCGCACGGCGAGTCGATCGAGCGGTGCGGGGTGCGGATGCAGCGCTTTTGTCCGCACGCCGGCGAGGACCTGTCGCACGCGGACATCGAGGCGGGTGTGCTGGAGTGCCCCCGACACCACTGGAAGTGGCGGCTGGACACCGGGGAGTGCGTCTCGGGCGGGACGGTGCCGCTGCGCGTCGGCCCGGCCGCCGCGTCCGGCCCGCTCGCCGCCGTCGATCGTGCCGGTCCGAACGCCCCGAATCCGTGACATTCGCCGCCGGGGGCCGAAGACACGCGTTCGAGGCGATCCGGTTGACATAACGTGTCGCGCTTATCGGCAATCGACCGCCGCTTCTTGCACGCCGTCACCCCGGCGAGCTATCTCGCACCACTCTTTCGTCGCAATAGTCAGAAAAGATCATTGATCGCGGTATTGCATCCTTTGCATGTCGATAGCGAAGCGGTAAGCATTCAAAAGGAAAACGTTTTTCTCCGGAACGTCCGGGTTCCGTCACGAGCGTGTCATGACGTGTCGAGTGTCGGTCGCACGGCGGCCGCAGGTGCTGCGGTGTGGCCGTCCGAGTCATTCGCGTCCTCGGTCGGGACGGGAGTGGCGCCTGTGATGTCTGGAGGTTGTCCATGAGTACCTGGGGATGGCTCTGCCAAGAAGGCGGTTGTCCGTCGAAGTCGGACGGCGCTCGCCAGCGGTACCGGTCGAAGGACGCGGCACAGGTGGCGGCCAAGGCGCACACCAAGGCCACCGGGCACAAGACGAAGATCATCGAATACAAGTAGGGGGCAGGGACCGACGGGAACGGGCCGCAGGGGCCCGGGACGGGCCGAAACGGCGCGCGGTGGTCGACACCCCCGATCACCGCGCGCCGGCCGCGAGGGCCTACGACACCGCCTGCAACACCGCTACAGCACCTCGATGTTGGGCCCCGCGCCGAGCACCCGACGGCAGTCGAGCACGTAGTCGGCGGTGCGCAACAACTCCAGGTCCACGTCGTCGTGGTCGACGAGCAGGACGACCGCGTCGGCCGCGGCGACCGTCTCCGGCGTCAACTCCACCCGCCGCAACCGCGCGTCCACCACCTGGGACTGCTCCACGTGCGGATCCGCGGCGGTGACCTCGGCACCCAGGTTCAGCAGCAGCCGGGCCACGTGCGTCGACGGCGACTCCCGGGCGTCGCCGGTGTTCTTCTTGTACGCGAGCCCCACCAACAACACGTGCGAGCCGTTGACCGAGCGCCGCCGGGCGTTGAACGCGGCGGTGAGTCGGCGGATCACGTAGTCGGGCATGTGGTTGTTGACGTCGTTGGCCAACTCCACGAAACGAAAGCTCTGTCCCAGCGCGCGCTGCACCCGCCAGGACAGGTACGACGGGTCGATCGGCAGGCAGTGCCCGCCGACCCCGGGACCCGGCGTGAAGCGCAGGAACCCGAACGGCTTGGTGGAGCAGGCGTCGATCGCCTCCCACACGTCGATGCCCAAGTCGTGGGCGAACATCGCGACCTCGTTGACGAGCGCGATGTTCACGTGCCGGAAGGTGTTCTCGATCAGCTTGACCAGTTCGGCCTCCTTGGGCGAGGACACCGGCACCACCCGCTCGACCAGCGAGCCGTAGAAGCCCTCCACCACCGCGAGCGAGGCGGCGTCCACCCCCGAGACCACCTTCGGGGTGTTGACCAGGTTCCAGGTCGGATTGCCCGGGTCGATCCGCTCCGGGCTGTAGCCCAGGTGGAAGTCGCGGCCCGCGGTCAGCCCCGAGCCCTCCTCCAGGATCGGGCCGACCAACTCCTCCGTGGTGCCCGGGTAGGTGGTCGATTCGAGCACCACGCACGCACCCGGACGCAGGTACCGCGCGAGCGTGCGGGCGCACTCCTCGATGTAGCTCAGGTCCGGTACACCCTCGCGCAGCGGCGTGGGCACGGTGATCACCGCGATGTCGTAGCCGCCCAGATCCCTCGGCTCGCTCGTGGCGCGGTAGCGGCCCGCGTCCAGGATCGCGCGCACCTCGGCGGCGGCGATGTCCTCGACGTAGGACTCACCCGCCGCCAGCCGCTTGACCCGCTCCCGGTCGACGTCGTAGCCGACCACCTCGTGGCCCACCTGCGCGGCCCGAACCGCCAGCGGCAGTCCCACATATCCCTGACCGGCGATGACAACACGCATCCGAGAATCCCCCTCCTCGCGCAACCGCCCACCCCCGAGCGGCTGGTGATGCAACGTCAGGGGCGGCCCGGCACGTGATCGGCACGCGGCTTGGCCACCACCCAGGACGACACGAGCCCGGCCACCCGCTCGCCGCGGACCACCGATCCGGGAAAGCGCGAGGCCAACTCCGCGCGCCGGGCCGGGAACACCCTCGGCGCGGAGCCGTCGATCCGGGTGCGGACCCGACCGGGCAGCAGGTGCACGGCGGGCAGCGAGGTCTGCGGATCGAGCGGGTGCTCGCGGGCGGCGGTGCGCAGCCAGTAGCGCTCGGCCGAGGCGTGCACGACGTCGGCGAGCCGGGCCCGGTCGGTCGGCGCGGCCAGCCGCTCCAGCAGGCCGTCGCTCACCACCAGGTCGCAACCGCCGTTCCAGGCCAGCGGATCGCCGGCCTCGACGGTCAGCCACGGGGCCGGTTCGGCGGCCCGCTCGGCCGTCGTGATCACCCGCACGTGCGCGGGCCGTACCGGGGCGTGCCACCAGAACTCGGTGGAGCCGCCCAGGTCCACCACGCGCAACCGCTCGATGTCCGGGAACGCCTCGCGGAACCACAACCATCGTCGCGCCCGCACCCCGGCTTCCACCTGGGTACGCGCGGCCCCCGCGCGCACCGACCAGGCCCGGACCAGACGTTGCGGTTGCGACATTGCGAGAGATCCCCCCTGACGGGCCCGCGACCGAGCGCCGCGAACCGCCCCTCAGGTTATGGCCACGACCTCACCCCCACGCGGGAAACCGACGAACCCGAGACGTCCCGGACCCGAACACGAAGGGGCCGCCGGAAACGGGCGAGCGGCCCCGGGGAAGGATCCCGGGGCCGCTCGCGGTCCGTGTCGCGCCGGTCAGGCGCTGGGCCAGACGATGCTCTGGATCTCGCTGTAGGCGGCCAGGCCGTACGAGCCGCCGTCGCGGCCGACGCCCGACTGCTTGAAGCCGCCGAACGGGGCCTCCATGTTGCGCCCGACGGTGTTCACCCCGACGCCGCCGGAGCGCAGCCGGCGGGCGATGCCGTAGGCGCGGGTGGTGTCCCCGGCGAAGACGTACGAGATCAGGCCGTAGTCCGAGTCGTTGGCGATCCGGATCGCCTCCTCCTCGTCCCCGTCGAACGGGATCACCGTGACCACCGGGCCGAAGAACTCCTCGCGCGCGATGGTCATCGCGTTGGTCGCGTCCGCGAACAGCGTCGGCGCCACGTAGAAGCCCTTCGCGAAGTCCGGCCGCTCACCGCCGACCACCAGGCGGGCGCCCTCCTCGCGACCCTTGGCGATCAGCGCCTCCACCCGGCCGCGCTGCACCGCGGAGATGACCGGGGTGACCTGCGTCGCGGGATCCAGCGGGCTGCCCACCTTCAGCCCGTTCGCGTGCTCCGCGAGCCGCTCCACGAGCCGGTCGTAGATGCCGCGCTGGGCGATCACCCGGGTCGGCGCGGTGCAGATCTGGCCCGCGTAGAAGCTCCACACCGTGCCGATGCCGTGCACCGCCGCGTCCAGGTCGGCGTCGTCGAGCACGATGCACGCGCCCTTGCCGCCCAGCTCCATCAGCTGACGCTTGAAGGTACGGCCGGCCACCTCGGCGATCCGCGCGCCGATCGCGGTCGAGCCGGTGAAGCTGATCATGTCCACGTGCGGCGAGGCCACCGTCGCCTCGGACACGTCCACCCCCGAGCCGGTGACCACGTTCAGCACACCCGCGGGCAGCCCGGCCTCGGCCAGCGCCTCGGCCATCCGGTACACCGCCAGCGGGTCCTGCGGCGCGGGCTTGACCACGACCGTGTTGCCCATCGCCAGCGCCGGCGCGACCTTGCCCGCGGTGTTCGCCAGCGGGTTGTTGTACGAGGTGATGCAGGTGACCACGCCGACCGGCTGGCGCACCTCCACGGCGCCGAAGATGCCCGCCCGGCTCAGCGCGGTCTCGGGGGTGGGCTGCGGGGCGAGCGGGAACTCGGTCGGCTCCAGCGCGCCCTTGGCGTAGCGCTTGAACCGGGAGTATGTGGTACCCAGCTGCATCATGCCCGCGACCGAGAGCGTGGCGCCGGTTTCGGCGGAGGCCAGCGGGACCACCTCGCCGCCCATCTTCAGGAACAGGTCCGCGGCCCGGTCCAGGATCCGGGAGCGCTCCTCGGGGGTGGTCCGCGACCAGGTGCCGAACGCCTCGGCCGCCGCCGCGGTCGCCGCGTTCGCCTGCTCCACCGACGCCTCGGGCGCCAGACCCACGACCTCCTCGGTGGCCGGGTTGATCACCTCGTAGTGACCGCGCTCCGGCTCGACCCACTCGCCGCCGATGTAGAGCTTCTGCTGCGCGCTGCTCATCGTGTCCGTCGTCTCCCCTGGTCCAGCCGCTGCCCGGACCCCCGACGGCCGCCCGCCGGAAATCCGACGACCCGTCAGATTCCTGTTCGGAGGCCATTGGACCCCCTATCAGTCACATTGCCAAGGGGGAGGGGTGGGCGGTACTGGTCACAGTCACACGTTGTCATCGCGGGCGGCACCGACCCCTTCGGGCGTAGGGTTGTCGGGGAACCCCGGTCCTTTTCCAAGGTCGGGGCCGTTCGCGTTGCGGAGGATCCAACCGGCCCATGAGCCTGACCGGTCTGCTAGACATCGTCGTCCAGGACCCCGCCGTCGCCGAGGCGGTGCGGGCCGCGTCCGAGGGCCGCGGTACCGCCCTCGACCTCGTCGGACCACCGGCGCTGCGCCCCTTCGTGGTGGCCGCCGTCGCCGCCCGCGCGGATCGACCCGTACTCGCGGTCACCGCCACCACCCGCGAGTGCGAGGATCTCGTCGCGGCCCTGGGGTCGCTGCTGCCCGAGGACTCCGTCGTGGAATACCCCTCGTGGGAGACGCTGCCGCACGAGCGGCTGTCCCCGCGCTCGGACACCGTCGGCCGCCGGCTCGCGGTGTTGCGCCGGCTCGCCCACCCGACCTCGGGCGAGCGCGCCGACGCCGGCACCGGCACCCTCAAGGTCGTCGTCGCGCCGATCCGCAGCGTGCTCCAGCCGCAGGTCAAGGGCCTGGGCGAGCTGGAGCCGGTGGCCCTGGTGGCCGGGCAGGAGATCGACCTCGACACCGTGGTCGAGCGCTTGGCCGCGGCCGCCTACGCACGCGTCGACCTGGTGGAGAAGCGCGGCGAGTTCGCCGTGCGCGGCGGCATCCTCGACGTGTTCCCGCCGACCGAGGAGCACCCGCTCCGGGTCGAGTTCTGGGGCGACCAGGTCGAGGAGATCCGCTGGTTCAAGGTCGCCGACCAGCGCTCCCTGGAGACCGCCGAACACGGCCTGTGGGCACCGCCCTGCCGCGAGCTGCTGCTCACCGACGAGGTGCGCGAGCGGGCCCGCGAGCTTTTGGTGGAGCATCCGGGGCTGGTCGAGATGCTCGGCAAGATCGCCGAGGGCATCGCGGTGGAGGGCATGGAGTCGCTGGCCCCCGCGCTGGTGGACGACATGGAATTGCTGCTCGACGTGCTGCCCGCGGGCAGTCACGTGCTGGTCTGCGACCCCGAGCGGGTCCGCACCCGCTCCGCCGACCTGGTGGCCACCAGCCGCGAGTTCCTGGACGCGTCCTGGGCCGCGGCGGCGGGCGGCGGGGAGAGCCCGATCGACCTGGGCGCCGCGTCCCTGTGGAGCCTGGCCGACGTGCGCGAGCACGCCGCCGGGATCGGTGTGCCGTGGTGGTCGCTCAGCCCGTTCGGCGCCGACGCCGACGACTCCGGTACCGAGATCGGCGCGGTCGAGGTCGAGGCCTACCGCGGCGACGCGCAGCGGGTGCTGGCCGAGATCAAGGGCCGACTCGCCGACGACTGGCGCGTGGTACTGGTCACCGAGGGCCACGGACCGGCCGCGCGCTTCGTCGAGACGTTGTCCGGCGAGGGGGTGCCGGCCCGGCTCGACGCGGACCTCGCCGAGGTGCCGGAGACCGGCGTGGCGCACGTGACCACCGGCTGCATCGGACACGGCTTCGCCTCCGAGTCACTGCGCACCCTGGTGCTGACCGAGGAGGACGTCTCCGGCCAGCGCACCTCGACCAAGGACATGCGCCGGCTGCCCAGCCGACGGCGCAACATGGTCGACCCGCTCCAGCTCAAGGCCGGCGACTTCGTGGTGCACGAGTCGCACGGCGTGGGGCGCTACGTGGAGATGGTCCAGCGCACGGTGCAGGGCGCGCAGCGCGAGTACCTGGTCCTGGAGTACGCCCCCGCCAAGCGCGGCCAACCGGGCGACCGCCTGTTCGTGCCCACCGACCAGCTGGAGCAGGTCACCAAGTACGTCGGCGGCGAGAGCCCGTCGCTGCACCGCCTCGGCGGCGCCGACTGGGCCAAGACCAAGGCCAAGGCGAAGAAGGCGATCAAGGAGATCGCGGGCGACCTGATCAAGCTCTACTCGGCCCGGATGGCCGCGCCCGGACACGCCTTCGGCCCGGACACCCCGTGGCAGCGCGAGTTGGAGGACGCCTTCCCCTACGTCGAGACGCCCGACCAGCTCTCCTCGATCGAGGAGGTCAAGGGCGACATGGAGAAGCCGATCCCGATGGACCGGCTGATCTGCGGCGACGTCGGCTACGGCAAGACCGAGATCGCGGTGCGCGCGGCGTTCAAGGCGGTCCAGGACGGCAAGCAGGTGGCCGTCCTGGTGCCCACCACGCTGCTCGTCCAGCAACACTTCTCCACCTTCTCCGAGCGCTACGCGCAGTTCCCGGTGGTGGTGAAGTCGCTGTCCCGGTTCCAGACCGAGACCGAGGCCAAGGCGGTCCTGGAGGGCCTGCGCGAGGGCTCGATCGACATCGTGATCGGCACCCACCGGCTGTTCTCGGCCGAGACGAGGTTCAAGGACCTGGGCCTGGTCATCGTCGACGAGGAGCAGCGCTTCGGCGTCGAGCACAAGGAGCAGTTGAAGAAGCTGCGCGCCAACGTCGACGTGCTGACCATGTCCGCGACCCCGATCCCGCGCACCCTGGAGATGGCGGTCACCGGTATCCGGGAGATGTCCACGATCACCACGCCGCCCGAGGAGCGGCACCCGGTGCTCACCTTCGTCGGGCCGTACGAGGAGAAGCAGATGGGCGCCGCGATCCGGCGCGAACTGCTGCGCGAGGGGCAGGTCTTCTACATCCACAACCGGGTCGAGTCGATCGACCGCGCGGCGAGCCGGATCCGCGAACTGGTGCCCGAGGCCCGGGTGGCCATCGCCCACGGGCAGATGCACGAGAACGCGCTGGAGAAGGTGGTGGTGGACTTCTGGGAGAAGGAGTTCGACGTCCTGGTCTGCACCACGATCGTCGAGTCCGGCATCGACATCTCCAACGCCAACACGCTGATCGTGGAGCGGGCCGACAACTTCGGGCTGTCCCAGCTGCACCAGTTGCGCGGCCGGGTGGGCCGGGGCCGCGAGCGGGCGTACGCGTACTTCCTGTACCCGCCGGAGAAGCCGCTGACCGAGACCGCGCACGAGCGCCTCGCCACCATCGCCCAGCACACCGAGATGGGTGCGGGCATGTTCGTGGCGATGAAGGACCTGGAGATCCGCGGCGCGGGCAACCTGCTCGGCGGCGAACAGTCCGGGCACATCGCCGGCGTCGGGTTCGACCTGTACGTGCGCATGGTGGGCGAGGCGGTCAACCAGTACAAGGAACTCGCGGCGGGCGGCGAGGGCGCGGAGGAGGTCCCGGAGATCCGGGTCGAGCTGCCCATCGACGCGCACGTCCCGCACGACTACGTGCCCGGCGAGCGGCTGCGCCTGGAGGCGTACCGGCGGATCGCGGCGATCACCTGCGAGGCGGACATCGACGCGGTGCGGGCCGAACTGGTGGACCGCTACGGGCCGTTGCCGCAGCCGGTGGAGAACCTGCTGGAGGTGGCCCGGTTCCGGGCGCACGTACGCACCGCCGGGATCGCCGACGTCACGCTCCAGGGCAACTTCGTCCGGTTCGGCCCCGTCGAACTGCGCGAGTCTCAGCAGTTGCGGCTTCAGCGGCTGTACCCGAAGACGCTGGTCAAGGCGGCGACCCAGCAGATCCTGGTGCCCAAGCCGATGACCGCCCGGATCGGCGGGCAACCGCTGCGTGACGGGGCGCTGTTGACGTGGGCGCGGGATCTGGTGGACGCGATCCTGCTGGAGCCGATCGCGGCGGCGAAGAAGTAGGCCCGAGCCGGCTCCGCGGCTCCCGGACCGGCGCGTCGGCGCCGGTCCGGGAGCCGTGACGGGTTGTCGCCCGCCGCGGATGATCTTGGCGAATGTGCGGACTTCGGGCGTGCCCACCCGTATCTTTGATCGTTGGTCATGGGTCGCAGTTCGCCGTGGCCGACAGTCGTACCGCCGTACAGCGCCATCGAGCATCGGGAGTTCGTGTGAGTCGCACGTCGCGTTCCGTCCCTGTCGATTCCGCGCACCGCCGGCGGCGGGCCGCGTCCCGGGCCCGGGTGGCCGCGGTGGGGTTGGTGCTGGTCACCGGCTTCGCGCTTTCCGGCTGCTCGGAATCCAAGGCGGGCGCGGCCGCCATGGTCGGCGGGGAGCGCATCGAGATCTCGACCCTCAACGCCAAGGTGGACAAGCTGGAGCAGGCGTTCTCCCGGCAGAACCTGCCGCTCAACGGCACCAGCGCCCAACTGGAGGCCAACCAGGCCGAGTTGGTCCAACTGATCTCGCGTCGGGTGATCGCCGAGGCGGCCGGGCGCAACCACGTCGCCCTGAACGCGACCCAGGTGCTCCAGGCCCGCCGCACGCTGGAGGCCCGGCTCGGCGGCCCGCAGAACCTGGAGGCCCGCCTGGTGCGGATCGGCGTGCTGCCCGCCGAGGTGGACGACTTCGTCCGGACCGAGGCGCTGAAGGGGGAGATCGCCCGGGTGCGCGGGATCGACCTGGGCACCGCCGACGGCCAGGCGCAGCTGGACGCCTACCTGGGCGACGTGGCGGCCTCGATGAAGATCAAGGTGAACCCGAGGTACGGCACCTGGGACTCGGCGAAGCTGACCACCACCGCCGCGACCTACTCGTGGCTGGCCCCGGGCACCCAGCCGGCGGCCGGTTCCGCGGACGCCCCGCCCGGGGCGGCGAGCGGCACCTGAGCCGGACCGTAGGCTGGCCGGGTGAGTGACTCGCCTACCGCCGCGCCGCCCGCCCGCCTCGTCCTGCTCGCCGGCACCCACCGGGTCGCCCCCGGCCTGCTGAGCTGGCCCGCGTGGCGCACGCTGCGCGAGGCGGCCGGCACGCCGACCGGGTGCGTGCTGACCGCCGACGCCGACCACCCCCAGCTGCCGTATCTGCGCGAGGCGGGCGTCGAGGTCGACATCGCCGACCTCGACGCGGGCCCGCTCGCGCTCGCCCGCCACCTGCTCGACCGCGCCCGCACGGGCCTGGTCGTCTGGCTCGCGGCGACCGACGACGACCCCGGCCTGGGCCCGGCCCTGGCCCGGGTCGCGGCGGGCGACGAGGGCGGCGAACCGGTCCCGGAGATCGAACTGCTGCCCGGCGCCTGGGACCTGCCGGGCGCGCGCCTGCTCGACCTGGTCGCGGTGATGGACCGGCTGCGCTCGCCCGGCGGCTGCCCGTGGGACGCGAAGCAGACCCACGAGTCGCTGGCCCGCTACCTGGTCGAGGAGACCTACGAGCTGGTCGACGCGATCGACTCGGGGGATCGGGAGCACCTGCGCGAGGAACTGGGCGACGTGCTGATGCAGGTGTTCTTCCACGCCCGGGTCGCCCAGGAGGACGAGGCCGACCCGTTCGGCATCGACGACGTGGCCGGCGGCATCGTGGACAAGCTGATCAGCCGCCACCCGCATGTGTTCGCCGACGTGGAGGCCGACACCCCGGAGGCGGTCGAGGCCAACTGGGACGCGCTCAAGGCCGCGGAGAAGTCGCATCGCGCCTCGGCCCTCGACGGCATCGCGATGAGCCAGCCGGCCCTGGCGCTGGCGGCGAAGTTCCTGTCCCGCACCGGCAAGGCGGGCCTGACCGTACCCACCCCCACGCTCCCCACGGCCATCGACGCCGACGACTACGCCGGCCCCGAGGCGATCGGCGACCTGCTGCTGGCCGTCACCGAACTGGCCGCCCGTCGGGGCGTCGACGCCGAGACCGCGCTGCGCGCCGCGACCCTGCGCCACGGCGAGCGCGTCCGCGCGGCCGAAGCGGGCTGACGCGCGCCGACCACGAACGCCCAAGGGCCCGGAACCGAAGCACGGTTCCGGGCCCTCGTCGGTGCGGATCGATCACACGCGGCGGAAGATCAGCGCGCGCTTGACCTCCTGGATCGCCTTGGTGACCTCGATGCCACGCGGGCACGCCTCGGTGCAGTTGAAGGTCGTGCGGCAGCGCCACACGCCCTCCTTCTCGTTCAGGATCTCCAGGCGCTCCTCGGCGCCCTCGTCCCGCGAGTCGAAGATGAACCGGTGCGCGTTGACGATCGCCGCCGGGCCGAAGTACTGCCCGTCGCTCCAGAACACCGGGCACGACGTGGTGCACGCCGCACACAGGATGCACTTGGTGGTGTCGTCGAACCGCTCGCGGTCCTCGGGCGACTGCAGCCGCTCGCGCGTCGGCTCGTTGCCCGACGTGATCAGGAACGGCATCACGTCCTTGTACGCCTGCATGAACGGATCCATGTCGACGACGAGGTCCTTCTCCAGCTTCAGACCCTTGATCGCCTCGACCGTGATCGGCTTGGCCATGTCCAGGTCCTTGACCAGGGTCTTGCAGGCCAGCCGGTTGCGCCCGTTGATCCGCATCGCGTCCGAGCCGCAGATGCCGTGCGCGCAGGAGCGGCGGAAGGTGAGCGAGCCGTCCTGCTCCGCCTTGATCTTCATCATGGCGGTCAGGATGCGCTCGGTCGGGTCGGCCTCGACCTTGAAGTCCTGCCAGTACGGCTCCGCGTCGGTCTCCGGGTTGAACCGGCGGATCCGCAGCGTGATCACGATCGGCGTGTGGTCGCGCTCGGCGGCCGTGCTGCCGTGCCCGGTGCCGGGCGCGGTCTCTTCCACTACGGCAGTCATCAGTACTTACGCTCCATCGGCTGGTAGCGGGTGACCACGACCGGCTTGTAGCCCAGGCGGATCGAGTGCTCGCCCTTCGCGTCGACCTCGCGGTACGCCATCGTGTGCTTCATGTAGTTCTCGTCGTCGCGCGCCTGGAAGTCCTCGCGGGCGTGGCCGCCGCGCGACTCCTTGCGGTTCTGCGCGCCGACGACCAGGACCTCGGCGAGGTCGAGCAGAAAGCCCAGCTCGATCGCCTCGAGCAGGTCGGTGTTGTACCGCTTGCCCTTGTCCTGGATGGAGACGTCGAGGTAGCGCTTCTGCAGGCCCTTGATGTCGGAGAGCGCCTGCTTCAGCGTCTCCTCGGTGCGGTAGACGCCGGCGTTGGCGTCCATCGTCTCCTGCATCTCGGCGCGGATCTGGCCGACCCGCTCGGTGCCCGAGCTGTCGCGCAGCCGCTCGATCAGCTCGACGACCGTGGCCTCGGGGGCCTCGGGCAGCTCGACGAAGTCGTGCGTGCTCGCGTACTCGGCGGCGGCGATGCCCGCACGCCGGCCGAACACGTTGATGTCGAGCAGCGAGTTGGTGCCGAGCCGGTTCGAGCCGTGCACGGACACGCAGGCGACCTCGCCGGCCGCGTACAGACCCGGGACCACCGTGGTGTTGTCCGACAACACCTCGGCCTCGACGTTGGTCGGGATGCCGCCCATCGCGTAGTGCGCGGTCGGGTACACCGGGACCAGCTCGGTGGTCGGCTCGACGCCCAGGTAGGTGCGCGCGAACTCGGTGATGTCCGGCAGCTTCTCCTCGATCTGCTCCGCCGGCAGGTGGGTCAGGTCGAGGTAGACGTAGTCCTTGTTCGGACCGGCGCCGCGACCCTCCAGCACCTCCAGGACCATCGAGCGCGCGACGATGTCGCGCGGCGCGAGGTCCTTGATGGTCGGCGCGTAGCGCTCCATGAAGCGCTCGCCGTCGGCGTTGCGCAGGATGCCGCCCTCGCCGCGGGCGCCCTCGGTGAGCAGGATGCCCAGGCCCGCGAGACCGGTCGGGTGGAACTGGTAGAACTCCATGTCCTCCAGCGGCAGTCCGCGACGCCACGCGATGCCCATGCCGTCGCCGGTGAGGGTGTGCGCGTTCGAGGTGGTCTTGAAGACCTTGCCGAAGCCGCCGGTCGCGAAGATCACCGACTTGGCCTGGAAGACGTGGATCTCGCCGGTGGCCAGCTCGTACGCGACCACGCCCGAGGTGGACTTGTTGCCCGCCTCGTCCTCGGCCAGGAGCAGGTCCAGGACGTAGAACTCGTTGTAGAACTCGACGTCCTGCTTGACGCAGTTCTGGAACAGCGTCTGGAGGATCATGTGGCCGGTGCGGTCCGCCGCGTAGCAGGAGCGGCGCACGGCCGCCTTGCCGTGGTCGCGGGTGTGCCCGCCGAAGCGGCGCTGGTCGATCCGGCCCTCGGGGGTCCGGGAGAAGGGGAGGCCCATCTTCTCCAGGTCCAGGACGGCGTCGATCGCCTCCTTGCACATGATCTCCGCGGCGTCCTGGTCGGTGAGGTAGTCACCACCCTTGACCGTGTCGAACGTGTGCCACTCCCAGTTGTCCTCCTCGACGTTGGCGAGGGCGGCACACATGCCACCCTGCGCGGCGCCGGTGTGCGAACGCGTGGGGTACAGCTTGGTCAGCACGGCGGTACGGCTGCGCTTGCTCGACTCCAGGGCCGCGCGCATGCCGGCGCCGCCCGCGCCGACGATGACGGTGTCGTACTTGTGGGTCTGCATGATGCTCGTTCAGTCCTCGGGTGCTGGGATCGGCCGCGGTCAGTTGCCGATGTTGGGGTCGAAGGTGAAGATCACCAGCGTCCCCAGGAAAAGCACGATCAGCGCGGACGTGTACAGCAGCGCCTTGAGCCAGAACCGGGTCTGATCCCGCTCCGCGTAGTCGTTGATGATCGTGCGCAGACCGTTGACACCGTGCAGCTCGGCGAGCCACAGCATGATGAGGTCCCACGACTGCCAGAACGGCGACGCCCAGCGGCCCGCGACGAACGCGAAGCCGATCTTGGACACGCCACCGTCCAGGACGAGCTGGATGAGCAGGTGGCCCAGGACCAGGACGACCAGGAGCACGCCGGACAGCCGCATGAACAGCCAGCCGTACAGCTCGAAGTTGGTCTTGGTCGAACGCGGCGAACGCTTGCTGCGCGGCGACTCGATCGACGGTCCGCCGCCGTGGATCTTGGGTGCGTTTTCGATGGTGGCGGACACTTCAGCTCCCGAAGATGGTCTTGATCGAGTGCTGCAGGATCGGGTAGGCACTGCCGGCCATCAACACGACCCAGACGCCGACCACCGTCCAGAGCATCTGCTTCTGGTAGCGCGGGCCCTTCTCCCAGAAGTCCACCGCGATGATCCGCAGACCATTGAGCGCGTGGAACAGGATGGCCGCGACGAGCCCGTATTCGAGCAGGTTGACGAACGGGTTCTTGTAGATGTCGATCGTCTCGTCGTACGCCTCGGGGGATACGCGAACGAGTGCGGTGTCGAGGACGTGCGCGAACAGGAAGAAGAAGATGAGGACGCCGGTGACTCGATGAGCCACCCAGGACCACATGCCTTCCCGGCCGCGGTAGAGCGTTCCAGCCGGCACGGAAACTACCCTCCGGGTGCGGTACATGAGGGGACACGGCCGGCTGGGAGGGTGTCCGCGTCGGTGTCGGACCCTCTGGTTGTCGGTCGGCCCGGCCGGGTATCGGTCGCCCGGCCCCGGCCATGGTAGCCACCGATCGGGGGCCCTCTTGTTGCAGGGCGCGCGATGTGATCCATTCCGCATGGTGGAGTGGAACCATCCGGGTGACCCGTGCGTAGCGGGTCACCATTTCCTGACGCCCCGTCAGCACCCGTATGGGGGAAAGCGGGCCACGCCCGGACGAAAGATCACCGCAAGCGCGAACACGCAGGTCGGTGAGGTGACCCGCCGGTAGGGCTGACATCACATCAGTCGTGCGTATTCATCCGCCGCGTCGGTCCCTACGATGCGACGCATGACGGAGGCTACTGTCGATGGCGGCACGTCTACCGGATCCACCTTCGCTGGCCAGTTCCCGCAACCCACGCGGGACCAATGGCAGCGCCTCGTGGCCGGCGTGCTCCGCAAATCGAAGGTGCTGGGCGAGAACGACGCGCCCGAGCGCCCCGAAGACCTGCTCGCGACCACCACCTACGACGGCGTCACGCTGTCCCCGCTCTACACCGAGGCCGCGGCGCGGCCGGGCCTGCCCGGCCTGAGCCCGTTCGTCCGGGGCTCGCGCGCGGCCGGTCACGCGGCCGACGGTTGGGACGTACGCCAGGCGCACGCGGACACCGATCCGGCGCGGGCCAACGAGAGCGTGCTCGCGGACCTGGAGAACGGGGTCACCTCCGTCTTCCTGTACGTCGGCGCCGACGCGCTGGCCCCGGGCGACCTGGCCCGCGCGCTCGACGGCGTGCTGCTCGACCTGGCGCCGGTGGCCCTGGCCACCGGCGCCGACTTCGTTCCGGCCGCCGACGCCCTGCTCGCGGTGTTCCGGGCGAGCGGCGTGGCGCCCGCCGAACTGCGCGGCAACCTCGGCGCCGACCCGATCTCCTCGCACGCGCGCACCGGTTCGGGCGCCGACCTGCCCGCCGCCGCGCGGCTTGCGGCGCGCGCCCACGCGGAGTTCGCCGGGATCCAGGCGATCGTCGCCGACGGACAGCCGTATCACGAGGCGGGCGGCTCGGACGGGCAGGAACTCGGCGCGGCCACCGCCGCCGGCGTCGCCTACCTGCGCGCGCTCACCGCCGCCGGACTCGACGTGGACACCGCCCTCGGGCTGATCGAGTTCCGCTTCGCCGCCACCGCCGAACAGTTCCCCACCATCGCCAAGCTGCGCGCCGCACGCCGGCTCTGGGCCCGGGTGGCCCAGGCGTCCGGCGCGTCGCCCGCGGCCGGCGCCCAGCGTCAGCACGCGCTGACCTCGTGGGCGATGACCACCCGGCGCGACCCGTGGGTCAACATGCTGCGCACCACGGTCGCCTCCTTCGCGGCCGGCGTCGGCGGCGCCGACGCGGTCACCGTGCGCTCCTTCGACGCCGCGATCGGGCTGCCCGACGCGTTCTCCCGGCGCATCGCCCGCAACACCCAGGCACTGCTCCTGGAGGAGTCGCACCTGGCACAGGTGATCGACCCGGCGGGCGGCTCGTGGTTCGTCGAACAACTCACCGACGACCTCGCCCGGGTCGGATGGGCGTTCTTCCAGGAGATCGAGCGCCAGGGCGGCATCGTCGCGGCGCTCGACTCGGGATGGCTCGCCGAGCGCCTCGCCGAGGTGCGCGCCGAGCGGGACCGGGCGATCGCGACCCGGACCGACCCGATCACCGGGGTCAGCGAATTCCCGAACCTGACCGAGGCCCCCGTCGTGCGCGAACCCGCGCCCGAGATCCCGGTCTCCGCCGCCGGACTGCCCCGGGTGCGCTACGCCGAGGCGTACGAGGCGCTGCGCGACCGCTCGGACGAACTGTTCGCCGCCGGCGGCGCCCGCCCGACCGTCTTCCTCGCCACCCTGGGACCGCTCGCGCAGTACACCGCGCGGGCCGGCTTCGCCGCCAACCTGTTCGCGGCGGGCGGCATCGCCACCGTGGAGGCGGGTACCACCGAGAGTGACGAGAGCGCCGCCGAGGCGATCGTCGCGCGCTGGATCGACGCGGGCCGCCCGGCGACCGTGGTGCTGACCTCCTCGGAGAAGCTCTACGCCACGCTCGCGGCCCCGGTCGCCGCCGCGCTGCGCGCCGCCGGAGCGGGCCGGATCCTGCTCGCGGGGCAAAAGGCGCACGGCGCCGCCGTGGACGGGTACGTGTACAGCGGATGCGACGCGCTCGACGTGCTGCACACCACGTACGACAACCTCTCGCCGACCCCGGAGGGGGCGAAATGAGCATTCCCGACTTCACCCAGGTCGAGCTCGACGCGCCCGCGTCCGGCGACCTCGACGCGTGGCGCGAGGCGGTGCGCGAGGAGACCGGCAAGGACGCCGACGCGCTGACCCACGACACCCCCGAGGGCATCCCGCTCAAGGCGCTGTACACCGACGAGGACCTGGAAGGGCTCGACTTCCTGGGCACCTACCCGGGCATCACGCCGTTCCTGCGCGGGCCGTACCCGACGATGTACGTCAACCAGCCGTGGACGATCCGCCAGTACGCGGGCTTCTCCACCGCCGAGGAGTCCAACGCCTTCTACCGGCGCAACCTCGCGGCGGGCCAGAAGGGCCTGTCGATCGCGTTCGACCTGGCCACCCACCGGGGCTACGACTCGGACCACCCGCGCGTGACCGGCGACGTCGGCATGGCGGGCGTGGCGATCGACTCGATCTACGACATGCGCCAACTCTTCGACGGCATCCCGCTGGACCGGATGTCGGTGTCGATGACGATGAACGGCGCGGTGCTGCCCGTGCTCGCGCTCTACATCGTCGCGGCGGAGGAGCAGGGGGTGGCACCGGAACAGCTCACGGGGACGATCCAAAACGACGTCCTCAAGGAGTTCATGGTCCGCAACACCTACATCTATCCGCCCAAGCCCTCGATGTCGATCATCTCCGACATCTTCGCGTACACCTCGCAGAAGATGCCGAAGTTCAACTCGATCTCCATCTCCGGCTACCACATCCAGGAGGCCGGGGCCACGGCCGACCTGGAGCTGGCCTACACGCTCGCGGACGGCATCGAGTACCTGCGGGCGGGCGTCGAGGCGGGCCTGGACATCGACGCGTTCGCGCCGCGCCTGTCGTTCTTCTGGGCGATCGGGATGAACTTCTTCATGGAGGTCGCCAAGCTGCGCGCGGCGCGCCTGCTGTGGGCCGACATCGTCAAGTCGTTCGGCGCGAAGAACCCCAAGTCCTTCTCGCTGCGCACCCACTCGCAGACCTCGGGCTGGTCGCTGACCGCCCAGGACGTGTTCAACAACGTGGTGCGCACCTGCCTGGAGGCGATGGCCTCGACCCAGGGCCACACCCAGTCGTTGCACACCAACGCGCTGGACGAGGCGCTGGCGCTGCCGACCGACTTCTCCGCCCGGATCGCGCGCAACACCCAGCTGCTGCTCCAGCAGGAGTCGGGCACGTGCGACGTGATCGACCCGTGGGGCGGCTCGGCCTACATCGAACGCCTCACCCACGACCTCGCGGTACGCGCCCGGGAGCACATCGCCGAGGCCGAGCGGGCGGGCGGCATGGCGTCGGCGATCGCCGAGGGCCTGCCCAAGCTGCGGATCGAGGAGGCGGCGGCGCGAACCCAGGCCCGGATCGACTCGGGCCGGCAGTCGGTGATCGGCGTCAACAAGTACCTGGTCGCCAGCGACGAGGCGATCGACGTGCTCAAGATCGACAACAACGCGGTGCGCGAGGGCCAGCTGGAGAAGTTGCGCCGACTGCGCGAGGAGCGCGACGACGACGCGGTGCGCCGGGCGCTGGCCGCGCTCTCCGGCGCCGCGCAGGCGGACGTCGAGGGCACCCGGCCGCGTGATCTCGAACACAACCTGCTCGCGCTCGCGGTGGACGCGGCCCGGGCCAAGGCCACCGTCGGCGAGATCTCCGACGCGCTGGAGTCGGCGTACGGCCGGCACCAGGCGCAGATCCGCACGCTGACCGGGGTCTACCGGGAAGAGGTGGGCATGTCGGCCAACGTGGAGACCGCCCGCGGGCTGGTCGCCCGCTTCGAGGAGCTGGAGGGCCGCCGGCCGCGCATCCTGGTGGCCAAGATGGGCCAGGACGGGCACGACCGGGGACAGAAGGTGATCGCCACCGCGTTCGCCGACCTCGGCTTCGACGTGGACGTGGGCGCGCTGTTCCAGACGCCGGGCGAGGTGGCCCGACAGGCGGTCGAGGCGGACGTGCACGTGGTCGGCGTGTCCTCGCTCGCGGCCGGTCACCTCACCCTGGTGCCGGCCCTGCGCCGGGAGCTGGCCGCGCTGGACGCCGAGGAGGTCATGGTCGTGGTCGGCGGGGTGATCCCGCCCGCCGACGTACAGCCGCTGCTCGACATGGGCGCCACCGCCGTCTTCCCGCCCGGCACGGTGATCGCCGACGCCGCGGTGGACCTGCTTCGGGGCCTGTACAAGCAGTTGGACCACGAGCTGCCGGTCGACTGATGGCACGGGTGATCGACGTCGGCGCGTACGCCGAGGGCGTGCTCGCGGGCAATCGCACGATCCTGGCCCGGGCGGTCACGCTGGTCGAGTCCACCCGGCCCGACCACCGCGACCTGGCGCAGGAGTTGCTGGTCAAGTTGCTGCCGCACGCCGGCGGTGCCCACCGGGTGGGCATCACCGGCGTGCCGGGCGTGGGCAAGTCCACGTTCATCGAGACGCTGGGCACCCGGCTGACCGGCGCGGGCCATCGGGTCGCGGTGCTCGCCGTCGACCCGTCCTCCTCCCGGCACGGCGGCAGCATCCTGGGCGACAAGACCCGGATGGGCCGGCTCGCGGTGGACGACCACGCGTTCGTACGGCCCTCGCCGACCGCCGGCACGCTCGGCGGGGTGGCCCGGGCCACCCGCGAGTCGATCGTGCTGATGGAGGCGGCCGGCTACGACGTGGTCCTGGTCGAGACGGTCGGCGTGGGTCAGTCCGAGACGACCGTGGCGAACATGGTCGACTGCTTCCTGTTCCTGACCCTGGCCCGCACCGGCGATCAGCTCCAGGGCATCAAGAAGGGCGTGCTGGAGTTGGCCGACGTGGTCGCGGTGAACAAGGCCGACGGCGACTACGCCCTCGCCGCCCGCCGGGCCGCCCGCGAACTCGCCGGCGCGCTGCGGCTGATGCGCCGGGCCGGGGAGTCGTGGACGACGCCGGTGCTGACCTGTTCCGGGTTGTCCGGGGAGGGGCTGGACGAGGTCTGGGACACCGTCCTCAAACATCGGCGAACCCTGGAGGCCACCGGCGAGTTGGCCGAATTGCGCCGCCGCCAGCAGGTCGACTGGACCTGGGCGACGGTGCACGACGCGCTCCTCGCCGAGCTGCGCGAGCACCCCTCGGTACGGGCTATCGTGCCCGACCTCGAACGCGACGTCCGGGCCGGCCATCTCACCGCGACCCTTGCCGCGTCTCGCATCCTGGACGCGTTCCATGGGCGGCAAGGGGAGTCCTGAGCAATCGGGCGCTTGGTTTATAGCGGCGCGAGTGGGCAGAAGTCTTCCAATGTGGGAACGAGCGCTAAGTCATACCCCTACCGGCCGTAGCGCATGCGCCGGCGGGAGGCTTTTTTCTCACCCGAACGGGGGTAATTCGCTCTCTACCACGTCGCGAAGACCGATGCAACGTACCCTTGCGTGGGTGAGCGACTCCCTCCACGCCCAGGCCGCCGGCAAGGCCGCGGCTTTCGCCGACGAGCTGATCGCGTTTCGGCGCGATCTGCACATGCACCCAGAGCTGGGTCGGGAGGAGTTCCGTACCACCGGGCTCGTCCGGGAACGGTTGGTGCGCGCGGGTCTGCGCCCGCGACTGCTGCCCGGGACGGGCCTGGTGTGCGACATCAGACCCGAGCGTGCCTCACCCGGCGGTCGCACCGACGAGGGTCTGATCGCGTTCCGCGGCGACATCGACGCGCTGCCGGTTGACGACGTCAAGGACGTGCCGTACCGCTCGACCGTGCCCGGTCGTGCGCATGCCTGCGGACACGACGTGCACACCTCGATCGTGCTCGGCACCGCGCTGGTGCTGGCCGAGTTCGCCCGCGAGGGACTGCTGCAGCGCCCGGTCCGGCTGATCTTCCAGCCGGCCGAGGAGAAGCTGCCGGGCGGCGCGCTCGACGTGATCAAGGCCGGCGGGCTGGCCGGCGTCTCGGAGATCCACGCGATCCACTGCGACCCCAAGGTGGAGGTCGGCCGGGTCGGGCTGCGCTCCGGGGCGATCACCTCGGCCTGCGACCGGGTGGTGATCACGCTCACGGGTGCCGGTGGTCACACCGCCCGCCCGCACCGCACCACCGACCTGGTCACCGCGCTCGCCAAGCTCGCCGCGGAGCTGCCCTCGGCGTTCTCGCGCCGGATCGACCCGCGCTCGGGCGCGAGCCTGGTGTGGGGGCGGATCGAGTCCGGCTCCGCGCCGAACGTGATCCCGCAGCACGGCGAGCTGGAGGGCACCCTGCGCTGCCTGGACCTGGAGGCATGGCGCCAGGCCCCGGATCTGATGCACGAGCTGGTGGACGTGATCGCCTCGACCTACGGCGCGAAGTGGGAGCTGGAGCACCACCGCGGCGTGCCGCCGGTGGTCAACGACCCCGATGCGGTCGCCTCGATGCGCACCATCGCCACCGGTGTGCTGGGCGCGAGCGCGGTCGAGGGCACCGAGCAGAGCCTCGGCGGCGAGGACTTCTCGTGGTTCCTCGAACGGGTTCCCGGCGAGCTGACCCGGCTCGGCGTGCGACCGGTCGGAGAGCCCGTATACGACTTGCACCAGGGGCAGTTCGACGTCGACGAGCGGGCGATCGGGATCGGTGTCGAGCTCTTCACGGGGCTCGCGCTGCGCCCCTTCCGCTGACCCCGACCGGACCCGGCGAAGCCCGCGCGGCCGGCCGGGTCCGGAACGGACGTATGCGGAACTGTTAACCATCGCGACTCCGGTCCCCGTTCCTGTCGCGTTCGTGAGTCTGTAATGTTCCGACCCGGTGCCGTTCGACGTCGTGCGGCACCGGGTCTTTTCCGTCCTGTCACGTCTTGTCATGTCGCGGACTGCCCGGTTCCGCGCCGACCCGTCTCGGCCTCGTCAACCCGGCCGGGCTAACGGGGCGTGTTGCGGTGGCGATTCACGGTTTTTGTCGCTCATATTCTTTTACTAGGTATGCTCTCCGACGGTTAGCAGGTCTACGCGCGTTTACCAGGGATCCAAGCGCGTCAGAGTCTGCATCTGGGAGCAGCGCCCGAAGGGGCGCTCATCGGAAGGAGACACCCGTGCGCCGGGTATCCAAGGTGACCGCGGCTGCGGTCGGCGTCACTCTCGCCCTCACCGCCACCGCCGCGTGCGGTAGCAAGCCCGACGACAAGAAGTCGAACTCGGGCACCAGCGCCACCCCCGGTGGGACGCAGGCGGCGAAGATCGACTTCAAGGCATGCATGGTGACGGACACCGGCGGCATCGACGACCGTTCGTTCAACGCGTCGTCGTGGGCGGGCCTGCAGCAGGCCAAGCAGGAGCTGGGCGTCGAGGTGAAGTACATCACCTCGAAGACCGAGAACGACTACGTGCCGAACCTCAACAGCCTCGTGAACGACAAGTGCGGGCTGATCGTCGCGGTCGGCGGCCTGATGGCCGACGCGACCAAGGCCGCCGCGTCCACGCACAAGGACCAGAAGTTCGCGATCGTCGACTCGTCCAGCATCGAGCCGAACGTCCAGGGCCTGGAGTTCAACACGGCCGAGGCCGGCTTCCTCGGCGGCTACCTCGCCGCGGGCTACTCGAAGTCCGGCAAGGTCGCCACCTTCGGCGCGCTGCCGATCCCGCCGGTGACGGTGTTCATGGACGGCTACGTCCAGGGCGTGAAGTACTACAACCAGGCCAAGGGCAAGAACGTCCAGGTCATCGGCTGGGACGACGTCAAGGGCGACGGCTCGCTCGCGGGCAAGTTCGACTCGCCGGCCGACGGTGAGCGCATCGCCAACGACTTCATCGCCCAGGGCGCCGACGTGATCATGCCGGTCGCCGGCCAGACCGGTCTCGGTGCGGCCTCCGCGGTGCAGAAGAGCGGTGGCAAGGCGAGCGTCATCTGGGTCGACCAGGACGGCTATGAGAGCGCCCCGCAGTACAAGTCGGTGTTCCTGTCCACGGTGACCAAGGACATCAAGTCCCAGGTGTTCAACGCGGTCAAGGCCGCGGCGAACAACCAGTTCACCACCAAGGCCACCATCGGCACCCTCGCCAACAACGGCGTCGGCCTCGCCCCGTTCCACGACTTCGACGCGAAGGTCCCCGCCGACCTGAAGTCCGAGCTGACCGCGGTCAAGGGCGACATCGTCAGCGGCAAGATCAAGATCACCTCGAAGAACCAGCCGAAGAGCTGACTTAAGCGATCGGGCGCCGCGGAAGCGATTCCGCGGCGCCCGTGTCCGTACCGCCCGGGCCCCGAGGGGACCCGGGTCGAACCCGTAGTGGCCCCTCGCGGGGGGCGTAGCCGAGGAGGTCTCCGCGTTGAAGCTCGAACTGCGCGGAATCACGAAACGGTTCGGGTCGCTGGTCGCCAACGACCACATCGACCTGACCGTCGAGCCGGGGGAGATCCACTGCCTTCTCGGTGAGAACGGTGCCGGCAAGTCGACCCTGATGAACGTGCTCTACGGGCTCTACGAGCCCACCGAGGGCGAGATCGTCGTCGACGGGACCCCCCGCAAGTTCCGCACCGCCGGTGACGCGATCGACGCGGGCATCGGCATGGTCCACCAACACTTCATGCTGGTCCCGGTCTTCACCGTCGCCGAGAACGTCATGCTCGGCCACGAGGAAACCACGCCGATGGGCTGGCTGGACCGCCGTCGGGCCCGCAAGAAGGTGCTCGACCTCGTCGACGAGTACGGCCTCAAGGTCGACCCGGACATGCTGGTCGAGGATCTTCCCGTCGGTCTGCAACAGCGGGTGGAGATCCTCAAGGCCCTGGTGCGCGACGCCAAGGTGCTGATCCTGGACGAGCCCACCGCGGTGCTCACCCCCCAGGAGACCGAGGAGTTGTTCCGGGTGATGCGCGCGCTGCGCGAGTCCGGCCACTCCATCGTGTTCATCACGCACAAGCTCAAGGAGGTCAAGGCCGTCGCCGACCGGATCACCGTGATCCGTCGCGGCAAGGTCGTCGGCACCGCCGACCCGGCCTCCTCGGAGAAGGAACTCGCGTCGCTGATGGTCGGCCGGCCGGTCGAGCTGGTGGTCGACAAGGCCGAGGCCGAGCCGGGCCCGGTGCGCCTGGAGATCAACGACCTGACCGTGCTCGACGCCAACGGCCAGGCCGTGGTGGACCGGGTCGACCTGCACCTGCGCGAGGGCGAGATCCTGGGCATCGCGGGCGTGGACGGCAACGGCCAGAGCGAGCTGACCCAGGCGATCCTGGGGCTGCGCGCCCCCGCGGCCGGGTCGATCAGCCTGGACGGCAAGGACCTGGCGGGCATGAGCCCTCGGCAGATCCTCGGCTCCGGGGTCGGCTTCGTCCCCGAGGACCGGCAGCACGACGGCATCGTGAGCGACTTCACAGTGGCCGAGAACCTGGTCCTGGACATGGTCACCCAGGCGCCGTTCGGCAGGCGCGGGTCGATCGTGCCCGGCGCGGTGCGTGACAACGCGCGCAAGCGGGTCGAGGAGTTCGACATCCGCACCCAGACCATCGACTCGCCGGCCGGCACGTTGTCCGGCGGCAACCAGCAAAAGGTCGTGGTCGCGCGCGAACTCTCGCGCCCGCTGCGGCTGTTCATCGCCTCGCAGCCCACCCGAGGGGTGGACGTGGGGGCGATGGAGTTCATCCACAAGCGGATCGTGGCCGAGCGCGACGTGGGCACCCCGGTGATCATCGTGTCCACCGAGTTGGACGAGGTGGTCGCGCTGGCCGACCGGATCGCGGTGATGTACCGCGGCCGGATCGTGGACATCGTCTCGCCGACCACCTCGCGCGGCGACCTGGGCCTGCTGATGGCCGGCGTGCTGCCCGGCGCGGAGCACACCGACGGCGCCGGAGCGACCCGCGCCGACACGGCCCCGGCCGGGCCGGTCGAGACGAAGACGAACGAGAGCGACGCAACCCCGGGGGAGGAGGACCCAGCGTGACCGAGGACAACAAGAGCACGCCCGGCGAGCCGAGCGAGGCGAAGCCCGCGGCGGCCGGGGCGAGCGCGACCGCGCCGCCCAAGACGTCTTTGGGCCGAGCGATGCTCGACGCGATCATCACCGGCAACTCGGCCGTGGTGACCTTCCTGGCCATCCTGCTCGCCCTGGTGGTCGGTGGCGTCCTGATGATCCTCGCGGACCAGGACGTGCTCGACCAGTACAAGTACTTCACCGCCGCCCCCGGCGACGCGCTCTCCGCCTCGTGGACCCTGGTCTCCGACGCCTACAGCGCGATGTTCAAGGGTTCGATCATGAACCCGGACCTGTTCGCCGACGGCTCGATCGAGGACAACTTCCGGCCGATCTCCGAGACGATCACCCAGGCCACGCCGCTGATCTTCGGCGGTCTCGCGGTCTCGATCGCGTTCCGCACCGGGCTGTTCAACATCGGTGCGCAGGGGCAGATCATCGCCGGCGCGGTGTTCGCGTCATGGATAGGGTTCGTCGTCGACCTGCCGCCGGTGATCCACCTGGTGTTCGTGATCCTCGCCGGCGTCATCGGCGGCGGTCTGTACGCGGGCATCGCCGGTGTCCTCAAGGCCCGCTTCGGCGCGCACGAGGTGATCGTCACGATCATGCTCAACCACATCGCGGTGCTGATGCTCGGCTGGCTGCTGACCACCGACACCTTCCGGCGCGGCGGGCAGTCGCAGCCGATCGGCAAGGACGCGCACGACAACGCGGTGCTGCCGAACCTGTTCGGCGACAACCTGCGGATCCACTTCGGCATCATCCTGGCGCTGCTCGCGGCCGGGATCTACTGGTGGCTGCTCAACCGCTCCACGCTCGGCTTCGAGCTGCGCGCGGTGGGTTCCAACCCGGACGCGGCCCGTACGGCGGGGATGAGCGTGGCCCGGGCGCAGATCCTGGCGATGGTGATCGCCGGTGCGATGGCCGGTCTCGCCGGTGTCTCGCAGGTGATGAGCTCGACCAACCCGGCACACACGCTGACCCCGAGCATCGACGCCGGCATCGGCTTCGACGCGATCACCGTGGCCCTGCTCGGTCGGACCAAGCCGCTGGGCACGGTGCTGGCCGCGCTGCTGTTCGGCGCGCTGCGCGCGGGTGGTTCGGTCATGCAGGCGTCCGCGAACGTGTCCGTCGACATCGTCATCGTCATCCAGGCCGTGATCGTGCTGTTCGTCGCGGCGCCGCCGCTGGTGCGCTCGATCTTCCGGCTGCGCGGTGCCCGTAAGGGCGCCGAGGGCGGGCCGCTGGCCGCCAAGGAGACCGTGGGGGTCCAGGCATGACCGAGCGGAATCCTGAAGGAGGCACACAGGTGGCGGACACCGTGATCGCCCCCGACGTGGAGGCCCCGGTGAACCCCACCGGGGAGGCCGCCGACGTGGTGCGGGCCGCGGCCCGCAAGAAGGCCCTGATCACGGGCATCGGTTTCGTCCTGGTCGGGCTGTACGCGCTGTGGGCGTTCGGCTTCGGCACCTCGGGCGGTGAGGACGCGGTCTTCGGGATGACCGTGCCCAACCGCGACACCACCCACGTGGGCGACCTGTCGCTGCCCGCGCGCGGCGTGGCGATCGCGATGTCCGTGGTGTGCATGATCGCGGGCGGGTTGCGGATCGCCTTCGACCGCTCGCGGCTGGCCACCCGGCTGAGCGTCGCGCTGTTCCTGATCGCGTTCGTGATCGCGTTCCTGGTGTGGGCGGTCGCGGGCAAGCAGATGTCCTTCGCGGGCGCCCTGCAGAACACCCTGCTGGCCGCGGTGCCGCTGGTGCTCGGCGCGCTCGCGGGCGTGATCGGCGAGCGCTCCGGTGTGGTCAACATCGCCATCGACGGTCAGTTCCTGTTCGGCGCGTTCGCCGCCGCGCTGACCGGCTCGGTGACCGGGTCGTTGTGGGCCGGGCTGGCCGCGGGCGCGATCGCGGGCGCGCTGATCGGCGGGCTGCTCGCGGTCTTCGCGGTGCGCTACCTGGTCGAGCAGGTCGTCCTCGGTGTGGTGATCAACCTGCTGGTCACCGGCATCACCGGCTTCCTCTACACACAGCTGCTGCAGAAGGACCCCGAGCAGTACAACAACCCGGGCGTGTTCGAGAACATCCGGATCCCGGGCTTCGCCGACATCCCGGTGATCGGCCCGGTCCTGTTCGACGTGAACGTGATCGTGTACCTGATGTACGCGCTGATCGTGATTGTGCACCTGGGCCTGTTCCACACCCGCTGGGGGCTGCGCGCCCGCGCGGTGGGCGAGCACCCGACGGCGGCGGACACGGTCGGCATCAAGGTCAACGCGACCCGCTACCGCAACGTGATCATGGCGGGCGCGATCGCCGGCGTCGGCGGCGCGTTCCTGACCATCGGCACGGTGGGCACCTTCTCGAAGGACATGACCTCCGGCGCGGGGTACATCGCGCTCGCGGCGGTCATCTTCGGGCGCTGGCGTCCGCTGGGCGCGGTGGCCGCGGCGCTGCTGTTCGGCTTCACCAGCGCGCTCGCGACCTCGTTGCAGCCGCTGAACACGTCGATCCCGAGCCAGTTCCTGCAGATGATGCCGTACGTGGTGACGATCTTCGCGGTGGCCGGTCTGGTCGGCAAGGTGCGCGCCCCGGCGGCGGCCAACAAGCCCTACACGAAGGGCTGACGGGCATGTCGGAGATCGATTGGCCGGCGCTGCGCAACGCGGCGACGGCGGCGATGCGCGGTGCCTACGCGCCGTACTCGAAGTATCCGGTCGGCGCCTCGGCCCTGGTGGACGACGGCCGGATCGTGTCCGGGTGCAACGTGGAGAACGCGTCGTACGGCCTGACGCTGTGCGCGGAGTGCGGTCTGGTGTCCGCGCTGCACGCGAGCGGGGGCGGCCGGCTCGTGGCGTTTTGCTGCGTGGACGGCGAGGGTGCGGTACTGATGCCCTGTGGGCGCTGCCGGCAACTGCTGTGGGAGCACGGCGGCCCCGGGATGTTGCTGGAAACCAAGCACGGGATACGGCCGTTGCGGGAGATCCTGCCGGATGCCTTCGGGCCCGAGGACCTCGCGTAACACCGTGTGTTCGTGAGTCGAACGGGCCGCCTCGGCGGCCGAGAGGAAATGGACGGCATGGACGCGATTTCGGTCATCCGAACGAAGCGGGACCGCGGTGAACTGACGGCGGCTCAGATCGACTGGGTGGTCGATGCGTACACCCGCGGCGAGGTCGCGGACGAGCAGATGTCGGCGCTGGCGATGGCCATCCTGCTCAACGGGATGAACGCGACCGAGATCAACCGCTGGACCGACGCGATGATCGCCTCGGGCGAGCGGATGGACTTCTCGACGCTGTCCCGGCCCACCGCCGACAAGCACTCCACCGGCGGGGTGGGCGACAAGATCACCCTGCCGCTGGCCCCGCTGGTCGCCGCGTGCGGCGTCGCGGTGCCGCAGCTGTCCGGTCGTGGCCTCGGCCACACCGGCGGCACGCTGGACAAGCTGGAGGCCATCCCCGGGTGGCGGGCGGCGCTGTCCAACGACGCGATGTTGCGGGTGCTGGAGGACGTCGGCGCGGTGATCTGCGCGGCGGGCGACGGACTGGCGCCGGCCGACAAGAAGCTGTACGCGCTGCGCGACGTGACCGGCACGGTCGAGGCGATCCCGCTGATCGCCAGCTCGATCATGAGCAAGAAGATCGCCGAGGGCACCGGCGCGCTGGTGCTCGACGTCAAGGTCGGCTCGGGCGCGTTCATGAAGGACCTGGACAACGCGCGCGAACTGGCCCGCACCATGGTCCGGCTGGGCGTGGACCACGGGGTCAAGACGGTCGCGCTGCTGACCGACATGTCCACCCCGCTCGGCCTGACCGCGGGCAACGCCCTCGAAGTCCGCGAGTCGGTCGAGGTGCTGGCCGGCGGCGGTCCGGCGGACGTGGTCGAGCTGACCGTGGCGCTGGCCCGGGAGATGCTGGCGGCGGCCGGGCAGACCCGGATCGACCCGGCCGACGCGCTGCGCGACGGCTCGGCGATGGACGTGTGGCGGCGGATGATCCGGGCCCAGGGCGGCGACCCGGACGCCAAGCTGCCGACGGCGCGCGAGACGCAGGTGGTCACCGCCGCCTCGTCCGGCGTGCTGACCCGGCTCGACGCCTACGCGGTCGGCGTGTCGGCCTGGCGCCTGGGCGCGGGTCGGGCCCGCAAGGAGGAGCAGGTCCAGGCGGGCGCGGGCGTCGAGCTGCACGCCAAGCCGGGCGACACGGTGGTCGCCGGTCAGCCCCTGCTGACCCTGCACACCGACACCCCGGAGCGCTTCGAGTACGCGAGCGAGATCCTGTCCGACGCGGTCACGATCGCCCCGGCGGGCACCACGTTCGAGCCGACCCCGATCCTGATCGACCGGATCGGCCCGACGGCCTGACGCCTCGGTACGCACACGCGAGCGGCCCTCGACTCCCGATCCGGAGCCGAGGGCCGCTCGCGTGCGTTGCGGGATCGACCGGTGCGTGCGCCGTGGCGCTCCGCGGAGGCGGGAAAACCCGCCCTACAGCAGGCCCAGCAGCACCGAGGCGACGCCCGAGACGGCCAGGCCGCCCAGGATCTCCGGCGACCAGCGCACCTGCACCGGGCCGGTGGACGCCTTGGCGAACTGCTCGCTCATCCCGCGCAGGTCGTCCACCACCTGGTCGGCGTGCGAGAGCTGGGGCAGGTCGTGCACGCCGCCGCGGCCGTACGGGTCCTCGGCGGCGGCGCGGCCCTGCTGCCGCAGCGCGCGCTTGCGTTCGCGCAGCGAGACCGGGATCGCCCAGATGTAGAACGACCTGTCGTCCGCGCGCACCTCGATCGAGTATTCGGCGCGCACCCGCTCCACCGCGCCCCACGGCACCACGATGGTCCGGAAGGGGTTGCGGATCACCAACCGCTCCGGCCCGACCAGCACCGCCGAGCGCAGCGTGAGCGCGACCACCAGGATCGCGAAGAAGACCACGACGGCGATCGCGAGCCACTTGGTGTCCCCGTCGCCGCGGATCAACGTGTCGATCACCATCCACAGCCCGACGGCGATCAGAAGCACCCCGACGGCCATCGCCGGTCGGGAGCGGTACGTGGTGATGTCCTCGTCGCTGCTCATGACCGGTGATTGTGCCGCACGACGGCGCGCGGGTGTCGATGCCCGGGGATCGACCGCCTCGGCAACTTTGCCTCGACCGGACCGCCGGCCCGGACGCTACGCGAGTAGATATGCTCGTCTTGTGAGCATGCCGTCTGCAATTCTCGCCGACCCGGCCGAGGTCACCTCGTCCGAAGCGGCCCTTCGACGCTTCCTGCACGGGCTTCCCGGCGTCGACAGGGTCGGAACCGAAGCGCGGGCAGCGATGCTCGCCACCCGCTCGATCAAGACGGATGCGAAGGTCGCCGCGATCGACCTCGCCATCCGCATGATCGACCTGACCACATTGGAAGGTGCCGACACCCCGGGCAAGGTCCGGTCCCTGTGCGCCAAGGCGCTGCATCCGGACCCGGGCGCCCCCGACGCCCCCCGACCCGCCGCGATCTGCGTCTACGGCGACCTGGTCGCCGAGGCCAAGGCCGCGCTCGGTGATTCCGGCGTACACGTCGCCGCCGTCGCCACCGCGTTCCCGTCCGGGCGCGCCTCGCTCGACGTCAAGCTCGCCGACGTGGCCTACGCGGTCGCCGCCGGCGCGGACGAGATCGACATGGTCATCGACCGCGGCGCGTTCCTGGCCGGCCGCTACCGCGACGTCTTCGACGAGATCGTCGCGGTCAAGGCCGCCTGCGCGCGCGATGAGGCCGCGGGCGGCGGGAGTGCCCACCTCAAGGTGATTCTGGAGACCGGTGAACTGTCGACGTACGACAACGTTCGCCGCGCGTCGTGGCTGGCGATGCTCGCGGGCGCCGATTTCATCAAGACGTCCACGGGCAAGGTCGCGGTCAACGCGACACTGCCGGTGACGCTGGTGATGCTCCAGGCGGTCCGCGACTTCCGCGAGGCGACCGGTCGCCAGGTGGGCGTCAAGCCCGCCGGCGGGATCCGCACCACCAAGGACGCGATGAAGTATCTCGTCCTGGTCAACGAGACGGTCGGCTCCGACTGGCTGGACCCCGACTGGTTCCGGCTCGGTGCCTCCAGCCTGCTCAACGACCTCCTGATGCAGCGCCAGAAGCTGGCCACGGGCCGCTACTCCGGCCCCGACTACGTGACGGTGGACTGACAGCCATGGGCAACCCATTCGAGTACGCGCCCGCGCCCGAGTCGCGCGCGATCGTCGACATCGCCCCGGCGTACGGGCTGTTCATCGACGGCACCTTCGTCGAGGCGGCGGACGGCGGCCGGCTCAAGACGGTGAACCCGGCCACCGAGGAGGTGCTGGCCGAGATCGCGGTCGGCGGCGAGGCGGACGTGGACCGCGCGGTCAAGGCCGCGCGCAAGGCGTTCAAGTCGTGGTCGGCGCTGCCCGGCGCGCAGCGCGCCAAGTACCTGTTCCGGATCGCCCGGCTGATCCAGGAGCACGCCCGCGAGCTGGCCGTGCTGGAGTCGATCGACAACGGCAAGCCGATCCGCGAGTCGCGCGACGTGGACATCCCGCTGGTCGCGGCGCACTTCTTCCACTACGCGGGCTGGGCGGACAAGCTCGCGCACGCGGGCCTGGGGCCCGACCCGAAGCCGATCGGTGTGGCCGGTCAGGTCATCCCGTGGAACTTCCCGCTGCTGATGCTGGCCTGGAAGGTGGCGCCGGCCCTCGCGGGCGGCAACACCGTGGTGCTCAAGCCAGCGGAGACCACCCCGCTGACCGCGCTGCGCTTCGCCGAGATCTGCGTCGAGGCCGGGCTGCCGAACGGCGTGGTGAACATCGTCACCGGCGCCGGCGAGACCGGGCGCGCGCTGATCGCCCACCCCGACGTGGACAAGGTCGCGTTCACGGGCTCGACCGCCGTGGGCAAGGAGATCGCCCGCACCATCGCGGGCACTCGCAAGCGGGTCACCCTGGAGCTGGGCGGCAAGGCCGCGAACATCGTCTACGACGACGCGGCGATCGACTCCGCCGTCGACGGCATCATCGAGGGCATCTTCTTCAACGGCGGCCAGGTCTGCTGCGCCGGCTCCCGACTGCTCGTGCAGGAGTCGGTGGCCGACGAACTGCTCGCGAGCCTGACCCGGCGGATCAAGACGCTGCGCGTGGGCGACCCGCTGGACAAGAACACCGACGTCGGCGCGATCAACTCGGCCGCGCAGCTCTCCCGGATCCAGGATCTGGTCGCGGCGGGCGAGGCCGAGGGCGCCGAGCGCTGGTCCCTGGCCGGCGAGCTGCCGGGCAAGGGCTTCTGGTTCCCGCCGACGGTGTTCACCGGCGTCACCCAGGCGCACCGGATCGCCCGGGACGAGATCTTCGGCCCAGTCCTGACCGTACAGACCTTCCGCACCCCCGCCGAGGCCGTGGAGAAGGCCAACAACACCGCGTACGGCCTGTCCGCCGGGGTGTGGACGGAGAAGGGCGCCAAGGCCCTGTGGACCGCGCAGCGGCTGCGGGCGGGCGTCGTGTGGACCAACACGTTCAACAAGTTCGACCCGGCCTCGCCGTTCGGCGGGTACAAGGAGTCGGGCTTCGGCCGCGAGGGTGGCCGCCACGGGCTGGAGGCCTACCTCGATGTCTGAGCGCCTTGAGGTGTTGAAGACCTACAAGCTGTACGTCGGGGGCAAGTTCCCCCGGTCCGAGAGCGGGCGGGTGTACGCGGTGACCGACAGCAAGGGCCGGACCCTGGCCAACGCCCCGCGCGGCAGCCGCAAGGACGCCCGTGACGCGGTGGTCGCGGCGCGCAAGGCGTTCCCGGGCTGGTCGGGCGCCACCGCGTACAACCGGGGCCAGATCCTGTACCGGATCGCCGAGATGCTGGAGGGTCGGCGCGAGCAGTTCGCGACCGAGGTCGCCGCCGCCGAGGGCGTCAACCGGACGAAGGCGCTCGCGGCCGTGGACGCGGCCGTGGACCGCTGGGTCTGGTACGCCGGGTGGACCGACAAGCTCGCCCAGGTCGCGGGTGGCGCCAACCCGGTCGCCGGGCCGTTCGCCAACTGGTCGACGCCCGAGCCCACCGGCGTGGTCGCGGTGATCGCCTCGCAGCGCTCCTCGCTGCTCGGCCTGACCAGCGCGGTCGCGCCCGTGATCGCCACCGGCAACACCGCCGTCGTGCTCGCGGCCGGTGCCTCGGCGTTGCCCGCGCTATCCTTCGCCGAGGTCCTGGCGGTCTCCGACCTGCCGGGCGGGGTGGTCAACATCCTCACCGGGCACCCGGCGGAGATCGCCCCGACGCTCGCGTCCCACCAGGACGTCAACGCGATCGACCTGACCGGTGTCGCGCCGGACGCGGGCGTCGCGTCGGCGCGCGACCTGGAGATCGCGGCGGCGGACAACCTCAAGCGGGTGCTGCGCCCCGGTGCCAAGGAGCCGGACTGGACAGCGGACCCGGGCACCGCGCGCATGCTGGCGTTCACCGAAATCCGCACGGTCTGGCACCCGACCGGACACTGACCCCAGCCCGCCGACGCGGGCCTGCGGGTCCCGCGTCGGCGGGCTCGCGGGCGGCGGGTTCCGCACCTGCGGCCCGGGTCCGGAGGTGTGTGCGGCAGTGGGCCTGTCACCCACGTGGGGGACAGGCCCACCGGTCGTTTCCGGGTCGGTGCGGATCGGCCATCGGGCCTCAGGCGGCGAGCACACTGTCGGCGCGGGTGCCGCTGCCGCCGCCCGCCGCCGGGCCGGCCGAACCGGCCGGACGCCGGGCGAACAACCCGGACAACTTCCACGTGCCCAGGACGCGGGCGATCACGACGACGGCGAAGAGGGCGAGCAGAGCGGACATGTGATCAATCCTCGAAGGTGCGTGGGGCACGTCGAGCACGGTGCCCTCGACACCCGACGCTAGGCCCCCGAAGTCGTCCGCCCGGCCCTCTTGACGCGGCATCGACGCAGGTGGGGGCGTTCCTGACGGGATCTTGACGAACGCCGGGCGCGGCTCAGCGCAGCGCCAACTCGGCGATCACCGCTGCGTGATCGGTGCGTGGCACCCGGTGTTCGGACACCGACACCACGTCGATGCCGCCCGTCACCAACACGTGGTCGATCCCGAACAGCGGCGGCAGCCCGTGGAAGTGGGCCATCGGCCAGGTGCGGGTCAACCCCCGCCCACGCTCCTCGTGCGCGTCCCGCAGCCCGGGGTCGGTCAGCGCGCGGAACGAGGCGTTGTCGAGCGTCGCGTTGAAGTCGCCCAGGAAGACCGTCGGCAGTGTGCGGTGCTCCGCCTCGCGGCGCAGCGCATCCATGTCGTGTGCCCACTTCCCGGCCTGCCCGCGCATCGGCGGGATGGTGTGCACACCCTGGAGCCGGATCCGGTGTCCGTCGATCTCCACGGTGGCGCCGGGCATCGGCATCGTGGTCCGCTCCGGCAACAGCCGCGCGTCGGTCAGCGGCCGGCGTGCGTAGATTGCCAGCCCACTCGCCCCCGGCTCGCCGTGACCGGCGCTGTACGGCAGCTCCCGCGTCAACCCGGCCCGGTCCAGACCCGCCGCCAACTCGGGGGTCAACTCCTGCACGGCCAGTACGTCCACCCGCTCGCGCACCACCAGTGCCGTGATCCGCGCCGCGTCGGCGGTGCCGAAATAGGCATTGGCGGTCATCACCCGCACCCGGGTACCACCCGGAACGGGCGCGCCGGCCGGGGTCAGGCGCGGCAACATCCACAGGGTGTGGACGACCACCAGGCCCAGCGCGACGAGCAGGGTGATCCGCATCCGCAACACCGCCGCCCCGAGCAGCACGACCACCGAGGCCGCCGCCGCGTAGGGGGCGAACACCGTCATGATCGCGACCGGCCACATCGCGTCGAAGACGAGCAGCCGGGCACCGGTCACCAGCACGGCACCGGCGAAGAGCAGGCCGATCACGCACCGTCCGAGGGTGCGCAACCGGCGGCGCAGCCGCCACAGTCGAGGCGGCGCCGGAATACCCTCCGCCGGTTCCTCCTCGACCTCGGCGGTCACGCTTCGGTCCGCCCGGGAGCCTGCGCGGGCGGCGGGGTCGTCGGTCGGGGCGGCACCACGCCCACCCCGCCGGTCGAGTCGGCGTCGACGGCGGTCGTGGCGGCGGTGTGCGCCCCGGTCGCCGGATACTGCCCGGTCGACGCCGGGTGGGTCACGACCGGCTGCCCCGCGGCGGTCGTGTCACGTGCGTACGAGGGCCACTCCTGGGGCGGCAGCGAGCGGCCGCGGGTGACCGTCGGCGGGCTCGGCGCGCCGAGCACCACGATCAGGAAGTAGGCGCACAGCGCGAACAACACCAGCACGCCCACGTTCAGCGCGCTCTGTTCCACCCGCGCTCCGGCCGGGATGCGGGCGAAGCCGCCGCCGTCGTAGGCGAGCGCGCCCAGGGCCGCGGTGAGCCCCACGACGCCCTGTACGGCGAGCACCCCGAGCGCCGTCCGGGTGATCACCCGGGCCCGCGGCGTGGGCCGCCCGGCATGGGTCACCAGGAGCACCGCGGCGGCGAGCAGCACCGGAGTGAGGGCGTCGAGCAGCGTCGACTGGCCGCCGTAGGCGCGCGCCCGAAAACCGTCCACGCCCGATCCGACGCCGAACAGGACGCGCAGCGCGTCGACCGCCAAGCGCAGTGCCAGAAAACCGACCAGCGTCCATGCCGCCGGCTCCCGCAGACGATCCGTTTCCTGCCGCATCCGAATGCCTCCCCGTGGCCACGTTCGCGGCTCAGGGTAGACGGGAGCCGGCGCTGCGGCGGGAGAGCGCCCCGTGCGCGGCGCACCGGCGTGCGCCTCGCACGACTCAGAGCTTGTCGAGGGCCTGCTGCACGGTCATGCCCCGGGCCAGGTCGCCGGTGACCATGTCGGTGCCGACCGGCGTGTCGCCGACGTCGGTGCCGACGCTGTTGGACAGCGGGTTCAGACCGCCGCCGTTCATCGGATTGAGTTGCGCGCGCTGCACGACGCCGAGCACCGCCTCGGTCGCGGCGGCGGCACCGGTGCCGGTCGCGGCCACGTCGGGCCGGGACATCGCCTCGGGCGCGAGGGGCGAGGCCGTGGCGCTCCCGGCGAGGCCGAACGCGGCGGCGGCGCCGAGAGAGGTCGCGGCGATCGTGCGGAGAACGGAGGACATGAAGTGGCCCTTCCCGGTCGACTGGGGGATTGACCACGCAACGTAGCCACTCGACTACGCCGAACGCAATTCGGCGCCCCGCGCACCGATGTCCCGAATCCGCATCGAACCCGACGGAAATTCGACGGAACCGTCACAGCCCCATCCGCCGTCCCTGCCGATGAGACCGACACGACCGGGGGAGCGAACGGGATCGACGAAGTCGCCGGCCATGTGGACGACGACACGGACAACCGCACGGACGCGGAACAACTGCACAGTGGAAGAGCGGCGCGGGACCGGTAAACCGGGTAAACCGCGGGCGAGCGAACGACGACACCCGGTCGGGCGCGAAGGTCGAGAAGAGCGAAGCGCGGTGCGCTCAGGCGACCAGCTCGGCGAAGGCCTCGTCCGCGCCGAAGCTCAGCGCGTCGTCCTCGCGCAGCCGGCGCAGCGCGCGCCAGATGCTCGACTTGACCGTGCCGACGCTGCATCCCAGCACCTCGGCCACCTCGGGGTCGGTCCGGCCCTCGTAGTAGCGCAGCACCAGCATCGTGCGCTGCGGCTCGGGCAGCTTGGCCAGCGCCCGCCACAACACGGCGCGCAGCTCGGTGTCGCCCATCGAGTCGGAGCCGTCCGGACGCTCGGGCAGCTCCTCCGAGGGGTACTCGTTGATCCGGCGCCGCCGCCAGGCGGATATGTGCAGGTTGGTCATCGTCCGCCGCAGGTAGCCGCCGAGCGCGGCCTTGTCCTGGATTCGACCCCACGCCTGGTACGTGCTCATCAGCGCGCTCTGCAACAGGTCCTCGGCCTCGTTGCGGTCACCGGTGAGGTGGTACGCGGTGGCGAACAGCGCCGACCGGCGCTCCCTGACGTACGCCGTGAATTCGTCGTCGACACTCTCCGTGCACGCGGCGCTACGCGCGTTCCCGGGCAGCGGGGCGAGGGCGACGACGGTACGACGGTTGTCCTTGCGGATGACCTGCGACTGCGTCCTGGTCTGCATGACTTCTCCCCCGGCTCGGCGCTCGTTCACGATGTACAGCCTGCTGGGCGGGCTTCATCGTCAGGTCGGCGAGCTGTCACAGGTATGCAACAGCGACCTCGGGCGGCGAACCGGAAGGGGGCTCCCCGTGTTCTTCCCAGCCGTGACGTCAGACACAATGGCCTGCGTGCCCTACCTGCTGCTTATCGAGGATGACGAGTCCGTACGCACCGGACTCGAACTCGCCCTGGGGCGCCAGGGCCATCGCGTGGTCACCGCGGCCACCGGTGAGGCCGGTCTGGAGCGGTGGCGCGAGCAGCGTCCCGACCTGATCGTGCTCGACGTGATGCTCCCGGGCATCGACGGGTTCGAGGTGTGCCGGCGGATCCGCCGCACCGATTCGCTGCCGATCATCCTGTTGACCGCGCGCAACGACGACATCGACGTGGTGGTCGGCCTGGAGTCCGGCGCCGACGACTACGTGGTCAAGCCGGTGCAGCCGCGGGTGCTGGACGCCCGGATCCGCGCGGTGCTGCGCCGCGGCGAACGCGAGGTGTCCGACGCGTCGGTGTTCGGCGACCTGGTGGTCGATCGCAACGCGATGACGGTGACCAAGGCCGGCGAGGAGCTTCAGCTCACCCCGACCGAGCTGCGCCTGCTGGTCGAGCTGAGTCGGCGCCCGGGTCAGGCACTGTCCCGCCAGCAGCTGCTTCGCCTGGTGTGGGAGCACGACTACCTCGGTGACTCGCGCCTGGTCGACGCGTGCGTGCAGCGGCTGCGCGCCAAGGTGGAGCAGACCCCGTCCGCGCCGACGCTCATCCGCACTGTCCGGGGCGTCGGTTACCGCCTCGATCCGCCCCAGTGACGGCCCGTCCGCCCCTCGTCCGCAGGTTCGTCCGACGGGTCGCCCCGACCCTGAAGCTGCGTTCGTTGCGATTTCGGGTGCTCGTCGCGTTCGCACTGGTCGCGCTGATCGCGGCGGTGGCCGCCTCCGGCATCGCCTACTGGCTGACCCGCACCGCCGTGCTGGAGCGCGCGCAGGACTCGGTACTGACCGAGTTCCGGGACAACCTCGGCCGGGTCTCGGCCGGACTGCGGGAGAACCCGGACCAGGCCGACCTGGGTCCCGCCGTGGACCAGATGCGGGAGAGCAGCTTCGGCTACTCGGTGGTCCTGGTCGGCGCCGACGGTCGCCCGGTCGCCTCCAACCCTTCCCGCTTCCCGCTGGAGCGGGTGCCCGCCAAGCTCCAGCGCATCGTGCAGACCGCCGACAACAACGGCGGCTTCCACATGTACTTCCAGCGGATCGACATCGACGGACAGCCGTACCTGGTCGGCGGCACCCGGGTGGTGCCCAACGGCCCCACCGGCTACATGTTCAAGTCGCTCAAGGACGAACAGGCCGACCTCAACTCGCTGGCCCGCTACCTGATCGTCGGCACCCTGCTCGCGCTCGGCGCGGCGGCGGTGGTGGCGCTGTTCGCCGCCCGGCACATCCTGCGTCCGGTGCGCCGACTCGGCTTCGCCGCACGGGAGTTGGGCGCGGGGCGCCTGGACACCCGGCTCGACGTGCGCGGCTCGGACGAACTCGCCGACCTGTCCCGGACCTTCAACGACGCCGCGGAGAAGCTGGAGCGCAGCGTCGCCGAACTGCGCGCCCTGGAGTCCTCCTCGCGCCGCTTCGTCGCCGACGTGTCCCACGAACTGCGCACCCCGCTCGCGGCGATGACCGCGGTCAGCGAACTGCTCGAAGAGGAGGCGGACAGCCTCGGTGAGCAGGGCGCGCCGGCCGCGCGCCTGGTGGTCGCCGAAATCGAACGCCTCGCCACGCTGGTCGAGGACCTGATGGAGGTCTCCCGCTTCGACGCGGGCACCGCCGCCCTGGTGGCCGACGAGGTGGACATCACCGACCTGGTCACCGCGTGCCTGGACGCGCGGGCCTGGATGGACGCGGTGGACCTGCGGGCCCCACGCGGCATCCTGGCCCGGGTGGACCCGCGCCGGCTGGATGTGATGGTCTCCAACCTGGTCGGCAACGCGCTGCGCCACGGCGGCTCCCCGGTGACCGTGGAGATCCACCGCGAGCCGCGCCTCGCGCTGCCCGGCCTGATCGACTCGCCGATCGAGCAGGACCTGGTGATCGACGTCTCCGACACCGGTCCCGGCATCCCCGAGGACGTACTGCCGCACGTGTTCGACCGCTTCTACAAGGCGGACAGCTCGCGGGCCCGCTCCGAGGGCAGCGGTCTGGGCCTGTCCATCGTGATGGAGAACGCGCGCATCCACGGCGGGACCGCGTTCGCGTCGAACATGCCCGGCGGTGGGGCGAAGTTCACACTGCGCCTGCCGCTGGTGCCGCCCCAGCTCGAAGAGATAATCGACCCGGACGAGGGCGTCGAGGACGACGGGGTGCATGCCGACCTCGAAGCCGAGGACGCCGAAAACAGCGGTCGTACCGCTCGGGCCGATCGGGCCGACGCGGATCTCGGTGATGTCTCGTCCGGTGGCAGGGACGAGCGAGGAGGCGTGCGTTGAGACCCAGGCGGCGGCTTCCGATCGCGATCCTCGCGACCACCGGCGTGCTCGCCGCGCTCACCTCCTGCGGGATCCGACCGACCGAGGGGCCGGTCGGCGCCGGGAAGCCGGCCAACCGGACCGCGCCGTCCGTACAGAGCCAGCTGCCCGGCTCGGAGCGGCACATCGTGTATCTGGTGAAGGACAACCGGCTCCAGGCCCTGCCCAGGGCCGGCCGGCTCCAGCTGCGACCGAGCGAGGCGGTCCCGGACCGGCCGCGCACCGATCAGCTCAACCAGCTCCTGGAGGAGCTGCACCTGGGCCCGAACGACGCCGAGGCGCTGAACGGGTACACCACCGCGCTGCCGGCCGGCGGCCTGGTCGCGGCGGATCGGCGCGAGGGCGATCCGCCGACCCTGTTCCGGCTGGACGCGCCGCTGGCCGCGCTGGCCACCATCGCGCTGGGCCAGGTGGTCTGCACACTGCAGAGCGCGTCCGGGGGCAACACGGTGCTGCTCGCGGGCCGACGCACCGCGCCCGAGCAGTACCGGTGCGAGAGCTATCTCGACATCAGCCGCAAGAGCACCGCGACCCCGACCACCGGCACCCAACCCACCGGCCCGCCGTCGGCGTTCGAGAAGGACTGGCCGCAGGCGTCCCGCCCCTCCGGGAAGACCCTTACTCCCCAGGGCGGATGACCGGCCGGGTCCTGCGGCGGATGTGCCCGGGCCGGAACCGGCCTACCTTCGAAGGACGACGACGTTCCCTACGACGCCGTCGGATCGAGGAGGAGCGTCATGAGCACCATCACCGCCCCCCGGCTCAGTCGCCCGCGCCACGGCCGCCGGATCGCCGGCGTCTGTGCCGGCATCGCCCGCCGCTGGGGCTGGTCGCCCACCACCGTGCGGGTGGCATTCCTGCTGTCCTGCCTGCTGCCGGGCCCGCAGTTCCTGCTCTACATCGCGCTGTGGATCCTGCTGCCCGAGGACTGAGCCCGCCGGGACGCCGCCCGCCCCGGTCGTGCCGGCGCCTATCATCCGATCAACGGATGGTCGGGCAGGTCGATCGAGCGGTCCGATGGGACCGAGAGGCTCCGGGCCGGGCGCTCGGTCGGGGGGCGGGGACATGCAACCGGGTACAACACACAACAAGAACCTCATCGTCACCGTGTCGGTGTTCGCCGGCGTGCTGGTCACGCTGGTGGGCCTGGTGCTGAGCGGCACCCTGGCGGTCAAGGCCGGGCGCACGCAGGCGATGAACTCCAGGCACTACAGCGACAGCGACGTCGAGGACACGCGGGGCTTCTGGGACCAGGACCGGCAGGACGAGGCCAAGCCGCGCGGCGCGGAGATCACCCCGGGCCGGCCCGCACCGGAACTGCCCGACCAGGACCAGCAGCGCCCCGCCGCGGACTACCGGCAACCGCCGACCATCGAGGCACGCCGGGTGGCCTCGCCGTACACCCGGCCCGAGGTGGCGATACGCGGCAAGATCTTCTTCCGGATGCCCGAGGGCGTCGCCGAGTGCAGCGGCACCGTGGTGCACCACCCGAGCGGCAACATGGTGTGGACGGCGGCGCACTGCCTGCACGGCGGGCGCAACGGGGACTTCTACGACCGGGTCACCTTCGTCCCCGGGTACAACGGCGCGGGCCGCACCCAGGCCGAGCGCGAACCGTACGGGCGGTGGCCGGCGCGGCGCACCACGGTGAGCAACCACTGGGCGCAGAACGCGGATCCGAACGGCAAGGACGCGAGCGCGTCGCCGTACGACTACGGCGCCTTCATCGTCGACTCGCGCGGCGGCAGGACCCTGGAGGACGCGGTGGGGCCCGGGGCGGACGTGTACTGGAACGCCCCCCGGCATCTTCGCGTGCAGTCGTTCGGCTATCCGGGTGACACCCCCTACGACGGCACCGCGCTCTACACGTGCTCGTCGCCCACCACGGACTTCCGCGAGGACGGCTGGCCGCAGCCGGACATGTTGTGGATGGGCTGCACGATGACCGGCGGGTCCTCCGGCGGCGGCTGGTTCACCGAGGTGGACGGGCAGTTGCGGCTGGTCAGCAATGTCTCGCTCGGGGTGACCACCCCCGGGTCGCGCACCATGACCGGGCCCTATCTGGGCGACGTGGCGAAGGACATGTACGACTCGCTGTAGCGGCGGCGGCGAGGCGCGGCGGGGGCGGGCCGCTCTCGGCGCACTCGCTGCCCCTCGATGTTCTCCGGGTGTGACGAAGCCGTGTCCTCGCGCAGGATCGATACGCGATGGACACGGCTCGTGCGACGGCTGGATCGAACGGGTTCCCCGGCGACGACCCGGCTCGGCGGCGAAGGCGGAACCCGGTGCGAGGACCTACAGCGGCAGGCTCGACAGCGGCGACGTGCCGCCCGCGCCGGTCAGCTTGTCGGTGGGCAGGGCGTTGAGCGGCGAGCCCAGGCCGCCCTTGGCCGGGCCGCTCTGCGCCGCCGCGTTGCCCATGTTCTGCTCCATGTCGCGGGCCATGCCGTGCGCCACGCCGGTCGCCAGGCCGTCGAGGGGGGCGTGGCCCGGGGTGAACGCCTGGCCGACGGGAAGCTTGTCGGTGACCTGGGTCAGCGGGAACGGCGCGGCGGCGTCCGGCAGGGCCGCCTGCGCGGTGGAGGCGGCCGGGGCCAGCTCGTCGACCAGGTCGGTCACGGGCATGGCGCTCGCGGAACCCGCCGCGCCCGCGGCGATTGCCGCGCCGAGCCCGGCCGTGATGGCCGCCTTACGCGTTACCGATCGCATGTGCATCCTCGGTTTCTCGATTCGGGCGGGGCGGGATACACCCCGTAACGAAGTGAGTCCGCAAGGTAGCGAACCGGATGTGGAATGCGCAAAACGCCCCCTTCGCGGCGCGCCGAGCCGTTCGTCCCGAGGCGGCGGGGCCGGGCGCGCCCGCGAGGCGGGTCGGGCGGGCGCGCCCGGAGGGGTCAGCTCCGGCCGAACAGCCATTCCGACTTGAGTGCGGCATAGCCCGGCTTGATCACCTCGTTGATCATGGCGAGGCGTTCGTCGAAGGGCAGGAACGCGCTCTTCATCGCATTGACGGTGAACCATTGCAGGTCGTCCAGGCCGTAGCCGAACGCCTCGACCAGGTGCTCGAACTCCCGGGTCATCGACGTGCCGCTCATCAGCCTGTTGTCGGTGTTGATCGTGACGCGGAAATACAACCGGCGCAGTAGACCGATCGGGTGTTCCGCGTACGAGGAGGCGGCGCCGGTCTGCAGGTTCGAGGTCGGGCACATCTCCAGCGGGATGCGCTTGTCGCGCACGTACGCCGCGAGCCGGCCCAACTCGACGCTGCCGTCGTCCTTGACCGTGATGTCGTCGATGATCCGCACGCCGTGGCCGAGTCGGTCCGCGCCGCACCACTGGAGCGCCTGCCAGATCGACGGCAGGCCGAACGCCTCGCCGGCATGGATGGTGAAGTGGTTGTTCTCGCGCTTGAGGTATTCGAACGCGTCCAGGTGGCGCGTAGGCGGGAAGCCCGCCTCGGCCCCGGCGATGTCGAAGCCGACCACGCCCAGGTCGCGGTGCCGGTTGGCGAGTTCGGCGATCTCCAGCGAGCGGGCCGCGTGCCGCATCGCGGTGAGCAGCGCGCCGACCCTGATCCGGTTGCCGGCCGCCGCTGCGCGGCGCTCGCCCTCGCGGAAACCCTCGTCGACCGCCTCGACGACCTGGTCCAGGGTCAGACCCGCTTCCAGGTGCTGCTCGGGGGCGTAACGGACCTCGGCGTAGACCACGCCGTCGGCGGCCAGGTCCTCGGCACACTCGGCGGCGACCCGGAACAGGCCCTCGCGGGTCTGCATCACCGCGACGGTGTGGTCGAAGGTCTCCAGGTAGCGCTCCAGCGAACCGGAGTCGGCCGCCTCGCGGAACCAGGTGCCGAGCGCGTCGGGGTCGGTGGTGGGCAGGCGGTCGTAACCGACGGCCGCCGCGAGTTCGATGATCGTGGCGGGACGCAGCCCACCGTCTAGGTGGTCGTGGAGCAGGACTTTGGGGGCGCGCCGGACCTGTTCGACCGTGGGCGAGACAGCGGGCGTGTTCGGGTGACTGCTGGACATGAAAGGACTTTACTGCCTACGCGCGTAGATCATGTGACGGCCGCGTGAAGATTCGGCCATGGGCGCGCGAGGGATGCCCGATCGGCGCCCGCGAGCACGATCCACCCCCGAAACGGCCTGCGCAGGGGCTGCTCGCGGCGCGCGAACTCCCGCTCCAGACTCAGCCGTTGGCCGGATCCGGATGCAGCAGCCGACCCCGGCGGCCGAGCACGAATTCGCGGAACAGCCGTACCGGCGCGGTCTCCGGACGGCTCGGCATCCAGGCAAGCCCGATGGTGCGGAAGGCGCGCGGCGCGGTGACGGTCAGATCCACCGTGCCCGGACGCGGGGTGTCGGGCGCGGGCAGCAGGGCGACGCCGAGCCCCGCCGCGACCAGACCGCGCAGGGTGTCCGTCTCCTCGCCCTCGAACGCGACCTTGGGGACGAAGCCCGCCTCGGCGAACAGCGCGTCGGTGATCCGGCGCAGCCCGTAGCCCGGTTCCATGCAGACGAACACGTCCTCGGCCGCCTCGGCCAACCGCACCCGCCGCCGGCCGGCGAGCCGGTGGTCGGCCGGCACCACCAGGTAGAGCCGCTGATCGTCCAGCGCGCGCACGGCCAGGTCGGACGCGTCGGGCAGCGGCGCGGTCAGGCACAGGTCCAGTTCGCCCGCCCGCATCCGCTCCAGCATCACCGACGCCGATGCCTGGACCAGTTGGAAACGGATGCCGGGGTGGTCCACCCGGAACGCGCGCAGCAGTTCGGGCACCGCCTCCGGCCCCATCGTGTGCAGGAATCCGAAGGCGACCTTGCCGCGCGCCTCGCCCGCGTCCTCGATCACCTCGTCGAGGCCGCGTTCGAGCAGGGCCAGTGCCTGCTCCACGTATCCGAGCAGGGTGTGGCCCTGCCGGGTGAGTGCCACGCCGCGCCCGGTCCGGGCCAGCAGCGGCACACCCACGTCGGCCTCCAGCCGGGCCATCGTGCGGCTGAGGGTGGGCTGCGGGATGCCCAGCCCGGCCGCCGCCCGGGTGATGTGCTCCTCCCGCGCGACCGCGGCGAACTGGGTCAGGAGCGGCGCGATGGCCGCGACGACCTCGGAAAGCTCTGCCGACCTGCTGTCATACGTCACAGCATGGATTCTCGCCGAAACATGCATTGGACGCATGAAACCGCGCGGTCTAGTTTCATGGACATGCCTGCCTCGAACACCGCTTCGGACCCAGCCCCAACCCCCGCTCCGACCTCCGAACCCACCCGGCACGCGCGCGGCTCGCGCGGGTATCGCCGGGTCAACCTGGCGCTGTTCGCCGCAGGCTTCTCCACCTTCGCGATGTTGTACGCGACGCAGACGCTGCTGCCGGAGCTGTCGGCCCGCTTCGACCTGGACCCGGCCACGGCGAGCCTGTCGGTCTCGGTGACCACCGGTGCGCTCGCGCTCGCGGTGATCCCGGTTAGCATGGTCTCCGAGCGGTGGGGCCGCTCGCGGGTGATGACCGTCTCGGTGTTCGCCGCCGCGCTGCTGGGCGTACTGGCCGCGTTCGCCCCGGACTTCGCCACCCTGGTCGTGCTGCGCGCGGTGCAGGGCGTGGCGCTTGCGGGGCTGCCCGCGACCGCGATGGCCTACCTCGCGGAGGAAGTCGACCGGCCCTCGCTCGGCGCGGCCATGGGGTTGTACGTGGCGGGCAACAGCATCGGCGGCATGGGCGGCCGGTTGGTCACCGGCCTGGCCTCGGACCTGGGCGGTTGGCGGGTCGCGCTGGTGGCGGTGGGCCTGTTGGCGCTCGGCTCGGCGATCGCCTTCCGGGTGCTGCTGCCGGCGTCGCGCAACTTCACCCCGTCGACGATGTCCGCGGCTCGGCTCACCGGCGTGTTGCGGTCGCACCTCGCGGATCCGGTGCTGCGCCGGTTGTACCTGCTCGGCATGATCTTCATGGCCGCCTTCGGCACGGTCTACAACTACCTCGGATACCGGCTCCTCGCCGAGCCGTTCGCACTGCCGCAGACGGTGGTCGGCGCGATCTTCGTGATCTACCTGGCGGGTACGTTCAGTTCGGCCGCGTCGGGTCGGCTGGTCGGTCGGCTCGGGCACCGGGTCACGCTGTGGACGGCGGCGGCGATCACCGCGACGGGGGCGCTGCTGACCCTGCCGGACAACCTGGCCCTGGTCGTGGTCGGGCTCATCGTGCTCACGGCGGGCTTCTTCGCGGGCCACTCGGCGGCCAGTTCGGCGGTCGGGCTGCGCGCCCGCGAGGGCCGCGCGCAGGCGTCCGCGCTCTACCTGGCGGCCTACTACCTCGGCGCGAGCGTGGGCGGGCCGGTCGGCGGGGTCGCCTTCCACGGGCAGGGCTGGGCCGGCGCGGTACTGCTCGTGCTGGTGCTGATGGCCGCCGCGGGCGTGGTGGCGACGGGGCTGAGCGGCCGGCCGGCGAAGACCCCGAGCCCGGCCCCGGCACGGGTGCGCCGGCCCCACGCCCACGCGCGCTCGACGGCCTGAGCCGACGTGCGGCGCCCCCCGGCGACCCGGCGACCCGGTGACGCGGTGATTCAGTAGCCCTGGGCCGCCTTGCGCTCGGCGACCGCGACCCTGGCCCGCTCGATCTCGTTGATGTGCGTCTCGGTCCACTCGCGCAGCGCGCGGATCGGCTCGCCCAGGCTGCGGCCGAGGTCGGTCAACGCGTAGTCCACCCGGGGCGGGATGGTCGGGGTCACCGTGCGCAGGACGAAGCCGTCCGTCTCCAGGCTGCGCAGGGTCTGGGTGAGCATCTTCTGCGACACCCCCTCGATCCGGCGGCTCAACTCCGTGTAGCGCATGGGTCCGTCGCGCAGGATGTCCACGATCAGCACCGTCCACTTGCCGGCGATGTGGTCCAGGACCTGACGTGTGGCGCACTTGGCGCTGTAGACGTCGGCGGGAAGGCCGACCGATTCGACGATGGTCACCATGACCGGAGAGTAGCGCACTAATTAGTGCCTGCTTCCCATTGGAGAGTGGCGCACCCAAAATCGTGTCCATGAGCACTTACACCATCAACGACCGGGTCGACGGCAATGACAACGCCGTGCACACTTCCGCGCCGAGCCCCGCGATCTCGGTCGCCGAGGCCATCCGCGCCCGCCGCACCATTCGGCACTACCGCCCCGAGCCGGTCCCGGCCCACCTCCTCGACACCCTGCTCGAACTGGCCGTCGAGGCGCCGACGAGTTGGAACCTCCAGGACCGCTCGATCGTGGTGGTGTCCGACGACGCCGACGCGCGTGCGGGTCTGATCGCGGCCACCGGCGGCCAACCGCAGGCGCACGAGGCCCCGGTTCTGCTCGTGTTCGTCGCCGAGCCGCAGGCCTGGCGCGAGGACCGCGCCGACGTCTACGAGCAGGCGCACCGCAACGGGGCGTGGAACGACGAGTTCGTGGCGATGTTCGCGGCCGAGTCCGAGAGGTTCCAGCAGGGTCTGGCCGCGCGCGGGATGTTGCGCGAGTACGCCGTCAAGGACGCGATGATCGCCGCCACCTACGTCCTGCTCGCCGCGACCGAACTGGGCCTGGCCACCTCGCCGATGAACGGCTGGGACGAGGACTCGGTCAAGCGGGCGATCGGCGTCGGTGACCGCGACGACCTGGCCATCGCGCTGGTCGTCGCGGTCGGCTACCCGACCGAGGAGCGGCGCCACCCGGGGCGCCGCCCGATCGAGCGCAACGTCTTTCGGGGCCGCTACGGCACCCGGTGACCGGATGCCGTGGCGGCCCGCTCACCGGGTCAGCGGTCGCGGCGCCGCCGGACCAGCCGGCCGGTGCCGTACAGCACGAGCAGGCCACCGACCGCGAGCAGGGCCGCGCCCGCGATCGGAGCGGACCACGAGCCGCCGAGATCCGGGCCGCCGCCGACACCGGTGTCCGGGGTGAGGGTGTGCATGAGAGCGCTCGCGGCGTCCGAGCCGAACGCGTAGGCCAGGCCCGCGACAAGCACCGGCAGCAGGAGTACGCCGCCCACGAAACTCGTCAGCGCGGGGATCGACCGCCCGGCCATCGCCCACCGCAAGACCTGCCGCGGACGGTGCGTGCCGGGTGCGGAAAAGCGGAACGGGGTGCTCATGACGACCTCTCGGGAATGGGTTCTGCCGACGTACCCACCATCCGCCGGCGGACCCCTTGCGCACATCCGTCCCGAGGGCCAGAGCAAACCCGTACGCAAGTACTACCCGACCCCGGGCGGGTCCGGGGCGGGGTGGACATGCGTGGGGCGGGGCAGCCGATCGGCCGCCCCGCCCCACGCATGTCCACCGGCCCGTTCGGCCGGGGGTTCGATCAAACGTCCGTGCTCAGATGCCCAGCGTCGTGGCCAGATCCCGCTTCAGCGCCGCGAACGCCGCGTCCGCCGCCGCACGGGCGGCAGCCACGCCGATCGTGGCGATCCGCTTCGGGTCGACCACGACCTCGAGATACGCCTTGAGCTTGGGCTCGGTTCCGGACGGGCGGACCACCACCCGACCCGCGAGCAGGTCCGCGCCGTCCCCGGCCAGCGTGTAGCGCAGGCCGTCGGTCGGCGGCAGGTCGGCGGCCGGCGGGTTCAGCAGGTCGTCGACGCCGGCCACGGCGAGGCCGCCGAGCGTGTGCGGCGGCTCGGTACGCAGGCGTCGCATCGCGTCGGCGATCAGGTCGAGGCGGTCCACCCGCACCGAATACTGGTCGCTCGCGTACAGGCCGTATCGGGTGGCGATCTCGTCCAGCAGCGCGGGCAGCGTGCGGCCGTCCCGCTTGGCGCCGGCCGCGAGTTCGGCCAGCATCAGCGCGGCGGTGACGCCGTCCTTGTCGCACACCCCGGCCGGGTCGACGCAGTAGCCCAGCGCCTCCTCGTACGCGAACGCCAGGTTCGGCACCCGCGCCAGCCACTTGAAGCCGGTGAGCGTCTCGGTGTACACGATGCCGTTGTCCCGGGCGATCGCGCCGAGCAGCGAGGAGGACACGATGGTGGTCGCCAGCACGCCGTCGGTTCCCCGGCGGGCCACCTCGGCGCCGAGCAGCGCGCCGACCTCGTCGCCGCGCAACATCCGCCAGCCGCTCGTCGCGGCCGGGTCCGGGACCGCCACCGCGCACCGGTCGGCGTCCGGGTCGTTGGCGATCACCAGGTCGGCGTCCTCGGCGAGCGCGGTGCGAAACGCCAGGTCCATCGCCCCGGGCTCCTCCGGGTTGGGGAACGCCACGGTCGGGAAGTCCGGGTCCGGGTCCGCCTGTTCGGGCACCGGTCGGATGTCGGCGAAGCCCGCGCGGTCGAACGCGCCGAGCATCACGGTGGTGCCCACGCCGTGCATCGCGGTGTGCACGATCCGCACGTCGCGCGGCCCGGCCGGGTCGACCACGGACACCGCGCGGTCGAGGTAGGAGTCGATCACCGCCTCGCTCAGGGTCTCCCACCCGTCCTCGGCGAGCGGTACGTCGGCCAGCGAGCGCACCGCGGTGATGTGCGCGGCGATCTCCGCGTCGGCGGGCGGCACGATCTGCGACCCGTCGCCGAGGTAGACCTTGTAGCCGTTGTCGCGCGGCGGATTGTGGCTCGCGGTGACCATCACGCCGGCCACGCAGCCCAGGTGCCGGATCGCGTAGGCGAGCACCGGGGTGGGCAGCGGCCGGGGCAACACCAGCGCGTGCAGCCCGGCGGCCTCCATGACGGCGGCGGTGTCCCGGGCGAACACGTCGGACTTGTGCCGTGCGTCGAACCCGATCACCACCGCGTTGCGGGTCGCGGCGGGCGCGGCGGTGTCGGTGACGTACACGCTCTTGAGGTAGCCGGCCAGGCCGGCCGCCGCGCGGATGACCACGGCACGGTTCATCCGGTTGGGCCCGGCGCCCAATTCCCCGCGCAGCCCGGCGGTGCCGAACTGGAGCAGGCCGGCGAAGCGGTCGGCGAGAGCCTCCCGGTCGTCCGAATCGAGCAACGCTTCGAGCTCGGCCCGGGTGTCCGGGTCCGGGTCCTCGGCCAGCCAGGCGCGCGCGATCTCGATGACGTCGCTCAACACGGACTCCTCGGTGCGGAAGGGATCGGGAGGGGATCGGGAAGGGTCCACACGGGCCGGCGGACCCACACGCTCAGATGCGCGGCAGGACCTGGGTGAGCAGGCGGCCCATACGCTCGGCGGACGCGCGTCCGGCGGCCAGGACCTCTTCGTGGTTGAGCGGTTCGCCGGTCATGCCGGCGGCCAGGTTGGTGACCAGGGAGATGCCCAGGACCTCGGCGCCGGCCTCGCGCGCGGCGATCGCCTCGATCGTGGTGGACATGCCGACGAGGTGCCCGCCGATCGCCCGGACCATGCCGATCTCGGCCGGGGTCTCGTAGTGCGGGCCGGGGAACTGCACGTACACGCCCTCTTCGAGGTCGGGCTCGACCTCGCGACACAACGCGCGTAGCCGCGGCGAGTAGAGGTCCGTCAGATCGACGAAGTTGGCGCCCACGATGGGCGACGCGGCGGTGAGGTTGATGTGGTCGCTGATCAGTACGGGCTGACCGGGCACGAACGACGGGCGCAGGCCGCCGCAGCCGTTGGTCAGGACGACGGCCTTGCAGCCGGCGGCGACCGCGGTGCGCACGCCGTGGGCGACCGAGGCGACGCCCCGGCCCTCGTAGAGGTGGGTGCGGCCGAGGAACACCAGCGCGCGGCGGTCGCCGATGACCAGCGAGCGGACCGTGCCGGCGTGGCCCTCGACGGCGGGCGGCGGGAAGCCGGGCAGCGCGGTGACCGGGAACTCGTGTTCCGGGTCACCGAGCATGTCGGCGGCGGGCACCCAGCCAGAGCCCATGACGAGCGCGATGTCGTGCGTCGCGGCACCAGTGATCCGCTGCAGGCTTTCGGCGGCCTCGGCGGCGGCCGTGTACGGGTCGTGGCTATCCAATACGTTCACATCGATGAGCGTAAATGCTGCACCTGTGAACGGCGCCGCCGGGGTCTATGCGCGTAGAAGACTGTGATACGACCGCAATGACAGCGGGGGAGGATTCGTACGGATACGAGACGATATGTTCGTTCGGGCGACGCGGTACGCGGAGGGCTCGGCGGCCCGGATCGTGCGCGGTGTTTCAGTCCCGATCGGAGACCGCACGCGGCTCGGCCGCGGGCAGCCCCAGCGCGGCGGTCCAGGCCGCCTTGATCGACGCCGCCTTCGCGTCGAAGTCCGGATCGTGCAGGATGCGACCGGTCCGGGGGGCGGGCAGGCGCACGGCACGCCCGTCGATCAGGAGCAGTCGCACCTCGCGCGAACCGCGGCAGCGCTCTTCGCGCACGGCCGTGATCTCGCGCCACGTGTATTGCGCGACGCCGACGCGGCGCACGTCCACGCCGTACGCGTCCACGGTGACCCGGCCCAGTCCGCGCAGAAGCAGCCGGACACAGTAATAGAGCGCGACCACGGTCGCGATGCCCCACGCGGGCCGGACGGCGAAGGCCGAGGCGACGACCGCCACCGCGCCTACGCCGAGCAGCACGGAGACGACCCGCTGCCGAGGGCTCGGACCGATGCGCAGGCTCGACAGGGCCGCGCCGCAGGCTACGAGCAGGGGCGGTTGCGGAGTTCCTTGACATAGTCGTCGGGGGCGCCGGCCGACTCCGCGGACTCGGCGACCATGCCGAGGTAGCGCGCCGAGGGCAGGCCGCCCTCGTAGTCGTTGAGCACGTAGAGCCAGGCGAGTTGTTCGCCGAACAACGACTCCACCCGGACCCGGACCTTGCGGTACAGGCCGAGCGGCATGCCCTCCCAGCGGTCGAGGTCGGGCTCGTCCATCTCGGCCAGGTCGTAGAGCGCGACGAACACCTGGGACATCTCGTCCTCGACGACCGTGGCCAGCGATCCGTCCCACCCCAACTGCTCGCCGCCGAAGGTCAGCCGCCAGCCGGGCAGCCAACCGGTGTGGCGCAGAGGTGAGTGCGGGGCACGCCGGGCCATCTGCCGCGCGTCGAGGTTGCTTGCGTACGCGGCGTAGAGGGGCATGGCCGCAGCCTACGCGACGCGCGGTCATGGGAGAGAATGACACCCGTGACTCGGATTGTGATCGTAGGCGGAGGACCCGGCGGATACGAGGCGGCTTTGGTCGCGGCACAGCTCGGAGCCGAGGTGACGGTGGTAGAGCGGGAAGGCGTGGGTGGTGCGGCGGTACTGACGGACTGTGTCCCGTCCAAGACTCTGATCGCCACGGCCGAGGTCATGACGAACTTCGCCGACTCGCATCACGAGCTCGGCATCTACGTCGACGACGGCACCCCCGGCACGCTGGATCGCCCGATCGTGGGCGTGGACCTGGGCGTGGTCAACCGGCGGGTGTTGCAGCTGGCCAAGGCGCAGTCGAACGACATCGCGCAGGGCGTCACGCGCGCCGGCGTGCGGGTGCTGCGCGGCACCGCCCGCCTCGACGGGCCGCGCCGCGTGGTGGCCGACCTGGCCGACGGCGGCGAGCGCACGCTGGAGGCGGACGCGATCCTGATCGCCACCGGCGCCCACCCGCGCGAGATCCCGGGCGCCGAGCCGGACGGCGAGCGGATCCTGAACTGGAAGCAGATGTACGGCCTGTCGGAGCTGCCGCGCGAGCTGATCGTGGTCGGCTCCGGCGTCACCGGCGCCGAGTTCGCCGGCGCGTACCAGGCGCTGGGCTCCAAGGTGACGCTCGTCTCCAGCCGCGACCGGGTGCTCCCGGGCGAGGACCCGGACGCGGCCGAGGTGCTGGAGGGCGTGTTCCGCCGGCGCGGCATGCGGGTGATGTCCCGCTCGCGCGCGGAGAGCGTCAAGCGGGACGGGGACAGCGTCATCGTCACCCTGACCGACGGGCAGATCATCGAGGGCAGCCACTGCCTGGTCGCGGTCGGCGCGATCCCGAACACCGCGGGTATCGGTCTGGAGGAGGCCGGCGTCTTCCTCAAGGACACCGGACACGTGCGGGTCGACCGGGTTTCGCGGACCACGGCCAACGGCGTCTACTCGGCGGGCGACTGCACCGGTGTGTTCGCGCTCGCCTCGGTGGCCGCGATGCAGGGTCGGATCGCGATGTACCACATGCTGGGCGACGCGGTGGCCCCCCTGAACCTCAAGGCCGTGTCCTCGAACGTGTTCACCGACCCCGAGATCGCCACGGTCGGCTACACCCAGGCCGCGATCGACGCGGGCGAGATGGACGCGCGCGGGGTGAAGCTGCCGCTGTCGCGCAACCCGCGCGCGAAGATGCAGGGCATCCACGACGGCTTCGTGAAGCTGTTCTGCCGCCCCGGTACCGGCATCGTGGTCGGCGGCGTGATCGTGGCGCCGCGCGCGAGCGAGTTGATCCACACCGTCGCGCTCGCGGTGGACCTGCATCTGACCGTCGACCAGATCGCCAGCGCATTCACCGTCTACCCGTCGCTTTCGGGTTCGATCGCCGAGGCCGCCCGGCAATTGCACCGGCGCGAGCGCTCCTGACCCGGTCTGCGCCGAATCCGCGAAACCCGCACAATCTGTCGAACCGCCCCGAGAGGTCGGGCCGATCACTATCGGCGCGGTACACCTCGGGTGGCCCCCGAGTTCAAGATCGGTAACTCGGGGGCGCGGCCTCCGGCGCACGGGGGGCGCGCGGAATTCGGATTCCACGCTCCCGTGTACTCCACTTACGGGTGGCTTTTCTCGAACATCCGATGTGCGCCGTGATCGCCGCGCATACTCGAATCGGACCGGGTGTGATCGCCGCCTCGCGGTGTGTTCGCCATGCGTCGAGTCCGGCTGACGCGCCGTCAAAATCTGTATGGAGCAGCAAAATCTCTGTACATCAGCGCTATCCGACGCCCGGTGAACAGCGTTATGGTTGGCCCTCCCGAACGCTGTGGCTTCGCTGCGCCCGGAAACCGAAGCACTCTTATCACTTCGATGAACAAGTTCGGGTAAGAGTCGCAACCGGCTGATAAGAGCCGGTCGTTCGCGTTACCTTCGTCACGTGTTCGCAGCAGAGCGTCGTCAACTGATTCTTGAAATGGTGCGGGCCAACGGAGCGGTGTCCCTACGGGAACTCGCCCGGGTGGTCCAGACGTCCGAGGTGACGGTTCGGCGGGACGTGCGGGCCCTGGAAGCCGAAGGGCTCCTCGACCGTCGGCACGGTGGAGCGGTACTGCCCGGTGGGCTGTCCCGCGAGCCGAGCTATTCGCAGAAGACCCACCTCGCGGCGGCGGAGAAGGCGGCCATGGCCGACCTCGCGGTCTCCCTCGTCGACGAGGGGGACGCGATCGTCGTGGGCGCCGGCACCACCACGCAGGAGCTCGCCCGCAGGCTGGCCCGGATCCCCGGGCTGACCGTGGTCACCAACTCCCTCCTGGTCGCGCAGGTACTCGCCCACGCCAATCGGGTCGAGGTCGTGATGACCGGCGGCACGCTGCGCGGGTCGTCCTACGCGCTGGTCGGCAGCGGTGCCGAGCAGGCCCTCGCGGGTCTGCGCGTGCGTCGCGCGTTCGTGTCCGGCAACGGGCTCACCGCCGAGCGTGGCCTGTCCACCCCCAACATGTTGTCCGCGAGCGTGGACCGGGCCCTGATCCAGGCCGCGCACGAGGTCGTCGTCATGGTTGACCACACCAAGATCGGTGTGGACACCATGTTCCAGACGGTGGCCCCGGAGCGGATCACGCACCTCGTCACCGACGAGGACGCCCCCGGTCCGGAGAGCGAGGCGCTGGCCGAGCTGGGCGCGCAGGTGCACATCGCCCCCCTTCCGCAACGGGCCGTTCCCGGCGCCCGCGCGGAGTTCAACGGGGAGCGGATGCGCGACATGCGCGTCCCGGGGGTGATGCCCGACCAGTGAGCGAGCGATCGAAGACCACGTGCCGCCTCGCCCGGCGCCCCCCGGGCAGCACACCGCGGGCCGAGCCCGCGACGCCGGCGGTACGGCGCGCAGCACGCGGGCCGACGGCCCGATCACCCCACGGACGCGATCGCCCCCGCGCCGAGGGTTTCGACACGGGGGCGATCGCGATGCGCGGGATCGGAATGGGATCCCGACGGGTGTTCGATGATGCTCGGTGTTCGGTCCCGCTCGACCCGGGCTCGGACGCGATGCGGCTCGGGTCCGACCGGGGTCGGTGCTCGATCCGGCTCACCCGCCGATCCGGTTCGGTTCCCGATCCGGCTCGGTCCCTGACCCGGCTCAGACCTTGATTCGGTTCAGTCCGTGATCCGGTTCAGTCCTTGATCTCGCAGAGCACCGCGCCGGAGGTGACCGTCGCGCCGACCTCCGCGACCAGGCCCTTGACCGTGCCCGCGCGGTGCGCGTTGAGCGGCTGCTCCATCTTCATGGCCTCCAGGACGACGATCAGCTCGCCCTCGGCGACCTGCTGACCCTCCTCCACCGCGACCTTGACGATGGTGCCCTGCATCGGGCTGGCCAGCGCGTCGCCGCTCGCCGCGGCGCCGGCCTTCTTGGCGCCGCCGCGCTTGGGCGCCTTCTTCGCCGCGGCCGGGGCCGCGCCGGACGCGCCCAGACCCGCCGGGAGGGTGACCTCGAACCGTCGACCGTTGACCTCGACGACCACGGTCTCGCGCTCGGCGGCCTCCTCGGCCGCGCCCGCGCCGCCGCCGAACGGGGCGATGGTGTTCTCGAAGCCGGTCTCGATCCACCGGGTATGTACCGTGAACGGCTCGGTCGAGCCGCCCAGCTCGGGCGCGAACGCCGGGTCCACCACCACCTCGCGGTGGAAGGTGAGCGCGGTCGCCATGCCGTCGACGACGAATTCGTCCAACGCGCGCTTGGCCCGCTGGAGTGCCTGCTTGCGGTCGCGACCGGTGACGATCAGCTTGGCCAGGAGCGAGTCCCACGCGGGGCCGATCACCGAACCCTGCTCGACACCCGAGTCCAGCCGCACGCCCGGACCGGACGGCGGCAGCCACGTGGTGACCTCGCCGGGGGCGGGCAGGAAGCCGCGACCCGGGTCCTCGCCGTTGATCCGGAACTCGAACGAGTGCCCGCGCATCGGCGGGTCGTCGTAGCCCAGCTCCTCGCCGTCGGCGATCCGGAACATCTCGCGGACCAGGTCGATGCCGGTGACCTCCTCGGTGACCGGGTGCTCGACCTGGAGCCGGGTGTTGACCTCCAGGAAGGAGATCGTGCCGTCCTTGCCGACCAGGAACTCGCAGGTCCCGGCGCCGACGTAGCCGGCCTCCTTGAGGATGGCCTTGGACGCGCGGTACAGCTCGGCGTTCTGCTCGTCGGTCAGGAACGGCGCGGGCGCCTCCTCGACCAGCTTCTGGTGCCGGCGCTGAAGCGAGCAGTCGCGGGTGGACACGACCACGACGTTGCCGTGGGTGTCGGCCAGACACTGCGTCTCGACGTGCCGCGGCTGGTCCAGGTAGCGCTCGACGAAGCACTCGCCGCGGCCGAACGCGGCCACCGCCTCGCGCACCGCCGAGTCGTACAGCTCCGGGACCTCTTCGAGGGTGCGGGCCACCTTCAGCCCGCGCCCGCCACCGCCGAACGCGGCCTTGATGGCGATCGGCAGGCCGTTGGCCTTCGCGAACTCGACGACCTCCGCGGAGCCGGAGACCGGATCCGGGGTGCCGGCGACCAGGGGCGCGCCGGCCCGCTGGGCGATGTGCCGGGCGGCCACCTTGTCGCCGAGATCGCGGATCGCCTGCGGCGGCGGCCCGATCCAGGTCAGGCCCGCGTCCAGCACGGCCTGGGCGAATTCCGCGTTCTCCGACAGGAATCCGTACCCGGGGTGGATGGCGTCCGCGCCGGAGTCCCGGGCGGCCCCCAACACCTTGGCCATGTCCAGGTAGCTCTCGGCCGGAGTGTTCCCGCCGAGCGCGTGGGCCTCGTCGGCCACCCGCACGTGCAGAGCATCCCGGTCCGGCTCGGCATAGACGGCCACACTGGCGATACCGGCATCCCGGCATGCTCGGGCGACGCGGACCGCGATTTCCCCACGGTTGGCGATGAGTACCTTGCGCACGATCTGGCTCCCTCCTCAACTGCGGAGAGTCTAGGGATTCGGGGGCGGGCACGATCCGCCGCCCCACGTCCTCATGGGTACGGCAACCCGCCGGCTGCATGGCCTGCGATGGAGCTGCCGGCCACGTTGCCGGTGGGGTCAACGTACTCCGGACCGGGTCGGTGCTCGTGCCCGGGTGTATCTGGAACGTGTTTCAGTTTAGGGGTCGGGTGGGTCAGCCGCCCAGACAGTCGCCGCCCGTGGATCTCCCGAGGAGTCCGCTTTCGGGTACGTTTGCCCCCGCCATTTTTCCGCAGTGCTTGCACGCCTTGGCCCACGGATTGCCGGCCGGCCCGTCCGGGCCGTACTGGTACACCCATTCGTGGTCGTCGTGACCCTCGGCACACATGTCCCACGCGTTGCCCGGTTCTCGTACGTCTCGGCTCATCCGCCCTCTCCTCGCCGTCCCTCGTGCGCAGGCTACGAGCCCGGCCGGCTCGGGGCGGGCGAAACGGGGGAACCAGGGAAAAGGGGCGGACTACCCGGTCGCGGGCCGGGGATGTGCGACGGACCCGGACGAGCGGGTTTTGCCGCACGGTGTTTCCCCCGAGCGGGGCGGGCTGCCACGATGTGAAGGTCCGAGGCATCCGATGCCTGGACGGGAGGTTGTGGTGGCAGAGGTGTTCTTGCGCCGGCTGACCCGTTGGCAGGCCGATCAGCAACGGGAAACCGTCGCGGATACATACGTCAAGACCTATGGCGGGGATCCGTCGGGCCGCCCCGAATTCCTGCGGCGTTTCGCCGACCACATCCAACAACCCGGCTTCGAGATGGTCGTCGCGAACGGCGGAGGCGACGCGGCCGGTTGCGCATACGGGTTCCCGCCGCGCGCGGCGAGCGGCTGGTGGACCGGGTTGCACGGCGAACTGCCCGTGGACGTCGCGGAATCGGCCGCGGCCGGGAAGGTGTTCGTGATCGTCGACCTGATGGTCGTCCCGCAGCACCGCCGACAGGGCCTGGCCGGGCGGATGCGGGAGAGGTTGCTCGCCGGCACCGACGCCGGCTTCGCCGCGGTCCGGGTGCCGCGGGACAATTACGCCGCCCTGGCCGCGTTCCGCTCCTGGGACTGGTCGATGCTCGGCGAGTGGCGACCGGATCCGCAGACTCCTCCCGCCGACGTCTGGGGTTGTCGGCTCCGCCCGTGAGGCGCGCGCCGCGCGGATCCGGCCGAGTCCGGCGAGCCCGCGTCAGTCGCCGAACCACTCGCGCAGGAGCCGGCCGGTGTGCTTGTCCGCCGGATAGAACGACTCGATCGACAACTCCGCGACGGTGATGTCCACCGCGGTGCCGAACGTGGCCACCGTGCTGACGAAGGACAACACCTCCCCGCCGTGCCGGATGCCCATCGTGATGGCCGGCGCGCCCGGACCGGCGCCGGGCGGCGGCTCGTCGCCCTGGCCGCCGGGATAGCCGCTCACCTCGTCGTACAACTCCCGGGTCAGCGGATCGCCGGTGATCGCGACCTGGCGTCGCAGTCGGTGCAGCAGGTGCGCGCGCCACTGGGGGAGGTTGACGATCCGCGGTGCCAGCCCCTGCGGGTGCAGGCTGATCCGGTAGGCGTTCAGCGGTTCGGTGAGCAGTTCGGGGGCGACACCCTCGACGAACATCGCGATGCTCGGCGTCGCGTCGACGATGTTCCACGCCCGATCCACGATCACCGCCGGGTACGGGCCGTGCCCGGCCAGGATCTGCCGCAGCACCGCCGGCATCGGGTCCGACTCCGGCGCGTCCAAGCGGCTCTCGTGGTACTCCGGCGCGTGCCCCGCGGCCAGCAGCATGCGGTTGCGCTCGCGCAGCGGCACGTCCAGATACTCGGCCAGCCGCAGCACCATGTCCCGGCTGGGTACCGCGCGACCGGTCTCGATGAAGCTCAGGTGTCGGGTGGACACCGCCACCTCCACGGACAGTTCCAACTGGCTCAGCCGCCGGTGCCTGCGCCAGTGCCGGATCAGCTCGCCGCCGGTACGCCGGGCGGCGGGGCCGGCGGAGCGATCGCCGGCGACGGTCGTGGATCCCGAACTCATGGGACCCGACCGTACGCGGTGGGCCGCGAGCTCGGCGCGACGCGTCCGGTTCGGTCCGCCGGCCCCGCGCAGCTCCCTCACCGGAGCGACGTGCGGGCCTTGCGCAGGCCGAGGATCTGCAGGTCGGCGAAGCCCAGGACGGCGACGGCCTGAACCACGATCAGCGTGGTGCCGAGGGTGGTCGGGTCCAACCAGCCGGCGATCGCCATCGCCACGCTGTCCGCGAACCACACCAGGTTGAGGCCGATCACCGCACGTACGGCGGTGCGATGCGGCGTGTCGGAGCCGCCGATCCGCCAGACGCCCACCGCGTACAGGACCAGGAAGGCGCCGAGGCCGGCCAGGAACGCGGTGGGCAGACCGAGGGCGCCGTCGACGAAGGCGCAGCCGGCCAGCGCGGCGAGTCCGACCGCGCCGGTGGCGATCGCGTCGAGCCGCAGCGCGAGCCGCAACAGGTCGGTGTCACCGCGGACACGGTCGCCGGGCCCGCCGGTCGCGAACGTGGGGTTCAGGGACTGGGTGCTCATCGGGTCCTCCAGGGTCGTTTGCCGACACCGACGACTGTGCCGGGCGCGGGGAGGGCGGTCGATTCCCTCGGAGGTAATGGCCGGGGGTCGACGGGCGCGGCGCGGGTCGTGGGGCGGGTGGTCCGAGGGATTTCCGGCGGATTCGAAAAGCGGGGTTCGGGGTGTCCGCTTCGGGAGCGGGCGGGGTCGCTTCTTCCCTAAGCTGCACCCACACAACCAGGGGGAGACGGCCATGGCCGGCGGGGTGGTACGCAAGGCCTACGAGGCCGGCGCCGGATTCGCGGAGGGCCGCGCGCGGCGCCCGGAACCGGTGGGTCGACTGTCGCTGGAGTGGGTGCCGGGCGCGCTGCTCGTGGTGCTCGCCACCGCTGGCGCGCTGGTGCTGCTCCGGGCGGGGCTGGATCCGGCGACGCCGGCCGCGCCCGCCGCGGATCCGGCCGCCTATGGGGCGGCGCCGACGCCGATGGACGCCGGTGGCGGGTCGTGGTCGGTGTGGGATCTGGTCGCGGTGTTGTTGCCGTGGGCCGTACCGCTGGTGATCGGCGGGATCGGGCTCACCGACAGTGTGTTCACCCACCGCCGGGGCGCGGTCGGCGGCGTGTTGACGATCGGCCTGGCCGGCGCCGCGCTGACCACCGCGCTCGACCCGATCGCGGCCCACTACGACGGTTCGCAGGCGCGCTGGCTGGGCTTCGTGTATCTGCTGCGGTTCGGCTTCGCGGTCCAGGTGCTGGTCGGGGTGGTGTTGTGGATCCACCTCGCGGTCCCGCGCCATCAGGCGCCGCTGAACGCCGCGTTCGCGGGGACCCTCGCGGCGGCGGTGCCGCTGCTGTTCGTGCTCGGCGGGCGCGACGTGCTGGAGCCGATGTGGGAGTCGGGGGCCGGTCTGCAGACCTGGTTGCCGCTCGCCGCGTTCGCCTGGTTGCTGATCCTGCTGCCCACCGGCCGGGTCCTGGTGCCGCCGGGGCGGGGCTGGCAGGAGTCCGAGGGCGGGGCCCAGGGCGGGGTGTTCCTGCTCGGCCTGGTCGGGGTCGGGGTGGCCACGGCGACCGTGGTGATGGGTGACGACAAGCCCAGGGTGCTCGGGCTGTGGCCGGTGGTCGCACTGGCCGGCTGCCTGGTCGCGGCGGTGCTGACCTATCGGGTGGACGGTGTGCGCTCGGTGGCGGGCGCGCTGCTCGCGATGGCGGTCGGTCTTGCCGCCTTCCCGGCCGCGTTGTTCGCGTGGGACCGCACGCAGGCCAATCCGGGCCTGGGCCTGGACGGACCGGGCGAATACGTGCCGTGGCTGCTCGGCCTCGTGGTCGCCGGCGTCGTGGGGGCGGTGGCGGCGCGGTTGTTCGGGGCGTACGCGATCGGCCTCGCGGCGCTTGCCCTCGTGCTCGCCGAGTTCATCGGCCCGGCGGCCGGGTCGGGACACCAGCTGGCAGTGCGCTGTGCGGGTGCGGCGGCGATCGGTGTGGTGATCGGCGGCCTGCGGCCGGAGGCGGCGATCGCGGCGTTCGGGCTCGGCGCCGCGTGCGGGCCGGTGTGGCCGGACCTCCAGGCCGCGTCGGCGGACTACGGCTGGGTGGAGTGGCTGACGAAGAAGCCGGGCGGGGTACCGCTGCCGCTCCTGGTGCTCGCCGCGATCGCGCTGCCGCTCGCGATGTTCGCCGGGATGCGCGGCACCCCCGCGCCGCCTCCGCCGCGCGGTCCCGGTCCCGGGCCCGGCCCGGTGGGCGCGCCGGTGGGCGGCGGCGGCCCGTGGGCGCCGAACGCCTATGCCGAATCGGCCCCGCAGCCGTATCTGCCGCAACAGCCGGGCGGCTATGGCCAACCGCACGCGGCGCAGCAGCAGGGCGGCTATGGCCCACCGGCCGGGCCGGCACCGCAGTCGGGCGCCGACGGGTATCTCCCGCAGCAGCCCGGCGCCGACAGCCCGCACCACCCGCGGTCGCCGGGCCTGCCGAACCTGGGCCCGGGCCCGGTCCGCCGCGACCTGAACCGAACCGAGGGGCCGGACGCCTGACGAAGGCGGGGCCGGGGGCCGCCGGGTCGGCCCGGGCGGTCGTCCGCGTGCGGGTGCCCGGAGGCGGGCCGGCTCCGGCGGTCGGGCACACGCGGCGTCCGTCGGGTGGGCCGGCTCCGGCGGTCGGCCCGGTGCGGTGGCCGGCTTGGCGGATGGTTCCCGATGCGGTGCCCGCCAGTCGGGTCGCCCCGGACGGTTGTCCGCGTGCGGAGGCCGTCGGGTGGGTCGTCCCGGTGTCCGTCGGGCGTCAGCTCCAGAGGTCGACGATTCGTACGCCCACGTCGTTCAGGAGGCGGCGCAGCAGCGGCAGCGAGAGGCCGATCACGTTGCCCGGGTCGCCGTCGATGCCGTCCACGAACGGCGACGCGTAACCGTCGAGGGTGAACGCGCCGGCGACGTGCAGCGGCTCGCCGGTCGCGATGTAGGCGGCCACCTCCGCGTCGGAGGGGGTGCCGAAGCGCACCGTGGTGGCCGCCACCTCGGACACCCGCAGGCCGGTGCGGCGGTCGATCACGCAGTGCCCGGTGAGCAGCACACCCGCGCGTCCGCGCATGGACCGCCAGCGCACCAGCGCCTCGGCCGCGTCGGCGGGCTTGCCCAGCGCCTTGCCGTCGAGTTCGAGCACCGAGTCGCAGCCGACGACCAGTTCGTCGCCGGTCAGCCCGGCGGCGACCGCGTCGGCCTTGGCCTCGGCGAGCAGGAGCGCGAGTTCGCGCGGGGAGTCGGCGTCGAGGGCGTCCTCGTCGACGCCGCTGACCACGACCTTGGGGTCGAGCCCGGCGTCGCGCAGCAGCTTCAGGCGCGCGGGGGAGGCCGAGGCGAGCACGAGGGAGCGGGAGGGGGAGCGGTCGGTCATGGCGCCAACGTACCGGGCGCCGAAGCGGCGGATGGCAGGTATCGGGCGGCAGGTGTCGGGCGGGGACGCAGATCGGGCGGTGCCCGCCGCCACCCGACTCACCGTGCGAGCAGGGCCAGGCCGAGGATCAGCACCACGGGCAGGATCCACAAGGCGCGCCGCAGCTGGGCCACGGCGCGCCGGGTTTCCTCGGAGAACTCGTCACGGTTACGCATTCGTCCATCGTGGGGCGTCGCCCCGGTCCGATCCTGAGTACGAGTACTCAAGTCGGGTCGTGCGATTGTCCGCCTGCACGTCGCGAATGGCACAACGCGTACGCGTTGCGCCGCTCACGTTGCGAACAGGCCGCGTTCGCCGGCTTGGCGTTCGAAGTCCTCCAGTCTGGACTGGGTTCGGGTGGGTTCGATGTCGCACATGGCCTGCAGGAGGATTTGGCCCATCAGGATCGGGGCGCCGTACGAGTCGAAGACCAGTTGCGAGCCGACGCCCGCGATCAGGACCGCGTCGGACAGGGCCGCCGCCGGGGCGAACGGGCTGTCGGTGACCGTCACGATGCTCAGGCCGAGGTCGCGCGCGACCCGCAGGCCCTCGCCCAACTCCCTCGGGTAGCGCGGCAGCGCGAAGCACAGCAGGCCCGTGGCGCCCGCCGCGCGGGCCTGGTCGAGCCGGTCCACGAGCAGCGAGCCGCCCTCGTCCAGGACCCGGACCTCGGGCAGCACCTTGGCGGCGAAGTAGCCGAAGCCGCGCGCGGGCGCCATCCCGGTACGCAGCCCGAGCACCACCAACGGACGCGAGGGCGCGAGCAGTTCGGCCGCGCGCGCGATCGGGCCCGGGTCGGCGAGTTGATCCGCGAGCCGGGCCAGGTTGGCGATCTCGGCGTGCACGGCGCCGACGTACTCGTTGCGGTCCACCTCGGAGGCCGACTCGGGCGTGGTCGGCAGGCCCAGCTCGCGCAGGTGCCGGCGCAGCGCCGGGTATCCGTCGAAGCCGAGCGCGACCGCGAACCGGGTCACCGAGGGCTGGCTGACCCCGGCGAGTTGGGCCACCTCGACGCTGGAGAGGAACACCGCCTCGCCCGCGTGCCGGACCAGGCAGTGCGCGATCCGGCGCTGGGTGGGGGTGAGCCGGTGGCGCTCGAACAGGGCGAGCAGGCGGGCGGAAGGGCTCGCGTCGTCGTCGGCCACCGGCATGTCTCCTCGCTGTTCGCACGTCGCCCGGGTGCCGCCGCGGACCCGGGCCGGCGCGGGCCGATCGCGGTCCGCGCCGATGCCGCGGCCGGGGACCTGCGTGGGTCCCGGCCGCGGTATCAGGTCATCCTGCCTGATCTGACAGGGAATCAGTTCAGTTCGCCGGCCACCGAGCGGGCGGCCTCGATCACACCGCCGGCGCGGACGAAGGCGTCGGCGGCCTCCAGGTCCGGTGCCAGGAAGCGGTCCGGGCCCACTCCCCCACCGCCGCTCGCGCGCAGTGCGGCCACCACCGCGGCGGTCGCGGGCGCGGGCGAACCGGCCCCGGCGGCCACCCGCATGTCCAGCGCCCGGGCGGCGGTGGTCAGCTCGATCGCCAGGACACGGTTCAGGTTGTCGATCGCGCGGCGCAGCTTGCGGGCCGCGCTCCAGCCCATCGAGACGTGGTCCTCCTGCATCGCCGAGCTGGGGATGGAGTCGGCGGAGGCGGGCACCGCCAGGCGCTTGCACTCGGAGACCAGCGCGGCCTGGGTGTACTGCGCGATCATCAGGCCGGAGTCGACGCCCGGGTCGTCGGCGAGGAACGCGGGCAGGCCGTGCGAGCGGGACGGGTCGAGCAGCCGGTCGGTGCGGCGCTCGGCGATCGAGCCGAGGTCGGCGACCGCGACGGCGAGGAAGTCGAGCACGTAACCGACGGGGGCGCCGTGGAAGTTGCCGTTGGACTCGATCCGGCCGTCCTCCAGGATCACCGGGTTGTCCACGGCGGCGGCCAGTTCGCGGTCGGCCACGAGCAGCGCGTGGGCCAGGGTGTCCCGGCCCGCGCCGGCCACCTGCGGGGCGCAGCGCACCGAGTAGGCGTCCTGCACGCGCGGCGCGGCGTCCTGGTGGTGCCCGGTCAGCGCCGAGCCCTGGAGCACCCGCAGCATGTTGGCCGCGCTGGCCGCCTGGCCCGGATGCGGGCGGATGGCGTGCAGCGCCGGGTCGAGCACGCGCGAGGTGCCGAGCAGCGCCTCCATCGTCATCGCGGCGGTGATGTCGGCGGTGGTGAACAGTCGGGCGAGGTCGGCGCCGGCCATCAACAACATGCCGAGCATGCCGTCGGTGCCGTTGATCAGCGCCAGACCCTCCTTCTCCTTGAGCTCGATCGGCTCGATTCCGGCGGCGGCGAGCAGTTCGGCGGCGGGACGCACCTCGCCGTCGGGGCCGGCCGCCTCGCCCTCGCCGGTGAGGACGAGGGCGCAGTGCGCGAGCGGCGCCAGGTCTCCGCTGCACCCGAGCGAGCCGAATTCGCGGACCACCGGCGTGATGCGGGCGTTCAGCAGCGCGGCCATGGTGCGCGCGACGACCGGCCGCACGCCCGTACGACCCGAGCACAGCGTCTTCAGCCGGAGCAGCATCAGCGCGCGGACCACCTCGTCCTCGACGCGCGGGCCCATCCCGGCGGCGTGCGAGCGGACCAGCGAGTGCTGCAGGCGCGTACGCAGTTCGGGGCTGATGTGCCGGACGGCGAGCGCGCCGAAGCCGGTGGACACCCCGTAGACGGGTTCGGTGCGCGCGGCGAGTCCTTCGACGACGGCCCGGGAGCCGGTCATCGCCTTGATCGCGCTTTCGGCGAGTTCGACGCGCACGCCGGCGCGGGCGACCGCGAGGACGTCCCTCGGGGACATCCCGGCCTCGCCGATCAGGACGGTGGCGGGAGCTGCTTCGGGAGCGCTGTGCAGATCGTTATTCACTCGAACATTATGTGCATGGATCGCGACAACACCAGGGGCGGCTACCGTGCCTGAAGGAAACACCGTCGGGAACGCACCAGGGAAAGGCAGTGTCGTGGGTCGGGTCACCTCTCGCCACAAGGTCGTACGGCTGGGCGGCGACGCGCCCCCCGTACCGCGGATCGACACGCTCGTCGCCGAGGAGCCGCTCGACATCCGGCTCGGCGGGCGCACCGTCACGGTGACGATGCGCACCCCCGGCGACGACTTCGACCTGGTCGCCGGGTTCTTGGCGGCCGAGGGGGTGGTCGGCGCCGCCGAGGACCTAACCGCGATGCGCTACTGCGCGGGCACCGACGACGAGGGCCGCAACACGTACAACGTGGTGGACGCGGTGCTCGCGCCGCACGTGCCGGCCCCGGATCCGGGCCTGATGCGCGGGGTGTGGACGTCGAGCGCGTGCGGGATCTGCGGCAGCACCGGCATCGAGGGGCTGCGCCGGATGTCGCGCTTCGACGTGCGCGCGGACGAGGTGCGGGTGGACGCGGAGGTGCTGTACACGCTGCCCGATCGGCTGCGCGCGGCGCAGAAGGTGTTCGCCAGTACCGGCGGCCTGCACGCGGCGGGGCTGTTCACCGCCGCCGGCGAGATGGTGTGCGTGCGCGAGGACGTGGGCCGGCACAACGCGGTGGACAAGGTGGTGGGGTGGGCGCTGCGCGAGGGGCGGCTGCCGCTGGCCGGGCATGTGTTGATGGTCAGCGGGCGGGCCTCGTTCGAGCTGACCCAAAAGGCCGCGATGGCGGGGGTGCCGGTGATGGCCGCGGTGTCCGCGCCGTCCGGTCTGGCGGTGGACCTGGCCGCGGACGCCGGGGTGACCCTGGTCGGCTTCCTGCGCGGGCGTTCGGCGAATGTGTACAGCCTCCCGGATCGGATCACGGTGTCCGAGCCCGCCACGACCGCCTGAGCACTCCCGGACCACTCCCGAGCGCTCGCGAGCGCCCCGGTCCGCCCCGGCGTCAGTCCGGCAGCGACGCGCCCCCGGTCAGCGCCACCGCGACCAGCGCGCGCAGCACCGGGGCGAGCCCGGTCACACTCAGGCTCAGGTCGTCGGCGTAGATCTCCACCAGCCAGCCGCCCGCCGCATTGCTCCCGCCGGCCGCGACCATCGCCTTGTAGCCGCCGACCAGGAGCAGGTCCTCCTCGGCCGGGTCGGTGCCCGGATCGCCGAGTTCGGCGACGAAGCCGCCGCCCTGGACCGCGTCGGCGGTGGCCGGATAGTGCGCCAGGTCGTATTCGGCGGTCACCGCGTCGTAGCGCGACCCGGACTCGCTCTGCACACCGGTCAGCCGGTGGATCGAATAGCGCACCGTGCGCAACACCCGACCGCCGGGCGGCAGGTACGACACCCACCACGCCACCCCGTCCAGCATCCGGGCGAAGGTGTCCGCGACGATCTCCAGGCGGCCCAGCGTGTCCGCCCGGTGCACGCTCTTCGGTTCGCGCTCGTCCAGGACTGCGAGCACCGCGGCCAGCAGCCGGCCCGGCTCGGCGTTGTGCAGCGCGCCGCGGAACCGGCGGCGGTCACGGTGCGGGCCGCCGGGGCCCTCGGCCTCCGCCTCGTCCTGCGCCTCGCGGGCCAGGGACAGGGTCAGGTCGGGCTGTTGGCCGCGCCCGGCGACCACCGGGCGGGTCGAGCGCGAGCCCTTGGCCCGGTACTGCGCCGCGTCGGCGAGTCGAAAGAGCCGGTCCGCGCTGGTCACCGGGCCCACCGGGTCGCCGGTGGAGGCGACGCCGCAGGCCACGCCCTCGCCGTTGTGCATGCGCAGCGCCCGGCGGCACAGTTCCTCGGCGACCGCGACCACGTCGTCGGGCGGGTAGCCCTCGACCAGTACGCAGAACTCGTCGCCGCCGAGCCGGGCGGCGGTCGCCCCCGGCAACATCGCGCCGCACGCGGAGAGTTGGTCGGCGAAGCGCTCCAGGAGGCGGTCGCCGACGTCGTGCCCGCGTTCGTCGTTGAGCCGCTTGAGGCCGTTGACGTCGCAGACGATCAGGCTGACCACCAGGCCGTCCCGGTAGTGCCGGGCCATCGCCTCGTCCAGCCGGGCGTCGATCGCGCGACGGTTGGCCAGACCGGTCAGCGGGTCGGTGAAGGCCAGCTTCTCGATCCGCTCGAAGTGTTCCGCCTGGGCCAGGCCGGCCGAGATCTGCGCGGCCAGCACACCCGCGAACTCGGCGTCCACCGGCTCGAAGCGCGGCTGGTCGGCCCGCCGGGCCAGATACAGCTCGCCCCACACCCGGCCCTCGACCATGATCGGCGCGACCATGCAGTCGTGCCGCCCCCGGCGCAACATCGCCGCGACCCGCTCGGGGTCGCGCGTGTGCTCCGGGTCGTCCACGCACCGCGACCACGTGGTGGGCCAACCCTCCGACTCGATGATGTCGGGGAAGTCGGTGACCGGATACGTCTCCGCGGCCGGCAGCGGCTCCTCGCCCTCCGCCAGCTCGCCGTCGTTGACCAGCACCCGCAGTTGGCCGCTGTCCCGCTCCCAGACCGAGATGGAGGCGTGCGCGGCGCCCATCGCCAGGCGTGCCTGGGCCGCCGAGACGCGGACCACCTCGGAGAAGTGGTGGGTCGTGGCGAGCGTCTTGGCCAGGTGGATGATCGCGTGCAGTCGACGGGCGGCGTCGGGTCCCTCGACCAGGGCGGCGGGTTCCGGACACGTGTCGCCGGGCATACCGGGCAGGTCGTCGGCAGGGCCGCCCGAACCGTCGGTTCCGGGAGTGCTCGAATCGGGTCGCGAAGCTACGGTTCTCACCCCCAATCCGCCGGTACCGAGACCAGAGGATATGTCATATATTGCCCGATTGACGGCAACGTGCACCCGCGTCATGCCGTCACCTCGACGGGTCGCTGTTCGCGTGCGTTCCTGATTGGGCCCCAGACAGCTCCCGTGCGTCCGCCGAGCGCCCGCGCGCGAGCCGGGCTCGCGCCGGTCCGAGCGAAGCGCTTGTATACCCCGGCTTCGCGTCCTGCGCACATTACTCCTGTGGCCCGGCTCCGCAACGCCCCGTGTCCGGGCCGTGTCCGGGCTGTGGCAAACCACGGCGCGCGAGGGCGCCGGGTTGTGAAGAGAACGTGGAAGACTCCCGCGATCTCGGCCGAAAGGGTACGGTCGCGGGCACAGTCCGAAGGAGCCACGCGTGCCCACGCTTTCCGTCATCGCCGCGATCGACGTACCGGCCGCCCGGATCTGGGAGGCGGTAGGAGACTTCGAGGACCCGTCCGCATGGCATCCGTGGCCGGTCGAGGAGCACTCCGGGGACGAGCGGCGGCTGCGTACACCCGACGGTACGACCGTCCGCGAACGACTGGTCGAGCACGACGCGGCGGGGCACTCCTACCGCTATCGCACGCTCGACGGCCTGCCGCTGTCCGGCCGGCTCGCGCTCGAATCGATCGCCGGCGGCACGATGTGCCTGGTCGTGTGGTCGGTCCGGTTCGAGAGCACACCCGCCGAACAGCTTCCCCTGCTGCGCGAACTCGAACACGCGGTGCTGCGCCCCGGGCTGCGATCGCTGCGCGAGGCGTTCGGCTGACCCGCCGAGCCGCCGGCGCGCACGCCGGGCGGGTCGAGCGGGTCGAGCGGGTCGAGCGGGTCCGGAGTCACCGCGATACGGGACTCACTGCGCTGCGGGACTCACTGCGGCATGGGAGTCACTGCGGTATCGGCGTGCCCGGGCGGCACACCGTCCAGGGTTCGACCAGCCCCAGACCGCGGACCGGACGCCGCCACATCGGATGCAGCTCGTAGCGGGTGTCCCCTTCGAGCGCCGCGGCCAGCTCCCGGTCGACCACCACCGCGTCCTTGGGGCTGAGCGCGGTCAGTCGGCTGGCCAGGTTCACCGTGGTCCCGAACACGTCGCCCATCCGGGACAACACGTGGCCGTACGCGATGCCCACCCGCAGCGCGGGCAGGATCTCCTCCTCGGCCATCGCCTCGACCAGCCGCAGCCCCAGTTCCACCGCCGAGTCCGGCGAGAAGGTCACGAACAACACCTCGTCGCCCAGCGTCTTGACCAGGCGCCCGCCCTGCTCGGCGATCACGTCGACGGCGGTGTCCTCGAAGGTCTGGACGAGGCGGCCCAACTCGGCCTCCTCCAGGTTGCGCGACAACCGGGTGAAGCCGACCAGGTCGGCGAACCCGACGGCGAGCGACTGGCCCACCGTCTGCTGGTCGGTGAGCCCCTGCATGGCCCGCGAACTGGCCGCGGCCAGGTGCCGGCGCCAGGCGTAGATGACCAGCGGTTCGAGTTCGAGCATCACGTCGCCGGCGGTGGTGACCACCTGCTCGGAACGGCTGCCGGTCAGCTCGTTGCCGATGTATTCCACCCACGCCTCGGTCTGCCATTCGGCGAACCGGGCCATGGTCTGGCCCACGGAGCGAACGAACTGCGCCGCGACGGTGGCCGGCAGCAGCCCCGACTCGGTCAGCTCGCGCAGGTGCTTGAGGGCCGCGACGTCGGCGTCGGTGAACGCGCGGGCCGGGCCGAAGTCGGCGAAGCCCAGGCCGCGCCACAATCGGCGGGCCTCGTCGAGGGGCACTCCGACCAGGTCGGCGACCTGACCGGAGGTGTAGCGCCGGGGCGCGCCCAGGACGACCTGCTCGACGTCGGCGATCGTGTTGTTGACCGCCTCGATGTCGGACAGGTCGGGCAGGGCGGGTTGATCGACCGCGTCGGCCCCGGCGCCCGCGCCGGGCTCCACGCGGGTCCGTTCCTCGGGCATGTGGCTCCACCGGGTGTGCGAAGGATGGTCTCGTCGGAGCCACACTACGTGTCGGGGGTCACAAAGGTTCGGGGTCGGGCTGTCCCACGTGCTTCTTCCGCCCGGCGGCGGCCCGCTCGACGAGGACGAGCAGCTCGCTCTGCAGGCGCACCACGTGCGGCAGACCGGGCAGTTCCAGGCGTTCCCGGTCGTCGTCGACGGGCACCAGGGCGATGGTGCCGGCGCCGAGCATGCGGTCCACGAACGACTCGTGCTCGATCAGCACGTCGGCCACCCGCGCGAACGGCACCACCCGGATCTCCCGGGTCAGCGCGCCGGTGCGCACGGTCAGTCGGTCGGCGGCGACCGAGTACATGGTGCCCAGCCAGGCCAGCCACGGCGCGACGCTCCAGCGGACCAGGACCGCCAGTCCGGCCAGGAGCACGGCGGGCTGGACCCAGCCAGCCGCCGAGGTCGGGGGCGTGAGCGCGGCGAGGAAGCCGGTGACGGCGACCGTGCCGAACAGGGCCAGCGCGGGACGGACGAGGTGCATCCAGTGCGGGCGCACGACGAAGAGGATGTCGTCGTCGACCTCGGCTGTGGTTGTGAACACCGGGCCTCCTGGGGGTCACCCACGATTGTGCGGTTCTCCCGGGCGGGAGAGGCGGAGGCATGCCGTTCGCCGCCATAAATGCGTCGACAGCCCGCTCGGCGCTCGGCACAGTGGCCGTCCGTGACGAGCAGTGAGCTGTGGAGCCGGGCGACCGCCGAGCGCTACGACGCCGAGGAGGCCGAGCCGGCCTCGGCCGCCGTTCTCGAACCGACCCTCGCCTTCCTCGCCGAACTCGCCGGAGCCGGCCCGGCCCTGGAGTTCGCCATCGGAACCGGGCGCGTGGGCGTCCCGCTGCGGGAACGCGGCGTCCCGGTGGTGGGCATCGAACTGTCCGAGCACATGGCGGCGGTCCTGCGGCGCAAGATCGACGAGGACACGCTCCCGGTGGTCATCGGGGACATGGCCGGCACCGTCGTCCCCGGCGAGTTCACCCTGGTCTACCTCGTCTACAACACCATCACGAACCTGCTCACCCAGGACGAGCAGGTCGAGTGTTTCCGCAACGCCGCGCGTCACCTGCGGCCCGGCGGCCGATTCGTCATCGAGCTGGGCATACCCCCGCTGCGCTTCCTGCCGCCCGGCCAGGTCGCGGTGCCGTTCGACGTCTCCGAGCGGCACCTCGGCTTCGACACCTTCAACCTGGTCGAGCAGATCCTCGTCTCACACCACTTCACCCGCGACGGCGACGACGGCCGCTACCGCCGAGGCCATTCCACGCACCGATACGCCTGGCCGGCTGAACTCGACCTGATGGCCCGAATCGCCGGCCTCACCCTGGAGCGCCGCGTCGCCGACTGGCACGGAGCCCCCTTCACCCAGGACTCCACCAAGCACATCTCCGTATGGCGCAAACCGACCTGAGCCCGCTCCCCGGCCGCCGCCGCAAGCCGTGCCCGTCGTGCGCCTTCCTTCGGAAGTCCCGACACCGCCGGACACCGAGACCAGAGCCGCGCGGCACCCGGAGCACTCGGCCGCGAGGCCACGCGGGGCTCGCCCCCGGCAGTAGATCCGCGGCCTTTCCCGCATGACGCAACGGGTGGGCGGGTGGGAGCAAAACCCTCACGCCGCAGGCCGAACGTGCACCACGTCCCCCGCGCCCACCGCCACCTGCCCCTCCGGCCCGGTGACCAAAAGCCGACCCTCGTCGTCGATCCCCGTCGCCGGCCCCTCCAGCGTCGGCTTCGCCGGCAACTCGACCCGGACCCGCCGCCCGATGGTGGCGCACGCGTCGGTGTACGCGGCCGCCAACCCACACGCACGCGCATCGCCCTCCGCCAGTCGCCACCGGGTGTACCACTCCTCCACCTCGCGCAGCAGCGCCCGCAGGATCGGGTCCCGGTCGGTGCTCTCGGCGCCGGCCAGGAGCAGCGAGGTCGCGGTCGGTACCGGCAACTCCTCCTCGTGCAGCGAAACGTTCAGCCCGATGCCCAGGACCACACTCGACCCGGCCCGCTCGGCCAGGATCCCGGCCAGCTTGCGCTCGCCCACCAGCAGATCGTTCGGCCACTTCAGCCGCACGTCGACCCCGGCCACCCGGGACACCGCCGACGCCGCGGCCACCCCGGCCAGCAGCGGGAGCCAGCCCCAGCGCGCGACCGGGACCTCGTTCGGCGCCAGCGTCATCGACACCGCCAGGCCCGAGCGCGGCGGCGCGGTCCACCGCCGGTCCAGCCGACCCCGGCCCGCCACCTGCGATTCGGCGACCAGTACCAGCCCCTCGGCCTCGTCGGCCCGGTTGGCCAGGTCGGCGTTGGTCGAGCCGGTCTCGGGCAGCACGTCCAGCTCGCGCCACAGGCCGCCCGGTACCAAAAGCGCCCGACGCAGGGCCGCCTCACGCAGCGGAGGGCGGTCGAGATCCTTGTAAGGAGAGTCCATTCGATCACCCTAGAAGGCACTGCGGGGCAGGGCGGTGATGGTCGCCGGCGTGGCGCGGCTACGCTACCGATCGCCGCCGTTCGACGTGACAGGAGTCAGCACGATGGACCCAGTACAGGGCGATCCCGACATCCACACCACCGCCGGAAAGCTGGCCGATCTCGAGCGCCGGATCGACGAGGCGGTGCACGCGGGAAGCGCCCGAGCGGTCGAGAAGCAGCACGCCAAGGGCAAGATGACCGCCCGCGAGCGGATCGAATACCTGCTCGACGAGGGCTCCTTCGTCGAGCTCGACGAGTTCGCGCGGCACCGCTCCACCAACTTCGGCCTGGAGGCCAACCGCCCCTACGGCGACGGCGTGGTGACCGGCTCCGGCACCGTCGACGGCCGCCAGGTGTGCGTGTTCTCCCAGGACGTCACCGTCTTCGGCGGCAGCCTCGGCGAGGTGTACGGCGAGAAGATCGTCAAGGTCCAGGACCTCGCGATCAAGACCGGCGTCCCGCTGGTGGGCATCAACGAGGGCGGCGGCGCGCGCATCCAGGAGGGTGTGGTCTCGCTCGGCCTGTACGGCGAGATCTTCCGGCGCAACGTGATCGCCTCCGGGGTGATCCCGCAGATCTCGCTGATCATGGGCGCCGCCGCGGGCGGCCACGTGTACTCCCCCGCGCTCACCGACTTCGTGGTGATGGTCGACCAGACCTCGCAGATGTTCATCACCGGCCCCGACGTCATCAAGACGGTCACCGGCGAGGACGTCACGATGGAGGACCTGGGCGGCGCGCGCACGCACAACAGCAAGTCGGGCAACGCGCACTACATGGGCGCCGACGAGAAGGACGCGCTCGACTACGTCAAGGGCCTGCTGTCCTACCTGCCGAGCAACAACCTGGAGCCGGCCCCGTCCTTCGACGAGGAGGCCGACCTCGAGACCACGGACTACGACCGTGACCTCGACACGCTGATCCCGGACTCGGCGAACCAGCCGTACGACATCCACACGGTGATCGAGCACGTCCTGGACGACGCGGACTTCCTGGAGGTCCAGCCGCTGTTCGCGCCCAACATCGTGGTCGGCTTCGGCCGGGTCGAGGGCCGCTCCGTGGGCATCGTGGCCAACCAGCCGATGCAGTTCGCCGGCACGCTCGACATCGACGCGTCGGAGAAGGCCGCCCGGTTCGTGCGCACCTGCGACGCGTTCAACATCCCGGTGCTCACCTTCGTCGACGTCCCGGGCTTCCTGCCGGGCACCGACCAGGAGTGGAACGGCATCATCCGCCGCGGCGCGAAGCTGATCTACGCCTACGCCGAGGCCACCGTGCCGCTGGTCACGATCATCACCCGCAAGGCGTACGGCGGCGCGTACGACGTGATGGGCTCCAAGCACCTGGGCGCCGACGTCAACCTGGCCTGGCCGACCGCGCAGATCGCGGTGATGGGCGCGCAGGGCGCGGCCAACATCCTGCACCGGCGCACGATCGCCGCCTCGGACGACCCCGAGGCGACCCGCGCGCGGCTGATCCAGGAGTACGAGGACACGCTGTGCAACCCGTACGTGGCCGCCGAGCGCGGCTACGTGGACGCGGTCATCCGCCCGTCGTCCACCCGGGCCCACGTGGTCAAGGCGCTGCGGGCGCTGCGCGGCAAGCGCGAGACGCTGCCGCCGAAGAAGCACGGCAACATCCCGCTCTAGCCCGGCCAGGACCCGGAGGTCCCCATGATCAAGGTGGTGCGGGGTGAACCCACCCCGGAGGAGTTGGCGGTGATCGTCACCGTCGTGGCGGCCAAGGCGAGCGGCGGCGGCGCACCCGCGCCGGCTCCGGCGGCCCGGTCGCAGTGGAACGACCCGGCGCGCCTGGTGCGCCGACCGCTGCGGCCGGGCCCGGGCGCCTGGCAGGCAAGCGCCTGGCCGTCCTGACCGACCGCGCGTCCGGATCGCGCGCCGCCGAGGGCGCACAGGCGGTCGACCGTCGGTAAGAAGCGAAAGCCCCTCCACGAGAGGGGCTTTCGCCGTCCCGAAGGTCAGCGAACCGCGGAGACGAACGACATCCAGGCGGTGGATCGGACGGCGAACGCCGGTCCCGTCGGGTTCTTGCTGTCCCGAACAGCGGTCTGGGAGTTCGTGTGGGCCACCGAGACGCAGCCGTTCTGCTGACCGCTGCGAATGCTCTTGAACCAGGTCAGCCGACCGTACTCGGATGCTTGCTGCACGACGGGGGGAAGCTGAGTCACTTGAGGTCTTCCAGTCGCTTCTTGATGATCGCTTGGGTTTTCGTGCTGTCGAGAGCGTTGTTGCGCAGGTAGTCGAAGAACCGCACGTAGCGCCTGATCTCACGGGCATTATCCCGCTGATGGCTCACGGTGACAGTGTCCACGAATGCAACGGTCGGATCCTCGGTCTCGCGAAAGTGCAGAAGCGTGAGACCAGCGGTCGTCGGTGCCGGCGCGTCGTAGGGAATCACCTGCACGGTGACGTTGGACCGCCGGGCCACGTCGAGCAGGTGCGCGAGTTGGGCGCGAAGCGTCCGCCTTCCGCCGGTCTCATACATGAGCGCGGCCATGGTGATCACACCCGCGTACTCCACGGGATCGTCCTCGGTGAGCAGCACGCGCTGCCGTCGTTGACGCACATCGACCAGGGTTTCGATGTCCTCCTCGTCCTGAACGAACGGCCCGCTGCCGATAACCGCCCGGGAGTAGTCGGCCGTCTGCAACAGACCTGGAATGAGCAGGGGTTGGTACTCGCAGATTGCGGCGGCCTCCGCTTCGAGCCCGATCTGTTCCTGGTAGTCGTTGTTGAGGACGTCGGCGTACGGCGCGATTGCCCACCACGAGCGTTCCCGCCCGTCCGCGACCAGCGCCTCGCACTTTTCCCGGCCGTCCGAGTCGACCTCATATAGCTCCATCAGTTTGTACAGGTCGCGTCGCGTGATGCCCGACTGTGCGTTCTCGATCCGCGACACCTTGGACTTGTGCCACCCGAGTTGCGCCCCCACCTCCTCGACCGTGAGTCGTCGCAGGTCTCGCAACGTGCGGAGTTCGTTGCCGAGCCTCCGCCGAGCCAACATCGGTGTTGTGGGCATCCGTTGTCCCTCCCTGGTCGGCGCATCAGTGAAGCGCACGTACATCCGAGCACGCCAAATTTTGCCTGTGTTCGACTGATGCGTGTTGCAAATAGAAGTTGCAGTCGCGACTCTAATGCAACCAGCACTACGTGTAGTGATCACTACCATGCGGACGGCGACGGGCGCAGGAGATCTTCATGCCTGCTCGGCGGTGCCCGCATGTGCCCCTTTGGAGGCGTCTGGTCATGCTTCGGCACCAGCTATCGACGGAACCGCCGCACATCGTCGCGGCCTTGCCCGCAACAGCCGAAGGGCGCATCGAACGCGGCCACATTGAGGTGGAGTTCGAGCCGCATCCTCGGCGAGTGGAGCAGATGCGCCGGTTTACCCGCTCGCAGCTTCGCCATTGCGGTCACCGGGACTCCGACGCCATCCACATGGCCGGCGTGGTGGTCAGCGCACTCGTCACGAACGCGATCGAGCACGCGGAGTCGGACACGGTCACCTTCATGCTCGCGTGCGACGAGTCCGGCGCGATTCGCATCGAGGTCGACGACCACGCCGACGGGCGGCCCGACATCCGGCCCTTCGACGAGGACGCGGAAGACGGTCGTGGGCTGATGATCGTCCAGGCGCTGACCGGTGCCTGGGGGCGCGATGGCTCGTGTACGTGGTGCACGATCCCGGCGGCGGGCGACGAGGGGGCCCGATGAAGCCGTGCGTCGCGCTGGGCGAGTGGTGGGACGTGCGCGTGCGCTACCGCGAGCTTCATCGCGTACTTGATTCGTGCCGCGCCGGGTTGCTCGGTCGCCTCGGCTCGGACGCGGAGGAGGGCGTTCGGGACTCCGGGCGCGATCGCATGAGCGACGAAGGGGCGCCGATGCGGAGTCCGGCGGCCCGAGGCGGTGGAGGGGCGACGATCCGTATGGGTTCGCGGGTCCGGCACGTCGATGGCCACGCGGATCTTCCGGACGGCACTGTCGTGGCGCTCCCTCCGGCGTCGGAGCGGGTCGCCGTCGTGCAGCCGCACGCGGCCGGACAGTCGCCCTACCTGTGTCCGGTCGGTCACCTGGTGGCACTCGATCTCGACGTGGAACTGCTTGAGGCGGTACGGCGGTTGATGCGGTTGGACCATCGCGGGCGTTGCGTGGGCACGGTGGCGCTGCCCGTGAAATCGGCTGGTATCAGTGGTGATCCGGATTGGCGCCGCACAGGCGGAGGGTGCTTTGTAGGCACAGGGTTTCTGCCTCCGCTCTGGTGAGGCGGCCGGTGGTGGTTTCGGCCACTGCTGCGTGTTGCAGGGCGAAGATGGTGGTGGCGAGCCAGGACGCCGGCGGGGTCGGGGCGAAGTCGCCCGATTTTTGGCCGCGTCGGAGGAGACGCTCCAGGCGTGGTGGGGCGAAGTCGTGGGGGTCGTCGACCGGGCGGGGGATTCGGGGCGCGCCGGCGTTGACGAGCAGGGGGTAGCGGTCCAGGAAGTGCCAGCCGGCGTCGAGGAATCGGGTCAGCGCTTCCACCGGTGGGGCCGTGTCGAGGTCCGCCTCGTCGAGCAGGCCGGCGTATTCGGCGGCCGCGGACTCGACCAGGCCGGCCACCAGTGCGTCGCGGGACGGGAAGTGCGCGTAGACCGTCTGGCGCGTGACGCCCGCCGCGCCGGCGATGTCCTCCATGCTCGCGTCGGGCCGTTCGCCGAGCACCACCCGGGCCGCGTCGAGGATGGCGCCGATGCTGCGTCGGGCGTCGGCGCGGCGGCGGCGGGCCGGCGGCGGAGCAGGGGCGGGCGGGTCGACCATGCCCGGAATCTATGGCTCCCGCCATAACCTTGACAAGCTGCAAGAGTTGGCTCAACTCTTACGTCATGTCAAAGAAAAGCTCGGGTGGCGATCACCCGGCGATCGAGGCACGCGGTCTGGTCAAGGTCTTCGGCGGCAATCGGGCGCTGGACGGCATCGACCTCACCATCGGGCGCGGACAGGTGTTCGGGTTCGTCGGCCCCAACGGGGCGGGCAAGACCACCACGATCCGCATCCTGGCCACGCTGACCCGGCCGGACGGCGGCACCGCCCGCGTGCTCGGCCACGACGTATCGACCGAGGCGGACACGATCCGCGCCCGGGTGGCGGTGACCGGCCAGTACGCCTCCCTCGACGAGGATCTGACCGGCTACGAGAACCTGCTGATCCTGGGCCGACTGCACGGCCTGACCCGGGCCGCCGCCGCACGGCGCGCCGACGACCTGCTCGCCGCGTTCGACCTCACCCGCGCGGCCGGCCGCCCGGTGAGCGGCTACTCGGGAGGTATGCGCCGCCGGCTCGACATCGGCGCCGGCCTGATCACGACCCCCGACGTGCTCTTCCTCGACGAGCCGACCACCGGCCTCGACCCGCGCAGCCGCAACGGGGTGTGGGAGCTGGTCCGCCGGATCGCCGCGGCGGGCACCACCGTGCTGCTGACCACCCAGTACCTGGAGGAGGCCGACCGGCTCGCCGAGCGCATCGCGGTCATCGACGACGGCCGGATCGTGGCCGAGGGCACCGGCGCCCAGCTCAAGTCCCGCGTCGGCGCGGGCACGCTGCACCTGCGACTGCTCGACGGCGGGCACCGCCCGCAGGCGCTCCGGATCCTCGCCGGCGTTCCGGGCTCGGTCCGGCTCGCCGACGACCCGCTCGCCCTGTCCGTGGCGCTCGCCGGCGGATCCGATTCGGCGGACGTCGGCCGACTGGTCGGGAACACGATGACCCGGTTGGCCGACGCCGGGGTGGGCATCGCCGAGTTCTCCCTGGGCCGGCCCAGCCTCGACGAGGCATTTCTCGCCTTGACCGGCCGGCGGACCGCTCCCGCCGGCGCCGACCACGAGGAGTCGCACGCATGACGACCCCGACCGCCGCGGCGCACGCCGACCCGATCGACGCCCTGCTCGCCGCCGGGCGGGTCCGTCACCACGCCGGGGCCCTCGCCGCCTCGGCCGCCTTCGGCCGGCGCGCCATGCTCAAGATCAGGCACGACCCCAAACAGCTCGTGGACTCCGCCGCCATCCCGATCCTGTTCACCGTGCTGTTCACCTACCTGTTCGGCGGCGCGCTCGGCGGATCGACCGGCGACTACCTCACGACCCTCCTGCCCGGCGTACTCGGCATGAGCATCGCGATCGTCACGATGTACGGCGGGGCCCGGCTCGCGCAGGACGTGCGCAGCGGGGCCTTCGACCGCTTCCGCGGCCTGCCCGTGTGGCGCGGCGCGTTCATCCTCGGCGGCCTGCTCAGCGACGCCGCCCGCTACCTGTTCGCCTCCGCCATCGTGGTGGGCCTCGGCCTGGCCATGGGCTACCGCCCCGCCGGCGGCGCGGCGGGGGTGCTCGCCGCGGTGGCCCTGGTGATCGTGTTCGGACTCGCGCTGTCCCTGCTCTGGGCCGCGGTCGCCCTGGTCGTCCGCGACCCGGCCGTCGTCCTGAGCATCGCCAACGCCGTACTGATCCCGCTCTCGTTCGCCGGCAACATCTTCGTCCGGCCCGACACCATGCCCGGCTGGCTCCGGGCCTTCGTCGACGTCAACCCGCTCAGCCTGCTGGCGACCGCGTCCCGGGACCTGATGAACGACACCGGCGCCGCCGGCGGCGCGGTCGTCTGGTCCCTCGCCACGACCGCCGGCATCGCCCTCGTATGCGCCCCGATCACGCTCCGCCTCTACGGCAGGCAGGGCTGAGCGGGACCGAGAGGAAACAACACCCTCTTCAACCGCGTCGCCCGGGGTCCTTCTCCGACATCACCCCGCGCGGCCCGTCACCCGCCCCCCGGTGCGCGGGCATCAGCGTGATCGCCGCGAGCATGGCCAGGACGCCCACCACCGCCGAGCCGCCCGCGATCAGCGCGGTGTCCCGATAGCGCGGAATGCTGAGCAGGAACCCGCCGGTGCACAGCAGCGCGCCCGTCATCACCATCAGGGCCACCACGCCCGGCTCCCGCCCGCGCCCGCCCAGCAGCATCACCAGGCCCGCGAACGCCACGAACGCACCCAGGGCGGTGATCGCCCACAGCACCTCCTGCAGATCCATGCGGTCCGGCTACCCGGCGCCGGTCCCGGCCGATCACCGGGCGTCGGGAATGGCACCGGATGGGTCAAATCCCCCGCTGTCGCGGTCCGCGTGCGGTTCACTCGGCCGGCTCTCTTGGCGCCACCTCATGGAACAGATAGATTCACTTCGAAAGCGACTGAATGTTTCCATACAGATTCCCATCCGGATCCGCATCCGGTTCCGCACACGGACCGATGCACGCCGAAGCAGAAGGGGCGCCGCCATGTCGGACCACACCGCAGGACCGCGCGAGGTGCGCGCACCGCGCGGCAGCACGCTCACCACCCGGGGCTGGCAGCAGGAGGGCGCCCTGCGGATGCTGCTCAACAACCTCGACCCCGAGGTCGCCGAGCACCCGGACAAGCTGGTCGTGTACGGCGGCACCGGCAAGGCCGCCCGCGACTGGCGCTCCTTCGAGGCGATCACCCGCACGTTGACCACGCTGAAGCAGGACGAGACGCTGCTCGTGCAGTCGGGCCGTCCGGTCGGCGTGATGCAGACCCACGAGTGGGCGCCGCGCGTGCTGATCGCCAACTCCAACCTGGTGCCCGACTGGGCCAACTGGGAGGAGTTCCGCCGGCTGGAGTCGGCCGGGCTGACCATGTACGGCCAGATGACCGCCGGTTCGTGGATCTACATCGGCACCCAGGGCATCCTCCAGGGCACCTACGAGACCTTCGCCGCGGTCGCCGCCAAGCGCTTCGGCGGCAGCCTGGAGGGCACCATCACCCTCACCGCCGGGCTCGGCGGCATGGGTGGCGCGCAACCGCTGGCCGTCACCATGAACGGCGGCGTGGTCATCTGTATCGACTGCGACCCCTCGCGCATCGACCGGCGCATCGAACACGGCTACTGCGACACCCGGGTCGAGACGCTGGACGCCGCACTGCAACTCGCCGTCGAGGCGCGCGACGCCCGCCGGCCGCTGTCCATCGGCCTGCTCGGCAACGCCGCCGAACTGGTCCCGCAGCTGCTCGCGATGGACGCCCCGATCGACATCGTCACCGACCAGACCTCGGCCCACGACCCGCTCGCCTACCTGCCGGTCGGCGTCGCGTTCGAGGACATGGCCGAATACGCGCGGACCAAGCCCGCCGAATTCACCGACCGCGCGCGCGAGTCGATGGCCAGGCACGTCGAGGCCATGGTCGGCTTCCAAGACAAGGGCGCCGAGGTCTTCGACTACGGCAACTCGATCCGTGGGGAGGCGCAACTCGCGGGCTACACGCGGGCGTTCGACTTCCCGGGCTTCGTCCCGGCGTACATCCGGCCGCTGTTCTGCGAGGGCAAGGGCCCGTTCCGCTGGGCCGCGCTCTCCGGCGACGCGCGCGACATCGCCAAGACCGACAAGGCCGTGCTCGACCTGTTCCCGGAGAACGAGTCGCTGGCCCGCTGGATCAAGCTGGCCCAGGAGAAGGTGCACTTCCAGGGGCTGCCCGCGCGGATCTGCTGGCTCGGCTACGGCGAGCGGGACCGGGCCGGCGAGCGGTTCAACGACATGGTCGCCTCCGGCGAGTTGGCCGCGCCGATCGTGATCGGCCGCGACCACCTCGACTGCGGCTCGGTGGCCAGCCCGTACCGCGAGACCGAGGGCATGCTCGACGGCTCCGACGCGATCGCCGACTGGCCGCTGCTCAACGCGATGGTCAACGTGGCCTCCGGCGCCTCGTGGGTGTCCATCCACCACGGCGGCGGGGTCGGCATCGGCCGCTCGATCCACGCGGGCCAGGTAACCGTCGCCGACGGCACGCCGCTGGCCGGCGAGAAGATCCGCCGCGTGCTCACCAACGACCCCGGCATGGGCGTGATCCGCCACGTCGACGCGGGCTACGACCTGGCCGGCGAGGTCGCGGACGAGCGCGGTGTGCGGGTGCCGATGCGGGAAGGCGACGCGTGAGCACCGGCTTCGAGGCGATGTGGCGCGACCTGCTCCCGGTGGGTCGCGCCGCGTCCGGCGGCTATCGCCGCTTCGCGTGGACCGGGGCCGACGCCGAGTGTCGCGCGTGGTTTCGCGAGCAGGCCGAGAGCCGGGGACTGCTGTACGAGGAGGACCGCAACGGCAACCAGTGGGCGTGGACCGCGACCGGCCCCGACGCGGTCGTGATCGGCAGCCACCTCGACTCGGTGCCCGACGGCGGCGCCTACGACGGACCGCTGGGCGTGGTCTCCTCCTTCGCCGCGCTCGACCTGCTGCGCGAGCGCGGCGAGGAGCCGACCCGCCCGCTGGGCATCGTCAACTTCGGCGACGAGGAGGGCGCCCGGTTCAACGTCGCCTGCGTCGGATCCCGGTTGTCCGCCGGGGTACTGACGCCGGAGCAGGCGCGGGCGCTGAAGGACGCCGACGGGGTGTTCCTCGGCGACGCGATGGAGCGCGCCGGATTCGACCCGGCCGCGATCGGGCCGGACCCCGAACGGCTCGGCCGCATCGCCGCGTTCGTCGAACTGCACGTGGAGCAGGGCCGCGACCTGGTGCACCGGGACCGCGCGGTGGGCGTCGCCTCGGCGATCTGGCCGCACGGGCGCTGGCGCTTCGACTTCCGGGGCGAGGCCAACCACGCGGGCACCACCCGCCTGGAGGACCGGCGCGACCCGATGCTCACCTACGCCAACACCGTGCTCGCGGCCCGCAAGAAGGCCCATCTCGCCGGTGCCCTGGCCACCTTCGGCAAGGTCGACGCGCGCCCCGGCGCGGCCAACGCGATCGCGTCCGAGGTGCACGGCTGGCTCGACGCGCGCGCCGCCGACGAGCAGACCCTGGACGAGGTGGTCGGCGAGATCATCCGCACCGCCACCGAGCGCGGCGAGCGCGATGCGGTCTGCGTCCAGGTCGCCCGCGAGTCGTACACGCCGATCGTCGAGTTCGCCGCACCGCTGCGCGACCGCATCGCCAAGCGGCTCGGCGGCGCGCCGATCCTGCCCACCGGCGCCGGCCACGACGCGGGCATCCTGTCCGCACACGTGCCCACCGCGATGGTGTTCGTCCGCAACCCCACCGGCGTGTCGCACTCGCCGGCGGAGAGCGCGGAGATGGTGGACTGCCTCGCGGGTGTGGCGGCGCTGGCCGACGTGGTGACGGACCTGACGAGCGAGGACGCGGTGTGAGCGAATACTGGTGTGAACTGGTGTGGACCCGCACCGGGATCGAGCGCGACGTGGTGCTCTCGATCGCCGACGGCCGCATCACCTCGGTCACCCCCGACCGCCCGGTGCCGGCGGGCGCCTCGGTGTTGCCCGGACTGACCCTGCCGGGCCTGGCCAACGCCCACTCGCACGCCTTTCACCGGGCGCTGCGCGGGCGCACCCAGTCCGGCACCGGCACCTTCTGGACCTGGCGCGACCAGATGTACAAGGCGGCCGGCCGGCTCGACCCGGACACCTACCTCGCGCTCGCGCGGGCGGTGTACGCCGAGATGGCGCTGGCCGGGATCACCTCCGTGGGCGAGTTCCACTACCTGCACCACGGCCCGGACGGCACGCCGTACGACGACCCGAACGCGATGGGTCACGCGCTGATCGAGGCGGCCCGGCAGGCCGGCGTGCGGCTCACCCTGCTCGACACCTGCTACCTGCACGGCGGCCTGACCGCCGACGGCCACCAGCCGTTGGCGGGCGTGCAGCGCCGCTTCGGCGACGGCGGCTCCGACGGCTGGTACGAGCGCTGGAGCGCGCTGCGCGGCGACGCCAACACCCGGATCGGGGCGGCCATCCACTCGGTGCGGGCGTTCGCCAAGGAGGACGACTACGCCGGCTGGGCGGCGCGGACCGAGGGTGTGCCGGTACACGTGCACCTGTCCGAGCAGCCCGCCGAGAACGCGGCGTGCGTCGCGCACTACGGGCTGACCCCCACCGGGCTGCTCGACGCGCACGGGTTCTGGAGCCCGAACGCGACGGCGGTACACGCCACCCACCTCACCGACGCCGACATCGCCGCACTGGCCCGGTCCGGGGCGGGGGTCTGCTTCTGCCCCACCACCGAGCGCGACCTCGCCGACGGCATCGGCCCGGCCGGCGACCTGGTCCGGGCCGGGGTGCCGCTGTCCCTGGGCAGCGACAGCCAGGCGGTGATCGACCTGTTCGAGGAGGCCCGCGCGGTCGAACTCGACGAACGCCTGCGCACCGGGCGCCGCGGCCACTTCACCTCGGCCGCGCTGCTGGCGTACGCCACGACCGTCGGCCACCGGGCCCTCGGGTGGCCGGACGCGGGCCGGATCGAGCCGGGCGCCCTGGCCGACCTCACCACGATCGGTCTGGACTCGGTGCGGCTGGCCGGCACCATGCCCCGACTGGCGGGCGAGGCGGCCGTGTTCGCCGCCGCCGCGGGCGATGTCACCCACGTGCTGGTCGACGGCCGGGTGGTCGTCCGCGACGGCGTGCACCAGCTCGTGGAGGCTGTTCCGCAGGCGCTGACCACGGCGATTCACGATCTGTTCCGCTGATCCACGGCCGCTCCCCTGGCGGAGCGGCCGTCTCCCTCGCAACCCGGCCGCTCCGCCGCGAACGGCCGCCACCCCGGACCGAAGGGACCACTCGCGCGTGGCCACCACCCTGATCACCAACATCGGCTCGCTGGTCACCAACGACCCCGACCTCGACGCCGGCCCCCTCGGCCTGCTCCGGGACGCGGCCCTCGTGCTCGACGGCGACCGCATCGTGTGGGTGGGGGCCGCCGCGAGCGCCCCGGACGCGGACACCCGGTACGACGCCGAGGGCCGCGCGGTCCAGCCCGGCTTCGTCGACTCGCACTCGCACCTGGTCTTCGCCGGGGACCGCACCGCCGAGTTCGACGCGCGGATGTCCGGCCAGGCGTACCGGGCCGGCGGGATCCGTACCACGGTGGCCGCGACCCGGGCCGCGAGCGAGCAGCAGCTGGCCGCGAACGCCGGCCGGCTGGTCGGCGAGGCGGCGCGACAGGGCACCACCACGATCGAGATCAAGTCCGGCTACGGCCTCACCGTCGCCGACGAGGAACGCGCGCTGCGGATCGCGTCGGCGTTCACCGCCGAGACCACCTACCTCGGCGCGCACATCGTCGCGCCGGAATACGCCGAGGACCCGGCCGGCTACGTCGACCTGGTCACCGGCCCGATGCTGGACGCCTGCGCGCCGCACGCCCGCTGGGTGGACGTCTTCTGCGAGCGCGGCGCGTTCGACGGCGACCAGGCGCGGGCCATCCTGACCGCCGGCAAGGCGAAGGGCCTGATCCCGCGCGTGCACGCCAATCAGCTCGGGCACGGGCCCGGCGTACGACTGGCCGTCGAGCTGGGCGCGGCCTCGGCCGACCACTGCACCCACCTCGACGACGCCGACGTGGACGCGCTCGCGGTCGGCGACACGGTGGCCACGTTGCTCCCCGGCGCGGAATTCTCCACTCGCGCGGTCTACCCCGACGCCCGCCGGCTGCTCGCCGCCGGTGTAGAGGTGGCGCTGTCCACCGACTGCAACCCCGGCTCCAGCTTCACCACGTCGATGCCGTTCTGCATCGCGCTCGCGGTGCGCGACATGGGCATGACGCCCGACGAGGCGCTGTACGCGGCGACCGCCGGCGGTGCGCGCGCGCTGCGCCGTACGGACGTGGGCGTGCTGCGGCCGGGGGCGCGCGCCGACGTGGTCGAGCTGGACGCGCCCTCACACGTCCACCTCGCCTACCGGCCCGGCGTACCGCTGGTGCGCGCGGTGTGGCGGGCGGGCGTGCCGGTCTGAGCGGGGTAGGGCAGCCGACAGATCGTTCGAAATCGGGGTGCCCGCGTTACGGACCCCCTCTGTCGCGACCCGGCGCGCTCGTGGATACTCCCCGGTAACTCTCTAAGCCAGAAGCGTGGCCGGGACCCCGAGGGTGTGGGGCCCGGACATGCGCAGACGGAAGGAGCGCCGCCCATGGGCCGCCTCGCACAGACCGACGGACTCACCGAAGTCCAACGGGAGATCCTCGCCACCGTCCGCACGTTCGTGGACAAGGAGATCATCCCGGTCGCGACCGAACTGGAGCACCGGGACGAATACCCGGCGGAGATCGTCGAGGGCATGAAGGCCATGGGCCTGTTCGGCCTGATGATCCCGGAGGAGTACGGCGGCCTCGGCGAGTCGCTGCTGACCTACGCGCTGGTGGTCGAGGAGATCGCGCGCGGCTGGATGAGCGTGTCCGGCATCATCAACACGCACTTCATCGTCGCGTACATGATCAAGCAGCACGGCACCGAAGAGCAGAAGGCGTACTACCTGCCGAAGATGGCCGAGGGCGAGATCCGCGGCGCGTTCTCGATGTCGGAGCCGCACTGCGGGTCGGACGTGTCGGCGATCCGCACCAAGGCGGTGCCGGACGGCGAGTTCTACGTGCTCAACGGTCAGAAGATGTGGCTCACCAACGGCGGCAGCGCCAACCTGGTCGCGGTGCTGACCAAGACCGACCTCGGCGAGGACTCGGTCTACCGGAACATGACCACGTTCCTGATCGACAAGGAGTCCGGCTTCGGCGAGACGCGCCCGGGCCTGACCATCCCCGGCAAGATCGACAAGATGGGCTACAAGGGCGTCGACACCACGGAGATGGTGCTCGACAACTGTCGGGTGCCGGCCGATCGCATTCTGGGCGGGGTGCCCGGCAAGGGCTTCTACCAGATGATGGACGGCGTCGAGGTGGGCCGGGTGAACGTGGCCGCGCGCGGCTGCGGGGTCGCGCAGCGCGCGTTCGAGCTGGGCATCCGCTACGCGCAGCAGCGGGAGACCTTCGGCAAGCCGCTGACCGGGCACCAGGCGATCCAGTTCAAGCTCGCCGAGATGGCCACCAAGGTCGAGGCCGCGCACGCGATGATGGTCAACGCGGCGCGCAAGAAGGACGCGGGCGAGCGCAACGACCTCGAAGCGGGGATGGCCAAGTACCTGGCCTCCGAATACTGCAAGGAGGTCGTCGAGGACGCGTTCCGGATCCACGGCGGGTACGGGTTCTCGCGCGAATTCGAGATCGAACGCCTCTACCGCGAGGCGCCGATGTTGTTGATCGGCGAGGGCACGGCCGAGATCCAGAAGATGATCATCGGCCGGCGGCTGCTGGAGGACTACAAGCTCAAGGGCTGAGAGCCCCGGGGCGTGGCTCCCACCCCGGATCTCGGAACGGGAGCCACACATCCCCACGAGCGCGGGGCCGACGCGTCCCGATACGGCCGTTCGATCTCGAACTCGGAACCATCCCCGTCGGCGGGGCGCGACGCGCGACGCGACCGGTCCAACGATCGGAACGTGGCGTCGTTGCGCCCGGGGGCCGACGGCCAACCGGGTCCGGTCTCGGCTCGGTCGGCGTAGTGGTCGCGTCGCTGCGCGTCCGGGCGGAAACCGCGACCGATGATGGCGACACGCGTAACCTCGAGTGACGGGGAGCCCACCATGGTCGCGAGACACCCGGTACCGGTACCGCCCGGGGAGTTCGTCCGGATCGACGGGACCGCGCTGCACGTGGTCCGTGAGGGCGCCGGGCCCGTGGTGATCGCCACCAGCGGGCTCGGCGGCGCGTGGTTCGACTGGGATCCGGTGGTGCCGCTGCTCAGCGGCGACTGCACGGTGGTGCGCTTCGACCGCCCCGGCCTGGGCTACTCGCAGCCCGACCCGCGGCCGCCCACGCTGGCCCACGAGGCGGACCGCATCGCCGCGCTGGCCGACGCGCTCGCGCTGCCCGGCCCGTACGTCCTGCTCGCCCATTCGCTCGGCGCGTTCCACGTCGAGGGCTTCGCCCGGATGTACCCCGAGCGCACGGCGGGCCTGGTCCTGGTCGACCCGAGCAACGAGGAGAAGCCGCGACCACGGCCCGCCCGGCAGGCCCGGATCCGGGCGGCCAGGGCGCTGGGCGGCGCGATGCGGGCCACCGGCGTGAGTCGGGCGATCGGGCCCGCGGCGCGACGGTCGATCCTGTTCACCCAGTCCCGCCGGCACCGGGATGTGGCGGACGCGCGCTGGGTGCGCGGGTCGTACGGCTCGGGGCGGTTCTTCGCGGCGGCGCTCACCGAGAACGCCACCTACTTCGACGTGGCCGCCGAACTCGCCGACCTGCGCCGGGTCGCACCGCTGCCGGACGTCCCGCTGCGGGTGCTGGCCGCCGCGGGCGGCTACGAGAGCCTGGCCGCCCGGGCCCGCTGGGTACGGGCCCTGCGCACCCTGGCGAACCTGTCCCCGCAGGGCCGCTGCGAGGTACTGGACGACTCCGCCCACTTCATGATGCTGGACCGTCCGGACGCGGTGGGGAACGCGGTGCGCGAGGTCGTGGCGGGGTAGGCGCCGGTTACGGTCTCCGGCGCCGGATCTTGTTCGCCTACCCGAGCGGGTCTTCGTCGAAGCCCTGGCGATGCACCACCGTCCGCCGACCGCTCTGGTCGACGAGGGCGACATGCGGGGCGAACTCGCCGAGCAGTTTGGCCAGTCGGGGAAGATCGATTCGGACTCCGTGCGCCGGGGTGCACATCCGGGCCGCGTCCCCCGCCCCCATACGCGCCATGCCACGCAGCCACGCCGGGGAGTCGTCTCCCGGCAACGACACGCCGGGTCGGGGGATGACGCCGATCCACCGGCTGTGGTGCAGCTTCCAGACGACTATCGCCCGGACCTGGTCCCACGGGAGCTGAACCAGACGGTCACCGCGGCATGTCGTGGAGCGGAGCACAGGCCCCTCGGCACCGGCTCGAAAGAACCAGTTGCCGCGTATCGCACTGGCTCCCGCGAGCATTCCGGTGCCGGCCATCACCCACAAAAAGATGGACACGCCCCAGCCGGGCACGAGGAACCCGATGCCGCCCAGGACCGCAACGAATGCGCAGAACAGGACGGTCTCCGGGTTCCAGCCCTTGCGCAGCTCGAAGACCACCTCCCAGGGGGGCCCGTGGTGCCGCTCCGCTGCCATGACATCTCCGGTCTCGCAAGGCCCACGCGCTACCCGCAGGCAACGGACGCCGATCCGACGGCGGCTTGATCGTAACCGTGCCGACGTCGCGCTCGGGCCGTCCGTTGGGCCGGCCGGGATACGGAGCATTCGGCCCATTGGTCACGTGTTGTCACGGATCCTGTCGGGTACAGGCTCCCGGTCGAACGACCATACGGGCCGGGATTCGGCCGGCATTCAGGCGAGGCGGCAGCATGTTCGGTCAGAATGTTCCTCCCGGCGCGGGTGCGCCCGGGCCCGACCTGGCGAACACCGGCCAGGTCATCGCGTCCTACACGAACTACGCGGGCGCCCAGCGAGCGGTCGACTACCTGTCGGACCACGAGTTCCCGGTGGAGAACACCGCGATCGTCGGTGCCGATCTGCGCATGGTCGAGAACGTGCTGGGTCGGCTCACCGCCGGCAAGGCGGCGGCGTCCGGCGCGGCGAGCGGTGCGTGGTTCGGGCTGATGATCGGGCTGTTCCTGGGCATCTTCGCCGTTCGCGCGCACGGGTGGCTCTGGCTGGTGCTGATGGGTCTGGTCTGGGGCATCGCCGCGGGCGCCCTGTTCGGCTGGCTGGGGTACAAGGCGCTGGGCGGACGCCGGGACTTCGTGTCCACCAGCCAGATCGTGGCCTCGCGCTACGACGTGGTGGTGCGGCCCGACCTGGCCGAGCGGGCGCGCAACCTGGTGGGCCGACTGGAGTTGTAGGCGGTCGGCGCCCCGGGGCCGACCCGCCCCGAGGCCCGCCGCGCCCGCTACAACCAGCCGTTGCGGCGGAAGCCCCGGTGCATCAGCGTGCACACGACCACGATCACCGACAACGTCATCGGGTAGCCGTACCGCCACTTCAGCTCGGGCATGTGCTCGAAGTTCATCCCGTACACCCCGGCGAGCATCGTCGGCACGGCGAAGATCGCCACCCAGGCCGAGATCTTGCGCATGTCCTCGTTCTGCGCGACCGTCACCTGCGCGAGGTTGGCCTGCAGGATCGAGGTCAGCAACTCGTCGAACGACGCCACCTGTTCGCCGACCCGGGACAGGTGGTCCTCGACGTCGCGGAAGTATTCGCGGATGTCGGGGTGCACTTGGCGCATCGGCCGCTCGGCGAGCGCGTGCAGCGGGCGGGCGAGGGGGGCGACCGCGCGCTTGAGTTCGAGCAGTTCGCGCTTGAGCTGGTAGATCCGGCCCGCGTCGCCCGCGCCACCGCCGCCGAACACGTCGTTCTCGACCTGGTCGATGTCGTCCTGGATGAGCTGGGCGACGTCGAGGTAGGTGTCCACCACCCGGTCGGCGACCGCGTGCAGCACCGCCGAGGGCCCAGCGGCGAGCAGTTCGGCGCCGTTCTCCAGGCGACAGCGCAGATCGCCGAGCGCGCCGTGCCGGCCGTGTCGCACGGTGACCACGAAGTCGTTGCCGAGGAAGACCATGATCTCGCCGGTCTCGACGATCTCGCTGGTCGCGGAGAGCTGTTCGTGCTCGACGTAGGTGACCGTCTTGAACACCGCGAACAGGGTGTCGTCGTAGCGCTCCAGCTTGGGCCGCTGGTGCGCGTGGACGGCGTCCTCCACGGCGAGCGGGTGCAGGCCGAACCGCTCGGCGATACCGGACAGTTCGAGCGCGCTGGGCTCGTGCAGGCCGATCCAGACGAAGCCGCCGCCCCGGCGCACCTCGTGGATCGCCGAGTCGGGGTTCGCGTAGCCGTCCAGGCGATGGCCGTCGCGATACACGGCACAGTCCACCACGCAGTTCCCGGTCGCCGCGGGCGTGTTCGACGGCAGCGGGGTGCGGCGGTGCGGGCGGACTGCGGCGCGGAGGTCGCGGATCATCGACATGACGGGCTCCTGGGATGACCGGCACACGCCGACGCCGAACCACCGCGGCGGGCAGGCCGAGGGGAGTGTCGACACGTGCAAGCGGAACGAATCACCGAAAGAACGGCAAAAGATCCTGACGCCCCGTCACGGAGGACATTCGGAGAACGGGAACCGGGCCGCCACGAGCGGGCGGTCGGAATCCGGGGAAGGTCTCGGAAACCCTCAGAAAGGGCGGGGCGTGCGACTGGATCGGGGAAGATCGGGTGAGCCGCCGGTACTGCACGGTGTGCTGGTATGCACCACGATCACCTCCCACGGCCGGTCCCCGCTGGGGGAAGTCCTCGGGCGCCGACCGGGCGGGTCGGGCGAGGACGCATCCGTCATCCGATGGCGCGCGAGCACGTCGTACGTCCTGCGGGCCGACTATGCAGAGTACACCAGAGTGACCTCGCCACGGCCGCGACGGCCTTGGCGCGTGCGGCTCCTGACGGCGAATTAGCATGCGGGCATGTTCGACTTCACGCCGGGACCCGAGCCGATCGACCCCACTCCGCAGGTCGAGGCGCATCTGACGGCGGCCTTCGGCGAGCCGACCGGCCGTGCCGGGGTCACCTTCGTGGGGGCCGATCGCATCGAGGTGTTGCGCTTCGGTCCAGACACGGAGGGTGTGGTCCGGTACGCCACGGTGGGCATGTCCCGGGCGCCGATGGCCGATCCGGCGGCGGCGCTCGCCGATCCGGTCGCGGGCCCGCGGGCGGAACTGGTGCTCTCGGTGCGCGGCGGCCACGACTCGGTGCTGCGCCCGCTGGCCGTGCTTGGTGCGACCCCGCAGGTGGAGGGCCTGGTGATCGCCCCCGGCGCGTCGCTCGACCTGGGCGGCCCGCTGTGGGAGGGCGGCGCGTTCCACGCGGTTCTGGTCGCCGAACCCGGCGGTCTGGTCGCCGACCTGCCGCTGCCGCCTCCCGCCGACCCGGTCCGCTTCTTCCCCCTGCTCCCGATGACCCCCGCGGAGGCCGCCTGGAAACGCGCCCAGGGCGCGGAGGCCCTCCAGGAGAAATGGCTCCACCACGCCACCGACCTCCGCGACCCCAACCGCCGCGCGGTGCCGCTGACCTGAGCCGCCGAGCCCGGCCGAACCTCGCGTCCGCCGACCTCAGATGCCCCGGATCACGCCGCTGGAATGCCCACACGAACAGGTCGTCCGCAGGCTGACCACCCGGTGTTCGTCGCGGAGGATCTGCGAATACCGGATCGGGGTCCCGCACACCCGACACGTCAACTCGGGCAGCTCTCCGCGAGCCATCCCCAGCATGATCGCCTCCAACGTGTCACGATCACGCTCTCGGTTCTCGGCCGATTCACTCACGAGCCACCACCCATCCACGGTTCGAAGTCCTTCGGGTCGACACCCGCGTGCTGCAGCCGGATCATCGCATCCGCCCTGAGCATCGCCCGCTCCTCGGGAGTGAGCCCCGGGGCCAGTTCGGCCGCTCGCAGACTGGCCTGCGCCTCTTCGAGGTACTCGTCGGTCTGCGCCCGCCCGGCCAACTCGGCCTCGCGATGGCCGACGACCTCGTGGGCGATGGCTCCGCGCAGCGAGATCTGCGAGTTCGGATGGTCCTGGGTGCCCGGAAGGACGTCGGTGCCGATGTACAGGCGCTCCTGGCCGAACATGGCCGACCACGCGGTGTTCATGTTGTCGCTGTAGACGATGCCCTCCTCGGGCATCCCCATGGAGATGGCGATCTCCCGCGCCTCGGCGATCTGTTCGGGTGTCAGCGGGTCGCTTCCGCGCGCGCTGTTCGAGACCTGGAGGGGTCGACTCGTCGCCGGACCCCCCGGCTCGGTAGGTACGACGGGTGCGCCCGGATCCCCGGCGAGGACGTCGCCGATACCCGGGCGCCCCCCGGCGGCCATGCGACTGCCCGCCCCGCCCGCCCCACCCGCGATCACGTTGAGCAGGCTGACGTCGTTGCCCGTGGCAAGGTCGAGTGTGGCGGCCCCACCGGCCCCGAGGAGGGTCTGCCCCGGGAGGCTCTCCAGAGCGGTGGGGATCCTGCCGGCCAATGGGGTGAGTCGCGCCGGCAGGGCCAGTTTGGGCAACTGGGCGGCGCCGGACGAGAAGCCGGCGGCGAAGGCTCCGCCGCCCGCGCCGTAGGCCGCCGTCGAGGCGAGGTGATCGAGGGTGATGCCGTCCTGTGCGCCGAGGGCGATCTTCACGGGCTGCGCGACGGCGAGGTCCAGCGTCACCGACAGGACCGCGCCGACGACCGCGGAGCCGGCGATCGAACCGATGATGGCCAGTACGCTCTCGCTGATGGCGAGCCCGGCGGCCATCGCGGCGCCGCGCGCGATGTTGGTGGCCGCCGTGATCGCGGCGCCCGAGATCACATTGACGCCGGGGACGAACAGCAGCCCGACACCGACCAGGATGGTCGCGGCCACCGCCAGGATCTCGGCCTTGAGCACCGTCTTCTGCTTCTCGACGGCGTCGGCCAACTTGCGTAACGAGTCGGCCTGTTGGCGACACGATCCGGCCATGCCGGGCAGCCACGCACCGGGGCCGCCCTCGTACCGGTTCCAGAAGGAGGCGAAGTTGTCGATCGGAAGACCCTTGTTGCCGGCGATGACCGCCCGTGCGGCCGGGGCGGCGCCCGACGCGACCCCGTCGAGGGACGCCGCCATGCGGTCGTACGCCGCCGCCATCCGGCGCAGTTTGTCCTCATCCGCCGCGGGCCAGGGGAGTCCCAGGTAGCGGACGACCTGCTCGACCGCGTCATCGCCGAGACTGACCAGGCCCTTGAGCACGCTCATGCACTCGTCGAGCGTGGCCTCGGCGAGATCGACCACGAAGTCGACCGCGTCGCCGACCTTGTCGACACCCGCCTCGACGACGTCTTCCGCCTTGTCCAAACCGTCGCCGACCGCGTCGACGGCATCCTCGATGATCCCCCAGCCCATGGCGGTGCCCCGCTCAGCTCAGCTTCTCGGCATTGGCCTGATCCGTGCGTACGACGTTGTCCGCCAGAGCCGCGAGCGTCGGACCGATGCTCGCCATGCCCTGGGCCAGGATGTCCGCGCTCTTGATGATGGCGACCTGGCTCTCGAGGAAGGGCGTGCCGAACTTTCGCCCGTTGTCGTCGTCGCCCCATGGGGCGCCCAGTTCGGCGAGTTCTCGCTTGAATGTCTCGGCGGCGACGCGCAGTCGCTCCGCCTGAGTGGTGAACGCCGGAATCGTTCCCCTGATCTGCTCCGGATCGACCCGGAAATCCTTCGTCGCCATGCGAGCCCCCGCCGCCGGACCATGATCACGGTGTGTGCACGCGCACACACGATGACCTCTCACGGTAGCCCGGCGGCACCGACCGTCGCAGGACTGTTCGCGACCGGGTGACCGGGTTCACAGGGCTTGTCCATGACCCACGTCACCGGGCGCCCCCTACTGCGTGGCGTGGTCGGCTCCCTATTCTCGAACGCATCCGTCGACGTGCCCGTCGATCCGTCGCCACCCGACCTCCCAGGGGCGGGTACCCGAATCGGGTTCGACGAGCGTTCGACGTGACGCGTCCTGTTCGATGTGTTACCAGGTGAGAGGGGACCGAGATGCAGTTCGGCCGCTACTACGAGGAGTTCGAGGTCGGTGCGATCTACAAGCACTGGCCCGGGAAGACCGTGACCGAGTACGACGACCACCTGTTCTGTCTGCTCACCATGAACCACCACCCACTGCACATGGATGTCAACTACGCCGAGAAGACCACCGATTTCGGTCGGAACGTGGTGGTGGGCAACTACATCTACTCACTGCTGCTCGGCATGTCGGTGCCGGACGTCTCGGGCAAGGCGATCGCCAACCTGGAGATCGAGTCCCTGCGACACGTGGCACCCACGTTCCACGGGGACACCCTCTACGGGCAGACCCTCGTGCTGGACAAGTGGGAGTCGAAGTCCAAGGACGACCGGGGCGTCGTCTACGTGGAGACCAAGGGCTACAAGCAGGACGGCACGCTCGTGTGCGTGTTCAAGCGCAAGGTCATGGTGCCCAAGGAGAGCTACGGGGTGAAGCGTGGCGGCGAGCAGCCCGGGCGACCCGAGTTGATCGAGGGCTGATCGAGGGCCGAGCGGGAACCCGCGGGATCGAGTGCGGGCGGGTCGTTGCGGGGAGCGCGCGACCCGCCCGGTCGACGCGAAGGGACGGACGGTCGTTTCACGGCAGTTCGTCGGGTGTCGGGTAGGAGGACTGGGCGCCCGCGCGGCGGACCGCGGCCGCGCCTGTGCGGACCGCGTACCGGGTCGCGGTGGGCAGGTCGTCGCCGGCGGCCAGGCGCCAGGCCAGGGCGCCGGTGAAGGCGTCGCCCGCGCCCGTGGTGTCGACGGCGGTCACCGCCGGCGCGGGGATGTGCAGCGGCTCCGCGCCGGCCTCGGTGATCAGCGCGCCGGCGGGGCCCAGGGTCAGGACGATCGAACGTGGGCTCGGGTCGAGTGCCCGCAACACCTTCAGCGCGTCGCGGGCGTTGCCCTCGCCCGCGATCGTGGCCGCCTCGTGCTCGTTGAGGACCAGCGGGTCGCAGGCCCCGAGCAGCGCCCCGGAGGTCAGCACGTGCCTCGACACGGCCGGCGACGGGTTCAGCACCACCCGGGTGTGCGCCGCCGCGCAGCGTTCGATCACCGCCCGGACCGTGTCGAGGGGGATCTCCAATTGCAGAGAGACCACCGCGGCGGCCTCGATCGCCGGGACCAGGTCGGCCACATCCGTCGGCCCGAAGCGGGCGTTGGCTCCGGGAGCCACGGTGATGGCGTTCTCGCCCGCGTCGTCGACCGTGATCAGCGCGACGCCCGAGGCGCCGGGCGAGGTGCGCATCGCCTCGGTACGCACGCCCTCCCGGCGCAGCGTCGCGAGCAGCATGCGGCCGTGGTCGTCGTCGCCCACCCGGCCGGCCAGCGCCACGTCGGCGCCCAGCCGCGCCGCCGCCACCGCCTGATTGGCGCCCTTGCCGCCGGGGTGCACCGCCAGGTCGCCGCCGAGGACCGTCTCGCCCGGGCAGGGGTGCGCCGGCACCCGGACCACCAGGTCGGCGTTGATCGAGCCGACCACCAGCAGGCGTGCGGGGCCGCTCATGCCACCCCCGGGACGTTCCACTCGCGCAGGGCGTCGAGGAGGCCGTCGACCAGGTCGAGTCGGCCCAGTTCGCCGGCGGCGATCCAGCGCACCGCGTCGGCGTCGTCGCCCGCGCGCAGGGTGCCGCCGTGGGGAGTACAGGCGTAGTCGCGGATCTCGTAGGTGCCGCCGTCGGGCGCCGGTCGCAACACCGAGCCGACCAGCGGTCCCACGGTCACCTCGAGCCCGGTCTCCTCGACCATCTCCCGGGCCAGCGCGACCGCGTCGGTCTCACCCTCCTCGACCCGCCCGCCGGGCAGCGACCACCGGCCCTCGCCGGGCATTTTCGCGCGTCGCACCAGGAGCACCCGTCCCTCCGAGTCCAGGACGATCGCACCGACGCAGGAAATGAGCCGCATGCCTCCGAGCCTAGCCCCCGTCCAACGGATCCCGACGGGCCGCGCCGCCGGGATTCGGTGTCGAGCAGCGCGGGGGGCGTGCGGGCGCGCTCATCCGGCGTGCTGTGCGCGGTCGTACGCCGGTCGGCGGTCCGGACGCACCGAAGGAGTGATCGTCCTTGACGCGAAGCCTCGGGCAGTGGACCGTCTTGTCCTATGAAGGGCGAGCCGAGCTGCCCCCGCTGCGGCGGCCGGGTCCGCGCTCCGGGTCTGTTCTCGGAGACGTGGGAATGCGAGATCCATGGCGCCGTGCCTCCGCTGCAACCCGTCGTGCCGCCCAGTGTCGAGGCGTTGGACGCGGTGGTGCGCCGCTCCCGGGTGCCGGTCTGGTTGCCCTGGCCGCTGCCGGTCGGCTGGCTCTACACGGGCGTTGCCCACGCGGGTGACGATCGCGGCGGCTCGCGGGCGGTCGCGGTCGCCTGTACCGGTCCCGCGCCGCTGGGCGGACGCGGCGAACTGGTGCTCGTGGCCGAGGAGCTGGGGGTCGGACTCGGCGCCCGCTACGCCGGGTTGCCCGGTCACGATCCGGGCGGCGACTTCGTCCAGTCCGCGCCCGCGAAGGTGATGGCGGCCGGTCGGCCGACCCCGCTGTGGTGCGTGACCGACGCGCCGGCCGACCGCGCGGTGTACGCGGGCGAGGCGATGGGCCTGTGGTTGTGGGCGATCCTGTGGCCGGGCAAGGCGGGGCATCTGGTCTACGACGACGTCGTGCTCACCGATCTGCGCGACGCCGGGGCCGAGTTGCAGCTGTTGCCGTGCGGGGCGCTGTCCCCGCAACTGCTCGACCGCTGACCCGCGGGGGACCCGGCCCGGGGCGGTACGGGCCCGGTCCCGCCGGCTAGGGTCGGGAGCGTCCATCGACCCTCCCGCAGACGAGGTCCGCGTGCGTATCGACCTGCACACCCACAGCACCGCTTCCGACGGCACCGACGCGCCCGCCGACCTGGTCCGCAAGGCGCGGGCGGCCGGCCTCGACGTGGTCGCGCTCACCGACCACGACACCACCTCGGGTTGGGCGGAGGCGGCCGAGGCGCTGCCCGACGGGCTGACCCTGGTGCGCGGCGCGGAGATCTCCTGTGTGGCCGAGGGCGGGATCAGTCTGCACATGCTGGGCTACCTGTTCGACCCCGCCGAGCCGGAGTTCGCCCGGGCGCGCGAGCTGGTCCGCACCGACCGGGTCCGCCGGGCCGAGGCGATGGTGGCGCGCTGCCGCGAGCTGGGCGCGCCGATCACCTGGGAGCGGGTGCGGGAGATCGCGGGCGGCGGCGCGGTGGGCCGGCCGCACGTGGCCACCGCCCTGGTCGAGGCGGGCGTGGTCGCGGACGTGTCCGCCGCGTTCACCCCCGAGTGGCTCAAGGACGGCGGACGGGCGTTCGTGGGCAAGTACGAGATCGAAGCCGCCGACGCGGTACGGCTGATCAACGGCGCGGGCGGGGCCGCGGTGTTCGCCCACCCGGGCGCGGTCACGCGCGGGCGCACCGTCTCCGACGCCACGATCGCCGAGCTGGCCGAGGCGGGTCTGGCCGGGATCGAGGTGGACCACATGGACCACGACGACACGATGCGGGTGCACCTGCGCGGTCTCGCGGGCGAGCTGCGGCTGATCACCACCGGTTCGAGTGACTACCATGGCACCCGCAAAACGATCAATCTCGGAGAAATCACTACAGATCCAGAGTCGTACGGGGCGATCGCGGAACTGGCAACAGGAGCAAGACCCCTCACCCCATGAACTGGTTCGACGTCACTCTCTTCGGCTCGTCCTTCGTCACCCTCTTCGTGATCATGGACCCGCCGGGCATCATCCCGCTGTACCTGAGCTTCACCGGTGGCCGACCGCAGGCCGTGCGCAAGCGCATGGCCTGGCAGGCGGCCACCGTCGCGTTCTGCGTGATCTCCGTCTTCGGGCTGTTCGGCCAGAAGATCCTCGACTATCTGCACGTGTCGATCCCGGCGCTCAAGGTGTCCGGAGGTCTGCTCCTGCTGCTGGTGGCACTGTCGTTGCTCACCGGCAAGGCCGAGGAGCCGACCGAGAACAAGGACGTCAACGTCGCTTTGGTGCCCCTCGGCACACCCCTCCTGGCCGGCCCCGGTGCGATCGTGGCCGCGATCGTCAGCGTGCAGAAGGCGCACGGCGCCGGTCAGTACCTCGGAGTGTGGATCGCGATCGTGGCGATCCACGTGGTGTTGTGGCTGACCATGCGCTTCTCGCTCGGCATCATCAAGATCATCAAGGAGAGCGGCGTGGTCCTGGTGACCCGGCTCTCGGGCCTGCTGCTCTCGGCGATCGCGGTACAGCTGTGCGCGGACGGGGTCCGGGGTTTCATCGAGGCGAAGCCATAGGGTGCGAAAGGCAGCAGCCGGTGGTTGGGGAGAGGCGGAGGACATGAGCAAGTCGGTACGCGGCGTCGTCGCACGCGCCAAGGGCGCACCGGTCTCGATCGAGACCATCGTGGTGCCGGACCCGGGTCCGGGCGAGGCGCGGGTGAAGGTGCAGGCGTGCGGCGTGTGCCACACGGACCTGCACTATCGCGAGGGCGGCATCGGTGACGACTACCCGTACCTGCTCGGCCACGAGGCCGCCGGCATCGTCGAGTCGGTCGGCGAGGGCGTCACGGAGGTGGCCGTCGGCGACTTCGTGATCCTGAACTGGCGTGCGGTGTGCGGTAATTGCCGCGCGTGTCGGCGCGGCCGTCCGCAGTACTGCTTCGCCACGCACAACGCCACGCAGAAGATGACCCTGGAGGACGGTACCGAGCTGAGCCCCGCGCTCGGGATCGGCGCGTTCGCCGAACTGACCCTGGTCGCCGCCGGACAGTGCACCAAGGTCGACCCCGAGGCGGACCCCGCCGCGGCCGGCCTGCTCGGCTGCGGCGTGATGGCGGGCCTGGGCGCGGCGGTGAACACCGGCAACGTCGGCCGCGGCGACACGGTCGCGGTGATCGGCTGCGGCGGGGTCGGCGACGCGGCCATCGCCGGTGCCCGGCTCGCGGGCGCGGCGCGGATCATCGCCGTCGACCTCGACGACCGCAAACTGGAGTGGGCCCGCCGGGCCGGCGCCACGCACACGGTGAACTCGACGTCGGGCGACCCGGTCGAGGCGATCCGCGAACTCACGGGCGGCTTCGGCGCCGACGTGGTGATCGACGCGGTCGGCCGCCCGGAGACCTACAAGCAGGCGTTCTACGCCCGCGACCTGGCCGGCACCGTGGTCCTGGTCGGCGTGCCCACCCCGGACATGACGCTCGAACTGCCCCTGCTCGACGTGTTCGGCCGCGGCGGCGCGCTCAAGTCGTCCTGGTACGGCGACTGCCTGCCCTCGCGCGACTTCCCGATGCTGATCGACCTGTACCGCCAGGGTCGTTTCGACCTCGACGCGTTCGTCAGCGAGCGGATCACCCTGGCCGACGTCGAGGCCGCGTTCGAGAAGATGCACCACGGCGACGTGCTGCGCTCGGTGGTGATCCTCTGATGGCCGGCATCGACCCCGTGGTCACCTCGGGCGTGTTCTCGCTCGACGGCCAGGACTTCGACGTGGACAACAACGTGTGGATCGTCGGCGACGACCGCGAGGTGGTGGTGATCGACGCCGCACACGACGCGGCGGCCATCGCGGCGGGCGTGGGCGATCGTACGGTGACCGGCATCGTGCTCACCCACGGCCACAACGATCACATCAACGCCGCCGCCGAGTTGGCCGAACGCACCGGCGCGCCGATCCATCTGCACCCGAGCGACCGCATGTTGTGGGACGCGGTGTATCCCGACCGTGCGCCGGACGTCGACCTGACCGACGGCGAGGTGATCACCGTCGCGGGCCTGGACCTACGGGTCCTGCACACTCCGGGCCACGCACCGGGCGCGGTCTGCCTGTACGCCCCGGACCTGGCCGCGCTGTTCTCCGGCGACACGCTGTTCAAGGGCGGCCCCGGTGCCACGGGGCGCTCGTTCTCGTCGTTCCCGGTGATCCTGGAGTCGATCAAGGGGCGCCTGCTCGGCCTGCCCGAGGGCACGCGCGTGCTCACCGGCCACGGCGACGAGACGACGATCGGCGCGGAGGCGACGGACTACGACGCGTGGGTGACCCGGGGCCACTGAGCCGGCCCGCACCCCGACCCGATCGCATCCGGATACGACGAGGGCGCTCCCCGCACGGGGGAGCGCCCTCGGTTCAGCCTCAGTCGAAAATCAACCCACGTCCGCCGCCGTCTTCACGGGGCGGATGTACAGGCGCTCGCCGTAGGCCTCGGCCCGTTTCAGGGCCGCCTGTACGGTGTCGATGTCGACGACGGCGCAGTTGGCCGGGTTGGACCCGGTCGATTCCTGGGCTCGGCTGAGGTTGGTGATTCGGTAACGCATGTGCGTCTCCCTTCCCTCCGGTCCGAAGTAGCGCGGGGCGACACGGTCATGCCGACAGCCCCGCTCACAAGGATGGGTGCCGGGATCCGTGAGGATCGGGTAAGACCCGACAGGGGTCACAACCGGCACCGCACTGAACAACAGCGGTCACACCGATAGCATTCCCATGACTGAAATGTTCCTTTCCTGACATCCGATGGCTTACACGTGACGCATGACGCGACATCGCGCGTGAGGCAAGCGAGGACGCGACGGCGGCCGGCATAGGACAATGCGGTCTGAACACATCGACACGCATCCAGGCGCCGGGCACCCGGCCGCCACGGGAGGACGAGACTTTGCACGATCCGGGAGAGGACGACGTCCGGACGGGTGCCACGGCCGCCTTCGGCGCCGTCGTGCACGAATCCGGCGAGGACCTCGGCGCCGAGCACGGCGGTCCGCTGGAGGACCACCCGGTCGCGGGCTTCGAGGGCGCCCCCGGAGCACTGGCGGAGTTGACCGACCCGTTCACCCGACCGGCCGTCTTGGTGCGATCGGTTTCGCCGCCGCTGCACTTCGGGACGCACGCGCTGTTCGTCGACGTCGGCTACGTGTACGCGGCGATGGGCCTGCTCGTCGCCGGCTCGGCCGAACGCCGGGCCTTCCGGGTGGATGCGGAGCAGTTGATCACCGGCCTGATCGACGAGGCTCGCCGGGTGTTCCCGGAGGGCCGGCTGCTGCGGGTGTACTGGTACGACGGCGCGCGCGAGCGGGTGCACACCGTGGAGCAGCGACAGATCGCCGAACTCCCCGACGTGAAGGTACGACTGGGCAATCTCAACGCGCACAACCAGCAAAAGGGCGTCGACTCGCTGATCCGCAGCGACCTCGAATCGTTGGCCCGCAACCACGCGATCGACGACGCGGTGGTAATCAGTGGCGACGAGGACCTGGTCTCGGCGGTCGAGGCCGCCCAGTCCTACGGCGTACGGGTGCACCTGTGGGGCGTCGAACCCGCGTACGGCACCAACCAGGCCGACCCGCTGGTGTGGGAGGCGGACGTCACCCGAATGTTGCACCGCGAATTCTGCGAGACGTGCGTGACGCCGGTGATGTTGCCGCCGACGCACGCCGGCGTGCTGACCGTGCAACCCGGCGGTCCGCCGACCGCCGAACAGGCGTGGCGGATCGGCCAGGAGATCGCCGAGCGCTGGCTGGTGGTGCGCGGCCGGGAGAACCTGGCCGACCTGATGCCCGGTCCGATGTTGCCGCAGGCCATCGACCGGGGTCTGCTCGTGGACGCCGAGAGTGTCCTCCAATACTCGCTGCGCCCCCACGAGGACCTGCGTCGTGCCCTGCGCAACGGCTTCTGGGACCGCCTGAACCACGAATTCGGCCTCTCCGGCACGGAGCCCGCAGAGTCCTGAACCCGACCCGCCCCCCTGCGAAGCGCGCCTCCGGCCGACCGCCCCCGCCGCCCCCGCACCCGGCCCCTAGCCCGGCCCCCCGCCGTACCTGGCCCGGCCCCCCGCGCCCGGCGTCCAACCCGGCCCCCTCTGCCCCGGTCGCCGCCCGCGCCCGGCGTCCAACCCGGCTCCCTCCGCCCTGGTCGCCGCCCGCGCCCCGCGCCCGGCGTCCACCCCGGCCCCCTCCGCCCCGGTCGCCGCCCGCGCCCCGCGCCCGGCATCCGACCTGGCCCCCCGCCGCCTCGGCCGCCCCCGCACCCGGCGCCTAGTCCCGCCCCCCGCCACCCCGCCGCACCTGGCCCGCCCCCCGCAGCCCGCCGCCTCCCGTCGCCCGCCGCCTCCCCCCGCGCCCGGCGCCTGGCCCGGCCCTCCGCCGCCCTGGCCGCCCCCGCACCCGGCGCCTGGCGCGGCGCCCTGCCGCCCCGCCGCGCCCGGCGCCCGGCACTCCGCCGCCGGCGGCTGCATGCCCCGCCTCGTCGGCAAGATTGGTGTATGGTACATTTATTAGCTGAGCTAACAAACACTGTTCGGAGGTCTCGGATGCGGTCCCATCCCGAAGGCGCGCCGACCCGGGGCGAAGCCCAGGCCGACCACACCACCCCGAAGCCCGGAATCCTCAAACAGCCCATGTCCGTGTGGGCCACCGCGTTCGCCGCCGTCGTGGCGTTCATGGGGATCGGGCTGGTCGATCCGATCCTGCCCTCGATCGCCAAAGGGCTGGACGCCTCGCCGAGCCAGGTCTCGCTGCTGTTCACCAGCTACTTCCTGATCACCGCCGTGGCCATGTTGGTGACCGGATTCGTCTCCAGCCGGATCGGCGGGCGACGCACACTCCTGCTCGGCCTCGCCCTCGTGGTCATCTTCGCCGGCCTCGCCGGCACCTCGGACTCGGTCGGCGAGCTGGTCGGCTTCCGGGCCGGCTGGGGGCTGGGCAACGCGCTGTTCGTGTCCACGTCCCTCGCCGTCATCGTCGGTGCGGCGAGCGGTGGTTCGGCCGCGGCGATCCTGCTCTACGAATCGGCGCTCGGGCTCGGCATGGCCTGCGGCCCGCTGCTGGGCGCGGTGCTCGGCGACGCCAGTTGGCGCTACCCGTTCTACGGCACCGCCGCGCTGATGGCGATCGGCTTCGCGCTGATCGTCGGGCTGCTGAAGGAACAACCCCGGCCCGCGCGCAAGATCGGTCTGCTCGATCCGCTCAAGGCACTCGGACACAAGGGGCTGGCGACCACCGCCGCCGGTGCCTTCTTCTACAACTACGGCTTCTTCACGGTGCTCGCGTTCACCCCGTTCGTGCTGAACATGAGCCCGTACCGCAGCGGCGCGGTGTTCTTCGCGTGGGGTGTCCTGCTCGCCGTCTGCTCGGTCCTGGTCGCCCCGCGACTCCAGGCCAGGTTCGGCTCGGCGAACGTGGCCGCCGCGAGTCTGCTGCTGTTCGCCGCGGACCTGGTGGTGCTCGCGTACGGCTCGACCTCGGTCGTTGTGACCGGTGTCATCGTTTCAGGCGCCTTCATCGGTATAAACAACACGGTGTTCACCGAATTGGCGCTCGAAGTCTCGGACTCGCCGCGACCCGTGGCGAGCGCGGGATACAACTTCGTCCGCTGGTTCGCCGCCGCGGCGGCGCCGTTCCTGGCGCCCAAGTTGGAGGAGCACTTCAACGTGCACGTGCCGTTCCTGGTCGCCGGCGGGGCCTGTGTGGTCGCCGCCGCCGTGCTGTTCGGCGCCCGCCGGATGCTCGCAGGGGTCGACCACCGCGACACCGACACCGCCGCCGACGCGGCATCGCTGAACGCCCCCCGGCCCGTTCCGGCCACCGCCTGAACCGATAGAAGGAAGTGCACGACATGTACGAGCGCATTCTGGTCGCCGTCGACTCCACCCCCGAGGCCGACGACGTCCTGGCGCACACCGCCCGACTGGCCGGCGCGATCGGCGCGGCCGTCCGCGTCCTGCACGTGCAGACCCTGGACGTGGTGGACGGCGGCGGAGTCGGCGGCGTGGTCGAGGACGAGACCGCCGACGCCGCGGTCAAGGTGGTCACCGGCGCCGTCGACACGCTCAAGGCGGCCGGCGTCACCAACGTCGAGGGCTGGACCGAGGAAACCGTGCGCGGCGACGTGCCGAACGCGGTCCTCGACCAGGCCCGCGCCTTCGGCGCCGACCTGCTGATCCTGGGCGCCCGTCGACACGGCGGCGTGGCCAGTCTCTTCCTCGGCAGCGTCAGCGACACCGTCGCGCACCGCTCCGTCTGCCCGGTGCTGCTGATTCCCTGATCGCACGCCCCACAGGGCCCGGATGCCGAAGGTCGGCGTCCGGGCTCGACTCTTCCCGGCTCGACTCCCGGGCTCAACCCTTGCGGGCCACGAAGTACACGTTCAGCAAGTCGCCCTCCAGGGAGCGGGCCCGCACGTCGGTGAAGCCCGCCTCGGCCGGCTTGGCCCGGGCCGCCTGCTCGCCCCAGACCGTGCCCAGGCCCTCGCCGCCCTCGGCCAGCGAGACGGTCATGCAGTAGAAGACGGAGAAGGTGTACAACGCCGGCCCCAACGGGTGTTCGAGGTTTTCCACCAGCCTGCTGGACGCGGCGATCTCGCCCATCGGGAACACCCCGTCCGGACGCAGCGCCTCGGCGATCGCGGCCGGCGTGCGGGTCGGCCGGGCCAGGTCGTGGATCACGTCGAACGCGGTGATCAGGTCGTACAAGCCGAGCGGTTCGGCCGCGTCGACCACCACGAACTCCGCGTTGGACAGCCCCATTCGCTCCGCCTCACGGCGGGCCGCGGCGATGCCCTCGACGGAGATGTCCACGCCGCGGAAGCGGCTGCGCGGGAACGCCTCGGCCGGCACGTTGACCGCGTGCCCCTGCCCGGTCCCCACATCCAGTACGTCGATCCCCGCCGCCGGCCGCTCGCCGAGACCGTCCACCAGCGGCACCACACCCGCACCAGGGCCGCGTCCCAGCCCCGGCCCGACTCCTCGGCCTGGAGCGCCTGGAAGCACGGATAGGCCGAGTACGGCACTCCGCCACCTCGACGAAACGCCGTGACGACCTACTCCTCGACCTCACCCATCAGCGCCAGGTACTGGGTGAAGCCCGCGAAGTTCCCCGGCCCGGCGGCCCGGGTCAGCGAGGCCGCGTGCTCCGGCGGCAGCCGGTACGTGGCGGATTCCGGGGTCTACTCGACGAACCCGCCGGTGACCATGCCGCCCAACCACTCGCGGACATCGGTCGATCGGAGCCCTCGGCCCGCCGGCGAGCCGAGGGCCGAGGGCTCCGGATCAGGCCCGATCCGCGTACGCCGCCACGTCCGTCCAGAAGTCCGCCAGCGCCGCCGCGGTGGTGTCCGGGGCCTCCACGTTCGGGGAGTGGTGGGTGCCCGGGATCGCCACGTGCGGTACACCCAGGCGCTCGGCCATCTCGGCCTGCCAGGGCACCGGCCAGGCGTAGTCCTCGACGCCCGAGATCACCAGCGCGGGCAGGCCGGTCGCGACGACCGCGGCGAGGTCGGCGACCAGGTCGGGCTCCGAGCGCAGTTGTTCGGCCATGGCCAGCAGGCCCGTCGGGACGGTGCCCAGCCAGCGGGCGTGCAGGAACGCGGCGATCGCCGGATCGGTGGGCGGGAGCAGGCCGGCCTCCAGTTCGACCGCCTGCATCGCCTCCCACACCTCCTGGCGGGTGAGCACCGGCAGCACGTCCTCCAGCAGCAGCAGCCGCTCGATCTCGGGCGGGCAGATCGCCGCCGGGCCGGTGCTCATCAGGGTCAGCGAGGCCAGCCGCTCCGGCGCGCGCAGCGCCACCGACCGGCACACCAGGCCGCCGTAGGAGTGCCCCACCAGGTGGATCGGCTCGCCCGGGGCCACCGCGTCCGCGATCGCGAGCACGTCGTCGACCAGCGCGTCGCGGGTGTACGCCGCCGGGTCGTCCGGGCCTTCGGTCTCGTACTGTCCGCGCTGGTCCACGGCCACCGTGTGGAAGCCGCGCCGGGCCAGCGGTTCGCCGAGCGCGATGAAGTCCTCCTTGCTGCCGGTGAACCCGGGCACGAGCACGGCGGTGCCCGGCCTCGGTCCGGCGGCCGGCGGGGTGGACTCCAGGACGGCGAATCGTCCGCGCCCGGTCGCCAGGCGACGGGAGCGGACGGTCCCGGGCAAGGTCAGAAAGCGTGGCGTACTCACGCCGTCGAGCCTACTTACCCGCAGGTACGACGACGGCCCCCGCCGCGAAGCGCGGACGTGATCGTCCACACTCCACACCGGAGGCCGTCGTACGAGCGGCCGGGGCCGCTCACCTCTCGTCGAATCAGCCCTCGTCGGTCGCGACCGCGCCCGCCTCGGCGCCCTCGGGACGACGCCGGGTGCGCCGGCGGCGACGCCGAGGCGCCCGCTCGCCGTCACCGTCCGCGTCCGCCCCACCGTCGGCGGGGGCCGGGACGATCACCGCGGTCGGCTCGACGAAGGCCGCGACCGGCGCGCCGGTCGACTCGGCGGCCACGCTCGGCGCCGCGCCGGTCGCCACGGCCGTGGCCACGGCATCCCCGGCCTCCGCACCGTTGACCCGACGCCGCCGGCGCGACCCGGGCGCCCGACGGCGGCTGGGCTCACTCGACTCGGCGTCGGCCTCGGCCGGCCCGGCGGTGGAGGGCCCGGACGCGGCCGGACCGCTCCGGCTCCGCCCGCCCGCGCCGCCCTTGCGGCCCGACCCGCCCCGGCTGTTCTTGCCGGTCTCGCCCAGGTCCTCGACATCCTCCGCGCCCAGCCCCGCACGGGTGCGGTCGGCGCGCGGCAGCACGCTGCCCACGGTGGTGGGGATGTCCAGGTCGGTGAACAGGTGCGGAGAGGTGGAGTAGGTCTCCACCGGGTCGGCGAAGCCCAGGTCCAGCGCCTTGTTGATCAGGCTCCAGCGCGGGATGTCCTCCCAGTCCACCAGCGTCACCGCGGTGCCCGAGGCACCCGCGCGGCCGGTGCGACCGATGCGGTGCAGGTAGGTCTTCTCGTCGTCGGGGCACTGGTAGTTCACCACGTGGGTGACACCCTCGACATCGATCCCGCGTGCCGCGACGTCGGTGGCCACGAGCACGTCCACCTTGCCGTTGCGGAACGCGCGCAGCGCCTGCTCGCGCGCGCCTTGGCCGAGGTCGCCGTGCACGGCGGCGGAGGCGAAGCCCCGCTCGGCCAGGCCCTGGGCCAGGTCGGCCGCGGTGCGCTTGGTCCGGCAGAACACCATGACCAGGCCGCGCCCGTTGGCCTGCAGGACCCGGGCCATCAGCTCGGGCTTGTCCAGGCCGTGCGCGCGGTAGACGCGCTGCTGGACCGACTTGACGGTGGCGCCCGCGTCGTCCGGCTCCGAGGCGCGGATGTGCGTGGGGCGGCTCATGTAGCGGCGCGCCAGGGTGATGATCTGACCCGGCATGGTGGCCGAGAACAACATCGTCTGGCGGCGGGCGGGCAGCCGCTCGACGATCTTCTCGACGTCGGGCAAAAAGCCCAGGTCGAGCATCTCGTCGGCCTCGTCCAGGACCAGCATCTTGACCTCGGACAGGTTCACGTGCCCCTGTCCGACCAGGTCGAGCAGTCGACCGGGGGTGCCGACGACCACGTCGACGCCCTTCTTGAGGGTGTCGATCTGCGGCTCGTACGCCCGGCCGCCGTACACGGCGAGCACCCGCACGTTGCGCAGCTTGCCCGCGGCCTGGAGGTCGTTGGTCACCTGCACGCACAGCTCGCGCGTGGGGACCACGACCAGGGCCTGCGGGGTGCGGCCGGCAACCGTGCCGGCGGGCGCGCGGCCCGCTTCGATGTCAGCCGCCACCACGATGCGCTGCAGCAGCGGGATGCCGAAACCGAGGGTCTTGCCGGTCCCGGTCTTGGCCTGGCCGATCACGTCATTGCCCGAGAGCGCGACGGGAAGGGTCATCTCCTGGACGGGGAAAGCCTCGACGATGCCGAGCGCTTCCAGCGCCTCGGCCGTCTCCGAAAGTACTCCGAGTTCGCGAAAAGTTGTCAGGGGTCCAGCCTCTTCTGTGTGGTGGGGGCCGTCAGTACCGAAAGCGGGTCGAGACCGAGGCGCCCATCGAAAAAGCGGGGCGCGGCACGGGACCTCTCGCCTTCGGGCGGCCACCCGAGCGGGTCGGTCGGAGCCAGTCGTCCTCCGACCGGGCATCCGCGTTCACTACCACTGTACCCGGCGACGTGCGGCCGGTGGGGTGATGCTCATTACTGCTTGTCCGGAGATGGGCGACTCCGCCCGGACCTGGCGCCCACGTGACCGCGGTGCGCTCACTACGCTGCGTACTTGTGCACATCGGGCCGCACGGCCCGGGGGACCACGAGCGAAGGGGTGGGCATGAGCGAGGGTACGGAGCCGACGGGGGAGATGCGGGCGGCCGTGATCGAGCTGCTCGGCGTGCTCGCGTACGGCGAGATCACCGCCTTCGAGCGGCTGGCCGAGGACGCCAAGATGGCCCCCACCGTGGAGGACAAGGCCGCGCTGGCCGCGATGGCGGTCGCCGAGTTCCAGCACTTCACCCTGCTGCGTGATCGCATCGCCGCGCTCGGCGCGGACCCGGCGCGGGCGATGGACCCCTTCATCGCGCCGCTGGACGAGTTCCACGTGCACACCGCCCCCGCCGACTGGCTGGAGGGCCTGGTCAAGGCGTACGTGGGGGACGGGATCGCGGCCGACTTCTATCGTGAGGTCGCCGCGCACCTGGACGAGGTCAGCCGGGATCTGATCGTCGAGGTGCAGCGGGACACCGGGCACTCGGCGTTCGTGGTGGACGCGGTGCGCTCGGCGATCGAGCGCGACCCCAAGGTGGCGGGCCGGCTCGCGCTGTGGGGGCGGCGGCTGATGGGCGAGGCGCTCAGCCAGGCCCAGCGGGTCGCCGCGGAGCGGGACGTGTTGTCCACGATGCTGATCGGCGGCGGGGCCGGCCCCGGCTTCGACCTGGCCGAGATCGGCCGGATGTTCAACCGGATCACCGAGGCGCACCAGCGGCGCATGGCCGCCCTGGGCCTGGCCTCCTGATTCGGGCGCCGGTCAGGACAAAGCCCGGGGGTGGGCGATCCGCGCTCGGATCGCCCACCCCCGGGCTCGTGCGGTGCCGCGTGCGGCACCCTTGCTCAGGCGTTGGCGCCGAAGCCGACCTTGCGGGCCGAGGATTCGCCGATCTCGACATAGGCCAGGTGCTTGGCCGGCACGACCACGCGGCGGCCCTTCTCGTCCGTCAGGGACAGCAGTGCGGACTCGCCCGACAGCGCCTCGGCGATGGCTCGCTCGACGTCCTCCGGGTTGTCCGTGCTCTCCAGCACCAGTTCCCGCGCGGCGTGCTGTACGCCGATCTTGATCTCCACGGCTGTCCCTCCGGCCTTGAAATTCTGGAGATCGGCGCCGCGAGACTCGCGGGCCGTACCCTCCCCAGCAGGCTAGTCGAGAGCCGGGGTCACCGAACGCCATGACGGGTACGCCCAACGCGAACGCCGCACGGGAACAAGATCGCCCGGCGCCCGTATCCGCAGGTCCGCCCGCTCAGTGCGCCGGGTCGTCCTTGCGCGGGAAACGGGAGATGCCGCGCCAGGACAGCGACGACACCAGCTGCGACGCGGCGTCGCGCGGGATGGTCGCGCCGCGCGCGATCCAGTAGCGCGCGGTGACCTGCGCCATGCCGGTCAGCCCGATCGCCAGGAGCATCGACTCCTCCTGACCGAGCCCGGTGTCCTCGGCGATGATCTTGCTCACCGCGTCGGCGCACATCTCGCTGACCCGCTCCACCCGCTCGCGCACGGCGCTCTCGTTGGTCAGGTCCGACTCGAAGACCAACCGGAACGCGCCGCCGTCGTCGTCGACGAAGGCGAAATAGGCGTCGACCGTGGCGGCGACCCGCAGTTTGTTGTCGTGCGTCGACTCCAGCGCCCGCTGAACCGCCGCGAACAGCGCCTCGCAGTGCTGGTCGAGCAACGCCAGATACAGCTCCAGCTTGCCGGGGAAGTGCTGGTACAACACGGGCTTGCTGACGCCGGCGCATTCGGCGATGTCGTCCATCGCGGCGGCGTGGTAGCCCTGCTTGACGAAAACTTCCTGGGCGGCGCCGAGGAGTTGCGTTCTGCGCGCGAGCCGGGGCAGCCGGGTGCCGCGAGGACGGGGGTCCGCATCCTGGATGGCTGTCACGGGGCTCCTCAAGGTGTCGCTCAACGTGTCGCGGACACCGGATGGTTCGGTGATCCGGCGGGTCTTTCCACCACGTCATCCTACTTTCGGGTAACCCAGGGCGTAAGTTTCGTGGCGCAACGAAACAGGATCCCGCGCCTTCGACACCCCTCGCAAGGGGGCGCGTGAGGTGCGCGGACCGCCCGCGCGAGCCCCGGTCGGCAGGGTGATCGGGGCGGTCAGCGGTAGTCCTCGTCCTCCGCGTGCCCGACCCCGCGGCGCTGTTCGGTGGCGTCCGCGGGATCCACCCCGTCGGGCACCGACTCCCACACGGGCTCCTCGTCCCCGTCGTCCACCGCCACGGAGGTCTGCTGCTCCACCGCGTCGGGTACCGGGATCTCGGGGTCGTCGACCGTTTCATCGGATACGTTGGCGTCACCGAGCGTGACGTCCTGGAACTCGGGGGTATCGTCGATTCCGTACATACGGCCTCCCTGCCCGTGCGGTCCGCCGGTATTCGGTGTTCCCGCATGTCTCCGTGAGTCTGCGCAGACCCCGCATGTCCATGATCCGCCTCGAAAACGCTGCCGCACTTCAGGGATCGATGTCGAAACGTGATGTGGGAAGCGTTTAGAGTGACGTCATGAAACCGGGCAAAGGCACCGAGACCACCCTGTCGAGCGAAGACGGTCGGGGCATCACCCCTTCCGTCCCAGTGATCATCTCGTAATATTGCCCACCGTGACGACCCTGAGCCCCGCAAGCGACGCCGACCCGACGCCCTGGCCTGCGCGAACGGTCGAGGTCGGGAGCGGTAGCGAGGTCGTGGTGCGCCGCGACGCGCTCGGCGACGCCGACCTGCCGCCCGCGATGATGATCCACGGGCTCGGCGGTTCGTCGCTGAACTGGACGGAACTCGCCGCCGAACTGCGGTCGGATCTTTCCGTGGAGCTGGTCGACCTCCCCGGATTCGGATACTCCGCGCCGCCGCGCAACGGCGACTACTCGATCTCCGCGCACTGTCGTGCGGTCGAGGGCGTGATCCTGTCGCTGCGCAAGGGCCCGGTACATCTGTTCGGCAACTCGATGGGCGGGGCGGTGGCCACCCGGCTCGCCGCCCGGCGACCGGACCTGGTCCGCACGCTGACCCTGATCTCGCCCGCGCTGCCGGACCTGCGGGTGCGCCCGTCGGTGGTGCCCACGGCGCTGCTCGGGGTGCCCGGCGTGGGCCGCGCGCTGTTGCGGATCAGTCGGAACATGACACCCGAGGAACGCACCCGGATGTCGATCGCGATGATGTACGGCAACCCGGGCGCGGTCGGCGAGAAGGCCTTCGCCGACGCCGCGGCCGAGTATCGGCGCCGGCTCGAACTCCCGTACATGATGGACGCGTTCTCGCACTCGACCCGATCGGTGATCGGGGCCTACCTGGAGCGCGGCAGCCGGGCGCTGTGGCGGCAGGCGGCCGAGGTGCGGGCGTCGACACTGCTCGTCTACGGTCGTCGGGACCGACTGGTCGACCCGCGGATGGCCAAGCGGGCCACCGAGACCTTCCCCGACGCCCGATTGCTCGTGGTGCCCGACTCCGGGCACGTGGCCATGCTCGAACACCCCCGCGTGGTGGCCCGGGGTTTCCGCGAACTACTCGACGGGGCCCTCTCGCCGTCGAACGTGGTGGGGTGAACGCAGACACATGGGACGTCATTCGGGCGTGCAGACGAGCGTGCAGTACGGCGGCGAGGAGCTGCCGGACGACGGACTCTCCGGCGGCTACGCGGCGGTGCCGCAGCAGGGCGACTACGGACAGGTCCACGAGGGCGGATACGGCGGCGGTTGGGCCGCCGGCCCGACCGACACGTCGTATGCCTCCGGGTACGCCGAGCAGGACACCGGCTACCACGGGTACCCCGTGGATCAGGGCTACGGCGGATATCCCACCGACGGGCAGCACACCGGGTCCTACGGCTACGAGGCCGTGCAGCACGGCTGGGAGCACCCCGCACCGGCGGTCGACTCCGGCACCTGGGTGGCGGCCGGGACGATGCCCGGCGCGCCCGCGCACTGGGACGACCCGCTGGAGCCCTACGACGCGCAGCCGCGGACCGGCGGCTACCCCGCGCAGGGTTTCGCGGCCGGCGGGTACGGCACCGACACGTTCGGCGCGCCCGCGTTCGACACGGGCACGTTCGACACCGGGTCCTTCGGCGGCGACGGCTACGCCACGGGCGGCTACGCGGCTGTGGGCTACGCCAACGACCTGTACGCCGCGGACGCCTACCAGAGCGGGATGCACGCCGCGGTCGAGGCGCCCGCCGCGCCGACCTACGACACCACCACGTTCGAGCCGCAGAGCTTCGTCGGCTACGGCTACGACACCTCGGGCGCGTACCCGGTCGTAGCGCCGGTCGAGGATCCGCCGGTCGACGCGCTCTACGACCTGCCCGCGGAGCCCGCGCAGGTCGATCCGCCCGGAGTGGGGCAGTACGCGATGGAGGCCGAGTCGTGGGTCGGCTCGGGACCCGAACTCGACCTGGAACAACTCTCGTTCGCGACCGAGCCGGGCGACGACTTCGCCGACCCGCAGCCCCCGCACGTCGAACCCGAGCCGGAGCACGGCTTCGAACCGGACACCGGCAACGCCCCGCCGCGAGGTCGCGCGCAGACCCGCAAGGCGAACCGGCCCGCGCCGCGCAAGGGACGGCGCACGCTGGTCGCGGCGGGCGGCGTGGTGGTGACCGGCGCGGTGCTCGCCGGCGCGGTCGTGCTGCAGATGCCCGACGAGGGCACCTCGACCCAGGCGTCCGGCGACGACCAGGCCGCGCCGGGCGCGGGCCACCGGCCCACCGACCAGGCCGCCTCGCGGGGTTCGGAGCGGGACCCGGTCGCCCCCGGCAGCGCCTCCGCGCTGCCGCTGCCCACGCCCCAGTCGCCGACCACCACCGACCAGCTCACCCTGCGCTTTCCGCTGGACCCGAAGCTGGGACTGGGCAACAAGTTCGACACCGTGCCCGGCAAGGAGGCCGCCCCCGGCCCGGGGCGCAAGTACACCTACGCGGTGGAGATCGAGCAGGGCCTGCAACTCGACGGCGAACTGTTCGCCACCACGGTGCAGAGGACGCTGAACGACAAGCGCAGTTGGGCGAGCGGCGGGCTGACCTTCGAGCGCACCGACAACTCGCCGCAGGCGGACTTCGTGGTGCGGCTGGCCAGCCCGGGGACGGTGCACAAGACGTGCAGCCCCCTGGTCGGCGACACCAGCGAGGACAACGTCTCCTGCGACGCGTACGGCACCCGGTGGGTGATGATCAACGCCTGGCGCTGGGCCCAGGGTTCGACCGCCTACGGCGACGACATCGTCGGCTATCGGCAGATGCTGATCAACCACGAGGTCGGCCACCGGCTCGGACACAACCACGAGAAGGCGTGCGGCGCGGGCGGCATCGGGGCCGGCCTGGCGCCGGTGATGATGCAGCAGACCAAGACCCGGGTCGCGAGCGAGGGCGCGATGAAGGGTGAGACCTGCGAGGCCAACCCGTGGCCGTACCCGTCGGGCAAGCTCACCAGGTAGTCGGATCCGGTCCGCCGGGCGCCCTCGCGGGTGCTCGGCGGCACTGCCGCACGCGCATCTCACGGACCGGACCCGGTGCCCGGGAATCGGGACGAGCGTGACACTGTTGCGGTAGGAAAAGAGCCGAGATTAGACAGTCCGACCATCGGAGTTTCCGTGTCGCAGCTACCACCTCTGGTCGAGCCGGCCGCCGAGCTGACCGTCGACGAGGTCCGTCGTTACTCGCGCCACCTGATCATCCCCGACGTCGGGATGGCCGGGCAGAAGCGGCTGAAGAACGCCAAGGTGCTCTGTGTGGGCGCCGGTGGCCTGGGGTCGCCGGCGTTGATGTACCTCGCCGCGGCGGGTGTCGGCACGCTCGGCATCGTCGAGTTCGACACCGTCGACGAGTCCAACCTCCAGCGCCAGATCATCCACGGGCAGAGCGACATCGGCCGCTCGAAGGCCGAGTCCGCGCGCGACTCGGTCAAGGAGATCAACCCGTACACCGAGGTCGTCCTGCACGAGGAGCGGCTCGAGGCCGACAACGTGATGGAGATCTTCGCGCAGTACGACCTGATCGTCGACGGCACGGACAACTTCGCCACCCGCTACCTGGTCAACGACGCCTGCGTGCTGCTGAACAAGCCGTACGTGTGGGGCTCGATCTACCGCTTCGACGGTCAGGCGAGCGTGTTCTGGTCCGAGCACGGGCCGTGCTACCGCTGCCTGTACCCGGAGCCGCCGCCGCCCGGGATGGTCCCCTCGTGCGCCGAGGGCGGCGTGCTCGGCGTGTTGTGCGCGTCGATCGGGTCGATCCAGGTCAACGAGGCGATCAAGCTGCTCCAGGGCATCGGCGAGCCGCTGGTCGGCCGGCTGATGATCTACGACGCGCTGGAGATGACCTACCGCACCGTCAAGGTCCGCAAGGACCCCGAGTGCGCGGTCTGCGGCAAGAACCCGACCGTCACCGAGCTGATCGACTACGAGGCGTTCTGCGGCGTGGTCTCCGAGGAGGCCCAGGAGGCCGCGCTCGGGTCCACGATCACGCCCCGGCAGCTCAAGGAATGGCTCGACGCGGGCGAGAACATCGACCTGATCGACGTGCGGGAGCCGGGCGAGTACGAGATCGTGCAGATCCCGGGGTCGCGGCTGGTCCCGAAGAACGAGTTCCTGATGGGCCGGGCCCTGGAGGACATGCCGCAGGACAAGCGGATCGTGCTCAACTGCAAGACGGGCGTGCGGTCGGCCGAGGTGCTGGCCGTGCTGCACGCCGCGGGCTTCAAGGACTCCGTGCACCTCGGTGGCGGTGTGATCGGTTGGGTCAACCAGATCGAGCCGGAGAAGCCGGTGTACTAGGTCCTCGGGGCCGGACGGCCGTGGCGTTTGCCCGGCCTCCGGCCGGGGGGTGTCCTCAAACGCCGGACGGGCTGGAGTGGCTCGGCTTGGTGGGGTGCCTGCTGTTTCGAGGGTCCTGCTGTTTCGGGTGTCCTCAAACGCCGGACGGGCTGAATTTTGGCCCGTTCGGCGTTTTCGGGTGCCGGGGGTTCAGATCGCCTGTTTGCGTTGTAGGTGGGTGAAGGCGAGCCAGCCGGGGAGGACCGGGAGCCAGAAGGTCAGGAAGCGGTAGAGCAGGACTGCGGCCGTCGCGGTTTCGAACGGCAGGCGTGCGGTGCTGGTCAGGCCCGCGATCAGGGCCGCCTCCACCGCGCCGATGCCGCCCGGCGTGGGCGCGGCCGAGCCGATCGCGTTGCCGGCCAGGAAGACCACCGCGATCGCGGCGAAGTTGGCCGAGCCGCCGAAGGCCCGCACGCTGGCGTCCAGACACAGGATGAAGGTCAGCGTCAGCAACACCGTGCCGCCCAGGCCCGCCGCCAGCTTGGTCGGCGTCTGCAGCACGTCGAGCAGCCTCGGCACGATCCCGGAGAACAACTGGCGCAACTGCTTGACGATCCAGCGCCGCAGCGGCGGTACGGCCATCACCAGCAGGGTCACCAGGGCCACGACCAGCAGGCCCGCGATCACCGCGCCGGACGGCGCGAAGGACGGCGTCTCGGCGGTGCCGGCGATGTAGCCGAAGAAGGCCAACAGGCCGACGTGGAAGACCAGTCCGCCCAGTTGGGAGACACCGACGCTGGCCGCGGCCAGGGTGGGCGGAATCCCGGCCTTTTGCAGATACCGGGTGTTCAGCGCGACGCCGCTGACCGCCGGCGGGGCGACCAGCTTCACGAACGAGCCGGCGAGCTGCACCATCGTGGTGCGATACAGCGACAACCGCTCCGGTACGTAGCCCAGCAACATCAGCGCGGCGCACACGTAGCTGAGCGAGGCGGCCAGCAGGCCGATCGCCGCCCAGCCCCAGTTGGCGCTCGCGAAGATCTCGCCCAGATCGACGTGGCTGAGCTGGGAGAGCAGGAAGTAGCCCGCGAACGCGCTCGCCACCACGGAGACCAGGGTGCGCGCGCGCACCCGCTCCAGACGCACCGGCTCGACCTCGGCCTGGGGGCGCAGTTCCAGGATCTGTTCGCGGATCCTGGAGAGCAGGTTCTTGTCCTTGCGCAGCACCGAGCGGGTGCTGCGGCTGAGCGCGACCTTTTGCAGCAGCGGCAGGCACGCGGCGACGGTGTCCGCGCCCAGCACCTCGGCGGCGGTGTGTACGGCGCGCTCCTCGCCCACCCGCAGCGCCACCGTGGTGAGCAGTTGCGCGGTGTCGATGCGCAGCGCCAGGTCGCTCGACGCGATCTCGCCGGCCCGCAGGTCCACCAGCCACGGCTCGCCGGAGCCGTCCACCAGGACGCTCTCCGCGACCAGCCGGCGATGGGTGAGCCGGTGCGCCTGGAGCAGGCCGAGCAGTTGCCACACCCGGGCCAGGAGTTCGTCGGTGATCTCCTCGTCGTCGAGCGTGTCCAGGGTACGGCCCGGCACGTGCGCGTAGGCCAACAGCGCGGCGTCCGGGCCCACCTCGGTGGTGGCCACCAGGCGCGGCGCGCGCACGCCGGCGTCGGCGCACGCGTACGCCATCAGCGACTCCTGTTCGAGCGCGCGCCGGGTGGACAGCACAGTGCGGCGCTGGGTGACCCCGCGCAACACCAGCCGCCGGTAGAACCGGTAGATCGCGCCGGACGCCTGCTGGTCGCGGTCGAGCACGGTCACGTCGAGCAGGCGGTCGTCGGCCAACCGGACCGCGTAGCGGCGGGTCTCCTCGGGGCCGTCGTCGGTGCGTACGCACGACAGCGCGACCAGGCCGAACCGGCGCAGCGCGGCGACCACCGACTCGGCCGGCGGGCGGGTGTTGGGCAGGCCGACCGCGTACAGCGTGGCGTAGGCGATGGTGCGCCCGAACAGCACGCTGGTGAGCAGCGCGACGGGGGTGGTGTAGCCGCCGACCAGCACCGTCGCCGCGTTCAGCAGCAGCAGCGTCCACACCACGAGTTGCCAGCGCGGTCGGCGCACCAGGCCGACCGCGGTGACGTAGGCGACGATCGGCGCGAGATAGCCGTGCACCGGATCGGTCCAGCCGGTCTGCGGCAGCGGCAGCGGGCGGGTGAGCGCGTCGCGCAGCGCCTCGGGGCCCGGGCCGGTGATCCACCAGTCCAGGCCGAGCGAGGCCAGGTAGGTGGCCGCGGCGGCGATCACCCCGTCGGCGACCCGCAACCCGTCCCGGCTGATCAGGCGTTCGATGCCGTAGGCCACCGGCACCACGAGCACCGCGACGGCGAAAACCCCACCGGACAGGTTGAGCAGCAGGTGCGGCGTGCTGTTCTGCGCGCCGCGCACGATGTCCGATTCCAGGCCGGAGGTGGTCTGGCGGGCGATACTGGCCAGGAAGAAGACCACGCCCAGGGCGAGCACGCCGAGCAGGACTCGGATCAAATCGGACGAACGGTGTACCCGCAGGGGTTGCGAGGGCTCGACGACGAGGGCGCGCCCGTTCCCGGGGGCACCCCTCGCGAATGTCTCGTCATGGTCTCGTATCACCCGTCACCGCCGCGTCGATGGTGCCACGACCCGTGCCCCGGGTCGCGCCCGGCCGCGCCGAAGTGCGGCCGAAAGGGGATCGGCGGCTGCCGGACCGGGTGTCCGACGACTCTGTCACCATGTGCGGATGAGTGACCCTAACCCCTTCGCCGAGCGGGTGCTCGACCTGGTCGAGCGCATTCCCGCCGGGCGGGTGATGGCGTACGGGGACATCGCCGAGGCCCTTCAGGACGGCGGTCCCCGGCAGGTCGGCCGGGTGATGGCGCTGTACGGCGGCGGGGTGCCCTGGTGGCGGGTGGTGCGGGCGGACGGCTCGCTGCCGCCGAGTCACGCGGTGCGCGCGCCGAAGCACTACCGGGCCGAGGGCACCCCGCTGCGCTCCGGCGGCGAGCGGGTGGACATGACCCTGGCGCGCTGGACGCCGGACCCCGAGGACGTGCCGCAGGAGCCGGAACTTCCCCCGATTCCCTGACGATCGGGGACGAACCGGGGCGCCGTGCCGGTGCTCGGGGCACCCGCGATGCGGGTGTGCTCCCCGGGCGGGAGAGCCGGATGTGATCTGATGGGCAACGGCCGCGCCCTGCCGACCGGGGCGCGGCCACCCTCTCCGAGGTCGCGACCCGGTGCCGCGCCCGGCGACGCTCGCCCCGGCGCGCCGCCCGGCACGGCCCGTGTGACGCGGCCGGCCCGGCCCGAGCAGCAGCAGGATTCGACGGCGACCCGAAGGCACCCCCGGCCAGATGACCACCCCGACCCCGGCGTACCGGCTGCGGCGTACTCCCGTGGCCCCGCCCGCGCCCGTGATCCCCGACGCCTACCAGCGGGCGGTGATCGAGCACCGGGGCGGCCCGCTGCTCGTGCTCGCCGGTCCCGGCACCGGCAAGACCACCGTGCTCGTGGAGGCGGTCGCCGAGCGGGTCGCGCGCGGGATCAGGCCCGAGGAGATCCTGGTCCTGACCTTCGGCCGCAAGGCGGCGGGGGAACTGCGCGACCGGCTGACCGCCCGACTGCGCGCGGCCGGCGCACGCACCGCGACGGTGCCGACCGCGACCACGTTCCACTCGTTCTGCTACGCCCTGGTGCGCGAGCACCAGCCGGCCGAGTTGTTCAGCTATCCGCTGCGCCTGCTCACCGGCCCCGAGCAGGACGTGTTCGTGCGCGAACTGCTCGCGGGCGGGGTCGAGGAGGGCAGCCTGACCTGGCCCACCGAACTGCGCGCGGCGGTGGGCACCCGCGGCTTCGCCGACGAGGTGCGCGCGGTGATCGCACGCAGCCGCGAGATAGGGCTCGACCCGGACGCGCTGGCCCGGTTCGCCGAGGACACCGGGCGGCGGGACTGGCGGGCCGCGGCCGACTTCCTGGCCGAATACCTGGACGTGATCGACGCGCAGGGCGTGGTGGACTACGCCGAACTCGTGCACCGCGCGGTGTTGCTGGCCGAGCAGCCGGAGACCGCCGCGATTTTGCGCGGGCGCTACAAGGCGGTGTTCGTCGACGAGTACCAGGACACCGATCCGGCACAGGTGCGTCTGTTGGCCGCGCTCGCCGGGGACGGGCGGGACCTGATCGCGGTGGGCGACCCGGACCAGTCCATCTACGCGTTCCGCGGCGCCGACGTGAACGGCATCCTCGACTTCCCGCACCGCTTCCCGCGCGCCGACGGCGAGCCCGCCGACATCGTGGTGCTGCGCACCTCGCGCCGGGCACCGGCCGGCCTGCTCGCCGCCTCGCGCGTGGTCACCCAGCGCATGGCGCTGAGCCGGCTGCCGGCCGATCGGGTACGCGCGCACCGCGAGCTGATCCCGTCGGTGTCGGGGGCCGAGGACCCGAGCCGGGTCGAGGTGTACACGTATCCCACACCCGGCGCCGAGTTGGACAACACCGCCGACATCCTGCGCCGCGCGCACCTGGAGGACGGCGTGCCGTGGGGGCGGATGGCCGTGCTCGTACGCTCCGGCGCCCGCTCGATCCCGGGCCTGCGCCGGGCGTTGTCGGCCGCCGGGGTGCCGCTCGAGATCGCCGGCGACGAGTTGCCGATCGCGGCCGAGCAGGCGGTGGCGCCGCTGCTGACCGCGCTGCACGTGGCGGCGGACCCGACCGTGCTGGACGCGGAGACCGCGCGCGGGTTGTTGCAGTCGCCGCTGGGCGGGCTCGACGCGGGCGATCTGCGCCTGCTCGGGCGGGCGTTGCGGGCCGAGGAGCGCGCCGCGTCGGCCGCGACGGTGACCGGCACCCGGCCGTCGGCCGAGCTGATCCGGGACGCGCTGGCCTCGCCCGAGCAACTGGTGGGGATAGAGCAGCGGGTCGGCGGCGGCGCGCTGCGGCTCGGTCTGCTGATCCGCAAGGCGCGCGAGGTGCTGGCGGGCGGCGGGACCACCGAGGACGCGCTGTGGGAGTTGTGGCAGGGCACCCCGTGGCCGGGCCGGCTGGAGCGCGCGGTGTTGCGCGGCGGTACCGCCGGGCGCAACGCGGACCGCGATCTGGACGCGGTGGTGGCCCTGTTCGAGGTGGCGGCCAAGGCCGAGGAGCGGGCCGGCCACCGGGGGGCGCTGAACTTCCTGGCCGAGTTGAAGGCCCAGGAGATCGCCGGCGACCGCCTCGACGACAGCGCGCTGCGCGGCGAGGCGGTGCGGCTGCTGACGGCGCACCGGGCCAAGGGCCTGCAGTGGCGCCTGGTGGTGGTGCACGGGGTGCAGGAGGGCCTGTGGCCGGACCTGCGCCGACGGGGCTCGCTGCTCGAAGCCGACCGGATCGGCTCGGACGGGCTGGCCGAGCCGCTCTCGCCCGGCGCGCTGCTCGCCGAGGAGCGGCGGTTGTTCTACGTCGCGGTCACCCGGGCGCAGGAGCGGCTGGTGGTGACCGCGGTCGACTCCAGCTACGACGACGGCGATCAGCCCTCGCGGTTCCTGGAGGAGCTGGGTGTGCCGCCGGTGGAGGTCAAGGAGCGGCCCCGGCGGCCGCTGTCCACCTCCGCGCTGGTGGCCGAGTTGCGCTCGGCGGCGGTGGATCCGCTGGCGCCGGCCGTGCTGCGCCGGGCCGCCGCGCGCCGGTTGGCCGCGCTCGCGGATCTGCGTGACGACGAGGGCCACGCGCTGGTGCCGGCCGCGCACCCGGACCGGTGGTGGGGCCTGGTGGCGCCGACCGACCCGGGAGTGCCGATCCGGGACCCGGCGGACCCGGTGCGGCTGTCCGGCAGTTCGGTGGCCAAGGTGCGCGACTGTGCGCTGAGCTGGTTCCTGGGCAGTGAGGTGCACGCCGACTCGCCGCGCTCGGCGGCGCTGGGCTTCGGCAACGTGGTGCACGCGCTCGCCGACGAGGTGGGTACGGGTGCCACCGCGGCGGAGCTGCCGGTGCTGATGGACCGGCTCGACCGGGTGTGGGACGCGTTGGCGTTCGACGCGCCGTGGCAGTCCGAGCAGCAGAAGGACGAGGCCCGCACCGCCCTGGAGCGGTTCCTGTCGTGGCACACCAACGAGCGGCACCGCACCGTCGCGGCCACCGAGCACGGCTTCGAGGTCGAGCTGACCGCGGGGGAGTACCGGGTGGTGGTCCGGGGCTCGATGGACCGGGTCGAGCGCGGCGAGGACGGGCTCGCGTACGTGGTGGACTTCAAGACCGGTCGCAGGCCGCCGACCCGGACCGAGGTCGAGGGGCATCCACAGCTCGCGGTGTACCAGGTGGCGGTCGCCAACGGGGCGCTCGACGACCTGCCCGGCTTCGCCGACGGCCGGCCCGGCTCCGGCGGCGCCGAGCTGATCCAGTTGCGTTCGGCGGACAAGGGCGAGACCGGGCAGCCGGTGGTGCTCGCCCAGGACCCGCCGCTGCCCGACCCGGACGGGGGTACGTGGGTGGGCGGCCTGCTCGCCGACGTGGCCGGTCGGATCATCGGCGAACGGTTCACCCCGACCGCGGGATCGCACTGCGACCGGTGCGATTTCCGTCGCTGTTGCAGTGCCCGTCCGGAAGGTCGGATGACGGTCGAGTAGCCGGATCGCCGGTGCCCGGCGATACCGGGCGGGGGTGGTGGGACGTGCGGATTTTGCCATCGCCATACTCGTGCGCAGGAACCCCGCTCCCGGGTTCCGGTCCCGCATCAAGGAGTTTCGTGCGCACTTCACGCATGGCCGCGATCGTCCCCGTCGTCGCCCTCGCCCTCGTCGGCCTGACCGCCTGCGGCGGCTCGGAGCAGAAGTCGAACGCGGGCACCGACGCCAAGGCGTTGGCCGACGAGGCGCAGCGACTGCTGAAGTCGGTCCCCGACTTCAAGATGGTCGGCAGCGGGCAGGACGAGGAAACGAAGATGGAGATGGACCTGTGCATCCGCAGCGGTGCGGACATGCAGGGCACGATGACGATCGACGGCAACCGTGTCGAGGTGATCTTCATCGGCAAGGACCAGTACATGAAGGCCGAGGCGCCCTTCTGGAAGATGATGATGGGCGAGTTCGTGCCGGAGCGCGTGCTCGACGAGGTCGTGTCGAAGATGGCCGGCAAGTACCTGAAGTCCCCGGTCGACGAGGAGGACGACGGCGTCTCGTCCATGACCGACTTCTTCGACGGCTCCACCGACGGGGTGACCAAGGGTGAGCCGGTCAAGATCGACGGCGTGAAGGTGATCCCGCTCAGCAAGAAGGACGACGAGGGCGAGACCACCACCCTCTACGTCCAGGAGAAGGGCAAGCCCTACCCGTTCATGGTCAAGTCGGAGGGCAAGAACAACGCCACGGCGAAGTTCACCAAGGGCAAGCAGAAGTGCGAGCCCACCGCTCCCGCCGAGTCGTTCACCAAGGAAGACCTGAAGGGGCAGTTCAAGGACGCCTGACCGGCGCACCCGAGGCACCGGCCCCGCACCGCGACCGTCCGTGTCGCCGTGCGGGGCTAGTCTTCCTCGGTGCACGCCGTACTGACCGACCCGGACGACCTGTGTCGGCTGCTCGGGATCCCGTTCACCCCGGAGCAGCTGGACGCGGTGCTCGCGCCGCTCGCGCCGGGCGTGATCGTGGCCGGGGCCGGGTCGGGCAAGACCACGGTGATGACCGCCCGCGTGGTGTGGCTGGTGGGCACCGGACAGGTCCGGCCCGACCAGGTGCTCGGCCTCACCTTCACCAACAAGGCCGCCGGCGAGCTGGCCCAGCGGGTGCGCAAGGCGATCGGGCAACTGCGCGGCGGCGAGATCCCGGCCGACGAGGACGCCGGCGAGCCGACCGTGTCCACATATCACGCCTTCGCCGGCCGCCTCCTCCAGGAGCACGGCCTGCGGATCGGCCTGGAGCCCTCGGCCCGGCTGCTCGCCGACGCCACCCGCTTCCAGCTCGCCGCCCGGGCCGCGCGCACCGCCCGCGGCCCCTTCCCCACGCTCACCGGCCGGCTGCCCGACGTGGTGGCCGCCGTGCTGCACCTGGGCGGCGAACTGGCCGAGCACCTGGTGTCGGTCGAGGAGCTGCGGGAGTGGGACCGGGCCTTCGTGGCCGAGGCGGAGGCCGCCGCCAAACCCTCCGCCGCCGCCCGCAAGGCCGCCGACGCGGCCCGCAACCGGCTCGACCTGGGCCGACTGGTCGAGGCGTACGCGCGCGCCAAGAGCGGGCGCGACCTGCTCGACTTCGGCGACCAGATCGCCTACGCGGCCCGGATCGCCGGCGAGCGGTCCGAGGTCGGCGAGATCCTGCGCGACACCTACCGGGTGGTGCTCCTGGACGAGTACCAGGACACCTCGGTGGCCCAACGTGTGCTGCTCCAGGGCCTGTTCGGGCTCGGCCACCCGGTCACCGCGGTCGGCGACCCGTGCCAGGCCATCTACGGCTGGCGCGGCGCGTCGGTGGCCAACATCCACGAGTTCCCGGTGCACTTCCCGCACCGCGACGGCAGCCCCGCCGCCCGCTACTCGCTCTCCGAGAACCGGCGCAGCGGCGGCCGGATCCTGAGCTTCGCCAACGATCTGTCGGCGCCGCTGCGCACCCCCGACAGCGGAGTGGAGGCGCTGCGCGCGGGGCCCGGCGCCGAGCACGAGGGCTGGACGGTCGCCGCGCTGCTGCCCACCCACGCCGAGGAGATCGACTGGCTCGCGGACCGGATCGGCACCGCGATCGGCACCGTCCCGGACCGGAACGGTGCCCCGATCACCGCCGGGGACGTCGCGGTGCTCGCCCGCACCGCCGCCGACTTCGCGGACATCCACGCCGCCCTGGTGCGGCGCGACATCCCGGTCGAGGTGGTCGGGCTGTCCGGGCTGCTGCACCTGCCCGAGGTGGCCGACCTGGTGGCGACCTGCGAGGTGCTGGACGACCCGACGGCCAACTCCGCGCTGGTGCGACTGCTCGCCGGGCCGCGCTGGCGGATCGGGCCGCGCGACCTGGCCCTGCTCGGCCGCCGGGCCGCGGAACTGGTCCGGGTCGAGCGGGCGGGCGCCGACGACGCCGACGCCCGCCTGGAGGAGGCGGTGGCCGGGATCGACCCGACCGAGGTGGTCTCGCTCTCCGACGCGCTCGCCGACCCCGGCGAGCAGTACCCGTTCTCCGCCGAGGCCCGCCGCCGGTTCGCCCGGGTGGCCACCGAGATCCGCGATCTGCGCCGGCACCTGGGCGAGCCGCTGATGGACCTGTTGCACCGGGTACTCGCGGGCACCGGCCTGGAGGTCGAGCTGTCCGCCTCGCCGGGCGCGCTGGCCGCGCGCCGCAGGGAGACGCTGCACACGTTCCTGGACGTCGCGGCGGGTTTCGCCGACCTGGACGGCGATCCCTCGCTGACCGCGTTCCTGGCGTTCCTGCGCACCGCCGCCGAGCACGACAAGGGCCTGGACGGCAGCCTGCCCACGGCCGGCGACTCGGTGAAGGTGCTGACCGCGCACAAGTCCAAGGGCCTGGAGTGGGAGGTGGTCGCCGTCCCCGGACTGATCGACGGCGTCTTCCCGAGCGTGCGCACGCAGGCCAAGTGGATCACCAACGGCCGGGCCCTGCCGCACCCGCTGCGCGGCGACGCCGCCGCGCTCGCGGTGTTGCCCGACCTGACCCCCAAGGGCTTCAAGGCGTTCGACGCGGCGATGCGCGAGCACCAGGAGACCGAGGAGCTGCGGCTGGGCTACGTCACCTTCACCCGGCCCAAACAACTCCTGATCGGGTCCGGACACTGGTGGGGCCCCACCCAGAAGAAGCCGCGCGGGCCGTCCGACTTCCTCACCCGACTGCGCGACCACTGCCTGGCGGGCAACGGCACGGTCGAGGTGTGGACGCCCGAGCCCGCCGAGTCGGCCAATCCCCACCTGGCCGACGTCGTCGAGCACGCCTGGCCGCTGCCGCTGGATGCGACCGCGCTGATCGAGCGCCGCCGGGCGGCCGACGCCGTACTCGCGGAGCTGGCCCGGCGCGAGGCGTCGCGCCGGGTCGACCACGCGGCGGAGCATCCGTCGGTGGAGCCGGAATTCGGGCCGGTCCGGGGGTACGACGAGCAGGTGCCCGTCGAGGCCTACGAGGCGTATGTCCCGGACGACCCGGAGCAGGACGCGCCGCCGCCGGAGGAGGAGCCCCCGCCGCCGGTCGACCCGGGCTCCGAGCCGGAACCCGAGCCCGAGGCCGGCCCCGGTTCCTCGCTGCCCTCGCCCGATCACGACGACGCCGCCGAGCACGTGGACGAGGTGCGTGCCGGGCACCCCGCCGTGGAGGGCCCGGCGCCCGGGTTCCACCCGGGGCCGACCCCGGACGAGCTGGCCCTGATCGAGTCGTGGGACCGGGACCTGGTCCGGCTGGCCGAGGAACTGCGCCGCGGCCGGTCCGGGGTGCGCGAGGTGCCGCTGCCCGCGACGTTGACCGCGTCCCAGATGTTGCGCCTGTCCAACGACCCCGACGGGCTCGCGCGCGAGCTGGCCCGGCCGATGCCGCGCCCGCCCGCCCCGGCGGCCCGGCGCGGTACCCGCTTCCACGCCTGGGTCGAGTCGCTGTTCGGCGAGCGCCCGCTGCTCGAACCCGACGACCTGCCGGGCGCGGCCGACGAGGAGATCACCGACGAGGCCGATCTGCTCGCGCTCCAGGAGGCGTTCCTGCGCACGCCCTACGGTCGGCGCGCCCCGCACCGGGTCGAGGCGCCCTTCCAGCTGTTCCTCGGCGGCCGGATCGTGCGCGGCCGGATCGACGCGGTCTACCGCGAGGGGGACGGGTTCGAGGTGGTCGACTGGAAGACCAACCGGGTCCACGACGCGGACCCGCTCCAGCTCGCCGTCTACCGGCTGGCCTGGGCCGAATACGCCGACGTGCCGCTGGAGAAGGTATCGGCGGCCTTCCTCTACGTGCGCTCCGGGGAACTCGTCCGGCCCAGAGGGCTGCCCGGCCGGGACGAATTGGAACAGTTGTTCCTGGAAGCCGATGAACCGGGCGACGATCCGGCGCGTTGATCCGGAGGAAACCCGGCAACGGTGAGGATGGGCCGATGCGGCCGGATTCCGACACTCGTATGGTTTATGAGGATCGACACGACGGCGAACTTCGAACGGGACGGGAAACGGCACCGGTGCGCGGAACAGCACAGACGAGGCGGGCACTGCGGCTCGTCGGCGTTGCGGGTGATCGACCGCTGCTGCCGGTGATCGACCTGATCCTGCGCCTGCTGCCCTTCCTGGTGATCCTCGCGGTCGTCGTGCTCGCCGCCGCGACCCCGGAGAACGTGCACGTGGGTCCGCTGCTCGCGGTGGCGCCGGCGCTGTCCGGGCTCACCCAGACGGCGCCGCGCGGCCCGCTGATCACCGGCGGTGTCGCGGCCGTGGTCTCGGTGGCGCTGGCCGCGCTCGGCCAGGGCCGGGGCGGCGGCGAACCGTACGTCACGCTGGTCTCGGTCGCGCTGGTGACCACCACCGCGTGGCTGGGCGTACACGTGCGCATGCGCCAGGAGCGCACCATCGAGGAGGTGCGCAGCGTGGCCGAGGCGGCCCAGGAGGTGCTGCTGCCCCAGGTGCCCGGCACGGTGGGCCCGCTCACCGTCGGCGTGCGCTACCGCGCGGCGGCGGCCGAGGCGCGGATCGGCGGCGACCTGTACGAGGTGGTGCCCACGCCGTTCGGCATCCGCGTGGCGATCGGCGACGTGCGGGGCAAGGGCCTCGGCGCGGTGCGCACCGCCGCCGCCGTGCTCAGCGCGTTCCGCGAGGCGGCCTACGAGGAGCCGGACCTGCCCGGCGTGGCCCGCCGGCTCTCGGCCAGCCTGGAGCGGCGACTCGGCGAGAACGACGAGGAGTTCGTCACGCTGATCCTGCTCGGCTTCCCGCCGGAGCCCGCGTGCGTGGACATCCTCAACTGCGGCCACCCCGCGCCGCTGCTGTTGCGCGCGGCGCGGGCGGAGGCGCTGGACCCGCCGACCCCGACCCCGCCGCTGGGCATCATGGACCTGCGCCGGCTCGACCTGCCGGTGTTGCGGGTGCCGCTGCTGCCGCGGGACCGACTGCTGCTGTACACCGACGGCATCATCGAGGCGCGCAACCCGGCCGGCGAGTTCTACCCGCTGCCCGATCGGGCGCCGGATTCGCTGCCCGGCGTGGAGGACACCCTCGACCGGCTGGAGGCCGACGTGCAGCGACACGTGGGCCGACCGCTCCAGGACGACGCGGCGATGGTGCTCCTGGAGTACACCCCGGTGGTGGTTCGCCACGAGGAACTGCGCGGGGCCCGGCTCAGCGCCTGACGCCCGGGCTCAGCCCACCTTCAACTCGACCACCAGGGCGCAGTGGTCGGAGACGCCGAGGCGGACCGCCTCGGTGCGGCGCACCGCCTCGGGGCCGATGCCGTGTCCGAGCACGTGGTCGAACTGGACCCTCGGGTGGTACGAGGGGTAGGTGGGCACCCGGGCCAGCGAGCGCCAGCGCACCGCGCCCGCGCCGCGTCCGCGCCGGCCGACCACCGCCTGCGGGATCCGGCCGGGCAGGTTGAAGTCGCCGAGCAGCAGTTGCGGACCGGGCAGGTCGGCGGTGGAGCGGCGGATCCGGGCGAGCTGGGAGATGTTCCAGCCGGGTACGAAGGACAGATGCGCCGCGAGCACCGTGAACGGCCCGTGCGGGCCCTCGACCACCGCCGCGAGCACGCCCCGGGGCTCGTCCGGCACCCGGGTCAGGCCGGGCCGGCCCTGCACCCGCAGCGGCAGGCTCAGCGGCGCGGCCGGGAAACGCCGGACCCGCCAGCGCGAAACCGGCAGCCGGGACAGCAGCGCGATGCCGTATCCGGGGCCGCCCTCGCCCCGCTCGTCCGCCGCGTAGACCCTGCGCTCGCCCGGCACCGGCGGCTCCTCCGTCCACCCCGACACCGGCGCCGGGACGCCGTGCACCGAGGCCAGGAAGCGCCACTGGGACATGCCGAGCGCCTCGGCCGCGATCGCCGCCTGGTCGGCGCCGCCGGAGCGCTCCTGGTGCCGGTCCACCTCCTGCAGGGCCACGATGTCGGCGTCCAGATCGGCCAGCGCGGCGCGCAGCCGGTCCGGGTCCGACGCGCCGTCGGCGAGGTCCATGCCGTGCAGGAGATTGAAGGTCGCGACACGCAACGTGGTCATCGGCCGACGGTAACCCGCCCGCCGCCCTGCCGTGTGCTTTCCGCCCGGAGACGGCCGCGTCCCGCCTGCGCGGGGGTCGGGCATATGGTCGAATCCATGAGCATCACCGACCGCGGCGTCGTCGAATACATAGGCGCCCACGCCGACGAATTCCTCGCCGATCTGCGCACCTGGCTGGCCATCCCCTCGATCTCCGGCGACCCCGCGGCCGCGGCCGACGTCGACCGCAGCGCGTGGTGGCTGGGCGGCGCGCTGCTCGACACCGGCTTCCCCACCGTCGAGGTGTGGGAGACGCCCGGGCTGCCGGCGGTGTTCGCCGAGTGGCCATCGGCCGACCCGGACGCGCCGACGGTGCTCGTGTACGGACACCACGACGTGCAGCCTGCGGCGCTCGCCGACGGATGGAGCACGCCGCCGTTCGAGCCGACCGACGTCGGCGACCGGCTGTACGCGCGCGGCGCCGCGGACGACAAGGGGCAGGTCCTGTTCCACCTGCTCGGGGTGCGCGCGCACCTGGCGGCGACCGGGCGTACCACCCCCGCGGTGAATCTGAAGCTGATCGTGGAGGGCGAGGAGGAATCCGGCTCGCCGCACCTGGCGGCGCTGCTGCGCGAGCGTCGCGACCGGCTCGCCTGCGACGTCGTGGTGGTCTCCGACACCGGGATGTGGGGCGCGGACACCCCCAGCACCTGCACCGGGATGCGCGGCCTCGCCGAGGTGCAGATCGACTTCCACGGCCCGAGCGCGGACATCCACTCCGGCTCCTTCGGCGGCGCGGTGCCCAACCCGGCGACCGCGCTGGCCCGGCTGATCGCCGCGCTGCACGACGAGGACGGGCACGTCACCATCCCCGGCTTCTACTCCGGGGTCGGCGAACTCACCGAGTACGAGCGGGAGTCGTTCGCCAAGCTGCCGTTCGACGAGAGCGTGTGGCTGGGCAACGCCAAGTCCGGCGCGGCGGCCGGCGAGGCCGGCTACAGCACCCTGGAGCGGGTGTGGGCGCGCCCGACGGCCGAGGTCAACGGAATCTGGGGCGGCTACATCGGCCCCGGTCGCAAGACCATCGTGCCCACCTCGGCGCACGCGAAGGTGTCCTTCCGGCTGGTGGACCGGCAGGACCCGGACGAGATCGAGCGGGTCGTGCGCGCGTGGGTGAGCGAGCGGGTGCCCGCCGGGATCCGCTGCGAGCTGGACTTCGGTACCGGCGTCCGGCCCTGCCTGACCCCGCTCGACCACCCCGCGCTGCGGGCGGTGGTGCGGGCGATGGGCCGCGCGTTCGACACCGAGATCCTGTACACCCGCGAGGGCGGCTCCGGGCCGGAGGCGGATCTTCAGGACGTGCTGCGCGCGCCGGTGGTCTTCCTGGGCGTCTCGCTGCCCGACGACGGCTGGCACTCGATCGACGAGAAGGTGGAGAAGCCGCTGCTGCTCAAGGGCGCGGAGGCCGCCGCGTATCTGTGGGAAGAGCTGGCCGCGAGTCGGCGCGACGCCGCGGCGGGGAGGGACGAGCGTTGATCCGCCCCAAGCCCGTCGCCGGGCAGGCACTGGCCCGATCCGCGCTCGACCGGGCGTCCGAACACCGCCTGGACCAGGCGTGGCTGGACGCGGCGTGGGCGCGGCCCGACACGCGCGTACTGGTTTTGGCGCAGGGCCGGGCGCGCTGGTCGGGCGAGGCGGGCGAACCCCGCCTGCTCCTGGTCGACGCGGCGAGCGCGCCGGTGGGCGAGCGGCGGTTGCTCGGCCTCGACGAGGCCGGCGTGGCGTACTTCGCGGTGGACGTCGAGAAGTTGCCGGAGCCCGCCGAGGACGGACACGAGGGCGGTCTGCGCGAGTTGGGCACGCTGCTCGACGACCGGGACGCGGGGCTGCTCGTGCACGCCACCGGGCTGCACCACTGGCATCGCACGCACCGCTTCTGCGCCCGCTGCGGGCAGCCGACCGAGTCGGCCGCGGCCGGGCACGTGCGGCGCTGCCCGGCCTGTGGCACCGAGCATTACCCGCGCACCGATCCGGCGGTGATCATGCTCGTGCTCGACCGGGACGACCGCTGCCTGCTCGGCCGCCAACCGCAGTGGCCCGAGCGGCGCTGGTCCACCTTCGCGGGCTTCGTCGAGCCCGGCGAGTCGCTGGAGCAGGCGGTGGCGCGCGAACTGCACGAGGAGGTCGGCGTGGTGACGTCGGCCACCACCTACGTGGCGAGCCAGCCGTGGCCGTTCCCCTCCAGCCTGATGCTGGGCTTCATGGCCTACGCGGTGGACGACAGGGTGCACGTGGACGGCGAGGAGATCGCCGAGGCCCGCTGGTTCGACCGCGCCGAGTTCAAGGAGGCGATCGACACGGGCGAGGTACTGATGCCCGGGTCGTTGTCCATCGCCCGGTACCTGATCGAGAAGTGGTACGGCGGCCCGCTGGACGACGACAACCACTGGTGAGCGCGGGGTGAACACGCTCCTGCCGGGTCGGCGACGAGTCCTCGTCGCCGACCCGGCCGGGGAGACCGTGCTAGCGCGTGTCTTCAGACCCCCGTCGGGCTCCACGACGGGGGTCTGAAGACACGCGCTAGGGGGGTGTGCTCAGGCGGCCAGTTCCGACACGGCGGCCTTGACCTGGGCCAGGCTCGGGTTGGTCGCGGTCCACAGCGGCGCGCCGCCGTCGGCGGGCAGGATGACCAGCGTCGGCACGGTCTGGTTGCCGCCGTTGACGCTCATCACGAAGTCGGCGGCCGCGGGGTCCTGCTCGATGTTCACCTCGGTGTAGGCGATGCCCTCGCGTTCCATCTGGCTCTTCAGCCGGCGGCAGTAGCCACACCAGGTCGTGCTGTACATCGTCACGGGGGCCGACATCGTCATGCGCTCCTTTGTGTTCGCCCGGTCCGGGAACGGCTGTCCCCAAGCCAAACGTGCGCCCCCTCGGTTTGATTCCACCGGGTCTGCCGACCTGTGGACATCGGGGCCGCTGTGCACAACCGGCCTCGGTGCGGCGCGATGCCTGAGAGGATGTGCCGATGATCGCTTCCCCCGACGACGTCCTCGACGCGCTCGATCCCGAGCAGCGGCGGGTGGCCGAGGCCGTCGACGGCGCGGTGTGCGTGCTCGCGGGCGCGGGCACCGGCAAGACCCGGGCGATCACCCACCGGATCGCCTACGGCGTGCTCTCCGGCGCGATGCAGCCGGGCCAGACCCTGGCGGTCACCTTCACCGCGCGGGCCGCGGGGGAGCTGCGCGGCCGGCTGCGCGACCTGGGCGTCCCGGGCGTACAGGCGCGTACGTTCCACTCGGCGGCGCTGCGCCAGCTGTCCTACTTCTGGCCGAAAGTGTTCGGCGGGCCGCCGCCGCAGCTGGTCGAGACCAAGATCATGCTGGTCCGCGACGCGGTGGCGCACTGCCGGCTGCGCGCCGATCGGGCCGAGCTGCGCGACATCACCGGCGAGATCGAGTGGGCCAAGGCCACCCAGACCGCGCCCGACGACTACCCGGGCGCGGTGCTCGCGGCGGGCCGCAAGCCGCCGCGCGCCGCCGCCGAGATCGCGCACGTCTACGCGGCCTACGAGAAGATCAAGTCCGGCAAGGGCCGGATGGACTTCGAGGACGTGCTGTTGCTCACCATCGGACTGCTCGACGAGCGGCCCGAGGTGCGCGAGGCGGTACAGGCGCAATACCGGCACTTCACCGTGGACGAGTACCAGGACGTCAACCCGCTCCAGCAGCGCCTGCTCGACCTGTGGTCGACCGGGGCCCGCAGCCTGTGCGTGGTCGGCGACGCGAGCCAGACCATCTACTCGTTCACCGGCGCCACACCCGCCTACCTGCTCGGATTCCGCCGCCGCCATCCCGACGCGAAGCTGGTCGAGCTGGTCCGCGACTATCGCTCGACCCCGCAGGTGGTGGGCCTGGCGAACCGGCTGCTCGCGCGCGCCGGCGGCGAGGCGGCCAAGCACCGGTTGCAGCTGATCTCGCAGCGCGGCACCGGCCCGGAGCCCGACTTCGTCGAGCACGCCGACGAACAGGCCGAGGCGGAGAGCACCGCCAAGCGCATCCGCGCGCTGATCGACGACGGGGTGCGGCCCGCCGAGATCGCCGTGTTGTTCCGCACCAACGCGCAGTCCGAGTCCTACGAGCAGGCGCTCGCCGACCAGTCGGTGGCCTACCTGCTCAAGGGCGCCGAACGGTTCTTCGAGCGGCCCGAGATCCGGCAGGCGATGGGCTTCCTGCGCGCGCACGCGATCTCCGGCGGCACCGACGCGGAGGCCGGGCCGTTGGCCGCCGAGGTGCGCGCGGTGCTCGGCGGCACCGGCTGGAGCGCGGAGCCGCCCGCGGGATCCGGCCAGGCCCGGGAGACGTGGGAGTCGGTGGCCGCGCTGGTCCGGCTGGCCGAGGAGTTCGCGGTCAAGCGGCCGCAGGCGTCGCTGCGCGACTTCACCGTCGAGCTGGCCGAGCGGGCGAGCGCCCAGCACGCGCCGACGGTGGAGGGCGTGACCCTCGCGTCGCTGCACGCGGCCAAGGGGCTGGAGTGGGACGCGGTGTTCCTGGTCGGCCTCAACGAGGGCATGATGCCGATCTCCTACGCCGACACCCCGGACAAGATCGAGGAGGAGCGCCGGCTGCTCTACGTCGGGGTGACCCGGGCGCGTGAGCGGTTGACCCTGTCCTGGTCGCTGGCGCGCACCCCGGGCGGGCGCGGGCGTGCGGCGTCGCGGTTCCTGGACGGGCTGCGCGGCCCCGACGGCGGGCGCGGCCTCGGCTCGGCGCGGCCCGACGCGTACCGCTCGCCCGGCACCGGGGCGAGCCCGGGCGGTGCGGCCCGGCCCCGGCGCAAGGTCGGCCCGGTGCGCTGCCGGGTGTGCGCGCGGGCACTCCAGGACGCCGCCGAGCGCAAGATCGGTCGCTGCCTGGACTGCCCGTCGGACGTGGACGAGTTCCTGCTCGGCCGACTGCGCGAGTGGCGACTGCGCCGGGCCGACGAGCACAGCCAGCCCGCCTTCGTGGTCTTCACCGACGCGACGCTCACCGCGATCGCCGAGACCCGTCCGCTCAACGAGCGCCAACTCGCCGCGATTCCGGGGGTGAGCCGGACCAAGCTGGAGCGATTCGGTGACGACGTGCTCGCGCTGTGCGCCGGCCACGACCTGGCGATCGAGCCCGATCCGGACGACTATGGGCACATTCCGGAGGTCGAACAGGACCACGAGTCGGCCATCGAGGATGCCCCCGACGCGGGGTGAGATGCGAGGGGTTTCCCTCGAGTGACGAGGGCCATGCAATAAATCGTTTGCGCCTTGCTCCAAACCGCATCTACGCTCACGAGCACGGTCGGAACGTTCGACCGTGCTCGTCCATGAAACCTGGAAGCACCCCTGCGGTGTTGCCCCGAAACCCTCTCGGAAGGAGGTGAACGTCGTGATTACCAGGAACCTGAAAGCCCAGCGTCAGGCGTTCGCCGTCACTCCGGTCGTGGTGTCGGTGGGCTCCGCCAAGCTGTCGCATGCCGATCTCTCCGTGTCCACGTCCGGCCTGGCCGGGCTCCCCGTGGTGACGTCCTATGCCGGGACCGATGCCCTGATCACCGCCTCCGCGCGACTGCGCGGCAACGGCAGTGGTGTGTCCGCAGCAGCGGGCGCCTCAGGTCTCGTCGGTCTGGCGGACAGCGCCGAGGGTCCGTGGCAAGGCGAGCAGGCAGCGAAGGCGCGTCGCGACGAGCGACCGTCGAGCGCGGCGGCTTGCGAGCAGGCGCAGAAGCAGGAATCGCAGCGGGCCAGTGGCATGACCATGGCCGGCTTTGCCGGGAACAACGGGTATCCGTCCTGGAGGAACAGGACCTGACGAGACGTCAGGTCGGCACCCTCCAGGGCCGCGGAATCCCGAACACCGGGATCCGCGGCCCTTGTCTTTTGTCGGCTGTCAGCAAAAACCGAGTAGCGACCACCGGGGACGCGAGTCCCACGAATCACAGGAGCACCACGTGCCCCACGGCAAACCCCCCGCACCCGGCAGTACAGCCACAGCGACATCGGAGGTAGACCTGATGACCCTCACCGGTTTCGAGGACGTCGAGCAGCTCGAGTCCACGATCCCCTGCCGTTCCTACGACCCCGAGGTCTTCTTCGCCGAGTCCCCGGAGGACGTCGAGTACGCGAAGGCCCTGTGCCGCGAGTGCCCGGTGCGCGAGATGTGCCTGCAGGGCGCGCTCGAGCGCCGCGAGCCCTGGGGCGTGTGGGGTGGCGAGCTCTTCGTGCAGGGCGTCGTCGTCGCCCGCAAGCGTCCCCGTGGCCGTCCGCGCAAGACGGAGGTCGCCGCGTGACCCCCCCGGCGGGACCCCGACGCACCAGGACCAGAGATCGCGCGTACGCGCAGGAACCCATGAAGCACATTCACGACACGAACGCAGTTCTTCCCATGGACAGGAGCCGGGAGTTGCATCTGATCAACGAAGCCCTGGCGAGGGCTCGGATGGATCAGGAGCTCCGCGAGGCGGAGCTCCAACGTAGGGCGTACCACGTCCGGATGGCGCGCAGGATGCGTCGTCGGGCCGAGGTCGCCTCCATGCGGGCGCGCCGGGCGCTGGCCATCGCGGTCATGTAGTCGAGCCGATCCGCGAACGCCGAAGGGCGGGCACCCCACCAAGGGGGCGCCCGCCCTTCGGCGTTCGCGGATCGGCGCCGGGGCCGACCGGCCGGACGGTGCCTAACGACCGGCGGTGTCCGCGTCGCCCGGCGCGTTCTTCGGGGCCGGTGGGTCGGCCGGGTCGTCCTCGATCTCCTCGATGTCCTCGAACTCCTCGATCGCCTCGAGGGAGAAGTCGAACTCCTCGGCCTCGTAGTCGTCTTCGAAGCCGGGCAGCCAGGTGGCCAGTTCCTCGCGGAAGGGGGCGGTGGCGCCCAGCTGACACAGCACGCCGATGGTGCTCAGCGTGACCCGGTGGATCAGCAGATAGCTCGGCGGCAGGTTGAGCTGGCGGGCCAGCGCGGAGGCGGGATTGCGCGGGTCGCCGATCCGCGCGCCCTGTTCGCGCATCCACGCCCGGGTGAAGGTGAACTCCTCGACCTCGGCCGGCTCCAGGAACGGCAGCAGGTAGTCCAGCACCTCGCCGGCGTCCAGCTTGATCGACGGCTTGACGAAGCCCTCGGTGCGCAACACCTGCATGACGCTGTCCGCGTCGCCGTCGAGCGCGAGGCGGAAGGCCCGGCCGATCGGCTCGGGCAGCCCCTCGGGCAACCGGTTGACCGTGCCGAAGTCCAACACGCCCAGGCGCCCGTCGGCCAGCAGCCGGAAGTTGCCCGGGTGCGAGTCGGCGTGCAGCATGCCGGTGCGGGCCGGACCGGAGAACAGGAAGCGGGTGAGCATGTGCCCGGCTCGGTCGCGCTCCTCCCGGGTGCCCTTGTCGATCACCTTGGACAGCGGTGTGCCGTCCATCCACTCGGTGATCAGCACCCGTTCGGTCTGGTGCACCACGTGCGGCACGAAGATGTCGGGGTCGCCGTCGAACTCCACGGCGTGCGCGGTCTGCGCCTCCGCCTCCAGCTGGTAGTCGAGCTCCTCGGCCACCCGGGCCTTGAGTTCGGCGATCAGCGGCTTGACGTCGATGCCCGGGATCAGCGCGCCGGCGAAGCGGGCCACGTGGCCGAGCTGGTTGAGGTCGGAGATCAGCGCGTCGCCGGCCCCGGGGTATTGGATCTTGACCGCGACCGTGCGGCCGTCGTGCCACACGGCCCGGTGCACCTGGCCGATCGAGGCGGCGGCCGCGGGCGTCTCGGAGAACTCCTCGAACAACGTGCGCCAGTCGTCGCCGAGGTTGTCCGCGAGTGCCTTGTGCACGGTGCGCGCGGGCATCGGTGGCGCCGCGTCCTGAAGTTTGGTCAGGGCCGAGCGGTAGGGCCCGGCCACCTCCTCGGGCAGCGCCGCCTCGAACACCGACAGGGCCTGCCCGAGTTTCATCGCGCCGCCCTTCAACTCCCCGAGCACCTTGAAGAGTTGTTGCGCGGTGCGCGCCTGCAGCTCCGCCGCGACGATCTCGGCCGGTCTGCCGCCGATGCGCCTGCCCAGGCCCAGTGTCGCCCGGCCGGCCACCCCCAGCGGGAGGGACGCGAGCTTTGCGGTGCGGGTGACGGCCCTGCGCGGAAGATCGCTCACGCGACCCATTGTGTCCGACTCGGCGGCGCGGCATGTGTGATGGGGCCCACGTCTTGCGCCGGGCGGGTGGCGCCGCAGTCGCAGCGCGCGTGCGGCGCCCAGCTCCGGCGCCGGGTCAGCCCGTCGGGCAGCTCGATCTCCACCGTCCCGTCCACGGTGGTGGGCAGCCCGCCGTCGAGGAAGGTGAGCACCTGGAGCGCGGCCCGGGCGGCGACCTCGGTGGCCAGCACCACGTCGCACGGCGGCTCGCCCGGACCGGGCGCGGCCGCGAGTTGGGCGAGCAGGCGCGGCCAGCCCGGATCCCGGTCGCTGCGGGCCAGGTCCAGACACCGACCGCAGGCCGAGCGGCCGACCAGGACGAACGGCCCGACCACCCCCGTGGTCTCGCGGATGTCGGCGTACAGGTGCGGCACCCGCTGTCGGATCAGCCGGGCTCCGGGGGCCGGATCCGGACGGCCCTCCGGGACCAGCACCGCGACATCGGGCGTGCCCCGCCCGGCGGGCAGCGCGCAGCGCACCCCCGGGGCCAACCGGCGCAGCGCGGCCCGCACGGTGGTCTCCCGGCGTGGCCGCTCCGCGTCCCAGCCGTAGGCCACCGGCCCCGCGTCGCCCGCCCGCACCGGTCGGCGATCCGCGGGCACCACGTGCCCGACGCCGGCGGCGGCGAGCAGCCCGGCCACCGCCGCGCCCACCCGACCGGCGCCGTGCACCGCCACCACCGCCCGTGAGCGCCGGTCCAGTGCGGCCAGGCCCGCGCCGCCGCTGCCGTGCACCAGGGCCAGCGAGGTCAGGTCCGGGCCGAGCCGGGCCCGCTCGTGCGGCAGCGCCGGCACCGGGGTGGGCCGCCCGGACGCGTCCTCGAGCACGTCCTCCCTGGCGAGCAGGTCGAGCACCGCCGCGGCCCGGGCGCGGGGCAGGCCGACCCGATCGGCGAGTTCGTAGGTCCGGGCCAGGTCCCGGGTGCCGTCCAGGTGTTCCACGAAGCGGGTGGTGACCGGATCGAGCCCGCCCAGCAGCACCGCCCGAGCCGGGTCCAGGCCCAGTTGCAGGGTCTGTCGATCGCGCCAGAGCCGACGCAGGGCGGGCTTGAGCAGCGGACGCATGGCGGCCTCCGAGGGGACGGTACGCGCGGACGGACGGCGACGACCGAGGCCCGACACACCGGCCTCGACCGGCCCCAGCGTGCCCGGCGGCGACCGGCCCGGGTATTTCGTTGTCCACAGCCCGCGTATGAATATGCTATTTGGAAATATTAGGCACAGAACAATGGAATGGGAGCTATTGCGCGAATAGTGCTTATACCCGCGAATATGCCCGCGAAAAGCGATGCGGAATACCCCCCGCCGGCCCGAAGCGGGCGCGCCCTGTCGGTGCCGTCGGTTAACGTCCTGGTTGTGGTCGCGGATCCCGGGGCCGGACACGACATGCTGTCCGGAGCCCCGTACCAGGGTGCCGTCGAGGTGCGTCGCAGCGCCCGACGGAAACGAACCGTATCGGCGTACCGGGACGGGGACCGAACCGTGGTCCTGCTGCCCGGCCGCATGACGCAGACCGAGGAGAAACGCTGGGTCGGCGTGATGCTGGAGCGCCTGGCCGCCCAGGAGCGCCGCCGACGGCCCAGTGACGAGGACCTGGCCGTGCGCGCCCGGGAGTTGTCCGCCCGCTATCTCGGCGGTCGGGCCGAGCCCGCGAGCGTTCGCTGGGTGGCCAACCAGAACACCCGCTGGGGTTCGTGCACACCGGTCGACGGCACCATCCGGCTCTCCACCCGCCTGCGCGGCATGCCGACCTATGTCGTCGACTATGTATTGCTGCACGAGTTGGCGCATTTGCTGGTGCCCGGACACGGACCGCGTTTTTGGACGCTGCTCGCCGCATATCCGCGCACCGAACGCGCGCGGGGATATCTGGAGGGCGTCGCGGCCGCGAGCGGGCTGGCGATGAGCGACGAGGCCGACACCGATCCGGCCGCCGCCGAGCCGCCGCGCACCGGGGCCGAACAGCCGGCGTCGACCCGGGGACGCACCCCTGCGGCCGGTGCGCGCGGCGCCCGCAAGGGCACCGCCGCTGCGGACGGTACCCGGGCGGGGACAACGCGCGATCGGGCGGCCCGCAAGCCTCGCGGCTGACCGGGATCCGGGTCGGCACAGTCGTCGCGGCGCCGGATTCGGGCGTATAGCGTGAGGCGCGTACGCGGACGGAGCGGTCGCGGAAACACGCCCGCCGGGGGGCACGAGCGGCCCGCCCGGCGCGCAGCCGTACCCCGACCGGGGCGGAGCCGATGTTGTAGCGTGCCGAGCGCGGCGGGGACCCAGGTGGTGGGCGCCCGCACCGCCGGCGGCGGAAAAGCGGGGAAGGGAGCCACACAGTGGTCGAGTTCAGGAAGGGACAGAAGTCGAAGCTGTCCGACCTGACCGCGGGGACCGATCTGTATGTCGGGGTGCGGTTGGACGCCCCCGGGCTGACGTTCGACATCGCGTGCTTCGGGTTGGACGCGGGCGAGCGGTTGTCCGACGATCGGTACTTCGTCTTCTTCAACCAGCCCAAGTCGCCCGAGGAGTCGATCCAACTCCTCGGCGCGCAGGCCGGCGACACCGAGTCCTTCCGGGTGACCCTCGATCGGGTCCCGCCGCACGTCAACAAGCTCGCGTTCACCGCGACGATCGACGGCGACGGGGTGATGTCCCAGGTCGGGTCCGGCTATCTGCGGATCGTGGCGGGCGGCCAGGAGGTCGCGCGCTACTCGTTCACCGGGCGCGAGTTCAGCACCGAGCGCGCGGTGATGATCGCCGACATCTACAAGAAGGACGTCTGGCGGATCTCCGCCGTCGGCCAGGGCTTCGACGGCGGACTGCGCGCGCTCCTGGAGAACTTCGGCGGCGAGGTCGCCGAGGACGAGCCGGAGCAGGCGTCCGCGCCCGCGCCGGTGCCGCCCGGCGGCGCACCCGGATTCGCCCCGCCCGGCGCCGGCGTGCCGCCGCAGCAGCACCAGTCGCCGCCGTCCTTCGGCCCGCCCGGTGGTGGCCCGCCGCCGCCCCCGCCCGCGCCCACGCCGAACTTCGGGCCGCCGCCCGGCGCGCCCCAGCCGGTCGGCGCGATGCCGCACGGCGGTCCGCCGCCCGGTCCGCCCGGGCACGACGGCCCGCCCCAGTACGGCGGCACCCCGCCGCACGGCGCCCCCGGCGGCTACCCGCCACCGCCCGGCCCGCCGCAGTACCAGCAGGGCCCGGGCACGCCGCCGCACGGCGCGCCGGGAGGCTACCCGCCCCCGCCCGGCCCCGGCGGCTACCCGAACCCGAACCAGACACCGCACCAGGGGCACATGGCGCCGCCCGCGCCCCCCGGCACGGGTCAGCCCGGTGGTTACCCGCCGCCGCCCGGCCCCGGGGGCTACCCGCCGCCCGGCCCGCCCGGACCCGGCGGCTACCCCGGCCAGGGTCAGCCCGGCCCGATGCAGCCCACGCTCCAGATGCCGGTCCCCGGCGGCCCGGGCGGGCCGCCGCCCGGCCAGGGCATGCCCCCCGGTCCGGGGATGCCCCCCGGTCCCGGCATGCAGGGTGTCGGCGTCGCGACGCCCGAGCCCGCCTTCCAGTACGGCATCGACCAGTACCGCGAGGTGCCCGCCGGCGGTCGCTGGAGCCAGCAGAACCCCAAGATGGTCCGCGTCGACGTCTCCGGCGGCAAGGTGATCGCCCGCCAGGGCGTCATGGTGGCCTACCAGGGCGATGTGAAGTTCAAGTTCCAGGGGCAGAGCCTGCGCAACCGGTTCGACAACCGGCAGACCGGCCAGTCGCTCGAACTGATGCGCTGCGAGGGCAACGGCGAGGTGTTCCTCGCCGAGGACGCTGCGCACCTGCACATGGTCGAACTCCAGGGCAACAAGCTGTTCGTCAACGTGGCCAACGTGCTCGCGTTCGACGAGGGGCTGACCCTGGAGCCGGCCCGCGTCGAGGGCGTGGGCATCCCCGGCGGCGCGCTGTTCGCGCAGACCTTCACCGGTCAGGGCACGGTGGTGATCAAGACCAGGGGCATCCCGCTGGTGCTGCCGGTACAGGGGCCGACCTTCGCGGACAGCAACGCGATCGTGGCCTGGACCGGTACCCAGATGCAGGTCTCCACCACGACCCAGATGCGGCTGCGCCGTACCGCGTTCCCCGGGCACAGCGGCGAGACGGTCAACCTGCAGTTCCGCTGCCCGCCGCAGGCCAACAACTTCATCGTCGTCCAGCCCTACGAGGTGTGAGGGGAACATGGATCAGCAACTGATCGCCGCGTACGGGCAGACCGCCCCCCAGGCGCGGATGAGCGCGCACGGCCACAAGATCTGCCGGGCCAACATCCAGCCCGGCGCACCCGGTGTGCTGGCCAAGCAGGGCTCGATGATCGCCTACGAGGGCTACATCACCTTCGAGGGGTACGGCCAGGGCATGCAGCGCCGGGTGACCGGTGGGATCACCGGCGAGCGTATGCAGTTGATGCGGTGCACCGGACAGGGCGACATCTACTTCGCCGACTACGGCGCCGACGTGGCCATCATGCAGCTCAATCCGGGTGAGGGCCTGTCGGTCAACGCGAGCAACATCCTCGCGTTCGACGAGAACCTGGAACACCGGATCAAGATGGTGAGCGGGGTCACCGCGAAGTTCAGCGGCAACGGCCTGTTCAACATGGAGCTGTCCGGTCAGGGCTGGGTGGCGATCACCACGCGCGGCACCCCGGTGGTGCTCAACCCGGCCGAGCGCGAGACCTACGTCGACCCCGACGCGCTGGTCGCGTGGAGCACCAGCCTCAAGGTCGGCACCAAACGCTCGATGCGCCTCGGCGGCATCGTCGGGCGCGGTTCCGGCGAGGCGATGCAGGTGTCCTTCAAGGGCAACGGCTTCGTCGTCGTGCAACCGGCCGAGGACGCCACCGACCGTTTCCACGTGCGCGGCTGACCGCGAGCCAAGGAGGAACACCGTGCAGAGCTCGCTTTTCGGCCACGCGCCGGTACACAACCCCGAGCGGTACAGCTTGCAGAACGAGCACATGCTCAAGGTCCAGCTCGGCAACGGGCACCCGGACCACTGCCTGGCCCGGGTCGGCTCGATGGTGGCCTACCAGGGCGCGATCGACTTCGACGGAAACCTGCGCAGCGGCGCCGAACAGCAGGCCGCCGCGGCCACGGGCGAACAGCTCCAGCTGATGCGCGCGCAGGGCACCGGCACCATGTGGCTGGCCAACATGGCCCAGTCGATCCACGTGCTCGACCTCGACTTCGAGGGACTGAGCGTGGACGGGCAGTACGTACTGGCCCTGGACAGCACGCTGAGCTGGAACGTGGTCGCGATCGAGAGCGCCCAGTCGGTCGCCGGCGCCGGGTCGTACAACCTCGACATCAGCGGCAACGGCAAGATCGCGCTGATGACCTCGGGCAAGCCGCTGATCATGCGGGTCACCCACGGCGCCGAGGTGTTCGCGGACGCCGACGCGGTGATCGCGTGGAGCTCCCGGTTGCAGATCAGCATGCAGGCGCAGACCAACTCGGCCCGGATCTACCGCCGCCGCCGGGGCACCGGCGAGGGCTGGAACATGGCCTTCATGGGCGAGGGCTACGTGGTGGTCCAGCCCAGCGAACTGCTCCCGCCGGTCGAGTTCATCCAGCCCGGCGGCTACCTCGCCAACCGCGGCCTGGGCCAGGACGGCGGGGTCCGCGGCAACACCTGGGGCCAATAGCACCCGGGCCGGGAAGCCGGCAGCAGCGACGCCGAAGGGGCGCCCGACCGATCACCGGTCGGGCGCCCCTTCGGTTTCCTCGCGGCCGCTGCTCGGAGCGCGGGCCTCAGACCAGGGCGCGGGCCCGGTTCACCAGCGCGCGGACCGAGTCGTCCGTGTCCGCCGGCAGCGCGTCGAACGCGAACCAGCGCAGGTCCAGCGACTCCTCGCTGATCACCTCGGTCGCGCCGGGCGGGGCCAGCGCCGCGTACTGCACGTCCAGGTGCACCGCGCACGGCGTGTCGTGCCGGTCGAGGTAGACCGGCGCGCCGTCGGCGAGCAGGGTCAGACCGGCGATCCCGGACTCCTCATGCGCCTCGCGCAGCGCCGCCTCGGCCGGTGTGCGGTCACCCGGCTCGCAGTGCCCGCCGGTCTGCAACCACCGGAGGATCTTCGCGTGCATGGTCAGCAGCACCCGACCGCCGGCCGGATCCACGATCAGCGCACTCGCCGTCACGTGCCCGGCGCGGCAGGCCTTGAGCATGCCGTCCTCGTACCTGGCCAGATGCTCCAGGTAGGCCCGGCGCAGCCCGTCGGCACGATCGTCGGGCGCGTGCCACGCGGACAACGCGTCGGCCGTCGCGACCCGAAGGCTCACGCGGCGGGCCCCTTGTCGCCGTCGGTGCCCTTCGGCTTGTCGTCGTCGCCGTTCGCCTCGGGCTCGGCGTCGTCGGCCTTCGGCTCGCCCTTCGCCTCGCCCTTCGACTCCAGCGAGTCCAGGTCCGCGTCCAACTCGGCGTCGAGACCGGACAGGTCCAGCTCGGCGTGGTGCACGAAGCCGTCGGGGTCGTCCAGGTCGGCCGCGGTCGGCAGCAGGTCGGGGTGCTGCCACACCGCGTCGCGCCCGTCCACGCCGCGCGCGTCGGCCAGCGAGGCCCACAACCGGGCCGCGTCGCGCAGCCGGCGCGGGCGCAACTCCAGGCCCACCAGCGTGGCGAAGGTCTGCTCGGCCGGACCGCCCGTGGCCCGGCGCCGACGCAGCGTCTCGCGCAGCGCGCCCGCCGAGGGCAGCCGCGGCGCCGCCGCGCTGTGCACGACCGCGTCGACCCAGCCCTCCACCAGTGCGAGGGCCGTCTCCAGCCTGGACAGCGCGGTCTTTTGCTCCGGCGTCTCCTCGGGCTCGAACAGCCCCTGCGAGAACGCCTCCTGCAGCGCCTCGGGGTTGCTCGGGTCGATCCGACCCGCGGCCTCCTCCAGGCGGCTCATGTCCACCTTGATGCCCCGCGCGTACGCCTCGACGGCGCCGAACAGGTGTTGCCGCAACCACGGCACGTGCACGAACAGGCGCTGGTGCGCGGCCTCGCGCAGGGCCAGGTAGAGCCGCACCTCCTCCTGGGGCAGGGACAGGCCCTCGCCGAACGCGGTCAGGTTGGCCGGCAGCAGCGCCGCCTTGCCCGCCGGACCGATCGGCAGCCCGACGTCGGTCGAGCCGACCACCTCGCCGGCCAGCGCGCCGAGCGCCTGGCCCACCTGAGCGCCGAACATCGCGCCGCCCATGCCGCGCATCATGCCGAGCAGCGGCCCGGCCATGCTCTGCATCTCGTCGGGCATCATCTCGCCCATGGCCGCGACCACCCGGGTCGCGAGCGGCTCGACCAGCGCGCGCCACTGGGGCAGCGTCGCCTCGATCCACTCGGAACGGCTCCAAGCCGCGGTGGTGCTCACACCGGACGGCAGCGAGGTGGCCTCGTCCAGCCACAGCTCGGCGAGCCGCACCGCCTCCTCGACGCCCGAGCGCTCCACCGCGCCGATCGACGCGTCGCCCTGCTGCGCCACGGTCTGCCGGGCGATGTCGCGGGCCAGGTCCCAGTTGACCGGGCCGCCCTCGTAGGAGAGCAGCTTGCCCAGCTGCTGGAAGGCCGCGCCGAGATCGGCCTGATTCATCTGTCCGAAAAGCGCGCCGAACGGGTTGTTCGGGTCACCGCCGGCAGCACCCAACCCGAAGGGGTCGTTCGGATTCGAACCGCCGGACCCGCCGCCGGGGCGGTTGGGATCGTCGTCGCCCGAGGGCTTGCCGAAGCCGAACGGGAAGTCAGCCATGGTGGGGCCCCTCTACGTTTTCCATGTGCGCGGCGCCCTCGGGCCCGACCATTCGATGCCGACTCACGGCTACCTCGTCTCGTTCGAGCCGCCCGCCGCCCCGGCCGGAGGCGACACCGCGCAGGCGCCGAAACGCGCCTGGCGTGAAGATCACAACAACACCTCCGGCAGGATGGATCGCGGACACTGACAGGAAAGGCAAGCAGTCGCGCGTACCTTTCTTGACGAACCGCTCGTACCAAACTAACCACGGGAGACCGCCAGTGAGTTCCCAGCCCCCACGCGTTCGCTCTGGGCGGAGCGGGCGGGAGAGCACGAGCGAAGGCACCGGAACCGATGCCGCGCAGACCGCTCCGGAGAGCGATCCCCAGTCCTCGGGCCGGCCCGAGGACCAGCCCTCGGCCACCAGTGTGCCCCGGGTGCGCCCGGTCGTCGCGGTCACCGGCGCCGCCGCCGGGCTCGGTCATCGCGTCGCCTCGCTTCTGGCCGCGAACGACCAGGTCAAACGTCTGATCGCGATCGACGAGCGGCGCGGCGAGATCCCCGGCGCGCAGTGGCGGATCATGGACGTCCGCGACCCCGCGCTGGCCGGTCGGCTGGAGGGCGTGGACGTGGTGGTGCACCTCGCGCTCGACATGTCGCTCGACTCCGAGCCCAGGTCCCGGGGCGCGCGCAACGTGCGCGGCACCCAGACCGTGCTGACCGCCGCCGCCGCGGCCCGGGTGCCGCGCGTGGTGTTGTGCACCTCGGCGATGGTCTACGGCGCGCTGCCGGACAACGACGTACCGCTCGCCGAGGACGCGCCGCTGCGCGCCACGGCCGACGCCTCGCTGGTCGGCGATCTGCTGGAGATCGAGGAACTCGCCGAGCGCACCCCGCGCGCCCATCCGCACGTCAAGGTCACCGTGGTGCGGCCGGCGACGCTGGTCGGCGGCCCCGAGGCGGACAGCGTGATGACCCGGCACTTCGAGGCGCCGCGCCTGCTCGTGGTCTCCGGCGGGCAGCCCCGCTGGCAGTTCTGCCACCTGGACGACCTGGCCTCGGCGCTGGAATTCGCCGCGCTCGGCCGGGTCGAGGGTGTGGTCACGGTCGGCTCGGAGGGGTGGCTGGAGCAGGAGGAGATCGAGGAGTTGTCCGGCATGCGCCGGATGGAGCTGCCCGCCTCGCTCGCCCTGGGCACCGCCGAGCGGCTGCACCGCCTCGGCATCACGCCCGCCCCCGCGGGCGACCTCGCCTACACGATGCACGGCTGGGTGGTCTCCGCGGAACGGCTGCGGGCCGCGGGCTGGCGGCCGGCGTGGACCAACGAGGCGGCGTTCGCCGCGCTCCTGGAGGACGTCGCCGGGCGGCACGCGCTGGTGGCCCGCCGGCTCGGCCGCAAGGACGCCACCACGCTCGGCGCGGCCGGTGCCACCGTGGCCCTGGTGGGCACGGCCGCGATCGTGCGCAAGGTGCGCCGCCGGCGCCGGGGGTTCTAGGCCCTGTCCGGCGGATCTTGGCGGGGCCGCGCCGCCCGGCACCGCGCCTCGCCGCACCGGAGAAACAGCCGAATGGAACCACTATGCGGCTGCTTCTCCGGCACGCCGATGCACGGCACCGGACGACGCGGCCTGATCCACCAAGATCCGCCGGACAGGACCCAGGCCCTGGCCGCGCGGCCCCGTGGCGACCGGGTTTCGGCCCGTTCCGGCGCGGGGTCGCCCGCGTCGTCGGGGGACCGGGGTGTCCGGGTCCGCGGCGCGGCGCGCGATACTGCCCGGTATGGACGTCATCCGCATCGCCGAGATCCGCGACACGCCGTTGTCCGTCGACGAGGTTTTCGCCGCGGTCGGCGACCCCGCCGCCGGTGGCATCGACCTGTTCGTCGGTACGGTCCGTGACGCCGACGGCGGGCGCACGGTCACCGCGCTCGAATACTCCGCCCACCCGTCGGCCGCGGCCGAGCTGCGCCGGGTGATGGAGAAGATCGCCGCCGACCAGCCGGTGCTGGCGATGGCGGCGGTACACCGGGTCGGCCGGCTGGAGATCGGCGACCTGGCGGTCGTGGTCGCGGTCGCCTGCCCGCACCGCGCGGAGGCGTTCGCCGCGTGCCGCCGCCTGATCGACGACCTCAAGCACGAGGTGCCGATCTGGAAGCTCCAGCACTTCACGGACGGCGACGCGGATTGGGTCGGCGCCTGCTGAGCACCGCGCGCACCCGCTCCGACGCCCCATTCACCCCGTTCACCCCATCCGTTACCAGGCGCCCCGGACGCCTCGGAGCAGCGGAAATGCACCATCACCACCACATACATATGATTTAAGTCGTCACCCTCCCTCTCGTGTCGATGGAGTACGTCATGGCGGCTGTCGCATGGTGGTGGGCCATCCCGGGCGTCGCGCTCGTGATCGCCGTGAGCTGGGCCGGGTGGACGTGTCGGGCATGGCGTACGCCGAGCATGCGGGACTCGATGTCCGCCTTCGAGGAGTGGAGCGCGGCGCTGGACCGGGTGCACACGGCCACCCCGGTCGTGCACGACCCCACCGTCGAGGCGCCCGACCCGACGCTCCCGGGAACGGCCCACGACAACCCGTGACGGCCCGGCCCGCACCGCGGGAATCCGGGTGCCGTAGGGTCGGGCGCATGTCGCGCCGCACCGCCACCCTGGTCGTCTCCGGGCTGCTGCTCCTGGCCCTGGCCTGCGCCGTGCTGTTCGCGCCGGTGCCCTACGCCGAGTTGAGCCCCGGGCCCACGTACAACACGCTCGGCGACGAGGGCGGCAAGCCGGTCATCGAGATCTCCGGCCACGAGACGTACCCCACGAGCGGGCACCTGAACATGACCACCGTGTCGGTGACCAACAAGTCCTACGACATGCCGCTGCTCGACGCGCTGGCCGGCTGGGTCAAGGGCGACGCGGACGTGGTGCTGAAGAAGTCGCTGTACCCCGACGACAAGTCGGCGGCCGAGGTCGAGCGGGAGAACGCCGAGGAGTTCAGCTCCTCGCAGGAGCACGCCAAGGTGGCCGCGTTCGCCGCCCTGAACATCCCGATCGAGAAGCAGGTGATCGTCTCGACCGTGGCCAAGGACGCGCCCGCGCTCGGCAAGCTGCACGCCGGCGACATCATCCTGGCCGTGGACGGCACGCCGATCACCAAGACCGAGGACGTCGCCGCGGCGATCACCAAGCACAAGGCCGGCGAATCGGTCACGCTCACCGTGGACCCGGCCGACGCCCGCGGCACCAGGCGCGACGTGCAGGTGGTCACCGGCAGGGCCGAGGACGACGGCCGCGCGCTGGTCGGCATCACCCCGGGCATCCTGCCGAAGTTCCCGTTCAAGGTGGAGATCCACCTGGAGGACGTCGGCGGCCCCAGCGCCGGGATGATGTTCGCGCTCGGCATCGTCGACAAGCTCAGCCCCGGCGACCTGACCGGCGGCAAGTTCGTGGCCGGCACCGGCACCATCGACGACGCGGGCAAGGTCGGCGCGATCGGCGGCATCCAGATGAAGACCATCGGGGCCCGCCGCCAGGGCGCCAAGTACTTCCTCACCCCCAAGGCCAACTGCGCCGCCGCCGCGCAGACCCGGCCGGGCGGTCTGACCCTCGTCCAGGTGGAGACGCTGGACGACGCGCTCAAGGCGCTGGCGACGATCCGCACCGGTCAGGGCACTTTGACGGAATGTCATGCGTGACCGGTGCGGACCCGCTCGGCCCCTACTCCTCGTCGGTGTCGCCGAACGTGGCCAGCAGCGCCTCGGCCAGGCCGGGGACCAGGTCCGCGCCGGAGAGCACCTCGGAATCGTCGTCCTTGGCCCGCAGTCGCACCGCCGACTCGCGCGCGCCGTCGCGCAGCACGCCGACCGCGAGTCGCACCTCCTGGCGCTCCGGGTGCGCCGCCACCCAGTCGTGGATCTCCTCGTCGCTGCCGACGGTGGGCATGTTCGCCTCGGCGGACGGCGGCAACATCAGCCGCTCGACCACGAGCGCGCAGCCGAGCACGGCGTCCGGCCAGGCGATGCTCGCCAGGAACTCGTCGATCGCGACGTGCTCCGGGATCTCCTCCTGCTCGATCGGCGTAAGGGTGTCGATGGGCGCGTCACGGTCGGCGGACAGGCCGAGCTGTGCGGCGAGATCGGGTTCGGTACGGGCCAGTTCCCCGGTGTCCACGAGCGCGTACAGGCGGGGCTGCTGGTCCCAGCCGTACCCCGCCACGTGGCGTTCGATCTCGACGAGGGCCTGGGTGAGTGCAACGGTCATGACCCCATCTTCCCGTCTCCGCCCCGCGACGGATCACGAGCCTGTATCGGCCGTGTCTGTGGGGAACCACGTCCTGTCTCGGTAAGTTGACCCATCGAGCGCCGACCGGGCGCGTCCAGGTAATGATCGAGGTGCGCACCCTTGGTTTTTCAGATGCCCGAACGAGGCGGCTCAGGTGGCCGTCGGATCAGATTGGGAGCCCCGTCCCGCAGGTCCAGAACACTGCTCCTGACGCTGGCCATCCTCGTGGTGATCGTTGTCGCGTGGGTGCTGTTCGCGAATTTCTGGACGGATTGGCTCTGGTACAAGTCGGTCGGCTACGGAAACGTATTCACGACCAAGCTGTGGACGCGCATCGGGTTGTTCCTGGTGTTCGGTCTGCTCATGGCCGCGGCCGTCGGCGCCAACATCTACGTCGCCTATCGGCTGCGTCCCGCGTTCCGCGGGATGTCGCTCGAACAGCAGAGCCTCGACCGCTACCGCTCGGCCATCACGCCGTTCCGTAGCTGGCTGCTGATCGCGCTGTCGGTGATCATCGGCATCATCGCCGGAACCTCGGCGTCGGGGCAGTGGAAGACGTGGCTCCAGTTCGTGAACGGCGTCTCGTTCGGCGCCAAGGATCCGCAGTTCCACAAGGACGTCTCGTTCTACGCGTTCGATCTGCCGTTCTATCGATTCCTGGTCAATTTCGCGTTCGTCGCGGTCGTCGTCGGCTTCGTCCTCGCGGTGATCACGCACTACCTCTACGGCGGACTTCGGGTGCAGAGCCCGGGGTCGCGGGCCACCCCCGCCGCACAGGCGCATCTTTCGCTGCTGCTCGGCCTTTTCGTGTTGTTCAAGGCCGTCGCGTACTGGCTGGACCGCTATTCGCTGGCGGTCTCGTCCGGTGATTTCAAGCAGGCCTCGCAATTCACCGGCCTGCGGTACACCGACGCGCACGCGGTATTGCCGGCGAAGACGATCCTGTTCATCGTCGCGCTGATCTGCGCCACGCTGTTCTTCGTCAACGTGTTCCGCCGCACGTGGGCGCTGCCGATCATCGGCTTCGGCCTGATGGTGCTCTCCGCGGTGCTCATCGGCGGGCTGTACCCGGCGATCGTCGAGCGGTTCCAGGTCAAGCCGAACCAGCAGGCCAAGGAAGCCAAGTACATCGAGCGCAACATCGCGGCGACGCGGGACGCGTACGGCATCGACGACGTCAAGCCCGAGGCGTATGCGGGCAACGTCGACGCCCGACCGGAACTCAAGGACGAGGCCTCGGCCACGGCCAGCATCCGGCTGCTCGACCCGAACATCGTCTCGCCGACGTTCAACGTGCTCCAGCAGCTGCGGCAGTACTACGCCTTCCCGGCGACTCTCGACGTCGATCGCTACATGATCGGCGGCAAGATGCAGGACACGGTCATCGCCCTGCGCGAGCTGAACCCGAAGGGCAACCAGAGCCACAACTGGGTCAACGACCACACCAAGTACACCCACGGGTACGGCGTGGTCGCGGCCGAGGGCACCGCTCGCGACCCCGAGGGCAAGCCGGTCTTCATCGAGAAGGACATCCGGACCGACGCCCAGGAAAAGTCGAGCCCGAGTCCGATCGGTCCGTACGAGCCGCGCATCTACTTCGGCGAGCAGACGACCGAGTACTCCATCGTCGGGGCCCCCAGGAAGGCCGCGGCGACCGAGGTGGACTATCCGCTCGACAACAGCCCGACGGGTCAGCAGACCTATACGTATCAGGGCAAGGGCGGCGTCCCGATCGGCGGCATGTTCAACAAGCTGCTGTACGCGACGAAGTTCCAGGAGGGCAACATCCTGCTCTCCGACTCGATCAACAAGGATTCCCGGATCCTGTACAACCGCACCCCCAAGGAGCGGGTCGAAGCGGTCGCCCCGTGGCTGACCATCGACGGTGACCCGTATCCGGCCGTGATAGACGGCAAGGTGCAGTGGATCGTCGACGCGTACACGACCAGCAACGGCTATCCGTACGCGACCCGCACCACGCTCGGCACCGCCACCGCCGACTCGCTCAACGCCGAGGACCGGGCTCGGGGCGCGGTCGGCAACACCGGCAACGTCAACTACATCCGCAATTCGGTGAAGGCGACCGTCGACGCCTACGACGGCTCGGTCAAGCTCTACCAGTGGGACGAGAAGGATCCGGTCCTCAAGACCTGGATGAAGGCCTTCCCGAACACGGTCAAGAAGAAGACCACGATTCCGCCCACTCTGATGGAGCACCTGCGCTACCCGCAGGACCTGTTCAAGGTGCAGCGCGATCTGCTGACCCGGTACCACGTGACGGACCCGCGGACGTTCTTCAACGGCTCCGACTTCTGGAAGGTCCCCAAGGACCCCACGGGCACCGGGGTCGGCGGCGCCGACCAGCCGCCGTACTACCTGTCCATGAAGTTGCCCCCGGCCCCCGGCGACGGCCAGGCCCAGCAGGCGAAGAACCAGTCGTTCCAGTTGACGACCACGTTCGTGCCGAGGGAACGGCAGAACCTCGCGGCGTTCATGGCCGTCAACTCGGAACCGGGGCCGGACTACGGCAAGGTCAGACTGCTCACGCTGCCCTCGGCCACGGCGATCAACGGGCCGGACCTGATGCAGAGTCAGTTCAAGTCCGACTCGTCCGTGATCGGGCTGTTGAACGTCTTCCAGATCGGCAACTCGAAGGTCGTCTTCGGCAACCTGCTGAGCCTTCCGGTCGGCGGCGGCATCCTCTACGTGGAACCGGTGTACCTCCAGGCCAACGCGGCCGGGTCGTATCCGGTGCTGCAGAAGGTGCTGGTGTCGTTCGGCGGGAAGATCGCGCTGCAGAACACGCTGCCGGAGGCGTTGGCGGCGGTGTTCAACGGCGAGGCGACACCCGCTCCGCCGACCACGGGGACGCCGCCGAACACAGGGACGCCGCCGAACACCGGTACCACGCCGCCCGGCACGGGGACCCCGACACCGCCGGCGCAGAACCCGACGGTCAAGCAGGCGCTGGACGAGGCCAACCAGGCTCTCAAGGATGCCGACGCGGCGCTGAAGGCGGGTGACTTCGCCAAGTACGGCGAGGCGCAGAAGCGCCTTCAGGCGGCCGTGGACCGGGCCCTGGCGGCCGAGCAGGCGGCGAAGAACCCGCCCGCGGGTACCGCGTCGACGCCGCCGGCGAATGGAACGCCACCGGCGAACGGGACACCACCGGCGAACGGGACACCACCGGCGAACGGAACCCCGCCGGCGAACGGGACGCCGGGGAGTTCGGCTCCGCCCAAGCCGTGATCATGGTGGGGTGACCGCCGCGACGGGCCCGTCTCCTTCGGGGGGGCGGGCCCGTCGTGTTATCGATTTGGTGTGCGGCTCCGGGTCACGTAAGCTCAAGGAACAACGCATCGCGGGGTGGAGCAGTTCGGTAGCTCGCTGGGCTCATAACCCAGAGGTCGCAGGTTCAAATCCTGTCCCCGCTACTCGGTGAAAACGCGAGAGGCCCGGTTCTCAGGAACCGGGTCTCTCGCGTTGTGCGTTTTTGCTTGATGGTTTGTGCTTGGTGCCCCGGCTCGGGGAGCCGGGGGTGGCGCACGAGCTGAGGGCGTGGCGGTCTAGAGCCTGAGGGCGTGGCGGTCTAGAGCGCGATCTGGCGGCGGCGCTTGGCGCGCAGCGGTGCCATCAGGGTGACGCGCGCCAGACGGTGTGTGCCGCGCTGTTCGGCACGCGGGACCAGGCTCTGGATTATGGCGGCCGATTCGGCGCTGTTCGCCGTCTCCTGGACGGAGGCACGGCCGATCAGGGCGAGGTGCCGGTCGAGGCGCTCGCCCATGCCGGTTCGGCCTGCGTCCATCGGCGGAACCGGGACTCGGCGCGGCATGCTCGGATGGTCCAATCCTGATATGACCACGACGCAGACCGTACCCCATCGGAGGCGCGCCGTGACGGCTTCCAGCCCCGAGCCGAGACCGGATCGTGTCCGGCGATGGCCGACAATCCGGTTGTGGCGCAATCGAACTCCCGGGCAACCAGGGGTAATTGGGACCAAAGGGGAAGTGATTCGGAGTCGTGGCGGGGTGAGTCGGGTTCACTCCATGGTCTGAATTCGGCCGCGACACTCACGAGTGACGCGTGCCACGCGTGGGGGCGGGCGGCTCGGAGTCGGCGGGGAAGGGATTTGCCTGCCCGGTCGGGGCTGCCGTAAGGTTGTGTTCACCGACGCGGGGTGGAGCAGCTCGGTAGCTCGCTGGGCTCATAACCCAGAGGTCGCAGGTTCAAATCCTGTCCCCGCTACCACATCGAAGGGCCCGGCCATTGCGGCCGGGCCCTTCGTGCATGCCCTCGGACACCGGGTGTTCGCCGACGATTCGTCGCCGGGTGGGGCCGGCTGTTGCCGAATCGCGACTGCATGGATGTGGCCCGAGATGCCACGATGGACACATGGGGGCGTGGAAGGGACATCGCGGACGGCGGGGGGAGCACCCACCGCCGGAGCCCGACGTCTTCGAAACCGTGCCCGAGGGCCCCGACACGGTGGTCCTGGACCGGGGGCGGGCGGCGGCCGCGACGTCTCCGGCGCATCCCGACGAATACGCGGTCCTGGTGCCGTTCCGGCCGCGCCGGCGTGGGCCCGGGGGCAGCGTCGAGGGCCACGAGGCGCTGGATCGGCACGAATCGGCCGAACTCGAACGGCGTTACCGCGAGCGGGCCGCGCGCAGCCCCTCCGCCGCCAACAGCCTCGCCCTGATGTTGCTCGAACGCGACGAGGAGGAAGGGGCGGACGAGGCGGCCGAGTTGCTGCGTCGTGCCGCCGAGGCGGGGCATCGCGGTGCGGCGACCAACCTCGGCGTGCTGATGCACCGTCAGGGGCGGGACGACGCAGCGTCGTTGTGGTGGCACCGGGCGGCCGAGGCGGGCAGTCGGATCGCCGCCTACTCGCTCGGCGCGCTGCTGCTGGACCAGGCCGACGCGGCGCGGGCGAGCGCGGGCGCGGGCGCCGACGTGGGCGCGTATCACGACCTGTCCGGGCAGGGCGTCTACTGGCTGCGCAACGCGGCCGAGTCGGGGCATGTGCGGGCCGCGCTCACGCTGGGCGAGTTCTTCGAGTCGACCGGGCGCCCCGGGGCGGAGCGGTGGTATCGGCGCGCGGCCGAGGCGGGGCATCCGGAGGCGGCCTACCGGCTCGGGCGGATGGGGCAGGAGCGGGACGACGAACGCGCGGCGTCCACGTGGTTCCTGCGCGCGGCCTCGTGTGGGCACGTGCGGGCGGCGGTACGGCTCGCGACCTCGCTGGAGCGGGCGGGGGATGCCGCCGAGGCGATCGGGTGGTATCGGCTGGCGGCCGAGGAGGGTGACGCCGAGGGGGCGCGGGCGCTCGGGTTCCTGCTGCAGGACGCCGGGGACGTCGAGGGCGCGGTGCGATGGTGGCAGGTCGCGGCGGAAGCCGGCGACGGCACGGCGGCCAATGCGCTGGGCGCGTGGTTCGCGTCCAGGGGGAGTTCGAGCGAGGCCGCGCGGTGGTACGAGCGGGCGGCGGCGGCGGGCGAGTGCAACGGGGCCTTCAATCTGGGGCTGTTGCACGCGGAGCACGAGGACGCGCCGGGCGCGGAGCGGTGGTTCCGGATGGCCGCCTACGCGGGACACGGGGACGCGGCCAACGCGCTGGCCGGGATGTTGCTCGAGCGCGGGGACGACGAGGAGGCGCGGATATGGTTCGCGCGGGCCGCCGAGGCGGGCAGCGTGGACGGTTCGTACAACCTGGGCATCCTGCACGCGCGTGGTGGTCACGACGACGCCGCCGAGGTGTGCTGGAGCCGCGCCGCGGCCGCCGGGCACCCGGACGCGGCTTTGCAGATGGGGCTGTTGCTGGAGCGGCGGGGGGATGCCGAGGGGGCGGCGCGCGCGTACGAGACGGCGGCGCGGGCGGAGCGGCCCACGGCGGCGTTCCGGCTCGGGGCGATGCTCGCGGACGCGGGGGCGGTGGAGCAGGCGGAGCGCTGGTACGCGGTGGCGGCGGACGCGGGGCACGTGACGGCGGCGCTGCGGTGCGGGGTGCTGTGTGCGCGGCGGGGTGAGGACAAGCCGGCGGCGCGGCGGTTCAAGGTCGCGGCCGAGGCGGGCAGTGTGTCGGGGGCGTGGAACCTGGCGCTGCTGCATCTGCGGCACGGGGATTCCGACGGCGCGGAGCCGTGGTTGACGGTGGCCGCGCGGGGTGGGCACGGGCGGGCGGCGTTGCGGCTGGTGGTGCTGGCGTTGCGGCGCGGGGATCTGGCCGATGCGGAGCACTGGTGTGGGCCGGCGGTGGCGCATGGTCCTGCGGAGGTCGCGGCGAAGGCGCAGCGGCTGCTGGACGCGTTGCGGGCGGAATCGTTGGCGAGTTGACCGTTGGCGGCCCGGTTCGCCGATGCGGCCCGGGGCCGTGTTGTCCTCAAGCGCCGGACGGGCTGGGTTGGCGCACCTGAGTGGGCAGGTGGCTGCTTCGTGTGTCCTCAAGCGCCGGACGGGCTGGGTTGGGGCGCCTGAGTGGGCAGGTGGCTGTTTCGTGTGTCCTCAGGCGTCGGGCGGACTGGGTTGGGGTGCCTGGGTGGGTGGGTTGGCGTTTGGTGTGTTCTCAGGTGCCGGACGGGCTGGGTTGGGGTGCCTGGGTGGGTGGGTTGGCGTTTGGTGTGTTCTCAGGTGCCGGACGGGCTGGGTTGGGGTGCCTGGGTGGGCAGGTTGGCGTTTGGTGTGTTCTCAGGTGCCGGACGGGCTGGGTTGGGGCGTCCTGGGTGGGCAGGTTGGCGTTTGGTGTGTTCTCAGGTGCTGGGTGGCTGTGTGCAGGTTGGGCATTGGCCGTGGAAGGTGATTTCGGTCTTGGTGATCGTGAAGCCGAGGTGGGCGGCCTCCGGAGGGGTGGGTGCCGGGGTGGATGGTGGGTGTACGTCTCGGATGGTGCCGCATTCGGTGCAGATCAGGTGGTGGTGTGGCCGGTGGGCGTTGGGGTCGTAGCGCTTGGCTCGGGCATCGGTGGTTACCTCGCGGATCTCGCCCATGGCCACGAGGTCGTTGAGGACGTTGTAGACGGTTGCCCTGCTGAGCTCCGGGAGTTGCCGCGCCGCGCGTGTGTGTACCTCGTCGGCGGTCAGGTGGACGTGGTCGCCGGTGAGAACCTCGGCCACCACCCGGCGCTGTGCGGTCAGGCGCCAACCCCGCTCACGTAGTCGTTCCGGGAGGTTGCTCATATGTGAATGGTACAGGTCTTGGGTTAGATCTGGTCTAAATGTTGTTCTGGACAAAGTCTAAAACTGGCTCTAGGTTGGGGGCCGGACGACAGCAGCAACACCAGGGGAGTCACGAACCATGTCGCAGCAGCCGCAGCCGCACGCCCTCACCACCGAATCCGGCGCTCCGGTGGCCGACAACCAGAACAGCCAGACCGCGGGCCCCGGCGGGCCGCTGCTGATCCAGGACCAGTACCTGCTGGAGAAGTTGGCCCGGTTCAACCGCGAGCGCATCCCGGAGCGGGTGGTGCACGCACGCGGGTCCGGCGCGTACGGCCGGTTCGAGGTGACGGCGGACGTGTCCCGGTTCACCAAGGCGCACTTCCTCGCCGAACCCGGCCGCCGTACCGAGGTGTTCGCCCGCTTCTCGACCGTGGCCGGCAACCTCGGCGCCGCCGACGCGGTGCGCGATCCGCGCGGGTTCGCGGTGAAGTTCTATACCGAGGAGGGCAATTACGACCTCGTCGGCAACAACACGCCGATCTTCTTCATCAAGGACCCGCTGAAGTTCCCGGACTTCATCCACACGCAAAAGCGCGACCCGTACACCGGCAGCCAGGAGGCGGACAACGTCTGGGACTTCTGGTCGCACTCGCCGGAGGCCATCCATCAGGTCACCTGGCTGTTCGGGGACCGCGGCATCCCCGCGTCCTACCGGCACATGGACGGCTTCGGCTCGCACACCTACCAGTGGGTCAACGCCGAGGGCGAGGCGTTCTGGGTCAAGTACCACTTCAAGACCGACCAGGGCATCCGGAACCTGACCGCCGAGGCCGCCGCCGAACTGGCCGGGGCCGACCCCGACTCGCACCAGCGGGACCTGGTGAACGCGATCGACGCCGGGGTGAGCCCGTCGTGGACGCTGAAGGTGCAGATCATGCCGGTGGCCGAGGCCGCGACCTACCGGTTCAACCCGTTCGACCTGACCAAGGTGTGGTCGCACGCCGACTATCCGCTGATCGAGGTCGGCCGACTGACCCTCGACCGCAACCCCGACAACGTGTTCGCCGAGGTCGAGCAGGCCGCGTTCAACCCGGCCAACTTCGTGCCCGGGATCGGACCGAGCCCGGACAAGATGCTCCAGGGACGGTTGTTCGCCTACGCCGACGCGCACCGCTACCGCCTCGGCGTCAACCACACCCAGCTCCCGGTCAACGCGCCGCACGCCGCGACCGCCCACAACCACGGGCGGGACGGATACATGGCGACCAACCCGGGCGGTCGGGCCAAGAACTACGAGCCGAACAGCTTCGGCGGCCCGTACGAGAGCGGCGCCCCGCTGTGGGCGTCGACCGAGGTGTCCGGCGCCACCGGCACCCACCCGGCCCCGCTGCACGCGCAGGACGACGACTACGTGCAGGCCGGCGACCTGTACCGGTTGATGACGGCGGACGAGCAGGCCCGCCTGGTGGCCAACCTCGCCGGCTTCCTGGCCAAGGTCTCCCGGGACGACATCATCGACCGGGTCGTGGGCCACTTCCGGGCCGCCGACCGGGATTACGGGGACCGGATCGCGGCGGCCGTGAAGGAGTTGCGCGCCTGACGGCGATCCACCCCCGATGAGCGCGCCGCCCGGTACCCGGACCACGAGTCGGTACCGGGCGGCGTTTCACACGCCCGGACCGGGGGCGGGACGCGGGCGCGCGACGGGCGCCCGCCGGGGTCAACCCACCAATTCCTCGGTGCGCTGTGCCTCGTGGATCTGGCAGCGGACGATGTCGCGGACCGAGATGATCCCCAGCACCTCGCCGTCGTCGAGCACGATCAGATGCCGGAAACCGCCGCGCGTCATCGCCGCCGCCGCGTCGGCCAGCGACCAGGAGGGGGTCGCGAAGACGACGTTCGAGGTGAGGTGGTCACCGGCGAACTCGGTGTCGGGATTCTGGCCGGCGCCGATCGACATCAGGATGTCGCGCTCGGTCAGGATGCCCAGGCCGGACGTCTCGGGGTCGATCACCACCGCCGCGCCGATCTGGCGGGCGGACATCAGGCGCGCGGCGGCGCGCAGGGTGTGGGCCGGGCCGATGGTCAACACGATCGTGCTCATGCCGTCGCGGACGAACATGTGACACCACCTCCGTCGGGGTGTGGGTACAGGGCGGGTGAGCGCTCGAGAAAGAATTCACAAGTTCACAAGCCTTGTTTTCACATGGTCACATGCCCGGGAAGGTCAACGGAAGGTATAGCGGGCAAGTCACTCGAAGGGAGTAGCGCGATCCGCGCGCTCAGAATCCCTCGTGCGGATCGCCCAACCGGGCAAGCAGTTCGTCGTGCAGCAGGCCGTTGGACGCGGCGGCGGTGCCGCCCGCCGGGCCGGGGGAGCCGTCGAGCGAGGTGAACCGGCCACCTGCCTCCTCGACGATCGCCGCCAGCGGCGCGAGGTCCCACAGGTTGACCTCGGGCTCCGCGCACATGTCCACCGCACCCTCGGCGACCAGCATGTACGACCAGAAGTCGCCGTAGGCGCGGGTCCGCCAGCAGGCCCGGGTCAGGTCCAGGAAGTCGTCCATGCGGCCCCGGTCCTCCCAGCCGCCCATGCTGGAGTACGCGAACGACGCGTCCTCGATCGCCGCCACCTGCGACACCCGGCAGCGGGACGCCTGGGACAGGCTGCGCCCGGTCCACGCGCCCGCGCCCTTGGCGGCCCACCAGCGCCGGCCCAGGGCCGGCGCGGAGACCACGCCCATGACCGACTCGTCGCCGTCCATCAGCGCGATCAGGGTGGCCCACACCGGGACGCCCCGGACGAAGTTCTTGGTGCCGTCGATCGGGTCGATCACCCAGCGCCTGGGACCGTGTCCGGACGAGCCGAACTCCTCGCCGAGCACCGCGTCGCGCGGGCGGCCGCGACCGAGTTGGTGCCGGATGATCTCCTCGGCGGCCTTGTCCGCGTCGCTCACCGGAGTCATGTCCGGCTTCGTCTCGACCCGCAGGTCGAGCGCCTTGAAGCGGTCCATGGTGGTCGCGTCGGCGGCGTCCGCGAGGACGTGGGCGAAGCGCAGGTCGTCGTCATAGCCGGGCATGACACGAACAGTACCGGCGAGCGTCGGCGGGTCCGCGCGTCCCGCGCCCACGGACACACTTACGCGCCGTCGCCGTGGCCTCGTACGCTCGTTATGCAGAAAGGAAGCGCGAACGGCGACAGTCGACAACCGTTCATCGGTCGGGCGCGTGTTACGGGTACGAGTCGACGGCGGAGGGGGTGCGGGACCGCGATGGCACTGTTCGGGGTCGGGCGCAGGGCAACACACGGCAGGGAGCCCGTACCGGGACCGGGGCTGGTCCAACCGCGTCGAAGTCTGGACGGGTGGACGCTGGAGGGCACCGCGCTCGCGGATCGTTTCGACCGCGAGGAACTGCGCGAGCTGGCCACGCTGTTGCACGGCGTCGGCGCCGAGATGCGCACCGCCTGGACCTACGAGCGCGCGGCCGATCTGCTGGAGCGGGCCGGTGAGCGCCCGCAGGCGCTGGCCGTGGTGGAGGTGTGGTTCGCGCTGCCCGAGGAGGTGCGGCGGGCCAGTCCGGCCGCGACCCGATCGCTCGGTCGACGCCGCCAGCGGCTGCGCAGCCGGCTCGGCACCCCGCCCGCGCCCGCGGCGGCCATCCCCACCCAGACCAGGACCGCGCCCGCGATACCGGCCAAGCCGGGCACCCCGCCGCCGGTGCCGAGCACGTCCGTGACCGGGCAGGGCACTCGCAAGTGACCCGGCGCGCCCGGCACCGCACGGCGCGCCGGGTGCCCGGGATGCGGCGCGGACGGCCTCGGCGGCCGGCCACGGGCTAGATTTCCGGCATGACCGATCTTGTGCGCTCCCGTCCGCCGGCTTTCGTCTTCGACCTCGACGGGACCCTCGTCGACAGCGTCTACCACCACGTCATGTCGTGGCAGGAAGCGCTCCGCGAGGCCGGCATCGACCTGGCCATGTGGCGGATCCACCGCAAGATCGGGATGAGTGGCGGCCTGTTCGTCCGGGGCATCCAGCGCGAGACGGGGATCGACCTGTCGCCCGAACAGGTCGAGGCGCTGACCGACGCGCACGGGCGCCACTATGCCGCCCGGGTGCCGTTCGTGGAGCCGCTGCCCGGCGCCCCCGAACTGCTGCGCCACCTCACCGAGGTGGGCATCCCGTGGACCATCGCCACCAGCGGCCGCCGGGCCGGGGCCGAGCCGATGCTGGCCAAGCTCGGCGCGCCCGCGGACCTGCCGATGGTCACCCGCGACGAGGTCGCGCGGGCCAAGCCCGACCCCGACCTGTTCCTGGCCGGCGCCGCCAAGCTCGGCGTCGACCCCGCCCAGTGCGTGGTGGTCGGGGACAGCATCTGGGACCTGCTCGCCGCCCGCCGCGCCGGCTCGCTCGGCGTGGGCCTGCTCTCCGGCGGCTACGGTGCCGACGAGCTGGAGCGCGCGCACGCCTTCCGGGTCTACGACGAGCCCGCCGACATGCTGGCGCACATCGACGAGCTGGGCGTACGCGGCGACTGAGTCCCGCACGCATCCGGGTGATCCTGTTCGGTCAAGCCGTCCCGGCCGGGGCGCCACGTCCTACCCTGGGGACATGGGTCCGGCCGACGAACCTGCGGAACTGCTCCGTCTCCTCGCCGACGACGCCCGATTGAAGGTGTTCGCCGCACTGGTCCTGGAGGCTCGTCTCAGCTCCGACATCGCCGATCGGGCCGGCCTGCCTCTGCGGGACACGATCAAGGTGCTGGCCCGGTTCGAATCGGTGGGTCTGGCCGCGCGGGCCGGTGACGGGTGGCACGCGTGTCCCGAGGCGCTGGCCCAGGCGGCGGCGGGGATCGGCGAGGAGCCCGACGACGCGTTCGCCGACCGGGGCCCCGCCGAGGCGGCCGTGTTGCGGACCTACCTCGCGCGTGGCCGGGTCCGGCAGTTGCCCGTACAGCGGGCCAAGCGCCTGGTCGTGCTCGACCACGTCGCCGGCAGCTTCGAACCCGGCGTGCGCTACGAGGAGGCGGAGATCGTGGAGACCCTGCGCCGCTTCATGGACGACCACGCCGCGCTGCGCAGACACCTCGTGGACGAGGGCTTTCTGGGCCGCGAGGGCGGGGTGTACTGGCGCACGGGCGGATCGTTCGTGGTCTGATCCGCCGTCCGGCCGGGGCCGGGGCGGGTCGCGGACGTCCCCCCGTCGGACATCCGCGACCCGCGACTCAGTGCGCCGGAGCGCGGTCGACGGTGATGCCGCCGTTGTCGGTGCGGATGTCGATCGAGCGGGTCGCCCGGGGATCGTCGCCGAGTTCGTTGTCGATGCCGCCGTTGCCGGACTTGGCGCTCACCCGGTACGTGTTCTCGTCGCCGGGCACGGTGACCCGCACGCCGCCGTTGTCGGTGGTCACCTTCACCTTCGCCGGCGCGGTGTCCAGGCGCAGCCGTACCCCGCCGTTGTCGGTGTCGACGATGACCGTGTCGGCGCGCACCCGCGACGTGGTCACGCCCCCGTTGTCGGTGGACAGTTGCAGGTTCCCGGTGCTGTCGGACACGTCGATGTGACCGTTGTCCGTGCTGAACTTCATGTTCTGGCGCAGTCCGCTGGCGCTGATCGCGCCGCTGTCCGAGGACACCTCCAGCGGGATGTCGAGCGGAACCTTGATCCGGTAGGACCCGTCGCACTCCACGTTGATGAAGGTCGGGCAGTTCAACCGCAGTTTGAGGCGGTTGCCGATCAGGCTCCAGGACGGTTCCGCGCCGTTGACGCTGTGCGTGATCTTGCTGTCCACGCTGATCGTCCCGGCCGCGCCCGCTTCGATGGTGACTCCGGCGTCGTCGGTGTCGATGATCAGATCACCGGTGGACAACGTGAAGTCGCGGTGGTCGCGGACGTCGTGGCTGGAGAGCAACGTGAGCCCGGTCCACGCGGCCATCAGGATCCCTCCGATGGCGAACAGCCCACCGAAGAAGATCAAAGACGTCCGAAGCGGCCTTTTCATGACACTCTCCCCGACAGGTGATCCGAAGCTGCCCAAACTGTATGAGCGAGCGTCCCGGGGCCGGCATCCGGCGGTCACCCGAACCCGGGGTAGGGCTGTCCCCCCTGCGCGGTCGGTGACCGGCCCGGCCGGGCGGGTGTTCGACGGCGGCTGAACCCGGGCAGTCTGGGAACCGTTGATCTGTGCGAGGGTCGATACCTTCCCCCGAGTGCCCCCACCCGCCCCGCGATTTCCCCGCGATCCCCGACCGTTCAGGAGAACCGCTTCATGTTCGACACCGTCTCCGGCCTGCCCGTTCACGTCCTGGTCGTGCACTTGGCGGTGGTCATCGTGCCGGCGGCGGCGGTCGCGAGCGTGCTCGTGGCGGTCCGGCGGCCCTGGTTGCTGCGCGTCGGCTGGTGGGTGGTCGGGCTGGACGCGGTCGCCGCGCTGACCTGCTTCGTGGCCAAGGAGAGCGGCGAGAAGCTGCTCGCCCGGCTCGACCGGCTCTCCGACGGCCAACGCGCCGCCGCCGTGCAGACGCACGTGGACCGGGGCTCGGACATGCTCTGGTACACCCTCGGCCTGCTCGGCGTCACGCTGGTGCTGCTCCTGGTCGCCCGGCACCGGGCCGCCGCCACCTTCCGGCCGCGGACGATACCGCCGATCGTGGTGCCGATCGTGGCCGTGCTGACCGCCGCCGCCGCAGTGCTCGCGGTGGTGCAGGTGGTGCGGGTGGGCGAGTCGGGTTCCAAGGCGGTGTGGCACGACACGGTGAAGAACAGCAGCGGTCCGCTGCGCTGATCGCGCGGGTCCGGGCCGGCGAGGGTCAGTCGCCCTCGTCGCGTTCGCGGGTGCGCAGCAGCCGGCGCAGCGAGTAGAGCCGGGCCGGGTCCGCGTGCCCGGCCTCGACCCACGCGTCGAGCCCGCAGTCGGGCTCGTCGTGCGAACACGCGCGCGGGCAGCCCTCGGTGCCGGCCGCGAGGTCGGGGAAGGCGTTGATCACCCGCCCGAGGTCGACGTGGTTGAGGCCGAACGAGCGCACGCCGGGGGTGTCGACCACCCAGCCCCGGTCGGCGCCCGGAGCGCTCGTGTCGCCCGCGAACGGGGGCAGCCGCAGGCTCAGCGCCGAGGTGGTGGTGTGCCGTCCGCGCCCGGTCACCTCGTTGACGTGACCGGTGGCGCGCCGGTGGTCCGGCACCAACTCGTTGACCAGGGTGGTCTTTCCGACGCCGCTGTGCCCGACGAAGACGGTGACCTTGCCGGCCAGCCGGGCCCGGATCGGGTCCAGGTCCCACGCGGACTCGCTCTTGGTGACCACGTGCTCCACGCCGAGGGCGCCGTACATCTCCAACAGCGGGTCGGGGGAGGCGAGATCGGCCTTGGTCAGCACCAGCAGCGGTTCCAGGCCCGCGTCGTAGGCGGCGACCAGACAGCGGTCGATCAGGCGCGGGCGCGGCTCGGGGTCGGCCAGCGCGGTGACGATCGCGAGCTGGTCGGCGTTGGCCACGATGATCCGCTCGTACGGGTCGTCGTCGTCGGCGGTGCGGCGCAGCGTGCTGCGGCGCTCCTCGACCCGGACGATCCGGGCCAGCGAGCCCTCCCCGCCGCTGAGGTCGCCGACGATGGCGACCCGGTCGCCGACCACGACGCCCTTGCGGCCCAGTTCGCGGGCCTTCATCGCGGTGATCGAGCGGTCGGGCGCGTCCTCGTCCTCCAGGAGGCAGGTGTAGCGGCCCCGGTCGACGGTCAGCACCCGGCCCTCGCGGGCGTCTTCGTGCTTGGGTCGGGTCCGGGTGCGCGGGCGTGAGCCGTGCTTGCCCGGACGGATCCGGATGTCGTCCTCGTCGAGGTCCCTGCGTCGGTTGGAGCCGAGTCCCGCCATCGTCCCCGACCCCTCAGCCGCGGCGCGCGCCGAGCATGCGCGTCCACATGCCGGTGAAGTCGGGCAGGGTCTTCGCGGTGGTGGCCACGTTCTCCACCTCCACCCCGGGGACGAGCAGGCCGAGCACCGCCGCGGCGGTGGCCAGCCGATGGTCGTCGTAGGTGTGGAACACCCCGCCGTGTAGCGCGCGCGGCCGGATCTCCAGGCCGTCGTCGATCTCGTTCACGTCGCCGCCGAGGTCGTTGATCTCCTTGACCAGCGCGGCCAGCCGGTCGGTCTCGTGCAGCCGCAGGTGGGCCACGCCGGTCAGCCGGCTGGGGCCGTCGGCCAGCGCCGCCACCGCCGCGATCACGGGGGTCAGCTCGCCGACGTCGTGCAGGTCGGCCTCGATGCCGTGCACCGCGCCGCCGCCGGTCAGGGTCAGCCCCGCCGGGGTGCGCCGGCACGAGCCGCCCATCGCGGTGAAGATCGAGCGCAGCCGGTCGCCGGGCTGCGTGGTGTGCTCGGGCCAGTCGCGCACGGTCACCGAACCGCCGGTGACCAGCGCGGCGGCCAGGAACGGGCCGGCGTTGGACAGGTCCGGCTCGACCACCATGTCGCGGCCGAGCAGCGCGCCGGGGGCGACCCGCCACACGTTCGGCTCGCCGTCGTCGACCCGCGCGCCGGCCGCGCGCAGCATGTCCACGGTCATCGCGATGTGCGTCATCGAGGGCACCGAGGTGCCGGTGTGCCGGACCTCGACGCCGAGGTTGAAGCGCGGCCCGGACAGCAGCAGCGCGCTGACGAACTGGGACGAGGAGGACGCGTCGATGTGCACCACGCCGCCCTCGACCCCGCCGCCGCCCAGCACCGTCATCGGCAGCCGGGCCTCGCCCTCGTCGTCGATCCGGGTGCCCAGGTCGCGCAGTGCGTTGATCACCCCGTCGAGCGGGCGCTCGTAGGAGCGCGGGTCGCCGTCGAAGCGCACCGGCCCCGCGGCGAGCGCGGCCACCGGCGGCAGGAAGCGCATCACCGTGCCGGCGTTGCCGCAGTCCACCACTGCCGGGCCGGCCAGCCGCCCCGGCAGTACGTACCAGTCGTCGCCGCGGTCCTCGATCACCACGCCGAGCGCGCGCAGCCCGGCCGCCATCAGCAGCGTGTCTCGGCTGCGCAGCGGACGACGCACATACCCCGGCCCACCGGCCAGCGCGGCCAGCACGAGGGCGCGGTTGGTCACCGACTTGGACCCGGGCACCTCGACGGTGGCGGTCACGGGAGCGGAGGCAACAGGGGCGGACCACAGCGCAGACATCACGAACCAAGCCTAGTGCGTTGCCGCCCCACCCCCGATTTCGTTTCGGTACGTGGCACTCTGGACGCCATGTGTGGCCGTTATGCGTCCAGCAAGAGCCCCGACGACCTCGTCGAGATGTTCGAGGTCGATCGTTTCGATCCCGCGGACGAGCTTCCGCCGGACTGGAACATCGCCCCGACCAAGCAGGTGTACGCGGTCCTGGAGCGCCCGGTGGAGTCCGGTGGCGCGCCCACCCGGCAACTGCGGTCGGTCAAGTGGGGCCTGGTGCCGTCCTGGGCCAAGGACCCCGGCATGGGCGCCAAGATGATCAACGCCCGCTCCGAGACGGTGCACGAGAAGCCGGCGTATCGGAAGGCGTTCGCCGCGCGGCGGTGCCTGCTGCCGGCCGACGGCTACTTCGAGTGGCACACCCCGGAGACCGCGCCCGACGGCCCCAAGGGCGGCTCGCGCAAGCAGCCGTACTGGATCCACGCGGCCGACGGCAGCGAGGTCGCCTTCGCCGGGTTGTACGAGTGGTGGCGCGATCGTGGGCGGGCCGAGGACGACCCGCTCGCGTGGTTGTGGACGTGCACGATCCTGACCCTGGACGCCGAGCCCGAGCTGGCCCGGATCCACCCGCGGATGCCGCTGGTGCTGACCCGGGACAAGTGGGACGGGTGGCTGGACCCGGCCTGGACCGAGCCGGAGGAGATACGCGGGCTGCTCGTGCCGCCGCCCGCCGGGTTCATGACGGCGCACCCGGTCTCCACGGACGTGAACAACGTGCGCAACAACGCGCCCCACCTGCTCGACGCGATTCCCCCGGACGAGGTCACCGTTGACGCGACGCTCTTCTGAACCGGCGGGACCCGCCGCGGTCGCCGTGCCCGAGGTGTTCGAGGTGGCCACGCCGCCCGGCACCGCGCGGGTGGCGCTGCACCGGGCGACCGTCGCGGCGCGTGCCTGGTTCGTGGCGAGCCACGGCGCGGGCGGCGGGATCGAGGCGCGCGACCTGGCGGCGCTGGCCGCCGCGCTGCCCGCGCGCGGGGTGCACGTGGCCCTGGTCGAGCAGCCGTGGCGGGTCGCCGGCCGCCGGCTCGCGCCGGCGCCCAAGACGTTGGACGCGGGCTGGCTTCCGGTGCTGGAGGAGATCGCCCGGCGCAACACCGCCGAGGCGCTGCCCGTGTTCGGGGCCGGCCGCAGTGCCGGCGCCCGGGTGGCCTGCCGCACCGCGGCGGAGACCGGGGTGGCCGGCGTGGTGGCGCTCGCCTTCCCGCTGCACCCGCCCGGTCGACCGGAGCGTTCGCGCTTGGCTGAACTGCTCGGGGCGGGCGTACCCACCCTGGTGGTGCAGGGCGAACGGGACACGTTCGGTGCGCCGAACGAGTTTCCGAAGGACGGTCCGACCGTGCTCCCCGTGCCGTTCGCGGACCACGGATTCGCCGTACCGAAGCGCGTCGAGATCACTCAGGAAGCGGCGTTGGCGCTGATCACGGCCGGTGTGGGCGATTGGTTGACGGTGCCGAGCACCCGGGAATGATCCGCTGCGGCGACGTGTTCCCACCACTGTCAAGCGTCGACGAGTGGAGGTCGCTCCCATGCTCAAGGCCGCCGGTTCGGTTGTCCGAAACGAGGCACCGTTTCTCGCCTGGCCCGAGTGGGGTGCGGGCACCGATCAGCCTCGGGCGATATCGTCGACTCCTGGCCTGAAGGAGGTGGGTCTCGTAACGGAGACCTTGGAGCAGCAAGACGCGCGGTTCGAGCGGGACGCCCTGCCGTTCCTCGATCAGTTGTACTCGGCGGCGCTGCGGATGACCCGCAACCCGGCCGATGCCGAGGACCTGGTCCAGGAGACGTTCGCGAAGGCGTACGCGTCGTTCCACCAGTTCAAAGAGGGCACCAACCTCAAGGCCTGGCTGTATCGCATCCTGACCAACACCTTCATCAACTCCTACCGTAAGAAGCAGCGGCAGCCGCTGGAATCGCATGCGGAGGAAATCGAGGACTGGCAGCTGCACCGCGCCGAGTCGCACATGTCCACCGGACTGCGCTCGGCCGAGGCGCAGGCACTCGATCACCTGCCCGACTCCGACGTGAAGACGGCCCTCCAGGCCATTCCCGAGGAGTTCCGGATCGCGGTGTACCTCGCCGACGTCGAGGGTTTCGCGTACAAGGAGATCGCGGACATCATGGGTACTCCCATCGGGACCGTGATGTCGCGCCTGCACCGCGGGCGTCGCCAGCTTCGCGATCTGCTGGCCGACTACGCCCGCGAGCGCGGCCTCGTCCCCGCAGGCACCGACCGGAAAGGCTCGGACTCATGAGCTGCGGTGACCACCACGAGGTGGACTGCTCCGAGATCCTCGGGCACCTGTACGAGTACATCGACAACGAGTTGGCCGACGCGGACTGCACCAGCATCCGCACCCACCTCGACGAGTGCTCGCCGTGCCTGGACAAGTACGGCCTCGAGCAGCAGGTGAAGGAGTTGGTGCACCGCTGCTGCGGCCGCGACGAGGTTCCCTCGGAGCTGCGCAACAAGGTGTTGGAGCGGATCAAGCTGGTGCGCGTCGAAGTGGACGCCCAGCGGGTCTCGGTCGAGGAGTCCTCGATCGAGATGGAGCGACCGGGTCGTTGATCCGAGCGGACTCCGGAGGCACCGGATCGCCGACTCGAACGGGCTGTCGAGGCGCGCGGATCCACTGACTCCATCGGGCTAAAAATGGGGCGCATGGTCGGGACAAACCGGGCATGCGCCCCTCCGTCGTTCCCGGGGCGGCCTATTCTCGGTGGTCCGAGCGACCAGTCGAGGAGTCGCATGCGCACGCTGCCGCCGAGCGCCCGAATCCACGTCGGGATCGTGGTGGGCGGGTCCGTGTCCGCGCTCGTCCTGCTTCCGTGGACCGGCGCCGAACCCGATCGACTGGGCGCGCTGGCGGTGTTGTTCGTCGTCTTCGGAGCCGTCGCCCGCGCCCGCCTCGGCGGTCTGTGCGGCGCCCCCGACGGGGTGCTCTTCCCGCTGGTGTGCGCGGGGGTGCTGCTGCTGCCCGCCGGGCCCGCCGCGGCCGTCGTGGTGCCCGGCGTACTGATCGCGCGGTCGCGCACCGCGACCATGGTCACCCGTCTGGCGCACGCCGCCCACCTGGTGCTCGCCGTCGCGGTGGCCGCCCGAGTGTACGAACTCCTGGACGGATCACGGTATCCGTCCGCCGCCGAGCTGCCCGAGGGCCTGGTGCCGCCGGCCGCGGCGGGGGTGGCGCTCTACCTGGTGAGCGGACTGTTCGACACCGTCGCGGTCGGTGTGGCCGAGGGCGCCGTGCGACCGCAGGTGCTGCGCGAGGTGTTCGTGCGCTCGGCCGGCTGGCGACTGGGCTCGGTGCCGATAGCGCTGATGATGGCGGTGTTGTGGCAGCAGCGACTGGGCGTGTTCGCCGCCGTGTTGGTGCTGCTCCCGCTGTATGTGGCCTTCTGGGCCTACGTGCAGCAGGCCTGCGAGCGGGCGGCGCACGAGGCGACGGTGCGCACCCTGGTGCGGGCGGTGGAGATCAAGGACGGCTACACCCGCGGCCACAGTGAACGGGTGGCCCGCGCCTCGGTGTTGATCGGCCGCCGGCTCGGCATGCGCGAGGACCGGGTGCGCTGCCTGCGCTACGCGGGGATCCTGCACGACGTCGGCAAACTGGGGGTGTCCACCCGGGTGTTGACCAAGCCGGGGCGGCTGGACCCCGACGAGGTGCGCGAGATGCAGCGGCACCCGGTGACCGGTGCCGCGATGGTGGCCGACCTGACCTTCCTCGGCGAGGCGCGCGCGGGCATCCTGCACCACCACGAACGGATGGACGGACGCGGCTACCCGGCGGGTCTGGCCGGCGCCGAGATCCCCGAGTTCGCGCGGGTGATCGCGGTCGCGGACGCGTTCGACTCGATGACCTCGACCCGGTCGTATCGGCCCGCGCGCGGCGCCGAGGCGGCGATGGCCGAGCTGCGCCGATGCAGCGGGACCCAGTTCGACCCGCGGATGGTCGAGGCGTTGGCCGAGGCGCTGGACCGACACGGTTGGCCGGAGGGGGAGGTGCGGGACCGGGTGCCCGCGCCGCGCGGGAAACCGCGTGCGGAGGGCCGGCCGGGGATCCCCTCGGCGGACACCTCCTCCGACGCCTGCCGGGACGGGGTCTCGGACACCCATTCGGTGGCGCGCGAGCGGGTCGGTGGCGGATCGTGATCGCGGTGACCCGGGTCCGGCGCGCGCCGGGCGGTCCGGCCGCGCGGTCGCGGGCGCATACCCGCACCCTCGTGCTCGGGCTTGGCGCGCTCGCGGCGGTGGCCGCGGTGGCCGGCACCGCGGCCCGGGGCGTGGTGCAGCCCTGGTACGCGCTGGTGTTCGGCCTGGTGATCGCGGTCGGCGAGGCGGCCCGGGTGACGCTGCCCGGCAGCCGGGAGAGCGCTCCACTGGGCGCGGCCGGCGCGCTGGCCTACGCCCTGCTGCCGGACGTGCACGGCACGGTGTCCCGGCACGGCGTGCTCCAGGTGGTCGCGGTGGTCGGCGTCGCGCTGCTCGCGGGCACCCTGCCGCACGTGGCGCGCGGGCGGGCGCCGGATCCCGCGTACGTGGCCCGGCGCCTGCTCGCGGCGGCGTTCGCCGCGACGCTGTTCCGGCCGCTGTACGCGGCGGGCGGGCTCGATCCGGTGATGGCGCACGGCTGGGCGTACGGCACGTTCCTGGTCTTGGTGGTGCTGCTGACCGTGCTGTGCGACGCGGTGGTGGTGGCCATGGTCCGGGTGGGCGGTCCGTTCTGTCCCGCGCTGCTGGCCGAACTGCGGGCGCTCGGCGCGGGCCCGGGCATCCGCGGGCGGATCGGGGCGGACGGCGGGGACGGCGGTCGGGTGTCGGGCGGGCCGGCCGGGATCGGCACCGCCGTGGGCGCCACCGGGATGCTGATCGCGCTGTCCACCGGCGCGCTGGGGCTGTGGGCGGTGCCGGTGTTCTGCGTGCCGTCGCTGCTGGTGTTGCTGTCCTTCCGGCGCTGCGCCGCGATCGGGCAGGTGCACCGGCAGACCGTCGAGGCGCTGTCCCGGCTGCCCGAGGCGGCGGGGTGCGGCTCGCCCGGACACGCGGCCCGGGTGGGCGAGTTGGCCCACGCGGTCGGGGTGGATCTGGGGCTGGGCGAGGTGGAACTGCGCGAACTGGCCTACGCGGCGCGGATGCACGACATCGGGCAGCTGGCGCTGGCCGACCCGGTGCCCGGCGGCACCACGCTCGACCTGCCCGTCGCCGAACAGCGTCGGATCGCCCGGCTGGGCGCGGAGGTGATCCGGGAGAGCGGCGTCCTGGACCGGGTGGCGACCATCGTGGCCGCGCAGGCCGATCCGTACCGCGACGAGAGCGCGGCACCGCCGCCGCCCCTGGCCAGTCGGATCATCAGGGTGGCCAACGCCTACGACGACCTGCTCGCGTCCGCCGACGACCTCGGCGCGCGGCGCGAGGTGTTCGCCCGGCTGCGCGCGGAGGCGGCCGGGGCCTACGACCCGCGGGTGGTCGAGGCACTGGCGCAGGTGCTCGAACGGGCCGGCTGAGCGCCGGGGCCTCCGGCCGAGTGCCGGGGCCTCCGGCCGAGTGCGCAAGCCGAGCCGCGATGGCCCCCGGCCGGACCGAGACGAGCCCCGGCCGAACCGCGATGCGCGTCGGTCGGATCGAGGTGCACCCGCCGGATCGGGCCGGACACCGGTCGGACCGAGGCGGCTGCCGGTCGGACCGCGATGGGCGCCGGCCGGATCGAGGTGCACCCGCCGGACCGAGGTGGACACCGGTGGGACCGGGCGAGTCCCGGTCGGGCCGCGATGGGCGTCGGGCGGATCGAGGTGCACCCGTCGGACCGAGGTGGTCAACGGTGGGACCGGGCGAGTCCCGGTCGGGCTGCGGTGGGCGCCGGCCGGATCGAGGCGCGCACCGCCGGATCTGGCCGGACAGGCGTCGGGCCGAGACGAGGCCCGGCCGGGTCGCGATGGGCGTCGGGCGGAGCGAGGTGCACCCGTCGGGCCGAGGTGGTCAACGGTGGGACCGGGCGAGTCCCGGTCGGGCTGCGGTGGGTGCCGGGCGGGGCGACGTGCGCACCGTCGGATCGGGGCGGACGTGCGTCGGGTCGTGACGAGTGTTGGTCAGATCGCGGTGAGCACTCCGTGTTCGACGCACTTGGCGGTCCAACCGCGCGGGGTCACCTGTACGGTCATCCGCCGCTGGCACTGGCCGCAGTAGCGCGGCGGCTCGAGTTCGCGGCGCCGCACACAGTCGTCGTGCGCGGCGCCGGCAAGCTGCTCGCCGCAGTGGTCGCAGAAGGCTGCAATGGTGGTCACGGCCGTAGATTACGGCCCTGGTCCCGGCGGCCCGACCGGACACCCCCGGCCGCGACGGCCGGCCGCGGTCAGCCCTGCGGGGTCTCGCGCAGGTCCTTGAGGTAGCAGATCAGCTCCACCTCGGGCGCCGGCCACCAGTCCCGCTCGGGCGCGCGGTGGAAGCCCATGCGGCCGTAGAGCCGGTGCGCGGCGCGCATGTCCCACACGGTGGAGATCGCCACGGCGGTGAAGTGGTACTTGCGAGCGCGCTCCAGGCACGCCTCGACGAGCGCCTCGCCGATGCCGCGCCCGCGCGCGGACGGGGCGACCGCGAGCATCCGGAACTCGCCCTCGCCCTCGCGGGAGACCTCCGCGTAGGCGCTGCCGGGCAGGACGAACGCGACGGTGCCCAGGATCTCGCCGGTGTGCTCGTCCACGGCCACGAGCAGTTCGGAGTTCTCCGCGCGGTGCGCGGCCTTGCGCAGGTCGTTGACGTAGTCCTGGTCGGAGGCGACCAGTCCCGCGTAGCCGGCGATGGTCACCTCGCCGACCGCCTCGTACTCCTCCGGACGGGCCTGGCGGATGCGGACGCCGGTCGGCGCGGGGTGATGGTCGTGGGGTCGGGCCGCGGCGGCGGAGCCAGGGGGATTCATAGCCGTCCAGTTTACGCCGCGAATCACACGCCCATGGTCGAGCGTGGGTAGACCGCCTCCGGATCGGTGAGCACGTTCACCAGATAGGGCACCCCGGAGGCGAACGCGCGGCGCAGCGCGGGGGCGATCTGCTCGGGCCGGGCGACCGTCTCGCCCGCGCCGCCCAGCGCCCGCACCACGTCGTCGTAGCGGGTGCTCGGCGCCAGATCGGCGGCCACGTGGTGGCCGTAGAGCATCCGCATCGGGTGCTTCTCCAGGGCCCAGCACCCGTTGTTGCCGACGATCAGCACCACCGGCAGCCGATGCCGGACCAGGGTGTCCACGTCCATCAGGGAAAAGCCCGCCGCGCCGTCCCCGAGCAGCAGCACCACCTGCGCCGAGGGCCGGGCCAGCCGGGCGCCGAGCGCGTAGCCCAGGCCGGTGCCCAGGCAGCCGTAGGGGCCCGCGTCCAGCCAGCCGCCAGGGCGGGCGGGCTCGATGTACTTGCCCGCGTAGGACACGAAGTCGCCGCCGTCGCCGATCACCACCGCGTCCTCGTCGAGCAGGCGCAGCAGTTCGCCGTGCACGCGCGCGGGATGGATCGGTCGGCCGGCGCCGGCGAGCAGCGGCGCGTCGGACTGTGCGGCGGTACGGGCCGCGGCGCGCACGTGGGCGGCCCAGTCGCGGTACATGCCGACCCGCCCGACCCGCTCCCACGCCGCGGTGAGCGCGTCGAACAGGGCGCTCAGGTCGCCGCAGGCGCGTACCGCGCAGTGCCCGTGCGCGGTCGCCTCGGGCGGCGCGTCGGCCAGGTGCACCACCCGGGCGGGCGGCCCGCCGCCCTGCCCGCCGAAGCCGCCGTAGGACAGCCGGAAGTCCAGCGGCGCACCCGCCACCAGGACCAGGTCGGCGCCGCCGAGCGCGCCGACCCGGGCCCGACCGGCGAGCAGCGGGTGGCCGGCCGGCAATACGCCCCGGCCCATGCCGTTGGCCACTACCGGCAGGCCGATCGTTTCGGCGGCCCGGCGGGCGGCGTGCTCGGCGCCGCCGATCCACACGTCCTGGCCGAGCACCAGGACCGGGCGGGCGGCGCGCACCAGCAGGTCGGCGATCACCGCGACCAGGTCCGGGTCGGGCAGTACGGGCGCGGGCCGCGCGGCGGCCGGCAGCGTCACCTCGGCCCGGTCGTAGAGCACGTCCATCGGTACGTCCAGGAAGACCGGGCCGCGGTGCGGGCTGTTCGCCAGGACCAGCGCGGCGTCCACCTCGGTGGCGATCCGGTCGGTGTCGTGCACGGTGGCCGCGCGTTTCGTGATCGACGCGAGCAGCGGGGGGTGGTCGAGTTCCTGGAGCGCGCCCGAGCCCCAGCGGAACGCCGGCGCCCTGCCGCCCAGGACCAGCATCGGCGAGCCGTTGAACCAGGCGGTGGCCACCGCGCTGATCCCGTTGGTGACGCCGGGGCCCGCGGTGAGCACGGCCAGGCCCGGTCGGCGGGTGAGCTTGGCGGTCGCCTCGGCGGCGAACACGGCGGTCTGCTCGTGCCGTACGTCGATCACCCGCAGCGCCGGCTCCGCGCCGACGGCGCCGTCGTAGAGCGGGAAGACATGGCCTCCCGACAGGGTGAACATGGTGTCGATCCCGTGTGCCCGGGCGGCGGCGACCGCGAGCGCCCCGCCGTGCCCCTCGACCGTCCCGCTCGCGGGTACCCGGCCCCCGGCCCCTCGTCGTGCGCGCATGCCCGGCCTCCGTCGCCGTAGACGCCGCCACCCTCGTGTGCCGGGGGGAAACCTATCCGCGCGCGCCCGACGGGCAGTAGAGGGGCCGGCGCCGGCGGCCCCCGGGTCGGGGTGGGGGCCGCGGGCGGGCGAGGTGGCTACAGGGTCTGGTTGAGCGCCTTGACCGGCATGCTCAGTTCGTCGAGCAGGGCCAGGTCGGCGTCGGCGGTGCGGCCCAGGGTGGTGAGGTAGTTGCCGACGATCACCGCGTTGATCCCGCCGAGCAGGCCGTCGCGCGTGCCGAGGTCGCCGAGCGCGATCTCGCGCCCGCCCGCGTAGCGCAGGATGGTCCGGGGCAGGGCGAGCCGGAAGGCGCCGATGATCCGCAGCGCCTCGCGCGGCTCCAGCACCTTCTGGTCGGCGAACGGGGTGCCCGGGCGCGGGTTGAGGAAGTTCAGCGGCACCTCGTCCGGCTCCAGCTCGGCCAGCTGGCCGGCGAACTCGGCGCGCTGCTCGACCGACTCGCCCATGCCGACGATGCCGCCGCAGCACACCTCCATGCCCGCCGCGCGCACCATCCGCAGGGTGTCCCAGCGCTCCTCCCACGTGTGGGTGGTGACCACGTTGGTGAAGTACGACTTCGCCGTCTCCAGGTTGTGGTTGTAGCGGTGGATGCCCATGTCGGCCAGCTCGTCGACCTGCTCCTGGGTGAGCATGCCGAGGGAGGCGGCGATGTTGATGTCGACGACCTCGCGGATCGCCGCGACGCCCTCGCGCATCTGCTTCATCAGGCGTGCGTCGGGGCCGCGCACCGCGGCCACGATGCAGAACTCGGTGGCGCCGGTCGCTGCGGTCTCCTTCGCCGCCTCCACGAGGGAGGGGATGTCGAGCCAGGCGGCCCGCACGGGGGAGGGGAACAGGCCGGACTGCGAGCAGAAGTGGCAGTCCTCGGGGCAGCCGCCGGTCTTGACCGAGACGATGCCCTCGACCTCGACCTCGGGCCCGCAGTGCCGGACCCGAACCTCGTGCGCGAGCTGGAGCAGTTCCTCCAGCCGGTCGTCGGGCAGGGTCAGCACGGCCAGCACCTGTTCGGCGCTCAGGCCGCGACCCTGCTCCAGCACCTGGTGTCGGGCCACGGCCAGGATGTCGTCGGTCCCGGTCTGCGTACGGTCGTCGAGGGCGGTGTCGAGGGATTCCGTCATGTGGCTCACCTTGCGGTCGGATCCTGTGCGGCGCGGAACGCGGCCGGGTCGAAGGTACCCCCCAGGGCGGGGGCCAGACTCGCGCGGGCCGTGAGCAGGAAGTCGGCCGGGTGCAGCGAACCGGCACCGGCGGGCAGTACGCCGGCCAGTGGCCGGGCGGCCAGCGTCTCCAGATCCCGGACGTTGCAGCGCATCGCCAGGTCGGGCTCGTTCGGCCAGGCGCCGATCACCACGCCGACCAGGTCGACTCCCCGATGGGCCAACGATTCCAGGGTGAGCGCGGTGTGGTTGAGGGTGCCGAGGTCGGGGCGGGCTACCACGAGCACGCCCGCCCTGAGCTCGTGCGCGAGGTCGGCGATCGTGGTGCCGTCGTCGTCGAAGCGCACGAGCAGGCCGCCCGCGCCCTCGACCACCACGAGGTCGGTCTCCTTGGCCAGCGCGCGGACCCGGTCGGCGACCCCGTACAGGTCCACCGGCGGCAGACCGGAGACCCGGGAGGCGGCGGCGGGGGAGAGCGGGTCGGGGTAGCGGGAGTATTCGTGCAGGTCGGTCACCCCGGCCAGGCGCCGCACGTCGGCGAGGTCGCCCGGCTCGTCGGGCGCCACGCCCGTCTGCGAGGGCTTGACCACCGCGACGGAGCCGCCGCGCACCGCGGCGATGGCGGCGACGGCCGCCGTGACGATCGTCTTGCCCACCCCGGTGTCGGTGCCGGTCACCACGAGAACGCTCATGACGGTCCAGGGTAGGGGGACCTTGGGCCCGCCGTTCGTGGACCTTTGGCGCCGGCCGCGAGGCGCGCCGGCGAGGCATGATCGAAGTGGTGGGTGCGTGGTCCGGCGGGGCCGCGCACGACACCGGACGAGCGGCCCTTTGCACGGGGCTGTGGGAGTGAACGGCAATCCTCCGGCGATCGGCCGGACGGTCCGGGTGGGCCCGGGCCGTCCGGCCGATCGCATGTGTTCGAAGGGACCGCCGGCGCGCTCACCGGCTCATTCCTGGGGGCGGCGCAGGCGGGCGACGAACTTGTACCGGTCGCCGCGGTAGACGGATCGCACCCATTCGACCGGTTCGCCGTCGGTGTCGAAGCTGTGCCGGGACAGCAGCAGCAGCGGCAGGCCCACGTCGGTACCGAGCAGTCCGGCCTCGCGCGGGGTGGCCATCGCGGTTTCGATGGTCTCCTCGGCCTCGGCGAGATGGACGTCGAAACCGGCCGACAGGGCCCGATACAGCGAGTTGTGCTTGGCCAGGTGCTTGCGCAACCCGGGGAAGCGCTTGGTGGACAGGTGCGTGGTCTCGATGGCCATCGGCTCGGAGTTGGCCAGCCGCAGGCGCTCGATGCGCAGCACGCGGTTGCCGGGTCGGATGGCGAGCCGCTCCGCGAGGTGGTCGTCGCAGGTGATGTAGCCGATCTCGATCAGCCGCGAGGTCGGTTCCAGGCCCTGGGCCTGCATGTCCTCGGTGTACGACGTCAGCTGGAGGCTCTGCGCCACCTTGGGCTTGGCGACGAAGGTGCCCCGGCCCTGGGCGCGCTCCAGGCGCCCCTCGATGACCAGCTCCTGAAGCGCCTGGCGCACGGTGGTGCGGGAGATGTCGAACTGCGCCGCGAGGGTGCGCTCGGGTGGCACGGGCGTGCCCGGTGGCTGGGTGTTGGTCAGCTCCTGAAGATGGCGCTTGAGGCGGTAGTACTTGGGCACGCGAGCGCTCGGCTCGAGGCCGGCGTCGCCTCCCGCCATCGCACTGTCCGCCGTGGTCGTGATCACGTGTTCCGCCGTCACCGGTGCCCTCCTGACACGTTCGGTCCCCATCGTGGCACGACCACCGATCCCCCCAGGACCAGGAGCGCGGATGTCGGTCCGATAACGGCGTGCCTTCGCCGTCTACGGAACCTTGACACCCCAATTGGTCTATGCCAACCTCCGAAATGGTCTAAACCATTGATGGTCACCGCGCAACCCTCGTCCCTGGGGCGTCGGTGTTTTCCCATTTCGAGTCCCCTCCCCAGTGGGGGACTCGGTCGGTCCGCGCACCTCACGGATCCGACGGGCGAATATCGACGACTTCATACCGAACTGCGGTGCCCGACATCCTGAGGAGGATGTAGTGAAGCGTCGTCTTCTCGTCGCGGCCGGTGTCGCGGCGGCGCTGACCGGTGTTGCCGCCTGTGGGTCCGACAGCAGCAGCGATGACAACAAGAAGGAAACCAAGGCACCGGGCGCGAGCGCGCCGGCCGCGGGCAACGGCAAGACCGTTCGCGTCTGGCTGATGAAGGGCTCCGCCCCCGACGACTACATCGCCGCGCTGAAGACCAAGTTCGAGGCGGACCACCCGGGCGCCAAGCTGGACGTGCAGATCCAGCAGTGGAACGGTATCGGTCAGAAGATCACCGGCGCCCTCGCCAGCAACGACGCCCCCGACGTCGTCGAGGCGGGCAACACCCAGATCGCCCAGTACGGCGCCTCGGGCGGTCTGAAGGACCTCAGCTCCAAGGTCAACGAGCTCGGTGGCAAGGACTGGCTGACCGGCCTGTCCGACCCGGGCAAGGTCGACGGCAAGACCTACGGCATCCCGTTCTACGCCGCCAACCGTGTCGTGATCTACAACAAGGACCTCTTCGCGAAGGCCGGCATCACCACACCGCCGAAGACCCGCGCCGAGTGGCTCGACGTCACCACCCGCCTCAACACCGGCGACCAGCAGGGCATCTACCTGCCCGGTCAGAACTGGTACTTCTACTCGGGTCTGCTCAAGGACGAGGGCGCGGACATCGCGACCAAGTCCGGCAGCGCGTGGAAGGCCAACCTCGACGGCGCCCCGGCCGTGGCCGCCGCCGGCTTCTACAAGCAGCTCCAGGCGCTCGGCAAGGCCGCCAAGGACGGCGACGAGAAGACCCAGCCCGAGGTCCTCGCGGCCGACGGCGGCAAGATCGCCCAGTTCATCGCCGTTCCGGGCGAGGCCGAGACGATCATCAAGTCGAACCCGGCCCTGAAGGACAAGTTCGGCTTCTTCCCGATCCCGGGCAAGGACGCGAGCAAGGCCGGTGCCACCCTCACCGGTGGTTCCGACCTGATGGTCCCCGAGGCGTCGAAGAACCAGGACCTGGCCTACGACGTCATCAAGCTGATCAACAGCGACGAGTGGCAGACCAAGCTCGCGCAGGCGACCAAGCAGCTCCCGAACAAGACCACGCTCGCCAGTGCGGTCACCGCCGACCCGGGCGGCGCGGCGATGATGGAGGGCGCGAAGAACGGCTTCGCCACCCCCAACTCGCCGAACTGGGCCTCCGTCGAGGAGAACAACCCGATCAAGGCGTACCTCACCAAGGTGATGACCGGTGGCGACGCGGCCGCGGCCGGCAAGGAAGCCAACGCGTCGATCGAGAAGACGCTGAACACCAAGAACTGACCCGCACCACCCGCCCGGACCGCTGAGCGGATCGGGTGATGAACAGTTCGGCCGAACGGTCGGCTCCCGCCGCGGGGTACTCCTCCGCGGCGGGACCGGCCCGGCCCACCCGGCGCGGCCCGCCGGCGGTCCCCCGTCGCCGGCTCCGCGCTCTCGCCACGTCCTGCCACCGGGCCGGACGGGCCGGAGACCCCCGACACCGAACCACGGGAAGGCAGCTGTGTCAGCCTCCAAGGCAGACGCGGTGGTCGCGACACCTACGCAGCCCCCGCGCAAGCAGGCACCATCGGGTGCCAGACGCGCATCGAAGCCCCCACGCAAGCCGTCGGGGATCGTCAAGTCGGTCACCCCATACCTTCTTGTCGCGCCCGCGATTCTCGGGATCGCCTTCCTGCTGTTCTATCCGGTGGTCCGGAACGTCATGTTGTCGTTCCAGCATTACCGCTTCAAGCAGCTGATCTCGCGGTCGGCCGACTACGTCGGTTGGGAGAACTACCAGGCCGTCGTCAAGGACGACGAGTTCTGGGAGGTCACCCGGCGGACCTTCTATTTCACCGCGATCAACGTCGTGGCGATCATGGTGATCTCCACGCTGTGCGCGCTGATGCTGATGAAGCTCGGCAAGGCCATGCGCATCGTGGTGCTGATCGGCCTGGTCGCCGCGTGGGCGACCCCGGTGATCGCGGCCACCACGATCTTCAAGTGGCTCTTCCGCTCCGACAACGGCGTGGTCAACTGGGCGCTGGTCAAGCTCGGCTTCGACTACGAGGGCTACACCTGGTTCGCGCACGGAACCTCCACCCTGACCGTGGTCACCCTGCTCATCGTGTGGCAGTCGATTCCCTTCGCGACGCTGACCCTCTACGCCGGGCTGACCACCGTGTCGACCGACGTCTACGAGTCGGCCCGACTCGACGGCGCCGGTCCGGTGCGCATCTTCAGCTCGATCACCTTCCCGATCCTGCGCCCGATCTTCGCGCTGGTGACGTCGCTGGAAGTGATCTGGATCTTCAAGTCGTTCGCCCAGATCTGGGCGATCGCGGGCGAGAACGGGCCGATCAACGACGTCCGCACGCTGCCCGTGTACGCGTACCAGCAGGGCATGTCGCTCAAGTTGTTCGACATGGCCGGCGCGATCTCCACGATCACCGTGCTCATCCTCGTGGTGATGCTCGTCTTCTACTTCCGTCAGATGTTCAAGCAGGAGCGGGAGGCCGACAAGTGAAGGCGCGCACCCTGAAGCGGATTCCGCTCAACATCGCGGCGCTGCTGGTCTTCGCCGTGTCGATCTTCCCCGTCTACTGGATGATCCTCACCGCGTTCAAGCCGGCCAAGGACATCCAGTCGTCGACGCCGAAGTTCCTGCCGAGTTCGATCTCGTTCCACAACTTCGACACGGCGGTCAACACGCCGCACTTCTGGGACTACTGGCGCAACAGCCTGCTGGTCGCGGGCTGCGGCGTGCTCCTGGCGCTGGTCGTGGCGTGCTTCGCCGCGTTCGCGGTGGCGCGTATGCACTGGAAGGGCCGGGCGCCCTTCATCCTCATGGTGTTCATCGCGCAGATGGCGCCGTGGGAGGCGCTGATGATCCCGATGTACCTGATCGCGCGCGACAACGACCTGCTCGACTCGCTGCCGATGCTCACCGCGATCTACTTCGTGATGACGCTGCCGTTCTCGATCGTGACCCTGCGCGGCTTCCTCGGGGGCATCCCGGTGGAGCTGGAGGAGGCCGCCCGGGTGGACGGCTGTTCGCGCTTCACCGCGTTCCGCAAGGTCGTCTTCCCGCTGCTGGCCCCGGGCCTGCTCTCCACCTCGCTGTTCGGCTTCATCACCGCGTGGAACGAGTTCGCGTTCGCCAACGCGCTGCTGCTGAACAAGCCGGAGCAGCGCACGCTGCCGACCTGGCTCAACTCCTTCAGCAACGGGCTCACCATCGACTGGGGCGCCATCATGGCCGCCTCCACCCTCTTCATGCTTCCGGTGCTTGCGATCTTCCTGGTCTTGCAGGGCAAGGTCACCGGCGGGCTCACCTCCGGCGCGGTAAAGGGCTGATCAACCATGTCCGAACGTCTCGAGCGCCTGGCGCTCGCCGTCCTGCAGCCCGGTTTCGACGGCCTGACCGCGCCCGGATGGCTGCGCCACCGGATCGCCGGCGGGCTGGGCTCGGTGGGCCTGTTCGGTCGCAACGTCGCGACCCCCGAACAGGTCACCGCCCTGACCGAGGAGCTGCGCCGGGAGAACCCCGACCTCATCGTCGCGATCGACGAGGAGGGCGGCGACGTCACCCGGATACACGTGAACACCGGCAGCCGCTGGCCGGGCAACCTGGCGCTGGGCGTGGTGGACGACACCGCGACCACCGAGGCGGTCGCGCGAGGGCTCGGGCGCGAGCTGGCCGCGTGCGGCGTCAATCTCAACTGGGCCCCGTCGGCCGACGTCAACTCCAACCCGGACAACCCGATCATCGGCGTGCGGGCCTTCGGCGCCGAGCCCGACCTGGTCGCGCGGCACACCGCCGCGTACGTCACCGGGCTCCAGGCGGCCGGCGTGGCCGCGTGCGTCAAACACTTCCCCGGGCACGGCGACACCGCGATCGACTCGCACCACGGCATGCCGCTGGTGGACGTCTCGCGCGAGACGCTGGCCGCCCGGGAGCTGGTGCCGTTCCACGCGAGCATCGCGGCCGGCACCAAGGCGATCATGAGCGCGCACATCCTGCTGCCCGCGTACGACACCGAACTGCCCGCGACGTTGTCCCGGAAGATCATGACCGGGTTGCTGCGCGAGGAACTGGGCTACACCGGCCTGATCGTCACCGACGCCATCGAGATGGGTGCGATCGCCGACACCTACGGCATAGCCGACGGCACCGTCCGCGCGATCGCGGCCGGTGTCGACGCGGTGTGCGTGGGCGGCGGGCTGTGCGACGAGGACACCGTGCTGCACCTGCGCGACGCGCTGGTGGACGCGGTGCGCGAGGGCCGGCTCGCGGAGGAGCGGCTGGTCGACGCGGCCGGGCGGGTGCACGCGCTGGCCGCGTGGGCCAAGGTCGGCGCGGCCGAGCCGGTCGACTACGCGCTCGGGCTCGACGCGGCCCGCCGTGCGGTCCGGGTGACCGGTACGGTGACCCCGATCGACCGGCCCGCACACGTGGTGGAGCTGTCGCCCACCGCCAACATCGCGGTCGGCGAGCAGACCCCGTGGGGCCTGGCGCCGGTGCTGGCCGAGGCGCTGCCCGGGACCACGGTGACCCGGGCCCGGGCCGCCGAGCCGCGGCTGATCGACGAGGTGCTGCGCGCGGGGGCGGACCGTCCCCTGGTGCTCGTGGTGCGCAACCTGGAGCACCACGTCTGGGCGACCGAGATCGTGGCGGGCCTGCTCGCCGCGCGGCCGGACGCCGTCGTGGTCGAGATGGGCATCCCCGGAGCTGCCACTCCGGGCGCCGCCCATCTCGCCACGCACGGCGCCGCCACCGTGTGCGGGATCGCCGCCGCCGAGATCCTGACCGGCCGTCGGCTCGCCTGATGGCATCCCCGGACACACCCTAGGGGGGCCGAACGCCCGGTATCCGTTCGACACCGAGCGTCCGGCCTCCGTGAACCCGCCCGACACCGGGAAACCGGACACTGGGGAGGCGGGCGTTCCCGGGCCCCGGCCCGCGGATCCGCCCGACCTCCGCATCCGTATGTGGAAACCGAATCAGCACGTGGAATCAACGGAAGGCCGCACCATGTCCGCCACCGACGACCGTGACGTCCTGGCACCGAACCGGGGCACCATCATGTCCGCCGAGATGGCGGAGCAGCCTGCCGTGCTGCGCCGGATCCTGGCCGAGGGCGCGCCCTCGATCCGCGCCGTCGCGGCCGAGATCGCCGCGCGCAACCCGCGGTTCGTGCTGCTGACCGCGCGGGGCACCAGCGACAACGCCGCGTTGTACGCGAAGTACCTGATCGAGGTGCTGCTCGGCAAGCCCGCCGGGCTCACCTCCATGTCCACGACCACGGCGTACGGCGCGGAGCCGGACCTGACCGACTGCCTGGTGATCACCGTCTCCCAATCGGGCGGCTCGCCCGACCTGGTGGCCTCCACCGAGGCGGCGCGCAAGGCCGGCGCGATCACCCTCGCGGTGACCAACAACGCCGACTCGGCGCTGGCCGCGGTCTCCGAGTTCCACATCGACGTGCTGGCCGGCCCGGAGAAGGCGCTGCCCGCGACCAAGACGTACACCGCGGAACTGCTCGCGCTGTACCTGTTCGTCGAGGGCCTGCGCGGCGGCGACACCTCGCCGGCCGACCAGCTGCCGGCGCTGGCGCAGGACGTGCTGGACCGCCGCGAGGAGGTCGCCGAGCTGGCGCAGCGCTACCGCTTCGCGCAGCGCCTGGTGATCACCTCGCGCGGCTACGGCTACCCGACGGCGCGCGAGGCCGCGCTGAAGATCATGGAGACCAGCTACATCCCGGCCCAGCCGTTCTCCGGGGCGGACCTGCTGCACGGGCCGCTGGCCATGGTCGACAACGTCAGCCCGGTGATCGCGGTGGTGCCGGACGGCAAGGGCGGCGACGCCCTCCAGCCGGTCCTGGAGCGGCTGCGCGGGCGCGGTGCGGACCTGATGGTGATCGGCAACGCGGACCAGGTCGGTCGGGCCTCGGCGGGCTTCGTGTTGCCGGAGGGTGTGGCCGAGGAGGTGCAGCCGATCCTGGAGATCATTCCGCTGCAACTGCTGGCGTACGAGGTCACCATGGCCCGCGGCCTCGACCCGGACGCCCCTCGGGCGCTGGCGAAGGTGACCGAGACGCGCTGACGTCGACGACCGGGGGCGGCCCGGGACGCGCTCGGCGAGGGCGCGTCGCGGGCCGCGCCCGGGGCCGGAAAGCGCGGCCCGAACGTGCGGAAGCCCCCGACCCGGACCGGGTCGGGGGCTTCCGCACGTCGCGGGGTGGGGGTGGTCAGGCGGTGGTGGCCTCGTAGGCGACCACTCCGCCGATCCAGGTCTTGAGGATCGTCCACTCGTCGCTCCACCAGACCAGGTCGGCCGTGGCGCCGGGGGCGATGCGGCCGAGGTCGGTGCGGCCCAGGGCGTCGGCCGGGACCCGGGTCGCGGAGGTGAGCACCCGCGCCGGCGGGTTGCCCAGGCCGATCAGGTTGCGCACGGCCAGGTCCAGGGTCAGCGCCGAGCCGGCGATGGTGCCGTCGGGGTTGCGCGGCACGTCGCCCTCGACCAGGGTCACGTCCACGTCGCCGAGCCGGTAGCGGCCGGGCGGCATGCCCGCGGCCGCCATCGCGTCGGTGACCAGCGCGGTGCGCTCGCCCGCCACGCGCAGGACCAGCGAGCAGACCGGGCCCACCACGTGGTGCAGGTCGGCGATCAGGCCGGGGGTCAGGCGCGGGTCGCTCAGCGCCGCGCCGACCACACCCGGTTCGCGGTGGCCCAGGCCGCGCTGGGCGTTGAACAGGTGGGTGACCATGGTCGCGCCCGCGTCCGCGGCGGCGGACATCTCGGCGGCGGTCGCGTCCGTGTGTCCGGCCGAGACTCGGATCCCCGCGGCGACGATGCGTCGAATGGCCTCGAGCGCACCGGGAAGTTCGGGGGCCAGGGTGACCAGCGTCAGCGCCTCGCGGACGGCGTCGTCCAGGAGCAGCCGGTCGATCAGTTCGGGAGTGGGCTCGCGCAGGTACTCCGGCGGGTGGGTGCCGACCCGGGCGGGGGACAGGAACGGCCCCTCCAGGTGCACGCCAAGGTCGCGCGCGATGGGCTCCGTGGCGAGCTTGGCGCGCAACTCCGCGGCCCGCACGAGGGCCGCGGTGAGGGTGTCCAGGTCGCCGGTGATGAAGGTCGGGCAGAAGGCGGTGACCCCGGTCGACGGGAGCCGGGCGGCGACCTCACGCCAGGCGGTCGCGTCCGCGGCCACGAAGTCGTGTCCGAACGCGCCGTTGAGCTGCACGTCGATCAGGCCGGGCGTGAGCACGCCGTGCGGCAGCCGGAGTGTGTCGGGGCGGCCGGGTCCCTCGGTGACGCCGGTGATCCGGCCCTGCTCGACCCCCACCTCGGCCGGGCCCACGAGCTTCCCGTCCACAAGCACGCGAGGTGCCCCTATGCCGGCCACGCGTGCCCTTCCTTCCCTGCGGGACCGCTACGCGGCCGAACGTTCGGCGGCCTCCCGGTGCGGGCCGGGAGGCCGCCGCCCATTTTGGTTCAGACCAATCCCAGTTGTCTAGACCAATGTCGAGGGACATGACACGTATACCGGTGGTTATCGGGTCACGAAGTGGCGTATCGCAGTGCCGTCAGGGCCCGCTCCAGATCGGCCGGCGTCAGGTCCGCGCGGGCCGCGAGACGCAGTCGGGAGATGCCGTCGGGCACCGACGGCGGACGGAAGCAGCCGACCCGGACCCCGGCCTGCGCGCAGCGCATGGCGGTGTCGAACGCGAGCTGCGCCTCGCCGACGAGCACCGACGTCACCGCGCCCTCGGGTTCGGTCGCGCGCAGCCCCGCCTCCCGGGCGCCGGCCGCGAGCGCGCGCGCGTTCGCCCGTACCCGCGCGGCCAGATCCGGCTCCGCGCGCAGGATCCGCAGCGCCTCCAGGGCCGCCGCGACGCTCGCCGGGGCCAGCCCGGTGTCGAAGATGAACGACCGGGCCGCGTCGACCAGGTGCTCGACCACCCGGCGCGGACCCAGCACCGCGCCGCCCTGCGCGCCCAGCGCCTTGGACAACGTCGCGGTCAGCACCACGTCGTCGGCCCCCGCGAGCCCGGCCGCGTGCACCGCGCCCCGACCGCCCGCGCCGACCACGCCGAGCCCGTGCGCCTCGTCCACGAGCAGGACGGCGCCATATCGCCGTGTGACGGCCGCGAGCTCCGCGAGCGGGGCGATGTCCCCGTCGACCGAGAAAACCGCGTCCACGACCACCAGGGCCCGTTCCTCGGCCCGTTCCGCCAGCACCCGGGCCACCGCCTCGACGTCGCAGTGCGGGGTGATCGCCACCCGGGCCCGGGACAGCCGGCACGCGTCCACGATCGAGGCGTGGTTGATCGCGTCCGAGACGACCAGTCCGCCCTTGCCGATCAGGCCGCAGATCACCCCGAGGTTGGCCAGGTAGCCGGAGGAGAACACCAGCGCCGCCTCGGCCCCCATGTGCTCGGCCAGCTCCGCCTCCAACGCGGCGTGCAGCGTCGTGGACCCGGTCACCAGGCGCGACCCGGTCGACCCGCCGCCCCAGGTGCGCAGCGCGCGTACGCCCGCCTCGATCACCCGTGCGTCGCGGGTCAGCCCCAGGTAGTCGTTTCCGGCCAGATCCAGCCCGTCGACCGTCGCCTCACGCGGGCGCAGCCGGCGCCGCAGCCCCGCCTCCTCCCGTTCCTTCTCCCGCAGGTCCAGCCAGTCGAGCGGATGACCGCCGCCGGGGAGGGGCCGGCCGGGCGTGGGCGATTCGGTGGACATCCATACCTCACGGGTGCGGCGGAGTGGGGCGGCCAGGATCCCAGGCCGGGTGGAAAGTACGCTGCGCGTGTGCCCTCCATGAACGATCTCGTCCGCCGCCACGGCGCACTGTCCGCCGCCGACCTGGAGTGGCTGCACCTGCTGGTGTCCGAGTGGCAGCTGCTCGCGGATCTGTCCTTCGCCGACCTGGTGCTGTGGGTGCCCACCGACGACGAGCAGTACGTGGCGGTGGCGCAGATGCGGCCGAACACCGGCGCCACCTCGCACCAGGACGACCTGGTCGGCGACTTCGTCCCGCGCGGCCGGCGGCCGATGCTGGACGCCGCCCTCGACGAGGGACGCATCGTGCGCGAGGGCGACCCGGAGTGGCGCGACGACGTGCCCGTGCGGGTCGAGGCGATCCCCGTCTCCCGCGAGGGGCGGGTGATCGGGGTGATCGCGCGCAACACCAACCTGCTCACCGCGCGCACCCCCAGCCGGCTGGAACTGACCTATCTGCAAAGCGCCGCGGACCTAGCGCAGATGATCGCCGCAGGGACGTTTCCGCATGCGGGCGAACTGCTCGACATGGACGCCTCGCCGCGTGTGGGCGACGGCCTGATCCGGCTCGACGCCGACGGCATCGTGCAGTACGCCAGCCCCAACGCGCTCTCCGCCTACCACCGCCTCGGCCTGAGCACCGACCTGGTCGGCTGCCACCTCGGCCGGATCACCGCCGAACTGGCCCCGCACGAGGGACCGGTCGACGAGGCGATCTCCGCCGTCGCCAGCGGTTGGGCTCCGCGCGAGACCGAGGTCGAGACGCCGGCCGCGGTGGTGCAGCTGCGGGCGATCCCGCTCAAGCCGCGCGGTCAGCGGATCGGCGCGATCATGCTGCTGCGCGACGTGACCGAATTGCGCCGTCGCGAACGTGAGCTGATCACCAAGGACGCGACCATCCGGGAGATCCACCACCGGGTGAAGAACAATCTCCAGACGGTGGCCGCGCTGCTGCGCCTCCAGGCTCGCCGGATGGACGCGCCGCAGGCCCGCGCCGCGCTCGAGGAGGCGGTGCGCCGGGTCGGCTCGATCGCGATCGTGCACGAGACGTTGTCCCAGACGCTGGACGAGCGGGTGGACTTCGACGAGATCGCCGACCGGGTGTTGTCCATGGTCACCGAGGTCGCCGCGTCCTCGTTGCGGGTGCGCACCGCCCGGCACGGCAACTTCGGCGAACTGATCGCGGAGACCGCCACGCCGCTGGCGATGGTGTTGACCGAGCTGCTGCAAAACGCCCTGGAGCACGCGTTCGAGGACCCGGCGTACGCGGATCGGGTCAACACCCTGGAGGTGCACGCGGAGCGGTGGGCGGAACGACTGCTGATCACCGTCACCGACGACGGGATCGGCCTGCCCGACGACTTCGATCCGCAGACGTCCGGCAACCTCGGTCTGCAGATCGTGCGCACCCTCGTGGGCAGCGAACTCGCGGGCCGTTTCGACATGGTGCCGAATCCGGCCGGCGGCACGATCGTCAGGCTGGACGTACAACTGCGCCGGCGCCGCTGAGCGCCGCCGCCGAATTCCGGATCGGTTCGGATCCCGCGTACGCGACGAACACCCACACGAGAAAAAGCAGTTGCCCCGCCTCGGTCCGATCGGACCCCGGCGGGGCAACTGCGGTAAAGCTCTTTTGTTTTCCGGCGATCCAAGTCTCCGGAGAGTTCAGCCCGTCGTGGTGATCAGGCGGAGGCGCGAGCGCGGTTGCGGGCGGCGCGGCGCTTGAGAGCGCGACGCTCGTCCTCGCTCAGACCGCCCCACACACCCGCGTCCTGACCGGACTCGAGAGCCCAGCCCAGGCACTGCTCCATCACGGGGCAACGGCGGCAGACCGCCTTCGCCTCCTCGATCTGAAGCAGAGCGGGACCGGTGTTGCCGATCGGGAAGAACAGCTCCGGGTCTTCGTCACGGCAGGCAGCAACGTGGCGCCAGTCCATGCGGTCCAACTCCTCGTGGGTCAGCAAGGGCTTCCGGCCCCGCTGTGGCTTGTGAATGTGAACGCTTTCACGAACCCCCCGACAAGCATGGGGCCGACGGAGTCGGTCCCCAGGTTTGGCAGTGGATTCGGGCGGTGAAGATGACCTTTCGGCCACGTCCCTGCCGCCTCGTAGAGCCTTACAAACCTCGGCCGCCGATACAACCCCCTTGGGCCAGGATTTTTTAAATCATCGGTGTCGACTAGGTCACACCACTACATCGAAGGGGTGAACGGGGTATTCGCGTTCGAGTGAAAGGCCAAAAGGCCCTTCCACTCACACAATCACACGCAGTGCACGGGGAACCCCCCTGAAGGTCACACTCCGATGTTCTCCCAGATGGTCCCCATCGACCTGAAGGGAAACAGGTTCTTCAGCCCGAAGAGTGAACGCATCGCAGTCGTGCAGGGACACGACGTGACGTCCGTGTGGAGCATTACCCGTGGAGCCCAGCATCTGGGCCAGATGGCGCAATGTGGGCAGTGTTGTCATCCGGGTGAGCGCGAAGAGGTCCAATCCGGTGTCATATGACGCTTGCGGACAGGGATTCAGCGGCCGATTGCGCAAAAACGTCCACGGGACCGTGTTCTGGACTATGCCGAGGCAGATTCCCCCGATCGGGTCCATGCCCGGGACCTCCAGCGTGAGCGGCCCGTGCCTGCGGGCGTCCCGACCGCCGAGGAAGTGGTGCATCGCGGAGCGTACGTACAACCCGGGGGTGGCCCGCCGGCCGCCGGCCCGGCGGTGCTCCACCCGTCCGACCACATCGGCGTCGAAGCCGAGCCCGGCGCAGAACAGGAACCAGCGCTCGTCGGCCAGGCCCAGGCCGATCTCCCGACTACGACCCGCGCGCAGCGCGTCGAGCAGCAGGCCGGTCGCCTCGACCGGGTCGTTGGGCAGTCCGAGCGAGCGGGCGAAGACGTTGGTACTGCCGCCCGGGACCACCGCCACCGCCGGCAGCGAGGGGGCCGGCCCCGCCGCCAGGAGTCCGTTGGCCACCTCGTTGACCGTGCCGTCGCCGCCGAGCGCGATCACCAGGTCGATGCCGTCGTCGGCCGCCTGTCGGGCCAGCTCCGCGGCATGGCCGCGGTGCTCGGTGCTCACCACGTCGAGCTTGAGGTCGCCGCCGAGCGCGTGTGCCAGCACGTCGCGGGTCCGCTCACTGGTGGTCGTGGCCTTGGGGTTCACGACGAGAAGGGCACGCATGACGACAGGGTATCTACCGGCGGGTAGGACGCCCCCGGCCCGGAGCACACCGGCCCGAGGTTACAGTCTTGGGGTGACCGAGAGCCCTTCCGCCCAGGACCAGCCGGACCCCGCCGGGGCCCTCCCGCTCACCTGGCGCATCTGTACCGCGGTGGTCGGCGTCGAGGCGTTCGCGCTCCTCGGCTACGCCCTCTACCTGACCTTCCGCAGCGAGTTCGGCCATCCGACCAACTCGTCGGAGGGCGTGGCGATCGGCATCTACCTGCTGATCCTCGCCGCCGGGATAGTCGCCGCCTTCGTCGGCATGGTGCGCGGCCGGCGCTGGAGCCGATCGCCGGCGATCACCGCCAATCTGATCGTGGTCGGCATGGGTTGGTATCTGATCAAGGCGGATCAGATGGCGATCGGGATCCTGACGATGATCGTGGGCGCGGCCACCATCGGCACGCTCGCCACCCCCGGGATGTACAAGGCCCTCGAAACGCGGCACCAGGCCCGGCGGGCCTGAGCGCGCGGACACCGGCTCGGCGAAGCGGGCGGCCCCGGACCGACATCGGTCCGGGGCCGCCGCACTTCCACACCCGCGCGCACCCGGCGTACCGGTGCCGCTTCGGTGCTACTCCTCGACCAGCAGGCGCTCGCGCAACTGCGCGAGCGTGCGCGCCAACAGCCGCGAGACGTGCATCTGGGAGATGCCGACCTCCTGCGCGATCTGGGACTGGGTCATGTTGCCGAAGAAGCGAAGCAGCAGGATCTTCTTCTCCCGCGGCGGCAACTGCTCCAGGAGCGGCTTGAGCGACTCGCGATACTCGACCCCCTCCAGCGCGTCGTCCTCGGCGCCCAACGTGTCGGCGACGGCCGGTGAATCGTCGTCGGTGTCCGGCACGTCCAGCGACAGGGTGCTGTAGGCGTTGGCCGATTCGAGGCCTTCGAGCACCTCCTCCTCGGAGATCCCCAACTGCACGGCGAGTTCGGCGACCGTGGGGGACCTGCCGTTGCGCTGGGACAACTCGGCGGTGGCCGAGGTCAGCGCGAGCCGCAGCTCCTGGAGTCGGCGCGGCACCCGCACCGCCCAGCCCTTGTCCCGGAAGTGCCGCTTGATCTCGCCGACGATGGTCGGCGTCGCGTAGGTCGAGAACTCGACCCCACGATCCGAGTCGAACCGGTCCACGGACTTGATCAGGCCGATGGTGGCCACCTGGATCAGGTCGTCGAGCGGCTCGCCGCGATTGCGGAACCGGCGGGCGAGGTGCTCGACCAGCGGCAGATGCATCTCCACCAGCCGATCGCGCACCGCGGCCCGGGCCGGCGGATCCGATTCCAGCTCCGCCAACCGCGCGAACAGCCCCCGCGCGACCTCGCGGTCGTGGGCGTGGCGTTCGGAACCGGCCCGCCGCCGATTCGGCACCGCGGGACCCGTGGGCCCGGCGGCTCCGGCAGGCTGCGCCGACCCCGTCGCCTCGACGCCACCGTCCATCGTCATACTCGCGTCGCTCACCATGCCCTCACCCTCCCCTCGGCCGCGCCCGGCGGCCTCGTCGGGTGAGGCCGCGCTCGGCTGCGGTTCGTTGGCCGCGCCTTCAACACCACTGCTCACGTCTGCTCCGGCCCGCCACCGCGCTTCTTGTGCAGGCTGATGGCGACCACCTTGTCGTCGCTCACGGTGGCGTCCACCTCGCCGGCCAGCGCCGACAGGACGGTCCAGGCGAACGTGTCGCGCGCGGGTGTTCGACCGTCGGTGGTCGGCGCGGACACGGTCACGTGCAACGCGTCTCCCACCAGGTTGAACACGCAGGAGAGGATCCCGCCGGCCACCGCCTGATCGAGCAACATCGCGCACGCCTCGTCCACCGCGATGCGCAGATCCTCGATCTCGTCCAGGGTGAAGTCGAGGCGGGCCGCGAGGCCCGCCGTGGCGGTGCGCAGGACGGAGAGATAGGCACCTTCGGCAGGCAGTCGGACCTCGACGAAGTCACGCTGCCCGGTGCCGGCTTCGTCCGCGGTGTGTGCGGATCGCTGGGACACCCTCACCTCCAAGGTGCTGCTGTGGGTGGCCGCCGGAGGCGGTCACCACCGATGTCGGGGAACCCCAGCGACGCTACCGCGCCGGCCGACAACTGTCGTCATCGATGCGCGAACGTGGGCGGGAACGACCGGGGAGCCGTCCACCCGACGGTACGTCACGATATGTGATTTGACGAGTACGTAGTGTACCCGACTTCGGTAATTTCGCACCGGGAGATCAAGCCGTCCATGTACATGTCCCACAGTCGACCGCGCGCCAACCCGCAAATGTCAGGTATGTCGGTCGGGCTGCGGCTCCCGGGCCCGGCGTCTGGCCCGGTACAGGGCCACGTTGGCGCGCGAGGTACACCGGTCCGAACAGTGCCGGCGGGAGCGATTTGCGGACAGGTCCAGGAACACGTTCCGGCACGGGAGGGCCTGGCAGACGCCAAGTCGGTCGATACCGTGCGTAGTCAACTGCACGGCCAAGCCCATGCCGGCGATGGCGGCGAAGCCCTCGGCCGCACCGACCGCGTCGCCCGCCAGGTGTAGATGCCACGGACTGGCGTCGTGGCCGGTCAGACGCGGATGGACGGGGAATTCGGCGAGCAGTCCGTTCAGCGTCGCCACCGCGTCCGCCTCGCGTCCGGCCGCGGCGGCGGTGAAGACCGCGCGCAGGCGGGTGCGGACCGAGCGCAGCCGGGCCACGTCACCGTCGGTCACCCGGGACGGGATCCGCCGAACGGGTGCGATCAGCGCGGGCACGTCGTCGGGGGTGCGCAGCAGATCCTCGCCGCGGGCCGGCTGTTCGGTGTTGACCAGGCGGACCGCGTGCTCGGCATACGCGGAGAGGTCCAACGGCTGCCCTTCCTCGCGCGGACGATCGGCGCGCGATTCGCCCGGAACGACCTGACGGATGTGGCGGCGGTTACTGTCAGCGTACCGCCCGTGGCACTAGCGTCTGGGCCGGGTGCACCAGGGTCTGACGGTCCATCACAAAAAGGTGGTAATCGGTTCATCGCCCCGGCGTACCCCCGTTCGGGGGGTGTGCCAAAATCGGCGTCACGGGTGACCCCCGTACCCTCAGCCGGATCATGTGCGCTGCACGAAGCGCCGATGCCGCTGAGGTAAGCAGCCGGCGCTCGCGCTCCGAGAGCTGCACTTCCACTGAGCAATGTCGATGAAGTCGATAAGAGGGGTCACTGTGGCAGCGGAGATCATCCCGACGGACAGCATGGCGACGGACGAACTCGATCCGGTCTTCGCCCTGCACCGGGGCGGGAAAATGGAAGTTCGCTCGACCGTCCCGGTGCGCAACCGCGACGACCTGTCCCTGGCCTACACGCCCGGTGTGGCACGTGTCTGCACGGCCATCGCGGAGAACCCGGAGCTGGTCCACGACTACACATGGGTGTCCAACACGGTCGCGGTCGTCACCGACGGCACCGCCGTGCTCGGCCTGGGCGACATCGGTCCGGCCGCCTCCCTGCCGGTGATGGAGGGCAAGGCGATCCTGTTCAAGCAGTTCGGCGGCGTCGACGCGGTGCCGATCGCGCTCGACTGCACCGACGTGGACGAGCTGGTGGACACCATCGCCCGGCTCGCGCCCTCGTTCGGCGGGATCAACCTGGAGGACATCAGCGCCCCGCGCTGCTTCGAGGTCGAGCGCCGGCTCCAGGAGCGGGTGTCCATCCCGGTCTTCCACGACGACCAGCACGGCACCGCGATCGTCGCGCTGGCCGCGCTGCGCAACGCGGCCACGGTGACCGGGCGCGGCCTCGGCGACCTGCGCGCGGTCATCTCGGGCGCGGGCGCGGCGGGCATCGCGATCGCCAAGATCCTGATCGAGGCGGGCATCGGCGACCTGTGCGTGGTGGACAGCCGGGGCATCGTGCACGAGGGACGCGACGACCTGACGCCGATCAAGCGGATGATCGCCGAACTGACCAACAAGGCCGGGCTGCGCGGCGGCATCGAGGTCGCGATGAAGGGCGCCGACGTCTTCCTCGGGGTCTCCGCGGGCAAGGTGCCCGAGGAGGTCGTGGCGACGATGGCGCCCGAGGCGATCATCTTCGCGATGGCCAACCCGAACCCGGAGATCGACCCGGACGTCGCGCACAAGTACGCGGCCGTGGTCGCCACCGGGCGCAGCGACTACCCGAACCAGATCAACAACGTGCTGGCCTTCCCGGGTGTGTTCGCCGGCGCCCTGTCGGTGCGCGCCAAGCGGATCACCGAGGGGATGAAGGTGGCCGCCGCCGAGGCGCTGGCCGCGGTCGTCGCCGACGAGCTGGCGCCCGACCGGGTGATTCCGTCGCCGTTCGACGAGCGGGTCGCGCCGGCGGTGACCAAGGCGGTGGCGGAGGCCGCGCGCCGGGACGGTGTGGCGCGCATCTGAGCCGCGGTCCGTGGATCGGTGATCGTCCGACGGCTCCTCGCCGACCGTTCGACGATCGACGCGCGGCCACGGCTGCCGAGAGCCGAGGGGCCCACCCGGGCGGGTGGGCCCCTCGGCTCGTCGCCGGCGTCAGTAGGGTGCCTGCATGTTTGCCGTGAGTGCCGTGCGCATCGATGCCCAGGACCCGCTGTCCGGTCTCCGGCTCGGGGAACGACCCGAGCCCGGCGCGGACGGGGCACTGCCGCCGGGATGGACGACCGTCACGGTCAAGGCCGCCTCGCTGAACCACCACGACCTGTGGTCCCTCAAGGGTGTGGGCATCACCGAGAAGCAGTTGCCGATGATCCTGGGCTGTGACGCGGCCGGGATCGACGAGGACGGCAACGAGGTCGTCGTGCACTCGGTGATCGGCGGGCTCGGGACCGACGAGCCCCGATCGATCCTGACCGAGCGCTACGACGGCACCTTCGCCGAGAAGGTCGCCGTACCGCGCTGGAACCTGCTGCCCAAGCCGGCCGAACTGAGCTTCGAGCAGGCGTGCTGCCTGCCGACGGCGTGGCTGACGGCGTATCGGATGTTGTTCACCAACTCGGGAGTGCGGCCGGGCGGCACGATCCTGGTCCAGGGCGCCGGCGGCGGGGTGGCCACCGCGCTGGTGGTGCTCGGGAAGGCGGCCGGGTACCGCGTGTGGGTGACCAGTCGGGACGAGGCCAAGGGCGCGCGGGCGGTGGAGCTGGGCGCGGACGCGGCGTTCGCCTCGGGCGCGCGGTTGCCCGAGCGGGTGGACGCGGTGATGGAGACGGTCGGCGCGGCCACCTGGTCGCACTCGATCAAGAGCCTGAAGCCGGGCGGCACGATCGTGATCTCCGGCGCCACCTCGGGCGATCGGCCGCCGGCCGCAGAGTTGACCCGGATCTTCTTCAACGAACTGCGCGTGGTCGGTTCGACGATGGGCGACAAGGACGAACTCGCGGGGCTGCTTCGGCTGTGCGCGCATGGTGGGGTGCGGCCGGTGATCGACTCGGTGCTGCCGTTGCGCGAGGCGGTGGAGGGGTTTCGGCGGTTGGCGGAGGGTGAGTTGTTCGGGAAGATCGTTTTCGCTGTTTGATTCGGTTGATTCGGCTGTTGGTTGCCGGTAGCCGGTAGCCGGTAGCCGGTAGTTGGTTGCTTGGGTTGTTTCGGAAGGACCTTCGGATGCCGTTGTCCCGTCGCCGTGTGCTTGCCCTGGGGGCCGGTACGGGGGTGGTCGCGGTGTCCGCGGGCCTGCTCGCCGGCTGCGGCGGGCGCGAGTCGCGGTCGGGGGGCACGCTCGTGGTGGGCCTGCCGCGGCTGCCCGACGTGCTCAATCCGGTGCACTCGACGGCCGAGGCGACCCGGTGGATCTCCGACCCGGTGGTCGAGGCGCTGTACACCTACCGAGACGACACCACGATCGGGCCGGTGCTGGCCGCGGCCGATCCGCTGATCGCGCCGGACGGGCTGAGCTGGACCGTGCGGCTGCGGGCGGATGTGCGCTTCCACAACGGGGATCCGTTCACCGCCGAGCATGTGGCGGCGTGTCTGCGTCGGGTGAACGATCCGGCGACGGCGGGGGACTGGGCGCCGTGGCTGGCGGGGCGGTTCGGGGCGATCGAGGCGCCGGACGCGCGGACGGTGCGGATCGAGCTGCCGCGTGCGTTCGGGGCGCTGCGGGCGTTCCTGGCCTGTCTGCCGATCCCGCATCAGGCGAGCCTGGGGGATCCTCGGGCGCTGGTGGGCACCGGGCCGTTCCGGCTGGCGAGCGCGGACGGCGGTGCGGTCGTGTTGCGCCGGGATGCGGGGTATCGGGACAAGGCCGCGCCGGCGGACGCGTGGGAGTTCCGCGCCTCGGCCGATCCGGTGGCCGATCTGAAGGCGCACCGGCTCGCGGTGTACCCGCACCCGACGCCCGATCAGGCGCGGCGGTTGCGCAAGGCGGACGACACGTACGTGCAGACCGCGAGCGGGCCGGCCGACCTGGTGGTGCTGCCGAACCTGCGCCGGCCGCCGTTCGACGACGTCGCGGTGCGGCGGGCGCTGGGGTTCGGGATGGATCGCACCCGGGTGCTGCGGGACGTGTACCGGGGCGACGCGGTGATCGGGCAGGGGCCGCTGGGTCCGGGCAACGAGGGGTGGGACCCGGAGTACACCCCGTACGGGCGGGGGGTCAGCCCGACCGCGTCGCCGAAGCCGAGTCCGAGCGCGACGGCGGGGCCGACGGTGGAGCCGGAGCGGGTCACCGCGATGTTGGGCGAGGCGCCGGTGCCGTTGCCGCGGGACGGCGTGCGGTTCACGCTGCTGGCGGTGGTCGAGGAGGCCGGGGAACTGCCGGACGTGGCGCGGGTGTTGGCCGAGGGGTGGAACCGGGTCGGGTTCACCGTCGTGGTCGAGCGGGTGGACGCGGCGACGTGGGCGGCGCGGCGGCGGGTCGGTGACTTCGACGCGGCGCTGGTGGATCGGCGCGGGTCGGGGTACGCGGTGGGGCGCACGGGCTTCGCGGCGTTGGCGCCGGCGGTGTCGACCGGGGGCGAGAGCACGGGGTATGTGAACCCGGAGCTGGATCGGCTGGTCGAGGAGGCGGCGGCGACGCCGGACAACGCGCGGCGGGCGCGGCTCACGCGGGTGGCGGGCGAGATCGTCGCGCGGGACGCGGTGGTGCTTCCCCCGGTGTATCCGAAGGTCGTGGTGGGGCGGACGGGGCGGGTCGAGTCGGTGAACACGCGCGTGTTGGCGGCGGGGCGGTTGTCGCTGGCGCGGCTGCATCGGCGGGGGTAGGGGGCCTGACGCACCACGCGGCCCACCCCCGAGCCGGCCACCGTCGCACACGGCCTTTCCCCGGCAACCCGACTCGCCGGCCGACCCGGTCGGCGCGTCAGCGCCCCCGACCCGGTCCGCCCGCGTGATCGACGCGCGAAGCGCGGAGAGCGGCGGAGCCGCGAGTTTTGGGTCGGGTGGCCCGGAGCGAAGCGGAGGGACACCCGACCCCGAGCGAGGGGCCGCTTTTTTCTCGGAGGAGCGAAGCGGGGGAGAGAGAAAAGCGGCCCCTCGCGAGCCGGCGCGAAGCGCCCGACAAGCAGCAACGCCGCCGACACGACTCCGCCGCCCCGCCTCGCTCACATCGCGATCCCGGCCTTGCTCCGGTGCACCAAGCCACCCCAGCGCCCCGCAGCCCCACCGCGCCCACCTCACGGCCTCGCCGGCCCGCCCCGCCCCGGCCCCGCCCGCCCCGAACCCCCGCCCTGGCTGTCCACGCGACCGACGCGTGCGGCGCGTGCGTGGCTCGGCCCGTGGGTGTGCGTGTGTGGTGCGGCCCCGGGTCGTCTACTCGATGGGGGCTTCGGGGTCTTTTTGTGGCTTGTCGGAGGGGTGTGGGGGATCGAAGACCTTTTTCAGGTCCTTGATCGCCGTCTTGATGATGGTGCGGGCTTCGGTCAGTTGGTCCTGGGTTACGCCGGCTCGGTGGGCCCAGGGGGATACCTCTGTGCGGATGGAGTCGATGATGGCCTCCAGGTCGAGGCCGCCCTCCGGGTCGCGGGTCGGGCGGTCGGTTTCCTTGGACCAGGCGTCGGTGGCTCGGGCTCGGGCGGAGGTGGGTTCCGGATCGGCGCCGAAACGGCGGCGGAGTTCGCGTTCCAGGTCGAACAGGCCGGGTTTGGCGGCCAGGTCGACCAGGTTGTGGGCCAGGCCCTCGGCGAGGTCGGCCATGCGCTGGGAGAACATCGGTTCCCAGGAGCGGCGGCCGGCCCTGTGGGAGTCGGACCAGTCGTCGGTGTCCGGGTCCTCGGCCGCCGCCTCCGGTTCGACGGCGGGGCGCGGGGACTTGCGGACCTCGCGGGCCGCGCGGCCCAGTTCCTCCCGCAGGTTTTGCGCCGACGTGCGCACCTCGTCCCGGATCTCCCGGGCCCGCTCGTAGACCGACTCGCGGATCTGCGCCTCCAACTGGGTCAACTCCTCCTGGCGGGCCGCCAGATCGGCGCGGCCGGCGTCAGTGATCCGGTAGACCTTCCGGCCGCCCTCGACGTCGTGCTCGACCAGGCCCTCCTGCTCCAGCTTGGCCAGGCGCGGGTAGACGGTGCCCGCGGAGGGCGAGTAGAGGCCCAGGAAGCGGTCGTGGAGCAGGCGGATGACCTCGTAGCCGTGACGGGGGCTCTCGTCGAGCAGCTTCAGCAGGTAGAGCCGTAGCCGGCCGTGGCCGAAGACGGGGTTCATGCGCTCACCTTTCCCTCCGGCGCGCGGCGCAGCAGCGTCACGTCGCCCGATACCGAGTTGATCCGCAACCGGCCCGAGCCCTCGCCGAGCTTGCCCGTCACGTGGCTCGCGCCGAATTTGGCGCTCGTGGTCAGCTCGTCGAAGACCGAGTCGACGGAGCCGGCCGCGGTCCGCACGTCCACGCGCATGTCGCCGCGGTGCGGCAGGCGCACGGTCAACTCGCCGGATACCGTGGTCAGTTGCACGTGGCTGCGGCCGACCTCGTCCAGGTCCAGGGTCATCGACCCGGAGACCGAGTTGGCCCGCACCCGGCCGCCGGTGCCCTCGATCACGGTGAGCGAGCCGGCCACCGTCACCACCCCGAGGTCGCCGGCCAGCGATTCGGCGTCGACCGATCCGGAGATCGTGTTCGCGTCGACCGTGCCGGTCAGCCCGACCAGGGTCACGTCGCCGCCGATGCTGCGCACCGTGGTGGTGCCGTGCATCCCGGACACGGTCGCGTGCGCGGACACCACGCCGATCTCGACCGTGCAGTCCCACGGCACGGCCAGCGAGACCTCGGCGTGCCGCCGACCGAGCGCGCGCCCCTCGGTCACGAACGCGCGCAGGTCGGAGCGTTTGCCGGCGTTCTGGAACCGGTCCATCAGGTGCTTGGCCGTCAGGTCCGGGTAGGAGACGACGAGTTCGCCGCTCACCTCGTCGTGGGTCACCTGCAGCGGCGGACCCTCGACGGCGTGCACCTCCAGGCGCGGTGGGCCGTCGGTGCCCACGACGTCGACCAGCCCGCCGATGGTGCGCACTCGCAGCACCCGCACGGTGTCGAGTGTGAGGTCTTGCGGTCCCTCGATCATCCATCGGGACATGGACCCTCCCCTTGGGGTCGGTGTGCCGGACGCGATGTGCCGGACGCGATATATCGCGAAGCTCTGCTACTCACGATATATCGCGTGTCCCACAGGTCAAGGGAACCATCCGGTCTGCTTTCGGCGTTCTTCGATGCCGACGGACCTTGCCCCGCCGCGCGGCCCGCGCGGCGGGCCCGCATCGCATCCCGGGGGCGCCACGCATGCCATTCACGCTCAGCCACATCGCCGCGGTGTTGCCGCTGCAGGGGGCGACCCGCACCGGCACCACGGTCGGCGCCGGGGCGGGTCGACACGGCCCGCTGATCGCCTCGGCGCTCGCCTTCGGCGCGATGGCCCCGGACGTGATCCTGTTCGTGAACCTGGACTTCCTGCCGATGCGTGCCGACCGCCGGGCCACCCACGAGGTGTGGCCCGGGGTGCTGGGCCTGAACATCGTGCTCACCGCGCTGCTCGTGCTTGCGTTCCACCTGCTTGCGCGGCCACTGCTCGTACTGCTTCCGGACCGGATCCGGGCGGCCCTGGAGGAGCCGCTGCGCCCGCGCGTGCCGGGCCGGTGGTACGTCGCCGCACGGGCCCGACGGCCGTTCCTGCGGGAAATGCTCGGGGTGTGCGCGTGGTTCGTGGTCTCCGCCGTGCTGGGCGGGCTCTCACACCTGGCCTGGGACGCCTGGACGCACCACGACGACCCGGGGGTGGCACACGTACTGCCCGAGCTGCGCCGGGAGTTCCTGGGCCTGCGGCCGGGCTACGTGCTGCTCCAGCACATCAGCACGGTGGTCGGGCTCGTCGCCTGCTCGGTGTGGACGTGGCGCTGGATCGGCCGCCTGCCGCAACGCCCCGTCACGGGCCCCCGCATGCCCGTGGCGGGGCGCTGGGCGGTGCTGGGCGCCCTGGTGCTGGTCGGTGCGATCGGGGCGGCCAGGGCGCTGCTGCCGTTCCCCGACGGGCGGGTACCGGCCTTCGAGGTGCTCGGCTTCGACGCCGCGACCGGATTCGGCCGCGGCCTCGCCGTCGGACTGGTGCTCTACGCCCTCGGCTGGGCCGCGTGGCACACCCGCGCGCCGCGCCGCGCCGACACCGGGACCTGACCGAGCCCGCTACTCGTCGTCGTCCTCGTCGTCCAGCCGCGCCAGCCAGGTCGCCAACCGCTCGACGGGCGTCTCGAACTCGGGATTGAGGTCCACGAACGTGCGCAGCTGCTCGGCGAGCCAGGCCAGGGACACCTCCTCCTCGCCGCGCCGCTTCTCCAGCTCCTCGATGCCACGGTCCGTGAAGTACATGCTCTCCGACTCCGATATGTGTGCGGGATCCACCGCCGAACGCGGCTCCGCCCCGGCGCGCATCGTACGTGCGCCGGGGCGGAGCCGGTGAATCGACCTACGAGCCGTGGATCAGCTCATCGCTTCCTCGACCAGACCCTGCTGCTCGGCCTCGTGCCGCTTGGCCGAACCGACCGCCGGCGACGAGGACGACGGACGCGCGATCCGCCGCGGCGCCGGGAGGCCGTACTCGACCAGGTTGAGCGCGATGAACGGCCACGCGCCCTGGTTGGTCGGCTCCTCCTGGGCCCAGACCAGCTCCAGGTCCTTGCCGTAGCGGTCGAGGCCGTAGCGCTCCAGCTCCGCCTTCAGCTCGGCCACCGGCAGCGGGTAGAGCCGCTCCACGCGGACCAGCGCGACGTCGTCGCGGCCCGCCTTGGCCCGGCCCGCAGCCAGGTCGTAGTGGAACTTGCCGGAGGACATGACCACGCGCTTGACCTTGGCCGGGTCCACCGTGGTGTCCCCGATCACCGGCCGGAACTGCCCGGTGGTGAACTCCTCGATCTTCGACGCGGCGGCCTTCAGGCGCAGCATCGACTTCGGGGTGAACACCACGAGCGGCTTGTGGTGCGGGTTGAGCGCCTGCCAGCGCAACAGGTGGAAGTAGTTGCTCGGCAGGGTCGGCGCGGCCACCGTCATGTTGTTCTGCGCGCACATCTGCAGGTAGCGCTCGATGCGCGCGGACGAGTGGTCCGGGCCCTGGCCCTCGTAGCCGTGCGGAAGCAGCAGGACCACACCGGAGTGCTGGTGCCACTTCTGCTCGGCGGAGGAGATGAACTCGTCCATGATCGACTGCGCGCCGTTGGCGAAGTCGCCGAACTGCGCCTCCCACAACACCAGCGACTGCGGCCGGGCCAGCGAGTAGCCGTACTCGAAGCCCATCGCGGCGAACTCGCTGAGCAGCGAGTCGTACACGGTGAACTTGGCCTGGTCCTCGGACAGGTGCGCGAGCGGGGTGTACTCGGCGCCCGAGGTGCGGTCCACCAGGACCGAGTGCCGCTGGCCGAAGGTGCCGCGCCGGCTGTCCTGACCGGCGAGGCGCACCGGGCGACCCTCCATCAGGAGCGAACCGAACGCCAGCGTCTCGCCCATCGCCCAGTCGATCGTGCCGTCCTCGACCATCGCCGCCCGACGCTGCAACTGCGGCTGCAGGCGCGGGTGTACGGCGAAGTCCTCGGGCAGCGAGACCTGCGACTCGACGATCCGCTTGACCGTCTCGTGCGCGATGCCGGTCGGGTCGATCCGCGGGAAGGCGATGTCGGCCGCCGGGGCGGCCGGGGCCACCTGCGGGGCCTGCGGCGCGGTGGCCTGCCGGACCTCGGAGAAGACCTTCTCCAGCTGGTCCTGGTAGTCCTTGAGCGCCTGCTCGGCCTCCTCCACCGTGATGTCGCCACGACCGATCAGGGCCTCGGTGTAGAGCTTGCGCACCGAACGCTTCTTGTCGATCAGGTCGTACATCAGCGGCTGGGTGAACGACGGGTTGTCGGCCTCGTTGTGACCCCGGCGCCGGTAGCAGATGAGGTCGATCACCACGTCCTTGTGGAACGTCTGTCGGTACTCGAACGCGAGCTGCGCGATCCGCACGCACTGCTCGGGGTCGTCACCGTTGACGTGGAAGATCGGCGCCTCGATCATCCGCGCGACGTCGGTCGCGTAGATGGACGAGCGGGACGCGGCCGGGGAGGCGGTGAAGCCGACCTGGTTGTTGATTACCACGTGGATCGTGCCGCCGGTGCGGTAGCCCCGCAGCTGCGACATGTTGAGCGTCTCGGCGACCACGCCCTGACCCGCGAACGCGGCGTCGCCGTGCAGCAGGAGCGGCAGGACCGGGAAGTCGGCGCCCTCCATGTCGATGATGTCCTGCTTGGCGCGCACGACGCCCTCCAGGACCGGGTCGACCGCCTCCAGGTGCGAGGGGTTCGCCACCAGGGAGACCTTGACCTGGGCGCCGTCCTCGGAGGAGAACGTGCCCTCGGCGCCGAGGTGGTACTTCACGTCGCCCGAGCCGTGCATCGACTTGGGGTCGATGTTGCCCTCGAACTCGCGGAAGACCTGCGCGTAGGACTTGCCGACGATGTTGGTCAGCACGTTCAGCCGGCCGCGGTGCGCCATGCCGATCGCGACCTCGTCCAGGCCGTCCTCGGCCGCCGCCGAGATGATCGCGTCGAGCAGCGGGATGGTGGTCTCGCCGCCCTCCAGGGAGAAGCGCTTCTGGCCGACGTACTTGGTGGCCAGGAAGGTCTCGAACGCCTCCGCCGCGTTCAGCCGGCGCAGGATGCGCAGCTGGTCCTCGCGGTCCGGCTTGGCGTGCGGCACCTCCACCCGCTCCTGGATCCAGCGGCGCTGGTCCGGGTCCTGGATGTGCATGTATTCGATGCCGACGGTGCGGCAGTAGGTGTCCCGCAGCACGCCCAGCACGTCGCGCAGCGTCATCAGCGACTGCCCCGCGAAGCCGCCGACCGCGAACTCGCGCTCCAAGTCCCACAACGTCAGCCCGTGCTCGACCACGTCGAGGTCCGGGTGCCGGCGCTGCTTGTACTCCAGCGGGTCGGTGTCGGCCATCAGGTGGCCGCGGACCCGGTAGGAGTGGATCAGCTCCTGCACACGTGCCGTCTTGTTGACGTCGTCCTCGTGTGTCGCGGAGATGTCCTGCACCCAGCGCACGGGTTCGTACGGGATGCGCAGCGAACGGAAGATCTCCTCGAAGAAGCAGTCCTCGCCGAGCAGCAGCTGGTTCATCCGACGCAGGAACTCGCCCGACTGGGCGCCCTGGATGATGCGGTGGTCGTAGGTGCTGGTCAGCGTGAGTGTCTTGCTGACCGCGAGGCGGGAGAGGGTGTCCGCGGACGCCCCCGCGAACTCCGCCGGGTAGTCCATCGCGCCCACGCCGACGATCGTGCCCTGACCGGGCATCAGGCGCGGCACCGAGTGCACGGTGCCGATGCCGCCCGGGTTGGTCAGCGAGATCGTCACTCCGGCGAAGTCGTCCACCGTGAGCTTGTTCGACCGGGCCCGCCGGACGATGTCCTCGTACGCCTGCCAGAAGGCGAAGAAGTCCATCTCGTCGGCCTTCTTGATGGCCGCCACCACGAGCTGGCGGTCACCGTTGGCCTTCGTCAGGTCGATCGCGAGACCGAGGTTGACGTGGGCCGGCTTGACCAGGAAGGGCTTGCCGTCACGCTCTTCGTACGCGTGGTTCATCGACGGCATCGACTTCGCCGCCTGGACCAGCGCGTAGCCGATGAGGTGGGTGAACGAGACCTTGCCACCGCGAGCACGCTTGAGGTGGTTGTTGATCACGATCCGGTTGTCGATCAGTAGCTTGGCCGGTACGGCCCGCACGCTGGTCGCGGTCGGAATAGTGAGCGACGAGTCCATGTTGATCGCGACACGTGCCGCCGGGCCCTTGAGCTGGACGGCCTCGGGGGACGCGGTGGGCTGCTTCGGCGCGGCGGGCGCCTTGGCGACCGGCGGCTTGGCCGGCGCCGCGGGGGCGGCCTTCGCGGGCGCGGGCTGGGCCGGAGTGCCGGCCGGGATCGGAGTCGGCGAAGGCGCCGCGTCCTGTACACCGGTCGTCATCATCGGGTGGCTCGGGGCCGGGGCCGGAGTCGTCGTCCCCGTCGCGGTCGACGAAATCGCCGCCGACACCGCGGGTTGCGCCGTGCTCGGCGCGGGGATGCTTCCAGAGTTGTTCGTGGTACCGCTCACTGGTGTGGGGCCGCTCGGGCTTGCCACGGTGGCTTGACCGGCGGACGTCGACGACGTCGACGGCTCGCTGGGCTTGTAATCGGCGAAGAAGTCCCACCAAGCACGATCCACCGAGTTGGGATCTTGCAAATATTGCTGGTAAATCTCGTCGACGAGCCACTCGTTGGGGCCGAAGCTGGCCATCGGGTTGCTAGGGGACTGTGACGACACGGCGGCAACCGCCCTCTTCCGCTTCCTGGGGTGGTGGACAGCGGGAAACAAGGCTACGCCCTTTGACCGGTGTCGCGCAGGCCCCTCGGCCTCCGCGTCGCGTAGATCACAAACGGTTGACTGTTTAGTCGCGTTTGTTGCTTCCCGCCGTATTGGTGGTCACGGAACGTCATGTCGGGATCGTCCCGTGCAGTTAGTGGCCGATCACCCGATTACGTCGGGTCACCGGGCAGGAGCACTCGGATTCGGCACCCATGGCTCGATTCGGCTACGGAAATATCACCCCCATGCAGATCCACGGCCCAGCGGGCGATCGCCAGCCCGAGTCCGGTTCCCCCGTCGGTGGACGAACTTCCGCCGCCGCGGGTGAACCGTTCGAACACCCGGCCGCGCTCGGCGGACGGAATTCCCGGACCCTCGTCCAGGACCTCCAGGCGCAGGCTGCCGATGCCGTCGTCGCGTCGTGCGTGCAGACTCACCGTGCCACCGAACGGGCTGTGCCGGCAGGCGTTGGCCACCAGATTGGTAACAACCTGATGCAGCCGCTCGGGGTCGGCCCGTGCGGTCAGCTCCGCCGGCTGGACGTCGACCTCGAAGCGAACGTCGCCGCCCAGCGCCCCGGTCTCCTGGGTGAGCGCGACCAGGAAGGGCCGTACGGCGAATTCGCGCGCCTGGAGCGGGACCGCCCCCGAATCCAGTCGGGAAAGGTCGAGAAGTTGTGACACGAGTCGGCCCAATCGCGCGGTCTGGGTGAGCGCGAGGCCCAGCGTGTCGGGATCGGGTTTCTGCACGCCGTCCACGAGGTTCTCCAGCACCGCGTGCAGGGCGGAGATGGGCGTGCGCAACTCGTGCGAGACGTTGGCGACCAGCTCGCGGCGGTGTCGGTCCACCGCCTCCAGGTCGGCCGCCATGTGGTTGAACGCGCCGGCGAGCCGGCCCACCTCGTCGCGCGAGGTGGCGCGTACCCGGCGCGAGTAGTCGCCGCGCGCCATCGCCTGCGCGGCGGCGGTCATTTCGCGCAGCGGCGAGGTCATCCCGTGCGCGAGCACGAGGGTGACCGCCAGGCAGGCCAGCGAGGTGAACACGAGCATGTACCGAAACCGCACCTCGGCCCGCAGCCCCAGGATGATCAGCAGCGTCGAGACGAAGACGGACGCGATCACCAGCACGCCCAGCTTGGCCTTGATCGAGCGCAATCGATCCAGCGGCCGCAGGTTGCCGCGGCCGAGCCGCAGGCGGCGCGACCGCACGGGGCGGAGGTCGGCGGTGTTCAGGACGGTGCCTCCAGCGCGTAGCCCACACCGTGGACGGTGCGGATCCACTCGGCGCCGAGTTTACGGCGCAACGCCTTCACATGGCTGTCCACTGTGCGCGTCCCGGACGCGTCCACCCAGTCCCACACCTCGGCCAACAACTGCTCGCGCGAGAGCACCGCCCGCGGTCGTGAGGCGAGGCAGACCAGCAGGTCGAACTCGGTCGGGGTCAGGTGCACCTCGTCGACGCCGAGCCGGACCCGGCGCTGGGTGCGGTCGATCCGCAGCACGCCCAACTGGAGCGCGGCCTCGGGGGAGACCGCCCGGGCCGCGGCCTCGGCCCGCTCCAGCCGGCGCAGCAGCACGTGCACCCGGGCCACCAGCTCGCGCATCGAGAACGGTTTGGTCATGTAGTCGTCGGCGCCCACCGCCAGGCCGACGAGCAGATCGGTCTCGTCGTCACGCGCGGTCAGCATGAGCACCGGCAGCCCCGGGTGCAGCGCCTGGAGCCGGCGACACACCTCCAGGCCGTCGAGGCCGGGCAACATCACGTCGAGCACGACCAGATCGGGACGGGTGCCGGCGGCCGTGGTCAGCGCCGAGGGACCGTCGGGCGCGGTGATCGCGCCGAACCCCTCCGCCCGGAGCCGGGCGGCCACCGCGTCGGCGATCATGGGCTCGTCCTCGACCACGAGTACGAGCCGCTTTTCCCCCGTCGCGTCGGTCATACCCGCAGCCTACGTACCGTCGGCGGGCGGTGTGCGCGAGTTGGCCGGGCTCGCCCGAACCGGGGAGACCCCCTACGACGTCCAGAGGAGAAGGGGCCGGGACAAGGTACCGAGGTACCCCCCGCGAGCCGGCCCCGATTGGTACTTCAGGGGGAGGATCGGTCTAACCTGATCCGTCTACCCTGGCTGAAGCGTTGCCGCCGGACAACGCACCCCTCGATCCGCCGCGCGGATCCGGGGAGTGGTCCACGACCCGGGTGGTGACGGATCCGATCGAATCGGCCGACCGACGGCTCAACCGACAGCTTGGGGGACGTGGTGAAGGGCAACGTCACGGAGGATCCCTCCCACGAGGTCGAGGGGCGCGAGCAGTCGCCGCCGACCACGCAGGCGGGGTCGGTGGCGAAGGCCGGCGGGGCGACGACGGTTTTGGACGAGGCGGCCGCGGCCAAGGCCCGCCGGATGCGCACGATCAAGGACGCGGCCCGCGAGCTGCTGCTGGTCGCGCTGCTGTTCGGGGTGTACAAGCTCGGTCGCGGGCTGGCCTCGGGCGAGACGTCCACCGCCTTCTCGAACGCGAAGCAGCTGCTGACCATGCAGCAGGACCTGCGACTGCCCGACGAGGCGTCGATCCAGCACTGGTTCATGCAGTCGCACGCGGCCATCACGTTCTGCAACAAGTACTACGCCTACGTGCACTTCCCGGCGACCGTCGGGTTCCTGCTGTGGTTGTGGATCCGCCATCGCGAGCACTACAAGTGGGTGCGCAACATCCTGGCGATGATGACCGGCGCCGCGCTGATCATCCACATCCTGGTGCCGCTGGCGCCGCCGCGGAAGATGCCGGGCTTCACCGACACGGGGATGGACGCGGGCGACTCGCCGTACGCCGGTGCCGGCGCCAAGATCGCCAACCAGTTCGCCGCGATGCCGTCGCTGCACGTGGGCTGGGCGGTGGTGGTCGCGCTCGGGGTGGCCTCGGTCTGGCGCGCGGCCGGGACCGGTCGCAAGATCGCGAGCTGGGCGATGTGGCTGCATCCGGCGATCACGCTGCTCGTGGTCGTGGTGACCGCGAACCACTACTGGATGGACGCCGTGGTCGCGGTGCTGCTGATGATCTTCGCGATGGCCGTACTGCCCGGGCCGGATCGTGAACCGCGGCGCGAAAGAACGCCGCGCGCGATCCCGGCGCCGCGGATAGCCCGCTAGGCCCTGTCCGGCGGATCTTGGCGGGGCCGCGCCGCCCGGCACCGCGCCTCGCCACACCGGAGAAACAGCCGAATGGAACCACTATGCGGCTGCTTCTCCGGCACGCCGATGCACGGCACCGGACGACGCGGCCTGATCCACCAGGATTCGCCGGACAGGACCTAGCTCGTACCGCTCCCGGTTCAAGGGCGGGGTCGATCGGCCGTTCGGCGCAGGACCCGGGTGCGGCGGCTTTCGGCGGAGCGTCGAGGGGCATGATGCTCGGGTGTCCGTCTCCCTCCCCTCCGGGGGCATCCGCGCCAAGACTCCCGCCGGTCGATGGGTGTTGCTCGCCACCGTGCTCGGCTCCGGCATGGCGATGCTCGACTCGACCGTCGTCAACGTGGCGCTGCCGAGCATCGGACGCTCCTTCGACGCCTCGCTCGCGGCGCTGCAGTGGACGGTCAACGCGTACACGCTCACCCTGGCCGGGCTGATCCTGCTCGGCGGCGCGCTGGGCGATCGCTACGGGCGGCGTCGCGTGTTCGTGATCGGGGTGGCCTGGTTCGCGCTGGCCTCGCTGCTGTGCGGGATCGCGCCGAACGTCGAGACGCTGATCGCCGCCCGCGCGCTCCAGGGCATCGGCGGCGCGCTGCTGACCCCCGGCTCGCTGGCGATCATCCAGGCCACGTTCCACGCCGACGACCGGGCCCGGGCGGTGGGCACCTGGTCGGGGCTCGGCGGCGTGGCGAGCGCGATCGGGCCGTTTCTGGGCGGCTGGCTGGTGGACGCGGTCAGTTGGCGATGGGTTTTCCTGATCAATCTGCCGTTGGCGGTGGTGACCATCGTGGTGGCGCTGCGCACCGTCCCGGAGACCTTCGATCCGCAACCGCGCGGCCGGTTCGACGTGAGCGGCGCGGCGCTCGCCGCGCTGGCCCTGGCGGGGGTGACGTGGGCCCTGGTGGAGGTGCAGACCAACCCGACCTCGGCGGTGCTCGCGGCCGCGGCCGGGGTGGTGGCGGGTGTGGCGTTCGTCCTGGTGGAGAAGCGCTCGCGCGAGCCCATGCTGCCGCTGGACATCTTCCGGATCCGGCTGTTCACCTCGGTCAACGTGGTGACGTTGTTCGTCTACGGCGCGCTGGGCGCGTTCATGCTGCTCCTGGTGCTCGAATTGCAGACGGTGGCGGGCTATTCGGCGCAGGAGGCCGGTCTGGCGCTGTTGCCGGTCACCGTGGTGATGCTGTTCCTGTCCGCCCGGTCGGGCGATCTGGCCCGGCGGATCGGGCCGCGGTGGCAGTTGTCCGTGGGGCCGCTGGTGTGCGCGGGCGGACTGCTGACGCTGCTGCGGGTCGGTCCGCACTCGTCCTATGCCACCGACGTGCTGCCCGGGGTGGTGGTGTTCGGTCTGGGCCTGGCGATCCTGGTCGCGCCGCTGACCGCGACCGTGTTGGCCTCGGTCGACGTCGCTCGGGCGGGCATCGCGAGCGGGGTCAACAACGCGGCGGCCCGGGCGGCGGGACTGCTCGCGGTGGCCGGTCTGCCGGCGCTGGTCGGGTTGTCCGGTGACGGCTACCGGGACCCGGATGTGGTGGACACCGGCTTCGGCCGCGCGTTGTGGATCTGCGCGGCGCTGCTTGTGGTCGGCTCGGCGGTGGCCTGGTTCACCGTGCCGAGCGGGGCGCTGGCCGCGACCGAGCCGGACGTCCCGGGTGGGCGCGCCGCGCCGTGTGTGCGGGTCGGCTGCGACATGGCGGGGCCGCCGCTGGATCCGGGGCACGAGCGGGTACCGGGGGGCGTGCCGGGGCGGGGCCGGCCGGCACCGTAGCGTGGCCTCGCGACGTGGGTCGGCGGCGCGGGTCGGCGCGGGAGAGGCGGCGGGATGGGCACCATGGACACCGGGGTCGACGGGCTCGTGGTCGAGGCGGAGGGCCCGATCGCCACGCTGCGGATCGATCGCCCGCACGCGCGCGGGGCGCTGACCGCGGCGATGTGGGCGGCGCTGCCGGGCACCCTGGCCGCGCTCGACGCCGACCCCGAGGTGAGCGTGCTGGTGCTGACCGGCAGCGGCGGGGTGTTCTCGGCGGGCGCCGACATCCGCGAGCTGCGCGGGCACTACGCCACGGCCGAGGCGGCGGACGCCTACCACGCGCTGAACTCGGCCGCGGAGCGGGCGCTGGCCGGCTTCGGGAAGCCGACGATCGCCTTCGTCCAGGGCCCGTGCGTGGGCGGCGGATGCCAGCTCGCCGCCGCCTGCGACCTGCGCTTCGCGGACACCACGGCCCGGTTCGGGGTGACGCCCGCCAAGCTCGGCATCGTCTACGACGCGGGGTCTACCGCGCGGCTGGCCCGCCTTGTGGGCGTGTCCACGGCCAAGTACCTGTTGTTCTCCGCCGAGTTGATCGACGCGGCGCACGCGCTGCGGGTGGGTCTGGTGGACGGGGTGTTCGGGCCGGAGGAGGCGCACAAGAGTGTGTACGACCTCGCCCGCACGATCGCCTCGCGCTCGCAGCTGACGGTACGCGCCGCCAAGGACCTGTTGGCGATGGACCTTTCCGGTGTCCCGGGCGCGGATCCGGGGGCCGACGGCGACCCGGTCGAGGCCTGGCGCGAGCGGTGGGAGCGGGAGTCGCGCGGCTCGGCCGACGTCCGCGAGGGGTTGGCGGCCTTCACCGAGCGCCGCGCGCCGCGCTTCGCCTGGAAGGGCTGAGGCGCGGGGGGCCCGCCCTCCGTCTCCGGCACATCACAGCTCGGCGGCGGCCCGTTCGTCCCCTGCCTGTCGGGCGTTTCGATCTGCCACTGTTGCCCCGGACGGCGTCCTTTGACCTTGTGGGGTGGGGTTCCATGGTCGATGCGGAGGGGTCCGACGGGCCGAAACACAGCGCGCTGCTGCGGCGGGCGGCACGGGCCCTGCCGGGACGGTTGCCGGAGCTGACCGATCGGCTCGTGGCGGAGTTGCAGGAGCTCGAACCCGCCTATGTGGCGGGCGGGGTGCCGCCGGACGAGTTGTGGCAGAGCACGCACGAGGCGCTTCGGGTCGCGGTCGGCGCGCTCGCGGTCTGGCCGCGCGAACTGGAGGGCAGCCGCTGGGCGTCGGGGCGCCTGGCCCGGCGGCGGGCCGAGCAGGGGGTGCCGCTGGAGGCGCTGCTGCACGCCTACCGGCTCGGCGGGGTGATGTTGTGGCAGACGCTCGTAGAGGTCGCGGCGGAGCAGGAGCCGGACGAGGTACGGCTGTTGGTACACGTGGCCACCGACGTGTGGAACTTCGTCGACCGGCACGCGAGCGCGATCGCCGACGAGTACCGGCGGGTCCAGAGCGAGCTGACCAACCGTCACGACGAGCGGGTGCACGCCCTGTTGGACACGCTCCTGGACGGCCGGGCGCCGGAGGCGGACCTCGCCGCGGCGGCGGGGGTGTTGGACCTGCCCGAGAGGGGCCGCTACGCCGTGGTCGCGGTGCGCCATCCGCTGCCCGGCACCGGCGTGCACGACGCGCCTCGGCGGGCCGCGCCGAACGGGGTGCGGGTGGTCTGGCGGGCGCGCGCGGAGGGGGAGTTCGCGGTGGTCCTGCTCGGCACCTCGGGGTTGGACGAGATTGCCGAAACGTTCGGCCCGGTGGCCGGGTCGCGGACCGGGATCAGCCCGATCGTGGACGGGTTGGCCGCGTTGGGGCGGGCCCGGCGGCTCGCCGAGATCGCGCTGCGCACGTGTACCGCCGACGGTGAGTGCGCGCGCCTGGACGAGCGGTTGCCCGCCGCCCTGGTGGCCTCGCAGCCCGATCTGGCGCGGGATCTGGCGGCCCGGGTGCTCGGGCCGATCCTGGCCCTGGACGCGGTGGACCGGGACCTGCTGCTCGGCACGTTCGGTGCCTGGCTCGACTCGGGCGGCTCGGCGGTGCGCGCGGGCCGGCGGTTGTTCTGCCATCGCAACACCGTGCTCAATCGGCTGCGTCGGATGGAACAGCTGACCGGGCGCGAACTGGGCCTGCCGCGCGACCTGGTGGAGTTGGCGTTGGCCCTGGACGCGCATCGACTGAGCGCCTGAGGAGGGGCCCGGGACACCGTGTGCCGCGCGGTCCGGGCTGTGCCGCTGCACAAGGCGTGCGCCGCCGCGTTGGTCGGCTGCCCCGACCTCGCGGGCGGATCTGGACTCCGTGCACCCCCCGTGCTGTGATCGCGGTCACTCCAACAGCGGGGGAGGGGTGCGGTGGAACCGGGAGCGCTCCTCGTCGAGGGCCTGGAGGTCGTCTACGGCCGGTCCGTCCGGGCCCTGCGCGGCGTCTGCCTCGACGTGCCCGGCAGCGGCGTGGTGGCCGTGCTCGGCGCGAACGGGGCGGGCAAGAGCACCCTCCTGCGGGCCGTGTCGGGCACGCTGCCCCTGCATCGGGGCACGATCGCCGGCGGCTCCATCCACTACGACGGCTTCCGGCTCGGCGGCCGCGACCCGGCCGCGATCGTGCGCGCCGGGGTGGTGCAGGTCCCGGAGGGGCGGCGGGTGTTCGCCAACCTGACGGTGGCCGAGAACCTGCGCGCGGGCACGCTGGGCCGGCGCGGGCGGGCGGCGCGGATGCGTGCCGAACACGACCGGGTGCTCGACCTGTTCCCGGTCCTCGCCGAGCGGCGCGAGCAGCGCGCCGGCCTGCTCTCCGGCGGCGAGCAGCAGATGTTGGCGATCGGCCGGGCGCTGATGGCCGCACCGCGCCTGCTGCTCCTGGACGAACCCTCGCTCGGCCTCGCGCCGCGCATGGTGGGTCGGATCGCGGGGGTGATCCGGGAGATCGCCGCCCGGGGCACGGCCGTGCTGCTGGTCGAGCAGAACGCGACGATCGCCCTCGACCTGGCCGAGAAGGCGTACGTGCTCGACGTCGGCGAGGTGCGGCTGGCCGGTGCGTCGGCCGACCTCGCCCGCACCGACGAGGTGCGCCGGTTGTACCTGGGCGAGGCGGTGGAGACGGAGGGCGCACCCGCACCGGTCCGGACCGCTCCGCCCCGGGAGCTCGGACGGTGGACCGGATGAGCGGCGCGGCGACACCGGACGTGCCCGAGCTGACGCTGCGCGCGGTGACCGTACGCTTCGCCGGCCTGCTCGCGCTGGACGCGGTCGGCTTCACCGTCGCGCCGGGCACGATCCACGCGGTCATCGGCCCGAACGGCGCGGGCAAGTCGACCTGCTTCAACGTGCTTTCCGGGGTGTACCGGGCCGAGCGCGGCAGCGTGCGGCTCGGCGCGCACGACCTGACCCGGCTGCCTCCGCACCGGATCGCCGGTCTCGGCCTCGCCCGTACGTTCCAGAACATCGTGCTCACCCGGGGCACGGTCGCGGACAACCTGATGCTCGGCCGGCACGTGCTGACCCGCTCCGGCTTCGCGGCCACCGCCCTGCGCCTGCCGAGGATGGTCCGCGAGCAGCGCCGGCATCGCGAACGTGCCCGGGAGATCGCCGAGTTCATGCACCTGGGCGCGGTCTTCGACAGCTCCGTCGCGCTGTTGCCGTACGGCATGCGCAAGCGGGTGGAGATGGCCCGCGCGTTGTGCATGGAACCCAGGGTGTTGCTGCTCGACGAACCGGTGGCCGGGATGAACGCCGAGGAGCGGGCACAGACCTCGGACACGATCGCCTCGATCCGGGACTCGCTCGGCATCTCGATCGTGCTGGTCGAGCACGACATGGGGCTGGTGATGCGGATCGCCGATGCGGTGACCGTGCTCGACTTCGGCCGGCGGATCGCGAGCGGCACACCGGCCGAGGTGCGGCGCGACCCCGCGGTGATCCGCGCCTACCTCGGCGCGGGGGACGAGGGCGAAGACGGTGGCGGGGGCGGCGAGCACGACCCGGGCGGCGACGGCGGCCGGAGCGAGAGCCACGAGGAGTCCCGATGACCAAACTCGCCGAGATCGTCCTCAACGGCTTCGCGCTCGGATCGGTCTACGCGCTGATCGCGCTCGGCTTCGTGGTGATCTTCAAGGCGTCGGGCGTGATCAACTTCGCGCACGCGTCGCTGCTGCTGCTCGGCGGGTTCACCGTGGCCAAGCTGCACGACGGCCTCGGCTTCACCCTCGCGCTGCTCGTCGCGGTGGCGGTGACGGCCGCGGTGGCGGGCCTGGTCGAGATGCTGTTCATCCGTGGCCTGGGCCGCACCGAGGTGCACACCCTGACCATCCTGACCATCGGCGTGGACATCCTGCTGACCACCGAACTCACCCGCCGGATCGGCTCCGACGTGCTGAGCCTGGGCGATCCGTGGCAGGCGGGCGTGCGGGACTGGGGCGGTGTGCACATCGCCGACGCGCGGATCGCCTGCGTCGTGGTGGCCGTGCTGCTGATCGGCGCGTTCTTCGCGGCGTTCCGCCTTACCGCCTGGGGGTTGTCGATGCGCGCGGCGGCCGAGGACCGGGAGGCGGCGGCGCTGATGGGAGTGCGGCTCGGGCGGGTGCAGTTGATCGCGTGGTGTGTGGCGGGCGCGCTGGCCGCGGTCGCGGCGGTGTTCCTGGCCGCGTTCCCGTCCGCGGGCCTGGACCGGTCCACCGGGCAGATCGCGCTCGCCGCGTTCCCGGCGGCGATCCTGGGCGGCATGGACTCGGCCGCCGGGGCCCTGCTCGGCAGCCTGCTGGTGGGGCTGACCTCGGCGCTGACGGCGGGCTATCAGAGCGATCTGAGCTGGCTCGGCGCCAACCTCGGCGATGTCGCCCCCTATGTCGTGATGTTGCTCGTGTTGATCTGGCGGCCGACCGGCCTGCTCGGCTCGAAGGAGCGTGCCCGTGTCTGAGCGCCTGTCCGCGCCGGAGAGCCGGGCCGCAGAATCGATTCCGGCCCGACACGCCGCGGCGGCCCGCCCGGGGCCGCGCCGATGGTTCGGGCCCGGCGCGGTGGTCGTGGTCGTCGGAGTGCTGCTGGTGCTGCCGTTCTATGTGACCGCGTTCTGGTTGCAGACCGGCCTGTTCGCGATGGCCGCCGCGATCGGTGCGATCGGGCTCAACCTGCTGTCCGGCACCACCGGCCAACTCTCCCTCGGGCATGCCTTCTTCCTGGCCTTCGGTGCCTACGGCTACGTCTGGCTCGCGGGCGACTCGGGTCGGGTGGGGGTGCACCACCTGAGCGGCGCGGGTCTGCCACCGCTGCTCGCGCTGGTCCTCGCGGTGCTGCTGACCGGTGTGGTCGGCGGCCTGTTCGGCCCGATCTCCGGGCGGCTGCGCGGGATGTACCTCGGCGTCGCCACGCTGGCCCTGGTGTTCATCGGACACCACGTCATGCTCAACGCGACGTCGGTGACCGGCGGCTTCAACGGGCGTTCGGTGCCCTCGATGGGGGTCGGCGACCTCACCCTCACCGACGGCCGGCCGGACGGCCTGGAGGTGCTCGGCATTCCCTTCGGTCGGCTCGAACGGTTGTGGTACTTCGCGCTGATCCTGGTCCTGGTCGCCGCGCTGACCGCGCGCAACCTGCTGCGCGGGCGGCCCGGACGGGCGTTGGGCGCGGTCCGGGACAGCGAGATCGCGGCCGCGGTGATGGGGGTCGCGCCGGCCCGGTACCGCTCCGCCGCGTTCGTGGTGTCGTCGATGTACGCGGGTCTCGCGGGCGCGCTGATCGCGCTGATCTTCAACCGGGTGGTGCCGGACTACTTCGGCCTCGCGCTGTCCATCGACTACCTCGCGATGATCGTGATCGGCGGCCTCGGTTCGGTCACCGGCGCCGTGGTGGGCGCGGCGTTCGTGACGATGTTGCCGCAGGTGCTGAGCAAGTACGCGGACACGCTGCCGCTCGTGGTGGCGCCCGGCAGCCCGGAGTCGGGGGTGGGGCCGGGCGAAGCCGCGCGCTACCTGTACGGCGCGGCGATCGTGCTGGTCCTGCTGTTCGCCCCGGGCGGCCTGGTCGGCCTGCTGCGCGGTCGGGCGGGCGGTGGCCCCGGCGGGCGCGGCGAAGGACTCGGACGACTCGGACGTACCCAGGGCTCCATCCGTATCGGCTCCAAGGAGTAGCACCGTGAGGCTTCGGAACGGCGTGCGTGTGGGGGCGGCGCTCGCGGCGCTCGTGCTGGCGGCGACGGCGTGCAGCACCAAGGGCGACGACGACAAGAAGGACAAGCAGTCGGGTGGGGTCAAGTCCGGCCCCGGGGTCACCGATACGACGATCACGCTCGGCGCGCTGACCGATCTGTCCGGTCCCTACGCGCCGTTGGGCAAGAGCATTGTCAACGCCCAGCAGTTGTACGTGGACGAGATCAACGCGCAGGGCGGGATCTGCGGACGCAAGTTGGCGATCACCGTGCGCGACCACGGCTACGACGTGCAGAAGGCGGTGGCCGCCTACACCGAGATCAAGGGCGGCGTCGCGGGCTTTCCGCAGGTGATCGGCTCGGCCGTGGTCACCGCGTTGCAGGACAGCCTGAAACAGGACCGGATCCTGACCTTCCCGCAGGCCTGGCCGGCGACCCTGCTGAACCGGTCGGAGATCCAGATCGTCGGCACCACCTACGACATCGACATGATCAACGGGATGGACTTCCTGGTCCAGGCGGCGCAGCTGAAGTCCGGGGACAGGGTCGGGCACGTCTACTTCGAGGGCGAGTACGGCGAAAACGCGCTGGCGGGCGCGAAGTTCGCGGGCGGCAAGCTCGGCGTGCAGATCGTCGAGCAGAAGATCAAGGCCACCGACACCGACCTCACCGCGCAGATCGCCGCACTGCGCGGCGCGGGCGTCAAGGCGATCCTGATCAGCGCCGGGCCGACGCAGACCGCGACCCTGGTCGGCTTCGGCGCGGTGGCCGGGCTGCGGGTGCCGGTGCTCACCAGCGCGCCGGGCTTCCACCCGCAGGTGATGGCGAGCGCGGCGGCCGGGGCGCTGGAGCAACTGTTGTACGTGGTGAGCGCGGCGCCGGCGATCGGCGCGGACATCCCGGCGGTGAAGAAGCTCGCCGCCGACTACAAGGCGAAGTATCCGGACGGGACCCTGGACCAGGGGGTGATCTCCGGGTACAACGCGATGAAGATCTTCGGCGAGGATCTGAAGGCGGCGTGCGCGGCGAAGGACCTGTCGCACGCCGGGATCATCGCCGCGCACCGGCAGCAGAAGCAGATGGACACCGGCCTCGGCACGCCCGAGGACTTCTCCGACGTGACCAAGCCGGCCACCTACAAGTCGTACATCCTCAAGCCGAGCAAGGCCGCGCCGGGCAACCTGGTGGTGGCCAAGGACGCGTACGAGGTGCCGGCGGCGCGGGAGTACAAGTTGCCGGCGGCGGGGTAGCGGCCCGCCCTATCGGATGGCCGGGGGGCCGAAGGTCAGGGTGATCCCGGCCGGCGGTCGGGCGGTGCCGTCGGCGGCCAGGGAGGCGCCGCTGAGGCTGTACAGGCGGGCGGTGCCGACGCCGGCGTAGGCGGCGATGCCCGGGCGGGCCCGGGCGGCGGCCAACGGGCCGTCGGGGCCGGTCATCCGGCTGCTCGGGCCCCGGTCGTGGTGCAGGTGGACCACGCCGGGGCCGAGCACCAGGTATTGCAACTCGTGCGTCAGCACCCGACAGGCGACCACCGTGGCAGCCGGGGTGGCCTCGTGCCCGAGGTCGCAGCGGGCCCCGTGCAGCGCGGCGGTCTCGGCGATCGTGTCGGCCAGGCAGTCGGCGATGCCGCGCTCCGGCCGATCGGTCAGCCGGGCGAGCAGGTGCACCCCCAGCCGCCGCAGGAACCACCCCATGCCGTGCCCGCACCCGCCCACCGGCTCGGTCGACGCGGCGGCCACCACGACCCCGGCCTCGGGCGTGGCGAGCGCGAACGCGCGGTCTGCGGAATCGTTTTTCGGGCCTTCGACGACCACCTCGGCATGCACAAGATCAGTCTTGGGGACGAACGTCGGTGGGGACAGGGGTACGGGGCCGATTGGCTCGAAGGAGTGGGCGGCGGGCCGCCGTCGGGGCTCTCGTCGGTCCCCGTACGCTGACGCCATGACCGACGAGGCGAGCCGACGCAGGATCAACGAGGCGATCAGCTCGGTCCGCAGGCTGATGAGCAGTCGGCGGCTGGACGCGCTGCACATGGAGCGGTCCGGGGTGCCGTTGAGCCTGGTCGCGATCGGAGTGTTGCATCGCATCATCGACTTCGGGCCGATTCGGCCGACGGAGTTGGCGGAGCGGGCCGACATCCAACCGGCCGCGTTGAGTCGGCAGATCCGCATCCTGGAGGAAGGCGGCTACACGGTCCGGGTCACCGCTCCCGAGGACGGTCGGGTGGCGCTGCTTGAGGCGACCGCGCGCGGGAGCGAGGCGTACCGGCTGTTCGTGGCCGCCAACGACGCGATGTTGGCGCGGCAGTTGTCCGGGTGGACGGCGGAGGAGCTGAACGACCTGGCCGATCGTATGCAGCGGTTGGTGGCCGACCTGCGCGGGCCGCTGGACGAGCAGTGAGCGGTGCGGTCGGCGCGGGTGGTCGGCGTCGCGCGCGAGATGATTGACTCTGTTAATTAACAGAGTTAACGTCCCGTCATGGCATGGGATTTCAGTACCGATCCGGAGGTCGCCGCCGAACTGGCGTGGATCCGGCGGATGGTGGTCGACGACATCGAGCCGCTCGACCTGGTGAAACACCGGATGAGCGCGGACAACTGGCGCGCCGTCACCGACCCGCTCAAGCAGGCGGTCAAGGACCGGGGCCTGTGGGCCGCACACCTGGACCCGGCCCTGGGCGGCGGCGGGTTCGGGCAGGTCCGGCTCGCGTTGATGCACGAGATCCTGGGGCGTACGCCGTCCGCGCCGGCCGTCTTCGGCAATCAGGCGCCCGACTCGGGCAACGGTGAACTGCTCGCCGTGGGTGCGTCGAAGGCGCAGAAGGAGCGCTGGTTGTGGCCGCTGCTGGACGGCCGGCTGACCAGTTCGTTCTCGTTGACCGAACCGCACACGGCCGGCTCCGATCCGACCGGGATCCGGACCCGGGCGGTGCGCGACGGCGCGGACTGGGTGATCGACGGGCACAAGTGGTTCGCCTCGAACGCGCGCCGGGCCGACTTCGTGCTGGTCTTCGCGGTCACCGACCCCGATGCCGAACGCCACCGGCGGGCCTCGATGTTCGTGGTCGAGCGGGGGACGCCCGGGATGCGCGTGGTGCGCGACGTGCCCACCATGCACCACCCGTACGACGGCGCCGCGACCCACCACCTCGGCGGTCACGCGGAACTGCTCTTCGAGGGTTGCCGGGTGCCGCACGAGAACCTGATCGGCGCGCCCGGGGACGCGTTCGTACTCGCCCAGAAGCGGCTGAACGGCGGTCGGATCCAGCACACGATGCGCTGGATCGGCCAGTGCCGGCGGGCCTTCGACATGCTCTGCGAGCGGGCCCTGTCCCGGCGTTCGCACGGCCGGCCGCTGGCCGAGCACCAACTGGTGCAGGCGATGGTGACCGAATCCGCGATCGACATCCGGGCGTTGCGGCTGATGACCCTCGAAGCCGCCTGGATCTGGGACCACCAGGGGCCGGCGGCGGCCCGCCAGGCGGTGTCGGAGGTCAAGTATCGGGGCGCGCGGATCCTGCACGAAGTGGTCGATCGGGCGATCCAGGTGCACGGCGCGCTGGGCTACTCGGCCGACCTGCCGCTGGAGGAGATGTACCGACTGGCCCGCAACTTCCGGTTGTCGGACGGCGCGGACGAGGTGCACGTCGCGCAGGTGGCCAAACTCGCGCTGCGCGGCCGGCGGGCGGTCGAGGGGTGGCCGAGTGAGCACATCCCGACCCGTCGCGCGGCGGCCGAGGCGCGCTTCGCGACGCTGCTGGACCTGCCGTGAGCGGGCCGGGGGTGGTGGACGCGCGGGCGCTCGCCGACTGGATGGCCGGGCGGGGGCTGTTTGTGCGGGGGACAAAGCCCCGGGTCCAGGCGTTGGCGGGCGGCTCGTCCAATCCCACCTACCGGGTGCGGGGCGGCGGTGTCGACCTGGTGTTGCGCACGCCGCCTCGGCGCGGCGGGCTGCCCACCGCGCACGACATGGACCGGGAGTACCGGTTCCAGGCGGCGCTCGCGGGCGGCGCGGTCCCGGTCGCGCCGATGGTCGCGCTGTGTCCGGATCCGGCGGTGATCGGGGTGCCGTTCTACCTGATGGGGCGGCTGGACGGGGTGGTGTACGGCCGGGCCGAGTCGGTGCGGGGGTTGGCCGCGGACACGGCGGCGGCGGTCGGCGGCGAACTGGCGCGCACCCTGGCCCGGTTGCACGCGGTGGATCCGGTGGCGGCGGGGCTCGGCGACTACGCCCGGCCCGCGCCCTATCCGGTACGCCAGTTGCGGCGGTGGCGGCGGCAATGGGCGGCCTCCGCCGTGGGGTCGGTGCCGGCGGTCGACGAGGTGTTGGCCGCGCTGGCCGCCCGGGTGCCGGAGGCGGGCCCGGACCGGATCGTGCACGGCGACTACAACCTGGCCAACGTGATGTACGAACGGGCCCGCCCGGAGCGGGTGCTCGCGGTGCTCGACTGGGAACTGGCCGCGCTCGGCCCGGCGGCGGCGGACGTCGGTCAACTGCTCGCCTACTGGGGGCCGGCGGGACGGTTGTTGGCGGCCGGGCGGGGCGGGCACGCGCCGGACGCCCATCCGGGATTGCCCACGGCGGACGGGTTGCTCGCCGCGTACCTCGCCGAGCGCGGGGCCGCCGAGCGTGCTGTCGACGGCGCCGACCGCGGCGCCCGGGATGAGCTGAACATCCGTCATATCCCGTTCTGGGAAGCCTTCGCGGTGATCAAGCTCGCGATCGTGTGTGCGGGTGCGCTCGGTCGCGCGGCGGATCCGTCGGGTGAGCGTCGGCAACGCATCGGGTCCCTCGTGACCGGTTTGACGGCCATTGCCCGGGACACGCTGGAGGAGTGAGGTTCTGCCTGGAACGAACCCCGAGAATCGGGGCAAATCCCTCGATGGTTGTGCGGAGAAAAGTAAAATTCTCAAGAACTTCGCCTCGGATACGCATGAGTAGCCGGTCGAGGGGCCAAGATTGCAGGTGTTCGCCAGGGAGCGTGGCGAACACTTCGAGACGAGGCGGGCCCGGCCGGGGCGGGCCCGCCGCGTCCCTCCCGGAACCGAACGATCTCCGACCCGATCAGTACGCGGTGGCCCGCACCCGTTCGAGGTCGTCGAGGATGCGGTCCAGGGCCGACGGATCCGATACGTAGGCCGACACCGCCCGTTGGAACGCGCTGCGCATCGTGGTGGGCATCAGGTCCGATCCGTCGAAGCGGATCGATCGCGCCCCGGCCAACTCGGTGCCGAGCCGCCTGGTCACCTCGTCCCGATAGGCGTCCGGCGGCACGTCGCGGTCCGGGGACAGGGCGGTGCCCGTCTCGACCCACAACGCCTGCGCCCGGGTACCCGTCAGGTAGTTGAGCAGTTCTCGGGCCGCCGGGGTCGGATGGAACATCGCCGCGACGTCGCCCGCGACCTCGCGCGAGGGCGGTGTGTCGAACCCGGGGAAGGCGAACGTGTCGTAGCCGCGGGTCGCGCCCGGCGGGGTGCGCGCCGCGTAGGTGCCGGCCACGAACGAGCCCTGGTGGTCGAACACACAACCGCCGCGGGCGTCGAGCACCTGCTCCGACTTGTCGAACCCGCTCAGCAGGACGTTGATCGGCCCGCCCCGGACGCTGTCCTGATTGGTCACCAGCTCTCCCCAGCTCTGCCAGGCCGACTTGATCTCCGTCGCCTCCCAGGACAGTTGCCCGCGCACCCAGGCGTCGTAGATGTCCGGCCCGGAGCGGGCCAGCACCAGATCCTCGACCCAGTCGGTGCCGGGCCAGCCGGACGTGCTGCTGGAGGCCAGCCCCATGCACCACGGAGTCGTGCCCGCGGCCCGCAACTTGGCCGTGGTGGCCTTCAGTTGCTCCCACGTGGTGGGCACCGGTTCGTGGATCGAGTCGAGTTTGGCCCGGTTGTACCAGATCGTGCTCTTGAGCGCGGCCTTGAGCACCACCGCCACCTGACGGCCGTTCACCTGCCCCGGCGCCAGCCACTCGGGCGCGTATTGCGGGCGCACCCCGTCCAGCGGCGCGAGTTTGTTCGTCTTGACGTAGTGCAGCAGGTCGCCCGGCGAACTGAGCACCGCGATCTCCGGCGGATCGCCCTCCTCCACCCGAGCGGCCACCACCGCCGCCACGTCCCGGGTTCCCTTGTAGCGCACGTCGATCCCGGTCTCCCGCTCGAACGGCGCCACCACGTCCTCGAACGCCCGCTGCTCGGCGTCCTCCCATGTGCCCAGCACGTTCACCACGCGCGCCGGCGGCGCGGTGGTGCACGCCACCGGGGTCAGCGCCGCCCCGATCAGGAGCAGTACGCCGAAGGCCGCTCGCGGCCCGCCGCCAGTGATCACCGAAGCCTCCCGTATTCGAATCGGCGCACCAGCACCCCCGTCAGGGCGAGGACCAGCACGGCCGCGCACACCACCGGGCCGCCCACGGTCAGCCCGCCGTCGTCGGCCGCCTCGGCCAGCGCCGCGTCGGCCTCCCGGCGGCCGGCGATCAGCGCGTCGGTCAACGCCGCCTCGGCGTCGTCCGCCGCGCTCGACATGAGCCCCTCGGACCGGCCGGTCACCGTGGCCGCCCCGGCACCGCCGTCCCGGGTGCCCCCACGCGGCGCCTCGGCCCGCGCCCGCTCGCCCGCCTGGCGCAGCGTGCCGAGCGCGGTCAGCGCCCGCGCGCCCGCCGCCCGCAGCGGCACCGATCGGTCCTGGGCCAGCGCGGTGGCGATCAGGCCGCCGAACCTGGGGTCGGCGCCGGTGCGCACCGCGTCGATGTCGCCCACCGACGGCAGCGGCTCGGCCAGGTCCCGCAGGGTCAGTCCGGCCTTGACGTCGCTCGTGCGCGGCACCCCGCCCGAGGCGAGGTCCAGGGCGGTGCTGCCGACCACCTCGTGGACCGCGGTACGCGCCTGCCACAGCGCGGACTGACCGGTGAGCCCGCGCCCGGCCGCCTCGGCCAGCCGGTCGTGGGTGGTCTGCGCGTGCAGCACGGTCCAGGCGATCAGCGCGGCCAGCGCGGCGGCGCCGAGCAGCAGCGGGGGACTGGTGCGGCGGCGGAAGCGGCGGCGCAGGTACCTGTGCGCGAACAGCAGGAGCAGCAGGGCCAGGAACGCGGTCGCGCCGAACGGCACCGCCACGTACGTACCGACCCACCAGGTCGAGCGGGCCGCCCGGATGTCCTCCAGGTCGGCCCGACGCTGGTCGTAGAGCCCGGTGACGATCGACCGCCGCAGATCGGACGCGTAGAACACGTTGGCCAGGGACAGCGGCCCGTCGCCCCCGGTCTGGGCCAGGCCGACCATGATCGTGTACTCGACCATCAGCGCGTTGACCCCGGTCAACCGCGCGCGGGCGCCCGGATCGTCACGGTGCAGGTCGGCGGCCACGGTGAGGTGCTGGTTCGCCCGCTTGACCGCGTCCTGGTAGTCCTGCCCCGGACCGGTCAACGAGAACGCGCCCGACACCAGGCTCGTCGCCGTCGCCCGGTCGGCCTCGGTCAGCGCGGCGGCGGCCTGGTCGAGGGCCAGCGCCGCCGGGATGCGCCGGTCGCGCAATTCCGCCGTGGTCGCCCGGGAGCGGTCCGCTATCAGCACGGACAGCGTGCAGACCGGGATCAGCGCGAGCACCAACAGCACTGCCAGCGCGACCAATCGGCTCGGCGTGGAGGCGGGCAGCCGGGGCCGGACCCGCGACGGACGGTGTGCGATCGAGCCTGCTGTGGTGCTGGACATGGAACGGGCGCCCCCTCGTTCCGCTCGGCAACCCGGTCAGGTTAGACGCGTGATCGGCCGGTTACCACACGGTGTTGGCCCTTGTCGGAAAAGGGTGCCGTGTGTTAAGTACGGGCTGCTTGAGGGGATTTGGTGGAGATCATCGCCCGGCCCGGCTCACAGGAACGTGTCCCGGCCCCCGTTGACGATCAGGGTCTGGCCGGTGACGTAGCGGGAGGCGGGCCCGCACAGGAACACCGCGGGCGCCCCGATGTCGGTCTCCGGATCGCCGACCCGGCGCATCGGCACCTTGTCCGCGATCCGCCCCTCCATGGTCGGATCCGCCTCGAACGCGGCCGCAAGCGCGGGTGTCACGGCCAGCGGCGCCAGCCCGTTGACCCGGACACCGGTGGGACCCCACTCGCGGGCCAGCGCCTTGACGAAGCCCCGCTGGGCGCCCTTGACGCCCGCGTAGAAGGACAGGTTCGCGCTGCCGCGCATCCCGGCCGGGGAGGTCAGCAGCAACAACGCGCCCTCGGTGGCGCGCAGATGCGGGTACGCGGCACGGGCGACGGTGAACGAGCCGGTGAGCGAGACGTCGGCGTGCTCGCGCCACAGCGCCGGGTCCGCGTGCTCCAGGTCCACCGGTTCGCTGGAGCGCCGCGACGTGGCGTTGTGCACCACCGCGTCCAGCCGGCCGAAGCGGGCCGCGGTCGCCTCGATCGCGGCCCGGACCGACTCCGCCGAGGCGACGTCGCACGTGGTCGCCCACGCGGTGCCGCCGCGCGCGGCGATCTCGTCGACCACCTCGGCACCGGCCGCGAGTCGGCGCGCGGTCACCACGACGGTGGAGCCGGCCGCCGCCAGGGCCAGGGCGATGCCCCTGCCGAGGCCCGCCGCCGCACCCGTCACCAGGGCCACGTGTTCGGTCACGGCGTCATCAGCGCTCCTCCGTCGACGATCAGGGTGGTGCCGGTCAGTCGGGCCGCCGCCGGGTCGAGCAGCAGCGCCACGGCGTCCGCGACGTCGGCCGGCGTGGTCGGGCCGGGCAGTACCGCCTCGCCCCGGTCCACGTCGGTGCCGCGCAGGTGCTCGGCGCCGTAGGCGAACACGTCCGGGGTGACGAGGTTGACGGTGATCCCGTCGGCCGCCCAGCGGCGCGCGGCCGACTTGGCCAACGCGCGCAGCGTCTCGGCGGCGGTGGCGAGCGGGACCAGGTCGGCGGCGCCTTCCAGGGCGATCGCGGGCACCACCAGGACGAGGCGGCCCCGGCGCGGGGCGAGCAGTTCGCGGGCGGCCTGGAGCACCGTCAGGCCGTGCCGGACCGGGTCCTCGGCCAGCCGCCGCCACTGCTCGTCGGTCAGCGCGGCGAGCGGGCGCGGAGTGAACGCGTCGTCGGGCAACAGCGTGTACACGAGCGCGTCGACCGCGTCATGGCCGGCCTGCCGCAGCAGGTCGGGGAGGGCGTCGCGGAAGACGTCCCGGGTGTCCAGGCAGACCCGGGCGGTGACCACGCACGCCCCCGTGGCGGCGGCGGTCTCGGCGAGCCGATCCGATGCCCGCGCCTCCTCCCGGTCGCACAGGATCAGGTCGCGGCCGTCCGCCACGAGCCGGTGCGCGACGGCCTCGCCGAGGCCGGTCGCACCCACGACGAGGGCGACTTGTTCCGCCACGGGACCTCCGAAGGTGGGGCGACTGGTGATCGACAGCGCGATGGAACCACGGAGCAGGCGAATTGACCATGCGTCAGGTGCGATCCGCGTGTCGTCCGTTTCCTTTTGCCCGGCGCTGTGTTGTGCTTCCGGCAGACCCGGTGACCAGGTGAGGAGGCGATCGTGGCGACCTACGTGTACCGATGCGCGGACTGCGGTGACTTCGAGCTGACCCGCCCGCTGGGCGAGGCCGGCCCGAGCGAACGATGTCCCGCCTGCGCGGCGCCCGGTCGGCGGGTATGGACCGCACCGCGACTGGCCGGCAACGGCGTCCGGATGCGCGCCGCCGCCGCCGAGGAGCGCTCGGCCCACGCCCCCACCGTGACCTCGGGCCCACCACCCCGACCCGGAGTACGCGCGCCGGGAGACCCCCGACACGCCCGACTGCCCCGGCCCTGACACACCGTCACCGGCCGCCGTCACCAAGAGGCTTCGAGGAGTCACATGCCCGAGATCGTGTTCGGTGTCGACCAGTCCCGCCCCTTCCGGGAGCAGAAGACGCTCGGCCACAACCGATGGCACCCGGACGTGCCGCCGGTGACCGTGGTCAAGCCCGGCGCCGAGTTCCGGATCGAGTGTCGCGAGTGGTTCGACGGCACGATCGGCAACAACGACAGCGCCGACGACGTGCGCGACGCGGACCTGACCATGGTGCACCAGCTCAGCGGCCCGATCGGGGTCGAGGGCGCGCGGCCGGGCGACCTGCTGATCGTGGACATCCTCGACGTCGGTGCCTGCCCGCAGGACGACACCTTCGCGGTGACCGGCCCGGTGGCCGGCCAGGGCTGGGGCTACACCGGCCTGTTCGCGAAGGAGAACGGCGGCGGCTTCCTCACCGACCACTTCCCCGGCGCGTACAAGGCGGTCTGGGACTTCCACGGGCAACGCGCCACCTCCCGGCACGTCCCCGGGGTCGAACTGACGGGCATGATCCACCCCGGCCTGATGGGCACAGCCCCCTCGGCCCGACTGCTCGCCGAGTGGAACGCCCGCGAGGGCGCGCTGCGCGCGACCGACCCGAACCGGGTGCCGCCGCTCGCGCTGCCGCCCGAGCCGATCGCCGCCGTGCTCGGCTCGATGGACGCCGCACGCGCGGCCGAGGCCGCCCGGGAGGCCGCGCGCACCGCGCCGCCGCGCGAGAACGGCGGAAACCAGGACATCAAAAACCTGACCGCGGGATCCCGGATCTTCTATCCCGTATTCGTCGACGGCGCCAAACTCTCCGTGGGCGACCTGCACTTCTGCCAGGGCGACGGCGAGATCACCTTCTGCGGCGCGATCGAGATGGGCGGCTTCATCGACCTGCGCGTGGACGTGATCAAGGGCGGCATGGAGACCTACGGGGTGACCACCAACCCGATCTTCATGCCCGGGCGGTCGGCGCCGCAGTACAGCGAATACCTGACCTTCACCGGGTTCTCGGTCACCGAGGACGGCGAACAGCGCTACCTGGACTCGACGTTGGCGTATCGGCGGGCCTGCCTGAACGCGATCACCTATCTGACCAAGTTCGGCTACACCCCCGAGCAGGCGTATCTGATCCTGGGCGCGGCGCCGATCGAGGGCCGGTTCTCCGGCGTGGTGGACATCCCGAACGCCTGCGCGACGCTGTATCTGCCGACGGAGATCTTCGACGTCGACATCCGCCCGTCGGCGGCCGGACCGGTGCGCGTGGACCGGGGGCAGTGCGCCACGACCAGCGACTGAACCGGGGGTCGGCGAACCGAGGGAGAGGGCACTCCGCGCGCTTCGGCGCCGGGGTGCACCTCGGCCGAGTGGTTGTCGGCCGGACCCCGTAGCTTCCTGGTGAGGACGCCACGGAGGGTGCACGAGTGTCGAAGACCGCCATCATCGCGCTGCTGGCCGAATTGAACGATGTCGACGGATCGATCTTCGCACGGATGCGGGAGGAGATGCCGGCGGCACTCCGGGAGACCGAGACGCTGCCGCCGGCCCTGGTACGCGACGCGCTGCGCCGGGCGGACGAGGCCGCGCTGTTCGCGATCGCCGGCAACCTGGGGCTGCCGCGCGGCGCGCTCGCCGGGTTGTACACCGGACCGGCCCTGCCGACGCTGCGGGCGCTGCGGGCGCTGGCCCCGAAGAATCCCCGCGCCTACACCGAAGTCACGCGCGGGCTCGGCGAGTTGATAGAGCGTCATCTCGGCGACTCGACCGCGGCCTGGGGCCGACTGTTGGCCGCGTTGCCGACCTGTACGACCTCCCTGGGCGCGGCCATCGAGGCGGCGGGGGCGGGCGAGGCGGCGGCGGGGCCCGGCGAGGAGGCGGCCGATCTGCGCGTTCCGGCGGATCTGCGCGCCGATCTCCGCCAGTTGTTGCTGCTCGCGCCCGCGGAGGTATTGGCCGAACTTTTGCCCGCGCTGCGCCCGCACACCGTGCGCGACCTGCTGCGGTTCGGCGCCGAGGTGCCGCCGGCCGTGCTGACCGGGCTGATCGCCCGGGCGACGCCGGCCCAGCGGCTCGCGCTGGCCCGGGCCAGGCGGGCCCGCCCCGAGGTGGCCGGCACGCTGATCGAGCTGGGCGATTCGGCGCTGAACGCGGCGGTCTACCTCAACCCGCGCACCGGCCCGGCGATCCGGGCCCGGATCATGGCTTCGGCGACCCCGCTGCACCCGACCGTGGCGGAACGGGTGTGCCGCGACTGGGCGATCACGATCCGGCTGCCCGCGCTGTGGTCCGGCGACCCGCTCCTGGTCCGCTCCGCGCTGCTGCGGCGCGGCGCGCTGGGCCTGCCCCTGTCCGAGTGCCTGGCGATCTGGCAGGAACGCGGAGTGGAGGGGCTGCGCCCGTACACCCACCACGTGGTGCCGATGCCGACCGGGCGGCAGGCGCAGCCGTTTCGGGCCCCGCGCTACCGCCTGGTGCTGCTGATCACCCTGCTTCGGCTGGCCGAACGATCCGGACCGCGCGCCGCCTTGGACCTGGTGGCCGACCTGGGCCTGCCGGAACCCCTGGCCGCCCGCTGCCGCGAACTGCTCGCCGAACCGGGCGCGCTCGACCGACTGCGGGCCGAGGTCGCCGCCGCCGGCGGCACCCGTCGACTCGCCCGGCGGCTGCGCGGCCACCTGCCCGCGGTCGGCTGGCCGATGATCGAGACACCCGTCGTGGACTGGGCCGAGATCCGCCGGTCGCACCGGCGCAACCCGTTCGGCGACCGGGCGCTGGCGCTGCTGCTCGACCAGGACGGGTGCCCGAACGAGCTGCGCCGCGCCGCCGAGGCCGTGCCGCGCTCCCCGTACCGCCCGCGCCCCGGCTGTTGGCCGACGCCGGTGACCTGGACCGATCCACGCGGCGTGCACTGGCGCACCCCCGAGGAGCAGACCACCGCGACCGCGTTGGCGACGGGGCGGATGCCGCTCGCCGAGGTGCTGACCCGGCCGCGCGCGGCGGCCGCCGCCGAACTCCTCGGCCGCTGCGAGGCGATCGCTCCCGACGCGGGCGCCGCTCGTGAACTCCGGGAGCGTTTCCGGGCCCTGATAGCGGATCGGGTCGCCCCGGCGGACCGCGTGCCGTTCGCCGTGGTCGCGCTGCGGCTGCTGCCGGACTTCGAGGGCAGCCTGGCCGAACTGGTCACCACCGCGGCCGGCGCCGCCCGCACCTGACCACGCCCGGCACCGGCCGTCGCCGGGTGGGCCACGACCCCGAGAGGGCCTTCGAGATGGAATACCCCGCCGCGTTCGCGCTGCTGGCCGCGCTGGACAACGCCGAGGGCGACGTGTTCGCCCGGGTGCGCGGCACCTACGCCCCGCACCTGAACAAGACGCGCGGCCTTCCGGTCGCGCTGATCCGCTCGGTGATCCGACACGGCTCCGGCGCGGACCTGATGAAGGCCGCGGCGCGCAGCCCGCACGAGCGGGTCACCGCCGAGGTGTTCGCCGACGCGCGACCGGCAGTCGCGGTACTGCGCTTCCTGCGCCACTGCGGCTCGCACGACGAGCTGTCCTATCTGCGCCCGATGGTCGAGGTCACCGCGCTGTTGGACCGGCACCTGGGCGCCGACCCGCGCGCCTGGTCGCGGCTGCTCGCACTGCTCCCGAACGGGCGAGGCACGGTCGCCGAGACCATCGAGGAGGCGGGCGCGCGGTCGGGCGGTCGCGAGGCGATTCCCGCGCCGCCGGCCGCGATCGCCGTCGAGTGGCGGCAACTGCTGCTGTGCGCCGGCCCCGAGCACCTGGTCGCGCTGATCCCGCACCTACGCCCGCGTACCCTGCTCGACCTGGTGCACTTCGGCGCCGCGTTGCCCGTCGAGGTGGTCGCCGAGACGGTGCGCCGCGCGACCGCCCGACAGCGCCGGACGCTGGCCGCCGCCGCATACCCGCGCGCCGAGGTGTTCGACGCGCTGATCGAGCTGGGCGACCCCGGGTTGAACGCGGTCGTCTACGCCAACCCCCGGGTGGGCGACCGCGAGCGCAACCTGATCATGGCCGCCGCGGGCACGGTCCCGCTGGATCCGACCACGGTGGCGCGGGTGATCGGTTCGGACAACGTGCGCTACCGGCGCCCTGCGGTGTGGTCCGGCGACCCGTCCCTGGTGCGCGCCGCGCTGTTGCGGGTGCGCTACTCGAGCGTGGTGGTGTCCAAGGCGGTCGAGGCGTGGCAGCGCGGCGGGATCGCGGCGCTGCGCCCGCTGTTCTACAACCGCTACGAGAACAAGCAGCACGAGCCGTTCGTGCCGCCGGTGCAGCGCGGTGTGCTGCTCGGCGCGCTGCTGGGCCTGTGGGACCGGCACGGGCCGGCGGAGGCGGAGCGGCTGATCGACGACCTGCCGCTGCGACCGGGTGTGGCCGCGAAGTTGCGGGCGATGTGCGCGGACGGGGACGCGGGCCGGACGCGGATGCGGGAGGAGTGTCGACGGGCGTTCGACAAGCGCACCCGGCACGCGGTGCTCGGGGAGCCGATGGGCTTTCGAGCCGGCGCCCCGGGCTATCCGCGAACGGGGTGGCCGCTGCTCCTGGCGGCGCACGCCGAGGAGCCGTTGGCCGGCGCGAGGGCGCGCACGCTGAGCACGTTCCCCGGCTGCCCGGCGGAGATACTCGCCGCCGCCGAGGACGGCACCGTCCTGCGGGCGATCTGGCCGGTCCGCGGCCGGTGGTGTGCCAAGACCGGGCACGACCACGTGTACACGAACGAGGCGCGTCGGCTGCGCGTCGAGTTGGCGAAGATTCCGGGACTGGCCGAGCAGGTGTTCTCCGGCCTGGTGCCCGCCGGGAAGGCACTGGACGTCTACGACCGCATCCAGCGGTACGGCGCCGACGCGTCGCTGGTCGACAAGCATCGGGAGCGCATGCCCGCGTATCTCCGCGAATACCTGGGCGAGGGCATCGAAGCCCGGGTGGTCGCGGCCCGACTGGCTCCCTCGTTCGCCGGGACGCTGCCCGAGTTGTTGGCGACCGCGGCCGCCGCGGCGGGCTGAACGGGAGGGGGTCGGTGGTGTGCGAGTCGTGTGCGGGTCCGGGAAAAGCGTTGGTGCGGGCGGCCGATTCGGGGTACCGATGCACACGTGACGGATGAGCGCGTACTGACGTGGCAGGTGACCGAGAGCGGCGGGCAGGAGACCTCGTGGGTCGAGTTGGGCGCGTCCCGGCTGAGCGCCCGGGGCGAGGCCCTGGGCACGTCGCCCCGGTCCTATCGGCTCACCTACCAGTTGGAGACGGCGGAGGAGTTCGTGACCACCCGGTTGCGCGTGGTTGCGCAGGGTGCGGGCGAGACCAGGCGACTGGACCTGCGGCGCACGGCCGAGGGTTGGACGGTGGACGGCGTCCCGCGCCCGGACCTGTCCGACGCGCTGGACTGCGACCTGGGCCTGTCCCCGCTGACCAACACGATGCCGATCCGGCGCCACGGGTTGCACGAGGGGCCGGGCAGGCACCGGTTCCTGATGGCCTTCGTGGCCGTGCCGGAGTTGGTGGTGCACCCGTCCGCGCAGACGTACACGCACCTGGAGACGACCCCCGACGGGGCTCGGGTACGGTACGAATCGGGCGACTTCGCCAGTGATCTGTCCGTGTACCGCGACGGATTGGTCGTGGACTATCCGCAATTGGGCACCCGAATCCGGGCCGAGCGCACGCAGTACCGGTGATCATGGCCGTAACAGTCCTGTTGCTCTTGGCGTCCGGCTGTGAAGGCTTTGGCCGGATTCCATAAAATCCGATCCCATGAGCTCCTCCTCGGACGCAGCGTCCCCGCTGCCCGCCCGCACCCCAGGTCTGCCCACCCGGGTGCCGCAACCCCGTCAGGGCGGACGGCACCGTCGGCCCGACTCCCATGAACTCCCGGAGGCCGCCAAACCGTTGATTCTCGCCGTGCCCGGACCCGCGAACGGCGAACTGCTCGCCCTCGTGGGCGAGGTCGCGCTGTTGGCCGGCGCCGATCTGCCCGGTCTCGACCTCCGACCGGTGGTGATAGAGGAGGACGGCACCGATCTGGCCGCCGTCCTCAACGGTGCCCCGGAGGCGGTCGTCGTCCCGCTCCTGCTCGGCCCGAACGCCGCGGCCACGGCCCGTACCGAGGCGGCGCTCGCCGCCGCGGAGGGGGAGTTCCGGCACTGCGGCGTGCTCGGCCCGCACCCGCTGCTGGCCGAGGTGCTGCACGAGCGGCTGTCCGAGGCCGGCCTGGCCCGGGCCGACCGGGCCCGACTGTTCAGTGTGGCCACCGCCGCCGAGGGCATCGTGCTGGTCACCGACGGGGGCCCCGAGGCGGTGGCCGCCGCCGAGGTGACCGGTGTGCTCCTCGCGGCCCGGCTGGCGCTGCCGGTGATGACCGCCGACCTGGGCGATCCCAAGACGGTGGTGGCCGCGGCCGAGCGGCTGCGCGAGATGGGCGCGGCGTCGATAGCGCTCGCGCCGCACGTACTCGGACCGGACGTGGAGGCGGGCCGGATCGCCGAGGTCGCCGAACAGGCCGGCTGTACCGCGGCCGAGCCGATCGGCGCGCACACCGCGGTGGCCAAGCTGATCCTGCACAAGTATCTGGAGGCCTGCGGCTAGGCCCCGCCAAGATCCGCCGGACAGGGCCTGGTCGCGGGCGACACTCGTGTCGCACCCGACGGCGCATGGCTCCCCCCGTGCCATGCGCCGTCGAAAGCGACCGGCCCGAAGTGCCGTCAGAGGCCGTACACCCGGCGGGCGGTCGCGCCCAACACCAGGTCCCGCTCGGCGTCGGACAGCTCGGCGCACGCCTGGTCGGCGATCGAGACCACCGTGTCGTAGGACGCGGCCAGGGTGCACACCGGCCAGTCCGAGCCGAACATGGTGCGTTCCGGGCCGAAGCAGGCCAGTGCGTGTCGGGCGTACGGGAGGATCTGCGCCGTCGTCCAGTCCCGCCAGTGCGCCTCGGTGACCAGGCCGGACAGCTTGACCGCGACGTTCGGCAGCGCGGCCAGGCGCTCGATCGTGTCCGCCCACGGTTGCCACGCGCCCGCGCCGATCGCGGGTTTGCCCAGGTGGTCCAGCACGAAGGACACCCCGGGATGCCGCTCCGCGACCCGCACCGCGGCGGGCAACTGCGGTTCGCGCACCAGCAGATCGTAGGTCAGCCTGGCGGCGGCCAGCGCTTCCAGCGAGCGGGCCACGTCGGGGCGCGCCAACCACTGCGGATCCGCCTCGTCCTGGACGAAATGCCGCACGCCGACCAGCAGTTCACCACCGGGCGCGGCCCGCAGCGCGGCCGCCCGCCCGGCCGGGTCGGGGGCGGTCAGGTCGATCCAGCCGACCACGGCGACCACCGGCGTACCCGGATCGGCGGCGATCGCGAGCAGGTCCAGGGTCTCCTGGGTGTCGGTGCGCGCCTGGACCGCGACCGTGTCGACCGGGCCGGCCGCCCGGGCCAGTTCGTCCGGCCCGAACCGGCCGCGCAGCGGGTCGGCCCACGGGCCGTCCATCCACCCGTACGCGTCGGGGTGGGCGTCGGTGTCCCACAGGTGGTGGTGCGCGTCGATCCGCCGCGCGGCCTCGCTCACGCCTGTCCGATCCGCTGCCGCTGCCGGCCGAGCGAGCCGCCCGGTCCGGTGATCTCCACCTCGACCACGCTGCCGGCGCGCAGGTAGGGCGTGCCCGGCAGGCCGAGGGCGACGCCGGCCGGTGTGCCGGTGTTGATCACGTCGCCGGGCTCCAGGACCATGAACCGGCTCAGGTAGCGGACCAGGTGATGCACGCCGAAGATCATCTTCGCCGTCGAACCGTCCTGCCGCAGCACCCCGTCGACCCACAGCCGCAGATCCAGGACCTGCGGGTCGGCCACCTCGTCGGCGGTGACGAACCAGGGGCCGAGCGGGTTGAACGTCTCGCAGGACTTGCCCTTGTCCCACTGCCCGCCGCGCTCCAACTGGAACTCGCGCTCGGAGACGTCGTTGCTGATCGTGTAGCCCGCGATGCAGGCCGCGGCCTCGGCGTCGGACTCCAGGTAGCGGGCTCGGGCGCCGATCACCACCGCGAGCTCCACCTCCCAGTCGGTCTTGTGGCTGTCCCGGGGGATCAGGACCTCGTCGTCGGGGCCGATCACCGTGCCGGGGTCCTTCATGAACACGATCGGCTCGGCCGGCACCTCGGCGCCGGTCTCCTCCGCGTGGTCGAGATAGTTCAGCCCGATGCACACCACCTTCCCGGGGCGGGCCAGGGCCGCGCCGATCCGACCCGGTTCGGCGATCGGGGGCAGTTCGCCGGCCGCGAGCGCCGCGCGGGCCCGGGCGATACCGTCACCGGCGAGGAACGCGCCGTCGAGGTCGGCGGTGATCGACGACAGGTCGTGCACCGCCCCGTCCGGGCCGAGCACGGCGGGACGTTCGAGGCCGGGGGCGCCGACCCGCAGGAATTTCACGGAAGGTCACTCCAGAGGTACGGAAAGGTCTGCATGCGACTCAGTCATCGGACCAATGGGACTCGATTTTCCGGAACCCTGGCCTTGATACTGCCGATATGCAAGATTGACTCGACCACTGAAACTTAATGATCGGATCAATGTCAAGGTTGGGTCGGGTCGGAGGGAAACCGTCCGCACCACGACCCGCCGCCGGCGTCGATCCGGGACCCGAAGGGCGCCGACATGCGCGTGGCACTGCACACCCGACTGCGGGCGGGACACGAGGACGAGTACGAGCAGGCCCACCGCGAGGTGCCGGCGGAGTTGACCGCGGCGATCCGGGCGGCGGGAGTGCGCGAGTGGAGCATCTGGCGCAGCGGCTCGGAGCTGTTCCATGTGATCGACTGCGAGGACTACTCTCGGCTGCTCACCGAACTGGCCGAACTCCCGGTCAACGTCGCCTGGCAGGCCCGGATGGCCGAGCTGACCGAAGTCGGCCACGACTACTCGGCGACGGGCGCGCAGGCGAGCCTCCCCGAGGTGTGGCGGCTCTGAGCGTCCCCGGCGCGTTCGGCCGAACGGTCGCTCTTCGGCTGCGGTCGCGCATGGGGGGGAACACGGGGCCATGGATACGTCACGTACGAGGGACCCGGCACGCACCGGACGCCGGGCCGGCGTCGCGCTCGTGGTGGTCGGCCTGCTCACCGGGCTGATCACCCTGGTCTGGGACGCGGACCGCACCGAGGGCAGTGCGCGGCGGGATGCGATCGCGGCGCCGAGCGCGACCGCGGGCGGGCCGTCCGGATCCGGGGTGCCGGGGAGCGGGCCGGCCGGGAAAGCACCGATGAGCTTCACCCTGACCACCACGGGCGACGTACTCGCCTACCCGACGATCATCGCCCAGTCGCAGCAGGACGCGGGCGGTTCGGGGTACGACTTCCATCGCATCTTCGCCGACGTCCGGCCGCTCGTGCAGGGCTCCGACCTCGCGTTGTGCCACATGGAGACCCCGTACGGGCCGCCCGAGGGGCCGTTCACCGGGTATCCGATCTTCGCCGCGCCGCCGCAGATCGCCGCGACGCTGGCGGACACCGGCTACGACGGCTGCTCGACCGCGTCCAACCACACGCTGGACGGCGGCTTCGCCGGGGTTCGGCGCACCCTGGACACACTGGACGCGGCGGGCGTGCGGCACGCCGGGAGCGCGCGCACCGAGGAGGAGGCGGCGCCGACCATCCTGGAGGTCAAGGGGGTCAAGGTCGCCCATCTGTCCTGGACCTACGACACCAACGGGATCCCGCTGCCCGACGGCAAACCGTGGTCGGTCAACGTGATCGACAAGCAGCGGATCATCGCCCAGGCCCGGGCCGCCCGCGCGGCCGGCGCCGAGGTGGTCCTGCTCAGCCTGCACTGGGGCACCGAGTGGCAGCGCGAGCCGGACGAGCAACAGCGCACGCTGTCCCGGGAGTTGACCGCCTCGACGGACAACGGGGTCAAGGACGTCGACCTGATCGTCGGCACCCACAACCACGTGCCGCAGGCATATGAGAAGGTCAACGGCACCTGGGTGATCTACGGCATGGGCGACGAACTGGCCAACTTCCCGGACAAGCCGCGCGGCAACTACAGCTCGGCCGGGATGTTCACCTTCACGCGCGACACGGCGGGGCGGTGGAGCGTGACCCAGGCGCGGTTCCGGCCGCTGTACTCCCACCCCGGCCCGCCGTTTCGGATCCTGGACGTGAACCGGGCACTCGCCGACCCGGGCACGCCGGCCGCCACGCGGGCGCTGCTGGAGACGGCGCGGTCGACGGTGGTCGACGCGGTGTTGTCCGAGGGCGCGGCGGGGGCGGGGCTGGTGGAGGACCGGTAAGGGCCCGTGCGGGGGCCGGCTACGACGCCGGGAGGGCGTCCCAGAAGGCCAGTTCGTAGCTCTGCATCAGTCGGGCGGCGGTCTTGGCGCCCTCCTGGTCGTCACCCCCGTCGAGGCCGGTCTGCAACAGGGTCAGCGCCGCGTCCTCGAAGCCCGGCGGCAGTGCCGAGAAGAAGGTGAAGAAGGCCACCTGATCCTCGGTCAGATCGTGGTGGCTGCGCAGCGCCTGCGCGAAGCGGCCGCAATAGCCGCCCCAGAAGCCGAAGTTGACCAACAGGGCGAGCGCCACCTCGGCCCGCGAGCCGAACTGGGCCAACCAGGCCAGGTGATGCGGATACCCCTGGGCGGCGGCCACCGGCGGGTAGCCGCGCAGTTCGGCGCCGCCCATGCCGACCGCCTCGGCGTACGGCGTCAGCAACTCCAGCGCCTGTGCCTCGCCGCTCGCGAGCGCCAGGAACAGCGGCGCGGCGTCCGGGAAGCGGGCCGCCAGGAGGGCGAAGGAGCGCCCGTCACTGGAGATGATCCGGTACTCCTCGCCCGCGATCCGGCGCAACGCCTCGATGTCGACCGGGCCGGCCTCGGCGCGGTCCACGAACCGGTTCGCGGCGCCTTCGGTCAGGTCCTGGACGACCTGGGTATAGAGCTTTCGTGCGTCCATCGTCCACCGTTCCACTCGTCGGTCCCGGCGCTCACGCTCACGCGACCTCGGCGCGGCCCTCGCGCGGGAGCCGTATCCCTCCCCGGCAACGGGCCGTTTCACTCCCCGATCGTGGCGGCGAGCGCGAAAGCCCGTCGGGAAACCGTCGGAAATCCATCGAAGGGGTGACCGGTCGGCGGGGCGGATCATGGGCCGCGCGCGGGGCGACGCACGGTCGGTTGGGCCGGTTCGGCGGGATCGCCGAACGCCTGCCCAACCCCGACACGCGTGATTAAGCTCTGGCGGCACGGGCGACGGAGGAGCGGGTGTGGCGGAGGAAGACAGGGCGTTGCCCAAGGAACTCCGGGACGTGCTGCGGGAATCGGGCCGCCGGTTGGGCTACGACCGGGGTGACGCGCTGTTCATGGAGGGCGATCACCCGCGCCACGTGGTGCTGATCGAACACGGCCAGGTCAAGATCGAACGGGCCACCTCGGACGGGTCGGCGGTGACCATCGCGGTACGCGGGCCGGGTGAGCTGGTGGGCGAACTCGCGTGTATCGACGGGCGCGGCCGCTCGGCGACGGTGGTCGCGCTCGGTCCGGTGGTGGCGGTGCTCGTGCCGCTGACCCGATTTCGCGAACTGCTCAGTACGAACGCCCCGTTGGTGTACGCGGTGTTGATCCGCACGGTGTTGCGGATCCGCGAGTCGGACCGCTGGCGGGTCGAGTACGGCGCGCTGGCCACCGGGCGGCGGGTGGCCCGGGCGCTGGCCGATCGTACGTTGGGCCGGGCCGAGGGTCCGTGTGTGATCCGGACCACCCAGCAGGAACTCGCGGACGCGATCGGCATCTCCCGGGAATCGGTGGTCCGGGCGCTGCGCGTGCTGCACGAGTCGGACCTCGTGCAGACCCGGCGCGGCAGCATCGTGGTGTCCGATCCACCCGCTTTACGGGAATGGGCCGACGGATAACGCGTTGTGTGTCATCTGACGCGTACAAGCGGCCGGCGCCGGAGTACTCCTTGAGGGGCAGGAGGCAGGGAGTGGCGAGCGGGGCGCGCGAGCGCACGGCCCGATAGGGGGATTCCGTGGGAGCCAAGTCGCGATACATGTCGATCCTGGTGCTCGACGTCGAGCGATTCGGCAGGCGCTCGGACGTGACGCAGGAGTGGGTACGGGGACGTCTGTACGAACTGCTGCACTCCGCCCTCGAATCGGCGGGCATCGCCTGGGACGCGTGTGTGGTCGAGGACCGTGGTGACGGGGCGATCCTGCTGATCCCGGCGAACGTGCCGAAGGAGGATCTGACCGACCTGTTCATCGATCGCCTGCACGCCGGGTTGCGCAACCACGACCGGCACGCGAGCGACGAGGCACGGATCCGGTTGCGGGTGTCGCTGCACGCGGGGGACGTGGTGCAGGACACCCGGGGCTGGTCGGGCAGCGCGATCAACACCGCCTGCCGGCTGGTCAACGCGGACCCGCTGCGCGACGTGTTGGCCGCCGCGGAGCGTGCGTGTCTGGCGCTGATCGTCTCCAAGCCCTGGCACGAGGCGGTGGTCGTCCCGGAGCGGGGCGGCCTGGAGAGCGCGGCCTACGGGGAGGTCCACGTGCGGGCCAAGGAGGTCGACGAGACGGCCTGGGTGTACGTACCCGGGTATCAGCGCCCACCCGCCACGGACACCGAGCGGGCGGCGAATCCGCCGCGAGGGAAGAAGACGACTGTCCGGCGCGGGGGGCTGGACAGGGGCTTCACCTTCGACGGGGAGGTTCGCTCGCCCGGGTGACGTGGTGGGTGGTGACGAACCGGGTCGGGTCCGCAAGCCCCCGACGAAGCCGACGGGGGTTTGCGGACACGACTCGGGGCGCGAGGTCGATGTGGCCGACCGATGGGGGCGGTTTCGACCGGCGCGGCGGCCGGCACCCCCGGGCCTGGGAGGGAGAGGCCCGGCAGTGCACGGCACCCGCGTGGACGGTCGCGCCCCCACGCACGGGGGCCGACCGTCCACCGGCTCGCCCCGGGGCGGGCGTGTGGACCGGTCAGGAGGCCGGCGGCATCAACACGGTGTCCACGATGTACACGGTCGCGTTCGCGGTCGACACGTTGCCGCAGACCACCTTCGAGGTGTCGTTGACGGTGTACGCGTCACCCGAACCCTTGGTGCTCAGCGGCTGCTTCTCCAGCGTCTCGAACGAGCCGCCGGCCAACCGGGCGGGAGCCAGGCGTTGTCCCACCACGTGGTAGGTCAGGACCTTGGTCAGCGTGTCCTTGTCGGCGAGGAGCTTGTCCAGGGTGTCCTTGGGGATCTTCGCGAACGCGTCATTGGTCGGCGCGAACACCGTGATGTTCTGCGCGGTGTTGAGCGTGTCCACCAGGCCGGCCGCCTTGACCGCGGCCACCAGCGTGGACAACACGGGGTTGTTCGAGGCGGCGGTGGCGACCGGGTCCTGGGCCATGCCGGTGAAGCTGCCCGCGCCGGTGACCGGGACCGCGGTACATCCGGCGCCGAAGGGCGCGGCGGCCGAGGTAGTGGTGCCGGGGGCGCCGGCCGCCGTCGAGGAGGCCGCGGCCGGTGCGGATGCCGCCGTTTTCGAGGCGGATTCGTCCTTCTTGTCGTCGCTGCCGCAGGCGGCCAGCGGGAGGGCGAGCGCGGCCACGGACGCGACGGTGGCGATGGTGCGGGGGAGACGGATGACGGTCATGGCGTGACTTCCTTGGTCGAGTTGCTGCGGATCGCATCCGCGACGGACACGCCGCGGAATCGAACGGGTGACGGGATCGGGGGAGCCGACAGGCGGCGAGGGGGATGGGTGATCAGGCGACGGTGACCACCACCGAATGTCGTCCGGTGGCACCGTCCGGCACCGTGCCGACCCGCTTGTCGGTCTGCACCGCGCCGGTGGCGTCGGTCGCGCGGACCTCGATCCGCTGCGAGCCGGTCCGGGTGGGCGTCCACTCCCACACCCACTGCCGCCAGGTGTCGGGGCCGGGCACCTCGGCCGACCGGGCCGGTTGCCACGGCCCGCCGTCCACGCTCACCTCGACCCCGGCCACGCCCCGGTGCTGCGCCCACGCGACGCCGGCGATCGGTACCGGAACGCCCACCCGCAGGCGGGCGAACGGCTTGGGCGTATCGATCCGCGACTGGGTCTTGATCGGCGCCTCCCGGGCCCAGGTGCGCTTGACCCAGTAGGCGTCGTAGCCGGCGAACGTGGTCAGTTCGAGGTCGACGAGCCACTTGCACGCGGACACGTAGCCATACAGTCCGGGCACCACCATCCGGACCGGATAGCCGTGTTCGAACGGCAGCGGTTCGCCGTTCATGCCCACTGCGAGCAGCGCGTCGCGCCCGTCCATGGCCACCTCGACCGGGGTGCCGATGGTCATCCCGTCGATGGACCGGGAGACCAGTTGATCGGCGGGCCCGCCCCGGCTCGGGGGACGCACGCCGGCCTCGCGCAAGAGGTCGACCAGGCGTACCCCGAGCCAGCGGGCGGTGCCCGTGTACGGCCCGCCGACCTCGTTCGACACACATGTCAGGGTGAGGTCGCGCTCGATCAGCGGGCGGCGCAACAGGTCGTCGTAGGAGTAGCGCAGCGGGGTGCGGACACCCTTGCCGTGGATCCGCAACGACCAGTTCTCCACATCCACGCGGGGGACCACCAGGGCGGTGTCCACGCGGTAGAAGTCGGCGTTGGGGGTGGTGAAGGCGGACAGTCCGGGCAGGCGCAGGTCGCTGCCCGGCGGGAGTGGTGCGGCCGGCTCCGCCGCGGCGGGCAGCCGGATGCGGTCGCGGAAGGCGGCGATCGAGGCCCGCCTGCCGTTGGTGACGATCCGACCGGTGGTACCGGCCACCGCCGAGCCGAGGGCCAGTGCGCCGGCGGTGATCAGGAACGCCCGGCGGTCGAGCGCGCGATCCTCCGCGCGCACTCGTACCACCGGCTCGGTCGACCACCACAGCGCGGCGGCGCCGAGCACGCCGCCCAGCAGGGAGGGCGCCGTGTCGACGAGGCCGGCGCCGGCGCGATGTACCGCCGCGTATGCGCCGACCAGGCCGAACGCGAACACTCCGACCATCGCCGTGCGGCGCAGCCGCAGTGACAGGACGCCCAGGCCCATCGCGATCAGGCCGAGGACCACCAGGATCCCCGTCTGCAGGACGAGTTTGTCGTCGGTGCCGAAGTGGCGGACGGCCCAGTCCTTGACCGCCGGCGGAGTGCGGTCGATCACCGCTCCGCCGACGGCCGGGAGGGGGCCCGCCTCGGGCCGAACGAACGCCGCCGTGAACTCGGCGACGGCCAACGCGACGCCGGCGGACAGCAGTCCGCCGAGCGCGCCTGCTCCGGCCCGGAGCCATCGGCGGGTTTCGTTTGCCTTCACGTGGGGCCATTCGCCGCCGTCGGCCATTCGGATTGGTCGTTCACTCGAACGGGTCGGGGTGGCGACCCGGCCCGGAAATCGACGGGTGCGGGGACCAATCCGGGCGGTCCGCGGCGCCGAATGTGGCTTGGATGGCCGTGTGCGGTGACGGGGCCGGGGCCGGGCGGGTCCCGGATGCCCGGCGCGGGTGTCCGCCTCGGGGTCGGCGCGAGTGGGAGTGGGACATGGACGATCGGCACGGACACCGCCGCCGGGACGGGCTCGGGCAGGGGGGTGAGGCCGAGTGAGGACCGTCGTACACATCGCCGCGCCGGGTGGGCGCGGGCCCACGCTGGAGGACCGGCTCGCCCTCGTCGCGCAGGGTGACCAGGAAGCGTTCTCGTTCGTCTACGACGCGGTGATCGGCGCGGTGCTCGGCGTCGCCCGGCGGGTGGTCCGCGATCCCGCGCAGTCGGAGGAGGTGGCACAGGAGGTGCTGCTCGACGTCTGGCGCGGCGCCGCGCGTTTTCGCCCCGATCGGGGCAGCGCGATGACCTGGATCCTGACGATGGCGCATCGTCGCGCCGTCGACCGGGTGCGCTCGGCCCAGGCGGCCACCGATCGGGAGCACCGCACCGCGCTTCGCGAGCACACGCCGGAGTACGACGAGGTGATCGAGGAGGTCGAGGCGCGGCTGGAACGCGAGCAGGTACGGCGCTGCCTGCGCACGCTCACCGAGTTGCAGCGCCAGTCCGTGACCCTGGCCTACTACCGGGGCTGTACCCACCGTGAGGTGGCCGGCCTGCTCGACGTACCGCTGGGCACGATCAAGACCCGCCTGCGGGACGGTCTGATCCGCCTCCGCGACTGCCTGGGAGTGGGCGCATGACCTCCGCCGACCTGCACACGATGACGGGCGCGTACGCCCTGCACGCCCTCGACGAGGACGAACGGCGGGAGTTCGAGAGCCACTTGGCCGAGTGTCCGGCGTGTGCGCGGGAGGTGCGCGAGTTCCGGGAGACCTCGGCACGACTGGCCGTCGCGGTCGCCGAGACGCCGAGCCCGGAGCTGAGGCGGCGGGTGATGGACGAGATCGCGACCGTGCGTCAGCTGCCGCCGGAGCTGCCCGATCGGCCCTCGCCCACCCCGGTGGAGCCGCGCCGGACCCGGCGGGTGGCGGTTTTGGTACTGGCGGCCTGCCTGGCGGCGATCGGCGCGCTGGGCGGGGTGGCGATCGATCAGTACCGGGACGCGCGCGACGCCGAACGGGCCGTGGCCGAGCAGCGGGCGCGGGGCGCGGCGATCGAAGCCGTGATCACCGCGCCGGACGCGGTCGGGGGGTCGGCGCCGGTCGATGGCGGCGGAACGGTGCGGGTGATCGCCTCGCCCGCGCTGGACCGGACCGTGGTGCTGACCTCGGGGCTGCCGACGCTGCCGGACGCGCGGGTGTACCAGGGGTGGTACAACGACCACGGCCGCATGCGGTCGATCGGCCTGATCCGGCCGGGGACGGCGCTGTTGGCGTCGGGGCTGGACCGGGCGTCGGGGGTCGGGGTGACGGTGGAGCCCGCGGGCGGCTCGGCGCAACCCTCCGGGGCGCCGATCGTGCTGATCGACTTCCCGGTGGGGCGGTCGTGAGCGGTGAGTCGGGCGGCTCGGGCGACCTTTCGGGGTGCGGATCGGAGTCACTGAGTCACGGTGGGTGACCGGCGATGTGGGCGTGACTTGATTTGTGGTCCGTCGTGTTCGAGGATTTCGGACCATGGGACCTCTCAAGCCGGATGTCGGCGAACTGATCTTCGGAGTCATCGTTTTCGGGCTGGTCTTCGCGGTCTTCGCGAAGGTCCTGCTGCCGCGGATCGGGAAGACGCTCGCCGAACGGCACGACGCGCTCGAAGGCGGCTTCGACCGCGCGACCGACATCCAGGCCGAGAGCGAGGCCGCGCTGGCCGAGCTGCGGGCGCAGATGGCCGAGACCCGGCGCGAGACCGCGCTGGTTCGGCAGCAGGCGGCCGAGGAGGGGGCCCGGCTGATCGCGGAGGCGCGCGCCGAGGGGCAGCGCATTCGTGAGGAGCTGGTGACCACCGGCCACGAGAAGCTGAACGGCGACGTCACGCTCGCGACCGCGTCGCTGCACGCGGAGCTGGGCCTGATCGCGACCGAGCTGGCGAGCAAGGTCCTCGGCGAGCCGGTCGGCACGCTGGTGGCCGACAGCGACGTGATCGAGCGCTTCATGGCGGAGCTGGCCGAGCTCGACGAGACGCCGGAAGGCGGCGCGGCGGACAAGGGCTGACCGACACGCTTTCGAGGCGACCGGTTCCGGGGTGGACTCCCCGGGGCCGGTCGTTTCGTTTCGGGGTGGGCCTGTGGTGTGAGTTTTTTCGGATGGCGAGGCATTCGGGCCGGGGGCCGCGGTGGTCCCTGCGGCCCGGCCCTCGGCTCGGTACGGGTGATCCTCGCGGCCCGGCCCTCGGCCCGGTTCGTCAGCCCCGGTAGTCGGGATCCGGGTCGAAGTCCGGGTCGTACTCCGGGGTGGGCTCGAAGTCCGGCTCGTAGTCGAGCGGGTAGTCGGCCTGATAGTCCGGCTGGTAGTCCGGAAGGGGCTCGCGGATGAGTTCGGGCACGGGCTCGCGGGTGAGCTCGGCCGCCGGCCGCGCCGGCTTCGTCGGTTGTGCGGGCACGGTGGGCGCAGCCGCCGGGGCCGCGCCGGTCGGGGCCGAGCCGGCCAGCGTGTCCAGGATCGGCTGCCCGTACTTGGCCAGCTTGTTCTCGCCGATCCCGCTGATCGTGCCCAACTCGGCGAGCGTGGTCGGCAGGGCCGTCGCGATCTCGCGCAGCGTCGCGTCGTGGAAGATCACGTAGGCCGGGACGCCCTGCTCCTTCGCGGTCGCCCCGCGCCACGTCCGCAGCGCCTCGAAGATCGGCGCGGCCGCCGCCGGCATCTCGACCGGCGCCGCCTTGCCCTTGCCGGTCTTGGCCGCCTTCGCGGCCTTCGCCGCGCGCGCCGGCCGCTCGGGCTCCCGCCGCAACATCACCTCGCGCTTGCGGCCCAGCACCTCGTCGCTGCCCTCGGTGAGCACGAGGGCGTTGTACGACGGCTCCACGGCGAGCAGCTTCATCGCGAGCAACTGCCGCACCACGCTCATCCATTCGGTCCGGCTCAGCTCGGTACCGATGCCGAACACGCGCAGCGTGTCGTGGTCGAACTGGATCACCTTGGCGGTCTTCGCGCCGAGCAGGATGTCGACGATCTGGCCCGCGCCGAACTTCTGCCCGCGCCGCTCGTTCTTGAGCCGCCACACCGTCGACAACACCTTCTGCGCCGCGATCGTGCCGTCCCACGCGGCGGGCGGGGACAGGCAGGTGTCGCAGTTGCCGCAAGCGGTGCTCTGCTGGCCGAAGTAGGCGAGCAGGCACACCCGGCGGCACTCGACCGTCTCGCACAGCGCCAACATCGCGTCCAGGTGGGTGCCGAGTCGGCGGCGGTGGGCCGCGTCGCCCTCCGAGCCCTCGATCATCTTGCGCTGCTGTACGACGTCCTGCAGCCCGTAGGCCAGCCACGCGGTGGACGGCAGCCCGTCGCGCCCCGCGCGGCCGGTCTCCTGGTAGTAGCCCTCGACCGACTTCGGCAGGTCCAGGTGCGCGACGAAACGCACGTCGGGCTTGTCGATACCCATGCCGAAGGCGATGGTCGCCACCATCACCATGCCGTCCTCGCGCAGGAAGCGGGCCTGGTTGGCGGCCCGCACCCGCGAGTCCAGGCCCGCGTGGTACGGCAGCGCGTCGATGCCGTTGTCGACGAGGAAGGCGGCGGTCTTCTCCACCGAGGCCCGGGACAGGCAGTAGACGATGCCCGCGTCGCCCGCGTGTTCGGCCCGGAGCAGGTCGAGCAGCTGCTTCTGGGGCTTGTCCTTGTGGGCGATCCGGTACTGGATGTTGGGCCGGTCGAAGCTGGCCACGAAGTGCCGGGCCTGCTGCAGGTTCAGCCGGGAGGCGATCTCGGCGTGGGTGGCCTCGGTCGCCGTCGCGGTGAGCGCCACGCGCGGCACGTCGGGCCAGCGCTCGTGCAACTGGGACAGGGTGAGGTAGTCGGGCCGGAAGTCGTGGCCCCACTGCGCCACGCAGTGTGCCTCGTCGATCGCGAACAGCGAGACGACGCCCCGGTCCAGGAGCCGCAGCGTGGCGTCGACCTTCAGCCGCTCGGGCGCGAGGTAGAGCAGGTCCAGCTCGCCGGCCAGGAACTCCGCCTCGACCATGCGCCGCTCGTCGGGGTTCTGCGTCGAGTTGAGGAATCCGGCCCGCACGCCGAGCGCGGTCAGCGCGTCGACCTGGTCCTGCATGAGCGCGATCAGCGGGGAGATCACCACCCCGACGCCTTTGCGGACCAGCGCGGGGATCTGGTAGCAGAGCGACTTGCCGCCACCGGTGGGCATGAGCACGAGGGCGTCGCCGCCGCCGATCACATGCTCGATGATCTCCTGCTGGCTGCCGCGAAAGGAGTCGTAGCCGAAGACGCGATGCAGAACCTGCAGCGCTTCGCTGATCTGGGGACCGTCGTCGAGCGCTGTCATCCGAGCAGTCTAAGAGCTTGCGGCGACAGCCGAGGGCGGTCTGTGGACAAGTGGTCGGGTCGAGGTCGTCGACGGGTCAGGGCTGGATTTCGCGGGGTACGCCCAGCGGGTTGGCGTCGCGCAGTTCCGGGGGCAGGAGGGCGTCGGGCCAGTCCTGGTAGGCGGTCGGGACGAGCCAGCGCCGCAGTGCGGTGCCGCCGACGGAGGTGTGGCCGGGGGCGGTGGTGGCGGGCCAGGGGCCGCCGTGGTGCATGGCCCAGCACACCGCGACGCCCGTGGGCCAGCCGTTGTGCACGAGCCTGCCGACGCGCGGGCGCAGGACGGCGGCGACCCGGGCGGCGAGCGGGTGGTCGGCCTCGACGGCGTGGACCGAGCCGGTGAGGCTGCCCGGGAGCACGGCGAGGGCGGCGAGGAGGGCGTCCGGGTCGGGGTAGGTGACGACCAGGCCGGCCGGGCCGAAGGTCTCCTCGGTCAGCTCGGCGGCGTGCGCGACGAACTCGGCGAGGTCGGCGCGCCGGACCACGGGGGCGACCGCCCAGGCGCCTTCGCCGGCGGTACCCCGGGCCAGTTCGCGCCCGGTGTGCGTCGCCGTGTCCCGCTCGTACGCGTCCCGGATGCGCTCGGACAACATCGGGCCGCCGGTCGCGGTGCGGGTGTGCGCGGCGATGGCGTCGGGGAGGCCGCCGGTCTCGGGGACGAACAGCAGGCCGGGATTGGTACAGAACTGGCCGGTGCCCAGGGTGAGCGAGCCGAGGTAGCCCCGGGCCAATTCGTCGGCCCGCTCGGCCGCCGCGCCGGGCAGTACCACGACCGGGTTGACGCTGCCGAGTTCGCCGAAGAACGGGATCGGGTCGGGCCGGCCGGCGGCCAGGTCGAACAGGGCCCGGCCGCCCCCGAGCGAGCCGGTGAAGCCGACGGCCGCGATGTCCGGGTGGGTGACCAGCGGAGCGCCGGAGGCGGGGCCGACGACCAGGCCGAGCATGTCCTCGGCGGCACCGGCCGCGGTCAGCGCGGCGCGGACCACCCGGGCCACCGCGATCGAGGTCGCCGGGTGCGCCTCGTGCACCTTGACCACGACCGGACACCCCGCCGCCCACGCGGACGCGGTGTCGCCGCCGACCACGGAGAACGCGAACGGGAAGTTGCTCGCGGCGAACACCGCGACCACGCCGATCGGGTGCAACATGCGGCGCACGTCGGGCCGGCCGAGCGCCGGATCGGCCGGGCTGAGCACCGCGCCCACGTGCGCGCCGGCCCGGAGCAGTCCGGCGAACATGCGCAGTTGGCCCGAGGTACGCCCGACCTCCCCGCCCAGTCGGACCACACCCAGCGCGGTCTCCCCGTCGGCGATGGCCACCAACTCGTCCCGCGCCGCATCCAACGCATCGGCGACGGCCTCCAGCACAGACGCCCGCTCGGCCCCGCTCCGCGCGGCCCATTCGGGCAGCGCATCCCGAGCCGCCGCGACGACCCGGCCGACCTCGGCCTCGCCACTGACCGGCATGGGCTCACCCACCGGTTTCCCGGTGCGCGGACTGAACCCCTGCACGGCGGCACGGACGGTCGGGGTCGACTCGATCACGGTATTTCCTCCGGAAGGGACGAGCGGGCGGGTTCGGGGGTGTTCGGGACGAGCGGGCGGGTTCGGGGGTGTTCGGGACGAGCGGGCGCGGGTGTTCGGGGCGATCGGCCGGGACGCGGATGCGTCGGCCGACAGCCATCGAACCACGCCGACGTGAGTAATTCGGGTCCGCGGGCCGCGAGTTGCGTGGTTCGCGCCGCCCGGGCGCGCCGCTACGTTCGGCTCGGCGGGTCGGCGCGGCGTGACGTCCCGCGTACCTCCAGGCGGGTTTCGATGGTTCGGCCCGTGGGGGAGCGGTCGCCGGATTCCAGGGCCTTGATCAGCAACTCGACGCCGGCGGCGCCGATTTCGGCCGGGCGCAGGCTCAGGGTGGTGATCGGTGGGTCGGTCTGGGCGGCCGTCGGGTCGTCGCTGACGCAGACGATCAGCAGGTCGTCCGGGATGCTCAGGCCGCGGGCGCGGATCGTCTCCAGGATCAGCGGCGGGCTGGCCTCGGTGAGTACGAACAGCGCGTCGGGGCGGTCGGATCGGGCCAGCATGGCGTCGATCGCGGCGCGGGTGGCCTGGTTCCCCGGACGGTCGGTCAGCTCCACGAGCGGGGCGAACCCGCGTTCCGCGCACCATTGGTGATACGTCGTCAGCGCCAATTCGTAGAACAGCGCGGTGGTCCCCGCGCCGACCACGCCGATCCGCCGCGCGCCGCCCGCCGCCAGGTGGTCGAGCACGCCGCGTACCGCGACCTCGTGATCGATGTCCACCCAGTGTGCGCCCGGCTCGCCCTGGATGCGCCGGTCCGAGACGACCGGGATGCGCGCCGCCAGGAAGTCCGCCACGAGCGGGTCGTCGGCGAGCGGATCGGCCAGTACGGCCGCGTCGAGCGGCAGATCCGCCCATTCGTCGCGGGCCGATTGGGTGGGCAGCAGGACCAGCGCGTATCCATGGGCGAGCGCGGCCTGCGCGGTGGCACTGGTGAGCTGGGCGAAGTAGGGCGACTCCATGTACGACCACGGAGTGTCCACGTACTCGCGTACCGCGTAACCGATCAGCCTGGCGTGTCCCGCGCGCAGCAGCCGGGCGGTGGCGTTGGGGCGGTAGCCGAGCCGGCGGGCGGTCTCCTGCGCGTGCAGGCGGACCGCGTCGGACAGCCGGCCGGTGCCGTTCAGGGCGGCCGAGACGGTGGTCTTGGACAGCCCCGCCTCGCGGGCGACATCGACGAGGCGGACCCGGGGTACGGGCGCAGGCCGATTGCCGCCGCTTCGCGGTGAAGTGGTCATGTCGCCACATGCTGCCGGCCGGACGGCGCTGCGTCACGTCCTCCCACCCCGCTGCGACCTCCAGAAAACCGTTCCCGCAAAGCCTTGTGCGGGAACGTTCCCGCATCAATACTCCAGACGACCCCAGCGTCCCCGCTACCCCCTGGAAGAGGTGGGTTCCCTTGCGCATGCTCCGATCCGTCGCGGCGGTTGCCGTCATGGCCGCCGCCGTGGCCGGGTGCTCCGGTGGTTCCAACGACTCGGCCAAGCCGGCCGGCGGCTTCCGGATCAGCCCGGACACCCCCGCGGCCAAGGGCAACATCCCCTCGGTCACCTGGTCGCTGTACGCCGAGCCGCAGACCCTCGACTACCTCTACGCCTGGGACTTCCCGATCAACACCGTGCTCGCCAACGTCTGCGAGCAGTTCCTGCGCACCACGCCGGACATGAAGATCGAGCCGGGACTGGCCGCTTCGTACACCAACCCGGACCCCCTCACCTGGGTCTACGAACTGCGGCCCGGGGTCACCTTCCACGACGGCACGCCGATGACCTCCGCCGACGCGGTGGCCAGCCTCAAGCGGCACATGGACCCCGAACTCGCCTCCGCCTGGGGTACCGCGTTCCGCAACGTCGCCTCGATCGACGCCACCGGCCCCCTCCAGGTGACCATCAAGCTGAACAAGCCGGACGCGCTGCTCAATTCGCTGCTCGCCGCCTCGCCCGGCACGGTGGAGAGCGCCGCCTCGATCGCCAAGGCCGGGAAGGACTACGGCAATCCGCAGGGCGGGGTGAACTGCACCGGCCCCTACGCGCTGGACAAGTGGACCGCCGGCGACTCGATCGTGCTCAAGAAGAACCCGAACTACTGGGATCCGAAGCTGATCGCGAAGAACGACCAGTTCAAGTTCGTCTTCATCCAGGACCCGGCCGCCCGGGTGAACGCGCTGCTGTCCGGCTCGGTCGACGGCGGCTACACCGTGCCCTCCAACGCGTACGGCCGACTGCTCAACTCCCCCCAGGGCAAGATGTACTTCGGCCCCGGCACCGGCGCCTACCTGCTCGGCATCACCAACATGCAGGGCCCGATGGGTGACCTGAGGATGCGTCAGGCGCTGTCCATGGCGATCGACCGGCCCGGCCTGATCAAGGCCGCGGCCAGCGGCTACGCCAACGAGGCCAAGAGCCTGCTCCCGATCACCGCCTGGGGCCTGGCCCCCGACCGGGCGCAGGGTTATTACGCGACCCTGCCGCCGGTCAAGCAGGACCTCGCCGCGGCCAAGAAGCTGGTCGCCGAGGCGGGCGGCGCGAACAAGAAGATCGTGCTGGCCACCAGCGTGCTCGCCCCCGAGATCTCCGTCTCGTCCACGGCGATCCAGGCCGCCGGCAAGTCGATCGGCCTGGACATCGAGCTCAAGACGGTCACCCCCGACGCCTACACCGCGCTGTTCACCGACCCCGAGGCACGCAAGGGCATCGACCTCGTGGTGACCAACGGATACACGAACACCCCCGATCCGCTGGAGTTCTACGAGTCGTTCGTCACCGGGGCGTTCGCCAACTACGGCAACTACTCCAACCCCGAGTACGACAAGCTCTACGACCAGGCGGCGGCCACCGCCGACCCCGGCGCCCGCTCGGACCTGACCGGCAAGCTCCAGGACATCGCGATGCGCGACCTGGCCTCGATCCCGCTCTTCGAGCAGCCGTCGAACCTGTACATGAACAAGCGGATCACCGGCGCCACGGTCAGCAGCGCCGCGCTCTACTGGCCGTGGGCCGCGACCGTCGGGGCCGCGGGCTGATGGCGCGTTACTTCCTGGGCCGTTTCCTCGGGTTGGCGATGGTGCTGCTGGTGACCTCGTTCCTGGTCTTCAGCGCGATCCACCTTGCCCCCGGGGATCCGGTGACCTTCCTGCTCAAGGGCCACCCGGCGACGCCGGAGGCCAGGGCGGCCGTGCGCGCCCAGTACCACCTGGACGACCCGTTCCTGTCCCAGTACGCGCAGTGGCTCGGCGACGTGTGCACCGGCGACTTCGGCCGCTCGGTGCAATTCCGGCAGGACGTCGGCGCGTTGATCTCGTCCCGGCTGCCCACCACGTTGTTCCTGATCGGCTACGCGGCGCTGCTGATCGTGCTCGCCGGCGTGCTCCTGGGCATCCTGGCCGCGCTGCGCCCGGGATTCGTGGACAGGTTCGTGCTGATCGGCACCGGAGTGGCCACCGCGACACCGTCGTTCGTCGCCGCGATCGGGCTGGTCTCGCTCTTCTCGGTCAAGCTCGGCTGGTTCCCCACCTTCGGTGGCGGCCAGGGCTTCGGGGGCCGCGTCGAGCACCTGACCCTGCCCGCGGTGGCGCTCGCGTTCACCCTGTCCGGGTTGCTGGCCCGGGTGACCCGGGCCTCGATGCTGGACGAACTCGCGCGGGAACACGTCGAGGTGGCCCGCGCCCGCGGCGTCGCGGAGACCGACGTGGTGCGCCGACACGTGCTGCGCAACGCGCTCGGCCCGATCGTCACGGTCGTCGGCACCATGATCGCGGGCCTGTTGGTGACCACGTCGATCGTGGAGACCGCGTTCTCCGTACCGGGCGTCGGCGGGCTGTTGGTGTCGTCCGTGAACGTCAAGGACTTCCCGGTGGTACAGGCCATCACGTTGCTGACCGTGGCCGCGTTCGTTCTGGTCAACCTCGTGGTGGACCTGCTGCAGCCGCTGGTGGACCCGCGGCTTTCCCTGACCGGGCGAGGTGCCTCGTGAGTACGATCCCCATCGACCGCAAGGCCGGCGGCGGCGGGATGGTCCGGCGGCCCGGCTTCGGGGCGCTGCGCGCGCTGCGGCAGGGCCCGCTGTTCGCCGGCGCGGCCGTGATCCTCGTACTGCTGGTGCTGATCGCGGTGTTCGCGCCGCTGATCGCGCCGTACGACCCCGACGCCGTGGACCTGACCGCCACGCTCGCCGGTTCGTCGTCCGATCACCTGCTCGGCGCCGACCAGTCGGGCCGGGACATCCTGTCCCGCGTCATCCACGGCGCCCGCACCGGTCTGCTCGGCCCGCTGCTCGTGGTCGGCATCTCCACGATCCTGGGCATCGTGCTCGGCGTCGCCGCCGCGTGGCGCGGCGGGTGGATCGACGCGATGTTGTCCCGCTCGATGGACCTGATCTTCGCGTTCCCGGGCATGCTCGTGGCCATCCTGTTCGTCGCCGTCTTCGGGTCCGGACTGACCGCGCCGGTGATCGCGATGAGCGTCGCGTACACGCCGTACGTCGGCCGCCTGGTGCGCTCGATCGCCGCGCAGGAGAAGGCGCGGCCGTACATCGAGTCCTACCGCGTCCAGGGCTGGTCGGGATGGACCATCTGCGTGCGGCACCTGATCCCCAACATCACCCCGACCGTGCTGGCCCAGTCGGCGATCAACTTCGGCTACGCACTGATGGACCTGGCCGCGCTGTCCTACCTCGGCTTCGGCGTGCAACCACCCGACTCCGACTGGGGATCGATGATCAACGAGGGTCAGGCCGCACTGCTCCAGGACGCCATGCTGCCGTCGTTCGCGCCGGGCCTGTGCATCGTCGTCGCGGTCGTGGCGTTCGGCATCGTCGGCGAGGGCATCGCCGACCGAGTCGCGAAGCGGGAGCACTGATCCGGCCATGGCATTTCTGGAAATCGACGAGCTGACCGTGCGGTTGCCCAAGGGACGGGCCGCCCGGCCGATCCTGGACGGCGTCTCGCTGCGGGTGGACGAGGGCGAAAGTGTGGGCCTGGTCGGCGAGTCCGGCTCGGGCAAGTCGGTCGCGTGCCGCTCGGTGCTCGGGCTGTTGCCGGAGCATGCCTCGGTGAGCGGCGCGGTGCGGGTGGGCGGACGCGACGTACTGGGGTTGCGTCGCGCCGAGTTGCGTTCGCTGCGGGCGCGCGAGGTGGCGATGGTCTTCCAGGACCCGAGGGCGTCGGTCAATCCGATGCGCCGGGTCGGCGACTTCCTCACCGAGGGGCTGCGCGCGGCCGGGACCGCTCCGGCGGTCGCCGCGCGGCGTGCGGTCGAACTGCTGGAAGCGGTGGGCATTCGCGACCCCGAGGGCGCGATGCGCCGCTATCCGCACCACTTCTCCGGCGGCATGCTCCAGCGGGTGGTGATCGCCGCGGCGCTGGCCGGGGAGCCGTCGTTGTTGCTGGCGGACGAGCCGACCACCGCGCTCGACGTGACCACGCAGGCCGAGGTGATCGGGATCCTGACCCGGCTTCAGGCCGAACGCGGGACCGGCATGTTGTTCGTGACGCACGACTTGGAGCTGGCCGCGGCGGTGTGCGACCGGGTCTACGTGATGTACGCGGGGCGGATCGTGGAGACGCAGACCGCGGCGGGGTTGTTCGCGCGACCGAGGCATCCGTACACGGCCGGACTGCTCGCGTCCACGCCGCGCCTGGAGCCGGACGCCGGGCCGCCGAAGCCGATCCCGGGACGCCCGGTATCGCTGGCCGAGGCGCCGACCGGGTGCGCGTTCGCGGCGCGCTGTGCGCGGGTGGGGCCGGAGTGCCTGGTCGAGCCGCCCGCGCTGGTGCGGGCCGACGACGCGTACGCGGCTTGTTTTCGGGTCGACGAGGGGATTGTGACGTGACCGGCTCGGTGGCCCGGAAGGCCGGGGGCAAGGGCGGGGGAGTCGTGGGGGCCGGGGATTCGGGGGGCTCCAAGGAGTCCACGGGTGCCGGGGGTTCCATGGGCTCCGAGAGTTCCGTCGAAGGCACGCTCGAAGTCGCCGATCTGTGCAAGGCGTTCGGAGGGCATCGGGCCGTGGACGGCGTGTCGTTCACGCTCCCGCCCGGCGGCTCGCTCGGCATCGTCGGCGAGTCCGGATGCGGCAAGACCACGACGGCGCGGATGCTCGTGGGGCTCGTCTCGCCCGACTCGGGCAGCATCCGCATCGGGGGTCGGGAGCGGGCGGTGCGTACCCGCAATCGGGCCGAACGCCTCGCCCGCGCCCGGGAGATGCAGATGGTGTTCCAGGACCCCTACCTGTCCCTGGATCCGCGCATCGTGGTGCGCGAGTGCATCGACGAGGTGCTGCGCCTGCACTTCGACCTGACCCGGGATCAGCGGTCCGCGCGCGTCGACGAGTTGCTGGACCAGGTGGGGCTGGGCGAGCGCGAGGCGGGGGCGCTGCCGAAGGCGCTGTCGGGTGGACAACGCCAACGGGTGGCGATCGCGCGGGCGTTGGCTGCGGAGCCGAAGGTACTGATCCTGGACGAGGCGGTCGCCGCGCTGGACGTGTCCATCCAGGCGCAGATCCTCGACCTCCTGGCCGGGATTCGGCGCGACGCGGGAGTCGGCTTCCTGTTCGTCAGCCACGACCTCGCGGTCGTACGGCACATCACGGAGGACGTGGTCGTGCTGCGCGCCGGGCGGGTGGTGGAGGCGGGACGGACGGCCGATGTGCTGACGGATCCGCAGCACGCCTACACGCGGCTGCTGCTCGATTCGGTGCCGCGGGTGGGGTGGGATCCGGCGCGGATCGCGGCGGATCGGCGGGCGTTGGAGCGGGAAGCGGAGGGCTCGTCGGGGGACTGAACCCCGGTCGACGGAGCCGAACTCGTCGTTCGCCGGAGCCGGACTCGTCGTTCGACGACCCCGCACTTGTCGTTCGACCCCCCGCACTTGTCGTTCGACGAACCCGAACTTGTCGCGTGCGCCGGCCGCGACGCAAACACAACGAAAGGATCCAGGACCTCCCATGTCCGATCACACCGTCGATGAACTCGCCTATCTGCCCGCGACCGAGGCCCTGCGTCGTTTCCGGGACCGATCCCTGTCGCCCGTGGAACTGATGAACGCGGTGATCGCGCGTGCGGAGGCGGTCGAGCCCGTCGTCAATTGCCTCGCCGAGCGGATGTACGACGAAGCGCTGTCCGCGGCGCGGGAGGCCGAGGCCCGCTACGCCGGCAAGGGCGACGCGCCACGGCCGTTGGAAGGGCTCGCGGTGGCGACCAAGGAGGAACAGCCGATCGCCGGCCGGATCATCGCCGAGGGCTCGCTGCCCTTCGCGACCGAGATCGCCGAGACGACCCACCCCGTGGTCGAGCGGGTGATGGCGGCCGGCGGCATCGTGCACGCGCGCACCACGACCCCGGAGTTCAGCTGCGCGGCGTTCACCGCCTCGAAGTTGTGGGGCGTGACCCGCAATCCGTGGAACCCGGCCTATTCGCCCGGCGGTTCCTCGGGCGGCGCGGGCGCGGCGCTGGCGGCCGGGAGTACGACGCTGGCGACCGGTTCGGACATCGGCGGCTCGATTCGCATCCCCGCCTCGTTCACCGGCACGGTCGGCTACAAGCCGCCCTACGGGCGGGTGCCGGCGCTGCCGCCGTTCAACCTCGACACGTACTGCCACGACGGCCCGATGACCCGCACGGTCGCCGACTGCGTACTGCTCCAGAACGTGATCGCGGGCCCGCATCCACTCGACGGCGTCGCGCTCAGCCCCAAGCTGACCCTGCCGACCGTGCCGGAGGACGTCGCGGGGCTGCGGGTGGCGTTGTCGATCGGGCTGGGCGACTGGCAGATCGACCCCGAGGTGGAGGCCAACACCCGAGCGGTCGCGGACGCGTTGCGCGAGGCCGGTGCGATCGTCGAGGAGGTGGCGGTCGACATCCGCCGACGCGACGTGATGGACACCGCGATGATCCACTTCGGCGCGATCTTCGGCTCGTGGGTGGCCGGGGTCGCGAACGACTACGGCGATCAACTCAACGCGTACACTCTCAGGTTCGCCGAGGAGACGGTCGCGGCGGCGGACCGGCGCGGACTGCTCTCGGGCCTGGAACGCGAGGCGGCGATCCAGGCCGAGGTCGGCGGACTCCTGGACCGATACGACGTGTTGCTGTGCCCGACGGCCGGCATTCCCGCGTTCCTCGCGGACGACGACTACACGTCGACCAAGGTCACGATCAACGACGTCGAGTTGGAGCACTACCTGGAGGCGTCGCTCACGACGGTGTTCAACATCGCGAGCCGGTGCCCGGTGTTGAGCGTGCCATCGGGGCGGGCGGCGAACGGGGTTCCGACGGGGGTGCAGATCGTCGGGCGGTTCTACGACGACGCGACGGTGTTCCGGGTGGCGGCGGCGGTGGAGCGGGTTCGGCCGTGGGACTACGCGGGGGTGGGGACGCCGGGGCGTTGAGGGGGCGCCTGCGTCTTGTCCTCTGAATCGTCTGCTCCCGCTTCGCCCCCGTCGCCCTCTCAGCTTTCTTCCTTCCCCTCCCCTCCTTCCCGTCCTTCCTCTCCATCCTCTCCTTCTCCGTTACAGCGCCGGGAGTTCCACATGTCTGCCTTCGCCGATGTCGTTTTCCGAGGTGGTGCGGTCCATACGATCGATGCCGTGCGTCGCCGGGCCACGGCGGTGGCCGTGCGGGATGGGCGGATCGTGGCGGTGGGCCATGATCCGGACGTGCGGGACCTGATCGGGCCGCGTACCGACGTGATCGACCTGGCGGGGCGGGCGTTGGTGCCCGGGTTCCAGGACGCGCACGTACACCCCGCCCTCGCGGGGATGACGCTGATCCGCTGCGACCTTTCCGAAGCCCGGGACGCCGACGCGACGTTCGCGCTGATCCGGGCGTACGCGACCGATCGGCCCGACGAGGAATGGATCACCGGCGGCGGGTGGAACATGGAGGCGTTCGCCGGCGGCACGCCGAGTCGGCGGCAGTTGGACGCGCTCGTACCGGATCGGCCGGCGTTCCTGATCAACGCCGACGGCCACGGCGCGTGGGTCAACACCCGCGCGCTCGAACTCGCCGGGCTCGACCGGCACACCCCGGATCCGGCCGACGGGCGGATCGAGCGCGAGCCGGACGGGACGCCGCAGGGCACCCTGCACGAGGGCGCGGCCGCCCTGGTCGGCGACCTGGTACCGGGTCTGGACGCGGCGGACGGCCTGCGCGCGCTGCTCGCCGGCCAGGCACGGATGCACTCGGTCGGCGTGACGTCGTGGCAGGACGCGATGGTCGGCTCCGCGCATCCGGGCCTGGATCCGCTGGATGCCTACCTGACGGCGGCCCGCTCGGGGCAGCTGACCGCGCGCGTCGTGGGTGCGCTGTGGTGGGAACGCGACCGCGGCGCCGAGCAGTTGGAACGCCTGCTTGAGCTCCGCGCGTCCTCGACGGTCGGCCGGTTCACCGCGACGAGCGTGAAGATCATGCAGGACGGCGTCGCGGAGAACTTCACCGCCGCGCTGAACGAGCCGTACTTCGACGGTTGCGGCTGCCACACCGGTAACAGCGGCCTGAGCTTCGTCGACCCGGCCGAACTGCGCGAACACGTCACGCTCCTCGACGCGCACGGGTTCCAGGTACACGTACACGCGGTCGGCGACCGGGCGGCGCGCGAGGCCCTGAACGGCTTTGCCCAGGCGCTCGCCACCAACGGCCCCGGCGACCGGCGGCACCACATCGCGCACCTCCAGGTGGTCCACCCCGACGACATCCCGCGCTTCGCGGCACTGGGCGTGTCCGCCAACCTCCAGCCTCTGTGGGCCGCCCACGAGGCCCAGATGGACGAGCTGACCATCCCGTTCCTGGGCGACGAACGAGCCGCCTGGCAATACCCCTTCGGCGACCTCCTCCGCTCCGGCGCGACCCTCGCCGCCGGCAGCGACTGGCCGGTGAGCGCTCCCGACCCGATGTGGGGCATCCACACGGCGGTCAACCGAGTGCTGCCCGCCTTCGCCGAGCCGTCGGACACGATCTTCCTGCCCGAACAGCGCATCGACCTGACGGCGGCCCTGGCGGCCTACACGATCGGCACGGCGTACGTGAACCACCGCGACCACGACACCGGCACGATCGAGCCCGGCAAACTCGCCGACCTGGTCGTCCTCGACCGCGACCCATACGCGGCCTCGCCAACCGAAATCGCCGACGCCCGGGTACTGGCCACCTTCGTGGAGGGCAAGGCGGTGTACACGGCAGAGGGCCTGTAGGGCAGGGTCGAGTGCGCGAGAGGGCATGGCCGCCAGGTAGTCCTTGTAAAGATTATCCCCGCGCAGATAATCTGCCCCCTCGACGGCTCGACGGCTCGACGGCTCGACGGCTCGACGGCTCGACGGCTCGACGGCTCGACGGCTCGACGGCTCGACGGCTCGACGGCTCGACGGCTCGACGGCTCGACGGCTCGACGGCTCGACGGCTCGACGGCTCGACGGCTCGACGGCTCGACGGCTCGACGGCTCGACGGCTCGACGGCTCGACGGCTCGACGGCCCGTCGGCCCGTCGGCCCGTCGGCCCGTCGGCCCGACGGCCCGACGGGCTGTTCGGTCTGTCGGCTGGTGTGGTGAGTTGGATGAACAGCCGTCCACCTGGATGGTCCACGCGTGCCGTCGGCGGGCTAGTCGATCATCTGGTCGATCGCCCGAACGCCCAACAGGCCACGCGTTCGGAGGTCGCGGGCTTGGTCGGGCCGGGCGGTGTCCGGCCGGTGGTCCGATCGTTCGGTCGGTCGGAGGTGTCGATGAGCTGATCGACCGTTGGCCGGACGGCACACATGGTCAGGCGGTCGATGGGTCTGCCCGGGGAGTCGGATGGTCAGCGATTCGGCGGTTCGTCCGATCGACAGGGCTTGTAGATCGCCGGGCCGTCCGACCGACATACGGGTGTACTACCGACTGCCGACTGCATGCCGCACCCGCCCGCCGATCAGCCGGCCAGCGGAGGAACCGCCCAGTGGCCTCGCTCGTCAGCACGACGCCGCGCGGCAGCGCTCGCCGGGTGGCCGCCCGACTCGCCGAACGACCGGACGCCTGCTTCGACCATTGGGCGTTCGGCCCCAATCGCCCTCCATCCCTCCGCCCCTGCCCGACACCCCCCGCCCCACCGCACCCCACCCCACCGCACCCCACCCCACCGCACGGCACTGCACTGCACTGCACCGCCGCCCTCGGAGGCCCACCATGCCGCTCGCCCCTGACGACAGTCCGGGCTTCCTGCTCTGGCACACAACCCTCCGCTGGCAGCGCACAATGGCCGCCACACTCGGCCCGCTGGACCTGACCCACCCTCAATTCGTGCTGCTGGCAAGCCTGTGGTGGCTGGAAGGCCAGAACGTACGCCCCAACCAACTCACCCTCGCCAACCACGCGGGCATGGACGTCAAGACCGCCTCCCAGGTCCTCCGCCGCCTGGAAGCCAAGTCCCTCCTGGTCCGGGCCACCGACCCGACCGACACCCGCGCCAAGCTGCTGCACATCACCGACACCGGCGCCCGCCTGGCCGCCGAAGCCATCGAGGCGGTGGAAGCCGCCGACACCACCTTCTTCGCCACCACCCCGGACCGCCCAGCCCTCCTCGCAGCCCTACGCCACCTGTCGACCGGGAACAACGCATAGCCAGTCGACCATGGTTCGAGCCGATCGCTCATCGCCGCCTGGCAGTCGACCCGTCGGCCCGCAACCGGTTCGTGGTCGCAGATATCCGCGCTGGACCGACTCCGGCGACGTCCACGACGACCGGGGCCTGAACAACCGTTCCCAGAAGGAGGCGGAGTCTCGGGAGGTCCCGATCCCGCCTGTCCTCGTGAAGCTGCTCCGGGAACACCTGGAGATCTTCGGTACGGCGAAGGACGGCCGGGTCTTCGGCACCGAGCGCGGAGACGTGATCAGCTCCTCCACCTACTCCCGAGCCTGGGAGGAGGCGCGCAGGTTGGCGTTCGTCCCGCATCAGGTGGAGTCCCCGTTGGCCGAGACGCCATACGCCCTGCGGCACGCGGCGTTGTCATCCTGGTTGAACGGGGGATGGACCCGGCGGAGGTGGCCCGACGGGCGGGCAACTCGGTGGAGGTCCTGATGAGCCGCTACGTGAAGTGCCTGGACGGGCGGGACGAGATCAACAACGCGAAGGTGGACGAGCTGTTGCGCCAAGCAGGCTGACCGACGCATCATGGCGGGCCCTGGGGATTCCCCGGGGCCCTTCGTCGTTTTCCGGGGTCTGACCTGCGGGAATAGGCCGCACGCCTGTCCACGAATAGTCCACGGCGCACGTCACAGGGCTGCATATCGCGACCTACGGCCGCACATGGTCTAGACCCTACAAACAGTAATGGCCCCAAGTGAGGGGCCATATCTGCTGGTGAAACGGTGTGCCCCTGGCAGGATTCGAACCTGCGCACACGGCTCCGGAGGCCGTTGCTCTATCCCCTGAGCTACAGGGGCTCGGGTGACGTGAACATTACCAGTTCTTCGGGGGCGGTTGCGAAGGGGTTGGGGTTGGGGGGTGGTGGGGTGGGGACGAGATGTGCGGATCGGGCCCCCTCGCGGGTGTGGGGGGCCTAACCTCACTGGCGTGGGCGGGATTGGTGGTGAGGCGGCGCGGGTCCTTGTCGTGGATGACGACGAGGTGATTCGGCAGCTGATCGCGGTCAATCTGCGGCTGGAGGGGTTCGTGGTGAGCACCGCCCGCGATGGGGAGGAGTGTCTGCGGCTCGTGCACGAGGTGCGGCCGGATCTGGTGACGCTCGATGTGGTCATGCCGCATCTGGACGGGATCGGGACGGCTGCGCGGTTGCGGGCGGATCCGCGGACCAAGGGGTTGAAGATCCTGATGATCAGCGCCTGTGCGCAGGACGAGGATTTCTCCCGGGCCCGGGCGGTGGGCGTGGACGGGTATCTGACCAAGCCGTTTCATCCCGAGCAGTTGATTCGCCTCGTGCGGGCGTTGTCGCCGGAACTGTCACCCGAATGACCTACCCCGCCCGCCGGGCGGGTCGGTCGGCGGGTCGCCTACCCTTGTGCGCGTGACCCCCGCAGAGCTTTCGCAGTCAGTGTTGTCCGCGGTTCGTGCCGCCGTCGAGGCGGGCGAGCTCGCCGTTGCCGTGCCCGAGAGCACGACGGTGGAGCGGCCGAAGAACCGCGAGCACGGCGACTATGCGACGAACATCGCGCTGCAGCTCGCGAAGCCGGCGAAGCGGGCGCCGCGGGAGATCGCCGAGCTGTTGGCCGCGCGCATCGCGCAGGTGCCCGGCATCGCGAAGGTCGACGTGGCCGGTCCCGGCTTCCTCAACATCACGGTCGACACGGCCGCCCAGGGCGAGCTGGCCCGCGCCATCGTCGAGGCCGGCGCCGACTACGGCAGCAACAACGCGTTCGACGGGCTGAAGATCAACCTCGAATTCGTGTCCGCCAACCCGACCGGGCCGATCCACATCGGCGGGGTGCGCTGGGCCGCCGTCGGCGACTCGCTCGGGCGGATCCTGCGCGCGTCCGGCGCCGACGTCACGACCGAGTACTACATCAACGACGCCGGCGTACAGATCGACAAGTTCGGCAAGTCGCTGATGGCGGCGGCGAACAAGCGGCCCGTGCCCGAGGACGGCTACGTCGGCGCGTACATCAACGACATCGCCGCCGACATCCTCGCCGAGCACCCCGACGTGCTCGGCATGGACGAGGCCCTCCAGGAGAAGATCTTCCGGGCCACCGGACTGCGGCTGATGGTCGCCGAGATCCAGCGCTCCATGGAGAACTTCGGCGCGCACTTCGACGTCTGGTTCTCCGAGACCACGCTGCACGCGTCCGGCGCGGTGGAGAAGGCGATCGAGCGGCTGCGCGAGCAGGGCCACGTCTACGACGACAACGGCGCGATCTGGCTGCGCACCACGGACTACGGGGACGACAAGGACCGCGTCCTGATCAAGTCCGACGGCGAGAAGACCTACTTCGCCTCCGACGCCGCGTACTACCTGAACAAGCGCGACCGCGGCAACGAGGTCGCCGTGTACATGCTCGGCGCCGACCACCACGGCTACGTCGGGCGGCTCAAGGCGATCGTGGCCTGCGCGGGCGACGACCCCGAGCACAACATCGAGGTCATCGTCGGCCAGTTCGTGAAGATGATGCGCGCCGGCGAAGAGGTCCGGATGTCCAAGCGCGCGGGCAACATCATCACCATCGACGACGTCGTGGAGTGGATCGGCGTCGACGCCGCGCGCTACTCGCTGGCCCGCTCGTCCACCGACTCCACCATCACCCTCGACATCGACATCCTCACGTCGCACAAGAACGAGAACCCGGTGTTCTACGTTCAGTACGCGCACGCGCGGATGTCCTCCGTCGAGCGCAAGGCGGCCGAACGCGGCATCGTCAAGGGCGAGTTCAAGCCGGAACTGCTCTCCACCGAGTGGGAGTCCGACCTGCTCGGCATGCTCGGCGAGTTCCCGCGCGTGGTCGCCAAGGCCGCCGAGATGCGCGAGCCGCACCACGTCGCGCGCTACCTCGAGCAGTTGGCCGGCACGTACCACCGCTTCTACGACCACTGTCAGATCCTGCCGAAGGGCGAGGAAGCGGTCACCGACCTGACGTACGCCCGAATGTGGCTGGCCGAAGCCGCGAAAACCGTGGTGGCCAACGGCCTCGCCCTCCTGGGGGTGTCCGCCCCCGAGCGCATGTGACGGTTCGTCACAACGCAACAGGCGACAGGTCGAAGGCCGGGCGGAAGTACTTGCCCGGCCTTCGGTCGTATCCGCCCCGGCGCACAGACGAACAGCCGGCGACGGACACCCACCGACACCCGCCGACGGACACGCACCGACACCCGCCGACGGACACCCCGACACCCGCCGACGGACACCCCCGACACCCACCGACGCCCTGACTCCAAGGGGAGCACCACGACATGAGCCGCTCCGCCCACCCCGCCGGTCCCCGCCACGCGGACGTCCTGCCCGACGGCGCACCGCCCGTCGCGCCGGAGGACCTGGCCCTGCTCGACCCGAAGATCTGGCCCACCACCGCCGCCCGCGGGGCCGACGGCGTGGTCACCGTCGCCGGCCTGGACGTTCGCGACCTGGCCCGCGAGTTCGGCACCCCCGCCTACATCCTGGACGAGGCCGACTTCCGGGCCCGCTGCCGGGACTGGCGCGAGGCGTTCGAGGGCGCCGACGTGTTCTACGCCGGCAAGGCATTCCTCTGCCGCGCACTCGTGCGCTGGATCGCCGAGGAGGGCCTGAACCTGGACGTGTGCACCGCCGGCGAACTCGCCATCGCGCTGTCCGCCGGCATGGACCCGGCCCGGATCGCCTTCCACGGCAACAACAAGTCCACCGACGAACTCGACCGCGCCCTGGAGGCCGGCGTCGGCCGGATCGTGGTCGACTCCTTCGAGGAGATCAGCCGCCTCGCCTTCCTGGCCGACCGTCGCGGCGTCCGGCAGAAGGTGCTGGTCCGGATCACCGTCGGGGTCGAGGCGCACACCCACGAGTTCATCGCCACCGCGCACGAGGACCAGAAGTTCGGCTTCTCGCTCGCCGACGGGCAGGCAGCCGAGGCGGTGCGCCGGATCCGCAAGCTCGACTCGCTCGAACTGATCGGCCTGCACTCGCACATCGGCTCGCAGATCTTCGACACGGCCGGCTTCGAGGTCGCCGCGCGCCGCGTGGTCGCCCTGCTGGTCGCGGTCCGCGACGAGCACGGGGTCGAGCTGCCCGAGATCGACCTCGGCGGCGGCCTCGGCATCGCCTACACCTCCGCCGACGACCCGCAGCAGCCCGCCACCATCGCCGCCTCGCTCCTGGACATCGTGCGCCGCGAGTGCGCGGCGGCCGGCCTGGCCGCGCCCCGGCTCTCGGTCGAACCCGGCCGGGCGATCGCCGGACCGGGCACGTTCACCCTGTACGAGGTGGGCACCATCAAGCCCCTGGAGGGCCTGCGCACCTATGTCAGCGTCGACGGCGGGATGTCGGACAACATCCGCACCGCGCTCTACGACGCCGAGTACACCGTGACGCTCGTCTCCCGGACCAGCGATGCCGCGCCGATGCTCTCGCGTGTGGTCGGCCGGCACTGCGAGTCCGGCGACATCGTCGTGCGCGACGCGTACCTGCCCGCCGACCTGGCCCCCGGCGACCTGATCGCGGTGCCCGCCACCGGCGCCTACTGCCGGTCGATGGCGAGCAACTACAACCACGTGACCCGCCCGCCGGTGATCGCGGTACGAGACGGCGAGGCGCGCGTGATCGTGCGCCGCGAGACCGAAGCGGACCTGCTGGCCCTCGACGTCGGCTGAGCGGGACACCTCGTGCGGGGCCGCCGCTCGGCGGCCCCGCACACGGAAGAACATCACGGCAGAAAATCACGGGAGAAAATCCCGTCGACACCGAGTCGAACCGCAAGAATTCCCGTCTCGGATCCTGGACCGCAGCCGGTTCGGGGCCTGATCCGAGCGACACTTGTCGGCACTGCCCGTCGCCGGAAACCCGCCGGGGCGGCAGACTCGGACAACCTTTGTCTTCGAGAAGTGAGGTCGGATGATGCGTACGCAGCCGCTGAAGGTGGCGCTGCTCGGTTGTGGTGTGGTCGGCTCCGAAGTGGCCCGCATCATGACGACGCACGCGACCGACCTCGCCGCCCGGATCGGGGCCCCCATCGAACTCGCCGGCGTGGCCGTACGCCGGGCCGGGCGCGAGCGCGCGGGCATCGACCCCGCGTTGATCACCACCGACGCCGTCGAACTCGTCAAACGCGACGACATCGACGTGGTGGTCGAGGTGATCGGCGGCATCGAGCCCGCCCGCGGGCTGATCCTGTCCGCGATGGAGCACGGCGCCTCGGTGGTCTCGGCCAACAAGGCCCTGCTCGCCGAGGACGGCTCGACGCTGCACGCCGCCGCCGCGAAACACGGCGTGGACCTCTACTACGAGGCCGCCGTCGCCGGCGCCATCCCGCTCCTGCGCCCGCTGCGCGAGTCGCTGGCCGGCGACAAGGTCGAGCGGGTGCTCGGCATCGTCAACGGCACCACCAACTTCATCCTGGACCGGATGGACACCACCGGCGCCGGCTTCGCCGAGGCGCTGGACGAGGCCACCGCGCTCGGCTACGCCGAGGCCGACCCGACGGCCGACATCGAGGGCTTCGACGCCGCCGCCAAGGCCGCGATCCTGGCCGGCCTGGCGTTCCACACCCGGGTGACCGCGGCCGATGTGTACCGCGAGGGGATCACCGAGGTCAGCGCCGCCGACGTGGCCTCGGCCAAGGCGATGGACTGCGTGGTGAAGCTGCTCGCGATCTGCGAGCGCGGCGCCGACGGGCAGAGCGTGAGTGCTCGCGTACACCCCGCGATGATCCCGCGCTCGCACCCGCTCGCTTCGGTGCGCGAGGCGTACAACGCGGTCTTCGTCGAGTCGGAGGCGGCCGGGCAGTTGATGTTCTACGGCCCCGGCGCGGGTGGCGCGCCGACCGCCAGCGCGGTCCTGGGCGACCTGGTCGCGGTCTGCCGCAACAAGCTCTCCGGCGCCACCGGGCCCGGCGAATCGGCCTACGCGGCGCTCACCCCGCAGCCGGTGGGCATCGCCCGCACCCGCTACCACCTGAGCCTGGACGTGGCCGACCGCGCCGGTGTCCTGGCCCAGGTGGCCGCGGTCTTCGCCCAGCACGACGTGTCCATCGACACGGTGCGTCAGCAGGGCCGGGACGGGGATGCCACACTCGTGATCGTCACCCATACCGCCACCGACGCCGCGCTCGCGGCGACCGTCGCCGATCTGCGCGGTATGGACATCGTCCGTGACATCGCAGGCATCATGCGGGTCGAAGGGGAGTAGAGGACCGTGAGCGCGCTCAAGGAAGGCGTCCGCACCACGCAGTGGCGCGGGGTCATCGAGGAATACCGCGACCGACTGCCGGTCTCGGCGAGCACACCAGTGGTCACTCTGCGTGAGGGTGGCACGCCGCTGGTCCCGGCCCAGGTGCTCTCCGAGCGCACCGGATGTGATGTTCACCTCAAGGTCGAGGGGGCCAACCCGACCGGGTCCTTCAAGGACCGCGGGATGACGATGGCCATCTCCAAGGCCAAGGAGGCGGGTGCCCAGGCGGTCATCTGCGCCTCCACCGGCAACACCTCGGCCTCCGCCGCGGCGTATGCGGTGCGTGCCGGCATGGTGTGCGCCGTACTCGTCCCGCAGGGCAAGATCGCGCTCGGCAAGATGGGCCAGGCCCTCGTGCACGGTGCGCGCATCCTGCAGGTCGACGGCAACTTCGACGACTGCCTGACCCTCGCCCGCGATTTGGCCGAAAAGTATCCGGTCGCGCTGGTGAACTCGGTCAACCCGGTGCGCATCGAGGGCCAAAAGACCGCCGCCTTCGAGATCGTGGACATGCTCGGCGACGCGCCCGACATCCACGTGCTGCCGGTCGGCAACGCGGGCAACATCACCGCGTACTGGAAGGGCTACAACGAGTACGCCGCCGACGGCCTCGCCGCCCGCCGCCCGCGCATGTGGGGCTACCAGGCGGCCGGTTCGGCGCCGCTGGTCAAGGGCGCGCCGGTGCTCTCGCCGCAGACGATCGCCACCGCGATCCGGATCGGCAACCCCGCCTCGTGGGACCTCGCGATCGCCGCGCGGGACGAATCCGGCGGCCACATCGAGTCGGTGACCGACCGTCAGATCCTGTCGGCGTACCGGCTCCTGGCCGCGCAGGAGGGCGTCTTCGTGGAGCCCGCGTCCGCCGCGAGTGTGGCCGGATTGCTCCAGGCGGCCGAACAGGGCCGGGTCGACCCGGGCCAGCGGATCGTCTGCACCGTCACCGGCAACGGCCTCAAGGACCCCGACTGGGCCGTCGCCGGCGCGCCCAAGCCGGTCGTCGTCCCGATCGACGCCGCCGCCGCGGCCGGGCAACTCGGCCTGGGCTGACCGCACCGCACCACGCCCGCAGCGACCACGACGCGTCGGCCACCCACGAAAGCGGGTGGCCGACGCGCACGCGCGCCGACGACACGCGCGACAACCACCGACTTCGGTACGGATACGTGTAACGCCCACACAGGCCGAGTCGCACCCGCGAAGCCGATACCCGCGCGGCCGACACTCCCGAAGTCGAATTCCCTCCGAAGCCGCACACCCGCCGAATATCCGCCGGGAAAGCCGCCGACCAAGCGTGCGACTCGGGAAAATTCACAAGTCGAGGGACCGGGCGGGACACCCCCGGGCGAGCCCCACCACGGCCCCGTCGAGCCATTCGGCGGGCGTACCCGATGCCGCCACCCGCCCGGGCGTTCCGTCGGCGCACCCGCCCGAAGTGCCTGGTCGGCGCCCCGACCCGATCCGCACGACGGCCGTCCGGCGTGGCCGTTCGGGCACGCCGCCGGCAGGAACACCCGATCGGCGCACGATCGGCGACAAGATCGAATCAGGTCGGCCCATGATCGACCGTCGACCGCCCTCGGACCTTTGGATCCCATTTCCGGTACCAATCCCACGACGCGGTGGTTACGGTGTCCCGCGAGGGAACGCACCTTCGGTAGGCTGATCACCGGACGCGACCTTCCACTCGTTCCGCGGCGCATGCCGCCCGAGTCTCGCGTCTGTTCCTGCCGTTCCGCAGCACCCGCGATTTCCCGAATGCGTCACCGGTTCGGACCGCCCCGCGAAGGTGCCCGGAACTCCACGAGGAGGAGTGTCCACGCGTATGGCCGGCCCCGCATTCCGTGCCGCCCCCGTCCGGGTTCGCATCCCGGCCACGAGCGCCAACCTGGGTCCCGGGTTCGACGCGTTCGGACTCGCGCTCGGACTGTACGACGACGTCGCGATCCGGGTCGCGGACGAGGGCTTGTCGATCGACATCGCAGGTGAGGGCGCCGACGACCTGTCCCGTGACGAGAACCACCTGGTCGTTCGCGCGGCCCACGCCGCGTTCGAGGCGATGGGCGGCCGTCCGCCCGGCCTGGACGTCGTCTGCGCCAACCGCATCCCGCACGGCCGCGGCCTGGGCTCGTCGGCCGCCGCCATCTGCGCCGGGGTGATCGCCGCCCGGGCGCTGACCATAGGCGGCGCCGAGCGGCTCGACGACGAGGCCGCGCTCGCCCTGGCCACCGAACTCGAAGGCCACCCCGACAACGTCGCGGCGTGTCTGCTCGGCGGCTTCACCATCGCGTGGACCGACGAGGACGGCCCCCGGGCGGTGCGATCGAGCCCCGACCGGGGTATATCTCCCGTCGTGTTCGTACCTTCCACCCCGCTGTCCACCGAGGTCGCGCGCGGTCTGCTGCCGGCCAAGGTGACCCATCGCGACGCCTCGGCGAACGCGGCGCGCGCCGCGCTGCTGGTCACCGCGCTCACCTCGCGGCCCGACCTGCTCTTCGCCGCGACCGAGGACCGACTGCACCAGACGTACCGGGCGCCCGCGATGCCGGCGAGCGCCGAATTGATCGACAAGCTGCGCGCACAGGGGATGGCCGCGGTCGTCTCCGGCGCGGGGCCGACCGTACTCGCCCTGGTCACACCGGACCGCGTGGACGAGGCGATCGGCACTGCCGGGCCCGATTGGGTGGTTCGGCAATTGGACGTGGACGGGGCCGGAGCAAGCGTCATGCCACTGGCGTGACCTGCGTACTCGCCGTTCGTTGGCAGTACGCCCGGTAGGTCGGAACCGGACCGACGGCATACTCGGCGCAGCCGGGCGGCGGGCCGGCGACGGCGGTGGATCCGTTCACTCCACTGCACTACCGCAGGAAAAATGGGCTGCGCCGGGGGAGCGATGGGGTGGGGGAATGTCTCTTGGGTCCGGTAGTGTTAGCGTCATCACCGCACCAGATCCCCCGCCCGCATAGGGTTGGGCGCGTTCGGTGCTCTGTGGCCACGATCCTTTGGGAGTTTCCCCTCCTGCCTGTCCTTCGTGACGAACGTGGCTCCCCGATACAGACCGGCGGGACCACCGCGCCGCGTCGAGCTCATCCCGGGGACCCGAGGGCTGTTCCTTCGCAGGAAATCGAGCCCCTACAGGAATACGAGCCCCCACAGGCATACATGAGCCCGATCCTCGCAGTACCGGGCACATTTTCGACGATTCCCGCCATCCGGCGGACCACCGCACCGGACCGCACTGGAAGCGGGACGGACAGCACAACCGGTCGCCGAGCCCCCTCAAGGCCGACGCCCGCTCCAGGGAAGGACCCTTCGTGAGCGACACCACCGAACTCATGGACGCAACGCCGCAGGCCGCGTCCGCCTCGGGTGACGCGGCTGCCACCGCGGACGCCCCCGCTCCCGCCACGCGGCGCCGCCGCTCGACGGGCACCGGCCTCAACGGCATGGTGCTGGCGGAGCTGCAGCAGGTCGCCACCGGTCTCGGCATCAGCGGCACCGGCCGCATGCGCAAGAGCCAGCTGATCGAGGCCATCCAGGCGAAGCAGGGTGGTTCGGACGCCGCTCCCGCCGCCGCTGCCGCCACGAAGCCGGCCCGGGCGACCAGGGCCAAGGCCGCCGCCGCCACCGCGGCGGACAACGGCGCGGCGCCCGCCGAGGCCCCCGCCGTCGCCGCCGAGGCGCCGGCCGCGGAGGCGCCCACCCGGACCCGCCGGGCCGCCCGCACGCGGGTGGCGGTCGAGACCGCCGCACAGATCGAGATCCCGGAGCAGGCCGCCGCCGAGGCGCCCGCCAACGGGCGTGGACGGCGTGAGCAGGGCGAGCCGACCGCCGAGGTCGCCGAGACCGGCACGCGCCGTCGTGGCGAGCGGGCCGAGCGCACCGAGCGCGCCGAGCGCCCCGCCGAGGAGCAGGGCGAGCAGCGCGAGGGCGGCGAGCGCGAGGGCCGCCGCGAGCGGCGCGAGCGCGGCCAGAACCGGCGCGACCGCGGCGAGCGCAACAACGAGCGCGGCGAGCGGACCGAGCGCGGTGAGCGTGCGGAACGCGGTGAGCGTGCGGAACGCGGCGAGCGTGGCGACCGCGGCAACGAGCGCGGCGAGCGCGGCAACGACCGCGGCGACCGGGCCGAGCGCGGCGAGCGCGGCAAGCAGCAGCAACAACAGCAGCAGGACAACGGCCCGCTGGACGACGACGACTTCGAGGGCGGCGGCCGTCGGCGTCGTGGCCGCTACCGCGACCGCAACCGTCGTCGCGGCGGCCGTGAGGGCTTCGAGACCAACGAGCCCGTGCTGGCCGACGACGACGTCCTGGTCCCCGTCGCGGGCATCCTGGACATCCTCGACAACTACGCCTTCGTGCGGACCTCGGGCTACCTGCCCGGCTCCAACGACGTGTACGTCTCGCTCGCCCAGGTCCGCAAGAACGGCCTGCGCAAGGGCGACGCGATCGTCGGCGCGGTGCGTCAGCCGCGCGACGGTGAGCGCCGGGAGAAGTTCAACGCCCTCGTGCGGCTGGACACGGTCAACGGCATGGAGCCGGAACAGGCCCGCCAGCGCGCCGACTTCAACAAGCTGACCCCCCTGTACCCGCAGGACCGGCTGCGCCTGGAGACCGACTCCAGCGCGCTGACCACGCGGATCATCGACCTCGTGTCGCCGATCGGCAAGGGCCAGCGCGGTCTGATCGTCGCGCCGCCGAAGGCGGGCAAGACGATGGTGCTCCAGGCGATCGCCAACGCGATCACCGTGAACAACCCCGAGTGCCACCTGATGGTCGTGCTCGTGGACGAGCGCCCCGAAGAGGTCACGGACATGCAGCGGTCGGTGAAGGGCGAGGTCATCTCCTCGACCTTCGACCGACCCGCCGAGGACCACACGATCGTCGCCGAGTTGGCCATCGAGCGGGCCAAGCGCCTGGTCGAGCTGGGCCACGACGTGGTCGTGCTGCTCGACTCGATCACCCGCCTGGGCCGCGCGTACAACCTCGCGGCGCCCGCCTCCGGCCGCATCCTGTCCGGTGGTGTCGACTCGACCGCGCTGTACCCGCCGAAGAAGTTCTTCGGCGCCGCGCGCAACATCGAGAACGGCGGCTCGCTGACCATCCTCGCCACCGCGCTCGTCGAGACCGGCTCGCGCATGGACGAGGTGATCTTCGAGGAGTTCAAGGGCACCGGCAACATGGAGCTCAAGCTCGACCGCAAGCTCGCCGACAAGCGCATCTTCCCGGCGGTGGACGTGGACGCGTCCAGCACCCGCAAGGAAGAGATCCTGATGGCGCAGGACGAACTCGCGGTGGTCTGGAAGCTGCGCCGGGTGCTGCACGCGCTCGACCAGCAGCAGGCGATCGAACTGCTCCTGGACAAGATGAAGAAGACCAAGAGCAACGGCGAGTTCCTCATGCAGATCCAGAAGACGACGCCGATGCCGAACGACTAGTCGATCCGACTGGTCGTCGTACGCAAGACATGGCAGCGCGTCCGCCGGGAGGGAATGCCGCGACCCCGATCGTGGTTGGGCGGTACAGACCCTGATTTGGGTCCGGTCGCCCCCTCCTGGCAGACTGCTCTGTCGGCCCCGGTTCACGTGATGCCCATTCGGGCGTACGACCCGGCGCCCTCCCGAACCTCAAGGAGACTCCCGTGAAGCCCGACATCCACCCCGAGTACGTGGAAACCACCGTCACCTGTGGCTGTGGCTCGACGTTCACCACGCACAGCACCGCGACGAGCGGCCAGATCCGCGTCGAGGTCTGTTCGCAGTGTCACCCGTTCTACACGGGGAAGCAGAAGATCCTCGACACGGGCGGCCGGGTGGCGCGCTTCGAGAAGCGTTTCGGTACGCAGCCGGTGGCCGGCAAGAAGTAGCGACCCTGCGGCGCCGGAGGAGCGGTGGGCCTTGTCCAAGGTCCGCCCCGCCCCTCCGGCGCCGTTCGTTTGTCTCCGGAAGCCGTACTCCGGAAGCCGGTCCCGAAAGCCCGTCCGGCTCCGGTAGCCCCGTCGTCACCGATCCCGCCGAGTTCGCGGCCACAACCAGAGGAGCCCCCAGTGTTCGAGGCGATGGACGACCTGCTCGCCGAGCACGCCGACCTGGAGCGGCAACTCGCCGACCCGGCCGTGCACACTGACCAGACGCGCGCCCGCACCCTCGGGCGGCGCTACGCCGAACTGGGGCCGATCGTGGACGCCTACCGGCAGTGGTCGAGCGCCGCCGACGACGTCGAGGCGGCCCGCGAACTGGTCGCCGAGGACCCGGACTTCGCCGCCGAGGCGGCCGAGGCCGAGGAGCGCCGCGAGGAGTGCGCGGAGAAGCTGCGCCGACTGCTCGTGCCGCGCGACCCGGCCGACGACAAGGACGTGATCCTGGAGGTCAAGGCGGGCGAGGGCGGCGAGGAATCCGCCCTGTTCGCGGGCGACCTGCTGCGGATGTACCTGCGCTACGCCGAACGCGCGGGCTGGAAGACCGAGATCCTCGAGTCCAACGAGTCCGACCTCGGCGGCTACAAGGACGTCCAGGTCGCGGTGAAGACCAAGGGCAACCCCGCGCCCGGCGAGGGCGTCTACGCCCGGCTGAAGTTCGAGGGCGGCGTGCACCGCGTACAGCGGGTCCCCGCCACCGAGTCGCAGGGCCGCATCCACACCTCCGCGGCGGGCGTCCTGGTCCTGCCCGAGGCGGAGGACGTCGAGGTCGAGATCAACGCCAACGACCTGCGCATCGACGTGTACCGCTCGTCGGGTCCCGGCGGCCAGTCGGTCAACACCACCGACTCCGCGGTGCGCATCACGCACCTGCCCACCGGCATCGTGGTCTCCTGCCAGAACGAGAAGAGCCAGCTCCAGAACAAGGAGTCGGCCATGCGCATCCTGCGCGCGCGGATGCTCGCCGCGGCCCAGGAGGAGGCCGACAAGGAAGCCTCCGACGTGCGCCGCAGCCAGGTCCGCACGGTGGACCGCTCCGAGCGCATCCGGACGTACAACTTCGCGGAAAACCGGATTTCCGACCACCGCGTGGGCTACAAGGCGTACAACCTGGACCAGGTGCTCGACGGCGATCTCGATCCGGTCATCCAGGCGTGTGTGGACGCCGACATGGCCGCCCGGCTCGCCCACCAATAACGGAGACGAGATGAATCTGCTGCTCGCCGAGGTGGCCCAGGCCACCCTGCGACTGGCCGACGCGGGCGTTCCCTCTCCGCGCTTCGATGCCGAGGAACTGGCGGCGTACGTGCACGGCGTCAAGCGTGGCGCCCTGCACACGGTCGCCGACGGGGACTTCGACGCGCGGTTCTGGGAGGCCGTCGCGCGCCGCGAGGCCCGCGAGCCGCTGCAGCACATCACCGGGCGCGCCTTCTTCCGCTACCTCGAACTCGAGGTGGGTCCGGGCGTGTTCGTACCCCGCCCGGAGACCGAGGTGGTGGTCGGGTGGGCGATAGACGCGCTGCGCGCGATGGACGTGGCCGAGCCGCTCGTGGTGGACCTGTGCACCGGCTCCGGCGCGATCGCGCTCGCGGTCGCGCAGGAGGTGCCGCGCTCCGTGGTGCACGCGGTCGAGCTGGACCCGGGCGCCTACGCCTACGCCGAACGCAACGCGAGCGGGTCGCGGGTGATCCTGCACCGGGGCGACGCGCTCTCGGCGCTGCCGCAGCTGGACGGCACGGTCGATCTGGTGATCAGCAATCCGCCCTACGTGCCGCTGGAGGAGCGGGACGAGATGGCCCCCGAGGCGCGCGACCACGATCCGGAGCTGGCGCTGTTCTCCGGGCCGGACGGGCTCGACTTCATTCGGGTCCTGGCCAAGACCGCCTACCGCCTGTTGCGGCCCGCGGGGCTCGTGGTGGTCGAGCACGCGGACACCCAGGGCGGCGCGGTGCCGTGGATCTTCAACGAGGAGGCCGGCTGGGTGGACGCGGCCGACCACCGCGATCTGACCAACCGCCCCCGCTTCACCACCGCACGCAAGGAAGGCGCGTGAACCGCGCGCCCCGCCCGGCGGCCGGATCCGCGCGGCCCGCACCACCCGTACCGCCGGCACCACCCGCATCACCCGTATTGCTCGCATCACTCGTACCCCCCGCTTCGCCCGTACCGCCCGTACCGCTTCCGGAGGTAAGTGCCCGATGAGCCGACGCTACGACTGCTCCGACGCGATGGACCGCGGGCTCGGGCTGCGGGAGGCGACCGGGTCGATCAAGCGCGGCGATCTGGTCGTGCTGCCGACGGACACCCTGTACGGCATCGGCGCGGACGCCTTCACCCCGCACGCGGTGCACGCGCTCCTGGACGCCAAGGGCCGCGGTCGCAACATGCCCTCGCCCGTCCTGGTCGGCTCGCCCAACACGCTGCACGGGCTGGTCACCGGCTTCCCCGAGGTCGGGTGGGAACTGGTCGACGCGTTCTGGCCGGGGGCGCTGACCATCGTGGCCTTCCACCAGCCGTCGCTGATGTGGGATCTGGGCGATACGCGCGGCACGGTCGCGGTGCGCATGCCGCTGCACCCGGTGGCGATCGAGCTGTTGACCGAGACCGGGCCGATGGCGGTCAGCAGCGCGAACCGGTCCGGCAACCCGGCGGCGACCACGGTCGACGAGGCCGAGGCGCAGCTCGGCGATTCGGTGTCGGTGTACCTGGACGGCGGCAGCTGCCCCTCCACCGCGCCGTCCTCGATCGTCGATCTGACCGCCGGCCGCCCCCGGCTGCTGCGTGAGGGTGCCCTGTCGTTGGAGACGTTGCGTGAGGTCGTTCCCGACCTGGAGGGCGTGAATTGACCGCGCCCCCTCCGGTCGGCCGGCCCCTCGGGCACACCTACGGGCCCTACGGCTCCGCGGCCGACTCGTTCCGGATCCTGTTCGTGTGCACGGGGAGCATCTGCCGCTCCCCGATCGCCGAACGGCTGGCGCGGCTCGGCCTGCAGCGCCGGCTCGCCGCGGACGACGCGGTGCGGCTGAGCGTGCAGAGCGCCGGGACCTGGGGCCACGAGGGCGCGCCGATGGAGCCGCACGCGGCCGAGGTGCTGCTCGAATACGGCGCCGACCCGGGCGACTTCCACGGGCGCGAGCTGCTCGACGAGCATGTCGCCGAGGCGGACCTGGTGCTTACCGCGACCCTGGACCACCGCGCGCACGTGGTGTCCATGGGGCACGCGTCGGGCCTGCGCACCTTCACGCTGAAGGAGTTCACCCGCCTGGTCGCGGTGCTGGAACGGGCTCCCTACCCCGAGCGCGACCTGGTCCAGCGCGGGCGTTCGCTCGTGCGGGCCGCCGCGGCGCTGCGCGGGCGGTTGGCCGCGCCCGATCCGGAGTGGGACGAGGTGGCCGATCCGTACGGCGCGCCGCTGAGCGTGTTCCGGGCCTGCGCCTCCGACATCGGCTCGGCCCTGGACCCGGTCCTGACCGCGCTCACCGGGCACCCCGCGCACACGCACTGACCGGCGCGCCCCCACGGGCCCCGGAGCGTTGGCGCGCACGGCCCGACAACGGCGCGGAATCGCCCCCGGAAGGCCCTGTCCGTGTCCGGACCCCCGCCCTATCGTGGAGAGGTCCCTGCGGCCTTGAGGAGCGATGCCATGGGCACTCCCGACGCCCCGTCAACTCCCTTCTGGGGACCGGACTTCCTCGCGCTGCGGCGAGAGGATCCGGAGATCGCCGAGGTGTTGCTCGGCGAGTTGGCCCGGCAGCGCGGCGGCCTCCAGTTGATCGCCGGGGAGAATTTCACCTCCCCGGCGGTGCTCGCCGCGCTGGGCAGCACGCTCGCCAACAAGTACGCCGAGGGTTATCCCGGGCGGCGCTACTTCGGCGGTTGCGCCGAGGCGGACCGGGCCGAGCGGCTCGCGGTGGACCGGGCGCTGGCCCTGTTCGGCGCGGAACACGCCAACGTGCAGCCGCACTCGGGCACCGCCGCGAACCTGGCGGTGTACGCGGCGCTGCTGAGCCCAGGCGAGACGATCCTGGCCATGTCGCTGCCGCACGGCGGGCATCTGACCCACGGCTCGCGGGTGAACTTCTCCGGTCGTTGGTTCCACGCGGTGGCCTACGGGGTCCGCGAGGGCGACGAGCGGATCGACTACGACCAGGTCCGGGACCTGGCCCGGGCGCATCGGCCCCGGCTGATCGTGTGCGGTGCGAGCGGATATCCGCGCCTGGTCGACTTCGCCGCCTTCCGCCGCATCGCCGACGAGGTGGGCGCCTACCTGATGGTGGACGCGGCACACTTCGCGGGACTGGTCGCGGGCGACGCGACGGCCTCGCCGGTCCCCTGGGCCGACGTGGTCACCGCGACCACGCACAAGGTGCTGCGCGGGCCGCGCGGCGGGCTGATCCTGTGCCGCGAGGAGTTCGCCGAGCGGATCGACCGCGCGGTGTTCCCGTTCAGCCAGGGCGGCCCGCACATGCACGCGGTGGCCGCGAAGGCGGTCGCGCTGCGCGAGGCGGGCACCCCGGCGTACCGCGCCTACGCGCGCCGGGTGGTGGCCAACGCGCAGGCCCTGGCGCAGGGTTTGCAGGCCGAGGGGTTGCGGCCGGTCACCGGCGGTACCGACACCCACATGGCGCTGCTGGACCTGCGGGGGATCGGGGTGAGCGGTCGGGACGCGGAGCGCCGCTGCGAGCGGGCCGGGATCACCCTGAACAAGAACGCGATCCCGTTCGACCCGGCCAAGCCGATGATCGCGTCCGGGATCCGGGTCGGGACGGCCGCGGTGACCACGCAGGGGATGACCGAGACGGACATGAAGGAGATCGCCCTGCTCCTGGGCCGCGCGGTGCGCGAGGACGACCCGGCGGTCCTGGGCGAGGTGCGGGCGGCGGTCGGCGAGCTGGTGGCCACACATCCGGCCTACCCGGGGCGGTGAGAGCCGGCGGGAGTGTTCGGGCCGGCGGGCCCGCCGAGACCTATGCGACCGACGGGCCGCAATCGCCCTCCGGGGTGGCTGGGATCAGGGTGTTTGTGGTTACGTGTGGGGCGACGGGCCGGTGGTGGCACCACCGAGCTTGGTGCGATCGTCCCTCGCCGGTGCAGGTTCGGCGATTCTCCCGGTGAGCGGCGGCACGTCTAGTCTGATGCCCGTGCTGCCGCTGGGATGTGCCGAAGCCGGGGACGGTTGAGTCTTGCGCGAATACCTGCTCACGCTGTTCGTCGCCGCCTCGGTGACCTACCTGCTGACGGGCGCCGTCCGCCGCTTCGCGATCGCCGCCGGGGCGATGCCCGAGATCCGCGCGCGCGACGTGCACAAGGAGCCGACGCCGCGCCTGGGCGGGTTGGCGATGTTCGGCGGATTGTGCGCGGGCCTGCTGATGGCCCGGCATCTGCCGGTGCTCTCCGAGGTGTTCACCGCCGCGACCGACGTGCAGGCGCTGCTGTCCGGGTGCGCGCTGATCTCGGTGCTCGGGGTGATCGACGACAAGTGGGGCGTCGACGCGATCATCAAGCTGCTCGGCCAGGCGCTCGCCGCGGGTGTGATGGTCTGGCAGGGCATCGTGATCCTGTGGTTGCCGATCCCCGGCTACGGCCCGGTCAGCCTGACGCCGACCCAGGGCACGCTGCTGACCATCGGGATAGTGGTCATCACGATCAACGCGGTGAACTTCGTGGACGGCCTGGACGGCCTCGCGGCCGGGATGGTGTGCATCGCCGCACTCGCGTTCTTCGGATATTCGTACCGATTGTGGTTCGGTTACGGTGTCTCGTCGGCGGCGGCACCGACGCTGTTCAGCGCGCTGTTGATCGGCATGTGTGTCGGCTTCCTGCCGCACAATCTGCATCCGGCGCGCATCTTCATGGGGGACTCGGGGTCGATGCTGATCGGCCTGATGCTCGCCGCGTCGGCGGTCACCCTCACCGGGCGGATCGACCCGGAGGCGATCACCGCGCAAAACGGCGGTTCGATGGCCTTCACCACGCACAAGCTGGTGCCCGTCTACATTCCGCTGGTGTTGCCGTTCGCGGTGCTGATAGTGCCGCTGATGGACCTGGTGATGGCGGTCGGCCGGCGCGGCTGGGCCGGGCGTTCGCCGTTCGCGGCGGACAAGGGGCACCTGCACCACCGGCTCCTGGAGATCGGCCACTCGCACAGTCGCGCGGTGCTGATCATGTACTTCTGGTCCGGGCTGATCGCGTCGTTCACGGTGCTCATCTCGGTGCGGCCGGAACGGCGTCCGATCGTCTACGCGGGACTGGGCCTGATCGCCATCGGCCTGGTGTTCCTGATGCTCCCGCGGTTCAAGCCGCACGTGCCGACGGAGCTGCACAACGTGGTTCCGCCGCGCTATCGGCGGCTCCGGCGCGGGAGGCGCGGTGCGAACGTTCCGGCCGACACGATGGTTCCCGGCGAATCAGACGGCGTACGGCCGAACGGGGCAACCGCCACACCCGCAACAGAGTCCTCGGAAAATCCCACGGACCCCTCCCGACCTGCGCATTTGCCTGCGGGGAGAGGGGCGCGAAAGGGTGGTGCAGGGCTGTGAGCTTGTACACACGAACGGGTAAAGCTCTGCTCAAATAGTTTGTGATATCGTTCACGAACCAGGATCAATGGCCGATGAACCCCCAGCAACGAGGGTTCTGGTCCTTCACGGCCAATCCCGAGCGTTGCGTCGCTCCGAGCCCTGCTCGGACGACTGATCCGCCCCCTGCCCCCCACTGATGCCGGAGTCACCGACATGCAGGCCAACGACGTCCGCCTTCTCCGTGGTTCGGTCGTGCCCACGACCGCCGCCGGAGTGATCGCGGCAGTTGCGGCTCTGCTCGCGGCCGGTGGCAAAGGACTTCTCGGCGCGGTGTTCGCCACCGTCGTCGTCCTGGCCTTCTTCGTGATCGGCCAGGTCGCGATCGGTCGGATCTCGCGCGACAACCCCATGATGATGATGAACATGGCGTTGTTCACCTACATCGTGCAGATCCTGCTCCTGGGGTTGGTTCTGTTCCTGTTCAAGGACACCGAGGCGTTCGACACGAAGGTGTTCGGGCTCACCATCCTCGGGGCCACGCTGGTCTGGGTCGCCTCGCAGGTGTGGGTCTTCACCCGGCTGAAGATCGCCTATGTCGAACCGGATGGAGAGCGATGACATACGCACAGCGCCCTTCCGGGCCGGCGCGGTGTTCAGCCTCGCCGCCGGTACTGCTAATGTCCGGGGCGTCATGAGCGAGAGAGGCCCCCGTCCACCGGACCGAGAGAATCGGGCGATGGACGGTGCCGCATGGTCGAGTGTCGGTTATCTGCTGAGCGGCATGCTCATCTACGGCGGCATCGGCTGGCTGATCGACCGGTGGACCGGCCACTCCGCACTGTTCCTGCCGATCGGCCTGGTCGTCGGAATCGCTCTGGCCCTTGTTCTGGTCTTTGTCCGCCACGGCAGGTCCTCCTGACCGGGCCCTGTTGCGTGCCGCTCCGTGGCCCCTCGCCACGCCGACACATCGAGGTAGCCGAAAACATGCTTCACGACGAAGGAGTCGGTGGTGACTGCTGACGTCCAGACGCTCGCCAGCGAGAGCGGATGTCACCTGTTCTCCGGGTGCGGCTTCCCCTCGCCCGGGCTGAACGTCTTCGAGTTCAAGCCGATCTTCTCCATCGGGGCCTTCGACTTCACGAAGCCGATGTTGCTCGCGCTCATCTCGATGCTGCTGGTGATCGGCTTCTTCTGGAGCGCGTTCGCCAAGCCCAAGATGGTGCCGCGCGGCGCGCAGAACGTCGGCGAGTTGGGCTACCTGTTCGTTCGCGACAACATCTCGCGGGAAACGATCGGCAAGAAGGGTGACCCCTACGTCCCCTTCCTGTTCTCGATCTTCTTCTTCGTCTGGGTCATGAACGTGATGGCGATCATCCCGTTCGCCCAGTTCCCCGCGACCTCGCGAATCGCCTTCCCGGCATCGATCGTCGGCATCGTGTGGGTGACCTACCTGGTCCTCGGCATCAAGAACCAGGGCTTCGTCGGTTACTTCAAGAACATGATGTTCCCGCCCGGTCTGCCGAAGGCGATCTACTTCCTCCTCGCCCCGATCGAGCTGCTGCAGGGTCTGATCACCCGGCCGTTCACCATGGCGGTCCGACTGTTCGCGAACATGTTCGCCGGACACATGCTGATCGTGACGTTCAGCGTCGGCGCCTGGTACCTCCTGGGCTTCCACATCGGGGCGCTCTACTCGGCCACCTCGTTCGTCGTGGTCGTCGTGCTGACCGCGTTCGAGCTGATGATCCAGGCGCTGCAGGCGTACATCATCACGCTGCTCGCGGCGTCCTACATCTCGACGTCGCTCGAAGCCGAGCACTGAGAGACCCGCAGACCTTTCTCTCCTCGACCGTCGTCCGGTGGATCGTCCATCGGCCTCGAAAAAAGGATCAGTTCCCATGATGAACCTCGCCGCCGAAGGCGTTTCTGGCAGCCTCGGTTCCATCGGTTACGGCCTCGCCGCGATCGGCCCCGGCATCGGTATCGGCATCATCTTCGGTAACGGTGTCCAGGCGATGGCCCGTCAGCCCGAGGCCGCCGGCCTGGTTCGCCAGAACATGCTGCTCGGCTTCGCCCTCGCCGAGGCGCTCGCCCTCATCGGCGTCGTCATGCCGTTCGTCTACGGCACCTGATCAACCCGCTACGGACGGAAGGTCCTCACACCGTGATTGACTTCGCCAACAGCGAGGAGAAGATGAACCCTCTTCTCCCGCCGCTCGACGAGATCATCATCGGTGGCGTGGCGTTCCTCATCGTTTTCGGTTTCCTGTGGAAGGTCCTCCTTCCCAAGATCGCGAAGACGCTGGCGGACCGTACGGACGCCATCGAGGGCGGTCTCAAGCGCGCCGAAGAGGCGCAGGCCGAGGCCCAGGCCGAGTTGGAGCGCTACCGCACCCAGCTCGCCGAAGCCCGTCGCGAGGCCGGTCGCCTCACCGAGGACGCCCGCGAGCAGGGTGCCGTCGCCATCGCGGAGATGCGCGCCGAGGGCCAGCGGATCAAGGACGAGATCGTCACCGCCGGCCACACCCAGATCGAGGCCGACCGCAACCAGGCCCAGAACGCGCTGCGTCAGGACGTCGGCAAGCTCGCCGTCTCCCTCGCGTCGCGCATCGTCGGGGAGTCGCTCGAGGACGAGGCGCGTCAGCGTCGGGTCGTCGACCGCTTCCTGGAGGAGCTGGAAGTCAAGGCTTCCGCCGGAGCGAGCTCGGAGAAGGTGCGCTGATGCAGGGCGCCAGCAGGGAATCCCTCGCCGCGGCTCGTGAGCGCTTGGACGCGCTCGCGACCGCGACCGGTACCGACATGGTCGCGTTGGCCCAGGAACTCCACTCCGTGGTGATCCTGCTCGACAAGACGGTGTCGCTGCGTCGGGTCCTCACCGACTCGACGCGCTCCGGGGAGGCCCGCGCGGCCTTCCTGGCAGAGCTTCTGTCCGGTCAGATCTCCGGAACCGCGGCGGATCTGCTCGGCGGACTCGTGCGTACGCGCTGGTCGCGGCCGACCGACCTGGTCGACACGATCGCCGAACTCTCGGTGTCCGCCGAGCTGATCGCCGCAGAGCGCGACGGCAGGCTCGACGAGCTGGAGGACGAGCTCTTCCGTTTCGGCCGGATCGTGGCGGGCGAGCGCGAACTGCGCTCGACCCTGACCGACCCGGGCGTGGCGAACGAGCGCAAGGCGGAGCTGGTCTCCGGTCTGCTGGAGGGTCGGGCCCAGCCCGTCACCCGGCGACTGGTCGCCAGGCTTGTCGCACACCCGCGCAGCCGTAACCTTGAACACGGGCTCGAGTCGTACGCGCGCCTCGCCGCCGATCGCCGGCGTCGCATGGTCGCGTTGGTCACGGTCGCCCTGCCCCTCACCGAGGAGCAGCGCACCCGTCTGGCCGCGGCGCTGGGCCGGATGTACGGCCGCGAGATCCACCTCAACGTGGAAATCGATGCCGACGTCATCGGCGGGGTCCGCGTGGAGATCGGTGACGACGTCATCGACGGCACCGTGACCACACGTCTCGAAGAGGCGGGCCGACGGCTCGCCGGTTGAGACACCGGACGACAGGGGTGTCGTCGACCGTCCGGGAAAACCCCCGGACCGGACCGGCGACCCCCACAGCAGCACCGCGGTTCCGTACGACAAGCGACGGACAGCGGACCGTTAACCCCACCACCTAGGAGAGCAGGGACACCAGATGGCGGAGCTCACGATCCGGCCGGAGGAGATCCGGGACGCGCTGGAGCGCTTCGTCGCCTCGTACGAGCCGGAGACTGCCGCGCGCGAAGAGGTCGGTACCGTCACCGAGGCGTACGACGGCATCGCCAAGGTCGAGGGCCTGCCCTCGGTCATGACGAACGAGCTGCTCAAGTTCGAGGACGGCACCCTCGGTCTGGCGCAGAACCTCGACGTCCGCGAGATCGGTGTCGTCATCCTCGGTGACTTCAGCGGTATCGAAGAGGGCCAGAAGGTCCGTCGTACGGGCGAGGTTTTGTCGGTTCCGATCGGTGACGGCTACCTGGGTCGCGTCGTCGACCCGCTGGGCCAGCCGATCGACGGCCAGGGCGAGATCGAGTCCGAGGGCCGTCGTGCCCTGGAACTGCAGGCCCCCGGCGTCATGATGCGCAAGTCGGTCCACGAGCCGATGCAGACCGGCATCAAGGCGATCGACGCGATGACCCCGATCGGCCGCGGCCAGCGTCAGCTGATCATCGGCGACCGGCAGACCGGCAAGACCGCGGTGTGCCTGGACACGATCATCAACCAGCGCGACAACTGGCGCTCGGGCGACCCGAAGAAGCAGGTTCGCTGCATCTACGTCGCGATCGGCCAGAAGGGCACGACCATCGCGTCCGTGCGCCGCTCGCTCGAAGAGGCCGGCGCGCTGGAGTACACCACGATCGTCGCCGCCCCGGCCTCCGACCCGGCCGGCTTCAAGTACCTCGCCCCGTACACCGGTTCGGCCATCGGCCAGCACTGGATGTACCAGGGCAAGCACGTTCTCATCGTGTTCGACGACCTGTCGAAGCAGGCCGAGGCGTACCGCGCCGTGTCCCTGCTGCTTCGTCGTCCGCCGGGGCGCGAGGCCTACCCCGGTGACGTCTTCTACCTGCACTCGCGTCTGCTCGAGCGTTGCGCGAAGCTCTCGGACGACCTCGGCGGCGGCTCGATGACGGGTCTGCCGATCATCGAGACCAAGGCCAACGACGTGTCGGCGTACATTCCGACCAACGTCATCTCGATCACCGACGGCCAGTGCTTCCTGGAGTCCGACCTGTTCCTGCAGGGCGTGCGCCCCGCGGTCAACGTCGGTATCTCGGTCTCGCGAGTCGGTGGCTCGGCGCAGATCAAGGCGATGAAGAGCGTCGCGGGTCGACTCCGCGTCGACCTGGCCCAGTACCGCGAGCTGGAGGCGTTCGCGTCCTTCGGTTCCGACCTGGACGCCACCTCCAAGGCTTCGCTCCAGCGTGGTGCGCGCATGGTCGAACTGCTCAAGCAGGGTCAGTTCGAGCCGTTCGCGATCGAGCTCCAGGTCGTCTCGATCTGGGCCGGTACCACCGGCAAGCTGGACGAGGTGCCGGTGCAGGACATCCGTCGCTTCGAGAAGGAGCTGCACGAGTACCTGCAGCACAAGCACGCGGGCCTGCTCACCGGGATCGTCGAGACCGGCAAGCTGGAAGACGACACTGTGATGGCGCTCACCGACGCGGTGGACTCCTTCAAGCAGACGTTCACCAAGTTCGACGGCGAGCCGTTGATCCAGGACGTGGCGCCTGCCGGTCTGACGAAGGAAGACGTCGGCCAGGAGAAGATCACCCGTCACGTGGCCAAGTCCGAGTAAAGAACGGAGAACCCTGACCAATGGGAGCCCAGCTTCGGGTCTACCGGCGTCGGATCCGTTCCGTGTCGGCGACCAAGAAGATCACGCGCGCCCAGGAGCTCATCGCGGCGTCGCGGATCGTGAAGGCGCAGCAGCGCGTCGCGGCCTCCAAGCCGTACGCCGACGAGCTGACGCGCGCCGTTTCCGCGGTCGCCACCTTCTCCAGCACGCAGCACCCGCTGACCACCTCGGTGGAGCGGCCCACCCGGGCCGCGGTGCTGCTGGTTACCAGTGACCGCGGTTTCGCGGGCGGCTACAACTCGAATGCCATCAAGGCCACCGAGCAGCTGGTCAAGCTGCTCGAGGACGAGGGCAAGACGGTCGACCGCTACGTGATCGGGGCCAAGGGCATCGGATTCTTCCAGTTCCGCGACGTGGACCTGGCCGGGCAGTGGAAGGGATTCTCCGACCGCCCCGAGTACTCCGACGCCAAGAAGGTGGCAGGTGAGCTGATCGACGCGTTCGTGACGCCCACCGACGAGGGCGGTGTGGACGAGATTCACCTCGTCAGCACCGAGTTCGTCTCCATGCTCACGCAGAACCCGGTCGCGGTGCGGGTGCTCCCGTTGGCGGTCGAGGAGACGGACGAGCCGCCGGCCGGCGGTCCCTTCCCGCTCTACGACTTCGAGCCCTCGGCCGAGGGTGTTCTCGACGCACTGCTGCCGCGGTACGTGGAAAGTCGCATCTTCAACGCCCTGCTGCAGTCCGCCGCTTCCGAGCACGCGGCCCGCCGGCGGGCGATGAAGTCGGCGACCGAGAACGCCGAAGACCTCATCCGGACCCTCTCTCGACTGGCGAACAATGCCCGCCAGGCCGAGATCACCCAGGAAATCAGCGAGATCGTCGGTGGCGCCAACGCCTTGGCCGACGCGACCGCGGGGAGTGATTAGACATCATGACTGCCACTGTTGAGACGGCCGCTGCCACGGGCCGCGTCGCCCGCGTCATCGGCCCGGTCGTCGACGTGGAGTTCCCCGTCGACGCGATGCCGGATATGTACAACGCGCTGCACGTCGACCTGGACCTCGAGGGCCAGGGCGAGGGGGAGGGCAAGACCACGCTCACCCTCGAGGTCGAGCAGCACCTTGCCGACGGCATCGTGCGCGCGATCTCGATGCAGCCCACCGACGGCCTCGTCCGCGGCGCGGTCGTCACCGACACCGGCTCGCAGATCTCCGTCCCCGTGGGCGACGTCACCAAGGGCCACGTGTTCAACGCCCTCGGTGAGGTCCTGGACGTGGACCGGGCGACCTTCGAGGTCACCGAGCGCTGGCCGATCCACCGCCAGGCGCCGGCCTTCGACCAGCTCGACTCGAAGACCGAGATGTTCGAGACCGGCATCAAGGTCATCGACCTGCTCACCCCGTACGTCAAGGGTGGCAAGATCGGCCTGTTCGGTGGCGCGGGCGTCGGCAAGACGGTGCTCATCCAGGAGATGATCGTCCGTGTCGCCCGTCTGCACGAGGGTGTGTCGGTGTTCGCCGGCGTCGGCGAGCGCACTCGTGAGGGCAACGACCTGATCGAGGAAATGAAGGAAGCGGGCGTCTTCGAGCAGACGGCGCTCGTCTTCGGCCAGATGGACGAGCCCCCGGGCACCCGTCTGCGCGTGGCGCTGTCCGGTCTGACCATGGCGGAGTACTTCCGCGATGTGCAGAAGCAGGACGTGCTGCTCTTCATCGACAACATCTTCCGGTTCACCCAGGCCGGTTCCGAGGTGTCGACGCTGCTCGGCCGTATGCCCTCCGCGGTGGGTTACCAGCCGACGCTCGCCGACGAGATGGGCACCCTCCAGGAGCGCATCACCTCGACCCGCGGTCACTCGATCACCTCGATGCAGGCGATCTACGTCCCCGCGGACGACCTGACCGACCCGGCCCCGGCCACGACGTTCGCGCACCTCGACGCCACGACGGTGCTCTCGCGTCCGATCTCCGAGCTGGGCATCTACCCGGCCGTGGACCCGCTGGACTCGACGTCCCGGATCCTGGACCCGCGCTACGTCGCGCAGGACCACTACGACTGTGCGATGCGCGTCAAGAGCATCCTGCAGAAGTACAAGGACCTCCAGGACATCATCGCGATTCTGGGTATGGACGAGCTGTCCGAAGAGGACAAGCTCACCGTGCACCGCGCGCGTCGCATCCAGCGCTTCCTGTCGCAGAACACCCACGTGGCGAAGCAGTTCACCGGGCTCGACGGATCGGACGTCCCGCTGTCCGAGACCATCGAGGCGTTCAACGCGATCGCCGACGGCAAGTACGACCACGCTCCCGAGCAGGCGTTCTTCATGCTCGGTGGGCTGGACGACCTCGAGAAGAAGATCGCCGAGCTCAACAAGGGCTGACGATCGCCTGATCGACGAGGGGCGGTCCCGCACGGGTCCGCCCCTCGTGTCGGTTCCCGGTACCCGCCGCGCGCGGGTACCGGAAACCCGCCGGCGTTCGAGCCGGTTGGAGCCAGGCCCGTCCGGGCCACTATCCTTGGACACCACCCGCCCCTCGAGGGCGGAGGCGAAGACCCGCGTGTCTTCGACCCGACATGAGGAGCCACGTTGGCTGAGCTGCACGTCGAGCTGGTCGCGGCCGACCGCAAGGTGTGGTCCGGCGAGGCCACCATCGTCATCGCACGCACCGCGGACGGTGACATCGGCATCCAGGCCGGTCACCAGCCGGTCCTCGGAGTGCTCGAATCCGGCCCGGTGACGATCCGTCAGGCCGACGGTTCGGTCGTCATCGCGGCGGTCCACGGCGGGTTCATCTCGTTCGCGGACAACAACCTTTCGCTGCTCGCCGAGATCACCGAGCTGGCCGACGAGATCGATGTCGCCCGCGCGGAGCGGGCGCTCGAGCGCGCCGGCGCGGCGAAGGACGCGGGCGCCGAGCGGCGCGCGGAAACGCGTCTGCTCGCCGCCCAGCGGCGCTAGATCCGGTAGCGGCACCAGAGCCCGGACCGACACACGGCCGGGACCACTGCTCAACGCGCGAACGAGGAGGTCGATCGGGATGGTCCTCGTCGTGCTGAGCGTGGTGTCGGCCGTCGTCGTGGTGTTGGTCGTCGGTGTCGCGGCGTTCGCGTTGCGTCGTCGACTCATCCAGCGACCGGGCGGCACCTTCGACTGTTCGTTGCGTACGCGCCCACCGGTATCCCCGGCCGGCGCAGCCGGTTCCACCGCCGCGGCGTCCCCCGGACAGACTCCGGGAGGCGCCGCGTCGTCGTCCCCGGAGGGCGTCGGGAAGGCACCGGCGGACGGCGATCCGGCCGCGCCGTCGGCCGATCCGGACCACGGCAAGGGCTGGGTCTTCGGGATCGCCCGCTACAGCGGCGACCGGATCGAGTGGTTCCGGGTGTTCAGCTACGCGCCGCGCCCGCGTCGGGTGTTGCAGCGCGCGGGCATCCATGTGATCGGCCGGCGGGAGCCGGCCGGCCAAGAGGAGTTGGCGCTGCTCGCCGGCGCGGTGATCCTGGTCTGCGAACACGCCGGCGACCGGATCGAACTGGCCCTGAGCGACGACGCGTTGACCGGCTTCCTGGCCTGGCTGGAAGCGGCACCGCCGGGACAACGCGTCAACGTCGCCTAGCGGCGCGCACTGCCGCGATCCGCCGTCGGTTCAGCGGTTGGCGCCCGGTACCCACAGCACGTCGCCGACTTCGCGGTTGGCGTGCCGGGCGAGAATGAACAGCAGGTCGGACAGGCGGTTGAGGTACTTCACCGTCAGCGGGTTCATCGAGTCGCCGTGCACCTCCAGGGCCGCCCACGTGGTGCGCTCGGCACGGCGGGCGACGGTGCGGGCCTGGTGCAGCAGGGCCGCGCCCGGGGTGCCTCCGTTGAGGATGAAGCTGCGCAGCTTCTCCAGGTTCTCGTTGTACGCGTCGCAGGCCGCCTCCAGGGCGTCGATGTAGCTCTGCTCGACCCGCAGCGGCGGATACTTCGGGTCCTCGACCACCGGGGTGGACAGGTCGGCGCCCAGGTCGAACAGGTCGTTCTGGACGCGGGTGAGCAGCGTGACGACGTCCTCGTCGAGGTTGCCGAGCGAGAGCGCGACGCCGATCACCGCGTTCGTCTCGTCCACGTCGGCGTAGGCCGCGAGCCGCGGGTCGGTCTTGGCCGTGCGCGACATGTCGCCGAGGGCGGTGGTGCCGTCGTCGCCGGTGCGGGTGTAGATCCGGGTGAGGTTGACCATGTACGCACCCTAACGGCGCGCCTGCGTCTGGCTTTGTCCCGGCTTGGTGCCGTCCATGGGCGGGTCCCGGAATCAGTACGATTCTCCGATGGACAGGTTCCGGGTGACAGGTGGTCAGCGGCTCGCCGGCGAGGTGCGGATCACGGGCGCGAAGAACAGCGCGCTGAAATTGATGGCGGCCGCGTTGCTCGCGGAGGGCACCACGGTGCTCGAGGAGGCTCCCCGGATCCTCGACGTCGAGATCATGAGCGAGTTGTTGCGGCGCCTCGGGTGCGAGGTCGAGGGCGAGACCACCGGGACGGTGCGGATCGACGTGCCGGCCGCGCCGCGCTTCGAGGCGGATTACGACCTGGTGCGCAGCATGCGGGCGTCGATCTGCGTGCTCGGGCCGCTGCTCGCGCGCTGCGGCGAGGTGCACGTCGCCTACCCGGGTGGGGACGCGATCGGCTCGCGCGGTCTGGACATGCACATCGAGGGCCTGGTCAAGCTCGGCGCGACCGTGGAGAACTCGCACGGCGTGCTGATCGCCAAGGCGCCGAAGGGATTGAAGGGCACCGCGGTCTGGCTGGACTTCCCCAGCGTCGGCGCGACCGAGAACATCCTGATGGCCGCGGTCCTGGCCGAGGGGCGCACGGTGATCGACAACGCGGCCCGTGAGCCGGAGATCGTGGACATCTGCGCGATGCTCACCGAGATGGGCGCGCGGATCGAGGGCGCGGGCTCGTCCACCCTGGAGATCGAGGGCGTCGACGGGCTCAAGCCGGTACGCCACCGCACCGTCCCGGACCGGATCGTGGCCTGCACCTTCGCGGTCGCGGCGGCGATGACGCTGGGCGATGTGACGGTGCGCAACGCGCATCCGGAGCATCTGGAGATCGCGCTCGACAAGCTGACCCTCGCCGGCGCCGAGGTCTCGCACGTGCGGGACGGCTTCCGGGTGGTGATGGACCGGCGGCCGAAGGCGGTGGACGTGGTGACGCTGCCGTACCCGGGGTTCGCGACCGACATGCAGCCGTTCTTCGCGGCGATGAACTCGATCGCCGAGGGCTCGGCGATGATCACCGAGAACCTCTTCGAGGCACGGTTCGTGTTCCTCCAGGAACTGCTCCGGCTCGGCGCGTCGATCCGTACCGACGGGCACCACGCGATCGTGCGCGGGGTGGAACAGCTGTCCGGCGCCCCGGTGTTGACCGCCGACATCCGCGCCGGCGCGGGTCTGGTGCTGGCCGGTCTGGTCGCCGACGGGGATACCACGGTGAGCGGGGTGCACCACATCGACCGCGGTTACACGGGCCTGGAGGTACAACTCCAGTCGCTCGGCGCGAAGATCGTCCGGGAGCCGGAGCCGGAGAGTACCTCGCGTTTCTGACGGGTCGTCAGGTGGGGGTGCGCGGATCCCGGGGCCGCTGCGGCTACGCTCCGGGCGAAGGGCGTTCGTGCGCGGACGCCGGCTCGGGACCGTGTACTGGAGAGGTTGCGCAGTGACCAAGAAGATCGCCGTCGTCGGGGCCGGGTTGATGGGATCGGGCATCGCCCAGGTCGCCGCCCGGGCGGGTCACACCGTCGTGTTGCGCGATGTCACCGACGCCGCGCTGGCCCGGGGCCTGAGCGGGATCGAGGCCTCGTTCGAGAAGTTCACGGCCAAGGGCACGCTGACCGCCGAGGACGCCTCGGCGGCGCTCGCCCGGATCACCACCACCATCGACCTGGACGCGGTGGCGGACGCGGACGTCGTGGTCGAGGCGGTGTTCGAGAAGGTCGAGATCAAGCAGGGCGTCTTCCGTGAACTGGACCGCATCTGCAAGGCCGACGCGGTGCTCGCGACCAACACCTCGGCGATCCCGATCACCGAGATCGCCGCGGTCACCGGCCGCCCGGAGGCGGTGGTCGGCATGCACTTCTTCTCCCCGGTGCCGCTGATGAAGCTGTGCGAACTGGTCCGCGGCTTCAAGACCTCGGACGAGACGCTGGCCGCCGCGCGGGAACTCGCCGAGGAGATGGGCAAGACCTGCATCGTGGTCAACCGGGACGTGGCCGGCTTCGTGACCACCCGGCTGATCACCGCGCTCACCGTCGAGGCGGTCAAGCTGTACGAGGCGGGTGTGGCCACCGCCGAGGACATCGACATCGCCTGCCGGCTCGGGTTCGGACACGCGATGGGTCCGCTGGCCACCGCGGACCTCACCGGCGTGGACATCATGCGCAACGCGACGAGCAACATCTACACCGAGACCAAGGACGAGAAGTTCGCGCCGCCGGAGCTGCTGAACCGCATGGTGGCCGCGGGCGACCTGGGGCGGAAGTCGGGCAAGGGCTTCTACGCCTACTGAGCGGGTGGTGCAACGGGTGGTGCGCAATCGGCGCATCATCCGATCAATCGTCACCGGTACGAGTGAAGTCCGCTGTGATGAGTGAGGATTATCGGGTTTTGGGTGTTCTGCTGGGGAGTCGGACCGTCATCGAACGGACGGACTCCCCAGGAGGAGACGATGCGCGTTTGGGGCGACCCGCGTGAGCTGCACTTGGAAGGCGTGCTCGACGTGCGGTCCACCGCCGACGTCCGTTTGGCGCTGCACGACGCGCTGGACCACGGTGACGGCGACCTGATTCTCAACCTCACCCACGTACCCGCGCTGGATACCACCGGCCTGGGTCTGATTGTCGGCGCGCATCGACGTGCGGGCCGACGTGAGCGCCGACTGGTGCTGATCGGGGTCAATCCCGACGTGCACCGCGTCCTGGTGTTGACGCGATTGCACCGCATCCTCACCCTCCGCCAACCCACCGCCGCCTGATCGGGACGGTGCGTCGACCGGCACCGACACACTGTCAGGCAGGCCGGGAAACGACTTGCGGGCTGTGGCCGATCACACCTGTCCGGAGCGGTTACCCGTCAGTACACTCCGTGGTAAGCAGGGCCGAACCAGGCGCGGTGACAGCGGACCAGCGGGGTTGCCCAGGCCGGTAGTCGCCGAGATCCGGTCGGCCCGGAACCTCCGGAGGTATTCCGTGGCGAGCCAGACGCCCTCAGCTCAGCCCTCGCAGCCGACCCCGGTCGAGCGCGACCGCCCCTGGGTCATGCGCACCTACGCCGGTCACTCCTCGGCCGCCGCGTCCAACGCGCTGTACCGCCGCAACCTGGCCAAGGGGCAGACCGGTCTGTCCGTGGCCTTCGACCTGCCCACCCAGACCGGCTACGACCCCGACCACGAACTCTCCCGCGGCGAGGTGGGCAAGGTCGGCGTACCGATCTCGCACATCGGCGACATGCGCGAACTCCTGGACGGCATCCCCGTCGAGGGCATGAACACCTCGATGACGATCAACGCGACCGCGTTGTGGCTGCTCGCGCTGTATCAGGTGGTCGCGGAGGAGCAGGGCGCCGACGTCGCCAAGCTGACGGGCACCACGCAGAACGACATCATCAAGGAATACCTCTCGCGCGGGACCTATGTGTTCCCGCCCGGCCCCTCGCTGAAGCTGATCACCGACACGGTCGCCTACACCGTCTCGCACCTGCCCAAGTGGAACCCGACCAACATCTGCAGCTACCACCTCCAGGAGGCGGGCGCGACGCCGGTGCAGGAGATCGCCTACGCGATGTGCACCGCGATCGCGGTGCTGGACGCGGTCCGCGACTCCGGGCAGGTGCCGCAGGAGCGTATGGGGGACGTGGTCCAGCGCATCTCCTTCTTCGTCAACGCCGGTGTGCGCTTCGTCGAGGAGATGTGCAAGATGCGGGCGTTCGTGCAGTTGTGGGACGAACTCACGCTGGAGCGCTACGGCGTGCGCGACGCCCGGCAGCGCCGGTTCCGCTACGGCGTACAGGTCAACTCGCTCGGACTGACCGAGGCGCAGCCGGAGAACAACGTCCAGCGCATAGTGCTGGAGATGTTGGCCGTGACGCTGTCCAAGGACGCCCGGGCCCGGGCGGTACAGCTGCCGGCCTGGAACGAGGCGCTGGGCCTGCCCCGGCCGTGGGACCAGCAGTGGTCGTTGCGGATCCAGCAGGTGCTGGCCTACGAGTCGGACCTGCTGGAGTACGGCGACATCTTCACCGGCTCGCATGTGATCGAGGCCAAGGTCGCGGACCTGGTGGCGGGCGCGCGCGAGGAGATCGACCGGGTGCAGGCGATGGGCGGCGCGGTCGCGGCGATCGAGTCGGGCTACATGAAGTCGCGGCTGGTCGGCTCGCACGCGGCCCGGCGGGCCCGGATCGAGGCGGGCGAGGAGGTGGTGGTCGGGGTGAACCGGTTCGAGACCACCGAGGAGAACCCGCTCACCGCGGACCTGGACGCGGCGATCATGAGCGCCGACCCCGACGCCGAGCGCTCGGCGATCGAGAAGGTCCGGGCGTGGCGGGCGGCCCGCGATCCGCAGGCGGTGGAGGCGGCGATGGCGCGGCTGCGCGAGGACGCCCGGTCGTGGAAGGCGGCCGACGCGGTGAACCTGATGCCGGCCACGCTGGCGTGTGTACGGGCCGGGGTGACCACGGGGGAGTGGTCGCAGGCACTGCGCGAGGAGTTCGGCGAGTATCGCGCGCCGACCGGGGTGTCCGGGGTGGTCGGTGTGCAGGACGGCGCCGGGCTCGGCGAGGTGCGGGGGGCGGTGCGCCGGACCGGGGAGGAACTGGGCGGGCGGCTGCGGTTGTTGGTCGGGAAGCCGGGGCTGGACGGGCACTCGAACGGGGCCGAGCAGATCGCGGTTCGGGCGCGCGATGTCGGGTTCGAGGTGGTGTACCAGGGGATTCGGCTGACGCCGGCGCAGATTGTCGCGGCCGCGGTGGAGGAGGACGTGCACTGTGTGGGGCTGTCCATCCTGTCGGGGTCGCATCTGGAGTTGATCCCCGACGTGCTCTCGCGCATGCGCGGGGCGGGGATCGGTGATGTGCCGGTGGTGGTGGGCGGGATCATTCCTGCCGCGGATGCGGCGTCGTTGTTGGCGCAGGGGGTGGCGGCCGTGTTTACGCCGAAGGACTTCGGGATCACGGAGATCATGGGGCGGATTGTTTCGGTGATTCGGGAGGCGAACGGGCTGTCCGCCTGAGGGGGTTGGGCTCGGTCGTGGTGTGGGCCGAGGTCGGCTTGCCGTCCTCAAACGCCGGACGGGCTGGGATGGGTGGGCTCGGGTTTTTGGCCGGGCTTGTGAGGTCGGTGGGTTTTCCTGTGTCCTCAAGCGCCGGACGGGCTGGGATGGGTGGCTCGGGCTTGTGGCCGGCCTTGTGAGGTCGGTGGGCTTCCCGTGTCCTCAAGCGCCGGACGGGCTGGTTTGGGCTCGGGTTTGCGGCTGACCTTGTGAGGTTGGTGGGCTTCCTGTGTCCTCAAGCGCCGGACGGGCTGGTTTGGGCTCGGGTTTGCGGCTGACCTTGTGGGGTTGGTGGGTTTTTCTGTTTCCTCAAGCGCCGGACGGGCTGGGAATGGTCCGTCCGGCGCTTGGGGGTTTGGTTATGGGATCGGGGTGGTCATGTCTTTGGTGATTTCTGTGGGGGTCAGGGCTCGGTTGTAGATGCGGATGTCGTCGATCAGGCCTGCGAAGTGTTCGCCCCAGATGGTGTTTCCGCCGATTTTGAGGGCGCCGCCCTCGTCGATGATCGGGCCGGTGTGTGGGGTCGCCCGGACCTGGATTCCGTTGACGTAGAGGCGCAGGGTGGTGCCGTCGTACGTGGCGGTGAGGTGGGTCCAGGTGTTGGTGGGCAGTGGTGCGGTGCCGTCCGCGTAGGTGTCGTTGTTGGTGCCTGTGGTGTTGATGGACGTGTTGGGTGCGGTGGTGCCGTTCGCGTACAGGGCGTAGGACAGGCCGCCCCCGCGTTCCTTGAGGAGGATCGAGCGCCAGCCGGTGATCGCGGTGGGTTTGACCCACGCCTCCAGGGTCATGCCCGTGGTGAGGGTCAGGCGGGCGCTGTGCGGCACCGTGACCATCGATGAAGTGCCGTTGAAGGACAGGGCGTTGCCGGTGCGGCCGGGTACCCATGTGGCGCCGGCAACGGTGCCGTCGTTGCCCTGTCCGGTGCCGTCGACCAGGACCGTGCCGCTCGACGCGTTGAAGCCGTATTGCGCCATCAGCCCGGGTACCGGCCCGTCGACCTCGCGGAACGTGGCGGTCAGGGTGAGCGGGGTCGCGGGTGCGGTGATGTTGTGTGCCGCCGCGCCGCCGTCGGACCAGGACGCGAACTCGTAGCGTTTGCCGTTCAGCGTCTGCGGCGACGGCGCCGCGATCGACGAGGTGCCGCCGACGATCACCGTGCCGGTGAACGGTGCCGGGCGCTGGGACGAGAACAGGCCCAGGGTCAGGCCGGGCGGATTCGAGGCGAGGGTGATGTCCACCGTCCGCGGATCCAGGCGCACGCTCGTGGTTCCGGTCAGGCCGCCGGAGTCGGTTGCGGTCAACCGCAGTTCCAGCCAGGACGGATACTCGTGGTCGACCGCGGTGAAGGTGCCGGAGGCGCCGTCCTGTGCGGTGATCTGGTGCTCGTGGCAGCTGGTCGGCGTGGTGCAGTGGTGCATGACGATGCGCCAGTTCAGGCCGCTGCCGGGAATGGCGCCGTCCTGGGGGTCGGTCGCGTGCCCGGTGAAGGCGATCGGGTCGCCCACCTTCCAGGTCAGCGTCGACGCCGGGGAGTCGATCACCGGTACCGGCGGCGAGTTGCCGGCGGTGATGGTGATCGGGGCCGAATCTCCGGTCAGCCCGACCGGGTCGGTCACCCGCAACCTGGCGCGATAGGTGCCGGGCACGGTGTACGTGTACGACGGGTTCGCCGCGGTCGAGTCGTCGAACGCGCCGTCGCCGTCGAGGTCCCAGGCGTACGTGAGAGTCTCGCCCGGATCCGGGTCGGTGGAGGCCGATCCGGTGAAGGCCACGGTCAGCGGGGTGCTCCCGGTGGTCGGCGTGGCCGAGGCGACCGCGGTGGGCGCGCTGCCGGTGTAGCGGATCCGGTGGATCGCGCCGTCCTCGAAGCCGACGTAGTACACGTCGCCCTCGGGGCCGGTGGTCAGCTGCACCGGATTGGCGTTGGTGACGAACGCCTGGCGGGTGGCCGGGTCCGGGAGGCCGTCGGCGCCCGCGCGCATGCTCCAGACGCACCGCCGACTGTGGTCGGCGAAGAACATCGCGTTGCGGTATGCGGCGGGGTAGCGCTGCCCGCTGTAGAAGGTCACCCCGGAGATCGCCGAGCCGTTGCCGGTCGGGCAGCCGTCACCCGGCGCCACCACCGCGCCGTGCTGGTACGCGTAGTAGGGCGCCCTGACCGCGCCCGCGCCCTCCGCGTACAGGTCGGCGCACAGGTTCAGGCCGATCGCCTCGTAGCCGCCCTGGCGGGCCGAGCCCTCGTAGCAGGGCCAGCCGAAGTTGGCCACGGCCGTGCTCGACGGGGTCAGCCGGTCGACCTCCTCCCACGTGCTCCATCCCACGTCGCCGACCCAGACCTCGTTGGTGCCCGGCCGGAAGTCGAACCGGAACGGGTTGCGCAGGCCGGCGGCCACCAGTCGGCGGGCGTTGGCGTCGGCGTTGCCCGCGAGCGGGTTGCCGGGCGCGCCCGCGCCGGTGACGGGGTCGATCCGGATGATGCTGCCGTTGAGCGCGAACGGGTCGCCCGGGGTCCGGAAGTCCTGGGCCCGCAGCGCGCCGCCCTCGGCGTTCGGCGCGGTCAGTACGGTGCCCACCGCCGCGGTGCCGTCGGCGCACGGATTCGCCGGTATCGGCTCCTTGCCCGGGATCGCGCCGCTCGCCGGGGTCTGCCCGTAGTCCGCCCAGTCGAAGCTGGCCCCGTCCCCGGCAGACGCGTAGAGGTAGCCGTCCGGGCCGAAGGCGAGCGAGCCGACCGAGTGCGACGGGAACTGCTGGCACCAGCCCTCGACCAACACCTGCTCGGGACCGGCGGTGTTCCCGGTCGCGGTCAGCCTGCTGATCCGGCCGGTGATCAGACAGCCCTTCGCCTGGGCGCCGGGCGGGTCGGGACACCCGTCGTCGGCGCCGGTGGCGGTGCCCCAGTAGGGCGCGGAGCCGCCGGGGCGCGCGTCGTGTGCGTACATCACGTACACCGACGGGTCGGTCGGGAAGTTCGGGGCCAGGGCCAGGCCGAGCAGGCCGCGATCCCAGAAGTTGTGCACCTGCGCCCGCAGATCGGTGAACACCGTGGGCGTGGTGTCGGTGATCGAGTCGTACACCTTGACGACGCCGGACTTCTCGGCGACGAAGACCCGGCCGTCCTTGGCGAAGGCCACGTCGATCGGCTGGGACAGCCCGGTCAGTACCGATTCGTCGGCGAACTTCGGCGGTACGGCGGCGGCTCGGGCCGTCGCGTCGCGCGCGGTTGTCGGGGAGCCGAAGAGTTCGGGGCCGGGTGGGCGCGTGGATGTGCTCGACGTACTCGTACTCGTACTCGTACTCGTGGTCGCGGCCGGCGATGCGCCGGCCGAGGGTATCGACAGTGCCAAGGAGGCGAACAGCGCGACGGCGCACGCAAGCCGGGTTCGTCCCCGGTGCACCTGCCGTCCCGCGTGTCGCGAGTGTATGGAACCGGACATATATGTCCCCCTGTTCCCCCTGTGCGCCCGGCAGTTGTGGCGCCACATCTGCACCATAGGGTGACTCGCCGGGCGTAGGCCGACTTTTCGGCAACCTCGTCCGCCCCCGGTCACCCGCGTGCGCCGGCCCCCGTGACCACTTGCGGACGCGCGCGTTGTTGTTGTGAAGAGGGAGCGAAGGTCGACCCGGAGACGGTCCGCTCGACGGCGGGAGGTGGCAAGGTGGAACGTGGTACGACGGGGACACACGATGCCCATGCTCGGCCGCCTCGGTGCGCGCCGCGTCGGTGCTCAACGATCTTGTCACGAACCCGGCGCCGGGTATCGGTGCGCCGGCCGCGCCCGGCACACTGATCACCGGTTTCCGCCCCCGGGTGCCCGGACTCGTCCCAGGTCGCACCGGTGCGTCGAGGAACCACGACGGGGAGCACAGGGAGTGGCATGAACGGCGGCGGCGGCAGGCAACGGCCGGAAGAGGACGGGGAGCAGCACCTCGGGGACGAACCGCCGCGGCCGACGGCCGGCGACCGGGAGGTCTCCGGGGGCGAGCCGTGGAGCGACTCCTGGGGTGACGACGCCTATCTGGACGAGTTGTTCGGGCCGCGCCCGGGGCGAGCCGCGTCGGCGCCTCGGCAGGACGCGGACGATTCGGGCGGGTTCGGGACGGACGGCTCCGACGGGTTCGGGACGGACGGCGCGGGCGGGTTCGGCGGGAGCATGGCGGGCTTCGACGCCGCGAAGTCGGCTGGGAGCGCCCCCGGGTTCGGGACGGACGGTTCGGGCGAACCGCCTTCGGGGCGGGGCGAGCCGATCCGGATCGACGACGACTGGTCGGACCCGGCCCCGAGCGGCCGGGCCGGCACCGACGAACCCGGGCCGGGCGTGCTCCGGTTGTACGCGGGCGACCTGCTCCTGACCTTCGGCGGCGCGGACGGCACCGACGTCGCGCCGGTGCCCGCCGGCGCCCGGCCGCCGCGCTCGTCCAGGCTGCCCGGTTCGGTGCCCTCGACCGGCCCCGAACCGCTGGGTCGCGGCGTCGAGATCGCCGAACTCACCGGGCTGCTGCAACGCGGTACGTCGGTCCGGATCGGCGGACCCGCCTCCAGCGGGCGCACGACGCTGCTGCGCCGGCTCGCCGCGCTCGATCCCGCCCAGGCGCCGGACGGGGTGATCCTGCTCGACGGGCGCCGGCGCGGCCTGGACGATCTGCTCCAGCAACTGCACGACGCGTGCTTCGCCGGACCCGCCTACCGGCCGACACGTGTGCAACTGGCCCGGATCCTCGCCGACGTGGCCGCCCTCGTGGTGATCGACGACCTGGACATCGGCCAGGAGGACATCGCCGAACTTCTGCGTATCGCTCCGGAATGCGCTTTCCTGGTGGCCGGGCCCGAGCAGGTCGACCCGATCGCGCGCCGGGATTCGCCGCTGCACGAGATCACCCTGCGCGGCCTCCCGCAGGAGGCGTCCTTCGATCTGCTGCGCCGGGTCGCCGGGCGCGAACTCGACGACGAGGAGCTGTCCTGGGCCTCCGCCCTGTGGTTCCAGGTGGGCGGTCATCCGGGGCGGTTCGTCCAGGCGGGGGCGCTGCTTGCGCGGCGCGAGCGCGGCCGTTACGGGCTGCTCGACGACGGCGCGGCCGACGGCTCCGCCGAGTTGCCCTCGCCCGGCGAACCCCGGCAGTTCGTACCGCGCCTGGTGCCGCTGGTGTCCGCGTCGGCCCAGCAGGTGTTGCGGCTGGCCTCCGCGCTGGACGGCGAACTCCCGGACCCGGTACACCTGCCGGCCCTGACCGGTGCGGTGGACGCGGTGGGCGCCGCCGACGAGCTGGTCGAAGCCGGGCTCGCCGCCTGTGAGTTCGGCCGGTATCGGCTCACCGGAGGCACCGCCGAGGCGGTCGCCTCGATCGTGCGCGGGCCGTCCTCGTGGGCGGTGGCGGCCATACAGCACTTCACCTGGTGGGTCTCCCACCCGTCGGTGACCCCGGCCGAGATCGCCCGCGAGGCGGACACCATCCTGGCCTGCCTGCGCGAGTCCGAGCGGCTGGGCAAGGCCGGTTCGGCGCGGGCGCTGGCCCGGGCGTCGGCGCCCGCGTTCGGTGCCTCGGCGCGGTGGGACACCTGGGGCGAGGTGCTGGAGCTGGGCTTGGCCTCGGCGCGCGAGGCGGGCGCCTCGGCGGCGGTGGAACACGCCTGGTTCCGCCACGAGTTGGCGGTCCTGGCGTTGTGCACGGGCGATCCGGAGGGCGCGCGCGAGGAGGCGGTCGCCGCCACCCGGATGCGCGACGTCGGCTCGGACAAACGCGGACTGGCCGCTGACCGGAGGGTGTTGGCGCTGGCCGGCGGCGATCGCACGGCGGTCGCGGCGGTCGGCCAGGAAGGCGCGACCGGGGCCGAGCGGGGTGGCATCGGTCGGCGCGGCGTGTTGATGACGGCCGGTGCGGCGGTGGTCCTGGTGGTCACCCTGGCGGCGGTGGTCGCGATGGGTTCGGACTCGCCGGACCGGGGCGATCAGCGTAATCCGGTGGGTTCGACGGGCTCGGCGACGTACGACCCGAACACGCCGAACCGGGGGCCGGAGGCCGACCCCAGGGTGGACCGGGACAAACCGCCGCCCCCGACGGGCAGCCGCAAGCCGGGGGCAAGCGGGGCGACGTCCTCGGCCGCCACGACGGCCCGCGAGACGACGGCGCCGAACACGAGCGCCCCGGCCACCGCGCCGCGCTCGTCGACTCCGGCCAACTCGGCGTCACAGAGCACGAGTCCCGCCCCGACGAGCGCTCCACCCACCACCACGCGCGCGCCGTCGCCGACCTCGACGACCCCGCAGTCCCCCGTCGGCGACGTGAACGTGCCGGTCGGGGCCTGACCACCACCCGCGCCGGCCGGGGTGGGCGGGTCCGGACCCGGGTCAGTGTGCCGCCTCGCGCAGGGCGGGGAGTACCTCCTTGCCGAGGCGGGCCACGTTCTCCAGGGTGCTCGCGCCCACTCCGGCGCCCTCGGCGAACAGCAGGAAGCGGTTGATGCCGGTGCGCTCGGCGGTGCGGGAGAGGCGGCGGACGCAGTCGGCCGGCGCGCCGACCGGGTGGATGCGACACAGGAAGTCGGTGTACTCGTCCGGGTCCCGCATGTGCCGCTGCCGGCCGTCCACCGTCACGTGCGCCGACAGGCCCCGGCGCAGCCACTTGGGCATCGCGTGACGCAGTACCTCGACCGCCTCGCGCCGGGTGTCCGCGACGTAGGCGACCGCCGCCGCGGCGTGCTCGACCGCCTTCGGGTCCCGCCCGCACGCGGACGCCGCGCACTCGTAGGTGCGGACCATCGCCGCCTTCTCCGCGTCGTCCGCGTGCATCCCCAGGAGCATCGGCAGCCCGTGCCGGGCGGCGAGCGACGCGGTCTCCCGGGAGGTGCACGCGACGATCACCGGAGGGTGCGGGTAGGTGCGCGGGCGGGGCACCACCGGCACCTTCCGGAAGGAGAAGTGCTCGCCCTCCGCGCCCACCCGCTGGTGGGTCAGCCAGCGCATCAGCAGGTCCAGCGACTCCGCGAACGCCTCGTCGTGCCGCCGCAGCCCGGTGCCGAAGACCTCCAGGTCCACCCACGGCCCGCCGCGCCCCACGCCGAGGGTGAAGCGCCCCTCGGACAGCTGGTCGAGCAGCGCGGTCTGCTCGCCCAGGGCCACCGGATGCTGGTTGGACAGGACGCTGATCGCCGTACCCACCCCGATCCGATGGGTACGCCCCAGTAGCATGGACGCGAAGGTGACCGCCGACGGGCACAACCCATACGGCACGAAATGGTGTTCGGCGATCCACGCCTCGTCGAATCCGGCCTCCTCCGCGGCGATTCCCGCGTCCATGGCGGCGGTGAGCACCGCACCGTGGTCGCCCGCGTCGAACTGTGCCGCCAGCAGGAAGATGCCCACCCTCATCGCGTCCTCCTCGTCGTGTCGTGGCCGCTGCCGACCGGCCGGTCCCGCCGGACGTCGCCGGCGGGGGCGGTGGTGTGGGGGACAGGGCGCCCACACGACAACACAACGCGTGAAGGCGCGTGTAGGTAATCCTTCACGCGTGATGGTTTTTTTACCCGATCGGGCGGATATCGGCGCCCACGACGTCATCCGTCGAACATGGGGTCGAATGTCCGAACGCATGTTCGGGACGGATCGAGGCGAACGGCACATCCCACCGGCCTGTGCCTGTTCGACAGGGACTGCGATACTCCCTGGAAACCCGCGGTACTACTTCGCAGTAACCAAGGCGTACTCCCGGTCGGGAGACGCCATTTCAGCAGCGAGGAGCACAGCAGATGAGCCGTGACATCAGCACGGTCGGCGTGGTCGGCCTGGGCACCATGGGCGCCGGCATCGTCGAGGTCCTGGCCCGGGCCGGACTGACCGTCGTGGGCGTGGACGTCTCCGCCGAGGCCGTCGCGCGCGGCCGGGCCCGGATCGCCGAGTCGACCGCCCGCGCCGCCGCGCGCGGAAAGCTCACGGAAGCGCAGCAGCACGACATCTTCGAGCGGGTCACCCTCGGCACCGACCTGACCTCGGTGGCCTCGGCCGACCTGGTCCTGGAGGCCATACCCGAGCAGCTGGCGCACAAGCAGGCGCTCTTCGCCGAGCTGGACAAGATCTGCGGCCCGGAGACGATCCTGGCCACCAACACCTCCTCACTGTCGGTCACCGAGTTGTCGGTGGCCACCACCCGCTCCTCGCGCGTGGTCGGGCTGCACTTCTTCAACCCGGCGCCGGTGATGAAGCTGGTCGAGGTGGTCCGCACCGTGGTCACCGAGCCCGACGTGCTCGCCGACGTGGTCGCGCTCGCCGAACGCCTCGGCAAGTCGCCGGTGGTGGCCGGCGACCGGGCCGGGTTCATCGCCAACGGTTTGTTGTTCGCCTACCTCAACCACGCGGCGTCGATGTACGAGCAGAAGTACGCGACGCGCGAGGACATCGACGCGGCCATGCGCTTCGGCTGCGGCCTGCCGATGGGTCCGCTCGCGGTGCTCGACCTGGTCGGCATCGATACGGCGTACGAGATCCTGGAGCAGATGTACCGCCAGTCGCGCGATCGCCTGCACGCGCCCGCGCCGATCCTCAAGCAGATGCGCACCGCGGGGCTGCTCGGGCGTAAGAGCGGTCGCGGCTTCTACACCTACGAGCAGGCCGGATCGCCGGTCGTGGTGGCCGAGCCGGGCGGGGCCGCGGCGGTCGCCGGCACCCCGCGCGAGGTGCACGCGGTGGGCGTGGTCGGCACCGGGACGATGGCCACGGGCATCGTCGAGGTGTTCGCCAAGTCCGGCTACGACGTGGTCTATGTGGCGCGCGGCGAGGACAAGGTCGAGCGGGTGCGCGGGGCGCTGGTGCGCTCACTGGACAAGCAGATCCAGCGCGGTCGGCTGACCGAGGAGGCCAAGGCCGAGGCGCTGGCCCGGGTGACCGGTACCACCCGGCTCGACGATCTCGCCTTCGCCGACCTCGTGGTGGAGGCGGTGGTCGAGGAACTGTCGGTCAAGCAGGCCCTGTTCGAGAACTTCGACGAGATCTGCAAGCCCGGCGCGATCCTGGCCACCACCACCTCCTCGCTGCCCGTGATCGACTGCGCGGTGGCCACCTCGCGGCCCGCCGACGTGGTCGGCATGCACTTCTTCAACCCGGCGCCGGTGATGAAGCTGGTCGAGGTGGTGCGGACGGTGGCCACCTCCGACGACGTGGTGGCGACCATCCACGAGGTGTGTCGACGCACCCGCAAGCACGCGGTGGACTGTGGGGACCGGGCGGGCTTCATCGTCAACGCGCTGCTGTTCCCGTACCTGAACGACGCGGTGCGGATGCTCCAGGCCAACTACGCCGGCGCCGACGACATCGACACCGCGATCAAGCTGGGCGCGGGATATCCGATGGGCCCGTTCGAACTGCTCGACGTGGTCGGGCTCGACGTCTCGCTGGCCATCCAGAAGGTGCTGTTCGCGGAGTTCCGCGAGCCGGGCTGGTCGCCGGTGCCGCTGCTCGAACACCTGGTCACGGCGGGCTATCTCGGGCGCAAGACCGGGCGGGGCTTCCGGGACTACGCGAAGCGGTAGACGAGCGGTAGGCGAGCGGTAGGCGGTCGCCGGGCGAGCCGGCGGTCGGACCGCGCCGGACCGCGCCGGGCGGCGTGCCGGGCGGAGGTAAGTAGTACGAGAGGGGTACGGGCGCATGCGGTGCGTGCACCCGTACCCTTTTTGTGTGCCGCGTCGTAACAAGCCAACCAGCCGCTCCCGGTTCGTCGACCGGGGCGAGCCCCGCGACCCCGGCCTCGGTTTCGAGGAGCGCGAGTCGGGGGCCGACGGGGAGTGGCTGGTGCGCCCGATCAGCGGGCAGGCCGCGACCAAGACCTATCGGTGTCCGGGGTGCGACCACGAGATCGCCCCGGGTGTGCCGCACGTGGTGGCGTGGTCGGCCGACGGGCGGGTCGAGGAGCGTCGGCACTGGCACCGGCCGTGCTGGAACAGCCGAGGGCAGCGGCGAATCACCCGGCGGCGGTAGCGGCCTCGTCGACGGCGGGCATCCGGGTGCCCCGGGCCGGTCGGGTGGCGGCGGTGGCGGCGCCCAGGAGGGCGAGCGCGGGTACGGTCACCGCGAGGACGAGCGGCACGAGCAGCGCGGCGGCGGAGACGGCCACGTGCAGGCCGGCCGAGCCGACAAGGCCGGCCCGGGAGCGGGCGCCGGTACGCAGTCGGTCGCGCAGGTTGAGCGCGGCCCAGACCGACCAGATCGCGACGACCAGGCCGAGCAGCGCGAAGAAGCCGATGCCGACCGAGCCGACCAGCGCGCGGTTGTCGGTGCCGCGGTCGTCCAGGGTCTTCAGGACCAGGATCGGCGCGAGCACGCCGCAGCCGAGGACCGCGGCCACCGCTTCGGCGAACAAGGTCGCGATGGCCGCGTACGTCACGATCCCCCGGGTGAACGTCATAACGCGCGATCGTGCCGGTTGGGCGAGGGTTTGTCGAGAGTGCGTTCGAGAGGTCGGGGTGATCGGGCCGAGCGGGTCGGTCGGGTGGGTCGGGTCGGTCGGGTGTTCGGGGGTCGGGGCTTCAGCCGCCGCGGCCGAAGCGGAGGGTGACGTAGCGGTCGAGCAGCTTCAGCGTGCCCTGGGTGCGGATGAAGGAGGTGGGTTCGATCGGGGCCTTGAACAGGCGCCGGGTGGTCGCCTGGGGGCGGGCGAACTCGCGGAGCCCGTCCGGGCCGTGCATCCGGCCGAAGCCGCTTTCGCCGACCCCGCCGAAGGGGAGCGCGGGGATGCTCGCGAACGCGATCACCGCGTCCACCGACACCATGCCCGTACGCAGCCGGCGGGCGATCTCCAGGCCGAGCCGCCCGGTCCGGGCGAACACCGAGGCGCCCAGGCCGTAACCCGCGCCGTTGGCCAGTCGGATCGCCTCGTCGGCGTCGGCCACCGTGCGGACCGAGATCAACGGCCCGAACGTCTCCTCGCGGGCCGCGCCGCTGTCGTCGGGCGCGTCCACCAGGACGACCGGGTCGATGTAGGGCGGCCGGATCGCGCCGACCCCGCCGATCACGGCCGTCGCGCCGCCGGCGATCGCCTCGTCGATGTGCCGGCGCACCACCTCGACCCGGGCGGGCATGGTCATCGGCCCGTAGGCCGTGCCGGGCTCACCGGCCGGCACCAAGTCGGCGATCCCCGCCCGGAGTTCGGCCAGGAGCTCGGTCTTGATCGAGCGTTCGACGAAGACCCGCTCGATGCCCACACAGGTCTGCCCGGCATTGGACAGCGCACCCCACAGGGCGGCCTGGGCGGCGTCCGCGACATTGGTCGGATTCACCACTGATTCGTCCCCTCGCGCAGCACGGACTTGCGGACCTTGCCGGCCGCCGTCAGGGGCAGCGCGTCGACGAACTCGACGCTCCTGGGCGCCTTGTACCCGGCGATCAGCGTCTTGACGTGGGCCCGGAGCCGCTCGGCGGTCAGCTCGTGGCCGGGGTGCGGCACCACGACGGCGTGCACCCGCTCGCCCCACCGGGGGTCGGGCAGTCCGATCACCGCGCAACAGGCCACGTCCGGATGGGTGTTGATGGCATTCTCCACCTCGGCGCTGTACACGTTCTCCGCGCCGGTGACGATCATGTCCTTGAGTCGGTCAACCACGGTGAGGTAGCCGTCGGCGTCCATGAAGCCGAGGTCGCCGGTGTGCATCCAGCCGTCGCGCAGGGCCTGTTCGGTCTCCTCGGGCCGGTTCCAGTAGCCCGTCATCACGTGGCTCCCGCGCGAGACGATCTCGCCGATGTCGCCGCGCGGCAGCTCGTTCCCGTCCGGTCCGACCACGCGTACGTCGGCGTGCAGGCAGGGGCGGCCCGCCGAGCGCAACTTCGCCGGGTCGCCGGCCAGGTGGTCCTCGGGCAGCAACAGGGTCGCCAGCGGCGACAGTTCGGTCTGACCGTACGCCTGCACCAGGGCGACGCCCGGCAGCGCCGCCAGGACCTGCTCCAGGAGCGCGCTGGTGATCGGCGAGGCGCCGTAGGTCAACATGCGCAGCGAGGACAGGTCGTGGTCGGCGAACTTCGGGTGGTCCAGCGTCATCCGGAGCATGGTCGGCGCGAGGAAGACCTCGGTGATCCGCTCCCGCGCGATGATCGCGGCGGCCCGTTCGGGGTCGAAGACCGGCAGTACCACCTGGGGGACGCCGAGGATCGAGGTCATCAGCGACACCCCGAACCCGGCGATGTGGAACAGCGGGGCGGCGTGCAGCACACGGGCGTTCGGGGTGATCCGGTAGGCGGCGGTGGCGACCAGGCCGCCCATGGCGGAGGCGAGCAGGTTGTCGTGGGAGAGCATCACGCCCTTGGGGAAGCCGGTGGTGCCGCCGGTGTAGAAGACGCCCGCCAGATCGCCGCCGCCCCGCTGCGCGTCGGGAATCGGGGCGGTCGCGGCGATCAGGTCCTCGTAGCCGTGCATGCCGGAATCGGCCGGCGGATCGCCCATGTGCACCACCACGCGCAGACTCGACGAGGCCGCCTGTAGGGCGGGGACCATGGCGGCGAAGGCGTCGTCGACGATCAGTACGCCGGTCCGCGAGTCGTCGAGGGAGAAGGCGATCTCGGCCGGGCTCCAGCGGATGTTGACCGGGTTCAGCACGCCGCCGGCCCAGGGGACGGCGGTCAGGCACTCCAGGTAGCGGGCGGAGTTCAGGGCGAGGACGGCGACCCGGTCGTCGGGGCCGACGCCGAGGCCGCGCAGCGCGCCCGCGAGCCTGGCCACCCGCTCGCGGAGGTCGCGGAACGTGGTCGACGCGGCGCCGTCGACGACGGCTTCGCGGCCGGGGGTCTGCTGGGCCCAGCGGTGCAGCGGCAGGGTGATTCCCATGGGACGACTCCTCGCGGGGGAGGGGAGGGGTGGCCGACGGGGCGCGGTGGAGGCGGCGGCCGGTTCGCGGGCTCGGGCGCCGGGTGGGAATGCGGCGGCGCGGGCGAGCCATGGGGCCCGCCCGCGCCGCCGAAGGGTGCCGATGCGGGATCAGCAGTCGCGCAGGGTCGGTGACTGGTTGAGCAACTGGCCGCGGATCGAGGTGAACTTCGCGTACCGGTCCGCGTCCAGGCCCTCGATCGGGAAGACCGCGACCCGGTGGCAGTTCTGGAACGCGAGTTTGACCCCGAAGTGCCGTTCCATCGAGCCGCGGATCGCGTCCGAGGCCAGGGCGCGCAACAGTTGCCCACGCTCGGACTCGGTGGCGGGCGGCACCTGGTTGTCCGCGAACGGGCCGCCGTCCACCCGCAGTTGTGTCGCCAGGGCGGCGACGAGATTCCAGGCGTAGGGCAGCGAGTCACGCACGCAGTCGACGAACTCCGCCTCGTCGACCTCACCCTGTTCGGCCTGCTCCAACAGCTTCGGAGGCACATCGAGCGACATCGGTGCTCCTTCCGGCCGGGACGTACGCAAGTTCGCCCGGCGGTTCGGGTCGTGTCTCGTACGTGGCAGTGGCTGGTGGCACACGTGCATAGCCCACGGCACGCCCCGAACGCGCATCCGCCCGGCCCGCACCGTCTCCGGACTCACCGTAGGTCATCGCCTACGCATTGCTCCAGAGCGAACCGGAGGTGAACGCGGCTCGGGCGAGGGCACGCGCCCGGCGGGCCACTCCCCCGTTCGATCGTCGTGCCGTGTCCGCGACGGCGGTCATGCGTGGTGTTCGACGTGGTCGAAGGTCGGCACGATGAGGTGCGTCACACGGGTCGCGGCCGGGGCCGGGGGATGGCCGAGGGAGGGGCTTCGGAGGCGGTAGCGTCGGGGCATGCGTCTCGTCATCGCCCGTTGCTCCGTGGACTACGTCGGGCGACTCACCGCCCACCTGCCGTCCGCCCCTCGGCTCATTCTGGTCAAGTCGGACGGGAGCGTGTCCATTCACGCCGACGACCGCGCGTACAAGCCGCTGAACTGGATGAGTCCGCCGTGCACCCTCAAGGAAGGGGACGGCGTGTGGACGGTGATCAACAAGGGCGGCGAGAAGTTGATCATCACGATCGAGGAAGTCCTCCACGACACCTCGCACGAGCTGGGTATCGACCCCGGCCTGGTCAAGGACGGCGTCGAGGCGCACCTCCAGGAACTGCTGGCCGACCGCCTCGACGCGCTCGGCGCGGGCTGGACGCTGATCCGCCGCGAATACCCCACCCCGATCGGCCCGGTGGACATCCTGTGCCGGGACGCGGACGGCACCACCGTGGCGGTGGAGATCAAACGCCGGGGCGAGATCGACGGCGTCGAACAACTCACCCGCTACCTCGAACTCCTCAACCGGGACACGCTGATCGCCCCGGTCAAGGGCGTCTTCGCGGCCCAGGAGATCAAGCCCCAGGCGAGGGTCCTGGCGGTCGACCGGGGCATCACGTGCGTGACGCTGGACTACAACGCGCTGCGGGGCACCGAGGACGACAAGCTGAAGTTGTTCTGACGGCGGGCGGGGCCTTGCCCGCCGGCGCGTCACGCCTATGAGGTTCGATCGGCGGGCGGCTCCTGAGGGCTGCCGTCCGCCGATGCCGTCGGTCGGGCCAGGCACGGGCCGGCAACCATGATCATCACTTCCTCCGCCGATGCCGTCGATTGCAAAATGATCGAGAATCCATCCGCGGGCTTCATCGCCGTCACGTTGCCCGCACCTTTTCCGGCGGTCGTCGCCGTCTCGAATTTTCGTACTCGGAATCCCATTCCTTCGATGGTGGCGCGAGCCTGCCGGAATACCGTCTCCTGCTGCCGTGCCGGCACCGTGACGTTTTGGATGCGCAGTACGGTGAAGGTCTTCTCGATCGAATCCTTCCCGCTCATCACCTCTCCGCACGGGGACACATTGAACGACGGCGCACGATCGACGGCGCGGGCTCTGATGCCCTCGATGACCAGCCGCGTGTATTCCTCGGCGGTGGCTCTGGCCTGATCCTCGGACATTTCGGGGACCTTGACTTCCTGCCTGTTCACGGAATCTCCACACCCCGAAGCCGGACTCAATACCAACACCGCAGACAAGGCCGTGAATATGCCGGCCAGACGGCGTGCGATCACGATGCGCGCCCTACTTGACGTGTGGTCGGTTCAGCGGATTCGGATCGTTGTACATACCCGTCACGATCTTGCCCTGGTTGAGCAGGCTTTCGCCGCCGGTATCCCAGTATCCGCTGTGGCCGTCGGCATCGCCTTGCAGGAGCTTCCCGCCGAATGCCTCGTCCGTCGGGCCGACCCGGTCGTCGCTGCCGATGAAGGCGTCGGCGACCATGTCGAATAGGCTCGGCTCCTTGTCGGTGCCGTGTTTTGCGCTTCCCAGGTCGACGACGGCCTGGTCTTCGTCGAGCTTTACCGGTGAGCGGTCCGCCCACACGTGGCCCGGGTCGATTTTCAGGTCCTCGGCGCGTTTGACGTGTATTCCGGGACTGCCCAGGGCCACGATGTCGTCGGCCGCCAGTCCACCGGTCTTCGCCGCGTCGCCGACGAGTGCGGTTCCGTAACTGTGGCCGATGACCGTGATGTGATGATCGTTGCCCTGGGCGCGGACTCCACCGACGAAGGAGTCCAGTCGCGGGGCCCCTTCTTCGGAGCGCGCCCATCCGGCCATGCTGCCGATCCCCTCTTTCTCCGGTGCGTCGTAGTCGAGCCAGAAGATCGACGCCACACCGCTTTTCCCGTCCGTCAAACCCACCGCGGTGTCCCGGATCCGCTCCGCCCGGGTGATCCCGCCCGCGAGATTGTCGGCCACCGTGGCGCCGGTCCCGGGGACCAGCACAACGACGTGCTTTTCCTTGTCCGGATCGCCGACGGACATGATCACCTGGCCGTCGAGGAATTTGTCCCCGAACTTCAGCAGCATCAATTCCTTGCCCGGCGGTCGAGCGTAGCCGGCGACCAACACCTTCTTGATCTTCGTGAGGTTTTCCCACTCGTGTTTGTCGTGGTCGGGGGATTTGCCGCCGGCCAGTGCCGGGGCGAGTTCGGTCAGGCGTTGGTCCAGGGCGGTGCGGTTGGCCGTGTCGCGAACGGCTGCCGGGAGGCCGTCCATGCTGCCCAGTCGGCGCGGATATGCGGCCAGGTACAGGGCTCGCTGTTCCTCGGACAGGCCGCGCCACCAGGCCGCCGTTTGCGTGGGATCCAGGTTCGGGACCGGGCCCACACCGTAGAGCCCGGCCACGCGCCGAGTGTCCTCGACGCTGTTCTGCCAGGAGTCCGGCCGGGTTTCCGCGACGTCGGCCGGCATCAGCGTGGTCAGTGTCGCGGCGAATTTGGCGTCGGCCTCGCTCGCCTGGCGCAACAGTGTGTCGAATCGGGCCACGAAGCCTTCGATGGCGCTCTGTTGCCGTGCCGCGTCCGCCGGAGTGGGGTTGCCGGCCGCTCCGGGCGGGACGGCATACACGGTGTATCCGCCCGGGTTTTCCGCGATCCGGAGACCGGAGGTCTCGGCCTCCTGGATGGTCGCGCGGAACATCGCCTGAATCGCGGGCAGTTCGGATGCCGCACGTTCGGCCGCGATACCGATGGTCTGCGCCTGGCTTGCGGAGACGGCGATTTGTCGAACCGTCACTTCGAGGTCCCGGTCGGCTGTTCCGGCGGCCTGCCCCCTCCATCCGGCCGCTTCCACACCGTCGTTGACCCCGGTCCGGAATGTGTTCTCCAGTTCGGCGAGTTTGCCGGCGGTGGTCCTCCAGGTGCGGGCGGATTCCCGCCAGCTCTCGAAGTTCGCGGCCCTGAGCTCGGTGAAGCCGACCATGGTTACGACCCCGCCGTGAAGTCGGTGGCGACGTTCGTCTCGGTCTGCGCGTACTTCGTTCGCGTGCGGTAGATCCTGTCGGCCCCCGCCTGCGCCCGGTCGGCGAGGTGGGCGATCGCGCCGCCCCACTCGCGGCTCAGCTCGCCCAGCTGGAAACCGGTCATGAACCCCGGTGTTCCCGCCGGCGGGCCGTGGTTGATGTCCGCGCCCAGACTTCTCAGTTCCACGGCCACCGAGACCGCCCTGCCAGCGGCCGGGGCCAGCTCTTCGATTTTGACCCGGAAGGAGGAATCCGAGGGTGCCGCCAAGGTGGCGTGAGAGGGCTCCGCCGGCGGAATGATGCCGCTCTTCGGGGCGCCGCTCATCGGATCGGTACGAAAATACTCCGGCGACAGGGCTCGATTTACGGTTGTGTCGGCGATTTCCTGCTCGGGCATGCCGGTATTCTCCCGCGCGCCTTCCGTGTGGATTTGCCGGTAAATCTGACAATTCAGCAGAAGGTGTGTCGGTCGAGCGTTCGACGGCATCGCCGGGCCGGCGTCGGATCCCGACCGGTGTTGACCTTCGAGCCGGATGAAGCCCAAGGATGTCGGGATGCCGGATACCGAGTTGATGCCGATCGGGGCCTTCGCCCGACACAGTGGTCTGACCTCGAGTGCGCTGCGGTTCTATGCGGACTCCGGGTTGCTGCACCCTGCCGAGGTCGATCCCGTCTCGGGCTATCGCTACTACAGCGCCGACCAGGTGGCGCGGGCCACGGCGCTGCGTCGACTGCGTGAGATCGCGATGCCGCTTGCCGAGGTCGACGCCGTCCTCGATGCCGGACCCGAGGAGGCGTCGCGGCTGATCGACGAGCATGTCGCCAAGGTGCTCGCGGATGCGGAGGCGGCGCGGCGGAAGGCCGCCGTGGTCAAGTCCTCGTTGGCGGGGGCGCCGACCGGCGTGCCGATCGCCGCCCTGAAGGGGCCGGTACTGGCCGACGCGATCGAACAAGTCCTGACCGCGACCGTACGGGAGCCGGGCGTGCCGGTACTCGGCGGCGTGCGCGTCGAGGCGAACCGGGAGGCGATCACTCTGACCGCAACCGACCGCTACCGCCTCTCGATACGAACCCTGGCGCCCGCCGAGGCGCCGACCACACCGTGGGCGGCGACGGTCGCGGGCGACGATCTGCGAGCCGCCGCCGCGGCCGTCCGGCGCAGCGCGTTGGTGCGGATCGAGGCGACCGCGCATGGGATGTGGCTACGGCCGGCGGGCGGTGAGGACCGGCATTGCCGGTTGTTGTCCGAGGAGTTCCCGGATTACCGGTCGATGCTCGCCTCGCTGCCTGCGGCCGGCACCCGCCTGACGATCGGGAAGAACGCACTGCTGCGCGCCTTGGCGGAGCATCCCGGCGAGCGGATCACGTGGCACGTGACCCGCCGCGGGATCGATGTCCCGTCGATCGGCGACGGGCATCCGGATATCGCGATTCCGGCCGCCGTGACGGGGCGGGACCTTCGCATCGTGTTCGAACTGACCACCCTCTACCCGGCCGTCGGCACCGCGATCGGCCCCGATGTGATGCTCGACCTGAGGGGACCCGACCAGCCCGTCACGATCCGCTCCGCCGACCGCGGTGATCTCACCACCCTGGCCATGCCGGTCGGGCCCGACCGGCATGGCTCCGCCTGAAGGGCACCTGTGGGAGCGCTCGCTTAGCCATCGCGCGGCACGACGAGCCGCGACCGGCCGTCGCGTCGGCTGTGCGGCGCACGGTCGAGCTGTGGAACGCGCACGGCACGGTCATGCGCACCGCGATCGACCTGTCGTCGACCGTGCCCGAGATCGGCGAACTGTGCCGAGGCTCCGACGGCGCCCCCGACCGGGTGCCGGCCGGGCCCACCAACGAGGTCTGGATCGACCCCGGGTACGCCCATCCGACCGCACTGGGCGTGCAGTTCCGGCTCGGCCACACGATCACCGGGCTCGACCTCGCGGGCGGCCGGATCACCGGAGCCCGCTACACCGATCCCCGAGGCGGCACCGGCACGATCGACGCGGACTGGTACGTGCTCGCCGTGCCGGTCGAGCGCGCCGTGCCGCTGATGACCCACAACTCGTGGCTGCCGACCCGGCGTTGGGCCGACTGCGTCGGCTCACCACCGACTGGATGAACGGCCTGACGGCGTGCGGCTGCACGACGTATGGCGGGAGGGGGCGGCGGCCCGACTGGGAATGACCGTGCCGCGTTTCCCCAACCTGTTCCTGCTGTATGGGCCGGGGACGAACCTGGGCCACAACTCGATCATCTACATGATCGAGAGTCAGGTGGCGTACGTGGTCCGCAGGATCCGCGACGGGCGGGTCCACGAGGTGGGCGCGGCCGAGTACGAAGCGGACCGGCGGGCGCTCGCGGCCGGCGTGGCGGGCACCGCGTTCGGGGCGGGCTGTACGAGCTGGTACAAGGGCGCCGACGGGCGGGTGACCACCAACTGGCCCTGGCACACCAACCGATACCGGTGGGCCACCCGACGCGCCTGACCACCACGACCCGACACCGCCGCGCTCAGTCGGCGTAGTAGTCGGTCATCAACTCGCTCGACCACGTTGCCTGGCGAAGCTCGCCGCGCGGGCCGAACTCGGCGAGATAGGGCTTGAGATCGAGCACCGGCGTGCCGTCGACCGCATCGAGGCCGCGCACGTGGACGTCCAGGCCGTCCACCCGCTCCAGTGAACAGCGGGAGACGGCAAGGCGGTTCGGGCGGTTCTTGCCGCGCTGGGCGAAGATGCCGACGAGCGGCCAGGCCGGATTGCCGCGCGGCCGGCGGGCGCCGGTCTCGACGGCGGTGTCCGGGACCCGGTGGAAGTGGAAGACCACCTCCAGGTGGGAGAAGTCGTCAAGGCCGAACAGCGCCTCGGGGCCGAAGCGTTCACCGTCCAGGCGGATCACCGAGGATACGTTCCCCCAGTGATCGTCCACGAGTTCCACGCGCGGGGCAGACACCCGCCCGATCGCACGCAGGGTGATGTCGGGCAGCGGTGCCACGGGTGTGCTCCCTCCCGTTACGGGGTCAGGTCCAGGGCGTGGACGACCAACTCGGCCAGCGCGTTCACCGCGCTCTCCCGGTCCCGCGCGTCGCATTCGGTCATCGGCGTGCGCGGGCCGATCGACAACGCGTCGCGCAGGTCCTCCTCCGGATAGCGCGGCGCGCCGTCGAAGAGGTTGACCGCGACCACGAACGGGATCCCGGAACGCTCGAAGTAGTCCACCGCCGGGAAACTGTCCTCCAGCCGGCGGGTGTCCACCAGGACGATCGCGCCCACCGCGCCGCGCACCAGGTCGTCCCACATGAACCAGAACCGGTTCTGCCCCGGGGTGCCGAACAGGTAGAGCACCAGGTCGGCTTCCAGGGTGATCCGGCCGAAGTCCATCGCGACCGTGGTGGTGCGCTTCTCCGGCAGGCCGGACAGGTCGTCGACGTCCTCGCTCATCACCGTCATGACCGACTCGGTGGTCAGCGGCGGGATCTCCGACACGGCGGCCACCAGCGTGGTCTTGCCGACGCCGAAACCGCCCGCGACCACGATCTTGGTCGAGGTGATCGGCGGCCCCTCGCCGATCCGCCGACCGGACGCGCCCGCGGCCGGCATCGGAATGGCCGGGACCTCGTCGCCGAGGCCGCCGACACCGCCGAGGTCAAATCTTGCGTAGTCCACCGAGCACCCTCTCCAGCAGCGCACGATCGGGTCGGCCGGCCTCGTGCTCGGCCTGGTACACACTGATCCGGCCCTGCGAGGCCAGGTCGCTGATCAACACCCGGACCACACCGAGCGGCATGTGCAGGATCGCCGCCACCTCCGCCACCGACCGCACGCCGCGGCACAGGTGCACGATGCGGGCCACCTCGGGCATGTCGCCGGTCTCGTCCTGCGGGCAGTCCAGGGTGGTGACGAGCGTTTCGACCAGCAGCACGTGGCCGTAGCGGGTCCGGCCGCGGGTCAGCGTGTAGGGACGCACGCGCGAGGTGCGACCGCTTGGTTCGGGACGGGCCGGAAAACCCCCTGCGTCGTCGTAGTCGGAATAACCGCCGTCAGGAGCCAACGCGACCACCTCCACGGTCCTGGTGCATCTGTGCGCGCAGGGCCGGCGTCAGGACGTGGCCGGCGCGCCGAACGAACGAGGTCATCTGGTAGGCGATCACGCCCAGATCGGCGGACCCGCCCGCGTGCACGCCCAGACAGGAGCCGTCGCTGATCGACATCGCCACGACGTAGCCCTCGGCCATCGTGACGATCTCCTGGCGGACCGCGCCCATGTCGAGCACCCGCGAGGTGCCCTCGGCCAGGGCCACCAGGCCGCTGACGATCGCGCCGAGTTGCTCCTCGGCGTCACCGGCGGCGCCGGCCGCCTCCGGGCCGCGCGCGCTGGCCAGCATCAGGCCGTCGGAGGAGACCAGGACCACCTCGCGGACCCCCGGGACATCCCCGGCCAGCCCGGCCACCAGCCAGTCGACATCGCGGGCCGTGGTGCCATTCGATCCGGTCACCGGTCTCCACCTCCTGTCTCCTCCCGCACGTCCGGCGGGAAGGTGGGTTCTTCGTCGGTCGACACGATCGGCCCGGACGAGCGGATCGGACCGGTCGGTTCGTCCTCCCGGCGGGCCGCCTCCAGACCTTCCTGAAAGCCCGTCAGCCGTCGGCGCAGTTCGTCGGCCGAAAGCGTTGCGGTGTCCCGGGCGGGGTCCGCAGCGGATGTGATCGCGAACGCGCCGCTGTCGTCGCCCGTCGTCAGCCGCTTGGGTAGACCGCGCCGGGTACGACCGACCGCGGAGGCCGCGGGGCCCGTGCCGTCCCCGCCGATCGCCGGCCGCGGCGCGACAGGCGGCGTCGCGGCGGCGGTCTTCGCCGTCGCACTCTTCGGCGCCACGCTCTTCGCGGTCGCACTCCGCGCCGCCGTGCCCTTGCCTGCCGGGGTCCCCGCCGCCGTGCCCTCCGCCGCGGCGGTCCTCGGCGCCGCGGCCGCGTTCGCCACCGGCGCCGGGTTCGCGCGACGCGCGGGCGGCGCGGCCTCGGGGCGCGCCGTCGACCCGGTCGCCTCGAACAGCGCGCCCGGCGCGACCAGTTTCGCCGCCGGCGCCTCCGGGACGGGCGGATTGGCCGCCGGGGTGCGTTTGGGCAGGCCCTTGGGCGTCTTGACCGGCGGCGCGGCGTCCTCGCGGGGCACGATCGGCCCACGCGGCGCGGCGGTCGCGGACCGGGGACGTTCGGCGGCGGGGGCAGCAGTCGGCGCGGCACCGGCCGGCGCGGGCGTCTCGGTCGCGGGCAGCGCGAGCCGGGCCGCGCCGGGCGGGATGGCCCGAGCACCCGGCGTCACGCCGGGGATGGCCATCCGGTCCCGCTCGCGCTCCTGCTCGCGGTCGCGCTCGGCGGAGAACTCGGCGGGCGAGGGCCCCAGGCCGTGGAAGGTCGAGGCGGGGATCACCACGACGGCGCTCAGGCCACCCTGCGGGCGGGGCCGCAACTGCACCCTGATCCCGTGCCGTCGGGCCAGCCGGCCCACCACGAACACGCCCAGGCCGCCGGCGCCGCCGGCCGCCTCCTCCTCGGTGCTGTCCCGCTCGATCTGCGAGTTCAACTCGGTGAGCCGGTCCGCCGGTACGCCGATCCCGTTGTCGTCCACCGACAACACGACCTCGCCGTTCTCCAGCGTCCAGCCGCCGATCTCCACCCGGGACTCCGGCGCCGAGTAGGCGGCGGCGTTCTCCAGGAGTTCGGCCAGCAGGTGGCCCACGTCGTCGGCGGCGCGTCCGAGCACGTCGGCGCGCGGCACGTGGCCGACGTCGATCCGCTCGTAGCGCTCGATCTCCGAGACACCGGCGCGGACCACGTCCAGGAGCGGGATCGCCGGTCGCCGGCCGCGCCGTTCGTCCGCGTCCGCGAGGACCAGCAGGTTCTCGCTGTTGCGGCGCATCCGGGTGGCCAGGTGGTCGAGCCGGAACAGGTCCTGCAGGCGCTGGGGTTCGTCCTCGCCGTGTTCCAGCTTCTCGATCAGGTCCAGTTGGCGCTCGACCAGGGTCAGCGTGCGCATCGACAGGTTGACGAACACGTCGTGCACCCGGCCGCGCATCAGCGTTTCCTCGTCGGCGAGCGCCGCCCGCCCGCGCAACAGCTCGGTGTGCTCCGCCTCGAGCCGGGCGCGTTCGGCCTCCAGGCGGGCGCTCTCCGCGGCCTGACGTACGGTCAACTCACGCAGTCGGGCGATGCGCTGCTCGGCGACGCGATGCCGCAACCACGCGGCGATCGAGGACAGCGCGACGGCGGCGGTCAGCAGCGTGCCCGCGAGGGCCGACTCCCACAGTGTGTCGGTGTCCCCCAGCAGGACGATGGCGGTCGCGATCCCCGCCAACGCGAAGACGGCCGCCGCGGAACCGAACCCCGCGGCCGGTCCGCCGGCCGAGCGCCGGCTCCGGTGAACGGGTTCCGGAACGCGTACGGGTGCCGCGTCCGCCGCGTCGGGTGTTCCTGGATCCCCCTGCCCATACATGAGACGTGAGCATATCGTCGGACCCTCTTTTGATGTGGTTTCCGAAGCTACGCGAGTCGGCCCGAAAACGGCCGAAAAGGCCCCACCCGACACATGTCGGGTGAGACCTTTTCGGTATACGGAGCAACTTTTTTGACGATCGGTCAGGCAAATGCCCCAACCGACCCGATCACACGTCGCGCGAGCGCAGCCGGATCCCGCCGGCGATCAGCACGATCGCCGCGTAGGCCGCGATCAGCAACAGCGAGGGCCACGCGCCCGGACCACCGTCGTCGCCGTCCCCGCCGATCAGCTTGCCCAGCGCGAACATCGGCGAGTACTCCATGACCTTCGAGCCCACCGAGTGCGGCAGGAACGGCCCGATGATCATCGGCAGCAGGATGGCCCCCATCAGCGCGGTGATCGCGCCCGCCGAGTGCCGCAGCAGCACCCCGAGCCCGAGCCCGAACAGGCCGATCACGGCCAGGTAGAGCGAACTGCCGACGACGCTGCGGAAAAGGTCCACGTCGGCGGTGGAGTCGCCGATCCTGGAGGTGAACATCGCCTTGCCGAGCACCGCGGTGATCCCGATCGTGACCAGACCGACCACGAACATCAGGCCCGCGAACACCACGCCCTTGGCGACCAGCACCTGGATGCGGCGCGGGTACGCGGTCAGCGTGGTGCGGATCATGCCCGTCGTGTACTCGGCGGAGATGGTCAACACGCCCAGCGTCGCGGCGGCGAGCTGGGCGACGATCACGCCGATCAGCGAGATGCTGACGTAGTCGTCGTCGGGCTTCGGGTTGGCCAACCCGGCGATCAGCATGCCCAGACCCAGGATCAGCGCGACCATCACGATCAGGGTCCACACCGTGGAGCGCACCGTGCGGATCTTGGTCCACTCGGAGAGCAACACCCGGCCGAAGCCCGCGTTGCCACCGCCGATGTTGCCGCCGACGTGCGGGGGATGACCCGCCTGCTGCCCGGGCGGGAACTGCTGACCGGGCAGCTGCTGCGCCTGCATCTGCTGCCCGGGAAACTGCTGACCCGGCGCCTGCTGCGCCTGCATGTGCTGGTGCATCGGGGCCGGTTGGCCCTGCGGGAGTAGGTGCGGCGGGCCCTGGGGCATCGGGGGCGGAGTGTTCTGTGCCATCGCTCAGCCCTCGCTTCCGTTGGATCGCGGCATGGACGGGGACGGGGCGCCGGCGGGCGCGCCCCACGGGGCGCCGGGCGCGCCCTGCTGCGCGTACCCGGGCGGCGGACCGGCGAACTGCGGGCCGCCCTGCTGCGGGTATCCGGGCGGCGGCGCCGCTCCGGGCGGACCCCAGCCCGGCGGCGGACCGCCCGGCAGGCCCGCGCGGTACTCCACGCTGTGCTGGGTCATCCGCATGTAGACCTCTTCGAGCGAGTCGAAGCGCGGCGACAACTCGTGCAGCGCGATGCCGTGTTCGGCGGCGAGGTCACCGATCACCACGGGCGACAACTCGTGCACCCGGAACGAGCCGGCCACCGCCTGGTCGGGCGTGACCGTGGCGCCCTTGGCCTGGAGCAGCGCGTTGAGCTTCTCCGCCTGCGGCGAGCGCACCACGGTGAACGACTGGGAGTTCGTCTCGATGAAGTCGCGCATCGAGGTGTCGGCGATCATCCGGCCCTGACCGATCACGATCAGGTGGTCCGCCGTCACCTCCATCTCGCTCATCAGGTGACTGGAGACGAAGACGGTGCGACCCTCCGAGGCCAACTGCTTCATCAGGTTGCGGATCCACAGGATGCCCTCGGGGTCGAGCCCGTTGACCGGCTCGTCGAACATCAGGATCCCGGGATCGCCGAGCAGCGCCGAGGCGATGCCGAGCCGCTGGCCCATGCCGAGCGAGAAGCCCCCCGCGCGCTTCTTGGCGACCTGGGTCAGGCCGACCATCCCGAGCACCTCGTCGACCCGACGGTTCGGGATGCCGTTGCTCTGCGCGAGACACAGCAGGTGGTTGTACGCGGTCCGGCCACCGTGCATCGCCTTGGCGTCGAGCAGTGCGCCCATCTCCCGCAACGGGGCCTGGACGTGGTCGTACGGGCGGCCGTTGACCGTGACGTTGCCCCCGGTCGGCGTGTCCAGCCCGAGGATCATCCGCATGGTGGTCGATTTGCCGGCCCCGTTGGGGCCGAGGAAGCCGGTCACCGAGCCCGGACGCACCTGGAAGGAAAGCTGATCCACCGCCAGCTTGTTTCCGTAGCGTTTGGTGAGCCCTCTTGCTTCGATCATCTGTTGCCGCACTCCCAGGAAGACTTCGGGGGGATGGTGCCGGACCGACTGTCGAGCCGACCGGGCTTCGAGCTTAGGCCCGAACCCCCGCTGCCGACGGCCGCCGTACGACGGGCCCGTGTTGGGACATGGGTTCGAGGGAAGTCCCGCAAGTCATCCCAGAGGACGATTGACAAGCTCAGACCTGATTCTGGCGAGGCGTGACCACTTCGCGCAGAATGAGCAGGACGGCCGCCGCGATCGGAATCGCGAGCAGCGCCCCGGTCACCCCGAGCAGCGCGCCGCCCACCAGAGCCGCGATCACGGTGATCGCCGGCGGCACGTTCACGGCGCGGTTCATCACACGCGGATAGATCAGATAGTTCTCGAACTGCTGGTAGGCCAGGAAGAAGATCACGCAGGTGAGCGCCTTGCCGGGGGAGTCGAAGAAGACCACGACCGACACCACCGCCGCGCCCACCGTGGCGCCGATCATCGGGATCAGGTCGGTGATCGCGATCACCAGGGCCAGCGGCAGCGCGTAGTCGTTGCCCAGGATCATCAGGAAGATGAACGAGGACAGGCCCGCGCAGGTGGCCACGATCAGCGCGCCGTTCACGTAGCCGCCGATCCCGGACAGGATCTCGTCGCCGAGCAGCCGCACCCGGGCCCGGCGCGACTTCGGGAACAGGTTGTACAGGTGCTCCTTGATGCTGGGCAGCGCGCCCAGGAAGTACAGCGTCAGGACGATCACGGTGAGCGTGTCGAACACCGAGGTCAGCACCATCTTGCCGAAGCCCCACAAACCGCCCGCCACGTTCTCCGCCGTGTTGGCGTTGGCGGCCCAGTCCTTGGCCCGGTTCACCAGGTCGTACTTCTCGTCCAGCTGCCGGAATCTCTCGTTGTTCCGCAGCTCGGTGAGGCTGTCGGGGATCGAGTTGATCAGGCTCGACGTCTGCTCGACCAGCGGCTGGGCGATCGCGGTGACGAAGGCCGCGGCGAAGAGGACGAACCCGAACGCGACGGTGCACACCGCCCAGCGTCGGGGCATGCCGCGCTTTTCGAGGCGTTCGACGAACGGGTTCAGGCCCGCGGCCAGGAAGAACGAGATCAGGATGATGATCAGGACGTGCTGGATACCCATCACGGCCTGGGCCAGGAACCACGCGGTGATCAGGCCGAGTCCGCCGAGGAAGCCGATGTAGAACGGCGAGGACCGGCGCAGCGGGCGACCCGGCTCGCCGAACCGTGAGCCGACGCCGGTCCACGGCTGGACCCGGGTGGCGGCCTTGGCGTCGTCGGGGGCGGGGGAGGGTACGCCGGGGGCGGCGGCCGGGTCCGGGGCGGTCGGGGATGCCGCCGGGCCGGGTTCGGCCGTCGCGACCTGGGCGGGCACCCGGGCGGGGGTCGCGTCGGTGCTCTTGCCGGTGGCGTGGTCGCCGACCGACGCGTCGACGGAGGCCCGCGCCGCCGCCGTGTCGGTCGTCCCGTCGGTGGTGTCGCCGCTGTCGCTACCGCCCGGAGACGCCTCCGCCGTGCTCCCGGCGGGCGTGCCGCCCGGGGTCGGTCCGGCGGTGGTCGTGCCCGCGTCCGCCGCCGAAGGCGCCCCGGTGGGCCCCGCGTCCGCGCTCGGCGCGGTCGCAGGTGCTCCCGTGGATGCCCCGTCCCCGTCCCCGGCCGGTGTCGGCTTCCCCGGTCTGCGGCGCGGTCGGATGTTGCCCAGTCGGCCCATGGCCCCGTACTCCTCGTCCCCTGGCCGGGCCGTCGGCGGCCCGGATCCGGATGTGCCCGCGCCGACGCGTCCGGGATCACGTCATGAAAAATGCGGCCGGGCGGCGGACGGGTCCCCATGGAACCCGCCCGCCGCCCGGCCGCCGAAGCCGGCCGAAATACCAGTCGCCGATGCCCCGCCGAGGCGCGTCAGCGGCTCTGCTGAGCCGGCACACCCGGCATCTTGTCGTCGTCGTCATCGATGCTGACACCCGCGGCGGCGACGGCCGCGCCGGTGAGCGTGGCCAGCATCTCGCGCACGTTGGTCAGCTGCGCGTTGATGCTGTCGCGGCGGTGGGTCAGCGCGGCCAGCTCGCGCTCGGACTCCGAGCGGATCCGGTCGGCCTTGGCCCGCGCGTCGGCCACGATGTCGTCGGCCTGGCGCTGCGCGGTCTCGATCGTCTGACGCGAGCGGCGCTCGGCGTCGGTACGCAGCTTCTCGGCCTCCAGGCGCAGCTGTTCGGCCCGGTGCTCGACCTCGGACAGCCGCTTCTCGGCCTTGGCCTGACGGGCCGCCAGGTCGCGCTCGGACTGCTCGCGGCGCTTGGCCAGGTTCGTCTCGAAGTCGGCGGCGGCCTGGGCGGCCTTGGCCCGGGTCTCCTCGAAGAGGGCCTCGGCCTCCTCGCGCTTGGCCGACGCGTCCTTGGCCGCCTCGCCACGCAGCTGTGCGGCGTCGCTCTTGGCCTTGTCGAGGATCCGCGAACCCTCGTCCTCGGCCTTGGCCTTGCGCTCCTTGCCGTACTGCTCGGCGTCGGAACGGACCTGCTGCGCGGCGGCCTCGGCCAACTCGCGGTGCTGATCGGCGGCGCGGCGGGCCTCCTCGCGCAGGTCCTTGGCCTCTTCCTCGGCGAGGCGGAGGATCTTCTCCACCCGTGCGCCGAGGCCCGCGTAGGACGGTTCGGCGTCGGCGAGTTGGGCCTGCGCGTTCTGGCTTTCGAGGTGCAGTTCCTCGATCCGCTTCTCCAGCGCCGAGATCCTCGCGAGCGCGCTGTCACGGTCCGACACGAGCTTCGTGATGCGGTCGTCGACCTGCGAACGCTCGTACCCACGACGGACGATGTCGAAGCCGTGCGGAGAGTTAGTGTCGCTCATGGGGTTCCTGTCGTATGACGGGTGCGGTGAATGAGGTGACGGGTGGAATCCTGGCACGAATCGGGCGGAGCATCGACCTGACCGGGAGATAAGAACCGGCCGGCATCGCTCAATCGGATGACGACGAACCGGAGCCCTTCGCCGCGGGGCCCTTGCCCGACGAGGAGTTGCCCTTGCCGGCCCCGAGGCCCGCGGGCGCGGCGAGCGCGTCCAACACGCCCTGCACGCGCGACATCTCGGCGGTGATGTCCTTGCGTCTGCGGTTCAACTCGTCGAGTTTGCGCTGTCCGTCGGCGCGGTGACGGTCGGCTTCCTTGCGCGCCTCGGTGCGCAGTCGCTCCGCCTCCTTCCGCGCCTCGTCGAGAACCTTCTCGGCGTCCGCGGCGGTCTTGCGACGGACCGCCTGCGCCTCCCGCTGGGCGGCGGCCACCTGTTCGGCCACCTTCGCCCGCAGGTCGTCCGCGCCCTTCTGGGCGTCGGCGAGCCGCTGTTCCGCTTCCGAGAGCAGCGCCTCGGCCTTCTTCACCGCGGCAATACGTACCCTATCCGCCTCGGAACCGGCCTTGTCGCGAATCCGCTCGGCTTCCTCGGCCGCGGCCACCTTCATCTTCTCGGCGTCCACGCGGGCCTCGCTCACCTGTTCCTCCGCGGCGGCCACCAGGTCGTCGACCCGCTTGCCCGCCTGCTTCAGACCCTCCGCGGCCTGCCGGCGGGCACGTTCGACGACCTGCTCGGCCTCGCGGTCGGAACGCTCGCGCGTGGCGGTGGTGTCGCGCCGGGTCTCGCCGATCATCGCGTCGGAGTCCTGGCGCGCCTTCTCTATCACCGCGGTCGCCTCGGCGCGCAGGCGTTCGTCCTCCGCCTCGGCCTCGGCGATCAGCAGGTTCGCCGCCTCGGTCGCCTCGGCGAGCCGCTTCTCGGCCTTGCGCTCGGCGGTGCCGACGATCTCGGTGGCCCGGCCCTTGGCTCGAACCAGCAGCTCCTCGGCGTCGTTCGTGGCGCGCTCCAGCTCGGCGCGGGCCTGCTCGCGCAGTTGCGCCGCGGCCTCCTCGGCCTCGCGCATCTCCTTGTTCGCCGCCTCGCGGCCGGCCGTACGGGTCTTCTCCGCCTCGCGGTCGGAGTCGGACTTCATCCGGTCGGCGTGCTTGCGCGCGGCGGTGACCGTGGCGTCGGCCTCGGCACGAGCCCGAACCAGCGTGGTCTCCGCGTCGTCGCGGGCCTTGGCCAGGTCGCGTTCGGCGAGCGCGGTGAGCCGGTCCGACTCCTCCCGGGCGGCGTCCTCGATGCCCACCACCGCGGCGCGTACCGCCTCGGCCTCGGCCTGCGCCTCGGCGACCGCGCGGGCCGCGTCCTCCTTGGCCAGCCGGGCCTGGGTGGTGGCGCTCTCCAGCAGGTCGGTGCCCCGCGCCTCGGCCTTCTCCAGCAACTCGCGGGCCCGCGCCTTGGTGCGATCGCGCAACTCGGCCGCCTCGTCGCGCGCCTCCTCCAGCGCCTGGGCGCCCTGGGTACGCAGCCGGATCGCCTCGGCCTCGGCCTCCTCGCGCAGCCGCGTGGCGTCGGTGTCGGCCTGCTCCAGCCGACTCAGCGCGGCCGTCTCGGCCTCGTCGCGCATACGCTCCGCGTCCGCGGTCGCCGCCTCCAGCGCGGCGGCGGCCTCCTCGCGCAGCGTGGTCGCGTCGGCGTTCGCCGAGGCCAGCGTCGCGGTTGCCTCGGTGTGCAGGCGCTGCGCCTCGCTGCGCGCCGCCTCCAGCGCCTCGGCGGCCTCCCGGCGCAGCGTCCCGGCCGCCTGCTCGGCGTCGGCGCGCACCTGTTCGGCATCGCGCTCGGCGCGCTCCAACAGCGCGCGGGCGGCGGTCTGCGCCTCGGACCGGGCCCGGTCCGCGTCGGTCTCGCCCTGGGTGCGCATCGTGTCGGCGTCGGCCTTGGCCGCGGCCAGCGCGGCGGTGGCCTCCTGGCGCAGCGCGCGGGCCTCGCCGTCGGCCTGCTCCAGGATGCCGAGCGCGGTCTCCTCGCCCTCGGCCCGCATCCGCGCGGCGTCCTTCTCGGCCTTGTCCAGCGCGGCGCGCACGGTCGCGGCGGTCTCGGTGCGCAGCGTGTGCGCGGCGGCCTCCGCCTCGGTGCGCATGCGCTCGGCCTCGGCGTCGGCCTGTTCCAGCACCGAACGCGCGGTCTCGGTGGTCTCCTCGCGCAGCGTGCGGGCGGCCGTCTCGGCCTCCGTGCGCATGCGCTCGGCCTCCTCGTCGGCCTGCTCCAGGACCGAGCGGGCGGTCTCGGTGGTCTTCTCGCGCAGCGCCTGGGCGGCGGCCTCCGCCTCGGTGCGCATCCGGGTCGCGTCGGTGTCGGCCGCGGCCAGCCGGGCGCGGGCCTGCTCGGTGCTCTCCTCGCGCAGGGCCGCCGCCGCGCTCTCCGAACTCTCGCGCAGCGCCCGCGCGGTCTGCTCGGTCTCCTCGCGCAACGCGCGGGTCTCGGTCTCCGTCTGCTCACGCAGCGCGCGGGTCTCGGCCTCGGTCCGCTCGCGCAGCGCGCGGGTCTCGGTCTCCGCCTCCTCGCGCATCGAGGACGCGTCGCGACGCGCGGCCGAACGCATCTGGTCGGCCTCCTCGCGGGAGTCGGCGAGGGTCTTCTCCGCCTCGGTCCGCGCCTCGGTGAGGGCCTTGTCGGCCTCGCGGCGCGAGTCGGTGCGGACCTTCTCGGCCTCTTCCCGGGCCTTGCCGATCAGTTCGTCGGCCTTGACCGCGGCCGACTGGGTACGGGCGCCCGCCTCGGCGCGAGCGCGCTCCATCGTGGCCTCGGCGTCGGCCCGAGCCCGATCCAGCGCGGCCTCGGCCTCGGCGGCCGACTGCTCGGCTCGGGACCGCAGTTCCTCGCTCCGGGCATGCAACTCGGCGGCCTGCCGCTCCGCTTCGGCGCGCATCGCCTCGGCTCGGGCCTGGGCCTGGTCGCGCAGCTCGGCCGCGGCCAGCTCGGCGGAGCGGATCAGCTCCTCGGCGGCGCGGTTCGCGTCGGCGCCGGCCTTCTGCGCCTCCGCCCGGGCCTTGGCCACCACTTCCTCGGCCTCGGCGTGCGAACGACCGGCGTTCTCGGCGGCCTCGGTACGCACCCGCTCGGCCTCGGCGCGGGCCGCCTCGACCCGCTCCGCCGCCTGCGCCGCGGATTCCTCGCGCAGCTGCTCGGCGGCGGCCGCGGCCTCGCTGCGCAGGGTCTGCGCCTCGATCCGGGCGCGCTCCAACTCCTCTGCGGCCTCCGCCTGTTGGCGGTTGGTCATCTCGCGCAGGCGGTGCGTGTCGGCGACCGCCTTCTCGCGCAGCTTGCCGGAGTCGGCGCGGGCCGCCTCGAGCAGCTCCTCCGCGCTCTCGGCAGCCTGGGCACGCACCTGCTCGGCGTATTCGCGCGCCTCGTGCGCCAGCCGGTCACTGGACACGCGGGTGCGCGTCTCGACCGCCTCGGCGTCGGCCTGGGCCCGGGCGCGCAACTCGTCGGCCTCGGTGCGGGCCTCGCTCTGTACCCGCTCGGCCTCGGACCGGGACTTGGCCATCAGGTCGTCGGCGGCCCGTGCGGCGGTCTCCAGGCGCTCGGCCGCGCCGGCTTCGGCGTTGGTGAGCAACTGCTGTGCCTCGGCCCGCAGTCGGTCCACCTCCTGCCGGCGGCGCTCGATCTCCGCGCGCGCCCCGGCCTCCAACTCGTCGACCCGGGCCAGGGTTTCCTCGCGGGCGGTGTCCAACTCGGCGCGGGTGTCGGTACGCAGCGCCTCGGCCTCGGCGCGGGCCTCGTCGCGCAGCCGGTCCGCCTCGGCGATCGCCTCGGCGCGCAGCCGCTCGGCGGCGGCGCGGGCCTCGGCGGTGAGCTTGTCCGCCTCCGCGCGGGCCTTGGCCAGATGCGCCTCGGCGTCGGTCGCGGCCTTGCCGAGCTTCTCGCCCGCCTCGGCCTCGGCGCCCTGGAGCAGCCGTTGGGCCTCCGCCTGGCGGCGGTCCGCCTCGCCGGCCGCCTCGGCGCGCAGCCGCTCGATCTCGAACTGGGCGGATTCGAGCAGTTTCGCGGTGTTCTCGGACGCGCCCTGGGCGCGGGCGCCGGCCTCACCGGTGACCCGCTCGGCCTCGGCCCGGGCCTCGCCGATGATCCGGGCGGCCTCCACCCGGGCGTCGCCGACCAGGCTCTCCGCGCGGGTGCGGGTCTCGGTGCGCAACTGCTCGGACTGGTCCACGGCCGCGCTCGCCCGGGCCTTGGCCTCGGCGACCACCCGATCTGCGTCGCTCTGCGCACGCGAGAGCAGCGACTCGACCTCGGCGCGCGTGCTCTCGTTGGTGCCGGCCGCCTGCTCGCGGGCGGCGGCAGCCACCCGCTCGGCCTCGGTGCGGGCGTTGTCCAGGAGTTGGCGGGCGCGCTCCTCGGCCTGGGCGCGCAACTGCTCGGCCCACGCGACGTTCTCGTTGACCCGGGCCTCGGTGGCCTGGCGCGCCTGGGCCAGTTCCTCGTCGAGGCGCCGGCGGCGCTCCATGACCTCGGCCTGCCACTCGGCCTCGAGCCGGGCCGAGCGGGCGGCGGCCTCCTGGAGCAGGCGCTGGGTGGTCGCGCGCGACTCCTGCAACTCGCGCTCGGCGTCGGCACGGACCTGGTCGGCCTGCAGTTGCGCGTTGCGCAACATCTGCTCGGCCTGGCCGCCGATGCTGTCGAATCGGGGTGTGGCGAGCTGGCGGCGAAGGTCATGCAGCTTCGCGCGGAGAACCTCGACCTGATAGCCGAGGTCCTCCGCGTGGGCGACGGTGTCGTCGCGCTCCTTCTTCAGCCGCTTGATCTCGTCGTCGAGCTGTTCGAGATGCTCGTCGACTTGGTAGCGGTCGTAGCCCCGCACTGTGGGGTCCCACTCCATCCCCTGGCCGCGTACGTTTCAGTACTGCAAATCGGCCGTTTCCGACCGGTTGGTGACGAAACGACCCCGAAAACCATCCGGAACCGCCCGTACCGCATTGACTACCAGGGAGAATGGTCTCAGATCCAGGGACCGCCGTCAGACGTTACGAAAGCGGTTGATGGCGTCGATATGCCGCGCGCGCATCTCGACGTCCCGAACCCCCAGGCCCTCCTCCGGTGCGAGACACAGTACGCCCACCTTGCCCTGGTGCAGGTTCCGGTGGACGTCCCGGGCCGCCTGGCCCGTCTCTTCCAGAGCGTAGGTGCGCGACAACGTCGGGTGAATCCTACCCTTCGCCACGAGCCGGTTGGCCTCCCAGGCCTCCCGATAGTTGGCGAAGTGCGAGCCGACGATCCGCTTCAGGCTCATCCACAGGTAGCGGTTGTCGTACTCGTGCATGTAGCCCGACGTCGAGGCGCAGGTCACGATGGTGCCGCCCTTGCGGGTGACGTAGACCGAGGCGCCGAACGTCTCGCGGCCCGGGTGCTCGAAGACGATGTCCACGTCCTCGCCGCCGGTGAGTTCGCGGATGCGCTTGCCGAACCGGTTCCACTCGCGGGTGTCCTGGGTGTGCTCGTCCTTCCAGAAGCGGAAGTCCTCGGCCCGCCGGTCGATCACCAGCTCGGCGCCCATGTCCCGGCACAACTGCGCCTTGTCCTCGGAGGACACCACGCAGATCGGCGTCGCGCCGCCGGCCAGGGCGAACTGCGTCGCGTACGAGCCCAGGCCGCCGGAGGCGCCCCAGATCAGCACGTTGTCGCCCTGCTTCATGCCCGCGCCGTTGCGCGAGACGAGCTGGCGGTACGCCGTCGAGTTGACCAGGCCCGGCGAGGCGGCCTCTTCCCACGACAGGTGCGCCGGCTTCGGCATCAGCTGGTTGCTCTTGACCAGGGCGATCTGGGCGAGGCCGCCGAAGTTGGTCTCGAAGCCCCAGATCCGCTGCTCGGGGTCGAGCATGGTGTCGGCGTGCCCGTCGGGGCTCTCCAGCTCGACGGACAGGCAGTGCGCGACCACCTCGTCGCCGGGCTTCCAGGCGTTGACGCCCGCGCCGGTGCGCAGGACCACGCCCGCGAGGTCGGAGCCGACCACGTGGTACGGCAGATCGTGCCGCTTGGACAGGTCGGACGCGCGGCCGTACTTCTCCAGGAAGCGGAACGTGGAGACCGGCTCGAAGAGCGAGGTCCACACGGTGTTGTAGTTGATCGCACTGGCCATCACGGCGACGAGGGCTTCGCCGGGGCCGAGTTCGGGCAGCGGCACGTCATCGACGTGCAGCGACTGACGCGGATCCTTGTCCCGCGATTCCACGCCCTCGAACATCGTCTCCTCGTCCTTGTGGACGGTGACGGCGCGGTACGAGTCGGGAAGCGGGAGCGCTGCGTACGCCTCCTTGGGGGTGTCCCCCGCGAGGATGGCGTCGAGGATCTCCTTCATCGTCGGCCTCCATGGGTCGGCGGTTGAAGCATGAGAAACATGAGGGATTGCCGAGCTTCGCTGAACTTACTCGCTGGTAACGCTAGGCGTTCGGCATAAAAGCGACAAGGGGCGAAGTCACAGGAACTGCGCCGCCGCTTTGACGATCTGTCTGTTGACGAGCCGCCGGCTCCGCGGGATGGCGCGGCCGGTCGGGCGCCGCCGCGGGATGCCGCGGGTCGGCGCGCTGTCGTGCGCGGTCATGCGCTGTCACGGGTGGTCGCGCGCGGTCGCGCGCTGTGTGACGAGTGGCCGCGTGATGTCGCGGGCCGAATCCCGGGCCCGGTGGTCGACGCCGGGCCCGGTGGCTCAGTGCTCCGTGTCGGGCGCGGCCGAGGTCACCAGTTCGGTGAGCACGCCGTGACAGTCCTTGGGGTGCAGGAACGTGATGCGCGAACCCATCGAACCACGCCGGGGCTCGTCGTACAGCACCCGGACGCCCTTGGCCCCGATCGCCGCCGCGTCCCCGTCCACGTCGGCGGTGCCGAACGCGATGTGGTGCACACCCTCGCCGTTCTTGGCCAACCACTTGCCGACCGCGGAGTCCTCGCGGATCGGCTCCAGGAGCTGGAGGTAGGACGCGCCGCCGTCCGAGGTCTCGTTGATCTTGAGCATCGCCTCGCGGACGCCCTGCTCCTCGTTGATCTCGGTGTGGAACACCTCGAATCCGTAGGTCGTTGTGTAGAAGTCCACCGTCTCGTCGAGGTTGTGACAGGCGATGCCGATGTGATCGATACGCGTGAGCACCATGGCCTCCCGAGGCCGTCGAGAAATGCGGGTTACCTGCGAGTAGATACCCGACCCTTCGTCACGAGACTATGGGCGAGAGCACACCCGATTCGTGCCGGGCGTGAGGGTGGGTTCCGTCACATCGGGGCCCCCTGCACCGGTCGGCGCCCTTCCGGGTAGGTTCCGGAACAACTTCACGTCCGTCGCGGGGATGCCGCACGTCGCCCGGCCCGCCTGGCGATGGCACCCCGACCATAAAGTTGTGGAGGCCACCCTCATGGCCGGTTCTGTCATCGTCGCCGGGGCCCGTACCCCCATGGGTCGACTGCTCGGCTCCCTCAAGGGCTTCTCCGGCACCGACCTCGGCGCCATCGCGATCAAGTCCGCGCTCGAGCGCGCGGGCGTCACCGGGGACCAGGTCCAGTACGTGATCATGGGCCAGGTGCTCCAGGCGGGCGCCGGGCAGATGCCCGCCCGACAGGCGTCGGTCAAGGCCGGCATTCCGATGAACGTGCCCTCGCTCACCGTCAACAAGGTCTGTCTGTCCGGCCTGGACGCGATCGCGCTGGCCGACCAGCTGATCCGCGCGGGCGAGTTCGACATCGTGGTCGCGGGCGGCATGGAGTCGATGACCAACGCCCCGCACCTGCTGCCCAAGTCGCGCGAGGGCTTCAAGTACGGCGCGGTCGAGATGCTCGACGCGATGGCCTACGACGGCCTCACCGACGCGTTCGACAACATCCCGATGGGCGAGTCGACCGAGCACCACAACACGAAGCTGGACATCTCGCGCGAGGAGCAGGACGCGGTGGGCGCGCTGTCCCACCAGCGCGCCGCGGCCGCCGCGAAGAACGGGATCTTCGACGCCGAGATCGTGCCGGTGGAGATTCCGCAGCGCCGGGGCGAGCCGGTCGTGTTCGCCGCCGACGAGGGCATCCGCCCGGACACCACCGCCGAGTCGCTGGGCAAGCTGCGTCCGGCGTTCAGCAAGGATGGCACGATCACCGCGGGTACGTCCTCGCAGATCTCCGACGGCGCCGCCGCGGTCGTGGTGATGAGCAAGGCCAAGGCCGAGGAACTGGGCCTGGAGTGGCTGGCCGAGATCGGCGCGCACGGCAACGTGGCGGGCCCGGACAACTCGCTCCAGTCGCAGCCCTCGAACGCGATCAAGCACGCGCTGGGCAAGCAGGGCCTGACCGTCGACGACCTCGACCTGATCGAGATCAACGAGGCGTTCGCGGCGGTGGCCGTGCAGTCGATGCGCGACCTCGGGGTGAGCACGGACAAGGTCAACGTCAACGGTGGCGCGATCGCGCTCGGCCACCCGATCGGCATGTCCGGCGCCCGCGTGGTGCTGCACCTGGCGCTGGAGCTCAAGCGCCGCGGCGGCGGCACGGGTGCGGCGGCGCTGTGCGGTGGCGGTGGCCAGGGCGACGCGCTGATCCTCACCGTTCCGGGCGCCTGAGCGACCGTACGGTTCCGTGTGATCGATCCACCTGAAACGATCTCGCAGTCGCGGGACGCGCACTGCGGTGTGGCGCCTCGCCGACTGCGGGGTCGTTTCGGCATATCCGAGCAGGGAAGCGGTGGCGCATGAGGTCGGGGATGGATGTCGCGACGTTGGTGGCCCAGGCCCGGGAGGGCAAGCCGCGGGCGGTGGCCCGGCTGATCTCGATGGTCGAGGACGCCTCGCCGCGGCTGCGCGAGGTGATGGCCGCGCTCGCGCCGCTGACCGGCAACGCCTACGTGATCGGGCTGACCGGCTCGCCCGGGGTGGGCAAGTCGACGTCCACGACCGCGCTGGTGAGCGCGTATCGCCGGCTGGGTCGGCGGGTCGGCGTGCTCGCGGTGGACCCGTCCTCGCCGTTCTCGGGCGGCGCGCTGCTCGGGGACCGGGTGCGAATGCAGGACCATGCGACCGACCCGGGCGTGTACATCCGCTCGATGGCCTCGCGCGGGCACCTCGGCGGGCTGGCCTGGTCCACGCCGCAGGCGCTGCGTGTGCTGGACGCGGCGGGGTGCGATGTGGTGATCGTGGAGACGGTGGGGGTCGGCCAGTCGGAGGTGGAGATCGCCTCGATGGCGGACAGCACGGTGGTGCTGTTGGCGCCGGGCATGGGCGACGGGATTCAGGCGGCCAAGGCGGGGATCCTGGAGATCGGCGACCTGTACGTGGTGAACAAGGCGGACCGGGACGGTGCGGCGACGACCGCGCGTGAACTCGGCCACATGCTCTCGCTCGGCGAGGCGCGGGGGCCGGGGGACTGGCGTCCGCCGATCGTCAAGACCGTGGCCTCGCGCGGGGAGGGTGTCGACGAGGTGGTCGAGGCGCTGGAGAAGCATCGGGCCTGGATGGAGGCGGGCGGCGAACTGCGGCTGCGGCGTCGGCGGCGGGTGGCGGACGAGGTGGAGGCGATCGCGGTCACCGCACTGCGGGCGCGGATCGGCGACCTGCGGGGTGGGCGGCGGTTGGAGGAGTTGGCCGACCACGTGCTGTCCGGGTCCACGGACCCGTACTCGGCCGCGGACGAACTGATCACGGGCCTGGGCGCCTAGCGGCCTCGCGGCTTCGCTTTTCGCGTGGTGGGCCCGGTTCGGCTCGCCGTCCTCAAGCGCCGGACGGGCTTGGTGGGGCTTGGTTTGGTGCGTGAGCTGCGGTTTCGCTTTTCGCGTGGTGGGCGCGGGTCGGCTTGCCGTCCTCAGACGCCGGACGGGCTGGGGTTGCTTTGGCCCGGCGTGTGGGCTGCGGTTTGGACGGGCTGGGGGTTGGTTTGGGCGGGCTCGTAGGCTGCGATCCGGTGACCGCAGCTCAAGCAGGGGAGCCGAGCAATTCAGCCCGTCCGGCGTTTGAGGACGGCGAGCCGGACCGGGCCGACATGTCTCAGCCCGTCCGGCGTTTGAGGACGGCCGATCCGAGCCGGGTCGACAGGCGTCAGCCTGTCCCGCGTTTGAGGACGGCGAGCCGAACCGGGCCGACATGTCTCAGCCCGTCCGGCGTTTGAGGACGGCCGGCACGAGGTGGGTCGACACAGGCGTCAGCCTGTCCCGCATTCTTCTGTGGAGGGGCAGACCGTGGCGCGGGCGGCGGGGCGCAGGTGGGCGGCCACCGCTCCGAACGCTTCGCCGACCATCTGTTTTTGGGCCGGCGTCATCACGTCCATCAGGTGCTCGCGGACGCTCTCGACGTGCGTGGGCGCGGCGGCCCGGAGCGCGGCCCAGCCCTCCTCGGTGAGCACCGCGTAGGCCCCGCGGCGGTCCGTCGGACAGTTGCGGCGCGCGACCAGGCCCGCGTTCTCCATCCGGGTCATCTGGTGCGAGAGCCGGCTCTTGGACTGCTGGGTCGCCTCGGCCAGATCGCTCAGCCGCACCTCCTGCCGCGGGTGCTCCGAGATCTGCACCAGGATCTGGTAGTCGTGCAGGGACAGGCCGTGCGTGCGCTGGAGTTCGCGCTCCAGCCGCGCCGGCAGCATGTTGATCACGGCGATGATCTGGCGCCAGACGTGCTGGTCTTCATCGCTCAGCCATCTGGGCTCGACATCGGTCATGAACCAAGAATACCGGAGTTAGTTGAAACTTGAATGACCCTTTGGTTGCCGCGCGTCGCGCCGCACGCTGTGAGACGGCCACGTGACCGATCGGTAACCTCCACTACGCTCGGCCCGTGCCGAAGCCACTGAACCTTCCCTTCGATCCGATCACCCGTGCCGACGAGCACTGGCGAGAGCACTGGGGCGAGTGTCCGCCGATGGTCGCCATCACCTCGATCATGCGTGCCCAGCAGATTCTGCTCGCCGGCGCCGACGCGGTGCTCAAGCCGTACGGCCTGACCTTCGCCCGCTACGAGGCCCTGGTCCTGCTCACCTTCAGCCGGACCGGCTCGCTGCCGCTGTCCCGGATCGGCGAGCGCCTGATGGTGCACCCGACGAGTGTGACCAACACGATCGACCGCCTGGAGCAGGCCGAGTTGGTCGCCCGTCGGCCGAACCCGCGCGACGGCCGCGGCGTACTCGCGGTGATCACGGACAAGGGGCGCGACGTCACCGAGCGGGCCACCCGGGACCTGACCGCGCGCGAGTTCGGGCTCGGCGCGTACACCGCCGAGCAGTGCGCCCAGCTGTTCGACCTGCTGCGGGTGTTGCGGGTGGACGCCGGCGACTTCGTGGTCGAGCCGGAGGCGGAGGCGAAGGACGAGGCGAAGAACGAGGCGAGGGACGGGGGCACGGCGGGGGAGGGGGCGGATTCGGGGACCCCGGTGCCGGCGACGTAAGCTGCATGCGCCATTGTGAAAAGCGGTCGACGACGACGTCGAGCCCGCCGTTACCGAAGGTGCTGCCGTGAAGCCTGCCGTATTGACCCGCTACCGAGTGATGGCCTGGATCACCGGGTGCATGCTCCTGGTCCTGTGCCTGTGCATGGTCCTGAAGTACGGGTTCGACACCGGCGAGAAGGCGACGCTCTACGTCAGCCAGGCGCACGGCCTGTTCTACATGATCTACCTCGTCGTCACCTTCGACCTCAGCAGCAAGATGAAGTGGAAGTTCGAGCGCATGCTGCTGATGATGCTCGCCGGCACCGTTCCGCTCGCGTCGTTCTTCGCCGAGCGCAAGGCCGTCGAGGCGGTCCACGAGCGCGGCCTCGCCACCGCCGCCGCCGGCGCCTGAGCCGCTCGCAGTCAGCCCGTTCCGTACCCGCTTCCCCCGAGGATCCCCCCATGCTTTCCACCGCCTCCGGCCGCTTCAAGGTGATCTCGATCGCCGAGGGTTGTTCGTTTCTGATCCTGCTCGTCTTCGGCTCGCTGCTGAGCCGGATCTCGGACATCAACCTCGTCATGCCGCTGGGCCTGCTGCACGCGGTCCTGTTCATCCTGTACCTGCTGGCCATGATGGACGCGCGCACCAAGCTCTCGTGGGACAACAAGACCACGCTGCTCGCGTTCGTCGCCGCGATCCCGCCGTTCGGCCCGTTCGTCTTCGACTACAAGATGAAGCACAAGCTGGTCGAGCCGACCGCGGCGCCGGCCACCGCCTGACCGGCCGCCGCCGCGCTCGCGGCCGTGCCCACGAAGCCCCCGACACCTCGTCGGGGGCTTCGGCGTTATCGGGAGGTGGGCATATTTTCGGGGGTGCTTGGACATTTACTAGGACGTCCTAGTAATTTTTCCGGTGCCGCGCGGGAATGGGTCCTACGACGACGGCATCGGACGGGAGCCACGTGAACACCGAGGACATCGAAGAGGGTCGGCGGCGCTGGCAGGACCGCTACGACAAGGTCCGCAACGACGGCATGCGCCGCACCACGCTTTCCGAACTCGAGGTCGAGCCGGTCTACGGCCCGCCCGCGGACCAGCCCTACGCCGGTTTCGAGCGGATCGGCTGGCCGGGCGAATTTCCGTACACCCGCGGCCTGTACGCGACCGGCTACCGGGGCCGGGCGTGGACCATCCGGCAGTTCGCCGGCTTCGGCAACGCGGAACAGACCAACGAGCGCTACCGGATGATCCTGGCGGCCGGCGGCGGCGGGCTCTCCGTCGCCTTCGACATGCCGACCCTGATGGGCCGGGACAGCGACGACGAGCGCTCGCTCGGCGAGGTCGGGCACTGCGGCGTCGCGGTGGACTCGGCGGCCGACATGGACGTGCTCTTCCGCGACATCCCGCTGGGCGACGTGACCACGTCGATGACCATCTCCGGGCCGGCGGTGCCGGCGTTCTGCATGTACCTGGTCGCGGCGGAGCGGCAGGGCGTGGACATCGGCACCCTCAACGGCACGCTGCAGACCGACATCTACAAGGAATACATCGCGCAGAAGGAGTGGCTGTTCGCGCCCGAGCCGCACCTGCGGTTGATCGGCGACCTGATGGAGTACTGCGCCGAGAAGATCCCGGCGTACAAGCCGCTGTCGGTGTCCGGGTACCACATCCGCGAGGCGGGGGCGACGGCCGCGCAGGAGCTGGCGTACACGCTGGCCAACGGGTTCGGCTACGTGGAGCTCGGGCTGTCGCGCGGGATGGACGTGGACGTCTTCGGTCCCGGGTTGTCGTTCTTCTTCGACGCGCACGTGGACTTCTTCGAGGAGATCGCCAAGTTCCGCGCGGCGCGCCGGATCTGGGCGCGGTGGATGCGCGACGTGTATGGCGCGAAGACCGCGAAGGCGCAGTGGCTGCGCTTCCACACCCAGACAGCGGGCGTGTCGCTGACTGCGCAGCAGCCGTACAACAACGTGGTGCGCACCGCGGTCGAGGCGCTCGCGGCGGTGCTCGGCGGGACGAACTCGCTGCACACGAACGCGCTGGACGAGACGCTGGCGCTGCCGAGTGCGCAGGCCGCGGAGATCGCGCTGCGCACGCAGCAGGTGCTGATGGAGGAGACCGGCGTCGCGGCGGTGGCCGACCCGCTGGGCGGGTCGTGGTACGTGGAGGCATTGACGGATCGGCTGGAGGCCGAGGCGGAGGCGACGTTCGCGAAGATCCGCGAGCTGGGCGAGAGTTCGCCGCACCCGATCGGGCCGATGACGTCGGGCATCCTGCGCGGCATCGAGGACGGGTGGTTCACCGGGGAGATCGCCGAGTCGGCGTTCCGCTACCAGCGGGCGGTGGAGAAGGGCGACAAGCGGGTCGTCGGGGTCAACTGCCACGAGGGGTCGGTGACGGGGGACCTGGAGATCATGCGGGTCAGCCACGAGGTCGAGCGGGACCAGGTGGCGATGCTCGGGAAGCGGCGGGGCGCGCGGGATCAGGCTGCGGTGGACTCGGCGCTTGGTGCGATGCGGGATGTTGCGCGGGGGTCGGGGAATCTGGTGCCGCCGATGTTGGCGGCGGCTCGGGTGGAGGCGACGCTCGGGGAGATCTGTGACGTTCTTCGGGAGGAGTGGGGCACGTACACGGAGCCCGCGCGCTTCTGAGCCCGAGCCGGGTGGCCTCAAACGCCGGCCGGGCTGGGTTTGCTTGGGTTGGCCGGGTGGGCTCCTGGGGGAGTCGACCCGGCCTTTGGCCGAGGTGGCCTCAAACGCCGGCCGGGCTGGGTTTGCTTGGGTTGGCCGGGTGGGCTCCTGGGGGAGTCGACCCGGCCTTTGGCCGAGGTGGCCTCAAGCGCCGGCCGGGCTGGGTTTGCTTGGGTTGGCCGGGTGGGCCCCTGGGGGAGTTGAGCCGGGCTTCGGTCGAGGTGGGCTTGGGCTGGAGGTGCTTTTGGGCGCGGTGGGCTTACGGGTTGGCTGGGAGTAGGCCGGTTACTACGAATGTGGTGAAGCGTTGGACCCAGTTGTCGGAGGCGGGTTCGGCGCTTACCAGGATGTGTTGGACCACCGTGCCGGCGATTACGTCGAAGATCAGGTCTACGTCTATGTCGCCCGGGGCGGTGATTTCGCCTCTGGCTTTGGCTCGGGATCGGCCTTCGACCACCAGGCGTTTTTGGGGGTCGACGATTTCCTCGCGGATGCGCCGTCGTAGGGCCGGGTCGCTGGTGGAGTCGGCCACCAGGCCCATCAGGGCCGTGCGCATCTCGGGGCGGCCGAGGAGTGCGGCGAAGCGGCGGACCACGTCCTCGATGTCCGCGCGTAGATCCGGGCCCCGATCCGGCAGGTGCAGCGTGTCCAGCATCTCCGCGACGGCGGCGATGGCCAGGTCGTGCTTGGAGTGCCAGCGGCGGTACAGCGTGGTCTTGGCCACGCCCGCGCGCGTGGCGACGTCGCCCATGGCCAGCCCCGCCCAGCCGCCCTCGGCGAGGAGTGCGCGCGCCGCGGCCAGGATCGCGTCGTCCGCGGTGGTGCTGCGGGGGCGCCCGATGCGCTGTGGGGGCGCGCCGACCGCCCGTCGTTCCACCGGTTCCGCCGATTCGTCGTGCACGGGCGGTCATGTTACCGGCTGGTACGGTTCCCGGTCCCGATCCGCTCCGGTGGCGCAACTCACATCCGCCATTGGGGATCCTACGGTCGCATTCCGCCCGGCGCTCCCCTTACGCTACGAGCCGTAGCGAATCGCGGTGCCTGGATGGGGATTCGAGCACACGATCGCGACTGACGACCTGTCAAGGGTCGTCGTCCGTCCCGGGGCCCGCATCCTGCGGGGACCGGGGCGCGACGGGAACTCGTGCGTGTGCCGGTGGGTCGCCCCGTGCATCGTTCGCCTTGCTCTCGGGGGAAGATGTCTACATGCAGCCACGGAACATGTCCATGCGCGGAGTAGTCGATCTCGGGGCGGTCAAGGCCGCCGCCGACAATGCCGCCAAGCGTGCGGCCGCCCCGGCCGGGAAGCCCGCCGCCGCGGCCGGTGGCCAACGGGTCGTCATCGACGTCACCGAGGCCACCTTCGAGACCGATGTGCTCGCGCTCTCCCAGCAGGCACCCGTCGTGATCGACTTCTGGGCCGAGTGGTGCCAGCCGTGCAAGCAGCTGAGCCCGCTCCTGGAGCGGTTGGCCGAGGAGTACGCCGGCCGCTTCGTGCTCGCCAAGATCGACGTCGACGCCAACCCGCGCCTGGCCCAGGAGTTCGGGATCCAGGGCATCCCCGCCGTGATGGCGGTGCTCGGCGGCCAGCTCGCCCCGCTGTTCCAGGGCGTGGTGCCCGAGCAGCAGGCGCGCCAGGTGCTCGACCAGCTCGTCCAACTCGGCGAGGAGCGCTTCGGGCTGACCGGTGTGGTGGTCGACGGCGCACCGGCCGAGGCCCCCGACGACGCCGAGTCCGAGGAGGAGCCCCCCGGCGACCCGCTGCTCGCGCCCGCCGACGAGGCGCTGGAGGCCGGCGATCTGGACGGCGCGGCCCAGGCGTTCCGCAACGTGCTCTCCGACCACCCCGCGCACGCCGAGGCCAAGCTCGGCCTGATCAATACCGAACTCCTGCTGCGCACCCAGGGTGTGGACGCGGACAAGGCCCGGGCGGACGCCGCCGAGCACCCGGACGACGTCGCCGTACAGACCCTCGCCGCCGACGTGGACATCCTGGACGGCCGCGCCGACGAGGCGTTCGCCCGACTCGTGGAGACCGTGCGGCGGACCTCGGGCGACGAGCGGAACAAGGCGCGGGTGCACCTGCTGGAGCTGTTCGAGATCGTCGGCGCCGACGACCCCCGGGTGCCGAAGGCGCGCATGGCCCTTGCGGGCGTGCTTTTCTGAGTCTGCGTCAGCACCGCGGTCCGGTTGCGTCGGACACCGCTCCGAGCGGCGTTTCGGGCGCCGTTCCGGCCGCCGGCCGCGCTCGCTCGCTTTGTCGATGAAGCCCCGGTCGTTCTCGATTCCGAGAGCGGCCGGGGCGTTGTCTTTACCCATCTTTGACTATGGGTCATTTCCCTCGCCCTGCGTGTCTTTTGGTGACCTCCGGGTGATCCGTTAACGGACTTATCCCACAAAATCGGATCGACGGACATGCGTCTCGATACCGCGCTGTGATCCGGTGGCGAGCGGCGTTCGACGGACCGCGTTACCCGCCGGTAACGAACCTCTTGTGTGCCGACCCGGTCGTGAAAGATGATCGGGCCGCTCGATCCGTGTCCCATTCGCCCCGGCAGCCGGTCGGTGGCGCGGACGCGGACCTCCCCATCCAGGCCGCGCCGGTCCTTCCCGGGACAGGCAGGCCCTCCCTCCATGCCCCGCCACGTGCGGCCCTGGTCCGCATGAGGAGGGGACTCTGTCCCGAGGAGGACCATGGACAAGAAGGTTCAGACGGGTAGCGGCAAGACCCGCTGGAAGCGATTCGGCATCGTGCTCCTGCCGGTCGCGGCAATGACCGTGGGCATGTTCGCGGGCGTCGCGAACGGTGTGGTCCCGGTGAACATCACCGTGGGCGGCGGCAACTTCAAGGTCCGCGCCGACAAGATGGAGGCGACGGACTTCTCCCAGTTCGGGGACTTCCTCAAGCGGAACAAGGGCGCCGACGTGCCGGTCGCGACCGCCGCGATCGGCCACGCCGACATCACCAACCTCTGCCAGTCGGTCAAGGGGCCGTTCGGCATCGTGCTCCGGATCGAGGCCGGCGGCAAGGGCACCAAGGCCGAGGCCGACAACATGACCCTCTCGATGGACGGCCTCGACGGCGACGCGGTGTTCGAGAACATCGACATCGGCGTCGACGCGTCGACCATGGCCAAGGGCTCGGGGGGCAAGGGTCCGGCCACCATCGGCAACGGCCACCCCACGATGTTCGGCCAGCAGGCCAACAAGGCGACGTTCACCGACGTCAAGCAGTCGGCCTGGCTCGTGCAGGCGGGCCGGTTCTACCTCAAGGACCTCCACCTGGAGGTCGGCGGCGGTAGCAAGGAGTGCTTCTGACGTTCCGTCGGCTGTGGGCGCCTCGTCGCCCACAGCCGGTCAGTCGTATCGAGGCGGCATTCCAGGGAGTTGAACAGTGACCGCAGAACAGCGGCATCCCCATGCGGTCGTGCGCTGCCTGCGCGCGTTTCGGGAGTGGCGATCGGCCCGGCCGTTCTGGGCCGGACTCTTCACCATCCTGGCTGCGGGACCCATCCTGTGGGCCCCGTACGCATCCGTCAGCGCGGGTGACGTCACGGTCAGGCTGACGCAGTTCGGCGGCGTCTCGGCGCTGTTCATCGGCGCCATCCTGATCATGTGTGGAATCGCGCTCTGGTTGACCCCGGCGGCGCGGGTCTACCTCGGGATCTTCGTGATCCTCGTATCGCTCGTGTCCTTCATCGTGGCGACCTTCGGCGGCTTCGGCGTGGGCATGTTGCTCGGCCTCGTCGGTGGCATGCTCGCGACCTCCTGGACGTACAACGAGCAGTCGGACGACGAGGACGACGAGCGCCGTGGTGACGACGCCGGGGACGGACACGACGGCCGCGCCGACGTCGACGACACGCTCGTCGAGGACGGCTTCCTGGCCGACGCGTTGAACGGAAAGGCCCCCGATGCCTCGGGGGAAGCGTCGACCGGGTCGGAGACCGACCGGCCCGGTGACAAGGCGGCGGGAACGGCCGCCCCCAGGGTCACGCTCGCCGTGATCGTGGCCGCGATGGCCGGCGTGGTCGGACTGGTCGGGATCGCGAGTGCGTCGCCCAGCGACCCACTGCCCGAGAACCCGTACGCGGACGGGCCGTGCGCCTCGGCGAGTCCCACCACGTCGCCGGGTTCGGCGTCGGCCACGCCGAGCACGTCGAGCGCGGCGCCGAGCAGCACGGCCGCCCCGTCGGCGGGTTCGACCCCCGCCGGCAAGGCGGCGCAGACACGGTCCGCGGCGGGGCAACCCACCGCCGCGCAGAGCCCGGCGGCCGACCCGAGGGCCGGCACGTCCAAGGCGCCGGAAGGCAAGGCACCGGAAAGCGGGGAACCGGCGTTCAAGCTGCCCGAGTTGAAGCTGCCGGAGCTGAAACTGCCCGAGTTGACGCTGCCCGGGTTGCCCGGTCTCGGCCTGCCCGGGATCAAGCCGTCCGCGCCGGCATCGACGGCACCCACCGCACCCGCCGCACCCGCCGCGCCGTTGGCGGCCTCGGGCGGCTCGGCCTCGGCCGCGCCGCCGGCGGCCAAGTCGACGCCCTCCGCTTCGGCGTCGGGCAAACCCTCGACCAGGCCCACGACGACGTCGGCCAAGCCGTCGGCCACGTCGTCGTCGGCCGCGCCGAAGGACGGCAAGTCGCCCTTCCCGTGTCCGGTCCAGGGTCCCGTGAACGCCAAGAGCGGCAACGGGATCCCGCCGGTCGCGGTGGACCCCCTGGTCCTCAAGTCCAGCCTGCTGGCCATGGCCGGGCTGAACTACGAGGGCGTGGTCAAGGTCCGGACGCTCACCGGGGTCGAGGAGAACGCGCTCAAGTTCACGGTGTCCAAGGGCATCGACATCTGGAACATGTCCATGACGGTGAAGGAGGAGGGCGGCAAGGACGTCGTCATCTCGTCCGACGAGGGCAGCAAGTCCTGGATGGACGCGGACATCCCGACGACGATGTACGTGAAGTACCTCAAGGGCAACATCTTCGGGATCATCCCGATCACCTTCACGCCCGAGAGCCCGCCGCCGATCAACGTGCCGATCGTCTTCTTCACGAACGTGGAGAGTTCGATGTACGCCCAACTGGGCGGGAAGTTGCACATCCCCGGCTACGGCCTCAACAAGGTCAACGTGAAGTAGTCGGATCGAGTCGACACGAGCGGTCGACGCACCGAACCACCGATGCGCCCCGGAACCCACGCGGTTCCGGGGCGCATCGGCGTGGGGGCCGGTTGCCGCCGGGCGCTACACGTCCACGTGGCGTTCGCGGAACAGGGCCAGGATGTTCTCGGGGGGCAGGCTCGGCCACAGGGTCACCCGACCGTTGCGGCGGTCGATGATCCACTGGCCGGCGCCCACGTTGGCCATCGGGTCGGGGTCGGCGAAGATCGGCTGGACCAGCCAGCCGTACTCGAACTCGCTCATCACGAAGTCGACCGGCGCATGCGGGCCGCCGCCGACCACGTGCCGTCGGGCCTTGTCCCGGGCCTCGCGCTCGTCGATCGGCTTCGGGGGCAGCGGCTCCCGGGCGGGCGTCAGGTTCAGGCGGGTGGGCCGCCGGCCCTCGATCAGCGCGATCAGCGCGCCGTCGAATGTGTCGGCCACGTGCCACAGGTCGCCCCACCACAGGTACACCGCGCCGCGCGGATCCATCGTCAACCGGCCGCGCCCCAGGTCGTATTCGCCGACCGGGGTGAGCGGCCGGCCCAGCGCCGCGCCGTACGCCGCGAGCACGTCGCCCGCGTACAGCCCGACCAGCGGGTCGATCCGGAACGGCATCCGCGACATGTCCGTGCCGGGCCCGTACTGATGCACCGTCATCCCGCCGAACTCCCACAGGGCCTTGATCGCGCTCGGCGGGACATCGATCCCGGCCGTGCCCAACGCCCGGTACCAGCGCAGCAGTTCCTCTTCCGGGATGTGGATGCCGGGCTGCCAGCCGGTGGCCGTCAGGGCCTGGGCCACGGCCTCGGGAAAACGATCGCTCATGACGCGGGCACCTCCAGGATCGTCACGCCCAGATCGGCCAGCGCGGGCGCGCAGGACGAACACGGCGGGATCGGCCGCTCGTGCGCGGGGTCGTTCGGCTCGCGCAGCAGGATCGCGGCCAGCGCCGCGCCGCGCAGCAGGTGCCGCATCCGGTCGAGCACCGCGTCGTGGTCGGGGTCGTGCACACCCTCGGCGGCCAACGACGCCTCCGCCTCGACCGCGACCTCGGACAACAACGCCGCGTCCGGGCAACGCCCGTGGAACACCGAGCGCATCGCGGGCTCGGTCCGGTCCAGGAGCGCGGTCACGGCCGGGTGCAGGTCCACGAGCGTGGTGTGCGCGCTCACCGCCGTCATCGGCTCCCGGCCGGGGCGTTGCAACGCCGCACCGACGCCGGGCGGCAGCTGATTGTCGAACATCGGTCTCGTCCGTTCCCTTCGTGATGCCGCGTCAGGGTCGCAGGTCGGCGGGCAGACCCGCGCCCGCGTGGTCGACGACGATCGGCCGGTAGCGGCCGCCGGCGGCCGCGGTGCGGGCGATCTCGTCGAGTTCGCCCGGCACTTGGACCAACGCGTCGGCCAGCAGCGTGCCGACGTCGTCGGCGAGCCGGGACAGCAGCGCGACGGTCGCCTCCGGGGTGTCGCCCTGTCGGGCGTAGCGGTCGTCGTTGTCCCAGTACCAGACCGAACCGGCGTCCTGCCCCTGGGTCTTGAGCACCAGTGCGCCGCCCTGGACCCACGCGACGGCCAGGAAGTCGGCGGTCAACCGGTCGGTGAACCGGGCCGCCACGTCCAGCAGGTCGTACGGGTCGTAGGCGCCGTAGAGGTTGAAGAACTGCTGGTCGACCACGAACCCGTGGCGCGGGTGCACCGCCGGGCGGGCCGGCGGGCCGCCGCCGTTGTCGATCAGCAACGCCCGGTAGGCGTCCGGGAGTCGGTACTTGAGGTACTTGCCCTCCAGGTGGGTCAGGTCGACGTCGGTCAGTGGTCGGCCGACGTGCAGCGTGACCGGCACCCGGGCCTGCTCGACCGGGCTCCACAGGCCGGTGCGGTCCCGGTCGACCGACGTCATCGTGGCCACCCCGCCGTGGTGGCGCATCGCGTTCTTGACGTCCACCGGGATCAGGTACAGCCGGCGCGCGTGCGGCGCGTGGTGCCAGGTCCAGCCGCGCGGGGTCGCCGTCTCCACGAGGTCCCGGTACAGCGGATCGCCGGTGCCGGCCGCCGCGAGGTTGGCCGCGAGTACGTCGGTGACCCTGGCCTCGTCGACACCGAGCCCCGGCGGGATCGGCGCGGCCTCGATCACCACCCGCGCGTACGGCAGGAAATCCGGGAATCCGTACAGGTCGACGAAGACTCCGTCGGGGTAGACCCGACTGCGCGAGGTGCGGCCGAAATCGACGATCGAACCCGCGAATTCGGCGGCCGGCGAGTCGCCGGCCGCGGCACCGATATCGGTCATGGCGCGGTCCGTTCCGGATCTGCCGAATCCAGGAACGGGGAGGTCGGGTCGATCTCCCACAGCTCCAGGAATTGGGCGAAGGTATCGGCCACCCGGCGGAGCAGGTGGGTCGAGATGTATTCGGGGGTGTATTCCTCGTCGGTGTCGAGGGTCGACTCGCTCCAATACCAGAGCGAGCCGCATTCGGGTTCGGTCACCTTGATCGCCACGATTCCGGTGGTGAGGCGGGTGACCGGCAGATAATCCAGGGTGAGCACGTCGCGGCAATAGCCGTGGGCGTAGAGCAGTTCGGTCTGCGGATCGCCGCCGGTGCGGTGGCCGTAGAGGTCGTCCTCCGGGTCCAGGCCACGCGGCATGAGCTGGGCGGCGACCGGGAACTCGGCACCGTTGGTGGCGGCGAGCCAGGCACGGTATTCGGCCGGCAGGGCGAACCCGAGTTTTTCCTCGAGTTCGCGCAGGGCTTCTTCCGAGAGGGTTCCTCGCGGCGTCAATTCGACGGTCAAGGCTGGACTCCAGGGTTGCCGGACGCGGGATCGGGGGCCATGGCGCTGGCGATACCACCGTGATGTTTCACCGCGTAGTGTACTGCGAACGGTATGAGCATCATGGTGCGTGTGCCCTCGACGTGGTGCCAGACGTATCCGGGAGCGCTGCGGCCCGGGCGGACGCCGGCCCACATCGGATCGTTTCGGAATTCCGCGTTGGCCTGGCGAATATCGAGCTTGCGCTGGTCGTCGTTCGCTTCCTGGCGGGCTTCCTTGAATTTCTTGGTGCCATCCGGGCCGGGCGGGAAATCGCTGCGCTTGGGCGGGGCGACGACGGTGTGCGGAAGATTGATGGTGCGCACCGCGTAGGTGGTGAAGTCCGGATAACCCTGCAGGTTGATGTAGACGCCGTCGGGGAAGTGGTTGTCCAGCGTCGGGCTCGCGAAGTGCACGATCTGGCCCGCGTATCCCGAGTTGATCGGGTAGCGGGGAGCGCCGGTCATGTCCCGGCCGCGCAGTGCCAGGTCGTTCATGCGCTGTGCCAGGTCGGGGCCGGTCAGCAGTCGTCCGTCGGCGCCGCGCAGGAGGCGGTCGAACTCGTCGCGGGCCTGGCGCTCGGCGCTGGTCAGCTCGTCCGGGTTCGGGTGGTTGACCAGCGCGTCGATGCCGGAGGCGTCGAACATCCGGCGGATCGTGGCCCGATTGAGGTTGTTGCGGGGCGGTGCGCCGGTGTCCGGGTGCGGGTTGTTCGAGCGGGCGCTCTGCGGCATCTCGAATTCGGCGTCGCCGCGGTGGGTGTCCCAGGTCAGATTTGCGCGGTCGGCCATGAAGGACGGGTCGCGCGTGACGCCGAGGTCGTAGGGCGACTGGCCGCCTCGGACGTCGTCCGGCTTCGGCGGGTTCGGGTTCGGGTTCGGCGCCGGCGAAGTGGTGGGCGAGGTAGGGGAGTTGGGGCTGGGCGCGGCGTTGGGGTCGAAGTTCTCCGCGGCCGGGCGGGTTGCCATGAAGTCGCCGACCTCACGCTCGATGTCGTCGCGCCGACCGTCGTGCGTGGTGGGCCGATCGCCGGTCGGACTCGCCGTGGTCGCGGGCTCGCCGAGCGGGCGCGGATTGGCCTGCATCGGCGGCGCGAGGGGCGGCGTGGTGTCGATCGGACCGGGCGGATTGGCCTGGGTGTGCCGCGGTGGCGGCGGGGGAGTGGCCGGGGTCGGAGCGGGGGTGGGGTTGGGATTGGGCCCGTGGCTGCCGGGGTCGACGGGACCGGTGTGGAACGGCTGCTGGTTGTGCGGGGGCGTGGGGTGGACGGGGCCGGACTGGATGGGTTGCTGGTTGTGCGGGGGCGCGGGGTGGACCGGGCCGGTTTGGAAGGGCTGCTGGTTGTGCGGCGGTGCGGGGTGCACGGGGCCCGTTTGGAAGGGCTGCTGGGTGTGCGGGGGCGTCGGCTGGACCGGGCCGGGCTGGATCGGTTGTTGGTTGTGCGGCGGGGCGGGTTGTACCGGTGGTTGTTGGGTGTACGGGTTGGGGTGCACCGGCTGTTGGGTGTGGGGGCCGGGCTGGTTGTACGGGCCCGGTTGTTGTTGCTGGGTGTACGGGTTGGGCTGGACCACCGGCTCGTGGGTGAACGGGGCCGGTGGTAGCGGCTGTTGCTGGTGGGCGTACGGGCCCGGCTGCATCGTCTGGAAGTGCGGGGCGGGCGGCACCGGAGGCGGCTGCATGTACGGGTTGGGCTGTACCGGCGGTGGTTGGTGCTGGGTGTACGGGTTCACCGGTGGCTGCTGCTGGTTGTGCGGCAGCGGCAGCGGCTGCGGCGGCGGAGGTGGGGCGACCGGTTGGGTGACGGGCGGGGCCGTCATGGGGACCGGTCGGGCGTTCGGGTCGAGCGTGATCGCGGAGACGGTGATCGCGTTCGGGTGCGGCAGGTTCATGATCTGGTTCGTCTGCGGGTCGATCCAGAGGATGTCGCCACCCACGTTGATCGCGGCCCAGGCGTGCGAACTGCGCACCACCCGGACCGAACCGTCCGGCTGGACCTCGTTGCGCGGGGGCCATTCGGTGACGATGTACGAGATCGAGCCGGGTCCGGACGTCCGCAGGGCGGCGTCGATCCGGGCGAAGGCGGCACCCGGGTTCGACGAGCCGTCCGGGTTGAGGTCGAGCCGGTTCCAGGGCGCGCCGGTCTCCTGCTCCGCGCGCCGCATGCCGTACGTCTCGCCGCCGTTCTCACCCGGCATGCGGGCCGCGGACACCTCCGGTCGGCCGAACCAGGTGTTGCCGAAGGCCAGTACGCCGTCCAGGCAGTTGATGCCTCGGCCGGGTACCTGATGGCCGCCGTCGTTCTGCAGCCGGAACCAGCGCCCCTGGCGCGGGTCGGGGTGCACCACGGGTGTGCCGTCGGGGTGGCGAGGTACCGCGTTGTTCAACGCGCTTACATCGCTCCAGGTGGGCGGGAGCAGGCCGCCGGGCTGGTTGAACGGACGCCCGGCGGACAGCGGCGGGCGGCCGGCCATCGGACCGCCGGGCGTGGGCGGCGGCGCGTGGTGCGGCATCGGTTGCGCGTACGGATTGTTCGCCACCGGGGTGTTGCCGTACGGCGTCCCGTTGTAGGGGGACGGCGTGTTGGGGTTCTGGTGGAACGGGCCGCCCTGGAACGGAGGAGCCGCCGGGCCGGGGTGGTTCGGGCCGGTGTCGATGTCCGGGCCCTGGCCGAGGAGGCCGCGCATCCGGTCGCCGAGGCTCTGGAGGGTGTTGCGGAACGGTCCGGTGTGATCGGGCCGTACGGGGGCGCCGGGCGGCGTCGTGGTGAACGGGCCGCCCGGCTGCGGGGTCGCGTCGACGGTGGTGTCGCCGCTGCCGTCCCGGACCGGGGCGGGTGTCGCGTCCGGGGTCGGGTGGGATGCCGGGTCGGGCTCGGCCGCGGGGTCGGGGGTCGGCGTGGCGTCCCGCTCCGGGGTGGGATCGGTGTTCGCGTCCGGGGTGGGCGCGCCGTCCCCGGACGGGGCGGTCTCGGTGTGTCGACCCGGCGTCCGGTCGGGGGACGGGTCCGGCGTGGTGTTCTGACGGGAGTCGGAGTCCGGGGTGACCTTGGAGGTCGGGGCGGGCTTCGCGTCGGGCCGAGGATCGGGCGCGGTGTCGGGCTCCGCGTCCGGGTGGGTGTCCGAGTGGGTGTCCGGGATGACGTCCGAGTCGGTGTCGGTTTCCGGCTTCGGTCGGGCGTCCGGGGTGCTGTCCGGCTGTGCGTCGGGGGTCGAGTCCGTGGTCGGATTCGGTTCCGTGCGGGGCGACTTCGGTGTCGTGTCCGCACTCGGCTCCGGCGTGGTGTCCGGAGTGTCGGTGTGGTGGTCGGGGGTGGTCGGCGTGGTCGAATCGGCGGCCGGGCGGGCCGGGTTCGGCTGTCCGGTGGGGTCCGGGGTCGGGTCGGCCGGGCGCGTGGTCGCGGGCACCGACATGTCGATCGGCTGGGCGTTCGCGTCCACCGGCAGCGCCCATACGCGGTTCTGACCCGGGTACGGCTCGGGCATGACCTCGCCCGACTGCGGGTCGACCCACAGGACGTCGCCGTCCACGTTGACCGCGGCCCACGCGTGCGAGACCCGGCCGGTCTCGATCGTGCCGTCCGGTTGGATCCGCGGTTCGGTCGGCCTGGAGGTGACGATGTACGTCAGCGCGCCCGGCCCCGCGTCGCGCAGCCGCGCCTCGATCTCGCCGTACGCGCCGGCGATGTCGGTACTGCCGTCCGGACGTCGACCCAGGGGCGTCCAGTTCCCGCCGATCTCGCGCTGGGCCCGCTCCGGTGCCCTGGTCTCGCCGCCGTTCTCACCGGGGATCCGCGGCGCGGCCACCTCCGGACGGCCGAACCAGGTGTTGCCGAAGGCCAGTACGCCGTCCATGCAGTTGTTGGCCCGACCGGGCACGTCGATGCCGCCGTCGTTCTGCAGCGGGAGCCAGCCGTCGACGCGCGGATCCGGGTGCACCACGGGAGCGCCGTCGGAGGTGCGCGGGACGGCGTCGACGAGCGCCGACCGGTCGCGCGCGCTCGGCGGCATCAGGCCGCCGGTCTCGTACAGCGGGCGGCCGTCGTTCAGCGGCGGGCGGTCGGCCAGCGGACCGGCCGGATTCTGCGGCGAGTCCGGCCGGGTGGAGTCCGGGCGGGAATTGCCGTACGGCGTCGAGTCGTAGGTGGTTCCCGAGTCGGAACTCGGCCGGAACGGACCGGGGTTCGGCCCGGGGTCGGTGGTCGGGTCGGTGTCCGGGGCGACGTTCGGCGAGGCGTCGGGGCCTCGGCCGAAGAGATTGCGGACACGGTTGCCGAATCCGTCGAGGGCATCGCCGAACCGGCCGGCCGGAGCCGGGCTGATCGAAGTGCCGCGCTGCGGGCCGACGGGCGGCAGGTGCAGTACGGCGACGCCGCCGTCCGAGCCGTCCCGCGTCGGCGAGGCGTCCCGGGCCGGGTGCGGCGAGGCGTCGCCGGTGTGTGCGTCGGCCGAGGGGTCGGCGCTGAGATCAGTGCCCTGCTGCGGATCCGGCGTGGCATCCGGCCGAGTGTCCGGCGCGGCCTCGCGGTCCGGGTCGGGCGAGCCGTCCCGGACCGGTTCGCCGGTCGGGTCGGGCCGGGTGTCCGGAGTCGCGTCGGACGTCGCGTCGGGCCGACCATCCGGCGTGACATCGCTGCCCGGATCGGGCCGGGTGTCGGGCGTGGTGTCGCCGGTCGGGTCCGGCTGGGCGTCCGGTGTCGTGTCGGACGTCGGGTCCGGTCGAGAGTCCGGCGTGGCGTCGCCGGTCGGATCCGGCCGGGTGTCCGGGCTCGTGTCCGGCGTCGGATCCGGCCGGGTGTCCGGGGTCGTGTCCGGCCGGGCATCCGAGTCCGGGTGTGCGTCCGTGGTCGGGTCCGGGCCGGGCTCGGTGTGGGTGTCCGGCCGGGTGTCCGGCTTCGGGTCCGTGGTCCGGTCCGGGGTGGGGTCGGTGGCCGAGTCCGGGCGGTGGTCGGTGTGCGGCGTGGTGTCGGGGGATGTGTTCGGGCGGTCGGGGGCGCCCGAGCCCTCCGTGCGCTGACCCGGAATGCGGTTCGTGGTGTCCGGCGAGCCGCTGCTCGGCGCGTTGTGGTTCGGTGAAGTACCTTGCCCGGCACCAGAGTTGGTGGTCGCGCCCGCAGGCCGGGTCGCCGTCGGGCCGGACGCCGTGCCGTTCGCGGCCGTACTCCCGTTGCCCGCGGCGGAGTTGCCCGTCGTGGCCGACCCCGCGCCGGGATGCGCGTTCCCGGCCCCGGCGGCAGCCGTACCCGTGGCCGCGGCCGTAGTCGTCGCCGACACGTTGGTCGTGGCAGAACCCGGCCCGGACGGCGACGGCCCGCCACTCGACGTCGAGCCGGCCGAGGACGGCCCGGTCGCGGCCGGAGCCCCGGTCGCCGCGGTGGCGGTCTGTACCCCGCCACCGCCGTGCGGCGAACCGCTCGCGGCCGGCGAGCCACCGGCGGGCGCACCGGCAGGCGCGGGCATGCCACCCGGCTGACCGCCGCCCGGCGGCGGAGCCTGCACGTAGGTCGTGGTGTTCTGCGCCGGCCCGCCGCTGTGGGCCGGCGCGCCCGGCGCCGGCGCGGAAGGCGCCGTCGAGGCATCCGCCGTGGGAGGCGGGGCCGTCGACGTACTCTGGGTCGCGACCGGAGCGTGTGTGGGCCTGTGGTCACCGCCGGAGTTGCCACCGGTGTTCCCGGTGCTCCCCGAATTGCCACCGGAGTTCCCGGAGTTACCTCCAGAGTTCCCGGAGTCGCCACCCGAGTGCCCCCCGGAATTCCCACCCGGGTTCCCGGAGTTGCTGTGCGGCGAACCCCCACTCTGATTCCCACCGGATCCACTGTTGGACCCGTTGGACCCGTTCGACCCATTGGAGTTGTGCGACCCCCCGGAGCCGTTGGACCCGTTCGACCCGCCCGAACTCCCCCCGTTCCCCCCGCCGTTCCCCGATCCCCCACGATCCGGGTTCAGTGTCGAATCGATTCTGTTGCCGCCGACGTTCCCGCCCGCGCCCAGGTTCGGCGTGCCGATGTTCGGGACATTGAACGCGTTCGAGACCCGATCGCCCGCCTTCGACGCCGCGTGGTCGGTTGCCCCGCCCAGCCCCCCGCTCGCGAACGTCTCCCAGTTCACCGGGCCGCCGGTGGCCACCGTGCCCGCGACCTCGGCGCTCACGTTGGAGGCCAGCGACGTGGTGACGCCCTTGATGCCGGACTCGGCGCCCTCGCCGAAGACCTTCTTGCCGAGCCCGTTCACGCCGATCGCGGCCAACCCGCCCGCCGCGCCGCCGCCCGCGGCCAGCGCGGTCTGCTTGATCGAGTAGCCGTCCTGCGAGCCCCAGGTCATGTGGATGAACTGGGAGATGATGTCGTCGCGCACCTCGGACAGTGCCTCGAGGGCGACGTTCTTGAGCAGTCGGCGCACCATCGACGCCTCGATCCGGCCCAGCATCCGCCGCAGCACCTGCATGAACGAGAACCGCAGCGCGGCGGTCGATGCCGCCGCGGTACCGGCGGTGATGCCGAGGGTGATCGGCGCGGCCGCGATCTGGGCCAGGATCGCCGCGCCCTGGATGGTGGCCATCGTGACGAACTCGATCTTGGTGGCGTAGATCGTGTCACTCGTGTCGTCCGCGGCGCCGCCGAGTGCCTTGGACGCCGCCTCCAGGGCCGGGAAGAACGCCTTCTCGCCCTTGCTCAGCTTGTCCCACATCCGAAGGAAGGCTTCCATGCCCTTGCCCTCGTTGGCGGCGTTGAGCTTGTTCACCGCCGCGGCGAGGTCCCCCGCGACCTTGCCGAGCTCGCTCGCGGCGTGCTCCCACGCCTTGCCCAGGGCCTCACACTTGTCCTCGTCGCCCTCCGGCCAGTCGACGCCGACGAGCAGTTCGAGGACCTTCTCGACTATCTCCCCCGCTTCGACCGCCATCAGGCTTTGCCACCGAAGCTCTCACGGTTGTGGTCCTCGGTCTTCTGGTAGTTGCCGGCGGACGTGTCGAGACCCTTGCCGATCTCCCCGAGACCCTTGGCGAGTGCTTCGAGCGCTTCCAGCACCTTGTCCCGGGCGGGCTTGTACGACTTGGCGAAGCCGTTGCCGAGGTCGTCGTCCCCCCAGCACTCGCCCAGGCCCTCGATGGACGTCTTGAGCGTCGTTCGGATCTCGGCCACGCGGCGTCCCGCGTCGGTGAAAGCCTTGCCCGCCGTCTTGAAGTCCGAGGGAAGGGCCTTGTACCCCGTACCCGCGTCCGCCGTCATGTGAGAACACCCCCGTGTTCCATGTCTCTCTGGCTGTCGCATCGACCCCGGCAGGTTCCGGAGGGACGTCTTCCGGGGGCATGAAGGCAAGACACTAATTCACGGTTCGCCGGAGTGTCACGTTTCTGCGAGCCGACCGCGAGCCTTCCGGGAGCCGACCGCGAGCAGACCGGGAGCCGACGTCGCCCCTGCGACGTCGGCTCCCGGAAGCCACATCAACCCCTATTCGGGCACAAACCACACAGCGGCCAGGGGCGGCAGCGTCATCGACGCGGAGGCCGGTCGCCCGTGCCACGTCACGTCCTCGGCCCATACCTCGCCCTGGTTGCCGACGTTGGCCCCGCCGTAGCCGGCCGCGTCGGTGTTCAACACCTCACGCCACCGGCCCGCGTGCGGCAGCCCGACCCGGAAGTCCTCCCGGACCACCGGGGAGAAGTTGCACACGCACACCAGCTGTTCGCCGGCCGCGCCGTGCCGGACGAACGACAACACATTGGACGCCGCGTCGCCGCCGTCGATCCAGGAGAAGCCCTCCGGGCGGGTGTCCTGGGTCCACAGCGCCGGTCGTCCCCGATAGATCGAGTTCAGGTCGCGGACCAACTCCCGGATGCCCTGGTGCTCGGCGTGGTCCAGCAGCCACCAGTCCAGACCGCGCGCCTCGGACCACTCCGCGCCGTGGCCGAATTCCGAGCCCATGAACAACAACTGCTTGCCCGGGTGGGCCCACATGAAGGCCAGGTAGGCGCGCACGTTGGCCATCTGCTGCCAGCGGTCGCCCGGCATCTTGTCCACCATCGAGCGTTTGCCGTGCACCACCTCGTCGTGGCTGATCGGCAGGATGTAGTTCTCGCTCCACGCGTACATCAGCGAGAAGGTGATCTCGTTGTGGTGGTGCTGCCGGTGGATCGGCTCCTTCTGGATGTACTCCAGCGAGTCGTGCATCCAGCCCATGTTCCACTTGAACCCGAAGCCGAGTCCGCCGCTTTCGGTGGAGCGGGTCACCCCGTCCCACGCGGTGGACTCCTCGGCGATGGTGAGCACGCCGGGCACCCGCCGGTACAGCGTCGCGTTCATCTCCTGGAGGAAGGCCACCGCGTCCAGATTCTCCCGGCCGCCGTGCTGGTTGGGCGCCCACTCGCCGTGCTCGCGCGAGTAGTCCAGGTAGAGCATCGAGGCGACCGCGTCCACCCGCAGCCCGTCGATGTGGAACTCCTCGCACCAGTAGACCGCGTTGGCCACGAGGAAGTTGCGCACCTCGTGCCGGCCGTAGTCGAAGACCAGGGTGCCCCAGTCGGGGTGCTCGCCCCGGCGCGGATCCGGGTGCTCGTACAGCGCGGTCCCGTCGAACCGGGCCAGCGCCCACGCGTCCTTGGGGAAGTGCGCCGGTACCCAGTCCACCAGGACGCCGATCCCGGCCCGGTGCAGCGCGTCCACGAGGTGCCGGAACTCGTCGGGATTGCCGAACCGGGAGGTGGGCGCGTAGTACGACGACACCTGATAGCCCCACGATGGGCCGTACGGGTGTTCCGCCACCGGCAGCAGCTCCACATGGGTGAAGCCCATCTCGGCCACGTACGCGGGCAACTGCTCGGCCAGTTGGAGGTAGCTCAGACCCGGCCGCCACGAGCCCAGGTGGATCTCGTACACGCTCATCGGCGCGGTGTGGTGGACCGTCTCGGCCCGCTTCTCCAACCACTCCTTGTCCGACCACGTGTAGGTCGGGGTGTGCACGACCGACGCGGTGGACGGCGGCAGCTCGGTGGCGAAGGCCAGCGGGTCGGCCTTTTGCCGGGAGACCCCGTCCCGGCCCAGGATCTCGTACTTGTACTTGGTGCCGTCGCCGACGTCGGGCACGAACAGCTCCCAGACCCCGGAGGAGCCCAGCGAGCGCATCGGGTGCGCGACGCCGTCCCAGTAGTTGAAGTCGCCGACCACCCGCACCCCGCGCGCGTTCGGCGCCCAGACCGCGAACGAGGTGCCCGTGACCGGGCCGTTGGCGGTCTCGTAGGAGCGCACGTGCGCGCCGAGCACGTCCCACAACCGCTCGTGCCGGCCCTCGGCGATCAGGTGTATGTCCAACTCGCCCAGGGTGGGCAGGAAGCGGTACGGGTCGTCGGTGTGCAGTTCGGTGCCGTCGTAGCGGATCTCCAGCCGATAGTCGGGCACCTCGTTGCCGGGCAGCAGGCCGGTGAACAGGCCCTCCGCCTCGTGCGTGAGCGGCACCCGGTGCTCGCCGGTGACCACGATCACCTCACGGGCCCACGGCCGCAGCACCCGCACCACCACGCCGTCCACGCCGGGCACGTGCGGATGCGGGCCGAGCAGCCCGTGCGGATCGTGATGACCGCCGTCCACCAGGCGGCGCAACTCCTCGGCGGCCAACGGTGGCACCCCGGGTCGGCCGGTCGGCCGGGGGCGGGCACGCCCCGCCGAACGCTTGGCAGGACGGCCGGCGACCCCGCCGTCCTCGGTTGACGCGCTGTCCTGACGGGCCGTCACGGATGGGACCTCCTGAGACGTTGGTACGGAACGGGAATCGACGATGCGTCAGTGCGGCAACGGCGCACGTTCGGCCAGGCGCCGGATCGCCGACATCGGCACCGGCAACCACGAGGGGCGGTTGCCCGACTCGTACATGACCTCGTAGACGGCCTTGTCGGTCTCGAAGGCCCGCAACAGCACGGGTTCGGAGTGCGGGTCGAACGAGCCCGCGTCGGCGTACCCCGCACAGAAGGCTTCCCGGTTGCGGGTGGCCCATTCCTCCGCACGGCGTACCAGGTGCGGCGCGGGCGTCCCGCGCCCCCAGAAACCGCCGCCGCCGGCCAGCAGGTGTCGGGCCGCGTAGTCGAACGAGCGCAACATCGCGGCGATGTCGCGCAGCGGCGAGTGCAACGAGCGCCGTTCGCGCAGCGGCCGGGCCGGCTCCCCCTCGAAGTCGAGCAACACCCACCGGGTGGCGGTACGCATCACCTGACCGAGGTGGAAGTCGCCGTGGATGCGCTGGAGCGGCACGGGGTGACCGTCGCGGCCCAGCGCGCGCAGGTCCCGGTACGCCTCGCGCAACCGATCGGTGAACGGGGCCAGCTCCGGCACCGCCTCCGCCGCCGCGTGCAACCGGCGCTCCATGTCGTCGGCGATCGCGGTCAGCTCCGGCTCGCCCGCCACCGCGGTGGGCAACGAGCGGGCCAGGTCGGCGTGTACCTCGGCGGTCGCCGCGCCCAACCGGAACGACTCGCCGGCGAAGTCGCCGCCGGTCTCGTGCGCGTGCGGCCCCGCGCCGCGTACCTCCTGGCCCGCGTACAGGTCGCGCACCGAGGTCTTGGCCAGCTCCCAGCCGTCGGTCCCGGTGCGCAGGTACTCCTGGAGCATGCCCAGCGTGGTCGGCTCGCCGTCCGCGTCCGGGAAGGGCATGTCGAACCAGGCGATCGGCGCGGGGATCCGGCGCGAGCCCGCGCCGGCGAGGGCCAGCGAGACCTCCAGGTCCGGATTGACCCCGGGTACCACCCGGCGGAACAACTTCAGGATCACGTCGTCGCCGAAGATGATCGACGTGTTGGACTGCTCGGCGCCGATCACCAGGCCGACGTGCTCGGGATCGGGCGCTTGGGCGCCGGGGCGATGGAAGGCCAGCGGGCCGACGGTGTCCGCCGCGACGAACCGTTCCGGCAACCACCGGGTCAGCTCCGCGTCGTGCACGCCGTCGTAGAGGCTGCTGCCGTTGGGCAATCGGCCGATCAGGGCGTGCGTGAGCCGGTCCGGCAGACCGGCGCGCACGCCGAGGAGGAGTTGGTAGTGCTCGGGTGCGCCACCGTGGTCGACCCGCAGCAGCATGTGGTGCAGCGCGGGATCGCCGGAGACCACTTCGAGACTGTGGACCACGCCGACCCCACGAAGAGGCCGGCCTTTGCCGGCGAACCATCTCTGCTGCGGCAGCCAGTCGCGCAGCAGAGCGATCACGGCGGAGGCAGTCGGATCGTGGGGTCGGGTGGAATCCGTCACAGCGTCATTTCTCCACGGGTGAGGCGGAACCAATAGAAACCGTGCCCCGCGAGGGTGAGCAGATACGGCAACTCGCCGATCGCGGGAAACGTCACCCCCCCGAGCAGCTCGACCGGTTCATACGTCTCGAACTGCCGCAGATCCAGCTCGGTCGGCTGGGCGAAGCGCGAGAAGTTGTGAACACACAGCACGATGTCGTCCTCGAATTCGCGGAGGAACGCCAGCACGCTGGGATTGGACGAGGTCAGCTCGTTGTACACACCGAGCCCGAAGGCCGGGTTCTGCTTGCGCACCTCGATCATCCGGCGGGTCCAGTGCAGCAGCGAGGAGGCGTTGGACATCTGCGCCTCGACGTTGGTGACCTGGTAGCCGTAGACCGGGTCCATGATGTTCGGCAGGTACAGCCGACCCGGGTCGCACGTGGAGAAGCCCGCGTTGCGATCCGGCGTCCACTGCATCGGCGTGCGCACTCCGTCGCGGTCGCCGAGCCAGATGTTGTCCCCCATGCCGATCTCGTCGCCGTAGTACAGGACGGGCGAGCCCGGCAGTGACAGCAGCAGTGCCGTGAACAGTTCGATCTGATTGCGGTCGTTGTCGAGCAGCGGCGCGAGCCGGCGGCGGATGCCCACGTTGGCCCGCATGCGCGGGTCCTTCGCGTACTCCTTGTACATGTAGTCGCGTTCCTCGTCCGTGACCATTTCGAGGGTCAACTCGTCGTGGTTGCGGAGGAAGATGCCCCACTGGCAGTTGTCCGGGATGGACGGCGTGCCGGCCAGGATCTCCGAGACCGGATAGCGCGACTCGCGGCGCACCGCCATGAAGATGCGCGGCATCACCGGGAAGTGGAACGCCATGTGGCACTCGTCGCCGTCGCCGAAGTAGTCCACCACGTCCTCGGGCCACTGGTTGGCCTCGGCCAGGAGCACGGTGTCCGGGTACTTGTCGTCGATCTCCTTGCGCACCCGCTTGAGGAATTCGTGGGTGGCGGGCAGGTTCTCGCAGTTGGTGCCCTCCTGCGCGAACAGGTAGGGCACCGCGTCGAGGCGGAAGCCGTCGATGCCCAGGTCCAGCCAGAAGCGCAGGCCGGCCAGCATCTCCTCCTGCACGCGCGGGTTCTCGTAGTTGAGATCCGGCTGGTGGCCGAAGAAGCGGTGGAAGAAGTACTGCTTGCGCACCGGGTCGTAGGTCCAGTTGGACGACTCGGTGTCGACGAAGATGATCCGCGCGTCGCCGTAGGCCTTGTCGTCGTCGGCCCACATGTAGTAATCGCCGTACGGCCCGTCCGGGTTGTTCCGCGACTCCTGGAACCACATGTGCTGATCACTCGTGTGGTTCATCACGAAGTCGATCACCACCCGCATGCCGCGCTTGTGCGCCGAGTCGACGAACTCGACGAAGTCGGCGAGGTCGCCGAACTCGGGCAGCACGGCGGTGTAGTCGGCCACGTCGTAGCCGCCGTCGCGCAGCGGCGAGGCGAAGAACGGCGGCAGCCACAGGCAGTCGACGCCCAGCCACTGGAGGTAGTCCAGCTTCTGGGTCAGTCCCTTGAGGTCGCCGACCCCGTCCCCGTTGCTGTCCTGGAAGGACCGGACCAGGACCTCGTAGAAGACGGCTCGCTTGAACCACAGGGGATCGCGATCCCGCGACGGGGTGTCGTCGAAGGTGTCGCGGACGGGTTCGTTGACGATCACGGGCTGTTCCTCCGGACCGAGAAGAGATGCGCGGGCTCGTGCGCGGGATCGAGACGCACGTAGTTGTGCCGACCCCAGCGGTAACCGGCTCCGGTGAACTCGTCGTGCACCGCGAAGGTGTCCTGCCAGTCCAGGCCGAGGGCGGGCAGGTCCAGGTGGACCGTCGCCTCGTGGGTGTGGTGCGGATCGAGGTTCACCACGACCAGGACCAGGTCGTCGACGTCACCCACCCGGGTGCGCTTGGAGAAGGCCATGACCGCATCGTCGTCCACGTGATGGAAGGTCAGGTTTCGTAGACGTTGCAGGCTCGGGTGCCGGCGGCGCACACGGTTGAGCGTGGTGATGTACGGCGCCAGCGAGCGCCCCTCGCGTTCGGCGCGGGCCCAGTCGCGCGGACGTAGTTGATACTTCTCCGAGTCGTGGTACTCCTCGCTGCCCGCCTTGACGGCGACGTGCTCGTACAGCTCGAAACCCGCGTAGACGCCCCACGTGGGGGAGAGCGTGGCGGCGAGCAGGGCGCGGACCTTGAACGCGGCCGGACCGCCGTACTGCAGATACGCGTGCAGGATGTCGGGCGTGTTCACGAAGAAGTTCGGCCGCATGTAGGCGGACGCCTCGCCGGTGGTCAACTCGGTGAGGTATTCCTGAAGTTCGTCCTTGCCGTTGCGCCAGGTGAAGTACGTGTACGACTGCTGGAAGCCGATCTTGGCCAGGGTGCGCATCATCGCCGGCCGGGTGAACGCCTCGGCCAGGAACAGCACGTCGGGATCGGTCGCGTTGATCGTGGCGATCACCTGCTCCCAGAACATCACCGGCTTGGTGTGCGGGTTGTCCACCCGGAAGATCCGTACGCCGTGCGCCATCCAGTGCCGCAATACCCGCAGCGTCTCCTCGACCAGACCGTCGAAGTCGGTGTCGAAGTCGATCGGGTAGATGTCCTGGTACTTCTTCGGCGGGTTCTCCGCGAAGGCGATGGTGCCGTCGGCGCGGTGCCGGAACCACTCGGGGTGCTTCTCCACCCACGGGTGGTCGGGGGAGACCTGGAGCGCGAAGTCGAGGGCGACCTCCATCCGCAACTCGCGGGCCCGGGCCACGAACGCGTCGAAGTCCTCGATCGTGCCCAGATCCGGGTGGATCGCGTCGTGCCCGCCCTCGGGCGAGCCGATCGCCCACGGCGAGCCGGGATCGTGCTCGCCGGCCACGAGGGTGTTGTTGGGACCCTTGCGGAAGGCGGTGCCGATCGGGTGGATCGGCGGCAGGTACACCACGTCGAAGCCCATCGCCGCGACCTGCGTCAGCCGTTCCATCGCGGTGCGGAAGGTGCCGCTGCGCGGGGGCCGGCCGCCGGTGGGGTCCACCACCGCGCCCTCGGAACGGGGGAAGAACTCGTACCAGGAGCCGTACAGCGCGCGTTCGCGCTCGACCCGCAGCGGATAGCGGGCCGATGAGGTGACCAGCTCGCGCAGCGGATGCCGGGCCAACACCTCGTCCAACTCGGCCGAGCGCGCCGCGGCCAGCCGCTCGGCGGGCGAGCGCGTCTCGTCCCGCAGCGCGTCGACCGCGGCCAGCACGACCGCCCGCCGGCCGTCCTTTTTCGGCACCCCGGCGGCGGCCCGCTCCAGGAGTTGCGCGCCCTCCTCCAGGACGAGTCCCACCTCCAGGCCCGCCGGGATCTTGATCCCGGCGGCGTGCCGCCAGGTTGCGATCGGATCGCCCCACGCCTCGACCGCGTAGGACCACATCCCCTCGGCGGTCGGAGTGACCGTAGCGTGCATCCGGTCGGTTCCGGGCGTGCCCGGGATCATCGGGGTGAGCGCGCCGGCCCGGCCGCGCGGGTCGCGCAACACGACGCCCGCGGCCACCGCGTCGTGGCCTTCGCGAAAGACCGTGGCGCCGACGCGGAAGGTCTCGCCCGGGATCGCGCGCACCGGGCGGGTGCCGCCGTCGACCACGGGTTCGACGTCGATGATCGGGATCCGCCCGATCCGCGGCGCGGCCGTCTTGGCCGTCTTGGTCGACCCGCCGCTGCGCCCGGCGCCCGCGGCGCCCGCGGCGCCCGCGGTCCGCCCGGATTTCCCGGCGCGCGCCGGTGACTTCGCGGCGGTCGACGTCGCGGTGGTGTCGGCCGGCGCGGCTGCGGCCCGTGTGGCCCGCGACCCTCCGGCGGTCGTCTTCCGTGCCGCGGCCTCGTCGGCCGCGACCTGCCCCGCCCGGGGTGCGCGAGCGCCCCCGGGGTCCTTCCCAGCCGAACTGGTCATGCCGAACTCCTGTACCCACGGACGGGCGTCCCGTGCGCGTCGCGCGCGATGCACCCGTACGGAAACCCACTCGATACCCCGATTGCCGGACCCGGGAGTGGCGACGAACCGACCCGGCGGCGACCGGTGGGATCGCTCGGGTCCACCTCTCACCGCTGCGCGGCGGCCATTGCTCGTGACGCGACCACCAGGCGGGGACCGGGTGGGGCCCGGCCCGCGACCGTGGACGGCGGATGTCTGGTGTGTCCGCGGTACGGCGGGACGGAAGGACCCGGCTGTTCAACGATCGTCAAGTCGATCGGGGCACGGTCCATATGGTGTAAAAACGCCCCCAGACCCATCCGCAAGATCTTGCCGGCTTTGCAAGCGCACTGCATCCACTGTCGCAAGTTCTGCCGCCTTCCGGCTAGGGTCGCAGCGTGAGAGCAATCCGCAGATTCACCGTGCGTACGGTTCTGCCCGCTCCGCTGGAGCCACTGGGTGAACTGGCAATGAACCTCCGCTGGTCCTGGCACGCGGAGACCCGCGCCCTGTTCGAGTCGATCGACCCGGACACCTGGGCGGCGGTCGGCCGGGATCCGGTCCGCCTCCTCGGCACCGTGCCGAACGACAAGCTCGGCGCGCTCGCCGACGACCGCCGCTTCCTTGCCCGCCTGCGGGTCGCAGCCGAAGACCTGCACGAATACCTGACCGGACCTCGCTGGTATCAAACCCTCTCGGATACCGGCGGAAGCCTGGCCGCACCGCCGGCGGCCATCGCGTACTTCTCGCCGGAGTACGGCATCACGGCGGCACTTCCGCAGTACAGCGGGGGTTTGGGCATCCTCGCGGGCGACCATCTCAAGGCCGCCAGCGACCTGGGTGTGCCCATCGTCGGGGTCGGATTGATGTACCGCCACGGCTACTTCCGACAGTCGTTGTCCCGAGACGGTTGGCAGCAGGAGCGTTACCCCCTCCTCGACCCCAACGAGTTGCCGCTGACCCTCCTTCGGGGTGCCGATGGTGCACCCGCACGGGTGGTCATCGGACTCCCGACGGGTGAGTTGCACGCGCGGATCTGGAAGGCCCAGGTCGGTCGGGTGCCACTGCTCCTGCTCGACTCCGACATCGAGGAGAACGAGCCCGCCGAACGCGAGGTGACCGACCGGCTGTACGGCGGCACGAGCGAACACCGCTTGCATCAGGAGATGCTGCTCGGCATCGGCGGGGTGCGGGCTTTGCGGGCTTTTTGCGAGATCACCGGCCATCCCGCGCCCGAGGTCTTCCACACCAACGAGGGCCACGCCGGATTCCTGGGCATCGAGCGCATCCGCGAGTTCACCGGGACCGACGGGCTGGACTTCGACGCGGCCCTCGAAGCCGCCCGGGCGGGCACGGTGTTCACCACGCACACGCCCGTGCCGGCCGGCATCGACCGGTTCGGTCGCGATCAGATCCAGCGGCATTTCGGCGGCGACCTCGCGTGTCCGGGGGTTCCGGTGGATCGGGTCCTCGCACTCGGCGCGGAGACCTACCCGGACGGTGATCCGGGCGTGTTCAACATGGCCGTGATGGGCTTGCGGCTCGCCCAACGGGCCAACGGCGTGAGCAAGTTGCACGGACGGGTCAGTCGGGGCATGTTCGACGGCCTGTGGCCGGGCTTCGACACCACCGAGGTACCGATTACCTCGATCACCAACGGCGTACACGCGCCCACGTGGGTGGACGGCGACGTCACCGACCTGATCGCACGCGAGGCGGGCGTCGAACTCGCCGAGGATCCGGCGGCGTGGGCGGCGATCGATGGGCTGTCGGCGGGCTCGTTGTGGGAGTTGAGGCGCGCGCTGCGGGCGAAGCTGGTCGCCGAGGCCCGGCTGCGGCTGCGCGCGTCGTGGCGGCAACGCGGCGCCGGCGAGGCGGAATTGGGCTGGGTCGAGGGGGTGCTCGATCCCGACGTGCTGACCATCGGGTTCGCTCGCCGGGTGCCCTCCTACAAGCGGCTCACCCTGATGCTGCGCGATCAGGACCGGCTGCGTTCGATGTTGCTGCATCCGGAGCGTCCGGTGCAGATCGTGATCGCCGGCAAGGCGCACCCCGCCGACGAGGGCGGCAAGCGGCTGATCCAGGACCTGGTGCGGTTCGCCGACGGCGAGGACGTCCGGCATCGGATCGTCTTCCTGCCGGACTACGACATCGCGATGGCGCAGCACCTGTACCCCGGGTGCGACGTGTGGCTGAACAACCCGTTGCGCCCGCTGGAGGCGTGCGGCACCTCCGGGATGAAGGCCGCGCTGAACGGTTGCCTGAACCTGTCCATCCTGGACGGGTGGTGGGACGAGTGGTACGACGGCTCGAACGGGTGGGCGATTCCGACCGCCGACGGGATCACCGACGTGGATCGTCGGGACGACTTGGAGGCGGCGGCGCTCTACGACCTGATCGAGAACTCGGTCGCGGCCAGGTTCTACGACCGGGGCCCCGAGGGCCTGCCCACCCGGTGGCTGGAAATGGTCCGACACACGCTGGCCACGCTCGGCCCGAAGGTGCCGGCCGACCGGATGGTCAAGGACTACGTCGACGTGCTGTACGCGCCGGCCGCGCTGTCGGGTCGGGCGATCACCGGGTCGGCCGCCCGGGAGTTGGCCGAGTGGAAGGCGCACGTGCGGCGGTCCTGGCCGGGCGTGCGGGTCGATCACGTGGAGTCGGGCGGGATAGGGGACGCCCCCGAGGTCGGCAACACGCTGAACCTGCGGGTCTTCGTCTCGCTGGGCGAACTCGCCCCCGCCGACGTGGAGGTCCAGGTCGTGCACGGTCGGGTCGACGACGCGGACCGGATCGTGGACGGCACGATCGCGCCGCTGAAGGCCGGTCGTCGGGACGAGCACGGCCGCTGGTTCTACGAGGGTTCGCTCGCGTTGGACCGGACCGGGCCGTTCGGCTACACGGTGCGGGTCATGCCGACCCACCCGCTGTTGGCCGGCCCCGCCGAACTCGGCCTGATCGCGATCCCGCCGGAGAGCGAGGGCTTCGCGGAGGGCATCGCGCTGCGCTGACGCGGTGATCGCGGGCTCGGGCCCCGGCGTCCTTCGGGACGGCGGGGCCCGAGGCGTTTTTCGGCCGGCGGCGGCCCGCGCCCGCGGTTCCGTTCCGGGGTGGTGATTGAACTCATACCCCCCGGTCGTAACGGCGGGGGTGGGCAACAGGGTCATCCCTTCCGGTAGCGCAGCGACTTAGGGAGATCCATGTCGACGACGGCAGCAGGGGCCACATCCGGTTCGAGCGCACACAGACCTCGTTCGCGACGGCGGATCCACAGGGCCCTCCCGGCGCTCGCGGTGTGCGTCGCGCTCCTGGGCGCGGGAGCGTGTGGCGGGGGCGGCGGGAAGAAGGACGGGAAGGACGCGAAGGACGACAAGGTCGCGCCCATCGCGCAGACCAAGGCCCCGGACGGCGCTCCCAAGGTGTCCCAGGCGGTGGTCACGATCCTGCCGAAGGACGGCGCGACGGAGGTGGCCACCGACGGCGCGCTGAAGGTGAGCGCGAGCGCCGGGAAGCTGACCCAGGTCACCGTGACCTCCTCCGAGGGCGGCAAACCGGTCGAGGGCACCATCTCGCCGGACGGGGCGAGTTGGCAGCCCGCGGCGGCTCTGCAGACCGGCACCAAGTATGCGGTGTCCGCGACCGCGACCGACGCCGCCGGGCTGGTGTCGGCGCTCCAGTCCTCGTTCACCACGCTCACCCCGGCGAACACCAACTACGGCGTGTTCAACATCGACGCGAACGAGACGTACGGCGTCGGCATGATCGTCTCGCTGGAGTTCACCAAGAAGGTCACGGACAAGGCGGTGGTGAACCAGTCGGTCAAGGTCACCTCGGAGCCCGCCGTCGAGGTCAAGGGCCACTGGTTCGGCAACCAGCGGCTGGACTTCCGCCCGGAGAAGTACTGGAAGCCCGGCACGAAGGTGACCCTGCACCTGGACCTGGACGGGAAGCAGACCTCCCCGGGCGTCTACGGCAAGCAGAAGAAGGACGTCACCTTCACCGTCGGCCGCGCGCAGACCAGCGTCGCCGACCACACCGCGCACACGTTGGCGATCACCCGCGACGGCGCGCTGCTCAAGAAGCTGCCGGCCAGCCTGGGGGACGCGGAGAACCCCTCGTGGAACGGCAAGATGACGATCATGTCCAAGGAGCCCACGGTGCACATGGACTCCCAGACGGTCGGCCTGGCCAAGGGCGTGTACGACATCAAGGACGTCCCGCACGGCATGCGGCTGAGCAACACCGGCACCTACGTGCACGGCAACTACTGGCGTACGGACCCGCTGCCGTTCGGCAAGGAGAACACCAGCCACGGCTGTGTGAGCCTGCAGGACGTCAAGGGCGGCGGCGACCCGAGCATGAACGCGGCGTGGTTCTACAAGGAGTCGCTGATCGGGGACGTGGTCGAGGTGGTCAACTCGCCCAGGAAGACGGTCGACCCCGACAACGGCTGGAGCGGCTGGGCGATGGACTGGGCGGGCTGGACGGCGGCGAACTGATCGTTCGATCGCCCGAACTCGCGAAGCGCGCAACCCCGAAGGGGGCGGTGCCGGTGTCCCGGCGCCGCCCCCTTCGGGGTTGCTGGTCGTGTCGTGTTCCGCTCGGCTCGGTCAGCCGTGCGGCTGGTCCGGGCGGTGGTGCTGCCCGTACGGCTGCCCGGGGTGGGGCTGTTGCGCCTGGTACGGCTGCCCCGAGTAGGGCTGCTGCCCCGGGTAGGGCTGCTGTCCGGCGTACGGGGCGGGCCCGTAGCCACCGGCCATCTGCGGCTCGGTCACGAGCGTGCGGTCCGCGTCCGGGTGGCCGTACGCCGTCGGCGCGCCCGCCCCGTCCCCGTGCCCTTTGTTGCTCCGACGCGGCCACCACAGGCCCCGGCCCAGGATCGCGGCGATCGAGGGCACCAGCACGATCGAGAGCAGCATCGAGGAGAGCAGGATGCCGACCGCGGTGGCGAAGCCGATCTCGGCGGTCGCGGGGCTGGCCGCCAGGCTGGCGAAGGAGCCGGCCAGGACCAGACCGGCCGTGGCAATCGCCGGCGCGGTGTGCCGGACCGCCTCGGCCACCGCCTTGCGGGCCGGGACCGGCTTCTCCATCTCCTCCCGGAGCCGGTCGCTCATCAGGATGTTGTAGTCGGTGCCCAGCGCGACCACGAACAGGAACAACACCAGCGGCAGGGTGAAGGACACCCCGGGGCGGTCGAGCATGTGCTGGAAGACCAGCGTCCCGGCGCCGAGCGTGGCCACGAAGCCCAACCCGACCGCGAGCATCAGCACCAGCGGCGCCAGCAGCGAGCGCAGCAGCAGGAACAGGATCAGCGCGATCAGGATCGCGGCGACCGGGAAGACCAGCTTGAGGTCCTTGTTCACCGCGGTGGCCACGTCGGCGAAGATCGCCGCCGTTCCGGTGATGTGCGCCTCGCTGCCCTCGGGCGTGTTCTTGGCGATGGTGCCTCGGACCGGGCCGGTGATCAGGTCACGGGCCTTTTGGGTGTCGGCCTTGGCGGCCAGGAACACGTCGATCCGGGCGGCCGACTTGTCCGGGTTGAGCACCGGCTTGGCGACCTGGCCGACACCCTCGACCTTGCCCAGCGCGCCGGTCAGTCCGGTGAGCGAACGTTCATCGAGCTTGCCGCCGGCCTTGGTCTGTACGTAGACGGTGTGCGGGTCGGACACGCCCGCGGGCAGCGAGCGGGAGATCTCGTCGGCGGTCCTGGTGGCGTTGGTGGTGGGCTGACCGTGCTGGTCGTAGCTCATCTTCACGCCGACCGCGCCGGCGCCGAGCGCACCGAGCAGGACCAGGCTGCCGAGCAGGTAGCGCACCGGACGCGCGCTGATGTTCTCGCCCAGTCGGGCGGCGAAGCCCGCCGGACGCTCCTTCTTCCAGGCCCGGGCCGGCCAGAACATCGCCCGACCGGTGACCGCGAGCAGCGCGGGCAGCAGGGTGAGGCTACCGATCAGGGCGACGAGCACCGAGACCGCGATGGCCGGGCCGAGCACCTTGAACTGACCGAAGCTGGCGATGCCCAGGGTGGCGAACGCCGCCACGATGGTCAGCGCCGCGCAGGTGATCGCGTTGCCCACCCGGCCGGCGGTGTTGGCGGCGGCCTCGCGCTTGTCCATCTGCGGGTTGGCCCGCAACTCCTCACGGAAGCGGAACATCAGGAACAGGAAGTAGTCGACGACGATGCCGAGCAGGACGACGGTGATCAGGGACGGCACGGACGGGTCGACCTTGATGTCCAGGAGCTTCGCGCTGCCGGCGACCGCGCCGGTGGCTACACCGCCGATCAGCGCCACCGCGAGCAGCGGCAGGATCGCGGCCAGAATGCTGCGGAAGACCACCACGTTCAGCAAGATGATGAGACCCATCGTCAACGCGCCGACGAGTGCCTCGGTGTCCTTTTCCTCATCCATGTTGTCGACCGTGCTTGCGATACCGCCGGTGAATCCGACCCGGAATCCGGCAGCCTGGTAATCGGTTTTCGCGAGATCACGAGCGTCCCGGTACACGTCCTGGAGACCGGTGTCGGTCGCATTGCCGCTCAGCGACAGGGTGAGCAGTTGGAACGTCCCGTCGGGCGCGACCACGCCGACCGTGTAGCGCGGCGTCTGGGAGAAGTCCTTGGCGAACTGCTCCGGCTCCGCCTTGATGCGCTTCGCGGACAGGCCGGTGGCCGTGTCGGCGATCTTCTTCTGGTCCTGCGGGCCGAGCTTGGCACCGTCGGCGCGGGCCACGAGCACGGTCACCGCGTTCGGGTCGGGCTTTTCGTCGAACTTCTTCTCGGCGATCTGGAGCGCTGCCGCGGAATCGTATTTCTTCGGCAGGAAGTCGCCGGTCGACGAATCGGTGACGCTGTTCATCAACGGCTGGCCGACGGCGGTCAGGGCTATACCGACGATCGCCCAGACGATAATCGTCATCCATCGATGACGTGTGGCGAACGCGGTTGTTCTACGGATCATTTTCCTTCTCCGCCGTCGGATCGAAACATGGGAGTTCGATGCGGAACTCCGGAATGCCTCAAGCTGATCATGCGAAACCCCCCTCGGACATCGACCGGGGGAAGGGGAGTGGACCGGGACCACGGTCCGGGCGGATCGCGGAACCAGGACTCGGGTCCGGGGCGCGGATCATCTGCGATGAGGTTCAGAAAACCGGGCACGGGCGATGGAATGGGACGACCGGGCGGACGTGCCGGGCGGGCGGGGTGGGGGACGCCGGCCGCGGCGCGGGCGAACGAACGGCACCAACCACGAAGGAGGCCCGCGAATGGGCTCCGAGCACCGCTCAGCGGCGGGGCCGGCGACGATCACCACGATCGGGGCGCCGGCCGCGGAGCCGGCGCCGGCCGGTCCGGGGATCGGGTCGGCGGTCGAGTCGGCCGGCGCGGGTTCGGGTCCCGGTCCGAGGCCGGGGCGGTACCCCGGGCTGGTCGGGCTGCTCCGTCGGCGGATCGAAGCCTGCCGGCGCACCCGCAACGACCTGCTGATCGCGCTCGGCTGCGGGGCGGCCGACCTCGCCTCGTACATCGGCGCCGGCCATACGGCCGCGCCGCACGCCTCCGTGATCGGCGCGCTGCTGATCACGGCCGGCGCCGGTGCGCTGTTCCTCCGCCAGCGCCGGCCGATGCCCGTGCTCGGCGTTCTGGTCGCGCTCTACGTGGCGTTGTCCGCGGTCGTCACGATGCACGCGCACAACTTCTCCTTGTCGATCGCGGTCGCGCTGTACACGGTGGCCCGGTATCGCGGCGCACGTGCCATCGGTGTGGCCGGTCTCGCGGCGCTCGCGGGTCAGGCGGCGCACGCGACGCAGGAGAACTCGGCCACCCCGCTGATGGTGTTCGGCGACACGCTGTTCATCGCCCTGGTGATCGCGGTGGGCGTCTGGTTGCGCCGGTGGCGCGAGCAGGTGACGCTGAACCGGCGGCTGCTCGCGGAGCGGGCGGTGACCGAGGAGCGCCGGCGGATCGCGCGCGAGCTGCACGACATCGTCGCGCACCACATCACCACCATGTACCTGATGTCCGGCGGCGCGCGCGCCACCCTCGACCGCGATCCCGACACCGCCCGGGAGGCGCTGGTCACGCTGGAGTCGTCCGGCCGCACCGCGCTGCGCGAGATGCGCCAACTGCTCGGCGTGCTGCGCAGCACCGACGCGGCCGAGGACGCGCCCTCCGAACCCCAGCCGGGGATCCGCGAGATCGACCGGCTGCTCGCCGAGTCGCGCGCGGCCGGGCTGCCCGTCGAGTTCGAGGCGCTGGGCGAGCCGCGTCGGGTGCCGTTGGCGATCGGGCTCACGCTGTACCGGATCGTGCAGGAGGCGCTGACCAACGCGCGCCGGCACGCGGGTGACGCGCGGGCCTTCGTAAGGCTCGAATACCGGTCCGACCTGGTCGCGGTGGAGGTCTGCGACGACGGCGACGCGGGCCGCGGGGGCGCCGCGGTCGCGGGAGGCGGGTACGGTCTTCTCGGTATGCGCGAGCGTGTTGCCGTGCATGGTGGTGTGCTCGAGACGGGCAGGCGTCCCGAAGGCGGATTCCGGGTGGCCGCACTCGTGCCCCTGCCGCCGGCGGAGCCAGGAGAGGACTTGAACCGATGAGCGTGGACGCACCCCCGGTCACCGTGCTGCTCGCGGACGATCAGCCGCTTGTGCGTCGGGGCTTGGCGCTGATCCTGCGCTCCGACCCCGGTATCGAGGTGATCGGCGAGGTCGACGACGGCGCGCAGGCGATCGAGGCCGCGCATCGGCTGCGTCCGAACGTGATCCTGATGGACATCCGCATGCCGGTGCTCGACGGCGTACAGGCCACCGCGCGGTTGACCGAGGAACTGCCCGAGTGCCGGGTGCTCGCGCTGAGCACGTTCGACATGGACGAGTACGTGGTGGGCGCGCTGCGCGCCGGGGCCATCGGCTTCCTGCCCAAGGACGTACTGCCCGAGGACCTGATCGCGGCGGTGCACACGGTCCACCTGGGCGAGGCCGCGGTCGCGCCGCGGCTGCTCACGCGCCTGATCGAGTCCTTCGTCAAGGCCCCCTCGGCCCCGCAACCGTCGGCGACGGGCCTGCGCGACCTGACCCCTCGCGAGGTGGAGGTCCTACGCCTGATCGCGGCGGGCCTGGACAACGCCGAAATCGCCCAGACGATGAGCATCGGCGTCCAGACCGTGAAAAACCACGCCACCGGCCTGTTCGCCAAACTCGGCGTCCGAGACCGCGCCCAAGCAGTCGTCTTCGCCTACGAATCGGGACTGGTCCAGGCGGGCCGGACGACGTAGGCCCGGTTCGACGGCGATGGTTCCGCTAGGGCCGATCGCCACGACGGCGTAGATGCCGGTGAGGAGGATCAGGATCCGCGCCCTGCGCGGTTCCCACTGGCTCCACGGAATCGCGCCGGAAGTCTTGGTGAGGGCGTAGTGGGCGCTCAGAACCCAGGACATGCCGACGATGCCCCACAGCAGCGGGGTCGGACGGAATCGATACATCAGGTAGTAGGCCATGCCCGCGATGAAGAACGGCGAGTAGACGGGATTCACGAGCATGGTGAGCGTGTCGTTCTGGATGCCGTACGCGACGACGGAGCCGACGGTCCACAGACCGCAGAACAGGACGACCCGGCGGTAGGTGACCCCACGCCAGACGACGACGGCGAACATCAGGTAGAAGCACAGTTCCACCCACAGTGTCCAATAGACCGGGTCGATGTTTTCCACGCCCAGCGGTTTCTGCAACATCGTCAGGTTGGCGAGGACGGTTTCCGCGCCGGGCTTCGTCAGGGGTGAGGTGGGCAGCGGGATCCTGAACCGTTTCCCGCAGGAGCGGCAGACCCAGTCGACGACCGCCGCCGGTGACCCCGGTCGCGTGGTCACGGACACCTTCCACGACAGCCTCGGCCGCGCGGTCAAGACCAACCAGCCCTATTTCGACGGCACATCGGGTCCGGACACGTCCGTGTTCGTCGGCAACGACAACGAGATCTCCGGTCAGAACGCGGTCGTCTACGACGGCATGGGCCGCACCACCGCCCAGGTGTTCGCGTCCAAAACCATCGAGCAGTGGCGCACGTCGATTGCCTACGCCGGCGCGGACGAGACGCGGGTGACCCCGCCGCCGGGCGGTGTCGCGACCGTGTCGATCTCCGACGCGCGCGGCAAGCCGGGCGAGCTGCGCGAGTACAACGGCGGCAACCCCACCGGCGACGACTACTCGAGGATCACCTACACCTACACCCCGCGCGAGGAACTGAAGACCGTCACCGACGCGGGCGGCAACACGTGGACGTACACCTACGACTTCCTCGGCCGCAAAACCCACGTCGAGGACCCCGACAAGGGCCCGTCCGACACCCGCTACGACCTCGTCGGCCGCGTGATCGGCACCACCGACGCCCGCGGCCAGAAACTCGCCTACACCTACGACGCCCTCGGCCGAAAGACCGCGTCCTACAGGGACTCGGTCTCCGACGCGAACCTACTCGCGACAGTCTCCTCCCCTTCGTTCAAGAATGCGTTCAAGGACGGCTGGCATAAGATGTTCGGCTGATCAACCTCGACGATCGGAGAAAGGCGGGCGCGGTCGCTGATTGGCATCGGAGTCGGCGTACCGGTTTTTGTGCTTATCTGGATCTTGATCATTCTGATCAATAGCCCAAATGCTCTGGTTCCTCCGCATATGCGCAGAGAGCCTGGTTTGTCCGGAAGGCGTTCATCCAAATCCGATTGATCTCGGCGACGGCGGTGAACGCGGATTGCGGCGCGGCGCCCCGGTCGGCCATGTCCGTGTACGTCATGTCGGCCATCTCCTTGATGTCCGCGCCCGCCGCGAACACCTTCTCCCCGCCGTGGATCACCGGGCCGGGTCGGTCGACACGACGACGGCCGCAGGGTGGATGGGCCGGTTCGGGTGGGCCGAACAGGTGACGGAAGGGCATCAAGTCGTGAGTGTGGGGGGCGCGGGTGGGCGTGGCGGGTTGGGATGGGGGTGCGGGGGGCGGCGTCGATCCGATGGATGAAGGTGTCACCCCATGTACGACTCGGCCGAGCCCGGCGGCAACCCCTACGCTCCGCGTCTGGTGGCCGCCGGGCAGACGTTCGACGTGATCGAGGTGGATGCGCGGCTGGGACGCGAGGTGGTGAAGCACCTGCGGGCGGCGGGAGTTCGGGTCGGGCCGGTGATTTACGACCGGCGCTGCGCGAAGATGGGCTTCCTCGTTCCGGTCTCGGGTCCGGATCGCACGCGGTTGCGAGATCAGCGCGGGCCGAGTCGGCACGGTCTCGGGGCCTGGGTGACCTTTCCTCCGCCGCGTGGTGGATCCGGGCCGCTGGTCTGGTACATCGCGCCGAGCGAGAACGCCGTGCCCACTCCGCTGGGCCCGCTCGACGCCGCCATCGCCCGCGCGGCGGCGTCCCTGATCGAGCACGACTGAGGGCCGGGCGCCCCTTCGTAAAGCTCTCGTCAGCGGTGGGAGCGCGCCCATACGATGCGTGCCTCGGTTGCGGAGACAGGGGTGGCGAATGGTTCCCGTGGGTCGGCGGATCGACGAGTTACGGGGCGAGGTGGCGGGCCATCTCGGGGCTCGGCGGCGGATCCGGCAGTGGATCGCCATCGGGTTCGTACTCGGGTTGTTGATCGGCGCGGGGGTCGCGGCGGGGGCGGCGGCGCTGTACTGGCCGGAGAAGGACAAGCCGCTGAAGATGATGATGCGCGAGACGGAGATCCCGGTAAAGGCGGCGCCCGTGCTCAGCGGGCAGACCACGTTCACCGCGCAGGGGCTGACCTGCGGCATCGAGTGGATCACCGGCACACACGCCGAACACTTCGCCAAGGGCCGGCTGTGCCGGGTCAAGATCTCCATCGCCAACAACTCGCTGGCCACCGTGCAGGTCGCCAACCTGGAACAGCGCCTGGTCCTCTCGGACGGCACCCAACTCGGCATGGACCTCGAATCGATGGAGATCAAGCGCCAGTTGCGCGATTTCACCCTCGGCGCCTCCGACACCCTGGTCGAAGACCTGTGGTTCGACCTCCCCAAGAACACCACCCCCACAGCCCTCCTCCTACGCACCAACGCCGAAGCCCCCCAGGGCCGCGCCGACCTCCCCCAAAAGGACTGGTCGAAGAAGTAGCAGCGGATCATCGGCCAAACGAGATGCGAGCGCGCCTACCTCGTAGAATCAGACAAGTCCGGTCAATCGAAGGAGTGCCGTGAGCCTTCCCGCATTCGATCGCGTGTGGACGCCCGAAGACGTTCTGGAGATCCATGCCGATGGATGGCGTGTCGAATTGCTGGACGGTGCACTCATGATGTCTCCCGCCCCCTCCCGTCGGCACCAGATGGTCTCGCGGCGATTGGCCATGTTGCTCGAGGCTGCCGCTGAGGACGCCGGTGTGGACTGCGTCGTCTACGAGAACATCAACGTGCGGCATGACAACGATTTCACGCAACCTGACGTCGTAGTGGTCGAGGGTGCCGCTGCCCGGGCCGGCGAGAAGTCCGACGAGGACGACATCTGGCTCGACCCGGAGCACGTGCTGCTCGCGGTCGAGATCGTCTCGCCTGGACAGGCAGGCCGAGACAGCGTCGACAAGCTCAAGAAGTACGCGTCGTGGGGGATCGAGTACTACTGGGTGCTGGAGCCCAACGATTCCGTGCTGGAGGGGTTCGAGCTTCGAGACGGGGCGTACAGCTCCGTGACCCGAGTCGAGGGAGTGCACGCGGCGATGCCACCGGCGCCATTCGAGGTGACGGTTCGGCCCGACGAGTTGCGCAGGCTGCGCCGAGTGACGCGGCAAAACGATTAGCCCGCCCCGCGGTATCGACGTGCACCCCTCGACGAGGAGGCGCTTTTCGATCTCATCGTCGCCGTGGCGGACGGCTCGATGGGGGACATCGTGGTGATCGCGGCGGCGTTGCGGGCAGCATGTGGTGGTTCGAGGTGCGCGACCCCCTAACATCGGGGCGAGTCGGCGCCTGACGGGGGCGCGTCGTCGAGGAAGGCCTGCGTGTGACGCACTCGGGGATCGAGCGCAAGCCGATGTTCGTGTTCGGTTGGATTCCGCTGCCGAAACGGGTGGCCGAGCGCTACTTCGTGCCGGACTACCGGCTGATCGGGCGCGATGTGACGCTGGAGCGGGTGCGGGCGATCCGCTCCTGGCTCGGGCTCGGCGTGCTGGTGTGGATCGCGATCACCTATGGGGGCACCGACGATGCCGCCCGGGGGTGGATGGCGAGCTTCATCGCCTCCGTCTTCGTGGCGATCATCGCCTGCCCGATCGCGGTGGGCATCATGATCGCGCTCACCCGCCCCGACATGCGGACCGAGACGCGCAAGAGCCTGATGTTGCCGCTGCGTTCGCTCGGTCTGTTCGTGGTCGTCTCGGTGGCCACGCTCGGCGGTCTGGGCTCGTTCGCGTACGGCACCACCAAGGTCAACGCCAACGCCAGTGTGCAGGCATTCCTGCTCACCGCGCTCGGCCTGATCGTGTCCGTGTGGGTGATGCGCTTCTGGTTCCTCGCCGTACGCGCCATCCCGCAGCACCTGTTCCGCGCCGTGGACGGGCACCCGCTGCTGCCCGCGGTGATCGCACCCTGGCTCTCGTGGTGTGGCGCGCTGATCGACCTCGGGGACGACGGCGGCAAGGGCGCGCTGCCGACCGCGGTACGGCTGATCGGGTCGCTCGGAGGCCCGATCACGATCACCCTGATGTCGATGTGGGAGATTCGCCGGGTGCGCAGCCGCTACGGCGTGACCTTCCGGGGCGGCCCGCACCCGACCCGTCGCCCCGAGCCGCCGATGCCGCCGATGGGGTTCCCGCACCAGACCGGCCCGTGGGCGGCGCCGCAGCCGGCCAACCCGTGGCAACCGGCCCCGCCGTACCCGCCGTACCCGTCGCCGCAGGCCAACCCGCATCAGCACCCGGCCTGGCAGCAGCCCCAATACCGCCAACCGCCGCCGCCGTGGGGCCCGCCCCGAGGCTGACCCACCGGGCCCACCCGACACACAGGACCCACCCGCCCCGGCTCAGTCCGTCAGCAGCCGCGCGCGCAACCGCGCGACCTCGGCGTCGGAGACCCCCAGGCCGTCCCGCACATAGCCCTCCACCGACCCGTACCGCTCCTCCGCCGCCGCGAACGCCGTGTCCAGATACTCCACGTGCACGTCGAACACCGGCGCCAGATGCGCGGGGTCGAAGCCGCGCTCCGCGATGTGCTCCAAAATCACCCGGTTCTTCTCCGCGAGGTGCGCCGCACTGGCCAGATAGTCCTCGACCACGGTCGCCCTGGGCACCCCGAGCAGCGTGAGCAGCACGGCGGACGTCCACCCGGTCCGGTCCTTGCCGTGCGAGCAGTGGAACACCGTCGGCGCCGGCTCGTTCGCCATCCGCGCGAACACCGAGCGGTACGCGACCCGAGCACCCTCGCTCGTCACGAACCGCCGGTACACCTCGCACATCAGCTCGCGCCCGGCGGTGCCGCCGAGCAGTTCGCCAGCCCGGTCCGGGTCGGCGAACACCTCGCCGAACAGCTCGTCGTTCTCCCGGCCCATCACGTCCGCGATCAGCAGTTCGGCGCTGGCCGGCACCCGGTCCGGCTCGCGGTCGCGCTCGGTCGCCGAGCGCAGGTCGATCACCAGGCCGATCCCGAGCCGCACCAGCGTTGCGGCGTCGGTCGCGTCCACCTCGCCGAGGCCGTCGGAGCGGTACACGAGGCCCGTGCGCACCTTGCGACCGGTCGCGGTGGCGTGCCCGCCCGCGTCACGGAAATTCGGGGCGGTGACCAGGATCGGCGTCGGGGACGTCATGGTGCGCGGTCCTTCGCTTCGAGGGGGATGTCGGGCCGGGCCGGGCCGGCGGACGGCGGGACGCCACACGCGTGCGCAACACCGTCGGTATCTCCACCCTACGCGAGCGTACGGCTTCCCTCGCCCGCCCCTACGTGGGCGCCCACACCGCGTGCTCCACCCGCAGCAACATCGCCGACCGCCCCGCGAGCCGCAGTCCGCTGCCGCCCGCGACCGGCTCGCTGTACCGGGCCATCGGATCCCCCTCCAGCGCGGTGTCGAGCACCACCTCGTACGAGTGCGCCCACGGCTCGTCCGGCAGGATGAATCGCATCGGCTGCGACGACGCGTGCAGGATGAACAGGAAGCTGTCGTCCACGATCCGCTCACCGCGCGGGCCGCGCCGGTCGATGTCCAGACCGGACAGGTACATCCCCAGCGTCGCGGTCGGCGCGAACCAGTCCCGGCGGGTCATCTCGCGACCGCCGGGGGTGAACCAGGCCAGGTCGCGCAGCCCGTCCGGGGCGACCGGCTGCCCCGAGTAGAACGCCCGGCGGCACAGCACCGGGTGCGCGCGACGCAGGTGGATCAGCCGCGCGGTCAGCTCGACCAGTGGCCGCCACTCCGGCGAGTCCAGGGCCGACCAGTCCAGCCAGGACAGCTCGTTGTCCTGGCAGTAGGCGTTGTTGTTGCCCGCCTGGGTGCGCCCCATCTCGTCACCGGAGGTGATCATCGGCACGCCGGTGGACAGCAGCAGCGTGGTCATCAGGTTGCGGATCTGCCGCTTGCGCAGCGACACCACGTTCGGGTCCGCCGTCTCGCCCTCGTAGCCGTGGTTCCAGGACCGGTTGTTGTCGGTCCCGTCCCGGTTGTCCTCGCCGTTCGCCTCGTTGCGCTTGCGCTCGTAGGTGACCAGGTCGCGCATCGTGAAGCCGTCGTGCGCGGTGACGAAGTTGATCGAGGCGTACGGGTTGCGCCCGTCGCGCTGGTACAGGTCGGAGGAGCCGGACAGCCGGTACGCCAGCCCCCGCACGTCCGGCCGGGCGCCGCGCCAGAAGTCCCGCACCGCGTCCCGATACTGGTCGTTCCACTCGGTCCACAGCGGCGGGAACGCGCCGACCTGGTAGCCGCCCGCGCCCAGGTCCCACGGTTCGGCGATCAGCTTCACCCGGGACAACACCGGGTCCTGCGCGATCACCGTCAAAAACGAGGACAGCTTGTCCACGTCGTGCATGGACCGGGCGAGCGCGGCGGCCAGATCGAACCGGAAGCCGTCCACGCCCATCTCGATCACCCAGTAGCGCAGCGAGTCGGTGATCAGCTGCAACACGTGCGGCTGGACCACGTTGAGCGTGTTCCCGCACCCGGTGTAGTCGGTGTAGTGCCGGCCGCCGCCGGCCAGGCGGTAGTAGCCTCCGTTGTCGATCCCGCGAAAGCACAACGTCGGCCCACCCGGCCCGCCCTCGCCGGTGTGGTTGTAGACCACGTCCAGGATCACCTCGATCCCGGCCGCGTGCAGCGCGTGCACCATGTCCCGGAACTCGTGCACCTGGCCGCCGCGTCCGCCCGCCGAGGCGTACGCCGCGTGCGGCGCGAAGAACCCCACCGTGTTGTAGCCCCAGTGGTTGGTCCGCCCGCCGCGCAACAGGTGTTCCTCGGAGACGAACTGGTGCACCGGCAACAACTCGACGGCGGTGACCCCGAGCCGGACCAGGTGGTCGATCGCGGCCGGGTGGGCCAGGCCCGCGTAGGTGCCGCGCAGGTGCTCGGGGATGCGCGGGTGGCGCGCGGTGAAGCCCTTGACGTGCAGCTCGTAGATCACGCTCTCGGCCCACGGGATCTTCGGCCGGCGGTCGTGCGACCAGTCGGCGTCGTCGGCCACCACCACCGACCTGGGCACGAACGCCGCCGAGTCGCGATCGTCGCGCACGGTGTCGGGTCCGCCGTACACATGCCCGAACACCGCGTCGTCCAGCCGGAATTCGCCGTCCACGGCGCGGGCGTAGGGATCCAGGAGCAGCTTGGCCGGATTCCACCGCGCGCCGCGCTCGGGCTCCCAGCGCCCGTGTACCCGATAGCCGTAGTGCTGTCCGGGCCGCACGCCGGGGACATAGCCGTGCCACACCCGAAAGGTCTGCTCACGCAGCGGCAGCCGGGTCTCGCGCGACGTGCCGTCGGGGCCGTCCTCGAACAGGCACAGCTCGACCGCCTCGGCGTCACCCGCCCACAGCGCGAAGTTGGTGCCGCCACCGTCGAAGCGCGCGCCGAGCGGCAGTCGGCGGCCGGGCCACGGCGGCGGCAGTCGGCCGTTGCCCGACCGCACGTCACCGTGTACGGCGTCGAGCGCGTCGCCGAGCACGCCGCGCGCTTCGCCGAGCACGCCGCGCGCGTCGACCTCGGGGTCCGTCGATTCCCACTCGAGCGTCACGGCCGCCTCCCATCCCGGTCACCAGGATGTTCCCGCCGGGCCCACTCGCATACACGTACACGCCGCGGCGGCGGCATCCCCCGAGGGATGCCGCCGCCGCGCGCGACGATCGGCCGGGTCGGTGCAGCCGATCGGGTCCACTCAGAACCAGGGGTGCCAGGCGTGCTGCACGTCGGCGTTGCCCTGGTTGATCACCACGACGCCCGAGTTGCCCTTGATCCCGGCGTTGTTGTTCTGGTTCGAGGCGCCCGCGCCGGTCGCGCTCTGCTGGGTGGCGTTGTAGTTGCCGTCGACACCGCCGAGGACGTTTCCGCTGCCGCTGTTGGTGGTGGAGGAGGTCGTGGTCGACGCGTTCGAGCCGTTGTCGCCGAGCGTGCCGTTGCCGCCGTCGGCGCACGCGGCGCCCGCACCGAGGAAGAGCAGACCGGCGGCGAGGGGAGCTACGGCCAGGGTGCCGAGCTTGCGGTTCATGGGGATCCTCCGTGTATTGCGGATCCGGGCGGGGCCCGGGTGTCATCAGGTAGGCGCCATCAGGTACGCCACGGGCCGTCGTGTGGGGCGAACGATCCGACCCCCACGGCGACTTCGTGTGACCAAGCTGTCGCAAACGGTGAGCACAATCCAGCGGTACGGCCCGGCTTCCCTCGGGAGAGTGACATGGAAGCCCCGAACCCCCAACGAGCGCCGATACGGAGGGTTGCGGGTGAGGGGTATTTTCCGCCGATTCGGCGCAATGTTTCGGCCACTCTGTCGATTTTGGTTAATTTGTCGACGAACAGCGCGTGACCGACGGCGCGTTCTCTACCGGCGGAGCGCGGAAATGTGCCTCAACTCGATTCGTGGGCCCGCGCGGCGAGACGTGCGCTCCCGTCTTTACCCGAGCTTCACGAATGTCGGGTTTGAGTAAGGTTGCCGCCATGCCCGTAGTCGTCACCGGAGCCGACCAGCCGCTGGGTCGCGCCGTCGCGCTCGAACTCGCCCTGTCCGGTGGGGAGGTACGGGCCACGGTCCGCGATCGCGGCGCGGCCGGTGTGCTGCGCGCGGCGGGCGTGCGGGTCGCGGTGAGCGACCTGTCCGACCCGCTGCGACTGGGCGCGGTGCTCGCCGGCGCGCACACCGTGCTGCACCTCGATCGTGGCCCCGACGGGCGGGGGACGCCCGCCGATACCTGGGAATGGTTTCTCGAGGCCGTCGAGGGTACGGATGTCCAGCGGATCGTCACGGTCTTGCCACAGCCTCCGACCGCCTCTTCGCCCGGGGAGTACGAATTGATCGTCCGTCCGTTTCCCGCCGAGGCCGTGGATCGGCCCGGATTCGCGGCTCCGACGCTGATTCGCACCCTGGTGGAGGCCGATCGTCGGCCCGGATGACGGATCGAGGTGCGATGCGCTTCGGGTCGAGGCGGCCCGCGGTCGTCCGCGAGGATGGCAACGATCGCCCCGATCACCTCATTTGCCCGCGCGTGACCGGAATGCGGAACCGCGGCGGATGTTCGGCTCGTCGAATGAGACGTGGGATGTGGCTTTCGGCCTCCGCCGGGTCGCGACCCGGCTCCGGATGAAGGGACTGCCCGTACATGTCAGCAGGATCGAAGTCGCTCTCGACGCGGTCACGGGCCCGATGGCGCGTGGTGCCCGCACTGCTGCTCGGCGCGCTCCTGCTCGTGTCGGGCTGTAGCTCGGACGACGGCGGCGACGGCGGCAAGAAGCCCGGCGACCCGAACAGCACCACGACCAAGGGTGATTCGAAGAAGGGCGCGGATCCCGCGTCGATCACCCTCACCCCGGCCGACGGTGCCAACGCGATCGACCCGCAGGCGCCGATCACGATCGTGGTGGGCGGCGGGAAGCTCGGCGAGGTCAAGGTGGTCAACGCGCAGAACGAGCCGGTCGACGGCACGCTCGACCCGGACGGCAAGACCTGGAAGCCCAAGGTCGCCTTCACCCTCGGCGGCAAGTACACGGTGAGCGCGACCGCGACCAACGCCGACAACGCGCCGACCACGGCCCGGGCGACGTTCAACACGCTCTCCGGCGACAAGAAGGTCACCGCGCGCTTCAGCCCCGAGGACGGGGCCACCGTCGGAGTCGGCTTCCCGGTGTCGCTGACCTTCGACTACCCGGTCAAGAACCGGGCCGCGGTGGAGAAGGCGCTGTCGGTCGACGTCGAGCCGAAGGTGGAGGGCGCCTGGCACTGGTTCGACAACACCCGGGTGGACTACCGGCCCAGGGACTACTGGGCGCCCGGCACGAATGTGAAGGTCAACCTGAACCTGCGCGGCGTCGACGTGGGCAACGGCGCGATCGCCAACCAGTTCAAGAGCTACAGCTTCAAGGTCGCCGCCACCAAGCGGATCGCCATGGTGGACGTGAAGGCGCACACCATGAAGGTCTACGAGAACGAGCAGTTGATCAAGACCATCCCGATCACGGCCGGCAAGTCGCCGAAGTACAGCACGTGGAACGGGAAGATGGCGATCACCGAGAAGTTCGAGAAGACCCGGATGAACTCGCAGACGGTGGGCCTGGGCAGCGAGTACGACATCGACGACGTGCCGTTCGCGATGCGGGTCACCACCTCGGGCACCTTCGTGCACGGCAACTACTGGGCCGACCCGAGTGTCTTCGGCAGCGAGAACACCAGCCACGGGTGTGTGTCGATGACCAAGGAGAACGCCAAGTGGCTGTACGACCGGGTGATCCCCGGTGACATGGTCGAGATCTCCGGCTCCGACGAGCGCACGGTCGACGCCGACAACGGCTTCGCCGACTGGAACCTGAGCTGGGACAAGTGGACCGCGACCGGCACGCCCGGCACCACGCAGGGCACGACGACCCCCACGCACTGAGGCGTCCGGCGGACGGGGCCGCGGCGGATGTCGTGGCCCCGCTCACCGCCCGCCGAGGTGGCGACGCCTATGGTCGGATCGGCACATCAGGGCTGACCAGAGGAGAGCGTCATGGGCGAATTCGTGAACCTGGAAGTGGCCGACGGTGTCGGCACGATCCGGCTGAGCCGGCCGCCGATGAACGCGCTGAACCGGCAACTCCAGGAGGAGCTGCGGGCGGTGGCGCAGGAGGCGGGTGAGCGGGCCGACGTGCGCGCCGTGGTGATCTACGGCGGGGAGAAGGTGTTCGCGGCGGGTGCGGACATCAAGGAGATGGCCGAGATGACCTACACGGACATGGCCGACCGGGGCGCCGCGCTGCAATCCGCGTTCACCGCCGTCGCCGAGATCCCCAAACCGGTGGTCGCCGCGATCACCGGCTTCGCGCTCGGCGGCGGTTGCGAGTTGGCCCTGTGCGCCGACGTGCGCGTGTGCGCCGACAACGCCAGGCTCGGCCAGCCCGAGATCACGCTGGGCATCATCCCGGGCGCCGGCGGCACCCAGCGCCTGCCCCGCCTGATCGGCCCGTCCAAGGCCAAGGACCTGATCTACACGGGCCGCTTCGTCGCCGCCGACGAGGCCCTCGCGATCGGCCTGGTCGACCGGGTCGTCCCGGCCGAGGACGTCTACGCGGAGGCCGTGAGGTGGGCCGGGCAATTCGCCAACGGCCCGGCCTACGCCCTGCGCGCCGCGAAGGAGTCCATCGACCGCGGCCTCGAAACCGACCTGAACACGGGCCTGGACATCGAACGCCTCCAGTTCACCGCCCTGTTCGCCACCGAGGACCGCACCACCGGCATGCGCGCCTTCGTGGCCAAGGAAAAGCCCAAGTTCTCCGGCCGCTGACCGAGGCGACCCCGGCGGGGCCGCGACGAAACGGGGCGCCGACTCGGCAGGTGTCGAGTCGGCGCCCCGGTTTTCGTCGTGTCGACGAACCCGATCCGCAGGATCAGAGGTTCGGGTAAAGCGGGTGCTTTTCGGCCAGGGTGGTGACCCGGGCGGTGAGCGCGGCCTTGCGGGTGTCGTCGAAGTCGGGGAGCAGGGCCTCGGCGATGATGTCGGCGACCTCCTCGAAGTCCGCCTTGCCGAAGCCGCGGGTGGCCAGGGCCGGGGTGCCGATCCGCAGGCCGGAGGTGACCATCGGCGGGCGCGGGTCGAACGGGACCGCGTTGCGGTTGACCGTGATGCCGATCGAGTGCAGGCGGTCCTCGCCCTGCTGCCCGTCCAGCTCCGAGTCGCGCAGGTCGACCAGGACCAGGTGCACGTCGGTGCCGCCGGTGAGCACGGTGATGCCCACGTCGGTGACGTCCTTGCGGGTCAGCCGCTCGGCGAGGATGGCCGAGCCCTCCAGGGTCCGCTTCTGGCGGTCCTTGAAGTCGTCGGAGGCGGCGACCTTGAACGCCACCGCCTTGCCCGCGATCACGTGCTCCAGGGGACCGCCCTGCTGGCCCGGGAAGACCGCCGAGTTGATCTTCTTGGCGTATTCCGCCTTGGACAGGATCACGCCGCCGCGCGGGCCGCCCAGGGTCTTGTGCGTCGTGGTGGTGACCACGTCGGCGTACGGCACGGGGCTGGGGTGCAGGCCCGCGGCGACCAGACCGGCGAAGTGCGCCATGTCGACCATCAGGAAGGCGCCGACCTCGTCGGCGATCCGGCGGAACTCGGGGAAGTCGAGCTGCCGGGGATAGGCCGACCAGCCGGCGATGATCAGCTTCGGCCGGTGCTCCTTGGCGAGCCGCTCGACCTCCTCCATGTCGACGCGGTGGGTCTTTTCGTCGACGTGGTAGGCGACCACGTTGTAGAGCTTGCCGGAGAAGTTGATCCGCATGCCGTGGGTGAGGTGGCCGCCGTGGGCCAGGTCCAGGCCGAGGATCGTGTCGCCGGGGGAGAGCAGCGCGAACATCGCGGCGGCGTTGGCCGACGCGCCCGAGTGCGGCTGCACGTTGGCGGCCTCGGCGCCGAACAGCTCCTTGACCCGGTCGATGGCGAGCTGCTCGACCACGTCGACGTGCTCGCAGCCGCCGTAGTAGCGCCGGCCGGGGTAGCCCTCGGCGTACTTGTTGGTGAGAACGGAGCCCTGCGCCTCCAGCACCGCCACGGGGGCGAAGTTCTCGGAGGCGATCATCTCCAGGGTGTTCTGCTGGCGGTGCAGCTCGTCGGCGACGGCGGCGGCGACCTGCGGGTCCACCTCGCCCAGGGGACGGTCCAGGATCGTCACGGTTGTCAGCTCCTCGATCGGGTCGATCTCGATCATTCGCCGCAGAACGCGGCGTATTCGTCGGCCGACAGCAGGCCCTCGGCCTCGCCGTCGATGCGCACCTTGAACAGCCAGCCCGCCCCGAAGGGGTCGGAGTTCACCAGGGCCGGGTCCTCGACGACGGCGTCGTTTATCTCGACGACCTCGCCGGAGACCGGCGCGTACATGTCGCTGACCGACTTCGTGGACTCCAGCTCGCCGCACGGCTCACCGGCGACGACCACCCGGCCGACCTCGGGAAGCTCAACGAACACCACGTCGCCGAGCGCCTCGGCCGCGTGTTGGGTGATGCCCACGACGGCGGGGGAGGCCGCCTCGTCGAGCCACTCGTGTTCCTTGCTGTAGCGCAGGTGCTGGGGTGCGTGCACGGGTCCATTCTCCATTCGAATGAGGTAAGTCCGTCCCTCAGGATGATTTGGGACGTTTTCCGGTGATATAGGGAAGGGTTCGGCTCAGCCGCGCTTGTAGAACGGCAGCGCCACCACCTCGACCGGCTCGGCCTTGCCGCGGATGTCCACCGCCAGCCGGGTGCCCGGTTCGGCCCGCTCCACCGCCACGTAGGCCATCGCGATCGGCATGCCGAGCGTCGGCGACGGCGCGCCGGAGGTGACCTCGCCGACCCGCTCGCCGCTGTCCGCGTCCACCACCGGGTAGCCCGCGCGCGGGACCCGCTTGCCCGGCGAGGTCAGCCCGACCAGCGTGCGGCGCACGTCCGCCTCCGCCGCGGCCAGCGCCTCGCGGCCGACGAAGTCCTCGGGCTTGTCCAGCCGGACCACCCGGCCCAGGTTGGCCTCGTACGGCGTGGTGTCCCGGGTCAGCTCGTGGCCGTACAGCGGCATGCCCGCCTCCAGGCGCAGCGTGTCCCGGCAGGACAGGCCGGCCGGCACCAAGCCGTGCGGCTTGCCCGCGGCCAGCAGCGCGTCCCACAGCGCGACCGCGTCGCCGGGCGCGGCGAACAGCTCGAAGCCGTCCTCGCCGGTGTAGCCGGTGCGGGCGAGCAGCACGGGCACGCCCGCGACCTCGGTGCGCAGGATCGCGTAGTACTTGAGCGCGGGCAGGTCGGCGTCGGTCAGCGAACCGACGATCTCCGTCGACGCGGGCCCCTGCACGGCGAGCAGCGTGTACTCCTCGGACGCGTCGCGCACCGTCGCGTCGAAGTCGCTCGCGCGGTACTTCAGGCTGCCCGCCACCACGTCGGCGTTGGACGCGTTGGCCACCACCACGAAGTGCTCTTCGCCGAGGCGGTACACGATCAGGTCGTCGACGATGCCGCCCTCCTCGGTGCAGATCATCGTGTACCGGGCGCGGTCGATCCCGATCTTCGAGACGAAACCGACCAGGGCGTGGTCGAGCGCGCGGGCGGCCTCCGGGCCGGTGACCTCGATCTCGCCCATATGGGTGAGGTCGAACAGGCCGGCCGTGGTGCGCACCGCGGTGTGCTCGTCCCGCTCGCTTCCGTACCGCAGCGGCATCCGCCACCCGGCGAAGTCGGTCATCGTGGCCCCGAGCGCGTCGTGCACGGCGTCGAGCGGGGTCCGGCGGTCGGTGGTCATGCGAAGACTCCTTCGAAGGGACGCCGGCGGAAGCCCCCGGCGGGCGCGGACCGGTCCGGGGCATGCCGGACGGCGCGGACCCGGGCGCGGGCCCGAGGTGCGACGAAAGGTGACGGGTGCTGCGGCCCGTACGAGAACGAATTCGAGGACAAAGGGGGCTCCCTGCCATGGCGTTCAGCCCTTTTCGGCCAAAGTCGGTCGAAAAGTGGGGTGCCCTCCCCTTCTGTCATCGGAACCTGAGAGCTTCATCCCGTCCGCCGCTGCCGCGTCGGGCCGGGATTTGCACCGTGGGTGAGCCGCACCGACGGTGCGCCTGCTTTCCAGAAGTGCCTGACCCATGCGGTATCGGTGCCTGAGAGATTCCGGGGAGGAGTTGCTCCTTCGGCGCCCCGCTCGATGGCGAGGACTCTTCCGCGTGGGGTCGACGGCCGTTATGAGGTTGTGCCCGGCATGCTAGCGCGTGTCGTCAATCCCCCGCCGGTGCCGGGGGAGCGCCGGCGCCCGCTCGCGCCCTCGGTGCGACACCATGCGCAGGGCACGAGGGTTCGGGACATCAGGGGAGGATTCGTGGAGACGGATTCGGCGGGGGCGCATACCGGCGCCGCGGTGGGCGGCATGTTGATCCCCCGGTCCGTGCACGACCTGCGGGAGGAGCGGCATCGGGAGGGGGAGCGGGACGGGGTCCGGCGGGTGGACGTGCTGTCCTATCCGGCCTCGTGCGTGCTCGTGGTGACCGGCCTGCCGGGCGCGGGCAAGAGCACGCTCCTGGCCCGGGTGGTCGCCGCCGGGCCCTCGGTCGCGGTCCTGGACGCCGATCTGGTCCGGGCCCGCTGGGCGCTGCGGGTGGGGCGGCTGCCGTACCGGGCCTACCGGCCGCTGGTGCGGCTGTCGCACTACGGCGAGGTGGCCCGGGCGCTGCGCGGCCCCGGAGCGGTGGTGGTGCACGACAGCGGCCGCAATCCGATCCTGCGCCGGGTACTGGTGCGCGCGGCCCGGCGGCGCGGCATCCCGGCACACGCGCTGCTCCTTGACGTCACGGCCCATCAGGCGCTTTCCGGCCAACGTGCGCGCGGTCGCGGAGTGTCCACCGCGGTGTTCGCCCGACACCACCGGGAATGGCGCGCGCTGCTCGCCCGGCTCGCCCCGTGGCTGGACGCCGGACCCGCCCTCGCCTCCGCCCCGGGCGGCTTCACCTCGTGTGTACTGCTCGACCGCCCGGCCGCGCGGCAGCTGCGCCGGATCGTTTTCGCAGACCCCCTACCCGGACAGTCCCGACGGCGGGATGCGGACAAGTCGTAAACTGCGCCGGACACCAAGAGGAGCACCACCATGCCGTTCCCGGCCAATCCCGTGGAGAGCGCGCTCGTCGCGGCGATGCGCGACCCGTCCCGGGCCGAGGCCCTGTTCGAGGCCCTCGCCGAGGCGGACGTGTGGGTGCCGCTGCCCGAGGGGGGCAGCGCCGCCGACACCGAACTGACCCTGCCCACCGCCGAGATCGACGGTCGGCCGTATGTGCCCGTGTTCTCCTCGGAGGAGCAGTTCCGCCGGCTCGCGGGGCCGATGGCGGGCACCGTGGCGCCGATGCGCGAGTTCGCCCGAGGGCTGCCGCCGCACATCGGCATCGTGGTCAACCCGGGCGGCGAGGTGGGCATCCCGATCCCGCCGCCGGGTGTGCTGGAGCTGGCCCGGCTGCCCGGCGCGGGCCGCCGCGGCGCACGGGTGCGGTTGTACGAGCCCGACCAGGAGCCGATGGACTTCCTGATCGCCGCCGCCGCCGAGTTCATCCACGTCCCCGTGGTGCTCAGCGCCCGGCGCGGCCTGGGCGAGGTCGAGTCCGATCCGCCGGTCCTGTTCGTCGGCGTCGAACTGGACCGGTGGCAGGAGGAGGACCGGCTGGCCGCGATCGGCGCCCTGGAGCGTGCGCTCGGCCGCGCCGCGTGCCCGTGGCCGGTCAACGTGGTGCTTCTGGACGTGGCGCAGGATCCTGTGGGGGACTGGATGCTGGAGCGGACGCAGCCGTTCTATCTGCGGGCCGACCAGCGCTGAGCCCGTCCGGCCGCGGCCGGCACCGGTGTCGAAAAACATGGGGTTCGGGGAGGACGTCGTGAACCAGGTCGAGCAGGCGTTGAGCCAGGTGGCCCCCGGGCGCTACGACGCCTACGAGCGGTTGCTGCAAGCGCTCGTCGGCGCGCCCGTGTGGATGTTGTTGTGGCAGGGGCAACCCGGCAGCCCGGACGCGCAGTACGGGAACATGGACGTGGCCGGATGGCGCTACGCGCCGGCGTTCACGTCCGAGGAACAGCTGCGTCTCAGTGGCTGGGACCGCTCGTTCGAGATCTGTCCGGTCCCCGAGATCGCGTCCTCGCTGTACACCGACCGCTGGGGTCTGTGGCTGAATCCGCACGCCCAGGGCGGTGGCGTCGGCGTGCCCTACCTCGACCTGCGCCGCATCGTCGGCGGCCTGGACCGACTGATGGCCGGCCCCCTGGCGGTCGGCGAACCCACCCTGTGGGACCCGGCGTTCTACTCCCTGCTCGGCGGTCAGCTGTTCCAGACCCAGGTGGTGCGCGCCGCCCACCGGGCCTGGGTGCGCCCCACCGTCGGCCCCGAACGCCTCGTGATCGGGCTGCGCCTGACGGACAATCAGCCCGCCACGATGCAGCGCATGCGCGACGCGATGGCCCGCGCGTCGGCCGCCGCGCCGCCCGGTCTGACGCTCTCCTCGGTCGCGCTCGACGACCCCTTCGACCCGATCGCCGCGTGGATGCGCGAGCACACCCGGCCGTTCATCGGCATCGACATGCTCGACGAGGCCGCCCGCCACGGCGGGTGATCGACATGCTCGACGAAGGCGCCCGTCCCGCACGGTGATTCACATGGCCGCCGCGGGCACACGCCACGCGCAGTGAGCGAAGATCGGCGGAACGTGGCGAGCCGGGGCAACAGGCAGTGATGCCCCCAAAAAACTGACGTCACGTCATCAACCGCTGCCTTGTTGTGATTTCGTGACCGATCTACGCGGATCAACCAGTGAATCGTGTCTGCGTAATCACGGTTCAGTAAAGGTATTCCTCCACCCCTGTTCGTGACCCGCGTCACGGAGGAGTCTCACCCGGACGACAGATCCCGAAGATCATCGGGATCGCAATGCCGGGTATGGCGACGGGACGCGGCGATCCCGAGCCGCCGTCGCATCCGTGAGCGGGGAGGGTCGATCCATGACGGCACCGATCGAGACCACCGGTGTGGCCCGAGAGGCGCACCCCGAGGCGATCGCCGAGGCAGCCGGCGCACGCATCGAGGGTCGGTCGCTCGGTCAGATCGCGTGGGCCCGATTCCGCCGCGACAGGGTCGCGATGGCCGGTGGTGTGGTGATCATCCTCATGGTGCTCATCGCGATCTTCGCGCCGCTCATCACCGACGCGATCGGCGGTGGACCCACCGAGTACCACGACGATCTGCTCGACCCGGTGCTGAACATCCCCAACGGCAGCTTCGGCGGCGCGAGTTGGGACCACCCGCTGGGTCTGGAGCCGGTCAACGGCCGGGACATCTTCTCCCGCATCTGCTACGGCGCCCGCGTCTCCATGCTGGTCGCCTTCCTCGCCACCCTGCTCTCCGTGGTGCTCGGCGTCGTCCTGGGCACCGTGGCGGGCTACTTCGGCGGCTGGATCGACGGGCTGATCAGCCGCGCCATGGACGTCTTCCTGGCCTTCCCGCTGCTGCTGTTCGCGATCGCCATCGGCAGCAGCCTCCAGGGCGAGGCCTTCGGCCTCCACGGCGACACGCTCCGCATCACCGTGCTGATCTTCGTGATCGGGTTCTTCAGCTGGCCGTACATCGCTCGCATCGTCCGCGGCCAGACGCTCTCGCTGCGCGAACGCGAGTTCGTCGAGGCGGCGCGCAGCCTCGGGGCCACCGACCGGCACATCATCTTCAAGGAGTTGTTGCCGAACCTGGTGGGTCCGATCCTGGTCTACTCCACGCTGCTGATCCCGACGAACATCCTGTTCGAGGCCGCCCTTTCCTACCTGGGGGTCGGCGTACAGGAACCCACCGCCTCGTGGGGTGGCATGCTCTCGGCGGCCACCCCCCGGTACCAGGACGCGCCGATGTTCATGGTCGTCCCCGGAGTCACCATCTTCATCACCGTGCTCGCGTTCAACCTGCTCGGCGACGGCCTTCGAGACGCCCTCGACCCGCGCAGCCGCTGAATATCCCGCAAGTCCCCACGAGGAGGCACGACCAGCGATGAAACACCCGGTAACTCGCAGGCGCAGGACCCAAGCGCTGATCGGCATGGTGGCTGTCACCGCGATGGCCGCCACCGCGTGTGGCGGTGGTGGCGGCGGCTCGAAGAAGTACAGCCCGAGCAACAAGGCGATCACCGAAGTGGTCAACCAGTCCACCAAGAAGGGTGGCACGCTCAAGCTGGTCAGCTCGGACAAGTTCGACTCGCTGGACCCGGGCGACATGTACTACGCCTCGGCGTGGAACTTCTCCCGCCTGATGGCGCGTCCGCTGCTCACCTTCAAGCCCGCCCCGGGCAACGCGAGCTACGAGTTCGCGCCGGACCTGGCCACCGACGTGGGCAAGACCGACGACGGCGGCAAGACCTGGACGTACCACCTGCGCAAGGGCGTGAAGTACGAGGACGGCGTCGAGGTCAAGGCGTCGGACGTCAAGTACGCCGTGGAGCGGACCTTCGACAAGGAGGTCCTGCCCAACGGCCCGGGCTACTTCGCCCAATACCTGGACCCCGACGGCACCTACAAGGGTCCGTACAAGGACTCCGCGCCGGACAAGCTGGGTCTGAGCGCGATCGAGACGCCGGACGACTACACCATCATCTTCAAGATGAAGGAGCCGTTCGCGGACTTCAACTACCTCGCCGCGCTCCCGCAGACCGCGCCGGTCCCGCCCGCCAAGGACACCGGCAAGGAGTACGTCAAGCACCCCCTCGCCTCCGGCGCGTACATGGTCGACGGCCAGTACGAGCCCGGCAAGGCGGTCAACCTGATCCGCAACCCGAACTGGGACCCGGCGACCGACCCGCTGCGCAAGGCGCTGCCGGACCGGATCGAACTGCTGGAGAAGCAGGACGCGAACGACGTCGACAACCGACTCTTCGCCGGCACGGCGCAGTTGGACGTGGTCGGCACCGGCGTCCAGGCTGCCGCGCAGAACAAGATCCTCACGGACAAGAAGCTCGCGGACAACGCGGACGACGCGATCTCCGGCGCGCTGGCCTACCTGGCGATCAGCTCCAAGACCCCGCCGTTCGACAACGTGCACTGCCGGCGCGCCGTGCAGTACGCGGTCAACAAGTCGCAACTGCAGCGCGCGCAGGGTGGCGAGGTCGGCTCCGACATCGCGACCAACCTGATGCCGCCGACGCTGGCCGGTTCCAAGGTCACCGACATGTACCCCAACGGTGCCAAGCACACCGGTGATGTGGCCAAGGCCAAGGACGAACTGAAGCAGTGCGGCAAGGCCGACGGCTTCAGCACCGTGCTGACCGCGCGCGCCAACCGGCCCAAGGAGGTCGCGGGCGCCACGTCGGTGCAGAACGCGCTCGCCAAGATCGGCGTCAAGGTCGAGATCCGGCAGTACCCCTCGGGTGACTACTTCTCGCAGTTCGCCGGTGTCCCGAAGTGGGTCGCGGAGAACAAGGTCGGCATCATGTTCATGCAGTGGGGCCCCGACTTCCCCACCCAGTTCGGCTTCTTCCAGCAGATCGTGGACGGCCGGGCGATCAAGCCCGCCGGTGGCACGAACCTGTCCGAGCTGAACGACCCGGCGGTCAACGGTCTGATCGACCAGGCCACCCGGACCATCGACCCGGCGCAGAGCGCGGCCATCTGGCAGCAGCTGGACCAGAAGGTGATGGAGTCGGCGGTGATCGTCCCGTTCGGCTGGACCAAGTCGCTGCTGTACCGCCCGTCGAACGTGACCAACCTGGTCGTCACGCCCGCGTACTCCGGGATGTACGACTACCTCAACATCGGTATCCAGTAAGCCTGCGACGAGGTCAGTAGCCCGAAGGAGAGGTGAAGGCCCGTCAGTTCCGGTGCGGGGAGCGGTGATCCCGCTCCCCGCACCGGACCGGGTCGCCGGCTCATGATTTTCTATCTGCTCAGGCGGCTGGCGGGAGCGGTGGTGCTCCTGTTGATCGTCACCATGGCGGTCTTCGCCATCTTCTTCCTGATTCCGCGTCTGGGAGGCGCCACAAGCGACCAACTCGCCGCGCGCTACGTCGGCAAGTCGCCCACCCCGGCCGCGATCGAACAGGTCAAGCACAGCCTCGGCCTGGACAAGTCGGTACCCGTCCAGTACGGAAGGTTCGTCAAGGGCATCGTCGCCGGCAAGGACTACGACACCGGCGTACGCAAGGTGCATTGCGCGCCGCCGTGCCTGGGCTTCTCCTTCCGCAACAACCTGGAAGTGTGGCCACGACTACAGGACCGCATCCCGGTCACCCTCTCGCTGGCCGCGGGAGCCGCAGTGATCTGGCTGATCGCCGGCGTGTCGATCGGGGTGGTCTCGGCGCTCAAACGCGGCAGCCTGTGGGACCGGTTCTCGATGGGCTTCGCGCTGGCGGGCGTCTCGCTGCCACCGTTCTTCACCGGCCTGGTGGCCCTGGCGTTGTTCAGTTATCAATGGCCGATCTTCAAGGGCGTGCACTATGTGCCGTTCCTGGACAATCCGGCGAGTTGGGCCTGGAACCTGGTGTTGCCCTGGTTGACCCTGGCGTTCCTGTACGCGGCGTTGTACGCCCGGCTCACCCGGGCGGGCATGCTCGAGACGATGAGCGAGGACTACATCCGCACCGCGCGGGCCAAGGGCCTGCGCGAACGCGAGGTCATCGTCAAACACGGGCTGCGCGCCGCGCTCACCCCGATCCTGACCATCTTCGGCATGGACGTCGGATTGCTGCTCGGCGGTGCGATCCTGACCGAACAGGTCTATTCCCTCAACGGCGTCGGCAAGTTCGCCGTCGAGGCGATCGGACAGCAGGATCTGCCCGAAGTGCTCGGCGTGACGATGATCGCCGCCATCTTCGTGATCCTGGCCAACCTCGTCGTGGACCTGCTCTACGCGGTCGTCGATCCCCGGGTGAGGACCTGATGCCCCGACTGCTACCGCGCCGCAAGCGGGACACCGCGGCCGAACTGCCCAAGCTCGCCCCGGCCGGGCCCCCGCCCGAGCCGGACAACTTCCTCGAAGTACGCGAACTCACCGTGCACTTCCCCACCGACGACGGCCTGGTGCGCAGCGTCGACGGGGTGAACTTCGCGCTCCAGCGCGGCCGAACGCTCGGCATCGTCGGCGAGTCCGGCTCCGGGAAGAGCGTGACCTCGCTGGCCGTGATGGGCCTGCACGGCGGCACCAGCGCCCGGATCGGCGGCGAAATCTGGCTGGACGGCAAGGAGTTGGTGCGCTCCACCGCCGAAGAGGTCCGGTTGATGCGTGGTCGCCGGATGGCGATGATCTTCCAGGACCCGATGTCCTCGATGCACCCGTTCTACACGGTGGGCCACCAGATCATCGAGGCCTACCAGGTGCACAACGAGGTGAGCGCCAAGCAGGCCCGCGCACACGCGATCGACCTGCTCGGACGGGTCGGCATCCCGCGCCCGGACCGGCGGGTGGACGACTACCCGCACCAGTTCTCCGGCGGCATGCGCCAGCGCGCGATGATCGCCATGGCGCTCAGCTGCGACCCGGAACTGTTGATCGCGGACGAGCCGACCACCGCCCTGGACGTCACCGTCCAGGCCCAGATCCTGGACCTGATCCGGGACCTGCAGGCGGAGTTCAACTCCGCCGTCGTGATGATCACGCACGACCTGGGCGTGGTCGCCGAACTCGCCGACGACGTCCTGGTGATGTACGCCGGTCGAGCGGTCGAGCACGGCCCCGCGCGCACCCTGTTCGAGCAGCCCCGACACCCGTACACCTGGGGCCTGTTGGGCTCGCTGACCCGGCTCGACCGGGCGCGCCAGGAACGGCTGATGCCGATCAAGGGCAGCCCGCCGAGCCTGATCTCGCTGCCCTCGGGCTGTGCGTTCCGTACCCGCTGCCCGTACGCGGACCGCAACGACGGGCGGGAGAAGACCGAGGTCCCGCGACTGGTCGAGATCGAACCGGGCCACCGCACCGCGTGCCACCTCGATCCGGGGGAGCGCGAGCGGATCTGGACCGAGGACATCAGGCCGCGGCTGTGAGCGGGACGGCGAACGGGAAAGCGGATGGGCACGTGACTGGTCACCAGGATGGAAACGGGAACGGGAACGCGGAAGTGACCGAGGGCGCCCGAGCGGGAGACGACGTGAACGTTGCGCAGGCCGGCGAGCCGGAGGCCGCGTCCCGACGCGAGCCGGGAGACGTGCTGGTGCGCGTGCGCGGGCTGCGCAAACACTTTCCGATCCGCTCCGGGATGACCCGGCGCCGGGCCGGCACGGTCAAGGCGGTGGACGGGCTCGACTTCGACATCCGCGAGGGCGAGACGCTGGGCCTGGTCGGCGAGTCGGGTTGTGGCAAGTCCACCACCGGACGCATGGTGATGCGCCTGTTGGAGCCCAGCGAGGGCACCATCGAGTTCGGCGGGCGCGACCTCACCAAGCTCTCCCGAGGGCAACTGCGGCCGCTGCGGCGCGACTTCCAGATGATCTTCCAGGACCCGCAGTCCTCGCTGAACCCGAGGCACACCGTCGGCACCATCGTCGGGTTGCCGTTCCGGTTGCAGAAGGTCACCCCCGAGGGCGGGATCAAGAAGGCCGTCCAGGAGTTGTTGGAACTGGTCGGGCTCAGCCCCGAGCACTACAACCGCTACCCGCACGAGTTCTCCGGCGGCCAGCGGCAGCGCATCGGCATAGCCCGCGCGCTGGCGCTGCGGCCCAAGCTGGTGGTCGCCGACGAGCCGGTCTCCGCGCTCGACGTGTCGATCCAGGCGCAGGTGGTCAACCTGCTCGACGACCTGCAGAGCGAGTTCGGGCTGACCTACCTGATCATCGCGCACGACCTGTCGGTGGTGCGGCACACCAGCGACCGGGTGGCGGTGATGTACCTCGGCAAGATCGTCGAGATCGCCGACCGCGAGGATCTGTACACGTCGCCGAAGCACCCGTACACGGTGGCGCTGATGTCGGCGGTGCCCGTGCCGGACCCGGCCCGGCGCGAGAGCCGCGACCGGATCCTGCTCAAGGGCGACGTACCGAGCCCGATGGACCCGCCGCCGGCGTGCCGCTTCCACACCCGGTGCTGGAAGGCGCAGGACATCTGCAAGACCCAGGAGCCGCCGCTGGCCGAGCTGACCACGCGGCACCAGGTGGCCTGCCACTTCCCGGAGAACACGCCGACGCAGGACGGCGCGGGCGAGGCGGTGCTGCTGGTGAAGCCGGCACCGGCCGAGGCGGCCCCTGCGGTCGCCGCCGGGGAGGACGCCGAGGCCGCTGCGGAGAGCCCTGCCGAGACGGCCGTCGAGGCGCCGGCAGAGAACTCTGCGGACGATGCCGCGAAGGCCCCTGCCGAGCCTGCGGCGGACGCCCCCGCGGAGGACTCCGCCGGGACCTCCCCGAAGGCCCCCGGCGAGGCGACCGGGGAGGACACTCCGCCCACACCCGCCCCATGAGTATCGGGTCGGGCCCGGCGGTGTAGAACATCCGTTATGTCGCCCGAGGTGCCGCCCGAGATCTTCCACCATCAGCTTCAGCAGGTCCTCGACCTGCTCGGTATCTTCGTCTTCGCGGCGGCCGGCGCGCTGATGGCCGTACGGAAGAACTTCGACGTCATCGGCATCACCCTGCTCGCCGAGGTCACCGCCCTCGGCGGCGGGGTGATACGGGACGTGATCATCGGCGCGGTCCCACCCGCGGCCTTCACCGACCTCGGCTACTTCACCACCCCGCTGCTCGCCGCCGTACTGGTCTTCTTCCTGCATCCCCAGGTCGAGCGGATCATGTCGGCGATCGACGTGCTGGACGCCGCCGGCCTCGGCCTGTTCTGCGTGACCGGCACCGCGAAGGCGTACGCGTACGGCCTCAATCCGATACCGGCCGCCGCCCTCGGGGTGACCACCGCCGTCGGCGGCGGCGCGCTGCGCGACGTACTGGCCCGGGAAGTACCCACGCTGCTGCGCTGGGACAAGGAGATCTACACCTTCCCCGCGCTGCTCGGCGCCGGCATCACCGCCGCGCTGATCGAGTTCGACCTGTTCGGCCCGGTCACCGCGACCGCGGCGGTCACCTTCGCCTTCCTGCTTCGTGTACTCGCGCTCCGGCGCGGGTGGCGGGCGCCACGCGCGTGGCGCCGCAACTCCGGCACCAGCGTCGAGGAGCAGTGACCCGGCGCGTGTGGCGCGGGCTGCGCCGCCGGGCCCAACCCGGCCACTCGTAAGAGTGGGCCGTGCCCAACACGCCCCGCTACGCGTTGCACCAGGATGTGTGGGAGATCCAGCAGCCGTTGACCTACGACCACCGGTCGACCGAACCCGATCCGAAGGGCAGGGGCCCGCTTCGGCGACTCGTGGCGTACGCGACCGCGTCGGTGCTTTCCACCCGCCTGTGGCTCGACCGATTCCTGCCCGGAGGGCCGCGCTACGGACGGGTGTACGGCCGCCCCCGCCGGCGCCCGCGGGTACCCGACTAAGCTTCGCAGTGCGATGGCCTACTTCGATCACGCGGCGACCACCCCGATGCGCCTTTCGGCAATCCGGGCGATGACCGTACAGCTTGCCCAACTCGGGAACCCGTCCTCGTTGCACGCCTCCGGGCGACGCGCGCGCCGCACGGTGGAGGAGTCCCGCGAGTCGCTGGCCCATGCGCTGGGCGCGCGGCCGAGCGAGATCGTCTTCACGGCGGGCGGAACCGAGGCCGACAACCTCGCGATCAAGGGGATCTACTGGTCGCGGGTCGCGGACGACCCGGCCCGGCGGCGGATACTGGTCAGCCCGGTCGAGCACCACGCCGTGCTCGATCCCGTGCTGTGGCTGGAGTCGGCCGAGGGCGCGGTGGTCGAGTGGCTGGACGTGGACGCCGACGGGCGGGTGCAGCCCGACACGCTGCGCGCGGCGATCGAGCGCGACCCGGCGTCGGTGGCGCTGGTGTCGGTGATGTGGGCCAACAACGAGGTCGGCACGGTCGAGCCGATCGCCGAGCTGGTCGAGATCGCGCACGAGTTCGGCATCCCCTTCCACTCCGACGCGGTCCAGGCGGTCGGTCAGATCCCGGTCGACTTCTCCGCGACCGGCCTGGACGCCATGACGGTGACCGGGCACAAGCTCGGCGGCCCGGGCAACTGCGGCGCGCTCGTGCTCGGGCGCGGCATCACCCCGATTCCGGTGCTGCACGGCGGCGGCCAGGAGCGCGACGTGCGCTCGGGCACGCTGGACACCGCCTCGATCGCGGCACTCGCCGTCGCGGCCGAGGAGTCGGTGCGCGAACAGGCCGAATACGCACGGCGGGTGGGCGCGCTGCGGGACGAACTGGTGCGCCGGATCCTGGCCGCGGTGCCCGACGCGCAGCTCAACGGGGACCGCCGGCTCGACCCGGCCCACCGGCTGCCGGGCAACGCGCACTTCTCCTTCCCCGGGTGCGAGGGCGACTCGCTGCTGCTGCTCCTGGACGCGCGCGGGATCGAGTGCTCGACCGGCTCGGCCTGCTCGGCCGGCGTCGCGCAGCCCAGCCACGTGCTGCTGGCGATGGGCGCGGACAGTGCCCGGGCGCGCGGCTCGCTGCGGTTCAGCCTGGGGCACACCACGACGGAGGCGGAGGTCGCCGAACTGGGCGAGGCGATCCTGCCGGTGGTGACCCGGGCCCGGTCGGCGGGGTCGGTGTCGGCGCGCCGGTAGCGGCGCCGGGGCCGGGGGGTAATCCGCTCGGGGCTCGTCCGGGTGACCACGTACTCTTGAGGCGCTATGTCTGATCACATGCTTCCTCCCGCCAACGGCCGCCGCCTCCGGGTGCTCGCCGCCATGTCCGGCGGGGTCGACTCCGCCGTTGCCGCCGCGCGAGCGGTCGAGGCCGGACACGACGTGGTCGGTGTCCACCTCGCGCTGTCGGCGAAACCCGCGACGCTGCGCGAGGGTGCCCGGGGCTGCTGCACGATCGAGGACTCCCGGGACGCGCGGCGGGCCGCCGATGTGATCGGCATCCCCTTCTACGTGTGGGACATGGCCGAGCGCTTCCGCGAGGACGTCATGGACGACTTCGTGGCCGAGTACAAGGCCGGGCGCACCCCGAACCCGTGTCTGCGCTGCAACGAGAAGATCAAGTTCGCCGCGCTGTTGGACAAGGCGCTCGGGCTCGGCTTCGACGCGGTGTGCACCGGGCACTACGCGCGCATCGTGGAGCACCCCGACGGCTCGCGCGAGCTGCATCGCTCGGTCGACATGGGCAAGGACCAGTCGTACGTGCTCGGCGTGCTCGACTCCGACCAGCTCGCGCACGCGATGTTCCCGCTCGGCGGCGACACCAAGGGCGATGTGCGGCTGGAGGCGGAGCGGCGCGACCTTGCGGTGGCGAAGAAGCCGGACAGCCACGACATCTGCTTCATCGCCGACGGGGACACCCAGGGCTTCCTCGCGAAGCATCTGGGCACCGAGCGCGGCGACATCGTGGACGCGAGCGGCACCAAGCTCGGCGAGCACGACGGCGCCTACGCGTACACGATCGGCCAGCGCAAGGGCCTGCGCATCGGGCACCCGGCGGCCGACGGCAAGCCGCGCTACGTGCTGGACATCTCGCCGGTGAACAACACGGTCACGGTCGGCCCGGTCGAGGCGCTGGACGTGGACCGGCTGGTCGGCATCCGGCCGCGGTGGTGCGGTCCGGCCCCGGCGGGCGAGGTGGACTGCACCGCCCAGGTCCGGGCGCACGGCGAGGAGACGGCGGCGGTCGCCGAGGTGGTCGACGGGGAGGTCCGGGTGCGGTTGGCGGAGCCGATCCGCGGCATCGCCCGGGGGCAGGCCGTGGTGCTGTACGCCGGGACGCGCGTGATCGGCTCGGCGACGATCCACGCCACCGCGTAGCCGCAGCCTCGGCGGGACGGCAGGAATCCCCGGGCCGGGGGATGAGGCCCGGGGATCGTGCCGGCGCCCGCTCGGTGTTGCCGCCACCCCAGCGGTGAAGGCCGAGCCGGCCGTTACCGGTGAACCCCCTCCGGGCACGGCACTGGGCACCGGGCGCGGACGTAATGCATCACGGGGTACATCCGCGCCGGAGCAACCACGATGCCGGTCTGCGCCGAGGCCGCACGACCGGCGAAAGTTGCTGATGTGCGCCCGAAAGTTGTCGGTCCTTCTCCGGAAGTGGACAATGACGGGCCCTGTCGCACCGCCGCAGCACCTCGGGAGACACCGCATGGGTTCCACCGTCCGACACATCACCATCGACTGCGCAGCGCCGCACGAGCCGTACGACCTGGCCCTTTTCTGGAGCAGGGTGCTCGAACTCCCGCTCGGCCCCGACGACTTCCCGGGCGACCCGGAGGCGGCCGTGATCGCCGGCGACGGCCGGCCGATGTTGTTGTTCGTGCGGGTGCCGGACGCCAAGGCCGGCAAGAACCGGGTCCACCTCGACCTGGAGCCGGACACCACCCGCGAGGAGGAACTGGAGCGCGTACTCGCCCTGGGTGCGACGGTCGTCGCCGACATGCGCAAGCCCAACGGCCGAGGGTGGGTCGTCTGCGCCGACCCGGCCGGGAACGAATTCTGCGTCGAGGCGAGCAGATCCGACCGCGCCGCCGTCGAGCTCCGCGAGCGCGAGGCGGCGGAGAGCGGCTGAGGGCGGAGCGGCGTCAGCTCACGTCCGCGCGGCGGTGGTGGTGGATCTCCGTCGGGGCGGCCGGGGTGGCGTGGGCGCCCGCGCCGTGTCGGAGCAGCCAGGCCGTGGCCTCGTCGCGGGGCAGTGCCTTGGACATCAGCCAGCCCTGGGCCGCGTCGCAGCCGAGTTCGCGCAGGCGCTGGTAGGTCGCCTCGTCCTCGACGCCCTCGGCGACCACGCGCAGCCCCAACGAGTGGGCCAGCTGCACGATCGAGCAGACGATCGCCGCGTCCTCCTCGTTCATCGTCAGCCGGGCCACGAACGAGCGGTCGATCTTGATCTCGCTGACCGGGATGTGCCGGAGGTGCACGAGCGAGGAGTAGCCGGTCCCGAAGTCGTCGAGCGACAACCGCACACCCAACCGGCGCAGCGCGTCCAGCGACTCGGCCGCGCGCTGCGGCTCCTCCAGCAGTACCCGCTCGGTGATCTCCAGTTGCAACGCCCCCGCCGCGACGTCGTGTTCGCGTAATCCGGCGGCCACCGAGTCGGCGAACGAGGGCACGTGGATGTCGCGCGCGGAGATGTTCACCGCGACCGTGACGTCGATGCCCTCCACATGCCAGCGCGCGACCTGGTCGAGCGCGACGTCCACCACGTAGCGGGTGAGCCGGGGCATCAGGCCGGTCTGCTCGGCGAGCAGCACGAACTCCTCGGGGGAGACCTGCCCCCTGGTCGGATGCCGCCACCGTACCAGCGCCTCGCAGCCGTCCACCCGGCCGTCCGCGAGCCGAATCTTCGGCTGATAATGCAGCTCGACCTCGTGGTTGTCCAAGGCCCGCCGCAGGTCGCCGAGCAACAGCAGCTTGTCCCGCGTGTTCACGTCGCGCGTGTCGTCGTACAGTTCCACCCCGCTGCGCGAGCGTTTGGCCAAGTACATGGCCACATCGGCGAATTGCAACAATCCGAGCACGTCGGAGGCGTGGTCGGGGAAGATCGCCACGCCGACGCTGGCCTCCACGTCCAGGGTCAACTCGTCCAGATCGAACGGCTCACCGAGCCGGTCGACGATGCGATGGGCCAGCCCGAGGACCACCTCCTGCGCGGTGAGCCGGTCGGCGCCCATGTCCAACCCCGGCAACAACAGCGCGAATTCGTCCCCGCCGAGCCGGGCCACGGTATCTCCGGGGCGGACCAGGGTGGCCAGTCGTGCGCCGACCTGCTGGAGCAGCCGATCGCCCGCGACGTGCCCCAGCGTGTCGTTGACCTCGTGGAACCGGTGCAGGTCGAGCAACAGCAGCGCGACCCGGCCACCACGACCGCCGACCCGCCCCAGCGCCTCCTCGCCGCGCTCCAGGAGCAGGCGCCGATTCGGCAGCCCGGTGAGCGCGTCGTGCCGCGACTCCTGCTCGCGGTCGAAGCGGACCATCGTGCTGCGGTAGAGGGTGTGCAGCGGGACCACGAACAGCGGGAGCAGCCAAGGCTGTTCGGCGCAGATCACGGCGATCAGCGGGGACAGTCCGATCAGCGCGCCGTGCGAGACGGCGCGGGCCCGGATCTCCGCGCGGGCGAGCGTGAGCACACTGACCCCGCGCCAATTCGCCCTGGTCAACCAGCCCGACGTCTGCGAGACGGCCGCCATCGCCAGACCGGCCAGCGCGACCACGGGGAAGTCGGCCACGTGCAGCGCCCGGGCGGAGTCCGGCCCCGGATCCATCCCGAACGCCCCGAGCACCGCGTCGGCGGCCAGGAAGCCCAGCACGTAATGGCCCATGGTGTAGCCGATCCGCCACCACGAATCACCCCGGAGCAGCCCGGACACCAGGACCGGAACGGCCTGCCACAACGCGGCGACCTGCCACCCGTGCACGAGCAGCAGACCGAACGTGATGGCGATCGACGGCATCGCGCCGGGGATGTACAACCCCCGGCGCGTCACCGCCGTGTAGACCCCGTCGATCGACACCAGGGCGAGCATGATCCACACGGCCGGGGTCGACGGGACCGGACTGCGACCGTCGATCAGCTGCGTCGTGGGCGGGACGACCAGCGCGAGTACACCGGCCAGCGCGACGATCCCGGTATGGATGAAGAACGCGCGCGGTCGTGCCAGTCGCGACAGGTCCGTCCTGCCGATCCGACCCATGCGCCTGCTCCCTGCGGCCTCGTCGGGCGGCATCCCGGGCGCCGGGACGGGTACGCCTGTGGGGCACCGAGCCCCCCGGGTGGGGCAAGCTCGTGCCCAGGGTAGGTCGTTCCGGCACGACTGGGGAGGGTTATCAGCCGGCGCGCTCGGCCACCCACGCGCGGGCCGCTTCGGCGCCGTCGGCGAGCAGAACCGCGAAGCCCTCGTCGTCCAGGATCGGCAGACCCAGTTGCACGGCCTTGTCGTATTTGGAGCCCGGATTGTCGCCCACGACGACGAAGTCGGTCTTCTTCGAGACCGATCCCGTCACCTTGGCACCGCGCTGCTCCAGGGCCTCCTTGGAGCTGTCCCGGGTGTAGCCGGCGAGCGTCCCGGTGACGACCGTCACAATCCCGTCAAGCGGGCCGGGGGCCTTCTCCTCGTCGGCGCCCTCTTCGGCGAGCCGGACACCGGCGGCGCGCCACTTCTCGATGATCTCGCGGTGCCAGTCCTCGGCGAACCATTCGGTGACCGCCTTGGCGATGATCGGGCCGACGCCGTCCACGGCCGCGATCTCCTCCTCGGAGGCCGCCGCGAGCCGGTCGAGGTCGTGGAAGCCGGTGGTGATCGCGCGGGCGGTGGTGTCGCTGACGTGGCGGATGCACAGCGCGGTGAGGACACGCCACAGCGGTTGGGTCTTGGCCTTCTCCAGCTGTTTGATCAGCTTGAGCGTGTTGGCCTTCGGCTCGGAGGGCTTCTTGACGTTGCCCTCCTTGTCGTAGATGGCCTTCGACCAGAAGTAGGGGACGAGTTCCTTCTCGTCCTCGGCCGCGCCCTTGCGGTTGACCTTGCGCCACATTTGGACGTCGCGCAGCTGCTCGGCGGTCAGGTCGAACAGGTCGGCCTCGGTGGCCAACACCGACGGACCCGCGGCGGGCCGGGTCAGCGCCGCCGCCGTCTCGTAGCCCAGCGCCTCGATGTCGAACGCCTTGCGGCCGGCGAGGTAGAAGATCCGCTCACGCAACTGGGCCGGACACGACCGCGCGTTCGGGCAGCGCAGATCGATGTCACCCTCCTTCATCGCGCGCAGCTCGGTCCCGCACTCGGGGCACGTGGCGGGCATCACGAACTCGCGCTCGCTGCCGTCGCGCAGATCGGCCACCGGGCCCAGAATCTCCGGGATCACGTCACCGGCCTTGCGCAGCACGATCGTGTCGCCGATCAGTACGCCCTTGGCCTTGACCACCTGCTGGTTGTGCAGCGTCGCCCGGGCTACCACGGAGCCCGCCACGGTGACCGGCTCCATCACCGCGTACGGCGTCACCCGCCCGGTGCGCCCGACGCCCACCTCGATGTCGAGCAGCTTTGTGTTGACCTCCTGCGGCGGGTACTTGAACGCGATTGCCCAGCGCGGTGCCTTCGACGTGGCGCCGAGGCGGCCCTGGATCGGGATCTCGTCGACCTTGATCACGATGCCGTCGATTTCGTGCTCGACCGAGTTGCGGTGATCGCCGAAGTAGCGGACGAACTCCTTCACTTCCTCGATCGTGTCGACCACCTTGTTGTGTCGCGCGGTCGGCAGCCCCCACGCGTGCAGGCGCTCGTACGCGTGCGACTGGCAGTCGATCTCGAAGCCCCGCCGGGCACCGATGCCGTGCACGATCATGTGCAGCGGACGCGACGCGGTCACGCGCGGGTCCTTCTGCCGCAACGATCCGGCGGCGGCGTTGCGGGGGTTGGCGAACGGCTTCTCGCCGGCCGCCACCAGGCGCTCGTTCAGTTCGTCGAACTTCTCGATCGGGAAGAAGACCTCGCCCCGGATCTCCACCAGCTCGGGTACGTCGTGCCCGCCGTCGTCACGCAGCCGGGACGGGATCTCGGCGATGGTGCGGATGTTCGGCGTGACGTCCTCGCCGGTGCGCCCGTCTCCGCGCGTCAACGCCCGAACCAGGTGACCGTTCTCATACAGGAGGTTGACCGCGAGCCCGTCGATCTTCAACTCGCACAGGTAGTGGAACGTCCCCGTGCCCAGCTCGCGGACCAGGCGGTCGTCCCACTCGTCGAGTTCTTCCTCGTTCATCGCGTTGTCGAGGCTGAGCAGGCGCTCCAGGTGGTCGACCGAGGCGAAGTCGGTCGAGTAGGTCCCGCCGACCTTCTGGGTCGGCGAGTCCGGCGTGCGCAGCGCCGGATACTCCTCCTCGATCGCCTCCAGCTCCCGCATCAGCGCGTCGAACTCGCCGTCGCTGACGACCGGCGCGTCCTTCACGTAGTAGCGGAAGCGGTGCTCCTCCAGCTCACGGGCGAGCGTCGCGGCGCGTTCGCGCACCTCGGCCGGGATCTCGTCCACTCCGGTCGTCGCACCAGCCACGTCGTCGCCCTCCAGCGCCACCAGTTCGAATGAGGTTCGCGAAGTCGCGTTGCGCTATCTCCGCATGGCGCTCTCGGGGTCGTCCCGAAGCACCCGGCCGGCAGCCACGCTGTGTGACAGGGCCGCTCGGGCGTAGGCCGGAGAGGCACCGGCGAGGCCACACGTGGGGGTCACCACGACGGCTTCGACCAGGGACTCCGGCGGAAAACCGAGTCTGTTCCACAACGTTCCGACAGACCTGACGGTACCGGGCGGGTCGGACAGTGGGCGCGCTCCCACACCGGGCGTGGCCTCGGCGGACGCCGGCTCGGCGGGCAGGCTCGGCACCACGCCGGCGAACAGCCGCAGGCCCGCCTCGATCGCCTCGCCGATCGACTCGTCCTGGGCCTCGCCAAGGAGCGACATGTCCAGCGATACGCCCACCACGCCGGCCTGGCGCAGCAGGGTGATCGGGGTGCCCGGCGCGCAGGAGTGCACGATGGTCGGCGTCCCGGCCGCCGCGATCACGTCCCGCAGCGTGTCCCGGACCACCGCCTTGTCCACCGCCCGCAACCGGCCGAACCCGCTCGCGGTCGGCACCTCGCCGGCGATCACCCCCGGCAGCGCCGGCTCGTCCAGCTGGAGCAGCAGGTTCGCGCCGGGAATCCGACGGGCCACGTCCGCCAGGTGCAGCCGGATGCCCTCGCCGAGCGAGACGGCCAGGTCGCGGCAGGCGCCAGGGTCGGCCAACGCCTTGTCGCCGTGCCCGAGTTCGATCGTGGCGGCCAGCGTCCACGGGCCCGCGACCTGGACCTTGAGCGGGCCGGTGTAGCCCTGGGTGAACTCCTCCAGCGCGTCCAGGTCCTCGCTCAGATACGAGCGGGCCCGACGGTGGTCGCGTCCCGGGCGGTCCACGAAACGCCATCCGGAGGGCTGTACGTCCGCGTACAGGTCGACCAGCAGCCCGGCCGAGCGCCCGGTCAGATCCGCGCCCGGTCCGCGCGCCGGCAGTTCCGGCAGGTGCGGCAGGTCGGGCAGCAGTTCGAGCGTCATCTCGACCGTCTCGCGGATGTTGCTCCCGGGCATCGAACCGATCCCGGTGGCGCCGGGTGACCAGGGAAAAGTGCGTTCTGGGGTGTCCACGCCCGGAAGCTTAGTTCGACGCGTCGCGGGCCCCGGCGGACGCCGCGACCGGCTCGGCCGATCCGGGCGCGGCCGGCTCGTCGGGCGCGCCGCGCAGCGGGACCTCGCGGACCAGCCAGGACACCGCGAACGCGAGCGCGGACAGGATCGCGAGCCCGATCGCCACGCCGTGCAGGCCGCCGGTGACCGCGGCGTGGAAGGTGTCCCGGGCGGCGGCGGGCAGCTCGCGCGGGTCCGCGGGAGTGTCCCCGCTCAGGTGGCGGGCGTATACCGAGCCGAGCAGCGCCACGCCGAGCGAGCCGCCGATGGTCCGGGTCAGCGTGGCGGTACCGCTCGCCGCGCCCAGGTCGCGGCGGTCGGCGCTGTTCATGGTGATCAGCATGGTGCTCTGCATGACGAAGCCGATGCCGATCCCGACCACCGCGGTGAGCGCCGAGGCGACGGCGGTGGGGGTGTCCACGCGCAGCCCGAGCAGGGCGAGCGCGCCGACGACCATCACCCCGCCGCCCAGGATCGGGTACACCCGGTAGCGCCCGTTGCGGCCGATCAGGCGCCCGGTGGCGATCTGTACGCCGAGCATGCCGAACATCAGCGGCAGGAGCAGCAGGCCGCCGGCGGTCGGCGAGGTCTCCCGGACGAACTGCATGTATTGCGGGAGGTAGTTCATCGCGGCCATCATCACCGCGCCGACCAGGAAGCTCAGCACCTGCGCGAGGGTGAAGTTGCGGTCGGCGAACAGCCGGGGCGGGATGATCGGCTCCGCCGCGCGCCGCTCGACCGGGACGAAGCAGGCGAGGGCGACGACGGTGAGGGCGGCGAGGCCGAGGATCCGCGGCGAGGTCCAGGCGTGGGAGGTGCCGGCCCAGCCCGCGAGCAGGGTGAGCGCGACGATCCCGGTGGTGAGCAGGGCGGCACCGGCGATGTCGATGCGGGCCTTGATCCGGACATGCTCGATGCGGATGCCGAGCCCGACGACGGCGAGCGCCAGGAGGCCGACCGGGACGTTGACGTAGAACGCCCAGCGCCAATTCAGGTGATCGGTCAGGAAGCCGCCGAGCAGCGGCCCGCCGACCATGGCGATCGGCATGATCGCGCCGAAGAGCGACTGCACGCGGCCACTTCGGCGCGGCGGCACGAGCACGCCGATCAGGGCGAAAGCGCCGACCATCAGGCCGCCGGCGCCCAGGCCCTGGACGGCCCGGAAGACGATCAGCTCGTTCATGTCCCGGGCCAGACCGGACGCCATCGAGCCGACCAGGAAGATGCCGATGGCGGCCGTGAACGCGCCCTTGCGGCCGTACAGGTCACCGAGCTTGCCCCAGATGGGTGTGGTCGCGGCGGCGGCGAGCAGGTAGGCGGTGACCACCCAGGAGAGCCGATCCAGGCCGCCGAGGTCGCCGACGATGGTGGGCAGGGCGGTGCCGACGATGGTGCCGTCGAGCATGCCCAGGAACATGCCGAGGATCGGGCCGAGGACGGCGAGGGGGATCTTGTCGGGCGGCGCGGTGTCGGATTGCATGGGTACCCCCGGGATGTGGTGCGGGTGCGGGTGCGGCGCGGGTCGGCTGGTGTGACGGTGGGTCAGGCCGCGTACGGGTGGGCCGCTTTCGCGTCGCGCAGGGCGTGGGCCCACCAGGCGAGGCGGTCGAGCATGGTGTCGGCGGCGTCGTTCGCGGCCGGGTCGATCGCGCCGCCGTCGGCGTCGAACTTGTCCCAGTGCCCGTGGAAGCTGACCGTGTCCCGGACGGTGACCGCGTGCAACTCGGCCAGCACGACCCGCAGTTGCTCGACCGCACGCAGGCCACCGGAGAGTCCGCCGTAGGACACGAAGCCGACCGGCTTGGCCTGCCACTCCGGGCCGTGCCAGTCGATGGCGTTCTTCAACGCGGCCGGAAAGCTGTGGTTGTACTCCGGCGTGACGATCACGAACGCGTCGGCTGCGGCAAGCCGAGGGGACACCTCGGCGAGCAACGCGACGGAGTCGGCCGCGGGCGGCTGCCCGAACGCCGGAAACACGGTGGGCAGCGGCGTCTCGACGAGGTCGACGACGTCGACGTCGAGGCGGAGGTCGTCGCGGGCGGCGGCGTGACCGCGGATCCACTCGGCGACGATCGGGGCGAAGCGCCCCTCGCGCGTACTGCCGACCAGGATCACGAGGCGAAGGGGGGCGGCGGGGGTGGGCATGGGACTCCCTGAAGCAGACTGGTTCGTGTACGTCGTATCGACAGAAATACAACGTACACAGCTGTGTGTACGTCGTCCACTCTTGATACGTTGTACGCGGCAGAGCGCTCGTATCCGGGAGGAGCCGCCGTCATGGCCGGCCAGAAAAAGAAGGCGACCCCGCCACCGGCGGGGGAGGAGGCCGAGGGGCCGCGCGTCTCACTGTGGGAGCGGCTGGCGGCCCCGGCGCCGACGGTGCGGGCCGTGCTGACCCCGGATCGCATCGCGGAGGTCGCCGTCCGAATCGCCGACGCGGAGGGCATCGAGGCGGTGACGATGCGGCGGCTGGCGACCGAGTTGGGCGTCGCGCCGATGGCGGCCTATCGGTATGTGTCTGGCAAGGACGACCTGTTGGAGCTGATGGTCGACCGCGCGTACGGCGAACTGGTCGCGCCGAACCCTGACGCGGGCTGGCGCGAAACGCTGCGGGGCCCGGCGGTGGGCACGCGCGAACTGGTACTGCGCCACCCGTGGTTGGTACGGCTGCCCTCGGCGCGGGCGGCGGTGGCGCCGACCCCGAACCGGATCACGGTGGCCGAGTGGGGCCTGCGCGCGCTGGTGGCGGTGGGGTTGTCCGCCGACGAGGCGATGGCCGCCGTCGAGGCGGTCGGGTCGTACGTCCACGGCCGCACGGCCGCCGAGATCGCGACGCGACACCTGATGGCGGCGCAGGGCGCCCCCGACGACGGCAACGCCCTGCGCACGTCCCTGGCGCCGGAGATGACCTGGCTCATCGACACCGGCCGCTACCCGACCTTCCGCGACTACCTGGCCACCGCCCGACGCAAGGACGACCACCAGTGGCGCTTCGAAACCGGCCTCGACGCCCTACTCGACGGCCTGGCCACCCGCTTGGCCCTCTGAGCCACCGCCGAGGCGCGTATCAGGGCCCTGTCGACCCGCTGCCCGATGTCGTGGTCACGTGGGCCAACCGCCGTAGGGGACGGTGATCAGCTCCATGTAGTGGCCCGCCGGGTCGATGAAGTACACGCCGCGGCCACCGTCGTTGTGGTTGATCGCGTCGGGCTGTTGGCAGTGCGGATCGGCGTAATGCTCGATGCCGCGTTCCTTGATCTTCGCGTAGGCGGCATCGAACTCCGCCTCGGAGACCAGGAAGGCGTAGTGCTGCGGGGTGATCTTGTCCGGCGGAATGGCGGCGAAGTCCAACGTGACGCCGTTGCCGAGCGCGACCGCCACGAACGGTCCCCACTCGCCGGAGATTTCGAGTCCCAACAGATCCGCGAAGAACTCGGCGGACTCCCGGTTGTCCCGGGCGTGGACGATGGTGTGATTCAAATCGACAGACAAGGAATGCCTCCGAAGGCAACTCCCGACACCTCCATGTCTCGCCCAGCCGGCGACCGACACGCGATGCTGCGTCAAGCGTAGCTGTTGGCCCTGTCGCATGAGCGGGCAGGGGGAGCAGGACTGCTGAAGAGTGGAGGAACTGAGGGGCTGAGGAGCCGAGGAGCTTCGGGCGACCCGGAAGTCTTCCGGGCAGGCCGCTGCCCTCCCGGCAGGCGTTGCGCGGTTGGTTCCGGGTGGCCGCTCGGGGGCCGGTCAGTGTCGGTGGTGGGCCGCCGCCGGCGTGCGGGGCTCGGAGACCCGAGGTCCCGACGAGACGGGCGCGTTGGTCGGCGAAAACCGGCCGGCGGCGGCGGGCAGGAGGGCGCTCGGGTCGAGTCCGCCGAAGAGCCTTCCCGAGTGGGTCGGGTGCTTCCGGCGGGCGTTGCGCTTGTGGTGGCGGGTGGCTGGTGCGGGGCCGGTCAGAGTCGGTGGGTGGGCCGCCGCCGGCGTGCAGGGCTCCAAGCCCCGGGGTTCCCGACGAGACGGGCGCGTTGGTCGGCGAAAACCGGCTGGCAGCGGGGGAGCGGGTGAGGGCTCGGGTCGAGTCCGCCGGGGGACCTTTCCGAGTGGGTCGGGCGTTCCCGGCGGGCATCGCGCTTGTGGCTGCGGGGGCTGGTGCGGGGCCGGTCAGAGTCGGCGTTGGGCCGCCGCCGGCGTGCGGGGCTCCGAGACCCGGGCCTCCCGACGAGACGGGCGCCTTGCTCGGCGAAAACCGGCCGGCAGCAGCGGGCAGGAGGGCGCTCGGGTCGAGTCCGCCGGGGCGTCTTCCTGAGTGGGTCGGGTGCTTCGGGCGTGCGTAGTGCCTTGGGTTGCGGGCGGCTGGTGCGGGGCTGGTCAGAGTCGGGCGGTGGGGCCGCCGCCAGCGTGCGGGGCTGCGAGACCCGAGTTTCCTGGCGAGACAAGCGCGTTGGTCGGCGAAAACCGGCCGGCAGCGGCGGACAGGAGGAGGCTCGGGTCGAGACCGCCGGGGGGCCTTTCCGGGTGGGTCGGGTGTTCTCGGCGGGCGTTGCGCTTGTGGTTGCGGGTGCCCGGTCCGGGGCCTGTCAGAGTCGGCGTTGGGCCGCCGCCGGCGTGCGGGGCTCCGAGACCCGAAGTTCCCGACGAGACGAGCGCGTTGCTCGGCGAAAACCGGCCGGCAGCAGCGGGCAGGAGGGCGCTCGGGTCGAGTCCGCCGACGAACCTTCCCGAGTGGGCCGGGCGTTCCCAGCACGCGTCACGCCTCTGGCTGCGTGGGCCGGTCCGGGGCCGGTCAGAGTCGGCGTTGGGCCGCCGCCGGCGTGCGGGGCTCCGAGACCCGAAGTTCCCGACGAGACGAGCGCGTTGCTCGGCGAAAACCGGCCGGCAGCAGCGGGCAGGAGGGCGCTCGGGTCGAGTCCGCCGGGGCGTCTTCCTGAGTGGGTCGGGTGCTTCGGGCGTGCGTAGCGCCTTGGGTTGCGGGTGGCAGGTGCGGGGCTGGTCAGAGTCGGGCGGTGGGGCCGCCGCCAGCGTGCGGGGCTCCGAGACCCGAGTTTCCTGGCGAGACAAGCGCGTTGGTCGGCGAAAACCGGCCGGCAGCGGGGGAGCGGGTGGGTGGTCGGGTCGAGTCCGCAGAGGAGCCTTGCGGGATGGGCTGGGGTGTTCCGGTGGTGTTGGGAGGAGGGGTTTGGGTTCGAAACCGGATTTCGGTGGGTGGTTGTGGGCTTCGGGTGTCTGTGACCTGCGGTTTTGTGGGGTCGGGGTGGAAAGTCGGGTGCCGAGTGCCGGTTTCATGCGCTCCGACCCCCTCAACGCGAGCGCGGAGAAAGAATGTGCCTGGTTGGAGTCGGCTTCGGACGCTGCGGCCTTCGAGGGAAGCCAAAGTGCCCAATGGGGGTCGAAACCGGATCCCGAGGCACCTCATACGGTCCTCTCGCCCGCTGACCTGCGGTTTTCTCTCAGGGCGAGGCCACGGCACCCCACGGCGTCCGGTTCCGTGAAACCCTCGCCACCCACACGCCGACCGCACACCGAAAACACCCGACCCACTCGGGAAGGTTCCCCGGCGGGTTCAGCCCGAGCGCCCTCCTGCCCGCCGCTGCCGGCCGGTTTTCGCCGAGCAAGGCGCCCGTCTCGCCAGAAACCTCTGGTCTTGGAGCCCCGCACGCTGGCGGCGGCCCCACCGCCCGACTCTGACCGGCCCCGCACCAGCCACCCGCAACCCAAGGCGCCACGCGTGCCGGAAGTGCCCGGCCCACTCGGGAAGGCTCCTCGGCGATCTCGACCCGAGCCTTCTCCTGCCCGCTGCTGCCGGCCGGTTTTCGCTGAGCAAGGCGCTCGTCTCGTCGGGAATCTCGGGTCTTGGAGCCCCGCACGCCGGCGGCGGTTCACCGCCCGACTCTGACCGGTCCCGGACCGGCCCACGCAGCCAAAGGCGCAACGCCCGCCGCAAGCGCCCGGCCCACTCGGGAACGCTCCCCGGGATTCGACCCGAGCCTCCTCCTGCCCGCTGCTGCCGGCCGGATTTCGCCGACCCACGCGCTCGTCTCGTCGGGAGCTCAGGGTCTCGGAGCCCCGCACGCTGGCGGCGGCCCATCACCGACTCTGACCAGCCCCGCACCGGCCACCCGGAAGCAGCAGCCCAACGCCAGCCGGGAACGCCAGACCACTCGGGAAGGCCACCCGGCGGACTCGACTCGACCGCCCGCTGGTGGCGTCCGCCGACAACGCAACGTCCACGTCTCTTCGAGAAGTTCAGGCCCTCGAAGCGCCTGGAAGGTGGGTCAGGGTGCCTGAAAGGCTGCCACCAGGGCCGACCAGGACGCCTGGGTGACGGTGAGGTGGCCGAGGCTGCGGTTCTCGCTGTCGCGGATCGGGACGGCGGTGTTGGTGGTTGCGACCTCGATGCAGTTGCCGCCGTTGTCGCTGCTGTGGCTGCTCTTGCGCCAACCGGAGGGCGTGGTCTGTGGCATGGGATCACGAGTCCTTGTGTCGGCGGGCCGGGCTCCGCCGTCCCGGGAGGGGCGGCGGAGGCTGGGCGGCTGGTCAGGTCGTGTGGAGGGTGGTCAGCATGGTCGACCAGGAGGTGGTGGTGATGGTGAGGTGCCCGAGGTCCGGGGCCTTGCTGTCGCGGACCGGGATGGTGTCGACGGCGGTTGCGACCTCTACACAGTCGCCGCCGTTGTTGCCGCTGTGGCTGCTCTTGCGCCAACCGGAGGGCGTGGTTGCGTTTGTGATCATGGGCTCACAGATCCTTCAGAACGGAGGTGATCAGATCGATTGACCGCGTGGGCGAAAGGGCCTCGGCAACCAGGAGATCGTAGACGCGCTGAGCTGCCCGAACGTCTGCCGGAGTTGCCAGGATCTGCCCTTGTAGAAATCCGTCCACGTAGACCACGTCTGGTCCTTCGTCCAGCGTAAGTGCTGCGAACGGCCCATCCACCCCGGCATGTGCTCCTGATTCGTAGGGGAGTACCTGAATCACGAAGCGGGGTTGATCGGCGAACTCGAGCAGTCTTTCGAGCTGTTCACGCATGACCTCCCGGCCGCCCCAGACACGACGCAATACGTTCTCGTCCAGTACGGCACGGAACTCGGGTGGGTCCGGGCGTTCGAAGATGCGGCGGCGTTGCAAGCGGGCGGTGACCTGCTCGTCCAGATCGTTCAGGTCCAGGCGTCCGGCCGCCAGGATCGCGCGGGCGTACCGCTCCGTCTGGAGCAATCCCGGGACCACCTGCACCTGGAACGACCTGATGATCGTCGCCGCCTCTTCGAGTTCGACGAACGGCCTGAACCACGTCGGGTACGCGTACCTGATCACCAGTGGCCACAACCGCTGGAAGCGGTCGCCTGTTTCGAAGAGTTCGTCGGCGAGCTTGGACAGGTCTTCGGTGGGGAGGCGCTTCGCGGCCTCGATCTTGTTGAGCAGCGACGGGGCCATCCAGGCGCGTTTGGCCATCTCGCGTTGGGTCATCTTGATCTTTTCGCGCTCGCGCCTCAGTTCGGTCGCGTAGAACTTCAGAACGGACGCCGAGGGGTCCAGTTCGGTGGCGGCGGACACAGTGCCCCCAGAAACGTGTTGAAAGCGAACGAAGTCAACCCCGGCCCCAGCCGATCATAGGCACTCCTCGTCACGCTTGGCATACAAACAACTGCATTGAGCTTGTATGTCAACGAAAGGCGGCCCGGCATGACCCATCCCCTGCGAAAGCCCCTCGCCCCATCGCATCTCATCGACACGGACGCCGAGTTCGTCCCCGAGCCGCCGGGCAGCTGCATCACGATCGCCGTGTACACGGTCGGGCCGGAGGGAGTGCGCGTGGTCGTGCCGCGCGAGCGGCACAAGCGTTCGGCGCGGGATCCGTGGCCCACCCCGGATCCGCCGTGTCGGTGTTCGCCGGATTGCCCGATGCGGTGAACTTCCCGGCGTAGCCGGGTCCCTCGCGCGGCGCCCACCAATCGGCGTCGGGGCTCAAGTCTTGGGAGTCGGGCGCCGATTACGCGGTCGAGGGCCCCGCGACCCTCGTGATCCCCACGATCCCGTGAACGAATCGAGAGGCACGTGCATGGCTACGCATTACGTATGGGACGACCTGCCCGGCGCCGTTCGGCGGGGCGTCGAGTCGGTCGTGGGGACGGTGGTCGGGGCCGAGAGTCCGGACACGTGCTACACGTCGCCGTTCGTGGCGAAGCTGGCCACCGCGGAAGGCGGCCGTGCGTTCGCCAAGGGTGCGCCGATCGGGGACACCGACGCGGCGGAGGGGTTGCGGCGGGAGGCGGTGGTGTCGCCGATCGTGGGGCGGTTCGCGGCGACGCTGCTCGGGGAGATCCCCGTCGACGGGTGGCGCGTGCTCGTGTTCGAGTATGTCGACGGGGCGCATCTCGACCTCTCGCCCGGTTCCGGCGAACTGGGCGTGCTGGCCGAGACGTTGGAGGACGTACAGACCATCGACCCGCCTCCCGGCGTCGAACTGCCGCCCCTCGCCGAACGATGGGAGAAGTACCTCACCGGCGACGAGCGCTCCCTGCTGGCCGGCGACGCGCTCCTGCACACGGACCTGGATCCGGAGAACCTGCTGATCAGGTACGCGGGTTACGGCCGCCGGCTGTACCTGCTCGACTGGGGTCACGCGGCGATCGGGCCGGCATGGGCCGAGTACGCCGGGCTCTACGACCGACTGCTCCTCCCTGGCCACACTCCCGAGTCGGCTCGGGCCTGGCTGCGTCGCTTCCCCGTGTGGCGGCACGCCGGTCGCGCCGCGCTCTGCGCCTTCGTCGCGGCCCGGCAGCGGCAGGAGATCGACCTCATGGGGGACAAGGCCGCCGCCCCCGGCGTCGCGCGCTGGGCGACGCTGCTCGACGAGTGACCGGCGACGCCGCCCTCACCGGCGGAACCTCCCCCGCTCACCCCACCCTCACCGCACCCTCAGCGCATCCACCGCCAACCTCCCCACCGTCCCGATCACCGCGTCCGCGGCCGGCAAGGCCGCCGCCGTGTCGGCCGAGCGGGTGCAGACCGTGATCGCGTAGCGGCCGCCGTCCGGGTATTCGACGACGCCGGCCTCGTGTCGCATCGTCGGCAGCGTGCCGGTCTTCCCGGAGACCCGGACGTCGTCGAACGGGAAACCGGACGCCAGCCGGTGCGACCATGCCTGGAGGCCGAGCACTCGGCGCAGCCCGGTCCCGAATTCGCCCCCGCACGCCTCGTCCCGCCAGATCGCCGCGAGCAGCCGGGTCAGGTCGCGCGGCGTGCCCCGGTTCGAGCGGTTCGGGTCGAGGGCCCGCAGTCGGGCCACCACGGCCGGGTCGACCAGCGCCGCCGGGCCGTTCGGGCCGGCGTCCTCCCGCATGCCCGCGTACAGCTCGCGCAGCGGTTCGATCGCCACCGTCCGGGTCAGGCCGAGTTCGACCATGGTCGCGTTCACCGTGTCCAGGCCCAGCTCGTCCCACAGCGCGTCGGCCGCCGCGTTGTCGCTCACCGCCACCGTCAGCGAGGCCAGGTCGCGCAGCGACATCGTGACCGGATCCAGCATCGCGGCCACACCGGTACCGCCCGGCGAACGCCCGGCGCCCGCGGGCAGTTCGAGCCGCCGGGTCAGCTCCACCCGGCCCGCCGCCGCCTCCCGGAACAGCGTGGTGACCAGGCACAGTTTGTGCAGACTCGCGGTGCTGTACAGCGTGTCCGCGCCCACCTCGACCTCGCGACCCGTGTCGATGTCGACCGCGTGCAGCGCACCGGTGACGCCGGCGTCGGCGAAGGCGGCGGTGATGCGCCCACGGACGGCGCGCAGGACGCGCGGCGGCGGGCTGCCGGGGCCCGGACGGCCCGGGCCCGGGTCGCCGTCGGGTGCGGTGCGGGGATCGGTCACAGCGGGAACTCCGAGGCGGGGCGCGGGAAGAGCGGTCGGCCGGGACGTTCGGCGAGCACCCCGGCGTGGCGCCGCAGCGCGTCCTGCGCGGTCTCGGTGAACGCCCGTACGGCCGGCCCGTCGGCGCCGCGCGGCCAGGCCGTCGAGGTACGCCACACCAGCGGCGTCCCGGCCAACGGCCGCCACACCGTGCCCGGTTCGGGCGCGGTCGCGGGCATCAGCGCCACCGCCGCGCCGGACAACACCAGCGCCCGGGCGAAGTCGCCGGCCGGGACGTCGTGCACCGCCGCCGGCGTACAGCCGTGCCGGGCGCACGCGGTCAGCGTCTCGTCGTACAGCGCCGGGGCGAACTCCCGGGGGAACAGCACCAGCTCACACCCCGTCAGGTCGGCGAGCGCGATCTCGGTCGAGCCCGCGAGCGGGTTCCCGGCGGCCAGGAGCACCCCGAGCGGCTGGTACGACATCGGCCCCAGCTCCAGATCGGCCACCGCGCACGGGTGACGCAGTACGCCCACGTCGAGGGTGCCGGCCGCCAACTCGCGCAGTTGCCCGGCGGTGGTCAGCTCGCGCAGCTCCAACGTGCCGCCCGGCGAGCGGTCCCGGAACCCGGTCAGGATCGCCGCGACGGCCGCGCCGCCCAGATCCGGCGGCACGGCCGCCCGGATCGCGCCCGTGGCCCCACTGCGCAACCCGGCCACGGCCGCGCCGAGCCGATCGGCGGCGGCCAACAACGCGCCCGCCTCGGCCAGGACGACCCGGCCGGCCGGAGTCAGCGCGACCCCTCGGCTGTTGCGATCGAACAGGCGTACGCCCAGTTCGCGTTCGAGCCGCTGGATGCGCTGCGACAGGGACGGCTGGGCCACCCGCAGTCGCTCGGCGGCCCGGCCGACGTGTCCTTCCTCGGCAACGGTCCGGAAGTACCGGAGATGCCGAAGGAGGTCCATGACCAGCAATGATAGCCGTAGGGCTATCAGCCCCTGTGCGATCACACTCTTGGACCTCCCGGTCGAATCCCTGTTCTCCTGTCGAGGCACGCGCAGATCGGGGAGGACGCAGATGACGCACGGAGTGAACGCGATACCCGGATCCTCCGGATCCCCCGGGTCGCCAGGATCACCCGGACCGCAGACCCGAGCCAGGCGCCGCCCCGGGCGGCCCCGCCGCGCCTGGGCACTCGTGGTGGCGGGCACGCTGGTCCTCGGCTGCACCGGCTGGGCCGCCGCCGATCGCTGGCTCGCGGGCGGGGACGACGACCGGCTCGGCCCGGCCGGGGCGCGGGGCACGGCGAGCGGCGAGGCGGACCGGGCCGCGCGTACCTTCCTCGACCACTGGGCCGCCGGCCGCTGGGCGGAGGCGGCGCGGCTGACCGACGATCCGCCGACCGCCGAGACCACGCTGCGCAGCTTCACCGTCGGCCTGGAGATCACCGAGCCCACGTTCACTCCCGGCCCGGCCCGGACGGCGGCGGCCGGCGCGGTCACGGTGCCGTTCGGCGCGGCGATGCCGGTGGCCGGACTCGGCGCCTGGAACTACGACTCGACGCTTACGCTGGCCGAGGGCGACAAGGGCTGGATTGTGAAGTGGCAGCCGGCCCTGGTCCACCCCAAGCTCGGCGCCGAGGCCAAGTTCCGGCTGGCCAAGGGCGCGGCGGGCGCGCCGGCGGCGAAGGTGCTGGACCGCAACGGCGGCGTCCTGTCCCCGGCCGACCACCCGTCGCTGACCCCGATCTTCGCCGCAGCCGGCGGCGGGGCCGGAGCCGGTGGCGGATCGGTACAGCTGATCAACCGGGCCACCGGCGAAGTCGTGTCGACCGAGGCCGAGTTCGGCGCGGCCAAGCCGACCCCCGGCGGCGGTCCGGTGGCCACCACGATCGACCCGAGGCTCCAGCGCGCGGCGGACGCGGCGGTGGCGAAGCACGCGAACGGGCGGCTGGTCGGCCTGGTCGCGGTGAGCATCGACAAGGGCGAGGTGCTGGCGCTCGCGAACGCGCCGACCACGGGCATGAATCGGGCCTTCATGGGCCGGTACGCACCCGGCTCGACGATGAAGGTGATCACCACCGCGGCGCTGCTGAGCAAGGGCGCGGTGACGCCGAGCGACGTGGTGGACTGCCCGAAGTACCTGACCGTGGGCAAGCAGTTCCACAACGTGGAGACGTCGGAGATCCGCGGTGCCACGTTCCGCGAGGACTTCAAGCACTCGTGCAACACGGCGTTCGTCTCGCTGCGGGGCAAACTCGGCAACGACGAGCTGAGCCGATTCGCGAACGACCATTTCGGGATCGGCCAGGAGTGGAAGACGGGGATCGCCTCGTTCGACGGCAGGGTGCCGCTGCCGGTGGACGAGACCGACAAGTCGGCGGCGATGTTCGGCCAGGGCACGGTACAGGCGAACCCACTGGTCATGGCGTCGGCGACGGCGACGGCGGTGTCCGGCACGTTCCGCCAGCCGGTGGTGATCAAGGGCCAACGGCCCACCGCGAAGGGCCGTGACCTGCCCGCGTCGGTGGTCGCCGACCTGCGCGGCCTGATGCGCGCCACGGTCACCGACGGCTCCGCCAAGGTCCTGGCCGACCTCCCCGGCGACGTCGGCGCCAAGACCGGCACCGCCGAGGTGACCGAGTCCGGCCCCAACAACGGCTGGCTGGTCGCCTACCGAGGCAACGTCGCCATCGCCTGCCTGGTCGAAGGCGGCATCACTGGCAGCGGCTCGGCCGGCCCGATAGTCCACGACATCCTGTCGACAACGACCTGACCCGACGGGGACCCCGATCACCGCCGCAGCCCGCGAAGGCAGCCGAACTCCCGACCCACGAGCATCGATAGCCGCCCCGAACCGCACAGCGAGCCGAATCAACCCCCGACCGCGATCGTGAACCGGACCCAACTCCCGGACCCGCCCCCCGAACGCCAACCTCAATCACCCACCCCAAGCCCGACCTCAAGCGCCCACCTCAGACCCGACCTCAAGCGCCCACCTCAGACCCGACCTCAAGCGCCCACCTCAAACGCCAACCTCAAACGCCAACCGAGCAAAATCCAGCCCGGCCGGCGTTTGAGGCCAAGTAGCCCGTCCGGCGCTTGAGGACAAGCGGGCCGCAGGCCGGCCGCCACGCGCAACCAGCCGCGCCGCAGGCCGGCCGCCACGCGCAACCAGCCGCGCCGCAGGCCGGCCGCCACGCGCAACCAGCCACGCCGCAGCCCGGCCACGCGCAACCAGCCGCGCCGCACGCCGGCCACGCGCGAACAGCCGGACCGCAGCCCGGCCACGCCCCAAACCAGCCGGACCGCAGCCCACCCGCGCCGCGACAACCAAGCCCTCCGCCCAAGGAGACCTAAACCCCAAAGGCCAACCCCACAGACCGCCCTATCTCCCGCCGCTGCAGGTAGAAACACGCCTTGTGCGGCTCCGCCCCATGCTCCCCGGTGTACCCACCCCGAAGCACCGGCCCGCCCTCCATAGGCACCGGGAACATCCGCGCCAACGTGGGATCGGCCGCCACGAGATCGTCCCGGTCGGCGAGGTTCACCCAGTTCTCCACGAACGCCGGCGGCTGCGCCGGCTGCGGCCGCACCCACGAGTCGACCACCGTGTCCGGGCCGAGCGGCGACCCGAGCGTGATCAGCAGCGGCAGCGGTCTGCGCAAGCGGTGCGCGAGTTCGTACGCGACCACCGCCCCGAGCGAATGCCCGATCACCACCTTGGTGTCGAAACCGATCTCGGCACCGACCCGATCCAGCACCCGGTTCCGGGTCTGATCGTCCGTCAGGTAGCGGGTGAGCTGAGTGAGCGCCTTGTTCACGAATCCGCCGGCCGAGCCCGGGCCGTCGGCCGCGAACCAGCGCAGCCCCGCGAGTCCACACGTCGGGGAGAGCACGACGGTGCGTCCCGTCTCCCCGGGCCCGCCCTCCAGGCGGGCGATCTCCCGTGCCGCGCGCTGCCGTTCCGGCGGCACCGAGCCGCGAACCGCGGCACGATCCAGCCATTCGCGGCCTATCCGCGCGGTCACCTCGTGCTGGATGTCCTCGTCGATCATTTCGCTCTGCGACGGGTGCCGGCGGAGCAGATCACCATAGAACGCCATCCGCGCGTCGATCCCGCGACGGGTGTGGCGGTACTTCCACAGACGGTCCGCGACCTCGGGAAAACCTGCGGCCTTCACTCCCCGGGCCAGTCGTGGGACCCACTCCTCCTCGAGCGTGTGGGCCGACCTGTATTCCTGCGCGATCCCGTGTACCAGCACGATGGCGGCCATCGTGTCCCCTCCCAAGCCCCGAGTCCTTGACGAGCGCGCTCTCGGACGCCGGGCCCAAGAGTTGTGCGAAGGGCCGATCGACGCGGGGGGACGCAGACCGGAGAGTGGCTTCGCAAGGTTCTCTTACCCAGTCGGTAACGGAAGTTGGCATTTGAGTGAAGTTACTTCCGGGTTGTTCGACGAGATGTGCCATCCGGCCGGAAATATTCGCACCTGCCCGGGGTCGCCACGCCCCCGCCACGCCCCTCGCGGCGCCCTCGGCGCGCGTTCGCGCACCCGCCGAGCCGCTTCGAGCGGGCCGTCGCGCACCCGCCGAGCCACTCGGAGCCGGCCGCGCTCCACGTGAACCACCCCGCCGCCGGACCGCGCCGCCGGCCCGTCCGGCCGTCACGGAATCCGTTTCCGCTTCGCCATAGACTTGGCCCCCACACCCGACGAAACCGAAGGAACCCGCCTGCATGCCTGGCATCACGCGCGAGGAGGTCGCCCACCTCGCCCGGCTGTCGCGCCTCGAGCTCGGGGCCGAGGAGCTCGACCACCTCGCGGCCCAGCTCGACGACATCATCGGCGCGGTGGCCCGCGTCGCCGAGGTCGCGGCCGACGACATCCCGCCGACCTCGCACCCGCTGCCGCTGACCAACGTCATGCGGCCGGACGTCGTCCGCCCCGGGCTCACCCCCGAGGAGGCGCTGTCCGGTGCGCCGGCCGCCGAAGAGCAGCGTTTCCGGGTGCCCCGGATCCTGGGAGAGGAGTGACGGCCATGACCGAGACCATCCGCTGGACCGCGGCCGAGACCGCCTCCGCCATCGCCGACGGCAAGGTCACCGCCGTCGAGGTCGCCCAGGCGCACCTGGACCGCATCGAGGCCGTCGACGCCAAGGTGCACGCCTACCTGCACGTGGACGCCGACGGCGCGCTCGCCGCGGCCAAGGCCGTCGACGACGCCCGCGCGCGCGGCGATCGCCTCGGCCCGCTGGCCGGCGTACCGCTCGCGCTCAAGGACGTGTTCACCACCAAGGGCGTGCCGACCACCTGCGGGTCGAGGATGCTGGAGGGCTGGCGGCCGCCGTACGACGCGACCGTGACCCGCCGGCTCAAGGACGCGGGCGTGGTCGTCCTCGGCAAGACCAACATGGACGAGTTCGCCATGGGGTCCTCGACCGAGAACTCCGCCTACGGCCCGACCGGCAACCCGTGGGACACCACGAAGGTGCCCGGCGGCTCCGGCGGCGGTTCGGCCGCCGCCATCGCCTCCTTCCAGGCGCCGCTGGCGATCGGCACCGACACCGGCGGCTCGATCCGCCAGCCCGCCGCGCTCACCGGCACGGTCGGCGTCAAGCCGACCTACGGCGGGGTCTCCCGCTACGGCCTCGTCGCCTTCTCCTCCTCGCTCGACCAGGGCGGCCCGTGCGCGCGCACCGTGCTCGACGCGGCGCTGCTGCACGAGGCGATCGCCGGGCACGACCCGCTCGACTCGACCTCGATCGACGCCCCGGTGCCGAACGTGGTCGAGGCCGCCCGCTCCGGGAGCGTGCGCGGGATGCGCGTCGGCGTGGTCAAGGAGTTCGCCGGCGAGGGCTACCAGGCGGGCGTGCTGGCGCGCTTCGCCGAGGCCGTCGAACTGCTGCGCGAGCTGGGCGCGGAGATCGTCGAGATCTCCTGCCCCAACTTCACGTACGCGATGCCGGCCTACTACCTGATCGCGCCCTCGGAGGCGTCCTCCAACCTGGCCCGCTTCGACGCCATGCGCTACGGCCTGCGGGTCGGCGACGACGGCGAGCACTCGGCCGAGGAGGTCATGTCGCTGACCCGCGAGGCGGGCTTCGGCGCCGAGGTCAAGCGCCGGATCATGCTCGGCACGTACGCGCTGTCCTCCGGCTACTACGACGCGTACTACGGCCAGGCGCAGAAGGTCCGCACGCTGATCACGCGCGACTTCGAGGCCGCGTTCGCGCAGGTCGACGTCCTGGTCTCGCCGACCACGCCGACCACCGCCTTCCCGATCGGGGAGCGCGCGGACGACCCGATGGCGATGTACCTCGCGGACCTGTGCACCATCCCGTCCAACCTCGCGGGCAACGCCGCGATGTCGCTGCCGTGCGGTCTGGCGGACGAGGACGGCCTGCCGGTGGGTCTGCAGATCATCGCGCCGGCGATGGCCGACGATCGGCTGTACAAGGTGGGCGCCGCCGTCGAGGCCGGCTACCTCTCCCGCTGGGGTGCCCCGCTGCTCGACCGCGCGCCCGCGCTCTGATCCTTCCCGACTTTCCCGGCGACTTTTCGAGGAGTCGATATGGCCAAGAAGAAGAAAGCCCCCAAGAGCAACATCGGCAAGGTCTTCAGCGTCGGCATGCAACTCGTCGGCGCCTTCGGCGTGATCAAGCAGATCAAGGAGGCGCGCGGCAAGAACGACAAGCTCGAACTGGCCGACGCGGTGATCAGCGCCGCCGCGGTCGTCACCGGCTTCGCCCTGCTGATCCGGGCGATGCGCGAGACCGACGACGAGCTGACGGAGGCCGACGCCCTGTGAGTACCACCAGCCTGATGTCCTACGAGGACGCGCTGGAGACCTACGACCCGGTGATGGGCCTGGAGGTCCACGTCGAACTGGGCACCGCGACCAAGATGTTCTGCGGCTGCTCGACCGAGTTCGGCGCCGCGCCCAACAGCCAGGTCTGTCCGACGTGTCTGGGCATGCCCGGCGCGCTGCCCGTGGTCAACGCGACCGCGGTCGAGTCGGCGATCCGGATCGGCCTCGCGCTCAACTGCTCGATCGCCGAGTGGTGCCGCTTCGCCCGGAAGAACTACTTCTATCCGGACATGCCGAAGAACTTCCAGACTTCGCAGTACGACGAGCCGATCGCGTTCGACGGCTACCTCGACGTCGAGGTCGAGGGCAAGACCTGGCGGGTCGAGATCGAGCGCGCGCACATGGAGGAGGACACCGGCAAGTCGCTGCACATGGGCGGCGCGACCGGCCGCATCCACGGCGCCGACTACTCGCTGCTCGACTACAACCGGTGCGGCATCCCGCTGATCGAGATCGTCACCAAGCCGATCGAGGGCGCGGGCGAGCTGGCCCCGCTGGTCGCCAAGGCGTACGTCGCTGAACTCCGCGAGCTGATCCGCGCGCTCGGGGTGTCCGAGGCCCGGATGGAACTCGGCCAGATGCGCTGCGACGCGAACCTGTCGCTCCGGCCCAAGGGGCGGGAGAAGTTCGGCACGCGCAGCGAGACCAAGAACGTCAACTCGCTGCGCTCGGTCGAGCGGGCCATCCGCTTCGAGATCCAGCGGCACGCCACGGTGCTCTCCGACGGCGGGACCATCGTCCAGGAGACCCGGCACTTCCACGAGGACGACGGCAGCACCACCGCCGGTCGGATCAAGGAGGAGGCGGAGGACTACCGCTACTTCCCCGAGCCCGACCTCGTGCCCGTCGCGCCCTCGCGCGAGTGGGTCGAGGAGCTGCGCGGCACGCTGCCGGAACTGCCGTCGCTGCGCCGGGCCCGGCTCCAGGCCGAGTGGGGCGTCAACGACTTCGAGATGCAGTCGATGGTCAACGCGGGTGTGCTCGACGTGATCCTGGCGACGATCGACGCCGGGGCCGACGCGGACGCGGCGCGCAAGTGGTGGCTGGGCGAGCTGTCCCGGCGGGCCAACGAGCGCGGCGTCGAGGTGGCCACGCTGCCGATCACCGCGACCCAGGTCGCCCGCGTGGCGGCGCTGGTCAAGGGCGGCGAGTTGAACGACAAGCTGGCCCGCCAGGTGATCGACGGCGTACTGGCCGGCGAGGGTGAGCCGGACGCGGTGGTCGAGGCGCGCGGGCTCAAGGTCGTCTCGGACGACTCCGCGCTCGGCGCGGCCGTGGACGAGGCGATCGCGGCCAACGCGGGTATCGCCGACAAGATCCGCGGCGGCAAGGTGCAGGCGGTGGGCGCGCTGGTCGGCGCGGTGATGAAGACCACGCGCGGGCAGGCCGACGCGGCGCGCGTGCGGGAGCTGATCCTGGAGCGCCTGGGCGTGTCCTGACCGGGCCGCCTTCCCGGATGGTGCCGAGAGCCCCCGACCGCCGCGTGCGGTCGGGGGCTCTTCGGCGTCCGTGGCCGGCCTTCGCCGACCGACCCGAGGCTGTTCGCGTCGGTGTCCGCCGGTCTTCGGCGTCCCGATTCCCGGTCAGGGGCCGGTGTTCGGCGCCCTTTGGCCTCCGTTCAGCGGCTCTTCACCGTCCGTGGTTGGGAAGTACCTCGGTGTGCCTGAAGTTCCACCGGGGTTCTCCCTAGGTCTGTTCGACCCCCTTATCGGGTTCTTCCGAGCCGCCTTAGATCGGTATCGGGCGGGCCGAGTGATCCCGGATGCGGCATCCGACCGATGCCCCTGGCCCCCCTGGGACGCGAAGCTCGTACCACGAGCCGGACGGACCGGCTCGGTGACCCGGAGGTCGAACACCATGTTGGAATACGAACTCTTCCGCACCCGCGAACTCGAACTGCGCGCCACCGCCGAGCGCGACCGCGTGGTCCGCGAGGCGCTGCGCACGAGCCGGTTGGCGGCCAAGGCCGCGCGGGCGGCCCGGCGCGAGGAGCGGCGAAGCGGTCACGGTGCCGGCGGTCTCAGTTCCGATCGCGGCGTATCGGGGTGGCGGATATCCCATCTGCGCCTGTTCGCGCGGTAGAAGCGCGAGAGACGCGAGGCAGGCACGTGACGCCGGCCACGCTCGGCGGAACCCTGCGGCTGACCTGCGCAAACGGGTTTCGCCGGGCGTGAAATACCCCGCTGCGAGGGGGAGGGACGTGACATGCTCGGCATCGTGGCGAGTATTTCGGTTTCTCCCGTGTTCGTAGGCCGGTCCCTGGAAATGGCGCGGTTCGGCACGGCCCTGCGCGAAGCCGACGAGGGCACGCCGGGCGTGGTGCTCGTCGGCGGCGAGGCCGGCGTGGGCAAGACCCGGCTGCTCCAGGAGTTCCTGCAGCGCGCCGAGGAGCAGGGCGCGGTCACCACTGTCGGCGGCTGTCTGGAACTGGGCGCGGAGAGCCTGCCATTCGCGCCGATCTCGGCGGCGCTGCGCACCCTCTCGCGCCGGATGGGCCCCGAGCTGGCCGAGGCCGCCGCCGGCCGCGAGCGCGACCTCGCCTGGCTGCTGCCCGACTTGGCGCCGGGCACCATCACGCGCGACGGCGAGTTCGACCGGGTCCGCCTGTTCGAACTGATGCTCGGCCTGCTGGAGCGGCTCGGCACCGACCGCACCCTGGTCATCGCGATCGAGGACCTGCACTGGGCCGACTCGTCCACGCGCGAACTGCTCGGCTTCCTGTTCCGCCTGCTGCGCACCGGCCGCATCCTGATCATCGGTACATATCGCGCCGACGCGGTCGGCCGCCGCCACCCGCTGCGCTCGTTCCTGGCCGAGCTGGACCGGGTGCACAACGTCGCCCGGATCGACCTCAGCCGGCTCACCCGGGCCCAGGTCGGCGACCAGCTGCGCGGCATCCTGTGCGAGGAGCCGCCGCGCCGGCTGATCCGGCAGATCTTCCAGAAGTCGGAGGGCAACGCCTTCTTCGTCGAAGAGCTGGCATGCAGCATCCGCGACGGCCAGCTCACGGGCATCTCCGACACGTTGCGCGACCTGCTGCTGATCCGGATCGAGGAGTTGTCCGAGGACGCGCAGAAGGTGATCCGGCTCGCCGCGATCGGCGGGGTCACGGTCGGCCACCGGCTGCTCACCGAGGTCTCCTGGCTCGACCCCGACCGGCTGGAGGAGGCGCTGCGCACGGCGGTGTCCGCGCACGTCCTGGTGCCGACGGGCGACGAGTTCCAGTTCCGGCACGCGCTGGTGCGCACCGCCGTCCGGGAGGACCTGATGCCGGGCGAGCGGGTCCGGCTCTACGCGACCTTCGCCGAGGCCCTGGAGCGCTGCCCCGACCTGGTCGGCGCCGACGAACTGCGCGGACGCATCGCGACGTACTGGTTCCACGCCGGCAAGGCGGTCAAGGCGCTGCCGGCGGTGCTCGCGGCGGCCGAGGCGGCCCGTGAGCGCTATGCCTTCGACGAGCGCACCCGGCTGCTCGAGCGGGCCCTGCTGCTGTGGGAGCAGGTGCCCGATCCGGAGCGGTTGAGCGGTCGCCGGCTGCTCGACATCTACATCGAGGCGGTCACGGCGGCCCGGCTGGGCAGCGAGCGGGAGTTGGCCATCCACTTCTGCAAGCGCGCCATCGAACTGGTCGACCCGGTCGCCGAACCCGAGTTGGCCGCGTTCCTGTGGCGGGAGAAGGCCCGCGGTCTGCGCACGATGTGCCGCTCGTCGGGCCGGCCGGAGCTGAACCGGGCCAAGGAGATCCTGGACGGACTGCCGCCGTCGAAGGAACAGGCCCGCGTGCTGGCGCACATCGCCCGGGACCGGATGCTCGACGGCGAGGGCGGGGAGGTGGTCGCCGACGCGATGATCGCGCTGGAGCACGCGCAGCTCGTGGACAGCCCCGACATCGAGGCCGAGGCGCGCAAGACGCTCGCCTGCGGCCTGGTACAGATCGGTCGGGTGGAGGAGGGCATGGCCCAGCTGGCCCTCGCCGAGGAGACCGCGATCCGCAGCAGTGAGCCGGACAGCCTCGTACACATTCTGAGCAACAAGGCCTCGCTCCTGGAGGGCCTGGGCCGGCATCGGGAGAGCACGGTGGCCGCGCGACGCGCGATGGAGCTGGCCGCCGAACGCGGACTCACCCGCACGTCGGGCTCGTTCGCGCTGGGCAACCTGGCCGAGTCGCTGCTGTCGGTCGGCGACTGGGCCGATCTGGCGACGCTGGTGGAGAAGACCCTCGATCTCGATCCGGGCCCGCAGACCACCCGCCACCTCGAACTGCAACTCGTCGGCCTGTGCCTGGCGCGGGGCGACGTGCGGGGCGCCAAGGCGCACCTGCGGCGGTCCCGACTGGCCGCCGGCTCGCGCTACGTCGAGGCGCAATACGCGATCCCGCTGGCCCGCGCGGAGATCCGGGTGGCCGAGGCGCAGGGCAGGCTGGACGAGGCCCGCGAGGCGCTGGTCGCGGCACTGGCCGCCGGCTGCCCACCCGGCCACCAGCGCTACATGTGGCCCCTGCTCGCCGACGCCGCCGCGAACGAGGCCGACGCCCGCACCTCGACCGTGCGCCCCCGCGAATCGGAGCTCAAGACCCGCCAGGACATCGCCGACCGGATCGCGGCGATGGCCGCGTCGCTGGCGATCGACTGCCCACTCGACGCGGCCTACGCCGCGCTGGTCGGGGCCGAGTCGGCCCGGGCGGCCGGCACCGACGACGCCGAACTGTGGGGCCTGGCCTCCGCCGCCTGGGAGCTGACCGAACAGCCCTACCGCACCGCCTGGGTCCGCTTCCGCCACGCCGAGACCCTGCTCGCCACCGGCAACCGCGACGCCGCCGCCCGCCGCCTGGCCGAAGCCGCCGAAACGGCCGCCCGGCTCGGCGCCAAGACGCTGCGCGAACACATAGACCTGCTCAGCCGCCGAGCCCGGGTCGGCCCGCCCACCCAGGGCGAGTCCGACACGACGCTGCCGACCCTGACCCCACGCGAGATCGACGTCCTGCGGCTGGTCGCCGACGGCCGCAGCAACCGCCAGATCGCGGAGGAGCTGTACATCAGCGCCAAGACCGCCAGCGTCCACGTCTCGAACATCCTGGCCAAACTCCAGGTCACCGGCCGAGGCGAAGCAGCGGCGGTGGCACATCGGCTCCACTTGGTGGACAGCTAGCGGGATCACCTGCTGCCCGTGCCGCGATGGTCCAGCCACAAACGGGCCGAGCGGTGACATCGGCCGGCTCGGCGAGCCATTCGGCCCGCCGCCGGCGTGCGGGGCTCCGAGACTTGGGGCTTCCTGCGAGACGGGTGTGTCGGTCGGCGAAAACCGGCCTGCAGCGGCGGGCGGGGAGGGTGCTCGGGTCGGGTTCGCCGGGCGTGCGTTCCCGAATGGGCCGGGTGTTTTCGGCGGGCGTTGCGCCTTAGGTTGCGGGTGGCCGGTGCGGGGCTGGTCTGAGTCGGTGATGGGCCGCCGCCGGCGTGCGGGGCTTCGGGGCGGAGGGCTCCCGACGAGACGGCCGCGTCGGTCGGCGAAACCGGCCGGCAGCAGGGGCGGGAGGCTGGCCGGGTCGGGTTCCCTGGGCGACCTTTCCGAGTGGGTCGGGTGCTTCCGGCGCGTGTTGCGCCTTGGGTTGCGGGTGGCCGGTGCGGGGCTGGTCTGAGTCGGTGGTGGGCCGCCGCCGGCGTGCGGGGCTCCAAGACCCGAAGTCCTCGACGAGACGGGCGCGTTGCTCACCGAAGCCGGCCGGCAGCGAGGAGCGGGAGGGTGCTCGGGTCGAGCCGGCCGGGGAGCCTTCCCGAGTGGGCCGGGCGTTCCCGGCGGGCGTTGCGCCTTGGGTTGCGGGTGGCCGGTCCGGGGCCGGTCAGAGTCGGTGGTGGGCCGCCGCCGGCGCGCGGGGCTCCAAGACCCGGGCCTCCCGACGAGACGCCGCGCCTCGCTCGGCGAAAACCGTCCGGCAGCGGCGGGCAGGAGGGCGCTCGGGTCGAGTCCGCCGAGGAGCCCTCCCGAGTGGGCCGGGCGTTTCCGGCGTGCGGTCGGCGTGTGGGTGACGAGGGTTCACAAAACCGGACGGCGTGGGGCGCCGTGACCTCGGCGTGAGAGAAAACCGCAGGTCAGCGCGAAAAGGGGAGCGTTTGAGGTGCCTCGGGATCCGGTTTCGACCCTCACTGGGCACTTCCGGTCCCCTCGACGACCTCCGCAAGGCCGCAGCGTTCGAAGCCGGCTCCGAGTGTGCAGTTTCGGTCTCCGCGCCGGCGTTGAGGGGTCGAAGCGCACGAAACCGGCACCCGTCGCCCGACATTCCGCCTCGACCCCGCAAAACCGCAGGTCACCGAGCCTCGAAGCCCACAACCACCCATCGCGATCCGGTTCCGAACCCCAACCCCCCTCCAAACACCCCCGAAACGCCCCGACCCACCCGAGAGGCCCCCGGCGAACCCAACCCAACCGCCCTCCCGCTCCCTCACTGCCGGCCGGTTTCGCCAAGCAACGGGGTGGTCTCGTCGGGCCCCCGACTCTCGGAGCCCCGCACGCCGGCGGCGGCCCACCCCCGACTCTGACCGGCCCCGCACCAGCCACCCGCAACCACAAGCGCAACGCCCGCGGGAAACACCCGGCCCACTCGAGAACGCACGCCCGGCGAACCCAACCCGAGCACCCACCCCGCTCGCCGCTGCAGGCCGCTTTTTCGCCCACCAACACACCCATCTCGTCAGGACCTCGAAGTCTCGGAGCCCCGCACGCCGGCGGCGGCCCACCACCGACTCTGACCGGCCCCGCACCAGCCACCCGCAACCACAAGCGCAGCTCGCGCCGGAAACACCCGGCCCCCTCGGGAAGGCCACCCGGCGGACTCGACCCGATCCCTCACCCGCTCCCCCACTGCCGGCCGGTTTCGCCGAGCAACGGGGTGGTCTCGTCGGGCCCCGACTCTCGGAGCCCCGCACGCCGGCTGCGGCCCATCACCGACTCTGACCGGCCCCGGACCGGCCACCCGCAACCCAAGGCGCAGCGCTCGCCGGAAGCGCCCGGCCCACTCGGGAAGGCTCCTCCACGGACTCGACCCGAGCGCCCTCCTGCCCGCTGCTGCCGGCCGGTTTTCGGTGAGCAACGCTCACGCCTCGTCGGGAGCCCTCCGCCCCGAAGCCCCGCACGCCGGCGGCGGCCCATCACCGACTCTGACCGGCCCCGCACGGGCCACTCGCAACCCAAAGCGCGACGTGCGCCGAAAACGCCCGGCCCACTCAAGAACGCACGCCCGGCGAACTCAACCCGAGCACCCTCCCCGCCCGCCGCTGCAGGCCGCTTTTCCGCCGACCAACACGCCCGTCTCGTCGGAACCCCTCGGTCTCGGAACCCCTCCGTCTCGGAGCCCCGCACGCCGGCGGCGGCTCACCACCGACTCTGACCGGCCCCGCACCAGCCACCCGCAACCCAAAGCGCAACCCCCGCCGAACGCACTCGACCCACTCGGCAAGGCTGCGCACGGGCGAAGCCCCGTTCCCCTTCGGGCAACGGGGCTTCGGTGCGCGCTGTGGGCTAACCCGCCGCCGCCGCGCAGACGTCGGCGAGTTCGGTCAGGGTGCCGTCGAAGTCGGGGGTCAGGGTGGCCAGGACGACCCAGGCCTCCGGGTTGGGGCCGATTCGTTTCGCGAGTCGCGCGAGTGCCGGGCGGGGGTTTGCCTTGGACCAGTGGTTGGTGTCCACGGAGACCAGGGCTTCGAGGGCGAAGCGGACCGGGCGGGCGTGTTGGACGATCTCCTCGCAGTCGACGTCGCCGTCCGAGGCCGCCGTGACGAGCCAGGAGTGCCACTGTTCGAGGGGGCTGTCCCGCAGTCGCTCGCCCGCTGGGCGGCGGTATTCCGGGACGGGCGGTTCGGTGCGTGGGCCTCGGTCCCACTTGGCGCGCAACTCCCGCAGGGGCGTGGGGTCTTCGGCGGCCAGGGCCGCCTCGGCCGTGGTTCGGATCCGGTCCGGGAACAGGTCGTGGTGGCGGGTGAGGACATCGCGCGTGACCAGGGGGTCGGCGCGCTCCCACAGATTCAGCACCACGTCGATCCAGTCGATGCGCCGCAGCTTGCGGGCCTCGCAGCGCGGCAGCGCGAAGTCCACCACGGCCGGATCGCCGGACCGGGCCATCGCCTCGTACTCGGCGCTGTAGGCCGGAGTCTCCATGAGCTGCATGCGCAGGTCCGGGTGCATCGGGGCGATGGGCCGCCCGGGTCGCCGGCCGGTGTAGATCTCCCGGCGCAGCTCGGCGGTGACCCCCGAGTCGTTGTTCACCAGCAGCAGGTCGAGGCCGTCGTCGCCGAGGTCGCGAAGGCGGCTCGCGTACTGCCGTCCCACATGCTGGTGTTCGGCCAACGCGGCCAACAGCGCGGGGTGGCCGCACCGCAGCGCCGCCTCGGCGACGTGGGCCAGCGGCGGGACGTTGCCCGGGAGCAGCGCGACGGCCGTCGCATCGTCCAAGTGCGGTATGACGGAGGTGAGTTCGTCCTCGTTCAGGCGGCGAAGCAGGAAGCCCACCGAGGGGCGTACGGCGGCCGGCACCCGGATCGCGGCCTCGCCGGTGTGTGCCTTCGACTCGGCGAACAACTCGGGCAGCGTGCCCGTGAACCGCCCGAGCGCCCGGGCCAGATGTGCCCACGCGGCCGAACTCGTGCCCAGGGTCGCCACGATCGCGGGCCGCAGCAGCTCGTGCACGGCCATCTCGCCGGTGACATAGGCGTGTTCGCGCGAGACCACCGCGAGCACCTGGGCCGCGACCCGGGCCGGCCGCATCCGGAGCAGGATCTCGCGCGGCGCCAACACCCCGGCCCGCAAGGCCGATCCGGCCTGGTCCAGGGCCTCGGTACGGGTCACCGGCGCATCGGGCGAGTGCAACAGGCGTACGCTGCCGGCCTGGCGCGCGGTGTGCGCGAGGACGGGATGGGCGCGCAACAACTCGACGGCCCGCTCGGCGGATGTGCCGGGCCGCCGCAGCTCCGCCCGCGCCCGATCGAGCACGTCCGCCGAACCGTCGCCCATGGAGCCCTCGCCGCCCGAACCGGCCGACGCCCCGCCCCCCGGCGCCCCGCCCCCCGGCGACTCGACGTCCGGCGGAAAGACCCCCGCCACCACCGCCTCGCCCCCCGCCTCGATCAGCCGGCACAGCTGACTCGCCGTCAAGCGTGGGTTGGCGGCGGCCCGTACCAGCTCCGCGCCGCTGCCGATCCGGGCGATCTCGGCCACCAGCGCGTCCGACAGACACACCTCGTTCGGCATCATCGCGTCGATCCCGCGCAGTCCCGCCAAGCGCGGGAAGACTCCCGCCGCGTCGGCTTCGGAAAGCTCGCGCAGCACCAACACCAGGCCCCGGTCCATGTGTGTCCTCCCTCGGGCGCACACGCTAACGCCCGCCTCGGACGCCGACCCGAGGTGCCCCACGGGCCGATCCTCAGCTCAGCACCAGCCGCAGGATCCGGTCGTCGCCCTTCCGGGGCGTGCCCCGGCCGTCCGTCATATTGGTGACCAACCACAACTCGCCGCCCACGGCGACCACCGTGCGCAACCGGCCGTATTTGCCCTGGAAATACGCCTTCGGCTCGCCCACGGTGGAGCCCAGAATCGGGGCCTGCCACAACCGTTCGCCCTTGAGGCCGGCCAGGTAGACCACGTCGCCCAGGATCGCGATGCCGCTGGGCGAGGCGTCGTCGGTGGCCCACTGGGCGACCGGGTTCATGTACTCGGGCCGATCGCCCGCGCCCTCCACCTCCGGCCAGCCGTAGTTGGCGCCGGAACGGATCAGGTTGAGCTCGTCCCAGGTGTCCTGGCCGAACTCGCTCGCCCACAGTCGCCCGGTGGAGTCCCAGGCGAGGCCCTGCACGTTGCGGTGTCCCAGGCTCCACACCGGCGAGTTCGGGAACGGGTTGCCGGGCGCCGGCTTGCCGTCGGGGGTCAGCCGCAGGATCTTGCCGCCGAGCGACGACTTGTCCTGCGCCGCCTCCTTGTGCCCGGCCTCGCCCGTGCCCGCGTACAACATGCCGTCCGGGCCGAACGCGATCCGGCCGCCGTTGTGGTTCGAGCCGGCCGGGATCCCGTCGAGCAACACCTCGGGCTGTCCCAGCGGTTGCCCCGGCACGTAGGTCATCCGGACGATCCGGTTGTCCCGATCCGTGGTGAGGTACGCGTAGAGGAAATGATCGGTCGCGAACTTCGGCGACACCGCGATCCCCAGCAGACCCCCCTCCCCACGATGCACGAAGCCCGGCACGGTCCCGACCGGCACCGGCGGCACCGTGCCCGGCCCGAACCGGGTGATCGTCCCGGTGTCGCGCGAGGACACCAGCGCGTCCCGATCCGGCAGCACCGCCACACCCCACGGCGTGTTCAGGTCCCGGGCCAACTCCCCGGCGACGACCGGCTCGGGCGGCTTGGCCGCGGTCGGCCCGGCCGGCACGTTCGGCGCCCCGGTCCCGGCCCCGGGCGTGGCCGAACGCACAGGCGTGGCCTGGTGATCGGCCGACCCGCCGCCACCCCCACACGAGGCGAGCCCGGTCGCCAGCGCGACGACGAGCACGAGGGAGGACCAACCGGCCCTCGGACGCCTACCGCGCACCGCAAACACCACCCACCATCTCGGAACTCCTCGACCCTAATGCGCCCCCGCCCCCCGGCGGATGGATCGCCGCCCGACATCTACAGTTCCTGCCATGGTCAGCGACGGCAGGATCTGGGTCCCCTACAGCCTCGAACAACTCGCCCCCATCCCCGCCGCGCTGAGCGGCGAAGGCGGCGAAGGCGGCGCGGGCGGCGCAGACGGCACCGGCTCCCGCATCGACGTCTACGACGGCGCCGACGGCCCGATCCCCGACACCGCCGCCCAGGTCGAGCTGTACGTGCTGCCCTACACCTTCGCCCCGCACACGCTGGAGCGGATCGCGGACATGCCCCGCCTCCGGATGATCCAGACGCTCACCGCCGGCTACGAGCACGTGCTGCCGTACCTGCCACCCGGCGTGCTGCTGTGCAACGGCCGAGGCATCCACGAGACCAGCACCGCCGAACTCGCCCTCGCCCTGACCCTCGCCGCACTGCGCGACATCCCGGGCTTCGTCCGCGGCCAGGACGCGGGGGAGTGGCGCGCCGGGTTCTACCCCGCGCTGGCGGACAAGCGGGTGCTGATCCTCGGGTACGGCGCGATCGGCGAGGCCGTCGACCGCCGGCTCCAGGGTTTCGAGGTGGACGTGGTCCGGGTCGCGCGCACCCCGCGCGACGGAGTACACGGACCGGTCCGGGCGATGAGCGAACTGCCCGACCTGCTGCCGCACACCGACGTGGTCATCCTCACCGTCCCGCTCACCGAGGACACCCGCGGCCTGGTCGACGCCGACTTCCTGGCCCGACTGCCCGACGGCGCGCTGGTGGTCAACGTCGCGCGCGGCCCCGTCGTGGACACTGCGGCGCTGCTCGCCGAGGTGCGGAGCGGGCGGCTCCGGGCCGCCCTGGACGTCACGGACCCCGAACCGCTGCCCGCCGACCACCCGCTGCGCTTCGCCACCGGCGTCTTGATCAGCCCGCACGTCGGCGGCAGCTCGTCCGCCTTCCTGCCACGCGCCCTGCGATTGATCCGTGGGCAGCTCGAACGCTGGTCCGAAGGGGTGACTCCGGTCAACATCGTGCGTCGTTGAGCAACCGAAACCGTCCGGTCGCGCTCTGCTGGGGCGTGGGGCCGGCACCGATACGGTGTGCCCCGCGCACGCGACCGGGACGGAGAGACATGGACGACAGGGGGATGGCGCACGGCGCTGTTCACGAGCGGTTCGAGGCATCGGGACCGGCCGCGCCGGGCGATGCGCCAACCGCCCCGGCGGTCGCGGAGGGGGCGATCATCGCCCCCCGATCGAGTGAACACGATCTCCGCCTGCGCACCGTGGTCGAGCGCGCCCGGGACCGGATCGGCCCCGGCGGCCTCCCGTATCTGCTCGCCGCGCTCTTCTTCGTGATCTACACGGCCCACTCGCTGCTGCGCCACCGCCGGATGGAGACGCACGCGTACGACCTGGGTCTGTTCGAACAGGTGGTCCGGTCCTACGCGCACTTCGAGGCGCCGGTTTCGGATATCCGCGCGCCCGGGTTCAACGTGCTCGGCGAACACTTCCACCCGATCCTGGCGCTGCTCGGCCCGATCTACCGGATCTTCCCCGGCCCCGGCACGCTGCTGGTGGCCCAGGCGTTCCTGGTCGCGATCTCGGTGGTCCCGATCACCCGGATCGCCGCGCGCGCGTTCGGCGGCCTCGGCGCCGCCGGCGTGGCCATCGCGTACGGGCTGTCCTGGGGCATCCAGTCGGCGATCTCCTTCGACTTCCACGAGATCGCGTTCGCGGTGCCGCTGCTCGCCTTCGGCCTCGACCGGTTCCTGCTCGGCCGGCACGTCCAGGCGCTGGCCTGGTGGTTGCCGCTGGTCCTGGTCAAGGAGGACCTGGGACTGACCCTGGCCGCCGCGGCCGTACCGCTGCTCGTGCTGCGCCGCTGGAAGTTGGCCCTCGTACACGTGCTGATCGGCGTCACCGCGTTCGCGCTGGCGATCTTCGTCCTGCTGCCGGCGATCAACCCCAACGACACCTACGCGTTCTGGGGCAATCTCGACTCGTCCCAGCGCTCCGGCGCGGCCGACCCGTCCACCTCGCTGAGCCAGGTGCCGCTCACCGATCTGGTGATCGAACTGCCCAAGTCGATGGTGTTCCCCAGCGTCAAGTGGATGACCCTGTTCATGCTGCTGCTGCCCACGGGGTTCATCGCGCTGCGCTCGCCGCTGGTGGCGATGCTCGCGCCCACCATCCTGTGGCGGTTCACCTCCAGCAACACGTTCTACTGGGGCACCTACTTCCACTACAGCGCGGTCCTGATGCCCATCGTGTTCGCCGCGTTCGTGGACGGCGTGGTGAAACTGCGCGCGTCGCACGTGGACTGGCTGCGCCGCTACGCGGTCAAGGCGGCGATCGTGCCGCTGGCGGTGTCGATGGCGTTCGCGCGCGACTTCCCGCTGATGGACCTGCTGCACAAGCGCACCTGGATGGTCCAGGACCGGGTGCACTCCGCACACAAGGTGCTCGACCGGGTCCCGGACGACGCCACGGTGTCGGCGACGATGAGCTTCTCGCCGCAGTTGACCGCACGTGCGCGGGTGACCGATTTCCCGACGATCCTGCCCGGTCCGGGCTATGCGGCGATCGAGGTGTGGGGCGACAACAAGGACTGGGCCCGGTACTGGATCGCCTACCTGATCGGACAGGGGTTCACCGAGGTGGCCCGGGAGCCGGGCGCGGTGCTGCTCAAGCGCAACTGAGGCGAGGCCGCGTCGGCTCCGGGGCCACCCGGCGAGCCTGCGCGAGCCCCGTCCCGCTCCGCCCGCGAGCCCTCCGCGCCCGTCCGCGCCGGTTCCGCGCTCGGCCGTCCGAGTTCTCCCGTCGCGCCGCCGGCCGCCGGGCCGGGCATCGATCGGTGGTCCCGATCGAGCCCCACCATGCCCTCCGGAGGGCTCCGAATGCCCTCCCGGGGCCCGTGACGGTCCTCGGGCGCTCCCTGAAACTCCCAGGTTTGCCCTGATCAGAGCCCCTCTTTCCGCCCAGTGTCGGGACTTTGTCACAAATGCACGGGAAGGGACTCCCATGCTGGGCATCATTAGTTACTCTGTGTGGAGAAAGACAAGCTCACAGTGACGGGTTGGTGTATCGTCCGAGTCGTGGGGCGTTGAGAGACGCGCACGGTCGGGTGTCGCACCCCCGTCGCGCCGGCGCCGACCGCCCCGCCTCACGGCCGGGGTATGAGGGCCGGTGGTGTGCCGTGAAGCGCCGTGGCGGCGACTTCGGGCAGAGGGGAGTGCGGAATGCCGGGGGACCACTGCCGGAGTGGCCGAGCCACGACGACCCGGTGCGGCTGCTGACCTTGGCCGACACCCCTGCGCAGCGGCAGTTGAAGTACCTGATCGTGCCGTTGTGCCTCGTGTATGCGATCGGTGCGCTCCAGGGCTGGGGCAATCCGACACTGTCGCTTGCGATGGGCGACTTCGGCCTGGCCGCCGCCGCGGCCGTGGCGGCGGTCTCGTGTGCGCTCAAGGCCGTGCACGAGGCCGGCCGGGCCCGGTTGTCCTGGGCGCTGTTCGCGTTCTCCGCCACGATGGTCTCGCTCGGCAACGGCATCTGGGGCTGGTACGAGGTCGTGCTCGGCGTCCCGGTGCCCACGCCGGGGCCGACCGACGTGATCTTCCTGCTGTTCGCGCCGCCCACCATCGTCGGCCTGCTGCTCGTCGCGCAACGCCCGCGCGGGATCGCCGCGTGGACCTGCATGGCCCTGGACGGCTGGCTGATCGCCGGCTCGCTGTTCACCCTCGGGTGGAGCCTGGCGCTGGCCCGCAGTACCAGCGGGGACCGCTCGGACATCATCAAGATCGTGCTCACGCTCGCCTATCCGGTGCTCGACATCCTGATGATCAGCATGGTCCTCGGATTGCGTTTTCGGGCGGGTTCCGGAGATCGCGCGGCGCTGAATCTGGCCCTGGTCGGGCTCGCGGTCACGGTGATGAGCGACGCGCTGTGGACCACCCCCGGGCTGAACAGCGGATATCGCTCCGGCGGCCTGCTCGACGCGGGCTGGTTCGCGGGCAGCCTGCTGCTCGCCATCGCGCCGTGGACGGGCCAGGGGGTCGAGGCGCACGAGCGGCCCCGGCACCGGACCATCTCGATGTTGTCCGCGCTCACCCCGTACATCGCCGCCGCGGTGTGTACCGCCGGTGTGCTCGGCGGGGCGGTGGCCGGCCACGCGCCGGACAAGGTGGTGCTCGGAGTCGGCGCGACCGTACTGGTCACGCTGGTGCTGCGGCAGGGCATCACGCTGGTCGACAACGTCTTCATGGCCCAGGAGTTGTCCGCCAAGGAGAGCCACTTCCGCTCCCTGGTCCAGGGCTCCAGCGATGTGATCATGATCGCGGCGAGCGACGGCGTGCTCCAGTACGTCAGCCACGCGGTGCGCCGGGTGTACGGGTTCGAGCCCGAGGAACTGGTCGGCACCCGGCTCGAACTGCTCATCCATCCGGAGGAGAGCGCCCGCGTGCAGCGCGAGTTGCGGGCGTTCTTGGACGGCACGCTGCCGGCCGGCGAGGCGGACCCGGCGATGGTGCGGGTGGAGTGCCGGATCCGCTCGGCGGGCGGCACCTGGCTGCACACCGAGTCGGCGGTCAATCGCTACGGCGACGGGCTGATCTTCAACAGCCGCGACGTCACCGACCGGATCAAGTTGCAGACCCAGCTCGAACACGACGCCTTCCACGACCGGCTCACCGATCTGCCCAACCGGGCCCTGTTCGAGGACCGGATCCAGCACGCGCTGGCCCAGCGGCGCGGGGTCACCCCCACCATCGCGGTGTTGTTCGTGGACCTGGACGGGTTCAAGGCGGTCAACGACAACTACGGGCACACCGCGGGGGACGAACTGCTCGTCCAGGCCGCACGCCGGCTGGAACACGCGGTCCGGATCGGCGACACCGTGGCCCGGTTCGGCGGCGACGAGTTCGCCGCACTCCTGGTCGGCGACCCCAGTCCGCGCGCGATCCGCGAGATCGCCGAGCGGTTGTTGTCCACGCTGTCCGCGCCGTACCGGATCGCCGACGGCGAGGTCCGGGTCGCGGCCAGCATCGGGATCGCCTTCTCCGCGCCGGGGATCGCCCCGGCCGACCTGATGCGGCACGCCGACGCCGCGATGTACCGGGCCAAGGACGGCGGCAAGGGCCGCGTCGAGGTCTACACCCCGGACATGGACGCCGACGTCGAACGCCGGGCGGCCCGGGCCGCGGGCCGCCGACGGGTGGACCGCGACGGACGGCTGGCCGTGTCGTACCAGCCGGTGGTGGACCTGGACACCGGGCGTGTCCGCGACGTCGAGGCGACGCTGTGTCGGGTCGAGGACGGCGCGGTGCCGGCCCGGGCCGACCACGTGCGGCTGACCGCGGGGGTCGACGGGCGGTTGTCACCGGTGGGCCGCCGCCTCCTCGAGGAGAGCGCGCTCGCCGCCGCGACCTGGCGCGCGGGCGGCCACGAGATCGGCGTCACGGTCGGGCTCGCCGCCCGCCAGTTGACCGGTCCGGGCTTCCTGGAGGTGCTGGAGGAGACGTTGCACGCGGCCGATCTGCCGGCCACCGCGCTCACCCTGGAGATCATCGACAACGTCCTGCCCGACGGCGACGAGTTGTTGCTCGGCCGGATCGCGGTGTTGCGGCGGCTGGGCGTGCGGTTGTCGCTGGACGACTTCGGCACCGGTCACTCGTCGCTGACCTACCTGCGCCGACTGCCGGTGGACGCGCTCAAGATCGACCGCTCGTTCGTGGCCGAGGTCGGCACGTGTCCGCATCTGACCGTGCTCACCTCGACGATCGTGCGGCTCGGCCTGGAATCCGGGCTGACCCTGGTGGCGGCGGGCATCGACAGCCACGCGCAGGTCGACATACTCCGCGAAATGGGCTGCCAGCAGGGCCAGGGCACGTGGTTCCACCCGGCGGTCCCGGGCGACGCCATCTTCGAAGTCCTGGGCCAAACCCCGCTGGGCAACAGCGCCGTCCGAGGCCCAAGACCCGAGCCCCTCCCGGAAGCCCGCACCCCCCTACCCCTACAAGTCCCCCGCCCCCAACCCTGACCCCACCCACCCGCCACCACCCCGCGCCCTGCCTCACTGCTCGCGGCCCGGCGCCCGTTCTCATCCGCCCGTCGCAGCCCGTCCCACCGCTCGCCGCGCGGCCCGCGCCCGTACTCGCCCGCCGCCCCACCCCCCGCCTCCAGCCGCTCGCGTGCCGGGCCGTCGCCCCACCCGTCCCGTCGCCGCACGCCGCACCACGCCGGCGCACGCCGCGCCCCACGCCGCCGCCCGCTCCGCGCCCCCGCCGCCCGTCCCGTCCCGCCCCCGACCGCGTCCCACCGCCCAGGCCCCCCGCTCGCCTGCGGGCTTGATCGAATCTGGACAACGCGTCCCGAATAGTGAGACGTGCAAGGGCTCGGCTTGACACGTATACCGGCGCAGAGGGAGAGTCGCGGGCATGCAGACCCGAATCCTCGTACTTGAGAAGCGCGTGAACTGACCACCGAGTCGGTTCGCGCGCCCCCCTCGCTTGCCTAACGGCACGGGGGGTTTTTTGTTGCAGTCCGACGGGTCCGGGCCTCGCGCCCCACTCGATATGCCGACTTCAGATCGAGAAGAGACGACAGCATGACCGATCAGGTGACAGGAGCCCAAGCGCTGATCCGCTCCCTGGAAGCCGCAGGGGTGGACACGGTCTTCGGCATCCCCGGGGGCGCGATTCTTCCCGCCTACGATCCGATGATGGACTCGACGAAGGTGCGCCACGTCCTGGTCCGGCACGAGCAGGGTGCCGGCCACGCCGCCGAGGGATACGCCCAGGCCACCGGCAAGGTCGGGGTGTGCATGGCCACTTCGGGCCCCGGTGCGACCAACCTGGTGACCCCGATCGCCGACGCGCACATGGACTCGGTCCCGATCGTCGCCATCACCGGCCAGGTGGCCAGCGCCGCGATCGGTACGGACGCCTTCCAGGAGGCGGACATCTGCGGCATCACGATGCCGATCACCAAGCACAACTTCCTGGTCACCGACCCGGCCGAGATCGCGCCCACGATCGCCGCGGCGTTCCACATCGCCTCCACCGGCCGGCCCGGCCCGGTCCTGGTCGACATCTCCAAGGACGCCCTCCAGGCGACCACGGAATTCGTCTGGAACGGCACCCCCGAACTGCCCGGCTACCGCCCGGTCACCCGGCCGCACGCCAAGCAGATCCGCGAGGCCGCCCGGCTGCTCAGCGAGGCCAAGCGCCCGGTCCTGTACGTCGGCGGCGGCGTGCTCAAGGCCCACGCGTCGGCCGAGCTGAAGATCCTCGCCGAGCTGACCGGCGCGCCCGTGGTCACCACGCTGATGGCGCTCGGCGCGTTCCCGGACAGCCACCCGCAACACCTGGGCATGCCCGGGATGCACGGCACCGTCGCCGCCGTCACCGCGCTGCAGAAGTCGGACCTGATCTTCGCCCTGGGCGCCCGCTTCGACGACCGGGTCACCGGCCGGCTGGACACCTTCGCGCCGCACGCCACCATCGTGCACGCCGACATCGACCCCGCCGAGATCTCCAAGAACCGCACCGCCGACGTGCCGATCGTCGGCGACGCCCGCGAGGTGATCGCCGATCTGGTGGTCGCGGTCCAGGCCGAGCACGAGGCCGGCCGGTTCGGCGACTACCAGGAGTGGTGGACCGCGCTGAACCGCTGGCGCGACACCTACCCGCTGGGCTACGACCTGCCGGCCGACGGCTCGCTGTCGCCGCAGCTGGTGATCGAGCGCCTCGGCGCGATCTCCGGTCCGGATACGATCTTCGCCTCCGGCGTCGGGCAACACCAGATGTGGGCCTCGCAGTTCATCCGCTACGAGAAGCCGTACACCTGGCTCAACTCCGGCGGCGCCGGGACCATGGGCTACTCGGTGCCCGCCGCGATGGGCGCCAAGGCCGGCATGCCGGACACCACGGTGTGGGCGATCGACGGCGACGGCTGCTTCCAGATGACCAACCAGGAACTGGTCACCTGCGCGGTCAACAACATCCCGATCAAGGTCGCCATCATCAACAACGGCACCCTGGGCATGGTCCGCCAGTGGCAGACGCTCTTCTACAACGAGCGCTACTCCAACACCGACCTGCAGAGCCGCCGGCTGCCCGACTTCGTCAAGCTCGCCGAGGCGATGGGCTGCGTCGGACTGCGCTGCGAGAGCCCGGACCAGCTGGACGAGACCATCCACAAGGCGATGTCGATCAACGACGCGCCCGTGGTCATCGACTTCGTCGTCCACCAGGACGCGATGGTGTGGCCGATGGTCGCGGCCGGTTCCTCCAACGACGAGGTCATGGCGGCGCGCGACGTGCGCCCCGACTTCGGCGACTCGGACGACTGAACAGGCCGACAGGGCATCAGGAAGGCATAGGAGTCCAGCGATCATGTCCAAGCACACCCTTTCGGTCCTCGTCGAGAACAAGCCCGGTGTCCTCGCCCGGATCACCGCCCTGTTCTCGCGTCGGGGCTTCAACATCGACTCGCTCGCGGTCGGCACCACCGAGCATCCGGACATCTCCCGGATCACCATCGTGGTCAGCGTGGTCGAGGAACTGCCGCTGGAGCAGGTGACCAAGCAGCTGAACAAGCTGGTCAACGTGCTCAAGATCGTCGAGCTGGACCCGCCCGCGTCGGTGCAGCGCCAACTGCTGCTGGTCAAGGTGCGCGCCGATCACGAGACCCGCTCGCAGGTGGTGGAGATCGTCCAGCTGTTCCGCGCCAAGACGGTCGACGTCTCGCCGGAGGCGGTCACCGTCGAGGCCACCGGCGGCCCCGACAAGCTCGCCGCGATGTTGCGCATGCTGGAGCCGTTCGGCATCAAGGAACTCGTCCAGTCCGGCGTCGTGGCCATCGGCCGCGGCGGCCGCTCGATCACCGATCGCTCGCTGCGGTCGGTGGAGCGCTCGGCCTGACACCGGCTCGGCCGGACCCCCGACCCCCGGTCCGGCACGGTCCACATTGCAGACCGCGGACCCGCGGCCCGCTCGTGATTTGGGAAGATGACGAGCGGGGCGTGGCCCCCGGAAACACCCGTCTTGAAGGAGAACCCCGAAGTGGCCGAGCTGTTCTACGACGACGACGCCGACCTGTCCATCATTCAGAACCGCAAGGTCGCGGTGCTCGGCTATGGCAGCCAGGGCCACGCCCACGCGTTGTCCCTGCGGGACTCCGGCGTCGACGTGCGGGTCGGTCTGCTGGAGGGCTCGAAGAGCCGGACCAAGGCCGAGGAGGCCGGTCTGCGCGTGGTCACCCCCGCCGAGGCCGCCGCCGAGGCGAGCGTCATCATGATCCTCACCCCGGACCCGGTCCAGGCCAAGGTCTATGCCGAGGCCGTGGAGCCCAACCTCCAGGACGGCGACGCGCTGTTCTTCGGGCACGGCTTCAACATCCGGTTCGGCTTCATCAAGCCGCCGGCCAACATCGACGTGTGCATGGTCGCCCCCAAGGGCCCGGGCCACCTCGTGCGCCGGCAGTACGAAGAGGGTCGCGGCGTGCCGTGCATCGTCGCGGTCGAGCAGGACGCGTCGGGCGAGGCCCTCGCGCTCGCGCTCTCCTACGCGAAGGGCATCGGCGGCACCCGCGCCGGCGTGATCAAGACCACCTTCAAGGAAGAGACCGAGACCGACCTGTTCGGCGAGCAGGCGGTGCTCTGCGGCGGCGCCTCGGCGCTGGTCAAGGCGGGCTTCGAGACCCTGGTCGAGGCCGGCTACCAGCCGGAGATCGCCTACTTCGAGTGCATGCACGAGCTGAAGCTGATCGTCGACCTGATGTACGAGGGCGGCCTGGAGAAGATGCGCTGGTCGGTCTCCGAGACCGCCGAGTGGGGCGACTACATCACCGGCCCCCGGATCATCACCGCCGACACCAAGGCGGAGATGAAGAAGGTCCTCGCCGAGATCCAGGACGGCTCGTTCGCGAGCGCGTGGATGGCGGAGTACGAGGCGGGCCTGCCCAAGTACAAGGAGTACGTGAAGGCGGACGCCGAGCACAAGCTGGAGACCACCGGCAAGGAGCTCCGCAAGATGATGAGCTGGGTGACCAACGAGGCCTGATCCTCGACGAGTTGCCCGCCACACGGCGGCGTGGGTGCCCCGGACCGGATCGGTCCGGGGCACTTTCCGGATCGGGCCCCCGTCGTTCACGCGGGCTTCACCACGCGTCGGTTTCGAGCGCCATCCCATGATCGCTTGACTCGGCGATCATGAGTGATCCCTCGAAGATCCGAACCGTACTGAACCCCGGTATGCCGCAGAGCGTGATCCCGCCCGGCAACGGCGGCACCACCGGTCCGAACGACAAGACCAAGGTCGAGGCGGGACAACTGCGCGCCTCCGCCAAGACGTTGCACGTGACCGCCGGCGAGGTGAACACCGTACGGTCGGTGCCGGACGCGCTGAGCGCCAGGACCGCGTTTGCCGGTTGGCAGTTGGCCGCCCCGCTGGTTACCGCGCGGTGGAAGGACCAGATCGCGCGGCTGACCGCCGATCTGGGCGAGATCTCCGACGGGCTGTACTCGATCGCCGACAACTACGACCGCAACGAGCACGCCGTCACCATCTCCCTTGCCGGGAAGGTGAGTTGACCGTGGTCGGCTTTGCCCAGCTGCGCGACCTGCGGATCGAGGCGCTGCGCGAATCGGCCCAGGAGTTCTACGACTTCGCGTCCTGGCTGGACCACAATCAGCAGCTGATCCGGGTCGACGCAAGGGCGTTGACGGTCACCGGTGAGTGGGACGGCCCTTCCGCCAAGGCCACGCTGGCCCGATACCGGGGCCTGGACGAGGTGTTCGAGGGCGGCAAGACCGAACTCCGGGCGATCTGCGCGATCCTGCGCGACGCGGCGGACGACATCGGCGGGGCGAAGAAGCGGCTGACCGACGCGATCGCCGACGCCCAGGCACACGAGTTGACGGTGGCGAACGACGGTTCGCTCACGTGGGGACCGCTCAAGGCGCAGGGACACCAGCCGGATCCGCAGGACATCGAGGCGCACACGAACAGGATGCGGGGACTGGCGGAGGAGTTCCGGCACAAGTTCGAGAGCGCGCTCGACGACGCGACCGACGCCGACGCGCGGGCCGCCTCGGCGCTCAAGGGCGACATCGGCACCAGCGGCACCTCGTTCAACGCGAACGCGATCGGCGGCGGCGAACTGCCCGACTCGATCCGTGCCGCGGAGTTGGCCAAGCGGGTCGACTCGCTGACGCCGGAGGAGGTCGAGGAGTTGCGCAACCTCCTGCACGGCAACGAGAAGTCGTCGATCTTCGCCACCAACCTGCTGAACACCCTGGGTCCGGACGGGCTGTTGCAGCTCGAAACCGACGTGGTCAACAAGGGCCGAAACGGGACCGGCGTCAACATCCCCGAATCCACCATCGACAAGCTGCGCGCGATCCAGGACTCGCTGGGCGCCAACCTGGTCACCGCCACGCAGTCCAACGGTCAGCCGCACGTGACGCAGACCTGGATCGACGGGCTGAAGGCGGCCGGTCGCAAGTCCTACGAACTCCAGGACATCCCCAAGCACCACCTCGCCGGGTATCAGCTGATCGGCAACTGGCTGCACCGGGGGGACTGGGACACGCGGTTCCTCGCCGACGTGGGCAAGGACATGGTCGCCTTCGACCGGGACGGCTACCACCCGCACGAGCCCATCCCGCTGACGTCCGACCGTTTCCCGGTACTGGCGGCGGCGATGGGACCCGACGGCCACGACCTCGATCAGCTGTCCGGTCTGATGCACGCGCTCGGGCGCGACCCGAGCGCGGCCGAGCAGGTCTTCGACCCGAAGTCGGGCGACAACCTGCACTACCTGATGAAGCAGCGGGACTGGGGCAACGAGACCGGGCCCGGCTCGCCGGCCGACCTGTTCGGCCAGGCGTTCGAGGCCGCCGCCACCGGGCATCCGGCGGGCGCGACCACGGGCGGCGCGCACACCGAGGCGGGGGCGCGGATCTTCGCCGACGCGATGCACACCGTCGGACAGGAGGGCCCCGGCGGGCACTTCGCCGACTACCGGGACAGCGTCACCAACGCGGTGGCCTCGTACATGCCCGACATCCACAACGAGTTGCGCAACGACCGCGCGGGCGGATCCTCGGGTCCGGACCCGCTGTTCCCGAACTCGGGGGAGGCCCGGGCCGCCTTCCTCGGCGGCACCCCCGACCACGACCTGATGCGCACGATGGCGGTACTCGCCGAGGACCCCAAAGCGTTCCGGCAGATCGCCGACGCCGAACACGCCTTCATCGCGGTCGGCCTGGAACGCATCTCGACCGGCAATCCGCCCGCCGGTATCTCCGCCGACCAGCATCTGGCCGACTCGGCCCAGGTGGTCGGCATGCTGGACGAGGTGCGCACCGAGGCGATGCGGCACCAGCAGGTGGTCAGCGACAAGGAGTACAACGACCAGACCACCTGGACCGGCAAGGGCGCCGCCAACGTGGTCGCCGGCGCGGTCAAGATGAGCCCGCTGCCGACGATGGTCGCCGAGCCGCTGTCCCGGGTGGTCACGCTGACCGCCGACTACGCCGCGCAGAACAGCCAGGTGGACACCTCGGCACAGACCGACCGCGAGATCGCCGACCAACACGCGTGGGGGCGCGGCTACATGCAGCAGATCGCCGCCGACTGGGCGCACACACACGGTCGGGACCACGAACTGCCCGGCTACGACACCACCTCGAACGTCAACTTCACCGTCGGCAAGGACCGGGCCAGGGAGGCGATGGGCCGGCCGTGAGGGCGATCCGCCCGCCCGGACACCCGACCGCGCGCCCGGGCGCAACCCCCGCGCGCCGGCGCGCGTGTGCACCGTACCGGACGTGTCACACGGCCCGGCAGGGTGAGTGACGGGGGATGCGCGACCATGACCGAGGAGGAGGCGATCGCCGGTGTGTTCGGCGCGCTCGAACGTGATGTGGGTCGCCTCCTCGCCGCCGCTCCGGGCGCCGGACGCCCCCCGATCCGAGCGCTGTGCGCCCGGCGCAGGCACCTGCGCCGAGTGCTGTTCGGCGCCGGTCTGACGGTGGCGCTGGCATGCCTCGCCGGCACTCGGTTGGTCGGTACACGGAACCGATCACCGCTTCGCGTGCGTGGGTGGGGGAGAGAAACCCGGGCCGGGGATTCGGCGACCCGAACCGGGATCGGATGCACGCCCGGGGCCGGATAAAGTACCGGGTCACGGCAGGACGAAACACGCCGCGACGGGACGCGGGGGAACACAATGGGACGGGACAAGGGCGATCGCCCCGATTTCGACGTGTTCTACGCGGAGAGCCACGGCGCCCTGGTCGCCCACCTGTACGCGCTGACCGGGGACCTCGGCGAGGCCCAGGAGGCCGCGCAGGAGGCCTACATCCGGGCCTGGAAGGACTGGGACCGGATCAGCTCGTACGAGAACCCGGTCGCCTGGATCCGGCTGGTCGGCCAGCGCATCGCGGTCAGCCGCTGGCGGCGCACCCGGACCGCGCTCAAGAGCTGGATCCGACACGGCCCGGAGCGCGACCTGCCCGCGCCGGGCCCCGAATCGGTCGCGCTGGTCACCGCGTTGCGGCAGATCCCCGAGGCGCAGCGGCGCGCGGTGGTGATGCACCACATGGGCGGCCTGTCGGTGGCCGAGATCGCCGCGCACGAGGGGGCGCCGGAGGGGACCATCAAGGCCCGCCTCTCGCGCGGGCGGGCCGCGCTCGCGGGGCTGCTCGCGGACGGCTCGGAAGCGGTCCGGACCGGGCGTTCCTGAACCCGTGTGCGAACCCCGCGTCGAACCCGTGTGCGCGTCGGGTGTCGATGCGCGCCGGCCGGGCGCCGCGCCGGGGCGCGCGCGGGGGACCGTCGCCCGCGCGATCCGGATGCGTCGAAGCCGGCGGATCCGGGAAACCCGAAGGAATTGGCCTCCGGTTCACATGCCACCGGCGCATTCAAGGCAGCATGCTTGAACGAGGCAGTGCTATCGCCGCACCGGACTTGCCGTTCCGGTCCGACATCGTGGAGCGTGAGACACATGAGGGGCAGAGGGGACTCGGGTCGGGAGACGACCGTGCCGGCCCGCGGTGGCTTCCCGGAACGGACGCTACGGCAGGACGAGTTGCGCGCGGAGCGGCCGGCCGTGGTCGACGACGACATCTTCGGCGACCTCTACCTCGACTTCGAGGACGCGCCGACCCGGGCGCCGGTCGAGCCGCCGGCCGCACCGGAGCCCGCGGCCGAACCGGCCGTCGAGGCACGGGCGCCACGGGGGTTCGACGACACCTTCGCGGACGGCACGGATGATCCGGCGCCGCCGGCGGACCGGCCGGAATTCGACCACGACGCCGACCCGGCGCAGCGGCCGGATCCCGACCACGCGCCGACCGGGGCCGGCGCGCCCGACGGCGCGGCGCGAGCGGCGTCCCCGTGGGACCGGGCACCCCGACCGGCCGAGACCTTCGGGGCCGACGGGGAGGACGCCGAGCCCGCGCCCGACCCGGTGCCGCACACGGTGACCCCGCCCGCGGTGGGCGCGCGGTCCCGGGCCGCGGCGGTGCCTCCGCCGCCCACGATCGCCGCCGCCGGCTCCACCGACACCACGGTCCCCGCCGCGCACGCGGTGCCGCCCCCGCCCTCGGTGCCGCCGATGCCCACGGAGCCGCCGCGCGTGCCGGAGCCGCCGCACACGCCCGAGGCGGCCCGGGTGCCGCAGACGCCCTACGCGCCCGACGCGGCGCGCGTACCCGAAGCGCCCCACGCCCCCGAGGCGGCCCCGGCACCCGACTCGCAGACCGAACTGCTGCCCGTCGCCGTGCCCGCCGCGGAGGCCGTCGAGGAGCCCGACGAACTCGACGTGCCCACCACCTCGCGCAGCGACAGCCTGCGCCGCGCCGAGGCGACCGAGGAGGAGATCCGCGCCCGCAGCGGCCCGCCGCTCGGCGTGCAGGCGTCCGCCTGGTCCACCTCCTCGCACCCCGGCCGCCGCCGGGCCGCCCGCCGTGAACGGCGCGGCCTGGGCCCGGAGCTGAGCGCCCGGGACAACGACGACCGCTACGCCGCGACGGGCGAGGTGTTCATCGTCGCCGACGGCCTCGGCGGCCACCCCGCCGGTTGGTACGCGGCCGACGTCGCGGTCCGCACCCTGGTGTCCGAACTCGCCGCCGCCGACCTGTCCGCGGGCTGGAGCGACCGGCTCGGCGCGGCGATCGCGGTGGCCGACCTGGCGGTGCGCCGGCACGGGGTCGCGCAGTACGAGGGCATGCGCACCACCGTGGTGGCCGCCGTCCTGCAACACGGCCGGCTGCACCTGGCCGGCTGCGGTGACAGCGTGTGCTGGCTGGTCCGCGGCGGCCGGGCGTTCCGGCTCACCGAACAGGGCAACGCCGCCGAGTTCGGCCGCCCCTGGCTGCTCACCTCCACCCCCCTCGGCGGCTCCCAAGCGCCCGAACCCGAACTGCAACGCATCGAACTGCACCCCGGGGACCGTGTGGTCCTCGCCACGGACGGCGTCGGCCACCTGCCCGACGAAACGGTCGCCGACCTGGTGCACGGCGACCCCTTCCACGCCGCAACGACCTTGACCAGGACGGCCGTCGAGAGCGGTGACGACGACGCCACGGCGGTCGTGGTCGAATGCGACGCACTGCCCGTTCCGGAAGGTCATCGCTCCGGCGCCGACCCCAGGGAACAATCGGAGGATGCGTCGGGTACCCCCGGGGCCCTACGGTCGGACGGCGGAACGGCCTGGTGACGGTTCACCGGGCGAAGATGGGCGATGCCCCAGGGCGGGGCACGAGACCGGACGGATGGCGATGCTCGAACTGATCCTCACCGTGGCGACGTCGGACGACGCCGACCAGCAGGAGTCGGACCTGGCCCGGCCGCGCACGGTGAAGGTGCAAAGCGAGCCCGGCAAGAAGATCGCGATCGGCCGGGACCCGTCGCGCTGTGGCCTGGTCACGCCGAAGGACTGGCGTTTCGTATCGCGCGTGCACCTGGAGTTCGTCTACTCCCTGGAACGCGGCTGGAGCGTGGAATGGCTCCAGGGTTCGCATCCGCGCCCGGTGGCGCTGGTCCAGATCGACCGCGAGGGCGTGTCCGAACCGGTGCCCTACGGTGCGACGCTGCCGCTGGGTTCGCTGCGCCCGGGCCGGGTGGTGGTCACCGACCTCGCCCGGCGACGCCGGGTCCTGGTGGAGTGGCGGGTGTCCCTGCCGCAACGCCCCGGCGAGGAGCCGACCGAGCCGGACGTCGGCGTGCCCGAGACCCAGGACGTCGCGCCGTTCGTGCTGCAGAACCGCCTCTCCGAGACGGAGATGGAGGTGCTGGCCGCGCTGTCCTGCGACTGGGTGCACGGCCGTCCGGTCAAACGCGCCAAGTCGACCAAGGAACTGTGCGACCTGCTGCACCTGTCCGCCGCCACGGTCGAGCGGTACAAGACCAAGTTGCGTCGCGAGTTCTACAGCTCCGGCCTGTGCCCGGAGTTGAACTCCCTGCTCGGTCCGAACTACCTCGACACCGTGCGGCACGTGCACGGCGGCTGGGACCTGATAGCGCAGACGGCGGTCACCCACGGAATAACGGGACGCGGTCCGTGTCCGTGTGGTGCCGACGCCCCGCACGCGGGTACCAGGTGAGCGGTGGGACCCGGGAGGGGGCGAGGGGAAAATGCTCGAACTGAACATGTCGTTCACGGCGTTGCGGGACGGCCGCGAGGCGGAACGTGATCCGCTGCCGAGCCCCAAGAGCGTGCGCACGCCCGGCGTGGCGGGCACGCGGGTGTTCGTGGGCCGCGATCCCAGCACGTGCCGACCGCTGCTGACCCCGCACGACTGGCTGTTCGTCTCCCGCAAGCACCTCGTGTTCGAGTACAGCGAGGACCGCGGCTGGACGGTGGAATGGCCCCGCGGGACGCGGGACACACCGGTGGCGATCGTGCGGATCAAGCGCGGCGAGACCTCGCAGGACATGCCGTACGGCGCGATCCTGCCGCTGCCGGCGCGGACCAGCGGCAGCATCCTGGTCAGCGATCTGGCCCGCCGACGCAGCGTGGTGCTCGCATGGCGCGCGATGCAGCCGATCCGGCCGTCGGACTCGGGCGGTATCGCGTTCGGCGGCGTCCAGGACACGATCGACGTGGGCCCGGACCAGTTGCGCGCCAAGCTGCAGGGGGTGCGTCTGGAGGTGCTGGCGGCGATGTCGTGCGACTGGATCCACGGCCGGGCCACCAAGCGCCCGCGCACCACCGACGAGTTGTGCGAGATGTTGTACATGGCCAAGGCCACGGTCGAGCGCTGCAAGACCGAATTGCGCAGGGATTTCTACAGTTCTGAGCTTTGCCCCGAACTGAACCATCTGCTGGGACCCGACTACCTGGACACCACGCCGCACGTCCACGGCGGGTGGGACCTGATCGCGCAGACCGCGGTCGTCTGCGGCATTGTGGGTGGCGAACCGTGCCCGTGCGCCCGGCGCGGCGGTTCGATCGACTGAACGGCGGGCCGGCCCGAGGGGTGGGACGGCACGGGGGACGGACCGAGGATCTGACGACCAGGAGCGTGGGGGAGGAACCGGTGCTCGATCTCAACATGGCGTCGACGTCGGGGGCGGACGACGCGGCGACGGTTGCCATGCTGATGGCAAGCGCGCCCAGCCGGCCGGGGGCGACGTTGGCGGTCGGTCGCGACGCGACCCGCTGCCACCTCGTGACACCGGCCGACTGGCTGTTCGTGTCCAGGGTGCATCTCGAATTCCAGTGCGGCGACGACGGCATCTGGTGGGTCACCTGGCGGCGCGGCTCGCAGGACGCGCCGGTGGCCGAGGTACAGGTCGACGACGGCGAAGCGCGCCTGCTGCCCTACGGCGGCACCGCGCCGCTGCCCCGGCCCGGCTCCGGCGAGGTGGTCATCCTCGACCTCAACGGGCAGCGCCGGGTCACCATCGGCTGGTTCCTGGCGGCCGACTGAGCACCGCCCCGGGTCGCCCGGAGCGGCCCGCCGATCGCACCTCGACCTGACTGCTCGTCAGAATCCGTGCCTCGCGCGCCTGCGTCCACACATCGGACATCTGTGAAGTCCTTCACAAGGCGGCGGTAGGATCGGCCACGCGTCAGGCCACCCGTCGTGCGGCTTCGCGCGCGACCATCCGTCATCGCAGCAGGCGAAGGAAAACCGTGAGCAAGCCCGTCGTTCTGATCGCCGAGGAACTGTCGCCGGCCACCGTCGACGCCCTCGGACCCGACTTCGAGATCCGCCACTGCGACGGTGCCGACCGCGGTGAGCTGCTGTCCGCGATCGCCGACGTCGACGCCATCCTGATCCGCAGCGCCACCAAGGTGGACGCCGAGGCGATCGCCGCGGCCCGGCGGCTCAAGGTCGTCGCGCGCGCCGGTGTGGGCCTGGACAACGTCGACGTCCCCGCCGCCACCAAGGCCGGCGTGATGGTCGTCAACGCGCCGACCTCGAACATCGTCACCGCCGCCGAACTGGCCTGCGGCCTGATCATCTCGGTCGCGCGCAACATCCCGCAGGGCAGCGCCGCGCTCAAGAACGGCGAGTGGAAGCGCAGCAAGTACACCGGCGTCGAGTTGTCCGAGAAGACCCTCGGCGTGGTCGGCCTGGGCCGGATCGGCGTCCTGGTCGCGCAGCGCATGTCCGCGTTCGGGATGAACATCGTGGCCTACGACCCCTACGTGCAGCCCGCCCGCGCCGCGCAGATGGGCGTGCGACTGCTCACCCTGGACGAGGTCCTGGAGCAGTCCGACTTCATCACCGTGCACCTGCCGAAGACCCCGGAGACGCTGGGCCTGATCGGCGAGGACGCGCTGCGCCGGGTCAAGCCGACGGTGCGGATCGTCAACGCCGCGCGCGGCGGGATCGTCGACGAGGTCGCGCTGGCGTCCGCGCTCAAGGAGGGCCGGGTCGCCGGCGCCGGGCTCGACGTGTTCGCCAAGGAGCCGTGCACGGACAGCCCGCTGTTCGAGTTCGACAACGTGGTGGCCACGCCGCACCTGGGCGCGAGCACCGACGAGGCGCAGGAGAAGGCCGGCGTCGCGGTGGCCAAGTCGGTTCGGCTGGCGCTCGCCGGCGAACTGGTGCCGGACGCGGTCAACGTGCAGGGCGGCGTGATCGCCGAGGACGTGCGCCCGGGCCTGCCGCTCGCCGAGAAGCTGGGCCGGATCTTCACCGCCCTGGCCGGCGGAGTCGCGGTCCGCCTCGACGTCGAGGTGCGCGGCGAGATCACCCAGCACGACGTGAAGGTGCTGGAGCTGGCGGCGCTCAAGGGCGTGTTCGCCGACGTGGTGGAGGAATCGGTCTCCTACGTCAACGCCCCGCTGCTCGCCCAGGAGCGCGGCGTGGAGATCCGGCTGACCACCGGCTCGGAGAGCCCCGACCACCGCAACCTGGTCACCGTGCGCGGCACGCTCGCCGACGGCGAGGAGATCTCGGTCTCCGGCACCCTCGCGGGCCCCAAGAACATCGAGAAGATCGTCGAGGTGCACGGCTTCGACGTCGACCTGGTGCTCACCGCGCACATGGTCTTCCTGCGCTACGCCGACAAGCCCGGCGTGGTCGGCGTGATCGGCCGCCACCTCGGCGAGGCGGGCGTCAACATCGCCGGCATGCAGGTCGCCCGCGCGGCCAAGGGCGGCGAGGCGCTGGTCGCACTGACCGTCGACACCACGGTCGAGCCGCAGATCCTGAACGCCATCGCCGAGGAGATCGGCGCCGCGTTCGTGCGCTCGGTGAACCTGGAGGACTGAGTTTCGTCCGGTCGACCGGACGAAACCGGTCGAGCGACACGGCCGACACGATGAGGAAGGGCCCGGATACCCCGAGGGGGTGCCCGGGCCCTTCCTCGTTGTCGACGCGCCTCGGCCCGCCGACGCCGTGCCGCTACGCCGGGTGGGGGGTTGTCGGTCTCAGATAGTAGGAACTCCGAGTAAATTGCAGACATCGATGTCGTTCGTCGCCTACCGTTAAGGAAGACGGCTCCTTCCGTTTCCGGAAATCCCCGTACGGCAGGAAATTTCGGCACGCCCACAAGGCCCTCGCACGTGTCCGTCGCACACCGTGTAGTCGCCAGCCTTGTGAAGGAAGTGCAGTCATGGACGAAACCACGCGCCGCAACGCCGCCCGAGCGCTCCAGCGCGCCCTCGACCGGCGCGACAACGGAGGCCCGGCCGACGAGGAGCGCTGAGCGTCCCATCATCCGGACGCCGCATGTCGGTCCCTGGGACGAAAGGTAGGGTCCCCGCATGTCTCGCAGCATTCGTCTCGCAGTGGTTCCCGGTGACGGCATCGGCCAGGAAGTGGTCGCGGAGGGTCTGAAGGTCCTCGGCGCCGTACTCCCCGCCGACGTCAAGGTGGAGACCACCGAGTACGACCTCGGTGCCCGCCTGTACCACCGCACGGGAGAGACGCTGCCCGACAGCGTGCTCGCCGAGTTGCGCGACCGGGACGCGATCCTGCTCGGCGCCATCGGCGACCCGAGCGTGCCCTCGGGGGTCCTGGAGCGGGGCCTGCTGCTCAAGCTCCGCTTCGCCTTCGACCACCACGTCAACCTGCGCCCGGCCCGCCTGGCACCGGGCGTCGTCTCACCCCTCGGATCCGACGCGAAGATCGACTTCGTGGTGGTCCGCGAGGGCACCGAGGGCCCGTACACCGGCAACGGCGGCTCGCTGCGCACCGGCACCGAGCACGAGGTGGCCACCGAGGTCAGCGTCAACACCGCGTTCGGCATCGAGCGGGTCGTGCGCGACGCGTTCGCCCGCGCCCAGGCCCGGCCGCGCAAGAAGCTGACCCTGGTGCACAAGAACAATGTGCTGGTCCACGCCGGACACCTGTGGACGCGGATCTTCCAGGCCGTGGCCGCCGACTTCCCCGACGTCACCACCGACTACCTGCACGTGGACGCGGCGACCATCTTCATGGTCACCCAGCCCGAGCGCTTCGACGTGATCGTCACCGACAACCTCTTCGGCGACATCATCACCGACCTCGCCGCCGCCATCGCGGGCGGCATCGGCCTCGCGGCCAGCGGGAACATCAACCCGTCGGGCGAGTTCCCGTCCATGTTCGAGCCGGTGCACGGCTCCGCGCCGGACATCGCCGGCCAGGGCAAGGCCGACCCCACCGCCGCGGTGTTGTCGGTGGCCATGCTGCTCGAACACCTCGGCCGGACCGAGGAGGCCCGCCGGGTCGAGGCCGCCGTGTACGCCGACCTCGCCGAGCGGGCGACCCTCGGCGCGCGCACCACGTCGCAGATCGGCGACGCGCTCGCCGCCCGAGTAGCCGGCTGATTCGCCGGCACCACCACGTCCGTCGACCGGGACCGTCGACGCGTGCCCCCTGCCGGACCGGCGAATCGGTCGTTCGGCGGGACGGGGGCCGCGCCTGTCGGGATCCCGGTCGACTGCGTTAACGTCTCACCGGGTGGAACGCGGGTGCGGTTCCCGGGACACTTCCAGTACGTCCATGTGCGGGAAGCCGGGTATCCGCAGCCCCGGCCCCGCCATACTCCACGGTGAAGGACGAGAACCAGCCATGACGACTGCCGCCCCGCAGGAGCCCTCCCTCCAGGCACCCCTGTCGATCGACCTCAAGCCCACCTCGCATCCGCTGAGCGACGCCGAACGCGCCACGCGTCTGGAGAACCCGGGCTTCGGCCGCGTGTTCACCGAGCACATGGTGACGATCAAGTGGAGCGCCGGACGCGGCTGGTACGACGCGCAGCTCACCCCCTACGCGTCCCTGGACATCGACCCCGCGAACATGACGCTGCACTACGCGCAGTCCATCTTCGAAGGGCTCAAGGCCTACCGCCGGCCCGACGGCAGTGTGGCCACCTTCCGGCCCTACGCCAACGCCGAGCGCTTCCAGCACTCCGCGCGCCGCCTGGCCATGCCGGAACTGCCCCAGGACCTGTTCGTGGCCGCGGTGGACGCGCTGATCCGCCAGGACATCGCCTGGGTGCCCGGCGCGGCCGAGGAGAGCCTGTACATCCGGCCCTTCATGTTCGCCACCGAGGTCGGACTCGGGGTGCGCCCCTCGAACGAGTTCCTGTTCGTGGTGATCGCCTCGCCCGCAGGCCCGTACTTCGCGGGCGGCGTCAAGCCGGTCTCGGTCTGGCTCTCCCAGGAGTACGTGCGCGCGGTGCCCGGCGGCACCGGCGCGGCCAAGTGCGCCGGCAACTACGCGGCGTCCCTGGTCGCCCAGGCCCAGGCCATCGAGCAGGGCTGTGACCAGGTGGTCTGGCTGGACGCGGTGGAGCGTCGCTGGATCGAGGAGATGGGCGGGATGAACCTGTACTTCGTGTACGGGGAGGGCAAGGACGCGCGGATCGTCACCCCGCGCCTGACCGGCTCGCTGCTGCCCGGCATCACCCGCGACTCGCTGCTGCGGCTGGCCGCCGACCGCGGCTACGCGGCCGAGGAGGCGCAGATCTCGGTCGACGACTGGCGCGAGGGCAACGCGGACGGCACCCTCACCGAGGTCTTCGCCTGCGGCACCGCCGCGGTGATCACCCCGGTCGGCTCGGTCAAGTCCACCACCGCGAGCTGGACCGTCGGCACAGGCGAGGCGGGCCCGATCACCATGGAACTCCGCAAGGCTCTGGTCGACATCCAAACCGGCCGCGCGGACGACGTGCACGGCTGGACCCATAACATCTAGGCGGCCTCCGGCCGCTCCGGAAGGCCGCGCTTCGCGCGGTGCGGCTACGCCGCGGCCGCCTCCGGCCGCTCCGGAAAGCCGCGCTTCGCGCGGTGCGGCTACGCCGCGGCGGCCTCCGGCCGCTCCGGAAAGCCGCGCTTCGCGCGGTGCGGCTACGCCGCGGCGGCCTCCGGCCGCTCTCCTCGCACGCTCGTCGATCACCGGTCGACGATCACATCGTGGGCGCTGACGCGCCGGGGAGCGGCCGGATCCGCAGCGGCCTTCGGGACCCGCGCGCCCGCGCCTCGCGGTATTCCGCAGCTCGTCCACCTGACGTAACGGGTGGAGCGGGTGGGCGAACAAAAAATCCGCACCGACCACATGGTGAGACCGCCCGACCACGCGCCGCCGAGTGTGCCAAAATCATGAACCATGCAGCAGTGGCTCATTATTAGCCGCAGCGTGCCGGCAACGGGCCGATCCCCCCACAAGGGGTGAGCGAACCGCCCACCGCCCGCACGCAGACCTCTCGCGACCGCGAGGGGTCTTTTTGTTTGCCGCACCACCCATGTGGCAAGCACCCGCGCGCGGGCCCGCCATTTCTGACCGATGGGAGAACCCATGCACCCCACGACGACCGACCCGAGCGCCTTCCACGTCTTCGACACCACGCTCCGGGACGGTTCACAACGCGAGGGCATCAACCTCACGGTGTCCGACAAGCTCACCGTGGCCCGCCATCTGGACGACTTCGGCGTCGGCTTCATCGAGGGCGGCTGGCCCGGCGCGGTGCCGCGCGATACCGAGTTCTTCCGCCGGGCCAAGGACGAACTGCAGTTGGTCAACGCCGTCCTGGTCGCCTTCGGCTCGACCCGCAAGGCCGGTACCACCGCTGCCGCGGACCCCCAGGTGCAGGCCCTGCTGGACTCCGACGCGCCGGTCGTGTGCCTGGTGGCCAAGTCGCACGACAAACACGTCTCGCTCGCGTTGCGCACCACGCTCGACGAGAACCTGGAGATGGTCCGGGACACCGTCGCGCACCTGTGCGCACAGGGCCGCCGGGTGTTCGTCGACTGCGAGCACTTCTTCGACGGCTACCGGGCCAACCCGGGTTACGCGCTGAGCGTGGTCGCCGCCGCGCACGACGCGGGCGCCGAGGTGGTCGTGCTGTGCGACACCAACGGCGGCATGTTGCCCACCGGGGTCCGCGAGATCGTTACCGAGGTGCACGCCGCCACCGGGGCCCGGCTCGGCATCCACGCGCAGGACGACACGGGCTGCGCGGTGGCCAACACCCTCGCGGCCGTCGAGGGCGGCGCCACGCACGTCCAGTGCACCGCCAACGGCTACGGCGAACGCGTCGGCAACGCCAACCTGTTCCAGGTGGTCGGCAACCTCGAACTCAAGCGGGGCATGCGCGTTCTGCCCGAGGGCAAGCTGCGCGAGATGACCCGGATCTCGCACGCGATCGCCGAGGTGGTCAACCTCGCCCCGTCCACCCACCTGCCCTACGTGGGCGTGTCCGCGTTCGCGCACAAGGCCGGCCTGCACGCGTCCGCGATCAAGGTCGACCCCGACCTCTACCAGCACATCGACCCGGCCCGGGTCGGCAACGACATGCGCATGCTGATCTCGGACATGGCCGGCCGGGCCTCGATCGAACTCAAGGGCCGCGAACTGGGCTACGACCTCTCCGACGACAAGGACCTGGTCGGCCGGGTGGTCAACCAGGTCAAGGAGCGCGAGGCGGCGGGTTACACCTACGAGGCCGCCGACGCGTCGTTCGAACTGCTGCTGCGGGACGAAAGCCTGGGCCGAGCACGGTTCTTCACCCTGGAGTCGTGGCGCGCGATCAGCGAACAGCGGGGCGACGGGGTCCCGGTCAACGAGGCGACGGTGAAGCTGTACGCCAAGGGCGAGCGGATCGTGGCGACCGGCGAGGGCAACGGCCCGGTCAACGCGCTCGACCGCGCGCTGCGGCTGGCCCTGGAGCGCATCTACCCGCAGCTCGCGACATTCGAACTGATGGACTACAAGGTCCGGTTGCTGGAGGGCCGCCACGGTACCGACGCGATCACGCGCGTGCTGGTGGAGACCACCGACGGCAAGCAGGAGTGGAGCACCGTCGGTGTCGCGGAGAACGTGATCGCGGCGTCCTGGCAGGCCCTGGAGGACGCCTACACCTACGGACTGCTCAAGGCGGGCCTGACCCCCGGTGTACGGCACACCGAGGGTCCGGACGGCGCGTAGCGGCCGATGTGACGAACCGTCAGGGGCGGCCGGGGCGGAACGAACGCCACCCGTCGCCCCACGGTTCGTCCCAACCCGCCGGCAGCGGCGACAGGGATCCCGGCGGCGGGGCCGGCAGCACGGACGGAGCGGGTGGGGCGGGCGGAGCGGTGGGCGGCGGCACGGGAGTTGCCGGCGTCACCGTCCGGGGCTGAGGCGGAGCCGGCGGCGCGGGCGGACGCACGGGGGAGGAGGCCAGCGGACTCGCCGCGGTCATCGGGTTCGGCGGCAGCAGCGGTTCGCTCTCCTCGAGACGTGCCAACTCGCGTCCGACGGCGAAACGTTCCAGGCGCCCCCGGACCTCTTCCGGCTCCCGGGAGAGCGACAGCTCCCGATCGAGGCCGAACTCCTCGGCCGCCGCGCCCGGCAGCAGGTTCGCCTGCGGGGGCCTTCGCGGCAGCCCCGATTCGGTCGTTCCGTCGACCATCGGAAGGCGGGCCGCTTGTGCCGCGCGCCTGCTGTTGTCGTCCACCGAACCCCACCTCGGTTCGTTGTTGGGCCTGCGCCTCAAAACGTTCTGATATCAATTGGGCAACAGATGGCTATGGAAGGACCCTAGCAATGTGTGGGCCGAGGCGGAGACTCGGCCGGGCATGTCGCCGCGTCCTGTCACACGTTTGTCGAATTCCCCGTACAACCCTCGGGAATCCTCCCCGGGCCGTTCGCACGGCGACAACACCTCAGGCGAACCCCGCAATGGGATTCGCCTGAGGTGTGCTGGTGCAAAATACGAAAAAAACAGGTGGAACGTGTACCGAAGGTCAGCGCAGGCGAGCCATCAGAGCATGCTCGACCAGCGTGATCAGGGTCGACTTGGCCGATTCGCGGCGCCGTGCGTCACAGCTCACGATCGGGGTGTCGGGCCCTATTTGCAATGCCTCGCGGACATCCTCCGCGTGGTGGGTCTGCAATCCGTCGAAGCAGTTCAACGCGACGATGAACGGCAGACCGCTGTTCTCGAAGTAGTCGATCGCGGGGAAACAGTCGGCGAGTCGGCGGGTGTCCACCAGAACCACGGCGCCGATCGCGCCGCGGACCAGGTCGTCCCACATGAACCAGAATCGGTGCTGACCCGGAGTACCGAACAGGTACAGGATCAGATCCTCGTCCAGCGTGATGCGACCGAAGTCCATCGCGACCGTGGTGGTCTGCTTGTCCGGCGTCGCCGACAGGTCGTCGACCCCGGCGCTGGCGGACGTCATGACCGCTTCGGTACGCAGCGGAGCGATCTCCGAGACGGCACCGACGAGCGTGGTCTTGCCCACGCCGAATCCGCCGGCGACGACGATCTTCGCCGACGTGGTGGAGGACCTGGCGGGGACCGGGCCCGGGCTAGAGCTTGCGAAGTCCACTGAGCACCCTTTCGAGCAGCGTGACGTCCGGCTGCCCCTGGTCGTTCCCGGGCTGGTGGATGACCACCAGGCCGGCTTCGGCGAGATCCGCGACGAGGACGCGGGCGACACCGAGCGGGATGGTGAGCAGAGCCGAGATCTCGGCTACCGACTTGACCTCCCGACACAGCGCGCAGATGCGCTGGTGCTCGGGCAACAGGCCGGGTGGATTGGCCACCTGAGGAGTCGTGGTGACCAAGGCCTCCAGCGCGAGCTGGTAGCGAGGCCGGGTACGACCACCGGTCATGGCATATGGGCGGACCAGGGTCTCGTGAAACTCCTGGTCCCCGTGATCGGACATATCCGAAGGTGTCATCGCGGCAGTGCACCTTGGAGTTCGGCGCGCAACGCCGGCGTGAGCACGGCGCCCGCGCGATCGACGAGCAGGGCCATCTCGTAGCCGATCAGGCCGATGTCGCACTCCGGCGACGCCAGCACGGCCAACGAGGAGCCGTCCGAAATCGACATGATAAAGAGGAAACCCCGTTCCATTTCCACGACCGTCTGGGTGACGTGCCCGCCCTCGAAGATACGGGACGCACCCTGGGTCAGGCTGGTCAAACCCGATGCGACGGCGGCGAGCTGGTCGGCCCGGTCGCGAGGGAAGCCCTCGGACAGGGCGAGCAGCAGGCCGTCCGCGGAGACCACGACCGTGTGCGACACCCCGGGGGTGTTGTCCACGAAGTTCGTGATCAGCCAGTTCAGGTTCTGCGCGGCCTGGCTCAACGACTTCTCAGTCATGCCTGCTCCTGGTTGTTCTCGTCACGAGGTCGAGGGGCGGATCCCCCGGCCCCGGCGGTGCGACCCTGCTGGATGCCCCGGCGGAAGTTGGTCAGCCGTCCACGGACCTCGTCGGGCGACCGGGACAGGCCCGGCCCGCTCGGCGCGGTCGGTCGACCCGGCTCCCGACGGGACCCGGCCGCGGCAGAGCCCGCACCCGTGTGACCCGGGGCCTGAGCCCCGCCGGACTGCTCGACGCCGCCCGGCACCAGGTTGGCGCGGGGCACACGTCGGGGCAGGCCCGCTCCGGTGGTGCCACCCGAGGACGGCTCACGAGCGGCCTCGGCCGCGCGCCAACCGTCGTCACCCGCGGAGTACCAACCCGACTGCGGCCCCTGCGGGCCGGCGGCGGGGGAGACCGCGGCGGACTGCTCGACGACCTCGTCCGGCTCCGTCGGCGTCCCGAACATGTCGGTGGCGGGCTGCTGACGCCCACCGCCGAACGCCGGTGCCGGCTCGGCCGGTGCCTGCGGCGGATTGGTCGCCATCGGCACCCGACGATCGAGATCGCCCAACGGACCCGGATCCGGGAGCGCCTGCTCGCCTGCCGGTACGGCTCGCTCCCCGCCTCGCGGCGTGGAACGGACCTGCGCGGCACGCATCCGACCGCCGCGGTTGCCCTGGCGGTGGAACCAGTCCGACTCGAGTGTGTCGAAGATGGGAAGCCTACCGTCGTCCCCGGTGCTCGGGGGCGCACTCATGTCCAACTCGGACGGAGCAGGCACCTGTTCGGCGATTTCCTGCGCACCGACGGGCGCGAACGGACCGGTTTCCGAGCGACCCGGACCGGCCGGCTCGAACGGCGAGACCGCCGGACGCACATCGCCCTGCGGGCCGCGCACCTGTTCGGCCCGGGTGTGCTCGTCCTGCTCCGACCGCACCGGCAGGGGACGCGTCTGCGCCGGACCGCGCAGCACGGGCAGCGCGTCGCCGGTGTCCGTCCCGAGTTCGTCCCCGGACTCGGGCGCCCGCTGCGGCAGTTCGTCGCGACGGGTCAACTCCTCCCGGCGCGGCGCGTCGTAGCCGGACGGCACCTCGGCCGGCGGCGCGACGGGCTCGATCGGCGGCAGCGGCGCCACCGGGGTGAGTTCGTCGTACTCGGTGCCCCAGGTCGGGCGCTGCGGCTCGTCCCGGCGCGGTGCGAGCTCCGCACCCGGGCCGCCGAACTGCCCGGACCGCTCGTATCCGAGCGGGTCGAGCGGGTCGATGTCGGCCTCGGGACGCGGCTCGTCCGCGTATCCGAACGGCGACGCGAACTGCGAGGTGTCACCCCCGCGTACGGTGCCGTCACCGAACTGCGGCGCGGCCGGGAAGGACCCGGTGTCCGTGCCGAACTGCGTCTGCTGTGCCTCGGCTCCGAGGTGCTCCTCGGCGGTGCCGAACATCGGCGCCGGCGGTGCGGCCGGGAAGGCGCCCGTGTCCTGGGCCGGCGATCCGACCGGGGCGAACGGGTTGTCGCGACCGGGCGTGGCCGGCGGCGGCGAACTCGGCGCGCGGTGCGCACCGGTGCTGTGCACGCCCGGCTCGCTCGCGAACGGGTTCACCGTGCCCGGGTACGGAGTGTCCTGCCCGGTCGAGGCGTCCTGGAAGGAGGGTGCCTCGAAGGACTGGGTGCTGCCGTAGGACGGCTCCTGCTGCACCGGCGCCTGGGCGGGCCGGTTGTCCGCGGCCGGCGTCGGCTGGGGCGGCTGGTTGACCGGCTGCACCGGTGTCTCGGCGCTGCGCTGAGGCAGTTCGCGCCGCCGGTTGCGCTCCTGGGCCCGGCTGCCCACCCGGGGACCGGGCAGGGCCGGCGCGGCGGGCGTGGCCGAGGGCAGTTCCTCGCTCCAGCCGGACACCGCGGCCGCGGTCTTGTCGCCGCCCTTGCTCCACCCGTCGCCGCCGCCGGGGCGGTCGCCCTGGATGAGCTCGATCGGGAGCATGACCAGCGCGGTGGTACCGCCACCCTCGCCCGGCCGGAGCTGGACGCGGATGCCGTGCCGGGTGGCCAGTCGGCCGACCACGAACAGACCCATGCGACGCGAGATGGACACGTCCACCACCGGCGGACGGGCCAGTCGCTGGTTGGCGTCGGCGAGGTCGTCGCCGGTGAGCCCGATGCCGTTGTCGTGGATCTCGATCAGCGCCCGGCCGTCGGGAAGGATGTGGCCGGTGACGCGGACCTTGGTGTGCGGGCTGGAGAACGTGGTGGAGTTCTCCAGCAACTCGGCGAGCAGGTGCACGAGGTCGTTGACCGCGCGGCCGGCGATGTCGGTGGTGGGCAGCGCGCCCAACTCGACCCGCTCGTACTGCTCCACCTCGGAGGCCGCGGCGCGCAGCACGTCGACCAGCGGAACCGGTCGGGTCCAGCGCCGGCCCGGCTCCTCGCCCGCGAGCACCAGGAGGTTCTCACCGTTGCGGCGCATGCGGGTGGCGAGGTGGTCGAGCTTGAACAGGTTGGCCAGCTGGTCCGGGTCCGCCTCGCGGTTCTCCAGGTCGGAGATGAGCGCGAGCTGACGCTGGATCAGGCTCTGGCTGCGGCGCGAGAGGTTGACGAACATCGAGTTGACGTTGCCACGCAGCAGGGCCTGTTCGGCGGCGAGTCGTACGGCCTCGGCGTGCACCGCGTCGAACGCGCGCGCCACCTGGCCGATCTCGTCCCGGGACAACACGCCGATCGGCTCGATGGCCAGGTCCACGTCGCCGGGGTCCGACTCGGAGAGTCGGCGCACCGTCTCGGGCAGCCGCTCCTCGGCGACCTCCAGCGCGGACCGACGCAGCGTGTTGAGCGAACGCACCAGCGAACGGGCCACGATCACACCGAGCAGGATGGTGATCAACAGCGCGCCGACGACGAGGATCGTGTTGACCAGGGCGTCGGTACGGGCCTGGTCGCGCAGGTCCTTCGCGGTGGCGGTCAGCTCCTTGCCCAGCCGGGCCTCGACCTGACCGAGCGCGCCGATCTTGTCCGTCGACAACGTCCACCAGGTCTGCTGGTTGAACTCGCCGATGTTGTCCAGCTTGGCGTTGCCGCCGGGCTTGGGAGCGGACACCGCGGCGCCGACCATGCCCTTGAACTGCTGGAAGGCCTCTTCGACCAGGGTGATCTTGTCCCGGCTGACGCCCGACTTGTACAGCGCGCTCCAGTCGGCGGGGGCGACGCTGATGAACGCGCGGATCGCGTTCTGCTCGCCCTCGTTCAGTCGCGCGAGCGTCTCGCCCGCCTCCAGCGGGAGGTCGTTCGGCTTGAGCGCGTACGCGACGACCGCGGCCCGCTGCGAGGACGCGTACGCCTTCGCCTCGCCGAACGAACCCAGCGCGCGGGCGCCCTGGATCAGGTCGGCGTCACGGGTGACCTCGGGCGCCTCCTGGTTGATCTGCAGCAGCTGCAGGATCATCTTGTTGTAGGCGTCGATGGTGCTGCGGGTGCTGGTCTTGAAGGCGTCCTGACGGGTGCGGTTCAACTCCGTCAGCGAGTGGCCGATGTCCTTGAGCGTGGCACCGAGCACCGGCATCGAGTCGGTGTTCAGCTTCGCGGCGGTCGCGTTGTAGACGGTGACCTGGTCGTCGGTGGTCTTCTTGGCCTTGTTCACCTCGCCCGTCAGATCCGCCGGCGGAGCCACGCTCGCCTGCGCGAGCAGGTCGCGTTCCTGCTCCAGCCACGCGGCCAGCGTCGACGCCTGGTCGATGATGGCCGATGCCTTTTGCACCGTGTCCATCTCTTGCGTCTTGTCGATCGACGACTGGATACGCAGGCCGCCGAGCAACGCGGCGACCACGACCGGTAGCAGGAGCAGCGCGGTGATCCGGGTACGGATGCGCCAGTTCCCGATCGAGAACAGCAACTTGAGCCGGGACGGTGCCGTCCCGGCAGGCCGGGCCGCCCCGGCGCCGGCTATGGAGTCCCCGACGGAGTCGGGGGTCTCATTGGCATCCTGGGGTCCGCTGGCTTGCTGCGGGGCTCGCACCTCCGGCGTGGCGGGGCCGGCCGTGGCCGGGGCCCCTGCGGAGTCGTGCTGCTTCTTCCGACGTCCCTGCACTAGCGTCGCAACCTCTTGTGACCAGTCGTTAGACCCGCCGGTAAGGCGAGGCTCGTGTGCGCGTAAATCCCTGGATTCGCGTTCTTCCCAGGGCACCTCCGTCGCGCTCGCGCGACAAGGTGAAGGAACTCCGCTTGTTGGGAACCACCCCCGTGGTCGCAGGCATTTCAGCACAGCCACGGAGCCGCAACAAGATAGCGGGGTCCGGACAAACCGTGATTCAACCCGATCTCGGCGGTTAAGCCGTTTCGGGCGGCAATCAACCGGTATTAACGGACGATCAGGGGCAAAATGCCATACGTTTGTCGAGGTTCCGGGGAGGTGAAAATCACATATTGATGTGCCGGCTCGAACACCTGGTGTAAACCGTGATGTGCGGTCGGTGAGCAGCAGCCGTGGGTGACCCGTGACCACCCCTGACGTAACCACGGGTAATCTTGGCGGGCAAGACCGCAACAGGGTGCACACCATCGCACCCCGCGCGCACCTGTGGACGAGAACGAGCGAGAACAGCGAGAACCGGGAACCGTGGACACCATCAGCACGCACCGCCCCAGCACGGCCAACCCCAGGCGTACGCAGGTCGACGCGGTGTTGCCGCGTCAGCGCACGACAGAGGCCGCGCGGTCGGTCATCGCCGAGGTGCGCACCGCGAACCCGCGGCGGACGAACCTGATGGACGTCCCGACCGGCACCGACGCCTCGGCCTGACCCGCCGACGTCCCGGATCCACCGCCGGCCGCACTCGGAACCCCCTCGCACCCTGCCCCCGGTCACGCCCGTCACCTGCGCATCCGCCGCGGCGCGACGCCGACCCGGGTCGCGCCCGCGTAGCCTTGGGCACGTCTCGTTCGTGACTCTCCGGCAAGGGTGACCCCATCGTGCGCATCGCCAGGTTCTCCACCGACGATTCCGTCTCCTTCGGGGTGGTGACCGGCGACGCCGACCGACCCGAGTCACTGGTCGTACACGCCCTCGCGGGCCACCCCTTCGGCGAACTGCGGCCCACCGGAGCGCAACACGCCCTGTCCTCGGTGCGCCTGCTCGCGCCGGTGCTGCCCAGCAAGGTGGTGGCGATCGGCAAGAACTACGCCGCGCACGCCGCCGAGATGGGCGGCGCGCTCCCGGACGCGCCGATCACCTTCCTCAAGCCGTCCACGTCCGTGATCGGACACGGCGACGGCATCGCGTACCCGCAGATCTCCGACGAGGTGCACCACGAGGCCGAACTGGCCGTGGTGATCGGCCGGATGTGCCGCGACGTGCCCGCCGAGCGGGTGGCCGAAGTGATCTTCGGCTTCACCTGCGCCAACGACGTGACCGCGCGCGACCTGCAGCGCACCGAGGGCCAGTGGGGCCGGGCCAAGGGCATGGACACCTTCTGCCCGCTCGGCCCGTGGGTGGAGACCGACATCACGCTCGACCAGGTCACCGAGGGCGAGGGGCTGACCGTGGCGTGCACGGTCAACGGCGAGGTGCGCCAGGCCGGCAGCACCGGGCAGATGATCCGCACCGTCACCGAGTTGATCGTGCACGTCACCCAGGCGATGACGCTGCTGCCCGGCGACGTGTTGCTGACCGGCACGCCGGCGGGGGTCGGACCACTGCACGTGGGCGACCGGGTCTCGGTCACCGTGGGTGGCGTCGGCACCCTCACGAACACCGTGGTCAAGCGCGGCTGAAGGGGTCTTCCGCGCACGTCGTGGGCGGGCCGGCCGGACTTGTGGTGGTTCGAACGGGGGGCCGGTAACCCGTTTTGGTCACGCGCGCCTCATCGGGTAAAGTTCTTCTCGTGCCGCCCCGCAAGGGAGCAGCGCGGAGCGAAGTCCTCGTAAAACCCCCGGGTAACGCGAAGGACCGAGCATTGGGGTATGGGGTAATTGGCAGCCCGACGGTTTCTGGTTCCGTTAGTCTAGGTTCGAGTCCTGGTACCCCAGCTGCATCGTCTTCGGGCGATGTCGCTGGTAAGAGTTGATGATTGCGATCTGGCCCCGTTGTGTAGTGGCCTAGCACGCCGCCCTCTCAAGGCGGTAGCGCGGGTTCGAATCCCGTCGGGGCTACCAGATCGTCACCGTGTCGCCTCGCAGGCGGCTCGGAGCAACACCGGCAATACGAGGCCCCGTTGTGTAGTGGCCTAGCACGCCGCCCTCTCAAGGCGGTAGCGCGGGTTCGAATCCCGTCGGGGCTACCTCGAAGAAGAAGACCTCCCGTAGTCGCGGGAGGTCTTCTTCGTTTCCCGGGCTCGGGCGCCGACGCGGGTGGTCGGGGGCCATCCCGCGCGGGCCGCGTCGGCGATCGCCCCGGCGGTGCCGGCCCGGACGCTCGGCGGCGTCCGGGGTCGACGGGCGTCAGACCTCCACCTGGGCCCGGCGCAGTGCGTCGGACAGCTTGGCGGCGGCCTCCATCACGGCCTGCGCGTGCAGTCGTCCCGGGTGCCGGGTCAGCCGCTCGATCGGGCCGGAGACGGACACGGCGGCCACCACGCGGTTGCTGGGGCCGCGCACGGCGGCGGAGACGGACGCGACGCCGGGCTCACGTTCGCCGATGCTCTGCGCCCAGCCGCGGCGCCGCACGCCGGAGAGCGTGGTGGCGGTGAACCGCGCGCCCTGCAGACCTCGGTGCAGCCGCTCCGGCTCCTCCCAGGCGAGCAGGCACTGCGCGGCCGAACCGGCCTTCATCGGCAGCGTGCTGCCGACGGGGACGGTGTCACGCAGCCCGGAGAGCCGCTCGGCCGCGGCCACGCACACGCGCATGTCGCCCTGGCGCCGGTAGAGCTGTGCGCTCTCGCCGGTGATGTCGCGCATGTGCGCGAGCACCGGGTGCGCGGCGGCGAGCAGCCGATCCTCGCCGGCCGCGGCGGCCAGCTCGGCCAGTCGCGGGCCCAGCACGAAGCGACCCTGCATGTCGCGGGCGACCAGACGGTGGTGCTCCAGGGCGACCGCGAGTCGATGCGCCGTGGGCCGGGCAAGACCGGTTATGGCGACGAGTCCCGCGAGCGTGGCGGGACCGGCTTCGAGCGCGGCCAGCACGACAGCGGCCTTGTCGAGAACGCCGACTCCGCTAGAATTGTCCATGCCTTGATATTGCCGTCTCGGATTACGAGACGCAAGTCCACCCTCGGCCCCGGTGCCGGCACAGTGGCGCAACGCGCCGAGCCGACCACCGGAGAACAGCCGGGAGGGGTCGGGACGTGGGCACGCGTCAGGGCGTCGATCGCGGATACGGAATCAGCCGCACCCGCGCGACACGAGGGACACACAGCGCCGGCAATGGCGCCGGCCGGAGGGACAGCGATGGGACGGACACTCGCGGAGAAGGTCTGGGACGCACACGTGGTGCGTCGCGCGGAGGGCGAGCCGGATCTGCTCTACATCGACCTGCACCTGCTGCACGAGGTGACCAGTCCGCAGGCGTTCGACGGTCTGCGTCAGGCCGGCCGCCCGGTCCGGCGCACCGATCTCACGATCGCGACCGAGGACCACAACACGCCGACGCTCGACGTCGACAAACCCATCGCGGACCCGGTCTCGCGCGCCCAGATCGAGACGCTGCGCAAGAACGCCGCCGAGTTCGGGGTCCGGATCCACTCGCTGGGCGACGTGGAACAGGGCATCGTGCACGTGGTCGGCCCGCAGCTCGGGCTGACCCAGCCGGGCACGACCGTGGTCTGCGGCGACAGCCACACCGCGACCCACGGCGCGTTCGGCGCACTGGCGTTCGGCATCGGCACCAGCCAGGTCGAGCACGTGCTGGCCACCCAGACGCTGCCAATGGCGCCGTTCAAGACGATGGCGGTGACCGTCGAGGGCGCGCTGCCCGAGGGGGTCGGTGCCAAGGACCTGATCCTCGCGGTGATCGCGCGGATCGGCACCGGCGGCGGTCAGGGCTACGTCATCGAGTATCGCGGCCAGGCGATCCGGGACCTCTCGATGGAGGGCCGGATGACCGTGTGCAACATGTCGATCGAGGCCGGCGCCCGGGCGGGCATGATCGCACCGGACGAGACCACGTTCGCGTACCTGGACGGCCGCCCGCACGCGCCGCAGGGCGCCGACTGGGACACCGCCGTGGCGTACTGGCGGAGCCTGGTCACCGACGAGGACGCGGTGTTCGACAAGGAAGTGGTGATCGACGCGAGCGAACTCTCGCCGTTCGTCACCTGGGGGACCAACCCCGGCCAGGGCGCGCCGCTGGCCGAGTCGGTGCCCGACCCGGTCGCGATCGTGGACCCGGTCGAGCGCGCGGCGGCCGAGAAGGCCATCGCGTACATGGGTCTGACGGCGGGCCAGAAACTGCGCGACATCGCGGTGGACACGGTCTTCGTCGGCTCGTGCACCAACGGCCGGATCGAGGACCTGCGCGAGGTGGCCGACATCGTCAAGGGCCGCAAGGTCGCCGACGGTGTGCGGATGCTGGTCGTTCCGGGTTCGGTGCGGGTCTCGCTCCAGGCCGTTTCCGAGGGCCTGGACAAGGTGTTCACCGAGTTCGGCGCCGAGTGGCGCTACGCGGGCTGCTCGATGTGCCTGGGCATGAACCCCGACCAACTCGCCCCCGGCGAGCGCAGCGCGTCCACGTCCAACCGCAACTTCGAGGGACGGCAGGGCAAGGGCGGCCGTACCCACCTGGTCTCGCCGCAGGTCGCGGCCGCGACCGCCGTGCTGGGCCACCTGGCCGCCCCCGCCGACCTGAGCACCGCAGGAGTCTGAGCCATGGAAGCCTTCACCACCCACACCGGAACGGCCGTCCCGCTGCGCGAGAGCAACGTGGACACCGACCAGATCATCCCCGCGCACTGGCTCAAGAAGGTCACCCGCGACGGTTTCGAGGACGGCCTGTTCGAAGCCTGGCGCAAGAACCCGGAGTTCGTGCTGAACCGGCCCGAGCGCGCCGGCGCCACGGTCCTGGTGGCCGGTCCCGACTTCGGCACCGGGTCCTCCCGGGAGCACGCCGTATGGGCGCTGCAGAACTACGGGTTCAAGGCGGTCATCTCGGCGCGCTTCGCGGACATCTTCCGCGGCAACTCGCAAAAGGGCGGGCTGCTGACCGTGGTACTGCCGCAGGAGACCGTCGAACGCCTGTGGGCGCTGACCGAGGCGGACCCGACCGCCGAGATCACCGTCGATCTGGTGGGTCGTCAGGTGCGTGCGGGCGAGATCGTCGCCGACTTCGAGATCGACGACTACACCCGCTGGCGCCTCCTGGAGGGGCTGGACGACATCGGTCTGACCCTGCGTCACGAAGAGGACATCACCTCGTTCGAGGCGAACCGGCCGAGTTGGCTGCCGCGCACCCAGCCGGTGGGCTGATCACGAACTCCCTTGCAAAATAGGCCGATCGGCCGAAAATGAACGGCGGGACGCGATCGCGTCCCGCCGTTCGCGTGTTCGGGATTCGCCCCAATGGCCGCCCCGTTGTGCCCATAGCCGGATGAGCTGTCACAATTGCGGTGTGGAGCACCAAGGCCGACACGTGAACGAGTTCGAAGAAGTGGAACTCTTCGCCGAACTGGCCACCCGGTTGAAGGTCGCCCACGCCCGGGTGCGTAGGCTCCGACTACCGAACGAGGCGAAAGTGGCGCTAATCCGCCGCTTGTTGGTCATCACCGACGCGGCAAAGCATGATTTGGCGGACGCCGACCGGCGACTGACCAAGTTGATGGACGAGTTGGACGCGGGGCCCGCGAGTTCGCGGGACACCGCCGAAGCCTGAATCCGTTGCGACACAAGGGTGATTCGCCCGTTCGGTAATTGCTTCGGCACTTTTGGATGCTTAGCGTGCCCAATGCCGGCTGAACTGTCCCGGCATCGGTTTCCGAAGGGGAAGACGTGAACAAGGCGCAGCTCGTCGAGGCGGTCGCTGACCGACTGGGTGGCCGCAAGGCCGCCGCAGAGGCAGTCGATGCCGTCCTCGACACCATCGTTCGTGCGGTGACGGCGGGAGACCGGGTGTCCATCACGGGCTTCGGCTCGTTCGAGAAGGTGGACCGTCCGGCTCGATACGCCCGCAACCCGCAGACCGGTGAGCGGGTGCGCGTCAAGAAGACCTCGGTGCCGCGCTTCCGCGCGGGCCAGGGCTTCAAGGACTACACCAGCGGGACGAAGAAGCTTCCGAAGCCCAACGTGAAGAGTGCGGCCGCCAAGAGCAGCCCGACTCCGCGCGTGGTCGCGACGGACGCCGCGGCGCCCGCCGCGAAGGCGACCACCCGCAAGACCACCGCGACGACCAAGGCATCGGCGAAGCCGGCGACCTCGCGCGCCGCCGCGGTCAAGACCCCGGCCGCCACCACGCGCAAGACCGCGGCCGCGGCCAAGACCCCGGCGACCGCGAAGCCCGCCGCCAAAAAGGCGACCAAGGCGCCCGCGACCAAGGCGGCGACCAAGCCGGCCGCGGCGAAGAAGGTCACCGCCAAGGCCGCGACCACCACCAAGGCCACCACCACCAAGGCCGTCAAGAGCACCCCGGCCGCGGCCAAGGCTCCGACGACCAAGGCGAAGGCGACCAAGGCAGCGCCGAAGGCCGCGACCGCCAAGCCGGCCGCGGCCAAGCCCGCCGCCGCGAAGGCGCCCGCGGCCAAGAAGACCGCGACCAAGCGCGCGGCCAAGAAGGCCTGACGCGACGGACTTCGTGAGCCGGCGGTAGATGTACGACGGCGACGGGCCGGAACCCCCACCCCGGGGTTCCGGCCCGTCGCCGTAGGTCCGATCGAGGCCCGCCCGTCGGCGCGGGGCCCGGGCGGGCGGTACGGCCGGCGAGGTCAGCGCGGCGGATCCGGCAGCGTGTACAGCGTCACCAGCACCACCCGCCCGCCGGCCGGGTCCAGGGTCATCCGAACCCGCTGGCCGGGGCGCAGGAAGCGCATTCCGCCGGCGTCGAACGCCGCCGCGTCGAAGGGCACGGGAGAGCCGTCGTCGAGCAGCACGACGCCCTCACGCGAGTCGGTCTCGAAGGTGTACACGGTGCCCTGCATGCCCCCATTGTCACCGCCGTCCGCGCCGCCGCGGAACCGACGCGGCGTCAGGAGGCGGCGGCACGCGGCGAAAACGGCACGGACGGGAGCACCGCGGCGGTGGCCGCGCCGACCCCGAGCCCGATCGCGGCCCGCAGATCCTCGCCGGTGTCCACGTCCCGGCGCACCGAATCCACGTCGTAGGGCGTGAGTTCGACCGCGCCCGAGGCCAGGTGACGGGCCCGCGAGGGGCCGCCGAAGCCCGGTGCCAACGCCACCCCGGGCGCGGCCGCGAGCAACGTGGTGCCCACCCCCGCCGCGTCCGCCAGGAACGCCCGCCGCACACCCGTCGCGGCGGCCAGCACCCGATCCAACTCCTCGGCCCGCAACGCCGGGAGGTCGGCGGACAGTGCCGCGACGCCGGTGTGCGGTCGGGCCGCGCCGGCGATCCGGGCCCCGTGTGCGAGCGCGGCGTTCAGCCCGCCGCCGACATCGGCCACGACATCGGCGCCCAGTCCCCGGATCGCCGCGGCGACCCGGTCGTCGTCGGTGACCACGAGCACCCCGTGTACCCGGTCGCAGGTCAGCGCGGTGCGGACGGTGTCGAGGGCGAAGGCGAGGGCGAGTTCGGGGCGATGGCCGGGACCGATCGCGCCGGCGAGGCGGCTCTTGGCGATCGACAGCGGCTTCACCGGCACCACGAGCCGCCATCGGGGCGGGGCGGAGCGGACGTGGCCGCCGGGACCCGCGGCGCGGCGCGGGGCGGTGGAACCCGTGGCGGGGGACATCGGCAAGATCCTCGCATCCGTACCGTAAGCCCATATCCTCATCGGTCGACGAGGACGTTTCTCGACAATGCGGAAGGCCCAGGGGAAACTATGGGGTCCGCCCGTACAGCATCGATGTTCCGCCAGCATCGATGTTCCACGCCGCACGCGGGGAACGTCGATGGTGTGAGGAGCGACACGGCCGCGGAGCATCGCGGTGTGCGTCCGCGCCGACACACTTACGAATTTGAACCACATGAACGGGAGGAACGCCGGTGGCCCGCCGAAGGATCGGTTTCTGGTACCGCCTGGCGGTCGTGGTGGTCAAACCCCTGCTGTTGCTGTTCACCAAACGCGACTGGCGGGGTACCGAGAACATCCCGACGTCGGGCGGGTTCGTCACGGCGGTGAACCACATCTCCTATGTCGACCCGCTGACCTACGCGCATTTCCAGTACGACACCGGCCGAGTGCCGCGCTTCCTGGCCAAATCCGGCCTGTTCAAGATCCCGTTCGTCGGGCGGGTGCTGGCCGGCGCCGGGCAGATCCCGGTGTACCGCGACTCCGCCGACGCCGCGCTCGCGTTCCGCGCGGCCGTGGAGGCGGTCGAGAAGGGCGAGTGCGTCGCGGTCTACCCGGAGGGCACGATCACCCGGGACAAGACGTTGTGGCCGATGCTCGGCAAGACCGGTGCGGCCCGGATCGCGCTGACCACCGGTGCGCCGGTGATCCCGGTCGCGCAGTGGGGCGCGCACGAGTTGTTGCCGCCGTACACGAAACGACCCCGGTTGTTGCCGCGCAAGACGATGCACGTACTGGCCGGCCCGCCGGTCGACCTGGACGAGTTCCGGGGGCGCGAGTTGACCGCCGACGTACTGCGCGGCGCGACGGACCGGATCATGGAGTCGATCACCGAGCTGCTGGTCAAGCTGCGGGACGAACCGGCCCCGCCGAACGCCGGCGTGCGCCGGGGATCGGGCCGCAAGGGTGCGATCGAGGGTGCCGAGGGCGTCGAGGTCGAGCCGACCGACGCCGAGCCGACGGATACCAAGCCGACCGACACCAAGCCGACCGACACCGAGACCGACGGCACCGCCGGCACCGCTGGCGGTCGCGCATGACGCGCTGCGCGGTATTCGGCATGGGGTCCTGGGGGACCGCCTTCTCGATCGTGCTCGCCGAGGCGGGGTGCGACGTGGTGATGTGGGGACGGCGCCCGGAGCAGGCCGACGCGATCAACACGCGGCACGAGAACGAGGAATACCTCCCCGGCATCGCGCTGCCGGTCGGGATCGAGGCCACCACCGATCCCGCCAAGGCCGCCGAGGGCGCGGAGTTCGTGGTGTTGGCGGTGCCGTCGCAGACCCTGCGCGGCAACCTCACCGCGTGGGCGCCGTTGTTGTCCGACGACGCGATCCTGGTCAGCCTGATGAAGGGCGTCGAACTGGGCACCGCGAACCGGATGAGCGAGGTGATTCGCGAGGTCGCGGGTGTGCCCGAGGGGCGGATCGCGGTGGTCAGCGGTCCCAACCTGGCGATGGAGATCGCCCAGCGCCAGCCCGCCGCGAGTGTGGTCGCGTGCACCGACGAAGACGTCGCCCGGCGACTTCAGGAGGCGTGCCACACGTCCTACTTCCGCCCGTACACCAACACCGACGTGGTCGGCTGCGAACTCGGCGGCGCGGTCAAGAACGTGATCGCGCTCGCCGTCGGGATGGCCGACGGCATGGGCATGGGCGACAACACGAAGGCGACGCTGATCACCCGCGGTCTGGCCGAGACCGCCCGCCTGGGCGCGGCGATGGGCGCGGACGCGCACACCTTCGCGGGCCTGGCCGGTCTCGGCGACCTCGTGGCGACCTGTACCTCGCCGCTGTCGCGCAACCGCACCTTCGGCGAGAAGATCGGCCGCGGCACGCCGATCGAGGAGGCCGTCCGGGACAGCCGCCAGATCGCCGAGGGCTTCAAGTCCTGTGAATCGGTACAGATGTTGGCCCGTCGGTACGGCGTCGAGATGCCGATCACCGACGTGGTCGTGTCGATCATGCACGGCGGCAAGCCCCCGACCGTCGGCATGGCCCTGCTCTCCCGCTCCGCCAAGCCGGAACGCTACGAGTCGTGACCGGAGTCGTCGACCGGGTCGGGGCACCTTCGTCGCGATCCGGTCGGCGTCGTCGCGGCGGGCCGTTCCTGCGCTCGAACGTGCTCCGGGATAGGGTTGTTCGACCATGAACGACCTTTCGGGCACCCCCCACTTCTCCTCGCGCCCCCGCGTCGCGGTCGTCTTCGGCGGCCGCAGCTCCGAGCACGCGATCTCCTGCGTCACCGCAGGGAGTGTGCTGGCCGCGATCGACCGCTCCAAGTACGACGTGTTGCCGATCGGGATCGGTACCGACGGGCGCTGGATGCTCGTCGGGGACGATCCGACCCGGCTGGCGATCCAGGGCGACCGGTTGCCCGAGGTCACCGACGTCGCGGAGTCCACCGCGACGCTGGTCCTGGCGGCCGACCCCACGGCGCGCGAGATCACCGTGCTCGAACCCGGCATGCTGCCCAAGCTGCTGGGCGAGATCGACGTGGTCTTCCCGCTCCTGCACGGCCCCTACGGCGAGGACGGCACGTTCCAGGGCTTCCTGGAACTGGCCCAGGTGCCCTACGTCGGGTCGGGTGTGCTGGCCAGCGCGGCGAGCATGGACAAGGAATACATGAAGGCCCTGTTCACCGGCTTCGGCCTCCCCTCGGGCCCGTATGCCACGGTCCGCCCCCGGGAATGGGAGCGTGACCCGGCCGCCGTGCGCGAGGCGGTGTCCTCGCTGGGCTTCCCGGTGTTCGTCAAGCCTGCCCGGGCCGGCTCCAGCATGGGCATCACCAAGGTGCACCGGATCGAGGACCTGGACGCGGCGATCGAACAAGCCCGTCGGCACGACCCCAAGGTGGTCGTCGAGGGCATGCTGACGGGCCGTGAGATCGAGTGTGGCGTACTGGAGTTCGAGGACGGGCCGCGGGCGAGCCTGCCCGCCGAGGTGCGCGTCGGCGGCGACCACGAGTTCTACGACTTCGCCGCCAAGTACCTGCCCGACAACGGCACCGAACTGGACGTGCCGGCGGCGCTGACCAAGGAACAGACCGCCGAGGTGCAGCGACTCGCGATCGCCGCCTTCGAGGCGCTGTCCTGCGAGGGCCTGGCCCGGGTGGACTTCTTCCTGCTGGAGAACGGGCAGTTCGTGATCAACGAGGTGAACACGATGCCGGGCTTCACGCCGGTGTCGATGTACCCGAGCATGTGGCAGGCCACCGGCGTGGACTACCCCGAACTGGTCGACCGGCTGATCACGGCGGCACTGCGCCGCCCGAACGCGCTGCTGCGCTAGGAAGAGCTGAGCGGCGGCCGACGGTTTCGGTCGCCGCTCAGCGCTCCGACAAATCCAGCGTGGCCGGCACCGCGCGGCTGACCGCGTCCGCGACATCGACCAGCGGCGCGGCCGGCTCGGCGAACTTCTTCGGCACCGACACCTCGACGTTGGCCCGACGGTAGACGGTGGTGAAGCGCACGCCGTCGGCGTACTTCGAGAACGTCCAGGTCACCCCGTTCACCTCGACCGAGTCGGCGGGCTCCGAGTTCACCTTGGTCGGGTCGATCACCCGCATCGACGCGGGCAACGCCACCCCGCAGCGCAGCACGATCGCCGGATCGCCCCACGCGGCGATCAGCGGGGACTTCGGCGAGACCTCGCGCGGCCCGGCGTTCATCACCTTGCTCGGCAGCGCGTCGTGCAGGGCCCGGCACGCCTCGGTCGCCGCCCCCGGCGCCGGCGTCGGCGCGGTCACCTCGATCCGCCCCGACCCGTCGCCGCACCCCGTCGCGGTCAGCACGAGGACCGGAAACAGGCACGCCAGAACACGGGGAGAGAACACGTCCTCGATCCTAGGTCCTGTCCGGCGGGTCTTGGTGGATCAGGCCGCGTCGTCCGGTGCCGTGCATCGGCGTGCCGGAGAAGCAGCCGCATAGTGGTTCTATTCGGCTGTTTCTCCGGTGCGGCGAGGTGCGGTGCCGGGCGGCGCGGCCCCGCCAAGATCCGCCGGACAGGGCCTAGGCGCGTCGAGGGCGGGACTCCTTCGCCGGGGTCAGCCCAGGTTGACCACCGGACACGTCAGGGTGCGGGTGATGCCGTCGATGCGCTGCACCTCGGCGACCACCAGGCGGCCCAACTGGTCCACGTCGGTGGCCTCGGCCCGCACGATCACGTCGTAGGGGCCCGTGACGTCGTCCGCCCGGGTCACCCCCGGCAGTGCGGCGACGGCTCTGGCCACCGACGCCGAACGGCCGACCTCGGTCTGGATCAGGATGTATGCCTGTACCACCACGGCCTCCCGGCGCGCAGGATGATGGGATCTTGACGGGATCCCCGCTGCTGCGACCATTGTCGGCCCGGCGGGGCTCGGCGACCACAGCGGAAGCCGATGCATCACAGGTGCCGGGTCCCGAACCGGCATCCCGAACAGGCAATCCCGAACGGACACCCCGAACAAACATGGTCGACGAGGCGGATCAGGGCTGATGGGCATGGCAGGAGAGCGGCGATGAGCGGGACGCTGGGCGATCTCGGCGAGTTCGGCCTGATCGGGGCGCTGGTCGCGCGTGTGCCGACGGGGCCGCACGTGTCCCTGGGGCCGGGCGACGACGCCGCCGTGGTCACCGCCGCCGACGGTCGGGTGGTGGCCACCATGGACCTGCTCGTCGAGGGTCGGCACTTTCGGCGCGACTGGTCGACCGCGTACGACGTGGGCCGCAAGGCCGCCGCGCAGAATCTGGCGGACGTCGCGGCGATGGGCGCGGTGCCGACCGCGCTGCTGATCGGGCTGTGCGGACCGCCCGACCTGCCCACCGGGTGGGCGCTGGAGCTGTACGACGGCCTGCGCGACGAGTGCGCGGTGGTCGGCGCGGGTGTGGCGGGGGGCGATGTGGTCGGCAGCGACACGGTCACGGTCGCGGTGACCGCGCTCGGCGACCTCCAGGGGCGCGCCCCGGTCGTGCGCTCGGGCGCCCGGCCGGGCGACGTGGTCGCGGTCGCCGGCTGGCTGGGCTGGTCGGCGGCGGGGCTGGCGATCCTGGGCCACGGGCACCGCGCGCCGCGCGCGTTCGTGGAGGCGCACCGCCGGCCCGAGCCGCCCTACGACGCCGGGCCCGGCGCGGCGGTCCTGGGCGCGACGTCGATGATCGACGTCAGCGACGGCCTGCTCGCCGACCTGGGACATGTCTCGCGTGCGTCCGGGGTGCGGATCGACGTGTTGTCCGACCGGCTGGACGTACCGGCGCAGATGCGCGACGTGGCGCGTGCGCTCGGCGCCGATCCGCTCAACTGGGTGCTCACCGGCGGTGAGGACCACGCACTCGCGGCGACCTTCCCGGCGGGCACCGCGCTGCCGGCGCGCTGGCGGGTGATCGGACGGGTGCACACGGGCACGGGGGTCACCGTGGACGGGCGCGACCCCGACGTCGCCGGCGGGTGGGATCACTTCGACCGCGGCTGAGACTCGTGGGTCGGGGCCGTCGGGGGCGGGAAAGTGGGCCCGAAACGGGCGCGGATAGGCTGCACGGCATGGTGCAGACTCCTCCGCGTGTGCTGACGGTGGCCGGCTCCGACTCCGGCGGCGGCGCCGGGATCCAGGCCGACCTGAAGACGATGCTGGCCCACGGCGTGCACGGGATGAGCGTGATCGCCGCGGTGACCGCGCAGAACTCGCTCGGCGTCCAGGGCTACTGGGAGCTGCCGGCCGAGGCGGTGCGGGCCCAGTTCCGCAGTGTGGTGGACGACATCGGCGTACAGGCGATCAAGACCGGGATGCTCGCGTCGCCGAACCTGGTCGCGGTGGTCGCCGAATTGCTGGGCGACGTACGGGTGCCGGTGGTGGTCGACCCCGTGGCGTCGTCCAAGCACGGCGACACGCTGCTCGCCAACGACGCGCTGGAGACCCTGCGCACCCGGCTGCTGCCGGTGTCCACGCTGGTCACCCCCAACCTGTACGAGGTCGAGCTGCTGACCGGCCACAAGGTGCGCGAGCGTGCCGACATGCGCGGCGCGGCCGAGGCGATGCTCGGCTTCGGCCCGAGCTGGGTGCTGGTCAAGGGCGGCCACTTGGAGGGTGAGGCCGCGGATCTGCTCTTCGACGGCACCGACGAGCGGTGGTTCACCAGCCCGCGCTACGACAACCGGCACACCCACGGCACCGGCTGCACGCTGGCGAGCGCGATCGCCTCGCGGCTCGCGCTCGGCGACACCGTGCCGGACGCGGTGGCGGCGGCGAAGGAGTACGTCACCGGCGCGATCCGGGCCGGCTTCCCGCTCGGCGAGGGCATCGGTCCGGTGGACCACGCCTGGCGGTGGCGCAACGGGTTCTGAGCGACGCACGGGCCCGGGGACACGGCCGATCCCCGGGCCCGTACCGAATCACCCGCCCCGGACATGCCGAAGGGCCGGTCCACCCAGGGGTGAACCGGCCCTTCGAGAAGTCGAGCAGTCGCGCGACTAGCGGGAAACCTTGCCCGCCTTGATGCACGAGGTGCAGACGTTGAGGCGCTTCGGCGTGGCACCGACCTTCGCACGCACCGTCTGGATGTTGGGGTTCCAGCGACGGGGCGTCCGGCGGTGAGAGTGCGAAATGCTGTTGCCGAAGCCCGGCCCCTTGCCGCAGACGTCGCAGTTGGCAGCCACGGGAACACTCCAAAGACGAATGGGAATTGCGTACGAACGCGTGCCGGCGAATGCCGGACAACCGCAGAAGAGTAACCGACGGACCAGGCGATGCGCGAACCCGGGATGATCCGGGCATGGGCAATCGGTCGATCTCGCCATGCTTCCCGCCAAGCCTAACCCATCCGGGTAGGCCGCTTCACCGCTCCCCGTCTCGATAACCTGCCGGCGAACGGGACGCGCACAATCGGATTCGTACAGGAGGTGGGCGTGCAGGGCCTGCTGGGAGAGCTGGACGGTCCGGCGGTACGCCGCTGGGGTCGCGTCGCGCTGGAGTTGCTGGGACGGGCGCGCGAGGAGATCGACGCGCTCAACGTGTATCCCGTGCCCGACGGCGACACCGGCACGAACCTGTTCCTGACCCTGGAATCGGGAACCGCCGAGGTCGACGCGCTGTTCGGCGCCGACCTGCCCGAACCCGATCTGCCGACCGCCTTCCGGGCGCTCGCGCACGGTGCGCTGATGGGCGCGCGCGGCAACTCCGGGGTGATCCTCAGCCAACTCCTGCGCGGCATGGCCGAACGGTTCGAGGCCGAGCAGGTCGCGGCGCGCGCGAGCGGCCGGGAGGTGCCCGCCGGGCTCGCCCTCGCGCACGCGCTGCGCACCGCCGCCGACGCCGCGTACGCCGCGGTGGCCCGGCCGGTCGAGGGGACCATGCTCACCGTGGCCCGGGCCGCGGCCGATGCCGCCGCCGGGGCGGGCGAGGAGATCCGACCGGTGGTGCGGGCCGCCGCGACCGCCGCCCGCGGCGCGCTGGCGCGTACCCCCGAGCAGCTGGACGTGCTGCGCCGGGCGGGTGTGGTGGACGCCGGCGGGCGCGGGCTGACCGTGCTGCTCGACGCGCTGCTCGCGGTGGTCACCGGCGAGCGCTCGGCGTACCGGATCCACCCGCACCAGGTGCACACGCCCGTCCCGGTCCCGTACGCCGACCCCGTCGGGTCCGAGGAGGACGCCGGCGGTGGGCCCGGGTTCGAGGTGATCTACCTGCTCGACGCGCCCGACGACGCGCTGCCGGCGCTGCGCGAGCGGCTGGGCGCGCTCGGCGACTCGCTCGTGGTGGTCGGCGGCGAGGGGTTGTGGAACGTCCACGTGCACGTGGACGACGCGGGCGCCGCCGTCGAGGCGGGCATCGCCGCAGGCCGCCCGCACCGCATCCGGATCACCCACCTGGAGCGGGTGCTCGTCGGCACAGCGGCCCCCGAACCCGCGCCGACACGCGGGATCGTCGCGGTCGCCCACGGCGACGGCCTGGCCACGCTGTTCGCGGAGAACGGCGCGCACGTCGTGCAGGCCGGGCCGGGCCGGGGGCCGTCCACGAGCGTGCTGGTGGACGCGATCCGGCGGACCGAGGCGCGCGAGGTGGTGCTGCTGCCCAACGACGCCGACTGCCACGCGGTGGCCGGGGTGGCCGCCCAGCAGGCCCAGGCGGCCGGGGTGCGGGTCCAGGTGATCCCGACCAAGGCCGCCGTCCAGGGCCTGGCCGCGCTCGCCGTGCACGAGCCGGGCCGGCGCTTCGACCAGGACATCGTCGGGATGACCTCGGCCGCAGGCGCGACCCGCTACGGCGCGCTCACCGTCGCCGTCCGCGAGTCGTGGACCATGGCCGGCGTCTGCCAGGCGGGCGACGTGCTCGGCGTGATCGAGGGCGACATCGCGGTGATCGGCCAGGACCAGCGCGAGACCGGCACCGTGGTGGTGGACCGGATGCTCGCCGGCGGCGGCGAACTGGTCACCCTGGTCACCGGCAGCGCCTGCCCGCCGGGCCTGGCCGCCGCGATCGAGCGCCACCTGCGGGCCACCCGGCTCGGTGTGGACGTGATGGTCTACGAGGGCGGCCAGGAGGTGTACCCGCTGCTGATCGGGGTCGAGTAGGCGCCGACCCGGCGGTTGGACCACGTCGATGACACCACCGCCCAGTACCGTTGGGCGGCATGTCGCGCCTTGACGAACCGCTGAAGAAACTCGTCGGCGACCGCACGGCGACGGTGCTGGCCAAATCCCTCAAGCTGGACACCGTCGGAGATCTGCTGCGCCACTACCCCCGGCGCTACGCGGAGCGCGGGCGCCTGACCGACCTCTCGCGCCTGGAGCCCGAGGAGCACGTCACCGTGATGGCGGAGATCGCCAAGGTGACCAAGCGCCAGTTCCGCAACCGGCGCGGCAACCTGCTCGAGGTCGAGGTCACCGACGGGCGCGGCAAGCTCACCCTGGTCTTCTTCAACCAGGCCTGGCGCGAGGAGGAACTGCGGCCCGGCCGGCGCGGGTTGTTCGCGGGCAAGGTGGGCCGGTTCAACAACGTGATCCAACTCAGCCAGCCCGACTACCAGCTGGTCGGCGAGGACGACGAGGACGGCGTGGCGAACCTGTTCGCCGGTGCGCTGATCCCGGTCTACCCGGCGGCGGCGAGCATGCCGTCCTGGAAGATCGCCCAGTGCGTCGGCATGGCGCTGGACACGCTCGGCGAGATCGGCGACCCGCTGCCCGCCGAGATGCGCACCCGGCGCGGCATGCCGGGGCTGGCCGAGGCCCTGGTCCAGGTGCACCGCCCCACCTCCTGGGAGGACGTCGCCGCGGCCAAGGACCGGCTCAAGTGGGACGAGGCATTCGTCCTGCAGATCGCCCTGGCCCGCCGCCGCCGCGACGCCCGCGCCCAGTCCGCGGTGGCCCGCCCCCGTCGCCCCGACGGCATCCTCGACGCCTTCGACGCCCGCCTGCCGTTCGAACTCACCGACGGCCAGAAGGACGTCTGCGCCGAGATCGAGACCGACCTGGCCGGCGAACACCCCATGCACCGCCTCCTCCAGGGCGAGGTGGGTGCCGGCAAGACGTTGGTGGCGTTGCGGGGGATGCTCACCGTGGTGGATGCCGGGGGGCAGACGGCGTTGTTGGCGCCCACCGAGGTGTTGGCCCAGCAGCACTACCGGTCGATCGTGGAGATGCTCGGGCCGCTGGCCGAGGGGGCCGGGATGTTGGGCGGATCCGAGGTCGGGACCAAGGTGACCCTGCTCACCGGGTCGATGGGGGTGGCCGCGCGCCGGGCCGCGCTGCTCGATCTGGTCACCGGCGAGGCCGGGATCGCGATCGGCACGCACGCGCTGATCGAGGACAAGGTCGAGTTCCACGACCTGGGCCTGGTGGTGGTCGACGAGCAGCACCGGTTCGGCGTCGAGCAGCGCGACGCGCTGCGCGGCAAGGGCAAACGGCCGCCGCACCTGCTGGTGATGACCGCGACGCCGATCCCGCGCACCGTGGCGATGACCGTGTTCGGCGACCTGGAGACCTCGATCCTGGCCCAACTCCCCTCCGGACGCTCGCCGATCGCCACCCACGTGGTCCCGGCGAAGGAGAAGCCGCACTTCCTCGACCGCGCCTGGGAGCGGGTGCGCGAGGAGGTGGGCAAGGGCCATCAGGCGTACGTGGTCTGCCCGCGGATCGGCGACGAGGAGGACGACCCGAAGGCGAAGAAGAAGGCCGGGACGAAGGCCGGGCGGAAGGGCGCCCGCAAGCGGGACGAGGACCTGCCCGCCGAGGCGTACCTGGACGACCCCGAGGACATCGGCGCCGACGCCGACGGCGGGGCCGAGGAACGCCGGCCGCCGCTGGCCGTACTCGACATCGCGGCCGCGCTCGGCGAGGGCCCGCTGGCCGGCCTGCGGATCGCCGTGCTGCACGGCCGGATGGCGCCCGAGGACAAGGACGACGTGATGCGCCGGTTCACCGCCGGCGAGGTGGACGTGCTGGTCGCGACCACGGTCATCGAGGTCGGCGTCAACGTGCCCAACGCGACCGCGATGGTGATCATGGACGCCGACCGATTCGGCGTCTCCCAACTGCACCAGCTGCGCGGCCGGGTCGGCCGGGGCAGCGCCCCCGGACTCACCCTCCTGGTCAGCGAGATGCCCGGCGGCACCTCGGCACGCGAGCGCCTGGACGCGGTGGCGGCGACCCTGGACGGCTTCGAGTTGTCCCGGATCGACCTCGAACAACGCCGCGAGGGCGACGTGCTCGGCGACGCGCAGTCCGGCTCCCGCTCCTCGCTGCGCATGCTGGAGGTGGTCCGGGACGAGGAGCTGATCGTGGCCGCCCGCGAGGAGGCGAGCTCGATCGTGACGACCGACCCCGACCTGACCGAGCACCCCGACCTGCGCAGCGCGCTGGCCAGCATCCTGGACGACGAGCGCGCGGAGTACCTCGACAAGGGCTGACCGCCCTCGCTCCGCTCCGACGCGCCCCCCGCGATCACCCGTTCGGAGCACGCGCGACGCCCGGCCGGTTGGTTACCAATGGGCCATGGACGCACGTACGGGGGACGAGGGCTTCGACGCGCTCTTCTGCGAGTTGCTCCCTCGGTTGTACCGGCGGGCCGTGTTGCTCGCCGGCGAGGGCAGCGCCGAGGACGCGGTGCACGAGACCTACCTGAAACTGGCCCGCAGACCCGACCGGCTCCTGGGCCACCCGGAGCCGTACGCGTACGCCTTCCGTGCGCTGGTCAGCGTCACCCGCGACATGTGGCGGGTGCGCAGCCGACAGGTGCTGCTGGCCGAACCGCCCGAACCGGAGCACGCGCACATGGGCGCCGCCGACCCGATCGCCCGGCGCGAGGCGGAGTGGGAGGCGGTGCGGATGCTCGGCTCGCTGCCCGCCAAACAGGCCGCGGCGGTGCTGCTGGTCGACCTGGACGGCTACACGATCGATCAGGCCGCCGAGATCCTGGGCGTGCACCGCGGGACGGTGTCCCGCTCGCGCGAGCGCGCCCTGACCCGGCTGCGCGCCGGCCTGGGCGGCCCCACCGGCCGGTTCCGCCGCCGGGACCGGCACGAAGGAGTGACCCGGTGAATCCGTCGCCCCCCGACCTCGACGACCCCGACGACGCGGTCCGCGAACTGCGCGTCCGGCTGCGCGACGCGGACGCGCACTGCGCTGAGCCGCCCGGCCTCGCCGCGCGGGTGACGCGCAGGCCGGCCCCGCGCCCGAGGTGGCGCGGGGCGTTCGCGACGGTGCTCACGGCCGTCGTGGTGGTCGCCGTGGTCGGCCTGAGCGCGTTCCTGGCGGGCCGGCACAACCCCGCCGAGCGGCCGACGCCCAAGCCGCCCGCCGCGCGTGCGGCCAGCGTGCAGGGCGAGGTGTACAACTCGGAGGAGCCGTGTCGGGCGCTGCGCACGATCGAGTGCTCGCTCGGCGTCTTCCACAAACCGGCCCTGTCGTCGCGGACGGCCGACCTGGCCGAACGGGTCTGGCACGGCGACCGGGTGCTTCTGGTCTGCCTGCTCGCCGACGGCCCGCGCGTCACCGACGAGACCGGCGTCGCGTCCCGGCACTGGTATCGGGTGGTGGTCCTGGGCACCGGCGCCGAGGGCTGGCTGCCCGGCGTGCGCACCCGCAACGAGACCGAGGTCCCGGACTGCACGTGAGCCGGGGCCGACCCGGCACATGAGCACGGGCCGGACGGCCGGACGCGGCCGGGGGAGGGGACAAACTCGCCCCCGGCCGCGCCGGGTCGCGCCGGTCAGCAGTGGTACATGCCCGGCATCGGGTCCTGCGGGGTGAGCACCCGCTGTGCGGGCAGGAAGCCGTGTCCGCCGTCGTCACCGTCGGTGTAGTACCAGATGTTGTTGCCGCCCGAGTGCGGGTCGCCCTCGGTCCAGCAGCTGAAGTAGCTGTAGGTGGTGGTCAGTCGGCTGACCACGGGGGCCCAGAAGTAGGGCTGGGAACGCAGGTCGCTCACGCCGTTGCCGCAGTGCAGGGTGCCGTTGCTGTCCACGTAGCAGTTCGCCGTCGCGGTCTGCGGGGCGGCCGAGGCGGCGATCGCCGGGGCCGCGCCGGACGCGGCCAGCGCGACGCCCGCCACGGCCATGGCGAGGAGGGTGCGGAGCTTCATCGGGATCTCCCGGTGCGTGGGGTGGATGTCGCCGAGCGGGTCGATCGCACGGATCGACGCGACGGATCGACGCGGTCGTCGCACGGCGGTGGCGCCCCCGCCGTGCACACCCTCCAAACGATCGGGAAACCCCGCGTGTATGACACGTCACGCACGGTATTCGGGCCCGGATGCCGCCGGCCGCGACCAGTCGATAGCGTGGACGCCATGCCGGACACGTACGCCGAACCCGCCCCCGTCGCCGCCCACGCGGCCGCCCCCCGTCCGCGAGCACGCGGATGACCCGGGTGATCGCCGGCGCGGCACGTGGTCGCCGGCTCGGTACCCCGCCGGGGGAGAACACCCGGCCGACCTCGGACCGGGCCCGCGAGGGGCTGTTCTCCACCCTCCAGTCGCTGCGCGGCACCATGCACGGCGCGCGGGTGCTCGACCTGTTCGCCGGCTCCGGCGCGGTCGGCCTGGAGGCGCTGTCGCGCGGTGCCGCGCACGCCCTCCTGGTCGAGTCCGACGCCAAGGCGGCCGGCGTGGTCCGGGAGAACATCCGCCTGGTCGGCCTGCCCGGCGCCGAACTGCGGCCGGCCCGGGCGGAGAAGACGGCCGGCGCGCCGTGCCCCGGCGAGCCGTACGACGTGGTCTTCCTCGATCCGCCGTACGCCGTCACCGACGGTGAGGTGGGCGCGCTGCTCGACACGCTCGCCGAACACGGCTGGCTGGCGGCCGACGCGCTGATCGCGGTCGAACGGGCCACGCGCGGTGGGCCATTCGCGTGGCCCGCCGATTTCGTCGAGATCAGATCCCGTCGCTACGGCGAGGGAACGCTCTGGTACGGTCGCGCCGCGCAAGCCTGATCAGGCGGCCGGACCGTCGGGTCCGCACCCGCCGGCACCCGATTTCGAGGGGAACCTCCGTTGCGTCGAGTCGTCTGCCCCGGTTCGTTCGACCCGGTCACCAACGGTCATCTGGACATCATCGGCCGGGCCTCCAGCCTCTACGACGAGGTCTACGTGGCGATCGGCTTCAACCGCGCCAAACGCTCCGGTCTGTTCACCATCGAGGAGCGCATCGACATGCTCCACGAGGTGGTCGAGCAGTACGGCAACGTCAGGGTCGAGGCGTTCGAGGGGTTGCTGGTCAACTTCTGCAAGGAGCGCGAGATCCCGGCCATCATCAAGGGGCTGCGCGCGGTCACCGACTTCGACTACGAGTTGCAGATGGCCCAGATGAACTACGGTCTTACCGAAGTGGAGACCCTGTTCGTCGCGACGAACCCCCTCTACAGCTTTCTGTCGTCGAGTCTCATCAAAGAGGTCGCGACGTACGGAGGCGACGTGTCCGGCCTGGTGCCGGAGACGGTGCTACGTCGGCTCACCGAGCGGCTCGCGCAGGGCTGACGCGGCACGTGCCTCGTCACCGGGCCGACCGCCCGGGGCGAGTCGGTCCGTCACGCGATGCCGGCGAACACGACGGCTACCGTCGGTTTGAGGAGAGAGAGCAAGCCCGTGGACGTGCAGCCCAAGCTCGATGAACTGATCGCCCTGGTGGAGAACGCCCGCTCGATGCCGATGTCGGCGTCCTGCGTGGTCAATCGCGCGGACGTGGTGGCCCGGCTCGAGGAACTCAAGAACCTGCTGCCCGAGGAGTTCCAGCACGCCCGCCGGGTGCTCGGCGACCGCGAGTCGGTGATCGAGGAGGGGCGCCGCGAGGCCGAACGGGTGCTGGCCAAGGCGCGGGAGGAACGCGGTTCGCTGGTCGCCGACACCGAGGTGGCGCGCGAGGCGTACGGCGAGGCGGAGCGGATCCTGACCGAGGCCCGCCACGAGGCCCAGCGCATCCGCGAGGAGGCCGACGACTACGTCGACCAGAAGCTGGCCAACTTCGAGGTGGTGCTCACCAAGACGCTCGGCGCGATCGGCCGGGGCCGCGACAAGATGCGCGGCCGGCGCCCCTCCGACGAACTGGGCGAGTACATGCAGGCGCAGGAACTGGCCGACGCGCAGGCCAAGGCCCGCCCCGGCAGCCTCCAGGCCCAGCTCGACGGCCACGAGGAGACCTTCGCCGCTCCGCAGCAGCAACAGCCGCAGCAGCCCGGCCGACCGGAGTACCCGAGCGCGCCGCCCGCCGCACCGACCGTGCCCGCGCAGGCCGGCCCCTACGGCCAGGACACCTACGCGCAGCCCGGCTACGGACAGCCCGCCTACGCGCAGGGCACGGGCGTCGACAACGGCTACGCGGGCGGCTACGAGGGCCAGTACGACATGGGCCAGTACGATCAGCACGGGCAGCCGCAGTACCCGGGCCCGCACGACCAGGCACAGCACCACGCCGGGCCGAACACCGGACAGCAGCCCGCCTACGACCCGCAGGGCGGCTACGGCCAGTCGCTGGACGAGACCAGCTTCTTCGACACGAGCCTGATCGACGTGCGCCAGTTCCAGCAGGACGGCGGCCGGCAGTAGCCGGCTCGCCCGACCCGGTCCGGCGCTTCGCGCGGCCCGCTCGAATGGCCCCGTTTGGGGCCTGGCGCGCGGGCTGCGATACTCTTACGGACCGACCCTGCCCGAGGCGTGTTCTTCGCGTGCCCCGAGGGTCGGCACCCTGACCATTCGAGCCTCCCGGCGACGGGAGGTGGCATTGCATGAGGTAGGACACCCTGGACCGCTTGGATCACCGCAAACCGCTCGTCGTCGACACACGCGAGCTGGGGCGCCGGCCTGGATCCATGCTGAAGGTGTCCCGCACCGTGCCGGCCCCGGTGGACATGGGTGTGGCGGATGTGATCGGCGCTCCCGAAGGTGTCCCGATCCGGCTGGGTGTCCGGCTGGAAGCGGTCATGGAGGGTGTGCTGGTCACCGGCGTCGCGCAGGTGCCGCTGACCGGTGAGTGCGTCCGGTGCCTGGAACCGCTCGAGCGCGAGCTCACGGTGCGTTTCCAGGAGCTGTACGTCTACCCGGACACGGACGCCGACGAGGACGCCCTCCGGCTGCAGGACGACCTGTTCGACCTGGAGCCGGTCCTGCGGGACGCGACGGTGCTCGCACTGCCGCTCTCGCCGCTGTGCCGGGAGGATTGCCCGGGTCTGTGCTCCGAATGCGGAGCGCTGCTCGCGGAGGACCCCGACCACAGTCACGAGCTCGCCGACCCCCGGTGGGCGAAGCTGACCAGCATCTTCGACGGACCTTCCGCCGAAGCCGACGTTGACGGCGCCTCCGGCGCCGACGAGAACCAGGAGAAGTAGCCGTGGCTGTTCCGAAGCGGAAGATGTCGCGCAGCAACACCCGGCACCGCCGGAGCCAGTGGAAGGCCACTGCCGCCAACCTGGTGACCTGCGAGCGCTGCCGTGAGCCCAAGCTGTCGCACATCGCGTGCCCGAGCTGCGGCACCTACAACCGCCGCCAGGTCCTCGACGTCTGATCAGGCCGGTGGTAGTTCCGGTGACGGAATCACTCGCGCAATACGCGGATCTGGAAGGGCGGCTGGGCTGGTCGCTCGATGCCGCCCTTCTGGAACGCGCCCTCACCCATCGTTCGTACGCCTACGAACACGGCGGGCTGCCGACCAACGAGCGCCTGGAGTTCCTGGGCGACTCGGTGCTCGGCCTCGTCGTCACCGACACGCTCTACCGCAGGCACCCCGACCTGCCCGAGGGCCAGCTCGCGAAGCTGCGGGCCGCGGTCGTCAACTCGCGCGCCCTCGCGGGCGTCAGTCGGCGACTGGACCTGGGCGCCTTCATCCGGCTCGGCCGCGGTGAAGTGGGGACCGGCGGGCGGGACAAGTCCTCGATCCTGGCCGACACGCTCGAGGCCATCCTCGGCGCGGTGTACCTGGACCAGGGCCTGGACGCGGCGACCGAGCTGATCCACCGGTTGTTCGATCCGCTGATCGAGCAGTCGGCGAATCTCGGCGCGGGCCTGGACTGGAAGACCAGTCTCCAGGAGCAGACCGCCGCGGCGGGCATCGGAGTCCCCGAGTACGTGGTCTCCGAGACCGGCCCCGACCACGAGAAGACCTTCACGGCCCTGGCCCGGGTCGCGGGTGTCGATTACGGCACCGGCGTCGGACGGAGCAAGAAGGAGGCGGAGCAGCAGGCCGCCGAAAGCGCTTGGCACTCGATCCGCGCCAAGTACGGAGACGGTTCCGGCGCCTCGCCGGCCACCGCCTAGTCTCCGAGCCAATGCCTGCCGATAGGTAAGTTCGAACCGGTCGACGACCCCCGTCCTCGCCCGGCACGACCTCACCTACCGGCAGGCATTTTCGCATTCCCGAACCCGGCCCCGCCGGGTCCGGCTTCCTCAGTCGCGCCGTCTCCAGGGGGAGTGCCCACGTGCCCGAACTGCCCGAGGTCGAGGTCGTCCGTCGCGGACTGGAGACGTGGGTGGTGGGCCGGACCATCGCACGTGTCGAGGTCACCCACGAGCGGGCGATCCGCCGCCATCTCGCGGGTTCGGCGGACTTCGCCGACGCGCTGGTCGGCGCCCGCGTGCACGCCGCGCGCCGGCGCGGCAAGTATCTGTGGTTGCCGCTGGTGGCGCCCGGCGCCGAGGAGCCCGAGGACGCGCTGCTGGCGCACCTGGGGATGAGCGGCCAACTGCTCGTGCAACCGGCCGAGGCGCCCCGGGAGAAACACCTGCACGTGCGCTTCGGCTTCACCGACGGCGGGCGCGAGTTGCGCTTCGTCGACCAGCGCACGTTCGGCGGGCTCGCGGTCGAGCGCGGCGGCGCCGAACTGCCGCCCTCGATCGCGCACATCGCGCGCGACCCGCTCGATCCGCTGTTCGACGACACGCTCTTCCACGCCGCGCTGCGCCGGCGCAACACCGAGGTCAAGCGCGCGCTCCTGGACCAGTCGCTGGTCAGCGGCATCGGCAACATCTACGCCGACGAGGCGCTGTGGCGCAGCCGACTGCACGGCGCGCGCCCGACCGGACGGTTGACCCTCGCGCAGACCACACTGCTGCTCGCCTCGGTCCGCGACGTGATGAACGACGCGCTCGCGGCGGGCGGCACCTCGTTCGACAGTCTGTACGTCAACGTGAACGGGGAGAGCGGCTACTTCTCCCGCGGCCTGGACGCCTACGGCCGCGAGGGCGAGCCGTGCAACCGGTGCGCGACGCCGATCCGGCGCATCTCGTTCATGAATCGCAGCAGTTACTTCTGTCCGTCCTGTCAGCGCACGCCACGCAGGGCGACGGTCGGGGCGTAGGCACGGTAGTCAGGGAGCGTGTCATGGCATTCAACGGGGACATCGTCGTCGTGCGTGGGGCACGACCGTTGTCCGAGTTCGCGCCGCACGTGGATGTCGCGGCGCACCCGGCCCGAACGATGTGGGAGTCGCCGGACGGCTGGACCGCGACGCATGTCCGGCACGACGACGATCCGTTCGCGTTCGAGCGGCCGTGGGTCGCCGCGCTGGCGGCCAAGGCCGACTCGCCGGTGCTGGTGTGCTGGGTGTTCGAGACGCACGTGGCGCACGTCCAGGGGGTGAGCGAGGCCGGGGAGTGGGAGGCCTGGCTCAACCCCGGCGAGGCGGCGGCGCATCTGGCGATGAGTCGGCTCGAACTGGAGGCGGCGCGCACCGGCGACGACGTCTTCGACGGCGACGGCGACCTGCTGCGGCCGGCGCGTTACGCCGAACTGCGCGACGAGGTGGCCGAGGTGCTCGTCCGGGCCCGGCCGAAGGTGGCCGCGGCGGCGGTGCGCTGGGCTCGGGCGGCGGGTCGACCCACCACCCGGCCGGCGATCGAGGGGGTGCTCGCGCGCAACCAGGGCGAGTCGGGGCTGCGCGTGTTCGGCCTGCTGGCGGATCGACTCGGGGTGGGCCCCTGCTGACCGGAGCCCGCGGTGTCCGGGTGCCCTGGGGTGTCGGGGTGCGTGGAGCGGGTCAGCGGCCGAATTCCTGGGTCCACCACGGGCCGCCGGTGCCCTCGTGGATGCCGACGCCGAGTTTGGTGAGCGAGCAGTCGAGGATGTTGCGGCGGTGGCCCGGGCTGTTCATCCAGGCGCGCATCACCGCGTCGGCGGTCTTTTGGCCGCGCGCTATGTTCTCCGCGCCCAGGTAGCTCACGCCGGCCTTCTCGGCCCGGTCCCACGGGGTCTGCCCGTCGGGCGTGTTGTGGTCGAAGTAGTCGCGGGCGGCCATGTCGTCGCTGTGCGCGCGGGCCAGTGCGACCAGCTTCGCGTCGTTTTTGACCGGGCCGCAGCCCGCGCTCGCCCGCTCGTCGTTGACCAGCGCGAGCACCCGCTCCTCGGGGTCGCTCGGCAGTTTCGGCGCGCTCGTGGACGGCGTCGCCGCGGGCTTGCCGGGCGTCGGGGTGCTCGGGCTCGGCGTGCCGGTACCGGTGCCGGCGCTGCTCGGGGTGCTCGGCGGCGCGGTCGTGGTGGGGGCGGTGCCGGCGCCGGGATCCGGCAGGGCGGTGCGGCCGGTGGTCGCCGCGCCCGGCAGCAGGCTGCGGGACGCCTCGTCGCCGGTGCGGTCGGCTCCGGCGAGGCCGGCCGGCCCCGATCCGTCGAGGGGCCGCCCGGCGCGGTCGCCGTCGGGGCCGCTCGCGTGCCGCGTGGAGGATTCGCCGGCGTGCTCCGAGACGACCATGCCGGCCACCGTGCCGCCCACGGCGAGTACGGCCAACAGGGCGAGCAGGGGCGCGAGTCGTCGCCGTCGCGACCTCGCGCGTCGTCGATGCGGGCGTGCCGACGTCGGAGTGCGACTGTGCCGGGCCATGGAGGGTCGAGTCACCTTCCGGCAGGGGGAGGTCGATTCACCCGAACGGGTGTGGTGCCGGTGTGACTCTAGGGCACGGCTGTCGGGAGTTGGCGGACAACCGGAATCTTCTTGACGCCGACGTCGAAAGATGATCTCGTACACCCAGCACGACGACCGTCGCCCCAGTCCGCGGAAAACTGCGTTGATCGGGTGAAGGTCCCGTTATCGTGCCGTTATGATATTGACCTCCTGCGCTTTTGGTGCGACGCTGGAAGCCCGCGCACCCTATCAGGAGCCTTGCGGCCGGGTGCCACATTTAGACCCGCGAATCTGCGTGGTCATTCATTTTCAGCGTGGAGGACCCTCTCATGGCGAAGGCGCTTCTCGGTTACGTCGGTGGCCCCGATCCCCGACTGCTCGCCGAGAATCGACGGCTCCAGCAGCGTGTTCGTGACCTGGAAACGGAACTTGTCCGTGCCCAGGAGCGCAACGACGCGCTCAATGCCGCCGCTTCGGACGAGCTGCTTGCCGGCTTCGACGTCTCCACGGCGGAACCCGCGCTGTCGCGAGCGTAGGTTTGTAAGCGATAACCAGGGACGCCTTCAGGCGTCCCTTTGTCGTTTCCGACCGCGTTCCCTGTGCCTTCGGTCTCCGCACGACCCGTGTGCGGCGCGCCCGTCGACCCGCGCGCCCGGTGTTTTTGCCAACCGCCCCGTGTGTCGTCCCCGCCGATCCCCCTTGCCCGCCCACCTGCTCGCTTCCAGCGTTTGATACCCCCATACGGGGCACTCGACACGCCGACCCGTCGACGGAGCACGGCAATCGTGTGGGCACCGCCGACTACCCTTTTGTCGCGTGCACCTCAAGAGTCTGACCCTGCGTGGCTTCAAGTCCTTCGCGTCGGCGACGACGCTGCGCTTCGAGCCCGGCATCACGTGCGTGGTCGGGCCCAACGGCTCCGGCAAGTCGAACGTGGTCGACGCGCTGTCGTGGGTGATGGGCGAGCAGGGCGCCAAGGCGCTGCGCGGCGGCAAGATGGAGGACGTCATCTTCGCCGGCACCGCCGGCCGGCCGCCGCTCGGGCGGGCCGAGGTGAGCCTGACCATCGACAACACCGACGGCGCGCTGCCCATCGACTACGCCGAAGTCACCATCACCCGGCGGATGTTCCGCAACGGCGGCTCCGAGTACGAGATCAACGGCAGCACGTGCCGGCTGCTCGACATCCAGGAACTGCTCTCCGACTCCGGGATCGGTCGGGAGATGCACGTGATCGTCGGCCAGGGCCGGCTCGACTCCGTGTTGCAGGCCGACCCCACCGGGCGCCGCGCGTTCATCGAGGAGGCCGCGGGCGTCCTCAAGCATCGCAAGCGCAAGGAGAAGGCGCTGCGCAAGCTGGACGCGATGCAGGCGAACCTGAACCGGGTCCAGGACCTGACGGGCGAGCTGCGCAGGCAGCTCAAGCCGCTCGGCCGGCAGGCCCAGGTGGCCCGGCGGGCGGCGGCGATCCAGGCCGACCTGCGGGACGCGCGGCTGCGGCTGCTCGCCGACGACCTGGTCGGACTGCGACGGGCGCTGGCCGAGGAGGTCGCCGACGAGACGGCGCTGCGCGAGCGGCGCACGGTGGTCGAGCGCGAGTTGGGCGTGCTCCAGGCCCGGGAGGCCGAACTGGAGGCCGGGGTGCGGGCGATGGCGCCGCGCCTGGCCCGGGCGCAGGAGACCTGGTACACGCTGTCCGCGCTGGCCGAACGGGTGCGTGGGACGGCGGGGCTTGCGGGTCAGCGGCTGCGGCACGCGAGCGCGGCGCCGGCCGACGAGCGGCGGGGGCGCGACCCGGAGGAGATGGAGCGCGAGGCCGAACGCATCCGCGAACAGGAGGCGGAGTTGGCCGCCGCGTTGGAGTCGGCGCAGATCGAACTGGCCGAGACGGTGGAGCGGCGCGGCGAGCTGGAGCGGGCCCTGGTCGCCGAGGAGGGCCGGCTCAAGGCGGTCGCCCGGGCGCTCGCGGACCGCAGGGAGGGACTGGCCCGGCTGGTCGGACAGGTCGGCGCCGCGCGCAGCCGGGTGGCCGCCGCGGAAGCCGAGATCGGGCGACTGGCGGGCGCCCGGGACGAGGCGCGGGAGCGGGCGGTCGCGGCGCGGGAGGAGTACGAGGAGCTGCGGCTCGGGGTCGAGGGTTCGCCCGAGGACGGTGACGGCGGGTCCGGGCCTGCCGCGATCGAGGCCCGGTTGGCGGCGGCCGAGGAGGCGCTGGTCGCTGCGGAGGAGGCGTTGGCCCGGGCGCGTGACGCGGAGCAGGCGGTGGAGCGGGAGCGGTCGGCGGTGACCGCGCGCAAGGAGGCGTTGGAGCCGGCGTTGCGCCGCCGGGACGGTAGCGGTGCGCTGCTCGCGGCCGGGGACCGGCTCTCCGGCGTGCTCGGCACGGTGGCCGCGCTGATCACCGTGGAGCACGGCGCCGAGCAGGCGGTGGCGGCGGCCCTGGGGGCGGCATCGGAGGCGGTCGCGGTGGCCGGCGTGGAGCCGGCCGTGGACGCGTTGCGGCTGCTGCGCAAGGACGACGCGGGGCGGGCGGCGCTGGTGCTCGCCGGGGCCGCGGCGGAGGAGCCGGCGGCTGGGGGGCCGGAGGGGTGGCCCGCGCTGCCGGCGGACGCGGTGTATGCGACGCGGCTGGTGGTCGTGCCCGAGGCGTTGCGCGGGGCGCTGGCCGTGCTGCTCGATCGGGTCGCGGTGGTCGACGACCTCGGCGCCGCGGCGGACCTGGTCCGGGCGGTGCCCGGGGTGCGGGCGGTGACCCGGGACGGGGATCTGGTCGGCGAGGGCTTCGCGTCCGGCGGGTCGGCCGGTGCGCCGAGCCTGCTGGAGGTGCAGGCCGCGGTGGACGAGGCGGTCGCGCGGTTGGACGTGTTGACCCGGGCGTGCGCCGCGGCCAAGGACGCGCTGGCCGACGCGGTGGCGGGTCGGCGGGAGGCCGCGGCGGCGGTCGAGCGGGCCCGGGCGGAGCGGCGCGAGGCGGAGCGCCGGGTGGCCGCGGCCGCGCAGCAGCTGGGTCGGCTCGGCGGGCAGGCCCGGGCGGCGGCGGGCGAGGCCGAGCGGTTGGCGGGCGCGGTGGCCACGGCCGAGGCGGCGCGGGAGCAGGAGGAGGCGAAGGCCGAGGAGTTGGCGGCCCGCCTGGAGAGCGCCGAGGAGTACAACGCGGCCGAGGGCGACGAGGAGCCGGACCACGCCGAGCGCGATCGGCTCGCGGGCGCGGCGAGCGCCGCGCGGCAGGCCGAGATGGAGGCCCGGCTCGCGGTGCGCACCCACGAGGAGCGGGTGCGCTCGCTCGCGGGTCGGGCCGACGCGCTGGACCGCGGCGCGCGGGCGGAGCGGGAGGCGCGCGCGGCGGCCGCGCGGCGCCGGGAGCGGTTGGCGGTGGAGGCACGGATCGCGCGGGCCGTGCTCGTGGGCGCGGAGACGCTGTTGCTCCACGTCGAGGCGTCCTTGGCACGCGCCGGCGCCGAGCGCGAGGCGGCGGAGGCGGCGCGGGCCGCGTGCGAGGCGGAGCTGGCCCGCGAGCGTGGTCGGTCCCGGGAGTTCGCCGCCGAGTTGGAGAAGTTGACCGACTCGGTGCACCGGGACGAGATGTTGCGGGCGGAGAAGCGGTTGCGGGTCGAGCAGTTGGAGGCCCGGTCGTTGGAGGAGCACGGGATCGAGGCCGAGGGGCTGGTCGCCGAGTACGGCCCGGACCGCCTCGTACCCGCGTCGTTGCCGGCCGAGGGCGAGACGCGCGATCCGGATTCGGCCGAGGCGCGGCCGCGTCCGTACGTCCGGGCCGAGCAGGAGAAGCGGCTGCGCGCGGCGGAGAAGGCGCATGTACAGCTCGGCAAGGTGAATCCGCTCGCGTTGGAGGAGTTCGCCGCGCTGGAGGAGCGGCACAACTTCCTGACCGAGCAGTTGGAGGATCTGAAGAAGACCCGCCGCGATCTGATGACCGTGGTCAAGGAGGTGGACGAGCGGGTCGAGCAGGTCTTCACCGCGGCCTTCCACGACACCGCGCGGGAGTTCGTGGGGGTGTTCGCCCGGCTGTTCCCCGGTGGCGAGGGGCGGTTGGTGCTCACCGACCCGGAGGACATGCTGACCACGGGCATCGAGGTCGAGGCCCGGCCGCCGGGCAAGAAGGTCAAGCGGCTGTCGTTGTTGTCCGGCGGCGAACGTTCGCTGACCGCGGTGGCCCTGCTCGTGGCGATCTTCAAGGCCCGGCCCAGTCCGTTCTATGTGATGGACGAGGTCGAGGCGGCGCTGGACGACATGAACCTCCAGCGGCTGATCGGGATCTTCGCGGAGCTGCGGGAGAGTTCGCAGCTGATCGTGATCACCCACCAAAAGCGCACGATGGAGGTCGCCGACGCGCTCTACGGCGTCTCGATGCGCGGCGACGGCGTGACGACGGTGATCAGCCAGCGGTTGCGGCAGGAGGATCGGCGGGAGGCGACGGAGCACGCCGAGCCGATGAGCGGGGCGGTGCGCTGAGACCCGCCCGGGGCGGTGTGGTGGGCCCGGACCGGCCGAGGGCCGCGCTCCGGGGCGGAGCGCGGCCCTCGGCAGAGGCGTTACGCCGGGACGTTGCGCGGCATGACCTTGTCGTTGAACAGCTGCAGGCTGGCCCAGCCCGCGTCGATCGGCAGGCCGCCGACCAGCGGGTGCAGGATCAGCGCGTCGGTGAGACCGCCGGCCTGCCCGATCTCGACACACTCGTCGGGGGTGAGGCAGCAGTAGATGCCCTCCTCGCGCAGCGCCGCCACGGTGGTGGCCGACGACTCGACGACGGAGGCGATGTCGGGGGTCTGCCAGCCGGCGTAGGTGGTGGCCTCGTGCAGGAAGTATTCGCCGTACTCGGCCCACGCCTTGTCCGGGTCCTCGGTGCAGTAGATCATCCGGGTCTTCACCGGCGGCAGGATCGCGAAGCCGCCCTCGAAGCCCTCCTCCGCGGCGAGTTCGTAGTAGTACTGCTCCAGCTCCGGGATCGGCGCCGCCGCGTAGAACGGCAGGCGCAGCCGGACCGCGCGGCGCACGGACGCCTTCGCGGTGCCGCCGACCATGACCATCGGGTGCGGGTCGGTGAACGGCTTCGGGGTCACCCGTACGGTGGTGCCGCGGTATTCGAACGGCTCGCCGGTCCACGCCTTGAGCAGGGTCTCCAGGACCTCGTCCTGGATCTTCCCGCGCCGCTTCCACTCCTTGCCGAGCGCCGCGTACTCCTCGGGCCGGTAGCCGATGCCCGCGACGAGGGAGAGCCGGCCGCCGCTGATGTTGTCCAGGACGGCGATGTCCTCGGCGAGCCGGATCGGGTCGTAGAGCGGGGCGAGCAGCGCGCAGACGATCACGCCGATGCGTTCGGTGGCGCCGAAGATCGCGCCCGCGGTGCTCAGCGGTGACGGGCTCCAGGCGTTGTCCGCGCCGTGGTGCTCCTCCAGGCTGATCATGTCGAACCCGTTCTTGTCCGCGAAGGCCGCCATCTCGACGGTGGCCCGATAGCGGGCGGACATCTCCTGCCGGTCGAGACCGGGGAGCACCTGGTTGAACCGCAGATTCGTGACAGCCATGGACCGTGAACACCTTCCGGGTCGGGCCGAGCCGTCTCGGACACGTGTCGTCGGCCGGACGGTGCTTGGCATCGGCAAGCTATCTGACGCAGTGTCAGGATTCAACGGTCTCCGGGTGATCGCACCGCCCGCCGGGCGCGGACCCGCCGGAGGCGGCCGGTCGCGGTTCGCCGCCGGGCGGTCTGGGAGACTGGAGGTCCTATGGAGACTGTGATCCTGATCGTCGTCATTGCCCTTGTCGTCCTCGGCGCCGCCGGCTGGTTCGTGGTCGGCTCGCGCCGCAAGGGCGTCCCGCCGGCGCCGCCGCGCACGCCGGTCGAGCCGGGTGTCGGTGACGAGGCCGCGCCGAGCGTCGAGGCGCCGCGGCGTACCGTCGCCACGGTCGACCTGCCGGAGACCACGGTGGTGGTGCCGGCCGAGCCGGAACCTGCGCCGCTGGAGATTCCCGACCCCACCGCCGGCCGGCTGGTCCGGCTGCGGGCCCGGCTGGCCCGTTCGCAGACCTCGCTGGGCAAGGGGCTGCTGGCCCTGCTCGCGCGCGAGCACCTGGACGAGGACACCTGGGAGGAGATCGAGGACACCCTGCTGACCGCCGACGTCGGCGTCGCGTCCACGCAGGAGCTGGTGGACCGGCTTCGTACCCGGGTGAAGGTGCTCGGTACCCGGACGCCGGCCGATCTGCGGGCGCTGTTGCACGAGGAACTGCTCACGCTGGTCGGGCCGGACCTGGACCGTACGCTGAAGACCGCCCGGCACACCGGGGGAGAGGCGGGCGACCGGCCGGCCGTGGTGCTGGTGGTGGGCGTCAACGGGACCGGGAAGACCACCACGACGGGCAAGCTGGCCCGGGTGCTGGTGGCCGACGGGCGCAGTGTGGTGCTGGGGGCGGCGGATACGTTCCGTGCCGCGGCGGCCGACCAATTGCAGACGTGGGGCGAGCGGGTGGGCGCCCGTACCGTGCGGGGGCCGGAGGCCGGGGACCCGGCCAGCGTCGCGTTCGACGCGGTCAAGGAGGGCATCGCCGAGGGCGTGGACACGGTGCTCGTGGACACGGCCGGGCGGCTGCACACCAAGACCGGGCTGATGGACGAGCTGGGCAAGGTCAAGCGGGTGGTGGAGAAGCACGGGCCGGTGGACGAGGTGCTGCTCGTGCTGGATGCCACGACCGGGCAGAACGGGCTGGTCCAGGCTCGGGTGTTCGCGGAGGTGGTGGACATCACCGGCATCGTGCTCACGAAGCTGGACGGGACCGCCAAGGGGGGCATCGTGGTTTCGGTGCAGCGGGAGTTGGGCGTGCCGGTGAAGTTGATCGGGCTCGGGGAGGGGCCGGACGATCTGGCGCCGTTCGAGCCGTCGGCGTTCGTGGACGCGCTCATTGGGGAGTAGGCGCGGGTTGGCGCGGAGCGCGCGGGTCTTCGGGCTGCGGTTGGGCTTCGCCCGCGCCGGGGTGTCCTCAAACGCCGGACGGGCTGGATGGTTCGGGTGTCGTTTGCGCCGGAGGTCGCGGTTGGGTGGTGGCCTCCGGCCCGGTGTCCTCAAACGCCGGACGGGCTGAAGGGGTTTGGTGCCTCGGGTGCCGGAGGCTGCCGTTGGGTGGCCTCCGGCCGGGGTGTCCTCAAACGCCGGACGGGCTGAGAGCTGGGTGCTTTGGGTGTTTGAGGCTGCCGATTGTGGTGGCCTCCGGGCCGGTGTCCTCAAGTGCCGGACGGGCTGATGGGGTTTGGGTTTCAGGGGACCGGAGGTTGCGGCTTTTGGGGGCTCCGTGGCGGCCGGGTGGATTGGTCAGGAGGCCAGCCACAGGGATCGGCCTGTGGGGGGTGTGTCGTGGCGGTGGCAGGTGTAGGCGAGGGTGCCCAGGAGTAGGCGGGCTTCGGGGAGGATTGGGGTGCCTGGGGCCGGGGGGCGGATCCATTCGACCGGGCCGAGCAGGCCCATGGGGGATGGTGGGGCGAAGACGTAGTCGCCCGTGCCGTGGCAGCGTAGGTCCAGGTCGGCGTCGTCCCAGCCCATTTGGTAGAGCAGGTGCGGGAGTTCGGCGGCGGCTCCGGGGGCGACCAGGAACGCCAGCCGGCCGGTCGGGGTGGCCAGGACCGGGCCCAGCGGGGTGCCCATACGTTCCAGGCGTGCCAGCGCCCGCGCGCCCGCCGCGCGCGGCACGCTGATCGCGTCGAAGACCCGACCCGTGGGGACCACCACGGTGCTGTCCGGCCACTGCGACCACAGGTAGCGCACCGCCGCCGGCGACGCGGTGGCCCGTTCGGACCAGCGCGGGTCGGCCGGGTGCATGCCCGGCGCGGCACACGTACGACGGCCGCACGAACAGTGGGTGCCGCGTCCGTCGCGGACCAGATGTGCCCCCTGGGCCACCGGCCAGCCGCGTTCCTCCGCGAACTCGGCCACCGCCTGCCACAGTGCGGCCCGCGTGCGCCGGCGCGATCCGAGCATGATGTCCATGTCCTCCCCAACGGCACTCATTACTTTTGGTTACGCTGTGACCGCATAAGGTCACCTCGACGATCGTGGTGTCCGCACGATATGAACGGCGGCAACGGGCAGCCGTCGGTGACACCGCGTCGCCGATCAGTCAAACGTGGCCTCCCCCGTAGCGCGTCCCGGGCGCGCGGGGTGGCGAAGCGTGGCGTTTGCGATATCGACCGGCACCTGCGCGCGAGTCGGAATACGTTCGGCGAACGGGCCTGCGCGTACGGTTTCCCATCGGGGCCCGACGCCTGACCGGCCGGACCGCTGAGGGCATGGGGGCGATGCGGTGGCGACGACGCGAGCGCGGGACGGCGGGTGCGCCGACGAACCCGAGCCGGACGGCGGGCGGCAGCCCAACGATCGGCTCTCGGCCTGGTTCGCGCGCAGCGGCTGGTCGAAGGGCGAACTGGCGCGCCAGGTGAACCGCCATGCGAAGGCGATGTCCGCCCCGCACGTCAGCACCGACACCTCGCGGGTGCGCCGCTGGCTGGACGGCGAGCAGCCGCGCGAGCCGATACCGCAGATCCTGGCAGAGCTGTTCACCCGGCGCTTCGGGCGTGTGGTCAGCATCGACGAACTCGGGCTGCGCGAGCCGGACGAGCCGCACGGCGACTTCGGCGTGGACCTGCCGTGGACCTTCGAGACGGTGGTGGACATCCTCGGCGAGTACACGCGCGGCGATCTGCTGCTGGGCCGCCAGGAGTTCGTCGGCCCCGCGCTGCGGCTGGCCGCGGGTCGGGACCTGGTGGAGCCGTTGCAGCGCTGGTCGGCGCCGCTGCCGGTATCGCTCCCCGCGGTGGTCCCGGGCCGCCCGGCGAGCGCACGGGGCGTGAGGCCGAGGCGCTTCGCGCGGCTGCCGGCCGGTGCGACCGAGCACCTGGACGAGACGGTCCGGCTGTTTCGGCGCTGGGACATGCAGGGCGGCGGCGGACTGCGGCGCAAGGCGGTGATCGGGCAGCTCAACGGGCTCACCGACCTGCTGCGCGACGAACATCCGCCCGCCGTGCGCGCCCGGCTGCTCGGGCTGACCGCCGAACTCGCGCTGCTGGCCGGGTGGATGTCCTACGACACCGGCCTGCAGCCGGGCGCGCAGAAGTACATGGTGCTCGCGCTGCACGCGGCGAAGGAGTGCGACGACGCGCCGTTCGGGGCCAATGTGCTCGGGGTGATGTCGCGGCAGATGATCCACTACGAACTGTCCGAGGATGCACTGGAGTTGATCCACCTGGCGCAGTACGGCAGCCGGGACACGGGCAGTACCGCGCTCCAGGCGATGTTGTACGCGCTGGAGGGCCGGGCGTATGCCGCGCTCGGCGACGCGGACCGATGCCGGCGCGCGCTGGGGCTGGCCGAACAGGCGCTGGCCGACACCAGGGCGGAGTTCGAGCCGGACTGGATCCGCTACTTCGACCGGGCCGAACTGCTCGCCGAGAGCGGTCACGCGTTCCGGGATCTCGCCTACACCAGACCGGGGTTCGTGGCCCCGGCGAAGGAGCGGCTGGGCGAGGCGGTGCGGCTGCTCCAGGGCACCGGCGAGTACGTGCGCAGCCTGGCGCTTGCCCGGGTGGGGCTGGCCACCGTGTTCCTGATCGAGCGCAACCCGGGGGCTGCGGTGGAACAGGCCGCAGCGGCCCTGGAGATAGCCTTCCGGGTGCGCTCGGAGCGGCTGATCGTACGGTTGCGGCGCACCGTCGAGGCATTGGTGGGCGCCTTCCCGGCGGACGCGGCGGTGCGCGCGCTGGCCGCCCGGGTGGCGCGAGAGCTGCCCGAGGCGCCGTTTCCCACCGCGTGACGCGCGTCGGCCCCCTCCCACACCCGGGAGGGGGCCGACGCGCGCGAGGGTTCGGCGACTACTTGAACCCGATCCGGTCCATGAAGAAGACGCCGGTGTTGAACTGCACGACGCCGGTGATCTTCTTGTTGGAGATCACCGCGATCGAGGACTCCGCGTAGGTCCACGCCGGCAGGTCGGCGACCATCGCCTTGCTCAGGTCCGAGGCGGCCTTCTTGCGCACGGCCGGGTCGGTGGAGTTGCGGCCGGTCAGCAGCGCGGCGTCCACCGCGTCGCTCTTCCAGCCGACGAAGTTGGTCGGGCTCTTGGAGAACCAGTTGTTGAAGGTCACCGGTTCGGGGTCGGCCAGCCACTGCTGGAAGAGCATCGCCTGGAAGTCCTTGCGGAACGCGTACTTCTCGACGTACGCGCCGATCTCCAGCGGCTCCAGCTTCATCGACACGTTCTTGTAGTCGGCCAGCTGGGTCTGCATCCACTCGGCGACCTTGATCGACGACGGGTTCTGCGGCAGCAGGTAGGTGAACTCGACCTTCTTGCCCTCCCGTTCCAGCTCGTCGAAGAGCTGCTTGGCCTTGGCCTTGTCCGGTGCGGCCTGCACGGCGGCCGGGTCGTAGAACGGCGACTTCTGGGCGAAGAAGCCCTTCGCCGGCACGTAGCCGTTGGCGAGCGTCTTGGGGATGCCGGCCGGGTCCAGGGCCAGCGTGATCGCCTGACGCGCCCGCAGGTCGTCGAACGGCGGCCGGGTCATGTTGAACTGGATCATCTGGCCGCCGTCGACCGTGCGCTGGACGACGCCGATCTCCTTCTCCGCCTGCGCGATGGTGGCGTTGTCGGAGCTGACGAACACGTCGGCGCCACCGCTGGTGACGGTGCTGTACTGCTGCTTGATGTCCGGCACGTTCTTGATCGTCAGCTTGTCCAGCTTGGGCAGACCCTTGTCCTTCTGCCAGTACTTTTCGTTCTTGACGAAGACCTGCTGGCTGCCGCGCGTCCAGCTCTCCAGCTTGAACGGCCCCGCGCCCACGGGCCGGTTGCGGTACTCGTCCGGACCCTTGGCCAGCGAGGCGGGCGAGGCGATGTAGGTCAGGTCGATCGCGATCGCCCGGTCGAGGTTGGCGTTCGGCATGCCGAGCGGGGTGATCTCGATGGTGTTCGGGTCGACCACCTTGGTGGTCAGCCCGGCGGCGATCTGGCGGTGCAGGGACTGTACGTCGGCCTTGGCGTGCATGTCCCAGTTGGTTTTGACCGCCTCGGCGTTCAGCGGCGTGCCGTCGGAGAACACGACCCCGGGACGGAGCTTGAGCAGCCACGTCTTGCCGTTGTCCGCGGTGGTCAGCGCCTCGCCCAGGTGCGGCTTGACCGAGTTGTCCTTGTCTATGTAGAACAGCGGGTCGTACAGCGCCGCCAGGCGCGGCTCGTCCGCCACCGCGACCGAGGATGCCTTGAACGGGTCGAGCGAGGCGGAGTCCTGGACGGCCAGCATGGTCATGCCGCCACCGGACTTGGCCTCGCCCTGGACCGCGGACTGATTGCCGCCCGAGGACTTCGAGTCGTCCGAACCGCCACACGCGGTGGCCGTGATGCCGAGAGCCAGCGTCATCGAGACCAGAGCAGTGCGACGTGCGGTCGTGCGTCGTGCAGACAACGTTCTTGCCACCTCCGCCGGGGAACAACACAAGTGGTGCCGGGAGCCTTGAGCGTGGAGCGTGGAGCGGGGACTGCCGAATCGGTACTGCGTGCGGCACACCGTAGATCCACTCGGCGCAACATGCACGACCTGTACGCCGATCTGTTACATCGTTACAGGCAGTCGTTGAATCGTGTCGGAATCTCGCCCCGCACGGCCCCGCGGAACCGGCCGGGAAGCCCGTCCGCGATGTGCGAACGGGCCTCCCGGACACCGTCGGTGACGATGCGTCGGATCCGGCCGGGGTCGATCCGGCGCGCGGGATCGGCTACTTCAGCCCGACCCGGTCCATCAGCATGCCACCGTCCTGGACGCCGACCACACCCACGGCCCGGGGGCCGGAGATGATGTTGGTGACCGCCTCCTGGTAGGCGAGCATCGGCAGATCCTTGACCAGCGCCTTCTGCAGATCCGCGTAGGCGGCCTTGCGCACCGTCTCGTCGGTGGTGGAGCGGCCCTTGATCAGCGCCGCGTCCGCCTCGGGGCTCTTGTAGCCGGTGAAGTTCAGCGGGGTCTGCGAGAACAGGCTGTTGAACAGGATCGGTTCCGGGTCGCTCGACCAGATCTGGTAGAGCGCGGCGGTGTAGTTCTTCTGCACCGTCAGTCGCAGGTAGTAACTGCCGACCTCGGCCTTGTCGAGCTTGACCTCGACGTTCTTGAAGGCGTTCAGCGCCGTCATGGTGTACTCGGAGGTCGCGTTGGAGGTCGGGTTCTCCGGGACCAGGTAGTTGAACTTGACCGGCTTGCCCTCGCCTGCCAACTCGTCGAAGAGCTTTTGCGCCTCGACCTTGTTCGGGCTCGGCTGCACGGCGGTGGAGTCGGTGAAGTTCTTGCCGCTGTGGAAGATGCTCTTGGCCGGGGTCGCCGTGCCCGCGAACATCTTCTGGTTCAGGTCGGCCGGGTCGAGCGCGAGCGCGACCGCACGGCGGGCGCGCGGGTCGTCGAACGGCGCCTGTGAGGTGTTGAACACGATCATCTGGCCGCCGTCGAGGGTGAACGGGGTGACGCCCAGGCCCGCTTCCTGGGCGGCCTTGGTCTTTTGCGCGTCGATCGTGAAGGTGATGTCGGCGCCGCCGGCCTTGATCGTGTCGACCTGCTGCTTGACGTCGTTGACCACCTTGATGGTCAGCGTGTCCAGATACGGTTTGTCCGCGCCCTGCCAGTAGTTGGGGTTCTTCTCGAACACCATCTGGCTGTCCCGGTTCCAGGTCTTGAGGATGAACGGGCCCGCGCCGACCGGCCGTTCGCCCTTCGGGTCGATCCCGTACTGCTTGGGCGACTCGATGTAGGACAACTCCGTGGCCACGGTGCGGTCGAAGTTGGCGTTCGGCATCGGCAGGGTGACTCTGAGCGTGAGCGGGTCGGCCACCTCCAACCCCAGGCCGGACGCGGCCGGGCGGTGCTGGCTGAGCACCTCCGGCTTGGCGTGCATCTCCCAGTTGAACTTGACCGCCGCGGCGTCCAGCGGGGTGCCGTCGCTGAACTTGACGTTCGGCTTGACCTTGAGCTCCCAGGTCTTGCCGCCGTCGTCGCTCTTCAGGCTCTCGCCGATCTGCGGGACGACCTTGTTCTGCGTGTTGTCCACGTAGAACAGCGCGTCGTAGACCGCGAGCATGCGGTTGAGGTCGGTGACCGCCGCGTAGGACGCGTTGAACGGCGTCATGCTGCGGGCGTCGGACACGGTCAGCAGGGTGAGGTTGCCACCCTTCTTCGCGCCCGCCGAGGCGTTCGGGTCCGCCTTTCCGCCCGGGGCGTCGTCACCGCCGCCGCACGCGGCGAGGGTCAGGGCCAGGACCGAGGCGCCGGCGAGGGTCGCCGTACGCCGTCGTGCGATGGTGCCGTGGTGCTTGCTCATGTGACTCCTCCGTTGTCACAAGGCACACCGGTCCCCGTTCGGACCGGATGTGGTGGTGCGGTGGTGCACGGCCGGGTGGTGCCGGCGGCGCCCGAAGCGCGGCGTCGTGGCGGCCACCCGGCCGGGTCTGTGGGGTCAGCCGTCCATCAGCGCCGCCCGATGGCGTCGAAGTGGATCAGCCCGTCGTTGTACAGCTGGATCCCGACCACGTCGGAGCGGTGGACCGCGCCGATCACCGCCGACGAGTAGACCCAGAACGGCAGATCACGATTGACCTGGTTCTGCAGTCGGGTGTAGGCGTCGCGTCGCGAGGCGGCGTCGGTGGAGCGTCGGCCGTCCTCCAGGGCGGCGTCCACGACGTCGTTGGCGTAACCGGTGATATTGCTCAACCCGGCTTTGCTGTACAGGAACTGATAGATCGTCGGTTCCACGTCGTCGGCCCACAGCTGACACACCGTGGCGTCGAAGTCGTTGCCGGCCAGCCGGGTCACCAGCGAGGCCATGTCGGTGACCTCGACGATCACGGTCACGCCCGGATAGCCCTCCAGGGTCTGCCGGATGTATTCGGCGGTGTCCCGCATCTTGCCCGCGTCGGGCACCAGATAGCGGAAGACGAACGATTTCTTCCCGTTCGCGGTGATCTGCGCGAACAGCGCCCTGGCCTCCTCCGGTCGGTTCTCCGGTGCGGCCAGGTTGACGTTCGCCAGCGGCGAGGAGGCGTCGAAAATGCCCCGCGCCGAGTCGTCCCGGCCGCCGTAGAAGCGCCGATTGATCTCCGTACTGCTCAGCGCGAGCGCCACCGCCCGGCGGGCGTTCGGGTCCTGGAAGGGGCCCTTGCGCACGTTGAAGGCGACCATCAGGCCGCCGTTGAGCCGGGCGTCCTCGACGACGAGCCCGTCCGCGCGAGCCTGGGCGATGCTCTGCGGATCGGTGCTCAGCGTGAGGTCGGCCCGCTTCGCGCGGATCGTCTTGTTGCCCGACTCCGCGTCCTTGTCGACCCGGAAGACCACCTCGTCCAGATAGGGGCGATCGTGTTGCCAGTACTGGGGGTTGCGCTCCAGACGCAGCTCCCTGCCCGGCTCCCAGCTCTTGAGCTTGAACGGGCCCGCGCCGACCGGCGCGTGCTTGAGCTCGAAGCGGCCCTCCGGGGTGGCGGCCAGTCGCCGGGGTGCCACGAACGAGAGGTTGCGGGCGACCGTGTGGTCGAAGTTCGCATTGGGAGACGGGAGTTCGATCTTCAGCTGGAGCGCCGACACCTCGGTCAGCTGCACCTTCTGCAGCGGGCCGCCGACCAGCGAACGCACCGAAGGGTCGCGATGCGCCTCCCAGTTGGCCTTGACCGTGCCGGCGTCGAGCAGGCTGCCGTCGGTGAAGCGCACGTCCGGGCGCAGCGTCAGCGTCCAGATCCGCGAGGTCTGGTCCGACACCAGCGACTCGGCCAGTTTCGGGCGCACCCCGCCGGTGGTCGGATCGGTCCACACGAGGACGTCGTACAGCGCGGAGAGACGGTTCGAGTCGGCGATGCTGGAGTAGGACGCGGTGAACGGATCGAGCCCGCGTTCCTCGCCCGGCATCAGGATCGTCACCGAACCGCCGTGTGGGGGCTCGTCGGACGAGCCCTTGGAGTCGGACGAGCCCAGCCCGCAACCCGCCGCGGCCAACGCCGTCGCCGCCGCGAGCGCGAGGGCGAGCGAGAGCCGGCGGCGCGGGCCCCGGCGTCCTGGTGGTAAGGGTGTCTTCTTATCGGGTACCACTGCCAGCCTACCTACCTATCACTGTGGGGTTCGAACGTGCGTCGTGCGTCGGTGCAGTCGTTCCAAAAGTGCGGTAGCGCTGTGGTGCGAGGGCGCGGATCGGCGGAGGGATCGGGCCCGTCCGCGGTTCGGGGGAGGGACGGACCCGGATGCGCCGGGGGCGTCCCGCCCGGATTCACGGATTCCGGGCGGGACGAGGTGGAACGACTAGCCGGTGGTTCCGATCCGGTCCCACAGGACGATCCCGTCGTTCATCAGCTGGACGCCGGTGATCCTGGGGGCGTAGATCGCGGCGGTGACCGCTTCCTGGTAGACCCAGAACGGCATGTCCTTGTTCACCTGCAGCTGTACACGCGTGTACGCGTCACGTCGGGCCGCGGGGTCGGTCGTCTTGCGCGCGTCCTCGAGCGCGGTGTCGACCGAGGCGTTCTCGTAACCGCTGTTGTTCGTCATGCTCTTGCCGTGCAGGAGATCGTAGATGCCCGGCTCCGGGTCGTCGATCCACTGCTGTCCGAGGGCGGCCTGCCACTCGGTGCTGCCGCCGCCGCGGACGGTCTTGACGTAGGTCGCGATGTCGACGACCTTGACCTCCATCTCGACGCCGGCATACGTGCCGAGCACCTGCTTCATGTACTCCGCGACCCGGATCGAGGCCGGCGCCTGCGGCACCCAGTACGTGAACTTGATCGGCTTGGTGCCGTTCGCGGTGACGTCGTCGAAGAGTTCCTTCGCCCGCTGCTTGTCGTTCTCCGACGCGGCCAGCTGGATGTTGGCGACGGGGGAGGACGCCGCGAAGATGCCCTTGGCGGGGATGCCCTTGGCGCCGAAGAACTTCTGGTTGATCTCGGCGCCGCTGAACGCGAAGACGAACGCGCGGCGGGCGCGCAGGTCCTTGAACGGCGCGACGTTCATGTTGAACACGACCATCTGGCCGCCGTTGAGGCCGATCCGCAACACGCCGAGCTTCTTGTCCTCGCCCTGCGCGACGGCGAGGGGGTCCACCGCGACGGTGAGATCGGTCTTGCCGTCGTCGACCGCCGCCACTGAGTGGGTGACGTCCGTGTCGACGGTGATGGTCAGGTTGTCCAGGTGCGGCAGCCCCTTCTCGCGCTGCCAGTAGTCGGGGTTGCGGGTGAAGGTCTGCTTGACCCCACGCTCCCACGCCACCAGCTTGTAGGGGCCCGCGCCGACCGGCTTGTCGGCGATTCCGGTCGGGCTGGCCCGCAGTGCGGTGGGCGAGGCGATGAAGGCGAGCGAACGGGTCACCAGGTGGTCGAAGTTCGCGTTCTCGGAGATCAGTTTGATGTCGAGCGTGAGCGGGTCGCTGACGGTGAGCGAGAGGATGTTGCTCGCCGCGCCCCGCTGGAAGGAACCGATCTTGGGGTCCTTGTGCCGGTCCCAGTTGAAGCGGACCGCCTCGGCGTCCAACACCGTGCCGTCGCTGAACTTCACGTTGGGGCGGAGCTTGAGTCGCCACGTGTCGGCTTTGCTGCCGAGGACGGCCAGCGACTCGGCGAGCTGCGGGCGCACGCTGCCGGTGGTGGGATCGGTCCACACCAGCGAGTCGTACAGCGCGGACATCCGACTTCCGTCGGCGACGTTCACGTACGAGGTGGAGAAGGGGTCCAGGCTCGTGGAGTCGCCCGGGAGGCTCATCGTGAGCGAGCCGCCCTGCTTGGGCGTGCCCGCGGCCGACGGTTTGGTGTCGTCGTCGTTCCCGCAGCCGGCGAGGCCGCCGGCCAGCGCGGTCGCCGCGAGCAGCGCGACTATTCGGCGGCGGGTACGACACGAGGATCGAAGGGACAACAGGGAAGTACGAGTCACTGCAAGGCCAACCTTCACCTGACGGACCGTCCGGGCAACCGGGCCCGGGCGGCGGACGTGCTTGGTGCCGGGGGCGCCGGCCGACTCGGGGGGAGAGGGCGACGGTGCCCCGGGTGGAGCATGGTGGTGCGTCCGTGCGGTTGTGCGGTCGTGCGGTGGTACGGGGTGTACGGGAGTACTCGACTGTCTGCGACCTGGAGACGAGATGCGTGAAGGCCGGGAATCGAGGAATGATTCCCGGCCTCCACGAACCGACTGGTAAGGGCGCCGTCCCTTTCTACTGCCTTCCGGCGAACGGGTCCATCAAGATCGGGTCACCGTTGTACTTCTGATGACCAGTCAGCCCTTTTTGCCGAGCCGGTCGAACAGGAAGATGCCGTCGTTGCACAGCTGCACGCCGGTGACCCCGGAGTGGAACACGCCCGCGACCACCGCCTCCTGGTAGACCCACAGCGGCATGTCGCGGTCCAACTGCAGCTGGAGCTGGGTGTAGGCGGCGCGCCGGCGGGAGGGGTCGGTGGTGTTGCGCGCGTCGTCCAGCGCGCGGTCCACCGCGTCGTCGCCGTAGAAGCAGCAGTTGCTCGGGCTGCCGCGGTGCAGGTACTGGTAGACCACCGGCTCCGGGTCGTCGGCGAGGAGTTGGCTGACCTTGACGTCGAACGCGTCGGCCAGATTCGATCGTTTGACGAACTCGGAGAGGTCGGCGGTCTCCACGTCGAGGGTGACACCGGGGAACTTCTCCAGCGTCTCCTTCATGTAGCGGCCGAGTTCGTCGATCGCGGCGCTCTTGGGCGCGATGAACTTGATCCGCATCGGCTTGGCGCCCTTGTCGGTCACCTTGGCGAACAGCTCGGCCGCCTGCTGCGGCTTGTTCTCCGGCGCCGACAACTGCGGATTGGCCAGCGCGGTGGACTGATTGAAGATGCCGCGGGCGGGGGTGCCGGCGCCGCCGAACACGCGCCGGTTGATCTCCTCGCTGCTCAGCGCCAGCACGATCGCGCGCCGCACGTCCGGGTTGGCGGTCGGGCCGCCGGAGGTGTCGAAGCTGAGCAACTGCCCGCCGGACAGTGCCAGGGTCTCGACCCCGATCCCGGCCGCGCGCGCGGCCTTGAGGGTGAACGCGTCGCTGACGTTCGCGACATCGGCCCGGCCCTTCTTCACCCGGTCGACCGCCGCGGTGCCGCTGGACTCGTAGCGGAACGTGATGGAGTCCAGGTACGGCTTGGCCGGACCCTGCCAGTAGGTCGGGTTCTTCACCAGGGTCAGGTGGTCGCCCTTGACCCAACCGCCCGGGGCCAGCATGAACGGACCGGCGCCGACCGGGTGTTCGGCCAGCTTGTCGACGCCCTCGGCGATCGCCTTGGGCGAGGCGATGAAGGACAGGCTGCGCGCGACCAGGCGGTCGAAGTTGCCGTTCGGCTTGTCCAGGATGATCCGCAGCTCCAGCGCGTCCGCGCCGATCTGGCTCTTCATCCCCACGGTGGCGTCGCGCTGGCGGGAGTTGGTGGTGGGGACCGCATGCGTGTCCCAGTTGATCTTGACCGCCGCGGCGTCGAAGACGGTGCCGTCGGTGAACTTCAGATTGGGCCGCATGCGCAGGCTCCAGATCTTGTTCCCGCTGCCCTCCACCGGGTTCAGGCTCTCCGCCAACTGCGGCTGTACGGAGCCGGTGACCGGGTTCGTCCACAGCAGGCTGTCGTACAGCGCCGCCATCCGGTTGCCGTCGGCCTGCGCGGCGTAGGAGGGCAGGAAGGGGTCCAGGCTGCGCGCGTCGGAGGTGGCCAGGATGTCCAGCGAGCCACCGGCCCGGGGCGTGCCCACCGCGCTGGGCGGCTCACCGGAGTCGGAGCCGCAGCCGGCCGCGGCCAGCAGGCCGATCACCGCGACGACGGCGGCGGCGCGGCGGCGGGCCCGAAGGGCGAAAGGTCGTGCGTGTGCCACAGAAAACGTCCTCAAGCGTGGAGCAGGCCGGCCGGAGGCCGGTTGCCGCGCGAACAGCGCGGTCAGCGCCGTGAGGCTATAGCTCGACACGTGTCGCATCGAGGGCGGGATGCCCGATTCGGGCCTCGATCGACCGACCCGGACACGGCTGTGTACGCACAGCGACGCGGTACGGCCGGTCGTGGGCCGTACCGCGTCGGACGAGAGTGCGTCAGTCCTGCTTCGGGGCCTCGGAACCGGGCTCCGCGGCCGGTTCGGCGTCCGCGGCCTGCACGGCGGCGGGCGCGGCCTCGGCCTTCGGCGCGCCGGTGGTCGCCTCGTCGGCGAACACCGCCGCCTCGCCCACCAGCGGGAAGTGACACGCGACCCGGTGCCCCGGCGCGATCTCGCGCAGCGTGGGCACATGCGTGGCGCACTGCGCGCGGGCGATCGGGCAACGAGTGCGGAACCGGCACCCGCTGGGCGGGTTCATCGGCGAGGGGATCTCGCCGCCGAGCGCGGGACCGGACGGGGCGGCGGCCGGGTCGGGTGCGGGCACCGCGTCCAGCAGGGCCCGGGTGTACGGGTGCGCGGGCGTGTCGTAGATCGCCGCGGTGTCCCCGGTCTCGGCGATGGTGCCCAGGTACATCACCGCGACGTCGTCGCTGATGTTGCGCACCACCGCGAGGTCGTGCGCGACGAAGATCATCGACACGCCGGTACGGTGCTTCATCTCGTCGAGCAGGTCCAGCACCTGCGCCTGTACCGACACGTCGAGCGACGCCACCGGTTCGTCGCAGATCAGCAGGTCGGGGTCGACGACCATGGCCCGGGCGATGGCGATCCGCTGGCACTGGCCGCCGGAGAACTGGTGCGGCCGGCGATCGGAGACCAGCTCCGGGTCCAGCCCCACCTGGCGCAATACCGCCTCCACGCGCGGGCGGATCTGCTCGGCGGGCAGGCCGGAGATGACCAAACCCTCGGCGACGATGTCGAAGATCTTCCGGCGCGGGTTCAGCGCCGAGATGGGGTCCTGGAACACCATCTGGATGCGCCGGCGCATGGTGCGCAGGCCCGCCTTGGGCAGCGTGGTCAACTCCTGCCCGTCGAACCGCACCGAGCCCTCGGACGGCTTGGTCAGCTGCAGGATCGCGCGGGCGAGGGTGGACTTGCCGCAGCCGGATTCGCCGACCAGGCCGAGGGTGCGGCCGCGGCCGAGTTCGAAGCTGACCCCGGCGACCGCGTTCATCATCCCGCCGGGGACCCGGAAACGCTGGACCAGGTCGGTGACCGTGAGCAGCGGGTCGGTACCCGTGACGGCCGCGGGCTTGTCGTCGAGGGCGAGCGCGCCCGGCGCGGTGTCGTCGGCCGTCATGCGGGGGTCTCCTTCATCAGGGACGGCTTCTCGTCGGCGCCGGTGCCCGAGGCGGCGTCGGCGGCGCCGTCGGCCGGTGCGTCGGTGCCGACCGGGTGGTGGCAGGCGAACCGGTGCGTGCCCAAGTCCTCGCCCAGCTCGGGGCGTTGCGCGCGGCACAGGTCGTCGGCCGCGCCGCAGCGGGCCGCGAACGCGCACCCGGAGGCGAGCGTGATCAGGTCGGGCGGGCTGCCCGGGATCGCGCGCGGCCGCTGGTCCCGCGGTACGTCCAGGCGCGGCACGGCGCCGAGCAGGGCCTCGGTGTAGCGGTGCCGGCGATGCGCGAACAGGTCCGCGGTGGGCGAGTGTTCGACCATCCGACCGGCGTACATCACGGCGATCTGGTCGGTGCGTCCGGCCACCACGCCCAGGTCGTGGCTGACCAGGATCATGCCCATGCCGCGTTCGGCCTGGATCTCCTGGAGCAGGTCGAGGATCTGCCGCTGCACGGTCACATCGAGCGCGGTGGTGGCCTCGTCCGCGATCAGCACGTCGGGGTCGCAGGCGAGCGCCATCGCGATGGTCACCCGCTGGCGCATGCCGCCGGAGAGCTGGTGCGGGTATTGCCGGGAGCGCTTGAGCGGTTCGGGGATGCCGACCAGCGTGAGCAGTTCGATCGCCCGCTCGCCGGCCTCCTTCTTGCCCAGGCCCAGGTGCAGCCGCATCGACTCGGTGAGCTGGCGGTCGATCCGCAACACCGGGTTGAGCGAGGTCATCGGGTCCTGGAAGACCATCGCGATCCGGTTTCCCCAGATCTTCCGGGCCTCCTTGCGCGGAACCCCGACCAGTTCGCGTCCGTCCAGGCGCACGCTGCCCCGGATGTTGGCGATCGAGGGGCAGATGCCCATCAGCGAGCGCACCAGCATCGACTTGCCCGAGCCGGACTCGCCGACCAGGCCGAGGGTTTCGCCGCGTTCGATGGCGAAGGACACGCCGTCCACGGCCTTGAGCAGGCCGCGCGGGGTGTCCAGGTGCACCCGCAGGTCCTCGGCCCGCAGCAGGGGTTCGTCCGGCGTGGGCGAGCCGGTCGTGGTCGGCTCCGCCATGGTCACCACGCCACCTTCGTGCCGCGCGGCCGTTGGATCCCATTCATGAGAGCGGTCCCGTCTGTGTGATGGGGTCGAAGCAGGGCGCCGGCGACGGCCGTTCGGGGGGCCGTCGCCGGTGCCGCGGCTACAGCTTGGTGTCGCGGACGTCGAACTTCGCGCGCAGCCGGTCGCCGATGACGTTGAGCGAGAAGACGGTCAAGAACAACACGGCGCAGGGCACGAACACCTGGGACGGATACAGCGACAGATCGTCCTTCGCGGAGTTGATCATGCCGCCCCAACTGGGCATCGGCGGCGGGATGCTGAGCCCGAGGAAGGACAGCGAGCCCTCCGCGACGATCAGCACGGCCATCACGATCACCGAGTAGGACATCACCGCGGGGAAGGTGTTGGGCAGCAGTTCCTTGAAGATGATCCGACCCGGACCCGCGCCCATCGCCTTGGCCACCGTGACGTATTCGCGGTTGGACTGGGCGATCGCGCTCGCCTTGGTCAGCCGGGTGAAGCCGGGGATGGTGAGCACGGCGAGCCCCGCGGTGATGCTGGTCTGCGACGGCTCGTACACCGAGGACAGCGCGAGCAGCAGGATCAGCGGCGGGAAGGCGAGCAGCGCGTCGGAGAACAGGTCGATGACCATCTCGGTGACGCCGCGGAAGTAAGCGGCGACCAGGCCGAGCAGGCCGCCGACGAGCACGCCGACCACGACCGACACCAGCGCGACGATCATCGATACGCGCGCGCCGAAGGCGAGCCGGGTCAGGTGGCTGCGGCCGAGGCCGTCGGTGCCGAGGAATTCCGGCCAGCTGGAGAACGGTGCCTGCTTGGCCTCGCCGAACGCCTTGTCGTACCCGTGCGGGAACACGTCGGAGGCGACCAGGCTGAGCAGCGCGCCGAGCAGGACGACGGCCATCCACGCGATGGCGAACCAGAGCAGGAAGCTCGGCCGCTTGCGCGCCTTGCCGCTCTTGGCGGCGGCCACCGTCGCGGGGGTCTCGCCGACGGCGGGGGCGGTTTCGAGTGTGCTCATCGGGCCCTCACTCTCGGGTCGATGAGGGAGTAGCCGATGTCCACGAGCGTATTGAGCAGCACGTAGATCAGCGCGATGACCACGACCGTGCCCTGCACGACGGGGATGTCCTTGCCGTTGATCGCCTGGTACATGCCCTGTCCGAGGCCGGGGATGGCGAAGTAGGACTCGACGATGACGGTGCCGCCGATCAACCGGCCCAGGGTCAGCCCGGAGACGGTCAGCAGCGAGAACGACGAGGGCCGCAACGCGTGCCGGAAGAGCACGTACGGCGTGGACAGGCCCTTGGAGCGCGCGGTGAGGATGAAGTCCTCCTGCAGCGTGGCCAGCATGTCGCTGCGCAACAGGCGCTGGAACTGCGGGATCTCGGCGAGCGCGAGGGCGAGCGCGGGCAGGAACGCGAACTCGATGTTCTTGGCGAAGTCGACCGAGATGTACTCCCACCCGGTCGGCTTGAACGCGAGCATCATCTTCGGGTTGGCGAAGAAGTAGACGAGGATGAACACGCTCACGAAGGTGGGGATGGACAGCAGCCCGGAGGAGACGCCGCCGATCACGCGGTCCACCCGGCCGCCGGCCTTGGCGGCCGTCCACACACCCAGCGGCACGGCCACGATCAGGGCCATGAGCAGGGCGAAGACGGCGAGTTCCAGGGTCACCGGGAAACGTTCGGCGATGCCGTCCATCACGGAGGTCCGGGTCTTCAGGGACTCCCCGAGGTCGCCGGTGAGCGCATTGCCCACCCAGGTCACGTATCGGACGGGCAGCGACTTGTCGTACCCGAACTCGTGCTCCAGGTCCTTCAGGTCCTGCGGCGTGGAACCGGGGCCGAGCATCTGGGCGACCGGTGAACCGTCCACCAGGTCGGGCAGGGCCGTGGTCGCGAACGTGACCAGGAACAGCACCGGAATCAGGGCCAGCAACTTGCGACCGAGCAGGCGCAACACGACGGTGTCACCCCCTCTCGCTGGTCTGGTCGGTTGACGAGGTCTGTTGAACATTCCGTGCGGTGGTACACCCGCGCCGAGGCGACGAGGCCCGGGTCGGCCGGATCACCGGTGGTGACACGTGCCTTGACGGGTCGTCAGTTAAGCGCGGTGATTAATTACGGCAGTGGGCGCGATCAATGTCAATGGATTCATCGCAACCGTTAGCGGGTCGAAAACGTCCGTCGCGAGCCGGCGCGCCGCCGGTCGTCGGCACGTGTCGACCTGCGGGAACAAGGTGTGGAGAGCAGCTAACTGACGGTGCGTCAGATGTCGTCGACGGGCCGTGTGCGGGACGTGTTCCGCTCACCCCGCGGACACCCCTCGGACACTCCCGGCGACCGGCCGGGACGGTCTCGGTGACCGGCGGGATCCGGCCGTTCGCAGGCGTGAGCGGACGTTCATCCGCCCGAAACACTCGTGCGGCAAGCGTCACGTCGGCGAAACACGGGGCGCCACGGCGTGAAACCTCACACCCCGAAGCTCCTTCCCATGAGCTCCCGGAGGTCGGCCGGGGCCACGGAGAAGAGAGGCAGAGTATGGACACGGGTAACACCGCATTCGTACTCCTGAGCGCCGCACTGGTGATGCTCATGACGCCCGGGCTGGCGTTCTTCTACGGCGGCATGGTCCGCGTGAAGAGCGTCCTGAACATGTTGATGATGAGCTTCATCTGCCTGGCTGTCGTGACGGTGCTGTGGGTGCTCTACGGGTTTTCCATGACGTTCTCCACGGACGCCTTCGGCGGCCTTGTGGGCAACCTGGACTGGTACGGCATGCGCGACATCGGAGTCGCGGAACTGTGGGACGGCTACACGATCCCGGTCACGGTGTTCGCGGCCTTCCAGCTGATGTTCGCGATCATCACCCCCGCGCTGATCAGCGGCGCCGTCGCGGACCGCACCAAGTTCACCGCCTGGGCCCTGTTCGTCGCGTTCTGGGTCACCCTGGTCTACTTCCCCGTCGCGCACTGGGTCTGGGCCGCGGACGGCTGGTTGTTCGAGAAGGGCGTGATCGACTTCGCCGGCGGCACCGCCGTACACATCAACGCGGGCATCGCGGCACTGGCCCTGGTCCTGGTGATCGGCAAGCGGGTCGGCTTCAAGCGCGACCCGATGCGCCCGCACAACCTGCCGCTGGTGATGATCGGCGCCGGGCTGCTGTGGTTCGGCTGGTTCGGCTTCAACGCCGGCTCCTGGCTGGCCGCCGACGGCGTCACCGGACGGGCCCTGATCAACACCCAGATCGCCACCGCCGCGGCGATGCTCGGCTGGCTGTTCCTGGAGAAGATCCGCGACGGACACCTGACCACCCTCGGCGCCGCCTCCGGCGCGGTGGCCGGCCTGGTCGCGATCACCCCCGCGTGCGGCGCGCTCAGCCCGCTCGGCTCGATCGCGCTCGGCGTGGTCGCGGGCGCGGTCTGCGCGTGGGCGGTGGGCCTGAAGTACCGGCTCGGCTACGACGATTCGCTCGACGTGGTCGGCGTGCACCTGGTCGGCGGCATCATCGGCTCGCTCGCCCCCGGCCTGCTGGCCACCGGTCACGTCCAGAGCGACGCGAAGGGCCTGTTCTACGGTGGGGGCTTCGACCAGCTGGGCAAGCAGCTGATCGGCGTCGGTGCCGTCCTCGGTTACTCCTTCGTGGTCACGTACATCCTGGGCACGGTCATTCACAAGACCATCGGCTTCCGGGTGTCCGAGGACGACGAGGTGGCCGGCATCGACCGGGTCGAGCACGCCGAGACCGGGTACGACTTCGCCGCTCTCGGCGGTTCCACCCGACCGACGGCGGGCATCGGCACCGCTACGGGCGCGGGTGCCGCGGCACCCGCCGACACGAAGGTGGATGCGTGAAGCTCATCACGGCGGTGATCAAGCCGCACCGGCTCGACGACGTCAAGAATGCCCTCCAGGCGTTCGGCGTGCACGGCCTCACCGTGACCGAGGCGAGCGGCTACGGCCGGCAGCGCGGCCACACCGAGGTCTACCGGGGCGCCGAGTATCAGGTCGACCTCGTGCCCAAGGTCCGCATCGAGGTGCTCGCCGACGACGAGGACGCCGAGGAACTGCTCGAAGTCCTGGTCAAGGCCGCCCGCACCGGCAAGATCGGCGACGGCAAGGCCTGGATCGTCCCCGTGGGCAGCGTGGTCCGGGTCCGCACGGGCGAACGCGGCCCGGAAGCCCTGTAGGACCCGATGGCCGGTCCCGCCCCGAAGCGCGTGTTCGGGGCAGGTCCGGCCATCGGCCTTTTCGGGTCGAGCGCGCGGCGCGCGCCGATGCCCGTGAACGAGGGAGCAGTCACCATGGAACCGACCGCCGGCTCGCGCTACACCCGGGCCCGGGACGACCTCCTGGCCGATCCGGCCGGGCCCGCCGGCGCCGCCCGCCGGCAGGCGCTCTGCGCGCTGACCGACCGCTGGCTGACCGAATTGTTCACCGCCGCCGGCGCCCCGCCGCGAGGCGTGGCCCTGGTCGCCGTCGGCGGCTACGGCCGCCGGGAGCTGTCCCCGGGCAGCGACCTCGACGTGGTCCTGCTGCACGACGGCCGCGCCGGCGTCGCCGAACTCGCCGAGGCGATCTGGTACCCGGTCTGGGACGCGGGCATCGCCCTCGACCACTCGGTGCGCACCCCCGACGAGGCCCGCCGGGCCGCCGCCGACGACCTGCGAGTACAGACCGGCCTGCTCGACATCCGGCACATCGCCGGCGACCCCGAACCCACCGCCGCGCTGCGCACGTCGATGTTCACCGCGTGGCGCGCCGCAGCGGTCAAGCGGCTGCCCGAACTGCACCGGGCCGGCCGCGAGCGCGCGGAACGCCACGGCGAGGTCGCCTTCCTGCTCGAACCCGACCTCAAGGAGGCCCGCGGCGGTCTGCGCGACGCCACCGCCCTGCGTGCGATCTCCGCCTCCTGGATCGCGGACGCCCCGCACGAGGAGGTGGACGCCGCCCGCGCCACCCTGCTCGACGTGCGCGACGCGCTGCACCTGGTCACCGGGCGCGGCGCGGACCGGCTGCTGCTCCAGGAACAGGACGCGGTGGCCCGCCGGCTCGGCCTGCTCGACGCGGACACCCTGCTTCGCCGGGTCTCCGAGGCGGCCCGGGCGCTGGCCTACGCCGGCGACGTGACCTGGCGCGAGGTCTCCCGGGTGCTGGCCGCGCGCGAGGCGGGCGCGGGGCTGCGCCGGTTGCGCCGGGCGCGCACCGGGATGTCCGCCCGTACGCCGCTGGCCGAGGGCGTGGTCGAGCACGCCGGCGAGGTGGTGCTCGCCCAGGCCGCCCGGCCCGCCCGGGATCCGGTCCTGCTGCTGCGCGCCGCGGCCGCCGCGGCCCGGGCCGGATTGCCGCTGTCGCGGCACACCGTGGACCGGCTGGCGAACGAGTGCCCGCCGCCGAGCGATCCGTGGCCGGCCGACGCGCGCGAGGCGTTCGTGGCGCTGATCGGCGCCGGGCGCGACGTGCTGCCGGTGTGGGAGGCGCTGGAATCGAGGCGGCTGATCACCCGGTTGTTGCCGGACTGGGAGCGGGTACGCTGCCGGCCGCAGCGCAACGCCGTCCACCGCTTCACCGTCGACCGGCACCTGATCGAGACCGCGGTCGAGGCCGCCGCGCACACCCGCCGGGTGGCCCGGCCCGACCTGCTCCTGGTGGCCGCGCTGCTGCACGACATCGGCAAGGGCTGGCCCGGCGACCACAGCGTCAGCGGCGAGGTGATCGCGCGCGAGGCGGCCACGCGGATGGGCTTCGCCAAGGACGACGTGGACGTGATCGGCACGCTGGTGCGCCGACACCTGCTCCTGGTGGACACCGCGACCCGACGCGACCTGGACGACCCGACCACCGTGGCGGCGTTCGCCGAGGCGGTGGGCAGCGTGGAAACCCTCGAACTGCTCCACGCGCTCACCGAGGCCGACGCCGCCGCCACCGGACCCGCCGCGTGGAGCGACTGGCGGGACGCCCTGGTCCGGGACCTCGTCGCCCGGACCAGGGCGGTGTTCGCCGGCCGCCCCGCGCCGGCGGCGCTCGCGCTGCCGGCCGAGCGCATTGTGCTCGCCGAGGTGTCCGGCGACCTGCCGGTGGTGCGTCTGGAGCCGCTGCCATTCGGCGCCGAGGTGACCATCGCCGCCGCCGACCGGGTCGGCCTGCTGGCGCTGGCGGCGGGCGTGCTCGCGCTGCACCGGCTCACCGTGCGCTCGGCCGCGATCGACGTCGTCGACGCGCTCGGCGTCACGGTATGGACGGTGGAGACCGAGTTCGGCCGACTGCCCGACCCGGCGGCGCTGCGCGAGGACCTGCGCAAGGCCCTGGACGGCGGGCTCGACGTGGCCGCCCGGCTGGCCAAACGCGAGGCCGCCTACCCGCCCCGGCGCGGCGCCCCGCGCGCCCCCGCCCGGGTCGAGGTGATCCCCGACGCGTCCGCGACCGCGACGGTCCTGGAGGTACGCGCGCCCGACAGCCCCGGCTTGCTGCACCGCATCGGCCAAGCCCTCGCCGACGCGCACGTCAGCGTCCGGCAGGCCCGGGTGGGTACCCACGGCGCGGACGCGGTGGACGCCTTCTACGTGGTCGCCCCCGACGGCGCGCCGCTGGCCGCCGCCGAGGCCCGCGGCCTGGCCAGGACCCTGGAGAAGGCGCTGGCGCCGTGACCGGTCGGGCCCGCCGCCGGCGGAACCGGGACGCGTGCCCCCGTCACGACCGCTCGGTGGGCGGTTAGGCTGGGCCCGACACCACCCGTATCTGACGAAGGACCTCTGCCGACGTGTTCGACACTCTCTCCGACCGCCTCGCAGCGACCTTCAAGAACCTTCGCGGCAAGGGGCGGCTCTCCGAAGCCGACATCGACGCCACCGCCCGCGACATCCGGGTCGCCCTCCTCGAGGCCGACGTGGCGCTCCCGGTGGTCCGCGAGTTCATCGCCCGGGTCAAGGAACGCGCCCGCGGCGCCGAGGTGTCGGGCGCGCTCAACCCGGCCCAGCAGATCGTCAAGATCGTCAACGAGGAGCTGGTCGGGATCCTCGGCGGCGAGACCCGCCGGCTGCGTTTCGCCAAGACCGGTCCCACGGTGATCATGCTCGCCGGCCTCCAGGGCGCGGGCAAGACCACGCTCGCGGGCAAGCTGGGCAAGTGGCTCAAGGCGCAGAAGCACCAGCCGCTCCTGGTCGCCTGCGACCTCCAGCGCCCGAACGCGGTCAACCAGCTCTCCGTGGTCGCCGAGCGCGCGGGCGTCGCGGTCTACGCGCCCGAGCCCGGCAACGGCGTGGGCGACCCGGTCAAGGTGGCTCGCGACTCGATCGAGTTCGCCAAGACCAAGCAGTACGACGTGGTCGTCGTCGACACCGCCGGCCGGCTCGGCATCGACGCCGAGATGATGCAGCAGGCCGCCGACATCCGCGACGCGGTCAAGCCGGACGAGATCCTGTTCGTCGTCGACGCGATGATCGGCCAGGACGCGGTGGTCACCGCGCAGGCGTTCCTCGACGGCGTCGGCTTCGACGGCGTGGTGCTCTCCAAGCTCGACGGCGACGCGCGCGGTGGCGCGGCCCTGTCGGTCGCCTCGGTGACCGGCCGGCAGGTCATGTTCGCCTCCAGCGGGGAAAAGCTCGAGGACTTCGACGCGTTCCACCCCGACCGGATGGCCTCGCGCATCCTGGGCATGGGCGACATGCTCAGCCTGATCGAGATCGCCGAGGCCAAGTACGACCAGGACCTCGCGCTCAAGGCCGCGGAGAAGCTGCACGGCGGCGGCAACAACTTCACCCTGGAGGACTTCCTCCAGCAGATGGAGCAGGTCAAGAAGCTCGGCTCGATCTCGAAGCTGCTCGGCATGCTGCCCGGCATGGGCGCGATGAAGGACCAGATCGACAACATCGACGACCGCGACCTGGACCGGGTCGCGGCGATCATCAAGTCGATGACGCCGGCCGAGCGGGCCGACGTGAAGATCCTCAACGGCTCGCGCCGGGCGCGTATCGCCAAGGGCGCCGGCACCGAGGTCAACGCGGTCAACAACCTGATCGAGCGGTTCGTCGAGGCCCGCAAGATGATGGGCCAGATGGCCAAGGGCGGCGGCATGCCGGGGATGCCCGGTATCCCGGGCATGGGCGGCGGCGCCGGCCGGAAGAAGGGCAAGGCGCCCAAGCAGGCCAAGGGCAAGCGTCAGTCGGGCAACCCGATGAAGCGCAAGCAGGAGGCGGCGGCCGAGGCGGCCCGGCGCGAGGAGCGCGCCGCCAACCCGTTCGGGCTGCCGGCCGGCAACGGCGCGGGCGGCGCGGCCGACTTCGAACTGCCCGACGAGTTCAAGAACTTCCTGCCGCCGGGGCAGAAGTAGCGGCGGGGCACAACAGGCGGGCGGGGACCGCGACGTGGGCGCACCACGTCGCGGCACACCCACGAGGTGCCGTCCCGACCCGCTCGGACGACGAGGCGAGGATGGAGATGACGGGGCCATGGACCTGTACACCGTGCCCGGGTGCCGGGTGGGCGTGCGACCGCCGACCGCGGCCGACGCGGACGCCTCCGCCGAGGCGATCCGCCGCTCCGAGCACATCGCCCGCTGGAACCCGGCCGACCCGAACGACCTGCCGGACCTGATCCGCCGCCAGGGTGACACCTTCCGCACGTTCTTGGTGATCGACCTCGCCGAGCGCGGCCTGGCCGGCCGGATCAACGTCTCGAACATCGTGCGGGCGCGCTTTTGCAACGCGACGCTCGGCTACGACGCCTACACGCCCTACGCGGGCACCGGCCGGATGACCGAGGGGCTGGCCCTGGTGATCGATCGGGTGTTCGCCGCGGACGGTCTCGCGCTGCACCGCCTGGAGATCAACGTGCAGCCCGGCAACGACGCCTCGATCGCGCTCGCGCGCCGGATGGGCTTTCGCTACGAGGGCTTCACCCCGCGCATGTTGTTCCTCAACGACGCCTGGCGCGACCACGAGCGCTTCGCGTTGACCGCCGAGGAGTGGCCGGGCGCGGAGAAGACCATTCTTCCCTCGTAGGGCCGGACATGGCAGGCTGCCCGCCCATGACGTACGAGGTCGAGCCTGCCGTTCATCCAGAACTCGCCGCGCACACCGCGCACTTCGCCAAGCGCGTATACACCGTGGCGGGACACGTGCACGTCGCCGTGGGCTGGTCCTCGGCCAACGCCGCGGTGATCGAGGGCCCCGAGGGACTGGTGGTGGTCGACACCGGCAGCGGGGCGGACCTGGCCGCGGTGATCGAGGCCGAACTGCGACCGCAACTGCGCGACCCCCGGGCCCCGGTGCGGGCCGTGGTGGTCACCCACCACCACCCCGACCATGTGAACGGACTGAGCCACTGGGCCGCGACGCCCGACGTGGACGTGTACGCGCACCGGACCTTCCTGGCCGCGCTCACCGACCAGTCCGGGCCCACGCTGCACATCATGGGCCTGCGCTCGGTGTACTCGCTCGGCAACCTCCTCGGCCCCTCGGACACCGAGGGCGTCAACGACGCGGTCGGCCCGCACGCCGGGGTGGGCACGCCGTCGTTCGTGATGCCCACCGTGCTGGTGGGGGACGTGCTGGAGACCGAGGTCGCGGGGGTGCGGCTGCGACTGTTCCACAATCCCGGCGAGACCGACGACGCGATCAGCGTGTACCTGCCGGACAGCGACGTGCTGCTGTGCGGCGACACCATCCAGGGACCGACCCTGCCCAACATCCACACCCTGCGCGGGTGCCGCTACCGCGACCCGATGCAGTGGGTGCGCAGCATCGACGCGCTGCGCGCGCACGGGGCCGCGCACCTGATCCCCAGCCACGGCCAACCGGTGTCCGGGGCGGACCGGGTCGCCGAGGTGCTGGCCGTGGAGCGGGACTGCATCCAGTACATCCACGACCAGACCGTGCGCCGGATGAACGAGGGGCTGACCCCGGACGAGTTGGCCGAGACGATCGAACTGCCCGAACACCTGGCCTCGTACGCGCCGTACGCGCGGGAGTACTACGGCACCGTCAAGCACACCGTGCGGCAGATCTTCTTCGGCTACCTCGGCTGGTTCGGCGGCGATCCGGTGGACCTGGATCCGCTGCCCCGAGCCGAGCACGCGCGCCGGACGGTGGCGCTGATGGGCGGCCGGGAGCGGGTGCTCGGCGCGGCGACCGAGGCGTACGAGGCGGGCGAGTACCAGTGGGCGGCCGAGCTGGCCACCCACCTGACCCGGATCGACCGCGAGGACTCGGACGCGCGGGCGGTCAAGGCCGCCGCGTTTCGCCGACTCGGCTATGCCCAGCTGAACGTCAACTGGCGCAACTGGTACCTGACCAGCGCGGACGAGCTGGAGGACCGGATCCAGCCGATCCTGCCGCTGATCAACTTCGCCGCGGTCTTCGCGCCCAGGGACCTGGTCGCCCGGATCCCGGCGGCCTGGCTGATCGAGCTGTACACCACCCGGCTGCGCGCGGAGGAGGCGCTTGAGGTGGACACCGTGCTCGGCTGGCGGGTGCTCGGCGGCGTGCACGGCGAGGAGGAGGTGGCGCTGCACATCCATCGCGGCGTGGCCCGCTTCCTGCGGGAGATCCCGGCGGACGCCGCCGTGGTCCTCGAACTGCCGCGCGAGACCGTGGAGTCGCTGCATCTGGGCCGGACCGATCTGCGCGGCGCGCTGGCCGGCGGGGACGCCCGGGCGATTCGGGGCGGCGCGGCGGAGGCGGCGGCCCTGCTCGACCTGTTCGACCCGCTCCAGCCGCGCAGGCCCACCGAGTTGACGCTGCGCTGACCCCCGCACGACGAGCGCCCCCGCCGGGTGTGTCCGGCGGGGGCACTCAGGCCTTACGCGAGGGGGTCAGCTCGCGTCGAGGACCAGCTTGCGTACGTACTCGACCGCCTCGGCGACCGGGACCAGCGCCTTCTCGCCGCTCGCGCGCGAGACGATCTCCACGTTGCCCTCGGCCAGGCTGCGGGCGCCGACCGTCACCCGGAACGGGATGCCGACCAGCTCGATGTCCTTGAACTTCACCCCGGGACGCTCGGCGCGGTCGTCCAGGATCGTGTCCACCCGCTGCCGCCGCAGTTCCGCGTAGATCTCCTCGGCGGTGGTGCGCGACTTCTCGTCGTCGACGTCGAGCAGCGCGACCGCGACCTCGAACGGCGCCACCGCGACCGGCCACACGATGCCGTTCTTGTCGTGGTGCGTCTCGACCATCGCGGCCATCGCGCGCTCGACACCGATGCCGTAGCTGCCCATGACCGGGGTGATCCGCTCGCCGTCCGCGCCGAGCACGTTCACCCCGAGCACATTGGTGTACTTGTCGCCGAGCTTGAAGATGTGGCCGATCTCGACCGTCTGCTCGACCTCCAGGCCGGTGCCGCACTTCGGGCACGGCTCGCCGGCCACCACCTCGCGCAGGTCCACCCAGCGACCCACCGCGATGTCCCGCTCGACGTCCACGCCGCGCACGTGCACCTTGTCCACGTTGGCGCCGGTGACCATGTCCCGACGGCCCCGCAGCGCCTCGTCGGCCAGGATCGGCAGGTCGGTCACGCCGACCGCGCCCAGGCTGCCCGGGTACGCGCCGAGCGCGGCCTTGATCTCGTCCGGCGTGGCCGGGCGCACGTCGTTGGAGCCGGTGGTGTCGATCAGCTTCTGCTCGACCAGCGCGTGGTCCCCGCGCAGCAGGGCCAGCGTGAGCTGCCCGCCGACCATGTAGACCAGCGTCTTGATCTGCCGGTCGGCCGCGACGCCGTGTGCCCTGGTCAGGTTCTCGATGGTCTTGACGCCGGGGGTGTCGAACCGCTCCGGCGCGTCGAGCCCCGGGCCGTCCTCGATCGCCGCGAGCGTGGACGTGGCCTTCTCCACGTTGGCCGCGTAGTCGCAGTTCGGACAGTGCACGACGAGGTCCTCGCCGGCCGCCGACGGGCACATGAACTCGGTCGAGCCGCTGCCGCCCATGGTGCCGCTGGACGCCTGCACCGCGATCGCGGGGATGTTCAGCCGCTGGAAGATGCGGACGTACGCCTGCCGGTGCGCCTCGAACGAACGGTCCAGCCCCTCGGCGTCCAGGTCGAAGCTGTACGAGTCCTTCATGGTGAACTCGCGCACCCGGATCAGACCGCTCTTGGGCCTCGGCTCGTCCCGGAACTTGGTCTGGAACTGGTACCAGGTCTGCGGCAGGTCGCGGTAGGAGCTGAGTTCGAGCGCGAGGGTCGTGAAGATCTCCTCGTGCGTCATGCCCAGTGCCAGGTCGGTGCCCTTGCGGTCCTTGAGCCGGAACATCTCGTCGCCCATGACCTCCCAGCGACCGCTCTTCTGCCAGATCTCGGCCGGATGCATCGTCGGCAGGATCATCTCCTGCGCGCCGATCCGGTCCATCTCCTCGCGGATGATGTGCACGACCTTCGCGCGCACCCGCACCGCGAGCGGCAGCAGCGAGTAGTGGCCGGCCATCAGCTGCCGGATGTAGCCCGCGCGCACGAGCAGACGGTGGCTGACCGCGTCGGCGTCGGCGGGGTCCTGACGGAGAGTGGGTACGTACAGTTCGGACCAACGCATGAGACCGTGGCGACCTAACGACTAGGGGGAAGGGCGTGCGACCTGCATTCTAAAAGCCGCGCGAGGCTCGACCACCCGGGTTTTCCCCCGGTCCTCGCCCCGGCTTTGGTCGGCGCCCGGAAGTCTGGCAGAATGGCGAGCTGAGTACCCGGGGCATTGCCGGACCCTCTCTCCGCATGCTTACCGTGTCCACGATCAGCCGAGCCTCATGTCCCCACGTGAACGCCGGCTGTTCACCCACGTCAAGATGCAGGAGACACCACTCTCGTGGCAGTCAAGATCAAGCTGAAGCGCCTGGGCAAGATCCGTTCGCCCCACTACCGCATCGTCGTCGCCGACGCCCGCACCAAGCGTGACGGTCGGGCGATCGAGGAGATCGGTATCTACCACCCGATGGAGAACCCCTCGCGTATCGAGGTCGACTCCGAGCGTGCGCTCTACTGGCTGGGCGTCGGCGCGCAGCCGACCGAGCCCGTCGCGCACATCCTCAAGCTGACCGGCGACTGGCAGAAGCACAAGGGCGAGCCGGCCCCGGCCCCGCTCCTGGTCGCCGCGGAGAAGGCCGACAAGAAGTCGCTCTTCGAGGCCGCCGCCCGCGAGGCGATGGACGAGCCCAAGGACGGCGCCACCACGCCGAAGGCCAAGAAGGAGAAGAAGGTCGAGGCCGCCGCCGAGACCGAGACTCCGGCCGCCGAGGGCGAAGCCGCCGCCGAGACCGCCGCTAACGAGGGCTGACCGTGCTCGAGGAAGCCCTCGAACACTTGGTCAAGGGCATCGTCGAGCATCCGGACGAGGTCAAGGTACGGGCGCGTAATCTTCGCCGCGGCCGCATTCTCGAGGTCCGGGTCCACCCCGAAGACCTCGGGAAGGTCATCGGGCGAGGTGGCCGCACCGCGCGTGCGCTGCGTACCGTCGTGACCGCGCTCGGCGGCCGGGGAGTCCGCGTCGACCTCGTCGACGTCGACCAGGTTCGCTGACGTACCCGGACATCACGTCCAACCGGGAGCTGCCCGGCGGAGTCATATCCGCCGGGCAGCTTCTTGGCATTTCCGGTGCTCGGCGGTCGGGCCGTCGGGTCCGGTCGGTTTTCAGGGTTTCCAGGCAGAGATTGAGGAGTCGCAGGTGCAGCTTGTGGTCGGCCGTATCGGCAAGGCACACGGCATCAAGGGCCAGGTGACCGTCGAGGTCCGTACCGACGAGCCCGAACTGCGGCTCGCGCCCGGAGCGGTGCTGATGACCGACCCGCCGTCGGTCGGTCCGCTGACCATCGCCGACGGTCGGGTGCACAGCGGTCGACTGCTGCTGAGCATCGAGGGCGTGACCACCCGCAGCGGCGCCGAGGCGCTGCGCAACACGCTGCTGATCGCCGAGATCGACCCGGACGAACTCCCCGAGGACCCCGAGGAGTTCTACGACCACCAGCTGATCGGCCTGGATGTGGTCACCGCCGACGGCGAGGCGGTCGGCGAGATCACCGAGGTGGCCCACCTGCCCTCGCAGGACCTGCTCATGGTCCGCCGGGCGGACGGGCGCGAGGTGATGATCCCGTTCGTGCAGCAGATCGTCCCCGAGATCGACCTGGAGAACCAGCGCGCGGTGATCACCCCGCCGCCGGGCCTGCTCGACGCGGAGGACGCGGTGCTCGCGGTGCCGGACCCGGCGCAGGGCGACACGTCCGAGGACCCGTCGTGAGGATCGACGTCGTCACCATCTTTCCCGAATACCTGGCCCCGCTGGACGTCTCGCTGGTCGGCAAGGCGTGCGCCAAGGGCTTGTTGGACGTACACCTGCACCAGCTCCGGGACTGGACGTACGACGTGCACAAGACCGTCGACGACACCCCGTACGGCGGCGGTCCCGGCATGGTGATGAAGCCCGAGCCGTGGGGGCTCGCGCTGGACGCCGTGCTGGAGCAGGGCGAGAGCGCGGCGGCCCCGGTGCCCCGGATGATCGTGCCCACGCCGTCGGGCCGGCCGTTCACCCAGGACCTCGCGGTCGAACTGGCCGAGGAGCCGTGGCTGCTGTTCGCGCCCGCCCGGTACGAGGGCATCGACCGGCGGGTCCTGGACGAGGCGGCGACCCGGATGCGGGTGGACGAGGTGTCCATCGGCGACTACGTGCTCGCGGGCGGCGAGGTGGCCGTGCTGGTCATCGTCGAGGCCGTGGCGCGGCTGCTGCCGGGAGTGCTGGGCAACGCGGAATCGCACCGGGACGACTCGTTCGCGCCGGGCGCGATGGCCAACCTCCTGGAGGGACCGGTGTACACCAAGCCCGCCGAGTGGCGCGGGCGCGAGGTGCCGCCGATCACGGTGTCCGGGAACCACGGCGCGATCGCCCGCTGGCGGCGGGACGAGGCGCTGCGCCGGACCTCGGCGCACCGGCCCGATCTGATCGTCCGGATCGACCCCGCGGCGGTGGACAAGAAGGACCGGGCGCTGCTCGCCGAGCTGGGCTGGGTCGAGCGGGACGGCCGGTTTCATCGGGCCGACCCACCTGTGGCAGACTGAGACGCTGTTGCCATGTCCCGATCCGGACCGGGTTCCCCGGGAGCCGGACGGCACCCCTGCCACAGGGGGAGCGCCATTCGGGACCGGCGACCCCCCTTTCGTAACCACGAATCCCCGTGGGTGACCTGTGGCACCCCCGAGAAAGCGACGCGAGATGAACAAGCTCGACCACATCGATGCCGCATCCCTGCGGGACGACGTCCCGGACTTCCGCCCCGGTGACACCCTCAAGGTGCACGTGCGCGTCATCGAAGGCAACAAGTCCCGCGTCCAGGTCTTCCAGGGCTTCGTGCTGCGTCGCCAGGGCGACGGCGTCCGCGAGACCTTCACAGTCCGCAAGGTCAGCTACGGCGTCGGCGTGGAGCGCACCTTCCCGGTGCACACCCCGGTGATCGAGAAGATCGAGCTGGTCACCCGCGGCGCCGTGCGTCGCGCGAAGCTCTACTACATGCGTGACCTGCGCGGCAAGGCCGCGAAGATCAAAGAGAAGCGCTCGGACCGTCCGACGCGCTGACCCGTGCGCCGCACCCGGGGTGCCTCGCCCATGGCGAGCCGACCCGGGCGCTAGGCTCGTTCGTGATGGACGACGCAGAGCAGAGCAGAGGCCGTGCCTCCACGGCGGAGGAATCCGCCGGTACCTCGTCCACCGAGGTCGTGGAGGCGCGGCCTTCGCGTGTCCTGGGAGGGGCGTCGGGCGGGAACGGTCACGGGGGCGGGCTCGACGGGGCGCTCGGGACGGTGCCGGCGGCGCCGAAGTCCCCTGATTTCGCAAAGGATTCGACGGCGGGCACGGGCGGCGGTGCGGGCGTCGGCCCGGCCGCCGAGGCGAGTGTCGATGCGCCGTCGAAGGGGCCGGAGAAGGCCGACGCCCCCGAGGACGGGGCGGGTTCGACGGTCGAGACGGCACCCGAGCCCGGGACCGCGACGGCATCCGGGACCGGGACCGCGTCCGGGGCCGAGACCGTATCCGCGACTGTGACCGCCGAAGCCGCGACCGCGTCCGGGACTGACGTTGTTGCCGGGACCGAGTCCGACGGCGACCTTGATGGTGGCGCCGATGCCGATGCCGATGCCGATTCCGAGGCCGAGTCGGGTCCCGAGGTCGACGGTGCTCCCGAGGTCGAGGGTGCTCCCGAGGCGCCGCGTCGGCGGCGGATGCCCGCGTGGATCGAACTCCCGCTCCTGGTCGCGATCGCGATGGTCGTCGTCCTGGTGGTGAACTCGTGGGTCGCCCAGCCGTTCGTGATCCCCAGCGGTTCGATGGAGAACACGCTGGAGGTCGGCGACCGGGTCCTGGTGAACAAACTCGCCTACAAGTACGGGGACATCCACCGCGGCGACATGATCGTCTTCGACGGGCGCGGCTCGTTCACCCCCGAGGGCGGCTCGCCCGACCCGGTGACCGGCGCGCTGCGCAAGCTCGGCGGGGTGTTCGGCTTCACCAACCCCGACGACAACGACTTCGTGAAGCGCGTCATCGGGATCGGCGGCGACGTGGTCAAGTGTTGCGACCCGCAGGGTCGGGTCACCGTCAACGGGGTGCCGCTGGACGAGGGCGACTACCTGCATCCGGGCGACAAGCCCTCCGACTTTCCGTTCGAGGCCGAGGTGCCCAAGGGAAAGCTCTGGGTCATGGGCGACCATCGCAGCAACTCGGCCGACTCGCGCGACCACCTGGGCGACCCCGGCGGCGGCATGGTGCCGGAGAGCCGGGTGATCGGGCGCGCGCAGTGGATCATCTGGCCGTTCGGGCGGATCCAGGGCGCGGATCGGCCGAAGACGTTCGATCGGTCGGACTTCGACCGCCGTGGGTAAACGCGGCAAGCCCAAGGGCGCCCGGGCCGCCGATCCGGTGCCCGCGCGGCCGAGTGCCCACCCCGAGGGCGCGGCCGGTCCGCTCCCGACCCCGGAGGTCGCGGGCGCGGTGGCGCTCGGCGAGGCCGAACCGGTCCGTGCGGCGCCGTCGGTCGAGGCGCCGACCCCCGCTCCCGCGCGCCGGCGTCGGGGCAGGCGTTCGCGGCGCAAGGACAAGGTGGTGCCGCTGTGGCGCGAACTGCCTATGCTCGCGGTGATCGCGCTCGCCCTGGCGCTGCTGATCAAGACGTTTCTGGTGCAGGCGTTCTACATCCCGTCGGGATCGATGGAGCACACCATCGACGTCGGCGACCGGGTCCTGGTGGACAAGTTCTCGCCGTGGTTCGGGTGGACCCCCGAACGCGGCCAGGTGGTCGTCTTCAAGGACCCGGGCGGCTGGCTGGGCAAGAAGAAGACGGACGATCCGCCGCCCGGACTCAAGCAGTTCAAGCAGGGGCTCGTGTTCGTGGGCATGTTGCCCTCGGACGACGAACAGGACCTGATCAAGCGGGTGATCGGGGTCGGCGGCGACACGGTGGCCTGCTGTGACCCGTCCGGGCGAATCACCGTCAACGGTGTTCCGCTGGACGAGCCCTACCTGTACAAGGGCAATGCGCCCTCGGAGAAGCGCTTCAGTGTGACCGTGCCCAAGGGGCGGCTGTGGGTGATGGGCGACCATCGCGGCGACTCGGCCGACTCGCGGGCACATATGGATCGGCCCTATCAGGGCACGATCCCGGTGGACGATGTGGTCGGGCGGGCCGTCCTGGTGGCCTGGCCGTTCGGTCGCGCGCATCGGCTGCCGGTTCCGGACACATTCGGGAACAAAGCCCTGTCGGTTGCGATTCTCCCGCCCACCCCGGTCGTTATGGGAATGGTGGGTGCGGTTCCGCTGGTCCTGCTACGCCGACGTGTACGCTCGCGCCGGCGCATGCCGGCCCCGTGGGGTCGACATCGACCCGGCGACGTGCGCGGCACGGGTCGGAAATCATCAAGACAGAGCTGTGGGCAGCCGGTGGACAGCCCCGACCGGATGCCGTGTGGCCTGCACGGGTACGAGGAGGCGCCGTGGGGGAAGTCGTGATCGGAGCGCGATCCGCTGGTGGAGACGACGATCGTGGGCGGGAGCCGCACGAGCGGCACCCGACCGACGCGCCGCACGATCCCGGAGCGCCACCGACCCAACCAACGAGCGGGGACGGGCCCCGGCAGTCGCCCGATCTGGTGAAACATCCGAAGAACGGGGCCGCCGCCGACGCCGACGCGGCGCCGATCTTTCCACCGGTGGCGCCGACCCCCGCGACCGGTGGTCCGGGCGCGGGCGGACCGTCGGACGCGGACGGCCCCGGCGGTCCCGGTGGTCCGGGCGACTCCGGGGGATCGGGCGACTCCGGCGAGCCGGAGGGTGTCGGTGAACCGGAGGGCACGGGCACCGACGAGGGCGCCTCGGCCTCGGGCGAACGGCGCAAGAAGAAGGGGTCGTTCTGGAAGGAACTGCCGCTGCTTCTGGTGATCGCGGTGGTCCTGGCGCTGCTCATCAAGACCTTCCTCGTGCAGGCCTTCTCGATTCCGTCGGAGTCGATGGAGAACACCATCAAGGTCGGCGACCGGGTCCTGGTGAACAAGTTCTCGCCGTGGTTCGGCGCGGAGCCGGAGCGCGGGCAGGTCGTGGTCTTCCACGACCCGGGCAACTGGCTCCAGGAGGCGCCGAAGCAGTCCGACAACGCGGTGGTGCGCGGGCTGCAAAAGGGCATGTCCTGGGTCGGCCTGATGCCGTCCGCCGACGAGAAGGACCTGATCAAGCGGGTGATCGGGGTCGGCGGCGACCGGGTGCAGTGTTGCGACGCGCAGGGCCGGCTCATGGTCAACGGCAAGCCGTTGGACGAGAGTTCGTACCTGAAGAAGGGCGTGGCCCCGTCGACGAAGGTGTTCGACGTGACCGTGCCCAAGGGCCGGATCTGGCTGATGGGCGACAATCGGGACAACTCGTCCGACTCGCGCTATCACATGGACCAGCCGTTCAACGGGACGGTGGACAAGGACCAGGTGATCGGCCGCGCGTTCACCGTGGTGTGGCCGCTGAACCGGATCCACGGCCTCGGCGTGCCGGGCACCTTCGACCAGCCGGGCCTCGGGCTCGACGTGATCGGCGGCACCCCGATGGCGGCCGGGCTGATCGGGGCGGTGCCGCTGGTGTGGTGGCGGCGCAGGCGGCGCGGCGGGCCCGAGGAGCGTACGGCCACGCGCCCGCCCTCGGCGGCGCCGCCGGCCTGACGGCCGACCTCTCGCATCCGGCCGGGCGCTCGGGAATCCCCTCCCGCGCGACCCGGCCGTTCGCGGCTCGGGGCACAATCCGGGGATGACGACTCAACCCGTGTCATGGCCCGGAGACGTACCGGAGCCGGTGCCGGACTACCCCGCCGACCTGGCTCCCGACCTGGAACGACGCGCCGTGCGCGTGGTGATTCTCGACCCCGACGACCGGGTGCTGCTGTTTCGCACCCGGGTCCCCGAATCCGATCCGTCCGACTGGTACGACCTGCCGGGCGGCGGTCTGGACCCCGGGGAGACCTATGTGGACGCGGCCGTTCGGGAGATCCGGGAGGAGACCGGCCTGCGGATCGAGCCCGCCGAGGTGGGGCCGCCGACCTGGCGGCGGAGTGTGACGTGGGTGCGGCCGGGGCATCGGCGGGTGCAACACGAGTTCGTGGTCCTGGTCCGGGTCGCCGAGCGGGCGCCCGCGGTCTGCGAGGACCGTTCGTTGTGGACCGCGGACGAGCTGGCCGAGTACCAGGAGGCGGTGTGGTGGCCGGTGGACGAGATCCGGGCGGCGCCGGCGCGGTTCTACCCGGGCAGGCTGCCCGAGCTGCTGCCGAGGTTCCTGGCCGGCGAGCTGATCGACGAGCCGTTCGAGTGGTGGAACGGCTGAGCGCCGCGGCGCCGGCGGGTCGACGGCCGGTCGATCCGGGCCGCCGGGGATGTCCCGGACGGTTGTGCCATGGTGCGCCGGTGGACGCGAGGGTCGCCGGTACACAATGGGAGGCGTCAGCGAAGCGCAGGAGCGAGGGGCGCGCATGAGTGCGGAAGATCTCGAAAAGTACGAGACCGAGATGGAGCTGCAGCTCTACCGCGAGTACCGCGACGTCGTGGGTCTCTTCAAGTACGTCATCGAGACGGAAAGGCGCTTCTACCTCACCAACCAGTACGAGCTGCACGTGAGGTCGGCCGACGGGGAGGTCTTCTTCGAGTTGTCCATGGCGGACGCGTGGGTGTGGGACATGTATCGACCCGCACGATTCGTGAAGAATGTCCGGGTTCTTACGTTCAAGGACGTCAACGTCGAGGAACTGACCAAGAGCGAATTCGAGATGCCCGCGGGCAACGAAGGGTTCGGCGGCTGAGCGGACTCCGCGCGTCCGCAAGGGCGGTATCCACAACGACCGGTTTGTGCACAGGTCACGGTGGGTCGACACACGACCACCTCCGGCTCCGGCAGCGTCGAGCCCGGAGGTGGTCGTTGTGCGTACCGATGCGGGTGGCAGGGAGGGCCGGGGCGGCCCGGCCCGGCAGTCCAGGAACGGCGCGGTGGGGCGCTACGGCGAGCGGGTCGCGGCGCGCTATCTGACCGAGGCGGGCATGGCCGTCCTGGCGCGCAATTGGCGCTGTCGGGACGGCGAGATCGACATCGTCGCGCGCGACGGGCCGGTCCTGGTGGTGTGCGAGGTCAAGACCCGGCGCGCGGGCGGGTTCGAGCACCCGCTGGAGGCGATCGGCCCGGTCAAGGCCGCCCGGCTGCGGGTGCTGGCCGAGCGCTGGCGGGCGGCGAACCCGCTTGCCGGGCCGCCGGGGCGCGAGGTGCGGATCGACCTGGTCGCGGTGGTCGCGGCGGTGCGTGGGGCGGCCGGGGTCGAGCACGTCCGGGGGGTGTGCTGAGCATGGGCTTCGCGCGCACCCGGTCGGTCACCCTGGTCGGGGTGGACGGCGTCGTGGTCGAGGTGCAGGCCGACCTGGAGCCGGGGGTGACCACGTTCACCCTCGTGGGTCTGCCGGACCGGACCCTGGTGGAGTCCAAGGAGCGGGTCCGGGCGGCGGTGGTCAACAGCGGCGAGGAGTGGCCGCAGCGCAGGCTGACGGTGGGGTTGTCGCCGGCGACGGTGCCCAAGACCGGATCGGGCTTCGATCTGCCGATCGCGGCCGCGATGCTGGCCGCGGCGGGCGTGCTGGACCCGCGCGCGATCGAGGACCTGGTGATGATCGGCGAGCTGGGCCTGGACGGGCGGCTGCGGCCGGTGCGCGGGGTGTTGCCGGCGGTGATGGCCGCCGCGGCGGCCGGGTGCGCCCGGGTGGTGGTGCCCTCCGTGGCGGCCGGCGAGGCCGAGTTGGTGCCGGGCGTCGCAGTGTGGGGGGTGACCTCGCTGCGGCACCTGCTGGCGAGGCTGCGCGGGGAGCCGGCGCCGGCCGAGCCGGAGGCGGTGCGCGACATCGGTCTGGGCCCCGATCCGTTGGCCGTGGTCGGCACCTTGACGGCGGGCCCGCCGGCCGGGTCGGCGCCGGCCGATCTGGCCGACGTGGCCGGTCAGGGCCGGGCCCGCCGGGCCCTGGAGGTGTGCGCCGCGGGCGGGCACCACCTGTTCCTGCTCGGCAGTCCGGGCGCGGGCAAGACCATGCTGGCCGAGCGGCTGCCCGGGATCCTGCCGGCGCTGGACGGACCGGCCTCGCTCGAAGTCAGCGCGGTGCACTCGATCGCGGGCACGCTGCGCCCCGACCTGCCGCTGGTGACCACGCCGCCGTTCTGCGCGCCGCACCACAGCGCGACGATGCCCGCGATCGTCGGCGGCGGCAACGGCCTCCCACGCCCGGGCGCGGTCTCGCTGGCCCATCGGGGCGTGTTGTTCCTGGACGAGAGCCCGGAATTCAGCGGGCGGGTGCTGGACGCGCTGCGCCAGCCGCTGGAGTCCGGCACGGTCACCGTGGCGCGCAGCGGGGGGATGTTGTGCTTTCCCGCCCGGTTCCTGCTCGTGATGGCGGCCAACCCCTGCCCGTGCGGGCGGTTCTCCGGACGGGGGCTGGACTGCACGTGCTCGTCGCTGATGCGGCACAAGTACCTGGCCCGGCTGTCCGGGCCGCTGATGGACCGGATCGACGTGCGGGTCACGGTGGATACGGTCTCCCGCGCCGAGTTGTTCGCGCCGGAGGCGGCGGGGGAGCGGTCGGAGGTGGTGGCCGCACGGGTGCTGGCGGCCCGGGAGCGGGCCGCGCGGAGGCTGGCCGGCACGGGGTGGACGGTCAACGCCGAGGTGCCGGGGCGCGAGCTGCGCACGCGGTGGACGGTCGACGGCGACGCCCTCGACCGGGCGGCGCGCGACATGGAGCGCGGCTTCCTGACCGCCCGGGGTCTCGACCGAGTCCTCCGCGTCGCCTGGACCCTGGCAGACCTGCACGCCCACCCCCGCCCCACCCGCTCCGACGTGGACACGGCCCTCGAACTGCGCACGGGAGTGATCCGAGGCGACACGGCGGACGACGACGGGTTCGAGAGATGAGGCACCGCCGACCCGACAGGCCGCTCGCGGCCTCGCGCGGTGGCTGGGGGGGTGATGCGAGCGTCCGGATGGGGGAGGCCGGGGGCGGCCCCGTGGGGTGGGTGGGAGTTGCGGCGGGATGGTCCGGGGTGAGCGGACCACTGAGCGCGTCACTGCGTCACCACGTACGTCCGGCAGCGTCGGATGTGGCCCGCCGTCACCACACGTCCGGGGCGTCGCCGTTGCCTTGCCCCGGAGTTCACCCGCACCGCAGGCCCCGACCGGGCCCGCGTACCCGCGCTCGCCCCGGTGGCCGGCGGCCTCGTGTGCGGGGCGGAGGGTCGGTGGTGGCCACCGTGGGGTGGGTGGGAGTTGCGAATGGGTGGCCCGGGGTGAGCGCGTCAACGCCCGCGCCGGCCCGGCAACGGCACGTGGTCGGCATCCGAGCGGGTGGCGGTCTTTTGGCGGGTTGCGGGGTTTTGTTGGGCCCGGCGGGGGTGTCGGGGGACGGAAGGTGTGGGGGTGGGTGGGGTGGAGTCGTTGCCTTGGGGGGATGGGGACTTTCCCGAGCGGGATGTGGTGGGGGAGCGGGCGGCTCGGGCGGTGTTGAGTCGGCTGGTGGAGCCCGGGGACGCGGTGTTCGGGCGGGCCGTGCGGGTGTACGGGGCCGCTCGGTTGTTGCGGGATCTGCGGGGGCATGGGGCGTTGCCGGGGGAGTTGGCTCGGCGGGATCCGGCGGGGTATCGGGTTCGGCTGGGGGCGTGTGATCCCGACGAGGACTCGGCTCGGCTCGCCGAGGTGGGTGGGAGCTTTGTGGTTCCCGGCGATCCGGGGTGGCCCACCCAGCTCGACGACCTCGGGGACGCCCGGCCGCTGGGGCTGTGGACGCGCGGCGCGACCCCGCTGCGGCTCGCCGCGCTGCGGTCGGTGGCGGTGGTGGGCGCGCGGGCCTGCACCGACTACGGCGCGCACGTCGCGGGGGCGCTCGCGGCCGAGCTGGCCGAGGCAGGCTGGACGGTCGTCTCCGGTGGCGCGTACGGGGTGGACGGGGCCGCGCACCGGGGGGCGCTCGCGGTGCGCGGGTCCACCGTCGCCGTGTTGGCGTGTGGGATCGACGTGAACTATCCGCGTGGGCACGAGCGGCTGCTGGCCCGGATCGCCGAGGAGGGTGTGCTGGTCACCGAGCTGCCGCCGGGCGCGCATCCGACCCGTTACCGCTTCATCGAGCGCAATCGGGTCATCGCGGCACTGACCCGGGGCACCGTGGTGGTCGAGGCGGCGCTGCGCAGCGGTGCGCTGATCAGTGCCCGGCGGGCCGCGCTGCTCGGCCGCCAGGTGATGGGGGTGCCGGGGCCGATCGGCTCGCCGAGTTCGGCGGGCGTACACGTGCTGCTGCGCGAGCCGGGGTCGGTCCTGGTGACCCGGGCGGCCGAGGTGATCGAGCAGGTCGGGGCGATCGGCGACGACCTCGCGCCGGTCCTGGCCGGCCCGAGTCGCCCGGGGGACGATCTGCCGCCCGAGATCCGCCGGATTCTGGATGTGGTGCCGTGGCGCGGCGCGCTGTCCACGGCCGCGATCGCGCACGAGGCGGGATCGGCGCCGGCCGCCACGCGACGCCGACTCGACGTGCTGGCGGCCCGCGAACTCGTGGATCGCACCTCGAAGGGGTGGCGTCGCCGTGGCGGTGCTTGACCTGGGGCCGCAGTGATCATCACCGTGAGGGGAGGAGGCCCGATCGAGGAGGTGTGCCATACCCGTGACCGACGAGCGCGCGCCCGAGAACGCCGCCCCGGACATGAATCACCCCACCGGCGACCGCAGTCGCCCGGACGGCGACCCGTCGCCGTCCCGCAGGACCCACCCCCCACACTCCGACACGGCCCACAGCGAAGCCCCCGACGCGCCCCACCCCCGAGCCCAGCCCCGCCACCAGCGCGCCACCCGGGGTGTTGGTTGTTTGTGCGCCGGTGCCGGGGTGTGGGGGCGTGCGGGAGGCGGGGTGTGCGCCGCCTTGGGTGCGAGTGCTGTTGGCGGGCGGTGTCGTGCGGGGCGGGCCGGTCACGCCGCCGCAGGGGGGTCGCCGTGTGCGCGGGTGTGGCGATGGGCGTGGTTCGGGTGGCGCCGAGCGACCCTTTCGCCTCGGTCCGAGGCCGGCCGAGCGACCCCTTCGCCTCGGTCCGGGGTGGTTCGGCGCGCGCCGGGCGGCTTCGGGTGGGATGCCGTGATTCGGGCGACGGGGGCCGAGCCCCGTCGTTGTAGCGCTCGGGAGTCGTCAGGTCACGCTACGCTCGCGAGGACGCAGATCTACACGCACGTTTCCGTGGAACGACACAAGGCCACGTATGCCCAAGCACACCCCAGGGCGTAAGAGCGCCACCGCGGCCGCGTCCGAGAACGGACCGGCCGTCACCGTCGAGGACGGTGGCGCTTCCAACCGCGCGCTGGAGAACCTTTGGAGCGACTTCAAGCGCTCGGGGGACCCCACCCTGCGGGAACGCCTCATCCTGAATTACTCGCCGCTCGTGAAGTACGTCGCCGGGCGGGTCGGCGTCGGCCTTCCGGCCAATGTGGACCAGGCCGATTTCGTCTCGTACGGGATGTTCGGCCTGATCGACGCGATCGAGAAGTTTGATCTTGATCGCGCGATCAAATTCGAAACCTATGCGATCAGTCGCATCCGCGGCGCGATCATCGACGAACTGCGCGCGCTGGACTGGATTCCCCGGTCCGTCCGCCAGAAGGCCCGCGCGGTCGAACTGGCGTACGCGGGACTGGAAGCCAAGCTCAACCGCACCCCCTCGGAGGTCGAGGTGGCCCGCGAGATGGGCATCGCGCTGGAGGACCTGCACGCGATCTTCAGCCAGCTCTCGCTGATCAACGTGATGGCCCTCGACGAACTCCTGCACACCGGCCAGGACGGCGGCGACCGGCTCAGCCTGGTCGACACGCTGGAGGACACCACCGCCGACGACCCCGTCGAGGTGGCCGAGAGCCGCGAGATGCGCCACCTGCTCGCCCGCGCGGTCAACGCACTGCCGGAACGGGAGAAGACCGTGGTCACGCTCTACTACTTCGAGGGATTGACCCTGTCCCAGATCGGCCAGGTGCTCGGGGTGACCGAGAGCCGCACCTGCCAGATCCACACCAAGGCCGTGCTCCAGCTGCGCGGCAAGTTGTCCGACGCGCGGTGAAGGCTTCGCGCAGTGTTCGCGGCCCGGCCTCCGTCGAATGTCGGAGCAATTCCTTAATGTGGACAAGTGGACAGCACATCGGCAGATCCGGCGACACCCCGCTCCGTACCGCGGCGATACGGCCCCGACGACCTCGCCCGCTGGGTCCCCGAGCCCAACAAGCGACGCGGGCGCACCGCGTTCCAGCGGGATCGGGCCCGGGTGCTGCACTCGGCCGCGCTGCGCCGACTCGCCGGCAAGACCCAGGTGGTGACCCCCGGCGAGAGCACCCCGGCCGGCCAGGACAGCCCACGCACCCGGCTCACCCACTCGCTCGAATGCGCCCAGATCGGCCGTGAGCTGGGTCAGGCGCTCGGCTGCGACCCGGACCTCGTGGAGACCGCCTGCCTGGCGCACGACCTGGGCCACCCGCCGTTCGGCCACAACGGCGAACGCGCCCTCGACGAGGCGGCCAAGAGCTGCGGCGGCTTCGAGGGCAACGCGCAGAGCCTGCGCCTGCTCGCCCGGCTCGAACCCAAGACGTTCGCCCCCGACGGCCGCAGCGTCGGCCTCAACCTGACCCGCGCCGGCCTCGACGCGGTGCTCAAATACCCGTGGCCCCGCCGCCAGGACAAGCACGCCTACGGCGCGTACGACGACGACCGGGCCGTGTTCGACTGGGTGCGCGAGGGCGCCGACCCCGACCGCCGCTGCCTGGAGGCCCAGGTGATGGACTGGTCCGACGACGTCGCCTACTCCGTGCACGACCTGGAGGACGCGGTCCAGTCGCACCGCCTCGACCTGGTGCGCCTGCGCGACGCGGGCGAGCGCCGCGAACTGCTCGACCTCACCGTGCGCCGCTACCGCCCCGACTGCGTGGCCGACGAACTCGGCGAGGCGCTGGACCGGTTGCTCGCGCTCGACTTCTGGCCGGCGGGCTACGACGGCTCGCGCCGCGCCCAGGCCCGGCTCAAGAACGCCACCAGCGGCCTGATCGGCCGCTTCTGCCTGGCCGCCGAGCACGCCACCCGGGAGCTGTACGGCACCGCGCCGGCCCTTCGCTACGCCGCCGACCTGATCGTCCCGCGCGAGATCCGCCTCGAATGCGCGGTGCTCAAGGCGATCACCGCCCGCTACGTGATGGCCCGCGAGGGCGCCGAACAACTGCGCGAGCGCCAGCGCACCGTCCTGACCGAACTGGTCGAACTGCTCGCCGCCGGCGCCCCCGAGCGGCTGGACGCGTCCCTGCGCGAGGACTGGATCGAAGCCGACACCGACGCGGCCCGGCTGCGCGTGGTGATCGACCAGGTCGCCTCCCTGACCGACCGCGCCGCCCTCACCCTGCACGCCACGCTGACGACCCGATGAACCGGGCCGACCGGTCACCGCCCCCGGGTGTCGGACGGACCCGTAGACTCGACGATCGTGGCCGGCCGTATCCGTGAAGAAGACGTCAGGCGGGTCCGCGAGACGGCACGCATCGCGGAGATCGCAGAACAACACCTGCAACTGCGCAACGCGGGCGGAGGAAACTTCAAGGGGCTCTGCCCCTTCCACGATGAGAAGTCCCCCTCCTTCCAGGTCAGCCCGGCCAAGAACCTCTGGTACTGCTTCGGCTGCGGCGAAGGCGGCGACGTTCTCGACTTCGTCATGCGCCTGGACCACACCACGTTCTCCGAGACGGTGGAGCGGCTGGCCCAGCAGTACGGCATCGAGCTGCACTACGAGGAGGGCGGCTACACCCCCGGGCGCCAGCAGGGCCGGCGCACCCGCCTGGTCGAGGCGCACCGGATCGCCGCCGCATGGTTCGCCGACCAGCTCGGCACCCCCGAGGCGGAGACCGCCCGCCGATTCCTCGCCGACCGGGGCTTCCCGCAGGACGCCGCGGAGCGATTCTCGCTCGGCTACGCGCCCAAGGGCTGGGAGAATCTGGTGCGATTCCTGCGCGGCAAGGGTTTCACCCCGCAGGAGATGCTGGAGGGCGGACTGGCCAGCGAGGGCCGCAACGGCCCGATGGACCGCTTCCGCGGCCGGCTGGTCTGGCCGATCCGCGACATCACCGGTGACGTGATCGGCTTCGGCGCGCGCAAGCTCTACGACGACGACAACGGCCCCAAGTACCTGAACACCCCCGAGACGCCCATCTACAAGAAGTCCCAGGTGCTCTACGGCCTCGACCTGGCCAAGAAGGAGATCGCCAAGTCCGGCCGGGCGGTCATCGTCGAGGGCTACACCGACGTGATGGCCTGCCACCTCGCCGGCGCCGGCACCGCGATCGCCACCTGCGGCACCTCCTTCGGCGACGAGCACATCAAGGTGCTGCGCCGACTGCTGATGGACTCCGGCGAGTTCCGCGGCGAGGTGATCTTCACCTTCGACGGCGACGCCGCCGGCCGCAAGGCCGCGCTGCGCGCGTTCGAGGAGGACCAGAAGTTCGTCACCCGCACGTTCGTCGCGGTCGAGCCGGGCGGCCTGGACCCATGCGACCTGCGCCTGGAACAGGGCGACGAGGCCGTACTCGCCCTGATCGACGCGCGCGTCCCGCTCTTCGAGTTCGCCATCCGCAGCCGGATCGAGGGCCACGACCTGTCCACCGCCGAGGGCCGGGTCGCCGCCCTCGACGCCGCCGCACCGGTCATCGCCGGCATCAAGGACCAGGCACTGCGCCACACCTACGCGGTCCGACTCGACTCGATGCTGGGCTTCTTGGACGAGAAGTTCGTGGTCGGCCGAGTCGCCCAGGTCAACCGCTGGCAGCGTGAGCGGGCCGCGCGCGGCGAGCGCGGCGGCGGCCCCACCCAGGGGCCGGCCACCCCGGCCGGCGGCCGACGGCCGGCCGCCCCGCAGCGGCCCGCGGGCTTTCGACCCGACCCGCGTGACATGTGCCAGGCGGTCCAGCGCGAGGTGCTCAAGCTCGCGCTCCAGACGCCCGCGCTGGTCGCGCCCGCGTTCGACCACTACGAGGTGGACGAGTTCACCGCCGCGCCGTACGCGGCGGTGCGCACGGCGATCGCGACCGCCGGCGGCGTGTGCTGCGACCTCGCGCAGACCCCGAACTGGGTCGGCGAGGTGCGCGTCGCGGCGCCCGACGACGCCGTGCGGCACATGGTCACCGAACTGGCCGTGGAAAACATGCGGTTGAGCAGCGACCCGGACCGGGCGTACGCCGACGGCAACCTGGTCCGGCTGCGGGTGTTCTCCGCCGAACGCCGGATCGCCGACGCCAAGTCCCGCCTGTTGCGCCTGGACCCGGGCCGCGACGCGGAGGAGTACGGGTGGGTCTGGCAGGAGCTGACCACCCTGGAGACGTACAAGCGGGCCCTGCTCGACCGCGGCGCCGAGGCCCTCTACGCCCCCGGCGGCTGACCACCGTCGGGCCGGGCGCCCGAAAGCCCCTCCCGGCCGGCCGAATCGGGTGAACCGCCCACGCCGGGCGAGATTTCCACGCCCGGACTCTCGGCTACAGGCCCCCTCGTGGAGCAGACTGGGGAAGGTGCATCGGCACACCAGAGGGGGGAAAACGCCCGGCGGCGACCCCGCCCACACGGAACGGACGGATGAGCCTGAACCGGGCCCGGCCACCGTCCTCACGAAGCACGTCACCCCAGGAAACGCGCCACCCGCCCCGACCGAGGTCGAGGCGACCGCCGCGCCGGCCGGCGACGGCGAACCCGACGAACTCGCCCGCCCCGCCGAATCCGCCGGCTCCTCCGCCGACCTGCTGCGCCAGTACCTGCGCGAGATCGGCCGGGTGCCGCTGCTGAGCGCCGCCGACGAGGTCGACCTGGCCCGCCGGGTCGAGGCCGGACTGTTCGCCGGGGCCCGCCTGCTCGACGACCCGCCCGCCGACCCCGCCGCCCGGGACGCGCTCGCCACCCTGGTCCGCGACGGCGAACGCGCCAAACGCCGGCTGATCGAGGCCAACCTGCGCCTGGTGGTCTCGATCGCCAAACGCTACGTCGGCCGCGGCCTGGGTCTGCTCGACCTGGTTCAGGAGGGCAACCTGGGGCTGATCCGGGCGGTGGAGAAGTTCGACTACACCCGGGGCTACAAGTTCTCCACCTACGCGACGTGGTGGATCCGCCAGGCGATGAGCCGGGCGCTGGCCGACCAGGCCCGGACCATCCGGGTCCCGGTACACGTGGTCGAACTCATCAACCGGGTCATCCGGGTCCAGCGCCGCCTGTTGCAGGAACGCGGCGAGGAACCCACCGCCGAGGACGTCGCCGCCGCGCTCGACCTCACCGCCGAGCGGGTCACCGAGATCCTGCGGCTGGCCCAGGAGCCGGTGTCGCTGCACACCCCCGTCGGCGAGGACGAGGTGCTGCTCGGCGACATCGTCGAGGACACCGACGCGACCGCCCCGGCCGAGGCCGCCGCCTACCTGATGCTGCGCGAACACCTGGAGGCGCTGCTGTCCACACTCGGCGACCGCGAGCGGCAGGTGGTACAGCTCCGCTACGGGCTCGCCGACGGCGAACCGCACACGCTCGAGGAGATCGGCCGGGTCTTCGGGGTGACCCGGGAACGTATACGCCAGATCGAGTCACGCACCCTGTCCCGGCTCCGCGAGCGGTCGTACTCGGAGCAACTGCGAGGCTATCTCGACTGATCCCTGGCGTTTCGGCTTACATCTGCTGTCAGAATTCGCCCATGCCGACAAGCCCGACACCCACCCTCGTCGCCGGGGTGCACTGCTCAGCGCACCAGTTGCGCATTCTCGTCTGCGACGCCGCGACCGGTACGCCGCTGCGCCAGGGGCGCGCCGCGTACGCCGAGGGCGCCTCGACCACGCCGGGCGCGTGGTTGCGGGCCTTCGGCGAGGCCGCGGCGGGCGGTCTGCTCGACGGCGTGGCGGCGATCGCGGTGGCCGCGCAGAACCACGGCGCGGTGCCGCTGGACGCCCAGGGGGTGATCCTGGGGCATCCGCTGCCCGACGAGGACCCCTCGGCCTCCGGTGCCGCCGCCGACCTGGTCGACGCGCTCGGCGGCCCGGCCGCGTGGACGGCCGCCACCGGCGCGGTGCCGGGCTCCTCGTCCGCGATCGCGCAGCTGCGCCGGTTCGCCCGGTTCGAGCCCGAGGCGGTGACCCGGATCGCCACCGTGCTGCTGCCGCACGACTGGGTGACCTGGCAACTGCTCGGCTGCCCGCCGGACCCGGTCACCGACCGGGCGGACGCCTCCACCACGGGCTACTACGCGACCACGGGGGAGTGGCGCGAGGACCTCATGCACCTGGCCATCGGCCGGGTGCCGCGCACGCCGATCGTGCTGCCGCCGGGCGCCGCCGCCGGGCGCACGCCGGAGGGGATCCTGGTCGCGCCCGGCACCGGCGCCGAGGCGGCCCTGGCCCTCGGCGCGGACCTGGCCGACGGCGACGTGGTGGTGGCGCTCGGCACCACCGGCGTCGCGTTCGCGGTCCACCCCGTGCCGCTGGCCGACCCCGCGGGCGTGGTCGGCTCGTACGCCGACGCCACCGGGCGCCACCTGCCGCTGGTGCGCACCCTCAACGCGGCCCGGGTGCTGCGCGGCACCGCCTCGATGCTGGGCGTGGACGCCGAGGAGTTCGATCGCATCGCGCTGGAGTGCACGCCGGGCGCGAGCGGGCTGGTCCTGCTCCCCTACCTGGAGGGCGAGCACATCCCCGACCTGCCGCACGCGGCGGGCACGCTCACCGGGCTGCGCCGGGAGAGCATGACCCCGCCGGCGCTGGCGCGGGCCGGGGTGGAGGGGATGTTGTGCGGCATCTCGGACGCATTGGACGCGCTGCGCGATCGGGACGTGGCGGTGGAGCGGCTGATCCTGATCGGCCCGGGAGCACGTTCGGCGGCGGTGGCGGGGATCGCGCCCGCGCTGTTCGGCGTGCCGACCGCGGTGCCGCCGGCGGCGCTCGCGGGCCGGTTCGTGGCCCGGGGCGCGGCCCGGCAGGCGGCCTGGGCGCTGTTCGGGGTGCTGCCGGAGTGGTCGGCGGACATCGATACGTTCATCGGGGCCGACGAGGACGAACTCGCCCTCGGCGACGCGGTCCGGGCCCAGTACCGCGAGGTACGTAACCGCCTGCACCCCGGCGCCGTGACCCCACCGCGAGAAACCGCCGAAACAGGCGGCCGCCACAGAAGAGACTGACCACCCACCCACGACCACCGAGCACACACCGACCGCAAACACCCGCGACCTCGCCGGCCGGGTATGCCGACAGCGTCTACACGGGCCACCGGGCTCCTGCCTGGTTGCAAGAGGCCTCCGACCTCGCCGGCCGGGCGTGCCGTCGGGTTTCACACAGGTCGCCGGGTCCATGTCCGGCTACACACGCCTGCGACCTCGCCGGTCGGGTATGCCGCCGGGTTCCGCGTAGGCCACCGGATCCGCGGCCCTGGCGCCCGCCGATCTGCGGAGGCGGGTGGGGATGCCGGCCCGGCCGGGCCGAGCGGGCATGCCAGGGGTGCCCACGCCGGTGGCCCCGGCGGCCCATGGGTGCCCCCGTGGGTCCGCCCGGGATCTACCGGCGCGTTGTGGGCGTCGTCCGGGGTGTTACAGCCCCTGGCCGTGGCGTGACGACGTTACCGACGAGCCGTTCGTGCCGTGGCCGCCGAAGCGGTCCGGCAGGTGCCGACCCACCCGCTCGGGCAGATGCTCGCCGATCGCGCGGCCGGCCTTGGCGCCCGCCTCGCGGCCGAGCCCGGCCGCCGCGTGCCCGGCCTTCTGCGCCGGCGGGCTGCTCGCCACCGTGCCGGAAAGCTTGCGGATCTGCTCGTACCGCTCCCGCCCGGCCTTCGCCCCCAGGACGTAGCCGATGGCGAGGCCGGTGACGAAGGTGAGCTTGTTGATCATGGTGTCCTCCGCGGTCGTTTGTCCCGCCCGTGCACGTCAGCGCCTACCCGGGCGACGTGCGTAGGCAACCTGTGAGGTCCTACCGGAAAAACCCTGGTGCGGGCCACCCCTCGGAATGCGCTAATGTATTCCACGCAGCGACCGCCAGACGGTCCGACGCAATCCCGCATAGCTCAATTGGCAGAGCAGCCGGCTGTTAACCGGCAGGTTATTGGTTCGAGTCCAATTGCGGGAGCCATCGACAGCGCCCGCCGGTCCACCGGCGGGCGCTGTCGCGTATCCGGTCCGCCCCGGCTCACTCGCTCCCGGCCCGGGCCCAGAACTCCTGCCAGGACGGCCACTTCTCGGGCAACTGCGCATCGGTGATCATCGGGTTGTCGGGGAAGTGGAAGCGCCCCGGCACGGCCAGCGGATGCTCCAGCACATCGGCGGCGTAGAAGGCCTCGGGCTTGCGGCTGCGGAAGTACCAGCGCCCGTCCCGCCGTTCGTAGCGATCCCGATACTGCATCGGCATCACCACCCACAGGTCGCCCACCTCGTGCTCGGGACGGCAGTACACGACACCCGTCGCGTGGTCCTCGTCGACCAGGTCGATCACGTGGTTCCCGATCAGGTGGAAGGTGATCCCGTACGGCCGCAATACCGGATCGAACCACTCGGCGAGCGCGGCCCGACCCACACCGCCCGCCCCCGTGCGCACGTCCGGCACGAACAGGTCGGCCAGCGCCGGCACATCCCGGCTGTCCAGCGCCAGCGCGTAGCGGGCGGCCAGTTGGCGAATCTGCTCGTACGCCTCCAGGCGATCGAGCCGGGTGGTGATCGAATCCGACATGCTGCCTCCGTAAGCTGACGGTCAGTCAGATATCACGGTGTCAGACGACCGACCCGGACCACGCCCCGGGTCGGCCCGTCGGGACGCCCACCCCGTGGGGAGCGCGCGCATGGTCGACGTCGGCATCTATCTGGACATGCGCAATCCGGTCGAGTGGCGACAGGACTGGTCTCGGCTGTACGCCTTCGCGCTGGAGCTGTGCGAGGAGGCGGACCGGCTCGGCGTGCACTCGATCTGGACCACCGAGCACCACGGCTTCGACGACGGTTACCTCAGCCAGCCGCTCACCCTGGCCGCCGCGATCGCCGCGCGCACGAAGCGGGCCCGGATCGGCACCGGCGTGACCATCGCGCCGCTGCGCCACCCCGCGCACCTGGCCGAGGAGGCCGCGATCGTGGACCTGGTCAGCGGCGGGCGGCTGGAACTGGGCATCGGCACCGGCTACCGCAGGCCCGAGTACGACCTCTTCGACCGAGGCGACCTGCTCGCGACCCGATTCGGCGCCACCGACGCGAGCGCGCGCGAGATCCGCAGGTTGTGGGAGACCGGCACGATCAGCCCGCCGCCCGTGCAGCGCCGGCCGCGGATCTGGCTCGGTTACCAGGGGCCGCAGGGCGCGCGGCGGGCCGGACTGCTCGGTGAGTCGCTGCTCACCGCGAACCCGGCGATGGCCGCGCCGTATCTGGACGGCCTGCGCGCCGGCGGCCACGATCCGGCGTCCGCGCGGATGGCCGGGCTGCTCAACGGCTGGATCACCGAGGACCCCGAGCGGGACTGGCCGGTGGTCTCCCGCCACCTCGCACACCAGTGGGACGGCTACCACCGGTACGCGGCGGAGGGCACCGGGGCCGAGCCGCCGCGCCCGATCGACCCGGACCGCTGGCGGGCACGCGGGTTGTCCGCGGCGCCCGGCCACTTCCTGCACGCCACCCCGGAGGACGCGGCGCGGGAGATCCGGGCGTACGTGGCCGATACGCCGATCGAGACGGTGTGGTTCTTCGCCTCGCTGAGTGGGATGACCGAGGACATGGTCCGCGCCCACGTGACCACGCTGTGCTCCCGCCTGGCGCCGCTGGTGGCATAGCGCCGCGCTCTGCCCTCGGCGCCGCGCCTCCGCACCTCGCCCCCGGCGCCCGTCCCCCCGCGCCTCGCCCCCGGCGCCGTGAGGGGCGCCGGGGGCGAGGAAAGCGGCGGGCGGATCGCGCGTGTGGCACGGACGATCGACTGTCTGCGATCGACGGCGGGATGCGAACGGTTTCGGGCAGGATGAGACCACGCCCGCGAGGATCCCCCCGGGCGTTGGTCGGGCCTGACCGGTTATGCTGCGTCAGGCTGTCCGGCAGCGGACGGCAAGGGGCGGTAGCTCAGCTGGTTAGAGCAGGGGACTCATAATCCTCTGGCCGTGGGTTCGAGTCCCACCCGCCCCACCCGTTCTTCTCGGCGCCGTCGAACGCCGACCGCATTCGTGTCATGCCGTGCCCTCGTGCCGTGTGCTTGTGTGTCGGCTCGTCCCACCCGATGCCTTGGTTGCTGTGTGTCGTCGGGCGACTCTTTTCCGTAGTCGAGTCAGAGCTTAGCGGGCTCCTGCTGGATTCCGGGAGTGAAATCACTCGAACGGGCTATCCCCACGTATATCCCTGGCGGGACGTCACCTCGGCGAGCGTGCGCTGGCCGGACGCGCTCGGGTGGAACCAGTCCCAGTGGCTCACGTCGTTCTTGCCGAACCGCTGGGTGTTGACCACGCCGCCGTCGTAGCGGCAGTTGGCCCAGGTCGAACACACCTCGCGCAGCTTGGCGTTGTACGCGGTCACCCGGTCGCGGACCCGCTGTCGGCGGTCCAGCGCGTCGGGCTTGGTCGACTGCGGGTCGTCCAGCATCGACTGGCACACGTTGCCCACCGACCACACCGTGCGGGCCAGGAACTCGTCGTGCCCGGTCTCCCACATGCGACCCAGGTCCGGGATGCTGACCACGAGCACACGCGTGTTCGGCAGGCCGCTGCGCAGGATGCCCAGCGCGTCGCGGAACTGGCTCTCGTAGGTGCCCGGCGAGGTCATCTCGTCCACGGTGTGCCGACAGGCGTCGTTGGCGCCGATCAGGATCGTGACGTAGTCGACCCGCTGGCCGACCGCCTGTCGGGCCTGGCCCGCCAGATCGGTCATCTTCGCGCCGGTCTTCGCGTTGTTGAACACGGCCTCGGCCGGCAGACCGAGCCGCTTGGCGTGGCTGTTCACATCGGCCGAGGTGCCCGTGGCCCACGACTTCTCCGGGCAGTCCTGGAGCGGTGAACAGGTATCGAACCCTCGGGTGATCGAGTCGCCCAGGGCCGCCATCGAACGGGGTCGGGGCGGCACGGTCGCGGTGGGCGGTTTCTCGGGTGCCGGCGACAGCACCTTGCCGTTGGGCTGTTCGGCCGAGGTCGGGTTGCCGGGTGTCGGGGTTTGCCCACCACTCGGCCCGGCAATAAGTCGATCCCCGGCAGCCGCCGGATCGGCCTTGTCGCCGTCGCCCGAATCCATGCAGGAGGACAACGTCAACAACGCCGCGACCATCATCGCGGTTGCCGCCCCTACTCGTCGTTTCCGACCCACGCCGCCCCCTCCGCCCCCTAGCATCGACACGACGATGTCCATCGACGGTATGTCACTCCTTCGTGTGAAGGCCGACAATGCCGGGAGTGGCGTCGTCGACGGCCGGGCACGTTGAGTGCAGTGGCTCACCATTCCGAGACGGTGAGTAACGAATTGTTCCTTCACATCGGACAATTGCCCACATGTGATTACGGACAGCAACTGGTGCCTGTGGTACATCCGTGGTCTGTGGGGCACAATGGAAAACCGGGATTCGAACAGGCAGTCCGAGACAAGGCTTGAGGCCGCTGGGGAAGGCGAACCTCGTCCTTGAAGCCTGGAGGTCCCGGTGACGACACGTGGAGTTCTGTACGTGCACTCCGCGCCGCGTGCGCTGTGCCCGCACGTCGAGTGGGCCGCAGCGGGCGTTCTTGGCGTGCGCGTGAGTCTGGACTGGGTCCGCCAACCGGTGGCGCCCGGGATGTTGCGGGCCGAGCTGTGCTGGCAGGGCGCGCCCGGTACCGCGTCGCGCCTCGCCTCGGCGTTGCGCGGCTGGCACCTGCTGCGCTTCGAGGCCACCGAGGAGCCCTCGGCCAACGCCGAGGGGGAGCGCTACAGCAACACCCCCGAGCTCGGCATCTTCCACGCCGTCACGGGGGCGCACGGCGACATCCTGATCCCTGAGGACCGACTGCGCGCGGTGCTCGGTCGGGCGGCGCGGGGCGAGGTCGATCTGCGCTCCGAGGTGGAGAAGTTGCTCGGCAAGCCGTGGGACGACGAGTTGGAGCCCTTCCGCTACGCGGGCGAGGGCACCCCGGTGCGGTGGCTGCACCAGGTGGTCTGAGCACGCGGGGGATCCCCGAGACGAAGACATGCGTATAGACATACCGATACGAGCGGCCCTCCCGAATCATCCGGAAGGGTCGCTCGCGTCTCCTGCTTGGGATCGAGAGCGGCCGGCGGAGCGGGTTGCCGGCGGATGCGCCCCGGGGCACGGCGGGACGAACGGTCGCCCTGGCGTGGGTGATTCGTCCCTCTTGTGGGTTGGCTCGGGGCGGTGGTCGCCGGTACGCGAGTACTCCCGAGCAGGTCGATCACCGGGTCGGCGGCGCCGGGCTCGGCCGCGAACATTCGTGCCCCCGCCGCGAGATCCGCGACGGGGGCACGAACGGGTGTGCGACGGTGGGGCCTTACTCGAAGCTGCGGAAGGCGACCACGACGTTGTGCCCGCCGAAGCCGAACGAGTTGTTCAGCGCCGCGATCGCGCCGTCGGGCAGCGTGCGCGGCTCGCCCCGCACGATGTCCAGGTCGACCTCGTCGTCGAGGTCGTCGACGTTGATCGTGGGCGGCGCGAGGCGGTGGTGCAGGGCGAGCACGGTGGCCACCGACTCGACCGCGCCGGTGCCGCCGAGCAGGTGACCGGTCATCGACTTGGTGCTGGTGACGGTGACCTTGTCGGCCGCCGCGTCGCCCAGCGTCGCGCGGATCGCCTTGAGCTCGGTGACGTCGCCCGCCGGGGTCGAGGTGCCGTGCGCGTTCACGTGCACGATCTCCTCCGGCTCCAGGCCGCCGTCCGCCAAGGCGAGCGCCATCGCGCGAGCGATGTCGCGGCCGGTGGGCTCGGGCTGGGCGATGTGGTGGCCGTCGGAGCTGAGCCCGGCGCCCGCGACCTCGGCGTACACGCGGGCCCCGCGGGCCGCCGCGTGCTCGGCGCTCTCCAGGATCAGGACGCCGGCGCCCTCGCCCATCACGAAGCCGTCGCGGCCCTTGTCGTACGGACGGGACGCGCGCTGCGGCTCGTCGTTGCGCTTGGACATCGCCATCATGTTCGCGAACGCGGCCATCGGCAGCGGGTGGATCGCGGCCTCGGTGCCGCCGCAGACCACCACGTCGGCGCGGCCCGAGCGGATCATCTCCAGGCCGTAGGCGACCGCCTCGGCGCCGGACGCGCACGCGCTCACGGGGGTGTGTACGCCGGCCCGCGCGCCCAGCTCGATGCCGACGTTGGCGGCCGGGCTGTTGGGCATGAGCATCGGCACGGTCAGCGGGCCGACCCGGCGCGGGCCCTTCTCGTTGAAGGTGTCCCACGCGTCGAGCAGGGTGGTGACGCCGCCGATGCCGGAGGCGATGGCCACACCCAGGCGGGTCGGGTCCACCACGAGGGCGTCCGGGGCGTCGTCGGGCGCGGTGTTCTTCGCGGCGTAGCCGGCGTCGAGCCAGGCCTCGCGTGCGGCGATCATGGCGAACTGGCCGGAGCGGTCCAGGCGCCGCGCCTCGACCTTCGGCATGACCTCGAGGGGCTCGACCGCGATCCGCGCGGCGAAGGTGACCGGCAGCTGCTCGGCCCATTCCTCGGTCAGGGCCCGCGCGCCGGAGGTGCCCGCGAGCAGCGCGGACCACGTGGTCGCGACATCGCCGCCGACCGGCGTGGTCGCACCCAGACCGGTGATCACCACGGTCCGCGTGGCGTCGTTGCGCTCGGTCGACTTCACTGTCTTCTCACTCTCACGCTGTGGGTTCGGGCGGCCGGCGTGCCGAGGGTGCGGCGATGCCGGGGCCCGTGGTGTGACTGCGACGGACCGGGCCGGACGCGCGAACGCGGTCCGGCCCGGAGAACGACCGGCGCTACATCCGACCTAGGCGGCGGCCTTGACGATGTAGTCCACCGCGTCGCGGACGGTCTTGAGGCCCTTGACGTCGTCGTCCGGGATCTTGACCTCGAACTTCTCCTCGGCCGCCACGACGACCTCGACCATCGACAGCGAGTCCACGTCCAGGTCGTCGATGAAGGACTTGTCCAGCTCGACCTCGTCCTGGGGGACGCCGGCGATCTCGTTGACGATGTCGGCGAGGCCCTCGAGGACCTGCTCCTGGCTAGCCATGATGCTCCTTGATTGGAATCTTGCGGTGACGTAAAGCCGTGCTGCTCGTCCGATCGGCGCCTCGCGGCGACCGACGGGGGACTACGGAAGCGTAATGACCTGCCCCGCGTACACGAGGCCGGCCCCGAATCCCATGATCAACGCGGTCCCGCCGCTGACCGCTTCGCCGCTTTCGAGCATGCGCTCCATGGCGAGCGGGATGGACGCGGCGGAGGTGTTTCCGTTCTCGGCGATGTCGCGGGCGACCGGCACCTCGGGGGGCAGCTTGAGCGCCTTGATCATCGCGTCGGTGATCCGCATGTTGGCCTGGTGTGGGATGAACGCGTCCAGGTCCTCGGCCTTGACGCCGGCGGCGTCCAGGGCCTGCTCGCAGACCTTGGCCATCTCCCACACGGCCCAGCGGAAGACCTTCTGGCCCTCCATCTTGAGCGTGGGGAACTCCTGCTCGCGGTCGTCGCGCAGGTCGTTCCAGTCGACGGTCTGGGTGATCGCCTCGGCCTGGGAACCGTCCGAACCCCACACCACGGGGCCGATGCCCGGGGTGGGCGAGGGGCCGATCACCACGGCGCCCGCGCCGTCGCCGAAGATGAACGCGGTGCCCCGGTCGGACAGGTTGGTCAGGTCGCTCAGCCGTTCGACGCCGATCACCAGGACGTACTCGGCGCTGCCGCCGCGGACCATGTCACTGGCGAGCGAGACGCCGTAGCAAAAGCCCGCGCAGGCCGCGGAGACGTCGAACGCCGCCGCCCGCCCGCCGCCCGCGCCCAGGCGGTGTGCGATCTCGGTGGCGATCGCCGGGGTCTGCTTGAGGTGGGTGACCGTCGAGACGATCACGCAGCCGACCTGCGAGGCGTCCAGACCCGCGTGCGCCAGGGCCTTGCCGGCCGCCGCGACGGACATCTCGGCGACGGTCTCCTCGGGGGAGGCCCAGCGCCGGGTCCGGATCCCGGAACGGGACTGGATCCACTCGTCGGAGGAGTCGATCCGGTCCACCAGCTCGGAGTTGGGCACGATCCGGGCCGGGCGGTAACCGCCGACGCCGAGGATGCGCGCGTGCGCGGCTCCGGCGCGGGGGGTGATGGTTGCGGTCACGCGTGGTCCTCCCGTACGGGTTCGAGGCCGGGTGGGTTCGCGGCCGGGTGCAGAGCGGGTGTCGCGACGGGGGTCACGACGGGCTCTGGGGGCCGGTCGGGCCACCGTGCGCCTCGACCAGCTTCCGGGCGGCCTCGAGGTCGTCCGGAGTCTTCAGCGCGACCGTCTCCACGCCCGGCATGGCGCGCTTGGCCAGAGCGGTCAGGGTGCCGGCCGGGGTGACCTCGATCAGGCCGGTCACGCCCAGGTCCTTCATGGTCTCCATGCACAGGTCCCAGCGGACCGGGTTGGAGACCTGGCTGACCAGGCGCGCGACCACGTCGTGGCCGTCGTTCAGCACCGTGCCGTCGGCGTTGGACAGGAACGGGACGCTCGGGTTGCGCACGCTCACGCCCGGGACCAGTTCGGCCAGGCGGTTCACCGCCGGTGCCATGTGCTCGGTGTGGAACGCGCCGGCCACGGCCAGCGGTCGCAGGCGCGCCTTCTCCGGCGGGTCGGCGGCGAACGCGGCCAACTGCTCCAAGGTGCCGGCGGCGACGATCTGGCCCGCGCCGTTCATGTTGGCCGGGGTCAGGCCGTGCTCCGCGATCTTGGCGAGTACCGTCTCGGGGTCGCCGCCCAGGACCGCGCTCATCCCGGTCTGCGTGACCGCGGCGGCGGCGGCCATCGCCCGGCCCCGCTCGCGCACCAGGGTCAGCGCCGTCTCGGCGGAGATCACGCCGGTGGCGGCCGCGGCGGTCAGCTCGCCGACGCTGTGGCCGGCGGCGGCGCGTACCGAACCGGGGACGTCGTCGGGCTGCGGGAACAGCGTGAACGCGGCCACCAGACCCGAGGCGACGAGCAGCGGCTGGGCCACCGCCGTGTCCCGGATCTCGTCGGCGTCGGCCTTGGTGCCGTAGTGGATCAGATCGAGGCCGGTGACGGCCGACCACCAGCGCAGCCGGTCGGCCACGCCGTCGAGGTCGAGCCAGGGGGCGAGGAATCCGGGCGTCTGAGCGCCCTGTCCGGGGGCGACGAGTACGAGCACGAGGTCAAGCCTCTCTCCTGCGAGGGGTGGCAACCCCTTATCGGCAGGGACGAAGATCCGATGGTGACTTTGTTGGGTTCGTACAAATAGGTGCCGACTAGCTCTCGATCGCGGCCAGTCGGCCGAGGATCAGCGAGACCTGGAGGGTGAATGCGGAACGGGTCTCGGTCGGTACCAGGCCGGTGACGTCCACGACGCGTCGCAGCCGGTAGCGCACGGTATTGGGGTGGACGAAGAGCATCCGGGCGGCTCCTTCGAGACTCGCCGCCTGCTCCAGGTAGACGGAGAGCGTCTCCAGGAGCGCGGAGCCGGCCGCGTGCAGGGGTATGTAGATCTCCTCCACCAACTGCTCCCGGGCCTCGTCGTCTCCCGCGAGCGCGCGCTCGGGCAGGAGATCGTCCGCGGAAACCGGGCGCGGCGCGTCGGGCCAGGCCACGCACGCGCGGTGTCCCGACATCGCGGCCTGGGCGGAGCGTACGGCGGCCAACAGGTCGGGCACCTGAGGGCCGACCACCACCGGGCCGGGGGCGAACTGGCCGATCAGCGACCGGGTCGCGCGGATCGGGTCGTCGGTGCCGCCGAGGATCACCACGAGCCGCTCGCCCTGCACCCCGGTGAGCACGTTCAGCCGGGCGTGTCGGCCCGCCCGGTGGATGCCGTCGACGACCTCCTGGGCGTCCGCGTCCGGGGCGTTGCCCACCACGACCATGACCGAGTCCGGCGAGCCCCAGCCGAGTGCCGAGGCCCGGGACAGGATGCCCTCGTCGGCCTCGCCGCGCAGCAGCGAGTGCACCACCAGGGCCTCCAGGCGGGCGTCCCACGCGCCGCGCGTCTCGGCGGCGTGCGCGTACACCTGCGCGGTGGCGAAGGCGATCTCCCGGGAGTACAGCAGCAGCGATTCGCGCAACTCCTGTTCGTAACCGGGCGCGGCGAGGGTGGCGATCTCCGCCTCGACCACCTCGATGGTGGTGCGGATCAACTCGACCGTGTGCGGCAGCGTGATGGTGCGGGTCAATTCGCGCGGCGCGGTGCCGAATACGTCGGCGCTGACCTTCTGCGGGGTCTCCGGATGCCGGAACCACTCGGTGAACGCGGAGATGCCGGCCTGCGCCACCAGGCCGATCCAGGACCGGTTGTCGGCGGGCATGTTCCGGTACCAGGGAAGCGCCTCGTCCATCCTCGCGAGCGCCGCGCCCGCCAGGGCACCGGCGGACTTCTCGAGCCTGCGGACGGTCGCGGCACGAAGGTCGGGTTGGGGGCTCACGGGGCCATTGTCCTCTGCCCACCGGCCGACTCCGCCGCCGGCTCGCGAGGGGCTGCTTGTTGGGCGCTTTGCGCCGGCTCGCGAGGGACCGCTTTTTTCTCTCCCCCGCTTCGCTCCTCCGAGAAAAAAGTGGCCCCTCGCTCGGGGTCGGGTGTCCCTCCGCTTCGCTCCGGGCCACCCGACCCGAAACTCGCGGCTCCGCCGCTCTCCGCGCTGCGCGCGTCGATCCCGGGGGTGGCCTGAGGCGTGGGCGCTGACGCGCCTCGGGGGTGGTGGGCCGACGGCTCGGATGTTTCGGGGCGGGGCGCGGTCATGCGGGGGCGTGGAGGGTGTTGGTGCGGCGGGATTGGTCGTTGTGGGCGCCGGTGAGGACTGCGGTGTGGACGGCTCGGGCCAGACGGGCGCCCCAGATCGAGCGGGGGCCGGCGAAGGGTTCGACCGGGGTGTTCGGGTGGGGGATGGTGGCGGCTATGCAGATGGCGTCCGAAGGGGTGCCGGTGCATTGGCGGCCCGCTTCGAGGAGGGCCTGGACCTTGGCCTCGGTGGCCGTGGCGATCGCGTTGACCAGGGCCGCGTCGGACAGGGGGACCGGGATCGCGGCGATGATGTTGATCGTGCCGGGGGGCGGGGTGCCCGGCACACCCGGGCCGGGGGCGGCGGCCCAGGTGGGGATGCCGATTCCGGTGGTGGCCAGGGCCTCGACGCCCTCGTCCGCGCCGTGGGTCCACGCGGTGACGTCGGCGGCGGTCATCAGGCCCACGCCGGGGCCGGTCAGGCCGAGCGAGGCGGCCACATCGGCCAGGTGGGCGGCCGGGTCCATGCGGTCGTAGCCCGGGCGGACCTGGAGGTTGAGCACCCATGCGCGTTCGCCGATCCCGCCGCCGAGCAGGGCGGAGGAGATCATCCGGTGCGGCCCGGCGCGCCAGAGCAGGGCCGGGCGGCGGGTGCCGTCCTCGTCGCGGACGGGCTGCTCCGGGGTGAGCAGGGCGGACGGGGTCGGGCGCGGGTGCGGCGGTGCGGTCACGGGGCCTCCTCGGCGGTGTCTCGGACCGTCCGGCGGGGGCGGACCGGATGGACCCGGGGGCGGCCGTCCGGACCTTGGTCGACGGTGACGGTCGCCTGGTAGTGCTCGGCGATCGTGTCGGGGGTGAGTACGTCGGCGGCCGGGCCGGAGGAGACCGCCCGGCCGCCGACCAGCATCAGCAGGCGGTCCGCGTACTGGGCGGCCACGCCCAGGTCGTGCAGCGTGGTCAGGACGGTCAGGCCGTCGGTGATCCGCAGCGTGTCGACCAGTTCCAGGACCTGCTGCTGGTGGCCCAAGTCGAGCGCGGTGGTCGGCTCGTCCAGGAGCAGCACCGGCGCCTGCTGGGCCAGGGCGCGGGCCAGCACCACCCGCTGCCGTTCGCCGCCGGAGAGCCGGCCCACGTCGCGGGCGGCGAATCGGCCCAGGTCGAGGCGGTCGATCACTTCGCTCGCGATGGCGCGGTCGCGGCGGCCCGGGCGGGCCAGGTAGCCCAGGTGGGGGGTGCGGCCGAGGAGCACGTACTCGTGGACGGGCATCTGGTCGGGCACGACCGGGTTCTGGGCCGTGTAGGCGATGGTCCGGGCCAGCTCGCGGGCGGAGAGGCCGCGAACGGGGCGGCCCGCCACGGTGATCTCGCCCACGTGGGGGAGCAGGCCGGCGACCGCCTTGAGGAGGGTGGACTTGCCGGCGCCGTTGGGGCCGATCACCGCCACCCACTCGCCGGGCTCGACGTCGGCGCGCACGTCGCGCAACACCGGGACCCCGTCCCGGTCGACCCCGGCCTCGCGCAGCGACAGGCGCGCGCTCACACGTCCACCTTCCGGGTGCCGCGCAGCACGAGGACGAAGAACGGCGCGCCGACGAACGCGGTGACCACGCCGATCGGCAGTTCGCCGGGCGCGGTCAGGGTGCGGGCGAGCACGTCGGTCAGGACCAGGAACGTGGCCCCGCACAGCAGCGACATCGGCAACACCCGCCGATAGCTGCCGCCGACGAAGCGGCGCACGAGGTGCGGCACGACGATGCCGACGAAACCGATCAGGCCGCTGATCGCGACCGCCGACGCGGTGGCCAGGGACGCGGCGAGCAGCACCACGAGCCGGACCCGGCCGGCCCGCACGCCCAGGCCCGCGGCCTCCTCGTCGCCCACCGACATCACGTCCAAAAGGCGGCCGTGCAGGATCAGCACCACCGTGCTGAGCAGCGCGTACGGCAGGACCATACGCAGATCGGCCCAGCCGATCCCGGACAGCCGGCCGAAGATCCACGAGTAGATCCGGCGCAGCTCGTCGGTGTTGGCGGACTGGACGTAGGTCTGCGCGGCGGCCAGGAACTGGGCGACCGCCACCCCCGCCAGGACCAGGTTCGCGGTGCCGCCGGAGCGGTTCGCGGTGGCGCCGATGGCATACGCGAGCAGCACCCCGCCCATCGCCCCGACGAATGAGGCCAGCGGCACCACCGGCACGCCGCCCACGCTGTCCCCGTGCGCGTACACGATCACCAGCGTCGCGCCCAGCCCCGCGCCGGACGCGGCGCCGAGCAGGTACGGGTCGGCCAGCGGATTGCGGAAGACGCCCTGGTACCCGGCCCCGGCCAGGGCGAGCAGCCCGCCCACGGCCACCGCGGCCAGCACGCGCGGCAGCCGCAGGTCCATCAGCACGGCGTGCTGCACCGGGGACAACCCGTGGTCGACGTGCACGAGCGGCAACTCGTCGAGCAGCGCGAGCACCACCCCGCGCGCGGGCAGGTCGGCCGCGCCCACGACCAGACCGAGCACGACCGCGCCGACCAGCGCGGCGCCCGCGCAGAGCAGGGGCAGCAGTGCCGGCCGGCGTCGGGTCGCCGCAAGGTCCCGCATGGGCGGGCCGTCAGCCCTTCGCCGCACCGGCCTTGGTGACCGCGTCCGCCACGGCCCGGACCAGGTCCACCACACGCGGACCCCAGCGCGAGGCGATGTCGTCGTCGAGCGCGACCACACCGCCCCCGCGCACGGCCTTGAGCCGGTCCCAGCCCGGGCGCTTGGCCACCGTCTCGGCGCTCTGCCCGCCGCCCTTGGCGTCGGCGAGGAAGATCAGGTCGGGGTCGGACTGCACCAGGGCCTCGGCGGACAGCTGCGGGTAGCCCGAACCGCTCTTGTCCGCCTCGTCGGCGATGTTCTTCAGACCGAACTGCGCGTACACCTGACCGATGAAGGTCTTCGAGGTCGAGGTGAACAGCGTGTTGTCCAGCTCGTGGAAGTAGGTCAGCGGCTTCGCCGGCTTGGGCGTCGCGGCGACGACGGCCGCGATGTCGGCCTTCATCTTCGACGCCACCTCGCCCGCCTCGCGGCTGTGGCCGGTGGCCGCGCCCAGCGTGTTCAGCTGCGCGTAGGAGTCCTCGAAGGTCTTCGCGGCGGGCGTCAGCACCACCGGGATCTTCAACTTGTTCAGCGCCGCGACCACGCCGTCGGTGTCGTCGGTGGTCACCACCAGGTCGGGCGTGTAGTTGCTGATCGCCTCGACGTTCGGCTTGAAGCCGGACAGCTTGGTCTTGGGCGCGTTCGCCGGGAAGTTCGACTGGTCGTCGACCGCGGTGACCTGGCCGCCCGCGCCGATCGCGTACAACATCTCGGTCGCGGTCGGTGCGAGCGAGACGATCTTCTTCGGCGCGGCGGGGATGGTGACCTTGGCGCCGCCCGAGTCCACCGTCGCGGGGAACGCCTTGGCGTCGGGCCCCGACCCGGCGCCGGACGCCGCCGGCGTGCCCTGGGACTTGTCGTCCTTCGAGTCGTCCGAGTCACCGCACCCGGTGAGGACGAGCGCGCCGAACAGCAGCACGGCGGCGGAACGCAGCAGGGGTACGGATCTCAACGGAAACTCCAGGTCCACGGGACGCGGCAGGCGTCGGGACCCGTGGGGACGGATCGCCCCTCCTGCGAGGCCGATGTCGTCGGCGCGGACGAGGCGACCCGGCTCGGCCGCGACCCCGGGGAGCGGGGCGGGCCATCACGGTTGCGGGACAGCGCCGGGATCACACCGGACTTCGCTGCGTTCGACGCCGTCGGCGACAAACCGGTCGCCGACGCGCGAACGATATCAACGCCCCCGTTCACCCTCGGTGATTGGGGGTGGTTTGCCGCCCCTCGCCACGTGCTCCGGCGCCGCCGCCGACTTGACCGACGCGTGAGACCGGGGGCTTGCTTGGAGTGCGCTCGAACTCCGTAGCGTTCCCGTCATGCCCGTCCCACCGGGGCGGGCCTCCCATCGGAGGCTTCTCGATGTCGGTACAGCAGACCCGGCCGTCCGCGGACTACGAGGTCGGCAAGTACTCGATCGGCGAGGTGGCCGAACGCACCGGTCTGACCGCGCACACGCTGCGCTGGTACGAGCGGATCGGCCTGATGCGGCACGTCAGCCGCCAGCGCCCCCGGACGGGAGGGGACGGTAACGGGCAGGGGAGTCGTCGTCGCTACAGCGACCACGATCTCGACTGGCTGGAGTTCGTCGGCAAGATGCGCCTGACCGGGATGCCGGTCGCGGACATGCTCCGGTACGCGGAGCTGGTCCGCCAGGGCGATCACACCCGGCGCGCGCGCCGAGAGCTGTTGGCGGACCACCGCGAGGAGGTCCGCAACCGCATCAGCGATCTCCAGACCTGCCTGCTCGTCATCGACCACAAGATCGAGATGTACGCGGACGCGGAGGCGAGCAACGACGATGAGCACTCTCAAGCTGGGTGAGCACGGCCCGGAGATCTTCCCCCAGGGCCTGGGCTGCATGGGCATGAGCGCCTTCTACGCGGGCGCCGAGCACGACGAATCGGTGGCCACCCTGGAACGGGCCCTGGACCTGGGGGTCGACCTGTTCGACACCTCCGACGTCTACGGCCCGCACACCAACGAGGAACTGCTCGGGGCCTTCCTGGCCGAGGGCGACCGGCGCGCCCGGGTCACCCTGGCCACCAAGTTCGCGATCAGCTACACCGCCGACGGCGCGCGGGAGATCCGCGGCGACGCGGCCTACGTCAAGCAGGCCGCCGAGGCCAGCCTGCGCCGGCTGCGCACCGATGTGATCGACCTGTACTACATGCACCGCCGCGACGTCCGGGTGCCGATCGAGGAGACGGTCGGCGCGATGGCGGAACTGGTCCGCGAGGGCAAGGTCCGGCACCTGGGCCTGTCCGAGGTGACCGCGAAGGAGCTGCACGCGGCGGCGGCCGTGCACCCGATCGCCGCCGTGCAGTCGGAGTGGAGCCTGTTCACCCGCGACATCGAGGAGAGCGTGGTGCCCGCCGTACGTGAGGTCGGCGCCGCCCTGGTGGCCTACTCGCCGCTCGGCCGGGGCTTCCTCACCGGTGCCTGGGCCAGCGCCGAGACGCTGCCCGAGGGCGACTTCCGCCGGCTCCAGCCGCGCTTCACCGGCGACAACGCCGCGGCGAACGCGGCGATCCTGGCGCCGGTGCGGACCATCGCCGAGGCACACGGCGTCACCCCGGCGCAGGTCGCGCTCGCCTGGGTGCAGTCGCGCACCCGGGCCTGGGGCCTGTCGGTGGTGCCGATCCCCGGGACCACCAAGCGGCACCGCCTGGAGGAGAACGTCGGGGCGGTCGACCTGGTTTTGACCGACGCCGAACTGGCCGCGCTCGAACCGATCGCCGGACAGGTCACCGGTGGGCGCTACCCGGACATGGCGGGCACCTTCAACGACCGCGACTGAGCCGAACTCCCGGCACGCGCTGGGCCGCCCCGCGCGGGGCGGCCTCAGCGGCGGCGGCCCTCGCGCTCCAGGCGGTCCACCACGTGCTGCCGCAGCAGGCCCTCGAACCCGGACTCGCGGATCCGCCGGGCCAGCGCCGACGGCGTGGTGTGCAGGGCGGTCGCCGCCGCGTCCAGGGCCCAACCGTGCGCGTGCAGCGTGGAGAGCAGGTGGCCCCGACGGACCTGCGCCGCGGACAGTCGAAACGTCTTGCAGTAGGCGAGCCGCCCGTCCCGGTGCACGATCCGCTCGCCGATGTGGTTCTCCTCGTCGAGCCGGAACGAGGGCAGGAAGCGGGACAGCTCGAACGGCCCCAGCCGGTGGATCGATTCGCTCGTGTAGGCGCCCTCGCCGGTGAGGCCGGACAACATCAGGTGGTGGAACCGCTCCCAGGCCCCGGCCTGCCCGGCCGCCGCCCGGCGCAGGTCGGCGAGCGAGGACACCCGCTCGGCCTCGATCCCCACCACGAAGTCCGGCACCGCCTCGACGTAGTTCGCGTAGTGGAACAGCACCTCGCCGTACAGGTCTTCGAGCAGCGTCGCGTGCAGGGCCCGGTAGTCGGACGGATGCGGCACCACGAACACGCTCGCGAGCGTGTCCGCGACGTAGAGCGCGACCCCGCACTGGCCCCGATGGATCTCGAACACCTTGAGCGCGTCGGCCAGCCCGCGCACCGCGTATCCGCAGTACGCCTCCTCCATCCGCGGCGACAAACCCTCGCGGACGGCCCGATCGGTCCACTCCTCCCACACGATCGAGGGCCCGCCGAAGTGCAGCGCGAGATACCCCTCCATGGCCAGGTGCATCGGCAGGAAACGCAGCCGATCGTTGTTCACGCCGCGGGCCATCCGGCGCAGCGCGCGCCGGCCCGGCATCTTCATCCGCGCGTTGCGCGGCGTGACCGGGCGCTCCTGGAGCTGGGTACCGAACGCCGCCGTTCGATCGCCGTCGGGATCCCACGACGCGACGAAGGCGTGCGGAATGAAGGAGTGGTAGTAGGTGCCGTCGCCGACCTCCACGATCGAGGGATCACCGACCTCGTACACCCGTCGATCCAGCCGCAGGCCGACCAGCGGCTCCTCGCGCACCAGCGGCACCAGTCGCACCGCGCCCCACACCTGCGCCGGCCGGGCGATCAGCCCGGTCGCCGCGAAACCGCCGTTCACGCCGCCGCCTCCCGGGACCGGAACCGGTCCTGACGATCCGCCAGATAGCGGCGCAGTTCGGCGAACCCGGCCCGCCCCTCGGCGAAGCGGGCCAACTCCACCAGCGCCGGCACGTCCTCGGCGTCGCGCACCCCCACCGTCGGCACGCTCGCCGACAACCGCTTCACGTCGAAGCCCTCCGCGTCGTACACCGGGTTCAGATGCACCACGGCGGTCGCCCCCGTCGGATCCAACCGCTCGCGCCACACCCGCAACACCTCGGCAGCCAGGCCCGGCGGGCTGTTGTCCCATCCGTCCGAGACCACGATCAGCCGGTCCGGGGCCAGTTCCAGCGCGTCGATCAAGCGCTCGCCCAGCGGCGTCGGCCCGCTCGGCCGCACCAGCAGCGGGTCGTGCGTGCCCGAGGTCCACAACCCGGTGAACTCCTTGGCCAGCGCCTTGAGCAGGAACCGACACGCGAGCGCCACGGCCAGCGGGCGCTGCCGCTTCGCGGTCGAACCGAAGGACGAGAAACTGTCGTCGAGCACCGCGACCACCCGCCCCCAGGTGCCCGCGGCGGGGCCCGCCACGCGGCGTGCGGAGACGGTCATCGCGTGCCGCAACTCGTCGTGCCGGGCCGCCCGTTCGGCCTGCGACAGGGACAGTACATAGGACGCGAGCCGGGTCAGCGGCATCGCGGTGAGATCGGCCCGGACCGCCGCCACCCCGGCCCGCTCGGCCGCGTCCTGCAGGCGCAGGCGCTCCAGGCGGGTCAGCTGCGGGGCGATCTTCTCCAGGAACACGGCCCGCTTGATGCCGTGCATCGAGGCCAGCCCCTCGGCCACGTTGTACGGCAGGTCGTAGAGCGCGCGCTGCGCGTAGTGCGCCTGTCGCCACGTCTCGAACAGCGGCGTGCCGAACGCCGACACCTTCCGGGGCGAGCTGAACAGGAACGTCCCGGTCTCGGCGGGCACTTCCAGATGCGCGTGCCGCATCGTCGCCTTCACCCCGGTGCGATACTTCACCGCGTCGAAGACCGGATCGCGGCGCTGCGCGGTCCAGTCGCGCATGATCGCCCGGGTGCGCCGGTTGTTGACGCCGCGTCGGGCCAGCTCGCGAAACAGCCGCCAGACCCGCTGAGGGGCCATCAGTTCCAGCCGGCGGGCGATCAGTTCACCCTCGCGGCGGCGCACCTCGGGGGTCAGGTCGCGGCTGCTCACCAGCAGGTTGCGAACGATCAGCGCGGCGTTGAAGTCGTTGATGTCCAGGGCCAGCGACGCGGCGTAGAGCTCGCGGTAGTTGCCCAGGATGTATTCGTGCAGGAACTCCACCGACAACCGCTGTGCGGTCGCGTCGTCACGGAACTCGCGTTGCCCGGTGGAGGTCACCGCCGCGTTGACGAACATCACCACGTCCTCGCACGCGACCAGGTCCCGGCGGTCCACCACGCATCCCCTCGGCCCGACCAAAAGTGGATGCCGGCCGGGGAATGGAGGAGCGAACAGCGAAGTGACGCTTGAGAGGCGATTCCGAAAGTCGCAAACCGAAGTCCCGCGGCCGGCCCGGAAAGTCTAGACCGGGGTGATCCCGAAGGAGCGGGAAATAACGGCCGAGGCCCCGATCCGCGCACGGATCGGGGCCTCGGCCGCACTATCGGCAGGTCACCGGCGGGTCAGGCGTCGCCGCCGACCGTGCCCACTCCGGCCGCCTTGACGTCCAGGAGCTGGTACTGCGCGATGGCCTTGGCCACCACGCCCGGGTCGATCTCGCCCCGGCGGGACAGCTCCGACAGCACACCCACCACGACGGACTCGGTGTCCACGTGGAAGAAGCGCCGGGCCGCGCCGCGGGTGTCGGCGAAGCCGAAACCGTCGGTGCCCAGCGACGCGAAGTCGGCCGGGACCCAGCGCGAGATCTGGTCCGGGACGGCCCGCATCCAGTCGCTGACCGCCACCACCGGGCCGGGACGGCCGTCGAGTACGCGGGTCACGTACGGGATGTGCGGCTCGGCCTCGGGGTGGAGCAGGTTGTGCTCCTCCGCCGCGACCGCGTCGCGCCGCAGCTCGTTCCAGGACGTGACCGACCAGACGTCGGCGACCACGTTCCAGTCCTGGGCAAGCAGCTTCTGCGCGTCCAGCGCCCACGGCATGCCGACACCGGAAGCGAGGATCTGGGCGCGCAGCGCGCCCTCCTTGGCGGGGCCGTCCTGGTAGAGGTACAGGCCCTTGAGGATGCCGTCCACGTCGACGTTCGCGGGCTCCGCCGGCTGCGCGATGGGCTCGTTGTAGACCGTCATGTAGTAGAAGACGTCCTCGGCGTTCTCGCCGTACATCCGCCGCAGACCGTCCTTGACGATGTGCGCGATCTCGTACGAGAAGGCCGGGTCGTACGCCACACAGGCCGGGTTGGTCGAGGCCAGCAGCTGCGAGTGCCCGTCCGCGTGCTGGGTGCCCTCGCCGGTCAGCGTGGTGCGACCGGCGGTGGCGCCGAGCACGAAGCCGCGGCTGAGCTGGTCGGCCATCTGCCAGAACTGGTCGCCGGTGCGCTGGAACCCGAACATCGAGTAGAAGACGTACACGGGGATCATCTGCTCGCCGTGCGTCGAGTACGTCGAGCCCGCGGCGATCAGCGACGCCACACAACCGGCCTCGGAGATGCCGTCGTGCAACATCTGGCCCTGCGCCGACTCCTTGTACGACAGCAGCAGTTCCCGGTCGACCGAGTCGTAGGTCTGCCCGTGCGGGTTGTAGACCTTCGCGGTCGGGAACATCGCGTCCATGCCGAAGGTGCGGTACTCGTCCGGTGCGATGGGCACGAAGCGCTTGCCGATCTCCGGGTCGCGCATCAGGTCCTTGAGCAGGCGTACGAACGCCTGCGTCGTGGCGACCGGCTGCTTCGAGCCCTTCTTCAGCACGCTGTAGACCGGGTCGCCGGGCAGCTTGAGCGCCTTGGACCGGTCCAGCCGCTGCGGCAGCGAGCCACCGAGCGCGGCGCGCCGCTCGCGCATGTACTCCATCTCCTCGGACTTCTCACCCGGGTGGAAGTACGGAGGGAGGTCGGCTTCGAGCTGCTCGTCCGAGATCGGCAGGTAGAGCCGGTCGCGGAACGCCTTCAGGTCCGACTTGGTGAGCTTCTTCATCTGGTGCGTGGCGTTGCGCGACTCGAAGTTCGGGCCGAGCGTCCACCCCTTCACCGTCTGCGCCAGGATCACCGTCGGCTGGCCGACGTGCTCACGTGCCGACTTGAAGGCCGCGTAGACCTTGCGGTAGTCGTGCCCGCCGCGACCGAGCTTTTGGATGTCCTCGTCGCTCAGGTCCTGCACCATGCGGCGCAGCCGCGCGTCGTCGCCGAAGAAGTGCTCGCGCACGTAGGCGCCGGACTCCACCGCGTAGGTCTGGAATTGGCCGTCGGGCGTCGTGTTCATCTTGTTCACGAGCGCGCCGTCGGTGTCCTGGGCCAGCAGCGGGTCCCAGTCTCGGCCCCAGACGACCTTGATCACGTTCCAGCCGGCGCCGCGGAAGTACGACTCCAGCTCCTGGATGATCTTGCCGTTGCCGCGCACCGGACCGTCGAGTCGCTGCAGGTTGCAGTTGATCACGAAGGTGAGGTTGTCCAGCTCCTCGCGCGCGGCCAGGCCGATGTTGCCGAGCGACTCCGGCTCGTCCATCTCGCCGTCGCCGAGGAAGGCCCAGACGTGGCTGCGCGAGGTGTCCTTGATGTTGCGGTTGTGCAGGTAGCGGTTGAACCGGGCCTGGTAGATCGCCCCGAGCGGGCCGAGACCCATCGAGACGGTCGGGAACTCCCAGAACTCCGGCATCATCCGCGGGTGCGGGTAGCTGGGCAGCCCGTTCGGCGCGGCCGACTTCTCCTGCCGGAAGCCGTCGAGCTGGGCCTCGCTCAGACGTCCTTCCAGGAAGGCACGTGCGTAGATGCCCGGCGACGCGTGTCCCTGGAAGTAGATCTGGTCGCCCGACTCCCCGTGGTCCTTGCCGCGGAAGAAGTGGTTGAAGCCCACCTCGTACAGGCTCGCCGAGGACGCGTAGGTGGCGATGTGACCACCGACGCCCAGGCCGGGGCGGTTGGCCCGCGACACCATGATCGCGGCGTTCCACCGCACGAACGCACGGATGCGCCGTTCGATGTTCTCGTCGCCGGGGAACCAGGGCTCGCTCTCCGGGGCAATCGTGTTGATGTAGTCCGTGCTCCGCAGGCCCGGCACGCCGACCTGACGTTCACGGGCCCGTTCGAGCAGCTTGAGCATGATGTATCGGGCTCGCTGGCGGCCCTGCTCGTTGATGACTGCGTCCAGCGACTCCAGCCATTCCCCGGTCTCGTTCGGATCGATGTCGGGGAGCTGGCTCGGGAGGCCGTCGCTGATGATCGAGAAGCGCTCTCGTCCGGAAGCCACGCTGTTCCTTCGCCTTATCGGTAGATGGGGACCCTCCCCGCGAGAGCGGGGTCGACCACCCTGAGCGGTGTCGCGCCGTCCCCATCGTGGTACCCGGACGTCGGATCCGTCATCTCTACCGACCGGTAATGGACCGGCGGGGTGCCCGCCTGCGTCTCATCCACCGATCATGTACCGAGCCCGATCCGTGTTCGGTTACCGCGACAGGAGCGGAGCTGCCCTGATCGTCCGGCTGTCACCGGACGCTCCACGCGGCGGTTCGCGATTGCGGGGTGATGCAACCGTGAACCTCCAAGACCTTACGCCGACTGTCTTACGCACAGCGCACTGGCGTAGTTCCCTGGGAGGGTGTGAGTGGTTTCGCACCCGTTCGACAGGGAGGTCAGGGCTGATGCGGGCACGAATTGGCGACCGGCTCCACGTGCACGGGAAGACGGTCGGCCGAGGCGATCGATTCGGGGAGATCATCGAGGTCAGAGGCCCGGACGGCGGGCCGCCGTACGTGGTGCGGTTCGAGGACGGGCACACCGGTCTGGTGATCCCCGGCGCCGACGCGGTCATCGAGCGGGTCGGGGGCGCGGATCCGGCCGCGGGACGGCCCCGGCGCACCTGGTGAGCTTTCGTCTGTCAGGCTGGACCCTCGAATACGTTGCGTGATCCATGCCCGGCGGGGGTAGCTTCCGCACTACATGGGTGTGGCGTTTGCGCGAGTACGTGACCTGGGTACTTGCGCGAACAGCCTGGCGCGTGTGGACTTACGCGCGTGAGCCCCGAAGCGTTGTGGGGCCGGACAAGGGAGGTTGATTCGTGAGCGCGACCGCGGACCACGCGGAAGAGCGGGCCAACTCGGCCGTTCGACTTGGGTTCCAGCCCGGACAGGTGGTCCAGGAGCTCGGTTACGACGACGACGTGGACGAGGAGCTGCGCGAGGAGATCGCGGAACTCACCGGAAACGAACTCGTCGATGAGGACTACGAGGATGACGTTGCCGACGTCGTCCTGCTGTGGTTCCGGGAGGACGACGGCGATCTCGTCGACACCCTCGTGGATGCCCTCGCCACGCTCACGGATGGCGGCCATATCTGGCTGCTGACCCCGAAGACCGGCCGGGACGGATATGTAGAACCCTCGGACATCGGTGAAGCCGCGCCGACGGCGGGATTGGCCCGCACGACGAGCTTCGGCGCCGTCAAGGACTGGTCGGCGACCCGTCTGGTGTCGCCCAAGGCGGTGCGCAGCGGCAAGAAGTGACTCGACGCCACTGCGGTAAGCAGACGAAGAGACCCCGGCGCGGTGACAAAGGTCACCGCACCGGGGTCTCGGCTGTTCGGGGCCGTCCCGGCGCCTTCGGGTCAGGGGCGGGTTCGGGTGAGGGTGGGGAGCAGGGCCGTCATGCGGCCGACGCCGCCGAGCGCGGCGGCGGTCAGGCGCAGGGCCGGGCCGCCGGGCAGGCCCGGGACGTGGTCGAGCAGGGGGGCCAGGGACAGCAGGCCCGGGAGGTTGTGCGGTTTCAGGTCGCGGCGGGCCAGGAGTGCGGGGACCGGGCGGCGGCCGGCGGAGGCGTCCAGGAGCAGGGCGGCGGCGCGGGCCTCGACGGCGGGCAGGTTCGGCCGGCCGGGCGGGAGCGGGAAGACCTCCCAGCCGGTGCCGGCCGCGCCGGGGGCGGCGAAGCCCCAGCCGCCGCCGGGCACGGCCAGTCCGGTGCGGGCCCGGACGCGGTGCCGGGCGGCGAGCGCGCCGGTGATGTCGGCCAGGGCCAGGACGCCGGCGTCCAGCAGCTCGGGCGGCGGTTCGCCCGCACCGCAGGGGGCCAGGTCGAGCGCGTGTACGGCCAGCTCGTAGGCGATCGCGCCGAGCTGGGTGAGCAGCGGGACCGGGCCGACCTGCGAGCCGGTGCGGGCCAGGGCCAGGGACGGGTCCTCGGTGGTGGCGTCGAACGCGGCGACCAGTCGGGTCCGGCCGTCGTCGAGCGCGGCGAGCAGTTCCTCCCGATCGGCGTCGCGGTGGGCCAGGACCAGGCGCGCGTTGACCTCGTCCTGGTGCATCGGCGCCGTGTCCGGGGCCCGTCGGCCGCTCGCCTCGGCCAGCAGGCGGGCGAGCAGCGGGGCCTCGGGCCAGGACGCGAGGTGGGTGATCACGGCGCGGCCGTCCCAGCCCGGCAGGCGGGACGGCGCGTCGAGGTCGACCCGGTCGGCCAGGTCGCGGAAGGCGTCCCAGGCGGCCAGGGCCCGCGTGCGCTGCGCCTCGGCGGGCATGGAGGCGGTGCCCCACGGGCCGCTGACGATCTCGATCGAGGACATGCCCGCATACTGCCCGCTCCCCCGACCGCCGAACGCCGACCCCCCACCCGCTCGTGCCGACTCGCGCGCGCCATCCGGCTAGGCTCGCCGGCGCGAAGCGGACGTTGCCCGGGACGAGGAGATGCGCACGATGGCCGTGGAGATCGGTAGCGAGGCCCCCGACTTCGAGCTGCGGAACCAGCACGGTGAGGGTGTGCGGCTCGCGGACTTCCGGGGGGAGAAGAACGTGCTCCTCGTCTTCTATCCGTTCGCGTTCACCGGCGTGTGCACGGCCGAGCTGGGCGCGCTGCGCGACGGGCTGTCCGCCTTCCAGAACGACGATGTGCAGGTGCTCGCGCTCTCCTGTGACGCGCCGTTCTCGCAGCGGGTGTTCGCCGAGGCGGAGGGCTACGGGTTTCCGCTGCTCTCGGACTTCTGGCCGCATGGCGCCGCGGCTCGGGCGTACGGGGTCTTCGCCGAGGACAAGGGGTGCGCGTTGCGGGCGAGCTTCGTGATCGACCGGGGCGGGGTGATCCGCTGGAGCGTGGTCAACGCGATGCCCGACGCGCGGGACCGGACGGAGTACCACAGGGCGCTCGCGGCGCTGTGAGGCGAGGTTCGCCGGCCGGTTCGCGCGTAGCTCGGGCCGGGGCGGGTACCCGTGCCGCGGCGAGACCTCCCGCCGGTCAGGAACTCATGACTAGGATCGGCGCGTTGTCACGTCGTAGGCGAAAACCCCGGGGCACCCGTTGCTCCATGAACTTTTTGGAGGACTCGTGGGCGTCAGCCTGAGCAAGGGCGGCAACGTCTCGCTCTCGAAGGAGGCTCCCGGCCTGACCGCCGTTCTCGTCGGCCTGGGTTGGGACGTGCGTACGACCACCGGCACGGACTTCGACCTCGACGCGAGCGCGATCCTGCTCAACGGAAGCGGCCAGGCGCCGTCGGACGGGCACTTCGTCTTCTTCAACAACCTGAAGAGCCCGGACGGCTCCGTCGAGCACACCGGCGACAACCTCACCGGTGAGGGCGAGGGCGACGACGAGGCGATCAAGGTCAACCTCGCGGGTGTCCCCGCCGATGTCGAGCGGATCGTCTTCCCGGTCTCGATCTACGACGCCGAGACGCGGCAGCAGAGCTTCGGCCAGGTCCGCAACGCGTTCATTCGCATCGTGAACCAGGCCGACAACAAGGAACTCGCCCGGTACGACCTCACCGAGGACGCGTCGACCGAGACCGCGATGGTCTTCGGCGAGTTGTACCGCAACGGCGCGGAGTGGAAGTTCCGCGCGGTGGGCCAGGGCTACGCCTCGGGCCTGCGCGGCATCGCCAAGGACTTCGGGGTCAACGTCTGACCCGGGCGCACATGATCGACGCCCGCCGACCGCTCACCGCGGTCGGCGGGCGTTCGTCGTCCCGGACCGGTCGGGCCCGCGCCGAGGGTTGTCGAAATGTGCGCCTGTGCATGTCCAGAGCTGTGCAAAAAGGGGGCCCCGGGGGGTCGGGGGCGTGGCAAGGTTGAACGCGAATGTACGACGATCAGGAGGATTCGATGGGGGTCACCCTCGCCAAGGGCGGAAACGTCTCGCTGAGCAAGGCCGCACCCAACCTCACCAATGTGCTGGTGGGTCTGGGCTGGGACGCGCGCGCCACCACGGGCGCCTCGTTCGACCTGGACGCGAGTGCGCTGCTGTGCGGTGGGGCGGGCAAGGTGCTCGGCGACGACTATTTCGTTTTCTACAACAACCTGAAGAGCCCCGAGGGGTCGATCGAGCACACCGGTGACAACCTCACCGGTGACGGCGACGGCGATGACGAGGTGATCCTGGTCGACCTGACGGCCGTTCCGGAGCAGGTCGAGAAGGTGGTTTTCCCGGTCTCCATCTACGACGCGGAGATGCGCGGGCAGACCTTCGGCCAGGTCCGCAACGCCTACATTCGGATCGTGAATCAGGCGGACAACAACGAGCTGGCGCGTTACGACCTGACCGAGGACGCGTCAAGCGAGACTGCCATGATCTTTGGAGAACTTTACCGTTACCAGGGGGAGTGGAAGTTCCGCGCAGTAGGGCAGGGGTACGCTTCGGGCCTGCGGGGGATCGCACTCGACTTCGGCGTCAGCGTGCAGTGAGTACGCGCTGACGGTGTGTCAGGGTCGGTCACCCGGTGGGGCCGGCCCTGACGCCTTTCCCGAGGACTCTCGGGCGGGGGATGAGGGCCGGTCTTCCTGATGACCCGCCCGGAGATTGCAATCCCAGGTAGATAAGGACCTCATCCGTGGTAATCCGTACGTTCGGCTGGTCGTTCGCGGTGACGGCGGTCGGTCTCGCCGTCGCCGCCTATTTCTGGGGAGCGACCGGATTCGGCATCGTGCTGATCCTGTCGATCCTCGAGATCTCGTTGTCTTTCGACAACGCTGTAGTAAATGCCACGATCCTCAAGAAGATGAATGCCTTCTGGCAGAAGATGTTCCTGACGGTCGGCATTCTCATCGCCGTCTTCGGCATGCGTCTCGTCTTCCCGCTGCTCATCGTGAGTCTCACCGCGGGGATGAGCCCGACGGATGTGGTCGACCTCGCGTTCCACGAGAACAAGATGATCGACGGCATGACCTACGCCGATCACCTGGACGAGGCGCACCCGGCGATCGCGGCCTTCGGTGGGCTGTTCCTGCTGATGATCTTCCTTGACTTCATGTTCGACGAGGAGCGCGAGCACCACTGGGTCGGCCCGCTGGAACGGTTCACCGGCAAGCTCGGCAGCTTCGACGTGCTGTCCACCCTGATCGCGCTGGTCACCCTGGTGGTCGTGGCGCAGTCGCTCGCACCCGCGCACAAGGAGGGCACGGTCATGGTGGCGGGCGTGCTCGGCCTGATCGCGTACCTGGCCGTCGGCGGGCTCTCCGACTACTTCGAATCGCACGGCACGCTCGGCGAGATCAACGCCGAGGAGGACGAGGACGAGGACGCCGAAGAGGGCGCCGCGGCGGTCCAGGCCGCGCGCAGCGGCCCGAACACCGCGCAGCTGGCCGCCGGCAAGGCCGCGTTCTTCATGTTCCTCTACCTCGAGGTGTTGGACGCGTCGTTCTCCTTCGACGGTGTGGTCGGCGCGTTCGCCATCACCCAGGACCTGCTGATGATCACGCTGGGTCTGGGTATCGGCGCGATGTACATCCGGTCGCTCACCGTCTACCTGGTGCGCCAGGGCACGCTGGACGACTACGTGTACCTGGAGCACGGCGCGATGTACGCGATCGGCGCGCTCGCCGGCATCCTCCTGGCGTCGATCAAGTGGGAGATCCACGAGGTGATCACCGGCGTGGTCGGGGTGGGCTTCATCGGCGTCGCGCTGATCTCCTCGATCGTCCGCAACAAGCGGATCGGGCACGTCCCCGGGCAGAACGGCGAGGCCAAGACCAAGGCCGGGGTCGTCTAACCACCCGGCGGCACGTCCCGCGAGCACGACCGGTACCGCGTCCGAACATCCGTCGGGCGCGGTACCGGTTTTTTCCGGCCCGGTTATGTTGTGTACTGAAGCCGCCACCACGCGTACGCGGGCTCGGGATCAGGGGAGGGCTTGATGCCGCTTTTCGACTGGCGTCGGGGATTGATCGAACGCGAGCCGGACCACGGCGGGCACAAGGTCGCGCTGACCCGCTCGACGCCCGAGGTCTCGCTGACCCAGGCGGGCTCGGCGACCGGCACGCTGCGGGTCAACCTGCACTGGAACCCGCAGGTCGAGCAGGCACCGCCGCGGCAGCGCAGCGGCGGGTTGTTCCGGCCGCTGGCCGTGCAGTCGCCGCCGCTGCCGCAGAAGATCGACCTCGACCTGGGCTGCATGTGGGAGATGTCCGACGGCTCCAAGGGCGTGGTCCAGGCGCTCGGCAACCTGTACGGGCAGTTCAGCCAGCCGCCGTACGTGCGCCTGGACACCGACGACCGCTCCGGGTCGGCGTCGGGCGAGACGCTTTTCATCAACATCGACCAGGCGCGCAACGTGCGCCGACTGCTCATCTTCGTCTACATCTACGAGGGCATTCCGGCGTTCGACCAGGTCAACGGCGTGGTCACGCTGTTCCCGAACGCGGGTCTGCCGATCGAGGTGCGGTTGGACGAGCACGCGCGCGAGGCGCACACCTGTGCGGTGGCGGTGGTGGAGAACCACGGCGACGACATCGTGGTCCGCCGCGAGGTCCGCTACGTGCACGGCTATCAGGCCGAGCTGGACCGCGAGTACGGGTGGGGTCTGCTGTGGGCGCGCGGCTACAAGTGAGCCGCGGGCACCGGTGATCCGGTGCGCCGGGTGACCCGGTCCGTCGGCGGACCGGGTCACCCGTGCGCGGGGCGGGTCAGCCCTGGAACTGCGGGCCCTGCGGCGGCGAGTCCAGGCGGCGCAGCTGCGGCGGGCCGCCGTGGCCCTGGGGCGGGGTGCCCTGGTGCGGCTGCGGGGGCATGCCCATGCCCTGCGGCGGGGTCATGCCCGGTTGGTACTGCCCGGGCGGCTGCGGAGCGCCGTGCGAGGGCGTGTACGGCCCCGGCGGCTGCGGAGCGCCGTGTGCGGGCGTGTACTGACCCGGAGCCGGGAGCTGCGGGCCGCCCGGCGGCATGTGCATCACGCCGGGCGGTGTCTGGAACCCGACGCCGTGCGAGGGGGTGCCGGGAGGCTGCGCGAAGCCCTGCGGCGGGGTGCCGCCCGGGCCGGGCGGCGGCGGTACGGGGGCGCCGGCCGAGGGCGTCTGCGGGTAGCCCGGGGGCGGGCCACCGAACGTGTGCGGGGCCGGCGGCGGCGGGATCGTCGGGCCGTCGTGGCGCGGCGGGGGCGGCACCGAGGGGCCGCCGTACGGCGCGTTGCCCGAGACGGGCAGCACACCCTGGGGCGGCGCCGGCTGCTGCCCCGCGGGCGGGGCGGGCACGGGGCCCCGGTCGTATTGCGGCAGCACGGCGGTGGGCGCCGCGTCCTGGTAGGTCGGCTGCGGCTGCGGCGCCGGAGGGTTGCCGAAGACCGGGGCCGGCGGCGGCGCCGGTGCGGTGGGCGGCGACTGGTGCACCGGCGGCAGCGGCACGGGAGCCGGGGCCGGCGGGGCGCCTGCGGGGGCCGGTTCGTCGTCGACGCTGATCCCGTAGTCGGTGGCCAGACCGGCGAGACCGCTCGCGTAGCCCTGGCCGACCGCGCGGAACTTCCACTGGTCGCCGCGCCGGTAGATCTCGCCGAACACGAACGCGGTTTCGGTGGTCGCGCCGGTGATCGGGAAGTTGAGCAGCTCGCCTCCGCCGTCGACGTCGTACAGTCGAAGGACCAGACCGGGCACCGCGCCGATCGTGCCGCCGTCGGCGGACGCGGCCACGATCACGTGGCGGACATCCGGGGCGAGCGCCGCGACGTCCACGCGGACGCCGTCGGTGCAGCGGTCGGGGGCGGTGTTCTTGCCCTCGTGGACGACCGTGCCGGAGGGGTGTCTGGGCTGGTTGTAGAAGACGAAATCGTGGTCGCCGCGCACCTTGTCGTCCGCGCCGAGCAGCAGGGCCGAGGCGTCCATGTCCGGGACACCGGCTCCCGGCCGCCATTCGAGGACCACGCGCACGGACCGGGCGGGGAGGGCCGTATTCGCTCCCTTGGACATCACCTGGGTCATGTCCCCATCCTGCCGTCCCGACGGAGTCGGGCTCAACGTGGGTCGGGGCCGTGACGATTGTGTGAACACATGGTCCTATAACCGGATCGTACGTCTTCGATTTTGCTTTTCGGTTACCGTAGGCAGCACCTGCCGGCGGCTCACCGGCTCGGCGCGTAATGCGCCTTTCGATATATCCGGGGCGGGTACGGGTTCCCTTCCCGACGCGCCTGTGCCATCACCACCGACGGTCGAGGGGGATCAGATCACGATGCGGCATTTCGGCTACCTGGACGATGCGGTCCGCGACCACCTGTTCCACCGCGAGCCGCAGACGTTCGACCGGGACAGCGATGCCGGCGTGCTCGCCTCGGCTCTCGGCGCGACCCTGTACAGTCCCGCCACGCGCGCGACGCTCGCGACGGACATCGCCAAGCAGGCCGCCCGCGGGGTGACCTCGATGGTGTTGTGCCTGGAGGACTCGATCGACGACCGCGAGGTGGTCGGTGCCGAGCAGAACCTGGTCGAGCAGTTGGCCGCGTTCGCCGGCTCCGGGGCCGAGGGGCCGCTGCTGTTCATCCGGGTCCGCCACCCCGAGCAGATCACCGACCTCGCCGAGCGGCTCGGCGACACGCTCGGCGTGCTGACCGGATTCGTACTGCCCAAGTTCGAGCCGGACAGCGGCGCGCGCTACCTCAAGGCACTGGACGAGGCGATCACGATGAGTGGTCGCCGACTGTTCGCGATGCCCGTCCTGGAGTCGCCGTCGATCGCCTACATCGAGCATCGGCGGGCCGTGCTCGCCGAACTCGCCGAGCTGATCGCCGCGCACCGCGAGCGCATCCTGGCGGTACGGATCGGGGCCACCGACTTCCAGTCCGCGTACGCGCTGCGCCGCTCGCGCGATCTGACCGCCTACGACGTGCACCTGGTGGCCCAGCTGATCGGCGACATCGTGAACGTCTTCGGTCGGGCCGACGGCACCGGACACGTGATCAGCGGGCCGGTGTGGGAGTACTTCCCGCAGGGTGAGCGGCTGTTCAAGCCGCAGCTGCGGCGCACGCCGTTCGCCGAGGCGGAGGATCCGGAGGCGGTCGAGTTGCGCACCCGGCTGATCTCCGCCGACCTGGACGGGCTGATCCGCGAACTCGAACTGGACAAGGCCAACGGGCTTCTCGGCAAGACCGCGATCCACCCCAGCCACGTGGCGGTGATCCACGCGATGTCGGTGGTCACGCACGAGGAGTACTGCGACGCCGGCGACATCCTCGCGGAGAGCGCGGCCGGCGGCGGGGTGCTGCGCTCGGCGTACACCAACAAGATGAACGAGGTGAAGCCGCACCGCGCGTGGGCGCAGGCGGTGATGCGCCGGGCGCACGCGTTCGGCGTGGCCCGCGAGGACGTCACGTTCGTGGACCTGCTCGCGGCGGGGGTCATGGAGTGAGCCGGCGGCCGGGGCGGGACGTCCCGGCGGGATCGGTCGATACGGGGCAACAAGGGAAGCGGGTTCGTGCGTGACGCAACATCGGATGGAAACCTGGTCGGGAGGGCCGGGCGAGCCGGGAGGGCCGGGCGGGCCGAAGGCATCGGGCGGGTCGACGGATACGGCGACCTGGTCGGGGAGTTGGGTCGCCGAGCGACTCGACGTGGCGCTCGCCGGGGACGGGCTCGACGCACTGGTCGGGCTCGCGCTGCGGCGCAACCCGCGCCGGGCCCACCTGCTGGTGTCCACCGTGTTGGGCAAGCACGTCCCGCAACTGCCCGAGGTGGTGCACGACGCGGGCCGCGACCTGGGCATGCGGGTGGCGCGCGTGCTGGCCGACGAGCCGACGCCGGTGGTGCTCGGCTACGCGGAGACCGCCACGGGCCTGGGGCACTGCGTGGCCGAGGCGCTGCCGGGGGCGGCCTACCTGCACTCCACCCGGCGTCCGGTGGCCGGGGTGGACCGGTTCGGCTCCTTCGAGGAGGAGCACTCGCATGCCACCTCGCACCTGATCCTGCCGCGTGATCGCGAACTGCTCTCCGGGAGCGGGCCGTTGGTCCTGGTGGACGACGAACTGTCCACCGGGCGCACGGTGTCCAACACGATCCGGGCACTGCACGCGGTCGCGCCTCGGGCGCACTACGTGATCGCCGCGCTGATCGACGTGCGCGGTCCCGCCGACCGGGCCGAGTTCGAGGTCTTCGCGGCCGAACTCGGCGCCCGGGTGGACGTGGTGGCGCTCGCGGCCGGCACCGTCGACCTGCCCGAGGACGTGCTCGCGCGCGGCACCGCGCTGGTCGCCGCGCACGAGGCCGGCGGGCCGGCGGACGAGCCGCCCGGCACGGTGCGCACCCTCGACCTGGACTGGCCGGCCGACCTGCCCGACGGCGGGCGGCACGGGTTCACCCAGGCCGACCAGGACACCCTGGAGCGGGTCCTGCCCGCCCTCGGCGCGGCGCTGGCCGGGCAGGTGGTGGGCCGGCGGATCCTGGTCCTCGGCTTCGAGGAACTGATGTACACACCGCTGCGGTTGGCCCGTGCGCTGGCCGAGCACGTGCCGGCCGGGGTCGAGGTGCGCTACTCGACCACGACCCGCTCGCCGGTGCTGGCCGTGGACGATCCGGGCTACGCGATCCGTACCCGATTGCAATTCCCCGCCCACGACGATCCGGCGGACGGGCCCGGCGAGCGCTACGCGTACAACGTCGCGGCCGGCGCCGACCCCGAGCGGCGCTTCGACGAGGTGCTGATCGTCGTCGACTCGGTCGCCGACACCCCCGAACTGCGCGCGCCCGGCGGGCTGTTGGATGCGCTGTCCCGGGTCACCGACCACGTCGGTCTGCTCGTCGTCCCCTCCTTCACCCCCGAGGTGCGCAGGTCATGAACCACCAGTCCGTGAACGATCGGCCCGGTGCGGCCGGACCCGACACCGGGAAGCTGCCGGAGCCGCTGTACGGTCCCGCGTTCTCCTCCTACGCCGCCGACGAGGTCGCCTGGCTGCTCAAGGACCTGTCCGCGGTCGAGCTGGAAGCGCCGCTGGAGGAGCGCGAGGAGGCGATCCAGCACGCGGGCGCGCACTACGCCGAGTCGTTGCCCATCGAGTACCAGCCCTCGCCCGAGTACCAGGCGCTGTTCCACGCCGCGCTGGACGCCTCGGCGGAGCGGATCGCGCACGCGGTCGGCGTGGTCACCGAGACCATCCTCGCCGAGCGCGGCCGGGACGCGGTGCTGGTCTCGCTGGCCAGGGCCGGCACCCCGGTGGGCGTGCTGATGCGCCGCTGGGCCCGGCGCGCGCACGGCCTGACGCTGCCGCACTTCGCCGTGTCGATCGTGCGCGGACGCGGCATCGACACCACCGCGCTGCGGTGGCTGGGCCGCGAGTTCGACCCGTCGCGGATCGTCTTCGTGGACGGCTGGACCGGCAAGGGCGCGATCACCCGCGAGTTGTCCGACGCGCTGGACGTGACCGCGGCGACCACCGGCATGCGGTTCGACCCGGAGTTGGCCGTGCTCGCCGACCCGGGCTCGTGCGTGCGTACCTACGGCACCCGGGACGACTTCCTGATCCCGTCCGCGTGCCTGAACTCGACGGTGTCCGGGCTGGTCTCGCGCACCGTGCTGCGCGACGACCTGATCGGGCCGGACGAGTTCCACGGCGCGAAGTTCTACGCCGAACTGGCCGGCGCGGACGTGTCCGGGCTGTTCCTGGACGCCGTCGCCGAACGGTTCGACGCGGTCGCCGAGGACGTGGCGCGCGACCAACCCGTGCTCGCCGCGAGCGACCGCACGCCGACCTGGGCCGGATGGCGCGCGGTCGAGCGGATCGGCGCCGAGTACGGGATCGACAACATCAACCTGATCAAGCCCGGGGTCGGCGAGACCACGCGGGTGCTGCTGCGCCGGGTGCCGTGGCAGATCCTGGCCCGAGAGGGGGTCGGCGCCGAGCTGGACCACGTGCGGATGCTCGCCGCCCAGCGCGGGGTGCCGGTGATCGACGTGGACGACCTGCCGTACTCGTGCGTGGGTCTGGTCAAACCGGGCTTTCGCCGGGACGGGAGTGCCGCGTGAACGTGCTGGTGGCCAGTGACCTGGACCGGACCCTGATCTACTCGAAGGCCGCCGCGCGGCTGGGGTTGGGCCCCGAGGAACCGACGCCCGAGCTGGTGTGCGTGGAGGAGTACGAGGGCGCGCCGATGTCCTTCGTCACCCGCCGGGCGAGCGAGCTGTTGGCCGAACTCGCCGAGCACAGCACGTTCGTGCCCACCACGACGCGTACCCGGGAGCAGTACGGGCGGATCGTACTGCCCGGCCGGGCGCCGGAGTTCGCGATCTGTGCCAATGGCGGCCACCTGCTCGTGCACGGCGAGAGCGACCCGGACTGGCACGCGGGGGTGCGCAAGACGCTCGCCGCGAAGGCCGCGCCGCTGCCGGAGGTGATCGCCCACCTCGAAGTGGTCGCCCGACCCGAGTGGACGCTCAAACTCCGGGTGGCCGAGGACCTGTTCGGCTACCTGGTGGTGGAACGCGCGGCACTGCCGCCGGAGTTCGTGCCGGAGCTGACCGAGTGGGCGAACGCGCGCGGCTACGGCGTCTCGCTTCAGGGACGCAAGCTCTACCTCGTCCCGGACGCGCTGACCAAGGGCGACGCGGTGCGCGAGGTGGCCCGACGGGCCTCGGCCGACGTGGTGTTCGCGGCCGGCGACTCGCTCCTGGACATCGAACTGTTGCGGGCCGCGGTCGCCGGGGTACGGCCGGGGCATGGCGAACTGGCCGACAGCGACTGGTCGGTGCCGCATGTGGAGGCGTTGGCCGCGATGGGACTGTCCGCGGGGGAGCGGATCGCGGAGTGGCTGCTGGAGCGGAGCCGGAGTCGGATTCGGCCGGTGGTCGGCGCGTAGGGCGCCGGTGCTCCGGCGCGGCGGGTTGCCGCACCTGTTCCGGAGGATCGGGGCCGGGGCCGGTGGGGCGCGGTTGAATGGTGCGCGACGAGGAGGAGGGGCCGTCGTGGGACCTGCCGAGTGTGTTGTGTGGTGGGCCGAGCCGGATCCGGACGCGGTCGCGCGGGCCTGGTTCGACGCGGCCGAGCGGGCCAGATACGAGCGGTATCGCCGACCGGCCGACCAGGCGAGGTTCGCCACCGCGCGGGCGCTGGCCCGACAGGTGCTGGCGGCCCGGCTCGACGTGGCCCCGGGCGAGGTGCGCTTCGACACGACCTGCCGGCTCTGCGGGTGCGACCGGGGCAAGCCGAGGGTGGCGCACGGCCCGGCGGGGCTCGACTTCTCCATCTCGCACGCCGGGGAGCGGGTCGTGCTCGCGGTGGTCGAGGGCGCCGAGGTGGGCGTGGACGTGGAGCGGATCGCGACCGTCGAGGGCACCCTGTCCGGTGCCGAACTGGCCGCGCAGGATCGGCTTCCCGCGCGCCTGCGGGCGGCCGACGCGATCACCCGGTGGACCCGCAAGGAGGCGCTGCTCAAGGTGTACGGGCTCGGTCTGACCGTCGATCCGCGCCGGTTGACGGTGTCCGGCGCGGGCGAGCCGCCCCGATTGTTGGACTGGCCGGACCCGCCGGAGGCGGCGGGGGTGCCGGGCGACCTCGCGGCGATCGACCACCCGGACGACGGACATCCGCACCGCGGGCAGGATGCGGTGCGGATGTACGACCTGGCGCCGGGCGTCGGCTACGCGGCGACGGTGGCGCTGCGCGGACCCGGGCCGGACACGGTGCGCGAGTGCTGGGTGGACGCGGTTGCGGAGCCGGGCGGGGCGGCGCCGGATCGGTCAGACGCAGGCGCCGCGGACGGTCAGTAGTTCGGCGCGGGCGTGCAGCTGTCGGCCGCACTCCATGTCGAAGGTCAGCTCGAAGCCGTCGCGCGCGGCGCGCACCCGGGTCAGCGCGACCTCGGTGAACCGGTCGAGCGCACCGCACAACTCGTGCATGACCACCCCGGTCGAGGACAGGCCGAGCACCGTGCCGTCGCCGAGGGTGACCAGGTCGCAGCCGCGGTTGCCGGTCGCCGCCTGGGCGTCGGTCACCCGCAGCGGACCGCGCCCGAGCGAGTGCAGCCAGTTGACCGCCCGGCGATGCAGCACCGCGCGCTCCTCCTCGTAGGCGACGGCCATCATGCGGTGCATGTCGGTGATGTCGTCGGTGTGCAGGGGCAACACCGGGGCCGTCCGCGGAGCCCGGCGCAGCGCGCGCAGGCAGGGCGGTGCCAGGACGAGGAGAAACACGAACAGGAGCATCAAGAGCACGGGCATGTGCGACTTCCCGGTGTCAGCATCGTGGTCGCCGGCGCGGCGCGCGGGATCCGTCCCCGTGAATCGGGACCAAGGTCCCGAAGTCGGCCGGTCCGTCGACTTTAAACCTTGAATTTCGGGAAAGTGGCCACCGGTGCCGATTCTTTACCCGACTGGTCGAACATGGCGACGAAATCGCTACGTGGAGTTGCCGATGATGCGCCGACTGCGGAAAATGTCGGCTTTTTGGCGACGGATGATCGCTGTGCGTAGTGTCCGGGTTTGGCGTCAGTGCGGGCCGGGGCCGGCCCGGTCCTCGCGGATCACCTGCACGGTGGCCGCGACCTCGGCGCGGATGTCCCGGGTCTCGCTGAGAAAGCGCCACCAGTCGGGGCGGGGCTGCTCCGGCTCCGCGGCGATCGCCTCCAGGCGGTACACCAGCGCGTCCAGCCGGCGGGCGTAGCGCTCCTCGGCGTTGGCCCGACCGCCGAGGGCGAGCCGCTGGGCGTCGCGCAGCGCGAATCGGGTGCGTTCCAACTCGGCCTCCGGGTCGCGGGCCACCTCTTCGAGGGCGTGCAGCCGGTCGTTGACCGAGGCCATCGCCTCGTCGGCGTCCTTGAGGGTGGCCCGGGCGGTGGCCAGCCGGCTGACCGCGTCGGCGTACTCGCCGCGCCCGGCCGCGGCGCCGGCCTCCTCCAGGCGGCTGCGGGCCACGCCCAGGGACTGTCGGGTGCGCGCCGGGACCTGCTCCAGGTCGACCCAGCAGGACTGTACGTAGTCGCGGCGCAGTCGGTGCAGGGCAGGCTCGATCGTGCCCAGGCGGGATTCCAGCGCCTGGGCGCGGGTGCGCAGCGAGGACAGCCGGTTGGTGACCTCCTCGCGCTGCCTGGGCAGCCGCTCGGCCTCCGCGCGCAGCTCGCCGGCCGCGGTCTCGATCCGCCGGGCCACCTCCAGCGTGCCCGGGATACCGAGCGCGGCCGGGCCCCGGTCCAGCTCGGTCAGATCGGCGCGTACGGCGGCCAGTCGGGTGGTGAGCGTGGTCGAGCCGAGGCCGGCCCGCTCGGTCGCGGCGACCGCCTGTTCGGCCTCGGCGGCGGCGCGGCGGGCCCGGTCCACGGCGGGGGGCAGTTGGCCGAGCGCCTGTTCGGCGTCGGCGAGCAGCGGGCCGAGCGAGGTGCCGAAGCGGTCCAACTCCTGGCGCACGGCGTCGAGCCGGCTCGCCACCTCGGCCAACTCCCGCCGGGCGGACTCGTATTCGTCGGTCTCCAGCTCCACGTCGAGCGGGTGCCGGTCCATCAGCGCGATGTAGGCCGCGCTCGCCTCGTCGATTCGCAGGCTCACGGCGGCGAAGCTGCGCAGCGCGTCCTCGGTGCCGCGCGCGCCGCGTACGGCTCGGACCGTCTCCAGCGAGAGCATCATGTCCCGCTGGGCGGTGTCCAGCTGGAGGAACGCCTCGCCCGCCGCCTCGCGCGCGGCCAGCGCGGCCGAGCGGGCGGCCTCCTTGCGCCGGCGCCACGGGCGGGTCTCGCCGCCGGCGAACGCGCCCGGGAGCAGCGCCAGGAGCAGCGGCGCGAGCGTGATCGACAGGGGAAGGCCGCCCCCGAGGGACCGTCGTGCGGATCCGACCACCACGCCTGCTCCCGTCACCGTGTGAACTGTGCGCACTCCATCCTGCCCATCCTTCCAGGTGCTGTCCGATGGAGGTCCACCAACCGTCCCTTCGGCGCGTGTCCGGGGTCGGACGGGGCGCTTGGGGGCGGTGTGTGGGGTGGGCCGTCGGGCCTGGTGGATGGGCGGGTGTGTGGGTGCGTTGGGGGCGGGCGTGGCGGGCCCGGCGGCCGTTGTGGGCGACCGCCGGGCGGAGTGTGACGGGGTGGTACCGGTGGGTGCTTCGGTCAGAAGGTCACGTCGGAGCAGGAGTAGAACGCGTTGTCGGTGTCGTCGATGTCCCAGACGGCGAAGATCAGCGCCCGGCCGGTGCGGCCGGCCGGAAGGGTGCCGGTGTGCACCTGGTGCGCGGCGGGCTGGGCACCGTGGTACGGGACGGTCAGGAACGGGGTGCTCTCGATCTGGGCGCGGCTGATCGGAGTCGCGGGATTCCAGGTCGGCTTGGTGATGTAGTAGCGGAACGACGTGGTCGAGTGCCGGGCCTCGATCTCCCAGGTGAAGCTGAACGAGGCGCCGGAGGTGAGCGGGGTGGCCGGCCAGGTGCCGTTGCGGGGGTTGTCGAGCGGGGCCCAGCGGCCGTCCGCGCCGGCGCACAGCTGCCCGTCGGGCGGTCCGCCCGCGGGGTAGCCCTTGGGACCCTCGACGCTCTGCGGCTCCCACTGGATATCGCCGCAGCGCTTGACCTTGCCCTCGCCGCACAACGCGGAGCGGCTGGCCGGGTTGGAGATGTACCCGTGGGCGGAGGCGGAGGACGCCGGCAGCAGGAACGGCAGGGCGAGCACCGAAGCGCTCAGCGTGGCCAGGATGGTGCTCTTGCGCATCGAACTTCTCCTCGTGAACGAAGTCGTGCCGGGACGGGCAGACTCGTTCGGACGCGGCCTCGAAACGGTCCGCGCGCGTGCGCACGTGCGCCGGAGCGCGGATGTCGCGAGTCGATGGGACGTCGACATCCGCATCCGAACGTGGAACCACACGATCCGGGTGCGGATCGTGTCGGGTGCGACCTGCGCGAGTCGCGTGCCTTCGTTACCGGGGGCGCTCTTTCACGCTAGAAGCGGTGATTCCGGTCGGTCAATGGTCTGGACCACGTGCGGCACAAATTGGCTAATCCGGATCGGGGTCGTCGCCGGCGCGGTGGGGTGGCGGCGTCGGGCACGGGTTCAGCCGGCCGGGTCGGGGATCGGGACGGCCGGGCCGGAGACGCGGATGCGGGGGTCGTGTTCGTCGAGGTCGACGGTGAGTACGCCGGGACGGCCGAGGTCGTCGCCCTGGTGCAGGGTGAGGGTGGCCCGCGCGGGGACCAGGGACAGGGCGCGCAGGTAGTGGCCGAGGGCCGCCGCGGCGGCGCCGGTGGCCGGGTCCTCGATCACGCCGCCGACCGGGAACGGGTCGCGGACGTGGAAGGTGTCCGCCGAGGTGCGTCGGACCAGTTGCAGCGTGGTCAGGTCGCGGGCCCGCATGAAGGCGGCGAGGCCGTCGAAGTCGTAGTCCAGGTCGGCCAGGCGGGACCGGGTCGCGGCGGCCAGGATCAGGTGGTGGGCGCCGGCGTAGGCGTAGCCGGGCGGCAGTTCGGGGTCGAGGTCGTCGGCGCTCCAGCCGAGCAGGGCCAGCGCCTCGGCGACGTCGGCGGCCGGGGCGGGGGTGTGGTGCGGCTCGACGCTGGTGAGCGTGGCGCGGAGCCGGCCGTCGGGGCCGGGAATGACGTCGACCGGGACGAGGCCGGCCGGGGTGGTGAAGGCGAGCGGGCCGGGGCCGATGCGTTCGGCGAGGGCGATTGCGGCGGCGATGGTGGCGTGGCCGCAGAAGGAGACCTCGGCGAGGGGGCTGAAGTAGCGGACGGTGTAGGTGCGGGGGGTGGTGGGGTCGGCCTCGGTTTCGGCTGGGGTTTCCGCTGCGGCTGCGGCTGCGGCTGGGGCTGCGGTTGTGGTTGTGGGTTCGGGGCGGGCTTCGGTTCGGGTGAGGAACGCTGTTTCGGAGTAGCCAAGTTCGGCGGCGATCGTGAGCATGTCCCGGTCGGTCAGGGCGCCGGCGTCCAGGACCACGCCGGCGGGGTTGCCGCCGTTCGGGTCGGTGGAGAAGGCGGTGTAGCGAAGCGGGGCGGCGGCGGTGGGCGCCGGGTCCGATGTCGTCATGTCGCAGGGCAACGTTGCCGGGTGGCGGGACGATTCCCGGGGCCGCCGGTGGGTCGCGGAGTCAGGTGTGGGCGGCGAGTTCCCAGAACGCGCGCATCACGGCGGGCGGAGTGGGGCCCGCGAGTTGCACCTGGGTGAAGAGGATGGCGGTGCTGCCGGTCGCCGGGACGATGTGGGCCGTGGTGCCGGTGCCGCCGACCCATCCGTAGCGGCCGGGAACGTTCCACGCGTTGACGGCCTCGATGTCGACGGAGCCGCCGAAGCCCCACCCCTGGCCCTCCAGGAACAGGTCGGTGGCCTTGCGCTGCGCCGGGGTCAGGTGGTTGGTGGTCATCCGGCGGATCGACTCCGGGGAGAGCAGACGCCGCCCGGCGACGGTGCCCTCGGCGAGGAGCAGGCGGGCGAAGGCGTGGTAATCGTCCACGGTGGAGACCAGGCCGCCTCCGCCGGACGGGAAGGCGGGTGGGGTGCTCCACTGGCCGGTGGGACCGTCGAGGGCGCGGAGGGTGCCGTCCGGGTCGGCGAGGTGGCAAGTGGTGAACCTCCCCAGGTCGGCGGGCGGTACCGCGAATCCCGTGTCGACCATGGCGAGCGGTTCGAACAGCCGTTCGGCGAGGAATTCGGGCAGCGGACGACCGGCCGCCCGGGCGATCAGTACGCCGAGGATGTCCGAACAGGTGTTGTAGAGCCAGGCCTCGCCCGGCTGGTGGAGCAGCGGGATGTCGGACAGCCGCGCCATCCACTCGTCGGGCGCGGGGACCTGTTGCGGCTGCGGCGGACCCTGGCCCAGCTTTTCCATCAGCGGGGCGAGCGCGGGCAGCGAGAAGTCGCTCGGGAAGCCGTAACCGGCCCGGAAGGTGAGCAGGTCGAACACGGTGATCGGGCGATCGGCGGGGACCACGTCGTCGATCGCGGCGGTGGGCGTGCGGACCACGCTTCGGTCGGCCAGTTCCGGGAGGAGGTCGTCGACCGGGTCGTCCGGGGCGATCCGGCCGTCCTCGATCAGCATCATGGCCGCGGCGGCGACGACGGGCTTGGTGAGGGACGCGATGCGGAAGATCGAGTCCCGGGCCATCGGGGCGGTGCCGGCGGTGTCGAGGGAGCCGGCGGCCCGTACCTCGACGCGGTCGCCGCGGGCGATCAGGGCGACGGCGCCCGGGAGTGCTCCCTCGGCGATGTGGGTTTCGAGCAGCGTTCGCAGGTCGTCGGGGGTGTTCGGGTTCATCGGATGGGCTCCTCGGGGGCGACGTGCGGGTCGGCTGCGCGTGCGCGGCGGTCTCCGTACCGCCGAAAGGCAGACTCCGCGGGGGGTGCGGAATCATCGCTCCGGTACGGGCGAATCGTGGGCGGATGGCCGGTGGGTCGTGGGACACGGTGGGCGGATCGGTACGGACCGTGTGCCTCGGGGCGACGTGGGGTGCGGTTCGATACCGTGGCTTCGGGATTCAACTGCCTTGGCGTGGAACGTACTTCATGTTCCGGGCGAAGTTCCGTGACGCGCCGGGGGGTCCACTGCGTTCTATCTAGTGGGTGAGCGGGCGGCATGGGGCGCGGTTCGGTGGGTTGCCGGTCGCGCTCCGTGGTCGCGCCCGTATCCGGTACGGGAGGGTACGGAACGGAACGGCCGCCTGATCCGAGCGGGGCGCGGGCGACCTGCCGACACCGGCTCGGGGTGGGGCACGACACGTGGTGGAACGGATGTCTAGGAGACAGCAGGCCGATGGGATCCCCGGGTTCTGAGGAGCAGCAGTTGGCCGCCGCGATGCGCGGGGCGGCGACCGAATTGGTCCCACCTGCGGGGTTGGTCGCGGGCGGGATCGCCCGGGGGCGACGGATGCGCCGGGCGCGTCGGATGCGGATCGGCGCGTCGGCGCTGGCGGTGGTGGCGCTGGGCGGGGCCGCCGCGGTGGTGCTCCCGGGGATGGACGACGGCCGGTCGGCGGTACGGGCGACGTCGGGGCCGGCGGGCGTGCAGAGCGGTGCGCCCGGACCGAGTACGAGCCCTCCTCCCGACCCGGCGGCCGTTCCGCCGCCGGGCAAGGAAGCCGTCTCCCCGCAGGAGATCGCGCGGATCCTTCGGCAGACGCCGCTGGGCGGCAACATGCGGGACCCCAGCGGGGCCGGGATCGCGCCGAAGACGGGGGACCCGACTTCGGTGGGTGCGTTCGCCGTGATGCTGGTGGTGACCAACAAGGGAGCGGCGACGCTCACGGTGACGGTGCAGGCGAGCGGTCAGGATCCGGCGGGTGACGACTGCGCGGCGGTACGGAATGTGTACCGCCTCTGCGATGTCTTCGTGGAAGCCGACGGCACGCACGGCTACCTCGCGCAGACTCGGCCCGAGGGGCAGACCGTCGACCCCGGCGGCAAGGAACCCTCGGCATGGGCCGCGCAGGTGATCCGCCGCGACGGTGTGCGGGTTTCGGCGACGTCGACGTCGAGGTTCGACGCCGGGAGCGTGGGGATAGGGATGCCGGGGTACGCGATCGTGCCGATCAAGCAGCTTCGGGACATCGTGATGTCGCCGAGTTGGGCGCTCTGGGTCGATCCGGAGGTCAATCTGGCCGCGCGGGCGAAGATGCCCGATTTCCGGGCGCAGGCCCCGACCGGCACTCCTCAGACACCGCGGAATCGGGACCTGCCGGGCAGCACCGCGCCCCCGGCCGTGCCGACGGGTGAGCCCTCGCAGTTGCCGGACGCGGGTGGCGGGAGCGGGGGCGCGGGGCGGTAGGTGCCTGGTGCCTGGGGCGTTCAGCTCAGGCGGGTGCAGAGGAGGGCGTCCGGGGTGCCGGACGAGCCGACTCGGCGGATGAAGGCGACGCCGGCCGCGTACTCGTCGGCGTTGCACTGGCCCTTGTACGCACCGGGGGCGAACTCGCCGCCTGTGCCGTTGGGGCTGTTGGTGCCGTCGGTGCCGTTCGCCGGGCGGTTGTCGCCTCGGTCGAACCACAGGGTGCGGGCCCGGGTGCCGAGCGGGGCGCCGGCGGGTCGGGTGCACAGGGTCGCGGAGACGGTCGCGCCGCGCACGCTGTACCCGGTGATCGCCATGCCGGTGGGGCACTGGAGTTTGGTGTAGCCCGTTGCCCAGTCGTCGCGCACGTACGATTCGTCGCGCACCACCGTGGTGTCGGCATCCGGCGCGCCGAGGTCGGGGCCGCCGATCGTGGTGCACAGGCCCCGGTTGCCGGTGTGGGCCAGGCCGATGATCCGCTCGCCGTCGGGGCATACGCCCTTGCGGGCACCGGAGTCCCAGTCCGGTCGGGCGCGCATGCGCAGAGACGGTTGGGCGTCGGTGCTGCCCAGGTCGAGCATGTTCCACCGGGCGGACGGGGCGATCGGGCCGGTGCGGCCGGCGGCGCCGATCAGCCTGGTCCAGGCGGCGGCGCGCCAGTCGTTCGGGTCGTCGAGGATGCCGCTGCGTACGCCGTTGGGGTCGTAGCGCAGGAGGGCCCAGGAGTCTCCCCGGCCGTTGCCCTTCCAGCCGAGCAACGGCCAGTAGGCGAAGTCGAGATCGCGTGCGACGAGGTAGTCGGTGAAGTTGGTGAACCAGGCCCGCGCGGCCGGGTCGGTCTCCTCCGCGCCGGTGCCGAACTCGCTGATCCAGACGGGGGCGGTGTGGTGTTGCCCGTCGGTGGTCACGTATTGCGCCGACCGGTCTATCTCCGCGAACAGTTGATCACGCGTCAGGTCCTGGTAGCGGGCGTCGTGGGTCTCGCCGGTGCCGTACGCGCCGCTGTGGTTGGGGCCGGTGTACCCGTAGAAGTGCGCCGAGTAGACCAGCTTGTTCGGGTCGACGAGGGTGTGCGACAGGGTGCGGACCGGAGTCAGGGTCGGGCGGCCGTGCGGCAGGCCGTCGAGCGGGATGCCGGTCCAGTTGATGCCCTCGACGATGATCAGCAGATCCGGGTTGGCCTCGGTGAGGATGCGGTTGCCCGCCAGGAGGGAGGCGGCCTGCCAGTCCTTGTCGTTGCCCCAGCCCCAGTTCGGGTCGTCGGTGATGTTGCGGCGGACCTCGTTGTACAGATCGGCGCCGACGACCCGCTTGTTGGTTCGGTAGCGGCTTGCCATGGTGACCCAGTCGTTGGCCCAGTCGGTGGTGCTGCGCGAGGTGTTCCAGCGTTCGTTGCCGTCCAGGCCGCAGCACCAACGGGTGGTGCCGGTGTGGTTGTTCAGCACGACCGCGAAGCCGTCGGCGGTCAGTGCGGCGACCACGGCGTCGAAGACCTGGAGCGGGGTCTTGCCGCGCAGTCCCGGGTTGGCGGCGACTGCGGCGTCGGGCACGGGGGTGCTCGCGTGCACCATTTCGTTGGAGAAGGGCAGGCGGACGCTGTTGACGCCGACCGCGTGGAAGCCGGCCAGGATCGACGGCAGGCTCGCCCGGTCGAGCCCGAGCGGCATGCCGTTCGCGTTCTCGCCGCCGTGGTGGTTGGCGGGGTCGGCGATGTCGCCGGAGCCGTTCCAGGTGCCCTGGGCGCCGCTCCAGTTGGCGGAACGCAGCTTGAACCGTTGACCGTTGGCGTCGACGATCCAGCGGCCGCTGGTGGAGAGGGGGGCGGCCCAGGAGGCGGCGGTAGGGGCGGAGTGGGTGGCCGGGGTGGCGGCGCGGGCTTCGGTGGCGGCGTCGGCTTGGGTGGTGCTCAGGAGGCCGCCGGTGAGCGCGGCGACGGCGGCGCACGCGACGAGAGCGGCGCGGACGAGCGGTCGATGCCGGTTGCGGTGCATGAGTACCTGCCTCGGTCAGGGGTTTCGGGACCGCCCCGTGCAACCGCCCTACGACGAAAGCACCGGCAGCCCCGCCTCAACACCCGCATCCACGCGGCCCCGGCCAACCAGCCCGGCCCGCGAAGCAGCGGACGAGCCGCGCCCATGCCCATGCACGGCCACAGCCGCTAGACCCTCCCACCCCACCCCAACGAACTCCAGCCCCACCCAGCCCCCCAAGCCACCCGCCCCAGCCAGCGCCCCGCCTCCCTCGCCCCCGCCACCCCACCACGTGACCACCCCCACCCCAACCCGGCACGACGCACCCCCACAGATTCGGTAGGCTGTCCTCTCACATCCGGGCGCATAGCTCAGTTGGTTAGAGCACTGCTCTTACAAAGCAGGGGTCGACAGTTCGAGTCTGTCTGTGCCCACCCGAAACGAAGCCCAGGTCAGCCCGCTGACCTGGGCTTATCGCTGTCCGTGACGGTGAGTTCGCCCGCTTGAAGGCCGTCCGGAGTGCCGTGCGTGCACGATATCCCAATGCGGACCATGTCCACGGTTGGCGGCTGGCGGCTGTCCGGCGTCAAGAGGATTTCGAGACTGAGCGCCAATGGGGGAGCAGCGGACTTTTCATTCGCTGGGTTCGGGACTCAGCCTCGTGCGACTCGCCCGCATAGGATCGGCTATAGGCTCCTGAGCTGCAGTTTTCGGGAACGCGGTTAACTTTGACTCCCAAAATCCAGGGCGGAACCAGCCGCTGCGTGCCCGAGGGGAGCCCGGCGCTCCGGGCAACATTGCACGTACGAACCCGGGCCCATATCAGTTGAGCCGCGCCTTCTTACGCTGCGTCACGCGAGAGTTGTCGCCCTCACCACCGGGGCACCCACGATGAGTGGACTCACCGACACCCAGAGGGTCTGGGCAGGTCCTCGCGGTGGTCGGGGCCAAGAGCTGCCGCCTACAGGTCGAACGTGCCGGCGTGGCTCCTGGTGGAGCGCGCGCTGTACATCGCCGGCGTCGCGATATCGGTTCGCCGTGGACGGCCGATCGTTCTGGGACATCCGCCTCGGTGCCGGAGCCGTAATGGAGCCCCTTGGAGAAGCCCTGTCCATCGACGATCTCCGATGGTAGAAGTGGGCTGCGGCGTGTACATGGGGAATGGCGCAGCGGGGGGCGGAGTGGACGCGTTATCGCAGGGCGATGGTCCGAGAAGCGCGGACGGTGTGTCGGTGTCGCAGTATGTGCCGCCGCCGTCGGTCGTGCCGCACAACCAGTTCGACAGCCGGACACCCCTGCAGCAGGTCTTCTACTGGACGCCGGAGCAGTGGGAGCAGTTCACCTGTGAGTGGGTCCGCATGCGCAGGGACGAGTTCGGCTACCTCGGCGTCGAGGTCCTGGGCGGGACCAACGACCGCGGCGCCGACGTCGTGGCCTTCATGAGCGAGCAGCGGTTGAACGGTGTCTGGCACTGCTACCAGTGCAAGCACTACACGGACGACCTCACGCTCGACGACGCGCTACCCGAGATGATCAAACCATTCGTGGCGACGCTGGACACGAGCCGGACGCTCCCCGCCCGGTACATTTTCGTGGCGCCGAGGATCCATCCTCGGCTCAAGGACACGGTGCTGACCCCGGCCGCGCTCAAGGCCCGGTTTCTCACGTACCTGGGCGGACGGACCAAGCCGGTCGCCGCATTGTCCCCGCAGACCCGGGCGGACGTACGGGCATTGGCGGAGAGCACGGACTTCTCGATGTTCTGGACCGTGAACCTGGACGAGGTCCTGGAGATCTACAGCAAGTCGCCCTTGTTCGCCTCCCGCTTCAACCTGCCGCCCACCGGCAAGCCCCGCAAGCTCCTTCCCCCTCCTGAGCCCCAGGTCAATGAGGCGCGCTACCTCCAGCAGCTTCTGGACGTTTATCAGGAGAGATTCGGCGAGGACATCGCGACCGTGCAGCACGCCTTCGAGCACCCCGATTCGGGAGAGCACCTTGGGCGGCAGCGGGTGGCGTTCTTCGACTCGGAGGCCCTGCGCATGTACGCACGCGAGAGCATCGCGGGGGACACGTACGAGGAGTTGAAGGACGACGTGCTGACCAACCTGATCGAGGTGGCCGCCATCGACTACCCCTCAGGCTGGGACCGCCTCCAGCAGGTACTCAAAGCCTCCGGGCAGCTGAGCCTCACCGGGTCGCCCCTGCTGCACCTTTTCCGCAACAGCCAGCGTCAGGGCATGTGCCACCAACTGGCGAACGTCGACAAGCTGCTCTGGTGCAAAGGAGGTGGCCGATGAACCCGCTCAACAGTTCGATTGAGGTGGGGATGCGGACGTTGGTCCTGCTGGCCCGCAGCCATCCTCACCCCTTGGACCTGTCCTGGCTGGTGGTCCTGGACCACGTCATGCTGCACAGCAGCCAGTTCGACGGTCCGCCCAGCCTCCATCCACGCTTGCCCGCCCAGCCTGGCGAACTCGGCATGAAGCGGCAGGTGATACAGGAAGGACTGGAGGTGCTGCTGCGAGCCGGCCTGGCCACGGTCGAGGCGACCGGTGACGGGCTCGTCTACCAGGTGACCCAGCGCGGCTCGGGGTTCGTCGGCATCCTGGAGGCCCCGTACATCGGCGAGCTGCGTCAGCGCGCGCGGTGGGCCGTAGAGCAGTTCGCCGCCACCACGGACGCGGTGGCGGCCACGCGCGACATCACCACCCGTTGGCACGAGGAATTCACCGCCGAAACACGGCGCTTGGAGGCCGGCCATGGCTAACTTCACCTTGACACATCTGACGTACGCCGGTGCGGGCCTGCCCACGGCCAGCGTGGAGTTCGACCCCAAGTTCACGGTGATCTACGGCTCCTCCAACACAGGCAAGACGTTCCTTGTCGACTCCATCGACTACATGCTCGGCGGTCATGTCCGTCCCTCGATCCCGCGCGCCGAAGGATACGGACAGATCCTGCTCGGCCTGCTGCTCCCCGATGGCACACCCCTCACGCTGGTCCGCAAGCCCGGCGGCAAGAGCATTCACGTACACCATGACGACCTGAGGGAGCTGTCCCATGCCACTCCCGAATCGATCGTCTCGGCCCGCAGGATCCGCAGTCGTCGTGACATCTCGCACTACCTGCTCAGCAAGCTGGGACTGGACGACACGTACGTCCGCACGAACGAGGGGGGCAACACCGACCTGCTCAAACTTGCCGACCTGACTCACCTCAGCGTGGTCACCGACACGCGCATGATCGATACGAATCCGCCCTCGCAGCGCGCGCGCGGCACGGCGGTCAGGACCAGAGCGCGTTCGGTCATGAAGCTGATGCTGACCGGCGAGGACGAGGCCCCGGCGAGCAAACTTCCCAACTCCACTCAACGGCGCGTCCAGCGGGGCAAGATCAATCTGATCGATTCGCTGGCACTGGACCTGCACGCCAAACTCTCCCGCGACCAGACCCCCAACGAACTGCGAGATCAACTGGCGCGGTTAGAGGAAAGCCTCAACGACATGGCACGCTCGCTGGCCGGCGAGTCCGAGCAGCAGGCCCGAGCCGTCGCCGCTCGTACACAACTGGCCGAGAAAGAAGCGGAGTTGGAGTCACGCACAGGTGAGGTGCTCGACCTGCTGGCGCGATTCGACATCCTGCGTCAGCAATACGAGACAGACCTCGCTCGACTGGAGATGGTCAGCGAGGCGGGCAATCTGCTGGGCTACTTCCGGGTCGGCCGCTGCGTCTTCTGCGGGGCGGACCCCGAACACCAGCAGGCCCAGCACGGCCATCAGGAGACCACTCAACTTCACGAAGCCGTGCTCGTCGAGTCTGCCAAGACTCACTCCCTTCTTGCCGACCTCCGGCTGACTATCGAGGGACTGGAAGGCCAGCGCGACGAACTGGCCGAACATCGAACTGCCCTGAGCGCGCAGGCGGCCGAGGCCGACCAAGCCCTGAGGCAGATCGAAGCGCGACTGACCCCTCTCCGCGACCGACTGCAGGACACTGTCGACCAGCGGCTGCGCATCGAACGCGACCTGGAACTGCGGGCCCGGCTCGATGAACTGGAAGAGCACCGCTCCCAGTTGGTGGCCCAGGGCGCCCTGCCGTCCAAGCGGCGGGAATCCCTGATCGCGGGAAGAATCCTGTCGTCGTTCAACGACCTCTTCCAACGCGCCCTGGATTCCTGGCGGATCCCGGAGGTGGAGAACGCCGGCTACGACCCCTACAGCGGGGATGTCAGTGCCGGCGGAACGGCACGCGCCAGCCACGGCCGGGGCATGCGCGCACTTCTGCACGCCGCGTTCACCATTGCCTTGGTTCGCTACTGCCTGGACCGCAGACTCCCACACCTCGGCTTCCTCGTCTTGGACTCGCCTCTGGTGACGTACAAAGAGCCGGACTACGACGCCGACCGCATCCCCCCGAACGTGATCGACCATTTCTACCGCTCGTTCCTCGCCTTCCCCGGCCAGGCGATCGTTGTCGAGAACGCGACGCCGCCCCCGGACGTTCTTGAGCATGCACGGATCGTCACCTTCAGCGGAAGCGGAGCCCGTCCCGGCTTCTTCCCTGCCCGCCCCGTCGCCGCCAACCGGACCTGAGCCACAACCGACCTGTCGGTGGGCTATGGCTGAGCTGCGGGCGTCCAACGATCATGGCGGGCAGGGTGCTCGGTTGTATTCACCCGTGAGGTTGCCGCTTTCGAGCAGCGCGTCCGATGCCCGCCTTCGAGGGGCCGGGTGAACCCGCCGACGGCTGAGGTGCGCCCTCCCCCGTACCCACCTGTGGCGCTGCGTATGGCCGTACCTGTCGCGTGCCCGTTCGCCACCTGCGTCGGCGCGGCCGGGGCGGGCGGTCGGCAGCGCGGTCCGAGTCCGTGATGGTCCCGGTCCGTGGGGGGGAGGGGGCGTGGGTCGGCTGTGTCGGGGTGTGGTGTTGGTGGGTGGTTCACAGGGTGGTGATCTGTGCGGTGACGATGCCGGTCTGGCTGGTGACGCCTGTGGTGGTGAGGCATTGGAGGGGGTCGGGTGCGGTGAGGACGGTCGTGACGAGGGCGGTGCCGCCGGTGAATTGGCCGGCGGTGACGGTGCCGGTTCCGATGACGGTTTCGACGCCCGCGGCGATGACGTCGGTGTAGGTCAGGGTCAGGACGCTGGTGTGGCCGTTGTTCCAGGTGATGGTGTAGGTGCCGGAACCGGGTCCGGCACCGAGGCAGGAGGCTCCGGGGAGGGTGGTGGTGTTGGTGCTGGCGCCGGCGGTGAGGGTGGCGTCGGTGGAGAGGCAGGAGGTGAGGGTCTCGGCCTCGTTGTAGGTGACGGTGCGGGGGGTGAATGTGAGGCCGGGGCTGTAGGTGACGGTGCTGCTGCCGGTGCAGGTGGTGGAGTCGGCCGCGTGGGCGGTGGGTATCGGGACCAGGGCGATGATCGCGGCCGTCAGTGCGGGCACGGCCAGGCGACGCGTGGTGCGGAGCGACCGCCGGGCGGGGCGGTGGGTCGGACTGGGTGACATCGGTTCCTCCCGGGTGTGGGCTCCGGTCGACGCGTGGCCGTTCCGGGGTGGGGGGTATCGGTGGGCGGGGTGTGCGGTGCCGGGCGGGCCCGGTGTTCGGGGCCGCCCGGCCGTTCGTGTCGTGGTGCCGCTTGCGTGGGTTGCCGGTCGCGTGTGTGGTGCGGGGGTCAGGGGCAGGTGGCGAGGATGATCGAGACGACGGTGCAGGTGCGGGATGCGTGGTCGTTCGCGGCGTTGTTGTCGGTGGGGGCGGATGCGGTGCGGGTGGCGGTGACGGTGACCTGGCCGATGGTGAGCAGGCCGATCGGCAGGCGGAACGTGGAGACGGCGCTCGCGCCGTTGGCGATGGCGCCGTACGTGCAGGTGACGCTGCCGGGGGCGGAGGTGCAGCCCGGGGACGGGTTCGTCGCGGTCTTCCCGGCGGGCAGTGTCGCGGTGAGGGTGGCGGAGGTGACGGCGCCGGGGCCGTTGTTGTGCGCGGTGACCGTGTAGGACAGGTACGGCACGAGGATGCCCAGGTGCGGTTGCGCGGTCAGGGAGACGGCGATGTCCGCGTTCGCGGGCGGCGGGCCTGCGGCCCAGTTGGTGAAGTTGCGGGATCCGGTGCCGGCGGCGAGGACGGAGGTCTTGCCGGTGCCGTCGGGGTTCATCGTCCACAGGGCGCCGCCGCGCGTGAAGGCGATTTTGGTGCCGTCCGGTGCCCACAGCGGTGCGTTGGAGGTGATGGCGTCGTTGGAGATGTTGGTCTGGCCGGTGCCGTCGGCGTTCATGACGTACACCTGGCCGGCGCCCATGCCTGCGCGCTGGTTGTAGGCGATCCGGGTGCTGTCGGGCGACCAGTTCGGGGCCCCCGCGAGGGTTCCCGGGGGGTTGGTGGTGAGTTGGGTGGTGCCGGTGCCGTCGGGGTGGACGGTGAAGATGTTCCCCGACAGGGTGAAGGCGATCCTGGTGCCGTCGGGGGACCAGGCGGGGCTGTTCGCGTTGGTGTTGGTGCCCAGCACGGTGGCGCCGGTGCCGTCGGCGTTGACGACGACCAGGCCGCTGTCGAACGCCGGGTACACGATCTTGGTGCCGTCGCCGGAGAAGCTCGACCGGTCGTCGAAGTTGCCGCTCCCGACCTGGGTGACGCCGGTGCCGTCGGCGTTCATCGTGTAGACGCCCTGGCCGTCGGTGAACCGGTTGAAGACGATCTTCGAACCGTCGGGCGAGGACGCCGGGTTGGAGTCGTCGTCGGCGGTGTCGGTGATCTGTGTGGCGCCGGTGCCGTCTGGGTTGACGGCGTAGATGTCCCGGTTCCCGGAGACGTCGTCCGAGTAGTAGATCTTCCCGTTGGTGCCCGGGAAGGAGGCGTGCGCCGGTGTCACGGCCGCGGTCAGGCCCGCCAGGGCCAGCGCGAGGACCGCGGTCAGCGAGGCGATCCGGCGGGCCGGGGCCCTGCGTGGGCCGCGGGCCGGTAAGACGGTGACGGTGTCGTGTGGCATGCGGTTGCCTTCCTCTGTGGTGCGACGGATGCGACGACGGCGGCCGGGCAACGCCCCCGCGCACGGGGACGAACGCGCCTCACGACGGATGAACGCGGTGAAACCCCGAGTCGCCGGACACGACGGGGCCGCGCACGGACGCCCCGAACATCGGGCTTGCGTACGCGGATCGGCGCGCACGTGCCCCGGGCACGGTGCGACATGCCACCGGGCCCTCGGCGGGTGCGAGGAATTGCACGAGACCCCCCTCGTGGGACGCCTGCTCGTCCGACCTCACGGCCGGAACGAGGGCACCTCCCCTATTCCTTGCACAAGGTCCGCACCGATAGGGGGCGATTGCCACTACCCGAACCACGTCTCGACGCAAATGGCCTGTTTCGTCACCGGCGCCGGAATCCGCTGGCCGGTATCCCACCGGGAGGGCCCGTCGGAAGGATCGAGGATCGCCACGCACGATCGGTACAACGCGACGTACCCGCCGACCCGAACACATCGATCGGGACCGAGGAATGACATACACGTTCGGCGATCACGCCGGGGCGGCCCGGTCGGGCACGCGACGTCCGCCCGACCGCGACCGCGATCGGACGGATTCACGAATGCGCCATCGTCGGTGCCCCGATCCACCCGATCGGCGTCGGCGTCGTCATCCGGGTGCCGCGTGACTCCGATCACCGCCGGCGGGCGGGGCCCGGGAACCGCGGGTGAGGCGGGCGCGAATCGGCGGCGCGACGTCCACCTGCGGGACGGTGACGCGTATCGATTGCCGTCAGCCCCCGGCCGATTCCCCCCGGGTGCCCGATATCCCGATGCGGACCGTGTCCACGGCTGGCGACTGTCCGGCATCAAGAGGAGTTCGAGACTGAGCGTGGAGTTGAAGCCGCCCGACTCGATCGGCCGATCGTCGTCGTGTGGACACGCTCGCGTCGGGTCGTCACGGATCCGCGGCCCGGATCGGACGGGCTTCCACACCCCGTCCCAGACTCGCCCAGCCGACCCCAGGCGGGGCGAACGGCGGTGTGCCGCAGCGCCCGGCCGAGGGATGACTCGGTCGACGATGGGCCCCGAACTCTGCCGGGATGCGGCACTGCGGGCGGGGCGTCGTCGTCGCGACAGTGTCCCTGGGCGCGGACAGCCCGTCCGGGCCGTGACCGGGGATGAGGAGCGTGTGATGACCGACAAGTTTCCGGGGTTCGATCTGGTGCTTCGTGGCTATGACCGAAACGCGGTCGATCGCTTTTTGTGTGGGGAGGACGGTGGCCCGTTGGGAGAGCCGCCCCGGTTCGCGATCGTCCGACGTGGCTACGACCGCGACCAGGTCGAGGAATTCATCCGGGACCTGCGCGCGCGTGTGGGGCGTGGTGAGCCGAGCGTCCCCCTCCCGGGCGTCGACCGGTGATCCGACGGCGAAAGACTTCGTGACGGTGCCGGGGCCGGCCGACCCCGGGCGTTCCACGACGTCGGGCGGTTGCCTCGGCACCGGATCGGAGCGGTGCGGACGACGGTTCGGCGAGCGACTTATGCGAGTTGGCGATCCCGCCGGCGATCGCGACGCCCGCGGCTTTCGTCTGGGGCTCCCGCCGGCCCGGGTGTGGGTGACGGTGCTTCGGGTCGTGTTCCTCAAGGCTGTTGCGGGGCCGGTCCGGGTGACACGGACGCGAGAGCTGCCGTGGAAACGCGAGTTGGTATTCCTGGCGGCCCCGTTGCGTGCCCGAGGCGACCAGGTGTGGCGGGTGCCGGACTTCCACACGCACCGACTGTGGCATTGCTCGCCCCGGGCCGGTCCGCGCCTCAGGACGTCCGGTGGGCGATGCCGGACGACGTGAACGGGGTGCGGAGGTGGTACTGGCGACATGTGGGACCAGGGACCACTCGCGCGCTCCTTGTGCTGATGCTCGCATTTGCCCTCGCCACGGTTTCGCGGTGAGGAAGGGGAGGCGCCCGAGATGGCCGTCGAGCCGGCAGGACGGCCGAGCGGGCGGTGCCGGCGGATGGCGAGTCCCGCGAGGTGATTGCCTACTCCCGGCAGCGAAGGGGGACTTGACCGTGTCGATGTGCGTCTGTCGTCTCCGGGTCGAGAACGTGTAGGTTCCTCCTCGGTGTGCCGGGAAGCCTGGTCGGCGGTCAACAGAACTCCCTTCGTCGATCGGGGGCTTGTCGTGGTGCTCATCGCCGTGTTCGGTGTCGCGCTGCTGGTGGCGGTGTTGTTGTCGGGTTTGGCCGCGCGGTCGGTGTTGTCCACGTCGTTGCTGTTCCTGGGTGGGGGTGCCCTGGTCGGTGACGGTGGTCTGGGGCTGATCCACATCACCCCGGACAGCACGATCGTCTCGGTCACCGCCGACCTGGCGTTGTTCGCGGTGTTGTTCACCGACGGCATGCACGTCTCCTTCCCCAAGCTGCGCACCACCTGGCGCAACCCCGCCCGGGCGCTCGGCCTGGGCATGCCGTTGGCCTTCGTCGGCATGGCGTTGGCCACGCACTACCTCGTCGGACTGGACTGGACGACGTCGTTCCTGGTCGGCGCGGTCCTGGCGCCGACGGACCCGGTGTTCGCGTCGGCGATCGTCGGGCGCAAGGAGGTTCCGGCCCGGTTGCGCGAGTTGCTCAATGTCGAGAGCGGCGTCAACGACGGGCTGGCCCTGCCGGTGGTCCTGCTGCTGATCGCCGCGGCCGGGCCGACCGCGCACTCCGCCGAGGCGTCGCCGGCGAAGATCGGCGCCGAACTGGTCGCCGGACTCGCCATGGGCGTCGTGCTGCCGCTGCTGGTCCACCTGCTCACCCGGTTCAGGCTGTTGGGCGCCGAACCCAAACTGCAGCCGCTGTTGCCGCTCGCGACGGGGGTGATCCTGTACGCGACCTGCCACCTCACGCACGCCAACCCCTACCTTGCCGCGTTCTCCGCCGGGGCCGTGACGGCGTCGATCTCGCCGGAGTCCAAGGCGGTGTTCGAGCCGCTCGGCGAGGCGCTGTCGGAGTTGGCGAAGTTCGCCGCGCTGCTGGTGTTCGGGGCGCTGCTGACCCCGAGCCTGTTCGGGGATCTGTCGGTGGGCGGTTACGTCGCGGTGGTCCTGGCGATCGTGGTGATCCGGCCGGCGTCGCTGCTCGTGTCGTTGCTGGGCACCGACATCGACCGGCGCGAGCGGTTGGCGGCGGCGTGGTTCGGGCCCAAGGGCTTCGCATCGGTCGTCTACGGCCTGCTGGTGCTCCAGTCGGGCATTCCGCACGGTGAGCAGGCATACACCGTGATCGCGGTGTGCATAGCCTTCTCGATTGTCGCGCACAGCAGCACGGACGTGCCCGTGGCTCGCGCGTTCGACGTCGAGGACCTGGTCGGCATCCCGGACGACGACGCCGCTCCGGTCCACGCGGTGGCCGTCGCGAAGCCGCACCCGCACACACCGGAAACCGGATCCGCCGCCGGCAAGACAGAAGGAGTTCGTGATGCGCGCACGTGACCTGGCCACCCAGTACCCGGTGGTGACGCTCGACGGCGACGCCTTGGACGCGGCCCGTCTGGTCGCCGAACAGCGCCTGCCCGGTGTCCTCGTGTTGGACGACAGCGGCGAGCCGTACGCGATCCTGCCCGCATCACGCCTGGTGGGCCTGCTGGTGCCGGGCTACGTGCTCGACGACCCGGCACTGGCGGCGGTGATCGACGAGCCGCACGCTGACCGTCTCTGCCGCGCTTTGGCCGGGCGCACCGTACGGGAGTGTCTGCCGCGCGAGAAGCCGGTGCCCTCGATCACCGGCCCCGACGCCACCGCGTTGGAGGTCGCCGCGCTGATGGCGCGCGAACGCAGTCCGCTGATCGCGGTGATCGATCGGCCGAACGAACGCCCGGCCGGCGGGCCCCGGCTTCTCGGCGTGATCACCGCGTCCCACCTGCTCGAACAACTGCTCGGGGTGACATGAGCGACTGGCACAGCTGGGCGGCTATCGCCGTCTTCGTCGGCACGTACGCACTGATCATCAGCGAGAAGATCCATCGGGTCGCCGCCGCGATGGGCGGCGCCGGCCTGATGCTCGCCGTCGGCGCGACCGACGACGTCTCGGCGTTCTACTCCCAGGACAGCGGCATCGACTGGAACGTCATCTTCCTGTTGCTGGGGATGATGATGATCGTCGGCGTGCTGAAGAAGACCGGCATGTTCGAGTATCTGGCGATCTGGTCCGCGAAGAAGGCTCGCGCGAAACCTTTCCGGGTGATGGTGATGCTGATCGTCATCACCGCGGTCGCCTCCGCGTTGCTGGACAACGTCACCACGGTGTTGTTGGTGGCGCCGGTGACGCTGCTGATGTGCGAACGGCTCGCCCTGCCCTCGGCGCCGTTCCTGATCGCCGAGGTCATGGCCGCCAACATCGGCGGCGTCGCGACCCTGGTCGGCGACCCGCCCAACATCATCATCGCCAGCCGCGCCGGACTGACCTTCAACGACTTCCTGGTCCACCTCGCCCCACTCGCCGCCGTCCTGGTACTGGTGTTGATCGGCCTGTGCCGGGTGATGTTCCGCGGCACGTTCGTCTACGACGAGGATCGCGCCGCGGAGATCATGGCCCTCGACGAGCGCGAGGCGATCCGCGACCCACGCCTGCTGATCCAGGGACTGGTCGTCCTCGCCCTGGTCGTCGCCGGATTCGTCCTGCACCCGGTCCTGCACTACGAGCCCAGCATCGTCGCCCTGCTCGGCGCCGGCGTGCTCATCGCGGTTTCCACCGTCGAGACCAACGAGGTGCTGGGCGAGGTCGAATGGCCCACCCTCGCGTTCTTCGCCGGCCTGTTCGTCATGATCGGCGGCCTCATCGACACCGGTGTCATCGACCAGGTCTCCCAATCCCTGTCCGACCTGATCGGCGACGACGAACAGGGCGGCGCCCAGATGATGCTCGGTGCCTCCGCCGTCCTGTCCGGCGTCGTCGACAACATCCCGTACGTCGCCACCATGGCCCCCATCACCGTCGACCTGGTCCACGACGTCGGTGACAGCGGTGGCCACGTCATGTGGTGGGCCCTGACCCTGGGCGCGGATCTCGGCGGCAACGCCACCGCCATCGGCGCCAGCGCCAACGTCGTCGTCCTGGGCATCGCCGAACGCAACCGCCAACCCATCACCTTCTGGCAGTTCACCAAATACGGCCTGATCGTCACCGCCGCAACGGTCGCCGTCTCCTCGCTCTACCTGTGGACGCGCTACGACCTGCTCGCCTGAAAGGACCCCTCGACTCCAGCCGAGGACTCCCCACCGGCCGCCGCCTGCGGCGCCCCGAACTCGACGCCGTGCGCGAGCAGGGCAACACGCCGCCGAAGCCGGCTACGGATCACGCGAGATCCTCAACTTCCACCTCGGCGAAACCCGCAAAACCTGGACCCCTCTGCCCGGCATCGCGCGTGCGACGAACAACACCCGGGCCGCCCCACCGGCGCCGACGTCATGACGCCCGGGAGGTCCACCGAGGTCGACGCGGCGCGCGGTGAGCAGCGCGAGGTCGACCGCGTTCGCGTCCGGCGGGGACAGGGTTCGCAGGTCTCGGCGCGCTCTGGCCTGGTCGGCGAGGATTGCCGCGTCGTGGGCGTCGGACTTGCCCCCGCCGGGATAGGAGCTCGCGGCACTGTGCATGAATCGCCCGAGGAGGTAGACGAGTTGCCGGCCTCGGTCGTGGAGCAACGTCCGCAGCAGGTCGGTCGGGCCGTCCGGCAGGTCCACGATCCACACGGGATCGACGCCCAGCGTCGTCACGTCCGCGATCAACGCCCGCAGGTCGGCCTCGTCGTTGGCCACCCGACGGGTCAGCAGCGTGTTTTCGGGATCGTCGATCGCGACGCAGCGATGGTGAGTCCCGCCGATGTCCACTCCGACCCAGATCCCGGCCACCACGCATCCCCCTCCGAGCAAGAATTACCGAGGGGTGTCGCGAGGGGGCCGACCGCGTATCAGTGCCGACGATCCGGTCCACACATCCCAATCGGCGATGAGCCACCCGCCGAACACTTCGGACGGTCCTATCGCGCAAAGCCATCACAGCGGCACGTGCGTACAAGCCATGTCCGAAGAACGGAACCCGATCGGCACGTTACGAACCAAGCTTCGACTTCGCCACCACCACAATGCGGACTCTTCCCAATACGGATCGCTCATGAGGCATCAACAGGCTTGCTGCGATCAGGGCCATGGCGCGGGTTCGAAATCGTGGACGTCCAGGCTGGGCGGCCAGGATCGTCAGGGCGCATGGCGACAAGGCTGCGTAGCGGGGCCAGCATTCCCGCGTCTGCGGCTTTGACGGCGATACTTCGTGCACGCGGGCGTTGCCCGGCCTGGTCGAGGGCCTCGGCCAAGGCTGTGAGGATGGCGGGGGCGTGTGTTGTTCGTTTGCGTCCACAACGCCCGCCGCTCCCAGATGGCCGCCGGCTTCCTCGAACACCCGGGGAATGGCGCCATCGAGGTCCGCTCCGCAGTCTCGATCCCCGGTGACCAGGTCAATCTGGCGGCGATCGAGGCGATGAAGGAGGTCGGCATCGACATCTCGAACGCGACGCCAAAGGTCCTGACCGTCGGGGCCGTCCAAGCCTCTGACGTGGTGATCACCATGGGCTGTGGCGACGCCTGCCCGATCTTCCCCGGCAAGTGATACCTGGACTGGGCCCTGGACGACCCGGCCGGCCAGGGCGTCGACGCCGTGCGCCCGATTCGCGACGAGATCGAGCAGCGCATCCGCGTCTTGATCGGCGAACTCACCACAGACCAGGCATAGGACCCACTCGGAATCCGACGTGTTCGTCATGTTGCTCGCGCCGAGCCCCAGCCTGGTGCGGGCCTCACGATGACGCGGACCGGGGTCACCCTGCGGTGATCACGGTGGTGTGACGGACGTCGAATAATGCAAGCCCGGTGCTGGTGACTGCCGTTACCGTCGTGGCATGTCCAAGGATGCCGGAAATGGCTGTCCCGATCCGCGTCGTCTGATCGGGGGTTCGCGATGACCGAGTTGATCAGTCGTGCCACCCGCAGCAGCTTCCGGCACCTGATGACCGACAGTTACGTCGGTGCCATCGCGACCGCTTTCCAGGACGAGGAGTTCGCACCCAACCCCGACAGCACCTACGACGACCCGAGTATCCGTCGGCAGACCACCCAGACCTATCTGGAGTCCGTCGACTGGACCGACCCCGGCCATGTCGACCGGGTCCTGCGCGTGTTCGAGCGGTTGATCGACGGGTGGGAGGGTGACGCGACGGGGAGCCTGCGCAACTCGCTCCTGCGCGACGGCTACGCCACCCATCCCGAGACTGGGCACATCACCCCCGTCGGCGCGCGGTTGGTGGTGGGCAACCTTGCCCACCTCAAGGACGCGTCGGCGATCCGCGAGCAACTAGCCCGGATCCAGCGGGCCGTCCTGGACGATCCCGCGCTCGCGGTGGGCAGCGCGAAGGAGCTGATCGAGAGCACCGCGAAGGTCGTCCTGACCGAGCGCGGCGTCACCGTCGACGACACCATGGGCATACCCGCCCTGGTCAAGGAGGCGCAGCAGCTCCTAGACCTGCACCCCTCGTCCCACACGCCGGGCCCGGACGGCAGCGACGCCGTCAAGCGCATCCTCGGGTCGGTCTCGGGCATCGCGATCGGCCTCGCCGAGCTGCGCAACCGCGGCTACGGCCCCGGCCACGGCCCGGCCACCACCCGCGTGGGACTGAGACCCCGGCACGCGCACCTCGCGGTCAACGCCGCCCTGACGTGGTGTCAGCTCATGCTCGATACCCTCGCGGACCCTGAAGCACCCTGGCAGGCTCGTACCCGCGCCGAGGCAGACGCACAGGCGGGGCCGTGACGGCCAACGACCACACCGTCCCGCAGATGTACCTGCGCAGGTTTGCCGAACAGCGGCGCAATCGCGGGCACTTCACCATCGCGCGGAATGCCGAGGATCCGTCGGTGTGTTTTCCCACGAACGTCAGGAACGTCGCCGCGGTCAAGGGCTTCTACTGGGGCACCGCACCAGACGGCACCCTGCACCACGAGGCGGAGAGGGGTCTGTGCCGGATCGAGGCCGGCGCGGCGGGAGTCTTCAGCATGATTCTGGACGACGCCGAGTACGCGCTGCCGCGCCGCTGGCCCCTGCGTCCGGCGGACCGACGCAGGATGTCGTGGTGGATCGCGGCGCAACTCTTGCGGACCACCCGTCAGCGCAAGCGCCTCGATCACCTCAAGGCGGCCTCCGGTGGTGGGACACTCGACGCGCCGCCCAACATTCGGTCGGCGGCGGACAACGACGACCACCTGCGGTTCATCGAGGAGTACCTCGGGCCTTTGGCCTTCCTCGTCGACCAGCGGCCCTGGGGCGTCGGCGTCAGCGCCGCCTGCCTGATGAGCGGTGACGTGCCCGTGGTGGTCCTCAACGGCCAGGACTCCGACGACCAAATGCTCTCGGCGGCCCACCTGAGCATTCTCGTTCCCCTGGACCCGCACCGCTTCCTGTTCCTGCCGGACCTGGTGATGCAGCAAGAGGACCGGAACAAGCGGGTCGACCACCGCCTGAAGCTGGACGGTGGCATCGGGTTGATATTCAGCGTGGCGATCCACGACGCCGCCGACATCCACCTGTTCCAGCACCCGGCGCACAATCCCATGCGGCACCTGAAGCTGACCGGGCCTCGACTGCCTACGCCCTGGGTCGCCGGCGGGGATCACCCGTCCCCGTCCTATGCCGTCGCCTACGACGTGATGGCCCCGGATTTGACGGTCGACCGTCGCTTCGTCCGAGAGCACGACGATGACCGATCCCACACCTGATGAACGTTCACCACCGCTCGAATGCAGCCCGTGCTCCGTCGTGATTTCATCGTCGGCGCTGCCCTCACCGGGACGGCATCCGCCCTCGCCCCACCCACCGTTGCCGCACGCGCCCCAGCGTCGCGGCAGCCCGTGGATCCTGCGCTCGTCCTCTACTTCCGCGAGCAACTCCAGGGCCACTACCGGGCCGACATGCTCCTCGGCCCGCACCAGCTCGTCGCCACCGTCACCGCGCAGCACCAACTCATCTGCGAACTCTCCGGGTCGGCGGCCGGTGAACTCCGGCGGGATCTTCTCCGCGTCGGCGCTGCCTATGCCGCGCTCCTCGGGCGGCTGTACCAGGACGCTGGCGACCACCCGTCCTCGATCCGGTGGCGCGACATCACCCTCGACATGGCCCACCGCGCGCGGGACCACCAGCTCATCGGATACGCCCTCGCGAACAAGGCCTCGCTGCGCGTCGATATAAGGGACGGCGCCGGGGCAATCGACCTCGCGGACGCGGCGCTCGCCGACCCGCGATCTCTCACCCCCAAGGTGCGGGTGATCGCCTCCGTGTACGGCGCACACGGCCGCTCCCTCGGGGGCGACCGCGCTGGTGTCGACGCTCTCCTCGGTGAGGCACAGCAGCTCGTCGAACGCATCGACGACGACCTGCCCTGGGGTGACGCCTGCCGCCGTACCCCCGGATACATCGACGCCCAACGAGCGACCTGCTACGGCCGCATGCACGATCCCGACGCCATCGCCGAGGCAGACCGGGTGTGGACGCGCGTGCTCGGCGCGATGCCCGACGCACACCGCCGCGACGTCGCCGTGTCCAGGCCCGGCACGCGGCCGTCGCCGCCGCGGCCGGGGAACCGGAGCGCGCCCTCGACCTCGCCGAACGCGCGACGCTCGTCGGCACGTCGACCGGTTCCGCGCGCGCCCGCGCCGAACTCGCCCTCGTGCGGGACCGGATGCGCCCGTGGGTCGATCACGCATACGGGCGCGACCTCGCCGACCTGCTGGCTACGATCGGCCCGCATGGGGGTGGTGCACGTGGCTCCGACGCCGCTGACCAACGACGAAATCACCAAGTCGCTCGCCGAGTTGCCGGGCTGGACGCACGTGGGCGATGCAATCGAGCGCACGTTCACTCAGGCATACCACGAGACCCTGCACCTGGCGATGTACGTCGGTGCGAAGGCCCGCGAGATCCGACACCACCCCGACATCCACATCACGTGGCAGCGCATCAAGTTCTCCAGTACCACGCACGATCTCGGGGGCAAGTTGACGGACCGGGATTTCGTTCTCGCCCGGTGGATCGACCCGATTGTCGCGGGGCACGGCGCGAAGCCGATCGACTGACATGACGAAGCCGCCCCGCTTCCCTCGGGAGGCGGGGCGGACGCATGTCCGGCGCGAGGTCGACCGGCTCGGATTCCCGAACCGGCCACGTGCGACCGTGCGGGCCGCTACCGTCCCGCCATGGCCTGGACACCGCCCACACCACCCGCCGACCGGCCGCGACCGTGGTACATCCGCCACAAGGTCCGGACCGCGCTCATCGCGGTCGGCATGCTGCTCGTCGGGTTCTGGGCCATCGGGGTCACCGTGGGGGCGCCGAAGAAGCACAAGGATGCCCAGCCGGCGGCCACGTCTCCGGCGCCCGTCGTGCCGGCAACAACGGCCTTGCCGCCCGCGCCGAGCACGAAGGCAGCGCCCCCGGCGAAGACCCCCGCGCCCCCGCCGAAGGGAACGACGGCAGCACCCGCACCCGAGGCGACCACCCACACCGACCCGGCCGTGAAACCCGGCACTGCGTGCTACGGGCAGCAGTGGCCGCAGGCCGTGCCGAACGTTGTTGGCAAAGACCTGAGCACCGGCGCCGACCCCCTGCTCTGTTTCGAGGTCGCCGCAGCCACAGCCCCCGATGGTCACGATGTGATGAAGGACGCGGCGAACATCGCCTACCAGTGGACGGTCAAGTCGATGGAGCCGGCGGCCGGGACACCGGTCGAGCCCACCACACCGATCCGGCTGACCGTCACCCGCTGACCCGGCGTCGAGCCACACCGCGCACAAGGACTCGGCGACGACCCTGCGGACGGGCGGCTCTACTTCGAGGGGCAGAGTGGGTGAACCGGCCGCGCGAAAACCCCCGCCGCCGTGAGGCAGCGGGGGCTGTTCTGTGAACTCGGTCACGAGATTTTCGACATCGCCGCCACCCTCCCTGCCACCACAGGGAGGGGAACCCGCATGCGCGCCACCGTGACCTCGGCGAGATCACGGCTTTCGACAAGGCTGGCGACCCCCAACGACTGGTTCGACAGACCCGGCCAGTACTCATGCGATCTGATGACTACGAGATCGTCGATGTGGGGGGGGAATTACCGATGGGGTTCCTTGGCAAGCTGTTCGGGAGCATCGGCGCAGGATCGGGCCGGGCATGTCCTGACTGCGGCGAGTCCCTGTGGGCCGACTCGGGTGGAGGTCGATACGAATGCCACAACGGCGCATGCATGGGGTGGCGCGTCTACTTCGATGAAGGTGGCGTGCTCGTAGACCCATCGACCCGCAGCAAGAGCGGAGGCGGCAGCTGCGCGGTGTGTCAGTCCTCGCTCTCGGGCGGTACGTCGTATCTGCCCTACGAAGATGGCAACAACTCCGACGCCTACATCAGTTGCCCGTCTTGCCAACACCAGAACGTTCGCTACGGCTTCGGGGAGGACGATTAGGCCCTGCTCTTCATCGGCGTGAGGGCCTGGCCGACACACAAATAGGCCCCCCGCTGCCCGAAGGCAGCGGGGGGCCTATTTGTGTCATGCACGCTTCGGGCGCGTCTCCAGCCACGCGTACACCGACGCGAACAGGATGAAGAAGATCACGGCCGTTGCCAGGATCGTTGCGATCGGTGAGTCCTCGGTCGTGCTCGCGGCGATCACGTAGAACACCACAGCCAAGGCGAACACCACGGTGAAGTACCAGTCACGCGGCCGGTGGCGAGTCTTCGCCAGGTAAAAGAACGGCAACCACATCGCGAACCCGATCGACACGATCGGGATGAGCACCAACACCACGCGGCCCCACGTCGGAACCTCGTTGCGCGGGCGGGTGTTTCCGAACAGTTCAGCCATGTTGCCCCCAGGGTGAGGGGCCCGACGGTAGTGACCACCTGCCCACCCCGAGGGCATTTTCGCGAACTTCACACCGGGTGCTGGGACAGGCCCGGGGGCGGCCCCGGAGGTGGTGGCGGTCACCCTTGGGGGTGGCCGAGGATCGCAACGACGAGCACACCGTCGCCGAGGTCGAACGAGTCGTTTGGCGGTCACCATGAGGGGGTGACCGAGGATCGCAACGTGGATGAATGGCGCTGCTGAGACGCGGAGATCGGTCGTGGCCGAACATCGCAACCCTGTTGGGATGAGGGTGTGAGCAGTCCCGAGCCGCGTCGTAGTCCGGGGTCGATCCACTCGACGAACCTTCCCCCGGCACCCGGTCGGGCGCCGGGGGCCGCCAACGGCTCGTTCAGGATGGCGAGGGTGCCTGGAGGCGGATATCCCGGGTCGGCGCATCGCGTCGCTCTTCACCACGATTGGCAGCTGGATCACCTGTTGATTCCTCAACTGTCGAGCGCCCGCGATGAACCATCCCTGCCCGAGGAGATGGAAAGGTTCCGGATTCATCGGTGGCCAGGGCGGCGGCGAGAGCTATGCGGGAAACCCCCCGCGCGGCCGAGGAGTTGACTGGTAGAGCATCGTCCTGGGAATACGTGAACGGGGGGCGGTCGTGACCACCACGCGCCGGATCATCGATGGACGCTACGAACTGCTCGAACGCCTCGGCCGTGGCGGTATGGGGGAGGTTTGGACTGCCCACGATCCGAGACTCCTTCGGACCGTCGCCGTCAAGCTGTTGACCAACACGGAAGACGCGCGGGCCGAGGAATTGTTCGTCCGGGAAGCCGAATCGGTGTCCAGGTTCAACCACCCCAACGTTGTGACCGTCTACGACGCCGGCGGAGGCAACGGACACGAGGTCATGTACCTCGTGATGGAACGACTCCAGGGCCACGACCTGGCCCACGTGCTCCGAGGGGAGCCACTTGCTCTCGAACGGATCGTCGATTGGATGTCCCAGGTCTGCGACGGACTCCAGGCCGCACACAAGATCAAGCTGATCCACCGCGACCTCAAGCCGGCGAATCTGTTCCTTACCGTCGAAGGTCGCATCAAGATCCTCGACTTCGGCCTCGCCCGTACCTACGCGGCTCTCACCGCAACCGCCAGTTCCACGATCGGTACGCCCCAGTACATGCCACCCGAGCGTTGGCGTGGACGCCTGGGCGATCACCGTGGCGACCTCTATTCGCTCGGCTGCGTCCTTTACGAACTCCTCACCGGCAAGCCACCTTTCCACTATCTCCAGGGGACCGGCCACATGTGGGCCCATCTCGAAGAACACGTGACACCGCCCCAGGACATACGCCCGGAAATCCCGGCGGAGCTGGCCCAGTTGGTTCTCGAACTCTTGGCGAAAGAACCAAACGATCGCCCCTCGGACGCAGCCGCGGTACGGAACCGGCTGGCTTCTATCGGCGACCAACTCCGACGATTCGACGAGCCCCTTGGTCTCGCACGTGCCTTGGCGACCGCAGGAGACTTCGACCGTGCGGAACAGCTCTACCGGCGCGCGGTCAGCGACGGTGTTCCCGAGGCCCCGCTCGAACTGGGTCTCTTCTTGGCACAGGCGGGTCGTATCCAAGAAGCCGAGCACTGCCTGCGGTTCGCGTGCGCCCAAGGAGACCCGGAGGCAGCCACCTGGATCGCGTACTTCGCGATGCAATTCGGGCGATTGGAGGAAGCCGAGCGCTTCCTACGGATCGCACTCGCCGGCGGTGACCCGAACGCAGCCCACAACCTGGCGCTGCTGCTGGCGCAACAAGGCCGTGACGAGGAAGCAGAGAATCTGTACCGCACTGCGCTCGACAGCGGGCACCCCCTCACACCCAACGACTTCGCGAACCTCTTGGTGAGCCTGGGACGCGTCGAGGAGGCTGAACACCTGTACCGAGCCGCCATTGCCGAAGGCCACCCGCATGCGCCTACCAATCTTACGATCCTCTTGATCGATCTCGATCGCGAAGAGGACGCAGTGAAGGTCTGGAAGGAAGCGCTCGCGGCAGGAAACGCGCACGCTCACCGAGTGCTTGCGGGGGTCATGGGCGGCTTGGGGCACGACGGGAGTGACTTGGACGCCGTCCTTGCCGCGCTTGCCGTCAACGACCCCCAAGCCCTGCGGATACTCGCGGAAGTCACGGCGCGTCTCGGAGTCTCGGAGGAGATCGCGCGCCTGTACCACGCCGATCCCGGCACGGGCGATCCCCGCCAGTAGCTCGGCAGGAGCGCTCGCGTAGGTGGTTCCGCGCTCTCTCCACGACGTGATGCGCCCCGGAAGAACCCTGGGGCGCATCACGGAAACCTCCGACCAGCGCACGGAATATTCCAATGCGGTTCCCCATCAGCGCAGGTGGCACAGCGAAATTCAGCTGGTCCTCGGCCAATTCCAGCTGGGGCGGTGCCGACGCAGCGCAGCCCGATTGTGGATGTCCCTCGCTAGCCCTCCAGATCGAACTGACGGAGCCGTTCAAGGTCACGTCGGGTGCATCAGGATGACCGACGAGGACGGCCCAGAGCACCACGGGATCCGCAAAACGCTTTCTTTCAATGAACGAACCGCCCGGCCCAACATGGTGGGCGAGACGACCGTGTCCGCGCCCGACGCTACGGTGGGGTGATCGGTTTTGCCGAGCCTCGTTCACATCGTGGGGTGGGCTGAATGATCGACGCCCGGAGCGGCGTGTGGTGGATGGATGGACACCCGGAGAGGCGGGTCTCGGGAACGCTCACGCGCGAGACGGATCACTGGCGTCTGGATGTCATCGGCACACTGCCGTGGGAGCCGAAGGCAGACGACAGCGTCGCGATGGTTCCGTCCGTGACGATCTACGGTGCTTGCCTGGGCAGGCGATACACCCTTGTCAGCGCTCACTCCACGCTGTACCGCAGCCCGGGCCGACGGTTCGACGTACCCTTCGACGAGCGGGACGGGGCGGACGACCAACATGCCCAACGTTGGTGGTCCCATTCGCTTCTGGAAGGTGACGCTCTTTCCGAGGACGCCCTCTATGAAGCCGCGATGTTCGAGGTGACCGGCCTGTCCACCTGGTGGCCCCGCGGTGGTCTGCGAGGCCCCCGGGGAGCCCGCACAGAAGAGGACTATCACGCTCCCGAAGCCACCGTAGTGGACTGCGGGGATGGTCTTACGGTCACCATCTTCGCGGACCTCGTGGGCACCACGGGGCCACGCGTCCGGTCACTGAGGGAACTCGTCGCCATCCAGGTTGAACGCGAAGCCGGGTTCACGCTTGAGACCTTGGCGCAGCGGATCATCATGCCGTTGCGATCACTGATCTCGATCGCCTTCCACGAGCCCGTGTACGAGTTCGACTGCAGGCTTCAACCGCTCGCCTACCGAGGGCCGGACTCTCCGCTCGCGCACCGCACTCTTCCCGTCAGCGTCGATCCCGAGGTCGTCGACGCAGTCGCAGCCGAGGGCGAACTGCGGGGTTGCACGCCGACATTCACGGCGGACGACGTCGACGTATCGGTGCTGATCCCGAAATGGTTGCGTCTCGCCGAGGACCACATCTTCCCCGTCACAGTTGCCCAACCGCACAAGCAGCGCGGCACTCTGCAGACAATGGTCGTGGAGGCCGTGAACGCGGCCGAGACCCTCCATCGGGGCCTGCACGCCGCCGTCGCCGAGAGCGACACGTTCACGAACAGGGTGTGGGAAGCCCTCAAACTGACCGGTCTCAACCGCAAGGACCGCGACAGGATCCGTTCCGCGATCAGATCGAACGGGCCGTCTCTGGAGAAACGGCTCGCGGAACTTGCCAACGACTTGGGCGAGGAATTCTGTGAGTGGTTCTTCGACGGCCGGGTCGCCGAGTGGGCGCTCGTCGCCGCCTCCATACGCAACGCCCTCAGCCACGGCTATGGAACCGACCACCGTTTGGAGTGGGAAGCGGGCGTTCTCGTCGGCGTCCACGAACTCACGCTTTCGATCATCCGCCTGCGCCTCCTGGTCGAGGCTGGGCTTCCGCGCGGGGCCCACCTGATCGACATGGTTGCCAAGGACCCCTCGTATCGAGCCCGGCGGAATCAGCGTGTTGTGGACTGGCGGCAAGCAGCTGCCGCGTTCCGCGGATGACGAGGAGGCGTTGGTTCGAATCTCCTTGACCGAGGTTGGAGGACCTCAGCGATCCCCAGCGACGCCTGGGCCCGCAATTTACCTCGGATGAGTGAGAGACCGGGCGAATGACCTGATCGAACGGACGCATGGGGAGTGAGGATGCCAAGATGAGATCGATTCCGGGCGATTACCCGTAGTGGGGTGATTGTGGCGTGGTCGAGAACGGGGGCACCAATGCGTGTGGAGCTACAGGTCAGTGGTGGCGAGAACGAACTGCGCTCCCTTTACGCCTGGTTGGGTCGCGACCCCGGCTTGCGTGGCACGGCTCGCACGTCGTTGTCCGGGCGAGAACCTTCGCGGCTCGACGAGATGGGGTCTGTTCTCGATGTCATCCAGCTGATCACGGACAGCGGCTGGTCGGCAGCCTCACTGGCGGTAGCCGTGGCCGCGTGGCGAGGAACCAGGCCGAGGTCGCCGCAGATCACTGTGCGACGTGGAGCATCCGAAATCACGCTTACCGACATGAGTGAGGCTGAAGTCCAACGCTTGCTCGCATTCCTGGATCAAACGGGCGATCCTGGGCATGAATGCCAGGATCAACCGACGTGAACCTGCCCGATCCGCAGACGTCTCGAGCGGTCCTCATCGGTGTAGCCAGGTACGACGATCTCGACGACCTGCCCACGGTGGCGAACAATCTGAACGACCTCGCAGCGATGCTTGGGGGATCTCACTCGTGGGGATTGCCCGAAAGGAATCTACGGGTAATTGCGGATCCACCGACGGGTAAACCGATCGTAGATGTCGTCCGAGAGGCGGCGCGGGAAGCTACGGACACCCTGCTCGTCTACTACGCGGGCCACGGCCTCCTGGAAAGCGATACAGGCGAATTGTTCCTGTCCTTGCCGGAGTCGATACAGGGTGAGGGCTACACCGGCCTGGAGTATCGGCATCTGCGTAAAGCGCTCTTGGAATCCCGGGCTGTGCGCCGTGTCGTCATCTTGGATTGCTGTTACGGCGGCAGGGCCTTGGGCAGCATGGGGGATTCGCAGGGACTGGCGGAGCAGGCTGCCATCGAGGGAACGTTCGTCTTGACCGCCGCGCACGAGAACGTCCGGGCGATCGCTCCGCTCGACGAGCGACACACCGCCTTCACTGGGGCGTTGCTTAGCGTCGTCGAGGACGGGGTCCCCGGCGGTCCGGGCCTACTGGACTTGAACACCGTTTACTCGGCGACTCGTGAGCGTCTATTGGCCTCGGGCCGCCCCGAGCCGCAGAAGAGCGACCGCAACACGGCGGGGCGAATCGCCTTGGCGGTCAACAGAGCCCCTCACCCAGCCGATGTCGACGACATGAGGGCCTGGCCCAACGTGCGGGGCGAGACCTCGGCGTCGGGCTTTGTACGAAGGCTGGCCGAAGTCGGAGTCACGTGTGGCAGTAGCCCTCAGGTGATCAGCCGACGGACGCGGGGATGCCTCGCGGTCGACGACATCGCCACGTTGACCACACTGGAAACGCTGCCAACCTGGGCAGCGACGGCCGCCTACTTGGCGGCGTGTGATGTGCCTGCAGAACAGGTAACCGCGTGGCGAGAGACGTGGCTGGTGTTGCGTTCCCAAGTCCCAACGGGCGAGACCGTTCGTTATACCAGGCGGACTCGCACCGGAAGCATGATTGCATTGGTATTGTTTTTACTCGTGGGGTTCGGGCTGATCGCGCGCTACCTGGCAATGGGCAGTTTCGACTTCGCAAATGCGCGGCCCACTCGGCTGGTCGACGGCCGGGCCGAAGCTGTTCCCTTGAAATTACCGCGACGCTTGGCTTTCCCGCTTATTGGCGCGCTGGCAGGCTGTATCTTGATTGGCATCAAGGTATTCGTGCAAAAGTATGATCTTTCCGTCGACAGGGATGAGATCGTACTCGCACGCGGTCCCGGAGCGTTCTACCGTCACTCTTGGCACACCATCACGCACGCCCGGATTGTATGGTGTGCGAGCATCCTGGGGCGAAGACGCGGGCGATACTTCCTTGTCCTAAACTTCGAGTCCGAGGTTCACGAGAAGACCTATTGGTTTCCGCGCCGAGCGTTCCTGTCGCGCAAGCTCGGCGGAGTCGTCGCCGCCGACTTGACCAAACTGGATTGCGCCCCTGCAGAACTGAAAAGTGCCTTGGCCCTCTTCGGTGGAAAAAAGCTCGTTGCAGCTGGCGACGCGTCGGCTCGGATGCAAGGCGAACCTCATTTTGAGACGAATCCTTCCGCCGCCGCACCGGCCATTGATCGTACGGTGCCAAAAACGCCACTGATGGCTCTCACTTTCCTGCTCCTCGTCATGGCTTTTACCCCTTCGGTGACTCTCCTGACGCGCGTCTCCCTTGAGCGCTACCACTGGCCGAATCTTTTGGCTGTCGCCCTTTGGACTTATCTCCTACTGCTTCCCGCCCTGCCCGTGCTGGGCGCGTTGAGGAGCCCTGTCAGGCTTAGAATCGACGAAAAAGGCGTTCGGTACGAGCGAGCAGGTGAAACCCACCACTGGGATTGGGCAGAGATCACTCGCGTGGGAGTTATCTCATGGAGAGATGCGGAGCCCGCGACCGGTTTGCTATTTCTGCAAATTGATCACAGATCGACGGTTGCTACGCGGCCTCATCGATTCTGGGTGTTCCCGCGACGCCTGTCGTGCGCGAACGAGATCGTGGTTTGTGAACTATTCTCGTTGGGCCTGCGCCGCGTCGAGTTGGAACGGGCGCTTGGGTACTTCGGTCGCCGGGCATGGGATCCTGGCGCCAATCCCGAACGAGGCATTATTCGCGACGACATCGAAGAACTCCACGTCGAAGGAAGAACGTTCGGGTACCGCAGATATGGTGCGATCCTGCTAAGTTTTGTTCTCTGGCTCGTCGTCTGCTGCTTGGCCAGTGACCCCCTGCCCCCCAGTTATGTCTTTCCGGCGTGGTTCATGATCGTGGCCGTCTATTCGCTCCTTCTGTTCCTGCTGTTGGCAATGATCGTGTCCGAAGAAGCGTTCGCGGTGCGTGTCGATCGCAACGCACTGGCCCTGAGTGTTCGCGGACGTGGCGTGCGCATCCCTTGGAACCAAATTCGAGACTTTCACTGGCGGAGCGTGGATCCCGCGCGCCCGGCGCACCGCGAACTCGTTCTCTTGGTCGATGAGCGGGTCATTCCGAATAGGCGATTGCTTCGACACTGCGGCATCCGGCGCACCGGCAGGGTGCTATGTCTCGTTTTGGTCGCATCGCGAAGTTGTTACTTTCCTGTTTCGACCTCACGTCTTGAGCGCGCACTCAGTCGTTTCTCCCCTGAAAACTACCTGGTCGAGGATGAAGGCGAGATGAACCGATCGAATTACGCATAGCAGGATGATGGTCGAACGTGGACGCCTCAACTGGCGTGTCCGGCCTGCGGGAGATCAGGAAAATGGGTGCTGCATTCCGACTGGATCTTGAAATTCCGCCCGATTGGAACGACGACCAACGCCCTCGGTCGGGTGGCCTGCTCCTCGATGAGTTTGATGGCTGGCGGTTGTCGCTGCGGCCGTCTTACGCGACGTCGATCGCCTCTGGGTTCAAGACGCGCGTCGCGCGGGGTGTTCCGTTGGGATGTCTATCCGATTCGGTAGGGGTCGCGTGCGCAGATCACGGTTCGCGAGTCCAGGTAGTCCAAGAGGAGCGATTGCAGGTCAGGGGTTAGTCCAACGACGTGTTTCCTTGTTGGTACCAACGCCAACCCGCCTCCTTTGAGAATACCGCGGTGAAACAGCGCGTCCAGCCTGCGTGCCTCGAACAGACGGCCGTCGGGAGACAATACGGCGCTGTGCTCGTTGGAGCCGTTCTCGGGTGTGAACGTCGCCAGTTGCCACGCTTTGCCGACCGACTCGAAAACCCTCATCAACTGCCTCTTGCCGCTGAACAGTCCAACGCGTTCTTCGCGGGTGTCGACGTGCAGGAACAGCGATTCCAGTTTCCGCCTGGACAGGCGTCCTGCCATGTCGCCCGCGAAGGCAGCAAGCTCGGGAGCCATCTGAACTCCCCGGCGGGAGTCGATGCCCCAGTGCCTGAGACGTTCCCGTTCTTCCGCGAACCTGATCTGTTCGATTTCACGCCCTTGCCTTCGGGCGTCGTCAACCGGACCCATGTTCCACACTCCCGCGTGCCTAGTTCTCAGCACGCTAGTCCGCGACCGGACGTCTCGACCGACGAATGGCGAAGAGTCGGTGCATGTTCCGGGGGGGCTCGTACCAGTGCCCTCGGAACTGGCGGGCATCGTCCCGCTGTGTCAGTTGATGTCGTGGCGGTCCCAGCCCGGGGGGACTTTGGGGAGGCTGATGAGGACGTCGAGGCCGAGGTGTTCGGCGAGCATGGCTTTGAGGCCGCGGCCGTCGATGAGTTCGATGCGGCCGTGGCGTTGGACGAAGTCGCGGCTGGCCTTGCCGAACCACGAGGTGGTGACGAGGATCGCCTTGCCGGCGTTCTTGTCCTCCATGACGCCGGCGAGTGCGTGGGCCGCCTCCAGGCCGACGACTTTGCTGTAGCGCTTGGCCTGGATGACGCAGGTGAAGCTCATGAGCGGGTCCTCGACCACGGCGACGGCGTCGACGCCTTCGTCCTTGGACTGCTGGGTGACCCACGCCTTCATGCCCGCGGCCTCGAAGAGTCGGCGGATCAGGTGTTCGAACTCTCCGGGGGTGAGGGTGAGGAGGTCGTGGCGGGCGTCCATGCGCGCGACGACGTCGACTTCCTCGACGAACTTGTAGCGGGACAGGTCGAACTGAATTACCGGGCGCACGGCTTCGAGGTCGAAGGGATGCGGGGACACGATCGCGTTGAGTCCGCGCAGGCACAGGACGGGGTCCAGTTCCGGTTCGTCCAACTCCAGTTCCTCGAACCTGTCGCGAGGTGCCTCGACGCTGATCAGGCACGGGCGGATCGGTTTGCCGGTGGCTCGGTCCTTCGCGGATACGTGTCCGTTGAAGACGACCGTGTCGACCAACTGTGGAGGCGTGGTGCGGAACGACTGATCGAGGATCCGTAACGCGGTCCGGGCGACCAGGCGACCGTAGATGGCCTTGACCTCCACTTCCTTGCGGGGCTGAGGGACGATCTCGTCGCGGGCCTTCACGTATCGATACGCCGAAGCGGTGGGAACCACGCTCTGCCGGGGAAGCTCGAACTCCACCACGAGTTGGCGCTGCTCGGGGGCATAGGTGGCACGGCACCGCTCGGGCTCGCCCGTCTCGTGGATCGGATGGGCGAGGACCTCGCACACCGACCGCGCCAAATCCTCCGGCCCGCCGAGGTCGAAGTTGCGGCCGACCGCCAGTCGGTGATCAGTGAGGTTCAGGTACCGGCGGGCCAACAACGTGTCGAATCCGGCGACTCGGGCCGCGGCCTGTCGAGTCGACTCGTCCGCCAGGCTCGTCATCCGTTCCACGGCCAGACGTTGTGCCTCCTTGGTCGTCTCGGCCGAGGCCCGTTGCCTGTCTCGTTCGCGTGCGGCCTCCCGACGCTCTGCCTCTTGGCGGATGCGCGCGAGTTCCTGCTTGGCTTTTTGTTCGGCGGCGTCGATTCGCTTCTGCTCGCGGCGTCGTTCGGCCTCCTCCCGCACGCGCTTACGGTCCGCGGCGGCTTGCTTCTGCTGCTTTGCCTTGGCCCGTTGCAGTTCCGCCCTGGCCTGCCGGTCGAACTCGGCCGCCAAGCGGGCCTCCTCGGCGGCGATGCGGCGTTGTTCCTGCTCGTGGACCTTCTGGCGCTGTTGATACGCACCGAGCAACTGAGACGTGATCGACTTACGACGAGCCATGAGTCCCCACCTCTGCCTCGACCGCCGTCGCCCAGCGGCCTCCCGTCACCTCGTGTCAAGGCTAGACAAAGCGACCGACATGGGAGGAGAGGTGTGGAGAAATCCCGTCCTGACGGCAGGCCTGCTCCTTGTTGGGTGGCCCTCGCTCGAGCCGGTACCGGAACGTGGACGCAGGGCTCCGTGTTGAAGGCGGGAGATCACTCTCACCGGGGCTGGTAGGGCCGGCGGTCGCGGAGGATGGCCCATAGGACGTCGACGCGGCGGCGGGCGAGGGCGAGGACGGCCTGGGTGTGGCGCTTGCCTTCGGTTCGTTTGCGGTCGTAGTCGGTTTTCGAGGCGGGGCAGCCGATGCTGATGCGTGCGGATTGGAAGAAGACGCGTTGTAGGGGTCGGTTGTAGTTGTGGGGGCGGCGGCGTACGCCCGATACCCGGCCGCTGTCGTGTGGTATCGGGGCGAGGCCCGCGCAGGCGGCGAGGCTTCCGGCGTTGGCGAAGCGGGTGAGGTCGCCGCCGGTGGCGGCGACGAAGTGGGCGCCCAGGACGTCGCCGATGCCGGGCATGCTGGTGATCAACGCGGCGTCGGGATGGGCGTGGAACCGTGTGGTGATCCGGTGTTCGATCTCGCGGACGCGCCGTTGCAACGCGAGGGCCTCGTGGGCGAGTTCGGTGATCAGGGCCGCCGTGGGTTCTTCTCCTGGGACGATCACGTGTTGACGGTGGGCGGCGGTCAGTGCGCGTTCCGCCAGTGCTTCCGCGCGGGGGATGTGTCGCCGTCGCAGCCACGCTGCCAAACGGCGCGTGCCCATCCTTCGTAGGGCCGTCGGTGTGGGGTAGTGGCCCAGCAGGATCAGCGGTCCCTGTAGGCGGACTTCGAGTGCCCGGTCGAGGGCCGGTGCGATGGTGCCGAGGTGGCTTCGGATGCGGTTGTAGACGCGTGTGCGGTCGCAGACCAGGTCGACGCGGCGCGCGGTCAGCAGCGCGAGGTCGACCGCGATCGCGTCCGGTGGGGACAAGGTTCGCAGGTCCCGGCGCACTCTGGCCTGGTCGGCGAGGATCGCCGCGTCACGGGCGTCGGACTTGCCCTCACCGGGATAGGAGCCCGCGGCACTGTGCATGAATCGCCCGGGGAGGTAGACGAGTTGTTGACCTTGGTGGTGGAGCAACGTCCGCAGCAGGTCGGCCGGGCCGTCCGGCAGGTCCACGGCCCAGACGGGATCGACGCCCAACGCCGTCAGGTCAGCGATCAACGCCCGCAGGTCGGCCTCGTCATTGGCCAACCGACGTGACAGCAACACATTTCCGCGTTCGTCGATCGCGACGCAGTGATGGTGAGTCCCGCCGATGTCCACTCCGACCCAGATCCCGGCCACCACGCACCTCCCCTCCCAGGAAGAAGTACCGAGGGGGCTCCGCGAGGGTGGCCGCCCGCGTATCCGCACCGGCGATCCGATCCACACATCCCAATCGGCGATGAGGCCACCCGCCGAACACTTCGGACGGTCCTATCGCGCAAAGCCATCACAGCGACACGTGCGTGCAAGCCATACCCGAAGCACGGAACCCGATCGCCACGCTACGAACCGAGCTTCGGGTTCGTCACCACCACGACGGCGCGACCACCCGAAAGGTTGAGCCCGCGCCCCCGTAACGACGTGGTGCGCCCCGGAAGAGCTCTGGGGCGCACCACGGAAACCTCCGACCAGTGCACGCATTTGCGCGCGCGGCGCGTGCACGGCCGTTCCGGCACTCGCCGACATTCGGCGGTATCGGGCACCGACTTCGGGGTGTCAGACGGATTCAAAACGGGACACAGCGTCCCTCTGTGGTACCTCCCGTCACCATGCCATCGGCACTTACAAAGCAGGGGTCGACAGTTCGAGTCTGTCTGTGCCCACCCGAAACGAAGCCCAGGTCAGCCCGCTGACTTGGGCTTTTTCATGTCCCGGGCCGATGCCCACGCCGAGCGGAAGGCCGCGTGGGGTGGCGTGCGTGCGCGGTGGTCTGCGGTCGCCCTTGCGAAGACGGGGGCGGCCGGGTTCGTTACGTCCTTCGCATGTGGGTGTCGGCGCTTGCGCCGGCCAGTGCACCGGTGACGCTCTTGTGGGGGAGGCACGCGGCCCCATGTCGAGTCATGAGATGGAGAGACAATGAGATTGCTCGGAAAATTCGCTGCGTGTGCCGTCGCGGGGTAGCGGCTCTTGCCGGCGTCACCGTCACGGCTTCAAGTGCTTCCGCCACGTCCGCCGCCACCGCTCCAGGCATTTCTTCTCCCGCTCTCGCATCGGTCGCGGTACTCGCGGAGAGCCCCTGCCCCTACAGCTCGGGCCACCCGAACCTCTACTACACCGACACCGGCTCGGCCGTCAGGCACGCGCAGTGCCTGATCAACCTCTACGGCTACGGGATCGCCGAGGACGGCATCTACGGGGCCAGTACGCGTACTGCCGTCAAGAGTCTTCAGAGTCGGTGCGGGATCACCGTGGACGGCATGGTCGGCGCGAACACATGGAACTGCCTGCACCCGGATAAGAGCCCCAATCCGCGCTGAGATCGTTCAACGGAAAGGCGCGTGGCGGTGAGTGGGAGATGTGCGCGAACGGACCGACCTGACCGGCTCGTTCCGTCGGCCGCAGTCGTCATCGCACGGATCGACGCCGCCCGCAGGGCCGGGCCGTGCTCCACGCCGGCACCGCCGGGCTGACCGGACCCGTCCCGGACGACCCGACCGTTCCGGTCGGTGTCCTGGTACCCGCCCAGGCGTAGCTGTCCCACCCATTGCCGGTGCGCCGAGACCACCCCGGTCTCGGTGCACTGTGCTGCTGTCCCGGGTGCGAGTGCTCGAACAGGTCCTACGGGCCTACAGGTTCCGCCGGAGTGTCCCGCCCTTGTGCGCGGACAGGTTGGCCGAGATGACGTGGATCGGGGTGCCGTTCGGCCGTGCCGCGCGGATCGATCTGAGCGGGGTCAGGGTGTCGGCGGCGCCCGGGGTGGCTGGTGCGAGCCGGCCGAAGCCGGCTGTGGGGCGGAAGCCGAACGGCCGAACCCGTCCGACGCGAAGACGCGGTCAGGGAAGCGGTGCGGGACGATTCGAGGCGCCGTTTGTGCTCGAGGGCGGTGAAGGTTCGATTCGGTGATCGGATTCGGGCGCGGGGTCGTTGGGCGGGTTATGCCGCTGCGAATGTGGTCATGAGGATCAGGCTTGTGCCGCTGCGTCTTGCGCGGCGCAGTGATGGGGGGATGCGTACTCGGGTCGTGGCGGCTGTTGATCGGGCTCGGGCCGGCCACGGGTGGGGGTTGTGGTGGGGGGCTTCGAGGTCGGCCCAGATGGTTTTGCCGGCTCGGTGTGTGCGGATGCCCCAGCGGGTGGTGATCGTGTCGAGGATGTGCAGGCCGAAGCCGCCCTCGTGTTGGGGGCCGGTGTTGCGGTGGGTCGGGGGGTGGGGGTTGGTGTCGGTGACCGACAGGCGCACTCCGCGCATGGTGCGGCGTATGGCCAGGCCGATGGGGCCGTCGGTGTGCAGACGCGCGTTGGTCGACAGCTCCGACACGACCAGGACGGCCGTCGCGATGTGGTCCTCGTCCCAGCCCCAGCCGGCGAGTGCGGTTCGCGCCTCGTCCCGGGCCCGCGCGGCCGCGCCGGTCTGCCGTGGCACCCGCCACCGGAAGAGGGAACGGTGAAGTCGAGTCATGACCTGACCTTCCTCCGGGGCAAGAGGCAAGAGGCAAGAGGCAAGGGACATGGGCGGACGGCGGACGGCGGACGGCACTTCGGCTCGGCGCCGGCGCGCCGACCGCTCGTATGGGCCGCGCCCGCACGCCTGCCCCCTGATCGGCGACTCAAGCCTCGGCCGGCCGCGAGGATCGGCGCGAGTTCGGCTCGGCGGATCGGGGGCAGGGATAGGTGGCTCCCCAAGGCGTGGACGACCTCGCCCACCACCGGAACCTGCACCACCGGTCGACGACGAGGGACGAACCGCGACCGCCCCCGTGCGGGCCACGTCCGCCGCCTCGGGGATGGTCGTACGGGTTCCCGCCGTCCTGGTGGGTGACTTCACGGGGGCAGACGAGACGAGGCACATGTCCGAACGAACAGCCGTACCCCAAGCCCGGCCGACGAAGGGGTCGTCGGCGGTGGAGGCGGACCGGATCGCGGCGGTGCGTCGCTACGACACCCTCGACACTCTCCCCGACGGCGCGTACGACCGGGTGGCGGCCCTCGCGGCACGGTTGTTCGACGTGCCCGTCGCGACCGTGACGATAGTCGACACCGATCGCATCCGATTCAAGGCCGTACACGGCCTGCTCGGCGTCACCGAGATCGGCCGCGACCCGGGCCTGTGCGACTCGGCGGTGCTGAGCGACGAGACGCTGATCATCCCGGACACGCTGGTGGATCCCGTCGCGTGCTCGAACCCGTTGGTGGCCGGACCCATGGGGGTGCGGTTCTACGCCGGCGCCCCGATCGTCACCGCCGACGGGCACCGGCTCGGCACCGTCAACATCCTCGACACCCGCCCGCGCCGCGTCGACGCCGCCGACGCGGCCACCCTCGCGGACCTGGCCGCGATAGTGCGCGACCAGCTGGAGTTGCGGTTGTCCGCGCTGAACACCGTCCGGGCCGAGCAGGAACGGCACCGGATCGAGCAGGACCGGCGCCGCGCGGAGGAGCAGGCGCGGCGGCGCGCGGAGCGGGACCGGGCCGCCATCGCCGCGTTCGCCTCCACGCTGCAACGGACCCTGATACCGCCGCTGTTGCCGGCGGTACCCGGCCTGGAGTTGGCCTGCCACTACCAGACGGCCTCGCCGCAGGAGGTGGGCGGCGACTTCTACGACGTCTTCCCGCTCGGCGCCCGGCGATGGGCGTTCTTCCTCGGCGACGTGTGCGGCAAGGGCGCCGAGGCCGCCACGGTCACCTCGCTGACCCGCTACACCCTGCGCGCCGCCGCCCTGATCGACGCCGACCCCACCGCCGCGCTCAGCGCGCTCAACACCGCCCTGCTGCTGGACGCCTCGGTGGGCACCCGATTCTGCACCGCGATCTTCGGCATGCTCGACCCGCACACCGACGGCGGATTCACCGTCACGTTGGCTACCGGCGGCCATCCTCCCGCCTACCACCTCAGCCCCGACCCGGGCGCAGGTGTCCGGGTGGAGACGGTACGGGCCGAGGGCGGCATGCTCGTCGGCGCGTTCGCCGAGGCCACGTTCGCCTCCCGCACCCTGCATCTGGCCCACGGCCAGGGCCTGCTCCTGTACACCGACGGACTCACCGAGGCCCGTACCGCCGCAGGCGCCAGACTCGACCAGGAGGGCCTGACCGCCTTCCTGGCCCTGCGCCCCGGCCCCCTTACCGCCGGGACCCTCGTCGAGGACACCGTCGCTCTCCTGGGCACGCTGCCCGACGCCGACCGCGACGACGTCGCCCTGCTCGCCCTGTCCGTCCCGGCCCGCGACACCGCGACGGCCCCGAGCATCAGCGCGACGGTCCACGGCACGACCCCCACCGCCGCCACCCTCATCGGGCCGCAGCGCCGACACCGATGAACCGCCGGGATTGTGCCGGTCACCTCTTTGTTTCCCGAGTCGTCACAGGTGTAGGTGGGCGTGGTCAGGGGGCGTGGGAGGTGGTTGTGCTTGGACGTGTACGAGGCCGTGGCGACTCGGCGTGCGGTGCGCGGTTTCACCGGCGATCCGGTTCCGCGGGAGGTGCTGGAACGAGTGCTGTCCGCCGCGTCCCGGGCGCCTTCCGGGGCCAATCTTCAGCCCTGGAACACCTACGTGCTCGCCGGTTCCGCATTGGATCGGCTCAAGAAGCGCACCGCCGAGCGAGTGGCCGCGGGTGATCCCGGAGACGCGCGGGAGTACGAGATGTACCCGCCCGAACTGGGCGCGCCCTACCGCGAGCGGCGGTCCGCGGCTGCCGAGCAGCGCTACGGCGCGCTCGGCATTTCGCGTCGGGACACGCGGGCACGCGCACAGGCCGTGACCGCGAACTGGGACTGCTTCGGGGCGCCCGCCGCGCTCTTCTGCTTCATCGACCGCGAGATGGGATCCGCCCAGTGGGCCGATCTCGGCATGTATCTCCAGACGGTCATGCTGCTGCTTCGCGCGGAGGGACTGCACAGTTGCCCGCAGATGGCATGGTCGGTGTATCGGGCGACCGTCGCGGAGGTCGTGTCACCCCCGGAGGGGCTGATTCTCTACTGCGGCATGTCGATCGGCTTCGAGGACCCGACCACGCGTCCCTTCCGCACGGACCGGGCCCCGATCACCGAGACGACGACCTTCATGACGGACTGATCCCCTTTGGACGCGGCCCTATCACTGGTACGCCGGGTGGCCGTCGCGGGTGTTCGAGGAGCCGGGTACGGCGTTTCGGGAGATCCCGTTGTCCGTGATGGCCCATGCTCCGGCGTTCGAGGACGACGTGGTCATGGGTGACGACGATCGACCGCAGGCGTGCTTGGAGCGGTCAGGGATTCGATGTGGGTTGTGCCGCTGTCGGTGAGGACCTCGGTGAGGGTTTGGGCCGGGCGGATCGGGGTGAAGGTGGTTTCGCCGGTCGGGGTGGTGCGGTAGCCGTGGATGGCCGGGCGGGGGAGCGAGTTGTAGGAGAAGTGGGTGGACAGGGAGTAGGCGCCCGTGTCGTGGAGGGCGAGGATGTCGCCCGGTTCGAGTACGGGCAGGTCGCGGGCGATCGCCGAGAGGTCGCCGGCGAAGCACAGCGGGCCCGCGATGTCGTGGGGTTCGGTCGGGCCGGACTTCGGCCGGCCCTTCGCGTCGAACGCGTCGATGCGGATCGGCCACGCCTCGGGCATCGACATGGCGCGGGTGAGGATCTGGCCGCCCGCGTGGGTGACGGCGATGCGGCGGCCGCCGGTGGTCTTGGTGTATTCGACGATCGACGCGACGGTGCCGTTCTTGGCGAAGATCGAGCGGCCGAACTCGGTGATCAGGTCATAGCGGCCGTCGAACAGGGTCGGTACGGCCCGGCGCAGCTCGGCGACGTAGTCGGCGAAGGTCGGCGTGTCGGTGTCGTCGGCGAAGTTCACCGGCAGGCCGCCGCCGATGTCCAGACCGGTGACCCGGCGCTGCCCCACCTCGGCGTTCACCCGCTCGGCCAGCGCGTGGGCCGCCGCCACACCCTCGGCCATCAGCGACAACGGGCAGCCCAGCGAGCCGACATGGGTGTGGATCCGGGTCAGCCACGGGTGGCGGACGAACGCCTGTACGACCGCCTCGGTCGCGCCCTCGTCGCGCAGCGCCACGCCGAACTTCGACGTCGCCGTGGCTGTACTCGTGGAGTCCACCGAACCGCGCCCCACCTGGGGATTGACCCGGATCCCGAGCGGCGCGGGCGCGGGCGCGCCGGCGAGCAGGGCGTCGACGCGGTCCAGTTCCTGGAAGTTGTCCACGTTGAGCGCGATGCCGTGGGCGAGGGCGAACTCCAGCTCCGCGACGGTCTTGATCGGGCTGTCGTACACGATGCGCTCGGGCGGGAAGCCGGCCGCCAGTGCCAACCGCAGCTCGCCGGGTGAGGCGACCTCGCAGTCCATCCCCGCGTCCGCCATCAGCCGCATCACCGGGGCGAGGGCGCACGCCTTGGCCGCGAAGGCGTGCCGGACCGGGGCCGGGGCGAAGGCCGCGTGCAACTCGGCGACCGTGCCGAGCAGGCCGTCCACATCCAGCAGCCCGACCAGCGGTTCGGCCGCGCCCAGCAGCCCCTGCCGCACGGCCGCCGCCACCGCCGCGTCCCGGGCCGTGCGCCGCCGCCGAGCCGCATCGGAAGTCGTCTCCACCGGATCTCCTGTCGCTGGTCGCTCGTCACTCGCCGCGCGCCCACGCCCACCTCGCGGGCACCTCCGTCACGAGGGAGGGCATTGCCGGCGCCGCCCTGCCGGACGCCCACAGGCCCAGCATTCCCACCCCGGCCGCGCCGAACATCGTCGAGTGCGACGAACCGTCGGCTCGACGTTGTGGCGGGCGACGACCGCGTCCCGCGTCTTCTCCGCTCGTTTCGGCGGCGCGGCTCCGCGGCGGCCCGCATCGGCCCGCCCCGCGCGACCCACCCGCGCGGGCGGATCCGGTGCCCCGTTCGCGTCATCATTCGGTTGCGTCGTGTGGTTGCCCGGCGTGACCCTCGTTACTACCGTGTTTGTTGAGTCTTCAAGGGACTCGACGTCACGCCGCGATTCTCGGCCGCGGCCGGACCGTTCAGCGCCGCCCCGCCCCGTCGGCCCCCGACCCGCCCCGCCCGGTCGGCACCGCACCCGCGCCCGCGCAGCCCCCGTACCCCGCTGCGCCCGCACGCCCCCGCGCACTTCCCGCAACTCCGTCCTCATCGGTCCAACTCCGTCCCCATCCGTCCCCACCGGTCTCCGGGCCCGTCCTCGCCCGGAGCGCAAGGAGAGTTCGATGACCTCCATATCGGGCACGCCCACCGCCTCCGCCACGTCCCCCGACCTCCTCGACTACCTGGTGATCGGCGCCGGCCCCGCCGGGCTCCAGATCGCGCAGTTACTCCAGGCCGCCGGGCACGGGTACCGGGTCCTGGAGAGTGGCCGCACTCCCGGCACCTTCTTCCGCACCTTCCCGCGGCACCGCAAACTGATCTCCATCAACAAGGTGTACAACGGCACCGACGATCCCGAACTGAACATGCGGATGGACTGGAATTCACTCCTGTCCCCGGATCCCGAGCTGTTGTTCACCCGGTACAGCAAGCGCTACTTCCCGCACGCCGACGACCTCGTGCGCTATCTGGCCGACTTCGCCGCCGTATTCGACCTGGACATCGCCTACGACACCCGGGTCGAGCGGATCGGGCGCCGCACCGACGGCGGATTCACCGTGACCGACCAACGGGGGATGCGACACGACGCCCGGCGACTGATCGTGGCGACCGGACTGACCCGGCCCAACACCCCGAATATCCCGGGCATCGAGACCGCCGACGACTACTCGACGGTGTCCGTGGACCCGGAGGACTTCGTCGACCAACGGGTCCTGATCCTCGGCAAGGGCAACTCCGCGCTGGAGACCGCGGACAACCTCCTGGAGACCGCGGCGGTGATCCACGTGGCCGGGCCGCACTCCATCCGGCTCGCCTGGAACACCCACTTCGTCGGACACCTGCGCGCGATCAACGCCAACTTCCTCGACACCTACCAACTCAAGCTGCGCAACGCCGTGTTGGACGGCCGCGTGTTGTCCGTGGACAAGGGCGGCGACGCGGGGCGCTACCGGGTGCGGTTCGCGTTCTCGCGTGCCGACGAGGTGGTCAAGGAACTCCACTACGACCGGGTCCTGGTCTGTACGGGCTTCCGCTTCGACGCCTCGATCTTCGACCCGGACTGCCGCCCCGAACTCGTCATCGACGACCGGTTCGCCGCCCTGTCCCCGGCCTACGAGTCGGTGAACGTGCCCGGTCTGTACTTCGCCGGCACCCTGATGCAGCAGCGCGACTTCAAGAAGTCCACCGGAGGCTTCATCCACGGCTTCCGCTACGCCGTCCGTGCGCTGAGCCACATCCTCGACGAGCGGTACCACCAACGTCCCTGGCCGCAGCGGACGTTGCCGGCCACGCCCGTGGCGCTCGCGGATGCCGTGGTGGCCCGGGTCAATCGCAGCTCGGCGCTGTGGCAGCAGTTCGGCGTGATCGGGGACCTGATCGTGGTCGACCACGACGGGCGGGCGCACTACCGCGAGGAGGTGCCGGTCGACTACGCGCACGAGAGCCGATCGCCCGACGGCGGCGACTACTTCACCATCACCCTCGAGTACGGGCCCGACCACGACAAGGTCGACCCGTTCGACATCACCGTGCGCCGCACCGCGCAGAACTCGGTGGACGGTTCCATCGACGCCGCCTATCTGCACCCGGTGATCCGGCACTTCCGCGACGGTGAGTTGTCGGCCACGCACAACATGACGGAGAACCTGGAGAACGAGTGGGACCATCCGCAGGTCCACCACGCCCCACTCGTGGCCTTCCTCGCCCGCGAACTGGACCGGCGGCCGAGCCCGGCCGGGCGGTGAGCGGGGTGCGGTTCACCGTGTACGACTTCGAGGAGGCCGCGCGCGCCCGACTGGATCCCGTATACGCCGACTTCATCGCGGGTGGAGCGCGCGACGAGATCACCGTACGGGCCAACGAGGCGGCCTTCGCCCGACTGCAACTGCTGCCCCGGGTGCTGCGCGGCTGCGGCGAACGGGACCTGTGCGTAAGCCTGTTCGGCGGTCGCGCACGCCTGCCGATCCTGCTCTCGCCGACCGCCTTCCACAAACTGGTCGATCCGGAGGGAGAGGCGGCCACCGCCCGGGCGGCGGCCGCCGCCGGGGCGATCATGATCGTCTCCATGGCGTCCACGGTGGCGGTGGGCGAGGTCGCCGACGCGGCCCGCGCCGCCGCCGAGCCCGGCCAGGCGCCGCCGCTGTGGTTCCAGCTCTACGTCCAACCCGACCCGGGGATCACCGAGGCGCTGGTACGCCGGGCCGAGGAGGCCGGCTGTACCGCCCTCGTGGTCACCGTCGACTCGCCGGTGCTCGGCGCGGGCGAACGCAACCGGCGCAACGGCTTCCACGACCTGCCGCCGGGGATGCGCTGCGAGAACCTGGTGGATCTGCGGGACGGCGAGCGCGGGCACGTACGGCAGATCGCGATGTCCCCGGAGTTCTCCTGGGAACACGTCGATCGATTAAGGCGGTTCACCGATCTGCCGGTCCTGCTCAAGGGTGTGCTGCATCCCGAGGACGCGCGGCTCGCGGTTCGGCACGGTGTCGACGGACTGCTGCTGTCCAACCACGGCGGTCGGCAACTCGACACCGTGCCATCGACGTTGGAGCTGCTGCCCGAGCTGGTCGCGGCGGTGTCGGGGCGTATCCCGATCGTGCTGGACGGTGGGATCCGAAGGGGCACCGACGTGGTCAAGGCGCTGGCGCTCGGCGCGGTCGCCGTAGGCATCGGCCGACCGGTGATGTGGGCGCTGGCCGAGGGCGGCGAGAAGGGCGTACGACGGCTGCTGCACCTGATGCGGGACGAACTCGACGACGCGCTGGCCCTGTGCGGCGCTTCCGGACTCGCCGATCTGACGCCCGACCTGGTCCGGGTGCCGGGGTGGGGATCCGCGCCCGGTCCCACCGTGACGCCAGGGGCGGACACCCGATTCGGCGGAGTGGTCGCATGAGCGCCGTCGGTTGGTCGATCGTCGGCGCGGTCGTGCTCGCGGTGGCGGTGCTGCCCTACTGGCTGCCGGGGATCGTGGTCGCGCTGCGCGTCCGCATCTTCGCCCGGGCGGGCGGTGCGGACGGTGTGCGCGCGCCCGGACCCGAGGTGTCCGCCGAGGAGTTCAAGCGGGTGTACGGGCATCCGGCGGCGGACGGCCGCAGTCGTGGCGCCGCCCTGTCCGACCTGTTCTGGTACTGGCTGGCCCCAGGCCCGGAGGTGCACCAGGAACACCTGGAACCCGGGCCCCGCTACGACGACGTGGCCAGGACCACCCGACGGATCCTGGCGGGCATCTCCCGGGAGCAGTGGACCGAACTGGTCGGCCGCTGCACGCGCAATGTCCTCGACGAACTGAGCGGTGTCGATCCGACGCCCGGCGGGCCACGCGAACACCCGCGCGCCGCAAGGACCTTGCACGTGCGCCTGCGCGACCTGATGATGCCCGTCTGGGCCGAGGTCTACTACGAGGTGGTCTTCCGCGAGCCCTGCCCGCGTCACGTACGAAACCTGATCACCGACCACGCGAACGACGTGGTCGACTCGATCAAGTGCCTGGGCCTTCGGCACATGGACCGGCGGGCCCGGCTCACCGACCACCTGCGGGCCCGGCTCGCCGACGACCCGCCGCCCGGGCCGCTGCCGGAATCGCTGGACCGGCGGGAGCAGGCGTACTACCTCCAGGGCACGTTCTTCAACACCGCCGTGGTGCAGATGTCGGAGGCGTCCGCCCACCTGCTGCTGGCCCTGGCCACACACCGCGACGTGCAGACCCGCCTCCAGGCGCCCGGCTCGGACCCGGACCACCTGGACCGGATCATCGACGAGACGCTGCTGCACTTCCCGCTCTTCGGCGTGGCGCACCGGATCACCTCGCGAGAGATCCCCCGGGAGGGACGCGAGCCCATCCCGACCGGTTCGGTACTGCTGTTCAACTACCCCGAGTACCAGGGCTCCCAGGGCCTCGCCTTCGACCCCGATCGGTGGTCGCGCCCGGACACCCGGCCCGCCGAGTACATTCCGTTCGGCGTCACCGCCAACCGCCCGTGCCCGGCCCGCGGCTTCGCCCTGCTCACCCTGCGGGTCGCGGCCGAGGAGACGCTGCGCCGCTTTCGGCTCGACTCCTCGGCGCAGCACACCCGTTCCCTGCCCAACCGAGGACCCTGCCTGCTCGTTCCGCGCCCCGATCCGGCCGCCGCGAACCCGCGCCGGCCCCGGGTCCGGCTCGCGGTGATGCGCCTCACGGACCGATGGGCCGCCGTCCCGCGCAGCCTCACCCAACTCGTGCTCAGCGCCTACATGGTTCATGACGCCCGCCGACGGGGGTTGTGCCGCGCCTACTTCGGCGCCTCGCCCGCCGGTCCCGCGTCCGCCGGTCCCGCGCCTTCCGTTCCCGCCGGCCGATGAGAGGGGCGAGGCGATGACTCCGTCGGAACTCGCGCCCGTGTTCTTCCTGGCCGTCGTGGTGATCCTGCTGACGTGTCGGCTGGTCGTCCTCGTGGTGGGCCGATTCGGGCAGCCACCCGTGGTCGGCGAGATGATCGCCGGGGTGCTGCTCGGCCCCTCCCTGTTCGGGCTGGTCGCCCCCGGCGCCTCCGCCGAGGTGTTCCCGCCCGAGCTGAAGCCGGTGTTGTACGTGGCCGGCCAAATCGGCCTGGTGGCGCTGATGTTCGCCACCGGGTACGAATTCCGGGCGCACGCCGGGCGCGGACTGGCCGGCACCGCGGTCGCGGTCTCCGCCGCCGGGGTGGTGATCCCGCTGGTCCTGGGCATGGGGCTGACCCTGGCGGCGTACGGGCACGTGGGCATCTTCGTCGACGGGGTGTCGGTCTGGGTCACGGCGGCCTTCGTCGGAGTCGCCCTGGCGATCACCGCGTTTCCGATGCTGGCCCGGATCATCACCGAACGCGGCCTGTCCGGGACCCGGTTCGGGTCCCTCGCGCTGGCCTCCGGGGCCACCGACGACGCCCTCGCCTGGATCATGCTGGCGGGGGTGCTGGGCGGGGCGTCCGGCGAGGTGCGACCGGTCGTCAAGACGATCGGCGGCTCCCTGCTGTTCGTCGTGGTGCTGTTCCTGCTGGGACGCCTGCTGCTCCGGTGGATCGTGGAGCGTCCGGGTCTCGGCGACGACACACGGCTCCTGCTCGTCGTCGTGGTGCTGTTCTGCGCCGCGTGGTTCACCGACGTGATCGACCTCTACGCGGTGTTCGGCGCGTTCTGCGTCGGGATGGCCATGCCGCGCGGAGAGAACTCGGAGCGGCTGGTGCGGTCCACCCAGTCCGTGACCCAGGTGGTGTTCGTACCGATGTTCTTCACCTACTCCGGTCTGAACACCCGATTCGACGTGTTCGCCGACCCGTCGGTGATGGTGTTCGGGGCGACGGCGGTGGTCGTCGCGGTGGTCGGCAAGTTCGGTGGCTGTTGGGCCGCCGCACGGCTGCGCGGGGAGCCACGGCCGGTGGCCGTCCGGGTCGGTGTGCTGATGAACGCTCGGGGGCTGATGCAGTTGATCGCGCTCAACATCGGGCTTGCGGCGGGCATTGTCGGTGACGAATTGTTCGCCGCGTTGGTCCTGGTCGCCCTGATCACCACGGTCATGACGGTTCCGCTGTTGGGCCTGTTCGATCGGCGCGAGGCGGGCGCGAGGTCGCACGCGCGGGCGGGTCGGGAGGAGGAGGTGGTGGCGTCGGGTTGAGTGACCGGTGCGTGTGGCTCCGGTGGATCGCAACGCGGCGCGGCAGCGGGGGAGTTCGTAGCGGGGGCGCGGCCCGGCGGGAGTGCCGGGCCGTGCCCTGTGCGGGTGGTGGTGGTGGCGTTTGTGTCGTCGCATGGGGACGGCCTCGCCGGGGCGGAGGGCGGCGGCCCTTGCGACGTGTGTGCGTGCGGTGATGGTGGAGGATCAGCGTTTTGCGATGCTTCGGGCGCCGGGTCTGGCGTCGGTACGGCGGCCGAGGAAATGTGCCACCGCCGCGCCCAGGCCGGCGAGGCCGCCGGTGGCCTTGGGTCTGCGGGCGAATCCGGTGAGGCGGCTCTTCCGATCGAGCGGGGCCGGGGGTTCGGCTCGTTTGCTCCGGTTGACGCGCGTAACCTCCCGCTCGGGCTTGCCGGCCGGATCGGTGCCTGGGGGGCCGGGTGGTGCGGCGGGGGGCGCCGGGGAGCGGGCCGAGGTGTCGAGTGTGGGTGTGGGTGTGGGTGTGGGTGTGCCGAGGGTTTCCATGCCGCCCAGGACGGTGCTTTCCCGGATCGCGGTCAACCGGGCCGCGCGTTCGGCCAACGCCCGTGCGTGTAGTTCGAGCAGGAGTCCCTGCGGAAGCTCGAACAGGCGCTCGTAGGCGACCAGGAGCGGTTCGCCGGGCATGCGTCGGGCCTTCTCGAAGTCGGCGAACGCACTGTGCGAGCTGTATCCGAGACATCGGGCGAGGGCCCGGAGGGAGAGTCCGCGCTCCAGGCGCAGGCGGTACAGGGTCAGCCCCAACTCCCGGTGGCACGAGCCGATCGGCCGGGAGGCCGGGGGTTCGGCGCCCGCCGGCTCCTCGGGTCGCGGCGCGGCCGTCATCTCGCGGTTCCTTCACAACGAGGTAAGTGCGACATCTGGTGGTTCCTCCTTGGGGTGAAGGTGGTGCCTCCGGTGCGCTTGACGCCCTGTCCTGTCCCGTCGAGCCGTGGTGGTCGTCGAACCGGGCCGGCGGAGATCGGAGGGGGTGGATCTCCGCACACGACGTGCCGAACCTCGACATGGGAAAACGTGGTGCTCGGGAAGGGGTTCGGGTCGCCACTGAGCATATCCAGCACCGATCGCAGGCATTCCGGCCCGCACATAACGGCGAATCCGGCCGCGATGGCTGATTGTTGCCGGTGCCCGACGGGCCGGATGGCCGATGCGGGCGCGTATCGGGGCTGTACTCGATCTGTACCCAATATGTTCGCGGACGCGAAAATCCCCGCCGGAGTGGCCGCATGACGGTCCGTCGGCTTCGTCGGGTGCGCCGAGGGGGCGGTGGCGGGTGCCGTCCCGCGCCCTCGGCGACGGGTCGGTCAGGCCGTGATCGGTTCGGGTGTACGGGAGTTGGGGGTGGCGCGCAGCCGGTCGGCGATGTCGCGGGCGTGGCGGATCGTGTCGGCTCGGGCGTCGACGAGGCACTGGCGGGCGAACGGACGCAGGTCCGCAAGGGCGGGACTGACGTCGGCGGCGGTGAGTTCGGCCGTGGCGGCGACCACGTCCAACCCCCAGACGTCGCCGAGGATGCGGTTCAGGTACGGCGTGGCGTGGTCCCAGCCGGCGCGCGGGGTGCCGGGAGCGTAGCCGCCGCCCCGGGCCTGGACGAGCAGGGCCGGGCGGCCGGACACGATCGGGCGGCTGACGTCGGCGGCGCGGTGGTCGGTGATGATCAGGTCGATCCAGGTCTTGACCTGCTGGGGGACGCCGAAGTTGTACATCGGCACGGCGAGGATGAAGGCGTCGGCGGACAGGAACTCGTCTGCCAGCTCCGTGCCGAGCGCGGTCGCCGCGCGTTGTTCCCGGGTACGGGCGTGCTCCGGCGTCGTTCGGCTCGCCTCGGCGATCGGCCAGACCGGGGGCAGGGGATGACGACCCAGGTCGCGCCGGACGAACTCGGCGTCCGGGAACGCCCGGGTCCACTCGGCCTCGGCGAGGTCGGCGAGGGATCGGCTGATCGAGCCTTCGACGCGGATGGCGGCGTCGAGACGGAAGAACTTCACGGGGGCTCCTGGGGTGTCGGGGTGGGGCATCGGGATGTCGGGGTGGTGTCGGGCCGGGACCGGGCCGGTGTCGGGGCGTGCGGGAGCGCGCCGGGGCGGCCCGGCGTGGGGGGCGGGATCTCGGGTTTTCGGGCTCGGGCCGTGCCGTGCTGCGCGCCGCCCGGGTGCCGCGAGGGGCCGATGGGTCGGCGGTAAAGTCGGCTGTTGTCTCCTCCATCGATCGGCATCGTGCTCGGTAGCGGCTCTTCTCCTCTCTGACTGATGCCTGATCGGAAAGGTGACCATGAACGCAAGCGAGGCCCTGGCCGAGCGCTTCGAGGCGCATCGTGAGCACCTGCGCACGGTCGCCTATCGCATGCTCGGCTCGCTGGACGACGCCGACGACGCCGTGCAGGCGGCCTGGTTGCGGGTCGACCGGGCCGGGATCGACGGCGTCGAGAACCTGGGCGGGTGGCTGACCACGGTCACCGCGCGGGTGTGTCTCGACATGTTGCGGATCCGTCGGACCCGGGGCGAGGAACCGTTGACGGCGGCGCCGGAGGCGGTCCTGGAGCGGCCGGGTGGGCCCGAACCCGAACACGAGGCGGTGCTGGCCGAATCCGTGGGTCTGGCCATGCTGGTCGTACTCGGCCGGCTGACCCCCGCCGAGCGGGTCGCGTTCGTCCTGCACGACATGTTCGCCGTGCCGTTCGCCGAGATCGCGCCGGTGGTGGGACGTACGCCGGTGGCGAGCAAGAAGCTGGCCAGCCGGGCGCGCGAGCGGGTACGCGGGCGGGCCGTGCTCGACGAGGTCGACCTGGCCCGGCACTACACCGTGGTGGACGCGTTCCTGGCCGCCTCGCGCGGCGGCGATCTGGACACGCTGGTCGAGCTGCTCGCGCCGGACGTGGTGCGCCGCGTCGACCCGTTCGCGGTGCCGAGTGGGGTGGCCGGCGAGGTCCGCGGTGCGCGGGCGGTGGCCGAGGAGACCCGGTTGTTCGCCCACCGGGCCCGGTTGGGCGCGGTCGCGCTCGTGGACGAGCGGCCCGGCATCGTGATCGCGCCGGGTGGGCGACTGTTCGCGGTACTGCGGCTGAGCTTCGCGGACGGGCGGATCACCGACATCGAGGTGATCGCGGAGCCGGCGCGGTTGGCCGGGATGCCGTTGGGGGCGGGGCGGATGGACGGCTGAGCCGCCGACCTCGGGGTGTGGTGTACCGCCCGGCCCGCACGTGGGGCCGGGCGGCACGAGCCGAAATGCGGAGGCGGTGACCAGGGAAACCCATGGGAACGCCGAGAACGGCGCGCGGGAGTCGGCGGCCCGGGAGTTCGAGGCGCATCGCCCTCGGCTGTTCGCGGTCGGGTATCGGCTGCTCGGGTCGGCGAGCGAGGCCGAGGACGCGGTACAGGACGCGTACCTTCGCGGACGGAGCGACCACGACGCCGTGCGCGAGCCCGCCGCGTGGCTGACGAAGGTGTTGACCGACATCTGCCTGAACCGACTCTCCTCGGCCCGAGCGCGTCGCGAACTCTACGTCGGCCCGTGGTTGCCGGAACCGGCTCGGACCGACCGGGGCGACTACGTACTCGGCGTGCTGGAGACCGCCGAGCAGCGCGAGTCGGTCTCGCTCGCGATGCTCACCCTGATGGAGGAGTTGACCCCCGCCGAGCGGGCCGTGTTCGTGCTGCGCGGGCCGTTCGGACACAGCCACCGCGAGATCGCCGACATCCTCGACGTACGCGAGGAACACTCGCGCCAACCCCACCGCCGCGCCCGGCTGCGCCTCGGCGAGCCGCGCGGGCGGTATCCGGTCGACGCCGGTTCCCGGTGGCGAGCGCTCACGCCCAGGTGGAATCGCGTCGCAGTCGGCCCGGCCCGTCCAGCCACGGCCTTGTCCTACCCGCTCGACCGACTCGATCCGGCACCGCCCGGCTCGACCCGGCCCCAGCTGCTCGACCGACTGGCCCGGTCCCCGGCCCGGCCCGGCCCCGCCCGGCTTCGGTGGCCGACCGGGTGGCTTGCGTTCGTTTCCGTGTCCGGCCTTGCCTGCGCGCCGCAGCGGGCCCGACGCAGGCCCCCGCCCCGTAGACGGCGTCATCCGTCCGGGCGCCGTTGGCGGGCGGGGGTGGGTGGGGTGGGCTTAGCGTGTTGCGTGGGTCACAGGAGTTTGGGGTGGGGTGTAACGCGGGTTGTTGGCTGACGGGGCGTCAGGAGGCTTGATTGCAGGGGGGCTTGGGACCTGATAGGGCGTCAAGTGAGATGTGACGGTGCGTCAGAAGCCTTTGTTTCAGCGGTAGTTGATCGCGTCAGGAGTCGTGGCTTCGAGGTGAACGGGGTTAGTGTCGGTCGGGTTGCCACGCTCGAGAAGCGACCCGGTCGGCCAGGGGCCGGGCCCGCGACACCTCCCCGGGAGCCAATCGCAGGCCTTGACGGGGACCAGGGATGAGGACCTCATGGCCATAGCGCTACCGCTGCGCGCCACCGACGATCCGTTCGGTACCGCGCCCACGTCGACCCCCGCCGTCTACTCCGGACGGCCCGCGTCGACCCCCCGCACGCTCGTGGACATCCTGGACGCCACCGTCCGTGCCCACCCCAACGAACCCGCCCTCGACGACGGCCGCCGTACGCTCACGTATCGTGCCCTGGCCGCCGAGGTGGAGGGCCTGCGCCGGCGGCTCGCCGAGGCCGGGATCGGCGTTGGCGACCGGGTCGGCGTCCGGGTGCCCTCCGGCAGCAACGACCTGTACATCTGCATCCTCGCCGTGCTCGCCGCCGGCGCCGCCTACGTCCCGGTCGACGCCGAGGACCCCGACGAGCGCGCCGACCTGGTGTTCGGCGAGGCCGGCGTGGCCGCCGTACTGGGCGCCGAACGCGACCTGCGCGTCACTCACGTGGGTGACCCGCGCCACGTCAGCGACCCGCGCCCGTCCGCCCGCCCCACCCCCGCCGACGACGCCTGGATCATCTTCACCTCCGGCTCCACCGGCAAGCCCAAGGGCGTCGCCGTTACCCACCGCAACGCCGCCGCCTTCGTCGACGCCGAGGCCGGCCTCTTCCTCCAGGACGAGCCGATCGGCCCCGGCGACCGGGTCATGGCGGGCCTGTCGGTCGCCTTCGACGCCTCCTGCGAGGAGATGTGGCTGGCCTGGCGCTACGGCGCCTGCCTGGTCACCGTGCCCCGCTCGCGCGTACGTTCCGGCGCCGACCTCGGACCCTGGCTGGCCGAGCAGGAGATCACCGTGGTCTCCACCGTGCCCACCCTCGCCGCGCTGTGGCCGACCGAGGCGCTGCTCGATGTACGCCTGCTGATCTTCGGCGGCGAGGCATGCCCGCCGGAGCTGGTCGAGCGGGTGGTCGCCGAGGGCCGCGAGGTGTGGAACACGTACGGCCCGACCGAGGCCACCGTGGTCGCCTGCGGCGCGCCGCTCACCGGCGAGGGCCCGGTCCGCATCGGCCTGCCCCTCGACGGCTGGGAACTGGCCGTGGTCGACGCCGAGGGCCGCCCCGTCGCGATGGGCGAGACCGGCGAGCTGGTGATCGGCGGCGTCGGCCTGGCCCGCTACCTCGACCCGGCCAAGGACGCCGAGAAGTACGCCCCGCTGGAATCGATGGGCTGGGCGCGCGCCTACCGCAGCGGCGACGTGGTCCGCGCCGACCCCGAGGGCCTGGTCTTCGTCGGCCGAGGCGACGAGCAGATCAAGCTCGGCGGCCGACGCATCGAACTGGGCGAGATCGACGCGGCCCTTCAGGCGCTGCCCGGCGTGGTGGGCGCCGCCGCGGCCGTCCGCACCGTCAAGGGCGGCAACCAGCTCCTGGTCGGCTACCTGGTCACCGGCGACGGCTGGGACCGCGAGGACGCGGTGGCCCGGCTGCGCGCCGAACTGCCCGCCGCCCTCGTACCCCGCCTCGCCCCGGTCGCCGACCTGCCCACCCGCACCTCAGGCAAGGTGGACCGCGACGCGCTGCCCTGGCCGCTCGCCGACACCGAGGACAGCGGCCCCACCGAACAGCTGTACGGCACCGAGGCCTGGCTCGCCGAGCAGTGGACCGACGTGCTCGGCATCGCCCCCGACACCGCGCAGGACGACTTCTTCGCGATCGGCGGGAACAGCCTGGCCGCCGCCCGGCTCACCACGCTGTTGCGCGAGCGATATCCGGCCGCCGCCGTCGCGGACATCTACCAGCAGCCCACACTGCGCAAACTCGCCCGCCGGCTGGAGCGCTCGGCGCAGGACGCGGGCGCGAGCCGCAAGGTGGCGCCCACGCCGACCCGGGCCCGGGTGGCCCAACTGCTCCTGCTCGTCCCGCTGTACACACTGATCGGCCTGCGCTGGACGGTCGGCCTGCTCGCGCTCGGCAACGTCGCCGCCTGGTTCGGCCACTACCCGTGGGCGCCCACCGCGTCCTGGTGGTGGGTCGCGGCCGGCTGGGCCGTGCTGTTCAGCCCGCCCGGCCGGGTCGCCATCTCCGCCGGCGGCGCCCGACTGCTGCTGCGCGGGCTGCGCCCGGGGACGTATCCGCGCGGCGGCGGAGTGCACCTGCGCCTGTGGGCGGCCGAGCAGCTGGCCGACGCGAGCGGAGCTACCTCGCTGTCCGGGGCCTGGCTGCTGCGCTATGCCCGCGCGCTCGGCGCCAAGGTCGGCCGCGACGTCGACCTGCACACGCTGCCGCCGGTCACCGGCCTGCTCAAGCTCGGCCGGGGCTGCGCGGTGGAGGCCGAGGTGGACCTGTCCGGCCACTGGCTGGACGGCGACCGCCTGGAGATCGGCGCGATCAAGGTCGGCGCCGGCGCGATCGTGGGCACCCGCAGCACGCTCTTCCCGGGCGCGCGGATCGGCCGCTCGGCCGAGGTGGCGGCGGGCTCCGCGGTCACCGGCAACGTGCCGCCGAGCCGGCGCTGGGGCGGGGTGCCGGCGATACGGCTGGGCAAGGTGGACCGGGGCCGGTTCGGCGACCGGCCGCCGCGTCGGGCCTCCTGGTCGGTGCTGTACGGGGTGGCCGGGCTGCTGCCGACGCTGCTCCCCGTTCTGGCCGCACTGCCCGCGCTGGCCGTGCTCGGCGCGTTCGTGCACCCCGGCGACGGGCTCGGTACGGCGCTCGGCGGCGCGCTGCTCGCGCTGGTTCCGGCGGTGGCCGCGTTCGCCGCGGTGTACGCCCTTTCGATCGTGCTCCTGGTCCGGCTGCTCAGTGTGGGCCTGCGTCCCGGCTACCACCCGCTGCACGGCCGGATCGGCTGGCAGGCGTGGACCGTCACGCAGTTGATGGACCTGGCCCGGGAGAAGTTGTTCCCGATCTACGCGAGCCTGTTCACGCCGGTGTGGTTGCGGGCGCTGGGGATGAAGGTGGGCAAGGGCGTCGAGGCGTCCACCGTGCTGGCGCTGCCGAGCCTGACCACCGTCGGCGACGGGGCGTTCCTGGCCGACGACACGCTCATCGCCTCGTACGAACTCGGCGGCGGGTGGATCCGGATCGGCGCGGCGACGATCGGCGAGCGGGCCTTCCTGGGCAACTCCGGGATGACCGCCCCCGGCCGCTCCGTGCCCGCGCGCGGCCTGGTCGGCGTGTTGTCGGCGACGCCGAAGAAGACCAAGAAGGGCGGCTCGTACCTGGGCATGCCGCCGATGCGCCTGCCGCGCTCGGCCGACGTCGCCGACCAGGGCCTGACCTACGACCCGCCGGCCCGGCTGCGCTGGGCGCGCGGTCTGGTCGAGCTGTGCCGGGCGATCCCGGTGTTGTGCTCGGCGGCGCTGGCGCTGCTCACCCTGGCCGCGCTGGCCTGGCTCGGCACGTACTCGCTCGTCCTGGCCGCGCTGCTCTCCGGCCTGGTCCTGCTCGCCTGCGGGGTGGCGGCGTGCGTGGTGTCGATCGCGGCCAAGTGGCTCCTGGTCGGGCGTTTCCGCCCGGTCGAGCACCCGCTGTGGAGCGGCTTCGTGTGGCGCAACGAGTTGGCCGACACCTTCGTCGAGGTGCTGGCCGTGCCGTGGCTGGTCGGCCGGGTCTCCGGGACGTCCGTGCTCAACCTGTGGCTGCGCGGCCTGGGTGCGCACATCGGGCGCGGCGTGTGGTGCGAAAGCTACTGGCTGCCCGAGGCCGACCTGGTCACCCTTGAGGACGCGGTGAGCGTGGGACGCGGCTGCGTACTCCAGACGCATCTCTTCCACGACCGGATCATGCGCATGGATACTGTGATCCTTCGCGAGGGCGCCACGCTGGGCCCGCGCGGGATCGTACTGCCGGGCAGCACGATCGGGGCACGCAGCACGCTGGGCCCCGCCTCGCTGGTGATGCGGGGCGAGACCGTTCCGGAGGACACGGGCTGGCTGGGCAATCCGATCGAGGCATGGCGGCGGTAAATGCGTTTCGAGACGGCGTCGCGGGACACGGCTCGTCCCGTGACGGTGGGCGCGACGGGGACGGAGCACGAATCGGTGAGCGACCAGGGGCCGCGCTCGGGTGCCGGCGAGGCGTACTTCGCCACACACGGCGACCCGCGCTATCGCGTCCACCGCTACGAGCTGACCCTGGACTACCGCCCGGGGCCCAACCGCCTGGCCGGCAGCGCCCGGATCGGCGCGGTGGCCGGTGACCGCCCGCTCGGCGACATCGTGCTCGACCTGGCCGAGTTCCGCATCGGTCGGGTGCTCGTGGACGGTCACCAGGCGCGCTACACGCACCGCGCGGGCAAGTTGCGGGTGCGGCCGGGCACGGCGATCCGGGCCCGGGCGGCGTTCACCGTCGAGGTGCACTACGTCGGCAATCCCAAGCCGGTACGCAGCCCCTGGGGCGGGGTCGGCTGGGAGGAGTTGACCGACGGCTCGCTCGTGGCCGGCCAGCCGATCGGCGCGCCGTCGTGGTACCCGTGCAACGACCGGGTCGACGACAAGGCGGCGTATCAGATCTCGGTCACCGCGCCGTCGATGTACGCCGTGGTGGTCGGCGGCCGGCTGCTCACCCGCAGCACCCGGGGCGGCAACTCCACCTGGGTCTACGAGCAGCCCGCGCCCACCGCGAGCTACCTGGTCACCGTCTCGATCGGGCGCTACGAGACCGTTCCGCTCCCGGGGACGGGCGTACCGCAGGTCGCGCACGTGCCGGCGCGGCTGGTGTCCCGGTTCCGGTCGGACTTCGGTCGGCAGCCGCAGATGATGACGCTGTTCGAGGAGCTGTTCGGGCCGTACCCGTTCGGCGAGTACACCGTGGTGGTCACCGACGACGACCTGGACATTCCGATCGAGGCGCAGGGGATGGCCACCTTCGGGGCGAACCACGTGGACGGGGCGCGCGGCGCCGAACGGCTGGTCGCGCACGAGTTGGCGCACCAGTGGTTCGGGAACAGTGTGGGCCTGGCCGACTGGCGGCACATCTGGCTGAACGAGGGCTTCGCGCGTTACGCGGAGTGGTTGTGGTCCGAGCGCTCGGGCGGGCGCAGCGCCGCCGTGCAGGCCGCGATCGAGCACACCGACCTGAGCGGTCGGCCGCAGGACCTGCTGCTCGGGTCGCCGCGCCCGAAGCTGATCTTCGACGACCGGATCTACGGGCGGGGCGCGCTGACCGTGCACGCGGTGCGGTGTGCGCTGGGCGATGCGGCGTTCTTCGCGATGTTGCGGAACTGGGCGACGAGCCACCGGCACGGGCTGGTGACCACCGACGACTTCACCGCGCACGCGGGGCGGTACGCCTCCCGGCCGCTGGACGCGTTGTTCGAGGCGTGGTTGGACCGCGAGGCGCTGCCGCCGTTGCCGGTCGGGCAGGCCGCTTCGGCGCCGCCGTCCGAGCGTGCCGAATCGGCCGCGCCGCCGCAGCGGCGGGGGCGGTTGGGGTGGCCCTGGACGTCGGGGCAGGGCGGATCCTCCGGCTGAACCGGAGGGCGGCGGTGTGGGGGCGGGGCGATCCGGCATACGGTGCGGGGAGGCCGGCGTCGACGAGAGGAATGCCGTGATGAGCCAGGACGAGACCGCGAACCCCGCTTCCGCGCCCCGAGGTTGTGCCGTGGTAACCGGCGCGAGCAGCGGGATCGGCGCCGCGACCGCCGTGCACCTGGCGAGTCTGGGCTACGACGTCGTGCTGGGCGCGCGGCGCAAGGACCGGTTGGAGGACGTGGTCGCGCGCTGCGCCGGAAGGGGCCGGGCGCTGCCGCTGGACGTCGCCGATCCGGACTCGGTCGCCGCGTTCGCCGCCGAGGTGGAGCGGTGTGACGTGCTGGTCAACAACGCGGGCTTCGCGCGCGGTACGGAGTCGGTCGCGGAGGCCGACGAGGCGGCGTGGACGGCGATGTACGAGACGAACGTGCTCGGGACGTTGCGGGTGACGAAGGCGTTCCTGCCGCTGCTGCTCGCCTCCGGCGACGGTCAGGTGATCACGATCGGCTCGGTGGCGGGGCGGGAGCCGTACGAGGGCGGCGCCGGGTACAACGCGGCCAAGCACGCGGTGACGGCGATGACGCGGGTGTTGCGGCTGGAGTTGCGCGGGCGGCCGGTGCGGGTGTGCCAGATCGACCCGGGCATGGTCGAGACCGAGTTCACGCTGAACCGGCTCGGCGGGGACGCCGAGGGCGCGTCGGCGGTGTACGCGGGAATGACGCCGCTGGTGGCCCAGGACATCGCGGAATGCGTGGGATGGGTGGCAACGCGCCCGCCACATGTGAACATCGACACGATGACGGTGCTGGCGCGGGACCAGACGTCGGCGCGCGTGGTGCACCGGCGGTCCTGAACGCGGGCGGCCGGCCTGCGGGTTCACGCCATCACCCCCGCCGCGCGCGCGGCCACGGCCCAGTCGTGGGCGGGCCGCGCGCGGGTGTCGACCTGCGCAGGTCCTTCGGCGTAGCGTCGGCGCCGCGCGGCTAGTTCGCCCGGCGTCATCAGGTACGGCGGAACGACTGTCGCCGAGTCCTGCACGGGCGGCTCGTCACCGGCAGGCCCCGGCGGCACGAAGTCCCGCCATCCGCTTCGCCGGTCCGCCGGCTCCGGCGCGGCGGGCCCGCCCGCTCGCGGGGCCCGCTCGACCCGACTCCCAGGCCGGTCGCGGGACGCGGGAGCCAAGAGTCGCAGCACCCAAGAGCGCGCGCGGGCAAGAGAATTCCTCACGTGGTCGACGTCCTTCCCGGACGTGGGGACGAGGTCGCGCGCGGCGCCGTGCCGGAACCCGGGTAGCGGCAATCCGGCGAGCACGTGCACGGTGGGTTGGCGTCGGCGGGGTTGTCGCCGAACGGCCACGGCAGCGAACTCCCGTATCGGGTAGGTGGTTTGACCATCCTCGTACCGTCTTGGTCGACGCGGTACAGCGTCAAAGTCATGCCATTGCGCATTGTTTCCGCCTTGCGTGATGTGTGAAGTGATCCCCAGATTGACCCTCCGATGACTACGTTTGGTAGTGATTCCGTCGCACAGGCGGAGCTGAGCACATCGGGAGGCAAGCACTGTGTCGGACGACCAACCGACGACATCGAACGCGCAAACGGTGTACGGCCGTCACCTGCGCCAACGGCGAAACGCCGCGAACCTGAGCGCCGACGACCTCGGCGCGATCGGGCACTGCTCGGGTTCGCTTGTGTACCAAATCGAGCGTGGCGAACGACGCCCCGCGTGGTCCTTCACTCGTGCGGTCGACGCTCGCTTCGGCGGAGACGGACTGCTGTGCGATCTGCACGACTTGATCGACAACGAGAACCCGATCCACCCGAAGTGGTTCGGCGATCTGCTGCGCGCCGAACCCCGCGCGACTCGCATCCGCCTCTTCGAGCCCCAGGCACTGCCCGGATTGCTGCAAACCGAGTCCTACGCCCGTGCGTTGATCAACGGCATGCGTCCCGTGAACGCATCGGTCGATGAACTGGTCGCCGGGCGAATGGCGCGTCAACGATTGTTGTTTCGTCAGGTTCCGCCGCAAATGTGGGCACTCGTCGACGAGGCGGTGCTGCTTCGACTCGCGAAGATGGACCCGGCCATTGTCAAGGAACAGTTGGAGCACCTGATCGGCATCGCGGGGCGTTCGCACATCGTGCTTCAGGTGCTGCCCATCAGTGCGACCGTGCACGCCGCCATGAACGGAAGCTTCCTACTGATGACGTTGCCCGAAGGCGAAGTTGGGTACATCGAGTCAGTAACCACCGGCCAGTTGATCTCGGACGCAAGTGGAGTCAGTGAAGTCGAACGACGTTACGATCTGGCCAAAACCGACGCTCTATCCCCAGGTCGGACAGTGAATCACTTGCGCAAACTCCTGGAGAATCCTGATGAGCACTGCATTTGACTCGCCCGCCGCGCCATGGCGCAAGTCGAGCTACAGCGGCAACAGCGGTAACTGCCTCGAAGTCGCCCCCGGCTACGCGGTCGTGCCGGTCCGTGATTCGAAGGACCCGAGCGTGGGCCACCTCGTTGTCACCCCGGGCTCTTGGTCGGCGCTGCTGTCGACTCTGCGTACGGCCTGACGCGCGGTCAGAACGACGACCGGCAGGCGCTCGACTGGGTTTCCAGTCGAGCGCCTTGCATGTGCGGCCGGTGGGCTCGGGGGGAAGTTCCCATGTGGCTGGGACGGTTGCCTGCCTCAGGCGGGGATCGGATCGGGCTCGGGGTACGGGCTGAGCATGGTGTCGAAGTAGCCTTCCGGCGCTTCCTCCAGGTAGGTCGACAGGTTGTCCAGGAAGGCGCGCAGCGACGGCAGTGCGTTGTGCCGGTCCAGGTCTTCTTGGGAGCGCCAGACCTCGTAGAGGAAGAAGCGGCCGTCCTCGTGTTCGTGGAGGTGGTATTCCAGGTTGCCGGGCTCTTGCCGGGTGGGTTCCACGAAGGAGGAGAGGGTGCGCCGGACTTCGTCCGCGTACTCCGGCCTGGGGCGCAGGAAACCGTAAAGGGTCAGGGGGCGAGCTGTGTTCGTCATGGCCCCTACGTTAAGATCTCACACTGATGTGAGATTCAAGGGAATGTGAGGAGCAGCACATGAAGATCGGTGAACTCGCCGCCCTCACCGGCACCCCGGTCCGGCTGCTGCGCTACTACGAGGAGCAGGGCCTCCTGGAACCCGACCGCCTCGACAGCGGCCACCGCCGCTACGGCGACGGCGCCCCCGCCGTGGTCCGACGCATTCGCGCGCTGCTGGACGCCGGCCTGCCGACCCGCGTCATCCGCGACCTACAGCCGTGCATTCGCCAGGACGGCACGATCGCCGAATGCAAGCTGGAGACCCTTCGGGAACACCTCGAAGGTCTGGACAACCGGATCTCCGCGCTCGCGGAAACCCGCACCTCCCTGGCCGGGCTCATCTCCGCCACCCAGGCCCGCGAACGGACCCTCGCCTAGCGCGGGACTTTCACACTCGTCGAGGCCCCACGCCGTCGCCGCCGAGCGTGTCGCCCGGGTTCAGCAGGGCGCAGGCCTTCATCGACAGGCATCCGCAGCCGATGCACCCGGTCAGCTCGGCCTCAAGCCGCTCGATGGTCTGCCGACGCTCCTCCAGTCGCCGCTTCCAGCCGCGCGAGGCGCGCTGCCACTCCTGGTGGCTGGGCGGACGGTCGAGCGGCACGTCGGCGAACGCCTCCCGGAGGTCCTGCAACGGGATGCCGATGCGCTTCGCGACCGAGATCAACGCAACCCGGCGAAGCATGTGGCGCGGGTAGCGGCGCTGGTTGCGATCGTCGCGTTCGGAGGCGATCAGGTCCAGTTCCTCGTAGAACCGCAGAGCGGAGACGGTCGCCCCAGTCCGGGCACTCACCTCGCCGATGGTCAGCAAGTCGTCCGGGCGGGCCCGAACCTCGCCGGAACGGTAGCTCGTCATGGGCGGCCTCCTGTTGACCTCGACATTACTTGAGGTCATACGTTCGACCGCGTCGCAACGGTACGAACGACCTGGAAGGGACCGCAGTTCGATGACGTATGTGATCGCTTTGCCCTGCGTGGACATCACCGACAAGGCATGCATAGAGGAATGCCCCCTCGACTGCATCTACGAGGGCGAGCGCATGCTCTACATCCAGCCGTACGAGTGCATCGACTGCGGCGCCTGCGAGCCGGTGTGCCCCGTCGAAGCGATCTACTCCGAGGACGACATGCCGCAGGAATGGCGGCACTTCAACGACGTCAACGCCGAATTCTTCGCCACCCTCGGCTCCCCCGGCGGCAGCATGAACGTCGGCCCCACCGGTCGAGACCATCCATTCGTGGCCGCACTGCCGCCCCGGGACACCGTCACCGCACTCCCGGGCGGCTCGGCTTGACCCGGTCGGCCATTCAAGCCGGGTCCGACGACGTCGAGATGGCGTCCATCAGGACTTCGTCCACCCGACTGCCTGCCCACAGCGCACTGCGGCGGCGATGGCCGATGCGTTGGAATCCCGCTCGTGTGCAGGCCCGGATCGCCGCCACGTTGGGCTCCAAGACCGCGAGGAACACGTTCTCCAAGCCGGTTTCCTCGAAGGCGAAGTCGAGCACCAGGCGGGTTGCGGGGGCCGCGAGTCCCCGGCCGCGACCTTCGTCGCCCAGGGTGAGGAAGAACTCGGCCGCAGCGACGGGGCGGTCGATGGACAAGGTCGCGGTGCCGATCGGTAGCGGCCCCCCGTGAGGATCCGTGCGGAGGCGGTCGTACACGGTGAAGTGAGCGTCGGGCCCCGCAATCATGACCTCCAGCGCGGCGCGGAGCGCTTCACGTCCCTCCGCCTCGAATCGACCGTTGCCGCGCATGACCACCGGGTCGTTCGTCCAGCGCAGGTATGTATCCAGCAGATCGTGGCGCCTGGGCCCGATGGCCAGGGACTCGGTGGCGCGCTCGAATGCGGGGTGGGTCGAGCTGATGGGGATCGCCTCCCGGGGATACGCGGAACGGTCGTGTAGGCGGTGGTCTCCACCGGCACTTCGACGTAATGCCCGATCTCGGTCCGCTCCATCCACACGTGGAGTCGGACCGGGTCGAACGCGATCCCCTGGCGCCGTGCCCGTGGTGCCCGGCGCAGTGGATTCCATCGCGGCTCCGGTGTGCGGCCAGGGCACTCGGCAGGCTTTCGACACGGTCGGCCGCGATCGCCGCGGCCCGTGATGACGGAGGCCACCGACTCGTTTCGACGGTCAGCCGAGACCGCCGTTGGTGTGGAGGGTTTGGGCGGTGATCCAGCGGGCGTCGGGGCCGGCGAGGAAGGCGATGGTGTCGGCGATGTCGGCCGGGAGGCCGAGGCGGCGTAGGGGGGTTCGACCGGGGACGGCGGCCAGGGCCTCCGGGGGATTCGCGGAGTTGAGGAGGTCGGTGTCGGTGGCGCCCGGGGCGACCGAGTTGACGGTGATGCCTCTCGGGCCGAGTTCGTGGGCGGCGATCTTGGTGAGTTGTTCCAGAGCGCCCTTGCTTGCCGCGTAGGCCGCGATGCCGGGGGCCGGGCGGATGGTGTTGAGGGTGGAGATGTTGATGATTCGGCCGCCGTCTCGCATGTGGCGGGCCGCGTAGCGGATGGTCAGGAAGGGAGCCTTCGTGTTGACGGACAGGACGTGGTCGAAGTCCTGTTCGGTCAGCTCGGCGATCGGCGTCGAGGCGGTGCCCGTCGCGGCGTTGTTGACCAGGATGTCGAGGCCGCCCAGGTGCTCGTCGGCCGTTGCCATGAACGACTCGGCCGCGCCCGGTTCGCCCAGGTCGACCCGTACCGCCCGGGCCCGGCCGCCCGCCGCCTCGACCGCCGCGACCACCGACTCTGCGGCGGCCTCGTCGCGGGCGTAGCCGAACACCACGTCCGCGCCGTCCCGGGCCAGCCGCTCGACCACTGCGCGCCCGATTCCGCGCGAACCCCCTGTGACCACGGCCGACTTGCCCTTCAGTACCGACATGCCGTGCCTCCCATCGGTTCGATCGTCCGTTTCGGTCGGAGCCTACGCCGCCCGGGGTTACTCAGCCGCGCAGGACGGCTGGGGACAGGGCGTGTGGAATGAGCAGGCCGGGGCGGCCCGTTCCATCGGCGCGCGCGGTCCAGATGTCGCCGCGCAGGTCGCCCGGGAGGCTGTACACGACCTGTGCGTCGTCGAGCCATTCCGCCTGGTCGTCGAGGGTTCGGGTCTCGGCGAGCGGGGTTTCCACGTTGGTGGCCAGGTTCAGGACGAACAGGTGCCACGGGCGGTCGGGGTCCGCGCCCGGGACCCGCTTCTTGTACGCGACGCGCGTGCCGTCGGGGGACAACGACGGGCACTCGGCGTTCTCGCGCACCGTGCGCAACGTACGGGCGGCCACGTCGCCGCGCGCCAGCCAGGTGTGGCCGCCGGTGGCCACCGTCGCGTAGAAGGTGTTGTCGTCGGCCGCGAAGGTAACGCCCCACACGTTGACGTCGGGGGAGCGGACCGTCTCGTCGCCGCGGCGCAGCGTGTACGACTCCAGGTTGTCGTCGAGTCGGCCGCCGCGGGTGTCCAGGATCGCGGTCCGGGTGGAGAAGTTCAGGCCCGCGTACGACTCGCCGTTGACGAACGACGTCCACGCGACCAGTCGGCCGCTCGGCGAGACCCGGGCGCGCGAGGGCGTCCCGGCCAGCGCGCGCCGGCTCGTCTCGCGCAGGTTCGTGTCCAGGAGCACCGCGTCGTAGGTGCCGAGGGCGAACCGGGCCGGTTGCAGGCACACCCCCGTGCCGTGCGCGGCGTGAAAGACCAGGCAACCACGCGCGGCCACGGCCCGCCGCTCGTCGGGGTGCGCCGCGTCGACCGCCGCGAGGTGGTCCCGGCCGCCGTCGGCGGCGGTGCTGCGGAACACGATGCGGCCCGGACGGTCCAGTTTCAGCGCCGTGTAGTCGCCGTCCCGCCCCGCGCGCCCGTCGCCGGCCGCCCGCAGGGTGTAGATCACGGCGAGGCCGACGAGGAGGGCGGTGACCACGGTGAGCACGGTCAGGCGCGCGGTACGGGTCATCGGGAAGCCCCCTTCGAGCCGGCCGAAGGCCCGGCGCCCGGGGCGAGCGTGCCGGCGGCCAGCAGCGCGACGGCGGCGAGCAGGGCGACGGCCAGCCCGGCGGCGGCGAGCAGCACGGCGGTGTGCGGGCCGTACAGGGTCCACGCCGCGCCGAACCCGGCCGCGCCCAGCGCCCGTCCGCCCGCCTGCCCGGTCTGTACCAACGCCAGCGCCCCGCCGCGCAGTTCCGCCGGTGCGGCCGGTGCGGCAAGCGCCATCAGGACGCCATCGGTGCCCGCGTAGAACACCCCGAGCAGGGTCGGGACCGCCACGATCAACACCCGATCAGGCAGCGGTGCGAGCAGCACCAGGTAGCCGCAGAGCAGCGCGACATGACCCGCCAGGAAAACCCGGCCGCGCCCGCACCGATCCCCGGCGGTGCCGGCCGGGACCGCGCACAGCAGGAAGACCAGCGCTGTGCCCAGCGGCAACAGCGGGAACAGGTGCGGCGACAGGTCGGTGTGCCGTTGCAGCAGCAGGTACACCATCGCGTCCCCGACGGTCGCCGCGCCGAGCAGCAGCGCGGCCGTACACACCCGGGCGAAGCCCGGCACCCGCAACACCGCCGCCGCGTCCCCCAGCCGCACCGGCGCGCGCCGCACCCCGAACTCGCCGGTACCGCCCGCCGGGTCGCGGACGAAGAGCAACAGTACGAGCAGCCCGAACGCGGCGAAGCAGAAGCTCAGTACGAACACCGCGTCGTACGCGTCGGCCGTCACCCACAACACCGCGAGCGCGACCGGCGGCCCGAACAGCGCCCCCGCCGTGTCCATCGCCCGATGCACCCCGAACGCCCGCCCCTGCTCGGCCGGCGGCGCGGCCATCGAGATCAGCGCGTCGCGCGGCGCGGTCCGCAGCCCCTTGCCGGCCCGATCCGCCGCGAGCACCCCGCCGATCGCCGCGACCCCGCCGGCGGCCGGCAGCAGCAGCTTGCAGCCCGCCGAGATCCCGTAGCCGACCGCGGCGACCGTGCGATGCCGGCGGAATCGGTCCGCGACGTGCCCACCGAGCAGCCGCGACGCCGCGGTGGCGCCGTTGTACAGCCCGTCGAGCATGCCGAACGCCATGGGGGAGAGCCCGAGTCCGAGCACGAGATACACCGGGAGCACGGCGGTGACCATCTCGGCCGAGACGTCGGTCACCAGCGAGACCACGCCGAGGACGAGCACCACGGGCGCGACCCGCCGTACACCACGCCCGGTCGGCGGTGGCGGCGCCGGCGGCGCCTGCGCCCTCGGATCACGCGCACCGGACGCGAGATCGGCGGAACGACTGGACGACAGATACATCCGGGACCTCCGGGCGGCCGGGCACGGGCAGGAAGAAAGGAAGTGGCAGGCGTCGAGGGCTGGTTCGAGCCCTCGACGCCCACCCGCTCGACGCGTCGAGCGATCGGAATCAGCTCAAGGCCGGAACTCGCCGACCATCAGAACCAGTTCACGGTCCAGCGAAACGCGGCGTCGGCTTTCGCCCCGACGGAATCGGTGGCGCTCACCTCCGTGGCGAACGTCCCCACACCCCACGCCCGACCCGAGATCACACACGTCGACGCGTTCAGGAACAGACCCGCCGGCAGATTCCGCCCGACGCACGAATACGGCCCGGTCCCACCCGAGACCCGAAGCGCCAGATTCACCTCCTGATTGAACTTCGACGTCTGCGCCCCCGGATCGGCGATCGCCACGGTCGACGGACCCGGACCACCGTCGTCCCATACCTCGGTGATCGGGGTCGCGGTCGCCGCCTGGCCGGAGTGCCGGGTGCCGTACATGTCCTCGAAGGTGCGCAGCAGGCTGTAGTGGTCCTCGCGGCCCGCATACCGACCCGGCTTGACGTGCGCGCCGTACAGGATGGTCGCGATCCGGTTCTCGCTGCGGAAGTTGTCCTCGTCCCACGTGACCACCAGCAGGCTGTTGTGCGTCTTGGCCCATTCCGCGTAGCCGCTCAGCCTGTTCCGGGTCCAGGTGTCCCCGGTGGAGATCCCGCACGCCGGGTTGAACAGGCGGTCGTGCATGTCGTTGCACAGGTTGGGCACCACGTAGGAGACCGTGGGCAGGGCGGCGTAATCCGTCGGGAACGCGGTCATCGGATATGTGGTGGTGGCGGGCACGTTGGCGAAGGACAACCACGGGTTGTGCTTGCGCGCATACGAACCATTCGTACACGCACCGGGGTTGGCCGCCGACCAGTCCTCGTTGTAACTGCCCCACGTGGCACCGACGTCGATCAGCTGCCGGCCGAGGTTGTCCGCGCTGTACGGCGCGCCCGGCGGCGGACACTCGTCGCCGGTGACGCCCTGGGTGGAACCGGAGAACATCGCCAGGTAGTTGGGCTGACTGGGGTGCGTCTCGCCGTGGAAGTCGGTCAGGGAGGCGCCGCCGGCGGCCAGCTGGTTGAGATACGGCGCCTGCGAACTGCCGATGATCTCCTCCTGGTTGGCGTTCTCGTGCACGACGACCACCACGTGGTCGTAGTGCGGGATCGCGGCTGCGGCCGCGCGAGCGGCCGGCACCCGCTCGGACGGGCCGGCCGAGGCCGGGGCGGTGACCCCGGCGATCGCACCGAGTACGACCCCGACGGACAGTGCGACGAGGGTGGTGGACCGGGGTTTGCCCCGGGCCGTCGACCGGGACCCGGATCGGAAGTGGGCCATGACCTGGCGCCTCCTTGGCATGGACGAAGCGGAACCGCAGCGTGGATTCGGCGACCCGACGAAACAACCTCCACCGCGCACAAGGGAGTCGGCCCCGCCCGCCTCACGGGAGCCGGATTCCGCTCGGCGCAAGGGGCCTGAACTGGCCCGGAGACAGGCCGGTTCGGCCGGTCCACGCGGCGGTCACCGGCCGTATACCGACCCGGCGCGCATGCATCGATGCCCAAGCGGTGCACCACCGGAGCAGCCATGTCGTTCCGTCATGAATGCATGCCGGACCGGTATTGGACGCGGGTGAGAGCGGCCTCATCTCCTGGAAACATGAACAGATCACGTTCCGCGACCCCACCGGAAACCCGCCCCCCGATCGACGCGCCCGCACCGCCCGGTCACAGGCGGGCCGCCCGCGCCCTGCGCCTTGCCCGCACCGCCGCCGTCGCCGCACTCGCCACGGCCCTGGCCACGGCGGTCGGCATCACCCCCGCACACGCGGCCGACCCGCCCCACATCCAATGCACCCTCGCCGACGCGCGCATCGGCGAATCCAGCGGCCTGGCGCCCAGTTCCCGGCACCCGGGCATCGCCTACACCCTCAACGACAGCGGAAACGCGCCCGACGTGTTCGCGATCGACTCGAACACCTGCCGCACCGTGGCGGTGTTGCACGTGTCGGGCGCGACCAACACCGACTGGGAGGCGATTTCGGTCGGCACCGACGACGCGGGCAACTCCGCGATCTTCGCGGCCGACATCGGCAACAACTTCTCCACCCGGACCCAGGTGACGCTGTACCGCATCGCCGAGCCCGCGACCCTCGCCGATGCCACCGTGCCGGCCACGAGCTTCCCGCTGCGCTTCGCCGACGGCGCGCACGACGCCGAGACCGCGCTGATCGACCCGCGCGACAACCGCCTCTACGTGGCGAGCAAACTCTTCGGCGCGCCCGGCTCGCTCTACCAGGCGCCGCCGCGCCTGCGCAGCGACCAGGTCAACGAACTCACCCGGATCGGACCGGCACCGGACACCGCCACCGACGGCGCGTTCGCGCCCGACGGGCGCTCGTTCGCGATCCGCAACTACTCGGACATCACCGTGTATTCGGCGCCCGGGCAGCAACTCGCCAAGTTCGCCGCGCCGAGCACGACCCAGGGCGAGTCGCTGATGTACGCCCCCGACGGCAAGTCGCTCTACGTCGGCTCCGAAGGCGCGAACAGCCCGCTCTGGGTGATCCCGTTGCCGCCCGAGGCGATCCCGGGCGGTCCGGGTCCGTCGACCGTGGCGATCGCCGATCCGGGGGCGCAGACGTCGAAGTTCAATCAGGAGGTGAATCTGGCGCTTCGGGTCTCGGGTGGGACCGGGCCGTATTCGTGCGTCGGGCGGAATCTGCCGGCGGGTCTGTTCCTGAACGCGTCGACGTGTGTGATCTCGGGTCGGGCGTGGGGTGTGGGGACGTTCGCCACGGAGGTGAGCGCCACCGATTCCGTCGGGGCGAAAGCCGACGCCGCGTTTCGCTGGACCGTGAACTGGTTCTGATCCACAGTCGTAGCGAACGGATTGCAACGAACCGATTACCCGATCCGTCCACGGCGCACCGGCCGAACCGTGCCGGTCGCAGCGCAACGCGGCACCGCCGGGCGGGCCGGCGCGGTGTTCGGGGCAGTCGCCTCGGGCGCCGCGTCGGCCCGCGCGCTCGCTCCGTCATCGATGTCGCGCCCCGTTTCAGTCGCCCCCCGGCACCACGTCTCACCCTGGAGGAACACCATGGTCGACAGGCACCGTGCGGCACTCCGAACGTCATCCCGCACCCGGGCACACGAGCGGGTCGAAATCCTGCTCCCGGGCGGAGGCATCGATACCCCGTGACCCTCCAACAGTTGCGCTACCTCATCGCCGTCGCCGAGCACGGCAGTCTGACCGGCGCCGCACAGGAGTTGTTCGTCGTGCAGCCCGCGCTCTCCCGGTCGTTGCAGAGCCTCGAACGCGAGCTGAACGTCGTCCTGTTCGCCCGGGTTGGCCGGGGCCTCGTGCCCACGGCGGCCGGGGCCCAGGTGATCAACCTCGCGCGCAAGGTGCTGCGCGGCGTGCAGGCGATCAAGGACCTCGTGCACATCGAGGAGCCGACGCACAGCGGTACGGTGCACCTCGCCGCGACCGCCACGCTCGCGATCGAGTGCACGAGCTGCCTGCTGCCCGGACTGGCCAAGCGGTACCCGGAGTTGCACATCGTGGTGGACCGACAGGACAGCCGGGAGGCGCTGTTCGCGTCGCTGCGCTCGGGGGCGACCGACATCGCGATGGTGGACCTGCCCGCGCCCGGCGGCTTCGAGGTGTTGCCGCTGCGCTCGTACGAGGTGGTGTTGGTCTCGCCGAAGCACACCCGGTTGCCGGATCCGGTCTCCTGGACGGACCTGGAGGAGTTGCCGATGATCCTGCCGTCCCGGCGCAGCGCGCGGCGGGCCGACTTCGAGATGTTGTTCGCCACCGCCGGGGTGCGGCCGACGGTGGCGATGGAGACCGACGACCGGGGGGCCTGGATCCCGTGCGTGGTGGCCGGGCACGGATCGGTGCTCTGGTACGCCGACCTGGCCCAGCCGTTCGCGTCGAGTGTGGCCGTGCGGTCGATGAGCCCGAGGCTGATCCGGACGGTCGGCATGGTGCGCGGGCGCGGTCCGATCAGCCGCGAGGTGCGGACGCTGCTCGACTACTCCCGGCGCCAGGGGGTCCAGGAGATCGAGTACGTGTGAGCCCCGGCCCGGGTCGGCCTACGCGACCCGGGTGCAGGGGGATCCGAGTGCGGCGCTGAGAACGCGCGGGGCCGGTTCGCCGGCGCGGGTGTAGGTGTGCACCAGCGCCCGGCGGACGGCCGCGAGCGCGGCGCCCGGTACCACCGCGATCGTGGGCCCGTCCGCGCCCGGCAGCGGGCGGGCCTCGATCGCGCCGGCGGCCAGGGCGTTGCGAGCGGGCTCGGCGGTCGGCCCCACGATCGGCCCGCCGGCCGCGCCACCCGCCCGCCTCGGCACCGCCAGGACGAAGCGCAGGCCGAGCCCATCCGGGTCGAACGGCACGTGGCTCGGCGCGCCGGTATCGCCCCCGAACACCATCACGTGGCGGAGCCTGGCGAACAGCGCCACCGCACCCAACGGTGGATCGCTGAGCCGGATGCGGGACCGGTGGGCATCGCCCGGCTCCGGGTCGTGGAACGCCGCCTCGATCAGCGCCGCCGTACAGGCCAGCGGCACGGCCGCGGACAGCCCGGTGCACTCCGGCAGGTCGGTGTGTACCAGCAGATCGAGCCCACCCGCGCCGGTGGTGCCCGCGAGCACCGGGCGGGCCCATTCCGGGACCGGGCCGATGGCGCCCCTCGAGTCCACCTCGACGCCCTCGTCGGGCCGGTCGATCGAGCCGAGCCGCAACCTCCCGTCGGCGCGCGGCGCGGCGGCGACCACCACCCGCCAGGACAGCGCCACGGCGGTGCCCGCCCCGGCCCGCGAGCCGGTCCGGCGCAGCACGTACGGCGCGGACCAGACCCCGGCCGGCGGTCGGCCGAACGCCTGCGTGAAGGCGAACGGCACCAGGCGCAACACGGGCGCCGCACCGCGAGCGGTGGGCAGCGCCGCCGCCGTCGGCGGGCCGCTGTGCGGGCGGGTCATCCCGGATCCTTTCGGGCGAGGAGACGGTAGGCGTTGCTCATGCCGTGTTCGCCCGCCACGCGGGCGAGCACGGCGCCGACGGCGTCAAGCAGTACGGCCACGACGAAGCACGGCACGGACAGCGTGACCAGTGCGACGCGGCGGGCCCGGCGCAGCGGGGTCGGGCCGCCGGGGACCCACGGCATGGCCGGGTCGGGTCCGAGCGCGGTGAGGGCCTGGGAGACCGCGCCGGTGAAGTCGTTGCCCTGATGCGCCCGGCCGTGTTCGCGCGCGAGCACGGTGAACCCCCGGGCGTGGAGCGCGGCTTCGAGGTTGCGCCAGGGCATCAGGTGCTGGTGCTGGGGCTGGAACAGCGGCAACCACAGGCCGCGCAGCAGCTGCCCGTACCGGCATTGCGGGTCGGGCAGTTCGATCAGCAACCGGCCACCCGGGACCAGGACCTTGGCGGCGGCGTCGAGTTCGGCGAGCGGATCGCGGGTGTGCTCCAGGTAGTGGTGCATGCCGACCGCGTCGTAGCCGCCCGCCAAGCCGTCGGCCAGCTCCGGGAATTGACCGCAGTACCCGGTGCGGATCCAGCCGCGCCGCTCGGCCTCGGCGACCCCGTCGCCCATGTCGAGGCCGTCGAAGACGGTGTCCGGGAGCACGGTGCGGCCGACCACGCACATGTGCCCGTGGCCGGTGCCCACGTCCAGCCAGGCGCGTGGGCCGGAGTCCTCCGGCGTGTGTCGGCGCAGCAGTTCGGCACGGGCGCGGTAGGTCCGCGACATGGTGCCGAACAGCGCCTCGGCGCCCGCGCCGCCGAGACCGTCGTAGAAGTCGCGGTAGTAGTAGTCGAGTCCGGCGAGGGACAGGCGCGGGTTCTGGAAGACGTGCGCGCAATCCCGACACCGTTCGAGGGTGAAGCGGCCGGGCTTGCCCTGGAGGTGGTCGCGGACCCGGCGGTGCGCGGCGAGCCGGTCCGAGCCGCACCACGGACAGGTGTCGCGCCGGTCCTCGAAGAAGGCGTCGAGGCCGTCGGCGACGCTGCGCTCGTACGCCGGGCGCAGCGCTGCCGGATCCGGCGCCGGCCGCTTGGCCGCAGCGGTCGGACGGGGCCCGGAGACCGTGCGGAGCCAGCGCGGCACGGCCAGGAACGGACGCAGCGCGCCGGCCCGGCCCAGGTCGCGCGGGCGCACCGGCGAGCGGCCGGCGACCACGGCGAAGGGTTGCGTCCACATGGCCAGGAAGACCACCGCACCCCAGAACGGGCTGGTCACACACGCACCGGCGTACGCGGCGGCCTCACCCAGGTTGCCGATCAGGGTCGGCCACACCGGCACCCCGTTCGCCCGCAGCCGACGTTTGCGCAGCGCGGGGTCGGGACGCGTCGCGGACAACCCGGGCGCGACCGCGTGCCCGGTGCCGAGCGCGGCGAACGGCTTGAGGCGGGCGATGAGTTCGATCAGGCCTGGGCCGTCGAGGTCGTCCAGGTCGTCGGCCGGCACGGCGGCCCGGCGCAGCACGTCCTCGTGCACGAGCAGCGCGTGGCCCGCGCCCCGGCCACGGGCAAGCGGGTCGCGGTGGATGCGGACAGGGTCCAACCGAGCAAGCAGGGTGAGTAGTTCGTCGCTGGACAGGTCGCCGGGAACCAGATCGAGCAGGAGCAGGTCGTGCCCCTCCGCGTGAGCGACCGCCGCGCGGACGGTGGCCTCGTCCGGGTGGACGCCGGTCGCGGATACGCATGTCCAGGGACCGGTCTGCCGGTCCTCCGTCGATGCGGCGCCAGGTGTGGGCAATTCGGGCAGCGTTGGCAGCGCGCGCAGCCGCCGGCGCAGGGTGCGCGTGCCGCCCGCCAGGCCGAGCCCGATCAGCAGGGCGAGCCACGGAAACGGTCCGTCCACGGGATTCAGCACAGCTTCTCCAGACGTTCGGCGGCGGCGTCGGCGCCGCCGGCCGCGGCGAACGAGGCACGGATTCGGGCGGCGCCCGCACGCAGTTCGGGGCGATCCAGCGCGTCGGTGACGGCCGCGCGCAACTCGGGTACGTGCGCGCGCCCGAAGCGCACCCGGACGCCGGCGCCGGCCGCCACCACCTGGCGCGCCACGATCGGCTGGTCGTCCCGGATCGGGGCGAGCACCAGCGGCAGGCCGAACGCCAGCGCCTCACATACGGTGTTGTGGCCGCCGTGCGTGACCACCGCGTCCAGGTGCGGGAGCAGGGCCAGTTGCGGGACGAACTCGCGGACCAGGACATGCTCGGCGGGCGCCCCGGCCAGCCGCTCCGGCGCGGCCAGGATCAATTGGAGTCGATCGGCGAGCGGGCGGGTGGCGGCCACCACGGCCGGATAGAACCGGTCGCCGGCGTCGCGGTTGAGCGTGCCGAGCGAGACCAGGACGTGCCGGCGGTCCGGATCGAGCCGGTCCCACGGGAAGTCCACCGTCGCTGGCCGGCGGCCGAACGCGGGGCCCACGTAGCAGTGGTGCGCCGGGACCGGATCGGTCAGGCCGACCAGTTCCGGGGTGGAGAAGACCAGCACCAGCCGGGGCGAGAAGCGCGGATCGCAGTCGCCGGGTACGCCGGCCGCCACCGCCGCCTCGGCGATCCGGATCCGCACCCAGTCGGCGATCTTCGGAAAGCCCACCAGCGGCCGGGTGAACTCGGCCGAAGTGGTCGCCGAAGTAGCCCATGGGACACCGGCTTTCACGGCGGCGAAGGCACCGGCGAAGGTCTGCTGGTCGGCCACGACCACGTGCGGCCGGTAGCCGGCCACGGCCGCCGCGACGCCGGGCAGCATGGTGTGCGCGAGCGGGACCAGGGTCTCCTCGACCAGGAAGCGCAACGCGCTCACCCCGCGCAGCCGTTGCCATCTCGCGTGCAGTCGGGCATACCCGCCGGGGGCGCCGGGGGAGTCGGCGGTGGCGAACAACCTCGCGCCCAACGGCAGCAGGTCCAGGATCTCCGGCGGCCCGCACCACACCGCCTCGTGCCCACGCTCGGCGAGTGCGGCGGCGACCGCGACGGTGGGGTTGACGTGGCCGGCGAACGGCGGCACCACGAACATGAATCTCATCGGCCGACCCCGGGCCGCATCGACACCGGCTCGTGCCGGGGCAACCAGTCGAGCAGCGCGGCCAGTACGGGCGCGGTGGCCTCACGCAGCACGGTGTGCGCGACGCCGGGCAACACGCTGAGCGTGCAGTGCGGGAGCACTTCGGCCAACCGCCGTGCAGGTGGCGCCAGTTCGGACAACTCGCCGTACAGCGCGAGCACCGGGCAGGTCACCGCGGCGAGTTCGGCCTCGGTCGGGGCGCGCAGGAGGGTGACGTCCTCGATCAGGGTCGTGCCGTTCAGGAGCGCGTCGGCGCCGGCCCGCAGTCGGGCCGCCTTACGCGCCGGCCCCACGGGCAGCCGCTCCGGACCGGGATGGGCCGCCAGGCCGAGCGCGGCCAGGTTGAGCGTGTTGGCCATCTCCTCGACCCAGCCGCCCGCGTACGGTTCGGCGTCGGCCGGGACGTCCAGGCACTGGCCCTCGATCAGCACCAGGCTCGCCACCAGGTCGGGCCTGGACCGGGCGACATGCAGCGCGATCAGCCCGCCGAAGCTGTTGCCGACCAGGTGTACCGGGGTCGGTACGTCGCACGCGTCGAGCAGCGCGGCCAGATCGGCGACCGCGCTGTCCGGGTCGTATCCGCTGCGGGGCCGCTCGGTGCGGCCGTGTCCGCGCTGGTCGTAGAGCACGACCTCGGCGCCCGCGCGGGCGACCGGCGCGGCGAGCGTGTAGTAGAAGCTGGAGAGATTGTCCAACACCAGACCGTGCAGGAAGACCACCGGCGTGCGCAGTGCGGGTCGGTCGGCGGGTGGGGACAACCGCTGGACGTGGAAGCGCAGGTCGTTCGCGTGCACCTCGCTCATCGACCGGCACCACCGACGGCCTCGGTGCGGGTACAGGCCGCGATGTGCTCGACCAGGCGGCCGACCGTCATCGCCATGATCTCCTCGATCTCCAGGTCGGCGAGGAAGGCGATGAAGTCGACCCGGTCGCCGTAGCGCTCCTGGAGCCGGCCGGCCAGCGCGACGAACTCGATGCTCTCCAGGGCCAGATCGTCGTCGAAGCCGCTGTCCGGGGTGATCTCGGCGGCGATCAGCAGTTCCTCGCCGACGATCTCGGCGAGCATCCCGGCCACCTCGGCCAGGATCCGGTCGGCGTGCGGGTCCGCGCTCATCGGGTGCTCCCATGTGAGGTGGTGGGGATTCCTGGTTGCCGGGCGCTCGTCCACGCGACCACGTAGTGGTCGATCCGGGTGCCGTCGGAGTCGGTGATGTCCCGGGTGTGGACGAGGAGTTCGGCGCCGCCGGCCGCTGCGGGGCGGACGGAGAGCTCTGTCTCGTGCGGGCCGACGGGCCGGGCCGAGGTCACCACGTGCGATGGGTGGTCGGTGCCGGCCGCACGGTCGGCCGCCTCCCTGGCACAGCGAAGGCGCAGCGCCCACAGCTCGCGCGGCTCGCTGTCGGATCCCACGAGCGCGGCCGGCAAGTCGTGTGTGTCGGGGGCCGGGGGTGAGCCTTCGGGGTCGAGGCGGGCGACGGCGATGCCGAGCGGTCCCGGGCCCGCGACGGCCACCCCCAGGCGGTGGTGGTGCGCGATGGCGACGTGCAGCGGGGTCGGGGCGAGGGCATCGGGCTCGGCAACCACGTGCGCGAGCGGGCGGCCGGGGTCGGCGGTGTCGATCCGGATCTGGGCCGGGTACAGCGGACCGTGCCCGTGCGCCCATAGGTGGTGCCGGGCCGCGTCCTTGGCCGCGACCCGCCGAAGCAGCCACCCTTGGCGGTCCCGGGGGGCCTGGGCGGCGAACTCGGCCCGCTCGGCGGTGTCCAGGTAGCGGCGGGTCACCAGGTCCTGCGCGGCGGGGTCGGGCCACCGCGTGCGCAGCAGACACCAGCCCTCCGGCTGCGGCTCGGCGATGCCGGTGGTGTGCGGGGTGAACTTCATCGGCCACACCCGCTCGTCGGCGGCGAACCGGCGATAGACCCAGTCGTGCACCCGGATCCGCACCGCGCCCGTGCCCGGGTCGACCAACTCGACGTCACCGCGCACCGTGGTGGGGCCGATCTCCCGGATTCGGGCGGTGGCCAACAGCCGGGCGCCCGGCTCGGGTTCCGGTCCGTACCCGTCGATCGCCGCCACCGACATGGGGAACACCAGGCGGTCCGTGGTCAACCGCAACTGCATCCAGTGGCCCAGCAGTTGCCCGGCCGCGTCGAGGAGCGCCCCGGGCGCGGGCAGCGCACGCAGGATGCCCCGGATGCCGTCGTCGGCGACGGTCAACACCTGCTCGACTCCGGCGAATCCGGGTCCGTGGAACATCCAGCGGTCCCCGTACAGATCCGGCGCGCGCACCGGCGCGGGGGTCTCGCCGGTCAGCGGTGTGCGGTCGGGGGCCGGTGCCGGGTGGGCGGCGGCCTCGTCCGCGAGCAGCACCTCGGCGGACATGTAACGGCCGAACGCGATCCGGATCCGGTCCGGGTCCATGGTGGTGCGGACCAGTTCGGTGTCGGTCGGCGGAGCCACCGGCAACCAGCGCAGGGAGCGTACGTCCCGATACCCGACGACCACCCGACCCGGCCCGGCCGCGCTCAGCGCCTCGTCGCCGGCCAGCCGGACCAGCGTGGTCATCGGCACTACCGGGAACCGATCCGCGGGGTCCGGCCACCACTCGGGCTGCTCGTAGACGCAGTGGTCGCGGACGTAGGGGTGGTCGACGAGCGAGAAGCGGTACGCCCGGCGCGAGTCGGTGCCGGTGCCCGCGCGGCCGGGCGGCGTCGCGGGCAACCCGGGCGTCTCGGCTTCGCCGGCCATTCCCGCTGCCATGGCCGCCGCCACCGTGCGCTCGGCCTCGGCGAGCGTCGCGTGGAACGCCGCCAGCACCGGATGCGTGGATGTGGCGGGCGGGCGGGACGTACCGGTCAATCGCAGCGATCCGGCGGCCGGTCCCAACGAGACCACGGGGGAGCCGAGGTCGAGCCGGACGATCGGCCCGGCGGGCGGTCGTGCGGCGGTGAAGTCGCCGACGGGCCCGGACTCCCGCTCGGCCGCGGGCGGGCCCGTTCGTGCCGGCCCCTGGGGATCGATCGCCGCGCCCTCCACCCACAACGCCGCCAGCGCTCGGCGGAAGCCCGCCAGGCCAGGGCGCAGCGTGGAGTGGGCGGCCACGGCCAGCGCGTCGCAGCCGCGCAGGGAGTCGTGCACGAAGCCGACCAGGCTGCCCGCGCCGGGCTGGACGAACACCCGTACACCGCCCGCGTACAGCTCCTCGATCAACTCCCGGAACCGCACCGGTTCGAGGAGATGACGTACGGTCAGCTCGCGAACCGAGGCGGCATCCGCCGGATACGGCGCGATGGAGGTCGCCGACCACACCGGCAGGCGCGGGGTACACAGCGGCAGTTGCTCGAACGCGTCGGCCACCTGCCCCAGGTAGGGCGCCCACATCGGGGTGTGGAAGCCGGACCGGAACGGCAGTTCGCCACCCATCAAGCCCTCCCGGCGCAGCCGACCCAGAACCTCGGTGACGGCATCGGCCGGTCCGCAAATCACGCTCTGGTTGGGGCAGTTGTCGTGCGAGACCACCACCGGTTCGGCGCCCACGTGCCGTTCGGCTACCGCGACGCCGCAGCCCACCGCCGCATAGACCAGGTCCGGGACGTCCAGCGAGTCCGGGCGCAGCGACGCGAGGAAGCCGTCCACCGCCGTGCGCGGGTACATCCCGGCGACCACCATCGCGGTCCACTCGCCCATGCTGTGCCCGGCCAGCAGATCCGGTACCAGACCCGCCCGTTCCAGCTCGGCGGCCAGGAACCGGCCTGCGGTCAGCGCGTCCACCGCCCGGCCGACGAGGTCCTCGGCGCCGGTGGTCTCGGGCCGGGGCCGGCCGTACGCATCGGCCAGATCGTCCAGGCGCGGCGATATCTCCGGCTCCAGACCGGGAAACAGGAACGCGACCCGCCCCGGATTCGCCGCGTGCGGCCCGAGCAGCGGACGCGGGGTGAACCAGATCTCGGCCCGGCCGCGCCACGGCACCCCGCGCTCCACGGCACGCGCGGCCAGCGCGAGCCGCTTCGGCGTCGGATCGGCGACCGCGAGCCGACAGGGGCCGGCGGAGACGGCCGAACCGGTCGACCCGCCCAGGGCCGCCCGATCGGCGAGCAGGCGGAGCAAATCGGGCACCGAATCGGCGGCCAGCGTGAGCACATCGGGAAGCTCGCCCTCGCCCGCCGACGGCCGGCCCCCGGTCGGCAGCGCCACCGCCCGCCCTGCCGGCGGCTGCTCCAGCACCGCGTGCGCGTTCACCCCGCCGAAGCCGAACGCGTCGACCGCCGCCAGCCGCCCGCCCACCGGGTTGGCCGGCCACGCCTCGGCCCGACCCTGCGGGCGCATCCGGGTGCCGGCGAAGCCCGGATGCGGATCGTCGACATGCAGGGTCGGCGGCAACGTGCGGTGATGCAGGGCGAGTGCCGCCTTGAGCAGACCGGCCATCCCCGACGCCTGCATCGTGTGACCGATGTTGGACTTGATCGTGCCGAGCGCGACATCCGCCGGCCCGTTGCCCACACGCGGCCCGAACACCTTGCCCAGCGTGAGGAGTTCCGCCTCGTCCCCGACGGGGGTACCGGTCCCGTGCGCCTCGACCAGACCGAGCAGACCCGGTTCCGTCGGATCCAACCCGGCGGCCCGCCACGCCTGTTCCAGCGCCCGGACCTGCCCGTCCACCAGCGGACTCAGCAGACTCGCGGCCCGGCCGTCACTCGACACGCCGACGCCGCGCACCACCGCGTACACCCGGTCGCCGTCGCGTTCGGCGTCGGCGAAACGCTTGAGCAGCACCGCGCCGGTGCCCTCGGCGATCAGCGTGCCGTCGGCCGCCCGATCGAACGGCCGGATGTGCTCGCTCGCGCTGAGCGCCCGCAACTGGGTGAACACGCTCCACAACGTGGCGATGTGGCAGTGGTGCGCGGCGCCCGCGATCACCGCGTCGCAACGCCCGGACCGCAACTCGGCGGCGGCCTGGTCCAGGGCGAGCAGCGAGGTCGCGCAGGCCGCGTCCAGCGTGTAGGCGGGCCCACCCAGGTCCAGTCGGTTGGCGATCCGGGACGCCGTGAAACTCGGCACCAGGCCGATCGACGCCTCGGGTTGCTCCGGGCCGAGCGACGCCTGGAACGCCTCCCGGATCGCGGCCACTCGGTCCCGATCCAGCTCCGGCGCCAACTCGCCGAGTAGGGCCGCCAGTTGATGCGCCGTGCGAACCCGCTGATCGAGCCGTGCGGTGGCCACGCCCATGTAGCCGCCACGACCGAAGACCACGCCGACCCGGGACCGGTCCGGCAGTCGGGCCTCGCCACCCGCGTCGGCGATCGCCTCGGCGGCGGCCCGCAATGCCAGCAACTGGTCCGGTTCGGCGCCGGCGACCACGGCGGGCATGATGCCGAAGCGCACCGGATCGAACGTGGCCAGGTCGTCCACGAAACCGCCGCGCCGGCAGTAGAACCGGTCGCCGCGAGCGGGCTCGCCGGCCGTGCCCGGCGCGTAGTGCAGCGCCGGATCCCACCGATGCGGCGGCACGTCGGTGATCGCGTCCACCCCCGACTCGACCAGCCGCCACAACGTGTCGGGCCCGGCCGCGCCCGGGAAGATCGCACCGATCCCGACGATCGCCGCATCGTCCGGACGCGGGCCGCGCGCGCTCACCCGGCCACCGACCCGTCGGCCGGCAGGCAGACGTACACGGCCTGCGGGTCCGTACCGGCGGCCAGTTCGTCCAGCAGCGCCCGCACACCGTGTTCCGGATCGATCAACGGCACGCCGCGTCGGGCGTATTCGCGGGCCAACTCCGCCGTCACCATGCCGCCGCCGGTCGCCGCCCACGGACCCCAGTCGACCGTCACCACCCGCCGGGCCACCGGCGCGAGAGTGTCGTCGGACCCGGCCGACCAGTGCCACGCGAGGGTGGCCAGGGCGTCGTTGGCCGCCGCGTAGTCGGTCTGGCCCCGGTTGCCGTACACCCCGGCCACGCTGCCGAACATGGCCAGGAACGCCGGCGGAGCCAGGGTCGGGCGCAGTGTGCGCAGCGCCGCGACCAGGGCCCGGGCCCCGGCCACCTTCGTGGCGAACACCCGTCGGCACGACTCCGCGCTCTTGTCCGCCAACAGCCGATCGGCCAGCACCCCCGCGCCGTGCACGATGCCGTCCAGCCGGCCGTGCCGCTCGGCGATGCCGGTCAGGACCCTGCGGACCGCGTCGGCGTCGGTGACGTCGGCCGCGTGCAGCCGTACCGAGGCGGCGTGCTCGGCCGTCTCGGCCAGCGTGGCCCGCACTTCGCGGCGGTGCAGGATCCGGGTCGACTCGGCCTCGATCAGGGCCGGTTCGCGCATCCCGCCCGCGATCAACGCGGCCCGCAGCGCGGGCGCGTCCGGCGCGGCGGCGAGCGCTTGCGGCTCCGGCTCGTCGTCGAGGCCGGTGCGACCGAGGAGTTCGATGTGGCACCCGGTGGCCCGGGCCAGGCCGATCGCCGCGCGGGCGGTGATGCCCCGCGCGCCGCCGGTCAGCAGCACCACCGAGGCCGGGCCGATGCGCTCGCGCAGCAGGGCGTCCCGGTCGGCGGGGGGCAGGTCCGGGAGCGGCGCCGGCCGAGGACGCAGGGTCAGCCGGTGTTCGCCGGCCAGGCCGAGCAGGACCGGTGCGCCGGGCCGGGGCCGATCGGGGGTGCGGCCCAGTTCGGCTAGGAGCCGGTGGGCGAGCCGGGCGGGTTCGGTCTTGGCATCCAGGTCCAGCACCCGGACCACCCGATCGGGATACTCCAGCGCGGCGGCCCGGGCGAACCCGGCCAACCCCGCCCCCGGTACCGGATCCGGCCCTGCGGCCTCCGGACCCCGGCCGAACCGACCACCGCCGGCGGTGACCAGGAACACCTGCCGTACGCCGGCCACGAGCGCGTCCCGCAACAGCGCGAAGGCGTCCGGGAACACGGGGTCGGGACCGTCGGCGAGCGCGCCGAGGTGTACGAGCGTGTCCACCTCCGTCCAGCCCGGATCCGCACCCGCCTCGACCCGATCCCGCGCCCGCGACTCCACCACGACCCCGTGCGCGGCCAGTGCATCGGCCAGCGCCCAGGCGACGCCGCCCCCGTCCTCGACCAGCACCACGCGACGGCCACGCAACCGCCCTTCGGGGGAAGGGCTTTCCGAATCCCCGGGTGCTGCGGCGGGCGGCTCTTCGATCGGCACACACTCGACGACATGCCGGGTGGGCCGGCCGGCGAGGGGAGCGGCGCGCTCGTCCACCATCGGCTCGATCGGCACCGCCCGTTCGTTCCCGGCGGTCCCCGCCTCCAGCACCCCGGCCACGATCGCGTCGATCGTCTTGACCCTGGCCAGCCGCTCGATCACCTCCGCGTCGACCGGCTCGGCGTCGGCCGTGCCCGCGACGCCCGCGCCGCCGGCAAGGCGCAACCGCAGCGCCAGTTCGCCGATGATCTCGGTGCGTTTGATCGAGTCGACGGACAGGTCCGCCTCCAGGTCCAGGGCCGGATCGAGCATGTCCTTCGGATAGCCGGTCCGGGTGCCCACGATGTCGAGGACCACGTCCAACACCTGCGCGGGTGTGAGCGGCCCGGCCGGCCCGGCCGGTGCGGCCGGTGTGTCCGGTTTCACCCGCACCGGAGCCGGCTCCACCCGCACGGGAGTCGGCTCCGGTGCGGGCACGATCGGCGGCGACTCGGGAACCCCGCCCGGTACGCCCAGGTAGCCGAGCAGCACCTCACGCTGTGCGGCGACCGCGGCCCGCGCGCCGGCCAGGTATTCGAGCACCACCGCGTCCCGCGCCGAGCGCTCTGGCACACCCGACTCGGCCACCGGCCCGGTCGGCAGCGGGGCCACCGGGGTCGCCGGGCGCAGCCCACCCGCCACCGGCCGGCCGTCGGCGGTCCGCACCAGATGGCCGTCCACCGTCCAGGCCGGTCGCGGGCCGGGCTCGACGTCCTCCGGCCGCACCCGCCCGGCCAGCCCGCCCGCGACCCGCACCGGCACGCCGGCGACGGCGAGTTCGGCGAGCGCGGTGAGCAGTCGGCGCAGGCCGTCCTCGCCGGGGACGTCGCAGGCCACCGCGGTGTGCGGCCGGTCGCCGAGGATGGCTCCGACCATCCCGGTCAGCGCCCGGCCCGGTCCGGCCTCGACGAAGATCCGCACCCCCGCCGCGTACATCGCCTCGATCTGCTCGGCGAACCGCACCGGCTCGGCCACCTGACGGGCCATCAGCGCCCGGATGTAGGCGGGCGCGCCCGGGTAGCGCGCCGCGGTGCCGTTGGACCACACCGGGATCCTGGGCGGACGTATGTCCAGGTCCGCGACGGCGACCGCGAGGGTGTCGGCCGCCGCCGCGACCACGGGACTGTGAAACGCACACGCCACCGGCAGCCGCCGGGCCGACAGGCCCGCCTCGGCCAGTGCGGTGATCGCCGAGGTCAGGGCCGCCTCCGGGCCGGACACCACGGTCTGGGTCGGCGTGTTGCGGTTCGCGAGCACCACGTCGTCGATCCCGGCCAGCACCTCGGCCACCCGGTCCGCGCCGGCCGTGACCGCCGCCATCGCACCGGGTTCCGCGCCGGCGGCCCCCAGCACCGCCGCCGCGCGCACCTCGCCGAGCCGGCCCAGGTCCCCGGTGGCCAGCACGCCCGCCGACCACAACGCGGCCACCTCGCCGTAGCTGTGCCCCGCGACCTGGTCCGGCCACACCCCGAACCGGTCGAGCAGCCGGGTCAGCGCGACCGCCGCCACCCCGAGCGCGGGCTGCGCCCGGCGGGTATCGGTGAGCCGCGCCGCCTGCGCGGCCCGCTCCTCCGCGTCGAAAGCCGCCGCCGGAAACATGGCCCGCACACACTCGGGATCGATGTCCCGCAGCCCGTCGCACAGTTCGGGAAACCGGGCAAACAGATCGGCAAGCATCCCCGGCCGCTGACTCCCCTGCCCGGGATACAAAAACGCCACCTGCCCACCCGCTCCGGCCCCCGCTTCCGTGCCGAGCCCGGCCTCCGCCCCCACCTCCGCGTCCTTCCGGTGGAAGATCTCGCCCGCGGCATCGGCCGCCCCCGCCCGGGCCAGGGTCAGCTTCACCCGCAGATCCGCGTGATCAGCCGCAACGAAAGCGATCCACACCGGGATCTCGGCACCCGACCCGGGCTCGACCACTTCATCCGCGATCGCCGCCAACCCCCGCAACGGCAGGTCCTCGCCCGCATCCAGCCGCGCCGCCAGCCGATCGAGGGCCGCGAGTGCCGCCGCCCGATCCGCGCCGCGAAAGCAGAACAGTTCGACCGGCCAAGCGGCATCGGCGCCACCGGGTCCGCTCACCCCGCCAGGCTCCGCACCGGCCAACACCGCGTGGAAGTTGGTGCCCCCGAAGCCGAACGCACTCACCCCCGCGATGCGTTCGCCCACCGGCGCCGTCCACGGGCGGGCCCGGTTGTCGAACACGAACGGCCCCGCGTCCGGCGGTCGGCGCAGGTGCAGCGTCGGCGGACGCACCCCGAAGTGCACCGCGAGCGCCGCCTTGGCCAACCCGGCCAGCCCGGCCGCACACTTCGTGTGGCCGATCTGCGACTTCACCGAGCCCACCGCGCAGGCGCCGGGAGCGGCCCCATGCGCCGTGAACACCTCGGTGAGGGTGTCCAGTTCGGCCCGGTCGCCGACCACCGTCCCGGTGCCGTGCGCCTCGACCAGGCCGACCCGCGCCGGCGACACGCCCGCCGCCCGGTAGGCACGCTCCAGCGCCCGCCGCTGGCCCTCGGGGCGCGGCGCGGTCAACCCCAGCGAGCGGCCGTCGCTGGACCCGCCGACGCCCTTGACCACCGCGTAGATCCGGTCGCCGTCCCGTTCGGCGTCCGCGAGCCGCTTGAGCAGCACGCACACCGCGCCCTCGCCCAGCGCGATCCCGTCCGCGTCCGCGTCGAACGTCGCGCACCGCCCGGTCGGCGACAACGCCCGCACCGAGGAGAACATCAGGTAGTCGTTGATCCCGTTGTGGGTGTCCACCCCGCCGCACAGGACCAGATCGCTGGACCCGGTGTTCAGTTCCTTGCAGGCCAGGTCGAGTGCGGCCAGCGAGGCCGCGCACGCGGCGTCCACGGTGAAGTTGACCCCGCCCAGATCGAGCCGGTTGGCGATCCGGCCGGCGATCACATTGGCCAGCACGCCGGGGAAGGAGTCCTCGGTGGGGGCGGGCAGTTGCCGATCCAGATCGGCCGGCAGCGCGCCGAAGTACCCCGGGAACAAGGCCCGGAACCCGTACGCGCCGGCCAGGTCGGTACCCGCCTCGGCGCCGAAGATCACCGAGGTCCGCTCCCGGGCGAAGGCCCGCCCGGGGCCGTAGCCGGCATCGGCCAATGCCCCCGACGCCACGTGCAGCGCCAGCAGTTGGGCCGGTTCGATCGCGGCGAGCGAGGCGGGCGGGATGCCGTAACCGGTCGCGTCGAAGCCGATCGCGGGCACGAACCCGCCCCACTTGGACGGCGTCCGCCCGGCCGGCACCGCTCCCGGCGCCGCGCCGCGGACCGAGCCGCGCGCGGTCGCGCCCGGTTCGGTGCTCGGCGCGAAGTACCGCTCGGTGTCCCAGCGTTCGCGCGGCACCTCGGTCACCGCGTCCACGCCGGCCAGGATGTTGCGCCAATAGCTCGCCAGGTCCGGCGCACCGGGAAGCACACAGGCCATGCCCACGATCGCCACGTCCTGCGGCCGGGGCGGGGCCGGTCGGTCCGCCCCGCCCACCTCGCGCACCCGGCGGGCCAGCCACGCGGCCGACCCGGTGGTGACCTCGCGATGCAGCGCGGCCACGTCGGTCGGCGCGGACCGCAACACCGCGGCCTGGCCCAGCATGAACATGCCCTCCCGGCGCTGCGCGTCCGGGTCCACCGCGACCAGCCCGTCCGCCTCCCGGCGCAGCCCCTTGCCGGCGATCCGCAACCGGCCCAGGTTCAGCCGCTCCAACTCGGCCCACACCTCGCGGGCCGGCACCCCGCGCGACTCCAGATCGCGCCGACGGGCCTCGAACGCGGCCACGAACGGCGTGTCGGCACAGCGCGTGGCATGCCCCGGCGCGGTCTGGACCAGCGCGGTCGCCGCGCACTCGACCGCCGCGGCCTGGAACCCGGGCACGATCGCCCCGCCCGCCACCGCCTCGCGGGTGAACAGGTACGCGGTGCCCATCAGCACGCCGACCGAGGCACCGCGCTCGACCAGCGGCGCCGTCGCCGCGGCCACCATCGCCGCCGAACGCGCGTCGTGGATCCCGCCCGCGAACAGCAGGTCCAACCCGGCCGCGCCGCCGTGCCGCTCTGCGAAGGCGAGCAGCGTGTCCACCTGCGCCTCCCACAGCGGGAAACTGGCGCGCGGCCCGACGTGCCCGCCGCATTCGGTGCCCTCGAAGACGAACCGCCGGGCGCCCTCGCGCAGGAACTGGTCCAGCAGCCCGGGGGAGGGCGCGTGCAGGTAGGTGCGGATCCCGGCGGCCTCCAACGGCGCGGCCCGATCCGGCCGACCACCCGCGATCAGCGCATACGGCGGGCGGGCGGCGAGCACCGCGGCCACCTGCTCCTCGCGCAACTCCGGCGGCGCGAAGCCCAACAGGCCCGCACCCCACGGCAGATCGCCGAGCAGCGCGCCGGTCTCCGCGAGCAGCGCGCGCACCTCGGGGCCGCGCAGCAGGGACAGCGCCAGAAAGGGCAACCCGCCCGCCCGGGCCACCTCGTGCGCGAAGGCGGCCCGGTCGCTCACCCGCGTCATCGGCCCCTGTACCGGCCGCAGCCGCGCACCGTGCCGGGCGGCCGAGGCCACGTGGTCCACGATCGCCTCGCGTACCGCGCACACCACCCGACCGGCGGTGCCGTGCCGATCCGCGAGCCGGGCGGCCGACCCGCCGTCCTGCCCGACCGGCAACAACTCGCGATGCAGTCCGCCCGCGCCCAGTGCGAGGCCGAGATCGCCGGCCGCCGCCGCAGCGAGGCGGTCGATCGGCAGATCCGGCCGGCGATAGACCCGATGCCCCCGAATCACGACCGTCTCGCTGCCGTCCATCGCCCGAACCGCCGCCGCCACATCGGCCGGCAGCGTGCTCTCCGCGACCAGGGCCAGCTGGGTGTCGAGCAGCACCCCGGCGGCACCGCCCGCGACCGCCGCGGCGGCGGTGTGCGGCCCGATCCCGCCGGCCGCCCACACCGGTACCGTCACCCGCGCGTCCGCGAGCAACTGCTGAAGCAGCACGAATGTGGTCAACTCGCCGCATCGGCCGCCGCTTTCGGCGCCTCGCGCGATCACCCCCGCCGCGCCGCCGGCCACCGCCGCGTGCGCCTGCTCGGCGCACGTGACCTCGACCAGGACCCGCCGTCCGGGACCGGCGTCGGCGATCGACCACGGCGCGTCGGGCGCGAGCAGCACCGTGTCCACCTGCTCGGGCAGCTCCCGCGGCCCGAGCGGACAACCCACCGGGACCCGTACGCCGAAGCCCGCAAGCACGCCCGCGCGGGCCAACTCGGCCAGCGCCGGCTCGCGTTCCCGGCCGAGGTCGAGCACCGCGAGCGCGCCGGCCCGATGTGCGGCGATCACGAGTCGGGCGTCGGGGCGCCCCAGGGGGCTCACCGCGAGAACCTGATCGCGACGCGGGGACGTCGACGTCATGGGCAAGTGCCTCCATCCGGGAAACCTGCGAGGAACCGGTCGGTGCGAGCGGCAGGGGCGCGAACGTAGGGGCGGGCATGGCGAATTGCCCCGGTGACGCCCGAGTCGGGGCGTCCGTGGCGGTGGGAAAACGTGCATGTCGCGATGGAAAGACCGTGTAACCGTGGAAAGCGGTACGGAATCGAAGAATCGGCGGCAGTCGAACCACCGCGCCGTATCGTCGGTTTCGGCCATCCAGGAGTCAACGACGAACCGGCCGGCGCCCCTCCGCTCGCCCACACCCCCACGAGCGCCCGTCGAACCCCGCCGCACCCGGGCGACACCGGGGCGATACCCGGCCGACACGCGGCGCCCCGGCCCACCGGACCGATCACGATCCCAGTTCCGGAACGGCGACGACTCTTGCCCGTACGGCATGCATCCATGCCCTACCGATCCGGCGTGAGCGTCCCGACGACTCGGCGACGTACGCGAATTGCCCGTTTCGAACCCCTGCCGGTGCGGGCGGCGTGACCGTTAGGGTGCGGCGCGTGACCCTCCAGCAGCTGCGTTACCTCGTCGCCGTCGCGAACTTCGGCACCATGACCGCGGCCGCGGAAGCCCTCTACGTCGCCCAGTCCGCGCTGTCCCGCGCCCTGAAGGCGCTCGAACACGAGCTGGGGGCCGAGCTGTTCGTACGCGAAGGGCGCACGGTGGGCCTGACCGCCGAGGGCTCCAGGGTGGTCCGGCTCGCCCGCACGGTGCTCGACACGGTCACCGCGATCGAGGACATCGGACGGCCGGTCGGCGCGGCGTCCGAGCCGACCCTGACCGTGGCCACCACGTCCACCCTCGCGATCGGCCATGTCGCCCGCCTGGTCGCGGCGTTCGCCGCCGAGCACCCCGAGGCGCCGATCGAGGTCACCCGGCACGACGGGCGCGAGGCGGTGCTCGCGGCGGTCCGCGCGGGTACCGCCGCGATCGGGGTGGCCGACACACCCGGACCCGGCGACCTGCGCACCTACCGGCTGGCCGAGACCGAGGTGGTGCTGGTGTCGCCGCCGGACACCCGGCTGCCCGACCCGGTGCCGTGGAACGCGCTGCACGGCCTGCCGATGGTGCTGCCCGAGCGCGGCAGCGAGCGGCGCTCGCAGTTCGAGGCGATGTTCGCCGAGATGGGCGTGCGTCCGCTCGCCCGCTGCGAGCACAACGACCGGGTCAACTGGGTCGCGGGCGTCCTCAACGGCGAGGGCTCGCTGCTGTGGTACCGGGACGTGGCCGAGGACGTCTTCGGCGACTCGGCCTCGATCCGCTCGCTCGACCCGCCGCTGTGGCGCGGCATCATGCTGGTCTGCCGCGAGGACTCCCGGGAGCGCTCGGCCCGGCTGTTCGTCGACCTGGCCCGCCGCGGCGGGGTCAGCGAACCGGACGCGGACCCAGGGCGTGTCTTCAGACCCCCGCCGAGCTCCACGACGCCCGGCACCGCACCTCGCCGCCCCGGAGAAACAGGCGAATAGAACCACTATGCACCTGCTTCTCCGGCACGCCGATGCACGGCACCGGACGCCGCGGAGCCCGACGGGGGTCTGAAGACACGCCCTGGTCGCCCCCGAGGTTCCTCCGGCTACAGGACCGGCGCCGCCGCGGGCTCGCCCAGGTCGGGAGTGTCCGTGAAGGTCACGTGCGCCCCGCCGGGACCGTGCAGCTCCAGCACGGTCACCGTGTTCTCCCCCTCCCGCAACACCGGCGCCGGCACATAGAGCGTGCGCTGCGGCCCCGCCGACCAATAGCGGCCGAGCAGGAAGCCGTTGATCCACACCAGGCCCTTGGTCCAGCCGTCGAGCCGGACGAACGTGTCGCCGACCGTCGCCACGTCGAACGTGCCGCTACGCACCACCGGAACACCCGCCGGGATCGGCCCCGAGGCGTCCGGCAACACCGGTCCCCCCGACGCGTCCAGCGGCAGCGGATACATCTGCCAGCCGAACAGGCGCTGCCGCTCCCACCGCACACCCTCCCTGATGCCCTTGCGGTCGTGCAGGCCCGGCCCGTAGTTGACCCGGCCGCAGTTCTCCACCAGCAGATCCAACCGCGCGCCGCCGGCGGGCACGGACAACTCGCACGACGCGGTGCGCCCCTCGCTGCGATCGAGCACCGCGACCGGCACCCCGTCCAGGAACACCTGGGCCCGGTCGGCCAGTCCGTCCACGAACAGCGGCGCACTCTCGCGCGGGCCGCTGACCCACGTGCGGTACAGGGTGAACCCGTACGCCTGGTCCAACTCCTCCATGGTCAGCGTGTTCGGCGAGTACACCGGCGCGGACAGGTCCTCGACGTGCGCGAGCAGCGGCGCGGAGGACGGCAGCGCCACCTCGCCGAGCTTCACGCGCGCCGGCAGCGCCGGCGGCGGCTCGTCGGGCAGCGGCGCGTAGCGGCCGATCACCTCGCGGAACGCCCAATACTTCTCGGTGAGTTCGCCCGCCTCGCCGATCGGCGCGTCGTAGTCGTAGCTGGTGATCGTCGGCTGGTAGACGCCCTCCTGCTCGTTGGCGCCGTTCATCAGCCCGAAGTTGGTGCCGCCGTGCGCCATGTACAGGTTCACCGACGCGCCGGCCGCGAGCATGTCGTCCAGCACGCCCGCCGCGTCCGCCGCGTCCCGCACGTGGTGCGGGTCGCGCCAGTGGTCGAACCAGCCGTTCCAGAACTCCATGCACACCGGCGGCCCGTCCGGCGACCAGCGGCGCAGCGCCGCGAAGGACTCGTCGGCGCGCGAGCCGAAGTTCACCGTCGGCAACACCCCGGCCACCGTGCCGCCCTGGAGCATCGGCTCGGTCGGCCCGTCGGAGGTGAACAGCAGCCCGCTCGCGCCGCGCCGGCGCATCCCGTCGACCAGGTGCCGCAGATAGGCCACGTCGTTGCCGTAGCTGCCGTACTCGTTCTCCACCTGGAGGGCGATCACCGGCCCGCCGTGCTCCGCGAGCAGCGGTTCGACCAGCGGCATCACCGCGTCCAGCCAGCGGTCCACCGCGGCCAGATACGGCGGGTGGGAGCAGCGCAGCCGCATCCCCGGGTCCTTGAGCAGCCAGGCGGGCAGGCCGCCGAACTCCCACTCGGCGCAGATGTACGGGCCGGGCCGCACGATCGCCTTCAGCCCCTGGCGCTCGGCCGCGCGCAGGAACGCGACCAGGTCCTTGCCGCCGGTGAAGTCGAAGGTGCCCGGGGTCGGCTCGTGCAGGTTCCAGGCGACGTACGTCTCGACCGTGTTCAGGCCCAGGCCGCGCAGCCGGGCCAGTCGGTCGTCCCACTGCGCGGGGTGGACGCGGAAGTAGTGCAGGGCACCGGCGAGCAGACGAAACGGCCTGCCGTCGAGGGTGAAGCCGTCTCGACTCGGGACGAGGCTGGGGGTGGTCAAGACGCTCCTCGGGCAGATCCGGTGCGGTGGGTCCGGATCATCGTGCCCGAGGCACCCGCCCCGGATATGCACTCTTCTTCACAGCATCGTGGACTTTTCTGAACCCACTCACCCCTGTCTCCAGGGCTCCGACCTGGATCGATACTCTCTGGTTCACTCTGGTTGCCACGCGGTGACCGGCCACTTGGACTTTTCTTGCGGATCACCTCGACAAAACCACGAACCGTGCGGCAACCCGTTGACGCCCCGTCGGGCAGGGCACATGATCGGCGGCCAGACATCCTCCCAATGCCTCCGCCCCGCCGGGCTCCGTCGAGCCCTGCCCCTATGAAGGGACGGCCACCATGTGGGCCAGCACCCGCCCGCGCATCGGCCGCCGCACGGCTCGTCGCGCAGCCGTCGCGGTCACCGTCGCGGCGTTGACCGCGCTCACCGCCTGCGGCTCGGACTCCGGTGACAAGAAGGACGGCGCCGACAAGGCAGCCTCGGGCGACAAGGCGTCCGGCGGCACCGCACAGCTCGACTTCTGGGGCTGGAACCCGGCCTATGAGAAGGCCGTGAACGCGTTCAACGCGTCCCACCCCGACATCCGGGTCAGCTACAACAAGGTCGAGCCCGGCTCCAAGGGCGGCTACGCCAAGATGCTCGCCGCGGTGAAGGCGAACAACGCGCCGTGCCTGGCGCAGATGGGCTACGAGACGCTGCCCAGCTTCCTGGTCGAGGGCGCGCTCCAGGACGTGGACAAGGAGGCCTCGGCGGTCAAGGCCAAGTACTCCGCCGGCGCCTGGTCGCAGATGAGCGTCGCCGGCAAGACCTACGGCATCCCCGTGGACACCGGCCCGGTCGCGATGTTCTACCGCACCGACGTGTTCGCCAAGCACAACCTGACCCCGCCCAAGACCTGGGACGAGTTCGCCCGCCAGGCCGACACGCTGCACACGGCCGACCCGTCGGTGGCCTACTCGGCGTTCGGCGGCAACGACCCGTGGTGGTACGCGGGCATGGCCTGGCAGAACGGCGGCAGCTGGTTCAAGCCCGAGGGCGACACCTGGAAGGTCTCGATGACCGAACCGGGCACGCAGAAGGTCACCCAGTACTGGCAGCAACTGCTCGACAAGAAGGCCGTCTCCTCGGACCCGACCTTCACCCCCGACTGGTACAAGCGCTTCGACGACGGCAGCGTCGCGAGCTACGTCGGCCCGGTCTGGTTCACCGCACTCCTGGAGGAGAACGCCAAGGGCGCGGCGGGCAAGTGGGCGGTCGCCCCGATGCCGCAGTGGGACGCGAACGGCAAGACCACCGGCAACATCGGCGGCTCCGGCACCGCCGTACTCAAGGGCTGCAAGAACACCAAGGCCGCGGTCGCCTTCGCCGACTGGATGAGCAGCGACCCCGCGAGCCTGACCACGCTGGTCAAGGACGCGGGCATCTACCCGGCCGCAACCGCCGGGACCACGCTCGACGCGATGCAGCAGCCGTCCGCCTACTTCGGCAACGCGAAGATCTACGACATCTTCAAGGAGTCCGCCGCACAGGCTCCGACCGGTTGGCAGTGGGGCCCCACGATGACCCAGGTCTCCAACGACCTGACCGACCGGGTCGGCAAGGCCGGCGCCGGCAACGGCAAACTCGCCGACGCGCTCACCGGAGTGCAGGGCGCCACGATCAAGGCCATGCAGGACAAGGGCCTGAAGGCCGCCGCGGGCTGACCCGGCGACACCACCCCGACGCCGCGGATCGTCCGCACCGTGCCCCGCCGCCGCGCGTCATCCCGCGCGGCGGCGGGCGTCACCGGCCCACCGGCCCCGCCCGCCGGTCCACACGCAATCGCAGCATCCACGACATTCACCGGGAGCCCGCCCTTGAGCGCACCGATCCCGCGGCGCAAGCGCCGGCGGTCCGCACCCCTGATGTTCCTCGCCCCGTTCGGCGTGCTGTTCGTCGCGATGTACGCAGTCCCCGTCGGCTACGCGATCGTGGAGAGCCTGCACAAGATGCGGCGCTCCGGCCTGGGACTGACCCCGCCCGAGCGGGTGTACGCGGGGTTCGAGAACTACACCAAGGCACTGCACGACGAGGCGCTGTGGCACGGCGTGGGCCGGGTATTGCTCTTCGGTGTGATCCAGGTGCCGGTGATGCTCGGCCTCGCGCTGGTGCTCGCGCTGCTCCTCGACGCCAAGTCGGCGCGGCTCAAGGGCTTCTTTCGCACCGCGTACTTCCTGCCCTACGCGATCCCCGGGGTGATCGCCACCATCCTGTGGGCATTCCTGTACATGCCGCGCTCCAGCCCGGTGGTGAGCATGCTCGACGCGGTCGGACTGCCGTCCGACTTCCTCGGCGAGGACGCGGTCCTGTGGTCGATCGCCAACGTGGTCACCTGGACCTGGACCGGCTACAACATGCTGGTCATCTACTCCGCGCTCCAGGCGATCCCGCAGGAGCTGTACGAGGCCGCCGAGTTGGACGGGTGCGGCCCGTGGCGCACCGCGTGGCGGATCAAGGTGCCGCTGGTCGCCCCGGCGATCGCGCTGACCACCGTGTTCTCCGTGATCGGCACGCTTCAGCTCTACACCGAACCGCGCGTGCTGCGCCCGCTGACCTCGTCGCTGGACGCCGACTACACGCCGATCATGTCCGCCTACCACAAGGCCGTCGAGAACAACGACTACGGCCAGGGCGCCGCGATCTCGGTGCTGCTCGCGTTCGGTACATGCGTGTTGTCCTTCGCCGTGCTCAAACTCTCCGCCCGGCTCACGAACGGCAGGTCCTCGCTGTGACGACACTGACCGACAAGCCCGCGAGCCCGGTCCGCGCACCCGTCGCGCACCCCGCGCCGACGCCGGCCAAGGGCCGTACCGCGCCGATGCGTTCGCAGGTGCTGACCACCTCGTTCCTGTTCCTGGTGGCGACCTACTTCCTGATGCCGGTGTGGTGGCTCCTGGTCTCCGCGACCAAGTCCTCCAGCGACCTGTACGGCAGCAACGGCTTCTGGTTCGCGGACTGGAACCTGGGTGCCAATCTGCGCCAGTTGTTCGAGGAGGACGGCGGCATCTTCCTGCGCTGGGTCCTCAACTCGGTGCTGTACGCGGTCGGCGGCGGGGTGGTCGCCACCTTCCTGGCCGCGATGGCCGGCTACGCGCTGGCCAAGTACCGCTTCCGCGGCCGGGGCGCCATCTTCTCGGTGATCCTGGGCGCGGTCCTGATCCCCACCCCGATGCTCGCGCTGCCGATCTACCTCATGTTGTCCAAGGTGCACCTGGTCGACACGATCTGGGCGGTGCTGCTGCCCGCCGCGGTCAGCCCGTTCGGCGTCTTCCTGGCCAAGACCTACGCCGAGGCGTCGGTGCCCGACGAGTTGATCGAGGCGGCCCGGCTCGACGGCGCGAGCGAGTTCCGCATCTTCCACACCATCGGCCTGCGGATCATGTCGCCCGCGCTGGTGACCATCTTCCTGTTCCAGCTGGTCGCGGTCTGGAACAACTTCTTCCTGCCCCAGATCACCCTCAACGACCAGCACCTGTGGCCGGTCACGCTCGGCCTGAACGCCTGGAACGGCGACCTCAGCCACCCGCACGCCAACCTCGTCGTGGTCGGCGCACTGGTGTCGGTGTTGCCGCTGATCGCCGCGTTCTGGTCGCTCCAGCGGTTCTGGCGCACCGACCTGGTCGCGGGCGGGGTCAAGGCGTGAGGAACCGCTTCGCGGCGGGGGCCGGCCGCCGTACCATCGGCGCACCATGATCTTCGCGCGCTATCTCACGCCCGCCAAGGAGCACCAGCGGCTCGGCTTGGTGTGCCTGGGCGTCGGCTGGCAGCAGGTCACCGCGATGCGGTTCGAGGGCAGGGTGCTCGGCTGCTACCAACTCACCCTGATCACCGGCGGATCGGGCTGGTTCCGGTTCGGCAACCGGCACGCGCCGCGGATTCCGGTGCAGGCCCCGGCGGCGTTCCTGCTCTTCCCCGGCGAGTACCACGCGTACAGCCCCGACCCGACGGGCTGGCGCGAGCACTGGGTGCTGTTCGAGGGGCCGACCGCGGCGGCGTACGAGGACCTGGGGTTTTTGGACCGGACCGAGCCGGTGATGTCGCTCGGCGGGGTACGGCCGCTGCGCCAGGGCTTCGACCGGCTGCTGACCGCGGTGGAGCCGGGCGCGCCGAACCGCGAGGTGGTCACCTCGGCGATCGTGCACCAGTTGATCATCGACCTGAAGACGATCCGGGTCGACGAGGACGGCTCGCGGGTGGTCCGCTACTTCGACGAGCACGCCACCGAGCCGCTGACCGTCGGCGAACACGCCCGGCGACTGGGCCTGGACGAGGCGGGGCTGCGCAGTGAGATGCAGCGGGCGACCGGCACCACGCCGAAGGAATACATCGTGCGCACCCGACTGTCCCGAGCCAAGCGGCTGCTGCTGTCCACCGACCAGTCCATCCACGAGGTGGCGCGCAACGTCGGCTACGACGACCCGGCCTATTTCGCCCGGCTGTTCTCCCGACGCGTACAGCAGTCCCCGTCCGAGTTCCGCCGCGTCGGGCAGAACCCCGGTCAACCCTGAGCCGGCCCGCGGTGACTCACCGCGCGGTCTCGACCTCCCGGCGTGTCCCGGCCGCCGCGACCACTTCCAGGACCGCCACCGCCGCGACGACCACCAGCACGATCAGCAGCACCGACCACACCGTCGGCTGGTTCCACAGGCACAGCCAGATCCCGCCGAGCAGGCCCGTCACCGCGTACACCGGCCCCCGGCGCGCGGCCACGAACGCGCCCACCGACCCGGTGCCGAAACCGTGCCGGGCCAACGCCGCCCCCGCCCGGTCCGGTGCGACCGCGAAGGCACGCCGGATCGTCCTCGCCGGGCGGGCCGGTCCGGCCAGGAAGGCCGCGATCGCGAGCGCCACGGCGGCCACGCCCAGCGTGCGGGTGGTCCGGCGCAGGAAGCTCACCAGCGCATCGTAGACCGCCGCCGCCGCGTCCCGGGAGACCTCCGGCGGCAGGTCGTCCAGGTAGGTCCGACGGGCCACCGCGAGCACGATGCCCAGCGCGAGCAGGGTCAGCGCGGTGCCCACGCCCGCCCACAGCAGCACGGGCCGGCGGCGCGGCGCGAGGCACACGCCCAGGACGAACAGCACCACGACCACGATCGGCAGCCAGGTGCCCGCGGTGTCCAGGAAGCGGAACGCGTCCTGCCCGGTGCGCAACCCCTCGCGGTGCACCAGCACGTAGCGGCGGTCGGTGTCGGGGATGTTCGAGGCGAGCGCGAAACCCCGACCCACCAGGCCCTGCCGCACCTGATCGATCATCGGCCCCAGGTCGAGCACCACCTCACCGTTCGTGGCGCTCACCGTGCCGCTGTCCCGGCCTTCGAGTACGTCCAGCGCGGACGCGTGCGCGATCCGGAGCGCGTCCCGCCAGATCACGGTGAACGCGTCGCTCGCCACGAATACCTGCGCGGCTTGGTGGGCCACGCCCGCCAGCAGGCTCTGCAGTGAGCCGGACACCGGCCCGGAGCCGTTGTTCGGCCCCAGGCCGAGCGCCTCGCGCAGCGAGTCGGTCAGCCCGCCCACGTCGACTGCCTGCACGGCCGCCGTGGCCAGGCGGGCGGAGACCGCGTCCTGTACCGCGGTGTTCCCGGACAGCGGGGCCAGCGCGGCGACGAAGCGGTCGGTGTCGGCCACCTCGTTCCGCGCCCACGCGGCGGTCACCGCCACCGGGGTGAGCAGACAGGCGAGGACCACCAGGAGGCAGGCCAGGGTGAAGCGCACCGGATGCCCGGTCCGGACCTGCTCGGCTGACCTCGACATCGCCGGCGTCCTCTCCTCGATCACGGCCCGTGTTCGTCCCATGCGGGTTCCATGAAATCGGGAGATCTACTCGGATTGGACAAAAGGTGCAAATTATGTCTCGGCGTGTCAAGGTGCGAGAGGGTCGACTCGTCGGGTCGCCGTCTGCGCGACGGCGGGCAAGCGGGCGGCGCCGCATGGAAATCGAGTGAAAATCAGGCACATCCGCCCGGCCGTCCGGCCGGGGTTGGGAGTAGGCCATGAACAGCACAACCCGCAGGACGAGCGCCTGGTCCGGCTGGGTGGCATTCGCCGCCTGCACGTTGCTCGTCCTGGGTGTCCTCAACCTCTTCCAGGGGTTCACGGCCCTGTTCTCCGACGGGTACTTCGTCACCCGCTCCGGTGATCTGCTGGTCTGGAACTACAACACCTGGGGCGTCATCCTGCTGATCTTCGGCGGGCTGCAACTGCTCATCGGTGGTGGGCTGCTCACCGGCAAGACCTGGGCCAGGGTGGCCGGCTCGCTGCTGGTGATGTTGAACATCATCGCCGAGATCGGCTTCCTGGCCGCGCACCCCGTCTGGTCCACCATCGTGGTGGCGCTCGACCTGGTGGTTCTGTACGCGCTGACCGTGCGCTGGGGCGCGGCGCAGGGCTACCGCGACGAGAGCATCGCCGAGTGGCAGGCCCGGGACGAGGAGGCATACCGGACCGGGACCGGCGCGCACCGCCGCTCCGACCGCGACGAGACGATGCCGTAACGGCGCGTCACAACCGTTTCGTCACCCGTTCGCCACGCACGACAGGCCCCGGTGGGGCGTCGTGCGTGGCGTTCGTGCGTGGTGTCTGTGCGGTCGGGGCGGGGTCGTCTACGAGCGCAGCCACATCGCTTCCTGGCCGCGGCCGAGGGTGTCGAGGAAGCGGGCCAGCCGGCCGGCCGCCGCCGGGTGGCCCTCGGCCAGGGCGCGGCGGTACATCTCCTCCGCCTCGCGGACGCGGCCCCGGCGCTCGTGCAGGCCGGCGTAGCCGATCGAGGCGTCGCGGTGGCCCTCGGTGAGGGCGCGCCGGTACAGCTTGTCGGCCTCCTTCATCCGGCCCTTCGCGGCCAACAGGCCGGCGAGGTTGACCGTCGCGTCGGGGTGGCCCTGCGCGTAGGTGTGTCGGAACCACTGCTCGGCCTCGTCGAGCCGACCGGTGTTGGCGAGGAGCAGGCCGAGATTGTGCCCGGCGTCGTCGTGGCCCCGCGCGGCGGCGTGCCGGAACAGGTGTTCGGCCTCCGGGGCGCGGCCGAGGCGGAGCAGCAGCAGGCCGAGGTTGTTCGCGGCGTCGGGATGGCCCTGGACGAGGGCGCGGCGGTACAGCTCCTCGGCCTCGGCGTGCCGGTCCTGTGCGGCGAGCAGGTCGGCGAGGTCGTTGGCGGCATCCGGGTGGTTGCGGGCCAGCGCCTCCCGGTAGAGCGCCTCGGCCTCGGCATCCCGGCCGGTGTCGGCCAGGTGGTAGGCGAGCTGCACGGCGGCGTCCGGGTCGCTGGCCGCGACCGCCCGCCGCAACCCGGCCTCGTCGTCGGCGGGGGCGGAAGGGGCGGGGATGCCGAACCCCGAGGCGGCGGGCGCTCCCGGCGGGAAGCTCGGCGGCGCCGGGGGAAGCGGCGGCGGGGTGGGCCGGCGCGCCGGGTCGACCGGGGCGGCGGGGGCGGCGTGGGAGTGGGCGGACCCCGCCTCGACCGCAACGGGCGGGACGACGGCCGCATCCGGCAGAGGCCCGGCCGGGACCGGCGGTGCCTCGGCCGTGGTCGGCGGTGCCTCGGTCGACGCGGCCGGTGTCTTGGTCAGCGTCAGCGGCCCCGCGGCCCGGGCGGATGGCACATCGGCCGTTGTCGGCGCTGCCTCGATCGGCGCGGGCGGCGCTTTGGCGGAGGTCGGAGGCACATCGGCCGTTGTCGGCGGCACGTCGGCCGCATCCGGCAGGGGGCCGGTCGGCTGCGGCACCACCACGGCCGGCGCGGGCGGTGTCTCGGCGGGCGCGGCCGGCGCCTCGGCGGAGGTCGGCGGCACTTCCGCCGGGGCGGGCGGCGCCTCGGCCGTGGTGGGCGGCACGTCGGTCGGATCCGGCAGGGGGCCGGCCTCGGTCGGTGCCATCCCGGTCGGGGCGGGTGGTGCCTCGATGGAGGCTCGCGGGTCGGTCAGGCGGTGGGCCACCTCGGCGGCGGTCGGCGGGCGCTGTGCCGGGTCCTTGGCGAGGAGGTCCAGGACCAGGCGGCTCACGTGCGGCGGGACGTCGGGGCGGCGCCGGTCCACGGCCTCCGGGGTGCGTTGGAGCTGGGCGTACACCGTGGCCGCGATGTCCCCGGTGCCGAACGGCGGTGTCCCGGTGAGCAGTTCGTACAGCACGCAGCCCAGTGCGTACAGGTCTGCGGCCGGTTCGGCGGGGCGACCGCGCAGCCGTTCGGGCGCGGTGTAGGCGAGCGTGCCGATCAGGGCGGTGCCGGTCGCGGCGACCGCCCCGAGCCGGTCGGCCAGGCCGACGTCGAGGACGCGGATCCCGCCGTCGGCGGTCAGGAACAGGTCGGCCGGCTTGAGGTCGCCGTGCACCACGCCGGCCCGGTGCGCGTGGTCGAGCGCGGCGCAGATCCGCGCCGTCCAGTCCAACACCTCGGATACGGCGGGCAGTTCGGGCAGCCCCCCGCGCAGCACTGTGCGCAGGTCGCGGCCGGAGAGCAGTTCGGTGACCAGGAACGGCGTGCCGTCGTCGGTCAGGCCGACGTCGGACACCGCGACCAGGCCGGGGTGATCGAACGGCGCGGCGGCCCGCGTGCGCTCCACGAACCGGGTCGCGGCCGCCTCGTCCGGCGGGCCGTGCAGCAGCTTGACCGCGACCTCGCGATCCTCGACCGAGTCCCGCGCGGCCCACACCCGCCCGAGCCCGCCACGACCACGCTGTTCCACCAATTCGTACCGGTCCGCCACCCGACCCACCGCAGTCACGCCATCTCCCTCGTCCCGGCACCGTCGAGGGCGATCCTGCCGCACCCGGCGGGGGGTGTGTCGAGTCGCCGTCGCCCGCTCCAACCCCGGGCGCCGGTCGCCCCGATCCCGGGGTCGGGACACGGCGACCCCGGCCGGTGATGCAGCATGGTGGTTCGCGCCGCGTCCCCGCGCCGGCCCAAGGAGAAACGCACCGTGACCCGGAACCTCGCGAACCGGCTGCGCGACGTCGCCCGATACCCGCGACGCAGCCCCGCGACCTTCGTCGTGCTGATCCTGCTGGCGATCAACGGGATCGTGGTCGGCGGCCTGATGTCCGAGTCGGCCGCTGACCGGCTCCTGGCCGACATCAGCACCAACCTCGACAACCTGGACCACCATCCGTTTCGCGCGATGGCGGGCAGCCTGCTGGTGGCGGACGTGCACGGCACCCTGTTCGGCAACGTGACCACGATCGGATTCGGCATCGGGGTGTGCATGGCGGTGCTGGAGCGCCGGCTCGGCACGGTGCGTGCGGTCGGCGTCACGCTCCTGGGCCACGTGGGCGCGACACTGCTCACCGCGGTCGTGCTGATCGCGGCGATCCGCGCGGGCACGTATCCCGAGGACACCCGGTACACGCTCGACTACGGGGTGAGCTACGCCTCGATGGCGGCCATAGCGGCGGTCACCCCGCTGCTGCCCAAACCGCTGCGGCCGCTGTGGGCGCTGGGCTGCCTGCTGTACCCGTTCTCGTCGGTGCAGTGGTACGGCGACCTGCCGGACTTCACCACGATCGGGCACGTCTCGGCCGCGCTGATCGGCCTCGGCGCCGGATTCCTGTTCACGGGCCGATGGCGGCCGGGCTCGGGCCGGCCACTGTCGCGGACCGCACTCGCGCCGACGGCCCCCGACCCGCTCCCGGAGGTCGCCGGGAACGGGCGGGCCGAGCCGTAGGACGAGGGGCGCGCCCTCGTCCGGGAGGGGCCCCGGCTCAGCGCTCGATCGGCGGCACGCGCCACTCGATCTGTACGCGGTCCTCCAACGGCAACTCCTCCGGACCGAGCGCGACATGGTCGATCACGTAGCGGAAGAGCAGGACGACGGCGTCGGATTCCATCTCCGGCAGGGTCTGCCGGGTGGCCCCGAGGACGTCCAGCAGGAGGACCGGGTCGGACTCCAACTCCTCGATCTCCTCGGCCAGTTCGGCGTCGATCTCGTCCGCCGCGGCGAGCGCCGCGATGGAGTGGGCGAGGAAGGCCGGCTCGGATTCGAGGCGCAGCAGCACCTGCTCGGTGACGAACGCGTCGAGCAGGTCGGCGTCGATGTCGATGCCGCCGCCGGCGCAGCCACAACCGTCGCCGCAGCCGCCGGGCGCGCTGATGTCCTCGAGGGTGAGGGGAGTGCCGGTGGGGGAGAGGGAGATCGGCTGGACCGAGTCGTCGGACGCGGGGATGCCGGAGGAGGAGGACACGCGAACCCTTCGGGGCTGGGGGACTGGCGGGGAGCGTCCATGGTCGCACCCGGCGCCGATCGGTGGACCGGCGCGCGTGGTGGCGGGCGGGAGCCGGCCGGGCGGTTCGGACAAGATCGAGACGATCCCGCCGGCTTGGCGGTCCGGCGTGCTAACGTTAATTGCTGCTGTGGTTCCCATGGAATTTTCTGTGCGCCTGCTGGTTGTAGCCAACAGGTGCACTTTTGTTTTTCCGGTGTCCAACTCCGGGCGGGGTAATCAGCAACGATTCGGGTCTCGCAGGGTGCGGGATCCCGGTACTGCCCCGAAGGGGAAGATACGTGGCTACTGGCACCGTGAAGTGGTTCAACGGCGAAAAGGGCTTCGGCTTCATCGAGCAGGACGGTGGCGGCCCCGACGTCTTCGCCCACTACTCGAACATCAACGCTCAGGGTTTCCGTGAGCTGCAGGAAGGCCAGAAGGTCTCCTTCGACGTCACGCAGGGCCAGAAGGGCCCGCAGGCGGAGAACATCAACATCGTCTGATTGCGCTCATGGGCGTGGCCTCGGTCACGCAGCGAGGGCCCGCGCCGCAAGGTGCGGGCCCTTCCCGTGGCCGCCGGCCGCCCCGGTCGGCGACTCCCGAAACCGGGGGAGCCACGGCGCACCACCCAGGCGGATGCCCGACATCCGTCGTTCAGGACCCTGCCCGACGCGACCTCGTCGCGCGGCCTCGCACGGTCCGGCACATCGGCCGCCGCTCTTCGGCAGGCGCCCGACCGTTGCGCAACATCTCGACGCGCGTGACCCGAGTCACCGCGTCGGTTCTTCAGTTCAGGTACTCCGGCTCGTTCTTGCGACTCCTTGTGCGGCTTCCCGCCGCGCGGAGACGTCCTCGATACGCGCCGCATCGAGGAAGGTTCTCCATGAATCGCACCCCCCGTTCCAGCTCCAACGATCGTTACGGCCGCAGCGGCGGCGGCTCCGGCTCCGGCCGGGGCGGCTACGGCGGCGGTGGCGGTCGAGGCCGCGGCGGCGCCCCGTCGGGCAACCGGCGCAAGCCGATGACCGCGGCGCCCGTCGCCGAGTTCGCGCTGCCGGTCAGCACCACCCCGTCGCTGCCCGCGGTCGCCGCGTTCGCCGAGCTGGACATGCCCAAGCAGCTGCTCGCCGCGCTCACCCGCAACGGCGTCACCGAGCCGTTCCCGATCCAGGCGGCCACCCTGCCCAACGCGCTGGTCGGCCGGGACGTGCTCGGCCGCGGCCGGACCGGCTCGGGCAAGACGCTCGCGTTCGGCCTCGCGATGCTGGCCCGGATCGCCGGTCGCCGCGCGGAGAGCAAGCAGCCGCTCGCGCTGGTCCTGGTGCCCACCCGCGAGCTGGCCCAGCAGGTCACCGACGCGCTGATGCCGTACGCCACCTCGGTGCAGCTGCGGATGACCACGGTCGTCGGCGGCATGTCGCTGGGTCGCCAGGCCAGTTCGCTCCGCAACGGCGCCGAGGTCGTGGTGGCCACCCCGGGCCGGCTCAAGGACCTGATCGACCGCGGCGACGCGCGGCTGGACGCGGTCGGCATCACGGTGCTCGACGAGGCCGACCAGATGGCCGACATGGGCTTCATGCCGCAGGTCACCGCGCTGCTCGACCAGGTGCAGCCGGACGGGCAGCGGATGTTGTTCTCGGCCACCCTCGACCGCAACGTCGACCGGCTCGTCAAGCGTTTCCTCTCCGACCCGGTCGTGCACTCGGTCGACCCGTCGCAGGGCGCGGTCACCACGATGGAGCACCACGTGCTGCACGTGAGCGAGGCCGACAAGCACACCGCCGCGACGCACATCGCCGCCCGCGAGGGCCGGGTGATCATGTTCATGGACACCAAGCACGCGGTCGACCGGCTCACCCGGCAGATGTTGCAGAGCGGCGTGCGCGCCGCGGCGCTGCACGGCGGCAAGTCGCAGCCGCAGCGCACCCGCACCCTGGAGCAGTTCAAGAGCGGGCACGTCACCGCGCTGATCGCGACCAACGTCGCGGCGCGCGGGATCCACGTGGACGGCCTGGACCTCGTGGTCAACATCGACCCGCCGACCGACCACAAGGACTACCTGCACCGCGGCGGCCGTACCGCGCGCGCCGGCGAGTCGGGCAGCGTCGTGACGCTGGTCACGCCGAACCAGCGCCGCGAGATGGCCCGGCTGATGATGATCGCCGGCATCGAGGCCGAGACCATCCAGGTGCGCTCGGGCGACGAGGAACTCACCCGCGTCACCGGCGCGCAGGTGCCCTCCGGCGTCCCGGTCGTCATCTCCTCGCCGGCCGCCGAGTCGCCGCGCCGCGGCGCCGGCGGCGGTCGTGGTCGCGGTCGTCGGCCCGGCCAGGGCGGCGGCAGCGGTACCGGACGGCGTCCGTCGGCCGCCGCGTCCGGCGCGACCTCGGGCCGCTCCGGCGGCTCGACCGGCGCCCCGGCCCAGCGCCGGCGCACCGCCGTCGCGTAGTCCACCTCGCGCGGCGCTCGACCGCCGCGCGATGGGTGCAGCAACTCCGAAGCCGCGTCCGGGATTTGTCCCGGGCGCGGCTTCGCGCCGTGCCGGGGCGGGCGGTTGCGTCCGGATCATGTCGAAACCGTCACACCGCGTGGGGGAACGGGGAATTGATCCGCATTGTTAGTGTTGAACGATCCCCGGTCGTCCACCCCTCGTGAGGTCGTACGTGCGTAAGCCCCTGATATCCGGCTCCCGCAAGGGAATTCGTGTTCTCGCGCTGCCGCTGGTCGCGGCCGCGGTGGTGCTCACGGGATGCGGCTCGGGAGGGGCCGACAAGGCGGCGAAGTCGGACGCGGCACAGGCGAAGCCGGGTGACGCGGACAATGAGGCGAAGGACACACCGGCGCGGGTGACGGTGGACCCGGCCGACGGCACCCAGGGGGTCCTGCCGGGCAAGCCGGTCATCGTGACGGCCGACTCCGGGACGCTGACCTCGGTGCGAGTCGTGGACGCGCAGAACCGGGCGATCGAGGGCACGATCGGGGCCGACGGCCGCACCTGGACCTCCACCACGCGCACCGTGCCGGGCGCGGCCTACACGGTGACCGCGACCACGAAGGGCAAGAAGGGCGCGGAGAATTCGGCCACCACGAAGTTCGGCACGCTCAAGGCCGACACGGTGAACAAGGTCACCCTGCGGCCGGCCAACGGCGGCACCTTCGGCGTCGGCCAGCCGGTGTCGGTGATGTTCGACTACGCGGTCAAGGACAAGGCCGAGGTCGAGCGCAACCTCAAGGTCACCACGACGCCGAACGTCGAGGGTTCGTGGGGCTGGACCAAGGACATCTCCGGCAAGGACCGGGTCGACTGGCGCCCGCGCGAGTTCTGGCCCAGCGGTACGAAGGTCACCCTGAACGCGAACCTGGGCGGTGTCGCCAGCGGCCCCGGCACCTACTTCGCGCGCGACTACGAGAGCACCTTCACGGTCGGTACCAACCGGGTCGTCGAGGTGGACGTCCCGAAGAAGCGGCTGACCATCATGGAGGACGGCGTCGCGGTCAAGACGATCAAGGTGTCGGCCGGCTCCGCCGAGTTCCCCACGCGTGGCGGCACGCACGTGATCCTGAACAAGAACGCCAAGGAGACGCTCGACTCCACCACGGTCGGCCTGGGTGACAGCTACAACCTTCCGGACGTGCCGTGGGTGGTGCACTTCACCTCCTCGGGCACCTTCTTCCACTCGGCCGCGTGGAACACCGCCAACATCGGCGTCGCCAACACCAGCCACGGCTGCGTCGGGATGACCGTCCCGGACGCCGAGTGGTTCTTCAACCGGGTCGAGGTCGGCGACCCGGTCGTGGTCAAGGGCTCGACCAACACCGAGACCACCGAGCCCGGCAACGGCTTCGGCAACTGGCAGATGAGCTACGACCAGTGGAAGGCCAAGAGCGCACTCGCGGGCTGACCCGCATCCGCATCGCCCCGGGGACCGGCCGGACCGGACTCCGGGGCGTTCGGCTGTCCGGACGGCCCCCGCGCGACTCCGGTACGGGCTCGGCGCGTGCATCGGACAACCGCGAATCCCGGGTGATCGTATTGTTCGGGGGTGAGGAAGTCGGGCGGTCGCCCGACCCGACGGGGGTGTGGTGTGCGGGGGTTGGCGCAGGACGATCCGGTCGTGATCGGGGGGTACCGCCTGCTGCGGCATCTCGGTTCGGGCGGGATGGGTCGGGTGTACCTGGGGCGGACCGGGCGGGGGAGCCTGGTCGCGGTGAAGGTGGTGCGTCCGGAGCTGGCCGACGACCCGGAGTTCCGGGTGCGGTTCCGGCGCGAGGTCGAGGCGGGCCGGCGGGTGGCCGGGCCGTGGACCGCGACCGTGCTGGACGCGGACGCCGAGGCGGCGCGGCCGTGGCTGGTCACGCGGTTCATCGCCGGGCCGTCGTTGCACGAGGCGGTTCGACTGGCCGGGCCGCTGCCCGAGGAGGCGGTGCGGGCGCTGGGCGCTGGGCTGGCCGCGGCGCTGGTGAGCGTGCACGACGCCGGGCTCGTGCACCGCGACCTCAAGCCGTCCAACGTACTGCTCACCCTCGACGGCCCCCGCGTGATCGACTTCGGCATCGCCCGGGCCGCGGACGCCACCGCGCTGACCACGACGGGCGTGTCCGTCGGCTCGCCCGCGTTCATGTCGCCGGAGCAGGCCAACGGCCTCGACGTCGGGCCCGCCGGGGATGTGTTCTCGCTCGGCTCGGTGCTGGTGCACGCGGCGACCGGGGTCGGACCGTTCGGCGAGGGCAACGACCAGGCGCACATGTACCGGGTGATCGGGCACGAGCCGAACCTGTCCCGGGTGCCGTACTCGATGCATCTGGTGATCGAGGCGTGCCTGCGGAAGGATCCCGCCGTGCGGCCGACGGCGGATCAGGTGGTGACCGCGCTGGCGCCGGAGGGCGATCCGCGGCGGTTGTTCGTGCCCGGCTGGTTGCCGGGTCCGGTGGTGGAGTCGACCGCCCGGCGGGCCGTGGAGCTGCTGGAGATCGAGACCGAACCGGCTGCGGACGACGCGGCGCCGACCCGGGTGATCGGCGCCGAACCGACCCGGGTGGCCGGCACGGAGGAGACCCGGCTCGCGCCGGAGCCGACGGAGGTCGCCGCCGGGGCCGGGCGCGCGGGGAAGCGGCGCGGGATGTGGTGGAAGTACCCGCTGATCCTCCTGCTCGGCGCGGCGCTGACGGCGGGCGGGTTGTACGCGACCGTGGGCGTGGGGAAGCGGAGCGCGTCCGCGAAGCCCAAGCCGACCGTCCCTCCGTCCCCATCGGGACCGGCGGAACTGCCGATGCAGTTCGTACGGCCGTGGGCGGGTAGATTCTCGGACGCACAGAACACGGATCAACCGGTGAATATCCGGATCGTGCTGAACCGGGGTCAAGTCGGTGACCTGTCGGCACGGATCGTCTACCTGGACTCCTACAACAAGGTGATCTGCGAGACGCCGGCAAGACTGAAGGAGTACACGCGGGAACGGATCGTGCTGGGCGGCGGCATCCTCCCCGACAGCTCCGGCTTTTGTGTCCGCAACGACACTCTCTTGTCGATCGCGACGGACGGCACCCTCCAGTTCGATGCCACCGACTCCTACAACCGCCGGTTCACCGCCACGCTGCACGGGGCATGAGCGCGCCGCCGCGCCGAACGGTGTGGCGCCGCTCCGTCCGGTGCCTCGTCCCCGCAGAATGGATTCTGCGGGTGCCCGAGTAACGGGTATCTTCTACGAGTCTGTAGATTGAAGGCTCGAAATCTACGCGTATGTACGCGAGGCAGGGGGATCCCCATGGCTCTGTGGGACAAGTTCAAGCAGTCCGCCCAGACGATGCAGGGACAGCTGGAAGCGAAGAAGAACGAGCTGAAGAGCGGCGGGTTCCGGGACGCGAGCATGGCGATGTGTGCGCTGGTCGCCGCGGCCGACGGTTCCATCGACCCGGCCGAGCGGCAGCGGGTGAGCGCGCTGATCACGAGCAACGACGTGCTGCGCAACTTCGCCGCGAGCGACCTGGAACAGCGTTTCGAGACCTATCTGGCCAAGCTCACCGCCGACTTCGAACTGGGCAAGGTGTCCGTGCTCCAGGACATCGCCAAGGTGAAGAAGAAGCCGACCGAGGCGCGCGCGGTGATCCAGATCGGCATCGTGATCGGCGGCGCCGACGGCCACTTCGACAAGACCGAGCAGGCGGTCGTGCGCGACGCGTGCTTCGCACTGGACCTGCCCCCCGTCGAGTTCGGTCTCTGACCCGAAGCTTCGGCCAACCCTTTCGAGGGATCGATTCCGCCCGACGGCCGATGTTCGTCGGGCGGAATCGTGCCGTTCGGCGGACGTTGGAGACATGACCGACGCCCGCATCCTCCCCGGGCCGCGGCGGGCTCGCTGGTGGGGTCCGCTCGCGGTCGCCGCCGTGTTGGTGCTGCTCACCGGCGGGTGGCCGCTGATCGACTCGTGGATCTCGGGCGACAAGCGGGTCCGGGCGGGCACGGTGTTCCGGGTCGGACCGGACGACGACCACCGCGCGTGGTTCCGGGTCGGCGCCGGCTGGATCCTCGACCGGGCGGCCACCACCCCCTCGCGGCGGTTCGTGCTGCGGCACGGCGACGTGGACCTGTCGGTCGTGTACATCTCGCTGCCCCGGACCGAGAACGCCGACGCGCTGTGGACGGGGCTGCGCGACACGCTCCGGGTCGGCGACCGGCATGCCCGACTCGGCGTGCCGGGACCGCTGGTCGCCCACGCCGGGGCCCGGGGCATGGTCGGCACCGTGGCCCGTGACGGCGACACCGGGCAGGCGGTGATCTATCCCGGCCCCGAGGACGCCTTCGCCATCCGGCTGATCGCGCTCGCGCCGCCGGCGACCGCCGATCCCCAGTGGGCACAGGTGGCGGACGTACTGCGCTCGTTGACGTTCACCGAGGAGGCCGCGTGAGGGGTGGCGTGGTCCGGTCGGCCGGCGAGCCCTCGGCTCCGGTCGCCGTGGGGGTGGCACTCCTGGGGTGCCTGTTCGGACTCGGCGTCATCGTGCACGAATACCGGGACACGGTACGGGTCTTCCCGGCCGCGGCGGCCCTCGCGGGCTTTCTGCTCCTGCTCACCCTCGGCATCGGCTACCTGCTGCCGCGCCGGATCCGACCGGTCGTCGAGCCGCCGCACGCCGGCTCGATCGTATGCGTCGTGTGGGGGATGACCGCCGCGACCGGGTGCGCGATCCTGGCCAACACCGGATTGGGCGACATCTGGGCGAAGACCCGGGGCGTCGACTTCGCGGACACGTGGGGGGCTGCGATGACCGCGCCGTTCAATGAGGAGACGCTCAAGCTCTGCGGTCTGCTGATACTCGCGCTGATCGGGGCCGGGGTGATCCGCGCGCCGATCGACGGCTGGGTGTACGGGGCGCTGGTCGGCCTCGGCTTCCAGGTGGTGGAGAACCTCCTGTACGCGCTGAACACCATCCTGCTCGACGGCGCGACCGACCCGGGCGCCTCGGTGAACACGTCCTTCGCGGTGCGGGTGGGGATCACCGGGTGGGGTTCGCACTGGGCGATGAGCGCGGTCGCGGGCACCGGAATCGGCTACCGGGTCGCGCGCGACGGTCGGCCGCTCGCTCGGCGGGTGTCGGTCGCGCTCGGCTGCTGGGTGCTGGCGATGGGGATGCACTGGTTCTTCAACGCGCCGCTGCCGCCCGGGTGGCGGGGGGTGCTTGCCCGGGTCGGGGTCGACTTCGTGGTCGCGATGCTGGTGTACCGGTCGGCGCGGCGGCACTATCTGGCCAGATTTCGCGAGGTGGCCGCCGAGGAGGCCGCGACCGGGGCGATCCGGCCCGTGGAGGCCGAGTTGTTGCCGCGGCGGTACAGCCGGCGGCAGGTGCGGGGCGGACCTCGGCCCCGGCCGGTCCGGGTGCTGATCGGCGAGATCGAGGAGGCCCAACTGGCACTGGTGGCGGGGCGGATCCCGCGCGCGGACCCGAGCGAGCCGGCCCGCTCCGCGCGGCTGCGGGAGGAGATCGCGACGCTGCGGGCGCACCTGCGGGCGCGACCGGCGGTGGGGCCGGGGTGGCCGACGGCGGCGCGGGGTGGGCCGGCGGCGCCTGGGGCGTGAACGCGCGGAAGCCCGTCGGATGTGATCCGACGGGCTTCCGTGTCGCCTGCTCCAGGTAACCGGAGTTACCGAACCGAGAGGGGCCCATCCACTTCTCGCGGATCCTGATTGCGCGGTGCGCGGCCCTACTTCGACCGCTTCTCCGCGTCTATCCGTGCGGGCCCCTCTCGTTCCTTCAAGTAGACCTCTGCCGCGTCGAAGGTGCAAACGGCATGGATCGGGATGAACGGCCCGATCTCGCGGTCGGTCAGCCCGCGGCGATCTTGCGCTTGACCTCGTCCATGTCCAACCCCTGCGCCTGCTTGATCAGATCGACCAGCGCGGCCTCGGGCAGGGCGCCCGGCTGCGAGAAGACCACGACGCCGTCGCGGACGAGCATCACGGTCGGGATCGACTGGATCGAGAACGCCTGCGCGAGATCGGTCTCCGCCTCGGTGTCCACCTTCGCGAAGACGACGTCGGGCGTGGCCTCCGAGACCTTCTCGAAGGTCGGCGCGAACGACCGGCAGGGCCCGCACCAGGCCGCCCAGAAATCCAGGACGGTCAGGCCGTCGCCGGATACGACCTCTTCGAAGTTCTCCTTGGTCAGTGCGACCGTGGCCATGCGTCCTCCCAAACGTTCGTGCCCCGTGCTGCGTGTACGTGCCTGTCAACAGGCGCGGGGTCGCGGGCATTCCTGGGCTCGCCCCGGGGACCCGACCACTCGCGGGCGCACGGCATCCACCGGGCGTGTTCGGGCGGTACCTACCCCGGTCGACCGGGCGCACACGCCCGGGCCGGCGGGGTGCACGACCGAGGGCGGCGGGCCGTACGACTGCGGGTCTTCGCACTGCATACGCCCCGTGACCCCAGCAGTCACACCGGCACCATAGGCTTGTTCGAACCGGCGCAGACCGCCGGTTCACGTGCAGCCGAGGAGTCCCGCCATGCGCTACACCCGCCGCAGCGTCGTCAATCTCGCCCCGGCCGAACCCGGGTGGGACGTCGAGGTGACCAGGTCCGGTGAAGAGCCCGTCCTGTGCCCCGTCATCGGCTGGGCCATCGTCGTCCAAGACACCAGCGCCGAGGGGCTTACCGAGACCGCGATCGAGCCCGCGTTCGTCTACGACGGCGCGGTGTACACCCCCGCCGAACTGGCGCACTCGATCGGTGAGCTGGACTACCAGATCATCGAACCGGAGGAGTGAGCGGACCGGTCGGGGCGTCCCGGTGGGTGACGTTCGGATCATGTGCTCTCGGGGAGTCGGCTCCCGTCGCGACGGCGACGGGGGCCGACCGCGTTTACCCGGGCCGGTCGGGTTCCCCCTCGGCGAAGCGGGAGAGGGCGATCGCGCCCGCGACGGCGAACACGAAACCGGTCAGCGCGAGCGGGCCGTAGGGGCCCGGGCGGCTGTGGTCGCCGAGGAAGACGATGCCCACGCCCGCCGGGAGTACGGTCTCGCCGACGACGAGCGCGGCGGCGACCGAGGTGACCGCGCCGCCCTGCAACGCGATCGTGTACAGCAGGAAGGTCAGCGCGGCGCCGATCACCAGCGCGTAGACGGTCGGGGAGCCGAGCAGGTCCGGGAAGGACAGGTCGGTCAGCACCCTGGTGGCCAGCGCGATCAGGCCGAAGCCGAGTCCGGAGAGCAGGCCGAGCAGGCGCGAGCGCCACGGTTCGGCGAGGCGGGCGGCGGCCCATCCGGCCAGGCCGAGCAGCGCGACGCAGACGAGCAGCGACCAGTGGAAGGCGGCGTGGGTGTGGGCCGGGCCCTCGTGCCCCGCGGAGACGCCGAGCAACGCCAGGCCCGCGCAGACGGCGGCGACCGCGCCCCACTCCGGGCCGCGCAGCCGGGCGCCCAGGACCGGCACGGCCAGCACCGCGGTGACCGCGAGGTTGGCCGACTGGGCGGCCTCGACGGCGAAGATCGGCAACTCGCGCAGCGCGACGAACTGGCAGGCGTACCCGGCCAGATCGAGTCCGGTGCCGAGCACGAACGGCCACTGGCGCAGCGCCCGGGTCAGCACCCGGGGATCGAGTCCGGACGCGCCGGCGGTCCGCCGCGCGCCCAGGGCCTGCAGGACGGTTCCGACGCCGTAGCAGAGGGCGGCGGCGAGCGCCGCGAGTACGGAGAACACCACGGGTCGACGGTATGCGCCGCGCCGGCCGGCGCGGCGCAGGACGAGCCGAGTGAAGGGGTGCGCTTCGGCTCAGCGCAGTTCGGCGACCACCGCGTCGTTCAGGATCGGCCAGACCTCGGCGGCCCAGGGGCCGAACTCGCGGTCGGTCAGGCAGACGCAGGCCGCGTCCAGCTCCGGGTCCACCCACAGGAAGGTGCCGCACGCGCCGAAGTGGCCATATGTGGCGGGCGAGTTGGTGGTTCCGGTCCAGTGCGGCGACTTGGTGCCGCGGATCTCGAAGCCCAGGCCCCAGTCATTGGGCCGCCGGGTGCCGTAGCCCGGCAGTACGCCGTCCAGGCCGGGGAAGGCCACGGCGGTGGCCGCGCGTACGGTCTCCGGCGCGAGCAGGCGCGGGGCGAGCAGTTCGGCCGCGAACCGGGTCAGGTCGCGCACGGTGGACACGCCGCCGGCGGCCGGGGAGTCGCCGATCGTGGTCTCGGTCATGCCCAGGGGGGCGAAGACCGCCTGCCGCACGTACTCCCCGAACGGGATGTCGCACGCCTTCTCGATGGTGGCGCCGAGCAGGTTGAAGCCGGTGTTCGAGTAGATGCGCTTGCGGCCGGGGCCGGCGAGCACCCGGTCCTCGTCGAAGGCCAGGCCCGACGTGTGCGCCTGGAGGTGGCGGATCGTGGATCCGGGCGGCCCGGCCGGGTCGTCCGGCTCGATCGCCCCCTCCTCGATCGCGGCGAGCGCGGCGTACGCGGTGAGCAACTTGGTCACCGAGGCGAGCCGGAACGGCTCGTCCACCGGACCGTGCTCGCTCTTGACCACTCCATCGCGGGTGACCACGGCCGCGGCGGCCTTCCCGACGGGCCAGGTGTCGATCATGCGCAGGCTGTTCACGGGAGTCGAGCCTACGGCGAGGCCATGCGTACGCCCAACCGAGGGAGGGGGTCGCGCGACGGGGTGGGCGGTTCGGGTGGGTACGGGACCGGGACCGGGCCGTCGGGGCGTGGCGTCAGTCGGTGACCTTGCTCGGCGGGGCGTCGTAGACGAGGTCGAAGTAGTCCGGGTGCTTGCCGATCCACGCCTTGACGAACGGGCACAGCGGCAGCACCTTGTGCTCGCCGGCGCGGACCAGGTCGAGGGCGCCGCGGACGAGGGTGCCGCCCACGCCCTTGCCCTCGAAGCTCGGGTCCACCTCGGTGTGGGTGAACACGATCAGGGTGTCGGTGGTCATGTACTCGGCGAAGCCCGCCAGGGCGCCGTCGACCCGGGCCTCGAAGCGGTGCTGCGCCGGGACGTCCTCGACCTTGATGTCCATGTGATCCCTTCGTCGTGGTGCGTGCCGACGGGGTCGGGCGCACCGGTTGTGTTCGTTGCCCCCATCCTGCCTGGTCTCGGTCCCCCGGGCTCGATCGGTGGGGCCGGAGGCGGGGGTGTGGCGAAGATCGTCCGGGTCGGGTTCGGCGTTGACCTCGTGGCCGACCTGGGGGAGCATGCGCAGATCTGACGCATCGTCATATCCGCCGAGGAGGCACCACCCATGCTCGACCCCGAACCCCTCGCCGGCCAGGTCGCGATCGTCACCGGAGGTGGTGCGGGCATCGGCGGCGGGGTCTCCCGGCTGCTGGCCCGCGCGGGCGCGCTCGTGGTGCTCAACGACATCGACGCGGACTGGGCCGAGCAGGCGCGTACGGACATCGAGGCGGCCGGCGGGCGGGTGGAGGTGGTCCTCGGCGACATCCGGGAGTCGGCGACGGTGGAGCGGCTGCGCGACGCGGCGCTCGCGGCGGGCGGCGCGGACGTCCTGGTGAACAACGTGGGCGACTACCGGCCCTCGACCACCTTCCTGCGCAGTACGGAGGAGGAGTGGCGGGCGCTGCACGCGATCAACTTCGAACACGTGCTGCGGGTCACGCACGCGGTGTTGCCGTCGATGGTCGAGCGGGGCCGGGGGAGCATCGTGAACGTGTCGACGGTCGAGGCGCTGCGCGGCATCCCGGGGTGTCCGGTCTACTCCGCGTACAACGCCGCGATCATCGCGTTCACCAAGTCGCTCGCGGTCGATGTGGCGCGCAAGGGGGTTCGGGTCAACGCGATCGCCCCGGACATGGCGAACACGCCGCAGACGACATACGAGGCCAAATTGCGCGATCGCGACCCGGCGTTGATCGGTTCGTGGGTCCCGTTGGCGCGATTCGGCGAACCCGATGACTACGCGAAGGTTGTGCTCTTCCTGGCCAGTGCCGCATCGTCGTATGTGACGGGTCATCTGATCCCGGTGGACGGCGGGACCACGGCGGCCAGTGGGTGGTACGGCAGGGCCGACGGTCGTGGTTGGACCAACCTGCCGGACGGCGCGTGAGGGCACCTTCGTAGGGTGTCCCGTTGTCGTGCGGTCGCGGTCCGGTCGGATGGTTCGGGTGTGGTCCGGGTGTGGTCCGGGTCTCGTCCGGTTGTGGCGGGAGTCGGGAACCGGGTGACGGTTCCCGATCGTCGGGATGGCGACAGGACGACGACGGTGCGGCCGAAGGTCGGTCGAGCCGCTCGGATCAGGGCAGTTCGGCTCGAAACGAGTTCGGGACAACGTGAACGACACGGGTACGACCGGCCGATGCGTCACCGGGGGGACGACGGACATGGCACGTACGACGGTGAGGGCCTACCTCAATCTGGCCATCCTGGTCGCCGGGCTCGAACTCCTCGCCATCGGTGTCTGGTTCGTCCTCGAAGGTGTTCGGGTGAACCAGTCCGACAGCATGATGGTGGTGTACATCTGCGCGGCGGCGGGGCTGGCCTCGGTGATCTGGCTGGCGGGATACCGGCCCAGGGCCGACGAGCCGATCGAGTATCGCGACGACCGCGCGCTGCGCGACGCGCAGGCGCGCCTGGACCGGATGGACCCGGCCCGGCTCGCGGAGCACGTGGCCGAACTGTGCGAGCGGGACGGCCTGGCCGAGGTGGAGACGGTGCGGGTGGTAGAGGACGCGTACGCGGTGGACGTCCACGCCAGGCGCGGCGACGGGACACCGGCGGTGCTGCGCTGTCGCAGCGCGGACGGCCCGGGCCCGGTGGCGGGCGGCGTGGTCCAGGACTTCGTCTCCGCCCTCGACGCCGCTGCGGAACGCCCCGGCCCGCTCCTGCTGGCCACCACGGCCGGCTGCTTCTCCGCCAAGGCCGAAGCCCTGGCCGCCGACGCTGGCATCACCCTCCTCGACCGCTCGGCCCTGGCCCACTGGGAATGCGACAAGGAAACCCCGAAGCCTCTGGCCGCGTAGCCCCGATCCGGCTCGGCCAGGTTGAAACGATATCGATCAATCCATGCTAGTGATATCGTTTTGCATCTCGGGTCACCCATTGAAGGAGCGCCGCATGGCCAGAACCGTCATCGACCTCGACGACGACATGGTTGCCGAGGCCATGCGCATATACGGCACCAAAACGAAGGCCAAGGCTGTGCGCCTCGCGATGGAGGACGCCGTCAAGCGCCACCTTCGCCAGGAGTTCTTCGATGCCATGGACGCCGGCGAACTCGATTTCAGCGAGATCGTAGAGAGCACCGGGCCCCGCAACCCGGACGGCTCCCTCAAGCACCCGGGTGGCCAGGCAGCCTGATGCAGGACCGCTATCTGATCGACAAATCAGCCCTCGCGCGCTGGACGAAGCCGAACGTCAGAGAGGTGCTCAAGCCTCTCCACGAACGCTACTTCCTTGCCGTGTGCCAACCCACCGAGTACGAGATGATCCACTCGGCTCGGGATGTTGCGGAAGCCACGCGGATCAGTACCTGGCTCCACGCCTTCGACTATGTGTACAGCAGCGAGGAGATCTTTACCCGCGCGCTGGAGGTCCAACGACACGCGCTCGACGCCGGGTTTCACCGTGCTCTCTCGCTCCCGGACCTGCTTATCGCCGCCATCGCCGAACGGCACCGCCTGACCGTGCTCCACTACGACGGCGACTTCGACATGATTGCCGACCTCACCGGTCAACCCGCGCAGTGGGTCGTCCCACCGGGTAGCGCCGACCGTTGAGCACGGGGATCCGTCGGGCGTGGGTTCCGGGTGTTGATCGGATCGGGTCAGGCGCAGCAGCCGCCGCCGCAGCAGCCGCCTCCTGCGCCGCCTCCGGTGGGGCGGGGGGCGGAGGCGGCGCCGGTAACCGCGACCGTGGAGAGCAGCTTCGTGGTGTCGGCGTGGCCGGCCGGGCACGTGGCCGGGTCGTTGGAGGCGGCCATCGGGCGGTTGACCTCGAAGGTCACGTCGCAGGCGTGGCAGCGGTAGTCGTAGCGTGGCATGGGGCAAGGTTAGTGCCGGGTCGGGCGATGTTCGCCTTGCTCCCTGAGTTTCCCGCGATTCCCGCGATTCCCGATCGGATCTCGTTGTCGTTCCGTGCGGTGAGTGCCTTGGTCATGAAGACGCGACCGGCGCCGGGGGATCGCAGGGCACCTCTCCCAGGCGCTCCCATCTGCGGCTCGCCGAACTCGGGATCACCGTCCCGCCGCCTGGCTCGCGCCGGCCGCCGGTTCGGGCGTGCCTGGACTGGAGCGAGCGCCGCCCCCACCTGGGCGGAGCCGTGGGCGCCGCGCTATGCGCCCACGCACTCACCGTCGGCTGGGTCACCCGAATCGGCACGACCCGCGCGCTCGCCGTGACCCCCGCAGGCCGCCAAGCGCTCGACGACCACTTGGGCGTACGGGCGGTCGACCTATAACCAACCCCCGGACGGGTCAGCCCTTCGGCCCAGTGCTCTGGATCACCTCGAAGGACCACAGAGCCGAGTCGGTCGAGGCCGGCTTGGGCCGCTCGGCACCGTCAGCACCGCCACCATGCGCGGCCCGCATGGTCCCGGCCATCCACGCCTGAAAGTCCTCCTCGCTGCGCCAGCGGGTGTACACGAGGTACTTGTCGGTCCCCTCGACCGGCCGCAACAACTCGAACCACTCGAACCCGTCCTGCGAGTCCACCATCCCGGCACGCGACGCAAACCGCTGCTCCAGGGTCTCCCGCATCTCGGCGGGCACAGTCAACGCATTGATCTTCACCACAGACATGACCCCAGTCTGCCCGACCCCCCAGGCCCGGCCCGACCGACCGGGTGCCGCCCGGAGCGCAGGGATTGCCGGTCTTCCGGAACGGGCGGGCCGGCCCCCTGGCTCCCAGGTCGAAGCGGCGCCACACGGCCCGCACCTCGATTGCCACCGCCCGCTTGGGCCGGAACACGAGCCGCACCATGAACGTACGCCCCAGCCAGGTCGGTTGATCCGGCTCGTCGCGTGCAACACGGCGTGGACGCTCAGCGGCGTGTAACGACGAGTTTCGTACCGCCCGCGATCGAGCGGGAATACCTCGCCGCCGTCGCCGAGTTGGGCGAGGTCGCGGGATGGGTCCTGATCGACGCGAACCGGCACTCGGCCGCACTCGGTCGACCTCGGGAAGCGCTGAGACTGGCGCAACGGGTATTGGCCGACGACGCGCTGTCGCCGCGCCTACGCGCACTGTTCCGCCTCCGCGAGGCACGCGCGCAGGGCGAACTCCTCGTCACCGTGGTGGCCATCGTCGCGCCATAGGCGGCACGCGGGTCGTGTCCGGGGACTGTGACGGCCCCCGGCGCGGGGTGGGCAGCGCTCGGGGGCCGTCGTTTGGGGGGCGGTCAGGGGCGGAGGGGGCCTTCGCAGGTGTAGGTGGAGGTGGCCGCTTGGGCGTTGGGCCAGGGGGTTGGTTCGGTGAAGTGGCAGTTCATGTCGGCCAGGTTGTTCAGGGCGGCACCGGCCCGGGTCAGGATGAAGTAGTCGATCGTGGTGGCCATGGCGGTGTGCATTTCGCCGGGGGCGGTGGAGGGGATGTTGGCGGTGATCGCGCCCTCGCAGGTGAAGCGGGGGTGCTGGTCGTAGTACGCCGTGCATGAGGTCGGGTTGTTGGATGTGGACCGGTGGAAGACCTGGCGGATGTATTCCGGGCCCGTTGCGGCGAGTTGGGCTGTGGGGGTGTACTTCGCCACCGGGATGGTCAACGTGTCGACGCCGGCGATCTGTTGGTCCAGGTAGGTGTCGAACTCGGCCTGGTGGGTCGGGGCGCTCATGCGGTCGAGGAAGGCGTCGAAGCCCGCGACGTCGTTGGTGCGCAAGTAGGTGTACATCTCGGTGAGTTGGTCCGGGTGGTCGCGGCCGAGCATGGAGAAGAACGAGCCGGCGTAGGCGTAGTAGCGGAAGAAGTAGCCGGCGTCGTCGTATTTGAAGTGCAGGGCTTCGCGGACCGACGGGCGGCTGCCGTACTGTTGGATGTCGGAGATGATCTTTGTGACCAGTGACTTGCGCAGCTTCACGCCCTGGTCACGGGTCGAACCCGCCATGTACTCGGCCATGCCCTCGTCGAACGCGGTGGTTCGGTTGTCCGCGTACCACGGGCCCTGGCCGAACGAACCCGGCACCGCGTAGCGGCCGTTGAGGTAGTGCGTGTATTCGTGCCGGAACAGCTCCTCCAACTGGAGCTTGGAGTCACGCGGCACGACCCGCTGGTAGGTGTAGAAGGTGGCGCCGTCCTCGATGTACAGGCCGCCGTTGTTGGTGGCGTAGCCGTACAGGAACGGCTGGTAGGTGTGGTAGTCGGCCATGCTCGCGTAGAGCCGGACGGTCAGCTTGTGGTTCGGGTCGCCGGCCAGCGGCTGGTCGGTGCCGAGGGTGCGGAAGAACTGCTCCTTGACCTGCTTGGACGCGTAGTACAGCTGCTCGACCGTGGCCCGGTCGAGTGAGGTGTGCACCTCGATGTCGCCCAGGTCGTAGGTGTACGTGTTCGGGAAGACCTGCGCCTCGACGTCGGCCCGACACACCCCCGCCGCATGGCAACCGCCGTACGTCTCCAGCCAGTGCGCGATCTCGCTCCACGGCACCGAGAAGCGGCCGTACCAGCCCTCGGTGTCGGCGAGCAGGGCGCCCAGGCCCGTCACGGTCTCTGCGGTCAGGCTCGGGATGCGGCCGAGCCGGCCGTACTCGAACACGGCGTTGCGCAGCAGCCCGGCACTGGTCGGCACGTTCAGGTGGCGGTAGCCGACGAACGCCTTCAGCCCGGCGCGGTAGGCCGGGTCGGCCGCGACGGCGGACTGGTAGCCCGCGTCGCCGTTGGCGATGCCGTGGTACGCGAAGTTCTGGGCGGCCAGCGCCGCTTCCCTGCGGGTGGGGCTCTGCCACGCGTCGGTACTGCCGTCCATGTCACGTAGGACCCGGGCGGCCAGCGGCAGTTGGTGTTCGCGGACGCCGTCGACGTCGACGCTGATCAGGATCTCGCGCAGCAGCGCGCCCGAGGTGGGCGTGACGTCGAACGCGTGCGTCGCGGCGCGGAACGCGTCGGCCGCCGAGCTGATCGCGGCCACCGTCGCGGGGCCGCGCAGGTCGATCGCGGGGTTGTCCCAGTCGAGGTAGAGCGCAGCGTGCGTGAAGTACCAGAGTTCGTACAGGTGCGAGGCGTTGCCGCCGTCGTAGGCCGGGGCGAGCGCGGTGATCCGGGCCAGCACCGCCTGGAGGTGAGCCGGTGTCAACACCCGGCCCAGCTCCGGGGTGTAGGTCCACAGGAAGCCACGCAGACAGTCGGGCCCGACGTCGGCGCGGGTCAGGAAGTCGGCCAGCGCCTGCGGGGACAACGCGGCGAACTCGGCGAGCGTACAGCCGGGCACCGGCGCGGCGTCGGTCCGAAGTCGAGGCCCGAGCGGGAGGTCGGTCGCCGCCGGACCCCGGCCGGTGGGCGCGCCGTTGCCGCCGTCGAGCGGACCCGGGCCCCGGTCGGGGCCGAGGGGGAGCGGCGAACCGACCCGGTCGACCTCGTCTCCCGGGTCGGCCGCCGGCTGCGTGTTCACGTGCCCGACCCGGGAGTTCGTGTCCGGGGAGGGGCCGGCCGAGGCCGTCGGCGTGATTGCGATCGGCAACACACCGACGACCAGCGCCAAGAGGGGAACGCTTGTGGCAAACCACGTTCTACGGCGTGCGTGAGTGCTCATGTACGGCCCTTCGGGCGCAGGTGGGCCACGATCGGCGACCCACATCGAGAACACGACGTCGAGTACAATGGCACATGTCACAGGTGACATCCAGATGAAGTATTCGATGATTGTGGCCAACTCGCTCTCTGGTGGCGCGAGTCGCCGGTGAATTCCGCGAAGTCCCGTGCATGCCGCTGGTCGGCGCCGATGACAACGCGGCTTTTCTCCCCGGACCCGGTGACCATCGGCGGCCGAGCGACTACCGTCGGCCGCAGGCGGCCCGGCCCGCTTTCCGAGGCCGGTGGGGCCGCCGACGGTCCGTCATGCCCACTGCACGGCAAGGGAAGCGGAGGCTCGCGTGGTCTACAGTCAGCCCGGCCAACCGGACAGCATCGTCACGTTCGAACCGCGATACGACAACTACATCGGCGGCAAGTGGGTGCCGCCCGTGCAGGGTCGGTACATGGACGACATCACCCCCGTGACCGGTCAGCCGTTCTGCGAGGTGGCCCGCTCCACCGCCGAGGACGTCGAACTGGCCCTGGACGCCGCGCACGCCGCGGCCGACGCCTGGGGCCGGACCAGCGCCACCGAACGCTCGCTGCTCCTGCTCAAGATCGCCGACCGCATCGAGCAGAACCTCGAACGCCTCGCGGTCACCGAGACGTGGGAGAACGGCAAGCCGGTCCGCGAGACGCTGGCCGCGGATCTCCCGCTGGCCGTCGACCACTTCCGCTACTTCGCGGGTGTGATCCGGGCCCAGGAGGGGTCCATCTCGCAGCTCGACGAGGACACCGTCGCGTACCACTTCCACGAACCGCTCGGCGTGGTCGCGCAGATCATCCCGTGGAACTTTCCCATTTTGATGGCCACGTGGAAGCTGGCCCCCGCGCTGGCGGCCGGGAACTGCGTCGTGCTCAAGCCGGCCGAGCAGACGCCCGTGAGCATCCTGGTACTGATCGAGCTGATCGCCGACCTGCTGCCGCCCGGCGTGGTCAACGTGGTCAACGGCTTCGGCTTCGAGGCGGGCAAGCCGCTGGCAAGCAGCAGCCGGGTGGCCAAGGTCGCGTTCACCGGCGAGACCACCACCGGGCGACTGATCCTGCAGTACGCCTCGCAGAACATCATCCCCGTGACGGTCGAACTCGGCGGGAAGAGCCCGAACATCTTCTTCGCCGACGTGGCGGACGAGGACGACGACTTCTTCGACAAGGCCGTCGAGGGCTTCGTGATGTTCGCGCTGAACCAGGGCGAGGTCTGTACGTGTCCGTCCCGGGCGCTGATCCACGAGTCGATCTACGACCGGTTCATGGAACGGGCGTTGGCACGCACCCGGGCGATCGTGCAGGGCAATCCGCTCGATCCGGCGACGATGGTCGGTGCGCAGGCTTCCAACGATCAGTTGGAGAAGATCCTGTCGTATCTGGACATCGGTCGGCAGGAGGGTGCCGAGGTTTTGATCGGTGGTGCGCGCAAGACGGTCGAGGGCTTCGAGGACGGGTACTACGTCGAGCCGACGATCTTCAAGGGCACCAACGACATGCGGATCTTCCAGGAGGAGATCTTCGGTCCGGTGGTGTCGGTGACCACGTTCCGGGACGACGCCGAGGCGTTGCGGATCGCCAACGACACGCTGTACGGGCTGGGCGCGGGGGTGTGGACGCGGGATGCGACGCGGGCCTATCGGTTCGGGCGGGAGATCAAGGCAGGGCGGGTGTGGACCAACTGCTATCACGCCTATCCGGCACATGCGGCCTTTGGTGGGTACAAGGCCTCGGGGCTGGGGCGGGAGACGCATCGGATGATGTTGGGGCACTACCAGAACACCAAGAATCTGCTGGTGAGTTACTCGGCGAAGAAGCTCGGGTTCTTCTGAGTCGCGACGGCGGTCGTGGCGGTCGCGGAGGAGGAGGTGCGGTGATGTCGGACGCGGAGGGTGGGGCGGTCGAGCGGGTCGCGATCACCGGGGCCGCGGCCGAGCTGGTGGGGGAACTGGCGGCGGAGCATGGGCCGTTGTTGTTTCACCAGTCCGGTGGGTGTTGTGACGGGTCGTCGCCGATGTGTTATCCGCGGGGGGAGTTCCTGGTCGGCGATGCGGATGTGTTGCTCGGATGGGTCGCCGGTCAGCCGTTTTATATGTCGGCGGCGCAGTTCGAGTATTGGCGGCACACCCATCTGACCGTGGACGTGGTTCGTGGGCGCGGTGGCGGGTTCTCGGTCGAGGCGCCCACGGGGTGGCGGTTCCTGATTCGGTCTCGGGTCTTCAGCGATGAGGAGGCGCGGGTCGCGGGGGCGGAGGTGGTGTTGCCGGGCCTTCGGCATTGACGGGTGTTGTCGCGGAGGTGGCCTCGAACGCGCGGGCCGGGCGGGGCCGGGTGACCTGGCCTTGGTCGGGGTGGCCTCAAGCGCGCGGGCTGGGCCGGGTTGCCTGGCCTTCGGCCGGGGTGGCCTCAAGCGCCGGCCGGGCTGTATTGGCTGTCCCTGGCCGAGGTGGGCTCATGCGCGGGTTGGGCTGGGTTGCCTGGCCTTCGGCCGGGGTGGCCTCAAGCGCCGGCCGGGCTGTATTGGCTGTCCCTGGCCGAGGCGGCCTCAAGCGCCGGCCGGGCTACTTGGCCTCAAACGCCGGCCGGGCTGAGTGGCTTGGTCAGGCTGCTTGGGTTCCGGCTGGGTTGAGTGGTCCGGCTGGGTGTGTGTGGCGTTCCGGCCGGGTGGGTTGGGGGTGGGGCCGTGGTGGGTTGTTTGGTTGGGGTGCCCGCGGGGGGTCAGTCTTCTCGGCGGGTTCGGCGCATGCCGATGATCAGTGTGGCGGCCAGGAGGACTGCGATTACTGCGGCGAGGGTGTCGCGGAGGGTGTGGTCTTCGGGGCCGTTGATCAGGTTGCTCTGGTTGGCCATGTCGGCGGTGGGGGTCGGGGCCGGGCCGGTGTCTCGGAGCAGGCTTGGTAGGTCCAGGCCGCCGAATGTGGTTACCGTGCGGCCCGTGGAGACGGCCGCCAGGATCAGGGAGGCCAGGCGGACCGGGTCGTTGCCGGCCATCGTCTTGGCGCCCGCCGCGAGCCAGTCGGCCGCCGCGCCCGCCTCCGCGGGGTGGCCCGTCGCGGCCAGGGCCTGGACGGCCGTCGTGGTGGCCGCGAAGTCGGTGGGGCCGCCGAGGTGGTTGCCGCCGGCCTTGAGCTTGGCGGCCAGCCACGCGGCGCCGGCCTGCGCGGCGGCCTGCCGGTTCGGCTCGGCCCCGGGACAGGTCAGCGGCGTGACCGCGATCGACGGGGCGGCCACGGCCGGCTGGGTGCCGTAGCCCAGGGCCAGCACGGCGCGCGCGGTCAGCAGCGGATCGACCGGCGCACCCGGCCCACCGGCGAACGCCCCCCGGTCCGCGGCAGGCGCGTCGCACCGCAGCTGGGCCGCCCCGAGCGCGTCCGTCGGGGTGCGCCCCTGCGGCGTACGGAGCAGTTCCGGCGACGTGCCGGCCGTGACGATCGCGCTGGTCGCGGCGGCCGTCGCGGTCGCGTCACCGACCGCGTTCGGCCCTGGCACACTCGCGAACGAGCCGTCGGCGAGCTGCTTCGACCGCAGCCAGTCCACCCCTCGCGCCACCCGAGTGTCATACGTCCGCAGCGCCCGCAACGCCTCGATCGCGGTCGCCGTCGCCACGGTGTCCTCCCGCGCGCCATCGCACGGCACGCCCGGATCGGCCCGATACGCGGTGAACCCGCCGTCGGCGCACTGCTGCCCGAGCAGCCACTCGACCGCGGTCGGCGCCGGCTGCGTGTCGGTCGAGGCCAACGCCATGATCGCCAACGACTGCCGGTACACGCCGTCCGTGGTCGGGTCGGTCTTCCCGTACAGCGCGAGCGGCACCGGACCGCCCTGGGCCTTGGCCGTCGTGGTGTACCCGACCGCGGACACCGGCGTCGGCGTGTCGGCCGACGCCACGCCCCCCGTCCAAGCCGAGCACAACAGCGCCGTCGTGAGCACGGAGGCCGCCGCGGCGCGCCTGCGGCGTCGGGGGGAGGGCATGCATGGCCTTTCGTGAACGCCGATCGGAGCGAAGCGGATCCGATCGGATCGGACCTCGGTTCGGACCGCGGCACCGACCGCGGACCGGACCCGCCGACAGGCCCTTCGACAGGCCCGCCGCAAGTCCCGGCCAACCCTACCCGGGTGCCCCCTCGGCCCCGGGAGTCACAGGGCCGTATACCGCGCCGGGTCGCCCTGCGCCTCGGCCGCGGCGCGGCCCCGCTTGACCAGGTGGCGCAGGTGCGCGGCGGCCTCACTGAGCGCCAACTGCCGGTTCTGCGCGCCCAACCGGGCCCACGGGCGGTTCCAGTCCATGCCCTCGGCGATCTGCCACAGGGTCAGCGAGCGCTCGCGCAGCCGCGCGTGCAGCGCCGCGAGCCGTACCTCGTGCAACCGGGCCACCTCGGCCGCCCGGCCCGCCGCGTCCGTGAAGACGTGCTCGTGGGCGGGCAGTACGCCGGTGATCGGCAGCCGCGCGACACGTGTCAGCGAGGCGAGGAAGTCGCCGAGCGGATCGGCCTCCTCGGCGTCGTCGTAGAGCCCGATGTGCGGGGTGATCGACGGCAGCAGGTGATCGCCCGAGAGCAGCCGCCCGTCGCCGTCCTCCAGGTGCAGGCAGACATGGCCGGGAGTGTGGCCGGGCGTCCACACGGTACGCACCGCCCGCCCCGGCGCGGGCGCGAGTTCGCCGTGTACCAACTCCCGGTCGGGCACCGCGTAGCGCAGGCGCGGCCTCGTGCCGTCGTTCGCGCTCCGGGTCCGCAGCGCGGTCAGCGCGTCGACGGCCTCCTGCGGCGCGCCCGCGAGGGTCAGCACCTCCAGGTGGTGCCGCAACCAGGCCGCGCGCGGGGCGGCGTTGATCTGCTCGACCTGTTGCGCGTCGGCCGCGTGCAGCGCGATCCACGCGCCGGAGACCTCGCGCACCTTCTCCGACAACCCGTGGTGATCCGGGTGGGCGTGGGTGACCAGGACGCCGTGCACGTCCTCGATCGAGGTCCCGACCTCGACCAGGCCGTCGACGAGGGCACGGTAGGAGATCGGGTCGTCCCAGCCCGCGTCGACCAGGACCGGCCCGGCGTCGGTTTCGAGCACGTAGACGAGCGTGCAGCCGAGCGGATTGTTCGGGATCGGAACCGGAACGGTCCACACACCGTTGCCCAGATCGGCGACGGTGGGCGCATCGGCACGGGCAGCCGACTCGGCGGTGGGCACATCGGCGCCGGCGGCGGGCGACGAAGCTCCCACCGCCGACCCGGCGGCATCGGCATCCGGCACGGGAGGAATGGGGCGATCGGACGCGGTGGTCATGGGCGGCCTCCTTCTCGACGGTTCTCGAAGCGGCGCCCAACGGCCGCCGGACGGGAATCCGGCTCCGATGATCACCATAGAACACGTTCTCTCATACACCACCGGGCCGGTGATTTGAGGGGTCGTCAGATCGAGATCCGGCACGTACGATCCTTACCTGTCAGCCAGTGAGACTCCAGTCTCATTCGAGCCGTGAATCCGTTGTTCCCTCATCGGCGAACTGGTATCTGTTCTAGTCGGAGTTCTGCTCAACGTCCGCAAGCCCCACCCGCAAGCCCCTGTACCGCGCGCAGCGTGTGCGCACCGAGGAGGACCGTGATGACGGATATCGTGGAGCACAGCCAACTGGTCATCGGCGGACAGCTGGTCGACCCGCTGGGCACGGACACGATCGAGGTCGTCTCGCCGCACACCGAAGAGGTCATCGCGCGCGTTCCCCACGCGTCGACCGCCGACGTGGACGCCGCGGTCGCCGCCGCGCGCAAGGCGTTCGAAGAGGGCCCGTGGCCGCGGATGTCCCTGGACGAGCGCATCACCATCCTGGAGAAGATCCGCGACGGCTTCATGACGCGGTCGCAGGAACTCGCCGAGGTGGTCGCCTCGCAGAACGGCTCGCCGGTCGGCTGGGGCCTGTTCGCGCAGGCCATCGGCGCCGGGATGATCTACGACACCGTCGCCAAGATCGCCCGCGAGTACCGGTGGGAGGAGAAGCGCACCGGCCTGCTCAACCCGCTGCTCGTGCGCCGCGAGCCGGTCGGCGTGGTGGCCGCCGTGGTGCCGTGGAACGTTCCGCAGTTCGTCACCGCCGCCAAGCTCGCGCCGGCCATCGCGTCCGGCTGTACCGTCGTGCTCAAGCCGTCGCCGGAGACGCCGCTCGACTCGTACATCCTGGCCGAGATCTGCCGGGACGCGGGGCTGCCCGACGGTGTGCTGAGCATCGTCGCCGCGGACCGCGAGGTCAGCGAGTACCTGGTCGGCCACCCCGGCATCGACAAGGTCGCGTTCACCGGCTCGGTCGGCGCGGGCAAGCGGATCATGGAGGTCGCCGCGCGCAACCTCACCCGGGTCACCCTGGAGCTGGGCGGCAAGTCGGCGGCGATCATCCTGCCCGACGCCGACCTGGAGCACACCGCGACCACGCTGCTGCCGAACTCGTACATGAACAACGGCCAGGCGTGCGTGGCGCAGACCCGGATCCTGGCCCCGCGCGCCCGCTACGACGAGATCGCCGAGCGCTTCGCCGCGTGGGTCGGCGAACTCAAGGTCGGCGACCCGATGGCGGCCGACACCCAGGTCGGCCCGCTGGTGGCCAAGCGCCAGCAGCAGCGCTCGTTCGACTACATCCGCATCGGCCAGGAGGAGGGTGCCAAGATCCTCGCCGGCGGCGGTCGTCCCGAGGCGCAGGAGAAGGGCTGGTACGTCGAACCCACCCTGTTCGGCGATGTGGACAACTCGATGCGGATCGCCCAGGAGGAGATCTTCGGCCCGGTCGTGGCGCTGATCGCCTACGACGACGAGGAGCAGGCGATCGCCCTCGCGAACGATTCGGACTTCGGCCTGTCGGGCAGCGTCTGGACGACGGACATCGAGAAGGGGATCGACGTGGCCCGGCGGATCCGGACCGGTACGTACTCGGTGAACACGTTCGGCCTGGACTTCTTCGGCCCGTTCGGCGGCTACAAGAACTCGGGCATCGGCCGTGAGTTCGGTATCGAGGGGCTCGACGCGTACACCGAGGCCAAGTCCATCGCGCTGCCCGCGGGTTACGACGCGCAGATCTGACCGTCGCGGCCGCGGGCCGCGTGCGGGCGGACGCAGGAGTCGAGCGAAAGAGGAGTACTGATGGGTGATCGCTGGCGGGTCGAGGTCGACCGGAGCGTATGCATCGGGTCGGGCATGTGCATCGGCAGCGCGCCGAACGACTTCAAGCTGGACGCGGGTCGGCAGTCGCACCCGACGGCGGGGGAGACGGACGCCTCGGACGCGATCCTGGAGGCGGCCGAGAGCTGCCCGGTCGAGGCCATCTCGATCGTGGACGCGGCCTCCGGCGCGGCCGTGTTCCCGCCGGACTAGGCCCTGGCGCGAGTGCTCCGGCCGGGCCGAAGCGGGCCCGGCCGGGTGCCCTCGCGGGAGGGGCGGGGGGCCTCAGTCCTCCGGGATCAGCCGGCAGACGGTTTCGATGTCGGTGCGGACCTGGGCGATCGAGGCGCGGCCGTTGAGCCAGGCGATCAGGGACGAGTGCCACGTGTGGGTGATCACCCGGATCACCGCCAACTCCTCCGTGGTCGGTTCGCTCGGCGGCTCGTCGCCGCTGATCGCCTCCAGGATCATCGAGGTGGTCTCCCGGCTGACCGTGTCCACCTCGGCGCCGACCGAGCGGTCGGCGAACTGGAGCGCCCGCATCATCGCCTCGGTCAGGTGCGGCTCGCGCTGCATCCCCTTGAACGCCCGGAGCAGGGTGTCCACCACCCGCTCACGCGCGCCGACGCTCTTCGGCGGGCGGCGGCGCAGCTGGCTGTGCAGCTGATCCAGCTGGTCGTACATGGTGGCCACCAGCAGATGCACCTTGGACGGGAAGTAGCGGTACAGCGTGCCGAGCGCCACCTCGGACAGCTCCGCGACCTCGCGCATCTGTACCGATTCGTAACCGCCTCGGGCGGCCAGTTGGGTGGTCGCGCGCAGGATGCGGCGTCGGCGTGCCTCCTGGCGCTCGGTCAGCGGCGCCCGGTCGGCCTTCGTATACGTCGTCATGTCAGCCTCTCGATGCGCGGCGGTCCGCCGGGCGGTGTGTTACGGGTCACGCGGTGCACGTCGCAGTGGGTACCCGGCGGTATCTTGGCTGCTCTCCGACGGGCACATACTGAAACCTGTTCTAGATTACGCGACTACTATGCTCCGACGAGGGCAGCGATAGGGGGCCATTCGTGACACGGGAGACCGCATCCGCTGTGAACGCCCAGGTGGGCCCGGCGCGGACCTCCCCGGAGCGACCCCTGCGAATCGCCCTGCTGGCGTATCGGGGCGACCCGTACTGCGGCGGACAGGGAGTTTACGTCCGCCACCTCTCCCGCGAACTCACCAGGCTCGGACACGAGGTCGAGGTGATCTCCGGCCCGCCGTACGCGGTCGTGGACGAGGGCGTGAAGCTGACCACGCTGCCCAGCCTGGACCTGTATCGCGAACCGGATCCGTTCCGGATGCCCAAGCTGCGCGAGTATCGCGACTGGATCGACGTGCTAGAGGTCGGCGGCATGCTGACCGCGGGCTTTCCCGAGCCGCTGACCTTCTCGCTGCGCGCGTGGCGCCACCTCGCGGCCCGGCGCGGCGAGTTCGACGTCGTGCACGACAACCAGACGCTGGGCTACGGGCAACTCGCGCTGCCCCGGCTCGGGTTCCCGCTGGTCACCACGATCCACCACCCGATCACCGTGGACCGCGCGCTGGAGATCGGCGAGGCCACGACGCTGCGGCGCAAGGCCACGCTGCACCGCTGGTACGGGTTCACCACCATGCAGAAGCGGGTCTCCGCGCGGCTGACCGAGGTGGTCACCGTCTCCGGCTCGTCCAAGGCCGAGATCGTCGACCACCTGGGCGTCTCGCCCAGTCGGGTCACCGTGGTGCCGGTGGGCGCCGACACCGACCGGTTCGCGCCGGATCCCTCGGTGGCCAAGGTGCCCGGACGGATCGTGACCACGGCGAGCGCGGATGTGCCGCTCAAGGGCCTGATCCACCTGGTCGAGGCGCTGGCCAAGCTGCGCGTCGAGCACGACCGGGTCGAACTCGTGGTGGTCGGCCGGCCCAAGGGCGACGGTCCCGTGTTGCGCGCGATCGAGCGGCTGGGGCTGGGCTCGGCCATCCGCTTCGTGTCCGAACTCACCGACGACGAGCTGGTCGACCTGATCCGCAGCGCCGAGATCGCCTGCGTGCCGTCGCTCTACGAGGGCTTCTCGCTGCCCGCCGCCGAGGCGATGGCGTGCGGCACGGCGCTGGTGGCGAGTACGGGCGGGGCGATCCCGGAGGTCGCCGGGCCGGACGGGGTGACCTGCCTGGCGGTGCCGCCGGGCGACCCGGAGGCACTGCGCGCGGCCCTGGGCCGACTGCTCGACGACCCCGAACTGCGGGCCCGGCTGGCCGAGGCGGGCCGCGCCCGGGTGCTCGAACGGTTCACCTGGCGCAATACGGCGGTGCGTACCGTGGAGCGGTATCGGGCCGCGCTCGCGGCCGGTCCGACCGTGCCGAGCACGGCCGGTGCGGGGCGACGCGGGTTGACCGAGAGAGCGAGCGACGTGCTGCTCGGCCGGTCGCCGTTCGGGCGGGTGTCGTCCGCGAAGCCCGCCGTCGGATCCCGAAACAGCTGACCCCAGCCCATCCTCGCCGGGCGCCCCCGCAACCGGTTCGCGCACTACGAGACGGAGTCGCCGACTTGCTCACCGTGGATTTCTCCCGCTTTCCGCTGGCCCCCGGGGATCGGGTCCTGGACATGGGTTGTGGCGGTGGCCGGCACGCCTTCGAGGCATACCGGCGCGGCGCCGACGTGGTCGCGCTGGATCAGAACGCGAAGGACATCGCCGAGGTCGACGCGATGTTCGCCTCCATGCGGGCGGCCGGCGAGGTCCCGGCCGGGGCGCGCGCCGAGGCGATGGTCGGTGACGCGCTGGCGCTGCCCTTCCCGGACGCGAGCTTCGACCGGGTGATCATCTCCGAGGTGCTGGAGCACATCCCGGACGACAAGGGCGTGCTGGGCGAGCTGTTCCGGGTGCTCAAGCCGGGCGGGCTGGCCGCGATGACGGTGCCGCGCTACGGGCCGGAGAAGATCTGCTGGGCGCTGTCCGACGCGTATCACGAGGTCGAGGGCGGGCACATCCGGATCTACAAGGGCGACGAGTTCGCGGCCCGGATCCGCGAGTCGGGACTGCGGCCGTACGGGACGCACCACACGCACGCGCTGCACTCGCCGTACTGGTGGATCAAGTGCGCGGTCGGCGTGGACAACGACAAGGCGCTGCCGGTCCGGGCGTGGCACAAGCTCCTGGTCTGGGACATCATGAAGCGCCCGCTGGCCACGCGGCTCGCGGAGAAGGCGCTGGATCCGCTGATCGGGAAGAGCCTGGTGGTCTATGCGACCAAGCCGCGGCCGACGGGGGAGACGGACACCGGAGCCGGGGTCGCGGGGGCCGCACGGGCCGTCGGTCCCGACGGGACGCTCGACGGGGCGGGCGCATGAGCCTCGCCCGGCCCGGATCCGAGCCGGCGCTCGAACTGCTGGCGCTGGAAGGCGTGCTGACCGTCGATCAGGTCGCCGCGACGATCGACGGCATCGCCGCGGTACAGCGGCCCGACGGGTCGATCCCGTGGTTCGTCGGCGGACACCTCGACCCGTGGGACCACACCGAGGCCGCGATGGCTCTGGACGTGGCCGGCCGGCACGCCGAGGCCGAGCGGGCCTATCGCTGGCTGGCGAGCCGCCAGGAGCCCGACGGCTCGTGGTACGCGGCGTACGTGGACGGCGAGGTGACCGACCGCAACAAGGAGGCCAACTTCACCGCCTACCTCGCGGTCGGCCTGTGGCACCACCATCTGCTCACCGGGGACGAGGAGTTCCTGGTCCGGATGTGGCCGAAGCTGCGCGCGGCGATGGGCTTCATCCTCGAACTCCAGGCCCCCGGCGGCGAGATCCGCTGGAAGCGGGACGAACACGGCGTGCCGGTACCGGACGCGCTGCTCACCGGGTCGGCGAGCATGTACCAGGCGCTGCGCTGCGCGCTGGCCATCGCGGAACACCTCGGCGAGCCGCAGCCCGACTGGGAGTTGGCGGCGGGTCGACTGGGCCACGCGGTGCTCTCGCACCCGGAGCGGTTCCTGGACAAGAGCCGCTATTCGATGGACTGGTACTACCCGATCCTGGGCACCGCGCTGCGCGGGCCGGCCGCGGACGAGCGGATCAAGGACGGGTGGGACACCTTCGTGGTGCCGGACCTGGGCGTGCGGTGCGTCTCGGACCGGCCGTGGGTGACCGGCGCGGAGAGTTGCGAACTGGCCATCGCGCTGTGGGCGTTGGGCGAGAGCGACCGGGCGGTGGAGATCGTCTCGTGGATCCAGCGGCTGCGCCACGAGGACGGCCTGTACTGGACCGGCTACGTTTTCGAGGACGACGCGATCTGGCCGGTGGAGCGCACGGCCTGGACGGCGGGCGCGATGATCCTGGCCACGGCGGCACTAGGCGGCGAACCGGCAACGACGGCGGTCTTCGGCGGCACCCCCACGGCCTACGAGGGCGACGGCCTGCCGGTGGGCTTGGACCCGGCACAGGTGCGGTGCGGGTCGGATATCTGCGTGAGGGGCTGAGGGGCTGACGGGCTGACGGGCGGGCGTCCCGCCCGGCTTCCTCGCGACTCCGGCGCCTTGCCCCGCTCACCCTGCGACTCCGGCGCACCGCCCCGCTCCCCGACCCCGGCATCCCGCCTCGCTCACCCCGCGAGTCCGGCGCCCCGCCCCGCTCGGCCCGCCCCCGCCCGCCGCGATTCCGGGCTCGATGTCGGCTCGCCGTTCGTCTGCGTGTGGCCGTGGTCTTGGGGGGTGGGGGGCGGCAATAGGGTTTGGACAGGGGGGTTGGGTTGTTTGGGTGGCGAGGTGGGTATGGCGGCTGGGTTGGAGCCTGGGGATCGAATAGGGCCCTACACGGTGGTGGGGCTGCTGGGGGTCGGTAGTCCCGGCTGGGTGTATCTGGCGCGGACCGGTGCCGGGCGGCCGATGGCCGTGCGGATGTTGTACGGCGAGCAGCAGGGGATCAAGCGCGCGCAGAAGGTGCGCGGGCCCGGTGTGATCGAGGTGATCGGCAGCGGTGGGGCGGCCCGCAATCCGTGGGTGGCCTCGGCGTACGTGCCGGCGCCTTCGCTCGCCGACCTGGTGATCTCGTGTGGGCCGCTGACGCCCGACGCGGTGCGCTGGCTCGCGGCCGGGATCGCCGAGGGGCTGGTGACGATCCATCAGGCGTCGCTGGTCCACGGTGACCTGCGGCCCGCGCAGATCGTGGTGGCCTCCGACGGGCCGAGGGTGACCGGATTCGGGATCACGGGCGCGGGCCCGGACGCCCCGCTCGCCGCGCCCGGCTACCTCGCGCCCGAGCAGGCGCGCGGGGAGGAGCCGGTGCCGGCCTCCGACATCTACGCGCTCGGTGCGCTGCTGTGTTTCGCGGCGACCGGACATCCTCCGCACTCCGGTGTGGGGGAGGCGGCGATTCGGCGGAGCGTGGCGACCGGTGAGCCCGAACTGGCCGATGTACCGGCCGAGGTCGCCGACCTGATCCGGTCCTGCCTGGTGCGTGATCCGGAGGCCCGGCCCACGGCGCGGGAGTTGCTGGACGGGGCGGCCGGGGCGGTGACGGCTCGGGAGGGGGCCTACGGGGCTGCCTCGTGGCTCCCGGGCGCCGCCCTGGAGTTGATCGACGCGTACCACCGCCGCGGCCGCCTGGTCGGCGACCCGCCGACCGTGCCCCTCGCGGACCGCCTCGGACCGGCCAAGCCGGTCGACAAGGAGGAGCAGGACGAGCGGGACGAGCCCGTCGACTCGGCCGTGGCCGATGCCGGGTCGATCCCGGACCCGGCGGAACCGCGACGATCGGACGAGGCCGGATCGGACCCGAAGGCCGCCGCGTCGACCCCGGCGAAGCCGGCCGAGCCCGAGCCCGAGCCCGAGCCCGCACCCCAACCCGCACCTGACGGCACCGGTGCTTCCGAGACCACCGAGACGATGCAACTCGCCAAGATCGTCCAGGCGATGGTGCCGCGGATCGACGACAGCGACGATCGGCAGGACCCCTACGACCTGCCCGAGCCGGCCGAGGTGCACGAGGGTGGCGGGGCCAGTTGGGTACTGGTGGCCGCGCTCGTGGTGATCGCGCTGGTGGGCGGGGTGCTGGCCGGGGTCGCCTACGAGCGGGGCCGCGAGGACCGGGAGCGCGGAGCGATGGGCCCCGCCGGGGTGCCGACCGCCGGCGCCTCCGGCGATCCGGTCGCGGCGTTCGTGGCCTCGGTACAGGTCGGCGCCTGCGTGGACTTCGCCGGCGACGGCTCGCCGACCTGGCGGCCCGCCGGACCGCGCACGCTGCCCTGTGAGGATCCGGCGGCGCGGCAGCGGGTGCTGGCCCGCACCTCGGCCGCCGGCGGCACGGCGGACTGCATGAGCACCGACGGGCGCAGCCGGTGGCCGATCGCGCCCGGGCAGCCCGCGCTGTGCCTGGAGCGGATTTTCCGACCCGGCGAGTGTGTGCCGGCGGAGGTGCGCGACGGGCGCCAATGGGCCTTCCTGGCCGCGCTCGTACCGTGCCAGGGCGCCTTCCAACGCGACGGCCAGGGCCGGTTGCGCATCGACGAGATCCATCCGATGCCCTCGTCCGCCGGCCCCACCTGCCCGGCCCGGTCCCCGGTCTACTATCCGCTGCCCTCCCGGGGACAGGAACTGTGCATGTCGACGGTGACCTAGACCGGGGACGCCGCCCGGCCCGCGCGGCCTCGGGTCAGGACGCGAGGTCGGCCAGCAGGCGCAGGGCCTCCGGGTCGCGCGTGGTGACGATCATGTCGGTGACGTGCGGGTCGGCGGCCCACGCGGCGAAACGTTCGCGGATCCGGGCCGCCGGGCCGACGAGCGCGATCTCGTCGACGAAGGCGCTCGGTACCGCGGCGATCGCCTCGTCGCGCCTGCCGGCCGCGAACAACTCCTGGATCCGGTCCGCCTCCTCGGCATAGCCGAACCGGCGCATCAGGTCCGCGTGGAAGTTCTTGTTCTTCGCGCCCATCCCGCCGACGTAGAAGCCCATCGCCGCCTTGATCGGGAACATCGCCCGCTCGACGTCGTCGCCGAGTGCCACCTGCACCATCGGCGCGATCCGAAAGCCCGCCGGCTTGTCCCGCAGCGCGTCCGCGTACACCTCGGGACGGGTCGGCGCCCAGTGCAGCGGCAGCCAACCGTCCGCGATCTGTGTGGTCAGATGCACGTTCTTCGGCCCCTCGGCGCCGAGGAAGATCGGCAGGTCCGCGCGCAGCGGGTGGGTGATCGACTTGAGCGGCTTGCCGAGACCGCTGCCGTCCTCGCCCGCGTACGGGTGCTGCGCGTAGCGGCCCTCGGCCACCACCGGCCCCTCGCGGCGCAGCACCTGGCGGATCACGTCCACGTACTCGCGGGTGAAGGTCAGCGGGCTCTTGGGGAACGGCCGCCCGTACCAGCCCTCGACCACCTGCGGCCCGGAGAGCCCGAGGCCGAGGATCATCCGCCCGCCGGACAGGTGGTCCAGGGTCAACGCGTGCATCGCGGTCGCGGTGGGGGTGCGGGCGGTCATCTGCGTGACGGCGGTACCCAGGGCGATCCGCGAGGTGTTGGCCGCGATCCAGGTCAGCGGGGTGAACACGTCCGAGCCCCACGACTCGGCGGTCCAGACCGAGTCGAAGCCGAGGCGTTCGGCCTCGCGCGCCGTCTCGACGAAGTCGGCGGACGGGCCTCGGCCCCAGTACCCGAACGTCAGACCCAGCCTCATGGCGGTACCTCCATGTTTGCCCACGGTTGCCCGAAGTCGTACGGAACCGCGCGACGCGGCGTGCCGCGGCGCGGTGAATCGCCTCCGCAGACTAGAACACGTTTTACTTTTCGGGGAGGTCGCCTCCCCCGGACAGGCGAAAGGGCGCCGTCCGAAGTGGACGACGCCCCTGCCTGTATCTGTTCGCGGGGTCTCGGTATCACCGGTTCCTCGGGAGCACCGGTGTCACGAGCGCTGGATGCCCATCGTGTTCTGGAGCACGCCGCGCACGTTGTCGACCTCGACGAGCAGGCCGTTCGGGTGCTCGGCCACCGCCAGGTACCAGACGCCCGTGTTCAGCACGCCCTTCTCCTGGTTGGTGTGCTCGTCCAGCATCGGGCGCGAGTCCGGCACCGAGAACCAGAAGGGCTGGAACGGCGCACCGCCCGGGGCGGGCTGCTGCCCACCGCCGGGGCCCTGCGGGCCCGGGGCGCCGAAGCCGCCCTGCGGTCCCTGGGGACCCTGCGGCGCCGGGCCGCCGAAGCCGCCCTGCTGCGGGGCGCCGCCGTACGGCTGCTGACCCTGGGGGCCCTGCGGGCCGCCATAGGGCGCGCCGCCGAACTGCTGCTGACCCTGCGGGCCGCCGTACTGGCCGGGCTGACCCGCGCCCGCACCCGGACCACCCGCGCCGAGCAGCGGCGCCTGGAGGGCCGGCACCACGCTCGTGGCGATCAGGGCGCCGCTGAGCACGAGGACCAGCAGCACGATGAGGATGCCGCCGGCCTTCATCTCCAGGCCGTCGGAGGCGCGGCCGATCGACCACAGGGCGTTGATCGGCGAGACCACCGCGAGCGGCAGTGCCCACTGACGAGCGGTCAGGCCGAGGATCTGCTTGTCCCGCAAGGGCGGCAGCAGACCGCCGAGGATGAACAGCGCCGCCGCGATGATCGGGGTCAGCACGCACGCGAAGATGACCGGTGCCATGGTGCCCGACCAGGCGCTCCAAGCGCCGTCGAAGCCCCGAGGAACCTCGCCCTTGACACCGACGTAGTCGAAGAACGAGAAAATGAAGATGAGCACGGCGGCGACCCCGATGACCGCGTCGCCACGCGAGAGCTTTCTGACGTCCACTGAATACTCCTCCCGAGGGGGATGGGCGCCGACAGCGTACGGGGGCGACCCAAGTCGTGCCACCGACATCGCCCCCGCGCGTCCTCGGTGCATTGGTCCGGGGACACTGTGCCAGACGGGGGAACGATCTGTACCCCGACCCCATACGACACACCGTATGGGGGCATTTTCCGCGGATGTCTACTCGCCGCGCTGAATACCCGTCAGGTCGGTCAACACGCCCTGAACGCCGTCGATATCGATGACGATGCCGCCGTCGCGCACGCCCACCGCGAGGTACCAGACCCCGGGGTGCAGCGTGGCCGGCGCGTCGCCGGAGACGTCGAGCGGCCGCAGTGTGCGGGGTTCGGGCACGGCCAGCCAGTACTGTTCGAACGTGCCCGGATCGCCGGAATCCGCCGCCGAGTCCCGGGCGTCCCCGCCCGTGGCGGCCGGCACCCGGTCGGCGCCGATCGCCGGATTCGCCGCCGAGTCGTCCGACTTGAGCAGCAGCACCGGAGGTTGCACCGCGGGCGGCTGCATCGCCGGGGGCTGCATCGGCGGGGTCTGCGGCGGGGGAGTGTTGCCCGACGGGCCGTACACGGGCGGCGCGACCGGAGGCGGCACCGGGAAGCCGCCGGTTCCGGGCGGACCGGGCGGATAGCCGCCGGGCGCGCCGGGGAAGCCGCCGCCGGGGTAGCCGGGCCAGCCGGCCTCGCGCGGGCGCACCAGCGGCACGTTCAGCCCGCCGATCCGGTCCACGGTGAGCAGCAACACGGCCTGCAACACGGCGAACCCGGCCAGTCCCCACGCGCCATAGCCGTGCGCGGCGTCCACGGTCGCCTGCGAGTCGCCGCCCGCGCGGGCGATCCGCTGCGCGGTGCGGGCCAGCTTGTCGTAGCCGCCGTCCGCGCCCAGCACGGCCCACACCGCGCTCCACGCCGACGCCACGCCGAGCACGACGCCCCACTGCCGCAGGGCGACCCCGGCGAACTGGATCTCGGTCGGCGGCGAGCCGGGACGGAAGGTGTACCGGCCGATCAGCAGCAGCACCAGCGAGATCGAGGACAGCAGCACGACGGCGGGCGCGAGCGGTGTGAAGTCGCCGATCCACGCCGAGTAGTGGGTGGTGCCCTCGGTCAGATCTCTGCCCTTGGCGGTCACCGTGTACCAGGGGAGAAACGAGAAGACCAGAACTCCGATCGCCGCCACCGCGACGATCAGATCACCTCGGGTGACGCCTTTGCGTGGCATCGTGCTCCTCCCTGACGGGGCTTTCGTACTGCGTGGACATGCGCGTGCCGCGACGGACCGCGGCCGTCGCGCCGCGGCCCGGTGCCGGTACGGTCGCCCGCACCGGCACCGCGGCCTGACATACCGTCATTCTCCGCGTTGGATTCCGGAGACGTCGCTCAGGACCCCGCGGACGCCGTCGGCCTCGACCAGGACGCCGCCCGGGTGGGGGGCGACGGCGAGGTACCACTGGCCGGTCCGCAGCGTGGCCACCGGCTCCTTGGACAGGCCCTCGGTGGGGGCCAGCGGTCGGGCCTCGGGCACGGCGAACCAGAACTGGGCGAACTCCGGCGGCTGCGCGCCGGTCCCGGCGGCGGCCGGCTGTGCGCCCGTGCCGGACTCGCCGGCGCCCGGTGCGCCGGCGCCCGGAGCGGCGGCGCCCGGAGCGGCGGGTGCGCCCGGCGCGGTGGTGCCGGGCGCGGCCTCGGGAACGGCGGCGGTCGACCCGGCGGGGGTCGGCGGCGGCATGTGCGCGGGGACGCCGGCCATCGGCGCGGCGGCGGTGCCCACCCCCGTCGCCGGGTATCCGGGCGGCGCGGGATAGCCGCCGGTGGCGTTCGGCAGCGGGTAACCCGTGTTCGGGTCGATCGCCATCGGCAGGCCGGTGTTCGGGTCCAGCGGGGCCGGATAGCCGCCGGTGGCGTTCGGCGGGTAGCCCCACGGCTGCTGCGGGACCGGGCTGAACAGCGGTGACGCCAGGCTGGGGATGCGGTCGCCGATGATCAGGAACAGCGCCGCGACCAGTCCGGCCACCATCATCAGCCAGGCGAAGACGGTGGGTCCGGAATCGACCGTAAAGCGGGACGGGGCCGAGCCCTCGACGAGGTCGCCGATCATGCCGCCCGCCCCGAACGGGGCGAAGAAACCGCTGATCGCGCCGGAGACGCCGAACGCGATCGCCCACTGGCGCGGGGCCAGACCCAGGGCCGGCTTGTCCGGCTGCGCGGTGAAACGGCCGATGACCATGAGCAGCACGGCCAGCAGCGGCACCAGGACGACGGCCGGCATCAGCGGGTAGAAGTCGACCGTCCAGGCGTTCCAACTCTTGGACTCGCTGCGGCCGCCGCCGAGCAGGTCCCCGTCGTCGCTGATGTTGCTGCTGCCGTGGGAGGTGGCGCTGACTTCGTAGTATTTGAAGAACGAGAAGATGAAGATCAGGACGATCGCGAGAATGACGATCGCATCGCCCCTCGTGATCCCTTTCCGGTTCAACGTTGCTCCTTTGGCGATACGGAGGGGGACGTGACGCCGACGGCGCGGGGTGCGCCGAACGACGTGCGGTGCGTGGGCGGCTCGCGCCGGGCCCGATCGTGCGGCTCGCGGTGGTCCGTGTCCCGACCGGGAACCGTCCGGCGGTGCCCGGCACGCGTGGACGTCGCGAACCGGGGAGCGTCACCGCCGCGCACGCGCGTCGGGACGATCGCAACGACCCTAGGGGACGGGGGACTCGTGGCTCACGTCCCCTTCAACAGATAGGCCGTGATCCCGGTCGCGATCCCGGACGCGGCGCGCTCGCGCCAGTTCGGGTCGGTGAACTGCGCGGCGTCCGAAGCGTTGCGCATGTTGCCGCATTCGATGAACACCTTGGGTCGGGTGGACAGGTTCAGCCCGCCGAGATCGGTACGGGTGACCAGCCCGTCGTCGGTGCCCAGGTAGGTGGCGGGCGAGGTGCCGGTGGCCGCCCGGAACGCCTTGGCGAGCAGGCCGCCGAGGGTGCGCGAGGGCGCCAGGATCGGCGTGGTGTCCACGTTCTTGTCCTTGACCGAGGCGGGCAGGATGACGTGGAAGCCGCGCCCGCCGGCCGGACCGCCGTCGGCGTGGATGGACACCACGGCGTCCGCTTTGGCCGTGTTGCCCCGCGCCGCGCGTTCGTCGACGCACGGCCCCCACGCCTCGCTCTCCCACGTGTACACCACGGTGGCGCCCTGGGCCTCCAGCAGGCGCTTCGCGCGGTGTGCCACGTCGAGGGTGAACTCGGCCTCGGTGTAACCCTGGTCGGTCTCGGTGCCGGTGGTGTCGCACTCCTTGGTCAGCCCGCCCGCGTACACCTGCTTGTTGATCTCGCGGGAATGGCCGCCGTTGCCCGGATTGTGGCCCGGGTCGAGCATCACCAACCGCCCTGACAGCGGGAGTCCGCCGCCACCGGCGCGGGGCGGGGGCGGGACGACGGCGGTCGCGGGAGTCTCCGCCGGGGCGGCGGGCGGTGGTTCGCCGGTCGAGGTGGTCGCGTTCGGGGCGGGTGCGCCGTCGGCCGGTGCGGCGTGGGGCGTACTCGGCGGGTCGCCGGCCGCGGTCGCCGACCGCGTGTGGGCGGCCTCAGTGCGCGCCGCGTCGTGCCCGCTCGGCCAGGCCACCGCGATGGTGCCGGCGCCGGCGGCGGCCAGCGCCAGGGCGGCCACGGTCAGGGTGATCCGCCGACGGCGGCGCAGGCGGTCGTGCGCCGTCTCGATCCGGGCCTCCTGTGCGGGCGCGTGGCCGAACGGGTCGGCGGCGGGCGGGTGATGGCGGTAGCGGGGAGGGGGGTCGTCGGGACGGCCGCGATCGTCGCGGCGGTCAGAGGTCAAGTTCACTCCTGGACGTGAGGCCGTAGCGCGAGGCGACGGCGTTCCAGGTCGTCACGAACGACTTCTTCGCGGTGGACGCCTCGGAACTGATCGTGGCTCCCTCGTCGTAGAGCGCCTGGGTGCCCGGACAGCCCGAGTCGGCCGCGGACTGCGCCCACGCGGCGAACGATCGGTCGGCGCGCGCGGAGGCGGTCCACGCGGTGCGCAACGTCGGTGCGGCGGCCTGGAGTTCGGGGGCGGCATCGAAGCGCATCGTGTCCAACTGGGTGACCAGCTGGTCGCGTTGCGCGGCGGCGTCGAGCAGCGCGGAGCGGGACGCGGCCAGCGACGAGCAGGAGCCGATGTTGTTCACCGCGTCGATCACCGACTGCCGGGACGAACCGCTGCGGGAGAGGAGGGTGTCCAACGCGGCGGCCTGCGTGCGGCCGTCCGGTGTGGGGCTCGCGGGCGGTGGGGTGGTGATCGTGGTCTGTTGGGCCGGCGGCGGGGTCGACGGGACGCCGGGTTGGGCGCCCGCCGCGTTGCCGGAGGGGGAGGGCGAGCCGGCGGTGGATTCCACGCTCGGTGAGCCGTGGGCGGCCGGCTTCTTGTCGTCCTCCGCCCACGGCTTCAGGGCGACCAGGGTGCCGGCGGCGGCGATCAGGACGACGGCGGCCACGATGAACAGGAGCGTGCGCTCGAACGAGGGGCCGGGCGGGGTGGGCGAGATCGGGCCGGGGGCCGGCGGGGTGGCGCCGCGGTACCAGTCCGGGGCGGCGGGGACGTCGCGGGCCGGCGGCACGCCGTGGTCGGGCCGGTCGCCCGGGATGCCGTGGACGGGGGTGTGCCCGGGGTCCTGGCGGTACCAGTCCGCGGTCGGCGCCGACGGGTTCGGGGGCATGGGCACCGGCGGCGGGGGAACGGCGGGCGGCTGGGGGGACATCCGGGGCGGGATGGACGCCGGGGGCGGGGCGGACGCCGGGGGCGGGGCGGAAACCGGCCACCCCGGGGGTGGCGGGCCGGCGGGCATGCCGCGGGCCGCCGCCGGGTTGTCGACGGTGTCCTGCTCGTCGGGCGACACGGGTGGTGCGAGCGGTGCGGGTGGTGTGGGCGGCGGCGTGGCGGGCCTTGCCGGCGGCGTGGCGGCCGGCAGGTGGGCGGTGGGCTCGTGATGCGGACGCGGTGGCGCGCCCGGGTTCACGGCGGTCGGCTCCGCGGTGATCCGGCGGCGCACCCAGCCGCCCACGCCGCCGTTGGCCGTCCGGTCCCAGACCGTCTCGAACCGCTCGCCCTCCGCCGCGGGTTCGCCGGGCCCGTCGTCGTGCTGATGCTGATCGGACATGACCATCCCCCCGCGTCCTTCCGGATGGGCATTGTCCCAGCAAACGCGACCCGCGCGGGACCGGATCGGATTGCTTTCGGGAATCGAATCAGGCTCGATTCGATCTTGACGCCGAACGACGGGGCGGAGGACGCGCGGGTCAGGCCCGGAGCACCCCTGTTTCGCCCCCGGCTCGCTTCCCGTGACCGCCCGTGCGTCGCTCCGGTCAGATTCCGGCCGCCACGCGGCGCAGCACCCGGAGCGAGCCTCGGCCCGGGAGCTCCTCGAACGCGCCGGAGGCGAGTGCGCGTCGGTAGACCCGGTACGGTGCCTGGCCGCCGTCGGCCGGGTTCGGGAACACGTCGTGGATCAGCAGCAGTCCGCCGACCGCGACGTGCGGCGCCCAGCCCTCGTAGTCGCCCTGCGCGTGCTCGTCGGTGTGCCCGCCGTCGATGAACACCAGGCCCACCGGGGTGTTCCACAGCGGGGCGATCGTGCGGCTGTGTCCGACCAGGGCCACCACGTACGGTTCGAGCCCGCTGCGATACAGCGTGCGGCGGAACGTCGGCAGCGTGTCCATCACGCCCAGTTCGGCGTCGACCAGATTCGGGTCGTGGTACTCCCATCCGGGCTGCTGCTCCTCGGAGCCGCGGTGGTGGTCGAGCGTGACCACCACCGTGCCCGCGTCGCGCGCGACCGCGGCGAGCAGGATCGTCGACCGCCCGCAGTACGTGCCCAGTTCGACCAGCGGGCCGACCCGGGCGGCCAGGACCGCCGCGGCGTACAGCGCGTCGCCCTCGTCGGCCGGCATGAATCCGGTGGCGGCCTCGAACGCGGCCCGCACGGCGGGGTCGATGGTGCTCATGTCGGGATCTCCTGGGTCGGACCACGCGGGCCGGGTCGGTACACCGCCGGGCCGCCGTCGGCCGGCCGGACCCCATGCTGCCGCAGCCGCCCCCGCGCCACCGTGTCGGGGGCCACATCGGGGTCCCCAACAATTGAAACGGGTTCTACTATCGCAAGTACTGGACCCAGTCACGGAAGTCATGGAAGGCGCGATATGGCCATCGGCATCACGGAGGAGCACCGCTCCCTGGCGGAATCGGTACGCGGATGGGTGCAACGTGTTGCACCCATCCAGGAGGTGCGCCGGGTGCTCGAGGCGGACGGCGAGGAGCGCCCCGGACACTGGCCGGCCCTCGCCGAGCAGGGCCTGCTCGGGATGCATGTCGCCGAGGAGTTCGGCGGCGCCGGCTACGGCCTGGTCGAAACCGCGGTGGCCCTCGAACAGGCCGGCCTCGGCATGCTCCCCGGCCCGTTCCTGCCCACCGTCCTGGCTTCGGCGCTGCTGCAGGCCGACGGTGGCGACGCGGCGAAGGAACTGCTGCCCGGCCTGGTCGACGGCACGCTGATCGGCGCGGTCGCGACCGGCCCCGGCACCGTGACGGCCGCCGAGCAGGCGGGCGGGCTGCGGGTGAGCGGAGTGGCCACGCCGATCCTGGGCGGTGCGCTCGCCGACGTGCTGGTGCTGGCGGCCCGCCGAACCGACGGCGCGGTGGTGTACGTCGCGGTGGACGCGCCGGACGTCGACGTCCGGGCGCTCAAGAGCGTGGACCCGACCCGACGCAGTGCCGAGGTGACGGTGGACACCGTGGTCCCGGCCACGCGGGTGCTGGCCGGCGTGGATGAGGCCCTGGCCCGCGACCTGGCGGCCGTACTGATGTCCGCCGAGGCCTGCGGCGTGGCCGCGTGGGCGCTCGACACGGCGACCGAGTACGCCAAGGTGCGCGAGCAGTTCGGCCGCCCCATCGGGCAGTTCCAGGCGATCAAGCACCTGTGCGCGGACATGCTGGTCCGGGTCGAACAGTCGCGCGCGGTCACGTGGGACGCGGCGCGCGCGTACGACGCGGGCTCGGACGCGCCGACCCGGTCGCTGACCGCCGCGATCGCCGCCACGTATGCGATCGAGGCGGCCTTCACCACGACCAAGGACTGCGTACAGATCCTCGGCGGCATCGGCTTCACCTGGGAGCACGACGCGCACATCTACCTGCGCCGGGGGCTGACCCTGCGCCAGTACGCGGGGCCCGCCGCGCGGTGGCGGCTGCGGGTGACCGAGCTGGCGAGCGCCGGCGCGCGCCGGGATCTGGTCCTGGACCTGCCCGAGGAGGCGGAGCGGCTGCGCGACACCGCGCGGGCGATCCTGGCCGAGGTGGCCGGCGAGTCCGGGGCCGAACAGCGCGCGCGGCTGGCCCCGTTGGGCTACGCGGCGCCGTACCTGCCCAAGCCGTACGGCATCGGGGCCGGGCCGGTCGAGCAGTTGGTGATCCAGCAGGAGATGAAGGCGCTCGGCGTGCGGCTGCCGGACATCACCATGGGCAACTGGGTGATCCCGTCGCTGATCGCCTACGGGACGCAGGCCCAGCAGGAGCGGTTCGCGCCGCCGACGCTGCGCGGCGAGATCCAGTGGTGCCAGCTGTTCTCCGAGCCGGGCGCGGGCTCCGACCTGGCCGCGATCTCCACGCGCGCGACCCGGACCGAGGGCGGCTGGCTGATCAACGGTCAGAAGGTGTGGACCTCGCGGGCCCGCGAGTCGCAGTGGGGCATCCTGCTCGCGCGCACCTCGCCGGACAAGCCCAAGCACGAGGGCCTGACGTACTTCATCGTGGACATGGCCTCGGCGGGCCTGGACATCCGTCCGCTCAAGGAGATCAGCGGCCTGGCGATGTTCAACGAGATCTTCCTCGAAGACCTCTTCGTCCCGGACGAGATGGTCGTCGGCGAGGTCGACGGCGGCTGGCAGGTGGCCCGCAACACGCTCGGCAACGAGCGGGTGCACATGGGCGCGGGCAGCTCGTTCGGCGCGGGCATCGCGAATCTGGTCGCGGCGGTGAACGGCCCGGCGGGCGAGTTCGTGGACGGCGGCTTCCGGGAGCGCCTGGGCGCGCTGGTGGCCGAGGCGTCCTCGCTGGCGCTGATCGAGCTGCGTACCACGCTGGCCCGGCTGTCCGGCCTGGAGCCGGGCGCGGGCGCCTCGGTACGCAAGCTCGTCGGCACCCCGCACCAGCAGCGCGAGTCCGAGCTGAGCCTCGAACTGCTCGGCCCGCTGGGCGCGGTGGACGAGGGGGACGGCCAGAAGGCGGCGTTCGGCTTCCTGATGAGCCGCTGCCTGACCATCGCGGGCGGCACCACGCAGGTCCAGCTCAACGTGGTCGGCGAGCGCATCCTCGGGCTGCCCAGGGATCCGCAGCCGAGCGAGAAGTAGGTCCTGCCGTTCGCCGGGCCGTTGCGGGTTCCGGTCTCGTTTCCGGTTTTCGGCTTCCGGTTTCGTTGCCGTTTTCGCTTCGGTTTCCGTTCTCGTTCCTCTTTTCCTTCCGCTTCCCCTTCCCGATCCTGATCCGTTTCCGTAGGAGTTGGCAACATGGCACAAAAGGCGTTCATCGTCGGCGTCGGCATGACCAAATTCGAGAAGCCGGAGAGCCGCGACTGGCAGTACTGGGACATGGTCAAGGAGGCCGGCGGCAAGGCCCTCGCGGACGCGGGTGTCGGCTACGACAAGGTGGAACAGGCCCCGGTCGGCTACTGCTTCCAGGCGTCCACCGCCGGTCAGCGCGCGGTGTACGAGCTGGGCCTGAGCGGCATCCCGGTGTACAACGTGAACAACAACTGCGCGACCGGCTCCAGCGCGCTGATGATGGCCCGTCAGTTCGTCGCCGGCGGGCTGAACGACTGTGTGCTCGCGATCGGCTTCGAGAAGATGAAGCGCGGCTCGCTCGGCGGGGGCGGCGAGGGCGACTTCTCCACGTCGCCGGTGGCCCGGCATTACAAGATCATGGGCGACGCGCACGGGTTCTCGATGACCGCGCCGCCGACCGCGCAGATCTTCGGCAACGCGGCGCGCGAGCACATGGCCCGCTACGGCACCACCGCCGAGCAGATCGCGCACGTGGGGGTCAAGAACCACCGGCACTCGGTGAACAACCCGTACGCGCAGTTCCAGGTCGAGTACTCGCTCGACGAGGTGCTGGCCGCCAAGGAGATCCACTCGCCGCTCACCCGGCTGCAGTGTTCGCCCACCTCCGACGGCGCTGCCGCGGCGGTCGTGGTCAGCGAGCGCTTCGTGCGCGAACACGGCCTGGAGGAGCAGGCGATCGAGATCCTGGCCCAGTCGATGACCACCGACACCGAGGAGAGCTTCGCCTCGAACAGCTGCATCGACGTGGTCGGCAAACCGATGTCGGCGGCGGCCGGGCGGCAGGTCTTCGAGCAGTCCGGCCTGGGGATCGAGGACGTCGACGTGATCGAGCTGCACGACTGCTTCTCGATCAACGAGATCCTCACCTACGAGGCGCTGGGCATGTGCGGCGAGGGCGAGGGCGGCAAGCTGGTCGCCGAGGGCGCCACCACGTACGGCGGGCGCTGGGTGGTCAACCCCTCGGGCGGGCTGATCTCCAAGGGCCACCCGCTGGGCGCCACCGGCCTGGCCCAGGCCGCCGAGATCAGCTGGCAGCTGCGCGGTCTGGCGGACGCGCGCCAGGTCGCCGACGCCAAGGTCGGGCTCACCCACAACATCGGGCTCGGCGGCGCCGCGGTGGTCGGGCTGTACCGGCGCGGACAGTTCTAGCGCGGGCGGCCCCGGTACGGGCCGCCTTTTCGGTCCGGCGGGTGCGCCCTCGGGGTCGCACCCGCCGGACCGGCTATGCGTTGTCGGCGCCGGGGACGGTGGAGAGGTCGGCGGCGGGATCGGCGGCCGCGTGGTCGGCCCCCGCGTGATGCGCGGCCGCGTGGTTCGCAGGCGCGTGGTTCGCGGTCGCGTGGTTGGTGGTCGCGGTACCGAGCAGCCATTCGGCCAGGAGGGCGCGCTCGGTGTCGTTGAGGTAGAGGCGGGCGTTGGCGCACAGCGTCTCGACGTTGCGCAGGAAGGCGACGGCGAGGTCGTCGGCGGAGGCGACCGGGTGTGCGGTGGAGGACCAGTAGCCGGAGTAGACCAGGCCCGTGGTGACGAACGCGATCGCCTTGCGGGCGATGGTCTGCATCCGCTCGGCACACCGGTCGCGGACCGCGCCCGAGGTCTGGTTGCCCTGGAAGCCGTTCTCGCTGACCTCGGCGTGCAATTCGGCGAAGAGCACGTGGTATTCCTCCGGGGACAGCCGCGGTGCGCCGGTGACCGTGGCCACCCGGTCGATCAGGTCGCGGACCGGCTCGCGCAGGTGGTCCATCCGGCCCTGGCCGTTGGGACGAGCCGAGGGCGGCTGATGTCGGGTGCGGTCGTAGATGTACCCGGGTGGGACCCGACTGATCGACAACTTCTCGTCGGTGCCCTGCTCCAGCATCAGTTCGAGCAGCGAGGAGAAGGTGGCCGCGCCGCCCCAGCGGGTGCGGGTGACCTGCTCGCGACCGACCTGTTGCAGCACCGAGTGGGCGAGGGTGGCGAGCACGATCGGCTCCTCGGAGCCGTCGAGTTGCTCGCGTACGTGCGCCATCACCTGCTCGCGCACCCCCTCGTCGGCCGGCGCCACGTCGATCTCGTCGCGCAGCGCCCGCTCGATGAACTCCTGGTCGCTGATCACCACGTCGCCCGCGGCGACATACGCCTGGGCGGCCGGACCGCTGGCGATCACCATCGTGCGCCGGTCGTGGCTGCGCAACCGCAGCAGGACCGGAGTGAAGTCCGCGTCGGCGCTCATGATGATCACCTCGTCGAACCTGGTCGAGTGCTGGAGCGTGTCGAGTACGTCCATCACCATGTGGATGTCGGCACTGTTCTTGCCCCGGCCCGTCAGCGGCGGGCAGTCGATCACGCGAAAGGCCGACCGCGTGAAGAACGCCCGGTAACGGTCGTGCATCACCGGGTTGAGGTAGCAGTTGCGGACGAGCAACGATCGGCGCAGGCCGCGCTCGGTCGCCTCGTTCTCCAACCACTCCAACCACTGGGACGGTTTGCGAGCGAAAATCTCCGCGGACGCGCGGTCCGTCTCCCGCAGTCCGCTGTAAATATTGTCAAAGTCAAGGAAAAGTGCGCTGCGAATTCTGCCTGGTATGCCCGAATCCATACTCATGTCCATGCCTGCCTCCCCCGATGCGTACGGCTTCAATCTGTCCGACGCGTCACGTGCGGGCAAGCGAGGCCACATTCGGTGTGGTTCCGGTCCGGTATCGATCTTGGCCGTCTTCCGATCCGCGCGCACGCGGGTTAGGTTGCGCGAAGCAGAAGCTTGATCGTGCCATGTAGGCGCGTCGGTCGGTTTGTCCACCCGGGCATCCATCCACCCATTCATCCGTCCGTCTTCCCGTCCGTCCGTCTGTCCGTCTGTCCGTTTGTCTGTCTGTCCGTCAGGAGTCCTGTCGTGTCTGGACGTTGGAGCACCACACTCGACGCACTGCTACGCGAGCGGGCCGGGGATCACAGCGCCGGTCTGCGCGACGAGGACCGGGCGTGGACCTGGGCCGAGGTGGTCGCGGAATCCGCCAGTCGAGCCGCCCTGCTGCGGGCGCTGCGGGTCGAGGGTCGACCGTGGCACATCGGGGTGATGCTGGAGAACGTGCCCGAGTTTCCGCTGCTGCTCGGCGCCGCGGCGCTGTCCGGCGCGGTGATCGTCGGGCTGAACCCGACCCGGGTCGGGACCGAGTTGGCGCGCGACATCGACCACACGGACTGCTCGCTCGTCCTGACCGACGCGGCGCATCTGGAACAGCTGCGCACCGCCGCACCGGACTTCCCGGCGGACCGGCTGCTGTGCGTGGACGATCCGGCCTGGGCGCGGGCGCTGGAGCCGTACGCGGGGGTCGAGCCGCCGGTCGAGCGGCCGGGGGTCGAGGACACGTTCATGTTGATCCTGACGTCCGGGACGACCGGGCACCCCAAGGCGGTGATCTGCTCGCAGGGCAAGATCGCCGGGCAGGGGGCGAGCGTGGTGGCCATGGAGCGGTTGGACGGGACCGACGTGGCCTACTGCGCGATGCCGCTGTTCCACTCGAACGCGGTGGTCACGTGCTGGGCGCCGGCGCTGGCGGCCGGGGCCGAACTGGTGCTGCGGAGGCGGTTCTCCGCGTCGGGATTCCTGCCGGACGTGCGGCGGTTCGGGGTCACCTACGCCAACTACGTGGGCAAGCCCCTGTCGTACATCCTGGCCACACCCGAGCGCCCCGACGACGCGGACAACCCGCTGACGCGCGTGTTCGGCAACGAGGGCGGGCCGCAGGACGTCGAGCGCTTCGCCCGACGCTTCGGCTGCACGGTGCGGGACGGGTTCGGCTCGACCGAGGGCGGGTTGTCGTTCAGCCCGGTCCCGGACATGCCGCCGGGCGCGCTGGGCCGGCCGAACGGCGACATCCGGATCCTGAACCCGGACACGCGCGAGCAATGCCCACCGGCCACCTTCGACGCGGCGGGCCGGATGACCAACCCCGAGGCGGCGGTCGGCGAACTGGTCAACGTCGGCGGCGCGGGCACCTTCGAGGGCTACTACAACAACACGGCGGCGACCGCGCAACGCATGCGCGACGGCTGGTACTGGAGCGGCGACCTCGCCTACCGCACCGAGGACGGCCTGGTCTACTTCGCCGGCCGCACGGGGGAGTGGCTGCGCGTCGGCGGGGAGAACTTCGGCGCGACGCCGGTCGCCCGAATCCTGTCCCGGCACCCGGACGTGGCGGTCGCGACGGTGTACGGCGTCCCCGACGAGGCGGCGGGCGACCAGGCGATGGCGGCCCTGGTCCTGCGCGAGGGCGCCACTTTCGACCCGGCAGCCTTCGCGGACTGGCTGGCGGCCCAACCGGACCTGTCCCGCGCCTGGCACCCGCGCTACATCCGGATCGCCGAAGCACTCCCACAGACCAGCACGAACAAGATCCTCACCAGAGTCCTGACCCGCCAAGCCTGGCACACGGCCCCCGACCCCATCTGGTGGCGCGACCCCCGAAGCGACACAACAGCCCCATACCGCCCCTTCACCGAATCCGACCGCGAAACCCTGGAATCAGCCTTCACCGCCCGAGGCCGCGCCCACATCCTGTCCCTGATATCGAGAGAGGCCTGACACCCCCGCCCCTCACCCAACCCGAGGCGGCCCGCAGGCGGCCGACCCGGGTCGTGGAGTGGTCCGCCGCCGGCGTGCGGGACTCCAAGCCCCGAAGCTCCCGACGAGATGGCCGTGCCGCCCACCGAAGTCCGACCGGCAACGCCGGGGAGGGCAGGCGCTGGGGCCGAATCCGCCAAGGAGCGCTCGTGGGTGGACCGGCCACCCCGGCCCCACCTCGCGCTTCGGTTGCGGATGGCCGGTCGGGGGCCGCTCCGAGCCGCCGATGGGCCACCGCCGGCGCGCGGGGCTCCAAGCCTCCAGGCTCCCGGCGAGGCGGGCGTGTTGCTCACCGAAAACCGGCTGGCAATGGCGGAGCGGGTGGGTGGTCGGGTCGGGCTCTCCGGGGGTCTTCCCGGGCGGTCGGGCCCTTCCGGCGGGCGCTGCGCTGTTGGTCGCGGATGGCTGGTGCGGGGCTTGTCCGAGCCGCTGACGGGCCGCAGTCGGCGTGCGGGGCTCCGATACTCCGGCTTCTGGCGAGGCGGGTGTGTTGCTCACCGAAACCCGGCCGGCAGCGGCGGGGAGGGAGAGCGCTCGGGTCGAGTCCGCCGAGGAACCTCCCCCAGTGGGCCGGGCGTTCCCGGCGCCCGTTGCGCTGTTGGTTCCGGGTGGCCGGTCCGGGGCCGGTCCGAGTCGGAGATGGGCCGCCGCCAGCGCGCGGGGCTCCAAGACTCCGGCTCCCGGCGAGACGAGCATGTTGCTCACCGAAAACCGGCCGGCAGCGGCGGCAGGGTGGGCGCTCGGGTCGAGTCCGCCGGGGAGCCTTCCCGAGTGGGCCGGTCGTTCCCGGGGCCCGTTGCGTTGTTGGTTCCGGGTGGCCGGTCCGGGGCCGGTCCGAGTCGGAGATGGGCCGCCGCCGGCGTGCGGGGCTCCAAGACTCGAGACTCTCGACGAGGGGGTGTGTTGCTCACCGGAAACCGGCTGGCAGCGAGGGAGCGGGAGGGCGGTCGAGTCGGGCTCCGCGAGGAACCTTTCTGGGTGGGTTGGGCGTTCCCGGCGGTCGTCGCGCTGTTGGTTGCGGGTGGCTGACGCGGGAAGGGTCCGGGTCGGTGATGGGCCGCCGCCGGCGTGCGGGGCTCCGGGACTCCGGGCTCCCGGCGAGTCGAGCGTGTAGCTCGGCAAAGACCAGCCGGCAGCGGCGGAGAGGGAGGGCGCTCGGGTCGAGTCCGACGAGGAGACCTCCCGAGCGGGTCAGGGCATTTCGGGGGCGCTGTGGAGGGTTGGGGTTTCAAAACCGGATCTCGGCAGGGTGGTTGTGCGCTTCGAGCTTCGGTGACCTGCGGTTTTGCGGGTTCGGCGCGGAAAGTCGGGCGCCGAGTGCCGGTTTCGTGTGCTCCAGCCCCTTCAACGCCAGCGTGGACACCGAATCCGCCCCATCGGAACCGGCTTCGGACACTGTGACCCCACAGAGACCGCCCAGAAGACCAAAAGTGCCCGACAGAGGCCAAAACCGGATCCCGATGCACCCCAAGCAGCCCCTGCCTGCACCGACCTGCGGTTTTCTCTCACACCGAGGCAACAGCACCTCACGCGATCCGAGTTCGTGAACCTTCGTCACCCACACACCCACCGCACCCCGAAGCGACCCAACCCACTCAGGAAGGCAGCCCCGCCAGACTCGACCCGACCGCCCGCCCTCCCCGCCACTGCCAGCCGGTTTTTGCCAAGCAATGCACCCGGCTGGTCAGGGCCCCTGAGTCTCGAAGCCCCGCACGCCGGCGGCGGCCCACCACCGACTCGGACAAGCCCCGCACCAGCCACCCGCAACCACAAGCACAACGCCCGACGGGAACGCCCGACCCACCCGGGAAGGCTCCTCGTCGGACTCGCCCCGAGCGCCCTCCCTCTCCGCCGCTGCCGGCTGGTCTTTGCCGAGCTACACGCTCGACTCGCCGGGAGCCCGGAGTCCCGGAGCCCCGCACGCCGGCGGCGGCCCATCACCGACCCGGACCCTTCCCGCGTCAGCCACCCGCAACCAACAGCGCGACGACCGCCGGGAACGCCCAACCCACCCAGAAAGGTTCCTCGCGGAGCCCGACTCGACCGCCCTCCCGCTCCCTCGCTGCCAGCCGGTTTCCGGTGAGCAACACACCCCCTCGTCGAGAGTCTCGAGTCTTGGAGCCCCGCACGCCGGCGGCGGCCCATCTCCGACTCGGACCGGCCCCGGACCGGCCACCCGGAACCAACAACGCAACGGGCCCCGGGAACGACCGGCCCACTCGGGAAGGCTCCCCGGCGGACTCGACCCGAGCGCCCACCCTGCCGCCGCTGCCGGCCGGTTTTCGGTGAGCAACATGCTCGTCTCGCCGGGAGCCGGAGTCTTGGAGCCCCGCGCGCTGGCGGCGGCCCATCTCCGACTCGGACCGGCCCCGGACCGGCCACCCGGAACCAACAGCGCAACGGGCGCCGGGAACGCCCGGCCCACTCGGGAGGGTTCCTCGGCGGACTCGACCCGAGCGCCCTCCCTGCCCGCCGCTGCCGGCCGGTTTTCGGTGAGCAACATGCTCGTGTCGTTGGGAGTCCGGAGTCTTGGAGCCCCGCGCGCTGGCGGCGGCCCATCTCCGACTCGGACCGGCCCCGGACCGGCCACTCGCGACCCGAGGCGCGACGCCCGCTCGGAACGCCCGGCCCACTCGGGAGGGTTCCTCGTCGGACTCGACCCGAGCGCCCTCCCTGCCCGCCGCTGCCGGCCGGGTTTCGGTGAGCAACACACCCGCCTCGCCAGAAGCCGGAGTATCGGAGCCCCGCACGCCGGCGGCGGCCCACCACCGGCTCAGACCGGCCCCGCACCAGCCACCCGCAACCACAAAAGCACAACGCCCGACGGGAACGCCCGGCCCACTGGGGGAGGTTCCTCGGTGGACTCGACCCGAGCGCCCTCCCTACCCGCCGCTGCCGGCCGAGTTTCGGTGAGCAACATGCTCGTCTCGTCGGGAGCCCGGAGCCTCGCACGCCGGCGGCGGCCCACGTCCGGCTCAGACGAGCCCCGGACCGGTCACCCGCAACCCGAGGAGCGACGCCGGCCGGGAACGCCCCGGCCCACTCGGGAAGGCCCCGGGGAACCCGACACGAGCGCCCTCCCGCTCCGCCGTTTCCGGCCGGTTTCGCCGACCAAGGCACGCGCCTCGCCGGAAGTCCCAAGTCTCGCAGCCCCGTGCGCCGGCGGCGGCCCATCACCGACTCGGACCAGCCCCGTACCGGCGCCCCGCGACCGAAAGCGCGACGCGCGTCAGGACCAGCCTGGCCCACTCGGGAAGCCCCGCCGGGAAGCCCGACCCGACCGCTGCGCCGACCGGCCCGGGTATCACGACGGCATGTGACGGTGCCCGTACCGGTCGGGCTCGGTGTCCGGTGTGTGCGCGCTCGCCGGCTGCTGCTCGTGGTTGCTGCGTTCTTGTTGATTCCGTTGTGTTGGTGCCGGGCTGTGTTCCTGGCCAGTTCCGGTGTCGGGGTGGGGGATCGGCCTGGATCGCCGAGGCGTGGAGGCTCGCCGACCGGCGGCCGAGATTGTTCAGCGAGTCCTCGGCTTCTCGGCTGCGGGTGCCGAGATAGGCGGTTTGTGACCCTTGTCGAGCCGCGTGGCGCCGCCCCGGGGCGCCTTGCGGACCTGGCGGTCCGCTTGGTGAGCGGACGACTCGGCTCACGCCCTGTCGTGACTATGCGTCAGCTTCCGGTGCCGGCAGCATGCCTTCATGGATGCCCTCTCACACCTTGCTTCGTTTGCCCTGGTTGCGGGGCTGTTGACGGTTGTGCCGGGGCCGGATACCGCGATTGTGTTGCGGGCGGCGCTGGTTCGGGGTAATCGGCACGGGTTCGCGACCGCGCTCGGCATAGGGTCCGGGACGTTGGTTTGGGGTGCGGCTGCGGCAGCCGGTGTTTCTGCGGTGCTGACCACATCTCAGATTGCGTATACGGGTTTGCGCGTTGTCGGTGCCTGCTACCTGCTTTGGCTTGGTTATGGATTGCTGCGGGCTGCGTGGGTGAATCGCTATACCGAGGTGGACGTCGACGTCGAGGTCGCCTCGGCCGCCGGTGGCAAGGCCGCCCCCGGGTTGTGGTCGGCGTGGGGGCGCGGTGTGCTCACTTCGTTGACCAATCCGAAGGTCGGCGTTTTCTACATGGCGGTGATCCCGCAGTTCATTCCCTCCGGTGCCCCGCATCTGGCCTTCGGGATACTGCTTGCCCTCGTCCACGACATCGAGGGCATGGTGTGGTTCGCGGCGATCATCCTCGGCGCGAACAGCCTGCGCGCGAGGCTGCGCCGGCCGCGCTTTCGGCGTGCGCTCGATGCGTCGACCGGTACGGTCATCGCCGGCTTCGGCGTCACGCTCGCTGCGGCCGACAACTGACCGCCGGGCGCTCCCCGGTTCCCCGACTGCCCGCCGGCTCTCCGGTTTTCGGTCCCGGCCGCGAGGGTGGTCCGGTGTGCGTAGGTGTCACAGGCCCCAGAACCGGCCCTGGAGGCCCACCGAGGTGAAGTATGTGGCTGCCGATGCCGGGTCTCGGCGTTCGTAGCCTCGGTGCATGCGGCCCTCGTACCAGTGTTCGGCCAGACGCCACAGCTTGGTGAGGTCGAGGACGTAGCCCCGGGTCTGGCCGGTGCGGGCGAGCCAGTGGTCCACGCAGCCCTCGTCGCAGAACAGTCGCTGGTTGCCGCACGCGTGCACCACGTCGTCCCACAACATCGTGATCGGGACCAGGAAGTGCGCCACCTCGTCGCCCTTCGGCGGCTCGTCGATGCCCACGTTCCAGGCGAGTGCCCCCTCGCACCCCGGACATCGGGTCGCGACCAGCACCTCCTCGCCGACCAGGTGCGGCACGGCGAAGGAATCCCACGCGCAGCCGCCCCACCACAGCGTGTGCCGGCCCATCACCGAGAAGCCCAACGGCACCGCGCTGAACGGATGCGCCATCACGATCGCGTCGTCGCGCAGCACGATGTGCCGCTGCTCGTGCAGGGCCCGCAACCCCGCACGCACGGTCGGCTCCGACACGCCCAGCGTCGCCGCCAACTCCGCGTCGGAGGGCGCCCGCCCGGTGTCGGCGAAGCCCCGGTAGACGGCCAGCCGCAATTGTTCGACGCTCACGAGGCCGCCTCCCGCTCCGGCGCGGCCGAGACCGGCAGATCCCGGGGCTCGACGGCGGACGGGGCCTCGGCCGCCCGCTCGGTGGGCACAACGGCGACCCGCTCGCGCCTGGACTGGCGGATCGCGTCGAAGGTGAGCACCACGAGGGCGATCCACACCAGACCGAACCCCGCCCACCGGGCGGCCGGCATGGGCTCGTGGTTGACCGCCACGCCGATCCCGAACTGGATGATCGGAGCCAGGTATTGCAGCATGCCGATCGAACTGAGCGGCACCGAGTTGGCCGCCACCGCGAAGCACAGCAGCGGGATCACGGTGATCACGCCCGCGCCCATCAGCATCAGCGCCTGCGGTGCTCCCTCGTGCCCGTACGTGCCCTCGCCGGTCCATGCCAACCAGGTCAAGTAGCCGAGCGCGGGCAGGAACATCACCGCCGTCTCGACCGCGAGCGAGTGGGTTGCGGGGAGGTTCATCCGCTTCTTGACGTAGCCGTAGGTGGCGAACGACGCGGCCAACGTGAGCGCGATCCACGGGACCCGGCCGTAGGCCACGATCAGGACCACCACCGCGGCGACCCCCAGCGCCACCGCGGCCCACTGAATCCTGCGCAGGCGCTCGCCGAGGACCACGACACCGATGCCGATCAGTACCAGCGGCGTGATGAAGTAGCCCAGCGAGGTCTCCACGACTTGGTCGTGGTTGACGCCGTAGATGTAGGTGCCCCAGTTGATCGAGATCATCACGGCGGCCACCGTCACGGTGATCAACTTGCCCGGGGTGCGGGCCAATTCGCGGATCCACGACCACTGCCGGAGCACCGCGAGCAGGACCAGCATGCACAGCAGCGACCAGGCCATCCGGTGGGCCAGGATCTCTACCGGGCCCGCAGGCTTCAGATGTGGCCAGAAGAGGGGGAACAGGCCCCACATGACGTAGGCCGCCATGCCCAACAGCAAACCGCGACGTTCTGCACCCATGGTGCCGACCGTACTGGCCGAGTGGCCTGCCGTCAGGAGCCAATTCCGAAGAGGTGGACCAGCAGCCGCCGCGCAGGCGGCCGATCCGAGGCATCAGTCGCCCTCGCGACTCAGCTCCTCCCACCGGGCCACCTCCTCCCGGCGGGCCCGGTCGAGCTCGGCGATCATGTCGTAGGCCGCGCCGCCCAGGATGATCCGATGCGGCGGCTCGGCCATGTCGACGATGCGCAGCAACAGGGCGGCCGCCTTCGCCGGGTCGGCGTCCTTCGACTCCCCCCACATTTCCGCCAGTTCGGCGCGCAGTGGCGCGTACACCTCGTTCTCGGTCGTCATGGTCAGGCCCTGGGTGAACAGCGTGGTCTCGTAGCCACCGGGCTGGACCAGGGTCACCTTCACCCCGAAGCCCGCCGCCTCCATGGCCAGCGCACCGGACATGTTGTCGAGGGCGCCCTTGCTCGCGCTGTAGAGACCGGTGGCGGCGAAGCCCACGGCCGAGCCCATCGAGCTGATCTGCACGATGTGGCCCGAACCCTGTTCGCGGAGATAGGGGAGTACGGCCTGGCTCACCCACAGGGCGCCGAAGAAGTTGACGTCGAACTGGGCGCGGACCTGGGCCTCCGTCACCTCCTCGACCATGCCGATCAGGCTCGCCCCCGCGTTGTTGACGACGATGTCGATTCGCCCGAAGGCCGCCACGGCACGCGCTACGCCACGGAACACCGCGTCGCGGTCGGTGACGTCGAGGGTCAGGAGCCGCAAACGATCCTCGTGCGCGGCGACCAAGTCGGCCAGTGGGGTGACATCCCGCGCGGCCCCGACGACCCGGTCACCGGCGACCAGCGCGGCCTCGGCGAAGGCACGGCCCAGGCCACGAGAGGCACCGGTGATGAACCAGACGCGGGGGTCGCGGCGGATGGCGGCGGTGGTTGCTTGGGTGGCTGTGGCTGTGGCGGTAGTGGGTGCGGTGGTGGTCATGCGCGTGCTCTCTTCCAGGTGGCTGGGGTCGGTGAGGTCGGCCTGGGTGGACTGTGTGGATGTCGTGGTTGTCGTCATCGGGTTCACCTGGGTCGGTAGCCGGACGAGGTCGCCGTGCGACGACCGGTACGAGGGGGTTGGGGGACGCCGACGCGCCGAGCGCGCCGAAGCTGCGGCCGAGGCGGGACGATCGGCCGGAGGGCCTCGGTGGGACTCGCCGCGACCTCGGCGGTGAGTCGCGGAGCCGGACCACTCGTGGTCCGCATGTCGAGGACCGAGAACGCGTCGGTGACCTGGTGGGCGAAGGGTGCGACGGAGGGCCGAGTGCGGAACATGGGTGACAACTCCTTGATTCGTGAGACGAGACGTTGCGTCTCGCTTCCTTTCGCTGAAGCATGCATCTTCGGCGTTGGAATGTCAAGACGAGACGTATCGTCTCGCTCGGACTCCCCGAAGCATGCGCGATCGACGAGGCCGTGTCAAGACGAGACGTATCGTCTCGTTTATGCGGTACAGTGGGCGCATGACCATCGACGACAGCAGTGACCGCAGCGCGGAGAGTGCGCGTGCCGAGGGCGGATCCGCTGGCAGGCCGAATCCGTCCCGACGCAGCGAACAGTCCCGTCGGGCGATCCTGACCGCCGCCCGCGAACTCGTCTCCGAACTGGGCTTCGCCAAGCTCTCCATCGAGGCGATCGCCGCACGGGCGGGCGTCGGCAAGCAGACCATCTACCGCTGGTGGGGCTCGAAGGGCGAGGTCGTCTTCGAGGCATTCCTCGCCCTGAGCGACCCGGGCGAGGGCATCGTGCTGCCCGACTCGGGGGATCTCGAGACGGACCTCAAATACCTGATGCGCGAGACCGTCGCGGAATTCGCCGACCCCGCCTTCGAGGGCCCGATCCGCGCCCTCAACGCCGAGATCATCAACGACCCCAAGCTGGCCAGGCTCTACCACGAAAAAATGGCCGCCCCCGTGGACGAGGCCAAGAAGGAGCGCCTACGCAGCGCCCAACGCGCCGGTCAGCTGGCCCCCGACCTGGATCTCGACCTGGCCCTGGAACTCCTCTACGCCCCTCTGTACCAACGCTGGCTGCTCCGCAGCGGCCCCCTTACCCCCGAATACGCCGACAGCCTGGTCGACCTGACCCTGAAGGGCCTCCGGCCTTGACGGGGGTGAGGTGATGGGCCAACTTTCGGGGCGCCGACGAGTTGCCATCGCCAACCGACGCCACCATTCGCCACCGGTGAACAATCACGAATCGGCCGAATGCGTCTACCGAGGTCGTTAGCGTGTGTATCGGTGACCATCCTGGGGGTGTCGTGAAACGTTCGATCGAGCCGGGCAACCCGGCGTTCGTCGCCGCGCGGCACCAACGCGGATGGCATTCGCAGCAGCGATTGGCCGACGCGTTCGAATGCATGGCGGCGGAATGCGGGCTCCGGATCGGCGTCAGTGTGCGTCAGGTTCGACGCTGGGAGAGTGCGGAGCCTCCTTGGCCGTCGAGTGACTACCAGACAGTCCTGGAGGCGTTGTTCGGGCTGCCACTCACCATGCTGGGTTTCGCGCCGCCGGTCGGCTCGAGACGCTTCGAGGATGAGATCGCCAGCGCTCAGATCACCGACATTATCGAGGGCTTGCACGAAGGCGAGCAGTCCGGGTGGTGGCGCACCGACCCGAGTGAAGGTTCCGATGCTCGCATTGATCGACTCATTCAAGCGGAACAGCGGGCCGTCGTCACTCGCGCCTACGAATCCAGCTTGATCCCTGGGCCTCTCCAGGTCTATGAATACGCGGTCGCAGCGATCCGCGCCTACCTGCCCGCGCTTCCCGAGGACGAGGTGATCCGGCGGGCGCGAAAGCGCACTGGGCGACTTGCCAACCTCCAAGCGCTCTCCGACGGATCGCGCGTGCTGTTGTTCTTGATCGACGAACCCGTCTTGCATCGGCCCCTTGGCGACAACGCGGTGCTGCGTGCCCAACTTGCCCACCTGCTCATCACGGTCTCCACCCTGCCTCACGTGCAACTGCAGGTGGTGCCTCTCAGTGCCGGTGGACACCCCGGTATGGCGGGGCCATTCACGCTGTTCGACTTCGGAGCCAGACGAGTCGTGTACACGGAGGCCCTGACGGGAGCTTCGTGGACTTCGCGACCAGCCTGTATCGCCGCGTATTCGTTCGCTTACGATCGACTTCAGGCAGCAGCGCTGGGTGCGAACGACTCGATGCAACTTGTTGCGCAGAGGCTCGCGGAACTGGAGACGGCATGGAAGCTCGCGGGGGATGGACGACCAGCAGCTACAGCGGGGGAGAGAACTGCGTCGAAGTCGCGGTTTTGGGAGCCCTTGTCGGAGTGAGGGACAGCAAGGTCGTCGACTCTCCGGTGCTGGCCGTGCACCCGGCGGCGTGGGCCGGCCTGGTGGAGCGCACAGGAGCGCGTGCCGCGACGGCCATCCGCTGACCCGCGCGCACCGGTTTCCGCTCGCGGGCGCGCGTGGCGCCGAGCACCGTGAGCGTTCAGTAGCGCTTGCCTTCGGCGTCCTGGGTGGAGGCCGGCGCGATTCTCATGACGGACGCCTTGACCTCTCCTTGGGCTTTTCCCGGCAGCGGGTCAAAAGGAAGTTGAACGCCCTCGGTAGGCATTGCGGACCGGACGTTGGGGCGCACGCGCACCCGCACCCGCACCGCACCCGCGTCGGTGTCGCGCATTGTCGTCACCCAGGTGGTGACCGTGGCGTAGGGCGCACCCGGTGCCTGCGCGGTGGGCGCCGCCGAGCAGGTCTGCGGCAACGGCGGCGCGTCGGTGACGAGGATGCCGCCTCCAGCAGCGTCGGCGGGTGGGACTGCGCCGTGGTCGACGAGGTCGGGCCCGGCGCCCCACCGCCCGATGAGCCGATGGACGACACTGCGCTACTCCGGGCGGCGGACGAGCCGTCGGGAGTCGCCCGAGCCGCCTCCGGCCACGAGCGGGGCCACCGCCGGCGTGGGCCACGCCGCACGACGCTTCGATATGTGTATACGCACCACGTAGTGGCGCCGGGTCGGTTCCGTTCGGGTTCGGTCCTATGGCCGAATCGGTATTCGTCGGCGCCATCGCGACAGACCAGGGCACCGGGGACGCGGCCGGTCGGACGACCGGCAGCCCGACGTCCCTTTTCGATGTCTCGCTCGCGTCGGGTCTCCGGCTTTGCGACTCGGGCGTTGTGCCTGTGGGCGTTGCCGCTCAGGCGTTGCGCCTCCCTATTGTTGTGTTGGCGTTTTGGTGCCGCGCCTGCCTCGACCGCCGCCCGCGGTGCGGATCTCGGCCGCCCCTTGAGCTCGCGGTTCGGTCGCCGACCTGCGACCTGCTTCACGGCATCGGCGCGGCGCGGTTCGCAAGGGGTGCCGATGTGGATTGCGTTGCCGCCTCGCGTCCGGTGCCCGGGCCGCCACGACCGGTGTTCGGGCCGCCCCGCTCGGTGTCCTGATCGTCCCGCCCGTGCTCGGACCACCCGCCCTGCGCCCGGGCCGTCCCGACTGGTGTTTCGCCTGTGCGGCATGCCACTGCGCCCCGAGCCCGGGCCGCCTTGCCCGTGCGGCGAGCCACCGCGCCCGCGCCCGCGACCGGTCCGCGCCGCCGCTGTGCGGCGAGGTGGTTTCGAGGGCCGTTCCCGGGGCGATGCGGGTGCCTGTCCTGGGTTGCCGGTGACGACGGTTGTGTGGGCTCCAGTGTTTGAGCGCCAGGAAGTGAAGTGCCCACCTTGGGGATTGGGCCGTGTCCGAGATCCGCGTGGGGCCTTCGTCGAGGGCCGGGCCGACGGTCTGAAAGGCGTTCGATCGCGGGACGTGTACGGTCCGTGGCTGGGGTGGATGGTGCTCCGGGCCCACCCTCCATGACTCCTGACGGAGCGTCACATCGGGTGGTGGAAATTGGGGATTGGGGGTGCGGTACCGTCACGGACGGTGCCGAATTGTTATTTGACGGCCCGTCAGATTTCTCCTTACCGTGGCCGTACATCCACGTCTGGATCAAGGAAAACGACGCCACCCCGCTCCCGGGACGGCGTGCCTTGTGCTTCCCGAACGCAGGAGCGTCCCGTGCGAACCGTGAACTCCACACCCTTCTCAACCCGCCTGCTGCGCCGATCCGGCGTGGTCGCGGGACTCGTCGGCCTGACGCTCGGCGCCACCGCCTGTGGCGGCGACGACGACGCCGGCAGCGGAGCCTCCGGCTCGATGACGGTGCTCATCACCCAGGAGGCCAAGGGCATCGACCCGGTCATGACCACGGTGTCCTCCCTCACCGGCGGCAACCAGGCCGCGGCCGTGTTCGACATGCTTTTCTGGATCAACCCCAAGACCGGCAAGGCGGAACCGCAGATCGCGGAGAGCGCGACCGCCGCCGAGGGCAACTCGGTGTGGACGATCAAGCTCAAGCCGAACGTGAAGTTCTCCGACGGCACCGCCCTGGACGCCGAGGCGGTCAAGTTCAACTGGGAGCGGCACGCCGATCCCGCGAACCGGTCGGTACAGTTCACCGCCGTCAAGGGGATGAGGTTCGAGGCGGTCGACGGGTTGACCGTCAAGGTCACGCTGCCCGCGCCGAACGCCCACTTCGACCTCGTCGTGGCGCACAACCTCGCGTTCATCGGATCGCCCACGGCGATCCGCTCCGACCCGAAGCTGTTCGCGCAAAAGCCGGTCGGTGCAGGCCCGTTCAAGCTCAAGACGTGGATGCGCGACTCGCAGCTCACGCTGGAGCGCAACAACTCGTACTGGGGTCAGGGCAAGCCCGCGCTCAAGGAATTGATCTTCAAGCCGGTGATGGACCAGAAGCAGCGCCTGGCCGCGCTGTCCTCGGGCCAGGCCCAGCTGATGACCACCGCGCACTTCCCGTCCACCGAACAGGCCCGCAAGGACGGCATGACGGTCACGCTCGACCCCAAGAGCGGTGGCTTCATGACCATGTTCGACACGTCCAAGCCGCCGTTCAACGACCCGCGCGCCCGCCGCGCGTTCGCGTTGATCATGAACCCGGACGACCGCAACCAGACGATCCAGGGCTCGCCGGGCCAGACCCTCAAGGGCCTGTTCCAGCCCGCGTCGCCGTTCGCGAACCCGGAGGCCGTGTACGCGACCAACAACCGGGTCGAAGCGCAGAAGCTGCTCGACGAACTGGCCGCCGAGGGCAAGTCGTTGAACTTCACGTACACCACCAACAGCAGCGCCAGCGCGCGGCTGACCGCCGAGTACTGGCTCACCCAGATCGGCAATATGAAGAACATCACGATGAAGACCGAATTCCTCGAGGGAGCGGCCTACATCCAGAAGGTGATGATCAACAACGACTTCCAGGCCTCGGAGTTCGTGATCACCTTCGACGAACCGGAGCCGGTGCTCTACAACTTCACCCACTCGAAGGGTCCGGAGAACCGCACCAAGTGGAACAACCCCGCGGTGGACAAGGCGCTCGACGACGCCCGCAACAGTGACGACCCGGCGGTGCGCAAGGCCGCGTACCAGACGGTGCAGGCCGAGATCGTCAAGGACGTCCCGTTCTTCGCCTACGAGAAGTCCTTCGCCGCGGCGGTCCAGGGGAAGAGCGCCAAGATCGACGGCCTGTCGCTGTTCGAGGACGGCCTGATCCTGTTCGACCGGATCGCGCTCAAGTAGCCCCGCCCACGGCGCCGGGCGCGGGCGGCCGGGCCGACGGCAGGATCAGGATCGGATGAGCACGGCGTCGGGGGCGTACGAGGTGTACGCCCCCGACGCCGTCTCGCGTGATCGACCGGCCCGACGCAGGCCCGCCCCGCCCCCGCGCGCCGGACCCACCCCGACGGCCCGGCCCCGCCCCGCCTCAGGCCCGCGCCGCTCGGATGAACAACGCCTCCGCGTCCGCCACCAGTTCGCCCCCGGCGTACGAGCGCGCCGTGACCCACGCCTTGCGGCCCTCGACCCGGGTGACGCCGGCCTCGTAGTCGATCCGCGTGTACAGCGGCGTCGCCCGCCGCATCCGCACGGTCAGCGACACGGTCATCCCGAGCGCCCCCGCGCCGGACTGGGCGCAGCCCATCACCTCGTCGAACGCCGCCGCCACGATGCCGCCGTGCACCCGCCCGTACGGGCCCTCGAACGCGGCGCCGAACGTCGCGTGCGCGCGCACCAGCGGACCGTCGCCGATGATCGACATCGGCGGGGCGATCGGGTTCGCGGCGCCGATGAACGGGCTGCGCTCGTGCAGGGCCAGGTCGCGCGAGGTCGGTGTGCGCTCGCCCACACGGGTCAATGCGGCGATGCGATCCGCCAAATCTGATACATCGTCAGCTACGCTTTCGAGCATGGCCTCCGCGTCGTGCGGGTCGACCGTCTTCACCGCCTCGATCAGGCGGCGGGTCGCCTCGGCCAGGCGGTGTCGGGCCGCGCGGCCCGCGCTGTCGGCGTCCGGGCGCGGCGTCCAGGTCAGGCGCAACTCGCGCAGTACGTCGGCCGGCACGGGCGGCGGCTCGGCGGCGTCCGAGGCTTCGGGGGCGGCGGCGGTCATGACGGCTCCCGGGGTGACGTGATCCCGGCCGCAGCCGGGCGAATGGCCGATCATTGCATGTAAAAAGAACGAGTTCTAGTTTTGGGCGGGTGGCGCGGTCCGGGTGGTCGGCGCCATCGCAGTCCCGAGTCACCGGTCATCATCACAGCCACACCAGAGGAGACACCATGCCGATCGACGCCGCGAAGGCCACCGGAGCAGAGCCCCGCACGGGTGAGATCGCCTGGTCGAACAAGGACGTGATCCTCTACCACCTGGGCCTGGGCGCGGGCACGCCCGCCACCGGCGCGGACGAGTTGCGCTACACGTACGAGAAGAACCTGCACGTGCTGCCCACGTTCGCGACCGTGGCCGGCACCAAGGTCGGCGGCAGCCTCTCCTCGCTGCCCGGCATCGACATCAACCTGCGCGCGGTGCTGCACGGCGGCCAGGAGATCGTGGTGCACAACCCGCTGCCGGCCAAGGCCAAGGGCGTCAAGGCGACCAGCCGGGTGGCCGACGTGTTCGACAAGGGCAAGGCCGCGGTGATCGTGCTCGAATCGTCGGCCGAGCTCGAGGACGGCACCAAGCTGTACGACTCCCGCGCCGAGATCTTCGTCCGGGGCGAGGGCGGCTTCGGCGGCGAGCGCGGGCCGGCGACGAAGATCGACGTACCGGAGCGTCCGGCCGACCACACGATCGATGTGGCCACCCGCGCCGACCAGGCGCTCCTGTACCGCCTGTCCGGCGACTGGAACCCGCTGCACGCCGACCCGGACTTCGCCAAGGCGGCCGGCTTCGACACCCCGATCCTGCACGGCCTGTGCTCGTACGGGCTGACCCTGAAGGCCGTCGTGGACAACGTCCTGGGCGGCGACGTCTCGCGGGTCAAGCGCTACCGCACCAAGTTCGCGGGCATCTTCTTCCCCGGCGAGACGATGCGGGTGCGGGTCTGGGCAGAGGACGGGAAGCTGCTGATCAACACCTGCGCCGTCGAGCGCGACGAGGCGATCGTGCTCTCCGACACGGTGGTGGAGTACAGCGCCTGACGGCGCGCCACGGGCCCGGCGCGGAAGACCGCGCCGGGCGCCGGGTCGGGACCGGATCGCCGGTGCTGACCCGGCCGGAGGCCGGCGCTCCTCGACTCCGGTCTCGACGAGGAGCAGAGGGCTGTCCTGGGGGAAGCGGTTGGTCCGCCTCTCCGTAGGCGGTCATCACCGCGGCGAGTCGGAAAAATCGCGCCGGGTTTTGCGCGAATCTCGGACCACGTCAGAGCGCCGCACAACCAATCGGGGCTCTGCCGGGGATCGAGCCGCGTGACGGGAATGCTGACCGCCCAGCCGCCGGCGCCGGGGGGCGGCGGCACATGCTTCGGGCAATCGGCCCGCCACCACGATGCCGTCGCGCATGACCGGGACCTCCGGCCCGATGTGGCACATCCGTTGCACGGCCTCCGACTCGAAGTCCAGGTCGAACGTGATCAGCGGCGCCTGTATGCCACCGTCGTCCCTACCACCGCGCAGACCGTCGGGGTCGCCGCCGCCGCGCCCGGCGTCGACCCGCTCGCGCGAGGTCGTCCGCGCGCAGGGCCAACGGGCCGGCCGGCGCGGCGACCTCCCCTCCCCGGTGGGCTCCGTCGGCATCACGAACAGCGGCCGGACCCGCAGCCGGCGGGCGCTCAGGCGTGTGCCGTCCATCACCGGGTTCGGGATCGCCGTGCGGACGTAGGACTCCGGATGCTCCACCGACCGGGCCCGTCGGGTGCCCAGTGCCCGCGCCGGCGCCTCCTGGACGAGGTCCTCCGCGAGCGACGCGTCGCCGCACAGCGGGTACGCGTCGCCCTTGAGTACCGTCCCGCGCGCGGCCGACAGCCGGGCCGACGCCGTACCGTCGGCGTCGCCGTCCTCCGGCGCGCCTGCCATCCGGGCCCCCTCTTGTTCCGCCGCCCGACTGCCGTGTGATGTGACGTACAGGGGTGAGGTCTCGTTGGGGGAGCTGCATGCCTTTCGTCCCGCAGCAGGGGCGGATACCTTGACCGTGTCATTGGTCTTGAGTCAAAACAGGAACACGTTATAGTTCTTGACCGAGCCAAGTATTGGTGCAGGAAAAACGAGGAGCCCCCATGCGCGCAGCGGTTCTGCACGAGACCGGCCAGGACAAGCTCGACGTTCGTGACGACGTCGAGGCGGTGGGCATGGGCCCGGGGCGCGTGCGGGTCAAGCTGCACGCGACCGGTGTGTGCCACTCGGACCTGTCCGCGATGACCGGGGTCCTGCCCCAGCCCGCGCCGTTCGTACCCGGCCACGAGGGCGCCGGCGAGGTGGTCGAGGTCGGCGACGGCGTGAGCAGCGTCGCGGTCGGCGACCGCGTCATCATCTGCTGGGCGCCGCCGTGTGGCGCCTGCAACTACTGCCGCGGCGGCCAGTCCAACCTGTGCCTGGCCGGGTTCATGAACGCCGGCAACCAGAACTTCACCTTCGGCGGCACCCCGTCGTACGGCTTCACCGGCACCGGCACCTTCGCCGAGGAGGTCGTCGTCGCCGCGCCGTGCGCCGTCAAGGTCGCCGACGACGTGCCGTACGAGATCGCGGCGCTGATCGGCTGCGGCGTCACCACCGGCGTCGGCGCGGTGTTCAACAGCGCGCGGATCCAGCCGGGCGCGTCCTGTGCGGTGATCGGCGCCGGCGGCGTCGGCATCGCGGTGATCCAGGGCCTGCGCGCGGCCGGTGCCGCCGACATCGTGGCGATCGACCCGGCCGAGTCCAAGCACGTGTGGGCGAAGAAGTTCGGCGCCACGCACGCGATCACCCCGGACCAGGCCGCCGACGCCAAGCGCGACCTGACCGCCGGCCAGGGCTTCGACTACGTCTTCGAGGTGGTCGGCAAGTCGTTCACCGCCCGCAGCGCGTACGAGCTCACCCGGCGCGGCGGCGACGTGATCATCGTCGGCGCGGGCGCGATGGACGACAACGTCTCGTTCAACATGTTCGAGCTGTTCTTCGACCAGAAGCGCATCATCGGCAGCATCTACGGCGGCGGCGACATCGTCTCCGAGTACGAGCGGATCACCAAGCTGTGGCGCGCCGGTCGGCTCGACCTGGAGGCGATGATCACCCACCGCCTCACCCTCGCCGACATCAACGACGCGTTCGACCTGATGAAGAGCGGCGAGTCGATCCGCACCATCGTCACCCTCTGACGAAGCGCACCTAGAGCGCCCGGCACCACCCCGCAGCACCCGGCACCACCCGGCAGCACCCACAAGCTCACAACAAGCGGCGCCGTAATCCGCAGCCCGCCCACCCGACACCCCGGGTGGGCGGGTGGGCAGACCAATGCCCGAGCCAACCCACACGCGACCGCAGCAAAGCCACCGACCCCACGGGAGAATCCGCATGACCACGTCGCTGGATGGCAAGGTCGCCGTAGTCACCGGCGCCGGTCGCGGCCTCGGCCGCGCCGAAGCCCTCGAACTCGCGAAGCAGGGCGCGGCCGTCGTGATCAACGACTTCGCCCCCGAAGGCAGCCCCAACCCCGCCGACGACGTCGTCGCCGAGATCGTCGCGGCCGGCGGCAAGGCGGCCGCGCACCGCGGCGACGTCTCCGACTTCGACGCGGCCGGCAAGCTGATACAGCTCGCGATCGACACCTTCGGCTCGATCGACATCGTGGTCAACAACGCGGGCATCCTGCGCGACCGGATGATCTTCTCGATGACGGAGCAGGAGTGGGACTCGGTCCTGGCGGTGCACGCCAAGGGCCACTTCAACACCACCCACCACGCCTCGAAGTACTGGCGGGAGAAGTCCAAGGCGACCGGCGGCGCGGTGTACGCGCGGGTGATCAACACCGCGTCCGAGGCGTGGCTGGCCGGTTCGGCCGGGCAGCCGAACTACGCCGCCGCCAAGTCGGCGATCGTCGGCCTGACCATGTCCACCGCCAACGCGCTGGTCAAGTACGGCGTACGGGCCAACGTGATCTGCCCGCGGGCGCGTACGAGCATGACCACGCACGTGTTCGGGGAGAGCGCGGGCGCGCTGGCCGAGGGCGAGCTGGACCCGCTGGCGCCCGAGCACGTCGCGCCGCTGGTCGCGTACCTGGCCAGCCCGGCCGCCGAACAGATCACGGGGCAGGCGTTCGTGGTGCACGGCGGCTTCGTCGCGGTGATCGAACGCCCCACCCTCCAGGCCAAGTTCGACTCCAAGCAGGCCACCTTCACGCCGGAGGAGCTGGACCAGGTGCTCTCCGCGCACTACGCCGACCGCAAGCTCGGCGCCGGCTACACCGCGGACGACCTGCTGTTCCTCAAGCGCGACCCGCGCTGACTCCGAAGCGCGGGGCCGGAGGTGGCGCGATCACCTCCGGCCCCGCCTTTCGCCCGCACCGTTGACACGTGTCGTGCCGCGAGGGTCGCCTCTCGGGCCGCACCGAGAAGGGGTTCCCCGTGCTGACCTCCGCCGACGACTTCCCGATCCACCAGACCCCCGAGCCGGTGGCCACACCCGCCACCTCGGACCGCAACGCCTACGACCGCTACTGGTTCAACGGCTACGACCGCGACGGCGGGTTCTACTTCGCCGCCTCGCACGGCCTGTACCCGAACCGGTTCGTCGCCGACGCGCACTTCACGATCGGGATCGACGGCGTCCAGCACAGCCTGCACGCGTCCCGCCGGGCGCCGCTGGACCGATTCGACCTCACCGTCGGCCCGTTCGGCATCGAGGTACGCACACCGCTGAAGGTGCTGCGCCTGTACGTCGAGCCGAATGAGCACGGCCTCGGCTGCGACCTGACGTTCACCGCGCGCGCCGCGGCGATCGAGGAGGAGCGCACCACCACCCGCAACGGCCACCACGTGATCATGGACTCGACCCGGCTGACCCAGCTCGGCGTCTGGTCGGGCACCATCACGCTGCCCGATGGCCGAGTGCTCGAGATCGACCCGGCGACCACGCTCGGCACCCGCGACCGCTCGTGGGGCGTACGCCCGGTCGGCGAGCGCGAGGAGGGCGCGCCCAAGCCGTTCAACCCGATGTTGTGGTTGTGGACGCCGATCCACTGGGCCGACGAGGTCAGCCTGTGGGCCTCGTTCGAGCGCGCGGACGGGCGGATGTACCACGTGGACGGCAAGCGGGTGGCGGCCACGCCGCTGGGCGCGGCCCCGGACCCGGCCGCCGTACCGCTGCCCGAGGACGAGCCCGCGTTCGCCAAGCTGACGCCGCATCGGCACGCACTCACGTGGGTGCCGGGCACGCGGCGGATCGAGGGCGGCGAGTTCCACATGACGGACGAGAACGGGGAGCCGTTCGCGTACCGGATCGAGCCGATCGGCGCCCGCGGACTGCTCGCCGGGCTCGGCTATCTGCACCCGGAGTGGGGGCACGGGGTCTGGCAGGGCGAGCTGAAGGTCGGCTACGAGAGCTGGGAGTTGGACAAGGTGGACCCGCTCCGGTTCGACCGTCAGCACCAGCAGCAGGTGATCCGGGTGACCGAACTGACCGGCGCGGGCCGGGTCGGGGTCGGTGTGGTGGAGCAGTTGTTCTTCGGGCCGCATGTGCCGTACGGCTTCAAGGAGATCCTCGACGGGTACGCGGGCTGACCCCGGGTCAGGTCCGGGGCGGTGGGCCCTCCGCGATCCTGGTCGGCTTCGTCGGCTTCGTCGGCTTCTCGAACCAGCCGCCGGCGTCGGTGGGGCGGTGCTCCCACGCGCCGACCAGGTCGCGGTACAGCGGTGCGCGGGTGAGCAGTTCGTGGTGGGCGCCCGGGATCGGCCGGTTGCCGTCCATGAGCAGGATGCGGTCCGCGCGGCGGGCCGAGTCGATCCGGTGCGCGATCACCACCAGGGCGCCCGCGCGCGTCGCGAACGCGGCCTCGGCCAGCGCTTCGGCGGGCGGATCCAGGTGGCAGGTGGCCTCGTCGAGGATGACGAAGCGGGCGGGAGAGAGGTACGTCCGGGCCAGCGCGATCAGTTGGCGCTCGCCCGCGGACAACGTGCCCGGGTTGGCGAGGTGGGCCTCGTAGCCGCCGAGCCGGGCGACCAGTTCGGCGGCACCGACCAGGCGCACCGCGCGGTCCAGGTCGGCCCGGGAGACGTCGGGGTCGAGGTAGCTCAGGTTCTCGTGGACGGAGCCGGTGAAGACGTACGCCTCCTGCGGGACCACCGCGATCGTGTTCCGCAGCGCGGCATCCGGGTGCGCGGCGAGTGGGCGGCCGGCCAGCGACACGGTGCCCTGATCGGGCGTCAGCAGGCCGGCGAGCAGGGCCGCGAGGGTGGATTTGCCGATCCCGCTGGGGCCGACGACGGCCAGGTGCGAACCGGCGTCGAGGGTCATCGACAGGTCGCGGACCACCGGTTCGGCGAAGGGGCCGTAGGCGAAGGTGACGCGGTCGAGGACGAGGGGGCCGTGGGCGGCGGCGGGTGACGGGAGTGGGGTGGGGCCTGCCGTGTTCGGGGCCGTCGCGGCGGGAGTCGCCGGGTCCGGGGCCGCCGCTTGGGCCAACCGCCCGGCGACCACGAGGAGTTCCAGCAACCAGCCACCCACGGTCGCGGTCGCGGCGCGTACGGCGGGCTCCAGGTGCTGGGCCAGATAGAGCGCGGCGCCCGCCACCTCGCCGGTGCTGAGCATGCCTTCGCGGACCAGCCACGGGGCCGCGATCAGCACAGCCAGCAGCGGGAGTTGGCCGCCCAGGGCGACCACGAGCAGGCGTAGGGACGAGGCACGCGCGAGCAGCCTGGTCGCGCGGGCCTGGGCGTCGGCGGCGGCGCCGATCTCGGCGGCTACCCGCTCCTGGGCGCCGCAGGCCACCACGTCCCGGAGCCCGGCCACGGTGTGGGCGGTGCGGATCGCGATGCGCTCGTCGGCGAGCACGAGGTTGCGCCGGCGCCTGGCCAGCGGGGGCAGCAGGCGGACGAACAACCAGGTCGCGAGGGCGAGCGGGATCAGCACGAGCGGGAGCAACACGGGGGCGAGGAGGGCGAGTCCGAGCAGGGCGGCGACGATGGTCACGCCGAGCTGGCGCAGCGTGCGCAGGAGCGAGGCGGTCAGATTGCGGCAACTCTCCACCTGCTCGGTGAGCCGGGCCACCGCCGCGTCGGCGTCCCGGCCCGCGTCCGGCCGTCCCGACGTCGCGTCGAGGACGGCCGAGGTCACCACCCGTCGGACCAGGGTGTCCCGGAACGGCTCCACCACGTCCGCCAGATGCGGGAACATCGCGTAGGTGGCGGCGGCCCGGATCAGCATCGCCAGCGCGAGTACGCCCAGGAGCACGAACCCCACGCCGAGCCGCCCGACCAGGAACCCACGATCGAGCGCGGCGGCCAGCAGCGCCCCCGACAACAACGCCGGCACTCCCTCGGCCACCGACCACCCCAGGACCCGCCCCAACGCCGCCCGCCGCTCCCGCAACGCGTCTGCCAACAACGCCCGCCCGGCGCGCAGTCCGCCGCCGTAGGGGCCGGCGCTGTGTCGCCTTCGGCGCTCGGGGGTGGTCGCGCCTGGGGGCGGTGTCGGCGCCGCCTCTGCCCCGAGCGGCACGGCAGGGTCGGGCGCTGCCGCGTCGGCGATCGCTTCGCTCGGATCATGTGATGCCGGATCGGGGCCCTGGGTCCGCCGGCTCGACCGGTCGCCGCCGGGCTCGGCCCACGCGGGGTCGTCGGGCGTGGTTGTGCGCCCAGATTCGTGCGGGCGGTTCGGTCCGTCCGGACGGTTCAGGCGGTTTGGTCGGTTCGGCGCGGGGAGGGCGAGCGGCTGCGCGTCTCCCTCGTTGCGAACGCCGTTCGACGGATCGAGTGCGCCGGCCGCCGTGGACCGGGGCGTTGCGAGGGGGTCGGCGTCCGGTGGCGGGAAGGAAGGAGCCGACCCGTCTTCGGGCGGTGCGGTGGGTCGACCTTCGGGAAGTGCGTTGCGCGCAAGCGCGTTTCGGATGCCGCGTACCGATTGTTTACGCGGCTTGCGGCGTCGGCCGCCGCCGCGTCGGGCGGGTGTCGGGCGGTCGGCGTCCTCGGCCCGAGCCGGATCCGGGGCCGGGGCACGGCCCACGCGCCGATGGCGACGGGGTTTGCGCGCGGGGGCATCGGACGGGAGTGGCGATTGCGCCGAGCCGGTCGCGGTTTCGTCTCCCGGGGAGGCGTCTCGGGGGAGACGGTCGGTCGGACGGGGGTGACGCGGGCCGGAGCCGGAATCGACCTCACCACCAACGGAGCCGGCCTCGGCCGAACCCGGAGCCTGCGGCCCCCCGCCCGGTACCTCGCCCGCCGACCTCGCCCCCCGAACCCGCCAACGCCGTCCCGGACGAACCTCCCCCGGGCCCGCTTCCGAACCGATCGCGCGATCCGGAAGCCCCACTTCCGCTCGCTGCCGCCGCCCGTCCGCTCCACCCCTGCCCAGGATCCGCCGCCGCCTTGCGACCGAGTCCCCGGGACCGACCGGCGGAGCCAGTGCCGACACCGGCTCGCCGTCCGGACCCAACCCCGGTGCGACCGGCACCTGTTGCCGCTCGCCACTCCAGGCACGCCGCCGGCGATCTCCATCGGCCTCCCGCACCATGTCACCACGCGCGGGTTCGTCACCCGAGGAGACCGAAGCGGCCCCCCAAGCCTCCGCCGAGCCCTCCTGCGCCCCCGTGCGCGAGATACGTCGGCGGCGCCCCGCATCGGACGTTCCCGCCGTGTCGCCTCGGGCGGGGTCCACGCCCGGGCCCGGGGCGGATGCCGGGCCTTCCTCCGCTGCCGCTGCCGCTGCCGCTGGCTCCTGGCGCGGGCTCGTGCGCGGCCTGTGGTGCCATCTGCGGCCCGGGCCGGACGTTCCTGCCGTGTCGCCTCGGGAGGCGTGCGCTCCCGGGTCCGGGGCGGGTGCCGGACCTTCCTCGTCTGCGGCCGGCTCCCGGCGCAGGTCGGGGTCGGTGCGCGGCCTGTGCCGACGGCGCCCCGCATCGGGCGTTCCCGCCGTGTCGCCTCGGGCGGGGTCCACGCCCGGGTCCGGGGCGGATGCCGGGCCTTCCTCGCCTGCCGGCGGCTCCCGGCGCGGGTCGGTGCGCGGCCTGTGCCATCTGCGGCCCAGGTCGGGCGTTCCTGCCGTGTCGCCTCGGGAGGCGTGCACTCCCGGGTCCGGGGCGGATGCCGGACCTTCCTCGCCTGCCGGCGGCTCCCGGCGCGGGTCGGTGCGCGGCCTGTGCCATCTGCGGCCCAGGTCGGGCGTCCCTGCCGTGTCGCCTCGGGAGGCGTGCACTCCCGGTTCCGAGGCGGATGCCGGGCCTTCCTCCGCTGCCGCCGGCTCCCGGTGCGGGCTCGTGCGCGGCCGCCTGTGCCGGCTGCGGGCCGGATCGGGTGTCCCTGCCGTGTCGCCCTCGGTGGCGTGTACGCCCGGGCCCGGGGCGGATGCCGGGCCTCCGTCACTTGCCGCCGGCTCTTGGCGTCGGCCTGCGTCGGGTGTTTCTGCCGTGTTGTCTTGCGTGGGGGGCGCAGCCAAGGTCGAGGAGAACGCTGGGGCTTCCTTCGCTGCCGCCGACTTCCGCCGCCGGCCCGGGCCCAGGATGCGTCGGCGGCGTCCCGTGTCGGGTCGTTGCGCCGGGTCGGTCGGTGTGGGCTTTGCTTCGGAGGCCGAGCCGTCCTCGTGGCGCTGCTCCGGTACCGCTGCCGCCGGTCGGGCGTCGGACTGCGGGCGGCCGAGCGGGGCTTCCGGGGCGGTATGCGTGGAGTCCGCCGGCGTCGGGTCGAATGTCGAGCCGTCCGTGGCCGATTCCCGGGCCGGGCCCGCGCGTCGGCCGGTGCGCAGGATCCGCCACCCGCCTCCGTTTGCCGGCGTTGGCGGTGTCTCGTCCGGCCCTGGCCCCTCGTCGGCGTCCCGACGCGGCGCCGCTGCGCGGTGTGGGCGGCCGGGGCGGGGAGCTCGTCGGCGGCCCGGACGGTCGGGTGATTCGTCCGGGTCGACCCGGATTGGGGTCTGGGCGACCTCCGGCGTAGTGCCCGACCACACCACCAGGCGGCGGGCGGATCGGGTCTCCGTGGCCCGGGGCGGCTCGCGGTCGCCCTCGTCGGAAGCGGTGGCGCGTTTGGCCGGCTCGGTGGGAAGGCCGCCCAGGTCCCAGACCGGGATCACCACCCGTCGGCGGCGGTCCGTCGGCCCGTCGTGGTCGTCGTCCGTCATCCGGCTTCCCCCTTCGGTCCCGGCCGGTTCGCCGGATTCCGTCCTGTCGTCGGCGGCACTAGCCGTCGGGCGCGCGGCGCTCGCGCGTGGTTCGACCATCCGCGTCGCGTGCACGGACACCGCCGAACACCAGGCCCACTCACCACTCCGCCCCCCGACCGAGCCTTCGCTCCAAGACCCGATCGCGCCCTGAGGCCGGGACCCACCGGCGGTCGCCACGGGGGCGTCGGCCTCGGGCCCGGTCGTGATGTCGGCCCTGACCCGGTCGCCGGTCCGAGACTCGATCCCGACCTCGGGCCCGGCCCAAGACCCCGACGAGGCTCGCATCCGTGTTTCGTCCCAGATCCCGATCGCGTCCCGAGGCGGGGACTCGCCGGCGGTCGGCACCGGGGCATCAATCTCGTGCCCGATCGCGGCGTCGGAGCCGGCCCGGTCACCTGTCCGGGCCTCCTCCCAGGACCTGATCGGGGCCCAAGACGGGGATCCGTGCCCGCCAGTGGTCGCCACGGGGGCATCAGTCTCGGGCCCGGTCGTGCTGTCCGCCCCGTCCAGGTCGCCCCTCCCGGATCCGACCTCGACCTCGGGCCGGGCCCGAGGCCCCGGCGCGGTCTCCGTTCGGGTCTCCTCCCAGGACCTGATCACGGCCCGAGACGGGGATCCGTGCTCGCCGGCGGTTGCCACGGGGGCGTCGACTTCCGGCCCGGTCGTGATGTCGGCCCCGACCCCGTCGCCAGTCCGAGACTCGATCCCGACCTCGGGCCCGACCCAAGACCCCGACGAGGCCCGCGTCCGTGTCCCGTCCCAGGTCCCGATCGCATCCCAAGGTCGGGACTCGCCGGCGGTTGCCACGGGGGCGTCGACCTCGGGCCCGGTCGTGATGTCGGCTTCGATCCGGTCGCCCGTCCGGGACTCGATCCCGACCTCGGGCCCGGCCCAAGACCCCGGCGCGGCCCCCGTCCACGTCTCGTGCTCGGCCCCGGCTCGGGTATCGGTCTCCATCTCGCCCCCGGCCCCATCCCCCGTCACGTCCGCTCCTCCCTCGTGAATACCGCGCGGTATGCCGGGTCGTTCCACAGTTCCGTGTGTGGGCCGAGGGCCTTGACGCGGCCGGATTCGAGCCAGGCCACGAAGTCGGCGTCGGCCGCTGCCGTGGCGCGGTGGGCGACGACGATTCGGGTGCGGTCGGCCAGGCCCGTGCGGAAGGCCTCGTGGATGTGGTGTTCGGTGACCGTGTCCAGGCCGCTGGTCGCGTCGTCCAGCACCAGGACCCGCGCGTCCTGGACCAACGCGCGTGCCAGGCCGAGCCGTTGCACCTCGCCGCCGGACAGCGCCAGGCCGTCGATCCGGGTCGCGTAGCCGGCCGGCAGTCGGCGGACGAAGTCGTCCGCGTAGGCCATCCGGGCCGCCCCGGTCACCGCCTCCGGATCCGCCCCGGGCCGGCCGTACGCCAGCGCCTCCGTCAGATCGGTGCCCACCAGGACCGGGCGCGGAAACGCGTACGCGACCCCCCGCCGCAACTCGCCGCGCGCCAACCGGGTCACCGGCAGCCCGTCGAGCAGCACCTCGCCCTCGTCCGGCTCGCGCAGCCGCCCGGCCAGCGCCGCCAGCGTCGACTTGCCCGACCCGGACGCTCCCACCAGCGCCACACACGCCCCCGCCGGCACCGTCAGGTCGATCCCGTCGAGCACCACCCGCCCCCCGGCCGAGTCGGCCGCCCGCACCCGCACCCCCCGGAAGACCAGTTCGCCGCCCCCCGGCGGCAGAGTGCGCGCGGTGCCGTACCCGGCGGGCTCGACCGCCAGCAACTCGGCCGCCCGTACCCGCCCCGCACGGGCATGCGCCACCCCGACCAGCGCCTCCACCTGCTCCAGGAACCCCAGACCCAGCGCCGCGTATCCGGCCGCCGCGACCAACTGCCCCGGGGGAATCCGCCCCTCGGCGAGCAACCACCCCGCCGTCGCGAGCACCGTCAGCTCGACCATCGGCGCGAGCAGCAACACCTGTGCGACGGCGCTGCGTTGGGCCCGCCACAGGCCGTGCCCGGCGGCCGAGAGCTCCGGCAGCGGGGCCAGGATCCGGGCGATCTCCCGTTCACGCGTGCCGCACGCGCGGATCGTCCGCGCCCCCGCGAGCGCGTCGGTCAACCGGCCGGCCAACCCGCCCTGTACCGCCTGGTATCGAGTGAACAGGTCGGTCGCGCGGGCCATGAACACCCGCACCACGAGCAGCCCCGGCAGCAGCCCGCCGAGGAAGCCGACCGCGAGCCACGGATCGATCAGGGCCAGCGCGACGATGCCGCCGAGCGAGGTGACCAGTGCGCCGAGCGTGCCGAGCAGCGACGGGACGAGCCCGGCCGCGTCGGGCGCGGCGCCGACCAGGCGCGAGGTGACGTCGCCGGCGGGAAAAGGATTCCGCGAACCGGTGCCCAGGTCGGTGACGTGTACGGCGAGCCGGCGGCGCAGGCGCGCGGTGAGTTCGGCGGCCAGCCCCGGACCGGCGATCTCCGCGAGCAGACCGGCCAGCAGGCCGAGGACCAGGACGGCGATCAGCCGTACGGTCGGCCCCGAGGCGGAGTCGCCCCGCACCACCGCGTCCACCGAGCCGGCCACCGCCGCCGGCAACAACAGCGCGGCGATCGATCCGGCCGGGACGGCGAGCGCGAGGGTCACCGTCGCCCCGGGTGCCACCCGCAGCGCGCCGCGCACCCCGGTGCCGGTGCGATCCTTCGGCGCCGACGCCGGTATCGGCGTCGGTGTCGGCGCGCCCGCCGGGAGCGCCTGCGCGGCTATCGGGACGTCGACCACGGCGTGCCTCCTCGGATGCGCGGGCCGTCGAGCGCAGCGGACCGGCGCGCCAGCCGCGCCCCCGCTCCCGCCCTCGCCGTCGCGGGGAAAAACGCGCGCGAGCGGCGTGCCCCCTGGGCGTCGGTCGCCCGGATTGCGATGCTGATCTGGGCCCGGTGACCGGGAGCTCCTGATTCCGGCAGGAACTCCCGGTCCCGGGTTCGTACGTGTCGAACAACCTGTTGACCCGACCGAAGCGTCGACCGGTCTCACGAGCGCGACCGATCGTGCCCGCGAACCACGTCCGGCTGTCGAGTTCGGCTGCCGAGACGTCTACCGAATCCGGGTGCCGAGTCCGGTACCGGATCCGCGTCCCGGACGCGGTGCGCTAGTTGATCGTGAAGAGCAGGCAGGTGATCAGCAGACAGGTGAACTGACACCCGTTGCCGCCGTGCCCGCCCAGCTCGACCGACTCGGTCTCGGGAAGCTGCTGCAGCGCGGCGAGGTCGGTCTCGATGTGCTCCATGGTGAATCTCCTTCGGGACGTGCCGCCGCCGCGAGCGGTTGCCCGCGACGGGTGGTGCGGGGCGATTCCCCCCTGTCGTCACACCCGGCCGGTTTGCAGGAAACCGGTGAGGTGGGCGTGGAGTTCGGGCGCCCCATCCCCGGCCAGGGCCTCGTGGCCGAGACCGGGAAGCTCCAGATAACGAAAGTCGGCGCCCTCGACCCGGCCGTGCGCGAGCAGCGTGTGGCGCAGCGCCCTGGACTGGCCGACGGGGATGGTGTCGTCCCGGTCGCCGTGCACGAACAGCAGCGGTACGGCGATGCGTTCGCACACCGCGAGCACGTCGCGCGGACCCTGGTCGTCGACGTATTCGGTGTCCCCGCCGAGCCGGGTCATCAGCGCGCGGATCGGCAGCGACGCCTCGGCGATCAACCTCGGCCCGGACAGGAACGGCGCGACCGCGAGGCAGCGCGACCACGCACTCGGCGCGAACGACGCGGCGAGCAGCGCGAGGTAGGCCCCGTAGCTGACCCCGAACAGGGCGGCCGGCGCACGGCCGAAGGCGGCCCGCTCGGCGGCCAGGGTGCGGCCGATCGCGGTGACGTCGGCCAGATCCGGGCCGCCCCACGCGCCGTGCAGCTCGCGGGCGAAGCGGGCGCCGTATCCGGTACTGCCGCGCTGGTTCGGCGCCACCACCGCGATGCCCGCCGCCGCGAGCCGTTGCAGCAGCGGGTCGAACTCGAACCGCCACGCCGCCGCCGGGCCGCCGTGCAGGGCGAGCAGGACGTGCTCGGCGCACCGCCAGTCGGGGCCGCCGTAGACGATCGACTCGACCGGACCGGTCCCGCCGACCAGCAGTTCCAGATGGGCCGGCCGCCACTGGGGTCGGTCCGCGTCGTCGAAGCCGACGAACGGGCCCGGTTCGCCGTCCTGGCGCCACGACCCCGGCCGGGACGGGTCGAGCCGGGCCAGGCAACTGGGCCGATCCGGCGCGGAGAACGGGATGCGCAACCCCTGTTCGGTCCACCGGCCGACCGCGCCCAGGCACCCGTCCGGCGTGGCCGCCTCGACCAGCTCGCCATCCTCCGGGGTCCATACGGCCAGCCGCGAGATCGCCCCCCGGTCGAGCTGGATCGCCACCCGGCGGCCGTCCGGCGCGATCGCGATCGGGCGTACCTGTGCGTCGGGCACATGTACGACCTCGGGAAACCGCACCCGGCCCGGCGCCTGCGTGCGATCGGTGGGCAGCCGGATCCAGCCGAGCCGATCCGAGCCCGGCGCGTCGCTCGCGATCACCAGCAGGCCGCCGACCGGATCGGCGAGCAGGAGCCGGTCGTTGCTCTCGTCGGTCAGCTCCAGGAACGGGCGTACGGTCGCCGTCTCCAGGTCGAGCGCGACCGTCTTGACCCGGCCGCCGCGCACCTTGTCCAGGGCGAGCCGGCCGCCGTCCGGATCGAGCCAGACCCCCCCGCTGTACAGCCCCGACAACTCGGCGGCGGGGTCCAACCGCCCGTCCTCACGGACCAGCCACACCGTCGTCGACGGGGACGTGTCCGCCCCGAGGGCGAGGGCGAGCGCGTCCGTACCGGGGTAGGGGAGCAGCCGCAGGCCCGGCAGCCGGACCATGGCCAAGTGCCGTTCGCTGCCCGCGTCGTCGGCTTCGAGCAGGACCAACTCGTGCCGCCCGGGCTCGTGTCGGCAGGCCAGCACCCGACCGTCGGGGAGGGCGAGCAACTGCGTGTGCAGCCGCTCGGGCGCACCGGTGCCGACCGGGATCGCGCCACTGGCCCGCCCCGGTCGCAACGACCACGACTCCACCCGCCACGTGCCGTCGCCCGGCGTGGCCAGGCACGTGGCGTGCCCGCCGTCGGCCGCGAACGACCAACTGATCCGGCGTAGCGGTCGAGTCGACACCATGGTGCTCACGCTTCCTCACCGTCCAACCACAACCGGGCTCCGCCGTGGCGGAGCCGGAGCAGGAAGCCGAGGGCACCGGCGGTGCCGGTGCCGTACGAGGCGGACACACCCGTGGCGCTCTCGTCGGCCGGCACCCGCAGGCCGTCGACGATCGCGGTCCGTACCCGCAGCTGATCGGCGAGCTCGGCGGCCCGCGCACGATGGATCGGCTCGCCCAGCGCCTCGGCCAGGTCGAGCAGGAACTCCCCGTTGCCCGCGAGGCCGTGGCACGCGGTGGTGCCCGAATGCCACCGGGCACGATGGGCCGCCGCGCCTGCCCGCTCGGCCAGGTCGCGGTGGAGCGGATCGTGGTCCGCCCGCCACAGCCGGATCAGGAATGTACCGACGCCGGCCGAGCCGCTGCACCAGTACGCCAACCGGATCCCCGCCGGATCGCCCGGACCCTGCGGCCACCACGCGCCGTCGCCGTCGACGCGCACGGTACGGGTGAGGGTGTGCGCCGCCGCCCGGGCGCCGTCGAGGTAGCCCTCGCGGCCGGTGGCCAGCGCCGCTTCGAGGAGGAACGCGCCCACCCCGGCGACGCCGTGCGCGAATCCGAGGTGCGCGGCGCCGGCGAGGCGCGAGTCGAAGTCCTGCGGTACGGGCCACAGGGTCAGGTCGCCGGTCTGCCGGGCGGCGCCGAGCAGCGTGTCGGCACACGCGACGACGCGCTGCCGGAACCGTTCGTCGCCGGTGGCCCGCCACATTCGGACCTGGAGCAGACCGGCCCCGGCGGCGCCGTGGCACACGTCCGGGTTGGGCCAGGCGATCGGTACGCGCAGGGCGAGGTCGGCGGCGCCGGCGGCCAGTTCGGCGTCGCCGAGCAGCGCCGCCGCGTCGTGCAGGGCCCAGGCGGTGCCGGAACGCCCGAAGTGCAGCCCGGGTAAGACCACCGGCTCGGCCGCGGCCCGATCGCGCAGCCAGGCGGCGCTGTCCTCGACCGCGCGATGCAGGGTGTAGCGCAGCCGGGGTTCGAGCGTGGTGGTGTGCGCGGCCCGGGCCAACACGCCGAGCACGCCGGCCGCGCCGTACTGCACGCTGCACGGATCCATCGCCGCCGCGCCGGCCGTCATCGGCCACAGCCGATCCACCCGCCCGGGCGTCATCGTGGCCACGAGGTGCGCGAGCCCGTCCCGAAGCAGCACGTCGTCCTCGGGCGGCTGCGGATGCGGCGGCACCTTGTCACCCTCGGTGTCCGGGTGCGGCCGAGGCCCGTCCGGCGCATCCCGCCGCCCGGCACATCCGGCCCACCCGTCGGCGGCACCGCCGAGGCCTGACTCGCGGCGGGGGTCGTCGCTCGGCAGGTCTGCCGGTACGAGTCCCGACCGTTCGCCCACCGCGCCCACGGCGCGGCCCGATTCGCGCCGAGGGCCACCGCTCCGCAGGTCTGCGCGCGCGAGGTCCGACCGCCTGTCCACCCGGCCGCTCGCCGCGCCCACGGCGTGGTCCGATTCGCGGCGGGGGTCGTCGCTCGGCAGGTCTGCCGTCATGCGGTCCGACCGGCTGCCCACCCGGTCGCCCGACAGGCCCACCGACTGTGCGCGCGTCACGTTTCCCACGCCGGTAGGCGTCCCGTCGCTCGTCCCCGTGGCTGCCCTGTCGCTCGGTTCGCAGCGCGACCCGGTGGCCGACCCGCCGTTCGGCCCGGCGGCAGCCCCGTCGTCCGGCTCACCGTTCGGCCCGTCGCCCGAGCGCGAGCGCGCATCGTCGACCGTGTCCGCCGCGTCCCCGCCCGCCGTCCCCGCCGCGAAGGCCGATGCCCGCTCCGTCGACCAGCGTTGGGTCGGGTCCTCGTGCCACAGGCCGCGGATCGCCGGGGCCAGGCGCCGTGCGGTTTCGCCGTATTGGGCCGCCAACTCCAGCCATGCGCCGAGGCGTTCCACCGTGTCGCGGGTGGTGCCGACGTCCTCGGGCAGGGCCGGGTCGGCGCCGGTGGCGAGCAGGAAGAACAGGCCGCCGAGGCTGTACAGGTCGGCCGAGGGATGCGCGCGATGGCTGCCGTCGACGCCCGGCCGCTGCTCCGGCGCCCGATAGCCGGGCGTACCCGCGGCGCCGGCCGACACCCCGATCTCGGCGGCCAGTTCCAGATCCACCAGCCGCAGCGCGCCGTCCGGCCCGACCAGCACATTCGTCGGCGACAGGTCGCGAATCACCAGACCCTCGCCGTGCACGGTCCGGACCAGCCGGATCAGCCCCTCGACGAGAGGCCGAGCGAGTGCCCACGGTACGCCCAAATCCGCGGCGTGCCGGACCACCCAGGCACGCAACGGCTCGCCCGGTACCCGCTCCTGGGCCAGGAAGATCGTCTCGGCCTCTTCGAGCAGCGCGACGTGCCGAGGGGTTACGCCGGTGTGTTCGAGCCGCCGCATCAGCACCGCCTCGTGCCGCAGCGCCGCGCACGCGTCCCGCCCGGAGCGGTCCACCTCGATGTGCGCGCGAGCCTGCTTGACCACGACGTCGGTGTCGTCGGTGGTGTCCTTGCCCAGGAACACGCCGCCCTTGGCGGAGTGCCGCAGCGCCGAGGTGACCGCGAATCGGCCGCCGATCAGCACCGCCGCCCGCCGAGGCGCCGGCTCGGACGCGGCGGCCGGCGCCGAACGGGCCCGCCGTACCAGCGGATCCGGCGCCCACGACGGCGGAGCGAACCACGCCTCCCGGGCGTCGTCCACGGCCGACCCGTCGGGGTCGGTCAGCACCGCGCGATAGCCGCCGTCGTTGCCGAGCACCGCCCGACGGCCGAATCCGCCGTAGCGGTAGTGCACCACGCTGCCGGGCCGGCACGGCCGGTCGGAGAGGATGCCCGGGCCGGTCAGCTCGCGGGTGACCTCGTCGAGCGCGTCCACCAGTTCCATGAACTGCTCGTCGTCGTCGGGATAGACGGTGATGAACTTGCCCGCCGAAGCCCGGTCCGCCTCACGGGAGTTGAGCATCCGCAACCGCTCCAGGTCACCGGCGAACTTGAACGCCACCTGGCGCGGCAACAACACGTCGCAGACCCGGCCGAGCACGTGCGGGGCATCCCCGGTCCGCGCGCTGACATGGATCTTCCAGCCCTGCGCGCGAGCCGCGTGGCCCGGCGGCCGTACGGTGCACCAGAAGTCGTCGAAGCGCACATCCCACGCATCGGCGGAGCCCGGGGCCCGCCCGTCGTTTCCCTGTTCCCGGGCACCGACCGCATCGCGATCGAGCGCCGCACGGACGCGGTCGACCAGGTTCGTACCCGGCGCGCCGTGGCCGCCGGTGCGCTCCGCCCGGTGTCCGCGAGTCGTCGTCGCCATCCCTGGACTTCCCCCCTCGACAGTGCCCTCGCGCCCCGGCCGACGACGCGTCGCGCGCCCGTCGACCGATGCCCGGAAACGGTTGTCGAGCGACCGGGTGCCCCGGTCGCCGACGCGGCCGCCCCGCCTCGGATCGCTCCCCCCGACGGGACGGCATGACCGTACGCAGCGCCTTCGGGCCACCTCAACGAGTTGCGACTCCCTTCACCCAATTGAGTGAAGTGACCCGCATTGAGGACCAGTTGGTCAGTTCATCTGCATATTCCCGCCCAGCCGCCATCCCCCCAGCTCAGCCCACCCATCGCCCCACCCCCACACGCCAGAGGATGGCCCAATCGAGCGAGCCCCCACCCGACCTCCACATCCCCAATTCGGCTCCCCAATTCCCACGGAATCGCCCGGAGGCACACGCAAGCGCACAGGGAGCGAGACCAAGCAGATTTCCCATCCGGGAAACCGACCGAACTTGACCCCACATCCGGCGCCGAAGCAGCATCGGACGCAACGGAGCGCGCACCGCACGCAAGCATCGATGGCACCGGCCGGACTCGGATGTTCGACGCGAACTTCTACGACGTGCAGACCAACGAGGAGTTCTGGGTCTCCGGGCCGAAGCGGGACCGCACCGACACCCGCTACGGCCCCTCCAACTCCGAAATCGAGCCGGACGCCGTCGAGACCTATCACGCCTTCCTGGAGGGTGCTGCCCTGCCGGGCCGAGAAAACGGTTAGCCGTGCGCCCTCGTGAGCCGGCCTGTCCGCTTCTTGATCGGAACAATGGAGAGTGCACTGACCTGCAACGATGGGGCTTGTCGAGGGTCCTGTCAGCTGCAAGGAAAGAAGCACTCCCCAGCGAAGAAGGCCATCGGGTCAGGACGCGGATGAGGTCATGGAGCCGTTGACGCGCCCGGAACGATCAGGTGCGGGGGCGAATGACGACGGCCGCGGCGAGGTAGCCGTGTCCAGGTGGACGTAAGCCCGCACGTCCCTACTCGGCGATGCCGCGTTGTTGGGCCAGGATTGCGGCTTGGACTCGGCTGTTGAGGCCCAGTTTGGTGAGGATGCGGCTGACGTGGGTTTTCGCGGTGGCCTCGGCCATGTCCAGGTGGGCGGCGATGCGTTGGTTGGACATGCCTCGGCCCAGGCAGGCCAGGACGTCGCTTTCGCGCGGGGTGAGTGAGGCCAGGGCCTCGGCGGGGACGTCCGGGCCGTCCGCCGGCCGGGTCGGGGGCGGGCTCGCGAACGCGTGGATCAGCCGACGGGTGACCTCCGGCGCGACGAAGCCGTCGCCGCGCGCGACCAGGCGTACCGCCTCGACCAACCGGGCGGCGTCGGCCGTCTTGAGCAGGAACCCGGCGGCGCCCGCGCGCAGTGCGCCGAACACGTACTCGTCCAGGTCGAACGTGGTCAGCACGAGCACGTCCAGGCCCGCCGCGGTCAACTCCCGGGTGGCGCTGATCCCGTCGAGGCGCGGCATCCGTACGTCCATCAGCACCACGTCCGGCCGCAACGTCCGGGCCAGCGCCACCGCGTCCTCGCCGTCGGCGGCCTCGCCGACCACCTCGATGCCCGGCTCCGCGTCCAGGATCAGGACGAGCCCCGCCCGGACCGCCGCCTGATCCTCCGCGACCAGCACCCGCAGCGTCTCGGGGTCGTTCACCCGGTCCCACCCTTCGGCCCCGTCGGGGCGTTCTTGATTCCGGCGTCGAGCACCACGTCGTCACCGCACGGGAGTTCGGCCCGCAGATGCCACCGGCCGTCGCGCGGGCCCGCCTCGAACAGGCCGCCGAGCAACGAGACCCGCTCCGACATGCCGACCAGACCCGCCCGTGCGCCGGGCAGTCCGGTGACGTGGTCGGGGTCGATCCCGTTCTCGCCGGTGATCACCACATCATCGGCGCGATAGGCGAAGACCAGGCGCAACCGCTGCGGCGTGGCGTGCTTGAGGGCGTTGGTCAGTGTCTCCTGGACCACCCGATAGGCCGCGAGGTCGACCGGGGTGGGCAACTCGCGCACCATGCCGACGATCTCGATGTCCACGTGCAGCCCGGCCCGGCGCACGTGTTCGACCAGTCGATCGGTCTCGGCCAGGCGAGGTACCGACACCGGCTCCTCGGGAGTGTTCTCCGAGCGCAGCAGACCGATCATCCGGCGCATCTCGGTGAGCCCCTGCACGCTGCTCTCTCGGATCACCTCCAGCGCCTCGCGCAGCCGCGCCTCGTCCAGGCTCTTCACGGACAACGCGGCGGTGGACTGGACCGCGACCGCGCTCAGGTGGTTGGCGATCACGTCGTGCAACTCGCGGGCCATCCGGGCACGTTCGGCGATCACGGCGGCCTGGTGGTCGAGTTCGGCCAGCCGTGCCGTCTGGGCGGAGCGCAGCCGTTCCACCTCGGCCTTCTCCCGGTGCTCGCGCACCGAGAACCCGGTGAGCGCGGGGGAGATGGCGACCAGGCCGATGTAGAAGACGGCGAGGACGAAGGTCCGGAAGCTGCGGGTCGTCGCCCAGATGGTGATCGTGCTCACCACCAGCACCGTCAGATTGCCGTACAACAGGCGCCAGGCCAGTCGCGAACTGCCGTACACGCTGACCGCGTACAGCACGTCCGACCACATGATCAGGCCGCCGATCGAGGGCCCGAGCACGGTGTCGACGCCCTCGCCGACGAGTCCGATGGCGAGGGCGAAGCGCGGCGACGAACTGCGGTGGCACTGGGCGACGGTGAGCAGCAGCAACGGCGCGAGCCGCAACCACGGACTCGGATCCCACACGCTCCAGACCACATACGAACGGGTGAAGAGCAGGACGAGCGCGCCCACGAACACCACGCCGCCGATCGCGCAGTCGCGACGGATCGGCGGCGCCAGGCCGGGCAGGTGCACGGGCAGGGGGTGCTGCCACGCGGAGGTCTGATCGCTCACGACCCCATCCCAACATCATGGGGACGGGCGTGCCGACCATTGCCGCCGATCGATGGGGGAAAGCTCCCGGTTCGCAGTGATTACCGCTATTTCGGCTGAAAGCGAATCCCGCCGTCGAGCCGGATCACCTCGGCGTTGAGGTAGCTGTTCGTGAGCAATTCGTACGCGAGCGAGGCGAACTCGTCGGGCACGCCCATGCGCTTGGGGAAGAGCACCTGCGCGCCGAGGGTGTCCTTGACTGCCTGCGGCGCGGCGGCGAACAGCGCGGTGTCCATCGTGCCCGGCGCGATGGTGTTGACCCGTACGCCGATCGCGGACAGGTCGCGCGCCACCGGCAGGGTCAGGCCGACCACGCCGGCCTTGGAGGCGCCGTACGCGGCCTGCCCGATCTGCCCGTCGAACGCGGCCACCGAGGCGGTGCACACGATCGCGCCCCGCTCGCCGTCGGCCTGCGGCTCGACCAAGGCCATCGCGGCGGCGGCCAGGCGGACGGCGTTGAACGTGCCGGTCAGGTTCAGCCGGACGATGAACTCGAACGCGGCCAGCGCGTGCGGGGTGCCGTCCCGCGCCACGGTACGCGCGCCCATGCCGGTGCCCGCGCAGGACACCAGCGCACGCAGCGGCGCGACGGCGACGGCCGCGTCCACCGCAGCCTGTACCTGCTCCTCCTGCGTGACGTCGGTGGCGACGAAGACACCGCCGATCTCGGCGGCGACCGCCTTGCCGCGTTCCTCGTTCTTGTCCGCGATCACCACGGAGGTGCCGCCGGCCGCGAGGCGGCGGGCGGTGGCCTCGCCGAGCCCGGAGGCCCCGCCGGTGACGATCGCGGACGCGCCGGTGAGATCCAGCATGAGCAAGCTCCCTTCGCCTGTTCTTGACTGAAGCAAGCTATTGCATGGCATGGGGAAGCGACCAGGCCCGCCGTGCCGACCGGCCCCGGCCCCCGCCGTCAGCGCGGCGCCGGCGACCCCGCGCTCGGCGCCGTCGCCACCTTCACGGTCACCGTCGAGCCGCGCCGAACCTTCGCTCCCTCGCCCGGAGCGCAGTCGAAGACCGTGTCCTCCGGCGAATCGGCGGTCGGCACGCGCACGATGTGCGCCACCAGGTCGGCGCCGCGCAGCCGGGACTCGGCCTCGGACGACGACGCGCCGACCAGCGGCGGCACCGTCGTCGTCGCCGGCGCGGTCGCCGTGGGGGAGGAGATCGGCGCGGCGGTGGTCGGCGGCGGGGTCGTCCTGGCCCCCGACATCACCACCACGACCTCCGCCCGATCCCGGTCCACCTTTGTCCCGGCCGCCGGATCGGTGGACACGATCGTGCCGCCGCTGCCCCGGATGGTGCCCCGGAAGCCCTTCTCGCGCAGCAGCGCGACGCCCTGCGCCTCGGTCATCCCGACCACGTTCGGCACGGTCAGCCGGGTGGGCGCGCTCGTACTGGGCACGGCCGAGTCGCTCGCGTCCGGCGTGCTCGTCACCGGCGCCTCGGTGGTCGGCCCGGCGGCCGGCATCGGGCTCGTCGACTCCGGCGCGGACGTGGTCGGATTCGTCTTGGCCGCCGGCGAGGTGTCGTCCGAATCCGCCATCGCCATGCCGAGCACCACGGCCACCACGATCGCGGCCACGGTGGCGAACACGGCCGCGACGACCTTCGTCCGCCGATTCCCGTTCCGACGCTCGCGGTCGACCGAGGCACCCGCGGCGGCCCCCGCCGCACCCCACGTCCCCGCGCCGCCGCCGGCGACCACCCGTACCGAGAACGGCGCGCACGCCGCCACCCGCATGTCCCGGGCGGAGACCACCCGCACCGGCACGTCGTTCTCCTCGACGACCCGGGAGTCCTCCTCGAACGCGCTGCCGCCACCGTCCGCGCCGACCTCGCCGAGGCCGAACATCCCGTTCGGCGCGAGCTGGTCCTCCACGTCCGGGGGCACCGTGTACACGATCGTCCAGGTCCGGACCTCGCCCGGATGCAGCTCGGGCGGCCCGGGCCGGTCGAGGCCGATCCGCCGGGCGGCGTCCCGGGGCAGTTCCGGGTCGTAGACGTCCGACACGCTGCCCGTGTTGCGCAGGGTCAGCGTCACCATGACCGTCTCGCCGGGAGCCGCGGTGATCCGACGGGGCTCGCACCACGCCTGTACCGCGCAGGCCGGGTCGCCCATGCGCTGACCATGCAGGTCGGTGCCGCATTGTTCGCCCGGGCAGTACGCGTCCGTCTCCAGATAGGGCGTACCGCACAGCAGACAGTGCAGCATCGTCGTCGTCCCCCTCGTGTCGTACGACAGTGCGAGCCTGCATACCGCACAAACGCTTCGGATGGGGCCGACTTCACACAACCCGGAGGCATTCCGGTGTGCTCCGTCACCGTCCGTCCGAGATGCCCGAATCGGGGCGGCGGGCGCGGAGAGGTAACCTCCCTTCGTGCCCAAGCTCTCCGACGTCGTCGCCACCCTCGAACGGATCTACCATCCCGACTGGGCCGAATCCTGGGACGCGGTCGGGTTGGTCTGCGGCGACCCGGACGCCGAGGTGCGCTCGGTGATGTTCGCCGTCGACCCGACCCTGGCGGTCGCCGAGGAAGCGCTCGCGCGCGGCGCCGACCTCCTGGTCACCCACCACCCGCTCTTCCTGCGCGGCGTGCACTCGGTGGCCGCGACCGGGTTCAAGGGGCGCGTCGTCCACCGGCTGATCACCGGTGGTTGCGCCCTGCACGTGGCGCACACCAACGCCGACTCGGCCGCCCCCGGGGTCTCCGACGCACTCGCCGCCGCCCTCGGGCTGACCGTCACCGCGCCGCTCGACCCGGCCCCGGCCGACCCGAGCGAGTGCCGGGGCATCGGCCGGATCGGCGAGTTGGCCGCCCCCGAGACGCTGGCCGCGTTCGCCGCCCGGGCCGCCCGAGCCCTGCCCGCCACCGCCACGGGCCTGCGCGTGGCCGGCGACCCGGATCGCCTCGTGCGTACCGTCGCGGTGTGCGGCGGCGCGGGCGACAGCCTCTTCGCCGCGGTCCGACGCAGCCGCGCCGACGTCTACGTCACCGCCGACCTGCGCCACCACCCGGCGTCCGAGGCGCTGGAGGCCGGCGGCCCCGCGCTGCTCGATGCCCCACACTGGGCCACCGAGTGGCCGTGGTTGCGCTACGCGGCCGACGAACTCACCCGTGCACTGACCGCCGGCGGTACTACGGTGGAAACCCACGTCTCGGAACTAGTCACCGATCCATGGACGTTCCACACACCGCATCCCTGATCACCGCCGTACCCACAGCCACACCACACTCGCCAGACCACACTTGCCACACCGCGACCGGGCACCGCGACGCGGATGATCGGCCCGCCGGCCCGTCCGCGCCGTATCCACCCGACCCGTATTCAAGGAGCCCCCGCTGAACGCCGCGCCCGCCGACCAGCTTCGCCTGCTCGACCTCCAGGCCCTGGACTCGCGAATCGACCTGCTCGCCCACAAGAAGCGCACGCTGCCGGAGAACGAGGAGATCGACCGCCTCGGCTCGCAGCTCGCCCGGTTGCGCGACCTCGTGGTCGCCGCCGAGACCGAGGAGAGCGACGCGGCCCGCGACCAGGCCAAGGCCGAGCAGGACGTCGACCAGGTCCGCAAGCGCGCCGAGCGCGACCGGCAGCGGCTCGACTCGGGCCACGTCACCTCGCCCAAGGACCTGGAGAACCTGCAGCGCGAGGTGACCTCGCTCGCCAAGCGCCAGGACGACCTCGAGGAGGTCGTCCTGGAGGTCATGGAGCGCCGCGAGGAGATCCAGGGCCGCCTGGGACAGCTGGTCGGCGAGCGGGACGCGGCGCAGACCGCCCGGGACGCCGCCGAGGCGCGCCGCGCCGCCGCCGAGGCGGAGATCGACACCGAGGCGGACGCCGCGGCCAAGCAGCGCACGGTGGTCGCGAGCGCGATCCCGGCCGATCTGATCAAGCTGTACGAGCGCATCCGCGAGCAGTCGCACGGCGTGGCGGTGGCCCCGCTGTTCCAGCGCCGCTGCGAGGGCTGCCGGCTGGAGCTGGGGATCACCGACCTGGGCGCGATCCGGGCCGCGGCGCCGGACGCGATCGTGCGCTGCGAGAACTGTCGGCGCATCCTCGTCCGCACCGCCGAGTCGGGCCTGTGAGGCTCGTCGTCGAGGCCGACGGCGGCTCTCGGGGCAACCCGGGCCCGGCGGCCTACGGCGCGCTGGTGCGTGACGCGGCCACCGGCGAGGTACTGCACGAGATCGCCGAGGCGATCGGGGTGGCCACGAACAACGTGGCCGAGTACCGGGGCCTGATCGCGGGGCTGACCGCCGCGCACACGATCGACCCGACGGCGACCGTGGAGGTGCGGGCCGACTCCAAGCTCGTGGTCGAGCAGATGTCGGGCCGCTGGAAGATCAAGCACGCCGACATGCGCGACCTGGCGACCAAGGCCCGCGGAATCTATCCGTCCGGGCAGGTCACCTACACGTGGATCCCGCGCGAGCGGAACAAGCACGCCGACCGCCTCGCCAACGAGGCGATGGACGCGGCGGCCAAGGGCCGGGCCTGGACCCCGCAGAACTCCACGGCGTTCGCGACGGCCGGGCCGGACGAGGCCGCGCCGGCCGCCGAACCCGCGCCGAGCGAGTCGACTGCGGCGCCCAAGGTGCGCCCGACCGCTCCCGGCTGGGGGCCCGACCTGGGCCGCCCGACCACCCTGGTGCTGCTGCGCCACGGCGAGACCGCGCTCACCCCGCAAAAGCGCTTCTCCGGCACCGGCGCCGACCCGGACCTGTCCGAGCGCGGCCGGTGGCAGGCCGCCCGCGCGGCCGAGGCGTTGGCCGAGCGCGGCACCATCGAGGCGATCGTGTCCTCGCCGCTGGGTCGTTGCCGGCAGACCGCCGAGGCGGTGGCGCAGCGGCTCGGGCTGAAGGTGCGCGAGGAGCCGGGCTTTCGGGAGACCGACTTCGGCGCGTGGGAGGGGCTGACCTTCGCCGAGGCGCGCGAGCGTACCCCGGACGCCCTGGACGCGTGGCTGACCTCGGCCGACGCGGCCCCGCCCGGCGGCGAGAGCTTCACCGAGGTGGCCCGCCGGGTCGAGGTGGCCCGGGACAAGACGATCGCCCGGTACGCCGGCCGCACCGTGCTCGTGGTCACCCACGTGACGCCGATCAAGACCCTGGTCCGGATCGCCCTCGGCGCGCCGGCGGAGTCGATGTTCCGGATGGAGCTGTCGGCGGCGGCGATCAGCGCGGTCCAGTGGTGGTCCGACGGCAACGCGTCGCTGCGCGTCTTCAACGAGACCGCACACCTGCGCTGACGCGGGCGGCCGGGCCCGGCCGCCCGACCCCGGATCGAACAAAAGTTTGACCCAGGTGCCGAGGGTGTGGCATAGTGACGAGTGCCTTCAGCGTGCCCGCCAGTGGAATCCGGGCGGACCACGCGGAGGACCAAACTTCCGAAAGCCCCGAGCCGATCCCGGCCGGGGCTTTCGTCGTATGCGAGCCCCCGCCTCCGGTCTCGGCGGCGCGACGCGTCGGCCCTGCGGACATGCGGCACACTCGCGCCCAGCGGCAGCGGCGAGGCGTCGACGAGCCGGACCCCGGCCTCGCCCGGCAGCCGACCGTAGTGCTCGACGCCGCGCTCGCGGCCCCCGACGTCGGCCGAGCAACTCGCCCGTGCCGTCCGCGACATCGACCACGGTCCCGGGCCCGGCCGCACCGCCGGTCGCGGTGAATACCGGGTGCGCCGGCAGCGGATCGAACATGTGCGCACGCGCGGCCATGGACTCGTCGAAGCAGGCGGCGAGTTCGGGCCGGCGGGCGAAGTAGTCGAAATGGTTCTCGCCGAACAGCCGCTCGGAGCCGGTGTGGTCCGGTTCGCACGGTGTGCGTGAGCAGCGCGAAGGACCGATGGAACGGGCCGCCGTACATCAGTGCCAACGGCCGCATCGAACCGGGGGATCGTGCGCGGCAGCGCGCCGACCTCGGTGAGCCGGAAGCCGTTCGGGTCCGCCACGACCACACCCGGCATGGCGAGGTAGCGCAACAGCCGTGCCAGGCTCGGCGGATCGGCGTCGACCGCTCGCGCCGGTGCCGTGAGCCCGACGGCGGCGCCGGTCTCCATGGCGTCGGCCAGACCCAGCCGCGCACACGTCGCGAGGGCCCGGGTCGTTCATGCCCCGGTCGACAGCCGCAGCGGTGTCTCGGTGAGCTGCCTGGTCCGGAAGTCCGCCAGGTGGGCGGCCAGCACCTGCCGGTGGTCGCCGCCCGCGTACAGCTCCAGGCGGCTGTACCCGGCCTTCGAGTCGGCGGGAGCGGTGAAGTAGAAGACCGTGCCGTCCTCGTGCGGGTTGTACCCGCCGCCGTCGGCGAGCGCCCCGTGCCGGGCGAACGTCGCACACAGGCCGCGCAGCACCAGCGGATCGGGCCGCTCGACCTCGAACGCCAGGTGCGTCTCGTGTTCCCGCTCCCGCTCGTGCGCGGCGATGTCCGCCAGCCCGGACCCCGGCGGCACGGGGAGCACGAACACCTCGACCGCCCGGCGCTCGCCGTCCGGACCCCATACGACGGGGCGCAGGATGCCCACGTCGAGATCGGCGACATCGCGCCGGTGTCGTAACGCGAGCCGTTCGCGGACCACCACGCTGGGCCGCCGCGGGGCATCCGCGTCCAAACCGTGCGCGGCCAGCTCCGTCCGCAACTCCGCCACGCTGGGTGGGCACACGAGCAGCCCGGCGTGCGCGAAGCGGCAACGATCCACGAGCGCCCGCAACTCCGGCCCGTCCAGACCCGGCAACAGCAGCGCGAGCAGCGTCGCGGTGTCCTGGTGTCGGACGATGTCGATCGCCGCGCTCAGGCGGGCCGTGTCGTCACCACCGTTCGTCCTCGTCGGCGTGTGCGCGGTCATCAAAGGGACTCCCTCGTCGCGATGGATGTCCCGAGGACGAGCCCGGCGGGCCCGGCACCGAGGATGAGCACGTCGGTCGTGTCGCGTAACATCCGCGCATTGTGATGTTCTGTCACGGGAATGGATGCTAATCGTCGGTAAATGCCCAACTATTCGGCCATCACCCGAATGCCGATCACAACAGTCGCGGCAGGCGAATCCACGGCGGGCCGCAGGCCGGCCGGGCTCCGGTCAGATTCCGTAGTGCCACGTGGTCAGCATGTACGCGCCGTACCACATCCCGAACAGGCATGCCCCGCTCAGCACCAGTACGGCCGTGCGGGTCCGGGCCCGGGCCAGCACCGTCGCCAGCGGGACGAAGAACAGCAGCGTGGGGATCATCAGCCGCAACTTCGAGTGGTAGTAGTTGCTCTGACACAGCGTCATCACCAGGATCGACAGCCCGTACACCGCCAGCGGCGGCCAGATGCGCCGGTTCAGCGCGACCAGCGAGCCGACGACCGCCGCGATGATCAGCACCGCCGTGCTGACCGCTATCCACTGGTCGCCGTTGCGCAGCGTGTCGGTGAGGAAGTGCCGGACCGCGTCCCCGTTGTCCCACTTCGTACCCCACCCGGCGTCCTGGATGGTGAACCAGGCGTCGACCTCGCCCAACCGCTCGCCGACCCACAACAGGTAGAGCGGCATCCCCATACACGCGATCGCACACGCGGCGATCGGCGCGGACATCAGCCGCCGATGCCGCCACATCTCCATCAGCGCCGCCACCCCGAGCGCGGCGATCGCCGCGATGCCCGCCGGCCGGGTCACGCTCGTCAGACACGCCAGCAGGCCCGCGGTCAGCCAGGCCCGGCGATGCGCGGCCAACAGCGTGCCCACCGCGAGCGCCAGGAAGAGGGTCTCGCTGTAGGCCATCGAGAACACCACGGACATCGGCTGCGCGCCGCCCACCAGGACGACCATCACCAGCGCCGCGCGCCGGTCGTACAGGCGCGTCATGAATACGTACAGCACGCACATCGCGGCGGCCGTGGCCAGGTGCCCGGCGATCAGGCCGGCCGTCTCGTAGTCGGTCCCGGTCAGGTAGTGCACGATCCGGACCAGGCCCGGATACAGCGGGAAGAACGCGAGCGTGTTCCCCGTGAGGTCGCCCTCGGGCGTGTACGTGAAGCTGTCCGGATAGCCGTGCGCGGCGACGTCCACGTACCAGTGCGCGTCCCACTGCAACAGCCGATCCCGCAGGCTCGGTCCGCCCGGCGGGATCATCCACGAGAGCACGAGCAATTGCGCCAGCGCGGTGGCGGCGTAGACGGCCAGCGGTCGCCACAGGAGGCGAAGGCCGCGCTCCACGAACGACAGGGCTCCCGACACGCGCTCGTCGGATGCGCCCCGGCCCGGTCCGGACGGGGGCGCGCCCGGTATCCGGGGTTCGTCGATGACGGTCAACACGTACTCCTCGTTGGGTTCGTCTATTGAACGCTGGGGGCAACTGGGACGGTTGACGCCCTTCGTGCCGTTTCTGTGTGGCCTATGTCACGCGCTCGACTTCTGACGCTCTGTCAACTCCGGACGTGAAGTTCTACTGTGCTGGTTCGTAGTTCCGTTCGGAGGAGTCGCATGCCCGTCGCACCGCAGATCCAGCCGATCCTCGACGCTGTCGCCGCCGCGCCGCCCCTTCCGGCCGACCTGCCCCTGGCGGAGCGTCGTGCCGCGTCGAACAAAGGTCTCGAGACGACCATCCTCGCGTCCGTCGAGCCCGCGCCGAAAGATGTGACGACGCGGGAAGTGAGCATCACCGTCAAGGAGCCCGAGCCGGGGAAGATCACCGCCCGCGTGTACACGCCGGCCGGACCCGCGCCGAAGGGCGGTCGTCCAGGTTACGTGTACCTCCACGGCGGCGCGTGGTGGCTGGGCTCGGTCGACGCGTCCGACAGCCACTGCGCGCACATCGCCGCGGAGAGCGGCGCGGTGGTGGTCTCGGTCGAGTATCGCCTTGCTCCCGAGTTCAAGTTCCCCTGGCCCCTGGAGGACGCGTACGCCGCGTGGATCTGGGTCCAGGAGCGCGCGTTCCAGTTGGGCGTCAACGCGGACAAGGTCGCCATCGGCGGCACGAGCGCGGGGGCCAACCTGGCCGCCGCCTGCGCCCTGATGTTGCGCGACCGCCGCCAGCCGACCCCGGTGGCCCAGGTGCTGGACTGCCCGATCCTGGACCTGACCCTGGCGCAGCCGTCGGTGACGGAGAACGGCGAGGGCTACCTGCTCACCCGCGCCGGCCTGGAGTTCGCGATCGCGCAGTACCTGTCCAGCCCGCGCAGCGAGGCCACCGACCCGCTGGCCTCACCGCTGCACGCCGAGGACCTGGCGGGGCTGCCCGCCGCGCTGGTGCTCACCGCCGAGTACGACCCGCTGCGGGACGAGGGCGAGGCGTACGCGAAGCGCCTGGCGGAGGCCGGCGTCGCGGTCGAGAGCAAGCGCTGGGACGGTTTCGTGCACGCGGCCGGCGAGCTGACCGCGCTGCTCCCCGAGGCGCGCGAGTATCGCTCGACGATGGCGGGATTCCTCAAGCGCACCCTGGGCTGATCCGGGCACGGGGCCGCCTCACCCGCCCCCGCCCCGAACATGCGGCGGCCGTCCCGTCGGGCTTGCGCTCGACGGGACGGCCACAGGTCCACGGCCTTCGGGCGACAGCAGAAACATCCGGCGCGCGGACATTCCAAGTGTGGCGTGCATGATCGAATCCGGCCACCCCTCGACCGCACTTTGATCATGCTTGGTACCGATTCCGCTCACAGCGCAGCGTGTATCGGACAGTGGCGCGGCTACTCGTGCCCGACGGGAGCCTCCTCGGCGTCCAGCGCCTCGCGCACCGTGTCGTGCACGGCGACCATCAGCGTGAAGCCGGTCAGCCGCAACACCCGCTCGACCGCGCGCGTCGGCGCGATCAGCCGCAGCGAACCGCCCCCCTCCCGCACACGTCGCTCCGCGCGGACCAGGATGCGCAGTCCGAAGGAGTCGATGAAGGCGACCGAGGACAGGTCCAGGAGCAGACGGGTCGGCTCGGCCGACACCTGTCGACCCAGCGCGTCGTCCAGGATCGGACCGCTGTCCATGTCGATCTCGCCGTGCACGGTCACCAACGTATGACCGGCTCCGACCGCCGACACCTGCACCAGGAGGGGACCACTCTCGTCATTCACGGGCGCATGCCTACCCCTCGTCCCCGGAAGCACACCTCACCCCGTCGATGCGATGGTGCACCCCGCGACCGGGCACTCGACGAGACCCGGCACCCACGAGACTGGACACTCGACGAGACTCAGCACTCGATGATGTTCACCGCGAGGCCGCCCCGGGCGGTCTCCTTGTACTTGGTCTTCATGTCGGCGCCGGTCTCCTTCATGGTCTTGATGACCTTGTCCAGCGACACGTGATGCCGGCCGTCGCCGCGCAGCGCCATGCGGGCCGCGGTGACCGCCTTGACCCCAGCCATGCCGTTGCGCTCGATGCACGGGATCTGGACCAGGCCGCCGACCGGGTCGCAGGTCAGCCCGAGGTTGTGCTCCATCCCGATCTCGGCGGCGTTCTCCACCTGCTCGGGGGTGCCGCCCAGCACCTCGGCCAGACCACCGGCGGCCATCGCGCAGGCCGAACCGACCTCGCCCTGGCAACCGACCTCCGCGCCGGAGATCGAGGCGTTCTCCTTGAACAACATGCCGATCGCCCCCGCGGCGAGCAGGAAGCGCACCACACCGTCGTCGTCGGCGCCGGGGACGGTCTCCACGTAGTGGTGCAGCACGGCCGGAATGATCCCGGCGGCGCCGTTGGTGGGCGCTGTGACGACCCGCCCGCCCGCCGCGTTCTCCTCGTTGACCGCCATCGCCCACAGGGTGACCCACTCCATCGCGTGCGTGGGCCGGTCGCCCTCGGCGCGCAGCGTGCGGGCGGTACGGGCGGCGCGACGGCGCACCTTGAGGCCGCCCGGCAGGATTCCCTCGGTGGCCAGGCCGCGCTCCACGCACCCGCGCATCACCTGCCAGATCTCGAGCAGTTCGGCCCGGATCTCCGCCTCGGTGCGCCAGGCCTTCTCGTTCTCCAGCATCAGCGCGGATACCGACAACCCGGTCTCCCGGGTCAGCCGCAACAACTCGTCGCCGGTGCGGAAGGGGTGACGCAGCACGGTGTCGTCGGGCTTGACCCGGTCCGCGCCCACCGCGTCCTCGTCCACCACGAAGCCGCCGCCGACGGAGTAGTAGGTCTTGCTCAGCAGCTCGGCGCCGTCGGCGTCGCGGGCCCACGCGGTCATCCCGTTGGCGTGGTACGGCAGCGTCTTGCGCCGGTGCAGCACCAGGTCGCGGTCGCCGTCGAAGGCGATCTCGTGCACGCCGTGCAGCCGCAACGTCCCCGACTCGCGGATCCGGGCCAGCTCCGGCTCGACCTCCTCCGGATCGACCGTGCGCGGCGAGTAACCCTCCAGGCCGAGCAGCACCGCGCGCGGGGTGCCGTGTCCGTGCCCGGTCGCGCCCAGGGAGCCGTACAGCTCGACCCGGACCGAGGCGACCCGGTCGAGGACACCCTCGCTCTTCAGCCGCTGCGCGAACATCCGCGCGGCGCGCATCGGACCCACCGTGTGGGAGCTCGACGGGCCGATCCCGATCGAGAACATGTCGAACACACTGATCGCCAAGGCGGATGGCCCTTCAAGCGGACGGCTGGAGCGCAACGGTGCCGACGGACACGCTCGTGACGCCCCGACGGCTGGGACAACGCTCCCAGGCTAGGTCACCGCGCGACGTGGCGGGGGGCCGGATCAGGCCGGCCCGTCCCAGGCGCGCCACGGGGTCTCGGCCGGGTCGTCGTTCTCGTCGGCCTCGGCCTCGTGATCGAGCGCCTCGCGGACGACGCGCACGGCCAGCCCCTCGCCGTATCCCTTGCGCGCGAGCATGCCCGCCAACCTGCGGATTCGCTTGTCCCGGTCCAGACCGCGCGTGCCCGGCAACCGGCGGGCGACCAGGGTCCGGGCGGTCTCCAACTCCTGCTCGGGTTCCAGTTGCGCGACCGCCTCGTCGACCACGACCGCGTCCACCCCGCGCCGGCGAAGTTCCTGGGCCAGGGCCCGTCGGGCCAGCCCCTTGCCCGTGTGCCTGGTGCTCACCCACGCGTCGGCGAAGGCCGTGTCGTCGATCAGACCGACGTCGGTGAAGCGGCCCAGTACGTATTCCGCGACCTCGTCGGGCACTTCCCGGCGGCGCAGCGCGTCGGCCAGTTGGGCCCGGGTGCGCGCCCGCCCGGTGAGCAGCCGCAGACAGATCGCCCGCGCCGTCGCCTCCGGATCGGCGAGCGGTTCCGGAGCCGCGTCGACGTCCTCGTCGGCCGGCCGCTCCGAGTCCTCGGTGTCACGACGGGCCCGGCCCCGAGTCCCGGCCCGCCTGTCGCGTTTCGCCCGACCACTCCCGGTCCCACGACCGCGAGCGCGTCGGTCCGTGCCCGTGACGTCGGCCCCCGAGCCGTCGTCGATCGGATCCGGTTCGCCCGCCTCGTGCTCCCCTGGGGCACGGCGCGCCGTGCGGGTCCGGCGGGTGCCGGCTCCCGGAGCACCGCGTCGCCCGCCACCACCACCGCGTGTGCCGCCGGCCCCGGTGTCGGCGCCCGAGGGGGCGGCGGCCTCGATGGCGGCCATCGCGGCTCGCAGTTCGGCGGGATCGACGGGCGGCCGGGCGGCTGGGGAGACGGATCCGTCGGCGGACCCGTCTCCCCACGTGTTCGACCACTCGCCGGCAGGGCGAACCACGGACTCAGCCCTCCTCGGGTTCCGCCTCCGCCGGTGCGTCGACCCGCGGGCCGACGCCCAGCTTCTCCTTGATCTTCTTCTCGATCTCGTCGGAGAGGTCGGGGTTGTCGCGGAGGAACTTGCGCGCGTTCTCCTTGCCCTGACCGAGCTGGTCGCCCTCGTACGTGTACCAGGCGCCGGACTTGCGCACGAAGCCGTGCTCCACGCCCATGTCGATCAGGCCGCCCTCGCGGCTGATCCCGATGCCGTAGAGGATGTCGAACTCGGCCTGCTTGAACGGCGACGCGAGCTTGTTCTTGACGACCTTGACCCGGGTGCGGTTGCCGACCGCCTCGGTGCCGTCCTTGAGGGTCTCGATCCGCCGGATGTCGAGGCGGACGGAGGCGTAGAACTTCAGCGCCCGGCCACCGGTCGTGGTCTCCGGCGAACCGAACATCACGCCGATCTTCTCGCGCAGCTGGTTGATGAACAGCGCGGTGGTGTTCGTCTGGTTGAGCGCACCGGTGATCTTGCGCAGCGCCTGGCTCATCAGTCGGGCCTGGAGACCCACGTGCGAGTCGCCCATCTCGCCCTCGATCTCGGCGCGCGGCACGAGCGCCGCCACCGAGTCGATCACGATGATGTCGACCGCGCCGGAGCGGGTCAGCATGTCGACGATCTCCAGCGCCTGCTCACCGGTGTCCGGCTGGGAGACCAGGAGGGCGTCGGTGTCGACGCCGAGCTTCTTGGCGTATTCCGGGTCGAGCGCGTGCTCCGCGTCGACGATGGCCGCGATGCCGCCGGCCCGCTGGACGCTCGCGATCGCGTGCAGCGCGAGGCTCGTCTTGCCGGAGCCTTCCGGGCCGTAGACCTCGACGACCCGGCCGCGCGGGAGCCCGCCGATGCCCAGCGCCACGTCGAGCGAGATCGAGCCGGTGGGAATGACCTCGATCGGTGCGCGCACCTCGTCGCCGAGGCGCATCACCGAGCCCTTCCCGAACTGCCGTTCAATTTGGGCGAGGGCGTTTTCGAGCGCCTTCTCGCGATCCTGTCCAGCCATGGATGCCGCCTTGCCGGTCTGTGGTGTTCGCTTCACACCTTGAACGCTAACCCGTCGCACCGACACGGAGGCACGACCGGCGCACGCCTGTGGACAACGTCGGATCGAAGCGTAGCTCGAACCTTTGTTCGAATTCGATGCCGACACGCCATCCGGCACCGGCGTCCACCCTTACGGGGGACGGCAGGCGGGCGGCGGGGGAGCGGGGATCGGGCGGCGGGGATCAGGCCCGCGCGGCGAGGTCGCGCGCACGGCGCACCCGCTGCCGGCGCAGGTAGTAGAACGCGATGTTGCCGTCGAGCGCGGCGAGGAGCACGAACGGCAGGCCGAGCCAGCTCCCGTTGACGAAGGCCACCGCGGCGGCGGCGAGCGCCAGCACGCACACGATCACGGCGAGGACGACGATGCGGGGCATGGCGGGGGCTCCAGACGAGTGCGGACGGACCTCGGTCGCGGCGCTTTCCGGCGCGACGCGGGTCCATTGTCGCCCCCGACGACCGCCCGATCGGCACCCACCCGGCACCCACTCGGCAATCGGAAGTTGAATCCACAACAAGCCCGCGCTACATTGTTAAACGTTCAACAACCTGCTTCCGCGCCCTACCCGGCACCCTCTCTCCATCCATGGAGGAACCCATGTCCCGCATCCTTGCCATCTCCGGTTCGCTGCGCGCCGAGTCGTTCAACACGGCACTGCTGAACGCCCTCCAGCCGTTCGCGCCCGAGGGCATGCAGATCGAGGTGTTCAAGGGTCTCGACGAACTGCCGCACTTCAACCAGGACCTGGAGCCGAACCCACCCGCCACGGTGGTGCGCCTGCGCGAGGCGATCGCCGAGGCCGACGGCTTGATCATCACCACCCCCGAGTACAACCGCAGCCTGCCGGGTGTGCTCAAGAACGCGCTGGACTGGGCCTCGCGTCCGTACGCCCAGGGCGTGCTGACCGGCAAGTCGATCGTCGCGATCTCCGCCTCGCCCGGCCCCCAGGGCGGCATTCGCGCGCTGATCCAGCTCAAGGCGCTGCTGCGGGACCTGGGCAACTTCGTCGTCTCCGGCCCGGAGATCGCGGTGCCCGAGGTGCACACCCGGCTCGGCGTCGAGGCCGACGTACAGCATGTGCTGACCGACCCGGTCACCGCCGGCATGGTCACCCACGTGCTCGGCGGCCTGCGGGACGCGATCGACAACGGCGCCGGCGAGCTGGTCACCCGCCCGCTCCAGACCTGGAGCGCCGCCCAGGTCTGATCCCCGGGCGATCCCGGGCGATCTCCAAGCGCCCTCGGCTTCGGCCCCGAAAAGCACGAACGGCGTGCGACCCCCACATCCTCGGATGCGCGGGGCCGCACGCCGTCGTGCGTCGCACGGGCACCGGCGGGCGTGGCCGGGCCGGCTCACACGTCGGTGACACGCAGTCCGGCGTGTGCCTTGTAGCGGCGGTTGGTCGAGATCAGGTTGGCGGTCAGCCCCTCGACCTGCCGCGCGTTGCGCAGCCGCCCGGCGTACACCCCGCGCATGCCGGGGATCCGCGACGCGAGTGCCTGCACCGCGTCGGTGGCCTCGCGCTTGTCGCCGAGCACCATGATGTCGGTGTCGAGCGACTCCACGTTCGGGTCGAGCAGCAGCACCGCGGACACGTGGTGGAAGGCGGCGGTGACGGTCGAGTCGGGGAGCACGGCGGCGGCCTGCTGGGCGGCGCTGCCCTCCTCGACGTCGAGCACGAACGCGCCCTGCTTGTCGAAGCCCATCGGGTTCACGCAGTCGACCACGATCTTGCCCGCCAGCTCGCCCGTGAGGGAGAGCAGCAGATCGCGGTGGCCCTCCCAGGGCACGGCGATGATCACGATGTCGCTCTCGGCCGCACAGGTGGCGTTGTCGGCGCCGCGCACGCCGGCGCCGAGTTCGGCCGCGGCGGACGCGGCACGGTCGGCGCTGCGCGAGCCGATGATCACTTTTTGGCCGGCGACGGCCAGGCGGTACGCGAGGCCGCGGCCCTGCTCACCGGTGCCGCCGAGGACGCCGACCACCAGATCGTCGATGTTCGGCAGGTCGCGCGGGTCACGCTTGGGGGACGAGGGGGTTGTCATGGGCGCGATCCTGCCGGCCGAAACCGAAGAGAACACGGGGTCCGCGCCCGGATGCAGTCGACGTCACAGTGGTTTTCGGCTGCGGAGGCCGATTCACCCGTAAATAGCCCTTATATATGACAACCGGGACGAACCATGTTTCCGTGGAGGAGAAAACTTTCTCTTCTCTCCCAAGGAGATGTCGTGCCGGCCAAATTCATCGTCACCAAGGGACGCTCCGGCAAGTTCGGATTCGTGCTGACCGCCGCCAACGGTTCGACGGTCATCAAGTCCGCGTCCTATGAAACGAAGCGCGAGGCGCTGACCGCACTTCGCTACATCCAGCGCAACGGCGACACCGAAACGGTCGACGACCGTACGGTCGACGCCCCGGCGGCGCCCGCGTCGGCCGCGGCCATGCGAAAGCGCCCGGTGTCCAAACCGACCGCCTCGCGTCCCCGAAAGGCGGTATCCGGTACCCGAAAGGCGGTATCGAGTCCTCGAAAGGCCGCGTCCCAGCGAAAGGCCGTATCCAAGACGGCCGGCTCGCGCCCCCGAAAGGCCGTATCCAAGACGGCTACGTCGCGTCCGCGTAAGGCCGTGACCCGGACGACCGCCTCGCGCACGCGCACCACGGCTCGCTCGCGCGCCTGATTTCCCGTCGCCCACCCCTCCCTCGATCGCGGTATCCGAACCTCGGCCGTGACCCATTGCTCCGTATGGAGTCATAGCGTGCGAGCAGAGGAAGAAGATCGAGCAGCCCCGGGACCCCGGTCCCGGGCGGAGGAGGTGGGCGCGTGCGTTCCGGAACGACCCTGGCGGCGTGGTCGGAGGGGATCGGCGCGAGTCAGGGGTGGACCCAGTTCTCCGAGTTGATGCTCTCCTTCGTGCTCTCCAGCGTCATCGGCGTCGAGCGCGAGGTGCGGCAGAAGAGCGCGGGACTGCGCACCCACGCGCTGGTCGGGGTCGGCACCACGCTGTTCATGGAGATCTCGAAGTACGGCTTCGCCGACGTGTTGCCCGCGGGCCACGTCGGCTGGGACCCCTCCCGGATCGCCGCGCAGGTCGTCTCCGGCATCGGCTTCATCGGCGGCGGCCTGATCTTCGTCCGCCGCGACACCGTGCGCGGCCTCACCACGGCCGCGGTGGTCTGGCTCACCTGTGCGATCGGCATGGCCTGCGGCGCGGGCCTGCCGTACCTGGCGATCGGGGTCACCACGCTGCACTTCGTGGTCGTCTACGGCTATCCGCCGATCATCCGCCGGATCGGCGGCCCCCGGGACCGGGCGGCCGAGATCCGGGTCTCCTACCTGCCCGGACACGGCGTGTTGTCCGCGGTCCTGGTGGCCTGTACCGGCGCCGGATTCACCGTGGTGGACGTCTCCGTGCACAACCGTGAGCGCGAGCCCGTCGAGGATGCCGGCGAGGCCGCGGCGACCGAACCGAGGGCCGCGGCGGTGGTGTTGCTCCTGGAGGGGCCGGGCGAACCCGGCGAGCTGGTGTCGGGCCTGTCCGAACTGCCCGGGGTGCTCACCGTCGGCGGCGGACGGGTCCCCGAACCCGCCGAGTGACCCGCCCGCCGCGCCGTACGCCCGGTCAGCGGCGCCCGGGGTCGTTCCAGTGCGGATCGTTCTCCCACGCCTGATTGCGGGTCTTGGCGGTCTCCAACGCGTTCGCCGCCTCGGCGCGGGTCGCGTACGGGCCGAGCCGGTCGCGGGCCGGACAGTCGGGTCCCTCCTCGACCTTGCCGTGTTTGATGCAGTAGTACCACTCGCCGGCGCGACCCTCGGGCCTGCGCCACAGTCTGAACCTCACGGCCGTCCTCCACCCACTCGATGCCGTCGCCGACCGGATCACCCGCCGGCTCGGTCGCGGCGCCGGCTACACTCGCTGGTTATGGCGATTCTCGTACCCGGTAAGCCGACCCCCATCCGTTCCGTACCCGCCGACATCCCGCGGCCGGAGTATGTCGGCAAGCCGGCCCCCACCCCGTACACCGGGCCCGAGGTGCAGGACGCCGAGACCATCGAGCGCATGCGGATCGCCGGGCGGATCGCGGCGGGCGCCATGGAGGCCGCCGCCGCGCACATCGCGCCCGGGGTGAGCACCGACGCGCTGGACAAGGTCGCCCACGAGTACGTGCTCGACCACCACGCCTACCCGTCCTGCCTGGGCTACCGGGGCTTCCCGAAGACCATCTGCACCTCGATCAACGAGGTGATCTGCCACGGCATCCCCGACACCACCCGGCTCGAGGACGGCGACATCGTCAACATCGACGTCACCGTGTTCATCGGCGGCGTGCACGGCGACACCGACGCGACCTACCTCGTGGGCGACGTGGACGAGGAGTCGCGGCTGCTCGTCGAGCGCACCCGCGAGGCGCTGAACCGGGGCATCAAGGCGGTCAAGCCGGGTCGGCAGATCAACGTGATCGGCCGGGTCATCGAGTCCTACGCGAAGCGCTTCGGCTACGGCGTGGTGCGCGACTTCACCGGCCACGGCATCAACAGCTCGTTCCACTCCGGCCTGATCATCCCGCACTACGACGACGAGCGGGCGACCACCGTGATGGAGCCCGGGATGACCTTCACCATCGAACCGATGTTGACCCTGGGCACCCACGACTACGACATGTGGGACGACGGCTGGACCGTGGTCACCAAGGACCGCAAGCGCACCGCCCAGTTCGAGCACACGCTGGTCGTCACCGACACCGGGGCCGAGATCCTCACCCTGGCGTAGGGCGTGTCCTGCCGCACCCGCCGGGCGGGCGCGGTGTGTCGCGGGGTGCGGGCAGTATGGTTTCGCGAGATCTCCTCCTGCCCGCTCCCCCGGAAGAGTTGCCGACTACCGATGCGCATATCCCGCATGCCGGCCGCGGTCGCCGCCCTGCTCGCGACCGCGCTCGCCGCGACCGGCTGTGTCACCGTCAGCGGCGCGAGCACGCCCGTCGCGGCGCTGGACAAGCACGAGGCCGCCAAGGTGCTGCACGAGTACGAGGTGCAGAACAACCAGGCGTACGCGAACCGCGATCTCCCGCTCAACGCACGGGCGGAGACGGGCTCGCTCGGCGTGCTCGACCAGGCCGGTCTGCGCATCCTCGCCTTCACCGACCCGAACGGCAATCTGGGCCGGGCCCCGATCCTGCACGAGCGGCCGGAGTTCCTGATCCCGAAGGTGATCGGCTGGCCCAAGTGGTTCGCCGTGCGGAACACCCCGAACTTCAACAACGCCAAGCCGCAGTTCCTGGTCTTCCTCCGGGCGGGCCCGGACGCGGTATGGCAGGCGGCGTGGGGGCCGACGCTGCAGAGCGAACTGCCCAAGCTGAAGCGGGATTCGTCCGGCTACCTGGAGCAGGTCTCTCCCACCGCCACCGGACTTGCCGCCTCGCCCGGCGAACTGGCCCCCGTACTCAGCGAGTTCCTCAAGGACGGCAAGACCCGCGCCGAGTTGTTCGGGCCCGACCCGTACACCGCGCAGTTGCGCAAGCAGCGGGACGAGCCGATCGGCGACGGCTACGTACGGCAGGCCGTGGACAGCCCGGCGGCGCAGTTCCCGCCGTTGGCGGTGCGCACCGCGGACGGCGGTGCGCTGGTGTTGTTCGCGCTCCAGCACAGCATCAAGCTCACCGTGCAGCCCCCGCGCCGACTCGGCGACGTGGACCCGTCGACGCTGGCGTTCCTGACCGGCAAGCCGAGCCGGTCGGTCACCGAGCACCGGCTCTCGGAGTATGTCGCGGTGGTCCCGAAGGCCGGTGGCAAGGTGCAGCTGGTCGGCTGGGTGTACGGCCTGGTCGGCGCCGAGGGCGAGTGAGCGGTCGGCGGGACGGTCGCCGACCCGACGGCCGTGGTGGCGGCCGCTAGGCCCAGTGTCCGTCGGCGGCCGCGGCGCCCACGGTGTCGCACGCGTCGGTGAGGACGTCGAGCACCCGCAGCGGGTCGGGCAGCGCGAGTTCGGGGCCGCGGATCCAGCGCACCGGCTGCCCCGAGGGGTGTTGCGAGGACGGCACCAGGACGTAGCTGCCCCGGCAGTGCCAGCGCAGCCCCGGGTGGGCATCCAGCGTCTCCGGGTGACAGTCCAACTCGCAGGGCCACCACTCGTCCTCGTCGGCGGGGGTGCCTCGGGTCGCGGTGAAGAACAGCGTGCGGTCGGGGCCGCAGGAGGCCACCGGGCCGATCTCGATGCCCTGCTCGGCGAACACCGCGAGGGCGATCTCGCCGGCCCGCGCGGGCACGTCGAGCACGTCGTGGCCCGTGCCGGTCGCGGTCACGAAGTTGGCGTCGGGATACAGCTCCAGCCAGCGCGCCACCTGTACGGGGTCGGTGGACGCCTGGGTCTGCCAGGCGAAGGAGACCGGGTGCATGCCCGGCGACGGACAGCCGACCCGGTCGCAGGAACAGCCGAAGCCCACCGGGTGCGCCGCCGGACAGACGGGCCAACCGCGCTCCACCACGTCCATGAGCAGTCCGGCCCGCCGGTCGCGAACGGTGTCCGGATCCTCACGCGGTCGACGGCGCAGCCATCCGGCCATTCTGCCCATTCGCTCCATGGAACCCCTTCTTCCGCGTGCGTTTCGTGCGCGCCCCACACGGCGCCTCTGCGTATACAACGCGGAAGACCCGTCCGGGCAATCCCCATCATCGCGGGTCGCCCGCGCCCATCTGCCGACCGGGTTCGGAGATGACCGGACCAGTGCGAAATGGCGCGGAATGGCACGGGTAAGACGCCGCGAGCCTGCGAGAAATGTACATCGCGGATCGCTTGTGTTCGGCGCGGCGCTCACAACGACGACCGCCCCGTTCCCGGAGAACCGAGAACGGGGCGGTTGCGCCGGCCACCGACCAAGGAGGCGGGCCGGGGCGGCGAGTCAGCCGGCGTTGACGCAGGTGTTGCCGAACGTCGGGTTGAGCACGCCGATCAGGATGTCGACGGTGTTGCCGCAGATGTTGACCGGCACGTGAATGGGGGCCTCGATGTTGTTGCCCGAGACGACACCGGGCGAGTTGACCGCCGCGCCGTCCGCGTCGGCGCTCGCGTTGGCGATTCCGGCGCCCATGGCCGCGATGCCACCGGCCATGGCCGCGACGGCGGCGATCTTCTTCATGTTCGTCACTGCGTTCGTTCCTCCACGTAGCGTGCCGACCAGGTTCGGCAGGCTGGTCAACGACGTGATCGTGAAGGGGAAACGCCCGGCCCGCGAGATTCACTCGTTCATCTCGCGGGCCGGGATCGTCCGGGCCCGAGCCGGTTTTCAGGCCGGCGTTCGGGCGGTGGGGCGGGTCAGGAGACCTTGCCCGACTGGTCCGGGCAGAACGCCGCGATGGCGCCGCCGACGAGCATGCCCTTTTCGGACACACCGCTGACCGCGGTCACCTTCATCGCGGTGTCGAGCAGGGACTTGCCCGACTTGAGGTCGGAGCAGGCCTGCTTGCCCTGCGAGATCAGGTCGGCGTCCGACGTCGACTTCGTGCCCGGGATCAGGCGGTGCATCGTGGTGAGGAAGTTGTCCTCGCCCAGCCCGCGCGTGCCGGGACCGGGGCCGGTGGTCGAGTCGTCGTCGGAGGTGGGATCGGGCGCGACGGTGCGCTTGGTCGCCTTGCCCGTCGGGGTCGGCGAACCCGACTTCGGGGCGCCGGTAGTGGTCGCCGACGACGTGGAGGATGCCGTCGACTTCTTGTCGTCGTCGCCGCCGGACAGCCCCACGGCGACGAGCACGCCGACGATCGCGAGCACGGCGACCACCGAGACACCGATCCACAGACCCTTGCGGCTCTGGTTCGGCGGGGGCGGGTAACCGCCGCCCTGCGGGTAGGCGCCGGGGTATTGCGGTTGTCCGTACGGGCCCGGTTGCCCCTGCGGGTACTGGGGCTGCTGGTACTGACCGGGGTACTGGCCCTGGCCCTGGCTCTGACCCGGATAGGGCGGTTGCCCGTACTGGGGCTGGCCGTACGGCTGGTTCGGGTCCTGGCCGGGCGGCGGCGGGTAACTCACTCATCCCCCATGGATGTCGGGTCGTCCACTCCGTCTGACGTGACGCGCGGATCGTCCGAAAGTAGGACGAAATGCTTTGTTTTCCGTCTGCGGAGGAAGCGTCAGGATCATGAAGCTCCCCGGTTTTGTCAAGGTGGGATCGACGGCGATCACGATCGCCCTCTTGCCACTTGCCGTGGGGTGCACCGGAAACGATGCCAGGAGGGTCGTCGAGCAGGGCACCCGGGAGGCCGGGGACCGGATCGGCGGCGCCGCCGAGGCGGTGACCCGCTCGGCCGCGGAGCGTTTCGCCGTCGAGCAGTTGAAGCGGGCCGGCGTCGACGTCGCGGGCGAACTCGACTGCCGTGACACCCGGGGCTCGGCGTCCCGGCCGCCGATCGTGGTGACCTGTACGGGTCACACCCCATCCGGGCGGCCGGTGGTGGTGACGGCCCGGCTGACCCGGGACGGGCCGGAATTCCACGGGGAGTTCGTCGGCACAGTGGCCGGGCGGGAGGTGTTCCGGCGGCAGGGGTGAGGGGTCAGATCGCGGCGACCACGACGTCCAGGGCCCAGGGGGTGCCCGCCTGCTTCGGCTCGGCGGTCTCCACGGTCCAGCCCAGTTCCCGCAGCGCGTCGGCGAGTTCGGCCGGGTTGCGCGGTTCGGCGCCGGAGACCAGCAGGTCGCGGGTGATCCGGCCCTTGGTCGCCTTGTTGAAGTGGCTGACCACCGAGCGCTTGGCCACCCCGTCCACGATCCGCTCGTGCAGCACCCGCACGGTCGCGGTGCGTTCGGCCACCGCGCCGACCGGCTTCCAGGCCGCGGCGTACGCCGCCGACCGCAGGTCCAGGACGAGGTCGTCGCCCGCGAGCCTGGGCAACACCGGCGCCGTCACCGCGCGCCACTGGCCGGCGAGCGCGCCGATGCCGGGCAGCCGTACCCCCATCGAGCAGCGGTAGGGCGGCACCCGGTCGGTCGGGCGCAGCGCGCCCCACAGCCCGGAGAAGACCAGGATAGAACCGGCCGCGCGCGCCGCCGCCGCGCCGGTGAGCGAGGACAGGTCCAGCGCGTCGTAGAGCACTCCGGTATACAGCCCGGCCACCGGCAGTGTCGCCGCCTCGCGCAGATCGAGGTTGCGCAGCACCTCGCCGCGCAGCTTCGGGCCGAGGCCGAGCACCTCCAGCGCCTTGCGCTCGTCGCCCTCGCACAGGGTGATCAGCGAGTCGAGCACCTGCCGCCGCACGGAGTTCAGTTCCGGCATCGAAAGACCGGCGAGATCGAGCGCGGGGCCCGCCCCCGCGGCGGCCTTGCCCTCGGAGGGCGGCAACAACACGAGCACGGGCGCAACTCCAAGCGACGCGGACGGCAGGGCGGCCGACCGGGTTTGCGGACGGCCGGGGCGACCGACCAAGTTTATGGGGACGACCCCGACCGAACGCGCCGCCGGCGCTCCGGGCGCGCGGGCGAAAAGCCGGGAAAGTCCTTCTCGGCGCAGCGGATCTTTCCTAAGCTCGACTCGTGCCTCGTCGTCATCTCCACATCAGGTCCGCCGACGGTGATCTCCTGCGGGCGGGTTTCGCCCGCCTGCGCACCGATCTGGCGTTGCCGGGGGCGTTCGCCCCGGAGGTGCTGGCGGAGGCCGATGCGGCGGTGCGGCGCGGGCCCACGCTGGCTCGGCGGGATCTGACCGGGCTGCCGTTCCTGACCATCGATCCGGCCGAGTCGATGGACCTGGACCAGGCGATGCACCTGGCCCGTCGGGACGGCGGCTATCGGGTGTACTACGCGATCGCCGACGTCGCGGCGTGGGTCGTCCCGGGCGGCGCGCTGGACGCGGAGACCATGCGCCGGGTGGAGACGCTGTACCTGCCCGACGAGCGCATCCCGCTGCATCCGCCGGCCCTGTCCGAGGCGGCGGCGAGCCTGCTCCCGGGTCGGGACCGGCCGGCCCTGGTGTGGGTGCTCGACCTGGACGGGTCCGGCGACCTGGTCGGCACCGACGTCTTTCGCGCACTGGTGCGCAGCCGGGCCCGCTACGACTATCCGGGGGTGCAGCGGGCGATCGAGAGCGGGTCGGCGGCGGAGCCGTTGGCGCTGCTTGCCGAGATCGGCCGGTTGCGCGAGGGGCTGGAGATCGAACGCGGCGGGGTGAGCCTGCCGATCCCGGAGCAGGAGATCGTCGAGCACGGCGACTCGTGGCGGCTGGAGTACCGCGCGCCGCTCCCCGCCGAGGGCTGGAACGCGCAGATCTCGCTGCTCACCGGGATCGCCGCGGCCGACCTGATGACCCGGGCGGGCATCGGCGTCCTGCGCACCCTGCCGCAACCGTCGCCCGAGGCGCTCGACCGGGTCCGCCGGGTCGGGCGCGCGCTCGACGTGGCGTGGCCCGAGAGCGCCACCTACGGCGCGGTGATCCGCTCGCTCGATCCCGACAACCCCCGGCACGCCGCCTTCCTGGAGGAGGCCACCGGGCTGCTGCGCGGGGCCGGCTACACCGCGTTCGACGCGGGTGCGCCCGAGCAGGCCGGGCACGCGGCGGTCGCCGACGAGTACGCGCACGTGACCGCGCCGCTGCGGCGCCTGGTCGACCGGTACGCGGGCGAGATCTGCGTCTCGCTGGTCGCCGGCGTCGAGGTGCCCGAGTGGGTGGGCGCGCGGCTGCACGAGTTGCCCAAGGCGATGGAGGCCGGCGATCGCCGGGCCCACGAGGTCGAGCGCGAGGCGGTCTCCCTGGTCGAGGCGGTGGTGCTGGCTGACCACGTCGGCGACGTGTTCGACGCGGTGGTGGTGGATCTCAACGAGCGCGGCGACGGCGGCACGGTACAACTCGCCGAGCCGGCCGTCCGGGCCCGCTTCGACGGTGCGGGCCTGGGCCTGGGCGAGCGGGTACGGGTGCGGCTCACCGAGGCCGACGGCACCCGGCGAAGGGTTCGCTTCGCCCCGGCTAGGATGGACGACACGGCGGATGAGTCGGCCGGGCGGCCGCGTCGGGATTCCTCCTCGGAGGGTTCCGCCGAGGAACGTCCGGGCTCCACAGGGCAGGGTGGTCGGTAACACCGACCCGGGGCGACCCGCGGGACAGTGCCACAGAAAACAGACCGCCGGCGTCCTCGGACGACCGGTAAGGGTGAAACGGTGGTGTAAGAGACCACCAGCGCCCGAGGTGACTCGGGCGGCTAGGTAAACCCCACCCGGAGCAAGGTCAAGAGGAGCACCGTGAAACGTGCTCTGCGCGAACGTTCGAGGGCGGCCCGCCCGAGTTCGCGGGTAGACCGCTGGAGGCTGTCGGCAACGGCAGTCGTAGATGGATGGCCGCCTCCCCGGGCGCCGCAAGGCTCCCGGGAGACAGAACCCGGCGTAAAGGCCGACTCATCCACCGCCCACCCGAACAAGGGCCCCCTGACCTGCGAACATGCAGGCCATGGGGCCTTTTTGACGCCACCTCGCAGAGTCGGGGCTCCCGGTCTGATCATGCGGGCCGGTTCGGGGTGGCTTCAGCGGCCGGCCCCGCGGGCTCGGTCTATGGATTCCTCGAGGATGTCCAGGTTCTCGGGGGGCAGGTGGGCGGCTACGTAGCCGTCGGGGCGGATGAGCAGGATCGTGTGGGCGGTGGCGCCCGGATAGTCCGGGGTGACCACCAGCTCGGCGGGCGCGGCGAGTTTGTCCAGCCGTCCGCGCAGCCTCGGCATCAGGCCCGCCTCGCGCCAGCCGTCGCCGTGCCACACCTCTATGCCGGGGGCGATCAGCAGCACGACCAGGCCGCGGTCCAGGCACTCGCTCAGCCACCCCTCGGCGCCGTCCGCGCGAAACACCTCGACGTCGCGGATCCACTCGCCCACACCCGGCCCGGGGGTGAGCAGCGGCGAGCCGGTGTAGTCCGGGCCGGACGTGCTCGCCGCCGGCCCGCGCGGGTCGAGTCGGCGCAGCGTGGTGCCCTTGCCGCGCGCGCCCATCAGGGTCAGCCGGCGGCCGACCTTCTGCGCCGGGCTCGCGGGCGCGAGGAAGTGCAGCGCGTCCTCGCCGAGCGCGAGCCGACGGCGGGCGGCGCCCCGGCGTTCGCCGTGGTACGTCTCCAGGAGCCGGATGGGCGCGTAGCCTCGCAGCGTGAAGGCCAGCTTCCAGGCCAGGTTGCGCACGTCCTGTAGGCCGAGTTCGACCGCGTCGGCGGCGGACGGGTGGACCAGGTGCGCGGCGTCGCCCGCGAGCAGCACCCGGCCGACCCGAAATCGTCGGGCGAGCCGCTGATGCACCTCGTACTCGCCGCTCCACAGCAGGTCGTGCGCGGGATCCTCGGACGCGTCGGGCTCGGGCGAGAGCGCGTCGAGGGTGCGCAGCACCGAGCGCACCCGCGCGGCGATGCGCTTGGGGTCGGCCGGATCACCCGTCACCGGGATCACCCGGGTCTCCTCGGCGGCCTTCGCCACCCCGTGCGCCATCGGCAACTGCCAGGTCAGCCGCCACACGTCGTCCGGCAGCGGCTGGGCCAGGACGGTGCCGCCGCGGTGGAACGGCGGGTCGACGAACAACCACGGCGTGGCCGGCCCGCCGAGGTCCGGGCTCGCGGGCTCGTCGGCGAGCGAGGGGTCCGGCGGCACCAGCGCCGTCGCGGTGATCCGGCGCGGCAGCCGTACCTTCACGTCGGCGCACAACAGCCGGTCCACCCGCGGCCGACCCGGAAAGCGCACGTCGACCGCGCGGCGCACCACCGAGCGGGCCCCGTCGCAGCCGACCAGCCACTGGGCCCGAAACCTGACCGGCCCGCCCGGGCCCCGGGCGAGCACGGTGACCGAGGTCTCGTCCTGCTCGACGCCCTCGATCCGGTGGCGCCACGCGGTGGTCACCAGGGGACTGGCGTGCGCGGCGTCCAACAGGGCGCGCTCCAGGCGCTGTTGGGACAGCCCGTAGCGCACGGGGGCCTCGGGCTCGGCCACCGGCTGCGGTACGTCGCGACCGCGACGGCGGATGCGCTGGACCCCCCACGGTTCGGCGGCGCCGTCCAGCCGGGTGCCGGTCAGGTCGTAGACGAAGGCCAGCGTCGAGGCCTCCAGACCGCAGGCCCGCGAACCCGCGCGCGGCGTGCCGTTGCCCATGTCGAGCACCACCGAGCGCACCCCGCGCCCGGCCAGCGCCAATGCGGCGGCCAAACCGGCGGGCCCGGCGCCCGCGATGATCACCGAGTCCGCGCGCGGAGCGTTGCCCGCCATCGTGGCCCCCCAAGTGTTGCAAGACGTGTCGTACTCGTCGCCCATCATCCGGCACCGGGGCCCTACGACGACAAAGCGACGCCCCGCGGGTGGCGTTCACCGCGGGGCGTCGGTCGGTGGTGCGGGGGCGGGACCGGGCGTTTGACGGGGTCAGACGACGGCCATCTTGTCGAGGGACGACTCGGCCTGCGTCGGCGGGACGACGGCCGGCGGCTTGCCCTTGCGGGAGGTGCGCAGCCTGCGCTCCAGCCAGGTCGCGAACGCCGACAGGATCATGCACATCGCCACGTAGATGGTGCCGACGATGATGGTGACCGGGATGAACGGCATGTTGTAGTCCTGGTAGCCGCCGATCAGCTTGGCCGCCGCGAGCAGTTCCGGGTAGGTGATCAGGAAGCCGAGCGAGGTGTCCTTGAGGGTCACCACGATCTGGCTGATGATCGTCGGAAGCATGGTGCGGATGCCCTGGGGGACCAGGATCATCGTCATCACCTGGGTCTTGCGCATGCCCAGCGCGTAGGCCGCCTCGCTCTGCCCCTTGGGCACGGCCAGGATGCCGGCGCGGATGTTCTCCGCCTGCACGGTGCCGTTGTAGATGGTCAGACCGACCACCAGCGGCCACATCGGATCCCACTTCCACCAGCCCTGGCTGCCCGGGACGAGGTAGAGCATGAAGATCAGCACCAGCAGCGGCATGGCGCGGAAGAAGGTCACGAACGTGGTCGAGGCCCAGCGCACGATCTTGTGATCGGAGAGCCGGCCGGCGGCCAGGAAGGCGCCGAGCACGATGGAGAACACCGCGGCCAGCGCGAACGCCTTCAGCGTGGCCTTGAGGCCGTCGAAGATGAACTGCTGGACACCGTTGTACTGGAACGGGTCCCACTTCGCCGACTCGAACTGGCCGGTGTCGTTGAACCGCACGATCACGAAGACCAGGAACGCGGCCAGACCCAGACTGCCGACGACGCCGATGATCAGGTTGCGCCGACGCGCCCTGGGACCGGGGACGTCGAACAGGACGCTCGCTTCGCGGCTCATCGGGCCACCGCCAGCTTCTTTTCGAGCGCGGCCAGCGCGGCGCTCATGGACAGGGTGATGATCAGGTAGCCGACCGCGATCCACAGCAGGACCCACAGCGACTTGTAGCCGTTCTCGACCATCTGCGCGCTGGTGCCCATGAGTTCGGTGACGTTGAAGGCGCTGGCGATGGCCGAGTTGCGGACCATCGCGATCAGCAGGCTGCCGATCGGCGGGACCGCCGCCCGACCGGCCTGCGGCAGCACGATCTGGCTCAGCGTCTGGGTGAAGGACATCCCGAGGCTGCGGGCCGCCTCGGCCTGACCGATCGGCACGGTGTTGATGCCCGAGCGGATCGCCTCGCAGATGAACGCGGCGGTGTAGGTGCTCAGCGCGATGACCGCGAACTCGAAGTAGGAGAAGTTGAAGCGCAGCTTCGGGAAACCGAGCGCGACGGCGAAGAAGATCAGCGTCAGGGGGGTGTTGCGGAAAAGGTTGACGTAGGTGGCGCCGAACCAGCGCAGCGGCGGCACCGGCGAGACCCGACACGCGGCTATCAGCGTGCCGAGCAGAAGCGACACGATCCCACAGACGACGGTCAGCTTGAGCGTCCCGACGAAGCCGTGCCGCAAGAGGTCCCAGTTGTCCTGGATCACTTCGAGCATCGTGATCGAGCCCTCCTCTCCGAGATCGTGGGTTCAGGGGTTGGCGTGACGGCCCGTGCCCACGATCCGGTGCGGCGGGGACGGGAGGGGGCACGCGCCGGCCGGTCGAGGGGGAGCCGGGACCGGCCGGCGCGCGTGAGTGCGGACGATCAGTAACGGACGAGCGCCGGGATGGCCGGGGCCGCCGAGCCGGACAGGCCCAGGGTGGCGTCGTACGCCTTCTTCCAGTCGCCGTTCTTCTCGTGCGCCTCGATGGCGTCGCTGACCGCGTTGCGGAAGACCGAGTCGTCCTTGTTCAGGCCGACGCCGTAGTTCTCGGCGGTGAACGGCTCGCCGACCACCTTGAGCGCCTTCGGGTCCTTGGCCGCGTAGCCCTTGAGGATCGCGTCGTCGGTGGAGACCGCGTCGACCTGGTTGGAGAGCAGGCTCTCGACACACAGCGAGTAGGTGTCGAAGACACGGGTGGTGGTGTCGGGGAAGTTGCTCTGGAGGTTCTGCAGCGGGGTCGAGCCCTTCGCCGAGCAGACCGTCTTGCCCTTGATGGTGTCCTTGCCGGTGATCGCGGTCTCGTTCTTGCGGACCAGGAGGGACTGGCCGGCGATGTAGTACGGACCCGCGAAGGACACCTGCTGCTTACGCTTGTCGGTGATGCTGTAGGTGCCGACGTAGTAGTCGATGTCGCCGTTGACCAGGGCGTTCTCGCGGTTGGTCGAGGCGATCGCCTTGAACTCGATCTTGTCCGGGCCGAAGCCGAGGTCGGCCGCGATCATCTTGGCGATCTCGATGTCGAAACCGGAGACCTTGCCGGTGGCCGGGTCCTTGGAGCCGAGGAAGGGCTGGTCCTCCTTGGCGCCGACGACCAGCTTGCCGCGCGACTTGGCCGCGTCGAACGTCTTGGAGCCGGTGAGCGCCACACCCGTCTTGGGCGTGTAGGTGGGCAGCTCGGGCGCGGCGCCGCCGGGCGCGCCGGGGGCACCTTGCGAACCGCCGGTCGAACCGGCCGGGGTCTTGGCCTCGGGCGAACCGTCCTTGCCACACGCGGTGCCGAACAGGGCGAGCACGGCGATGCCGGCGACGGCCACGGATGAGCGCATCTTCATGATCAACGTCCTTCGGAAAAGGGGAACAGGCCTGGCGGTGGCCGAACCACGGGCTGCGGAGCGGGAGTCGCGGCGGCGTCGGGCGGGCTGGGGGCGCCCGACGGCGCTCAGTGGTGCAGGATCTTGGAGAGGAAGTCCCGGGCCCGGTCGCTGCGCGGGTTGCTGAAGAACTCCTCGGGCGTGTTCTCCTCGACGATGCGGCCGTCGGCCATGAAGATCACTCGGTTCGCGGCGGAGCGCGCGAAGCCCATCTCGTGGGTCACCACGACCATCGTCATGCCCTCGCGGGCCAAGTCGCGCATGACCTCGAGGACCTCGTTGATCATCTCCGGGTCGAGCGCCGAGGTGGGCTCGTCGAAGAGCATCACCTTGGGCTCCATGGCCAGCGCGCGGGCGATCGCGACGCGCTGCTGCTGACCGCCGGAGAGCTGGGCGGGGTACTTGTCCGCCTGGCTGCCCACACCGACCCGGTCGAGCAGCTCGTGCGCGCGGCGGGTGACCACATCGGCCTTCTCGCGGCGGACCTTGAGCGGGCCCAGCGTGACGTTCTGCAGCACGGTCTTGTGCGCGAACAGATTGAACGACTGGAACACCATGCCCACGTCGGAGCGCAGCCGGGCCAGCTCGCGGCCCTCCTGCGGCAGCAGGGCGCCGTCGATGGTGATCCGGCCGCCGTCGATCGCCTCGAGGCGGTTGATCGTGCGGCACAGGGTCGACTTGCCCGATCCCGACGGACCGATGACGACGACGACCTCGCCCTTGTGGATGGTCAGGTCGATGTCCTGCAGCACGTGCAGGGCGCCGAAGTGCTTGTTGACGTTCTCCAAGACGACAAGGGGTGCGCCGGGGTGGACGGCGTCCTTGCCGACTTCGCTCTTGGTGAGCACCGGCGGCTTCGGTGTGGTGTCAGAGGCATCCGTCGTCACGATGGCGGGCTCCGTCCAGAGTCGTCCCGTATCTTTTTGCGCGACCGGGTGGCAGGTGGGTTCGAGGGCTCCCGGCGAGGCCGGGTGGTGCGTGACACTAAGGCAGGCAGCACCCCTCCAGTCAGTGCACTTGAGCTTGTCTTGAGGTCAAGAGTCGGTAACGGACCGTCAGATGTGAGGAACCACGTGCGCCTCCTGCTCGTTGAGGACGACCTGCGTGTCGCCGCGCCGCTACGCGCGGTGCTGGGCCGACACGGATTCACCGTGCGGCACGCGACCACCGGCGAGGAGGCCCTCGCCGCGCTCGACGACGTGCCCGACGTGGTGCTCCTGGACCTGTCGCTGCCCGACCACGACGGTTTCGAGGTGTGCAGCCGGATCCGCAGGCTGTGCGACGTCCCGGTGATCATGGTGACCGCGCGGGCGGACATCCGATCCCGAATACACGGGCTGAACCTGGGCGCCGACGACTACGTCACCAAGCCCTACGACATCGGCGAACTGCTGGCCCGAATACACGCGGTGAGCAGGCGTACGCGCAGCGACGCGCCCGCCGCGGAGAGCCCGCCGTCCGCCAAGGGGCCCGGCGGCATCGAGCTGGACCCGGCCACCCGGAGGGTCGCCGTCGGCGGCGTCGACGTGGTGCTCACCCGCAAGGAGTTCGACCTGCTCGCCCTCCTCGCCCAGCGCCCGGGTGTGGTCTTTCGCCGCGAACAGATCATCAGCGAGGTCTGGCACACCAGCTGGGCGGGCAACAATCGCACCCTGGAGGTGCACGTCGCGTCGCTGCGCTCCAAGCTCGGGAACCCGGCGATCGTCGAGACGGTGCGCGGCGTGGGCTACCGTGTCGTCCCCGAGGCCTGATCCCACCGGCTTCCCGAAGGATCGTCACCGGTTCCCGTGCGCACCCGCCTGCTCGCATTGCTCCTCGCCCTGATGACCGCGGTGCTGATCGCCCTCGGCATCCCGTTGGCCATCTCCCGTGCCGCCGCGCATCAGCAGGAGCTGATCCGCGATCGCGTGGACGACCTCACCCGGTTCGTTTCGGACACCCAGCTGACCGTGGTCTCGGACACGCTGCGCGCGCAGACCGACGGCGGCGTGCCGCCCGGACCGGACGCCGTCGACCTCGACATGCTCCGCTCCGAGCTGGAGCGCTACGAGGCCGTCTACGGCATTCGGGTCGGCGCCTTCGACCGGCGCGGTCAGCCGATCGCCGTGTCCCATCAGGGATTTCGGGTCGATCCGCGTTCGCCAGCGTTCACCGAGGCGCTGGCCGGACGGCGCAGCGACGACCCCGGACAGGTGTGGCCCTGGCAGCGCGATCGCATCGTGGTGGCGGTGCCGGTGATCCACCGGGGCGACGTGGTCGCGGTGGTGCTCACCGACTCGCCGACCGGTCGGATGCGTTCGAAGATCCAGCAGGTGTGGCTGATTCTGTTCGCCGGCGAAGTGGTCGCGGTACTGGCCGCGTTGCTGCTCGCGACCCGGCTGACCGGCTGGGTGCTGCGCCCGGTGCGGGTGCTCGACTCGGTGACCCACGAGATCGCCACCGGCCGGCTCGGGGCGCGCGTGGCAGGCGCCCAGGGGCCGCCGGAACTGCGGCGCCTGGCACGCTCGTTCAACGAGATGGCGGACCACGTGGAGACCGTGGTGGACCAGCAGCGGGCGTTCGCCGCCGACGCCTCGCACCAGTTGCGCAATCCGCTGTCGGCGCTGCTCCTGCGGATCGAGGAACTGGGCCTGTCGTTGCCGCCGGGACACGGCGAGACCCTGGAGGGGGTGCGGGACGAGGGCCGTCGGCTCACCCGCGTGTTGGACGAACTCCTCGAACTGGCACTGGCCGAGAACGCCCGCCCGTCCGCGCGGGCCGTCGACGTGGCGGCGCTGGTGCACGAGCGCGTGGACGCGTGGCAGACCCTGGCCCGCTCGCGCGCCCGGCGGTTCGAACAGGAGGGCCCGCTCGCGCTCACGGGCAACGTGGACCCGGTCACGCTCGGCAGCGCGCTGGACGCGATCCTGGACAACGCGCTCAAGTTCGCCCCGGAGGACAGCACGATCACCGTCGCGTGCGCGGCGGTGGGCGGCGAGGTGGAGATCCGGGTCAGCGACCGCGGCCCCGGGCTCACCTTCGAGGAGATGCGCCGGGTGGGCGACCGCTTCTGGCGCAGCCCCCGGCACCAGAACGTCGACGGCTCCGGTCTGGGCCTGTCCATCGCCCGCACGCTGCTCGCCGCGAGCGGTGGCACGATCGACTTCGCCGCGCGCGAGGGCGGGGGCCTCACCGTCACGCTGACGGTGCCCAGGGCCGACTGAACCGGCGCCGCGCCAGAGGGGATCCACCCGGCGCCGAAGCCGGGTCCGATTCACCGCGCGCCGGGTCCACCCGCGCGGGCCCGGCCGCAGGGAAGGCGGACGCGGGCCCGTCCCCGTCGGCGGCCTACTCGTTCACCCGGCACTGCGGCGCGCGCGGCTGGGGCAGGCCCAGCGGGCGCAACCGCGCGTCGTAGGCGCGCTGCCAGTCGCCGTTGGCGATGTGCCGGTTCAGCGCGCCGCACACGGCTTCGGCGAGCGCGATGTCGCCCTTGCTCAGGCCCACTCCGTACGGCTCGTCGGAGAACGGCCGGCCCAGGATCCGCAGTGCCCCCGGGTGTTGCACGACGAAGCCGGACAGGATCGCGTCGTCGGTGCTCACCCCGCGCACCCTGCCGGCCAGCAACTCGTCCACACACTCCGAGTACTTGCCGCGCTCCTCGACCCGCATGGTCGGGAAGTCGCCACGGATGCGCAGTGCCGAGGTCGACTCGCGCACCACGCACACGGAGCTGTGCGCGAGGTCCTCGGGGCCCTTGACCCCGGGATCGTCGGTGCGGACCAGGAAGTCCTGCCCGGCGATGTAGTACGGCCCGGCGAAGGAGACCTTCTGCGCGCGGACCGCGTTGATCGTGTAGCTCGCCACGACCAGGTCGACCTGGCCGCTGGTGATCCGGTACTCGCGGTTCTGCGTCTCCACGTCCATGAACGTGACGCGGTCCTTGAACCCCAGGTCCTCGGCGATCATCAGGGCCACGTCGTCGTCGAAGCCCTGATACGCCTGATCGCCGGTGCGCACGCTCCACCCCGGCTGGTCCGGCTTGACCCCGATGATCACCCGGCCCCGGGCCACCATCTCCCGGTAGGTCGGCGAGTTCTTGCGCAGGTTCGCGAGCGGGTCGGCCTCGTGCGTGCCGCCCTCGGCCCGGTTGTTCTCCACCGCCAGCCACGACACCCCGACTGCGACCAGCAGGAAGGCCAGCGCGGCGGGTAGCGCGACCCGGGTGCGCCGCCACCAGCGGGACCGGCGCGCCGGGCGCGCGGACGGCTCGTCGGCCAGCGGCTCGCCCGCGAACGTCGCGTCGACGTCCTCGTCCCGCTCGGCGGCGCGCTCGTCGCGGCGGGGCAGCGGATCACCGCCCCACGTCACCGGTACCGAGTCCTGCACCACCCGGGTCAGCAGCGCGTCGGTCTCCTTGGCGTCCAGGCGCCGGGTCGGGTCCTTGCGCAACAGGCCCATGATCACCGACTCCAGCGGACCGGCGTGCCGGGGCGGCGCGGGCGGCGCGTTGACCACCGCGTCCACCACCTCCACCGGCGAGGCCCGGCTGAACGGGGCCATGCCCTCGACCATTTCGTACAGCGTCGCGCCCAACGACCACAGGTCGGAGGCGGGATCGAGCACGTCCGGCCGGTCGGCGAGCGTGTGGTCCCCGTTCGCGTCGTCGGTGAGCACGCTCGGGCGGGACCGGGCGAACTGTTCCGCGCGCTCGGGCGCCAGATAGCCCGGCGTGCCGAGCAGTTCGCCGAACTGGGTCACCTGCGGCGCGTCGACGAAGGTGGCGATGCCGAAGTCGGTGAGCACCACCCGGCCGTCCATGCCCAGCAGTACGTTGGCCGGCTTCACGTCACGGTGCAGCACACCCTTGGCGTGCGCGGCGCGCAACGCCCGCAGTACGTCCAGGCCGATCCGCGCCGCCTCGGCGTGGTCGAGTCGACCCTCCGCGCGGATCACGTCGGCCAACGACCGCGAAATCACCAATTCCATGACGATCCACGGCAAACCGTCTTCCTCGAAGACGTCGTGCACCGTCACCACGTTCTCGTGGCGAATACGGGCCGCCGCGATCGCCTCGCGCTTGCTGCGCTCCAGCCACGAACGCTGGGATCCCGCGTCCAGCGACTTGGGCAGCAGCAGTTCCTTGACCGCGACCTCGCGACCGAGGGCGGTGTCGACGGCCAGCCAGACCTCGCCCATACCGCCTCGGCCGAGACTGCGGCTCAGCCGGTAACGATTGTTCAGTATTCGGCCGATCTCCCCCTCGGACACCGCGGTCGCACCCTCCTCCCGAGCAAGCGGGCCTCCCTGAACATGCTGTGCAGCCTTCCCCCCGGTCGGCTCACGGCGTCGGTTCGGGGACCGCGCACGGTCTGGCCCACAGGCTCAGAGCGTAGATGTCGGTCCCGAACACGATGACACGACCCAGCATGTGCCATCGAAGCCGTTCGCGCGACGCCCTGGGCATCACGATCTGTCCCATCAGGGTTTCACCGATCGGTACCACCGCAGCGCGCCCGTGTGCAGCGGCAGCGGATCGGTGAAGATCGCCGTCCTCGGGTCGACCAACTGGGCGGCGTGCACCTCGCGTCCGATCACCTCGCGGTTCTCCATCACCGTCTCGGTCACTCGCCTGATCAGCTCCGGATCCTGCGACGCCCGGGTGACCAGCAGATTCGGCACCGCGATGGTCGGCGTCTCGGTCCCGCCGGGATAGGCGTCGGCCGGCACCACCGCCTCGCGGTACACCGGCCCGTAACGATCGCGCAGCTTGCCCGCGAGGTCGCCGAGTTGCACCAGCCGCACCTGCCAGCGCTCGGCCAGATCGGAGACCGCTCCGGTGGGCAGCCCGCCGGACCAGAAGAACGCGTCGACGGTGCCGTCCCTGAGCCGCTCGGTGGCCTCGCCGATGCCGACCCGCACCGGGGTGATGGCCTGCTCCATGTCGCTCATGCCCACCTCGCTCAGCAGCCGGCGGGTGATCAGCTCCACCCCCGAGCCGGGCAGCCCGACCACCACCCGACGCCCGCGCAGGTCGGTGATCTTCTGCACCGGCGAGCCGACCGGCACCACGAGTTGCACGTAGTCGTCGTACAGCCGCGCCACCGCGCGCAACTGGTCCCGGTCGCCCGGCCCCAGATCGGCCACCGCGTCGGCGGTGGAGATGCCGAAGGTGTTCACGCCCGCGACCACCCGACGCAGGTTCTCCACCGACCCCCCGCTGGCATCCACGCTCACCCGCACGCCCAGGTCCGCGGACAGCCGGGGCCGCAGCAGTTCGCCGTAGCGGTGGTACACCCCCATCGGCACCCCGGTGGCCAGCGAGACCGGCCCGCTCGGCGCCGGGCGGTCGTCCTTGCCGAGCACCAGGTAGCCCCCGACCAGGCAGAACAGCAGCAGCGTCGCCACCCCGGCCTGCACCAGGCGGGGGCGTCGCGCGTAGGCGTCGCGCAGGGAAACGGGGAGGAACGACAAGGAGGGCACGGCGGCGATATTGCCATGGAGGTCGGCCACACACGCCAGGAAGCAAACCCCGTACCCTGTCGGGTGTTATGACTGCGCGAAGCTATGAGGTCCGCACCTACGGGTGCCAGATGAACGTCCACGACTCCGAGCGGCTGTCCGGCCTCCTCGAGGAGGCGGGCTACGTCCGCGCGCCCAAGGGGGAGCCGGCCGACGTGGTCGTCTTCAACACGTGCGCCGTCCGGGAGAACGCGGACAACAAGCTGTACGGGAATCTGGGCCATCTCGCGCCCGCGAAGGCCGAACGCCCCGGCATGCAGATCGCGGTCGGCGGCTGCCTCGCGCAGAAGGACCGGGACACCATCGTGCGCAAGGCGCCGTGGGTCGACGTGGTCTTCGGCACGCACAACGTGGGTTCGCTGCCGGTGCTCCTGGAGCGGGCCCGGGTCGAGCAGGAGGCCCAGGTCGAGATCCTGGAATCGCTCGACGTGTTCCCCTCCACGCTGCCCACCCGCCGCGAGTCGGCCTACGCGGCCTGGGTGGCGATCTCGGTGGGCTGCAACAACACCTGCACGTTCTGCATCGTGCCCGCGCTGCGCGGCAAGGAGAAGGACCGCCGCCCCGGCGACGTGCTCGCCGAGATCGAGACGCTGGTCGGCGAGGGCGTGATCGAAGTCACCCTGCTCGGCCAGAACGTCAACGCGTACGGCTCCGACATGGGCGACCGCGAGGCGTTCTCCAAGCTGCTCCGCTCGTGCGGGCGGATCGACGGTCTGGAGCGGGTGCGCTTCACCTCGCCGCACCCGCGCGACTTCACCGACGACGTGATCGCCGCGATGGCCGAGACGCCGAACGTCATGCACCAGCTGCACATGCCGCTGCAGTCCGGGTCCGACACGATGTTGCGGGCGATGCGCCGCTCCTACCGCCAGGACCGCTACCTGGGGATCATCGAGCGGGTGCGCGCGGCGATGCCCGACGCGGCCATCTCCACCGACATCATCGTGGGCTTCCCCGGCGAGACCGACGAGGACTTCGAGCAGACCCTGCACACGGTGCGCGAGGCCCGCTTCGCCGCCGCGTTCACCTTCCAGTACTCCAAGCGCCCCGGCACCCCCGCCGCCACGATGGACGGCCAGGTGCCCAAGGAAGTGGTCACCGAGCGCTACCAGCGGCTGCTCGCGCTCCAGGAGGAGATCTCCTGGGCGGAGAACCGCACCCAGGTCGGTCGCACCCTGGAGGTGCTGGTCGCCGAGGGCGAGGGCCGCAAGGACCACGACACCGCGCGGCTGTCCGGGCGCGCCCCGGACAACCGGCTCGTGCACTTCGAGCGCCCCGCCGACGGTGTGCGGCCCGGCGACATGGTCTCGGTCGAGATCACCTACGCCGCGCCGCACCACCTGCTGGCCGAGCGCCCCCCGCTCGCCATCCGGCGCACCCGCGCGGGCGACGCGTGGGAGCGCCGCACCGCGACCCCCGCGCCGAGCCCGGGCGTACTGCTCGGGATGCCGAGCATCGGCGCCCCGGTCACGGTGGGGGCGCCGACGGCGACGGCGGGTTGTTGCGACTGACCGGTCGGGCCGTGTTCGCGCCGCTTCGTCAGGACACGTTCCAGCCGAGCATCGCCGGCTGTTCGCGCTCGTAGCCGAGGGTGGACAGCCGGGCGGTCTCCAGGCGGAACAGCCGGCCGTCCTCGGGCGGCAGACCCAGCCAGCGGGCGGTGAGCACCCGGAGCAGGTGGCCGTGCGCGACCAGCACCGCGTCCTCGCCGCGCGCCAGCACCGGGCGCACCTTCTCCAGCACCCGGTCCACCCGCCGGCCCACGTCGGCGATCGACTCGCCGGGGTGTGCCGCGTCGCCGGGGATCACCCCGTCGCGCCACAACACCCAGCCGGGCACCCGCTCGCGGATCTGATCCGTGGTGATGCCCTCGTAGCCGCCGTAGTCCCACTCGACCAGGTCGGGTTCCGGGGTCCCGCCGGTGATCCCGGCCAGTTCGGCGGTCTGCCGGGCCCGGCCCAGCGGGCTCACCAGGGTCAACCCGAACTCGCGCCCGGCGAGCAGGTCGGCCACCGCCTTCGCCTGCGTCTCGCCCTCGGGGGTGAGCGGGATGTCGGTCAGCCCCGTGTGCCGCCCGGACCTGCTCCACTCGGTCTCACCGTGTCGCACCAGCATCAGTTCACGCATGTGATCCATCCCATCATGCGACCCGGGAGGCGTCGCGGCGGCCGCTTAGTACTCTCCCTGAATGCTCGTAGCCGCCGCGGTAGTCCCGTGCCCCCCGATGATCGTGCCCGAGCTGGCCCGCGGGGCCGTAGCGGAGTTGGACGCGCTGCGCGCGGCGTGCGATCAGGCGCTGGCCGCACTGGCCGCGAGCGCGCCGGACCGGTTGGTGGTGGTGGGGGCGGGCCCCGTCGAGGCGACCCTCGGCGACGGCGGGGTCGGCTCCTTCGCGCGGTACGGGGTCGACCTGGAGGTCACCCTCGGCGGCGGTGCGGACCACGAACTGCCGCCCGCGCTGGCCGTCGGCGCGTGGCTGCTCGGCCGTTCCCCGTGGGCCGCCGACCGGGTCGCCGCGGGCACCGCGCCGAGCCCGGTGTCCGGCGCGGTGATCGCCGCCGACGCCGATCCGGCGCGCTGTGCGACGTGGGGTGCGGAGCTGGTCGCGGGAGCGGATCGGGTGGCGCTCCTGGTGGTGGGCGACGGGTCCGCGTGCCGGACCGAGAAGGCCCCCGGCTACCTCGACGCGCGCGCCGAGCCGTACGACGTCGCGCTCGCCGCGGCACTGGACACGGCCGACCCGGCGGCGCTGGCGGCGCTCGACCCGGCGCTCGCGGAGGAGCTGTGGGTGGGGGGCCGACCGGCGCTGCAGGTGTTGGCCGGGGCGGCGGGCCCGGGCCGGAGCGGGCGGCTGCTGTATGACGAAGCGCCTTATGGCGTGGGCTATTTCGTGGCGCTGTGGTCCTGACGCCTGACGCCTGACGCCTGACGCCTGACGGGCGGGAGGGCGCGGCCCGGCCGCCGGCCGGGCCGGCGGCGCCTCCGCCGTGCCCCGGTGCGCGTGCCCCCGGGAACGCGACGGGCGGCGGTCACCGGATCCGGTGACCGCCGCCCGATGTCCGACTCACGCGCCCGATGCCGCCGCGGGCTGCTTGCCGGCCACCTCGGGTGTGCCGTCGCCGCTCTCGGCCGGCGCGTCCTCGGCATCGGCGTCGTGGGCGGCACCCGTGTCCGGCTCCTCCGGGGTCTTTGCCGCCTCCGCCGCGACGGCCTCGTCCCCGGCGGTCCGGGGCGCCGGGGCGGCGACCGGTTCGCCGGTCTCGGTCGCCGCGTGCCCCTCGGCCGGCGTCCCGGGCCGGTCCTCGACCAGCGTGGCGGTATCCGTGCCCGCCGTGTTGCCCGAGCAGCACGAACCGCCCGTCTCCGTCGTGTCGGGGCGCCGCTTGAACCAGTCGAAAACACTCACATTTGCTCCTTGGCCGTATGTCTGTGTCCGAACTCAACGAGAGCGAACGTGGCCGGTCACGACCTCGCGCGCGGCCGTACCGCAACGAGCGACGGCGCGCGCACGCCGGCGCGTGCCGGGACGGGCGCCGTCGCTCACCGCCGTGCGCGGCGACCCGTCGGCGATCCGGCAGACTTGGGGGGTGAGTCCCCGTGTCATTGCCGTCGTCGGTCCCACTGCGGCCGGAAAGTCCGATCTGGGGGTCGCCTTGGCCCGTGCGCTGGACGGGGAGGTGATCAATACCGACTCCATGCAGCTCTACCGGGGCATGGACATCGGTACCGCCAAGCTGACCGTCGCCGAGCGCGGCGGCGTCCCGCACCACCTGCTCGACGTGTGGGAGGTGACCAGCTCCGCCAGCGTGGCCGAATACCAACGCGACGCGCGGGCCGTGGTCGACGACCTGCTCGCACGCGGGCGGACCCCGATCCTGGTCGGCGGTTCGGGGCTGTACGTCCGCGCCGTCCTCGACGACCTGGAGTTTCCCGGCACCGACCCGGAGATCCGGGCCCGCCTGGAGGCGGAGGCCGAGCGGGTGGGCCCCGGGCCGCTGCACGCGCGCCTGGCGGTCGCCGATCCGCCCGCCGCCGCGGTGATCCTGCCGAGCAACGCCCGGCGGATCGTGCGCGCCCTGGAGGTCATCGAGCTGACCGGGCGGCCGTTCACCGCGACCCTGCCCACCCACCGCTCGCTCTACGACAGCGTGCAGATCGGGGTGGACGTCCCCCGGCCGGTGCTGGACGAGCGGATCACCACACGGGTGGACCGCATGTGGGCGGCGGGCCTGGTCGAGGAGGTGCGCGAGCTGGAGCGGGTCGGGCTGCGCGAGGGCCGCACCGCCTCCCGCGCGCTGGGCTACGCCCAGGTGCTGCGCATGCTCGCAGGCGAGTGCGGCGACGAGGAGGCCCGCGAGGACACGGTCCGCACCACGCGCCGGTTCGCCCGCCGCCAGGACACCTGGTTCCGCCGCGACCCGAGAATCGAATGGCTGGACCACACCCGCGCCGACCTGCTCGAAGCGGCCCTGGAAAGGGTAGGCGCTCGGTAGCGCGGACGCCGGGCGACTTGATGCGCGTCCGCTCCGGGCCGGGTGCGCGCGACCGGGTGAACCTGGTCCCGGGTGGGGACTTGGGGGTGTTGCGGGTGGGGCCGGCGTGGCACGGTGGGGGTTCGTGACACACCGGAACCTGTTCGGGGGAGGCTGGTCGTGATTCGCTCGGTTCGTCGCGCCATGGCGTCGGTCGCGGCGCTGGGGCTCGCTATGACCATCCCGGGAGTGGCGTCCGCGTCACCCGGCGGGCCGGCGGAGGCGCCGGCCAAACAACCCGTGGCCACCGGATGGGGCGGCGCGGTGTCCAGCGTCGATCCCGACGCCACCCGGATCGGCCTGGACGTGCTGCGCCGGGGAGGCAACGCGGTGGACGCCGCGGTGGCCACGGCCGCCGCGCTGGGCGTGACCGAGCCGTACTCGTCGGGGATCGGCGGTGGCGGCTACTTCGTCTACTACGACGCGCGCAGTCGCAGCGTGCGCACCCTGGACGGGCGGGAGACGGCGCCCGCCAAGATGCAGAAGGACGCGTTCCTCGACCCCGCCACCGGGTTGCCCATCCCGTTCGACCAGGGGGTCAACTCCGGACTTTCGGTGGGGGTTCCCGGCACGCCGCAGACGTGGAACACCGCGCTGCGCACGTGGGGTACGACCAGTCTGCGCTCCGCCCTCGAACCGGCTCGGCAGCTGGCCGAGCGCGGGTTCGTGGTGGACCAGACGTTCCACGACCAGACCGCGGCGAACGCGTCCCGGTTCGACGACATCACGCCGACCGCGCAGCTGTTCCTGCCGAACGGGCAACCACCGGTGGTGGGCAGCGTGTTCCGCAATCCGGACCTGGCCCGCACGTACGAGCAACTCGGTCGCAACGGCGTCGACTGGTTCTATCGCGGCGGCCTCGGCCGCGAGGTGGTGCGCACCGCGCAACAACCGCCGGTGGCACCGGGAGCCGACCGGGTCTTCCGGCCCGGACTGATCGAGAACGGCGACCTGGCGAACTACCGGATCCGGGAGCAGCGGCCGACCCACCTCGACTACCGGGGCCTGGACGTCTACGGCATGGCCCCGTCCTCGTCGGGCGGCTCCACCGTGGGCGAGGCGCTGAACATCCTGGAGACCACCGACCCGCGCGCGCAGGACGAGGTCGCCGCGACGCACCACTACCTGGAGGCGTCGCGCCTGGCCTTCGCGGACCGCAACCGCTACGTGGGCGACCCCGCGTTCGTGGACGTGCCGCTCAAGGGCCTGCTCGCCGACGGTTTCGCCAGGGAACGCGCGTGCCTGATCGACCCGGACCACGCCGCCGTGAGCCCGGTGCCGCCGGGTGACCCGAAGCCGCCGTACGACCGGCAGTGCCGGGCGAGCGGCACGCCGGAGGCGACCGAGCCGATCGAGGGGTTGTCCACGACGCACCTGGTCACCGCCGACCGCTGGGGCAACGTGGTCTCCTACACGCTGACCATCGAGCAGACCGGCGGCAGTGCGATCACCGTGCCCGGACGCGGGTTCCTGCTCAACAACGAATTGACCGACTTCAACTTCGCTCCGCTGACCCCGGGCGTGTTCGACCCCAACCTGCCCGCGCCGGGCAAACGGCCGCGCAGCAGCATGTCGCCGACGATCGTGCTGCGCGACGGCCGGCCGTTCATCGCGGTGGGCTCGCCCGGTGGCGCGACCATCATCACCACGGTGCTCCAGGTGCTGACCGAGCGGCTCGATCGCGGCCTCTCGCTGCCGCAGGCGGTCGCGGCGCCGCGACTGTCGCAGCGCAACGGCGCGGCCACCGAGGTCGAACCGGGGGTGCCGGCGTGGTTGCGCACGGGGCTGGAACAGCGCGGGCACGTGCTCAAGGCCAACCCGGAGATCGGCGCCGCGGCGGCGCTGGAATTCCTGCCCGGCGGGCGCGTCCAGGCGGTGGCCGAACCCACCCGCCGGGGCGGCGGCGCGGCCGGCGTGGTGCACCCGGACCGATAACGGGCCAATGAACCGCGCGAGCGGCCTCGGCGGAGTTCCGCCGAGGCCGCTCGCGCGTGCTCCGTCCCGCCCCGTCCTAGGATTGCGGGGTGAGCACTTTGCACTTCTTCAAGGGGCACGGCACCGAGAACGACTTCGTCATCGTGCCGGACGCCGACGGCGAACTGGACCTGTCCGCCGCGCAGGTCGCCGCGTTGTGCGACCGGCGGGCGGGCATCGGCGGCGACGGGGTGCTCCGGGTGGTGCGCTCGGCCAAGGATCCGGCCGCCGAGCACCTGGCGGGCGAGGCCGAGTGGTTCATGGACTATCGCAACGGCGACGGCTCGATCGCGGAGATGTGCGGCAACGGCGTGCGGGTGTTCGCACGGTTCCTGGTCGAGCGGGGCCTGGCCGAGGCGGGCGAGTTGCGCGTGGCCACGCGCGGTGGGGTCAAGGCGGTTACGGTGTCCGCCGAGGGCCCGGTCACCGTGGACATGGGCCCGGCCCGGCTGCCCGGTTCCGAGGGCATCGGGGTCGACGTCGAGGGGCGGGTGCGACCGGCCACCAACGTGGACATGGGCAACCCGCATGCGGTGGTCTTCGTCGAGGACCTCGCCCAGGCGGGCACCCTGTACACCGCGCCGACCGTGACCCCCGCGGGGGCCTATCCGCACGGGGTCAACGTCGAGTTCGTGGTGCGCCGGGCGCCGGGTCACGTGGCCATGCGGGTGCACGAGCGCGGCTCGGGGGAGACCCGGTCCTGCGGCACGGGCGCGTGTGCGGTGATGGTCGCCGCGGCGCGCGCCGACGGTGCGGAGCCCTCGGTCACCGGCGAGCCGGTCACCTACACGGTGGACGTGCCCGGCGGGCGCCTGGTGATCACCGAGCGGGTGGACGGGCACATCGAGATGACCGGCCCGGCCGTGATCGTCGCCGAGGGACGGGTCGACCTCGCCCGCCTGTGACCCCGGTGCGGGCGTCGCGGAACCGGTGTCCGAACACCTGTGCTCGTTCGATCCGCCGTGATAGGTCTTGCCTGACATGGTCAAGCAAGGTCGTCCCCGGGGAGACACGAGCATGAGCAGCATGGACACCGCCCGCGAGACCACCCGCGCGGTCAAGAAGACGGTGCAGGCGGCCGGGGCGTTCTTCTTCGCGCCGCACACCGTCGCGCGCGGCGCCGAACTGGGGCTGGACGGCGTGACGCTCTACGTGGCCGGCCGCGGCGGCGTGCTCGGCGACGTCGACGACGCCGCGGTGGTCGCCGCGTTCCATCACTTCACCGCCGACGCGCTGCTTCCGCTGTGGCAGGGCGGCAGGAAGGTCGCGCCGCCCGAGCGGGTCGGCGCGCTGTACGCCCAATGTGCCCGCGACTGGGGGCGCGAGCACCTCGCCGACCTGCCGGAGGCGGCCCGGCTGGCGGAGATCACCACCACGATCGTGCGGGCGAACGACCTGGGCGCGCTGGCCCCGCTGTACTCGGCCTGGCGCGGTGTACCTCTTCCGGATGACGCGCCCGCCCGGCTCGCGCAGAACCTCCAGACGCTGCGCGAGCATCGCGGCGGGCTGCACATCCTGGCCCTGGCCGCGCATCGCCTGACCGCGGTGGAGGCGCAGGTGGCCGAGGCGAGCCCCTACCTCGAGTTCTACGGCCACACCAAGCCGTTTCCGCAGGTCACCGACGAGCTGACGGCACGTCGACAGGCCGCGGAGGACACCACGGACGAGCTGGTGGCGGCCGCGTATGCCGTGCTCGACGACGCCGAATCGGCCGAATTCGCGGCGCTGGCCCCGGCGTTGGGCGCGCGGCTGGCGCACTGACCGGCGGCTCCGGTACCGGTACCGGGGTCCGGGAGAACCCCGAGGCGGGCCCTGCCCGGAGGTGGAGTGCCTCGGGGTCGCCTCCTGCCAGGGAAGGAGCCGGTCAACCCGACGCCGGACCGACGCGCGGAACAGGGGTGCTTCCTAGCCTGGAGGGCAAGAGGACAGCGGGGGAGTGGTCGTGCGTTCGGGCGGCGTACCCCGCCCCGACCCAAGGAGACCCTTATGGCTGCCCGCAACCGTCGTCTGGCCCTGCTCGTTCCGCTCGTCGCGCTTCCGCTGGTGCTGACCGCGTGCGAGTTCAACGTGGACACCGACCACGACGCGGAGAAGAAGACCACTTCCTACGACGTCACGCAGAGCGTGAAGTCGCTCAAGGTGGACAGCGCGGCGGGCAACGTCAAGGTGACCGAGGGCGACGTCAACGTGGTCAAGGTGACCGAGAAACAGCATTACGACAAGACCGCGCCGACGACCACGCACAACGTGGACGGCAGCGGCCAGTTGGTCCTGGACTACGACTGCGCGAGCAAGAAGGCCTGCTTCGTGGCGTACGAGGTGACCATCCCGCGCGGCGGCGCCGCGCTCGACATCCGCACCGACGCCGGCAACGTGACGCTGCGCGATGTGACCGGGACGCTCAACCTGCACACCAGCGCGGGCAAGATCGACGGCGAGGGGATCGCCTCGGCGAAGGTGACCGCGCAGACGAGCGCGGGCTCGATCGACATGACCTTCACCAAGGCGCCCACCGACGTCAGCGCCAAGACCGACGCGGGTCGGGCGACGGTGCGGGTGCCCGGCGGGCAGCAGTACGCGGCGGATGTGTCCACCACGATCGGCGACAGCGACGTCAAGGTCTCGCGCAACGACCAGTCGCCGCACAAGATCAAGGTGCGCACCGAAGTCGGGCAGGCCCGACTGCTGACCTCGTGAGAACGCGGCGGGCCACGCCCCGGTTCGCCTCGGGCGAACCGGCCGAAAACCCGGATGCCCGAGTGCGGACCCTCGTGGGACCATCGTGACGGCCGCTTCGGGGAATGGAGCGGCCCGCCGACTACGTTGAACAGGACGATATGACTTCTCGCTCACACCGCGCCGGACACGACGACACGGACTCGACTCCCCATTTCGACGACGCCGACGGCTTCGACGACGGAGCGGCCTTCGACGGATTCGGACCGGGCGATGACGTCGGGGGTCGTCCGGTCGACTACGACGGCGACCAATTCGACCGTGACGAGCGCAGTGCGCTGCGCCGGGTGGTCGGTCTCTCCACCGAGCTGACCGACGTCACCGAGGTCGAATACCGACAGCTTCGCCTGGAACGGGTGGTCCTCGTCGGGGTCTGGACCGACGGAACCGCCGCCGACGCCGAATACTCGCTCAAGGAACTCGCCGCGCTCGCGGAGACCGCGGGTTCGGAGGTGCTGGACGGACTGATCCAGCGCCGCGACAAGCCAGACCCGGCGACCTACATCGGCTCCGGCAAGGCCCGCGAACTGCGCGACGTGGTGATCGCCACCGGCGCGGACACCGTGGTCTGCGACGGTGAACTGACGCCCGGTCAGCTCATCCAGCTGGAAGACGTCGTCAAGGTCAAGGTCGTGGACCGCACGGCGCTGATCCTGGACATCTTCGCGCAGCACGCCAAGTCCCGAGAGGGCAAGGCGCAGGTCTCGCTGGCACAGATGCAATACATGTTGCCCCGCCTGCGCGGCTGGGGTGCCTCGCTGTCGCGCCAGATGGGTGGCGGCGGCGGTGGCGGCATGGCCACGCGTGGTCCCGGTGAGACGAAGATCGAGACCGATCGTCGGCGCATCCGGGAGAAGATGGCCAAGATGCGCCGCGAGATCGCGGACATGAAGAAGGCCCGCGACACCAAGCGCCAGGAGCGCCGCCGCAACGCGGTTCCCTCGGTGGCCATCGCGGGTTACACCAACGCCGGCAAGTCCTCGATCCTGAACCGGTTGACCGGCGCGGGCGTGCTGGTGGAGAACGCGCTGTTCGCCACGCTGGATCCGACGGTGCGCCGGGCGGAGACGCCCAGCGGACGCGGCTACACGCTGGCGGACACGGTCGGTTTCGTGCGGCACCTGCCGCACCAGCTGGTCGAGGCGTTCCGGTCCACCCTGGAGGAGGTCGCCGACGCCGACCTGATCCTGCACGTGGTGGACGGCTCCGATCCCACGCCGGAGGCCCAACTGGCGGCCGTGCGCGAGGTGTTCACCGAGGTCGACGCACACCGGGTGCGGGAGATCGTGGTGGTGAACAAGGCCGACGCGGCCGATCCGGAGGTGTTGGCGCGGCTGCTCCGTCGGGAGAAGCACGCGATCGTGGTGTCCGCCCGCACCGGGCAGGGCATGGACGAACTGCTCGCGCTGATCGACGAGGAACTGCCGCGTCCCGACGTCGAGGTCGAGGTGGTCGTGCCGTACGAGCGCGGCGACCTGGTGGCGAAGGTGCACGCGAGCGGCGAACTGCTCGGCACCGAGCACCGCGAGTCGGGCACCTGGCTGCATGCCCGGGTGGGTCGGCAACTCGCGGCCGAGCTGGAGCGGTTCGTGGTGGTCACGCGCTGATCGTCGGATGGTGAGGGCCCGGGTCGCGTCCGCGACCCGGGCCTTCGTCGTGTCCGGCCCGGTCAGCGCTTGCGCTTGAGGTTGTCCAGCATGCGGCGGGCGTCCTGGTCCAGGTAGGGGCCGGCGATCCAGGTGTGGCCGGCGCCGCTGAGCGCGCTGTTGCCGATCAGGCACAGCGTGCCGTCGGGGGCGGTGGCGTACCAGCCGCCGCCGCTGGCGCCGGCGGTCATGGTGCAGCCGATCCGCAGCAGGGGCGGGGTGTTCGGGTCGACGGTCATCCGGCGCGGGGCCTGGGCGCAGCCGAACATGGTCAGGCCGTCGAAGGGGGCGTCCTGCGGATAGCCGTAGGCGCCGGCCTCGGCCAGCTCGCGCGGGGCGTCGAACCACACGGGCAGGGCGCGGCCGACCACCTCTTCCAGGCTGGGTCCGTTGCGGTCGGGGTTCTTCACCTCGACCACCGCGTAGTCGTACGAGGTGGCGGAGGAGGTGGCGTTGGTGCCGCCGGCGCGCCACTGGTCGGAGGTGGCCACGGAGGTCGCCCACCACTGGCCGAAGGGGGCGACCGGGCCGGGGTTGGCGAGGTTGGCGAGGGTGGCCTGGCCGCTGCTGTTGAACGCGGGTACGAATTGCAGGCTGGTGAACCAGGTGCCGCCGTGTCCGGCGTGGACGCAGTGGCCGGCGGTCCACACCAGGTTGCTGCGGCCGGGCCGCTTGGGGTCGGCGATCACGGTGCCCGAGCAGACGGAGGGGCCGTCGGGGGCCTCGAAGAACAGTTTGCCGACGGCGACCGTGCCGGCCTCGCCGGTGTAGGGGCGGGGGACCGCGCGGGCCTGTACCGGGGGCGGTTTGGCCTCGGCGAGCACGTCGGGCAGCGGTTCGGGGCCGGCCGGTGCCCCGGTTCGTCCGGGTTCGGGCGAGGGCAGGGGTACGGCCGGGCCTTCTTCGTTGCCGCGCGGCTCGCGCGGCTTGGCCCGACTCATCCGCTCCGGGGTCCAGTGCGCGGGATCGCCCGGATCGGCGAGTGCCGCCGGTCCCCGGCCGTGGCCGTCGTCGGTGCCGACGCCGTCCAGTGTCAGTGCCATGACGGTGCCCGTCACCAGCAGCGACACCGCCACCGTCAGCGTGACGAACAGCGTGCGAACGCCGCGCGTCAAGCGCCTACCTCCCGTGTGCGCCCCCCGTGTGTGCCGGTCGACAGTATCGGAGGGACCGCCGCCCGTGATCGGGCGGCCGTTCGGTCGTTGTCAGCAAGGGAGTCGTCGATTCGACGAACGTCACTCTTTGTGGTGATGGTGTTGCGATCCGCTGTCGTGCAAAGGTAAGCCTTACCTAAGTTTCCGATCGCCCTCGTGGAGGTGCCGCAGTCATGACCGCCGCCCTGACCAGGCCGGACGACCGCTCCGGTGCCCCAGACCCGACCCCGCTGGGACCGCCCGCCGACGCCGTGAGCCCCGATGGAGGGGGGCGGGTCGGTGCGGCGATCGGCCGGCAGCGCTCGGGGGCCGCGAGTGTCGACGTGCCGGGCATTTTGCGGCGACAGGCCGGCCGCGAGTCCTCGGCGCGCACCTACGCGCGCTCGTTGCCGATCGTGCCGGTGCGGGCCCGCGGCATGACCGTCGAGGGCGCGGACGGGCGGCGCTACCTCGACTGCCTCTCCGGCGCCGGCACGCTGGCCCTGGGGCACAACCACCCCGTGGTGCTCGCCGCGATCCGGGGCGTGCTCGACACCGGCGCGCCGCTGCACGTGCTCGACCTGGCCACCCCGGTCAAGGACCGGTTCGTCGAGGAGTTGTTCGCCACGCTGCCGCCGGAGTTGGCGCGCGACGGGCGCATCCAGTTCTGCGGGCCGGCCGGCACCGACGCGGTGGAGGCGGCGCTCAAGCTGGTGCGGACCGCGACCGGGCGGCGCGGGGTGGTCGCGTTCACCGGGGCCTACCACGGGATGACCGCGGGGGCGCTGGCCGTGAGCGGCGACACCGCGATTCGGGACGCGACCGGGGCGGGCACGGGCGACACGGTGCGGCTGCCGTTCCCACAGGACTACCGCTGCCCGTTCGGCGTCGGCGGGGCCGAGGGCGCGCGGATCGCCGCGCACTACGCGGGCACGCTGCTCGCCGACCCGAGCGGCGGCGTGCCGACGCCGGCCGGGATGATCGTGGAACCGGTCCAGGGCGAGGGCGGGGTGCTGCCGGCGCCCGACGAGTGGTTGCGCGAGCTACGCCGGCTCACCGCCGAGCGGGGGATCCCGCTGATCGCCGACGAGGTACAGACCGGCCTGGGGCGCACCGGCGCGATGTGGGGCGTGGACCACGCCGGCGTGGTGCCCGACGTGATGGTGGTCTCCAAGGCGATCGGCGGCAGCCTGCCGCTGGCCGTGGTGGTCTACCGGGCCGAGCTCGACCGCTGGTGGCCCGGCGCGCACGCGGGCACCTTCCGCGGCAACCAGCTGGCGATGGCGGCCGGCACCGCGACCATCGCCTTCGTGCGCGAGCACCGCCTGCACGAGCACGCGGCCCGCGTCGGGGCACAACTCGCGGGCGCGCTGCGGGACCTGATGCCCGGCCGGCCCGCGATCGGAGAGGTGCGCGGGCGGGGCCTGATGCTCGGCGTGGAGATCGTCGAGCCCGACGCGGCGCCGGATGCGATCGGGGCCCGGCCCGCGGCGCCCGGCCTGGCGCTCGCGGTGCGGCGCGAGGCGCTGGCCCGGGGGCTGATCGTGGAACTGGGCGGGCGGCACGACAGCGTGGTGCGGTTGCTGCCGCCGCTGACGATGACCGAGGTCCAGGCCGACGCGGTCCTGGAGCGCCTGGCCGAGGCCATCGAGGCGGCCGGGGCGGGATACCCCGGCCCGACCGCCGGTCCGGGCAGCGCCGGAACCGGGCCGGCCCGGTTCGCGCGCGCGAGTGCCGGGGCGGCGGGTTCCGGGCCGGGGGCAGCCGGGGCCGCGAGTGCCGGAGCCTCGATGCCCCCATCCGTAAACGGGGCGACCGGGACCGGAAACGGCGGCCCGACCGCCGAGTCCCCGGGTGGTGGGTCCGAGGGTGCCGGGGTTGGGGGCGCCGGATTCCCGGACGTCGGGTCCGAGGGTGCCGGACCCTCGGGTGGCGGGTGCGGGGTTGCCGAGTCCGAGACCAGTGCATTTGAGGGCGTCGGGTCCGAGGGTGCCGGAGTTGGGGGCGCCGGATTCCCGAGTGGCGGGTGTGGGGTTGCCGCGTCCGAGACCAGCGGGTTTGGGGGCGTCGGGTTCGCGGGTGCCGGAGGTGGGAGTGCCGGGTTTTCGGGGGTCGGGTGGGGGGTTGCCGAGTCCGAGATGAGTGGGTTCCCGGGTGGTGGGTTCGCGGGTGCCGGGGGTGGGAGCGGCGGGTTTTCGGGGGTTGGGTTCGTGGCTGTTGGATCGGGGTCGGTGTGAGTGGCGGGTGGGGGGTGGGGCACCCAGTTGGGGTGTCGCTCTCGGGGGGTGTGGGCGGGGCCGATGCGTTGCGGGCGCTGGTGGACGTTGCGCTCGGCGCGATGGATGCCGGGGTCGGTGCGCGGGGTGGGCCGTTGCCGTCGGGTGGGCCGGTCGGGGTCGCGGTCGAGGTGGCCCGGGTGCTCGGCTCCGGCGCGGCGGGGCCGGTGCCGGCCGCGCGCGGTGCGGCGTCGGCGGGCCCCGGGCCCGGGACGCTGCCGGACATCGGGGTGGGCGACTTCGCCGCGTTGCGCGAGTTGTCCGCGCTGCTCGCATGGGGGTCCGCCGACCCGGCCGACCCGCGCTGCGCCGGCCATCTGCACTGCCCGCCGCTGGCCGTCGCGGTGGCCGCCGACCTGATCGCCTCCGCGCTGAACCCCTCACTCGACTCGTGGGACCAGGCGCCGGCGGCGGTGGCCCTGGAGGCCGAGGTGGTGGCCGCGCTCGCCGGCCTGGTCGGCTTCCCGCCCGGCGGCGCAGGCGGCACGATCACCAGCGGCGGCACCGAGTCCAACCTGATGGGACTGCTCCTGGCCCGCGACGCGCTCGGCCCCGGCGTCGGCCGGCGGCGGATCCTGTGCTCGCAGGCCGCGCACTTCTCCATCCGCCGCTGCGCCGGCCACCTGGGCCTGGGCGAGGACGCGGTGGTCACCGTGCCCACCGACGCCGACCACCGGATGGACCCGCACGCGCTGGCGGCCGCGGTCGGACGGGTGCGGGCGGGCAACGACCGGATCGCGGCGATCGTGGCCACGGCCGGCACCACCGACCTGGGCGCGATCGACCCGCTGCCGGCGATCGCCGCGGTCGCGCGCGCGGCGGGCGCGTGGTTGCACGTGGACGCGGCCTACGGCGGCGGCGCGTTGTTCTCGGACCGGCTCACGCCGCTGCTCACCGGCCTCGAAGGGGCCCACTCGGTGGGCCTGGACCTGCACAAACTCGGCTGGCAGCCGATCGCGGCCGGGGTGTTCCTGGTCCGCGACGCGGCCTTACTCGGGCCGCTCGCCCAGCGCGCCGCCTACCTCAACCCCGACGACGACCAACGCGCCGGCTACGTCAGCCTGTTGGGCAACTCGCCGCGCACCACGCGCCGCGCCGACGTGTTCAAGATCGCGGTCACCCTGCGTGCGCTCGGCCGGGCCGGACTGGGCGCGTTGGTGGACCGCTGCCACGACCTGGCCCGACACGCTGCCGAGGCGATCCGGGCCGACCCGCACCTGGAACTGGCCGCCGAGCCCGTGCTCACCAGCGTGCTCTTCCGCTACCTCCCCCGAGGGCACGACCCCGACGACCCGGCCGACCGGGCCGAGGCGGACCGGGTCAACGCGGCGCTGCGCCGCCGACTGCTGCACGAGGGGCGCGCGGTGGTCGGCCGTACCGAACTGGGCGACGGGCCCGGCGCGGTCCGCCTCAAACTCACCCTGCTCAACCCCGACACCACCGGCGCCGACCTCGGCGCGCTGCTCGCCGCGGTGGTCGAGGCGGGGCGCGCGGAAAGCGCGACCTCGGGCTGACGCTCCATCAACAATCTTCGCTCCCGCGCGCCTCGCATATTCGCGACCATCCTCGCCAAACAATCGACACGGGTCGAAATCTCCATATCCCGAGTGCCGCCTCCGGCACGATGCACGATTCACGATTCACGGGCATCGACCCCCGGGTCGACCGACACCACACGGAGCAGCGATGACCATCGCGGGTCCCGACCCGTCCGCCGTGCGGACGGACCCCGAAACGGACCACCTCGACGCGCCGAACCCCCGGCACGCCGCCGACGCGGCGACGGTCGAATGCCTGCTCCGCTGCTGGGTGCGCGAACACGCGCTGCCGAGACCGGAGTCGGGCACACTCACCGTCGAACTGCCCGGGGTCGGCCGGACCCTGACGGTCGTGGTGCGCTACTGGTCGCCGGCGGGCTGGCACCGCTTCGGCGCCGCGCACCTGGACGGCGAGGGGCCGCTGAACGCGGTCACGTTGGCCCTGCTGCTCGGCGACGAGGCGAGTGCGAGCGGGACCGGCGCGGCGGGCGGGGCCTGCGGTGATACCGCGATTCGGGTGGCCGACTCGGTCACCCACACCGAGCGCTACGTCGCCCACCGGCGCGCGCATCCCGAAGACCCGCCCGGGACCGCCCCGTTCCTGGCCGCCGAGCAGTCCCTGGTGCTCGGCCACCCGATGCACCCCACACCCAAGAGCCGGGACCGGCTCGACCCCGACGAGGACGCCGCGTGGTCGCCGGAATTGCGCGGATCCTTCCCGCTGCACTGGTTCGCCGCCGACGCCGACCTGGTCGGCCAGGACAGCGCGCTGGAGCGGGAGGCCGCCGACGTGCTGGCCGACCTCGCCGGGGAGTTGCGCGCCCCCGAGGGCACCGTGCTCGTGCCCGCCCACCCGTGGCAGGCCCGCGACCTGCCGCGGCGCCCGCACCTGCGCGCCCTGCTCGACGCCGGCCGGTTGCGCGACCTGGGCCCCGCCGGCGCCCCCTGGCACCCCACCTCCTCGGTGCGCACGGTGTACCGGCCCGACGCCGAGGTGATGCTCAAGCTTTCCCTCGGCCTGCGGATCACCAACTCCCGCCGGGAGAACCTGCCCAAGGAACTGCTGCGCGGCATCGAGGTGCACCGCATCCTGCGCTCCGGCCTGGAACACGAACTGCGGGCCGTGCACCCCACGTTCGACATCGTCCGGGACCCGGCCTGGATCTCGGTGGCGCCGCCGGAGCCGTTCCCACGCCCGGACCGGCCCGCCGCCGGCCTGGAACTGGTGCTGCGGGCCAACCCGTTCGGCGCCGGCGACCGGGTCTCGTGCCTGGCCGCGCTGGTCGCCGAACGCCCCGGGATCGGCCCCTCGCGCCTGGCCGGACACGTACACACCCTCGCCGAGCGCTCCGGGCGCGCGCCGGCGTCGGTGGCCGAGGAATGGTTCGAGCGCTACCTGGCGGTGGTGGCCGAGCCGGTGTTGTGGCTGGACCGGCACGCCGGCATCGCGCTGGAGGCACACCAGCAGAACACCCTGGTCCTGCTCGACGCCGACGGGTTGCCCTCGGGCGGGCGCTACCGGGACAACCAGGGCTACTACTTCCGCGCCTCGCGCGCCGGCGACCTGGCTCGCCGGCTGCCCGCGGCCGGGGTGGCCAGCGACACGATCGTGCCGGACGAGATCGCCGACGAACGCCTGGCCTACTACCTGGGGGTCAACAACCTGCTCGGCCTGATCGGCGCGTTCGGCGCCCAGGGGCTGGTCGAGGAGGGGGTCCTGCTGGCCCGGCTGCGCGCCCTGCTGGCCCGTTACGCCGAGGACAGCGGCGCCGCGCGCTCGCTGCTCACCGATCCGCGTCCGCGCTGCAAGGCCAACCTGCTGACCCGCCTGCACGGCCTCGACGAACTCGTCGGGCCGGTCGCCACCCAGTCGATCTACGTGCACATCCGCAATCCGCTCGCCGACGTCCCCGCGTGAGCCCGGCCCCAGGAGGTTCCGTCCCCGTATGAGCCCGTCATTCCTCTCGTCCCCCGAGATCCCGCTCGCCGAGGCCGAGACGCTGCGCCTGACCACCCGCCGGCCGCGCACGGGGCCGACCGGCCCGCTCACCGAGGCGGCCCGCTGGGGTGCGCTGACCCTGCCGGTCGGCCGGTTCTCGCTGCACGAGGTGAACCCCAAGCGTGATCTGCCGCTCCTGCACACGTGGATGAACGACCCGGTGACCGCCCGCTGGTGGGAGCTGGCCGGGGACGAGGAGGTGGTGCGCCGACACCTGGCCGGCCAGGCCGTGCGCGGCCACAGCAGCGCCTACCTGGGCTGCCTCGACGACGAGCCGGTCAGCTACTGGGAGTTGTACCGCGCCGACCTGGACGATCTGGCCCGGCACTACCCCGCGCGCCCGCACGACGTGGGCATCCACCTGCTGATCGGGCCGGCCGGCGCGCGCGGGCGCGGGATCGGCTCGCTGCTGCTGCGCGCGGTCACCGAACTGGTGCTGCGCGCCGCGCCCGACACGATGCGCGTGGTGGCCGAGCCGGACGTGCGCAACGAGGCGTCGGTGCGCGCGTTCGAGCGGGCAGGCTTCAGGCGCCTGGGCGATGTGCGCCTGCCGGACAAGACCGCCGCGCTGATGGTGCGCCCGCGTACCGCGCGGGAATCGGGTGCCCGGCCGTGACCGATTTCCTGCCCGCGCCGCGCCGGGCGGCCGACCCCGGCGCGGTGGTGCACGACCTGGTGGGCATCGGCATCGGGCCGTTCAACCTGGCGCTGGCCGCGCTGGCCGACCGGGTCGAGCCGCTGCGCACGCTGTTCCTGGACCGCGCGCCCACGTTCAGCTGGCATCCGGGGCTGCTCCTGGACGGCACCACCCTCCAGGTGCCCTTCCTGGCCGACCTGGTCACCCTGGTCGACCCGACCAACCCGTGGTCGTTCCTGGCCTATCTGCGCGCGCACGACCGGCTGTTCCCGTTCTACTTCGCCGAACGCCTGCACGTGCCCCGGCGCGAATACGACCACTACTGCCGCTGGGTCGCCGAGGCGCTGCCCGCCTGCCGCTTCGGCAGCGAGGTGGTCTCCGTCGCCTGGGAGGGCGACCTGTACCGGATCGACTTTCGCGACGTGGCCGGCGGCGAGCACCACCGGGTGCACGCGCGGCACGTGGTGCTGGGCATCGGCACCGAACCGGTGGTGCCCGAGCCGTTCGCGCACCTGCTCGGGGACAGCGTGCTGCACGCGGCCGACTACCTCGACCACCGCGCCGATCTCACCGACGCCGAGGACGTCACGGTGCTCGGCTCGGGCCAGTCCGGCGCGGAGGTGTTCCTGGACCTGCTGCGCCGGCGCACCGGCCCCAGCCGGCGGCTGACCTGGCTGACCCGATCGCCCGCGTTCGCCCCGATGGAATACTCCAAACTCGGCCTGGAGCACTTCACGCCCGACTACACGCGCTATTTCCACGGCCTGCCCGAGCCGGTGCGCGACCGACTGCTGCCCGAGCAGTGGCAGTTGTACAAGGCGATCAGCGCGGACACCATCGCCGCGATCCACGACGAGTTGTACGAGCGCGGCATCGCCGGCGGCCGGGTGCGCGCCACGCTGATGCCCGATGTGACGGTCACCGCCGCGCGGATCACCGGCGACGGGGTGGAACTGGGCTGCCGGCACGGCGAGCAGGACCGCGCGTTCACCGTCCGCACCGATCGGGTCGTGCTGGCCACCGGCTACGCGCAGCGGCACCCCGCGATGCTCGACCCGCTGTGGGACCTGATCACCCGCGACGCCGCAGGGCGCCCGCTGATCGACCTGGACCACCGGGTCATCCTGCCCGCGTACATCACCGGCGGCCTGTATACGCAAAACGCCGAGTTGCACACGCACGGCGTGGGCACACCCGATCTGGGCCTGGGCGCGCACCGGGCCGCGACCATCCTCAATTCCGTGTGCGGCAGCGCGGTCTACCGACTGCCGATCCGCACCGCGTTCACCACGTTCGGCCTGGCCGCGGGCGACACCGAGCCCGCCCGCCGACCGCACCGACGGAGCGCGACCGACCCCGCAGAGGTACGCCATGTCGCAGTCGAACCCGGAAGCGGAGCCCATCGAGGCCGAACTGCCGCACCAGGGCGCCCGACACGCAGCGCCTGAGCCCGCCTCCCGGGTGCCCGCCGCGCGCCACGGCGCGCCCTCCACGGATCCGGAGCTGTGGCGGCGGGTCAACCGGGACATGATCGCCAAGGCGATCGCCGAGTTCGCCTACGAGGAACTGCTCGCCCCCGTCGCCGACGGCGACGCCTACACCGTCGGGGTGTCCGGCGACGTGCACTACCGCTTCCGGGCCCGGCGCGGCGCCTACGACGCGTGGCACGTGGACCCGGCGTCGGTGGTGCGCGAGTGGGAGGGCGGCGCCGATCCGGCCGAGGACATGCTCCAGTTCCTGCTCGACGCGCACACCGTGATCGGCCTCGCCGGCGACACCGCAGGGCACCTGGTGCGCGAGTTGACCGCGACGCTGGCCGCCGACGCGGCGATCGCGGCGAGCGCGCCGGCCGCGGCCGTGCTGGCCGACCTGGGCTACGCCGAACTGGAGGGCCACCAGACCGGGCACCCGTGGATCGTGCCGAACAAGGGCCGCGTCGGCTTCTCGGCGAGCGACGCGCGCGCCTACGCGCCCGAGGCGCGGCAGCCGATGCGGCTGCCGTGGATCGCGGTGCACCGGGACTTGGCACAGTGGCGGGCGGTGCCGGGCCTGGCCGAACAGCGGCTCTACGACGAGGAACTGGGCCCGGCGACCAGTGAGCGCTTCCACCACGCACTGGCCGCGCGGGTGTCGGCGCCGGAGGAGTTCCGGTGGCTTCCGGTGCACCCGTGGCAGTGGGACGAGGCGATCGCGACGCTGTTCGCGCCGGAGTTGGCCGCCGGGCGGATCGTGCCGCTGGGCGAGGCCGAGGACCGGCACCTGGCCCAGCAGTCGGTCCGTACCTTCCTCAACGTGGACCGCCCCACCCGCCGCACCGTCAAACTGCCGCTGTCGGTGCTCAACACGCTGGTGTGGCGCGGCCTGCCCAGCGAGCGCACCCTCGCCGCGCCCGCGGTCACCGCGTGGGTGCACGGCCTGCGCGACGCGGACCCGTTCCTGCGCGACGAATGCCGGGTGATCATGCTCGGCGAGACCGCGTCGATCACCGTGCGCCATCCGGTCCTCGAGGAACTGCCCGGCGTGCCCTACCAGTACCGCGAACTGCTCGGCGCGATCTGGCGCGAACCGCTGGCCCCGCACCTCGACCCCGGCGAGCGCGCCCGCACCCTCGCCTCGCTGCTGCACGTGGACCCGGCCGGGCGGCCGTTCGTCGTCGAACTGATCGAACGCTCCGGCCTGGCCCCCCGGGTGTGGCTGCGCCGGCTCTTCCATGCGCTGCTGCCGCCGCTGCTGCACTGCCTGTACCGCTACGGCCTGGTGTTCTCGCCGCACGGGGAGAACACGATCGTGGTCTTCGACGAGCACGACGTCCCGGTCCGGCTGGCGATCAAGGACTTCGTCGACGACGTCAACATCAGCGACCGGCCGCTGCCGGAGTTGGCCGCGCTGCCCGCCGACGTGGACGCGGTCCTGCTCCGGGAGAAGCCCGACTACCTGTGCCAGTTCATCCACGCCGCGCTCCTGGTCGGCCACCACCGCTACCTCGCGGATCTCGCGGTCGCCCACCTGGGCATCCCCCAGGAGGGATTCTGGGCGCTGGTGCGCGAGGAGGTGCTGGAACACCAGGCGGCGTTCCCCGAACTGGGGGACCGCTTCGAGCTGTTCGACCTGCTCACGCCCCGGATCGACCGGCTGTGCCTGAACCGCAATCGGCTGCTCCTGGACGGCTACCGGGACCGCCCCACCCGCCCGCACGTGGGCGCGCACGGGACCGTGCCCAACGCGCTGTGCATGTGAGACGCACCCCGATCCGACCCGGGCTCACGAACAACCTGTCCGGTTTGCCGATGGTGTGATCCCCATCACGATGCCAGAATGCGGCGGGTGACCGACGTCGCCGAAAACGCGAGGCAACCCCTGAGGGTCGCCGCCGCACAGGCCCAGGCGCAGCCGGGCGACATCCCCGCGAATGTCGCCACGGCCGCGCAACTCGTGCGCTTCGGTTCCTCGGCCGGCGCCGATGTCGTGGTGTTGCCGGAGCTGTTCCTGTCGGGCTACGACCTCGACCTGTTCCGACCCGACGTGAAACCGTGCGACATCGTGCCCGGCGACACCCGGCTCGGCGAGTTGCAGGCCGCCTGCTACGCCACCCGCACGGTCGCCGTGGTCGGCGCCGCGGTGCGCCGCGCGGGCGGGCGGACCATCTCGCTGCTGGTGATCGGCCGCGACGGGGACGCGCACGTGGCCTACGACCGCCAACACCTGTGGCGCGAGGAACGCGAACTGTTCCGCCCCGGCGACCACGGCTGCACGATCGAGATCGCCGGCTGGCGGCTGGGCCTGGGCAGCGCCTACGACGTGAGCTTTCCCGAACACGCGCGCGCGGCCGTGCACGACGGTTGCGACGCGTACCTGTGCCCGGGGGTGTACACGCGCGGCGACGGCGAACACCGGCGCGACCTCTACTTCGCCGCCCGCGCCCTGGAGAACACCTGCTACACGGTGGTGGCCAACCACATCGGCGACACCGGCCTGGGCCCGGCGTGCGGACGCAGCGGGGTGTACGGGCCGGACGGGCGCGTGGTGATCGAGGCCGACGAGGAGCGGGTGGACGTGGTCGCGGCCACCTTCCAGGACATCGAGATCGACGCCGCCCGCGAGTGCCTGACCATGCTGGAGGACCTGCCCTCGCGAGCGCGCGCGGCGGCGGGCGCTCGCCGCGAGACGATCAAGCTCGACTGAGCCGGCACCGAGGCCGGCATTCGGGCGCGGAAAACCGTAGTCTCGCCGGAACGCCGATACCTACCGACGGGTAATGGGCGGGCAACGACGAGAGGGGAGCGCTCGTGCGCACAACTCGCAGGGTGATCGCGGGCCTGGCCGCACTGACGGCGCTCGGCGCGCTGTCCGCCTGCTCGGACGACTCCGGCGATGCCAAGGCATCCGCCGCCGCGAAGAGCGGCGCCCCCGCGGGTACGCAGGCCGCCCCCGCACCGGCCGGCGCACTGCCCGCCGCCGCCAGTGGCGCCACCTATGTCGCGCTCGGCGACTCGTACGCGGCAGGCGTGAAGATACCGGTGATCGTGCCCACCGCGCCGCCCGGCTGCAGCCGCTCGGAGAGCAACTACGCGCACCTGGTGGCCAAGCAGAAGAACATCGCCGGCTTCGTCGACGTCACCTGCGGGGGAGCCAGGACCCCGGACCTGACGGTCGGCCAGCAGACCCAGGGCACCCCGCCGCCGCAGTTCGACGCGCTGCGCCCGGACACCGCGCTGGTCACCCTGGGCGTCGGCGGCAACGACATCGGCTTCTCCGAGATCGTCACGATGTGCGTGCTGCAAAGCCGCAGCACCACCTCGACCCAGCCGTGCACCGACAAGTACGCCCCGGGCGGCAACGACGAGTTGACCAAGCGGATCGCCGACACCGGGCCCAAGCTGGCCGCCGCCATCACCGGCATCAAGGAGCGCTCGCCCAAGGCCCGGATCCTGGTCGTCGGCTACCCCACGATCCTCCCGGAGAGCGGCCCCGGCTGCCCCACCCAGGTGCCCGTCGCCGACGGCGACCTGCCGTACCTGCGCAAGGTGGTGCCCGCGCTCAACGACATGATCGCCAAGGAGGCGGCCAAGCAGGGCGCGGAATACGTTGACACTTACACCGGCTCGGCCGGCCACGACGTGTGCAAGCCGGTCGGCACCAAGTGGGTCGAGGGCGTCAAGCCGGAGTCGCCCGCCGGCCCCGTGCACCCCAACGCGCTCGGCCAGGAGGCCATGGCCAAGGCGGTGCTGGCCAAGCTCGGCTGAGCCGGAAAACCTTCGGGGAGGAGTCGGACGAAGCGGGCCGCGCGGTCGGGGATGTCGGTCGGAGCATCTAGGCTTGTCGCCCGATGAGCGACTCCGACCGTCCCGCGCTGACCGAACTCCTGCACGCCGCCGTCGCCGCCGTCGGCGGATCGGAGCGACCCGGACAAGTATCGATGGCCGAGGCCGTCGCCGGCGCGGTCGCGCGCGCCGAACACCTGCTGGTCCAGGCCGGCACCGGCACCGGCAAATCGTTGGCCTACCTGGTGCCCGCGCTTGCCGCGCACCGCAAGGTCGTGGTGGCCACCGCGACCCTCGCGCTCCAGCGCCAACTCGTCGAGCGCGACCTGCCGCGCACGGTCGAGGCGCTGCGCCCGCAACTGCGCCGCTCGCCGACCTTCGCCACGCTCAAGGGGCGCGGCAACTACCTGTGCCTGCACCGGCTGCACGACGGGCCGCCCGACGAGGGCGAGGTGCTGTTCGACCCGGCGCCCACGAGCAAACTCGGGCAGGACGTGGTCCGGGTGCGCGAGTGGGCCGACGAGACCGACACCGGCGACCGCGACGACCTGAGCCCGGGGGTCAACGACCGGGCCTGGGCCCAGGTGTCGGTGTCCTCGCGCGAGTGCCTGGGCGCCTCGCGGTGCCCGTACGGCGACGACTGCTTCGCCGAGGCCGCGCGCGAGCGGGCCAAGCAGGCCGACATCGTGGTGACCAACCACGCACTGCTCGCCATCGACGCGTTGGAGGACGCGCCGGTGTTGCCCGAGCACGAGCTGCTGATCGTCGACGAGGCGCACGAGTTCGCGAGCCGGGCCACGGGCGTGGCCACCGCCGAGCTGAGCCTGAGCGCGGTCGACCGGGCCGCGCGGCGCGCCGGCAAGCTGGCCAACGAGGGCGCGGTGGACAACCTGAACGCCGCCTCGGAGGCGTTCCGCAAGACGCTGGACGGGCGCGAGCCTGGCCGGTTGCGCGAGGTGGATCCGGACCTGGGCTGGACGGTGACCGCACTGCGCGATGCGAGCCGGGGCGTGATCACCTCGCTCGGCGAGGTCCGGGACAAGTCGCTGAGCAACGAGGACGCGGCCCGCCGCCAGGCGCTGGCCGGCGTCGAACACATCCACGACACCTGCGAGCGCATCCTGCGGGAGTCGCCGCACGACGTGATCTGGATGGAGCGCAACGAGCGCACCGGCGCGTCGCTGCGGGTGGCCCCGATCGCGGTGGCCGGGCTGCTGCGCGAGGCGCTGTTCGGCGACCGCACCGTGGTGCTCACCTCGGCCACGCTCATGCTCGGCGGCAACTTCCGCGGCGTGGCGAGCAGCCTGGGGCTGAGCCCCGAGGGCATGTTGACCGACGCGCCCGATCCGGTGCCCACGGAGGTCGCGGTGCGGCCGGGCGACGACGAGGAGGCGGCGGGGGAGGACGATGCGGACGGCGACGCCGACCTGGCGCCGTGGCGCTGCATGGACGTGGGTTCGCCGTTCGACTATCCCAAGCAGGGCATCCTCTACGTCGCGCGGCACCTGTCGCCGCCGGGCCGCGACGGGATGAACACCGGGACGCTGGACGAGTTGGCCGAGCTGATCGAGGCCGCTGGCGGCCGGGCGCTGGGCCTGTTCTCCTCGCGGCGCGGCGCCGAGGCGGCCACGGAGGCGCTGCGCGAGCGGCTCGACGTGCCGATCCTGTGCCAGGGCGACGACTCGCTGGCCGAGCTGTTGCGGCGGTTCGCGGCCGAGCCGCGCACGTGCCTGTTCGGCACGCTGTCGCTGTGGCAGGGGGTGGACGTACCCGGGCCGTCCTGCCAACTGGTGATCATGGACCGGATCCCGTTCCCGCGTCCCGACGACCCGCTGATGAGCGCACGGGCGCAGTCGGTCCAGGAAAGTGGCGGCAACGGCTTCATGGCGGTCTCGGCCACCCACGCGGCGCTGTTGATGGCCCAGGGGGCCGGCCGGCTGATCCGGTCGATGAACGACCGGGGGGTGGTGGCGGTGCTGGACCCCCGGCTGGCCACCGCGCGGTATGGCGGCTTCTTCAGGGCTTCGATGCCCCCCCTGTGGTACACGGAGGACCGCAATCAGGTCCGCCGGTCATTGGCCGCGATCGACAAGGACTGACTCTCGGGCGCTTCGCGCCGGCTCGCGAGGGGTTGGGTCGGGAGGGGGCGGGGCGAGAAGCGGGCGGGCGGAGTCTCGCGGGCAAGTGAAGCCCGGGGGCGGAGTCGTGTGCGCGGCGTTGCTGCTTGTTGGGCGCTTCGCGCCGGCTCGCGAGGGACCGCTTTTTCTTTCCCCCGCTTCGCTCCTCCAAGAAAAAGCGGCCCCTCGCTCGGGGCTGGGTGTCCCTCCGCTTCGCTCCGGGTCACCCAGCCCAAATTTTGCGGCTCCGCCGCTCTCCGCGCTGCGCGCGTCGATCACGCGGGCGGCCTGGGGCGGGGGCGCTGGCGCGCCTGGGGGTGGGCGGGGGGCGTGGGCCGGTTCGGGGGGTGGGCCGTGTCGTTTCGATTGCCGAGGGGGTGTTGCGGCGTGTGGGTGGTCGAGGGGCACCGTGGCGGTGGGTTTGGCCCGGACGCGGAACGGGCGGTCGTTCGGCGTGGGTTCGCCGGACGACCGCCCGTGGGCGGTATGTGGGGGTCCCCGGTCATCTCAGACTCGGCGCATGACGGCGACCACACGGCCCAGGATGGTGGCCTCGTCGCCCGGGATGGGCTCGTAGGCCGGGTTGTGCGGCATCAGCCAGCGGTGGCCGTCCCGGTGCCGCAGGCGCTTGACGGTGGCCTCGCCGTCGAGCATCGCCGCGACGATGTCGCCGTTCTCGGCGACCGGCTGGCGGCGGACCGCGACGTAGTCGCCGTCCATGATCGCGGCCTCGATCATCGAGTCACCGCTGACCTTGAGCAGGAACACGTCACCGTCGCCCACCAACTGGCGCGGCAGCGGGAAGACGTCCTCGACGGACTGCTCGGCCAGGATCGGACCGCCGGCCGCGATCCGGCCGACCACCGGGACGTAGGACGCGGCCTGCGAGCCGCGCTCGGCGTGCGGCCCGGCCGGCGCCAGCGGACGCCCGCCGTCGGGCGAACGCACCTCGTAGGCGCGCGGCCGATGCGGATCACGGCGCAAATAGCCCTTGCGTTCGAGCGCCATCAACTGGTGCGCGACGGAGGACGTGCTGGACAGTCCGACCGCCTCGCCGATCTCGCGCATGCTCGGCGGATATCCGCGCGACTCGACGGAGGTGCGGATCACTTCGAGGACGCGCGTCTGGCGCGGCGTCAGCCCCCCCGCCGGACGCCGCGTCGCACCGCCCTGGACCTGCGCGTTCTCGGTGCCCGGGGCGGGCGCCGGCGGCGGCACGGTGGCGCTGTGCGGGTGTTTCGCGGGGAGGGTTTCGGTGCGGATTCCGGGGTGGATGGCTCCGGTGGCTTCTCCGGTCACGGCTGGCCCTTTCGACGGATTGCTCGCACGTGGAGAACGGTAGTCGGGTTCGAAAGGTTGCGCCAAACACACGTTCGAGTGAATTTAGGCCAATCCGGTGGCGATCATTCGGTTCCCGCTGTAGTAATCGTACATACATTCGAATTCCGTTCGGGAATTGCCCACGGAAGCGATGCCCGAAATGTCGCATGCGCCGCTCGCGTACCGCGACACGCGGCCGGTCGGGTTAATTTCGCCGACTCCTCGGGCGGTGACCTGCGGGGATGACGAGAGGTCACCACGGGCTCTCCGAGTGTCTGCGAGTCGGCTTGCAGCGCCCCGGGTCGCGGTCTACCGTAGCCACTACATCTTGTGGTCGAGGGCGTTGCAGAAGCCCACAAGTTGTGGTTGCCGTATATACTATGTTCCCGGAGCATTCCCGGACCGCACCGGACGGGCCCCCAGGCGTGGGCCCTCGGGGCGAGGGCGCGGCAACCCGCGGCACCACCAGGGCACGTTTCGCCGCTCCGCGCGCGACGCGCACGAGCACCACGCAGGACCTGCGTCTGAACGAGGGGGAGAGGGAACGGCATGCACTGCCCCTTCTGTCGGCGAGCGGACAGCCGCGTCGTGGACAGCCGGACCACCGACGACGGGGCCGCCATCCGGCGCCGTCGCTCGTGCCCCGACTGCGGACGACGCTTCACCACGATCGAGACCGCCTCGCTCACGGTGATCAAGCGCAGCGGCGTCACCGAGCCGTTCAGCCGGGACAAGGTCATCGCCGGTGTGCGCAAGGCGTGCCAGGGCCGCCCGGTCACCGGTGACGCGCTGGCCCTGCTCGGCCAGCGGGTCGAGGAGGCGGTGCGGGCCACCGGGTGCGCCGAGTTGACCACCCACGACGTGGGCCTGACCATATTGGGCCCGCTCCGTGAGCTCGACGAGGTCGCCTACCTGCGGTTCGCGTCCGTGTACCGGGCCTTCGAGTCCCTGGAGGACTTCGAGGCCGAGGTCGCGCTGCTGCGCGCCGGTCGCGCGGAGTCGAGCGGGCCCGAGGTGCCCGCGAACGCGGCGGACGCTCCCGCCGCGGACTGAGCGCGGGTCATCCACGCGCGGGTCATTCACATTTTCATTCGGTAGTACACGTCGGTAGCACAGGAACGACGGACCACCCGACCGGTCATCCGGGTCCTCCCATCGGGATGCCCCGGCCTGCCCACGGCGTTGTTCAAAAGAGGAGACGGCATGACAGAGACGACGAGCGGCTCAGCACGCGGTGCCGGTCGGTCACGACCCGGCAAGGGCCTGCGGATCGAGCGCGTCTACACGACCCCCGGCGTCCACCCGTACGACGAGGTGGTCTGGGAGCGTCGTGACGTCGTCATGACCAACTGGCGCGACGGCTCGATCAACTTCGAACAGCGCGGCGTCGAGTTCCCCGACTCCTGGTCGGTGAACGCGGTCAACATCGTCACGAGCAAGTACTTCCGCGGTGCGGTGGGCACGCCGCAGCGCGAGTGGAGCCTGAAGCAGCTGATCGACCGGGTCGTGAAGACCTACCGCAAGTCGGGCGAGGAGAACGGCTACTTCGCCGGCCCCGCCGACGCGGAGATCTTCGAGCACGAGTTGGCGTACGCCCTCCTGCACCAGATCTTCAGCTTCAACTCGCCGGTCTGGTTCAACGTCGGCACCGCGCAGAAGCAGCAGGTCAGCGCGTGCTTCATCCTGTCGGTCGACGACTCGATGGACTCCATCCTGGACTGGTACAAGGAAGAGGGCCTGATCTTCAAGGGCGGCTCGGGCGCCGGCCTGAACCTGTCCCGGATCCGCTCCAGCAAGGAACTGCTCACCTCGGGCGGCAACGCCTCGGGTCCGGTCTCCTTCATGCGCGGCGCCGACGCCTCCGCCGGAACGATCAAGTCGGGCGGCGCCACCCGCCGCGCGGCCAAGATGGTCGTGCTCGACGTCGACCACCCCGACATCGAGGACTTCATCGACACCAAGGTCAAGGAGGAGGAGAAGATCCGCGCGCTGCGCGACGCGGGCTTCGACATGGACCTCGGTGGCGCCGACATCGCGTCGGTGCAGTACCAGAACGCGAACAACTCGGTCCGGGTCTCGGACGAGTTCATGAACGCGGTCGAGCAGGGCAAGGAGTTCGGGCTGCGCGCCCGGCTCACCGGCGACGTGCTGGAGACGGTCGACGCCAAGTCGCTGTTCCGGCGCATGGCCGAGGCCGCGTGGGCCTGCGCCGACCCCGGCATCCAGTACGACGACGAGATCAACAAGTGGCACACGTGCCCCGAGTCGGGTCGGATCACCGCGTCCAACCCGTGCTCGGAGTACATGCACCTGGACAACTCGTCCTGCAACCTCGCCTCGCTGAACCTGATGAAGTTCCTGCGCGAGGACGACACCTTCGACGCGGTCAACTTCGCCAAGGTCGTCGAGCTGGTCATCACCGCGATGGACATCTCGATCTGCTTCGCCGACTTCCCGACCGAGAAGATCGGCGAGACCACCCGCGCGTTCCGCCAGCTGGGCATCGGCTACGCCAACCTCGGCGCGCTGCTGATGGCCACCGGCCACGCGTACGACAGCGACGGCGGCCGGGCGCTGGCCGGTGCGATCACCTCGCTGATGACCGGCACCGCGTACAAGCGCTCCGCCGAACTGGCCGCCATCGTCGGCGCGTACGAGGGCTACGCCCGCAACGCCGAGCCGCACAAGCGGGTGATGCGCCAGCACGCCGACGCCAACGACGCCGGCAAGCGTATGGACGACCTGGACACCCCCGTGTGGGACCTGGCCACCAAGGCGTGGAAGGACGTCGTCAAGCTCGGCGACAAGCACGGCTTCCGCAACGCGCAGGCCTCGGTGCTGGCCCCCACCGGCACGATCGGCCTGATGATGGACTGCGACACCACCGGTGTCGAGCCCGACCTCGCGCTGGTGAAGTTCAAGAAGCTGGTCGGCGGCGGCTCGATGCAGATCGTCAACGGCACGGTCGCCCGGGCGCTGACCCGGCTCGGCTACCAGCCGGAGCAGGTCGAGGCGATCGTCGAGCACATCGCCGAGCACGGCCACGTGGTGGACGCGCCCGGCCTGAAGACCGAGCACTACGAGGTCTTCGACTGCGCGATGGGCGAGCGAACCATCTCGCCGATGGGCCACGTGCGGATGATGGCGGCGATCCAGCCGTGGATCTCCGGCGCGATCTCCAAGACGGTCAACATGTCCGAGGACGCCACCGTGGAGGAGATCGAGGAGATCTACTTCCAGGGCTGGAAGCTGGGCATCAAGGCGCTGGCGATCTACCGCGACAACTGCAAGGTCGGCCAGCCGCTCTCGGCCGGCAAGGGCGAGAACAAGGGCAAGGCCGACGACGGCAAGTCGACCGCGACCACCGTGGTGGAGAAGGTCGTCGAGTACCGCCCGGTCCGCAAGCGCCTGCCCAAGGGTCGGCCCGGCATCACCACCTCCTTCTCGGTGGGCGGCGCCGAGGGCTACATGACCGCCAACTCCTACCCGGACGACGGCCTCGGCGAGGTCTTCCTGAAGATGTCCAAGCAGGGCTCGACCCTCGCGGGCATGATGGACGCCTTCTCGATCGCGGTCTCGGTGGGCCTCCAGTACGGCGTGCCGCTGGAGACCTACGTCTCCAAGTTCACCAACATGCGGTTCGAGCCGGCCGGTCTGACCGACGACCCGGACGTGCGGATGGCCCAGTCGATCGTCGACTACATCTTCCGCCGCCTGGCGCTCGACCACCTGCCGTTCGAGACCCGCTCGGCGCTCGGCATCCACTCGGCCGCGGAGCGCACCCGGCACCTGGAGACCGGCTCCTACGAGCCGGACGAGCCGGCCGCCGCGGAGGACATGCGCACCCTCGCGCAGTCCGCGCCGACCGATGCCGCGCCCAAGGCCCCGGACCTGAAGCCGGTGCCGGCCGCGGTGCACTCCTCCACCGAGCTGCTGGAGGCCCGCCAGGGCCGCAGCGCGGACGCGCCGCTGTGCTTCTCCTGCGGGATCAAGATGCGCCCGGCGGGCAGCTGCTACGTCTGCGAGGGCTGCGGCTCGACCAGCGGGTGCAGCTGACCGCGAGAGCGGTGCGTGCCTCGGGATGAGGTGAACGCCTGAAAGGGGCGGGGAACCGGTACCGGTTCCCCGCCCCTTTCGGTGTTGCTCGCTTTCGGGCGTCAGCCCGCGAGTTGCTTGGCCTTCGCCTCGCGCTTGGCGAATACCTCGTCGCGCATCGACTCCATCTCCTTGAGCACGTTCTTGCGCTCGCGCTTGGAGAGCCGGTCGATGTACAGGTAGCCGTTGAGGTGGTCGGTCTCGTGCTGGAGGCAGCGGGCGAAGTAGCCCTCGCCCTCGATCACCAGCGGGTTGCCGTCCTTGTCCACCCCCCGCGCGATGGCGCGATCGGGGCGGGCCAGGTCCTCGTGCGGGCCCGGGACGGACAGGCAGCCCTCGCCCGCCTCCTCCAGGTGCCGCTCGGTCGCGGGCAGTTCGTCCAGGACCGGGTTGAGGATGTGGCCGACGTGCCGGTGGCCGTCCTCGTCCACGCAGTCGTAGACGAACAGCCGGATGCCGACGTCGACCTGGTTCGCGGCCAGGCCCACGCCGTCGGCGACGTACATGGTCAGGAACATGTCGTCGATCAGCGTGTTCAGCTCGTCGGTGCCGAACTCGGTGATCTCGGCGCAGGGCCGGTGCAGGACTTCCTCGCCGACCACGGTGACGCGCAGGACCTTGCCGCGCGCGGCCTCGGGCGCCATGGCGGGGTACGAGTCCACCGGGCGGCCCATCACAAAGATCCGGCCCTTTTCGTGATCGTGGTGATCGTGGCTGGAGTGGTCGTGGTGCTCGGCCATCGGTCTGCTTTACCTTTCCACCAGGGCATGAACCCGAATTACCCTACCCGCCCCGGTCAGGGCAGGACGGCCGACGCCTTGGCCGTGATGGTGACCTCGCCGGGTTCGGTGACCGTCACCTCGGTCCAGCCGTCCTTGGTCTCGCCGATGCTCGTATTGGGCTTGTTCGCGACGAACCAGCTGGTCCGGTGGATCCGTATGGTGAACGTGCCGGCCTGCTGGGCGAGCAGGGTGAAGCCGCTCGGGGTGATGTCGACCAGCTGCCCGGGGCCGTCCAGGAGCGGAACCGGGTCGGCCACCTCCCAGATCACCCAGTGCGGGTCGGACCACACCGGCACCAGCCAGTCGGCGCCGGCGCGCAGGATCTCCGCCTCGCGCTTGGCCGACGGGTCCAGCGGGACGTCGGGCAGGGCGATGAAGCGCACCCCGGTCTCGCGCACCCACGCGTGGTACTGCGCCTCGTCCAGGCCGGGGCCGTACAGCACCGAGTTGTGCGCGCGGTCGAGTTGGCGCTCCCAGCCGCGGGCGAGCGGCATGTGCTCCGCGACGTAGACGGTCTCCCAGTGGCCGCGGGTGAACGGGATCTCGATCCGGCCCACCGGCAGATTGGCCCGCTCCAGGAAGTCGAGCATCCCGGTGTAGTAGGCGGAGTTCTTGCCGGTGCTGTCCTGGTTGTTGAAGGCGACGGCCTTACCGGCGGAGGAGAACTGCCAGGCGAGCAGCGGTACGGCGAGCAGGATCACCAGGCGACGGCGACCCAGCGAGAGCAGCACCACGGCCATCAGCGGGCCGGCGCACAACTCGCCGAGCCGGGCCACGTTGCCGCCCACGGCGCTGGGGATCAGGTACAGCACGGTGGAGGAGAGCGCGTACAACCACAGGAAGCGGCGCGCGCTGACCTCGGTGCGCGGCACCAGGGCCAGCCCCACGCCCGCGAAGCCCAGGATCGCGGCGAACCGCCACAGCGGGAAGGCGAAGTCGCCACCGCCGGGGAAGACCAGCGACATCACCAGGCCGAGCACGGCCGGGGACAGGCTGAACCGGGTCGCCCACACCCGCTCGGAGGGCACCCACGCCAGCGCGATCATCAACAGGAACGCCGCGGCCAGCGGGCTGGCCAGGCCGCAGAAGCCGGCCGCCACCGCCGCCCACGCCCGATGCCCGGACCGGGCCGCCAGGATCGCCATCAGGCCGGTGGCCACGCCGAGCACGAACGGGGTGCGGCCGATCAGGTATTCGATGCTGACGATGACCGCGAACCAGCAGCTGCCGACCCGGCGGGCCAGGTCGCCGCGTCCCAGGCGCAATCGGGAGAACGCCCACGCGGCGGCGACGCAGGAGATCGCGGTGAGCAGGCGCGTGCCGATGCCGCCGGCCAGGACCGGGGTGATCACGCTGTAGCCGGGCAGCAGGTGCCCGCCGTACCACTGGTTGTTCCACAACACCGCGCCGTGGTCGCGCACCAGCCAGGCGCGGAAGATCTGGGCCGGCCAGTCGGCGCCGTTGATGCCGAGCACGGTCAGCAGGCCGACCAGGGCCAGAGTGATCACGTACGGGTGCTCGGTGATCCCGATCAGCACCGTGCGCGCGTGTCGGCGCCACGTACGGCGGGCGGTGCCGCCCGCGCCCGATGTGGGCTCCCCCAGGGGTATGCGGCCGTCCAGAGCATGTGTCATGACGCCCCCAGTTTTTCACGCCGGGGCCGATGGGATGCAGGTGGGCATTGAGGTAGGACGCCGGATTGTCCGATGTATGACGGGCCATGGCGCAATGTCCATCGAGGAATCACCGGTGTGCCGCGAAAAAATCCTTCGTTCGGATGAATCGGTGGTTCAGACCACGGGGCCATTCGGGGGCACGGCGGGGTCATCCTCAGGGGGTGGTTCGGGCGGGTTGGGCAGCCCCGCGCGGGCGCGCAGGTCGCGCGGGTCGCGCGGACCCTCGATGCGGCGGATCACGGACAGCGCGGCGGTGTGGAACGCCTCCAGGAACGCCTGCGCGGTGGACGCCGGCCATTCGGCGCGCTGGACCGCGTGCATGTTGTGGTCGGTGTCGCACCAGCACGCCACCTCGACGGTGGCGGTGACGCTGACGAAGGGCCCGTCCAGTTGCCAGACGTCCAGACCCAGTTCCAGCCAGTCCCCGTCGGCCTCGTACAGGAGCAGCGCGGTGCCCAGGATGTGCGGCGACGGCTCGGGCTCGGGTTCCGGGCTCAGCGGGTCGGGCTCGTTCCAGAACCAGCGCGCGGGGTCGTCGAGGGAGCGGCGCAGATCGAGCGCTCTCGCGGCGGCGACCAGGCGTTCACGGCCATGGTCGTCCAGATCGGGAAACAGCCGCTCGAACGGGATGTCCGAGGCAGGGCGCTCGGTGGCGGGCACGCGGGCATTCTGCCGTGGCGAGGGGTCTTCCCGTCAACGTCGGGTTCGGTGACAGCCACCGACGATGGCCGAATTTGCCCTTCTATGCCGGGACTGTGCCGCCGCCGTGGCGGGTGAGAGGCGATTCATCGACTCGATGCGCCACCGATTCGGCACCGACCCGATGAGGCTCGGCCACGCCGCCCCGGACGGGACCGCCGTCCGGGGGCGTGACCGGATTGGGCAGAATTCGATCGGCGTATTTTTCTGCGCACACCACCACGGTGGTCTTCGACGAGGGGAGCCCGTCATGCGGGTAGCGGTGTTCGCGGGGTCGGCGTCGGGCGTCTCGCCCCGGTTCCGGGAGGCGGCGACCGAACTCGGCCGCGGGCTCGCGGAGGCGGGTGTCGGGATCGTCTACGGCGGCGGACACGTGGGTCTGATGGGCGCGGTCGCCGACGCCTGCCTGGCGGCGGGCGGCGAGGTGATCGGCGTGATGCCGCGCTCGCTGGTGGATCGCGAGATCGCCCACCGCGGCCTGACCGATCTTCAGGTCACCGAGACCATGCACGAGCGCAAGGCGGCGATGGCGGCCCAGGCGGACGCCTTCGTCGCGCTGCCCGGCGGGGCGGGCACGCTGGAGGAGTTGTTCGAGGTCTGGACTTGGCAGCACCTGGCCATCCACGCCAAGCCGGTCGCGGTCCTGGAGGTGGACGGCTTCTGGGGTCCGCTGCTCGACGCGCTGGACACGATGACCGCCAACGGCTTCCTCAAGCCGGATCTGCGCTCGACGCTGCTGGTCGCGCGGAGTGCCGCGAGCCTGTTGGCCGAGGTCAAGGCGTGGCAGCCCCGGGCGCCCAAGTGGGCCGGCGGTCTGGACGCGGACACGCCGCCGGCGCCGTGAGCGGGCCGGGGGCGGGTCGCGGACCCGCCCCCGCCCACCCGGCGCGGATCAGGGTTTGTTGCCCTTGAAGAGTTTGGCGTCGCGCGCGGACACCGTGACCGGTCCGGGGCGGTCGACGGTGATCTCGCTCCACTCGTCCTTGGTCGCCCTGATCACGATCTCGGGCCGGTCTGCGGTCACCCAGAAGGTCGGGTGGATCTTCACCACGAACGTGCCCGCGGAGTGTGCGTTGAAGGAGAACCGACTGGGCGTCAGCTCGGTCAGCTCGCCCGGCCCCTCGACGATCGGGCTCGGGTTCTCCACCTCCCAGATCTGCCAGCGCCCGTCCTTTTCCGTGTAGACCGGCTTGAGCCACGGGATGCCCTTGCGGATCAGGTCGGCCTCGGGGACCGCCGACGGATCGATCGGGATGTCGGGCAGGGCCACGAAGCGCACGCCCGTGTCGTCGATCCAGTCGCGGTACTCCTCGACGGTCAGGTCCTTCTGGTAGAGCACCGCGTTGTAGTTGCGGTCCAGCTGGCGCTCCCAGCCGCGCGCCAGCGGCATCTTCTCGGCGACGAAGACCGACTCCCAGTGCCCGCGCGTGAACGGGATCTCCACCCGGCCCAGCGGGTGGGTGTTGTTCTTCTGGAGGTAGTCGAGCATGCCCGCGTAGTACTGCGGCTTCTCGCCCGGCGAGTCCTTGATGTCGTGCGTAATGGCCAGCGCGGCGGACTGGAACTGCCAGACCAGCAGCGGCAGGGTCAGCAGCACCACCAGCCGGCGCCGGCCGGCCGAGAGCAGGACCACCGCCATCAGCGGCCCGGACGTCAGCTCGCCCAGCCGGGCCAGGTTGCCGCCGAGCGAGGTCGGCACGAAGAAGAAGATCACCGCGGTGGCGGCGTACAACCACAGGAAGCGCCGGGCGCTCTTCAGCTCCTTGGGCAGTATCGCCAGGCCGACCGCGGCGAAGGCCAGGATCGGCAGGAACCGCCACCACGGGAACGGGAACATGCCCTCGTTCGGGAACGCGAGCGCGGCGACCAGGCCGAGCGCGGCCGGGGCGAAGCACAGCCGGGTCGGCCAGACCCGCTCCCTGGGTACCCACGCGAGCGCGACCAGCATCAGGAACGCGCCGGACAGCGGGCTGGACAGGCCGCACAGCAGCGCGGCGAAGCCGGCCCACAGCGGGTGCCTGCGGCGGGCGGCCAGTATCGCGAGCATGCCCGCCGCGACGCCGAGCGCGAACGGGGTGCGGCCGATCAGGTAGTCGACGCTGCACATCACCGCGAACCAGCAGCTGCCCACCTGGCGGGCGAAGTCGTTGGCGCCGACCCGGAGCTTGTCCCAGGCCCACGCCGAGGTGACGCAGGACAGCGCGGTGAGGGTGGCGGTGCCGATCTTGGAGGCGATCACCGGCGCGAGGATGCTGTAGCCCGGGAGCAGGTGGCCGCCGTACCACTGGTTGTTCCACAGGTAGGTGCCGTGGTCGCGGATCAGCCAGGTGCGGAAGTATTGCGCCGGCCAGTCGGGGCCGTTCACCCCGGTGACGATGATCAGGCCGATCAGACCCGCGGTTATCAGGTATGGACGCTCGATGATCGCGTTGCCGAGTGCCCGGAAACGACGGCGACCCGCCGGCGCTGCGGGTCGATCCGTCGTCGGTGTCTGCACATCGCTCGTCACATGACCCGAGTTTTCCAGACGCGCGGCTCCGCGTCGCCGGCGGGTGTCCGACATGGGCAGTTTTGTGGGTTTATTCGCTTTGATGCCGAGGGTATTCCCGCAGGTTGCGCCGAGGTGCCGCCTGCCGCCGCGCGGCCGGTGCGGGGCTGCTCGATCCAGGCCCGCTGCTCGGTCTATGCCCGCCGCTCGGCGCGCCGGAGGCCGAGTACGACGAGGGCGCCGAGCAGGGACGCGCCGGCCGCCATCAGGATGGCCAGGTCCATGCCGCCCGCGTCGACGAGGGCGACCACGAGCGCGGCGCCGATCGAGGCGCCGGTGTAGCGGGCGGTGCTGTTGGCGCCGGAGCCCATGCTCGCGCGGTCGGCGGGCACGCTCTCCACCCCGAGGCGGGCCAGCGCGGTGTTGACGAGGCCGACCCCGAAGCCGCCGACCAGCAGGCCGGGTACGGCCCGGAGCCAGGAGTCGGCGGGGCCGATCCCGTACAGGCCCAGGAAGCCGACGGCGGAGACGAGCAGGCCCGCGGCGAAGCGGTGGGCGGCGTCGGGCAGCACGTGCACCCGGCCGACGACGAAGGAGGTGATCGCGGCCATGGCCGACCACAGACCGAGCAGGAGCGCGGAGCCCAGGGCGCTCAGGCCGAGGGTGCCCTGGAACACGGTGGCCAGGTAGGCGGCGATGGCGATCACCGCGATGCCGGCGATCAGCGCACCGAACGTGGCGGCCAGGAACGCGGGCCGGGCGAACATGCGCAGGTCCAGCATCGGTGCCCGGCCGCGCAGCGCGGTCGCGGCGTAGCCGGCCAGCAGGAGCACGGCGGCCACGAGCAGTGCGTCGACCACCGGGCGCGACCACCCCTGGCGGCCCTCGATCAACGCGGCGGTGAGCGCGATCAGGCCCGGGCCCAGGGTGAGCGTGCCCCACACGTCCGGCCGGCGCGGGTGCTCGGCGCGCGACTCGGGCATGCTGCGGGCGACGGCGGCCAAGCCGAGTGCGGCCAGGGCGGTGAACCAGTAGGGCGCGGACCGGTGCAGTTGCATCAAGGCGGCGCCGGTCGGCGGACCGAGCACCATGCCCACGCCGATCGAGGAGCCGTAGGCGGCCATCGCCCGCCCGCGTGCGGGGCCCCGGTGGTTGTGCGCGAGCAGGCCGAGTCCGGCGGACATGATCGCCGCGCCGGCGACGCCCTGGAGGGCGCGGCCGACCACGTACAGCGGCAGTGACGGGGCGAGCGCGGTGAGCGCGGAGGACAGCGTCAGGCCGAGCGCGCCCGCGGTGAACACCCGGCGTCGGCCGAGGTCGTCGGCGAGGCTGCCGGTGATCAGCAGGGCGGCGGACAGGCCCAGGCCGATGGCGCTGAGGATCCAGGCCGGGCCGCTAGGACCGGCGTGCAGGTCGCGGACGGTGTCCGGAACGATCGCCATCGGCATCGTGTAGGTCGCCAGGAGCAGCAGCGTGCCCAGCGCCACCACCGGCACGGTGCGGTCGGCGCCGGTTCTGTCGAGGGTGGACTCGGGCGCGGCAGGCGCTGCGGGCGTCGTGCGCGTGGCGGTGGATGTGGCGATGGACATGGTTGTGCTCCCCGGAATGCGACTCCTGGCGCGTAGGTTCGGTGAATGAACCGACGATGCCCGAGCAACGTAGCATTCATTGGTTCGATGAATGAACCGACCCGGGGTTAAAGTGCTCGCATGGCTTTGGGCAAGGACTACGGACAGCAGGACTGCGCGCTCGCCCGCACGCTGGAACTCGTCGGCGAGCGCTGGACGCTGTTGATCGTCCGGGACGTCTTCTACGGCGTGCGGCGCTACAGCGACTTCCTCGGGCACCTCGACATCCCGCGCGCGGTGCTCTCCGGTCGGTTGCAGACGCTGGTCGACGCGGGCGTGCTGGATCGGCGCCGCTATCAGGAGTCCCCGCCGCGCGACGAGTACGTGCTCACCGAGCGTGGCATCGACCTGTGGCCGATCATCCGGGCGATGGCCCGCTGGGGCGAGCAGCACGTGCAGAACGGGGTGCCCTGCCGGATCTTCCGGCACGAGAGCTGCGGCGGGGTGGTCGACCCGCACGGGCTCTGCGCGGCGTGCGGGGCGACGGTCGGCCCGGCGGAGACCGAGGTGGCGCCGGGGCCGGGGGCGAACCTGCTGCGCCGGGACGATCCGGTCACCCGGGCGATGCGGCAGCCGCATCGGTTGCTGGAGCCGCTGCTGCCTTGAGGGGGTCGTCGGCCGGGCGGCGGGCGCTCGGCCGAGCCCTCTGTGGGCCTTCGGCGGGCGCCCGGCCGCCGGTCGATATGCACGGATGCCCGCGGATCCCGCGCGGGTCGTGGGCCAGGCTCTAGGGTCGTCCTCGAACGGGTGAATATTCCTCGAGGGGGACCGATGGGCGCACGGACGGGCCTACGCGCACTCGCCGGGGTACTGCTCCTCGGCGTGCTCTACGTCGTGCTCGCGCTGCCGCTTCTGGTCGTGGCCTTCGCCACGGGCGCGATCGTCGACCACGGGCGGTTCTTCACCTCGGGCGCGGCGGTGTTGTGGGGCCTGGGCGTGGTCGCGGTGGTCGCACTGCTGCTCGAACTCGCCGGCCCGCGCCGGTTGCCGGCCGGACTCGCCGTCGACGCGGTGGCGCAGCCGGTGTTGTGGGAGTTGGTCGAGGACGTGGCCGCCGACCTGCGGGTGCCGGTCCCGGACGGGATCGTGCTGACCGGCGGCGCGGGGTGCGAACTGCGGGTGGTGCGCCGGCCCGGGACGCTGCTGCACCGACACCTGGTCCTCGGCGGCACGCTGCCCCATGTGATGACCGGCCGCCGGCTGCGGGTGGTGATCGCGCACGCGCTGGGCCACTCCCGCCGCCGCCGACCCCCGCTGGCGGACCGCATCGCCTGCCACGGCGTGGACGCGGTGGTCGGGCTGGCCGACGCGTTCGCCGGACGGGGCGCGTCGGCCCGGATCGCGGCGGGCTACGCGGCGCTGTACCGGCGGGTGTGCGCGCCCGTGGTGGGCTTCGAGGAACGGGCCGCCGATCGGGCCGCCGCGCGCGCGTACGGCACCGAGGCGGTCGTGGACGCGCTGACCGAGCTGGCTCTCGTGCGGGCGGACTGGCGGCGGTTCCGGGACGAACTCCTGGTGCCGGGGATGGCGGCGGGGTGCGTACCGCGCGACCCGATCGCCGGCTTCCGGGCTTTTCGGGCGGAGCGGGACGAGGCCGGGAGCGAGCCGGAGCCGGCCCTGGTGGACCGGATCGAACGGCTGCGGGCGCGGCCGACGGACGGGCGGGGCGCACCCGCCGGTACGGACCTGGTGGGTGGCGCGTCGGCCGAACCGAGGTTGTTGGCGCATGTGCACCCGTACCTGCTGGCCACCGACGACGACGGGCACCTCGGGCGGCGCGGGTTCGCGCCGCTGGACGGTCTGGTGAAGTTGTCCGACGAGGCGTTCCTGGGGCACCTGCTCGGCTTCGGGCTGGCCCGTCGGGCGGCGGCGCTCGGGATGTCCGCGCGGCGGGCGGGCGTGGAGTATCCGGTCACCCTCGGCGGGGTGCTCGGCCTGCTCGTGGAGGGGCGGGGCGACGAACTGATCGCCCGGCACGGCGAGGGCACCGCCGAGGCGCTGGCGGCCCTGCTGGAGTGCGCGTGGGTCGAGTCGGGGCGGGGCCGGATGCGGCCGAGTTGGGCCGGCACGGGCACCGTCACCGACCACGACGGCGTCGACCTGGACCTGGCCGCGGCGGCCGAGGCCGCGTTGGCGGGCGCGGCCGGGGCGCGGGCGCTGCGCGACCGGTTGCGGGCGGCGGGGGTGTCGACCTACTTCGAGCCCAAGCCGCCGCTTTCGATCGCCGACGGCGAGCGCGAGACGGTGGTCGGCCACCGCTGACGGGTGACCTACGGTGGAGGCGTGAAGCAGCCCAGCGCCGAACCGACGAACACCCCGGCGGACACCGCGGCAACGGCCCCGGAGCCGAGCACCGACACCACGCCGCATACCCGGGCGCGCAGCGCCCCGAGGGCAACGGCGGGCACGAAGGCCGCTGCCGGGCCGGTCGCCGGCAAGAAGGTCGCTGCCAAGAAGGTCGTCGCCAAGAAGGTCGCGGGCAGGACGATCACCGCCGAGAAGGTGGCCGGGAAGAAGGCGGCCGGCAAGAAGGTCGTCGGGCCGCGTAAGGGCGGTGGGCGGATCGCGGCGCCGACCTACGACGTCGAGCGGGAGCTGATCGCTCGCGGCGCACGTGTGGTGGCGGGCGTGGATGAGGTCGGGCGTGGTGCGTGGGCCGGGCCGGTGTTGGTCGCCGCGGCGATCACCGACCTGTCCGTACCGCCCGCCGGGCTCACCGACTCGAAGCTGCTTACCGCGCGGCGTCGCGAGGAGGTGGCCGCCGCGGTCGATCCGTGGGTGCGGGCGTACGCGTTCGGTGCGGCCGAGCCGGAGGAGATCGACACGCTCGGCATGACCGCCGCGCTGCGGCTGGCCGCGGTGCGCGCGTTGTCCGCGCTGCCGATCCGCCCCGACACGATCGTGCTGGACGGCAAGCACGACTTCCTCGGCGCGCCGTGGGTCGTGCGCTGCGTGATCAAGGGCGATCAGTCGTGCGTCAGCGTCGCGGCGGCCTCGGTGCTCGCGAAGGTGCATCGCGACGCGATGATGGCGGGCCTCGGCGAGAAGTACCCCGAGTACGGCTTCGCGGGCAACGCCGGCTATCCGGCCCCGGTGCACCGCGCCGCGTTGGCCGAATTCGGCCCCACCCCCCACCACCGGATGTCGTGGGCGTACTGGGACGACCTGCCCGCGTGGCGGCACCTGAAGCGACCCCGCCCGGAGCCGGCCGTCGACGGTCAACTCGGCCTCGACCTGGGCTGATCGCGCCCGCTCGCGGTGTCCGCGTTTCCGAACGGTCACGTTTGTCGGGTGGCGCTCGTGTCGCGCCGGGGCCGGTTGTACCGTCACGCGGGTGACTGCCTCGATTCCTCCCGGCTGGTACGAAGACCCGTCGGCTCCCGGCTCCGAGCGATGGTGGGACGGAGCGCAGTGGACCGCCTCGACCCGGACCCGTGCGCAGGGCGAGATTCCGCCGCCGCCGAGCAGCGCCCCGCCCGGTCCGCCACACGCCGGCTACCCCCAGGGGGGATACCCCGGCGGCTATCAGCCGATCGGGCCGCCCCCCGGCGCCGCCCGACCCGGTCGCGGCAAGGCGATCGGACTGGGCGTGCTGGCGCTGGTCGTGGTGGGCGGACTGATCGCCGCGCTGATCGTGCTTCTGGGCGGGGACGACGACGGCGGCACGACGGTGGCCACGGACGGCACGCTCACCGACCCCATCACCGGGCTGACCGTGCCCAGGTTCAAGGACTGGATCGTCCCCGACCCCGACTCCCCGGCGGACCAGGCGGTGGAGGGCCCCTGCCCGAGCAGGTCGGCGTCGCGCAGCGGCGGATCCGATGTGGAGACCCGGTTCCAGGCGGAGCGCAAGTGCTACGTGGCGGATCTGACGCTGACCGCTCGCCGGGCCGACTCCATGACCGATGTGGTCGCCGATCTGAAGAAGTCCGTGAGCGGCGACGGCGGCAAGGGCAAGGTCAAGCTGGAGAGCATGGAACTGGACAAGGCGATCACGGTGGACGGTCACCCGGGATACATCCTGCGCGGCCGGGTCTCCGGCGCGCCGCAGGACTTGGGGACGAATGCGAACGCCGCCTGGGCGCAGGCGGTGGTGATCGACGAGAAGAACGAGGACGGCAGATACCCGTGCGTGTTGTTCAAGCTGGCGATCGCCGCCGGAGCCCCGGACAAGGCGACGCTCGACACCGTCCTGAAGGGCATCCGGGTCGGCAAGCCGCAGCCCTCGGCGAGCACGTCCTGATCGTGTGTCATATCTGATGACTCGTCACCAGCGGTACGGTTACGACCGATCGGTCGCGCCGTACCCCGCACCGGTCGCGAGCGCGTACGGTGGACGCGCGCCGCAGGTCGGGCTTGCCGGGGTGCGACCGAAGGAGGCCGCACCGGGCACATCATCATTGGGGGGTGACTGTGCGCATCGGTGATCGCCTCGCATGCCCCGGCTACTCGGTGGTGGCCGTGGAGACGACGGGTTTGTCCCCACATCGACATCGCATCATCGAGATCGCGGTCGCGCAATGCGATCTCGACGGACGCGTGACCGAGTTCTTCACAACCCTGCTCGATCCGCAGGGTCCCGCCGGCGACTTCCAGGCCCACGGGCTGTTCGACGACGACGTGGTCAACGCCCCGACCTTCGCCGAGGTCGCGCCGTGGCTGGCCAACCTGTTCCGGCAGCGGGTCGTGGTCGCGCACAACGCGCGCTTCGACATCGGCTTCGTCGAGCGCGAGTTCCAGCGCCGGGGCCGACCGACCGTGCCGCCGCTGACCACCGTATGCACGATGCGCGAGGCGCCGCACCACCTGCCGGAGGCGCCCAGGTTCACCCTGCTCGCCTGCTGCGAGGCGGCCGGGGTGCCGGTGGACGGCGGACACGGCGCGGCGGCCAAGGCGATGGGTACGGCGCGCCTGTTGGAGCACTACCTGAGTCGCGGCGCGGGCGAGGCCCGGCACTGGCAGCAGGCCCGGACCGTGGCCGCCTCGCTCAACTGGCCGCGGCGCAGCGCCGATCCGCCGCGCGTGTTCACCCGCGACGACGCGCACACGGCCCGGCGCGCTCGCGAGGAGGCCGAGCAGGTGCGCCGCCGGGACGCGGTGTCGTACCTGGAGAAGGCCCGCGCGTACGGGCCGCCGACCGGCGTGGGGGAGGGGCCCGACAGCTACCTGGCGGTGCTCGACGCGGCCCTGGAGGACCGGGTGATCACCCCGCAGGAGGCGATCGACCTCGCCGAACTCGCGGTCTCCCTGGGCATCTCCGAGGAGCAGCGCAAGGACCTGGACCGGTTGTACGTGACCGCGCTGGCCGCGTCGATGGTCGCCGCCGGGCCGATCGACCGGGAGGAACGGGCCGATCTGACCCGGGTCGCGGCGCAGTTGGGCATTCCGCGCACCGCGCTCGACGAGATCGTCGGGATGGCCCGCTCGACCGTCGAGGAGGGTCGTGGCGGGCCGCGCATCCTGGCCCGGGGGCGACCGCTGGAGTCGGGTCTGCACGTGCTGTTCCACGGCTATCTGGCGGTCACCCGGGGCGAGTTGGAGCGTCGCATGGCCCGGGCGGACCTGTCCGTGGCGTCGGGCATCCACGACCGGGTGGACGTGCTTGTGGTCGCCGATCCGGACGAGTCCGCGGACCGCACCTACTGGGCCCGGCAGCGCGGCATCCGCGTGCTGATCGAGCCGGTGTTCCTGGCCCTGCTCGCCGACCTGGAGCGCGGGCGCAGCAGCGCGGCCGACGCGGCGTCCCAGGTGGCCGCCGCGTCGTTGGCGCTGGCCGTGCCGGGGATGCCGCGCACCACCAGCGGCTTCCTGCTGCCCCGGCCGAGCGCGTCGGTGGCGGCCGACGCCGGGTCGTTCACGCCAGGACCGTACCGACCCTACGACACCCCGGTGGACGGTTCGGACGTGCTGCCCGCGGTGGCGGAGCCGACCGAGGCATTCGAGGCGACGGAGGCGTTCGGGCCGGACGCGCCGACGGAGGCGTTCGACGTCACCGAGGCACAGTCCGCGTCGGGCACGCCGATGTCCGGGGCGGGGTCCGCCACCACGCCGGCGCCGGTGCCGGGTGCCGGGGCGACGCTGCCGAGCATTCCGCCGCCGCCGACCGCGGCCGATCTGCCGGTCGCGGCCGGGTCGTCGGCCGCCGAGGTGTTGGAGGCGACCGTCCCGGACGTGTTGCCGCCGCCGCCCGAGGTGCCGTCGGTGCCGGACGCGGGTCCGCGTACGCCGCCGCCCGTACCGGGACCGCAGACGCCGCCGCAGGTGCCGCCGGGCGCGGGGGGGCGCACGACGCCGCGGCCGACGGTGCCGGTGCCGCCTCCCGTGCCGGGGCCGTCCGGGCCGGTCCAGCCGGTGCCGCCGAAGCCGGAACACCCGGCGTCGGGCGAGGTGTCGGCGGAGTCGGCGGCCGAGGGTCCGGTGCCGACCGTGCCGCCGCGGCCGGCGATCGCGCCGCCGCGCGGGCTGACGCGGGGGCAGGCGGTCACGATCGAGGATCTGGGCCCGTTCGCGGGCACGGTGCGGATCGAGGCCGCGTGGTGGGCGCCGGCGCAGGTGGACGGCGACACCGTGGCCCTCGTCCTCGACGACGATCGGCGGGTGGCCGACGACGGCGACCTGGTGTTCTTCAACCAGCCGGTACACGCCAGCGGCGCGGTGCGGTTGGCCGGCAAACTCCAGACCGGGACCACCAACGACGTGGAACCGGGCTCGGATTCGGTCGAGATCGACGTCACCACGCTGCCCCCCGGCCGCAGTCGGGTCGTCGTCGCGCTCGCGTTGGACGCGACGAGTGGCACCACCTTCGCCCAGGTGCCGGTGACCGTCGGTATCGTCGACCCCGTGACCTGCCGTCGACTCGCCGAATTCCGGTTGAGCGGAGGCGACGAGACCGTCATGATCCTGGCCGAGGTCTATCGGCGCGGCGACTCCTGGCGCCTGCGGGCGGTCGGTCAGGGCTACGCGGAGGGGCTGGCAGCTTTGGTGATCGAGCACGGGGTGGTGGTGGACGATTGATCCGGCCGAGCTGACGGGGCATCGTAGTATGCGCCGTCGTACGCCCGGGCCACACCCCAGGAGCACCCTGGGTGGGCACGCCCCGCGCGGCTTTGATAGGACTGCCACCATGCCGCGCGTGTTCTCCGGGGAACGGGACTCCACCGATCCCTCCCCGCGTCTCCTCACCGCCGGGCATCCCGGTACCGCCACGAACGAACCGAGCCTTCCCCAGACATGACTGTGAATCCGGTGACTGCCGAAAACACCGCGGACACGACGTCCGCAGCAGAGACCCCGTCCGTGCCGCGTCCCTCCGGCGCGGTGCCCAAGCCCGGACCGCGCCCGAAGCCGAGCCCGCCCAAGCCCGCCGTGCCGCGGCAGGCGAGCGCGGGGGCCAAGCCCGGTCCGGCCAAGCCCGGTCCCCCGAAGCCGGGTGCGACCAAGCCCGGCCCCGACCCGTCCGCCTCGCCGACGCCGCGCGTGACGCTGATCCCCGCCGGCGCCGACGACGTCTTCGACGTCGCCGACGACGCGGTCGACGCGCTCCTGGAGGCCGGCACGGAGCCCGGCGCGATCCTGGTGCTGACCACGGGTGGGCCGCACCCGTGGCAGCAGCACGAGGAGACGTTCGGCGCCGCGCAGTACTGGCGCCAGTACGACGAGGGCAAGGACGTGTTCTACGCGTCGCTGCCGGCCTCGCGTCCGCTGCGGCGGGCCGCGGTCGTCGTCGTGGTCAACGGTTTCGCCGAGGGCGCCGACGCGGGTCGGATCCTGACCTCGGCGCTCACGGCCGGGGCGTCGGTCACGGTCTGCGGCGACGTGGAGCAGGTGCGCGCGCTCACCGGCGTTGCGTAACACGTCGTAGCACGTAGGGGGCCCGGCCGTATCCGGTCCGACCGAACTCGGGCCCCCTGCCCCGCGGATCGCCAAGGTCGGCTACGGTTCGTTGCCATGTCGGAATCGCCGTCGATCGCGCAGCTCCTTGACCGGTTCCTCAGCGACCAGGAGGACCGGCTGAAAATCCAGCAGTACCGGGCCTGTAGCACCGTCATCGACATGTTGTCGGGCTATCTCAACCGGTACGCCTACACGACCTTGATCGGGGAAGAACGCCAGGAATGGGACCGCGCCTTCTCGGCCGGTGACGACCGGGCGTTCTGCAACGTGTTCGGGGTACGCAAGTTGATCTCCGGGATCAAGCCGTTCCACGCGCAACATCTGCGAGTGCGGCTGCAGAGTCCGGAGCTCGTTCAGGACCACGCGTTGACGGTCACGACCGATCTGGTCGACTGGCTCGCCGAACGTGGTCTCACCGCCTGATCACACACGTGTCCATCAGGACGCGGAGGGTCGTACCAGGGGAGTGGGCCCCGTCTCCGGCAGGTAGCGCACCTGCGGCAGTTCCGTCGCGGGGCGGGCCGGGGCGATGCCCGCTGCCCTGATCGGCGTTTTGGCGCCGGGACCGCCGTCGCGGCCCGGGGGCAGCGCGGGGGTACGTCCGCAACGCCCGTCGGCGACCAGTTGCCAGCCGTCCTCCGCGACGATCGCGAAGGCGCCGCAGCGCAGACCGTGCAGGACACACGCGTCGTGCAGCCCCCACATCCAGCGGCCGTCGTCCGCCACCCAGCCGCGCCCGCCCTCACGATGCACCGCCAACACCGTGGTGTGCGTGGGGGTGCCCCGGCGCAGGTCGTCGGGGACGATCAGGCGCAGGTTGGCCAGGATCAGGTTGCGGCAGCGCCAGCCGTCGGTGCGGCCCTCGCCGAAGCCGAAGGACGCGCTGGCGACCGGCCGTTCGGATCGATCCAGAACCGCGACCACCGCCGTGCGGGCCACCGGCCGATGCAGATCGTCGAGCCGTTTGAGCAGTGCTCGCGGATCGCGCAGCAGGGGAATCCGGCGCGCGCGCCAGGACTCCGGGTCCAACCAGCGGGAGGGACTGGCCGGGGGCGTGCCGGTGTGGGCCGGCGCCGGGGACGCGGTTGCGGCGATGTGCACGGTCCTCCTTCCGTCCATGGCGGACAGCGGCGCACGCTCCGACTACGGGCGGCTCGCGGCGGAGCGGCGCCGACGGGGCCCGCACGGGAAAGTGAAGAGAACGCCTTGTCGATTCTTGCGTGACGTCGACGAACTCGGCAACACGTACCGGTGATCATTCGCTACGTCCGTGTGACGGCGCGGCGACCGGGCGGGGCGGGGTGGGCGACCGGCCGGCGTGGGGCGGGCGGCCGTCCCGGGCGGGTCACCCCTCCACCATGAGCACCAGGGGCAACACCTGGACGGCGCCGGCGCGACGCAGCAGGCGGGCCGCCACGGCGAGCGTCCACCCCGTGTCGGTGCGGTCGTCGACCAGCAGGACCGGGGCGCCGAGGGCGGCCACCCGCTCGGCGACGTCGGGCGGCAGCACGAACGCGTCGGCGACGGTGCGCAGCCGCTGGGCGCTGTTGCTGCGCGGGGCGGGGCCGCCGGCGCCCGGCGCGTATTCCACCCGGCCCAGCCAGGGCAGCCGGCCGACCTCGGCCAACCGCTCGCCCAGGCTGTCGATCAACGTGCCGCGCGTGTGCGAGGCGATGGTGACCACGCCGCCGGGTCGCCGCTGCCAGCCCCATCCGGCCAGGACCTCGACGACGGCGGCGAACACGGCGTCGGGGACGGGTCCGTCGGGCGCGCCGGGGGCCAGGATCGGCCGCAGCCGGTTGCCCCAGCCGATGTCGGAGGAGCGGCCCAGAGCCCGACCCGCGGCGGCCTGCTCGCCGTCGGGGATGCGGCCCTTGAACGCGACCCCGGTGACCGCCATGCCGGTGGGCCACATCCGCCGCGCCTCCACCTCCACGCCCGGCCGGCCCAGCGCGGCACGGGCCGCGTCGCGCGAGGCGGGATCCACCCGCGTGTCGTGGCGCGGCCCGGCGCACGTGTCGCAGCGCCCGCACGGGGCGGCGCCCGGGTCGTCCAGACAGCGGCGCAGGAACTCCATCCGGCAGGTGCCGTCGGCCTGGTAGTCGCGCATGGACTGCTGTTCGTGCTCGCGCGCTGCGGCCACGCGCGCGTAGCGCTCGGCGTCGTAGGCCCAGGGCCGACCGGTGGTGATCCAGCCGCCGCGCACCCGCTTGACCGCGCCGTCGACGTCGAGCACCTTGAGCATCAGCTCCAGGCGGTTGCGGCGCAGCTCCACGAGGGGTTCGAGGGCCTGGGTGGACAGCGGGCGCCCGGCTTCCTCCAGCGCGGCCAGGGTGCGCTCGACCTGCTCGCGGGCGGGGAAACCCAGCGAGCCGAAGTAGCGCCAGATCGCCTCGTCCTCGCGGCCGGGCAGCAGCAGTACGTCTGCCCGCTCCACCGCGCGCCCGGCCCGGCCGATCTGCTGGTAGTAGGCGATCGGCGACTGCGGGGCGCCCAGGTGTACGACGAAGCCGAGGTCGCCCTTGTCGAAGCCCATGCCCAGGGCCGAGGTGGCCACCAGCGCCTTGACCCGGTTGGCCAGCAGGTCGGCCTCGGCGACCCGCCGCTCGGCGTCCTCGGTGCGGCCCGAGTAGGAGGCGACCGCGTGGCCGCGCGAGCGCAGGAACGCGGTGACCTCCTCGGCGGCCGCGACGGTCAGCGTGTAGACGATCCCCGAGCCCGGCAGCTCGGGCAGGTGCGTGTCGAGCCAGGCCAGCCGCTCGACCGGATCGGGCAGCCGCAACACGCCCAGCGACAGGCTCTCCCGATCGAGCGCGCCGCGCAGGACCAACGCGTCGCCGGTCGGGTCCAGTTGCTCGGCCACGTCGGTGCTCACCCGGGCATTGGCGGTGGCGGTGGTGGCCAGGACCGGAACGCCCGCCGGCAACTCCTCCAGGAGGGTGCGCAGGCGACGGTAGTCGGGCCGGAAGTCGTGCCCCCAGTCGGAGACGCAGTGCGCCTCGTCCACCACGAGCAGCCCGGTGGTGGCGGCCAACTTCGGCAACACGGTGTCCCGAAAGTCTGGATTGTTGAGCCGCTCCGGGCTGACCAGAAGCACATCCACCGTGCCGTCGGCGACCTCCGCCTGTACCGCGTCCCAATCGTCGACGTTGGCCGAGTTGATGGTGCGGGCCCGGATCCCGGCACGAGCGGCGGCATCGACCTGATTGCGCATCAACGCCAACAACGGCGAAACGATCACGGTGGGCCCCGCCCCACGAGCACGCAGCAGCGCAGTGGCCACGAAGTACACCGCCGACTTGCCCCACCCGGTGCGCTGCACCACCAGAACCCGCCGATGCCGCGCGACCAGGGCCTCCACGGCCCGCCACTGATCCTCCCGCAGCCGAGCCGCACCCCCTACGAGCTCCCGCAACACGGCATCGGCACGTTCCCGCAACCCGTCCTCTGGGGCGGAGCCGGGGTCGGGCCGGGAGGGATCGGTGGCGCTTGGTTCGGTGGCGCCCGGTGCGGTGGCGCCTGGCTCGGTTTCGCCTGGTTCGGGGGCGCCCGGCTCGGTATCGCTGCGGCCGGTATCGCTCGGGCCGGTGCCGGCGTCGTCCTGTTTCATGCCCCCTTTGTAACCCCCCACCCCGACGGAGAGGAGAGCCGGTGCACGCTTTTGTGCAGAAACGCGTCGCCTACCCACCGATCACCCTCGCCCACAACCACCCCCGCCCGACCCCAGAACGCCCCGGCCCGCCTGCGTCACCCGGCTCGGCTGCACGTCCGCCCCACCGCGCGACGGCGACGGCCCACGCGGGCTTGCCGCGCGATGTTGGCGCGCCTGTTTGCTTGGGGGTGGGGGCGGGGTCTCTGGTGGGGGTTGGGTTTGCGGGGACCTTCCCGAGTGGGTCGGGCGTTTTCGGCGGGCGTTGCGCCTTGGGTTGCGGGTGGCCGGTGCGGGGCTCCGAGACGGGTGCTTTGGTCGACGGAAAAGCGGCTGGCAGCCGGGAGCGTGGGTCGGGCTCCCCGGCGGCCTTCCTGAGTGGGTCGGGTGTTTCCGGCGGGCGTTGCGCTTGTGGTTGCGGGTGGCTGGTGCGGGGCTGGTCTGAGCCGGTGGTGGGCCGCCGCCGGCGTGCGGGGCTCCGAGACGGAGGGTTCCCGACGAGACCGGTGTGTTGCTTGGCGAAAACCGGCCGGCAGCGGCGGGCAGGAGGGCGGCCGGGTCGAGCCCGCCGGGGAGCCTTCCCGAGTGGGTCGGGCGCTTTCGGCGGGCGTTGCGCTTGTGGTTGCGGGTGGCTGGTGCGGGGCTGGTCTGAGTCGATGGTGGGCCGCCGCCGGCGTGCGGGGCTCCGAGATGAAGGGTTCCCGACGAAGCGGGTGTGTTGCTCACCGGAAACCGGCCGGCAGCGAGGGGGCGGGTGGGTGGTCGGGTCGGGTTCCCGGGTGGCCTTCCCGAGTGGGTCGGGTGTTTCCGGCGGGCGTGTTGCTCACTGAAATCCGGCCGGCAGGGGGGAGTGGGTGGGTGTTCGGGTTGAGTCTGCCGAGGAGCCTTCCGGGGTGGGTTGGGGTTCGGAACCGGATCTCGGTGGGTGGTTGTGGGTTTCGGGTTTCTGTGACCTGCGGTTTTGCGGGGGCGGGGTGGAGAGTCGGGTGTCGAGTGCCGGGTTTCGTGTGCTCCGGCCTCTTCGGCGCGAGTATGGAGACCGAAACTGCCTGGTCGGAGGCAGCTGCGGGCGCTGCGACCTCGCGGAGGTCGTCGAGGGGACCGAAAGTGCCCAGTGAGGGCCGAAACCGGATCCCGAGACCCTTCAAACCCTCCCCTCTCCGCGCTGACCTGCGGATTTCTCTCACGCCGAGGTCACGGCACCCCACACCGTCCGGTTTCGTGAACCTCGCCACCCACACGCCGACAACACCCGGCCCACTCGGGAGGGCTCCTCGGAGGACTCGACCCGAGCGCCCTCCTGCCCGCCGCTGCCGGCCGGTTTTCGGTGAGCAACGCGATCGTCTCGTGGGGAGCTTCGGGTCTCGGAGCCCCGCACGCCGGCGGCGGCCCACGATCGACTCGGACCGGCCCCGGACCGGCCCACGCGACCAAAGGCGCAACACCCGCTGAAAACACCCGACTCAGTCGGGAACGCCAGCGGTGGGCTCGACCCGAGCGCCCTCCCGCTCCCTCGCTGCCGGCCGGTTTTCGCCGAGCACTGCGCCAGGCTCGTCGGGAGGCCCGGGTCTTGGAGCCCCGCACGCCGGCGGCGGCGCATCGCCGACTCCGGCCGGCCCCAGACCGGCCACCCGCAACTCAAAGCGCAACGCTCGCCGGGAACACCCGGCCCACTCGGGAAGGCTCCCCGGCGGGCTCGACCCGGCCGCCCTCCTGCCCGCCGCTGCCGGCCGGGTTTCGGTGAGCAACACACCGGTCTCGTCGGGAGCCCTCCGTCTCGGAGCCCCGTACGCCGGCGGCGGCGCATCGCCGACTCTGGCCGGCCCCAGACCGGCCACCCGCAACCCAAAGCGCAACGCTCGCCGGGAACACCCGGCCCACTCGGGAAGGCTCCCCGGCGGGCTCGACCCGAGCGCCCTCCTGCCCGCCGCTGCCGGCCGGGTTTCGGTGAGCAACACACCCGTCTCGTCGGGAGCCCTCCGTCTCGGAGCCCCGTACGCCGGCGGCGGCCCGTCGCCGACTCTGGCCGGCCCCGGACCGGTCACCCGCAACCACAAGCGCAGCGTGCGCCGGGGGCGCCCGGCTCACTCGGGGAGGCTCCCCTGCGGACTCGGCCCGAGTCTGCCCGCTCACCCCGTGGTTTCGGGCGTGCTGGTCCGCTGCGGGTCGGTTGGTGGCTTCGGTTGGGTTCGCTGCAGCCGTTGAAGGCTTGCGTGGGCCTTGGCCGTGGGGATGCTGTGGTTCGGTGGTGTCGAATCGGCGGTCCACAAGGGGCGAGTTGCGCACAGCCCGGTTGGACAAGTCCGGTCGGGGGTGGGGGCGAGCGCACGCTCGATGCATGAACGACACCGATGGGTTCGACCGTACGCCCTATGTGGCCATGTCCCCGCAGTCCGTCCTGCGGGTTCGTTCGCCCGCCGATCTGGTGGAGGCCGTGCCGTATTTGATCGGTGTGCGGCCCACCGACAGTGTGGTGCTGCTCGGGATCCTGCCGGGGGATCGGAGCCGGGTGGGGCCGGTTCTGCGGCACGACCTTCCGGCGCCGGCCGACTTCGCGAACGCCGCCCGGCACTTCGCGCGCCTACTGGTGCGGACCGGCGCGCGCGGGGTGGCGGTGGCGATATACGCGGACGGGGAGCGCAGCCCGGTGAGCGGGGCCGAGGAGGCTGCCGGGACGTCGCGTGCGACCGACACCGCCGGTGGATCCGACGGGGCGGGTGCGTCGCGTGTAGCCGATACCGCCGGTGGATTGGGCGCTTCGGATGCGTCGGGAGGACGCGCGGAGGCGTTGCCTGGTTCGTCCTCCGCCTCCCTCGGCGGGCTGCCCGTGGCTGTTGGTCGGTTGCGGCCGCTGTATGTGGCGATTGTGCGGGAGTGTGCGGCTCTGGGGATCGAGGTTCGGGAAGCGGTGTGTGTTGCCGCCGGGCGGTGGTGGTCCTATGGGTGTTCCGATGCGCGGTGTTGCCCGATGGAAGGCACGCCGCTGCGTACCGAACGTAATTCGACCGTGGCCGCCACCGCGGTTTGGGCCGGGTTGCCGGAGCCGGCCTCGTTGGCCGAGTTGGTGCGGCTGTTTCGGCCGCCGGAGTATGCGATGCGTGAGCGGATGCTGCGTGCGTATACCGACGTGCGGGGTGATCCCGCGGGCTTCGAGCCGGGGCGCACCTTGATGGCGTTGGCGAGTCACCGTGTTCGGTTTCGGGCCGGTGATACCGAGATCGAGCCGGAGGAGGCGGCGCGGCTGGTGCTGGGGCTCGGCGACGCGCGGGTGCGGGACGAGGTGATGGCCTGGCACGGGGAGACGCCGGGGGAGGCCGACGACCGCACGCTGCTCGCCCTGTGGACCGTGCTTGCCCGTCGTGCGTTCGCGCCCGCGTCCGCGCCGCCGCTCACCCTCGCCGCGTGGGCGGCCTGGACGGCGCACGACGGGGTGCTGGCCCGGGTCGCGGTGACCGGGGCGTTGCGCGCCGATCCCGGATACACCATGGCGCGGCTGCTGCACTCGGCGATCAACAGTCCGCTGAGCGCCGCCGAGGTGCGGCGGCGGATCTTCCGCGATGCCGTGACCAACCGGGCGCCATGAGCGTTGGGGGGCCGGGGGCCGGTTGTCGAACGCGGGGGTGCGGTGCGGCTCGACGCGTCGCCGCCGTCCGGGTGGACCGGCGCGGACACGGCCCCGCGTGGGACCTGGGAGAAGCGGGAGGCGAGAGCGGTGACGGTGAGCACGATTCCACATCCGGTCGCGCACGACGCGCTCGTCTGCGTGGACGCGCCGGGCATGGTGATCAGTGGTCGTGACGGGCAACTGCGCGGTCAGGGCGTGGAGGGCATGTACCACGACGGGCGACGCACGCTCTCGCGCAACGTGCTGACGCTCGGCGGCATCGAGCCGGAGCCGGTGTCCGGGCACGTGGTCGCCGCGGGGACCGTGCGATACCTGGCGATGCGCCGATTCGCCGCGGACACCACGCCCGACCCCGCCCTGGTGGTCGAGCGCACCCGGTTCGCCGACGGGCGGGAGCGGATCGTGGTGCGCAACACCGGTCGCCGGTCGCTGAGCTTCCCGGTCGAGATGGTGCTGGGCGCCGACCTGATCCCGCTCGACGCGCTGCGCGCCGGATACCGGCCGGCCGAACTGCCCGCCCGGGTCGCGGCGGCGGGCCTGGGCTGGAGTGCGCCGGACGGGATGTCCGTGCGCGCGGTGACCGAGCCCGCGCCGGACACCGCGCTGGCCGCCACCGCGACGCTGCGCTGGGAGGTGGCGCTGGAGCCGGCCCGCTCGTGGGCGGTCGAAATGCGCGTGCTCGCCGAGCCGGTTCCCGGCCGGTCCGGCCCGCGCGCGGTCTCGGGCCGACCGCCGTGGACCGAGCCGCGGGTGCGCTGCGACGACGTACGGGTGGCGGCCTGGGTCGACCAGGGCCTGCGCGATCTGCGGGCGTTGCTCGTGGTCCCCGACCCGAACCTGCCGACCGCGGCGCTGCCCGCCGTCGGCGTGCCCTGGCAACTCGCCCCCACCGGGCGCGACGCGTTGTGGACGGCCCGGATGTTGCTGCCGCTGGGCACCCGCTTCGCGAGCGGCGTGCTGCGGTTGCTCGCGTCGCGCCAGGGGGTGCGGTCGCGACCGGGGGTCGGCGAGGAGGTCGGGCGGATCCCGCACACCCTGGGGCGGGGCGGCGGGCAGGTGCGCTACGACTGCGCGGGCTCGACCGCGCTGTTCGTCACGCTGCTCGGCGAGGCGTGGCGGTGGGGGCTGCCGGCCACCGAGACCGCCGCGCTGCTGCCCGCGCTCGGCCGCGCGCTCGGACATCTGACCCGGACGCTGGGCGAGCGGCCCGGCGACTTCGTCCGACTGGGGCCCGAGGGGCCGGCGCCGTGCGAGCTCCAGGCCCAGACGTACGAGGCCGCGCGGCACGGTGCGGCGCTCCTCGACGCGCACGACCTGCCGGGCGGGGCGGCGTTGCGCGAGCGCGCCGAGCAGTTGGCCGTGGCGTTTCGCCGGGCGTTCCGGGCCGAGGACGCGGCGGGGGAGTACTACGCGGCGGCGCTCGACCCCGGCGGTCGGCCGATCCCAGTGGCCTCGTCGGCGATGGCGCACCTGCCCGGCAGCGGCATCCTGGACGCCGGCGGCAGCGAGGCGGTGGCCCGTCGGCTCACCGCGCCCGACCTGGACTGCGGCTGGGGCCTGCGCGGCGCCTCGGTCCGTACGCCCGGCTATCACCCGCTCGCCGCGCGCGGCGGGGTGGTGCGCACCCACGACACGTGCGTGGCGGTGGCCGGGCTGGCCGAGGCCGGTCATCCCGACGCCGCACAGCGGTTGTTCGCCGGACTGCTCGACGCCGCGCCGTGGTTCCAGTACCGGCTGCCGGAGATGCACGTGGGCGAACAGCGCGTCGAGGGCCACGCACCGGTGGCCCACCCGCTGGCCTGCCGCCCGCACGCTCGCGCCGCGGGCGCGATCCTGCCGGTCCTGGTCGCCTTCGCCGGCATCCGCCCCGACGCCCCCACCGGCCGCGTCACCGTGCGCCCGGGCGGCCCCTTGGACATCGGCGAACTCGAACTCCGCGACCTGCGCATCGCCGGCGACCCCTTCACGGTCCGGGTCAACCGCACCGGCCAACCCATCATCGAAGCGGCCCCCGAATCCCTCCAACTCTCCACATAGCCAACCCCCGCCCGCCGGCAGCCGGCACGACCCGGGCGGCGGCGGGATGTGGCGGTGGCGGGCCCGGCAGAGGGCGGCGCGATGTCGGGCGTGGTGTGGTGTGGCGTGGCGGGTCTCCTGGCGCGTGGGGGGTGTCCGACACCGCGCCGGGCAGCCCCGGGCCGGCCGCTGCCACGACCCTCCGGCCGCCGCACGCGGCGTCACGCCACCATCTCGCCTTGCCCGCCGCGGCTGCGGCCACACGTGCCGCGATCGTGTTCCGCCCCGCCGGATCCCGCACGCCGTCCCCGACCCCGGGCCCTCACCAGGCCGCCGTCCCGCCCCTGCACCGTCGGCCCGTACGGACCGTGAGCCGTGGACTGCCTCATCGAGCCGGCCCCATGCCCGCGCTCCCGTCGTCCGGTGCCGACGGGCGCCGTCCCCGCGCTGTGTTTCCTCACGGCGGGCATCCGCCCGCGTGCCGCTACCCCTTCAGTGACCACCCGCACCGACCCTGTCGGTCCGGGCCGGCCCGTGGTGTGGTCCGTGCAGGTCCCGATCGGCGCCACGCCCCGTTTCGTTCGATGTGCCACCCCGCCCGTCGGTGGGGCAATTGGGCGGCGGAACGTTGCTCCGCTTCGGGGGAGTTCGGATGTTGCTCGAGGGGCCGGCGGGAAGGGTGAGGTTGGGGGTGGTTTTATCGTCAGCCAGACAGCTAGTGGCTTTCGGGCACTAGGATCGCTCCATGCCGCGCTCCGAGACCTCGCTCTTCCCGCCCTTCGGAGTCACCGTGGATCTTGTCGTCCTCACGGTGCGCGAGCACGCTCTGAGTGCCCTGACCATTCGTCGGGGCGAGCCGCCGTTCCAGGGGGCCTGGGCATTGCCCGGGGGGTTCGTGCGCGAGGGGGAGGGGCTGGAGGCCGCCGCGGCGCGGGAGTTGGCCGAGGAGACCGGTCTGGATCGGCTGCCCGTGCACCTCGAACAACTCGCCACCTTCGGCGACCCCGGCCGGGATCCCCGGATGCGCGTGGTCAGCGTCGCCTACCTGGTCCTGGCCCCCGACCTGCCCGCGCCGCGCCCCGGCGGAGACGCGGCGGGTGCGCGCTGGTCCTCGGTCGGCGAACTGCTGGGCGACGGCGGTCGGCTCGCGTTCGACCATGCGCGGATCCTGGAGGACGGTGTCGAGCGGGCCCGGTCCAAGATCGAATACTCCTCGCTGGCCGCCGCGTTCTGCCCCGAGGAGTTCACCGTGGGCGAGCTGCGCCGGGTGTACGAGTCGGTGTGGGGCGTGGCGCTGGACCCGCGCAACTTCCACCGCAAGGTCACCGGCACCCCCGACTTCCTCGTGCCCACCGGCGGCACCACCACGCGCCAGGGCGGCCGCCCCGCCCAACTGTTCCGTCGCGGCTCCGCGGAGAAGCTCAACCCGCCGATGTTGCGCCCCGAAGCCTGACCGCCAACCCTTACCCGATCGCCAACCCCCGCTCGATTACCAACCCCCGCCCCACGGCCAAGCCCTGATGGCGCGGCGCGGCGGACCCCCGGCACACCGACCCGGCCGCACTCCCCGTCGGCGTCAGCCCTGTCCGCCCAGGTCCACTGCCATCGCGTCATACGCGAGCTGGGCGTCACGGCTGCGGTGGCGGACCAGTTGGGCGAGCAGGTCCAGCACCCTCGGCCGCAGCGCCGGCCAGCCGGCCGCGTCCTGCGGGTCGTATGCCAGGCCCGAGAGCAGGTCGTCGAGGAGCAGGCCGAGGCGGGTGTGTTCACCCCGCAGCCGCCACACCGTGGGTTCGAACCTGGGATCCGCGCGGCGCACCTCCTCGTAGAGCCCGTCGGGCCCCTCGGTGGCCGCGACGTGTTCGTACAGATCGGCCCGCAACTCCCGCAGCCCCGCACACAGCACGGCCGTCCGGCGCGGACCCGCGCGGTCGGCGACCAGACCGTCACGAACGATCAACAACGCGTCGTCGAGGTCGCTCCGCCTGCGGCGGACGGCGTCCAGGACGCCCGGATCGGGAAGAGACATACCGACCTCCAGAGACGTGCTCGGCGGTAGTTCGATGGTCCTCCCGCACCCCGCGACCTGTCCAGGTTCGGGGGACTTTTCCCCAGCTCGCCGATACGGGGCCAAATGCCGGGAAAATTATGATTTCGCCGGTATGTTGCCAAAGATCCAAAGATCTCCCACACATGGGATGACCAGGAGCGATGGCGATGGCGATGATCCAGACACGTGCGCTGACCAAGAGATACGGCGGCATCGTGGCCGTCGACGACCTTTCCTTCGACGTGCTGCCGGGCAAGGTGACCGCCCTGCTCGGGCCCAACGGCGCGGGCAAGACGACCACGCTGCGGCTGATGCTCGATCTCGAACGCGGTGGCGGCGAGACGCGGTACGACGGCCGTCGCTATCGCCGAATGCGTCGCCCCGCCACCGTGGTCGGCGCCTGCGTCGGGCCGGGCGCGGCCCACCCCGGCCGGCGCGTGCGGGCGCACCTGCGGATGCTCGCCGCGGCCGGGCGCATCCCGGCACGTCGGGTCGACGAGGTGCTGGACCTGGTCGGCCTGACCCCCGTGGCCGGCGCCAGGGCCCGGGTGCTCTCGGCCGGCGCGCTCGGCCGACTCGCGCTCGCCTCGGCGCTGCTCGGCGATCCGGACACGCTGATCCTGGACGAACCGGCCGCCGGCCTGGACCCGCAGGGGGTGCGGTGGCTGCGCGACTTCCTGCGTGCCTATGCCGCCCAGGGTCGTACCGTCCTGGTCGCGGGGCACATCTTGGCCGAGACCGCGCGGTGCGCCGACCGGGTGCTGGTGATCAGCCGCGGGCGGCTGGTCGCGGACGAGTCGGCCGCCGACTTCCTGCGCCGAGGGGTGCGCACGGGGGTGGCGGTACGGACCCCGCAGGTGGCCCGGCTGTCCGCGCTCTTGCGGGCCGAGGGGGTACACACCACGCGCCCCGGGGGCACCACACTCACCGCGATCGGTGCGGATCGGGCCCGGGTCGGCGAGATCGCCTTCCGCGGCGGCGTACTGCTGCACGAGTTGACCGAACGCGAGCCGGGCGTGGGCGACGCGTTCGCCGATGCGATCACCCGCCGCCGCGAGCGCACGGCCGTCACGGCCGAACCCACCCGCGACGAACACCGGACCGAGCACTACGCCGGGCACCGAACCGAGCACCAGGCCGAGCCCCCCAACGCCCACCCGCCCGAGCCCCCCGCCGACGCGGTGCCCACCGCAACGGGACGCCGCGCCGACCCGACACCCGCGGACCGAGCGACACACCACCCCGCCGACCCGGTACAGACGGACGATTCGGCCTGGACCGACGACCTGGCCTGGACGGACGACCCGGTCCGCGCCGACCACCACCCGGCCGCACCCGCACCCGCACCCGCGCCCGCACCCGCGCCCGTCCCCACCCCCGCATCACCCACCGACCACCGCGTCGATCCCACCCCGACGACGACGGATCACCTCACCGAAGCCCTCGCCGAGTCCACGCTCGCCCCATCCGGCCCCCGCTTCGACACCCCCACCCGCGTCGACCTCCCGAGAACCGCCCTCACCCCCGACCCCCGACGCGCCGAACCGGCCCCGGAGGCCGCGCCCGAGGTACACCCGCTCGACGCGCCCGGGCCGGCCCTCGACGACCCGCCCGCCGCGCGTCCGCCGCGGCGTCGATTCGCCCGCGCCTGGCGCTCCGCCGACCGTGCCCGACAGACCGACGAGGTGAGGAGCGCATGAGCGCGATCCGGTACGAACTCGCGCGAGCCCGAAGCCTGCGCGCCACCTGGTGGGGCGCGTTGGCGCTGATCGCACTCGCCGCCGGGAGCACATGGGTGGCGGTCCGCCAGGCCGGGGCCGCGCCGATCGGCTCCGGCGAGGTGGCCAACCTGCTCACCGCGGGCCCCGGCCACACACCCGTCCTGGTCCCGGCGATCATGCTCGCGATCGCGCTGGCATGTGCGCACGAGCAGCGTCGCGACGCGCTGCCCACGCTCTTCCTCGCCCTGCCGCGACGCGACCGGGTGTTCCTGGCCAAGGTCGTCGGCACCGCGCTCGCCGCCGCGCTGGTCGCGGTCCTGGCGGTGGGCGCCGATCTGGCCACGGCCCGCGCGGTGTTCGGTCCGACCTTCCCGGACCTCGCGGCGATCGACCCTCCGGCGCCGCGGATCCTGGTCGGCTTCGTCGGCTACGTGGTGCTCGCCGCCGTACTCGGCCTGGGCGTCGGGGTGTTGTCCCGCGGCGCGCCGCTGATCGCGGTCGCCGTCGCGGCGCTGCCCGCGGGCGCCGAACGGCTGATCGCGGCGGCCATTCGGGCCGGCGTTCCGCCGGCGCAGCGGGACCTGGTGCGTTACCTTCCGTTCCGCGCCGCCGACCGGATGCTCGTGGTCGGCGAGGGTGGCGGCGCGTGGTCGCCGCTGGTCGACGGCGCGGCTCTGGCCGGACTCACGGGTGTGGTCGCCGTACTGGCGATGGTGACGTTCCGTCGTCGGCGGGCCTGAGGACGGGGCCGCCTCGGAGGGCGGGGCCGCTTCGTGGGGTCGTGCGGGCTTCACACTTTCGGACGATCGACCCGCAAGGTAGATCACCCTTTCGTGTGTTTTTCAGCCGGGAGCGGGTTTGCGGCTCAAGCCCGACCCGTTCGAGGCCGAGATGGAGAGCGTGAGTATCGCTGCCCATCAGACAATGACCCACGCCCCGGCGAGCGGCTCGGCCGACGCGTTCCGCGCCGGCGAGCCGGGCGCCGCCGGCACCGACCCGATGTCCCGCCGGCCGTACGTGTGGGACGGACCCGACCTCGAACCGGCCCGCGCCGTCCGCAAACCCGGCGTCGGCCGGGGGCGGGGCCTGCACGGCCAACTCGTCCAGCAGCTCGGCCAGATGATCGTCGCGGGCGAGGTCGGCGCCGAACGCCCGCTGGTGCCCGAGGAGATCGGCCAGCGTTTCGAGGTCTCCCGGACCGTGGTGCGCGAATCGCTCCGGGTCCTGGAAGCCAAGGGCCTGGTCAGCGCCCGGCCCAACGTCGGCACCCGGGTGCGCCCGGTGAGCGACTGGAACCTGCTCGACCCCGACGTGATCGAGTGGCGCGCGTGCGGCCCCCAGCGTGATTCGCAGCGTCGCGAACTGTTCGAACTGCGCTGGGGGATCGAGCCGCTGGCCGCGCACATGGCCGCGTGTCGCAACCACCCGGAGATCGTCCGTCGGCTCGGCGACGTCGTGGAGATCATGCAGCGGGCGGTGGCCCAGCCCGATCCGCTGACCTTCAGCCGCGCCGACGCCGAGTTCCACGGCCTGCTGCTCCAGGTCGCCGGCAACCGGATGCTCGACCACCTCGCGAGCATCCTGGCCGCCGCCCTCCAGGTGTCCGGCGGCCATGTCGCCGGGTGCGAACACCTGTCGGAGGCGTCGGTCGCGCTGCACGCGCGTCTGGTCGACGCGGTCGCCGCCGGTGACGGGGAAAGCGCCGAGACCGCCATGCGGTCGCTGCTCGCGGTACACCCCGAGGTGGACCGCCAGTTCCCCGCCCCCCGCGAGGGATGACCCGCGCCGCCGCGTCCCGGATACCGCGCATCGCCCCTTCGCCGACCCACCGCCCGGGTCGACGGAGGGGCGCGCGTATGCCTCGGTCGCCGCTCCGATGGATGGCCCGGCCATCCGCCGGCGGACCGACGACCGACCCCGACCCGTCCACATGCGCACGGCAGTTCGCCACGTGGCGCGCGAGACGGGGAGAGTTCGGGGCAATCCTCCCGGTGAGGCGGTTCGCGTGCGTACTCTCGATATCTGACTCGATCCGACTCGCCGGCCCGTAATTGCCAACAGGTGGGGTTGTGAGGCAATGAACGACGACAAGGGCGGAAGCGAGCGGCCCGCGGCCGTCGACGCGGCGTTGCTCGACACCTTGAGCGCCCATGGATCCACCGCATTCGCCTTCTACGACCGGCAGTTGCGCTGTCGCCGGGTCAGCGGCGCGCTCGCCCGGATGCATCGGCGCGCCGCCGCCGATCTGCTCGGCAAGCGTCCCGGCGAGGTTTCCCCGGACGCGCGGGGCCGGCGGATCGAGGCGGTGCTGTCCCGGGTGCTGGCCGACGGCGAACCCCACATCGAGCCGCACGCGACCGGCCCCGACGGCGTCGCGGACGCCCCGGATTTCGCGGACTCCGCCGACCCGGCCCGGCCGGAGCCCGTGGACGGGCGCGAACGGGCCTACGAGGCACAGTGGTTGCCCGTTCCCGACCCTGTCGACCAGGAAGGCCCGGCGATCGGCGTGCTGCTGGTGGTGCGCGATGTCACCGAGCAGCGTCGCTGCGAGGACCTGCTGCGCGCCGGGCAGTGGCGCACCGCCGGCCTCCAGGCGATGACCGCGCGGATCGCCGGCACCCTGAGCGTGCCCGAGGTCGAGGACGCGATCGGCGAACTCGGCGTCGGCATCGCCGCCGTGTGCTCGGAGGCATATCTCCTCGACGAGACCACACCGGTGTACCCCTGGCCCAACGTGCCCGCGCAGCGCACCGTCGGCCGCCGCCGGGGCATGCCCGCACACTGGCCGGCGGACCTGGTGGCGGCGGTCACCGACGGAGTGGCGCGGTACACCTGCGCCGACGGCCCCGGCGCCTCCCGGGCGATCCTGCCGCTGGTCGGCTCCGGCGCGCCGCTGGGCGTGCTGCGCTACACCTTCGACGACGGACGGGCGTTCGGGTCGGACGACCGCATCTTCCTGGAGGCGTTCGCGGGGCAGTGCGCGCTGGCGGTCGAGCGCTCCCGGCTGTACGAGCGCGAACACCGCACCGCGGTCGCCCTGCAGCGCAGCCTGCTGCCGGATCGGTTACCCGCGGTGCCCGGGGTCGAGTTCGGCTTTCGCTACCTGCCGGGCGCGCCCGACTTCGAGGTCGGCGGCGACTGGTACGACGTGTTCCAACTGCCCGACGGGCGGGTGGCGATCGTGGTCGGCGACGTGATCGGCAAGGGGCTGACCGCGGCGGCCGGCATGGGCCGGGTGCGCTCGGCGCTGCGGGCGCTCGCCTTCACCGATCCCGAACCCGCCGCCGTACTCACCGGCCTGGACCGGCTGTTCACCGCCACCGAGGACGACGAGTCGCTGACCACGCTCGTCTACGCGGTGATCGACCCCACCACCGGCCTGCTCGACCTCGCCGACGCGGGGCATCTGCCGGTGGTGGTCGTCTCGGCCGACGGCAAGTCCCGACTGGTCGAGATCGGCGAGGAGTCCACGCCCCTGGGGGTGGCCGAACACCGCACCCAGCACACCGTGCGCCTCGATCCCGGCGACATCCTGATCGGCTTCTCCGACGGGCTCGTGGAGACGCGCGGACGCGGCATCGACGAAGGGCTGGACGACCTCGTCGACATGGCCCGAGGAGCCAACGAGGGCCTGGAGCCGCTGTTGACCGCCATCCTCGACGGACTCATCGGCGACCGGGGCCGCGACGACGACGTGACCATCCTGGGGGTGCGGATCACCGGCGACGATTGAGGCGGATCCCGCATACATCCCTCACACAGGGTGTGGCGCGCGCCGCAAGGGGGAATCGTGTGAGCTGCGCCACTGAAGGGGCGCGTAACACTTCTTCGCCTGGCCCGATGAGTACGAAGGTGGCAGCCGTTCGGGAATAGCAAAACAAGCCGAAGCGCTGACTCGAGTGCAACCGGTTTGCCGGAACCACGCGCTGTCCGCCCGAGTGTCGTTCGCTTGGCGGCGCCTGCCTGTTCACCAGGCCGTGACGCCGTCCAGATCGTCGAGAGGTTGTTTGTGTCGGCCAGCACATCCCGTTCGCTCCCGCCCGAGATCGCCGAATTCGTCAATGTGAAGTCGTTGATCGAGCGGGGTGAGGCCCAGGGGTACATCGCCAGCGACGAGGTGCGCCAGGCGTTCGAGGCCGACCAGATTCCGGCCACCCAGTGGAAGAACGTCCTGCGCAGCCTCAACCAGGTCCTCGACCAGGAGGGGGTGACCATCATGGTCAGTGCCGCGGACTCGGCGGCGCCCAAGCGCAGTCGCAAGAGCGTGGCGGCGAAGAGCGCGGCCAAGCGCACGGCGACCAAGACCGTCGTCACCAACCGCGCCGCGGCCGCCCCCGTGCCGGCCGCCCCCGCGCCCGGCGGCACGGCGCCCGGCTTCACGCCTCCCGGTATCACGGCGGAGCCGACCACCAGCGCCACGACACCCGACGAGAACGCCGCTTCGGACCCGATCGCCGAGGCCGCCCCGGCACCCGCCGCCGCGCCGCGCAAGGCCGCCGCGAAGAAGACCGCCGCCGCCGGCGCCAAGAAGGCCGCGCCGAAGAAGGTCGCCGCCAAGAAGACGGCCGGCGAAGCCGAGCCGGACGCCGAGGAGTTGCCCGACGAGCCCGACGTGGTCGTCGAGGACGCGGTACCCGACGAGCCGGAGAGCAAGGGCTTCATCCTCTCCGACGACGAGGACGACGCGCCGGCCCAGCAGGTCGCCGCCGCGGGCGCCACCGCCGACCCGGTCAAGGACTACCTCAAGCAGATCGGCAAGGTCCCGCTGCTCAACGCCGAGCAGGAGGTCAACCTCGCCAAGCGGATCGAGGCCGGCCTGTTCGCCGAGGACAAGCTGGGCTCCGGCGAGAAGGTGCAACCCAAGCTCCGGATGGAACTGGAGATCATCGCCGAGGACGGCCGCCGGGCGAAGAACCACCTGCTTGAGGCCAACCTCCGCCTGGTGGTCTCGCTGGCCAAGCGCTACACCGGCCGCGGCATGCTCTTCCTGGACCTGATCCAGGAGGGCAACCTGGGTCTGATCCGCGCCGTGGAGAAGTTCGACTACACCAAGGGCTACAAGTTCTCCACCTACGCCACCTGGTGGATCCGGCAGGCGATCACCCGGGCCATGGCCGACCAGGCGCGGACGATCCGCATCCCGGTCCACATGGTCGAGGTGATCAACAAACTCGCCCGCGTTCAGCGCCAGATGCTCCAGGACCTGGGCCGCGAGCCCACCCCGGAGGAACTGGCCAAGGAACTCGACATGACCCCCGAGAAGGTCATCGAGGTGCAGAAGTACGGCCGCGAGCCGATCTCGCTGCACACCCCCCTCGGCGAGGACGGGGACAGCGAGTTCGGCGACCTGATCGAGGACTCCGAGGCGGTCGTGCCCGCCGACGCGGTCAGCTTCACCCTGCTCCAGGAACAGTTGCACTCGGTGCTCGACACGCTCTCCGAGCGCGAGGCGGGTGTGGTGTCGATGCGCTTCGGGCTCACCGACGGTCAGCCGAAGACGCTGGACGAGATCGGCAAGGTCTACGGCGTCACCCGCGAGCGCATCCGACAGATCGAGTCGAAGACGATGTCCAAGCTGCGCCACCCCTCCCGCTCCCAGGTGCTGCGCGACTACCTCGACTGATCCGACCGACCCGATCGACCCGTCCGCACGGCCCCGGATACACCATCCGGGGCCTTCGTGTGTGCGGACGCGGTTCAATCACCCGTTCGCCGGGGCGAAGGATTCCGGATCGTCACGCCTGGGCACCGGATACTACCTGACGGTAGCCGGCGAGAGGTTCCCCATGATGGTGCGAGCGCCCGAGCGGAACGAACGCAGCAGTTTCCGGCGGTACACACGAGGATCGGCGGCCGCGTTGGCCGCGATCGTGGTCGCGGCGGTCCTGACGGGGGCCGCGCCCTCCGCGCCCGCCGGGCCCCCGCGCGGCGTGGTCGGCGGGTCGCCCGCCGACACCGCGACCTATCCGTGGGCGGTGGCCCTCTCCAGTCGTGCCGAGTACGGCTCCGCGCGATCGGGGCAGTTCTGCGGTGGCACGCTGATCGCACCCACGAAGGTGCTGACCGCCGCGCACTGCATGTTCGACCAGAACGGAAAACGCGACGATCGCCCGGATCTCAAGGTGATCCAGGGCCGGACCGATCTGCGCACCACCGCGGGCCGCGAGGTCGCGGTCGGCTCGGTGTACGTGAACCCGGATTTCGACGCCGCCTGGATCTCGGGCGACTGGGCGGTGCTGACCCTGGAGGAGCCGCTGAGCACCGGCAGTGCGTCGCTGGTCGGCGCGGACGAGGACGTGTACGCCGTCGACACCCCGTCGACGGTGGTCGGCTGGGGTGACACCACGGGACGGGGCGACTACTCCCCGACGCTGCGGCAGGTCACCGTGCCGGTGGTGTCCGATGCCACGTGCGGTACCGCGTATCCGGGTGGGCGGTACGGCACCTACGACGCCGCGTCGATGGTGTGCGCGGGGGAGAAGCGGGGCGGCAAGGACGCGTGCAGCGCGGACAGCGGCGGACCGCTGCTGATCGGCGGCCGAGTCGCCGGGATCGTGTCCTGGGGCGACGGATGTGCACTGGCGGGCAAGCCGGGCGTGTACACCCGGGTCGCCGCGTTCGTCCGGGACATCCGGGATGCCGCCGGATTGTGAGGGATATCACGCACGTTTCGGACCCCGACCACCTGCCCTGAGGCGGGCGGGTGCGCGGGACAGACGCCGATGGCGGCCACCTCGGTGGCCGCCATCGGCGCGATGTCTGCTCGTCGGGATCTCAGAGGGTCGGCTGTTTGGTCAGTTGTCGTCGTCCGGTGCGGTAACGGGGACCGCCGTGAGGCGGTCGGTCTCGTCCTGTATCTCCACGGCCACCTTCCGAAGTTCCGGCTCGAACTTGCGGGCGTGGTGCGCACAGAACAGCAGTTCGCCGCCGCTGGAAAGGACAACCCGAAGGTATGCCTGGGCGCCGCACCGATCACAACGGTCGGCGGCCGTCAACGGACTGGCGGGTGTCAGAACCGAATTCACGTCGCCTCTTCTCTACTCGACGAAGCCTTCATCGATGTCCAACATCAAATCAGCCTCGAACGTTCCCGGGGTGATCGTGTCATGTTCAACAGCTTCTCGGCACACCCCTTTTGCAACTCGTTCCTTGTGCATAGGACGTGCCCTGTGCGCGTACGGTTCATGCCGGCCACCCGATCGGGTGGTCGAAGATGTGTTCGGATGCCGGCTAGTATGCGGCGGCGAGCCGTCGTCGGGGTGTCTTCCGGCCCCGGTAGCCTTGCTCTCCGGCGCGACGAGGGTGATCACCGGGCCCACTTCGGTGGGTTCGACACACCGCGAACGCGCCGTACGGATCGACGCGTACGCGGCGATCCGACTACTCGACTACATGCGAGGAGTTGCACCGCGTGACCGCCCAGACGACCGCGCAGTCCACCGCGCTCCTGGCGGGCGAGCCCGACCACTCGAACTACACCGCACGGCACCTCCTCGTCCTCGAGGGTCTGGACGCGGTCCGCAAGCGCCCCGGCATGTACATCGGCTCCACCGACAGTCGGGGCCTGATGCACTGTCTGTGGGAGATCATCGACAACTCGGTCGACGAGGCCCTCGGGGGCTTCGGCGACCGGATCGAGGTGCTCCTGCACGCGGACGGCTCGGTGGAGGTTCGGGACAACGGTCGCGGTATTCCCGTCGACGTGGAGCCCAAGACCGGCCTGTCCGGTGTCGAGGTCGTCATGACCAAGCTGCACGCCGGTGGCAAGTTCGGCGGCGGTTCCTACGCCGCGTCCGGCGGCCTGCACGGCGTCGGCGCGTCGGTGGTCAACGCCCTGTCCGCCCGACTCGACATCGAGGTGGACCGCGGCGGACACACCCACGCCATCTCGTTCCGCCGCGGCGTGCCCGGCGAGTTCGCCGACCTCGGCGCCGACGCTCCGTTCAGCAGTGGTAACGGACTGCGCCGAATCAAGAAGATCGCCAAGGCCAAGAGCGGGACCCGGACCCGCTATTGGGCGGACCGGCAGATCTTCCTCAAGGACGCCGCCCTCGACCTCGAACTGCTCCACGCGCGGGCCCGCCAGACCGCGTTCCTGGTGCCCGGACTGACCCTCGTTGTTCGCGACGAGCGTAATGGGGCGAATCAGGGCGAAGTAGACGAACAGGTCTTTCACTACTCCGGCGGGATCAGCGAGTTCTGCGAATACCTCGCTCCCGACCGCGCGCTCTGCGACGTGTTGCGCTTCACCGGCTCCGGCACGTTCAAGGAAACCGTGCCCGTGCTCGACGAGCAGGGACACATGGTGCCCACCGAGGTCCAGCGCGAGCTGGGCGTCGACGTGGCGCTGCGCTGGGGCACCGGCTACGACTCGACGCTGCGCTCGTTCGTGAACATCATCGCCACCCCCAAGGGCGGCACCCACGTCGCCGGGTTCGACCAGGCGCTGCGGCGCACGGTCAACGACGCGCTGCGCTCGACCAAGCTGCTGCGCGTGGCCGAGGACGACATCACCAAGGACGACGCCACCGAGGGGCTGACCGCCGTGGTCACCGTCCGGTTGGCCGAGCCGCAGTTCGAGGGGCAGACCAAGGAGGTGCTGGGCACCTCGGCCGCCGCGCGGATCGTGCAGAACGTGGTGTCCAAGGAACTCAAGGCGTTCCTGACCTCCACCGGGCGCGACCACAAGGCGCAGGCGCGCGCCGTCCTGGAGAAGGTCGTCTCGGCGGCCCGCACCCGGATCGCCGCGCGGCAGCACAAGGAGGCCCAGCGTCGCAAGACGGCCCTGGAGACCTCGGCGCTGCCCGCCAAGCTGGCCGACTGCCGCAGCGACGACGTCGACCGCAGCGAGTTGTTCATCGTCGAGGGCGACTCCGCGCTCGGCACCGCCAAGCTCGCCCGCAACTCGGAGTTCCAGGCCCTGCTGCCGATTCGGGGCAAGATCCTGAACGTGCAGAAGGCGTCCGTTTCGGACATGCTCAAGAACGCCGAGTGCGCCGCGATCATCCAGGTGATAGGGGCCGGCTCGGGGCGCACCTTCGACATCGACCAGGCCCGCTACGGCAAGATCATCTTCATGGCCGACGCCGACGTCGACGGCTCGCACATCCGCTGCCTGCTGCTGACCCTCTTCCAGCGCTACATGCGCCCGATGGTCGAGGCCGGCCGGGTGTTCGCCGCGGTCCCGCCGCTGCACCGGATCGAGTTGTCCCGGCCGAAGAAGGGCCAGGACAAGTACGTCTACACCTACTCCGACGGCGAACTCCGGCGCACGCTGCTCGAATTCGAGCGCAAGGGCGTGGCCTGGAAGGACCCGGTCCAGCGCTACAAGGGCCTGGGCGAGATGGATGCCGATCAGCTCGCGGAGACCACGGTCGACCCCCGACACCGCACCCTGCGCCGGATCAACCTCGGCGATCTGGAGGCGGCGGAGCGGGTGTTCGACCTGCTGATGGGCAACGAGGTCGCGCCGCGCAAGGAGTTCATCACCAACTCCGCGTCGCTGCTCGACCGGTCGCGCATCGACGCCTGAATCGAGGTCCCTCGCACCGGGGATCCCGGTTCGAGGACTCCCGTCGCACACACGCCGGGCCCGGTGGGATTCGTCCCATCGGGCCCGGCTTTTTCATGATCGGGACATCCTGACCAAACACTCCGTATATCTGCGATAGAAGGACCAATGTCACTCATTGGCGTGTGACCGACCGGTCTCCCGTATCGGCGGAGCTCGACCCCTCGTTGGCCAGACGATTCCACGACGCATGGCGGCGCCAGGAGCGCGGCCGTGCCGGTGGTTCATCCGTACAGGTGAATCGCGCAGAACCTGGCCGTGCGGCCCGCGCCCGCTGACCATGCTGAACACCAGTCCCATCGAACGCCTGTGTCGGCGCTCGGACCGGGAGGCATCGCGCGGTTCGGCGATCGACGAGGAGAGCTACGGTGACGACCAGTTCGTACCGACCCACACCCACCCTGGGTGTGCCGTTCGGCGACCCGGAGCCGGATCCGGCGGCGGAGATCTACCTGCGCGTGCAGGCGAGCCCCGAGTTCCAGGAGATTCGGCGCCGCTACCGCGACTTCGTCTTCCCGATGTCGCTGGCCTTCCTCGCGTGGTACCTGCTCTACGTGTTCGCGTCCACGTTCGCGCGGCACTTCATGGCGCACCGGCTCCTGGGCACGTTCAACGTCGCGCTGGCGTTCGGGCTGCTCCAGTTCGCGAGCACCTTCGCGATCACGTGGGCGTACGCGCGCAACGCCCGGGCCAAGCGCGACCGCGCGGCGCTGAACCTGCGCTGGGAGACCCAGGAGATGTTCCGATGACCGGCCCGCACCTGGCGGCCGCCGCCGGCCATCGCGGCCTGACCGGCCTGCTGTTCGTGGTCTTCGTGCTGATCACCCTCGGCATCACCGTGTGGGCCAGTCGCAACAACCGCACGGCCAACGACTTCTACGCCGGCGGGCGGGAGTTCTCCGCCGCGCAGAACGGGCTCGCGATCGCGGGCGACTACATGTCGGCGGCGTCCTTCCTGGGCATCGCCGGGCTGATCGCGCTGTTCGGCTACGACGGCTTCCTGTACTCGATCGGCTTCCTGGTCGCGTGGCTGGTCGTGCTCATGCTCGTGGCCGAACTCGTGCGCAACTGCGGCCGGTTCACCATGGCCGACGTGGTGGCGTTCCGGATGAGCCGCAGGCCGGTGCGCACCGCCGCCGGCGCCGCGACGATCGTGGTCTCGATCTTCTACCTGATCGCCCAGATGGTCGGCGCGGGCACGCTGGTGGCGCTGCTGCTCGGCGACAGCGGCGGCTCGGCGCAGACCTGGACGATCGTCGGGGTCGGCGCGCTGATGGTGGTCTACGTGACCTTCGGCGGGATGAAGGGCACCACCTGGATCCAGATCGTCAAGGCGGTGTTGCTGCTCGGCGGCGCGATCCTGATGACCCTGCTGGTCCTGTGGCGATTCCACTTCGATCTCGACGCGTTGCTGCACACCGCCGCGCACACCAGCGGCCACGGGCAGCAGTTCCTCGAACCGGGCCTGAAGTACGGGAAGAACCTGACCAGCCGACTGGACTTCATCAGCCTGGCCATCGCCCTGGTGCTCGGCACCGCGGGGCTGCCGCACATCCTGGTGCGGTTCTACACCGTGCCCACCGCGCGGGCCGCGCGGCACTCGGTGATGTGGGCGATCGGGCTGATCGGCACGTTCTACCTGCTCACCATCGTGCTCGGGTTCGGCGCGGCGGCGGTGCTCGGGTCGGACAAGATCCGCAAGTCGAACGCGGCGGGCAACACCGCGCTGCCGCTGCTCGCGGAGGAACTGGGCGGCGGGCCGGACACGTTCGGCGGTGTGGTGCTGCTCGCGGTGATCGCGGCGGTGGCGTTCGCGACCATCCTGGCGGTGGTGGCCGGGCTGACCCTGGCCTCTTCGGCGTCGTTCGCGCACGACCTGTACACGAACGTGATCCGCAAGGAGGCGACCGAGGAGAAGAGCGAACTGCGGGCGGCGCGGTTGTCCGCGATCGTGATCGGCGGGATCGCGATCGGGCTGAGCCTGTCCGCGCAGAAGCTCAACGTCGCCTTCCTGGTCGCGCTCGCCTTCGCGGTGGCCGCCTCGGCGAATCTGCCCACGCTGCTCTACACGCTGTTCTGGCGGCGGTTCAACACCAACGGCACGGTGTGGGCGATCTACGGCGGGCTCGGCTCGGCGCTTGTGCTCGTGCTGTTCTCGCCGGTGGTCTCCGGGGGCAAGACGCCGCTGGTGACCGGTGTCGACTTCCACTGGTTCCCGCTGGAGAACCCGGGGATCGTGTCCATCCCGATCGGCTTCCTGTGCGGCTGGATCGGCACGTTGCGCTCGGACGAGGAGGCGGACGCGGCGAAGTACGCCGAGATGGAGGTGCGTTCGCTGACCGGGGCGGGCGCCTACTGACGCGAGGTCGCCGCCACCCTGGCCCGCATGCTGATCGGGAGGCCGCCGCCCTTGCCGCAGCTCTCCGGCCGGGCCGGGGCCTCCTCGCGCGGGTTCACGACCACGGTCCAGCGGCGCCCGTCGACGTGGTGGACGAGTACGGTCCACCCGCCGTCGTCCTCGGCCCGCTCGTCGTGCACCGACAGGGCGTCGGCCCGGCGCTCGCCGCACTCCTCCCGGACCGCGAGTTCGGCGGCCTGGCCGGCGCGGGACCAGGTGGCCCGGCCCCGGCAGTGCTCCGGTGCGATCTCGCCGCGGCGTGCGGCGGTGAGCACGGCGCCGGCCGCGACGGGGTCCAGGCGGCCGTACAGGTAGCCCTGGGGCAGCGCCACGGCGGTCGGGGCGAATCGGTGCCCGCCCAGGTGGGTGGCCTCCCACGTGGCCTCCGGGAAGCTCGTGGCGAGGGCGGCGGCCAGCGGGCGGCCCTCGACCGCGCAGCAGCGGTCGCGCTTGCCGTTCGTGCAGATCAGCATCAACGGCTCGGCGACCGGTTCGCCCACCGAGGGCTCGACCGGTCCGGCGAGCGCGGCGAAATCGTGGGCGAGCAGCTCGGTGACGTCGCTCACGAGCAGGCGGCGCAGCCAGGTCGCGCCCGGCTCGGTCCAGGCCAGGAAGACCGTGCGCGGCGCGTCGGGCTCGGCCGGTTCCGCCTCGGCCCGCGCGCCCGTCTCGTCGGGCCTGCGGATCAGCGTCGCGCGAAAGCCCGCCCGTGCCGCGCGCGCCTCCAGTTCGCGACCCACGCCGTCGGCCAGACCCCGGCTGTCCACCAGCGCCTTCGCCGCCCACGGCCCGGGATGCTCGATCAGCAGCCATCCGCGCGTGGTGGGGGCGGTGCCGGCCATCGGCTCGGCCAGTTCGTGCGAGAGAAAGACGCAGGTTTCCACGACCGTGCACGGTACAGCCGCAGCGGAGGCGGGCACCGGATCGGCCCCGCCCCGAGCGCCCCGATCGGGTGATCCCGGTACGGTTGTTGCACACGGTAACGATGGGAGGCGGCCATGCCCCAGGGACGGACCGACGGGAGCCCGGCGATAGCCGGCTTCACGTTGGACGACGCGGTGGCGCTCGCCAGGGCCGCGCACGACGGTCAGTTGGACAAGGGTGGTCACCCGTACATCACGCACCCGCTGCGGGTGATGCAGCACGTCGAGGGGACCTACACGCGGATGGCGGCGGTCCTGCACGATGTGATCGAGGACACGCCGGTGGGTGCGGACGACCTGCGCGCCGCCGGTGTGCCGGAGCAGGTGGTGGCCGCGGTGATCGCACTGTCCAAGCTGCCCGGCGAGCCGCTGGAGCGCAGCATGGCCCGCGCGGCGGCGGACCCGATCGCGTTGGTGGTCAAGCGGGCGGACATCGCGGACAACCGGTCCGAGGCCCGCCTGGGTCAGCTCGATCCGGCGACGCAGGTGAGACTGCGCAAGAAGTACACGCGCTCGATCGAACTGCTGGAGAAGTTCGCGGCGCGCTGAGCGGGCGTCCCGGCCGTGGTCGGGACGCCCCGGGACGGGAGAGGCCCCCGCGGCGAGGGACGCCGCGGGGGCCCGTTTCGTGGGAGCCGGCCCGTGGGGCGGGCTCCTCGGTCAGACCGCGCCGGGTGGACCGCCGACCACTTCGACGTGCTTGGCCAGCGGGGTGCCCGAGCCGTCCCGACGCGGGTCCGGGGTGGGCAGCTCGACCGGCTGCCCCTTGGCGTCGGAGCCGCGTGCCGGCGCCGGGCCCGCCCAGGCCAGGCGCAGCGTGGTCTCGCCCTTGAGGAAGCGCTGACAGCGCACCCCGCCGGTGGCCCGGCCCTTGCGCGGATACTCGGCGAACGGGGTGACCTTGCAGGTGCCGTGTTCCGCGCCGAACAGCGCGTCGCCGCTGTACGCGGCCACGGTGACCACCACCGCGTCGGCGCCCGGGTCGACCGCGGTGAACGAGAGCACGGACTGCCGGTCGCCAAGCTTGATGCCGGCCATGCCGCCGGCCGGGCGGCCCTGGGGCCGGACCATGGACGCCTGGAAGCGCAACAGCTGCGCGTCGTCGGTGATGAAGACCAGGTCCTCCTCGCCGGTGCGCAACTCGACCGCGCCGACGATCGAGTCGCCGTCGCGCAGCGCGATCACCTCCAGGTCGTCCTTGTTGGCCGGATAGTCCGGCACGACCCGCTTGACCACCCCCTGCGCGGTGCCGAGCGCGAGCCCGGGGGAGTCGGCGGAGAGCGTGGTCAGGCACACCACACGCTCGTCGGACTCCAGGGAGACGAACTCGGACAGCGGGGCGCCGCCGGCCAGGTTCGGCGCGGTCGCGGTCTCCGGGAGCGCGGGCAGGTCGACCACGTTGATCCGCAGCAGCCTGCCGGTACTGGTGACCGCGCCGACCTCGCCGCGCACCGTCGCCGCGACCGAGGAGACCACCAGGTCGTGTTTGGCCCGGCCCCCCTCGGGCGGCAGCGGGCCGCCGGTGGAGGTGCGGGCCAGCAGGCCGGTCGAGGACAGCAGGACCGAGCACGGCGCGTCGGTGACCTGCAGCGGGACCGCCGCGGCGGGGACGTCGGCCGATTCGAGCAGGACCGTGCGGCGCGGCGTGCCGTACTTCTTGGACACCGCGGCCAACTCGTCGGAGACGACCTTCCGCAGCAGCTTGTCGTCGTCCAGGATCTTGGTCAGCTCGGCGATCTCGGCGCGCAGCCGCTCCTGCTCGGCCTCCAGTTCGATCCGGTCGAACCGGGTGAGCCGGCGCAGCGGGGTGTCCAGGATGTAGGACGCCTGGATGTCGGACAGCGAGAACGTCTCCATCAGGCGTTCCTTCGCCTGGGCGGAGTTGTCGCTGGAGCGGATCAGCTCGATCACGCGGTCGATGTCGATCAGCGCGACCAGCAGGCCGTCGACCAGGTGCAGGCGCTCCTGGCGCTTGCGGCGGCGGAACTCGCTGCGCCGGCGGACCACCTCGAAGCGGTGGTCCACGTAGACCTGGAGCAGTTCCTTCAGACCCAGGGTGAGCGGCTGGCCGTCGACCAGGGCGACGTTGTTGATGCCGAACGTCTCCTCCATCGGCGTCAGCTTGTAGAGCTGCTGGAGGATCGCCTCGGGGTTGAAGCCGTTCTTGATCTCGATGACCAGGCGCAAGCCGTGCGAGCGGTCGGTGAGGTCCTTCAGGTCGGCGATGCCCTGGACCTTCTTGGACTGCACCAGCTCCTTGATCTTGGCGATCACCCGCTCCGGGCCGACGTTGTACGGCAGTTCGGTGACCACGATGCCCTTGCGGCGCGCGGTGACCGACTCGACCGTGGCGGTCGCCCGGATCTTGAACGTGCCGCGGCCCTTCTCGTAGGCGTCGCGGACACCGCCGAGGCCGACGATCCGACCGCCGGTGGGCAGGTCGGGGCCGGGCACGTGGCGCATCAGGTCGTCGAGGTCGGCGGTGGGGTGGCGGATCAGGTGCCGGGCGGCGGCGACCACCTCGACCAGGTTGTGCGGCGGCATGTTGGTCGCCATGCCGACCGCGATCCCGGACGCGCCGTTGACGAGCAGGTTCGGGAACGCGGCGGGCAGCACGCCCGGTTCCTGCTCCTGGCCGTCGTAGTTGGGGCCGAAGTCGACGACGTCCTCGTCGATCGAGTCGACCATCAACATCGCGGCCGTGGACAGCCGGGACTCGGTGTAGCGCATCGCGGCGGGCGGGTCGTCGCCGCCGAGGGAGCCGAAGTTCCCGTGGCCGTCGATCAGCGGCAGGCGCATCGAGAACGGCTGCGCCATGCGCACCAGGGTGTCGTAGATGGGGCCGTCACCGTGCGGGTGCAGCTTGCCCATCACCTCGCCCACGACGCGGGCGCACTTGACGTAGCCCTTGTCGGGGCGAAGGCCCATCTCGGCGGCCTGGTACAGGATGCGGCGATGTACGGGCTTGAGCCCGTCGCGGGCGTCCGGCAGTGCCCGCGAGTAGATCACCGAGTAGGCGTACTCCAGGAAGGAGCCCTGCATCTCGTCGACGACGTCGATGTCGAGGATGCGTTCCTCGAAGTCGTCGGGTGGCTGCGGACCGGAGGTTTTCGTACTACGGCGGGCCATGCGCGGCGTTGCTCCTTTGCTTCTTCGGGCCGGCGCCGGGCCGTGTCTCCCGTGTCCGCCCGAGGGCGGCGCGGCCGGGGACGGCCCGCACGGCGTGCCCATTGTGGCGCGCCGGTGCGACAAGTGAGTGCATCGACCCGGGTGACAGCGTGCTTGGGGGCCGTGCGAGGGGGGAAGGACAGCCCTTTGGCCCACGGTTGTGCCGCAGTTCCCGGCCGCCGTTCGAGCAGGAGGAAGAAAGGTTCCGCGCGATGGACGACAAGCAGATCCGCGACCGCATCACCGACATGGTCGAGCAGGAGCGTGCCTTGCGCGACCGACTTGCGCAAGGCGCGCTCACCACCGACGAGGAACACGGGCGGCTCGCCGAGGTGGAGGCCGAACTGGACCGGTGCTGGGATCTGCTGAGGCAGCGTCAGGCGCTGCGCGACGCCGGCGCGGATCCGGAGACGGCCGCGGCGCGTCCCGCGCGCCAGGTCGAGGGCTACCAGCAGTAGCTCCGCGCGTCCCGCTTCGCCCGTCGCGAACAGCCCCGCGAGCGGGAGTCGAACCGGTCCCGCGCGTCGTTAGGGTGAGGGTGGCCGCCGTCGCGGCGGTCACCCTCCAGGAGAGGACGGATGGGCTTATGGCAGGACCGGCGACTGCATCGTTGGGGTTCACCGCGACCACGCACACCCTCGGCAACGGGCTCCGCGTGGTGCTCTCGGAGGACCACGTCGACCCCGTGGCCGCCGTCTGCCTCTGGTACGACGTGGGTTCACGGCACGAAAGGCCCGGGCGGACCGGGCTCGCGCACCTCTTCGAGCACCTGATGTTCCAGGGCTCGGCCAACGTGCACGGCAACGAGCACTTCGAGTTCGTGCAGTCGGCGGGTGGTTCGCTCAACGGCACCACCAGCTTCGAGCGCACGAACTACTTCGAGACGATGCCCGCGCACCAGGTGGAACTCGCGCTGTGGCTGGAGGCGGACCGCATGGGCGGGCTGCTGCAGGCACTGACCGAGGAGAGCCTGGACAACCAGCGCGACGTGGTCAAGAACGAGCGCCGGCAGCGCTACGACAACGTGCCCTACGGCACCGCGTGGGAGCGGCTCGTGGCGATGGCCTTCCCCGAGGGCCACCCCTACCACCACATGCCGATCGGTTCGATGGCCGACCTGGACGCCACCTCCCTGGAGGACTGCCGGGCCTTCTTCCGGACCTACTACGCGCCGAACAACGCGGTCCTGGCGATCGTCGGCGACGTGGACCCCGAGCAGACGCTGGCCTGGGTGGAGAAGTACTTCGGCACGATCCCCGCGCACGACGGCAAGCCGGTGCCGGCCGACGGCGCACTGGCGCCGGTGATCGGCGCCGAGCTGCGCGAGACGGTGCACGAGGAGGTGCCCTCGCCCGCGCTGATGGCCGCCTACCGGATGCCGGCCGACGGCACCCGGGGCGCCGACGCGGCCGACATCGCGCTGACCGTGCTGGGCGAGGGGGAGAGTTCGCGGCTGAACACCCGCCTGGTGCGGCACGACGAACTCGCGGTGTACGCCGGGGTCGGTCTGATGCGGCTGTCCGGGACCGCTTCGGTGGCCATGCTCGATGTGAAGGCGTCCGGCTCGGGCGCGGTGGCGGCGATCGACGCGGCGCTGGCCGAGGAGTTCGCCCGGTTCGCCGAGGAGGGCCCCACCCCGGCCGAACTCGAGCGCGCGCAGGCCCAGTTGGAGCGCGCCTACCTGGACACGATGGCCACCGTCGGCGGTCGGGCCGACGAACTGTGCCGCTACGCGACGCTGTTCGGCGACGCGAACCTGGCGTTCACCGCGCTGGATCGGCTGTTGGACATCACGGCCGAGGAGGTGCGGGCGGTTGCCGCCGAGCGCCTGGTGCCGGACAACCGTGCGGTGCTCGTGTACGAACCGACCGACGACGCGGACGAGAACGAGGAGCAGGTCGCGTGACCCAGACCGGCGAGATGGTGTTCCACCCGCGCCCCGGCGCGGGAGCGGCCCGCGAATGGACCTTCCCCGCGCCCGAGCGCTCGGTGCTCGGCAACGGCCTCGCGGTGTTGCGGGTGGACCGGCCCGGACAGAAGGTGGTGGCGGTCGAGCTGGTGCTCGACTCGCCGCTGGCCGCCGAGCCGACCGAGTGCGAGGGCGTCGCCACGATCATGGCGCGCGCGTTCACCGAGGGCACGGATCGGATGGGCGCGGAGGAGTTCGCCGCCGAACTGGAGAGCTGCGGCGCGACGATCGACACCGACGCCGACCACCCCGGTGTGCGGGTCGCGCTCGACGTGCCGGCCTCGCGCCTGGAGCGGGCCTTGGGGCTGCTCGCCGACGCGGTCCGGGCGCCGGCGTTCCCGGCCGCCGAGGTGGACCGTCTGGTGCGCCAGCGGCTGGACGAGATCGTGCACGAGATGGCCAGCCCGCCCCGGCGCGCGGCGTTCGCGCTGAACGCGACGCTGTTCGACGACGCGGTGCGGCTGTCCCGGCCGCGCGCGGGCACCGCGGAGAGCGTCGCGCGGGTGGACCGGGCGGCGGTGTGGGACTTCTTCACCGCGCACGTGCGCCCGCAGACCGCCACCCTCGTGGTGGTCGGCGACTTCGCGGGCGTCGATGTCACGGGTGTGCTGGAGCGCACCATCGGCACCTGGAGCGCGTCGCCCGCCGAGCCCTCGCGGCCGGGCCCGGTGGTCGCCGACGACCACGCGCGCGTGGTGATCGTGCACCGCGCCGGCAGTGTGCAGACGCAGTTGCTGGTGGGCCGGATCGGCCCGGGCCGCGAGGACGCCTCGTGGCCGGCGCTGACCATCGGCACCTACTGCTTGGGCGGCACCCTCACCTCGCGCCTGGACCGGGTCCTGCGCGAGGAGAAGGGCTACACCTACGGCGTGCGGGCGGCGAACCAGTCGCTGCCGAACGGCTCGCTGCTCGCCATCCACGGCTCGGTGGAGACCGACGTCACCGGACCGGCCGTCGCGGACCTGGTCACCGTGCTGCGCACACTCGCCGCCGAGGGCCTGACCGACGGCGAGCGGGACGCGGCCGTGCAGAGCATCGTGGGGGTCGCGCCGCTGAAGTACGTGACGCCGCGCGCGGTGTGCGACTCGCTCGCCGACATGGCCGCCGAGCGGCTGCCCGACGGCTATCTGCCCGAGCTCTACCTGAAGCTGGCCGACGTGGCCACCAAGGACGCCGCCGAGGCGGCCACGCGCGGCTTCGATCCCGCGCGCCTGGTGGCGGTGCTCGTCGGTGACGCGGACAAGATCCGCGAGCCCATGGAAGCCCTCGATCTGGGACCGGTCACGGTCGTCGAATAGGGCGCCGCGGCGGTGGGCGGATCACAACGGTCGGCCCACCGCCAACCGGGATCACCCCGGGCACTTACGGTAGACCCATGACTCAGCCGTTGCCGGGCGCCGGGCCCGGAGAGACGACAGCCATCCCGCCGGTCGACAGACCCGACGGGAAAGAAAGCGAACCGAACGTGCGCCTCGGCGTCGGACTGACCACCGCGGACGTCGCGGAACGGGTCGCGCGAGGCGACGTCAACGACGTCCCCGTGCGGTCGAGCCGATCCACCACCGAGATCGTCAAGGCGAACGTCTTCACCCGGTTCAACGCCGTCATCGGCGTGCTCTGGCTGATCATCCTGTCCGTCGGGTCGGTCAAGGACGGCCTGTTCGGCTTCGTGATCATCGCCAACACCGGGATCGGCATCATCCAGGAGATGCGCGCCAAGCGCACCCTGGACCGCCTCGCGGTGATCGGCGAGTCCAAGCCGGTGGTGCGCCGCGACGGACAGGCCATCGCGCTGTCCCCGTCCGAACTGGTGCTCGACGACGTGATCGAGCTGGGCGCGGGCGACAAGGCCGCCGTGGACGGCGTCGTGGTCGAGGCCGACAACCTCGAGATCGACGAGTCGCTGCTCACCGGCGAGGCCGACCCGGTGATCAAGCGCCCGGGCGACCCGGTGATGTCCGGCAGCTTCGTGGTGGCCGGCAACGGCGCGTTCACCGCGACCCGGGTCGGTCGCGAGGCGTACGCCGCGCAGCTGATGGAGGAGGCCAGCAAGTTCACGCTGGTGGCGTCCGAGCTGCGCAACGGGATCAGCACGATCCTCAAGTACGTCACCTGGATCCTCTTCCCGGCCTCGATCGCGCTGATCATCAGCCAGTACCGGCTGGAGGACACCACCTGGCGCGAGGCGGTGACCCGGATGATCGCGGGCATCGTGCCGATGGTGCCCGAGGGCCTGGTGCTGCTCACCTCGCTGGCCTTCGCGGTCGGCGTGGTGCGCCTGGGCCGCAAGCAGTGCCTGGTCCAGGAGTTGCCCGCGATCGAGGGCCTGGCCCGGGTCGACGTGGTGTGCCTGGACAAGACCGGCACGCTGACCGAGGGCGGGATGAACGTCGCCGAGGTCCGCGAGCTGGCCGAGGGCCTGCCGGTGCGCTCCGCGCTCGGCGCGCTCGGCACCACCGAGCCCCGGCCGAACGCGAGCCTGGCCGCGATCATCGACGAGTGCCCGGTCGAGCAGGGCTGGACCTCGGTGGAGAGCGTGCCGTTCTCCTCGGCGCGCAAGTACAGCGGGGCGACCTTCGAGGTGGCCGGCGCCCGTGCCACGTGGCTGATCGGCGCCCCCGAGGTGCTGGTGACCACGCAGGCGCACGGCGACCTGCTGGGCGAGGCCGAGCGGCTCGGCGCGCAGGGCCTGCGGGTGCTGCTGCTCGTGCGTACCGACGCCGCGCTCGCGGACACGGTCGACGCGCTGGTCGGCGGCCCCGACGGGGCCGATGTCACGCCTGCGGCGCTGGTGGTGCTGGAGCAGCGGTTGCGGCACGACGCGGGCGCGACGCTGGATTACTTCGCCGACCAGGGGGTGGCCGCCAAGGTCATCTCCGGGGACAACGCGATCTCGGTCGGCGCGGTGGCCGCCAAGCTGGGCATCAAGGGCGCCGACCACCCGGTGGACGCCCGGACGCTGCCCACCGATCAGAACGAACTGGCCGACGTGCTGGAGGCCAACACGGTCTTCGGCCGGGTCACCCCGCAGCAGAAGCGGGACATGGTCGCCGCGCTCCAGTCGCGCGGCCACAACGTGGCGATGACCGGCGACGGCGTCAACGACGTGCTCGCGCTCAAGGACGCCGACATCGGCGTGTCGATGGGCTCGGGCAGCGAGGCCACCAAGGGCGTCGCGCAGATCGTGCTCCTCGACAACAGCTTCGCCACGCTGCCGTCGGTGGTCGGCGAGGGCCGGCGGGTGATCGGGAACATCGAGCGGGTCTCGAACCTGTTCCTCACCAAGACCGCCTACTCGGTGCTGCTGGCCATCCTGGTGGTCATCGCCAACGTGCCGTATCCGTTCCTGCCGCGGCACCTGACGCTGCTCGCGTGGTTCACCATCGGTACGCCGGCGTTCTTCCTGGCGCTGGCGCCGAACAAGGAGCGGGCCCGGGCGGGCTTCGTCAGGCGGGTGCTGCGCTACTCCGGGCCCTCCGGCGTGATCGCGGGCACCGCGACGTTCACCGCGTATCTGCTGGCTCGTTCGCACTACGGGGCGACGGACGCCACGCGTACGGCGGAGACCTCGATCGCGACGCTGACGCTGTTTTTGGTCGGCTTGTGGGTGCTGGCGATCATCGCGCGGCCGTATACGTGGTGGCGGATAGCGCTGGTGCTGGTGATGGGCGCGGGATTCGCCTTGGTGTTGACGGTGCCGTGGTTGCAGCGGTTCTTCGAACTGAAGCTGGTCGGTACGCAGATGCCGTGGACTGCGGTTGGCTTGGCGGTTGTCGCGGGGCTGCTGCTCGAGGTGGTGGCGTTTTGGAACAAGCGGCGATTGGCTTTGGAGGTCGCGGCGGGGGCGCCCTCGGCCTCGGCGTGATGGTGTGACGGGTATGAGCGCCGCCCCGGTTGCCCGGCGACCTGGGGTGGCGCTCTGGTTGTTGGGCGCTTCGCGCCGGTTCGGGCGGGGCGGGAAGCGGGTGGGCGGAGTCGCGACGTGAGCGGGGCGGGGGGCCGCAGTCGTGTCGGCGGCGTTGCTTCTTTTTGGGCGCTTCGCGCCGGCTCGCGAGGGGCCGCTTTTCTGCTCCTCCGCTTCGCTCCTCCGCAGAAAAGCGGCCCCTCGCTCGGGGCTGGGTGTCCCTCCGCTTCGCTCCGGGTCACCCAGCCCAAACTTTGCGGCTCCGCCGCTCTCCGCGCTGCGCGCGTCGATCTCCAGGGTTGGCCCGGGTCGGGGGCGCTGACGCGCCAATGGGGGGCTGCGCGCGGGGTGGGGGAGTGGTGGGGGGCGGGGGGATGTTTCAGGGGGTGTGGCGTTCTGTTAGGGCCAGGGTTGTGCCGAGTAGGGCTGAGCCGGCGGCCAGGGTTGCGATGATGGTGCGGTGGCCTCTGGGGAGGGCCTTGGCGTGTGCTGCGGTGATCAGGACGTCGCCTACGTCGGCAGCGGCGGCCATCAGGGCCCATAGGCGGATCGGTTCGCCGCGTGCTGCGGTGATCATGGTTCCGAGGCCGAGGGCCAGGTCGCGGCCGCCCAGGGCGCGGGCGAACACCAGCGCTCCGGTGCGGTTCGCGTCGTCGCCGATCCAGGGGCGGGCCACGCGGGGTGGGTCGAGCAGCGCGACCACCCCCAGTGCCGTACGGGCGCCTCCCCAAGCCAGCGCCGCCGCCCGTCCGAGCCGGTCGAAGTCACCTGCGGTAATCGTCACATCCGGCACGGTATCGCTCCCACGACACTTCAGCGGCGGGCCATTTCGTGCATTAGCCTCACCCTGCCGAACACACGCACCGGCAACATCGAGCGAGCGGCGCCGGCGTGACGTCCCGTCACGCGTCCACGGGGGTGGAAGACGGCGCCGGGTCGCCACACGGGGATGGAGAACCAGTTGTACCTGCGTAAGCCTGCCCTTTCGGGACTGCTCGTCGCCGCGTCCGTCATCGCTCTGTCGAGCGGCTGCGGCCTGGCCGACAAGGTCAAGGGTGACGACGACAAGAAGAAGGATCCGGCCACGGCCGCGCCCCAGGCGAGTGCCGGCGGCGGTTCGACCGGCGGGGCGACCGGCGCACCCGCGACCCAGCCCGGCGGGGGCAAGGGCACCGCGCCGGCGACGGCGCCCGGCACCACCAAGCCCGGCGGTACCGGCAACCTCGACCCCAAGGCGTTCTGCGAACTGCTCACGCCCGCCGAGCTCAAGGGTGTGCTGAACACCGAGGTCACCCGCACCAAGAACGACGAGACGCTGCGCACCTGCCGCTACTACGGGCCCGGCGACTCCGGACTGGTGACCCTGCAGTACTTCCTGCGCAGCAGCAAGGGCGCCGACACGCCGGAGAGCGTGGTGGCCAAGAACGAGGTGTCGAAGTACGGCAAGCCGATCACCGACCTCGGCGCATTCCCCACGCTGTACGTGCCGGGCACCGGCAGCTACCCGGCGCCCAGTGTCCCCGAGGTCTACTTCGCCAAGACGCACGGCGACGTGATCGTCGACATGCACGTGAGCCTGTCACCCGCCGCGAAGGATCTGCCGCGCGCGCAGCACATCGCGATCGCGAAGATCATCGCCGACAAGATCTGAGCCGCCGCGCGGGGGCCGGGCCCGGCTCGGCCCCCGCGCGAACCGGGTGTTCGTCCGCCCCGGGTCAGCTGCCCTTGAGCTCGGGGAAGTCCTCCTCGAACCATTCCAGGGTGCCGCGCGAGGCCAGGTCCTCGTCGTGCAACTCGCGCTCTCTACCCCGCAGTTCGACCCGGCGGATCTTGCCGGAGATGGTCTTGGGCAACTCCGCGAACTCGATCCGGCGCACCCGCTTGTACGGCGAGAGCACCGCGCGCGCGTGCCGCAGGATCGACAGCGCCGTCTCCCGGGTGGGCTCGTGCCCCGGGGCGAGCACCACGTACGCCTTGGGCACCGCGAGCCGGACCGGATCGGGCGAGGGCACCACGGCGGCCTCGGCCACCGCGTCGTGCTCGATCAGTACGCTCTCCAGCTCGAACGGCGAGATGCGGTAGTCGGACGCCTTGAACACGTCGTCGGAGCGGCCCACGTAGGTGATGTAGCCGTCCGCGTCCCGGGTGCCGACGTCGCCCGTGTGGTAGAAACCGTCGCGCATCGACTCGGCGGTGCGCTCCGGGTCGTCGAGGTAGCCGGCCATCAGACCCAGTGGGCGCGCGGCCAGTTCGAGGCAGATCTCGCCCTCGGCGCCGGTGTCGGTGACCACCTCGCCGGAGATCGGGTCGACCAGCGCCACCGTGTATCCGGGCAGCGGGCGGCCCATCGAGCCCGGACGGACCTCCTGCCCAGGCGCGTTGCCGATCTGCGCGGTGGTCTCGGTCTGCCCGAAGCCGTCGCGGATGGTCAACCCCCAGGCGGCCCGCACCTGTTCGATCACCTCGGGGTTCAGCGGCTCGCCCGCGCCGATCACCTCGCGCAACAAGGTGCGCCACGCGCCCAGGTCCTCCTGGACCAGCATCCGCCACACGGTCGGCGGCGCACAGAACGAGGTCGCCCCGCAGCGCACCATGGTGTCCAGCAACGGGCGGGCGGCGAACCGCTCCTGACGCACGATCAGGATCGTGGCACCGGCGTTCCAGGGGGCGAAGAAGTTGCTCCACGCGTGCTTGGCCCAGCCGGGCGAGGAGATGTTCAGGTGTACGTCGCCGGGCCGCAGGCCGATCCAGTACATGGTGGACAGGTGCCCGATCGGATAGCTCGCCTGGGTGTGCCCGACGAGCTTGGGCTGCGCGGTGGTGCCGGAGGTGAAGTAGAGCAGCAGCGGGTCGCTTGCGGCGGTCGGCCCGTCGGGCGCGAACGGGGCGTCGGATACCCGCGCGTCGTCGAACGACAGCCAGCCCTCGGTCGGCTCGCCCACCACGATCCGGGTCCACTCGCCCGGCACCTCGGCGAAGCCCGCCGTCACCGCCGACTCGGCGATCACGTGCGCGACGCCGCCCCGGGTGACCCGGTCGGTCAGGTCGACCGGCGCCAGCATCGTGGTGGCCGGGATGATCACCGCGCCGAGCTTCATCGCGGCCAGCATCGCCTCCCACAACTCGACCCGGTTGCCGAGCACGAGCAGGATCCGGTCGCCGCGCCGCACGCCCCGCGCCCGCAACCACCCGGCGACCCGGTCGGAACGCCGGGACAACTCGGCGAAGGAGACCTTGGTGTCGGTGCCGTCCTCGGCCACGATCCACAGCGCGGTGGTGTCGTTGTCGCGCGCGATCGCGTCGAACCAGTCGAGCGCCCAGTTGAATTCGGCGGGTTCGGGGCGCGGGAAGTCCCGGCACGCGGTGGGCTGATCCTCGCGGTGTTCGAGCAGGAAGTCGCGCGCAGCGCGAAACGCCTCGGTCGCACCCGTCGTCATCGCCGAATTCCTCCGTCTGTCGTGTGGTCTCGCTGTACCGCAACACGGCGTCGCCCGTGCAGAAACGCACCCTCGCATCACCCGTTCGAGCGGTCAACGACCGAGACCGGGCCATACACGTTGACCGTCGCGGCGGGGGCAGCCAGACTCCCCGGGGACACGGAACGAAGCGCACAAAGATGATCTTGATCTGACATTCGGGACCGTAATTGACAGACAGTACGGCGCGATCCGGCCCACGCGTGCTTGTCCTGGCCGACGACCTCACCGGCGCCAACGCCACCGCGGTGCGCTTCGCCCGGCGCGGGATGCGCACACTCGTCACCGGCGGGCCGCCGCGCACGTGCGTCAGCGCCCCCGACGTGCTCGTGCTCGATTTGGCCACCCGGCACCTGCCCGGCGTCCAGGCCGCGCGCCGGGTCGTCGCGGGCGCCTCGGTGTTCCCGGACACCCCGCTGGTGGCCAAGCGGGTGGACAGCACGCTGCGCGGCAACCCGGGCGCGGAGACCGCCGCTCTGCTGCACGTGCTGGACGCCCGCCCGGGGCCGCCGGTGCGGGCGCTGGTGGTGCCGGCCCATCCCGAGGCCGGCCGGACCACCGAGGGCGGCGTGCACCGCGTACACGGCGTGCCGATCGCGGACAGCGAGGCGGCCCGCGACCCGTTTCACCCGGTCAGGTCCTCCTGCGTGCTCGGTACGTTCGCCACGAGCGAGCACACCGTCGCGCACATCCCGCTCGACGTGGTGCGCGGCGATCGGCCGGCGCTGGCCCGTGCCCTGGGCGATCCGGGCGCGCGGATGCTGGTCTGCGACGCGATCACCGACGCCGACGTGGAGACCCTCGCGCTGGCCGCCGCGACCCACGCCCTGGAGGGGGATCTGCGCTGGTTGCCGGTCGACCCCGGACCGTTCGGCGCGGCCCTGGCCGGCGCGCTGGGCACGGTGCCCAGCGGCCGCCCGGTGCTCGGCGTGGCCGGCAGCCTGAGCCGGCTCAGCCGGGAGCAGATCGCGCAGACCCAGCGCTGCCTGGACGCGCGCTGGCTGGACGTGGGCGACGCGCCGGACCCGATTCGGCTCGCCGCCGACCTGGTCGCGCTGGCCCGCACCGGCGCCGCGCTGGCCGGGATCCGCACCCGCATACCCGATCGGGTCGACCCGGTGATCGCCGCCCGCCTGCCGGTGCTGCTCGGCGAGGCGGTCAAACGCGCGCTGGCCGCCGCGCCGTTCGCGGGCGTGTACGCCACCGGCGGGGACATCGCGGGGGCGGTGTGCACGGCGCTCGGCGCCGACGGGCTGGCGGTGGAGACCGAGGTCCAGCCCCTGGTGGTGGCCGGCCGCCTGGTCGGCGGGGCGCACGACGGATTGCCGTTCGCGGCCAAGGGCGGCCTGGTCGGCGACGCGCACGCGGCGGTGGCGTGCGCGCTGCACCTGCGGATGAGTTCCACCATCACGGCGACGCCGTCGCCGATGCCGATCACGACCGGGGAGAGCGACGATGGACCACGCCGGTAACCCGATGGACCACGCCGGCGACCCGCCGCCCGTGGTGGCGCTCACCCTCGGCGATCCGGCCGGGATCGGCCCGGAGATCGTCGCCCGCACCCTGGCCGACCCGGGCCTGCCGCACATCGCCCGGTGTGTCGCGGTCGGCGACGCGGCGGCGCTGCGGCGCGGTGCCCGGGCCTGCGGCCTGGAGATGAAGGTGCGCTCGATCGACACGGCCGGGATCGGGACGCGGCCGGAGCCGGAGCCCGGGGTGGTCGACATCCTGGACACCGCGACCGTGACCGACGCGGAGATCGCCGACACGATGCCGTGGGGCCGGGTCGGCGCACCCGCCGGCGCCTCCGCGCTCGCCGCGATCCGGCTCGCGGTCCGGGCCGCCGAGGCCGGCGCGGTCGACGCGATCGCGACCGCCCCGATCAACAAGGAATCGATCTGGGCGGCGGGCGCCGGGCAGTTGGGCCACACCGAGCTGCTCGGCGAACTCACCGGCGCCGCCCATCCCGACACCATGTTCGTGGTCGGCGGCCTGAAGATCTTCTTCACCACCCGACACGCCTCGCTGCGCACCGCGCTCGACCTGCTCACCACCGAGCGGGTGGACGCGGCGATCACGGCCGCGCACCAGGCGTTGCGGGTGTTCGGCGACGAGCCGGACCCGGTGCTCGCGGTGGCGGCGGTCAATCCGCACGGCGGTGAGGGCGGCGCGTTCGGCGACGAGGAGATCGAGGTGCTGGCGCCCGCCGTGGCCCGGGCCCGGGACCGCGGCCTGGCCGTGGTCGGCCCCATCCCCGCCGACTCGGTCTTCCACCAGGGGCTGCGCGGGCGCTGGGCGGGGGTGTTGTCGCACTTCCACGACCAGGGCCACATCGCGGCCAAGACCTTCGACTTCGACGGCACCGTCTCGGTCACCGTCGGGCTGCCGATCCTGCGCACCTCGGTGGACCACGGCACCGCGTTCGACATCGCGGGCACCGGCGTCGCCGAATACGCGTCGATGCGCGAGGCGGTGCGCACGGCGGCGCGGTTCGCGCCCGCGGTGCCGCGCCTGCGGGCGACCTGGCCCCGGATGGTCGACCCGGCCGGGTGACGAACGTACCCGGCACGCCGTCCGGTGACGATCGACCCCGGGCACGGTCAGGTGATGGTCAACGCCCTCGCGATCCGCGCGGCCAGGTCGGCGTTGCCCAGGATCAGCGCGATGTTGGCGGCCAGACTCGCGCCGCGGGTCTCCCGGTGGAAGAACTCCAGCAGGAACGGGGTGACCGCCTTGCCGCGCACCCCGCTGTCCGCCAGCGCGGCCAGCGCCCGCTCCAGCACCCGATCGTGCAGGTCCGGATCCATCTGATCGCCCCGGGGCACCGGATTGGCCACCACCACGGCGGTACGACCCAACCCCAGCGCCTCGTGCGCGCGCACCACGTCGGCCACCTCGTCGGCGGTGTCCACCCGCCACTCCAGGCGATGGCCGGAGTCGGCCAGATAGAACCCGGGGAAGGCGTGCGTACCGAAGCCGAGCACGGTGACGTTGAGCGATTCCAACCGCTCCAGCGTCGCGCCCACGTCCAGGATCGACTTGACCCCCGAACACACCACGGTCAGCCCGCACCCGGTCAGCGCGATCAGGTCGGCCGACTCGTCCCAGCTGTCCCGGGCCTGGCGATGCACCCCGCCCAGGCCGCCGGTGGCGAAGACCCGGATCCCGGCCTGATGCGCCAGATGCGCGGTCGCCCCCACGGTGGTCGCGGCGTGCCCGCCCCGCGCGGTGACCGGCGCCAGATCGCGGATCCCGGCCTTGAGCACCTCCCGGGAGCCGGCCACGAATTCGAGCGTCTCGGCGTCCAGACCGATCGACGGGCGCCCGTGCACGACCGCGATCGTCGCCGGTACCGCGCCCGCGGCCCGGACCCGCCCCTCGATCTCCCGCGCGATCCGCAGATTGTCCGGCCGCGGCAGCCCGTGCGCGATGATCGTGCTCTCCAGCGCGACCACCGGCCGGCCCGCGGCCAGCGCGTCGGCGACCTCCGGCAGAATCCGCAAGCCGTTCACCGGAAGGACGCTACCGGGCGCGAGCGGCAGCGGGGTGGCATACGCGCCGGGACGTGCCGGCTCGGCCTCACCCCGACGCTCGGATACTCCGATGATCATGGCAATTCACCGTTCCACCCCGACGCGGGGTCAGCGCCGGGGCTGGTACAGCACGGCCGCCCAGCCGTCCGGGCCGCTCACCCGGACGCGCACCTCGTGCGGCCCCTCGACCGGCTCGCCCACCGTGAACCCGCCCTCGCGCAGCGGCGCGAGCGCCGCCTCCAGGTCGGCGACCTTGACCATCACCGAGGCCGCGTCGCCCTCGCGGTCGGTACCCGCCAGCGCCAGCCGGCCGCCGGCCACGTCGAACTGCGCCCAGCGCTCCCCGTCGACGAAGGTCGGTTCGGCCCCGAGCACGGCGGTCATGAACCGCACCGCGGCGGCCATGTCGGCGACGGGGAAAGCGGCGGACAGGCCCTGAGCGGACATGGGTTGCCTCCTGGAGTGAGACCGGGAACGGTATCTGATGGTCTATCAGGCGTGCCGGACACCAACCGAGTCGGGGCGCCTGGAATCCGCCGGCGGCACGACACAGGGGTTAGCCTCGCAAACGTGGAGCCCACCGACACCGCAGGTCCGCCGCCGAAGCCCCCCGAGCACTGGGAGGCCGACGTCGTGCTGCGCGACGGCGCGACCGCCCACCTGCGCCCCGTCGGCCCGGACGACGCCGGTCGCCTCGTCGACTTCTACGCGCGCGTGTCCGCCGAGTCGAAATACCTGCGCTTCTTCACCCCCTACCCCCGCCTGTCCGACCGCGACGTGCGGCGCTTCACCACGCACGACTGGGTCGACCGGGTGGGTCTGGGGCTGTTCGTCGGCGACGAGATGGTGGCGATCGTGCGCTACGACCGGATCGGCCCCGACGGCCGCTCGGTGCGCACCGGTCCGCAGGGCCGCTCGTCCACCGCCGAGGTCGCCTTCCTGGTCCAGGACGACCAGCAGGGCCGCGGCGTCGGATCGGTCCTGCTCGAACACATCGCCGCGGTCGCCCGCGAACGCGGCATCCGACGCTTCGTGGCCGACGTACTGCCCTCGAACCGGCGCATGGTCACCGTGTTCACCGAGGCCGGCTACACCCAGCAGTCCGCGTTCGAGGACGGCGTGGTCCGGCTCAACCTCGAACTCGCCCCCACCGAGACCTCGCTCGGCGTGATGCTCGGGCGCGAGCACCGGGCCGAGGCACGCTCGATCGCCCGCCTGCTCACCCCCCGATCGGTCGCCGTGATCGGCGCCGGCCGGCGCGAGGGCACGGTCGGCCACACGCTGTTGACCAACCTGCGCGCGGGCGAGTTCACCGGCGAGGTCTACGCGGTCAACCCGAAGGCGGGCGGCGAGCCGATCGACGGCGTGCCGACCTACGCGTCGGTGTCCGACATCCCCGGCGACGTGGACCTCGCGCTGGTCGCCGTCCCGGCCGACGCGGTACGCCGGGTGGTCGACGAATGCGGCCGCAAGGGCGTGCACGGCCTGGTCGTGGTGTCCTCCGGCTTCGCCGAGACCGGACCCGAGGGGCGCGAGAGCCAGCGCCGGCTGGTCCGCGCCGCCCGCCGGCGCGGCATGCGGGTGATCGGGCCCAACTGCCTCGGGATCCTGAACACCGACCCCGACCTGCGCGTCAACGCGAGCCTGTCGCCCCGGATGCCGCGCCGCGGCCGGGTGGGCATGTTCGCCCAATCCGGCGCGCTCGGGATCGCCATCCTCGAATCCACCGTCGGCCGCGGGATCGGGCTTTCCACCTTCGTGTCCGCCGGCAACCGCGCCGACGTCTCCGGCAACGACCTGCTCCAGTACTGGGAGGACGACCCGGCCACCGACGTGGTGCTGCTGCACCTCGAATCGATCGGCAACCCGCGCAAGTTCACCCGCCTCGCCCGCCGGATCTCGCGCACCAAACCCGTGGTCGCGGTCAAGTCCGGACGGCACAGCCAGGGCGTCCCACTCGGCCACGTCACCCGCGCGCTGACCCTGCCCGACTCGGCCGTCGACGCGCTCTTTCGCCAGGCCGGCGTGATCCGCGTGCCCACCGTCGCCGAACTGTTCGACGTCGGCCAACTGCTCGCCTACCAACCCCTGCCCGCCGGCGACCGGATCGCGATCATCGGCAATTCCGACTCGCTCGGCCTGCTCACCCAGGACGCCTGCGCGAGCGCGGGCCTGCGCCCGCTGCGCCCGGTCGACCTGACCACCGGCGCCACCGCCGACGACTTCCGCGCGGCGCTCGCCGACGCGCTGGCCAGTGCCGAGACCGACGCGGTGATCACCGTGTTCATCCCGCCGCTGACCACCTCCGGCGACGAGGTCGCGAGTGCCATCGCGGAGATGGCCGGGCAGGCGGCGGAGATCGGCAAACCGCTGCTGACCACCTACCTCGCACACGAGGGGCTGCCCACACAGCTGCGCCGGCTGGACGCCGACGGCGTGCCCGCGTTCGGCTCGGTGCCCTCCTACCCGGCCCCGGAGAACGCGGTGCGCGCGCTGGCCGAGGTGGTGCGCTACGCCGCCTGGCGCCGGCGGCCCACGGGCCGGGTGCCCGAACACTCCGAGGTACGCACCGACCAGGCCCGCGCGCTGGTCCGGGCCCGGCTCGGCGGCGCGGACGCGGTCGGCCTGTCGCCGGCCGACGCCGCCGAACTCCTGGACTGCTACGGCATTCGGCTGCGCCCGGCGGTGCGGGTGGACAGCGAGGACGCGGCGGTGCGCGCGGCGGCCGAACTGGGCTATCCGGTCGCGCTCAAGACCATCGCCGAACACCTGCGCCACCGGGTCGACGTGGACGGCGTGCGCCTGGACATCGGCGCCGAGGCCGGACTGCGCCGGGTGTTCCGCGAGTTGACCACCCGCCTCGGCGGCCCGGACCAGGCCCGGCTCGTGGTGCAGTCGATGGCGCCGCACGGGATCGCGACGGTGCTCGGGCTCACCTACGACGAGTCGTTCGGCGCGGTGTTGTCCTTCGGCCTGGCCGGACCGGCGAGCGAACTTCTGGGCGACGTGGCCCACCGCCTGGTGCCGGCCACCGATCAGGACGTGGCGGATCTGGTCCGCGAGGTACGGGCGGCGCCGATGTTGTTCGGATATCGCGGCGCCCGACCGGTGGACGTACCCGCGCTGGAGGACGTCCTCCTGCGCCTGTCCCGGCTCGCCGACGACCTGCCGCAGGTGACGTCGGTCGAGCTGAACCCGGTGGTGGTGGCGCCCGAGGGCGCACACGTGCTGGGCGCGCGAATCCGGCTGTCCCGCCCACCGGCGCGCACCGACCTGGGCCCGAGGGCGCTGTCGCGGCCGTAGCGCCCGGAGTCCGCGAACCCCTCGACGTCGCCCGGACATGTGGAACCGCCGCCGTACTCACATGCCACCCCGAGCTGTGGCACCTACGTACGGCGGCGGCTCCGGGCCGGATCAGCTCTGCGGCATGCCCCTCCGCGCCTACCCTCCACATGGCTGCGCATTTCATGCCGTTCACGCTGTCCGGACCGAGCCGCCCCGCGCCGGTCGTTTCCCCGAGTGTCCCCGGCGATGAGGCGGTGTCACTCGTCCCCCCGCCCGGGGGCACGAGTGTCGCGAGAGATCCGCCGGTGCCACCGTCTGCACGGCGCGTCCCTGTTGCCCCGGCCGGGTCTCTCGAGAGATCAGTCAACCCCGCCGAGCCGTCGAACGGGAGGGCGCACGAAAGGCGCACGGTGGCGATCCGTAGAGGGCGCCCCAACGGTGCGCATCCACCTCACCCGTTCGGTCCTGTCATTACGTCGACAAACCGTCACCATTCGGCAACGGCCGGTATCCGACCCGATCTTCGGACGAGGCGGATGGCGCACGGGTGCCCTCGGAGGTGCCAGGATGGGGGGTATGGCTAAGACCACCACCTCGACCCAGGGGCTGCGCACGGCCATCGAGCGCAGCGGTTACTACCCGAGCCTCGTTGCCGACGCGGTCGAGTCCACGATCGGCACCGAGCCGGTCGACGCTTTCCTGGTGCACCAGGAGACCACGTTCGATTCCAATGAGGTCCGCCGCCACATCACCGTTCTGGTGCTCACGCCAGGCCGATTCCTGGTCAGCCACACCGACGAACACGCACCCGACGACACCTCGCCCACGCCCTACGCGACCACGTCCACCGAGACCGTGCGGATCGACCGACTCGAGTCGGTCGTGGTCAGTCGGGTCGTGGGCAACCCCGCCGAATACGTTCCGGGGGCCCCGCCGCGCGAAGCCGTGCTCACCATCGGCTGGGGCGCGGTCGGCCGCATCGACCTGGAACCGGCCGGATGCGCCGACCCGAACTGTGAGGTCGACCACGGCTACACCGGCTCGTTGACCGCCGACGACCTGTCGCTGCGGGTGAGCGAGGCCGCCGACGGCCCCGAGGCGGTGGAGCGCACGCTCACCTTCGCCCGCGCGCTGTCCGAGGCCGTGGCCGGCATCAACCAGTGAGCACCTCCGTCTGGCTCGACGAGCAACCCCCGGTCCCGTTGCCCCGCTACGAGGCCGGGGCGCTGTGCGACCTGCTGCCCTCCATAGCCGCCTCCCTCGGCATGCCGGGGGAGCGGAACATCCTCGGCCTCGCGCCCGCGCGCGCCGCGTGTGTGTTCCTGATCGACGGCCTGGGGTGGGAGTTGTTGCGGGCGCATCCCGTCGAGGCGCCGTATCTGCACTCGCTCCTGGCCGGCTCGTTCGCCGGCAGCGGTACACCGCTCACCGCGGGCTTCCCGGCGACCACCGCGACCAGCCTCGCGTCGTTCGGCACCGGGCTCACCCCCGGTGTGCACGGCCTGGTCGGCTACGCGGTGGCGGTGCCCGGCGAGAACCGGCTGATGAACCAGCTGCGCTGGGTCGGCGACATCGAACCCCGGGCGTGGCAGCCGTATCCGAGCGTCCTCGAACGCGCCGCCGCGGCCGGGATCACCGTCGCGCAGGTCAACGACACCATGTTCGAGCACACGCCGCTGACCAGGGCGGCGCTCGCCGGCGGTCGCTACTTCGGCGCCGAGTTCGGCGCCCCCAGGATCGAGGCGGTACACCGGCAGTTGGCGCAGCCGGGCCCGGTGCTGATCTACACCTACGCGAGTGAGCTGGACCGCGTCGGGCACGGCATGGGCGTCGACTCGCCCGAGTGGCGCGCGGAGTTGCGTCGGATCGACGGGGTGGTCCGGGCGATGGCCGAGGGGATGCCCGCCGACTCGGTGTTGTACGTCACGGCCGACCACGGCATGGTCGACGTAGCCCCCGAGCATCGGGTCGACGTGGACGCCGACCCCGGCCTGTCCGCCGGAGTGGCCCTGCTCGGCGGCGAGGCGCGTGCCCGGCACGTCTACACCCGACCCGGCGCGACCCGGGACGTGTACGCGATCTGGGACGACATGCTGGGCGACCGGATGTGGGTGGTCACCCGCGACGAGGCGATCGAGTCGGGCTGGTTCGGACCCAAGGTCGAGGACCGGGTCCGCGAGCGCATCGGCGACATCGTCGCGGCGGCCTTCGGCGACGTCGCGGTCGTCGCCTCCCGGCGCGAGCCCGGCGAGTCCCGACTCACCGGCGTGCACGGCTCGATGACCGCGGCCGAACAACTGATCCCGCTGCTCGAAGTGCGGAGTTAGCGCCTGCGCGCGCCGGATTCGGCGGGCGCGGCGCGTTTCGGTGGGCCGGGCATCTCGGCAAGCGCAGCTTTTCCGCAAGCGCAGCCTTTTCTGCAAACAAAGGGGCGGCCCCCGATGGGGGTCGCCCCTTTGTGCCGAATCACCGCCGGTTCAGGCCTGGTTGCGCTTCTTCTGCACAGCGAGCGCGACACCCGCGGCGGCGGCGAGCAGCAGGACGATCTTGAACAGCTTGCCCATGGAAATGGACCCCCTCGATGGTCGAAACGATGGTGCGTCTCCCGGCGGGGAAGGTCGCGGGCGACGCGGGCCCGTGTGTACGTAGGCGCACGGGTCCCGCCGATCCCGGACCCCGCTCCGGTCGGAAGCCCGTCAAGCTCGACTCTACGTCACCCGTTTGGTTCAAGGGGGGAGCGGTTTCCGGTCGGAGTGGCGGCCCGGTCCGGCCCGATCCGGCGGCGGATCGGGAGCAGTCGACTATTCCGGACCATTCGGATTCGAGGCCACCGCGATCACGTTGAACAGCGCGCCCTGCGGATCCCGTATGGCGGCCACCCGGCCGTACGGGGACTCCTCCGGTCCGCGCAGCACGGTGCCGCCCAAGTCGTCGACCCGTGCGACGCTCTCGTCCGCGTCGCGCACCGCGAAGTAGACGGCCCAGTGCGGAGGCGGCCCGTTGCGCACCCCGGCGAGTCCGCCGCGCGGCACACCGTCGACGTGGAAGGTGGCGTAGTCGAAGTCGGCGTCGGACATGTCCTGGAAGGTGACGCCGAACACGTCCGCGTAGAACCGCTTCGCCCGGTCGCTGTCCGGTGTGTACAACTCGTTCCACACCACGGCGCCGGGCTCGTTCACCACCCCCGCGCCGATGTGTTCACGCGCCTGCCAGACGGCGAACACCCCGCCCGTCGGGTCGGCGGCCACCGCCGTGCGGCCCAGCGTGCGCACGTCCATCGGCGGCACCGTCACCTCGCCGCCGGCGGCGACGACCGCGCGAGCCACCGCGTCGATGTCGTCCGCCGCGAGGTGCGTGGTCCAGGCGATCGGCCCCGGCTGCCCGGGCGCTCGGTCGAGCAGGCCGGCGACAGGCCGCCCGCCGAGGGTGCAGGTCGTGTAACCGCCCGGCGGAGCCGGCTCGATCTCGTCGTCCCAGCCGAACAGTCCGCGATAGAACGCCAGTCCGGCCGCGACATCGGGCACGGCCAGGTCCACCCAACACGGCACGCCGGTGGGATATCGCGAGGTCCACACACTCATCGCTGCCTCCTCGGCAGAAGGTGACAATCGGGGACGATACGACATCGATGCTGCCGGCCGCGTGCCCCATGTGCTCGTCGCCGAGCCGTCACACGAGGCAGGATGCCGTCATGAGTTCCCTGATCAGCGCGGCCGACCTGGCCGCCGCCCTGGATGGTTCGTCGCCCCCGATCGTGCTCGACGTCTCCTGGCAACTGGGCGGCCCGCCCGGCATCGACGCCTACCGGGTCGCACACGTGCCCGGCGCGCACTTCGTCGACCTCGCGAAGGAGTTGTCGGGACCGCACACCCCGACCGGCGCCGGCGGCCGGCATCCGGTGCCCGAACCGGCCGCGTTCGGCGCGGCCATGCGGCGGTACGGGATCGGCCCGGAGACCGACGTGGTCGTCTACGACGCGGGGCAGAGCATTGCCGCGGCGCGCGCGTGGTGGTTGTTGCGCCACTTCGGTCACGACCGGGTGCGCGTGCTCGACGGCGGCCTCGGCGCCTGGACGGCAGCGAACCTGCCGGTCACCGACGTGGTGCCGGCACCCGCCGAGCCGGGCACCTTCGTACCGCGCCCCGGCGGCACGACCCGGCTCGACGCGGACCAGACCGCGGCGTTCGTGGCGGGCGGCGGTGTGCTGCTCGACGCCCGCGCCGGGGAACGTTTCCGCGGCGAGACCGAGCCGATCGACGCCAAGGCCGGCCACATCCCCGGCGCGGTCAGCGCGCCCGCGACCGACTACACCCACGCCGACGGCCGGTTCCGCGAACCCGCCGAGCTGGCGGAATACTTCGCGACCAAGGGCGTGGTTCCCGGCGCGCGGGTGGCCGCCTACTGCGGCTCCGGCGCGACCGCCGCGCACGAGGTGCTGGCGCTGCACCTGATCGGCGTACCCGCCGCGCTGTACGCCGGTTCGTGGAGCGACTGGATCTCCGACCCGGAACGCCCGGTGGCCACGGGCGAGTAGCCGCGAGCGGTCGGCGCCGCCGGAGACGGGACACGACCAAGGAGCCGAGGAAGACCTCGGCTCCTTTGTGGTGTCGTCTGTGATTATTCGGTTATTCGGTTATTCGCGCCGTTTGCGCCTGCTGCCGAAGACGATCTCGTCCCAACTGGGCACTGTCGCCCGGCGGCCGGGGCGCACCCCGTCGGCCTCGGCCTGCCGGTCGGTGCTGCCGACCAGCCGCTCGCGGTGCGGGCCGACCACACCGCGCGGCACCAGCACGTTCTCGTAGGCGCTGCCCGCGCCCGCCGCCGCGGCGGGGGCCTGGGTCTCCTCCTCCTCGATCGGCTCGGCGCGCTCGGGGCGTTCCGCCCGCTCCGCGCGTTCGATCCGCTCGGGCCGCTCGACACGTTCGATCCGCTCCGGGCGCTCGGGCCGCTCCGTACGCTCGATGCTGCCCACGCGCGGGCGCTCGGCCAGCGCGGTGACGTCGATCCGCATCGGCCCGGGGGAGGCCTGCCGCTCCTGTGCGGCCGGCTCGCCGCGCAGTCCGGGTACGGCGTCGAGCAGGCTGGTGATCGCGTCGTCGTCGCTCTCGCGCGGGATGGTGGCCAGGCGCGGGCGGAACGGGAACGGCGTCTCGGACGCCGCCGGGTGCTCGCCGATCAGCGAACGCGCCTCGTCGTCGTTGGTGGTCACCAGGCGGCGGGGCGGGTCGAAGCTCCAACTCGCCGAGCGCATCTCGCCGTCGGCGCGGTACAGCAGCAGGATCTCCCAGCTGCCGTCGTCGCGGCGCCACGAATCCCACTGCACCGACTCGGAGTCGGCGCCGCGCAGGTGCAGTCGCTCGGTGACGATCTCGCCGAGCAGCGGACCGGTGGTCTCGCCCTGGCGGCGGATCGGGGTCTTGCGGGCACGCTCGGCCATGAAGGCACGCTCGGCGAGCACCGGACCCTCGAACCGCCGTACGCGGTCCACGGGGATGCCGGCGAGCTGTGCGACCTCCTCCGCGGTGGCACCGGCCCTTATCCGGGCCTGGATGTCACGCGGACGCAGCTGGCTCTCGACCTCGATCTCGATCTGACCGAGTCTGGCGCGGTCGCCCCGGACGGCGGCGCGGAGCCGCTCGTCGATGGGCAACATGTACTCAGTGCCGTCGGCAGCCTTCAGCACCAACCGTGTGCCGTCGTTGCTGACGGCCACGACACGCAGTTCGGGCATGGGGACCTCCCGGGTGGTGCCTGCCGACGTCACCTGCGTCGTTGCTCCCGCTACGAGTGTGACCTGCCCAGCCTCGGCATGACCACAACCTGACCGAGTTGTCCGGCGTGTCGGATTTATTACCTGACTGGCCGAATTGCCTTGGTTACACCATTTCGGGTAGATACCGGGGCGGTGCCCCACCCTGACCCCTGCGGTCGGTCGCCTCCCCCTTCGCGCACAGGCCTTTCCGGAACCTGGCGTGAACAGTACTCCATTCGGGGGCTCTACCGGGACACACCGCGCCGCATCGGCGCGTCCCGTTCGGACGAGTCGTTTTCGGCCGTCCGGGGTGATGTCGATCACAAGATTGGGCCGATTGGAACGATGTCGCTGGGCCGTTCAGTCGTAACCAGGGTGAAGTCGTGTTTTTCATGATTAGCCGCCGGTTGTGAACGAACGTGCAAGGAAAGTGATGCCGGAAAGGACCGAGCGTGAACGTCGCCGGATCGATGTCAACGGGGTGCAGGTCGTGGGCAGTGCCCTGGCGGCCATCTCCTCGGCGTTCCTGCTCTCCACCCTCGGCGTCGCCGGGACGGTGATCGGCGCGGCGCTCGCGAGCGTGGTCGCCACCGTCGGAAGCGCGGTCTACGTCCACCTGTTCCGGCGCACCGGCGAACAACTGCGCGACGTGCGCGCGACGCTGACCCCGCCGCCCGAGAGCGGGCCGGCCACCGAGCCGACCGCGATCCCCGACCGGCCGACGGGCGTGGCCGATCCGGGGCGGGCGACCGACGAGACGATGCTGCTGCCGGTCGGCGAGTACACCCGGACGCCGGGCGACGCCGGGGCCGAGACCGGGGCGGAGCCCGCCCCGACCGGCGAGCGGCGGGTCTGGCTGGCCCGTTCGCTGGTCGGCGCGGTGGTGGTGTTCGTGGTGGCGATGGGCGTGGTCACCCTCGCCGAGACCGCGATCGGCCGTTCCTTCGCGAGTCTGTTCGGACACGGCGACGACGGCTCGACCATCTCGCGCATCGTCGACGACAAGCGCACCCGCGACGACACCCCGAAGTCGCCCGGCGGGGCCACCCACGGCCCGACGGGATCGACCGGATCGACGTCGAGCCACGCCCCGGACACCGGCGACAAGGCCACGTCGACCCCGAACGGCGGCGGGGGCGCGACCTCGGTGCCCTCGACCACCCCGACGACCCGGCCCAGCGGCAGCGCCTCGACGAACCCGACCGGCTCCACGCCGCCGACCACGCCCGCGTCCCCGACCAAACCCCCGGCGGGCGGCTCGGCCGGCGGCGACACGGACGCCGGCGGCGGCGCGGCGGCCGGGAATGAGGCGGGCGGCCGGGGCGGCACGAATGCGAACGCCGGTGCGGGTACCCGCTGACCGACCGGCGCCCCCGCTGCCTCAGTCGCCCAGCACCCGACGCAGATAGTCGTTGCCGAAGCGGCGCTCCGGATCGACCCGGTTCCGCAGCGCCGTGAAGTCGGCGAACCTCGGATAGAGGTCGGCCAGGTAATTCGCGTCGCGGGTGTGCATCTTGCCCCAGTGCGGGCGCCCGCCGTGCGCGACCATGATCTTCTCCACCTCGGTGAAGTACCGCTCGTGCGGCGTCCCCTTGTACAGGTGCACCGCGATGTAGGCGGTCTCGCGCCCGTACGCGGTGGACATCCACAGATCGTCCGCCGGGGCCACGCGCACCTCGACCGGGAAGCCGATCGGCAGGCCGGCGGTGTCCACGAACGCGCGCACCTCGGTCAGCGCCTCGGTCGCCGCCGCGCGCGGCAGCGCGTACTCCATCTCGATGAAGCGCACCCGGCGCGGACTGGTGAACACCTTGTGCGAGGTGTCCGAGTAGGTGCGCGCCGACAACGCGCGGCTGGAGAGCCGGGCGATGGTGGGCACCGTGCGCGGCGCGGCACGGCCGACCCGACACGCGAGCGAGAACACCCCGTTGGACAACAACTCGTCGTCGAGCAGGAAACGCGCCTTCGACAGCGGCTTCGCCGGCCCCTCGATCCGGTTGTTGCGCTTCACGTTGCAGTTGTCGGTGTGCGGGAACCAGTAGAACTCGAAGTGCTCGTTGTCCGCGCACAGCGCGTCGAAGTCGGCGAGCACCGCGTCGAACCGCATCGGCTCCTCGCGCGCCTCCAACAGGAAGCTCGGCTCGACGCCGAAGGTCAGTGCGGTCACGATGCCCAGCGCACCCAGACCGACCCGGGCCCCCGCGAACAACTCGGCGTTCTCGGTCGGCGAGCACGTGGTGATCTCGCCGTCGGCCAGCACGATCTCCATGCCGCGGATCTGCGCCGCCAGCGAGCCGGACGCCCGGCCCGTGCCGTGGGTGCCGGTGGAGGTGGCGCCGGCCAGGCTCTGCACCGCGATGTCGCCCATGTTGGTCAGCGCGAGGCCGTACCCGGTGAGCAGCGTGTTGAAGTCGCTCAGCCGCATCCCGGAGCCGACCGTGATGGTGCCGGCCGCGCGGTCGAGCGCGTGCACCTCGGTCAGCCCCTCCGGGCGGATCTGTACGCCGTCGGTCACCGCGATCGAGGTGAACGAGTGGCCGGCGCCGACGGCCTTGACCGAGAGCCCCTGCGCGGCGGCGCGGCGGACCGCGGCCGAGATCTCCTCGGCCGATCCCGGGGTGAGTACCGAGTGCGGTCGCGCGGACTGGTTCCCGGTCCAGTTCCGCCAGGCGGGGGGCGTCTTGGAGACGGCGGTGCCGGCGCTGCTCAACGGGATTCCTCCTGGGGTCGGACGCGGGATCTGCCGGACATTACCCGCCGGTCAACGGACCGGGAAGGGGTCGCCGGAGGATGGGCGGCAACTCACCCGCGGCTCACCCGCGCCACACCCCCCGCGGCCCGGGGTGTGATGTGGGCGGGCGGGGCGCACGATGCGAGGATCACAGGCATGCACGCGACACAGGCCCCCGACCCCGAGCCGTTCGACGCGCTCCTGGTGCTCTCCTTCGGCGGCCCGGACGCCCCCGACGAGGTGCTGCCGTTCCTGGAGAACGTGACCGCCGGACGCGGGGTCCCCCGCGAGCGCCTCGAAGAGGCGGCCGGCCACTACGCGCACTTCGGCGGCGCCAGTCCGATCAACGCGCAGAACCGGGCGCTGATCGCGGCCGTCGAGGCCGACCTCGCCGCCCACGGGGTGCGGCTGCCCGTCTACTGGGGCAACCGCAACTGGCGCCCCTACCTGGCAGACACCGTGCGCCGGATGGCCGACGACGGGATCGAACGCGCCGCGGTCCTGGTGACCAGCGCCTACGGCTCCTACTCGGGCTGCGCGCAGTACCACGAGAACCTGCTCGCCGCCCGCGCCGAAGTCGGCGAGCGGGCCCCGGTGTTCGACAAGCTGCGGCACTTCTTCAACCACCCGGGCTTCGTCGAGCCGCTGGTGGACCACACGGCGCAGGCGTTGGCGCGGCTGCCCGAGCGGGTCAAGGCCGGCGCCCGCCTGGTGATGGTCACCCACTCGATCCCCACCGTCACCGCACGCACCGCGGGCCCGGCCGGCAACGCCTACGTCACCCAGCACCGGGAGACCGCGCGCCTGGTCGCCGAGGGCGTCGCGCGCGCGGTCGGCCGCGAACACGACTGGGACCTGGTGTACTCCAGCCGCAGCGGCCCCCCGCAGGTCCCGTGGCTGGAGCCGGACGTCAACGACCACCTCGTCGAACTGGGCGCGGCCGGGGTGTCCGCCGTCGTGCTGGTGCCGATCGGATTCCTGTCCGACCACATGGAGGTGGTCTACGACCTCGACGTCGAGGCCGCCGCCACGGCCGCCCGGATCGGCCTGCCGCTGGCCCGGGCCGCGACCACCGGCGCCGACCCCAGGTTCGCCGCCGCGGTGCGCGAACTCGTGCTCGAGCGGGCCGCGACGGTGCGCGGCGAGGCGCCCGCGCGGTGCGCGCTGGGCGTGCTGGGCGCCGCGCACGACGTGTGCCCGGTCGGCTGCTGTCCCGATCCCCGGACACTGCGGCCGCGCCCCGGGGCGTCGGCCCCCGACCCGGAGGCGACCGCGCGGGCGCCGCGCGGGGCGGCGCTGCTCGGTGAGCGCTCCGGCAGGATGGACCCATGACGATCGACACCGCGGAACTCCTGGCCATCGCCCGCGACGCGGCGCGCCACACCGGGGGCTTCCTGCTGCACGAGCGCCCCGCCGACCTCGGCGTCGCGGCGACCAAGAGCAGCCCCACCGACGTGGTCACCGAGATGGACACGGCCGCGGAGAAGCTGATCATCGAACGCATCCGGGCGCATCGACCGCACGACGGCTTCCTCGGCGAGGAGGGCGACGCGAGCGAGGGCAGCAGCGGGGTGCGGTGGGTGATCGACCCGATCGACGGCACCGTCAACTACCTGTACGACCTGCCCGGCTGGTGCGTGTCGATCGCCGCCGAGACCGCCGAGGGCACGCTTCTGGGCGTGGTCGAGGTCCCCGTGGTCGGCGAGACCTTCCACGCCGTGCGCGACGGCGGCGCCTTCCGCAACGGCCGGCCGATCCACTGCCGGCCCGCGGTGCCCTCCGCCCGGGCGCTGGTGGCTACCGGATTCGGCTACACCGTCGAGCGGCGCACCCGACAGGCCGAGGCGATCGCCGCGCTGCTCCCGCGGGTGCGCGATCTACGCCGGGCGGGCTCGGCCGCGATCGACCTGTGCTCGGTGGCGGCGGGCCGGGTCGACGCCTACTACGAACGCGGCCTGAATCCGTGGGACGTCGCGGCCGGCGCGCTGATCGCCCGCGAGGCCGGTGCCGACGTGGTCGTCGACCTGTGGCCCGAGGCGGACGGCTCGACGATGTGCCTGGCCGCCCCCGCCGCACTGCGCGCGGAACTCCAGAGCGCCCTGGCCGCTCTGCACGCGTAGACCCGCCCACGGGTGAGGCCCGGATCGAAGTGATCCGGGCCTCACGGGTCTCGGCCGGACAGCCGAACCCCCGGCGTCCGCTGGGGACCTCGCCGGGGGAAACAAGAACGGGTGTGTCTGCTGCTGTACCGCGGGGATGTGTGGCCGGTGTGGCTCAGGCGCTCTCGGGCAGCACCCGCACGCCGTGCTCCGACGCCATCCGCAGAAGATCGTCCAACTCGGACTGCTCGACCTCGACGAGGAAATCGTCACCGGTGTCGCACGCCTGCTTCAACGCCTGTTCGGTCTCACGTATGCGCCGCAGTACGCCGGCCGTGAATTCGTCCATAAGGCCGCCCCAATGTCACTCGTCGTCGCCGGTTTCGGTTGTCCTACCCCCCGTGCAACGCCGGGGAAACCACCGAAGCGGGGCCTTTGCGGCCCCTCGATCCAGGGGTCTGACCAGGGGACTTGTGCGAGCCAACGATCCGGTGTCGGACTTTCCGGGGCGTACCGGAATCCTTCCCTCCTTCGGGGGGTCCCGTAACGTCGGCAACCGGACATCTGCGCCGGGCCCGGCCGCGCCCGCCCCGGGCCGGGTCGGGCCCGGCGCCGGCTTACCGGGGCTTTACCGGGCCGCGAGGGAAGATGGACAACGGATCCACCTCATCTCCATCCCCGTCTTCATCCTCGATTCCTTCGCGTCCCGCGAAGCTTTCGAGTCTTTCGAGCAGGAGGCACAGCCGGTGCGGGTTCTCGTAGTCGAGGACGAGCAGCTTCTGGCGGACGCGGTCGCTACCGGGTTGCGCCGCGAGGCCATGGCCGTCGATGTCGTATACGACGGGGAGGCCGCCCTGGAGCGGATCGCCGTCAACGACTACGACGTGGTGGTGCTCGACCGGGACCTGCCGATCGTGCACGGCGACGACGTGTGCCGGGCGGTCGTGGACACCGGCATCCCGATGCGGGTGCTGATGCTGACCGCCGCCGGCGACGTCAGCGACCGGGTCGAGGGCCTGGAGTTGGGCGCCGACGACTACCTGCCCAAGCCGTTCGCGTTCAGCGAGCTGATCGCCCGGGTGCGCGCGCTCGGTCGGCGGGCCGTCTCCCCGCTGCCGCCGGTCCTGGAGCGGGCCGGCATCCGGCTCGACCCGAACCGGCGCGAGGTGTTGCGCGAGGGGGTGCCGGTGCACCTGTCACCCAAGGAGTTCGCCGTCCTCGACGTGCTGATGCGCGCCGACGGCGCGGTGGTCTCGGCCGAGCAACTGCTCGAGAAGGCATGGGACGAGAACACCGACCCCTTCACCAACGTCGTCCGCGTCACGGTGATGACGCTGCGCCGCAAGCTCGGCGAGCCGCCCGTCATCCTGACGGTGCCCGGCGCCGGATACCGCATTTGAGGACCGCCATGAACGACAGCTCTCGGGCCGTCCCGGCGGAAGCCGGCCCCGCCGCGACCCCGGTCGCGGCGACACCCCCCGCTCCCACGTCGGGGTCGACCGCGGCACCGGCCCCGGGCGCCTCGACCGCGCCCGCGCCCGCCTCGGCCGGGTCCGCCGCCGCGCCGCGCTCCGGACCGCCGCCGCGCCCGGGCCGGCCGCCCCAGCCGCCGCGCCCCAGCGCGCCGCCGAGCGCGCCGCCGAGCGCGCCGCCCACCAAACCGAACCGCGAGCCCGCGCGCGAGGCGGGCCGCGATCCGCAGCGCCCGACCGCCGGCGGTCGGCGGCTGATCCTGGGCCGCGACGCCGACGACGCGGCGGAGATGTCGCGGCTGTCGCGGATGGCCCCCTCACAGCTCCCGGACCTGCTGCGGTCCACCATCAAGATGCGCCTGACCGCGCTCTACGGCGGCATGTTCGTGATCGCCGGGGTGCTCCTGCTCGCCACCGTCTACCTGCTGGTGCGGCAGAGCCTGAACGAGGGCCGGCTGAATCTGACCCTGGCCCCGAACACCTTGATGACCATCAACGGTGTGCCGATGACGCCCGAGCAGTTCGACCAGTGGCAGAGCCTCCAGCAGATCCACCAGCGCGACGCGGCGCTGAACTCGCTCCTGCAGCAGTCGCTGCTCGCGCTGCTGCTGCTCTCGGTGATCGCCTTCGGCTTCGGCTACGTGATGGCGGGCCGGGTCTTGCGCCCGCTGGGACGGATCACCTCCATCGCCCGCGAGGTGGCCGGATCCAACCTGCACCGGCGGATCGACCTGGAGGGGCCCGACGACGAGTTCAAGGAGCTGGCCGACACCTTCGACGACATGCTCGACCGGCTGGACCGCTCGCTGGAGTCGCAGCGCAAGTTCGTCGCCAACGCCTCGCACGAGCTGCGCACACCGCTGGCGATCAACCGCACCCTCCTGGAGGTCGCGCTCGGCGACCCGGAGGCGTCGGTCGAGCTCAAACAGCTCGGCAAGACGCTGCTGGCCACCAACGAGCGCAGCGAGGGGCTGATCGAGGGTCTGCTGCTGCTGGCCCGCAGCGACAACGAGCTGACCGAGCGCAAGCCGGTGGACCTGGCCGAGGTGGCCCGCCGCGCGGTGGACCAGACCGGCGCCGAGGCGGCCGAGCGCGAGGTGACCCTGCACGACGAGCTGGGTCCGGCCGTGCTCCAGGGCAACGGGGTGCTGCTGGAGCGGGTCGCGATGAACCTGATCCAGAACGCGGTGCGCTACAACCGGGCCGGCGGCACCGTCGACATCTCCACCGAGTCGGGTGCGGGGGTCGCGGTGCTGACCGTGACCAACACCGGGCCGGTGGTGCCCGGCTACGAGGTGGACAACATGTTCGAGCCGTTCCGGCGGCTGCGGACCGAGCGGATCGCCAGTGACAAGGGCGTGGGCCTGGGATTGTCCATCGTGCGTTCGATCGTGCGCGCGCACGGCGGCTGGATCGAGGTCGAGCCCCGGGAAGAGGGCGGGCTGATGATGCGGATCGGTTTCCCGATCGGCTGATCGCCCTCTCTCGTCACCGACTGTTTCCGGCCGGCGGTCGCCCGCTGTCGTGGACTGCCGCGAGCGCCCATATTCGTACGCACGTACGAGAGTCGGGGATCACATTTCCGTCTGAGGGTGGAACCAACCTACGCTGTCGTAAGTTACGGGAACGTAGGGACGCGTCGTGCGGGCGATGCACAGCGTCGTCCTCCGTGTCTGCCGCTGTACGACGCCGTCTGCCTATGCACTGGAGTGCCGATGAATCTTCTTGCCGCCGCACCGACCGGCCCGCACCTGCTTCGTGAGTTGGAGCAGGTCGTCGCCGTCGAGCTCGACCGCCATCTCGCCGTGGCCAAGGAGTGGTTCCCGCACGAGTACGTGCCGTGGAGCGCGGGTCGCGACTTCGACGGCGTACTCGGCGGCGAGGCGTGGAGCCCGGAGGAGTCGGGCCTCACCGACGTCGGCCGGATAGCGCTGACGCTGAACCTGCTGACCGAGGACAACCTGCCCAGCTACCACTACGAGATCGCGGCGATGTTCGGCCGCGACGGCGCGTGGGGCACGTGGGTGCACCGGTGGACGGCCGAGGAGGGCCGGCACGGCATCGCGATCCGCGACTACCTGATGGCCGCCCGGGCGGTGGACCCGGTCGCGCTGGAGCGTTCGCGGATGGAGCACATGGAGGCCGGCTACCAGGGCGACCACATGGACAATCCGCTGCACGTGATCGCCTACGTGACCTTCCAGGAGCTGGCCACCCGGGTCTCGCACCGCAACTCGGGCCGCACCTGCGGCGACCCCATCGCCGAGCAGCTGCTCGCGAAGGTGGCGACCGACGAGAACCTGCACATGGTCTTCTACCGGAACCTGCTCAGGGCCGCCTTCGAGCTCGCCCCGGACCAGGCGATGCGCGCGGTGACCGACATGGTCACCGACTTCCGGATGCCCGGACACGGCATCGGCGGCTTCGAGCGCGCGGCGGTCAAGCTCGCCGTGGGCGGCGTGTACAACCTGCCGATCCACCAGAACGACGTGCTCCTGCCGGTGCTGCGCAACCTCAAGGTGATGGAGCGCACCGACCTGGGCCCCGAGGGCGAGAAGGCCCGCGAGGAGCTCGCGGTGTTCCTGGGCGGCCTGAACACCCAGGCGACCCGCTTCGAGGAGCGCCGACTGGCCCTGGAGGCCCGCAAGGCGGCCAACCGCGCCTGACCGGCACCACGACGCGCGACGGGCCCGCCGCCTCCCGATCGGAGGCGGCGGGCCCGTCGTACGCGGTGCCCGGATCGACCCCGGCCCGACGTCGCGCGCGGTGCCCGGGTCAGCCCTTGCGGGCCGCGCCGAGGGACTCCCTGAAGCCGACCTTGCCGCCCATCCGCAACACCGCGCCCTCGTACATCCGGGCCGCGAGCCGGACCAACCCCACCAGCGCCAGCAGCGCGATCGCGAAGGCGACCAGGTTCTCCACCACCGACACCTTGTCGGCGGCGGTCAGCACCGGCTGGAGCATCGCCGAGAACGGCGGGACGTAGGCCAGCACGTGGGCGATCGTGCCGCCCTTTTGCCCGAGGAAGACGGCGGCCAGGAACGAGCCGATCAGCAGCGAGGTCATCGGCGTGATCACGTTCTGCAGATCCTCCTGGCGGGACACCCGCGCCGCCGCCGCGGCGAACATGCACGCGTAGAGCGCGTAGCCCACCACGAACCACAGCAGCACCAGCGCCACCGGATAGATCATCGCCCCGGTCAACTCGACGGTGCCGAGCGCGGTCGCCGCGGCCAGCCCGACCACCGCGGTCACCAGCATCTGCAGCAGCCCGAGCAGGCCGATCCCGAGGACCTTGCCGGTCAGCAGCGCCCGGGCGGGCACGGTGGCCAACAGGATCTCCACGATCCGGCTCGACTTCTCCTCCACCACGCCAGTGGCCACCCACATGCAGAAGAGCATCAACATGCCGTAGAGCACCAGGGTGCCGACGAAGGCGATGCCCTTGCGCGCGTCGCGCTGGTCGGCGTCGGGATCCAGCGTGGTCTTGGGCATCGGCTGGATCGCCGACGCCTGGTTCACCGCGCCCGGGTCGATGCCGCGCGCGCTCAGCCGCAGATCGCGCTCCACCGTGGCCCAGGCGCTCTGCAGCACGGCCGCCAGCGGGTCGGACAGCTTGGAGTCCACCAGGATCCGGCCGTCGTCCACGACCGCGTCCAGCCTGCCGTCGGCCAGCGCCTTCTCCGCCGCCGCGCGGTCGGCCACCGTGCCCACGCGCACGTCCACGTCGAGCAGCGCCGCCTGATGTTCGGCGGTCTGCGCCAGCTGCGTGCTCTGCGGGCCGAGGAAGGCCACGTCGTACTTGTCCGAGCCGCCGCCGAGCGCGGCCGGGATGGTCACCGAGGCGAGCAGGATCACCAGCATGACGGCCACCGAGATCTGGAAACCCCGGTCCCGGATGCGCTCGGTGAACTCGCGGCGCGCGACCAGACGCACGGCGGACCAAAACGTGCTGCCACCGGTGCTCACGCGCCGACCTCCGATTCCTCGCCGACCGCCGGGTTCGCGCCCGCGGTGCCACCTGCCTCCGGGTCCGCCGCCGGCGGGTCGCCTGCCCCGGGGTCGCCTGCCTCCGGGCCGGCGCCCTCGCCGTTGACCACCTCGCGGAAGAGTTCGGCCAGGGAGGGGGCGGCGGGGGCGAAGGCGAGCACCCGGCCCGCCGCCCGGGCCGCGTCCAGCAGCGCCTGCTCGCTCGTCCCCGGGAGCAGTTCGACCAGCACCGCGTCCTCCTCGGCCGGGCCGAGCACCCGCACGCCGGGCAGCGCGTCCGCCCAACCCGCGGGCGCCCCCACCACGCGCACCCGATAGCGCACCGCGCGATCGTCGCCGCGCAATTCGGCCACCGTGCCCGAGGCGTGCATGCGCCCGCCGTTGATGATCCCGACCGCGTCGCAGAGCGACTCGACGAGTTCGAGCTGATGGCTGGAGAAGACCACCGAGGCCCCCGCCGCGGTGCGCTCGCGCAACACGCCGGCCATCACGTCCACACCGACCGGGTCCAGGCCGGAGAACGGCTCGTCCAGGACCAGCAGCTCCGGCTCGTGCACCAGCGCGGCGGCCAGTTGCACACGCTGCTGATTGCCCAGCGACAGGGTCTCCAGGCGGTCGCCGGGAGCGCCGGTCACCCGCAGCCGGGTCAACCAGCGCGCGGCCGACGCGTGCGCCTCGGTCCGCGACATCCCGTGCAGCTCGGCCAGGTAGACCAGCTGGTCCCGGATGCGCATCTTCGGATACAGGCCGCGTTCCTCCGGCATGTATCCCCAGCGTCGCCGCACCTTCCGGTCCACCGGCGCACCCCGCCAGTGGATCTCGCCCCGATCGGCCGCCAACACGCCCAGCGCGATGCGCATGGTCGTGGTCTTGCCCGCCCCGTTGGTGCCGACGAATCCGAACATCTGGCCTGGCTGTACGGTCAGCGAGAGGTCGTCGAGGACGACCTTCGCGCCGAACCGTTTGTCCAGGCCGGCCAACTCGAGCACGTATCTCCCCGTATGGTTCCAACCCCCCGTGTCGCACTTATATACGGGTCGATCCGGGCATTCAAACTCGCGCCCGCGTGTGCGATCGGACACATCCGGTCAGCGTGACCGGCGGCCGCGGATCAGTCCAGGCGGCGCAGGTCGCGGCGGAAACGGCGGCCGTTCTCGACGTAGCTGCGCACCGCCTCCGCGAACGCCCCGGGCTCGACCGCGTTCTCCCGAATCTTCGCCGGCACCCCGAGCGCCATCGCGTAGGACGGCACCTCGATCCGATTTCCGACCACCGCACCCGCTCCCACCAGGGCACCCGTGCGCACCACGGCCTGATGCATGACCACCGCGCCGTTGCCGACCAGGCAACGATCCTCGATCACGCAGCCCTCCAAATGCACAATGTGACCGATCACGCACTCGTCGCCCACTACCGTCGGCCACGGCGCCGTGGTGTGCAGGACGCACCCGTCCTGTACCGACGTGCGCTCGCCGATCACGATGCGGCCGTGGTCCGCGCGCAATACGGCGCCCGGCCACACCGTAGAATCCGCGCCGATCTCCACGCTGCCGATCACGACCGCGTCCGGGTGCACATACGCATCGGGGTGCACCTTGGGTACTTGATCACCCAGCGCGTAGACCGTCACGATTCCTCCTGGTTGTGCAGGGCGGTACGGGGTTACAGTGGCCCCCCATCCAACCAAGTCACCTCTTTGGGGGTTCGGTTGGGTGTCGATTGCGTAACGAGCCTTGATGTAAGGCAAAATCTGCGCTTCGGGTCGGGCACAACTCCGGCCCCTCGCGCGTTACGTGCGCTGAAGGCATCGTCCAATGAAGGTTCAGGGGCGGTGCCTGCACGACTGAGCACCGCAGATCCACCCGGAGGGGGAGAGGTACATGGCAACCGACTACGACACCCCGCGTAAGACCGACGACGACATCAACGAAGACAGCATCGAGGAGCTGAAGGCTCGGCGCGTGGACAAGTCGGCCGGTTCGGTCGACGTCGACGAGTTCGAGCAGGCCGAGTCTCTCGAGCTTCCCGGCGCGGACCTCTCCAATGAGGAGCTGTCCGTCCGGGTCGTCCCGAAGCAGGCCGACGAGTTCACCTGCTCCAGCTGCTTCCTGGTGCACCACCGCAGCCAGCTGGCCAAGGAAAAGGACGGCCAGCCGATCTGCAGCGACTGCGCCTGACCGTGTTCGGTCGAGGACGACCGGCGATGAACGGCAACCCTGCACACGCCACACGGGTACCGGCAGGAGTTGGACCGTCGACGTTCGCCGAGCGTCCTTGAACACAAGGACACGACATGGGGCACGGGAGACACCGAAGACGCACGCATGACGTACGAAGTCGAACGTCCGCCGGCACAGGGCGGGCGTTCTTGACTGTCGGCGCCGGTCCGGATCGAGCCCCTTCGGCTCGATCGAGTCGGACCGGGCCCGCCCGCGACCGGGTCAGGCGCGGGCGCGCAGCGCGGCCACCACGTCGACCAGACGCTGGGGGTTGCGCGAGGACAGGTAGAGGTAGGGCGTCGGATCGGCCGGGTCGACTACCTCGATCCGCGCCGCCCCGGGGATGTAGGCGCGCAGCAGCATGAACGCGCGCGGGTCGGCGTTCTCCATCCGCAACGAGCGCGCCTGCTCGGGGTCGAGCGCGACGCCCGCGCCCAGCGCGCTCAGCGGCACCCGCGCGCGCCCCGCGCACACCTCGGTCTCGGTCACGGTGATCCGCGCCGACCCGTAGGCGCTCGTGGCCCACGCGGTCAGCGCGCCCAGGACCAGGGTGAGCACGATGGTCGGCACGATCCCGAAGGCCAGGCCCACCAGCCCGCCCGAGACGGCCATGAGCACGGTCAGGGCCCACCACGAGGCCGGCACGCCGAGTCGTTCGCTGTACGCCTGCATGGCCCCAAGCCTGTCATGGGCGGCCCGCGGGTTTCAGCGGGGGCCGTGCCGCCGGGTCAACCGGGCGAGGACGCGGGTGACCCCCTCCGGGGGCGTACGCAGGCCCGTCGCCACTCCTTTGGCGTAATCCGAAAGCACGGTCGGGGCCAGCAGGTCCAGCGCCGCCCCGGCCCGGGCGTCGTTGCCCACCAGGTAGCGCGGGCGCGGCCGGGGCACGCTCAGCGCGGTGCGCACCGCGTGCGCCACCGGAGCCGGATCGGGCAGCGTCTTGGCCCGCCGCAACACCTCGTCGGCGACCTCGTAGGAGTCGTGGTACGCCGACGTCTTGCGCGGCGGCATCCGGGCCATGCTCCGCTCCCAGATGTCCGTGCCGAAGCTGCCCGGCTCGATCAGCACCACCTTGACGCCGAAACCGGCCGTCTCGATCCGCAGCGCGTTCGAGATCGCCGCCAGGCCCTGCTTGCTCGCGCAGTACCAACCCACGAAGGGCGAGGAGACCCGGCCGGAGATCGAGGAGATGTTGACGATCCGCCCGTCGCGGCGACGGCGCATCTGCGGCAGGACCAGGCGTGCGATCCGCGCGGGCGCGACCAGGTTGGTCTCCAACTGCGCGCGGATCCCCTCGTCGTCCACGTCCTCGATCGCGCCCGGCTGGGCGATGCCGGCGTTGTTGACCACCGCCCACGGGCCGCCGTCGGTCATCTGGGCGATCTCGGTGAAGGCCCGCACCGTCGAGGTGGCGTCGGCGACGTCGAGCAGGACCGTGCGCACGCCCACCTCGGCCCGCTCGGCGCTCTCGCGCAGCCGCTCGGCCTTCTCCTCGGTCCGGGCGGTGCCGATCACGTCGAACCCGGATCCGGCCAGTTCCAGGGCCACGGCCAGGCCGATCCCACCGGTTGCCCCGGTGACGACCACACTCTTGGTCATGCGCTTCCTTCCGTCCCGCGACCCTCTCGGGCCGCGGCGCTCGAGGCCCCCGAGCCTCTGCGCAGGTGTCGGTCGGAACGACGGTAGTGTCCTTCGGCGTGAGTCGACCAACATCCCTGACCCCGCCTCCGGACGCGGTGGTGCCCCAGCCCCACCCGGACGCCCCGTCGCCCGGCACCGAGCTGGGCGAGCACTACAGCGACTGCTTCGGCTGCGGCGAGGCCGCCCCGGGCGGGCTGCGCCTTCGTACGCGCGCCGGCGAGGGCGTATCCGTGGACGCCGAGTTCACCGTCACCGCCCAACACCAGGGCGCCCCGGGCCTGGCCCACGGCGGGCTGCTGACCTGCGCGTTCGACGAGGCGCTCGGGGCGATCGGATACATGCTCCACACCACGGCGGTGACCGGGCACCTGGAGACGGACTTCCGCCGCCCGGTGCCGGTGGGCAGCACCCTGTACATCCACGCCTGGTGCGAGGCGGTGGCCGGCCGCAAGATCTACTCGCGTGCGGTGGGCCGGCTCGACGCCCCGGACGGGCCGATCGTGGTCGAGGCGGCCGCGTTGTTCGTCAGCGTCGGACTCGAGCACTTCGTCGACAATGGACGTGCGGAGGAAGTCCGGCGCGTGCTGGACAACCCCGATTTGATCAAGGCCGGCCGAGCGTTCGAGGTGAACCCGTGAGCACGAGTGTGGACGTCCTGGTGCGTCGGCTCGACCCCGAATTGCCGCTGCCCGCGTACGAGCACCCCGGCGACGCCGGCGCCGACCTGGTGACCGCGCAGGACGCGGAGATCGCCCCCGGGGAGCGCGTGGTGCTGCCCACGGGCATCGCGATCGCGCTGCCCGACGGCTACGCCGCGTTCGTACACCCGCGTTCGGGACTCGCCGCGCGGTGCGGAGTGTCCCTGGTGAACGCCCCGGGCACAGTCGATGCGGGATACCGTGGCGAAATCAAGGTTGTCGTGGTCAATCACGACCTGCGTACGCCGGTCGTCTTCCGACGCGGCGACCGTATCGCCCAACTCGTGATCCAACGGGTCGAGCGAGCGGGGTTCCACGAGGTCGCCGAACTGCCCGGGTCCGGGCGGGGCGAAGGCGGCTTCGGTTCCACCGGCGGGCACGCGGCGGTCGGCGTTTCGAGCGTCGGCGCGGCGGGCAGCGCGGGCATCGTGCAACACTCGGCTTCCGACAGGGAAGGACTGTGACGTGTTCGGTCGTCGCCGACGCAGCGAAAAGGATGATCTGCCCGTCGAGGAGCGCGAAGACCTCGACGAGATCATCGAGGACGAGGACGATGCCGACGAGGCGCCCGGCGCCGGAGCCGCATCGGACTCCGACGACGCGGACCTCGACGAGCTGAGTCGACCGGTCCCGCCCGCGCCCCGGCCGGACGGACCGTGGGACTTCGACGAGCTCGAGGATCCGCACGAGGATCGCATCGACCTCGGCGGGATGCTCATCCCGGCCGATCCGCGGATGGAACTGCGGGTCGAGGTCTCCAACGACATGATCATCGCGGCCACCGTGGTGCTGGAGGACAGCGGCCTGCAGCTGCAGGCGTTCGCCGCCCCGCGCAACGAGAGCATCTGGCACGAGGTGCGCGCCGAGATCGCCTCCGGCATCACCCAGCAGGGTGGCGTCGTGGACGAGCAGGACGCGGGCCTGGGCTGGGAGCTGCGCGCCCAGGTGCCGGTCCAGCTCCCCGACGGCACGCAGGGCCACCAGCTGGTCCGGTTCGTCGGCTGCGACGGCCCGCGCTGGTTCCTGCGCGGGGTGATCTCCGGCCGGGCCGCGGTGGATCCCGCCGTGGGCGCCGACCTGGAGGGCATGTTCCGCGACACCGTCGTGGTCCGCGGCAACGACCCGATGGCGCCGCGCGACCCGATCCTGCTGCGCCTGCCGGAGAACGCCCAGGTGGACCCGAACAGCGGGCTCGCGGTGCCGCAGCAGGGCGCCGAGGACAACCGTTTCGCGGGCGACCTGGACCCCTTCCAGCGCGGCCCGGAGATCACCGAGGTGCGCTAGCCCCACCGCTCGACCGCTGTACCCCCAGGACACCGAAGCCCGGTTCCGCCGAAAGGCGGGGCCGGGCTTTGTGCGTATGCGGTTGCCGGCACTCGCGAATCTTGATGTCAAGGGCGCGTCAAGAAGGCATATAAGCACGTTAGGGCGCCGCCAACGCTTTCTGTTTTGCCCCTTTTATAGGGATTTTTGACGGCTTGGAGCTGCTATCAATGAGCTCGTCACGGGCGATCAAGCGCCCGTCCGTTCCAAGGAGTACCCGCGATGGCTGATCTGGCCTTCGTATGCCTGACGATCGCGTTCTTCGCGCTGGTCGTCGTGATCGCCAAGGGGGTGGCGAAGCTGTGAACGCGGACGGCATCGTCGGCCTGAGCGTCGCCATCGCCCTGCTCGGCTACCTGGTCCTGGCCCTGATCTTCCCCGAGAGGTTCTAGGTGAGCGTCACGCTCGCGGGGATACTCCAGCTGTCCCTGCTGATAGCCGTCCTGGCCGCGGTACATCGCCCCTTCGGCGACTACATGGCCCGCGTGTACTCCAGTGACGAACACCTGCGCGGCGAGCGCGTCCTGTACAAGCTGATCGGCGCCGATCCGAACGCCGAACAGCGCTGGACCGTCTACCTGCGCAGCGTGCTCGGGTTCTCCATGTTCTCGCTGCTCGGGCTCTACGCCCTGCAGCGGTTCCAGGACCACCTGCCGTTCGACCTCGGGATGAAGCCGATCACGCCGGACCAGGCGTTCAACACCGCGGCGTCGTTCACGGCGAACACGAACTGGCAGTCGTACTCCGGTGAGACCGCCATGGGCCACACGGTCCAGATGGTCGGCCTGACCGTGCAGAACTTCGTGTCCGCCGCCGTGGGCATGGCCGTGGCGATCGCGCTGGTGCGCGGGTTCGTGCGGGTCCGCTCGGGTGAGATCGGCAACTTCTGGGTCGACCTGATCCGCGGTTCGATCCGGATCCTGCTGCCCATCGCGATCATCGGCACGATCGTGCTCGTCGCGTCCGGCACGATCCAAAACCTCTCCGACCCGCACACCGTGCAGACGTTGTCGGGCGGGACGCAGACCATCCCCGGCGGTCCGGTGGCCTCGCAGGAGGTGATCAAGGAACTGGGCACCAACGGTGGCGGCTTCTTCAACGCCAACTCGGCGCACCCGTTCGAGAACCCGAACGCGTTCACCAACCTGTTCGAGATCTTCCTGATCCTGGTCATCCCGTTCTCCATGCCGCGCGCCTTCGGCCGGCTCGTGGGCAACCTCAAGCAGGGCTACGCGATCCTCGCCGCGATGTTCGTGATCTGGTTCGTCGCGGTCTGCCTGATGTGGTGGACCGAGGCGCACGGCAACGGCGCCGCGCCGGAACTGGCCGGCGGCGCGATGGAGGGCAAGGAACAGCGGTTCGGCATCCCCGGCTCGTCGGTCTTCGCGGTCTCCACCACGATGACCTCCACCGGCGCGGTCAACTCGTTCCACTCCTCGTTCACCGGCCTCGGCGGCGGCATCACCATGCTGGGCATGATGCTCGGCGAGATCACGCCGGGCGGTGTCGGCTCGGGCCTGTACGGGATCCTGATCATGGCGATCCTGGCGGTCTTCGTGGCCGGTCTGATGGTCGGCCGCACGCCCGAATACCTGGGCAAGAAGATCGGCGCCGGCGAGATGAAGCTGGTCGCGATGTACATCCTCGTGGTGCCGGCGACCATCCTGACCTTCACCGGCATCGCCATCGCGCTGCCCGGCGAACAGGCGGCGATCCTCAACTCCGATTCGCCACACGGCATCTCGGAGGTGCTGTACGCGTTCACCTCGGGGGCGAACAACAACGGCAGCGCGTTCGCCGGGCTCGGCGCGAACACCGAGTTCTACAACACGATGATCGGGTTGGCCATGCTGATCGGCCGGTTCGTGCCGATCGCGCTGGTCCTGGCCCTGGCCGGTCGACTCGCCGAACAAAAGAGCGTCCCCGACACCGCGGGCACCCTGCAGACGCACAGACCCCTGTTCGTGGGCCAGCTCGTCGGCGTGATCCTGATCATCACCGGCCTCACCTTCTTCCCCGCCCTGGCTCTCGGGCCGCTTGCCGAGGGATTGGCATGACAGACACCGCAATACGCCCCACCGAGGAACACGTCGATGCCCCCGCCGGCCCCGGCCGGGTCTCGGCCGGCCTGTTCGAACCCCGTCAACTGCTGAAGTCGCTGCCCGGCGCGCTGCGCAAGCTCGACCCCCGGATCATGGTCCGCACCCCGGTCATGTTCGTCGTCGAGATCGGCTCGGTGATCACCACCGTCATGGCGATCAAGGACCCGAGCACCTTCGCCTGGCTGGTCGCCGTGTGGCTGTGGCTGACCGTGGTGTTCGCCAACCTGGCCGAGGCGGTCGCCGAAGGACGCGGCAAGGCGCAGGCGGACACGCTGCGCAAGGCCAAGACCGACACGGTCGCCCGCCGCCTGGTCGACGGCCGCGAGGAGAAGGTCGCGGCCACCGCGTTGGCCATCGGCGACCTGGTGGTCTGCGAGGCCGGCGATATCATCCCCGGTGACGGCGACGTCGTCGACGGTGTCGCGAGTGTGGACGAGTCGGCGATCACCGGCGAGTCCGCGCCGGTGATCCGCGAATCGGGCGGGGACCGCTCGGCGGTCACCGGCGGCACGAAGGTGCTGTCGGACCGGATCGTCGTCAAGATCACCACCGAGCCCGGCAAGACCTTCATCGACCGGATGATCGCCCTCGTCGAGGGTGCCGCCCGGCAGAAGACGCCGAACGAGATCGCGCTCAACATCCTGCTCGCGTCGCTGACGATCATCTTCCTGTTCGCGGTCGTCACGCTGCAGCCGATGGCGATGTACGCGCACGCCGAGCAGTCGATGATCATCCTCGTCGCGCTGCTGATCTGCCTGATCCCGACCACCATCGGGGCGCTGCTGTCGGCGATCGGCATCGCCGGCATGGACCGGCTGGTGCAGCGCAACGTGCTGGCCATGTCGGGACGCGCGGTGGAGGCGGCGGGCGACGTGTCGACGCTGCTGCTCGACAAGACCGGCACGATCACGCTGGGCAACCGGCAGGCGTCGGAGTTCCTCCCCGTGGACGGGGTCGAGGAGGCGGAACTGGCCGACGCGGCGCAACTGTCCTCGCTCGCCGACGAGACGCCCGAGGGCCGCTCGATCGTGGTGTTGGCCAAGGAACGGTACGGGCTGCGCGAGCGGCACCAGGGCGAACTCGCCCACGCCGAGTGGATCGCCTTCGCCGCGCAGACCCGGATGTCCGGTGTCGACCTGAGCGACGAGCGCGGCGTGCGCATGGTCCGCAAGGGCGCCGCCTCCGCGATCAACGCCTGGGTGTCCGAACGCGGCGGCAACGTCCCCGCCCGGTCCGGCGAACTGGTCGACGCCATCTCCGCCGCCGGCGGCACGCCGCTCCTGGTCGCGGTCGAGGACACCGAGGGCGCCCGAATCCTGGGCGTCATCCACCTCAAGGACGTGGTCAAGGAGGGCATGCGGGAGCGGTTCGACGAGCTGCGCCGCATGGGCATCCGCACGGTGATGATCACCGGCGACAACCCGCTGACCGCCAAGGCGATCGCGGACGAGGCGGGCGTGGACGACTTCCTCGCCGAGGCCACCCCCGAGGACAAGCTCGCGCTGATCAAGCGCGAGCAGGCGGGCGGCAAGCTGGTCGCGATGACCGGCGACGGCACCAACGACGCGCCGGCGCTGGCCCAGGCCGATGTCGGCGTGGCGATGAACACCGGCACGTCGGCGGCCAAAGAGGCCGGGAACATGGTCGACCTCGACTCGAACCCGACCAAGCTGATCGAGATCGTCGAGATCGGCAAGCAGTTGCTGATCACGCGCGGCGCGCTGACCACGTTCTCCATCGCCAACGACGTCGCGAAGTACTTCGCGATCATCCCGGCCATGTTCGCGAGCATCAAGGGCGCCGAGGCCCTGGGCCCGCTGGACAAGCTCAACATCATGCAGCTCGCCACCCCCGAGTCGGCGATCATCTCGGCGGTGATCTTCAACGCCCTGATCATCGTCGCCCTGATCCCGCTGGCCCTGCGCGGTGTGCGCTATCGGCCGATGTCGGCCGACAAGCTGCTCGCCCGCAACCTGCGGATCTACGGCCTCGGCGGCCTGATCGCCCCGTTCGTCGGGATCAAGATCATCGACCTGCTCGTCTCGCTCATCCCCGGAATCGGTTGATTCAGATGGCCACCAACTTCAGTACCCGCATCCGCGTCCTGGGCGCGGCCCTGCGCGCCTTCCTCGTCCTCACCGTGCTCCTGGGCATCCTGTATCCGCTGTCGATGACCGGGATCGCCCAGGCGCTGTTCAAGGACAACGCCGACGGCTCGATGGTCACCGTCAACGGCAAGGACGTCGGCTCCAGCCTGATCGGCCAGTCCTTCGACCTCGTCGACGCCCAGGGCAACCCGCGCAAGTTCGACGCGGACGGCCGCGAAGTGCTGGCGACGGCGGACGGCGCCGGATACACCTACCTCCAGGGCGGCGGCCCGCTGACCGCCGAGCAGGCGGCGGGCGTCGGTACGCTGCCCGACCCGAAGTGGTTCCAGCCGCGTCCGTCGGCCGCGAACTACGACGGCCTCGGCTCGGGCGCGTCCAACTACGGCCCCGAGAACCCGACCTTCGTCAAGCTCGTCGCAGACCGCAAGGCACAGGTGGCCAGGTTCAACGGCGTCGGCGAGGACCGGGTCCCCGTGGACGCGGTCACCGCGAGCGGATCCGGCCTGGACCCGCACATCTCCAGGGCGTACGCGCTGATCCAGGTCGAGCGGGTGGCCAAGGAGCGCGGCAACCTGGACGCGGCCAAGGTGCGCGCACTGGTCGACAAGCACGAGGACGGTCGTACCATCGGCTTCCTCGGCCAGGAGCGGGTGAACGTGCTGGAGCTCAACATCGCACTCGCCAAGCTCGCCCGCTGACGAGGCGGTCACGATGTTCGCGGGTCGGAGCGTGCCGGTGTCGGCACCCTCCGACCCGAGACAGAGAATGGATGTCATGGCACGCGGCAAGCTCCGGATCTATCTCGGTGCGGCGCCCGGCGTCGGCAAGACCTACGCGATGTTGGGCGAGGGGCAGCGTCGGCGCAGGCGCGGCAGCGACGTCGTGGTCGGTTTCGTGGAATGCCACGGCCGACCCAGCACCGAGGAGGCACTTCAAGGTCTGGAGGTGGTCCCCCGACGGGACATGGTCCACCGAGGCGGCTCGTTCACCGAGATGGACGTCGACGCGGTGATCACCCGGCGGCCGAAAATCGCCCTCGTCGACGAACTCGCGCACACCAACGTGCCCGGTTCGCGCAACGAGAAGCGCTGGCAGGACATCGAGGAACTCCTCGACGCGGGGATCGACGTGATCTCCACGGTCAACGTGCAGCACCTCGAATCGCTCAACGACGTGGTCGAATCGATCACGGGCGTGCCCCAGCGCGAGACCGTGCCCGACGAGGTGGTCCGCCGGGCCGACCAGATCGAATTGGTCGACATGGCGCCCGAGGCACTGCGTCGGCGGATGGCACACGGCAACGTGTACGCGCCGGAGAAGGTCGACGCGGCGCTGTCCAACTACTTCCGGGTCGGCAACCTGACCGCGCTGCGCGAGTTGGCGCTGCTGTGGACCGCGGACCGGGTGGACGAATACCTCCAGCAGTACCGCAGCGAACACCAGATCGACGCGACCTGGCCGGCGCGCGAGCGCATCGTGGTCGGCCTGACCGGCGGCCCCGAGGGCGAGACGCTGCTGCGTCGCGCCGCGCGGATCGCCACCCGCGGCTCCGGCGGCGAACTGCTCGCGGTCTACGTCTCGCGCAGCGACGGCCTTACCGGTGCCTCCCCGGAGGCGCTGGCCCGACAGCGTGCGCTGGTCGAGTCGCTCGGCGGCACCTTCCACTCGGTGGTCGGCGAGAACGTGCCCACCGCGCTGCTGTCCTTCGCGCGCGGCGTCAACGCGACGCAGATCGTGCTCGGCAGCAGCCGGCGCAAACCCTGGCAGTACCTGTTCGGCCCCGGCGTGGGCGCCACCGTCGCCGCGCAGTCCGGCGACATCGACACGCACATCGTCACCCACGAACACGCGGGCGTGGGGCGGGTGCTGCGCCCGCTGCGCTCACCCCTGGGGCGCGGCAGGCGGATCGCGTCGTGGGCGGTGACGGTGATCGGGCCGGTCGCGCTCACCTTCGTCCTGGACGCGACGCGCGGCAGCCACGGGTTGTCCACCGAGATGTTGCTGTTCCTGACGGTCACCGTCGCGGTCGCCCTCATCGGCGGCCTGTGGGCCTCGATCCTGACCGCCGTGGTGTCCTCGGTCCTGCTCAACTACTACTTCACGCCGCCGCTGCACAACCTGACCATCGCCGACCCGGAGAACATGCTCGCGCTCGGCATCTTCGTGCTGGTCGCGCTGTCGGTGGCCTCGGTGGTGGACCTGGCGGCCAGGCGTACCCACCAGGCCGCGCGCAGCCAGGCCGAGGCGCAGACCCTGAGCTTTCTGGCGGGCAGCGTGCTGCGCGGCGAGCAGGCGTTGCCGGCGCTGCTCGACCGGGTGCGCGAGACGTTCGGGATGGAGTCGGTCGCGCTGCTCCAGCGCGAGGAACACCGCAGCCCGTGGTCGTGCGTCGGCAGCGTGGGACCGCATCCCGCGATCAAGCCCGACGACGCCGACGTGGACGTGCCGGTGTCCGACTCGCTCGCGCTCGCCCTGTCCGGGCGGGTGTTGCCGGCCGAGGACCGGCGGGTGCTCGGGGCGTTCGCGGCGCAGGCCGCGGTGGTCCTGGAGCGCCGGAAGCTGGTCGCGGAGGCGGCGCAGGCGCGGCAGCTCAAGGAGGGCAACCGGATCCGCACCGCGCTGCTCGCCGCCGTCTCCCACGACCTGCGCACCCCGCTGGCCACGATCAAGGCGAGCGTGTCCAGTCTGCGGGCCGAGGACGTGAGCTGGTCGGAGGAGGACGAGGCGGAGCTGCTCGCGGCGATCGAGTTCGGCGCCGATCGGCTGGACACGCTGATCGGCAATCTGCTCGACATGAGCCGGTTGCAGACGGGTACGGTCACCCCGCTGATGGGCGACATCGGTCTGGACGAGGTGGTGCCGGGCGCGCTGGCCGGGGTGGCCGAGGAGCGGGTGGCGCTGGACATCCCCGAGACGCTGCCGGCGGTGTGCGCGGACGCGGGGCTGTTGGAGCGGGTACTGGCCAACGTGATCGAGAACGCGGTCAAGCACAACCCGCCGGGCCGCCGTGTACACGTGTCGGCCGGCGCGCTCAGGGACCGGGTCGAACTGCGGGTGGCCGACCGCGGTCCAGGGGTGCCGGACGAGTCGAAGGGGCGGATCTTCGAACCGTTCCAACGCCTGGGCGACGCGCCGAAGGGCAACGGGGTCGGACTCGGGCTCGCGGTCGCCCGCGGCTTCGCGGAGGCCATGGACGGCACACTGACCGCGGAGGACACCCCCGGTGGCGGCTTGACGATGGTGCTGGCGCTGCGCACGGCCGGATCGCCGGCCGGCGGCGCGGTCGCGGGATCCACCCCCGCGGCCGAGGAACGAACCACTTGGGAGGAACAACGATGACACGGGTCCTGGTCGTCGACGACGAGCCACAGATCGTGCGGGCCCTGGCCATCAACCTCAAGGCCCGCGGCTACGACGTGGACACCGCGGGCGACGGTACGGCGGCGCTGACCGCCGCCGCGGACCGGCATCCGGACGTGGTGCTGCTGGACCTGGGGCTGCCGGACATCGACGGGGTCGAGGTGATCAAGGGTCTGCGCGGGTGGACCAGGATCCCGATCATCGTGCTGTCCGCGCGGCACGCCTCGGCCGAGAAGGTCGCGGCCCTGGACGCGGGCGCGGACGACTATGTGACGAAGCCGTTCGGGATGGACGAGTTGCTGGCCCGGCTGCGGGCGGCGGTGCGGCGCGCGGTGCCGGAGGAGGAGGCGCCGGTCGTGGTCACCGACTCGTTCACGGTGGACCTCGCGGCCAAGCGGGTCTCGCGCGACGGCGCGGACGTGCGGTTGACGCCGACCGAGTGGCATCTGCTGGAGGTGCTGGTCCGGCACGCGGGCCGGCTGGTCAGCCAGCGGGCGCTGTTGCAGGAGGTGTGGGGGCCGCAGTACGGGACGGAGACGAACTATCTGCGGGTCTACATGGCGCAGCTGCGGCGGAAGCTGGAGCACGACCCGTCGCACCCCAGGCATCTGCTGACCGAGCCCGGGATGGGCTATCGGTTCGAGGGTTAGGGCCGCGCGTCGCCCGGCGCGGTGCGGTTCGTGGACCTCGGGCGTGATGCGACGCGGCGGCGGGGTCCGGGGCCGGTGGTGTCGGTCGGGCCGTGGGGGCCGATGGTGGGTGGGAGGTTTCGGACCTCGGAGGGCCGTGGGATAGGCGGTACCCTTGCCGGCATGAGTGGTAGCGCAGCCGGCGTGGAGCGTAGATCCGGGCGATTGCGGCGGATGTTGGATCGATGGACGTCGACCCACGAGGAGTTGCACGCCGAGGAGCTGCTGCACGACACCCAGCGGCTCGGCTGCACGAAGATCGTGGACGTGGTCGAGCGGGATCTGATCACGGTCGGCGGCACGCTGCGCACGGTGACCTTCCGGCCGCGGGCGGGCGTACCCGCGCTCGAGGCGGAGATCTACGACGGATCGGGCGCGTTGTCGGTGGTCTGGTTGGGTCGGCGGCGAATAGCCGGGATCGAGCCGGGGCGGCAGTTGGTCGCCCACGGTCGGGTCAGCACCACTCAGGGGCGGCCCGTTCTGTTCAACCCCAGGTATGAACTGCGCCCCGTCGGCCGAGAGTGAACGAGTGACCGCCTCCATGGATAAACCCGCTTCCGACGTGCCCGGCGACCGCCCGGCCCCCACCGACAGCGCGGCCTCGATGATCGCCGCCTTCGGCGGTGTGCGGGGCATGATCGACATGACCGTGCCGGGGCTGGTCTTCGTGATCGCCTACACGATCAGCCGGTCCACCTGGACGGCGGCGATGACCGCCGGTGGTGTCGCACTGGTGTTCGCGGTGGTGCGGATCATCCGCCGGGAGACCCTGCAGCACGCGCTCGGCGGCTTCCTGGGCGTCGCGCTGGCCGGGTGGATCGCGGTGAAGTCCGGCAAGGCGGAGAACTTCTACGCGTTCGGGATGTTGTTGTCGGGCGGCTACGCGCTCGCCTACCTGATCTCGATCCTGGTCCGCTGGCCGATCATCGGCGTCGTGCTCGGCCCGATGCTGGGCGAGAACTTCACCTGGCGGCGGATCCCGGCCCGCTACGCGGCGTACCGCAAGGCCACCTGGGTCTGGTTCGTCATGTTCGTGCTGCGCATCGTGATCCAGATCCCGATCTACTGGACGGGCAACGTCACGGCTCTGGGCATCGCGAAGGTCGCGCTGGGTGTGCCGCCGTTCCTGGTGGCCTGCTACATCACCTGGCTGATCATGTCCAAGGCTCCGGCGCCGGTGAAGGTCGCCGACGAGGAGGACGAGGACGAGGGTGCGGAGGGGGAGCGCGCCGCCGGCGTGGAGTCGGGCGCGGCTCCGGTGGTGGAGCAGCGCGACGAGCGGCGGGAAGACCGCGTCGCGGACTGAGCGGGGGCCGGGCGGGACGAGCCCGGAGGGGGTGAGTCCGGCATTCGTTCGGGCTCGCCATTTCGGCTTGGCGCGCTCGTATGGCTCGCTATTTCGGCCTGGCGCGCTCGTATTTTCGGCTTGTGTTTCCGGCTTGTTTTTCCGGACCGCGTTTTTCGGCTTGTGGCTCGACGGGCGTCGCGGCGTGCGTGCTGATTTCCGCTTCGACCCCCCGCTTCGATTCCGGTTAACGTTGTCCGGCTGTCGGAGTTTATTATCGGAAGATTTGCCGAATTGGTCGCTTGAGTGATCATTCCTGTTGAGAACTCCGGTCGATTCCAGAGAATTTGGACCAACTGCGGTCGAATCAGTCATTACCGCATGATCCCGTAACTGTGCGATTAGCGTCCCGTTAGACCTCCAGTGGACGAAGGAGGCGGGGACGGTGGCCGGAAACGGTGACCTCATCGCATTGGTGACACAAGCCGGTCTCTCCCGGCGCGAACTGGCCCGCTGGGTCAACGTGGTGGCCGAGCGCCGCGGGCTGCACCTCGGGTGCAGCCACACCTCGGTGGCCCGATGGCTCGAAGGCGCGCAGCCGCGGTGGCCGATTCCCGAGCTGTTGGCGGAGGCCCTGGGCCGACGTCTGGGCTGCGAACTGACCGTCGCGGACCTCGGCTTGCGTGATCGGCGACCACCGACCCCCGACCCCTTCGACGGGCTGATCGTCGCCCGGACCGCGGCCGAAGTCAGACACGCCGTGGCCGAATTGTCGGAGAGAGACATGAACCGCCGTACTTTCCTGGCCAACACGACCTTCGGCGCCGGGGCGTTCGCCGCTCCCGCGTTGTTCTGGTCGACCGCATCCAGGGCCGAGGGCGAGCCCGAGCAGCTTGCCTCGCACGGCCCCACCACGGTGCGCGACGCAGACGTACTACGCATCCACCAGACCGTCCTGGCGTTTCGCCGACTCGACCGTGCCCAGGGCGGCGGGGATCTGCGGGACACCGTGGTCCACCACCTCAACGGCGTCGCGCGGACCAAGCTGGCCGGCTCCTACGGCGACGAGGTGGGCCGCAGACTGTTCCGGGCGGTGGCCGAACTCACCGAGTTGGCGGGGTGGTTGTCGTTCGATTCCGGCCGGCACGCGCTCGCCCAGCGCTATCACATCCAGGCGCTGCGGCTGGCCCAGGCGGCCGACGACCCGGCGTACGGGGCGTACGTGATGGCCAACATGGCCTGCCAGGCGGTGTATCTGGGCCACGGGTGGGAGGCGGTCCAGCTGGCCCGGGCCGCCGAGCAGGGCGGCGGGAGCCGGCTGGGCCCGCGGGCGCGCGCGATCGTCGCCTCGATGGAGGCGCGGGGCTACGCGGCGCTGGGCGACCGGCGCGCGTGCGAGCGGGCGATGGGGACGGCCGAACGGCATCTGGACGCGGCGAACGCGGTCGAGGACGACCCTTCGTGGTGCAACTACTTCGACGAGTCCGAGTTGCAGCACGAGTTCGCGCACAGCCACCGCGACCTCGGCCTGCCGGACAAGATCCACGGCTTCGCGGGCGCGTCGATGAAGCTGCGCCGGGCCGGCGCTTCCCGTCGGTGTGCGCAGGACACCACGTTCATGGCCGCGGCGCACCTGGCCCAGGGCGATCTCGACGCGGCGTGCGCCAAGGCCGGCGAGGCGCTGCGGATCACGGGCAACCTGTCGTCCACGCAGTGCAACGACTTCCTGGCGGACTTCCGCAGGCGGCTGCGCCCGTACGCGAAGGAACCGATCGCGCGTGCGTTCAACGAGGAGGCGGACCACATCCTCGGCGACCTGGTCGCTGCCTAGGCCCTGTCGGGCCGATCCCGGGGGATGAGGTCGCGGCGTTCGGTGCCGTGCCGCGTGGAGGTGCCGGAGAAGCAGGCGCGGGGTGGTTGCGTGCGGCTGCTTCTCCGGTGCGGTGAGGTGCGGCGCTTGGCGGTGCGGCCCCGCCGGGATCCGCCGGACCGGGGCCGGTCGCCGGCAGGACCGGCACTGCCGTCGGTCAGGCCGACAGCAGCTCCTCCAACTCCTCTTCGCGGTGCGGCGCCGCGACGAACAGCAGCTCGTCGCCGGCCTCCAGCGAGTCGTCCTTGCCCGGGACCAGTACCCGGCCCTCGCGGATGATCGTCACCAGCGCCGTGTCCTCGGGCCACGCCACGTCGCCGACGCGCGTGCCGACGAGGGCGGCGTCGCCCGGAAGGGTCAGCTCGACCAGGTTGGCGTCGCCCTGGCTGAACCGCATCAGGCGGACCAGGTCGCCGACGCTGACCGCCTCCTCGACCAGGGCCGACATCAGGCGCGGCGTGGACACGGCGACATCCACGCCCCACGCCTCGTTGAACAGCCACTCGTTCTTCGGGTTGTTCACCCGGGCGACCACGCGCGGCACGCCGTACTCGGTCTTGGCCAGCAGGGACACGACCAGGTTCACCTTGTCGTCGCCGGTCGCCGCGATCACCACGTTGCAGCGCTGCAACGCGGCCTCGTCCAGCGAGGAGATCTCGCACGCGTCGGCGAGCAGCCACTCGGCCTGCGGCACGCTGTCCACCTTGATGGCGTCCGGTGCCTTGTCGACGAGCAGGACCTCGTGGCCGTTCTCCAACAGTTCCGCGGCGATGGAGCGACCCACCGCGCCGGCGCCCGCGATTGCGACCCGCATCAGCCCTCCTCCGGTGCTTTCTCGAAGGCCGCCTCGACGGCGGCCACATCCGCCTGGTGCATGACCACGTGCACGAGGTCGCCCTCTTGGATCACGGTCTCGGAGGTCGGCAGGATGCCTTCGCCCAAACGGGTGACGAAGGCGACCCGGGCGCCCGACGCCTGTTCGAGCCGGCTGATGCGGTGCCCCACCCACGCCGCGTTCACGTGCACCTCGGCCAGTTGCACGCTGCCGGAGGGGTCGCGCCACAGCGGTTCGGCGCCACTGGGCAACAACCGGCGCAACATCTGGTCGGCGGTCCAGCGCACGGTGGCCACCGTGGGGATGCCCAGGCGTTCGTACACCTCTGCCCGGCGCGGGTCGTAGATGCGCGCGGCCACGTTCTCCACACCGAACGTCTCGCGCGCGACGCGCGCCGCGATGATGTTCGAGTTGTCGCCGCTGCTGACCGCCGCGAACGCGCCGGCCTCTTCTATACCGGCCTCGCGCAGGGTGTCCTGGTCGAAACCGATGCCCTTGATCCGGCGGCCGGAGAAGTGCGACCCCAGCCGGCGGAACGCGGAGGGATCGCGGTCGATGACCGCCACCGAGTGCCCCAGTTCCTCGAGCGTCTGGGCCAGCGTGGATCCCACGCGCCCGCAGCCCATGATGACGATGTGCACGGCCGTCCTTCCGGATTTGGTCCGTTGTGCCCGGTCTGATGCTCGTTTGTGGTGTTACCAGGGTGGCAGACCTCGCCGAGACGTTACACGTGGACGCCTTACGGCATGCCCCCGACCCGGCAAAAGTCGATGGGCTTACGATCACCTGCGTGTCAAGACTGACCGATCTGTCCAAGCGCATCCTTGTCGGCCGAGCCTTGCGCAGCGACAAGCTGTCCGAGACGCTCCTGCCGAAGCGCATCGCGCTGCCCATTTTCGCCTCCGACGCACTGTCCTCCGTCGCGTACGCGCCGGACGAGATCCTGCTCACCCTTTCCATGGCGGGAATGGCGACCTACCACTTCTCGTGGAAGGTCGGTCTGGCCGTCGTCGTGGTCATGCTGACCGTGGTCGCCTCCTACCGCCAGAACGTCCACGCCTATCCCAGTGGCGGCGGTGACTACGAGGTCGCGAACGTCAACCTCGGTCCCAACGCCGGTTTGACGGTCGGCAGCGCGCTCTTGGTCGACTATGTGCTGACCGTGGCGGTATCGGTCTCCTCCGGCGTCGCCAACATGGCCTCCGCGGTGCCCGCGCTCGAGGGGCACAAGGTGTTGGTGGCGGTCGGCCTGGTGCTGCTGCTGATGGCGATGAACCTGCGCGGTGTCCGCGAGTCGGGCAAGCTCTTCGCCGTCCCCACCTACGCGTTCATGGCCGCCATCCTCGGGATGACGCTGTTCGGCCTGATCCGGGCCGCCACCGGCGCCACCATGGAGGCCGAGAGCGCCGGGTTCCACATCGAGGCCGAGGACAGCTTCAGCGGCTTCGCGCTGGTGTTCCTGCTGCTGCGCACCTTCTCCTCCGGGTGCGCGGCGCTGACCGGTGTCGAGGCGATCAGCAACGGCGTACCGGCCTTCCGCAAGCCCAAGAGCAAGAACGCGGCCTCCACGCTGCTGCTGATGGGCACCATCTCGGTGACCATGCTGATGGGCATGCTGGCGCTGGCCAACATGACCAAGGTGCGGTTCGCGGAGAACCCGGAGAGCCAGATCCAGGGGGCGCCGGCGGGGTATGAACAAAAGACCGTGGTCGCGCAGGTCGCCGACGCGGTCTTCGGTGGCACCTTCGCGTCGCCGCTGTTCTATCTCGTACTCGCGGTCACCGGCCTGATCCTGATCCTGGCCGCGAACACCGCGTTCAACGGCTTCCCGGTGCTCGGCTCGATCCTGGCCCAGGACCGCTACCTGCCGCGGCAGCTGCACACGCGCGGCGACCGCCTCGCGTTCAGCAACGGCATCATCATGCTGGCCGCGTTCGCGATCGTGTTGATCGTCGCGTTCGAGGCCGAGCCCACCAAGCTGATTCAGCTGTACGTGGTCGGCGTCTTCGTGTCCTTCACGATGAGCCAGGCGGGCATGATCCGGCACTGGACCCGGCACCTGAAGACCGAGACCGAACCGGCCGAGCGCCGGCGGATGATGCGCAGCCGGGTGATCAACGCCTTCGGCCTGTGCATGACCGGCGCGGTCCTGGTGATCGTCCTGGTGACCAAGTTCGTGCAGGGCGCCTGGATCGCGATCGCCGCGATGGGCGTGCTGTTCCTGTTGATGAAGCAGATCCGGCGGCACTACGACCGGGTGGCCACGGAGCTGGCGGCCGTGGAGATGGACGACACCAAGCTGCCCTCGCGCGTGCATGCCATCGTGCTGGTGTCCAAGCTGCACAAGCCCTCGCTGCGGGCGCTGGCGTACGCGCGCTACTCCCGGCCGAACGTGGTCGAGGCGGTCACGGTCAACGTGGACCCGGCCGAGACGGAGGCGCTGCGGCGGGAGTGGGACGAGCGTGGGATAGAGGTGCCGCTCAAGGTGCTCGACTCGCCATATCGGGAGATCACCCGGCCGGTGATCGAGTACGTGAAGTCGGTGCGTCGGTCCAGTCCGCGCGATGTGGTGAACGTGTACATCCCGGAGTACGTGGTCGGCCGCTGGTACGAGCAGATCCTGCACAACCAGAGTGCGCTGCGGCTCAAGGGGCGGTTGTTGTTCACGCCGGGGGTCATGGTCACGTCGGTGCCGTGGCAGCTGGAGTCGTCCGAGCGGCTGAAGGAGCCGAAGGCCTGGGTGGCGCCGGGGTCGGTGCGGCGGGGGCCGGCGCGGACGCCTCGGGGTGGGGATGGGAAGCGGGGTGGGCCCGGGGGCGGGTCGGGGTCGGGGCCCGGGTCCGGGTCTGGGGCGGGGGCGTCCTGAGTTCGGGTGGGTCGTGACGGTGTGTGGTGACGGTGGGCGCGGGTTCTTCGGGTAGGGACTACCCTGGAAGCCGCGCCCACCTCCGTGAGGCGCTTTCTTTGTGTCGTCGTCGTGTCGGTGTGCGCCTGGGCGTGGTCGGCCGCGGGGCATCCGAGGCCCCTTGTCGTGCGTCGGTTGTGCTCGGCCCCTGGTTTTCGTCTGTTGCCCGCTGTTTTCATCGACTGTTTTCGTCGACGTTGTACGAGCTGTGCGAGGAGTGTCGTGTCTGTCGGATCCACCACCCCCGAGTCGGACCAGTCCCTGCGGGGTGAGCGGTACGAGGTCGAGATCGGCCCGGTTGCTCACGGTGGGCACTGCGTCGCTCGCCACGAGGGCCGTGTGATCTTCGTTCGGCACGGCCTTCCGGGCGAGCGGGCCGTCGTGGAGATCACCGACGGCGGGCCGACGTCGCGTTTCCTGCGCGCAGACGTGGTCGAGGTGCTGCAGGCGTCGCCGGATCGCATCACGCCCGCGTGCCCGGTGGCCGGGCCCGGCATGTGCGGCGGTTGCGACTGGCAGCACGCCACGCCCGCCGCGCAGCGTCGACTCAAGGGCGATGTGGTCGCCGAGCAGCTGCTGCGGCTCGGCAAGGTCGACGTACAGGTCGAGGTGGAGGCCGTGGACAGCCCGCCCGGGCAGCCCGAGGGCCTGGGATGGCGCACGCGGGTGCAGTTCGCGGTGGACCCGGCGACGGGCCGGGCGGGACTGCGCAAGCACCGCTCGCACGACGTCCAGCCGATCGACGCGTGCCCGATCGCGGCGCCCGGTGTCGAGGAGTTGGGCATCGAGGCGCACGAGTGGCCCGGCGTGGCCTCGATCGAGGCGGTCTCCGCGACCGGCTCGCTGGACCGCGCGGTCACCGTGGTGCCGGCCGAGGGCGCGGACGGGCGCATGCCGATCGTCGAGCTGAACCGGGCCGTGTCGGTGTTCCGGGCCGACGACAAGGGCCGGGTACGCAAGGTGCACGGTCGGCCCGCGGTGCGCGAGGTGGCCGCGGGACGGACCTGGAAGGTGTCGGGCGGCGGCTTCTGGCAGGTGCACCCGGCCGCGGCCGACGTGCTCGTGGCGGCCGTCGTCGAGGGCTTGGAGCCGCGGCCGGGCGATCTGGCGCTCGACCTGTACTGCGGCGTCGGGCTGTTCGCGGGCGCCCTCTCCGAGCGGCTCGCGGACAGCGACACGATCATCGGCATCGAGAGTTCCAGGCAGGCGGTCGAGGACGCGATCCACAACCTGCGGGACGTGCCGGGCGCGCGCTTCGAGGTCGGCACGGTGGAGAAGGTGCTGAGCCGACCCGGCTTCCTGCGCCGCGCCGACATCGTGGTCCTGGACCCGCCGCGCGCGGGCGCGGGCAAGGCGGTCGTCGAGCGGATCGCGCGCCTGACCCCGCGCCGGGTCGCCTACGTCGCCTGCGACCCCGCCGCCCTGGCCCGCGACGTGGCCTACTTCGCGACCGCGGGCTTCAAGCTCCGGTCGTTGCGCTCGTTCGACCTCTTCCCGAACACGCACCACATCGAGTCGGTCGCGATCCTGGAGCCGGCCCCTCGGGCAGCCAGGCGAGAGGGCGCCCGCGGCCGCCGCTGACCGGAGAACGACGACGCCTCGGCGCCGTTGCCGACCGGGCCGCCCCGCCTTGCCGGGGCGGCCCGTGCTCGTGGCGGCGCGCGTCACGCGGCCCATCGTGGCGTTGTTGCCCACGTCGCCGCCCGGGTTCGCGCCCGCGCCCACGCAGGAGTCGGTGGCGTCGCCGACACCTATGCTCCGCGCCTACGCCCGACACCCGCGCCCGCACCCGCGCCCGCACCGACATCCATGGCCACCTCCACCCGCCCGAGCTCCTTGCCGCCCTGAACCGCCGGGTCCATGCCCACGCCTGCGCGCGCGACGCGGGCATGCCCACATCCGCGCGCATGCCCGCGTCCGCGTCGGTGCTTGCGCCCGAGTCCACGTCCGCGCTCTCACCCGACGCCCCCACCCGCGTCCGCGCCCCCACGCGCGCGTCCCCGCCCTCGCCCGTGTCCCCGTCCCCATTCGCTTCCTGGACGGCGGTCGTGCCTTGGGGTGTGTCTCCGCTCTGCCTTTGTTCGTGTTACTTCAGGGGCGCTGCTCGGGGGGTTCTTCCGGGGTCGACCAGGCTTGGGCCGAGTGCGTGGCGTAGCGGTTGGTTCGGCGGGGGCGGATCGGGGTGGTGGGGGTGCCGCCGGTGGTGGGGGCGGTCACCCACGTGGGTGATGCGGGCGTGGTGGGCGTGCCGGTGTGGGTGGTGCCGCCGAGGACGGTCGGGGCGGGGTCGGCGGTGTGTGCGGCGTCGTGTGTGGCCGCCGGGTGGCCGCCGGTGTCGCCGCGTAGGCCGGGGGCGATCCGGATGCCGGTCACCGGGGCGATCGGGGGCGACGGTGGTGGGGCGGCCTGACGCAGACGCGGGCCGATGCCGGCCGGCTGTACCGGGCGGGGATCGCGGGGGAGCGGGGTTGCGACCACGGCCGGTGTGAGCGGGGTGGGCATCGCGGCTTGTGGCGGGCAGGTGATCGGCGGCGGTCCCGGTACCGGCGGCGTGGTCGGTGGCGGTGGTGGCGGCGTGGTGGCGGCGATGCACGTGGCCAGTGGGGCGGTGGGCGGCGGTGGTTGCGCCGGTGGCGCGGGCGGAGGCGCCGCGGGGGTGTCGGGCGTCGCCGGCGCGCATGGGGTGGTCGGAGCGACGGATGTCGGCAGGGGAGACGGGTCCGCGACGGCCGCCTCCGTTGCGGTCGGTGCCGGGGCGGTGATGTCCGGGTCGCCGCTCGTAGGCGCGGTCGTGGCGCATGGTCGGCTCGGAGGCGGTGCGTCGGCCTGGGCGGTGGTGGGGAGCGCGGTGGTCGGTCGGCTCGGCGCGGTGTCGGTGGGAGCGCACGGCAGGAGGGGCAGGCGCTCGCCCAAGTCGCGGTAGGTGCCCTCCAGTTGCGCGATGGCGACCTCGGCGGCCTGCGGGTCGGTGGCGCTCTTCTGGGCCCGGGCAAGGGCATGTGCCGCCTCGGTGAGGTGTTCGTGCAGCGCGGTGCCCTGGACGGCGAGCCGATCCGCGCTGTCGGCCAGTGCGTGGCAGCGGGCGGTGAAGCGCTCGGCGCCGCCGCCGAACCACACCCGCGTGCCGAGGCGGGCGGTCTCGGCCAACTCGTCCCGCAGTTCGGTCAACCGCGCGGCGGCCAGGCGCCACCCGTCGGCCGCCGCGCCGACCAGACCGGGGCGGGCGGCGTGGACCGCTGCGAACGGATCCGTGTTGTCGCCGGCGCTCATCGTGCCGCCACCGCGCGCAGCAGGGTGCCGACCTCGGTCTCGGTGTCGGCGAACCGGTCGGCGGTACGGGCGAGTTCGACCCGCGTCGTGGCCAACTCGGCGCGGATCTCGGTCAACAGGTCGACCATCCGCGCGGCGGCACGGCGATGCCGGTCGGCCAACTCGGCGGCGCCCGGGAGCCGGCCCAGTGCCTCCGTGTCGAGCGCGGTGTGGTCGGTGACCCGGGCGGGCTCGGCGGCGCAGCCCGGCGCCAGGTAGTCGGCTCCGATGTTGTGCAGGCGTTGTACCAACCCGTGCAGTTCGGCCGTGTCGACCGCGTAGCCGCTCGCGCCGCCGCCGTCGGTGCGGGACATGCCACCACCCCCTTGATCTGTGCTGGATCGCCGATCACCCTCGGGGATCGCGGCCGGCGCGAACTCGACGTTCGCCCGAGGCCGATCGCGACACCCCTTCGGGAAACGACGAGGTTGGCACAGTGGTCACCCTGCGTGCAGAAGCCCTGTGGACAACTCCTCACGACATCACTCCGAAGAGTGAAACCCCGCCGAAATACGCCTGGTTGTCCACAGATTGTTCGATGGCGAGCGATCCGTCCGCTCCCCGGGCGCAACCTGGAGTCGTCGGAACACACCGGCCGAACTCCGGACGAGCCGGACGGGCACCGCACGAGGGAGCGATCACCATGCACACCATCGAGACCTTCGCCGAGTTGGACGACGAGCTGGCCACAGTCGATTCCACGCCACGCGCGCTGGCCGCGGTCACGCTCGCCCTGCACACCGTGCAGGAGGTGGTGCACGCCTGGAGCGGCAAGCCGGACCGTGGCGGCTGCCTGTGTCGGGTCGCCGACGAACTGGGTGACGCGCGGGAGATCGTCGCCCGGGTCGTGGGCTCGGCCGCCGACACGGTCGTCCCGCTGCCCGGAGGCGACCCGGCCGGCGTGCCGATCGCGGGCGCCGCCCGGGTGCTGGGTCGGGCGGCCAAGGTGCTCACCCTGCTGGCCCGACAGGGCGTGGCGGGCAATCCCTGCGCGGACTGGGCGCGGTTGGCGCCCGCCGAGCGCCGGGCCTGCGCGGCGGCCTGGGCGATCGTCTTCCGCAACCTGATCAGGCTGCGCGCGGCAGAGGAGAGCGCCGCCTGGTCAGGCCAACCGCACCGGCACACCCCGGCGATTCCCCAGCGGCGGCGGCGCGGCTCGGCGCGCGTGGTGCCCTTTCCCGCGCGGCTCGCATGATCGGGTCCGGGGTGCTTCGCGCCCTCGCCTCGCACGCGTCCCGCGCCCTCGGGAGAGGATGGGCGCATGGATCTTCGTATCTTCACCGAGCCCCAGCAGGGCGCGACCTACGACACACTCCTGACCGTCGCCAAGGCCACGGAAGACCTCGGCTTCGGAGCCTTCTTCCGCTCGGACCACTACCTGCACATGAGCGGCGACGGCCTACCGGGTCCCACCGACGCGTGGATCACCCTGGCCGGACTGGCCCGCGAGACCAAGCGCATCCGTCTGGGCACACTGATGACGGCGGCGACCTTCCGACTTCCGGGCGTGCTGGCCATCCAGGTCGCGCAGGTCGACGCGATGTCCGGCGGCCGGGTCGAGCTGGGCATCGGCGCGGGCTGGTTCGAGGAGGAGCACACCGCCTACGGAATTCCTTTCCCGCGCGAGAAGTTCGGCCGCCTCGAAGAGCAGCTGGAAATCGTCACCGGGCTCTGGGACACCCCGGTCGGCGCCGACTTCCGCTACGAGGGGCGCTACTACTCGTTGGCCGACTCGCCCGCGCTGCCCAAGCCCGCGCAGCGTCCGCATCCGCCGATCCTGGTCGGCGGCCTCGGCGCCAAGCGCACGCCCGCGCTGGCGGCCCGCTTCGCCGACGAGTTCAACATCCCCTTCGCGTCGGTGGAAACCAGCGCGCAGCAGTTCGGCCGGGTCCGCGAGGCCCTGGTCGAGCACGGCCGCAAGGCCGAGGACCTGGTCTTGTCCAACGCCCTCGTGGCCTGCGTGGGCCGGGACGACGCCGAGGTGTCCCGGCGCGCCGCGGCGATCGGCCGCGAGCCCGCCGAACTCAAGGAGAACGGTCTCGCGGGCTCGCCCGCCGAAGTGGTGGACCGGATCGGCCGCTTCGCCGAGGTCGGCTCGACCCGGATCTACTTCCAGATCCTGGACCTGCACGACCTCGACCACCTGGAGCTGATCGCCTCGCAGGTGATGTCCCAACTCGGCTGAGCCGAGGGCCCGACGGCCCGGGGGACGGGAAAGGGCTCTGTCGCAGCCCGTGCGCTGCGACAGAGCCCCCTTCTCACCCCACCGCCCGGGTGTCGCAGGCGGCCGTGCGGTGTGTTTCCTCGTCAGGCGGTCGCGGGAGTGTCCTCGTCGCCCTCGCCGAAGGTGCCGCTGCCGGCGAGCAGCGCGCTGCGGCTGCCGCGGGCGCGGTACCACATGACGCCGCCGATCAGCAGCAACGTGCCACCGGCGGTGCCGAGCAGCCGCGGGTCGAGCAGCGCCCCGGTGTGCGCGAGCCCACCGCCCCCGCCACCGTTGCCGGTCCCGGCCGAACTGCCGGAGCTGGTCCCGGTGCTCGTCCCGGTCGTGGTGCCCGTGGTCGTTCCGGTGGTCGTCCCGGTCGTGGTACCGGCGGTGTCACCGGCCGTGGTCCCGGAGGTCGTCCCGGTGGTGGTGCCCGCGGTCGTCCCGGTCGTGGTGCCGGTGGTGGTCCCGGTGGTGGTGCCGGTCGTCGTACCCGTCGTGGTGCCGGCGGTCGAGCCGTTGGTGGCGCCGGCGTGAACCAGAAGCAGCTTGAAGGGAATCTCGACCTTCGTGCCGGACGGGGTGGCCGTGGCCGTCACCGTGTAGTTCCCGTCGACCCAGGTGGCGCCGTCACGGGGGAAAATGAGCTGATTGTTGACATAAGCACCGATAGTGTCCGTTTTGGCGTTGGTCAGCTCCACGGACGGGAAGGCCGCGTCACCCGACTTGGTGATGACGGCCTTGAAGTCTTCACCCGCGGGGAAGCCGGACAGGCTCAGGCGCGCTGCGACGGGGCCCGCGTCCGGGATCCGTATTTCATTGTCGAAGGTTCCGGCCGGAGTGGCGTGTTCGACGACCTTCCACGTGCCATCCGTCGCCAGCAGGTCGACGCGAGCGAGGTCGTCCACCACGATGGCTCCGCCGGCATCGAGGCATTGGGCACGAATGTGGTAGTTGCCGGAGGTGGCGGCGCCGCCCGGAAACATTTTCTTGCTCGGGTAGACAGGCTTGAGGTCGGCGGCCAGCGGCAGGGGAGTGAAGCCACCCATACGCTGCTCCGACTCCTGGCCGGGAAGCTTCAGCTGGAACAGGGCCGAGGTCGCCGTCGCCGGGCACGCCTTCGAGGAGGTGATGGTCGTCTTCTGGTCCATCGGCCCCGTGGCGGGATTGAGCACCAGCACCTCGTCCGACCCGCCGGGCGGTGTGGTGGTCGGCGGCGTGGTCGTCGGGGGCGTGCTGGTCGGCGGCGCGGTGGTGGGCGGGGCCGCCACGGTCCACGCCTTGCCGTTGGGGCCGTCGGCGGTGGTGAGATCGACCGCCGCGAGTTCCTTGAGCACATTCCCGGCGTTGTCCATGCACTCCGAGGACAACTTGAACGTACCGTCCAAGACGGTGCCGGTCAGGAAGAGCTGGATCGGGCTCTCCCGAACCGGGATTCGGTCCGCGGGCAACGGGTTGCCCGTGGTGCCACCGATCAACCTCGGTGCGGTCAGGGTGCCGCCGGTGACGACCCACCGGTAGTTCGTCGCCGGTTCCGGGCACGGCGCAGTGGCCTTCAACGTCACCTTGGTGGTGGCCCCACCCGTCCCCGGGTCGACGACGATCGTCGGCGCGGGTGTACCGCCGTCGGCGGCCGCTGCGATCGCCGGCAGCGCCGACAGCACGAGCAGCCCGGCTCCGCACGATGCCAGCACGCGCGCGAGTCTTAGGCTCATCTGGTCAACTCCGTTGAGAAATAAAGGAAACGGGGACGGACGGCAAGTGGGCCACCGGGACGAATCCCGATGGCCCAAGGCGTGTCACCGACGCCGCGTCACCACCACAGGCGGGACGAGTCGAGGGTGATCGCGACCGAGGAGGTCGCGTGCGAGTTCGTGCCGGAGAGCACGAGGGTGTAGGAACCGTCGGCCAGAGTGGCCGGCAGCGTCAGCAGCGCGCCGCCCCAGGTGCCGTCGGGGGTGATCTGCGGCTGCAGCGAGACCGGGGTGGAGGTGCCGTCGGCGGTGCGCACGACGCCGTCCACGCGGTCACCGGGCGCGAAGCCGCGGAACAGGACCAGACCGAAGCGCAGCGCGCCGATCTTGGTCGGCAGCGCGCGCACCTCGGGCGAAAGCGAGGTCCACACACCGTTGTTGACGCGCAGGTCGACCGACGCCGGCTCGGTGATGGTCAGCGCGCCGTCGGCGTCGAAGGTGTAGCACTGCGCTACCAGCTTGTGCGCGACGCCCTCCTGGGCGGCGGAGCCCGCCGGGAACAGCGCGCGCAGACCGACGACCGAGGTGTCCGCGACCCTGTCGGCCGGCAGGTCGGTGCCGAGGAACGAGCCGCCGAACACACGCTCGTTGGCGCCGGGCGAACGCAGGACGAAGCGGAACTTGGTCGCGTCCGGGCCGCACGGCACGCTCGCGCGGGCGGTCGCCTTGCCGGTGCTGTCGGCCGGACCGTACAGCGGGCTCACCGTGACGGTGCCCTGCGCGGCGGTCGCGGGCGCGGCGGGCGCGGAGTCCTCGGCGACGGCCGGCACGGTGGCGATCGCGAACGCGGCCGGAACCGCGACGGCGAGCGCGAGCAGACGACGGAGCTTCATGAAGAATGCCCTTCCGGGGTCAGTGGGTTCGAGCAAAACAGCACGCGGCGGCCTGTTGGGCATCCGCGGGGGAAACGTCGGATGCTCGCGATGGCGGACGGATGAGCGATCCGCCACCGGAGGGTGAACAGTTCTTCTGCGATGTGTGCGGAGCGTCGGATCGGCGGACTCGGGGGCGCGGGCCCACCACACGGATCCGAGAGCCATTCGTGCGGTTGTGGGCACCTGACGCGGGGGCGGAGCGGGCCGTCTCGAATCGCCGATCCGAGACGGCCCGCTGCTGATCACGTCACGTCAAGCGGTGCCGGTGGGCGTGGCTCAGACGGCGAAGCCGAAGGTGTTCCAGATCGGGCGCTGCGCCGGGTTCTTGGCCCAGTTGATGAAGGCGACGACGTTGGCGTTGGCCGCCGTGCCGTTCTGCGGGTCGTAGACGAAGTACACCGAGCGGTTGCCGACGAAGCCGGTCGCGTTCGGCGCCTTGGAGTCGATGTTGCCGAGCTTGAAGCCGTTGGTGTGGTTCGGCACACCGGAGGCGGGGGTGGTCTGCTCGCCGTAGGCCGCGGCCGAGTAGGCGATGATCGCGTCGGTGGAGGTGATCTGCGGCGCGTCGCCGCGGTTCTCCTGCGCGGTCTGGATGACCGTGGCGGCGCACGCGCCGTTGGAGGCGGCGGTCGGGTCGAAACCGAGCACCTTGTCCTGGAACTCCGAGCGGGTGCCGGAGCCGGCCTGCGGGACGTGCTTCTGGATCACGCCGGACACGGTGCTGCCCGGGATCTGGTTCCAGTTGGTGATGTTGCAGTGGTAGATGTCCTGCAGCTGGGCGCGGGTCAGGTTGGTCGGCGCGCCGACCTTCTTGGTGGCCCAGGTCACGGCGTCACCGGCTACCCGCTCGAAGGTCAGGGTGGTCTCGGCGGTGCCGGTCTTCGGGCCACGCGAGGAACGGGCGAAGTCCAGGCACTTGGCGTTCGTGCCCGCACGCTGGTCCAGAAGCGCCTTGATGCCCTCACCCGAGCCGTTCGGCCACGCGTGACCGGTGCCGGCGCCGTACTGGGTGTTGCACTCGGCCTTGCCGGTGTTGATGCCACCGGCGGCTATGCCGGCATTCACCGTCACCCAGTCGTTGCCATTGGGATCGACGTTCGCCGCGTACTCCGTCGTCAGCGCCTGGGTGACGTTCTGGAGGGTGTCGGAACCGGCGTTGACGTAGGTGTTGGCGTTGGCCGACGCGTTCGCGCCGACGACGAGCGCCATGGCGGCACCGACGGTGCCCAAAACGGTGGCGGTCTTGCGCATGCTGAAGACGCTGGACATTCGAAGTCTCAACTCTCTCTTGGCATTTGCTGGCCGTCGACCCGCAGTGGCCGACGCCGACAACGCTGCCGGCGGCCCGATCGTGGTGGGATGTCCGGCAGGGAAACGGCACCGGGCCGCACAAGGCGCCGACACGAACGGGCCGCGCCTGTAACGGAAACCGGATACTCCGGCACCCGTGCGGCACGGACACGACGTCTGCCGTACACCCTCGGCACCGGTTGTTTCCGTAGCGGACAGTTGCCCGGGGGCTGCGCTCTGGTTGTCTCCAGGCAGGGGTTTCCGGCTTGATCGCCGGCCGTCTGACGAACGGTCAGATCGGTTCGCCACCCGCTTCCAGGAGCCGCAACCCATGGCACACCCGACCGTGTTCGCCCCCGAATCGCCGGAGCTGCTCGATCGGCCCCGCCGGATCGTGGTCCGTCGCACCAGGGCCGACCACGTGTTCCGCTGGACCACGCGTGGTGTCGCGATGCTGGTCCTGGCCCTGCTCGCCGCGATCGGTGGCTACCTGCTCTACCAGGGCAGCAGCGCGCTCGACCGGGCCGGCTGGGGATTCCTCACCGAGGACGCGTGGGAGCCCAAGGGCGGCACCTTCGGTGTACGCGGACTGCTCACCGGCACCGTGCTCGTGGCCATCGTCGCGCTGATCGTCGCGGTACCCATCGCGCTCACCGCGGCCCTGTACATCACCGAGTTCGCCCCACGACGTCTACGCGGGGTGCTCACCTCGATCGTCGACCTGATGGCCGCGGTGCCCAGCATCATCTACGGCATCTTCGGCTTCTTCGTACTGCAACCCCAACTGATCCCGGTCAGCCGGTGGTTGGCCACGAACTTCGACTTCCTGCCGATCTTCGAGATCCGCACGATCGACGTGAAGGCCCGCTTCGTGGACAGCCAGTTCAGCTCCTCGCTGTTCATCTCCGGCGTGGTGGTGTCCACGATGGTCATCCCCATCTGCTGCGCGGTCAGCCGCGAGGTGTTCGGCCAGGCGCCGGTCGGCGAGAAGGAGGGCGCGCTCGCGCTCGGCGCCACCCGCTGGGGGGTGATCCGCGCGGTGGTCCTGCCGTTCGGCCGCGGCGGCATGATCGGCGGCGTGATGCTCGGCCTGGGCCGAGCCCTCGGCGAGACCATCGCCGTCGCGATGATCATCTCGTTCAAGACCGACTTCTCGTTCCGCATCCTCGACGGCCAGGGCTCGACGATCTCGTCGCTGATCGTGCTCAAGTACGGCGAGGCCGACACCGAGTCGATCTCCGCGCTGATGGCCGCCGGCCTCGCGCTGTTCGTCCTCACGCTCGCCGTCAACACCGTCGCCGGCGTCCTGGTCGCCCGCTCGCGCAGCGGCAAGTCCACCGAGATCTGACCGAGGCTCGACCGGACCCGACACCGAGACCCGAGACATCGAGCCTGGGACATCGCGTCCCGGCCCACCGAACTCCCGACAGCGACCCACGGCTCCACCAGACCCACCATCGAGGGGATCCACGACGATGACCGTCACCGAGCCGATCGTTCGGCCCGGACCCGACGCGCCGCCGCCCGCGTCCGCGCCGCGACCACCGGAGCAGGCCCGCGTGGCGCTGCGCCGTGTCGCCCCCGACGACATCGGCGTCGCGCTCGGCGCCATGGTCGCCGGCGCGAGCTTCGCGTGGGTGCTGTACGGGCGGATCCTGCCGGTCGCCGGCTGGCAGGGCTACCTGATCACCGCCTACCTCAGCTTCCTGCTGCTGTACGCGATCGCCACCCACATGCGCCTGGACCGGGTGGCCGCCGGCGACCGCGTCGCCGGCGCCGTGATCTCCACCGGCGCGGCCCTGATGGTCGGCACGGTGGCGACCGTGATCGGCTACGTCTTCGTCAAGGGCTTCGGCCGCATCCTGAACACGGACTTCTTCACCGCCACCCAGCGCCACTTCAGCGCGCTGAGCCCGCACGGGGTCTCGGTGGGCGCCGCACACGCGATCGTCGGCACCTTCGAACAAATGGGCATCGCGATCCTGCTGAGCGTCCCGCTCGGGGTGATCGCCGCGATCTACATGAACGAGGTCGGCGGCCGGTTCGCCGTCGTGGTGCGCGTGGTCGTCGAAGCGATGACCGCGATCCCCTCGGTGGTCGCCGGCCTGTTCGTCTACGCCTTCTTCGTCATCTCCCTCGGCCAGGGCTTTTGCGGCCTGGCCGCGGGCCTGGCGCTGTCGGTGGAGATGATGCCGGTGGTCACCCGCGCCACCGAGGTCGTGTTGCGCTTGGTGCCCAACGGCCTGCGCGAGGCGTCGCTGGCCCTGGGCGCGGGGGAGTTCCGCACCCTGTGGAACGTGGTACTGCCCACCGCCCGCAGCGGCCTGGTCACCGCCGTCATCCTCGGCTGCGCCCGCGTGGTCGGCGAGACCGCGCCCGTGCTGCTGGTCGCGGGCGGCGGCGCGGGCATGAACTGGGACCCGTTCAGCGGGGTGCAGACCTCCCTGCCTTACTTCATCTGGGTGAACTACAAGTCGCCCAGCGACGAGCTCAACTCCCTCGCGTGGGGCGCCGCCGTGACCTTGCTGCTCATCGTCCTCGTGCTGTTCTCCCTCGCGCGCCTGATCGGCGGTCGCGCCCCCGGCGAGTCCGGACGCCGCAAACGGCGCCGCGCCGGCGCCGCCACCAAGTCCCTCACCCCGGAGCCCACTTCATGACCAGGACCACGCGCCTGCCCGCGCATCTGCTACGCGTGGCGATCGCGTCCGTGCTCGCCGTCCCCCTGCTCGTCCTGCCGTCCGGCACCGCCTCGGCCGCCGCCGGCATCCACGGCAGCGGCTCCACGTGGAGCTCGCCCGCGACCATGCAGTGGTCGGCCGACGTCGCCGCCCGCGGCCTCGCGGTCGACTACACCCCCAACGGATCCACCGCCGGACGCAACGACTTCATGAGCCACCTGGTCGACTTCGCGGTCTCGGAGATCCCCTTCCAGGGCAACTACGTCGACCGGGCCGGGCAGGCGACCAACGAACTCGCGCGCCTGCAGGCCGACAACACCAAGTTCAAATACCTGCCGATCGTCGCGGGCGGCACCTCGTTCATGTACAACCTGAAGATCCGCGGCCAGCAGGTCCGCAACCTCCAGCTGTCGCCGCGCACCATCGCCGGGATCTTCACCAACCAGATCAAGGTGTGGAACGACAAGGCGATCAAGGACGACAACCCTGCCCTGTCCCTGCCCGCCACCCCGATCACCCCGGTCGTGCGCTCGGACGGCTCGGGCACGAGCGCGCAGTTCACCGCCTTCCTGACCAACCAGGTCAACGACATCTGGCGGCCGTTCTTCCCCGGCGGCATGACCTCCGAGTTCCCGGTCAAGGGGGCCACCAAGGCGCAGGCCGGCTCCGAAGGCGTGGCCAACTACGTCGCGGCCGGATACGGCGAGGGCGCGATCACCTACGTCGAGACCGCCTACGCGATCCAGCGGCAATTCCCGGTCGCCTCGGTCAAGAACGTCGCCGGCGTCTACACCCAGCCCAGCTCGGACGCGGTGTCGATCGCACTCACCAAGGCCCGGCTGAACCCGGACAGCACGCAGATCCTGGACGACGTCTACACCAACCCGGACAAGCGCGCCTATCCGATTTCCAGCTACAGCTACATGATCGTGCCAGCCGCCAAGCAGTTCTCCTTCGACGAGTCCAAGGGCGAAACACTCGGCAAGTTCATCAAATACTTCCTGTGCGCCGGGCAGGGTCAGGCGCCGCGGCTGGGATACTCGCCGCTGCCCCCCAAGCTGGTCAGCTTCGGCTACGACGCGATCAAGTCGATCCCCGGCGCGCCGGACCCTGGGGCACTGCCGGCGAACCTGGACAAGCCGACCAAGGCGGACCACGACGCCTGCCCGAATCCGACCTTCGACCCGGCCTGGGTGCCGCCGGAGCAGAAGCAGCAGCAACAGCAGCCCCAGCAGGGCGGTCCGGGCGGCGCCAACAACCAGAACAACAACGGCACCACCAACAACGGCACCGGCGGCAACACGCCCAAGCCCGGGGACACGCCGGGAGCCGCCGGCGGCGGAACCGGCGCAACCCAGGGGCCGGACACCGGCGGCGGAGCCGGCCTCGACCCGGGCACCGGCGAAGTCGTCGCCGGCGGCGACAAGTCCGGTCCCGGCGGGCCGGTCAGCGCCGGATCGGTGGAAGCCGGCGACTCGCCGCCGCTGCCGCCGGTCTGGTTCTACGCACTCACCCTGGTGTGCCTGATGGCGGCGGTGTTCGGCGCGCCATTCCTGTACAGCCGACTCGGTCGAGGACGTGGTCCCGATGTCCGCTGACTCGCGCGAGCAGGCCGGATCGGGTGACCGGGAGATGTCCGGTCCGTACGCCGCAGGCGAACTTTCGAACACCGTGTCGGTTTCCGCTCCCCTCGCGCCGCCGCGCCGCGCGAGGATCGGCGCGGGTCGTTCTCGCCGGGGGGAATCGGCGGGGGAACCGTCCTCGAACGGGGGCGAGGGAAGTGGGGTTGCCGTGAGCGGCATCGAGCGTTCCACCGCTTCGCCGGGCCGCGCGTTGTCCGTCGCCGGTGTCATCGCGCTGTGCGTCGCGCTGCTCGCGGGGTGGCTGGGTGTGGTCGCCGGGACGGCCGGCGCGGCCGAGCCCGCCGCCCGCCCGGCGGTGACGGTGTCGCAGAGCACCAACCTCGTCAACCAGCGCATCCTGGTCAAGTGGACCGGCTTCACCCTGGCCGCCGGTACCAACAGCATCGTCGTGATGCAGTGCAAGGGCACCACGCCCCGGCCTCGGGACTGCTGGTCGCCGACCTACACGGACAACGGCGTCTTCCAGCAACCCGACGGCAATCCGCCGATCCTCGCCACCAAGCAGACCGGAGTGCCCACCCGCGCGGACGGATCCGGAGAGGCGTGGCTCCAGGTCAGGCCCGCGCTGCGACTGCCACAACTGGGTTGCTCGGACCGACAGGCGTGTTCGGTCGTGGCCTTCGTGATGCCCGCGGCGGGCAGTACCGCCACCTCCTTCCAGCCGAAGCCGCACATCGATCTGGGCGTCCAGTACCAGATCACCGACACCGAGATGGCGCTGGCCTTCGCCGCCGGACAGGCGGCTGTGACGCCGCTGTCGTTCATCCCCGCGCCCGACGCGTGTCCGGGCATGGAACACCCGGACCTGTCGGTCAGCGGCACCGGCGAGTTCTCCCAGGCCGGTGCCTCGTGGGTGTTCGGGCTGTGCGGGGCGCGGACCAACCCCGTGAACATGACGGTCAGTTCCGGCTCCGGCCCCAACGCTCGCGAGGTCTTCCTCCGGGACGGAGCCGACATCGGTGTCACCCAGCAGCCCATCGGCGGCGCGCTCGACCAGGCTCGCCCGGTGGGATTGACCGGCACCCGCGACAAGGACAAGACGGTGTACGCGCCGCTGACCAACGGTGCGCTGGCGATCGCCTTCAACATCGACGACTCCAGTACCCACGAGCCGATCACGTCGATGAGCCTGACCCCGCGCCTGGTCGCGAAAATGATCACCGGGGCCTACACCACGGGGCCGCGTGGGCCGGGCGCGATCATCAAGGTCTACGACGACCCCGAGTTCAAGGCCATCAACCAGCCGCACGAATGGCCCGTCGCCGACCGCAGTCCGATCCTGCGCGGCGTCCAGGACGACATGATCTGGGCACTCACCGCCTGGCTCGCCGCCGACCCGGAAACGGCCACATGGCTCTCGGGGACACCGGATGCCGGCGGCATCGTGTGCCCGCCGGAGTGGCGCGTCGGCGCGGCGACGTACCCGCTGGCGGTGTACACCAACCGCTTGGAGAACCAGTCCAACGTGAACGTGCCGCAGACGGTGTACGAGGACATCGTCAACCGCCTGGGCAACGCGGTGCCGATGAACCGCACCGTGGGCGACTTCGGGCCCAAGGACGACGGTCAGGACGCCTTCGGTTCGCACACCGTGATGGCCGTGACCTCGGTCGAGGCGGCCCTGCGCATGGGTACGCCGGTCGCCAAGCTCCGCAACGCCGCGGGCAACTTCGTGGACCCGACCGACCCCGCGACCGTGCGCGCCGGAATCGCCGCCGCCAAGCCGGGCCCGGACGGGGCGACGCTGACCAACGACTACCGCAGCACCGCCGCGAACGCCTATCCGCTCACCGCCACCGACGTGGCGATGGTCTCCACCGACAAGCTCACCGCCGCCAAGGCCGCCAAGATCGACACCTTCCTCGCCTACGCGGCGACCACCGGGCAGACGCAGACGGGCACCTTCCAGCCCGGCGCGCTGCCGCCCGGCTACACCCCGCTCACCGACGCGCAGAAGCAGCAGATCGCGGACGCCCGCAAGAAGATCGCCGACGCGCCCAAGTGGACCGGGGAAACCCCGCCGCCCACCAACCCGCCCGTGAACGGAAACACCGACAAGAACACCGGTACCTCCGCGGGCACCAGTGCCGGCAACACCGGCATCCCGAACACCCCGGTCACCGGCGACCCCGGCGCCTCGCCCTCGGCCGCGCCGTCGACCGCCGCGCCCTCCACCGCACCGGTGGGTGCCGCCGCGCCGCCGACCGACAAGGGGCCGTTCCCGAAGGTCGCCAGCGTGATCAAGGACGCGCTCGACGGCGACGGGTCCGCGATCGTACTGCTCGTACTGATGTGCGTGAGCGCGGGCGCGCTCGTCGCCTGCCCCGTACTGCTCTCCCTCGGACACAAACGCCGCACCGGCAACTGGCCACCACCGGTGGCCGCCGTCCTGCGCCTGATCGGTCGCCAGGGAGTGCCCGCATGACCGCCGACACCTTCTCCAAGGCCCCCGCGACTGCGCCGGCGACCGCCCTCGCGACCGCACCCGCACCCGCGAGCGCGACCGCACCCGCAGGTGCCGGCGCCGGCGGGCAACCGCCGGCGACCGCGGGCGGGGCCCGCGCGAGCAGGGCCGACCCGTACACCGTCGCGGGCGCCGCGGTCGCGCTGCTCGCGCTGCTCATCGCGGGCTTCGTCGGCTACGTGTACGTCGTCTCCGACATCCAACAGGCCCGCGACCAAAGCATCCTGGCCGACCGACTCTCCGACGAGCTCTACCGCGACGTCGCCCCTCTCGGCGGCACCATCGCCAAGGGCAGGCCGGTGGCGATGTTGCGGATCCCCGCGATCGGCCTGCGCCAGGTCGTGGTCGAGGGCACCACCGCCGACTCGCTCGCCAAGGGCCCCGGACACCTGCGGACCAGCGGCCTGCCCGGGCAGGGCGGGCACAGCGTGATCATGGGCCGCGCGTACAGCTTCGGCGGCCCGTTCCACGACCTCGACGACCTGCGCGTCGGCCAGCGCATCGAGGCGACCACCCAGCAGGGCGATTTCACCTACAAGGTGATCGAGCGCAGGCACATCGCCAACGGCAAGGACGACGTGCTCGCCCCCGGCCGGGAGAACCGACTGGTGCTGATCACCGCCGACTCGTGGATCCGCCCCGGCGGCCGCACGGTGGTCGTCGCCGAACTACAGGGCGCCCCCAAGGCCCAGGAGGGCCGGCGTCCGCAAGGTCTACGCGCGGACGAGAAGGGCACCGGCGGCTACGCGAACGCCGGCGTGCGACTGCTCCTGTGGGCGCAGGCGTTCACCATCGTGGTCGCCGTCCTGGTCTGGGCCCTGCGCCGTCACCCCGATCGCCGAGTCACGCTCCTGCTCGGCACCCCGGTCGTGCTCGCCGTCGTGTGGGCACTGTACGAATCCGCCGCACGCATACTCCCGGCGACGCTCTGACGCCGGTTCCCGTCCCACTCCACACCCCGGAGGCTCCGCACGTGACCAGCCCGGACAGCGGTGCGACGACTCTCGCTCCCGCAGCCGAGACCCAGCCTTTACCGGCTCAATCCGCCGGCGGGCGTGGCTCGACGCTCACCGCGGAGACCGTCAGCGCCTGGTTCGGCACCCACAAGGTGCTCGAACGTGTCGACCTCGTGATGGCGGCCAACTCCGTCACGGCCCTGATCGGGCCGTCCGGCTGCGGCAAATCCACGTTCCTGCGCATCCTCAACCGGATGCACGAACTGGTACCCAGCGCCCAACTCGCGGGCCGGGTCCTGCTCGACGGCGAGGACATCTACGACTCCGCCCGCCGGCCGATCGAGACCCGGCGCCGGGTCGGGATGGTCTTCCAAAAGCCCAACCCGTTCCCGGCGATGTCCATCTACGACAACGTGGTCGCCGGCCTCAAGCTGACCGGCGTGCGCAACACGGACAAGGACGCCGTCGTGGAATCCTCGCTGACCCGGGCCGGCCTGTGGACGGAGGTGCGCAACCGACTCAGGCAACCCGGCGGCGCGCTGTCGGGAGGCCAGCAGCAACGTCTCTGCATCGCCCGTTCGCTCGCGGTCGACCCCGACGTGCTGCTCATGGACGAGCCGTGCTCGGCCCTGGACCCGACCTCCACCAGGCGGATCGAGGACACCATCGGCGAGTTGCGCGACCAGGTCACCATCGTCATCGTCACGCACAACATGCAACAGGCCCAACGTGTATCCGACCACTGTGCGTTCTTCCTCGCGGCGGAGAACACCCCCGGCCACATCGTCGAGGCCGGACCCACCACCGCGATCTTCGGTGCCCCCCGCGACCCCCGGACGGCCGACTATGTCGCCGGTCGCTTCGGATGAGTCGCAGGCCCCGGACGGTACGCCGGAACGGCACGCGCGCTACGACGTCCACCTGGACGCCGAGCAGCACGTGCGGTGGCGGCTCATCGCCCCGAACGGCCGCGTGCTCGCGCGGTCCGCTCGGGGCCATGTCACGGCGGGGGCCTGCCGCATCGAGCTGGACCGGCTGCGTCGCCGGGTCGTGGACCTGGTGCCCGTCATCGGACGGGCGACGGGGGCACCGGGCTGGTTCTGGAGCGTTGCTCTCGAACCCAGCGCCCCCGTCGCGTTGTCGGCCCGTACCTACGAGCGCCTGGAGAGTTGCCAGGTGTCCTACGAGAGATTCGTCCGCCTGCTGACCGTCACCGAGCCCGACGACTGGTGACCCGGGCCGCGCGCCCGCCGCGATGGCACCGCCGCGATCGCACCGATCGTGGCGGTGCGCACCCGCGGCGCACGCGCCCGACCCGGGGCGGTGGACCCTCCCGTCACGGGAGGGGGCACCGTGGTCGGCCGGGAGGTGATGAGGATGTTCCTCGGCATCGGAGACTTCGCTCGCGCCACGGGCCTGACCGTCAAGGCCCTGCGCTGGTACGACGAACAGGGCGTATTGGTGCCCGCCGACGTACACCCGGGCACGCGGTATCGCCGCTACTCGGTCGGCCAACTCGAACAGGCGGGCGTGGTCCGCGCACTCCGGGCGGCGGGGGTGCCACTCGCGGAGGTACGGATCGCGGTGGCCGCCGGCGGCTCCCCGCAGCAGGCCCTGCACACCCGTCGCGAGGCGGTGCGTGTCGAACGGGCGCGCGAGGACCGGGCACTTGCGGCGGCCGAGCGCGTGCTCGCCGGCACGGAGGCGCGCTACGACGTGCGGTTGCGGCTCACCCGGGCGCAGGCGTGGGTGGGCGTCGTCGAGTACATCGCGACGCCCGGGGGTGGCCCGGAGCCGGCAGGTGGAGGTACGGCTTCAGGCGCGGTGGTCGCGGGGGCGGAGCCGGCAGGTGGGCGTGCGGGCTCACGCGCGGTGGTCGCAGGCGCAGGTGGTGCGGGCTCGGGCGCGGTGGTCGCGGGGGCGGACGGGACAGTCGTGGACGCCGATGTCGCGGTCGAGGAGGCCCTGTTCGACCTGTACGCGAGTCTCGCGGCGGACGGAATCACCCCGAGCGGCCCCTTCTGGCTGGACCTGGGCCGACCCGCCGCGGACGCCGGCACCGAGGTCGCGCTGTGCCTGCCGCTGTCCGCGCCGGCGCCCGAGGGCTGGTCCGTTCCGGGCAGGCGGACGGTCGCCGGCCTGCGCCCGGCCGGTCGCGAGCTCGCCACCGACCATCCCGTCACCGACAACGACCCCGACGACGACACCGCCGTGCATCCGGCGTTCGCCGCCCTCGTTCGCGCCGCCGCCGAACGGGGCCTGCCGATCGACCTGGGCACGCTGCGACAACACTGCCCGCGCGAGGTGCCGGGCGCGCCCGGATCCGGGACGTCCGGGACGGCGGTGGAACTGTCCGTGGCGGTCGAGGGCACGCACCCTTCGGGCGAATAAAGGATCGTCGGCGCCGGTACATCTGACACATAATCGGTCCGGTGTTCCTGACCATCGCAACCACGCATCGACCTGCCACCGACCTCGGCTTCCTGCTGCACAAGCATCCCGGGAAGGCCCAGCGGTTCAGCACCACCTATGGCGACGCCCACGTCTTCTACCCCGAGGCGGACGAGACACGCTGCACCGCGGCGCTGCTGCTCGACGTCGACCCGATCGCGCTCACGCGCGGGGTCAAGCGGGGCAAGGGAGCCAAGGGCTCGCCCGACCTCACGCTCGCGCAGTACGTCAACGACCGGCCCTACGCCGCCTCGTCGTTGCTCGCGGTCGCGCTCGGCACGGTCTTTCGCACCGCGATGCAGGGGCGCTGCGACGCGCGCCCCGAACTGCCCGCGATGGCACTGCCGCTGGAGATCGAGGTGCCCGCGCTTTCCGCGCGCGGTGGCGCGGAGATGGTCCGGCGGCTGTTCGAGCCGCTGGGGTGGCAGGTACGGACCGAGACCGTGCCGCTGGACGCGGGCTTCCCGGAGTGGGGCGAATCGCGTTACGTGCGGCTGGCGTTGACCGGCACCATGCCGCTCGCGGAGGCGCTGCGACAGTTGTACGTGCTCCTCCCGGTGCTGGACAACGCGAAGCACTACTGGGTCGCGCCGGACGAGGTGGACAAACTGCTCCGCGCCGGCGAGGGTTGGCTGGCCGCGCACCCGGACCGTGACGTGATCGCGAGCCGGTACCTCGCGCGCCGAGCCACCCTCACCCGCAGCGCGATCGAACGACTGGCCGAAATCGACGAGACCGCACCGGAAGACCTCGACAACGCGATACCGGACGAGCCGGACGAGGACCAGGCACCGGGATCGGGGCCTGCGGTCGCGACTGACGACGCAGCGCGCGCAGCGGTCGCGAGCGCCGGCGCTGCGCCTGCGCCTGCGGGCGTCACGCACGCGCCTGCGACCGGTACGCCGGCGCCCGCGACCGCTGCGTCCGTGCCCGCGACCTCGGGCATTGCGCCCGCGGGTGCGGGCGAGACCTCGGGCATCGCGCCTGCGGGTGCGCCTGCGGCGGGTGTGTCCGTACCTGCGGCGTCGAACGTTGCGCCTGCGGGTGCGGATGAGGGTGCGTCTGAGACGGCGGGTGCTGCGCCTGCGGGTGCGCCTGAGAGCCTGGGCGTCGTGTCTGCGGGTGTGCCTGCGGCGGGTGCGTCCGTGTCCGCGGCGTCGAACGTTGCGCCTGCGGGTGCGCTTGCGGCCTCGGGCGTTGCGTCCGTGCCCGCGACCGGTGTCGTGTCGTCTGCGGCCGGGACCCCCGTCCCTGCGGACGCGTCTGCGGGCGAGGTCGCCGGCGGGGCCGGCATCTCGCTTGCCCGGCAGCGGCGGGATGCGATTCTGGAGGCATTGCGGGCGGCCGGCGCCGAACGGGTGCTCGACCTCGGGTGCGGCGACGGCAAGTTGATCGGAGCCCTGCTCAGGGAACCGCGTTTTCGCGAGATCGTCGGCGTCGACGTGTCCGTCCGCGCGCTCACCATCGCCGAGCGCAAGCTCAAGCTCGCCCGGATGTCGGAGCGGCAGCGCGATCGGGTGCGCCTGATCCAGGGCGCGCTGACCTACACCGACAAGCGGCTCGTGGGCTACGACGCCGCAGTGCTGTGCGAGGTGATCGAGCACTTGGACGAACCGCGTCTGCCCGCCCTCGAGTACGCGGTACTGGGCGCGGCCCGACCCGCGACCGTCGTGGTCACCACGCCCAACGTCGAGTACAACGTCCGCTACGCGCCCGAGGAACCGGGCGGCCACGGCCTCGCCGCCGGCGCCATGCGCCACGGCGACCACCGCTTCGAATGGGACCGCGCGACGTTTCGTGCCTGGGCCGAACGGGCGGCGGCGACCTACGGCTACGCGACGCGCTTCGAACCGGTCGGCGAGGTCGACCCCGAGGTCGGCCCCTCCACCCAGATGGTGGTGTTCTCCCGTACCGACGCCGGCGCGGGCACGATCACCCACACCGGCGACACCCCCGCGACCACCGACGCCCCCACCACCACCACCCCCACCGACGACGAAGGCACCGGAGCGACGGCATGACCCACGACGCGAGCGCCCGCCGCGCACTGACCATGCCCGACCTGTGTCTGGTGGTCCTGATCGGCACCACCGGCGCGGGCAAGTCCACGTTCGCCCGCACCCACTTCAAGCACACCCAGGTCCTCTCCTCCGACTACTTCCGCGGCCTGGTCGCCGACGACGAGAACGACCAGTCGGCCTCCGGCGACGCGTTCGAACTGCTGCACCACGTCGCCCGCATGCGCCTCGCCTCCGGCCGGTTGACCGTGGTGGACGCGACCAACGTGCAGCGCGAGGCCCGGGCGCAACTGGTCCGGATCGCCCGCGACCACGACGTGTTCCCGATCGCGATCGTGCTGGACATACCCCAGGACGAATGCCAGGCGCGCAATGCCGAGCGCCCGGACCGCATGCACCTGCCCCCGCAGGTGATCCAGCGCCAGCACCGCGACATGCGCCGCTCGCTGCGCGGTCTCCAGCGCGAGGGCTTTCGCCGGGTGCACGTGCTCTCCGGCACCGACGAGGTCGCGCGCGCCGAGATCGTCCACGAGCGCCGCTACAACGACCTGCGACACCTGACCGGCCCGTTCGACGTGATCGGCGACATCCACGGCTGCCGGGCCGAATTGGAGTCGCTGCTGGTCGAACTCGGATACACGCTCACCCGCGACGAAGCCGGGCGGCCGGTCGACGCGGCGCACCCCGAGGGCCGCACCGCCGTGTTCGTCGGCGACCTGGTCGACCGCGGGCCGGACACGCCCGGTGTACTGCGCCTGGTGATGGGCATGGTCGGCGCCGGACACGCCCTGTGCGTGCCGGGCAACCACGAGAACAAGCTGGTGCGCGCGCTCAAGGGCCGCCAGGTCAAGACCACCCACGGCCTCGCCGAATCGCTCGAACAACTGGCCGCGGAGAGCGAGGAGTTCCGCACCGAGGTGGTCGACTTCTGCGAATCCCTGGTCAGCCACTACGTACTCGACGGGGGCCGGCTCGTGGTGTGCCACGCCGGCCTGCCGGAGAAGTACCACGGCCGGATGTCCGGGCGGGTGCGCAGCTTCGCGCTGTACGGCGACACCACCGGCGAGACCGACGAGTACGGCCTGCCGGTGCGCTACCCGTGGGCCGACGAGTACCGCGGCAAGGCCACCGTGGTCTACGGTCACACGCCCACGCCGCGCGCCGTGTGGGTGAACAACACGATCTGCCTGGACACCGGCGCGGTGTTCGGCGGCGAGTTGACCGCGCTGCGCTGGCCGGAGCGCGAACTGGTCGCGGTACCGGCCGAACAGGTCTGGTACGAGCCGGTGCGACCGCTCGTCTCCGCCGCTCCCGGCGGTCGCGACGGGCGCGCCCTCGACCTCGGCGACGTGCTGGACCTGGCCCCCGGCGGGGTCGGTCGCTGGCACATCGAGACCGCCGGCGCGGGCCTGGTGACGGTGCGCCAGGAGAACGCGGCCGCGGCCCTCGAGGTGATGAGCCGGTTCGCCATCGACCCGCGCTGGCTGGTCTACCTGCCGCCGACGATGGCGCCCTGCGCCACGAGCACGCTGCCCGGTCTGCTCGAACACCCGGCCGAGGCGTTCGCCCAGTTCCGCGCGGACGGCGTCACCCGGGTGATCTGCGAGGAGAAGCACATGGGCTCGCGTGCGATCGCCCTGGTGTGCCGGGACGAGGCCGTCGCACGCGAGGTGTTCGGCGTGGACGAGGGGATGGGCGCGGGCGCGGTGTGGACCCGCACCGGCCGCGGTTTCTTCCCCGACCGAGCCACCACCGACGGCTTCCTCGACCGCGTGCGCGGGGCGGTCGACGCGGCGGGCCTGTGGGCCGAACTGGACACCGACTGGTTGCTGTTCGACGCCGAGTTGATGCCCTGGTCGGCCAAGGCGCAGGAGCTGCTGCGGCAGCAGTACGCGTCGGTGGGTGCGGCCGCGACCGCCGCGCTGCCGGTCGCCGGCGCCGCGCTGGCGCGTGCACTCGAACGCGGTATCGACGTCGGGGACCTGGCCGACCGGATCGCCGGACGCACGGCCAACGCCCGCGCGTTCGTGGACGCTTACGGCCGGTACTGCTGGCCCACCGACGGCCTGACCGGGCTGCGCTTCGCCCCGTTCCAGGTGCTCGCCGGCCGTGGCGGCTCCTACCTGGGTCGTGACCACGAGTGGCATCTCGCGCTCGCCGACCGGCTGGTCGCGGCCGACCCCTCGGGGCTGCTCGCGCCCACCGGGCGACTGATCGTGGACGTCACCGACGAGGAGCAGGTCGCGGCCGGCATCGCCTGGTGGACCGAACTGACCTCCACCGGAGGCGAGGGCATGGTGGTCAAGCCGCTCGCGGGCGAGGCCGACCGGGTCGCCAACCGGCGCGTGCAGCCCGGGGTCAAGTGCCGCGGACCGGAGTACCTGCGGATCATCTACGGCGCCGACTACACCGAACCGGTGAACCTCGACCGGTTGCGTGATCGCGGCCTCGGCCACAAGCGCTCGATGGCACTGCGCGAGCACGCGCTGGGCGCGGAGGCGCTGGTGCGGCTCGTGTCCGGCGAGGCGCTGTGGCGTGTGCACGAGGCGGTCTTCGCCGTACTCGCGCTCGAATCGGAACCGGTGGACCCGCGACTCTGAGTCCACGTCACCTGTTCGCACCAAGGGCGGCATCCGCGGAAACACGGATGCCGCCCTTTTTGTATGTGAATGCCGTCAACTTCGGGTATGTCGCTTAAAAGCCATGTGCCGATCGCGGCGGGTCGAAGGTCCCGGGTCGATTGGTCCGAGCGTCGCCGCAGGTGGGGACCTGTGTCGGAGGTCGGGGACCCGGGTCCGGGTGCAGGATCCGAATGTGGCGGAAAAACGGCGTCGAACACACTCGACGCCGGGCCGCCTCGACACACGGAGGAGCAGCGATGAGCCACGCGGTGGAACCCAAGGCTCCGACGGTCACATCGGCGCCCCCACCTGCGGTGGACGACCCCGATCCGGCACAGGGCACCCTCGGTCTGCCGCAGGCGACCGCGCTGGTGATCGGCGGCGTGGTGGGCACCGGGATTTTCCTGTTGCCGGCCACGCTCGCCAAGTACGGCACCATCAGCATCCTCGCCTTCGGCCTGGTCACCATCGGCGCGCTGGCGATCGCCGCGATCTTCGGCAAACTCGGCGCCCGCGTCCCCGCGGCCGGCGGCCCGTACGCCTATGCCCGCGAGGCGTTCGGCGAGTTCCCGGGCTTCCTGAATGCGTGGTCCTTCTGGATCACCGCGTGGGCCGGCAACGCGGGCATCGCGGTGGCCTGGGTCGGCTACGTCAACTACTTCCTGCACTGGGACTCCAGACCGGGCAAGATCGCGATCGCGCTCGTCGGCCTGTGGATCCCGGCCCTGATCAACCTGTCCGGCGTCAAGAACATGGGGCTGTTCCAGGTCGTCACCACCGTGCTCAAGTTCGTCCCGCTGATGTTCGTCGCCATCGTCGGCCTGTTCTTCATCGACAACGCCAACTTCGGCCCGTTCAACGCGAGCGGCAAGAGCTTCCTCGGCGCCCTCCAGGTCTCCGCCGCGCTGGTGGTGTTCGCCTACTCGGGCATCGAGGCCGCCTCGGTCGCCGCGGCGAAGGTCAAGGACCCCCGGCGCAACATCGGCAGGGCCTCGATCCTCGGCACGCTCGCCTGCGCCGGGGTGTACATGCTGAGCACGATCGCGGTGATGGGCAACGTGCCGCACGGCGAACTCGTCGACTCCTCGGCCCCGTTCTCCGACGCGCTGAACAACATGTTCGGCGGGAGCGTCTGGGGCGGCCTGATGGCCGCGATGGCGATCGTCTCCGGGATCGGTGCGCTCAACGGCTGGACCATGCTGTGCGCGGAGATGCCCTACGCCGCGGCCAGGGACGGCATGTTCCCCCGCCCGTTCGCCGAGGTCAACCGGGCAGGGGTGCCCGCGTTCGGGATCCTCGTCGCGACGGTCCTGACCTCGGTCGTGGTCGCGGTGAACTACCTGTGGTCCGAGGACGCGTTCGAGACGATCCTGCTGCTCGCCACCGTCACCACCGTGATTCCGTACCTGTTCTCCGCGTCGGCACAACTGTTCTGGCTGGTCACCCGCGAGCGCCCGGTCTCTCGCGCGGCGCTGGCCAAGGACCTGGTCATCGCGGTCGTGGGCTTCGTGTTCACGCTGTGGATGGTCTACGGCGCGGGCTCCGACGCGGTGCTCAAGAGCCTGATCATGCTGCTGCTCGGCATCCCGGTCTACATCTGGGTCAAGGCCGCGCGCGGCGAGTACGGCCCCGGCGGCGCCGAGGCGCCACCCACCGAGCCGGCGGACATCACCGTCGACATGCGCGGGCACTAGCGCGGTGCGCGCCCGGCACGCGCATCGTGTCCCCACGAACCGGAAACACCATCCGCAAGCCTGTCCGGTCCCGACGACCGGCACGCACATCGCAGTTCGCAACGGTCAGGAGGACCATTCCATGGGGTTCCACGTCGAGTCGGAGACCGGTCGTCTCAAGCAGGTGATCCTGCACCGTCCGGACCTGGAGATGAAGCGGCTGACCCCGACGAACAAGGACGAACTCCTGTTCGACGACGTCCTGTGGGTCAAGCGGGCCCGCGAGGAGCACGACGCCTTCGCGGACGCGCTGCGCGATCGGGGCATCCGCGTACACCTGTTCACCGACCTGCTGCGCGAGACCCTCGCGAGCGAGCCGCCGGCGAAGAAGATGGTCCTGGACCGGGTCTTCGACGAACGCGAGTTCGGCCTGCTCGCGGTGGATGAACTGCGCGGCCTGTTCGAGGGCTTCGACGTCAACGAACTGGTGCGCTACCTGGTCGGCGGGATCACCAAGCGGGAGATCCTGGAGTACATGGAGGAGCCGCACAGCGTCGCGTTCCACACCATGGACGTGGACGACTTCGTGCTCAAGCCGCTGCCCAACCACATCTTCACCCGCGACACCTCGTGCTGGGTCTACGACGGCGTCGCGGTGAACGCGATGACGATGCCCGCCCGCCGGCGCGAGACGGTGCACTTCGAGGCGATCTACACCTACCACCCGAACTTCGCCAAGGGTGACTTCAACGTGTGGAACCCCGGCCAGAACAGCTTCCCCGCGACGATGGAGGGCGGCGACGTCCTGGTCATCGGCAACGGCGCGGTACTGGTCGGCATGAGCGAGCGCACCACCCCGCAGGGCGTCGAGGCGCTGGCGCGAGCACTCTTCAAGCACGGCTCCGCGACCAAGGTGGTGGCGCTGAGCATGCCGAAGAAGCGCGCGTTCATGCACCTCGACACGGTGATGACGATGCTCGACGGCGAGACGTTCACCAAGTACGCGGGCATGGGCATGCTGCCCTCGTACACGATCGAACCGGGTGACCACGAGGAGGCGCTCAAGGTCACCGACCACCCCGCCGACGACATGCACAAGGCGATCGCGAGCGCGCTGGACCTGTCCGACATCCGGGTCCTGGCCGCCACCCAGGACGTGCGCTCGGCCGAGCGCGAGCAGTGGGACGACGGGTGCAACGTACTGGCCGTGGAGCCCGGCGTGGTCTTCGCCTACGAACGCAACGTCACCACGAACACCTTCCTGCGCAAGAACGGCATCGAGGTGGTCACCATTCGCGGCAGCGAACTCGGCCGCGGTCGCGGCGGACCGCGCTGCATGAGTTGTCCCGTCGAGCGCGAGGCCGTCTAACCTGGCGGTTTGCCGATCCGTGCGGCCGTCGTCCGACCGTCGTGCACCCGCGTCCGATCCGTCGAACCTCCGTGTCCGACGGCTCCCCGACCCCCGAGCCCCCGGATCCCCCGATCCCCGTTCGAAGAGAAGCCCGGAGCCATGGCCTTCAATCTGCGTCACCGCAACTTCCTCAAGGAATTGGACTTCACGCCCAAGGAGTTCAATCACCTGCTCGACCTCGCCGCGGACCTGAAGGCCGCGAAGTACGCGGGCATCGAGCAAAAGCGCCTCGTCGGCAAGAACATCGCGCTGATCTTCGAGAAGACCTCGACCCGCACGCGGTGCGCGTTCGAGGTCGCCGCGTACGACCAGGGCGCGGGCGTGACCTACCTTGACCCGGGCGGCTCGCAGATCGGCCACAAGGAGTCGATGAAGGACACCGCGCGGGTGCTCGGCCGGATGTACGACGGCATCGAATACCGAGGCAGCAAGCAGGAGTACGTCGAGGAACTCGGCAAGTACGCGGGCGTGCCCGTGTGGAACGGCCTGACCGACGAGTGGCACCCCACGCAGATGCTCGCGGACATGCTCACGATGCGCGAACACTCGGACAAGCCGCTGCACCGCGTCTCGTTCGCCTACCTCGGCGACGCCCGCAACAACATGGGCAACTCGCTGCTGATCACCGCCGCGATGCTGGGCATGGACGTACGCATGGTGGCGCCCGAGGCGCTGTGGAACCACCCGGAGATCGTCGACAAGGCCAAGGAGATCGCGGTCGGGACCGGGGCCACGATCACCTACACCACCGACGTCGCCGAAGGCGTCAAGGGCGTGGACTTCCTCTACACCGACGTGTGGGTGTCCATGGGCGAGCCCAAGGAGGTCTGGGACACCCGGATCGCGCAACTCAAGGCGTACCAGGTCAACATGGATGTGGTGAAGGCGACCGGGAACCCCAAGGTCAAGTTCATGCACTGCCTCCCCGCCTTCCACGACCGCAACACCGCGGTCGGTCGGGACATCTTCGAAAAGACCGGCATGGAGGCGCTGGAGGTCACCGACGAGGTCTTCGAATCGGAGTTCTCGATCGTCTTCGACGAGGCCGAGAACCGCCTGCACACGATCAAGGCCGTCATGGTCGCCACCCTCGGCGACTGACACGCGGCAGGAGGATCGGCGCGGCCCGGGCACCGGACCACCGGTACCCGGGCCGCGCGTGGTTGCGGAACACCCCATTCATCCCGCTTTGCCGCGACGATGTGATCGGCCGATCGCCGTTCGCGATCGTCGCCCGGACCGAAGGGATCCACCATGCGCGTCGTCGTCGCCCTCGGCGGAAACGCGATGCTTCAGCGCGGGGACAAGCCCGACGCCGACATCCAACTGCACAACATCCAAAAGGCGGTCAAGTCGCTGGCCCCGTTGGCGCGCGAGCACGAACTGGTGGTGACCCACGGTAACGGTCCCCAGGTCGGCGTACTGGCCCTGCAATCCGCCGCCGACCAGTCACTCACCCAGCCCTACCCGTTCGACGTGCTGGGCGCGATGACCCAGGGCATGATCGGCTACTGGCTGCTCCAGTCGCTGCAGAACGCGTTGCCCGGCCGTCAGGTGTGCTCACTGATCAACCAGACCCTCGTCTCCACCGCCGACCCCGCCTTCCAGGACCCGACCAAGTTCGTCGGCCCCGTCTACGAGGAGGACGAGGCCAAACGGCTCGCGCACGAGCGCGGCTGGATCGTCAAGCAGGACGGCAAGTGGTGGCGCCGCGTGGTGCCCTCGCCCAAACCCGCGCGCGTGGTGGAGACCCGGCTGATCCGGCAACTGCTCGCCTCCGGCGCGGTCGCGGTGTGTGCGGGCGGCGGCGGCGTGCCCGTGGTGCGCAACGAACTCGGCCAACTCACCGGCGTCGAGGCCGTGGTGGACAAGGACCTCACCGCGGCGCTGCTCGCCGAAGCCCTCGACGCCGACGCGCTGCTGCTGCTCACGGACGTGCCCCGGGTGATGCGCGGATTCGGGCAGCCCGACGCGCAGGAGATCGCCAACGCCACGCCCATGCAACTGCGCGACGGCGACTTCCCGGCCGGGTCGATGGGGCCCAAGGTCGACGCCATCTGCCGGTTCGTCGAGATGACCGGTGACATGGCGGCGATCGGCGCTTTGGATCAGGCCGCCGAGATCCTGCGGGGCAATGCCGGGACGATCGTCACGCCGAGCGGCAAGTATCCGGAGACCAGCCTGCTCTGACGGGGGTTCGGGGGTTGGTGCTCGGAGGTGGGCGCTCGGTGCCTGGTTTTCGGTACCGGATGTTCGGCGCACTGCGGTCGCTGGTGGGCGGTCGCCGGTCGGTCGTCGGCGCGGACGACCGGGGTGGTTCGGGCCGCGGCGGGCCCGCGGGAACGCGGGTTCGCCGACGATCTTTTCGAGCGCGGATCGGTAAAGGGTCTGGTCCGATCGACCCGTGTGCTGTGACCATGTCGAGCATGGCCGTCTCCGTGATGCCTGCCGCCGACACACTCGCTCGAACGCTGCTCGCCGCCCGAGGCGCCGAGTGGGGGGACTGGTCCGTCGAAGCCCTCCAGGAGACCGCCGGGCGACTCGGCTGGGAGACTCGCCGGGACGGGGACGGGCGCCTGGTGATCGAGACCGGTATTCCCGGACTGCTGTGCCGGGGCGATCCCGGTGAGCACGCCGAGGGAGCGCCGTGCGTACGTCTCACCGCTCCGCTGCCGGTCCGCGTGGATCCGCCGCCGCCGACGCCGGGCCTGCAGGGCCCCGTGGTGCCGGGCCAGTACGCCTACGGCGGCGGAGGCGGGATCGGCGCCTGGGGCACGGTGCCGTATGTCCGCGACCGCGGGCGGGAGTTGGACGCCGCGCACACCCGGCTCGGCGCGGCGCTCACCGCGACCCTGGGGCCGGCGCCCTGGCGTGGCGGGCCGGCCGCGTGGTTGCGGTGGCGGTCGCGCCGGATCACCCTGCGGCTCTCGCGCGACGACGCGAACGAGGCGCTGGTGATGGAGTTGTTCCCCACCCGCGCCGGCGAGGCCTTCGAACGACGCGGATTCGAGCGCGCGCAATCGCTCGCCGGACTGCCGTACATCTGGTGCGTCAGCCGGCCCGACATGAGCCTGGCCGAGCTGTTCCTGCCGTTCGGGCCCGACCCGCGCGACTGGGCCGACTTTTGCGACGCGCTTCCGCGCGTACTGTCCTCGCTGGTGGTGGACATGCCACTGGTCGGATGGGTGGAACCGGTGCTGCTGGTCTTGGGCGACGTCGCCGAACCCGCGCACACGGCCGAGATCCGGGTCGGACAGGACCGGCTCGAACTCGGCAACATGCCGGGCAACGGACGCCAGGTCTGGCTGCGCCCCGGCGCCGAACACGCGGTCGAGGCCGCCGAGTCGATCCTGGAGGCATTCGCCCACTGGGGCATAGACGGCGTCCGCAGGCTCCGCACCCGGGCCTGGACATCCGGCGGATACGTCGACCTGCCGGGCATCGGCGTACGCCCGGAGGGAACTCACCCGGACGACGCATGAGCGGGCACGGGGCGGGCGGCCGGGCGTAGGGCGACTGCGCGCCGGCCGCAGGCGCCGAATGGCCGCACGGGAGGCGCCCGCATGGGCGTAGGGCAACTGCACCGGCTGCAAGCGCCGAATCGGCTGCACCCGGGGGGCGCCTGCGTGGGCGTAGAGGTGCGCCCGCGACCGCGGCCATGCCCGCAACTGCGCTTGCACTTGCGGGCGTCCCCGCGTCGGTGAACGCGACCGCGCCCAACGCCCGCGCGCGACCACCAAGCCGCCCGCGACCGGCAATGCGCCCGCGACAGGCGACTCGCTCGCGACCACCAACTCGCCCGCAACCGGCGACTCGCCCGTGACCGCCGATGTGCCCTCCCGGTGACCGCGCCCGACGTCCGCGTGCCTGCGCCTTCCGGGGCCTGCGCCTGCGCCTGCCGTGATCGCACTGGCAATCGTGACGGTGCCTGCGCCCGCGACTGCCGTGATGGCACTTGCGACCGTGACGATGCCTTGCGCCCGCGACTACCCGTGATCACCCTCGCGACCGGAAGGGTGCCCGCGCCTGCACCTGCGACCGAACGCTCCTGCGACCACCGGCGCGCCTTGGCCTCGGCCGCCGCGAATCCACGCCCGCGACCACATTCGTACGCCTGCGCCCGCGACCGAGTGCATACTCGCGAGCGCTCCCGTGCGCCTGCGGCCGCAATCGCGACAGAAGCCGCACCTGCGACCGCTTTCCCCGCCCGTGCGCCTGCGACAGAGTCCATGCCTGTGAACCACCCGCGCCCGCGCCCGCGGTCGCACCCGCACCCGCGCCCGCGACGTGCGCGAGCCTGGGCGCGGGTGTCGGCTTCGCGTCAGTCCTTCGTGCCCGCCCGCCACTGCAGGCCCCAGCCGTACGCCTGGTCGACCTTCTCCTGGTTGCCCTTGATGTAGCGCACCTCGCGCTGGATCGTCAGATCCCCACCCTGGTTCTGCACCAGCGCGATCGCGCACGACCGCGCCGCGCCGCCGGTCTCGTCGAGCCGGATCTCCAGCTCGGGTCCGGTCGCCGGCGTCACCGTCACCACCGCCTGTGCGTCGTCGAACGTCACACCCTTGTAGATGAACGCGAAGATCAACAGGCGCTTGAAGCTGCTCTTGTGATCGAGGTTGATGAACAGGTTCTCGCCGGCGGCATTGGCGCCCGTGCGGTCGTCGCCGTCGAGGTACACGTACGGGGGCGAGTCGGCCGAGCCGAACGAGTTGCCGAGCGCCTGCACGATCCCCTTCCTGCCGTCGGACAGCTCCCACAGGCAGCACAGGTCGAGGTCCGTCGGCCCCATCAACCGCTTGAGCATGCCGCGCCCGGGAGCGGCCTGAACCCAGTTCAGGTTCACCCGCATCCGACTCCCGGTGATGCCCTCCTTGCTCAGCGAGACCATCGGCGACGCCTTGGTCAACGTCACCTTGCTCAGCCGCACCGGCGGCCGGGCCGGGTTGCTCGGGGCCGGCGACTGCCGGGTGACGGGCGGCGGCGTGGAGGCGGGCCGCGGCGCCGGCTCCGGCTCCGGCTTGCGGACGTTCAGCCGGGGCGGAGCCGGCTGCTGCACCGGCGGCGGAGGAGGCGGCGGCGGCGCCTGCACCCGCGGGGGAGCGGGCGGCGTCGGCGGGGCGGTCACCGAGATGCCGAAGTCGGTGGCGAGCCCTTCCAGACCGGTCGAGTAGCCCTGCCCGATCGCCCGGAACTTCCAGGCCCCGCCCCGGCGATACAACTCGCCCGCGAGCATGGCGGTCTCCACGGTCGCGTTCGCGATGTCGAACCGGACCAGGTCCGCCTCGGCCCCGGGGTCGCTCACCAGCAGGTGCAGATCCCGGATGCCCGCGAAGGTGCCGTTGTGCGCCGACGCCGCGAGCACCACCCGATCCACACTCGCCGGAATCGACCCGAGATCGATCTCCAGCGCGTCCCGAGACCAGGTCCCCTCGTCCTTCCCGACGTGTCGCACCGCGCCGGACGGATGGGCCGGCTGGTTGTAGAACACGAAGTCGGCGTCACTCGCGACGCGACCGGACGCACCCAACAACAGCGCCGACGCGTCCAGACCGGGTGTACCCGGCCCCGGCCGCCAGACGAGGACCGCGCGCACCTTCGCGGGGGTCACCGGCGTGTTCTGTCCCTTGCCCAACTGCTGCACCATGGACACGATCGTCACACGAGTGTGCTCATCGGTTCATCCCTTGGCGCGAAAAAATCGGGTGCCCACTCGTACGGGTGAGTAAAACCTGGGTGAAACGTACCTGCGTGTCCGCTATTCTTGCTCGCCTTGCCCGGGGTGTTGCGGGCCGGAGTCGGCGTTCGTCACGCATCAGACTCGGCGCAACGAAACCAAGAGTGAGCATCCCCACGCCTCCGACCGAGGTCACTCCGGTATGCCCGGACTCGCGTGCCTGTTCGGCCCCGCCGACGCCGCACGCCGCCCGGGGAAGGGATTTCACCATGTCGTTCGTTTCCGCGCGCCCGCTGCGGCCCGACCGTCCGCCCGATCGCCGGGCCCGCGTGTACCGCTTCGGTGCGCTGTTCGGCGCGGGCTTTCGCCGCTGGTCCACGTACCGCCAAGCGGCGCTCGCCGGACTGTTCACCAACATCGTCTTCGGTGTGATGATCTACTCGCTGCTGCGCGCCCTGGCCGACGACGGCCGCCGGCCGGGCGGCTACGACACCACCCAACTCGCCACCTACGTCTGGGTCGGCCAGGGCATCCTCAGCGTCGTCCACGTGTGGTCCTGGAACGAACTCGCCGACCGCGTCCGCAGCGGTGACGTGACCGCCGATCTGCTGCGCCCCATCGACCCCTTCGAAGCGTTCCTGGCCGCCGACCTCGGGCGCGCCGCCTACGCGGTCCTCGCCCGCATGGTCGTCCCCGTCCTCGCCGGCGGCCTGATGTTCACCCTGTACGTGCCGCATCGCGTCTACACGGTGCCGCTGTTCGTCATCTCGCTGACCCTGGGCACGGTGCTCAGCTTCGGCCTGCGCTATCTGGTCAACCTCGGCGCGTTCTGGCTCCTCGACGCGCGCGGGCTGAGTGCGGTGTGGTTGCTCGCCTCCGGGGTGTTCGCGGGCACCTTCTTCCCGCTGCGCTTCCTGCCCGAGTGGGCGCAGGTGGTGTTGTGGTTCGGCACCCCGTTCCCCGGGTTGTTCCAGATCCCGCTCGACGTGCTGGTCGAACGTCCCGGCCCCGCACAGCAGATCGGCAGCGTCGTCCTGCAACTGGCGTGGGTCGCGATCCTGATCCCGCTCGTGTCGCGCGTGCAGCGCGCCGCCACCGACAGGCTGGTGATCCAGGGTGGCTGAGTCGGGAGTCGGACAGGCGTACGCGCGCCTGGTGCGGGCCCAGATCCGCAGTCAGACCCAGTACCGGTTGTCGTTCGGCATCGATGTCGCGTCCTGCGCGCTCGGCACGCTCGTCGAAGCCGCGGTGGTCCTGGTGGTGTTCCGCGTCTCGCCGACGGTCGGCGGATTCGGGCTGCGCGAGGTGTTGGTGATGTCCGCGCTCGCGGCCTTCGCGTTCGACCTCGCGGACCTGCTGGTGGGTAACATCGAACGCTTGTCCACCTACGTCCGCAAGGGCACGCTCGACACCATCCTCATCCGCCCGCTGCGGGTGCTGCCGCAACTGCTCGCCACCGACTTCGCGTTGCGCCGCGTCGGGCGTGTGGCGCAGTCGTCGGTGCTGCTGGTGGCAGTCCTCGTATACGCCGACATCGACTGGACACCGGCGCGCGTGCTGATGCTCGCGCTCACCCCGCTCGCGGGCTGCGCGCTGTTCGCGGCGGTGTTCCTGCTGGGCGCCTGCGTCGCGTTCTGGTTCGTCGAATCCGGTGAGATCGCGAACGCGTTCACCTACGGCGGCAAGGAGTTCGCCCGCTATCCGGCGACGATCTACCCGGGGGTGCTGCGCCGGGTGTTCGGGTACGGGGTCGGCCTCGCACTCGTCGGCTATCAGCCCGCGCTGTTCCTGACGGGGCACGCGGATCCGCTCGGCGGGCCGAACTGGCTCGCCTGGTCCTCTCCGGCCGCCGCCGCGCTCGCCTGGGCGATCGCGCTGCTGGTGTGGCGGACGGGGATTCGGCACTACAGGAGTACGGGATCGTGATCGACACCGCGACCGAGACGATGATCGATACCGACACGGTGATCGAAGTGCGCGACCTGCGCAAGGAATTCACGATCAAGCGCAAGATCGGCCGGGTACGGCGGGAAACGCGGACGGTGTCCGCGGTCGACGGCGTCGCACTGAGCATCGCCCGGGGCGAGATGGTCGGCTACATCGGACCCAACGGGGCCGGCAAGTCGACCACGCTCAAGATGATGACCGGCATCCTGACCCCGACCTCGGGCCACATCCGCGTCTGCGGACTGGAGCCGGTGCCCCGCCGGCGCCGGCTCGCCCGCCGGATCGGGGTGGTCTTCGGGCAGCGCTCGCAACTGTGGTGGGACCTGCCGCTGCGCGAGTCGTTCCGGCTGTTGGGCGCGGTGTACACGGTGCCGCGCGTCGAACACGAGGCCCGGCTGAAGCGATGCCGGGCGATGCTGGAACTGGACGAGTTCATGGACACGCCGGTGCGTCAACTCTCCCTCGGGCAGCGCATGCGCGGCGAGATCACCGCGGCGCTCCTGCACGGACCCGACGTGCTGTTCCTGGACGAGCCGACGATCGGACTCGACGTGGTCAGCAAGCAGTCGCTGCGCGCGTTTCTGGCGGACATCGGCGCCGGCGGGGAGGTGACGACCGTGCTCACCACCCACGACCTCGCCGACATCGAACACCTGTGCCGACGCCTGATCGTGATCGACCGGGGGCATGTGGTCCACGACGGCACGCTGGAAGCCCTGCACGCGCGCTACGGCTCGCGCCGGCGAGTGGTGGTCGATCTGGACGAGGCGCGCGAGCTGGACGTGCGCATGCCGGGGGTCACGGTCGAGGGCGTCGAGGCGGACGGTCGCCGGGTCACCTTCGCGCTGGACGGGGTGCCTGCGGGGGAGTTGATCGCCAGGATCGCGCGCGACGGTGGGTTGCGGGACGTGTCCGTGCGCGAGCCGACGATCGAGGAGGTGGTGGCGCGGTTGTATCGCGGGTGACGGGGCGTGTCGGGTGCCTGGGGAGCGGGCCCGGGCGGTGGTTCCGGAAGCGGCCGCCGGCGGTGCGTGCGCCGATCGACGCGCCGTGGCCCGGGTGGGTTCCGGAACGGCGGGCACCGAGCCCCGGTTTGAGGGATTGCCCGCTGCGGGCGTGTGCCGTCCGGGAGGAGAGTCTTCCTCAGGGAGGACGGGACATGGCGCATGGTGAGGGGGAGGTCGTCGGTGCCGCGCTGCTGCGCTGGGCGGACGGGCGGTTTCCGTTGCCGGCCGATCCGGGGCATCGCTGGTACACCGCTCGCGGGGGCGTCGTCGCGGCCTTGGCCGGGGCCGCGGTAACCCTGCGGGCGGCGGATCCCGACGCGAAGGCGACGGGGTGGGTGGGCGACGCCGACCCGGATCAGTTGCGGATCCTCGCCGCTGCGTCCGCCCGTCCTCCCGTCCTTGTGGTGGTGGGCGCGGCCGGGACGGGCAAGACCAGGACCGCCGCGATGATCATCCGGCGGGAGATCGACACCGGCGGTTCGGTGCTCGTGGTGACGCGACAGCGCTATGGCGTACGGCGGTTGTGGGCGGAACTCGCCGACGTCGGGGTCGGGGCACGGGTGCCACTCGCGGGTGCGGGTGCGGGTGCGGGTGCGGGTGCGGGTGCGGGCGGGAGGCGGGGCGCGAGCGAGGGGGCGGGTGCGGACGACGGCGCGGTGTTGGATCGGCACAGGCGTGCCATGGTCGAGCCGTTCGGCGCCTGGGGGCTGACCCTGCGCGAGATTCAGGACCACCTCGTCGGACGGGCGCCGTGGACCGGGCCCGTACTCGATCCCCGGTGTGCGGCGGAACTCGATCCACGCGAAGCCCGGCGGCTCGGGCGCGACCTCGAACGTTTCGCGCACGCGGGCGGCCTGCGCGACGGCGTCTGGCACGGGGTACGGATCGACACTCCCGAGCAGGCGCGTGCCACGGTCGGCGAACTCGCCGAGTTGCGTGCCCGCTTCCGGGAGATCCGGGCGGCCGCGGGGCAGGCCCGACTGCATCCCGATCGGCCCGAACCGCGCGATCCGGCCGAGTGGGCCGCGTGTCTGGCCCTCGTCAAGCGGGTGCGAGAGTTCTCGGTCGTCATCGATCCGGGAATCCTTGCCGGGCCGTATTCGATCCGACAATTGCTGGCGGCCACGCACTGGTACGGCCGTCCCGCCGTCCGCCGCCATCTGCGCGAGCACACCCGCTTTCCCATCGATCGGGGCGGGATGCGGCTCGCGCTGGCGGAGGCACGGGCGCTGCGTCGGCTCTTCCGGGAGCAGCCGGGCGGACTGCCCGAGGCAGCGTTCCTGCGCGCGATGGTGCCGGCGTGGGCCGACTCGGAGCACCAACGGCAGGCGTTCGCGGCGTACACCGAAACCCTGTTCCCGATCCTGGGCCTGGCAGTCGACACCTCATTGCCCGACATCGCGGCCCACCTCGACCGGTTCGCCCGGTCGATCTCGGCGGAGGGCGTGTCGCCGGAGGTGCTCGCGGACCGCTGTCGCTCGTACGCCCGCCTGGCGACCGCCGGCCTCGCCCCGCTCGTCGCGAGCCTGACGGCGCGGACGGTGCCGGCGGACGAGGTCGCGGACGAGTACGAGAGATTCCTGTACGCCTCACTCGCACACGCCGCGACCGCCGGCGACCCCGGCGGAGTGGTGGGCCTGCAGGCGCACGCGCATCGGTATCGGATACAAGCGGCGGCGACTGCGAGCGCGGGTGGACCCGGGGCGGTCGCACTCTCGGGTGGGTTGACGTGGTCGCAGGCGATGCCGGCAAGCGTGCCGGTGCACGTGATGTCGCCGCATGCGGCGCGGCAGTTGCCGGATGGCGTGCACTTCGACCTGGTGGTGGTGGACGACGCGGGGACAGTGAGCGAACGAGACGCGATCCCGGCGCTGTTGCGGGCGGATCGGGTCGTCGTGATCGGCGACCCCCTGGGGCCGGGGCTCGGCGATCCGGACGGCCCGGTCGAACCCGGCGACCCCGGTTCAGAAGGCGACCTGCGGTCGGTGCTCGCGTCGGTGAGCCGGTTCGTCGAGCCGATCCGGATCGGCTACCCGCACCGTGCCCTCGACGAACGGCTCGCGGTGCCTTCGGGCGGGGCGACCGCCGCCGAACTCCCGGGCGTGCACGGGGAGGTGGCCGTGCGGCACATCGTGTCGGTAGAGGACGATGTCGCGGCGGTGGTCGAGACGGTGCGGGAGTACCGGGCACGCCATCCCGACGAGAGCGTTGCCGTCGTCACCCTGGGTGGGTCGCAGGCGCGCCGGATCCAGGCCGCACTGCCGGCGGGGCACTCGGGCCCGGACCTCGTGGTGGGTCGCGCGGCGGCCCTTCATGGGGGTGAGTGGGACACGGTGCTCCTCAGCGTCGGGGCGAAGCGGGATCGAGAGGGTCGGCTGATCCATCGATTCGGCGCGGCGACCATGCCCGGTGGGGACGCACTCGTGGCGTCGGCGGTGTCCCGTGCACGCCGGCGACTGATCGTGGTGACCGCCTTCGAGGCGAGCGAACTCGACCCGACCCGACTGCGCGCACGCGGTGCACGGATGTTGCGAACGGTGCTACGGCACGCGGCCTCAAACGACTGCGGGTGCGGGTGCGGCCGTGGGAGATCCGAGGGCGAGGCAGCGGTCGCGAGGGCGCCGGTGCGTGTGGAGGCGGTCGCGGGTGTGCGGCCCGGCGGGAACAGGCGCGACGTCGACGGCCCGGACGTGTTTCATGCGGACGTGCTCGATCGGCTGAGGGAGGCCGGTCTCGACCCGATGTACGAGTTCGGGGGACCTGCGGGTGTCGTGATTGCGCTCCCCGACCGTCCGGCGGACCTGGGTGCGGGGGTCGGGGCGTGCGCCTGCGAGCGAGTGGGGGTGGATGCCGTTGTCGATGGGCGCGGAAGCCGCGACCGACATCCGACCGCAGCCACCAGCGCATCTTCCACAGCCCCGCCCGCCCCCGCAGCTCCGCCCGCACCCGCAGCTCCGCCCGCGCCCGCAGGCCCGCCTGCGGGCGCCGGCGGCTGCCTCGGAGCCCGCATCGGCGACACCCCTCATGTGGATGAGGACGCGGTCGAGGCCGCGCGCGCCGGCGCGCCGGTGTCCGCAGGCGCAGGCGCAGACTCGGTGACATCGACGAACGCAGTCGCAGGGTGCAGACGGCGCTCGCGACGGATGCTCGTCGCGATCGAGACGGATCGCAGCACGGTCTACCTCGCGACGCCCTCCGCGCGCGAGCGCGAGTGGCTGCGGACAGCCCGCCTGGAGCGGCGTGGTTGGACTGTGTACCGCCTCTGGAGCGGGGACTGGATTCGCGACCCGGACAAGCAGATTCGCGACATCGTGGCGCTTCACCGGTCGACGGCGGAGGCCGTGCGGATGGCTGCGACAAAGGAGTGACACCGACGTTCGACCCGGCGCGTCCCCCTCCTCCCGATTCGTGAGCCCGCACGATGTGATGTGAGGCATACGCGGACGAAAAGGATGACTCAGTGAGCGGATCGAGCCGGGACGCCGCAGCCGCGCCTCGCGTGGACCCGGTCGTCGCGGGCATCGGCTTCGCCGCTGTTCTCGCCGTCGTCCTCTGGGGCGTCTTCGCGAAGGGTTCGCTCGATACGGCGGCATCGACCGGCCTCGACTGGACGATCCGCAATTTCGGTTGGTTGTTCGTCGTCGCCGCCGACCTCTTCCTGGTGCTCGCGGTGTTCATCGCCTTGTCGAAGTACGGCCGGATCCGCCTGGGCCGAGACGACGACGAACCGGAGTTCGGCACGGGAGCCTGGGTCGCGATGATGTTCAGCGCGGGCATGGGCATCGGGCTGATGTTCTACGCGGTGGCCGAGCCCATCCAGCACTTCACCACGCCGCCACCGGCCTCGGGAGCGGTCCCGGAGACCCCGGGCGCGGCCGGGGCGGCGCTCGAATGGACGTTGTTCCACTGGACGTTGCACCCATGGGCCATCTACGCGATCGCCGGCCTCTCCCTCGCGTACGCGACCTTCCGGCGCGGTCGGGGAAATCGGGTCAGCGCGGCATTCGTACCGCTCCTGGGTCGGCATGCCGACGGTGCGGCGGGCCGGGCGATCGACCTGCTCGCCATCTTTGCGACCGTGTTCGGCTCGGCCACGAGCCTCGGTCTCGGTGCCCTCCAGGTGGGCAAGGGCCTCGACCTCACCACCGACATCGAGGACACCTCCACACTGCACGTGGTGATCATCGTGGCCCTGACTGCCGCGTTCGTGGTGTCCGCGTTCAGTGGGATCCATCGCGGCGTCAAGTGGCTCAGTACCGCGAACGTGCTGCTCGCGCTGATGCTCATGTTGTTCGTCTTCGTGGTCGGCCCGACGGTGTACGTCCTCGGCGTGTTGCCGGCCTCGGTCGGCAGCTACCTCAACGACCTGCTGACCACGGCGACCCGCACCGGAACCTTCGGCGGCGACGCGTGGATGGCCTCCTGGACGATTTTCTACTGGGCATGGTGGCTTTCCTGGGCCCCCTTCGTGGGGACCTTCATCGCACGCATCTCGCGCGGCCGGACCGTCCGCCAGTTCGTGATCGGCGTACTGCTCGTACCCAGCGGGGCGAGCACCGTCTGGTTCGCGGTGATGGGCGGGACCGCGCTGCGGATGCAACAGACCGGCACGGCCGACCTGGTGGCCAAGGTCGCCGAGGGGCCCGAATCGGGGCTGTTCGCGATGCTGGACGCACTGCCCCTGTACGGCGTCACCGCGACCGTGACGATGGTCCTGGTCGCGCTGTACTTCGTTACCGGGGCCGACTCGGCGTCGCTGGTGCTCGGTTCGCTGACCAGCCGGGGCTCGCTCAGGCCGGGCCGCCTGCTGGTGGTCGTATGGGGCACCCTGATCGGCGCGGTCGCGGCCGTACTCCTGGTCGCGGGCGGGCTCAAGTCTCTCCAGCAGGCGACCATTCTGGTCGCGTTGCCGTTCGTGTTGGTGATGATGGCGTTGTGTGTCGCGCTGTTGAAGGACCTGAACAGCGATCCGATGGTCGCCGCGGGTCCGCGGCGGATGCGGGCGCGCGGTCTGTCGGACGCGGTACGCACGGCGGTGGGCGCCGAAGACGACGGTGTCGAGGCCGAGGCATTCCATCGACACCACGGCGGGATCTGAGCGGGCCGATCCGACTTGAGGGCGGGGCCGTGGCGGACACGCGGGCACCGTCCGCCGAGACGTGGATCCGCTCGCGGTCGATTCGCCGCTGGTGCCGACCGCCGCCGAACCGGCGGCGGTCGAACGGCGGATGACCACGTGGTCGGGGGTCGGTCGCGGCGACCGAGCGGCCGACCCCCGATCGGCGCCGGAAGTCGATCAGCGCTGGACGTCGATCACGATGCGGCTCGGGTTGGTCAGAACGGACGTGACCACCTGGTGCACATTGCTCTTGTAGCCGATGCCGACCTTAAGCTTGCCTTCGAAGTCGCAGGTGATCGCATATCCGGTGAGCGAGGGCAGGTTGGTCGTCACCTGGCGCGGGCCCGTATAGGTGGGGTTGCCGTTGTCGTCGTGGGCGGCGCTCGCGATGTCCAACTCGAGGTACTCGGCGCTGTTGGGGAAGCTGATCGGCTTCCCGCTCGCGCACTGGTAGAGCTCGCTGCTCGTGGTGCTCCCGTAGGCGGGCACGCCGGCGGAGAAATCGAGGACCACGCGGTCGTAGGTGGAGTGTTCCCCGGCGCGGATGTTGGTGAGGTAGGTGGCGCCGGCGGCCTGCGCCGTTCCGGACAACACGGTCGTCGCGGCGATGCCGACGACGGCGGCGACACCGAGCGCGGAGCGGACGAGATGGCGACGAGGGACGGACACAACAGCCATGACAGCCTCCCAGTAAAGCCGATACCTACACTGACGAAACGTTTCGCACCTCGGTTCCCGGACGCGGGATATTGATCTTCAGTGCACTCTTTAGAGCTAATTCACCGCCATTCGCGTGCGTTCTCCCCCTCCACGAGCGACCGTGGAAGCACGTCGGAACCGGGGCACGGATTCGACGAACGGGGAACATCCCATGAACCGCATGCGACGCCGTTTTGTTTGCGCGCTGGCCTTGACCACGAGCCTGTTGACCGCTGCGGGAGCGCCCGGCGCATCCGCCGACACCGCCGCCGCGTCCGCGTGTGCGCCCGGGCAGGTGTGCTTCTGGCCCTCTCCGGGCTTTGCGGGCGCACCGATGGCCAGTTTCGAGTTGGCCGACTCCAACGTGGAGCAGTGCGTCTCCCTCCCCGAGGGGGTCGATGCGCTGTCCTTCGCGAACCGCATGGATCGCTACGTGACGATGTATCAGAGCCGGGAATGCGCCACGGAAGGCGACTTCAGCACCTATCCGGGTGAGGGCGTCTTCGTCCCCGATGTGCCTTTCACGGTACGGGCGTTCGAGATCTGGGAGAAGCCGTGAGCGCGGTCGGGACCGCCGGTCACCCCCGGCTGCCCGAGTAGCTCGAGAAGTCGAAGGACGCGGCGATCCGATCGACCGTCGCGTCCAACCTCGGCGGCATTGCGAAGGTCTCGATCGAGAGCTTCGTGACCGGCAACCACCACACACGTGGGTGATAGGCGGAGCCGTTGTCGCAACCGGCCGTTCAGCGCCGGTAGTCGGCGGACTTGCCCCAGACCGGGCGCAGACCTCGTTCCGCGATCGTCGAGGACGTGATCCACGCGCTGCCGTGAGGGATGGTGCCCCGGCGCCACCCGTCGCCCTGCCAGACCCACCCGGAGCCGGATTCGAGGTCCAGCGCCGCCCCCATTCGTCACCGGGCGGGTCCGGCAGGCGGATCTCCATACCGTCCACCGCGCACCCGTCGTTCGGGCGACCCAGAAGCGCGGTGGGCGGCAACACGCACACCACGTTCGGGCTGTCCACGCCCTGCTCGACGGTCCAGCCCGCAGGCACGGCGAAGGTGATGCGCTGGAGGCTGTGCCGCGTCTCACCGCCGGAATTCGGCGGGGCCGCCGCGGCGCGGGTCCCGGCGGTCGTGGGCACGGTCGCGGCGATGGGGGCGGTACCGCCGGGGGTGCCGCCGCCCGATGACACGCGCCCTCCGGCGGAGGGCCGGGTCGAGGGGGTGTCCGTGGCCGGCGGGTCGGTCCGATGGGTGGCGGGGGAGTCGTCGTGGACAAGCCCGGGCACGGTTACCGCCGTGCCTGCGGCCGGCTGGCAGGCCACGACGGCGGCCGCGATCGGACCCGCGCGACCACGCCTGCGGGGTTCGGCGCAGGGTGAGGACGCGTAGGTCGATACGTGGCTCGGCGGTGGTGCGGGGACGGCCGTGTCGTGCGGCGGGTGCGCGGGCAGCGAGTGGGTGGCCGCCCGGCGCGAGTCGGCGGGGGAGCGGGATGGGGCGGGGCGGCAGCGGGCGGGGGAGCCGGCGTGGGCGGGCCGGACGGCGCGGGGGCGGGCAAGGAGCCGGCGGGGGTCGGTGGGCGGGAAGCATCGTGGTGACGGCTTCGGGGAGCCATGTGTCCGGGGCCGAGTGCGCGTCCACGCCGAGTGCTTGGAGGTAGGTCAGTACCTGTGGGGCGGGTGGGTGGTCCTCGGGATCCTTGGCCAGATACGACTGGATCAGACCCCATAGACCCGCCCCATACCGCCGGTGCCGAGTCGGCCATGATCGCGTAGGCCCGATCCGCGTCGCATCGCCGGCCTGGAGTTCGCGCATCGTTTCCCCTGAGTCGATGGGCGTCCCTGCCTCCGCGACGTCGACCCCCGGTCGACCCCTGCCCGGCGACCGCCGTCAGCGCGGCACGTGTGTTACGAGGTCGAGCAGATCCTGCCAGCGCATGACCGCCTGCGGGTCCTGAATGCGCAACGCGACGGCGGCGCGGGTGAGATGCTCCCGGGCCCGGCCGGGTGCGGACAGGGGATCGTCGGCATACCCGGATTCGGCGTTGGATGCCGACTCCCGCTCTTCGGGGGCGGGTTCGGCGGTGTCCCACGCGGCGCGGAACACGGCCGCGATGGTGTCGGGCTCCAACCGACCATCGTTCCGCAAGGATTCGCCGACTCGCCGAAACGCGGCGAGGAACGCGGCGGCCGACGGCTCCGGAGTCGCCGACAGCGCCTGGATCAGGTCTGCGGCGTCGGCCGGCGCGGGGCAGGTCGGGACGCGTGGCCCGGCCACCCAGTACACCTGCTTGTGCGGAATTCCGGACTCGATCACCAACCGCCCGGCGATCGCGCCGACCCGGTCGGCGTAACCCCGGATCCGGAAACGTGCGCCATTGTCGTCCTGGCGCCACAGCTCCCACTCGTTCATACGACACAGTGTCCCTCGTTCGAGTGATCGCAGGGCGCGGCAACGCGACCCTCCGCTCCAATACATCGCATGACGACGATGACTGTGACGGCCGCCGAGCAGACTCGGGACACCGACCGACTGCCCTCGCCGCATCCCGAGTTGGAGGCCGCGGTCGACGCGGCGCTCGAACGGTTGATGCGCGCCGGATCCTCGTGCTCCACGTCCCCGCCGCCGCGCCGTAGCGCCTTCGAGGCCCGTGCGACCACCGAGCCGGAGGCGTGGGCGCGTTGGTGGCTCCGGTTCGAACCGGCGCGGGAGCGGCACGACCTACCGGCCATACGCGGCATGATCCTGGGCCTGATGGCCGGCTACGGCCTGTCCCGGCTGATCGAGGGAGTGCCCGAACGCAGCCTCACCCGACGCGTGTGCGACGTGGTGGCGGTGCTGCATCGACTGAGCGGGCGGGGCCGGCACGACCTGGTCCCGGACCTGGCCGGACTCGCGTTGCGCCGGCTGGAGACCGACGAGGCGCTCGCCGCCAACCCCAACCACTGGGCCTGGGACGCGGCGGAGGACCTGCGCGATCTGTCAGCCGGCCTCGGAGAGCTTGCGCTCGGTGTCCGCTGACGCGGCCGTCAGACGCTTCGGTCCTCGGCGCAGCGGGATCTCCCGCAGCAGCAGTGCGAGTACGAAGCCGAGCACCGCGATCGGGATCGCGGCCAGGAATACCGCGTCCAGAGCGTCCGCGAACCCGGTCAGTGTCGCCTCCCGTTGCCCCGCCGGCAACGCGTCGATCGCCTGCCGCGTCACGCCCATGCCGCTCTCGCCGGCCCCACCCGCGACGGCGCCGTCGGCGAGCCCGTGCGCGAACACCGCTCCGAGCACGGCCGCGCCCAGGGCCGAACCGATCGAGCGCGCGAACGAGTTGAGGCCGGTGGCCACGCCGATGTCGGCCTGGTCGACCGAGTTCTGCACCGCGAGTGTGGTGACCGGTCCGATCGTGCCGAGGCCGAATCCCAGCACCATCAGTCCGATCAGCAGATGCCGGTACGGGCTGTCGGTGCCGAGCAGTGACAACACCGCGAGCCCGGCCGCGGCGAGCAGGGTGCCGATCAGGGGAAAACGCTTGTACTTGCCGATCCGCGAGATCAACCGACCCGTCAGTGTCGAACAGACCATCATCGAGAGCATCATCGGTGCGAGCAGCAGCCCCGACTCGGTCGGCCCGTGACCGCGCACGATCTGCTGGTAGATCGGCAGGAAGGTGCTCATCCCGATGGTCAGGCACCCGGTGACCATGGTCAGGGGGCACGCGACGCGCACGATCGTATTGCGCGAGAGCAGCCGCAGGGGGATCAACGGATCGGCCGCGCGCCGCTCGACCAGGACGAACGCCGCGAGCATGGCGACCGCCGTGCCGGCCAGGGCCAGGCTCGGTGCGGAGATCCAGGCGTACTGCGTTCCGCCCCAGCTGGTGAACAGGATCAGTGCGCTGGTCCCGCAGGTGAGCAGAGCGAGCCCGCAACGGTCGAACGGACGCTTGGTATACGCCTTGCGCGGCAGCCTGAGCACCACCGACGTGACCATCAGAGCCACCGCGCCCAGTGGGATGTTCACATAGAACACCCACCGCCACGACAGTGCCTCGGTGAAGAAGCCGCCGATCAGGGGCCCACACACGGTCGAGAACGCGACCGTGGACGCGATGAACCCCTGGTAGCGACCGCGCTCCGCAGGTGGCACCAGATCGCCGATGATGGCCTGCGCGTTGCTCATGAGCCCGCCGGCGCCGAGCCCCTGGATCACCCGGAAGGCGATCAGGGTCCCCATCGACTGGGCGATTCCGCACAACATCGAGCCCGCGAGGAAGACCACGATGGCGAACTGGAAGAGCCGCTTGCGGCCGTGTACGTCACCGAGCTTGCCGTACAGCGGAATCGAGACGGCGGTGGCAAGGGTGTACGCGGTGGTCACCCACGCCAGATGTTCGAGCCCGCCGAGGTCGGCGACTATCGTCGGCATCGCCGTCGAAACGATGGTCGCGTCGAGCGATGCCAGCATGACGCCGAGCATCAACCCGCAAAAGACCAGCAAGATCTGGCGATGCGTCAGAGTGGGTGGGGCGGCGGTACCCGCCCCCGAATCCTTCACATCGCTAAAAGCTAGGCTGGGTAATGAACCATGTCAATGATCATCCCCGGCCCGGGCCCGCGATGTGCCTCGATGCGGCCCGCCTACGCGGCACCGCTGCGCAGCAGCGCCACCACCCCGTCGACGCCCTCGCTGCGCAGTCGCTCCACCACGCGTACGCCCTCGAGGCGGGTCTTCATGTCCTGCGGGGTCAGGCCTCGCTCCAGGCACGCGGCCGCGAGCTTGTACTCGGTGGGCAGGATGCCGGCGGTCAGCCAGGCCAACACCTGGGCCGCCGTCAGGTCCAGCTGGGTCCAACTCGTCGCCATCGCGTGGCGTTGCTCGGGGGTGGTCCGGGGGTCGATCTGCTTGATCACCCGACCGATGTCGAGTACGCGCGTAGCGTCCCGATTGGGAGCCGCGGTGGGCGCCGGCGCCGGGATGACCGCGCGCGGCACCGACTGCGCCTGACGGCGCTGCTGCGGCGGCTGGTGTTGTCGATTGGACCGGGTCGGCGTTTCCGAACTGCGCCGACGAGGCCGCCGACCGTCGAGGAGATTGGCCAGCATGGCCTGTTCGACGGCATCGAGATCTTCCACCACAGGTAGTCACCCTTCTGGAATCCGCACCGTGCACAATCCGGTCATTCGCGAAGGAATGCCGTTGTTCGGCGCTCACAATCACACGCCGGGAGGGACGTGGACTGCGATGGTCTTGCCCATGTCGACCTTCGCTCACACACGCGACCGATCATCGAATCGTAGCGATATGACGAATCGTCAACCGTGCGCCCGCAAGCGCGCCGGTCAGTACGCTGAGGCGCGGTGCCGAAAGGGGTGACATGGGAACGGGATACGAGCGATCCTGCTGGTTCACCCTGCCCGCCCAACCCGCCTCCGTCGCACAGGCCCGGCGTGCCCTCGCCGACCATCTGACCTACTGGGGACTGCCCTACGGGCACGACCTGGGCTACGCCCTCAAGTTGGTCGCCTCCGAACTGATCACCAACTCCGTCGAACACGCGGCCGTACTGTCGCCGGAGGTCTCGGTGACGTGCACCGTGCACGACGGCTGGCTGTGGCTGGGTGTTCGCGACCGCCATCCCTACCGTCCGGTCGCCCTGTTGGAAACGGTCGACGACACGTCGGGCCGCGGCCTGCTGATCGTCCGCAATATCGTCACCGAACTCGCCGGTCAGATTCACATCGAGGCCCACCCGGACGGCAAGACGCTGTGGGTGATTCTGCCGTGGCCGGTCGCCTGATTCCCTCCCCGCGGGTGCGGGCGCACCGCGTTCACGGAGGCCGCGTGCGGTCGAACTCGTCGTAAGGGCGCGTGAGATCGGCAGAGTCGGACGGTGACGGACACCCCCTGCGGGTGCGGGCTCCCGCGCGGACGCGCGGAATGGATCGGGAGATTCCCTTCGCATGCGACCCTCGGCGCCTGCGGGACAAGGGCGTTCGTATCGTAACCGCATGGCGGCGATGCGTGATGGTGATCGGCGGATCACGCGATCGTCGCAGGGATATCCTCCACAAGTGCCCCGAGCCGTCCCGAAGTGGTGCAAGCTCCTTGTGGAAGTGAGTGGTGCGCCACGTGGCTTCCCCTCGTCCGTCCCGATCGCCACGCCGGCGGATGGGCGGATCCGCCCCAGGCCCACCGGCATGTTCACGGGCCGGCGCGGGCGGACGGAAACCGGCTCGGAGCCGCCTGTTCCGGCCGTTGACGTCGCTCTTACCGGGAGGTTCGTATCGTGCGGAGGAGTCCTCCGGACCGCTCGGTGACGACGTTTCGGGTGGCAGTTCGCATCCGCCGTCGATGCCGTGCCCGCCGGAGTCGCGGATCATGACGAGGGGTCGCCATCGCGCAAAGCCCGCACACGCAGCCCCGTTGCGGGACATGATTCTGATAACCGACGGATTGCCGTACGGTGAACGTCCCTCGGAGCGGTGGCGAATGGACCGCGTCCACGATCCGAACCGTAGTCCGACCCACGGCCGTGCAGACCAGGGGAGGTACGTACCGCACATGTCGACATCCGCGGAGGCGCTTCCGGAGCCGGCGCGACCGGGCAGCCCTCGAAAGCCCATCCCGGGGCCCGCCGGCGACGAACCCTCGCCGGCGCGTGACCATCCGGCCCACGTCGAACCCGAACACCCGCGCACCGGCGCGGTACTCGGCGCCGCGCGGCACTCCGGCCCCGGTGACCGGGTCTCGACCGATTCGCTGCTCGATCCGCTGCTCGATCCGCTGCTCGATCCCGTGCCGGGGCGCGCCGCCGATCACGCGGCCATCGAAAATCTGCTGCGCTGCCGCATCCGCGAGAGCGGAACGGTGGTACCGGCGGACGGCCCGTTACGGCTTCCGTTGCCCGCGACCGCCAGCACCGTCGTCGCGCCGATCCTTTATCGATCCGAGACCGGCATGCACCGATTCGGACCGGTCCGACTGAGCAGCGGCGTCGCACTGGACGCCACCACGCTCGCGGTCCTGCTCGCGATCGAGGCCGCGCACGGTCGCGTCGGCTCGATCACCGCCATCGCCGACATGACGGATCGGGTCATCGACTCGACCCGGCGGATCGCACACCACCTCTCCGAGCGTCGCAAGTCGCCCGAGGACGTTGCCGGGAACACACCGTTCCTGAGCACCGAGCAGTCGATCGTGCTCGGTCACCCGATGCACCCCTCGCCGGCATCCCGGCAGGGCATGTACGGACCCTCCTCGCCGCGCTACTCGCCGGAACTCCGCGGCTCCTTCCCGTTGCACTGGTTCGCCGTCGACCCCTCGGTCGCGGTTCACGACGGCGACCTGGGGCGGCCTGTGCCGGTCGTCCTCGCCGGCCTCGCCGAGGGCGACGTGAACCTGCCTCCGGGCATGGTCGCGTTGCCGGCGCACCCGTGGCAGGCCCGGGACGTGCTCGCCCGCCCGGGCGTCGCGGCCCTCCTGGATCGCGGCCTGCTGCGCGACCTGGGACCCGGCGGTCCCGCCTGGTCGGCGACATCCTCGCTGCGCACGGTCTACCGCTCCGGCGCGCCCGTGATGCTCAAGACCTCGCTCGGTGTCGAGATCACCAACTCCCGGCGCGAGAACCACCGCAGTGAACTGCGCCGCGGTCTCGCGGTGCACCGGATGCTCGATGCCGGCCTCAAACGGGTCATGCATTCCGCCCATCCCGGCTTCGACGTGCTGCGCGACCTGGGCTGGATCGCCGTCGACATCCCGGGCGGGCGTGGCGAGTCGGGGCTCGAACTCGTTGTGCGGGACAACCCGTTCGGCGCCCGCGATCGGGTGCACTGCATCGCGGGCCTGTCCGCTCCGCGCCCGGATCTGGCGCGGAGCAGGTCGATGCTCGCCGATGTGCTGTACACGCTCGCCGCGCGCACCGCGACACCGCTGCGGGAGACCGCGGAGTCGTGGTTTCGGCGCTATCTGGACGTGTTGGTCGCGCCGATCCTGTGGCTGCACGGTGAATACGGCCTGGGCTTGGAGGCGCATCAGCAGAACACGATGGTCGTGCTGGACACCGACGGCCGTCCCATCGGCGGTCGCTATCGGGGCAACCAGGGTTACTACTTCTCCGCCGAACGGGGCGCTCGTCTGGCGCGTTGGCTCCCGGGCGCGGGTCGGGATCTGGGCACGTGGTGCCCCGATCATGTGATCGACGAACGGCTCGGCTACTACCTGGCGATCAACAACGTGCTCGGTCTCGTGGGCGCGATGGGTGCGCAAGGACTGGCGGACGAACAGGCGTTGATCGCGATCTTCCGCGACCGACTGGTGCGCACCCGCACCGATCACCCTGCCGGACGCCCGCTGGTGGACCGCCTCCTCGACGGTGCCACACTGCGGTGCAAAGCCAACCTGCTCACCCGCGTCGCGGGTCTCGACGAACTCGAAGTCCCGTTGGAGACCCAGTCCGTCTACGTCGACATCCCCAACCCGATCGCGGACGTACGCGGCTGAGAGGTTCTCGTACCACCACAGAGGAGACGGCACGGTGCGCGCGAACGTCACGGTCCTGGCGCTGCACCGGCACGAAGGCGAACCACTCGAGTACGAGGACGCGGTCTGGATCGGTGACGGCGCCGGCCGGGGGTTTTTGACCCCGGCCGGGCCCGCCTGCAGAAGAGCCCGGGTGGACCGACCCGGCGCCCTGCGGGTCGCGCTCGCGGACGGCGCCGCGGAGAGCCTGCTCGCACGGCGCTGGGCCGAACTCCTGGTCCGCGCCTGCGGGGCGGCGCCCACACCGCTGCTGTGCGGAGGTACGGGCTTCGCGGACGTGTTGGCGCGGGCGGCGGACCGATGGCCCGACCTGACCAGGCGCTACCTGGTCGAGCGGGACCGGCGCGGGATGCCGGTACAGCCCTACGAACTCCGCAAGTTGACCCGTGGGGCACACGCGTCCGCAGTCCTCGCCGCACACCTCGCACCGCACCCGTGGCTGTCGGGACGGGGCCAGTGGGCCGCGGCGGTGCTCGGTGACGCGTACCTCTTCCAGGTCCGTGGGGACCGGCTCTGGCGCGTGTTCCCGACCTCTCGGCGGATGGATGTCGCGACCAGCAACGGCGCGGATCCCGCGGCGGTCGCCCGACGGGTGCGGTGCGCGCGGGGCACCTGGACCGACCGCGACCTGCTGTACGTCGCCAACGACACGGCGGGCGCGTGGTTCCTGCGCACGGCGCTGGCGGGCGGCCGGCCGTGGGAGGAACTGCGGGAACCGGCGGCAAGCGGCCCGTCGGAACTCGCCCGATGGGTGGCCGCGCGCCGGCGGGCGGGTGTGCTCGCCGACGGCGACCTCACCCTCGTGCGGGTCGATCCCACGATCGGGCCGCCTCCGCTGCCGGAGACCTCGACCTCCGACGCGGAGCCGACGCTCGCGGCGGAAGTCCTGCCCGCGCCGCCCGGCTCGACAACGGCCGGACCTCGTGCCGGGCCCCGATAGCGCTCGCGTGCGCTCGACCCGACGCGCAGAGCACGTGGCGCCGCGCCGTCGTCGCGCCGCTGTCCGCGGATTCGGCGGCACGGATGGGGGGTGGGACCGCCCCCGGCACGGTCCCACCCCCATCGACTCGGTCGCAGCCGATCAGCAGGCGCCCTGGTCCTCCCACACGCCCCACGGGCCGGTCGTGCCCGGTGTCTCGCCGCGCGTCCACCACTTGGCGCGCCAGGTGCGGTTGTTCCACACCACGGTGTCGCCGTTGTTGTACGTCATCGACTCCGTCCACGGCTTGGCCGCCGCGCACTTGGTGTGGAGCTGGACGTTCAGCTCCTTGATCCACTGGTTGCGCCGGAAGTCGCGCGCCTTGATCGTCACCCGGTCGTTCGCGACCTCGACCTGAAGCCCGCTGTTCTCCAGCCCGTCCAGCGCGCTCTCGCCGCCGGAGCCGTTGTCGGTCCACTGGGTCTGCACGGCGCCGGTGTTGACGACCGTGAAGCCTTCGAGGTTGCCGGTCCCCGGCACGACCTTGCGCACGGCCCAGTCGGACAGGTTCAGATCCCAGTGCGTGTGGGACGTGAACAGCACGGCGTCCTTGTGGGCGCCCAGGATGTTCATGAGCCGGTCGGCCTGGAGGTAGTCCGACTTGTAGAGCTTGTTGCGCGTGCCCGACACCGTGTCCGGAAGGACGTGGTGCGAGAACACGAACGTGGGCTTGCCCTGCGCCTCCCAGTAGTTCATCCGCTGCTCGAGCCAGGTCAGCTGCTCCTCGCTGAACCACACCTCGTCCCACTTGGACGGATCGCTGTACTTCATGTACTTCTCGGTGCCGAGGAACAACATCGGCACACCGTCGACGACGCGCTCGTAGTAGACCTTGTCGAGGCCGGTGAAGTCATAGAAGTTCTGGAACAGCGACTGCTCGGTCGTGCCGTTCGGCCAGGTCTCCTGGCACAGCTTGTCCGGGTTGCAGTACTTGGGCACGTAGAACTCGTGGTTGCCGATCGTGAAGTACGTGTTCGCCGGGTGCGGGCGCGAGTTCAGGACCTGCTTCACCTGGTCGTACTCGGCCTTGTAGCCGCGCGGTGTGATGTCGCCGTTGACCACGAGCGCGCGGCTGTCGGGGTTGACGACCTTCATCTGGTCGAGCGCCCGGCCGAAGTCCGCCAGGTCGCCCTGTACGTCGCTGACGACGTTGAAGGACACCTTGGCGGGCGCGGCGGGGGCCGCGCTCGCGGGGGCGGCTGCGCGGGGGGTGGGGCGGCTCTCGGCGTACGCGGCGCTCGCGCCCGCGGTGAGGGCGAGTGCGGCGCACACGGCGGCGATGCGCCGGTGCTTGCGGATGTCGGGCATGGCGATCCTCGGGACGGGAGGCAGTGGGGACGTGCCCATCACACCGGTTGGGGCCGGCCGTTCGGCGGCCCTCGATGATCATGAAGATGTCGAGCAGCTGAAGATCATCCGCGAATCCGGCAAAGCGCGCCTCAAGTTGTCCACAAGTGCCCGATTGTCCACAGCTCCCCGTCGCCGGCAGCACACGGCAGGCCGCACGGACCAGGATCCGGGAATGCAAGAGGCCCTACGAGTCCTTCGGGAGCTGGCATGGCAGTACGACGGAGTGGTGACACGGGAGCGAGCGACATCCGCCGGAGTATCCGGACAGGTGTGGCGAAGGCTCGTGAACGCTGGGAAGGTGCGCGAGATCGCGCGCGGCGTGGGGCACGTCGATGCCGATCGATGTGTGCTCTCCTCGCGCGGGTTGTTGCGCGCCGGGCTCGCGGCGTATGGAGAGCGGGCCGTCGCCGTATTGCACAGTGCGGCCCGTATGCACGGGATGCGTGGCGTGCCACACGAGGCATGTGTGCACGTGGCGACGCCCGACACCGCCTCGCGTCGTGGTGGGCCGGGGATCGTGGCGTACCGCCGCCGGCTGCGAACCGACGAGGTCGTGACGGTGGACGGCCTGCCGGTGACGACGCCGGTGCGCACGCTCGCCGACCTCGTTCCGAGGTTGTCGCCCGAGGAAGGTCTCGCGGTGCTCGACTCGGCGCTGCACCTGGGGCTGGTGGAGGAGGCGGACCTCGCGGGGATCGAGCGGGCGTCGGCGGGCCGTCCCGGCGCGGGCCGGGTGCGACCCCTGCTCGCGATCGCGGACGGGCGAGCCGAGAGCCCGTTGGAGTCGCGGGTACGGCTCGACTGCGTGCGCGGCGGGGTCGCGCCGGACGAGTTGCAGCACGAGGTCGCCCTGCCCGGCGGCGGTCGGGCCCGGGTGGACCTCGCGTGGCTCACGGGCTTGCGGCCCGTTTTCGCGGAGGCGGACGGCATGGACGTGCACTCGCGACCCGACGCGCTGTTTCGCGATCGGGCCAGAGCCAACGAACTCGCCCTCGTGGGCGCCCTGGTGCTGCGCTTCACCTGGCACGACACGCTCCGCCGGGGACAGGTGGCCGCGCTCGTGCGGCGAGCGTTCCAGTCGTGAGTCCCGTGCCCGCGGTGGTGTCGTCGAAGGCGGCCTGGCTATCCCGTGACGCGGACGTTCTCCAGGGCCAACAGGCGTTGCTTGCGCGGCAGTCCGCCGGCGTAGCCGGTCAACGTGCCGTTCGCGCCGATCACCCGGTGGCACGGGATGATGATGCTGATCGGGTTGCGACCGTTGGCGAGCCCGACCGCTCGGGAGGCGGTCGGTTGGCCGAGGAACCTCGTCGCCAGGCCGCCGTAGGACATGGTGTGCCCGAACGGGATGGTGGTCAGGGCCGACCAGACCTTGAGCTGGAAGGCCGTGCCGACCGGCGCCAACGGCAGGTCGAACTCGCGCAGTTCGCCGGCGAAGTAAGCGCTCAACTGCGCCTTCGTCTCACCGAACGCACCGGGATCGTGTACCCAGTCCGCTTGTGGCGTCGCGCCCATGAACAGGGCGGTGAGCGAGCGGCCGTCGCCGATCATGAGCAGCTCGCCGACGGGGGAGTCCATCGTCGCGTATCGACGAGGGCCGTCGAGGGGGGTGTTGAACACGGCGGGCGGCACGTTGGGGTCGGGCGCTTCGACGGCCTCGAACAGGGCGTCCTGGTTCATGCGACTTCCTTCACCGAGACGGTGGACGTTGCGGACAGGCTCGCCCACAGGTGGTGCAGTGCGTACGAGCGCCACGGGGACCACGACTGCGCCGCCGAGATCGAGAGGTTCAAGCCCGCGAGCGCGTGCTTGACGCCCAGATCCGTCGGCAGGAACACGTCCGGATCGCCGAGTGCCCGCAGTCGAATGTACGACGCGGTCCAGGGACCAATGCCCGGAAGGGCCAACAAAGCCGCCTCGGCGGCCCGACGATCGACCCCCGGGTCGAGGCGAACGGCGCCGGACGCGAGTGCGCCGTTGAGGGCGAAGAGCGCCTTCTTACGCGCGTTGGGCATCGGCAGATCGGCCGGATCCGCGTCCGCCAGCGCGGCGGCCGTCGGGAAGGCGTGAGTGAGCGTGCCCTGAGGTGCGGGCAGCGGCTTGCCGTACAGGGAGGTCAGCCGACCCGCGATCGTGCGCGCGCCCGCGACCGAGACCTGCTGGCCGAGCACCGCCCGCACGGCGAGTTCGTCGGGGTCCACGTGACCCGGCGATCGCAGCCCGGGCGTGGCCCGCACCAGGGCGGCCAGAGCGCCGTCGGCGAGTTCGGCGTTGCCCAGCGCCTCGTCCACAGCGAGCGGGTCCGCGTCCAGGTCGAGCAGGCGGCGGCAGCGCTGCACGGCGGCGCCCAAGTCGCGCAGATCGGCCAGGACCAGCCGGCACCACACCCAGGAGGGGCCGGGGGAGAGTTCGACCACTCCGGTGCCGTGCGGGAGCGACAGCACCCTGCGGTAGACGCCGTCCACGTACTCCTCGACGCCGGGCACTGCCCGCAGACCCAGGAAGTCCAGCGCGTGTCCGAGCGCGATCGGCTCCCGGTAGGGCAGGCGCAGCCGGATCTCGCCGGGCTCGACGCCTCGCGCGCCGGCGCGTCCGCGCACCTCCGTCGGAGTGCGCCCGAACACTTCGCGCACCGTGTCGTTGAACTGGCGCACGCTCGCGAAGCCGGCCGCGAACGCGACCTGTGCGATCTGGAGATCGGAGGTCTCCAACAGGACCCTGGCCGTCTGCGCTCGCCGGGCCCGGGCCAGCGCGAGGGGACCCGCGCCGACCTCGGCCATCAGCAGGCGGTTCAGTTGGCGGTCGCTGTAGCCGAGGCGGCCCGCCAGGCCGCCCACGCCCTCGCGGTCCACGACGCCGTCCGCGATCAGGCGCATCGCCCGGCCGACCACGTCGGCACGCACGTCCCACTCCGGTGATCCCGGCGAGGTGTCCGGACGGCAGCGCTTGCACGCCCGGAAACCCGCCGCCTGCGCGGCCGCCGCGGAGGGGTAGAACCTCGCGTTCTCCCGCTTCGGCTTGACCGCGGGGCAACTCGGCCGGCAGTAGATGTCGGTGCTCGTGACCGCCATGTAGAACCAGCCGTCGAACCGACTGTCCCGGCTGCTGCACGCTCGGTAGCACTGCTCGTCGTCCATCACGTCGACCAGTGTCACCCGTTCCCGACCCGGGGGCCGGCGGGAATCAGACGCCGGCGTGGCGCCCCTCCGGGCCTCGAGGCGGGACTACAGACCCCGGATCAGACCGTTGCGGAAGAGGTCCACGAAGATCGCGTGGTCGGCTCGGGCACGTGCGCCGTAGGCGTGTGCGAAGTCCACCAGCGACGTGATGAAGCCGTCCTCGTCGCGCTCGATCGCCGTGCGGATGGCGTCCTCGGTCGAGAAGGGTACGAGCGTGTGACCACTCTCCTCGTCTGCGACGGCGTGCATCGTCGCGGTGGCGCGACCCAGGTACTCCACGACCTCCGTGATCGTGTCCACCTCGTTGAGGTCGGACCAGTCCAGGTCGTTCGCGTAGGGCGAGACCTCGGCGACCAGTTGCCCGATCCCGTCGATGTCGGTGTAGCCGAGCCACGGGTCCGCGTGCGCCTGCAGGGCGCGCTGGGAGATGACCGTGCGGTGTCCCTCGTGTTCGAAGTAGGAGCGCACCTCGGGGTCGGTGACGTGATGGCTGACCGAAGGCGTCTGGCCCTGCTTCATATACAGGATCACGTCGTTCTCCAGCGCCTCCGTGTTTCCCTCGATCAGCAGGTTGTACGAGGGCAGGCCGGCGCTGCCTATGCCGACTCCGCGCCGACCTACGACGTCCTTGACGTCGTAGGTGTCCGGCCGCTGCCGAGTCGCGGGGGGCAGCGTGTCGAGGTAGCGGCCGAACGCCTCCAGGACCGTCGCCTTGACGTCGTCCGGCAGCTCGAACGCGCCGCCCGACATGGCGAACCGCCGTTCGTGGTCGGCCACGACCGTCTCCGAGCGCAACAATCCGATGCGGGTCTGCAGGCGGGCCCGGCGCAGGACCTCCAGCAGCGGACCCTCGGTCGTCGCCAGGGTCAGCGCGGAGTCCTGTGGCGTGGTCTTGTCGGTCAGCAGGCGCAGCTGGTCGAGGTAGGCCGCGCCGTAGGCGGCGACCAGGGACGCGATGGTGTCGTCGCTCAGCGCTTTGCCGTGCCCGATCAGCGCGAGGCTGGCGGCGAACCGCTTGACGTCCCAGGTCCAGGGGCCGACGTACGCCTCGTCGAAGTCGTTGACGTTGAACACGAGTTTGCCGTCCGCGTTCATGTACGTGCCGAAGTTCTCGGCGTGCAGGTCGCCGTGGATCCACACCCGCGAGGTGCGCTCGTCGAGGAAGGGATCCTCGCGGCCGTCCAAGTCGGCGTAGAACAGGCAGGCCGTGCCCCGGTAGAACGCGAACGCCGAGGCGGCCATCTTGCGGAACTTCACCCGGAACGCCGCCGGGTCGCCGTCTATCAGCGCGCCGAAGGCGCGGTCGAAGACCTGCAGGATGTGCCCGGCACGCTCCTCGGCGTCCGTCGGGCCGTACTGCGCGTAGCCACCCTCGAACCCCACGCCGCCCAGACCGATACCTATGCCCCCGGTCATCGCGACCGCCTCTCTTGAGTATCCGCGAGGTCGGCAGGACCCCGCGTCAGGATCCCAGACGTCCGGCTGCGGGCGGCATCGAGCCCCCGAAGCGTGAGGGGGAGTCAGAGGCGCTCGGGGGCTCGACGTCCGGCGCCTGCCCGGACGACGCCGGGTCATGCCCGACAGGCGGCGGAGATCTTCAGCCGCCGTTTCCGGGGCCGGGGGTCGACGTGCTGGGAGACGCGGACCCCGGCGCGGTGCCGCGGGTGTGTTCCGACCAGGTTCCCGCGAACGGTTCCGCAGGCGGAACGGCCGTCCCACCGCCGCCCGTCGGACCGGACGGCGCGTTCGCCGGCGGTTGCGGCTCGTACTTCGCGCCCGAGGAAGAAGTGCGCACGAATACCGGCAGGGCGCTGTCGGCGATCTTGTTGATCTCGGGCGGGATCCATACCCTCCAGACCGGATCGAGTGCGAACCCACGCAACGCGTCCATCTGGAAGATCGGCGTCTCCCGGCTGACGGTGCCCTTCTCCTCGCTGGAGGCGATCTCCCTGATCTCCACCACGACGCCGTCGGGGCGCTCGACGCGCACGGACCAGTCCTTCGGTCCTCTTCCCGAAGGACCGGCCTTGCCGTCGGCACGGTTTGCCGGGGTGTCCGCCGACGCGGGGTAGACCCAGTCCTGACTCTCGACCACGCGGGTGCCGTTCCCCATCTTGCGGTCCGTGCACGTGGCCTTGGTGCTGCCGTCCTGTGGCGGGCAGTGGAACTCGTCGGACTTCTCGGCGTCCTGCCGTACCGTCACCGAGAACAAGGTGGGGCCGGACGAGTCGTCGAGGACCAACGACACCGACGCGCCCGCGCTGAGTATGCCCGCGGAGGTTTTGACTGTTTGATCCGACCCGGTGACTCCGGAGCGCACGAGGCCCTGCGGCACACGCTGCAGGAGGTTTTGCAGCAGCACCGGCGGCAGGACGGGCACCAGGCCGGTCGGTGCGGACAGGGCCGGCCGGGGTTTGGGCGCCGTCGTGGTCGGTGGGGCGGGGATCTCCGTCGCGATGCCGGCCGGGCCCGTGACATGCCGGTCGCCACCCTTGTCCCCGCCGGAGACGGCGAGGACGGTCGTGCCCGCCACGGCGAGCACCGCCGCGGCGGACGCGCCCACCTGGAGACGGCGGACCAGCTTCATCCGTCTGCCTCGGGCGATGCCGCCCGCGACCAATCCCGTCGGGGGCACCAGCCCCGACGCCGACGTCCGCATCGCGGCCGCCAGTTCCTTTTCCTCGGACCCCATAGACGTACCGTCTCCTCGCCATCCGTATGAACCCGGATCGTCTCGTTCACCAGCCGTACGGCCGTGCCGGCGGTGCACTCGTCGACCCCTCATGCGGCGGAAAGCCAGCCGGACTCGCTCCCGAGCAGGCTCCGCAATTTCTCCAGCGCCCGCATGGACCTACTGCGCACGGCTCCCTCGGACACGCCCATCTGCCGTGCCGTCTGCTCCACGCTCAGGTCCTCCCAATAGCGCAGGACCAACACCGCCCGGTCCTTGGGCGGCAGTTCGGCCAGGCTCTTCAGGAGGGTCAGCCGCAACGCCTGGTCCTCCTCGGGACCGGCGCCCTCCGGCAGGTCCGCGTACGGCTGCTCGGTGCTGCTCAGCCTGCGTCGATGGGACAGATACGTGCGCGTGAGCACGGTGCGCGCGTATGCCTCCGGGCTGTCGGCCCGGCTGACCCGCTTCCAGGCCCGGTACAGCTTGCCCAGCGTCGTCTGCACGAGGTCCTCGGCGAGATGCCAATCGCCACACAGGAGCCACGCCGTTCGGAACAGCCGACCGCTGCACGCGTTGGCGAACTCCAGGAAATCGGCCGGCTCAGCGTCGAAGCCCGCCATAGGCCCTCCTCGTCCCTACGCGCCCTCGCGCGTACCCACCCCATAGACGCGGCGGACCCCCCGACACGTCACACGTTCCGGCCGAGAATACGTATGTGCAGCTCATAGGCCTTTCCGGGGGTTGGTCCCGCAGATGGCGGGCCGGCCCGTAGCCTGGGCGGCGATCGATGACCCTCGATCCCACAGCCCTCGTCATCCACACCCGGCACGGGGGACAGGAACCAGCCAGGGGAGTGGACGTGACGCCGGTGGGCAACGATGTGGACCGTTTCAGCGCGAAGACCCGGGACTGGGTGGACGAGGCGATCCGCAAGGTGAGCGCCGATGCGAACCGCTCCGCCGACACCCACCTGCTCGCCTATCCGCTGCCCAGCGGGTGGGGCATCGACCTCTACCTCAAGGACGAGTCCACCCACCCCACGGGCTCGCTCAAGCACCGCCTCGCGCGGTCGTTGTTCCTCTACGCCCTGTGCAATGGGTGGATCGAGGAGGGCACCACCGTGATCGAGGCGTCCTCGGGCTCCACCGCCGTCTCGGAGGCGTACTTCGCCAACCAGATCGGCCTGCCCTTCGTCGCGGTCATGCCCGCCACGACCAGCCCCGAGAAGATCGAGCTGATCGAGTTCCACGGCGGACGATGTCACCTCGTAGACGACGCCGCCACCGTCTACGACGTCTCGCGCTCGCTCGCGGCGGAGACCGGCGGCCACTTCATGGACCAGTTCACCTATGCCGAGCGCGCCACCGACTGGCGGGGCAACAACAACATCGCCGAGTCGGTGTTCGAGCAGATGTCGGAGGAGCGGCACCCCATCCCCGAGTGGATCGTCGTCGGGGCCGGCACCGGGGGTACCAGCGCGACGATGGGCCGCTACGTGCGCTATCGCCGACACCACTCCAAGATCTGCGTCGTGGACCCCGAGAACTCGGCCTTCTTCGAGGGGTGGCGCACCCACGACCCGGCGTACGCCGAGGCGTGCTCGTCGCGGATCGAGGGCATCGGCAGGCCGCGGGTCGAGGCCAGCTTCATGCCGAACATCGTCGACCGCATGATCAAGGTCCCCGACGCCGCGTCGGTGGCGGCGATGCGCGAACTGCACCGCCGCACCGGCCACAAGGCCGGCGGCTCGACCGGCACCAACCTCTGGGGCGCGCTGCGCCTGGTCGCCGAGATGCGCGCCGCGGGGCGCACCGGCTCGATCGTGACGCTGCTGTGCGACGGCGGCGAGCGCTATGCGCACTCGTACTACTCGGACGAGTGGTTGGCCCGCCAGGAGTTGGATCTCACCCCATACGAGGCAACCTTGACCCACTTCCACGACACGGGCGAATGGCGCTGATCGGGCGGCCTTAGGCTGGGTGTCGCAGGTCCACCGGGAGGAGCACGGGATGAGCGGGGCGGGAAACGTCGTCTTCGACAAGCGCGAGCAGTTGGAGAAGATCCAGAGCGGTCTGCTCCCGGGCGAGCAGATCATCGCGGTCTACGACGCGAAGGGTGTCGGCACCGGGTTCATCGGCCTGACCGATCGGCGCGCGATCATCCAGGACAACAGCTTCGTGGGCAAGAAGGTCGCGATCACGTCGCTGCCCTACTCGAAGATCAGCAGCGTCAGCATGGTCTCCAACAAGAGCTTCACCGGCTCCTACCTGAGCTCCAGCGAGATAGCGATCCACGTCGGCACGCAGACCTACAGCGTGGAGTTCCGCAGCGACGACAAGGGCCGGCACGTGCACGACGTCATCCTGCATTACATCATGCATTGAGCCGCTCGCTCAGCGTGTGGCGCCGGCCTCCCCGCGCAGGGGCAGGCCGGCGCCGCGGTAGATCGCGTCCATGATGCGCAGGGTGGGTACCGCGTCGGCCGCGGGCGTCAGGGTCGGCCGACCGAGTCGGATCGCGTCCGCGAACGCCTGGAGTTGCAGGCGGTAGGTCGGCGTCCTCGCGGCCTCGCCCAGGTGTTCGTGCCGCCGGCGCTTGCCCACGCTCACGGTGAACCGGTGTGGCAGGTGCGGCATCAGGTAGTTGAATACGCGCATCTCGCCGCGCGTGCCCACCACGTGCGCACGCATGTCGAGCAGGCGTCGCGACCACATCGACGCGTGCACCGCGCCCAGGACACCGCCCGGCAGTCGTAGCCGGGCCGACATCGCGCGGTCCACCCGGCGGTCGCGGGGTACGGTGAGCGCCCGCGCGCCCAGGACCTCGATCGGGTCGCCGTCGTCGTCGCCCGCCAGTAGCCGCATCAGGTGTACGGCGTAGCATCCGGCGTCCATCAGCGCTCCGCCCGCGAGGTCGTAGCGGTAGCGGATGTCGCCCGGCAGCGGCAGGGGGAAGCACATCGAGGTGTCGATCCGGCGGATCTCGCCCAGTTCGCCGTCGTCGACGATCTCCCGCATCCGCCCCGCGAGCGGGTGGTAGCGGTAGTGGAACGCCTCCATCGCGACCAGGCCCGCGCGCTCCGCCGCGTCGGCGATCTCCCGCGCCTCGGCCTCGTTGGCGGCCATCGGCTTCTCGCACAGCACGTGCTTGCCGGCCGCCAGCGCCCGGGTCGTCCATTGCGCGTGCAGTGCGTTGGGCAACGGGATGTAGACCGCGTCCAGTTCGGGATCCGCGATCAGATCGGCGTAGGTCGCGTGCACGCGCGGGATGCCCTGGCGCCGGGCGAAGGTGTCGGCGCGGGCCGGGTCGCGCGCGGCGATCGCGGCGACCCGTACCTCCGGGATCAGCCGCGCGGGCCTGACCAGTGCGGCCGGTGCGATGCGAGCCGCGCCCAGTATCCCGATCCGGATCCGCTTCATGGCGTCATTCCCCTCGTCGCCATCCCACCCGATGCGCCCATGCCTCGGGCGTGTTCCCGAGGCCACGCTCCGGACCCACACGGTGGGTCGTACCGGACTCGCTGTCCCGCATGGTAGGGGTGCACGCGCGTGCGTGGGAGAGATCGTCGAGACGAATCCCGACCGACCTTTCGGCGCGCCGGAGACGGGTACCCGCACGGGGGAGTCGGCGCCTGGGCTAGACTTGTCTTGACATCAAGATATCTGCGGGGCGCAGACCCCGGCATCCCCTACTTAGGGTCACCTTGCTTGGCGAAGGTCGAGTGGGTGTCGGCAGGATGCGGGAGAAACGCACAAGATCAAGGGAGACCGTCGTGTCCGCGAACAGCTTCGACGCTCGCTCCACCCTGAACGTGGGTGACGAGTCGTACGAAATCTTCCGGCTGGACAAGGTGGAGGGCAGCAAGCGCCTCCCCTACAGCCTGAAGGTCCTGCTGGAGAACCTGCTCCGCACGGAGGACGGCGCGAACATCACCGCCGATCACATCCGCGCCCTGGGCGGCTGGGACGCGAAGGCCGAGCCGAGCGAGGAGATCCAGTTCACGCCGGCGCGCGTGATCATGCAGGACTTCACCGGCGTGCCGTGTGTGGTGGACCTCGCCACGATGCGCGAGGCCGTGAAGGCCCTCGGCGGCGACGCCTCCCGGATCAACCCGCTCGCGCCCGCCGAGATGGTCATCGACCACTCGGTCATCGCCGACGTGTTCAACCGTCCGGACGCGTTCGAGATCAACACCGACATCGAGTACGGCCGCAACAAGGAGCGCTACCAGTTCCTGCGCTGGGGCCAGACCGCGTTCGACGAGTTCAAGGTCGTACCCCCCGGCACCGGCATCGTGCACCAGGTCAACATCGAGCACCTGGCCCGCACGATCATGGTCCGCAACGGGCAGGCCTACCCCGACACCTGTGTCGGTACCGACTCGCACACCACCATGGTCAACGGCCTGGGCGTGCTCGGCTGGGGCGTCGGCGGCATCGAGGCCGAGGCCGCGATGCTCGGCCAGCCGGTCAGCATGCTGATCCCGCGCGTGGTCGGCTTCAAGCTCTCGGGCAAGGCGCAGCCGGGCGTCACCGCCACCGACGTGGTGCTGACCATCACCGACATGCTGCGCAAGCACGGTGTGGTGGGCAAGTTCGTCGAGTTCTACGGCGAGGGCGTCGGCGCGGTGCCGCTGGCCAACCGCGCCACCATCGGCAACATGTCGCCGGAGTTCGGCTCGACCTGCGCGATCTTCCCGATCGACGCCGAGACGATTACCTACCTGCGCCTGACCGGCCGTGACGACAAGCAGCTCGCGCTGGTCGAGGCGTACGCCAAGGCCCAGGGGCTGTGGCACGACCCGAGCCACGAGCCGGAGTACTCGGAGTACATCGAGCTCGACGTCTCCACCGTGGTGCCCTCCATCTCCGGCCCCAAGCGCCCGCAGGACCGGGTCGTGCTGACCGAGGCCAAGTCCCGCTTCCGCGGCGCGCTGCCGGACTACGTCACCAACGGCGACGAGTCGGGCAAGGAGTCCTTCCCGGCCTCGGACGCCCCCACCGGTTCGAACGGTCGCGTGCACAACCCGACCAAGGTGGTCGGCGAGGATGGCGTCGAGTACGAGATCGACCACGGCGCGGTCGTGATCGCCTCGATCACCTCCTGCACCAACACCTCGAACCCGTCGGTGATGCTCGGCGCCGCGCTGCTCGCGAAGAAGGCCGTCGAGAAGGGCCTCACCCGCAAGCCGTGGGTCAAGACCACGCTCGCGCCCGGGTCCAAGGTCGTCATGGACTACTACGAGAAGGCGGGTCTGATCCCGTACCTGGAGAAGGTCGGCTTCTCGCTGGTCGGCTACGGGTGCGTGACCTGCATCGGCAACTCCGGCCCGCTGCCGGAGGAGGTCTCCAAGGCGGTCAACGACGCCGACCTCGCGGTCGTCTCGGTGCTCTCGGGCAACCGCAACTTCGAGGGTCGGATCAACCCCGACGTCAAGATGAACTACCTGGCCTCGCCGCCGCTGGTGATCGCGTACGCGCTCGCGGGTTCGATGGACATCGACATCACCACCGAGCCGCTGGGCCTGGACCCCGAGGGTAAGCCGGTCTACCTCGCGGACATCTGGCCGAGCGACGAGGAGATCGCCGAGGTCGTGGCTTCCTCGATCGACCAGGACATGTTCATCGACCGCTACGCCGACGTCTTCGCGGGCGACTCGCGCTGGCAGTCGCTGGAGATCCCGACGGGCGCCACCTTCGAGTGGGACCCGCAGTCCACCTACGTGCGCAAGCCCCCGTACTTCGAGGGCATGCAGATGCAGCCGGCGCCGGTGGTCGACATCGCGGGCGCGCGGGTGCTGGCCAAGCTCGGCGACTCGGTCACCACCGACCACATCTCGCCGGCGGGCTCGATCAAGGGCGACAGCCCGGCGGGCAAGTACCTGGCCGAGAACGGTGTCGAGCGCAAGGACTTCAACTCGTACGGCTCGCGCCGGGGCAACCACGAGGTGATGATCCGCGGCACGTTCGCGAACATCCGCCTGCGCAACCAGATCGCGCCGGGCACCGAGGGCGGCTTCACGCGTGACTTCACGCAGGCCGACGCCCCGGTCTCGACGATCTACGACGCGTCGGTGAACTACCAGGCCGCGGGCATCCCGCTGGTGGTGCTGGCGGGCAAGGAGTACGGCTCGGGCTCGTCCCGCGACTGGGCCGCCAAGGGCACCTCGCTGCTGGGTGTGCGTGCGGTGATCGCCGAGTCGTACGAGCGCATCCACCGTTCGAACCTGATCGGCATGGGCGTCATCCCGCTGCAGTTCCCGGCGGGCCACAGCGCCGCGTCGCTGGGGCTCACCGGCGAGGAGACCTTCGCGTTCGAGGGCATTACCGAACTGAACGAGGGCCGTACGCCCAAGACGGTCAAGGTCACCACCGACACCGGTGTCTCGTTCGACGCGGTCGTGCGCATCGACACCCCCGGTGAGGCGGACTACTACCGCAACGGCGGCATCATGCAGTACGTGCTGCGTTCGCTGGTGAACAAGGGCTGATCGCACCCCGATCGAGGGCTGGGTGCGGTTTCGCGGTCACGGCCTCGCGGTGGTCACGCACCGGGCCGGGCTCCCTCGGGAGCCCGGCCCGGTGTTCGTGTTCCGCCGTGGGTTTTGCCGGCGCTGTTCGGCGCGTCATCGGGGTCGCCCCGCAGGCGTGAATCGGCCCTCGTACTCGACCGCCCCGTCCGCCGGCGGGCGGCCTCGGCGCGGGCGCCCTGGCGGGTGCGCCCGCGTGAGCCTGCGCCGGCGGGCGCACGGCCCCGCAGGCGCAGGCGCAGGCGCAGGTGTACGAGCGCGGCCAGGCTCACCGGCCCCGCAGGCGGAGGTGCACGAGCGCGGGCGCAGGCGCAGGCGCACCGGTACGAGGGTCAGGTGCCTGGGCGCAGGCAATGGTGCGGCCGGTTGGTTTCCCAACCGGCCGCACGGTCAGTGTTGCGTTCGGCCCATGGGGGCGACAGGGCTACCGGGCCGGTTCACTCAAACGAGGGAAAGCGCGGATCGCGCCGACGACCTCGCCGGCGCCGTACACCGGCGACTGCGTGAACGGGGCGAGGGTTTGCTCGTCCGCGCCCATGCGCCACAGCAGGGCCGCGATCGCGACGATGTGCGCCCGCGTCGCCCCGTCCGCGATCTTGACCGCGGCGCCGCGGCCGTCCGGCAGGCCCACCGCGTACACCGCCTCCGCGCCGTCCTTGGCGAGCAGTCCCGGGATCGCCCGCATCAGGTCCGTCACGTCGCGACCGGTGCCCGCGACCCACTGCGGGTGCGCCCGCATCGCGTCCGCGATCCGCCGTTCGGGGGTGCCCTCGGCCGCCCCCGCGAAGCGCCCGAACGAGCGGGCCAGGCCGGCCAGCGAGATGGCGAACAGCGGCGCCCCGCACCCGTCCACGCCGACCGCCGCGACCGGCTCGCCGGCGACGTCCTCCACCGCCCGGCGGACGGCCTTTTGCAGCGGGTGCCCCGGCGCCAGGTAGTCCTCGGTCGACCAGCCGTTGCGCACGCACGTGAGCAACATTGCCGCGTGCTTGCCCGAGCAGTTCATCGCGATCCGCTCGGGACCGCGACCGCCCGCCAGCCACGCGTCGCGCTGCGCCGCGCCCAGGGGCAGGTCCGGTACACACCGCAGCGCGGTCTCCGACAGGCCCGCCCGGGCCAGGATGCGCCGGGTCCCCTCCAGGTGGAACGCCTCGCCGGAATGGCTCGCGCACGCGAGGGCGAGCAGTTCGCCGTCCAGGTCCAGTCCGTTGCGCAGCATCGCAAGGCCCTGGAACGGCTTGTTGGCCGAGCGCGGGAACATCGGCGCGTCGACCGCGCCGTGCCCCTCGACCACCGACCCGTCGGTGCCGGTCAGTACGGCCGTGCCGTGGTGTACCGATTCCAGGAAGCCGTTGCGCCACACGCCGACCAGCGGTATGTGGGCGAAGGCGGCCTCGTCGCCGGAGCGGGCGGCCTGAATCACGGGTCCTCCGTAGGTTGGCGGGCGGCCCGAAGGGGCCGGGGTGCGGCGGTGTCGGTCGAACGTGGGTGCGGGTGTACCCCTCCATGATCCACATGTGCATTCTCGGCCGACCACCGCGCATAATCGAACATATGTACGGCAATGGCGATCGAGACACCCCGGCATGGGAGCGGCCGGGTCGTTTCGCGCATGCGGCGACTGGGGACGAGGCGCAGGCCAGGCCGCGCGGGAAGGACGGAATCGCGCCGGCGGGTTGGCCGCGGGGTGTTCGACCGCCCGGGGCGCCGGGGTGGGAGGACACCGCCGTCGCATGGCTGTACGACCTGTGTCCGCCCGGTTATCGAAGCCATGAGGTACTGCGCAAATACCCGGTGATCCTGGCCCGGATGGCCCGCCAGCACGTGGAGGCGGCGCTGGCCGCGGCACGGCACGGCTACGGCACGGCGCGCGTCGACCTCAAGGAGGCGGTGCCCGTGCACGCGCTGGAGGCGACGTTGCGGATGTACGAGTACGAGGGCTCGCGCGCGGCGGCCACCGAGCGCGCGGTCCGCCTCGTCGAGGAGGCGCTGGGCGGCGAGCGGTGGGAACCGAGGCTGTAACTCCGGCGACCACCCGGGGCGGCCGTCGGCCGGGCGACCGGGCGAGGCGGGGCGGCCGCCCCGGGCGAAGGGGTGTTTGCCGCCTTCCCCGCACCGCGTGTACGCGGAGTGGCGAATAGAGGCCCGATCGTGACGCCTGTGTTCAGGTTTGACTCTTCTGTGTAAGCACAGGGCGCATTAGAGTTCAGGACTTGCACACAACACGTGCTTACAGATGCACCGGGGCGAGGAGAACGCAGATGTCCGACGGCACGACGGGGGCCCGCTTTCCGGAGGCCCAGTCGCCGGGGCCGCACTCGTCGGGGTCCCAGTCCTCGCTGCATCGGGGCAATCTCGACCGGGTCCTGCACGCGGTGCGGATGGCGGGGGCGCTCACCCAGGCCGAGATCGCCAGGAGCACCGGCCTGTCCGCGGCGACGGTGTCGAACATCGTACGGGAGTTGAAGGCCCTCGACATGGTCGAGGTCACCCCCACATCCTCCGGCGGACGGCGTGCCCGCGCCGTCTCGCTCAGCCGGGCGTCGGGCGTGGTCGTCGGCATCGACTTCGGACACCGCCACCTACGGGTCGCGATCGGCGACTTCGCGCACCGTGTGCTCGCCGAGGAGCATGTCCCGATCGACGTCGATTCCTCCGCCGACGAGGGCTTCGCCCTGGCCGACCGGCTGCTGGGGGTGCTGCTCGACCGGGCCGGCGTGGTGCGCTCCGAGGTCACCGGGGTCGGCCTCGGCGTGCCCGGCCCGATCGACATCGACACCGGCGCGCTCGGCTCGACCACGATCCTGCCGGGCTGGGTGGGCTGCCACCCGCGCGAGGCGATGGGCGAGCGCCTGGGCCTGCCGGTCCTGGTCGACAACGACGCCAACCTCGGCGCGCTCGGCGAGTCGGTGTGGGGCGCGGGCGTGGGATGTACCGAGATGGCCTATCTCAAGGTGTCCGGCGGTGTGGGCGCGGGGCTGGTGATCGGCGGCCGGCTCTACCGCGGTCCCGGCGGCACGGCGGGCGAGATAGGTCACATAACGCTGGACGAGTCGGGACCGGTGTGCCGCTGCGGCAACCGGGGCTGCCTGGAGACCTTCACCAACGCCTCCTACCTCCTGGATCTGCTGCGCGGCAGCCACGGCACCGACCTGACCATCCAGCGCATGATCGAACTCGCCAGGGCCGGGGACGCGGGCTGTCGGCGGGTGGTCGCGGACGCCGGCCGGCACGTCGGGGTGGGCGTGGCCAGCCTGACGAACCTGCTCAATCCGCAACGGATCATCCTCGGCGGCGACCTCGCGGGCGCCGGCGACCTGCTGATCGCGCCGATCGTCGAGTCGGTCGGCCGCTATGCCATCCCCAGCGCTTCGCGCCGATTGTCCGTGGTCACCGGCTCGCTCGGCGAGCGCGCCGAGGTGCTGGGCGCGATGGCGATGGTGATGAGCGAGATGACCCCCTTCGCGATCGAACGCACGCCCGAGCCGCAGATCGCGGGTGCCGCGATGTGAGCCGTGCCGCACGGATGGCGCGGCGTGGTGGGTCGATGCGAACCATCCGTCGGCACCGCCGCGTCTAGACTCGATGGACGCCTCTCCCGCACGCACACCCGTGGGGGCGGTGACGGATCCGATGAAGGAGGAACGGGTGGCCCTGCTGGACGGCATTCGAGGACCCCGTGATCTCAAAGCCCTCTCGCCCGAGCAACTCGCACAGCTCGCGGACGAGATCCGCACCTTCCTGGTGGAGTCCGTCGCCAAGACCGGCGGACACCTGGGTCCCAACCTCGGTGTGGTCGAGTTGACCATCGCGATGCACCGGGTGTTCGAGTCCCCGCGCGACAAGATCCTCTTCGACACCGGACACCAGAGCTACGTGCACAAGATCGTGACCGGTCGCAAGGACGGGTTCGATCGGCTTCGTCAGGCCGACGGCCTGTCGGGCTACCCCAGCCGCGCCGAGTCCGAGCACGACGTGATCGAGAACTCGCACGCCTCCACGGTGTTGTCCTGGGCCGACGGCCTGGCCAAGGCCTACCAGGTGCGCGGCCAGACCGACCGGCACGTGGTCGCGGTGATCGGCGACGGCGCGCTCACCGGCGGCATGGCCTGGGAGGCGCTGAACAACATCGCCGCGGCCAAGGACCGCCCGGTGATCATCGTCGTCAACGACAACGAGCGCTCCTACGGTCCCACCCAGGGCGGCCTCGCCGACCACCTCGCGACGCTGCGCACCACGCGCGGCTACGAGCGGTTCCTGGAGTGGGGCAAGGGTGTCCTGGGCCGCACCCCGGTCGTCGGCGGCCCCGTCTACGACATGCTGCACGGCGCCAAGAAGGGCCTCAAGGACGCGGTCGCGCCGCAGGGCCTGTTCGAGGACCTGGGCCTGAAGTACGTCGGCCCGATCGACGGGCACGACGTCGAGGCGGTGGAGAACGCGCTGCGCCGGGCCCGCGGCTTCGGCGGGCCGGTGATCGTGCACGCGATCACCCAGAAGGGCAAGGGCTACGCGCACGCGGTCAACGACGCGGCGGACCAGTTCCACTCGGTCGGCGTGATCCACCCCGAGACCGGCCTGCCGGTGAAGAAGTCGGGCGCGTCGTGGACGTCGGTGTTCGCCGACGAGATGGTCGCCGTCGCCGACGAGCGGGAGGACGTCGTGGGCATCACCGCCGCGATGCTGATCCCGGTCGGGCTGCACAAGTTCGCCGCGAAGTATCCCGAGCGGGTGTTCGACGTCGGGATCGCCGAGCAGCACGCGGTCACCTCGGCGGCGGGCCTGGCCACCGGCGGGCTGCACCCGGTGGTCGCGGTGTACGCGACCTTCCTCAACCGCGCCTTCGACCAGGTCCTGATGGACGTCGCGCTGCACAAGTGCGGGGTCACCTTCGTCCTCGACCGCGCCGGGGTGACCGGACCGGACGGGGCCAGCCACAACGGCATGTGGGACATGTCGATCCTCCAGGTCGTCCCGGGGTTGCGGCTGGCCGCGCCGCGTGATGCCGCGCAGGTGCGGGCGCAGGTGCGCGAGGCGATGGACGTCGACGACGCGCCGACCGTGGTGCGCTTCGGCAAGGGCGCGGTGGGCCCCGACATCGAGGCGATCGGCCGGATCGACGGCATGGACGTACTGCGCCGCACCGGCCCCGAGCGCAACGGCGGCGGCGAGGGCGGCGACGTGCTGATCGTCACCGTCGGGCAGATGGCCGAGACCGGGATCGAGGTCGCCGACCGGCTCGCCGACCAGGGCATCGCGGCGACCGTGGTCGACCCGCGCTGGGTCAAGCCGGTACCGGCCGGTCTCGCGCCGCTCGCGGCCCGGCACCGGCTCGTGGTCACCATCGAGGACAACGGCCGCGCCGGCGGTGTCGGCGCGGCGATCGCCCAGTCGATGCGCGATGCCCGGGTGGACGTACCGCTGCGCGACTTCGGCATCCCGCAGGAGTTCCTCGACCACGCCGAGCGCGACGAGGTGCTGGCGCGGATCGGGCTGAACGCCCAGGACATCTCGCGCCAGGTGGTCGAGGAGATCGCGTCCAAGACCGCCGACGCCGACGCCGAGCAGCACGAGACGACGGCCTGACCGAGGGCTCGCGCCACGACGGCCCCGGGGCGCGGGACGGGAGGGGTACACCTTCCCGTTCCGCGCCCCGGGGCCGTTTGCGTGCCCGGGTGCGAGCGGGGGTGACTTCGAGGTGCGAGCGCGGGCGATGACTTCGCGATGCGAGCGCGGGCGACGCCTTCGGGGGCGCGAGTGCGACGGCGACGAATAGCAAGATCACCCTGACGCGCCGAGGATCGATCCCCCGTAAACAGGAGTGAAAGCCCCGATCATGGCAACGGTCTCCGCCACCAGGAGGTGTTGCCATGGCCAACGCTTTGTTTCGGACCAAGAACATCGAACAGTCCATCCAAGACACCGACGAACCCGAAGGGCACGGTCTGCGCCGGGAGTTGTCCGCCCTGGACCTGATGGTCTTCGGGGTCGGCGTGGTGGTCGGCACGGGCATCTTCGTGCTCACCGGCACGGCGGCGAAGGACTACGCCGGCCCCGCGGTCGCGCTGTCCTTCGTGCTGGCGGGGTTCGTCTGCGGGCTCGCCGCGCTGTGCTACGCCGAGTTCGCGTCCACGGTCCCGGTGGCGGGTTCCGCGTACACGTTCTCCTACACCACGCTCGGCGAATTACCCGCGTGGATCATCGGATGGGACCTGATCCTCGAACTCGCGCTCGGCGTCGGGGTGGTCTCGATCGGCTGGTCGGGATATCTGAACTCGCTGCTCTCCCAGGCGGGTCTCGAACTGCCGGAGGCGATCACCGCCGCGCCGGGCGACGGGGGCAAGGTCAACCTGCCGGCGCTGCTGCTGGTGCTCGGCGTCGCGGTGATCCTCGTGTTCGGGGTCAAGTTGTCGGCGCGGTTCAACCTCGTGATGGTCACCATCAAGATCGCGATCGTGCTGCTCGTGATCTTCGCCGGGCTGTTCTTCGTCAAGTCCGGCAACTACCACCCGTTCGTGCCCGATTCGCAGCCGCCGGCGTCGGGCCACGGCGGGCTCAAGGCGCCGCTGGTGCAAACCCTGTTCGGGTTCGAGCCGCAGATCTACGGCGCGATGGGGATCTTCTCCGGCGCGGCGCTGGTGTTCTTCGCGTACATCGGCTTCGACGTGGTCGCCACCGCCGCCGAAGAGACCCGCAAGCCACAGCGCGACATGCCGATCGGGATCCTCGGCTCGCTGGTGATCTGCACGATCCTGTACGTCTCGGTGTCGCTGGTCGTGGTGGGGATGCAGCGCTACGACATGTTGTCCTCCGCCGCGCCGTTGGCGGAGGCGTTCCGGTCGGTCGACAAGGGCTGGATCGCGACGATCATCAGCATCGGCGCGGTGGCCGGGCTGACCACCGTGTGCATGATCCTGATGATGGGGCAGAGCCGGGTCTTCTTCGCGATGAGCCGGGACGGGCTGCTGCCGCCGTTGTTCGCCAGGGTGCATCCCAAGTACGGCACGCCGCACGTCAGTACGATGCTGATCGCGGTGGTGGTCGCGGCGATCGCCGGGTTCACCCCGATCCACGAGATCGACGTGATGGTCAACATCGGGACGCTGTTCGCGTTTTTGGTGGTCGCGGCGAGCGTATTGATCCTGCGCCGGACCAGGCCGGAGTTGCCCCGTGCGTTCCGGGTCCCGTTCGTGCCGTGGTTGCCGATCCTGTCGATACTGGCCACGTTGTGGTTGATGATCAATCTGAGTGGCGAGACGTGGCTGCGGTTCCTGGTGTGGATGGTGGCCGGGTTCGCCGTCTACTTCTTCTACGGGACCAGGCACAGCCGACTGCGTTGACGTGTGGGTCGCTTGCCGTGCCGTCGACGGGTCGGGTCCGGGTTGGGGTTCGTTCGGATCCGGGCCCGTCGACGGCGTGGTGACGGGGGCTGGTCAGTCCCAGAGTCGGTCGGTGTACGTGTCGGTGCCGACCACGGTGGGGATCCACGGGGCGCAGTAGGTGACCCGGCCGATGCCGGAGGCGTCGATGCGCGCGGCCCACTCGCGGAAGCCGTCCCAGCTTTCGCGCGGGTCGCCCTCGAGGAAGTAGAGCTGCATGCTGCGCGTGGCGGCGTTCGGGTCGCGCGGGACGAAGGCGGGCGCGTCGTCCTTGAGGGGGACCGCGGTCCAGGCGGCGACCGAGGCGATCGGGGACTCGCGGAGGAATTCCGGCAGGTGGGTGGAGAACCACTTCTCCAGGTCCTCCTGCGAGACGCCCTCCTCGCGCTGCACGGCGAGCGAGACCAGGCCCTGATAGTTGCGGTCGAGCGCGAGTTCCAGCGGGACCGGGTCCTCGTCCCGGTACCAGCGGTTGTCGTGCAGGTACATGGCGGTGTGCGCGTGCACCCGGTGCTGGAAGCCGCGGTCGTTTCCGTAGAGCCAGTTGACCTGGTCGACGGCCCACGCGTTCCACTCGTCGAACTGGCCGTCGTTGATCCAGTAGATCGCGACGTAGGAGCCGGCGCCGATGGCGGGTACGACGTCGCTGTCGGCCGGGAAGCGCAGCGCCTTGAGGTCGGCGGTGGCCACCCAGCGGCTGCCCGCGAGCAGGCCGGGGCCGATCATGCAGCCGGCGTAGTAGTGGTCGCGCTCGTACCAGCGGTTGTAGCTCACCTCGTGGCCGCGCTCGGGGTCCACGGCGGTGAACAGCATGCTGCCCACCCGGATCGGGTATTCGGCGAAGCTCATGACGTGACTGCCTTTCGGGTCGTGCGGTGACTCGTGTCGGGGACGGGGTGGGTCGGTCGGGGACCGGGGGTGGGTGGTCGGGCGCTTTCGCCGGCGGTCAGGCTTGCCGGCGGAAGCGGGTGGTGCGGTGTTCGGGGTCGGTGTCGAGCTTGGGGATGACGTGCCGGCCGAACAGTTCGATGGTCTTGAGCGTGTTCTCGCGGTCGTCGCAGCCGAGGCCGAGGACGAGCTGGTCGACGCCGACCGATTCGTACGCGCGCACCGCGTCCAGGACGCCGTCCGGGTCGCCGCAGATCAGCGCGCCGGCGTCGGCGGCGAACTCGACCAGCTCGGGGGTCAGGTCGGGCATCGTCTCGGGCCAGTAGGGGATGCCCTCGGGGTGCGGGAAGGTGTCGTGGTAGCGGAAGACGTTGCTGGTGAGGTACATCGGCCGGGCGGCGACGGCGTTGGCGATGGCGCGTTCCTTCGTTTCCGCGACGAAGCCGGTGCTGACCGCGAGTACGTTGTCGTTGACGAAGTCGGCGATCGGTTCGGCGTTGACGATCTCCCGCTTGTAGCCGGCGACCAGCTGCTCGGCGCTCGCCGGGTCGCCGATCGAGAAGCCGAGGACGCCCAGGCCCATGCGCGCGGCCATCACGTAGGAGGGCGGGCTGCCGGCGGCGTACCACATGGCCGGGTGCGACGTGCCGTACGGCTTGGGCAGGATCCGGCGCGGCGGGAGTTGCCAGTAGGTGCCCTGGTAGCCCTCGTAGACGTCCTGGAGGAACATCTTCGGGAACTCGCGGATCACGTCCTCCCAGATCGCCTTCGTCTCGGACATGTCCTCGATGCCGGGGAGGAAGCCGAGGATCTCGTGGCTGCCGGCGCCGCGTCCGGTGCCGAACTCGAAGCGGCCGCGGGTGAGGTGGTCGAGCATCGCGACGCGTTCGGCGACCTTGGCCGGGTGATTGACCTGGGGGAGCGGGTTGAAGATGCCGGAGCCGATGTGGATGCGCTCGGTCGCGTGTGCGAGGTAGCCGCACATGACGTCGTTGGCGGACAGGTGCGAGTACTCGTCGAGGAAGTGGTGCTCGCTCAGCCACGCGTACTTGAATCCGGCCCGGTCGGCGGCGATCGCGAAGTCCATGTCGTTCATCAGGGCTTCGTGTTCGGCGTTCGGGTTTCCCTCGCGTCGGAACGCCGGGTTGTAGCCCTGAAGAAAGATGCCGAATTCCATTGCACTCCCAGTTCCGCGGTCGGGGCGGGTGGTCGGTCGGTGCGCTCGGGTGGTTCTGGGCGGGGCGGGCGGGGTGGCGGTCGCGAGGGGTCGCCGGCGGGCTCTGGCGGGCGCCGGCGGGCGCCGGCGGGTGCGGGCGGGCGCCGGCGGGTGCGGGCGGTGGGGCGGGGTCAGGGGGTGAAGGTGCCGTCCGGGCGGCGGACCCAGCCGGAGGCGGCCATGGTGCCGCCGTCTACGTGCAGGGTGGTGCCGGTGACGAAGCGGGCGAGGTCGCCGGCGAGGAAGACGATCGGGGCGGCGCAGTCGTCGGCCTCGCCGAGGCCCAAGGGCACTTTGGCGCCGTAGTCGTACGCGCCCTCGGCTGTTTCGAACGTCTCCGCGAGATCGGCGTCGCCGGGGGTGGGGATGGCGTCGGGGGCGACGCAGTTGACCCGGATGCGGCGGTGCGAGAGTTCGAGTGCGAGCGACCTGGTGAGCTGTTCGACGGCGGCCTTCATCGCGGCGTACACCGCGAAGCCGGGCGCGGCGCGGAACGCCTCGATGCTGGTGACGTTGACGATCGAGCCGCCGTCGCGCATGAGCGGGGCGCCGTGTCGGATCACGTGCGTGACGGAGGTGAAGTTCTCGTCGACCAGTGCGCTCTGGCCCTTGGGGCGGACATCCAGGAACGGTGACCAGAAGCCCCCGCCGGCGTTGTTGACGAGGATGTCGAGCGGGCCGAGGGCGGTGTGGGCGTCGTGGAGGAAGCGCTCGACGCCGTCGCCGTCGCGGACGTCGAGTTCCATCGCGAAGGCTCGCCGGCCGGCGGCCTCGATCGCTTTGGCGGTCTCCCGGAGACCGGTGGGCTCGCGGTCGCAGACGGCGACGTCGGCGCCGAACCTGGCGAGTGCGAGGGCCGTCGCCGCGCCGATGCCCCGGGCCGCGCCCGTGACCACGGCCACTCGATCGGTGAGCAGGGCGGCGGAAGGGTCGAGCAGCACGGGGGCACCTCACTGTGGATCGCGTACGTTGTCGCCTCGGCGCGGGGCCGCCCATCGCGGGCCGTGCTCTGCGCTGGGGTCACCATGCCACCTGACGACCCGTCACCTGAAGGGAGACAGGCGTCTTTTTCCGTTCCGGGCACCGGTGTCGCCGCAGGCCCGCAGGTGATCTGACGGCGCGTCAGCCAAAAGTGGCGGACATCACCGGCAAGAACCACCCCCGATCGTGCCCGAGGACGGTGCCACCGGCCCCCGCAGGCGCGGGTGACCACAAGCGTCCGCGTCCGCCCCCGCAAGTGCCGGCAGCCCGAGGCCGCTCACCGCAGACGCCGGAGCCCGAGGTCGCCCTCGCCGCCTTCTCCTTCCTGCCCGCACGCGCAGTCGCCAGCCACCCGAGGACACGCGTGCGGGTGCAGGCGCAGGCGCAGGTGCCGCGGGCCGGCGGGCCGGCGAGCGCAGGTGGCAGCGCCCGCGAGCGCGTTGCCGCTCGGCCGAGGTCGCCTCCGCAGGCGCAGGAACCAGTGGACCGAGGTCGTCCCTGCCGGCGCGGTTGCCCCGGCCTGTGATGCAGTCGCCACGTGCTTGCGGTCGTCCCGCACGCGCTATCCGCCTCCAAGTGCTGGTGGACCAAGGTCGCTCCCGCGGGCGCGGGCGCGGGGACGCAAAGATCCCATTCCGCTTAGTTGAGTGAGAGTCGCTCCCGCGGGCGCGGGCGCGGGGAGTGTGGGCGTCCGGCCGTTGCTGTGCGACGCAGGTCGCTCCTGCGGGCGCGGGCGCCGGTGCAGGCGCGATCGACATCGCCTGCGGGCATCGGCGCCGACTGCCCGAGGTCGCCCCCATGGGCGTGGGCGTGGTCGGCGGCTGGTTGAGGGTGTTTGGGGTTGTGCCTGTGGGGGTGTGGGTTGTTCGGTTGTGTGTAGGGGCCGGTGCTTGGGGCGTCGTTGTTGCTTGTTGCCGGCGGGGCGGGGGCTGGGTCGGTGGTTCGCATGGATTGTCCGAAATCCATGCGGACCGGGGATGGTGCTCACTACGCTCTGCGACGTGGCGCTATCTCCCGATTCCTGCGGCATCGTGGCCGACTTCGGAACGTGGCTCGCGCGGGTCGGTCGGCCTGCCCGGGATGCCGAGCGGATGGTCGATGTCCTCGGCACCCTGCTCGATCTGCGGGTCGCGTGCCTGCGGCTCGACGATCACACCCGCTGGCGGGCCGGCGATCTGAACGCGCTCCTCGAGACGTTGGTGCCGGCGCATGTCGCGCTGCCCCGCGAGGACACGGTGGCGCTGGTGGTGCCCGCGCTGCGGTTGTTCCTGGAGTTTTTGCGTGAGCAGGGTCCGCTGCACCCGGACAGCGACCGGCTCGTCCCGTTGTTCGAGGTGCTGGATCGGCACGAGGACGAACTGCCGGCGAGGATGGCCGACTCGCGACGATGGGGCTCGGCGAAGAAGTTGTTCGTGGCGGGCTATGCGACCGGGCCCGGGCGAGGGCGGGCGTTGCCGGCGGTGCGGTTGCCGGACGAGCGGGAGTTGGCTCGGGCCGCCTCGGCCGCGCCGTCGTTCGCCGCCGCCCTCACCCTCGCCCGCTGGGTCGGTCGCGGGCGTCCGGTGACCGCGACCGGGGTTTTGCGACTGGCGCCCGCGGCCGAGGCGGTGCGGCTGCTGGGCATCGACGAACCGGTCGCCGGCGTTCGCAGTGCGCGCGACGTGGAGCCGTTGCACCAGGTGTGGTCGATCGCGTGTACGGCCGGCCTGATCGAGGTCGGGCGTACGGTCGCGACCGCCGGGGAGCTTGCCCGGGCGCTGGCGGTCGGGCGGCCCGGCGACGTCCTGCGGGTGTGGTCGAGCCTGTGGGAGGGCGTCGCGGTCGGCGAGGCCACCGGGCGACCCGAGGTGCGGCGCGCCGCGTATGTGCTGCGCGGCGGAGATGTGATCCGTGAGTTGTTGCGGGAGTTGTACGACCACGCGGGTCGGTGGGTGCCGATGGGTGGGTTGTTCGAATTGCTCTCGTACACGCCCGACGGGCGGCCCCGGTCGCCCTCGGTCGCCGACCCGGCGCTGTTCACCGGTTTGTCGTTGGCGCATCAGATGGACGACCTGCGGGCGTTCGGCGTGCTGGAGATCCGTGAGCTGGTGGGTGGCGGGGCGCCGTTCATGGCGGTGCGGCTGACGCCGCTGGGGATGTACGGGCTGCGCACCCGCTTCCTGGAATTGGGCGTGCCCGCCCCGCTCACCGGCCCGGGTGGATGTGACGAACCCGCGCTGCCGCCGCTGTACGTGCCGCCCCGATCCGAGTGCGCGTTGGCCGCGCGGATGTCGCCGCTGATGGCGCAGGCGGCGGCGCTCGCGGAGTACGTCGAGCGGCACGGGCCGTTGCCGATCACCCACGAGGGGGTACTGGCGACCGCGGTCGCCGACTGCGTCATGGCCGAACTCGGCATCCCCCGGCAGCCGTCGCGGGCCGAGGGGCCGCCCCGTACCGCCCGGGACGAGCATGCGCTGCACCGGCGGTGGACGCTCGCGATCGGCACCGGGCTGCTGGTGCCGAACGAGGGTGCGGTGCGGGTTGCCGACGGCCTGCGGGTGTGGCGTGAGGGGGACGACGGCGAGCTGATCGCGCTCGCCGCGCGCGCGATGGTGGTGGTGGCCGAGGACAACGCGACGTTCGGGGAGGCGCACGACGAGCGTTGGGACGTCCCCGAGGGGCTGGCCGCGTCGCTGTTCACCGGGCTGGTGCAACTCGGCGGGCCGCTCCCGGTGTCGCTGTTCGTCGGCCTCGCGGTGCGTCGCGACCTCGACCACGTGGTTCGGATGTTGCCGCCCGAGCCGCCCGCCGACGGCGAGGCGTTCGCGCTGGGACGGATCCTGGACGCGCCCGACCTGGTCCGCGAGATGGGTCGCCTGTGCGGGACGGATGGCCCCGGCACCGCACCGACCCCACCGTCGCCCGAGTCCGCGACCGCGCCGACCCCACCGTCGCACTCGCAGTCGCCGGTGTCGGGGTCTGCGCCTGCGACCGGGGCGCCCCTGCACCCGCCGGCGACCGCGTCTGCGCCGGCGACCGCGTCCCCGTCACCCGCGCATCCGCCGGCGCCTGCGACCGCGTCCCCGTCACCCGCGCATCCGCCGGCGCCTGCGACCGCACCCACCTCCCCCTCGCCGGCGCCCCCGCACCTGCACTCGCACTCGCCCGCGCCGGGGGTGTCCGCCTTCTCCGGCGAGTGGTCCGGGGAGGTGTTGGCCCGGGTGCGGGCGGGGGTGATCCTGCTCGCCGATCGCCTGGCCGCGCTCGGCATCGTTCGGCGCACCGCCGAGGGCATCACCCTCACCGGCCTGGGCGGCACCCTCGTGCACCGGATGTTTCGCGAGCAGGGCCTGCCGGTCGCCACCGTCGACGACTACACCGCCGCCTCGGGCGCCCGCCTGCTCGGCGCGATGGGGGCATGGCCGCGACCGATCGCCACCCGTACGTTCGCGAGCTGGATCGGCTGCCGCCCGATCGACGCCGCGCTGTCCGAGCTGTGTGCGGTCGCGGGCGCCGCCGGCCCCACCGAGCGGCTGATGCTCTTCGCCCACGTGGGTGACGCCGACCTGCCCGAGGCCGCCGTCGAACAGGCCCTCGCCGACGCCGGCGCCGACCCCACGCTGGCCCCGCACGTGTGGAACTGGCGGCTGACCCACGACCGCGACGTACCGCCCGCGACGCTGCGCACACTCGCCTGGCTGACCGCCGACAACGCCGCCGCGGCGCTGCTCGGCCGACACGAGGCGGCGGTGCTGGGCCTGCTCACCGAGGTGACGGGCAGTCAGGGCCCGGGCGCCGACGTGGTCTTCGGCGAGCTGGCGACGATGGGCCACCCCTGCGCCGAGGACGTCCTGCGCTTCGCCGAGACCACCCACCCCGACCCCGCGGTCGCCGGCGCCGCCCGCCGCGCCCTGCACCGCCTGCGCTGAGCGTTCACGGTCGCCAGAGTTCGCCGGGGGCGGGCTCCGGCCACGGGATGTCGGCGCGGACGGCGGCGAACAGCTCCCGGCAACGTTTGTCGTCGAGCAGGACCACGCTCTGCCCACCACCACGCTCGGCGAAGCCGGCCACGGGCGCCGTGCGAAAGGCCAGGTCGGTCTCGTCGATGCCCTTGAGGTCGGTGGCCAGGTCGAGCAGCACCTTGAAGTTCAGGTTGTCGTCCACGGTCAGCGACTTGGTCAGCGCCTGCAACAGGTTCTCGGTGCGCAGCGGACTGCCGAGCACGCCCTCCGCGGTGATCTGCTTCGCGATCGCGCCCAGGAGTTGCTGCTGGTGTGCCACCCGGTCGAGGTCGCCGCGCTGCAATCCGTAGCGCTGTCGGACGAATTCCAGCGCCTTGGTGCCATCCAGCCTGGTCCGGCCCTGGTCGGCGTCCACGGACACGCCGCCGAGCGCGTCGACCATGCCCTTGAAGCCGCCGAAATCCACCGCCGCGTAGTGGTCGATCCGCACTCCGGTCAGATTCTCGATCGTGGCCACCAGCAGTGCCGGCCCGCCCCACGAAAAGGCCGCGTTCAGCTTGGCCTCGCCGTGTCCCGGGATGGACACCCACGCGTCGCGCGGCAGCGAGATCGCCGAGATCGACGCCCGGCCCGCGGGCAGGTGCAGGAACATCATGGTGTCGCTGCGCCGCCCCTGCAGCGCCTCGGGGTCGGCGCCGGCGGCCGCCGCGTCCATGCCCACGAGCAGGATGTTCAGTGCCCGGCCGGCGGCGGGATCGGCCGGCGGACGTGGTCCCGCGGCGGGGATGCCCGACCGGTCGAACACGCCGTCGATGCGCTTGATGTTGGAGTTCAGCGAGTACAGCAGCCAGGCCGTACACCCGCCGACCACCAGCAACGACAGGGTCAGCAGAGCGACCAGGGCGACGGCCGCCTTGCGGCGGCGCGACCAGGACTTGCGCGCGGGCGCCGGAGCCGGCTCGAAGTGGGCCTCGGCCCCATCGGCCGAATCGTTCGTTCTGTCCGCCTCGTCGGCGTCGGCCGACTCACTGGCTCTGTCCGCTTCGTCGGCCTCGGCCGACTCGCCCGTCGCATCCGGCGTATCCTTCATGCGCAGAAGTTAGCGGACCAACTGTCGGAAATGGCAGGGGATTCGCGGATCAGTGCTGATCCGAGATCGGCCGGCGCATGCACACCCGGGGCCAACGATCGAGTCCGAGCGCGGCCTCGTGTGCCCGGATCGCCGCCAAACCCGGCGTCACTTCGGCCGGGTCGAGCGCGCGGAACCCGATCCGCGCGTAGTACGGGGCATTCCAGGCCACATCCCGGAACGTGGTCAACGTCAACGCGAGCCCGGTGTCCGCCTGCACCCGATCGATCATCGCCCGCCCCAGCCCGCGCCGCGCGCCGTCGGGATGTACCGAGACCTGCTCGATGTGCGCGGCGCCGTCCACGAGGTCCCAGATCACGTAGGCCAGCGCCGGTTCGCCGACCACCAGGCAGCGTCCGCCGGTCCGATACGCGTCCAACTCCTCTACGGAGAACGGCTCGTCCGCCGCGATCTCCGGCATCCCCACATCCAGGAAGCGCGCCCCGGCCGCGACCTCGATCTCCCGCAACCGCTTCAGGTCGCGCACTGAGGCCCCACGCATCATCGCATCACTCATGATCACCATTGTGGCCTCCGCCGAAGCCCCGCCGCCCGAACCGGGGACGGTGCGAGCCGGCGACCGCGGACCGCCCGAAGCCGCGGCCAACCGATTCCTTGACGGTGTTCGCGTGCTCGCTTAACGTGACCCGATCGGCGTCGAGGCCCACCTCCGAGGCGTGGGCCGATCGCCGGCGGCCTCACGGGGGTGGGCACCATGACCGATTTCGTCATCGATCTCGCCTGGCTCGAAGGCGTGTCCGGCCGATTGGCCGAGGCAGCGTCCGTCTCCAGGACCACGCTGGACGCCCTGGAGGAGATCGGTCCCAAACGTATGGGGCACAAGGATCTCGACAAGGCGTGCTCGGAGTTCCACGAGAAGTGGGACGAACGTATCCGCGGCTTCACGCAGGGCGTGGACCACATGCGTCAGGGGGTGGCCGCGGCGAAGGCGAGCTACGGAGCGACGGAAACCGCCGTCGGCGCGTCCTTCACCGCACCAGGCGCGCCCGGCGCGCCCGCTGTGTCGGCTACGACGACCGTCCCCGCCGCGCCCGCCGACGCGACCGCCCCGACCGCCCCCGCCCCTCCGGCCTAGGGCCGCATCGAGCAGGTGATGGGCTGATGTCGGACGCGAAGGACTTCCCGGGGCTCGGCTTCGATCCCGCACCGGGCATCGTGCCGGCCGTGGACGGGCTGCTCGGTCAGGTGCGCGACGCGGTCAACCGCCTGGGGCAGGTGGAACAGGAACTGGACTCCGTCCTGAAGGACCCCGCCAAGTGGCGCGGACGCAGCACCACCGAGTTCTACACGGTCGTCCGCCGGATGGCGGCCAACGCCGGGGTGACGAAGGGCTGTTTGTTCGGCGTGCAGGCCGCGTTGAGCGGATGGTCCGCGCTGCTCGCCGAGTATCAGCGCAACGGACAATCCCTGGAGCAGCAGGCCCGGCAGGCGCGGGATCGATTACATCGGGCGAAGAACTCCCCGGACCTGCACCTCGATCCGCTGTCCATCGGCATGACGGGCGGGGACGCCACGGGTCACCCGGATCGGGTGCAGCGAAATCTTGCCGCCAAGGCCGAGTTGGAGGCCGCGGACAACGAACTGGACGGCATCATCCGAGCCGGCCGGAACGTGAAACACATGCACGACGAATCCGCGAAGTCCTCCGCCGGCGAGATCAAGCGCGCGGTCAAGGCACTCACCGGCGACGAGTGGCGCGGCGGCCACATATATCCCAATCCGGCGGTGGTTTACCCGGGTGCGATCCCCGGGGCGCCGGCGTTCATGGATGATCCCGACTGGGATTACAAGATGGCGGGCGACGTCTACTTCGGCGATGGTCCGCCGCGGCCCGGACACTCACGGGTCGAACTCTCGGGGCCTGTTGTACCGGGCAACGGGATCACGGTGCTGCGCTTTTTCATCCCCAGTGATCAGGCGGCGTTCAGCCTGCTGGAGGGGGATGCCCGTGGCTTCGATACGACGCCCGGGGCTCCCTCCCGGATGACCCTGGCCTGGGACTCCGACACCGGTCGCGTGGTATTCGACGTGGCGCCGTCCACCACCACCGGTCCGGTCGTCGACCAGGGGAAGATCGATGCGCACGAGGTGAAGCCCGGCGGGGCCAACGACATCAGGCTCCGTCCGAACAACGCGGGTACGGGGTTCAGCGCGGACATCACCGGCCTCAACGCGCTACTCCCCTCCGAAGAGCCTCCCGGACCGGATACCCGTGGACCTGCGCGAGGTCGTCACCCCGCCCAAGCAGCCCGCCGATCCGTGATGAGCGGTGTTCGGCGTTGTGTGTCGGTTGTAGCCGCAGGCATCGTTCTGGTCGCCGGGTGCGGCGGGTCGCCCGAGCGGCCACCCGATCCTGCGGCGGTTTCGGAGGCGAAGAGCGCGGCCCTCACCTGGTTCACCGCGACGTGGCGCAACGATTTCGAGGCCGCGTGTCCCAACATCAAGGCGGGGAACGTCGCGACTCCACCCTTCGGTGGTTGTGGCATGGCGGCCACGAATTTGTGGAGATCGATGAATCCGGATGCCGAGACGCTGATCTCGGTGACATCGCCAAGCTCGAACTCCGCGACAACCGGGCCAGGTTCGATTCGGATCACGTGAGCGTGAACGGCCGGCCGTTGGCGGATTCCGTGAATCGCGCCGCCGGCGGCCAGGCGCACGTCCGCTATACGTATATGTTCCGGCGTATTCAGAACCTGTGGTACTTCCAGAAGGCCGACTCCGAGGCCACGTTCTGATCCCGCCCGACACGAACGCCGACGGGCGGCCCCATTCATCGGGCCGCCCGTCGGATGTTCTCGACTACCGCTATCGCGGAACCGAAGCTACTGCGGAACCGAGGCCGTGCCCGTCGGCAGGAAGCGCTTGCCGAGGGTTTTCTCGGTGACGCCCGCGCGGTCCAGGTACGGGGTGATGCCGCCCAGGTGGAAGGGCCAGCCGGCGCCGGTGATCATGCACAGGTCGATGTCCTGCGGGGCGGCGACGACGCCCTCCTGGAGCATGCGGTCGATCTCGTCGGCCAGGGCCGCCAGTGCGCGGTCGCGGACCTGCTCCTCCGTGGACGGCGAGTCGCCCACCTCCAGGAGCGCGACCACCTCCGGGTCGACCTCCTGAGCGCCCGAGGCCCAGGTCAGGAACGAGCGCTTGCCCGCCTTGACCACGCGCTCCAGGTTCGGCGACACCCCGAACCGGTCCGGGAAGGCGCCGTGCAGGGTGCCGCCCACGTGGGCCGCGATCGCCGGGCCGACCAGTTCGAGCAGCACCATCGGCGACATCGGCAGGCCCAGCGGGGCCAGCGCGTTGTCGGCGACCTCGATCGGGGTGCCCTCGTCCACCGCGGCCAGCACCTCGCCCAGGAAGCGGGTCAGCACACGGTTGACCACGAACGCCGGGGCGTCCTTGACCAGGACCGAGGTCTTCTTCAGCTGCTTGGAGACGGCGAACGCGGTGGCGAGCGCACCGTCGTCGGTCTGCTCCGCGCGCACGATCTCCAGCAGCGGCAGGACCGCGACCGGGTTGAAGAAGTGGAAGCCGACGACCCGCTCGGGGTGGGCCAGCTTCGAGGCCATCTCGGTGATCGACAACGACGAGGTGTTGGTGGCCAGGATGCAGGTCGGCGAGACCACCGCCTCCACCTCGGCGAACACCTGCTGCTTGACCGCCATCTCCTCGAACACGGCCTCGATCACGAAGTCGGCGTCGGCGAACGCGTCCTTCGTCAGCGAGCCGGTCACCAGCGCCTTGAGCCGGTTCGCGGCGTCCGGCGAGACGCGCCCCCGCAGCAGCAGCTTGTCGACCTCGTCGTGCACGTAGCCGACGCCCTTGTCCACCCGCTCCTGGTCGATGTCGGTCAGCACGACCGGCACCCGCAGGCGGCGCGCGAACAGCAGTGCGAGCTGGGAGGCCATCAGTCCGGCGCCGACCACGCCGACCTTGGTGACCGGGCGGGCGAGCGCCCGGTCGGGGGCACCCGCCGGTCGCTTGGCGCGCTTTTGCACCAGGTTGAACGAGTACAGCCCGGCGCGCAGCTCGTCGCCCATGATCAGGTCGGCGAGCGCGTCGTCCTCGGCGTCGAAGCCGGCCTGCACATCACCGTCGCGGGCCGCGTCGATGATCTCCAGCGCGCGGTACGGAGCGGGGGAGGCCCCGTGCACCTTGGAGTCGGCGATCGCCCGACCTCGCGCGACGGCCGCGTCCCAGCCGGCGCCGCGGTCGATCTCCGGGCGCTCGACCACGATCTCGCCGGAGACGACCTTGCTGGCCCACACCAGCGACTGGGCCAGGAAGTCGGCCGAGTCCACCAGCGCGTCCGCGATCCCGAGCTTGAAGGCCTTGGGGCCGTTGAGCTGACGGTTCTGGTTCAGCGCGTTCTCGATGATCACCGTGACCGCGTTGTCCGGACCGATCAGGTTCGGCAGCAGCACACAGCCGCCCCAGCCCGGGACCAGGCCCAGGAAACACTCGGGCAGCGAGAAGGCGGGCACCGCGGTGGAGATGGTGCGGTACGTGCAGGCCAGGCCGATCTCGACGCCGCCGCCCATCGCCGCGCCGTTGTAGAACGCGAAGGTGGGCACGGACAGCGCGGTCAGCCGCTTGAACGTGTCGTGGCCGGCCTTGCCGATGGCGTGCGCGTGCTCGCGGTTGGTGACCTTCTCGACGCCCTTGAGGTCGGCGCCGACCGCGAAGATGAACGGCTTGCCGGTCACCCCGGCCGCGACGATGTCGCCCGCCGCGGCCAGTGCCTCGATCGTGTCGATCGCGGCGCCGAGCTCGGCCAGGCCCGCCGGGCCGAACGTGTTCGGCTTGGTGTGGTCGAAGCCGTTGTCGATGGTGATCAGCGCGAACTTTCCGGCGCCGTTCGGGAGGTCGAGTACACGCACCGGGAAGTGCGAGACCAGCTCGTCCGGGAAGACCTCGGCGGCCAGTCGCGTCAGGTCGCTCACTTGTCGTTCCCCTCGGAGTTCTCGCCGGCGGTCGTGGTGTCCGCGTCGGCCCCGGTCCAGTTCGGGTTCTCCCAGATGACGGTCCCGCCCATGCCGAGCCCGATGCACATCGAGGTCAGGCCGTAGCGGACCTCGGGGTGCGCCTCGAACTGGCGCGCGAGCTGGGTCATCAGCCGCACGCCGGAGGAGGCGAGCGGGTGGCCGAAGGCGATCGCGCCGCCGTACTTGTTCACGCGCGGGTCGTCGTCGGCGATCTTGTAGTGGTCCAGGAAGGACAACACCTGGACCGCGAACGCCTCGTTCAGCTCGAACAGGCCGATGTCGTCGATGCTCAGCCCGGCGCGCTCCAGCGCCTTCTCGGTGGCCGGGACCGGGCCGATGCCCATCACCTCGGGCTCGACGCCGGCGAACGCGAACTGCACCAGGCGCATCTTGATCGGCAGGCCCAGCTCGCGCGCGGTGTCCTCGGCGGCGAGCAGACACGCGGTCGCGCCGTCGTTGAGGCCGGCCGCGTTGCCCGCGGTGACCCGGCCGTGCGGGCGGAACGGGGTCTTGAGCGCGGCCAGCCCCTCGAGGGTGGTGCCCGGGCGCATCGGCTCGTCCGCCGTGGCCAGGCCCCAGCCCTGCTCGACCGAGCGGGCCGCGACCGGCACCAGGTCGGGCTGGATCAGGTTGTCGGCGTACGCCTTGGCGGCCTTCTCCTGGCTGCCCACGGCGAACCGGTCCGCGCGCTCCTTGGTGAGCTGCGGGAAGCGGTCGTGGATGTTCTCCGCGGTGTTGCCCATGACCAGCGCGGAGGGGTCCACCAACTGCTCGGAGATGATCCGCGGGTTCGGGTCGGCGCCCTCGCCCATGGGGTGTCGGCCCATGTGCTCGACACCGCCGGCGACCACCACGTCGTAGGCGCCGAACGCGATGCCGCCGGCGGCCGTGGTGACCGCGGTCATCGCCCCCGCGCACATGCGGTCGATCGCGTAGCCGGGCACCTCGCGCGGCAGCCCGGCCAGCAGCGCCGCGGTGCGGCCGATGGTCAGGCCCTGGTCGCCGATCTGCGTGGTGGCCGCGATCGCGACCTCGTCCACGCGCGCCGGCGGCAGCGACGGGTTGCGGCGCATCAGCTCACGGATACACGCGATGACGAGGTCGTCGGCTCGCGTCTCGTGGTAGATGCCCTTGGGGCCGGCCTTGCCGAAGGGGGTACGGACGCCGTCTACGAAGACGACGTCCCGGACGTTACGAGGCACGAGCGCACACTCCTCCACCGATGGGTACGGGCCCCATGCTACTCATGGGTAACCACGTGGCCTAGCCCTCGGTCCCCATCGGCCCGTCGGCGCGTCCCGACCGCGGTCGCCGGCGGGTCGGCCACAGGTACACCGGACCGCCTGCCGCGAGCAGTACCGCGCCCTGCCAGATCACCGTCCAGCCGGACCCGACCACCGCCCAGATCGAGTACGCCGCGGCGAGCACCGCGATCATCCCGTACCTGACCAGCGCCGAAGCGTCGAACGCGGCCCGATCCGTGCGCAGCGGTCGCAGCAGCGCGATCGCGGTCAGGCCGTAGGGGACGAGCGAGATGGAGGTGGCGATCAGGATGATCCGCTCGAACTGATCCCCCGGGCCGCCGCCGGCGGTGGTCAGGATCAGGACGGTGACCAGCACGTTCGAGGCGATCAGGCCGAAGGCCGGGGTGCCGCCCGCGTCCAGGCGCGCGAAGGGGCGCGGGAACAGCCCGCCCCGGGCGGCCGCGAGCGGGATCTGGCCCTGCATCATCACCCAGCCCACCATCGCGCCCGGACGGGCGATCAGCCCGCCGGCGGCCACGATCCAGCCGCCCGCGTCGCCGACCACCACCCGGGCCGCGGCCGCGAACGGGGCCGGCGAGTCGGCGAGTTCGGCCGCCGGGACCAGGGTCATGACCACGAACGTGGCCAGGATGTACACGCTCGCCGCGAGGGCGACGCCGAGCACGGTGGCGCGCGGGATGGTCCGGCGCGGGTCGCGCACGCTGTCCGCCGGGACGGTGGCGGACTCCATTTCCGGTCGCCGAACACGCGCTGCACGTACGCGTAGGGGCCGCCGGTGTCGGGATACATGGCGCTGAAACGCGCGGTGGCGGAGCGAGCCCCGGGCGATGCGGCGGAGAGAGGGTCCCCCGAGGTGGTCACGGGTGCTCCAGGTTGAACGGACTTGGCACGACCCTACGTACATATCGGGTTTGCCATGCTTTGCCGTGCCAAGGGTCCCGAGCGGGACGTGATGTGATCCACGTTCGCCGCGCCGGGCCTTTACTCCGTCTTGACTGTAGGGGGTCATTCGGCTGACAAAATAAGCCAAGCCTAGGCTTGGTTAGCCTTGCCTAATAATTGCTTTTCGTCCGTTTTATGCAGCACCATCACGCCCTTCCGCGTGTCCCACGCGTCCCATACGTCCTGCTTCTGCTCGTCTGCCGGGCTTCGACCCGTCTTCGCCTGTCTCGTCCCCGGGAGAGTTCATGTCTGTCGTCCGTCGTCGCCCCGCCGCCACCCGTGCGCTGGGTGTCGGGTTGTTGCTGGCCTTGCCGCTCGCGTTGACCGCGTGCAACAGCGACGACTCCTCCGGCGACGCGGTCAAGGTGACCGCCAAGGACAAGTCCTGCGACGTCGCCAAGAAGGACTGGCCCGCGGGCAAGAACAGCATCAAGGTGACCAACAAGGGCAGCCAGGTCACCGAGCTCTACGTCTACGCGCAGGGTGACCGGATCGTCACCGAGCGGGAGAACATCGGCCCCGGCACCTCGGCCACGCTGAACTTCGAGATCAAGGCCGGCACCTACGAGGTCGCCTGCAAGCCCGGCATGAAGGGCGACGGCATCCGGCAGAAGGTCACTGTCGCGGGCACCCCCGTCGAGAAGCCGATCGACCCCAGGCTCGCCCAGGCCGTCGCGCACTACCGGACCTTCACCAACGACACGGTCGCGCAGATGATGCCGATCGCCACCGAGTTCGTGAAGGCGGTCAAGGCCGGCGACGTGGCCAAGGCCAAGGAGCTCTACCCGAAGTCGCGCCTGGGCTGGGAGACCATCGAGCCGGTCGCGGAGAGCTTCGGCGACCTCGACCCGCAGATGGACGCGCGCGAGGCGGACCTGGAGCCCGGTCAGGAGTGGTCCGGCTGGCACCGGATCGAGAAGGCGCTGTGGACCACCGGACAGATCACGGACGTCGAGAAGGGCTACGCCGACCGCCTGATGGCCGACCTGAACACGCTCCAGTCCAAGGTCGGCACCGTCGACATCACCCCGACCTCGATTGCCAACGGCGCCAAGGGCCTGCTCGACGAGGTGGCCACCGGCAAGGTCACCGGCGAGGAGGAGGCGTTCAGCCACACCGACCTGTGGGACTTCGCGGGCAACGTGGACGGTGCGAAGAAGGCCTTCGAATTGCTCAAGCCGTACGTGGCGGAGAAGGACGCGGCGCTGACCGCCACCCTCGACGGCGAGTTCGCCAAGATCCAGGGCCTGCTGTTCAAGTACAAGCAGGGCGACGGCTACGTCTCCTACGACACGATCGACGAGGCCAAGCGCAAGGAACTCTCGGACGCGGTCAACGCGCTCGGCGAGCCGCTGTCGAAGCTTGCCGGCGTCGTCGCCCAGTGACGCCGACGCGTGACAGCGCCCGCCATCGCGAAGCACGAACCGACCGAACCCCACGAGCCGACCGCACCGCACGAGCCTAGGGAGGGCCCATGACCGAGACCGAACGTGTCGCCGAGGCGGTCGAACCGCCGTCGGCCGACGGATTCAGTCGGCGGGCGCTGCTGGGCTGGACCGGTGGCGCGCTCGTGGTCGGCGCCGCCGCGGCGGGTGGGGTGGCCACCGCGGTCACCGGGAGCGAGGACAAGTCGTCCACGCCGACCCCGGGCGCGGTGAACTTCCACGGCGTGAACCAGGCCGGCATCGCCACCCCGGTCCAGGACCGGCTGCACTTTTGCGTGTTCGACGTGATCACCGACGACCGCGCCAAGCTGGTGCGCATGCTCCAGCAGTGGACCGCCGCCGCGGCCGCTATGACCGCGGGCAAGGCGATCGGGACCGGCGCCGACAGCGGTGTGCCCGAGTCGCCGCCCGACGACACGGGCGAGGCGGTCGGGCTGCCGCCGAACAACCTCACGCTCACCGTCGGATTCGGCCCCACGCTGTTCACCAAGGACGGCCGGGACCGCTTCGGGATCGCCGTGAAGAAGCCGGAGGCGCTGGCCGAACTGCCCGCGTTCCCCGGGGACAAGCTCGACCCGCAGCGCTCCGGCGGCGACATCGCGGTCCAGGCATGCTCCGACGACCCCCAGGTCGCGGTGCACGCGATCCGCAACCTGGCCCGTATCGGCTTCGGCGTGGTCTCGGTGCGCTGGTCGCAGCTGGGCTTCGGCAAGACGTCCTCGACCACGCCCGAGGCGATGACCCCGCGCAACCTGTTCGGCTTCAAGGACGGCACGCGCAACATCGCCGGCACCGAGACCGACCGGCTGCGCGAGCACGTGTGGGTGCCGGCCGGTGAGGGCCCGGCGTGGATGACCGGTGGCTCCTACCTGGTCGCGCGCCGGATCCGGATGCACATCGAGACCTGGGACCGCACCTCGCTGCAGGAGCAGGAGGACGTGATCGGCCGCAACAAGGGTGTCGGCGCGCCGCAGGGCGCGACCGGCGAACACGACGTGGTGCCGCTCAAGGCGCTGCCGGAGAAGTCGCATGTGCGGCTGTCGCACCCCGACACCAACAACGGCGCGACCATCCTGCGTCGCGGCTACTCGTTCGTGGACGGCTCGGACGGCCTCGGCCGGCTGGAGGCGGGCCTGTTCTTCCTGGCCTACCAGCGCGACCCGCGCAAGGGCTTCATCCCGGTCCAGCAGCGGCTGGCGTCGAACGACGCGATGAACGAGTACATCCAGCACGTGGGCTCGGCCCTGTTCGCGTGTCCGGGCGGCGTGCGCGGCGCGGACGACTACTGGGGCAAGGCACTGTTCGCCTGAGTGCCCCGGCGACCCATGGACCGAAGGTCAAAGACACCGAGGGGCCCGATCCGAAGCACCGCTTCGGATCGGGCCCCTCGCCCGTGCCGTCCCGTCCCGCCGCGCCCCGGATCAGGCGGCGGCCGTCGTCTCCCGAGGAGCCGCCGACGGAGCCTTCTTCGGGCCGCCCTTGGGGAGCAGGAAGAACAGCGCCATGACCGGGACCAGATAGGCCGCCCAGACCGCGACCTGCAGGACCGTGGGGTCGGGCTGGAAGTTGAGGATGCCCTTGAGGAGGGTGCCGTACCAGGTGTCCGGGGGGATGGTGTCGCTGATGTCGAACGCCCGGTTGTTCAGGCCCGGGATGTAGTCGGCCTCTTGGAGGTCGTGGACGCCGTATGCCAGTACGCCGGCGGCGACGACGACGAGGCCGGCGCCGGTCCAGAGGAAGAACTTGGCGAGGTTGATCCGGACGGCGCCGGCGTAGAAGAGGTAGCCGAGCACGACGGCGGTGGCCAGTCCGAGGGCGACGCCGATCATCGGCTCGGTGTTCTCGCCGGTGGAGCGGGCCGTGCCCCACACGATCACCGCCGTCTCCAGACCCTCCCGCCCCACGGACAGGAACGCGGTCAACACCAGCGCACCGGTGCCCATCGCCAGCGCGTGGTCCAACTTCCCCTGCAACTCCGCTTTCAACGCGTGCGAGGTACGCCGCATCCAGAAGATCATCCAGGTGACCAGCGCCACCGCGAAGATGGACAACGAGCCGCCGAACGCCTCCTGCTCCTTGAAGTCCATCTCCGCCGAGGTCAGTTCGAGGGCGGCCTCCAGGGCCACGCTCATCGCGACGGCCGCGCCGATTCCCACCCACACCGCCGGCAGCGCCTCGCGCCGACCGGTCTTGACGAGATAGGCGATCAGGATGCTGACCACCAGGGCCGCTTCCAGGCCCTCGCGCAGGCCAATCAGATAGTTGGCGAACACAGGCCACCCCGCAGGCTCGAACACATGGTGAGAAATTAGGCGAGGCTAACCAAACCATTCGGAGGGATCCGGCGTCAATGCGGACAAAGCAAAGCTCGGGTAAGGCGGTACGGACGCCCGACCGCAGGCTCGCCGGGCGTACCCGGGCACCCGAAGGCGCGCCGCGCCGGGACCGATGCGCCCGGCTCGCGGCGGTCGTACCGAGGCTCCGGCCCCGGTGTGTGCCTCAGGTCCCGGCGGTGCCGTTGGCGGCGTGTGCGGCCAGGCGCAGGAACGCGCCGGACAGGGCCGGGGCGGTGAGCGCGATCTGCCAGGGCCGGGCGCCGAACTCGCGCAGTACGTCGGCGACCGCGTCCGCGGTGGGGGCCGACGGCGGTGCCCAGGCCAACCGGCGTACGTAGTCCGGCGCGAGCAGGTTCTCGGTGGGCAGCGTGTGCTCGTCCGCGATGGCCGCCACCGCGGTCTTGGCGGCGGTCAGGCGCTCGGCGGCGGCCGGGTCCTTGTCGGTCCACGCGCGGGCCGGCGGCGGGCCCTCGTGCGGCAGCGTGGACATCGGCAGCTCGACCTCGGGCAGGGCCCTGGCCTGCTCGATCGCGGCCAGCCACACCCCAGCCTGGCGTCGGCTGTCCCGGCCGGTGAAGCCGGGCAGCGCGAGCAGGGCGGCCACCGACGCGGGCCCGGCCAGCGCGGCCTCGACGATCGCGGTGTCCGGGATGACCCGACCCGGCGAGACGTCCTTCTGGCGGGCGACGGTGTCCCGGGCCTGCCACAACGACCGCACGATGGCCAACTGCCGGCGACGGCGCACCCGGTGCAGGCCCGACGTGCGGCGCCACGGGTCGACCCGGGGGGCGGGCGGCGGCGCGGCGGCGATCGCGGCGAACTCCTGCAGCGCCCAGTCGAGCTTGCCCTGCTCGGTCAGCGTCGCCTCGAGCTCGTTGCGCAGCTCGATCAGCACCTCGACGTCCAACGCCGCGTAGCGCAGCCAGGGCTCCGGCAGCGGACGGGTGGACCAGTCCACCGCCGAGTGCCCCTTCTCCAGCGAGAAGCCGAGTACGGCCTCGACCATCGCGCCCAGGCCCACCCGGGGGAACGCGGCCAGCCGGCCCGCCAGCTCGGTGTCGAAGATGCGCCGGGGGACCATGCCGACCTCGGCCAGGCAGGGCAGGTCCTGGGAGGCGGCGTGCAGGACCCATTCGGCGTCGACGATCGCGGCGCCGAGCGCGGACAGGTCGGGGCAGGCCGCCGGGTCGACCAGGGCGCTGCCCGCGCCGGCCCGGCGCAGCTGGATCAGATACGCGCGTTGCCCGTAGCGATAGCCCGACGCCCGTTCGGCGTCGACGGCGACCGGTCCCGCTCCGGCGGCGAAGGCGGCGACGGTCTCGGCGAGCGCCTCCGGGTCCGCCACGACCGGCGGAACGCCCTCGCGAGGTGCCAGGAGCGGGACCGGCGCCGGGGGGACCGGCGCCGGAAGTTCGGATGAGGTTTCGAAGGAGGCGTCGGTCACCCCACCAAAATAACCCGCCCGGCCGGCCGACCGGGCAGGTCCCCGCCAAGGTGGGCGTGCCACGGCGGGTGTAGGGCGGTCGGAACCGCACGAAATCGCGCGCGGAACCGGAAAGCCGACTCTCGGAAAAGCCGAATCCCGGCGGGTGGGTTCACCCGCCGGGATTCGGCTGTACCTGATGATGTGTCACCTGATGAGGTGTCCTGACGCTCCGCCGGCCCTGGACCGGTCGGTGCCGACCGGGGTCAGCTGATGATGCCCGCCCGCAACGCGAGGGCCACCATGCCGGCCCGGTCGCCCGTGCCCATCTTGCGGGCGATGCGGGCGAGATGGCTCTTGACCGTCAGCGCCGACAGGCCCATCGCCTGACCGATCGCCTTGTTGGACCGGCCCTCCGCGACGAGGCGCAGGACCTCGATCTCGCGCGCCGAAAGCTCCCGGACGCCGGAGCCGGGCTCCGTCCCGCGCTGTTCCGACGGACGCATGCGGTTTGCCTGGGGCATCCCGTGGTGCATTCCGGCTTGCCGTGCGTGTCCAGGGTTCAGTCCCGCTCGCGCGCCGGTCACGACGTAGCCCCGAACACCCGCGGCAAGCGCGGAGCGAACGGCACCGATGTCGTCGGCTGCGGAGAGTGCCAGGCCGTTCGGCCACCCGGACGCGCGCATCTCGGTGAGAAGCGTGAGTCCGGAGCCGTCCGGCAGGTGCACGTCGGCGACACACAGGTCGCGCGGCGTGCCGGCACGGGAGCGAGCCTCGGCGATGGTCGACGCCCCGACGACGTCGCGTACACCGAGGGCCCACAGATGGCGGATGACGGCGTCGCGAACCCGGGGGTCCGCGACGACGACCATCGCCGTGGGCTTGGAAGGACGATAGGCAAGCAGGTTTGCAGGGTGATCGAGAAGTACCGACACCGGGCCTCCTGCGCAGTGATCGCGATTCCCGAAGAAGCGGCCCGACCAGCTACTCCTTCGGGGTGGTCACCCTGTCCTTCGGCACATATGGCGCCGGGCTTTAGAGGAAGATCCAAATCCGTTATGCGACGTTGACCCGGGTGTGTGACGGAGGGGTCTCGCGACGGTGATCCGGCGTGTCAGGAACCGGGTCGCGAGGGCCGGCGCGGTATGGCGACGACGCCCTCCCCGGCTGTCACCGGCGGCAAACCGGCGCAGGTGCACAGCAGTTCGGTCCACGCCAGCAGATGCGGCAACAACTCGTCGTCGGCCGGGGTCCATGACGCCCTGACCTCGATCTCGGTGCGGGCGATCTGTCCGGAGAGTCCGCCGAAGCCCTGCGAGGTGCTGCGGCTGACGGTGCCGCTGGGGGCGCGGTAGGTCGCGCCGACCGCGTACAGCGACTCGGTCAGCCAGGTCCAGCCGACCTCGGGCAGCAGTGGGTCCATCGCCAGTTCGGGTTCGAGTTCGGCGCGGGTCATGGTGACCACGCGGAAGGTGCCCTCCCACGCCTCGTGACCCGCCGGGTCGTGCAGCAGCACGATCCGGCCGCCGGCGAGTTCGTCCTCGTCCTCGCCGAGCGCCACCTCGGCGGCGAACGCGGCGGAGTACGGCGCCAGGCCACGCGGCCGGGCCATCTCCTCCAGCACGATCTCCGGACGCAGGACCGCGGCCCGCCATCCGGCCAGTGCCTGCCGGAATTCCTCGGGCTCCTCGGTCTCGCCGACTCCTGCCATGCCTGGCAGCCTAGGCCGCATCGGGGGGCTCGGGCCCGGGCGACGCGCCGGGCGGGGTGCTCCGTCTGGGCCGCCCGCGTGCGTCTGGGACCATGGCGGATGTGACCGAAACGAGCCTTCCGCACGCCACCGTCCGCGACTCGGCCTTCCTGCGCGCCTGCCGGCGCGAACCCGTCCCGCACACCCCGGTGTGGTTCATGCGTCAGGCGGGCCGTTCGTTGCCCGAGTACCGCAAGCTGCGCGAGGGCATCGCGATGCTCGACTCGTGCATGCGGCCGGACCTGGTCACCGAGATCACGCTGCAGCCGGTGCGGCGGCACGGGGTGGACGCGGCGATCTTCTTCAGCGACATCGTGGTCCCGCTCAAGGCGATCGGGGTCGACCTCGACATCAAGCCCGGTGTCGGTCCGGTGGTGGCGAACCCGATCCGCTCGCGCGCCGACCTCGTGCAGTTGCGCGACCTCACGCCCGACGACGTGCCATACATCACCGAGGCGGTAGGGCAGCTCGTCGGCGAACTGGGCGGTACGCCGCTGATCGGCTTCGCCGGTGCGCCGTTCACCCTCGCGAGTTACCTGGTCGAGGGCGGGCCGTCGAAGAACCACGAGCGCACCAAGGCGCTGATGTACGGCGACCCGCAGCTGTGGGCCGACCTGGTGGACCGGCTCGCGGAGATCACGTCGGCGTTTTTGAAGGTACAGATCGAGGCGGGCGCGTCGGCGATCCAGCTGTTCGACTCGTGGGCCGGGGCGCTGTCCGCGGCGGACTACCGGGCGTCGGTGCTGCCGGCGAGCACGAAGGTGTTGGCGTCGGTCGAGCACTACGGCGTGCCGCGGATCCACTTCGGGGTGGGCACCGGCGAGTTGCTGCGGATGTTCGGCGAGGCCGGGGCGGATGTGGTGGGCGTCGACTGGCGCATCCCGCTGGACGAGGCGGCGCGGCGGGTGGGACCGGGGCGGGCGTTGCAGGGGAACCTGGACTCGGCGGTGGTGTTCGCGCCGTGGGAGGCGGTTCGGGCCAAGGCCGATGAGGTGTTGGCGGCGGGGCGTGGTGCGGAGGGGCACATTTTCAATTTGGGGCATGGGGTTTTGCCGAACACGGATCCCGAGGTGCTCACGCGCCTGGTGGCGCACGTGCACTCGGCTAGCGCCCGGTAGGTCGGCTTTTGGCCTCATGCGCCGGCCGGGCTCGCTGTGGTTCGGCTGCGCCCCCGTGTCGTGCGTGGGTTCGCGGTTCGGCCGGGGTGGGGGCTTTGGCCTCAAGCGCCGGCCGGGCTGATGTGGTGGTCGGGCCGGTGTTGGGATTTGGTTGGGTTGGGGTGGCCTCAAGCGCCGGCCGGGCTGGATTGGTTGTGGTTGGGGTCGGGTGGGGTGGCCTCAAGCGCCGGCCGGGCTGATGTGGTTTGTGGTCGGGCCCGCGTTGGGATCTGGTCGAGTCGGGTGGCCTCAAACGCCGGCCGGGCTGATGTGGTTGGTGGTTGGGCTGGCGTTGGGGTGGGCTCACGTGCCGGCCTGGCTGGATTGGTTGCTGTGGGGTGGGTGGCTTGGCCTTGAGGGCTGGCCGGGCTGATGTGGTTGGTGGTTGGGACGGCGTTGGGAGTTGGTCGGGTTGGGGTGGGTTCAAGTGCCGGCCGGGCTGATTTTGGTGGGCTGACTTGGTCGACTGGATTGGTTGGGCTGGGCTGGATGGGTTGGGTGGGTCGGATCGGTTTGGTTGGGCCCGGTTCGGCTGGGTTGGTTGGGGCGGGTGGGCCGGCTGGGCTGGGTTGGTCTGGTTAGGTGGGGCGATTGGGGGTTTTTGGGGTTGATTGGGTGAGTTGGGTTTTTTGGGGTCCGCTGGGTTGGGTGCTCCGGTTTTGGTGAGTTGGGGTGGGTGGGTTTGGCCTGGCCCTGGTGGGTTGGGTGGTTTGGGGGTTGTGCGGTTGCGGTTGGGCTTTTGGGGGGTTTGGCTTCGGGGGGTCGGGTTGGGTGGCTTTTGGGAGAGGGTGTGACGTGGGTGGTTCGGTGGTGGATGGCGGGCGGCATGTGGTTGTTGTCGGTGGTGGGATTGCCGGGCTGACGGCTGCTTGGGTTTTGTTGCGGGATGGGGATCCCGGGCTCACCGTCACCGTGCTTGAGGGGGCTTCCCGGGTGGGGGGGAAGCTGCATGCCGGGAGCATTGCCGGGGTTGCGGTCGATGAGGGTGCGGAGTCGATGTTGGCTCGGCGTTTCGAGGCGATCGACCTGGCTCGTGAAGTCGGGTTGGGCGACGATCTTCAGCCGCCGGCCACCGCGGGCGCGTCGTTGTGGACGCGTGGTGCGTTGCGGCCGATGCCGCGCGGCCATGTGATGGGTGTGCCGGGCGACCTGGAGCCGCTGGCGGCGAGCGGGGTGTTGTCGCCCGCGGGCCTGGCCCGGATCCCGCTGGACCACGCGCTGGCGCCGCACCGCTACGAGGACGACGTCTCGGTCGGACGCTACGTCGCCGAACGGCTCGGCCACGAGGTGGTGGACCGGCTCGTCGAGCCGCTGCTCGGCGGGGTGTACGCGGGCAACGCCTACGACATCTCGCTCGCCGCCGCCGTCCCGCAGCTGTTGCCGATCGCCCGCTCCGGCGGCTCGCTGGTGGCGGGGGTGCGCCACCTGCTCGACGCCGCCGCCGAGCGGCCCGCGGGGCCGGTGTTCATGGGAGTGCGCGGCGGTGTCGGGCGGCTGCCGCTCGCGGTCGCCGGCGCCGTGGTGGCCGGTGGGCGCGGCAGCATCCGGACCCGGACCACGGTGCGCGAGTTGGAGCGCACGCCGACCGGCTGGCGGCTGATCACCGGCCCGACCAACGCCCCCGTCCCGATCGAGGCGGACGCGGTGGTGCTCGCGGTACCGGCCGCGCCCGCGGCCCGCCTCCTGCGCCCGCACTCGACGGTCGCGGCGGTCGAGCTGTCCTCGATCGAATACGCGGGCATGGCGTTGGTGACCCTCGCGTTCCGGCGCGCCGACCTGGCGTCGATGCCCGCCGGAACCGGGTTCCTGGTGCCGCCGGTGGACGGCCGGCGGATCAAGGCGAGCACCTTCGCGTCGAACAAGTGGGGCTGGCTCGCCGAATCGGATCCCGACCTGTTCGTGCTGCGCACCTCGCTCGGCCGGGCCGGCGAGGAGGCGGTGCTCCAGCGCGAGGACGCCGAACTGATCGCCGACTCGCTCGACGACCTGCGCGAGGCGGTCGGACTGACCGCCGAGCCGATCGACACCCGGGTCACCCGCTGGGGCGGCGGGCTGCCCCAGTACGCGGTCGGCCACCTCGGTCGCATCGCCTGCGTGCGCGACGCGGTCGAGCGGTTGCCGCGCCTGGCGGTGTGCGGCGCGGCGTACGAGGGCGTCGGCATCCCGGCGTGTGTGGCGAGTGCGACCAAGGCCGCGACCGAGGTCCTGGCGCAGCTCGCCAGGCCGTACGCGCGCCCCGTGCACTGAGCGCGGGGACGAGCCAGGCAGAATCGGACCATGACGCAAAGCACCGCGGAGAACAGCCCGGAACCGGTCGACGCCGCCGCAGCGGTGGTCGACGCCGCCCTCAACGCCGACGGCCCGGAGTCCGCAGGCGAACCCGCGCCGGCCCGGCGCAAGGCCCGCGACCTCAACCAGGTGATCAGGTACACGATGTGGTCGGTCTTCCGACTCCGTGAGCCGCTGCCGGGTGAACGGGCCGGACTGGCGGGCGAGGTCGAGCAGTTGTTCGAGCAGCTGCTCGACAAGGACGTGGTGGTGCGCGGCACCTACGACGTCTCCGGCCTGCGTGCCGACGCGGACCTGATGATCTGGTGGCACGCGGAGGACTCGGACGCGCTCCAGGAGGCGTACAACCGCTTCCGGCGCACCGGCCTGGGTCGGCTCCTCGATCCGGTGTGGTCGAACATGGCGCTGCACCGTCCGGCCGAGTTCAACAAGAGCCACATCCCGGCATTCCTGGCCGAGGAGACCCCGCGCGACTACGTCGCGGTGTACCCGTTCGTGCGCTCGTACGAGTGGTATCTGCTGGAGGACGACGAGCGCCGCCGGCTGCTCGCCGAGCACGGGCGGATGGCGCGCGGCTACCCGGACGTGCGGGCCAACACGGTGCCGTCGTTCGCGCTGGGCGACTACGAGTGGATCCTCGCCTTCGAGGCGGACGAGCTGCACCGCATCGTCGACCTGATGCGGCACCTGCGCGGCTCGGAGACGCGCCGCCACGTGCGCGAGGAGGTGCCGTTCTACACCGGTCGCCGGCACCCCGTCGCCGAACTGCTCGCCGGTCTGGCCTGAGCCTTCGTCCCGGGCGGTCGGCTCGCGATCGATCGCTCCGACCGACCGGGGCGCGGCGTCGGGCCGAACCTAGGTCGAACTCGAACAGGACGATCCGCTGGAGCAGGACGACCCGCTCGAACACGACGACCCGCTCGAACACGACGATCCGCTCGAACAGGACGTCCCGCTCGAACCCGAGGAGTCGCCGCCTGCGCCTGCGCCGCAGGACCAGCCGGTGCCGCACGAGGTGTGGTGGCCGTGCCCGTGGTGAGGGTGATGGTGGTCCTGCGCGTCGTACCCCTGGTATCCCTGCGGGCCGAGTGGCCACGGGTCGGGGTACGGACCGGGCTCGCCGCCGTACGGCGTACCGGTGCCCGGCGCCCGCCCGAACGGCGGTCCTGCCGGTCGGCCGAAGGTGTGGCGGAGCCGGCGTCGGGCCGCGCGGTGGGCCAGGACGACGATCACGATCGGCAGGGCGGCGGCGAGGACCACCACCGCCCCGAGCAGCAACCAGAACATGGTGTCGACCCCCGTGTGTGACGTGCCTACCCGTGGCCGGCCGGCGCGCGGGACGCGAATCGGGTGCGCAGCCGGGCCCAGCGGGACGGCTTTCGTTCGACGAACACCTCGGCCAGTGCCTTCGGCAGCGCGTCCCGTTCCCACAGATGGGCCGCGAAGGCGTGTACGTCGGCGCGGGTGCCTCCCTCGGCGGGCTTCGGGTGGACCAGGGCCCAGGCCATGAACTCGCCCGGCCAGCGCGGGCCCAGCGCCGTCGCCAGCTCCGGCAGCGCGCGCAGCGCCGAGTCGCGCCGTTTGGCGGCCAGCGCGCGGGCCTGTACGCGCACCCGGTCCGGGTCGAAGCCCGGCGGTGTCGGCCCGTCGGCGACCAGTGCCGCGAGCAGCGCGGTCTGCTGTGCGGCCAGCCGCTCGCGCGCGCTCACCGGCGCACCGCCGTCCGGTCCACCACGGTCCGGATCGCGGCCAATTCGGCGGCGATCTCGCCCGCCGTCGGGAAGTCGCTGTCGCGTTCGAGCAGTACGCGCGGCGGCGGGCGCAGTGCGCACAGCGTGGCCAGCACCTCCAGGATCGGCTCGGTCACCGGGTGCGCGTGGGTATCGTGCCACAGGCCGTCGCGTTCGACGCCGCCGGCGACGTGTACGTACTCCACCGCCTCCAGCGGGAGTTCGGCCAGCGCGGCGGCCGGGTCGACGCCGTGGTTGACCCGCTGGGTGTGCAGGTTGGCCACGTCGATCAGCAGCCGCACGCCGGTGCGCTCGACCAGTTCGGTCAGGAAGCGGGCCTCGCTCATCTCGTTGTCGGGCCAGGTCAGCAGCGTCGCCGGGTTCTCCAGGGCGAGCGGGACCGGCAGCGCGTCCTGGGCGATGCGGACGTTTTCCGTGACGACGTCGAGCGCGTCCCACGTCATCGGCGTCGGCAGCAGGTGACCGGCCTCCATGCCGCCGGCCCGGACGAACGCCAGGTGTTCGCTGATCACGGGCGAGCCGAGGGCGCCCGCCACCTCGGCCAGCCGGGCCAGCCGCGCGGGGTCGGGACGGTCGGCGCCCGCCAGGCCGAGGCCGACGCCGTGCGGGATCACCTCGACGCCGCGCTCGCACAACACGCGCAGCGACTCGGGCAGGTGTCCGACGCACACGTTCTCCGCGACGACCTCGACGAAGTCGACGCCGGCCAGGCGCTCGACGGTCAGATCGATCTCCGGCCGCCATCCGATTCCCACCGCTGTCCGCATACGTCCAGCATGGCGGGTCCGTCCCGGACCGAAACAGGCGGAGTTCCCTCGGTTCGCCGGCCCCGGGTACGCCGCGCGGCAAGTGGCCCGCGACACCGACGCGTTGCGGGCGCGGTGCGGTCAGTTGCCGCAGCCGTCGGCGGTGCCGGCGCAGGAGCCGGCCCGGGCGCCCTGGGGGGAGGCGCAGGAGGTGTTGCCGCACCAGACGGACTCCGGGGGGCGGCCGGCGAGGTTGGGGGCGTTGCGGCGGAAGATCTCCTTGACCACCGGGTCGGGGAAGCGGTCCAGGCCCCACAGGGCGACCGCGCCCACGTCGTCGGCGCCGAGCGCGGCCACGGCCGCCTCGTCGCGGCGCAGCCGGATCAGCCGGCGCGTGGTCGGCGCGGTGGGCACCACCCGCTCGCCGAACACGCCCAGGAGCAGCAGGCCCGCGACACACGCCTGGCTGCCGATCACCGCGAGCAGCAGGCCCACCCACGGCAGCGCGCCCGAGGTCGCGTCGTCGGCGCGGACGAAGCCCACGATCGCGGTGGCCAGGCCCAGGGGAAGAGTGGCGAACAGCGCCCAGCGGGGCAGTCGACGCGGGCCCGCGTCGGGGCGGGCGATCAGGCCGGCCGCGAACAGGTCGGCGCCGATGCCCTGGATCTCCGGCGCCGCGGTCACCCGGGCGCGCAGGTCGCGCAGCGGCAGGCCGCCGTACTCCCGGTCCAGGATCCGCAGCGGCGCGTCGCCCGCCGTGTCGGCCGCCGGAGCCCGGGCCGCGACCACCTGCCCGTCGCGGTTCAGGTGCAGCGCGCCCTCGCCGAGCAGGGCCAGGATCGACACGTCGGCCGCGCGGGCCGCGCCGCCGACGACGAACGCGTATTCGGCCGCGCCCAGTTCGGCCAGGCGCGTCCGGTTCGCCCGCCGGCCGCCGCGCCGGGCGCACCCGATGGCGACGCCGAGTACGAGCGCCGTCCAGACCGAGTACGCGAGGGGTGGCAGCCAGGGATCCATGGTCCCCAGACATAGCGGACGCACTCGCCGCACGCGGGTTCGATGTGAGTTTTGCCGCACCGCCCGTACCGATGTTTGAACGGGCGGCGGCGGCGCCGCCCGAGCCGGCCCGGGGGCCGACCCGCGCCTCGGCTCAGCCCTGCGGGTCCGGCTCCAGGGTCAGCGAGATGGAGTTGATGCAGTAGCGCTGGTCGGTGGGCGTCCCGTAGCCCTCACCCTCGAACACGTGCCCCAGGTGCGAGCCGCAGGTCCCGCAGCGCACCTCGACCCGGGTCATGCCCATCGTGTCGTCCTCGATGTATTCGACCCGGTCCTCGGCCAGCGGCGCGTAGAACGACGGCCAGCCGCAGTGGCTGTCGAACTTGGTGTCGGAGCGGAACAGCTCCGCCTTGCACGCCCGACAGCGGTAGACGCCGGTCGTCTTGGTCTCGGTGTACTCGCCCGTCCACGCACGCTCGGTGCCCGCCCGACGCAGCACCCGGAACTCCTCCGGGGTCAGCTCGGCCCGCCACTGGTCGTCGGTCTTCTCGATTTCGTAGGCCATGTGCACATCCAACACGCAACGGCGCCGCGACGTTCCCCGAGGGGACGGCACGGCGCCGGTGGGTGGGCGGCTCAGCGAGCGGCGGCGGTGCCGCGGTCGCGGATCGTGTCCAGGATCTCCGGGCCGAGCAGGGTCACGTCGCCCGCGCCCATGGTCAGGACCAGGTCGCCGGGGCGGGCCAGCGCGGCCACCGAGCCGGCCACGTCGGACCAGCTGTGCTCGGTGCGCACCAGGCCGCCGTTGTCCAGCGCGGCGTGCGCGACGATGTTGCTGGTCACGCCGGGCTGCGGGTCCTCCCGGGCGGCGTAGATGTCCATCACCACGGCGATGTCGGCGGCGGCGAGCGCGCGGCCCATCTCCACCCCGAGTTGCTGGGTGCGGCTGAACAGGTGCGGCTGGTACACCGCGATCACCCGGCCCGCGCCCACCGCGCCGCGGGCGGTGGCCAGGTCGGCGGCGATCTCGGTGGGGTGGTGCGCGTACGAGTCGACGACCCGGATGCCGCCCTCCTCGCCCTTGAGCTGGAACCGCCGACGCACGCCCTGGTAGTTGGCCAGCCCGTCGGCCATGCGGCGCGGCTCGACGCCGAGCGCCAGGCCCACCGCGAGCGCCATCACCGCGTTGGAGGCGTTGTGCCGCCCCGGCACCGCGACGGCCAGCACCAATTCGCCGCCCACGGCCTTGCCGTGCACGGTGACCCGGCTGCTCAGGCCCGACGCCTCGATCTGCGCCAGGCGCAGATCCGCGCCCTCGTGCTCGCCGACGGTGACCACGTTCAGCGTCGGCGCGGAGACCGCCAGCCGCTCGCGCAGGGCGCCTGCGCCCGCGTCGTCGGCGGAGAGCACCAGCGTGCCGCCGGGCACGATCCGGCCGGCGAAGATCTCGAACGCGTCGAGCACGTCGTCCAGCGAGCCGTAGTTGGCGTGGTGGTCCAGCTCCACGTTCAGCACCACGGCCACCTCGGGCGCGTACTTGTGGAAGCTGCGGTCGCTTTCGTCCGCCTCGGCCACGAAGATCTCGCCCAGGCCGTGGTGGGCGTTGCTGCCCGCCTCGTTGAGGTCGGCGCCGATCGCGAAGGAGGGGTCCAGGCCGAGCGAGGTCAGACCGACCGCGAGCATGCTCGTCGTGGTGGTCTTGCCGTGCGTGCCCGCGACGGCCACCGAGCGCCGGCCGTCCATCAGCCGCGCCAGCGCGTCCGCGCGATGCACGATCGGGATGCCCCGCTCGCGCGCGACGACCAGTTCGGGGTTGTCCTCCCGGATCGCCGAGGACACGACCACGCACGAGACGTCCTCGGCGACGTTCGCCCGATCGTGGCCCACGTGCACCGTGCAGCCGAGCCGGCGCAGCGCCAACACCTGGGTGGAGTCCTTGGCGTCGCTGCCGGAGACCCTCGCGCCGCGGATCGCGAGGATCTTGGCGAGCCCCGACATGCCGGCGCCACCGATGCCGACGAAGAACGGGCTGCCGAGGTCGACGGGCTCGGCGGGGGGTGCCATGAAGCGGGCTCCTTCGAGTGGGGTGGACCCGCGTTCGGCGCGGGCTCCCCGCGATTGTGTCAGCTCACATCGTGTGCGAAGAGCTTGAGCACCGGCACGCCCACGTTCTGTCGGGCCCGCGAGGCCCAGTCGCGGTGGAAGACCTCTTCGATGAAGTGCGGGTCGGTGAGCACGATCACCTCGTCGGCGTGGTGCCGGTCGACGATCTGCTTGAGGGTGTCCAGCGGGTCCCGGCCCGGGGTGGTCTCGCCGACGGCGTCGGCGCCGCTCGCGCGCAGTGCCGCCACGCTCGCCTCCAGGGTGCGCCGGGCCGCCTCCGCTCCGTCGTCGGGGCCGGGGCGCTGCTCGATGTCCTCGGCCGCCTCGTCCAGGCGTACCAGGGCCACGTCGTCCAGCGCCTGGAGCAGCTTGCGATGGTCGGCCTTGCCGGGCAGGACCACCACGAACGACGTGTCGACGCCCTCGTGCAGGCCGGTCACGAACGCGACGTCCGCCTCGTTGAGGACCTTTTCCACGAGCAGCACGATCGTGTACACGCAACTCTCCCTTGATCCATCGGCCGAGCCGGGTGTCTGTGCCCCGTCTGCCCGGGAGTTCACCCTCCCACTTTCGCCGACCGGCGGGCGCCGCCGAGGGCGCCGCAACGGCCCCGGCCGGGTGCCGAAGGTACGCGTTACGCGCGGACGTAGCGGGAGAACAGCGCGCCGTCCTCCTCGAGGATCGAGATCGGGCGCATCGCCTGTGCCTCGGGGAGCGCGGGGCCGGCCAGGAGCCGGTGGGCGGGTCCCGAGGTCAGCAGCGGGCTCACGGTCAGGCACAGCTCGTCCAGCCGGCCGCACGCGGCGATCTGCGCCAGTACGTGCGGGCCGCCCTCGGTGAGCTGCCGGGTCAGCCCGCGGGCGGCCAGCGCGTCGAGGGCCAGGCCCAGGTCGACCCGGTCGCGCCCGGCCAGGAGCACGTCGCCGTACTCCGCCGCCGCCGCCAGGCCCTTGGGTTGGGCCTCCTCGCAGGTGATCACGATGGTGGGGGTGACCGCCTCGGTGAACAGCGGCGTGGTGAAGTCGATGGCGAGGCTGCGCGAGACGATCGCGATCACCGGCGCGGGCAACTGTTCGGCGGCGGCCCGGGCGGCGGCGTAGGCGGGCCTGGGGCGCGGCGGTCGGTAGCCCTCCTGGCGCACGGTGGCGGCGCCCACCACGATCACGTCGGCCAGGCCGCGCAGCACGCCGAACACGCGCTTGTCGGCGGGCGAGGACAGACCGGCGGACAGGCCGTCGGGGGCCTGCGCGGCGCCGTCCAGGCTCGCCACCATGTTCGCCCGCAGCCAGGTGCGGTCGGGGGGATAGGCATAGGCCTCGACCAGGTCGACGTCGGGTTCGTCGGGGGTGGAGGGCACGGGAAGGAGACGGCGCATGCGACCGAGTTTCGCACGCGTCGTAGGCTTGATGATCGTGTCCGTAGCTCCTGTGTCGTTGACCACGCGCCACCCCAGCGTCCCCGCCGACCGCCTCGTCGCCGAGATGGTGCCGCCGCCGCGGTTCGGCGACGTGCGTTTCGACACGTACATCCCCGACCCGAATCAACCCGGGCAGGCCGCGGCCGTGGTCCGGCTGGAGCGGTTCGCGGCGGAGCTGAACGGGGACGGCGCCAAGCGCCGCTGGTTCCGCCGGGAGCAGGCGGCCGGGCCGAGCGGGATCTACCTCGACGGCGGCTACGGCGTCGGCAAGACCCACCTGCTGGCCTCGCTGTGGCACGCCTCGCCCGGCCCGAAGTCGCTGTGCACCTTCGTCGAGCTGACCAACCTCGTCGGCGCGCTCGGATTCCGGCGGACCGTCGAGGCGCTGTCCGGACACCGGCTGCTGTGCATCGACGAGTTCGAACTCGACGACCCGGGCGACACCGTCCTGGTGTCCACCCTCCTGGGCAAGCTCGCCGACGCCGGCGTCAAGCTCGCCGCGACCTCGAACACGCTGCCGGACAAACTCGGCGAGGGACGGTTCGCCGCGCAGGACTTCATGCGCGAGATACAGGGGTTGTCCTCGCGCTTCGAGGCGTTGCGCATCGACGGCGAGGACTACCGGCACCGGGGCCTGCCGGCGGCGCCCGCGCCGGTGGCCGAGGACATGGTCACCGCGGCCGCCGAGGCCGCGCCCGACGGCGCCGCGCTGGACGACTTCCCCGCGCTGCTCGCGCACCTGGCCACGGTGCACCCCAGCCGCTACGGCGCGATGCTCGACGGGATCACCGGCGTCTTCTGGCGCGGGGTGCACCCGGTCGAGGACCAGGGCACCGCGCTGCGTCTGGTGGTGCTCGCGGACCGGATGTACGACCGCGAACTGCCGGTGGTGGCCTCGGGCGTGCCCTTCGACGAACTGTTCACCGAGGAACTGCTCGGCGGCGGCTACCGCAAGAAGTACCTGCGCGCGATCTCGCGCCTGGTCTCGATGGCCCGCGACGGCGCCGAGCGCATCCCCGCCTCTCGCTGATCCACCGCTGCCGGGGTGCCGCCCGTGGGCGATCGACGGGTCGGTGCGGCATCATCGGACCCGGGTCCCGACGACGCGGAGGCAGCGGCATGGCGAAGAAGGCCGACGGCAGGAGTGCAGGCAGGGCCGACCGGGGCACGAAGGGGTCGACGCCGGTGGGCCTGGGCGAGGCCCCGGACGCCGAGGCGGTCGTGAAGGGGGCGACGGCCACGAAGAAGGCCGCGAAGGCCGGCAAGGCCGAGAAGCCCGCGAAGGCCGGCAAGGCCGAGAAGCTCGACAAGCCCGCGAAGGGCGACAAGGCCGCCAAGCCCGCGAAGCTCGACAAGGTCGCCAAGCTCGACAAGCCCGCGAAGGCCGCCAAGGACAAGGCCGCCCAGCCCGACAAGGCCGCCCAGCCCGACAAGGCCGCCCGAGCCGCGAAGGCGGATCGGGTCGACGAGGCGACCAAGGCCGCCAAGAAGGCCGCGAAGAAGGCGGCCAAGGTGCTCAAGGCCGAGCGCGAAGCGCAGGCCGACCTCGCCAAGGCGGCGAAGAAGGCCGCGAAGAAGGCGGACCGTAAGGCCGCCGAGGCGCTGGAGGCCGCGGCCGAGCGGGTCGCCGCCGAGGCCGCGAAGGCGGCCAAGGCACTCGCGAAGCAGACCGAGGCCGAGCGCGCGATCGCCGAGGCACCGGCCGCGGACCCGGAGCCCGCCGTCGGCCCGGCCGTACACCTGGTCGCCGACCCGGTGGACGATCCGGACCCCGACGCCGACCCCGATGCCGAGCCCGCCGTCGACCCGACCGCCCCGCCCGCCGTCGAGCCGGGCCTGGCCGAGCAGCGGCCCGAGCCCGCCCCGCCCCGGCTCCGGGTGCTCGTCGAGGCGCCCGCCGAGAAGTACGCGCCCCCGGCCGATGTGCCGTCCGTACGGGCCGCGTTGCGGCTGCCGGGCGGCCCCGTGGACCTGGCCGCGATCGACCCGCGCGCCACGCCGAGCTTCGCGGGCGACAAGGCCGACGCGCTCGCCGACATCGGCGCGATGGGACCCCGGCTGGCCGAACTCCAGGAGCGTCTGTACGCGCAGGCCGTGGCCGGCGGCGCGCGCCGCCGGGTGCTCCTGGTGGTCCAGGGCATGGACACCTCCGGCAAGGGCGGCACGGTCAAGCACGTGATCGGCCAGTTCAACCCGTCGGGCTGCCACATCCACGCGTTCAAGGCGCCGACCGAGGAGGAACTCGCCCACCCGTTCCTGTGGCGGGTCCGCACCCAGGTGCCCGGGCCCGGTCTGATCGGCGTGTTCGACCGCTCGCACTACGAGGACGTCCTGATCGCCCGGGTGCGCAACCTGGTCCCGCGTCAGGTCTGGTCGCGCCGCTACGCCACGATCAACCGCTTCGAGCAGGGCCTGGCCAAGGACGAGGTGACCGTGGTCAAGGTCTTCCTGCACATCTCGCCCGAGGAGCAGAAGGAACGCCTGCTCGCCCGGCTGGACAACCCGGACAAACACTGGAAGTTCAACCCGGCCGACATCGACGAGCGTTCCGTGTGGCCCGACTACCGGACCGCCTACGAGGCCGCGCTGGAGAAGTGCGACAGCGACGCGGCGCCCTGGTATGTGGTGCCGGCCGACCGCAAGTGGTATCGCAACTGGGCGATCAGCCGGCTGCTCCTGGAGCACCTGACCGAGTTGGACCCCCGCTACCCGGCGGGCGACTTCGACGTCGAGGCCGAGCGCAAGCGCCTGCTCGACGCCTGAGCGTTCCCGACGGCCGAGGACGCCGGTCGCGGTCGGCGAGGCGGCACCCGCTAGCGGGTGCCGATCCGGACCACCGCGACCGAGGTCGCGGGCAGCCGCAGCGTGGTGCCGACCAGGCCCCGGCGGATCTCCGCGCGGTCGTCCCAGGCCGCGACGATCTCCGCAGCCCCGGTGCCCATCGGCAGTGTCGCGGGCTGCTCGGCCAGGTTGACCGCGGTACGGAACGCGCCCCGGTGCACCATCAGCCAGCCGGCGGTCTCCTCGAAGCTGACCTGCACCCGGGTCAGGTCCGGGTCGGTCAGGTTCTCCCATTCCCGGCGCAGCGCGATCAGCCGCCGGTACCAGGCCAGCAGGGCCGCGTGCGGGGCGCGGGCGGGCTCCTTCCAGTCCAGGCACGAGTCGCGCACGGTCTGCGCCGACTGCGGGTCGGGGATCTGCGCCACGTCCCACCCGTGCGAGGCGAACTCGGCGCGGCGGCCGTTGCGTACCGCCTCGGCCAGCTCCGGGTCGGTGTGGTCGGTGAAGTATTGCCAGGGCGTGGACGCGCCCCACTCCTCGCCCATGAACAGCATCGGGGTGAACGGCGCGGTGAGCACGAGCGCGGCGCCCGCCGCGAGCAGCGCCGGCGGCAGGGTCGCCGAGATCCGGTCGCCGGTGGCCCGGTTGCCGACCTGGTCGTGGGTCTGGAGGTAGCCCAGGAAGCGGTACGCGGGCATCCGCGAGGTGGGCACCGGGCGGCCGTGCGTGCGCTCGCGGAACGAGGACCAGGTGCCGTCGTGCAGCCAGACCCGGGTGAGCGTCTTGGCGAGGGTGCCCATCGAGCCGAAGTCGCCGTAGTAGCCCTGGCGCTCGCCGGTGAGCAGGGCGTGCAGCGCGTGGTGGAAGTCGTCGCTCCACTGGGCCTGCACGCCCATGCCGCCGCTCTCGCGCGGGGTGACCACGCGGGGGTCGTTCAGGTCCGATTCGGCGATCAGGAACAGCGGCCGGCCGGTGGCGGCGGCGAGCTTGTCCACCGCCTCGGACAACTCCTCCAGGAACGGCACCGCGCGGTTGTCGGCGAGCGCGTGCACCGCGTCCAGGCGCAGTCCGTCCACGTGGTAGTCGCGCAGCCACATCAGCGCGCTGCCGACCAGGTAGGCGCGGACCTCGTCGGAGCCCGGGCCGTCCAGGTTCACCGCCGAGCCCCACGGGGTGCGGTAGCGGTCGGTGAAGTAGGGGCCGAAGGCGGGCAGATGGTTCCCGGACGGGCCCAGGTGGTTGTGGACGACGTCCAGGATCACGCCCAGGCCGTGCACGTGGCAGGCGTCCACGAACCGCTTGAGGCCTTCCGGGCCGCCGTAGGGCTCGTGCACCGCCCACGGGCACACGCCGTCGTAGCCCCACCCGTGCCGGCCCGGGAAGGCGGACACCGGCATCACCTCGACGTGGGTGACGCCGAGATCGACCAGGTGGTCGAGCCGCTCGACGGCCGCGGCGAACGTGCCCTCGGTGGTGAACGTACCGATGTGCAGCTCGTAGACGACCGCGCCCGGGAGCGGCCGGCCGGTCCAGGCCCCGTCGCCCCACGCGTACGCCGCGTGGTCGACCACGCGGCTCGGGCCGTCGGGGCCGGTGGGCTGCCACGGCGACCGCGGGTCGGGTAGCGGGTCGTTGCCGTCGATGGCGAACGCGTAGTCGCTGCCGTGTACCGCCGTCGGCACGTCCGCCTGCCACCACCCCGGCCGGTTCGCGTCGCGCATCGGCTTGCGTCGGCCGTCGACGACGACCTCCAGGGACGACGCTTTCGGAGCCCAGACCTCGAACCTGACCACGATGGTTGTGTCCTTCCGGGAACGGGTGCGAACGGGGGGAACGGGTGCGAGCGGAGGGGAACGGCCGGGCGCCGGCCCCGGCCGGTCAGCCCCGGGTGAGCAGGGCGACGGGCAGGTCCTCCAGGATGTGCCGCAGGCGGGCCTGGCCGGTGTACGTGCCGCCGGTCAGCGCGTCGACCCAGCGGCCCTCGGGCAGCGGGAGCAGCGCGCCGCCCCAGTCGCCCTTGGCGGCGAGACCGGCCGGCAGCCGGGTCGCCACGGTGATCGCCTCGCCGCCGCGGATGAAGGCGATGGCGTGATCCGCCTCCTTGCCGCGGGCGCGCAGCGGCGTGTAGGCGCCGGCGAACCAGTCGGGATGCGTGCGGCGCAGCCGCAGCGCGGCGGAGGTGACCTTGAGTTTGAGCGTGTCCAGCGGGCCGTGTTCGCGCCCGAAGTCGACGGGGGCCCGGTTGTCCGGGTCGACCAGGGTGTACAGCGCCAGTTCGCCGCCCTGGTACACGTCCGGTACGCCCGGCATGGTCAGCTGGACCAGCTTGGCACCGAGCGAGACCGCGTGTGCGGCGCGGTCCACCACGGCCACGAAGTCGGCGATATCGGCGGTGAGTTCGTCGTCGGCGAGGACGGCGCGCACGAACGCCTCGCTCGCCGCCTCGTAGTCCGGGTTCGGGTCGGTCCAGGTGGTTTCCCGGGCCGCCTCGCGCATCGCCTTGCGCAAGTAGCCCACCGCCCGGTCCGGGGTGAGCGGCCAGGCGCCGACCAGGGTCTGCCACAGCAGGTAGGTGTCGTAGCCGTCCGGGCCGAAGCGGAACTCGGAACGGTGCGGTCGGGACCGGTCGTTCCAGGCGTGCACCCGCTGCGCCCAGTCCTCGGGGATCTCCGCGAGCACCGACAGGCGGGCCCGGACGTCCTCGCTGCGCTTGGTGTCGTGGGTGCTCAGCGTGGTCATCGTGGTCGGGGACATGCGCCGGCAGGCGGCATGGAAGCCGGCGATGTCCAACCCGAACGTGTCGGGCGCGCCGCCGACCTCGTTCAGCGAACTCAGGGTGTACCAACGGTAGAACGCGCGGTCCTCCACGCCCTTGGCCGCGAGCGCCGCCGCGACCTGCCCGAAGCGGATGCCGAACTCCCCATCGGCGAGCGCGAGTTCGGCGATCTCGCGGGCCGCCTCGGAGACCTGCCCCGGCACTCCCGTAAGCGCCCGGGCCATCGCGGCGATCGAGCCGGGGCCGGCGCCGGGGTAGGGGCGGTAGGTGGGGAACGCGGTCAGCAGCGGGGGCAGCGCGCGGCCGACGTCGCCGGCGCCGGCCACCGGCTCCAGCCGGTCCAGAGTGCGGCGCAGTCGGGCGAACTCGGTGGCCAGGCCGCCGGCGAGGACCTCGGCCCTGGCCTCCTGCGCGAGGTAGTCGAAGCCTTCGCGCACCCCGGTCTGTTCGCGGTGCAGCGCGCGCAGCGGGTCGGCGCCCTCGGGGTCGAGGAAGAGGTTGTCCACCCGGCGCAGCGCGTCGTAGCCGGTGGTGCCGTCGCAGGCCCAGTCCGCGGGCAGGGTCTCCTCGTCGGAGAGGATCTTCTCCACCACGATCCACGCGTTCGGCGCGGCGGCGCGCAGCCGCTCCAGGTAGGCGCGCGGGTCGGCCAGGCCGTCGGGGTGGTCGATCCGCAGCCCGTGGATCAGGCCCTCGTTCAGCAGCCGCACCATGGTGGCGTGAGTGGCCGCGAAGACCTCGTCGTCCTCCTGGCGCAGGGCGATGAGCCCGGCGATGGTGAAGAAGCGGCGGTAGTTCAGCTCGGTGTCGGCGCGCCGCCAGTGCGCGAGTTCGTAGTGCTGGGCGGCGAGCAGCTCGTCGAGCGCGAGCTTTTCGGTGCCGGGCCGGAGCGGGAACTCGTGGTCGTGGTAGCGCAGCACGTGGCCGTCCACGATCAGCTCGTCCGCGACCTCCTCGACCGGGCCGCCGAGTACGGGCAGCAGGACGCGCCCGTCGTGCCGGGTCCAGTCGATGTCGAACCAGCGGGCGAAGGGCGAGTCGGCTCCCTCGCGCAGCGTCTCCCACAGCGGCCGGTTCAGCGACTCGGGGGCGGGCACCGCCATGTGGTTGGGCACGATGTCCACCACGATGCCGAGCCCGTGTGCGGCGGCGGCCGTCGCCAACTCGCGCAGCCCGTCCTCGCCGCCGAGGTCGGCGGACACGCGCGAGTGGTCGACCACGTCGTAGCCGTGGGTGGATCCGGGGACGGCCTGCAGGATCGGCGACAGGTGCAGGTGGCTCACCCCGAGCGAGTCGAGGCGGGGTACGACGGCGGCGGCCTCGGCGAACCCGAAGGCGGGTTGCAGCTGGAGCCGGTAGGTGCCGGTCGGAACACGAGAAGGCGACGAGGTCATGCCGACAAGCTTCCCCGGACATCCGCGACCTACCACCCGCCGGGGTGGTGAAACCCACGCCGGCGGGTGATCGGGTCACGGTCGTTGTAGGACCACCAGCGAGCGGGGCTCGACGGTCTGGGCGGCGCCGCCCTCGATGGTCGGGCGGGACTTGGGCTCGTGGATCACGGTCTTGTCGTCGGCGGTGTCGACCACCACGGTCCAGGAGCGGCCCAGGTCCGCGGGGATGGTGAACTCCTCGGCCTCGTGCGAGGCGTTGAACAGCAGCAGGAACGAGTCGTCGGTGATCTTCTGGCCGCGCGGGTCCGGTTCCGAGATGGCGTTGCCGTTGAGGAAGACGGCGACCGACTTGGCCGCGGCCGCCCACCAGTCGCCGTCCGACATCTCCTCGCCCGTGGGGGTGAACCAGGCGATGTCGGTCAGCTCGTCGTGGGTGCCCTGGACGGATCTGCCGTGGAAGAAGCGGCGGCGCCGAAAGACCGGGTGCTCGGCGCGCAGCCGGGTCATCATCCGGGTGAATTCGAGCAGGTCGGGACCCTCGCCCTCGGGCCAGCGCACCCAGGAGAGTTCGTTGTCCTGGCAGTAGACGTTGTTGTTGCCCTGCTGGGTGCGGCCGAACTCGTCGCCGTGCGCGATCATCGGTACGCCCTGGGACAGCAGCAGCGTGGCGATGAAGTTGCGCTGTTGGCGCGCGCGCAGCGCGAGGATGTCCGGGTCGTCCGTCTCGCCCTCGACGCCGTGGTTCCAGGACCGGTTGTGGCTCTCGCCGTCGCGGTTGTCCTCACGGTTGGCCGCGTTGTGCTTGTCGTTGTACGACACCAGGTCGTGCAGCGTGAAGCCGTCGTGGCAGGTGACGAAGTTGATCGAGGCGATCGGTCGGCGGCCGTCGTCCTGGTACAGGTCGGAGGAGCCGGTCAGCCGCGAGCCGAACTCGGCGAGAGTGCGCTCCTCGCCGCGCCAGAAGTCGCGCACCGTGTCGCGATACTTGCCGTTCCACTCGGTCCACAGCGGGGGGAAGTTGCCCACCTGGTAGCCGCCCTCGCCGACATCCCACGGCTCGGCGATCAGCTTGACCTGGGAGACCACCGGGTCCTGCTGGACCAGGTCGAAGAACGAGGACAGCCGGTCCACCTCGTGGAACTGCCGGGCCAGCGTGGCGGCCAGGTCGAAGCGGAACCCGTCCACGTGCATGTCGGTGACCCAGTAGCGCAGCGAGTCCATGATCAGCTGCAACACGTGCGGGCTGCGCATCAGCAGGCTGTTGCCGGTGCCGGTGGTGTCCAGGTAGTAGCGCTTGTCGTCGGCGAGCCGGTAGTAGGACGCGTTGTCCAGGCCGCGGAAGGACAGCGTGGGGCCCAGGTGGTTGCCCTCGGCGGTGTGGTTGTAGACCACGTCGAGGATCACCTCGATGCCCGCCGCGTGCAGCGCCTTGACCATCGAGCGGAACTCCTGGACCTGCTGCCCGCGTTCGCCGGTGGAGGAGTAGGCCGCGTGCGGCGCGAAGAAGCCGATCGTGTTGTAGCCCCAGTAGTTGCGCATCCCCAGGTCGGACAACCGGTGGTCCTGGACGAACTGGTGCACCGGCATCAGCTCGATCGCGGTCACCCCCAGGCTCACCAGGTGCTCGATCACCGCCGGGTGCGCCATGCCCGCGTAGGTGCCGCGGATCTCCTCGGGCAGGCCCGGGTGGCTGCGGGTCAACCCGCGCACGTGCGCCTCGTAGATCACCGTGTCGTGGTAGCCGGTGCGCGGCGGCCGGTCGTCGCCCCAGTCGAAGTAGGGGTTGATCACCACCGAGTTCATCGTGTGCGGCCCGGAGTCGGTGGTGCTCATCAGATCCGGGTGTTCGAACGAGTAGCCGTACATCGACTCGTGCCAGTGCACCTCGCCGCACATCGCCTTGGCGTACGGGTCGAGCAGCAGCTTGTTCGGGTTGCATCGGGCGCCCGCGGCCGGGTCGAACGGGCCCTGGACGCGGTAGCCGTAGCGCTGCCCGGGTTGGATCCCGGGCAGGTAGGCGTGCCGGACGAAGGCATCGGCCTCGCGCAGCTCGATGCGCTCCTCTGTGCCCTCCTCGTCCAGCAGACACAACCAGACGCGTTCGGCGGCCTCCGAGAAGACCGCGAAGTTGGTGCCGGCGCCGTCGTACGTGGCGCCCAGCGGATACGAATGACCGGGCCAGACCTGCATGAGCAACCTGCTTTGTCGCGGATCGTGCTTCGGCAGCATTTCGGCAGCTTGCAGTCTCCCGTACCGGACCCGATCCGGGGGTGCAATCCACCCAGGCGTCCCCCGGTCGGGTGGATTTCATGCCTGGATCGGGCGTCGTCCGGCCGGCCGAACCGATCGTTGCCGATCATTTGTGGTCGTAACGGTCAGATCCAGTCGAGCAGTTCGGCGGCGAGCATTTCCTCCCGGCAGGGCCAGGCGTCGCCGCACGAGCACGCCACGCCGTCGGTGCCGGGGACCGCGGTGCGCCGATGGTGCGCGAAGATCCCCGCGACCACATCGCGATACCGGGCGAAATCGTCCTCGGCGCCCTCGTGTGCCGCCGGGATCCTGCTGTTCGTGGCCAACATGACGACCTCCTGGGTGCCACGGTTCCTGCCGGATGAGACGGATCGTCGATCCGTCCCGGTTGCGCCCCGGACCAGGAGGAGGGAAGACCCTCTCCCATCCGGCAATTGTTTCGCTAGGACATTGCGTTGCTCGGCAGAAATTGCCAGAGCGCGTCGAGTCCCCCCAATCGCCTTACGCCATCCGGGTAATGCCGGTGGATTCGTCACCCGAACGGGGCACGCCGACCGGCCCACGCGGGCCCCCCGAGGCTGCCGGGTTTCGCTATACGCTCGTTCGGTTCCGGCTCGACGACGAACGGATGGGACGCGATGGCCGATCGGGAGTCCAACCCGCCACCCTCGACAACCGACGAGGATCCCGCGGCGGGGACGAGTACGACCGGTCTCGACGGCACGACCGGATTCGGCTCGGGCGGCGACACCTTCCCGGACCCGTACGCCCCCTATCCCGACGGCGACCCCCCGGGCGGCGCCGCCGGCGTCCCGGGCACCGTCGGACTCACCGACACCGGCTCGTTCGCCCTGGACCCGGGCGGCCTGCCCGGCCCCCGCCACGCGGCCACCGGCACCGCCGTCCTGGACGGTTCAGGACCGCCCGACCCGCTGCCGGGGATAGACCCCGCGACGCTCGCCTGGACCGAGGACGACTGGGCCGCCGCCCTGCTGCGTGGGCGCCGGGCAGGTCGGGCGTACGTGTACCTGAACCTGATCGAGCAGCGGCTGCGCGCGGTGATCAGCGCGGTGCTCGTCCCCGTCTACGGACCCGGCGAGCACCCGCACGACGACGGCGCGTGGGTGCTCGCCGCAGCCGGCAACGCGCAGAACGAATGGGTCGAACGGGCCGAGGCGGTACGGGAGATGAGCCGCCGGCGCGGCTACATCGTGGACCCCGCCGACGACGAGCTGATCGCCTTTTTGACCCTGCCGCAACTGCGCGAGCTGATGGTGCGCAACTGGTGGTGCTTCGAGCCCTTCCTGCCGGACCGGCGCAAGCTGGAACGCGCCCTGGAGGAGGTCGAGATCGGCCGGCACATCGTGGCCCGCAACCGGGTGCTCTCACCCGACGTGCTCGCCCAGGTGGAACGCGCGTGCCTGCGCGTGCTGGCCATGCTGGACGGGCCGCTCGCCGAACAGGGCGACCGGCGGCTGGCCCTGGACGCGGTCGAGGAATTGTTCGCCGGGCGCTACGCCGACGTGGTGGGCGTCTTCCAGGACCGCTCCGCGCTGCAGCGCCGGTTGCCCTTCGCCGACCTGGTCGACGGCGCGCGCGGGATCGACGCGATGGGCGTCTCGCTCAACCTGCTGTGCCAGAACTACTCGGGCCGCGATCTGGCCCGACTCGGCGCCGGCGGGTGCGACATGCGGCTGCTCTTCCTCAACCCGGCGGGCGACGCGATGAAGCAGCGCGAGCGCGACGAGGGCATCAAGAAGGGACTGCTGTCCCGGATGACCACGCTCAACATCCTGCACATGCGCCGCGTCCGGGCGCAGCTGCGCGAGCCGCGCCGGATCGAGATCCGGCTCTACGACGAGGCGCCGCGCTTCGGCGCCTACCTGGTGGACGGGGACGTGGGGCTGATCCAGCCGTATCTGCGGCACGCGCGCGGTGTCGAGTCGCCCGCGTTCGTCTTGCGCGCCGACGCGGCGGGCGGGTCCGTGCGCGGGCTCTACCCGCTGTTCCAGGAGGAGTTCGAGCAGCTGTGGGCGGCGGGCAAGCGAACCTCGTGAGCGCCGCGGCGCCCGGTCGGAACGCGTGCCGGTCGAACGCCGGAGCGCTCGTCAGAACGCGTGCCAGCGCGCCTCGGTGTCGCCGGTGCGCAGGGTGCGGACCCGGTGGTGGAACTCCTCCTCCGCCGCCGGGTTGCCCGGTACGTGCTGGGCCACCCACGCGGTGGCGGCCAACTCGCGGGTGTCGCGCAGCACCCGGTAGCCGGGCCACTCGGTCACGTCGAAGCCGTACTTGCGGGCGAACCGCCGCTCCGCGCCGTCGGGCAGGCCGTAGCGGGCGGCGGCCATCGGGGTGAGCACCAGGTCGAACTCGCGCAGGTCGTGCGCGACCGTCTCCCAGTCCAACAGCAGCGCCCGGCCGCCGTGTACGCCCACGTTGCGCAGCAGCGCGTCGCCGTGGATCAGGCCGGTCGGCAGCGCCGGGGTCAGCTCGCGGCAGGCCGCCTCCAACTCGTCGCGGCGCGCCGACAGATAGCGCCGGTCGGCCAGCCCCACCGCCGCGTCGGCCGAGTCCAACCACGTCTCCACCAGCGCCAGCGGATGCCGCGCCGGCAGCGCGAACGGCGGCGCGGGCAGCGCGTGCAGTTTGCGCAACAGCCGGGCCAGATCGGCCACGTTCGGCTCACGCTCGGCCGGCGGCAACAACTCCCAGAAGGTGACCGGGCGTCCGTCCACCAACACCGGCCGGGCCTCGACGCCGGCCGCCGGTCGCACCGCCGGGAAGTCCTGTTCGGCCAGCCAACACGCGACCGCGATCTCGCGCCGCGCGCGCTCGGCCAGATGCGCCCCTCGGGCCACCCGCGCGACCAGTCCCGGACCGGGCAGCGCGAACACCGCGTTCTCGCCGAAGGAGAGCAACGTCGCGTCGGCGGACGGCACTCCGACCTCCGCACACGCGCGCACGAGCACCGAACGTTCGCCGGCCACCGAGTCGATCACGCCGGTGATGGTACCGGTCCGGACTCAGGCGGAGAGCCCGGATCTCGACGGCAGCGCCGCGTCGTAGCGGTCGAGGACCAACCGGGCGATTTCGGGGGTGTCCGCGACCGGTTCGGTGACCAGCTCGGCACCGGCCGCCAGCGCCTGTTCGACGATGCGGTCCGGCAGGATCCCGGGCGCCAGCATGCAGGACGCCACCACGATCCGCTCGGCGCCCAGGGCGCGCAACCCCTCGATCGCGGCGGCGACCGTGGAGCCCTGGTGGACGGAGGCGAACGCGGGGACCACGGCGCACCAACCGGTACGCCGCCACTCCCGCGCGACGATGGTGGTCACCGCGTTCGCCTCCGGATCGGTGGAGCCGGCGGTGGCCAGGACGACGCCGTAGCGGGCGTCTCCCGGCCGTACCCCGGCCTCGTGCATGCGCAGGTTCAAAGCGTCGAGCAAGAGCGGGGACGGGGCCAGCGTGGCCGTCTGCCGCACGGTCAATTTGCGGTGGCGCAGTACGTTCGGCACGTCCTGCTTGGCGTGGAACGCCGGCGTGAACAGCAGCGGCACCGCGACCGCGGTGCTCGCCCCGGTCTCGGCCAACTCGGCCAACCGCTCCGGCACGCGCGGGCCGCAGTGGTCCAGGTAGCCGATCTCCACCCGCAACCCGGGCCGCAGCGCGCGCACCCGCGCGGCCAGGGCGGCCATCGCCGCGGCATGCCGGGGATCGCGGCTGCCGTGCGCGACGGCCAGGAGCGGGGGAGCGAGGTTCACGGCTATCTGCTTCCGGTCAGACCGCGCCGGCGCAGGACCATACGTTCGATCGGGCTGAACACCAGCATGTCGATGCCGATACCCACGATCAGGATCAGCACCACCGCGGTCAACATCATCGGCATGTCGCCCAGGTCTCGGCCCTGGTCCATCAACTGGCCCAGGCCCACGCCCAGTTCCGGCCCGGCGGCGATCAGCTCCGCGGCCATCAGCGAGCGCCAGGAGAACGCCCAGCCCTGCTTGAGGCCGGCGATGTAGCCGGGCAGCGAGGCGGGCAGCATCACGTGCCACACGCTGTTCAGCCCGCGCGCCCCGAGCACCCGGCCCGCGCGCAGGTACAGCGGGGGGATCTGGTCGATGCCGGACACCAGGCCGTTCGCGATCGAGGGCACCGCGCCGAGCAGCACCACCGCGTAGATCGCGCTGTTGTTCAGCCCGAACCAGATCACCGCCGGCGGCACCCACGCGACCGAGGGCAACGACTGGAGCCCGGACAGGATCGGCCCGATCGCCGCCCGCACCCAGCTCACCCGGGCCACGAGCAGACCCAGCGGAGTGCCGATGGCGACCGCGATCGCAAAGCCCAGGATGCCTCGGGACAGGCTGGTCCACAGGATGTCGAAGACGGTGCCCTTGCGCCACTGCACCATGAACGCGTCCCACACCTCGCCGGGGCTGGGCAGCGCGTAGCGGGGCTTGAGCTCCATCCAGTAGGCGACCTGCCAGGCCAGCAGCACCAGCAGGATCGCGACGACCGGCGGCAGTACCTTCTCCAGGAGCACCCGGCCGAACGACGTGCGCTCCTTGTCGTACGTCTCCAGCGCGTCCAGACCCGCTTCGAGCCCGGCGAGGTCCTCCGCGTCGGCCTCCGTGGCGTCGGCCCTCGCCCCGGGGGCGGACTTGGTCAGATCAGGCGCGGCCATGGCGGCGGATCTCCCCTCGCAGGTGGTCGGTGATCTCGACGGACAACTCCGATACGCCGGCCGATTCGATCCGACGCGGCTGCGGGATGTCGATGGTCCATTCACGGGCGATCCGCCCCGGACGCGAGGACATCAGCACCACGCGCTGGGCCAGTCGTACCGCCTCGCGCACGTTGTGCGTCACGAACACCACGGAGCGGCCGGTCTCCGCCCAGATCCGGGTCAGTTCGTCGTGCAGCACGTCGCGGGTGATCGCGTCCAGGGCGGCGAACGGCTCGTCCATCAGCAGCAGATCGCCGGCCTGGGCCAGCGCGCGGGCCAGCGCGACGCGCTGGCGCATGCCGCCGGACAACTCGTGCACCCGCTTGTCGTACGCCCCGCCGAGCCGGACCAGATCGAGGAGCACGTTCGCCTCGGCGCGGCGCTGCTCGCGCGGCACCCCGCGCAGTTTCAGGGCCAGTTCGATGTTCTTGCCCGCGGTCAGCCACGGGAACAGCGCGTGGTCCTGGAACATCAGCGCGGGGCGGCCGCCGGAGACCTCGATGGTGCCCGAGGTGGGCCGGTCCAGGTCGGCGATCAGGTTGAGCAGGGTCGACTTCCCGCAGCCCGACGCGCCCAGGAGGCAGACGAACTCGCCCGGGGCCACCGTCAGGTCGATGCCGTCCAGGACGGGCGCGCCGCGACCTCGGCCGAACACCTTGGTGACCTGGTCAAGGCGGACCGCGAAGCCGGTTCCGACGGGGGTCGTGGCCTGGGGCGTGGCCTCGCTGATGGTCTGGGTCATGTCCGGATCACCTCTCTCGGTGGCGCGTCGGGCGGGAAGTGCTCACCCGGGCCGGGCGGCCCGGGGCCAAAACGGGCGCGGGCGCTACTTCTTCGGGCCCAGGCCCGCGTCGCTCACCGCGGGCTTGCCGGCGGCGGTGAGGACCTTGTTCAGGATGGTCAGGTCGTAGATGCCGTGGATGTCGAGCTTCTTGGTCACGCCCACCGCGACCCCGTCCTCGGAGAGCTTGACCAGCGACGCGGCGAGCGGGTCGTTGGTGATGGCGATGTTCGGCCACGCCGCGTCGAGCACGTTCTGCGCGAGCGGCTTGCCCGCGAACTCGGTGATCTTGGCGTTGACGGCGGCCTTGGCCTTGTCCTGGTTGCCGGCCGCCCAGTCGTTCGCGGCGACCTGACCCTTGATCAGGGCCTCGACGGTGTCCGGGTGTTCCTTGAGGAACTTGGTGGACACGATCAGGTCGGTGGTGACGAACTTGCCCTCCGGCCACAACGTGCGCTCGTCCACGAGCACCTTGGCGTTGGCCTCCACGACCAGGCGGGTGGCCCACGGCTCGGGCAGCCAGGCGCCGTCCAGGTCGCCCTTTTGGAACGCGGCGAGGGTCTGCGCGTTGTCGGTCGGAACCACGCTCACCTCGCCCTTGCCGGAGGTGTCCACGGGGAAGCCGGCCTTGCTCAGCCACGCCCGCAGCGCGACGTCCTGGGTGCCGCCGAGCTGCGGCGAGGCGATCTTCTTGCCCTTGAGGTCGGCGGGCCCGTTGATGCCCGGCTTGACCACCAGGGACGCGCCGCCCGAGGTGGCGCCCGCGACGATCCGCAAAAGTTCGCCGTTGGTGCTGGTGAACCCGGAGATCGAGGGGTTCGGGCCGATGTAGGTCGCGTCGATCGAACCGCCCTTGAGCGCCTCGATCGCGGCCGGGCCGGCGTTGAACACCTGCGGCTTGATCTCGGTGGTGCCCAACTCCTTCGCGAAGAAGCCCTCGTTCAGCCCGATCAGCGGCGTCGCGTGGGTGACGTTGGCGAAGAAGCCGAGGCGGATCTGCGAGGCCGAGGTGCCCGCCTTCGCGCCGCCCGCCGTCGCCGGACCCGCGCCCGCGGCCGGCGTGTTCTTCTTGTCGTCCTTCTTGTCCGAGCCGTAGCCGCACGCGGACATCGCGAGCAGCGGCAGGAGGAGGGCGGCGGCGAAGCCGGTACGGATGGATCTGCGGCGATATTGGCCGAAATGCGTCCCGAAAACGGACATGCGGGGACCTTCCCTCGGGCCCGCGCCGTCGGGCGCGGGCCGGGATGACGAATGTGATGGGCGACGGGCGAACTGCGGACAGGGCTGACGGAGCGTCAAAAGCGGGTGGTCAGACCCGCGTTCGGATCAGCCGTGACATCGGCCCGGCGCGGCGAACGCGGCGCCGGCCATGCCGGCGGTGAGCGTCGAGCCGTCGGCCTCGTCGATCAACAGGAAGGAACCGGTACGGCGGCCGACGGCGTAGTCGTCGAGCGCGAGCGGCTGGGCGGTACGCAGGACCACCCGCGCGATGTCGTTGGCGCGCAGTTCGGTCGGGTGCTGCTCGTGGCCGAGTTCGCCGTCGATCGGCGCGTCCAGGTCCAGCCGGTAGGCGATGTCCTTGACGATCGCCTTGACCGTGCGGGTGGTGTGCTTGAGCAGCACTCGATCGCCGGTGCGCAGCGGACGGTCGGCGACGTGGCACACGGTCGCCTCCACGTCCTGGGTCGGGGTGGGCGCCTCGTCGATCGGCGCGATCAGGTCACCGCGCGAGACGTCCACGTCGTCGGCGAGCCGCAAGGTGACCGACTCGCCCTGCCGGGCCTGCCGGACCGGGACGCCGAGCCGGTCGATGCCCGCGATCGTGGTGCGCTGCCCCGACGGCAGCACCACCACCTCGTCGTCCTCGTGGAACACGCCGGAGGCGATCTGTCCGGCGTAGCCCCGGTAGTCGCGGTACTCGTCGTCGGACTGCGGCCGCAGCACGTACTGCACGGGGAAGCGCGCGGGCTCCTGCGTCGGGTCGGTCTCGACCGGCACCGTCTCCAGGTATTCCAGCAGCGTCGGCCCGGAGAACCAGTCCATGTGCGAGCTGGGGTCCACCACGTTGTCCCCGCGCAGCGCGGACACCGGGATCGAGCGCACGTCCGGCACCCCGAGCGCCTTCGCGTACTCGGTGAACGTGTTGGCGACCTCGGCGAAGCGCTCCTCGCTGTAGTCGACCAGGTCCATCTTGTTGACCGCGAGCACCACGTGCGGCACCCGCAGCAGTGCCGCCACCGCCGCGTGCCGCCGGGTCTGCTCGACCACGCCGTTGCGCGCGTCCACCAGCACCACGGCCAGCTCCGCCGTGGAGGCGCCGGTGACCATGTTGCGCGTGTACTGCACGTGCCCCGGGGTGTCGGCGAGGATGAACCGGCGCCGGGCGGTGGCGAAGTAGCGGTAGGCGACGTCGATGGTGATGCCCTGCTCGCGCTCCGCCCGCAGGCCGTCGGTGAGCAGCGCGAGGTCCGCCTCCTCCTGGCCGCGCTCGTTGCTGACCCGGGTCACCGCCTCCAACTGGTCGCTCAGCACCGACTTCGAGTCGTGCAGCAGCCGGCCCACCAGGGTCGACTTGCCGTCGTCGACGGAGCCTGCGGTCGCCAGTCGGAGCAGGCCCACACGATCGTCGACGGCCGCGCCGGCCGTCGGGGAAATCTCGGACGTCCCACTCATGACTAGAAGTACCCCTCGCGCTTGCGGTCCTCCATCGCGGCCTCGGACATCTTGTCGTCCGCGCGCGTGGCACCTCGTTCGGTCAGCCTGCTCACCGCGATCTCGGCGATGACGTCCGCCACCGTGGCGGCGGGGGAGTCGACGGCACCGGTGCAGCTCATGTCGCCGACCGTGCGGTAGCGCACCACGCGCCGCACGACCGCCTCGCCGGCCCGGGGTCCGCCCCACTCGCCGGGGGAGAGCCACATGCCGTTGCGCTCGAAGACCTCGCGCTCGTGCGAGAAGTAGATCCGCGGCAGCGCGATCTTCTCCCGCTCGATGTACTGCCACACGTCCAGCTCGGTCCAGTTCGAGATCGGGAACACCCGCACGTGCTCACCGACGCGGTGCCGGCCGTTGTACAGCTGCCACAACTCCGGCCGCTGGCGCCGCGGGTCCCACGCGCCGAACTCGTCGCGCAGCGAGAACACCCGCTCCTTGGCGCGGGCCTTCTCCTCGTCGCGCCGGCCGCCGCCGAACACCGCGTCGAAGCGGTTGGCCTCGATCGCCTCCAGGAGCGGCACCGTCTGCAGCGGGTTGCGGGTGCCGTCGGGGCGCTCGCGCAGCCGGCCGTTGTCGATGAACTCCTGCACGCTCGCCACGTGCAGCCGCAGGTTGTGCTCGGCCACCACCGCGTCGCGGTATTCGATGACTTCCGGGAAGTTGTGCCCGGTATCGACGTGGAGGAGTGCGAACGGCACCTGCGCCGGCCAGAAGGCCTTGCGCGCCAGGTGCAGCATGACGATCGAGTCCTTGCCGCCGGAGAACAGGATGACCGGCTTCTCGAACTCGCCCGCCACCTCGCGGAAGATGTGCACGGACTCGGCTTCCAACGCGTCCAGGTGGGTCAGGGCTCCGGGTGCGGTGCCCTTGTCGATCGTCGTGGTCACGCCAACCCCTCCTTCGTCTTCGTCGAGCACGGTGCCGTGGTGCGTATCGGGCCGGTCATGCGTGGATCCCGCACTCGGTCTTGCCCAGGCCGGCCCAGCGTCCCGCGCGGGCGTCCTCGCCGGGGGCGACCCGGCGGGTGCAGGGCGCGCAGCCGATCGAGGCGTAGCCGTCCATCAGGAGCGGGTTGGTCAGCACGCCGTGTTCGGCGATGTAGGCCTCCACGTCGTCCTGGGTCCAGCGCGCGATCGGGGCGACCTTGACCTTGCGCCGACGGGCGTCCCAGGAGACGACCGGGGTGTTCGCCCGGCTCGGCGAGTCGTCCCGGCGCAGGCCCGTGGCCCACGCGCGGTAGTCGGTCAGCGCCCGCTCCAGCGGCGCCACCTTGCGCATCGCGCAACACGCGTCGGGATCACGATCGTGCAGCGCGGGGCCGTACTTCGCGTCCTGCTCGACGACGGTCAGCTCCGGGTGCACGGTGATCACGTTCACGTCGTAGACCGCGTCGACCGCGTCGCGCGTGCCGATGGTCTCGGGGAAGTGGTAGCCCGTGTCGAGGAAGACCACGTCCACCCCGGGGGCGACCTTCGAGGCCAGGTGCGCGACCACGGCGTCCTCCATGGAGGAGGTCACGCACCAGGCCGGGCCGAACTGCTCGTGCGTCCAGGCCAGGATCTCGGACGCGGTCGCGTCCTCCAGTTCGAGCGCCGCCCGGCCGGCGAGCGCTTCGAGGTCGGTGCTCTCGGTGACGGTCATCGGCCCTCCTCCTGTGCGATCGACTGGTGCGTGTGGTCGGGGTTGTGCCGGGTTGGGAAGACCAGGCCGAGGAACTTCAGCGAGAACGCCCGCCGGCAGGCCGAGCACAACCAGGTGCCGTGCCCCTCCTCGTGCGGACGCAGGTCCTCGTCGCCGCAGAAGGGGCAGTAGAACGGCACGGCCCGTTGGCCCGGCTCGGCACCGCCGGCGGCGCTCACGACAGGTCCGTGTCGGTCGCGCGCACGGCCCACTGGGCGAAGCGCTCGCCCTCGCCGCGCTGTTCCTCGAAGCGACGCAGCACCCGCTCGATGTAGTCGGCCAGCCCGGCCGAGGTCACCTTGAGGCCGCGGATCTTGCGACCGAAGCCGGGGTCGAGGCCCAGGCCGCCGCCCAGGTGCACCTGGTAGCCCTCGACCTGCTCGCCGTTCTCGTCCAGGACCAACTGGCCCTTGAGGCCGAAGTCGGCGACCTGGATGCGCGCGCAAGCGTTCGGGCAGCCGTTGATGTTGATCGTGATCGGCTGGTCGAACTCCGGGAGCCGCTGCTCCAGTTCGTCGATCAGCGTGATCCCGCGGCCCTTGGTCTCCACGATCGCCAGCTTGCAGAACTCGATGCCGGTGCAGGCCATCGTGCCGCGCCGGAAGGGGCTCGGGTCCACCCGCAGACCGAGCGCCTCCAGGCCCTCCTTGAGCGAGGCCACCTTGTCCTCGGCGACGTCCAGGATGAGCATCTTCTGCTCGACCGTGGTGCGTACCCGGTCCGACCCGTGCCGTTCGGCCAGGTCGGCGATCTTGCCCAGCGTGGCGCCGTCCACCCGGCCCACGCGCGGGGCGAAGCCGACGTAGAAGCCGCCGCCCTTTTGCGGACGCACGCCCACGTGGTCGCGCCACACCTGCGCGGGCGCGTCCGGCGCGGGGCCGTCGATCAGCTTGCGCTCCAGGTATTCGCTCTCCAGCACCTCGCGGAAGCGCTCCGGCCCCCAGTCGGCGACCAGGAACTTCAGGCGAGCGCGGTTGCGCAGCCGGCGGTAGCCGTAGTCGCGGAAGATCGAGATGACGCCCTCCCAGACCTGCGGCACCTCCTCCAGCGGCACCCAGGCGCCCAGTCGGACCGCGAGCTTGGGGTTGGTGGACAGCCCCCCGCCGACCCAGACGTCGAAGCCCGGACCGAACTCGGGGTGCACGACACCCACGAAGGAGACGTCGTTGATCTCGTGCGCGACGTCGAGCAGCGGCGATCCGGAGATGGCGGTCTTGAACTTGCGCGGCAGGTTGGAGTATTCGGGCTTGCCGATGTAGAGGCGGTTGATCTCGTCGATGGCCCAGGTGCCGTCGATGATCTCTTCCTCGGCGATGCCCGCCACCGGGGAACCGAGCACCACGCGCGGGGTGTCGCCGCACGCCTCGGTCGTGGACAGGCCGACGCCCTCCAGGATCCGCCAGATCTCCGGGACGTCCTCGATCCGGATCCAGTGGAACTGCACGTTCTGCCGGTCGGTGATGTCGGCCGTGCCGCGCGCGAACCGCTCGGAGACCTCCGCGATGGCCCGCAGTTGGGCCAGGTTCAGCCGGCCGCCGTCGACCCGCACGCGCAGCATGAAGTATTCGTCGTCCAGCTCGTGCGGTTCGAGCACGCCGGTCTTGCCGCCGTCGATCCCGGGCTTGCGCTGCGTGTACAGGCCCCACCACCGCATGCGTCCGCGCAGGTCGTTGGGGTCGATCGAGGCGAAGCCCCGGTGGGCGTAGACGTTCTCGATGCGGGCTCGCACGTTGAGACCGTCGTCGTCCTTCTTGAACTGCTCGTTCCCGTTGAGCGGTTCACGATGGCCGAGGGCCCACTGACCCTCGCCACGATGGCGAGCGGTCTTGCGGGCGCGGGGACCGCTGCCGGCGGTGTCGGTAGTGGCGGCCATGGGGAGCGTCCTCCGGGCGGATCGGTGGGGGACGCACGGTGGAGCATCCGGCCGCACCCTCGCCGGACCGGCCGTGAGAGTCGTGGTGCCGGTGCGACCGCGCGCCCGGCAGGCTGATGCGGCGGGCGGGTCGTCAGACCGGCGAACAGACGGCGCTGGACATGCGTCCGAGGTCGACGTGGAGTCGACCTACGAGAGCAATACCGGCGCGAGACATGTCGCAAAGATTGACATGGAGCCAGATAGCCGTCCATCAGTGTCCGGGATGCGAACAGCCATCTCATATGTCGAACACCCATGCCCATCATGTGGGATGAGATGATCTTTCGCGGTCGACCGCGGCATGGATCGTCGCCGCGGTTGGTTACGGTACGGGTGGTCGGATCACGCACCCCCGGGCGGTATCACGACCCACGCACCACAGTGGACGAGGAGCTGATCGGTATGCCAGGCGAGATTCTGGGTGTGCCTCGGCGCAGAACGCGCTCCGTTTGTGTGGTCGAGGCCGGCGCCGCGCCCGCCGCCGAGCGGCCCGAGCCGCGGCGCGAGGAGGCGGTCGAGACGCTGCGCTACGCGCTCAACGGCTTCCTGTCCGCGATCCGCGCCGACCGCGCCGGGCGGGCCGATCCGGTCGACGCCGACGCCGCCCGCTATCGCCTGCTCGCGACGCTCGCCGACGAACTCGACCTGGACAACGAGCGGCTGGGCCGGGTGCTCGGGCTGTCCCCGGCCGCGGTGCGCGACCTGCTGGACGTACACGGGCGCGAGGGCCTGGTCGAGGCGGTGCGGGCCGGGCGCGGGCGGGGCGGCTCGGTGGCTCGGCTCACCCCTGCCGGGCGGCGCGAGCTGTACCGGCTCGACGCGCTGTTCCGGGAGAGCTGGGAGAGCGCTTTCGCCGACCTTCCGGCCGAGGAACTGCGGACCGCGGCCAGGGTGCTCAGCCGGCTTTCCGGGGTGCTGATCCCGAGCCGCTGACCAGCGCGGACCGGTCCGCGCGGCGGTGCGGCGCGACACCCCGCGTCAGGGGTCGTTCACCCGGACGACGACTTGGCGAATGGCGGGCCTCGGGCCGGATACCTTAAAGGGGTGGCAGCGGACTACCAACAACGACCTCGCCTGCGAGGGGCCGGTCGCATCCGGTTGCGGAGCGCACTGTGGCGGATACTCCGCGAAACGGTGATCTCCTGCTTCAACCACCGGGTGACCGGCCTCGCCGCCGAGGCCGGGTTCTTCATGCTGCTGTCCCTGCCCCCGCTGTTGCTCGGCCTGGCCGGCACCGTCGGCTACCTGCACGGGCTGATCGGCGGCAGCACCGTCAACGACCTCAAGGCCGACATCATCAAGGCCTCCGGATCGGTGCTCTCCGACAAGAGCATCGACCAGGTGGTCGTCCCGCTGGTCAACGACGTCTTCGACTCCGGCCGCGCGGACATCATCTCGGCCGGCTTCCTGATCGCGCTGTGGTCCGGCTCGCGCGCGCTCAACGTCTACGTCGACACCATCACGATCATGTACGGCCTGTCCGGCAAGCGCGGCATCGTGCGCACCCGCCTGTTGTCCTTCACGCTGTACGTGGTCGGGCTGCTGCTCGGCATGTTCCTGATCCCGCTCCTTGTGGCCGGCCCGGAGTTGGTGGTCAAGGCGTTCCCGCACTTCGAGGGAACGGTGCACATCCTCTATTGGCCGGTCCTGGTGGTGCTCTCGGTCTGCTTCCTGACCTCGCTCTACCACGTGTCGGTACCGGTGCGGACGCCGTGGCGCGAGGACATACCGGGTGCGCTGGTCGCACTGCTGCTGTGCATCGTCGGCAGCTTCCTGCTCCGGGTATACCTGGCCACCACCATCGACGGGCCCACCGTCTACGGCTCGCTCGCGGCCCCGGTCGCGGTGATGGTGTGGATGTACTTCGCCGCCATGGCGGTATTGATCGGCGCCGCCGTCAACGCCGCGATCGATCAGGTGTGGCCGAGCCAGGAGACCGCCCAGGCCCGCGCGGAGCGGGACAAGGAGAAGGCCGCCGAGGAGATCGCCGCCGCGATGGAGCACCTGCGCTCGGGACGGCACCGGGGCACCCCCGGCGACTGGACGCCCGCGGGCGAGCACGACGAGATGGAGGACACCGTCATCCACGGCGAACTCCCCGATCTCGGCGAGCCGCCGTCGGAGTTCCCCGAGCGCTGGGCGATCCACGCGCGTGACGCCAAGCGCGGCGACGCGGGCACGGTCAACGGCCGGGCCAACGGCGCCCGGCGGGCGGCCGAGCCGCAGAACCGCATGCCGTCCCGGCCGCCCCGCCCGCCGGGGCCGCCGCCCACCAACGGCCAGCCGCCCAGCCTGCACATGCCCGCCGGCCAGGAGTTGCCGGGCCTGCCGCTGGACGACACCGCGTGGCCGCCGCGCCCGACCCGACCGGTGCTCGGCGAGCAGGAACACGTTCGACGCGAGCGCCCGTGATGGCCTAGGATTTTCCAGCGGCCCGCGGGCCGTGAGAAGCGGTGCCCGGAGCGCGGCCCAGAGCCGCACGAGACAGGTGGGAGGTGGATGTCGTGACCACGACCTTGATGACGGTCGCCCGGACGGGCTGGACCTCATACCCCACCCCCATCCTCAGGATCCGCACCGCGTAGTCGCGCCACGTCGTTCGTCGTGACGGCGCGCAGGTCGGCGGATCCGCCCCTCGAAGGGCCACCGGCGTGTCTTCCCAGCAGCACCCCCGTTCCACCTCTTCCTCTTCTTCCTCCCTTCCCGCCTCCGACGTGCTCGCCGCCTACGGCTGGGACGCGGAGCGGGACACCGAATTCGCCCCCTACCGCGGGCACGGCCTGATCCCCGGCCGGATCGCCCGGGTGGACCGCTCGCTGTGCGAGGTGGTCACCGCCGACGGCACCGTGCGTGCCGCGCACGGTGGCGGCGACCTGCCCTGCACCGGCGACTGGGCGGTCCTGGAAACTCCCGACGACGGTCGTGAGCCGTTCGTCGCGGCGCTGTTGACCCGGCGTACGTCCCTGGTGCGTTCACAGGCGTCCGGGCGCTCGGCGGGTCAGGTCCTCGCGGTCAACGTCGACCTGATCGGGGCGGTCGTCCCGCTGGACACGGCCCCCGACCTCGGTCGGCTGGAGCGGTTGCTCACCCTCGCGTGGGAGAGCGGCGCCCGGCCGCTGGTCATCCTCACCAAGGCCGACCTCGCGGCCGACGCCGACGATCTGCGCGCGGACGTCGAGGCGGTCGCGATGGGCGTCGACGTGGTCGTCGCCAGCGCCGTCACCGGCGAGGGCCTGGACGTCCTGGACGCGTACACCGCCGGGCAGACGGTCGCCCTGATCGGCACCTCCGGCGCGGGCAAGTCCACCCTCACCAACGCGCTCGCGGGCACCGAGGTGACCGCCGTCCAGGCGGTGCGCGGCGACGGCAAGGGCCGACACACCACCACCTGGCGCGAGTTGGTACCGCTGCCCAACGGCGGCGTGCTCGTGGACACCCCCGGAATGCGCGGGGTGGGCATGTACGACGTCGGCGAGGGGCTGGATCGCACCTTCTCCGACATCGACGCGCTGGTGGCCGACTGCCGGTTCACCGACTGCACGCACGACAGCGAACCGGGGTGTGCGGTGCTCGCCGCGATCGAGGCGGGCGAACTCCCGCAGCGCCGCCTGGACAGCTATCGCAAGCTGCTGCGGGAGGCCCGGTGGATGGCCTCGCGCGAGGACCACCGCATCCGGGCCGAACGCGCCCGGGAGTGGAAGCTGATCCACAAGGAGATGCGCCGCTCGCCGTCGCCGAAGAAGTGACCCCGGGTCGGGGCGGGCGCGGGCCCGCCCCGACCACCGGTCAGCGCGGTCGCCGCGTCGGCCGCGCGGGCGGTACCGGGTCGAAGCCGCCGTTGCCGGGCCGGCAGCGCAGCACTCGGCGGGCGGTCAGGTACGTACCGCGGAGCGCACCGTGGTGGTGCAGCGCCCGTTTGCCGTAGGTCGAACACGTGGGCATGAAGGTACAACACGGCGCGGTCTTCGGGCTGATCTCGGTGCGGTAGCGGTCGACGGCGGCACCGAGGCGGTGGGCGGGCGAGCCGGCGCGCGGGCGGAGCAGGCTCGTGAGCGTGATCCACATCAGGCGGAGCGAGAGCAGGTTGAGCAGGCAGGGGTCGCAGCCACCGCAGCCGTCGCCCCCGCCGCTGCCGCCGCGACCGCCTCCGCCTCCGCCTCCACCGCCTCCGCCGAAGCAGCCGCCGTCGCCGTCGCGGCTGTCGCGGTTGCGGTTGCCGCCCCGACCGAAGCAGCCACCACCTCCGCCGTCACCGGAGCCGCCTCCGCCGTCACCCCCGCCGCCCCCGGGCAGGTCGCCCAGGCTCTCGCCGGCGCCCTCCGCGAGGTCTTCGCGCCGTTCGCGCCGGCGGCGGTCCTCCTCTTCCTGTTCGAGTCGGCGACGGCGCTCCTCGGGCGTCTCGTCGCTCGGCCCCGTCGCCCCCGCGAAGAGGGGATGCGGTTCGGGCGGCGGCTCGGTCATGGTGGTGCTCTCCCGTGTTCCGGATCTATGTTCGGGGCAATCTATCGAGGCCCGTCCGGACACCGCTCGGGTCTCCCGAACAGCCCAGGAGGCACCCGCATGGCCAAGGCACCCGCGTTCGACCCGGCCGACCCGCTCGGCATCGACGACCTGCTCGATGCCGAGGACCGGGCGATCCGGGACACCGTGCGGCGGTTCTGCGCCGACCACGTCACGCCCTACGTGGCGGACTGGTTCGAGCGCGGCGAACTGCCGTCGGTGCGCGAACTGGCGCGCGGCCTCGGCGGGATCGGGGTGCTCGGGATGACCCTGGACGGCTACGGCTGCGCGGCCACCAGCGCCGTGCAGTACGGCCTCGCCTGTCTGGAACTGGAGGCGTGCGACTCGGGGCTGCGTTCGCTGGTGTCGGTGCAGGGGTCGCTGGCGATGTACGCGATCCACCGCTTCGGGAGCGAGGAGCACCGGCAGACCTGGCTGCCCCGGATGGCCGCCGGCGAGGCGCTCGGCTGCTTCGGCCTGACCGAGCCCGACCACGGCTCGGACCCGGCGTCGATGCGTACCCACGCCAAGCGGGACGGCGACGACTGGGTGCTCAACGGGCGCAAGATGTGGATCACCAACGGCTCGGTGGCCGAGGTCGCGGTGATCTGGGCGCGCACCGAGGAGGGTGTGCGCGGCTTTGTGGTGCCGACCGACACCCCCGGGTTCGCGGCCGTCGACATCCGGCACAAGATGTCCCTGCGGGCCTCGATCACCAGCGAGTTGACGCTGGACGACGTGCGGTTGCCGGCCGACGCGGTGTTGCCCGACGTGGTGGGCCTGCGCGGTCCGCTGAGCTGTCTGGGCGAGGCCCGCTACGGCATCGTGTGGGGTTCGGTCGGCGCGGCGCGCTCCTGCTTCGAGTCCGCGCTGGACTACGCCCGCACCCGGGAGCAGTTCGGCCGGCCGATCGGCGCGTTCCAGCTGACCCAGGCCAAGTTGGCCGACATGGCGGTGGAGATCGGCAAGGCGCAGTTGCTCGCGCTGCACCTGGGGCGGCGCAAGGACGCGGGCGGGGTACGACCGGAGCAGATCAGTTTCGGCAAGCTCAACAACGTCCGCGAGGCGATCGCGATCGCCCGCAGCGCGCGCACCATCCTGGGCGCGAACGGCATCTCGCTGGAGTATCCGGTGATCCGGCACATGAACAACCTGGAATCGGTGTTGACCTACGAGGGCACCTCCGAGATGCACACGCTGGTGATCGGCAAGGCGCTGACCGGCCTGGACGCCTTCCACTGAGCCGTCGCGCGGTCGCGCGGTCGCGCCGGCTAGGCGTGGGCGTCCGTGTCCAGGGTGACCCGGATGCTCTTGCCGGCACCGCAGGACACCACGTCGATCCGGCCGCCGAGTTCGGCCACCATCAGTTTCACGATCATCAGACCGCGCCCGTCCTCGGAGTCCGGCCCCGTCTCCAGGAGCGCGCGCGGGCGGAAGGGGTGTCCGTCGGCGACCTCGAGGCGGATCTCGGCGCCGCCGTGGGCCGCGGTGATCCGGATCCGGTCGGTACGGATCGCCGCGTGGCGTACCGCGTTGGACGTCAGTTCGGTGGCGATCAGGAGCAGGGTGTCGGTCAGCTCCTCGGCGACCCCCCAGCCGTGTAACAGGTCGCGCAGGCGGTGCCGGACCTCCGGTACGCCCGCGACGGTGGGTGCGATGGTCCAGCGCACGAACACCGGCCCGGGCGGGTGTTCGTGATCGGGCTCGCGGTGGTGGCTCGTCGAGGTGCGCCGCTCGTGCCGAGCGCGGGCACGTGCCCGCCCGACGGCGGTCACGGATGACTCCACGAGTGGTACGCGACGGGAGGGAGCGTGGGTCGCGGTGGGTGTGGCGCACGTGCGGGGGAGGGCATCCCGGAGTCCTTCGCTTCGTTCGCTGCGGTACGCGGCACTGGCCGGCGTTCGAAGTCTGCGATGGCGAATCGTGCTCATGCGCCGGTTTTCCGGGTGTGATCCGTAATGCTTCGGTAAGCGACGCTTCATCTCGACTTTGCGTCCGCTTCGGAGCCTGTTCGGACCCGGGATCAGTCTCCGGTCGAGCGGCGCAGTCGTTTGATCTCACTGCGGTGGTGCTTGTTGCGCAGCCGGCGCTCGCGCATGCCGCGCGTGGGTTTGGTCGGTCGCCGGGGCGGCGGGGGCGGTGCCGTGGCCTCGACCAGGATGTCGGCCAGGCGCCGGGCGGCGGTTTGTCGGTTCATCAGTTGCGAGCGCTGCTCGGACGAGGCCACGGTGAGCACGCCGTCGACCAGACGCCCTTCCAGGCGGCGCAGCGCACGCTGCTTGAGCACGTCGGGCAGCGCGGTGGTGGCGCCCAGGTCGAAGGACACCTCGGCGCGGCTGTCCGTGGTGTTCACCGACTGTCCGCCGGGGCCGGAGGAACGGGAGAAACGCCACGACAGCTCGGCGACGGGTATCGGCACGCCGCGAATGTCGAGATCTGTCGTCATACGCACATGATCCCGCGTGCACCCGGCCGGGGTCGACCGGGTTTTCCGGGGTTTTCCCGGGGCCGCCGGATGCTTTCCCGGCGTGGGACGGCGAGGATCGTGGGATGAGTGCCGACATGAACGCGGAACAGACGCAGGCATACGGTTCCTGGCCCTCGCCGATCACGGCCGAGCGGTTGGTGGAGGGGGCGGCCAGTCCCAGGGAGATTCGGGCCGACGGGGAAGAGGTGTGGTGGGCCGAGGCGCGGCCGACCGAGGGCGGGCGCGTGCAATTGGTGCGCCTGCGTCCGGGCGGGGCGCCGGAGGACGTGTTGCCGGAGGGTTTCTCGGCGCGGACCCGGGTGCACGAGTACGGCGGCGCGGCCTGGACGGTCCGGGGCGGCGTGTTGGTCTTCGCGAACTGGACCGACCAGCGGTTGTACCGGCTGGGTCCCGGCGACGACGCGCCGGTGGCGATCACCGCCGAGCCGCGGGAGCCGGCGGGGCTGCGCTACGCGGACTTCACCGTCGTGCCCGCGGGGCAGTGGGGGGCGGGGGAGTGGCTGGTCGCGGTGCGCGAGAGCCACGAGCCGGCCGCGGTCGAGGCGCACGGCGAGGCGGTCAACGAGATCGTCGCCCTGCCGCTTGACGGTACGCAGCCGGCGCGGGTCCTGGTCACCGGGCCGGACTTCGTCTCCTCGCCGCGACCGGCCGCCGACGGCTCGGCGCTGGCGTGGACCCAGTGGTCGCACCCGGACATGCCGTGGGACGCGGCCGAGTTGATGGTCGCCGCGATCGAGGCGGGACCGCGCACGACCGGCGCGCAGGCGGTCGCGGGTGGTGGACGCGAGTCGGTGGTGCAGCCCGAGTGGGGTCCCGACGGGGCGTTGTGGTTCGCCTCGGACCGCACCGGGTGGTGGAACCTGTACCGGGTCGGCGCGGGTGGTCAGGTGGAGGCGGTGGCGCCGGTCGAGGCCGAGATCGGCGGGCCGCAGTGGGTGTTCGGCGAGCGGTTCTACGCCTTCCTCGACGACGGCCGGATCGCCTGCACGGTCAACGCGGGCGGCTTCGTGCACCTGGGTGTGCTCGATCCGACCCGTCCGGAGGAGCCGCCGACGCGGGTGGAGACCGGGCTGACCTGGTTGTCCGACCTGGCCGCGGTGTCCGGCGGGGTGCTGGTGATCGGGGGCGGTCCCGACGACGAGGACGCGCCGCGCCGGGTCCGGCTCGCGCCCACCGGGGGCACCGCACTCCAGATCGAACGGTTGCGTCCGGCCCGGGACTTCGGCTTCGACGCCCGGTGGTTCAGCCCGCCGCGGCCGATCGAGTTCGACTCGCCGGCCGGGCGCACCGCGCACGCGCTGTTGTACCTGCCGAAGAACCCGAACGCGCAGGCGCCCGCGGGCACGCTGCCGCCGCTGATCGTCTCCATCCACGGCGGCCCGACCGCGCAGGCGCCGGCGGTGCTCAACCTGCGGATCCAGTACTGGACCAGCCGCGGGTTCGCGGTGGCCGACGTGAACTACGGCGGCAGCACGGGATACGGCCGGGAGTACCGCAACCTGCTGTACGACTCGTGGGGCATCGTCGACGTGGAGGACTGCACGGCGGTGGCCCGGCACCTGGCCGACACGGGTGTTGTGGACGGCACGAAGCTGGCCATCCGGGGCGGTTCGGCGGGCGGGTACACCACGCTGGCCGCACTGGTGGGCAACGACGTCTTCACCGCCGGCGCCAGCCACTTCGGCGTCGCCGACATCGCGGCGCTGGCCCGGCACACGCACAAGTTCGAGTCGCGCTACCTGGACCGCCTGGTCGGCCCGTATCCGGAGGCCGAGGCGGTGTACCGGGACCGTTCGCCGATCAACCACACCGACCGCCTGTCCAGCCCGCTGGCGGTCTTCCAGGGTCTGGAGGACGAGGTGGTGCCGCCGGCGCAGGCCGAGATGATCGTGGCGGCGCTGAAGGAGAAGAAACTTCCCTACGTCTACCTGGCGTTCGAGGGCGAACAACACGGCTTCCGTCGGGCGGAGAACATCATTCGCGCCCTGGAGGCCGAACTCTGGTTCTACGGACGGGTCTTCGACTTCGACCCGGCCGACCCGATCGAGGCGCCGCCGGGCGGCGGGTTCTGAGCCGGGGACATCCGACCCAGGCGCGGCGTCCCGCCGGGGTTCGTCCCGGCGGGGCGCCGCGCCCGGCGTGGCCGCACGGCGCCCGGGACCGTCGCGACGTCCGGCCGGCGCTTCGGGATCGGGTCCACCGCGCGGGCGAGTCCCCGTTCCGCCGGCCGGGCGGAGTTCGGGCATCGGGGCGGATGTCGTGGGGTGGTTTGGGATAGCGTCGGCTCGCATCCGGTATCTCGACCCATCTCGTCTCTCTCGTGAGAAAGCCGATCATGTCGACTTCGCCCGAAGCGCCCGTCCAAGAACGATCGCCCAGCGCGTCGGAGGAGAGCCGGCCGGCCGGATCGCCGGCCCCGGCCGAGCCCCGGCGCGAGGGCCGCTCGCGGTTGTACGCGCTCGACGTGTTTCGACTGTTCGCCGCGCTCGCGGTGTTGTCCTTCCATTGGACGGCGGACGCGGGCGTTCCGGAGATCTGGGGCGGTCGCGCCCCGCAGGACTTCATCCCGAACGTCACCCGGATCACCCGGTTCGGCTGGCTCGGGGTCGAACTGTTCTTCCTGATCAGCGGCTTCGTGATCTGTATGAGCTCTTGGGGGCGGCGCGCCGGCGACTTCGCCGTGTCCCGCGTCGTGCGGCTGTATCCGGCGTTCTGGGCGGCCATCGTGCTCACCGCGACGGTGTTGCACGTCGCGCCGGATCTCGGTCGGCCGGGCGCGCGGGACGGCATCGACCTCAGGACCGTGCTGGTGAACTTCACCATGTTCGAGGGCCGGATGGGCGTCAAGGACGTCGACGGCGTCTACTGGACGCTCTGGCTGGAGCTCCAGTTCTACCTCCTGTTCGCGATCGTGGTGGCGATGGGCCTGACCTATCGCCGCGTGCTCGCCTTCTGCGGGATCTGGCTGGTGGTGGCGCTGCTGGCGAACGGCTCCGGGGCGCCGATCGTGGAGGAAGTCGCGATGGTGCGCCAGGCGCCGTACTTCGTCGCCGGGGTGACGATGTATCTGATGCATCGTTTCGGGCCGAATCTGCTGCTGTGGGCCGTGGTCGGCTTCACCTGGCTGATGGCGCTCGCCGATGTGCCGGGTCTGAAGAAGGTCTATGACGACGCGGTCGGGCACCCGATGTCGGGGACGGCCGTGTCGGTGGGCATCACGCTGGCCTATGCGGCGGTGCTCGCCGCGGCGCTCGGATACCTCGACTGGGTGCGGTGGCGGCGGCTGGCCGTGTTCGGCGCGCTGACCTACCCCCTGTACCTGATCCATCAGGAAGCGGGCTGGACGCTGATCCACTGGCTGCGCGACCGAGGGCTCGGCGACCGCGGGGCCATCACGGTGGCCCTGGTCGTCGCGCTGACCGTGGCCTATCTGCTGCATCGTCTGGTCGAGCGCCCGCTGAGCCGGGTCATGAAGCGCGGTTTCGACACGTCGCTGAAGAGCATGCGCACAGCCTCCGACCCCGCCACACACGGGTAGTTGCGCCACGCGCCGCCGACCGGGCCTGTGCGCGGGCCCCGGCGCCGGAACCTCGACCACGTCGTGGACCCGCGCGCGGCAGGCCGTTGTGGTGTGGTGTGAGTGGTTGGATACGTTCCGTTAACATTGGCTCCTTCGGTGGGAAACACGGGGTGGTCAGGCTTGGGCAACGAGTCGGTACGGCCTTGGAGGAGGTTGCCGCGTGTTGTTGACGCCGCATGAGCAGGAGCGGTTGATGGTGTCCTACGCCGCCGACCTGGCGGAGCGGCGGCGGGCTCGGGGGTTGCGGCTGAACCATCCCGAGGCCACCGCGGTGTTGGCTTCGTTTTTGCTTGAAGGGGCTCGGGACGGGCGGTCTGTGGCGGACCTTCAGGAGGCCGGGCGGCATGTGCTGGGGCGGGACGATGTGATGGACGGGGTCCCGGAGTTGGTGGCCGAGGTGCAGGTGGAGGCGACCTTTCCGGATGGGACGAAGTTGGTCACCGTGCATCGGCCGATTCCGTGAGTGGGGGTAGGGCTCGGCGGTCGTTGGCGGCCGTGGTGCCTGGCGAGGTCTTGCTGGGCTCGGGGGAGATTGTGCTCAATCCCGGGCGGGCCGTGGTGACGTTGATGGTGCTGAACGCCGGGGATCGGCCCGTGCAGGTGGGGTCGCATCTGCATTTTCCGGCGGCCAACGACGCGTTGGAGTTCGATCGGGACGCGGCCTGGGGGCATCGGTTGCATGTGCCGGCCGGGACCGCGGTGCGGTTCGAGCCGGGTGTCGGGCGCGAGGTGGAGTTGGTGCCGCTCGCGGGGGCGCGCGTGGTGCCGGGGCTGCGGGTCGGGCGCGGGGGCGACTTGGATCGGGAGGGCTCTCGGTGACGACCGTCGATCGGCATCGGTATGCGCTTCTGTACGGGCCTACCACCGGGGATCGCATTCGGCTGGCCGATACCGAGTTGCTCGTGGAGGTGACCGAGGATTTGACTCGGCCGCTGGGGGCTGCCGGGGACGAGGTGATCTTCGGTGGGGGGAAGGTGATTCGGGAGTCGATGGGGCAGTCGCTTCGGACTCGGGCCGAAGGGGCTCCCGATACCGTGATCACCGGGGCGGTGATCCTGGATCACTGGGGCGTCGTCAAGGCCGACGTCGGCATCCGGGACGGCCGCGTGTGTGGGATCGGGAAGGCCGGCAACCCCGACACGATGGACGGGGTGCATCCCGACCTGGTGATCGGGCCGTCCACCGAGATCATCGCGGGCAATGGGCGCATCCTGACCGCCGGGGCCGTGGACTGCCACGTGCATCTGATCTCGCCGACGCAGTTTCCCGAGGCGTTGTCCGCCGGGGTGACCACCATGGTCGCCGGCGGGACCGGTCCTGCCGAGGGGTCGAAGGCGACCACCGTCACGCCCGGTGCGTGGCATCTGGCCCGCATGCTGGAGGCGTTGGACGGCGTACCGATCAACTTCGTGCTTCTCGGCAAGGGCAACACCGTGTCCGAGGAGGCCCTGTGGGAGCAGGTCCGGGCCGGCGCGGGCGGGCTCAAGCTGCACGAGGACTGGGGCTCGACCCCGGCCGTGATCGACGCCGCGCTGCGCGTGGCGGACGCGGCCGGCATCCAGGTCGCGCTGCACAGCGACACGCTCAACGAGACCGGCTTCGTGGAGGGCACGCTGGCCGCGATCGGCGGGCGCACCATCCACGCCTACCACACCGAGGGCGCCGGAGGTGGACACGCGCCCGACATCATCACCGTCGCGGGACTGCCCAACATCCTGCCCTCGTCCACCAATCCGACCCGGCCGCACACCGTCAACACGGTCGAGGAGCACCTCGACATGCTGATGGTCTGCCACCACCTGAACCCGGCCGTCGCCGAGGACCTGGCGTTCGCCGAATCGCGGATCCGCCCCTCGACCATCGCCGCCGAGGACGTGCTGCACGACCTCGGCGCCATCTCCATGATCGGCTCGGACAGCCAGGCGATGGGCCGGGTCGGCGAGACCGTGCTGCGCACCTGGCAGACCGCGCACGTGAACAAGGTCCGGCGCGGTTCGCTGCCCGGCGACGGGGCCGCGGACAATCTGCGGGCCCGGCGGTATGTGGCCAAGTACACGATCTGCCCGGCGGTCGCCCACGGGCTCGACGACGAGGTCGGCTCGGTCGCCGTCGGCAAGCTCGCCGACCTGGTGTTGTGGGACCCGAGATTCTTCGGCGTGCGGCCGCGTCTGGTGGTCAAGGGCGGAGCGATCGCGTGGGCCGCGATGGGCGACGCGAACGCGTCGATCCCGACCCCGCAACCCGTGCTGCCCAGGCCGATGTTCGGCGCCGCGGCGCGGACCGCGGCGGCTACCTCGGTGCACTTCGTGGCGTCGGCGGCCCTGGAGGACGGGCTCGCGGGACGGCTGAACCTCGATCGTCGACTCGTGCCCACCGGCGACGTGCGGGGTCGGGGCAAGTCGGCCATGCCGCTCAATGACGCCATGCCGCGCATCGAGGTCGATCCCGAGACGTTCTCCGTCCGGGTGGACGGCGAGAAGGTGGTCGCCGAGCCGGCCGGAACCCTGCCGATGGCCCAACGTTATTTCCTTTTCTGATTGCGCACGCTTGCTTCTTGACGGAGGGTCAGGGAAAGCTGACTCACCGTCAGGAGAGAGAACTGTGACTGCGGTGACCGGCCGGGACCGACATCGACACGTTACGACCAGTAAGAGGTGGTACTGATGGGTGCTGGACTGCTCCTGCTCGGGGATTCACGGTTGCCCGCCGGCGGCTACGCGCACTCCGGCGGTCTGGAGAACGCGGTCCTGCGCGGCGAGGTGCACGATCTCGACACGCTCACCGAATTCCTGCTCGGCAAGCTCTACTCCACCGGCGCGGTACAGGCGGCCTTCGCCGCCGTCGCCGCGCTGACCGCCGGCCCCTACACGCTGCCCGAACACGGGCCCTGGGCCGAACTCGACGCCGAACTCGACGCCAGGACCGCGTCGGCGCCCGCCCGGGCCGCCTCGCGCGCGCAGGGCCGGTCGTTGCGCCGGGTGGTCAAGGCCGCCTGGCCCACCGAGCCGTGGACCGCGCTCGGGGTGTCCCCGCACCACGCGATCGTGCTCGGCGCCGCGGCCACCCGGGCCCGGCTGGACGCGCGCGAGGCGGCCGTGCTGGCCGCCACCAACGTGGTCAACGGACCGGCGGCCGCCGCGGTGAAACTGCTCTCCCTCGACCCGATCTCGGTCACCGTGGTGCTCGCCGAGATGGCCGGGCACTGCGACCAGGTGGCGGAGGAGGCCGCCGACGCGGCGCGCACCGTCTCCGCCGACGGCGACTGGGACCGGCTGCCCTGCTGGTCCGCCGTGGGCCTGGACGTCTGCCACGAACTGCACGTCCAGGAGGAGGTCGTCCACTTTGCATCTTGACCACACACCCGGCAACGGCGGGCCGTCGGCGCACCCGACACGCCCGGAGTCCGCGGCGCCCGGCACACGCGCGTTGCGGATCGGCGTCGGCGGTCCCGTGGGGTCCGGCAAGACGGCGCTGGTCGCCGCGCTGTGCCGGGTCCTCGCGGGGCGGTTCTCGCTCGCCGTCGTCACCAACGACATCTACACCACCGAGGACGCCGACTTCCTGCGCGCGGCCGGGGTGTTGGCGGCGGACCGGATCGCCGCGGTCCAGACCGGCTGTTGCCCGCACACCGCGGTGCGCGACGACATCAGCGGCAACCTGGACGCGGTCGAGGACCTGGAGGCGGCGCATCCGGACCTGGACCTGGTGCTGATCGAATCCGGCGGGGACAACCTGACCATGACGTTCAGCCGGGGACTGGCCGACGTACAGATGTTCGTCATCGACGTGTCCGGCGGCGACAAGGTTCCGCGCAAGGGCGGCCCCGGCGTGAGCCGTTCCGACCTCCTGGTGATCAACAAGACGGACATCGCCCCGCAGATCGGCGCCGACCTGGCGGTGATGGACCGGGACGCGGCCCGGATGCGCCCCGGCACCCCGGTGGCCTTCCTGTCCCTGCGCGAGACCCCGGACGCGGACGTGGTCGCCGCGTGGGTGCTCGACCAGATCGCCGCGTGGCGGGCGGGTGCCCCCGTCCCCGCGGCGCGCCCGGCCACGGTCGGCGGGTGAGGGCGACCGCCCTGATCCGCGCGGAGGTTCGGCACGGCCGCTCGGTGGTGACCCGACTGCGCGGACAGGTGCCGCTGGCGCCGCGCGAGGTGTCCGTACCCGGGCCGATCCCCGAGGTGGTCCTCGTCGGCGGCGCGGCCGGCCCGATCGGCGGCGACGACCTGGCGGTGCGGGTCGAGGTGGGGCCGGGCGCCCGGCTGCGGATCCGGACCGCCGCCGCCGCGGTGGTGCTGATCGGCGACGGCACCCCGGCCCGGCAGCGGGTCGACCTGCTGATCGCCGCCGGCGCCGTCCTCGACTGGTCGCCCGAGCCGGTCGTGGTCGCCGCGCGGGCCACGTTCCACACCGCCGTGCACGCCGAACTCGCCGAGGACGCAAGTCTGTTCGCCCAGGAGACGCTGATCCTGGGCCGGGCCGGCGAACCCTGCGGCGATGTGCTCTCGCATTGGGACGCGGTGGTGGCCGGGCGGCCGGTGCTGCGTCAGCGGAGCGCATACGGCCCCGCCGCGCCGCCGGGGTGGCGGGGACCGGCCGGCACCGCCGGCGGGACCGTGGTGGGCACCCGGCTGACCCTGCCCGCCCCGGCCGAACCGGCGTCGAGCGCCCCCGGACGCGCGGTGTGCGCGTTGGCCGGGGGCGGCCGGCTGATCACGGTGACCGCGGCCGACGCGCCGGCCGCCCACGCCGCGCTCGCCGCCGCGACCCGGGCGGATCAGGTCTCCAGCGCGACCAGTTCGGACCCGGCCGTGCCCAGGAGCAGCACCTTGCCGGCCCCCGCCGGGGCGGCGGTCAGATAGGTCGGCAACCCGTGCCGCCAGTGCCGCCCGCCGGTGACCGGGTCGAACGCGTACAGCGTGTCGGTGCCGCCGGCATAGGCGGTCCCGTTCACCAGGGCCACCGGACTGGGCACCCGCGCGCCGGTGGGCTGCCGCCAGCGCTCCCGGCCGGTATGCGCGTCGAGCGCGTACAGCGCGCCGACGTCGGTGGTGTAGACGAGGTTCTCGGTCACCACCGGGACGGTCATGTCCGGGGCGCCCTGGAAACGCCACCGCACCTCGCCGGTCGACACGCTCAGCGCCACCAGCGTGAAACCCGACACCACGTAGACCAGATCGCCCATCGCGCGCGCCGGGCGGGCGATCGGCGAGTCGAGCCGGGTCGACCACCTCGGCTCCCGGCGATCGTCGCGGATCGCGCCGACCGCACCGTCGCTGTAGGTCAGGTACAGGAAGTCGCCGCCGGTCTCCGAGACGGCCGGCATCACCCCGCCGTGTGGTGTGCCCTCGCTCCACTGCCAACTCTGCGCGCCCTGCGTCATGTCGATGCCCACCACCCGGTCGTCCCGGGTGCCGACCACCAGGGACGAGCCGTACAGCACCGGTGCGCCGAGGATCTGGTCGCCGGCGTGCTGCTGCCACAGCCGCTCGCCGGTGCTCGGATCGAGCGCGGTGACCTGTCCGGCCACGCAGGCCAGGAACATCGCGGTGCCGGAGACCACCGGCTGGGACCAGACCATCGACTCGGTCCGCGCCGTCCACAGCGCGACCCCGGTCTCGGTGCCGACGGCCATCACCACGTTGTCCGTCGTGGTGCAGTAGGCGACGTTGTCGAAGACCTGAAGGGTGGTCACCCGACCCTCCACCGAACGCCGCCACCGCATCCTGGGGCGCGAGCCACCGCCCCCGGCATAGCGCGCGAAGGCGACGCCGGCGGAGGTCACGGTGGCCGCGGTAAGCGCGAAGCCGCCCCCGACGAGCAGGCGCCGACGGGTCAACCCGCGCCCGGTCGGCGGCTCCTGCGCGCGGGCCTCCTGCGGTGCGTCGGCGCTGTCGTCCACCCCGGCCGGCACCATCAGCACGGCGGGCCTCGGGGTGAGCACCCGGTCCACGTCGACCGCCGTCGGGCGCCGCCCGGGATCGGGGTCGAGGCAGCGCCGCAGCAGCGGGCCGAGTTCGCCGGAGGACGTCCCGCCGCCGGCCAGGGTGATCAGGGTGCCGAAGGCGTACACGTCCTCCGACGGATCGCCGCCGTCGTCCGTGTCGGCGCGGCCGGCGAACCCGGTCACGCGCGGGCCGTACGGGGTGAGCAGGACCTGGTCCGCACGGAGCCTGCCGTGTACGAGGCCGATCGCGTGCACCCGGGCCAACGCGTCGGCGATACCCGCCGCGACCTCGCGTAACGGCCCCTCGGCGAGTGGGCCGTCGTGGTCGAGCACTTCTTCGAGCGTGCGCACCCCGGGCATCGCCCACGCCCCTTCGGGACCCGTCGACGTGCTTGCTGGAGAGCAGAGTAGGACCTGCGGCACGGCACGGGTAGAGCGGGGAAAAACGATCCGGAAACGGTTCGTGCGCCCGCGCCGCGCACACCCGCCGCGCGGGCTCTGGGCGGCACGGGATTCGGGCACAGAGGCGGGATTCGGACAAAAGAAAAGGAGGCGCCCGGCCAAAGGCGCCTCCTTCGCGAACCGCACAGCGTTTCGCGAGCGGGACGATCATAACCCGACGGCGCCCGGACTCCCGCCTCGCCCGCCGCCTCGCCCGCCCCGTCCGGTGCTCTGCCCGCCGCCCCGTCCGCCCGTCCCGTCCCGAGCCGTCAGTCCCCGGCCGTGACGAGCGCGTCGTCCCACACCCGGTGCCAGTGCGCCACCGCCGACTCGCCCATGCCCACGACCATCGTCGGCAGCCCCCCGTCGAACCCGCGCTGGCAGGACTCGGCCCCCGGGAAGTCCTCGGTGACCAGCACCCGCTTGTTGGTCTCGTGGTTGGCCCTGGCGGTGGCGATGCTCTGCTCGCCGAGCGGCTCCCAGGTGCCCTCGGTCATGTGCACGACCGACCGGTTCGGCCGATCGCCCGGGTAGATCCGCAACATCGTGGTGCTCAGCGGGCTCTCGATCAGCACGGTCGAGGGCAGCACGGTCTGCACGTTGACCATCGGCAACCGCGCGGGCCAGGACTCCTCGGGCACCTCGGCCAGCTGCTCGAAGCCGACGATCGGCACCGCGAAGCGGGTGTGCGGTCCCCACGTGTCGACGATGCCGTGGTTGAGCACGATGCCGTCGATCGTCGCGGTGTGCAGGAACGGTACGTGGTAGGCCTCGACGTTGACGTCGACGGTGAGCTTCCAGTTGCAGTCGAGTTCGAACCGCTCGCTCACCACCGCCCGGGTCCGGTCGTAGGGGAAACCGGCGTAGGCGTCCGCCAGTTCGTCCAGCGCGCCAATCACCTCGACCTCCGGCCGCAGGCCGACCACGACCAGGCCCGCGGACAGCGCGACCGGGAGCCGGCGCAGCCCGTACCGCTTCGGGTCGATGCCCGGGAACTGCGGACGCGACGGCAGGCCGGTGAGTTCGCCGCCGTTGCCGAACGTCCATCCGTGGTAGCCGCAGCGGAACCGCCGCGCGCTGCCGCAACCGGTCCCGGACAATCCCTCCGTCTCGGGCGCGTCCCGGCTGACCCGCATCCCCCGGTGGGTGCACGCGTCCAGGAACGCGTGCAGCTCGCCGTCCCGGTCCCGGGTGACCAGGACGGGCACGCCGTCCACGTCGCGCGCGATGAAGTCGCCCGGTTCGGCTACCTCGCCCGCCCATCCGATCACCTGCGGTGTGCGTCGGAACAACACCTCGCGCTCGCGGGCGTGCCGGACCGGATCGGTGAAGACCGAGCCGTCCAGGACGACGGGGGCCGCGCCCAGATCGAGCGTGCGGTGGGTGATGTGCTCGATGATGCGCCGCCCGGCGGCGACCACGTCCTGGTGCTTCAAGGGTGACTCCGTTGTCCCGTAGGGGTGAATATCCGCGACGGGTGGGCGTCCGTACTCCGACCTCGTCTCTGTTACACCGTTACATTGTTGGTCGGGGGTGATACCCCGTCAATGTCCGGCGAGGTGATGTGGTGTCATCGGGGGGCAATCGCACGTGGAGGTCAGCACCATGCCCGGCCGGGTCGAGAACGTTGGCTATGACATCGCGGGTACGACCCTGTCGGGTCTGCTCGCCCGACCCGGGGCCGGCGTCCGCCCGCGCGGGTTGCTCCTGGCGATCCACGGTGGTGGTTCCCGCGCCGCCTACTGGCATCGCGACGGCGCCCCCGACGGCTCGCTCCTGCTGCTCGGCGCGGCGCTCGGCTGGACCGTGCTGGCGATCGACCGCCCCGGGTACGGCGCGTCCGCGGGCCTGGACCGGGCCCGTCAAGGACTCGACGCGCAGGCGGACGCCCTGTTCGCCCTCGTCGAGGAACTGACGACGGGGGCGCTCGACGCGGCGCCGGATCCCGGAGAGGTCCCCGGCGGCGACCCCGACCCGTCGGCCGCCGCCGACCCCGCCGCGCCGGCGCGCCTGCCCGTGTTCGTCGTCGCGCACTCGATGGGCGCGGTCCTGGCGCTGCGCATGGGCGCCGACAAGCGTGGCCACGATCTGCTCGGCCTGGCCGTCGCGGGCGTGCCGCTGCGGTACACCCCGGCCCGGCTCGCCGAGTTCGCCGCCGTCCCCACCGACGGCGACTTCGTGCCCTCGACCGGAGGCGCCGCCCCGGACGCCTTCTTCGGGCCGCCGGGGTCCTACGATCCCGCGCTGTTGACCCGGGCGGGTCGGGTGGTGGCGCCGGTGCCGATGGCCGAGTTCGTGGATGTGCGGGAGAGCCCGAATACGCTGCCGGACGTGCTCGCGAGGGTGACGCCGGCGGTGCACTGGACCGTCGCCGAGTTCGAGCGGTCCCACCCGTCGGGACCCGAAGTACCGGCCCTGGCACGGGAGTCGCTGCGCCGGGCGCGCACGGTGGAGACGTACACCCAGCGCGGCGTGGGGCACAACATCAGCCTTCACCACGCCGCGCGCGCCTATCACCTGCGGGTGTTGGCCTTCGCCGAGGAGTGCCTGCTCGCGGTCGCCGGATCGACCGCCCGCTGAGCGCGCCCCGGCCGGTGCGCGGCTACGGCGCGTGGGGCAGGGTGAACCACACCACCTTCCCCGGCGGGAGTCGGTCGGCGCCCCACGCGTGCGCCAGGCCGTCGATCATCCGCAGTCCCCGGCCCGATTCCTCGTCCCAGTCGCCGACCCGGGCGATCGGCATGCGCGGCGACGAGTCGCGCACCTCCACCCGCAGCAGGTCGCCGTCGTGCAGCAGGGTGAGCGCGTGCCAGGCGCCGGGACCGACGTGCAGGAGCACGTTGGTCAGCAGTTCGGTCAGCAACACCTCTGCCACGTCGACCAATTCGGCCAGGCCCCAGTCGTGCAGAACCTTGCCGGTGGTCCGGCGGGCACGGCCCACCGCCGGTGCCGAGGCGGCCAGCTGAACGCAATAGTGACGGACGTCCTCCGCCATCACCGGCATGTCGACCTCCGGACGTGCGGCAGGGGGTCGCACGATCCGGAACATGCACCCAGAGCGACCCGTGGACAACAGTAAGTCATGACCGGCATGGAGCGTGCCCGGCCGACAACGAGTGTGCAACTCCCACTCTTGGATGCACGGGAAGATTCCGGTAGTAACCACACTTCCACGCCCAGTAGGGCACACTGTCCCCCGATCGGACGCGCCGACGTTCCGGTTCGGTGCGTCAACAGCGTGTACATGGAGGTGCGGCGTGGCCATGGCGCCCAATCCGACCGTTCGGCAGCGCAGGCTCGGGACCGAGCTGCGCCGGTTGCGCGAAGCGCGCGGCCTGAGCCTCGAAGACGTCGCCGTACGTCTGGAGTGCTCGGATTCCAAGGTCAGTCGGATCGAGTTGGGGCGCAGCGGGGTACGACCGGTGGACCTGCGGATCCTCCTCGACCTGTACGAGGTCGCGGACGAGCGGGAGCGGGATTCGTTGCTCACCCTGGCCCGCGAGGCCAAGAAGCGCGGCTGGTGGCACAGCTATTCGTCGATCCTGCCCAGCTCCTACGCCGAGTTGCTCAGCCTGGAGGCCGAGGCTTCGGGTATGCGTGGATTCGAACTCTCGCTCATTCCGGGCCTGTTGCAGACGCCCGACTATGTGCGGGCGGTGATCGCGGCAGTCCGCGACGACATGCCGGCCGAGGAGGTGGACATGCTGGTGCGGGTGCGTCAGGAGCGGCAGGCGGTGCTCGACCGGGTCGGCGCGCAGGGCGAGGCGACGTTTCGGCTCAGCGTGGTGATCTCCGAGTCGGTGCTGCGCACGGTGGTGGGCGGGCGGGAGACGATGCGGGCCCAACTGGAGCATCTGATGGCCGCCGCGGCCCGGCCGCACGTGCGGTTGCAGATCCTTCCGTTCGCCGCCGGCGCACACCCCGCGATCGAGGGTTCATTCGCGATCATCGGATTCCCCGAACTTTCCGATCTGGATGTGGTCGTCCTCGACACGCATACGAGTAGCCTCTATCTCGAGGAGCCCGAACACGTCAGTGTCTATGAGCGGATGTTTGAGGACATCCGCGCGACCGCACTGTCGTACGGTGAATCCTTGTCCATGATCGAGCTCACAGCAAAGGAATTGTCTTGAGCAACACAAAGCAGGGATCGCATTTCCCGTCCGTTTCCCAAGAGGCTGCGATCGATTCCCACTCCGGTGGCAAAGTCGCAGGTCACGAGGTTGCGGTCGGCCACGCCTGGCGGCGCAGCACCTACAGCGGGGCCACCAGCAATTGCGTCGAGACGGCCCCCGACACCGACGCCGTCCTGGTGCGCGACTCGAAAGTTGCCGCCGGTCCGGTCCTCGAACTGGAATCCGGTGCGTGGCAAACGTTTATCGGTCGTATCGGCGCCTGAGTCGGATCCGATCCGATACCGAACGGTTGATTTGTTCGGGGTGCTCACTCCCACGAGTGGGAATTAATCCCACGAACGAGTGAATTCTCCAGATGATCGTCCCGGGTTCCCGTGCCCCGGGGCGCTCCCAATGCGCAACTCCCCGTCGCCGACCCCCACCGCGCTCCGCGCGCCGCCGGCCGACACCCCCGGGCGACCCGTCGGGGTGGAAGAGTGGTGGGGTGTACATCTCGGTGCTTGGCCCGCTCCAGGCGTGGGACGACGACGGTCGATCCGTGACGATCGGCGGCGCGCGCCTGCGCGCGCTGCTGATCCGCCTGTCCCTCGACCCCGGCAGACCGGTCTCCGCCGACCGGTTGATCACGGCCGTGTGGGGTGAGGACCCCCCTTCCGGCGCGGGAAACGCGTTGCAGTCGCTGATCTCCCGACTGCGCCGGCAACTGCCCGTCGGGCTCGACTCGGGGCCGGCCGGCTATCGGCTCGACATCCGCCCCGACGACCTGGACGCGCATGTGTTCGCCGAACTGGCGGTGCGCGGACGCCGGCAACTCGACGAGCGCGACCCGGCCGGCGCGGCCGAGACGCTCACGCGCGCGCTCGCGATGTGGCGGGGGTCGGCCCTGGTCGACGCCGCCGACGCGAGCTTCGCGCTGGGACCCGCGGCGCGGCTGGCCGAGCAGCGGTTGGGCGCGATCGAGGACCGGGTGCAGGCGCAGCTGATCCTGGGCCGCAGCCAGGGGTTGGCCGCCGAGTTGGAGCAGCTCACCCGCGAGCATCCGCTGCGCGAGCGGCTGTACGGCCTGTTGATCCGCACGCTGCACGAGGAGGGCCGCCGGGCGGACGCGCTGACGCTGTATCAGGACCTGCGCGAGCGGCTGGCGGACGAGCTGGGCATCGACCCCTCGCCCGACCTGGAGGCGGCGTACCTGGCCGTCCTGCGCGGTGGCGATTCGCGGCCCGCGCCGGTGTCCGCGCCCGCCGCCTCCGTGTCGCCCGCACCCGCGCCGCCGGTCGCCGCCCGCCCGGCCCCGGGCAATCTGCCCGCCCGGCTGACCACCTTCGTCGGCCGCGAGGACGAGGTGGACCGGGTCGACCGACTCCTCGGCCAATCGCGCCTGGTCACCGTCGTCGGCCCCGGCGGCGCGGGCAAGACCCGGCTGAGCACCGAGGCCGGCAGCCGGATCGCGACCCGCGGCGTGGGCGTGGACGGCGGCATCTGGTTCGTCGAACTCGCCCCCGTGCTCGACCCGTTGGACGTACCGCAGGCGGTCCTGGGGGCGCTGGGCCGCCGCGAGGTGGGCCTGCTCGACCCGCATCTGGCCGGTGCGCGCGACCTGGTCGACCGGATCGTCGACGCGTTCACCGGGCCGCCCAGCCTGCTGATCCTGGACAACTGCGAGCACCTGATCGCCGCCGCCGCGAGCTTCGCCGGCCGACTGCTCGCCCGCGCGCCGTCGCTGCGCATCCTCACCACCAGCCGCGAGCCGCTGGGCATCGACGGCGAGATGTTGTACCCGCTGGGCCCGCTGGCCCTGCCGCCGGTCGGCGTCGACGCCGCAGACGCGCTGGGCTACGCCTCGGTGCGACTGTTCGCCGACCGGGCCCGCGCGGTGCGGCCGGGCCTGGCCGTCGATGCCGACACGATCGGCGCGGTCGGCGAGATCTGCCGCCGGCTCGACGGCCAGCCGCTGGCCATCGAACTGGCCGCCGCCCGCACCCGCTCGCTCACCCCCGCGCAGATCGCGCACCGCCTCGACGACCGCTTCCGGCTGCTCACCGGCGGCAGCCGTACCGCGCTGCCCCGACACCAGACGCTGCGCGCGGTGGTCGAGTGGAGCTGGGACCTGCTGGAGGAGCGCGAACGCACCGCGCTGCGCCGGTTGTCGGTGTTCGCCGGCGGCACCACCCTGGAGGCCGCCGAGGCGGTGCTGCCCGGCGACGACTTCGACCCCGCCGACGTGCTCGACCTGCTCGCCGGACTGGTGGACAAGTCGCTGGTGGACGTCATGGGCAGCACCGAGACCCGCTACCGGCTCCTGGAGACCATCCAGGCGTACGCGAGCGAGAAACTGGCCGAGGCGGGCGAGACCGAGGCGACCTCCGAGCGGCACGCGCGCTGGTTCATCGACTACGTCGAGGCGGCCGGCGCCCGGCTGCGCGGCCCGGGACAGATCGAGGCGATCAACCGGATCACCGCCGAGCACGACAACCTCGCGCTCCTGCTGCGCTACGCCGTCGACCACGGCGACGCCTGGCTGGCGACCCGGTTGGTCGACGCGCTCTCCTGGTACTGGGCGATGCGCGGCACCCACGCCGAGGCGTACTCCTGGGGCCACGAGGCGCTCGCCCTGCCGGGCCCCGTGCCGCGGGCCCGCCGGGCCGCGGCGCTCGCCTTCCACGCGCTGCACTCGTTCTCCGCGGGAGAGCGGGGCAACGCGCTGCGCTCCTACGCCGAGGCCCGGCTGATCACCCGTCGGCTCGAACCCGACGAGGTACCCGAACTGCCGATCTTCATGGAGCTGTTGGCGGCCATCATCCGCACCGACGACGTGGGTCTGCGGGCCGCGCTGCAGGACGCGGACGAGATCGACGACCCGTGGGTCCAGGCCATGGCCCGGCTCATGCGCGGACACTTCGCGGTCAACCTGGGCAACCCCAAGGAGGCGGTGACCTTCCTGACCGACGCCCGGGATCGGTTCGCTGCGATCGGGGACCGCTGGGGACGGTCCTCGGCGATCTCGGGGCTGGCCGAACTGTTGATGTACACGGCCGACTACGACGCGGCGCTGGCCGCCGTGGACGAGGCGCTGGTCCTGCTGAGCGCGCTCCAGGCCGAGGACGAGATCCCGCAACTGATGGTGCGTCGCGGGATGATCCACGCGCGGGCCGGCGACATCGTCCTGGCCCGGCAGGTGATGGAGGACATCTCGCGCCGGCCCGGCGCACCCGGCGCCTCGCTCACCACCGGTCTGGGCACCACCCTGGGCCTGGCCGAACTCGCGCGCTTCGTCGGGGACTTCGACGAGGCGGCGGAGCGCTACGACCACGCCCTCGCGGCGCTGCCGCCGGTGCCGCGACTGCGGCAGTTGCCGCCGCAGTTCATCTGCAGCCTGTACGTCGGCCGGGCGCACGTGGCCTGTGCGCGAGGCGACGCGGCGGCGGCGCGCGGCGACCTGCTGACCGGGTTGCCGTTCGCGTTGGAGAGCCAGGACATGCCGATCCTGGCGGGCTGCGTCGAGGGATTCGCCGCGCTGGCGCTGCTCGGCGGCGATCCGGAGCAGGCCGCGATCCTGCTCGGCGGGGCACAGGTGGTGCGCGGCCATCCCGACCTGGGCGACGTCGACGCGGACCGGGTGGCCGGGCGGATCCTGGAGCGGATGAGCGCCGAGGAATACGACCGGGCCCGGGCCATCGGCACGGGGATGACCCGGGAAGAGGTGGTCTCCCTGGTGGCGGCCGACCTTCCCGTCGCGCCGCCACCGCTGTGGGTGTCGCGCGACGGGTGGTAGACCGAGGAGCGGGTCAGACCCGCCGGTTGTACTGACGCACCGTCAGCGGAATGAACACCAGCATCAGACCCAGCGCCCACAGCAGCGCCACGATCGCGTGGTGCGCCACCGGGCCCCCGGTCAACAGCCCGCGCGAGGCGTTGGTGATCGCGGTGACCGGGTTGACCTTCACCCACGCCTGCAACCAGCCCGGCATGGTCGAGGTCTTGGCGAACAGGTTCGAGCCGAAGGTCAGCGGAAACATCATCAGGAACGAGATGCCCTGCACGGTGCGCGGCTGCTTCATGCTCACCCCGAGCAGCGCCACGACCCAGCAGAACGCGAACGCGAAGACCAGGACCAGACCGACCGCGGCGGCCACCGCGAGCACATTGGTCTGGAACCGGAAACCGATGATGGTGCCGAACACGAACACCGACGTGATGGCGACGAGGAAGCGCAACACGTCGCCGAGCACGGTGCCCGCGAGCGGCGCGATACGCGATATCGGCAGGCTGCGGAACCGGTCGAACACGCCCGTGGACATGTCGGTGCACAACCCGACGCCGGTGCCCACCGACGCGAACACCACGGTCTGCACCATGATGCCGGGCAGTACGAACTGCAGGTAGTCGTGCGTGCTGCCCTCGATCGCGCCGCCGAACAGGTACACGAACATCACGGTGAACAGGATCGGCTGCAGCGTCAGGTCGATCAGCTGCTCGCTCTGCTTCTTCAACTTCACCAGGCTGCGCCAGGTGAGGGTGAGCGTGTGCCGCACCACGGCGCTCGGGTCGTTGCGATGTGCCCCGGGCGTGCCGTGGGCGGGAGGCGGGGCGGCGCTCTTGTCGGCCGGGCGGACGGTGGTCGTGGTCATCGGGAGGCTCCAGGGATGAGGGCCAGGTGGGAGACGATCGTGAGGAGCAGGGCGAGCATCGGCATCACGCGTGTGCCGTAACGGTCCGGGAGTCGGTTCACGCGGCCTTCCTCTTTGGGTCCGCGCCGTCGTCCCGCTCGGCCGAGTCCTGGCTGCGGTGCCCGGTGATGGTCAGGAACACCTCGTCCAGGCTGGGCAGTTGCAGGGTGAACTCGTTGACCCGGATGCCCGCCTCGTCGAGCCGACGCACCACCACCGGCAGCACGTCCTCGTCGCTCACCGCGACGGTGGCCTGACCGCGCTCGTGCTCCACGAACGGCTCCCGGCCGGCGAGTTCGCGCAACAGCTCGACCACGTCGGGCAGTCGACTCGGGTCGACCGGGCGCACCTCCAGGCTCCGGCCGCCGATCTGCGCCTTGAGCTCGTCGGAGGTGCCGTTCGCGATCACCCGGCCGTGGTCGATCACCACGATGTCGTTCGCCAGGTGATCGGCCTCGTCCAGATACTGCGTGGTCAGCAACACGGTCACGCCCTCGTCGCGGACCAGGTCGCGAATCATCTGCCACACGTCGCCGCGGCTGCGCGGGTCCAGGCCGGTGGTCGGCTCGTCCAGGTAGAGGAAGGCCGGGCGCCCGACCAGCGAGGCGGCCAGGTCGAGGCGGCGCCGCATACCGCCCGAATACGTGTCGGGGCTGCGCCCGCCCGCCTCGGTCAGGTCGAACCGGGCGAGCAGTTCGCGGGCCCGCGCCTTGGCCTCGGCACGGGACAGGTCGAGCAGTCGGCCGAGCAGCAGCAGGTTCTCGAACCCGGTCATCTCCTCGTCCACCGACGCGTACTGCCCGGTCAGCCCGATCAGCCGGCGTACCTCGTGCGCCTGGCGCACCGTGTCGAATCCGCCGACCCGGGCGATGCCGGAGTCCGGTTTGATCAACGTGGCCAGCGCCCGCACCATCGTGGTCTTGCCCGCGCCGTTGGGGCCGAGCAGGCCCAGCACGGTGCCCGCCTCGGACCGCAGATCGATCCCGGCCAGCGCGGTGGTTTCGCCGTACCGCTTGACCAAGCCCTCGGTCTCGATCGCGTATGTCATGGGTTGCTCCCCGTAGGTGTCCGTTGCTTGCGTCCGGCGGGCGCTCGTCGACGGATCGACGGGGCTCGCCGCGTATGGAACCCAGCGTCGCCCGGGGCGCCGGCATCGCGCGCACACGCCGCCGGCACCGCCGGCAGCGGGCTGATCCGCCGCCCGGCCGCCCGGCCGATCGGAACCGGTCTCGCGCTCACGTGGCCCGCCGGCAGCGGTAGTGTCCTGGCCCTGAGGGGTCTTGTGGGGAGAACGAGGGAAGACCATCGGGAGCCGTGACACGCTCGCGATAACTTCTGGGTGACGGCGTTCACCGGGTACCTCGGCGGTCGATGATCGGCGTTCGACGAAGACGGCAGGGTGTGTCGGGTCGACCGGCAGGGGGCACACGCGACAGTGGGGGAGGCAAGGCGTTGGCGGCAGCCGTTCCGATTTCGCAAGCACCGGGTCCGGGGACGCCCGCACGGGCGGCGGGCCGTTCCCCCCGTGCGTTCCGACCCCGCCGGATATCCGTGGGCCGGCTGATTCGGGTCGGCAACACCACCCCGGGGCTGATGCTCGTCACGGGCGTGGCGCTGGTCCTGATCAGCCTGCTCGCCGGACTGTTCGCGGTCCTCGAGGTGGGCCGGCGCGCCGACGCGGCCAAGGCGGTGGCCACCGGCAGCGAACCGCTCGGGGTCAAGACCCAGGACATCTACCGGGCCCTCGCCGACGCCGACGCGACCGCGGCGGCCGGACTGCTCGAAGGCGGCGTCGAATCGGCGGACGTGCGCGAGCGCTACCAGCAGGCGATCGAGACCGCGTCGCGCAAGCTGATCGAGGCCACCGCCGCGGGCGCCTCCGGCGAGGTGGCCGACAAACTCGCGGTCATCGGCGTGCAGTTGCCCGAATACGCGCGCCTGGTCGAGCGGGCCCGGGCGGAGACCCGGCAGGGCAACACCGTCGGCGCCGCCTACCTGCGCTCGGCCTCCAAGAACGTGATGCGGGCCAAGATCCTGCCCGCCGCCACCGCCCTGCACGACATCGCCGAAAAGCGCCTCGCGGGCGACCACCACGACGCGACCTCGACCCCGTGGACACCGCTGTCTCTGCTTCTGGTCTCCCTCGCGGCCTGCGCCGGCGCGCTGTGGTTCTTCGCCCGGCGCACCCACCGCCGGATCAACATCGGCCTGCTGATCGCGGGCCTGGCCACCCTGGTGTCGATCGGCTGGTTGTGGGCGGCGTCCGGCGACTCGCGCGACCACCTCGACCGCAGCCGCAGCGACGGCTGGGGACCGGTCGAGACGCTGGCCCAGGCCCGCTTCCTGACCCTGCAAGCACACGGCGACGAGAGCCTGACCCTGGTCATGCGCGGCAGCGACAACGGCCAGTACGAGGCCGACTTCAACGAGGTGTGGGGCAGGCTCGTCGGCGTCGACGCGCGCGACGGTCGACCCGCGGTGACCGGAATGCTGGCCACCGCCGAGCGGGTCGCCCGCTCCGACGCCACCACGCTCGCCAAGGTCAAGGCCGCGCGGGCCGCCGCCGCCGACTGGAAGAAGGCCCACGACGACGTCATCACGCTCTACGGCAACGGCCAGTTCGAACAGGCCGTCGCCAAGGTGACCAAGGCCGACGGCGCGTCGCGCACGGCCTTCACCCGGATCGACGAGGCGCTGGCCGCCGCGGTCACCGAGGACCAGGGCGACTTCGCCCGCTCGGTCCGCCAGGGCCGCGACGCGCTCGGCGGCCTCGGCGTCGGCATGGGCGTCCTGGCCCTGATCGCCGCCGCCGCGACCGTGGACGGCGTCCGTCGCGAGGTCGGGAGGTACAACCGGCCATGAGCACCCGCATCGCCCTGCCCGCACTGGTGTGCGCCCTCGCGCTGACCGTCGCCGGGTGCGGCGCCGGGTCGGCCGAGCGCGACCACGCCCGCCCGGCCGCGCCCCCCGCCGGTGCGCCGCGCGCACCCGCCGAGGCCCCACCGGGGCCGGACACCTCCTGCCCGAACGTGCTGGCCAGCCTGCGCCCGGCCGGCTCGCTGCCCGCCCCCACCGCGCTGCCCGCCGGCAGCACCATGGACACCCTGCGCAAACGCGGCTTCCTGATCGCCGGCATCGACCAGAGCAGCTTCCCGTTCGGCTTCGTCGACCCCAGGAGCAACACGCTGCGGGGCTTCGACATCGACCTGCTCCGCGAGGTGGCCAAGGCGATCTTCGGCGACGCCGGTCCCAACCGCATCCAGTTCCGGGTGGTGCGCAACGAGGACCGCACGGTGGCGATCGCGCGCGGTGACGTGGACATCGTCGCGGAGACCATGACGATCAACTGCGAGCGTCGGCAGAGCGTCGAGTTCTCCTCCGTCTACTTCCGCGCCGGCCAGCGACTGCTGGTGCAACGCGACGGCACCGCCGACCGCGCCGACTACTCGGGCGGACTGGCCGCCCTGCCGCGCGGCATGCGGGTGTGCTCGGTGCCCGGCTCCACCTCGATCGGCATGCTGCGCCGACAGGCCCCGCAGGTGAACGTGATCGAGGGCGACACCTGGGCGGGCTGCCTGGTCCTGCTCCAGCAGGGCCGGGCCGACGCGGTCACCACCGACGACACGATCCTGGCCGGACTCCAGGCACAGGACCACGTCTTCACCGTCGTGGTCGGCGACAAGCTCACCTTCGAGCCGTACGGCATGGCGATCGCCAAGAACCGCGGCGACTTCGTCCGGTTCGTCAACGCGGTGCTCGAACAACTGCGCCGCAACGGACGATGGGGCGAGCTGTACCGGGAGTATCTGGGCACCTCGCTCGGGGCCGACACGCCCGCGCCGCCCGAGGCCGAATACCGGGACGCCCCGTGAACCGAGCCCCTCGCGTGCTCGGTCGCGACGAGATCGACGAGTTGATCGTGCGTCACGAAGGCGAGTACGACGGCATTACCGCCGGCCTGATGGAGCTGGAGAGCCACCCGGGCCGGCAACTGCTCGAAGGCGGCACGCTGACCGGCCGCACCGCCGAGCGCTGGGAGGTCGGCCGCCGGGCGATCGCCCTGCTGTGGGGACACCGCGAGGCGTACGGCGCGGTCCTGGACCGGGCCCGGACGTTGCGCGGACGGCGCGGCAGGCCGCAACGGCCCGAGCTGGAGGAGCTGTCCTTCCTGCTGCTCGGACAATCCGCCGAACTCGCCGCGCGTGACGTGCCGATCGGGCAGCGCGGCCTGCTCGACCCGGCCATGCACGTACACCGGATGAGCCTGGGCGAACTGGTCGCCGACATGGCGCCGGCCTGGAGCGAGGCCACCGCGGTCGTGGAGGCCGCGGACGCGGTCTGGACCCGCCTGGTGCCCACCCTGGACCGGGTCGACGCGGGCATCGCCGCCGCCGAGGCCGGGATCGCCGAACTCGGCGGCCCCGACACGATGCCGGAGCAGACCGCCGCCCTGGACGGGGTCCGCCGCCGCCTGGAGACGGCCCGTAGCCTGGTGGCGAGCGACCCGCTGGCGCTCACCGCCGGCGACGACCGGCGCATCGGCGGCGTGGACGTCGACGCCCTGGACGCGGAACTGCGCCGGATCGCCGACGAGGTGCGGCACCTGACCATCGTCCGGGCTCGCTTCGAGGAGCGGGTCCGGCGACTCGGGGGCGTGCTGGAGGAGTTGGACTACCAGGAGGGCGACACGATCCGGCGGCGGGCGCATGTGCTGACCCGGATCAGCGACAAGCGGGTACCGGAGGTACCGCTGCGCGCCGCCACCCTGCGGGAACGATTGACCGGCGTCTTCGGGCTCGGCACACAGGGCGACTGGGTGCGCGTCTCGCGCGAGTTGAGCGCCCTGGAGAACGACGCGCAGGGTGCCCGGGACCGACTGGCCGCCACCCGCGGGCACATCGACGCGCCACTGGCCCGGCGGGACGAACTGCGCGGTCTCGTGCAGTCCTACCGGGCGATGGCCGCGCGCGGCGGACACGGCGAGGAGGCCGTGCTCGAGTCGCTGTACGACCACGCCAAGGAGCTGTTGTGGCGAGCACCGTGTGAACTCGACGTGGCGGTACGGGTGGTGACCCGCTATCAGGAGGCGGTCATCGCCGCGCAACGCAAGGATCGTCCGGACGACAAGGGGGACCAGAGATGATCAAGTGCAATCGCCCGCCTTGCCCGGGCGAGATCGACGACGGCTTCTGCGACACCTGCGGCAACGAGCCGCTGCCGACCGGCGCGCCGGTACCCGACCCGAGGACGGGGCGGTCCGGGGTCTCCGGGGCGGCGGGCACCTCCGGTACGTCCGGCACGGCCGGCACCGCCGGTTCGTCCTCCTCGCGCAGCGCCTCCGGGCGCAGTTCGCGACGCGGCAGCACCGGGACCAGTCGACGCCTTGGCGGCGGTCTGGTCGAGATGCCGAACGTGCCGCGCCGCAACCCCGAGAGCGCGCTGGCCCGCAATCCGGTCATCCCGGAGGAGAAGCGCTTCTGCCGTAAGTGCGAACAGCCCGTCGGGCGCGGGCGCGGCGGCCGACCCGGGGTGGCCAACGGCTTCTGCCCGCGCGACCGCACGCCGTTCTCCTTCGCGCCCAAGCTCCAGCGCGACGACATGGTCGGCCAGTACCGGATCATCGGCTGCCTCGCCCGCGGCGGCTTCGGCTGGGTCTACCTCGCCCAGGACACCGCCGCGCACAACATGTGGGTCGTGCTCAAGGGCCTGCTCGGCAGCGACGACCCCGACTCGCGTGCCGCGGCCCTGGCCGAACAGCGCATCCTCACCCAGATCCAGCACGCCAACATCGTGCACATCCAGACCGTCGTGCAGCACCCCGACCCGCTCACCGGCCAGGACGAGACCTACCTGGTGATGGAGTACGTCGGCGGCCTGTCGCTGATGGACCGGCTGAAGCAGATGCGCGAGGTCGACCCGAAGGCCGTGCTGCCGGTCGAGCAGGTCCTCGCCTACGCGATCGACATCCTGCCCGCGTTCGGCTACCTGCACCAACAGAACCTGGTCTACTGCGACTTCAAGCCGGACAACGTGATCCAGACCGAGGACCAGCTCAAGCTGATCGACCTCGGCGCGGTCACCGACCTGGCCCGGCCGGGCAAGTTCACCTACGGCACGGTCGGCTACCAGGCACCCGAGATCGAGACCGTGCGGGCCGAACCGTCGGTGGAGTCCGACCTGTTCACCATCGGTCGCACGATGGCGGTGCTCAGCTTCTACTTCGCCGGTTACACCCGCAAGTACAAGGCCTCCCTGCCGCCCGCCGCCGAGGTGCCGCTGTTCACCGAATTCGAGTCCTACCACCGCCTGTTGCTGCGGGCCACACACCCCGACCCGGAGCAGCGCTTCGCCTCCGCGGCGGACATGGCCGAGCAGTGCGTCGCGGTGCTGCGCGAGGTGGTCGCGATCCGCTCCGGCGAGCCGCGCCCGGGCGTGTCCGGCCTGTTCGGGCCGGAGACGCGGGTGGTGCACGCCGAGGTGGCCGCGCGCAACACCGAACCGGGCCTGCTCGCGCCCGCGCCCGATCCCGCGGTCATCGCGGGCGCGTTGCCGGTGCCGCGGGTCGACCCTCTCGACCCGGCCGCCAACCTGCTGGCCACGGTCGCCACCACCGACCCCGACGAACTGCTCTCCGCGCTCACCGCCGCGGGCATCTCCTCGGCCGAGGGCACGCTGCGCCTGGTCCGGATGTGCATCGAACAGGGCGACGTGGTGCGGGCCCGGGCGTTTTTGGCCGACATCGACGCCGACGACTGGCGACTGCCCTGGTTCGAGGGGCTGGCCGCGCTGTCCCAGCACGATCTCCCGCGCGCCCACGAGTTCTTCGACGGCGTGCGGGGCGCGCTGCCCGGCGAGCCCGCACCGCGGATCGCGCTGGGCGCCTGCCGCGAGCTGATGGACCGTCACCAGGAGGCCGCCGCCGAGTATCGCGGCGTCTGGTCGACCGACCACGCGTACGTCTCGGCCGCCTTCGGCCTGGCCCGCTGCCTGCTCGCGACCGGCGACCGGGCGGGCGCGGTCCGCATCCTGGAGAGCGTGCCGGACACCTCGGCCAACCATGTCGCCGCGCAGACCGCGGCGTTGCGCACCCGGATCAGCGGTCGGGCCGCGGCCGAGCCGCTGGGGCCGGACCTGACCACCGCGTCCGATCGGCTCGGGGCGCTGCGGCTGGAGGGCGAGGCGCACGACCGGCTCGCCGTGGAGTTGTTGGAGACGGCCCTGGAGTGGGTGAAGGCGGGTGCGAACGGGGGAAATTCGGGCGTCGGGGGCGCGGATGGAACCGCGAGGGTGCTCGGCAGCGAGTTGAAGGAAAAGCCTCTGCGGTTCGCCCTGGAAAAGTGTTACCGCGATCTGGCCCGGCATGTGACGACGCATGCGGAGCGCATCGCGCTCGTCGACCGGGCGAACGAAGTGCGACCGTGGACGTGGGTGTGATCAGAGTGGCTGGATATGGACGACTGGACGCGACCGGGCTCGGGGGCGCCCCGAACGGGGGCGAGGCCGCCCCGCCGCCCGAGCCGCCCGCGACGGCCGTCCCCGACGGGTGTCCGTCCTGCGGTCTGCCCGGCGACGCCGACGACCGCTACTGCGAGTCGTGCGGCTACGACCTGGACATCCCCCCGACCCCGGTGGCCGAACGTCCGCCGCCGCGGCGGGTACCCACGCCCAGCGGACACGGACCGGTTTGCTCCGCCTGTGGCACCGCCACCATCGGCTCGGACGGCTGGTGCGAGGCGTGCGGGCGGCCGTTCAACCCGCGCGACCACGTGGAGAGCGACCTGAGCGGCCTGGTCGCGATGGTGAGCAACCGGGGCCTGCGCCACCGGCGCAACGAGGACTCCGCGGCGCTGCGGGCGTTCGAGATGCCGGACGGCAGCAAGCGGGTGGTGGCGGTGGTCTGCGACGGGGTGTCCTCCTCGCCGCGGCCCGACGAGGCGTCGGCGACCGCCGCCACGACCGCGTGCGCGACGATGGCGGCCACCCTGATCGAAGGATGCGCGCCGGCCAAGGCCACCAGCGCCGGGGTGGCCGCCGCCGCGAGCGCGGTGGCCCGGATGCCCGGCACCGAGGACCAGGGCAACGCGCCCGCGTGCACCCTGGTCTCGGCGATCATGGCACCCGGTGAGATCACCGTGGGCTGGGTGGGTGACAGCCGCGCCTACTGGCTGGCCGACCCGGGCAGCGGGGCCGACGACCCGGCGGACGGCGACGACACGCTGCCCGGCGCGAGCACGCTGCCCCGCGGGGCGGTCGGCGAGTCGGACGGGGCCGACGACGAGCAGGGCCGGCGTACCCCCTCCGCGCTGCTGACCGAGGACGACTCGTGGGCGACCCGGATGATCGCGCTCGGCGCGATGACCGAGGCCGAGGCGTACGCGGATCGGCGCGCGCACGCGATCGTGTCCTGGCTCGGCGCCGACGCCGGCGAGGTGCGGCCCCGAGTGACCAGCGTGCGCCCTTCCGGGCCCGGTGTGCTGCTGCTGTGCAGCGACGGGTTGTGGAACTACCTCTCGGTGGCGCCGACGCTGGCCGCGATGGTTCTCCCGGACGCGCTGGAACAGCCGTTGGCCGCGGCCCGGTTGCTCACCGGGTTCGCCCTGGACCAGGGCGGCGCGGACAACATCACCGTCGCCCTCATCCCGTACCTCCCGCCCGGGGACGCCGCGCGCGGCCCCCTCCACGACTGACCCGAGACGCGAAGGAGTCGGATTCATGTCAGGCGCCCCCGAATTCACCATCGAGATCAACCAGAACGCCTACCTGCCGATGGGTGGACACGAGGTCCACGCCGTGGCGCACATCAAGGCTTCCGGACTGCCGACGGGTTTGGCCTCGGCCAGGCGCGGCGCCGAGGTGATCATGGTGGACACCTCGGGCTCGATGGACTTCCCCTCCAGCAAGCTCAAGGCGGCCAAGCAGGCCACCAAGGCGGCGATCGACACGCTGCGCGACGGCACGCTGTTCGCGGTGGTCTCCGGGACCGGCATGGCGTCGATGGTCTATCCCTTCGACGAGGTGCTGGTACCGGCCGACGACCGCAGCCGCAAGGAGGCCAAGCGCGAGGTGGACAAGCTCCGCGCGCGCGGCGGCACCGCCATGGGCCAGTGGTTGCTGATGGCCCGTCGGCTGCTCGAACCGCACCGCGACGCGATCCGGCACGCGATCCTGCTCACCGACGGCAAGAACGAGAGCGAGCGCGAGCAGGACCTGGCCGAGGCGATCGCCTACTGTGAGGGCGTGTTCGTCTGCGACTGCCGCGGCATCGGCCTGGACTGGCGGGTGGACGAGGTGCGCAAGATCTCCAACGCGCTGCTCGGCGACATCGGCCTGGTGAGCGAACCGGCCGACCTGGTCGCGGACTTCACCAGGATGATGGAGAACGCGATGGGCAAGGCCGTGGCCGACGTGGCCCTGCGCGTGCGGACGATCAACAACGCGCGGGTGAAGTACGTCAAGCAGACCTACCCGGTGATCGACGACCTGACCGACCGGCGTACCGACGTCGGACCGAACGCCGGTGACTACCCGACCGGTTCGTGGGGCGGCGAGAGCAAGCACTACCACATCTGCCTCGAGGTCGAGCCGGACGAGGTCAACCCGGGCGGCAAGCGCCGGCCGTGTCAGGTCTCGGTGGTCCTGCCGGACGGCTCGGGCGGCCTGGAACTGGCCAAGGCCGGCGTCTTCGCGCAGTGGACCGACGACGAGGAACTGTCCACCCGGATCAACTCCGAGGTCGCCAAGGTCACCGGCCGGGAGAAGCTGGCCAAGGCCGTCCAGGAAGGCTTGGAGGCGCGCGGGAAGGGGGACGAGACCACCGCGACCGCACGCCTGGTCCAGGCTCTCGAACTGGCCGACGAGGCGGGCGACGAGCACACCGCGAAGCTGCTCCGCCGGGTCGTCGAGGTCGAGGCCGACGGCACCAGCCGGCTGCGCAACGACGAGGAGGGCATGATGATCATCGACGTCGAGTCGCACAAGACCGCCCGCGTCGGACCGCCCACCAGGGACTGAGTGTCGCCGCTCGGCAATGTCGGGTCGGGTAGGGGAACAGGAAGGAGGTCCGCTCATGCACATCTGTCCGGTCGGCCATCAGTCCACCGCCGCGGACTACTGCGACGAGTGCGGGCGCACCATGACCGTCGCGGAGGATCCGCAGCGGCCCGGCGGCGGTGACTGGCGCGCCGAACAGCCGCCCCCGGGCACGCTGATCTGTCGGATCTGTGCCACCGAGTACACGCCCGACGACCAGTTCTGTGAGGGCTGCGGGCACGAGAACCCCTCGACGGCGATCGTCGACAGGCCCATCGTGAACGAGACGCCCACGGAGCCGGACGACGAGCCGGGCGGGCGGTCGCCGACAGCCACCCGCACCCTGTGGACCGTGCGCGTCGTGCCCGATCACGACTACTTCCTGCGGGTGCTCGAATGGGACGGGCCGGACGCGCACAACATGCACTTCCCGCACGAACAGGAGCCGTGGACGCTGGAGTTGACCGGCGAGTCGATGCGGATCGGCCGGCGCAACACCGGCACCAGCTCCGCTCCGCCCGAGATCCCGATCGCCGACCCGGGCGTCTCGCGTCGGCATGCGATGTTGCTGCGCTGCGGGGACGGGACGTGGGAGGTGATGGATCTCGGGTCGGCCAACGGGACCACCATCAACTCCGGTTACGACCGGGTCCGCCGCGACCCGGTACACCTGAAGGACGGCGACCGGGTGCACGTGGGTGCCTGGACCACGCTGGAGATCCGACGCGTGGACCTGTGAGACAGGGCTGGGCGCCGGTCGGGGTGATCCCGACCGGCGCGATGTGGTTCAGCCCACGTGGGCCACACCCGGGGCCAGCGCGGCGAGGATCGGCTCCGGGTCGGCCGCCGCCTCGGCGGCGGTCATCCGGGCGGTGACCCGGCCCGTGGACAGCACGGTCAGCCGGTCCGCGATGCCCTGGACGAAGCCCAGTTGCGGCGCCGCGATCAGGATCGTCAGGCCCTCGCCGGCGAGGGTGGTGATCAGTTGCCGGATCTGCTCGGCGATCACGGGGGACAGGCCCTCCGTCGGCTCGTCGAGCAGGATCAGCCGCGGACCACCGAGCAGTGCCCGGGCGATGGCCAGCATCTGCTGTTCCCCGCCGGAGAGTTGCGAGCCGCGGTTGCCCGCCCGCTCGCCCAGTCGCGGCAGCAGTTCCAACACCCGCGCGGGCGTCCACGCGGCGTGCTTGCGGTGGGCGAGGCGCAGATGCTCGGCCACGGTCAGGCTCGCGAACACCCGCCGGCCCTGCGGCACCAGGCCGATGCCCGCGTGCGAGACCCGGTGTGCCGGGCGCCCGGTGAGGTCGACGCCGGCCAGTTCGACCTTTCCGCCGGAGGGTTTGAGCAGGCCCGCGACGGTATGGATCAGGGTGGACTTGCCCGCCCCGTTGGCGCCCAGGAGCGCGTGCACGGTGCCCTCGGGCACGCTCAGGTCGACCCCGTGCAGCACCGAGCCGCCCTGGTAACCCGCCGTCAGTTCGCCGATCTCCAGCACGATGTCAGCCCACTTCCTGGTGCTCGGGCTCGGACGCGCCCAGATAGGTGTCGCGCACCGCCCGGTCCTCGGCGATCTCGTCCGGCGTGCCGGTGGCGAGCAGTTGCCCCGAGGCCAACACCGTGACGGTGTCGGTGACTTCACGCACCAGCGCGAAGTTGTGCTCGACCAGGACCATGGTCACCTCGGCGGGCAGTGCCTTGAGCACGTCGGCCAGCAACTCGATGTCGGTGTCGGTCAGACCCGCGGCCGGCTCGTCCAGGAGCAGCAGCTTCGGATGCCCCGCGAGCGCCATCGCGATGTCCAGCAACCGGCGGGAGCCGTGCGAGAGTTCGCCGGCGATCTCGTCGGCGCGCGCGGTCAGGCCGACCGTCTCCAGATGGCTCGCCGCCTCGCCCGCGAGGGCGCGGTAGCGGGCCGGGCGCCACGCGATGCCACCGCGCCGGGCGTGTCGCCAGGCGGCCAGCGTCACGTTGTCCAGGACCGACAACGAGGGCACCACCGCCGGCTGTTGGAACGCGCGGGCGATGCCCAGGCGGGAGCGCCGGGCCGGGGCCAGGTCGGTGATGTCGCGACCGTCGAAGACGATGCTGCCCGAGGTGACCGGGTTCGCGCCCGCGATCATCGCCAGCACGGTCGACTTGCCCGCGCCGTTGGGACCGAGCAGCGCGTGCCGGGCGCCGCGACGCACGGTCAGGTCGAGACCGTCCACCGCGGCCAGCGCGCCGTAGCGCCGGGTCAGACCGGTGATGGTGAGCAACGCGTCGGGGGCGGGGGCGACTTCGGCGCTCGCGTCCGCCGCCTTCTTGGCGAGGTCCGGCTTGCCCGCGTCCGGTTCGCCCGCGCCCGGCTCGCTCCCCGCCGGCTCGTCCGCCTCCGCGGACTTCCCCTCCGGCCGGATCGCCTTGGCCAGACTTCGCCACGCCGCGCGCGGCCCGCCCGCGACCACTCCGGCCAGCCCGCCCGGCAGCGTGTACACCGCGATCAGGAACAGCAGGCCGAGCAGCAGCGGCCCGTGCCCCGGCCACGGACCGGACAGCCAGTCCCGGGTGAACACGATCAGCGCCGCGCCGATCATCGCGCCCACCAGCGACGCGCCGCCGCCGATGACCACCGCGAGCAGCACCAGCGAGGACGTGTCGAAGCCGATGTGCGAGGGGGAGATGTAGCGCTGGATCGAGATCAACAGGGCGCCCGCGACACCCGCGATGGCGCCGACCCCGATGTAGGTGACGGTGAGATAGCCGGTCACCGGGTGGCCCGTCGCGCGCATCCGGATCTCGTTCTCGCGCGCACCGTCGAGCAGCAGCCCGGCCGGCGAGCGCAGCACGAGCGCGGTGAGGGCGATCACCACGAGGGTGGTGAGCAGTACGTACCAGTAGGTGTCCACGTCGTCGGCGAGGTCGCCCATGCCCCAGAACGGCTCGATCGGCGGGATGCCGGACTTGCCGTCGGTACCGCCGGTGACCGACTTCCACTTCTCCGCGGCGGTGCGCACCAGCTCGCCGACGGCCAGCGTGATCATCAGGACCGTGACGCCGCGTGTGCGGACCACGATCGGTGCGGTGAGCGCGTTGAACAGGGCGCCCGCCGCGGCTGCCACCAGGGTGTGGACGACGCCGATCCGCATGCCGTGGTCGGCCAGGATCGCCGCCGTGTAGCCGCCGACCGCGTACGGCGCGACCTGGCCGAGCGAGGGCAGCCCGGCGCCGCCGCCGAGCACCGCCACGCTGACCGCGAGCAGGCCCAGGGACAGCGCCTGGGACAGCAGGATGATGGTGAAGAGGTCGACCATGTACGGCGCCGCGACCAGCCACACGATCGCCGCGACGGCCAGGATGCGACCGGCCAGGATCCCGCGCGGCGAGTGCAGCGCGGTCCGCGCGCGCAGGACGGCCGTTGCAAGGGTGGTCATACTCGGCTCCCCGTCGGGCCGAAGCGCGCGGTCCGCGCGATCAGCATCACGGCCATCGTGGCGTACATCAGATACGGCGCGAAGTCGGGCATCAGCGTGACCCCGAGGGTCTGCACCTCGCCGACCAGGATCGCGGCGAGCAACGCGCCGCCGACCGAGCCGAGGCCGCCGATCACCACGACCAGCAGGGACTGCAACAGCACGGTGTTGGCCACCGACGTGGACGGGCCGATGATCGGCGCGCCCAGACCGCCCGCGAGACCGGCCAGCGCGCCGGCCGCGATCAGTACGCCCGAGCGCACCCGGGCAGGCGAGATGCCGCTGGCCGCGAGCATCTCGGGGTCGTCCACGGAGGCGCGCACGGCCGCGCCGATCCGGGTGCGGGCCAGCACGTACCAGCCCCCCGCGCCGAGCGCGACGGCGACCACGATGAACGCCAGCCGGTAGCCCGGGTAGTTGTGGCCCAGGATCGATACCGGCTTCTCCAGCGCGCTCGGCACCGAGACCTGCGGGTCTTCCTTGCCGAACACGGTCATCAGCAGGTCGCCGCCGACCAGGGCGACGCCGAAGGTCAACATGGCCTGCGCCATGTGTCCTCTGCCGGCGATCGGCGCGGTCATCACCGCGAGCACCCCGCCGCCGGCCGCGCCCGCGGCGATTCCCGCCAACACCGCGAGCACCAGGCCCAGCCACGAGCCGTCGGCGACCTCGGTGGCGGTGTAGGCGGCGAACGCGTAGAGCGTGCCGTGCGCGAGGTTGAGGACCCCGCCCGAACCGAAGGCCAGAGTCAGGCCCGCGGCCACGACGAACAGCAGCAACCCGTAGGCCACTCCGTCCAGGGCCGGAATGAAATTGTCGTCGAACCAGCCCACGGCACGCTCCCTTTCGCTCCCGATCCGCCGTCAGCCCAGGGTGCCGAGTTCGCGGACCATCACGTTGCTCAGCGCGGTGCCGTCCTGCTTGACCTCACGCAGGTACCACTTCTGCACCGGGGCGTGCGACTTGGTGTTGAACTCCCAGGGACCGCGCGGGCTGTCCACCTTGCCGGTGTTGGCGATCTGGGCGTTGACCGCCTCCGGGGTGACCTTGTCGCCGGCGGCGGCGATCGCCTTGTCCAGCACGGCGGCCGCGTCGTACATCGTGGCCGACATCATCGTCGGCAGCGTGTTGTACTTCGCCTGGTAGGCCGCGACGAACGAACGGTTGGCCGGAATGTCCAGCGTGGGCGTGTAGTTGAGCGAGGTGAACACGCCCTTGGCCGCGTCGCCCTCGGCGCCGAGCACCGCGCCCTCGGTCAGGAAGCCCGCCGCGTACAGCGGGATGTCCTTGATGTCGGACTGCTTGTACTGCTTGACGAAGTTCACCGCGGCGGTGCCCGCGTAGAACGTGTAGACCGCCTTGGCGCCCGAGTTCTTGATCTCGTTGAAGTACGGCTGGAAGTTGGTGGTCGCCGGGAACGGCGTCCACTTGGTCTTGCCGTCCGGGTTGGCCAGCTTGCCGCCGAGCTTGTCGAACGTCTCGGTGAAGCCGCGCAGCTGGTCGAACCCACCCTGGTACTCCGGGCCGATCGCGTAGACCGGACCCTGCACGGCCTCCTTGATGTACGGCGCCGCCGCCACACCCGGCTCCTCGGAGAGGTAGCTGGTGTGCCAGACGTAGTCCTGCCGCTTGATCTCGCCGGGGCGGCCGACGGCGCCGATCATCGGCACCTTGTTGTCGTTCACGAGGTCCACGTTGGCCGCCACCGTGGCGGCGTTGGACAGACCCACCACCGCGGTGACCTTGTCCTGCTTGATCAGCTTGGTCACCGAGGGCACCGAGGTCTGCGGACCGTCGCCCTCGTCGGTGATCACGAGCTCGACCTTGTGCCCGCCCAGCTTGCCGCCGTGCTGGTCCAGGTAGGTCTGGAAGCCGTTCTGCAGGTCCGGTCCGAGCGCCGCGTACACACCGGTGAGCGGGATCGTCAGGCCGATCTTGAGCGTGCCCGAGGACGAGCCGCCCTTCTTGTCGTCGGCCGCGCTGCCGCTGCACGCGGCGGTGAACGCGAGCGCGCCGGCGAGCAGTCCCGCGGCGGAGACGCGGAACGAGCGACGGGATATGGGACTTGCCGGGGTCATGACGTGCTCCAGGGTTCGGACGGGTACAGCGGTCGATCGATGGGATGGGTCGCGTCGGGAGGGACGCGGGGATGTATCGGTCAGCTCAGCGCGCCGCGCTGCACGTGCAGGAAGCGCTCCCGTGCCGCGGGGGTCAGGGCCGGGCCGACCTGGTTGATCAACTCGGCCATCTCGAACGAGACCTGGCCGATGTCGCACTCGCGCGAGGCCAGCACGAGCAGCGACGCACCGTCGCTGACCTGCATCGAGAACATGAACGCACCGTTCATCTCGGTCAGGTTGCTGGCCACCGGGTCGGTGCCGAACAGCCGTGCGGCACCGGCCAGAAGGCTGACCAGGCCGGACGCGACCGCGCCGAGCTGGTCGGCGCGGTCCTGCGGCAGCGTGCTGGTGTTGGCCACCACGAGGCCGTCCGCGGAGACCGCGACGGCGTGCAGCACATCGGGCACCCGGGTGGCGAAATCGTTGAGCAGCCAGCTGAGATCGGCTGCGGTGGGGTGGGTCACGATCTCTCCTTGGGATCCGGTTCGCCGCCGTCGGGACGGGGCGAGGGGGCGCGTCGGGCCCGGCTGTGCCCGATGCCCTGGGCGAAGGCCGACATCGCCGCGGACACCTGGCGGGCGTCTCGGCGGTCCGGCGTCGTGGGGTTCGCCCGGGCGGGTGCCCCGGCCGAGCCGACCAGCGGCGCGGCGGGCGCGGGGGGCGTGCCGGGGTGCACGGTCGGGGTGTCCCGGCGTACGCGCAGCGGCAGGCCCTTGTTGGTGGTGCGGCCGGACTCGGAGGGTTCCGGAGTCAAACGCGGGGGCAGGGATTCGGCCCCGCGTCCGGCGGACCGGTCCGGTGTCGCCGGGGTCCCCGGGAGTGCCGGGTTCGCCGGGCCGACCGGTGTGCCCGGGTTCGCCGGTGCCGCCGGGTTCGCCGGCGTGCGTATCGGCGGGGCGAGCGTCGGCGGGGTGGGTGCCGCCGGAGCGGGCGGCCGGGAGCCGGTGAAGCGCAGGCCCGAGGGCGCGGGTACCTGCGGTCCCGGAGCGCTCGCGTCGCTGACCGGTTGCGGCTTGACCGGCGTGAACACGTTCTGCACGGGCTCGAACGGACCGGGATCGGGGTGACCGCCGGCACGTACGCCGCTGTCGATCGCGCGCGTGGGAGTCGGCTTCGGCAGCGCCGGCGCCTCGTTCTTCGGCGCGCCCGCGCGGTGCCGGCCGGGGCGATCGCGGAAGACCACGATCGTCTCGGGCAGATCCACCTCGGCGACCGTGCCGCCCTGGGGTCCGGGCGCCAGGGTGATGGTGATGCCGTAGCGCGAGGCGAGGTGCCCGGCCACGGTCAGACCCATCGTGCGTACCGCGTGCACGTCCAACTGGGCCGGCGAGGACAGGCGTTCGTTGAACGCGGCCAGTCGCTCGGGGGTGATGCCCACGCCGCTGTCGGTCACGGTCAGCACCGCGCCGTCGCCGCGCCGGTTCGCCTGGAGCACCACCCAGGTCTCCGGGCGGCTGAACTTGGTCGCGTTGTCCATGAGTTCGGCGAGCAGGTGCGCGACGTCGTCGCGGGCTCGACCGGCGATCAGGATGCGCGGGTCCACCGCGCCGGGGTCGACCCGGGTGAACCGTTCGATCCGGCCGACCGCCGCGCGCGCCACGTCCAGGAGCAGGGCGTCCTCGCGCACGCGCGCGGTGCCCTCGCCGCCGAGCACGAGCAGACTGGTGTTGTTGCGGCCCATTCGCTGGACCAGGTGGTCCAGCGAGTACAGCCGCTTGAGCCGGTCCGGGTCCTGCTCGTGTGCCTCGGCCTCGTCCAGGACCTTGACCAGACCGTCGGTCAGACGCTGGTTGCGGCGGGCGAGGGCGACCAGCACGGTCGCGATACCGGCGCGCAGGACCGCCTGTTCGGCGGCGATCTTGACCGCGGAGGTGAACATGGTGTTGAACGCCGAGCTGACCTCGGCGATCTCGTCCTTGCCGCGCACCTCGATCGGGGTACCGGCGCGTTCGGCCATCTCCTCGGCGGTCGCGCCGTCGAGGGAACGACCCTGCTGGAGCTTGGCGACCGCCTCCGGCAGACCGGTGTAGGCCACGTCGTGCGCGGTGTCGCGCAGACGCACCAGCTCACGGGTCATCGGCCGGCCGAGGCGCAGCACGAGCAGCACGGCGGCGATCAGTGCGAGCAGCACCGCGCCACCCTGGCCGATCGCCCACCAGCGGCGGGAGTCGCGCTCGTCGGTGACCGAGGACAGCACGGAGGCGTCGACCTTGCGCTCCACATCGCTCATCTTGGCGATGCGCTCGTTGGTCGCCTTGGTCCACTCGACCTGCGAGATGAAGACGGAGCTGTCCACGCGGATCCGCGAGACGGCGTCCTCGAGGAGGTGCACGGCCTGGATCTCGGGCCCGGTCTGGGCCTGTTCCAGCCAGGGGATCCAGTCGGCGTCGGCGAGCGACTCGAACGACGACTCGCTCTCGTCGTAGCCGGTGCGGGTGGTCAGGATGTCCTGCTGTTGGGCCGGCGACAGCGTCTTGGCGGCCAACGCACGCAGCACCGCGCTCTGTTGCTGGCCGAGCCATTCGGTGGCGTGCGACAGTGCCGCCGCCGCGCGCAGTCGGTCCGAGTTGTCGGGACCGGCGCCGCCTGCCTGGGCCACGCTGTCGCGGTAGTCGAGCGTGGCGGCGATCAGGATGCGGTAGCGGAAGACGACGGCGGTCAGCGAGGTGCCCTTGGGCTCCTGGACCTGTTTGCGCAGCGCCACCAGGTCGGTCAGGCCCGCGTCCAGCTTGCGCAACCGTTCCTTCGTGTTGCCCGGGACCGAGCCGAGGTCCTTGCGCAGCTTGCGGTAGCGCGCGGCGCTCTCGTCCGTCGCGGCGGTGCGCTGGTGGTACGCCGCCAGCGCGCCGGGGTCGGGCCACAACACTGCGGTGGCCGCGGCGCGTTCGCTCTGCAGCCGGTGCGCGAGTTCGCCCGCCTCGGCGGACACCTTGGTCAGCGAGCGCAGACGATTCGCGTCCAGGGCTTCGCCGGTCGTGGTGGACACGGCGAGGCCCGCCGAACCCACCATCACGGTGAGCGGCACGGCGACGAGCAGGACGAGTTTGCGAGTGATGTTCAGTTTGTCCACCACCCGATCGGCGCCCGGAGGGAGGAGGGGGCGGGGGAGAGAGCCAGGGATGCGGAGTCAATTATTCCGCTTGTCAAGTACGTCATTTTCCCGATGATTCGCACTTTCCGGTCTTGCCTTTTCGGTGACGCGGATCGCGTCCTATTCCGTGCACGACGGGCAGAGCCTAGCGGCATTCGCACGTGTGCTCGCAGTTGCCGGTGGGTAATACGCACGCCGACCCGCATACGGTGCCGAATGTTGACACACGTAAGTTAACTATGCGAAGCAAAACGGATTGTGCGTCATGGCAACACGGGTCACGATATCGAACGATTTGGGGCCGGGCGTCGGTTGTCACAGGTCTATATCCTGATTTCTACACCCGGGAAGTGATGCCCGTTTGCCAACCATTCGTTGGGATATACCGGATCGTTGCGCTCCGTTTATCCGGAGGTCGGGTGGGGCGGCGTGGCGAGGGTCGCCGGAAGCCGCCCGGGTGGATTCGATGGCGCGACGGGGTTGGGAGAGTCACATGTCGGGTGGAGACGTGGGTCGGCTGTCGGGTGGTCCGAGAGCGCCGAGTCGGCCGCGTCCACGGCTATTAGTCGACCTGTGCCCACATCGATCAAGTTCCATGACAGCCGGTCGTGTTGCGCCGGGGCCGCCCGAGGCACGCCGGTCCGGCCCCGGAACGCCGCCCGGCCGACGGCGATTCGGCGCCGAACCTGTCCCGTTCGGGCACGACTTGCCCCGGTTCGGCACCGAACTCCCGCTCAGCGGCGGACCGCTCCCGCGGTGAGGGCGATGACGGCCACGAGTACCGCCGGGATGGCCAGGGCCGTGGTCAGGCTGGTGTGGTGGGCGATGAAACCGATCACCGGAGGGCCGGCCAGCAGGCCGATGTACGCGATGCCGGTCACCCGGGAGATGGCCCATGCCGCCGGAACCCCGGGGGTGTTGCCGGCCGCGCTGAACGTCACCGGGGCGACCGGGGCCACGCCGATGCCGAACAGGGTGAAGCCGAGCACCGATATCGCCGGCCAGGGGGTGACCAGCGCGATCGTCATGCCCACTGCGGCGATCAGCGCGCCCACGCGCAACACGCGCACCGGGCCGAAGCGTTCCACCACGTGGTCGCCCGCGAAGCGGCCGGCCGCCATGGCCACGGACATCCCCGCGAAGCCGAGGCCCGCGACGCCCGCCGAACTGTCCAGCGTTTCGCGCAGGTGCACCCCGCTCCAGTCGGCGACCGCGCCCTCGCCGACGAAGGAGCACAGGCCGATCAGCGCGAGCAGGACCACCGCGCGGTAGCCCGCGAGCAGTCGGCCCAGGCCGCCCTCGGTCCGGGCGGGTGCGCGGTCCGCGTCGGCGGTGGTCTCCGGCGCGCGTACCGGCTCGCGGACATGGGGGTCGTCCGCGGGACCCAGAAGTGCCCGCGAACCCGCCCACACCGCGACCGCCAGTACGCCGGCCATGATCGACAGGTGCACCCTGGGGGTGATGCCCAGCGCCGCCGCGCCGGAGCCGATCAGGGCCCCGAACAGGCCGCCCAGGCTGTAGCCGCCGTGCAGGCTGTTCATGATCGGGCGGCGCAACCGCTGTTCGATCGCCACGCCCTGGGCGTTGGCCGCGACGTCGGTGAAGCCCATCAGGCCACCCAGGACCAGCAGCCCGACCGCGAGCGAGGGCAGGTCCCACGCGAACGCCGGCAGCAGCAGGGACAGGCAGCCGCCGATCACCGACACCCGGGCGACGCGTCTGCTGCCCCAGCGCCCGGCGGCGGTGCCCGCGAGTTGCACCGCCACCAGCGCGCCCACCGGCGAGCCGAGCAGGGCCAGGCCCAACTGGGCGTCGTCCAGGTCCAGATCCTCCTTGAACTGGGGGATCCGGGCCAGGAAGTCGGCCACCGCGGCGCTGAACGCGAAGAAGACGAACAGGGCCGCGAACCGTGCGCGACGCAACCGCGCGACGGACGGCGTTTCGGCCCGTTCCCCCAGCGTGCTCACACCGCGCAGGAGCCGTCGGCGCACGCGTCGCCGGCGGCCGACTCCGGGGCGGACGACGAGCCGTCGCGCTCGCGCATCCCCTCCCGCACCTGTCCCAGCACCCGGAGGAAGGTGGCGGACTCCTCCGCGCCCTGCACCGCCCACGTGCCCTCGAAGACGAACGTCGGCACCGCCGTGACGCCGATCTCCCGCGCCTCGTCGATCTCCCGCCGCACCTCGGCGACACCCTCGTCGGAGGCCAGGTAGGCGAGCACCCGATCACGATCCAGGCCGGCCTCGACCGCGAACTCGGTCAGGCGGGCGTGGTCGGCGACGTTCTCGCCCTCGGTGAAGTACGCGGCGAGCAGCCGGTCCTTGAGCGCGGCCTGGGCCGCCGGGCCGTACTCGGTCAGCGCGTGCCGCAACAGCCGGTGCGCGGTCAGCGTGTTCACGGCCAGTGCGTTGGCGAAGTCGAAGGTGATGCCCTCGCCCGCGCCGATCTCGGCGAGCCGGGCGTTCATCGTGTCCAGGTTGGCCGCGCCGAACTTCTTCGCCAGCCGCTCGCGCAGCGGGGCCGGTGTCGTGGGCGTGCTCGGGTCCAGTTCGTACGGGCGGTACGTGACCTCGACGTCCTCGCCGCCGGGGAACACGGCCAACGCGCGCTCGAAGCGCCGCTTGCCGACGTAGCACCACGGGCACGCGATATCGCTGTAGATCTCGACCTTCACTTGCTCTCCAGCCTTCCGGATCGGGGCCCGGGGTCGGCGCGCGGCGTCGGGCCGCGACGGCGTGTCGGGACGCGGGAAGTTCGGGCGGTGTACGGGACGGGCGCGGATCGGCTGTACCGGCGGTTCCGGTGCCGGACGCACCCGAGACGAAACATTCGTGCGGGCGTCATCATTCCCCAACCGCGACGTATCGCGGCCTCGGGGCCTGGGCGTAGCCTGTCCGCTGCTCGTCTCCCGTCACCCGGACATCACGCCGCGTGGGCGCGGCGTCACCCCCGAGGAGCCTTCGTGGACCAGATCACCCAGTACCGGCGCGCCGTCGAGAGCTTCCGCCTGCTGCTGGCCGAGGTCGGCGACGCGGAGTTGACCCTGCCCTGTCCGTGTTCGGAATGGGACGTCCGGGCCCTGCTGGCGCATACGACCGGCGCGCAGCGCGGCCTGGCGTCGGCGCTGACCGGGCCGAACGAGCCGGTCTCCGAGGACCCCCGCGAGGACTTCGAGGCGGCGGTCGAGACGATGATCGCGACCTTCACCCCGGAGCGGGTCGCCGCCGCCATCAAGACCCCGTTCGGCGAGCGGACCGGCGGCTTCCTGCTCGGCATGGCCACCGGCGACATCTTCGTGCACGCGTGGGACCTGGCCCGGGCGCTGGGCCGGCCGAGCGACCTGGACCCCGAACTCGCCGGGGAACTGCTCGAGCGTATGCGGCAGACGCTTCCGGACGCCGCCCGCGGCGAGGGCCGCGCGTTCGGCCCCGAGCAGCCGGTCGACCCGGACGCGCCGGCCGCGGACCGGCTCGCCGCGTTCACCGGACGCGTGGTCAACTGACCGCAAATCGCCGATCGGGCCCGGGACATCCCGGGACAAGCCCTCCCGGACGCGGCAACTGACGGTGCGTCAGGCTGCGCGGAGGGCGGTCGGCGGTGTAAGCACGTCAACGCACACCCCCAGTCGATCGGGAGTATCGATGAGCACGTCGCAGCACGATCACGGCCGGATGGATCCGCCTCGCGTCCAGGAGGTGGCCGACGGAGCGTACGCGTACATCCAGCCGGACGGCACCTGGTGGATCAACAACACCGGGTTCCTGGTCGGTCCGGAGGGCGTCGTCGCGATCGACGGCTGCGCCACCGAGGCCCGCACCCGGACCTTCCAGGAGACGATCGCCAAGCACACCGACGCACCGGTGCGCACGCTGATCAACACGCACCACCACGGGGACCACACGAATGGGAACTACCTGTTCGAGACGGCCACGATCGTCGCGCACGAGAAGACCCGGACCGAGATACTGAACCTCGGGATCATGGAGGTCGAGTCGATCTGGCCGGGCGTCGGCTGGGGCGGCGTGCGGGCGGTGCCGCCGTTCCTCACCTTCACCGAGGGCGTCACCGTGTACGCGGGCGATCTGCGGGCCCAGGTCCGGCACTTCGGTGCCGCGCACACCTCGAACGACTCGGTGGTGTGGCTGGAGGAGCAGAGTGTCCTGTACACGGGCGACCTGATCTTCAACGGCGGCACTCCGTTCCTGCTGATGGGTTCGCCCGCCGGCTACCTCGAAGTGCTGGAGAAGGTAAAGGAGTTGGGCGCGACGACGCTGGTCCCCGGGCACGGCGAGGTGTGCGGTCCGGACCAGATCGACTACGCCATCGGGTACACCGAGTTCGTGCTGGAGACCGCGCGCAAGGGCCTCGACGCGGGTCTGGACCCGTTGAGCGTGGCGCGGGAGACGGATCTGGGCGAGTACGCGGCGCTGTCCGACTCGGAGCGGATCGTGGGCAACCTGCACCGGGCCTACGCGGAGTTGGGCGGGGTGGAGCGGGCGGGGGCGATCGATGTCTACGCGGCGCTCGGGGACATGGTGACGTTCAACGGGGGCAAGCCGCTGTCGTGCTACGCGTAGGTGTGGTTGGCCGGCCTGGCGGCCTGGCCGGCCTCAGGCGCCGGCCGGGCTGAATCTGTCCGGCCTTCGGCCGAGAGTGGCCTCGAACGCCGGCCGGGCTGAGATTTTGGCCCGGTCGGCGTTGTTGTGTGCGGCTTCGGGTTCCCGGCGTGTTTCGCTCGGCTGTTGCCTGCCTTCGGGCTTCCGGTGAGTGGAAGGGGGCCGTTTGGGGTTGGGGGAGGTGGGGTTAGCGTCCGGGGGGCGGGGTGGTGAATGGAGATGGTGTGGACAAGGTGGTCGGGGCGGCTGCTGAGGCGGTTTCGGATGTGTGGGACGGGGCCTCGGTTGCCGTTGGGGGGTTTGGGCTCTGTGGGATTCCTTCGGTGTTGATCGGTGCCCTGCATGCGCAGGGGGCCGCCGGGCTGAGGGTGGTTTCGAACAACTGCGGGGTCGACCGGTGGGGGCTCGGCATCCTGTTGCATGCCGGGAGGATCGCTCGGGCGACCGGTAGCTACGTGGGGGAGAACAAGGAGTTCGCCCGGCAGTACCTCTCCGGGGAACTGGAGCTGGAGCTGACCCCTCAGGGCACGCTGGCCGAGCGGTTGCGGGCCGGTGGTTGTGGGATCCCGGCGTTCTACACGCCGGCCGGGGTCGGGACGCAGGTGGCCGAGGGCGGACTCCCGTGGCGCTACGACGCCGAAGGCAACGTATCGGTGGCCTCGCCGCGCAAGGAGGTCCGCGTCTTCGACGGCGTCGAGTACGTCCTGGAGGAGGCCATCACCACCGACTTCGCCCTGGTCCGGGCGGCCCGCGGCGACCGGCACGGAAACCTGGTGTTCGACAAGTCGGCGCGCAACTTCAACCCGCTCGCGGCGATGGCCGGTCGGATCACCGTCGCCGAGGTCGAGGAACTGGTCGAGCCGGGCGAGCTCGATCCCGACGCGATACACCTGCCCGGGGTGTTCGTCCAGCGTGTGGTGGCGCTGACCCCCGCCCAGGTCGCCGAGAAGCCGATCGAGAAGAAGACCACGAACGGCGCGCCGGCGGTGCGCGGAACGGTGCGCGACTGATGGCCCTGACCAGGGACGAGATGGCCGCGCGGGCCGCGGCCGAGCTGATCGACGGCTCCTACGTCAACCTCGGGATCGGCCTGCCCACCCTCGTGCCCAACCACATCCCGGCCGGCGTACACGTCGTGCTGCACTCGGAGAACGGGCTGCTCGGGGTGGGGCCGTACCCGACCGAGGACGCGGTCGACCCGGACCTGATCAACGCCGGCAAGGAGACCGTCACGGTCCTGCCCGGCGCCTCCTACTTCGACTCGGCGCTCTCCTTCGGGATGATCCGAGGCGGCCACATCGACACCGCCATCCTGGGCGCGATGCAGGTCAGCGTGGTCGGCGACCTGGCGAACTGGACCGTCCCCGGCAGCATGATCAAAGGCATGGGCGGCGCGATGGACCTCGTGCACGGCGCCCGTCGGGTGATCGTGCTGATGGAGCACGTGACCAGGAAGGGCGAGCACAAGATCGTCGACGAATGCTCCCTGCCGCTCACCGGAAAGCGTTGCGTGCGGCGGATCATCACCGACCTCGCGGTGCTCGACGTGACCGATCGTGGTCTGCTCCTGGTCGAGACCGCCCCCGGGGTGACCGAGGACGAGGTGCGCGCGAAGACCGGTGCGCGGCTGCTGACCTGACGCCGTTCGCCGAGGTCGGGGCGTGGATCGGCCGGCGCCGATGTGATCATTTAGCGATACCGACGCATCGTCGCCGGTCCTCGGCACGTACCGGAACAAGGAGCACCAATCGTGAAGTTCGCGACCTTCGACCTGAATGGCTCGATCCACTCCGGAGTGGTGTCGGGCGAGGACGCGGTACATCCGCTGCCGGCCGGAGAGACTCTGCTCGGCCTGATCGAGCGTGGTGCCGAGGCCCTGCGCGCGGCGGGCCAGCAGGCCCTGGCCGGTGCCTCGGTCGCGCTTGCCGACGTACGCCTGTTGCCGCCGCTCCAGCCGCCCACGGTCCGCGACTTCGTGGCGTTCGAGGAGCACGTCGAAGGAGCCATGATCACCGTGCAGGGGCCGGGCGCGGTCGTGGTCCCGGAGTGGTACGAGCTGCCCACCTTCTACTTCACCAACCCGTACGCGATCATCGGCCCGAACGACCCGGTCCCGATGCCGCCGGGGTCGGCCGTGCTCGACTTCGAACTGGAGGTCGGCATCGTGATCGGCCGGGCGGGTCGGGACCTGACGGTGGATCAGGCGGGCGAACACATCATCGGCTACACCATCTTCAACGACTGGTCGGCCCGCGACCTCCAGTCCCGGGAGATGCGGGTCGGCCTCGGCCCGTGCAAGGGCAAGGACACCGCGACCACGCTCGGCCCGTGGCTGGTGACGGCGGACGAGTTCGAGGAGTACCGGGACACGGACGGCTTCCTGGACCTGGCCATGCGCGCCTCGGTCAACGGTGTCGAGATCGGTCGGGACTCGCTGGTCAACATGGGCTGGCCGCCCGCCGAACTGGTTGCCTACGCCTCGCGCGGCACCTGGATCCGGCCCGGCGACGTGCTCGGCACCGGCACCTGCGGCAACGGTGGTTGCCTGGGCGAACTGTGGGGCCGGGGAAGCGAGTTGCCGTCGCTGCGCCCGGGCGACACGGTTTCGCTGACGGTCGAGGGCATCGGTACGGTGGCCAACACGGTGGTCGAGGGCGCGGCGCCGCAGCCCATCCCGGCGGCGCGCAAGCGCCCGCGCACCCGCAGGGACTCCTTCGACGCGTGAGCCGGCGACGCCCGGCCGGCGGACCCCGCCCGGGGCCCGCCGGCCGGGCCCGGGTTCGGCCGTTCGGCCGTTCACGTTCGTGCAGGTCGGCGCCCCGTCGCCGAAACCGTCGACGCGACGGAGGGCAGGCTTACGCGCCGCCCGGCGCGGGCCGGCCGCGTCGCGTCGGATCCCATGCCCACAGCAGCAGCGCGAGCGCGCCGAAGCCCGCGCCGAGCAGGCAGACGGCGGTCCAGCCCGCCGCCGCGTACAGCGTGGTCGAGGCGATCGCGCCGCCCGCGCTGCCGATCGAGTAGAAGATCATGTAGCCGCCGATCAGCCGGCTGCCGGCGTCCGGACGGAGCGGGTAGATCAGGCTCTGATTGGTCACGTGTACCGCCTGGACGGCGAGGTCGAGCACGATCGTGCCCACCACCAGGGCCCACAACGACTGACGGGTGAAGGCGAGCGGCAGCCAGGACACGGTCAGCAACACCAGCGCGATCCCGGTGACCCGGTGTGCGTGGCCGAGGTCGCCCAGCCGCCCGGCGGGGATCGCGCCCAGTGCGCCGGCCGCGCCGGCCAGACCGAACGCGCCGATCGCGGTGTGCGACAGGGACAGCGGAGGTTCGCTCAGCGGCAGCGCGATGCTGCTCCAGAGGGTGCTGAACGCGGCGAAGACCAGCAGGGCGAAGCCGGCCCGGACGCGGAAGACCGGTTCCTCGACGAACAGCCGCACGGTCGAGCCGAGCAGCCTGCGGTACGACAGAGGGGCAGCGCCGGCGCGCCGCCTCGGGAGTACGCGGTACAGGGTCGCCGCCAGGACCAGGGTCAGCGCGGCCGAGCACAGGTACACCGCGCGCCAGCCCGCGAGGTCGGCCAGCACGCCCGAGACGGTGCGGGCGAGCAGGATGCCGACGACCACGCCGCTGGTGACCGCGCCGACCACACGACCTCGTTCGGCGGGGGCGGCGAGCGAGGCCGCGTACGCGACCACCGCCTGGGTGACCACGGCGAGCAGGCCGACCGCGATCATCGCCAGGAACAGCGGGGCGGCCCCCCGGGCCGTCCCGACGGCGACCAACGCGACCGCGAGCAGCGCGAATTGACCCACGATCAGGCGGCGGCGGTCGATCAGGTCGCCCAGTGGGACGAGCAGGAACAGGCCGAACCCGTAGCCGACCTGGGTGAGGGTGACCACGACGCCGACCGTGCCGGGCGCGAGGCCGAGGTCGTGGCCCATGGTGACCAGGAGCGGCTGGGCGAGGTAGACGTTGGCGACCGCGACGCCGGCGGCGATCGCGAAGAGCAGGGTGAGAGTGCGAGATATCTGGTTGCAAGTTGCCACCAGGTGACCATAGGCAACCTTGGTAGCATGTTGCAACCGGTTGGGTGAGCGAGAGGACGGGCCATGGTGCAGCGCACGCGGTTGGACGAGGACAGTTGTCCGGTGGCGCGCTCGGTGGACGCGATCGGCGACTGGTGGTCGCTGCTGATCGTGCGCGACGCGTTCGACGGGAGCCGCCGGTTCGGCGAGTTCCAGCGCAGTCTCGGGGTGGCCAAGAACATCCTGACCGCCCGACTGCGGGCCCTGGTGGCCGGCGGGATCCTGGAGACGGTGCCCGCGTCGGACGGCAGTGCCTACCGGGAATACGTGCTGACCGCGAAGGGGCGCGACCTGTTCCCCGTGGTCGTCGCGCTGCGGCAGTGGGGCGAGGCGCACTGGTTCGGGCCCGGCGAGCCGATGTCCAGGCTCCTGGACCGACGCGACGGCCGCCCGCTGCGCACCCTGGAGGTGCGTGCGGCGGACGGCCGCCCCATCCGGCCGGAGGACACCGAGGTGGAGCGGGTCGACGAGGCCGGCCGGGACTGACCGAGCCGGCGAACTCGCGCTACCCGCCCGGGACTTCGGTGAGCCCGAGGTGGTTGAGCAGGGTGAAGAACAACTGCTCGACGAACGGATCCCGGCGGAAACTCAACAACTCCAGGATCGGCTCGGGCCGCACCTGGTAACCGGCCGCCGCCGCCCACCGCACCGCCGCCTCGGCGACCCGCGGCCGGTCCTGCTCCAGCCACGCGGCGGCCTCGTCCCGGAACCGGGCGAAGTCGCCCCGCCCGCCGCCCCGGTGCCACCGGTCCTGCGCCAACCGCGAGGCGGCGGTGCCCGGGTCGAGCCACCCCTCCCAAAAGTGCGTCCCGCTCAGTCCCTGGACATGCGCGACATCGCTCTCGAACACCCCGCACACCAGCACGGGGGAGCCGGTCCGGGCGGCCAGGTCGGTCAACCACGGGCCCTGGAAGGCGTACGGATCCTCGAAGTGGCGCACGTGCACCGCGCGCCAGCCGTCGCGGTAGGCCCACTCGGCGTAGACCGGATGACCCTCCCCGCCGACATACGGCGCCAGGTCGGCCAGCGGCGTGTCCGCACGTAAAACGACGATGTCCCCGTTGAACCCCATGGCCACCCCTTCGGTCGCGATGTCCGTTGCGGCCCAACGTAGATACCGCGTCCGACAACCGACCGGGTGCCGGGGACGGGGGCATGCCGGGGGTCGTCGCGCGACGGCTCCGGGCGACTCTCCCGTCGTGGCCCGGACCCGCCGCCGACCGGTCAGTTCCCGGTCTCGGCGACCTGCTCCACCACGCTCGTCCCGTGGCCCTCGCGCGACTCCCACTCCCAGGTCTCGTCCAACCGGATCCGACCGTCGGGCAATACGACGACGGCGCTCACGCAGTGCCCGGAGGCGGTGCCCCCGGAGCGGTTCAGCTGCACATAGCGGAAGTCCAGCGTGTCCCCGTCGCGGGTACCGACGAGGTGGCCGTGCACGATGTCGCCGCCGTCGTACTCGGCCCAGATCCGGCCGTCCGCCTCGTGGTACGCGAACAGCGTGGACGCGTCCACCTCTCCGTGCTCGGGGCGACCGAGCGGGGCGAAGCGGAGTCCATCCAGGGAAGGTGCGGTCATCGCGGGCTCCTTCGGGTACGAACGCGAGGCGCGTCGGCGCTTGGTAGCCCGCAGCGTAGGTGCCGGGTCCCGGGGCCCGATTCCGGGGTCGGGGCGTCGACCGGGGAAGAATTCCGCTCCCGAAGGATTCCCGGTGCCGGACGTTTCCCGCCCCCGAACGATTCCCGCTCTACTCGTCCGGGGTGCCCTTCCAGCGCCACTTGCCCACCCGGCGCGGATGGCCCGGCAACTCGGTGCGGCCGGTACACCACAGCAGGGCCGGCCACGGCTCGAAGCCGGCGGGGGCGTCGGGGAACATCCGGGCCAGGACGCGGGCGCAGATCTCCGGGTCGGGCCGGTAGTCGAGGCCGAGCCCGGCCGCCATGTCGTGCATGTGGACCATCACCTCGATCATGCCCATCGCGGCGAAGCCGTCGGGGTCCGAGACGCCGTACGGGTGATAGGCGCGGTTCGAGTCCGGCTGCGTGGTGACCACCGACGCCAGGATCGTGCCGCCGGCACGGACCGCGTGCAACATCTGGGCCGGCGTCGGGTCGTCCTCGGCGTGGATGTCGACCGGGACGTAGTCGTCCATGCGACCCGACGCGACCTGACCCGCGTAGGCGTACAGATCCCCGACCACGTGGACCAGCGTGTCCCAGCAGTCCCAGTCGAGGTCGCCGGCCGGCCGCGACCAGTCCCGATCGCCTTCGGCGGCCCCGGCCAACACGGCGACGGCGTGCGCGACGGTCGCCTCCAGATCCTGCGCTGCGTGTGTTCCCATCCGGCGAGTTATACCGGCGCGGCTCAGGGAACGCACGCGACTATCGCGGGCGGCCACCCCCGTGTGGGGCCCGTGGAGGCGCGGGTGAGGATGGAGGTGTGCCCGTGGCTCCGCTCACCGTCCCGTCGATCGTTGCCGACGGCCGTGTCCGCCGGATCGTCCCGTCCTCGGAGAACGCCATGACCTCGACCGCCCCAGCCCCCGACGGCCGCGATTTCGCCGCCGTCACGATCGTGCCGATGCGCGCCGAGCACGCGGAGTCGGTGCTCGCGATCTATCAGCTCGGCATCGACACCGGCAACGCCACGTTCCAGGAACACGCGCCCGACTGGGCCGAGTTCGACGCGGGCAAGCTGCCCGACCACCGCTTCGTCGCGCTCGACGGGACCGGCGGCGCGGTGCTCGGTTGGGTGGCCGCGAGCGCGACCTCGCGCCGCCCGGTCTACCACGGTGTGGTGGAGACCTCGGTATACGTGCACCCCGACGCGGCCGGCCGGGGCGTCGGCCGTGCGCTGCTCGCCGCCCAGATCGCCTCGACCGAGGCGGCCGGCGTATGGACCATCCAGGCCGGCGTCTTCCCCGAGAACGCCGGCAGCCTCGCCCTGCACGCCGCCCTCGGCTTCCGCACCATCGGCGTGCGCGAACGCGTCGGCCGCCACCGCGACCGCTGGCGCGACGTCACCCTCCTGGAACGCCGCAGCCCCACGGTGGGCTGACCCGGGCGATCGGGCAGCGGCCCGACCGGTCCCGAGTACGCTCCGAGCAGGCCCCGAACCCGCCTCGAACACCGTCCACGCACACCCCGAACAGATCCGACGGTCCGTCAGATCCCATCCCGGTATGCCTTGACCTCTCCGGACACCGATGAATAATCGAGATCGGTTGTAGTGACCAAGGATGTGAGTGTTCGGCTTGGGGTGGGCCGGTCCGGGGCGCGGCGAAAACACCTCGCGGCGGGCCGTCCGCCCGGAACGAGGAGACGGTACATGCGCGCGATCCTGCACACCGCCACGGGCGCCGAGATCCGGGACGACGTCACCGTACGTGATCCGGAGGCCGGTGAGGTCCTGGTGCGGATCGTCGCCACCGGCGTCTGCCACAGCGACGTCAGCGTGCTCGAAGGCGTGATCGAGTGGCCCACGCCGTCCGTGCTCGGCCACGAGGGCGCCGGCATCGTGGAGAAGGTCGGCGCGGGGGTCGGCTCGGTCGCGCCGGGCGACCACGTCGTGATCACCACGATCGCCGCGTGCGGGATGTGCCGGCACTGCCAGACCGGACACCCGAACCGCTGTCGGCAGACGCTGGGCAACCGCGGTACGCCGTTCACGATCGGCGACGAGCCGGTGTGGAATTTCGCGGGCGCCTCCACCTTCGCCGAACTGACCCTGGTCAAGGAGATCCAGTGCGTGTCCATCCCCAAGGACGTGCCGCTGACCTCCGCGTGCCTGGTCCCGTGCGGCGTGGTCACCGGCGCGGGCGCCGTACTCAACCGGGCCAACGTGCTTCCCGGGCAGACCGCGGCGGTGATCGGCCTCGGCGGCGTCGGCCTGTCCGCCGTCCAGGCGCTGCGCCTGAAGGGCGCGGGCCGGGTGGTCGGCATCGACACCGTGCCCGGCAAGTTCGAACTGGCCGGCGCGTTCGGCGCGACGGACTTCGTCAAGTCCGGTAAGGGCGTCGATGTCGCCGACGAGATCCGCACCCTGTTCCCGTACAGCGACGAGGTCAAGGTCGGCGTGTTCGGCGCGGGCGGCGTGGACTGGATCTTCGAGTGCACCGGCATCCCGGCCGTGCTCGAAAATGCCATGGAGGCGCTGGACTGGGGCGGCACGCTGATCGCCGTCGGCCAGCCGGCGCAGGCCGCGACCGCGAGCATCCGGATCGCCAACCTGCTCCAGTGCGACCGGGGCATCCTGGGCACCCGGGCCGGCGGCGTACGTCCGCACGAGGACATCCGGACCATCGTCGAGCTGTACCGCCAGGGCAAGTTCGACTTGGACGCGCTGGTGTCCAAGGTCTATCCGGCGGAGGGCTTCCACGACGTCCTCGACGACATGCACCACGGGCGGATCGCGCGCGGGGTCATCGCGTTCTGATCCGGCCGCCCGCCCGGAACGCCGAGGCCGGATCGGGGTGCGGATCCGTCGGCCCACCCCGTCCACCCGCTCATTCGTTCACCCGTTCTCCCGAGAGGATCGCGGCAGGCATGACGGAGACTCGCTCGACCGAAGGGGCCGCGTCGTCCGTCGCCCCGCCCCCCGCCGGCAACTGGGGCCGCTGGGGCGCGGAGGACGAGCGCGGGGCGCTGAACCTGATCGAACCGGAGGGGGTGCGAGCCGCCGCGCACGAGGTCCGGACCGGGCGGACGTACTCCCTTGCGCTGCCCATCACGCGCGGGAACCAGCCGGCCTTCGACTTCCGCGGCTCGCCGCAGCGGTTGACCCTGGTGAGTCAGACCGACGCGATGTACGACGGCTTCGAGGGCGGCGGTGACGTCGGGTCCAACGAGGACGTGCTGATCATCCCGTCGCACAATCTCACCCACATGGACGCGCTCTGCCACGTCCAGGCCAAGGGCCGCTTCTACAACGGCTTCCCGGCCGACACGTTCCGCTCCCACACCGGCGCCGGCCGCTGTGGGATCGACAAGCTGGGCGCGTTCGCGACCCGGGCCGTGCTGCTCGACCTGCCCCGCCACTTCGACACGCCGCACCTGGAGGGCGGCTACCGGATCACCGCCGCGGATCTGGCGGGTTGCGCCGAGCGGCAGGGGGTCGAGGTGCGGTCCGGCGACGCGTTGCTGGTGCGGACCGGCTACCTCGACGAATACCGGGCGATCGAGGCATCCGGCCGCGAGCCGTCCTTCGCGCAGCCCGGTCTGTCGCTCGACGCGGTCGACTACGTCCGGGCCCGGGAGATCAGCGTCGTGGGCGCCGACAACAGCGCGATCGAGTGCATTCCGTTCGACGACCGCTTCCTGTCGGTACACATCGCGTTGCTGGTGGAATCGGGTGTACCGCTGCTCGAACACCTGTGGTTGACCGACCTGGCCGAGGGCATGGCACAGGCGAGTACCTATTCGTGCCTGCTGTGCGTATCGCCGCTTCCGGTCACCGGTGCAACGGGCAGTCCCATCAATCCGGTTGCCATTGTCTGATCGTCGGACGACTGACATAGTCCATGGGCAGGTCGTCTCGGTCTCGTTTCCTCCGTCGGGACCGAGGCGACCGCTCGGATCGAGCCCGCAACACCTGCCTCCGGTAGGCCTGTACACACCGGTACACGCCCGTACGCGCACGTACATCCGTCGAGGCACCGAGGTACCCACTCCACAATGCGAGGCATTTGCCGAGTCGCCCATCGGGCCGATCCGGCCGCTCGGGCACGGAATCCGGAATCCGATACGGGTAATGCACGTTATCGCACAGTATTAAATTGACGTAGTCAAGGACTGCTATCATGGCGGGGTGAACTCCACCGAAAACGTCGAAGCGATCCAGCGGGCGCTGGAGGCCCTGCTTCGGCGCCACGCCAGCCGCCGAGTGTACGCGGGCCAGGCCGCCGCGGCGGGCGCGACCATCTCGCAGCCCGCCTACGTGCTGCTGCGCCGAATCGAGAAGCAAGGCCCGCTCCCCATGGGGGAGTTGGCGCGCATGACGAACATGGACCCGGGTGCCACCGCGCGCCAGGTGGGCCAGTTGGAGCGGGACGGCTACGTCCGGCGCTCGCCCAGTCCGGACGACGGTCGGGTCAGCCTGGTCTCGCTCACCCCGCGCGGCGACTCCGTGCGGCGCCGGTTGAACGACGTCATGGATCGACGGATGAGCGAGATGCTCGATCGCTGGAGCGACGAGGATCGCGAGACGTTCGCCACGCTGCTGCAGCGATTCGTCGAGGAGATGGCCCAGGGCGAGATTCCCGCGGCCGAGGTCGAGGACAGCGCCGTCTGACCATCCGACTATTCGTCATATTCCATATTGATTGCCGGGGTTGGCCGTACGGGCGGCGTTCGCAGTAGCTGCGTTCGTGACATTCGACGGCGGACCCCGGCAATTTTTGTGGGCAATGGCGTGAGGGTGGTGGGCGGTCGGAATGCGCGAAGTCATCACTTGATCTGGTCAAGGATTCCGCTTACCGTCCCAGGGTGATCAAGTTCGACATCCGCGACGGGGTTGCCGTCGTCACGTTGGATCGTCCCGACAAACTCAATGTGTTCTCCGGGGGTATGGGTTCGGCCCTCGGGGATGCCTACGCGCGGTGTGACGCCGACGACGCGGTGCGCGCGGTGGTACTCACCGGCGCGGGGCGGGCGTTCTGCGCGGGCGCCGACATGTCGCCGGAGGCGGACAGCTTCGCGGGGCCGGGGGCGGGTTCGGGGGCGGCGCCGGGGCCGGCGTCGGCGCTGAGTGCGGATGCCGGTGCGGCGGCGCGGTCGCGGGAGTTCAGCGCGTCGCCGGTGCGGCCGGCCGCCTGGGAGGTGCGCAAGCCGGTGATCGCGGCGATCAACGGGCACGCGATCGGCATCGGCTTCACGCTGGCGATGCAGTGCGACATCCGGCTCGTGGCCGAGGACGCCAAGCTGGCGATTCCACAGGTACGGCGCGGCATGGTCCCCGACGCCCAGTCGCACTGGACGGTACCGGCGGCCACGTCGCGGGCGGTGGCCGCCGACATCCTGCTGACCGGGCGCACCTTCCGCGGCGCCGAGGCGGCCGTAATCGGCCTGGTGTCCCGGGCGTTGCCCGCCGACGAGGTCCTGCCCGCCGCGCTGGAGATCGCGCGCGACATCGCGACCAACGTGCACCCGGTGTCGGCCGCGCTCACCAAACGACTGCTGTGGGCCGACGCCGGACTCGACGAGGTCGAACGCCTGGAAACCGCCTACCACCGCGTGCTGATGGGCACCGACGACGCCCGCGAGGGCCCGCGCGCGTGGTCCGAACGGCGCACACCACGCTGGACCGGCACGGTCACCGGCGCGTGGGACGGTGTACTGGCGGCGGAATCATCGCAACAGCAGGACCCTTCGGTACGACAGGAGCACCAGTGACCCCCTCTCCGCCGACACCCCGTCGCCTGACAACCCCTCAGCTCGATGTCATGGCAGCCGGCCTCACCCTCCGCGACATGCAACGGGCCGCGGCAGCCGCCGAGCGCGCCGGGTTCGACGGCCTGTGGCTCACCGAGGGCGGCCGCACCGCGTACACCGCCGCCACCGCCGCGGCGCTGGCCACCGAGAACCTGACCGTCGGGACGGGCATCGCGGTCGCGTTCGCCCGAAGCCCGATGGTCACCGCGTCGGCGGCCTGGGAACTGGCCGAGGCGACCGGCGGCCGGTTCGTACTGGGCCTGGGCACCCAGGTGCGGCCGCACATCGAACGGCGCTACTCGGCCGAGTTCGACCGGCCGGGTCCACGGCTGCGCGAGTACGTCGGCGCGCTGCGGGCGATCTGGGCGGCCTTCCGGGGCGAGGAACGGCTGCGGTTCAAGGGCGACTTCTATCGGTTCACCCTGATGACGCCGGAGTGGACGCCGGGCGGCTCGATCGCCGACCCGCCGATCTACCTGGCCGGGGTCAACCCGTGGATGTTGCGCATGATCGGCGAAGTGGCCGACGGCCTGCACGTCCACCCGCTGCACAGCGTGCGCTACATCGACGAGGTGGTCCGCCCCGAACTGGCCGCCGGCGGCGCGGCCGACGACTTCGCGCTGGTCTGCCCGGTGATGACGGCCACCGGCGACACCGACGAGGAGATCGAGACCGAACGCGAGAAGCTGCGCCTGCGCCTGGCCTTCTACGGCTCGACCCCCGGCTACTCGAAGGTCTTCGAAACCCACGGCTGGAACGACCTCCAACCCCGCCTCAACCGCCTCTTCGCCACCAAGGACCGCCAGGCCATGGCCACCGCCATCACCGACGAAATCCTGGACACCCTCACGGTAACGGCCCGTTGGACCGACCTGGCCCAGTCCCTCCTGACCCGCTACGAAGGGGTGGCAACCCGAGTAGTCGCATACTCGGCAGTGGGCACCTGGCGCGAAAACCCGGCACTGCTCGAACGCTGGACAGAGGTGACCCGCCAGTTCCACGACCTGAGCTGAGCCGAGCCGAGCTGAACTGGGCGTTCCCGACGCGCGTTGCACCCTGGGTCGCGGGTGGCCGGTGCGGGGTTGGCCAGAGTCGGCGATGGGCCGCCGCCGGCGTGCGTGGCTCCGAGACGTGGGGTTCCGACGAGACGTGCGTGTTGGTTGGCGAAAAAGCGGCCTGCAGCGGCGGGCGGGGTGGGTGCTCGGGTTGGGTTCTCGGGGCGTGCGTTCCCGAATGGGCCGGGTGTTTTCGGCGCGCGTTGCGCTTGTGGTTGCGGGTGGCCGGTCCGGGGCTGGTCAGAGTCGGTGATGGGCCGCCGCCGGCGTGCGGGGCTCCAAGACCCGGGGCTTCCGGCGAGACGGGCGTGTTGCTCGGCGAAAACCGGCCGGCGGCGGGGGCGGGAGGGGGCTCGGGTGGGGTTCTCCGGCTGGCCTTTCCGAGTGGGTCGGGGGTGTTTGGAGGGGAGTTGGGGTTCGAAACCGGATCGCGATGGGTGGTTGTGGGCTTCGAGGCTCGGTGACCTGCGGTTTTGCAAGGTCGAGACGGAAAGTCGGGCGTCGAGTGCCGGTTTCGTGCGCTCCGACCCCTTCAACGCCGGAGCGGAGGCCGAAACCGCACACTCGGAAGCCGGCTTCGAGCACTGCGCCCCAAAGAGGCCGTCGAGACGACCGAAAGTGCCCAGCGGGAGCTGAAACCGGATCCCGAGGCACCTCAAACGCTCCCACTTCGCGCTGACCTGCGGTTTTCTCTCACCTCGAGGCCACGGCACCCCGCGCGATCCGGTTTCGTGAACTCTCGCTCCATACACGCCCACTGCACCTCGAAGAAATGCCCTTCCCGACCCCCTCCGGAAGGCTCCCCGGCGGAGTCAACCGCACCGCCCGCCCTCTTCGCCCCTGCCGGCCGGTTTTCGGCGACCAACACGCCTGCCTCACCGGAAACCTTCGTCTCGGAGCCCCGCACGCCGGCGGCGGCTCATCACCGACTCTGACCAGCCCCGCACCGGCCCACGCAGCCACAAGCGCAACGCGCGCCGGAAGCACCCGACCCACCCCGGAAGGCCCCTCGGCGGACTCGACCCGACCCGTTCCCCTGCCCACTGCTGCCGGCCGGTTTTCGCCCACCAACATCTCCGTCTCGCCGGAAGCTTCGAGTCTTGGAGCCCCGCACGCCGGCGGCGGCCCACCACCGACTCTGACCAGCCCCGGACCGGCCAACCGCGACCCAAAGCGCAACGCTCGCCGGAAACACCCGACCCACTCGGAAAGGCCGGCCGGGGAACCCCACCCGAGCTCGCTCCCGCCCCCGCTGCCGGCCGGTTTTCGCCGACCAACGCGCCCGTCTCGTCGGGAGCCCCGGGTCTTGGAGCCCCGCACGCCGGCGGCGGCCCACCACCGACTCTGACCAGCCCCGCACCGGCCAACCGCGACCCAAAGCGCAACGCTCGCCGGAAACACCCGACCCACTCGGAAAGGCCGGCCGGGGAACCCCACCCGAGCCCGCTCCCGCCCCCGCTGCCGGCCGGTTTTCGCCGACCAACGCGCCCGTCTCGTCGGGAGCCCCGGGTCTTGGAGCCACGCACGCCGGCGGCGGCCCATCGCCGACTCTGACCAGCCCCGCACCAGCCATCCGCAACCGAAGTGCAACGGCCGTCGGGAACACCCGGCCCACTCGGGAAGGCTCCCGGCGGATCCGTTGCTTGGCGCCCGCTCGGGGCCAATGGCCTTGTCCGGCCGGGGAACCGTGCCCCCGTGCCCCCGGTCGAGCACGGCAGAGTCGTAATACCCCGGCTCCCGACCCCGACCCCCGACCGACCCCGACCCCGACAGGGAGCTGACGGGTCGTCAGGGAATTTGTATACTAAAGCGGGATCAACCTCCCAACCCTCCCGCCCGCACCCTTCCGCGCACTTCCCCGGCGTGCTAAACACTGTCAATCAGTTCGGCTGGAGTGCACCGATCCGGTTGGCGATGTCCACGAGACATGCCGGCCTCATCGAGGCCGAGTGGCGTTTTGCCCCCGCATATTCCGTACAAAACCGGGCGTGTCGCCCTAGTGACACGTGTCCGGTGCGCGTCCCTGCACAGAACGGAAAGTACCGGTATGTCTGCGACCGTTGAAGTATCCGCGAAGCCGCCGGAGCCCGGATCCGACCCGTCCTCCGTCGATACCGGTCGGCTGGAAGGGGTCTCCAAGGGCCGGGTGTTCGCCGTCCTGGCCGTCGTCGTGATGTTTTCCGAGGTCGTGCCGCTCCAGTACGCGATGATCTCCTCGGCCGTGCCGGAGATCGCGCCCTCGTTCCGGTCCGTCGGCGAGAGCATTTCGTGGATGGTGGTGATCCTGGGCCTCGTCGGCGGCGCGGTCAGCCCCCTGATCGGCAAGCTTTCCGATGTCTACGGGAAGAAGCGGCTGCTGCTCGCGACCAGCGTGTCGTTCCTGGTCGGGTCGTTGATCTGCGCGGTGACCAGCTCCTGGCCACTGTTCCTGGCCGGCCGGGCGCTCCAAGCGGTCGCCTTCGGTATGACCGCCGTGGTGTACGGGCTGATTCGCGACCTGATGCCGCGCAAGTTCATCCCGGTCGCGATCGGTGTCTCGGCCACCGGGCTCGGATTGTCCGCCGCGCTCGCGCCGGTTGTCGGCGGGCTGCTCACCGAGCACTACTCCTGGCGCTCGTTGTTCTGGTTCCTGGTCGTCTACATGGTCGTGCTGATCCCGCTCCTGCTGATCGTGGTGCCCGAGTCCAAGCTGCGGGTTCCACAGAAGGTGGACTACGTCGGCGGCGTCATCCTCGGCGGCGGACTCGCGCTGATCCTGCTGTACATCAGCCAGGGACAGGCCTGGGGCTGGGGCAAGCCCTCGGCGTTCGGGTACGCGCTCGCCGGCGTGGCCGTGATCGGGCTGTGGGTGCTGTGGGAGAAGCGGGTGGAGAACCCGATCATCGACCTGAAGCTGCTCACCGCGCCGCGCGTGGCCCTGGTGCTCGGGATCGCGTTCCTGGCCAACATGATCATCGGCATCCAGAACTACCTGACCAGCTACATGGGCCTGACCCCGGACAACGTCAAGCAGAGCACGCTCGACAAGTACGGCGACGGCGCCGTCCAGAGCGCCAAGGCCATGGGCGCGCCCGAGGCGATGTGGGCCGGCATCGCCGACCAGGTCAAGGCGGCGGTGTCGTTCAACGACTCGCTCGACTACGCGCTCGGCTTCACCCTCCTCGGCCTCGCCCTGCACGTACTGATCTGGCAGTCGATGTCCAGCATGATCGCGGGCCCGCTGGCCGGCCTCTGGGGACAGCGCAGCGGGTTGCGGATGCCGATGATCGTGGGCGTCACGACGCTGACCCTGGCCGGCTTCATGTACGTGTTCATGCACGACTCGTGGCAGCTCATGCTGATCTGCGGCGTGGTCTACGGCATTGGCTTCGGGATGTACTACGCCGCCGCGCCGAACCTGATCATCGAGGCCGTGCCGCAGGAGCAGCAGGGCATCTCGTCCAGCATGCTGGTCGTCGCCCAGTCCTTCGGCGCCTCGGTCGGCGTCGCGCTGCTGTCGCCGATCTTCACCAACAACCGCCTGCGGATCACCGGCCCGGCGCCGAGCGGCCAGGGCCTGGCCACCCAGGACGCCTGCGACCCGCGCGGCTGCACCTACACCACGGACGCCTTCACCACCGGCTTCTGGATCCTGATCGTGTGCGGCCTGCTGGCGCTGGTGATCGCGCTGGTCATGCGGCACGGCCGCAAGCCCGCCACGGGCGGCCTGCTCCACTAGGTCCTGCGCCTGCACCGGCGCCCATGCCGGCGCGAGCCGGGCGCCCCACCGATCGCACACCCGCTCGCGGTGTGTGACGCGGCGTCAGGACCCGTGGATCCGAGGGGGATTCACGGGACCTGACGCCGCGTCGGTGATCCTCGACAGTGATCCCGTCGGCGAACCCGCCGACTACCCCTCGCCCACCATCGTCTCCAGCAGCGCCAGCAGTCGCTCCGCCTGCTGTTCCGGGTCGCCGTCCGCCGGGGTGAGGCGCAACTCCGGCTTCTCCGGGGCCTCGTACGGGGCGGAGATGCCGGTGAAGTCGCCGATCTCGCCGCGCCGGGCCTTCGCGTACAGGCCCTTCGGGTCGCGGCGTTCGCACTCCTCGATCGGGGTGTCGACGAACACCTCCAGGAACGGCAGGCCGTCCCGGGCGTGCAGCGCGCGGACCCGGTCGCGGTCGGCGCGGTAGGGGCTGATCACCGGGACGATCGCGACCACGCCCGCGTCGGCGAACAGCCTGGCCACCTCGCCGACCCGGCGGATGTTCTCGGTCCGGTCCTCGGCTCCGAAGCCCAGGTCGCCGTTCAGGCCGAGCCGCACGTTGTCGCCGTCCAGGCGATACGCGGTGACCCCGCGCTCGACCAGCAGCCGTTCGGCGATCACCGCGACCGTCGACTTGCCCGAACCCGACAGGCCGGTGAACCAGACCGTCGCCCCGAGCGACGGACGCTGCTCGCGCGTCACTCCGCCCTCGTGCCAGACCACGTTGCGCTCGCTCACGACTCTCCATCCGCCCGTTCGCATTGAACCCGAGGATTCGTACCGTACGGGGCGACCCGGCGCGGTTCGGCCTCGGTCCAGCACCCGGACGCCGAGCAGGCGATCCGTGAAACCGATCCGTGAAACCGATCCGCGAAGCCGCCGCGAATCTGACGCCTCTTCAGATTTACCTTCACAAAGAGCTAACCTGCGCGCGGGACCGAGCCACACCCGCCCGAGCCCGAGACGCGAGACGTGACACGCGAGCGCGAGCCGCGAGCCGCGAGACCCGAACGTGAGGGAGGCCGACCGGCCATGGCCTGGACACCACCACAACGCGCCGCCTGGACCGAGACCCTGGCGGCCGGCGCCATCCCACCGCTCACCGACGACCTCGACCGCCCCTTCGACGCCGACACCCTCCTCGGCGAGGCCCGCGCCCGGGCCGGCGGCGTGGTGGACCCGGCCGGCGACCCGGAGACCGCCGACGTCGCCCTCCCCCTCGCCGACACCGACCCCGCCTTCCGCGAGGGCCTGGACCGCCTCCTCCATTCCCTCGAACACGAGGCGAACCTGGACCGGGTCGGCCGTTGGTGGGCGTACACCTGGGTGAATCGCCTCTTGGACGTCCGGCTCCAGGTCGCCCGCTACGTCCGCGCCGACCCCGGCGTGCGCGACGAACCGATCGAGCGGCCGATCTTCGTCACCGGCGGCCCCCGCACCGGTACCTCGATCCTGCACGCGCTGCTCGCCCACGATCCGGCCAACCGGGTGCCCACCACCTGGGAGTTCCTGCGCCCCGTCCCGCCGCCGGAGCCCGCCACGCGCGACACCGACCCGCGCATCGCGCTCGCCGAGCGGGAGATTCGCTTCGTCACCACGGCCGTTCCCGCGATGGACGCGATCCACGAGAAGAGCGGCACGCTGCCCAAGGAGTGCATCAGCGCGCACGCGCTCGCGTTCCGCTCCGAGGACTTCACCGGGCAGTTCGCGATCCCGTCGTACGCCGCGTGGCTGGCCGACTGCGACATGCGGCCCGCGTACGCCTACCACCGGCTGGTCCTGCAGATCCTGCAGCGACGTACGCCGGGGGCGACCCGCTGGGTGCTCAAGTCGCCCGCGCACCTGCTGACCCTGGACGCGCTGGTCGACGTGTATCCCGACGCGCGCCTGGCGGTGACCCACCGCGACCCGCTCACCGTGCTGGCCTCGCTGAGCAGCCTGATTGCCACCATTCACCACGCGTACGGGAATCGCTCCGACATCCGCGACGTCGCACGGACCCAGAGCGACCTGTGGTGCACCGCCTACGCCCGGCTCACCGCGTTTCGCGACGCGGGCCGGGTCGCCGAATCCGACTGGCACGACTCGACCTACGCGGACTTCATGCGCGATCCGATCGTGGTGGTACGGAAGTTGTACGCCGGGTTCGGGCTGGAGTTCGGCGCGGAGGCGGAGGGCCGGATGCGGGCGTATCTGGCCGCGCGCCCGCAAGGGCGGCACGGGCGGCACGCCTATACGTTCGACGACCTCGGCCTGGATCGGGAGGACGTACGATCCCGACTGACGGACTATCAGAAGCGGTTCCGGGTTCCGACGGAAGAGATCTGACGTGCACTCGGATCCGAACGACCGCTCGCGGCCCGACACTTCCGCCTCCGGCGTGGTCGACGGCAGTGCCTGGCGCGCCTATTGCGAGCGCATGGCCGCACTGGGCGATCGTATCCTCGAGGCCGACTTCCCCGGCGCGACCGACGCCGACCGGGCCGAGGGCGTCCGGCACCTGGCCAATCAGGTCGCGTGCTGGTTGACCTACCAACTCGCCGCGACCGACCCGGAGAACCCGGCCTTCTTCACCCACAACGACCTGGCCTACCGCTGGGGCGGCCCGAACGTGGACCAGAACGCGCGGCGTGCGCCGATCGCCGGGGACGGCGTGTACCGCCTGACCGTGACCATGAACGCCTGCGAGAAGTTCGTGCTCCAGGTCAAGCCGGGGGACATGCACGCGGGGCGTACCGAGGTGTTGGCGGAGACCTCCTCCACCGCGCTGGGTGTGGGGCCGGGGGACACGGTCGAGATCGTGCTGAGTGCCGACCGGCAGCCGGGCAATTGGATCGAACTCACGCCGGATGCACGGGTGTTGCACGTGCGCGACTACTACTTCGACTGGACGCCGGAGCAACCCGCGATGCTCGCTCTGGAGCGGCTGGACACCCAGGGGCGACCGGCCGAGCGGGTCACCCCGGAGCGGGTCGCGGGCATGCTGGCCGGTGCGGCGACCTCGGTGGAGAACTCGATCGAGGTCTGGAACGAATGGGTTCGGGCGACGGGTGATCGGCAGCCGGTGAACACGTTCAGTACGCCCTCGACGGTGGCCGGTGGGGTCAAGGAGGTCGTCTACGGCTTTGCGCGGGTGCGGCTGACGGATGATCAGGTGCTTGTGGTGGAGATCGATCCCCGGGTTTCCGGGCAGTGGGACCTGCAGCTGTACAGCCCCGGCTGGTTCGAATCGCTCGACTTCGCCAACCGGCAGACCTCGCTGAACCACGTGCAGGCCGAGCACGATCCGGACGGGTGGATCCGGGTCGTGATCGGGGCGGTGGATCCGGGCGTGCCGAACTGGCTGGACACCGAGGGGCGGGCGGAGGTCTTCGCCACGCACCGCTGGCTCGACCCGCACGCGCAGCCGGCGGTTCGGGCGGTGGTCGTTCCGCGCACGTCGGTGCGGGAGCACGTGCACCCGTCGACGCGCACGATCGGGGCCGCGGAGCGACAGGAGTCCTTGCGAAGGCGCGCAAAACACGTGGCCTGGCGCTTCCGGGCCTGAGCCTGGCGGCCGGGTGGTGGGTCGTTGCGTGCGGCCGGCGGCTGCGGTTGGTGGCGCCTGCGGCGGGCGTCCTCAAGCGCCGGACGGGCTGGGGGTGGTGTGGTTCCCCTCGATGCGTGGGCTTCGCGTCGGGTGGGCTGGTGTTGGTTGCGTTTGGTGTCGTTGGTTGCGGTCCGTGGCGCCTGCGGCGGGCGTCCTCAAGCGCCGGACGGGCTGGGGGTGGTGAGGTTCCCCCCGACGCGCGGGCTTCGCGCCGGGCGGGCTGGAGGGAGTGTCGTTCCCCTCGACGTGTGGGCTTCGCGCCGGACGGGCTGGAGGGGTGCCGTTCCCTTCGATGCGTGGGCTGCGCCGGAGGGGCTGATTGCGGCCGGGGTGGGGTGGGTGTTTCCCGGTTGGTGTGGGTCCACGCGAGCTTTGGGTCAGACCTTTGCGGGTTCCGTTGACTGGGGCGTGGTTGTCGGGGTGGGCTCCGGCTTTTTGCGGAGTGTGGAGGCTGCGTCGTTGTCGCGGATGGTCAGGGCGGCGATGGCGCCGAGGACTGCCAGGGCTGCGGCGACCAGGAAGGCTACGTGGTACGCGTGCAGGTTCGGGGTCGGCGCGCCGCCGCCGTGGCCGGTCATCGTGCCGATGCCGGCCAGGATGCTGGCCAGCAGTGCCACGCCCAGGGCCGAGCCGAGTTGGCGCTGCACGTTGAAGATCGTCGAGGCGCGGCCGTTGTCCGCCGGCGCCGTCCGCGCGAACGCCGCCGCCTGCATCGGGATCATCACGTGCGCCATCGACGCGCCGGTGCAGAACATCAGCACCACGATCAGCACGGCCGCCGTGTCCCCGTCGACCAGCGCGAGCAGCGACGCACACGCGCCGATTCCGAGCAGGCCGCCCGCCATCAGCCGGCGCGGGCCGACCACCGGGTACAGGCGCGAGACCCACTGGGTGGCGATCACCACGCCGAACGCCTCCGGGAAGGTGAGCAGGCCCGTCTCCAGGGCCGACTTCCCGAACGCCTGCTGCTGCATCAGCGGGAAGACGTACAGCACGCCCAGGAACGCCGCCGAGTTCACCATCGACACCACGTTGGTGCTGACGAACAGCCGATCCCGGAGCAGCCGCAGGTGCAGCATCGGCTCCTTGACCCGCAGCTCGACGAAGACCATCGCCACGCACAAGAGCAGTCCCGCGATCCCGGTGGACAGGATGATCGGCGAGCCCCAACCCTTGGTCGCGCCCTCGCTCAGCGCGTACATCAGCAGTGCGAAGCCGGCCCCGGAGAGCACGAAACCGGGCAGGTCGAAGCGGCCCGCCTTGGGGTTGCGGTACTCCTCCAGGAACATCAGGCCGAACACGAACGCGGCCACGCCCACCGGCAGGTTGATGTAGAAGACCCAGTGCCAGGACGCCTTGTCCACGAGCAGCCCGCCGAGCACGGGACCGAGTGCGGGGGCCAGCGCCGTGGGCACCATCAGGATGCGCGAGGCGCGGACCCGCTCCTCGGGCGGGAAGACCCGGAACATCATCGCCATGCCGACCGGCGTCAGCATGCCGCCGCCCGCGCCCTGGAGGATGCGGAAGAGCACCAGCTGGTCGATGCTCTGCGCCAGACCGCACAGCGCGGACGCGCCGGTGAACAGGGCCAGCGCGATCAGGAAGACGCGCTTGGTGCCGAACCGGTCGCCCAGCCACCCGGACGCGGGGATGAACACCGCGAGACTGACCAGGTAGCCGACGGCGACCGTGGCCAGCGAGGCCTGGGACGCCCCGAGGTCCTTGCCGATGGCGGGCAGCGCGACGTTGATGATGGTGACGTCGAGGATGTTGACGAACATCGCGGCGACGAAGACGGCGCCGACCACGACCTTCTGGCTGAGACGTGACGCGGATATGGGCGGCATACGGGTGGGGCCTTCAATCGGGAGGCGATGAGGGGAGGAGGGGGAGAGTGGGCGCAGCTTATTTATACTGAGCGAAGCTCAGTATATCTTTTCGTACGCGTGTATCCGACAGGTTATTTACGCAGGTTATTTACGGCCGCGGCCGGGCGCGTTCCAGGCTCCCCGCGCCCCGGACACCACAACGCCGACGGTCCGGGAGACCTTCCTCCCGGACCGTCGGCGTGGCGCTCGTTACCCCGTCCTACAGGTGGTCGGGCCGCTTCGCCCGCCGGTTCCCCGCTCGCGCGCTCAGTGCTCGCCCTCACCCCGGGGCGGCAGGCCCAATGCCTCGCACGCCGCGTTGTACTGCGCGACGACCTCGATCCGGACGTCCCGGCGCTCGGTGATCGACCGGCTCCACGGCACCCGGACCTCGACCGGCGCGCCCGCCACGATCGCCGAGTAGTAGGCCGCGTCGCCGTCCAGGCCGGTCATCGTCGCCGAGGTGGCCTCCGGCCGGCCGCCCAGACCGCGAGCGATCAGCAGGCAGTCGTCGGGGTGGTCGTCGTTCATGTGCTTGCAGACGGCGGTGATCGCGTCCGCTCCGAACGGGTTGACGGTCGCCTCGCTCATGCGGGTCGCCTCCGGCGGTCGGCGGTGGGGGATGCGGTGGGGGTACGGATGGGGGAGTGGTCAGCCGGACACGGAGTCGCGGCGCCGACGCGACGCGAGCACCGAGCCCACGCCGAGCACCAGCATGCCCGCACCCACGTAGCCGAGCTGCGTGCTCGACGCGCCCGTCTTCGGCAGTTGCGGCTGACCGGCCTCGTTGGTGGTGCCGGTCTGCGGCGCGGTGCCGGTCGGGGCCTTGTCGGCGGGCGTCCCGGCCGCGCCGGCGAAGGACACCGGGAGCCACACGTCCTGGTCGCGGTTGGCGAGGTCGGTGTGGTCGTTGAAGGTGGCCACGAAGCACGCCGTGGTGGCGCAGTCGACCTTCGCCTTGTCCTTGCCCTCGAAGCTCTGCGTGGGCTTGAGCTTGACCGTGAACGTGCCGTCCGGGCCGACCTGCGGGACGTAGCCCGCGTTGCCGTACTGGGTCGGCACGCCGCCGGCCGGCTTGGCCACGGTCTGCGCGACGTACACGCCCTTGCCCGGCTTGTAGCCCTTGCCGGTGACGGTGATCTCCTCGCCGCCGGCGGCCAGGCCGGTCGACTTGGACAGGGTGATCGTCGGCGCGTCGGCGGCCGAGGCCGGAGCACTCGCGAACGCGGTGAGGCCGAGGCCGGCGATCGCGGTCGCGGCGACGGCCGCGGCCGTACGGGACTTGCGCATGTGGACTCCGAACGAAGACTGGCTGGTGAGGCGGGCAGGGGAGGTACGGGAGCGGGGCCGGCGGATCAGGCGCTCGGGCGGCGGCGCTTGACCACGACACCGGCGACGACCAGGACGACCACGACCCCGGCGACCACGCCGACGATCAGGCCGGTGTTGCCGTCGTCGTCATCGTCGTCCTTGTCCGCGGCCGAGGACTTCGCCGGGGTGGAGGCGGTCGCGGCCGGCGCACCGGCGGAGGCCGGGGGCTGCGCCGCGCCGCCCGCACCCGGGGCGCCGGCCTGCGGAGCGGCGGTGGCCGGACCCGGCGTGGCCGGCAGGCCCGCGACCTCGCCCTCGAAGCCGATCGGCAGGTAGACCTCCTGGGTCCGGTCCTTGCCGTTGGCCGAGTTCGAGGTGGCGATCGCGCATCGCGTCTTCAGGCAGTCGACCGCGCCGAACTTGGCGGCCACCTTGACGTCGGTGCTGAACGAGCCGGTCGCGTCCGCCTCGGTGGGGCCGGCGAACGAGCCCATGTCGCACGCGCGGCCCGCGCCCTGGGCGGGATCGCACGGGAGGATGAACAGCCGTACGCCCGGCGTGAAGCCCTTGCCGACCAGCTTGACCACGTCGCCCGCCGGGTTCAGGCCGGTGGTCTTGGCCGCGCTCAGCGTGGCCTTGCCCGCCGCCGGCGTGCCGGTCGCGTGCGCCGGGCCCGCGAGGCCGAGAACCAGCCAGGCGAGGAGGAGGGTCGCGGTGGCGGCGACGGCGCCGCCGAGGCGTCCGGTGCGGGCTGGGCTCACGTTGTTTCCCCTGGGTCGACCGTACGCTTGCGTACGGAATGATTGGAGGTGAGGCTATCCTAAGACGGGTCGAGTCGCCGGAAGGTTCGGGGGTGGTTCCGAGACGCTTCCGAGACGCGTTCCGACGGGCCCTGTAGGCCCGTTGCCATGTTCCTCCCGGGTCGCCCTCGGGTCGCCCTCGGGTCGCTTTCGGGTCGCCTCCGGGTTTCTCCCGGCCCGCCGGCCCGCCGAACGTGACCCCACCGACAACGTGCCGACAAGTTGTCGGTAACTTATTGACGGCACCGTACGGCGCCGCACAGACTGCGGGGGCCGGCGGAAACGGGCGAAGAACCGATTCCCCGCAGATGCTTTGTCATGGGCTTCGCCATGGCCGAAGCGCCGACTCAGCACGGGCAAAGGCGCCCGATCCTCCACAGTTCGCACCGTACGCACCCATTCGTGCGTGTCCGGTAGATCTTGTCGCACCTAGGGGAAACCTCATGACCACGACCGAGACCGCCGAAACCGCCGGTGCCACCCCGACCTTCGCCGAGACGCTGCGCAAGCGCTCGTGGGCCTTCCACCAGGAGGCCGAGGGCTCGGGCTTCCTGGAGGCCCTGATGAAGGGCGAACTGACCCGCGACGCCTACACCGCGATGGTGGCCCAGCACTACTGGGCGTACGCGGTGCTCGACGACGCCGCGGACACCATGCGCGAGCACCCGATCGGCGCCCCGTTCGCGGACGCGCGCCTCGACCGCCGGGCGATCCTGGAGGCCGACATGCTCTTCCTGGCCGGTGAGGGCTGGCAGGAGCGCTGGCCCGCCAACGAGGCCACCCGGCGCTACACCGACCGGATGCGGGAGAAGTGCTACGACTGGGCCGGCGGCTTCGTCGCCCACCACTACACCCGCTACCTCGGCGACATGTCCGGCGGCCAGTTCATCGCCAAGCAGATGCGCAAGCACTACGACCTGCCCGGCACGCGGGGCAGCGACTTCTACGTCTTCGACGGGCTGGGCGACCTGACCGTGTGGAAGGACGCGTACCGCGCGGCGATGAACGACGCCCCGTGGGACGAGGCCGAGCAGGAGCTGGTGATCCAGGAGGTGCTGTTCGCGTACGACATCAACAGCGCCGTACTGCGCGAGCTGGGCCAGGACCTGGACCGCTACCGCAAGGCCGCCTGACCCGAACGCGGCCCTCGGCACGACCGGCCGGCGGACCGCCGCCGGCACCGTCCCGAACCCGCCGCTTCGGACTCACCGCACGACCCGGGGGCCCACCGTCCGATGCGCCGTCCGACAATGGATGGCGCATCGGATCGGCAGGGGGAGCAATGACGAACTACCTGGCACGGCGCGTCCTGGGCGTCGTGGTGGTGATGTTCGCCGTCCTGACCGGCCTGTTCCTGCTGCTGCACGCCTCCCCGGTCAGTCCGGTCAACCAACTCGCGCCGCAGGTCGCCGCCGATCCCGTGGCCCGGGCCGCGGTCGAGCACCGGATGGGTCTGGACCGACCGCTGGTGACCCAATACCTCGACTACGTCGGCGACGCGCTGCGCGGCGACCTCGGCACCTCGCTCTACGACGGCACCTCGGTCGCCGACCAGGTCGGCCGGGCGCTGCCCGTATCGCTCGAACTGGGGCTGATCGCCTCGGTGTTCGCGGTGATCCCGGCCGTCGTCCTGGGCGCGTGGTCGGTGCTGCGCCGCGGCGGGGTCGTCGACCACGGCACCCGCGTGCTGACCGTGCTCGCGATGTCCCTGCCCGGCTACTGGCTCGCCGTGGTCGCCCTGGTGGTGGTCGGCGACAGCCATCCCGATCTGCTGCCCAACGCCGGCGGCTTCGTCACCTTCGGCGAGGATCCCGCGGCCAACCTCCGGGTGCTCGTGCTGCCCGCGATCGTGCTCGGCCTGGCCACCTTCGCGATGCTCACCCGCTCGCTGCGCGGCGGCCTCGCCGACGCGATGGCCTCCGACCACGCGATGTTCGCCCGCGCGATGGGCGGCTCGCGGCTGCTCACGCTGCGCCGGGTGGCGCTGCGCGGGGCGCTGTTGCCGACGCTGACCGTGGCCGGCGTACTGATCGGCGGCCTGCTCTCGGGCACCGTGCTGATCGAGAACGTGTTCCAGATCCCCGGAATCGGCCAGCTGATGGTCACCGCCTTCCAGCGGCAGGACTATCCGCTCGCGCTCGGCGCGTGTGTCGCGACCTCGGCGATCTTCCTGCTCCTGAACCTGGTGGTCGACCTGCTCTATCCGCTCGTCGACCCGCGTACCGCCGCGGGCTTGACCGACGACCTCGCGGGGCGGGCCGCGTGAGGGCCCGGACGCGGTTGCCGCACCTCGGCGCGGCCGGGTGGGTCGGCGTGGTCTGCGTACTGCTCTATCTCCTGGTCGCCACCGTCGGCCGGTTGCAGGGCGATCCCGCCGCGCTGGTCGCCGCCGGACCCGAGGCGCCCTCGCTCGGGCACCCGTTCGGCACCGACCACCTGGGCCGCGACCTGCTGGCCCGGACCGCCGAGGGCGCCTGGACCTCGCTGCTGATCTGCCTGTCCTCGATCGGCTTCGCGATCGTGGTCGGGGTGCCGCTGGGCGTGCTGGCCGGGCGTCGGCACGGCGGGCGGCTCGACGGGCTGCTGATGCGCGCGGTGGAAACCCTCCAGGCGCTGCCGCAGTTCGTCTTCGTGATGTTCCTGATCGGTCTGATGGGCACGGCCGACATGCACTTCGGGCCGCTCACCGTGGGCAACGGGGCCCGGGTCGCGTTCGCCATCGGCCTCGGCTTCGTGCCCTACTTCGCCCGGGTCGCGCGCGCCGCGACCGTGGTGGAGATGCAGGAGGACTACGTGGCCAACCTGCGCGGCCTGGGGGTGCCGGAGCGGGAGATCCTCTTCCGCGAGGTGCTGGTCAACGTCTGGCCGCCGGTGCTCGGCCAGGCCTGTCTGGCGATGGCCATCGCGGTCTTCGCCGAGGGGGGTCTGAGCTTCCTGGGTCTGGGCGTGGCCCCGCCGCATGCCACCCTGGGCAATCTGATCGCCGACGCGGGCGGGCAGATCATCGGCGGCGACTGGTGGTACGCCACGCTGCCCGGCACGGTCCTGGTGCTCGGCATCCTGGGCTTCAACCTGCTCGGCGACACGGTCGGCGGCCGGCCGGGCCGCCGCGCGCGACCGGCCCCGAGCGCCCCTCGCGTCCCGCGCCAACGACACGGCTCCACCCCGACCCCGACCCCCAAGGAGACCCAGTGACCCCGGTGCGCAGAGTCGGCCTGAACCGTCGAGGCTTTCTCGGCCTCGCGGCGCTCGCGGCGGCCGGCGGCACCGGCGTGCTCACCGCGTGCTCCGGCTCCTCGGGCACCAAGCGGGTGGCCGATCGGCACAAGGACGGCATCCTGCGGATCGGCGTCGCCTCCGCGCCCAGCAGCCTCAATCCGCTCGACTCCGGCTCGGAGATCACCCGCTGGATCGCCGAGCCGATCATGGAGAGCCTGTACCGCTACGACAACACCCTCGCCTCGGTGCCGCTGCTCGCCGACGGCGAACCGCAGATCAGCGACGACGGGCTGGCCTGGACCATCCGGCTGCGCCAGGGCGTGCTCTGGCACAACGGCACGCCGTTCGCCGCGGACGATGTGGTGGCCACCCTCGCGCACATGCTCGACCTGTCGGCCGGCAGCGAGTGGATCACCTACATGCTCGGCTACCTGTCCCGGTTCGAGAAGGTCGACGAGCACACCGTGCGGATCGTGCTGAGCAAGCCGTACGGCCTGCTGCGCTCGCATCTGACCAACCTGCCGATCACCCACCGGGACTTCGTGGCCCGCAAGGACACCATGATGGGCACCGGGCCGTACCGGCTCGACACCTTCGTGGCCGGCCAGAGCTTCACCCTCTCCCGCTTCGACCGCTACCACGGCGGCCAGTACCCGGCCGGCTCCGCGCCCGCGTTCGCCGGCATGCAGTACACCGTCTTCACCGACGCCAACACGCGCGTGCTGAGCCTGCGTCAGGGCAAGGTCGACCTGATCACCGCACCGTCCTTCGCCACCTTCGACACCATCCGCAAGGACCGCTCGCTCGCGCTGGTGCTCACCGAGGCGCCGCTGGACGTGCTCAGCTACGTGATGATGCGCAAGGAGCCGTTCAGCGACCCGGACTTCCGCAAGGCGGTCGCGCTGTCGATGGACCGCCAGGGCGTGTTGCAGCGGGTGTACGGCGGCGAGGGCACCATCGGACAGGGCCCGATCGGGCCCGCCGAACTCGGCTGGGACGCCGGGTTCGCCCCGTTCGCGCCCGCGCCCGACCTCGCTCGCGCCCGCGACCTGCTGGCCCGGGCCAAGACCGGCAAGCGCTCGTTCACCGTGACCATCGGTACCAACCAGGGCATCCGCGATGTGGCCCAGGTCCTGGTCGCCGGCTGGAAGCAGGTCGGACTCGACGTGACCATCGAGCAGTTGGCCGGCGGTCCCTGGTCGAACAAGTGGCTCTCGCGCGACTACGACATGCTGATGAACACCTTCTCCTCCGGGTTCACCTCCGGCCCGGCGAACTACCTCACACTCGCTCCCGCCGGGTCCACCAACGTGCTCTCCTGCGGCTACGCCAATCCCGAGGTGGACCGGCTGATCGACACCGTCTGGCAGACCTCGAACGACGCCGAGCGGGTGGCCGCGCTGTCCCGGGTGGACCGGCTGCTCGCCGAGGACGCGGTGATCACCCCGCCGGTCTACCCCAAGCTCGCGCTGGCCCAGCGCGCCGAGTTGTCCCCGCTCGACCCCACGATGTTGCGGATCAGCCGGCTCGACCCGCACCACCTGCGGTTCGTGTGATGGCGGACACCACCGCGAGTGCCGCGCCGCTGCTGCGGGTGCGCGACCTCGACGTCACCTATCCCGGTCCGGTGCCCGCGGTGCGCGGGGTCTCCTTCGATGTCGCGCCGGGCGAGATCCTGGGCCTGGTCGGCGAGTCGGGCAGCGGCAAGAGCAGCGTGTGCACCGCGCTGACGGGCCTGCTGCCGGCCGGCGCGCACCGCCGCGCCGACGCCATCGAGTTCGAGGGCACCGACCTGGCCGCGCTGCGCGAGCGCGACCTGCGCCGAGTGCGCGGCCGGCGGCTCGCGTTCGTACCGCAACAACCGATGACCTCGCTGGCGCCGACCACCCCCGTCGTGCGCCAACTGCGCTGGTACCTGGGCGATCGGCTGGACGACGTCGAGGTCCGCGAGACGCTGACCGGCATCGGCCTGGGCCCGGTCCTGGACCGCCCGCGCGACCTGCCCGGCGGTTTCTCCGGCGGGCAAATCCAGCGGGTGGTGATCGCCATCGCCGCGCTTGCGCACGAACCCGCGCTGCTGCTCGCCGACGAGCCCACCACCACACTGGACGCGACCGTGCAGGCCCAGGTGTTGCGGCTGCTGCTGACTCTGCGCGACAAGCTCGGACTGGCCCTGATCTACGTCTCGCACGACCTCGCGGTGGTGTCCACGATCTGCGACCGGGTCGGGGTGATGTACGGCGGCCGACTGGTCGAGACCGCCCCCGTGCGGGAGTTGTTCGCCGCGCCGCGACACCCCTACACCCGGGCGCTGCTCGCCGCGATGCCCGCGACCACGCCGGCGGATCGGCCGCTGCGCGCGATCGAGGGCACCGCGGAGGGGGCGAACCTGCTGCCGGGCTGCCCGTTCGCGCCGCGCTGCCCCCAGGTGCTGGGGGTGTGCCGGGAGCGCATGCCCGAGCCCACCGCACACGGGGCGGGCATGGTGCGCTGCCACCTCGCGAGTGAGCGGGTCGGGGCATGACCGCGCTGCTCGACGTACAGGGGCTGACCCGTCGGTTCACCCTGCCGCGACCGTTCGGCCGGCGGACCGCGCCGCGCGTGGTGCACGCCGTCGAGGACGTCTCGTTCGAGGTCGCGGCCGGTGAGGTGTTGGCCGTGGTCGGCGAATCCGGGTGCGGCAAGACCACCGTCGCCCGGGTGCTCGCGGGTCTGGACACCGCGACCTCGGGCACCGTCGCACTGGCCGGCCGCGAGCTGACCGGCGCCCGAACCCCGGCCGACCAACGGCTGATCCAGTTCGTCACGCAGAACCCGAGGGCAGCGTTCAACCGCCGCCGCACCCTGCGGCACGCCCTCGACCAGCCGCTGCGGGTGCACGGCCTGGGCGCCGGCCGCGCCGAACGGGACGCGCTGGTGGCCGAGATGGTGGAGCGTGTCGGCCTGTCGACGGAACACCTGGACCGCCTTCCGGGCGAGCTGAGCGGCGGCGAACTGGCCCGCCTGGTGCTGGCCCGCGCGCTGCTCGTGCGCCCGCGCGTGCTGGTCCTGGACGAGCCCACCGCGAGCCTGGACGCGAGTGTCAAGGCGACCGTGGTCGACCTGCTGCTGCGGCTGCGCACCGAATTGGACCTGGCGATCGTGGTGATCACCCACGAGATCGACATCGCCCGCCGGCTCGCCGACCGGGCCGCGGTGATGTACCTGGGACGGATCGTCGAGCTGGGTCCGGCCGCCTCGGTCCTGGCCCGGCCGCGCCACCCGTATCCGCGCCTGCTGCTCGCGAGCGTGCCGGTGCCCGACCCCGAGCGCATCGGCCCGGCGAGTGCGGCCGACTTCGGCGCGGGCGCGATCGGCGAGGTGCCGTCGGCGCTCGACCCGCCGTCGGGCTGCGCGTTCCATCCGCGCTGCGCGCTCGCGACCGAGGTGTGCGCCGAGCGGCGGCCGGCGCGGGAGATCCTGGACGACGTCGAGGTCGCCTGCCACCACCCGCACTGAGACCGGAGCGGGGCCGGCCCGAACCCGCTCCGAGAGGGCCCGGCGCGGCTCAGGCGGGAACCGGCCGGCCCGCCGCCCGGAGCAGCCGCCCCGCGACCACCTCCGGCACGATCCGGAAGAACCGGTGCGGGTGCTCCGACTCCCACGTGGGCGGCAACATCTCGGCCAGTCGGGCGCCCTCGTGCGACTCGTCCACCGGCGATACCCGGCCGGTGACCGTGACGGTCCACCCGTCGTGCTCGCGCACGTCCCAGGCGTCCGCCTCGAACGCGCACACGCTGTCGTGCAGCGCCGCGTGTACCCGCCGGTCGGCGGCCAGGCGGAAGGCGAGCGTGCCCCGGTCGAGCCGGAAGCGCACCGGCAGGATCGCGGGCAGCGCGTCCAGGGTGAACACGACCCGCCCGATCGGCACGGAGGCCATCAGGGCGAGCGCGTCCTCGGGCGCGAGCTCGCGCAGGGCCCGCGCGTATCGATTCGTGTCGTGCGGCATGCCTCCAGCGTGCCCCGGGGCCGGCCGCCCGCGCAGGGGCAAAAGTCCCGGATGTGTGGACCGTCGGTCGGCCGGGTGGGGGCCGATCGCCGAGGAGTCGCGCATTCGGGTATCGATTCGGTGTACGGCGGCGTGTCGGCGCGCACCGCTATCCTCCGGGTATTCCGCAAATCCGGAAAGTTGATCAACATTTCGCCGAGTACTCGCTTTATCGACCCCGCTTGGTCCATTGCGCACGGATAATCGCCGTACTCCTCATGCGGAAGGCGGAACTCCGCACTACTCCGCAAGGAGGGGATCGGGTGACGAAACCTCCTCAGGTGCCCGGAAACCACCGGGGCATGCCGGACGTCCTGAGTGGTACGGGGATCGTCGAGGGTGCCCCGGACGTTCGTGGTGATAACAAAAGTGTTTCGCGAAGGAAAAGTCCGGGTGAGCTATGACACGCGTGTTCTCGGTGCTTGATCGATCCGACTTCGATCGGGCAAGCTGAACCGTCAGACCGACCGGGACGGCACGAATTCCTGGCCAACTGTAATGTTGGGGAAGTTTTCGGGGGCCCAGGGAGAGATATGGGGAGTGATTCCCGCGGTCTCGAGCGCGCACCCGGCGCGAGTGACGACGACACGGCGGGTATCGACGCCGCGATCATCGACCCGGACGTGGTCATGCGTCAGGCCGGCCACGAGAACTTTCCCGTGGCGATGGGGATCCTGCGCCCCGACCACCGGCGACACCTGCTGGCCGTCTACGGCTTCGCCCGCTTGGTCGACGACATCGGCGACGAGGCCGAGGGGGACCGGGTCGCCCAGCTCGACGCGTTCGAGAAGGACCTGCGCCGGGTCTTCACCGGCGAACCGCGCCTGGAGGTGCTGCGCCGGCTGCAACCGAGCGTGCGCGAACTCGATCTGCCGATCGAGCCGTTCCTGGGTCTGATCGAGGCCAACCGGCAGGACCAGGTGGTCCGCCGCTACGCGACCTACGACGACCTGGTCGCGTACTGCGCGCTGTCCGCCGATCCGGTCGGCCGGATCGTGCTGCACGTGTTCGGCCGCGCCACCGAGGAACGCATCGCCCGCTCCGACGAGATCTGCACCGCGCTCCAGATCGTCGAGCACCTGCAGGACGTGGCGGAGGACCTCGCCCGTGACCGGATCTACCTCCCGCAGGAGGACATGGACCGGTTCGGCGTCACCGAGGCCGACCTCGCCGCGCCCGCCGCCACGCCCTCGGTGCGGCGGCTGATCGCCTACGAGGCTCACCGCGCGACGCGGCTGCTGCGCACCGGCGCACCGCTCGCGGGGACACTGCGAGGGCGCGAGCGCCTCGCGATCGCCGGGTTCGTGGCCGGCGGAAGAGCGGCCCTGGCCGCGATCGGCGACGTCGGCTTCGACGTCCTGGCCCACCGGGCCAAGCCCGGGAAGGCCGCCCTGCTGCGCGAGCTGTCCGGCGTACTGGTACGAAAGAGGTAAAAGGGGAACCATGGACGTCGACGCTTCGTATGCGTATTGCGAGCGCCTGACCCGCAATCAGGCGCGCAACTTCTACTACGGCATCAGGCTGCTGCCCGAGCCCAAGCGCCTCGCGCTCAGTGCCGTGTACGCCTTCGCGCGAGAGATCGACGACATCGGCGACGGCGACCTGCCCGCCGACCACAAGGTCGCCGAGCTGGCCCGGATGCGCAAGCAGCTCAAGGATCTGAGCGCGGACCGCGATCCGGTCGCGGTCGCGCTCGCCGACGCCGCGACCCGGTTTCCGATCCCGCTGTCCGCGCTCGACGAACTCATCGACGGCGTCGAGATGGACGTGCGCGAGACCGAGTACGAGACCTTCGACGAGCTGCGGGTCTACTGCCGCTGCGTCGCGGGTACGGTGGGCCGGCTCTCGCTGGGCATCTTCGGCTCCCGCGACTCGCTGCACGCGCCCGACCTGGCCGACACCCTGGGCATCGCGCTCCAGATCACCAACATCCTCCGCGACATCAAGGAGGACAAGGACAACGGCCGGGTCTACCTGCCCCGCGAGGACCTGGCCAAGTTCGGCCTGGAGGACGCGTGGCACCGGGGCGGTCGGTTCACCCAGAGCGGCGCGTTCGACGACATGGTCCGGTTCGAGGCGGAGCGCGCCGAGCAGCTCTTCGAGCGGGGTCTGACCCTGCTCCCGCTGCTCGACCGGCGCAGCGCGGCCAGCACCGGGGCGATGGCGGGCATCTATCGCCGGCTGCTCACCCGGATCCGCGAGGAGCCGGGCCAGGTACTGATAGGTCGGCTCTCCCTCCCGGGCTGGGAGAAGGCCGAGATCGCCGCGCGCGCGCTGGCCGGACTGCCGGTCGGCGCCCGCTCGCTGCTCGCGCGCGGGCGGTGAGACGTCGAGCGTTGACCGGCCCGGAGCCGGTGGGACAAACCGGTCGCAGGGGCCGGTACAGGGATTGATCACGTGGGTACGGAGCAAGGCATGAGCGCACGCATGGTGGTGATCGGGGGCGGCCTGGCGGGCATCACCGCCGCGCTCGCCGCCGCCGACGCCGGCGTCGAGGTCACCCTCCTGGAGGGCCGACCCAGACTGGGCGGGGCGACGTTCTCGCTGCGCCGCGACGACATGTGGCTGGACAACGGGCAACACGTCTTCCTGCGCTGCTGTACCGAATACATCGCGTTCCTGGAGCGCATCGGCAGCGCCGACAAGGTCTACCTCCAGCCCCGGATGGATGTCCCGGTCCGCACCCCCTGGGGCACCCGGACCCGGCTCGCCCGCTCCGGCCTGCCCGCCCCGCTGCACCTGTCCTCGGCGCTGGCCCGCTACCCGCTGCTGACCATGGCCGGCCGGGCCCGGGTCGGCCTCGCCGCGCTCGCCCTGCGCCGGCTCGACCCGGCCGACCCCGCCCTGGACGAGGTCACCTTCGCCGCGTGGCTGGACCGGTTCGGCGTCACCGCCCGCGAACGCGAGGCGATGTGGGACCTGATCGGCATCGCCACGCTCAACCTGCCCGCGACCGAGGCCTCGCTCGCGATGGCGGTCAAGGTCTTCCGCACCGGCGTGCTCGACCGCAACGACGGCGCGGACATCGGGTGGAGCCTGGTCCCGCTCCAGGAACTGCACGGCGACGCCTCCGCCCGCGCGCTCGCCAAGGCCGGGGTCCGGGTGCGGCTGCGGGCCCGGGTCGACGCGCTCGACGCCGGCGCCGACGGCTTCGTCGTGCACGCGGGCGGCGAGCGGATCGAGGCCGAGGCGGTGGTGCTGGCCGTGCCGCACTACGACGCGGCCCGGTTGTTGCCCGCGGGCGCGCTGCTGCTCGACGACGTGCTCGCCGACCCGAACCTGCTCACCGGCCTCGGCACCTCGCCGATCGTGAACCTGCACGTGGTCTACGACCGCCCGGTCCTGGACGTCCCGCTCACCGCGAGCGTCGGGAGCCCGGTCCAGTGGATGTTCGACCGCAGCGCCGGACACGGACTGGCGCCGGGCCGCTACGTGGCGGTGTCGTTGTCCGCGGCGGGTCGGGAAATCGACCTGACGAGCGCGCAGCTGCGGGATAGGTTCGTCCCGGAGCTGGCCCGCGTGCTGCCCGCTGCCCGGCAGGCCCGGGTGGAGCGGTTCGTGGTCACCAAGGAACGATCCGCGACCTTCCGTCCCGCCCCCGGTTCGGGCCGGCTTCGTCCCGGCCCCCGGACCGCGATCCCCGGTCTCGCCCTGGCCGGGGCGTGGACCGCCACCGGATGGCCCGCGACGATGGAGGGCGCCGTTCGCAGCGGCCTTTCCGCCGCCCGCGAGGCCCTCCCGCATCTCGGCCGCACCCGTGCCATTCCGGAGAGGACGACGCCGCTATGACGCTCGCCGACGCATCGATCGCCCCCGCCGTGCTCGATCGCGCGCGCGAGGCGAGCCGCCCCGCGCTGCGGGTCGCGACCGCCCGACTCGAACCGCCCCTGGCCCGCGTGGCCGCGTACCACATGGGGTGGGCCGACGAGGCGGGCCGCGAACTGCCGGGCAACGGCGGCAAGGCGCTGCGCCCCGCCCTCGCGCTGCTGTCCGCCGAGGCGGTCGGCGCGCCGACCGCCGTGGGCGTGCCGGGTGCGGTCGCGGTCGAACTCGTGCACAACTTCTCGCTGATCCACGACGACCTCATGGACGGCGACGAGGAACGTCGGCATCGGCCCACCGCGTGGAAGGTCTTCGGTCCCGGCCTCGCCGTCCTGGCCGGCGACGGACTGCTCGTGTTGGCCGAACAGGTCCTGATGGACGCCGACGAGGCGGACGGCGATCGCGCCGCCCGCCTGCTCACCGAAGCGACCGCCAGGTTGATCGACGGACAGTCCCAGGACCTGTCCTTCGAGGCCCGACTCGACGTCACCGTCGAGGAGTGCCTGACCATGGCGGGCAACAAGACCGGGGCCCTGCTGGCCTGCGCGTCGGCGATCGGGGCGGCCCTCGCGGGCGCCGACGAGCGCACCGTGCAGGCGCTGTACGGCTTCGGGCACCACCTCGGCGTCGCCTTCCAGGCGGTGGACGACCTGCTGGGCATCTGGGGGCGACCCGAGGTGACCGGCAAACCCGCCTGGAACGACCTGCGCCGGCGCAAGAAGTCCGTGCCGGTCGTCGCCGCGCTCGCGAGCGACACGACCGCCGGCCGTGAGCTGGCGCGCATCTACACGGACGAAGGACCGCGCAACGAGGAGGGACTGGCCCTGGCCGCGCGCCTGGTCGAGGACGCGGGCGGACGTGCCCGCACCGAGACCGAGGCGGCTCGGCGCCTGGAGCAGGCCATGGCCTGCCTGGACTCCCTGGACGTCCCGCAAGGTACCTACACGGACCTGACCTCTCTCGCGGCCTTCACCACCACTCGGGAGTTGTGAAGAGATGACAGTGACCGCCCAGCCGGGAATCGGCGATGTCAGTGATGACCGGGTCAGGGACGCGCTCGACAAGGCCGTCGCTCATCTGATGGAGCTTCAGGACGATGCGGGCTGGTGGAAGGGGGAACTCGAGACCAACGTCACGATGGACGCCGAGGATCTGCTCTTCCGCGAGTTCCTGGGCATCCGCACCGAGGAACAGACCGCGGCGAGCGCCCGGTGGATCCGGGCCAACCAGCGTGCCGACGGCACCTGGTCGACCTTCTTCGGCGGCCCCGCCGACCTGTCGGTGACGGTCGAGGCCTACGTGGCGCTGAAGTTGGCGGGCGACGACCCCGACGCCAAGCACATGGCCGCGGCGGCGGAGTTCATCCGCGACGGCGGCGGCCTGGCCGAGACCCGGGTGTTCACCCGCTTCTGGCTGGCCTTCTTCGGCTGGTGGTCGTGGGACGAACTGCCGGTGCTGCCACCGGAGATCGTCTATCTGCCCAAGTGGTTCCCGCTCAACGTCTACGACTTCGCCTGCTGGGCCCGGCAGACCATCGTGCCGCTGACCATCGTCAGCTCGATGCGCCCGGTCCGGCCCGCGCCGTTCGGCCTGGCCGAACTGCGCCCGACCAAGCCGGTGGTGGGCAAGGCCGCCGCATCCGACCCGTGGTCGCGGGTGTTCCGGGCGCTGGACGCCGGGCTGCACCAGTACCGGAAGCGGCCGATCAAGCCGATCCGGCAGGCCGCGATGCGCAAGGCCGAGCAGTGGATCATCCGCCGCCAGGAGGCCGACGGCGGCTGGGGTGGCATTCAACCGCCCTGGGTCTACTCGCTGATCGCGTTGCGGCTGATGGGGTATCCGCTCAACCACCCCGTGATGGCCCAGGGCATCAAGGGCCTGGACGGCTTCACCATCGTGGACACCGACGAGGACGGCGAGCTGCGCCGCCGGTTCGAGGCGTGCCAGTCGCCGGTGTGGGACACGGGCCTGACCCTGGTCGCCCTGCGGGACGCGGGGGTCCCGGCGGGCGACCCGAGGGTGGTCAAGGCGGCCGGGTGGCTGATGGACGAGGAGATCCGCGAGGTCGGCGACTGGGCGGTGCGCCGGCCGCATCTGGAACCGGGCGGGTGGGCCTTCGAGTTCGCCAACGACTACTACCCGGACACCGACGACACGGCCGAGATCGTGATGGCCCTGCGCTACACCGACCACCCCGACGGGGCGCGCAAGGCCGCGGTCCTGGACCGGGCCGAGCGGTGGACGGCCGGGATGCGCAGCAAGGACGGCGGGTGGGGCGCGTTCGACGCGGACAACGTCAGCATCCTGCCGCTGAAGTTGCCGTTCAGTGATTTCGGCGCGGTCACCGATCCGCCCTCGGCCGACGTGACCGCGCACATCGTGGAGATGCTGGCCGACGGCGGCGCCCGCTACAGCTCCTATGTCGCCGACGGCGTCAAGTGGCTGATGGAGCATCAGGAGGCGGACGGCTCCTGGTTCGGCCGCTGGGGCGCGAACTACGTCTACGGCACCGGCGCGGTGGTGCCGGCGCTGGTGACCGCGGGGGTCGACCCCCGGCACGCGGCGATCCGGCGCGCGGTGGCGTGGCTGGAGGCCCGGCAGAACCCGGACGGCGGCTGGGGCGAGGATCTGCGCAGCTACGACGAGGCCGAGACCTGGTCCGGGCGCGGCGAGTCGACCGCGTCGCAGACCGCGTGGGCGCTGCTCGCGCTGCACGCGGCGGGCGAGTTCGGCGAGGTCGCGCAGCGCGGGATCGACTGGCTGACCGAGCATCAGAACGAGCTGGGCGGGTGGGACGAGCCGCAGTTCACCGGTACCGGCTTCCCCGGCGACTTCTACATCAAGTACCACATGTACCGGCTCGTCTTCCCCGTGATGGCGCTCGGCCGCTATGCCAGGACGACAGGCTGATCATGCCCTTGATGGTGGTCGCTCCACTTCGGATCGAGATGCGTGCGGTCGAGGCGGGGCTGATGGGGGCCTTCAACGTGCGCGTGGCGCGCGCGGGCATGGGAGCGGACAAGGCCCGTGCCCGCGCGCGGGCCCTGTCCGCGCTGCCGGCCGAGGAGTTCGGCACGTTGGCGGTCGTGGGATTCGGCGCGGGGGTCGGTCCCGGCGTCGCGGTGGGCGACGTGGTGGTGGCCTCAGAGGTGCGCGGCCCGGACGGGACCGTGGTCGAACTGCCCACGTCCGGCGTGTTGTTGGAGTGGATGCACCGGGTCTCGCCGAAGCTGAGGCTGCATCACGGCCCGATCGAGACGGTGGACAAACTGGTCAAGGGCCGGGCCCGGGGCACGCTCCGCGAGCGGGGCGTGCTGGCCGCCGACATGGAGTCGGTGTGGCTGCTGGCGGCGGCGGGGGAGCGGCCGGCCGGGGTGATCCGGGTGATCACCGATACCCCGGAGCGCGAACTGCTCCGGCCCCGCCTGGCGGTGGACGGGTTCCGGGCGTTCCGCACGTTGCGCCACGCCACCCCGGCCCTGCTTGACTGGGCCAACGACGAGCGAACCAAGTCAGGAGGTACGGCGGGCGATGACGTTCGACCTGGGTGAGACGTACGAGGCCTACGCGGACCGCGGCTTCGAGCTGCACGCGAAGCACCTCAACCCGCAACTCCCGCGCGTGCTGCGGACGATCGGCATGGACCGGAAGTACGTCCGGGCCGAGGGGCCGTACCTGTACGACGACAAGGGCGACCGGTACCTGGACTTCCTCTCCGGGTTCGGCACCTACGGGGTGGGCCGGCACCATCCCGTGGTGCGCAAGGCGATGCAGGACGTGATCGCGCTCGACCTGCCGGACATCGTGCACTTCCACACTCCGCCGCTGGCCGCCGCGCTGGCCGACCGGCTGCTCGCCCGCGCGCCCGGGATGGACCGGGTGTACTTCTGCAACAGCGGGACCGAGGCGGTCGAGGCGGCGCTGAAGTTCGCCCGGTTCGCCACCGGGCGGCGCCGGATCGTCTACATCGACCACGCCTTCCACGGCCTGACCACGGGCGCACTCTCCGTCAACGGCGCGGCCGAGTTCCGCAAGGGCTTCGAGCCGCTGCTGCCGGACGTGGGCATCAAGCTGGGCGATCTGGACGCGCTGGCCCGGGAGTTGAAGCGCGGTGACGTCGCGGCGCTGATCATCGAGCCGATCCTGGGCAAGGGCGTGCTCGCGCCGCCGCCGGGGTGGCTGGCCGCCGCGCAGAAGTTGTTGCGCGAGCACGGCGCGCTGCTGATCGCCGACGAGGTGCAGACCGGGATGGGGCGCACCGGCAGGTTCTTCGCGTACCAGTGGGAGGACGGCGTCGAGCCGGACATCGTCACGGTCGCGAAGGCGTTGTCGGGCGGCTATGTGCCGATCGGCGCGACGCTGACCCGTGACTGGGTGTTCAAGAAGGTCTATTCGACGATGGACCGGGTGCTCGTGCACGACTGCACGTTCGGCGGCAACAATCAGGCGATGGCGGCGGGGCTGGCCACGCTGGCGGTGCTCGACGACGAGGACCTGATCGGGAACAGCGCGCGGATGGGCGACGCGTTCACCGCGGCGCTGACCCCGCTGATCGACAAGTACGAGCTGTTCGCGGAGGTGCGCGGGCGCGGCCTGATGATCGGCCTGGAGTTCGGCAAGCCGCGCTCGCTGAAGTTGCGCGCCGGGTGGACGGCGCTCCAGGCGGCCCGGCACGGGTTGTTCGCACAGATGGTGGTGGTACCGCTGTTCCAGCGGCACCGGGTGCTCACCCAGGTGGCGGGCGACCACATGGACGTGATCAAGCTGCTGCCGCCGTATGTGATCGGGCAGGAGGACGTGGACCACTTCGTCGCGGGCTTCGTGGACGTGATGGACGACGCGCACAAGGGCACGGGGCTGATGTGGGACTTCGGTCGCACCCTGATCAAGCAGGCGATGACCAACCGCTGACGCCCGCGCCGCACGCGCTCGTTGCCTATGGCCGTTGCCCCCTGCTGCTGTTAAGTTGATGGAGTCAATCAACTGATGGGCAGGGGGTTCGCCATGTCCGAAGCCGGGGCCGCCGGCGCCTTGGGTGCGGTCGATCCGATGATCGGCTTCCCGAGTGCGCAGGCCAGGAGCCACTACGACTTCCTGAAGCCGCAACTGCGTGACGCGGAGAGCGGCGAGATGGAGTTTCCCGCCGAGTACATGTTCAAGGGTGTGCCGAACCGGCTGGACGAAGGAGCCGATCCGGTCGAGGTGACGATCGGTCAAATGGACGCGTGCGGCGTCGAGATCGGCCTGGTGGGGCTGAGCGAGACCGCGCTGCGCGCGATCGCCGCGCACCCGAAACGGTTCCGGCCGACGCTGGAGGTGGACCCGAACGACATCACCAAGGCGGTGCGCCGGATCCGGGCGGCGTACGAGGAGCACGGGATCGTCGCGGTGACCACGTTCCCGGCGGGCTGCAATCCGCAGGTGCCGGTCAGCGATCGGCGCTACTACCCGATCTACCAGACCTGTATCGACCTGGACCTGCCGATCGTATCCAACGCGGGCATCGCCGGTCCGCGGGTGCCGTCCGCGTGCCAGGACGTGATGCACTTCGACCAGGTCTGCTACGACTTCCCCGAGCTGCGGATCGTGATGCGGCACGGCGCGGAGCCGTGGGAGGACCTGGCGGTCAAGCTGATGCTCAAGTGGCCGGGGCTGTACTACATGACCTCGGCGTTCGCGCCGAAGTACTACCCGAAGGCGATCGTCGACTACGCGAACACGCGTGGGGCGGACAAGGTGATGTACGCGGGCTACTACCCGATGGGGTTGTCCCTGGAGCGCATCTTCCGCGAGTTGCCGGACGTGCCGTTCAAGCCCGAGGTGCGGGCGAAGTTCCTGCGGGAGAACGCGATGCGGGTATTCAAGCTGGGGGAGCGGTGATGGGCGGGTCGGGCGGTGCGGGCGGTTCAGGCGGTTCGGGCGGTTCGGGGCGGTACACCGTCATCTCGGCGGACGGGCATGCCGGCGCGGGCATGGACGTCTACCGGGAGTTCCTGGACCCGGCGTGGCATGAGGAGTTCGACGCCTGGCGGGGGCGCTACCGCAACCCGTTCCGCGACCTCCAGGGCGACGGGCGTACCCGCAACTGGGACGACGAGCGGCGGATCGCCGAACTGGCCGCCGACGGGATCGTCGCCGAGGTGGTGTTCCCGAACACGGTGCCGCCGTTCTTCCCGACCGGCCAACTGCTCGCGCGCCCACCGTCGTCGGCGCACTCCTATGCCCGCCGGCTGGCCGGGATCCGGGCGCACAACCGCTGGCTGGCCCAGTGGTGCGGCGGAGCGAATGCCGTACGCCGAGCGGGACTTGCCCAGGTGTTCCTGAACGACGTCGACGACGCGGTGGCCGAGGCGAAGTGGGCCAAGGAGAACGGGCTCGCGGGCATCCTGATCCCGACCACCCCGCCGGACGCGACCGGGATCCTGCCGCTGTACGCGCCGGACTGGGATCGGCTGTGGGAGGTGTGCCAGGACCTGGAGTTGGCGGTGGTCAACCACGGCGGCTCCGGAAGTCCGGACTACGGGGACTACCCGGCGGCGACGTTCCTGTGGATCGCCGAGGCGACGCTGTTCTCCCGTCGGCCGCTCACCCACATGCTGCTGTCCGGGGCGTTCGCGCGCTTTCCCCGGCTGAAGTTCGCGATCACCGAGCAGGGCGCCGCCTGGGTCCCGCCGCTGCTGCGGCAACTGGACGCCTATCACGCGCAGATGGCGTCGGGGCGGATCGGCGAACTCAAGTACACCGAGGCGGACCGGCTGCCCGAGCCGCCGAGCGTGTACTTCGCCCGGAACTGCTGGGTGGGCGCGAGCTTCCCGTCGCCGACGGAGGCCGCGGCGCGGCACGAACTGGGCGTGGACCGCTACATGTGGGGCGCGGACTACCCGCACGACGAGGGGACTTACCCGTACACGCGCGAGTCGTTGCGTCGCTCCTTCCACGACGCGTCGCCCGAGGAACTGCGCGCGATCCTGGCCGGCAACGCGGCGACGCTGTACGGCTTCGACCTGGCCGCGTTGGACGCGCTCGCGGCGGAGGTCGGACCGACGCACGCGGAGGTGGCGGAGCCGTTGGCGACGGTCCCCGCGGACAGCAACAGCCCGGCGTTCACCCGCTCCTGACGGGGACTCATGGGATGTGGCCCGGCGCCCGGCTCAGGGTCCGGGGAGGATACGGCGCGTTTCGTAGGCCCACATCGCGATCTCGACCCGGTTGCGGGCGCCGAGTTTGGCCATCAGGCCGGCCAGATGCGTCTTCACCGTGCTGAGGCTGATGTGCAGTGCGTCGGCGATCTCGGTGTTGGTCAGCCCGCGAGCGACGGCGAGGAGCACCTGCTCCTCGCGCGCGGTGACAGGGGAGATCGGCTGGGCCACGGGCCGGCCGACGGGCAGGTCCGCGAATGCCTGGAGCAGACGGACGGTGACGCTGGGCGCGATGAGCGCCTCACCGCCGGACGCCGACCGTACGGCCTGGGCCAGAAGGTCCGGTCCGGTGTCCTTGAGGAGGAAACCGCGGGCGCCGGCACGCAGCGCGCCGTAGACGTACTCGTCGAGATCGAAAGTGGTGATGACGACCACGGCCAGTGGGTCGGCGACGCCCGGGCCGGCGACCAGCCGGGTGGCCTCGAGCCCGTCGATCACCGGCATGCGGATGTCGAACAGGCAGACGTCGGGGCGCAGTTCGCGGGCCAGACGGACCGCTTCCCCTCCGTCGGCGGCCTCGCCGACCACCTCGATGCCGGGCTGGGCGTTCAGCATGATCCGCAGCCCGGTGCGGATGATGGTCTGGTCGTCAGCGACGAGGACGCGGATGGGCACCGTTCTCGGTCCTCCCTCTCGGCAGCTCGGCCTCGACATGCCAGCCCTGTTCGGGGCCGGGGCCGGCTTGTAGTTCGCCGCCGAGCAGGGCGGCGCGCTCGTGCAGTCCGGCAAGTCCGTATCCGGCACGGCCTCGGCCGGTGCGGTGCCCGTTGTCGCGCACGCTCACCCGTACCGTGTGCCGTTCCGCGGTGACCCGGACGACGACCTCGGTCGCGTCGACCGCATGGCGCATGGCGTTGGTCACCGACTCCTGCACGATGCGGTAGACGGCCGCGTCCACGGCCGGGGGCAGCGTGTCCAGTTCGCCGTCGAGCCCCAGGTCGACCCTGAGCCGACCACCCGGGGTGCGCACCAGGCGCTCCAGATCGGCGACACCGGCAGGCGGCGCCAACTCGGCGCCGGCCCCGCGGTGGCGCAGCGCGGTGACCATGGCTCGCATTTCCTCCAGCGTGCGCGCCCCTTCCTCCTCGACCCCCTCCAACGCCTCGACGGCGGCGGACGGGTCGGTGCCCGCGAGCACCCGGCCCGCCTGGGCGCTGATCACCATGGCCGAAACGTGGTGGGCCACCGTGTCGTGCAGTTCCCGGGCGAGCTGCTCACGCTCGCGGGAGCGTACCTGCTCCAACTGCCGCTCGCGAGCGGTCACCAGGAACCGCACGGCAGCCCCGATCAAGCCGGGCAGCATCAGGAAGACAAAGCCCCCGACCTGTTCGGCGGCCGGGGTTTCGTACGTGACGGCACACAGCGCGAAGGCCGTGATGATCACCGCGCCGCCCAGCACGATCTCCCGTCCCGACCCCCACCGAGGCAGCGCATACACCAGCACGAGCACGATCGCGCCGGTGTCCAGGCCGACGGGCTCGCTCGGTGCGGCGACCAGCGAGGCCGACTGGAGCAGGATCACCGAGCCGAACGCCAGCGTGACCATCGCCAGTGGCCGGGTCCGGCGCCACAGGGGCAGCAGGCACAGCCATACCGCGAACACCACCGCCACCGGCCGCCACACCACGTTCTCGCGCAGGCCGGCCTCCAGCAGCACACCGCCCAGGGCCACGGCGAGCAGCGCCCAGTCCCGCCACACCCGGGTGGGCGCGTCGGGCGGTCGGGGTTCGGTCCACAGGGTTCGCAGGTCGTTTCGCAGCACGCCTCTCAGCCTAGGGATCGCGCCGTGCCGCGCATCGGCCGAAAGGACGGGGCGTCACTCGGCCCCGGGGCCGAAGGATCCGCGGCCCGCGAGCCGATGCCGCGGAGCGCCGTGGCGACGAACCTCGGCATCGGCGGCCGGACAAGGACGGCCGACGAGGTGGTTGGAGAAATCGATGCTCTCGAAAGCCCTGTTGCGCCTGGGCACAAGTGCCGCCCGCCATCCCTGGCGGGTGATCGCGGCATGGCTGATCGCCGCCACGCTTGCGGTCCTCGCCGCGATCGCCATCGGCGGGCGGACCGCGGACTCGATGACCGTTCCGGGACTGGACTCCCAACGGGCCGCGCAACTGATCGAGCGGGCCGGCACCGGCCAAGAGGGGATGACCGCCCAGGTGGTCGTCACCCCCCGCGACGGCGGCGCGACGTTCTTCGACCACGGCAGCGCGCACACCGCCCTGACGCGGCTGCAGACCGAGGTGCGGCGGCTGCCGCACGTACTCGGCACGAGCGACCCGGCGGGGGCACTCGACGCGGCCGGTGACACCAGCGTGCGCAGCGGCCTGGTCTCGGCCGACGGGCGGATCGCGGTCGTCCGGGTGCAGTACCCCGACCAGAGCCGGCTGTCGGCGAAGGACCTCGACGCCCTCGTCGATCTCGGCGAGCGGCTGCGCGCCGAACTGCCCCTGCGCATCGAGATGGGCGGGGACCTCTTCTACGCCTTCTCCAACCCCGACGGCGGCGTCAGCGAGCTGATCGGCATCCTTGCCGCGGCCGCGATCCTGTTCCTGGCGTTCGGTTCGCTCGTCGCCGCCGCGTTGCCGATCGGCATGGCGGTTTTCGGGCTGACCGCCGGGGTTGCCACGATGACGGTGCTGGCGGGGGTGACGGACGTGCCGACCTTCGCCCCCGTCCTGGGCAGCATGGTCGGGCTCGGAGTGGGCATCGACTACGCGCTGTTCGTGCTCGCCAGGCACCGGGAGTACCTCGCGCGCGGGCTCGATCCCCGCGAGGCGGCGGGGCGAGCGGTGGCCACGGCGGGGCGGCCCGTGGTCTTCGCCGGCGGCACCGTCGTCGTATCGATCCTGGGCATGGCGGTCGCGAACGTACCGTTCATGACGGTGGGCGGGTTCGCCGTCTCGATCGTCGTCCTGACCATGGTGCTCGCGTCGGTGACGCTGCTGCCCGCGTTCCTCGGCGCCGCCGGCCCACGCCTGGCCCGGGCCGGCCGGATCGGACGGGCTCTGCGGACGAGGAAGTCGGCCCGACTCGCACGGCGGCGAGGCCCTGCGGCGGGCGCCGCCCACGCCGCCGGGTGGCGTCGCTGGATCGGGCACGTCAGCCGGCACCCGGTGCCGTACGCGGTCGGCGCGGCGGGGCTGCTGCTGACCGCGGCGCTGCCCGTGCTCGGCCTGCGCGTCGGCCTGCCCGACGACGGCTCACTGCCCCACAGCCGTACCGAGCGCCGGGCCTACGACCTCGTCGCCGAGGGGTTCGGCCCGGGCATCAACGGTCCCCTCGTCATCGCCGCGGACCCCGCCGGTGATCCGGGAGTGCTGGACCGACTCGTCGCGACGGTCGCGGCGGATCCGGGCATCGCGTCCGTCGCGCCGACGCACATCGATCGGGCCACCGGCATCGCGACCCTCGTGGTGTTCCCGACCACCAGCCCTCAGGACAAGGCCACGGCCGACACCATCGCCCGGCTGCGCACCGACGTGCTGCCCACGGCGGTCGGGCACGGCCCGGCCAGGGCCCACGTCGGCGGCGCCGCCGCGAGCCTGTCCGATGTGGGCCGACGCACCAGCGAACGCCTGCCGTTGTTCGTCGCCACCGTGCTGGCGATGTCGTTCCTGCTGCTCATGCTGGTCTTCCGCTCGATACTCGTACCGCTCAAGGCGGTGCTGCTGAATCTGCTGAGCATCGGCGCGGCCTACGGCGTCATGGTCGCGGTCTTCCAGTGGGGCTGGGGAGGCGCACTGATCGGGTTGGAAGCGACGGTTCCGATCGTGTCGTTCATCCCGATGTTCCTCTTCGCCATCCTGTTCGGCCTGTCGATGGACTACGAGGTCTTCCTCCTCTCCCGCGTACGCGAGGAGTACCTGCGCACCGGCGACAACGGCGGGGCGATCGTCGACGGTATCTCGGGCACCGCCCGGATCATCACCTCGGCCGCCCTCATCATGGTGGCGGTCTTCCTGTCCTTCGCCGTCGCCGACGACCCCTCCACCAAGATGTTCGGGCTCGGCCTGGCCACCGCGATCTTCGTCGACGCCACGGTCGTCCGCATGGTGCTGGTACCGGCGACCATGACACTCCTCGGCCGGGCCAACTGGTGGTTGCCGAAGTGGCTGGACTCGCTGCTTCCCGGCGGCCCGGTCGGCGCCGATGGTGCCGACGACACCGACGCGGAATCCGCGGGCGAGGCCCCGCGTCCGCGACTGGTCGAGCGTTGACTCGACTCCTGCCCGCCCTCGGCGTCCGGCACCTCGGCGTGTTGCCTAACGGCCCAGGACGTGGCCGCCGCTGACGTTGACGAACTCGCCGGTCATGTAGCCCGCTTCGGGGGAGGCGACGAAGGCGACCGCTGCGGCGATGTCGTCGGGGCGGCCGATGCGCTTGACGAGCGTGGCGTCCGCGCGGCGGGCGTGTTCGGCGGCGTCCTGGACCATGTCGAAGGCGAACTCGGTGTCGGCGATGTAGCCGGGGACGACGATGTTGGCGGTGATGCCGTCGGGGCCGACCCGGGCAGCGAGGGTGTGGTTCCAGGCGTGTACGGCGGCCTTGGCGGCGCCGTACGCGTTGTTGCCGCGCAGTCCGGCGGTCGAGCCGATCGACACGATGCGGCCGCCGGGGCGGGCGATGCGGGGGAGCAGGGCCTCGGTGAGCAGCACGGTGGGCAGGACGATGTGGTCGTACATCCCGCGCCAGTGGTCGGCGACGGCGGCCAGGTCGGGCTCGTCGAGGGCGGGCAGCCGCTGGCCGGCGTTGTTGACCAGTACGTCCACCCGCGCGGGCAGCGACTCCCGGGCCCGCTCCACCGCATGAGGGTCCGTCAGGTCGACGGCGACCGCGACGCCGCCGATCTCCTCGGCGACGTCGGCGATCGGCCCGGGACGCCGGCCCAGCACGGTCACGTGGTCGCCCTGCGCGGCGAATCGGCGTGCGATGGCCCGTCCGATGCCGCTGCCCGCGCCGCTGACCACCACGAATCGCCGTGCGTCCATGCCCCGTTGTCCCCTCGTAGGATTTGTCGCGATCCTACGAGGGGGAGGGCGCCCCGACCTGCCCATATCGGTGTGATCACAGGCACGTGCGTCGCGCGCGGGCCGGGTTCGGTCAGGCCGCGACGGCGGGCCGCAGTACCTCCTCGCACCACCGGCGGAACGTGGTCGGCGCGGTCTCGGGCGTGCTTGCCGCGTCGGCGCCGTAGTAGCCCTGGGCGTCCAGCGAGTCCACCATGTCGGCGAGCCCCTGGGCCCATGCCTCGCTCGCGCCGTGGCCGATCAGGGTCGCCTTGTAGTCGGCGCTGCTCGTGCGCTGGAAGCGGATCGACCGGCCGAGCACCTCGGACAGGACGTCCGCCATGCCCAGCGGGGTCAGGTCGTCGGGGCCGACCAGCGGGACGTCGGCCGAACCGGTCCAGGAGTCGTCGAGAAGCAGTCGGACCGCCGTGGCGGCGATGTCCCGGGTGGCGCAAGTGCGCAGGACCCGGTCCTCGGTGGTGGCCATGAAGAACATGCCCGTGCGGCGAATCGCCTCGACCTGGTGCAGCAGGTTCTCCATCAGGAAGGGCGGACACAGCGCCCGGTAGTGCACGTCCATGGCGGCGATCGCCTCGTCCATGGCGAGCGAGGCGGAGATCTGCCCGGCGTTCTCGGCCACGCCGCGCCCGAGGGTGGAGACGGCGACGACGCGTCGGATGCCGTCGCCGCCGACCACGTCGCGCAGCGGCTCGGTGAAGGCGCGGAAGTGGCCGTCGACGTTGTCGGCGCCGGGTGTCGGCGGCGCCAACCAGAAGATCCGGTCGGCGCCCGCGCACACCTCCTTCAGTACGACGGGGTCGGCGTGCGAACCCGCGACGACCTCGACCCGCTCGCGGATGTTCGCGGGCAGGCGCGCGGGGTCGCGGGCGATCACCCGGACGGGCGGGACGGCACCCGGGGCGTCGAGAAGGCCGGTGAGAACCTGCGCGCCGATCTGTCCGGTCGGGGTGGTGACGACGATCACGAATACTCCAGGAGAGATGTTCGAAGGGATGTCGTCGAGCCTGGTGGCCGGCGGCCCTGAGCTGAAGGATCGATCGGCTCCCGGTTGTTACCCTCAGGGCAATACCGGGTGAGGCGTGTGAGTGTTGAGCGTGAGTGTGACTGCGAGAGGGAGAGGGTGAGTACGTGGAGTCCCGCCCGCTGCGCTACTTCGTCGCCGTCGCCGAGGAGCTGAACTTCGCGCGCGCCGCCGAGCGGCTGGGGATCTCGCCGCCACCGCTGTCGCGCGCGATCCGCGCGCTGGAGACGGAAGTGGGCGCGGTCCTGTTCGAGCGGACCACGCACAGTGTGGCGCTGACCCCCGCCGGGGCAGTGCTCCTGGCGGAGGCGCGGCCCGCGCTGGACGCGCTGGAGGCCGCCGGACGTCGGGCCCGGCGCGCCGCCGACGCCTCGCCGAAGCTGGTGCTGGCGGTGAAGGCGGACGGTGACGGGGACCTGCTGGAGCCGATGTTGGCGCGCTACGCGGCCGAACCGGGAGCGATGCCGGTACGGATCCGGCTGTGCGGCTGGCATGAACAGCCCGACCTGCTGCGCCGGGGCGAGGTGGACGTGGCCCTGGTCCACGAGCCGTTCGACCGCGCCGGCCTGGACGCCGAGACGCTGATCGCCGAACCGCGCGTGGCCGCGCTCCCCGGCGCACACCCGCTCGCGGCCGAGGAGTCGTTGACCCTCGCCGACCTGGGGTTGCGCCCCGAGGAGGTGGACCGGTACATCGAGGAGCACCGCTGCGCGGGCCGCGACCTTGCCCAACTGTTGACGCTGGTGGCCCTGGGTGGCCGAACCCCGCTGCTGCCGGTGTCCGTGGCGGCCCGCTACCCCCGGCCGGGCGTCGTGTTCCGGCCGGTCGTGGACGCGCCGCCCTCGGTCCTGGCCGTCGCCTGGCCCGAACGGTCCCGCTCGACGGCGGTGGCGGCGCTGGTCCGAGCGGCCTCGGCGGTGGCCCGGACGGGGGTCGGGAGCCGTGACGCGGACCACGTCCGGATCCCCGAGACCGGCATTGATGGTTGGCGAGACCCGGACTAGAGTCGCGCAACCCAACTGCCGCGCGTGCCTTTCCTGGAGCGAAAACCATCATGGCGGAACAGAAGAACGACGAATTCATCGAGCCCTCGCCCGAGGAGATCGTTCTCTTCACCAAGGAGCACGTCTCGCAGATGGAACAGTCCGACGGCGACGACGTCTGGCTGCTGGCCGGGATGAACCACGTGCTCGTACACACCGTCGGCCGCAAGAGTGGTCGGATGCACAAGGTCGCCCTCCCGTTCTGGGCGGACGAGAACGGCCACCGCGTCGTGGTCGGCTCCTTCGCCGGCGCCGCCAAGCACCCGTCCTGGTACGTGAACCTGTCCGACCGCACGGCCAACCCGCAGCTCCTGGTCCGCGTGCAGCGCGCCACGTACTGGAGCGTCCCGGAAATCCTCGACGGCGACGAGTACACGAAGACCTGGGCCGCCCTGACCGCCGACCGCGCCTACTACGCCAACTACCAAACCCGCACCGACCGCCGAATCCCCCTGGTACGCCTCCCGGAGACGAGCCTGATCGCCACCCGGGGCTGAGGGTCGATCACGAACCCCCGGGAGCTGCCGACCAGTTCTGCCGCCAGTACTGCGGATGCGCATCCCAGTAGTCCGGGAACGACACGGCGGCGGCGACCGCCTCGTCGCGCCAACGCACGTGCCGGAGGACGACTTCGTCGCCAAGCCGCTCGGCACCGATGAACTCGCCGCCGTCGCCGTAGTGCATGCGCACGACCGACGCGCGGTCGAACATCCACCAGTCGTAGGACGGGAGTTCGTCCGGGGCGGTCATCTCCGCCAGGTCGATGACGTGCGTGCGTTGGCCGACTCGCTCGGTGGCGGTGTACGACCATTCGCACTCCCACCGCTCGTATTCACTGAGCGGCCCCTTGAGCATGCGGACCTTCCGGAAGGTGACCCCGGCGGCGGTTCGCTCGCGGATGTAGTCGTACCAGGCAGCCGGTTCGGCCTCCGGGTCGTAGGGCTCGCCCGCCAGGTAGCTGCGAAATCGCGGCGTTTCCACCGGCACGGCGTAGGCACTCAGCGCTTCGAGGCGAAATGCCTCGAAGCGCGCGTCGTCGAAGCAGGCGTCGAACTCGGCCTCGGTAAGCAGCATCAGGCAACTCCTCGGGGTTCAGCGCAAGATGCGCGCAACGAAGGCCGCCCCGCCCGCAAGCGGGGCGGCTCACCGTCGAGCGTCAGACGTTCTTGAGCGCGGCGAGGAACTCGGCCCACGGCGCGCCGGTGGCGCGGATCGACCCGACGCCGGGGTCTTTACTGTCCCGAACGGCCGCGCCGCCAGGCGCGGGAGCGATCTCGACACATTCGTTGTTGGGGCCGCTGTAGCTGGACTTACGCCATTGAGTGGGTGTCACAGGAGCTCCTTACGTGCCGCCGCCATGAACGCGGCTGATGCGTGTTGGCTCAGTGCTTGGGCCCTGAGATATTCGAACGCGATCGTATGTGGGGCGACTTCGCTTTCCTTGTCGTGGTACAGGCCGCCCGTCAGAGTCTCGACGTAGGCGACGCGCATCTGGCCGCCGCCGGCCCCGAGGAGCACGAAGTGACTCATGCCTGCGGCGTGCGCCCCAGCTGCGAACGGCAGGATCTGGATGTCGATGTTCGGTTCCTGGGCAACCTCACACAGGTGATTGATCTGAGCGCCCATCACCTCGGGCCCGCCCACGACTTGCCGGAGTGCTGCCTCGCCGAGCACCACCCAGACATGGAGTGGCGGAGTCCGGGTGAGCACGGACTGGCGTTGCATGCGTGTCTCGACCATGGCCTCGATTTCGCCGCTGGGAACGCGGACCGAAAGCCGTTGGTGCACCGCGAGCGCGTATTCGCGCGTCTGGAGCAGGCCCGGAATCAGCAGTGGCGCGAAGACGTGTTCGTACTCGCCTTGGTCTTCCATCAGAACGAGTGGAGACATCCACGGCGGTACGGCGCCGTTGTCCACCCACCAACCGCCGCTCGTCCTGGTCTCCTTGGCGAGACGGATCAGTGGTTCGATTTCGTCATCGGTGGCACCGCAAGCATGGGCGATGTCGCGGACGACCTGCCAGCGAATCCCGACCGGGGATCGCCAGTCCTCGTACCGATGCACGGTGGAGGTACCGAAGCCGGTGGCCTCACCGACGGCTGCCTTCGTCAGTGCGGCGCGCTTTCGCAAGGTCGTGAGCAACGTCGCGACCTGTAGTCGACGCGGACCACCGGCCATGGTCGGCTCAGTACTCATCGTGTGTGGTTCCTCCGTCACTGTTCGCGTCGCCAGTCTCCCGACCTTGAGCTGCTCCGGGCAAGGTGGCCCATGATCAGTGGCATCACGCCCGGTTCGGCACACTTTTGCTCAGGCAAATCGCCCATGGCATTTCCATGGCGGCAAATTAAGTGCCACACTCCACTCAGGGCACGTTGTGCGGTTGCTCGGTTACTGCGGGTGATCGTGCGCTGCTTGCTTGGTCGTTCGAACACGTCGGACTCACGCTCAGGTAACCAATGGCCGATATCCGATTCACTGCCATCGATCCCGACCGCTCCGTCGTGCGTGACAAGGGGAACGGGATCATCACTGTTCCGCTCCTTGCCTGTGACGCGGAGGCTGAGCCCGTCGGGAAGATCAATCTGCTTCTGGACGGTGTGCGGGCCGAGTTGCTGCACGCCGGGCTGTCTCGGGCGCTCTACGGGCTCAACCCCACTCGGCGGGAGCCGTGATGCGGGCGGGGTTTGCGCGGGCCGTCGTCTATACGCCGCTCGTGGCCGATGGGGAGGCGGCTCGGCTCACGCGGGAGACCGTGCATCGGGTGTGTGACGAGGTCGGGGTCGTGGGGCAACGGCGGGAAGACGTCGGGCACATGGCCTTTGCCCTTGCGGAGGAGGCGGTTCGGCGGTCGGTGGCCAACCGCTACGAACTCGAAGTCGTCGGAGCCGCTCCCGACCGGGCGCCGATCGTGTGCGTCGAACTGTGCGAGGTCGACGCGATCCGGTTGCCTCGCCGGATCGAGCGCGGATCCGGCCTTGCCGTCGCGCTCGAACTCGGCGGCCACTGGCCCTACCACGAGTGCGGCTGGTGGATCTCGCACAGGGGACCGGTCTCGTGGTTCCACGTCGGCGACGTCGAACCCGACCGAGGCGGCGAGCCGTTCGAGATCCGCCTCCCCGGCCTACGCGGCTTCGGCGACACGCACCTCGTCACCCTCGCCGACATCGACCGCGACATCCACGACCGCCTCGGCCCCCCCTGCTGCTGCCTGATCTGACGTGGCCCCGACCGTTCACCCCCGCTGCCTGGGTTGCATCATCGGCGGCTCCAGCGTCCGTGCCGCGCCCCGGCGGAACAGCTGGGCCGGGGCCCCGGGCCGGGATGTCCGTTTTTCGTTGGTCCTCACCACGAACGCGGTGGTGTTCCGCACCCTGCGCTGAAAGTTCTGCGGGTTGAGCCTGACGCCCCAAACCGCTTCGTAGACCTCGCGCAACTCGCTGATGGTGAATTCGGCCCCACAGAAGTCGATGCCGACGGTGGTGTGTTCCAGCAGCCGGCGCGCACGTTCGAGCCCGTGTCGCAGGATCACGCCGTGGTCGAAGGCGAGATAGCCCCGGTGATCCCACAGGGATTCCTCCACCTCGACCCAGTCCGCCCGATAGGCATCCGTCGCACCGGTCACCTCGGGCAGGTTCGGGGCGATCGCCAGGAAAGCGGTCGAGGAGATCCGTCCCCGGGGATCGCGCCGCGGATGCGAGTACGTGTGCAACTGCTGGAACGGAATCCCGGAGCCGTCCAGGCCGGTCTCCTCCATGAGCTCTCGCATCGCGGTGTCCTCCAGGGACTCACCGGGGCGGACGAACCCGCCGGGAAGTGCGAGCTGTCCGGAGAACGGGTCGGTGGCGCGCCTGATCAGCAGGACGTGCAACCGCCCCGAACGGATCGTGAAGATGACGATGTCGGCCGTCGGCAGCGTCGCGACTCGCGGTCGTCTCACCGGTCCGGGCCGTGCGCCGCCACGAATGGAGGTCGCCAGATCACGCGCACTCACCACAGATCCCCGGGGGACCTCGAACGGAAGATCCTTCGGCGGTTCCGCGTAGAAGACCGCGAGGCCCCGCTCGTGCACGATGCCCAGCTCCCACGCGGTCGTGCGGCCGATGTATCCGTCCGGGTCCACGACGTACACGAAGTCCGAGGAGTAGATCTTCTTCAGGGTCGCGGCCTGGATGGCATGGTCCGAGGAGAACGGCGGATCGGAGGCGAAGCGCACGAATTCGCTGCCGTGGTTGGTGATTCGGGACATCGGGGGCGACTTCACCACCACACCGGCGGCCGCGAACTCACGTGCAGCCGCCAGGACTTGAGGGTAGTGCTGCCGGAAGCTCCCGATCAGGGAGACCGACGGTGGGATCACGACCGATCCTCTCCGCTGCGCTCCGATACGGAGGTGTGGTCCGGCGAGGAGGTGCGGGTGGGCGGGGCGGCCTCGTCCGGAGCGGACGTCGGGTCCGACGGGCCGACACGGTATCGCTCGGGTGGGTCCTGCATTGCCGGCGTCTGGAGTCGACGGACGAGTTCGGCCGCAGCGAGGCTGGTGCCGGTGACGACCGTGGTGATCACTGCCGGGTCGTAATGCTCCAAGACCATCAGGACGGCAAACCCGAAGACGACCCCCACGGCGATCAGGCCGGCGGCGAGGGGGCTGATCGTGCGCTTTACCGGGCGACTACTCATGACCAGATGGTGCCGGCCGCGGGTTGCGGATCGTCTGTGTCGATAGCACCCAACTGACGCCAATGGCGGCGTTGTTGCAGGTGGGCGGGGTGTGTGCGACAAAGCGTCGGCATGAACCGAACCGGGGGCTGGTGGGTTGGCGGTGGGCGGTGACCACGCTCGGCCCGCCTGCGGCCGGCCATGGTCCGCAGGTCCCGCCGACCCTTAGTCGGCCAGCAGTTTCTTCTGGACTTTGCCCATCGCGTTGCGCGGGAGGTCGGCGACGAAGAGGACGCGGCGGGGGCGCTTGTGCACGGACAGGCCGGCCGCCACGTGGTCGATGAGTTGGCGCTCCGTCACCTCGCCGCCTGGTGCCAGGACTACGAACGCGACGATCTCCTGGCCGAGATCGGCATGCGGGGCACCGATCACGGCCGCCTCGTGGACCGCCGGGTGGGCCAGGAGCGCGCCCTCGACCTCGCCCGCGCCGACCCGGTAGCCGCCGGTCTTGATCAGGTCCGTACTCGCCCGGCCGACGATCCGGTGCCGGCCGTCGGCGTCGATCACCGCCACGTCGCCGGTGCGGAACCACCCGTCGGTGGTGAGCGTCGCGGCGGTGGCCTCGGGGCGATTCAGGTATCCCTGGAACAGCGTCGGCGAGTCGACCTGCAACTCGCCCACGGTCTCGCCGTCATGCGCACACGGCGACCCGTCCTCGCCGACCAGCCGCGTCCGCACACCCGCGATCGGCCATCCGACGGATCCGGGCCGGCGTTCGCCGTCGGCCCGGGTGCTGAGCGTGATCAGTGTCTCGGTCATGCCGTACCGCTCGACCGGCCGGTGTCCGGTGAGTTCGGCGACACGCTCGAACACCGGCACCGGCAGTGGCGCGCTCCCCGACACCAGCAGTCGTGCGCCGGCCAACGCCCGCGCCGAGTCCGGGTCCTGCGCGATCCGCGACCACACGGTCGGCACGCCGAAGTACAGACTGCCCCCGGCCGCCGCGTAGCCCGCCGGGGTGGGCCGCCCCGTATGCACGAGCCGCGACCCGGTCCGCAGCGCACCGAGCACGCCCAGCACGAGCCCGTGCACGTGGAACAGCGGCAGCCCGTGCACGAGGACGTCGTCCGCCGTCCAGTCCCACGCCTCGATCGCCCCGTCCAGCCCGGCCGCGATCGCCGCGTGCGAGATCAACACACCCTTCGGCGGGCCGGTGGTGCCACTGGTGTACAGGATCAGCGCGGTCGTATCCGGACCCGGCTCCGGCAACGTGCCCGCCGACCGAGCTGCGGGGTCGACCTCCATCGTGGGCAGCCCGGTATCCGTCCACGCCCCCGGCGCCACCAGCAGCGCGGCCCCCGAGTCCGACAGGATGTGCGCCCGCTCCAACGGCCCCGAGTCCGGCGGCACCGGCACGACCGGCACCCCGGCCAGCAACCCACCCAGCGTGGCGATCACCGTCCCCAACGAGGCATCGGCCCGCACCGCCACGGCCGGCGCCCCGGCGATCCGCTCCGCCAACGCCCGAGCCGCCCCGAACAACCCCTCCCGCGACATCGCGTCCCCACCGACGACAACCGCATCCCCACGATCCGTCCCGACCCCGTCGGCAGACACGACAAACGACACGCGGCACCCTCCACAAACCCCGACCGAACAACCCACCGATGCTATGCGCCAGAACACCAACAACGAGCGATTCCCCACTCTTTCGGCCCCGCATTGCGCGCCCGCCGGGCATATCAGATAGTTCGTGTAAGTCCGTGATGTGCAAGGTGGGCCGGGGTACCGTCTCGGATCCCGGCCTCCCGGAACGGACGAGTCATGACCGAGAACGAGAACCCGCAGGTCACAGGTGTGGCCGATGATGTGGTGGGCGAGGTCGTCGAGCGGTTGATGGACCGTGCGGACGCCTCCGGTGTCGCTCTGTTGGGCGAGGGCGGTCTGCTGACCGAGATCACCCGGGCCGTGTTGGAACGGGCCCTGGACGCGGAGATGACCGAACATCTCGGCTACGAGCGACACGACCCGGCGGGCCGGGGCTCGGGTAATTCACGCAACGGCACCTCGGCCAAGACGGTGCTCACCGACGTGGGCGAGGTCACCATCGCGGTCCCTCGTGATCGCAACGGCGACTTCGAACCGGCACTGGTTCCCAGGCATGCCCGACGCCTGGCCGGGTTCGACGACCGGATCCTCTCCCTCTATGCGCGCGGGATGAGCGTGCGCGACATCCGATCCCACCTTGCCGGGATCTACGGAGTCCAGGTCAGCCCCGACCTGATCTCGCGCGTCACCGACGCGGTCGCCGACGAACTCGCCGCATGGCAGAACCGTCCCCTGGACCCGGTATGGCCGATCGTCTACATCGACGCCCTGTGGATCAAGATCCGCTCCGGCAAGGTCGTCAACCGGCCGGTGTTCGTCGCGGTCGGCGTCGACATGGACGGCCGCAAGGACGTCCTGGGCCTGTGGATCGGTGACGGGGGCGAGGGCGCCACCACCTGGATCGCCGTCCTGACCGAACTGCGCAACCGCGGCATCGAGGATGTCTGCATCGTCGCCTGCGACGGATTGAAGGGCCTGCCCGAGGCGGTCACCGCGACCTGGCCCAAGGCGACCGTCCAGACCTGCGTGATCCACCTGATCCGCGCCTCGCTGCGGTTCGCCTCGAAGAAGGACCACGCGAAGCTCGTCACCGCCCTGAAGACGATCTACACGGCCCCGACCGAACAGGCCGCCGAACAGGCCCTGGACGCGTTCGCGTCCTCGGACCTCGGAATCCGCTACCCGGCCATTGTCCAGACCTGGCAGCGGGCCTGGCCCGAGTTCGTCCCCTACCTGGCGCTCCCGCCGGACATAAGGAGGGTCGTCTACAGCACCAACATGATCGAATCGATGAACGCCAGGCTGAGGAAGGCCACCCGCAATCGCGGTCACTTCCCCACGGAACAGGCCGCGCTCAAGGTGCTCTACCCGGCGGTTCGCGAGCAGATCGAACCACGGGCACGCGACCTGAACCTGGTCGCGCCACACTGGAAGAACGCCCTGAACGCGTTCGCGCTGTTCTTCGAAGACCGCATCAACGTTCAGTAACCACCCCAGGGCTTACACAAAGGAACTGACACGCCCGCGCCCGCCGAAACCGGAACATGGCACCGGCGGCCACCCGGACACCGACCGGTGCGGAGCGGTCGCCACCCGGGAAGCGGGCACGACGCTGCTCCGCGCGGTACTGTCGGATGCCTTCGGGTGGGGGTCGGGTGTTCGCGGCGGGCGTTGTGGGTGTGGTCGCCGGTACGGGCCGGGCCAGAGTCGCAGGGTGGGCCGCCGCCGGCGTGCGAGGCTCCGGGACCCGGGTTTTCGGCGAGGCGGGAGCGTTGTTCGGCGGAAAAGCCGGCCGGCAGCCGCGGGGAGGGTGAGGGGTCGGTTCGGTTGCGCCGGGTGGCTTTCGGGAGGGGGTCGGGTGTTCGCGGCGGGCGTTGCGCCTGTGGTGACGGGATGCCAATCCGGGCCGGGTCAGAGTCGCCGGGTGGGCCGCCGCCAGCGTGCGGGGCTCCGAGACCCCGGGGTCTCGACGAGGCGGGGGCGTTGCTCGGCGGAAACCGGCCGGCAGCGGGGGGCAGGGTGAGGGGTCGGTTCGGTTGCGCCGGGTGGCTTTCGGGTGGGGGTCGGGTGTTCGCGGCGGGCGTTGCGCCTGTGGTGATGGGGTGCCAATCCGGGCCGGGTCAGAGTCGCCGGGTGGGCCGCCGCCAGCGTGCGGGGCTCCGAGACCCCGGGGTCTCGACGAGGCAGGGGTGTTGTTCGGCGGAAAAGCCGGCTGGCGGTGGCGGGCGGGGTGAGGGCCGAGTTGGTCCGTCGAGGAGCCTTCCGAGTGGGCTGGGGTGTTTCGGGCGGCGTCTGGGGGAGGGTTGGAGTTCGGAGCCGGATCTCGGTGGGTGGTTGCGGGCTTCGAGGTTTCGGTGACCTGCGGATTTGCGTGCTCAGGGGGCGAAGTCGGGCGTCGAGTGCCGGTTTCGTGTGCTCCGACGCCCTCAACGCCGGTGCGGAGACCGAAACTGTGCAGTGGCAGTCAGCTTCGTTTGCTGCGACCTCACAGAGGCCGTCGAGGAAACCGAAGGTGCCCAGTGGGGGCCGCACCCGGATCCCGAGGCCCTCTAAACAGCTACTCTTCCTGCTGACCTGGGGTTTTCTCCCGCGCCGAGACTGCGGCACCCCACGCCGTCCGGGTTCGTGAACCGTCCGTCACCCACACGCCCACCACACCCCGAAAACACCGCCTCGGCCCCTTCAGTAAGGCTCTCCGGCGGACTCGACCCGCCCCCTCACCCTCCCTGCCGCCAGCCGGCTTTTCCGCCGAGCAACGCCCCCGCCTCGCCGAAAGCCCAGGTTTCGGAGCCCCGCACGCTGGCGGCGGCCGCCCGGCGACTCTGGCCCGGCTCGGATTGACACCCCGCAGCCACAGGTGCAACGCCCGCCGGGAACGCCCGCCCCCTCTCGAAGGCCACCCGGCGGATCCGACCCGACGTCCGCCCTGCCCGCCGCTGCCAGCCGGCTTTTCCGCCGAGCAACGCCCCCGCCTCGCCGAAAACCCGGGTCCCGGAGCCCCGCACGCTGGCGGCGGCCGCCCCGGCGACTCTGGCCCGGCCCGCACCGGCACCCCGTCACCACAGGCGCGACGTTCGCCGCGAACGCCCGGCCCCCTCGGGAAGGCGACCCGCCGGATCCCGCCCGACCCCTCGCCCTGCCCGCCGCTGCCGGCCGCTTTCCGCCAAGCGACGCGCCCGCCTCGCCGGAAGCCCGGAGCCTCGGAGCCCCGCCCCCGCCCCACCCCCGGCCAACGGGAGGTGGTGCGCGATGCCGACGCCGGCGCCGCCGGCCGCGACGGGCTGGGAGTGTCTGACCCGACAGGCCCGTCACCGACCGCTGATCGTGATCGGCCCGTGTCACGCCGGACGTTCCCCGGCGTCCCCCGCTCCCGAGACGGAGTCGGCGTTGCCTGGAAGCACGGGCTTCCCCCGCGACAGGTTCCGGCGCGGGGCCTAGCGTGGCGGGTGGGGAACCGCGAAGCGGGGTGGGTCGTCAGAGGGGCAAGGTTGTCGGGTGGGGTTCGTTCGGTGGAGCCAGTGGAGCTAGGAGTGGGTGTGCGTCGCAATCGTGTGGGGAGACACCGGGTCGGGGCCGTGGTGGCGGTGTGCATATCGCTCGCGGCGTTGAGTGCTTGTGGCAGCGAGTCGAGTCCCCTGTCCACCATCGAGAAGAGCACGCCGACCGCGCCGGTCACCGACAGCGCGTCCTCCGGGCTCGACGAGACCGTGCGCAACGAGGACCTGGACGTCGGCGAACTCGCGCGCCGCGCCAAGCAGTCGGCCGCGAACATCAAGACTGTGCACGTCGTCGCGGACATCGTCTCCGACGGCAAGGCGACCAAGCTGGACCTCAAGGTGGACCGTGGCAGCGAGGACTTCCAGGGCACCGTCGAGCAGAACGGCGTACGCCTGGAGGTGCGCCGGATCGGCGACGCCATGTACGTCCGGGGCGACGAGCAGGCGTATCGCTCGCTGGTCGGCACGGTGGACGGCGAACTCACCGCCAAGCTGCTTGCCGGGAAGTGGCTCAAGGGCGACGCCAACAGCGAGAAGCTGCGCGGCGTACGCGACATCACCACCGTGGCCGACCCGGGCGCGGCGCTCAAGGACTTCCCGGAGGACGGCGTCAAGCTGCCCGTCGAGACGATCAACAACCGGCGGATGATCCCGCTCACCGGCCCGCCCGGACGCGACGACGGCAAGGTCTACATCGAGGCCCAGGGCGGAAAGCCCTACCCGGTGCTGATCGTGTCCAAGGGCGGCAGGGGCAACAAGAGCAGCGGCTCGATCAGCTACGGCGATTTCGACGTCCCGGTGAAGGTGACCGCGCCGCCCGCCGCCGAGGTGATCGAGATCCCCGACCGCGGCACCACGTCGAGCACGCCCCGACCGGGCAGCACGGCCTGACCCGACCCTTGGCCGGCCCATACCGGATATCCCTCGACTCGGACCGAACGACACACTCGCGCCGCCGGACTGATCCACTCGCCCTAGGATGCTCTCCAGCCAGACGCGGCCCGTCTCGGGACGGGCCGGCGCAATCGGGGAACCACCGTAGAGGGGAGTTTGCGATGACGGTCGTTCTCGCACAGGGGGAGAGCGTCACCATCGGCAAGGGCGAGGCCGGTTCGGCCGCGCGGGTCCGGATGGGGCTGGGCTGGGACGCGGTCAAGCACAAGGGGCTGCGCCCGGGTCTGCAGGCGCTCACCGGCGTCGACCTCGACGCGTCCTGCCTGCTGTTCGACGCCGACCACCACCTCGTCGACACGGTGTGGCCGCGGCAGTTGGTGTCCAAGGACGGCGCCGTCACGCACACCGGCGACAACACCACCGGCGCGGGCGACGGCGACGACGAGTCGATCATCGTCGACCTCGCCGCGCTGTCGCCGCGCGTGACGGCACTGGTCTTCACGGTCAGCGCCGACTCCAGCCACGCCTTCTCGCGAGTCGCCAACGCCTACTGCCGGCTCGTCGACGAGCACGACGACAGCGAGATCGTGCGCTACGAACTGTCCGAACACGGCGGCCACGACGCGCAGATCATGGTCAAGCTGGCCCGCGTGGCCGACGGCTGGCAGGCCACCGCGATCGGCCGGGCCACCAAGGGCAACACGTACCACGACCTGCTGCCGGAGATCCTCAAGCACCTGTAGCCACACCGCACCTGTAGCCACACCGCACCTGTAGCCACACCGGCATCGACCAGGCCCGGCGACAAGGCGGACTACGCCGCGACGACGAACCCACGCTCGCGCGCGTAGTCCGCCAACGCCTCACGCAACCGCCGCCGCCCCCGGTGCAGGCGCGACATCACCGTGCCCAGCGGCACCTTCGTGAACGCGGCGATCTCCTTGTACGGAAAGCCCTCGACGTCCGCGAGGTACACCGTCACGCGGAACTCCTCGGGCAGCGCCCGCAACGCGGCCACCACGTCCGAGTCCGGCAGGTGGTCCAGCGCCTCCAGCTCCGCCGAGCGCAACCCCGTCGACTCGTGCGAGGCGGCCCGGTACAGCTGCCAGTCCTCGATCTCCTGCGTGGTCGACACCACCGGCTGCCGCTGCTTTCTGCGGTAGGAGGTGATGAAGGTGTTGGTGAGGATCCGATACAGCCATGCCTTGAGATTGGTGCCGTCGCGGAACTGATGGAAGGACGCGTACGCCTTGGTGAACGTCTCCTGGACCAGGTCCTCGGCATCGGAGGCATTGCGGGTCATCCGCAACGCGGCCGGGTAGAGCGGCTCCAGGAACGGCACGGCGTCGCGCTCGAAGCGGTCCAGCCGCGGGCCGGGGGTGGTCAGCAGATCACTCACGTCGTCGCTCCCGGATCGAAGGGTACGGAGGGGACGAGGGACTGAAGGGCATGAAGAGCGTGAAGGGTAGGAACCCGTCGGCGCCGCCAGCCTGGCTCATCCCTCATCGCGCCAGGGTCATACAGCTCCCCTGCCCACCATGTGCCCGCCGACGCCGGAATCAGCCGTGACATTGGTCCCGCCTCGCGGGGTACGAGGGCCCGGACGAACCAACCGGCCCGCGAAGCCGGCGCGAAGATGACGGAGGGTCAATATCCGTACACGATATGACGATTCGCCGCCGTTCCCCGAACCGGCCGCAACCCGTACCCTCGAACGATGAGTGACCGTACGCGCACGATCGTGATCACAGCGCAACGATCGGCGGGCCGGCCCCCTCAGCCCCCTCCCTCACATCTTCGCCACCGCCAGCTTCGCCAGCGACACCAACTGCTCCTTGCTCGGCGGCGGGTCGCCGCCGCCCGCGTTCAGCGAGAAGACCGCCGTCTCGTCGCCCCGCCGGGCCGCGACGACCAGTACGCCGCCGATGGTGTCGGGCTGCACGTACACCGCCGCGTCGCCCACCCCCGCCACCTTCTCGGTGCGCGCGTCGCCCAGCGTGCCCAGGTACGCCTCCAGCGCCTTGTCCACCCCGCCCGCCTTGGAGCGCGTGGCGATCGTGCTGACCACCGGGGCACCGTCGGCCGCCGCGTAGTCGCAGCCCAGCGGATTCTGCGCGGCCTTCAGGCCCGGCAGCGCCAGCGCCTGCGAGACCTGGTCGGCGGTCAGGATCGAGCACGCGTCCACCGCCCGCAGGTCGCCGCTCGCACCGGTGCCGCCGCTCGCGGCCGGACTCGCGCCCTTGTCCCCGGCCGCCTTCGTACCGCCCCCGTCGCCGTCGTCGCACCCGGCCAGCGGCAGCACGACGGCCGCGACCACGACCGCCACGCCCATCCGAACCCTCACGGCGTTCCCCGTTCCCGTTGCCCGGGTCGTCCCCGGCTCGACTCCCGGGTCGTCCCCGGCCTTCCGCATGATCCGACATTTGATCCGCCATGTCCCGGCCGACGGTGCGATCGGGCCGCGACCGCGCCGCGATCCGGCCCACGCGGGCACGCCCGCCCACCCCCGCCGTTCGGGTCGAAATGTCTCGCGATGCGGGCTGCGAGCAAGGTCACACCCGCCCCGATGAACCCGATATCCCCAGGTGGGACACGGAATCCCGGTCCGCCCGCCGTGCCCGGCATGTGGACCGGGCCTGCGGGGCACCTGCACACGTGTCCTAAAGTCACGCAGGGTTCGACCCGTTGCCGAGACTCCACCCAGGGCCCGGCACTTCGTCGTCTCGAGGTACCCGTCCGATTTCCCCCGCACCCGGACACCCCGGGCAAGGAGGTACGCAGCTCGTGATCCGTAAGCTGTTGGTGGCCAACCGCGGCGAAATCGCCGTACGCGCCCTGCGCGCCGCCACCGAGCTCGACATCACCACGGTCGCCGTCTACGCGTACGAGGACCGTCACTCCCTGCATCGGCAGAAGGCGGACGAGAGCTACGAGATCGGCGAGCGCGGACACCCGCTGCGCGCCTACCTCGACGTGGACACCATCGTCGGCGCGGCGATCGCGTGCGGCGCCGACGCGATCTACCCCGGCTACGGCTTCCTGTCCGAGAACCCGCTGCTCGCCGAGGCGTGCGAGGCCAACGGGATCACCTTCGTCGGCCCCTCGGCCGAGGTGCTCTCGCTCGCGGGCAACAAGGTGCGCGCGCTGGAGGCGGCCAAGGGCGCCGGGCTGCCCACCCTGCACACCGCGCCGCCGCAGGACGACGTGGACGCGCTGGTGGCCGCGGCCGACGAGATCGGCTTCCCGATCTTCGTCAAGGCCGCCGCCGGCGGTGGCGGGCGCGGGCTGCGCAAAGTGGACCGGCGCGAGGACCTGCGCTCCTCGATCGAGACCGCGATGCGCGAGGCGCAGACCGCGTTCGGCGACCCGACGGTCTTCCTCGAAGAGGCCGTCATCCGCCCGCGCCACATCGAGGTACAGATCCTGGCCGGCGCCGACGGCGGCGTGGTGCACCTGTACGAGCGCGACTGCTCGATGCAGCGGCGGCACCAGAAGGTCATCGAGATCGCCCCGGCGCCCAACCTCGACCCCGAACTGCGCGACCGGATCTGCGCCGACGCGGTGCGCTTCGCCGAGGCGGTGGGCTACCGCAACGCGGGCACCGTCGAGTTCCTGCTCGACGAGCGCGGGCGCTACGTGTTCATCGAGATGAACCCGCGCATCCAGGTCGAGCACACGGTCACCGAGGAGATCACCGGCGTCGACCTGGTCCAGGCCCAGCTGCGCGTCGCCGCCGGCGCGAGCCTGACCGACCTCGGCCTGGTGCAGAGCGAGATCCGGATCCAGGGCGCCGCGTTGCAGTGCCGGATCACCACCGAGGACCCCTCGGCCGACTTCCGCCCCGACACCGGCACGGTGTCCGCCTACCGCTCGCCGGGCGGCGCGGGCGTGCGGCTCGACGGCGGTACCTACACCGGCGCCGAAGTGCTGCCCTACTTCGACTCGATGCTGGTCAAGCTGACCTGCCGGGGCCGGACCTTCGGCGACGCGGTCAGCCGGGCCCGGCGCGCGGTGGCCGAGTTCCGCATCCGCGGCGTGGCCACGAACATCCCGTTCCTGCAGGCCGTGTTGGACGACCCGGCCTTCCGCGACGGACGGATCACCACTTCGTTCATCGACGAGCACCCCGAACTGGTCCGCTCCCGCCCCGGCGCCGACCGCGGCACCCGCCTGCTCGCCTACCTGGCCGACGTCACGGTCAACCGCCCGTACGGCCCGACGCCGAGCATCGCGGTGCCGCACACCAAGTTCCCCGAACTGCCCGCCGGCGAGCTGCCCTCGGGCAGCCGGGACCGGCTCCTGGAGCTGGGCGCGGCCGGCTTCGCCCGGGCCCTGCGCGAGCAGAGCGCGCTGGCGGTCACCGACACCACCTTCCGCGACGCGCACCAGTCGCTGCTCGCGACCCGGGTACGCACCTACGACCTCGCCGCCGCGGCGCCCTATGTGGCGCGCCTGACGCCGGAGTTGCTGAGCGTCGAGGCGTGGGGCGGGGCGACCTACGACGTCGCGCTGCGCTTCCTCAAGGAGGACCCGTGGCAGCGGCTCGCGGCGCTGCGCGAGGGCATGCCCAACCTCAACATCCAGATGTTGCTGCGCGGACGCAACACGGTCGGCTACACGCCGTACCCGGACAAGGTGTGCGTGAAGTTCGTCGAGGAGGCGGCCCGCACCGGCATCGACATCTTCCGCATCTTCGACGCGCTCAACGACGTCGAGGCGATGCGGCCGGCGATCGAGGCCACCCTCGGCACGCACGCGATCGCCGAGGGCACGCTCTGCTACACGAGCGACCTGTCCAACCCGGCCGAGAAGCTGTACACGCTGGACTACTACCTGCGGCTCGCCGAGCAGCTGGTCGAGGCCGGCGTCCACGTGCTGTGCGTCAAGGACATGGCCGGCCTGCTCCGCGCGCCCGCCGCCCGGACCCTGATCGGCGCGCTGCGCGAGCGCTTCGACCTGCCGGTACACCTGCACACGCACGACACCGCCGGCGGGCAGCTCGCCACCTACCTGGCCGCGGTCGAGGCCGGGGTGGACGCGATCGACGGCGCCGCGGCCGCGCTGGCCGGTACCACCAGCCAGCCGCCGCTGTCCGCGATCGTGGCCGCGACCGACTACACCGAGCGGGCCACCGGCCTGTCCCTGGACGCGCTGTGCGCGCTGGAGCCCTACTGGGCCGCGGTGCGCGAGGCGTACGTGCCGTTCGAGTCGGGGCTGCCCGCGCCGACCGGGCGGGTGTACCGGCACGAGATCCCCGGCGGCCAGCTGTCCAACCTGCGCCAGCAGGCGATCGCGCTGGGCCTGGGCCACAAGTTCGAGGACATCGAGGACGCCTACGCGGCCTCGAACCGGATCCTCGGCAACATCGTCAAGGTCACCCCGTCCAGCAAGGTGGTCGGCGACCTGGCCCTGCACCTGAGCGCGGTGGGCGCGGACCCCGCCAAGTTCGAGGCCGACCCGGGCGCGTTCGACGTGCCGGACTCGGTGATCGGCTTCCTCCAGGGCGAGCTGGGCACCCCGCCCGGCGGCTGGCCCGAGCCGTTCCGCACCCGCGCCCTCGCGGGCCGCACGGCAAGCTCGACCCGCACGGTGGAGCTGACCCCGGAGCAGGACGCCGCGCTGGACGGCGACCGGCTGCGCGAGACGCTCAACCGGCTGCTGTTCCCCGGCCCGGCCCGGGACTACGACGAGGCCGAGCGGTTGTACGGCGACGTCTCCGCGGTGCCGACCGTGCCGTTCCTGTACGGCCTGGTCCAGGGCGAGGAACTGGCCATCAAGTTGGCCACGGGGGTGTCGCTCTACCTCGCGGTCGAGGCGGTCGGCGAGGCCGACGAGCGCGGCTTCCGCACCGTGTACTGCCGGATGAACGGCCAGCCCCGGGTGCTCTCGGTGCGCGACCGCTCGGTCAAGCCGGCGCGTCCGGAGAGCGAGCGGGCCAACCCGGAGAACCCGAAGCACGTGGCCGCGCCGTTCAGCGGTGTGGTCACCCTCCAGGTGGCCGTGGGCGACGAGGTCGAGGCCGGCGGCACGGTGGCGACCATCGAGGCGATGAAGATGGAGGCGTCGATCACGGCGCAGAGCGCGGGGACGGTGGCCCGGCTCGCGATCGGGCAGGTGTCCTCGGTCGAGGCGGGGGATCTGCTGCTCGAACTGGGCTGAGCCGGGTCGGGTCGGGCCGGGCCTCGGCTTGAGCCTGGCGGGCCGACCCGGTCCCACCCGCGTTTGGGCGCGGGGCGGAGTCGATCGAATCCCGGACCGACCCGGTCGTTTTCTCAAACGGCCCGAACCACACGAACCACCACCCGAGCATTCGGGTGGTGGTTCGTGGCGTTTTACGGACACGTTTGGCAGACGTTTGATTAGCGAATGTCCGCTTTCGCTGCGCCATATGGGCTGCTTTCGTGCGTTTTTTCCGTTTCGCCGGTCCGTCGTTTGCCGAGGTGAGCCCGCATGTCGCGATCCTGACCTCAGGACGTACCCCCGGAGGGCTCTTGATCTTCCTGTGCTTCAGGTCACAGACTCGATGTCGCTCGGGGTTATCGGTGTCCATCCATCCGGATTGGGAGACCCTGCATGGCCGTGCGCCTGAGCACCCTCGACACGACCGCGGAACCCCGCGTCGCGGCACCCCCGCCGGCGCCGACCGTAGATCTCGACGACCTGTTGGCCCACCCGCACCTGGTCACCCGGCTGCCCACGCCGATGGCCCGGGCGGCCGGCGATCTGATGCTCGCCCGGCTCGCCACGCTGGAGCCGGGCACCGTGGACCACTCGTACCTGCGCGGACTGCTCGTCGAGCTGAACCTGCCGATGGTGCGGCACGCGGCCGGGCGCTACCGGCGGCGCGGTGAGCCGGTCGAGGACATCGTCCAGGTCGGCACGATCGGCCTGATCAAGGCGATCGACCGCTACGAGGCGGACCGCGGCAGCAGCTTCATGGCCTACGCGATGCCGACCATCATCGGCGAGATCAAGCGTTTCTTCCGGGACACCTCCTGGTCGGTGCGGGTGCCGCGGCGGCTGCGCGAGCTGCGTACCGAGCTGCTGCGGGCCACCGACGAGCTGACCGCGATGCACGGGCGTACGCCCACACCGCGCGAGCTGGCGGAGCGGTTGTGCATCACCGAGGAGGAGGTGCTGGAGGGCCTGGACGCCTGCACCGTGTACACCGCGACCTCGCTGGACGAGACCGCCTACGGGGACGCGGACGGGCAGGAGACGGTCGGCGACCGGCTCGGCTCCGAGGACCACGCGCTCGACCTGGTCGAGTACCGCGAGGCGCTGCGCCCGCTGCTGGCCGAGTTGCCGCAGCGGGAGCGGGCGATCCTGGTCATGCGGTTCTACGGCAACCTGACGCAGGCGCAGATCGGCGAGCGGATCGGCATCTCGCAGATGCACGTGTCCCGCCTTCTGGCCCGCACGCTGGCTTCGTTGCGTGAACGGTTGATGATCCCGGGCTGAGCCTGGCGCCTGATGGCTCGGGGTGGGTACGGGTCGGCGCGGCGTGGCGTGGCGCAGGCCGTGTGCGGTGCGCCGTGCGGCCACCGGCCGGCCGCGCCTCCCGAGGCCGGAGTGGGGGCCGAGGCCGCCCGGGCCGGCCAGGCCGCCCGGGACCGTGCGGGTCGGCGGGGCGGGCCGGGCTCGCCGCACGGGTATCGCCGCCGGGCCGGAGTCGAGCGGCCGGGCCGGTGCAGCCGCTGAGCGGGACGTCCGCACGCCGGATGCCCTCCTGGCCGCCCTGTCGCCCGTGGTCGTCCGGGATCCTCCGACCGCCCGGGCTCGCCTGGCGGCTGCGACCGCCTCTGCCCGCCGTTATCGCGTGGGTCTGCCACGTCTGCCCGGGCCCGCCATGGCCGTTCGGGTCGGCGGTGCCCTCCGGGCCCGCCGGTCGCGTGGTCGACTATCCCGGAGGGCCCGGCGTGCGTACGGCCTGTCGGGTCGGGTCAGCGGAACAGGACCTCGAAGGGGCGGCGGAAGTAGGCGAGTTTTTCCGGGGGGAGGGGGATTCGGTCGTCGCGGCCCGGGACCAGCGGGGCTATTTGGGAGGCCAGGCACGACAACGCCCGTTCCTTGCGGGCCTGTTGCACCTCGGTCAGGTCGACCCGCAGTGCCCGGCTCCACGGCACCCGGGCGTCGTCCGGTCGGGCCCACTGCCACATCCGCAGCGGGAACTCGACCAGCCCGACGCCGGTTTCCCGGCACGCCGCGTCGGCCGCGCGGCCGGTGCTCTCGTGGTCCGCGAAGCCGTCCTCGCGCCAGTTCGTGGCGCACAGCGCGAAGCCCGCGACGAGCGGGATCAGCCGCTCCGCCAGGTCGCGTTCGTGGCTGCCGACCGTGCGGTCCGGGATGCGCAGCCGGATCACCTCGACCGGGGCCACCCCGCCGGGATTGCCGACCAGCGTGGCGAACGCCCGGTCGGATTCCCGGATGCGTCGGGCGGCCAGTACCGATCCGGGTAAGCGGCTGCCCGGATGGGACGCGTCGCCGTCGGTCACGCTGACCACCCGGACCGGCGCGCCGCCCGCCACCGCCCGCGAGATGAATCCGCCCACCCCGAGCACCGCGTCCTCCGGGTGCGCGGCGACCACCACGAGGCCGCCGGCCAGGACCGGCCAGTCCTCCGGGAGGGTCACCGGCAGCGGTTGCCGTCGCCATTCGGACGCGGTGGTCCACGTGCTCCCGGAGCTTGAATCGGGTACCGGTGTACGCGATCCGCGGAAGGTGGGAAGGCTCATTGGGGCTCCCTGTCGAGTGGCGGAGTAGGGGTGACGATCTCCCGGAGGGGTGGTCGGCGCCTGGGTAAGACTTACGAGCATCGGTTACCCGAGCGGGTTTGACCATGCGCGACACGGGAATTGATGTGCCGTCAGGTCGCGGTCGGTACGGCCTCGGAGTCCTCCTTGCGCTTCCGCATCGGGATCTGCGCGGCTTCGACCGGTTTGCGTCCGGGGATGAACAACGCGACGCACAGGCCCAGGACCGCCGCGCCGCAGCCCAACCACAGCGAAGTCGTGAACGCGGCGCGGGAGGGGAACTCCCGCCCACCCGAACGCATCGTCAGGTTCGCGACCACGACGCCGATCACCGCGCTGGACGTCGACGTCCCGATCGAGCGCATCAGCGTGTTCAGGCCCGTAGCCGACCCGGTCTCGCCGATCGGCACGGCCTGCATGATCAGCGAGGGCATCGCCGCGTAGGCCAGGGCCACACCGACCGCCGACAGCACCGCCATCGCGACGATCTTCCAGATCGCGTCGAGCATGAACACCGAGCACGCGTAGCCGATCGCGATCACCAGGGTGCCCACCAGGAGCGAGACCTTCGGCCCATGGGCGGCCGAAAGCCGGGCGGACAGCGGCGAGATGAGCATCATCACGATCCCGGACGGCGCCATGCACAGACCCGCGACCACCATGCTCTTGCCCAGCCCGTAGCCGGTGCTCTCCGGATTCATCAACACCTGCGGGAACACCAGGGACTGGGCGAACATCGCGAAACCGACCACGATCGAGGCGAGGTTGGTGAAGAGCACCTGCGGGCGGGCCGAGACGCGCAGGTCGACGAGCGGCTGCGCGGTGCGCAGTTCGAGCCATCCCCAGCCGAGCAGGACCACGACCGCGAGGCCCAGCAGACCGAGCGTGACGGCGCTGCCCCAGCCCCAGTCGGCGCCCTTGGTGATGGCGAGCAGCAGGGCGACGAGCCCGACGGACAGGCCGCCCGCGCCCGCGAAGTCGAACCGTCCCGGCAGCCGGACCGGCGACTCGGGCACCAGGAGCAGTACGAGGACGATGTCCAGCGCGCCGATCGCGCCGGCCGCCCAGAACATCATGTGCCAGTCGGCGTTCTGCGCGATCAACGCGGCCACCGGCAGTCCGATCGCGCCGCCGATGCCGAGCGTGGCGCTCATCAGCGCGATCGAGGAGCCCAGCTTCGCGGGCGGGAGTTCGTCGCGCATGATGCTGATGCCGAGCGGGATCACGCCGAACGACGCGCCCTGGAGGAGCCGGCCGCCCACCATCGGGAGCAGCGAGTCGGACAACGCGCACAACACCGAGCCGGCGACCATCAGGCCGAGGCTGACGACCAGGATCCGGCGTTTGCCGAACATGTCGCCGAGGCGCCCCATCACGGGTGTGCAGACCGCCCCCGACAGCAGCGTGGCGGTGACCACCCAGGAGGCGTCTGCCGGCGAGGTGTCGAGCATTCGGGGCAGGTTCGGCAGTAGCGGGACGACCAGGGTCTGCATCAGCGCGACGACGACGCCGCAGAAGGCGAGTACGGCCACGACCCGGCCGGCGCGATCCACGGTGGCGGGTGGGTGGGGGAGGATGCCCGCACCCGTACCTGCACCTGCGCCCGCACCCGCCGGGCTCGGCTTTGGTATGCCGCTCGAACCGGTCACTGACTGCCTCCTGGGACTTGTGGCGTAGGGCTGGGGTGCCGGCAGCGGCGGAATGATTGCCGCGGTCAATGAATGTGCACGATACACATGATGTGTATCGTGCACATTGCCTGGGCCCGGCGCTAGGGTCGTACACGGCGCATCGGGTGTGAAGGCGGGAGTGGATGTGTTGGAAGGCATCGAGCGGGAGCTGATGCTGATCGCTCGGCACCACGTCATGGGCAAGCGGCGGGGCGACGGCATGGAGCGGTCGGCCTACCTGCTGCTGACCCGCCTGGAGGTCGAGGGACCGATGACGATCGGTGCGCTGGCAGAAGCGTTTCGGCTCGACACTTCGACGGTGAACCGCCAGGTGGCCGCACTCCTGCGGGCAGGCGACGCCGAGCGCATCGCAGACCCGGACGGCGGCCTGGCCCGCAAACTGCGGATCACCGAGGAGGGCACCGAACACCTGGCGGCGGAACGCACCGGCCACTGCCGGGGCCTGGAACGCGTCTTGGCGTCCTGGGGCGAGGGCGAACGCCGCGAACTGTTCGAGGTCCTGACCCGCTTCAACCGCGCGGTCGAGACCACGGAGGGCCGCGAATGGCCCCGCCGCGAAACGGACGACGTGACGGGCGAGGTCGCGCACACGGGCGGCGTCGCGCACACGGGCGGCGTCGCGCGCGGGTGAGTCGACGGGGGCGGTGGGTGCGGTGAGCCGAGTCGGGGTCGGGGCGTGGTGGGCCGGGTGAAGACCGGGGGTTTACCGAGGATGCCCTCACGCTGATCGACACGACCTCGCGCGGCTACCCACGAGCGGTCGACAACCTCTTCCTGCGGGCCCTCGTCGCCACCGGCAGGAACCTCGTCGACGAGTTGCCGCCCATGCGTGCGTGAGCGAGGTGGTCGGCGACTGGGAACTCGTCTCGTCCGGCCGGGAATCGGCAGCCGAGCTTGCGGATCGACCACCGGGTTTGCAGGCTTCGCTCGGGGTGTGCACGGTCGCGGATGCGCATGCTCGCAGGAAGGAAGGTCAACCATGATCCTCCCGAAGGTCAGAGACCCTCGCTTCGTGACGATCCGCCGGGGCGGGACCCTCACCGATTCGGATCACCATCTCCTCGCCCTTTGGGCGGCAGCCTGCGCGGAGCACGTCCTCGACCTCTTCGAGTCGGCTCAGCCTCAGGACCCGCGACCGCGCCAGGCGATCGAGCATGCCCGCGCCTGGGTGCGCGGCGAGGTCAAGATGATGCAGGCCCGCGCGGCGGGCGGCCATGCAATGGGTGCCGCTCGAGACCTGCGTGGCGCAGCACGGCATGCCGCGTACGCCGCCGGCCAGGCCGCAGTCGTCGCACACGTCGCCGCGCACGAACTCGGAGCGGCTGCCTATGCGATCAAGGCCGCGCGCGCTGCCGCGCCGAAAGACGAGAGCGAGGCCGCAGGACGACTCGAGTGCCAGTGGCAGCGCGACCAGCTCCCGGAGGCGATTCGCCGGCTCGTACTCGACGACCAGCGATTGCGCAACGACATCTGCTGGTCGGTGTTTGCCTGCTGAGGCTGATCCACCGGCACCTTGCCGAAGGAAACGACACCTCGCCGACGATGGCTCCGCCGGAACACCCACGGGCGGGGCGTCGCCGTCAGAGTTCGTCGGCATTTTCAACGCCGGGCGACAAGAACCCTGTGGTGGGGCATCGAAGGCGCGTTTCAGGGGCTCGGATCGGGTTTTGTCGTGGGCTTGTCGGTCGCGTCGGGGGTGGAGTCCGGTGCTGGGTCGGGGGGTTCGGGGGCCGCGGAGGGTGCGGGGCTGGTGTCGGGATCGGGATTGCGTTCGGCGGTGGGCTTGGGGTGGGGCTGCGGAGTGGGATCGGGGGTTGAGGGGGTGTTGGCGGCGGCTGCCGGTGCCGGTGGCGCCGCTGGTTCGGGCGTGGTGGTTTCGTCAGGTGCCGGCTCGGGCTTCGGGCTTTGCTTCGTGGTGGTGTCGGCTGTTGCGGCCTTGTTTGCCGGGGTGGTTTTGGTGGCGGGCTTCGGGGGTGTGGAACTCGGCTCTGGCTCGGGGGTGTTCGGGGGTGTGTCGGGTTCGGGTTTCTTTGGGGTGGGAGAACTTCCTTCTGGTTGTGCCGCGTTGGTGGATGCTTCGGTTGCCGTGGTTGCCGTGGTTGCCGTGGTTGCCGTGGTTGGTATTGGGGGTGCCTTGATGGGCTCCTCGTCGTACTCGTCCTCTACGTCTTCCGCGTCGTCCGCGAATCGGCGGCGGCCCGCGAGTGCCAACAGGGCGCCGGCTGCGACGAGGACCAGGCCCGCGACGAAGATGGTGGGCTCGTTCCCACTGGCGCCCGCCATGTCCGATGTGATCGGCGCCATGTCTGCGAGGGTCCTCAACGGTGTGATCCGATCCATCGGTGAACAGGTCCGGTCGTCTTACTAGCAGACGCGGCGAACGCGGGGAAACCGGCTCCGGGACAGGAGTTTCCCGGGTGAGAGTTTTCCTGGACGAAACACGAGCGCGCGAGGATCGGCCCGCGAACAAGGGGGCCGCGATGACCGTCATGGCGACACGTACGGGGCTTGGCTGGGAGCACGGGATCGACGACGTACCGTCCGACGTCGCGATCGCGGGAGGATTGTGCGTGGTCGCGGGGGTCGCCGGCGGGGTGCGTCTCCTCGACGCGGCGACCGGGCGATTCCTGGCCCGGATCGTGGTGCCGGGCGGGGTGTACCGGGCCGAATTCTCGCCGGACGGCTCCGTGGTCGCCCTCGCCGGGCCCACCGGGTACGCCCTGTGGCGGGTCACCGACGGCGCCCTGGTGTTGCGGACGCCGGGCCTGCCCGCCCGCTGCGCGTGGTCCGAGGACGGCCGTTGCGCGGTGTCCTTCGGCGGCGTCGTACGGGTGTACGCGCCCGGCACCGGGACCGAGTCGTGGCGCGCCGTGGACGGGCGGGTGCGGGTGGACGACGTGGTCTGGGTCGACGGGGGCGGGCTCGCGGTCGCGCTCGGCGGCGAGGTGCACATGTACGGACCGCGCGGACGCACGAACGTGTGGACCTGGCCGATCCCGGTGCGGCTGTTGGCCGGCACGCCGGGCGGGGCCTGGTTGTGCGCGGCGGGCGACGTGCCGGGCGTGCAGGTGCGTGGGGCCGGCGGCACGCACGAGGACCTGGACTCGGTCGGCGACCTGCCCGCCGTCGGACTCGCCCTCGACGCGGGCGGCGGCCGGCTCGCGGTCGAGGACCGGGCCGGGCTGACCGTGTGGGATCTCGCCGCCCGAGGCGGCCGGGTACGCCCGCGCCCGCGTCGGCTGCCCGCGCAACCCCGGGCGTGCGCGCCGCGGTGGCGGCCGGCCGGCGGCGGTCTGTTGGCCACTTCGGGGGGTGACGGGATGCTCGTGGTGTGGGATGTACGGGCGGGGTCGGCGCGCAGGGCGGCCACTCCGCTCGCGCGCCGGCACGTCTCGGCGCCGGTGGCCGCGCTCGCGTGGCACGGGACGGACGCGCTGCTGTTCGCGGACCGCGCCGGGCGGGTCGGTGCCCGGTGGTTCCCGGAGTTGACCAACCGTTGACCGGGGGCGCCGGTGCCGCGAGCGGGTTCGATTAGGTTAGCCTCGCCTTACATATGCTGTGTACGGCCGGGAGGTCCGCCCATGGAACTGCTCGTGGAAGATCTGCATGCCGGATACCCGGGCCATCGTGCGGTGTCGGGCGTCGACCTGTCCGTCGCCGCGGGCACGGTGGTCGCGATCGTCGGGCCGAACGGTTGCGGGAAGTCGACGCTGCTGCGCTCGATCGCGCGCCTGCACCGGCCGGAGTCGGGTCGGGTCGCGGTCGGCGGCGCGGACATCTGGGGGCTGAAGCCGCGTCAAGCCGCGCACCGTGTGGGCCTGTTGCCGCAGAATCCGCAGGCGCCGGAGGCGGTCACGGTATCCGGCCTGGTGCGGTATGGGCGGCATCCGCACCAGGGTCTGTTCCGCCAGTGGTCGCGCGAGGACGAGCGGGTGTGCCGGGAGGCGTTGACCGCGACCGGCGTGCTGTCGTTGGCCGATCGGCGGCTCGATCGGCTCTCCGGCGGGCAGCGGCAGCGCTGTTGGGTCGCGATGGTGATCGCGCAGGAGGCGCCGGTGATGTTGCTCGACGAGCCGACGTCGGCGCTCGATCTCGGGCACGCGGTCGAGGTGTTGGGGCTGGTTCGGCGGGTCGCCGCGGGTGGGCGCACGGTGGTGATGGTGCTGCACGACCTGGCGTCGGCGGCGCGCTACGCGGACGTGCTGGTCGCGATGCGGGCGGGGCGGGTGATTGCGTCGGGGCCGCCTCGGGAGGTGGTGGACGCGGCGTTGGTGCGGGCGTTGTACGACGTGGACGCGGACATCCTGCGGGCGCCGGGGGACGACACGCCCGTGGTGGTGCCGAGGCCGGACGGCGAGGCCGCCACGATCGCGCCTGTCGCCTCCGGCTGAGCCGCCGCCACCGGCCGAGCCCGGCCCCTGGCTGGTGCGCTTGGCCCCGGTCGCGGATGGGCCGAGTGCCCACAGGCCGCCCTCAAACGCCGGACGGGCTTATCGGGGCCGCCCGGTCGTGGGTGGGGCGCGTGCCCGCTTGTTGTCCTCAAGCGCCGGACGGGCTGATGGGTCGGCCACATCCTTGGGTGCGCCCAGACCGGCTTGCCGTCCTCAAACGCCGGACGGGCTGATTGGGTCCGCCCTGGGCGTGGGTGGGGCGCGTGGCCGCTTGTCGTCCTCAAACGCCGGGCGGGCTGAAGTGCTTGGCCCCGATCGTTGGTGGGCCGGGTGCCGGCTTGCCGTCCTCAAGCGCCGGACGGGCTGATTTTGGTGGCGTTCGGGGATTCGGCTGCGGGGCGGGTTGACTCGGCCCATTTACGGATGAGGCCGAGCGCTTCAGCCCGTCCGGCGTTTGAGGACGGCGAGGCGAGGCCGGCTTACCTGTGGATGTGGCCGACCCGATCAGCCCGTCCGGCGTTTGAGGACGGCCAGTGGGTACTCGGCTCGCCCCGCGACGCGGGCCGGGCACACCAGCCTGTCCGGCGTTTGAGGACGGTGAGGCGAGATGGGCTTACCCACCGCCGTGGCCGACCCCATCAGCCTGTCCGGCGTTTGAGGACGCCCTGTGGGCACTTGGCCCATTCGCGACTCGGGGCGAGCGCGCCGGCCCCGTTTTGGTGCGCGTTTCGCGACAGGTAGGTTGCCTGTTGAGATGTGACGATGTGTCAGCTGATGAGGTGGGCGATGTTCGGCAGGAAGAAGAAGGCCCCGGTGGCGGCCGAGGGCCGGGATGTGGCGGCGTTGGTGCTTCGGGCCACGCTCGGCCCGATGTTGTTCGCGCACGGCTACAACAAGGTCGCCGGCCCCGGCGGCCTCGCGGGCACCACCGGCTGGTTCGAGTCGCTCGGTCTCCAGCCCGCCGAGGTGCACGCGCGCCTCGCGGCCGGGACCGAGATGGCGGCCGGCGTCGGCATCGTGCTCGGCGTGGCCAATCCGCTGCCGTCGGCGGCCACGGTGGGGCTGATGAGTGTCGCCGCCGCGACCGACCACAAGGGCAAGGGCTTTTTCGTGTTCAAGGGCGGCTGGGAGTACACCGCCGTGGTCGGCGGCGCCGCGGTCGCCTTGGCCGCGCTCGGCAACGGCAAGTACTCGGTCGACGCCCTGGTCGGTCGCCGGCGATCCGGCCTGCGTCCGGCGCTGTTCGCCGCCGGCGTCGGGGTGGCGAACGCCGCGCTGTTGCTGAAGCTCTGCTACAAGCCGGAGCCGAAGGCGACCGAGGCACCGGAGCCGGAGGCCAAGCCGGACGAGACGGTCGACGCGTAACACTTCGGACCGCCTCGATCACCTCGGCCCGCCCCGAACCCCTCCGGGCGGGCCGAGGTGTCCGCGCGAGCGGCTACGTTGGGGTCCTCGTTGATCCATGGGCGTCTCGAACGCCTTCGTGTGGAGGTTCTTGCTGTGCAGACGTTGCCCGAGTCCTGGCAGCCCGTGCTCGCGGAGGAGCTGGCGAAGCCCTACTACGCCGAGCTGACCGCGTACGTGGACGCGGAACGCAAGGAACACCAGATCTTCCCGCCGGAGGACGAGGTGTTCGCGGCGCTGGAGGCGACGCCGTACCAGGACGTGCGGGTGCTGGTGGTCGGGCAGGACCCGTACCACGACGACAACCAGGCGCACGGCATGTCCTTCTCGGTCCGGCCCGAGGTGCGCATCCCGCCGTCGCTGCGCAACATCTACAAGGAGATGAACGCCGACATCGGCCTGCCGATCCCCGACAACGGCTACCTGATGCCGTGGGCGCGGCAGGGTGTGCTGCTGCTCAACACGGTGCTCACCGTGCGGGCGCACGAGGCCGCCTCGCACAAGGGCAAGGGCTGGGAGAAGTTCACCGACGCGGTGATCAAGGCGGTCAACGACCGGGACGAGCCGGTGGTGTTCGTGCTGTGGGGCGGGCACGCGAAGAAGAAGATCTCGCTGATCGACACCACCAAGCACGCGATAGTGCAGGGCGCGCACCCCTCGCCGCTGTCCGCGAAGCTCTTCCACGGCAGCAAGCCGTTCTCGCAGATCGATGCCGCGCTCGCGGCCATGGGGCACAAGCCGATCGACTGGACGATCCCGAACGTGAAGAAGTAGCTGAAGCGGGGGCGCAAGAAAAGCGACATCCGGCGTTCCGGTTCGGTATCGGCTCGGCCGCTATCGGACCGGAAACGGACGCCATTCGGGAATGGCCGGAAATCTCCTTGCATCGGTGCGGAATACGTGCCGCGTGCCCTTACGGTGTGGGGTTCCCCCATCCCGTGCCTCCCGAGGCGGCCCCCGTGTCCACATCCACAGTTCGGCCCGTCACTCCCACCTCCACTCCCGCCCCCACCCTCGACCTGACTCCCGGCTATGTCGCGCACCGCGGCCTGCGTGAGGAGTTGGCCGCCCTGACCGAGGTGACCCGACACCTCGATCCGGTCGACATCCTGCGTGTGCGCGCGGTCGAGGAACATCTCGCGCTGGTGCTGCGCTTCCTGCGCGCGCACCATCGCGAGGAACACATCGTCCTGTACCCGTCGGTGCGCGCCGGTTCGCCCCGGGCCGCCCGTACCGTGACCGCCTTCCAGGTCGACCACTCGACCCTGGAGGAGGCGATGCGCCTGGTCGCCGACCGGAGCGTGCCGCTGCGGGATCGTTCACCCGCGATCGGGCGGCTGTGCGAACTGGTCGCCCGGCACAGCCTGGCCGAGGAGCACGAGCTGTTCCCGCTGATGCGGCGGCACGTGCGCGGCACACCCGACGGGCGCATGCCGACCCGGACCGTGCGGGTCTGGGGCCGCGACCTCCCGGCCTTCGTGGCCTTCCACCTGCACCACGCCACCGGCGCCGAGCGGCGGCGGGTGCTGCGCTGGATCCCGCCGGGGACGGCGCTGCTGTGGCGGGCCGGCTGGCGGCGCTCCTACGAGCGGCGTCGGCGTGCCGCGTACGGCGGCTCCTGACGACCGGACGAGGCCGACGGGGCCCGGCTAGGTCCGGTCCCGAGCCGGGTCCGTCGTGTCGCTCGGCGCGGTCAGCTCGGCCAGGAGTTCGCGGACCCGCTCGATCTCCGGGCCGGTCGGCTGTACGTCGCCGAGCGCGCGGACCAACGCGTCCAGTGCGCGGGCCGGTTCGGGCTCGGCGAGCGTGGACAGGTCGTGGATCAGCCGCAGCAGCATGATCCGCGGCGCGGCGATCTGCTCGCGGGGCAACGGGCGTTCGAAGTAGTCCTCGGCCAGATCCAGCCACAGGTTCCACAGGTCGGTCCGGGCGATCCGGGGCACCGCCATGATCGCGTCGGTCAGCGCCCGGGTGTGCCCGGCGGTGACGGTACGGCGGATCACCGGCGCGGCGGGCAGGCGCGGCGCGGGCACCGGGCGGACGCCCGGCGCGGGCGCCGGGTCGGCCGAGTCCGCCGGGCCCGCCCGGTCCGCCGGCGCCGTCCCGTCCGACCCCGAGCCGTCCGCCCCCGCCCCGTCCCCCCGCGGCCCCGGGAACGGCGGCGGCTCCGTCGGCCGGGTCGGCCCGGTGATCGCCGCCATCAGCTCCGTCTGCGCGTCCGCCTCGGACTTGCCGTACAACGTCCGGCGCAACAACGGCCGCAGCACGGACGGGATCTGCTCGCGCGGGACCTCGTGCACCACCAGCGGGATCAGCCGCCGGCCGCTGCCGCGCAGCGCGTCGGACATCGCGGTCCACTCGACCGTGGTCCAGCGCTCCGGGACGAAGTAGGCCGGGGAGAACAGCGCGATCATGTGCCCGGCGTTGTCCAGCGCACGGCTGACCAGCGTGGTCAGGTTCTCGCCGGTCGCCCAGTCCCAGGCGTCGAGTTCGACGTCCAGACCGGCTCGGACCAGCTGCCCCGCGACCCACTTTGCCCAATCCGTGTCCGAGCCGGCGTGACTGATGAAGTAACGCACCGTCTCGCCCCCGTACTCCCCGTCATTCGCCATACGCATCAGCATGGCGCACCCGCCGGCCGGAATCGGCCCCGTCGCCGGATGTACCCCTCGTGTCGGCCGCTCACCCGGGCAGGTTGTCGATCGCCCGGCAGACCTCCTCCACGCCCTGGGTGTTGGGCAGCACATCGTGCAGCGCACGGCACAGGCACTGCAGCGAGTGGATCGGTTCCGGGCCGTTGACCAGGGTCCGCAACATGTGCAGCAGCATCGAGCGCGCGTCGGTCATGTGCCGGTGCAGCAACTGGTGTTCGAGGTAGTCCTCGGACAGATCCAGCCAGATCGACCAGGTGTCCGGCGCGCGCAGCCCGCGCACCGCGAGGAACAGGTCGGCGAGGTAGACGATCTGGTTCTGCGGGATGGTCCGGGACAGCTTGGCCATGTTGCCGAAGCGCAGCAGTTCGAGGGTGACCTCCGGGGACACCAGCCCCGTCGCGAACAGCTCCGCGATCCGGGCGATCGCGGCGGGTCGGTCGCCGACGAACGCGGCGATCGCCTCGGCGGTGACCAGCTCCAGCTCGAAGCCCCGGTGTGCGTCGAGGAGCATCAGGACGGACGACTGCCGGTCCAGCGGCGGCAGATCGACCGTGCTGCCCAGGTGCCGGGCCAGCGGATCGGTACTGGTGATCAGCACGTGGCCGGGCCCGGTCGGGATCATCTCGCCGATCAGACCGGGCCGATCCACCTCGTCGAAGATCAGCAACCAGCCCTCGCGCGAGCGCAGTTCGTGCCCCGGGCCGACGGTCTGGCCGACCCGCCCGCCGAGGTTGCCCAGTTGTTCGAGCACGCGGTGCAGGAAGGCGACGCCGCTCTCGGTGGGGCGGGCGGCGCAGTCGAACCACCACACCACGTCGTACAGGTGCCGGTGCCGGTAGGCGTATTCGCGGGCCAGGTGCGTGGTGCCCAGGCCGGGCAGGTCGTCCTGGGGACGCAGCACCACCCGATGTTCGACCTGCATCAGCGCGCGCAGGTCCGCGAGGGTGTTGTCGCGGCCGTAGAACCGCCCCCTGGTGCCCGGCACGTGCCACACCGGCGGATTGTCGGTGGGCGAGCGCGGCGGGGGCGGCGGCGCGGTCCTGGGCGGCGGCGGGGTGATCACCGGTGGCGGGGCGATCACGGGCGGCGGGCCGGGCGCGGGCGGCGGGGCGATCACGGGCGGAGGCGACGAGTTCGCGGGCGGCGGCACGTTCGCGGACCCGGGCGCAGGCCCAGGCAAGGGCGCAGGCGCGTTCGTGGGCGGCCGGTCCGGCCTGGGCGGGCGCGGCGGCGGGGATATCGGGTCCGACACGCTCAGGAGAACCCCGTATTCCGCGCGGGCAGCGGCGCGAACCGGTGCACCGCGGCCACGAGCAGATCGCGTTGGCCGACCGCGTCCGTCTCGGTCAGGTCGACCGGCGGCACGCCGCGGAACATCGACGGCACCTGGGTGTGACCGACGACTATGGGCAGCAGCCGACCGCCCGCGTACCCGTCGCCCAGCGCCTCCTCCCACTCGTCCATCGCCAACCGGCGCGCCTCGAAGTAGTGCTCGGAGAACAGTGCGAGCACGTGCTCGCCCATCCCGCGCGCGCGGGCCATCGCCTTGCCGAAGCTCTCGCCCGCGCTCCAGTCCCAGCGGCTCAGCGAGACCCGGTAGTCCTCGAACGTGAGTACCTCGCTGACCCAGTCGGCCCAGGCCAGGTCGTTGCCGACGTAGCTGATCACCAGGTCGGTGCGGGCCGGCGGGACCGGCTCCAGGATCGGCAACCGCCGCGGCACCTCGGGCATCGTGCGCGAGGCGCCGTCGTGGCTGCCGAACATCGGCTCCACCTCGTCCGCCTCGGCCGCGTTCAGCGGCGCCAGGCGATGGCGCAGTGCCGCGGCCACCCGATCGGCCACGGTGCGCACCGCGCGAACGTAGCCGAGATCGCGGATACCGCCGAGCCGCAACATGTCGAACACGCTCGGCCCGTGACCGGGCGCGGGGATCCCGACCGGCCACTCGATCGGGCCGACCGCGGGCGGCACGGGTTGTTCGATCGTGGTCCACGGTACGGCGATCAGGTTCGGCGCCGAGACCCCCACGATCGACTCGTGTCGACGCAGCCGGTCGGTGAACACGGCCCAGTCGCGCCCGCAGTCCAGGTCCTCGAAGTAGTCGTCGGAACACAGCGCGACCATCGCGCGCGCCTGGGCGGGTGGATCGCCGTCGGGCATCTGGATCGGACCGAAGGTCGGCTGCAGCCGGATCGCCGCCCGCACCCGGTCCATCCCGCGCCGCAGTTCCGCCTCGACGTCGTCGTGGAAGCGGGCAGCCCATTTGGGATCACGGTCGGCGACGTGACTCGTGAAGAAGTCGTAGTCCACCAAGCGACCCCCGGATCGTGCACCGGACAAAAGGACGGCCCAGCGGCACCCGCGACCGCGCCGCGGGTCTGGCAAGTGCCGCCCCCATGCCGGTCGTTCGCGTGTACGACTCTGCCCACACAGAGCATCGCGCAGATCGACCCGGCCCGGCTAGTATAGGAAGGCTTGTGTAATCGTGGCGATACGTTCCGCACTCGAATGTACGGTTTCACTCGGACGGCACGCCCGAACGCTACCGGGCCGGACGGGCGAGACGAACCCGGCATCCGGCGACGCGGGAGGAACGGGGGTCCTGCGGATGCAACGAGAGCGCGGTGACGTGGAGTCGGCGCTGCCCGACCTCGACGGGCTCTGTCTCGACGACCTGGATCACCTGCCGGCCTCCGTGCTGGCCTCGGCGCTGCGCCGCCTGGTCCACGAGTCCGAGGAGCCCTCGGAGGCGGTGGTCGCGGGGTTCACGAGCGTGGTGGATCCGGTTCTCGTCGAGGCGGAGTTCGATCCCCGTGGCGGAAACGACCGTGCCGGGGGTCCCCGGGCGGACGGGAGCGGCACCGTTCGGGCCTGACCGTGGGAGGTCCGATGCACGAAGCGATTCCGTTTCGGCAATTCGTGGTCAAGATCGCGGCACGATGCGATCTCGCGTGCGATCACTGTTATGTGTACGAACTCCGGGACCAGAGCTGGCGCGAGCGCCCCCGAGTGCCGACCGACGCGACCGTCGGCGCGCTCGGCGCCTGGTTGCGCGCACACGCCGAGCGGGCCGGCCTGCGGGTGCTCGACATCGTGCTGCACGGCGGCGAACCGCTGCTCGCGGGACCGGACCGGATCGACCGGATCGCGCGCGAGTTGCGCGCCGCGCTCGCGGGTGTGGCCGAGTTGCGGATCACCATGCAGACCAACGGGGTTCGCCTGGACGAACGCTGCGCCGAGGTGTTGCTCGCGCACCGGATCCGGGTCGGCGTCTCGCTGGACGGCGACGCGCTCGCGCACGACCGGCACCGTCGCCACGCGGACGGGCGCGGCAGCCACGCCGAGGCGGTCCGGGGCATCGCGCTGTTGCGCCGGCCGCGCTACCGGCCCTTGTACGGCGGCCTGTTGTGCACGATCGACCTGGGCAACGACCCGGTGGCCACCTACGAGGAACTGCTCTCGCACGCCCCGCCGATGCTCGACCTGCTGCTGCCGCACGCCACCTGGGAGTTCCCGCCGCCCGGCGCACGCGAGGGCGAAACCCCGTATGCGGACTGGCTGATCGCGGTCTTCGACCGCTGGTACGGGGCGTCGGTGCGGGAGACGCGGGTGCGGATCCTGGAGGACCTGGTGGATCTGACCCTGGGCCGGGACGTACAGAGCGAGGTCCTGGGCCTGGGCCCGCCGGGCTCGGTGGTGGTGGAGACCGACGGCACGTTCGAACGCGAGGACTCGCTCAAGTCCGCCTACGACGGTGCGGCGGCCACCGGGCTCGACGTGTTCCGGCACGACCCGGCGACCGTGCTGGCCGCCCCCGCGTACGCCCGCGCGGCGGTCGGCGTGGCCGGGTTGAGCGCGACGTGCCGGCGCTGTCCGGTGGTGCGCACCTGCGGGGGCGGCCTGCGGGCGCACCGCTATCGCCCGGACAACGGCTTCGACAATCCGTCCGTGTACTGCGCCGACCTGCGCGCGCTGATCGACCACGTCGGCGCCCGCGTGCGCGCCGATGTCCGTGCCCTGGTGGCCGATTCGAGGAGTCGCGGATGATCGGGACACATCGGCTCACCGGCCCGGCCTTCGATCGACTCGCCGCAGGACAGGGCGACTTCGCGGCCGTGTCCGCGCTCGCCCGGGCGCAGGAGAGCCGCCGCCTGCTCCAGGTGTACGCGGTGGTCGCCACCGCCCGCGAGCGGTTGCCGAGCGCGCGCACCGCGCACCTCATCGACGCCCACGACCTGCTCGCACACGTCCAGCGCACCGCGCCGGACGCGGCGCGCACCGTGCTGATGCACCCGTACACCGGCGCGTGGGCGATGCGCAGCCTGCTGCGCCTGGGCCGGACCGACCTCGACCCGGCCGCCCCCGATCTCGACGAACTCCTGGGCCACCTGGGCTCGATCGCGGCGGCGGCGGCACTGCGCGGGGACCCCGAACACGGTCCGCCCGGCCGGGTCGAGCTGAGCGCGGTCGGCGGCTGGGTGTACCTGCCCACGCTGGGGCGGGTGCGGGTGGCGGCGGACGCGGGTCGGATCGCGCTGACCGGGCGCCAGTGGTCGGTCGGCAGCCGGCTGGTCTCGCGCCGACAGGCCAACCGCAGGTGCTCCGCCACCGCCGCCGGGCTGAGCGCGACGCTGGCGATCGAGGACGTCGACCCCTATCGCGACGTGCATCGCTGGCAGCCGAGCGCACGTCTGACGGCTCGCCAAGTATCCTTGCTGCAACGGAATTTCGCCTCCGCCTGGGATCAGCTGGCACACTCTCACCGGGCCTACGCGGCCGGCCTGCCGGCGGCGTTGTCCACGCTGGTCCCGGTGGTGGGCGAGCCCGGCGTCAGCCTCAGTTCGTCGTCGCGGTACGCGTTCGGGGGTCTCGCGCTCACGCCCGAGGTGGGCCCGACCACCCTGGCCGTCACGCTCGTCCACGAGTTCCAGCACAACAAGCTCGGCGCGATACAGGACATCACGAATCTCTCGACACGTTCGACCGCCCGGTACCGGGCGCCCTGGCGGTTGGACCCCCGACCGGTGGGCGCGCTCTTGCAAGGCGCCTACGCGCATCTGGGGATCGCGGATTTCTGGCGGGTTCGCCGGCACGCCGTCACGGGAGAGGAGCAGGATCGGGCACAGGCCGAGTTCGCCGTACACCGCGAGCACGTCACCGAGGCGATCGCGACGTTGCGCGAATGCGGTGAACTGACGCCGGACGGCGCACGTGTGGTGGATGCCATGGCGGGCACGGTGCAGTCGTGGTGGCGCGAGGACATACCGGCCGAGGCGGCGCGCCGTGCGGCCGAACGGGTGCGCTCGGGGTATCGGGCCTGGGTCGCGCGCAACGGCGACCGGGGCCGGCGCGGCACCCGCGAGCAGGTCGTGGACGCGGGCGGAACGACACGAAACGAAAGATGAACATGAGATTACCTGATGTAACGAGGAGTAACGTCGCGTGATGGACTCGGGTAGCCTGGGAACAACGAGTAACCGCGGGGGAGGGCAAGCCCACGCGCGTTGCGACGAAGTGCCGACATCAGGGGTCGAGATGACACCAGTCTTCTTCACGAGTCGGTCGTGCGGCGATGAGCGGGCCTATGTCGAGCGTTTCCACGCCGATCTCGAACAGGCGGTCGCCGCCCGGCTCTCCCAGGGGGGCGGCGCGCGCGGTGTGCTGCCCTCGTGTACCGGTCCCGGTGTGGGTGCCACGCCCGAGGCACTGGCCTGCTCGGTTCCCGCCGCCGTCGTGCTGGCGTCGCCCGACTACCTCGCCGATCCGCGCGCCATGCGCGAATGGGCCGTACTGGCCGAACGGGTGCGCGGTCACCGGGCGCACACCGGCCGACAGGTATACGCGGTGGTCACCGTGCGCTGGCGGGCCACCGATTCCCCACTCGACGGGCAGCCGAGGCCCGACTTCGGCGCCGAGAACGACTACGGCCCCATCTACGCCCGCCAGGGGTTGTTCGACCTGATGCGCCTGGAGGGGCACTCGGCCGACTATCGGCATCTGGTCGCCGAACTGGCGCGCGTGCTGGTCGCGGCCGAACGTGCCCCGCTGCGCCCGCTGCCGGCGGCCGAGGCGCGCGAGTTGTTCCCGACCGTGCGTGTCGAACCCAGCCCGAGCCCGCCTCCCGCGCGCATCGCGTTCGGGGCCTCCGCGCCGTTCGCCACCGCCTTCCGGGGGCTGCCCGCCCGCGCTCGCGCCGGCTTGGACTCGGCCGCCCGACCCCGCTGGATCACGGCCCGACACAACCCTCGCCGCCCACTGTTGTGGGGACCCGGTGGCGACGTTGAGGAGTACTGAAGCGATGAGCGAGAACCCAGCGGGCCCACCGGGAACCGTCGTCACGTTCTACTCGTACAAGGGCGGCACCGGCCGCACGATGGCGCTGGCCAACGTGGCCTGGATCCTGGCTTCGCGGGGCAAGCGTGTGCTCGTGGTGGACTGGGACCTGGAATCCCCCGGCCTGCACCGCTACTTCCACCCCTACCTGATCGACAAGCGGCTCGAGGACACGCGCGGCGTACTCGACATGATCCGCGCCTTCGCCAAGGTGGTCGGCTCCGAGGCCAGCACCGACGCGATGATCGAGGCGAGCCGGATCGCGGAGAGCCGGGTGGACGGCTGCGCGGTCAAGGTCGACCGCGACTTCCCCGACGGCGGGTTGATCCGCTTCCTCGGCCCGGGCCGGCAGAACCACGAATACGCGGCGACCCTCGCCGGCTTCAACTGGGCCGACTTCTGCGAGAGTCCGCACGGCATCGGCTTCCTGGACGCGCTGCGCGAGGACATGCGCGCGTCCTACGACTACGCCCTGATCGACAGTCGCACCGGCCTCAACGACATCGCCGGCATCTGTACCACCCTGCTGCCCGACACCGTGGTGGACGGCTTCACCCTCAACGAGCAGGCCATCGACGGCGGCGTCAACGTGGCCCGCTCGATCGCCCGGCAGGCCGAGCGCCCGCTGCGCATCCTGCCCGTGCCGATGCGCGTCGAGGACGACGAGAAGGACAAGCTCGAAGCCGGCCGCGACCACGCGCGCGAGCGCTTCGCCGAATTCCTCGCGGAATACTCCGAGGCGGAGCGCACCAAGTACTGGGGCGAGGTGGAGATCCCGTACAAGGCGTTCTACGCCTACGAGGAGACCCTGGCCACCCTGGGCGACCGCCCGCTCCAGGAGGGCAGCCTGCTCGCCGCGTACGAGCGGCTGACCGGTGTGCTCACCGAAGGCGCGATCACCCGACTCGACCCCGTCGAGGAGGGCGAGCGCCGCCGCGAACTGCGCCGCTTCGAGCGCATCCGGTACACCGCCCCGGTCACCGTGCGCATCCTCTACAGCGCACGCGACCGCATGTGGGTCGACTGGGTGCGCGCCCAACTGATCGCCGCCGGCACCCAGGTGGTCGGCACCGGGGGCTGCGACACGCCGCTGGAGCGGTTGGAGGACGTGGACAGCGTCGTGGTGCTGTCCTCGCCCGACTCGCTGCCCAGCCGGGCCTGGACCGCGATGCGCACCGCGCTGCGCCGGCTCGCCTCGGCGGATCGGGTGGCCGTGGTGACGCTGCGGGTGGACGACGGGCTCGACCTCGACCCGGGCGTGGGCGACACGGTCTCCCTCTCCGCGCTGTCCGAGGAGCACGCGCGCACCGCGCTGCTGGCCGCGTTCGGCCGCACCCCCTCGGAGGCGCCGCCGGCGGAGGGCCCCCGCTTCCCCGGCACCAAGCCCAGGGTGTCCCAACTGCTGCCCCGGCACTCGGCCTTCACCGGACGCGACGACATCCTCGAACGCCTGCGCGACCAGTTGGCCAAGGGTGCCACCGCGGTGCTGCCCCAGGCCCTGCACGGCCTGGGCGGCGTCGGCAAGACCCAGGTCGCGCTGGAGTACGCGCACCGCTTCGCCGCCGACTACGACATCATCTGGTGGGTGTCCGCCGAGCAGGCACAGGGCGTCGCCGCGCAACTCGCCCGACTGGGCGTCCGGCTCGACCTGTCCACCGGGGAGAACGTGGGCGACGCGGCGGCCACGGTGCTCCAGAGCCTGCAACAGGGCGAGCCCTACGATCGCTGGCTGGTGATCTACGACAACGCCGACGAGCCCGCCTCGCTGGCCAACCTGATGCCGCAGGGCAGCGTCAACGGCCACGTCCTGGTCACCTCGCGCAACGACCTGTGGGCGCGCACCGCCCGCCCGCTCGAAGTACCGGTGTTCCGCCGCGACGAGAGCGTCGCGCTGCTCCAGCGCCGGGTGCCGGCGCTGACCGAGGCCGACGCGCAGAAGGTCGCCACCGCGCTGGGCGACCTGCCGCTGGCGGTCGAACAGGCGGGCGCCTGGCTGGCCGAGTCGGCGATGCCGGTCGAGGACTACCTGGAGCGGGTGAACACGCGGGTCACCGCGATCCTGGAGGAGGGTCAGCCGCCGGACTACCCGACCACCGCCGCCGCGACGTGGACCGTCTCCCTGGACGAGCTGAAGGAGCGGCAGCCGGCCGCGGTGCGCCTGCTGGAGTTGTGCGCCTACCTGTCGCCCGACTCCATCTCGATGCGGCTGCTGCGCTCGCGCGAGGTGCTCCAGGAACTGATCCGGGTGGACAGCTCGCTCGGCGACACGCTGTTGTTGTCCCGGATCTTCCAGCAGCTCGGCCGATACGCGCTGGCCCGGGTGGACCGGGGCGCGGACACCATCCAGGTGCACCGCCTGGTCCAAGCCGTGCTGCGGGACCAGATGCCGGCCGAGGACAACATCGCCCGGCGCGCCCGAACCCTGGAGATCCTGGCCGCGAACGCCCCCGGCGACGTGGACGATCCGGCGAACCGGGAGGCGTACGAGGAGCTGTACAAGCACCTCGTGCCCTCGCGCGCCCTGGAGAGCGACTCCGAGGGCGTGCGCCGCTGGATCGTCGAGCAGGTCCGCTTCGCATGGCGCTCCGACGACTGGGAATTCGCCCAGTACATCGCCGAGGTCGCGCTGGACCGGTGGCGCGCGCGATTCAGTCGGCACGACCCGCTGACGCTGCGGATGTGCACCCAACTGGCGAACGTGTACCGGTCCCAGGGCAAGTACCGCAAGGCGTACGACCTGGACCGGGCCACCCTGGAGGCGCAGCGCGCGGCACTGGGACCGGACCACCCGCACACCCTGATCACCGGGCGCGGCTACGGCGGCGACCTGCGTTCGCTCGGCCGTTTCGAGACCGCGCTCGAATCGGACCGGGAGAACTACCGGCGATTCAGCGAGGTGTTCGGCGAGGACACCAACGACGCCCTGCTCGCGGCCAACAACCTCGGCGTCTCGCTGCGCCTGACCGGTCGCCTGGAGGAGGCGCGCGAGGTGCACCAGACCGCCTACGACTGGCGGCGGCGAATCCAGGGCGAGGACCACCCGCACACCTGCTTCCTGGCCAACCAGGTCGGTCAGGACCTCCGTGAGCTGGGTGACTACGCGGGCTCGCGGGCGGTGTTGCAGCGCACGCTGGCCATCGAGGAGGCCAACGGCCGGGTCCGGGACGCGCTGCGCACCTCCAAGAACCTCGCGGTGACGATCCGGCAGACGGGGGACGCCCGCTACGCCCGGTCGCTGGACAGCGACACGCTGGAGAAGTACCGCGCCTTCCTGAGCCCGACCCACCCCGACATGCTGGCCTGCGCGCTCAACCTCGCGGCCGACCACAGTGCGATGGGCAACAACGAGCAGGCCCTCGAACTGGCCCAGGACACCTATCAGGGCTATCGCGAGCAGTTCGGCGGGCAACACCCGTTCACCTTCGGATGCGGCAGCAACCTGTCGAGCTACCTGCGGGCGGTCGACCGGCTCGAAGAGGCGCTGGCGCTGGGGCGCAGGTGCGTCGAGGGGCTGCGCGAAGCGTTGGGCGAGGAGCACCCGTTCACCCTCGCGGCCGCGGTGAACCACGCGAACAACCTCTATCGGGCGGGCGAGGTCGACGAGTGCGCCGAACTCGACCGGGTCACCTGCGAGCGATACGAGGAGCTGCTGGGCGCGGATCACCCGCACACCCTGGTCGCGGCCTGCAACCGGGTGCACAGCCTGGGTGAGATCGGCCGTCGGGAGGAGTCCCGCGAGTGGTTCACCCGCACCGAGCGTGCGTGCCGGCGCAAGCTCGGCGACGATCACCCGATCATCCAGGGGCTGCGCGAGCACCGCCGACTGGAGACCGACATCGAGGTGCCGCCGACCTGATCGGCGCAGCTCCCACGGTCACACTCCGGGCCGGTCCGACCTCGTGTCGGGCCGGCCCGGCCGTGTTCGGGGGGCGGTTCGGGGGGCGGTTCGGAGGGGCCGCGACATGCCGGGACAGGCCGGGGACACGCCGTCGGGCTGCGCGACTCGCCGCGACTCGACGAGCAGAAGTGTGACGTTTTGCACCTTTGTCGACACTTTCTGTTAGTTTTTGTCCCGGTGACACATGCACGCACGTTCCGCCGTTCCCACCGGCACTCTTCGCGCTGTCCCGAAATCGGCGCGGCCGTTCCGTCCCCTGCGCTCCCGAGCGCGCCTTCCGAGGAGTCACCCCCATGGCCTTGTCCATCTCCACCGTCCTCCTGCTGGGCGTCATCGTCTTCATCTTCATCCGCAAGGGCGGCATGCGAATCCCGCACGCGATCGTGTGCGCGCTGCTCGGGTTCTATCTGGCGAGCACCTCGATCGCGCCGAGCATCCACAGCAGCGGCAAGAGCGTCGCGAACCTGCTGAGCAATCTGAACTTCTGATCGCGGCGGTCACCCGAACCGGCCCGGCGGCAGCTCCGCCGGGCCGGTCTTCGCCGTTTCGGCGGCGGGATCCCGGGCGCCGGCGGGACCTCGGGTGGCGGCAAGACCTCGGGTGATGGACGGAGGAGGGTGGGCATGGCGGACACGGGCGCGGTCGGGACACCCCTGGTGGTCGTGGGCATCGACGGTTCGGAGCACGGTGATCGGGCGCTGGCCCGGGCCGCGGAGGAAGCCGCCCGCGCGGGCGCGCTGTTGCGGGTGGTGCACGCGATCCGGGTGCCGATGGCCACGCCCGGGTTCGAGCCGGTGGAGCCGAACGAGGAGACCCGGCGTGCCGCCGAGGAGCTGGTCCGCGATGCCGCGGCGGCGGCGCTGCGCCGTTGTCCGAATCTGGCGGTCGATGCCCGGGTGGGCTACGGCCTGCCGGGCGACGCGCTGCTCGCGGCGGCCGAGGGGGCGATGTTGCTGGTCGCCGGATCGCGGGGGCGCGGCGGGTTCGTCGGGCTCCTGCTCGGCTCGGTGTCGCGGCATCTGGCGGCGCGTACCGAGTGTCCGCTGCTGATCGTGCGCGGTGAGCACGGGGCGGCGGCCGACGGGGCCGGGGCGGGCGGCGCGGATGTACTGCTCGGGGTCCAGGGCGACGGCGACGGCCGGGCGGTGTCGGCCGCGTTCGAGGCGGCCCGGGATCGGGGGCTGCCGGTGCACGCGGTGCACGCGTGGAGTTGGCCCGGGTACGCGGGCCTGGCCGGGCCGAGCGAGGCGGACATGCGCGCGGTCGCCGAGGTGCACGCGACGGCGCTCGAGCAGGCGTTGGCGACGGCGCGCGAGCGGTTCCCCGACGTCGAGGTGCGCGCGGACTCGGTGATGGCGGACGCCGCGGCCACGCTCGTCGAGGCGTCGGCCGGCAGCGCGCTGGCCGTGGTCGGCGTGCGGCGCCGGCGCGGCCCGCTGCGTCACTGGGTCGGCCACGTCGCGACGACCACGATCGAACACGCGCGGTGCCCGGTCCTGGTGGTGCCGCAGCGCTGACCACCGGCCTGCTTCGGCGCTCGGGCCGCCGTTCCATCATTGATTCAATCAGTGATTGAAAATGCCGGCGGTTCGTGGTTTGGTGCCTGCCGTGACCGCACAATCCCGGGCCCGGCTGCTCGACGAGGCCGAACGGCTCTTCCTCGCGCAGGGCTACGACAGGGTCTCCGTGCGGGCGGTCAACGCCGCCGCGGGGATGAATCCGGCCGCCGTGCACTACCACTTCGGCTCCAAACGGGACCTGGTGGTCGCGCTGCTGCAACAGCGCCTGGGCCCGCTGTGGGCCGAACCGCTGGCCGAGCTGGACCGGGCCCGGGCGGCCGGGTGGACGCCCACCGTCGCCGAGGTGGTCACGGTGATCGTCGAACCGTTCGACCGGCTGGCCCGCGAGCCGAGCGGGCCGATGCTGCTGCAACTGCTCGCCCGGACCGTGCTGTCCGGGCGGGAACTGCCCTGGGACGACCCGTGGTTCCGGCACCGGCCCTGGCGCGAGCTGCTGGCCGCCGCCCGTCCGGACCTGGGCGAGCGGGAGATCGCGGACCGCTGGCGGCTCGCCTTCGACCTGCTGCTCCAGCTCTACGGCCAACCCGTGGCCGACGCGTTCGTCCCCCCGCCCGCCGCCGCGACCGTCGCCGCCTTCGTCACCGCCGGCCTGGACGCGCCGCGCCCGGCCGATCCGTCCCCTCCCGAACGAGGTGCCCCGTGATACCCGACGTCCTCGCCCCCGCCAAGCTCGGCCCGCTCACGCTGCGCAACCGGATCATCAAGGCCGCCACGTTCGAGGGCGCCACCCCGGACGCGCTGGTCACCGACGACCTGATCGAGTACCACCGCCGCCCCGCCGCCGGCGGCATCGGGATGACCACCGTCGCCTACTGCGCGGTCGCCCCCGAGGGCCGCACCGACCGGCACCAGATCTGGATGCGCCCCGAGGCGGTGCCGGGGCTGCGCCGGCTCACCGACGCGGTGCACGCCGAGGGCGCGGCGGTCTCCGCCCAGATCGGCCACGCCGGCCCGGTGGCCAACGCCGCCTCCAACGGCCGGCCGGCCCTGTCCGCGGGGCGGATGTTCAACCCGCTGGGCATGCGCACCACGCTGGCCGCCGGTGAGCGGGACATCGCCCGGATCACCCGCGCGCACGCCGAGGCCGCGCTGTTCGCGGTCGAGGCCGGGTTCGACGCGGTGGAGATCCACCTGGGCCACAACTACTTCGCCAGCGCCTTCCTCAGCCCCAAGCTGAACCACCGCAAGGACGCGTACGGCGGTTCGCTCGCCAACCGGGCCAAGGTCGCGCGCGGGGTGTGTCGCGCGGTGCGCGAGGCGGTGGGCGACCGGATCGCGGTGACCGCCAAGCTCAACATGGAGGACGGCGTCCCGGGCGGGATCTGGCTGGACGAGAGCATCCGGACCGCGCGCTGGCTGGAGGAGGACGGCTCGGTGGACGCGCTGGAGCTGACCGCGGGCAGTTCGCTGCTCAATCCGATGTACCTCTTCCGCGGCGACGCCCCGGTGCCGGAATTCGCCGCGACCTTCCCGCAGCCGCAACGCACGGGGGTCAAGCTGCTCGGCAAGCGCATCCTGCGGTCGTACCCCTACGAGGAGGCCTATCTGCTGGCCTCCGCCCGGCAGTTCCGGGCCGAGCTGAAGCTGCCGCTGATCCTGCTCGGCGGCATCACCAACCGGGACACGATGGACCTGGCGATGGCCGAGGGCTTCGAGTTCGTGGCGATGGGCCGCGCGGTGCTGCGCGAGCCGGACCTGGTCAACCGCATCGCGGCCGAGCCGAAGACCCGGTCGTTGTGCGTGCACTGCAACAAATGTATGCCGACGATCTACAGCCGCACCCGCTGCGTGCTGATCGAGCCGGAGGCGTAACCGAAGGTGTGGCCGAGTCACGGCCGTGCTTCCACTTCCGTGCTCGGCGACGGGGCACACGTCGCCGAGCACGGCAGCGGAACGGCCGAACGGGTCGCGCACGCGCGCCCGTTCGGCGTTCGGGGACACCGACCGCGGTCGGTGTCGCGGCGGTCGGTCAGAGCAGGTAGCGGGTGACCGAGTCGATCACGCAGGCGGGCTTGGCCGATCCCTCGATCTCGACGGTGATCCGGTTGACCACCTGGACGCCCCCGGCGATGTCCTCGACCGCCACGATCTCCGCGCCGCCGCGGACGCGCGAGCCGACCGGGACCGGGGCCGGGAAGCGCACCTTCTCCATGCCGTAGTTCACCCCCATCGAGATGTTGCGCACCTCGAGGATCTGCGGCAGGAAGAGGTTGGACAGCGCCAGGGTCAGGTAGCCGTGTGCGATCGGCGCGCCGAACGGGCCCTCCTTCGCCTTCTCCACGTCGACGTGGATCCACTGGTGGTCCCCGGTCGCGTCGGCGAACAGGTTGATCCGCTCCTGGGTGATCTCCAGCCAGTCGCTGTGGCCCAGGTGTTTGCCCACCGCGTCCTTGATCTGTCGGAGGTCGGTGAAGACGGTGACCGCCATGGGTGCTCCGATCGTTTCTGATGGTCTGTCAGATGCTGCTCCGGGTATACCAGACCGCCTCCGACGAGGCGTTTCGGGGACGCCCGGCGGCGCTCAGCCGATCGGGATCCAGGCCACCTGGCGCACGTCGGCGAGCCGGTCGACGGAGATGCCCGCGGCCGAGACTGTCCACAACTCGTCGCCCACCACCAGCGAGCGCAGGATCCTGGAGTCGGGGTGGGTTACCCGGCCCACCTCGACGATCCGGGTGCCGTCGACGCGCAACACCAGCGCGTAGGAGCTGCGCGTGCCCGGATACTTCTCGCCGGGGGCGATCTGCGTGCGGTCGGGCATCGAGTAGGCACCCGTCACCGGCACCACCACGGTGCCGTCCTTGGGCCAGTACAGGAACGCGTGCGCGTCCTGCTCCGCCTGCGAACTGCCGCTGGGGATCGTGTACTGCGCGATCCGGGTCGGATCGGCCAGGGCGCGTACGTCGAACAGGGACACCTGGGTGCCCAGGCGCATGCCGCCGTCGGTGGCGTCCTGGCCGACGCCGATCAGCCGGCCGTCGGCGATCGGGTGCAGGTAGGCCGAGTAGCCGTTGATCTTCAGTTCGCCGACCGTGCGGGGATTGCGCGGGTCGCTCAGGTCGATCGTGTACAGCGGGTCGGTCTGCCGGAAGGTCACCACGTAGGCGATCGGTCCGGCGAAGCGCACGCCCATGATGCGCTCGGTGCGGCCGAGTCCACCCACCCGGCCGATCTGGGTCAGCTTGTCGCCGTTGCGGGCCAGGACGGTGACCGCCGATTCGCTGCTGGAACGCGGGGCGATCGGGGGCTGTGCGGTCGGCGGCCGGGCGCTCGGCATGCTCGGCGGGGTCGGTCGGGTGTCGGTGCCGTCGCTCGGCGCGATGGCGGAACCGGACGAGCCGTTGGGCGCGCTGCCGGGCACCGAGTCGGCCGGCACCGCGCTGCCCTGGGCGGCGCTCGGCGCGATGGTGCCGGGCTTGGCGGTGCCCGGCGCGCCCGGCACGGAACCGCCCGGTGCGGTGGTGCTTCGGGTGGTGCCGCCGGGCGGGGTGTTGCCGGGGCCGCTCTGCGGGATCGTCGGGTCGCCGGGACTCAGGGTCGTCGCCACCCGCAGATTGCCGCCGAGTTCGGACATCGCGTACTGGTTGACCATCGTGCCGGAGACCACGCCGGTGGCGACCGGCTTCGGGGTGCCCTTGCCGGAGATGTCGAGCTGGTTGATCGCGGTGGTCGTGGTCGGCGGGCCGCCGCCGATCACCTTCGCGTCCTTCGAGACGTCGCGCCGGGAGGTGGTGGTCGCCAGGTAGAGGTTGGACTCCGAGGCGTACACGTTGTTCACGTCGGCGGCCACCGTCACCGGGTCGCCCTTGTCCAGGTCGCGGGTCAGGTCGAAGGACAACACGCTCAGCGTCGCGGCGCCGGTGTGTCCCGGCTCGCCCGCTCGGCTCGCCGGGCGGCTGACCCGGTCGCAGCCGACCAGGTTGCCGGATTCGGTGCGACCGTTCGCGGCGAGGGTGAACTGCGGCAGCCAGTCCCCGACGGTCGAGCGGCGGATCCGGTCGACGGCCTTGTCCCTGTCCGAGGTCCGGTACGTCGACGTGTTCAGGCGCGGGCGTGAGCGAACCACGATGCGCGCGGTGCTGCCGACCTGGCGCGCGTCTGCGTAGGCGCCGTCCACGGTCAGGTCGCCCAGGGTCCGCGGCGCACCGGTGAGGTCGACCAGGACGAAGCGCGCCTGCATGTTCGTCCCCGGCAGCCCCGGAACGCCGGGGATCGGCGCCATCTTGCCCGAACCGCCCTTGCCCTTCGGCAGGTTCGCGCCGGCGTCCAGGATCAGCAGGGCCCGGTCACCGGACAGCAACAGCTCGGTCGCACGCGCCCCCGGCACGGCCAGCGACCCGGTGACCTTGTGGGTGGCGGTGTCGACCACGGTCAACCGCCCGTCGGCCACGGTCAGCACCCGGCGCCCGTCGGTTTTGACCAGGTCGGGCTCGTCGACTCCGGCCTCCTGGGTGTTCGTGGTCGAGTGCTCCGGCGTGGTGGGCGCGGCGGGCGCGGCCAGATCCGCCGACATGCCTTCCGCCGCCCTGGGCGCGGCGGCCGGAGCGCCGGCGTCTTTCCCGTCGAGGGGCACCGACCGGGTGTTCTCGTCCATGCTCTGCAGCGCCGCCGCGCGGAAGTCGTCGACCAGCGCGCCACACGAGTCGAACGCGGTCAGCTGTACCGACTCGGTGTTCGAGGCGGTCGTGCGCTGCGGGTCCGGCTTGGAACCGCCGGAAGAGGTGCAGCCGCCGACGACGAGTCCCGCCGCCAGCACGAATATCGGCAGGGCCGCGGCCCCGCGCGTGGAACCGTCGTGGATTCGCATGGCCCTGTGACGGAGCGGCTCGCGGAACGGTTCCCTCGCCGCCGAAAGGGGTCGGAAACCGGCCCGGACGGGCCACTGCCGGCTGCGGGACGGCCGCCGTGAGGCGGATCCGGGTCATCCTTGCGGCTGTTGTCTCGGGGTCGGGCCAAGGGTTATCCCTGATGGACCACGCTCCGTTCACGGCGCATGCTGTACGGAGCCGTGTGCACAGCGAGAGGAGCCGCGCATGCACCCGAATTCCGGTCCTCACCCACCCCATTGGTACGGCATGCCCCCGCACATGCGGGTGGGTGACGCGGATCGTGAACGCACGATCGAGCACTTGAAGTTCGCGTTCGGCGAAGGCCGGTTGACCGCCGACGAGTTCGAGGAGCGGGTGGCCTCCGCGTTGGCCGGGAAGACCCGGGCGGACCTGGAGACGCTGCTCGAGGACCTGCTGATGCCGATGCCGGCTCCGCCGCCGCTCGTGCCGCGCCCGATGGCCGGGCCGCCGCCGTGGTGGCTCAACCGGCCGGCGGGGTTCGCGCGCATGCAGCCGGGGCGTGAGCGGGGGTGGAGCGCGGCGGCGCACTGGAGCGGGTTCTGCGCTCCGGTACTGGGTCCGTTCCTGATCCGCCGGAGCGTGGGCGAACAGTCGCCGTTCGTGCGGGACAACGCGAGCGCGGCGCTCAACTTCCAACTGACCTGTCTGATCTCGTTCGTGCTCACCCCGCTCCTGTCCCTGCTCGGCGACGTGGGCGGTGTGCTGATCGGCGCCATGTACTCGGCCATCGCGGTCTGCGCGATCATCGGCGGGGCGCGGGCGGCGGGCGGCGAGGTGATGCGCTACCCGATCAGCCTGCGGGTGGTGAAGTGACGCGGCCGGTCGGCGGTGGGCGGGGGGTCGGATAGAGGGGGTCGGTCAGGCCCCCGCCGGGTTCGCCCGGCGTGCGGGTCGGCTGCTGCGGCCGAGTCGGCTCGGCCGGGTCCACAGCAGGAGTTCGCCGCCCGGCGGGGAGACCACACCCCCGTGCGCGGGGTCGCCCGCGAACCACACGTCACCGCCGTCGCACTTGTGCAGGTGCCACCAGCGGTGCGACATGGACACCACGGTCAGCGCGTACTGCGTGCCGTCGCCGGCGCGGTCGCCGATCACCAGCGGCGGTCCCCACGCGCCGTCCCCGTCGGCCGGATCGCGGAACCGGCAGGAGCAGGCGACCCAGGGATGCCGGGTCAGTGTGCGCCGCATGCGCCGGGCCAGGACGAGCGCGCCGATTCCGATCACCAGGGCCGCCGCGCCGACCACGAGCGGGACCATGCCCCAGCCGCCCAGGGCCGCGCCGTCGCCCCCGTCGCTGCCGGCGGACAGAATCACGAACCACGCCCCGGTGCACGCCAGACCCACGACCGTCACCGCCACGGCGCGAAGCCGGTACCGCCGCAGTGCCCGGGCGGTCGCGTGCAGGGAGAGCGCCACACACTCCCGCCGCTCGCTACCCATGGCAGCACCCTAAGCAGGCGCGGGCGGCAATGGTGAACCGGTGCGTGTCGGGCGTTTCCGGTACGGGTCGATCGGGGCGGGCGGGGGCCGGCCGACGGGGTGCGTCGGCCGGCCCCCACGGGCGTCGGCCCGGCCCGGCGCGGACGGGTCAGTAGCGCAGCCCGTGCCCGAACACGAAGACCGGGTCCTTACCGTCCCGGGGTACGTCCGAGCGCTGCGCGCGTACGTCGGCCATCGAGCGCGGCAGCTCGAACGGCAGGTTGCCCTCGGGCCGTACCCGACCGAACAGCGCGTCGAGCAGCGGACCGTCGGCGCAGCCGTAGTTCGCCACCAGCGCGGCGGCGGCCTCGGCGATGTCCGGGAGCACCGCCGGGCGCTCCAGATACACGTCCACGATCGTCGGTACCGTCGCGCACAGCTCCAGGATCGCGGCCAGCTCGACCGCGTCGAACTCCAGCGAACCCGCGTGGAAGAACTGTTCGAAACCGCCCTCGCGAGGTTCGAACGGGGTCTTGACCCGGACGATCGCCACGTCGGCCTCCTCGGGCGTGGCCACGACCGTGCCGTAGCCGGCCGCCACCTCGGCGTCCAGGCCCCGGACGTACACGCGCGAACCCTCGGCCAACGGCAGGATCGGCTCGCCGCGTCGGGTGTCGCGCTCGGGCGCGTCGTTCTTCAGTACGGTGACCGACCTGCTCTGCGCGCGCAGCCCGGCGGCGATGCCGGCGGGCGCGCCGACGGACGCGGCGGCGCCGGTCGGGTCGACGAAGGGGTGGTCGAACAGGCCGAGTACGAACTTCTCCCGCAGCAGGCGCCGCGCCGACACGTCGAGCCGCTCCTCGGTGAGCCGGCCCGCCTCGACCAACGCGACGATCTGCTCGGGGATGTGCTCGCCGCCGAACTGGTCGCAGCCCGCCTCCAGGACGCGGAGCACCCGGTCGGGGACGGACAACTCCTCCACGCCCCAGGCCCGGGCGGGCATGGCCTGGCCCATGATGTTCGCGTCGGAGATCAGGCCCCAGTCGGTGCACACGATGCCGTCGAAGCCGAGTCGTTCCCGGAGCAGGCCGGTGATGACGCCCCGGTTGAAGCCGAACGCGACCTCCTCGTGCTCGGTCCCGATCGGCATCCCGTAGTAGGGCATCATCTGCGACGTGCCGGCCGCCAGCGCCTCCTTGAACGGCGCCAGGTGGTAGTCGAAGTGGTCACCCGGGTAGACCTGCTCACGGCCGTACGCGAAGTGCGGGTCCTCGCCGTCGAGTTGTGGGCCGCCGCCGGGGAAGTGTTTGGTCATGCAGGCCACCGACGCGGTGTTCAGCGTCTCGCCCTGCGCGCCCCGGATGTAGGCGGCGACGAGCTTGCCGGTCAGTTCGGCGTCCTCGCCGAACGTGCCGTTGATCCGCGACCAGCGCGGCTCGGTGGCCAGGTCGATCTGCGGGTGCAGTGCGAGCCGGATGCCGACCGCGAGGTATTCGCGCCGCATCAGGTCGGCGAACTCGCGGACCAGGTCCGCGTCGCCGATCGCGGCCAGACCCAGCGTCTCGGGGTACTGGGAGAAGCCCTCGGCGTACGCGGCGGTGCCGGGGTTGTCGGTGAAGTGGTGCCGGGGGTCCGTGGACAGCGTGATCGGGATGCCCAGCCGGGTCTCCAGGGCCAGTTCCTGGATCCGGTTGTGCCACTGCGCGATGTGCTCGGGGCGACCGCCGCCCATCAGGTTGAAGTGGTTCATCCCCTTGTCGGCGATCATCTGCCGGACGGTGAAGCCGAACGGCAGCGTGTCCGGGTCGTCGAGCAGCGTGCCCTCGGGGCCCATGACCGCGATGGTCTGGAACATCAGACCGGCCTTCTCGGCGACCGTCATCCGGCCGAGCAGGTCCTCCACCCGCTCCTCGATCGACAACGACGCGTCCTCGTAGGGGCAGGTCGCGGCCCGGAAGCGCGTGCGCGCGGTGGTCTCGGTCATGAGTCCTCCAAAAACCTAGTGGTCAGTAGGTTTTTAGCACGGGGCAGGCCGCGGACTCCAGCGCCCGCCGCGGTTCACCCGGGGGTCGCGAAGGCTCCGTACAATGGGCCGAATGCGCGCCGGGGGGTATCGGCGTGCCTCGGCGCAGCCGCCGGGGATGCGCGGTGGGTCGCCCGATCCGTCGGGTTCCGGCGCATTCGGCGCGGTCGGCGCTTCGGCGAATTCACATCATGGGCACGAGGGGCGGACGCAGGTTGGACACCGTGCGGGGCTTGCTCGACGCGCTCCGGGATTTCCTCGACCACGGCGCGTGGACGCAGTGGCCGCTGCCGGCCTCGGTGGCGGTGTTCGTCCTGGTCTGCGCGGTGGGCGTCACCGCGCTGGTGCCGAAGTCGTTGTTCGCCCCGGTGGCGGGTGCCCTGTTCGGCGCGATCGGCGGCACGGTGGTCACCCTGATCGGGGCCACGCTCGGCGCGTTGATCAGCCTGTACCTCGGCCGCCGGCTCGGCCGGGAACGGATCGGCGGCTGGCTGCACAAGCGCGAGGCGCTGGCCGTCCTCGATCGCAAACTCTCCCGCAACGGGCTGGTGCCGATTACGGTCCTGCGGATGATCCCGGTCCTGCCCTCCTCCGTGGTCAGCTACGGCGCGGCGGCCACGCGGATCAGCACGAGCCACTTCACCATCGGGACGGCGCTCGGCATGTTGCCGATGACGCTGGTCCAGTGCGCCGCCGGGGCCTCGGTCCGACACGGCCTGTCCACGCCGGTGGTGGTCAGCGTGTTCGTCGGCTGCGTCCTGCTGGCGCTGGGCATGGTCGCGGTGCGGCGCCGGGGCGGCGAGCCGTCGGCGACGGTGGCGCCGCCGGCAGCGGACGGGGCCGAGTAGGCGGGTCGGTCCGCGGGGACGGGCGATGGCGTCGGCTCGGCGCCGCGTACCCACGCGTGGGTCGGATCCGAAGCCTGGGGCGTGTCTTCAATCTCCCGCCGAGTTCCACGACGCCCGGCACCGCACCTCGCCGCCCCGGAGAAACAGGCGAATTGAAGACACGCCCTAGGGTGGGCGCATGTGGGCGAAGACGGGGGAGCGGCGGGCCGCGCGGAGAGCGGACCGGATAGTCGGTGTGGACGTCGCGCGCGCGCTTGCGGTCCTGGGCATGTTCGCCTCGCATGTCGGGCCCGACCCCTACGACGGGGGCGTGGACACGCTGATCCAGGGCGTCACCGGCCGCGCCTCCGCGCTGTTCGCGTTCCTGGCCGGCGTCTCGCTGGTGCTGATGAGCGGCCGGGCGCCGCTGCGCGGCTGGGATCGGGGCAATGCCGCCGTGGTCACCCGGATGCTGATCCGGGCGGTGCTGCTGCTCCCGCTCGGGATGTGGCTGGCCGACCTGGACACCGGTGTACTGGTCATCCTGGCCTTCTACGGCCTCTACTTCATGCTCGCCTGGCCCGCGCTGTGGCTGAGCACGCGCACCCTCGTGTGGATCGCCGCGGGGTGGGCGCTGCTCGGGCCGATCGCCTCGTTCGCGCTGCGCCGGGCCGGTGACACCGGCGATGTTCGTTATGCCGCGCCCGGGTTCGCCGATTGGCGGCAGGGTCCGGGCCACATGTTCGAGACGTTGTTCCTGACCGGCAGCTATCCGGCGATCACCTGGATGCCGTTCGTGCTCGCCGGGACGGCGGTCGGGCGGCTGCGGCTGGGCGAAAGACGGGTACAGCGCGCGCTGGTCGGGATCGGGACCGCACTGGCCGTGCTCGGCTACGGCGGATCCTGGGTCGTGGTCCGACTGTTCACCGGCGATCGGCTGGCGCGGATCGCCGAGCCGGACCGCGTGTCGGACGTGATCCACGGCCGGGTCGGCTCGGTGCCGGTGTCCGATCCCGCGTGGCTCACCGTCGCCGAGGGCCACACCGGTACGCCGTTCGAGATCGTCGGCGCGATCGGCGTCGCCCTCGGACTGCTCGGCCTCGCCCTGCTCGCCTGCCGCCCCTGGCTCGGCCGGATCGTGCTCGACCCGCTGATCTCGGTCGGCTCGATGGCGCTCACCGTGTACACCGCCCACCTGATCGTGATCGACCGCTGGTTCCCGCTCGCGTCCGGGGAGACCTGGCGGCGGCTGATCGGCTTCTTCGTGGTCACGATGCTGCTCTGCTGGGCCTGGCGGCACACGCTGCGCAAGGGGCCGATGGAGGCCGCGCTGCATCTGCTCTCCGCGCTCCCCGCACGGTGGGTGCGGGGAGCCGCGGGGGGTGGGTCGCCTCGCCCGGTCGCGGCCTCGGACGCGCCGGTCAGATGAGCAGGCCCTGCGCCCTGGCGCGGCTCAGCCAGGTCGGATACTCGTTGGTCATCAGCTCGTAGAGCTGCCCGTCGGGGACGTTGGCCGGGTCCTGGACCGAGAAGAAGTCGGCGTTGTCGACGTAGCGGCCGGTCAGGTCGTCCAGCTCCTCCAGGAACGAGAAGCCGCCCGGCCGACCCAGCCCCATGAACTGCCAGAAGATCGGCTCGAAGCTGGAGTAGGTGATCTGCTCGCGCGTCGCCTCGCGCGAGGTGGTCTGTCCGTCGGTGATGAACATGACGTATACGGGCAGGTCGTTGGCCAGCGGCTGGTACCGGGGCGCGCTGCTGCCGAAGTAGTGCTCGCGGACCAGGCGCATCGCGCCGGCGTAGTCGGTCGAGCCCTCCAGGCCGGGGCTGCGCCGGATCCGCTCGGCCCAGCCGTTGTACTGGCCGAGTCCGAGCTGCCCGGCCACGTGTCCCTGGGAGCCGAACAGGAACACGTCCACGGCCGCGTTGTCGTCGAAGCGAAGACCGAGCGAGAGCACGCGCTCGGCGAGCGCCTGGACCTTGCCCTTCTTGAACAGCGACTGCATCGAGTAGGAGATGTCCAGGCAGAGCGCGACGCGCGCGGTGTGCTCGCCGAGTCCGCGCTTCTCCAGGCTCACCGCGGCCTGCTTGGTCAGGTTGAGCAGTTGCGGGTGGCCCTCGTCGGCCAGCCGCTTCTCCATGTCGATCAGGGTCCGCTTCTTGAGGCTGATCGCGGGGGCGGCGGGCGGGGGAGCGGTGGGCCGCGGCGGGGGTACGGGGGAGCCGGGCGCGGCGGCGGGTGGGGCGAACGGGGTCGGGGCGGGGGCGCCGGGGGCGGGCGGGGCGCTTTGTGGGCCGGCCGCGTCGTCGGCGGCGACCTCGATGCCGAAGTCGGTGGCGAGGCCGGACAACCCGGACGCGTACCCCTGGCCCACCGCGCGGAACTTCCAGGCGCCGTTGCGCAGGTAGAACTCGCCGAACAGGAACGCCGTCTCGGTGGACGCCTCGTCGATGTCGAACTCGGCGATCGGGCCGCCCTGCGCGGTCACCACGTGCAACGCGAGCCCGGGCACCTGGCCGAAGCTGCCGCCGTCGGCGGACGCGCCGATCACCACGCGCTCGACGTCCGCCGGGATCGCCGCGAGGTCGACCCGGATGGTGTCCGTGACGACGCCGCCGGCGGTCGGCCGCTTCCCCTCGTGCCGTACCGCGCCGGTGGCGTCGGAGGGCTGGTTGTAGAAGACGAAATCGGCTTCCGTGCGCACCTTGCCGGCGGCGTTCAGGAGCAGCGCCGAGGCGTCCACGTCGGGGGCTCCCGCCGCGCGCCAGGTCAGGACCGCACGCAACTCGGCGGTCGGTACCGGAGTGTTCCCACCTTTGCTTATCTTCGCCATGCGCCCATCTTGCCCGCGCCACCGACCTCCCGTACGACCCCGCCCACCAAAGCCCACGGGCCCACCCACCCCCACGCACCCCAACGAGTGCGACGAGGGCGGGAGCGCGCGGGGGCGGGACGAGGACGGGGCGGGACGAGGGCGGAAGCGCGGGCGGGGCGGGACGAGGGCGGGAGCGCGGGGTGGGACGAAGGTGGGGCGGGACGCGGGCGGGAGCGCGGGGCGGGACGAGCGCAGGGCGGGACGGAGGTGGGGCGGGACGAGGGCGGGGCGGGGCGAAGGCGGGAGCGCGGGGCGGGACGAGGGCGGGGCGGGACCAAGGCGGGAGCGCGGGGCGGGACGAAGGTGAGGCGGGACGAAGGCGGGAGCGCGGGGGGCGAATCGGCACGGTCGAGCGGGATGGCGGGGGCTGCCCCGATCGGTCTGCGCGGTGTGGCGCCCCTGCCCACGCGGCCGCACCTGCGCGTGCCGTGCCCCCGCCCGTCTGGCCGTGCCCGCCGTGCCCGCCGTGCCACAGATTGCCCACGCTGGCTTGCCCCTGCCGCCTCACGCCTGGCCGTGATCGGCCTGCTCTCCGTGCTTCGACTCCGTGTCGCCCCCGCCACGCGCCCCACCCGGCCGCCGCCGTTGCGCGCCGCTGTTCGTTCGGCCCCGTCCCGCCGGTCCCGTCCCCTGCCGCGCGCCGGCCTCCGTCAGATCGGCATTGGCTTGCGTCCCGGGCTTCGGCTCGCTGCGCCCCGCCGTCCGCGCCGCTCGCCGCCCCTGCCCGGTCCCGCGCTTGGCGCCCGTCCCTGCCCCGGTCCCGCGCTTCGTGCCCGCCCCTGCCCGGTCCCGCGCCGCTCGCCGCTCCTGCCCGGTCCCGCGTTTCGTGCCCGGTCCCGCGCTTCGTGCCCGGGACCGGGCTTTGGGCGGGGTGGGTTGCTGGGGTGTGATCACAAGCTGGTGTGGGGGTGGGCAAGGTGTGGCTTGGAGTGGTCTTGGGTGGGCGGGTTGTGGTGGGACTCGATCTCGGTCTCGTTCTGTGTTAGTCTGAAGCCTGTTGCAGTTGTGGTTCGCATCATCTTCTGAGTGCGCCTGTAGAGCTGTTCACTACGGGCGCATTTTGCATTTCGGTAGCTTCCGAAATGAGGGCGAAAAACGCGGCGACGCCCGGATTCACGAAGTGTGGATTCGTTCATCGGCCCACATGTAGGGAGAAAAATATGGCTACCGGAACCGTGAAGTGGTTCAACTCGGAAAAGGGCTTCGGCTTCATCGCGCAGGACGGTGGCGGCGACGACGTCTTCGCTCACTTCTCCGCGATCCAGGGCAACGGCTACCGTGAGCTCATCGAGGGCGAAGCCGTCGAATTCGACGTCGTGCAGGGCCAGAAGGGCCTCCAGGCGGAGAACATCAACCGCCTCTGATCTTCACTGATCGGCACGACCGAGGGCCGGCCGCCGCACTTCGAGTGCGGCGTGCCGGCCCTCGGCGTTTCGGGCGGGTCTAACGGGTGATCAGGTCCGCTGCCGCGCCACCCCCGGCGCGCCGGCTGCGGCGAGCGCGGCCAATTCCTCCTCCACCCGACGTGCGTGCGCCGCCTCGTCCTCCCGCGCCTTGCGCGGACTCCAGCGCCCGGCCATCACGAGCACGCTCGGGACGAACAGCGCCTGGCACGCAAGCGTCAGCCACCACCAGCGCATCCACTCGTCGCTCGTCCGGTCCTTGGCCTTCCGCACCTCCTCGCCGTGGTCGATCAGTACGGCGAGCGACCGCTGCCTCTGCTCGACCAGATTCAGCTTGGCGAGGTCGCCCCCGGCCAGTTGCAACGCCTTGACCTGCAGCTCGATCGGGATCGCCGCGCGGTTGGGGTACTTGGACATCTGGATGAACAGTGCCGGGTCCTTCTGTACCAACTCCAGCGCCGCCCCCGCGTCCGCCTGCGCCGCGACGACCTCCTCGCCGTGGTTCACCAGCGGCGTCGCGGAGGTGACGATGACCGGCGTGAACACCGCGGACACCGACACCACGATCCGGATGATCCAGCCCCACACCGCCAACCCCGTCGCGGTCGCCGCCGGGTTGTGCTTCTCGACCGTCTCCGTGTACCCGGCCATCCACGGCGCCCAGGCCATCCCGCTGCTCGCGCCGATGCCGACCAGGAGCCAGGCGAACGTGTAGTAGCCGGTGTCCGGGTGGTCGGTGGTCAGCGCGAACAGGTACGTGAACACCACCGTCCCCACGCCGCCCATGATCATGAACGGTTTGCGCACCCGGGCCAGGTCGGACGCGACGCCCACCACGACGAGCGCGATCGCGTTCGCCCCCCAGTACCAGTTGGCGAGGGCGTTGGTCCGCTGCTCGGAGTACCCGTAGACGGTCGAGTAGTAGACGACCAGGTTGCCGACGACCGTGTAGTAGAACATCAGGTGCAGGCTGATCCCGAGCGCCGGCGCGAGGATGTCCAGGCGCATCATCTGCCGCCAGTGGTTCTTCTGCGCTGCCTCGACGTCCAGGCCGCGCGCCCTGGCCTCGATCAGCGCCTTGTCCCGCAGCGAGACCATGAGCTGGTCGCGCAGCGCCGGGGACAACTCGCGCAGGCCGAAGAGCGCGACCACGAACACGACCAGGCCGGTGATGCCGGCGTACCGGAACTCGGTCTGCCAGCTGCTGGAGTCCAGCGTGTTGCTGCTGACCGTGGTGACCACCAGGCTGCCGATGATCGGCCCCAGCGTCCAGAAGCCCATCGCGCCGGCCCGGCCGACCTGTGGCGAGAAGTCGCGGATCAGCGCGGGCGTGGCGACCAGGGCCATGCCCTCGACCACGTTCACCAGGGCCATGAAGAACATGAACCAGCCCTTGCTCTGCGCGTTGGGCAGCGCGAACAGGACGAGCACGCCGGTGAGCAGCAGGCCGTACACGACCAGGTTGGCCCGCCCCCACCGGTCGGCGAGCCCCGCGAGCAACGAGGCGAACGCGCCGACCGCGTTGCCGACGACCGAGATCATCGTCGCGTACATGAAGGTCATGCCGTACTCGTGCATCAGCAGGGTGGAGACCGCGTACTGGATGTAGAGCTCGTAGTACAGGATCACCGACGCGACGACCACGATGGACAGGTAGAGGATCCGCGGCCCGTTGGCCGGGTAGCGGTGCAACTGCCGGTACCACAGGCCGTGCACGATCGCGGGCAGCCGGGCGGGGGGCGGCGGGGGCGGGGGTTCGGGATCTCTGTCGGCGGGCGCATCCGACGGGGACGTGCTGGATGACATGGCGGCCTCCTCGACGAGCGTGGGTCTATCGAGGTACTGGGGTGCGGGAACACGGCCGTGCGCGGACGTCGGGCCAGGGGGAAGGGACGCCCCCCTGGGCCAACGCGTGGAGTGACCTTAGTACCGGCCGGTAGCGCGCTACCAGAGCGATCGGCAAGAAATGGAACGGGTTTCGATTTCGGGGCGGGGAGGGGGCCGTACCTGGGCGGACGCGCCGGGCGGCGGGGCGGAGTGGGGTGGAGGTGACCCCAAGGTCGGATTTGCGGGGGGTGCCGGTGGCACGCGACTGGCGGGGCTCGCAGAGCGTGGCGCGCGTGCGGCGCGGTGTAGGGGACAAAGCTGGATGATATCGCCGAACTTGGGTGATCGATTGGGAAATACTTGCGCACACGGTTCGGGCCCGCGGCTCGCGGTCGCGTTCTACGGTGGAGCCACCGTTATCGCCCAATGCAAGGGGTATCGCGTGGAATCGATCTCGGTGGACCTGCTCAGCGGGCTTGCCGCAGGGGCCGGCGGCGATGCCGGTCGACTGGCCTGGACACGCCTCGTCGAACTTGTCCGCATGCCGCTGCCGGAGACGGCCCGGCCCGGCACGGAGGGCTCGCGGGCGGCCGGATCCGAGGGCATATCGCAGTCGCGGGCGTCGGATGCGGCGGCGTTGGGGGCCGGCGGACCGGGTGGGCCGGGCGTGTCTGGGGAGTCGGCCGCGTCGGGGGCTCGGTGTGAGGGGGACGTGCCGCATCGGTCGGCGCCGGTGCCCACGGGCGAGCTGGAGCTGACGCTGCTCGGGCACGAGGCGCCGGGAGGGCTGCGGGCGTACACCCGCGCGTATGCGCTCGCCGGCGCGCTGGCGTTACGGGCCGAGCGTGATCCGGACTTCGCCCGCTCGATCGGGCAGTGGTACGCCGAGGCCCGGCGGATCGGCCTGGACGGCCCGGATGCGTCGGGCGAGGGCGGGGGCTCGGGCTCGGGTTCGGGTGGGCGCGGTGGGTGCTGCGGGCGGGGCGGGTACGGCGTGATCGTGCTGGGGGAAGGGGTGGACGGGCTCGACGGTCCCTTCCGGCTCGGGCCGGCGGAGTACTCGGGGGGATGGGTGATGGGGGGTGACCCCGAGGGGGCCGAGGGGTCGGGGTCGGTGTGGCCGGTGGATGGCGCGGGTGAGGGCGGGGAGGCGGGCGGGCCGCCGGGCTGAGGGGTGGTGGGCGGGGGTCGGGTTGTTGCGGCCTGCGGCGGTCGGGGCGGGTCGTCCCGGCCGCTTTCAGGTCTTCGCGTGCCTGCGGCGTACCGGTGCGCCCCGGACCGTGCTCGGCCGGCGGTCCGGATTCGGCTCGGGGCGGTCCTCGGCGCGCGGGTCGGCCGGGGCCTCGGGGCGCGGTTCGGGGTGGGGTCGGGGCTCCGCCGAGGTCGGGTCGACGATGAAGCGCATCCGGTCCAGGTGCGCCCGCGCACTGTGCAGGCCGCGTTCGGCCGGGCCGGGGACGAGTTCGCGCATCGCCACCACGGCGGGCCCCAGGCGGACCGCCTCCCGGGCATCGGTCACCCGCAGCCACACCTTGAGCGCGTTGTCGGCGGCGGCGATCGTACTCGGGTGTTGCGGACCGACCGCCTCGGCGCCGCGCTCGGCGACCTGGCAGTAGATCAGGATCGCGTCCGCGACCCGGCCCAGACCGGCGCTGACGAACGCCAACATCGCCTGCGCGTCCAGCGTGCCCGGGTGCGTGGGGCCGACCAACTTCTCCATGCGCATGCTGAGTTCGGCGGCCTTCTGCCACGCCTCCATACCGCGGCCGGTGTCCGCCGCGTGCCGGATGGCGGCCAACTCGTTCCAGTACGTGGGCAGGATGTCCGCCGGGCGGATCAACGCCCCGGCCGCCGTGGCCCCTTGCGCCAGTGCGCGGCGGGCGGGGGTGGGATCGACGGCTCGGCCGCGTACCGGCATCGACACCGGTCGATGGGGCCCGATTCCGCGTTGCGGGGCCAGCGCCGGGGGCAGCTGGGTGGGACTCGTGGTCGGCGGGCGGCGCGCGGGAGTCGGCGTCAGGGCGCCCGCGTCGGTCTGGATCCGCACGGTTATCCGAGGCGGGAGCGGCGGGGGCGGCGCCTCGGACCGCGGGTGCGGCGCGGGGCCGGTCCGGCGCTGCTGCGGCTTGGCACCGGTCGGGGGACGGGACGACGTCGTGCCGGGCGAGCCGGCGGTGGTCGCACGGCGCATCAGGCCGCCCGACGGGCCGGTGCCGCCGGCGGCGTGTGGGGCGGCGGCCTGCGGGCCGATGTCGGGCGTGCCGGCGCCGGGCGCCGGGCCCGGGAACTCCGGTTCGCGGTCCAGGAGGGCGGCGTCGGCCGGTGGACGGGGTTGGGGCCGGCCGGACGGGGCGCCGCCGGTGCGGGTGTTCGGCGTCGGCGTACCGTCCTTGCCGGCAGGGGGGCGCAGGGGTGGGCTGCCGGGTCGGGCGGCGCCGGCGCGGAGTGCGTCGCGCAGGCTGGTACCCGGAACCTCGGGCTCGTCGTCCGGGCCGGAGGAGAGCGCCGAGCGGACCAGGCCCAACGCCCTGCGGCCGACGCCCGGTTCCTCGCGCTGCCGGGCGGCGGCGGCCGACGCCGTCCCGGATGGCTCGCGGTGGGTGGGCTCGACCACACCGTCGCCGATCAGGCCGCCGCCGACCGCGCCGCCGCCGACCACGCCCGAGCCGCGCAGGCCGGAACGTTGCGCCGGAGTCATCCCGTTGGGCGGCACCGCGGACAACGCCGATATTCCCGTCCCGGCCGCGCCGGTGTTGCCGCCGCGCGGGGAGACCGCCTTCAGCCGGCGAACGGCCGTACGCAGGGTGGGCGGACGGGCCTCGGGCGAACAATTGGCAAGTGCGAGCGACCCGGCGGACGGCGCGAACTCGACGGTGTCCTCGGCCAGTCGGGCCCGCTCGGCCAGGAGCGGGTGGATCTCCTCGGCCGGTACGGGGTCGGGCAGTTCGGCGAAGCCCTGCCCGAGCGCGGCAACGAGGGTGCGGGTGAACGGATTCGGCGGACCCTTGACGTCGGGAGGGTTCACCACGCCCCACAGCGGAATACCCGTGCACATTTCGTGGGCCCGTTCGCGGATCGCCTCCCAGGCCTCCCGACCGGCCGTCAGATCACAGATCACGAGGGTGTTCTCGGCCGGGCGCGGGCCGAGCAGCTCGACCACCCAGGACCACGGAAGGCCGTCGTAGCGCACCGAGTTGGGCGTGGAATCACGCAGCCCCAGGTGCAGTTCGCGCCGCCGCCGGTCGATCAGGAGACGACCGGTCAGGTATACGATCACCGGCCCGTCCACGGTGCCGGCGGCCTGGAGGTAGGCGCGTACCGCGTGCGGTTGCACGGCGTCGGGCAGTTGGATCACGTCCGCGGCGGCGTCGGGGAAGAGCTGATGCGGCGTCAGCGCCGACATCGCGACCAGGTTCCCACCGCTGTCCGACCGCCGCCCGCGCCCGGCTCTTCCACCCTCCACGAGCAGCAACTGGCCACGCTCGGACGGAACTCGGATGACCCGCCCCCCACGTTCGCTCATGTGTGCCTCCCCGGCCGAGCCTTCTTGGGTGGTCCACCACGCACCTGAAGATTAGGGCTATCGACCGACCATGGTCGACATATCGGACCGGTTGGCCGTTCAGCCGCGCCCCCGCACGCAGTCGCAACGAAGCAAAACCGGGGCGCACGAGGGGCGCACCCTCGGCCGGTCGGCGGCGGGAATCATGCGGCTGTGTGGCGAGAGCGGTGCTCTTGTTTGGGTGCAGTGCTCTGGTGTCTGGCAGACTGGCCGCATGACCGCAGCTCCCCGTACCGCGCGTGATCGCGCCCGGGCCGAACTCACTCACGAGATCAAGGATGTCGCGCGACGACATCTCGCCGCCGAGGGTGCCCAGCGGTTGTCGTTGCGTGCGGTGGCCCGTGAGCTGGGGATGGCTTCGTCCGCGCTGTATCGATACTTCCCGAGCCGGGACGAGTTGCTGACCGCGCTGATCGTGGACGCCTACGACGCGGTGGGCGAGCGGGTCGAGCGTGCCGTCGAGGCGGCGGGGCCGGCCGAGCGTCCGCGTGCCGCCTGGCGTGGGCTGTGCGGCGCGGTGCGGGCGTGGGCTCGGGAGCATCCGCACGAGTATGCGCTCATCTATGGCTCGCCGGTCCCCGGCTATCAGGCGCCGGACGACACTCTGGCCCCTTTCTCGCGGGTGCCGTTCGCGCTGCTCGGGATCCTTCGCGACTCCGAGCCGGATCCTGCTCGGCCCTTCGGGGAGGTGGATCTGCCCGGGCCGCTGGCGAAGCAGTTCGAGGCCGTGGTGGCCGCGGGTGGTCTGGAGGTCTCGCCGGCGACGTTGGCGCGGGCGGTGTTCGCCTGGACCGGCGTGTTCGGGATCGTGAGCTTCGAGCTGTTCGGACAACTCGCCGGGAGTGCCGATCCCGCCGATCCGTTCTTCGCCTATGCCGTCGACCGGCATGCCGACCTGCTCGGGCTGGCCTGACCGATGGGCCGGCTCTCCCGCGCGCAGGTCCTGGACGCGGCGCTCGCACTCGCCGATCGTGACGGCATCGCCAAGTTGTCGATGCGGCGGCTCGGCGCGGAGCTGGGGGTCGAGGCGATGACGCTGTACTACTACGTGCCGAACAAGGACGCCGTGCTGGACGGCCTGGTCGAGCGGATCGTGGCGAGTGTGGCGCCTCGGCCGAGCGGGCCGCGGGCGGTGTGGCTGGGCGAGTTCGCCCACGCGTTCCGCGCCGAACTGCTGCGCCACCCGGCGGTCGTTCCGCTCGTCGCGACGCGCCCGGTCGCGACTCCGGAGGCGTTGGCCGCCGTGGAGCGGGCAGCGGCGGCGCTGGTCGGGGAGGGGCTGGCGCCGCTGCGGGCGTTCCAACTCCTCAACGCGGTCACCACGTTCGTGATCGGGCATACGTTGGCCGAGTTGGATCCCGAGGGCGGGGAGCCCCGGGACGAACCGGCGGTGGATACGGCGCAACTGCCTTGTCTGGCAGAGGCGTTGGCGGAGGGGCTGGGTACGCGGGCCGACCACGACGAGCGTTTCGAATCGGCGATCAGGGCTCTGTTGGCGGGGATCGGGTAGGCGCTTCCGGGGGACGGGCGTCTTGCGCGGGGCGCGTGGGGCTTGGGGCGTTCGGGCTAGTCCTGGACCAGGACGACGGCTGTGCCGTATGCGCAGATTTCCGTGCCGTTGCCCGCGTCGGTGACGTCGTACCGCATGGCGAGGATCGCGTTGGCGCCGCGACCGCGGGCCTGTTCCACCAGGCGCTCGGCCGCTTCGGTTCGGCTCTGTACCAGGGTCTTGGTGAGGCCGCGCAGTTCGCCGCCGACCATCGATTTGAGGCCCGCGCCGAGTTGGCTGCCGATGTTGCGTGAGCGCACGGTGAGGCCGAAGACCTCACCGATCACCCGTTGCACGCGGTAGCCCGGTACGTCGTTGGTGGTGACCACGAGCACGCCCGGGTCGTTGGGCGCGCCGCCGTACGCGTCGAGATCGCTCATGTCGGCCTCCGGGGTCGGGGAGTCGGGGAGTCGGGGAATCGGGACGGGTTCGCTCTTTGTGGCAGGTGGCCGCGTGGCGGCCGTCCCACACGTGATGCCACCGGTTCGGCGGATGGGCCCGCGTCCGGGCCTTGACCATTTTTACGCTGTAAGACAAGCTGTGGTCGCGCCGCTTCTTACGCTGTAAGAGGCGGTCGGACAAGACGACGGAAGCACGGAAGCACGGAAACGAGGGGGAACGCGGCGATGCTCATCGGTGCGATGGTGCGGCGGCTCAACGACGGTGTGGACTACGCGACCTTCCGCGACGCATGGCTCCCGGACGAGCGGTTCGAGGGGGACCCCCGACGGGTGCTCAGCGCGATCGACCTGGCCGATCCGCAGCAGTTGTTGACCGTCGCGATGATCGACGCGACGCCCGAGGAGATCCCCGGGTGGGTGGCCCGGATCGGGGCGAGCGAGCAGCGCCGGGCGGAGCGGATCAAGGGGCTCGTCGGTCCGTGGCAACTCAACGCCACCTACCGGATCGTCGGCGACGACGACCTCGCCGCCGGAGCGGTCGCGCACTGACGGCCCGCGTCCCGGTGCGCTTTGCCCGCCCCGGCGCATCCACCCGAAAACCTTTGTCCCGCAGTCGTATTCCCCTGCTAACGTCGCCGCGTGGCGAAATTGAACCAGATCATCGCGGTGGAGAAGGGCGTCAAGACCAAGTCCTTCCAGGAATTGACGGATGCTCACCAGCGGGTCCAGAAGGGCGCGTTGTTGTCGGGTATCTCGCGCACCTACCAGCCCAAGGACGAGGAGGGCGAGCAACTGCCGCCCGAGTCGACCCGGGTGCAGGTCAAGGGCGAGGAAGTGCTGCGTTCCGTCACCGGCACGCTGACCCGGCTCTTCGACGTGACCGCGACCAAGGACTGGGCCAACTGCGAGGCGCGCGCCGACGTGGTCGTGGACGGCACGCCGTTGCTGCGCGACGTCCCGGTGTCGTACCTGCTTTTCCTGGAGAAGCAACTGGTCGACGTGCACACCTTCGTGCGCAAGCTGCCGATCCTGGATGCCGCCGAGACGTGGACGCTCGACCCCTCCACAGACTCCTGGCGCACCGAGCCGGTGCGTACCGTGCGGACCAAGAAGGTCCCGCGCAACCACGTCAAGGCCGAGGCGACGGAACACCACCCGGCCCAGGTCGAGATGTACTTCGAGGACATCGCCGCCGGCTACTGGACCACCGTCAAGTTCTCGGGCGCGCTGCCTGCCCGGCGCGTGAACGAACTCGTCGAGCGGGTCGAAAAGCTGCAGCGGGCGGTCAAGTTCGCGCGCGAGGAAGCCAACGGCGCGGAAGTGACGGATCGTCGGATCGGCGACGCCGTCTTCGCCTACCTGCTCGGCAACAGCCAGGGCGAGTAGGCTTCGAGAATCCCCCGACCGGAGGGTCGGGGGTGCGCGAGGAGCGCAAGCTGAAACTGAAGCTTGTCGTGACGAACGCGGGTAACGGTGGAGGTTCGAATCCTTCCCCCGGCACCACGAGCCGGGGTGGCCCAAGTCGGCAGAGGCAGCCCGCGATCAATCTCAGACTCTTGCTCCAGACTCAGCATCGCCGCCCATCGCCGGATCGACCGGACGGGGCTCCAGTCGTCGGTTGCTGGTTCGACTCCAGCCCGGGCCGCTCGTGGCCTGGTAGTTCAAAGGTAGAACGCGACGACTTTCAAGACGACCCCGGTCCTTAAACGTGCCGGCGTGCCCGATAGGGCGGCACAGCGGGCCTCCGCGGGCAGGCTAGCCCCGCGGAGGCCCACCCTCTCGTTCGGACTCAGATCTTGGTCGCCTCGCGCCAGCGGGTGAGGACTTCGGGGTCGCCGTCGAGGCGGCAGCCGGTGGTGTCGGCCCGGTTCCACAGCAGCAGGTACAGCCTTTCGGCCGGGCCGGACACCGTGAGGTCGGCGGGTTCGGCGGCGCGTACGACGCGTCGATCGGCAGTGCCGAGCCGCATGGTCCAGGCGGCCGAGGCGTCGTCCGGAGTGATCGCGATGCTCAGCGGCGGGTCGGTGACCGCCTTCCTCCGGGCGTTGGCGAGGAATCCGCACAGCAGTTCGTCGATTCCGTCAGCGGCGAAGTCCGTGGGCACGGTGGAGGGCAGACCGGCCGCGAGTTCCGCGTCGACTCGATGAACGGCCGTCTCGTGTGCCTGGCGTCGGGTCCAGAAGCCGACCGTGGACGGCGCCTCGAAGAAGGTCCACCCCGGGGCGTCGGGGGCCGCCGTACCGAGTGTCTTCAGCAGGTCGGAGTGGGTGCTTCGGTACCACTCGAAGAGGTCCCGGTCGGTGGGGGCGCGGAACAACTCGGCGGTGTCCTCCCGGCTCGGCCGTTCGACGCTGCCGGATTCCACGATGTAGGCGGCCCATCGGTGCACGCCGCCCAGGTGTTCGAGGAGATCACGTACCCGCCAGTCGGGGCAGGACGGCACTTCCGCGTCGAGGCCGGCCCGTTCGGCCGAACGGGCGAGCGCCTCGCCGTCGGCGCGCAGCATGTCGAGGTGCGTGGCATTGTCCATGGGGCCACGTTCTCATGGGGGATCGGCGGGGGTACAGGCTCGCCGGGCCGCGGGCAACCGGTCGCCTGGGAGGAATCGCGGCGACGGGTCGTCGGTGCGTCCTATGCTGGGGGGTGATGGGTAACTTCGGTGTATATGTCGTCGCCCGATCGGCGTGGCCCCTGTTGGAATTGCCGGCCGTTCAGCAGGCCGGCGGCGAACCGCGGTGGTCGGCTCGCGACGGCGACTGGCAGGTTCTGCTGTTGGCGTCGGGGTTGGATCCGGGGCCGACGTTGATGGCGGACACGGACGCGCCGGTGTTGACGGCCGACGTGGTGTCCGGCCACTTCGCGATGATCGACGCGCAGAGTCCGGGTGGGGGCGACGTATGGCACTGCGCGCTGGCACCGCGTGCGGCCAGGTCGTACGCGTTGGATCCGGAACTCGGGCCGCCGCCGGAGCGGGTGTTGCCGCGTGCTGTGGGCTGGGCGCGCGAGGCCGGACTCACCCCGGACGAGGCGGCGTTGGAGACCACGTTGCGCGCGGAGGGGACGCCGGACGAGCTGCTGCGGGCGTTTCTGGATGCGCTGGGTTTTCGGTTCGTGGTGGTGGACGAGGGGTAGCGGGCGGGGGCGGGGCGTTCGTTGCCGCGGCGTTGTGCAGGCGCTACGCGGATGCGGATGTGGAAACGGCGTCGACCAGGTGCGCGGGACCTTGTGCCGGCGGTGGGCGAAGTACTCGACGTCCGCGTCCGCGACCGCCGCCAGTACGTGGGGGATCGGCGCGGTCCAGCGCCCGAAACGTTTGCGCAGTGCGGCGATCGGCGACGTCGGCGGCGGTTCGGACGGGTCGCGGCGGACGTCGGACCACCACTGGAGCAGCCCGTTGCCGGCGGGCATCAGGCCGCACATGCCCTCGGCGCCGGCGATCACCAGCCCGCGACGCTCGCGGACCACGTCGATGTCAACGTGCCATCGCGGACGGTGCGATCGAGGTCCTGGCCCGGGCCGGGGGTTCACGGCTTCAGCGACCGCGCGGTGGACGAAGCGGCGGGACTGCCGGCGGGTACGACGTCGAACTACTTCCGCAGCCGCGGCGTCCTGCTCGGCGCTGCGGCGGAGCGCGTCCTGGAACTGCACCGCGCCGACATGACCGCCGCGCACGAGACGGTGGCCGGTCCGATCGACCGGGGCGGCTTGGTCGACCTGATCGCGATGTCGCTGGCGTTCTCGGCCACGATGCACCGGGCGCTCTCTCTGGCCTGTACAAACCGACCTCGAGGCCACCCGCCGTCCCGAACTCCAGCGCACGCTCGACCACATGCAGACAGAGGCCGTGGACTTCACCCTGGCCCAGCACCGCGCCCTCGGCCTGCACACGTCGCGCGCGGACGTCGCCACGCTGATCACGCTCTACGCCGGCGCCCTCTACACCCTGGTCACCGGACAGGCCGGGCAGCCCCCGGGCCCCGCGGCCCGAGCACTGGCGCAGGGAATGGTCGCGGGCATCGCCTCGCCGGACTGAGCGGGCCCGCGACGGCGGGGCGGGCGCATGTCGGGGGCGGCGTGTTCAATGGAGAGATGGCCATCCCCGACGAGGCACTCGTGATCCGCGACGAGGACTGGTACGGGAAGGAGCTGACGGACACCGCGAAATACACGCGCTGTTCGTTCCTGGACACGGACTGGACCGAGGTCGTCAACGAGGGCGCGGTGTTCGACGAGTGCACGTTCGCGGGCGTGCGATTCAACGCGTCGCGGCACACGGGAGCGGCATTCACGAACTGCACATTCAAACGCTGCACGTTCTTCGACACCAGGTTCGTCGACTGCAAACTGGTCGGCAGCGCGTTCCGGCAATGCACCTACACCTTGTTCGAAGTAACGGGCGGAGACTGGTCGTTCGTCGGCCTACCGGGAGCCGACCTGACCCAGGCAACCTTCACCGGCGTCCGCATGCGCGAGGCCGACCTGACCACCGCCCGCCTGCAAAAGGCCGTGATAACAACCTGCGACCTATCCGGCGCAATCTGGCACGGCGCAACCCTCAAAAACGCCGACCTACGAGACAGCAACGTATCCACCCTCGACCCCCGAACAGTCGACTTCCAGGGCGCAAAAATCACCCCATCCCAAGCCACCACAATAGCCAAAACCACAGGCTGGACCATCGCCTGAGCCATATTGGCGCTGCATTGAAAAGGCGTAAGCGCAGAGGCTTTCGAGTGCTCATGCCATCCGGTCAGCGGCGAGGCGGACCTTCCCCGGGAAATCTTCCGTGCCTTGTCGACCCGAGCCACTGTTCGGCGTCCTCGCGTGCACCGCATGTGAATCTCGAGTCGCTAGTTGATGACTTGAAGTTCACCTACGCGAGCGGTTGTTTCGGTTTGCCCCTCCATGGCCGGGAGTAGAATAGGTATGCCATCCGCCCCTACATAACTCGCTTCCCAGTGGACGGTTGCGGTGACTGTAAACCGACTTTCCGGCTGCTTTGCGGATGTAGTTTTATACACGTAGCCGCAGTCGGGTGACGAAGTACTCGGGGAGGACGGGTCGTACTTTGTGCCCGGAGTTAGACACTTCACGGTAGACCCGTCGCCCATGGACCACAGGACGTACTTGGATCGAGCGATGGCCGTAACGGTTACACCTCGTTCGGTTACCGTCTTGGAGATTCCGTCCGGTGACCAGCGGTGCGGATCGGATGCATCGATCCACAGCCAAACCGGGAGGCCCACGAGACCCATCTTTCCGGGTTCCGGGGTCATGAAGACCTTGGGCTTGCGAAGCTCGAGCTGGGCCATGGCGAGGGTCGCGACTTGAGCGTCGGTAGGGGCAGGTAGTTGGGGAGCGGGGCCTCCGCCGCCACCGGTAGCCGTGGCCCCAACGGCAGTGTGTTCTCCGTTGCCTTGGGTGAAGCCGGGTTCGGCACCCCCGCTGCCGCTTGTGGCGCTGCCACCTCCCGCGCCTCCGCCGCCACCGGCCCCGCCGCTGCTTCCTCCCGGGCCGGGTACTTCGATGCAGATGATGAGGTCTCCGCAATTCGTCACACCCGCAGAAGCCGGTGGAAGAAGGAAGAAGGCGCCAATGGAGCCGGCTGTGCAGGCCAAGGCGACACTTCGTAGAACTTTCGATCTATTCATGAGTCCTCCCTGGCGGGCATCTTCACGTGGCAGTGGGGATGGATTTCAGGCGGGCGTGCCGTCGCTCGAGAGTGCCCGAACAGAGTCCGCGACGATGTCGATCGGAGAATCCGGGGTTGCCGGGATCTTGAATACGGTCATGCCGACATTTACTACGTTTAGTGTCTTCCATTTGGTGGTGCGGCCGTTCAGGTTCTGAAAGCTCTGGCTATTGGTGACGGATATCGGGGATGAACCCGCCGTGAGGTTGGAGGATGATCGTGTGGTGCACATGACCAATTTGCCGCCGTCTGACGTCTTCCAGGCCGGCGATTTTTCACTGTCGCGGATCTCGGTCTTGAAGGTGACCGATCCGCCCTTCGCCAGCCCTTCTGTGTCCCGTTTGTTGTTGCGGTCTGCTTGAATGACTGCTTTTGCCCTGGACCCCCAATTGGTTGTGGTCGAACCTCCGTCCAAATAGTTGGCGAAATCTCGGCAGATCTCCTGGCCGTAGTAGATGTTCCCGGATGCTGTGCTTTCTTTGTTGTCGACCGTCGCTATTTGCGTGACGGTAGGGAAATCCTTGCCAACCTCCGTGAATGCAAGAAATGACATTTTCCAAGGCCCGGCCCCTTTGTCCTGGCGTAGGATTCCGAGGGATCCACGGGATTGCTTTCCGATGGTTTGTCGACCCAGGGACAGAAGCCACCGGTCCTCACCACCGGGGGCCCCCTGGGGTGAAGCGACGTGTATATTGCTATTCGCGGCCAAATCCTCGTCGTTGCCGATATTGTCGCCGTACTTCAAAATACGCTCGAGGCGAGCGGTGGATACCTCGAGCAGGGCTCCCGCTTCGATTTCCGAGATTGAATGAATATCACGTGCTGCTCGGGCCTTTTTGCTGGCATCGAAGTAGGCCTGCGAAGTGCTTGTGGCATCGGCCTCGCTGATCGGCGGGCCTGCCGCTGCCGTGCTCTGAGGCGGTGTCGGGAGCGGAGCAGCCGCCGTTTTGGGTGCCGCTTGGCTGATTTTTGGCTCTTTCGCCTTTTTGTCCGAGGAGCAGGCCGTGGTCAGGAGGGTGAGTGTGGCCAGGGCTGCCAGCAGGGTTGCCGGGAGTTGGGTGTTGGTGGATCGGGCCAAAACTGCCACCCCCGCAGCAGGTGCGATCTTCGGAGTTCGGTGCGCTATTGATCTGCCGAAGCATCATTGCACTTGATCGGGTGGGTCGTAAGCGTCTTCGGGAGATCACTGCGGGTAGCGGGATTCGGCCACTTGGTGGGGGTGGGGCCGGGGTTGGTTGGTGGGGCGGCTTCGGGGGGATTCGGGCTGGTGGTGGGGGTGTTCGTGGGGAGCCGGCGGGTGGGGTTATGGGGCTGTGGTGACCAGAGTGGTCAGGCCGTGGCCCTGTTGCCATTGGTATAGGCGGGACTGGTCGAGTAGGACGATGCCGTGGTGGTGGGCGAATCGGCGGGCCTCGGTGGTGAATCCGTGGCGGGTGATGAAGACCGGGATGTCGGCCTGGTGGTTGTGGTGGGCCGTGCCGATGAAGGCGTGGAGGTCCAGAGGGCGGGCCTCGTGGGTGAGGGGGGCGCAGCGGATGAGGACGAGGCTGCCGTTGGGGAGGTAGGCCTTGACGTTGGCGTCGGGGGCCACCTGGACGGCGAGGAGGCCGTCGCGGCGGCAGAGGTCGGCGATGTGGAGCTCGAAGTCGCGGTCGTCCGGGGGGTCGGGGCGTTGGTTGAGGGTCGACGTGGCGAGGTGCACGGTCGCGCACAGGAGGGCCAGGGCGGCGGAGGTGGCCAGCCAGGCGTCGACGCCGTTGATGCCGAGGGAGTCGAAGAGGTCGTGCAGCGCGATGGCCGGGACGGCGGCCAACGGGGCTATGGCCCAGCCGCGGAACTTGGCGCGGGTGCGGGTTCGGGGCATGTGGGGTCCCTCCGTGGGCTGCCGACGGCGGAGCGGGCGGCAGCTTAGGCGGAGGGGTGGGCGGTCAACCACCCGACTGGATGGTGGATGTGGTGGGAGGGCGAGCCGGGGGTGGGGGGCGGTGCGGTGGGATCGCCCTTGTGGGGGCGGGTGTTGGGGTTGTGGGGTGGCGTTTGGGTGGGGTGGCGGCGGGGTGTGTGGGGGTGGGGCCGTGTGGGTGATGCGGCGGGGGCGCGGAGGGCGGGGTGCGGGATGCGAGGTCGAGGTGTCAGGTGCGGGGTGCGGGGATCGGATGGTTGAGAGGCATGGGGCTCTTGACACGGGGACCCCGTGGCCCTGAGAGCGGCCCGCTCGCCCGCTCGCCCGCTCGCCCGCTCGCCCGCTCGCCCGCTCGCCCGCTCGCCCGCTCGCCCGCCTGACGTGCCGTTGGCCGTCACGACTCTGGGGGGACTATCAAGGGCTTGGTGGCGTGCGGCTTCCGCTTGCGTGCCGTGGCCAGGAGGGGTCTGCGGCTCCCGGCTGGGGCCATTGGCAGGCCCGAATCTGGGGGCTTGGTGGTGTGCGGCTTCCGCTTGCGTGCGGTGGCCCGGGGGGCTGTGGCTCCCGACTGGTGGCCGTTGGCAGGCGCGAATCTGGGGGCTTCGTGGTTTGTGGTTTCCGACTGGGGTGCCGTTGATCCACCCGATTTTGGGGGCTTGGTGGTCTGTGGTTTCCGGCTGGGGTGCCGTTGGTCGCCCCGATGTGGTCTGGGGCCTTCGGCTGGGGCCGCTGGCTGGTCCGGTTCTGGGGGCTTGGGGGTTCTGGGCTTTCGGCTGGGGCTGTTGGCTGGCCCGGTTCTGGGGGCTTGCTGGTCCGGGGATTCAGGTTGGGTGTGGGTGAGGGGCGGGGTGGATGTGTGTGTGGGGGGGCTTTGGGGCTTGGTTCGGGAAATGGTTTCGGAACGTGGTTAGTGTGCCGGGGCCGGCTCCGCTATCTTCTGCCGAATGAGCAGGATCCGTAAGACAGCGATCATGGTTGTGGCATGTTTCGGCCTCGCCTTCGCGGGCGTGGCCTCCGCGTATGCGATTCCCGGTCAGCATCCGCAGGTGCGCAAGGTGTGTCGCGTCCTCGACCCCGAGGTCAAGCAGGCCAAGCGCGGCAACCACGTCGGTCGCACCGGTGAGCCGAAGGTTCACCGGCAGCGACACGACGGTGTGATGGGTGAAGTGGCCGATCACTACTGCGTACCGGGTGGCGGGAAGCACCACAAGGTCAACCCAGGTGCACGACCTGCAGCACGGTGACGGTTGTCGTCCCCTCGTTGAGCAGTACCACCACGATCAGGGGCCCCGCCGCTGCGGTGCGGACGATTCGGTCGTCCTCGCCGTAGCGGACGGTGGCCGTGTACGGGTCGCAGACCAGTTTGTACAGCAGCATTCCCCAGTGGTTGAGCGTGGTTTCGGGGAAGCGGTCGATGACCTCTTGGTGCTCGATGCCGATCCTCGGGCGCCACGTCACGCGGCACTGCTTTGCGCTCGGCCGCGGGAGATCCACTTGCGGACGATTTCCTCGTCCACCTCGTCGAGGTCCGGGTCCAGGCCCGTGGCCCGAACCTGCGCCGCGAGGGCGCGTGCGTGCGGCAGGCCGGCGATGAGTTCCTCCGCCGCCTGTACGTAGCGGGCCAGCAGGCCCGGCAGATCGCCGATCGGCGTCAGATTCACCAGGCGCAGGAATTCGTGGCGGGCTTCGGGGTGCGGGAGCGCATGCGCGATGCGATCCACGGTCCACGGGTCAGTGCTGTTCACGCCGGCCCTCTCCTCACTCCGGACGAATGATCCGGGATCAGATTAGGGGCCGAGCGCGGGTGCGGGGGGCTACGACGTGATCAGCGGATGACAATCCGCATACGGTGGACGGTGATCCGCATCGATAGGTGACAATCCCTCAATTTCCGGCCATTCACCAGCATTTGGTCGCCTTGACCGCCAAGCACTTGGCCTTGCGCTCGCCTTCGGGCATGGTGGCCGGCGGAGTCGTGCGCCCGCCACTCCTCGGCTGCGTCTCCGGAGGGGCCTGCTCCTGTCGCGTCTCCGCCCGGGCCGTCGGCCGGTCAGCGCCGGACTCCGGTGTCGCGGAGGCGGGTTCGGCGGAGGCCGGTGCGTCCACGGCGGGGTTGGGCCGGATCGTCTCCGTGGCCCCCGTCGTCGTCGCGGGCCGAACATCCGTCGCCGGCCGCACGGTTGCCTGCCGCGAGGGCGCCAGGAACAGCCCCACGCCGGCGATCACCAGTACACCCACCCCGGCGCCGAGGGCCGCCACGCGGCGGCGCCGGCGGATCCGCTTGCCACCCGCCACGGCCGCGTCCACCACGCTCGGGAAGTCGGGCTCGGGCTGATCGAGCATCAGCGCGAACAGGTCGCGATCGTTCATGGTCGGCCTCACCGTTCGGACAGCTCCCACATCTGCTCGCCGACGAGTTCGCGCAGCCGGTTCAGGCCGCGCGCGCTCTGGCTCTTGACCGTGCCGGTACTGATCCGCAGGGCCTCCGCCGTCTGTTCGATGCTCCAGTCCTCCCAGAAGCGCAGCACGAGCACGGCCCGATAGCGAGGCGGCAGCCGGAGCAGCGCCGCCTGGAGGGTCATTCGCAGGTCCGGCGACGGGGACTCGTCGCTCGGCCGCTGCGGGAGTTCGTCGACCGGCTCCTCGCGCCAACGGCCCTTGCGGTGCTGGTCGATGTAGGTGCGGGTGAGCACCACGCGGGCGTACGCGTCCACATTGCCGTCGCGGTTCAGCCTGCCCCACGCCGTGTACATCTTCATCAGTGTGGTCTGGGTGAGGTCCTGCGCCTCGTACCAGTCGCCGCACAGCAGGTACGCGGATCGACGCAGCTGGGCCTGGCGGGCCTCGGCGTACTCGCGGAACTCCCGTTCACGGGCTGCCTCCCTCACGCGGTCGGCAGCGCGGTTGCCAGGGGGTGGTCGCGGGAATCGCGCACCGTGATCTCCTCCTCACCGGGCCCCCCGTGGGCATGGCTCGAGAGCGCTCGGCCGTTGCCGAGGCGTGCGGTTGCCTGCATGTCGAGGGGCCTGTCACAGGGGATACGCGCGCCGGCGGCCCCGGGTTGCACGGCGGTTCGGAGATGTTCCGCACGTGGGCGGCGTGGGCCGGCGGTGCAACGCGGCTCGGTCGGCGGACGTATTTCTCTTGTGGAGGGTCCGAATGTCCCACTGTCCAGTGAAGGGGTACGCACATGACGAATCGTCAAAGCCGGCCGCCCGGGCAGGCGATGAGTCTGGTGGGGCCGGTCGCCGCCGTGTTGGCCACCGTCGGGATCGCGGTGGGGTCCTGGGTGGGCATCGCGTCCGCTTCGGGCGCCGGGGAGCCGAAGTCGGTACCCGCCTCGGTGACCTCGGTGGTCGACCCGACCCCGGACCCGAACGCGACGCACACGACGCCCGGGCCGCGCGCGGTCACGGGCCGGCCCACGGTGGTCACGCCGGGGAAGCCGTACGTGGCCAGGAAGTCGGACCTGGAGCGGAACGCGCGCGTGGACCCGAAACCGGCGGCGCACAGACGGGGGCCCGAAACGGCAGTGCTCCCGCGCACGGGGCGCGAGCCGGACGCGAGGCGGTGAAGCAGGGGCGGCAAGCGGCGAATACGCTCGAGCCCGCCGCAAATCACGTCGGCGCACCGGCCCGGGACCACTCCCGAACCGGCGCACGGCGCGGATGCCGGCCGCGGGCCCCGGCCGCTTCGGGGACCGCGTCGTCTCGTCCCCATCCCCGTCGAGGAGTTGCCGCGTGGTTCCGATCGCCCCGGGCGCAGTGCCGTTGCTCGGTCATACCCCGGCGTTGTTGCGCGGGCGGTGGGACTTCGTGTCCTCGTTGCGGGCGCACGGGCCGATCGTGCGGATCCGGGTCGGGCCGAAGGAGTTGTACGTCCTCAACGATCCCGCGCTCGTGCGCTGCGTGCTGGTCGAACACGCGGACACCGTCGAGCGGGACGGCTTCTTCAAGCAGGCCCGGCTGCACATCGGCGACGGGCTGGCCGCCTCCGACGGGCCGCTGCATCGGGCCCGGCGGCGTGCCGTGCAGCCCGCGTTCCAGCGGTCCCGGATCGGCGGGTACGTGGAGGTGGTCCGGCGTCGGGCCGAGGACGCGAGCGCGCAGTGGTTGCCCGGATCCACGCTCGCGCTCGATCGGGAGATGAGCGAACTCGGCCTGGCCACACTCGGTCGGCTGATCTTCGGCGAGGACCCGGCCGCGGACGCCGCTGTCGCCGAAGTGCGGCGCTCGTTGCCGGTGTTCATCCAGGAGGTGTTCACCCGCACGGTGCTGCCCGAATGGGCGCGGTGGTTGCCCACTCCCGGCAACCGGCGCTTCGCCGAGACCGGCGCCCGGTTGCGCGACACGATCGCCGCGGCGGTGGACGCGGGTTCGGGGGAGGGGCTGCTCGGCGAGTTCGTCGGGATGGGCATGTCGCCGGAGGCGGTGCGGGACGAGGTGGTGTCGATGCTGATCGCCGGCAACGACAACACCAACGCCACCCTCTCGTGGGCCTTTCACGAGATCGGCCGCGACGAGGACGTCCGCAAGCGGCTGCACGCCGAGCTGGACGAGGTACTGGCCGGCGGGCCGCCGACCGCGGAGAACCTGGGCGACCTCGTATATACAAGGAGTGTTGTCGACGAGACGCTTCGGCTGTACGCGCCCTGGCTGGTGGTGCGTCGGGCCAATCGCGACGTCGAGGTGATGGGGCATCACATCCCGAGCGGCGGCGACGTGTTGTACAGCCATCACGCGCTGCACCGGGACCCTGAGCTGTTCCCCGACCCCGAGCGCTTCGACCCGGACCGCTGGGCGGAGCCCGGCTTCCGGGGGCGTGCGCGCGGCGTGTACATGCCCTTCGGCGCGGGCGTGCACCGGTGCGTCGGCGAATACCTGTTCCTGGCCCAGATCGTGACCACCGTGGCGGTGGTGTGCGCGCGATGGCATCTGGAGCCGGTACCCGGCAAGCCGTCCCGGCCGCGGACGAGCGCGCTCCCGCGCCCCGGACACCTGCCGGTACGGGCCATCCGCCGACGGGTCTGAAACTCCGCCGACGGGTGCGGGCTTCGCCGTCTCGACACCCGATCGTCACCGCATCGACATGACGACACATCTGCCGTTTTGCCGGATTGGCCCATGGCACCCGGGAGTTCCTCGTACATCGGATCGAGTACCGTGCCCGGCGTCGGCTCGGCCGCGCGATATCACGTTCGAGCGCGCGCGGTGCGGTCCGAACCCGGCCGGCCAACAATTGCCCGAAAGTGCTTGCGGCGGGGCTCGTTTCGGGACCATCGTGGGGCCCGTTCGGTGTCCGGAACGAGATGCTTGCCCGTGATCTTGGGTGGGGTCGGGTTCGTCACATGGCGTCCGCGATCGTGCTGGTTGACGGGGTGCGTCGAGGTCACGGAATGCATCGAATGATCAACTTCGGCGGCGGTTTTCGAGCCGTTCACCATTCACCTGACAGTGTGTGTGGTGGAAGATACGAGCGGTAGCTCCGAAGTGGATCACGGTCCGCGCGGAACCTGGGTGGACCCGGCAGAGCAAGGGGGCGGAGCCGGTGGTGAAGGCAGCTACGGAACGGCCATCGGGCAACGGCGTCGCGACACCGGGCGCGACCGCCGGCGCGATGCCGGTCACGCCCACGCGCAGCCTCGGCGCCAGACGTCGGCGGCCCGCGCTCATCGCGCTCTCGGTCGCGCTGATCGCGGCGGGCGGACTGGGCTCGGCGGCGTTCTATCAGATGGGCGACAAACGGGTGCCGGTGCTGGCCGTGGCTCGTACGGTGCCCTACGGCCAGACGATCGCCGCCGAGGACCTGCGGGTCGTGGAGATCAACGACGCGCCCGGTCTGCGCCCGATCGGATCCGGCTCCAAGGGCGTCATCGTGGGCAAACGCGCCGCCGTCGAGCTGCGCGCGGGCTCGCTGCTGACCTCGGATCAGGTCACCGAGAAGATCGCCATCCAACCGGGCGAGACGCTGGTCCCGATCGCCGTGGACGCCACCAGGATGCCGGTCCAGCGGGTCACCCCGGGCACCCGGATCCTGGTCGTGACCTCGGTGACCGCGCCCGCCGGGGCCAACGCCGTGCCGGCGCAGCCCGTCACCATCGCGGCCACCGTGATCCGAGCCAGTGCCGCCGACCCGAACTCCGGTTCCGGCAAGGCGGTCCTGGACGTGGCCGTGCCCGCCAAGGACGGCCCCACGCTCGCCCTGCAGGTGGTCGACGGTCGGTTCTCCATCGTGGTGCTCAACACCGGGAACGCGGACGCGGCGCCCAACCCCGCGCCGGGCAAGGCCGGAGGCACCCCATGACCGTCGTCGCGGTCACCGGCGGCACGGGCGCGCCCGGTGCCACCTCGACCGCGCTCGCACTCCTGCTCACCTGGCCGCTGCCCGCCGGCCGCCGGGTGATCCTGATAGAAGCCGATCCGGACGGGGGTTCGATCCTCGCGGGCGCGCTCCAGGGTCGGGTTTCGGCCGAATACGGGCTGCACCAACTGGGCGTGGCACACCGTCAGGGAAATCTCGTCGACGCCTTCTTCCGGCAACTCGTCGACCTGTCCGACGGCCGCCGCGAACGCCTGCTGCTGCCGGGCCTGGTCGACCCCACCCAGGCGTCGGGACTGGCCTACACGTGGGATCCGATCTCGCAACTCGCCGCCGGGCTGGGCAATCAGCAGATTCCGCACGACGTGATCGTCGACCTCGGCCGGCGCGGCACCACGGGCGCGTCGGCGATCGTCGCGCGCCGCGCCGACCTGGTACTCCCCGTCGTCCGCGGCACGTTGCCCTCGCTCGCCCAGGCCCAGCCCCGACTGACCGCCCTGCGCAACGACCTCGACACGCACGGGACCGGATCCGATTCGATCGCCCTCGTGGTGATCGAACAGGGACGCTACTCCCGGCAGGAGATCGGCAAACACCTCGAGGCGCCCGTGCTCGGCCTGGTGCCGTTCGACCCGGAACGCGCGCGGGTGTTGTCCGACGGCGAGGGCGACACCGGAAAACGGTTCCTGCGTTCGAGGTACATGCGGGCCGCGCGGACCACCGCGGACGCGGTGATCAACCTGGCCGCACAGCGACGCATGCGCCTGGCTCCGCGCCCCACGTCCGGCGGGCAACTGCCCACCGGCCCCGAGGCGCCGGCGCCGAGCGACGGCTGGGCCCAGGCGGCGGCGTACATCCGCCGCTCCGACGCCGAGCCCCACCCCGAGTCGCGTCCCGAGCCCCACCCCGAGTCACCCGCCGAGGCCGAACCGGCGCACCGCCCGGCCGGCGAGGAGGCCGGCCATGTTCGATAACGCCCGCCCCCTGCACCCGGATCCGCACAACAAACCGGAACCCGAGCCCCCCGCCAAGACCGGCGGCCACCCGCAGATACACGTCGTCCCGGGGCGCCCCGAGACGGAGGACGTGTTCTACGCGCCGCCCCCACTGCGCACCTGGCCGGAGGGCTTCCAGCGGGCCGGCTCCGATCCCGGGACCGGCCCGGAGCACACCTGGTCGGCCGGCGCGGGCTCGCTGACGCCCGCCGTGGGCCACGTCCCGCCGCCGACTCCCGCCAACGGCACGCCCCTTCCGCCGACCGCGATGTCCGCGCCGACCGCCGTGCCGGCCCCACCGCACGCCGTGCCCGGCGTGAACGGGCACGTCAACGGCGCTGCCCGCCCGCCCGGTTCGCGCGACGGCATGTTCACCGTGCCGCCGACCGCGAGCGTGAGCGCCAACGGCGTCGGCACGGTCAGCCGCCGCCCGTCCGCCGCGCCCGCCCCCACCGGCACCGGCCCGCACGCCCCGCTCACCACCGCCCCGACGCCGCCCCGCAACCCGTCCGGGGAACCGGTCGTGGACCCGGCCGTGGTGCGGATACTGAAGGACCGGGCGGCCGAACAACTGCACGAGTTCGACAAGTCGGCGCCCGGCATGACCACCGGCGACCGGGAGCAGCGCGGCCGTGCGATCGTCGCCCAGGTGGTCGCCGAGTGGGCGGACGTCACCGCCCGCGAGCGCGGCATCTCCACCACGCCCGCCGAGGACCGGGCGATGGCGCGCGCGGTGTGGGACTGGCTGTTCCGCGCCGGGCCGTTGGAGCCGTACCTGACCGACCCGGCCGTGGAGAACATCCTCGTCAACGGCTACGACACGGTCTGGGTCGACTACGCGGACCGCCCCCGAGTCCAGGTGCCCCCGCTGACCGCCTCCGACGAGGAACTCCGCGAGTTGTTGCGCGACCTGGCCCGCCGGCACGGCAGCGGCGAGCGCACCCTGTCCACCGCGCAGCCCACCCTGGCCCTGCGGCTGCCGGACGGCTCCCGGCTCCAGGCGATCACCGAGGTCACCCCGCACACCTACGTGACGATCCGCCGGCACCGGGTGCGTGACGTGCGCCTCGCCGAGCTGATCGGACTCGGCACCCTGGACCGCACGTTGGCCGCCTTCCTCGGTTCGCTGGTCCGGGCGAAGAAGAACCTGATCATCTGCGGCACCCAGGGTGTCGGCAAGACCTCGCTGCTGCGCGCGTTGTCCCACGAGATCCCCCGGGACGAGCGGATCGGCACCTTCGAAACCGAACTGGAACTCTTCCTTCACGAGTTGGGCCACCTGCGCCAGGTGGTGGCGATCGAGGCCCGCGAGGGCAACGGCGAACGCGGCATCGACGGCAAGTCGGCGGGCGAGTTGACCATCGGCGAACTGATCCCCTCCGCGCTGCGCATGTCGTTGTCGCGGATGATCGTCGGCGAGGTGCGCTCCAGCGAGATCGTGCCGATGTTGCGCGTGATGACCAACGGCGAGGGCGGCTCGATGTGCACGCTGCACGTGCGCGAGCCGGACATGATCTTCGACCGGATCGCCGAACTCTGCCTGGAGTACGGCGCGCACATGAGTCCCGAATTGGCCTACCGGCTTGCCTCCAACGCCGTCGACTACGTCGTCTTCGTGCGGATGATCGACGAGACGGCCATCGGCGGCAAACGGCATCGTTTCGTCTCGCACGTCCTGGAGGTGACCGGGATGGGCGAACACCGCCGCCCGGCCGTGAACACGATCTTCGCGCCGACCGCCGACGATCCGCGCGCCACGGCCCGGATGTACCCCTCGGACATGCCGGATCTGATCCGGGCCGGGTTCAGTCCGCATCTGCTGGACGAACCGCACGGCTGGCGCCCCTTGCGGCTCAAGCTGCACCAGGCCGGGTGATCGTATGGGTGACGCGTTGTTGGTCGCGGTGTGCGGATGCCTGCTGGTCGGCGGTGTGATCGGGCTGATCGTCGGGCTCGTCGGCACCTACGACGACCCGACCCCCAAGCCGCCGGGCCGCATGGAGTCGGCGATCCGCCGGATGCGGTCCGGACCGGTGACGGCCCGTCAGCGCACCGCCCGACGGATCCGCCTGTCCGTCGGTGTCGTGGTGGCCGCGCTGGTCTGGCTGTTCACCGGATTCCTCGGCGCCGGACTCCTGGTGATCGCCGCGTTCGCCGGACTGCCCTGGCTGCTCAGGCCCACCAAGAGCGACCACAGCGTGATCAAACGCCTGGACGCGCTCGCCGAGTGGACCCGACGGATCGCCGACCTGATCGAGTTGGGCGCCGGGCTGGAGAACGCGATCCTCACCTCGCGGGCCACCTGCCCGGAGCCGATCGTCGAGGAAGTCGGCGACCTGGTCAGCCGATTGCAGTCCCGGTGGCGGCCCGAGGAGGCGCTGCGGGCGTTCGCCGCCGATCTGGGCGACGCCACGGCGGACAAGATCGCGGCGGCGCTGATCCTGCGCTCCTCGGACCGCGGGCCGGGCCTGGCGATGGCGCTCAAGGACCTCGCCACGACCGTGCGCGAAGAGGTGCGCCAGCGCCGGGCGATCGAGGCGGACCGCGCCGGCGCCCGGATGGCCGTGCGCTGGATCACCTACATCACCCTGGGGGTCACCTCCCTGGTCGTGGTGATCAACCGCGACTACGCCGCGCCGTACGGTACGGCGCTCGGGCAGATGGTCCTGCTGCTGATGGCGATCGCCTACGTCGGCACCCTGGTCTGGATGCGTTCGCTGGCCGCCGACCGGGTCAAGCCCCGCTTCCTGGTGGCGGATCCGCGCAGCGTGGTCAAGGCGGCCAGAGCGGTGGACGTGCAGCAGGAGCAGGGTGTGCACACCGCGCCCGTATTGCGGGGTGAGTGGTCGTGATCCCACCCATGGTGATCGTCAGCGGATGTGTGCTCGGCGCCGGAGTGGCCGTGCTGGTCCGCGAGTTGTGGCCCGCGCCGCCGGACCTGGGCAACGCGCTGCACCGCCTGTCCGGGATGCCCAAGCGGCGCACGGAGCAGACGGGCAGCAAGTACGACGACCGACTGGTCGCCATGGTTCGGCACGTCCCGGGCTTCAGGGTGCCGCACCGCGAACTCGACCTGGTCGGCGAGACGGTCGCGCACTTCGTGCGCACCAAGGCGCTGTTGGCCCTACTCGGCCTGCTGTTGCCCGCGATGCTCTCGGCGGTGCTGACCGCGGCCGGGATCGGGATCGCGTTCTACGTACCGCTGTTCCTGTCCCTGGCGGTGGCGGCGGGGATGTGGTTCATCCCCGACTACGCGCTGCGCGACCAGGCCAAGTCGGCCCGGATCGAGTTCCAGCACGCGGCCGCCGCCTACCTGGACCTGGTGGCGCTGGGCCGGGCGGGCGACGCGGGCCCGGCGGAGGCCTTGGAACGGGCCGCGGCCGTGGGGGACGGCTGGGCCTTCGCCCGGATCCAGGACGCGTTGGCCCGGGCCCGAGTGGGCAGCGCCGACCCCTGGGACGGACTGCGCGACCTGGCCAAGGACCTGGACCTGCCCGAACTGGCCGACGTGGCCGACATCATCGAGATGGCCGGGACCGAAGGCGCCGCCGTGTACGGCACGTTGCGCGCCCGATCCCAGTCGCTGCGCGTGGAACTGCTCGCGAACGAACACGAAAAGGCGAACGCGGACTCGGAACGGCTCACCGTTCCGGGGACGATGCTCGTGGTGATCATGGGAATCCTGCTCGGATTCCCGGCAATTTCCCGGATGTTCTCGGTATGAACGACCTTCGGATTCCGAGCCGTTCTCCGGAAGGAGTACAGGCAATGTCAACCGGTTCCTCGTCCCCAGCGGTGCTCGATCGTGTCGAGACCGCCGTGCACAGAGTCGCCCCGGCTCCCGTCGCCTTCGTGTTGGTCGTCACCGGCGGTCTGGTGGACCGCTATCGGCGACTGCGCAAGGAGCGTGACCACGGCGCGGTGAGCATCGAGACGGCGATCATCGTCGCCGTATTGATCGTCGCCGCCGTCAGCATCGCGGCGGTGATCATCACGATGTACAAGAAGTATCGCGACGACTTGAAGACGTCCGACGACAAGTACGAGAAGCCGGACCCGGGCTGACGGCGCCGACGACCTCTCGATGACCGACGTGCGACGAAGCCGACCCATCGCCGCGATCCGACGCCGCCTGCGCCAGGCAGGCGGGTCGGATCGCGGCAGCATGTCCATTTCGATGGCGATCATCTTCCCGGTGTTCATCCTCGTGCTGTTGTCGGTGATCCAGGTCTGCCTGTGGTGGTACGCCCGTGAGGTGGCGTTGCAGGCGGCCCAGGAGGGCGTCGAGGTGGGGCGTGCGACGGAGGGGGACCGCGGGAAGGCGGAAGAGCGCGGCCGGAATGTGGTCAAGGACCTCGGCGGGGGAATGCTCAAGGATCCGAAGGTGATTCCGGAACGAACCGGCGAGGGGCGGATCCGCGTGACCGTTCGGGGTACGTCGTTGTCGATTGTGCCCGGCCTCGGGAGTCTGACCATCACGCAGCACGCGGACGGCGTCGTCGAGCGGTGGACGAGTCCGGGCTGATGAACATGTGGGGGGCGAGGGTGTACAGGGGGAGCCTGCGAGCGGACGAGGGGTCGTTCGCTCTGGAGGCAGCGATACTCACGCCCGTGTTGATCGCGTTCCTGTGCCTGATCATCGCGTTCGGCCGAACCTCGGTGGCCGGCAACGGTGTGGACGCGGCGGCCAAGGCGGGGGCCCGGGAGGCGTCGATCGCCCGGGACCCGGGGAAGGCGGACGCAAACGCCAGGGCGGCTGTGAAGAGTTCGCTTGCCCAGGACGGGATTCACTGCACCCCACTCACCGAGGTCAAGCTGCCGGGCTTCCAGACCGCTCCCGGTACGCCCGGAATCGTCACCGTCTCGGTCACGTGCACCGTGTCGTTGTCCGACGTGGCCTTCCCCGGCATCCCGGGTTCGAAGACCCTGCACGGCACCTTCACCTCGGTGCTGGACACCTACCGGGGGAGGAACGGATGACATCCATGGCGCGCACGCGCGTCCGCGGCCCCGACGTCGATCCCGACCCCGGTGATCGTGGCAGCCTCGCCATCATGCTCGCGATCATGATGGCGGTGATCATCCTGCTCGTCGGCCTGGTCATCGACGGCGGCGGCAAGTTGCGCGCCGACTCCAAGGCCGACGCGTTCGCCCAGGAGGCGGCCCGGGCCGCCGGGCAGGCGATCGATCCGACCAAGGCCATCCCGGGGACGGCGATCATCGTCACGGAAGCGGACGCCGAGCGCGCCGCGGAGAACTATCTCGACACCCACACCCTGGTGAAGAGCCGAAAAGCCGAGGTCACCAAAGGCGGTCGCGAGATCGACGTCTACGTGACCATCGAATACAAGACCAAGGTGGCCGCCTTCTTCGGCGTCTCCACCGTCACCGTCAAAGGCCATGCCCGTGCCGGGCTCGTCCATGGGATCCGAAACCCGGAGGACGCACCGTGACCGTTACCCAAGGCCCTCGTTCCGGCGCCGGTCCGGGCACCGGGGCACACGCACGAAATCGTGCCGACCGGGGCAGGCGTCGCGGACCCGGAAGATTCCTGTTCGACCTGATACGCGGCCTGCTCAGCCTCGTGGTGCTGCTCGCGCTGCTCGTCGGACTGCCCGCCTCGCTCGTCGTGGCCAGCACCGACGTGTTGCCGCACCGGCTGCCCGCGCTCGACGAGATCGGCAAGATCCTCACCCAACCCGACGACGGACGCGGCTTCCTCGCGGCACTCGCCCTCGTCTTCTGGGGCGCCTGGCTGTGTTTCGCCGTCTCGGTGATCGTGGAAATCCCGGCCCAGCTCCGCGGGTTGTCCGCGCCGCGCATTCGCGGCCTGGGCTGGAGCCAGAAGGCGGCGGGCGCGCTGATCGGCGGCATCATGCTGATGCTCCCCGCCGGTACCGCGTTGGCCGCCGGCGAGGCGCACGCCGCGCCGCAGCTGCCGGAACACGTGTCGAGTGCGCCGAGTCGAGCCGTGGAGCAGGATATCCCGGTCCGGGTACAGGATCCCGGGCCGACCGCAGGACCCACGCACACCGTGCAACGCGGCGACTCGTTGTGGACGATCGCCGAGGAGCGGCTGGGCGACGGCAAACGCTGGAACGAGATCGCCAGGCTCAACGACGGCAAGACGATGGCGAACGGGCAGCGGTTCGACTCGGCGGACTACGTCGAGGAGGGCTGGGTGCTCGCGCTGCCCGCCAACGCCGGGCCGCCCGCCGAGGTCAAGGCCGCGCACGCGCCGGAGTTGCCGGGGGAGGAGCACAAGGCGCTGCCGAAGACGGTCACCGTCAAGCCGGGCGACACGTTGTCCGACATCGCCGAGGAACTCCTGGGTGACGGCGACCGCTACCCCGAGATCTTCGCCGCCAACAAGGACCAGCCGCAGTCGGGTGGCGCGGCACTGACCGACCCGAACTCGATCCAGCCCGGTTGGACGTTGTCCATCCCGGGCGGAGGGGGCGCGGACCCGGCACCGCAGCAACAACAGCCGCCGCAACAGCAGCCTCCGCAGCAACAACCACCCCAGCAGGAGCCTGCGCAACAACAACCGCCGGCGCAGCAGCAGCCTCCGCAGCAGCAGCAACCCCCCGCCCAACAACCGCCCGCCGAGCCGCAGAAGCCGTTCGTCGAGACCCCGCCGCAGATCGCCAAGCAGGACCCGATCGTGGTCCCGAACGCCCCCGACGGTGCGGGCGCGCCCGGTGCGGCGTCGACCGAGACGCCGAAGAAGACGGACAACACCAACCCCACCGGCAGCCGGGCCGAGGCGCCGAGCCCGGGTGGGGACGAGAGTTCGGTACCGGTGGGTGCGCTCGCCCTGGGCGCGGTCGGCGCCGCGGCGGTGCTCGGCGCGCTGCTGGTACGCCGTCGACTACAGCAGTCGGTGCGCCGGGACGGGCGCCGGATCGCGATGCCCGCACCGGCCGCCGCCGACCTGGAACAGCAGCTGCGGGCGACCGAATCGCCCGACGCGCTGGACCTGTTCGACCGTACGCTGCGCACGCTGTGTGCCCGGATGTCGGACACCGGCCGCACGCTGCCGCTGATCGACTCGGTGCAACTCACCGACCAACAGCTCGAATTGCACCTGGCCGCGCCGTCCCCGCCGCTGTACCCGTTCGAGGCGGTACACGGCGACCACATGCACTGGACGTGCCCGGCCGACGCCGAGCTGCTGCACACCAGCGCGGCGGCCAACGTACCGGCGCCGTATCCGGCCCTCGCGGTGCTCGGCGAAACCGACGACGGACGCCAGCTGTTGGTCGATCTCGAATCGCTCGGCGTGATCGGCCTGACCGACGGTTCCGGGGAGGACAACCTCGCGGTGCTGCGTGCGCTCGCTGTCGAGCTGTTGTCCAACGTGTGGAGCGACGACCTGTGTGTGACGGTGGTCGGCTTCGGTCGCGAACTGCGTGACGTGGAACGCGAGGGGCGCCAACAACTGCGTTACGCCTATTCGCTCGACGAGGCACTGAGTCGGCTGGCGACCTGGTCGGACGAGGTGGTCGGCCTGCTCGACGACGCCAAACTGACCTCGCCCCGGCAGGCCCGGACCAAGGGAATTCTGCCCGACACCTGGCCGCCGGAGATCGTACTGTCCCTGGAGCCGCTGACCGAGGCGCACGTCCCGCACATCCAGCGGCTGACCAACACCTACCCGCGTGCCGCCGCCGCGATCGTCGCGCCGGTGCACTCGGAGCCGTGGCTCAGCGGGCTCGGGGTGACCCGACTGCCCACCGTGCCGGGCGTGGTGACGCCCAGTCGGATCAACGCCGACGTGCACGTCCAGCGCCTGGAGGACCCGCAGTACCAGGCGTTGGTGAGCATGTTCACCGTCTCCAAGGACCTGGACGGCGTGCCCGCCGACGAGGCGCTGATCCCCGGCCAACGGCCGGAGCGTGAACCTGAGTCGGTCGAGGTGGGCGTCGGCTCCGGCGGCGGGAGCATGTCCTCCGCCGCATGGTCGGCGGTCGGCGGGATGGAGCGACCGGCCCGGGTCGGCGGGGCGACGGTGGCCGACGTGGCGGCCGAGTTCGAGGTCTCGCCCGGGTACTACCAGCCCGACCCCACCGATCCCGAGCCCGACGAGCGTGTGTTCGGCGCACCCGGGCGGCCCGCGCCGACCACGCGCCGGGCCGGTCGCGGCGGGTCGGGGTCGGCTGCCGACACCGGCTCGTGGGGGGCCGCCGTATTCCCCGTCGCGGGCATGCCGCTGGCCCCGCCGGAGCGGATCGAGCGCGGCGGCGGATCGCCGGAGGACACGGGCTCGTTGCCGCTGCCGTGGTTGCCCGACGACCAGCACGAGGACACCGGACCCGGATCCGGCGACACCGCGCACGCGACCGCGGAGGCCGAACGGGTTGCCGAGCCCGAGCTGTTCCAGCCGGCTAACGACTCGGACGGCCCGCCCTCGGTGCCGACCCGGGAGTACGAAGCCCCCGTGACCGGCCCGGATTCGGGGCCGGCCGGGGAACCGGGACACGCGGTCGCCGCGGACGCCGCATACGCCCAACAGTCGTATGCCGAACCGCCCTATGCGGAACCGCCGTATCCGCATCCGGCATATGGCGGAGAAGCCTCGGTGCCGCCATCCTTCGAGGAGCCGATCGCCGACGGATCGGTCCGTGCCGGGTCGGCCCATGCCGAGCCGACCGCCGACGAGGCGGTCGTCGTCGCCCCGGGCCACGAGGAACCGGCCCCGGAGTCGGCCGAGTTCGTGGCCCATGCGGCGCAGGCGCCGGGGTTCGGGACACCGGACCTCGCGGACTCGACGCTCGGTGAGCCGGTCTTCGGCGCGCCCGCCGCGCCCGAGGCGGGCTCCGTACCGGGTCCCGTGACCCCGCCTGCGGAGCTCTCGTTCGGGGACGACGGGCACGACGACACAGGACTCGAAGGGGTGGACGATCCCGAGGACCACCCCCACGCATCCGCCGGGGACGCCGGGCAGTCGGCAGAACCGGTGGCGGCCGCAGAGGCCCCGGACGAGGGAACGGCAGTGCCGATCGACGCTCGGACCAGCACCGGTGAGCAAACCCCGTCGTGGGACGTCGCCGACGCCCCGGAGGGTACCTACGAGACCTACGCGGCGCACGCCGCCAACGGGCACGGAGGCGTGCGGGCGGACGTGCTCGCCGCCCCCGGGGTCCACGTGTTGGGCCCGGACGACGAGGTCGACCTGATGCAGGGCCGGGGACGCGAGCGGATCACCCCGGCGCCGGACGAACCGGGCCCGGAGGTCGCGGACCCGGCGGCGTTCGGGCCGGCGGACTCCGGTTCGTCGGCGACCGGCGCGGTCGGTGGCGTCGAGATGCCGTCCGCCGAGTATTGGGGCGCCCCCGGGCAGGTGCAGGAGGCCCCGACCGCCGAGGACTCCGGAACGTTCCTGGTGGTCGCGCCGGAGGCCGAACCGGCTGCGGCGGACGCGCCCGAGGTCGGCTCGGCGTGGGATGTGGCGCCGCCGGTGGCCGCTTTGCCGGCCGAGGCGCCGGCCGCGATCGGACAGGCGGCCGAGGGCTTCGCGCCGACGTACCCGGAGATCCGGATACTGGGTCAGGTCGATCTGATCGGTGTCGGCGAGGAGGTCGAGCACGGCCGCCGTGCCCGACTGACCGAACTCGCCGCGTGGATCGCCCTGCACCCGGGGCGCCCGCTGAGCGAACTCGACGCCGCCGTCTGGCCGCTGGGCGTCACCGCGACCGCGCGCAACTCGGCGATCAGCCAACTGCGCCGCTGGGTGGGCACGAGCCAGGACGGCACGAGCCACCTGCCCGCCGCGGCGGGCGGCGAGGGCTACGCGTTCGGGCCCGGTTTCGCCTGCGACTGGTTCCGCTTCCGCGAGTTGGTCGCGCCCGGCCTGTACGGGAGCCACGAGGTGGCGATGGACTACGCACGTGCGCTGGACATAGTGCGCGACGCGCCGTTCGACGGGGTGGGCCCGCGCCGCTACGTGTGGGCCGAGCCGTTCCGTCAGCAGATGATCGCCGAGATCGTCGACGTGGCGGCCCGGCTGGCCGAGTACCACCTGGACAACCACGACCCGCAGGCCGCCAAGCGGGCCTGCTCGGTCGGCTTGGTGGTGTGCCCGGAGTCGCAGATGCTCTACCGGACCATGTTCCGGGCGACGCACATAACGGGCGACCGCGCGGAGTTGGACTACTACGTGGACCGCCTGGACGGCTTGCTTGCCGGACTTGGCGCCGAACCGGAGCCGCTCACCGTGGAGTTGCTACGCGACCTGCTGGACGACTGAGCGCCGCCCGGCCGGGCGGGCACGAGCCCCCCGGCCGGCGGCGCGTCGAGCCGGACGAAGACACCTCGTGACGGTGCGTCATGCACCATGTACCAGTACGACCGCCAGCGCCGCGCCAAGCAGGAACGGCCCGAACGGTACCGAACTGCCCCGCCCGGCCCGCCGGGTGACCGCCAGGACGACCGCGAACAGGCCGACGGCCACGTACGCGAGCACCAGCGCCTGGATCAGCGCCGCCCAGGACGACCAGCCGACCACCAGCCCGACCAGGCCTGCCGCCTTGGCGTCGCCCAGGCCCACCCCCACACCGGCCAGGGCGAGCGCGAGATGCACGAGGTAGCAGGCCGCCATCGCGATCAGCGCCCGCCCGTACGCATCCCCGTCGAAGGGGATCAGCAACAGCGCGGCGAGCAGCGGGTATCCGGGCAGGGTGAGTGCGTCGGGCAGCCGGAGCAGCCGGATGTCGCACACCACGAGCGCGGCGGCGAGCAACCCGAAGACCAGCAGCGCGGGCAACACCGCCTGCACGCCGACCCGCCAGACCAGCACGGCCGCGTAGCCGACGAACCCTGCCGCTATCACGACCCGGTCGCGCCGCAGCACACCCGAGGTGTCCGGGTCGAGGTGGATCGGAGATTTCCGCACGGCATCGGATCCTGTCAGACCGGCGACCGGCCCGGCGCCGGATGGGGGCGAACCGGTGACCGATCCCGGATCGAATCGGGCCCGGACGGGCCCGCTTGTACCGGAATCCCCACCCGGGCGCGGGGCCGGACGGCACACTGGACAGGTGCCCACAGCCATGGCGTTCGACCCCTCCCGCGAGCTTCCTCCCGCGCCCGGCTCGGAGTTCGCCGGCGCCGGCGCCGTCCCGGACGACGGGGTATACGTGTTCGACGACGAGCGGATCGTGCTCGCCGTGAATGTCGCGCTCGCGACCCGGCGACCGCTCCTGGTGTTCGGGCCGCCCGGGTCCGGAAAGTCCACGCTGGCGCCGATCGTCGCCCGGCACCTCGGCCGGTTGTGCCACACCGAGGTGATCACCGCGCGGACCGAACCCGAGGACCTGCTCTGGCGCTTCGACGCGCTGCGCCGGCTCAACGACGCCCAGACCCGCGAGGTCGCGCCCACGATCGGCGCCTACTGTGCGTCCGGGGTGTTGTGGAAGGCGTTCGATCCGTACCGGACCCCGCCGGCACGGGACGGGAAGCCGGCGGCGGTGCCCGGGGCCGGCCGGAAGACCGGGCCCGCGCCCGGGTCCGTGGTGCTGATCGACGAGATCGACAAGGCCGATCCCGACCTGCCGAACAGCCTGCTCGTACCGCTCGACACGCTGAGCTTCCCCGGACCGGACGGCGAGGAGGTGACCGCGCTTCCGGGTGTCGAGCCGCTGGTGGTGATCACCAGCAACAACGAACGGGAGTTGCCCGCGCCGTTCGTCCGCCGCTGCATCGTGCTGTCGCTGGAAGCCCCGGACAAGGAGCACCTGCTGAAGGTGGCCCGCGGCCATCTCGGCGCCGGCTACGACGAGTCGACGGCGGATCGGGTGGCGGAGCACCTGCTGAAGGTCGCCGCCGAGTCCGAGTGGGCCGCCGGGCCCAGCACGGCCGAGTTCCTGGACACCCTCCGCGCCTGCCACGAACTCGGCGTCGAGCCCGGGAGCCGCACCTGGGACCTGGTCCTGGAGGTCGCCCTGGACAAGGGCCGAGGGAGTGCGAGGCTGCGCGGGTGAGCACCGCACGGGGGCGGATCCATCTGGGCGACCTGGTTCGGGCGATCGTCGCGCTCGACGTGACCGACGCGGACACGGCGGCCGAGATCGCCCGCATGGTCGGCATCGCCGGGGACGTGGACATGTTGGAGTCGGTCGACGGCCTCGACGAGACGCCGCCGACCGACGAACCGGCCGGGCCGCCGGCTCCGGGAGAGGTCGTCCCGATGCCGGTGTTGCCCGACGCCGGTTGCTCGCTGTTGGTGTTGCGCGGCCCCCACGTGTCGAGCGAGGCGACCGAAGAGCCGGCCGAGTCGCCGGAAGCGCCGGCGGCGGAGCTGCCCGGCGAGGTGGATCGCCTGCTGGAGGCGGGCACGGACGATCGCGCCGGCCCTCCGGAGCCGCCGTGGGTGGGCCGTTGGGCGCCGGGTGTGATGTTCGCGGTCGGCTCGACGGATGTGGTCGGTCGTTCCGTGGACGAGCGGGCCCTCGTGCGGCGTGTGGCGGCTCGATCCTTCCTGCGCGAACTTCCCCGGCGGGCCCGGCCGACCACCCGCCTGGGTGTGCAACTACTGCTGGACGCAGGCGAGTCCATGTCGCCGTTTCGGGGCGATCAGCGCTGGTTGCGTGAGTTGGCCGGCGGTGTGGTCGGCCGGGACCGGGTTGAGGTGCTGCGGTTTTGGGGCACACCCGCGCGGGGTGTGCGGTGGGTCGGGCGGCGCGAACGTGCGGCCTACCGGCCGCCGGCGGCGGGTACGCCCGTGGTGCTGATCTCGGACCTGGGGTTGCGCCGGTTGCCCTTCAGCGGGGACGCGGCGGCGGGCCCCGGCGAGTGGGGGGACTGGATCGACGCGGTGCGCCGGGCCGGTTGCCCGGTGGTCTGTGTGACGCCGTACCCGGCGCGGGCACATCCGTGGTCGTTGCGGCAGCGGGTGTCGCTGGTGCCGCTGGACCGTCGAACCTCGATCCGCTCGGCCCGACGTGAGACCCGGCGGGTGCGGGGGGAGGTGCGGCGGTGACGGCGGGGTGGGACCGGCCCGGTCCGGCGCGGGACGGGTGGGCGGACGCCGCCGACGAGCCCTTGGGCGTCGAGGAGTTGCTGCGCGCCGTGGCCGAGCGCCAACCGGCGTTGCCGCTGCTGGCCGAGGTGTTGTGTCTGGCGCCCCATGCCGCACCGGCGTTCGTACGACGTGCCCGGATCGAGTTCGTCCCGAACAGCACGGCGAGCCTGGAGGCGGACCTGTGGTTCTCCCTGCTCGTCGAGTCGGCCGACGCGAACGCGCTGGTCCTGGCACCGGACGTCGCGGCCGTGTTGCGGACCCGGCTGGCGCGTGACCCGCAGCGATGGGCGCGCGTGCTTCGGCTCACGGAGCACATGCAGGAGCAGGCCCCCGAACTGGTACGGCGGTACACCAGGTTGGCGGTGGCGGAGACGATGGGCGCCGAAGCCCGGGACGTGGAACCAGACCTGACGGCTTTTCGGTTCGCGCTGATCCCGGACGGCACGACGGGCGACGATCTGGCCCGCTGGCTCGTGCACTTCCTGCCGAGGCTGCCGGGTGTCCTCGAAACCAGCGCACTCGCCCGGACGTTGGTCGACTCGGCGGCGGCCCGGTTGCATGTCGAGCCGCCGACGAGTGCGGGCACCCCGGCGGGTTTCGGTGCGGCGGTGCGCCGAGGGGTGCGGCTGGGGGTGCGGTTCGACGACGACGGGCTCACGCTGAGTCGACCGCCGGAGCCCGGTGATCGGGTGCTCGAAGTACCCGGTGGGCAAAGGGTGCGGGTGGAACTGGCCCCGCCCGGGGATCGGGATTCCGGTGGATACCCGGTGGAGTTGGCGGCGGGTGAGTCGAAGCACGTGCCGATCGTGGTGTTCGCGGACCTGGCCGCGAGTCGGGTCGGGCCGAAGCCCCCGAACGAGCGGAGGCGGCTACTGCGTACCCAGACGGTGTTCGGGGCCACGGCGGCGCTGGCGGACGGCAACCGCCGGGCGGCGGTGCGGCCGACGGAGGGCGGGACGGAACTGCTGCGGTCCTTCCGCGGCGAGGTGTGGTCGACCGAGCGGCTGGAGGAGACCGCCGAATTGTCGGGCCTGGACGGTACGTCGGGAATCGTGCTGCTCAGGGTGGGCGACGAGGTGATCATGGTGGAACAGACTTCGCTCGCCGGGGCCCGTCGACTGCGTCCGGGCGAGATCCGGGAGGTGGCGATCGTGGGCTTTCGCGTGATCGTCGTGAGTGAACGCGGGGTCTGGGCAACCCCGGTGGGCGCACGCTCCGACCGGGTGATGCAACTGTCCCGGACCGCCGAGCCCGGCACCCGGATCCAGGCCGCGTACGGGCACGAGGATGTCCTGATCGCATCCGCCGGCGGCGAGGTGGAGATCGTTCACCTCTCCACGGGCGCGCGCACCCGGCTCGACTCGCGCTTCGAGCCACGACCCATCACGGCGATCGCCGGCGGCGCGCCGGGCCGTGCGTTGGTCCTGGCCCAGACCGGCCCACGGCTCGTGCGCGTGCCGAGTTCCGGGCCTGCCCAGACCGTCGAGGGGGAAGCCCTTCGGGCCGACCTCACCTCGCTCGCGATCGTCGGCGACACGTCGCTGGCGGTGGACGCCGACGGACGATTGTTGCGGTGGGACGGGGACCTGCCGATCGACCCACCCGACGAAGTGCCGCTGCCGTTTCGACCGATGAGCGTATCGCCGGGGGATCACTCGACGTTCACCGTCGTCGGCCGGGGCGGTCCGGTCGAACTGCGCACCGGGGACGGCCGATCCGTCTTGGTCACCCCACGGCACAGGGACGAGCCGGCGACCGATCCGGCGGCGGACACCCTCATCGCGACGATGCCCCTCGGCCCGGGAGGCGCCGACTTCGCCCGAATCCGTGGCTACGGGATCGGCTGTGTGTGTCTGCCGTTCCGGGCCGAGTCGATCGCCGCGGGAGACGGCGTGCCCGACGCCGAGGCGTGGGCGTGGATGCGCGCGGCCGGCGCGGCGGGGCTGCGGGCGCTGGTGGACGTGCCCACCGAGCATGTGGCCCGCGTCAGGGGGAAGATCGAAGCGGCGAATGTGCTGCGGTATTGCCGCGCGTTGCTGGCCGCGGGGGCCGTCGGTATCCGAATCGTGCAGTCGCGGTACTGGTGGAGTCTGGTGGAGCGGGGTGATCCGCCGACGGCGAGAGCGAGCGAACTGCTGGGCATCTTCCGCGCACCGGTGGACGAGTACCCGGGACGGATCCTCGTGCTCGACCACGACCTGCCGCACGATCCCACCGGGTGGAACGAGAACGACGGATACCCGCCTGCGATGACCAGGAGCCCACCTCCGCAGGGCGGTCGGGCGCTACGGGTCGCTCAGGCGTCGTTGGTCCTGGACCCCTCGGAGGAGGATGTCCGCATGCGCTCCATCGCGCCCTACGAAGGCCCGTTGGGCCGGAGCGTGTCCCTGTCCGACCTGACGGAGGACGCCGCGCCGCTCACCTGGGCGTGCGCGTCGATCCTGCTCGCCCGGCCCGGACTTCGCGCTGTCGCCACGCTGCCGCCCGGCCCGACGAATGCCCGGTTGGCCGCGATGTTGCGCGCGCATCGCGACGAGCCGGCGCTCGTCCGGGGCACGGCCACCCGATTGCCCTCGCTGCACGAGGACGTCGTCGTGCTTCAGCGCCGCCACGAGGACGAGTTCGTGCTCTGCGCGGCCAATCTCGGCGACACGCGCCGCGCCGTCGCGCTGACCACGCCCGGCACGCCGCAGGGCACCCTGGTGGACCTCCTGGACGCGGAGACGCCGCGAACTCTGGGCATCCGTACCGGATCACCCACGATGCTGGCCTTGGATCCGTACGAATACCGCTGGTTCCGCCTGCTCGACCCCGACGAGCTGTATGCGAGCGGCCCGTGACCATCCGGCACTTTCCCGATCCGTACGGCGCGTCGCCGCCGCGACCCCGGATCTTCGTCAGCCACAGCACCCGCGCCAAGCCCGATGCGGTCTGCTGCCGCTGCCTGGACGCGCGCGAGGCGCTGGTCGCGCAGCTGGCGGCCGAGGGCTTCGAGGCCGTGTACGACAAGGACTTCCTGCGCAGCGGCGACGCCTGGCAGCAGGAGATCGCCCTGGAGTTGCACCGCAGTCAGGCCACCGTGCTGCTGCTGTCGCGACACGCGATGGAGTCGGCCAACGTCGGCTACGAGGCGGGCATCGCGGACGGCCGGCGGCGGGTCGACGCCCGATACCGGTTCATCGCATTGAAGTTGCCGGACGTACGGCGCGCGGACCTGCCCACGAGTGCGCTCAAGGCGATCCACCTCGGCGAGGTGGACATGTGCGACTGGGCCGACGACGAGATCACCGGAGGCCACCTGCCCGCCAAGTTGCGCGCCGACCTCGACCAGATCCGGCTGTGGCACCTCGACCGTTCCTCGCCCACGCGATACGCGGTCACCGCCGCCCTGGACGGGGCCTACGAGGACCGACTGCGGGCCGCGGCGGACGTGTTGGAGGTGTGCGGCCCGCTGGACCGCGAGGTGCTGCGCGAGCGGCTGAGCGAGGCGCTGCTGACCGAGCGTGTCCCGGTGCCGCCACCGCGACCGGACCCGCTGGTCCGGGCATTGGGCGAGGTGCTGCCGGTGCTGCGGCCGGATCCCGCGTACACGGTGGCCGAGTTGAGTGTGGTGTACGCCCGGGTTCCGGCGCTCGCCGCCGCGCAGTTGGGCGAGTTGGGGGCCTGCGCCGACGGGCGGGTCGCGGTGCTGGCGGCGACCCGGGACGGTACCTTGCGGGCCTACCTGCTGCGCGCCAGCGGTCGCCCGCGTCCGTGGCCGCACCTGGAGGTCACGGTGCCCGCCGGGGCGCGGATGGCGGCGGACCTGGTCGCCGCCATCCGGGACGTGGTGGCGGGGTATCTCGGCTACGACGGTTACGACGACCCCGAGTTGGCCGGCGAGGCCGGGTTCCGCGACGTGCTCGACGCGCACGCCTTGGAGACCGGGCCGATCGTGGTGGTCATCCGGCACCTGCCGGACGTGGCGCTGGTACGGGAGTTGCGGGCGTGCTTCCCTCGCCTGCTGCTGCTGTTCGTCACCGCCCGGGCCGGCACCGGTGTGGCGGTCGAGGCGATCGAGCTGGCACCGCTGTCCCGGTCCGGCGAAGGGGAGTTGAAGCGTACGCACGGCCGCGCGATGCAGCTGGCCGGGCGTGCGGAGGCACCGAACCCGCCCTGGAGGCCCGCGTGACCGGTGGTACGGATCCGGTGCTCGAACAGACCTGGCGCGCACAACGACGGTGGTCGCTCGCGGCCTCGGCGGCCAAGGACTCGGTGCGGCGCTGGCGCCTGGTCCGGTTGATCCTGGGCGTGGCGGGCGCGGTCCTGGTGACGGCCGGTACCCAGGCGTCGGGTGACCTCGGCACGGTGTTGTCGCTGGTCGGCGCGCTGTGTGTGGGGCTGGTGCCGCTGGTGACGTCGCTGCGCCTGCAACCGGAGCGGATCGAGGCGTGGACCCGGACGAGGTCGGTCAGCGAGGCGCTCAAAAGCGAGGTCTACCTGTATCTGACGGCGAGTCGGCCCTATGCGGGCACCGAGGCCGAGCGCCGGACGACGCTGACCGCGCGGCGCGCCGCCCTCGAGGACGCGACCGCCGAACTGCTCGCGCTGCTCCCGCAGTCGGTGCCGGGGGCGCACCCGCCGCCGCCCGTGCACGACGTGGACGGCTATGTGCGGGAGCGGATCGACGACCAGGCGGACGGCTACTACGGCACGCAGGTGATCCGCATGCGGCGCGGGCTGGTCCGGATCCAGTTCGCCGAGTTCGTGTTGGCGATCTCCGGCATGGCCCTCGCGGTGGTGGCGGGTACGAGCGGCGGCGCCGGGGCGGGGGCGTGGGTGCCCGTGGTGACCACCGTGTCGGCCTCGGTGATGTTGTACGGGTACGGCATGCGCTATCAGGAGAACCTGATCTCGTTCGCCCGCACGGCCGAGCAGTTGCGGCGGTTGCGTGACGATCGTGTCGCCCGGATGCCGCTGGATCCGGTCGAGGAGTCTCGGTTCGTGGAGCGGTGCGAGAACGTCTTCTCGATCGAGACGCAGGGGTGGATGGCCCGGGCGGCGAGCGCGGATCCGGGTCCGGCGCAGTGACCCGGGCGGGCGGTGCGGGCAACCGGCCCGGCGCTGACGGTTGGTGACGGAGCGTCAGGCCGTTCGACTACGGAGCGGAGCGATCGTCGGGTCGGCCGACTCCTCGGCACGGCCGTGCATCGGCTCGTCCGGGACGACGTCCGGCACGGTGTACGGGCCCGAGTGCAGGCCCCAGTCGTAGTAGCCGCGGATCCAGTTGCGCATGCCCTCGACGCTCATCTCCACCGCGATGCGATCGGCGGTGCCCAGGCCGAGTTCGCCGCAGATCTGCGGCATGTACGCCTGGAGCGTCATGAACGTGTCGAGTTGTTCGTAGGTCATCCGGGTCGCCTCGCGTAGCGCGACGTCGTACGAGCAGTCGAGCCGATCGCGCAGCACCGCGACCAGGTTGTGCGAGGCGACCCGACGGCCCCGACGGCCCGGCGACTGGATGTCGTTGATGTACGCGATGGTGTCGGTCGCCGCCTCGCGCAGCCGGCGCATCAGCGGATGCGCCTGGATCTGCGGGGGCACCTCGAAGCGGCGGCTGCGCTCGATCGCGTCGAGCGAGTGCGGGATCCCGGCGGTGTTGCGGCGCATCACCCGGTAGGAGTCGAGGTCGGGCACCGCGCGGGACTCGCTCATCCGCATCTCGGACGCGTGCGCGGCCAGGAATCTTGCCCAATTCGCCGCGAATCGGTTCTGCCAGGTCACCGAGGTGCCCTCGGACATCGACGCCCACACCTCGGACCAGGCCAGCGTGATCGGGGAGACCAGGTCGGGCGGGGTGCCGGGTTCGCGGAACGGGATGGTGATCAACTCGCGGGCGATCTCCGCGACGCGGTCCGGGCGTTCGGGGGAGCGGGCGCGCAGGGCGGCGGCGCCGGCCGGGCTCGGCTTGGCGTCGGTGCGCGAATATGCCTCGGTGCCCGGGCCGGTGTCGCAGTCGTCGTCGAACAGGAAGGCCAGCGCGAACCAGTTCATCAACAGGAACTGGTCGTCGGCGGACGCGTGCGGGTAGGTGCGGCCGACCGCTTCCGGCAGGTCCCACGCGATGTATTCGCGCATGCCGTCCTCGGTGCGGATCAGCCCGCGTTCGCGGACCCAGTCGAGGTGGCGGCTTCGGGCGTGGTCCAGGTACGGACTGATCGGGGCCTCGAACGGTATCGAGAACAGCACATCCTGCGGCACCTGGTCTCCCACCGGTTGCGTGATCATTGTTATGCCGCATCGGCGTCGCCGGCGCAAGATCCTTTGTGTGTGCGGAGGGTGACGTCGACGGGAGCTTCGACACGTACGGTGATACGTGTACGAGCACCTGTGCCGGCACGTGCCCCGGGCTCGCGGACCGGCTCCGGGTCAGGCCGCGATGTGAGCGTTGCTCTCGGTGGAGAGCAGTGCCTTCAGGTCGTGTACGGCGGCCCGGCCGGCCCGGTTGGCGCCGATCGTGCTCGCCGAAGGACCGTACCCCACAAGGTGGATGCGCGGGTCGCGCGCGGTGTGGGTGCCCTCCATCCGGATGCCGCCGCCCGGCTCGCGCAGGTCCAGCGGCGCCAAGTGCCGCAGTACCGCCCGGAATCCGGTCGCCCACACGATCGCGTCGGCACGGATCTCGGTGCCGTCGGCCCAGGCCACGCCGAGCGGGGTGACGCGGTCGAAGATCGGCATTCGGGTCAGCACTCCGTGCTCGCGCGCGGCCCGCACGGCGGCGGTCGGCGGCAGCCCGGTGACGCTCACCACGCTCTCCGGCGGCAGCCCCGCCCGGACCCGCTCCTCCACCCGGGCCACCACGGCCCGGCCGACCTCGGCGTCGAAGTCGCCCTCGCGGAACACCGGTGGCCGTCGGGTCACCCACGTGGTGGTGCCGACCTCGGCGATCTCGGCGAGCGCGTGGATCGCCGACGTGCCGCCGCCGACCACGACCACGTGCTGCCCGGCGAACTCGGCCGGGCCGCGATAGTCGGCCATGTGCAGTTGCCGGCCCCGGAACTCGCCGGCTCCCGGGTAGTAGGGGATGAACGGATGCCGCCAGGTCCCGGTGGCGTTGATCAGGGCCCGCGCCGTCCAGACGCCGCGATCGGTCTCGACCGTCAGTGACTCGGCGGGGGAGCGGGGCTCGGAGGCGGCGGTTTCGCGGGCCTTGCCCCCGGACGCCCCCTCGCCGCCCACTCCCGACCGCACCGCGCGCACCACCACCGGCCGGACGACCGCGAGCTCGAAAGCCGCCTCGTACGCCGCGAAATACTCCGGCAGCGCCTCGAACGCGGGCCGGGTCGGGTCGATGTCCGGCACCGCCATCCCCGGCAGCTCGTGGATGCCGTGTACGGCCTCCATCCGCAGGGTCGGCCAGCGGTGCCGCCACGCCCCGCCCGGCCCCTCGTCGGCGTCGAGCACCACGAACGACAGCCCCGACCGACGCAGATGGTAGGCCGCGGCGAGACCGGCCTGTCCGGCGCCGATCACCACGACGTCCACCGCCGCGCGTGCCGTCCCGGCCGAAGCCCCGCCCCCGGGCCGGGCAGCCGCCTCGGCCGATGTCCTCGTCGCGTTCACCGTCTCGGTCACACGAGCGAGAACAGACGGGCCGGGTGGTTGCTTCCCGATCAGCCCGTGGCGTCGACCACCACCACGATCCCGATCACCTGGCCGGCCACGGTCACCAGGCCCAGCCACCGCCGTACCGCGCTCGGCGTCCATCCCGGCAGCGCCATCGACAGGGTGGCCAGAAGCAGTGCGAGCAGACTCGTGCCGAACGCCACCAGCGAGCCGTCGGCCGGACCGACGGTCGGCTCCCGGCAGCCCCAACGCTCCATGCAGTCGTTCGTGGCGTTCCAGTAGCCGGCGAGCACGACGGTGCAGTCGACCACGACCAGGACCACCGTGCCGAGGAACAGCGCCCAGCCCACGAGCAGCGCGCGCAGGCCGGGGCCGGGCGCCTCCTCGGGCCCGATCACTCGGGATCCGCCCCGAGCAGCCGGCCGAGTTGTTCCTGGCAGCGGTCGAGTCGGGCCTGGAGCAGGGTGACCTCGGCGACCAGCTGCGGGACGAGGTCGTCCTCGCCGCGCGGCACGTACGGGCTCGCGTCGGCGGCCACCGGCACGCCGGCCAGGCGCGCGTACGAGCCGAACGACAGGCCGACCCGCCCGACCGCGCACCCGGTACAGCTGCCGACCAGGCCGCGCCGACCCACCACGCCGGTGCCGGCGTCGACGAGGAGTTCGGCCGGATTGCCACACCGGCACGCGCCCACCCACACCGAGGTGACCCGCTGCCGGCCGGACCGGAAGCCGCGCTCGTACCGGATGTAGCGGCCGAGCACGTCCACCCGCAGCAGCGCCGCGTGCCGATACTCGGTGACGCACATCAGGGCGCGCGCCTCCGCCCGGTCCGCGAGGCTGTAGAACCCGCAGTCGCAGCGCGGCGCCGGCGGGGCGTGCCGCCGTCCGTACGCGCAGTGCGCCTCGGCGTCGACCTCGTACGCCCGGCTCCGCCCGATCGACACCCCGGCGAAGGCGGCCCGATCGCCGTCCACCGACAGCAGCAGCCCGGCGACCTTGTACCCCACGGGCGCGACGCCCGGCCGCTCCTCGGGCAGCCGCCGCCGGCCGATCATCGCCCGCCGGCCGCCGACGGCACCTCGGCCGGCGGCGCCGAGACGACGCGTTCGCCGCGCTCCCGCCCGTCCCCGGACCCGGTCGCCGCCGCGCCGACCACCCCCTCGTCCCGTCGTGTCCGCTCCACGACCTCACCCGTCGCCACCGGCCTGCCGAGCTGCATGGGGTTCCCCTCCCGGGATGGATACCGCCCATCGACACCGCCGGCGAGCCGCCCGGCGGCACCGCTGTGCACGCTTCCCAGGAATGTTCACCCGCCACGCCCACACCCACACCCCACGACCCGATCGGCACAAACCACCCATCGAATCCGGCCAAACCAACCAACAGGTAACCGTGTCGCAAAGCTCTCCCGAACCTTGCTATCCTTTGCCATGCACGCGGGGCGCAACCCCCGCACTCCACTCGTCCGGGTGGCGGAATTGGCAGACGCGCTAGCTTGAGGTGCTAGTGCCCGAAAGGGCTTGGGGGTTCAAGTCCCCCCTCGGACACCGAGGAACATGGCGAACTTCATCGCCCACAGGTTGTATACGACGTGCGGATCGAGACTTGTCTCGGTCCGCACCTGTCGTATGTCCGGGGGCGTGGCGAGGGTGCCCTTTGGGTGGGGGCACTGGGTGGGGCGCGGGCGGCCGAGGGACGGGCCGGCCGGTTGCGGTCAGGGGTTGACGTGGGTTGCCATTCCGTCGAGTAGGAATTCGAGGCCGACGGCGAAACTGTGGTCCCAGTCGGTGTCGGCGATGTAGTTGTGGGCGGCGACGGTCGGATAGCAGTCGCGTTGGCTTTCCAGGTATTCCTGGCCGATCCGGGTCTCCTCCGGTGAAAGCTGGAGGCTGGATTGGGTGGCGGTCGCGCCCATCACATGGTTATAGAGTGCCCAGGTCGCCGGGTTCAGTCGGTTCTCGGCCAGCCCGGCACGGAGCAGTGCCGATTGCAGGAATTCCATCCAGGTCAGGAAATTCGGGCCTATCAGCGGGCGCTGTCGCGAGGGCACCGTGGCCGCCCACGGGTGGCGCAACATGGCCTGGCGCCAATCGTTGATCAGTGCCGCGATATCGTCCCGAGGGCTTGCGGTGTGGCCGGTCGGGACCGGTGCCTCGCCGAAAATCGCGTCCACGGCCAGGTCGATGACGTCGTCCTTCGTCGCCACGTGCCAGTAGAGCGTGGTCGCGCCCACCTGAAGCTTTTCGGCCAGCCGACGCATCGTCAGCCGTTCCATTCCCTCTTCGTCCAACAGGGCGACGGCCGCCTGAATGATGCGGGCCCGGGTGAGTGGTGGCTCGCCGCTTTTGTTTCCGCGCGAGGGGCGCAGCCAGACATTGCCTACGCTCCGGCCGGCGTGGCTACCCGAATTCTGCTCTTTATCTACGATGACCTTCACCTCCATATTCACGTGGCCGCCTCGATAAAGGTGCGCACAACGTATCACTGCGGGTCGTGCCCGCTTCCGCTCCGCTGTCGTGCATTCCGGAGTCGACGCCCCGGGAAACGGAAGCCGAAGCCCCGATTCGCGCGGGTGCGGGCCCGGGTGTGGTGGCGGTCGGGTCCGACCGCGCACCGCCTCTCCATGGTGACGGCCCGCCACCGACGAGGACGAACCGGCTCCCCCGCGAAGGGGTGACCCGCGCTGCCGTCGGGTCGATTCGAAAATTGGTGTCGATCGCGAACCCTCTTGATTTCAGGGGCAGTTGGGGCTTCCGGACGGCGCCGCGCGGGCCGTCGGGCGCGCGGATTCGGAGCGTTACCGCGCGTCGGGCTGTAGTACGCTCGTCGACTACTAGACCAATGTTCGAGTACCTAGACCGAAGTGCGAGTTGGTTGTGACGGACATTCAGCAGGAAGCCTTCGAGTCCCCAGCGCAGTCGAACAAGCGATGGTGGACCCTCCCGGTAATCAGCCTGGCCACGCTGATGATCGTTTTGGACGCGACGATCGTGAACATCGCGCTTCCTTCGGCACAGCAGGACCTGGGCATGTCGGACGCCAACCGACACTGGGTGATCACCGCGTACGCGCTGGCCTTCGGCGGCTTACTGCTCGTGGGCGGACGCGTGTGCGGCGTGCTCGGCCACCGCAGGTCGTTCGCGATCGGCCTGCTCGGCTTCGCGATCGCCTCCACCGTCGGCGGCCTCGCCGAGAACGTGGGCACCCTGGTCGGGGCACGCGCCGCCCAGGGGCTGTTCGCCGCACTGCTCGCCCCGGCGGCGCTCTCGCTGTTGACCCTGACGTTCACCGACGCGGTCGAACGCGGCAAGGCCTTCGGCGTGTTCGCCGCGGTCGGCGCGGGCGGCGCGGCCCTCGGCGTGGTGGCCGGCGGTCTGCTCACCGAATACGCCGACTGGCGCTGGTGCCTCTACATCAACATCCCGATGTGCCTGATCGCGCTGGCCGGCGTCCCGCTGATCCTGCGCGACGAACCCAGCGGCAGCCTGCGCACCATCGATGTGCCCGGCGTACTGCTGAGCACCACCGGTCTGGTCGCGATGGTCTACGCGTTCACCCAGGCCGAGCCGCGCGGCTGGGACGACCCGCTGGTCCTGCTCCTGCTGTTCGGCGGCATCGTGCTGTTGGCCCTGTTCGTGGGCGTGCAGACGAAGTCGAAGAACCCGCTGATGCCCCTGCACATCGTCCTGCACAAGGTGCGCGGCGCGGCCTTCGTGTCGGTGTGGGTGATGTTCATTTCGATCTACGGCTTCTACCTGTTCATGAGCTACTACTCGCAGACGATTCTCGGGTATTCGCCGGTGAAGACCGGCATGTCGCTGCTCGTGAACGCGGTCAGCACGATCATCGGCTCCATGCTGATCGCCGCGAAGCTGCACAATCGGGTCGCCCCGCGATTCCTGATCGTCTTCAGCCTGCTCTCCGCCGCGGCCGGGTTGTTGATCCTCACCCAGCTCGAAGCGGACAGTTCGCACGTGTTCATGGCGTACCTGGTTCCCGCGCAGATCCTCACCGGGATCGGCCTCGGCTGCCTGCTCGCGGTGGCCACGAACCTGGCCATGGTCGACGTCGGTTGGCACGAGGCGGGAATCGCGTCCGCGGCGTACAACGCGGTCCAGCAGGTGGGCGCCGCGCTCGGTACGGCGCTGTTCAACTCGATTCAGACCAGTGTCACCTCGTCCTACCTGGACGACCACGGAAACGGTAAGGCCGCGGTGAAGTCCGGGATCGTGCACGGATATTCGGTGGCGCTCTGGGTGGCCTTCGGTGTGCTCGCCGTCGGTGCGCTCGCCGTGGGGTTGATCTCCCGCGGCAGGCGGACGGCGCCGAGCCCCCAGCCGGAGACGGCGGTCCCGAGCGTCGAAGTGGGTTCCTGAGGAATACCGAGAGAGCAGCGGCTGGGAAGGAGATTGGTCATGGACTGTGATCGGTCACCGGTCACCGTGGTGGACGGCTACGTGCCGCTCATCGACTTGTCTTCGAGGGACAGCGCCCGGGGGCGCGCCGCGATCGCCGACGCCATCGGCGGAGCGTGCGAGGATTCCGGGTTCTTCATAATCGTCAACCACCGTGTCCCGGCGAATCTCGTCGATCGCATGTACACGGCGACCAACGGCTTCTTCACGTTGCCGGACGAGAAGAAGAACCTGGTGGCCAATCGCCCCGGCGTATCCGGCTTCCGCCGGATGGGCGGCACGACCGCGCGCAGCATCGGTCGAACGTCGCCTCCGGACCTGTGCGAAGCCTTCTCCGCGCACACCACGGGCGAGTTGGGCGACGAGGAGCGTCGTCGGCTCGGCGATCAGTGGGCGACCTGGACGCTGGCCAACATCTGGCCCGAGGAACCCGCCGACTTCAAGCCGGTCTGGCAGGAGTACATGGCGGTGATAGGGGAGCTGTCCGCGGACCTCATGCGGCTGTTCGCCCTGGCCCTCGGGTTGGCCGAGGACTTCTTCGAGGACAAGTTCGACCACCACGGCTCGTCGGTCACGGTCAACTACTACCCGCCGCAACTGGAACCGCCGTTGCCGGGTCAGCTGCGCCGGGGTCCGCACACGGACTTCGGCGGGCTGACCGTGCTCTACCAGGAGGACGAACGCGGCGGCCTCCAGGTGCTCCAGGGCGGGACGAGGTGGCGTGACGTCCCGGCGATCCCGGGCACGTTCGTCGTCAACATCGGCGACCTGATGGCCCTGTGGACCGGCGGGCGCTGGGTGTCGACGATGCACCGGGTGGTCAACCCGGCGCGCGGGGACACCTCGTCCCGACTGACCATCCCGTTCTTCTACATGCCCAACCACGACGCGCCGATCGAGCCGATGCGTCCCTTCCGGGAAACGCGCGCCATCGACCGATACGACACGGTGACGGCCGGGCAGTGGATGTCACGAAAAATACAGAAGTTGTTCGCCACCGACGCGTAGCGCATAGGAGGGGCCCATTCCTTCCAGCGGCCGATCCGCCGATGAACCGCTCCCTCGCGGGGGTTGTTCATCGCGCGGATCGGCCATCTGTCGTTGGCTTTTCGCGAAATCGAGCGCGAAATTCGGCCGCGTCCGGATGAGTTGACAGATTTTGCTGCCGGACATGGCCGGCACCGGCGACCCCGCCTAGTGTCAAAGCGTGGCGCCGATCGCGGCCGAGTGTTCGGGAAAGTCGGCGAAACATCATGGAAACGTCAAGGATTCGCCGCGTCGGAGTCATCGAAGCCAAAGACGCACAGAGGCGGAGAGTCACTGAGTCAGAGAGGAAGTATCCCGTGGGTAGTGACGAGTCGACCGTCACCGTGGCCGACGGTTTCGTGCCGGTCATCGACCTATCGTCCAGGGACACGGCTCGCGGGCGGGCAGCCATCGCCAAGGCGATCGGCAATGCGTGTTCGAGTTCCGGGTTCTTCATCATCGTGGGTCACGGGGTGCCCCGGGAACTCATCGACCGTATGTTCGACCGAACCAATTCCTTCTTCAAACTCCCGGAGGAGGAGAAGGACCTCATCGCGAATCGCCCCGGGGTCTCCGGATATCGCCGCGCCGGCGGCACCCTCGCCCGCAGTCTGGATCTGCAGACGCCGCCGGACCTGTGCGAGACCTTCGCCGCACATGTCACCGGCGAGTTGAGCGACCAGGAACGCGGGCAACTCGGCGACGAGTGGGCGAGTTGGACCCACAAGAACATCTGGCCGAAGAATCCGCCGGACTTCCGGTCCACCTGGCAGGAATACATGCGGGTGGTCGGGGATCTGTGCGCGGATCTCATGCGACTGATGGCCCTGGCCCTGGAATTGGACGAGGACTTCTTCGAGGACAAGCACGACCACCACGGTTCGTCGGTCGCGGTCAACTATTACCCGCCGCAAATCGAGCCGCCGTTGCCGGGACAGTTGCGCCGGGGCCCGCACACCGACTTCGGCAGCGTTACCGTCCTGCACATGGAGGACGACCGCAAGGGACTCCAGGTGCTCCAGGGCACCGAATGGCGCGACGTCTCCGCCATTCCGGGGAGTTTCGTGGTGAACCTCGGCGACCTGATGGCCCTGTGGACCGGTGGCCGCTGGGTGTCGACGATGCACCGGGTGGTCAATCCGGAGCCCGGGGACACCACTTCCCGGCTGACCATGCCGTATTTCTACCTGCCCAATTACGACGCCTCGATCGAGCCCATGCAGCCGTTCTCCGAATCGTCCGCGGTGGATCGTTTCGACACCGTGACGGTGAGCGAATGGGTGTCCCGGAAGGTCCAGAAGATCTTCTCCTGATCTCCTCCGCGCCATGGAGGTCGGGGGCCCGACTCCGGTCGGTTCACCGTGCTGTGCCCAAGAACCGTGCTGTTCCCAAGAAAGGTCAAGGATGATGCAGAAGACCGTCCACCTCGACAGGATCAGCGAGCAGTACCAGGCCTCGAGCACCCAGTACGACAGCGTGAAGAACCTTCCTTACGCCTTCGTCGAACGGGAGACACTGCTCGGGGGCCTTCCCGATCTGACCGGGAAGTCGGTGCTGGACGTCGCCTGCGGCACCGGCTACTACTCGCGCCTGTTCAAGCGTCTGGGCGCCGAGCACGTAGTCGGTGTGGACATCGAGAAGAGCATGATCGACTGTGCCCGGGAGGTCGAGGAGAAGGACCCGCTGGGCATCACGTTCGACGTCTGGGACGCCGCGCGGCTGCCCGTGCTCGGCGAGTTCGACGTCGTCGCGCCGATCTGGGCGTTCGTGCACGCCAAGGACGTCGAGGAGTACTACGAGATGGTTCTGCGCTGCACCCGGAACCTCAAGTCCGGCGGCACCATGGTGGCGCTGTGCTCCAACCCGGACATCGACATCGAGAAGATGTCCGTCTACCCGCGTTACGGCCTGTCCATCACCCCGAAGGAAAAGCACGGGGACCTCCAGGTCATCCACATCCAAATGGATGTCGAACCGCCGGTCGGCTTCGACGGATTCTTCTGGCCCGCGGGTATCACCGAGGAGGCCATGGCCCGAGCCGGTCTGGTCGACATCCGGCGCCGGCCGAACCTGGCCCCGGGACACGTCGCGGGCGTGTCGACGAAGGGCTACTGGGCGGACTTCGTGGCGAACCCGCCGTTCGGTCTGTTCACGGCCACCAAGCCGTAGTCCGCCGGCATCCGCCGGAAATCCACGAAAGTCGGAGCCGCGCCCACCCCGCCGAGATGGAGAAAAGCCTATGAAGATCGCTGTATTCGGAGCGAATAGTTCGACCGGACGACGCCTCTCCGAACTGGCGATCGCCGATGGTCACGAGCTGACCGCCGTCGTCCGCCGGCCCGACAGTTTTCCGCTGAGCGACCCGCTGTTGCGGACGGTCGGCGCGGACGTATTCGACAAGGACGCGGTCGAGCAGGCGGTGATCGGGCAGGACGCGATCATTTCCATCCTGGGAATACCCTATGGGCGAGAGCCCGTCACGGTGCTCTCCCGGGGGCTCACCAATATCACCGACGCGATGTCCGCGCACGGCGTCAAGCGGTTGGCCTGTGTGAGTTCTCGACTGCTTGCGGTCAGCTCTCCTCCCTCGGCCGGGGAAAAGCCGCTCCAGGAGTCCTTCCTCTATCGGCGGATGATCTATCCGACGCTGACCAGGATCGGCCGCACGCTCTACGCGGACATGCTTCGCATGGAGCAGATCGTGCGCGCGACCGATCTGGACTGGACGATCATCCGGCCGTCGGCGCTCTACAACACGGACACGCTCACCGATTACCACTTCGCCGCACCGGAGACGCCGGGGCTTTATACCTCGCGCATCGACCTGGCGCATTCCCTCCTGCGCGAGGTGACCGAGAACGAGCATGTCCGAACGGTCACCGCGGTGTTCACCACGAAGGGTGTTCCGACCTTTCGTGACGTGCTCGTGAAGGAAGTTATGCGGATCGGTTCCTGGGGCAGCAAGTAGCCACGGGAGCAGGCCCGTAGACGGGAGATGACGGCACCATCCGAAATGGATGGTGCCGTCATCTACCTATATGTGACATCGTCTCCGAAAATCACCCCCGGATCCCAAAGCACCTCCGAACGGGCCGAGTTGCGTCCGCGACGGCGGGCTTGTGTCTCATATGGGGTCACCTGTCCGGTGGTGCGCCCGCCCGTGGTGGTGGGTGATGCGCTGTCGGGGCGGTTGGTGCCGGATCGTCTGTGGGAGTTGGTGGTTCCGTTGTTGCCGGGGTTCGGGGTGCGGCGGCAGGGGGGTGGTCGGGCGCCGGTGGAGGAGCGTGCGGTGTTCACGGCGGTGGTGTTCGTGCTGACCAGTGGGTGTGCGTGGCGGCAGTTGCCGAGGTGTTTCGGGGTGGCGTCGCCGACGGCGCATCGTCGGTTCACGGTGTGGACGAACGCCGGGGTGTGGCCGCGGCTGCACCGGGCGGTACTCGACCACCCGCACTCGCGCGAGGCAATCGCGCGGTGCGAGGCGGTCCTTCCGGTCGCCGGCCGGACCGGGGCACCCGGATCCGGACCGGCGGGATCCGGCCGTTCGTCTCAGAGCGAGAATGAGCCGGCGACTCCCTCGACACCCCCGTGCCGGCCCCGCTGGGTGACGTTCGCGAACCGCGGCGTCGACCCCGGTCGAGCGCTCCGGCCCGCCGCGTACCGACTCCCGACGAGCCGATTCCCGTGCAGGTCAGGGGTATCGACGGAGCCCGAGCGAGTGGGCGGCGGCCCCACCCGGGCGGCCCGTCGCGGCGGGTCCGGGCACCTGCGGCGTCGGCCCGCCGACCCGCTCTTCGCGACTCTCCGCAGGGGGCGCGACCCCCCGTCGGCCGCCGGCCGGCCGGCCGAACCATATAAGACGCGGAAGCGCGCTGTGGCGTTTTGATGCCACAGGTGTGACAATCTTGATCCATATCATGGCGGCATCCGGCCGCACACTCAAAGGAGCGTTTCAAGGGGGAGATGCACCGATGGGGAAAGATTCTCGACTCGCAATATCTCTGGAAATCCTGCAGTGGACTCCGGAGCGTTTGGCCCGAGAAATCAATCGACGGTACGGGGATGGCACCGTCAGCCTCAAGGCGCCGTACGGTTGGATCAAGGGAGCATATCCGCGGGGGCGGGTACCCGGCTTCGTGGCAACCATTTTATCGGAGAGTCTCGGCCGAGTCGTCGAAATCCGCCATATCTGGCCGCAGCGTTTTCCCGAGGCGGAATCGACGGGAAACGACAGCGACCTCCGACTGAGCCCGCCGTGGTCCGAGGAGCACGTCGACCGCATCCTCCGCCCGCTCGTCGAGCAGGACGACGAGGAACAACTGCAGGCGCCCTTCCTGGTGCCCGGAGCGGGCCTGGTCCTGCTCGCCGTGGACTGGCTGACCGCCGAGAGCAGGCCGGCTTCCGCCCGGACGGAGGGCGCCGAGCTGGATCCCGAGATGATCGACATGCTCTTCGGCCGGATCGCCCGGCTGCGCCGCCTCGGCGACGCGCAGAACAGCGCCCTCGTGCTGAACTGGGTGGTGCACGAGCTGCGTTGGGCCCGACACCTGACCAGAAACGCGTCCTTCGACGCACCGACCGCCAGGCGGCTGTACGGGGCCATCGCCGAACTGGCCCAACTCGCGGGCTGGTTGGCCGCGGATCACGGCAAGCGGGCGCAGGGCCAGCAATACCTGCTCGCCGGCCTGCGTGCGGCCGGCCTCGCGGGCGACCCGAATCTGGGCGCGTACATCCTGTCCTGCCTGAGCTATCACCTCATGCGCGCCGGCAACGGCCTGGACGCGCTGCGCTTGATCCGGCTCGCCGACGCAGGGGCCAACGCCTCGGCGCCGACCGTGCTGCGCTCGTTGCTGGCCTCGCACGAGGCGCGCGCGCACGCCCAGTTGGGCGACGAGGCGGCCTGTAGACGGTTGTCCGCGAAGGCCGCCGCGCTGTTCGACGCGTCCGGGGCGGAAACGGATCCGCCGTGGGCCGTCGGACCCAAGCGACACCTGGCCGCCGGCGCGGGGCGCGCGCAGTTGGCCCAACGACGGAACAAGGCGCCCTACGTGTATCCCGCACAAAAGCGCGTCTCGGCCTGACCCGTGCGCTCGGCGGCTCCCCGGGCCCGCCGGCGCCGGGCACGGCCGCGGCCGCGGAGGGAACACATGCCTCGCACGCAGCACGTGCGGCACATGAATCGTGTGGATCACAGGGACTTCGGCGACTCCTTCGCGCCCGCCGCGCTGCGCGGGGACGCGGGTGAACCGGCGGCCGGGCTTCGGTGCGACCGGGCCGGCGTCGCCGGTTGCGGGTCCTCGGCCGGTTCGAGCCAGCCGCCGAGGGTGTAGGTACCGGCACTTCGCACGGACGACCCGGGTGAGCCGATCGCCGCATTTCGGGGCGACCGGGATGGTGTCCTCGACGTCGGCGCTTCGGTCGGGTCCAGCCGACCGCCCAGGGTGTACACGGAGTTCTCCGAAGGATCCGGGATCGCCGGGGTGACGGACGGCGAGCCGGCGAAGTCCCGTGTGCCGTGCAGCCACGCGACGAAGTCGTACAGCTCGCCCGGCGACATCGCGGACAGCGCCTCGTTGCGGGCCTGCGCCGCCGCGTCCGCGGCGTGCCACAGCGCGATGCTGTCCCGGGCCAGCCGATGCACCCGGGCGGTGCGCTCCCGGCGGACGGAGTTGTACCGGCCCAGACGGGCCGCGAACCACCCTGCCGGGCAGTCCAACAGGTCACCCAGGACCACGGCGTCCTCGAGGGCCATACAGGCGCCCTGGGCCGCGTAGTGGAGCATCGGGTGCGCCGCGTCGCCGAGCAGGGCGACCCGCCCGTCCGTCCAACCGTCCACCGGTTCCCGATCGACCAGCACCCACGCCTTCCAGTCGGCGCCCAGTTCGAGCAACCGCAGCGCGCTCGCGCAGAGCGCGCCGAACTCGCCGAGCACCTCGGACGCCGGCACCGACACCCCCGAGAAGGTCTCGGCGGGCGTGTTCTCCGCGCTGGGCGCCAGGTTGAGAAAGCGCCCGCCGGCGATCGGGTAGTGCACGAAGTGCCGCCCCGGTCCGGCCCACCACGTCACCGACATGTGGCGCAGCTGCGTCGGCACCCGCTCCATCGGCACGATCGAGCGGTACACGGTGATGCCGGCGTTGCGCGGCGCGCCGTCGCCGACCAACTGCGCGCGGACCGCGGAGTGCAACCCGTCGGCCCCGATCAGCGCGTCGGCGCCCAGGCTCGCCCCGTCGGCGAGCAACACCCGTACCGCGTCCGCCTCGTGCGCGTAGCCGACCACCGCGTGCGCGGCCCGCAGGTCGATCCGCGCGTGGCTTCGGCAGGCGTCGAGCAGCAGCCGGTACAACTCGCCCCGGTGCACCACCACATACGCGTTGCGGAAGCGGTCGCGGTAGTGCCGGTCCAGCGGCATGGCCACCACGTGTTCCCCGGTGACCCCGTCCATGAAGCGCAGTTCGCCCACGGGGACGGCGATCCGGCCGACCGCCTCGGCCAGGCCGAGGCGGTCGAGCGCGTGCATCCCGTTGGGGGCGAGCTGGATGCCGGCGCCCAACTCGGTGAATCCGGCGTTGCGTTCGCACACCACGACGTCGTGGCCGCGGGCGGCAAGGGCGAGCGCCGAGGCGAGGCCGCCGATGCCGCCGCCGGCGACGGCGATCGTACTCACGCCGGTTCCCCGAACTGCGACCCGCCGGAGGTGCCGTCGAGCAGTCGGATCAGCTCCAGGCGCTTGATCTTGGTGGTGGCCGTCTGCGGCAGGTCGGCTTTGCGCCACTGCGTCGGCTCGGCCATCCGCGGCAGATCGGCCACCGCGGCGCGCCAGGCGGCGTGGTCCAGCGGCCGGTCGTCCTTGGTGCACACCACCGGCCGGGGCGGGCCCTCCGGCATCGGCACGATGACCACCTCGGCCAACTCGTCGAGCCGGGTGAACAGTCGGTCCTCCACGTCCAGCGTGCTGCCGAAGCCGGGGATCTCGTCCACCTCCCGGTCCATCAGGTGCAGACAACCCCACCGGGTGCGGTAGCCGAGGTCGCCCATCCGCCACCACTCCCGATCGGCCTGCTTGTGGAACCGCTCCTGCTCGCCCAGGTAGGTGTGGATACGACCGTCGCTGCTGATCTCGATGAACCCGGGCGAGGTCGGCGAGGGCGGATTGCCGTCCCGACTGATCACCCGGACCCCGGTCATCCCGGGGAAGGGGATGCCCACACACCGTCCGTCGGCCTCCGGCGAGCGGTTGCGCCCGTAGGAGCGGGCCACGCTGGGGCCGACCTCGCTCTGTCCGTAGATCTGCCCGAACTTCGGCGCGCGGCGCCGGGACGCGCCGATCAGGGTGCGCACCGTGCGCGGGTGCAGCGCGTCGAAGGTGCTGCTGAAGAACTTGACGTTGGACAGCGGCGCGCGCGGGTCGTCCGCGAGTCGTTCCCAGCTGAGGTAGGTGTTCGGGTGCGCCTCCAGTACGGCGGGCCGCCAGCGCGCGAACAACGTCGCGGCGTGCTCCGGGTCCGGGTTCGCCAGCACCGCGACGGGGAAGCCGCGAAGCAGCGAGATGGCCAGCGCGGTGAACAGCCGGGAGTGCACGAACGAGACGTGCATGGCCACCGTTTCGCGCCGGCGCATCAGCGTCGTCGCCAGCGCCTGCGGCCGGTAGCGGGCCTCCAGGCTGTAGCCGGTGTGCACGGCCAGCTTCGGGATCCCGGTGGTGCCCGAGGTGTGCGTCACCAGTGTCGGGTGCTCCGGCGGCATCCACAGCGCCGGGACGTGCGGAGCCGCGGCGGGCTCGGCCAGGCTCGTCGCGCGCGGGTGTTCGCCCGCGGCCAGCAGGACCCGGTCGGCGTGGGTGAACACGGTGTCGGGGAGCGCGGATTCGAGCTTGGCGGCGTCGGTGATCAGCACCGGCCGCTCGACCCGGTCGAGCAGCGCGGTCACCGTCTCGCCGTCCAGGTACGGGGACAGCAGTACCGGAACGGCACCGATCCGCGCGGCCGCGACGGCCAGCAGGGTGATGTCGAACGCGTTGCCCTTGTACACCACCACGTGGTCGCCGGGCCGTACCCGCGCGCGCCACAACCGGGTGCCCAGGTCGCTCACCAGTTCGGCGGCGTCCGCGATCGTCATGCTGCGGCCGCGTTCCGGGGCGATGTCCAGGTCGTGGTCGAGCATCAGCACGTTCGACGGGTATTTGGCGGCGGCCCGGTCGAACAGCGTGCCCAGGCGTATACCGCGATTACCTATGCGCTGCAGAAGCATGTGTCATTCTCGATTCACCTGTGTCATATCGGCGCCGGCCGGTCGAGGTGCGCTCAGTCGGCCTCGATGACCTTTTTGAGCCGCGCCACGGTGGCCGCCATGTCCTTTTCGAGCTTCGCTCCCCATTCGGCGAAGAATCTCTTCTTCTCGTCCTCGGTCATCTCGGCGGTGATGCCCCGGATTCCCTCCGTGGCGGTGCCCATCCGGAAGGTGTGCACGAGTTTCGATCCGCCCGGGGCCGGGGCGATGTCGAATCCCCAGACGCTGTCCTGGGCCCGCCCGTCGTTGGTCCGCATCGCCCAGCGGAAGCGGCGCCCGGGTTCGGCGGCCACCACCTCGGCGTGCGTGTGCCAGACGCCGCGGACCACGGGAGCCCACGAAACCACGTCCGTACGACGGAAGTTCTCGCCGCGGAAGACGGATCCGACCGCGCCCGGCGCGCCCTCGACCCATTCCCCGCCGGTGCACTCCTCGCTCCACTCGCGGCAGCGCGGCAGATCGCTGAGCACGGCGTAGACGGCCGCCGGCGATTTCCCCACGCGCGTTTCGAAATCGACCTCGAACAGGGGGGTGGTGACGCTGCTTTCACTCATGGATGAAATCATCCCGGGCACCGGCCGCCCGGTACAACGAAACGGTGGTCGGATTCGTCAGGTGTCGTCGGATGTCCGTCAATCCGCGCCGCGCGGCCCGTCCCATTCGACGAGTGCCAGACCGACGGCCATGCCCCCGCCGAAACCGGCGAGCAGTACCGAATCGCCGGCTTCGAAGCGGTCGGCGGCGGCATCCAGGGAAATGGGTATGGACGCCGCGCCGGTATTTCCGAAACGTTCGACGGTGGTGTGCGTGCGCTCGATCGGGAAGCCGAGGTCGTCGGCGAGGGCCTCGATCATCCGGCCGTTGGCCTGGTGCGGCACGAAGTGCGGCGGCCGGGCGGGGTTCGGCGCGTGCTCCGCCAGGAAGGCGCGGATCAGCGGGCCGACCTGCTCGGCCACGAAGTCGCGGACCGCCCGCCCGTCCATCCGGAAGTAGTGCAGGCCCTGATCGAGGGACGCCGGCGAGGCCGGGATCCGGGAGCCGCCGGCGGGCACCCGGATCAACTGGCGCTCCGCCGGATAGGTGGCCAGTCGGGTGGCCAGCACCCCGCGGCCGGTACCGGGGCCGAGCACCACCGCGCCCGCGCCGTCGCCGAACAACACCGAGGTGCGGTGGTCGCTCGGATCGAGGGTGCGCGAGTAGATGTCGGCGCCGATCACCACGGCGTGGCCGCCGGTGCCCCGGATCATCCGCTCCGCGGTGGTGAGCGCGAAGACGAAGCCGCTGCACACGGCGTTGAGGTCGAACGCCGGGGTGCCCGCGGGGACGTCGAGTTCGGCCGCGACGGCGGCGGCGGTCGGGGGTTGCGGCGAGTCCGGCGTGGATGTCGCCACGATCACGAGCGAGACCTGTTCGGCCCGGACGCCGGCGTTGCCGAGGGCGGCTCGCGCGGCCATCGCCGCCAGGTCCGAGGTGGCCTCGTCGGCCTTGGCCCAACGGCGCTCGCGGATCCCGGTCTTGCGGGTGATCCACTCGTCGGTCACTCCGGCCGGTGTGCCGACGTCGGTATTGGTCACCACGTCGCCGGGGAGGTAGGAGCCGGTACCGAGGATCCCGACCGCGTCCCCACCCGGTGCTCCGACTGCGTGCGTAGTCATATTCACCCATCTCGTGTCGGCGCGGAACAGCAATCCGGGCCGACGACACGATCGACGCCCGGTGCGGCTGCTCTGCCCGGAAAGATTGGCAGCGGTGTCGCGGGATTTCCAGACAATGCATCGGGAACTGTCATCTCGGTCGGCGGCGCGGAAACCGACCGGTCCGCAGAAGGTGACAGACTCACCGCCGGCACATCGACACTCCCCGACGCCGAAAGTAGGGTCGAGCATTGCTGTGCCGGACCGTCTGGACGAAGGAAATTCATGCGGACAAGCGCTTCCGTGGCCGTGGGCACGCCTTGGTCGAACGCCATCGACGTACATCACCACATCGTTCCCGAATTCTATGTCGAGGAACTGCGGAGACTCGGGTTCGCATCGACGTTGCCCGGCGTCGACAAACCGGCGTGGAAAATCGAAACCAGCCTGGACATGATGGACCGGCAGGGAATCCGGGCGGCCGTGGTCAACGTCTGGCCGGGGGTGCCGGCGGTGGACGCGGACACCGGGGCCCATCTGGCCCGGTGGATCAACGAGTTCATGGCCGAGCTGGTGTCCCGGCACCCGGGTCGGCTGGGCGCCTTCGCGGTGTTGCCGCTGCCGCACGTGGACGCGGCCCTGGCCGAGTTGGAGTACTGCCAGGACGTGCTCGGCCTCGACGGCGTCGGGCTGATCACCAACTACAACGGGGTCTACCTCGGCGACCCGTCGCTCGACGAGTTCCTGGCCGAGGCGGCGCGCCGCCGGGTGCCGATGTTCGTGCACCCGACGGTGCCCCCGTCCACCGGCCAGCCCGCCTTCGGACTCCCGGCCTCGCTCTGCGAGTTCCCGTTCGAGACGGTCCGGCTGACCGCGCAGCTCCTGTACAACCGCACGCTGGAGCGGCACCCCGGGCTGCGGCTGATCCTGTCCCACGGCGGCGGTGGCATGGCGTACTTCGCCGGCCGCCTCGCGCTCGGGCCGCTGATCGTGTCCGACCTCGCCGAGCGGCTGCCCGAGGACCCGATCGGGTACCTGCAAAAGCTCTACTCGGACACCGCCATGATCGGCGATCCGCACGCGTTCGCCTCGGTGCGCTCGTTCGCCCGACCGGACCGGATCCTGGTCGGCTCCGACTTCCCGTTCATGCCGGAATCGTTCAGTGCGGAGAACGGCCGATTCATCGTCGACCACGGCGCGTTCTCGCCGGACGAGCTGACCCGCATCCAGTTGGGCAATGCGGCCGAACTCTTCCCGCGATTCGCGGACCACTCGGAATCAGAAAGGGGATCGCTGACGTGATCGACGACGCCATGGTATCCGCATACCTGGATCGCATCGCCGCGGAACGGCCGGAGCGGGCCGACCTGGAGTCGCTGCGCGAGTTGAACCGGAGGCACCTCTTCGCGGTTCCCTTCGAGAATTTGAGCTATCACCTCGGCGAAGACATCCTGATGGACGAAAGGGTGGTCGCGAAGGTCGTCCACGAGCGTCGGGGCGGCGGTTGTTACGAGGTGAATCCGGCACTTTCCTTCCTGCTGCAAAGCCTCGGTTACGAGGTATCGATAATGCCGGGCCGGGTGTGGATCAAGGGCAATCTCACCGCCCCGCTGTGCCATCTCGCGCTCAAGGTCCGGATCGACGGCGGGGAATGGCTCGTCGACGTCGGCTTCGGTCGCAACAGCAGGTATCCGCTGTCCCTGGACACCGACGCGGTCCAGGACGACCCGAACGGCGCGTTCCGGATCGAGCGGGCCGACGACGGCGGCATCGACGTCGTGGCGAACGACACGGCGCTGTACCGGGTCTACGACGTGCCGTGCGAACTGTCCGACTTCGCGCCCACGCTGTGGTGGTACCGCACCGCGCCGGACTCGCCGTTCCTGCAGAACCTGTTCTGCTCGCTGCCGACCGAGACCGGCCGGGTCACCCTCAAGGAGGACCGGTTCAGCCGGGTCGAGGGCGACCGTCGGGAGAGCGTGACGATCACCGACGAGCAGGAGCTGTTGACCGCGTACGACAAGTGGTTCGGCATCAAGCTGGACCGGCTGCCGGTCAAGGTGATCACCGACGGCACGGTGCAGATCGCGTTCGACTAGGGCGTGTCTTCAATCTCCCGCCCGACGGGAGATTGAAGACACGCCCCAGGGACGCGGATCGGTACGTGGTCGGGGCCCGGGCGGGCATGTCGGCGCGCGGGCCCCTCGTCGTGTCCGGGCCCGCGCGGGGTCACGTGTGCGACCCCTGCGCTCACGAGTCTCGGGTGCGGCGGGCGGTGGCGGCCAGGGCGATCGCCTCGCCCCATTCGATCTCGTCGCGGGAGTGCGGGTGGTCGAGTACGGCCCGGTGCAGCCGCGGCCACACCCCGGCGTTCGTCCACACCGTGAACCGACGATGCGCCGTCGGCGACGCCACCCCGAAACACCTCGGCAACTGCCGCCACGCACACCCACTGGTCAGCACGAACACCACCGCCGTGAACACCGCACGCTCCTCCACCGGCGCCCGACCACCCCCCTGCCGCCGCACCCCGAACCCCGGCAACAACGGAACCACCAACTCCCACAGACGGTCCGGCACCAACCGCCCCGACAGCGCATCACCCACCATGACGCGCAGCATGCCATGACAGGCGCCCCCGGATGTGGGCAACTCCCTTACTCCCGCCCCCTGTTCACGCTTCGTGCCCGCGTGTGGACACAGCGGTTGGGGGCACCGTCGAACCCCGGACACGACATCGTCCCGAAGCCCGCACGCAGCGGACTTCGGGACGATTTTCGGGTGCCGCTCCGTCAGGTCGCCGCGTTCACCGCGACGACCTCGAACGGGGTGCCCTGCTCGTCGGCGACCAGGACGCTCGGGCCGCGCGGCGTGTCGTAGGGACCGGTCACGACGGACCCACCCGACGCGGTCACCGTCGTCACCGCGGTCGCCAACTCGGCGACCCCGAACGTGACCAACCAGTGCGACGCCGCCCCCGCGCCCGCCTCGGCGAGGCCGGCCACGGGGCGGCCGTCGAGCCGCAACACGACGCCGGCCGCCGCGTCCGGGCCACCGCCCGAGCCGTCCGGCCCATCGGGCCCGGACGTGACCGTGTAGCCGAACACCTCGACATAGAACGCCTGCGCCGCCGCATGATCCCGGGTCAGGCACCGGTGCCACACCGCCGCGCCGGGTACGTCCGCGACCTCGGCGCCGAAGTACTCGTCCGCCTGCCAGATCCCGAACACCGCCCCGCCCGGGTCGGCCGCCACCGCGAACCTGCCGTGCGTGCCGACGTCGGTCGGCTCGACCGTCAGCGTCCCGCCCGCCCGGACGATCCGCTCCGCCACCGCGTCGGCGCTCTCGACCGCGATGCAGACCAGCCACGCCGACGGCGCGTCCGCCGGCCCCTCGAACCGGGGACCGATGTCGGCGACCGTGCGACCGGCCAGACTCGCCGTCAGATAGTGGTCGTACTCCTCGCCCCGGTCCAGGAATTCCCACCCGAACAGGGCCCCGTAGAACTCGCTCGTGTGTTTGGGATCGAAGACCCGGACCTCCACCCAGCAGGGCGTACCCTCCGGCCACGCGGTGTCGCGAAATGTCATGCGGGGTTCCTCGGTTCGTTCGTGTCGCCGGACGGCGCCCAAGGCCGGACGGCGCCCGTCGCCGGATCGTGCTCGCCTCAGATGTCGAGGCCGAATTTCCGCAGCCGTTCCTCGCTCACCAGGGTGATCCCCGGCTCCGGTTCGAGGCCGCGCTTGAGCGCGCCCGCGACCTGGAGGGTGCGCAGCGTCTGGTACTCGATCGCGCCGAGGTTGTCGTCGGTGACGCTGTTCGCCTCGTGCCGCGAGATGGTGCCGGTACCGTACGGCGCGCCGTTGCCGGGCTGGTGCAGCACCGCCGCGGCCGAACCGTTGGAGACGATCACCGAACCCCAGTGGCAGAACGCGTTGTGCAGCGCCAGGATCGTCGCCTGCTGGCCCGCGTGCGGCATCGACCCCGAGGCGAACGCGGAGACCGCCTTGTTCATCAACTTGCCCGGAATGGCGACCGGTCCGGTGTGGTCGAAGAAGTTCAGGATCTGCGGCGCGGGCAGTCCGTAGTGGACCGGCGTGCCGATCATGATCGCGTCGGCCCACACCAGGTCGTCCAGGCCCGCCTCCGGGATGTCCGCCGTGACGGTCGCCAGATCCTGATACGCCTGCTTGTCCAGGATCATCGGATCGGGCAACTCGGCCACCTTGCGCACGCGCACCTCGGCGCCCGCGGCCCGAGCCGTCTGCGCGGCCTTTTCGACGAGCTGGTAAATGTTACCGCTGCGCGAATGGAAGATGATGGTGATGTTGGTCAAGGGGTACGCTCCCGGTGAGCCGATATCGTCTCGGCGTGGGCGGATATCGCCGACATCATGCCGGGCCGACAAAAGATCGGCCCAGATATGATTTCGGGATCTGTCAGGTCCGCCGAGGTATTGCCGGGGCCGGAAAACCCGAGGTGACAGACATGCCCCTCGGTTCTGTCCGACTCCGCCGCCTGATGCTGTACTCGAACCATGTCTGCCATTCGAAACGACGTACGCCTTCCCGCCGAGCCGGCCGAGCTCCTGCACACGTTCGTGGGTGCCTTCAACGACCGGAACCTCGAACTGCTCCAGGAGCTTTTCGAACCGGAGGGCATGCATGTGCGCGAGCCGGGGGTCACCACGGCGGGCGCGCAGCGGCGGGCCGCGCTCCCGACGGTGCTGCGCCATCGCATCCCGATCGCCGTCTCGCTGCGCAACGTCTACGTCGTCGGCGACATCGCCCTGGTGATCAACGACTACGTGCACGACGGGGTGGGCCCGGACGGTGTCCACGTGCACATCGAGGGCACCGCGACCGATGTCGCCCGGCGGGGGGCCGACGGCTGTTGGCGGTACGTGATCTCCAACCCCTCGGGCACGAGCTGAACGATCCCCGACACCGGGTCCGAATTCATTTCCCGGTGCGTATCCACGCCCGCTTTTCGATCCCGGATTTCGGCCCGTACCGGCACCCTCGCAGACGCTAAATCCTCGGCCAAGCCGATTTCCGCGAATCTGTCAGATGTCCGGCCAGCTGACAGACTCGCACCGACCTGACGAACCGGAACCCCCGCCCTTGGCGCGTTCGGACAAAAGAGCGAGGGTGGGGGCGTGTTCTCTTCAGTCGTTTCGGATCACCGTCCAAGTAAATTCCGAGACCGGACGGCCGCGCCGAATAACCGCGGCCGTCCGGGTGGGCATTCAATCGCTGGAGCCGGCATTGACCAGTGACCTGCTGCCAATTCTGCGGCGACCGGCCGCGCAACAGCCGGACTGGGAGGACGACGCCCAGATCCACAGTGTTCGACAAACGCTGGCGGGACGCCCCGGCCTGGTCGGCGAAACCGACGTGCGTACGCTGCGCCGCGGCCTCGCGCAGGTGAGCGCGGGCGCGGCGGAGGTGATCCAGGCCGGCGACTGCGCCGAGGATCCCGGGGAGTGCGGCGAGGCCGATGTCGCCCGGCGGATCGCCGTCCTCGACCTGCTCGCCGGTGCGATGGAACGGCTCGGCCGCCGCCCCGTCGTGCGCGTCGGTCGCATCGCGGGCCAGTTCGCCAAGCCCCGATCCCGCCCGACCGAGTATGTCGGCGGCATCGAACTTCCGGTCTACCGAGGCCACTTGGTCAACGGCCCCAAGCCGGTGGCGGAGGAGCGGCAGCCCGATCCGCTGCGTCTGGTCACCGGCTATCTGGCCGCGTCCGAGATCATGGGACACCTGGATCGGCACCGGGCCGCCCACCCGAGGGTGCCGGTGTGGACCAGCCACGAGGCGCTGGTCCTGGACTACGAACTGCCCCTGGTGCGGCGGACCGAGTCCGGTGATCTGCTGCTGACCTCGACGCACTGGCCGTGGATCGGCGCACGCACCCGCCAGGTCGACGGCGCGCACGTGGCGCTGCTCGCGAAGGTGGTCAATCCGGTCGCGGTCAAGGTCGGCCCGGACATCGACCCGGCCGAACTGATCGAACTGTGCCTGCGGTTGGACCCGGACCGTGTGCCGGGCCGACTCACCCTGATCATCCGGATGGGCGCGGACACCATCGCCGAACGGCTGCCCGCCCTGGTCCGCGCGGTGCGCGCGTCCGGTCATCCGGTGGTGTGGCTGAACGACCCGATGCACGGCAACACCGTGGTGACCGAACGCGGTTACAAGACGCGCTACGTACGCACGCTCCGCCGCGAGGTCGCCGCGTTTCGCGCGGTGCTCGCCGAGGCCGGCGAACACCCGGGCGGCGTGCACCTGGAGACCACCCCGGACCAGGTCACGGAGTGCGTATTCGACACGTGGGAGGCCGACCGGGCGGGCGAGGTCTACACCAGCTTCTGCGATCCGCGCCTGACGGTCGAGCAGGCACTGCTCGTCCTGGCCGCCTGGGACGCCGAGGTCGCGCCCGACGCGTGGACGGCGGCCGAGGCCGGGTCGGGCTCGGCACATCAAGCGACAGGAGGGCAATCGACATGACGAACGAGGTCGCGGTGGTCACCGGCGCCGCCGGGGGGATCGGCGGCACGGTGGTGCGCGCGCTCGCCGAGCGCGGCACGATGGTGGCGGCGGTGGACCGGGACGCGGACCGGCTGCGCAAGTACGTCGCGGAGCTGGTCGCCGAAGGCCTGCCCGTGACCGCCTTCCCCGCCGACGTCACCGACGCGGACGAGGTCGAGGCCACCGTGGCGGCGGTCGAGGCGCAGCTGGGCCCGGTGCGCTTCCTGGTCAACGCGGCCGGCGTATTGCGGCTCGGCCCGGTCCGCGAGATGTCCGACCGCGACTGGGCGGACATGTTCGCGGTCAACGTCGGCGGGGTGTTCCACATGTCCCGCGCCGTGGTCGACCGCATGGCGCCGCGCGGCGAGGGCGCGTTGGTCACGGTGTCCTCGAACGGCGGCAGTACGCCGCGCGCGAAGATGGCCGGCTACGCCGCCTCCAAGGCCGCGGCCACGATGTTCACCAAGTCGCTCGGCCTGGAGGTGGCCCGGTACGGCATCCGCTGCAACGTGGTCGCGCCCGGGTCGACCGACACGCCGATGTTGTGGTCGATGTGGCACGACGACAGCGGACGTACGCACACGTTGGAGGGCGACCCCGACGCGTTCCGCGTCGGCATCCCGCTGGGCAAGCTCGCCCGGCCCGAGGACGTCGCCGCCGCGGTGCTCTTCCTGCTGTCCGACCAGGCCGGGCACATCACGCTGCACGAGCTGACGGTCGACGGTGGCGCCACGCTCGGCGCCTGAAAGGAAAGCGATCATGCCCGGTATCCCGGACATTGCCCCATATCCGCTGCCCGGCGAGAGCGATCTGCCGGCCAACACCGCCCGGTGGACGGTGGATCCGGACCGTGCGGTCCTGCTCGTGCACGACATGCAGCGCTACTTCGTGCGCCCGTTCGCCGCCGCCCAGCGCCGCGAACTGATCGACAACATCGCGCTGTTGCGGGAACGCTGCGCCCACCTCGGGATGCCCGTCGCGTTCACCGCCCAGCCGGGCTCCATGACCGCCGAACAGCGCGGCCTGCTGCTGGACTTCTGGGGACCGGGCATGCGGGTGTCCGCCGAGGACCGGGCCGTCGTGGACGAGTTGGCCCCGCGCCGGGACGACTGGCTGCTCACCAAGTGGCGCTACAGCGCCTTCTTCCGCTCCGACCTGCTGGAGCGCATGCGCGCGTGCGGCCGCGATCAGCTCGTCGTCTGCGGGATCTACGCGCACGTCGGCGTGTTGACGACCGCCGTCGACGCGTTCACCAACGACATCCGCACCTTCCTGGTCGCCGACGCGGTCGCCGACTTCTCCGCGGCCGACCACGCCCTCGCCCTGGAATACGCCGCCCGCCAGTGCGCGGTGGTCGCCACCACCCGAGGGCTGCGCACCGCCGACGGCCCGCTCGTCCCGGTCGTGGCGGGCGCGCCGCCCGCCGGGGTCGAGGCGACGAGGATCGGGGCCGCGAGATGAGCCGTACACCCCCGGCCGAGGACGCGGCCCGGGCCCTCCTGGAACGGGTTCTGGCCGCCGACCCGCCGCCGTTCGCGCTGCTGTACCGCCCCACGGTCACCGCCGGCGACCGGGTGGAGATCCTCACCGGGGACATCGGTGCGGTGGACCGCGTCGCCGACATCCCCATCCCCGACTCCCCTTACGGACCGGCCGGCCCGGACGTGCTGGCGCTGCTGCCGTACCGGCAACTCGCCGAGCGCGGCCTGCCCGCGCCCGACGACGGCGCACCGCTGGTGACACTGACCGTCCGGGAGCAGGCCACGCTCGCCCGCGCCGACGTGCTCGACCGCCTGCCGGACGCGGAAATCGACTGGACGGACGGGCACTTCGACATCGACGACGACGCGTACGCCGCGCTGGTCGCCGACGTGCTGACGGATGAGATCAGCGCGGGCGAGGGCGCGAACTTCGTGCTCAAGCGCCGCTTCCTCGCCGACATCACCGACTACACCCCGGCCACCGCCGCGGCGTTCCTGCGCCGCCTGCTCGCGCACGAATCCGGCGCCTACTGGACGTTCCTGGTGCACACCGGCACCCGCACCCTGGTCGGCGCCAGCCCGGAACTGCACCTGAGCCTGCGTCAGGGCGTCGCGGTGATGAACCCGATCAGCGGCACCTACCGGTATCCCACCTCCGGGCCCACGCTGACCGGCGTCATGGACTTCCTGCGCGACCGCAAGGAGACCTACGAGCTGTACATGGTCGTGGACGAGGAACTCAAGATGATGTCCCGGGTCTGCGACCAAGGCGTGCGGGTGGTGGGGCCGTTCCTCAAGGAGATGGCCCGGCTCGCGCACACCGAGTACCTCATCGAGGGGCGCACCGACCGCGACGTCCGCGAGGTGTTGCGCACCACGCTGTTCGCGCCGACCGTCACCGGCAGTCCGGTGGAAAGCGCCGCCCGGGTGATCGCCCGGTACGAACCGGAGGGCCGCGGCTACTACTCCGGGGTGATCGCGCTGTTCGGCCGGGACGGCGCCGGACGACACACCCTGGACTCGTCGATCCTGATCCGCACCGCCGACATCGACGCCTCCGGGCGGATGGCCATCGCGGTCGGCGCCACCCTGGTGCGCGACTCGCAACCGGCCGCCGAGGTCGCGGAGACATGGGTCAAGGCCAACGGCCTGCTGGGCGCGCGGCGTTCGGCGCCGGCGCCGGCCCGCTCGCTGGGCGGACACGCGCGGGTACGGGCCGCGTTGCGCGAGCGCAACGCCGACCTGGCCCGCTTCTGGCTGGACGGACCCGGGAGCGACGCGGGGGAGTTCCCGAACCTGGCCGGCAGGCACGTCCTGGTGATCGACGCCGAGGACGCGTTCACCGCGATGATCGCGCACCAACTGCGCTCGCTCGGACTGCGGGTGAGCGTACGCGGCTACGACGAGCCGTACTCGTTCACCGAGCACGACCTCGTGGTGATGGGCCCGGGACCCGGCGATCCGCTCGACCACGGCGATCCGCGGATCCAGCGTCTGCACGACGGCATCAAGCAACTGCTCGCTGAACGGCTCCCGTTCCTCGCGGTGTGCCTGAGCCACCAGGTGCTCAGCCACCAACTGGGCCTGGATCTGCGCCGCCGCGCGACGCCGCATCAGGGTGTTCAAAAGACCATCGACCTGTTCGGCCGCCCCGAACGGGTCGGGTTCTACAACAGCTTCGTGGCCCGCAGCGCGTTCGACCGGGCATATCTGCCCGACGTCGGCCCGGTGGAGATCTGCCGCGAGGACGGCGCCAACGAGGTACACGCGCTGCGCGGACCACACTTCGCGGGCGTGCAGTTCCACGCCGAGTCGGTGCTCACCCGCGACGGCGCGCGCATCCTGGGCACGTTGATCGCCGCCGTGCTCGACGCCGGACAACACCGCGCGACCGCGTCGGCCCGAGGCGCGGAGGGGGTGCACCCGTGAACACCACGCCACACGAGATCGCCATCATCGGTACCGGTCCTCGCGGGTTGTCCGTGCTGGAGCGGCTGTGCGCGAACGAACGTGCCCGGCCGACGCACGAGAGCCTGGTCGTGCACGTCGTCGACCCGGCCGCGCCCGGCGCCGGCGCGGTCTGGCGGATCGAACAGTCTCGGCATCTGCTGACCAACACGGTCGCCTCGCAGACCACCGTCTTCTCCGACGCGGCGTCGCGGATCGACGGGCCGATCGAGCCGGGCCCGAGCCTGTACGGATGGGCCGCCGATCTCGCGCTGCGGCACGCGACCGGGCGCCTCGAGGCGGACCGGTACGACCCGGCCACGCTCGCCGAGGCGGGCCGGCTCGGGCCGAACGACTACCCCACGCGGACCCTGTGCGGCTGGTACTTCGCCGACTGTTTCCGGCGCATCCGGGACGGCGCGCCCGCGCACGTGGAGATCCGCGAGCACCGCTCGCGTGCCGTGGCGATGGCCGACACCCACGGATTCACCGGCGGGCCGCAGGGCGTGCGCCTGGCCAACGGGACCCGGCTGAACCACCTCGACGCGGTCGTGCTCGCCCAGGGCCACGTCGCGGCGCGGCCCACGCCCCGGGAGGAGCGCACGGCCAGCCTGGCGCGGATCAACCATCTGACCTACCTCACCCCGACCAACCCGGCCGACGCCGACCTCGACGGCGTCGCACCCGGCCGGCCCGTACTGCTGCGCGGCCTGGGCCTGTGCTTCTTCGACTACCTCGCGCTGTTCACCCTGGGCCGCGGCGGCCGGTTCGAGCGGGTCGACGAACGCACGGTGTACCGGCCGAGCGGCAACGAGCCGATCCTGTACGCCAGTTCCCGGCGCGGCCTGCCCTACCAGGCACGCGGCGAAAACGAGAAGGGCGCGCACGGCCGCTACTTCCCGCGCCTGCTGACCCCCGACTACGTGGCCGGGCTGCGTGCGCGGTCCCGGCAGGGCGCGCCGATCTCCTTCAAGCAGGACCTGTGGCCGCTGATCGCCCGCGAGGTGGAGACGGTCTACTACGAGACGCTGCTCCGGCGGGGCGGGCGGGGCGAGGAGTGCGCCGAGTTCGCCGAGCGATATCTGACCGCCGGGCCGGCCGAGCGCGACACCGTCCTGACCGACCGGGGCATCACGCTCGCGGACCGCTGGAGCTGGGACACGATCGCCGATCCGCTCCGGGGACGGGAGTTCGCCGACCGGGACGCGTTCCGCAAGTGGCTCCTGGAACACCTCACCGAGGATGTGCGCCAGGCCCGCCAGGGCAACGTCAGCGGCCCGTTCAAGGCCGCCCTCGACGTACTGCGCGACCTGCGCAACGAGGTCCGCCTGGCGGTCGACCAGGGCGGCCTGGACGGGGCGTCGCACCGCGACGAGTTGGAGCGCTGGTACACCCCCCTGAACGCGTTCCTGTCGATCGGGCCGCCACCACGACGGATCGAGCAGATGATCGCGTTGATCGAGGCCGGCGTGCTCGAATTGACCGGCCCGGACACCCGGATCCGGATCGACACCCGCACTCCCTCCTTCATCGCCGACTCCACCACGGTCCCCGGGCCCACGGTGCGGGCGCAGATCCTGATCGAGGCGCGGCTGCCGGAACCCGACCTGCGGCGCACGGCGGATCCGCTGCTGCGCCATCTGCTGCACACCGAGGCGTGCACGACCTTCCGCATCCCGAGTTCGGGAGAGGACGAGTACGACTACGAGACCGGCGGGCTGGCGGTGACCGAACGGCCGTACCGGGTGATCGACGCGCACGGCCGGGCGCACCCCAGGCGCTTCGCGTACGGCGTGCCCACCGAGGCGGTGCACTGGGTCACCGCGGCCGGGATCCGACCCGGCGTGGACTCGGTGACCATCGCCGACGCGGACGCGATCGCCCGCGCGGTGCTCGCGCTCGGCCCGAGCCGGCGCGAGATCGACGCGGCGACCGAGGGCGAGCACATCGAGGTCGTGGTATGACCGACACCGCGGCCGGGCGACTCCCGCTCGCGGACGCCGGGTTGTTGTCGCCGGTGCGCGCGGGCACGCCGGTGGAGGCGGCGGTCGGCGACGCGGCGTGGTTGCAGGCGATGCTGGACGCCGAGGCCGCGCTGGCCCGGGCGCAGGCCGCGCTCGGCCTGATGCCGGCCTCGGCGGCCGAGGTGATCACGTCCGCCGCGCACGCCGACCGGTTCGACCTGCGGGCGCTGGCGGTGGACGCGCGCGAGAGCGCCAATCCGGTGGTCGCCCTGGTCCGGGCGCTGACCCGGGTGGTCTCCGCGATCGATCCGCACGCCGCGCGCCACGTGCACCTGGGTTCCACCAGCCAGGACATCTTCGACACCGCCGCGATGCTGGTGGTGCGGCGCGCGGCGGCGCTGCTGCGCGCGGATCTGACCCGGGTGGCCGAGGCGTTGGGCGCCCTCGCCCGGCGCCACCGCGACACGCCGGTGGCCGGGCGTACGCTCGCGCTGCACGCGGTGCCGACCACGTTCGGGCTCAAGGCGGCGGGCTGGCGGCGGTTGGTCCTGGACGCCGATCGGCGGGTGGCCGCCGTGGCGAACGGGCTGCCGGTCTCGCTCGGCGGTGCGGCCGGCACCCTGGCCGGGTACGTCGAGGCGGGCGCCGACCCGGAGCGGCTGGTGGCGGCGTTCGCCGCGGAAACCGGGCTGTGCGCCCAGGTGTTGCCGTGGCACGCGCTGCGGACGCCGATCGCCGACGTCGGCGCGGCGTGGGCGCATACCGCCGGTGCCCTGGGCAAGTTCGCGGTCGACGTGCAGTCGTCGACCCGGACCGAGGTCGGCGAGGTGGTCGAGCCGCACGTGCCCGGGCGCGGCGCCTCCTCGGCCATGCCGCAGAAGCGTAATCCGGTACTGGCCACGCTGATTCGCAGCGCGGCGCTGCAAGTGCCCGCGCAGGCCGCCGTGTTGACTCAGTGCATGCTCGCCGAGGACGAGCGCTCGGGCGGCGCGTGGCATGCCGAGTGGCAACCGCTGCGCGAGTGCCTGCGGCTGACCGGCGGCGCCGCGCACACCGCCGTGGAGTTGGCCGAGGGCCTGGTCGTGCGGCCCGAGCGCATGCGTGCCAATCTCGCCCTCACCGGCGGCGCGATCGTCGCCGAACGGGTCGCCGGCGTGCTGGCCGCGCACCTGGGCAAGCCCGCCGCCGCGGCGCTGCTCACCCGCGCCGTCGAGGCGGCCGACCGGCGGGGCCGCCCGCTCGCCGACCACCTCGCGGGCATGCCCGAGGTGGCCGAGCATCTCGACGCCGCCGAGCTGACCCGGCTCTGCGACCCGGCCGGCTACACCGGCGCCGCCGCCGACCTGGTCGAGCGTTCCCTGCGCGCGGACCCCGGGGACTGAGCGGACCCGGGCCGGTCGGTGCCCCCCGCCGAGCGGCCCGGCACCCACCCGGTACCCGATATCTTCCCCGCGACAATATTCCCGGTATCCCGGTTCTCGGCTCGCGTGTTTCGGGAAAATTACCGGCCGTGCACTATCGGCGCGCATCCGACCGCAACGCTGACCGGCCTGACCCGGTGATGACCAGTCTGACCGCGCCCCGACCTTGCCGGCGAACTACCGTGCGATTAAATTCGAACCGCATTGACCTGAAAACGGCAGCAGGTCGGGTGCGGCGGATGCGGGTCCGCGGCACCCCGGCTTTGTCGTGAGTCCCGGTGCGGCCCTCGATCGGTCGGCCGGATGAAGGGGGATCAATGAATACGAGCGGACGGCTCCACGACTCGGAAAGGTCGTCGGGCCCGATCGTGGCGGCGGGGCCCAGAAACCCGTCGGTTTATTTCCCCCAACGACCCGTATTGGTTGTCGAGCCATGATCCCCGGAAGAATTCGGACGCGCTAGCCGCTCCCCCGGGTCGAGTCCGCGCACCGCCCCGGACCCCCGTACACCGCCGGTGGTACCGGCGGTCGTACCGCCCGACGATCCCGTGCCGCCTGACGTGCAGTCCGCCGCGGTGGCCGGGTGCCCGGCGCCCCGACGCGCGCCGCCGGGTCCACGTACGCCGGGATCTCGGTCGGCCGCGTCCCCCGTATCCCGCCGTATCCCGCGAATCCACCCCACCCCACCCCACCCCTCGCTCTCGCCTTTCGCATCGGATATCGCCCCCAACGACGCCCCCAACGCGGCGTGTCACAGCCATGCCTCGTCGTTCTTTTTCAGGCTGCCGTTTTTCGTTGCCGATTTCTTTCGGAAGTGAACCGTTCGTCCAACAACAGGAGTGGTAATGGCGCTCGCCAACGGCAGCCCCAATCATGCGTGTCTGCCAAAATTCGCCGACGGTGGCGCGGATTCCGAGGCGGCCAGAAAGGTGACCCTCGATCGTTTGGTCGCCGAGCTTTCCCCGATTATTTTCGCCTCCCTGCCGAGGGCTGATCAACGACGTAAAGGCGTCATGTATCTCCGTGGGTTGCTCGGTGCCCCGGGGCGGAAGTCGGTACGGAATATCGCCGCCTTTCTCGGCAAGCAGGTGAACGACCAGGGACTGCATCACTTCATCAACGACTCCACCTGGGACTGGGAACCGATGCGGGAGGCGCTCGGGCGATATCTCGCCCGGCACACCTCACCCCATGCCTGCGTGTTGCAGCCGATGATCATCCCGAAGTCGGGCACCCACTCCGTCGGGGTTGCCAGAACCTTCTCCTGGGAGCGGGGCCAGGCGGTGACCGCGCAGCAGGTGGTCGGCGTGTGGGCGGTGTCCGCCACCACGGCGAGCCCGGTCAACTGGCGGCTGCACCTGCCCCCGACGCGGTCGCGCGGCCGGGGCGAACGTGACCCGTCCGGGCCCGAGACGGGCTACGACACGCCGGAGGATTCGATGGTCCGGGCATATCTGGAAACCGCCATGCGGCACCGAATACCGGATTGTCCGGTGGTGTTGAATGCGGAGCGGCTGGACGGCATCGGGGTCGTGTCGAAGCTGAGTGCGGCGGGTGTGTCGCACATATCCAAAATCGCCGACGACACGTGGCTGCTGCCCGCCGACCCGGCTTTACCCGGGTGGGGCGACGAACCCCTCCAGGCGAGTCGGATCGCTCGGCTCGTCAAGGTCGGCCGGAAGCGTATGTTCCTCATTCCGTCGGGCACGGACGAGGCCGCCGAACTCGTCGCCACCGTCCGGGTCCGACTGCCGGCCGTCCCCGACGGAACCCGTCGTTCCCGCAGCGGAATCGGGGACTTCCTGTTGCTCGGCGTCGGCGGTATCGGCGGACAGTGGCCGGCGGAACTGTGGCTGACCGATCTGACCAACGCCGACCACGCCTCGTTGTTGCGCCTGATCCGGCTCAGTCGGCGGGTGGAGAGCCTCGGCATGCCGCGTGCCGAGCAGGTGGGGATTCGGGACTTCGCCGGACGATCGTTCGCGGGCTGGCACCGCCATGCCACCCTCGCGTCCGTCGCGCATGCGGTCACCGAACTCGCCGAGCACAAGCTGAGCATCGCCTGACATACGGCCGATCCGCCGCGCCCCCGGTGCCGGTGCCGGTGCTTCCACGCGTTCGCTCCCGAGGCGGCCCCGCGGAAGTCACCGGCGCCGCCGGCGCGCAGGCGGCCACGGCACACGTCCCGCCGCCGGCGCGTCGGCATGGAACGGCGCGCGGGCGGACACCAGGCGAGCAGGAATACCGGGCGAACCGCACGCCACCGGGCGAGCCAGACCGCCAAGCGAGCCCGAACCACCCCGAACCGACCGGAGAATTCGAGCACATGCGCGCAGCCTTCATCGACTCGCTGGGACCGGCGGAGAACATCCGATACGGCGAACTCCCGGCGCCCACACCGGGACCGACCGATGTCCTGGTGAACGTCCTCGGCACCACCGTGAACCCGGTCGACATCCTGCTCCGTTCCGGGGCCTTCCGCACGCCCGTCGGGTTCCCGCTGGTGATCAGCCGCGACCTGGTCGGCACCGTGGCCGCGGCCGGGCCGGGCGCGCCGGGCTTCGCCGTCGGCGACCCGGTGTGGGCCAACAGCCTCGGCCACGGCGGTCGGCCGGGCGCGGCGGCCGAACAGGCGGTGGTGGCCGCCGACCGGCTCTACCACCTCCCGGCAGGCGTCGATCCGACGGCGGCGGTCGCGGTGGTACATCCCGCCGCCACCGCGTACCTGGCCCTGTTCACCCACGGCCGGGTCACCGCCGGCGACACGGTCCTGGTACTCGGCGCGGCCGGGAACGTCGGCAGCGCCGTGGTGACCCTGGCCGTCAACGCCGGGGCCCGGGTGGTCGCCACCGCCGCCGCCGCGGATCTCGACCACTGCCGGGCCCTCGGCGCCGACGCGGCCTTCGACTACCGGGACCCGAAACTCGTCGACCTGATCGCCGCCGCCTGCCCCGACGGGGTCGACGCCCACCTGGACTGCTCCGGCCGCAACGATCTGACCGAGGCGGTCGAACTACTCGCCCCGCGCGGCCGGATCGTGCTCCTGGCGGCGACCGGCACCGATCCGGTGTTGCCGGTGCGCCGCCTCTACATGAAGGACTGTTCGATCGCCGGCTTCGTCATCTCGCATGCCACGGCCGGCGAACTCGCCGAGGCGGCCGGCACCATCAACCGCCTCCTGGCGAACGGCCGGCTCCGGGCCCGCACACTCGAACGACAGCCGCTGAGCGCCGCCGCCGAGGTGCACCGGCGGATGGAGCAGGGCCGGTTGCACGGCAGACGTGTGGTACTCCTGCCCGGCGGCTGAACCGGTCGCCGCCCCACCTCACAGGAGGCCGAGGCCGCGCAGGTCGGCGACACACTTGGCGAGGTAGTCCGGCGTGATCGACGGGACGGGCTCGCCGCCGACGGCGGCCAGCGCGGCGGTGAAGCGAGCGTTGGGGACGGCGCCGGCCGGTCGCGGTTCGCTCGGTCGGGCGTAGGCCGGAAGCAGCGGGAGCAGCGAACCCCGGCGTTGCTCCTCGGGCAGCCCGCGCAGGGCCGCCTCGAAGCGCATGCGCCACTGCTCGTAGTCGGCGAACCGGCGGATGGGGTGCCCGGCGGCGATCAGCCAGTCCACCATCTCGTCCAGGGAGACGCCGTCGTCGTTGGCGTTGACCGCGTGGTACGTGCGGTAGCCGTCCGAGGCGTCGGCGCCGAGCGTGGCGATCGCCGCCGCGGTGAAGTCGACGGGCAGTCCGCTGTAGTGCGCCCGGCGGCGGCGCCCGTCCGCGTCGAGGTGATGGAAGGAGAGCGGCGCCATGCCGGTCGCGACCACGCTGAGGATCAGCCGGGTGAAGCGGTCGGGCAGATTGACCACGCCCGGCAGCCGGCGGTGGGCCAGGATCATGTCCGGCCGAAATACCGTGACAGGCAGCCCTGTTCGCTCATGGGCGGCGCGCAGCAGCACCTCGCCGGCCCACTTGCCGGTGGCGTACCCGTTCGCGTCGGAGCCGTCCAGCCGGCGGATCGGTGCCGCGGTGCGTACGTCGACCGTCTCGTCGAGCACCGATCCGTCGGGCTCCAGCGCGGCGGCGATGGTGGACACGAACGTGAACGGCTTCGCCGGGCCGGTGAGCGCGAGTTCGATCAGCTCGGCGGTGCCGACCACGTTCGGGCCGAACAACCGGCCGTACGGAAGCACGTGGTTGACCAGGGCCGCGGCGTGCACGATGCGATCGGTCTCGGCGGCCAGCCGCCGCCAGGTCGACGCGTCCAGGCCCAGGCGCGGCGCGGAGATGTCGGCGGCCGGCACCTCCAGATGCCGGGCGGCGACCTCGTCGAACCAGCCCGGCCGATCCGCCGACGCGGCACGCAGGCAGTGCACCACGCGCTCCCGGGCCGCCGCGTCGTCGTCCGCGCGGGTCGGACAGATCAGCCGGCCGCCGGTGTCGGCCATCCGCCGCAGCCACTCGACGGCCAGGAACGCGCCCAGATAGCCGGTCGCGCCGGTGAGCAGGACGTTCCCGGCCGGCGCCGCGGCCGGCCGGCTCGCGGGGCGGCGGAGCAGTCCCGCGTCCATGAACCGCTCCGGGGTCAGCTCGCTCGCGCGCACCTCGACCGCGTCGCGGCCGTGGATCGAGGCGAAGGTGGGCCGGACCGGGTGCGGTTCCCGGGCCGCGCCGAGATGGTCCGCGATGCGGGCCAGGGTCGCGGTGGGGCCGAGGACGAGCTGTACCGGGACCTCCACGTCGAAGATCTGCTCCAGCACGGTCGCGAACGTGTGCGCGGACAGCGAGTCACCGCCCAGCTCGGCGAATCCCGCGTCCGGGCGCAACGCCGAAGCGGGATGCCCGAGGGTGACCTGTACCGCGGCGAGGACGGCATCCAGGGGCGCCGCGTGCGGCCCGGCGGCCCGCAGCGCCGCGAACCGACCGGCCCGACCCGCCGCGATGTCCGCGTACAACCGCTCAAGCCGGGCGCCGTAGCGGGCGACGAGGGCGGGGCGCAGCGGCTTGCCGATCCCCGACAGCAGCCCGTTGGCCACCGTGAACGGCTCGGGTTCGAGGATCACGTCGTGCGGGATCTCGTACGCCGCCAACCCCGCGTCGCGGGCGAGTTCGCGCATCCCGTCGAGGATCCTCGCCCGGGTCGTGTCGTCGTCCGCCGGCCCGGAGCCGCTCTGCGCGGGGACCACCACGGCGAGCAGGAACGCCTGTTCCGGGCTGCCGTAGACGTGGATCTGCGCGATGTGCGGGCTGGTCGCGTACAGCGCCTCCAGCCGGGAGATCGCCACGAACTCGCCCTGGGACAACTTGACCACGTTGTTCGTGCGGTCGACGTAGACCAGGTGATCCGGGGCGAGTTCGGCGAACACGTCGCCCGTGCGGTAGTAGCCGTCCGCGTCGAACGCCTGGGCGTCGACCTCGGGTTGCCTGAAGTAACCGGGCACCATCCCCACCGACTTGAGCCGCAGTTCGCCGCGCGGGTGGGGCTTGTCCGTGCCGAAGTAGCCCAGTTCCGGGACGTCCACCAGTCGGTAGTCGAGCACCGGTGGCCGCCGTACGCGCCCGTCGACGACCACCGCCCGGGTGGTCTCCGTCGAGCCGTAGCAGTCCACGATGCGGGTGCCGAGCACCCGGGCCATGAACGTGTGCATCGCCGCCGACAGCGGCGCGCTGCCGCACAGGGCACTGACGATCCGGCCGCCGAGCATGCCGTCCCGGATCCGGTCGCGCGCGATCGTCTCGGCGCTCGACGCGTCGGTGTCGGCACCCGTTTCGGTCGCGGCGCGCGAGACGCGGTCGACTTCGAGCAGGTAGCGCTGGTGCACCATGTCGCAGATCCTCGGCACCAGGCTCAGCACGGTGGGCCGGGACAGCCGGATGTCGTCGAACAGGGTGGACATGTCGCCGCGCGCGGCGAAGAACCCGATGCCGCCCGAGGACAGCCCGGAGATCAGCCAGGCCCGGCCGTTGACGTGGCTCATCGGCATGTAGTGCAGGACGATCGTCGGCAGCGGGGTGTCGGGGCTCGCCCCGGCGTTGATCATGCCGCCGCGCCCGTTCTGCCACATCCGGGTGATCATCGACGCGGTGTAGATCGCGCCCTTGGGCGTGCCGGTGCTGCCGGACGTGTAGATCAGGCCGACCAGCCGATCCGGATCGCCGTCGTCCCGCGCCGGCACCGTGGGCAGCGTTTCCCCGCGCCGCAGTTCGTCGGCGAGCGAGACCACCGCGGCGCGCCCGGCCAGCTTGTCCGCGGCGGCGCGCAGCGCTTCCCGATGCGCGTCCACGCGGGCATCGTGGTCGAAGACCACCAGGCGCTCGACGGATGCGGATCGCAGTACGATCTCGACCGCCACGTCGATCGCGTCGAGATCGGCCGCGAGGATCCGGGGCGCCGTCTCCGCGACGATCGGCGCCAGCCGCGCGGCGGGGGAGCCGGTCGGCAACGGGACCGCGACCGCGCCCAGGTACATGCAGGCCAGGTCGATCGTCGCATGGTCGACGCCGGTGAACCCGACCACCGCGACGAAGTCACCCATGCGCAGGCCGCCTTCGACGCACCCGGCCCACGCACCGGCCAGCGCCACCACCCGCCGCCACACCTCGGCATAACTGAACATCATGAATTCCGGCAGCAGTTCGAGGGTGGTGCGGCCGGTGTCGGGATCGTGGACGAGCCGTTCGGTACGTCGGGCCAGCGCCGGTCGGTCCGCGTAGCCGTGCATCGCGGCGGCGATCGTGCCGACGAGGCTGCCGTCGCACCCGGCGATGGCGTCGGCGATGCTCGACGAGGGGATCGCGCGGGCGAATTCGGGGTCGTGCGCCCGAAGTGCGGTGACCCGGGCCGCGAGGTCGTGATCCGTCTGATGCTCAGGCATGAGTGCTCCGATGGGTGACGAGTCGGATGAATCGGCGGCCCGAGAGGCGGGGAGGACGCGGTTTCGGCTAGCCGGTGTGTGCGGGCAGTCGCCGCCCGCCGACGGCCGTGGCCACCGCCATCAGCAGGTAGACCACCACGGCCGCGGTCGCGGGCGCGGCGATCGTGTTGCCGGACTGGAGACCGCCGATCAGCGCGACGCCGATCATGGTTCCGGAACTGCGCGCCGCCGAGAGCAGGCCACTGGCGATCGCCGTGCGGTGCTCCGGGGCGGTCGCCATGACCAGGGTGATCTGCGGCACGGTCGCCAGACCGAAGCCGAGTCCGATGAAGGTGAGCCCGACACCGACACCGATCGGGGTCTCGCCGCCGAGGAGGATCAGCAACACGCCGCCGATTGTGGTCAGCACGGTCGCGATGGCCAGCACCCGAAAGGCGCCGAGCCGGGCGTTGACCCGCCCGGCGACCAGGGGCATGAAGGTGATCGGCAACGCGGAGGGCAGGAAGCACAGTCCGGTGGCGACCGGTCCGTAGCCGTGCACCTGCTGGAGGAACACGCTGATCGCGAAGACCAGTCCGTAGTAGCCGACGAACAGCAGCAGACCCACCAGCACGAACTCGCGGAACCCCGGGGCCCGGAACAGATCTCCCGGAATCATCGGGGACGCACACGCCCGTTGCCACACCACGAAGGCGACGAGCCCTGCCAGCGCGATGCCGGCCGCCGTCAGGGGCAGCGGATGGGTCCAACCCAGCTCGTGTCCCTCGGTCAGCGCCAACGCGATGCCGCCCAGTACGACAATGGCCAGCAACTGCCCCGGAAGATCCTGGGGTTCCCTGGTCGAAGGCGCTGCGTCAGGCCCCTTCTCGCGACCGGGCATATGGCGGGCCGCGAGCCACAGCGTGATCACCACGATCGGCGCATTGACCAGGAAGATGCTCCGCCAGCCGATCGCGCCGACCAGCGCCCCGCCCAGAACGGGCCCGAACGCGACCGGACTTCCGGCCACCATCGCCCAGACGGCGACCGCCTTGGCGCGTTCGTTCGGCTCCTTGTAGGTATCGCTGAGCATCACCAACGACGCGGGCACGAGCAACACCGCGCCCAGTCCCTGCCCGGCCCGCATCGCGACCAACACCGCACCGTTCGGAGCCAGTCCGCACAACACCGAGGCCACCCCGAACACCGCCGTACCCACGCGGAACACGGACACCGACCCGTAGCGCCCGACCGCCGCGGCGCCGGCCAATACCAGACTGGCCAGCACGATCACGTACGCGTCGACCACGAGTTGCATCGTGGCCAGGCTCGCGTGCAGGTCGGTGCGGATCGCCGGGATCGCCACGTTCACGATGCTGATGTCGATGACCATCATCCCGTAGCCCAGGCTGACCACCGTCAGTACGCGGCCGGGACGCGGCGGTGCGTGAGCCGTCCTGGGCGTGCGGTGGTCGGAACCGGTCGAGTTGGCCATGAGGTTGCCGTTTCGCATGAGGCGACGAGTGCGGGCGTGCGAACCGACGCGGTCTCGCGGACCGCCGAGCGGTGCCGGGCAGGGTCGATCGGTGCGCCGAAATCCTATCCGGGGGCAAACCGGGGACGTCAACCGGGAAATCTGTCGGACCCGCCCGAATGCGCGCCATTGATCCGATTCCAGGGTTCGCTCTAGAGGTTCCTCTGATTTCCGCGGGGCCCGCCGCCGGCTACGTTCGGGGCGCCGCCAACTGCGAGAGGAATTCATCGTGGGAGTGAGTGGAACGGGCTCACCATTTTCTGCGCCGAGCCGAAACCCCGGTTTTCCGCAGCGCCCCTCGTCGATGCCGTTTCACCGCTACACGCGGGACGACCCGGTGTTGCCGACGGGCCGGGACGGTGGGGCGAGGGCATGGCCGGACCGGGTGCTCGACCGTGCGCCGGTGTGGGCCTCGGTCGACCTCAGGGACGGGAACCAGGCCCTGGCCGAGCCCATGGACCTGCGCCGGAAGAAGCGCATGTTCGACCTGCTGGTCGGGCTCGGTTTCAAGGACATCGAGATCGGATATCCGGCGGCGAGCGTCGACGATTTCGACTTCGTCCGCGAACTGGTGATCAAGAACGGAATTCCGGACGACGTCACCGTATCGGTTTTCACCCCGGCCAGAACCGAACTCGTCGAGCGCACCTTCGCCGCCATTCGCGGCGCGGAACGTGCGGTGGTGCATTTGTGCCACGCGACGGCGTGCCTGTGGCGCGACGTGGTGTTCGGCATGTCGCGCGCCGAGGTGTTGCGGATGGCCGTCACCGGTGCGGAGGACCTGGTGCGGCTCGCGGAGCGGGAGACCGGCGCGGACATCCGCTTCGAGTACTCGCCCGAGACGTTCAACGTCACCGAGCCGGACTTCGCCCTGGAGATCGCCGACCGGGTGGCCGCCGTCGTCGGCGCGTGCCCGGACCGGCCGCTCGTGCTCAACCTCCCGACCACCGTGGAGACCCACTCGCCCAACGTCTTCGCCGACCAGATCGAGTGGATGCACCGCAACCTGGACCGCCGCGACTCGATCGTGTTGTCCGTGCACCCGCACAACGACCGGGGCACCGCCGTCGCCTCCGCCGAACTGGCCCTGATGGCCGGGGCGGACCGGGTCGAGGGCACGCTGTTCGGCAACGGCGAGCGCACCGGAAACGTGTGCCTGGTGACCCTCGCGCTCAACCTCTTCGGCCGCGGCGTGGATCCGGAACTGGAACTCTCCGACATCGACGCGGTCCGCGAGATCGTCGAGGACTGCAACCGCCTGCCGGTGCACCCGCGACACCCGTACGCCGGCGACCTCGTCTACACCGCCTTCTCCGGCACCCACCAGGACGCCATCGCCAAGGGCCTGGCGGCCCTGGCCGCGCGGGCCGGTGGGGACCCGGCGAACGCGCCGTGGCAGGTCCCGTATCTGCCGATCGACCCCCGGGACGTCGGCCGTGACTACGAGGCGATCATCCGGGTGAACAGCCAGTCGGGCAAGGGCGGCATCGCCTACGTCCTCAAGGCCGGCTGGGGGCTGGACCTGCCGGTCGGCCTGCGCCGCGACTTCGCCGGCGTGGTGCAGGACGTCACCGACGCCACCGGGCGCGAACTGGACCCGCAGGACATCTGGCGGCTGTTCCGGGAGACCTACTGCGCCGACCCGAGCGCCGTTTCCCGGGGCGCGGCCGACGAGCACGAGGTGATCGAGGAACTGGCAGCCGCGTACGGCGTCGAGTTCACCCGGGTGCTGGTCGCCGACGCGACGGACTCGACCGTCTGCTTCGTGGAACTCGCCACGGCGACCGCCGCGTTCTGGGGCGTCGGCCTCGCCGCCGGGGCCACGGACGCGGCCCTGCGCGCGGGCCGCTCCGCGCTGCGCCGCGCGGGCGCGGACGCGGAAACAGGCGGGGGAGCCCGCCCCGACACCGGCCGCACCGAGAGCGGACGAGGAGCATCGCGATGAGGACGAACGCCTTCCACACCGTCGCCCCCGGGACCTACCGGGAGGACGGCGGCCTGGAGTACGAGGACTTCGTCCCCGACGAGGTCGTCGAACACCGACCCGGCCGCACGATCACCATGACCGACAACGTGTGGAGTTCGCTGCTCTGCCTCAACCAGCACCCGCTGCACATCGATGCCGTATACGCGGAACAAACCGGCTTCGGCCGCATTGTGGTCTCCAGCCTGGTCACCTTCGGCATCGTCAACGGGATGACCGTGGCCACGATCAGCGCCAAGGGCGTGGCCAACCTCGGCTGGGACAAGGTGCGCCTGTCCGCACCCGTGTTCGTCGGCGACACGCTCTACGCCCGGACCCGCATCCTCGCCAAACGCGAGTCGAAGACCCGCCCCGACGAGGGGATCGTCACCGTGCACACCACGGGCCTGAACCAGGACGGCGTGACCGTGATCGCCTTCGACCGAACCATCCTCGTCCCCCGACGGAAGGAAGACCGATGATCCCGGTCGTCGACCTGACGGCAGCCCGCACGGACGCCGACGCCGAACGCGCCGTCGCCGAGGAGATCTCCAAGGCATGCAAGGGCACGGGCTTCTTCATCGTGCGCGGCCACGGCATCGCCACCGACGTGTTCACCGACGCCTACGCCGCCTCGCTGCGCTTCTTCGGGCTCCCGCTCGACACCAAACACGAGTTCGCGATGCGGACCAGCACGGTGCGCGGCGACAACGACTACAGCCCCTACGGATACAGCGCGCTGCTGTCCGAGAACGCCTACGCGTACACGGGCCGGGCCGGCATGCCGTCCGACTACGTGGAGAAGTTCAGCGTCGGCCGGCTGATCCTGGACGACGACGAGGAACTGCCGTTCCCCGCCGACCCGGACGGCGTGGCGCTGCGCGGCGCGCTGAAGCGGTACTTCGCGGCCTGCGAGAGCGTGTCCGACCGGATCGCCGAACTCCTCGCGCTGGCCCTGGACCTGCCCCGCGACTTCTTCGCGATCCGCACCGACACCTCGAACGACTCGCTGCGCTCGCACCTGTACCCGGGCATCGCCCCGGAGTTCGTCAACGACCAGGGCATGGGGCAGCACACCGACGGCACGCTGATCACACTGCTCACCCAGGACGGCCCGGGCCTGCAGATCCGCGACCGCGCGGGCGAGTGGCTGGATGTGGACGTGCGCGAACAGGACACGTTCATCGTCAACATCGGTGACCTGATGGCCCGTTGGTCCAACGACGAGTACGTCTCCACGCCGCACCGGGTCCGGCTGGACGTGCGCCGTAGGCAGTCGATCGCGTTCTTCAAGCTGGCCAACGACGACACCGTCATCGACTGCTTCCCCGCGTTCGTCAAGGACCGACCCGCGCGGTACGAACCGATCCGCTACGAGGAGTTCTCGCTGCGGAAGATGAATCTGCTGTTCGGAAGGGAGAGCGCGCGATGAGAGCGCACGCGAGCCTGCTCTACACCCCCGCACTGCGCGTGGCATCGGTGGCCGAACCGGGTCGGATGCGCGCGGACATGCTGGTGTTGGACCTGGAGGACTCCATCCACCCGGCCCGCAAGGTCGAGGCGCGCGAGGCCCTGGCCGGCGCCGACCTGACCCGGGCCGAACTGCCCGCCCTCGGCCTGCGGGTGAACACCATCGCCACGTACGACGGCCTGGCGGACATGCGGTTCCTGCTCGACGCCGACGCGATGATCGGGGGCGTCCCCGTCGACGTGGTCTTCATCCCGAAGATCGCCGGGGCGGGCGACGTGGCGGTGTATCGCTCACTGCTCTCGCACACCTCGCGCCCGCCCAGTGTGTGCAGCTTCATCGAGACCGTGGACGCGGTGGAGAACGCTCTGGAGATCGCCGAGGTCAGCGACGGCCTGTGCTTCGGACAGGCCGATCTGACCGCCGAGTTGTACGCCCCGAGCGAGGTCTACCTCGACCACGCACGGGCCCGGTTGTGTGCCGCGGCTTCCCGCTACCGGGTGCCCGCCATCGACACCAACTCCTTCGAACTGCACGACCTGGACCTGGTCGAGGCCCAGTGCCGGGCCGCCCGAAGCATCGGATTCACCGGCAAGGCGGCGATCCACCCCCGCCAGGTGGACGTGATCGCCGCGACCTTCGCGGTCGGCGCGGACGAACTCGCCGAATACCGGCGTGTGGTGGCGGACTACGACAGCACGCCCTACGGCTTCGCGGTCGAGAAGGACCGCGTGCTCGCCCCGCCGTTCGTGCTGCGCGCGCGCCGCATGCTCGCCCTGCACACGGCCGACGCCGACGCCGCGTCGTAACCCGACGCCGCCTTGTAACCCGCACTCGTGAATCGGGAGATCCCAGTGAAGATCCTGCCGCAGGACACGATCGTCGACGTGTCGGCCTACCGCACGGAGTACGTGGACGGCCGGTTGCGCGCCGTCGGTGACGAACTCGTCGACGAGCTCGTGAAGTTGGTGGCCGAGGGCCACGGTGTCGCGGTCTGCCGCGGCGTCGCGCGGACCCTGGCCGCCCATGGTCTGGACGTCCACGACGAGCACCACGCCGCGGTCGCCCGCGACTACCTCGAATCGTTGTTCCGCGCCTTCGGCGAACGGGTGGACGTGGCCGCGTTCAGTCCGGTGTCGATCGGCTACGACCGGATCGCCGGGATGGACGTGGACGGATTCAACAAGAACCGGCACTTCACCCCGAACGACGACCACACCACCGCCCGTGAGTTCCTGACCACCAAGTGTGTGCACTTCGACGCCGCGACCCCGCTGATCGCCAACATCTACGGACCCAACCTCAACATCGCGGGCGGGCTGCCGGTGATCTGCGACACCCGCGCCTACCTCCGCGACGCGGAGGTCTCGCCCGCGGATCTGATCGAGCTCATGCCGCACAGCTTCAACGTGGCGGTCAAGGAGGAGCACGCCGAGCGCATCCTCGCCGACTACGCCGCCGCCGCGGACGTCGACCTGGACGCCGACCTGGTGATGATCGTGCTGTTCAACGAGGTGGACGGCGGACTGGCGCATGCCGGTTCGGCCCCGCGACCGGTCGACGCGCAGCAGCCCTCGCGCCGGCCCATCCGGCACCTGGAGTACCAGTTCCCGGACGCCGACGAACTGGCGAAGTGGTACGCCCACTACCGCCTGGAGGTGCCCGCGCCGGGTCTGGAGGTTCCCGACGAGGCCGCGCACGAGCGCTACCACCGGGGCGTGGAACCGGTCGGCGCCGACGGCGGGAACCCGCGATGACCGCCGAGCGGACGGCGACCGGCGTGCCCGCCATGTCGGAGCGGGACACGAGCGAGCTGGAGGCGCTGCTCGCGGTGCTCACGGAGCGCGACTGGCCCGAGGACATCGACGAGGCCCGGGTGCACTACGACACCTGGGGCACGCCGATCGCCGCCGACGTCGAGGTGACGGTGCGAGCCGGCGGATACCTGCTCACCCCGCCGAATGCGGAGGGCACCCGCACCGGTCTCTACCTGCACGGCGGCGGCTACGTGTACGGATCGTTGCGCAGCCACGGCGGCATGGTCGCGGAGCTGGCCCGGGCGACCCGGTGCCGGATGTTCTTCGTCGACTACCGGCGTGCCCCCGAACACCCCTATCCAGCCGCGCTGGACGACGCGGTGGCGGCCTATCGTGAACTCCTCGCCGACGGCGTGGCCCCCTCGGACGTGGTGTTCGCGGGCGACTCGGCCGGCGGCGGGCTGACCCTGACGACCCTGCTCAAGGCCCGCGACCTGGGCCTGCCGCTGCCCGCCGCGGCGGCGTGCGTGTCGCCGTGGACCGACCTGACCGCCTCGGGCGAGACCTACCGCACCCTGGCCGCCGAGGACCCCCTGGTCAGCGCGGACGTGGTCGCCCTGGTCACCCGGTCCTACCTGGCCGGCGCCGCGCCCACGACCCCGTACGCGTCACCCCTGTACGCCGATCCGAGCGGACTGCCGCCGATCCTCGTCCAGGTCGGCAGCCGGGAGATCCTGCTCAGCGACGCGCAGCGTTTCGTCGCCGCGCTCGACCGGGCCGGCTCCACCGGGGTGCTCGAAGTGTGGCCCGGCATGGTGCACGTGTGGCACCTGCACTACGCCCGCCTGGCCAAGGCACGCGAGGCCATCGACCGGCTCGGGGACTGGCTTCGCTCCCGAAGCGGGGCGGGCCGGTGAGCGAGGACGTCGTCGGACCACACCGCTTCCGCAACAACCGCACGATGGTGCCCGCGGCCGAGGCCGCCTGGGGGTTGTCCGAGAAGAACGGCATGCTCGGCCTGGTCGTCGAGGCCGTCGACGGCCAGAACCGGCTGCGCGAGCTGAGCTCCGGGCACGAGTTCGCCAACCTGTCGTCGTGCTCGTACCTGGGGTTCAACAGCCACCCCGCGGTGATCGAGGCGGGCCGCGCCGCGCTCGCCGAGGAGCGCATCACCGGCCTGTCCATGGGCGAGTTCCGCATCCGACTCGGCATCCTGGAACGCCTCGAAGCGGAACTGGCCGAGCACTTCGGTGCGCACGTATTGCCGTCGGTGTCCTGCGGCGTGCTCAGCGCGGCGATCCTGCCGCTGCTCGCCTCCGGCCATCTCACCGACGGCGAACCGCTGGTCGTGGTCTTCGACCGGTTCGCGCACTTCTCGATGAACTTCCTCAAGCCGATCGTCGCCGACGAGACGCTCGTGCTCACCTGCCCGCACAACGACATGCAGTTCCTGGAGGACGTCTGCAAACGCCACCCGCGCGTCGCCTACGTCTGCGAGGGCGTCTACTCGGTCGGCGGGCAGGCCGACCTGGCCGGGATCCGCGAACTCCAGGACCGCTACGGCATGTTCGTCTACCTCGACGACTCACACGCACTGTCCGCGCTGGGCGATCGCGGCGAGGGCCACGCACGCCCGGTCTTTCCCGACCTCGGCTCCCGGACCCTGATCGTCGCCTCGATCGCCAAGGCCTTCGGCAGCACCGGCGGCATCGCGATGATCGGCGAGCGCGACGTCTTCGAATTCCTCTACCGGTCCGGACCGCTGGCCTGGTCACAGGGGCTGCGCACGGCCGCGGTCGGCACCACCCTGGGCGCCCTGGACCTGCACCGGAGCCCGGAACTTCGCCGCCGACAGCGGCAACTGTCCCGCAACATCGCCCTGTTCGACGAGCGCCTGCGCGGACACGACCTGCGGGGCACCGGATCACACATCAAGTTCGTCACCGTCGGCGACAACGACCGGGCGGTCCGGCTGTCCACGGAGCTGTACCGGCGCGGCTACTACTGCTCCGCGATGTTCTTCCCGATCGTGCCGCGCAACCAGGCCGGCGTGCGGATGATGCTGCGCGGGGACATGCCGACGGCGCTGACCGAGCGGTTCGCCGACGACCTCGCGGACATCCTGGCGGGGCTGGGATGACCCGCGTGCACACCGACGTCGCGACCGCCGACGTCACCGCCGTGGCCGGGCTGATCCGCGAGGCGCTGCACAGCGGTGCGGTACGGCGGATGACCGTACCGCTGCGGCAGACCGTCGAGGACACACGCGGCGTGAAGTACCTGTCCATGCCCGCCGTTTCCACCGACCTCGGCCTCTACATCGCCAAGGTCGCCACCATCGCGCACGGACCCGGATCGACCGTGACCTCCGTGGTCCCGGTCTTCGCCACCTCGACCGGCGCACTGCTCACGGTCCTGGACGGCGCGCTCGTCACCAACCTCAAGTGCGCCGCGGTGACCGCCGTGGTCACCGACCGCTGCGCCACTCCCGACGCGGCCGTGCTCGGCATCGTCGGCGCCGGCGTCCAGGCGTGGCAGCAATACCTCGGCGTCCGTGCCGTACGCGACATCGCACTCGTACGGGTCCACTCCCGCACCCCCGCGCACGCCGAGGCGCTGTGCGCGCGGATCCGGGCTGCCGGGCGGGCCCGGGCCCTGGTGTGCGCGTCGGCGGCGGAGGCCACCTCGGGGGCCGACGTGGTGGCCACGGCGACCACCTCGGTGGACCCGCTGCCGATCGCCGCGGACCTCCCCGCGCATGTGCACGTCAACTGCATGGGCGCGCACACCACGACCTCGCGCGAGGTCTCCCGCGAACTGCTCGCCTCCGCCACCGTCGTCGTCGAATCGATCGAGACCGCCGTCGCCGAAGCCGGCGTGATCCACCGTACGGCGCTGGACCTGGAGGCCCTGGAAACCGGTGACCACCCCGGCCTGGCCGACCGCCCGACCGTGTTCAGCTCCACCGGCCACGCCTCACTCGACCTGATCACCTGCGCCCATCTGGCGCGCCCGTACCGCTGATCGCCGATCACCGATCGCCCGATCGTTTCGAAGGGAAGACCGCACGTGGGAAACGTCGGCAAGGAAGAACTCACCGGGGCGCACGACAACGACATCCCCGCCGCGTTCGTCGACTACATGACGGGCAACTGGCGAGAGCAGGAGACGATACTCGCCCCCGTGCCGCACGCGGAGCGAACCGCCGCCCGGCGCGCCGCGCTGTCGCACGCCTTCCCGGGCGAGACCCTGGTGGTGCCGACCGGGCGCATCCAATGGCGCAGCTACGGCGCGCCCTACCCGTTCCGGGGCGGCAGCGACCTGATCTGGCTGACGGCGGATCAGGATCCGAACTCGGTACTGGTTCTCCACCCGATCAGCGGCGGCCACGACGCGGTGTTGTATGTCGACCCCCGGCACGGCCCGGCGTCGGGCGTCGGCTACCTGGACCGCATCCTCGGCGAGGTCTGGCAGGGGCGCTGCCTGTCGCCGGAGGAGAAGTCCGCGGTACTGGGCGTACAGGCGCGCCCGATCGGCGAACTCCCGACGGTGCTGGGCCGGATTACCGGCCCCGTGCGGGTCCTGCGCGGCTACGACACGGGCATCGACCGGGAGCTGTTGCCCGCGACCGCCGAGAACGCCGTCCGGGACGCGCTGTTGGCGAGCGTGCTGGCCGAACTGCGGTTGCCCAAGGACGACTGGGAGCTGGCACAACTTCAGGAGGCCGTCGACATCACCGTGCGCGGCTTCGAAGACGTCGCCCGCGTGTTGCCGAGCGAACGCGCCGTCTCCGAGCGGCTGTTGGAGGGGATCTTCGCCACCCGGGCGCGACACGACGGCAACGGTGTGGGCTACGCCTCGATCGTTGCCGCCGGCACGCATGCCACCACCCTGCACTGGGTCCGCAACGACGGCGAGGTGCGGCCGGACGGGCTGCTGCTGATGGACATGGGCGCCGAGGCGCGCAGTTGCTACACGGCCGACGTGACCCGGACCTGGCCGGTGTCGGGCGGGTTCAGCGCCGCCGAGCGGGACGTCTACGACATCGTGCACGCGGCGCGCGACGCCGGCCTGGCCGCGATCGCCCCCGGGGTCGCGTTCGAGGACATCGATCTGGCCTGCAAGCGGGTACAGATCGAGGGGCTGCGCGACCTGGGCCTGGTCAAGGTCGGCGTGGAGGAGGCGCTCGCCGACAAGCGGCAGCCGTACCGGCGGTGGACGCTGGCCGCGTTCGGCCACATGCTCGGCCTGGACGTGCACGACTGCGGCCACGCACGGCCCGAGCACTACGCCCAGGGTGTGCTGCGCGAGCGCCATGTGCTCACCATGGAACCGGGCATCTACCTGCAACCGCACGACGAACTGGTTCCGGAGGGGCTGCGCGGGATCGGCGTGCGGATCGAGGACGACGTACGGGTGACGGCCGACGGCGCGCGGGTGATGTCGGACGCGCTGCCGGTCGCGGCGGCCGACGTCGAGGCGTGGCTGGCCGCGCAACGCGAGGCGGGCCCGCGCCTGCCCGGCGACGACGGCCGCGCGGCGTGAGCGCCGACTCCGTCGCAGCCGGCGCCGAGCGCGGCGCCGAAGCCGCCGAAGCCGCCGAGGTCGCCGATCGGGAGTTCGCCGTCGTGCTCGCGCGGCTCGGTATCGACATGCCGCCGGATCTGGCCCCGGGCGTCCTGGCCGGCTACCGCTCGCTGCGGGCGCACATGGAGCTGCTGCGCGAAAGGGAAAGGGGGAGCGCCGATGTCTGAACCCGAGACCGTGCCCGACACCGTCCCGTCCCGTCCCGGTGGGCTCGCCGCGCTCTCCGTCGCGGAGGCCGGCGCCCTGCTGCGGGCCGGGCGGCTCTCCTCGGTGGACCTCGTGGAGCACGCGCTGAGCCGGATCGAGGCGCACGACGCGACGCTGCACGCCTTCGTCCTGGTCCTGCGCGAGCAGGCGCTGCGCCGCGCCCGGCAGGCCGACCTGGACCTGCGCGCGGGCCTCGACCGCGGCCCGCTGCACGGCATCCCGTACGCGCTCAAGGACATCTTCGCGGCCGAGGGAGTGCCGACCACCAATCAGTCGTGGCTGACCGTGTCCGACACGGCTGTCGAGGACAGCGCCGTCGAGGCCCGGCTGCGGGCCGGCGGCGCGGTACTGCTGGGCAAGCTGGCCACCTACGAGTTCGCGCTCGGCGGTCCGAGCCGGGACCTGCCCTTCCCGGCGGCGGTCAATCCGTGGAACCCCGAGCACATCCCGAGCGGTTCGTCCTCGGGCGCGGGGGTCGCGGTGGCCGCCGGGTTCCTGCGTGTCGCGTTCGGGTCGGACACCGCCGGCTCGATTCGCGGGCCGGCGTTCCACTGCGGGGTGGTCGGCCTCAAGCCGACCTACGGCAGCGTCTCCGGCCACGGCGCCACCCCGCTGTCGTACACCATGGACCACTTCGGGCCGCTGGGCTGGACGGTGGCCGACACCGCCGCCGCGTTCCGGGCCGTGGCCGGCCCCGATGCCCGTGATCCACGTACCCGCGACGCGCCGGTGGGGGAGCCGGATCGACTCGACGGGGACGTGAAGGGGTTGCGGGTGGCGTACTCGACCGCCTGGTACGCCGCCGACCCGGCCACCCGCCCGGAGATCGTCGCGGGCATCGAACGTGCCCTGACCCACCTCGACCGGCTGGGCGCGATCGTCGAAGAGTGCGAACTCCCGCCCTACGAAACGCTCAACGCCTGCGGCCGGATCATCCTGGCGGCTGAGGGCTTCGCCGTACACGAGCACAATCTGCGCGGCTTCCCCTGGTCGTACGGGCGGTACACCTACCAGAAGCTGATGCCCGGAGCCGGGATCGGCGCGAGCGACCTGCTGCGCGCTTTGGCGGTGCGCGGGCAACTCGTCGAGGAGTTCCGGCACCGGGTGTTCGCCGAGCACGACGTGTTGATCACCGCCTGTGGCCAGGCCACCGCGTCGCGGTTCGACGACTTTCCCACCGACTGGCCGCCACCGAGGTTGGCCAACGACATGCAGACGATCCCGTTCGCCGTCACCGGGCATCCGGCCATGTCGCTGCCGATCGGGTTCGCCGGCAACGGCCTGCCGATCGGATTGCAGCTGGTGGGACGCGAGTTCGGCGAGGCGGACCTGTTCCGGGCGGGCGCGGCGATCGAGGCCGCGTTCGGCCGCCGCGACGTTCGGCCGCCGGCGTTCGGGACCGGCCCGGACGCCACGCGCCCTCGACCCGACCCCGATGCGGAGCCCGCCGATGTTCGCCGCTGAGAACCGCCCCTTCCTGACCGAGTTGTCCGCCGCCCACAAACCCGACGAACTCGCCCTGGCCCGCGCCGCCTCCGACCGGCACCTGCGCGATCTCGGCTTCCTCTTCCCGACCCTGCCCACACACTTCCGGATGGACCGCGACACCCACGACGAACTGCACACCGCCACCGCTCGGTTGGTCTCGGCGCACGAAAAGGTGATGCGGCACGTATGCGCGACGTTGTCGCCCACCGAACTGGCCGAGACCTTCCACATCCCGGCGACGATGGCCGAACACATCGACTGCGCCCGGCTGGGCCCGGGCCTCGCGCTGGCCCGCGCCGACATCATCCCCACCGAATCCGGATACGCCTTCTGCGAGTTGAATACCTTCTCCGGTGTCGGCGCCGGCGAGTGTCACCACAGCGCGAAGTTGTACGCCGACCTGCTCGGCCGCCCCGTCGCGGGCGGATCGCCGTTTCTGGACCTCGCCCTGCACTACGTGGACCGCTGCAACCGGCTGGGCCTGGAACGCGTGGTCGTGCTCGACTGCGTGCGGCACGCCCGACGCGGCTACGGCCGGGACCAGCCCCTGGTGGACTATCTGCGGCTGCTCGCGCCCGATCTCGAGGTCGCCTACCGCGACGAGACCACCTATCCGGCGCAGTGGCTGCGCCCGGAGCAGGCCCGCAAGATCCTCGTGCACCGGCTGATCACCTTCGGCGACACCGACGACGAGGGCACCTTCCTCAAGTCGGTGGCCGACAGCGGCGCCACCGTCACGTCCCTGTTCGAGGCCGAACTCGGCATGCACCGCCGGTGGTTCTCGCTGCTGTGCGATCCCGGCCTGGCGCACCTGTTGGACGCCGACGAACGCGAGACGGTGCGCCGCTACGTGCCCACCACCTTCGACCTCGACCCGGACATTCTCGACGACGTGCTGGCCGCCCGCGCCGACTACGTCTTCAAGCACAGCTACAGCTACGGCGGCGACGGTGTGCTGATCGGCGCCGAACACTCCGAGCCCGCGCTGCGCGCCCGGATCGTGGCCGACGGCGTCGGCACCTGGACCGCGCAGCGTATGGTGCGCGCGGCCACGCTGGACCTGCCCACCGCCGACGGCGGCACCGCCACACACCGGTTCGTGCTCGGCGTCTACGCCTACGGCGACCGTACGAACGGGGCGTTGGTTCGGGCCTCGGCCGCGTCCACGGTGGTCAACGCCTCCCGAGGGGCGGTGTCCTGGGCCTTCACCGACTGACCGCGGACGGTGGTGGGTCGTTCGGGGTCCGACGCCCGTCCCGGTGTCCGAGTTCGGTGAGTTCCCGATGTACGAGCGCCACCATCTGGACCCGGGAGCGCACCCCGAGCTTGCGGTAGATCCGGGTCAGCATCGCCTCGACGGTCTTGACGCTGACGTAGAGGGAGTTCGCGATGTCGCGGTTGCCGCGGCCGTCGGCGACCAGGTCGACGATCCGCTGCTCGGCCTCGGTCAGCCCCGCGAGCCCGGCCGGCGCGCCGGCGCGGTCCGGCGGGGCGGGCGCCCACAGCGGTGCGCCCGCGGCGCGGAAGACCGCCTCGGCCGCGGCGTACGACTCCCGGGCCCGGGCCGGGCGGCGGCGCCGATGTTCGACGGCCGACCGGGCCAGCAGGACCCGGCCGCACTCCAGCGGATAGGCCAGGCGCTCGAAGCCGGCGAGCGCCGCGGTCAACGACTCCTCGGCGGGTGTGAACCGGCCCGCCGCCGCGTGGCACAGCGCCTCGGCCCGGTCCAGCGCGGCCAGTACGCTCCGCCGCGCCAACTTCTTTGCGTGGTCCCGCACTTCCGCCACCGTCCGGGTCGCGGCCTCGACGTCGCCGGCGGCGACCAGGGCCTCGGCGAGGTCGGCGTGGTAGGGGATCGCGGCCGGGTCCCCGATGCACAACTCCCGGGTCAGGTCCCGGACCCGGAGCAGATCGGCCAATGCGCCGGCGGTGTCGCGCCGGAACAGGCGGACGGCGCCGGACAGGTGCAGGCAGTGCGCGGCGAATACCGAATCCGTCTCCTCCTCCGAGGCGGCCAGACCCAACTCGGCGTAGCCGAGCGCCTGTTCCAGGGTGCCGCCGGCGAGTTCGGCGGTGGCCGCCGCGTACCACGGCGGGCCGGGGGAGGCGCCCACGTCCCGGGCCAGCGCCACGAGCCGGGCGGCCTCCTCCCGGGCGGTGCGGCCGTCGCCGGTGTGCGCGTGGAGTTGCACCGCGCTGCCGAGCAGCCGGACCAGGTCGGCGGGGCCGTTGCCGTCGCCGACCAGCGGGCGGAGCTGGGCGAGCAGGCGCTCGGCCTCGGCGGGGCGACCCTCCAGAAGCGCGAAGCAGAGGGCCACGCGCCGGGGGTCGTGGATGATCCGGGCTCCGGCGGTGGCCGGGTCGGGGCCGTGGTCGGCGGTGGTGGAGGCCGGGCCCGGGGTGGGGGAGGCGTCCGGGCCGGGGTTCGGGCCGTGCCCGGTGCCCGGGGCCGGGGCGATGCCGCCCTGCGGCTCCGGAGCGTCCCCGCCACCGCGCTCCGGTGTCCGGCGGACGCTGCCCGGGCCCGGGGCCGGGGCGATGCTGCCCCGCGGCTCCGGACTGTTCTCGCCACCGCGTTCCGGTGTCCGGTGCAGGGGCGGGGGCCGCCTTCCCTGCGGGTTGCGCCCGCTGGTCGCCTCAGCCTCTGCCTCCGCGCCCGCCGCCAGGGCGCGGCGCAGCGTGTCGACGTGGTCCGGGGTGCCCCGGCCCTGCTGGATCCGGGCCGCCATGGTCAGTGCGGCGGCTCGGCCCGCCGGGTCCCCGGCGCGTTCGGCCCACGCCACCGCGTGCTCCGCGTGGGTGAGGGCGTCGGCGGGATATCCCCGGTCCAGGTGCGCGCTCCAGGCCAGCCGCAGATGGGCCGCCGAGACCAGCGCCGGCTCGGCGGCGGCGGTGGCATCGGCCAGGGCCTGCGCGGCGACGTCGGCGAGCAGGGCGGCGCCTCGCCCGGCGGCGTCGAGGACGGCGAATCGGGCCCGGGCGCGTGCCGCCGGTCCGGCCCGGGTGCGGACCAGGCGGTCCAGGGCCGTGCGGGCCAGGTCGAAGCGCCCGGCCGCCTCGGCGTCCCGGGCGGCGGTCACGAGCAGGTCCGGGCGGTTGCCGCCGGCCCGGTCGACCGCGAGGAGTGCGAACTCGGCGGCCCGGATATGGTCGCCGCGCCCCCGTGCGGTCGCGGCGGCGTCGGCGAGGCCCGGCACGAGGTCCGGCGCGGTCTCGGTCGCGCCCAGCGCGCACGCCGCGTGCCAGGCCCGGTCGTCGGCCGCGAGTGAGGCCGCCGCCAACACCCGGTGCGCCCGGCGTACCGCCTCGCCGCCCGCCTCGGCGACGATCCCCTCCCGCACCACCGGCGCCGCGAAGACCACCGCCCCGGCCGTTACCCGAACCACCCCCGCGGCCTCTGCGGCGGCCAGCGCGGCCTCGGCCGACGACCCCGCGGCGCGACGCACACCGGCCGGCGTGGGATCCGCCGCGAGCGCGGCCAACAGCAGTACCCGGCGCACCGGTTCGGCCAGATCGGCCAACCGGGCGCGCATCGCGTGGCGCGCGTACGGGGCCAGCGGCGTGGCGTCCAGGGCGCTGATCGCGATCCCGGCGCGGGCCAGCCCGGCGGCGATGTCCGAGACCAGGCGCGGACTGCCGCCGGTCGCCGTGTGGATCCGGGCGGCGGCACGCAGCGGGATGCCGAACGAGCGCACCACCGCTACCGATTCCTGTGGCCCCAGCGGCGGGATGCCGATCTCGACCGCGCCGCCGCCCAGCACGTCGTGCGGCGACGGCCCGTCCGGGCGCAACGCGGCGAGCAGCGAGACACTGCCCCGGCTGCGCCGCGCCGCGAACCCGAACACGTCCAGGCTGCCCGGCCCCCACCACTGCACGTCGTCGGCGGCGAGCAGCGGCCTGGCCCGCCGCCCCCAGGCATGCAGGCAGGACAACACGGTGACCCGGAAGGTGGTGGTGTCCGGCTCGGGCCCGCCCACCCGGCGCAGCACCCAGTCCATCGCCGACCGCTGGAGATCGGACAGTTCGCCGCGCACCTCGGCCGGACACGCGGAGAACAGGTCCATCAGCGGCGCGTAGGCGATCTGCGCGTCGGCGCGGGCCGAACTGAGCCGCACCACCGGATCCCCGGCCGCCTGCCACGCGGTGCAAACGTCGTCCAGGACCTGCGACTTGCCGAACCCGGTGGGCCCGACCACCGCCACCGCGCCGGCCCGCCGTAACTGTCCGCCTACCTGATCCACCAGCGGGCGGCGCGTGGTCATCGCAGCGACGCCATCCAGGACTCGACCTCGTCCGCGCCGCGCGGCAGTCCGGCGGACAGACACAGCGCCCCGTCGGCCGTGATCAGGAAGTCGTCCTCGATCCGGACCCCGATGCCGCGCAGTTCCTCCGGGATGGTCAGATCGTCCGGCTGGAAGTACAGACCGGGCTCGACGGTGAGCACGTGGCCGGCCTCCAGGGTGCCGCCCAGGTAGTTCTGCCGGCGGGCCGCCGCGCAGTCGTGGCAGTCCAGGCCGAGCATGTGGCCGGAGCCGCAGATGGTGAAGCGGCGGTACAACCCCGAGCCGGGTGCGAGCGCGGCCTCCGCCCCGCCGGGCAACAGGCCCCAGTCGTCCAGCCCTTCGGCGACCACGCGCATCGCGGCGTCGTGGAAGTCGCCGAACGGCGCGCCCGGGCGCAGTGCCGCGATGCCGGCCGACTGGGCGGCGAACACCAGGTCGTAGACCCGGCGTTGCACGTCGCTGAAGCGTCCGTTGACCGGCAGGGTGCGGGTGACGTCGCCGGTGTAGAAGGAGTCGGCCTCGATCCCGGCGTCCAGGAGCAGCAGTTCGCCATCGCGCACCGGGCCGTCGTTGTGCATCCAGTGCAGGACGCACGCGTGCGCGCCGGCCGCCGCGATGGTCTCGAAGCCCAGGCCGTAACCCTCCAGGCGGGCCCGCCGGTTGAACGTGCCCTCCACCCAGCGCTCGCCCCGGGCCAGGGTCGTGGCATGCCGCAGCTCGCCGACCACGTCGTGGAATCCGGCGACCGTGTAGTTTACGGCCGCGCGCATCTGTTCGATCTCCCACTCGTCCTTGACCAGTCGCGACTCCGACAGCCAGGTGAGCAGTTCGGCCTCCGCCTCGGCCGGCCGCACCGCCGGGATCAGCGCGTCGACGAGCGTGTCCTCGCCGCGTACCACCCGGGTCGGCACGTTCGCGCCGAGGGCACGTTCCAGGTTCTCGCGCGGGGCGGCCTCGATCCCGAGCGCGTCCGAGGTCTCCGCCGGCGTGCGCCGGCGGCCGACCCAGAACTCGCCGTGATGCCGGTCGCTGTACAGCTCCGCGCCGTGGGGTCCGCCGCGCGGGGAGCGCTGCCGGGTGAACAACACGACCGAGTGTCCGGTCCCGGTGGGCTCGAAGACCAGCACGCTGTCGGGAACCGCCTGGGTGCCCTGCTCGGCGGTGAGGTGTACGAACGCCGAGTGCGGACGGAACGTGTAGTCGAAGTCGTTGCTGCGGGTCTTCAACCCGCCCGACGGGACCACGATGCGCTCGCCGGGAAAACGCTCGGACAGCGCCGCGCGCCGCTTGGCCGCGTACGCCGCCCCGGGTAGGGGAGGCAACTTCCGGCTGGTATCCGCCCATCCCTGCCGGAAGGACTCGGCCAGCGCGGCCGACACCTCACGGTCGTGACTTTCGATCCCGTCGGTCTCCTGCTGCCGCTCCACCGTGTGCCCCGAATCGTCGTCGCCTGGTTTCGAAGGACGGTACCATTTCACATGTGACACTTCTAGGGCCTTGAAGGCTTTGCCGCGAGGCCGACACGGCGGTCGATCGGGGGCGGTGCGTCGAGCGATGGAGCGGTTGCCCGGGTGGGCGTGCGGCGGCGCACCCGGTTCGTCGGGCGCGTGGCGCGCGGGTGCGCGGACGCGCGCGTGCGTGTTCGGCCCACGCGGTCCGGTCCGGTGCGGTCGGATACCCATCGGAGACCTGTCGTGGCGGTGTGGGAGCATCGTGCCGGCCAACGCGACGACGGGGAATCGAGAACATGCTCATCTGGGGTTTCAAGACCATATTCAGAACACTTTCGGGGGGCGTCTTCCACTGCCCGCAGTGCGGAGGTGATCGGCAGTATCACCTCAAGCAGGCCCGCCGCTGGTTCACCCTGTTCTTCATCCCGATCTTCCCGTTCAAGCAGCAGGGCACCCACGTCGAGTGCGCGACGTGCGGCGGCACCTTCCACGACACCGTGTTGCAGGGCGCGACCAGCGCCCAGATCTCCGCGCAACTCGCGCAGGGCATGCGGGCGTTGGCGGTGGCCGTACTGCGGGTGACGGGCATGCCGTCCACCGCGGCCCGCACCGTGGCCGCGGGTGCCGTGGCCGAGGCGGGCGTGGCCGGGTACACGGTCGCCCAACTGGACGCCGACCTGGCCGGCGCGCCGGTCGACCTGCCGCCGATCCTGGTCCCGCTCGGCGACCAACTCCAGCCGCAGGGCCGGGAATGGCTGCTCTCCCGGGCGGCCCTGATCGCCGCGGCCGACGGCGGCATCGGCTCCGCCGAGCGGGCCCTGCTGGACCAGGTCGGCGGGCTGCTCCAGATGACCCCGGCCCACGTCACCGGCGTCGTCGAGACCGCGCAGCGCAACGTGCCGCGCGGCTGACCGCACTCTCGCCCGACCACCGAGATCCCGCCTGCCCCGACGAACGGGCAGGCGGGATCTCGACGTTCAACGGGGCTGCGGCGGTCGGGCGCGTCCGCCGGCCGGCTCCGGCGCGCCCCGATCGGCCAGGACCCGGCGGGCCTGGCGGCCCAGGGCGAGCAGGCGTCCGTCCGCCGTCCATACCGCGCTGTCGTCCAGGGCCCAGCCGTTGCCGGCGTGCTCGGTACGCATCCGGACCAGCGCCCAGCCGGACACCGGGCCGTCGTCCAGTGCGTTGCCGAAGTGCACCGTCAACTCGGCCGACGGGGCCGCCCTGGGTCGGGTCCACCGGGCGAACAACGCGGGCGGCAGGGCGTCCGCCAGGATCACCACGGCCGCCGCGTCCAGTGCGCGCCGGTCGGCGAACCGGATCCACGCGAGCAACTCCGGGTCGGCGGCGCCGGACAGCGGCAGGTTCGGCCCGGCCGGGCGAATCTCCAGGTGGTCCCCGAACGCGACCAGACCGGGCGGCAGGGCGAGCAGGTCGCAGCGGTCCGGCGGCGGCACGGCGGGCGCGGGGGAGCCGGCCTCGTCCGGCCCGGGACGCCGGGCGCCGAAGACGGCCGAGCCGAACAGCACCGGGGCACCCTCCTGCGCGGCGCGGAACGAGGCGACCGAACTGCCCCGGCCGGCATGCTCCACCGTGCCGGTCAGCCGGAACGGGCGCTCGTCCACCGGCCTGAGGAAGTGCGTGTTGATCGTCCGCACGGACCGGTCCGCGCCCGACCACGCGACCACGTCGTCCCGCATCGCCTCCAGCGCGAGCGCCACCAGGCTCCCGCCGTGCGCGCCCTCCCACGACCACCACGACCGGTCCACGGTGAACTCGCGCACCGACGAGGAGGCCGCCTGCGCCACCGCCGCCCCTGCCTGCTCCATACCGGCACCTCCCGACAGCTGGGTTGGAAATCCAAACTCACTATATCCATGGGCGCGCCCACCAGGTCGGATCGGGGGTCGTACGCGGTTCGCCACCCGCCTGGGCTGCACGAACTGCTCCCCTTCGCAGTCGAGTTGCCCGGATCGGTCGGGCGGAACGTGCCGCCGGCCCGGTCCGACGGCCCGATTTCGCCCTCCGGGTCGGGGAATTGGGGTCGTGGCGGGCAAAGTGACGGGTTGTTCGCCGTCGGCGGAGGGTTCGGGGCGTCCGGGTGGGTATCGAAGGAGCAGGTGGCGCGCGTGGCGTACACCGCGGCCTCTGCGCCGGACCGGGAACGACCAGGAGGACGCGGCCATGACACGGATCAGGATCGTCAAACGTCCCGTTTCCCCGCGGCCGCAGCCGCCGGCGGATCTGCGCACACCATCCGGGCGCCCGATGCCCTATTGATCCCGATGCCGACTCGGCGAGGGCCACCGGGTGTGGTGATCACGGCCGTCGCGATCACCACACTCCACTGACGGGCGCCCGCAGGGTGGCGCCCACACGTCCGCGACCTGCTCGACCCTCGCGGTCGCCGATCCCGCTCGGCCGTGTGTACCGCCGAGCCCGTACCCACGACACGGCGGCGACGCGCTTCGCCGCGACCGACCGTTTCCGCAACCCGGTACACGCCGCCGCATGGTCCGCGCCGGGCACGGAGGCGGCCCTCGACCTCCTGCGGCGCCCACTGCCGGCCTGGCCGACCCACACCGCGTCGACGGCCGCGACCCGGCGCAGCAGGCATTCGTGCCGCCGACCGTCCCCTTGTGCACGAATCGGACAGTGGGTGGTTCGGCTGTGTGGGGTTTGACCTGCTCTATGCCGGGGGGCGAGCGGAGGGCTGGATTCCTCTCTAGTCTGGGGCGATGAGGAATCGTCCCCCAAATGGCCCATGATGGTGGTCACGTGCGGAGTTTGGTGGGGTGTGTGCCGGTCGTCCGCGGCACGCGTGGCATGCTGTGCCGTCAAAGTTCTGCCGGATGGGGGAACGGCGGCCGTCCCGGGGGGAAATCGATGAAACTGGCCTTCCTGGTCGAGGAGCACTACCGCCATGACGGCATGCCGCTCGACGTGATCCGACAGCTCGACGCGTGGGGGCACCACGTCGACATCGTGCGTCCCGGCAGCTCGCTGATCGGCCTGTCCGACCTGATCCGGGCCGGCTCGCACGATGCGTGGGTGCTCAAGACCGTCTCCGGCGGCCCGGGACTGGGTCTGCTGGAGGCCGCGGCGGCGCTCGGGCTCACCACGATCAACGACGCGCGTTCGATCCGGTCGGTCCGGGACAAGGCGGTGGCCGCGGTGATCGCGCGCGCACACGGGCTGCCCATGCCGGACACCTGGTTCGCCGCGATCCCGGACCTGCTCGGCGCGATCCCCGCCGACCGCTACCCGCTCGTGGTCAAGCCCGCCGACGGCAGCTCCGGCCGGGCCGTGCACCTGGTGTCCGGCCCCGAGGACCTGGCCGCCCTTGCCGCCGAACTGGTCGACGAGGGCCCGCTGTTGGCCCAGGAATACGTACCCAATTCCGGGCAGGACCTGAAGGTGTACTCCGTCGCCGGCGAGCTGCACGCGACCGTGCGCCGCTCGCCGCTGCATCCGCAGCAGCCCGTCCGGGAGAGCCGGGTGCCGCTGCCGCCCGGAACGGCCGCGCTGATGCAGCGAATCGGCGCCACCTTCGGCCTCGACCTGTTCGGGGTCGACATCATCGAGGGGCCGGACGGTCCGATGGTCGTGGACGTCAACGACTTCCCCAGCTTCCGGTGTGTGCCCGACGGCGTCGCCCGGGTCGCTCGCGCGGTACTCGACCTCGCGGCCGGAGGCACCGGGGCGGCCCACGGCACCGGCCTGGTCACCGCCGTGCGTCCGCCGCTGCGCGCCAGGTCCGTGGTCACCGCCGCCCACGCCGCCGCGAGCCCGATCGTGGACGCCGCGCCGGCCGCGTACGTCGGCTGACGGGGCGCGTGCACACGTGCGGATCTGCCTCGTCACCGACCGCCCCGACCACCCGCTTCTCGCGGACACCCGCGTCCTGTTGACGCCGCGTCACGAGGTCGTCGCGGTCGACCCGGACACCGTCACCGCCGACCACCCGATCACCGCCGACGTCTACCTGCTCAAGGCCCGTACCGCCCGGGCGCTCGCGTTCGCCGAACGGGCCGAGCGGCACGGTGCGCGGGTGCTCAACTCGGCGGCGGCCACCCGCGCCTGCCAGGACCGGGTCCGGATGGCCGAACTCGCCTGGGCCGCCGGACTGCCGTTCCCGGACACCACCGCCTTCGCCTCACCCGCCGAACTGCTCGACACGGGACCGGCGTTCCCGTTGATGGTGAAGAGCCGACACAGCCGCAGGGACGACCTGGTGGCGCGGGTCGACGACGCGCCGGCACTGCGGGCGATGGCCCGGGAGTGGCCCAACGAGCCCATCGTGGCCCAGGAGTTCGTCGACAACGGCGGCTGGGATCACAAGTTGTGGGTGGTCGACGGGCACGTCTTCGCGGGCCTGCGCCGCACCGCGCTCGACGGCCCCGCCGAGACCAAGCCGATCGCCCCGCAGGACCTGCCGACCGGCTGGGCCGCGCTCGCCCGCCGGGTGGGCGAGGCGTTCGGTCTCGACGTCTACGGCGTGGACATCCTGGAGGTCGACGGCGTTCCGTCGATCATCGACGTCAACGCCTTCCCCGGCATGCGCAACATGCGCGGCGCGCCCGAGGCCCTGGCGGAATTGGCCACCGGATCCGGGATGCAGCCGAGTACCCGAATGTCGGCCGAGGCGGAGTTGTCCGCCTCCTGTCCGACCGGCGCAACGCACCTGGAGCGGGCAGAACCCATCCGCTGATCCCCGGCCACTGCACACGTGTCAAAGACGGTGCGCCGAGACGTCCAACGCCCAGCCCCGACGGTGTGGTCGCCGTCCGGGGCCAACGCGTCCAGGCGCCCGCGCTCGTCGGCCGGGGCGCGCAGCATCGTGGTCGTCGACGCCCGACACGGCCCGAGGCCTCAACCGCGCTTCGGCAGCAGCCGTTCCAGATCGGTCAGGACATGGTCGGCGGCCGTGTAGCCGGTGCCGACCATCCAGTATTCGTCGTCCACCTCGTGCGCCCGACCGGCCTTGACCGCGCTGAGCGTCTTCCACAGCGGGCCGCCGGTGACCTTGTCGTGGTCGGTCTTGTCCTTCGGACCGTACGTGGCCACGAAGATCACGTCGCCGTCCGCCTGTTCGATCCGCTCGGCGCTCACCTCGACCATGAAGGTGTCGACGTTCTGCGCGGCCGGGCGGCCCAGGCCGATCTCGCTCAGGATGGCGCCGACGAACGTGGCCTTCCCGTACAGCCGGTTCTGGCCCGCGACGAAGCGCAACACGCTCACCTTCACCGCACCCGGGTCGCCCTGTGCGCTGCCCAACGCCTTGGCCCGCGCGGTGAACGCGGCCACCACCCGGTCGCCCTCGGCCTTCTTGTTCAACGCGTCGGCGTCGAGCAGGAAGTTCTGCCGCCACTGGGTGCCGGCCTGCTCGGAGAAGACCACCGGGGCGATCCGGCTCAGCGCGTCGTAACGATCGGCGTCGCGGACCAGGCTGCCCAGGATCAGATCCGGCTTCAGCGACGCGATCACCTCCAGGTTGGGTGCCCCGATCGCGCCGACCTCCCTGATCCCCGCCGTTTTGTCGCCGTGATACCTCGGGAACCCGGCGCCGGGACTGCCCACCACCGAACCCACGGGTTTGACGCCCAGGGTGAGTGCGGTGTCCAACTCGCCCATGTCGAGGGTGACCACACGCTTCGGCGCGACGGGGACCTTGACCACGCCCTTGGCGGTGCGCACCTCGCGGGTGTCGGCCGAGCCGGACTCGGTGCCCTTGCCGCCGTCGGCGCCCTCGGAGGAGCACCCGGTCAGGACGAGCGCGGCGACCACGCCCAAGACGGCGGCGACGCGGGACAGGGAGGCGGATCTCATCGGAACTCCTCGAAGAACGGCGGCGGGCGGCGACCGTGATCGCGCACGACCGGCGGGCCGAACGGGAAGCGCGTTCGCTACCCGATCTTTCGGGGTTGCCCCGGAACCACCATCGGAGCACCCGTCACCGGGCAGGGGATGACCACACAGTCGAGCCCGAAGACCTCGCCGACCAGATCGGCCGTGACGATCTCGCCCGGCGCGCCCTGCGCCACGATCGCGCCGGAGCGCATCGCGATCAGGTGATCCGCGTAGCGGCACGCCTGGTTGAGGTCGTGCAGCACGGCGACCACCGTGCGCTCGCGTGTGACGTTGAGCTCGCGGACCAGGTCGAGCACCTCCACCTGGTGGGCGATGTCGAGGAACGTGGTCGGCTCGTCGAGCAGCAGGATCCCGGTGCCCTGGGCGAGCGCCATCGCGATCCACACCCGCTGGCGCTGCCCGCCGGAGAGTTCGTCCACGTAGCGGTCGGCGAGTTCGACCACGTCGGTACGCCGCATCGCGTCGGCCACCACGTCCTCGTCCTCGTCCGACCACTGCTGCCACCAGCGCTGGTACGGCTGCCGGCCGCGCGCGACCAGATCGGCGACGGTGATTCCCTCCGGCGGCACCGGGCTCTGCGGCAACACGCCGATCCGCCGGGCGATTTCCCGGGTGGGCAGGTCGCGAAGCGCCGCGCCGTCGAGCAGCACGCTGCCGCCGACCGGCTTGAGCAGCCGGCCGAGCGAGCGCAACAGGGTGGATTTGCCACAGGCGTTCGGGCCGACCACCACGGTGACCCTGCCCGCGGGCACGTCCAGGTCCAGGTCGCGGACCACGATCCGGTCCTCGTAGCCCAGGGTGAGCTCCCGGGCGGCGAGCTGATGGGTGGTCACGAGGCGCCTCCGGAACGGGATCGGGTCAACATCCACAGCAGGTACGGGCCGCCGACCGCGGCGGTGAGCACACCCACCGGCAACTCGGCGTCGGAGATCAACATGCGTGCGCCGATGTCCGCGACCACCACGATCAGCGCGCCGAGCAGCGCCGAACACACCAGCGGTACCTGGGGGGTTCGGGTCAGCCGGCGGGCCACCTGCGGCGCCACCAGGGCGACGAAGTCCACCGGCCCGGCTGCCCCGGTGGCCACCGACGCGAGCAACACGCCGACCACGACCAGGCCGAGCCGGATCCGACCGAGCCGGATGCCGAGGGCGATCGCGGTGTCGTCGTCGAACCCGGCCGACCGCGACGCCCGCGCGGCCCACACGATCGCCGGGGTCAGCGCGAGCAACACCCAGAACAGCGGCTCGCCCTGGGACCAGCCGCGCCCGTTCAGGCTGCCCGACATCCACACCTTGGCCTGCTGGGCGAGGGCGATGTCGGCCTTGGTGAGCAGCAGGTTGGTGACCGAGTACAGGGCCACCGACACGCCCACGCCGATCAGCACGAACCGCTGCGCGTTCAGCCCGCGACGCCAGGCCAGCACGTACACCAGGAAGGCGGCGATGGTGCCGCCCGCCACGGCGGTGAGCGGGGTCGCCGTGGGCCCGCCGTAGCCGAAGACCAGGCCGAACACCACGGCCGCGGCGGCCCCGTGCGAGACGCCGATCACGTCCGGGCTGGCCAGCGGGTTGCGCGCGACGGTCTGGATCAGCGCGCCGGCGATGCCGAAGGACAACCCGACCAGGAGCCCGACGGTGGCGCGCGGCAGCCGCAACGTCTCGACCACGAAGCTGTCGTCGGTGCCGACCAGCACCTTGAGCACGTCGCCGGGAAGGATGAAGCGCTCGCCCACACAGAGGCTGAGCAGGAATCCGGCCGCGAGCAGCACCGCCACGATGCTGGTCACGACGACGGAACGGCGATGCAGGAGGAAGGAGAAGCCGGGGCGACGGACCAGAAGGTGACCGTAGGGGCGGTAGCTCGGGTGGCCGGGGCGACTCGGGTGGCCGGGGTTGCTGTGGCGGCTCGGGCGGCCCGGATTCCCCTGGCGACTCCGGCTGCTCTGGGTGCTCGGCTGCTTCATCCGGACACCACCGGCTTGCGGCGCACCAGCGCGACCAGGATCGGTACGCCGATCAGCGCGGTCATCGCGCCCACCTCGACCTCGGCGGGCGGGAACAAGACCCGCCCCAACACGTCGGCGACCAGCAGCAGGATCGGCGCGAGCAGCGCGGACATGGCCAGCACCCACCGGTGATCGGTGCCCACCAGGGCCCGGGCGGCGTGCGGAACGGCCAGGCCGACGAAGGAGATCGGGCCGGTCGCGGCCACCGCGACGCCGGTCAGCACGGTCGCGCCGAGGCCGCCGAGCACCCGGATCCGGTTCACCTTGTGGCCCAGGCCCTTGGCCACGTCGTCACCGAGCGCGAGCGCGTCCAGACCACGCGCGGTGGCCGCCACCAGGAGCACGCCCACGCCGAAGAACGGCAACATCTGCCAGGCCACCTCGTCGGTACGCCCGGACAGCGAGCCGACCAGCCAGAACCGGTACTGGTCCAGCGTGCCCTGATCGGTGGTCAGCACCATGGTGATCACCGCGCCGAGCGTGGCCGCCAGGGCCTGCCCGGACAGCGCCAGCTTCACCGGCGTGGCACCACCGCGCCCCCGCGCCGCGACCGCGTACACCAGTACCCCCGTGCACAGCGCACCGGCGAAGCCGAACCAGACGTAGCCGGTCAGGCTGCTCACCCCGAACACCGCGATCGCGGTCACCACGCCGGCGGCGGCGCCGGTACTGATGCCCAGGATCCCGGGCTCGGCGATCGGATTGCGGGTCAGCCCCTGCATGCAGGCGCCGGCGATACCGAGGGAGGCGCCGACGAGCAGGGCCACGACGGTACGCGGCACCCGCATCGAGTTCACCACGATGGCGTCGGTGGAGTCGCCGCCGTGCACGAGCGCGTCGAGCACCACGCTCGGGGCGATGCCGCGACTGCCCACGGCGAGGCTGAGCAGACACGCGGCGGCCAACACGAGCAGCACCGAGACCATCAGGAGGGCTCGGCGCCGCGTCGTTCGACCCCGCGTCGGGAGGACGTTCACTGGAGCAGGTTAGGCTGGCCTAATATGTCCGCCCCAGGCGGGGGGCGGGTTCGGCGCGGGTCTTACGCAGGGTCGCCGGACGACTGCGCCGGACGACTGCGCCCGACGCGTGCGCGCGGATCGTGGGCGAGGGGTTGCGTCGAGCGGTGTGAACGCCTAGGAGTGGGCGTCATGACGACGACCTTGTTCCGCGGCACCATTCGCACCGGCGCGGGCGCGGGTACGGGCGCGGGTACCGGCGCGGGTACGAGCGCGGGCACGGGGTCCGGCTGCGGCTCCGGCGCCGGAGCCGCAGCCGGCTCGGGCTCGGGCGACACCGATGCGCTGGCGGTGCGGGACGGGCGGGTCGTTGCGCTGGGTGCGGATGCGCTCGCCCTCGCGGCTGTCGCCGACGAGATCGTCGACCTCGGCGACGGCCTGCTGCTCCCGGCGTTCGGGGATGGGCACGCACACCCCCTCTTCGGCGGCCTCGAACACTTCGGGCCGCGGATCAAGGGGCTCACCCGTGTCGAGGCGATCGCCGCCGAGGTGGGGCGCTGGGCCGCCGAACACCCGGACGAGGAGTGGATCGTCGGCGCCAGTTACGACCCGACCCTGGTCCCGGACGGCGAGTTCGACGCCCGTTGGCTGGACGCGGTGGTAGCCGACCGGCCGGTGGTGTTGCGGGCGTACGACTATCACACGGTGTGGTGCAACACCGAGGCGCTGCGCCGGGCCGGGATCGGCGACGCGACGCCGGAGCCGCGACTGGGCCGGATCGTACGACGCCCGGACGGCTCGCCGATGGGCACGCTGCGCGAGTGGCACGCGTGCGACCTGGTGCTGGATCGGGTGCCGGGCCGGCCGTTGGACGAACTGGTCGACGCGCTGCGGGTGGCCGGCGAGGCGTACGCGAGCGCGGGGCTGACGTGGGTTCAGGATGCCTGGGTGGAACCGGAGATGGTGCCGGCCTATGTCGAGGCGGCGCGGCGTGGGGCGTTGGCGTTCCGGGCCACCCTGGCGTTCCGGGCCGATCCGGATCGTTGGCGCGCGCAGCGGGCCGAGTTCGTCGCGGCGCGGGCGACGGTGGCGGCCGAGGGCGGGCCGCTGTTGTCCGCGCGGACGGTGAAGTTCTTCGCCGACGGGGTGATCGAGGGCGGCACGGCGGCGATGTTGGCGCCGTACTGCGACGCGCCGCACAGTTGTGGGATGCCGGTGTGGGCGCCGGCCGCGTTGGCCGAGGCGGTCACCGCGTTCGACGCGGACGGGTTCCAGGTACACATCCACGCGATCGGCGACGCGGGGGTGCGCGCCGCGCTCGATGCGATCGAGGCCGCCGCGTCGGCCAACCCGGAATGGGACCGGCGGCCGGTGATCGCACACGTGCAGATCGTCGACCCGGCCGACCTGGCCCGGTTCGGCCGGCTCGGGGTGATCGCCAACTTCGAGCCGCTGTGGGCCCAACTCGACCCGCTGCAAGTGGAGTTGTCCATTCCGCGTGTGGGCGTCGAGCGGGGCGGACGGCAATACCCGATGCGCGGCCTGCTCGATTCGGGTGCGCCGGTGTCGTTCGGCAGCGACTGGCCGGTGAGTTCGCACCGGCCGATGGAGGGCATCCAAGTCGCGGTCACCCGACGGACGTTCGAGGGCGCGCCGGAGCGGGGCTGGGCGCCCCACGAGCGGTTGACGGTGGATCAGGCGCTGGACGCGTATACCGACGGGGTCGCCTATCAGGCGTTCGCGGACGACCGGCGGGGTCTCGTGGTGGGCGCGGCGGCCGATGTGGTGTGGCTGAGCGCGGATCCGCGTGGGGCGGATCCGATGACGCTGGGGGAGATCGCGGTGTGGGGGACGTGGTTGGCGGGGGCGCGGACGTACTGAGCGGGGTTGCCCTGCCTCTCTGAGCGGGTCGCCCTACCTGTGCCCTTCTGCCTTGGGGCGCCCCAACTCTGCCCTTCTGCGTTACGACTTCCGCTTCCCAATCAACCGGTTGTTGGGTAACTTTCGGATGGCTGTGCATATTTGGTCGGTGGATGACCCGTTCGAGTGAATCGAAGGGCTATTCGGGCCAAAGCCGGTGATTTGACGAGACGATCGCTCCCATGAGCGCATGGGGTCGGGCGCGCCGGTGGGGGTGCGTGGTCGGGGCGGGGGCCTTGTTGGCCGCTCCGGCGAGTGTCGCGTGGGCGGGGTCGGGGTCGGGTGCCGGCGGTGGTCATACGCCCGGTGCGCATGCGGATGTGTGCGTTTCGATCGGTGGGTCGCCCGGGGCGAGCGTTCGGGTCGATGTGACGCCGGCCACCGGGCCGCCGACCGGGGGGATCGGGCTCACGGTCGATTTCCGGTTGGTGCGCAACGGGTCCTGCCGGCCCACGGCAAGCCCCAAGCCGTCGCCGACGCCCACGACGCCCAGGCCCACCACGCCCAAGCCGACGCCGCCTCCGACGAAGCCGACACCGGTGCGGAGTACGCCGGCTCCGCCGGTGGAGCGCGCGACGCCGATGGCGGTGGTCGTACCCAAGGCGACGCCGCCTCCGGTGCGGACGACGCCACCACCGCCGCCGACCACTCCGCCGCCGACGACCCCGCCGGTGGTGGCCCCGCCGCCGCTGCAACCGATCGCGGTGCGGCGGCCGTTGGCGCGGCCGGCTCCGGCGCCGCCTCCGGTGCGGGGGAACTCGCTCGTCACCACGACGTTGCTGATCACCGCGCCCGCGATTCTGGCCGGTGCCGCGCTCAAGCCGCGCGGCCGGGCAGGGGCGCGCGGATCGGGCGGCGGTGGCGGCGGCGGCCGCGGCTGAGGCGCCGGGTTTGCCGCCTCCCCGGCTTCCGACTCCCTGGATTTCTTGCCTTTTTTGCCCCGGAGGTCATCCGTGACGCATTGGGTTGTACTGGCACTCGCGATGGTCGCGGTGTGCGCGGTCGTCCTCTCCGTCGTCGTGCTCAAGCAGCGGCGGTTGCCGGACGACGACGACCCGTCGGCCACGCCGGACGTGCTCGAATACATGACGATGATGATCGGTGTCGTCTACGCGATCGTGCTCGGTCTCGCGATCGCCGCCGTGTGGGAGGGGCGGAGCGCGGCCGAGGACGAAGTGCGGCGCGAGGCCCAGGCGTTGCACGAGGTCAGCGAGCGAGTTCGGGTCTATCCGCCGCAGGTGCGCGATCAGATCCGAGCGGACATCGACGCCTATGTGAAGTACGTGGTCAAGGACGAGTGGGGCTATATGGCCGACCACGGCGAATTGTCCCCGCGCGCTTCGCAGCTGTTCGAGACCGTACGCAACGAGGTGACGGACTACGCGCCGCAGGGCGACCAGGAAACGCAGATGTACCAGCCGATCCTGGACCAGGTCGCGATCGCGGACGACGCGCGGCAGGCGCGGGGTGGGCAGGCGGGCACGTCGATGCCGGGGCTGGTGTGGTTCGGCCTGATTACCGGGGCGATCGTCACCGTCGGGATGATCTTCACGCTGCAGATCCGCAGATCCGCACCGGAGTTGATCGTTGCGGGGTTGTTCAGTGCGTTGATCGCGTTCCTGCTGTTCCTGATCTGGGACCTGGACGCACCCTTCGGGCAGGGGATGACGGCGGCCTCGGACGCGTTCGTGTCGTTGTTCCCTGGGGCGAAGTAGGGGCGGAGGGGGAGGAGGGCTCTGATAACGGGCCCACTGAATTCGCCGAGGTCCGCTGCCACGCCGAGGTCCGCCGCCACGCCGACAAACCCGCCGCGCGGCGCGATCACCTGCTCGGCGGGGCCGTCGATCGTTCGGCGGGTCAGTCCACCTCGGTATGGATGACGCGATAGGTACCGATGACCAGTGGAGTGAGCAGCCAGATGGCCATCGTGGTGGCCAGCCTGGCCCACTCGACGCCGCTGATACCGGTGTCGTAGAGCGGGTCGAGAGCCGGGCCCGGGTTGACCCAGCGATTGACGGACTCCATCGCGGAGACGAGGCCGGCCAGGATCCCCAACACGCTCGGCACCATGAAGAAGGTGACGATCGCGAGCGGGGCGTTGAGGAACAGCACGCCGAACCCCACACCCAGGGTGATGCTCAGGATCGCGGCGAGCAGCACCGAGGCGAGCATCGGGCCGGGGATGGACGAGTTGCCGGCGCCTCGGTCGGTAAAGCCGGCGACCCCCCGACCCAGCGTGGCGCACAGCAGCCCGAACACGACGCCGAACAGGGCCAGGATCACCCCGGCGGCGACCTTCGCACCGAGCACCCGACGTCGATCGGGGACCAGGGCGAAGGTGGTCAGTGCCGTGCGCTGGGACCATTCGGAGGTCACGGCCAGGATCCCGACCACCGGGAACAACACCGCCACGCCGGCCTGCGAGGAGGTGAGGAACGACCCCCAGGTGCGGTCGTCGCGGGGCGCGGCGGTCAGGGTCACGACGACGAGGGCAACGGCGGCGAACGCGACCACGGCGAGCAGCCAACGGCCCGCGCGGGTGTCGGTCATCTTGCGCAGCTCGACCTCGGTCAGCCGGAGCAGGGTCGGTGCGGCGACGGGCGCGGCGATGGTTGGGGTATCGGGTGCGGTAACGGGTGCGGCGGCGAAGGTCACGACCCGGCCTCCTGCGGGGCGGAGCCGAGTCGGCTCAGGAACATCTCCTCGAGTCCTTCGTGTTCGGCGGGGCGCAGTTCGCGCAGTACGACGCCGGCACTCGCGGCGGCGCGGCCGACCGCCTCGGCCGAGGCGTCGACCAGGAAGGCGCCGGCCGGGTCGGCCGGGGCGGTCGGGTGGTGGGACAGGCCGGCCTCGGTGAGCGCGGCGTGCAGCGCGGCCGGGTCGAGGGCGGCCACCAGGGTGCCGGCCGGGGCGGTGAGGAGATCGCCCTTCGTGCCGTCGGCCACGACGCGGCCCTTGGCGATCATCACGATGCGATCCGCCACCGCCTCGATCTCGCGCAGTTGGTGCGAGGACAGCAGGACGGTGCCGCCGCGGTCGGCGAAGTCGCGGAGCAGGGTGCGCATTTGGAAGACCCCTTCGGGGTCCAGGCCGCTGGTGGGCTCGTCCAGGATCAGCACGGTGGGGTCGCCGAGCAGGGCCTGGGCGACGCCCAGCCGCTGACGCATCCCGAACGAATAGCCGCCGACCCGACGCCGCGCCGCGGGTCCGGACAGGCCGACCAGGGCGAGCAGTTCGCCGACGCGGGCCCGGTCCACGTCCAGGATGCGGGCACACAGGGCGAGCGTCTCGCGCCCGCTGCGCCCCGCGTGCTGGGCACTGGCGTCCAACAACACGCCGACGTGGCGCCCGGGATTGGCCAGTTGCCGATATGGGACACCGTGGATCGTCGCGCCCCCGCCGCTCGGCGGCGTGAGCCCGCAGATCATCCGCATCGTGGTGGACTTCCCCGCCCCGTTGGGCCCCAGGAACCCGGTCACGGTCCCCGGCTCACACCGAAAGGAAACCCCATCGACGGCAACGTGTTCCCCGTAGCGCTTGGTCAATCGCTCAACACTGATCATGCCCCCAGCCTGACCACCCCAGACGGCCCCCACAGCGCCCAACGGTCCACACTCGCCGGCCTTGGTCTACACCTCACCCAACCAAGGACACACCGGAAACTGCTGGATGGCGCGGTCGGTTGCGCCGGTGGGGCGGGGGAGGGGGAGGCATGAAGGAAGGGCGTGACCAGAAGACCTCGAGAGCGCGAGCTCAGGGCGGCCTGAAGCGGGGCGCGGGCGCTGAGCGGCCGGGGTCCACGGGCGAGAGGCGGCGTTGCCCCGGGGGAAGGGCGCCGGCGGTAGCGGTAGCGGTAGCGGCAGGCTGGGCGGGCGGCCGGGTCGAGCGCCGTGGGATGCGTCCCCGAGCGGGTGGGGCGTTTCCGGCGGGCGTTGCGCTGTTGGTTGCGGGTGGCGGGTCCGGGGGCTGGTCAGAGTCGGTGATGGGCCGCCGCCGGCGTGCGGGGCTCCGAGACCTGGGGTTTCCGGCGAGGCGGGCGCGTTGGTCGGCGAAAACCGGCCGGCAGCGGGCGAGCGGGTGGGTAGCCGGGTTGAGTCCGCCGGGGCACCTTTCCGAGTGGGTCGGGTGCTTTCGGCTGGGGTTGCGTCTTTGGTTGCGGGTGGCTGGTGCGGGGTTGGTCAGAGTCGGTGATGGGCCGCCGCCGGCGTGCGGGGCTCCAAGACTCGAAGCTCCCGACGAGACGGGCGTGTTGCTCGGCGAAAAAGCGGCTTGCAGCGGCGGGCAGGGAGGGTGGTCGGGTCGAGTCGTCCGGGTGGCCTTCTCGGGTGAGTCGGGCGTTTCCGGCGCCTGTTGCGTCTTTGGTTGCGGGTGGCCGGTCCGGGGTTGGTCAGAGTCGACGATGCGCCGCCGCCAGCGTGCGGGGCTCCGAGACCCGGGGCTTCCGACGAGGCGGGCGCGTTGGTCGGCGAAAACCGGCCGGCAGCGAGGGAGCGGGAGGGCAGCCGGGTTGACCCGCCGGAGTGCCTTTCCGAGTGGGTCGAGTGCTTTCGGCCGGGGTTGCGCCATGGGTTGCGGATGGCTGGTGCGGGGCTGGTCTGAGTCGGTGGTGGGCCGCCGCCAGCGTGCGGGGCTCCGAGACCCGGGGCTTCCGACGAGGCGGGCGCGTTGGTCGGTGGAAACCGGCTGGCAGCAGCGGGCGGGGAAGGAGGGGGCTCGGGTCGAGTCCGCCGGGGCCTTTCCCGAGTGGGTTGCGTGTCTTGGCGAGAGTCGTTCTTGTGGTTGCGGGTGGCTGGTCCGGGCTGGTCAGAGTCGACGATGGGCCGCCGCCAGCGTGCGGGGCTCCAAGACTCGAAGCTCCCGACGAGACGGGCGTGTTGCCCGGCGAAAACCGGCTGGCAGCGGCGGGCAGAGAGGGTGCTCGGGTCAGGTCTGCCGGGGCGCCTGCCCGAGTGGGTCGGCTGGTTTCCGGCAGGCGTTGCGCTTTTGGTTGCGGGTGGCTGGTGTGGGGCGGGTTTGAGTCGGTGGTGGGCCGTCGCCAGCGTGCGGGGCTCCGAGTCCCGAAGCTCTCGACGAGGCACACGTGTTGGTCGGCGGAAAACCGGCCGGCAGCGGGGGCTGAGAGGGCGCTCGGGTCGAGTTCGCCGGGGAGCGTTCCCGAGTGGGCCGGGGTGGTTGGGGGGTTTGGACAGGGTTGGGGTTCGGAACCGGATCGCGGTGCGTGGTTTCGGGCTTTGAGCGCCCGTGACCTGCGGTTTTGCGGGGGCGGGGGGCACAGTCGGGCGTCGAGTGCCGGTTTCGTGCGCTCCGACCCCTCGACGTCGGTGTGGGGCCGAAACTGCTCAGTGGGGGTCGACTTCGCGTGCTGCGCCCTCACAAAGGCCGTCGAGGAGACCGAAAGTGCCCGGTGGAGGTCGAAACCGGATCCCGAGGCACCAGCAAACCACTCCCAGCAACGCTGACCTGCGGTTTTCTCTCACTCAAGGGCTGCGGCACCCCCACGGGATCCGGTTTTGTGAACCGACGCCACCCACCGCCCATCGAAATTACCCGACCCACCCGGGACGCCTCCCCGTAGACCTGACCCGAGCCCCCTCCCCCGCCGCTGCCAGCCGGTTTTCGCCGACCAACACGCCGGCCTCGCCGGGAGCTTCAGGTCTTGGAGCCCCGCGCGCTGGCGGCGGCCCACCACCGACTCTGACCAGCCCCGCACCAGCCACCCGCAACCAAAGACGCAACATGCGCCGGAACCGCCCGACTCACTCGAAAAGGCCACCCGGAGGACTCGACCCAACCGCCCTCCCTGCCCGCCGCTACCGGCCCGGTTTTCGCCGACCAACCCACCTATCTCGTCGGGAGCCCCCGCCTTGGAGCCCCGCACGCCGGCGGCGGCCGACCGCCCGACTCTGACCAGCCCCGGACCAGCCCTCCGCAACCACAAGCGCGACTCTCGCCGAAGGCACGCGACCCACTCGGGAAGGCCCCCGGGGAACCCGACCGGACCATCCACCCGCTCCCTCGCTGCCGGCCGGTTTTTTGCTGAGCAACAGACCTGTCTCGCCGGGAGCGTCGAGTCTCGGAGCCCCGCACGCCGGCGGCGGCCCATCGCCGACTCTGGCCGACCCCGGACCAGCCACCCGCAGCCACAAGCGCACCGCCCGTCGGGAACGCCCGGCCCTCTCGGGAAGGTTCCTTGGCGGACTCGACCCGAGCCCCTCCCTGCCCGCTGCTGCCGGCCGGTTTTTTGCTGAGCAACAGACCTGTCTCGCCGGGAGCGTCGAGTCTCGGAGCCCCGCACGCCGGCGGCGGCCCACCATCGACTCTGGCCGACCCCGGACCAGCCACGCGCAGCCACAAGCGCACCGCCCGTCGAGAGCGCCCGGCCCACTCGGGAAGGTCGGCCGGAGTACTCGACCCGACCACCCACTCCGCCCCCGCTGCCGGCCGGTTTTTGCCAAGCAATGCACTCGCCTCATCGGAAGCCTCAGTCTTGGAGCCCCGCACGCCGGCGGCGGCCCATCACCGACTCTGACCGGCCCCGGACCAGCCACCCGCAACCACAAGCGCAACGCACGCCGGAAATCACCCGACCCACCCAGGGAGACCCCCGGAGAACCCGACCCGACCCGACCGACCACCCGCCCGCCCGCCCACCCCGCCCCGCGCCCGCTGCGCTACGTGTCGTTCGATGCGTCGTGTACCAGCAGCGCGATCTGTACGCGGTTGTTGAGGTCCAGCTTGGTGAGTAGTCGGGAGACGTACGCCTTGACCGTGGCGATGCTGATGGAGAGTTCCTTGCCGATTTCGGCGTTCGTGTGGCCCTTGCCGACCAGCGTGGCCACGGCGCGTTCGCCGTCGCTCAGGTGGGCGAGGGCGGATTGGGCTCGGGCTCGGCGGGGGTCGATGGTCGTTGCGGCGACGTAGGTCATCATGCGGCGCAGCACGTCGGGGGAGAGCATCGGTTCGCCGGCTGCGACGCGACGGATGGCCTCGACGATGTCCGGCGGAGGGGTGTGTTTGAGCAGGAAGCCGCCGGCGCCGGCCCGCATCGCCTTGAGGATGTGGTCGTCGGTGTCGAAGGTCGTCATCACGATCACCTCCGGCGCCTCGGGGCGGGCCCGTAGGGTCGCGGTGGCGGCCAGGCCGTCCACGCGGGGCATCCGGATGTCCATCAGCACCACGTCGGGCCGGTGTTCGTCGACCGCGCCGAGTACGTCGGCGCCGTCGGACACCTCGCCGACGACGCGGATGTCCGGCAGCCCGGACAACATCATGGACAGTCCGGCCCGAACCAGCGCGTCGTCGTCGACGACGAGGACCCGGACACAGCCGTCGGTGCTTTTCACTTGGCCAACGGTAGCCACACGCGCAGGCTGAAGTCGCCGTCGGCGGTGGGGCCGTGGTCGAGGCGGCCGCCGACCAGGGCGACGCGTTCGCGCAGGCCGATCAGGCCGGCGCCCGCGCCGGGGATGGCGGTGGGGCGGTGGCCGTGGGGGAGGCGGTTGACCACCTCGATGGCGAGGCCGTCGTCGGGGGCGGGGGCGACGAGGACCCGGACCCGGGCGCCGGGGGCGTGTTTGCGGGCGTTGGTCAGCCCCTCCTGGACGATCCGGTACGCGTGTCGGCCGGTGCGTCCCGATACCGACGGCAGGTCGGCCAGGTCCAGAGCCACGGTCGCGCCGGCCAGTCGCGATTCCTCGATCAGCGCGGGCAGGTCGTTCAGCACGGGCTGGGGCCGCTCGGGCTCGCCGTCGCCGTCGTCGTCGGGGTGGGCCCGCAGGACGCCGATCACCTCGCGCAGGTCCTCCAGCGCCTCGAACGCGCATTGGCGGATCACCTCGGCGGCGCGGGCCTCCTCCGGCGAGGCGCCGGCCCGGTACTCCAGCGCGCCCGCGTGGATCGCGAGCAGCGAGATCCGATGCGCGAGCACGTCGTGCATCTCCCGGGCCAGCCGCTCGCGTTCGAGGTGGCGGGCCTCCTCCACGCGCAGCCGCTGGCCCTCCTCGGCCTGCCGGGCCCGCTCGCGCCAGGACGCGGTCAATTCGTGCTGGGAACGGATCAGCATGCCGGTGGCCACGGCCGTGGTGATCAGCAGCGTCATGGCCAGGACCGACGTCCAGTAGGCGCGGGCCGATTCGGCGCCCACCCAGAACGTGCCGGTGATGAGCGTGAGGTCCAGGACGACGACGGACGCGACGACCCGCCAGGGCCGGTGGATCGCCAGGCCGAGCAGGGCCACCGGCGCGGATCCGGTGAGCGCGGCCGAGAAGAAGCCGACGAGTATCCAGGTCACCGCGAGCCCGGTCGGTCGGCTGCGGCGCAGCAACAGCATGGCCACGAACATGACGCCGCCGAGGATGATCTCGACCGGGACGTTCGGCGGGTTGGCCTCCTGGAGGGCGGTTGCGAGGATCAGCGAGCCGAGTCCGAGGGCGCCGAGCGCGTAGCCGAGGTCGACGTTCCATTCCCGGCGGGTGCGTTGCGGGACGAGGCCGCGGACGAGACCGGTAGGGGGCGCGCCGGGGACGGTTCGGCTGTCGTGGCTCGTGATCACACTCCAGCCTAGGCAGCGCCGTCGGTGTTCCGGCAGTGACCGGGAGTCGACGCCGCCATCGACTTTGGTCGGCAGTTCGCCCGCCGTCGGGCCGCTACCGCCCCGCCTCCACCCGATCCGGCTCCACCACCGTCGGCGCCCCCCGTACGCTTCGCCGCGCCCCCGGGATCGACCACGCCAGCACGGCCGCGAGGAGGCAACCAGCCCCGAGCATGCCGAAGCAGACCAGGTAGCCCGTCAACCCCGGCGCGTGGGCGATGCCCGCCGCCCGGGCCGTGGCCACGCCTGCCGGGCTCGCGCTCAGGATCGCGCCGAGTACCGCCGTCCCGGTCGCGCCGCCGACCGTGCGCAGCACCGCGTTCATTCCGTTGGCCACCCCGGTCATGTCCGCCGGCACGTGGTCGTTGATCAGCGCCGGCATCGCCGAGAAGGCCAGTCCCAGGCCGAACCCGAACAGCACGCCGACCATCGAGAACGCCCACCAGTGCCCGTGCAGCGGCAGCAGGAGGGCGAACGCCGTGCCGCTGAGCACCGGCCCCAGGACCAGCGCCGGTTTGGGGCCGTGGCGATTGGTCATCCGGGCGGCGACCGGCGCGGCGGCCAGGTTGCCGAGGGTGCCCGGGAGCATGATCAGGCCCGCGATCAGTACCGACTTGCCGAAGCCGTAGCCGAGCGCCGACGGCGCCTGGATGAACGGCGGGAACAGCAGCGACGAGCCGTACATCGCCATGCCCGTGAAGATCCCGGACAGGTTGGCCAGCAGGACCGGACGGCGGGCCATCACCCGCAGGTCGACCAGGGGTTCGGGGTGGTGCAGGGCCCAGCCGATCCAGGCGGCGAAGAGCAGTACGGCCAGAGTCAGCCCGCCGACGACCAGCGGATCGCCCCACCCGGATCGGCTGCCCGTACTGACCGCGGCGAGCAGCGCGGCCAGCCAGCCGGACAGGGTCAGCGCACCGATCAGGTCCACGTGACCCTGCCGCCGCTCGGCGGTGTCCGGCACGACGCGCCACACCATGACCATGGACAGCAGCGCGACCAGCGCGGAGAGCCAGAACAGCAGGTGGTAGTCCCAGCGGTCGGCGATCAGCCCGGTGCTGACCGAGCCGAAGGTGGCGCCGACGCTGATCGTGGCGCCGATGGTGGCGATGCTGCCGGCGGAGCGTTCCTTGGGGAACTCGTCGCGGACCACGCTGAGCGCGAGCGGGACCACGCCGCCGCCCATGCCCTGGAGTACGCGCCCGGCGATCAGCATCACGTAGGAGGTGGTGCACGCGGCCAGGATCGAGCCGAGCGCGACCGCGGCCAGCGCGTACAGGAGGAAACGTTTGCGCCCGCGCAGGTCGCCGAGCCGGCCGAGCAGCGGGGTGGCCACGGCCGAGGCGAGCAGGTTGCCGGTGAGCACCCAGGCGATGGCCGAGCTGGAGACGCCGAGCCGGTTCTGCAGTTGGGGCAGGATCGGCGAGACCACGGTCTGCATGACCGCCATCGTGGTCGCGGCGAAGGACAGGGCGACCAGGATCGTGGTCGGGCCGTGGCGTTTGGTCGATGTGCGCCCGGCCCCCTTCGGATCGGTGCTCATGCCGTCAGCGGCCGGTCCTCGACCCAGTCACAGTGCAGGGTGCGGGTCTCGATGCGCCAGCCCTCGTCGGTGCGCACGAACGTGTCCAGGTAGCGGATGGACATCACCCGGTCGCGGCGCACGCCGTCCGACTCGTAGATGTGGTGCGCGGTGCAGTACGTCTCGCCGTCGGCGCGGTTGCCGTCGGGGGTGAAGGTGATCAGCTGATTGGCGATCAGGTGGGTGGTGACCAGGTAGCGGTCCAGGCTCGCCAGCGCCCGGGCGATCTCGGCGCGGCCGGCGCGTACCGCGGGGGGTTCGGTGGATCCGGGGTCGCGGTGGATCACCAGGCGGCCCTCGGGGGTGAACATCGAAGCGACGAGGTCGGGCTTGCGGCGGTCCGCGCCGTGTGCATAGATCTGCACCACATTGCGGAGTTCGCTGCGATCGCGCAGTCGGCTCGGCGTGTGCGCAGCGGGCGAATCCGCCTCGTCGTCGTGCATGTCCACCCTTTCGGCAACCGTGTTCGCATGCTGGCAGCAGTTGGATGACACACGCAAGTTAATCTGACGTTGCGTCAGTTACACTCCCCGCGCCATCGCACCACGTCGCGGCGGTACGCCGGCCCCGAATCCCCGGAATCCCCCGACTCCCGGCCCGCCTCACCCCTCCTGCGCCACGAACACCACATCCGGCTCGCCCCGAACAACCGGCACCCGCTCCACCCGCACCCGCCCGAAGTGCTCCCGCAGCCGGTCGGCGAAGCCGGGGGAGGCGGTCGCGCTCCACACCGTCAGTACGCCCCCCGGCGCCAATCGCTCGCGCAGCGCGGCCAGTCCGGCGTCGTCGTAGAGCGAGGCGTTGCCGTCGGTGACCGTCCAGTCCGGCCCGTTGTCGATGTCCAGGCACAGCGCGTGGAAACGCTCGTCGCCGGCCCCGGAGCGCACCCAGGCCACCAGGTCGGCGGTGACCACCTGTACCCGCGCGTCGTCCAGCGCGTGGCCGGAGAACGGCGCCAGCGGTCCGCGCCCCCAGCGCACGACGGCCGGTTCGCGCTCGATCACGCGCACGTGCGCGACGCGCGGGTCGGCCAGCGTCTCGCGCAGGGTGAAGCCGACGCCCAGGCCGCCGACCAGCACGCGCAGGTCCCCCGGCGCGGTCACGGCCGCGAGCGCGGTGCGCGCGAGCAGGCGCTCGGAGGCGCCCGCGCGGGTGTCCATCAAAAAGCACCCGTTGCTGATGATTTCGTAGTGCTCGCCCGTGCGACGCAGGGCGAGTTCGCCGTCCGCCGCCGGAACGCGTTCGATCTCTTCCGCGCCGGTGGTCGACTCGAACGTATGCATCGGTTCACTGACTCCTTGTCGCTTTATGGAGAACGGGTGTCGTCGTGTCGCCTTTTCCATGCCGCCGTATCGCTTCGAATGCCTCACGAACCCCTCGGGTATCTCCCGGCACCAATTCTCCGTACCTCGTAACAGTGCCATCACGAAGCCCGGAAACGACCGTCCGTACGGTCCGATCGGTGACACGTGTGTACTCGTGCACGCCACCTCGTATCCGGCTTCGTCAGGGCTGCCGGCCAGCGGTTTTCGCCGGTTCGGTGACCCTTGCACCCTGTAGGACACCCGGTTAAGGTCCCGGCCATTGCTTCATGGCCCATTAACTGATGGCATGTCAGATCCAGTCGCGAGGATGCCTCGCAGACGGGGCGGAAGCACAAGACGTGAACAACGCGAGCACAGCGCAGGAGAAGTACGTGAGAGCGCACCGGGCCCTCGGCCCGGCCCGCGGAAACGAAGTGTCGGGAGGGCTGATGGCATCAACTTCCGCCGGGCGGCGTGGGATGCGCCGACGAGCGGCGGCCGGCTTGCTGGTCGTGCCGCTCCTTGTGGCGGTCGGCTGTAGCCGCTCGGGCGAGGACGCGGTGGCCAAGGGACCGGGATCGGGTGGCGGCGGCCCCGCGGCCACCGGTACCAAGGACGGCAAGGCCCCCGTCGGCACCGGCGCGCCGGGCGACTTCGGCACGCTCAAGGACGTGTGCGGCAAGGGCGACGGCAAGCCGCTGACCAAGAAGGCCGATCGGGGCGTGACCGAGAAGCAGATCTCGGTGAGCGTGACCGGCGACCCGGGCGCTCCCGCACAACCGGGCCTGGGCAAAGAGTTCTTCGAGATGGCCGACGGCTTCACCAAGTGGTGCAACGGCCTCGGCGGGATCAACGGCCGCACCATCAAGCTGACCCAGCGTGACGCCGCGCTGAGCAACGTGGGCACCGTGATGACCGCCGCCTGCCAGAGCGACTTCATGGTCGTCGGCGGCGGCAACCCGTTCGACAACGACGGCGTCAAGGCCCGTACCGGGTGCAAGCTCGGCGCCTTCCCCGCCTACGTGGTGGGCGAGGAGTCGGCCAAGGCCGACCTGCAGGTGCTTGCGGTGGGCCTGCCGACCACGACCACCGTGGTGGGCGCGTACAAGGCGGTCTTCGCGGCGCGTCCCGAGGTCAAGGCCAAGGTCGGCCTGCTCGGGCAGAACATGGCCTCGCTGCGGCCCGCGATGGCCCGCTACAAGGCCGGCGTGGAGGCGGCGGGCGGCACCGTCGTCTACAAGGAGGACGTCCCCGTCATGCCGCCGCCGGGGCGCACGACGCTGGAGAAGATGAAGCAGGCCGGCGTCGAGATGCTGATCACCACCTGGCTCGCGGTGGACTCGGCGTCGATGTTCCGCGAGATGGACGCGATGAACTGGCACCCCAAGGTCATCGTCAGCGACGCCTCGGCGTACAACCGCTACACCCTGGCCTCCGCCAAGAACTCGAAGATCCCGGACACCTACATCTACCCGACCTACGTGCCGCAGTCGCTCGGCGACAAGAACCCGGCCGTGCAGAAGGCGCTGGAGATCCTGCACCTCGCCGAGCCGAGCAAGGACCTGGAGTTCTTCCACATGTCGGGGATCAACTCCTGGCTGTTGTGGGCGAGCGCGGTCAAGGAGTGCGGTACCGAGCTGACCACCGAGTGTGTGCTGGCCAAGGGCAAGCGGGCGAACTGGGACGCGGGCGGCCTGTTCGCCCCCGGTCCGATCGTGGAGACCAAGGACGTACGCGCCTCGGACTGCTTCACCATGGTCAAGGCCACCGCCAAGGGCTTCGAGTACGACGCCGCGCTGACCAAGCCGAACAAGGCCGAGTTCTTCAACTGCGACCCGGGCAACGTGGTCGCCGTCGCCGCGGGCGCGCCCAGTGCGCCGCCGTCGGCCCCGGCCACGACCCCGCCCGGCGATGGGGGAACCACTCCGCCGCCGGCCGGCGATTCGGGCACCGGCAACCCGCCGCCCGCCGACGGGGGCGAGCCGCCGCCGGCCGCGCCGCCGGAGGAAGTGACCTCCTAGCCCCGGCCCGCGGTGACCTCGAGCCCACCGGGCGGGGAGCACACCCCCACTCCACGCGTCACCGGAAGCAAGCCCCGGAAGCACCGGAAGTACCCGCAGCACCCGAAGCACCCGAAGCACCCGAAGCACCCGAAGGACCGGCAGCACCCGCACCACCCGCGACACCCCGTCGCCCTCTCGCCCCGCACCGGGCGGGAGGGCGGCCCCGCGGCCCTGACGACCTGTCAGGCGCCGTGCCGCACCAGTCTCCGAGACCGATCGCCCCGCGACACGGCCCGGCCCGAACGGAGGGCGCGTGCACGAGTTCATCATCCTCACCATCAGCGGCCTGGTCACCGGCGGCATCTATGCCATCACCGCCGGCGGCCTGACCCTGACCTACACCACCACGGGCATCTTCAACTTCGCCCACGGCGCCACCGGCGCGCTCGCCGCCTTCACCTACTGGCAGCTGCACTTCGACTGGGGCTGGCCGGTGTGGCTGTCCCTGCTGGTCGTGCTCGGCGTACTGGCCCCCGCGTTCGGGGTGTTCCTGCACTTCGCCATCATGCGCAGGCTCGAGGGCACGTCGGAGACCACCCGCCTGATGGTCACCGTCGCGGTGCTGCTGAGCCTGCTGGCCGCAGTGATGTGGATCTGGGATCCGCAGACCCCGCGCAACGTGGTCAACTTCTTCCCCGGCGAGTCCGTGGACATGGCCGGCACCCGGGTCTCCTACCACGACCTGATCACCCTGGCCGTCGCGCTGATCGTGGCGGTCGGCCTGTGGGTGCTGCTGCGCTCCACCCGCGCGGGCGTGGCCATGCGCGCCACCGTCGACGACCGCAACCTGGCCGTGCTCAACGGCTCGCGCCCCGAGGTGCCCGGCATGCTGGCCTGGGCCACCGGCACCATGCTGGCCGCGGTCGCGGGCATCCTGATCGCCCCCAAACTCTCCTTCGCCGCGCTGCCGCTCACGCTGCTGATCGTCAACGCCTACGCCGCGGCGGTGATCGGCCGGCTCAAGAGCCTGCCGTGGACGTTCGTCGGCGCGATGATCATCGGCCTGGTCACCGAGTACGGCAAGGGCTACCTCACCGAGACCCGCTTCCCGACGGCCGGCCCGTACCTGTCCGGCCTCAGCGACTCGATGCCCGTCCTGGTGCTGTTCGTGGCGATCATGTTGCTGCCCACCTCCCGGCTGCGCGGCCACGCCTCCTCCCGCACCCGGGAGATCTCGCACCGCCCCACCTGGACCGGCTCGCTGGTCTTCGCCGCCATCGTGATCGCGGGCGCCGTGGTCGCCGCCAACTCCCTCGCCCCCGCAGACCTGTTCGCCAGCACCCGGATGTGGGGCTTCGCGCTGATCGGCCTGTCGGTGATCCCGCTGGTCGGCTACGCCGGGAAGATGTCGCTGGCCCAACTGGGCTTCGCCGGCATCGGCGCGATCTGCGTCTCGCACCTGGGCTCGGGCGGCAACCCGCTGGGGTTGTTGTGGGCCGCGCTGATCTGCGCCGGCATCGGCGTGCTCGTCGCGCTGCCCGCGCTGCGCCTGTCCGGGATCTATCTGGCCCTGGCCACCGCCGCGTTCGCGGTGATGCTGGACCGGTGGATCTTCGGCCTGCCCGCCTTCACCTGGGGCGACACGAAGATCGACCTGTTCAACAGCGGCACGCTCAACTTCGAGCGCTTCGACTGGCCCGGCATCGACATCTCCTCCGACCGGGCCTACTTCATCTTCGGCGCGGTCTTCTTCGCGCTGTCCTCGCTGGTCGTGGTGTGGATCCGGCGCGGCGAGTTCGGCCGCAGGCTGCTGGCCATGAAGGACAGCCCCGCGGCCTGCGCGACGATCGGGATGAACCACAAGCTGACCACGCTCACCGTCTTCGGGCTCTCCGCCGCGATGGCCGGCGTCGGCGGCGGCATCCTGGGCGGCGCGGCCGGCACCCTGTCCCCGGTCAACTTCGACTTCACCGCCGGGCTCTCGGTGCTGATGCTGATGGTGATCGCCGGGCTCACCTCCCCGGGCGCCGCGCTGTTCGCGGGCATCTTCCTGGGCACCCCGCTGATGACCAACCTCTTCCCCGACTACGCCCAGCTCACCACCATCCTGATCGGCCTCAACGGCATCGCGCTCGGCAAGAACCCGAACGGCTTCATCGCCGCCAAGATCCGCCCCGAGTGGGAGCCCGCGCTGCGCCGCCCGGTCGTCCTCGCCGGAAGCGCCGTCGCCCAACTGGCGCTGATCGTGCTGCGGTTCACCGACGTGATCGGCAACTGGCCGTTCGTGATCGGCATCCTGCTCGCGGTGATCGGCATCCCGGCCGCGCTCAAGATCGAGGTGATGATCAAGGCGCCGCGGACCGAACCGGAGGTGCCCGAGGGCCTGTCCGGGCAACCCGAGGGCCTGGGCCTGAACGGAAACCGGTTCAGGGCCGCCGACATCGAGGCGCTGGACAAACTCATCGCGCTGCCCTCGCTGCCCGCGGCGGCGACGGCCGCGGCACCGTCACCCATCCTGCCGGGAGCACGTCATGGGGCTTGAGGTCGAGGGCGTCACGGTCCGCTTCGGCGGCCACACGGCCCTGAACAACGTCGACATCTGGGCCCACGAGGGCAAGGTCACCGGCCTGATCGGGCCCAACGGCGCGGGCAAGACCACCATCTTCAACGTGATCACCGGCCTGCAACCGCCCTCCTCGGGACAGGTGCGGATGGACGGGCGCGACGTCAGCAAACTGGCGCCGTACCGCCGGGCCCGGCTCGGTATGGCCCGCACCTTCCAACGCCTCGAACTGTTCGGCTCGTTGTCGGTGCGGGAGAACATCCAGGTCGCCGCCGCGCAGTACCGCCGGCTGCACCGGGGCACCAAGGAGACGCCGCAGGACACCGCCGCGCGCCTGCTGCACCGCCTCGACCTGACCGCGATCGCGCACGTGCGCGCCGACCAACTGCCCACCGGGCAGGGCCGCGTGGTCGAGTTGGCCCGCTCGCTGGCCTGCCGGCCCAAGATCCTGCTCCTGGACGAGCCCGCCTCGGGCCAGGACGACGAGGAGACGCGCGGCTTCGGCCAACTGCTGCGCGAGATCGCCGCCGACGGCGTCGCGGTACTTCTGGTCGAGCACGACATGGACCTGGTGATGAACACCTGCGACGAACTGCACGTACTTGACTTCGGCAAAAAAATCGCCAACGGTACGTGCGACGAGATCCGCAACAACGCCGCCGTCCAGGCGGCCTACCTCGGTACCGCGGACGCGGCGGAGGCCGACGAAGTCCTTCAGGAGACGGTATGACCCTGAATGTGGCCGACGCGCAGCCGGCCGGCGCGCCGAGCGCCCCGCCGCTGCTCGAACTGCGCGGGATCAGCGCCGCGTACGAGCAGGTCGAGGTGCTGCACAAGGTGGACCTCGCGGTCCCCACCGGCAAGGTGATGGCGGTGCTCGGCCCCAACGGCGCCGGCAAGACCACGATGCTCAAGGTGATCACCGGGCTGCACCCGCCCACCGCCGGCGACATCCACCTCGCCGGCCGGTGCGTCACCGGGGCCGCGCCCGTGGACTTGGCCCGGATCGGCCTGTGCAGCATCCCGGAAGGCCGCGGCGTCTTCCCCAATCTCACCGTGTCCGAGAACCTGTGGATGGCGACCTATCGAGGAGTCTCCCGCAAGGAGATCGAGGAGAAGGTCTTCCCGATCTTCCCCCGCCTCGAACAGCGCCGGAACCAGGCCGCGGGCACGATGTCGGGCGGCGAGCAGCAGATGCTGGCCGTTGCCCGGGCGATCGCCACCAACCCGGCCATCATCCTGCTCGACGAGTTGTCGATGGGCCTCGCGCCCCTCGTCGTCGACCAGCTGTACGACGTGGTCGGCAAGATCGCCGAGACCGGTGTCACCGTGCTCCTGGTCGAGCAGTTCGCGCGCACGGCCCTGGCCGTCGCCGACCTCGCCGCGGTCATGAGCGGTGGCCGGATCCTTCAGGTCGGCACCCCGGACGAGATCGCCGGCGACCTGCACAGCGCGTACCTGGGCGGCTGATCGCACATGGCCGTCGGGTACGCATCAACCTCACGGCGACCCACGAGGTGAGCACTTATATGAGTATGAACAGCGTGAACGCCGACGGGCAGCCACCCGCACCCGCGGGCCCGCCCCCCGGCGTGCCGCCGACGGTTCCGCAGGGCGTGCCGACCGCCGGGTCACCGGCGTACGCACCGCCGCGCCACGCGGCCGTCCCGGCGGCCACCCAGGACCGGACCCGGCAGTTCACCGCCGACGTCGGGGCCCTCAAGCTGCGCGCGCCCAAGACCATGCTCGACACCCAGCTGATGTGGCTGGGCGTGGGGCTGATGGTGCTCGGGATCGGGATGGGCTTCGGCGCCTACTTCATGTCCCACGGCACGACGCTGATCCTGACCCAGAACGACGCCATCACCCTGGGCATCTCCGCGATCCCGGTCTCGCTCCTCGGGTTCGCCCTGTTCCTGCGCTTCTCGCTGTCCACCTTCATGCGGTTCTGGCTGGCCCGGCTGATCGCCGCCCAGCAGAGCCCGCAGCAGGGGCCGGCGGACGCGGGCACGGACACCACGGCGGTACTGCCGACCACACCGGCGAAGCACTGAACGATCGTGGCCCTCGACCGCTTCGGGGGCTCCTCAACGGGCCGCGCGCGGTGTCATCCTGAACGGGACGGACGCCGCGCGCAGCACCCGTGGAGGGCAGCGAGGACATGAGCGAGAACCCACCGCCGGGAGATGCCGCCCCGCCCGACACGACCACACCGCGCGACGGCCGCCGCCTGCGCCTGGTCACGACGGTGTGGGCGGTGCTGATGGCGCTCGCGATCGTGATGATCGTCCTGATGTTGCGCAGCTAGAGCCGTTTCCGGCAGCGCACCCATACGTGCGGATGGCCGGCCTCGAACGGGGCCGGCCATCCGCACGTGCGCGGGGTGCTCAGATCGCCGGCGGCAGGTCCACCAGCACGCCGAGCGTGGCCCGGTGTCGGTCCGAGGTGCCCAGGAGCAGCGCCGAGGACATCGCCCGCTTGAGGTACAGGTGCGCCGGGTGCTCCCAGGTGAAGCCGATCCCGCCGTGCATCTGCACACACTCCTCCGCCGTGCGCACCGCCACCTCGGAGCAGTACGCCTGGGCCAGCGCGGTGGCCACCGCCGCGTCGGGGGAGTCCTCCGCCAGGCACGCCGCCGCATAGCGGGCCGCGGCCCGGGCCGACGCCAGGTCCGACCACAGGTCGGCCGCACGATGGCGCAGCGCCTGGAACGAGCCGATCGGCCGGCCGAACTGGTGACGCACCTTCAGATAGCCGACCGCCTCGGCCAACGCCTGCTCGGCCACGCCCAGTTGCTCGGACGCGAGCAGAGCAGCGCCATGGCACACCGCCAGCCGCAGAGCCCGCTCGGCGTGCTCGGGGCCGGCCACCACCCGGCCGCGGACCTGATCCAGCGTCACCTGGCCCACCGGGCGCGTCGCGTCCAACGAGGTCACCGCGCCGCGCGACAGGCTCGCCGCGTCACCCGCCACCAACGCCAGATGCGGCTCGCCGGACACGATCACCGGCAGCACCAACAACTCGGCCCGATCCACCGCCAACACCCCGGTCACCGCGCCGGTCAGGGACAACTCCTCGCCGTCCCACGCCCCCGTCACCGACAGCGGGAAGCCCGCCTCCGGCCAAGTGGTCGCGGTCACCGCGAGGGTGGCAGTACGGGTCCCCTCCGCCAGCGCGCGCAGCGCGGCATCGCGCGCCGCACCGGCCGGGCAGGCGAGCAGCGCCGAAGTGGCCAGCACCGCGCTGGCCAAAAACGGCACCGGCGCCACCGCGCGGCCCAGCTCCTCCAGCGCCACCGCGACCTCCCGAGGCCCCGCGCCGGCCCCGCCGAACTCCTCCGGGATCAGCAGCCCGGCCAGCCCCAACTCGGCCGCCACCGCCTTCCACAGGCCCTCGTCGTACGCCTCGTCGGTGTCGATCCGGGCCAGCACGTCGTGCCACCCGCACCGGTCCCGCAGCAGCTCGCGCAGCGTCGCGCGCAACTCCTCCTCGATCTCGCCGTACAGCAGCGAGGGAATCGTGGGTTCGCTCACCGGGGCATCTCCTTCCACGCCACCTTCGTATCGGTGCGCGGCTCGCGCGGCAGATCCAGCACCCGGTCCGCGATCACGTTGCGCAACACCTCCGAGGTGCCGCCCTCGATCGAATTGCCCTTGGCCCGCAGGTAGTAGTAGCCCGGTGCGCGCGCGCCGAGCGTGGCCTGGCCCATGTCGCTGCGGCGCATGGTCCACTCGTCGTAGCCCAGGCCCTCCTCGCCGGTCAGCTCCAGCCACAACCGGGTCACGTCCTGGTTCAGCCGCGCGTAGGCGATCTTGGCCGCCGACCCCTCCGGCCCGGGCGCCCCGACCGCGAGCTGCTGGCGGATGCGCTCGTTGCCGAGCCGGGCAACCTCGCACTCCACCCAGGCCCGAAGCAGCCGGTCGTGCAGGCCGGGAGTGCGCAACTCCGGCCGGTCGCGCCACATCCGCGCCACCGCGCCGATCGCGTTCGCCTCGCGGGGCGCGGCGCCGCCGCCGATGGCCACCCGCTCGTTCATCAGCGTCGTGTTCGACACCGCCCAGCCCTGACCCACCTCACCCGCGCGATGCGCGTCGGGCACGCGTACGTCGGTCAGGAACACCTCGTTGAACTCGGCCTGTCCGGTGGCCTGGCGCAGCGGGCGCACCTCCACCCCGGGCGAGGTCATGTCCAGGAAGAAGTAGGTCAGCCCCTGGTGCTTGGGCAGGTCCGGATCGGTCCGGGCGAGCAACATCGCCCAGCGCGCCTTGTGCGCGAGCGAGGTCCACACCTTCTGCCCGGTCACGATCCAGTCGCCGTCGCCGTCGCGCACCGCCCGGGTGGCCAGCCCCGCCAGGTCCGATCCCGCGCCGGGCTCGCTGAACAGCTGGCACCAGACCTCCTCGCCGGTCCACAACGGGCGCAACAACCGCGCGCGCGACTCGGCGTTGCCGTGCGCGACGATCGTGGGCGCGCCCATCCCGAGGCCGATCGGATTGCGGTACGCGCTCACCACCTTGGCGCCGGCCGCGATCAACGCGTCCTCGACCACCTGTTGCAGCGCCCGCGAGGCGCCCAGGCCGCCGCAGCCGACGGGGAAGTGCACCCAGGCCAGGCCCGCGTCGAAGCGGTGCCCGAGGAATTCCACCGAGGACATCGTGGTGGGATCGTGCGCCGCGACCAAGTCGGCCACCCGCCGCCGCAGTTCCGCCGCGTCGAGCGGGCCGTCCGCGGCCGGTGGGCCGTCGGGAGCGGTGCCCGATGCGGCCCGGGGTTCGTTGCCGGGCCCGTCGTCGTGCCCCTTGTCGGGCTGGTTGTCCGTATCGCTCACGCCGCCCCGCTCTCGCACAGGAGGTGCCTCCGTTCGCCACCATGACGCCCTGTTCCCGTCGCACGACACACCGTCGACAACCGGGCCACCTGGATGCTAAGTGCTGAACTCACCGGTAGGAAGCCCGTGCCCGGGCCCCCAAGCCGCACGCCCAGGCGATATGTTCTTGTCCCCGTGTGATCGAGTACACGCACGGTCTCCAGCCGCCGGCTTCCGGGTTTTCGCGTGTCGCAAGGGGGTTGTCACAAGCCATGACCGCCGAAGAACTCGAGGCGGGTCTCGCCGCCGAACTCGCCGCGGACGGGGAGTCGGTCACCGAAGCACTGGACCGGTGGTCGGCGCACACCCCGATGCGGGTCTTCATCCACTACGGCGAGCACGGTCTGGACCTCAGCTACGCCGAGGCCAAGCGGGCCACCGACACGATCGCCGGCAACCTGGCCCGCGCGGGCGTGCGGCGCGGCGACCGGATCGCGGTGCACTGCCGCAGCTCGTACGCGGCCGCGCTGTGGATGTTCGGCATCTGGAAGGCGGGCGCGGTCTACTGCCCGATCGACCCGGACCTGATCGGCGACCCCCTGGTCGAGCAACTGGAGTCCACCGCACCGCTGCTCGTGGTCACCGAGCGCATGCTGGTGCAGTCGCTGGAGGCGGTGCGCCCGCACCTGGACCGGCTGCCCCGGCTGACCGTGCACGACGCGGTCGGTCCGCGTCCGCCGCACGGCTATCCCGAGATCGCCTACGCCAACTTCCTGGCCCGTGCCGAGCCGCCGGGCGTGGTGAACGACCCCGCCGACGTCGGGATGATCGTGCACACCGCAGGGGTGACGGGCCGGGCCAAGGCCGCCGTGCTGCCGCACCGCTGGCTGGCGGCGTACACCCTGCTGCTGCGCCGGTTGACCACGCCGGACGACGTGGTGCATGTGGACCTGCCGATGCATTCGCTCCAGGGCGCGTTCGCCGGGCTGGCCCGGGCGGCCTGGACGGGCGCCGGGGTGTCGCTGTGGGACCGGTTCCACCCGGTCGACTTCTGGCGCCGGGTGACGGCCGCGGGCGCCACCAGCGCGGTGCTCACCGAGACGATGGTGGGCTGGCTCTCCGGCGCGCCCGAGCGGCGCGGCGAGCGGGACAACCCGCTGAGCAAGGTGCTGATGCAGCCGTTGCCCGCGATCCACCACTCGTTCGCGCGCCGCTACGGCATCGACACCGTGGTCGCGGGCTACGGGCAGGTCGAGACGGGGCTGCCGATCGCCGCCGTGCTGATCGGCGCCGAGCCGGGCGAGGGCACCCCGGAGGCGCTGCGGCGCGGGCTGGGGGCGAAGGAGGTCAAGCGGGTGTGCGACCGCCTGGGCGTACCGGTGCTGCCCGCGTCGCGGATCGTGCGCCGGGGCTGTCTGGGCGCGCCGCTGCCGTTCACCCGGGTGGCGATCCTGGACGAGCACGACCGGCCGGTGCCGCGTGGGGTGGTGGGCCACCTGGCGATGCGTCCGCATCTGCCGGGGCTGCTGGTCCAGGAGTACGTGGGCGACCCGCTGAGCATCGCCGAGGCCACCCGCAACCTGTGGTTCCACACCGGCGACGCGGCGGTGTTCGACGAGGAGGACGGGCTGCTGCACTTCGTCGACCGGGTCGTGGACCGGATCCGGATCCGCGGCGAGAACGTGTCGGCGTACCACATCGAGGACCTGGTCAACCAGCACCCCGACATCGCGGTCGGCGCGGTCTTCGGGGTGCCCGCCGACCGGGACGACGAGGACGAGGTGGTGCTGTACGCCGAGCCGGAGCCGGGTCGGCCGTTGGACCCCGACGAGCTACGCGCGTGGTGCACCCAGTCGCTGCCCGCGTACATGCGGCCGGCGTATGTGCGGATCGTGGCCCGCATGCCGCGGACGCCGAACGGGCGGGTGGAGAAGTATCGGCTGCGCCGGCACTTCCTGGGCCTGACGGATCGGCCGGGCGCGGCGGTGCGCGGGGTCACGGTGACCACGGCGACCGCCACGCCGATGCCCACGGCCCGGCCCGCGCTCGCCCCGGCCCTGTCCCCGGTGCGCTCCGCGCTGCCGCCGTCGTTGCCCCCGGGGGCGGGTCGCTGAGCGGTGCGCCGCGCGGGGCCGCCCCCGGTCCGTAACGATCATGCGAACAGCCGATCGTGCGGATATGTCGCTTTCCAGCGGGAAGGCGTACCACGCACGCGATTTCGCGGGCGCGGGACGGATCCGAGGAGCGGCACCCATGGAGAGCACGAAGGGCGTCACCGGTCCCTCCGCCGAATCCGGCGTGGGGCGGCATCGACGCAGCGGCAAGGGATTCGGGTTCGGTCTGCTCGTGGTGCTCGGCGTGGTCCTGATGCTCGGCGGGGTCGTCGGCCTGATCTACACGGGCCTGGCCACGCTCACCACGATGGTGCTGTTCGGCTGGCTGCTGCTGATCGGCGGCGTGGTCGGCTTCGTCCAGGCCATCCAGGCGCGCAAGGAGAACGCGTTCTGGCTCGTGGTCGCGGTCTCGGCGCTGAACATCGCGGCGGGCGTGGTGCTGCTGCGCCGACCCGACGTGGGGGCGCAGGCGCTCACCCTGTTCGTGGCCCTGCTGCTGCTGGGCGCGGGCATGTTCCGCATCGTCGGCGGCGTGGCGAGCATGTCGGCCAAGATGATCGGGACCATCGTCGTCGGCGTGGTCGACCTGGTCCTGGGCCTGCTGGTACTGGCCGAATGGCCCAGCAGCAGCCGCTACGTGATCGGCACGTTCATCTCCCTGGCCCTGCTCTTCGACGGCCTGAGCCTGGTCAGCCTGGGCCTCACCGGCCGCCGAATCGTAGGCATGGTCCGAGACGCGGAAGTCCCCGAGCCCACCCGCCCGACCGAATGGACAGCCGAAAAGCCCCCCACGAGGGAGGGCACATACAAGGGCCCGGACACGATGACCAAGCAACCGACCGAAGACCAATAACAGCCAAGAATCAACCACAAAACGCCGGACGGGCCATATGGCCCGTCCGGCGTTTGAGGACGGCCGCCCCGACCCCGGCCTACTCGCCCACCGGCCCCGTGGGCCGACCGCGGCTCATCAACAGCGCCGGCAGGAACGCCAGCCCCATCAACGTCACGGCCCACCAGTACGTCCCCTGAAACGCCTCGGCCAACGCCGGCCCGACCGCCACCACGACATCCGGCGACAACGTGTGCAGCTCGCCCAGCCCGCCGGCCCCCTGCCCGGCCGGCAGGCCATCCCGCATCGACCCGGCCAACAGCACCGACATCAACGCCCCACCGATCGCCGCCGACACCTGCTGGATGATCGTCAACGTCGTCCCCGCGACCGCGACCTGCTCGTGCGACATCGTGCGCAGCGCCGAGGCGGTGGTCGGCATCAGCGTCATCCCCACCCCGACCCCGGTCACCGACATGCACGCCATCAGCACCCAGTACGGCGTATCCGCCGCCACCTGCGTGGTGAACGCGAGGAACCCGGACGCGGCGACCACGATCCCGATCAACACGATCCGCCCCGGCGCGATCCGGTCGCTGAGCCGACTGGCCACCTGCATGGACAGCGCCGTCGCCAGCGCCTGTGGCGCGCCCAGCATCCCGGAGGCGGTGGCGCTCTCCCCGCGCACCAGCTGGTAGTACAGCGGAGCCAGCATCATCGAGCCGAAGTACGCGCAGACGAACAGGAACATCGTGCCCGCGGCGGCCACGAACGGCCGACTGCGAAACAGTCGCAGATCGATCAGCGCGTGCTGGACCCGCAACGCCCGGGCCACGAAGCCGATCACCAGGAGCGCACCGAGCACGGCCGGCACCAGCGCCCCGGCGGCGCCGAAGTCGCCCTTCTCGCCGCCGGTGGCCGGCCCGTAGATGAGCAGGGCCAGGCCGGGGGAGAGCATCAGCAGTCCGGGCACGTCCAGCGGCCTGGTCGGTTGCGCGGTGTCGCGCGGGAAGACCTTGGCGGCCAGGCCCAGGGCGATCGCGCCGATCGGTACGTTGATGAAGAAGATCCAGCGCCACGAGACGTCGTCCACCAGCCATCCGCCCAGGATCGGGCCGACCAGCGGGCCGATCAGGATCGGGATGCCCAGGATGGCCATCGTGCGGCCCATCCGGCTCGGGTCCGAGGCGCGGGCCAGGATGGTCATCCCGACCGGCATGATCAGGCCGCCGCCGAGCCCCTGCAGGACCCGGAAGACGATCAGCGATTCGGCCGACCAGGCCAGGCCGGCCAGGATCGATCCGGCGGCGAAGGTGGCGATCGAGAACATGTACAGCCGTTTGGTGCCGAAGCGGCCCATCGCCCACGCGGCCATCGGGATGACTGTGGCCAGGGCGAGGGTGTACCCGGTCGCGACCCATTGGATCGTGGCCAGCGGGGCGTCGAAGTCCTGCGCGAGGTGGTTCAGCGCGACGTTGACGACCGTCACGTCCAGGACCGACATGACCGAGCCGAGCACGACGACGAGGGCGATGGCGGCGATGCCGCGGGACGGGGTGTCGGTGGGGGTGGTGGCCGCGCGCGAGTTCGCGGCCGGGGCGGTGGTCGTTGCCATCGCGGGCTCCTGGCGTTCGACGGGGTGGGTACGCCGTGCGGCGACGGGCGCGGCGTCGGTGCTCGGGGTCAGACGCCGTACGGGCGGCGCGCGCGCATCGACCGCGTGGTCTCGGTCCACCAGGCGAGCTGGTCGAGCATGACCTTGGCGGCGGCGGCGGTACCGGCCGCGTCGACCGGCTTGCCGTCGGCGTCGAACTTCTCCCACGCCATCGGGAAGGCGAGCCCGTCGCGGGTGGTGACCATGTGCTGCTCGGCGAAGACCAGGCGCAGCTGCTCGACCGCGCGCAGGCCGCCGGAGATGCCGCCGTAGGACACGAAGCCGACGGGCTTGCCCTGCCACTCGTTCCGGAACAGGTCGATCATGTTCTTCAGCCCGGCCGGGAAGCTGTGGTTGTACTCCGGCGTGACCACGACGAACGCGTCGGCGGCGGTGAGTCGGGCGCCGACCCGGGCGACCACGGCGGCGGGCTCGCCGTGCAGCGGGGCCCATACGTCGGGCAGGCGGTCCTCGGCCAGGTCGATGATGTCGACCTCGAAGTCGCCGTGCTCCTCGGCCGCGCCGGCGAACCAGTTCGACACGACCGGGGCGAACCGGCCCTGCCGGGTGCTGCCGACGATGACGGCGAGCCGGAACGTGCCGGCGCCGGCGGTGGTGGTGTCGATGTCCGCGACGGTGTGCGTGAGCGTGGTCATGGCGTCCCCAAGAAGAGTTCGGCTGCGCCTCGGAAGCGGTTGCTCCGGGCGACGAGGAAAACGGTAGAAGTTCAAGTCGACTTGAAGTCAACTGCCGCTTTCCCGAACCCTTTCGGCGTGTTTCGGGGCAGGTGTCCGGCTACCTCGAAGCCCTGTCGCGGCCGGGCGCGCCGAGGAGTGCGAGGACGGCGACCATCGTCAGGGCGACCGCGCTCGCGCACACCATGACCGTCGAGGGGGACGTCGCGTCCACGACGCCGCCGCCGAGGAGGGCGCCGACGGCGAAGGTGAGTTGGAAGGACGACGTGAACACCACCGTCGCGGCCTCGGGGGCCTCGGGCGCGCAGCGGGCGAACCAGGTCTGCGAGCAGGCCGGGACCGCGCCGTAGGCCAATCCCCACACCACGAGCAGGCCGAGCGCGCCCGCGTCCCACCGGCCCAGGACCGGGAAGAGCGCGGTGGCCGAGGCGATCAGCGCGGCGCAGCCGGCGAAGGTGGCGCGCAGCCGGCGGGCGAGGGTCGTGCCCGCGACGAAGTTCCCGACGATGCCGGCCACGCCGAACGCCAGGAGGTACAGGCCGATCCGGCCTCGGTCGACGTGGGTGACCTCCTCGAGGAAGGGCGTCACGTACGTGTAGGCCCCGAAGTGCGCGATCACCACGAGGGCGGTGGCGGCGAGGCCGATCCGCACGTCGGCGCCGCGAAGCAGGCCGCGCAGTACCCGGGCCCGGGTCACGGTCGTCGCGGGCAGCGGGGGCAGCAGGACGAGCAGCGCGATCGACACGGCCAGTGCGAGGGCGCCCATGACCACGGACGAGGCCCGCCAGCCGAGGTGTTCGCCGAGTTGGGTGCCGGCGGGCAGGCCGAGTACGGATCCGGCCGGTACGGCGGCGAAGATGACGGCGGTCGCCGTACCCACCGCCTCGGGCCGTACCAGCCGGGGCGCCAGGCCCGCCCCGATCGACCAGAAGCCACCGATGGTGACCCCGACCAGCGCACGCGCCACCAGCACCACCCAGAACGCTGGCGCGAGCGCGGCCAGGAAGTTCGCCACCGCGAGCAGCACGATCAGCGCGACGAGCATGCTCCGCCGATCCAGCCGCCCGGTGGACACCGTCACCAGCGGCGCACAGATCGCGGCCAGGAACCCGGGCACGGTCATCAACCACCCGGCCGTCCCGTCGGAGACCCCGAAGTCGTCCCCGATCGGCGTCAACAACCCGATCGGCAAAATCTCGGTCGTCACGATCGCGAAGATCCCGAGGAACAGACACACAACGGCGGGCCAGTACTGTCGCGGCGGCTCGGACCCGGGCTCGGGCTCGGGTGATGCGGCCGCACGTTCGTCGGCTCGGGCGATGACGGACATGGGTGTCCCTTTCGGCGATGTGGGGGGAGCCCCGGAAGCCGGGGCGTATCCAGTACAGCCACCCCCGCCACCCGGGGTCTGGCGGAAACCCGCCCTCAACGCCGCGCCGTCACCCGCCCGAAGCCCAACCGGCCCACGTAGGACCGCTGTTCCGGCCGCCGGACCCCATTTCGTAGGTTGATCGCATGACCTCTTCGGTACTTGTTCTCGGCATCGACCCGCACCTCGTCCCCGGCACCAACGGCGCCGCCCTACTCGCCACCCTGGAGGCGGAGGTGGCCCGATTCGCCGACCACGGCATCCACGCATCCATGACCGTGTTCGGCGCCGACGAGACCGCCGAGCCCACGATCGTCGCCGCCCTGACCGAGCGCGCCTGGAACGTGGTCCTGATCGGCGGCGGCATCCGCAAGTCGGAAGACCTCCTCCTGCTCTTCGAACAGACCGTCAACCTCGTCCGCACCCACGCCCCCGGCGCGGCCATAGCGTTCAACACCACCGCGAACACCATCGTCGAAGCCGCCCAACGCCACCTCCGACCCCGGACCGTTCGACAGCCCTGATCGTGGGCGGTGCGCGCGAAGTGCACCTACGATGCGCCGAGTTCGTGCCTGCTTGAAGAACGGGCGGGGGGGTTGTGCCTCCGCCATGGGCTTCGAGACGATCCCACGACCGACAATCCGTTCGGATCGGGGGACGAACGTGGAACGGACGAACAAGACGCTCGTATGTTTGGCGAATTCCCGCAAGCATTCGGCCCGGTGCGTGGCAGGCATCGTCGACGACGGCTCGGGGGAGTGGATACGCCCTGTCGGCGACCGCCCGAAACGCGAGGTCTCCGAGCGCGAACGACGGTACCGAGACGGCACTGAGCCGAATGTCCTCGATGTCGTCTCGGTGTCGCTGCTTCGGCCTCGGCCGTACCGGTTCCAGACCGAGAACTGGCTCCTCGACCCCGACTGTCGTTGGCGAAGGACCGGCCGGATCGGGTGGAGTGAGCTGCTGACGCTGGAGCAGCGCCCCGACACGTTGTGGATCAACGGATCCCGCACCTTCCACGGCGCCAATGATTGCATCCCGACCGAAAAGACGGTCGCTCTGCGGGACTCGCTCAAGCTGATACGCGTCACCGACCTGACGTTACGAGTGAACACTCCCGGAGCGAGGTTCGGAGATCCGAGCAAGGCGCTGAGCGCCTGCTTCTCCCACGCCGGGCACGCGTATATATTGCGAGTCACCGATCCCACGTATGAGCAGAAATATCTGATCCGACCGGAAGGTACCTACAAACTGGGCGAATCCTTCCTCACGATAAGTCTCGGAGAACCATTCGGAGATCATGCCTACAAATTAGTGGCAGCCATCATCGAACGAGCGCGGGTCCAAGCGTAGGCGGCAAGCTGTGACAGCAAGTAAACTATTCACTGTCGGCCACTCCACACACAGCATCTCAGGTTTTCTGAGCCTGCTGCAAAAGCATGGAGTCACGGCGGTCGCCGATGTGCGGTCGATGCCGGTCAGCCGATTCACACCCCAGTTCAACCGCTACGCCGTCGAGCGCAGCCTGCGCGACAGCGATATCAAATACGTCTTCCTGGGGAAAGAACTGGGTGCACGCACCGAAGACCTCACCTGCTATGTCGACGGACGAGTGCGGTACGACCTGCTGGCTCGGACCCCGGAATTCGTCAACGGTATCGAACGTCTGCGGAAGGGTTCACAGAGCGAGCGAATCGCCGTCATGTGCGCGGAACAGGAGCCGCTCGACTGTCATCGTTGTGTGCTCGTCGCGCGAGTCCTCGACGAGCACGGGATCGCCGTCGAACACATTCACGGCGATGGGCACCTTGAGAACCATGACGCGGCGATGCTGCGCCTGATGGCCAAATTCGGACTGGACCGGGAAGATCTCTTCCGGACCTCGGTGATGCGCCTCCAGGAGGCTCTCGAGCGTCAGGAGCGACGGATCGCATATGTCAACGAGGATCAATGAAGCTCTATACCATCGGGTTCACGAAGAAGTCCGCCGAGAAGTTCTTCGGACTGTTGCAGGAAGCCGGCGTGACGGCTCTCGTCGACGTTCGCCTCAACAATGTCTCGCAGCTGTCGGGTTTCGCCAAGCGTGATGATCTGAGGTACTTCCTGAGCGCGCTCTGCGGTGCGCACTACAGCCATCGCACCGAGTTGGCGCCGACCCAGGAGATGCTCGACGCCTACAAGAAACAGGGTGTCGGCTGGGCGGCCTACGAAGAACGTTTCCTCGAATTGATGAAAGTTCGCCGGATCGAGGACGTCGTCCCACGGGAAGCGCTCGACAACGCGGTCCTGCTCTGCAGCGAGGAAACGGCGCACCACTGCCACCGCCGACTGGTCGCGGAGTACCTCGCACGGCATTGGGACGACGTCACGATCGAGCACCTGGCCTGAGCGGCGGCGTGTGGCTCCCGGAGGGTCCCGGTGTGCCGATGAGTTTTCGGCGGTGGTGGGGTCTACCCGTCGACGACATAGGGAGCACATCATGCGCAAGATCATCGTTTGTACGTTCCTGACCCTCGACGGCGTCATGCAGGCGCCGGGCGGTCCGGACGAGGACGCGGAGAGCGGCTTCGAGCACGGCGGCTGGCAGAAGCCGGTGGCCGACGAGGAGGTCGGCGCGGGCATCGCCGAATGGTACGAGGACTCCGACGCGATGCTGCTGGGCCGCAAGACGTACGACATCTTCGCGTCGTACTGGCCGACCGCCGACCCCGACAACCCGTTCACCGAGCGGATGAACAGCATGCGCAAGTACGTGGCGTCTCGGACCCTGACGTCCGTCGACTGGCGGAACTCCACGCTGTTGGAGGGCGACGTCGCCGCTGCCGTCCGCGCGTTGAAGGCATCCGAGGGCGGCGACATCAACGTCGTCGGCAGCGGCGACCTCGCCCAGACCCTCATGCGGCAAGACCTCGTCGACGAGTACCGGCTGACCATCCACCCGGTGATCATCGGCACCGGCAAGCGGCTGTTCGCCGACGGAGCGATCCCCACCGCGCTGGAGCCGGTCAGCGTCTCGACGACCAAGAGCGGCACCGTCCTCGGCATCTACCGACCGAAGGGCAAGCCCACCTACGACAGCTACCAGTAGGCCACAGACCGCCTCCGCCGCCCCGAACCCCGCCGAGGCCCGAGGGCGGGACGCGACGGCTTTGTCGCGTGCCGGTTTGTGTTGCGTTGGCTCCGACGTCCCAGCTGCGAGGCGAAGAGATGGGTTGCGCGGCGGCATCGGATTCTGTGCAGATTGACTCTTCGTTTTCCATCCGCTGTGCCTTCGGCGGCGACATCGTCGAGAACGGCACCGACTCCCTCCGGTCGGCCACGACCCGAGCACGCGCAGAGGGGTATGCCGTCGGCCGAGTCGGCGGGGCATCCTCGGCGTTACCGTGCGTCGGTGTTCCCGAGTTCGAGAGCCAACGCAGCCGTGTCCCGCAGGTGTTTGTAGTACTTGCCAGCGTCGTCCTCATCAGGGATCGACGGCAAAACCCTCTCAACGGCCGCGAGGCAGTCGAGATGGATCCTGCGGCACTCCTCGTCAAAGTGTCCCGACAACGACGAGATGACACCGCCGGCGAGGTACGAGTCGAGCAACACCATGTCTTCGCCTTCGATCTCTCGGCCGCGCATGTGCGGCGGGAATGGCGCGCGCATGTGCTCTTGCCACATCCGTGAGAGCAGGTCCCGTTTCGATTCGCTCATGTTCACGATCATGCCCCACGGCCGGACTTCACGGGACGGAGCTCCCTTCAGGGCCTTCGGATGACTGCTCGACCTGCTTCCTCGGCAAGGCAGCCGGGCCGCCGGGGCTGCGGGATCTCGACAACACTCTCCCGGTGCCAGGTCATCGTCCGCTCTCGAGACCCGCCGACAAGGGTTTTCCATCGCTGCCTACGCAGTCAGGAGCTTGGCGTTTCCTCGCGACTTCTTGGCGCATGAGGTCGTCGGTGCGTGTGCTGTGCCAGACGGTTTCCTTCCACTTCGCGTACTGGGGTTTGCGGTCGCGTAGGAGGACCGACTTGAGGTGGCTGTGGAACAGGAGTGTGCGGCCGTGGTCCCGTTGGCTGCGGCCGAACCAGATCGCGCTTTTCTCGTGTCGGGCGAGCCGGTTCGCTGAGAGGCCGGGGAGGGTGCCGTGCACCCGGCCGGGAGTGTAGGTCGTCAATGGGCGGCTGGGCGGGCGCCAGGAGTCGGCGAGGGACCAGTGCGCGATGGCGTCGCCGTCGTGGTCGGGCGGGAAGTAGGGGTAGGTGACGCGCTTGCCGATCTCCGTGAGGAACCGGGCTTGGTCGGTTTCGGTGCCGTCGGCCAGTTGCCGCCAGTGGCGGGAGGCGATCAGCGGTGCCAGGGCAACGGCCTCGGGGTAGATGGCGGCGAACAACCGCGAGGTGCTGTAGCCGGTGTAGTCCTGCTTCTCCCGGCTGAACGGGATGAGAAGTTCGATGCGATCCTCCCACCGGTCCCAGGTGCCGAACTCGGACGGACGTCCGTCCACGGACCAGATGTGCGCGCAGAGCATGAGGCCGCTCAGCACGGCGTCGTAGGTGGCCGCCCAGCCGTATCGGCTCAGGATGCGCAGGTGTTTGCGCTGGGCGTCGACGACTTCGGGCAGCCGGGTGAGGTCGACGGCGGGGTGGTCGACGTCGACCGCGATCGTCAGGTCCGCGCGGGCCGTCAGCCCCGAGTCGAGCACCACCATCACGTCCAGCGGGGTGGAGTCGATCTGCACCTGTTCCCCGGGCCGGTCTGCGAACGTCGGCGTGAACGGCCCCTGCGGCCGGTTCGCCGTCTGCCGACGCGTGACCGCCGAATCGAAGGTGTGCCGCCCGGTGGAGAGCGCGTCGATCAGCTTGTAGGGCGTCCGCTGACTCGGCAGCGGAACCGCCCCCTCCCCGTGGGTGGCCTCCACCAGCTTGATCACCCGGCGGATGAGCCGCGACCGGGTCCCCGTCGAGATGTGCGTCTCCGCGTCCAGGGCCTCTTGGACCACCGCGACCAGGCGGGCATCCGCCCGCCCCGTCGCCTCCCAGGTCTGGATCGCCCGCTGGTCCACCAGCCCCCAGACCCCCTGCCGGACGAAGCGCGACCGTCGGCTCTGCATCGTCCGAACCGTCACATCGAGTTCTCGCGCCGTCGAGGCCATCCGTTCCATCAACGTGAAGACGGCCGGGGCATATCCGGGACGTGGCGGTGTGCCCGGTGCGCTGCCGGGCGGCAGTCCCGTCTCGATCTCCACCATGTGGCGTTCCCACTCGTGTGCCGCCTCCCGTACCGGCCCCGGCAGGGTCGCGAGCAATCCGGACGGCTCCACTGCGGGCAGCGGCTCCGTGCCCGTGACGGCGAAGTCCGGTGCTGCCATCAGGTGCGAGGCCGGCACCACCGATTCCGCCCCGGCTGTCGACCGCAGCCGCACCGACGTGCCGGCGAGGGCCACCACCTGGTGCTCCCCGTCGTCGTAGGTGACCCAGTCCCCGGGCCGCAACACCGCTTTGCCCCGCCCAGCCGTCACAGCCGCACACCTGCCGACACCGGCGAGAAGGCATGCAGCGGCACCGACACATCCGCCGTCAACTCGTGTGACCACACCAGGTGAAGCGGCTGCGGCTCGACGAACGCCGCCGGCAGCTCGGCGGCCACGGGTTCCAGCCGGTGGGTGACGGTAACCCGCCAGGCGGTTCACATTGCGCACCACGATCGGGTCCGGCGCCCCCACCAGTCGGAAGCCCCATCCCACCTGAGCGCAGGCTGCCTGCGCTGCCTCGAACTTCGCCATATCCCAGGGTTTGCGCCGATCCGCTGGACGGCGGTCGATCACGACCGCCGTGCCGTCCTCCCGGCGGGCGAAGTAGTCCGGCGCGTGCGAGACGCTTTTGTCCGCATCCGACGTACCGGCGCGACGTCCTCGAACCGCACCGCCCAGGCATCCACCAACGACTGACGGAACTCAGACCCGTCCCAGGCGGCGTACGGGACCTCGGCCCCCTCCGTAGGTGGCCCGGCGACTCCGCCCGGCAGCACTCCCGACGCACATGCCACGCCTCGCGACCCCGAGGTGATCCGGGTCGCAGGACAACTTCGCCCAGGGCGAACAGGGGTTGGGGTGGGTGGGGGAACAAAGCGGGGCTCGTGTTTCTTGAGTCGGTACAGCGCAAGTTTTTCGACTGTGGCCACTGAAGGGGCATGACATGAGCGAGACCATCGGGACCCTGACCCTGCCGGTTCTTCCGCTGGACGACGTCGTCGTCCTCCCCGGCATGGTGGTCCCGCTCGAACTCGACGACGCGGAGACCCGTGCCGCCGTGGATGCCGCGCGGGCCGCCGCGGGGCGGGCCACCGGGCCCGGCGTCCGTAGTGAGAGCAAGGCGCGGGTGCTGCTTGTTCCGCGTGACGACGGGCAGTACCCGGCGGTGGGCACACTCGGCGTGATCGAGCAGGTCGGCCGGCTGCCCGGGGGTGAGTCGGTCGTGGTGGTGCGCGGCGAGGGCCGGGTGCGGATCGGCAGCGGTACCACCGGCCCCGGCGCGGCGCTGTGGGTCGAGGCGACCCGGGTGCCGGACGTCGAGGCCGACGAGCGCACCCTGGAGCTGGCCCGGGAGTACAAGGCCCTGGTCACCACCGTGCTCGGCAAGCGCGGCGCGTGGCAGGTGGTGGACCACGTCCAGGCTCTGGAGGACGCCGGCGACCTGGCGGACAACTCCGGCTACGCCCCGTACCTGAGCCTGCAGCAGAAGATCGAGGTGCTCCAGACGATCGACGTCCAGGAGCGGCTGACCAAGGTGGTCGGCTGGACCCGGGACCACCTCGCCGAGCTGGACGTGGCCGAGACGATCCGCAAGGACGTCCAGGAGGGCATGGACAAGCAGCAGCGCGAGTTCCTGCTCAAGCAGCAGTTGGCCGCGGTGCGCAAGGAGCTGAACGAGCTCAACGGCACCCCGGACAGCGAGGAGGAGGACTACCGGGCGCGGGTCGAGGCCGCGAACCTGCCGGAGAAGGTCCTGGAGGCCGCGCTCAAGGAGGTCGACAAGCTGGAGCACGCCTCCGACGCGTCGCCCGAGGGCGGCTGGATCCGGACCTGGCTGGACACGGTCCTGGAGATTCCCTGGAACGAGCGCAGCGAGGACGCGTACGACATCGCCGAGGCGCGCGCGATCCTGGACGCGGACCACTCCGGTCTGGACGACGTCAAGGAGCGCATCGTCGAATACCTGGCGGTCCGCAAGCGCCGCGAGGAGCGCGGTCTGGGCGTGGTCGGCGGCCGGCGCTCCGGCGCGGTGCTCGCCCTGGTCGGCCCGCCCGGAGTCGGCAAGACCTCGCTCGGCGAGTCGGTGGCCCGCGCGATGGGCCGCTCGTTCGTCCGGGTCGCCCTCGGCGGCGTCCGCGACGAGGCCGAGATCCGCGGCCACCGCCGCACCTACGTCGGCGCGCTGCCGGGCCGGATCGTCCGGGCGATCAAGGAGGCGGGCAGCATGAACCCCGTCGTCCTGCTCGACGAGATCGACAAGGTCGGCTCGGACTACCGCGGCGACCCGACCGCGGCCCTGCTCGAAGTCCTCGACCCGGCCCAGAACCACACCTTCCGCGACCACTACCTGGAGGTCGAACTCGACCTGTCCGACGTGGTGTTCCTGGCCACCGCCAACGTCCTGGAGACCATCCCCGAGCCGCTGCTCGACCGGATGGAGCTGGTCCGCCTGGACGGGTACACCGAGGACGAGAAGGTCGTCATCGCCCGGGACCACCTGATCAAGCGTCAGTTGGACAAGGCGGGCCTGGACGCCACCGAGGTGTCCTTCACCGAGGACGCGCTGCGGCTGCTCGCGGGCGAGTACACCCGTGAGGCGGGCGTTCGCACCCTGGAGCGTTCGATCGCCCGCGTGCTGCGCAAGGTCGCGGCCCGGCAGGCGCTCGACGCCGCCTCGCACCCGCTGCCGATCACGGTGGACGCGGGCGACCTGCGCGACTACCTCGGCCGGCCCCGGCACACCCCGGAGTCGCTGCTGAGCAAGGCCGAACAGCGCACGGCGGTGCCGGGCGTGGCCACCGGCCTGGCGGTCACCGGCGCGGGCGGCGACGTGCTCTACATCGAGGCCTCGCTCGCGGACGCCGAGACCGGCGGCACCGGATTGACCCTGACCGGCCAACTCGGCGACGTGATGAAGGAGTCGGCCCAGATCGCGCTGTCCTACCTGCGCTCGCGCGGGGCGGAGCTGGAGGTGCCGGTGGGCGACCTCAAGGACCGGGGCGTGCACATCCACGTCCCGGCCGGAGCGGTCCCGAAGGACGGCCCGAGCGCCGGTGTCACGATGACCACCGCGCTGGTGTCGCTGCTGACCGGGCGGCCGGTCCGCTCCGACGTGGCGATGACCGGTGAAGTCTCGCTCACCGGCCGGGTGTTGCCGATCGGCGGCGTGAAGCAGAAGCTGCTCGCCGCGGAACGCGCCGGTGTGACCACGGTGTTGATCCCCAAGCGCAACGAGGCCGACCTGGACGACGTGCCCGAGGAGATCCTGAGCCGGCTCACGGTCCACGCGGTCGCCGACGTCCGCGAGGTCCTGCTCTTGGCCCTCGAACCCGCCAACGCCAAGCACGCGGTGGCTGCCTGATCCTCCGTCAGGTTCTGACAACCCGCCGCACGAGCCGTCCGAAGGGGCGGCTCGTGCGGCATTTTCCGGCTACACGAGGACAACCCGGTTGGCGCCGAATCTCGATTCGATCACGCGGCGGAATCTTCGTTTGGTTGCTGTCAGTATTCGCGCATGTCATATGGAACGGGTGGGGGCCCGGGGTGGGGAAACGGTTCGTACGTTCCGCCACAACCCGGGTTTCCGCCGCAACCTCAGCCGCAACTTCCCTGGTATCGACGCACGGTGTGGATCGTCGTGCTGCTGATCGTGTTCGCCCCGGTGGGCATCTTCCTGATGTGGAAGTACACGAACTGGCAGCGCCCCCTGAAGATCGGTGTGGCGATCGTCGCGGGTGTGTTCTTCCTGGCCGCCGCGACGGGTTCGCTGTCCGACTCGAAGGGCGGCTCGGAGGCGGACAAGGTCACACCGGCCTCGACGTCGACCCCGACGCCCTCCGGCGCGACGACGCCCCCGCCCGCCGCCACCACGACGCCACCGACGAGCGCGCCGCCCGAGAGCGGTACACCGCCGCCGGCCGCCACCACGGCTCCCGTCGAACCGCCGCCGCCGCCGGCGGCACCGGCGCAGGACGAGGTGAACCCGCCGAAGGCCGATCCCCCGAAGGCGGACCAGCCCAAGGCCGATCCTCCGAAGGCCGACCCGCCCAAGGTTGACCCGCCGAAGAACGATCCGCCCAAGGCGGACCCGCCGAAGAACGACCCGCCTCCGGCGAGCGGCAACATCGTGCACCCGGGTGCGTTCTGTTCACCGGTCGGAGCGATGGGTGTGACCGACAAGGGCACGGCGATGGTCTGCTCGGTGAAGGCCGGCGACTCCCGTGCGCGGTGGCGCGCGGCCTGACCGAGTACATCCCGCATCCACCCGGCCCCTCGGCTTCCGCCGGGGGGCCGACTACCTGAGTACATCTACTCATGTGCGCGACACCCGTCCGGCCCAAGACTGTCGTCATGACTTCGCCGCTGCGCACCAACAACACCCAAGGGTTCTTCGTCCAGGCCGCACTGTCCTTCGGGGTGTCCGTGAGCGCGGTTCTGATCGGGATCGTCTATCTCCCGGTCGACCGCTGGATCCGGGCCTTCCTCGGCATCGGCGTGCTCTACGTGGTGACCTCCAGCATCACCCTCGCCAAGGTGGTCCGGGACCGGCAGGAGAGCGAGGCCGTGGTCAACCGGGTCGACCAGGCTCGCCTGGAGAAGTTGCTGACCGACCACGACCTGTTCAAGAACGACCTGGTCTGAACGCCGAACGCGGCCCGGCTACCCGCCCAGTTCCTCGATCGTCTTCAGGATCCGCTTGTCCGACACCGGCTGCGGGGTGCCGAGGGACTGGGCGAAGTAGCTCACCCGCAGCTCCTCGATCTGCCAGCGCACCGCCGCCACCTCGGCCGGAATCGGCGCACCCTTTGCCTGACGGTCCATCAAATCCCGGTATGCCGCCTGGATCTGATGGACCTTCTGCATGCGCTCGCGATCGCGCACCGGGTCCGCCTCCAGCCGCTGCAACCGGCGCTCCATCGCCTGGAGGTAGCGGTGCACGTCCGGCAACCGGCGCCACCCCGCCTCGGCCACGAAGCCCTTGTGCACCAGCGCCGTGTACTGCGCCTTCAGGTCGGCCAGCGCTGGAGCCAGCGCCGGACTGCGGGTCGCCTTCAGCCGCCCGGCCACCCCGTGCGAGGCGCCCAGGATGCGCTCGACCTTGACCACCGTGTCCTCGGTCAGCCGCGGCAGCCCCGCCTTGACCCGATCGCGCAGCCGTACGAAGCCCGCCTCGTCCCACGCCGGCCCGCCCGCGTCGCGGATCAGCATGTCCGTCGCGCACGCGAGGATGTCCTCGAAGAGCGCGTCGATACCCCCGTGCGGGTTGTGACTGAGCGTCAGCTTGGCCATGTTCGGCAGCCGGCCCTGGATCTGCTTGACCGGCGACTGCACGTTGAGCAGCACCAGGCGCCGCGTCCCGTCCCGCATCGCGCGCAACTGCTCCGGCTCGCTGTCGAACAGCCGCACCGCGACCGAGCCGCCCTCGTCGACCAGCGCCGGATACGCCTTGACCACCAGCGGCCCGCGCCGCTGCTCGACCACGCGCGGCAACTCGCCCAGGTCCCACGCGGTGACGCCGGCGCGCTCGATGTCCAGCGTGCTCGCCGCCTCGGACACCGCCGCCCGCATACGCTCGCGCAGCTTCAGCTTCAGCGCGTCCAGGTCCTTGCCCTCGGCGAGCACGCGCCGGTCGTCGTCGAGCACCCGGAAGGTCATCCGCAGATGCTCGGGCACCTTCGTGAGGTCCCAGCCCTCCCGCTTGACCGGCATCCCGGCCATCCGGCTCAACTCCCGCTCCAGGCCGTCCACCAGGGAGCCCTTGCGCGGGGTGAGCCGGCCCAGGATCGCCCGCGCGTAGTCCGGCGCCGGCACGAAGCCGCGCCGGATGCCCTTGGGCAGGGCCCGGATGTAGGAGGTCACCAACTCCTCGCGCAGCCCCGGGATCTGCCACTCGAAGCCCTCGCCGGAGAGCTGGTTGAGCACCGCGACCGGGATGTGCGCGGTCACCCCGTCGGCGTTCGAGCCGGGCTCGAACTGGTAGGTCAGCGCCAGCTCCAGACCTTCCTCGACCCACGTGTTCGGGTAGTCCTCCTCGGTGATCCCGCCGGCCTTGGCGTTGATCAGCATGGACTTCTCGAAGCTCAGCAGGTCCGGATCGGTGCGTTGGGCCTTCTTCCACCACGCGTCGAAGTGCCGCCCGGAGACCACGTCGGCCGGGACCCGCTCGTCGTAGAAGTCGAACAGGGTCTCGTCGTCGACCATGATGTCCCGGCGCCGGGCCCGGTGTTCCAGCTCCTCGACGTCGGCGAGCAGTCGCCGGTTGGCCGCGAAGAACTTGTGGTGCGTGCGCCAGTCGCCCTCCACCAGGGCGTGCCGGATGAACAACTCCCGCGACAGCTCCGGATCGACCTTGCCGTAGCCGACCTTGCGCGCGGCCACGATCGGCACGCCGTAGAGCGTGACCTTCTCGAAGGCCATCACCGCGGCCATTTTCTGTTCCCAGTGCGGCTCGCTGTAGGTGCGCTTGATCAGGTGCCCGGCCAGCGGTTCGATCCACTCCGGCTCGATCCGGCCGGCGATCCGGGCCCACAGCCGGGACGTTTCGACGAGTTCGGCCGCCATCACCCACCGCGGCGGCTTCTTGAACAGCGCCGAGCCGGGGAAGACCGAGAAGCGGGTGCCGCGCGCGCCGCCGTACTCGCGCTTGGCCGGGTCCATCAGGCCGATGTGCGAGAGCAGGCCGGACAGGATCGCGGTGTGGATGTGCTGGGTGTTCGGCTCCTTGGGCTCGCCGGTCGCCTCGATCCCCAGCGACTTGGCGGCGGAGCGCAACTGGCTGTGCAGATCCTGCCATTCGCGTATGCGCAGATAGTGCAGGAACTCGCTCTTGCACATCTTGCGGAACCGGCTGGAGGACAGCTCGTCGCGCTGTTCCCTGATGTAGTTCCACAGGTTGAGATACGCGAGGAAGTCGGACTCCTTGTCCGCGAACCGCGCGTGCAACTGGTCGGCGTGCTGCTGGTGTTCGGTGGGCCGCTCGCGCGGGTCCTGGATGGACAGCGCGGAGGCGATGATCAGCACCTCGCGGACCACGCCGATGCGGTCCGCCTCCAGGATCATCCGGGCCAGGCGGGGGTCCACCGGCAGCTGGGACAACTTGCGCCCGATCGGGGTCAGCCGCTTGCGCACGTCCGGCTCGTCGGGGTCGAGCGCGCCCAGCTCCTGGAGCAGTTGTACGCCGTCCTTGATGTTGCGCCGATCCGGCGGCTCCACGAACGGGAACGCGGCGATGTCGCCCAGGCCGAGCGCGGTCATCTGCAGGATGACCGAGGCCAGGTTGGTGCGCAGGATCTCCGGATCGGTGAACTCGGGCCGCGACTCGAAGTCCTTCTCGGAGTACAGCCGGATGCAGATGCCGTCGGAGGTGCGCCCGCTGCGGCCCTTGCGCTGATTGGCCGACGCCTGCGAGACGGCCTCGATCGGCAGCCGCTGTACCTTGGTGCGCAGGCTGTAGCGGGAGATGCGCGCGGTGCCCGGGTCGATCACGTACTTGATGCCCGGCACGGTCAGCGAGGTCTCCGCGACGTTGGTCGCGAGTACGATCCGCCGGCCGGTGTGCTGCTGGAAGACCCGATGTTGCTCGGCCGCGGACAGCCGGGCGTACAGGGGCAGCACCTCGGTGTTGCGCAGTTGCCGCTTGTTCAGCGCCTCGGCGGTGTCCCGGATCTCCCGCTCGCCGCTGAGGAAGATCAGGATGTCGCCGGACGCCTCGCCGAGCAGCTCGTCGACCGCGTCGCTGATCGCCTGGACCTGGTCGCGGTCGTCGGGTCGGCGCCCGCCGCCGCCCTCCTCGTCGTCCTCGTCCTCGTCGACCTCCGCGACCAGCGGGCGATAGCGCACCTCGACCGGGTAGGTACGGCCGGAGACCTCGATGATCGGCGCGTCGTCGAAGTGCTGCGAGAAGCGCTCGGGGTCGATCGTCGCCGAGGTGATGATCACCTTGAGGTCGGGGCGGCGCGGCAGCAGCTGTTTGAGGTAGCCGAGCAGGAAGTCGATGTTGAGGCTGCGCTCGTGCGCCTCGTCGATGATCAGCGTGTCGTATTGGCGCAGCAGCCGGTCGTTCTGCACCTCGGCGAGCAGGATGCCGTCGGTCATCAGCTTGACCAGGGTGTTGTCGCTCGACTGGTCGTTGAAGCGGACCTTGTAGCCGACCACGTCGCCGAGTTGTCCGCCCAGTTCCTCGGCGATGCGGTCGCCGACGGTGCGGGCGGCGATCCGGCGCGGCTGGGTGTGGCCGATCAGGCCCTGGACGCCCCGGCCCAGCTCCAGACAGATCTTCGGGATCTGGGTGGTCTTGCCCGAGCCGGTCTCTCCCGCCACGATCACGACCTGGTGGTCGCGGATCGCGGCGAGGATGTCGTCCTTCTTCCGGCTGACCGGCAGCGCCTCGGGGTAGCCGATCGTGGGCACGGCGGCGCGCCGGTTCGCGACCCGCGTCTCGGCGGCGTCGAACGCGGCGATCAGGCTCTCGGTCTCGGTGACCTGCTGCGGGCCCTTGCGACTCTTGCGGGTCCGGTCCAGGCGACGGCGCAGACGGTCCTGATCCCGAAGCATCAGGTGGGGCAGGCGCGCCTGGAGGTCGGCGAGCTGAGATGTGGCTACTGGCGTTCCCATTACGGGGTCAAGGATAAGTGGCACCCCGGGGGCGACGGCCAGTGGATTACTCCCGGGGGTGTTGACAGCGCCGATCCCTCTGTCGGATCAATTATTGAACGTAGAACTACTTGGTATCCTGGGCGTATGGAGACCACCCCGTCGCGGCCCGCCGCGCCGCGCATGCCCGTCGTCTACCTCGGTCACGGCGCGCCGCCGCTCGCGGACGACGCGTTGTGGACCGGCCAGCTGGCCGCGTGGGCCGCCGACCTGCCTCGGCCCACGGCCGTGCTGATGGTGTCCGCGCACTGGGAGGACGCCCCGATCGCACTGGGGGCCACCCGCACCGTCCCGCTCGTGTACGACTTCGGCGGCTTCCCCGAGCACTACTACCGGGTCACCTACCCGGCGCCCGGCGCGCCGGAGCTGGCGGCGCGGGTGCGGGCGCTGCTCGGGCCGGACGTGCGGGACGCGCCCGAGCGCGGCCTCGACCACGGCGCCTACGTGCCGCTGGTGGAGATGTATCCCGACGCCGACGTGCCCGTCCTGCAGATGTCGCTGCCCACGCTCGACCCGGTGGAGCTGTACCGGGTCGGTCGTCGGCTCGCGGATCTGCGCGACGAGGGGGTGCTGATCGTCGGCAGCGGCTTCTTCACGCACAACCTGCGCGGCCTGGACCCCCGGGCCGAGGCGCCGGTGCCCGGGTGGTCGGCCGAGTTCGACCACTGGGGCGACGAGGCGTTCCGCGCGGGCGATCTGGACGCGCTGCTCGACTTCGCGCACAATGCGCCGGCCGCGCGCCTGGCCCATCCGCGCACCGAGCACTTGGCCCCGCTGTTCGTCTCGCTCGGCGCCGGGCACGAGGACCTGGACACACTGCGCCAGGTGATCGACGGCTTCTGGTTCGGGTTGTCGAAACGATCGATCCAGTTGGGCTGAGCCGGGCGAGGCCGGCCCGAAGGTGATGGTCGTACGGGCGTACCGTCGTCATAAAGGCGCCATTGTCGTAAATAACCGAAACTGCGCCACGGCGCGCCACCGGAGCCGTACCGTAGCGGCATGGCTGCCAGAACCCTGCCGCAGAGCTGCGTGGGCGTCGGCTGCATGCTCGTGCGCGAGCACCTGAACGCCGAACAACACTTCTGGGACGCGAGGTTCTTTCCGTCCGGGGGAGTGCGCGAGGACAGCGGGTTGCTGGTCGCGCTGTTGATGGCCTCGGCGCTGCACCGCGTCGCGCGCGGCATGGGCATGTCGGACGGCGATCCCGACGCGGTGATGCGCGTTCCCGTGGTCCCCACACACGCCCTCCTGCGCACCGACCGGGATGCGATCGAGGCCGCCCGGAGCTTCACCAACCCGGCCGAGCTCGACGAGTTCCACACCCGCCTGACCCGGTTGTGCCCCGGCCGCGACGCGGTCTGGCCCTCGGTCCGCTGGACCGCCGAGGACCTGCTGCTCGTCTACGCGCACGCCGCCGCGACCCACCGCGTCCTGCCCACCCTCGACCCGACCAGCGCGCTCGCCGACATCGACCCGGGCCTGACGGTGGCGGGCCTGTGGGAGGAGTGAGGAAGAGTCCCGCCCCGCCGAGGAATTGCGTGTCCATCTTCGACGTATGCACCGAGGAGACAAGGCATGACCGAGACCGAGCACGGTGACCCCACTCTCTACCGCACACCGGCGGACGCGATCGCCGCGCCGCCCGAGAAACTCGCCTACATCGTCGGCTTCGACCGCACCGAACAGCGCCCCGACGCGCTGTTCACCGTCGACACCGACCCCGAATCCGCCTCGTACGGGCGGGTGTTGAGCCTGGTCGAGGTGAGCGGGACAGGCGACGAACTGCACCACTTCGGCTGGAACGCCTGCTCCAGCGCACTCGCGCACGTCTGCCACGAGCATCCCGAACGGCGCTACCTGCTCGCGCCCGGGCTGCGATCCTCGCGCCTGCACGTGTTCGACACCCAGCCCGATCCGACCCGTCCGACCCTGCTGCGGACCATCGAGGCCAAGGAACTCGCCGACCGGGCCGGCTACTCACGCCCGCACACGCTGCACTGCGGTCCCGACGGGGTCTTCCTGTCCTGCCTGGGCGGCGCGGGCGGAGCCGACGGCCCCGGCGGGGTCGCCCTGCTCGACCACGACACGTTCGAGGTGCGGCGGGCCTGGGAGAGCGATCGCGGCCCGCAACACCTGGCGTACGACGTGTGGTGGCATCTGAACCACAACGTCGCGATCACCAGCGAGTGGGGCACCCCCTCGATGATCGAGAACGGCGTCGACGCCGAACTGCTGCTCGGGCGGCACTACGGCCATGCGTTGCACTTTTGGGAACTGGATTCCGGCCGGCATCTCCAGCGGCTGGAGCTGGGCGATCAACACCAGATGGTGCTGGAGTTGCGGCCGGCCCACGACCCGCAGGCGACCTGGGGATTCGTCGGCGTCGTGGTGGACGTGACGGACCTGTCGGCGTCGGTGTGGTTGTGGCACCGAGACGGCGACGAGTTCACCGTCCGGAAGGTGATCACGATCCCCGCCGAGGCCGCCGACCCGGATCGACTCCCGCCGGTGATCCGGCCGTTCGGCGCGGTGCCGCCGCTGATCACCGACATCAACCTGTCCGTGGACGACCGCTGGTTGTACATATCGGCCTGGGGGACCGGTGAGTTGATCCAGTACGACGTCACCGACCCGTTCCACCCCCGGCGCACCGCGTCCGTCCGGCTCGGCGGCATCGCCGGCCGCGTGCCGCACCCCCGGGCGCCCGAGGTCCCGCTCACCGGCGGGCCGCAGATGGTCGAGATCAGCCGGGACGGACGGCGGGTCTACCTGACCAACTCGCTGTACGGCTCGTGGGACGACCAGTTCTATCCGGACGGCGTCGAGCCGTGGCTGGTCAAGCTGGACGCGGACACCGCGCACGGCGGCCTGTCGGTCGACGAGCGCTTCTTCCCGCACGGGGAGGAGTTCCGCGGCCGGCGGGTGCACCAGACCCGGCTCCAGGGCGGCGACGCCTCGTCCGACTCCTACTGCCACCCGTCGGATTCCCGGCCCTGAGCCCGCGTCCCGCCCACCCGGCGCGGGTGGGCGGGCGCTGTTCGTGCCGCCTGCCCCGGAACTCGAACGGACGCCTCACCGCGCCGGGAACGCCGCCAAGTGCTCGAGGAGCAGCCCGGTCAGGGCCTGCGCGCCGTTCTCCGGGACCCAGTGGTCCACGTCCGCGAGCACCTCGAAGCGGTACGGGCCGATGACCGAGTCGGCGGTGGCCTCCGCCGCGGCGCGGCCGAACGCCTGGTCGTGGTCGCTCCAGACGTACAGGGTCGGGATGTCGATGCCGCCGATGTCGCGCAGGACCTTCGGGTCGATCGCCCGGTACCAGTTCAACGCGCCGGTGAGCGCGCCCGGTTCGCGCAGTACCGCGAGGTAGCGTTCGGTGACCTCGGTGGGCAGCGAGGCGAACACCTCGCGCAGATAGGCCGCGTCGTCGGCGAGCAACTTCTCCTCGGCCGCGCCGCGCGTGCGGAACAGCCGGATGTACGAGGACTGTTCCCGCTGCCCCGACGCCTCGTCCCGGACCGCCGAGGCCAGCGCGACCGGATGCGGCGTGGAGACCACCGTCAGCGTGTGCAACCGCTCCGGCGCCAGGCCCGCGACCTGCCAGGCCAGCGCGCCGCCCCAGTCGTGCCCGACCAGGTCCACCCGGTCCAGGCCGAGGGCGTCCAGTACGGCGAGCACGTCGCCGACCAACTCGTCGCGTCCGTAGGCCGATTCCTGCGGCGGCCGGGCGCCGGGCGAGTAGCCGCGCTGGTCGAAGGCGATCGCCCGGTGGCCGGCCCGGGCCAGGCCCAGCAGTTGCGCGGTCCAGGAGGCGGAGGTCTGCGGGAAGCCGTGCAGGAACAACACCGGCCGCCCGGCCGCCGGTCCGGCCACGCGCGCGTTGAAGACCCAACCGCCGGCCGTGATCTCGGCCGCCTCCACGAACGGTTGCGGGGAGTCCGCGCCGACTGATCTGCCCGCCGAGGTGTTCATCCGACCTCCGGATCGCTGTGTCGCGCTGTGCCGGTCTTCCGATCGGCAGCATAGGCGTCTCGGTACGCGAGATTCGCATCCCACGCACGTCCCGCGCCAGCCCCCCTCGGCCACATCCCGGTCCGGCCCGCCGCGCGCTCGCCGTCGCGCGTTTCTCATCGCACCTTAAGAAACGCCTCATCCGACTCCCAGGCCGCCCCGAGACCTTCTGACCATGAGCCTGACGACACCCACGCGCACCCGAATCGTGGACGTGGTGGTGCCCGTGTACAACGAGGCGCACGTGCTGACCGCGAGCATCCGGCGCCTGCACGCCTACCTCCTGCGCGGATTCCCGTACGCCTTCCGGATCATCGTCGCGGACAACGCCAGCACCGACCGCACCCATGCGGTGGCGCGCGAGCTGGCGCGCGAACTCCCGCACGTACGCGCGGTGCACCTGGACCGCAAGGGGCGCGGCCGGGCGCTGCGCAAGGTGTGGACCGAGTCCGACGCCGACGTGGTGGCCTACATGGACGTCGATCTGTCCACCGACCTGGACGCGTTCCTGCCGCTGGTCGCGCCGCTGGTCACCGGACACAGCGATCTGGCGATCGGCACCCGCCTCGTCCGCTCCGCCGAAGTGGTGCGCGGGCCGCGCCGGGAGGTGGTTTCCCGGTCGTACAACCTGCTGCTGCGCGGGGTGTTCGCGGCGCGCTTCTCCGACGCCCAGTGCGGGTTCAAGGCCGCCCGGACAGTGGTCGCCCAGGCGCTGCTGCCGCATGTGCACGACGAGGAGTGGTTCTTCGACACGGAACTGCTGCTGTTGGCCGAGCGCAACGGGCTGCGGATCCACGAGGTGCCGGTGGACTGGGTCGACGATCCGGACAGCCGGGTCGACGTGCTGCACACCGCGATCGACGATCTGCGCGGCATGGCCCGCGTCGCCCGGCGCATCGCGGCCGGCACGTTTCGGGTGCCGGTCCCGGCCCGGGTGCGCGAGGCGCGGCTGCCTAACGGGATGCGTGCCCAGCTCCCGCGCTTCGCGACGATCGGCGTACTCAGCACGCTGGCCCATCTGTTGCTGTACGTCCTGCTTCGTGACTTCTTGGGTGTGCTCGCCGCGAATGCCCTCGCGCTGACCGTCACCACGATCGCCAACACGGCGGCGAATCGGCGCTTCACCTTCGGGGTACGCGGGCGCGCCGGTGCCTGGCGCCATCAGGCCCAGGGCGGTCTGGCGTTCGTGGTGGGCCTGGGCCTGAGTAGCGCCGTACTGGCCGGATTGCACGCCGCCGTCGCGGATCCGTCCCGAAGGGTCGAGGCGGCCGCGCTGGTCGGCGCCGGCGTGGTCGCCACCGTGGTGCGCTTTCTGCTGCTGCGGGCCTGGGTCTTCCGACACCGGTCGGGCGCGACGGTGGCTGATCCACCCTCCGGCACAGCCGCAGCGGATGCGACAGGCCCGAACGCACCTATGGCTTCGGTGATTTCCGTCACGTCGGTGAGCGTGGCCGAGAGCACGTCCCGCGAGGAGGACGCATGACCGCCGTGGTGGTTCCGCTGCCGATCCCCGCTCCCGGGGTCGGGGGTTCGGTCGATCGACCCTGGTACGTCCGACTGGTGCGCGGACGCGAGGCGGACGCGCCCTGGGTGCGCCCCGCGTTGCTCGCGCTGCTTGTCGGTACCGGCGTGCTCTACATCTGGGGCCTGGGTGCCTCCGGGTGGGCCAACTCGTTCTATGCGGCGGCCGTTCAGGCGGGGACGGAGAACTGGAAGGCGTTCTTCTTCGGCTCCTCCGACGCGGGCAACTCGATCACCGTCGACAAGACGCCGGCGGCGCTGTGGGTGATGGGCCTGTCCGCCCGGATCTTCGGGGTCAACGCGTGGAGTCTCCTGATCCCGCAGGCGCTGGAGGGTATGGCCACGGTCGGCGTGCTGTATCTGGCGATCCGGCGCCGATTCCCGGCCTGGGCGGGGTTGTTGGGCGGGGCGGTGCTGGCGCTCACGCCGGTCGCGGCGCTGATGTTCCGGTTCGACAACCCGGACGCGCTGCTTGTCCTACTGCTCACCGTCGCCGCGTACGCGGTGCTGCGGGCGCAGGAGAGCGGCGCCACCCGCTGGTTGGTGCTGGCCGGGGCGTGTGTGGGGGTCGGGTTCCTGGCCAAGATGCTTCAGGCGTTCCTGGTCGTGCCGGTGCTTGCGGCGGTGTACCTGGTGCTGGCGCCGGTGGGCTTTTGGCGGCGGGTGCGGCAACTGCTCTGGTCGGGCCTGGCGTTGCTGGTCGCGGGTGGGTGGTGGATCGCGATCGTGGAACTGTGGCCGGAATCCTCGCGCCCCTACATCGGCGGCTCGCAGCACAACTCGATCCTCGAACTGACGCTGGGCTACAACGGACTCGGTCGGCTCAACGGCGACGAGGCAGGCAGTGTGGGCGGCGGCGGGCCCCGGGGCGGCGGCTGGGGCGCCACCGGCTGGGACCGGATGTTCAACCCCGAAATGGGCGGCCAGATCTCGTGGTTGTTGCCCGCCGCGCTGATTTTGCTGGTGGTGGGCCTGTGGTCGACCCGGCAGGCGCCACGCACCGATCCCGCTCGGGCGGCGATCGTGTTGTGGGGCGGCTGGTTGCTGGGCACCGGGCTGACGTTCAGTTATATGGCGGGCATCTTCCACGCCTACTACACGATCGCCCTCGCGCCGGCGATCGCGGCGCTGGTCGCGATGGGTGCGGCGCTGTTGTGGGAGCGGCGTCGGGTATTGCGGGCGGCGGCGGTCGTGGCGCTCACCGTGGCGGTGAGCGCGTGGTGGTCGTACCACCTGCTGGGCCGTACGCCGGAGTGGCATCCGTGGTTGCGGCACGCCGTGCTGATCGGCGGAGTCGTCGGCGCGCTGGGTGTGTTCGCCGTCGGACTCACCGCGTTGCGCGGGCTTGCGCCGGTGGCGGCCGGGGTGTCCGTGGTGGCGTTGCTGGGCGGCCCGGCGGGCTATACCTGGGCCACTGTGACCACGGCGCAGCGCGGGTCGATCCCGAGTGCGGGGCCGGCGGGGGCGGGCTTCGGGCGGGGGTTTCCGGGTGGGGCGGGGCCGGGTGGTCCGGGGGGCTTTGGTGGGCCACGGGGCTTTCCGGGTGCGCCGCTCGGGCAGGTGCCGGGGCAGGTTCCGGATGGTCGGGCGCCCGGTGGGCAACCCGGCGCCGGGGCGCCGGTGTTCCCCGGTGCTCCCGACGGCGCCGGCCGTACCCGGGGGCAACGCCCGGGCGCGGGCGGCGGCGGCATGGGCGGCCTGCTCAACGGCAGCACGCCGGGTAAGGAGGTCGTCGCGACGCTGAAGCGGGACGCCGGCCGCTACACCTGGGTGGCCGCCTCCGTCGGCTCGAACAGCGCCTCCGGCTATCAACTGGCCACCGGCGACCCGGTGATGCCGATCGGCGGCTTCAACGGCAGCGACCCGTCGCCGACCCTGGACGAGTTCCGCAAGCTGGTGCGAAACGGCCGGATCCACTACTTCATCGGCGGCGGCCTCGGCGGGATGCGTGCCATGGGCGGCGGCAACACCGCACAGGAGATCGCGACCTGGGTCGAGCGCACGTTCATCGCGACCACCGTCGACGGGGTCACCCTCTACGACCTGACCGCGCCGGAAGGGAACGTTACCGACGAATCGTCACCAACCGCCTGACGGGTTGTCAATCGACCTGCCGCGTGCGGCAAACGGCGGGCCCGGATGATCCGTAGGATCCCTCCCCGTGACGATCAAGATGCGAAAGGTCGGGGCCGGGTTGATCGGCCTGCTGACGACCTTGGCTGTCGTGGGCGGTTCCGCGCCGTCCGCGATGGCCGACGAGACGAATTCGACCGCGCCGCCACCGAAGGTCGAGTTGATCCTCGACGTGAGCGGCTCGATGAAGGCCAACGACGCCGGCGGGATGACCCGCATCGACGCGGCGAAGAAGGCCTTCAACGAGGTCGTGGACGGCGTCCCGGAACCGGCCGACTTCGGCGTCCGGGTGCTGGGTGCGACGTACCCGGGCAACGACAAGGCCAAGGGGTGCGTCGACACCCAGCAGTTGGCCCCGGTCGGCAGACCCAACAAGGTCGTGATCAAGAACGAGATCGCCAAGCTGCAGCCGACCGGCTGGACGCCGATCGCACTGTCCCTGCGTGAGGCCGCCAAGGACCTCGGCACCGGCACCGGTACCCGGCGCATCGTGCTGATCACCGACGGCGAGGAGACCTGCGCCCCGCCCGACCCGTGCGACGTGGCCCGCGAGTTGGCCGCCTCCGGCCTCAACCTCGTGGTGGACACCCTCGGTCTGGTGCCCGACGAGAACACCCGCCGGCAGCTGTCCTGCATCGCCGAGGCCACCGGCGGTACGTACACCTCGGTGCTGAACGCCGACGAGCTGTCGCAGAAGGTCCAGCAGATCGTCAAGCGCGCGGTGCGCGAGGTGGACGAGACGCCCGCGCCGGTCAAGGGCAGCCCGAACGGCTGCCAGGACGCCCCGCTGCTCGGCCCCGGGGTGTACAGCGACCGCGAGGAGTTCGGCCAACACCTCTGGTACAAGGTCCCGGTCAAGCCGAACCAGGAGTTGCGGACCACCGCGACGGTCGGCGCCGACCGCAAGGTGGCGCGCGACTACGACGTTACGGTCACTGCGTTCGGCGAGGACGGCCGCGAACTGGTCGGCAACGCCGGTGCGGGCAACGGCCGTACGGACGTGCAGTCCGCCGGGTTCCGCTACCCGTACAAGACGGACAAGGACCACGCGAAGACGAAGACGGTCTGTCTGGTCGTCACCAACGCGTTCGCCGCGCAGCCGAACGTGGCCACCAAGCCCGGTCTGCCGCTGGAGTTGACGGTGGACCTGGTCAAGGCCACGGACAGCAAGGCGGCCAATGTGCACGGCCTGGGCCGCGGTTGGGTGTTCCTGGGTGTGCTTGCCGGATTCGGCCTGATCTCGGGCCTGTTGGCGGGCTGGCTGCGCCGGGCGTTCAAGGCTCTCGGGAAGGCGATGTCATGACGGCGATCCGTACGATGAGGCGGGCACTCGCGGCGGTCGCCGCGGCGTTCGTCGGGGTGACGCTGTTCGCGGGCGCGGCGGCGGCCGATCAGGACGTGCCGCCGGGGACCACGTTCCTGGCCGCTGGCACGCTCAAGCTGGGCCAGGACGCACGCTGGTCGGCGTCCGAGGGCGAGTACCTGTACTGGCAGTTCCCGGCCAAGGCGGGCAAGGAGATCCATGCCAAGGTCGATCTCGACCTGGCGTCGGGCAACGCCCGTACCGGTCCGGTGACCTACCGGATCGAGATCTACGACGGCCTGCGTCGGCGCCAGCCGTGCGTCGAGGGCAAGCAGGTCGCCACCGCGCAGAAGGCCGACACCAAGCTCGCGCTCACGTGCGTGCCGAGGGTGGTGCGCGACTGGGCCGAGCCGTGGTCCACCGACCCGCTGCCCGGGATGTACTTCGTCCGGATCGCCGCGATGGACGTGCCGGACCTGGACGCGGGCGCCGCGGTCAAGGTCGCGGTGCGGGTGGACACCGAGGACGGCGACGACCAGGTGCCGACCTCGGACCGCAAGCTGGCCGATCCGCTGGTGCCGATCACCAAGGCCGGCGCGGTGCTCAAGAGCGGGCAGACCGCGGACACCCGGTCGGTCGCGTGGGACCAGGAAGAGGACCACTGGTACCAGTGGGACTGGATGGACGGTCCGAACGCGCGGTGGTTCTGGACGGCGATGGCGACGTTCGTCGCGGTCGTGTTCGGGATCCTGGGTTACCAGCTCACCCGGAAGAAGCGGCACTGGTTCAGCTGATTCCGCTGATCCCGGTCATCCCGGCCGTATTACCCGCGTGGCGAACCGCCCCGGCGCATCCCGCGCCGGGGCGGTTCGCCATGATTCGGGAGACGTGCCGACACCGAATCCGAGCCGGACCCCGATCCGACGACGCAGGGAGCCATCATGATCATCGAACACGCGGACATCACCGTCACCGCCGGCCGCGAGGCCGAATTCGAGGCCGCGTTCCTGCGCGGGCGCGAGGTGGTCGCGAAGTCGGCCGGGTTCCGCTGGGCCCGGCTGGTGCGCCAGGTCGAGTCGCCGACGTCGTACCTGCTGCTGATCGGCTGGGAGACGCTGGAGGCGCACACGGTCGGCTTCCGCGAGTCGGAGCTGTTCCCGCAGTGGCGCGGGATCGTGGGCGAGTTCTTCGCGGTGCCGCCGACGATCGTGCACTACGAGAGCGACCTGACGCCGGTGGACGAGGGCTGAGGCGGGTGGTCGGTCGGCCGGGCACCCGGTTGCCCGGTTGGCCGGTCTCTTGGGCACCTGGGCACCTGATCTCCCGGTCACCCGGTCACCCGGTCACCCGCGCCTCCCGGGGCTTGGTCTCCCGGGCGCCTGGTCTCCCGAGGCTTCCGTCCCCGTTTCGGGGCGGGGGCCTCGGTGCGTCTTGGCCGGGTCAGTCCGGCGGCGTCTCGCGGGTCCCCGGCAGGTGGATCCTGGCGACCGTGCCCGGGCCGTCGGCGGCCGGTTCCAGGGCCACCGTGCCGCCGCCGTCGGCCACCGTGCGGGCGACGATGGACAGGCCCAGCCCGGAGCCGGGCAGGCCGCGGGCGGCGGGCGCGCGCCAGAAGCGTTCGAACACGTACGGGGCGTCGGCGGCGGCGATGCCCGGGCCGTGGTCGCGCACGGTGAGCCGGCCGTCCGCGAGCCGGACCGTCACGACCCCCTCCGGGCCGCCGAACTTGAGCGCGTTGTCCAGCAGGTTGACCACCGCCCGCTCCAGCGCGGCCGGCTCGCCGCGTACGTACCAGGGGCTGACGTCCACCTCGATCCGCGCGTCGGGCGCCCGCAACCGGGCCCGATCCGCGGCGCGTTCGACCGCGGTGTGCAGCGCGGCGGGCTCGGCCGGCGGCTGGCCGGCCACGTGGTCCGGGCGGGCCAGCAGCAGCAGATCGCCGACCAGGTCGGAGAGTTCGACCAGTTGCGCCTTCACGTTGTGCAGCAGGCGTTCCTTGTCGGCCGGCGGGATCGAGCGGCCGGTCTGTTCGCTGCGCAGCAGCAGGTCCGTATTGGTGCGCAACGAGGTGAGCGGAGTGCGCAGTTCGTGCCCCGCGTCGGCGATCAGCCGCTGCTGGCGCAGCCGGGACGCCTTGAGCGAGGCCGTCATCGCGTTGAACGAGCGTCCCAGGCGGGCGATCTCGTCCTTGCCCGCGATCGGGATCACCGTGTCCAAGTCCTCGGTGCGGGCCACGTGTTCGGCCGCCTCGGTGAGCCGATCCACCGGCCCCAGCGCGGCCCGGGCGACCAGCAGGCCCAGGGTGGCCGCGCCCAGGATGCCGATCGCGCTCACCGTGACGAGCCACGTGGCCAGGCTGTCCAGCGAACTCTCGATCTCGTCGAGCGGCCGGGACACGGACACCGCGGTGTCCCGGCTGACGTGCTGCGTCATCACCCGTACGTGCTGCCCGCTCTTGGTGGTGGCGTCGTGGAAGACCACCTTCTTCGTGCCCGACGCGTCCGCCGCCACCGCCTTGTCGTCCTTGTTCACCGGGACCGGGCTGACCGGCACCGCGCTGCTGCCCTGCTGGGTGCAGAACCAGCCGTCGCCGCGCACCACCTGATACGTCAACAGGCCGCGCTGGAACGGCGGCGCGGGACGCAGGCAGATGTCCGCGATGGTCGTCGCCTGGCCGCCGCGCGGGTTCAGGAACGGTGTCCCGGTGGTGGCCAGGGTGCGGTCCATCTGTTCGCGCAGCTGATTGCGGGTCAGCACCCAGCACGTGACCGCCGCTGCCGCGACCGCGAGGGCGACGGCGAGCGCGGTGAGCAGCGCCAGGCGGGCGCGCAGCGGCAGATGACGGCTCATCAGGACGGCGCCTCCGCGGTACGCAGGACGTAGCCGACGCCGCGAACGGTGTGCACGAGCCGGGGCAGGCCGCCGGCCTCGGTCTTGCGCCGCAGGTACATCACGTACACGTCGAGCGAATTGGACGCGGGTTCGAAGTCGAACCCCCATACGTTGTGCAGGATCTGCTCCCGGGTCAGCACTTGGCGCGGGTGGGTGAGCAACAGTTCGAGCAGGGTGTACTCGGTGCGGGTCAGGTCGATCGTCCGGCCCGCGCGGGTGACCTCGCGCGAGGCGGTGTCCATCCGCAGGTCGGCGTAGGCGAGCGCGTCGTCGCGGGCCTCCTCGCGCGCGCCGGCCATCGCGCTGCGGCGCAGGAGCGCGCGTACCCGGGCCAGCAACTCGTCCAGCTCGAACGGCTTGACCAGGTAGTCGTCCGCGCCCGCGTCCAGCCCGGTGACCCGGTCGCCGACCGCGTCGCGCGCGGTGAGCATCAGGACCGGGAGCGTGTCGCCCCGGGCGCGCAGTCGGCGGCACGCGGTCAGCCCGTCCATGCGGGGCATCAGTACGTCGAGCAGCACCAGGTCCGGCTCGTCGCCCGCGATCGCGGTGAGCGCGGCCACCCCCTCGTCGGCGAGGGTGACCCGGTAGCCCTCGAAGCGCAGGCTGGATTCGAGGGCCTCGCGGACGGCGGGTTCGTCGTCCACGACGAGGATGTGCGGCGGCGTTCCGGTGTCGGCGGCGGGCGTCATCGCGGGCGTCATGGCGGGCGACTCCTTCATTCGGCGGCGAATCCCGGGGGATCCGGTTACTCCGGGTCGCCCCACGGTCGCACGCGGACACCTTCCGTGTGGACTCGGTACAAAGCGTGTCGTGCCAATGTGCGCGCTCGACATGAAAGGAACATGAATGCGACGCGGTTCGATCGAAGCCGACCCTCGCATGTGAGGATCGAGGTAGCGCCGCGGGCCCTCGCGCGCGCCGATCGAGGTGGTGGCCTCGGTCGACCGAACGGGGGGCCGACGACACGCGCGGGTGCCGCGACCGGCAACATACGCGGCACCGGGCGCGCGGTCCGGGCCACCCCCGAAACCCCGCGCCGATCGCCCTCGAACCCGGAGGTACACCGTGGAGCCCGAGCCGGTACGCACGAGCCTGGACGACAAGCCCGGCCACCCGCACTCGACCGACGATCCGGTCCGGATGACGGTGGACGACGGCATCGCCACCATCACGCTGGACTCGCCCGCCAACCGCAACGCGCTGTCCGCGCGCCTGGTCGCCCGGCTGCGCCACCACCTCGCCGAGGCGGGCGTGGACGAGCGGGTGCGGGCGGTGGTGCTCACGCACACCGGGCCGACCTTCTGCTCGGGCATGGACCTGCGCGAGGCGGCGGCGGGCGGGATGGCGCAGGGCGCCGAGCAACTGCTCGCTCTGCTGCGCCTGGTGGTCGAGGTGCCGGTGCCGGTGGTCGCACACCTGCGCGGCAACGCGCGCGCCGGCGGGATCGGCCTGGTCGGCGCGGCGGATCTGGCGATCGCGCCGGCGCAGGCGACGTTCGCGTTCACCGAGGCGCGGCTCGGGTTGAGCCCGGCGGTGATCTCGCTGACCACGGCACCCCGGATGGATCCGCGGTCGGTGTCGCGGTACTACCTCACCGGCGATGTGTTCGACGGCGCGGAGGCGGAGCGGATCGGCCTGCTCACCCGCGCGGTGGACGGGCCCGAGGGCGCGGACGAGGCGGTGGCGGCGCTGGTCGCGTCGTTCCGGCTGTGCTCGCGGCAGGGGTTGGTCGAGTCGAAGAAGTTGACGATCGGCGCGTTGCAGGCCGGTTTCGACCGGGACGGGCGGGAGTTGGCCCGGCGCTCGGCGGAGTTGTTCGCCTCCGCCGACGCGACGGAGGGCATGGCGGCGTTTCGGGAGAAGCGGGCGCCGAAGTGGGTGAGCGAGGGCGGAGTGAGGCGGTGACGAATCCTGTGCGGTGCGTAACCGATGGTGGCTGGGCGGGAGTTGCCGCGACGTGACCGGTGAGCTCTTCCCCGTACCCCGGGAGCGGGTCGAACTCGCTCCCGGGGCCTGGCACGTGCCGGACTGGCTTTCGCTCGACGAGCAGCGGGAGTTGGTGGTCGCGGCCCGCGCGTGGGCCGCGCCGCCGGCCGGCATGCGCCATACGGTGATGCCCTCGGGCGGGGTGATGAGCGTGCGCACCGTGTGTCTCGGGCTGCACTGGGAGCCGTACCGCTACAGCGAGTTCCTGCCCGACGGTACGCCGGTCAAGCCGTTCCCGGCGCTGCTCGGGGCGCTGGCGCGGCGGGCGGTGGTCGAAGTGTACGGGTCCGTTCCGGCCGACCCGTACGACATCGGCCTGGTCAACCACTACGACGCCAAGGCGAGCATGGGCCTGCACCGCGACGCGGACGAGGCGTCGCCGGCGCCGGTGGTGTCGCTGAGCATCGGCGACAGGTGTGTGTTCCGCTTCGGCAACACCGAGACCCGGACCCGCCCGTGGACGGACGTGGAACTGCACGGCGGCGACCTGATCGTCTTCGGCGGCCCGTCCCGACTCGCCTACCACGGGGTCCCGAGGATCCGCCCGGGCACGGGCGACCCGGCGACGGGCCTGGCGGGCGGCCGGCTCAACATCACCATCCGGGCCTCGGGCCGGCCTCCCACCGGGTCGTAGGGCCGGGGCGGGTTTGATCGCGGTTCGTGGTGGGCGAGCACCTGCCCGAGCAGGCGGTCGGGGTCTGCCGGTCCTCGGGCGACAGCGGGGCGAGGAGGCCGTCCCGGGGCCGGTCGGGCAGTTTGTCCATGCGGCGTAGTCGGCGCAGGCCGTGGTTGGTGAGGGTGACCGGGTTGCGCCGGCCGTGGTCGGGGTCGGGGGAGCGGTCGAAGAAGCCTTCCTCGGTCAGGGTGTTGACCGCCGCCCCGTGCTGCGTGGGCCGCACGGCGAACAGCGCGGCTCGATGCACTGACCCTCCTGAAGGAGCCGCGTCGAGGGAGTGCACACCCAACACGTCCACGGCGACCGCGCCAAGGGCACCGCGAACCAACTCGTGTACTTCCACCACGGCGGCGAACCGCCACACCGGGCCGGCGGCCTGCACGTAGCCGGCGCGGCCGTGCGGACCCGGGAGGGCCTGCGCTTCGGCGAAGTGCGGATCACCCTCGCCTGGACACACGACGCGTGACCGATGAGTTTCCCCGCGCCGCACGGTCTCCATGGGAGACGACGCGACACGACACGACATGAGGCGACGAGGAGCGTGCGGAGCGTGGAAACCATGAAGCAGGCGGAATCCGTGAGCGACACCCTGACCATTGCCCTGCCCGCCGCGAAGGTGTTCGCGGTGCTGGCCGACCCGACGACCCATGCCTCCATCGACGGCACCGGCTGGGTCCAGGAGTGCGTCGACCGGGCGCCGCTGACCGAGGTGGGGCAGGTCTTCCGGATGGCCATGTATCACGCCAAGCACCCGGACGGCGACTACCGGATGGCCAACCAGGTCCGCGTCCTCGACGCGCCACACACCATCGGCTGGGCACCCGGGATGGAACAGGCCGACGGCGAGCTGGAGTTCGGCGGCTGGACGTGGCGATACGACCTCGAGCCGCTCGACACGTCCCACACCGAGGTCACCCTCACCTACGACTGGTCGGCAACGTCGGGTCCGATCAGGGAGCGTTTCCGATTCCCACCCTTCGGCCCCGAACACCTCCCCAACTCCCTGCACCACTTGGCCGAGATCGCCGCCGCGAGGTGACGAGGCCGTCCGGTGGTCAGACGGGACGGGTCATGGGATCGGCCCGGTACATCTCGGCGGCGGGGGCGGTGGTGGTCTTGTCGGCGAGGGCGCCGTAGTTGTATGCGACCATCCACCGGGTGCCGTCGTGCCAGACGCGAGTGATGGTGCCGAGGTGGTGCAGGCCGTGATCGAGCTTGCGCCAGAGGTGTTCGCCGACGGCCCACGGGGGTGTGCCGATCATGATCTCTCCTTGTGTATGGAACGGGACGATCGGGGTGGGGACTTCGACACGCGCGCGGTGGGCGATCAGGCGGACGTAGCCCGGGGAAAACCCGGTGGCGCGGGCAATGACCTCGGCCGGTATGCCACCCCGGTGCGCATCGGCGACGGCGGCCCGCAGGGCGACCCCGGCGGCGCGGCAGCGCAGATGGTGGGCGCGCCGCCGGTGCGGTGAGACTGTCGCGGGGTCGGGCCGGTGGCCCTCAAGTCGATGGCGCTCGACGGCAATTGCCCCGAGACGTTCAAGAAGCGGCGGGTTCACGGACCTGCTTTCGGTGGTGGTTCGGCGGCCCCGGCCCAGCCCGGCTCGACTCGGCCTTGCCCGACCGGGCGTGCGGGGGTCTTCAGGGACCCGACCGGACAATGGATCAAGTCCCCGGTCCCGCAGCCGCGCGTCTGTGGCCGCAGGACCGGGGGCGCCGCCCGCAGGAAGCGGTCGGGGCGGGCGGCATCGGCAGGGCTCAGCCGCCCGAGTCCAAACCGCGCCCGCCCAACGGCGCCGGAAACGTGCGCATCAAATACACCCGCGACTCATGCACCAGAGCCGTCAACTCCGCCCGCGTCACATCGAGGACGGGACCACCGGGCATGGCAATCCGGATCGGACGAACCTCGTCGCCGGACGAGGACACGGAAATCATGTGGACCTCCAACAAGGGTGTGAACGCCGGGCCCCGCAACCGCACCGGGAGCCACGGGGACGGAACGTTGCCCACTGGGCATGGCTGGAAACGAGCGATGCCGGCTGGTAGTTCGCCATCGACTCGCGGCGGTTGCGCATAAATACCGCGATCGAGGGGCGATTTCTTGTCATGCCCATAAGTCTGCGACCCAACGTCTACCGTTACCAGGAGTAGCGCCTGCACACAGCGTGTACTTCTCGGGGTTCGCAAAATACAGAACCGCCCGCGCCTGTACACCCCGTATACAGGCCGGTCTCGCTCTCTATGGGCGGCAATCGAAAGGCGCACGCAGTGGACGGCAGCAACTCGAACCCCCTTGCGGAGATGTTCGGCGCTCAGCTCAAACATCTTCGCGAACAGGCGGGCTTGAGCAAGGAGGCGTTGGGCGACAAGATCGGCAACAGCCCACACACCATCACCGCTTGGGAGCGCGGGGCCCGCATTCCACAGGTGGACACGGTCTCGACTCTCAGCAAGCTCCTTGGCGGGCAGGGCATCCTGCTCGTAGGTGCCAAGCACCTCAAAGACCCCACTTTCCCAGGCTTCTTCGCTGTTTTTGCCGAGGAGGAGGAGACGGCTCACTCGCTCTACAGCTACGAGAACGTGGCCGTTCCGGGTCTTCTCCAGACGCCCGATTACGCGCAGCGCATGATCAGCGCCTACCGACCGGCTCTGGACGACGAGGACATCGAACGGTGGGTGACGGGCAGGCTGGAGCGCCAACGGCTGTTGGCCCGCAAGCCTGCGGCCGATCTGGGCTTCATTCTGGAGGAGTGGGTCCTCCGGAGGCCGTTCGGAGGACGAGAGGTCCAACGCGAACAGATTCGGCGCGTCCACGAGGTGGCTGCGATGCGTAACGTGTCGATTCAGCTCATGCCGATGGAGTGCGAGGAACACGCCGGAATGGACGGCCCGATGACGATTTTGGAGACCAGGGACGGGCGCAGGCTCGGCTACGTCGAGGGCCAGGGCGGCAGTTACTGGATCTCGGATCCGGACGGGGTACGGGCCGTGATTCAGCGGTATGGAATCCTGCGTTCGCAGGCGCTCAACGTTCGGGAATCGCTCAAGCGGATCGAGCAGATTGCAGGGGAGCTATGACCGTACCCACCGCAGCTCACACAGCGTTGTGGCGCAAGTCCAGCTACAGCGGGAGTCAGGGCGGGAACTGCGTCGAGGTCGCCGAACTGACCGACATGGTCGGCATCCGTGACAGCAAGGTCGGTGAATCGCCGATCATTCGAGCCGGGGCCGAAGCATGGACAGCGCTCCTCGACGCCACTCGCTGAACGCGCGATCCGAGCCCGCCTCCGAAACAACGGAAGGCGGGCTCGGATCGGGGCGACGAACGGCCGCACCGCAACAGCGCCTTCAGGCGCACGCATGGCCACATCCTCGACGTGGACATCCACACCGGCGGCGCCAAGCGGCCCCACCTGGCCCTCACCGCACCCTGCTGTGCACTCCCGGTGCGGCAGCCGTCTTCGCGACCGCTACCACCGGCCACGGCGCATCGCGATAGTGACCGAGGCCCTGTTCAGGCCCCAACTCGCCCGCCCCATCGACCGCTTCGACGCTGCCACCTCTGTCGGCCGCCCGTGCCGCAACGGTGGCCGTCCTGTTGATCCGGGTCGACACCGCCCGGAGTGGCCTCTTGGCTCTGCACGAGGTACTGCCGGCACCACCATTCCCGCAACCGCGCGCCCTGTCCGCAGCCCACCAAAGTGTCACCGCCACGCGAGCGCCGCCCCCGCAGAACTCCCCGGCGCCATCACGTCGGAGTCGCCGACCGACGCGACGGGTTGCCGGGCCATCCCGCCCCAGCACGGCCTGCCCGGCGCGAATGGGCACACGTCCCAGACCACCGCCCCGGCAGCCGCCTTCACCACACAGCGCCACGCCGCCGGTACCGACGCCCATAGCCACACTTGCGGAGTGAGCCTGCGGCGGAGCGGGCGGCGAAGGCCGCGCTGGAGGCCGAGTGCAGCCAACCGCGTTCGCGGCTGCCGGCGCTGGGCGGTGGCCCGGGACGTGGACACAACGCGTTCTTGCGCGCCAGTGGAGGTGGTGGACGCCGCTCGCCGCCGTCCTGCTGACCCTGACCGGCGCGGTGCTGGTGGTGTGGATCCGGGTGTTGGCCAAGGCCGGTCGTGTGGACCGGATCGCGGCGGAGAGCAGCCGCCGGGCCGGGGCGGTCGCAACGCTCGCGGACGATGTCCGGGCGATGCGTGCCCAGGGGCAGGCGACGGGCGGGACACCGGGCGTGCCGGACCTGCCGGCCCGTGCGGGCGAGCGAGGCCCGGCGGGACCGCCCCGTCGGGACGGGGGGTCGATCGTCGGTCCGGCCGGGCCTGGAGGTCGGCCCGGTGCGTTGGGCGAGACGGTTGCCGGCCCGGCGGGTGTCGGCGGCGCGGCCGGCATCCCGGGTCCTGCGGGTCCGTTCGGCCCGGCGGGCGAGCCTGGCCCGGCTGGTCCTGCCGGTGCGGACGGCCGCGGCGGTGGGCGCGGCCGGTGGTCGAATGGTCAGCCGGTCCAGGTGAGGCTGATGACGCTGACCATCACCCGCGCGTCCCGGACCACGTAGGCGGCGAAGCCGTAGCTGCCGAACGGCGCCTCCAGCGTGTCCTTCAGCCCACCGGCCATACGCCGCCCGCCACCCCAAGGGTCCCGCTGCAACCGAGACTCCAGGGTGTCGAGAGCACTGAGGGCCGCGCGCGGCAGGGCCCGCCGGACCAGCTCGGCCTTCGGGTGGTACTCGATGGTGCAGCTCACCACTCGGCCTGCCGGCGCTGACTCTGCCCGATCTGCTGACGGAACTCGCCCGGCGGTGTGCGTGCTGCCGGAGCCGGGGCGGAGCGAGGCGGCGGGGTTGCTCGCGTCGGTGTATCGGGCGGCGGACGCGGTGGCGTACGAGCACGGCCGCTCTGACTGTCCGGCCGTCTGGTCGAGTTGGTGCGGTGGGCCTCCCCCTCAGCCGGGCGACGAGGTGCGGACAGCGGCGGCGGCTTTCCGGGCTCGACGCGTCCGGAGTGGTCGGGGTGGGCCGCTCCCTGCGCGGGCCGCGCTCGGGTGCGCACCACCGGAAACATCGTGCCGTCCGTCGCATCGTGACCGGACGTCCTCGTGTCACCCCGTCGCCGCCGCCAACGCCGCCAACGCCATCCGACTCAGCATCGGGGCCAGGATGCGTTGGGGGGTGCGCAGTGTGTGGGGGGTGGAGTTGATCAGGCCGAAGGCGGCGTGGACCGCGGCGCGGGCCTCTCGGTCGTCCAAGCGGTTCGGGTGGGCCTTCATCGCCACCTCGACCCAGATCTCCACGTAGGCGCGCTGGACGCGGCGGATCCGGTGCCGCTCGGCCGTGGGGACCTGGTTGAGCGCGTGGTCGTGCAGCGTGATCAGGTCCGGGTGGCGCAGCGCGAACTCGACCTGGCCCTCGATCAGCGCCGCCAGCGCCTGCGCCGGATCCTCGATCGACGCCCGCAGCTCGCCCCGGGCCAGCAACTGCTCGCTGATGTCGACCAGCAACTCGGTGAGCATTGCCTCCTTGCCCCGGAAGTGTTTGTACAGCGCGGGGCCGCTGATGCCCACCGCCGCGCCGATGTCGTCCATGCCCACGCTGTGATAACCGCGCTCGGCGAACAGCCGGGCGGCCACCTGCAGGATCTGGTCTCGACGGCTCACGGTCATGTGTCCATGCTAGACACTCGGATTAACCGTGGTTAACCTCGGGGGCAGGTGAACGAAGGTTAACTCGAGGCGGTGTCATGGAAAACGTGCTCGGCACAGCCGCCGACCCGGGGTCGCAGACCTACCGGGCCAACGCGGAAGCCCACGAACGCGCGGTCGGCGAACTGCGCGCCCGGTTGGCGACCACCGCGTTGGGCGGCGGCGAACGGGCCCGGGAACGGCACACCGCGCGGGGCAAGCTGCTCCCGCGCGACCGGGTGGAGACCCTGTTGGACCCCGGCACGCCGTTCCTGGAGATCGCGCCGCTGGCCGCCGACGGGATGTACGGCGGCGACGCACCGGCCGCGGGGATCATCGCGGGCGTGGGCCGGGTCGCCGGCCGCGAGTGCGTGATCGCGGCCAACGACGCGACGGTCAAGGGCGGCACCTACTACCCGATGACGGTCAAGAAGCACCTGCGGGCCCAGGAGATCGCGCTGGAGAACCGACTCCCGTGCCTGTACCTGGTCGACTCCGGCGGCGCGTTCCTGCCCATGCAGGACGAGGTCTTCCCGGACCGGGAGCACTTCGGGCGGATCTTCTACAACCAGGCGCAGATGAGCGCCCGGGGCATCCCGCAGATCTCCGCCGTGCTCGGCTCGTGCACCGCCGGCGGCGCGTACGTGCCGGCCATGAGCGACGAGACGGTGATCGTGCGTGACCAGGGCACCATCTTCCTCGGCGGCCCGCCGCTGGTGAAGGCCGCCACCGGCGAGGTGGTCAGCGCGGAGGAGCTGGGCGGCGGCGACGTACACGCCCGCATCTCCGGTGTCGTCGACCACCTCGCGGCCGACGACAAGGACGCGCTGCGGATCGTCCGCGACATCGTCGGCACCCTCGGTGCCCGGCCGCAACTGCCCTGGGACGTACGGGAAGTGGAGCCGCCGGCCGTCGACCCGGCCGGGCTGTACGGGGTCGTGCCGCCCGACGCGCGCACCCCCTACGACGTGCGCGAGGTGATCGCCCGCATCGTCGACGGCTCGCGCTTCCACGAGTTCAAGGGCGAATACGGCACCACCCTGGTCACCGGCTTCGCCCGGATCCACGGCCACCCGGTCGGCATCGTCGCCAACAACGGCATCCTGTTCGCCGAATCCGCGGTCAAGGGCGCGCACTTCATCGAACTGTGCGACCAGCGCGGCATCCCGCTGCTGTTCCTCCAGAACATCACCGGCTTCATGGTCGGCAAGGACTACGAGCACGGCGGCATCGCCAAGCACGGCGCCAAGATGGTCACCGCGGTGGCCACCACCCGCGTGCCCAAGCTGACCGTCGTCATCGGCGGCTCGCACGGCGCGGGCAACTACTCGATGTGCGGCCGCGCCTACAGTCCGCGCTTCTTGTGGATGTGGCCCACCGCCAAGATCTCGGTGATGGGCGGCGAACAGGCCGCCACCGTGCTCGCCACCGTCAAGCGCGACCAGATCGAGGCGCGCGGCGAGAGCTGGGACGGCGAGGAGGAGTTCAAGCAGCCGATCCGCGAGCAGTACGAGCGGCAGGGCAACGCCTATTACGCGACCGCGCGCCTGTGGGACGACGGGATCATCGACCCCCTCGACACCCGCACCGTGTTGGGCCTGGCCCTGACGGCGTGCGCCAACGCGCCGCTGGCCGAGCCGCGCTTCGGTCTGTTCCGGATGTAGAGGGGTCACGACGTGTTCGACGCAGTACTGGTCGCCAACCGAGGCGAGATCGCGGTCCGGGTCATCCGCACGCTGCGCCGTCTGGGCGTGCGCGCGGTCACCGTGTACGGGCCGGGCGACGCCGCCGCGCGGCACGTGCGCGAGGCCGACGCGGCGGTCGAGGTGCCGAGTTACCTGGACGTGGACGCGGTGGTCGCGGCCGCCGTGCGCGCCGGGGCCGGGGCGGTTCACCCCGGCTACGGATTCCTGTCCGAGAACGCCGCGTTCGCCGCCGCCGTGGCGCGCGCCGGGCTGGTCTTCGTCGGCCCGCCGGCGGGCGTGATCGAGCTGATGGGCGACAAGATCCGGGCCAAGGAGACGGTCGCCGCGTACGGCGTCCCGGTGGTTCCCGGCGGGGGCGCGGCGGGTATGACCGACGCCGAACTCGTGGACATCGCCCGGGAGATCGGCTTCCCGGTGCTGATCAAGCCGTCGGCGGGCGGCGGCGGCAAGGGCATGCGCCTGGTGCACGACGGCGCGCTGCTCGCCGACGAGATCGCCGCGGCCCGGCGCCAGGCCAAGGGCGCCTTCGGCGACGACACGCTGCTGATCGAGCGCTGGATCGACCGCCCCCGGCACATCGAGATCCAGGTGCTCGCGGACACCCACGGCACGGTCGTACACCTGGGCGAACGCGAGTGCAGCCTGCAGCGCCGGCACCAGAAGATCATCGAGGAGGCGCCGTCGGCGCTGCTCGACGCGGACACCCGCGCCGCGATGGGCGCCGCCGCCGTGCGCGCCGCCCGGGCCTGCGGGTACGTCGGCGCTGGCACGATCGAGTTCATCGTGCCGTCGGAGGATCCCGGCTCGTTCTACTTCATGGAGATGAACACCCGCCTCCAGGTCGAGCACCCGGTGACCGAACTGGTCACCCGCGTCGACCTGGTGGAGAGCCAACTGCGGATCGCCGCGGGCGCCGCGATCGGCAAGTCGGACGTGTCGATGCACGGGCACGCGGTCGAGGCGCGGATCTACGCCGAGGACCCCGATCGGGGCTTCCTGCCCACGGGTGGGCGGGTGTTGACGGTGTGTGAGCCGGAACTCGAAGGCGTCCGGGTCGACTCCGGGCTGCGCGAGGGCGGCGAGGTCGGCAGTTCGTACGACCCGATGCTGGCCAAGGTGATCGCCTACGGCGACGACCGGGCGACGGCGATCAGCCGACTGCGGGCGGCACTTGCCCAGACCCGGGTCCTTGGGGTGACCACCAACCTCGGCTTCCTGTACCGCCTGCTGGGCGACCCGGCGGTGCTCGCGGGCGACCTGGACACCGGTCTCGTCGAGGCCAGGACGGACGCGCTGACCGGGCATCCGGCGCCGCCGGAGGTGGCGGTCGCGGCGGCGCTCGCGGCGCGGGCCGAGCGGGTGCCGGCCGACGGTTGGGCGGATCCGTTCGCGGCGCAGACCGGCTGGCGGGTGGGCGGACCGGCCTGGGATACGCACGTGTTGCGGATCGGGCCGGGCGAGCCGATCGAGGTGCGGGTGCGCGACGGTGAGGTCTCGGTCGACGGCGGCCCGGCCGTGTCGGCCTCGGTGTCGGCGGTGCCGGGCGGGCTCTCCGTCGGGTACGACGGGCTGACCCGGCGCTTCGACTACGTCGCCGAGTCGTCGGGCGTGCGCTGGCTCGCCTACGGCCCGGACACCTGGCGGGTGAGCGAGGTGGACACGGTACGGGCCGAGGCGGCGGGCGGCGCGGCGCACACCGGCGCGCTGACCTCGCCGATGCCGGGCACGGTGACGGTGGTCAAGGCCGCCGTCGGGGACCGGGTCGCTCGCGGACAGACCGTGGTCGTGGTGGAGGCGATGAAGATGGAACACGCGTTGACCGCGCCGTTCGCCGGCGTGGTCGCCGAACTGGGCGCGGTGGTCGGCGCGTCGGTGGCGATGGACCAGACGCTGGCGGTGGTGGAGCCGGACCCCGACGGGGACGACACGGAAGCGGCGGCGGGGGCCGAAGGAGAGGCGACGGAACGATGACGCGTCGACTGCCGGATGTGCGCCGCGAACCCGGGCTGCCGGAGCGGGTGTTCATCCACGAGGTGGGTGCCCGGGACGGACTTCAGAACGAGTCCGGCGTGGTGCCCACCGAGGCCAAGATCGAGTTCGTCCGCCGGCTGGCCCGCGCGGGTCTGGGCACGATCGAGGTGACCAGCTTCGTACCGCCCAAGTGGGTGCCCCAACTCGCCGACGCCGCCGAGGTGTTCGCGGCGGTCCGGGCCGACGCCGAGATCACCGCCGGCGATCGCCGTCTGCCGGTCCTGGTGCCCAACGAGCGCGGCTTCGACCGCGCCGTCGAGTTGGGCGCCGACCGCATCGCGGTGTTCGGCAGCGCCACGGAGACCTTCGCCCGGCGCAACCTCAACCGCACGGTGGCCGAGTCGTTGGCCATGTTCGCCCCCGTGGTCGAGCGGGCCGGCGCCGCCGGGATCGACACACGCGGCTACCTGTCCATGTGCTGGGGCGACCCGTGGGAGGGGCCCGTCCCGCTCGACCAGGTGGTGCGCGTCGGCAAGGCCCTGGTGGACATGGGCTGTTCGCAGCTCAGCCTGGGCGACACGATCGGCGTGGCCACCCCCGGACACGTCACAGCGCTGCTGACCGCGTTCGCTGAGGCGGGCGTACCCGCGTCGCGCATCGCGGTGCACTTCCACGACAGTTACGGCCAGGCGCTGGCCAACACCCTCGCCGCGCTGCGCTTCGGGGTGACCACCGTGGACGCCTCGGCGGGCGGCCTGGGCGGTTGCCCGTACGCGGAGAGCGCGACCGGCAACCTCGCCACCGAGGACCTGGTGTGGATGCTGCACGGCCTCGGCATCGAGACCGGCGTGGACCTCGGCGCGCTGGTGGCCACCAGCGCCTGGATGGCCGACCTGCTCGGCCGCCCCAGCCCCTCGCGCGCGGTCCAGGCGCTGATCGGCAAGCGGGTGGACGCGCACGGCCTGGTGCTCGTCGACCCGACCACCACGACCGCCGCCGGCACCACCGCCGACGCGTAGCCGCGACCGCCCGGCCGCCGACCGAACTACTTCCGACGCACCGAAGCCGCCACGAGCGGCCCGGTCCGTCCCCCGCCACCGAACCCGGGAGCCCGGATCATGCTGGACCACCGCCTCGACGAGGAATACGAGCAATTGCGGCGCACGGTCGCCGAGTTCGCCAAGGATGTGATCGCGCCCGCGATCGGCGACCTGTACGAGAAGCACGAGTTCCCGTACACGATCATCCGGGAGATGGGCCGGATGGGGTTGTTCGGCCTGCCGTTCCCGGAGGAGTACGGCGGCATGGGCGGCGACTACCTCGCGCTCGGCCTGGTCTTGGAGGAGTTGGCCCGGGTCGACTCCTCCGTGGCGATCACCCTGGAGGCGGCGGTCTCGCTGGGCGCGATGCCGATCTACCGCTTCGGTACCGAGGAGCAGAAGCAGACCTGGCTGCCCAAGCTGACCAGCGGCGAGATGCTGGGCGCCTTCGGCCTGACCGAGCCCGGCGGCGGCTCCGACGCGGGCGCCACGCGCACCACCGCCCGTCTGGACGAGGCGACGGGGGAGTGGGTGATCAACGGCGGCAAGTGCTTCATCACCAACTCCGGCACCGACATCACCGGCTTCGTCACGGTCACCGCGGTCACCGGCACCAAGGGCGACGGCGGCAAGGAGATCAGCACGATCATCGTGCCGGCGGGCACGAAGGGCTTCACCGTCGCACCGCCCTACTCCAAGGTCGGCTGGAACTGCTCGGACACCCGCGAGTTGTCGTTCACCGACGTGCGCGTCCCGGCGGAGAACCTGCTCGGCGAACGCGGGCGCGGCTATGCCCAGTTCCTGTCCATCCTGGACGAGGGCCGGGTGGCCATCGCGGCGCTGGCCACGGGGTTGGCCCAGGGCTGCGTGGACGAGTCGGTGCGCTACGCCGGTGAGCGCGAGGCGTTCGGCCGGCCGATCGGGGCCAACCAGGCGATCGCGTTCAAGCTCGCCGACATGGAACTGCGGGCGCACAACTCGCGGTTGGGCTGGCGGCACGCGGCATCGCTGCTCGTGCACGGCGAGGGCTTCAAGAAGGAGGCCGCGCTGGCCAAGCTGTACAGCTCGGAGAGCGCGGTGGACAACGCCCGTGACGCCACCCAGATCCACGGCGGCTACGGCTTCATGAACGAGTATCCGGTGGCCCGCTTCTGGCGCGACGCCAAGATCCTGGAAATCGGCGAGGGCACCAGCGAGGTGCAACGCATGCTGATCGCGCGGGAGTTGGGCCTGCCGCGCTGAACCGACGACGGCTCTTTCGGTACCGACCCTTTTGGACGACACCCGTCCGGGAGGGTCGGTTTCGGTTTTCCGGGCGAATGAACGCGTTCACCGTGCGACAGCGCGGGTGATGCCCACGACGCGGGAGGGCGCCCCGCCCGGGTGAGGCTCAGCGGTCGACGGTCGGCCGGCCTCGGCGTGCTCCGGCCAGGACCGAATCGAGCAGGCCGGGGAAGAGGTCGTCCAGGTCGTCGCGGCGCACCCGGACGAGGCGGGTCCGGCCCTCGATGGTCGTCCAGGTGACCCCGGCTTCGCGCAGCACCCGGTAGTGGTGGGACAACGTCGTCTGGTGGACGTCGAGTTCCTCGCCGGCCGCGGAGCAGTTGTCCGGGCCGGTGCGGTCGAGCCGTTGCACCAGTTCCAGGCGCACCGGGTCGCCGAGCGCCCGCAACACGTCCACGAGCCGGATGGCCTCCCGGGTCGGCTGTGACACCTCGCGCATTGTCGGCCTCCTGCCTGCTGCCTCGTGCTGCTGATGCTCATCGCGTCGGGGCGAGTCTATCCGACACATTGATACATGGACAAGCATCCATGCATTGCCTACGCTGCCGACTCGTCAGCCCTTGCGATCGCTCCTGCGGATCGCTCTTGCGGTCCGCTCTTGCGAGCCGCTTTTGCGATCCGTTTTGCGATCCGCCGCACCGGAAGGCAGCGCCGCCCATGTTCAAACGTCTCGCGCCGTTGGCGCTGGCGACCTTCGCCGTCGGCACCGACAGCTACGTGATCGCCGGTCTGCTCCCGTCCATAGCCGACGACCTGGATGTCTCGACGCCCGCCGCCGGGCAGCTGGTCACGGTTTTCGCCCTGGTCCTCGCCGTATCGGCACCCGTCATGGCGGCGGTGGCCGGGGCGCTGGACCGCCGTACGGCCCTGCTCGTGGCACTCGGCGTGTTCGTCGTCGGCAACGCCCTCACCGCGGTCGGCACCGGGTACGAGGTGGTCATGGCCGCCCGCGTCCTCACCGCGATCGGCGCCGGCACGATCACCTCGACCGCGTCCAGCACGGCCGCCGCCATCGTCGAGCCCGAACGCCGGGGTCGGGCACTGGCGTTCGTCCTCGGCGGCCTGACCCTGGCCACCGCCATCGGCCTGCCGCTGGGCACGCTGATCGGCCGCACCGACTGGCGCATCACCCTGTGGGCCGTCGCCGCCCTCGGCCTGCTCGCCGCGGCCGGCGTGGCACTCGGCCTGCCCAAGGTGGTCCTGCCGGCGGCATCCCTGGCCGACCGCCTACGCCCGCTGCGGCAGCGTCGTGTCCTGAGCCTGCTGGCGATCACGGCGATGACGTTCCTGGCCTCCTACACGCTCTACACGTACATCGCACCCGCACTCGACGACGCCACCGACGGCTCCGACGGACGACTGACCCTGATCCTGACCGCCTGGGGCACCGGCACCCTGGCCGGCAACCTCACCGCCGGCCGCCTGGTAGACCGCCGCGACCCCACCCGAGTCCTCACGGTCGCACTCGCGCTGGCCACGGTCGCGCTGGCCCTCACGCCCGTCGCGGTACACACCCTGCCCGGGTCAATGGTGTGGGCCGTGATCTGGGGCGGCGCGGTCGGCATCATCGTCGTCCCCCAACAACACCGTCTGATCGCCCTCCACCCCACCGCCGCACCCATACTCCTCGGCCTCAACTCCTGCGCCATCTACACCGGAATCGCCCTCGGCGGCGCCCTCGGCGGCCTGGCCCAACAATGGCCGTCCCTGTCCCCACCCCAACTCGGCTACCCGGCAGCAGCCCTCACCGCCCTCACTTTGCTCCACCACCTGACCACCACCCACCGAACCCGCACCCAAGCCTCCACAACACCGCCCCAGGACAGGCACCCATCCACCATCTGACGCCCCCACCAAGCCAGTTCCCCAGAGCACGCAACCGAGATCGCCATCAGGAGTCCGCACGGTCGAGTCGGTCGACCTTCGGCGAGGGCGTTCCGGCGAGGGACCTCGGCCCCGCCATCCGCCCCGCCGCCGTCCGATCGGAGCCGGGGCGGATGCGGGTTACTCAGCGCTGCGAGTCAAGGAACCCGGTCCCGCAACCTGGAGACCGACTCTCGCGGCAACGCCGACCGACCACTGGGCTGCCGCGCGGGTCCGTGGTCAGCGCCATGCTCACCCCCACCCCAGCCCTCAGATCGGCGGCCAACTCCGCATTGCCGCGTCGGCGATTTGCTGTAGTTCGTTGCGCGGGGTGCCGCCGGTGGCCTGTACCGCGATGCCGTTGGCCAGGGCCATTACGTGGCGGGCCAGGGTTGTTGGATCGGCGTCGGGGGGGAGGTCGCCCTCGGTGATCGCTCGGTGGAAGCGGTCGCGCAAGCGGGCGATGGCCTCCTCGCGCCAGGTGATCAGGGCGTCGCGGGCGTCCCGGGCCGTGGTGCCGGCGGCCAACGACGCCTGTACGCCGAAGCAGCCGGTGGGGCAGCCAGGGCGGGTGGTGGCCCGGACCGCGCCGTCGAGCATCGCGCGGGCCACCTGTCGGGCGGTCGGCTCCAAAAGGGCCCGGGCCGCGTACGAGGCGGGGCCCTCCGTGTAGCGCTCCAGGGCCTTGCGGAACAGGTCCTCCTTGTTGCCGAAGGCCGCGTACATGCTGGTGCGGGTGATGCCCATGGCGCCGGTCAGGTCGGTGAGGCTCGCGCCCTCGTAGCCCTGTTCCCAGAAGATCCGCATGGCGCGTTCGAGGGCCTCGTCGGTGTCGAAGCCTCTCGGCCGGCCGATCGGTGCCTTTTCCCGCGTCTCCTCCATGTCGCCCACCCTACCCTTCGGGATCGATCGGTACAGATGTGCTAGCGTCCACTTCAGTACCGATCGGTACTGATCTCTATCGCACTTCGTGGAGGGCGTTCACATGGGGCAGTTCGAGGGCAAGACCGCCGTCGTCACCGGCGGCGGCACCGGGATCGGCCTGGCCACCGCCGTGCGGTTGGCGGCCGAGGGTGCGCATGTGTTCGTCACCGGTCGGCGCGGCGCCGTACTGGACGCGGCCGTGTCGACCATCGGCTCGGCGCGGGCCACCGCGGTGGTGGGCGACATCGCGAATCCGGCCGACCTGGACCGGCTGTACGACGCGGTCCGTGCCCGGGGTCGCGGCCTGGACGTGCTGTTCGCCAACGCCGCCGCCGCGTCGTTCGCGACGCTGGAGCAGACCACCGAGGAGCACTTCGACGAGACCTTCGGCGTCAACGTCCGGGGCACGGTGTTCACCGTGCAGAAGGCACTACCCCTGCTCAACGACGGCGCGTCGGTGATCCTGAACTCCTCGGTGCGCGCCGATGACGGCGTGCCGGCGTTCGGGACCTACGCCGCCTCCAAGGCGGCGATCCGCTCCTTCGCCCGGACCTGGGCCAACGAACTCAAGGGCCGGAACATCCGGGTCAACGCGGTCTCCCCGGGCACCATCGACACCCCCGGGCTCGACACCCTGGCGGCCACGGGGACCACGCCCGTCAGCAAGGCGGAGTTCACTGCGGGCGTTCCGCTCGGTCGGATCGGACGCTCGGACGAGGTCGCCGACGTGGTGGCGTTCCTCGCCTCCGAGCAGAGCAGCTTCATCCTCGGCGCCAACCTGTACGTCGACGGCGGCGAGAACCAGGTCTGATCCACGATCGGTCGCTCGGCGCGCCGCCCGCCTCGGGTTACGGATTCACGGATGCGTCGGCGCGACCTGCGGCCCCGCAGAGATAGAACAACTCGGGGTCGCCCTCGTCGAGACCGTGTACCAGCCCCACCGGGCTCCATCCGGCTCGCCCGAGGAGTCGCTGCATCGACTGGTTGGAAACGTTGGTCGACGTGAACAGCTTCGGGGCCGTACACGAAGCCGCCGCGGCGTCCAACAACCCGCGCCCCACACCCCTGCCGCGCGCCGACGGCGTCACCATCAGCATCGCGACGAAGCCCTGTTCGAAGAAGGTGTACTCCACGACGCAGTAGCCGAGCAGGCCGGACGCGTCCTCCGCCACGGTCGTCGAGCCCTGCCGGCACCACCTGGCGATGTTCGTCCGCCGCTCGGCGTCACCCGCGCTCGCGAGCACGTCGATCCCGGCCAACGTGTCCGCGTCCGACTCGTTCGCCCGCCGCACCGTGAAGTCGCCGAGGCCCACTGCATCCATGCGCCCATGCTGCCGGCCCGCCCCGGACGCCGATCCCGCGGAGGTCGCGCGATGCACGAAACGACGGCGGGCGCCGGACGGGAGAAACTGCTCCCGTCCGGCGCCCGTGCGAACCGCCCTGCCCGGCCCTGCCTAGCTCTTCGTGGCCATCGCGCGCAGGAAGAAGGTCAGGTTGGCGGGGCGTTCGGCGAGTCGGCGCATGAAGTAGCCGTACCATTCGGCGCCGTAGGGAAGGTAGATCCGCATCAGGTCGCCCTGCTCGACGATCCGGGTCTGCTCCTCGGGGCGGATCCCGTACAACATCTGGAACTCGAAGCTGCCGGGCGCCCGCCCCGCCCGGTCCGCCAGGTGCCTCGCGATGGCGATCAGGCGCGGGTCGTGCGAGGCCACCATCGGGTAGCCCTTGCCCTCCATCAGGATCCGCAGGCAGCGCACGTACGACCGGTCCACGTCGCCCTTGTCCTGGAACGCGACCGACTCCGGCTCCTGGTAGGCGCCCTTGCACAGCCGCACCCGCGAGCCCTCGTAGGCCAGGTCCCGGCAGTCCTGCTCGGTGCGCCGCAGGTAGGCCTGGAGCACCGCGCCCACCCACGGGAAGTCCACGCGCAACTCGCGCAGGATGCCCAGGGTCGAGTCGGTCGTGGTGTGGTCCTCCATGTCGAGGGTGACCGTGGTGCCCACCCGCGCGGCGGCGGTACAGATCCTCCGGGCGTTCTCCAGGGCGATCCGCTCGCCGATGCCGGGCAGGAACTGGCCCACCGCGGACAGCTTGACCGACACCTCCGCGTCGCGGGCCAGGCCGGTCTCGCCGAGCGTGTCGAGCAGCGCGTCGTACGCGTCCACGGTGGCGTCCGCCTGCGCGCGGTCGGTGGTGTCCTCGCCGAGGTGATCGAGCGTCACCTTGCGCCCGGTCTCGACGAGTTCGCGGGTGACCCGGACGGCGTCGTCGAGCACGTCGCCCGCGACGAAGCGGTCCACGATGGCCCGAGTCGGCGGCAGGTGCTCGACCAGGGAGCGGGTCCGCGGCGAGCGGGCCGCCGCGAGGATGGGGCTGCGGAGCATCTTCTTCTCCCGAAGTACCGGTGGGGTGGGGTCAGCCCATGTGCGGGTAGCGGTGGTCCGTCGCCGGGACGAACGTCTCCTTGATCGAGCGCGAGCTGATCCAGCGGGTGAGGTTCTGCATCGCGCCGGCCTTGTCGTTGGTGCCCGACGCGCGCCCGCCGCCGAACGGCTGCTGCCCCACGACCGCACCGGTGGGTCGGTCGTTGATGTAGAAGTTGCCCGCCGCGAACCGCAACACGTGCGCGGTGTGCGCGATGACCTCGCGGTCCTGGGCGATGATCGCGCCGGTCAGGCCGTACGCGGAGACCGACTCCATCTGGGCCAGCATCATGTCGTAGGCGTCGTCCTCGTAGACGTGTACGGCCAGGATCGGGCCGAAGTACTCGTCCTTGAAGATCTCGTGGTCGGCGTTGGCGGAGACCAGCACGGTCGGGCGGACGAACCAGCCGACGCTGTCGTCGTAGGTCCCGCCGGCCGCGACCTCCACCGTCTCGTCGGCGTGCGCCCGGTCGATCGCGGCCTTGTTCTTGGCGAACGCGCGCTCGTCGATCACCGCGCCCAGGAAGTGGCTCAGGTCGGTCGGGTCGCCCATCGACAGCCCGTCCACGGTGGCCAGGAAGTCGGCCTTGAAGTCGGACTCCCAGATCGAGCGCGGGATGTAGGCGCGCGAGGCGGCCGAGCACTTCTGGCCCTGGTACTCGAACGCGCCGCGGACGAGGGCGGTGCGCAGCACGGCGGGGTCGGCGCTGGGGTGGGCGACCACGAAGTCCTTGCCGCCGGTCTCGCCGACGATCCTCGGGTAGGTGCGGTAGTTCGCGATGTTCTCGCCGACCGTGCGCCACAGGTGCTGGAAGGTGGCGGTGGAGCCGGTGAAGTGGATGCCCGCCAGGTCCGGGTGGCGCAGCGCCACCTCGGAAACCGCGATGCCGTCGCCGGTGACCAGGTTGATCACGCCAGGGGGCAGCCCGGCCTCTTCGAGCAGTTCCATCAGCAGTACGGCCGAGAAGGTCTGCGTCGGCGACGGCTTCCAGACCACGACGTTGCCCATCAGGGCGGGCGCGGTGGGCAGGTTGCCCGCGATGGCGGTGAAGTTGAACGGGGTGATCGCGTACACGAAGCCTTCGAGCGGGCGGTGGTCGGTGCGGTTCCACACGCCCGGGCTGCTGATCGGCTGCTCGGCCAGCGCGCGGCGGGCGAAGTGCACGTTGAAGCGCCAGAAGTCGATCAGCTCGCACGAGGAGTCGATCTCCGCCTGCTGGGCGTTCTTGCCCTGGCCGAGCATGGTCGCCGCGGCCAGCGTCTCGCGCCACGGGCCGGCGAGCAGGTCGGCGGCCTTGAGGAAGATCGCGGCCCGGTCGTCGAAGGACAGGTCGCGCCAGCCCGGCGCGGCGGCGAGGGCCGCGTCGACGGCGTCCTGCGCGTCGGCGGTGTCGGCGTGCGCGAAGGTGCCCAGGCGCGCGGCGTGGTTGTGCGGCTGGACCACGTCCTCGCGCTTGCCGGCGCCCATGCGCCGCTTGCCGCCGATGGTCATCGGGAGGTCGATCGGGGCCGCGGCCAGTTCCGCGAGCTTCGCTTCGAGGCGGGCCCGGGCGGGCGTGCCGGGGGCGTAGTCGTGTACCGGCTCGTTGACCGGGACGGGAACCTGGGTCACAGCGTCCAAGACGGCGCTCCTGTTCGGTGATCTGCGGCGGGGTGCGGGTGCCGTGCGGTGCGGTACGGCGCCGGATGGTGCCGGATGGTGCCGGGTGGTGCCGGGTGGTGCCGGGTGACGCCGTACGGCCGGGGGCGGACACGGATCTCGCGCTCAACGGTAGGCCGCGACCGCCGTCGCGTGTTTATCCGATCGTTTAAACTCGAAACTCCCCGCTTGGCCCATCGGCCAACACCCGCGACATCCACGAAGGGGCCGAACGTGCCCGAATCCGGCGTCCCGCTGCGCGAACTGCTCGCCGCCCTCGGCGGCCCGGTCGGTGACGGCCCGATCCGGGTCGCGGCGGCGGCCGGCGGCCTGGAGGCGGCAGTCCGGCACGTGTCGATCCTGGATCCGGAGGAGGAGCCGCACGTGATGCCGGGCGACCTGCTGCTCGCGGTCGGCCTGCGCGGCCGGGCCGCGGCCGGCACGGTGCGTGCGGCGGGCACGGCCGGCGCGACGGCGATCGCGGTCAAGGGCGAGAGCGCGGCGCTGCGCGAGGTGGCCGACGCGGCGGGCGTGGTGCTGCTGTCGGTGCGCCCCGAGGCCCGCTGGGAACAGGTGGCCGCACTCGCGCACGCCGCCCTCGACGAGCGGCCCGACACCGAACCGCCCGACGGCGGCGACCTGTTCTCGCTCGCCCAGACCACCGCGATGCTCACCGGCGGCGGGGTCAGCATCGAGGACAGCGCCAACCGGGTGCTGGCCTACTCGCGGGCGACCGGGCCGGACGAGGCCGACGAGTTGCGGCGGTTGTCCATCCTGGGGTGGCAGGGGCCGGAGGAGTACATGGCCCGGCTGCGCGACTGGGGCGTGTTCCACCGGCTCCGCACCACCACGCAGGTGGTCGCCGTGGAGGAGCGGCCCGACCTGGGCATTCGGCGCCGGCTCGCGGTCGGGGTGCACGCCGGTGGGCGGTGGCTGGGCACGATCTGGGTCCAGGAGGGCCGCCGGCCGCTCGCCGATCGGGCCGAGGAGGTGCTGGTCGGCGCGGCGCGGGTGGCCACGCTGCACCTGGTGCGCCGGCGGGCCAGGTCGGCCGCGGAGGCCGGGCCGACCCGGGAGAGCGTGGCGGGCCTGCTCGGCGGCTCGATCGCGGCTCGGGCCGCCGCCGCGCAGCTCGGCCTGGACCCGGTGCGGCCGGTGCTCGTACTCGGCTTCGCGGTGCGGGCGGACGTACCCGACGAGTCGGCGCAGGAGCTGGCCCGGACCGAACTGGCGAACCTGGTCTCGGTGTACGCGGCGGCGCGACACAGCCACGCCCGGGTCGCGCCGCTGGGCCCGAGGGTCTACGTGCTGCTGTCCGCGCCGCCGACCGAGGCGGTCGCGCTCGGCTGGGCGCACGAGATCGCCGCCGCCGCGCACGGCCACCTCGACCTGGTGGTGCGCGGCGCGGTCGGCGATCCGGCGCCGAGCCTGGCGCGTACCGTCGCGGCCCGGGAGTCGGCCGACCGGGTCCTGGACGCGATGGCGACCGGCGGGGTGTCGGCCGACGTCGCGGCGCTGTCGGAGGTACGGCCGGAGGTGCTGCACGGGGAGGTCCAGGCGCTGCTGGCCGAGCACCGGGAGATCCGCGACCCGCGCCTGATCGCGCTGCGGGCGCACGACGGCGAGCACGACACGGAGTACGCGGACTCGGTGCTGGCCTGGCTGGACGCGCTGGGCGATGTGCGCGCCGCCGCCGCGGCGCTGCACATCCACCCGAACACGCTGCGCTACCGGATCCGCCGGGCGGGTGAACTGACCGGCCTGGACTGGGCCGACCCGAAGACCCGCCTGCTCGCCGCGCTGCTGCTGCGCCTGCCGGGGTGACCGGGCCGGGCGGACGGGCTGTCCGGCCGTCCGCCCGGCGGGGTCGGCGGGGTCGGCGGCGTCGGCTCAGACCTTGATGCCCAGCTCGGAGAGCAGGTCCAGGCTCACGTACTCGCCGCCGGTGCGCGCCGCCGGCCCATCGCACAACTCCAGCGTGGCGGAGACCATCTGATCCATGGTCTCGATCTGATCGGGCCGCAACTGCCCGCCGACCAACTCCTCGGCGCCCTCGCTGAGTACGGCGGCCCGGGGCTCGATCGTGTTCACCCGGATCCCGGTCCCGTACAGCTCCGCCGCCAGCGCGTTGGTGATCCTGTTGAGCGCCGCCTTGGACGCCCCGTACACCGCGCTCTTGGTCCCGAGCACCCCCAATTCGAACGGCGGCCCCGCCCACGGCCGGGCGGTACCGCTGGTCACGTTGACGATCCAGCCCTCGCCACGCGTCGCCATGGCCGGTATCACGGCCTGACACAACTCCATCGGGGCCAGTACGTTCACCTCGAAGTGCAGCCGCGCGCGGCGTTGCGGGTACACCCGAAGCGAGGCGTACGAGGCCATCGCCGCGTTGTTGACCAGGATGTCGATCGGCCCGCCCAGCCCCTCCTCGGCGGCGGGCACGATTTTGGCCCGCTGCGTCTCGTCGGACAGGTCGGCCGGCACCACGGCGGTGCGGCGACCGTGCCGGGCGATCAGCGTCTCCGTCCGCTCCAACGACCCGGCCAGATTCCCCTGCCGCACGGTACGCGCGGTCACCGCCACATCGGCTCCCTCGGCCGCGAGCCGCACCGCCAACGCCGCCCCGATTCCCCTGCTGGCCCCGGTGATCAATGCCCTACGTCCCTCGAACCGCTTGGCCACGGCGTCCCTCCCCTGCTCCGGACAACTGCCTGCCACCATCCTCACAACAGTGGACTAGGTCAACCATCAGAACGCGAAATCCCACCCGTTGGAGGTCGAGAGGAGGGATGATCCGGGCCGCGGATCGGGCGGGCCGGCGGGGCGGGTGGGCCGCCGCCCGGCGTGCGGGGCTCCGGGACCGGGGCTTCCGGCGAGGCGGGTGTGTTGCTCGGCGAAAAGCGGCCTGCAGCGGCGGACAGGGAGGGTGCTCGGGTTGGGTTCGCCGGGTGTGCACTCCCGAGTGGGTCGGGTGTTTCCGGCGCGCGTTGCGTCTTGGGTTGCGGGCGCCCCCACCGACTCTGACCGGCCCCGGACCGGCCATCCCCAGCGCAAAGCGCAACGCGTGCCGAAAGCGCCCGGCCCACTCGAAACCGCATCCGGTGAACCCGACCGGACCGCCCGCCCCCCGCACGCACCAGCGGCGGCGATGGGTGTCCCCGCCCCGCCTCAGCGGGGGATGTCCACCGGGGGCAATACCTCCGCCGTGGCGGTGAAGCGGGACGGGGTGGCGAAGGTGGTGTCGGTGGGTGGGGGTTCGCGGTGGTCCTCGGCGGTCGCGGAGCGGCGCAGGACGACCAGGGTCGTGATCGGTGGGGGTGGGGCGTCCTGGGGGAGGAAGCGTTGTTCGGCGACGCCCGCGAAGGCCTCGCGCGCCGTGGTGGACGGGTCCGGGGCGGCGTACTCCAGGATGTCGGCGCCCAGGCGGCGGCCGGTGTTGCGCAGGTGTAGGTAGGCCGTGGTGCAGGCCTCGCGGGCGGGGGCGCCCGTGGCCGCCGCCAACGCGCGCTCGTAGGCGGCGTGTACCTCGGGTGGCGTGGCGGCCGGGGTGATGCCGAGGACGTCGTATGGGGAGGGTTCGGCTGCGGGCATGCTCCGGGCTCCGAGAGGGTGGGGAGGGGGAGGGGGCGGGCGGTGGCGGGCGGTGGCGGTGGGTGCCATGGCACCGATGGCATCGATGGCATCGATGGCACTGGTGAGATGGCGTGATGGGTGCCTGGGTGCCTCGGTGCGATAAGTGTGCGCTGTCGGTCAGTAGTAGCCGTGGATTCGGGAGCGGACCTCGGCCAGGATTTCCCGCGTGCCGTCCGTCGGGTGGTACTCGTGGGCCCGCTCCAGGTGTACCAGTGCGGTGTGGTTGTGGCCCATGTTTGCCTGCCGTACCCCCTCGTTGTGTAGTGCGAGGGCCAGGAGGCGGGTGCTCTCCGGGGTCAGCTCGATCGCCTCCAGCGTGCGGATCGCGTCCTGGTAGCGCTCCTCGCCCAGGTACACCGCCACCAGCGCGTCCCGCAGCCTCGGCTCCTCGTGTTCGCGCAGCGCCGCCGACAGGACCTCGATCGCGTCGTACGCGCGGCCCTTGGCCAGCAGGTCGTAGCCCCAGTCGACGGCCACCACCACCCACGCCTCGCGCAGCGTGTCGATTTCCAGGCCGGTGCCGATCTCCTGCCGCAACAACCGCTCCGCGACCTCGTAGTGCCGCGCGTAGTAGTGGTTGAACGCCAGTGCCCGGCGGGTGGGCGGGTCGTCGCCGTAGTGCCGGGCCTCCTCCAGGAGCGTGATCGCGCGGTCGAAGTCCTCGTCCCGCTCGCTCGCCCCCGCCGTCTCCACCAACAGCGCGGCCACCCGCCGGCGGGCCTCGGCGGCCACGGAGTCGGTCTCGCAGTCGGGGTCGGCCAGCGCGATCGCCTCGGCCATCGCCGCCACCGCCTGCTCGCGCGCGCCCCCGCGCAGGGCCAGCCGCTCCGCGCTCAGGAACAGTGCGTTGGTCAGCCCGATCCGGCTCGCCTCGCCCGGATCCAGCGCGAACGCCTCGCGCATCGCCCCGACCGCCTCGGCCGCCGCCGCGTCGGTGTCGGCCGCCAGCAACTCCATCACCAAGCCGCGCAACGCCGCGCCCGCCAGCGCCCGGGTCGCCGGATCCGCCGGGGTCAGCTCCAGTGCCTGTCGCACCAGCGCGATCGCGTCCCGATGCCGCCTGCCCTCGTGCGCCCGCCGGGCCAGTCGCGCGTACGCTCCGGCCAACTCCCCGCGCAGGCCGGGACCGTCGGGAGCCAGTGCCCATGCGCGCTCCAACAGCCGGGCGGCCTGGTCCTCTTCGGCCGGATCTGCGGCAAGTACCGTCTCGGCCGCGCGAATTCCGACCTCGGCCGCCAACTCCACCGCCTCCGCCGGGATCGGCGCGGCCTGCTCCAGACATCCCAGCGCCTGCGCCCACTCCCCGCGCCCGCCCAGATCCCGCGCCTTGGCCAGATGCGCCCGCGCCAACAGCGCGGCCACCCCCGGCGTCGCGTCCGGCCCGGCCAGTCCCGCGAGTCCGGTCAGCCCCGCCACCGCCTCGTCGAAGCGGCCCACATCGATCAGGTGGTGGTACATCCCCAGCGGCCCGAGCAGGTCGCCGGTATGCGGATCGGCGGCGGCGCGCACCGTCTCGGCCAACGCCCGACCCGCGTCCGAGCCCTGCTCCGGATCGGCCACCCGCGCCAGGAACAGCGGCCCGCACACGATCGGCGCCGGCGCCGGATCCAGCGCCGCCACCCGCTCGGTCGCGGCCACCTCCCACGCCCAGTGCAGGTCCAGCCTGCGATACAGCGCGGCCACCGAGCCCTCGCTGTGCGCGGCGCGCTCGCGCAACTCCCGGTACACCCGCTCGATCTGCCCCTGGCGCGCGGCGTGGATCTGCTCGGCGGAGATCTCCCGCCCGGTCCGCGCCTCCAGGTCGATCCAAAACCTCGGGCTGTACAACACCGTCGCCCACGTCCCGCAGACCAGCCGCCACAGCCCGGTGGTGTGCCCCGCGTCGCCCGCCTGCCCGGCGCGCAGCGCGGACAGCGCCAGGCATTGCAGGTTGCGCACATCCGTCGGGTCGATCCGCTCCGACTCGAGGCGGATCTCGATCGACGCCCCGTGCCTGCCCGCCAGCGCGTGGGCGAGCGCCTGCCACGAGCGCAGCAGCGGTCGGGCCCGGCGCACCTCCGGCAACTCCGGTACCAGTCGCGCGGCCCGCTCCACGTCCGCCGACGCGGCGACCAGGTCCTCGCTGTGCGCCGCGGCCCGATGCAGGTACACCCGGGCCGCGATCAGTCGGCCCTCGTCACTCGCCATGGGCCCGGCCAACAGCCGCTCCAGACCGGCGAGCGCCGCGTCGTGGTCGCCCCGCTGCGCCCGCAACAGCGCCAGCAGGTGATGCGCGGCCGCCCGCCCACCGTCGCCCGCCCACCGGGTCGCCTCGGCCTCCGCCGCCGCTCCCGTGCCCGCCAGGTGCGCACAGGACGCCAACGCGGCCAGGACCGCGTCCACGCAACTCCCGCAGCGGGCCGGCAACGCGGCCGGCAGGACGCCGTGTTCGGCGCAGTACGCCCGCCCGCACTGCCCACACCCCGCCCGCGCCGACGCCGTGCACTCGGCCGCCTCGCAGACCGCCGCGTGCGGCTCCGGCTCGACTGGCCCCGGCACCACCAGCGCCTGCCGATATGCCTCCGCCGCGTCCGCCCACCGCCGACCCCGCGCGGCGTGCATCCCGCGCACCGCCCACGCCGCCGGCTCCGCCTCGACCAGCGAGCCCAGCGACACGGTGCCCGCGCCGAGTGCCAGCCGGGCCAGCGGCGCCAGATGCCCCACGCGCGGATCGGCCAGCGGATCCAGCGCCGCCGACAACCGCACCGCCAGCGCCGGTTCGCCCGCGTACAACGCCGCGACCGCCAGGTGCAGCCGGACCCGGCGATCGCCCGGGATCAGCGCGCCGGCCGCGCCGAGTCGGTCCCGGGCGGTGGCCAGGTGCGCGCCCCCGTCGCGGCCGAACCGCAACAACTCGGCGCCTTCGCGGAACAACGTCTCGGCCAGCGCGGTGCGGTAGCCGTCGTGCTCGGGAAACGCGTCCCGACAGGCCTGCCAGTGCTCCCGGGCGAGCGCGTGGTCCCCGGCGGCCAGCGCCGCCCGGGCCAGCAGATCACGCGCGGTGGCCACATTGTGCGCGCGTATCGCGTCGTCGATCCCGCCCGGCGCCGCCCACAACTCGTCCGCGCGCTCCACCCGACCCTGCCGGGCGTAGCCCAGGGCCAGATGGAAGCGGGCCGACCCGGTCGGCTCGCCGCGCACCCGCCCCAGCACCTCGATGCCGTCCGCGAGCCGCCCCGCCGCGATCCGGGCCGCCCCCAGGCGCACCACGGCCGGCGTCCAGTCCGCCCGGCGCGCCAACCCCTGCTCGTACGCCTCCGCCGCGTCCTCGTGCTCGCCCGCGTGCTCCCGGACCAGACCCAGCCCGAACCGGGCCGGCGCGTAGTCCGGGTCGAGCCGCACGGCGGTCTCGAACGCGCCCCGGGCGGTGGCCCATTCGTCCTCCAGGACGGCCAACTGCCCGCGCGCGTAGTGGGCCCGGGCGTCGCGCGGCGCGGCGGCCACCGCGGCGTCCGCGTCGGCCCGCGCCGCGCCGAGATCGCCCTCCTCGCGATATGCGATGCCGCGAAAGAGCAACGCCTCGGCGGCCAACGGCGAATCGTCGTCCGCCCGGTCCAACACCCGCCAGAACGAGGCGATCGCGTCCTGCCGCAACTCGCGCCGCAACCGCACACATGCCTGCCGGTGGTGGGCGATCGCGCTGTCGTCGCCCGCCTCGATCGCGGCCGAGAACGCCGCGTCGGCCGCGGCCGGTTCGCCCGCCGCGCTGTACGCCCGCGCCAACAGGTGGTGCTGGGCCGCGTCCCGCTCGGGCACCGCGGCCAGGTGCGGGATCGCCCGCCGCGCCTCGCCCTGTTCGAACAGCGCCCGGCCCAGACCGAACCGGGCCCGCGCATGGCCCGGTTCGACCGCGACCACCCGCTCGAAACAGGGCGCCGCGGCGACGAAGTCGCCGTCCTCGTCGTGGAGCGTGCCCAGGATCAGGTTGGCCGCGACATGCCGGGGCCGGCCGGCCACCACGCGGCGCAACACCGGGATCGCGGCAGCCCGTTGCCCCCGGGCCAGCGCCAAATCGACGAACTCCATCTGCACGTCGACGTGTTCGGGCATCAACTCGCAGGCCCGGCGCAGTGGCTCGAATGCCGCGTCGTCGTGGCCGAGCGCGTGCTGCGCCCGGCCCAGGCCCAGCCAGGCCTGGGCGTGGGTGGGGGAGAGCGTGCAGGTGCGGGTGAGCAGGCCGACGGCGGCCTCCAGGGCGGCGACGCGCTGCGCCTTGTCGGCGGGCGTGCGGCGCAGATGGGTCAGCGCCATCGCGTACAGCACCTCGGGCCGCTCCGGCTCGATGGTCAGCGAACGCTCGAACGCGGCCAGCGCCTCGTCCGGGCGGCCCGCGTCGCGGTGCAGCCGGCCCAGCTCGTACCCGGTGGCCGCGCGCGGCACCAGCCGGTCGGCCCGCTCGAAAGCGGCGATCGCCTCGGCGCTACGGCCCAGGTCGCGCAGGGCGCACGCGCGGCCGTACACCGCCCACTCCAGCCGCGGCGCGCCCGCCTCGATCCGCGCCGCCAGCGCCTCCACCGCGATCAGCTCGGCCTCGGACGCCCCGGGGGCGACCACACACCGGGCCTCCAGGAAGTCGTAGGCGGGATGGTCTGGGTCGGTGTCGGTGCGGGTGACCAGGTCGACGCACAACGCGACCTCCAACGGCCCCGGATCGGGCCGCCGGGTCGCGTCGGCCGCGGTCAGCTCCAGCGCGCCTGGCGGCAGCGTGGTCAGCGCGAACGCGGCCCGGAAGGCGGCGAGCGCGTCGGCCGAGTGCCCCTGGCGGCTCGCCACCTCGCCGAGACCGACCAGCGCCCGGCCCCGGGTCGCGGCCAGGCCGGTCGGCGCGCCCGGCTTGCCGAGCGCGTCCGCGACGCGCCGATAGCCGCGATCGGCCGCGGCGAGCCGTCCCGCCCGATGCGCCCCCTCGGCCTGGGCCAACAACGTGTCGGCACGGGCCGCCACGGAGGCGGGCCTGCGCCGGAATCCGAACCACATCAGCGCGGCCACCAAGGCGAGGAGGGCCGCGACGGCGGCGAGAAGCGGGACCGTCATCGGGCGGCCCGCGGGGCATGCCGAACTTCGTCGATCAACGGGTCCCCCGACCGTTCAACAGCACCGTTCAATCAGCACTTCATCCCAGCATCGAGCGCTCATGCTAGAACACCGGTCAGCCGACTTTCAGGTGCTTGCCGGGCCGGTTCCGATAAAATCCGGCCGCGTGCCGCCCCGGTGGTCCCGACGCGGCCACCGGCGCCGACTACGCTCGGTGGCCATGACCAGCACACCGTCCCCGGATCGACCGACCGAGCGGGACTTCCGCCTGCTTCTGGAGCGGACCGGCGCCGACCTCCTGCCCGGCCTGACCGGGGCCGAGTTCGAGACCGTGGCGCAGGACCTCGGGTTCCGCTTCGCCGCCGACCACAGGTCGATGTTGTCGGCCGCGCTGCCGACCGGCAAGGGGTGGCCGAATTGGCGCTACGGCGGCGCGCGCGACCTGAAGGCCCGACTGGCCCTGCCCGCCGAGGGTGTGCTGTTCGACGTCGAGCACAACGCGTTCTGGCCCGAGGCGTGGGGCGCCCGGCCGGCGCAGCCCAAACACGCGCTCAAGTCGGCGCGGTATCACCTGGCGAGGGTGCCGCGGATGGTGCCGGTGTACGGCCACCGCTACCTGCCCGGGACCGAGGGCCAGTGGGGTCACCCGGTGTTGTCGATGATGCAGACCGACATCGTGGTGTACGGCGCGAACCTGACCAACTACCTCACCGCGGAGTTCTTGGGCGGGAGCATCGAGTACGCGGAGCCGACCGTGCCGTTCTGGCGCGACCTGGTGTCCTGACGCGGGTTCACGCGAGGTCGGGTCCCGGGAGCCAGTCCCGGGACGGGTCGTGGTCGAGCCGGCGGTTGGCGGTGCCGACCCGGCCGAACCCGCGGAGCAGGGCGTCCAGCCGCGGGTGTGGGCGGTCCGGGTGCCACAGCAGGGACCACGCGTACAGCGGGGTGGGCGCGACCAGCGACGCCCCCGAAGCAGAGGTCCTGCTGATCCCCCACGGCGACCACCTCCTTTGCAACACCCAGAAATGCGGACTGGCTGCACGCCGACGGTAGTCATCGGCGCGCGATGGTCCGGCGGCCCAGACCCTCGCCCTCCGCCCGGCACCTCCACGCCCCGCCCCGGCCCGCACACCCGGCCTCCGCCGCCCGGCGCGGCGTCCCGCCCCGCGTACCCGGCTTGCCTCGCCTCGCGTACCCGGCCGGCCTCGCGCACCTGCCTTGTCTCGCGCACCCTGCCCCGCCCCACGCGCCCGTCCCGCCCCGCGCGGCGGCTGGGGCTCAGTCGGGGGTCAGGCCCGCGTTGTGGGCGATCAGGCCGGCCTGGGTGCGGTTGGTGCAGGAGAGTTTGGTCAGGGTGCGGGAGACGTAGGCCTTGACCGTCGGTTCCGTGAGGTACAGGCGCGCGGCGATTTGGGCGTTGGACATGCCCTCTCCCAGGCAGGCGAGGATTCGGGTCTCCTGTTCGGTCAGGTCGCGGATCGTGTGGCGGGCCTCGAGGCGGGCGGTCTCGCGGGCCGCGCTCGCCCCGATCAGGTTGCGGGCCGCCGCCGGGGACAACACGGTGTTGCCGTCGACGGCCACCCGGAGCAGCGCGACCAGATCCTCGGGCGGGGTGTCCTTGAGCAGGAAACCCACCGCGCCGGTGTGCAGCGCCCGCAGCACGTGGTCGTCGGTGTCGATCGTGGTCAGCACGACGACCTTGGGCGGCGCGTCGAGCCGGACCATCCGGCGCAGCGCGGTCAGCCCGTCCACGCCCGGCATGTGCAGGTCGAGCAGCACCAGGTCGGGCCGATGGCGGACCACGTGTTCCAGGGCCTCGGCGCCGTCGTAGGCCTCGCCGACGATGTCGATGTCCTCGGCGCCGCCGAGGATGGTGCGCAGGTGCGCGCACACCATACGTTCGTCGTCCACGAGCAGCAGTCGGATCATGCGGCACCTTCGTCGAGCACGGGGTGGGCGATGGGACGGGGCGGGGCATCGGCGGATTCGCCGATCGGGATCAGGGCCTCGACGGTGAACCCGCCGGTGTCGCCCGGCCCGGCCCGGAACCGGCCGCCGAGCAGTTCGACCCGCTCGCGCAGCCCGAGCAGGCCGGTGCCGCCCGTGCCCAGGTCGACGTCGGGGGTCCGGGTACCGGCGGTGTTGGCGACGGTCACCGCGATGCCCTCGGGCTCGTGCCGCACGGCCACGGTCACGTGTGCGCCGGGGGCGTGCTTGTGCACGTTGGTCAGCGCCTCCTGGACCACCCGCCGCGCGCCGCGCACCGCGGCCGGCGCGTGGTCGGCGGGCGCCGATCCGGTCACCGTCAGGTCGACCTCGACGCCCGCCGCCCGCGAGTCGGCGACCAGGTCGGACACATCCAGACCGGCCGGCTCCGCGTCCCGCCCGGGTGTACCGGTCGGCGTCGGGTCGTCGGGGTCGCGCAGGATGGCCACCAACTCGCGCAGTTCGGACAGCGCCTGACAGCCCGTCAGCCGCAACTCCTCGGCGGCGGAACGCACGTTGTCCCGTTCGGCGATGGTGCGCAACGCGCCCGCCTGAAGCACCATCAGGCTGACCCGGTGGGTGATCATGTCGTGCATCTCGCCCGCCAACCGGCGGCGTTCCTCGATCCGCGCCTGCCGGTCCCGTTCGGCCTGTTCGCGCTCGACCCGCTCGGCGCGTTCGGCCAGCGCGAGGATCAGGCCGCGCCGCGACGCGAGGTACTTCCCGAGCAGCAGCGGCGTGACGACGGCCAGGAGCTCCACGAACACGTCCGACCCCGACTGCGCCCGCCACGGCTCGCACATGGTCACCGCGAGCCCGGCGGCGAGCGCCCACGCGGCGCGCCGGGTCGGGGCGTAGGCGCCGAGCGCGTAGGCCGCGAAGGGCCCGGCCAGCACGGGGTCGCCGAGGGAGAGTACGAAGACGACGCCGGCGGAGGCGATCGGTCGGCGCCGCCGCTGTACGAGCGCGGCGCCGGCGGCGACCTGGACGAGTACGCCCCACCACGGCAGCGCATCCGGCGGATGTATCCCGTCGTCGTCGAACGAGCCGAGCGCGCGGAGCAGTCCGGACACCACGGCGACCGAGGCGGCCAGGACGACGTCGAACACGACGGCGCGGGCGATCGTCGCGGGTGGTGGCGGGTGCACGTTCGCCAAGGTACCGGCAGCCGTCCAGGCGTCCGGCCAGTCGGCGGGAGTCGAGGAGGCACGCCGCCCGGGGCGGACGCGCACCTCACTCGGACCCGAGCGCGCCGAGCACCGACATGCGCGCCGCGCGCCGCGCGGGCCAGGCCGCCGCGAGCAGCCCGACGCCGAGCGCGCCGAGCACGAACAGGGCGATTCGCGACCACGGGATCGTCGCGCCGAGCGGGACCTCGCCCAGGTCGATCCCGCGCACCGCCAGCACCCCCACCGTGGTGCCGAGCCCGACCCCGAGCAGCGCGCCGAACAGCGAGATCAGCGCCGCCTCCAGGCGGATCAGCGCGCGCACCCGGCGGGCATCCAGGCCGATCGCGCGCAACAGGCCGATTTCCCGGGTGCGTTCGAGCACCGACATCGCCAGCGTGTTGACGATGCCGATGACCGCGATCAGCACGGCCATCGCCAACAGGCCGTAGACGACGTTCAGGAGCAGGTCGATGGCCGCGCCCAGACCCCGGCGCAGTTCGTCCTTCGACTGCACGCGCAGGGCCGGATCGGCTCCGAAGACGTCCTTCAGGGTCGCCTCCAGGGCCCGCGCCTCGCCCGGTGCGCTCTTGACGAACACCTGGCGGCCGAGCGGGCGTTCGAGGTGCGGGTCGAGGGTGCGGGTGGAGACGAGGTAGGGGAGCACGATCGGATTGGCCCGGTAGATCCCGCCGACGCGCAGGGTGCCGGACGTGCCGTCGGGGTACGTCACCGGCACGCTCGCGCCGATGCCCAGCCCCCGCGACTGGGCCTCGACCCGCTCCACGAGCAGGTCCGTGCCCAGCGCCTCGGGACCGCCCGCGACGAAGTCGAGGCGCATCACCTTCGGGCCCGCGACCGGGTCCAGCGCGGCGACCTCCTGCTCGGCGTCGCCGATCCGCGCGGTCACGGTGCGGTACACGCTCGCCGCCTCGACGTGCGGCAACCGGCCGATGCGGTCCACCGTCGCGGCGGCCATCGGGTCGCGCAGCGTGGTGGACACCGCGTAGTCGGCGGTCAGCCCGCGCGCCGCCGCGTGGTCGAGGCTGTCCTTGAGCGACGCGCCGATCACGGTCAGGCCGGTGACCAGGAACAGGCCGATCATCAGTGCGGAGGCGGTCGCGGCCGTGCGGCGCGGATCCCGCAGCGCGTTGCGGCTCGCCAGCGTCCCGGTCACCCCGAACACCCGGGTCAGCGGTCGCGCGAGCACCCCGATGACGCCGACCGAAAGCAGCGGGATCAGCATCAGCACGCCGGTGACGGCCAGCACGCCGCACACCGTGACCAGAACCGGCTCGCCGTTGCCGCCGGGAGCGGCCTTGACCGTGGCATAACCGCCGCCGACACCCCCGCCGATCATGAGCAGGCCGGCCAGATTGCGCCGGAACAGCCCGGCCGGGTTCGGCGGATTCGCGCGCAGCGCCGCCATCGGAGCGATCCGGGCCACCTTGCGGGTGGGCAGCCACGCGGCGGCGACGGTCACCCCGATGCCCACCACGAGCGACCACAGGATCGTGCCCGGCCGCACCACGAGCGGGCCGCGCGGCAGTGCGGCGTCGGTGCCGCGCAGCAGCGCGAGCAGACCGGCGGCCAGCGCGACCCCGAGCAGCAGCCCGAGCAGCGCGCCGACCAGGCCGGTGATCAGCGCCTCCAGGCGCACCGAGCGGGTGACCTGCCGCCGGGTGGCGCCGACCGCGCGCAGCAGCGCGAGTTCGCGGGTGCGGCGGCCGATGAGCATGGTGAAGGTGTTGGTGATGATGAACGTCCCGACGAACAGCGCGATACCCGCGAACACCAGCAGCCCGGTGGCCAGTCCGGCGGTCCCGGCCGAGGCCAGGTCGCGGCGCTCCGCGGTGAGCGCGGCACCGGTGACCGCCTCGGCGCCGGCGGGGACGAGGGGGCGGACGGCGTCCAGGAGCGCGGCGTCGGGTGTGCCGGGGCGGGCGGCGACGGTGATCAGGTCGTAGGTGTCGGGGGCGGCGAACAGCCGCTGTGCGGTGGGGGTGTCGAACAGGGTGAGGGTGGCGCCGAGCCGGATCCGGGCGTCGACGGCGTGCACGGTCCCGACGAGGGTGGCGTCCAGGGTGCCGCCGCCGGCGACCACACGCAGCCGGTCGCCGATCCGGTAGCCGGCCGCCCGGGCTCCGGCCTCGTCCAGGGCGACCTCGCCGGCGGCGCTCGGCGCGCGGCCCTCGGCGAGCCGGTACAGCGGATCGAAACCCTCCGGCCCGGGCGCGTAGTTGCTACCGGCGGACTCCTCCACCCGACCGACCAGGTCCCCGTCGCGGTCGACCACCACGGCGGGTCCGGTGACGGAGCCGCGCACGGCCGCCACGCCGGGCAGCCCACGCAGCCGCTCCACCAGCCGGGGCCCCAGGGCGGCGGGATCGCCGGCGCCGTGCTCCGAGTCGGCGCGAACCCCCACGCCCACCCCGGCGAAGTCGTCCGCGGCCGAGGTGGCGGCGGCCTCCGTGATGGTGTCCTTGAGCGTGAGCACACCGGCCACGAAGGCGACACCGAAGACGATCGCCAGCACGGTGAGCGCCAACCGCATGCGCTGCGCGGCAAGCGTACGAAGAGCATTCCTGAACATGGGCAACGTCCCGAGGCCGTCCTGGTCCCGGCCGACACCGGGTCACCCCCAGCCTCGCCGCGCGCACGATCCGTCCGATACGGCCGACGGTGGGCACCGGTCTCGCCGGTTCACCCGAGGCCGATCCGATCGTCCCACCCGAATCAACGAAGGCATCGATCCCGACAAATCGCCCGACGAGCCCCGGCCCGGGTACGCGCGGCGTGTTTAATCGGGGGTGGGGGCGGGCTCGGGTGTGGCGGAAGGAACCTCGGTGGGCTTGGTGGATCGTCAGGAGCTCGGGTTGTCCGGGATGGGCGTCGAGGCGGCCGGGCACTTCGAGCGTGGGCTCGATGCGCTGCTGTTCTTTCGGGCGGAGGTGTCCGCCGAGGTGGAGGCCGTGTTGTCGGCGGCTCCCGAGGCGCCGATGGGGCATGCGTTCGCCGCCTATCTCGGGCTGCTCGGTACCGAGCCGGGCGATGCCGCCGCCGCGCGGGAGCGTTTTGCGGCGTTCGCGGCCGGCGGGGTGCGGGGGGATGCGCGCGAGTCGGCCCACCTTGGGGCCGCCGAGGCGTGGTTGGCGGGTGACATCCACCGGGCCGGCGACATCCTGCGCGAGCTGGTCGTGGCGCATCCCCGGGACACGCTCGCGCTCGCGATCGGCCATCAGATCGACTTCTTCACCGGCGACGCGACCCGGCTGCGCGACCGCGTCGGCGGCGCGCTGAGCGCGTGGGATCCGGACGATCCGCACTACGGGCCCCTGCTCGGGATGTCCGCGTTCGGCCTGGAGGAGACCGGCCACTACGAGCGTTCCGAACAGGCCGGACTGGCCGCCGTGGCGGCGCACCCGCGCGATGTGTGGGCGATCCACGCGGTGGTGCACACGTACGAGATGCAGGGCCGCTTCGCCGAGGGCATCCGTTTCCTGGACGCCCGGGTCGGCGACTGGTCCGGCGGCAACTACCTCAACGTGCACAACTGGTGGCACTACGGCCTGTACGCGATCGAGGCCGGCGCGATCGACCGGGCGCTGGCGATCTACGACGCCGTGCTGCACAACGACCGCTCGATCGGCGCCGCGATGGAACTCCTGGACGCCTCCGCCCTGTTGTGGCGCATCCACCTCGCGGGCGGCGAACAGCCGAAGCGCTGGGCCCGACTGGCCGACGCGTGGGCGGCCCGCGCGGACGGCCCGTACTACGCCTTCAACGACGTGCACGCGGTGATGGCCCATCTCGGCGCCGGCCGGATCGCCGACGCCGAGGCGGTGGTCCGCGACCGGGAGCGGTGGCTGGCCGACCCGCATCCCGGGGTGAGCAACCACGCCATGACCGCCGAGGTCGGGCTGCCGGTGTGCCGCGCGCTGGTCGCCTTCGAACAGGGACGCTACCCGGACACCGTCGACATCCTCGTCCCGATCCGGCACCGCCTGAACACCTTCGGCGGCAGTCACGCGCAACGCGACGCGATCCAGCAGACCCTGGTCGAGGCGGCCCTGCGCGCACACCGGCACGACCTGGCCCGCACCCTCCTGAGCGAGCGGGTCAACCTGCGACCGAGCAGCCCGTACAACTGGCTGGGCCGGGCCCGGCTGGCCGAGGAACTGGGCCGGGCGGCCGAGGCGGCCACGGCCCGGGAGCAGGCGGCCGAGCATACGAAGGCGATCACCGTCGCCTGGGGGCGCTGACGGCGGGCCGGAGCGGGTCGCCCGGGGGCCTACCGCCCACGGCCGTGCGCGAGAATGGCCGACTTGTCCGGGGCCGCGCGGATGAGCCGAGCGCTCCGACACCGTCGACGAGCGCTGGAGAGTGGTAGGCATGGGTGAGCCCCCGGTGACCGGTTCCGTGGTACGACGCGAGCCTCCGGACGACCCCGGACTCGCCGCCGCCGCCGCGCAGTCGCCCGGCGGCTCGGTCGCCGAGATCGACCCGGCCTACGCCGACGACCCGAACGGCTACGTGCCCGGCGAGGCGATCCGCGGCGCGTGGCTGGTCGGTCCCGACGGGGTGCTCACCGGGGAGTACCGGGAGAACCCGCACCACGGGCGGCCGCGGGACGACTTCGGCAAACTGCTCGACCAGGACGCCTGGTTCGACTGGCTCGGCGACGACCCGGCCGCCGCGCTGCGCGAAGCGGTCACCGACTGCTTCGCGGGTCAGGCCCCGGGCGCGACGCTGACCTGGATGAAGGTCCTCGAACCCCCACGCGCGGCCACCACGGGCCGGCCCGACCCGGACAACGAGCGGTACCTGATCCCCACCCGCACCGCGCTCGCCGTCTGCTTCGCCGCGCAGATCGAGGCGCCGGACCGGGAGCGGGCCACCGTATGCGGCATCTTCACCTGGGCCGCGAGCGGCCTCGACCGCCCCGCCGAGCGCCGCGATCGGGTATGGCTCGACCTGGACGGGACCGACCTGGACCGGGCCGAGCAGCAACTACCGCCCCGGATGTACGCCCTGGACGAGGAAACGCCCTCCTGACCGGTCGCGGGCACCGATCCCCCCGCGACCGCCGACCACCCGACCGCCGATCACCCCGCCTCGCGCAACCTCGGCTTCAGCTGCCGGGCGATCGCCTCCGCCAACCCCGGCGGCACCGCGTTGCCGATCTGCCGCGCGATCTCGGTCTTGGACCCGCACCACACGAAGGTCTCCGGGAAGGACTGGAGCCGGGCCGCCTCGCGGTGTGTGATCGGCCGGTTGACCCGGTCGGCCGGGTCGTCCGGGTTCCACTGCGGGTGCAGATACTGGCCCTTCTCGGGCTTGTAGAACTCGGTCCGGATGGTCAGCGACGGGTGGCCCCAGCGCATCCGGCCCATCACGTCCGTCGTGCCGGTCTTCTTGTTCCGCCAGCAGTCGGGAAGCAGATGGTCGGGCAGGTCGAACCGGCCGCCGCCGGGCGGCACGCAGTCGTAGCGCAGCAGCGAGCGCTCGGTCGGCGTGCGGCCGAGGTGCAGGTCGGCCTCCTTGAACACGCCGGGCACCGGGCGGCCGAAGAACTCGGTCTTCGACGTGGGCAGGCTGGTCGTCCCGGGCACGCGCGGCAGATCCGCGATCGCGTCGTGGACGGTGCTCCAGCGCAGCCGCCGGCCGGGGCCGTGGGTCGGCTCGGGCGCCTTGATCCGGCCGATCCGCGAGCCGATCACGATCGCCCGCTTGCGGCGCTGCGGAACGCCGTAGTCCACCGCAGGGAGCAGCGCGTCGGTCAGTTCGTACCCCTCCAGGAGGCCGCCGGGCTGCGCCTCGGCGAGCAACAGCGCGAACTCGGCGGACTTCTGGAAGCGGTCCACGTTCTCGATCACGAACACCTTGGGCTTGGCCCGACGCACGAAGCGCAGGTATTCCTTCCAGAGCTTGTTGCGCGGATCCTCCACGTTGCGGCTGCCGAGGTTGGAGAAACCCTGGCAGGGCGGGCCGCCGATGATCACGTCGGCGCGCGGGATGTCCCGGTCCGGGATCTCCGCGATGTCGCCCCAGCGCATGTGCGCCTCGCCGAAGTTGGCGGCGTAGGTCGCGGCCGCGTGCAGGTTCCACTCGACCGCCATGACCGGCCGAAAGCCCTTCGCGGCGGCGAACCCGGACGTCATTCCACCGCAGCCCGCGAACAGGTCGATCATGGTGATGGGTCGTGCCATGCGGACAGGTTAGCCGGCCGCGCGCCTGGCGATCACCGCATCCCGAACCCTGGCCGCCGCGACGACCGCGTCCTCGTGCTCCCAGACCCGCACGACCAACCAGCCGGCTTCCGCCATCCGCCTGTCGGTGTCCGCGTCGCGGGTGCGGTTTCCCTCGATCTTGGTCTTCCAGAACTCGGCGTTGCGCTTGGGCCAGGTCGCGTGCACCGGGCAGCCGTGCCAGAAGCAGCCGTCGACGTAGACGGCGACCTTGGCCGGGCCGAAGACGACGTCGGCCTCGCGGCGGATGCCCTTGAGCGGGCGGCGGTGCACCCGGTAGCGCAGTCCCATGCCGTGCAGGACACGGCGCAGCGCGACCTCGACGTCGGTGTCCTTGCTGCGTTGGCGACTCATCCGGGCACGGGTCGCGTCGGTGGTGGTCAGGCTCGTCACGGGGACCATGGTGCACGCTCGCACCGTCATCGCGCGCGGCAACGGTGTTCAGGCCGGGTACGCACGCGCCTCGGTGGCCTTCACCGCCGCCCATACCGGCTTCCCGGGCGCGAGTTCGAGTTCGGCGACGGACAGTGGCGTGACGTCGGCGAGCAGCGGCACCGGGCCGGTCAACTCGACGCGCACCGTGTCGCCGTGCAGTTCCATGCCGTCCACCTCGACCTGCCACAGGTTGCGCGGGCTGCCGTCGGGGCGGCTGCGGTACAGCGTCACCGCCGACGGCGGGAAGGCCACGAACACCTCGGCCGCGTCCGGGAGTTCGGCGACCACCAGCCGCTGCCCGGCGGCCAGCTCGACGCCGCCGGCGGAGGTGGTGCCGCGGTACAGGTTCAGGCCGACCAGGCGGGCCACGTAGTCGGTGCGCGGATGCCGGGCCACCTCCGCCGGGGTGCCGTCCTGGACCGCGCGGCCCGCCTCGATCACGGTGAGCCGGTCGGCCAGCACCATCGCGTCGAGCGGATCGTGGGTGATCACCACCGCGACGCCGTCGAAGTCGGCGAGATGCCGGCGCAGCGTGGCGCGGATCTCCACCCTGGTGCGCGCGTCGAGGGCGGCCAGCGGCTCGTCCAGGAGCAGCAACCGGGGGTGGGTGGCCAGCGCCCGGGCGAGCGCGACCCGCTGCGCCTGGCCGCCGGAGAGCCGACCCGGCTTGACGCCGGCGTGCTCGGCCAGGCCGACCCGCTCCAGCCATTCGGCCGCCCGCGCGCGCGCCTCGCGCCGGCCGACGCCCTGGCAGCGCAGGCCGAAGGCGACGTTGTCCAGCGCGGACAGGTGCGGGAAGAGCAGGTAGTCCTGGAACACCACGCCCACCGGCCGCCGCTCGGGCGGGGTGTAGCGGCGTCGCCCCGGATCGTCCAGGTCGACGCCGGCGAGCCGGGTGTGCCCGCCGCCGAGGGGGGTCAGGCCCGCCAGGGCGCGCAGCGCGGTGGTCTTGCCGGCGCCGTTGGGGCCGAGCAGCGCGACCACCTCGCCGGGCGCGGCGGTCAGGTGTACGTCCAGGCGGAACGCGTCGCGCGCGACCACGAGATGCGCGTCGAGACCGGAGGTCGCGTCGGGTGCCGGGTCGGGCGCCGCGTCGGGTGTCTTGTCGAGGCCGGTCACGACGTGGTCATCCAACGCTCGCGCAGGCCCGCCAGGATCAGCACGGACACCGCCAACAACACCAGGGAGAGCACGATCGCCGCCTCCGGATCGGTTTCGAGCGCGAGGTAGACGGCGAGCGGCATCGTCTGGGTCTTGCCCGGGAAGTTGCCGGCGAAGGTGATGGTGGCGCCGAACTCGCCGAGCGCGCGGGCCCACGCGAGTACCGCGCCCGCCGCCACGCCAGGGGCGATCAGCGGCAGGGTGACCCGGCGGAACGCGGTCCAGCGGGACGCGCCCAGCGTGGCCGCGGCCTCCTCGTACCGCGGATCCGCCGCTCGCAGCGCGCCCTCGACGCTGATCACCAAAAACGGCATCGCCACGAACGCCTCGGCCACGATCACCCCGGTGGTGGTGAACGGCAGCGTGTAGCCGAACGTGTCGTCCAGCCACTCGCCGACGATGCCCCTGCGGCCCAGCACCAGGAGCAGCGCCACGCCACCCACCACCGGCGGCAGCACCAGCGGCAGGGTGACCAGCGCCCGGACCAGGCGTCGCCCGGGGAAGTCGGTACGGGCGAGCAGCCACGCCAGCGGCACACCGAGCACAAGCACGATGCCGGTGGCCATCGTCGCGGTGAACAGGGAGAGCTTCAGCGCCTCGCGGACCTCGCCGCTGCCGAGTTGGCTCCCCAGGTTGCTCCACGGCGCCCGGATCAGCAGTCCGAGCAGCGGCAGCACCAGGAACACCAGGCCGATCAGGCCGGGGACGAGCAGGGCCAGGGGCGCGCCGCCGCGGCGCGGACGTTCGGCCCGCACGCGGCGGCGGACCCGGGGAGAGCCGATCACGGGGCCTGGAAACCCGCCGCGGTCAGCGCGGTGCGGCCGGGCTCGGCCAGGACGAAGGCGACGAACGCCTTGGCCGCGTCGGCGTTGGGCGCCTTCGCGAGCGGGACGATCGGGTACGTGTTGACCGCCTGGGCGGATTCGGGGAAGTCCACGCCGACCACCTTGGCACCCGCGGCCTTGACGTCGGTGCGGTACACGAGCGCGGCGTCCACCTCGCCGAGGGTGAGCTTGGTCAGCGCGGCCTTGACGTCCTGTTCGAGCGTCGACGGGGTGAACTTGACGCCGCCCGCGTCGAGCGCGGTCTTGGCGGCGGCGCCGCACGGGACCTGCGGGGCGCACTGGGCGACCTTGAGGCCGTCCCGCTTGAGGTCGGCGAGCGACTTGATGTTCTTCGGGTTGCCCGGGGCCACCGCGATCTGGAGGGTGTTCTTCGCGAACGCGGTGGGTGTGCCGTCGGCGCTCTTGCCGTCGGTGACGAGCTTCATGTTCTTCTCGTCGGCGGAGGCGAACACGTCGGCGGGCGCACCCTGGTTGATGCTCGCGGCGAGCGCCGAGCTGCCCCCGTAGTTGAACTTGACGGTGACGCCGGGGTGGGCGGTCTCGAACTGCCTGCCCAGTGCGGTGAACGTCTCGGTCAGCGAGGCGGCGGCGAACACGGTGACGGTGCCCTTGAGCGGCTTGGCATCGGCGGCGGGCGTGCTGCCGGGGGCCTGCGGGGCGGCCTTCGGGGCGTCCTTGTCGCTCTTCTTCCCGTCGTCGTCGCCGCCGCACGCGGCAAGGGTCACCATCGCCCCCGCGAGCAGCGTCGCCGCGATCGCCCGCCTGGCTCGCACCGTCCCGATTGCGCCCACTGTGCCCACTCCCAGCTATTCGAGGGAGTGCTCGCGCGCGCCCTCGGTCCGCTCCACCATGACATTCGTCGACTTCACGACCGCGGTGGCGAGGACGCCGACCCGGAGGCCGAGTTCGTCCGCGGCCTCGGCGCTCATCAGCGAGACCACCCGGTACGGCCCGGCCTGGATCTCGACCTGGGCCATCACCGTGTCCTTGCGGACGTCGGTGACGATGCCGCGGAAGCGGTTGCGCGCCGACGACCAGCCGAGCCGTTCGCTGTCCGCGCGGGCGTCGCCGGCGGCCGTCGAGCGGGCGAACGCGGCCAACGCCGCACCGTCCACCACCCGCCGACCGTTCTCGTCCCGCCGCGCGTCGAGTCGACCGGAGTCCACCCATCGCCGCACCGTGTCCGCGCTCACACCGAGCAGAGCCGCCGCGTCACCGATTCCGAACGTGTTCACGGCCGGATCCTAGCCACGCGCGTCTCTCCCGCCGGAGCGAAGCCGATGTACGCAGGCGGCGGCCGGGCCGTCGCCTGCGGAGCGTCATCCTTGCAGATGCCAGGATGTTTCCGCCATGGGCCTCGCAGATTCGATCCGGTCGGCCATCCGCAGCGGCGTCGTGGCGGCTGTGTCGGACCCGGCCGGCAGGGTGGCGATCGTGCATCGAGACGACGTGTGGAACCTGATCGAGGAAGCCCGCCGGACCGGCGCCGACCCGAACGAACGCCTGCGCGTGTTGTGCGATCGGCTCTCGGGCCTTCCGCTGCCGGAGATCGTGGGCTTCCAGGTCGGCCTGGACGAGGTGCGCCGGCCGCTGGACACGTGGATGTCGTGGGCCGCCGCCGCGCGGATCATGGGTGGTTTCTGCTCCGACGACGGCTTTTGGTACTTCCAACCCTGGGTGATCGGCCTGGGCCGCGACGCCTACGAGCGGGTGGTCGCGGACCCGGACGCGCTCGCCGACCTGCCGGAGGTGCGGTGCCTGGCCGGCCGGCCGTTCGAATCCTGGTCCGACGCGGAATGGCCGCAGTGGGAGGAACTGGCCTACGTCGCCGCAGAGGCATACGAGGCGCGAACGGGACTGGAGGACGGCCTGGAAAACGCGTTGGACGCCCTGGACATCGACCTCCCGGCCGATCCGAGCCCACCGGACGACGGCCTCACCGACACCGCCCGAGCCCGACTCCTCCCCAAGCTGCACGCCCTCTTCCCCTGACCCGAGACGGCGCGGCGGGCGACGGCTGCGATCGGTCGCCGACGCTATCGGCGGAGGATGGGCGCGAGGTCCTTCAGCGCCAGGTGTATGTCTCGTCGGTCACCGGGGGCAAGGCGGCGTCAGTGGTGGGGGCATGTGGGGTGGGTAGGGCGGTGAGAGGCCCGGTGATCGGTGGGAAGACGAGAAGTTCGGCGGTTTTGCGGTAGTCGATCCATACGATCGTGCCGACTTCGTGGCTTCCGTCGGGGAGTTCGTCCCGCTCGTGCGCCGCGAGGCGGGCGCGGATTTCGGGGGTGATGTGCAGGCGGTGGATCAGGTGGATTTTGCGTGGCGGCGGGGTGCGACCCGGGCGGCTGACGCGCTGGTCGAGGATCCACAACAGCTCGCCGCCCTCGACCCGCTCTACGTCGAGGTCGAGTTCTTCGACGAGTTCGCGGCGTAGGGCCGTCGCGAAATCCTCGCCCTCCTCGACGTTGCCGCCGGGCAGGACGTAGAGCGGGGAGCCGCCACGGTCACGTCGGATCAGGGCGATCTCGGCGCCGCAGAAGACGAGGGCGCCGACCCGGACCTTGATCCGGGAGAACGGGACCGCCGTCGGGTCCGGGTCCGGGGTCTGTGTCATGGCGCTCAGTATCGCGACTCGGCTCCCGGGGCCGAACGGCTTCCCTCGCCACCGCGCCGTCCGCTGGGCTACTTGCTTGCGGCGGTTGCCAGTTCGGTGAGGGTGGTCTTCGTGGGGGTGGCTGTGATTTTCAGGTGTTCGGTGGTTGTCGTGGCGTCCAGGTGGGAGGTGCCGTCCGTCAGGTAGAGCATTTCCTCGAACTCGGCGATGATCGGGTTTTCCCGGCCCAGCGCGCGTAGTTCGTTGATCGACATTCGGGTCAGGGTCGGGGTCGGGGAGTTGGTCAGGGTGGCGAAGTGGGTGGTCAGGGTGCGGATGGAGGCGGTGGACGACGGGACGTGCCAGGCGCGGCCCCAGGATTCGGGGGAGCGGGCCGCCGCGACCAGGGTGCGGGCGACGTCGCCGTTGTAGGACCAACTCTGGGGCGCGTCGAGGTCGTCGGGGACCGCGGCCGGGGTGCCGGCGAGCACGTTCGGGACGACCACGAAGTTGAACAGCGAGGCCACGCCCACGCCGAGGTACGTGCTTGCGCGCACCTCGGTGACCAGGGCCCGGCCCGCCTCGTGCGCGTCCAGCGCGTCGGTCCACATGTCGGCCCGGACCCGGCCCTTGACCGTGGTCGGCGCCATCGGCAGGTCCTCGGTCATCGGCCCGTCCACCGGGCCGTAGCCGTATACGTTGCCGAGCATCACATAGCGCACCCCCGTCCGCTCCGCCGCCGTCAACAGCGCGGCGGCCAACGGTGGCCAGTCGGTGGGCCAGCGGTCGTAGGCCGGCATCGCGCAGTTGAACAACGTAGCGGCGCCACGCGTGAGTTCGGTCAGGCGCGCGGCGTCGGACGCGTCGGCGGCGACTCGTTCGATCAAGGGATGCTCCGGGCCGCCGCCGCGCCGGGTGACGACACGGACCCGCTCGCCGGACTCGGCCAGGAGCAGGGCGGTGGCGGTACCGGTGGTGCCGGCGCCGACCACGACGTGGAACACGGCGGATGTGGACATGATCACTCCAGGAGGGAAAGGGGGGTGGCGGGGGATGTCCGAACGGACGTGCCCAGCCTTCCGCTTCCGCCCGGGCGTACGGTAGTGGCCGGAATGCCAAACATCCGGAGGTTCGGGCCATGGGGGTCACGTCGGGGGCCATGCATCGAATAGCCGTCGTGGCCGTGCCGCCGGTGACCACTTTCGACCTGTCCATTCCGGAACTGGTGCTCGGCGCCGTCGAACTGGCCGACGGCGCGCCCGGGTACGAGGTGCGGGTGTGCACCGCCGATCCCGGCCCCGTCGTCGGCACCGGCAGCCTCGACATCGTGGTGCCGCACGGCCTGGACACGATCGACACCGCCGACACGGTCGTGGTCACCGGCACCGGAGCTCGCGCCGACGCCGACCCGAGGATCCTGACCGCGCTGCGCACCGCCGGGGCGGCCGGCAAACGCGTCGCGTCGATCTGTACCGGCGCCTTCGTGCTGGCCCAGGCCGGCCTGCTCGACGGGCGCGCGGCCACCACGTACTGGACCATGACCGACGAGTTCCGCCGCCGCTTCCCGGCCGTCGACCTGCGACCCGACGTGCTGTACGTCGAGGACGGGCCGATCCTGACCTCCGCCGGTCTGTCCGCCGGTATCGACCTGTGCCTGCACCTGATCCGCACCGACCACGGCGCGGCGATCGCCAACACCGTCGCCCGCCTGGTCGTCGCGGCCCCGGTCCGCCCGGGCGGCCAGGCCCAGTTCATCGAAACGCCCCTCCCGGCGGAGAACGGCGTATCGCTCGCCGAAACCCGCGCCTGGGCCCTGGCCCGGCTCGACCACCCGCTCACCCTGGCCGACCTCGCCGCCCACGCGAACACCAGCGTGCGCACCCTCACCCGCCGCTTCCACGCCGAGGCCGGCCTCAGCCCCCTGCAATGGCTCCTCCACCAACGCATCGACCGGGCCCGGGAGTTGCTGGAATCGACGAACCTGACCATGGAACAGGTGGCCCACAACAGCGGCATCGGCACCACGGATTCCCTGCGCAAACACCTGCTCCGCCGCACCGGCCTGACGCCCAGCGGCTATCGAGCGGCGTTCACGCGCATGTGAGGCCGCCGACTTCCGCTCGGGCCGGAGCCGTGCCGCCCGCCGTCACCTCGAACTCCTCCGCCCGAATGCCCAACATCCGGCCCAGTTCGGTGCGGCCGGCCTCGGTGGCTCGGACCGCGCGGCCCGTACCGACACGTTCGGTCCAGCCCCGGGACAGGAACAGCCGGCACAGTTCGGCGCCGGCCGTGCCGGCCAGGTGGTGGCGGCGTTCGGTCCAGTCCAGGCAGGGGCGGGCCAGGGGGCGTTTGCCGGAGGTGGTGAGGTCGGCGCCGAGCTCCGTGAGCCAGGCCAGGCCCGCGTCGGTGATCGCGAAGCCGGCGTCCTGGCGGAGCAGACCCCGGGCGGTGAGCGCGTCGGTGATCGCCACACCGAGCCGGCCGGCCAGATGGTCGTAGCAGGTACGCCCCCGGGCCAGGGCCGCGCCGGCCGAGTGCGCCCGCAGCGACGCCGCCGGCCGAGGGGTCGCCGGCGTCGTGTACGCGGCCAGGTCCTCGACCAGCCGCGCCACCCCCGCATCGGCCAACCGCACATACCGGTGCCGCCCCTGCCGCTCCCCGACCAGCAGGCCACCCTCGACGAGGCGGCTCAGGTGCTCGCTGATCGTGGACGGCGCGACCCCGCAGTGCCGGGCCAACTCGCCGGCGGTCCAGGCCCGCCGATCCAGCAGGGCCAGGCACACCGCCGCCCGCGTCTCGTCCGCGAGCAACGCGGCGAGCGCGGCGAGGCGAGGCACCGAATCCGGATCGGAGGCACGTGCGATCGAGTCCATGCCGCCATCATCACCCCGGGACGCTTCGGCCCGGACCGAAGGGTTCGCCGCCGCCGAGCGGCCGTGCGCGGGCCCGGCTCTGTCAGGATGGGGGCGTGTTCCTACCGCTCACGGGTGTCACCGTCGTCTCGCTCGAACAGGCCATCGCCGCGCCGTACGCCACACGCCAACTGGCGGATCTCGGCGCCCGGGTGATCAAGATCGAGCGGCCCGGGGCGGGGGATTTCGCCCGGGCGTACGACGAGACCGTCGAGGGTTTGTCCAGCCACTTCGTCTGGGCCAATCGGGGGAAGGAAAGTCTGACGCTCGACGTGAAGGACGAGCGGGCGCCGGAGATTTTGGATCGACTGCTGGCCCGGGCCGATGTGTTCGTGCAGAACCTGGCTCCGGGCGCGGCCGATCGGCTCGGGCTCGGCGCGGCGGAATTGCGGGCCAGATTTCCTCGGCTGATCGTTTGTGGAATATCGGGTTATGGGACCGCGGGACCCTATCGGGACAAGAAGGCGTATGACCTGCTCGTGCAGTGCGAGGCGGGACTGCTGTCGGTCACCGGTACCGCCGAGGAGCCGGCCAAGGCGGGGATTCCGATCGCCGACATCGCCGCCGCGATGTATGCCTTCACCGGATTGCTCACCGCGCTCTACGAGCGGCAACTCACGGGCGAGGGCAGCTCGTTCGAGGTTTCGATGCTCGATGCGCTCGGCGAGTGGATGGGGTTCCCGTACTACTTCGCGACCTACGGCGGCACACCCCCGCCACGAACCGGGGCCCGGCATGCGGCGATCGCGCCCTACGGGCCGTACCGCGTGGGCGGCGGCGGGCAGGTGTTCGTGGGTGTGCAGAACGATCGCGAGTGGGCCGCGCTCTGCGAACGGGTGCTCGGGCGGCCGGATTTGGTCGAGGATCCGGACTTTCGCAGCAATTCGCTGCGGGTGGCGGCCAACGAGCGGCTGACCGTGCTGATCGAGGCCGCCTTCGCGGACCGTACGGCCGACGAGATCGTGGCGGGCCTGGACGCGGTCGGCATCGCCAACGCCCGGATGCGCACCGTCGCCGAATTCGCCGACCACCCGCAACTCGCCGCCCGTGACCGACTGCGCACCGTCGAGTCCCCGGCCGGCCCGCTGCGCGCGCTGCTGCCGCCGGTCACGGTGGCCGGCCGCGAACCGGCGATGGGCCCGATCCCGGCGGTCGGCGAGCACACGGCGGCGATCCTCGCGGAGCTGGGGTTCACCGAGCCGAAGCCGAAGCCGGAACCACAGCCGGAACCCGAGCCGAAGGCGCCCCGCGAGTAGCCGACACGCGGCCCTCGACCGGAAATATTTCTCCGCCTCCCGAGCCCCGCGACATTTCCGTGCTAGCCTCGAGGCAGTTGCAGTAGTGGTTCCCATGAATTTTGTGAGCGCCTTACGGTCGTGACCGTCGGGCGCTTTTTGTTTATCCAGACCGGATTCGTGTGAAGAGTGAATTGCTGTTGCGGCCTGTGGATGTGCGTGTGTGCACGTCCGCATTCGGCACCACGAAGGAGATTTGTATGGCTACTGGAACCGTGAAGTGGTTCAACGCGGAAAAGGGCTTCGGCTTCATCCAGGCGGACGACGGCGGCCCGGATGTCTTCGCGCACTACTCGGCGATCCAGTCGCAGGGCTTCCGTGAGCTGACCGAAGGTCAGAAGGTCAGCTACGACTCCGTGCAGGGCCAGAAGGGCCCGCAGGCGGAGAACATCACCGTCTGATCCACGCCGCACCACCCGCACGGCCCGTCCCCTTCAGGGGGCGGGCCGTGTGCGCGTACCGGAGCGATCCCCGCGCGTTGCATGATGCCCCCATGGCATACATCGGCAACGACGAGCACGTCGGCCGCATGCGCGTGATCCGTGCATGCGGCCGGATCCTGTCCGGGGTACGGCCCGCCACGGTCGCCGAGCGGCTGGCCCGGCTCGACGCCTACGCGCGGGAGAACGTCGACCCCGACGAATGGCCGGACACCTACGGTGACGGCGGCGCCGTTGCCCGCCTGGAGGCCCGGACCGCCGAGCTGCTCGGCACCGAGGCGGCGCTGCTCTTCCCCACCGGCACGATGGCCCAGCAGGCCGCGCTGCGCATCCATGCCGGAGCCACGGGATCCGACGTGGTCGGCATCCACCCCCGCGCCCACCCGCTGACCTACGAGCGTGACGCGATCTCGGTCCTGTCCGGGCTCCGGCCGCTCGTGCTCGCCCAGGGGCCGGGGCAGATCACCGCCGACGACGTCCGGAGCAGCGCCGAGCGATTCGGCACGCTCTTCTACGAACTCCCGCTGCGCGACCACGGCTTCGTACTGCCCGCCTGGGACGAGCTGATCGCCGTCGTACAGGCCGCCCGGGATCGGGACGCCGCGCTGCACCTGGACGGTGCCCGGCTGTGGGAGAGCACCACGGGGCTCGGACACGGGCTGACCGAGATCGTCGACCTGTTCGACTCGGTGTACGTGTCCTATTACAAGGGCCTCGGCGCGAGCGCCGGGGCCGCTCTCGCGGGCGACGCCGAGCTGATCGAGGAGGCGCACGCGTGGCGCCACCGCTACGGCGGGCGACCGTTCCAGGCCTGGCCGATGGCGCTGGAGGCGCTGGCCGCGCTCACCGAGACCCTGCCCCGGCTGGCGACCTGCGTCGGGCATGCCGCAACGGTGGCGGCCGGCCTTGCCCGGGTGCCGCGGACCAGGGTGTTCCCGGCGGTCCCGCACACCCACCAGTTCCAGGCGTGGCTGCCGTACCCGGCCGAATTGCTCAACCGGGTGAACGTCGAGTACGCCGTCGAGCGTGGCGTGTGGCTCACCGGCCGCTGGACCGAGCCGGGGCTGCCGGGCCTGTCGTACACGGAGATCACCGTCGCCGAACCCGCCCTGGAGTGGACCGAGGACGAGGTCGCCGACGAGTTCGGCGCGTTCGTGGAGCGAGTCCGCAAGAGCGGCTGAGCGCGGGCGCGGCGGGCGAGCCGACGGGCGGGCGTCGGTGACATGTGTCACCCCCGCCGCCCACGCCGATCCGGGCATGTTGCGTCAAGGCGGGCCACTGAGCAATGCTGGCCCCGCGCCGGCCCTACCGGCGCGGGGAGGGCGTGGCAGGAACCCGGTGCGATCCCGGGACGGTCCCGCCACTGTGACCGGCTCCGCCGTACGACGTCGACCGACGTCGACCACGGCGCGACCGGGAGTCAGGAACTGCGCGTCTCACCCCGAGTCCGATGGGGCGCGGACCCCGGAGAGGCGCTTCCAGGTGACGATTTCGTCCTGCCGGCGTTCTTGCACACCCAGCCGACGTACACCCGGCCGACGTACGCCCGGCGACCACACGCCCGGCGGCCACACGCCCGTCCACTCCACGCCCGGCGGCCACCCGCCCCGCCGGTCGGCCCTCGGCATCGTCCCCGCCGGAGGCTCCCGGTGATCCTCCTCCTCTCCACCTCCGACACCGACCTGCTCAGCGCCAAGGCGAGCGAGGGCGACTGGCGCCTGGCCAACCCCTCCCGGGTGGACGTGGCCGACCTGCCCGCGCTTCTCGACGGCACCGACCTCGTCGTGGTCCGCCTGCTCGGCGGCCGGCGCGCCTGGGAGGCGGGCCTGGACGCGCTGCTCGCCGGACCGCGCCCGGTGGTCGTGGTCAGCGGCGAACTCGCCGCCGACGCGGCGCTGATGGAACTGGCCACGGTGCCCGCCGGGGTGAGTGCGCAGGCGCACGCCTACCTCGCCCAGGGCGGCCCGGCCAACCTGACCCAGCTGTACCGCTTCCTGTCCGACACGCTGCTGCTCACCGGCTTCGGCTTCGAGCCGCCCGTCGAGGTGCCCTCCTGGGGGCGGCTCGACCGCACGGCGTCCGGCGGCGACGGTCCGGCGGTGGGCGTGCTGTACTACCGCGCGCACCACCTGGCCGGGAACACCGCGTTCGTGGCCGACCTGTGCACGGCGATCGAGAACGCGGGTGGGCGGCCGGTACCGATCTGGTGCGCCTCGCTGCGCGGCGCCGACGAGTCGTTGTTCGCCGCGCTCGGCGAGTTGGACGCGCTCCTGGTCACCGTGCTCGCGGCGGGCGGCGCCGGTGGGGCCAAGCCCGCCGAGGTGTCCGCCGGCGGCGACGACGAGCAGTGGGACGTCGGCGCGCTGGCCGGACTCGACATCACCATCCTCCAAGCGCTCAACCTCACCACCAGCCGGGCCGAGTGGGAGGCCGGCGACGCGGGCCTGTCGCCGCTGGACGCGGCCACCCAGGTGGCCGTACCGGAGTTCGACGGCCGGCTGATCACCGTCCCGTTCTCGTTCAAGGAGACCGGCGCGGACGGGCTCACCCACTACGCGGCCGACCCCGAACGGGCCGCCCGGGTGGCCGGGATCGCGGTACGACACGCCCTGCTCCGGCACGTACCGGCCGCGGAGCGCCGGGTCGGCGTGGTGCTCTCCGCGTACCCGACCAAACACTCCCGGATCGGCAACGCCGTCGGCCTGGACACCCCCGCCTCGGCGGTCGCGCTACTGCGCGCGATGCGCGCGGCCGGCTACGACGTCGGCGCGCTCGACGGCGCCGACGCGCTGCCGGGTCTGGAACCCCCGGACGGCGACGCGCTGATCCACGCGCTGATCGCGGCCGGCGGCCAGGACCCCGAGTGGTTGACGGAGGGGCAGCTCGAAGGCAACCCGGTCCGGATCTCCGCCGCCGCCTACCGCGAGCGCTACGCCACCCTGCCGCTGGGGCTGCGCGCGAACATCGAGGAGCACTGGGGCCCGCCGCCCGGCGAGCTGTACGTGGACCACTCGCGCGATCCGGAGGGCGAGATCGTGCTCGCCGCGCTGCGCGCGGGCAACGTCATCCTGATCATCCAGCCGCCGCGCGGCTTCGGCGAGAACCCGGTCGCCATCTACCACGACCCGGACCTGCCGCCGAGCCACCACTACCTGGCCGCCTACTGGTGGCTGGACGCGCCCGCCGGGCCGGGCGGCTTCGGCGCACACGCCCTCGTACACCTGGGCAAGCACGGCACGTTGGAGTGGCTGCCGGGCAAGAACCTGGGGCTGTCCGCGGAGTGCGGTCCCGACGCGGTGCTGGGCGATCTGCCGCTGGTGTACCCGTTCCTGGTCAACGACCCGGGCGAGGGCGCACAGGCCAAGCGGCGCGCGCACGCGATCATCGTCGACCACCTCGTGCCGCCGATGGCGCGCGCCGAGACGTACGGCGACCTGACCCGCCTGGAGCAACTGCTCGACGAATACGCCAACGTGCAGGCGCTCGACCCCGCCAAGGGCCCGGCCCTGCAGAGCCAGATCTGGACGCTGATCCAGGCCACCAAGCTGGACCACGACCTCGGCATCACCGACCGGCCGCACGAGGCCGAGTTCGACGACCTGATCCTGCACCTGGACGGGTGGCTGTGCGAGGTCAAGGACGCGCAGATCCGCGAGGGCCTGCACATCCTGGGCAGCGCGCCCACCGGCGAGGGCCGGATCAACCTGGTCACCGCGATGTTGCGGGCACGTCAGGTGTGGGGCGGACGGGCCGCCGCGCTGCCGGGGTTGCGCGAATCCCTCGGTCTGGTCGAGGGCGGCAGCGCCTCGCGCACCGAGACCGACGACGCCGAGGACCGGGCGCACCGGCTGGTCGCGGCGATGGAGGCGGCCGACTGGGATCCGACTCGGGCGGCGGCTGTCACCGCCGAGGTGCTGGGCGGCGAATCGCCCGCCGTCGCCGAGGTGTTGGCGTTCGCGGCGACCGAGATCGTGCCGCGCCTGGACCGCACCGGGGACGAGATCGGCGCGGTGCTGCATGCCCTGGAGGGCGGCTACGTCGCGGCCGGGCCCAGCGGTTCGCCGCTGCGCGGGCTGGTCAACGTGCTGCCGACCGGCCGCAACTTCTACACGGTGGATCCGAAGGCGATCCCCAGCCGACTGGCCTGGGAGACCGGACAGGCGCTCGCCGACTCGCTGTTGGCCCGCTACCGCGCCGACAACGACGGGAACTGGCCGCGCTCGGTCGGCCTTTCGGTCTGGGGCACCAGCGCGATGCGGACCAGCGGCGACGACATCGCCGAGGTGCTGGCGCTGCTGGGCGTGCGGCCGATCTGGGACGACGCGTCGCGCCGGGTGACGGGGATCGAGACGATCCCGCCCGCCGAACTGGGCCGCCCGCGCGTGGACGTGACGGTGCGCATCTCCGGCTTCTTCCGGGATGCCTTCCCGCACGTGGTGTTGCTGCTCGACGACGCGGTGCGGCTGGCCGCGGAGGCGGACGAGCCGGAGGAGGACAACTACGTCCGGGCACACGTGCGGGCGGACGTCGCGCGGCACGGCGACGCGCGGCGCGCCACCACGCGCGTGTTCGGCTCGCGGCCGGGCGCGTACGGCGCGGGCCTGCTGCCGCTGATCGACGCGCGCACCTGGCGCGACGACGCGGACCTGGCCGAGGTGTACGCGACGTGGGGCGGCTATGCCTACGGGCGGGGCCTGGACGGGGTGTTCGCGCGTGAGGACATGGAGGACGCGTACCGCAGGATCGCGGTCGCGGCCAAGAACACCGACACGCGCGAGCACGACATCGCCGACTCGGACGACTACTTCCAGTACCACGGCGGCATGGTCGCCGCGGTGCGCGCACTGACCGGGACCGCGCCGGCCGCGTACATCGGCGACTCGACCATGCCCGACGCGGTCCGCACCCGCACCCTCCAGCAGGAGACCGCACGGGTGTTCCGCGCCCGGGTGGTCAACCCGCGCTGGATCGAGGCGATGCGCAAGCACGGCTACAAGGGCGCGTTCGAGCTGGCGGCCACCGTGGACTACCTGTTCGGCTACGACGCCACCACCGGCGTGGTGGCGGACTGGATGTACGAGAAGCTCGCGGGCGAATACGTCCTGGACGAGACCAACCGCGAGTTCATGCGCACGTCCAACCCGTGGGCGCTGCGCGGGATCGCCGAGCGGCTGCTCGAGGCGGCCGACCGGGGCATGTGGGAGAAGCCGGAGGCGGCCACGCTCGACGGGCTGCGCGAGGTGTACCTGGATGTCGAGGGCGATCTCGAAGGCGGCGAGGACGCGGGGGATGGCTGACGGGAATCCCGTGTCGCGGCCGGTGTCGGACGCGGTGTCTCTGGCGGGGGCACCGTTCACCGGCACCGGTCCGGTGTCCGTGGTCGGGATCGGGGACGACGGGTGGGTCGGACTGTCCGAGGCGGCGCGGGCATTGGTGGGCGAGGCCGAGGTAGTGGTCGGCGGGGCACGGCATTTGGCGATGGTGCCGGACACCGGATCCGAGCGGGTCGCGTGGCCGTCGCCGTTCCAGGTGGGCTTCGTGGCCCACCTGGCGGCGTCCCGACGGGTGTGCGTACTGGCCAGCGGTGACCCGATGTTCTTCGGCGTCGGGGCCACGCTGGTCCGCAGGTTGGGCGCCGATCGGGTCACCGTGCTGCCGGTGGCCTCGTCGGCGTCGTTGGCCTGCGCGCGGCTCGGCTGGTCGACGCAGACCGTGGCCGTGGTCAGCACGGTGGGCCGACCGCTCGACACCCTGTCCGCCGAACTGGCCGCCGACCGACGGGTGTTGGTGCTCAGCGCGGACGGGTTGACCCCCGGGCGGGCGGCGGCGCTGCTGGTGGCGCGCGGCTTCGGTACGAGCGAGGTCACCGTGCTGGAACACCTGGGCGGCCCGGCCGAGTCGATGTGGCGCGGTACCGCCGACGCGCTCGCGGCGGCCCCGGAGCGGCGGTTCGCGGACCTGAACGTGGTCGCGGTCGCGTGTGGGCCGGGCCCGGGACTGAGCCGGTTGGCCGGTCTGCCGGACGACGCCTACGCGCACGACGGGCAGTTGACCAAGCGGGAGATCCGGGCGGTCACACTGGCCGCTCTCGGGCCGCGTCCCGGCGAACTGTTGTGGGACGTCGGCGCGGGCAGCGGCAGCATCGGGATCGAGTGGATGCGCGCGCACGCGTCCTGCCGGGCGATCGGCTTCGAGGCGCGTGCCGATCGGGCCGAGCGGGCCGGGGCCAACGCGGTCGCGCTCGGTGTACCGGGTCTGCGGATCGTGCGCGGCCGGGTGCCGGACGTGCTCCCGGAGGGCGAGGCCCCGGACGCCGTCTTCGTCGGCGGCGGGCTGACCGTGCCGGGTGTGGTCGAACGTTGCTGGTCCGCGCTGCGTCCGGGGGGCCGGTTGGTCGCCAATGCCGTGGTCGCCGAGACCGAGGCCGAGCTGGTGCGCCATCGGGCCTCGCACGGCGGGGAGTTGACCCGGCTACAGATCACCCGAGCCACCCCGGTGGGCCGTTTCACCGGATGGCGACCGGCGATGCCGGTCACCCAATGGGTGGCCGTCAAGCCGGCCGGCCCCGAACCAGGAGTAACCCACCCATGACCGTGCACTTCATCGGCGCCGGCCCCGGCGCGGCCGACCTGATCACGGTGCGGGGGCTGCGCATCATCGCCGCGTCGCCGGTGTGCCTGTACGCGGGCGCGCTCGTCCCGCGCGAACTCGTCGAGGCCGCACCGCCCGGCGCCCGCCTCGTGGACACCGCCGACCTGAACCTGGATCAGATCGTCGAGGAACTGCGGGCGGCGCACGCCGCCGGGCACGACGTGGCCCGCCTCCAGTCGGGGGACACCTCGTTCTTCAGCGCGGTGGCCGAGCAGCAGCGCCGCCTCGACGCGCTCGGCATCCCGTGGGACATCACCCCGGGCGTACCGGCGTTCGCCGCCGCGGCGGCGGCCATGGGTCGGGAGTTGACGCTGCCGACGGTGGGCCAGACGGTGATCCTGACCCGGGTCGCCGGCAACGCGACGGCGATGCCGCCCGGCGAGGACCTGGCCACCCTCGGCCGCTCCGGCGCGCTGCTCGTGCTGCACCTGGCGATCGGCCAAGTCGAGCGTGTCGTGGCCGAGTTGACCCCGCTGTACGGCCCGGACTGCCCGGTCGCGGTGGTCGCCCGCGCGTCGCGCTCCGACGAGCTGATCGTGCGCGGCGAACTGGCCGACCTGGTATCGCTGGTGCGCGACAACGGGATCAGGGCGGTGGCGGTCATCATGGTCGGCCGCGTGCTGGGCGAACCGGGCTTTTGCGACAGCCACCTGTACAGCGAGGCGCGCGACCGGGCGGCCGAGTCGCAGCCGGCCGGATGACCGGGCGGGCGCCGCTACGCGGGTTCGGCGCGGCCGACGATCGTGCCGCCGCGGTCGATCGCGATCACGTCCACGGTGATCGGGATCTCGCTGCCGCGCAGCAGGTCGCGCGCCGCGTCCCGGGCGGCCTCGGCCACCGCGTCGCCGAGCGGGAGGTCGGCGGCGCGGGCCAGTTGCAGGGCGTGCAGCGCGGTGTTCGCGGCGCGGATGTCCGCGACCGACTCCGCGTCCCCGCCCACCGCCGCGGCCCGCTCGGCGAGGTGGTCCAGGTTCACCTGCGAGCGGCCCGAGTGCAGGTCGAGATGGCCGTCGGCGAGCTTGGAGAGCTTGGCGAAGCCGCCGGCGATGGTCAACCGCGGAATCGGGTGCCTGCGCAGGTACTTGAGCAGCGCACCCGCGAAGTCGCCCATGTCCAGCAGTGCCGTGCCGGACAACCCGTGCACCTCGGCGCCGACCCGCTCCGACGTGGTGCCGGTGGCGCCGAGCACGTGCCTCTCGCCGGTGGCCGCCGCGACGTCGATGCCCCGGCGGATCGAGTCGATCCAGGCCGAGCACGAGTAGGGGATCACGATGCCGGTGGTGCCCAGGATGGACAGGCCGCCGAGGATGCCCAGGCGCGGATTCCAGGTCTGCTCGGCGATGCGCTCGCCGTCGTCCACGGACAGCTCGACCGTGACGTCACCGGTGCCGCCGTACGTGCCGGCCACCCGCGCCACCGCCTCGCGCATCAGCATGCGCGGGACGGGATTGACCGCCGGTTCGCCGACCGGCAGCGGCAGGCCGGGCAGCGTCACGGTGCCGACCCCGGGCCCGGCCAGGAACGTCACCCCGGACCCGGCCGCCGCGTGCCGCACGGTGGCCCGGATCAACGCCCCGTGCGTGGCGTCCGGATCGTCCCCGGCGTCCTTGACCACACCCGCCATCGCCACGTCCGCGCCGCGCTCCTCGACGGCGAGGGCGAACGCCGGCGTCTGCCCGCCGGGCAGGTACACCGTCACCGGATCGGGGAACTCGCCGGTCAGCAGTGCCTGATAGGCGGCCGTCGTGGCAGCCGTGGCACACGCCCCGGTGGTCCAGCCGCGGCGCAGCGGGCGATCGGGGCGTGTCATCGGAGCAGGAGCCGGTCATGAGCGGGAGGGCACCATCCGCCGACGGTCGGGTGCTCCTCGTGCTCGGCGGCACCTCCGACGCCCGGACCCTGGCCGCACTCGTCGCGGACACGCCCGGACTGCGGGTCGTGTCGTCGCTGGCGGGGCGGACCCGGGCGCCGGTGTTGCCGGTCGGCGAGTCCCGGGTGGGCGGCTTCGGCGGCATACCCGGCCTGGTGGCGTGGCTGCGGGCCCGGGACGTGGCGGGCGTCGTCGACGCCACCCACCCGTTCGCGGCCCGCATCTCGGCGCACGCGGTCGCCGCCTGCGCCGAGGCCGGCGTACCGCTCCTGCGGCTGCAACGGCCGGGCTGGACGGCCGTGCCGGGCGACGACTGGCACCCGGTCGACTCGGCCGAGCACGCCGCGCGGGTGTTGCCCGGCCTGGCCCGTCGGGTGTTCCTGACCACCGGGCGCCTGGAGACCGCGCCGTACGCGCACCTGGACCATCTGTGGTTCCTGCTGCGCAGCGTCGAGCCGCCCACCGGCGCACTGCCCCGGGCCTGTGAAGTGCTGCTGGCCCGAGGTCCGTTCACGGTCGAGGACGAGATCGCGCTGATGCGCGACCGCCGCGTCGAGGCGATCGTCACCAAGGACAGCGGCGGCACCCAGACGGCGGCCAAGCTCACCGCGGCGCGCGAACTCGGCCTGCCCGTGGTGCTGATCCGCCGTCCCGAGGCGACCGCGCCGGAACAGGTCGCCGACGCCGCGAGCGCCGCGCGCTGGGTCCTGGCCAGGGCGGTCGCCGGCGGGACGCCGGGCGGGGCGTGAGTCGTACATATCAGTCACTGTGACACAAACCCGCATGGCGGCCCCGCCCCGGACGCTCAGGCCGGGTAGCGACGCGGCGTGTACACGCCGGTGCCGCCGTCGGGGCGCGGGTAGGCGCGGGTCTGGGACGAGCCGATGATCAGCAGTGTGCGCATGTCGACCACGTCCGGGTCCAGGTCGGCGAGGCGGACCACCCGTACCGACTCGGTCGCACCGCCGACGTCGCGGCCGACCACCACCGGGGTGTCCGGCGAGCGGTGCTTCAGGAACAGGTCGCGGGCCTCGGCGACCTGGGTGCGCCGGGTCTTCGAGGCCGGGTTGTAGATCGCCACCGCGAGGTCCGCCTCGGCGGCGGCGGTCAACCGGCGCTCGATCACGTCCCACGGCTTGAGGATCGCGGACAGGCTGATCACACAGAAGTCGTGGCCCAACGGCGCACCCGCGCGCGCCGCCACGGCCTGCATCGCGGACAGCCCCGCGACCACCCGGACCGGGACCTCGGTGGCCGTCTCGTGCGCGGCCTCCAGCACGGCCGAGGCCATCGCGAACACGCCCGCGTCGCCGGAGGAGACCACCGCGACCCGGCCGCCCGCCTCGGCCAACGCGATGGCGTGGCGGGCGCGTTCGGCCTCGACCCGGTTGTCGGTGCGGTGCCGCTTCTGGCTCGGGCGGGGCTGGACGCGGTCCACGTACGGGCCGTAGCCGACCACGTGGTCCGCGGCGGCGAGCGCGGCGTGCGCGTCGGGGGTGAGCCATTCGGGGCCGGCCGGGCCCAGGCCGACCACGTCGATCGAGCCGAGTTCGCCGGTGGGTTCGGGGATGGCGTAGTCCGGCTCCGGCTCGCGCGGGGTGCGGTTGGTGGCGAACTCGCCGCCGGGCGCGGTGGAGGGGGTGATCACCAGGGAGAAGTACGGGACGTCGGCCGGTTCGACCTCGGCGAGCGGACGCACCCGCTGCCGCTCGGTGGTGGCGCGCTCCACGTACCACGTGCGATCGGCCAGTCCGGCCCGCTCGAACGCGCCCCGGACGGCCGGGAAATGCCGCTTGCCGAGCTTGATCACCGCGGCCGAGTCGGCCGTGCGCAGCCGCGCCGCGAGCACGTCGGGCGGGAGCGTACCGGGCAGGATCGTCAGCACCTCGTCGTGCTGGACGAGCGGGCGGCCCAGCACCGCCGCCGCGCCGCTGACCGAGGTCACCCCGGGGACCACCTCGACGGGATAGCGGTCGGCGAGCCGTTCGTGCCAGTACATGTACGAGCCGTAGAAGAACGGGTCGCCCTCGCACAACACCGCGACGTCGCGACCGGCGTCCAGATGCGCGGCGATCTCGGCGGCGGTCGTGTCGTAGTAGTCGGCGAGCGCGCCGTCGTAACCGCCGGGGTGATCGGTGCTCTCGGTGGTCACCGGGTATTCCAGCGGCAGGCGCAGCTGGTTCTCGGTCAGATAGGGCTCGGCGATGGTGATCGCGACGCCGCGGGCGCCCTTCTTGACCGGGTACGCGACCACGTCGGCCGAGGTGATCAGGCGATGCGCCTTGAGGGTGATCAGCTCGGGGTCGCCCGGGCCGAGGCCGATGCCGTACAGGCGGCCGGTGGTGGTCACGCTGTGCTCCTGGGGGTGGGTGTGGGGGTGGTGCCGCGGGTCCGCGGGCTGCTCGTGCGGGGCATCGGCTATTCCTGCTCGCTCGCGAGCGCGTTCAGCGCGGCGGCGGTCATCGCGCTGCCGCCGCGGCGGCCGTGCACGACGAGGTAGGGGATGCCGGCGGGGTGCTCGGCGAGGGCCTGCTTGGACTCCGCCGCGCCGATGAAGCCGACCGGGATGCCGATGATCGCGGCGGGGCGCGGGGCACCCTGGTCGATCAGTTCGAGGAGCCGGAACAGCGCGGTGGGCGCGTTCCCGACGGCCACCACGGCGCCGCCCAGGTCGTCCACCCACAGGTCCACGGCGGCGGCACTGCGGGTGGTGCCCTGCTCGGCGGCGAGCACGGGGGTACGGGGGTCGGCGAGCAGGCAGCGCACGTCGTTGTCCCGGGGCAGCCGTTTGCGGGTCACCCCGGACGCGACCATGTTCGCGTCGCACAGGATCGGCGCCCCGTCGCGCAGCGCGGCCGAGCCGGCGCGGGCCACGTCGGGATGGAAGCCGACGTCCTGCGGCAGGTCGGTCATGCCGCAGGCGTGGATCATCCGGACGACGACGCGGGAGACGTCCTCGGGGAAGCGGGACAGGTCCGCCTCGGCCCGGATGGTCGCGAACGAACGCCGATAGATCTCGGGGCCGTCCTTGATCCAGTCGTCCACGTCGGCTGCTCCTTCGCCCGCGAGCGGGGTGATGGTGGTCGGGGTGATGGTGATCGGGGTACGTGGCGGTCGGCCACGGCGGGGGTGGGTCGGGGGGTGGGCGTGGGCGCTCATGTCCGGCTCGGCGGCCCGGTCGGCGCGGTGGCCCCCTCGGCATCCGGCGGCCCGGCGGCATCCGGCCGGAGGGCCAGGTAGCCGCCGTCCTCCCGGGCCACCAGCACGGTCGCCCCGGGGGGTGTGCCACAGGCGCGGGCACAACCGACCCAGTGTGTGGCGACACGGGTGGGCGATGCCGGACCGGCGTCGCCGGAGAGGTCTTCGTCCAGGTCGCCGTCGAGGACGAGTGCGGTGGCCCGGGAGTGGCCCAGCGCGTGGCGGGTCGCCTCCGCGCGGACGTCGGCCAGGGCTCGGCGGCACGCCCCCAGGCCGCTGCACGCGCTCACCCCGCGCCACGGCGACGCGGGGTCGGCGGACAGGCCGGCCGCCGCCAACCCGGCCGTCACGCCCGCCGGGTCGGCCAGGTCCCGCACGACCAGGCCCCGGGAGCCGGTGATCCGTACCTCGGCCCCCGTCGCGACCAGCGCGCGCAACTGTTCCGGCGTCAACCGCCCGAGCGGCACCGAGACCCCGACGGCATACCGGCCGTCGCTTTGCCGCAGCACCCCGATCGGCGGCCCCGCGTCGCGCCGCCGCGTATCCGGGTGCGTCGCCGCGCCGTCCGCGACCGGTCCGGGACGCCCCGGGTCGTCGCCCAGTTCGGCGGCGAACGCCACTGCGCCGTACGGGAGTTCGCGGACGTGCCAGGCGCCGCTGTCGGCGCGGGCGGTCAGGAACGCGCGGGCCGCGCGCACGATCGCGGTCGCCGCGTCGGCCGGGGCGAAGCGCCATCCCGTGTCGTGGCCGGCGGCGTACAGCGCGACGGTGCTCGCCGACCGGGCCACCAGGTCCAGGTCGTGGCGGGCGGAGGCGATCGGGAGGCCGCCGTCGTCGATGCCGATCAGGAAGCGGCCGGACAGCGCGGTCAGGTCCGGCGCCGCGCACACGGCCTCGTCCACGGCGGTCAGGATCGGGTCGGCGTCGAGCAGGGCCCGCGGATCGCGACCCGCCAGCGGGCTCGCCATGATGTTGCGTACCCGATCGTGGCTGCGCGAGGGCATCAGGCCGGCCGCCGCGACGGCGTCGGCGAAGCCGGGCAGGTCGGCCTCGGCCAGACCGCGCAGCTGGATGTTGGCGCGGGCCGTCAGATCCACCGAACCGGTGCCGAACCGCCCGGCCAGGGCGGTGAGTTCGCGTATTTGGCGGGGTCCGAGCCGGCCGCCCGGCAGGCGTACGCGCGCGATCAGTCCGTCGTCGGCGGGGGAGGTGTCCACGACCCCGGGGCAGGCGTCGTCACGGTCTCGGATCGGCACCGCCCCCACCCCCTTCGTGCCGCCTCGCCGGCCTGCGTCGGGGTGTCCGGTCGGTCGCCCCGGGCCGGATCGTGCACCGGCCAGATGCGACACTGTTGCATATGGACGACGGTGTACAGCACCCCACCCCCGACCCGGTGGCCGAGGCGGTGCGGCAGATCCGCGCGCACGGCGAGCGGGTCACGGTGGCGCGTACGGCGGTGTTGCGGGTCCTCGCCGACGCCGACGAACACCTGAGCGCCGACGCGATCTTCGCCGCCGTCTCCCGCGCCGCGCCGGGGGTACACCGGACCACCATCTACCGGGCGCTCGACGCCCTCGAACGCCTCGACCTGGTCGCCTTCACCCGGCTCCGGCACGACGCGGCCACCTACCACCTGGCGGGCCATCTCGTCGGCGGCGCGCGGGTGTACGTACGCTGCCGGGTCTGCGGCACGGTCGGCCACGCCCCGGGCGACCTGCTGGACGACGTGGCGTTCCGGCTGGCCGCGGAACAGGGCTTCGCCCTCGACCCGACCGCCGTGGCCCTGACCGGCCGCTGCGAACGCTGCGCCAAGCCGACCTGAGCCGCCGGGCCCTCCGGCCCGGCCTGGTCCGGGCCCAGGTCGCGTACGGAAGTCGACGTGGGCCCGGCGGCGGCAGCGGTGGCGGCGGCCCGCATCGGGTGCGGGTCAGGCCGGGTGCACGAAGCGGTACCCGTCGGACAGCGCCTCGGGCAGCCATACCTCCAGCGCGGCGATCGTCTGGTCGCGGTCCCCGCCGCCGTCGTGGTTGAGCACGATCGAGCCGGTCGTGAGCGCGCTCCGTACCCGCTCGGCGATCACGTCCGCACCCGGGCGCGACCAGTCCAGCGGATCGACCGACCAGCCCAGCGGACGCAGCCCGCGAGCGCTCAGCGCGCCCATCACCTCCGGCGACCAGCCGCCGTACGGCGCGCGGAACCACTGGACGCGATACCGGGGCAACACCCGCGCGATCGCGGCGAGGTTGCGGTCGACCTCCTCGGCCACCTCGTCCGGGTTCAGCCGCCGAAGGTCCGGGTGCGACCACGAGTGACCGGCGATCATGTGTCCGGCGTCGTGGATCGCGCGCACCAGTTGGGGATGCTTCTCGACCTCGCTGCCCACGACGCAGAACGCCGCGCGCACCCGATGGCGGCGCAGCACTCGGAGCACCCCGGGGGTGTAGTCGGGATGCGGCCCGTCGTCGAAGGTCACCGCGACGCGTTGGGGGCCGGCGTCGACCGTGCGTACCGGTTCCGGGACGAAGGCGGGACGGGGGGTGGGGTGCTTGTCCGTCGCGGAGGCGGACGGAGCGGCGGCGAAGAGACCGAGAGTGGTGGTTGCGGCGGCGCCCATCAGCAACGTGCGACGCGACGACGTGACGGAAGTGGTGTCCATGTCGTGTGTCTGGCATACGTTTGTGATCACTTCGGTGCGGACACGCACGAGTCGGGCGGAGTTCACCGGTTCGGAGCACATGATCACACCGGCGCGGATCGCCCCGCCGAACCCGCCGAGGCCGGCCCGTCGCCCCCGACGCCGGCCCACCACCCCCGACGCCGGCCCGGGTGATCCACCCGAACCGGCGTCACACGCGCGGCCTACTTTCGCGCGGTCCGGTGTCGCTCGGCGGCCAGTCCGACCACGACGCCCATCACCGCCGCGGCGGCCATCAGGCCCGCCTGGATCTCGAATGCCCGGGCGAATCCGTCGATCGCCGCCCGGCCCCGTTCCACGCCCGACTCGACCTGGTTCCTCGTGTGATCGGTGGCGACCGTGACGAGTACCGCGATGCCGATCGCCGCGCCGATCTGCTGGCACGTCGTCACCATCGCCGACGCGACCCCGCCCTCACCCTCGCCCGCACCGCCGGTCGCGGTATTGATGATCGCGACGAACGCCACCCCCAGACCCAGGCCGGTGATCACCAGCGCGGGCAGCAGGTGCGCGGCGAACGAGCTGTGCGCGTCCAGTCGGCTGAGCGACCACATGCCGCCCGCCGCCACCGCCGGACCCACGCTGACCGGCAGCAGCGGTCCCCGGTGCGCGAGCAGCTTGGTGGACACCGCCGCGCCCGCGCCCATGCCGACGCTGAACGGCAGGAACGACAGGCCGGTGCGCATCGGCGACCAGCCCTGGATGCGCTGCATGTACAGGGTCAGGAAGAAGAACATCGCGAACAGCCCGCCGGCCGCGACCAGGACCATGACGTCCGCGAGCACCACGTGCCGCATCCGCAACAGGGCCCGGGGCAACAGCGGTTCGGCCGCCGCGCGTTGGCGCACGATGAAGCCGAGGGCGAGGACGACGGCCACGCCCAGGCCGACCAGGGTCCGGGTCGAACCCCACGGGTGCTTGTCGGTCTCGACCACCGTGTACACCAGGGTCAGCACGGCGGCGGTGCCGAGCGCCGCACCGGCGAAGTCCGGTACCCGGCGCGGCGCGTCGCGGTCGTCCGGGCCGATCGTGCGGGGCAGCGCGAACAGCGCGAGCGCGCCGATCGGCAGGTTGATCAGGAAGATCCAGCGCCAGTGGGTCCATTCGACGAGCGCGCCGCCCAGGAGCAGCCCGGTGGCCGCACCGAGTCCGGTGAGCGCGGCCCACGTGCCGAGTGCGCGGGCCCGCTCGGCGGGGTCGCGGAAGGTGGCCAGCAGGATCGACAACGCGGCGGGGGAGAGCATCGCGCCGGCGATGCCCTGTGCCGCACGGGCGCCGATCAGCACCCCGGCGTTGGGGGCCAGTCCGCACACCGCCGAGGCCAGGACGAACACCGCCAGGCTGATCCCGAACAGCCGGCGCCGGCCGAGCAGGTCGGCCAGCCCGCCGCCGATCAGCAGGAAGCCGCCGAAGGTGAGGAAGTAGGCGTTGGTGACCCAGGAGAGCGAGCTCTCGCCGAACTCGAGGTCGTCGCCGATGGTCGGCAGGGCGACATTGACGATCGTGTCGTCGACCAGCAGGACGAACTGGGCGACGCACACCAGCAGCAGCACCAGCTTGGGGTTCGTCGGGCGGCCGGATCGTTTGGACGCGGAAGTGTCGATCCCCCGTGGCGCGGCGGTGACGGGTATCCCTGAGGCAGCCATCGGCCATTCCTACGTTCGTAGAAGTAGTTTCTATAGTTGTAGAGAAAATCTCTACAAGCGTCAAGCTCGGGGATAATGGACCCATGCCGCACGACAACGAACCCGCCACGTCGTCCCCGCCCCCCGCACGGGCCGACCGCCGCACGCTGATGCTCGACGCGTCGATCCGGGTGCTTGCCTCACAGGGGTTGCGCGGGCTGACCCATCGCGCGGTGCAGGAGGAGGCGGGGCTGCCCAACGGCTCGGTGACGTACTACTTCAAGACGCGCGATCAGCTGATCCTGGCCGTGATCGACCGGATGGCCACCCTCGACAAGATGTACGCCAACGAGATCACCCACGAGCTGATGCGGATGACGGCGGTGCGCCCGATCGCCATCGACTACCCGCGGATCGCCCGGTCCCTGCGCGAGTGGTGGAACGACGGCCGGGACGTGCAGTTGGCCCGGCTGGAGCTGGAACTCGCGGGCGCGCGCGAGCCGTTGATCCGCGAGGAGATGATCCGCTGTCAGGCCGAGTTCCGCGGCTTCGCCGAACTGGTCGCGCTGGCCCTGGGATCGACGAACGCGCGCCTGGACGGGCACGTCCTGCTCGCCCTGCTCCAGGGACTGCTGTTCGACCACGTCACCCGCGACTGGGAGGACCCGGAGATCCTGGAGGTCGGCCTGCGCCGGGCGATCGAGTCGGTGCGGTACTGAGGCCCCGGGGGGCGCGTCGGGGCCCGCGACGGGCCGGCCCCGCGAGCCGGCGCCGAAGCCGTCCGACGGTCAGTGCCGGTGGTGGCCGTGCGAGTCCGAGTCGTGCACCACGTCGGTGATCCGGCTGACCCCGTTCACCCGCTCGGACAACGACGGCAGCACGCCGAGCGACGGCCCGACCGCCAGTGCCACCACCATCAGCACGAGCATCGCGGCGGCCTGCGTGGTCCGCCGGGTCCACCAGCGCACGCCCGCCGCCCGGCCGGGTGCCCGCTCGTTGTCATTGCGCGTTCGTGTTGCCATCGCTCGACGAACAGCCATCTCTCCGACTCCCCATCCATCGCACGCCACCCTTCGACGGTTGTGGCCTCGCGCCGTCGATCCCCTGCCGTGCTGCCTCCACTCTCGTCCTTTTCCGCCCGGACGTCACGGGGCGCGAACCCCTTCGCACAGGGTTCTCACAGACTTGTGACAGTCCATTGGTCCCGGCAACACCGACCATGGGGATTCCCGCCACGGAACGGCACGCGGTGGGCGGCGGATCGCGCGGGTCAGCCGCCGAGTTCGACCGGCAGGCTGCTCAGTCCGCGCACCCGGATCGAGGGCTGCCAGGAGATCGGCGCGTGCCGCCGGACCTTCGGGAAGCGGGTCAGCACGGTACGGACCGCGATCTCGCCCTCCAGGCGGGCCAGTGGCGCGCCGATGCAGTAGTGGATGCCCTGGCCGAAGCTCAGGTGGCGGGCCGGGTCGGGCCGATCGAGCCGGATGCGGTCCGCGTGCGGGTAGCGGCGCGGATCGCGGTTGGCCGCCGCGATGGACAGGAAGACCGTGTCGCCGGCCGGAATGGTCACTCCGCCCAACTCCAGATCCTCCAGCGGGAATCTCCGGATCGCGAGCAGTGCCGGGGACATGTGCCGGGCCACCTCCTCGACCAGGGTCGGCACCGCCTCCGGGTCGGCCCGCAACGCGTCGCGCAACACCTCGTCGTCCACCATCGCGTACAGCGCGCCGGCCATCAGATTGGCCGAGTTCTCGTAGCCGGCGAACAGCAGCAGGAAGGCCAGCGAGGTGAGTTCGTCCTCGCTCAGCCGATCGTCGGCGTCCCGCGCGGCGATCAGCGCGGACAGCAGGTCGGGGCCGGGATTCGCCCGTTTGGCCGCGAGCAGCGCGACGAAGAAGGCGTACATCTCGCGCACGGTCGCGCGGATGCCCTCGCGCGTGGCGTCGGCGCCGAGCACCGCGTTGGTCCAGGTGCGGAAGTCGGTTCGGGACTCGGCCGGTACGCCGAGCAGTTCGGAGATCGCGCCGACCGCGAACGGGGTGGCGAAGTCCCGGACCAGATCCACCCGTTCGCGGCCGGCGAGGTCGTCGGCCAAGGCCTCGGCCGCACGCTCCAGTTCGGGGCGCAGGCTCGCGGTGTGCCGTGCGGTGAACGCCTGGCCGGCGAGTCGGCGCAGCCGGGTGTGGTCGGGCGGGTCCATGTTCAGCAGGTTGGCGTCCAGGGCGGGCGGAAGTTCGAACCCCTTGTAACCACCGGGCCTCGCATGGGACTTGTCCAGCGAGAACCGGGGATCGCCGAGCGCCGCCTGTACGTCGGCGTGCCGGGTGACCAGCCACGCCGGGCTGCCGTCGGGCGCGACGATCGTGTGTACGGGACCGGCCTCGCGCATGCGGGCGAAGACACCGTGTGGATCGTGGGCCATGGCGCGGGCGACATCCACCGGGAACCGCTTTCGATCGGCGACAACACGTTTTGCCAACCTATCGACGCCACCGGGCGAAGCCAAACCGCCGGCCCGGGGCCGCTCCGCCCGGGTCCGCACTGCCCGCGCCCGGCTCAGCGCGGGAGTCGGCTCAGGAAGTCGGCGATCAGTGGGGCCACCTCCGCGAGCTTGTCCTCCAGAGCGAAGTGGCCGGTGTCCAGCACGTGCACCTCGGCGTCCGGCAGGTCGGCCAGGTAGGCGTGCGCGCCGGCCTCGGGGAAGAACATGTCGTTGCGGCCCCACACGATCAGCGTCGGCGGGCGGTGCTCGGCCAGCCACGCCTGCCAACTCGGGTACAGCGCGACGTTGGTGTGGTAGTTCAGGGCCAGGTCGACCTGGGCGTCCTTGCGCCCCGGCAGGTCCAGGAAGTGCTGGTCCAGCGTCCAGCCGTCGGGGGCCACCAGCGTCGGGTCGGCCGTACCGCCCTCGTACTGGCCGCGCGTGACCGGCAGGACCAGCAACTCGGCGGCCCGATCCCGCGCACCGGCGACCTCGGGGGTGAGCGCGACGAAGTCGCGGGCCACTTCCGACAGGCCCTCGGCGTACACGTTCGCGTTCTGCACGATCAGCCCGGCGACCGCCGCAGGCCGCCGCTCGGCCAGCCGCATGCCCACCGGCCCGCCGAAGTCGAAGGTGTAGAGCACGTAGCGGGTCAGGCCGAGCGCGTCCACGAACCCCTCGACCACGTCGGCCAGCCGGTCGAACGAGTAGGTGAACCCGTCCGGCACCTCGGTGTGCCCGAAGCCGGGGTAGTCCGGCGCGACCAGGTGGAAGTCGTTGCCGAGCACGTCGATCAGCCGGCGGAACTGATGCGAGGCCGACGGGAATCCGTGCAGCAGGAGCAGCGTGGGCGCGTCAGCGGGTCCGGCCTCGCGGTAGAAGACCCGAACCCCGTCGACCTCCACGAACCGGTGCGCCACCTGCGGAATCGCGGCGATGTTCATGATCTTCCGCCTTCGTCGTCGGGCTGGTGGGTCAGTTCTATCGATGTTCGATCTAATGAGTCAAGGAGAAGATGAGCATTAGCAATGCGGTATATCCGAAACGATATGTGCGAGCCTCCAACAGGTATTGGACGGGCATGCCGTGGCGCGGGAGGCTCGGGGTGGGAAAGCCCGAGGTGACAAACCCGGGGGCGGATGATTGACAACGATGGCGACGGCGATCGTCACTGCGGCGAAGGGATCGGCGATGGCACGATCGGTGGTCGGGAAGGCGGTCCGGTCCGCGCACTACGTGGCGGGGGAGTTCCGGCCCGCAGGCGCCGCGCGGTTTCCGCTGGTGGACCCGGTGAACGGGACGGTGGTGGGCGAGGTGCCCGAGGCCGACCGGGAGACGGTGGACGCGGCCGTGGCGGCTGCCAGGGCGGCGCTGGCCACGTGGGGCGGCTCCTCGGTCGAGGCGCGGGCCGCGGCGCTGCGGCGGATCGCGGACGGCGTCGAGGCCCGTTTCGAGGAGTTCGTCGACGCCGAGGTCGCGGACACCGGCAAGCCGCGCGACCTGGCCGCGAGCGTGGACATCCCGCGTGCGATCGGCAACTTCCGGGCCTACGCCGACCTGCTGTACGGCCGGCCCGAGCGGGCCCACTCGACCGCCGTGCCGGGATGGAGCGGCGGCACCGGGCAGGCGCTCAACTACACCGTGCGCCGGCCGCTCGGCGTGGTCGCGATCGTCTCGCCGTGGAACCTCCCGCTGCTGCTGCTCACCTGGAAGGTGGCGCCCGCGCTCGCGGCCGGCAACACCGTGGTGGCCAAGCCGTCGGAGGAGACGCCGTCCACCGCGACGCTGCTCGCCGAGGTGATCCACGAGGCCGGCCTGCCGGTCGGCACGTTCAACCTGATCCACGGTCACGGCGCGGGCGCCGCAGGGGAGTTCCTGACCGCGAACCCGGACGTCGACGCGATCGCATTCACGGGCGAGTCGGCCACCGGCACCGCGATCATGCGCGTGGCCGCCGAACACATCACCCCGGTCTCCTTCGAACTCGGCGGGAAGAACCCGGCGATCGTGTTCGCCGACGCCGACTTCGAGCAGGCCGTGGCGGGCACCCTGCGCTCCGCCTTCACCCACTCCGGGCAGATCTGCCTGTGCACCGAGCGGGTCTACGTCGAGCGCTCGATCCACGCCGATTTCGTCGCCGAACTGGGCCGCAGAGCCGCCGCGTTGACCGACTACGGGCCGATGATCTCGGCCGCGCACCGGGACAAGGTGCTGTCCTACTACCGGCTCGCGGTCGAGGAGGGCGCGACGGTCGTCGCCGGCGGCGGGGTACCGAGCTTCGGCGACGAGCGCGATCGGGGCTTCCACGTCGAGCCGACCGTGCTGACCGGCCTGCCGCAGAGCGCGCGCACCGTGCGGGAGGAGGTCTTCGGGCCGATCTGCCACGTGGCGCCGTTCGACACCGAGGACGAGGCGGTCGCGCTGGCCAACGACAGCCCGTACGGCCTCGCGGCGACGGTCTGGACCCGCGACCTGTCCCGCGCGCATCGGGTGGCCCCGCGCGTCGCGGCCGGGATCGTCTGGGTCAACTGCTGGAACCTGCGCGACCTGCGCACCCCGTTCGGCGGGATCAAGGCATCGGGCATCGGCAGAGAGGGCGGCGAATACTCGCTGGACTTCTTCTCCGAGCCGGTCAACATCTGCATCGCCGTCTGAAGGCGTCGAAGACATCGAAGACATCGAGGACACCGAAGGCTCTGGAGGGTCCGGAACAGTGACGAATGCCAGCGGGACGGCCGGCGAGGCGGCCGACGGGAGAGCCGACGTGGGAGCCGTCGAGGCGGCCGCCGCACGACTGCTCGACGCGGAGCGAACGGGCCTGCCATGCGCACCGGTTCGCGACCTGATCCACGGCGTCGAGCAGGCGTACGCGGTCCAGGAACGACTCACCCTGGCCCGGCTCGCCGAAGGCCGCCGGCTCGTCGGTCGCAAGATCGGCCTGACCTCCGCCGCCGTGCAGGGCCAACTCGGGGTGCATGAGCCGGACTTCGGCATGCTGTACGCCGACATGGCGGTGCCCGACGGGGCGGAGATCCCGGTCGGCGCGGTGCCGCAGGCGCGCGCCGAGGCGGAGGTGGCCCTGGTGCTGGCCGCCGACCTCACGCACGAGCGGCACACCGTCGCCGACCTGATCCGGGCCACCGCGTTCGTGCTGCCCGCGATCGAGGTGTGCGGCAGCCGGGTGCGCGACTGGGACATCTCCATCGCGGACACGATCGCGGACAACGCCTCGTCCGGGATGTACGTGCTGGGCAACCGCCCGGTGGCGCTCGCCGACGTCGACCTGCGGCTCGCCGGCATGGTCCTGGAGCGGCGCGGCGAACCGGTCTCCACCGGCGTCGGCGCCGCCTGCCTGGGCCATCCGCTGCACGCGGCCCTGTGGCTCGCCGACCGCCTGGTCCGCCTCGGCCGCCCGCTGCGTGCCGGGGACACCGTGCTCACCGGCGCGCTCGGCCCGATGGTGCCGGTCGTCCCGGGCGATGTGCTGGAGGCCCGGATCGACGGACTGGGCGACGTCCGGGTCGCGTTCGCCGCGAACGACACCAAGGAGAACGACCGATGAGCGGTTCGCACGACGCAGACCTCGTCGCGGCGCTCGCCGCCCGGCTGGACGAGGCCGCGCTCGCCGGGCGGACCGCCCGGCGCCCCACCGACACCGCCGACCTCGACCCGGCGACCGCCTACCTGGTCCAACGCGCCGTGATCGAGCGGCGGATCGCCCGAGGCGAGGCGCCGCTCGGCGTCAAGATGGGCTTCACCAGCCGCGCCAAGATGATCCAGATGGGCGTCGACGACGTGATCTGGGGCCTGCTCACCGATGCGATGCTGATCGAGGAGGGCGGGGTCCTGGACACCGCCGGCCTGATCCAGCCGCGGATCGAGCCGGAGATCGCGTTCCTGATCGGCCGCCCGCTCGCCGGCGCGGTCACCCCGGCCGAGGCGGTGCGCGCGATCGCCGGCGTCGCGGTCGCCTACGAGGTATTGGACTCGCGCTACGCCGACTTCGCCTTCACCCTGCCCGACGTGATCGCGGACAACGCGTCGGCGGCCGGCTTCGGCGTGGGTCCGTGGCAGGACCCGGGCACGGTTGATCCGGCCAACCTGGGCCTGCTCGTCGAGATCGACGGCCGGCCCGTGGCGACCGGGTCGTCGGCGGCCATCCTGGGCAACCCGCTGCGCTCGCTGATCGCCGCCGCCCGGCTCGCCGCCGGGGCCGGCCTGGAACTGCGGCCCGGGTGGATCGTGCTGGCCGGCGCCGCCACCGCCGCGCTGCCGCTGCCGAGGGGCGTCCATGTACGGGTGTCCGCGGCGGGGCTTGGCCGGGCCGAGGTGAGCACCCGATGAGTGCCGACGACGCCATCGTGGTCGCGGGCAAGGCCGCCCCGCGCGGCCGGTTCCCGCACGTGCGCCGGGCCGGCGACTTCGTCTACGTGTCGGGGACCAGCTCGCGGCGCCCCGACGGCAGCTTCGTCGGCGTCCGGGTGGATTCGGCGGGCACCACCGACCTCGACATCCGCGCGCAGACCCGGGCCGTGATCGAGAACATCGCCGACCTGCTCGCCGCCGCCGGGGGCGGGCTCGCCGACGCGGTCTCGGTGACCACGTACCTCGTGAGCATGAACGACTTCGGCGGCTACAACGAGGTCTACGCCGAGTACTTCGACGAGACCGGCCCCACCCGCACCACCGTCGCCGTGCACCAACTCCCGCACCCGCACCTGCTGATCGAGATCTCCTGCGTCGCCCACATCCCGCGGCCCGTCCCGTCCGGGGAACGTCCGGGGACGCCGCCGCGATCCGAACCGTCTCCTCCGCTGCCTCCGTCGTCGAGTCCTGAGAGGGCGAGATGAATCTGCCGAAGCCGAGCAACGGCCTGCCGTTCAACTTCACCGCCTGGATCGACGAGCACCGGGACCTGCTCCGGCCGCCGGTCGGCAACGTCCAGATCTGGACCGGGACCGACCTCGTGGTCACCGTGGTCGGCGGCCCCAACCAGCGCACCGACTTCCACGACGACCCGCTGGAGGAGTTCTTCTACCAGCTCCGGGGGTCCATGGTGTTGCGGGTGATGGAGGAGGAGGGCCGGCCGCCGGTCGACATCCCGATCCACGAGGGCGACGTCTTCCTGCTGCCGCCGCACGTCCGCCACTCCCCGCAACGACCGGAACCCGGCAGCGTCGGACTGGTGATCGAGTCCAGTCGGGCCGAGGGCGAGGTCGACGCGTTCGAGTGGTACTGCGTCGAGTGCCACCACCTGGTGCACCGCTCGCCGGTACAGGTGCGCTCGATCGTGGACGACCTGCCGCCGCTGTTCGAGGCGTTCTACGCCGGCGACCGCGCCTGCCCGCGGTGCGGCGCGATCCACCCGGGCCGGGTCTGGCCCGAGGCGATGCGGCCGAGGATCCTGCCCCGGCCCGGGGCGGCCGAATGAGCCCCGATCGCGCCGCCCGCTCCCCCCACGCCCCGACCGTCGGCCGAGTCCGGCGGTGGACCACGGAGGTTCCGTGACTGTCATCGACGTCCACGCGCACGTCTTCCCCAGGATCTCGCGCGCCGAGAGCCGCGTGCTGGCGGGCGCGGGCGAGCCGTGGTTGCGGGTGCGCGGGGACGGCACCGGGATGATGATGAGCGGCCCGGACGAGTACCGCCCGGTGCGCGCGCCGCTGTGGGACGCCGAGAGCCGGTTGGTCGAGATGGACACGCTCGGCGTGGACGTCCAGGCGATCTCCTCGACCCCGCTGATGTTCGGCTACGCGGCCGAGACGGCGCGCGCGGTCGAGTGGTGCGACCTGGTCAACGACCGCATCCTCGACTACTGCTCGGCCGACCCGGGGCGGCTGCTGCCGCTGTGCCAGGTGCCGTTGCAGGACCTCGGCGCCGCCCGGGAGACGGTGTCGCGGGCGGTCGCGGCCGGGCATCGCGGCGTACACATCGGCAATCACGTCGGCGAGCGCTACCTCGGCGACGACGGCATCGCCGAGTTCCTGGCGCACTGCGGGGACGAGGGCATCCCGGTCCTGGTGCACCCGTGGGACATGCTCGGCGGCGACCGGATGCGCGACCACATGTTGCCGTGGCTGGTCGGGATGCCCGCGGAGACCCAGCTGAGCATCCTGGGGATGATCCTGCGGGGCGCGTTCGAACGGCTGCCCGCGTCGTTGAAGTTGTGCTTCTGCCACGGCGGCGGCAGCTTCGCGTTCCTGCTCGGGCGGGCCGACAACGCGTGGCACAACCGGGATCTGGTGCGGGCCGATTCGCCCAGACCGCCGTCGGAGTACGTGCGCAGGTTCTACGTCGACTCGGCCGTGTTCGACCCGCGCGCGTTGCGATTGCTGGTCGAGGTGATGGGTGCGGACCGGGTGATGCTCGGCACCGATTTCCCGTTCCCGCTGGGCGAGTCGGACCCCGGCGGGGTGGTTCGGGGCTGCCCGGAGCTGAGCCCCGACGAGCGGGCGCTGATCCTCGGCGGCAACGCGGCGCGCTTCTTCGGCCTCGCCGACCCGGCCGCGGATCGCGCCGTCGGCCGGGCGTCGGCGGACCTCGGGCCGGGCCGGGCCGGTGGATCGGTGCCGGCCGCCGCGATCAGGCCGGCGGGGCCGGGGGTTCCCCCTCGATCGTGACGCGCGCGACCGAGTCGTAGAAGCACAGGTGACCGGCGATGTCGGGCACCGACTCGATCGGCTTCGGGTATTCCCATGCCACGTCCGGGCGCGGGGCGGAGTCGGCGCCGCCCAGGTAGCTCCAGTAGGACGCCTCGCCCTTGAACGGACACGTGGTGTGCGTGTCGGTGGACTCGAAGCGGGTCAGGTCGACGTCGTCCGGCGGCAGGTAGTAGCGGATGGGCAGACCCGTCTCGTAGAGCACGACGGGGCGGGTGGACCGGGCCACCACCTCGCCGTCGATCTCGACGGTCACGGTCTGGGTGCTGTGCACGGTGGTCACGACGTGGCCGGGCGTGGACGTCGGCATGGGCTCTCCTCCGGCGGGCAGGGGCGGTCCTTATTCGATACAACCGCCCGAACCCGGGGTGCATTCCGGCCGAGCACGGGCCGAACGTGTGAGCAACGTGTGGATCGATGCATGGATCGATTCAATTGGTATAGACCTATTGCTCGTGCCGATGGCACCGGTTAGCGTTTTCCGCGTGCGCGCCGGCACCACATGTTCCACATGTTCAGCCCGAACGACCTTTCCAACGCCCCGAGTTGCCCTCGGGGCGAGAACGGAGTCGAGCAGATGCGCAAGGCTATGGCGGGTATCGCGTTGGCCGCGGCAATGGTGGGTGTGGGGGTTGCCGCGCAACCCGCGATGGCGGATCCGAGCGGCTTCTACCTCTGGGGTTACTACCCGAACGCCGAGTCGTGCGACGCGGCGGGCAAGGCCACGGTCCCGGCGCACGGACCGGTGTACCTGTGTCTGAACAACGGCGGCACCGTCTACGCCCTTTGGGTGCACTGACGGATCGGTAGCCAGGGACGGCTACCCACCGGCTCGTCGGGCGGGGCGACGTCATCGCGGGATGACGCCGCCCCGCCCCACGGCGTCACACTACCGCCGGCGCCGCCACGATCGCGGCCGCGCCCCGGGAGGAGTCCTTGGCCCGAAAGGCGACGAGGCGCCGGTCCGCGGCGACCGCCTTGCTCGGCGCGACCAGTGCGAAGGCCATGACGAGTTCGTTTTCCTCCGGGTCCATGGTCGGATAAACCAGCAGGCACCCCCGGCGGGGGCTGACCAATCCGTCTGTGATCGAATCGCCGATCGAGGCGTCGGTACCGACGATCCGTCGGGCCGCGTAGCGGTGTGGCGGGACGCTGACTCGGGAGATTCGCCCTCCCTCGCGCCGACGGCGACTCACCACGTCGAGCGGGCCGAATCCGTGCAGGGTCACCGGGGCGAGGCTGGGGTTCTGGAACTGCGGGGCGATTACCACCCAGTCGTCGATCTTGGCGGCGATCTCGGGGTTCTCCAGGTAGGCCAGATCCGGCCGGAACTGGGCGGGTTCCGCCCAGCGCAATTCGCGCAGTACCGCCAGCAGTGGAGTGTGCGCGATGCGCCCGATGTAGGCCGGGTAGCGAAGCAGGCGATCCTCGACCGGATAGGCCAGCTCGGTGCGCTCCGCACCCAGTGATCGGATCACCGGTTCGAACCGCTCGACGTTGTTGCGCAGTTCGACCGGCTTACTCGGATAGGCCGAGGGTTCCACCCACAACCCCGGCGACCGGGTCTCCACGAGTTCCGCGTTGAACATCTTGTTCCGCGCAGTCGGCTTGAGCCACGGCAGTCGCTGGGTGACCAGGGGCGGAATCTGAGCCGGCGTCACCTGCGGCGCGCCGTCCACGAGTTCGGCGTACAGCCGGAGCTGGTCGCGGAACTCCTCCTCATCCCGGCATATCGCCTCGAACGCCTCGTACAGGTCCCCGTTGCGACCACCCTCGTCGCGGCCGATGTAGAGCCGGACCAGGTCCCGGTAGTTCTTGCGGAAACCGAACCAGCGGCCCATCTGCATGAGCGTGTCCGCCGTCAGCGTCTTGCGGCGGTAGTAGGAGACGGTCAGGCCCTCGATGGTGAAGCCGCGCGAGAGCTTGGCGCCGCCGACCAGGATCCGCCAGACCTTGTCCCGGTCGAAGTCGGCGGCGCGCTGCTCGATCTCCTTGTCGCCGTTGACCACCACGACCGGACTGCCGTTCGAGTCCTCGATCCGCATCGCCGCGATGCCGATGTAGGGGGCGATGTCGGCGAACGAGTCGGGGATCGACGCACCCGCCGCGTGTGCCTCGCTGACCGGGCACACGTCCTCGTCGTACAGCGCGCGCAGGCGCTTGTGCGCCCCCGCCCCGAGATATCCCGCACGACGCCAGATCCCGTTGATCAATTCGGCCTGGTCCCGGTGCACGTGGGTGCGTACCGACTCGTGCACGAGCATCGTGTGGTGCCGGAAGTGGTCCGCGCCCAGCCCGTGGTCCTCGCGGAACAGCTTGATCGCGCCGGTCAGCACGAACATGTCGATCGCGGTGCACAGGTCGCTGTCGTCGTCGTCATGCGCCGGCCGCACCGAGCGTACGTGCGCGAGCCCGGCGGAGTTGGCCACCGTGCGCTCGGCCGAGGGGATCGTGGAGTCGATGTCGTGGAAGTCGGCGACGCCCATGTAACCGTCCGGGCGGTCCAGCGAGATGACGAAGTCCTTCGGGAAGATGTCCTCGGAGTCGGCCGGATCGATGAACACGTTCGCGAACGGGGTCGCGGTGTAACCGATGTACTGGGCGCGCGGCAGCATGCCGAGCAGTTCCGAGATGATCCCGTTGATCGCCGTGCGCTGGACCTGGTCCTGCGCCCACTTCTTCGGGTCGGAGGTGTTGACCGAGGCCTGATCCGACTCGTCGTCGATGATCAGCGCGGGGATCTCGCCGCGCTCGGTCTTGATCCGGGCCAGGTCCTTGACCAGCTTCTTCAGCACCGACGCGTTCTTTTTCACCACCATCAGCCGGGCCGAACTGCGATGCAGGTTCTCCGGCGCGTACAGCGGCGTGAACCGGTCCGCCTTCTCGAACTCCAGCGCACTGAGCCCCTGACGCAGCGCCTGGTAGTCGTCCTGATGCCGGGTCAGTCGAACGATGTCGAACCCGCCCAGTCGGGACGGCAACGCTCCGTGGCGCAGGAACTTGCCGTCCAGCCGATCCCGGTCGTCGAGATAGTCGTAGTCGCGGAAGGCGAGGGTGCCGGAGTCCGGGTCCTGGCCGTAGTAGATGTTCTCGACACCGACGAGTTCCATGTCCAAGCGGCGCTGGGTCTGCGCACGCAGTGCCTCGATGGTGCCGGTGAGCACGATGACCAGGCGGTAGCCCGCGTCGATGGCCTTCGCGGCGACGCCGGTGAAGTTGGCGGTCTTGCCGCTCTGCACGTAGCCGACCACCAACCCCTTGGCCTGATAGGGCTGCTCCCACGTGGGATCGGCCAGGCGCTCGACGACGCGGGTGGTGTTACGGTCCAGGGCGGTGACGGCCTCGGGCGCCCATCCTTTGCCGAGCAGGGTCTCCCGGTATGCCTCCCAGTAGTGGCTGTGGTGCCGGGCGACCGCCTCCGTGTACCAGGGGTCCCAGCCGTCGTCGGTGATCACCACCGCGCCCGAGCTGCGGGCGAACGGCGCGCGTCGGTCCAGGAGTTCACGGGTCGGCGGGGCCAGCCCCAGGGCCTCATAGGTGGCCGTGCGCCGGGCCTGGGTGTTGGGTGGGATGTCGCCGTCGGCGAAGTCCCAGCGGCTGAGTCGATCGCGCCACAGGATGAGCAGCGCGTCGTCCGGGTGCGCGTGGTGCAATCGCCGCCGCAACGCGGCCTCGCCGAGGTCGGGCAGCGGGCCGGGGTGCTCGTCGGCGTGGTAGGCGAGTGCCTTGGCCAGATTCCTGGGACCGGCGGACATGCCGCCGAATGCCGCGCGGTGCAGCGCGAGGAGCGCGAGATCGTCGGTCACCACCGGCCGCCGTCCTTCGATGGGTTCGACTCGGACAGGTCCGACGCGACGTCGGGCGGTAGCACCCGGGAGAGGTCGACGGCGTGGTCGATCCCGTCCGGGGCGGGTGCGATCGAGGGGACCAGGTCGGCGACGTCGATGCGGTAGTCGATGTCGACGATGCGCCGAACGAGAGCCTCCGGCAGCGTGGTGAGAATGCTCTCGGTCAGGCGCGGGAAATCGGCGTCGGCGGGGAACGCCAACGGATTCCCGGCCGAAGCCCACCGACGTTCGCGAGGGATCTCGGCCTCGTTGTCCGTGCCCAGTTTGAGGCGCGTGTCGAAATCGTCCAGCACGTCCGGCGCGTGTACGCGGATCGTCGAACGAATACCCTCGATCAAGCCGAGCACCGAGCGGCCGGTGTCGCTCTCGTCCAGGATGTGCGAGACGAACCACAACGGTCGGTCCGGATGGGGCGCGAGCTGGCCCAGCCCGTGGACCGTATGTACGCGGGCGCGTCCGGTCACGGTCTTCACCTCGACGTCGTACGGCCCGACGGTGAAATCGTGGTCCGCGCAGTCCGGGTGTTGCCACGACCGGACCGCCGCGTGCCACCCGCGCGCCTCGGCCAGGCCGATCAGCGTGAGCAACTCGCCGAACAGGCCGATCTCCGCCTCCAGCGAGATACGCCGGCCCCGGGCCAGGAGCTTGCGCCAGAGGAGGACGGTGGTGCGAACCGCCACCACCGGCGGGGTCTTCATCACCTGCACCCGATCCGCGATCTCGCAGCACACGATGTGGAACTCGCGTAGCAGGTCCATCTGTTCGGTGTACACGTGCAGGAACTGTTCGCCGCCGTCCAGGACGCACACCGCGCGCACGCCCTGCGTGCCAAGCCGGGGTGCCTTCGTGCCGGCCGGGACCGGGATGCGCAGTGCGGGTCGCCGGCCGCCCGCCTCCAGGTGCCAGTACAGCGGCGGATCGCCCTCGACCGGGATCAACATCGGTGCCCCGTTGTCGAGATGGTCGCGCAGCGCCTCGCAGCCCAGGTGTCGGCTCCGCCCGTCCGCGCCGCTCACGCGCCGCCCTCCGAGCCGTACTTCGCCGTCTCGCTCTTGACCGCGGTGAGCAGCAACGACTGCCACAGGTCGAGGTTGTCCTTGACCCGGGGGCCGATGCGCTCGCCGGTGAACGCCTCGTTCATCAGCAGGTACAGCAGCGTCTTGAGCACCGGCACGTCGTTGAGCCCGCCGCGCCGGCCGCCGAGCAGCGCGGCGCGGAACTGCTTGTTCAGCAGTAGTCGGCGCTCGTCCCGGTCGATCGAGAAGAACACGTCCCCGCCGAGCGGCACCCAGCGCACCTCGATCGGCTCCTCGCCCGGGACGAACGGCAGTTCCTCCTCGATCGCCGTGCGCAGCTCCGGCGCGAAGCCCTTCCCTGGCGGCAGTACCGCCTTGCGCTCGCGCGTGGTGGTCCGGGCCTGCCGATAGGCGCCCTCGGCGTCCTTGAGGTAGTCGAGGAAGGTGTGCCCGTCGGCGTCCACGGCCCGCTCGACCGCGTCCACGAAGCCCGGTACGGGCTGGAGTTCGGCCTTCTTCACGGTCAGCCCGAACGCATGCTCGGAGTCGGCCGGCAGGTCGAACGCGACCCGGGCCAGCGACAGGTGCTGCTCGCTCTGGCGCAGGCCGTACCAGCCGCCGGCCTGGACGAGCCGGTCGTGGCGGTACGCGTACAGGCCCTGACGGGCCAGGATCCCGCCGGGCAGGCGGAATTGCTCGGCGTTCGAGCGCGGCGTCCATACGTGCGCGGTCAGCGTCAGCGGGCCGACGCCCTCCAGTTCGGTGGTGAACACGCGCGGATAGCCCGGCAGTCCGGACACGGCGTAGCCGAACGGGTCCACGGCCTGGACCTGCCAGGTCATCGGCGGCACCTCGTCGTCGGTCCCGGAGACCGCGATGGTGATCCGGATCCGCCCGTCGGCGAGGAACCGGTGCAGGTGCAGACCGAGGTGGTCGGCCAGCGAACGCATCGTCTTGGTCACGTAGATGTCGGTCTGCCCGGCGTCACCGCGCGCCGGGAAGTCGCGGACGCCGTCCCACCGCACCGCCGTGCCGTTCCACACCACGTACTCGTCGTACAGGTCGAGGAAACGTTTGGCGAACTCCAGCTCGACGATGTCGCACTGGAAGCTCTCCTGCGCCGACTCGGTCCGCCAGCGGCGCCCGACGGTACCGGCGCGCTTGGCCCGACTGATCACCGTGACGCTGTCGGCGTGGCTGAAGGACGCGGCCTTCAGGCCCATCCCGAACATGCCGAGCGACGTGTCGTCGTACGCCCGCCGCTTGCCGACGGTCATCGCGGTGTCCAACTCGGCCTCGGTCATGCCGCGTCCGTTGTCCACCACGACCAGCGAGGTCAACAGGTCGCCGGTGCGCCGGAAATGCACCACGACCTCGGACGCGCCGGCGTCGATCGAGTTGTCCACGAGGTCGGCCACCGCCTCCTCGAAGCGATAGCCCTGACTGGCGAGTCCCTTGATGTACCCGGGATCCGGAGGCAGGTGCTTGCTGCCGCTCGTAGGTACGTCGATACGCCAGTCGTCCATGCCCACCCCTGGATCCCCACACCTTCGGTGCGCGCTGTCACGCGCCCGCCCCCACTTGCGCCGGACCGACCGTAGCGGTTGGACCGACGCGCCGAAAGCGGAACCCCCGAGTCGTGACCGGGTGGTGCCCGAGCGGAGATGTGCCGGCCGCGATCATGGCCGGAAAACACGGCCGGAGTTCATGGCCGAAGGGCGTGCCCGAAAGCCGCCGTCAGAGGTCGCGGCGCAGCCGGGAACGGGCGAAGTCCGCCCAGTGCGTGGGGAAGTCGGCCTCGACCCGCCGGGCGAGCGCGACCTCCTCGCCGTAGAGCAGACCCCACGTGAAGGCGTTCTCGCCCGCGGCGTGCGCGGCGATCGCAAGCCGCCGCAGCGCCTTGCGCGTCTGCACGCTGTCCTGGTGCGTGCCGAGCAGGCCCTGCATCGCCTTGGCCCGCTTGGTGAGCCGCTTGGTCGGCTTGCCCAGGGCCGGGCCGGTGGCCTCGCCGGCGTAGCGGACCCGCTTGGCGGCCTTGCGCACCTCGTGCAGGGCGGTGTCCCGGGCCCGGCCGGCGGGGGTGCGCAGGGCGACGCGGGCGCGCCGGAACGTGCGGCGGTCGGCCCGGCGCAGGGCCGCCGCGGCCGGCCGCCGGCCCGGGCGGTTCGCCTTGACGGTGAACGGCGGACGCGCGACCAGGGCGTCCAGCGCGTCCAGCAGCGCGAAGTAGCGGGGGCCGTCGAGATCGGCCAGGATCCGCGCCCGCGCGTCGTTGCGCCGCCGTGCGTCCCAGGTGGTCAGGCGGGCCTCCACCGGCCCGAGCACCGCCTCGGCCGGCAGCGCGGCGACCCGCTCGCGCAGCCGCGCGGCCAACACCTCCTGGTCCCGGGCCCGACCCAACTCGGCCGCCAGCCACTTGAGTTCGGCGCCCAAAATCCCGGTCACCCGCTCGTCGAGCACCCGCGAGAACACCCGGAACGCGCTGCGCAGCCGCCGTGTGGCGACGCGCATCTTGTGCACCGAATCGGGCTCGTCGAGCCGGACCCGGGGGTCGTACGCGAACAGGGTGTCGACCTGCTCCCGGACGTAGTCCAGCGCCACCGCCCCGGCGCTGCCCGCCCGCGGCTTGGCGATCCGCCGCTCCGGCCGCGCTCCCGCCTCGGCCAGCGCGTGCCCGAGCTTGGACGCGGACTCGGAGCGCCGCCAGCCCTCCTTGATCAGCCGCCGCTCCAGCGCGTTCGCCAACGCCGCGTCGCCGTCCACCAGTTCGACTTCCAGCTCGGACCAGGAGGTGGTGGTCACCTTCGACCCGAGGAAGACGTCCGCGGTCACCGTGTCGTGCGCGATCTCGGCCAGCGCGGGTCCGTCCGCGCGAGCGATCCGCAGCTCGCGCACGGTCCGCAGGCGCACCACGGGCACCTGCTCCGCGCCGCGCGTGTACGCCCGGATCCGCACCGCGAGGTCGTCCGGCACCACCCGCTCGGACGCACCCAGCGGCGCCCGTACCTCGTCGCGCGCGTCCACCCCGGCGGGCAACTTCAGATGCCACCCGGCATCCCCGCCCCCGGTCCGCCGCCGCAGTGTGATGCCGCGCGCGGCCAGCGCCAGGCCGGGCGTGTCGAAATACATCGCGTCCAACTCGACGGTGTCCCCGACCTCGACCCGCACCCCGTCCGCCACCCCGACGAAGTCCGGCACGCCCACCCCGTCCGGCGCGACATACTTCCGCTCGACCTCACGTACGACCTCTGCCATGGCACGCACCTGCTTCCTGGGGGCGGCACGAGGCGTTCGACCGGGTGGTCGAACGACCCTCGGGGGCGGATGGTCGGCACGTCCGGGACCGGAGCTCGCCGACCGGGCTCGCGGATACGTGTGCCCGAATCGGCCGGTCCGACACGGATCACCCGGGCGGGGCGGGGTCAGGTGTCGAAGGTCCAGCCGAACATGGTGTGGTCGGATTCGGTGGCGGGGGCCGTGGAGCGGTAGGTGGCCATGGCGGCCACGTTGTCGCGTTCGGTGAGCACCCACATGCCGTAGCAGCCGCGTTTGCGGGCCAGTTCGGCCAGGGCCTCGGTGAGGGCACGGCCGATGCCGAGGCGCTGGTGGCTGTCGGCGACGGCCAGTTCGTACAGGAACATCTCGGTGCCCTTGTCGGGATGGGTCGTCTCGACGCCGGTGACCATTCCGACCGGGGTGGCGGCCACGTAGGCGAGCAATATGTGATGGCCCGCCTCGCCCAGGAAGCGGGCCGCCCAGTCCGGGCGCACCGGTTCGTCGAACAGGTCCCCGGCCGCGAGCACATCGGCCACCGTCGTCACACGCCGAATCGACGCCACATTCGTATCCACGACGACATTCAACGAGATTTGGTCCCATTCCAGAAGCCGCTGTCGGCAATGGACCCCCCATGATTGGGGGACCTCTCGGGATGGTACGGGGCGAAATGGCGGTATCGAGCTACCTGCCGTCGGAGGAGCCGCGGCCGCGGAAGCCAAACGCGCGGCGTACGTCGCGGCCGGCCAGGCGCGTCTGCTCCCAGACGGTGCGGAACACGGCCCGAACCGGGACGACGGTGTGCCCCCAGGCGCGCCGGGCCGCCCGACCGGCGGGCGCCAGAATCGCCCGACCGACCCACGCCGAAGGCCGCACCACCGTCGCCCGCAGCCCACGACCGGCCATCCGGGCACCCGACCGGGCCCGCCGCCCACCCCACAGCGCGGGCCGCACGACCACGAACCGCAGCCCCCGGCCGAGGAACCGGACCACGAGCACGACCTTGCGGCCGGCCCACCGGGCGGGAAGCACCGCGAGGACGTACAGGCCCCGGCCGAGCAGGCGGACGAGAAGCACGACCTTGCGGCCGGCCCATCGCGCCGGCAGCACGGTCAGGACGTACAGTCCCCGCCCGGTCGCGCGGCCGACGCGGATGCCCCGGCGCCAGGCCCAGGCCGCCGGCCGCGCCACCAGCACGACGAACCCGACGCGGATTCCGCGCCCGGTCGCGCGCAGTCCGCGCAGGAAGCCGCGAGCGAGCCATCGCGCGGGGACGAACACGCCGTGGTACAGGCCCCGCCCGACGGCCCGGGTCACCACCACCGCGCCGCGCCACACCCACCGGGCGGGGATCAACACCAGCCACCGAAGCACGACGACGACACCGCGCCCCACCAGCGCCAGACCCCGAAGCAGGGCGCCCGCCCCGCGCAGCGCGACCCGACCGCAGGCGACGAGGCCACGCCACAGCGCCTTCGCCGGCACGACCAGGACGTAGTACAGCCACCGCCCGAATCCCCGCGCGAGCACCCGAGCCACGCGCCACGACCACCGCCCGGGCACCAGCACGAGGTAGTACAGCGTGCGCCCGAGCGCATGGGCGACCCACCGACCGGCCGTGACCAGCCCGGCGGCCAGGGGCCGCAACACCGCGTCCCGAAGCCACCGCAGCGGCAGCACGATCCCGTATCGCCCGAGCAGCCGCAGCCCCCGCCAGAGGCCGTTCCCGACCAGCCGCAGCCCACGCCACAGCCCGATCAAGGCCCAGCGAAGCCCACGCCACACCACCCGGGCAACCGCCGCCGCCCCGCGCCACAGCCCCATCACGGCCCAGCGCAACCCACGCCACACGACCCGGGCAACCGCCGTCAGCCCGCGCCACAGCACGTTCTCGACCAGTCGGCGCAGCCCCCGGCCGACAACCGCGAGCGCATACGCGATCGGTACCAAGAGCCGGTCCCACAACAACCACCGCAACCCGCGCCCGATCACCGCGACCAGCCGCCCCGCCGGGACCAGCACCCAGTCCCGGACCGCGCGCCCGGCCACCTTCAGCAGTTCCCACGCCAGGCGGGCGGGCAACAGCACGATCAGCGCGACGATGCGGATCGGCCAGCGGATCAGGTGATAGAGCAGCCCGGTCGGCTCCTCCGCCGATGCGGCGCTCCCAGGACGGTCGCCGGGCTGCATGCCGGACCGGTCGCCGGACCGCTCGACGCGCCGATCGGCCGGCTCCGCGTCGGTGCCCGTGCGAGCAGCCGCCGCCGGGCGGTCCTTGCTCAGATCGACCGGAACGACCACTTCCGCTTGTCTGCCATCGCCCATCGTGTCCCCCGTGTCCCCCGTGTGCACCGTCGCGTCGCGCCGACTCCCGTCGGCTCACGTGCTCTTGGGACACGCCGAACGGCGCGTGCTCACGGTCCGTTCGCAAAGATTTTCGGCTGGACGCGAGTGACCCGCGTCACTCCGGCCCCGTGTACCGCCCTCCGGTGGTCCGGGTGATCGCGGCACCGGCGGCCACGAGTCGGCGGCCCAGCGGGACCGCTTCCGGGTCCAGGGGCTGACGGTCGCTTATGCGGTGGGCCACCAAAGGGAGAGCGCGGTGCCGCCGAGGAAGCGGGACCGATCGGCGGGGGAGAGGCGGCGGGCGGCGCCCCGGCCGAGGTCGAGCATCGCCGGATACGTCGAACCGGTGGTCTGCGGATGATCCGAACCCCACGCCAGGCGCGCCGCGCCGAACGTGTCCGCCAATCGGTCCACCAGGTCGGCCGGATCACCCGCCTCCGCCGCGACGCGCAACACATGCGAGGTCACCTTGACCCATACGGCCCGCAGCGCGGCCAGCGCGAACAGCGGCCCCGCCGCGCGAAAAGGCGTGCCGCCGGACAGGTCCGCGAAGCCGCAGTGGTCCAGGGCCACGGGGACGTCCGGATGCCGGGCCGCCAACGCGCCCAAGCGGTCCAGGGCGTCGGGGAACAGGACCGGGACGACGGTCAGCCCGAGGTCGCCGGCCACCGCCCACACCTCGTCCGCCCGACCGTCGTCGAGCCACCGCGGCGGCGCGCCCGAGACGCCGAACATCCGCACACCGCGCAGCAGTCCGCCACATGACCCGGCCAACTCGACCAGGGCCGCGCCCGGATCGGGCCCGTCCGGGTCCACCGAGCCGACCAACGCGAGGCGTTCCGGATCCGCCCGCACGCTGTCCCGCGCATAAGCGCAGTCGTGCCCGTACGCGCCGACCGCCTGCACGATCACCGCCCGCGCCACCCCGGCGGATTCCAGGACCGTCGCCAGCGCGTCCGCCCCCACGTCGTCCGCGCGAAACCAGGCGCTGCCGACGCCGGTGGGCGACAGCGGATAGCGCCGCCGGTCCGCCGAGGCGATGTGTACATGTGCGTCGACGATCACCGGCTGCTCCGCTCGTCCCGACCGACCCGTGTCCCTGGATGTTCGAATATTCGACCACTATTGATTGCTTTTTCGAACACGATTATGGTCCGAGCGCCCGCCACCCCCGTCGAAGGGTTCGGCCATGACCCCCACCGCCGATCCGGACGCCGCCGCCGCTCCCGAGCCGATCGTGCTCGCCGACGAATCGCCCGAGGCCCTGTACGCGCTGCCGGCCGAACGCGGCTGGGGCGACGGCCTTCCCGTCGTCGCGCCGACGCCGGCCCGGGTGCACACGATGCCGGCCGGGTACGACGGCGACCCGGACGAGGTGATCGGCGTGCTCCCGCCACGGCTCGGCGAGGCCACCCCGCGCGTGCCGGCGGTCAACGCGGTGTTGGCCGGCTGCTCACCCGAACTGCTGCCGCTCCTGGTGGCCGCCGTGCGCGGGATCACGGCGGACGAGTTCAACCTGCGCGGCGTCAACTCGACCACCCACCCCGTCTCGATCATGGTCGTGGTCCACGGCGAGGCGGTGCGCCGCTGCGGATTCAACGCCGGGACCGGGACGGCGGGACCGGGCAATCGGGCCAACGCCACCCTCGGGCGGGCGCTGCGACTGGTGCTGCTGCACGTGGCGGGCGGCACCCCGCACGGCCTCGGCGACGCGGGTCTGGGCGACGCGGCCACACACGGGCAACCGGCCAAGTACGGCTTCTGCTTCGCCGAACACGACGCGGCCAGTCCGTGGCCGACGTACCCGCGCAGCCTGGGCCTGACCGCGCCGAGCGCGGTGACGGTGGCGGGGATGGAGAACCCGCACAACGTGCACGACATGGAGACGCGCGACGACCCGGCGCCGATCCTGGCCAAGGCCGCCTCGGTGATGGCCACGCTCGGCACCAACAACGCCGTCGTCTCCAGTGCCGAGTACTTCGTGGTGCTCGGCCCCGAACACGCGGCCACGCTCGCCGCGGCCGGGTGGGCCCGCCGGGACGTTCAGGCATACCTGTTCGAGAAGGCCCGGCGTCCGGCCCGCGAGTTCCGGGCGCACTTCGACGCGACGTTGTGGCGGCCCTGGATGCGCGCACTCGCGGACGACGACCTCCAGCCGATGACGGACAGCGCGGACAATATCCGGGCCCTGGTGGCCGGCGGCCCGGGCAAACACTCGATGGTGATTCCGAGTTGGGGCCTGACCCGGAGCGTGACGGTCCCGGTCGACTGACCCGCCGGCCGGGACACCGACCCGCGCCACCCGAACGGCCGCCTCCATCCAGGGAGTCCACCCATGGCAACCCCCACCCCGACCCCCATCACAATCCTCGACCCGACCGGCCGGGTCGGTGCCCCCACCGCCCGACTCGCCCCCGCGCCGGCCGTACTCACCGGCAAACGCATCGCGGTCCTGGACAACCTCAAGCCACACGCCGGACGGATCATGGGCACCATCGCCCACGCCCTGGCCGCCCGCACCGGCGCGACCGTGGTGTTGGAAATCGCCAAGGTCAGCGCGGCGCTCCCGGCCGAGCCGGAACTGGTGGCCCGGCTGCGAGCGGAGGCCGACGTGGTGCTGACCGGATCCGCCGACTGCGGCTCGTGCACGTCGTGGAGCGCCCACGACACGGTCGAGCTCGAACGCCTGGGGCTGCCCACGCTGTTGCTCGTCACCGAGGGCTTCACCGAGATCGCCCATCACATCTGCGCGCTCTACGGCCTGCCCCAGGCCCGGATCCTGACCGTACGCGGGCCCCTCGGCGGCTCCACCGACGCGGAACTGGCCGCCATGGCCGGCGAGGCGATCGAACAGGCCCTACACCTGGCCACCACCGGCTGACCGAGGAGGGTGATACCCATGCAACCGTCCGACTCGGCGGTGGCGGACGCGCTCGCGCCGTTGGGCGCGATGTTGGCGGCGGACGACTTCGGGCTGCTGATCGCGCGGCCCGCCGAGGACACCGTCACGTTGACCGTCACGGCCGGCCCGTCCGCCTGCCCGACGTGCCTGGTGCCCAAGGACGTTGCCCGACGGATGGCGCGCCGAGAGCTGGACGCGCTGGCGCGACGGGACTGGACGATCGAGATCGGCTACCCGAACGATGCCCAAGACGCGGCGGGGCCGAGTGGCCCGAGTGGGTCGGGTGGCCCGAGTGGGTCGAGCCGCCCGATCGGACCCTGAGCCCGGTTCGCGTCGCCGAATCGTGGTGACGCGAACCGGGCCCGGTGCCGATCAGGCTTCCTGGCGCGCGGGTTCGGGCCGGGCCGCGTCGCCTTCCTCCGCCGCTTCGGCGAGTGCCGGCTCGGGGGCGGCGCCGGCCGCGTCCGCCGCCGGACCGCGCCGCAGCACCAGACCGACCGCGCCGACCACCAGGGCGATCGCGATCAGATAGCCGAACGTGCCCTGGAAGGCCGGGACGACCGTGTGCGCCTCGGAGCGGTTCTGCAGGACCAGCGCGGCGATCGCGATGCCGAGCGTGCCGCCGATCTGGTTGCTCAGGTACACCGCTGCCGTGGCACTGGGCACCGACTCGGGCGCCACCGAGCCGAACACCGACGACATCGCGGGCGCCCCGACGAAGCCGAGCCCCGCTCCCGTCACCACCGAATAGCCCACGAGCAACGCGGTGTTGGTGCCGCCGTCGGCCGTACTGAAGCCCAGGATGCCCAGCGCGGCCAACACCCCGCCGAACGGGATCAGCGCCCGGGCACCGACCTTGTCGAACAGCTGCCCGGCGATCGGCATGCCGATCCACACCCCGACCCCCTGCGGCACCAGCAGCAGACCGGCCGCCATCACGCCCCGGTCCCGGGCCAGTTGGTAGTAGAGCGGGATCAGGAACAGCAGCGAGAAGAGCAGGATGCCGGTCAGGAACACCGCGCCGATGCCGCCGGCGAAGCCGCGGATCCGGAACAGCCGTACGTCGATCAACGGGTGCTCGGCGCGCAGCGCGTGCAGGACGTAGCCGGCGATCAGCGCTACACCCGCGATCAGCGCCGCGAGCACGCGCGGTGCCCCGAAGCCGCTGTCGCCCGCGGCCTGGGAGAGGCCGTAGACGACCACCGCGAATCCCGGGCACAGCAGCGCGATGCCCCGGGCGTCCAGCGGCGGCGGGTCGCCCTCGCGCGGCGGGTCGGCGGGGATCTGCCGGTACGCCAGCGCCAGGGCGACCAGGCCGATCGGCAGGTTGATGATGAACATCCAGCGCCAGTCGACGTGTTCGAGCAGCACACCACCGAGCACCGGGCCCAGGATCGGACCGAGGGTGACCACCGCGCCGACGATGCCGATCATCTTTCCGGCCCGCTTGGGTCCGGCGGCGACGGCCAGCATGGTCAGCAGGGTCGGCTCCAGGGCGCCGACGCCGACACCCTGGATCACCCGGAAGGCGATCAGGCTGCCCGCGTTCCAGGCGAGGGCGGACAGCGCGGAGCCGGCGAGGAAGACGATCAGGCCGGTCAGCCAGACGGTTTTGCCGCCGAAGCGGCCCGCCGCCCAACCGGCCAGCGGCACGGTCGCGGCGAGGGCCAACAGGTAGCCGGTGGCCACCCATTCGATGGTTTCCAGCGGTGCGTCGAAGTGGGCGCCGAGGGTGTCGATGCCGACGTTGACGATCGTGGTGTCGAGGATGCCCATCACGCCGCCGAGCAGCATCACCAGCATCAGGCGCAGGAGTGGTCCGTCGATCTTGGTCTCTGGATCGGGGGGTGCGGCGGGCATGTACGCCTCCAAGTTACCGATGAGATCAGTTAACTAAACTCGCGAGTAAAAATTAACAGCACGTCTGGTAACGTCGCAACATGGTCGAGGAAACGAGACGGTCGACGACCCCGCCACCCGCCGCCCCCGCCGCCACCCGCGGCCGGATCGACAAGCGGCGGGCGATCCTGGCCGCCGCCGAGGCGGTGTTCACGCGCGAGGGCTACACACTCGCCGGGATCGACGCGATCGCCGCCGAGGCGGGCGTGTCCAAGCCGACCATCTACAACCACCTCGGCGGCAAGGAGAACCTCTTCCGCACCGTCGTGGTCGAGGCCGCGATCGAATCCAGCGGCCGGATCCTGACCGCCCTGGAGGCGTTCCCGACCGACGCCGAGGAACTGCATCCGCGCCTGACCGCGATCGCGCATCGCGTGGTGCAGTGCCAGGCCGGCGAGAAGGGCTGGGCGTTGCAGCGCCTGGTGTACGCCGAGGCGGCACGCTTCCCGGACCTGTACGACACGATCCGCGAGGGCGGCACGGTCCGGATCGTCGACGCCCTGGCCGGTCGACTGGCCCGGCTCGCGCACGGCGGACACCTGGACATCGACGACCCGGTCACCGCCGCGAACCAGTTCCTCGCGCTGATCTCCGGCGACCTGCCCACGCTCACCGCGCTCGGCACCCGGCCCGTGGACGACGCGGCCCTGCATCGCGCGGTGACCGCCGGGGTGACCACGTTCCTGCGCGCGTTCACCCCGCGCGCGGAACCCGCCGGCCCACCCGCGTCCGTCGCCGGGGCGGGCACCCGCGCGTCCGCCCCGGTCACGGCACCGCCCCGCCGCTGAGCACCCGCCCGGCCGTACGCTTCGCCGGTCCCGGCGCGGCGTCTCGTGCCGCGCCGTCGACGGGTCCGGGCGGACGCGGTATCGCCGCCAGCAACTCCCGGGTGTAGGGCGCCTCGGGCCGGGTGAACACCCGCTCGGCGTCCCCGCTCTCCACCACCCGGCCGTCCTTCATCACCAGGATGCGATCGCTGACGTGCCGGATCACGCCCAGGTCGTGCGAGATGAACAGCAGCGCCAGGCCCAGTTCGGCCCGCAGGTCGGCGAGCAGGTCGAGGATCTGCGCCTGGATGGACACATCCAGCGCGGAGACCGGCTCGTCGCAGACGATCAACTCGGGCGAGGGCGCCAACGCGCGAGCGATCGCCACGCGTTGCCGCTGACCGCCGGACATGTCGCGCGGCCGACGTGCGAGCAGGTCCGTGGACAGGCCCACCAGATCGAGCAGTTCGGCCACCCGGGCCCGATGCGCGGCGCGGGTGGGGCGCAGCCGCCCGCCCGGCAGCCCGGCGGCGGCGACCGCTTCGCCGAGGATGCGGGCCACCGAGTACCGGGGGTCGAACGAGCCGAGCGGATCCTGTTGCACCGCCTGGATCCGGCCGCGCGAGGCCCTTCGCGCGGACTCCGGCAGCGTGCTCCACGGGGCGTCCCGGAAACGCACGGCCCCCGTGTCGGGGCGCTCCCACCCCAATACGATCCGCGCGGCCGTGGTCTTGCCGGAGCCGGACTCGCCGACCACCCCGAGGGTTTCGCCGGCACGAACGGCGAACGACACGTCGCGGACCGCGTGGTGCCGGGTCCCGTCCGGGCCGCGGAAACTCTTGCCGATGCCGGTCACGTCGAGCAGGACGTCGCCGACCGGGGGCGCGGGTGGGGTCGCCGGCCGGGTGGGGCCGACCGGCGCGGACAGCCGGGTGCCCTTGGCCCGACCGGTCGGCACCGCCGCGAGCAACGCCCGGGTGTACGAATGCTCCGGCTCGGCCAAGACCTGCTCGGTGGGCCCGTGTTCGACGACGCGACCCGCGTACATCACCGCGACCCGGTCGGCCAGCCGGGCCACCGCCGCCAGGTCGTGGCTGATCATCAGCACCGACGTGCCCTCGTCCCGGAGCCGGCCGAGCAGTGTGAGGACCTGGGCCTGCACGGTCACGTCGAGCGCGGTGGTCGGCTCGTCGGCGAGCAGCAGTTCCGGCCCTGCGGCCAGCGCCGAGGCGATCAGCGCACGTTGACGCAGGCCGCCGGAGAGCTGGTGCGGATACTGCCGGGCCCGCCGGGCCGGATCCGGGATGCCGACGTCGGTGAGCAGTTCGAGCACTCGGGCACCGACCTGCCCGCGCGGCAACACGGCATGCGTCCGCAGTGCCTCGGCGACCTCGGCACCGACGGTGCGCAGCGGATCGAGCGAGACCAGCGCGTCCTGGAGCACCAGACCGATCCGCTGCCCGCGCAGCGCACGCCACCGCTTCTCGGACAACGCGGTCAGGTCGGTGCCGTCGAAGGACAGCCGACGGGCCGTCACCCGGGCGCCGCCGCCGGTGAGTCCGACCAGGGTGCGGGCGGTGACACTCTTCCCGGAGCCGGATTCGCCCACCACGGCCAGGCATTCGCCCCGGTCGAGGGTGAACGACACGTCCCGCACCACCGGTTCGCGGCCGGGGAAGGCGACGTCGAGCCCATCCACGACCAGGAGGGGCGTGGCCGAGGCCGAGTGCGAGTTCGAGGTGGGGGCGAGGTCGGTCGTCGTCGGGGAGTCCTCGGTGTGCGTGCTCATCGGGCAGTCCCTCCGGCGAAGCGGGCGCGGGCGTGTCGTCCGGCCACGTTCACCGCGATCACCGCGCAGGTCACGGCGGCGCCGGGGAACACCCCGATCCACCACGCGGTCTCCAGGAAGCCGCGCCCCTCGGAGAGCATCGCGCCCCACTCGGGGGACGGCGGTTGGGCGCCCAGGCCCAGGAAGCTGAGCCCGGACGCGTAGATCAGCGAGGTGCCGAAGCCGACCGTGCCGAGCACCAGGAGCGGCCCGATCGCGTTCGGCAACACGTGCCGGACGATCAGCACCCCGCGACGCAGGCCGAGGCCGGCCGCTGCCTCCACATAGCCCGATCGGCGCACCACCAGCGCCTCCGCGCGGACCAGCCGCGCATAGCCGGGCATGGCCGCCACCGCCACCGCGATCATCACGTCGACCGTGCCGCGCCCGAGCAGGGTGACCACGAACAGCGCGAGCAACAACTCGGGCAGCGAGAGCATGATGTCGGCCAGCCGCATCCCCACCTGATCGGCGACCCGCCCGCCCAGGGCCGAGGCCAGTCCCCACAGCGTGCCGCCGATCAGCGCGAACACGGTGGCGCCCAGGCCGAGCAGCAGCGAGGGGCGGGCGCCGTGCAGCACCCGTGCGAATACGTCCCGGCCGAGCTGGTCGGTGCCGAACCAGTGGTCGGCGCCGGGCCCTTGGAGCGCGGCGAGCGGGTCGGTCCCGATCGGCGAGGTGTCGGTGAACCACCCCGGGGCGAGGCCGATCAGCGCGAACAGCACGAGGACGGAGAGTGCGCACGCCACGCCGGGGCCGACTCGGCCGCGTCGCCGGATCCGTACCGGCCGCACGCTCTCGATCGTTGCCTGGGCCATCGGGTCACCCCTTCCGCAGCCGTGGATCGATGACGAGGTAGAGCAGATCGGTGACCTGCGAGATCACCACGAACACCAGGGCGGCGAGCAAAACGACGCCCATCACCACCGGCATGTCCTTGGTGTTCACCGATTGCAGGGTCAGCGCGCCGATCCCGGGTCGGGCGAAGACCTTCTCGACCAGTACGGTGCCGCCGAGCAGGGTGCCGGTCAGCCAGCCCGACAGGGTCAGCAGCGGAATCGCCGCGTGCCGGAACGCGTGCCGCACGCGCACCGCGATCCGGCTCAGCCCGCGCGCTCGTGCGGTGACCACGAACGGCTCGGCCAGCGCCGTCTCCAGGCCCTCGCGCAACACCTGGGCCAACACCCCCGCGATCGGCAGCGCGAGTGTCACGGCCGGCAGCACCAGGGTCTGTACACCCTCGGTGCCGGCCACCGGGAACCACTGGAGCCGGAACGAGAACACGGTGAGCAACACGATGCCCAGCCAGAACGACGGCGTGGAGACCGCGACCAACTCCCACGCGCTCAACGCCGCACGCAGCCCGGACCGGCGCCCGGCGGTGGTGATCGCCGAGACCACGGCGATCGCCACCGCCAACCCGAGGGCTGCCGAGGCCAGTTCGAGGGTCGGTTGGAACTGCTCGCCGATCAGCGCGGAGACGGGTTGCTGGAGCTGATAGGACTCGCCGAGTCGGCCGTGCAGCAACTCGCCCAGATAGTGCAGGTATTGCCGAAAGACCGGTTCGTCGAAGCCGTAGTCGGCGCGGATCTGCGCCCGTACGGCGGGCGACGCGGTGGTCTGCGGGCCCAGGAGCGTGGCCACCGGATCGCCCGGCAGCAGCTTGAGCCCGACGAAGGCGAGCGTCGCCGCGCCCAGCAGTACGGAGGCGACGGCCACCAGCCGGGCGCCGATCGCGCGCAGCGGCCGCAGAGCGCCAGGCGGGCCCGGCGGATCGGCGGACGACGCGGCCTCGGCCGGGGCGGACGCGTCGACCGGGGTCGGCGCGTCCGCCATCGTCGGTGGGGAACTCATCGCCGCGTGCTCCACACGTCGTGGAACAGCGGCCAGGCGTTCGGGTCCAGGCGCAGTCCGTTGACGTGCTTGCCGGTGGCGAAGATCGTGGTGGCCGCGTAGAGCGGGACCACCGCCGCGTGTTCGATCACCCAGCCCTGGGTCTGCGCGTACAGCCGGTCGCGGGTGGGCCGGTCCAGCGTCGCCGCCGCCGCGTCGGTCCACTGGTCGATCTGCGGATTGCTCAGCCAGGCCGCGTTTTGCCCACCGGTGCTGGGCAGGTTCGCCGAGTTGAAGTACAGCCGCAGCACGTCCGGTTCGAAGCGGGCCCAGCTCATGTCCAGCACGTCGTACTTGCCCGCGTAGGCGTTCGTGGTGAACGCGCCCAGGTCCAGGGCCGGCCGCTGCACCTCGACGCCGATCTTCTTCAGGTCCGACTGCACGGCCTGGGCCAGGATGTCGCGCTGTTCGCGCACCGCGGCGGGCGCGCTGGGCCACTGCACGCTCAAACGTTTGCCGTCGCGGGTCCGGTATCCGTCGCCGTCCCGGCCCGTCCACCCGGCCTCGTCCAGCAACCGGCCCGCCAGCGCGGGGTCGTACGGCCAGGAGTTCTCCAGCGCCTTGTCGTAGCCGGGCGTGGCCGGCCCCAACGGGCCCCAGGCCCGCCGGTATTGGTCGAAGTAGATGGACTGGACGTTCGGCCCGATGTTGATCGCGCGCTGTACGGCCCGCCGCACCCGTTCGTCGTCGAAGGGTGCCCGGGTGGTGTTCAGGAACAGGCTGTAGACCGCGCCCGCGAAGTCGTGGCGCAGCACCCGTACGTCCGAACGCCCCTCCAGGCCCTTGACGTTGACCGGCGGAATCGACCCGGCGATGTCCACCTGGCCGCCGGAGAACGCGCCGACCCGGACCGAGTCCTCGGTCAGGAACCGGAACGTCAGCTTGTCCAGGTAGGCGGTGCCCTGGTGCTTGGCGCCGGCCGGTGCCCAGTTGTACGCGGGGTTGTTCTCCAGGGTCAGACTCTGGCCCTTGGTGTGCGCGGCGAAGCGGAACGGACCGGTGCCCACCAGTTGTGGTCCGCCCGCGCACAGCTTGTCGCCGTTGGCGGCGAGCGTCTGCGGCGAGTAGAAGCCCAGGTAGGCGGTGCTCGCGGCCTGGAGGAAGGGGGCGAACGGCTTGGTGAAGGAGATCTTCACCGTCGCCGGGTCGAGCACCTCGGTGCCGGCGTAGGGGCCGAGCAGACTCGCCGCGTATTGCGACTTGGTGGTCTTGGCCGCGATCCGGTCGAAGTTGACCTTGACCGCGTTCGCGTCGAACGTGGTGCCGTCAGTGAACTTCACATCGGTGCGCAGCTTGAACGTGTAGCCGGTCAGGTCCGGCGCGACCTCCCACGAAGTGGCCAACCAGGGCTGGAAGTTGCCCTGATCGTCTTCGGCGACCAGCGAGTCGAACACGTTGCGCTGGATGGACGCGGTGATGTCCTGGGGGCTGACGTGGATGTCGAAGCACGTGGGCTCGGTGTTGATCGCCACCGTCACCGAGCCGCCCTTGACCGGCGGTCCCGCCGCCGGCTCTGCCGCGTTCGGTCCCGTCTTCGCGGTGGAGGAACAGGCCGACAGGACGAACGCGGCGGCCAGGGCCGCACCGACGATTCTGGGTAGGCGTGGTCGGATGACGCGCATGGTCGAGTCCTGTCGAGAGTCGGGGATGCCACGAAGCGGCGCAGAGCGGGGCGAACACCGGCCCCGGCCCTGAGGAAACTAGTCGCGCCGTCGGGACGCCCAGCACCCCTAGCGGACCCCTACCGACCCTTGCGCGTGCGGACGGGGCGATCCTCGCGTCCGCATGTCGCCTTTCTTTCGCGAGACCTTCGTGTTGACGCGACGCGGGCAGATTTCTAGACTGCCGGTCAGCTATGGAGCGAAAGTCCGAATCACCGATTCCGGACTCTTCCACTTCTTTTTCGGAGACGGCCGTGCAGGGGACCCGTGGAGCGAGCGCCTGGCGCCTCGCGCTGGTGTCCCGCCTCGATGTGGACCTCGCCCGCATGTCCAGCGGGCTGTGTCGCTGAATCCTCCGTGACTCGATCGGGGTCGGATCGACCCCACCCCGACGGCCGAGGTCGCCTCGGCGCGTCGGCAGGCCCGGCGGCCCCCGCGGATCGGGCCCGATAACACCTGTTTCGGCCGTCGTGTGCCGACGAGCCGCCGAACCGGGATATTCCGCGACGCCGCGGCCCCGACGTGTCCCCGGCGTGCGCAAATGTTAATCAGAGGCAATAGCTAATTCAACAAGCGGAAACACTTGGATTTCCGCCGGGGGAGTGGCACGTGTTTTTCGTGGGGCGAACCGAGGAACTCAGCCGACTGGATACCGCCCGGGCCCGCTGCGCGACCGGGGTCGGCGGCGCGACCACTGTCTGCGGGCCCGTGGCGGTCGGCAAGACCGCGCTCCTGCACGCCTTCGCCGAGCGGCCCGCCGCCGACGAGGCGCTGTTCCTGCGTGCCATCGGTACCCCGATGGAGCAGGACTTTCCGCTCGGGGTGGTGCGCCAACTGCTCCAGTCGGTCCCGCTCGCCGACGAGGATCCGGCCCGGATCGACCGGCTCCTGGAGGACGGGGCCCATACCGCCGCCTTCGGCGGCACCGACGCGTTGGACGCCACCACGGTTCGGGCGGTGCACGAACTGTCGGCGGTGGTACTGACGTTGGCCGAGTCGCGGCCGGTCGTGGTGGTCGTGGACGACATCCAGCACGCCGACCCGGTGTCGTTGCAGTTCCTGGCCCACCTGATCCGGCGGATCCGCACCGCTCGGGTGCTGGTCCTGCTCGGCGAACGCGAGTACGCCGCAGCCCCCTCGGCGGCGTTCGCCGCCTTCTCCGCCGACGTCGAACGCCAGCCGCACCACGGGCGGATCCGACTCGGCCTGCTCGGCCGCGCCTCGGTCGGCGAACTGCTCGAACCCGCCGTCGGCCCGACCGCCGCCGCCCGGCTGACCGCCGATGTGCTCGAACTCACGGGCGGAAACCCGCTGTTGATCCGAGCCTTACTGGAGGACATGGGCGCGGGACAGCGCTCCGACAGTGCCCGGCGCCCGCTCCGGGCGACCGCGGCCGACGCCTACTGCCGAGCCCTGGTCGGCTGCCTGTACCGCCTGGACCCGGCCACCGTGGAGGTCGCGCGCGGCCTGGCCCTGCTCGGCGAGTCGGGTACGAGCGAGGGCCTGGCCGAACTGGTCGGCCTCGAACCCGCCACCGCCACCCGGGCGGCCCGCACCCTCAACGACGCCGGACTGGTCGCCTGCGGACGATTTCGCGACGATCGGGCCCGTGCGGCCGTGCTGAACACGATGACCCGGCCGGAGCGCGAACGTGGACACGGCCGGGCCGCGACGCTGCGACACATCGACGGCGCGCCGTCCGAGGCGGTGGCCAAACACCTCGCGGGCGCCGGGGAGTTCCGCGCGCCGTGGGCGGTGCGCACGCTGCGCGAGGCGGCCGAGGCGGTGGTCGCCGAGGGCGATCTGCGCCTCGCCGTCGACTACCTCAAGCTGGCCGAACGCATCGCCCCGGACGAATGCACCCGGGTGTCGATCAAGGCCTTCCTGATCGGACTGGAGTGGCTGGTCAACCCGGCCGCCGCCGCGCGACACGTGCCGTGGCTGGCCGCCGCAGTGCGCGACGGGCGGCTCAGCGGCCGGGACGCCCTGGCGTGCGTGCGCTACCTCGCCTGGTACGGCCGGCTCGAGGAGGCCAGGATCGTGATCGAGGCGGGTCGGCAATCGTGCGCGCCCGGCGAGTCGGCCGACTGGGTCACCGCCGCCGAGACCCGGGCCGCCCGGTTCTGGCTCAAGTACTGGTACCCGGCCGTCGACGCGGGCCTGCCGGAATACGGGACCGAGGTGTCCCCGCTGCCCGCGACCATCGGCCGGATCGAGGGATTGGACCTGCTCACCGACGTCCTGGCCGGCCGGCTCGACGCCGACCGGGTCTGCGACCGGGCCGAACGCATCCTGCGCGGCGCGCGCCTGGAGGACGCCACGGTGGAGTCGCTCACCTCCGCGCTGACCGCGTTGGTCTACGCCGACCGCGCCGCCGAGGCCCAGGAGTGGTGCGTCGCGCTGATCGAGCGGGCGGCCGGTCGGCGCAGCCCGATCGCCCACGCGCTGTTCTCGGCGGTGCTCGGCGAGATCACCGTGCGCCAGGGCGACCTGCTCGGCGCCGAGGAGAGCGCCGCGACCGCGCTGACCCGGATCGCCCCCGAGGGCTGGGGAGTGGCGGTAGGGGTTCCGCTGGCCGCCCGGATCGTCGCCGCGGTCGCGCGCGGTGACCGGGACCAGGCCGCCCGGCTGCTCGAACTCCCGGTCCCCGGGGCGATGTTCCACACCCCGGCCGGGTTGCACTACCTGCACGCCTGCGGGCGGTACAACCTGGCCACCGGCCGCGCCGACGCGGCGCTGCACGACTTCCTGTCCTGCGGCGAGCTGATGACGGCGTGGCGGATCGACCTGCCCGGCCTGGTGCCCTGGCGGGTCGAGGCGGCCCGGGCCCACGTGCACCTCGGCGACCACGACGCGGCCCGCGAGTTGTTGGCCGAACAGTTCGACCGGCTCGCGGACGAACCGTCGCGCACCCGGGGGCTCGCGCTCGGCGTGCAGGCGTCCGTGGTCGAACTGCGGCGCCGCCCGGCGCTGTTGTGGGAGGCGATCCGCGAACTCCAGGCCTGCGGCGACCGCTTCGAATTGTCCCTGGTGTTCGCCCAACTCGGCAACGCCTACCGCGAACTGGGCGACTTCGGCCGGGCCCGACGGGCGGCCCGACGTGCTCGACACCTGTCCGAGGTGTGCCGGGCCGAGCTGCCGCACACCCTGTCGCGTACCGACCGGCTGGCCGCCGTACCCGACCGGGACGGTGCGATATCGCGCCTGCGCGGCACGACACCCGAGCCGGCGCCGATCCACGAACCCGCGACGAACCGCGAGGCGGACCGGATCGCCGAACGCCCCGGGCGGCCCGAACACCGCGAAACGGCGCGTATCCCGCTGCCGGCCGTGTCCCCGAGCGCCTCGCCGGGCGCCTCCCCGGGCGCCGACGAGCAGCCCGGCGCGGGCCTGAGCGACGCCGAACGCCGCGTCGCGGCGCTGGCCGCCCAGGGCCAGACCAACCGGGAGATCTCCCGCCGGCTGTTCATCACGGTCAGCACCGTCGAACAACACCTGACCCGGGTGTACCGCAAGCTCGGGGTGGCCCGCCGGCTGGACCTGCCGCCCTGGCTGGAGGAGGAGATCGCGGGCTGAAGCGACCCCGATCGGGGAGCACGACCGAGGGCCGCCGCGCCGGATGCGCGGCGGTCCCAGCGCGTGTCTTCAGGCCCCCGCCGAGCTCCACGACGCCCGGCGCCGCACCTCGCCGCCCCGGAGAAACAGGCGAATAGAACCACTATGCACCTGCTTCTCCGGCGCGCCGACGCACGGCACCGAACGCCGCGGAGCCCGACGGGGGCCTGAAGACACGCGCTGGGCATGCCCCGACAGGGGTCGCTTCGGACCCCTTCCGCTATGGGGTCGGTAGGGGATCGACAGGGGTATTCGGGCGGGGTGCGCCGGACGAATCCTGAGGTCGTTCGGCGCACTCGTCGCCGTTCGGGATCGGACCGTTCGGCATGGGGGGCGACACTCCGCGATGATGACGACCAGTGAGAACACCGCCGGCGACCGCGATCGGCACGGCGCCGCGATCGCCGTCATCGGAACCGCCTGCCGGCTGCCGGGCGCCGCCGACCCCGCCGCGTTCTGGCGGCTCCTCGCGGACGGTGTGGACGCCGTCGGCGAGGCGGGCACCGAGCGCCGGCGCGGCGCGGACCTGCGGCCCGGGGGCTACCTCGACCGGGTCGACACCTTCGACGCGGCGTTCTTCGGCATCTCGCCACGCGAGGCCGACGCGATGGACCCGCACCAGCGGCTGGCCCTCGAACTCGGGTGGGAGGCCGCCGAAGACGCCGGCCTCCTGCCCGGATCCCTCGCGGGCACCCGGGCCGGCGTGTTCGTCGGCGCGATCGCCGGCGACTGGTCCACCGTGGTGCACCGGTACGGAACCGACGCGATCACCCGGCACACCTTCACCGGTGTCGCCCGAGCGCTGATCGCCAATCGCCTGTCCTGGGCCCTGGACCTGCACGGCCCGAGCCTGACCGTCGACACCGCGCAGTCCTCCTCGCTGGTCGCGGTACACCTGGCCTGCGAGAGCCTGCGCAGCGGCGAGTCCACCGTCGCGTTCGCCGGCGGCGTGCACCTGAACCTGGCGGCGGAGAGCACCGTCGCCGCGGAACGTTTCGGCGCGTTGTCCCCGGACCACCGCTCGTTCACCTTCGACGCCCGCGCCAACGGCTTCGTACGCGGCGAGGGCGGCGCGGTGTTGCTGCTCAAGCCGCTGGACCGGGCGCTGGCCGACGGCGACCCGATCCACGCGGTGATCCACGGCAGCGCGATCACCAGCGACGGCGACACCGACGGCCTCACGGTGCCGGACGTCGGCGCCCAGACCGAGGTGCTGCGCCGCGCCGCGGCCGCCGCCGGGGTGGCGCCCGACCGGATCCAGTACGTCGAACTGCACGGCACCGGCACCCGCGTCGGCGACCCGATCGAGGCCGCCGCGCTCGGCACCGCCTACGGCGCCGGCCGCACCGACGCGGACCGGCTCGCGGTGGGCTCGGTGAAGACCAACATCGGTCACCTGGAGGGCGCTTCCGGCATCGTCGGACTGCTCAAGACGGTACTCGGAATCCGCCGACGCACGCTGCCCGCGAGCCTGCACCACACCACCGCGAACCCGGCGATCGACCCGGCCGAGAACGGACTGCGGGTGCAGACCGAAGCGGGACCGTGGCCGCACCCGGACCGGCCGCTCCTCGCGGGGGTCAGCTCGTTCGGGATGGGCGGTACGAACTGCCATGTGGTGGTGGGCGAGGCACCCGCGGTGGCGGGTGAGGCGCTCGCGCCGGCGGGCCGGGCGTCCGCACCCGACGGCCCCCGTGCGCTGGTCGCGCCCGTGGTGCCGTGGCCGCTGTCCGCCCGCGACCCGCGCGCGCTGCCCGGCCAGGCCGGCCGGCTCGCGACGGTGGACGCCGTGCCCGGGGACGTCGCACTCACCCTCGCGGCCCACCGCACCGCATTCGCCCACCGGGCGGTGCTCCTGGGCGAGGATGCGACCGAACTCCACGACGCGGCCGCCGCGTTGGCCGCCGGGCTGCCCAATGCCGGCGCGGTGACCGGCGTTGCCCACCCGCACACCTCCACCGTGTTCGTCTTCCCCGGCCAGGGATCCCAGTGGATCGGCATGGCCCGGCAACTCAGCGCCGACTCCCCGGTGTTCGCGGCACACCTGGACGCCTGCGCGGACGCGCTCGCGCCGCATGTCGACTGGTCGCCGCACGACGTCCTGCGGGACGTGCCCGGGGCACCCGGGCTCGACCGCGTCGACGTCGTACAACCCGCGCTGTTCGCCGTGATGGTGTCGCTGGCCCGCCTGTGGGAGGCGTTCGGCGTGCGCCCGGACGCGGTGATCGGCCACTCGCAGGGCGAGATCGCCGCCGCGCACATCGCCGGCGCGCTCACCCTGGCCGACGCCGCGCGCCTGGTCGCCCGGCGCAGCCGGCTCCTGGCCGGCCTCGCGCCCGGTGGTGGCATGGCCTCCATACCGCTCCCGGCCGACGAGGTGCGCGCCGCGCCCGCCGTACAGGCCGGCCGGATCGCGATCGCCGCGATCAACGGCCCCTCGTCCACCGTGGTCTCCGGTGACCGCGACGCGCTGGACACGCTGCTCGCCGACTACACCGAGGCGGGCGTCGACGTCCGGTCCATCCCGGTCGACTACGCCTCGCACTCGGCCCACGTGGAGCCGCTGCGCGTCGACCTGGCCCGCGAACTCGACGGGCTCGCACCGGTATCGAGCGACATCACGTTCTACTCCACGGTCACCGGCGGCCCGCTGGACACGGCCGGGCTCGACGCCGACTACTGGTATCGCAACCTGCGCGGCACCGTGCGCTTCGAGGACGCGGTCCGCGCCGCGCTCGCCGACGGCCGGCGCGCCTTTGTCGAGGCGAGTCCGCACCCCGTGTTGACCATGGGACTTCGGCAGATCCTCGACGGAGCCGGCGCCGAGGATGCCACCGCCACGCTGACGGTCGGCACGCTGCGGCGCGACGACGGCGGGGCACGCCGGTTGTTGACCTCGCTCGCCCAGGCGTACGTCCACGGCGTTCCCGTGGACTGGACCGCCGCGCTGCCGGCCGACGCCCGACGGACCGAACTGCCCACGTACGCCTTCCTGCCGACACCGCACTGGATCGCGGAACCGACGGCGGCGCCGTCGGGCGGGGCAGCCGGATCCGCGCGAACCGAGGGCATCGGCGCCGGTAACTCCCCGAGCGGCAACGGCGGTTCGCACCACAGCGACGACCCCGGCCGCGCCGCCCCCGACCCCCTCGTCCTCGTCCGCGCCACCGCCGCCGTCGTGCTCGGCCACGCCGGCCCCGGTGCGGTCGACCCCGATCGCACCTTCAAGGACCTCGGCTTCGACTCGGTCGGCGCGCTGGAGTTCCGCGACCGGCTGGCCGCCGCGAGCGGGACCGCGCTGTCCGCCTCGCTGACGTTCGACCACCCGACCCCCCGGGCCGTCGCCGGCCATCTCGCGCACCGCACGGCCGGCACCGTGCCCGCGGATGCCGGCGGGCCCGGGACCGGCCCGGCGCCGGCCGCGCCCGAGGACGATCCGATCGTCATCGTCGCGGCCGGCGGCCGGTGGCCCGGCGGCGCGGACACCCCCGAGGCGCTGTGGAACCTGCTCGCGACCGGCACCGACACCATCGGCCCGTTCCCGACCAACCGGGGCTGGGACCTGGACGCGCTTCACGACCCCGACCCCGAGCACGGCCGACCCGGGACGACCTACGTACGCGCGGGCGGATTCCTGCCCGCCGCCGACACCTTCGACGCGGGCTTCTTCGGGATCGGCCCGCGCGAGGCCGCCGCGATGGATCCGCAGCAGCGGCTGCTCCTGGAGACCGCGTGGGAGGTGGTCGAGCGGGCGGGCATCGCCCCGAGCACGCTGCGCGGCACCCGGGCGGGCGTCTTCGTCGGCACCATGCCGCAGGAGTACGGGCCGCGCCTGCACGAGGCATCCGAGGACCACGCCGGATACCTGCTCACCGGCGCGCTGACCAGCGTCGCGTCCGGGCGGCTCGCGTACACCCTCGGCCTGGAGGGCCCGGCGCTCACCATCGACACCGCGTGCTCGTCGTCCCTGGTCGCGCTGCACCTGGCGGCGCGTTCGCTGCGCGCGGGCGAGTGCACCCTCGCGCTGGCCGGCGGCGTCACCGTGATGTCCACGCCCGGCATGTTCACCGAGTTCAGCCGGCAGCGCGGGCTCGCCCCCGACGGCCGCTGCAAGCCGTTCGCCGCCGCCGCGGACGGCACCGCGTGGGCCGAGGGCGCGGCCCTGGTTCTCCTTGAGCGCCGCTCCGACGCGCGCCGCAACGGGCATCCCGTACTCGCCGTGCTGCGGGGCAGCGCGATCAACCAGGACGGCGCGTCCAACGGCCTGACCGCGCCCAACGGGCCCGCGCAGCAGCGGGTGATCCGCGCCGCGCTGCACGACGCCGGGCTGAGCGCGGCCGAGGTCGACGCGGTCGAGGCGCACGGGACCGGCACCACTCTGGGTGACCCGATCGAGGCCGAGGCGCTGCTGTCCACGTACGGCGCGGACCGGCCGGCCGATCGACCGCTCCTGGTCGGCTCGGTCAAGTCCAACCTCGGACACACCCAGGCCGCCGCCGGCGTCACCGGCGTGATCGCGCTGATCGAGGCCATGCGGCACGGCGAACTGCCGCGCACGCTGCACCTGGACGCACCGTCGCCGCACGTGGATTGGGCCCGGGGCGGGGTGCGTCTGCTCGCCGAGCCCACCCCCTGGCCCGATACCGACCGGCCGCGCCGCGCCGCGGTGTCCTCGTTCGGGATCAGCGGCACCAACGCGCACGTGATCCTGGAGCAGGCCCCGATCGAGGCGCCGCCGACCCCGGCGGTCCGGGACGACGCCGGGCCGTGGACGTTGTCCGCCGCGAGCGAGGACGCGCTGCCGGCCCAGGCCGCCCGGCTGCGGACACACGTGGCCGAGCGTCCCGACCTCGCGCTCGGCGACCTGGCCCTGGCCCTGGCCGGCACCCGGGACACCCTCGCGCACCGTGCGGTGATCACCGGCAACGGCCGGGACGATCTGCTGCGCGGGCTCGACGCGCTCGTCGACGGCCTCGACGCGGCCAACCTGATCGAGGGCGCCGCCCGCCCGAGCGCGCCGCTCGCCGTGCTGTTCAGCGGCCAGGGCAGCCAGCGTGTCGGCATGGGCCGCGAACTCTACGCCGCCGAACCGGTGTTCGCCCGCGCCCTGGACGAGACGCTGAAACACCTGGACGCGGCCCTCGAACGCCCGCTGCGCGACCTGATGTTCGCCGAACCGGGCAGCGCCGAGGCCGCGCTGCTCGGCGAAACCGCGTACACCCAGCCCGCGTTGTTCGCGATCGAGACCGCGCTGTACCGCCTCGCCGAGGCGTACGGAGTGCGCGCCGACCACCTGATCGGCCACTCGATCGGCGAACTCACCGCAGCCCACATCGCCGGCGTGCTCGACCTCCCGGACGCGGCCGCACTGGTCGTCGCCCGGGGCCGTCTGATGGGCCAACTGCCCGCCACCGGTGCGATGATCGCGCTCCAGGGCACCGAGGACGAGATCGCCGCCCTGATCGCCGAACACCCCACCGAGGTCGGTATCGCGGCGGTGAACGGCCCCGACTCGGTGGTGATCTCGGGTACGGCCGACCTCGTCGAAGCGCTCGCCGACCGATGGCGGGACGCCGGTCGCAAGAGCAAACGACTCCGGGTGAGCCACGCGTTCCACTCCCCGCACATGGACGCCGTGCTGGACGAGTTCCGCGCGGTGGCGGCGGGCATACGCTTCGGCGCGCCGCGCATCCCGATCGTGTCCAACCTGACCGGGGACCTTGCCGACGCCGCCGAACTCGCCGATCCGAACTACTGGGTCCGGCACATCCGCGAGGCGGTGCGCTTCCGCGACGGCATCCGCCGACTCGCCGACCTCGGCACCACCACCTTCCTCGAACTCGGCCCCGACGCCGTGCTGACCGCGCTCGCCCTGGCGAACCTGGACGACCCGTCGGCGGTCGTGGTCGCCGCGCTGCGTGCCGACCGCCCCGAACCGGCGACGTTCACCCACGCGCTGGCCCGGCTGCACGTCACCGGCACACCCGTCGACTGGAGCGCGACACCCCGCGACGGGCGCGAGATCGGCCGGGTAGACCTGCCCACCTACGCGTTCCAGCGTCGCCGGTACTGGCTGGACACGTCCCGGGCGAGCACCGACCCGACCTCGGCCGGTCTCGACCCGAGCGAACACCCGTTCCTGGGCGCGGATCTGACCCGCGCGGACGGCTCCGGCCGGGTTTGGACCGGCACGCTGTCCACCAAGAACCGACCCTGGCTCGCCGACCACGCGGTCCAGGACACGGTCCTGCTGCCCGGCACCGCCTTCGTCGACCTCGCGCTGTACGCCGCCGAACTGACCGGCGCGGGCGGCATCGGCGAACTCGTGCTGGCCGCACCGCTGGTGCTGCCCGACGCGGAGCCGGTCCGGATCGAACTCGCCGTCGGCGCCGAACAGCCGGACGGCACCCGGGCGCTGACCGTACACTCGCGGGCCGCCGACACCGAGACCTGGACCCGACACGCCACCGGCCGACTGGACCCGGCCCGGGACACGTCCCCCGCACCGAACGACACCGCGTGGCCGCCGCCCGGGGCGAGCCCGATCGACGTCGACGACGTCTACGACCGCCTTGCCGCCCTGGGCTACCACTACGGCCCGGCATTCCAGGGCCTGATCGCCGCCTGGCAGGCCGGCGACGACCTGCTCGCCGAGGTGGAACTGCCCGAACAGGTCGAGGAGATCGGCCACCGGGTCCACCCCGCGCTGCTCGACGCCGCGCTGCACGCCGTGGTGGCACTGCTGCCCGGCGCCGACCCGGCCGCGCCCACCCGGCTGCCGTTCGCCTGGGCCGGGGCCACCGCGCACATCGACGGCGCTCGCGAACTGCGGGTCCGGATCAGCCCGATCGGCCCGGACACGATCGCCCTGACCGCCACCGACGACCGGGGCACGCCGGTCGTGACGATCGACCGGCTCACGCTGCGCGCGATCCCGGCGGACCGCCTCGCGACCCGACCGGGCTCCGACCCGGGTTCGGGCCCGGACTCGGCCGCGGACTCCTGGTACCGGGTCGACTGGATGCCCGTGCCGCCGGGCGAGTCGGCGGCGGAGCACGGCCGTTGGGTCATCCTCGGCGAGCCCACCGACCCGCTCGGTCTCACCGCGCTCGCCGAAGCCGACGATCGGTCCGTGGTGTTCCACCCCGACCTCGACGCGCTGCGGGCCGCCTTGGCCGCCGGCGCGCCCCGCCCCGCCCGTGTGCTGGTGCCGTTCGCCCGGCCGATCCCGGAACTGGGCACCGTCGTGGCCACACACGCGGTCACCGAGCGGGCCGCAACGCTCCTGGGTACCTGGTTGGCCGACCCCGAACTCGGCGACATCACACCGGTCCTGATCACCCGCGAGGCGATCGCCACCCACCCCGGCGAAGATGTGCGCGACCCGACCACCGCCGGTCTGTGGGGCCTGGTCCGGGCCGCCGCCGGGGAACACCCGGGCCGGCTGCGGGTGCTCGACCTGGACACCCATCCCGACTCGCTCGCCGCGCTGCCCGCCGCACTGGCCGGCCCCGAGCCGCAACTCGCGCTGCGCGGCGGCGACATCCTCGCTCCGCGGCTGGCCCGGGTGCGCCCGGACGACGCGCTGGAGCCGCCGCGCGCCGACGAACCGTGGCGGCTCGACGTCACCGAACCGGGCACGATCGACAACGTCGCGATGCGGCCGGCCCCCGAGGCCGCCGCGCCGTTGGCGCCCGGCCAGGTCCGGATCGCGCTGCGCGCCGCCGGGCTGAACTTCCGCGACGTGCTGATCGCCCTCGGCGTCTACCCCGGCGCCGCCCGGATCGGCGCGGAGGGCGCCGGCCGGGTCCTCGAAGTCGCCCCGGACGTCACGGAACTCGCGGTCGGCGACCGGGTGATGGGCCTGCTGCCCGGTGTCCTCGGGTCCCGGGCCGTGGTCGACCACCGCCTGCTCACCCCGATCCCGACCGGCTGGACGTACGCCCAGGCCGCCACCGTCCCCGTGGCGTTCCTGACCGCCTACCACGGCCTGGTCGAACTGGCCGGGCTGCACGCCGGGGAATCGGTCCTGGTACACGCCGCCACCGGCGGGGTCGGTACCGCCGCCGTACAACTCGCCCGACACCTGGGCGCCGACGTACACGGCACCGCGAGCCCGGCCAAGTGGCCCACGCTGCGCGCCCAGGGCCTGCCCGACGAGCGCATCGCCTCCTCCCGCACCCTCGACTTCGAGGACCGCTTCCGCGACACCACCGCCGGCCGGGGCGTCGACATCGTGCTCAACGCGCTCGCCCGCGAGTTCACCGACGCCTCCCTGCGACTGCTCGCCCCCGGCGGCCGATTCGTCGAACTGGGCAAGACCGACCCGCGCGACCCGGCCCAGGTGCGCGCCGCACACCCCGGGGTCGACTACCGGGCCTTCGACCTGCTGACCCTGGACCCCGCGCACATCGCCCGCATGTTGCGAGCCCTGGCCCCGCTGTTCACGAACGGCACGCTCACCCCGCTGCCGGTCACCGCGTGGGACGCCCGACACGCGATCCCGGCGCTGCGCCGGCTGAGCCAGGCCCGCCACACCGGCAAACTCGTCCTCACCATCGCGCCCACTCCCACCCCCTTCGACCCCGCCGGCACGGTCCTGATCACCGGCGGCACCGGCACCCTCGGTGCCCTCGCCGCCCGCCGCCTGGTCGCCGAACACGGCGCCCGACACCTGCTCCTGGTCGGCCGGCACGGCCCGGCCGCCCCCGGCGCGGCCGAACTGCGCGCCGAACTGGCCGCCACCGGTGCCACGGTCGAGATCGCCGCGTGCGACGTGGCCGACCCGACCGCGCTCGCCGAGCTGCTGGCCGGCATCCCGACCGCACACCCGCTGACCGCGATCGTGCACACCGCCGGTGTGGTCGCCGACGGCGCGCTCACCGGCACCGACCCCGACCGCCTGCACGCCGTACTGCGGCCCAAGGTCGATGCCGCCTGGCACCTGCACACGCTCACCGCCGACCTGGACCTGTCCGCCTTCGTGCTCTACTCGTCCGCCGTCGGCGTACTCGGCAACCCCGGGCAGAGCGCCTACGCCGCGGCCAACACCTTCCTCGACGCGCTCGCCCACCACCGGCACAGCCTCGGCCTGGCCGCCACCTCGATCGGCTGGGGCCACTGGGCCGAGGCGGGCGGCCTGGCCGCACACCTGACCGACGTCGACCGGCGCCGGCTCGCGGGCAGCGGCCTGACCCCGATGCCCACCGACACCGCCCTCGACCTGCTCGACCGGGCCCTGGACACCCCGCTGCCCGCACCGATCGCGGCCCGCATCGACACCGGCACACTGCGCCCGGACGCGGCCGCCGGCGTACTCGCCGGCCTGACCCGCGCGGCCGGCCAGGCCCGGGTGCCCGCCCAGCGCGGCGCGGCCCGGAGCAGCCGCAAACCCGCCGTCGGCCTGCGCGATCGCCTCGCGGGTCGCCCGGTCGACGAACAGCGTCGCGAACTCCTGCTGTTCGTGCGCCAGACCGCCGCGGCCGTGCTCGGCCACGACGGACCCGCCTCCATCTCACCCGAACGCGGTTTCCTGGAAGCCGAGTTCGACTCGCTCGGCGCAATCGAGCTGCGCAACCGGATCAACGCCGGCACCGGCCTGGACCTGCCCTCCACGCTGGCCTTCGACCACCCCACCCCGATCGCGCTGGCCGAGCACCTGCGTGACCTGCTCGTCCCGGCCCCGGCCGTCCCGGAGGGCGGCCGACTGCTCGCCGAACTCGACCGCTGGCACGTGTCGTTGACCGACCTGCTGGACGCCGGGGCCGGTCCCGACGAGGGCTTTCGCACCGATGCGGTCGCCCGGCTGTACGGGCTGCTCGGCCGGCTCGGCGTCGACACCCCGGAGGATCCGACCTCGGCGGTGATCGTCCGACTCGGCGCGGGCACGGACGACGAACTCTTCGACTTCATCGACAACGAACTCGGCATCTCCTGAGCCGGCACAGCGCGCTCACCCAGGCAGGAGCAGGACCGAGCACGCCCGAGCGGCCCGCGTGGATCCACGCGGGCCGGCCGGGCACCCCGACGCGCACCACATCACGGCGAAGCCGCCGCACGGAAAAAGGCTGATACCCCATGGCGAACGAAGAGAAGCTGCGTGACTACCTGACCCGGGTGACCGCCGACCTGCACCAGGCCCGGCGCCGGTTGCGGGAGAACGAGGAGGCCCGGAACGAGCCGATCGCCGTGGTCGGCATCGGCTGCCGGCTGCCCGGGGGCGTGCGCTCGGCGGCGGACCTGTGGCGGCTGGTGGCCGAGGGCCGAGACGCGATCGGCGGCTTCCCCACCGACCGGGGCTGGGACCTGGACGGCCTCTACGACGCGGACCCGGACGCGGTCGGCAAGACGTACACCCGACAGGGCGGATTCCTGCACGACGCCGCCGAGTTCGACGCCGCGTTCTTCGGCGTGTCGCCGCGCGAGGCGCTGGCCGCCGACCCGCAACAGCGACTGCTCCTGGAGACCGCCTGGGAGGCGCTGGAGGACGCCGGGATCGACCCGGCGGCGGTCCGCGGCTCGGCCACCGGCGTCTTCGCCGGCGTGATCGCGCAGGAGTACACGCCACGCCTGTACAAGTCCACGCCCGACCGGGTCGACGGCTACGTGTTGACGGGCAGCACCACCAGCGTCGCGTCGGGCCGGATCTCGTACACCTTCGGCTTCGAGGGTCCGGCGGTGACGGTGGACACCGCGTGCTCGTCGTCGCTGGTCGCGCTGCACCTCGCAGCACAGTCGTTGCGCTCGGGCGAGTGCGACCTCGCCCTCGCGGGCGGGGCCACGGTGATGGCCTCGCCCGGGATGTTCGTCGAGTTCGCCCGCCAGCGCGGACTGTCCGCCGACGGCCGCTGCAAGGCGTTCGCCGGCGCCGCCGACGGCACCGGCTGGGCGGAGGGCGTCGGCCTGCTCGTCCTGGAACGGCTCTCGGACGCCCGTCAGGCCGGCCACCGGGTGCTCGCCGTCCTTCGGGGCAGCGCGGTCAACCAGGACGGCACCAGCAGCCAACTCACCGCCCCCAACGGCCCATCGCAGCAGCGGGTGATCCGCCGGGCACTCGCGAACGCCGGCCTGACCCCGGCCGACGTGGACGCGGTCGAGGCACACGGCACCGGCACCCGGCTCGGCGACCCGATCGAGGCCCAGGCCCTGCTCGCCACCTACGGCCGCGACCGCACGCCGGAACAGCCGCTGTGGCTGGGCTCGTTGAAGTCCAACATCGGGCACGCCCAGGCCGCCGCGGGGGTGGCCGGGGTGATCAAGATGATCGAGGCGCTGCGCCACGGCGTGCTGCCCGAAACGTTGCACGTGGACGAGCCCACCTCGCATGTGGACTGGCCGTCGGGCGGGGTGCGGTTGTTGACCGAGTCCCGGCCGTGGCCGGACGTGGATCGGCCCCGTCGGGCGGCGGTGTCGGCGTTCGGGGTGAGCGGGACCAACGCACACGTGATCCTGGAACTGCCGGACGAGGACCGGGAGGTCGCCGAGCCGCCGACGACCGTGTCGGCGCCGTCGATTCCGTGGGTGCTCTCCGCCAAGTCGGTACCGGCGCTGCGCGAGCAGGCGGCTCGACTGACCGACGTGCCCGGCGCGGCCGAGGTCGGCTTCGCGCTCGTCTCTTCCCGCTCGGTCTTCGGCGAGCGTGCCGTCGTCCTGGGCACGGACCGTACGGAACTGGATGCCGGGCTCGCCGCGTTGGCGCGCGGCGAGCAGACCCCGACCGTGGTCACCGGCTCGGCCGGCGCACCCGGCCGCACCGTCTTCGTCTTCCCCGGCCAGGGCTCGCAGTGGACCGGCATGGCCGCCGACCTGTACGCCCAGGCACCGGTGTTCGCGGCCCGCTTCGAAGAGTGCGCCAAGGCCGTCGAACCGCATCTGGACTGGTCCTTGGTCGACGTACTGACCGGGGTCGAGGGTGCGCCGTCGTTGGATCGCGTGGACGTGGTCCAGCCGGTGTTGTGGGCCGTGTTGGTGTCGCTGGCCGAGGTCTGGCGGGCCTACGGGGTCGCCCCGGACGCGCTCGTCGGGCACTCCCAGGGCGAGATCGCGGCGGCGGTGGTGGCCGGCGGGTTGTCCCTGGAGGACGGCGCCACGGTCGTCGCCCTGCGCAGCCGGGCGATCGTGGCGCTGTCGGGGCGTGGCGGGATGGCGTCGGTGGCGGAGTCGGTGGAGGTGCTTCGGGAGCGTCTCTCGGCGTGGGATGGGCGGATCTCGGTCGCGGCGGTGAACGGCCCGGGACAGGTCGTGGTGTCCGGCGAACCCGATGCCTTGGCCGAGTTGGTGGCGGCCGTGACCGACGAGGGCGGCCGGGCCCGGTTGATCCCGGTGGACTACGCGTCGCATTCGGCGCAGGTGGAGGAGATCCGGGCGCGGATCGTCGCGGATCTGGCCGGGATCGCGCCGGTGTCCGGGACGGTCCCGGTGTGGTCGACGGTGACCGGGGACTGGCTGGATACCGCCGAGATGGACGCCGCGTACTGGGCGACCAACCTGCGCGAGACCGTGCGCTTCGAGGAGGCGGTACGCGGCCTTGCCGAGGCCGATCACGGTGTGTTCGTCGAGGTGAGCCCGCACCCCGTGCTGACCGCCGCGATCCAGGACACCCTGGAGGCGGCCGGCGCGGTCGACCCGGTCGTGGTCGGCACGCTGCGCCGGGAGCAGGGCGATCTGCTTCGGCTGCACACCTCGCTCGCGGAGGCGTTCGTCCGCGGGGTGCCGGTGTCCTGGGAGGCCGCGTTCGCGTTTGCCGAGGGCACCCTGCCGCGGGTCTCGCTGCCCACCTACGCCTTCCAGCGCGAGCGGTTCTGGCTGGACACCGGCGAGCACACCGAACCGGTGGAGGCCGCGGCGGACTCGGCCTTCTGGGAACTCGTCGAGGGTGGCGACCCGGCGGGGTTGTCGGCTGCCCTCGGGGACGTGGACGGGGATCTGGCCGAGCCGTTGGGCGCGGTACTCCCGGCCCTGTCGTCCTGGTGGGAGCGGCGGCGGTCCGGCGCGGTGACGCAGTCCTGGCGACACCGGATCGTCTGGCGTCCGGTGGCCGATCCGGGGCGGTCGCGGCCGGATGGGATCTGGCTGCTCGTGGTGCCGGACGACTCGGAGGCCGCGCCGTGGGCCGACTGGTTCGGCGATGCGCTCGCGGCGGCCGGCGCCAGGGTGGTGCCGCTGGCGGTGGCCCGGGAGGACGCGGATCGTGAGGCGCTGCGGGACCGGCTGACGGACGCGGTCGCGGCGGCGGGCGGACCCGTCGCCGGAATCGTGTCGTTGCTCGCCCTGGCCGAGGGCCCGGTGCCCGGCTTCGCCGCGGTGCCGTGGGGTGCGGCGGCGACTCTGGCGCTGGTCCAGGGCCTGGGGGACGCGGGTGTGGTCGCCCCGGTGTGGGCCGTGACCGGCGGTGCGGTGTCGATCGGCGCCGAAGACCCGGTGCGGGTGCCCGAACAGGCCCAGGTATGGGGCTTCGGCGGGATCGCCGCGGCCGAACTGCCCGACCTGTGGGGCGGCTTGATAGACCTCCCGGCGCGGATCCCGACCGGGGCGGCGGCCGACCGACTGGTCGCCGTGCTCTCCGGGGCCACGGGCGAGACGGAGATCGCGGTGCGCGACGCGGCGATCTGGGCGCGCAGGCTGGTCCGGGCGACGCCGGACGCCGGCCCGGACCCGACGCCCTGGCAGCCCACCGGGACCGTGCTCGTCACCGGCGGCACCGGCGCGCTGGGCGGGCACGCGGCCCGCTGGGTGGCCGAACGCGGCGCGCCGCACGTGTTGTTGGTGAGCAGGTCCGGAGCGGACGCCCCGGGAGCGGCGGCGCTCGCGGCCGAGGTGGGCGCGTTCGGTGCCCGGGTCTCGTTCGCCGCGTGCGACGTCGGCGACCGTGCGGCGCTGGCCGACGTACTGGCCGCCATCCCGGCCGACCTGCCGCTGACCGCCGTCGTGCACACCGCCGCGGTGCTCGACGACGCGGTGATCGCCGATCTGACCCTCGATCAACTCGACCGCGTGTTGCGGGTCAAGGTGGACGGCGCCCGGCACCTGGACGAACTCACCCGCGATCTCGACCTGTCGGCGTTTGTACTGTTCTCCTCGCTCGCGGGCATCTGCGGCGTGCCGGGACAGGCCAACTACGCGCCGGGCAACGCCTATCTGGACGCGCTGGCGGCCCGCCGCCGGGCCGCCGGACTGCCCGCGACGGCCATCTCCTGGGGCCACTGGGCCGGTGGCGGCATCGCCGCACCCGAGGTGGAGGAACGACTCGGGCGCCAGGGATTGCGGATGCTCGATCCCGAACTCGCCATCCGGGTGCTGGGCCGGGTTCTCGACGCCGGCGACAGCCACCTGACGGTCTGCGACATCGACTGGGACGTGCTGTTCCGCGACCGCCGCGCCCCGCTGGTCACCGAACTGCTCGACGCGACCGGCGGCGGCACCGGTGCTCGCCCGGCCGCGCTCGACACCCCGTCCGCCGACGGCTTCGCCGCCCGACTCGCCGCGCTCGGTACGGCCGACCGCCCGCGCTTCCTCGTGGAGGCGGTGCGGGCCCAGGCGGCCGTCGTCCAGGGGCACGCGAGCCCCGCTGCCGTGGACGTCGCCAAACCCTTCCGGGATCAGGGATTCGACTCGCTGACCTCGGTGGAACTGCGCAATCGACTGTCCGCCGAGACCGGCCTGAAGTTGCCCGCGACGCTGGTCTTCGACTACCCGACCCCGAACGCGCTCGCCGAGTTCCTGCGCGGCCAACTGCTGGGCGGAGTCGAGGCGGCGGACGTGGTCGAGACGGCCTCCGGGCCGGACACCACCGACGATCCCGTGGTGATCGTCGGGATGGCCTGCCGGTTGCCCGGCGGGGTGGCCTCGCCCGCCGATCTGTGGCGCCTGGTGACGGCCGGGACGGACGCGGTGGGCGGGCTGCCCACCGACCGCGGCTGGGACGTCGAGGGGCTGTACGACCCCGATCCGGACCGGGTCGGCACGTCGTACACCCGCAACGGCGCCTTCCTGCCCGAGGCGACCGAGTTCGACGGCGCCTTCTTCGGCATCTCGCCGCGCGAGGCGCTGGCGATGGACCCGCAGCAGCGGCTGCTCCTGGAGACCTCGTGGGAGGCACTGGAGCGGGCCGGGATCGACCCGGACACGCTGCGCGGCAGCCGGACCGGGGTGTTCGCCGGCCTGGCCGGCCAGGACTACCTGCGCGACCTGACCGAGACCCCGGAGGGCCTGGAGGGCTACCTCGGCACCGGCACCGCGGGCAGTGTCGCCTCGGGCCGCATCTCGTACACCCTCGGCTTCGAGGGTCCGGCGGTGACGGTGGACACCGCGTGCTCGTCGTCGCTGGTCGCGCTGCACCTGGCGGCCCAGTCGCTGCGCTCGGGCGAGAGCGATCTCGCGCTGGCCGGCGGGGTCGCGGTGATGGCGTCGCCGAACATGCTCGTCGAATTCTCCCGGCAGCGCGCCCTGTCCGTCGACGGCAGGTGCAAGGCGTTCGCCGGCGCGGCCGACGGCACGGGCTGGGCCGAGGGCGTCGGGCTCGTGGTGTTGCAGCGGTTGTCGGACGCGCGGCGCGCGGGCCGCCGGGTGCTCGCCGTGCTGCGTGGTTCGGCGGTGAACCAGGACGGCGCGTCGAACGGTTTGACCGCGCCGAACGGCCCGTCGCAGCAGCGGGTGATCCGCGCGGCGCTGGCCAACGCCGGGTTGTCCGCCGGTGAGGTGGACGCGGTGGAGGCGCACGGGACCGGGACGACGCTGGGTGATCCGATCGAGGCACAGGCGTTGTTGGCCACCTACGGTCGGGGCCGGGACGAGGATCGGCCGTTGTGGCTGGGCTCGTTGAAGTCCAACATCGGGCATGCCCAGGCCGCCGCCGGGGTGGCCGGGGTGATCAAAATGGTGGAGGCGCTGCGGCACGGCGTGTTGCCGAAGACGCTGCACGTGGACGAGCCGACGCCGCATGTGGACTGGTCCTCGGGCGGGGTGCGCCTGCTGACCGAGGCCCGTGCCTGGCCCGAGGTGGATCGGCCCCGGCGGGCGGCGGTGTCCGCCTTCGGGGTGAGCGGGACCAACGCGCACGTGATCCTCGAACTGGCCCCGCCGGAGAGCGAGCAGGCCGACGAACGCCCGCCCGTCGACGACGTGTTCCCGTGGGTGTTGTCGGCCCGGACACCGGACGCGCTGCGGGCACAGGCCGTCCGGGCGCGGGGCGTGCTCGACGAGAACCCCGTGGATGTGGCGTTCTCGCTGGTCGCCTCGCGGGCGTCGTTCACGGAGCGCGCGGTACTGGTCGGCTCGGCGGATCGATCGGCGAACCTGGAGGCACTGGCACGCGGTGATCGCCCGACGGGCGTGGTGACCGGGACGGCCGGGCCGGTCGGCAAGACCGTGTTCGTGTTCCCGGGACAGGGCTCGCAGTGGGCCGGTATGGCGGCGGAACTTTACGGCGAGTCACCCGTGTTCGCGGCCCGGTTCGAGGAGTGCGCGACCGCGCTCGCCGAGTTCGTCGACTGGTCGCCGGTGGAGGTGTTGACCGGGGTCGAGGGTGCGCCGTCGTTGGATCGGGTGGACGTGGTCCAGCCGGTGCTCTGGGCGGTGTTGGTGTCGCTGGCCGAGGTCTGGCGGGCGTACGGGGTCGTCCCGGACGCACTCGTGGGTCACTCCCAGGGGGAGATCGCGGCGGCCGTGGTGGCCGGCGGGTTGTCGCTGCGCGACGGTGCGCGGGTGGTGGCGCTGCGGAGTCGGGCGATCGTGGCGCTGTCCGGTCGGGGCGGGATGGCCTCGGTGGCCGAGCCGCTCGTGGCGGTGCGCGAGCGGATCGCGGCCTGGGACGGGCGGATCTCGGTCGCGGCGGTGAACGGCCCCGGGCAGGTGGTGGTTTCCGGCGAGCCCGACGCGTTGGCCGAGTTGGTGGCGGCGGTGACCCAGGAGGACGGCCGGGCCCGGCTGATCCCGGTGGACTACGCGTCGCATTCGGCGCAGGTGGAGGAGATACGCGCCCGGATCGTCGCCGATCTGGCCGGGATAGTGCCGGTTTCCGGAACGATTCCGGTCTGGTCGACGGTCACCGGGGAGTGGCTGGACACCGCGGAGATGGACGGCGCGTACTGGGCGACCAACCTGCGCGAGACCGTGCGCTTCGAAGAGGCGATTCGGGGCCTGGCCGCCACCGGGCACGGGGTGTTCGTCGAGGCGAGTCCGCACCCCGTGCTGACCGCCGCGATCGAGGCCACGCTCGACGAGGTCGGCGTGGAACACCCTGTTGTGGTGGGCACGTTGCGGCGCGACCAGGGTGGCGCGGAGCGCCTGTACACCTCGCTTGCCGAGGCATTCGTGCGCGGGGTCGCGGTCGACTGGACGGCCGGCTTCGCCGGGGTTGGGGCGCGGGTCGTCGAACTGCCCACCTACCCGTTCGAGCGCAGGCGGTATTGGATTCGGGACAGCGAACAGGGGGTCTCGGCGACCGGTTCCGCGTCGGCGTCGACGGCGTCGATCGACGTCGCGTTCTGGGACCTGGTGGAGCGTGGCGATCGGGTCGAACTGGCGGCGGCGCTCGGGGCGGACGCCTCGGCCGAGTCGTTGGGCGAGGTATTGCCCGCGTTGTCGTCGTGGTGGGACCGGCGGCGCTCGGACGCCACGATCGACGCGTGGCGGCACCGCATCGTCTGGCGCCCGGTCGGCGGCACCGGGCCCGGCAGGCTCGCCGGCACCTGGCTGCTCCTGGTCCCGGAGGCGGAGGCCGCGACGGCCTGGGCGGACTTCCTGACGGCGGTCCTGACGGCCGCCGGGGCCCGGGTGGAGCCGATCCCGGTGGCGCGTGGAGCGGGTGAACGGGCCGCGCTGCGGGACCTGGTGGCGGGACCGCGCGGGCCGATCGCCGGCGTGCTCTCGTTGTTGGCGCTCGCCGACGGCACGGCGCCCGGGTTCGACGCGGTGCCGTGGGGCTCGGCGGCCACCGTCGCGGTGGTCCAGGCGCTGGACGACGCCGGGGTGTCGGCGCCGCTGTGGGTGGCGACCGACGGTGCGGTGTCCGTCGAGGCGGGGGATCCGGTACGGGTACCCGAGCAGGCGCAGGTGTGGGGCTTCGGCGGAGTCGTCGCGGCGGAGAGTCCCGGGTCGTGGGGCGGCCTGGTCGACCTGCCGGGCGAGTACCCGACCGGGGATGCCACGGCACCGGTGTGGACGCGACTGACGGCCGTGCTGGCCGGGGCGGCGGACGAGAAGGAGGTGGCGGTACGGGCGAGCGGGCTTCGGGGCCGCCGACTCGTGCGTGCGCCGCTCGGCCCGGCGCGGCCGGCCGCGACCTGGCGGCCGTCCGGCACGGTGTTGATCACCGGGGGCACCGGCGCGCTCGGCGGACACGTCGCCCGCTGGGTGGCCGAACGCGGCGCGGAGCATGTGTTGTTGGTCAGCCGCAGTGGCGCGGACGCGCCCGGCGCGGCGCGGCTCGCGCAGGAGATCACCGCGCTCGGCGCCGAGGTCTCGTTCGCCGCGTGCGACGTGGCCGATCGAGCCGCGCTGGCGGCCGTACTGGACCGGGTCCCGGATCCGTTCCCGCTGACCGCGGTGCTGCACGCGGCGGCGATCCTGGACGACGCGGTGATCGGGGACCTGACTCCGGAGCAGCAGCAGCGGGTGTCGCGGGTCAAGGTGGACGGCGCCCGGCACCTGGACGAACTCACCCGCGATCTCGACCTGTCGGCATTCGTGCTGTTCTCCTCGGTGGCCGGGATCTGCGGCGTGGCCGGGCAGGGCAACTACGCGCCGGGCAACGCCTATCTGGACGCGCTGGCGGCCCGCCGCCGGCAGGCCGGGCGGGTCGCCACCTCGGTGTCCTGGGGACACTGGGCCGGCGGCGGGATCGCCGCGCCGGAGATCGAGGAACGGCTGGGCCGACAGGGTCTGACCATGCTCGACCCGGCCCGCGCGGTGCAGGCGCTCGGACACGTCCTCGACGCCGACGAGAGCCACCTGACGGTCTGCGACATCGACTGGGACGTGCTGTTCCGGGACCGGGCACACCCCCTGGTCGCCGAGCTGCTTCGGGTGCCGGCGGCCGGATCGGCCGCGACGCACGGTGCCGCCGGTGCCGAGACGCCCGCGAGCAGGCTGACCGCAATGCTCGCCGAACTCCCCGAGGAGCAGCGCCGTCCGCATCTGGTCGACCTGGTCCGGACCCAGGCGGCGATCGTGCACGGGCACGCCTCGGCCGCCTCGGTCGAGGCCGGAAAGCCGTTCCGGGACCAGGGATTCGACTCGCTGACCGCCGTCGAACTGCGCAATCGGCTGACCGCCGAGACCGGTCTGAAATTGCCCGCGACGCTGGTCTTCGACCACCCGACCCCGAACGCGCTCGCCGAGTTCCTGCGCGGCGAACTCGTGCCGCGGACCATCGTGGACGCCGAGACCGTGCGGGCCGAGATCGACCGTCTGGAGGCGCTGCTCGCGCACGCGGCCGGCGACCCGGCCGTTGATCCGGCCGAACACGCGGCCTCGGCCGAGCGGTTGACCACGATCGCCGCCCGCTGGGCCGCCGCCGCGGCGCCCGGCGCCGGGCCCGACGGCCCGGAAGTCGGCGCGATCGACGACGAGATCGACGCGGCCACCGACGCCGAACTCATCGAATTCATCGGCAAGCAGTTCGGCATCTCCTGATCCGCCGGCATTCCCCGACCCGCCGGTAGCTCCCGACCGGCCGGTCCACGCGAAAGGCACAACCACCATGAGCGACCAGCAGATCCGCCACCTGCTCAAGCGGCTGACCGTCGAACTGCACGACACACAGGCCCGGTTGGAGGAGGCGCGGAACCCGACCCCCGAGCCGATCGCGATCGTCTCGGCGGCCTGCCGGCTGCCCGGCGGCGCGGAATCCCCCGAGGAGCTGTGGCGCGTCCTGGCCGAAGGCATCGACGTGGTCGGCGACTTCCCCGCCGATCGAGGCTGGGACGTCGAGGAGTTGTATGATCCCGACCCCGATCGACCGGGAAAGTCGTACACCCGCCAGGGTGCGTTCCTGCCCGACATCGCGGGCTTCGACGCCGAGTTCTTCGGTATCTCGCCGCGCGAGGCACTGGCCACCGACCCGCAACACCGGCTCCTCCTGGAAACCGCGTGGGAGCTGTTCGAGCGGGCCGGCATCGACCCCACCACCCTCGCCGGCAGCCGCACCGGGGTCTTCGCCGGCCTCAACGGCCAGGACTACGCCGCCCGGTTGAGCCGGGTCCCCGACGAGGTCGGCGGCTACATCGGCAACGGCAACGCGGCCAGTGTCGCGTCCGGGCGGATCGCCTACTCGTTCGGCTTCGAGGGCCCGGCCGTCACGGTGGACACCGCGTGCTCGTCCTCGCTGGTCGCGCTGCACCTCGCGGCCCACTCGCTGCGCAGCGGCGAATGCGACCTCGCGCTGGCCGGCGGGGTGACGCTGATGGCGTCGCCGCTGGGCTTCGTCGAGTTCTCCCGACAGCGCGGACTGGCCGCGGACGGGCGCTGCAAGGCGTTCGCCGGCGCCGCCGACGGCACCGGCTGGTCCGAGGGCACCGGTCTGGTCCTGGTCGAACGGCTCGCGGACGCCCGCCGCCTGGGCCACCGGGTCCTCGCGGTCCTGCGCGGCAGCGCGGTCAACCAGGACGGCGCCTCCAACGGCCTGACCGCGCCCAACGGGCCCTCGCAGCAGCGGGTGATCCGCCAGGCGCTGCGCGACGCCCGGCTGACCGCCGCCGACATCGACGCGGTCGAGGCACACGGCACCGGAACCACCCTGGGCGACCCGATCGAGGCCCAGGCGCTGATCGCGACCTACGGTCGGGACCGGCCCGCGGACCGGCCGCTGTGGATCGGCTCGGCCAAGTCCAACATCGGCCACACCCAGGCCGCCGCCGGGATCGTCGGCGTGATCAAGATGATCGAGGCGATGCGGCACGGCGTACTGCCCAGGACGCTGCACATCGACGAACCGACCCCGCACGTGGACTGGTCGGCGGGCGCGGTCCGGCTGCTCACCGAGGCCCGGGCCTGGCCGGAGACCGGCCGGCCCCGACGGGTGGGGATCTCGGCGTTCGGCGCGAGCGGGACCAACGCGCACCTGATCCTCGAACAGCCCGAGGCCGCCGATCGGGGCCTGCCGGCCGAACCGGGGGAGACGAGTGCGCGGCGAGCGTCGGGCACGACGCCGTGGCTGCTCACCGCCAGGACCCCCGCCGCGCTGCGCGCCCAGGCGGCCCGACTGGCCGCGCATGTGCGCGGCGCGGCGCTGGGGAGTGCCGACGTGCTCGACGTCGGCTATTCGTTGGCCACCGCCCGGGCCCGGTTCGACGAACGCGCGATCGTGGTCGCCGACGACCCGGCGGGCTTTTTGGCCGGCCTCGACGCGCTCGCGGCCGACACGCCCGCGGCCGGCGTCGTGCGCGGCGGCGCGGGCGGATCGGGGCCGCTGGCCTACCTGTTCACCGGGCAGGGCAGCCAGCGTGTCGGTATGGGCCGCGAACTGCACGCCGCGCAACCGGTGTTCGCCGCCGCCTTCGACGAGGTCGCCGCGGCGCTCGACGCCGAGCTGGCCGGGTACGTTCCGTACCCGCTGCGCGATGTGGTGTTCGGCCTGGTCGAGGACGCGGCCGAACAGCTCGACCGGACGGTGTACGCACAACCGGCGCTGTTCGCGATCGAGGCGGCGCTGTACCGGCTGTACGCGTCCTGGGGCCTGCGGCCGGACTTCGTCACCGGACACTCGCTCGGCGAACTGACCGCCGCACATGTGGCGGACGTACTCACCCTGCCCGACGCCGCGACCCTGGTCGCGGCCCGGGCCCGGCTGATGCAGGCGATGCCCACGACCGGCGCGATGGTCGCCGTCCAGGCCACGGAGGAGGAGGTCGCCGCCGCGCTGACCGGTCGCGAGAGCGAGGTGGCGGTCGCGGCGATCAACGGGCCACGCTCGATCGTGCTGTCCGGGGCCGCCGAGGCTACGCTCGCGGTCGCCGCCGAGTTCGCCGCACAGGGCCGCAAGACCAAACGACTGCGGGTCAGCCACGCCTTCCACTCGCCGCTCATGGCCGGGATGCTCGACGAGTTCGGCCGGATCGCGGCCGGTCTGACCCACCACGCGCCGCGCATCCCGGTGATCTCCAACCTCACCGGGCGACCCGCCGACGCCGGGCGACCGCTCGACCCCGCGCACTGGGTGGCACACGTTCGGGAGGCGGTGCGATTCCGGGACGTGATCGCCCACCTGGCCGACGCGGGCGTGACCACCTACCTGGAACTGGGCCCCGACGGGGTGCTGACCGCGATGGCCCAGGACAGCCTGGCGGACGCGGACGAGGGCGGGAACGCACCGGCGTTCGCCGCCGCGCTGCGCCGGGACCGGCCCGAGAGCGAGAGCGCGCTGCTTGCCTTCGGCACGGCCCACGTGCACGGCGCGGCCGTGGACTGGCCCGCGTGGTACGCCGGTTCCGGAGCCCGGCGGGTCGACCTGCCGACGTACGCCTTCCAGCACCGGCGGTTCTGGATCGACCAGCCCGCCGTGGGCGCCGACGACGCGTCCGGGCTCGGGCTCGGCGCGTCCGATCACCCGCTTCTCGCCGCGTCGTTGCGAGTGGCGGCCGGTGCGGCCGACGGCGGCGCGGAGACGGTGGTGCTGACGGGGCGATTGTCCCTGCGCAGCCATCCGTGGTTGGCCGGGCATGTGGTGTTCGGATCGGTCCTGGTGCCCGGAACGGCCTTCGTGGAGGCGGCGATCCGGGCCGGGGACGAGGTCGGCCTGGACGCCGTCGAGGAGTTGGTGATCGAGGCGCCGCTGATCCTGCGCGAGCGCGACGCGGTACAGCTTCAGGTGGTCGTCGGGGCGCGTGAGTCCGCCAACCGTCGGCCGATCGCGGTGTACGCGCGACCGGCCGACGCCGATGCGGACGCGCCCTGGACCCGGCACGCGGTGGGCTTCCTGAGCACGTCGGATGACCCGGGGCAGGCCGGCGAGGCGCCGGCCCGGTCCGGCGACGCCGGGGCGTGGCCGCCCGCCGGCGCGAGCCCGATCGACGTCTCTCAGGCGTATGCGGCCCTGGCCGAGGCGGGTATCGACTACGGCCCGGCCTTCCGCGGCCTGCGCGCCGCCTGGCGGCTCGGCGGCGAGATCCTGGCCGAGGCCGCGCTGCCGGCCGACGAACACCGGGACGCGGCCCGGTTCGGCATCCACCCGGCCCTGCTCGACGCCGCGCTGCACATCGCCTCGGTGCGGAGCCTGGCCGACCCGGACGCGGCCGAAGGGCGCCGACTGCCGTTCGCCTGGAACGGGGTACGGCTGCACGCGTCCGGCGCGACCGAGCTGCGGATCCGGATCGGCTCGACCGGCCCGGGCGAGCTGACCTTCACGGCCGCCGACGGGAACGGCACGCCGGTGGTCTCGATCGAGTCCCTGGCCACCCGGACGGTGACGGCGGATCAGCTGGAGGGGGCCCGAACGCCCGAGCGGGACGCGCTGTTCGAGGTGGAGTGGGTCGAGGGAGCGGCTCCGATCGGGGCGCCGGGCGAGAACGGCCGGGAGTTCGGTGCCGGCGCGGTGGTCGTGGCGGTGCGGCCGACGGAGCAGGACTCGTCGGCTTCGGCACATCGGGAGACCACGCGGGTGCTGGAGGTCCTGCGGTCGGAGGCCGAACGGATCGTGGTGCTCACGCGCGGCGCGTTCGCGGTGGCCGCGGGGGAGGATCCCGACCCGGCCGCCGCCGCGGTGGCCGGTCTGGTGCGGTCGGCGCAGGCGGAACAGCCTGGCCGGATCGTACTGATCGACTACGACGGGGAGCCGGCCTCGGAGGCCGCGCTCGGCGCGGCCCATGCGGGTGCGCGTGACGCCGATGAACCGCAACTGGCGGTGCGTGGCGGGGCTTTGTTCGTGCCGAGATTGCGGCGGATCGAGTCGGCGGCGGTCGGCTCGGCGGCGGCCGGTTCGGCAGCGGTCGGCTCGGGGTCGGTCGAGGACACGCGCGGCTGGGATCCGGACGGGACCGTCCTGGTGACCGGCGGTGTGGGCGTGCTCGGTGCCCTGGTCGCCCGTCACCTGGTGACCGAACACGGCATGCGGCGGCTGCTGTTGACCGGCCGTCGCGGCCTCGACACGCCGGGCGCGGGCGAGTTGCTGGCCGAGCTGGCCGACCTCGGCGCCGAGGTCGCCGTCGCGGCGGCCGACGCGGCCGACCGGGATGCGCTGGCCGCACTGATCGCGAGCGTGCCGGCGGCCTATCCGCTCACCGCCGTGGTGCACGCGGCGGGCGTGATCGACGACGGCGTGGTCGATGCGCTCACGCCCGAGCGGCTGGCGGCGGTACTGCGGCCCAAGGTCGACGCCGGATGGCACCTGCACGAGTTGACCCGGCATCAGGACCTGGCGGGCTTCGTGCTGTTCTCCTCGGTCGCGGGTGTGCTCGGCGGGCCCGGACAAGGCAACTACGCGGCGGCCAACGGCTTCCTGGACGCGCTCGCGCTGCACCGGCGGGCGCTCGGGCTGCCGGCGGTGTCGTTGGCGTGGGGAATGTGGGCCGAGGCCGGCGGGATGACCGCCGGGCTGGGGGAGGCGGACCGGCGGCGTGCGGCCCGGGCCGGCATCCGGCCGCTGGCCACGGCGGATGGACTGCGCCTGTTCGATCACGTGGTGCGGCCCCGAGGCGGCGCCGACGGGCCGGACTCGGCGGTGCCGATTCCGGCGCCGCTGGATCTGGCCGGCCTGCGGGCCCGGCCGGACGCGGTACCGGCGCTGCTGCGCGGGCTGGTCCGGCCGAGCCGACGCGTCGCCACGGCGGCGGCCCGGTCGGCGGGCGGCGGCGCGTTGACCGCCCGACTGGCCGGCCTGAGTCCGGGCGATCGGGAGCGGGAACTGCTCGACCTGGTCCGCACCGAGGTCGCGGGCGTACTCGGCGCCGACCCCGAAACGCTCGGTGCACGACGTGCGTTCGGCGACGTGGGCATGGACTCGCTCACGGCGGTCGAGCTGCGCAACCGGCTGGGTGTGACCACCGGTCTGCGGTTGCCCGCGACGCTGGTCTTCGACCACCCCACCCCGGCCGCCCTCGCCGAGTTCCTGCGCGGCGAATTGCTGGGCGAGGCGGCGGAAGCGGCCGAGCCGAGCCCGGCCGTGGCAACACCCCTGCCGGGTACGGACGATCCCATCGTGATCGTCGGCACGGCCTGCCGGCTGCCGGGCGGTGTCTCGTCCGCCGGCGACCTGTGGCGGTTGGTGGCGTCCGGGACCGACGCGGTAGGGGCGTTCCCCGAGGATCGTGGGTGGGACGTCGAGGAGCTGTTCGACCCGGACCCGGAGGCGTCCGGCAAGTCGTACACCCGGCATGGCGGATTCCTCTACGACGCCGCAGAGTTCGACGCGGGCTTCTTCGAGATCTCGCCCCGGGAGGCGCTGGCCACCGATCCGCAGCAGCGGCTGCTCCTGGAGACGACCTGGGAGGTGATCGAGCGGGCCGGGATCGACCCGACCACGCTGCGCGGCAGCCGGACGGGTGTGTTCGCCGGGGTGATGTACCACGACTACGCGCCGCACCCGGGGAACGTACCGGCCGCCCTGGAGGGTTACGTCGGCAACGGCAATGCGGGCAGTGTCGCGTCGGGCCGGATCTCGTACTCGTTCGGCTTCGAGGGCCCGGCGGTCACGATCGACACGGCGTGCTCGTCGTCCCTGGTCACCCTGCACCTGGCCGCACAGTCGTTGCGCCTGGGCGAGAGCGACCTGGCGGTCGCGGGTGGGGTCGCGGTGATGGCCTCGCCCGGGGCGTTCACCGAGTTCTCCCGGCAGCGCGGACTGTCCGTGGACGGCCGCTGCAAGGCGTTCGCGGGCGCGGCGGACGGCGTCGGCTGGGCCGAGGGCGTCGGATTGGTGCTCCTGGAGCGGCTGTCGGACGCGCGGCGCAACGGGCATCGGGTACTGGCGGTCGTCCGGGGTTCGGCGGTCAACCAGGACGGTGCGTCGAACGGGTTGACGGCGCCCAACGGCCCGGCCCAACAGCGGGTGATCCGGGCGGCGTTGGCGAACGCGGGCGTGCCGGCGGCCGAGGTGGACGTGGTGGAGGCGCACGGGACCGGGACGACGCTGGGTGATCCGATCGAGGCGCAGGCGTTGTTGGCGACGTATGGGCGGGATCGTCCGGCGGATCGGCCGTTGTGGTTGGGGTCGTTGAAGTCGAACATCGGGCACGCCCAGGCCGCCGCCGGGGTGGCCGGGGTGATCAAGATGGTGGAGGCGCTGGGCCACGGGGTGTTGCCCAAGACGCTGCATGTGGATGAGCCGACGCCACATGTCGACTGGTCGTCGGGCGGGGTACGACTGCTGACCGAGGCCCGTCCCTGGCCGGAGACCGGGCGCCCGCGCCGGGCCGGAGTCTCGTCCTTCGGGGTCAGCGGGACCAACGCGCACGTGATCCTGGAGCAGGCTCCGCCGGACGCCGCCCCCGAGGCCGCCGACCCGCACCGGAACCCCGACGCGGTGCTTCCGTGGCTGATCTCGGCCAAGCGGGCACCGGCTCTGCGCGGCCAGGCCGCTCGGCTGATCGACACGCTGGCGGAGGCCGACCTCGACCCGGTGGACGTCGGCGCGGCGCTGATCGCCTCGCGCGCGGCCCTGGAGGAGCGCGCCGTGCTGATCGGCGCCTCGGACACGCTGCCCGAAGAACTGGGCGCGCTGGCCCGGGGCGACTCCGCGGCCGGTGTGGTGACCGGGTCCGCGACGGGCACCCTCGGTCGGACCGTGTTCGTGTTTCCGGGTCAGGGTTCGCAGTGGGTCGGTATGGCTGCCGAACTCCACGGCCAGTCTTCGGTGTTCGCGTCTCGGTTCGGTGAGTGCGCGAAGGCTTTGGAGCCGTTCGTGGACTGGTCGGCGGTGGATGTGTTGACCGGGGCGGAGGGTGCGCCGTCGTTGGATCGGGTGGATGTGGTCCAGCCGGTGCTCTGGGCGGTGCTGGTGTCGCTTGCCGAGGTCTGGCGCTCGTTCGGGGTCGTTCCGGATGCGGTGGTGGGGCATTCGCAGGGTGAGATCGCGGCGGCGGTGGTGGCCGGCGGGTTGTCCCTGGAGGACGGTGCGCGGGTGGTGGCGCTGCGGAGTCGGGCGATCGTGGCGCTGTCGGGGCGTGGCGGGATGGCGTCGGTGGCGGAGTCGGTGGAGGTGCTTCGGGAGCGTCTCTCGGCGTGGGACGGGCGGATCTCGGTCGCGGCGGTGAACGGCCCGGGACAGGTCGTGGTGTCCGGCGAACCCGATGCCTTGGCCGAGTTGGTGGCGGCCGTGACCGACGAGGGCGGCCGGGCCCGGTTGATCCCGGTGGACTACGCGTCGCATTCGGCGCAGGTGGAGGAGATCCGGGACCGCATCGTCGCGGACCTGGCGGGGATCGTGCCGGTGTCCGGATCGGTGCCGCTGTGGTCGACGGTCACCGGCGAGTGGCTGGACACGGCCGAGATGGATGCGGAGTACTGGGCCACCAACCTGCGCGAGACCGTGCGCTTCGAGGAAGCCGTTCGCGGGCTGGCCGAATCCGGGCACGGCGTGTTCGTCGAGACGAGCCCGCACCCCGTCCTGGTGGCGGCGATCCAGGAGACCCTGGAAGTCACGACGTCGAGCCGCTCCCTGGTCGTCGGAACGTTGCGCCGCGATCAGGGCGGCGCGCAGCGCCTGTACACCTCGCTGGCCGAGGTTTGGGTGCGCGGGGTGGAGGTCGACTGGAGCGTGGCCTATGCGGGATTCCGTGCCCGGCCGGTGGAGTTGCCGACCTATGCCTTCCAGCACGAACGCTTCTGGCTGGACGGGAGCCGGACGGCCGTGGGTGGAGGTACGAGCACGCTCGGGCTGCCGGGTGCGGCCGAATCGGGCGCCGACTCGGCGGCCGGCCCGGTGCTCCCGGGGCGCCTCGCCGGTCTGGTCGGCACCGAACGAGTGGCCGCCGTACTGGAGTTCGTCCGGGCCGAGACGGCGGTCGTGCTCGCGCACGGGAACGCGGCCTCGGTCGAGCCCGAACGCGCTTTCCGGGAACTGGGGTTCGACTCGTTGACCGCCGTGGAGCTGCGCAACCGGCTGAAGGCCGGCTCGGGTCTGGAGCTGCCCGCCACCTTGATCTTCGACTACCCCACCCCGGCCGACGTCGCCGAATTCCTCGCCGAGCGGCTTGCCGCCGCCGGCCCCGGCCTGCCCCTGCCCGACGCACTGGCCGAACTCGACCGCCTGGACGCCACGTTGACCGCCGATCTCGGCGACTCCGCCCAGCGGTTGGCGATCATCGAGCGACTGCGGGTGCTGACCGCCAAGTGGGACGAAGCGGTACCCGGTTCGGCGTCCGCCGACCCGGACGAGATCGATCTGGACAGTGCCACCGACGAGGAACTGTTCGGCCTGCTCGACGGCAACGTCGAATCCTTCTGATCCCCCGGACCCCCGACCGACCACCCCAGGCCCATCACTCAGGAAAGGCAGCTCCATGTCCGACGAAGACAAGCTCCGGGGATATCTCAAACGCGCGCTGGCCGATGTCCGGGAGGCCCGCAAGCGGGTCCGCGAAGTGGAGGCGAGTCGGCGCGAGCCGATCGCGATCGTCGGGATGGCCTGCCGGCTTCCGGGCGGGGTGACCTCGCCCGAGGAGCTGTGGCGGCTGGTCGAATCCGGCGCCGACACGGTCGGCGAGGCGCCCACCGATCGCGGCTGGGACCTGCGCGACCTCTACGACCCGGATCCCGACCGGCCGGGCACCACCTACACCGTGGCGGGCTCCTTCCTCCCGGACGCGGGCGACTTCGACGCGGCGTTCTTCGGGATCTCGCCGCGCGAGGCACCGGCCACCGACCCCCAGCAGCGGCTGCTCCTGGAGACCGCGTGGGATGCCTTCGAGCGGGCCGGGATCGACGTCACCGGCCTGCGCCGCAGTCGCACGGCGGTGTTCACCGGGATCGCGGGCATCGACTACGCGCCCGCGCTCGACCGGGTGCCGCCGGAGCTGGAGGGCTATCTCGGCACGGGCACGCTCGGCAGCGTCGCGTCGGGCCGGATCTCGTACACCTTCGGCTTCGAGGGTCCGGCGGTGACGGTGGACACCGCGTGCTCGTCGTCGCTGGTCGCGCTGCACCTCGCGGCACAGTCGCTGCGCAGCGGGGAAAGCGATCTCGCGGTCGCGGGCGGGGCCACGGTGATGGCCTCGCCGATGGGCTACGTCGAGTTCTCCCGGCAACGCGGGCTCTCCGTGGACGGCAGGTGCAAGGCGTTCGCCGCGTCGGCCGACGGCACCGGTTGGGCCGAGGGGGTCGGCGTGCTGATCCTGGAACGGCTTTCCGACGCCGAACGCCTGGGCCACGAGGTGCTCGCGGTGGTGCGCGGCAGCGCGGTCAACCAGGACGGCGCCTCCAACGGCCTGACCGCGCCGAACGGCCCGGCGCAGCAGCGGGTGATCCGGGCGGCGTTGGCCGGTGCCGAACTGTCCGCCGACGAGGTGGACGTGGTGGAGGCGCACGGGACCGGGACGACGTTGGGTGATCCGATCGAGGCGCAGGCGTTGTTGGCGACGTATGGGCGGGATCGGCCGGCGGATCGGCCGTTGTGGTTGGGGTCGTTGAAGTCGAACATCGGGCACGCCCAGGCCGCCGCCGGGGTGGCCGGGGTGATCAAGATGGTGGAGGCGCTGCGGCACGGGGTGTTGCCGAAGACGCTGCATGTGGACGAGCCGACGCCGCACGTGGACTGGTCGTCGGGCGGGGTGCGGTTGTTGACCGAGGCTCGGCCGTGGCCGGAGGTGGATCGGCCTCGGCGGGCGGCGGTGTCGGCGTTCGGGGTGAGCGGGACCAACGCGCACGTCATTCTCGAACAGCCCTCGACCGAGGGCGAACCGGTCGACGGGCGACCGGTGTCGGACGACGTGCTCCCGTGGGTGTTGTCGGCGAAGACGCCCGAGGCGTTGCACGCTCAAGCGGAGCGGTTGCTCGATCGGCTCGATGGGGACTCCTCGCCATCGACCGCCGACGTCGGTTTCTCCCTGGTCACCACACGGGCGGCGTTCGCGGAGCGCGCGGTGGTGATCGGCGACCGCAGCGGGTTGATCGAAAACCTGGACGCGGTGCGGCGCGGCGAATCGGCGGCCGGAGTGGTCTCGGGGTCGGTCGGTCCGGTGGGTCGGACCGTGTTCGTGTTTCCGGGTCAGGGTTCGCAGTGGGTCGGTATGGCTGCGGAACTGTATGGCCAGTCTTCGGTGTTCGCGTCTCGGTTCGGTGAGTGCGCGAAGGCTTTGGAGCCGTTCGTGGACTGGTCGGCGGTGGATGTGTTGACCGGGGTGGAGGGTGCGCCGTCGTTGGATCGGGTGGATGTGGTCCAGCCGGTGTTGTGGGCGGTGTTGGTGTCGCTTGCCGAGGTCTGGCGCTCGTTCGGGGTCGTTCCGGATGCGGTGGTGGGGCATTCGCAGGGTGAGATCGCGGCGGCCGTGGTGGCCGGTGGGTTGTCGCTGGACGACGGTGCGCGGGTGGTGGCGCTGCGGAGTCGGGCGATCGTGGCGCTGTCGGGGCGTGGCGGGATGGCGTCGGTGGCGGAGTCGGTGGAGGTGCTTCGGGAGCGTCTCTCGGCGTGGGACGGGCGGATCTCGGTCGCGGCGGTGAACGGCCCGGGGCAGGTGGTGGTGTCCGGTGAACCGGACGCGTTGGCCGAGTTGGTGGCCGTGGTGACCGACGAGGGTGGTCGGGCGCGGTTGATCCCGGTGGACTACGCGTCGCATTCGGCGCAGGTGGAGGAGATTCGCGCGAGGATCGTTACGGATTTGGCCGAGATTGTGCCGGTTCCCGGGTCGGTGCCGCTGTGGTCGACGGTGACCGGGGACTGGTTGGACACCGCCGGGATGGATGCCGCGTACTGGGCCACCAACCTGCGCGAGACCGTGCGCTTCGAGGAGGCGGTACGCGGGCTGGCCGAATCCGGGCACGGCGTGTTCGTCGAGGCGAGTCCGCACCCCGTGCTGACCGCCGCGATCGAGGCCACATTGGAGGAGTCCGGCCCGGAACACCTCGTGGTGGTCGGTACGTTGCGCCGAGACCAGGGCGGCGCGCAGCGCCTGTACACCTCGCTTGCCGAAGCCTTCGTACGGGGAGTCCCGGTGGACTGGGCCGCCGCCTTCACCGAACACCAGCCCCGGCGCGTGGCGTTGCCCACCTACGCGTTCCAGCGTCGGCGGTACTGGCGCGAGACACTCGACCGCCCCGCCGCCGGTGCGTCGTCGTTGGGCCTGCGGTCGGTGGGGCATCCCTTGCTCGGGGCCTCGGTGGGAACCGGCGACGGGGACGATGTCCTGCTGACCGGACGGCTGTCGCTCCGTACACATCCGTGGCTGGCCGATCACGCGGTCCGCGACACGGTGTTGTTGCCCGCGTCGGCCTTCCTGGAGCTGGCCGTGCGGGCCGGTGACGAGGTCGGTCTCGGCGTGGTGGACGAACTCGTGATCGAGGCGCCGCTGATCCTTGCCCACGAGGCCGAAGCCGCCGACGACGCCGAAGCCGCCGACTCCGATGCCGGCGTGCACATCCAGGTCGCGGTGAGCTCGGCGGGCGAGGACGGGCGGCGGCGGTTCGCGGTGTTCTCCCGGGACGAGGCGGCGGGGGACGGCGCGGAGTGGGCGCGGCATGCCGGCGGCTTCCTGGCACCGGAGTCCGCCGAGGACGACACCGCGCCGGAGGTGGGCAGTTGGCCGCCCGCCGACGGGGTGTCGGTGCCGGTCGAGGACGCGTACGAGGTGCTGGCCGCGGCCGGGATCGACTACGGGCCGGTGTTCCAGGGGCTGCGGGCCGCCTGGCGGACCGACGAGGCGTTGTTCGCCGAGGTCGGATCGGCAGGGGAAGGGACGGAGCAGGCCGGGGAGTTCGGGTTGCATCCGGCGCTGTTGGATGCCGCGCTGCATGTGGCGGTGGTCGATGCGTTGCGGCGGGCCGAGGCGGCCGGCGAGGAGGTCGGGACGAGCCTGGCCTACGCGTGGAACGCGGTACGGCTGCATGCGACCGGGGCCGCCCGGCTGCGGGTTCGGCTCACCCTCGCCGGGCCGGACACGGTGGCGGTGGCGGCCTGGGACGAGACCGGCGCGCCGGTGCTCTCGGTCGGGTCGCTGACGTCGCGTCCGGTGCCCGCCGGGCGGCTCGCGGACGGGCCCACCGGTTCGCGCGCCCGGGCGGCCGACGCCGGTGCCGGGCGGCGCAAGCGGCGTGTGGCGCGTACCGCCCCGGCGGTTGCCGAGTCGGGGCTCGGTCGGCGGCTCGCGGCGGCCGGCGAAGCGGAGCGGGACGAGATCCTGGTGGACCTGGTCCGGACCGAGTTGGGTGTGGTCCTGGGCCGTGCCGCCGACGAATCGGTGGACGCGGAACAGGCGTTCCTGGAGGTCGGCCTGGACTCGCTGACCGCCGTCGAACTGCGCAACCGGCTCGCCACGGCGACGGGCCTGCGGTTGCCGGCGACGGTGACCATCGCGCATCCGACCCCTCGTGCCCTCGCCAGGCACCTGGGCACCGCGCTCGCGGAGCGGGGCACGTCGCGCGACGAACAGCCGAGTGCGACTCCCACCGGGTCCGACCGGGTCAAGGGCGCGCTCGCGTCGTTCTACGTGCAACTGTGCGCGGCCGAGAAGTACACCACGGCCGCCGAGGTGATCATGGCCTCGGCGGGGTTGCGGCCGTCCTTCGCGGAGTCCGAACGGGATCGGCACGTCAAGCCGGTGTTGCGGTTGGCGACCGGCGAGGCCGGACCGAAGATCGTCTGCTTCCCGTCGCTCAGCGCGATCTCCGGACCGCACGAATACGCCCGGTTCGGGCAGGTGTTCCAGGGCGAGCGGGACGTGTTCGTGATCCAGACGCCGGGATTCGTGGCCGACGAGTCGCTGCCGGACCACGCGGACGCCCTGCTGCGGATGCACGTGGAGACCGTACGCGCCGCGGTGGGGGACGAGCCGTTCCTCGTCGTCGGCCGCTCGATGGGCGGATGCATCGCGCACGAGGTGACCCGACGTCTGGAGGCCGAGGGGGTGTACCCGGTCGGGCTCGGCCTGGTCGACACCTTCCCGATCGACACCGCCCTGGTGCCGGGCATGGACTGGTGGCTGCCCGCGATGATCGAGGGGATGCTCGGGCGCGTCGCGCAGTACGACATGACGCTCGACGACACCAACCTCAGCACGATGGGGCTCTACCAGAGGTTGTTCGCGGACTGGAAGCCGCGGCCGATCGCCACCCCGACGCTGGTCGCGCAGGCGGATACGCCGGTGGCGGGCACCGTGATCGACCCCGAGGGCCGGTGGGACTGGCGGGCGTACTGGCCCCTGCCGCACGACCTGATCGAGATCACCGGCGACCACTTCACCGTCCTGGAGGACCACGCCGACCTGACCGCGGCGACCATCGTCGACTGGGCCGCCGGGTTGGCCCGATGAGCCCGCCCCCTTCACCGCCCCCTTCACCGCCACTGCCACTGCCACTGCGATACGACATCACTTCGAGGCTGGGACATTCATGACGAAGGTATTGACCCCGGTGGACCTCGCCGAGATCCACCGCACGCTCGCGCTGTTCGCGCACGTCTTCGACAACGGTGACGTGGACGGACTCGACCTCGTGTTCACCGAGGACGTCGTGGTCGAGATCGGCCGCGGACCCAAGCGGGCCTTCCACGGCATCGCCGAGTTCGCCGAGTACACCCGGAGCAAGAGCGCGGCGACGCCCGACCACCACACGGTCAACACGACCGTCGAGGTGGACGAGCACGGCCAGGTCCAGACGCGCAGCCGCTACATCGGGATCAACCCCGCCGGTCGGATCACCGGCGGCGAATTCCTGGACATCCTCCGAAAGACCCCGGCCGGCTGGCGGATCGCCTATCGGCTGAGCCTGCCGCGCGCCCCCCGCGAGGCCGGGGCGGGCGTGACCAGGGTCGCCTTCCCGCTCGCGGTCCGGCTCGCCGAGGTGGTCGCGCCGTGACCGGCGGCCCCGTGCTGAGCGCGGCGGACGTCGCGGAGATCCACGACACCCTCGCGCAGTTCGCGCACGTCTTCGACAACGACGAAGTCGGGGACCTGCACCGGGTGTTCACGGACAACGCGGTCATCGAGAACACCATCGGCGCCGGCTACACCATCGAAGGCATCGCCTCGGCCCGGCAGTTCACCGGCCGACGCAGTCCGGACACCCCCGACCACCAGACACTCGACACCGTGCTCCTGGTGGACGCGGGCGGTACGGTCCGGGCCCGCAGCCGCTACATCGCGACGCTGATCGACGGCGAGGTACACGGCGGGGACTACTACGACATCCTCGAACACACGCCGCGCGGCTGGCGGATCCGCTATCGGGTTTCGGTACCGAGGCATCCGATCCTGGACGCCGTCGAGCTGCCGGCGGAATTCGCCGAGGCGTGGCGGCCCACGGCGGAGAACCTGGTGCGCTTCACGCCGAACTGACGGCGATACCGACGCCGACGGGCGGACCGGGGCGGGGCCGGCGACGGCCCCGCCCCGAGCGCATCAGTCGCCGTGCCGCACCACGATCGCCGTCACCGCGATGCCCAGATCCACCTGCCACCGTCCCGCGAACCCGTCCAGCGGTCGATCCTCGATCAGCAGCCGGGCGTCGAACGTGCCCGCCGCCGGGTCGAATTCGAGTTCGGCCTCGGCGAAGTCCAACCAGCGCGAGGTGAGCGGGAACCACGCCTTGTAGACGGACTCCTTGGCACTGAACAGGAGCCGGTCCCAAGGGATCTCCGGCCGATCGGCGGCCAGTTCGCGCAGGTGTTTGCGCTCGGTCTCGGACGAGACCGCCTCGAGGACGCCGTCGGGCAGCGGCCCCGCCGGCTCCGCGTCGATGCCCAGGGTCAGCACCGCGGCGGCGTCCGCGACCACCGCGGCCCGATACCCGTCGCAGTGCGTCATGCTGCCGACCACGCCGGTCGGCCAACCGGGCGCACCACGCAGCCCCGGCAACAACGGCGCGGCCGGCACGCCCATCCGGGCCAACGCCCGCCGCGCGCACCGTCGGACGGTGGTGAACTCGCGGCGCCGCTTGTCCACGGCGTTTGCGAGCAGCGCCTCCTCGGCCGGGTACAGCGGCGGCCCGTCGGGGTCGTCGAAGCACTCCTCGGCGAACACCCCGGGCGGCAGGATGCGGTCGATCATCGTCATCGGGCACCCGCCGATTGCCCCGAACGGCCGGCTCCGGCGGTCCCGGCGACCTCGGCGGGCAGGATCCGGCGCGGAATCGGCCTGCGCAGCCCGTTCTTGCGCTCGCGCGGATAGCCGAGCGAGACCTCCTCGAAACGCACCCCGTCGTACCAGGTGGTGCGCGGGATGTGCAGGTGGCCGTACACCACGGCCGCGGTCGGGAAACGCCGATGCCAGTCGGCGGTCAGGTCGGTGCCGCACCACTGGGCGAACTCCGGGTACCACAGCACGTCCGTGGGCTGTCGGACCAGCGGGAAGTGGTTGACCATCAGGAACGGCGCCGCCGGATCGGCCGCCGCCGCGAGCCGCTCCTCGGTGTACGCCACCCGGGCCCGGCACCAGTCGCCGCGGGTCGGATACGGATCCGGGTGCAGCATGAACTCGTCGCTGCACACCACGCCGGCCTCGTACGCGGCGTCCAACGCCTGCTGCTGCGTGGCCGCGCCCGGCGGCCACCACGTGTAGTCGTAGAGCACGAACATCGGTGCCACCGTGACGGTTTCGCCCGGGCCGTCCCAGACCGGGAACGGATCCTCCGGGGTCAGCACCCCCAACTCCCCGCACATCGCCACGAGATGCCGGTAGCGCTCCTCGCCGCGCAGTTGCACCGGGTCGTCGTTGGTGGACCACAACTCGTGGTTGCCCGGCACCCAGATCACCCGGGCGAAACGCTCGGCGAGCAGGCGCAGGGTCGAGGCGGTCTCCTCGACGTGCTCGGCCACGTCGCCTCCGACCAGGATCCAGTCCTCGTCGTGCCCCGGCCGGATGCCCTCGACGAGTCTGCGGTTGGACGGAATGGCGGAATGCAGGTCGCTGACGGCGTACAGGGCGCGCTCGGGCGAACGGGCAGTGCTCATCGATCGACCATAGGCGGATCCGGGCCGCCGAGGGAAGGCCGACGCGGCCGAGTGGAGGGCCTGCGCAAGCCCGACGCAAGGCGGCGTAGGGGTTGGTCAGGGGTACGCCATACGCCCGTCATATGTCACCGTCGTGAGAGAGCAGGACCGGACGCCACAGGCAGCGCCACAGAGAGGGAAGAGCCGTTGCGGTACGAGATTCTCGGCCCCGTGCGGATCGTCGACGGCGCAACGCCGCGCACGATCGCGGCGCCCAAGCCGGAAACGCTCCTCTCCGCCCTGCTCGCGCGGCGGGACCAACTGCTGACGGTCGACCAGATCGTCGCGGAGATCTGGACCGACGCCGGGCCGCAGCGGGCGAAGTCGACGGTGCATGTGTACGTTTCCCGGCTGCGGGCGATGCTCGGCGCGCCGGGACCGGCCCGCACCGGCCCATTGGCCACCTGCGCCGGCGGCTACGTGCTGCACACCGGTCCGGACCGCCTCGACGCCGACACCTTCCACGGCCTGGTCGAACGTGGTCGCGCGGGCGCGCGGGCCGGCCGGTACCACGAGGCGGCCGAGGTGTACACGAGCGCGCTCGACCTGTGGCGCGGACCGGCCTACGCCGGGGTGAGCCTCGGGCCGATCGTCCGGGCGCACGCCGCGCGGTTGGAGGCGTCCCGGCTGGAGTGCCTGGAGTTGCTGGTGGAGGCGAACCTCGCGCTCGGCCGGCACCGGGAGACGGTGGCCCGGCTGTACGCGCTGACCGGCGAGTATCCGCTGCACGAGAACTTCGCCCGGCACCTGATGGTCGCGCTGTACCACTGCGGCCGGCGCGGCGACGCGCTCGCGGTGTACCGCGACACCCGCACCGCGCTGCGCGAACTGCTGGGCCTGGAACCGTCCCGGGCGCTGCGTGAGATCCAGCACGCGGTGCTCACCGGGGCCGAACCACTGGGCGCGCGCAAGGACTCGATGGCAGGCTGACGGTCACGCAGCACGATCATTCGGTGACGATCAGAAGGGCCCTGCCATGAGTACCGCCTCCTCCGTATCGGACACCTGGATCCGCCGGTTCCATCCGGCCGCCGATCGGGTGCCGCGCCTGGTCGCGCTGCCGCACGCGGGCGGCTCGGCGAGCTTCTGGTTCCCGCTGTCGGCGGCGCTCAAGGAGCGCGTCGAGGTGCTGGGCGTGCAGTACCCGGGGCGCCAGGACCGGCGCACCGAACCGCTCATCGACGACATCGAGACCCTGGCCGAGCGCATCACCGAGGCCCTGGATCCCTGGCTGGACGAGCAACTTCCGCTGATCCTGTTCGGGCACAGCATGGGCGCGGTCCTCGGCTTCGAGGTGGCCCGGCGGTTGCGGATCCCGCCCGCCGCACTGATCGCCTCCGGGCGTCGGGCCCCCGACCGACAGCGTGACGAGCGGGTGCACCTGCTCGACGACGCGGGGCTCGCCGCCGAACTGCGCTCGATGAGCGGCACGGACGCGAGCCTGCTGGCCAACGACGAGGTGCTGCAGATGGTGCTGCCGGCGCTGCGCGCCGACTACCGCGCGATCGAGACGTACCGGTGCACCCCCGGCGCGCCGCTGGAGTGCCCGATCACCGTGCTGATCGGCGACCGGGATCCGAAGGTCACCCTGGATGAGGCCACGGCCTGGCGCGACCACACGAACGGCACGTTCGCGCTGCACACCTTCACCGGCGGCCACTTCTATCTGACCGACCACCAGGCGGCGGTCACCGCGCGCATCGCGGACGCCATCGACGCGGTGACCGGACGGGGATAGCGCCGCCCGGGGCGCGGCCGTCGGCCGGGCGCTCGCTCGAATGGGTTCCGCGCGGGCCCGGGTTCGAGGGGCGTCGGGCGGTCCGGAACACGCGGTTCGGCGGGTGACCACCCGGATATATCGGCCATCCGGGTGTATTCGGGCGCAGCGGCTCGGCCGGCGGCGGTGTCGGGGCCCGTCGATGATCGAGGCATGGCCGGTCACGATCACGTTCATGCCGTGTTGCCCGAGATTCCGCCGATGCTGGCCACCGCGGCGCCGCTGCCCGGGGAGGAGTACCAGTCCGACTGGGGCTTCGAGGTCATGTGGGACGGGGTCCGTACGGTGGCGTACTGCGCGGGGGACGGGGGGCTGCGCCTGCTGGCGCGCGACGGGGCGGACGTGACCCGGGTGTACCCGGAACTGGCCGGCCTGGCCGTCCAGCACGGACAGCGCCAGGCCGTGCTGGACGGCGAGGTCGTGGTCCTGGACGACCGGGGGCGCCCGGACCACGCACAGCTGCGCCGGCGCATGGGTGTGGTCAACCCGCGCAAGGTGGCCCGGCTGACCATCGACGCGCCGGTGCACCTGATGTTGTTCGACGTGATGTATCTGGACGGCCGGCCGCTGCTGCACACCCCGTACCGCGAACGGCGGATGCTGCTGGCCGGCCTCGACCTGGCGGGCCCGCGCTGGTCCACCCCGGAATGGATCGAGGGCGACGCGCGGCGCGCCTGGGCGACCAGCCTGCACCAGGGCCACGAGGGCGTCGTCGCCAAACGCCTGGCCTCCGAATACCAACCCGGACAACGCTCCCCGGACTGGATCAAGGCCAAGCACGTGGAGACCCACGACGTGGTCATCGGCGGCTGGATCGAGGGCCGGGGCGAGCTGCGGGGCCTGCCGGGGGCGTTGCTGGTCGGCGTCGCCGCACCCGACGGCCTGCGCTACGTCGGCACGGTCGAGGACGGCCCGACCCTGGCCGAGCGCGGCGAACTGGGCGAATACCTGGGTGCGCTGGCGCGCGCGGACTCGCCGTTCGCGGGGGTGGTGGACGTGCCCGGCGCCCAGTGGGTCGACCCCCGGCTGGTCGCCGAGGTCACCGCCTCGGGCTGGACCCCGGAGGGCCGCCTGCGCCACCCCACCTGGCAACGCCTGCGCCCGGACCTGCCGGGCGGGTAGCGGACCCCCTCACGAGGGGCGCACACGGGGACGATGACGCACCGGCGCACGCCGACTACCGTCCGCTGCCCCACTGATGGCATCCTGACCGACATGGACGAGCAGAACGCCGACCCACGCCGGCCCCGGCACATCATCGGCGTCGGCGGGACCCACCACGCCACGCCGGCCGAGATTCGTGCGGAGCTTCCCGCCGAACTCCGCGAGGAGTTCGAGGCCGAGTACGGCAAGGCCCTCGACGCCGCCCGCGACGGTGACCTCATTCCGCTTGCCGAAATGCTCGGGCCCTGGCAGGCCGAGGTTCGCATGCGCCGCAGCCCCGACTGGCCGGAGACCGAGGAAACCATCCGACGGCTCAACGCCGGTCTGCCCGTGGACACGGTGCCCGCTCACACGGACGAATGGGAGAGCCCCCCATGAGCTACACCGTCGAGTCCACCTACACCGTGCAGCGGTGGCTGAAGGGCGCGCCCTCGCATGCGATCGGTGCCTACAACGACATGGTCTCCCGACTCGCCTCCGACCCATGGCGAGTGGGCTCGCCGACCAGGTCCGCGAACATGCGCGAGTACGCGTTCTGCGTGGAGGGCACCGCGACTTTCGTCATCGAGGATCGATGCGTGACGGTCACGATCGTGCAGATCAGCTGATCGTTCGGCCGGCCCGTACGCGCCGCCGGCGGCTCGCGGACCGACCCGCCGGCTACTTCTCCGGGTGGGTGAAACCCCGGGCGATGACCATGCGTTGGATCTGGTTGGTGCCCTCGAAGATCTGCATGATCTTCGCTTCGCGCATGTAGCGCTCGACCGGGAACTCCCGTGTGTAGCCCGCGCCGCCGAAGACCTGGACCGCGTCCGTGGTGACCTTCATCGCCGCGTCGGTGGCGATCAGCTTGGCCACGCTGGCCTGGCGGCTGTACGGGCGACCCAGATCGCGGCGGCGGGCCGCGTCGAGGTAGGTGGCGCGGGCCGAGTCGACGGCGGCGGCCATGTCGGCCAGGAGGAAGCCCAGGCCCTGGTGGTCGACGATGCGGCGGCCGAACGTGGTGCGCTCGTTGGCGTATTCGACCGCGGCGTCCAGGGCGGCCTGGGCCAGACCCGTCGCGCACGCCGCGATGCCCAGCCGACCCGAGTCCAGGGCGCTGAGCGCGATCGCCAGCCCTTGGCCCTCCGCGCCGATCAGCCGATCCCGCTCCAGGACCGCGCCATCCCAGAACGCACTGGTCGTCGGGACCGCGTTCAGGCCCATCTTCGCCTCCGGCCGACCGAAGGCCAGCCCCTCCGCCTCGCCCGGCGCCAGGAAGCACGAGATGCCCCGGCCGCCCTCGCCGGTACGCGCGAACAGAGCGTAGAAGTCGGCCTTTCCGCCGTGCGTGATCCACGCCTTGGTGCCGGTGATCCGGTATCCGTCGGCGATCGGCCGCGCCTTGCACACGATCGCGGCCGCGTCGGAGCCCGCGTGCGGCTCGGACAGGCTGTAGCCGCCGACCAGGCGGCCCTCCAGCATGTCGGGCAACCAACGCTCCCGCTGCTCGGCCGAGCCGTAGGTGGCCACCGGGAAGCAGGCCAGCGTATGCACACTCGTGGCCACCGCGACCGCCGCCCAGCGCGCGGCCAACTCCTCCAGCACCTGGAGGTAGACCTCGTACGGCTGACCGCCGCCGCCCTCCTCCTCCGAGTAGGGCAGGCCGAGCAGGCCGACCTCGCCCAGGACGGCGAACAACCCTTCCGGGTACGACTCCTCACGCTCGTGCCGGGCGGCCACGGGCGCCAGTTCGCGGTCGGCCACGGTACGGGTGAGGTCGAGCAGGTCCTCGGCGTCCCGGGTGGGCAGGAGGCGGTCGACGGTCACGGCTGCTCCGGAGGTCGGGGAGGTCGGGGGTGGGGGGTGGAGCGGGAGCGGCCGAGGTCAGCTCGCGGGGACCAGCGGCGGGCCGGCCGGGGCGGCGACCGCGGCGGGCGCGGTGAGTTCGGCCAGCGCGGCGCGCGCGGCGGTGCGGTACTCGGCGACCCGGGCGAGCTTGATGTCCTCGTAGCCCCGGATCGTCTCGGGCAGCGCCACCAGGGCGATCACCGCGTCGACGTTGTCGGCGGTCAGCTCGCGCAGCGCCGTCCGGACCAACGTCCGGTATTCGGCGACCAGTTCGCGCTCGACCCGACGCACCTCGGCGTAGCCGAACACATCCCAGCGGGTGCCGCGCAGGCCGCGCGCGGCGCGCAGTGCCTTGAAAGCCGGCACCGCCGTGCGCCGCAGCCGGATCTTGCGCTTCATCCCGAGGTAGCGCAGCACCGGCGGGTGCAGCAGTACCGAGACCGCCGCGTCGGGGCCGAACTCGGCGTCGCGCCGCGCCTGTTCGACCGGGTCGAGGTGCAGGCGGGCCACCTCGTACTCGTCCTTGTAGGCCATCAGGTGATGCAGCGCCCTCGCATAGGCCACCGCGACCCGCTCGCCGCCCTCGGCCCCCGCCCGTTCGACGGCCAGGGTCCGGATCGCGCGCACGTCGTCGGCGTAACGGTGGGCGTAGGCCGCGTCCTGGTACCCCGTCAGATCGGCGATCCGGGTGCCGAGCACCTCGCGCAGCGCCGCTTCGCCGCCGGAGCGGTCGGCCAGGGCCACCGAGGCCGCGTCCACCGGAACCACCGCGAGCGGCGGCGCGGCGACCGCGGCGGCCAGTACCGCGGCCGGGTCCACGGCCAGCGCCCGACCCCACCGGAACGCCGCCAGGTTCTTGTCCACCGCCGCGCCGTTGAGCGTGATCGCCTGCTCGATCGCCGCCGCGCTCAGCGGCAGGCAGCCGTGCTGGAACGCGGCGCCGACCAGGATCATGTTGGCCGGCATGTGGTCGGCGAACAGCGCCTCGGACAACCCGAGCGCGTCCACGTACAGGTTGTCGGCCCGCCGGGTCGCGGTGTCGATCCGCTCCAGCGTCTCGGTCGGCGAACCGGGCAGCGCGATCTGGTTGGTGACCATCGCGGCGGTGGGCACGATCGCGGTGTTGACCACGGCGACGGTGCGCTCCGGGTCGGCGGTGGCCAGGTTGCTCTCCGCCGCCGCGCCGAGCAGGTCGAAGCCGATCAGCACGTCGGCGCCGGACCGCGAGGCGCGCAGCGCGCCGGTGATCGGCCGGGTGGAAAGGCGCAGGTCGGACACCACCGGCCCGCCCTTCTGGGCCAGGCCGGTCTGCTCCAGGCCGGCCGCGTACAGCCCGTCCATGTGCGCGGCCATCTGTAGGATCGAGGAGACGGTGACCACGCCGGTGCCGCCGATGCCGGGCATCCGCACCAGCAGGTCGTCCGCGCCGAACCGGCGCTCGGGCAGGGCGGGTTCGAGCGGCAGATCGGGTATCGCCCGGGCCTTGCGGGTGCCCGGCTCGACCAGCAGGAAGGACGGGCAGTCGCCGTTCAGGCAGCTGAAGTCGGAGTTGCACGAACCCTGGTGGATGTGCGTCTTGCGGCCGAACTCGGTGTCCACGGGCTGCACCGACAGGCACGACGACTTGTCGCCGCAGTCGCCGCAACCCTCACACACGCGCTCGTTGATCACGACCTTCTCGGCCGGGGTCGGCAACTGTCCGCGCTTGCGCAGCCGGCGCTCCTCGGCCGCGCACCGGTCGTCGTGGATCAGCACGGTGACCCCGTCGAGCGCGGACAACTCGCGCTCCACATCCTGGAGTTCGTCGCGGTGCCGGACGCCGGCGATCGGGTCGAGCCGAACTCCCCGGTAGCCGCGCGGGTCGTCGGTGGTGACCACCACGCGGCGCACCCCCTCGACGGCGAGCAGTCGGGTCAACGCCGGTACGTCCAACCGGCCTTCGGCCTTCTGGCCGCCCGTCATCGCCACCGCGTCGTTGTACAGCAGCTTGTAGGTCATCTTGGTGCCGGCCGCGACGGCGGCGCGGATCGCCAGCGAGCCCGAGTGGTGGAAGGTGCCGTCGCCGAGGTTCTGCACGAAGTGCTTGTCGTCGGTGAACGGCGCCAGGCCGATCCACTGCGCGCCCTCGCCGCCCATCTGGGTCAGCCCGAGCTGGTGCCCTCGGCCCTTCCCGTCGAGCGCGATCATCACGTGGCAGCCGATGCCGACGCCGACCAGGGTGTCGTCGGCGGTGCGGGTGGAGGCGTTGTGCGGACAGCCGGAACAGAAGTACGGGGTGCGCGAGGCCAGCATCGGCAGCGCGATCCGGGCGCGGCGCTTGGGAGCGAGCGTGGCGAGGTAGGCGGCGGCGGACGCGGGCAGCCGGTCCGCGCCGAGCCGGGCGGCGATCGCGCGGGCCACGTCGTCGGCGCCGAGTGTGCCGCGCGCGGTGAGCAGCGGGCGGCCGGTGTCGTCGCGCCGACCGACGATGCGGGGCGCGTTCGGGCGGCGGTACAGCGCCTCCTTGAGCCGGGCCTCCAGGAACGGCACCTTGTCCTCGACCACCAGGACCTCGTCCAGGCCGTCGGTCAGCTCGGCGAGTTCCGCGTCGTCCAGCGGGAACGGCATGCCGATGCGGATCAGCCGGACGTCCGGGACCGCGTCGTCGGTCAGACCGAGGTCGGTCAGCGCGCGGCGTACCACCGAGAACGACACGCCGGCGGCGAGGATGCCCAGCCGGGCGTCGGGGGTGTCGTGCACGACCTTGTTCAGGCCGTGTTCACGGGCGTACGCGCGGGCCAGGTCGAGCCGGCGGGTGATCAGGTCGTGCTCGGCGTCGAGCGCGGCCGGACCGACCAGGGTCGGCAGCGTGCCGCGCTTGGTCGCGGCCGGGACCGGGATGTCCTTGCCCCACCCGGACACGTCCACCGTGGTCGACGCGTCGGCGATGTCGGCGACGATCTTCAGGCCCGTCCACAGGCCGCAGGCGCGCGACATGGCCACCGCGTGCAGCCCGAACTCGACGATCTCGCCGACCGTGCCGGGGGCGAGCAGCGGCATCGACAGGCTTTCCATCATCGGCTCGCACGAGCTGGGCACCGTCGACGACTTGCTGCCCGGGTCGTCGCCGATCCACGCGACGGCACCGCCGAGGGGTGCGGTGCCGGCCATCGTGGCGTGTCGAATCGCGTCGGCGGCGCGGTCCAGGCCCGGGTTCTTGCCGTACCAGAAGCCGGTCACCCCGGCGTACCGGGCGCCCGGCGTCTGGTCCACCAGCTGGGTCCCGGCCACGGCGGTCGCGGCCAGCTCCTCGTTGAGTCCGGCCTGGAACACCACCCCGGCCGGGTCCAGGAACCGCTTGGCGCGCCCCATCTCCAGGTCGACACCGCCCAGCGGCGAGCCCTGATAGCCGCTGACGAAGACCCGGGTGTCCAGTCCGCGCTCGGTGTCGAGCCGACGCTGTTCCAGGGTCAGGCGAATGAGCGCCTGTACGCCGGAGATCAGCACGCGGCCCTGGTCGGCGGCGTACTTGTCGTCCAACGAAACCGACGGAGAAGCCTGATCTGCGCGCACGGGAGCCTCCGTCGAAACCGGATGGTGGGGTGGGGTGCGGTAAGCACACCAACGGCTCGCCCTCGACGCAAGTACCTTGCGGGATTTCCCTCGAAAGACGCAAAGATATTGCTGCCGAGGTGTTCTGGGACGCAGTGCTTTGCGTGTGAAGCACGTCACCGGAGGGGTGGTCCGGGCGGGCGTCCGACGGCCGATGGAGTGACGGGCTCCGTTCGGCGGACGCGGGGCCGGGGTAGCCCATGACCGCGACGGCGGTGGTCGGCGGGCGAAGGGCGGCGGCGGGATGGGCGATCCGGTGGTGCGCGAACTGCACGAACTCGACGAGTTCCGGGAGGTCGAGCGGCTGTACGACGAGATCTGGCCGCACGTCGCGGGACAGGGCGGCCGGGTGCTGACCGTCGAGCTGATGCGGGCGCTGGATCATGCCGGGAACTATGTGGCCGGGGCGTATCGCGACGGCCGGCTCGTCGGCGCGTCCGTGGCCTTCTTCGGCGCGCCGATCGGCGAGACGCTGCACTCGCACGCGACCGGCGCCGTGGCCGGGAGCGGGGTGGGCTTCGCACTCAAGCGGCACCAGCGGGAATGGGCGCTCGCGCGCGGGCTGCGCCGGATCACCTGGACGTTCGACCCGCTGGTCCGCCGCAACGCCTACTTCAACCTGGTCAAGCTGGGCGCGCGGCCGGAGGAGTACCTGCCGAACTTCTACGGCGACGACATGGTCGACACGGTCAACAGCGGGGATCGCAGCGACCGGGTGCTGGCCGTGTGGCGGTTGCACGACGCCCGGGCGCGGGCGGCCGTGGGGGAGGCGGAGCCGGCGGTGTCGGGCGCGGTGGCGCGGGCCGAGCCGGCCCTGGTGGAGCGCGACGGCCGGCCGGTGTCGCTGTGGACCGATGCCGAGGTGGTACGGGTCGCGGTGCCCGCCGACATCGAGGCGATGCGCCGGACCGACCCTGAGGCGGCCGGGGCCTGGCGGTCGGCGCTGCGCGAGGTGCTGGGCGGGCTGCTCGACGCCGGGGCGCGGGTGCTCGACTTCGACCGGGAGGCCGGCTACCTGGTGGCGCGCCGGGGGTGACGACGCGCGTCCGGGGCGACCTGGGGCCGCCCCGGACGGTGTCGCCTACCTAGTGGGCGCGCACACCCACCACGGCCTGGAGCGCGGGCAGGTAGCCCTGGCTCTGGCCGGAAGTCGTGGGGTGGTACGACTCCTCGATCGGCAAGGAGACGCCGTTGACCCAGGGGTTCGACGCGCAGACCCCGTGTCCGGCGAACCGCGAGCGTACGTCGGCGAAATCGGCGTTGGCGGCGCTCGCGCGCTGGTGGGTGACCTCGTCCAGGGTGTCGGCGGCCTGGTTGATCACGGTGCGCTTGGCCTGGCTCAAGCCCAGGAAGCACGAACCGAGTTCGAACAGGCGCGGGTAACCGAGCACGACGAGGCGGGCGTTGGGGGCCTTGGCCCGGATCTGGGCGTAGGTGGCGTCGAGATCGCCGGGCAGGGTGGTGGTCGCGTACGTCTTGGCCTTGTTCACGGCGGCGGCGCACTCGCTGTCCGAACTGAGCACGCAGGTGGTGATGGTGCTGACGAATCCGGCGTCGTTGCCGCCGATGCTGATGGTCACCAACTGCGTGGCGCTGTTCAGGACGGACAGTTGACCGTTGCGTACGTCCGCGGTCTTGGCACCGGAACAGGCGGCGAACGCGAAGGTGCCGCCCGGGTGGGCCTGATTCCACAGGGCGGGGTAGGACTTGGCGCTGCGCTTGCACGAGCCGCTGTCGGGAAGGTAGGAGCCGGTACCGACCCCGGAACTGTACGAGTCGCCCAGGGCGGCGTAGTTCGTGGCGTAGCTCGCCGCAGGCGCGGCCTGGGCGCTCGGAGCGACGACGCCGATGGCGGCGGCGGCCACGGCGGCGGCCACCGCGGCGATGGTGCGAGGCATGGGAAGCACGGGCGGGTCTCCTCGGAAGACGTGGGGACGCCGCGTCCCACGTTGGGATGCCCGAGCCGGAACGGCCTTGCCTCGTCCGCCTCTACCGCAGTCGTCACCCTTGACACTCGGCTTTGCGCACACATCGTCCCGCCCCGATCTCCCCTGTGCCTAGGCGGATTTCGGCCGGTTGACACGTGTAGAACAGGCCCCGAAGCCGATACCGGGGCAGCGCGGCCGCACCGTCGTTCACGACCCCGGCAGGGCGTTTTCCAGGAGGACCTCCGCCGCGGCCCGCGCGTGGCGTCCGTAGTCCGGGTCGTTGAGCACCATGGCGCGGCCGGCGGCCCCGTCCGCGAGGGTGACCAGTTGCTCGGCGAGCGCGGCGGGTTCGTGGCAGCCCAGTTCGGCCACCAGGGTGGTGACCAGTCGCAGCATCAGCAGTTTCTGCTCGCGGGCATGGGAGTGGACCGCGCTGCGCGGGTCGGGGAACTCCGCGGCGGCGTCGATGAACGGGCATCCGCGCACCGGAGCCGCGCCCGTCGGGAACGGGCCGAACAGTGCGAGGACACGTTCGCGCGCGGGGACGTCCTCGCGAGTCAGCGCGCTCTCCAGGGTCTGCCCGGTCGCCGCGAGGTCTTGCAGGTGCGCGATGACCAGGTCGTCCTTGGTCCGAAAGTGCGCGTAGAGGGTGCGCTTGGACACGGGCGCGTGCTCCGCGACCTGTTCCATGCCGGTCGCGTTGATCCCCTGGGAGGCGAACAGCCGGGCGGTGGCGGCCAGGATGCGTTCGCGTCCGCCGCGCCCCTGCCGTCGAGACGTCGTAGGCACCGTGGTCATGGCGGGAAGTATACGTTCTCGTTTACTTAAGCACGGACGCATGCTTAGGTAGACGCGAACGTTTACCTGACGGACCTTCGAGGGGTGCTCCATGAGCGGGCCGGTTTCCATCGAATCGAGCGAGTACGCGGAGAAGCTGATCCGCGGCCGCCGTGCGACCCGCGCGTTCCGCCCGGAGGCGGTGCCGGACGACACCGTGCGCGCGATCTTCGCCCTGGCCGGCGCCGCGCCGTCCAACTCCAACGCACAACCGTGGCGCGTCGAGGTCGCCGGCGGTGCCCGGCGCGAACGCCTCGCGGCGGCGTTGCAGGCCGCCCACGCCGAACGGCGCACGTCGGCCGACTTCCCGTACTCCGAGGGCATGTACGCGCCCGTCCACCAGGAGCGGCGGGCGGCGTTCGGCGCCGACCTGTACGGAGCCCTGGGCATCGGTCCCGACGACCACGCGGCGCGTACCGCCTACGACGCGGAGAGCCTGCGCTTCTACGGAGCGCCGCATGCCGCGTTCCTGTTCGTCACCGGAGACGGCGGGGCGCGACTGGCCGCCGATGTCGGTGCCTACATGCAGACGCTGCTCCTGGCCATGACGGCGTACGGTGTGGCCAGTTGCCCGCAGGGCCTGCTCGGCTTCTACGCCGACACCATTCGCGCCGAACTCGGGGTCACCGAAGGCAAGTTGCTCGTGGGCATCTCCTTCGGTCACGCCGACGAACACGCTCCGGTGAACCGGGTCAGGACCAAGCGGGCCGCACTGGAATCGACCACCACCTTCCACGTGTAGGCCGCCGCGGGTGTTCCGATGTCAGTTCGCTCGGGCGCGCCGGCGGGCGAGTTCGGCCTGCCACGTCGCGAGGGTGTCGGCCAACGGATGCGGGGTGCCGTTGGCGTTGGCCTCGGCCAAGGCGTCCTGATACGCCTCCTCGAAGTCCATGCGCAGGTCGTCGGGGAGTTCGGCGCGGAGTTCGGCGGGAGTCGGGTGGGTCGGGCCGCCGATGTGGATGGTGCGGTGGGGTGTCCGGTCGTTCATGGGGACAGGGTGGCGCATGGCGGGGGCGTCGGCGATTCAGTCGGCTTCCGGGGCGTGAAGGGCGTCCAGGGCTTCCGCGGCTTCCGGGGCGTCCGGGTCGAGGGTGGCGAGGCGGCGGGCTCGGGCGGTCAGGGCCTCGTAGCCGGCGCGGTCCTTGCAGGTGACGGCCATACGTTGGATCTCGGTGAGGGTGTCGGCGGCCGCGGCGAGGTGTACGGCGAAGTCGTCGTAGCGGTGGGCGTCCCAGGCCGCGGCGGCGGCCTTCAGGCCCTGGCTGACCGCGCGTTCGTAGTCGGCGCGGAGATCGTCGTCGACGACGGCGAGGGCCTGATCGGTGATCCGCGCGTTCAGGCCGGTACCGGTCACGACGAGGTGGATGTCGGGTGCGCGATCCATCCCCCCAGCGTGGCACCGTGACACCCCGCCCCGACACCCGGCGCGCGGAGCAGGACACACCCCGCTTCCGCGCGCTCCCACGACCGGAGTGCGCCACTCGGACGGCCGGACAGGTGCGCGAGCGGACGTGGTCGGTCCGGCGGCAGGCGGACGACGAGGGTGCGGGTCCATTCGGGGGCGAGGGCGCCATCGGTGAAGACGGTTCGGACATCGGCATGGGCCGTGGACCCGTCCACGGTCCATGCCGCGACCGCCGACCCGGCCGCGTGACCTTGGATCTGCCCGAATTCGGGCAGATTCTTGCCGTAGGGGCGGCATGGGGCCAGGATCGGGGAGTGGCTGACGGCGAATTGGTGGAGCGCATCGTGGCGACGACCGGCCTCGCACCCGGCGAGGTGGCGCGGATCGTCGACGACGTGCTGGCCTGGTATCGCGAGCCGGTCGAGGACTATGTGCGGCGCCGGCATCGCCATCACAAGGTCTACGGTCGGCGCAACGCGCAGATCTATCGCCTGATCGCCGACGAACTGGGCGAACGCCTCGTCGCGCCACCGCAGTTGACCGAACGTCAACTGCGCCGCGTGATCTACGGCTGAGCCGACCGGGCGACGGTCGCGACCGCGACCGCCGTTGCGGCGCTCGCAGGCCCCGTGCACACCATCCACCCCCGACCGCCCCGCCGGTCGGTCCGTCGACCTGCCGAGGAGCGCAGCAGTATGTGTGGAATTGTCGGATACATCGGCGCCCAACAGGCCGCCCCCATCCTGCTCGAAGGTCTGGGACGACTGGAGTACCGCGGCTACGACTCGGCCGGCATCGCCGTGCTCGGCGCGCGTGGCACGGTCAAGGTGGTCCGCCGGGTGGGCCGCGTGCACGCGCTCGCCGCCGCCGTGCCGGCCAAAACCGCCGGGCGGGTGGGCATCGGGCACACCCGCTGGGCCACCCACGGCGCGCCCTCGGAGGCGAACGCCCACCCGCAGCCCTCCGCCGACGGCCGGATCCAGGTCGTGCACAACGGCATCATCGACAACGCGGCCGAACTGCGCGCCCGCCTCGCGGCCGAGGGCGTCGACCTCGCCTCGGACACCGACACCGAGGTCCTGGCCCACCTGATCGCCGGCGCGACCCGGACGCGGGACACCCTGGAAACCGCCGTCCTGGCCGCGCTCGCGCAGGTGACCGGGACGTACGCGATCGCTGTCGTGGACACCGCGACGCCGGACCGGATCGTGGTGGCCCGCAACGGCTCGCCGCTCGTGATCGGGGTCGGCGAGCGCGAGATGTTCGTGGCCAGCGACGTGTCCGCCCTGGTCCGGCACACCAGTTCGGTCGTACACCTGGAAGACGGCGAACTGGCCAGTGTGACCGCCACCGGCTTCCGGACCTTCACCCGCGAGCGGGACGACGTCGCCAAGACGCCCACCACGGTCGAACTCACCGTCGAGGAACTCGAACTCGCGGGCCACGACCACTTCATGCACAAGGAGATCCACGAACAGCCCTCCTCCGTCGAGCGCATGCTCGGCGGCCGGCTCGACGACCGGTTCGGCTCGGCCCGCCTCGACGGCCTGCGGATGGAACTGCGCGAGTTGCGGGGATTTCGCCGGGTCAAGGTGCTCGGCTGCGGATCGGCGTACTACGTGGGCCAGTTGGGCGCGACGCTGATCGAGGACCTGGCCCGGGTGCCCGCCGACGCCGAGCCCGCCTCGGAGTTCCGCTACCGCGATCCGGTGATCGAGCCGGACACGCTGTACGTCGCGGTCAGCCAGTCCGGCGAGACCGCCGACACGCTCTTCGCGGTCCGCGAGATCCAGCGCAAGGGCGGCCGGGTGGTCGGATTGGTCAACGTGGTCGGCTCGTCCATCGCGCGCCAGTGCGACGGGGGAATCTATCTGCATGCCGGGCCGGAGGTCTCGGTCGCCTCGACCAAGGCGCTGACCCACATGGCGGTCGGCTTCGCGTTGCTCGCGCTCGCCCTCGGCCGGGTACACGACCTCTCACACGCGGACGGCGCACGCATCCTGGCCGGCCTCCAGGCGCTGCCCGGCCAGATCGCCGAGATCCTGGCGGACGAGGAGGCCATCGCCGAGGCGGGCCGGCGGCTCGCGGACGCGCGCAGCCTGTTCTTCATCGGCCGGGTCCGGGGGTATCCGGTGGCGCGCGAGGCGGCGCAGAAGTTCAAGGAGATCACCTACCGGCACGCCGAGGCGTACCCCAGCAGCGAACTCAAGCACGGGCCGCTCGCGCTGATCGACGCCGACCTGCCGACCGTGGCCGTCATCCCGGACGACGACCTGGTCGAACGCAACCTCGCGGCCGCGCACGAGATCCGCGCGCGCGGCGGCCGGCTGACCGTGATCACCCACCCGGGGGTGGACCTCGGCGACCTGGAGGCCGACCGGATCACCGTGCCGCGCAACGAGCGCGAACTCGACCCGATCCTGCTCACCATCCCCACCCAGCTGCTCGCGTACCACGCGGCGCGAGCCCTCGGCGAGGACATCGACCGCCCCCGCAACCTGGCCAAGTCGGTCACGGTCGAATAGCCCGACGTCGGCGCCGCTCGGCTCACCCGAAAGGTCCAAGCGCGGTGGCACGAGCCCCCGAGTGGGGGATTCTCGCGACCATGCCCCGACAATCCCACCGCTCCCGCCGACCACGCCCACCTCGGCACCCCGGTGTCCCGGCCTCGGCCCGGACACCACCCGCTGGGGTGGGCGTTTGTCTGCCCGCTGCCCGTCGCTCCCCGTTCCGCCCGGCCCGGCCGCAGGAAATATATCGCGCAACGTTGACTGTCGTCATAATTGATAGATACTGGCTCCGCGACTCCCGCTGACACCAGGATGAGGTGCGCGCACATGGAGCTGTCCCGTTCCGCTCACGTCGACACGTTCTGTCGTGATCGATTGCCACCTGCCGAGCAGTGGCCCGAACTGCGTTTCGAACTACCGGAATTGCGCTACCCGACCCGGCTGAACTGCGCCCGGGTCCTGCTCGACGACACCATCGATCGGCTCGGTGCCGAGCGACGGTGTCTGGTCACCCTGGACGAGCGGTGGAGCTACGGCGACCTGCGAACCAGGGCCAATCAGGTCGCCCGGGTGCTCACCGAGGACCTCGGCCTGGTGCCGGGCAACCGGGTGCTGCTGCGCGGTCCGAACAACCCGTGGCTGGTCGCCTGCTGGTTCGGCGTACTCAAGGCGGGCGGTGTCGCGGTGACCACGATGCCGCTGCTCCGGGCGCACGAGTTGACCACGCTGTGCGAGATCGGCCGACCCACGATCGCGCTGTGCGACCACCGCTTCATGGACGAACCGACCGCCGCGGCCGTGCCCGGCCTGACCACCGTGGCCTACGGTGGCGACGCGGCCGACGACCTGACCCGGCGCTGCGCGACCAAGAGCGCCGACTTCGAGGCCGTGGACACCGCCGCCGACGACGTTGCGCTGATCGCGTTCACCTCCGGCACCACCGGTCGGCCCAAGGCCACCATGCACTTCCACCGCGACGTGTTGGCCAACTCCGACACCTTCTCCCGGCACATCCTCAAGCCCACCCCGGACGACCTGTTCGCGGGCACCCCGCCGCTCGGCTTCACCTTCGGTCTCGGCGGCCTGGTGGTCTTCCCGCTGCACGTCGGCGCGGCCACCCTGCTGCTCGAACACGCCACCCCCGAGCGGCTGGCCCGGATCGTCGCCGACCACGGTGTCACCGTGCTGTTCACCGCGCCGACCGCGTACCGGGCGATCATGTCCGCGGGCCATGCCGATCTCCTCCGGGGCCTGCGGCGCTGCGTGTCGGCGGGCGAGACGCTGCCCGCGGAGACCTGGCACGACCTGCACGCGGCCACCGGGATCGAGCTGATCGACGGCATCGGCGCGACCGAGCTGCTGCACGTGTTCGTCTCCGCCGCCGACCAGGACATCCGGCCCGGCGCGACGGGGCGGGCCGTACCCGGCTTCGAGGCCGCCGTCCTGGACGCCGACGGCAAGCCGGTTCCCGACGGCACGCCGGGACAGCTCGCGGTCAAGGGCCCGACCGGGTGCCGCTACCTGGACGACCCGCGCCAGCTCGACTACGTGCGCGACGGCTGGAACATCACCGGCGACACCTACATCCGGGACGCCGACGGCTATCTCTGGTACCAGGCGCGCAGCGACGACATGATCATCTCCTCCGGCTACAACATCGCCGGCCCCGAGGTCGAGGTGGCCCTGGCCGCACACCCCGACGTCGCCGAGTGCGGCGTGGTCGGCGCGCCGGATCCCCGCCGCGGGCTGATCGTCAAGGCGTACGTCGTGCTGCGCCAGGGGGTCGCGGCCGACGCGAACACCGCCGAGCGCATCCAGTCCTACGTCAAGAACACGATCGCGCCGTACAAGTACCCGCGCGCCGTCGAGTTCGTGGCCGCCCTGCCCCGAACCGGCAACGGCAAGCTGCGCCGCGCCGAACTGCGCGCCTGGGCCGCCAATACCGGCGAACCGGCCCCGAACTCCCTTGCCCCGGAAGCCTCGTGAAAGGCGCGACGATGCCCCAAGACAGCCCGCTCGGCTCGACCGGCCCGATCCGGCCCGACGTGAGCGACCCCACCGACCCGGCCGTCGACGACCCCACCGGCCTGCCCTCGGTCCTGGTCGAGCGCCGCGTCGAGTGGCAGGACACCGACGCGGCCGGCCACTACCACCACTCGGCCGTACAGCGCTGGGTCGAGGCGTCCGAGGCGGTGCTGCTGCGCCGACTGGGCGTGGGCGACCTGTTCGGCCGGATCCCCCGGGTGCACTTCGAGGCGGACTACCTCGAACGCCTGTGGTTCGGCGAGGCCGCGTACATCCTGCTGCGGATCGACCGGGTGGGTACCAGTTCGCTGCACTACTCGTTCGAGGTGCGGGGCGAGCACGGTGTGGCCGCGACCGGCCGGTTGTCCGTCGTGCACTGCCCGCCGGACCACAAGGGCGCGTCGCCGTGGCCGGACGAGGTCAGGGCCGCGCTGTCCAAGGGCGGCGCGCAACGTCCGGAGTCCTACACCTGACCCCCGCGCGCTTTGCGAGGCCGGGCGGATCGCACCCCCGATCCGACCCCTCAGATATCGCGTGATGTTGACGACCGTGGAATTTATTACATACGCTCGGATAGGCCGGGAACATTGGAGGACGCTGTGCGCATAGCAGTCATCGGCGGCGGGCCGGGCGGGTTGTACTTCGCCGCCCTCGCCAAGCAGCTCTCGCCGGCGTCGGAGATCACCCTGTGGGAGCGCAACGCACCCGACGACGTGTTCGGCTTCGGCGTGGTGTTCTCCGACGAGACCCTGGACGGCATCGCCCAGGCCGACCCGGAGATCTTCGCCGCGATGTCCGAGGGCTTCGCCCGCTGGACCGACGTCGACGTGCGCTACGGCGGACGCACGCTCACCTCCGGCGGGCACGGGTTCGCCGCACTCGGCCGGGAGCGGCTGCTGCGCATCCTGCAGGAGCGCTGCGCGGCGCTCGGCATCGACCTGCGCTACCGCACCGAGGCCCCGCCCGTGGACGAACTGGCCCGCACACACGACCTGGTGGTCGCCTCCGACGGGGTGCGCTCCAACGTGCGCGAGCGCTACGCCGACGTGTTCCGGCCCGATCTGGACGAGCGCGGCTGCCGCTACATGTGGCTGGGTACGGACAAGGTCTTCGACGCGTTCACCTTCATCGTCGACAAGCACGACTTCGGCGTGGTGCAGGTGCACGCGTATCCGTTCGACGACCGGCGCAGCACGTTCATCGTGGAGCTGGCCGAAGACGCCTGGCGGCGCGGCGGGTTCGCCGAGTTCGCCGGTCGCGAGCTGCCGCGCGGGGCCAGCGACGAGGCGGGTATCGCGCGCTGTGAGGCGCTGTTGGCCGAACACCTGGACGGACACCGGCTGATCCCGAACAACTCGCGGTGGATCCGGTTCACCACGGTGCGCAACGCCACCTGGCACCACGAGAACGTGGTCCTGCTCGGCGACGCCGCGCACACCGCGCACTTCTCCATCGGCTCGGGCACCAAGCTCGCCATGGAGGACGCCCTCGCGCTGGCCGCGTGCCTGAACGAACACGCCGACATCCCGGCCGCGCTCACCGCCTACGAGGCCGAGCGCAAGCCGGTCGTGGCCTCCACGCAGCGGGCCGCGCAGGCCAGCCTGGAATGGTTCGAGAACATCGACCGGGCGGTCGGCCAAGCGCCCGAGCAGTTCGCCTTCAACCTGCTCACCCGCAGCCGCCGGGTCACCCACGCCAACCTGTCCGAGCGCGACCCGGCGTTCGTGGCGCAGGTGGACGCGGCGTTCACCGCCGGGCGGGCGGACCGGGTGGACGCGGCGCCGATGTTCCAGCCCTTCCGACTCGGCTCGGTCCGGCTGCGCAACCGCGTGGTGGTGCCGCCGATGGCCACCTACGCGGCCGTCGACGGCTTCCCCGGCCCGTTCGAGGCCGCCCACCTGGGCGCGCTCGCGCTCGGCGGGGCGAGCCTGGTCTTCGCCGGGATGACCGCCGTACTGCCCAACGGCCGGGCCACCGCGGCCTGTCCGGGCCTGTGGTCCGACGCGCAGGAGACGGCCTGGCGCGACGTGGTCGCCCGGGTACGCGAACAGGTCCCGAACGGGCCCCTGTTGGGTATCCAGCTCACACACGCCGGACGCCGCGCGGCCGGTTCGGTGCCGGACACCGACGGCACATGGGCGCCGCTGGGCCCGAAGGGCCGGCCGACCGTGGCCGCGTCCGCGATCGCCTGGGACGCCGAAGGCGACTTCCGCCCGCGCGAGGCGGACCGGGCCGATCTGGACACGATCACCGCCGCGTTCGCCGCCGCCGCCGCACGCGCCGACCGGGCGGGCTTCGACGCGCTGGAACTCCAGTACGGCCACGGCCACCTGCTCTCCGGCTTCCTGTCCCCGCTGACCAACCTGCGCGAGGACGAATACGGCGGCTCGCTCGCCGGCCGACTGCGCTTCCCGATCGAGGTGTTGTCCGCCGTGCGGGCGGTGTGGCCGAGCAACAAGCCGCTGGTGGTGCGGATCTCGGCGAGCGACTGGGCCGAGGGCGGCACCACCGAGGACGAGGCGGTCCGGATCGCTCGGGCGCTCGCGGCGGCCGGCGCGGACGCCATCGACGTGTCCTCGGGCGAGGTCGTGCCCCACGAGCGACCCGCCTACGGACGCGGCTACCAGACGCCGTTCGCCGACCTGATCCGCAACGCCACCGGCGTGCCGACCATCGCGGTCGGCGCGATCTCCACCTACGACGACGTCAACTCGATCCTGCTCGCGGGCCGGGCGGACCTGTGCGCGGTGGGCCGCGCGCACCTGTACGACCCGCTGTGGACGCTGCACGCCGCCGCCGAACAGGGCTACACCGGGCCGGGCGCGCCCTGGCCGAGTGCCTGGCGGCCGGGCAGTCACAAACCGCCCGGCGCGGGTAGTGATCGGGTGCCGCCGCGGCTGCACCTGTCGCGCGAAAGGGTCGAGACCGTACCGCGGCGGTGGCGACCGGAGACCGACCCCCGCCTGCTCGCCGCACCCGGCCGGGGGTGACCCGACACCCCGACCTCGTATCCGCCGACCGAACAGCGCACCACGAGGAGCCCGCCATGACAGGTCCCACCCCACCGATCGTGCTCACCGGCGCACAACGCGACAACCCGCCCCGGTTCAAGGCCGCCGCCGTCCAGGCCGCGCCGATCTACCTGGACGCCGCCGCCACCGTGGCCAAGGCGGTCGCGCTGATCCGCGAGGCCGCCGGCAACGGCGCCGAACTGATCGTCTTCCCCGAGGCGTTCGTCCCCGGATACCCGTACTGGAACTGGACGATGAACCCGGTCCAGGGCTCGCCCTGGTACGAACGCCTGTACCGGTCCTCGGTGGACGTGCCGGGCCCGCACGTGGAAACGCTGCGCACGGCGGCCCGGGCGGCCGGCGCGGTGGTGGTGATCGGCGTCAACGAGCGCGGCCCGCACAGTATGGGCGTGCTCTACAACACCATGCTGACCATCGACGCCGACGGCGAACTGATCGGGGTGCACCGCAAGCTGGTGCCCACCTGGGCGGAGAAGCTGACGTGGACCGGCGGCGACGGCAGCTCGCTGCGCGTGCACCCGACCGGGATCGGCCCGCTCGGTGTGCTCGCGTGCGGCGAGAACACCAACACGCTGGCCCGCTTCACCCTGCTCGCCCAGGGCGAACTGGTGCACGCCGCGAGCTACATCGCGCTGCCCGTGGCGCCCGCCGACTACGACATGGCCGACGCGATCGCGGTCCGCACCGCCGCGCACAGCTTCGAGGGCAAGGTCTTCTCGGTAGTCGCCTGCTCGACCATCTCGCCCGAGATCGTCGACGCCATCGCCGGCGACGACGACGAGGTGCGCAAACAGCTGGGCCGCGAACGCAGCGCCTACTCGGGCGTGTTCGGCCCGGACGGGCGTCCCATCGGTGAACCGCTGATCGACGACGAGGGCATCGTCTACGCCGACATCGACCTCGCCAGGTGCATCCAGCCCAAGCAGATGCACGACATCGTCGGCCACTACAACCGCTTCGACGTCTTCGCGCTGAACGTGGACAACCGGCCCCGGTCCCCGATCACGTTCACCCACGACCCCGCCGCCGCGCCGCCCCTCGCCCCCGCCCCCGTACCCGAGGAGGAGACATGACCACCCAGGACGACAAGATGCTGGGCCGGGCCCGAGTCACCGACACCCCGGAACTGAGCGCCTACTACGCCGAGTTGGCCGAACGTGAGGCCGGCGCGCTGTGGACCGTGGCGAACGAGATCGAACCCTGGTACCCGCAGCCCAAGTCGGTACCCACCCTGTGGCGCTACAGCGAACTGCGCCCGCTGGTCCGCAAGGCGCTCGACCTGGTCAAGGCCGACGACGCCGGCCGCCGCGTGGTCATGCTGGTCAACCCCGGCCGCCGGGACATCAGCGCCGCGGCGGGCCTGCTGTACACGGGCCTGCAGATCATGGGCCCCGGCGAGTCGATGACCGCGCACCGCCACCAGGCCGCCGCGCTGCGTTTCGTCCTGGAGGGCACCGGCGCCTGGACGATCGTCGACGGCGAGAAACTGCGGGTCGGCGCCCGCGACTTCGCGATCACCCCGAACGGGACCTGGCACGAACACGGCAACGAGTCCGACGACACGCCGGTGATCTGGCAGGACGGCCTGGACATCCCGCTGGTCAACGCGCTCGACGCGGGCTTCTACGAGGTCCACCCGGACGTCTACCAGGTGCCCGGCAAGGTGGTGAACTCCTCCGTCCTGACCTACGGCGGCAACCTCGTGCCGTACGGCGTCGAACGGTGGACCCGGCCCTACTCGCCGCTGCTCGCCTGGCCGTGGGAACCCACCTACCAGGCGCTGCTCGACCTGGCGAAGGCGAGCGAGGGATCGCCGTACGACGGCCTGATCATGGAGTACACCAACCCCGCCACCGGCGGCTCGGTGATGCCCACGATGAGCGCGCACATCCAACTCCTGCGCGCCGGTCAGGCGACGAAGGCACACCGGCACACCGGCTCGGTCGTCTACACCGCGGCCAAGGGCCACGGCGTCTCGATCGTGGCCGGACAGCGGTTCGAATGGCACGAGGGCGACGTCTTCGCGGTGCCCGCGTGGGCCTGGCACGAGCACGCCAACCTCGACCCGGGCGAGGACGCGGTGTTGTTCTCGTTCAACGACTTCCCCGTGATGCGCTCGCTGGGCTTCTTCCGCGAAGAGGCGTACGTCGACAACGACGGCCACCAGCCGACGCCGGCCGGCTGAGCCGGTTCATCCCGTAAACCCACCACCCGAGGCGCCGCGACCGCGCCGCCCGGACGCAAGACAGTGAGGACACCCCATGCGCCTGGTCACCTACACCGTCGGCGACTCGTCGCCCCGCCTGGGCGCCGAGGACGGCGCGCACGTGACGGACCTGGCCGCCCTGGCCGCCGCCGCGGGCGTCGAACTCCCCGGCGACCTGCTGTCGTTCGTCCGGGCGGGCGCTGACGCGCTCGACACCGCGCGCGAACTGCTCGCCGGCGCGCCCGCCGACCGCCCGGTCGGCACCGTGCACGCCGCCGGCGAGGTGCGGCTGCTCGCGCCGCTGCGCCCCGGGAAGATCATCGGCATCGGGCTCAACTACGTCGAGCACGTGGCCGAGTCCAGCCGCACCCTCGACACCGCGAAGGAACTCCCGGACCGTCCGGTGCTGTTCGGGAAGCCCGCCACCGCGGTGACCGGCCCAGGCGCGCCGATCCTGCACAACGCGGACCTGACCGCACAGCTCGACTGGGAATGCGAACTCGCCGTGGTGATCGGCCGAACCGCCTACAAGGTGAGCGAGGCCGACGCGTGGGACCACGTGTTCGGCTACAGCATCATGAACGACATCAGCGCCCGGGACCAACGCCGCTCCGGGCAATGGTTCTTCTCCAAGGGCCAGGACTCCTACGCCCCGTTCGGCCCGGTGGTGGTCACCGCCGACGAGATCCCCGACGCCCAGAACCTCGACCTGTCGCTGCGGGTCAACGGCGACGTCAAGCAGAAGTCCAACACCCGGCACATGTTGTTCGACATCCCCCGGCTGATCGCCGACATCTCCTCCGGGATGACCCTGGAGCCCGGCGACGTGATCTCCACCGGCTCGCCGTCCGGGGTCGGCGCGGCCCAGGTCCCGCCGCAATACCTGCGGCCGGGCGACGTGGTCGAGGCGACCGTCGAGCGCATCGGCACGCTGACCAACCCGGTGATCGACGCCCGCTGACGCGAATCCGCCCAGCCCGCTCCCTTTTTCGGCGCCGGAATGCCCGGCACCGGCTTTCCCGGCACCAGCAGGAGGCCCTTCCCGTGCGTCAACACCCCTACCGCGTCGGCCAGATCGTGCCGAGTTCCAATGTCACGATGGAAACCGAGGTGCCCGCGATCCTGCGGGCCCGCGAGACGGTCGCCCCGGAGCGCTTCACGTTCCACTCCAGCCGGATGCGGATGACCCACGTCACCCCCGAGCAACTGGCCGCGATGGACGCCGACTCCGACCGGTGCGCCGTCGAACTGTCCGACGCGCGGGTGGACGTGCTCGGCTACGCGTGCCTGGTGGCGATCATGAGCATGGGACTCGGCTACCACCGGGTCTCCGAGGAGCGCCTGCACGGCCGTACCGTCGAGAACGGCGCGCCCGCGCCCGTGGTCACCAGCGCCGGCGCCCTCGTGCACGGGCTGCACACCATCGGCGCGCGCAAGGTCGCGCTGGTCGCGCCGTACATGCTGCCGCTGACCCGCACGGTGGTGGAGTACCTCGGGCACGAGGGGATCGAGGTGCTCGACTTCGAGGCACTGGAGATCCCCGACAACCTCGACGTGGCCGCGCACGACCCGCTGCGCCTGCCCGACATCGCGGACCGGCTCGAACATGCCGACGCGGATGCGGTGGTGTTGTCGGCGTGCGTACAGATGCCGTCGCTGGCCGCGATCGAGGACGCCGAACAGCGGCTGGGCAAGCCGGTCGTCTCGGCGGCGGTGTGCACGGTGCACCAGATGCTCCGCGCCCTCGACCTGCCGGCCTTCGCGCCGGGCGCCGGACACCTGCTGTCGGGGGCGTTCGCCGACGCGCCCCTGGGGGCGGGCAGCGCGGCGGCGGGGGCCTGATTCGCGTGCCTTCCGCGAGCCCTCGTCGGCCCGAACCCGCGAGATGCGGGTCCGGGCCGACGAGGGCGTATCCATGGGGATGCGAGCGCTGCACGCGATAGGCGTTTATTGCGGCGATTCGTGACTATTCCACCACGATGGAATACTGGCACGCCGTTCCCCATGGAAGGAGACCCCGGATGGGCTTCGGCCCCGACTCCTGGGCCGCGCTCGGCAGGGCCGTCACCGGGCGTGACCTCGCAGTCACGACGTCTACCCCGGGATCGCCCCCCGGCCGGTGGACATTCCTCGGCGTCACCCGGGCCGACCTCGTGATCTGCCTGGTGGCGGTGGCCGTGGACACCTTCGGGTTCTTCATCACCCTTCCCTCCGCCGGACCGTGGGAGCGTGTCATCGGCACGCTGTTCATGATCGCGTCGGCCGCGAGTCTGCTCGCGCGCCGTCGGTCGCCGATCGGCGTGTTGGCGTTCGTACTGACGCTGGTGGTGATGCTCAACCTGCTCCTGGCGATGCCGCAACGTTTCGGAATCGCGCTGGCGGTGGCGTTGTACACGGTCGGCCTGGCCGGTCGGACCCGGACGGTGGCGCTCGCGGCGCTGGCCACGCTGGCGGCCCAGGCGACGGGATATCCCAACTCTTCGGAGTCCTTCCTTTGGCTGTTCAGCGGCGACCTCGTGGCGGTCCTGCTCGTGCTCGGCGTGAGCGTGGCGGTACGGCACTGGCTGGGGCAGGTCGAGGTCAACCGCGTGCTGCTGGCCGACCGGGCCCTGTCCGACGAGCGCCGCCGGATCGCCCGCGAACTGCACGACATCGTGGCGCACCACATCACCACGATGCACCTGATGTCCGGCGGTGCCCGGGCCAGCCTGGGCCGCGACCCGGAGGCGGCCCGCGCCGCGCTGCTCACCCTGGAGGCGTCCGGCCGGGTCGCGCTCGGCGAGATGCGGCAGCTGCTCGGGGTACTGCGCAGCGACCACGACCCGGACCAGGCGGCCTCGGTGGCGCCGCAGCCCGGCGTGGACGACCTGGCCCGGCTGATCGCCGAATCCTGCCTGGCCGGGCTGCCCACCGAGCTGCGCGTGCTGGGCGCGCCGCGCGTGTTGCCGCTGCCGGTGGGGCTGGCGGTGTACCGGATCACCCAGGAGGCGCTGACCAACGCCCGCAAGCACGCGGGGGACGGGGCGACGGCGACGGTGCGGCTGGAGTACCTGCCGGGGGCGGTGGCCGTGGAGATCCGCGACGACGGGGGCGGCGAGGTGGTCGTCGGGGACTATGCGATGACCGGTGGTGGGCACGGGCTGGTCGGGATGCGTGAGCGGGTGGCCGTGCACGGCGGGTCGTTCGAAGCGGGGCGAGTCGCCGACGGCGGGTTTCGGGTCGCGGCGATGTTGCCGCTGGCGGGGGAGGAGCCGGAGCCGGTGCCCGCGCCGACGCCGGTGGCGGGTGTCGGCCCCGCGTCCGAGCCCGAGCGGCTGGCCCGGCTCAGTCCGGCCGAGGTGGCGCTGCTGCGCCTGTTCGCGACCGGAAAGGCCGACGGCGAGATCGCCGCGGCGATGCGGGTGGAGCCGGCCGGTCTGGAGCGGCGGGAGGCGGACCTGCTGACCAAGCTCGACGTGCGGGACCGGGCCCAGGCGGTGGTCGTGGCGTACGAATCCGGCCTCGTCCGGGCGGGGCAGGGCGACCGCGCCCGCTGATTGTGCGTTCGCACGAACACCGGCGCTCGGGTTCGTCGTCGCGGCCATCAGCAGCGGGGCGCCGTCCGCGTAGCGTGCCCGTACGCCTCCGGACTCCCGTGAAAGAAGGCCCCATGACCGGAACCGCCGTCGACACCGCGCACTGGAACGCCCGCCTCGCCGAGCTGATCGCCGAATACGACGTGCCGGGTGCGAGCCTCGCGTTCTGGCATGGCGGCGAGGTGCACAGCTTCGCCGCCGGTGTGCTCAACCGGGACACCGGTACGCCCGTCTCGATCGACTCGCTGTTCCAGATCGGCTCGGTGAGCAAGGTCTGGACCGCCACCCAGCTGATGCTCCTCGCCGAGCAGGGCCGGCTCACCCTGGACACCCCGGTCGTCGACCTGCTCCCCGAGTTCAAGGTCGCCGACGCCGAGGTGACGAAGTCGGTGACGGTGCGGCAGCTGCTGACGCACACCTCCGGCATAGACGGCGACCTGTTCCTGGACACCGGGCGCGGCGACGACTGTCTGGAGAAGTACGTCGCGGCCTGCGCGGACCTGACCCAGAACCACCCCATCGGGGAGAGCTTCTCCTACTGCAACACGGGCTTCGTGATCGCCGGCCGGATCGTCGAGCGGCTGACCGGCAAGACCTGGGACGCGGCGCTGCGCGAGCAGATCTGCGAGCCCCTGGGCCTGACCCACACCTGGACGCTGCCCGAGGACGTGCTGCGCTTCAGCGCCGCGACGGGGCACGTGGAGGGCGGCAAGGCGACCTCCGTGTGGGGTCTGCCGCGGGCGATGGGGCCGGCCGGCCTGATCTGCGCGCGGGCGAGCGACGTCGTCGCCTTCGGCCGGGCGCACCTGGGTACCGAGCTGCTGGCCGAGCCGACGGGGATGACCGAGCCGCAGGTGGACCTGCCGAACCCGTACACCCTCGCGCCGCAGTGGGGGATCGGGTGGATCCTCGACGAGTGGTCCGGCCACCGGGTGATCATGCACGCGGGCAACACCATCGGCCAGTCGGCGATGTTGTGGGTGGTGCCCGACACCGGCACCGTGGTGTGCCTGCTGGCCAACGGCGGCGAGACCTCGGCACTGCAACGCGCGCTCGGCGGCGAGCTGTTCGCCACACTGGCCGGCATCACCATGTCGCCGCAGCTGGGCCCGCCGAAGACCCCGGTCGAGGTGGACGTCGAGCGGTACGCCGGCATCTACGAGCGGGTGGGCTGTCGCACCACCGTCTCGGTCCGGGACGGCCGACTGCACATGCTCATCCAGACCACCGGCGAGCTGGCCGACATCTCGCCGGACATGGAGCTGACGCTCACCCCGGTCGACGAGACCACGTTCGTCGGCAAGCGCGAGGGCGGCACGCTGTGGGACAGCGTGGTCTTCTATCGCATCGCCGACGGCACCCAGTACGTGCACATGGGCGTGCGGGCCACCCCCAGGACGTCCTGACCCCATTCCACCGCGCGGGTTCGCCACCCCGATCCCGCGTGGTGCCGGGGGCGGACCGGCCCGAGGCGGGTCGTCCGCGCCCGGTGGTGGGGCGGTCGGCGCGGGTTTACGGTCGAACGAGTGGGCCTGTTCCGGATGGCCCGCACGGGCCGCCGGGGCCGTAGCGACGCCCGGGCGACCGCAAGCCTCCGCGGGACATTCCATGGCGCACTCGCACGCGACACCCTCGCAGACCACCGCCGCACCGAAGCGAAGCGGCGGCAACGGCGCGGCGCTCGCGGTGATCGCCTCCTGCCAGTTGATGGTGGTCCTGGACATCACCATCGTGAACATCGCCCTGCCGCACATCCAGCGGTCGTTGGACTTCTCCACGACCGGCCTGTCCTGGGTGCTCAACGCGTACACGCTGACCTTCGGCGGGCTGCTGCTGCTCGGCGGGCGCGCGGGCGACATCCTGGGCAGGCGCCGGGTGTTCATCTTCGGCGTGTTGTTGTTCGCGGTCGCCTCGCTGCTCGGCGGACTCGCGCAGAGCGCCCCGGAGTTGCTCGCCGCCCGCGCGCTGCAGGGCGTCGGCGGCGCCATTGCGTCGCCGACCGCACTCGCCCTGATCACCACCACGTTTCCCGAAGGCCCGGCCCGCAACCGGGCGTTCGGGGTGTTCGCGGCGGTCTCCGCCGGTGGTGGTGCGATCGGGCTGCTCGCGGGCGGGGTGCTGGTCGAGTGGCTGAACTGGCGGTGGGTGTTCTTCGTCAACGTGCCGATCGGCGTGATGCTGGCGCTGGCCACGCCGCGCTACATCCGGGAATCCGAGCGCCATCCGGGGCACTTCGACCTGCTCGGCGCGCTCACCTCCACGCTGGGCATCAGCTCGCTCGTGTACGGCTTCATCCGGGCCGCGCAGGAGGGGTGGCGCGACGCGTTCACGCTCGGTGCGTTCGCGGCGGCCGTGGTGTTGCTCGCGCTCTTCATCTCGATCGAGCGCAATTCCAGGCAGCCGATCACCCCCCTGAAGATGTTCGCCGACCGTAACCGGGCCGGTACGTACGGCATCATGCTGTGCCTGGCGGCGGCGATCTTCGGGATGTTCTTCTTCCTGACCCTGTGGGTCCAGGACGTGCTGGGCTTCAGCCCGCTCCGGACCGGGCTCGCGTTCCTGCCGATCAGCGCGGTGATCGCGGTCGGCGCGGGATTCGCCTCGCAGCTGCTGCCGCGCTACGGGCCCAAGCCGTTCATGGTCGTCGGCGCGCTGCTCGCGGCGGCGGGGCTGGGCTGGCTCACCCGGACCGATGTGCACAGCACCTACCTGGGGAGCATCCTGGGACCGACGCTGGTGTTCGGCGTGGGCATGGGCATGCAGTTCGTGTCGCTGACGCTGATGGCGGTCTCCGGTGTGCGGGCCCGCGACTCGGGCGCGGCCTCCGGGCTGCTCAACGCGATGCAGCAGGTGGGCGGTTCGCTCGGGTTGTCGATCCTGGTCACCGTCTTCGGCACGGCCAACCGCAACGAGGCCAAGGACCAGGTCCCGGCCTTCCTCGCCCAGGCCACCCCGACGCAGCGGGCCGAGTTCGACCGCACCGGTGTGCTGCCCGCGCCGTGGAGCGACCAGGTGCTCACGAGCGGTGTCTCCGCGGCCTTCATCGTGGCCGCGATCTTCGCGGTGGTCGCCGCGGTGATCGCCCTGTTCGTCATCCAGGTCCGCGCCTCCGACCTGGAACGCCTCCAGGGCTCCGGCCAACCCCCTCCCGGCTGACCGACGCGGAACACGGAAACACGGTCCGCGGTCATTCCACGAGCTTCCCCGCGGCCGAGACCTCACGCATGAGGGAGGCGATGTCGGCGGGCACCGGCGGAAGCTCCTCACGTTCCAGCCTGCCCGGGCCGGACCACACCAGGTTGACCCGCAGGGCCGGATCGGTGGCGGGGTGGTCGGAGCGGTTGTGGCAGCCTCGGGTTTCCCGGCGTTCGAGGGCGGCTTCGAGCGTGGCCCGGGCGGCCAATGCGGTGCCGCGCAGGTCGAAGGCGTGGGCCAGATCCTGATACCCGGCGATGTCGGGGTGGATGCCGAGGTCGACCATCCGGCTCTCGGTCTCGGCCAGTTCCCCGAGGCCCCGGAGCAGGCCGCTCTCGTCGCGGACCACGCCCGCGTGCTCGGTCATGGTGTCGCGGATGGCGCGTTGCAGGACGCGGACGTTCTCCCGTCCGTCGCGGGCGAGCAATCCGTCGATCTCGGCGCGTGCCTCGGCGACCGCGTGCGCCGAGCGCTGCTGGGATCGGAACGCCCCCGCATACGCGGCCGCGGCCTCGCCGGTGATCCGTCCGTAGACAAGCAGTTCGATGAGCGAATTCCCGCCGAGGCGGTTGGCGCCGTGCAGGCCGCTCGCCGCCTCCCCGATCGCGTACAGGCCCTCGACGTCGGTGCCGTGGTCCTCGGCGCGCACCCATACACCGCCCATCGAGTAGTGCGCGGTGGGTGCGATCTCGATCGGATCCTGCGTGATGTCGCGCATCTGGAGTTCCAGCAGGGTCTGATGGACGCGCGGCAGCCGCTCCATGATCGTCTCGCGCGGGAGGTGGGAGACGTCCAGCCAGACACCGCCTCTGGGGGTGCCGCGCCCCTCCTTGATCTCGGTGTAGGCGGCCAGTGCCACCCGGTCGCGCGTGGAAAGCTCCATCCGCTCGCGGTCGTAGCGCGCCATGAAGCGTTCGCCGAGGGTGTTGAGCAGGCGTCCGCCTTCGCCCCGTGCGGCCTCCGAGACCAGGGTTCCGGCCGCGTCCTCCGGTTCGACGAGGCCCGACGGATGGAACTGGACGAGTTCGGGATCGCGGATCCGGGCGCCGGCCAGGACGGCCAGCCGGAACGTGTCGCCGGTGTTCTCGTCCCGGCGGGACGACGTGTGCCGCCAGATCCGGGTATGGCCGCCGGTGGCCAGGATCACCGCGTCCGCGTGGATCACGTACCGCCCGCCGTCCCGCAGGTCGAAGCCGTAGGCGCCGAAGACGACGTTGTCCCGCACCAGCAGCCGGGTGATGTACACGGTGTCCAGGATCGGGACGGCCAGTTCCGCGGCCCGGCGGACCAGCGTGCGCTGGATCTCCAGGCCCGTGTAGTCGCCGCTGAACGCGGTGCGCCGCCACGTGTGCGCGCCGAAGAACCGCTGGGAGATCCGCCCGTCCGCTTCGCGGGCGAACGGCATGCCGTAACGGACGAGGTCGTCGATCCCACGGGCGGCATTCTCGGTGACGATCCGCACGACGTCGGGGCGGGCGAGCAGGTAGCTCTCCTGGATCGTGTCGGCGGCGTGCTGCTGCCAACCGTCCTGCGGATCCATCGTCCCCAGCGCCGCGTTGATGCCGCCCGCGGCCAACGTGGTGTGGGCGTCGGACTTCGGTCGCTTGCCGACGGCCAGCACCCCCACGCCCCGTTCGGCCAGTTCGATCGCGGCGCGCAGGCCCGCACCGCCGGTGCCGATCACCAGGACCGGGGTGGAGAGCTGCCGTTCGAGGCCGTTCATCAGGTGCTCCTTCGTCGAAAGATTCGTGTGGCTCCCGCACGGGAGCCCGCAACCGGCCGTCGGGGACCGGCCGCAGTTCAGCGCTGCCGGGTCACCGCGGGAAGGGTGGCGACGACCATCGCGACCCCGACGGCCGCCAGCGCGCCCACGACGGCGGTGACCCCGACGTGCGGTGCGGCCGACGGCAGGAGCAGGACCGCGGCCACGGCGCCCGACAGTGCGCGTGGCCGCATCACGTACTCGGGCACGATGGGCGAGTGGATCACTTGCAGCAGCACCACCACGACGGCCGTCGGGATGGTCACGGCGTAGCCGATCGCGAGTGGTGATGCCGCGAGCCGGTGCCCGGACTGCTCGACCGCGACCTCCAGGCCCGCGCCGAGCGCCGCGAGCCCGGCGAACACGCCGTAGTGGCCGTAGCCCCACAGGTATGACGCTTCCCGCCGATCGACGAGTCCGCGTCCGGCCGGGAGACGGAAGTAGAGCCACCACAGCGTGAACAGCAGCACGAGCCCGGACCCGGCCATGACGACGGTCTCGCCTCCGACGTCGGCGGTGTCCAAGGCGGTCCTGACTCCGTTGGACACGGCGAGCACGCTTTCACCGAAGAGGATGAGCGTGAACAGGCCATAGCGCTCGGCAATATGGTGCGGGTGCCAGGCGGTGCCGCCGACGCGTTCCGCCCACCACGGTACGCACAGTTCGAGAAGCGCCAGGGCGGCGAACGACGGGATTTCGGCCCCGGACGGCAGGGCCTGCGCTTCGTCGAGGGCCAAGCGCACAATCCAGCCGACTTGGAGGAGCGCGACACCCGCGGCGTACCGCACCGCGGTGCGGCGTCCTGCCGGGTGTTCGACCGCGGCTCGCAGCCACTGCGCGACGAGCGCGACGCGCATGACGACGTAGCCGGTCGTGACGAGCCGAAGGTCCGTGTCCGCGCCGGTGGCCGGTATGCCCGCGGCGAGCACCGGCACGCCCGCCATCTGCACCATCGTCAGCACCCGGTAGGCGATGTCGTCGGTGTCGTATGACGACGCGAACCAGGTGAAGTTCATCCACGCCCACCACACGGCGAAGAACACCTCGAGGAACGGGACGAGGCCGGAAAGTACATGTCCTCCGGCGATCCCGTGTGCGTACTGGGCGGTGACGGCGGCGACCGCGATGACGAACGTGAGGTCGAAGAGCAGTTCGAGCGGGCTCGCGGTGCGGTGCGGTTCATCGGCAGCGCGCCCGGTCATCCGTTTCCGGATCCGGTACTCGTCGGCTGCTGGGGGCACGTTCTCGCTCCTCGGGTCCTCGGGTCGGGCTGCCGGTATGCAAGACCGGACACGGCCCGCGCCTGTGACACGAACCGTGTCCGCCCGGAATTTCGACGGAGCTGTCACAGCCCCCGGGGGTCTTCGGTCATACCTGTCGTCCGGGTGACGACGGTGTCCCCGGAATAACGAGGAGCCGGCATGAAGATCGTGATTATTGGTGGCACCGGCCTGATCGGTTCGAAAGTCGTCGCCCTGCTGGGCGAGCACGGACACGAGGCGGTCGCCGCGGCACCGAACACAGGAGTGAACACCCTCACCGGCGAAGGGCTGGCCGAGGTGATGAAGGGAGCGAACGTCGTCGTCGACGTGTCGAACTCCCCGTCGTTCGAGGACGCGGCCGTCATGGAGTTCTTCACCACCTCCACCCGCAACCTGCTGGCCGCCGAGAACGAAGCGGGGGTGGGGCACCACGTGGTGCTGTCGGTGGTCGGCAGCGACCGGCGACCCGACATCGGCTACTTCCGGGCGAAGACCGCCCAGGAACGACTGGTCAGGGAGTCGTCGATCCCGTTCTCGATCCTGCACGCGACGCAGTTCTACGAGTTCGGCCGACGGATCGCGGACGAGGCGACGACCGGGAACGAGGTACACATCGCCCCCGTCGCGTTCCAGCCGATCGCCGGCGACGACGTGGCGCGGACCGTGGCCCGGACCGCCGCCGGCGCGCCGCTCAACGCGTTGGTCGAGATCGCCGGCCCGAACCGGTACCGGATGGACGAATTCTTCCGGAAGGCCCTCGCGGCGTGGGGCGACCCGCGCGAGGTCGTCACCGACCCGCAGGCGCACTACTTCGGCGCGGTACCCGACGAGTCCACTCTCGTCCCGGCCGGTGACGCGATCCTGGGCGAGATCGCCTACCGGGACTGGCTGCAGCGGTCCGGCGCCTAACCACACCCGCGCCCGCCGCCCCCTGTCGAACGTCGTGATGCGGCGGTGCTCGCGCGCCGCATCGCCCGAAACCCCCGCCTGACTCGCATCAGGGCCGCCCTGCCCCGCGTTCTCCGCAAAGAGAACGCCGGGCAGGGCGCCGATTCCGCGAAGCAGTCAGGCTCGCCGTCGGCGACCGGGCGACCGGAAGCCTGCCCGACCCACCTGGAGGCGACATGGCCCCCGCCGCCCGCGGCACCGCGACATCGCCGATTGCCACACTCGAGGATCTGCGTGAACACCTGCAGTGGGCGATCGAGTTGGAGCATGCGACGCTGCCGCAGTACCTGTGCGCGCTGTACTCGCTGGACCAGGAAAGAAACCCCAAAGCCGTCCGGGCCGTGACCGGGGTGTTCGTCGAGGAAATGTTGCACCTGGCCCTGGCCGCGAACCTGCTCAACGCGGTGGGCGGCCGACCGAGGTTGGACACGCCGAGGATGTTGCCGCCGCACCCCCGGCGCCTGCCGCACGGCGACCCGTCCTTCGAACTGTCCCTGCTCCCGTTCGGTCCGGCAGCCCTCGACCAGTTCCTGCGGCTGGAGCAGCCGGCTCCGCCGGACGCCCCCGCCCAAGCCGACGGGTACGCGACGATCGGCCAGTTCTACGCCGCCGTCGAGGACGGTCTGCGCGACCTGTGCGCCGAGTTGGGCGAGGAAGCGGTGTTCTCCGGCGACCCCGCCCGCCAAGTGCGGGATCGGCACTTTCGGAACACGGCCGGACGGATGGTCGAAGTCACCGATCTCGCTTCCGCCTCGACCGCACTCGACGAGATCGTCGACCAGGGCGAAGGTCTGTCGCGCGGCGAGGTCTGGGACGGTGATCGCGATGTCCACGACCCCGGCCGGGCGGAAGTCGCGCACTACTACCGCTTTCGGGAACTGCTGATCGGCCGCCGATACCAGCGCGGCGACACCCCTCGGTCCGGCCCCACCGGCGAGCCCCTGCGCGTGGACCCCGAGGGCATACGCAGGATGCGGCCCAACCCGCGTCTCGACGACCACCCGCCGGGCAGCCCGATCCGCGACGCGCAGGAGGAGTTCAACCGCACCTACGGCGACCTCCTGTACCAACTGGAGGAGGCGTTCAACGGCAGCCCGCGGCTGCTCGCGGTCGCGACCGGCACGATGTACCGCCTGCGGAAACAAGCCGAAGCCCTGCTGGCGATGCCCGACGGGGACGGCACCGCGGCGGGCCCCACCTTCGACTACGTCCCGCCCGAGCGGCGCGGCGGCGGCCGCAGGCCCGAAGGCGGGCGGCGGATCGTCGTCCTGCCCGACGGCCCCTACCTCGTTCACGGTGACGTCCCGCTCCGTCGCAAGACCAAGATCGTCTCCCCCGAGAACGACGACGCGCTGACCTGGCGGACCGGCCCCGACCTGGACACCGAGCCGACCTACGCGCTCTGCCGTTGCGGCCGTTCGTCGGCCAAGCCGTTCTGCGACGGCACGCATGCCTTCGTCGGCTTCGACGGCGGCGAGAACGCCGTCGTCACGCCCTACCGCGAACTCCGGCACGTGCACGACGGCATCGGCATCTCGGCGCAGCGCGTCGGCGAGTTGTGCGTCCACGCCGCGTTCTGCATCGGTGCCACGCGGCCGATCGCGAAGATGCTCGACGACACCGACGACCCGGACATGCGCGCGAACATCATGGGACGCATCGACCACTGTCCCTCCGGGTCGTACACCTACGCCCTGGAACGCGGCGGCGAGACCGTCGAGGTCGACCTGCCGCAGACGGTGTCGGTGCTCGAAGAAGAGCACGGTCTCGCGAGCGCGCTGTGGGTGACCGGCGGAGTACCGGTGTACCGCGCGGACGGCAAACCCCTGGAGACGCGCAACCGCACGACCCTGTGCCGGTGCGGACATTCCGCCGGCAAGCCCCTGTGCGACGGCACCCACCGCGAGATCGGCTTCCGTGAGGATCCCGCCACCCCCGCCACCCCGAAGGAAGGAAAGACGCCATGACCCACCACGTCCTCGAGCAGTCGGCGCGGTGCGCACCCCGCTACGGAAAGGACGCGTCGTGAAGAGCACGGACGAGCCCGTGATCGTCCTGGTGCACGGGGCCTTCGCCGAATCGGCGAGCTGGAACCGCGTCATCCGGCTGCTGAACGACAGCGGGCTGCGCACCGTCGCGGCCGCCAATCCGCTGCGCGGCCTCGCCGAGGACGCGGCCTACCTACGCGATGTCGTCGAGGGTCTCGACCAGCCGGTCGTCCTGGTCGGCCACTCCTACGGCGGCATGGTGATCAGCCAGGCCGCGGCCGACCTCCCGGCGGTGCGATCCCTTGTCTACGTCGCGGCGTTCGCCCCCGAGACCGGCGAGTCCGCCCTTCATCTGTCCGCCGAATTCCCCGGCAGCACGCTGCGCGAAGTGCTGACCGCCTACCCCGTCCCCCCGGGCGGAATCGAGTTCCGGATCGCCGACGACCATTTCCACCACCAGTTCTGCGCCGACGTGGACGCCGAGGAAGCCGACCTCATGGCGGCGACGCAGCGCCCGGTCACCGAGCGCGCGCTGACGGACGGGCTGACCGGCGCGCCGGCCTGGCGGACCGTGCCATCGTGGTTCGTCTTCGGCGGAATGGACCGCAACATTCCCGCCGAGGCACTGCGGTTCATGGCCGAACGCGCCGGCTCGCACGGAACCCGAGCCATCGCCGGCGCCTCCCACGCGATCGCGGTGAGCCGACCGGAGGCAGTGGCCGCGACGATCCTCGAAGCGGTCGGGGGAGAACAGGGCTGAGCAGCGCGCCGGGACGTGCCGTGCGGACGGGTCCCGCCCGGTACGTCCCGTCCGGTACGTCCTGCTCGGCATCGCGGAGACCGACGACGTACGGCTCCTATCTGCCCAATGCCTCGGGAAGCGCTCGACGTGAGCTGATCCCGAGTTTCGTGTACACCTTGCGCAGGTGCCATTCCACCGTGTGGGGGCTGAGGAACAGCTCCGCACCGATCCTCGCGTTCGTCATGCCGTCCGCGGCAAGGGCCGCGACCTGCGACTCCTGGGGCGTGAGGGCGCCCTCGGCCCCGGTCTCCCGTGCCCTGACGTGCTCGCCGGCGGCGAGCAGCTCGCGGCGGGTCCGCTCGGCGAAGGCCCGCGCCGGCATCCTGTCGAACATCTCATGGGCCGTGTGCAGGTGGTCCCGGGCCAGGGTACGGCGCCCGCCGCGACGCAGCCACTCGCCGTACAGAAGGTGGGTGCGCGCGACCTCCACGACCACACCACCACGACCGAAATCCTCGATCGCCGTGCGGTAGAGGCCATCGGCCTCGGCGCCGTCGGCGAGGAGGGCTTGGCTGCGGGCGCGTGCTCCCCGGGCCCAACCGGAGTCGGCGGCACGCGTGAGTTCCATCAGTCGGGTCAGGGAGGCGCGGGCCTGCTCGAACTCACCGCATCGGGTCGCCGCCTCGACGTGTTCGACCAGCGACAGTCCGGTGAAGTTGAACCCGTCGTGCTCGATCCCCGTACGAGCGGCCTCCAGAGCCTCTTCATAGCGTGCCAGGCCGTTGAACAGCACGCCTTGGATGTAGCCCATCGCGCCGAGCAGGGACACCTCGCCCCGTTGCACGGCGCTCCGCCTGGTCTCCTCGACGATGGCGGCGGCGATGTCGGCCTCCCCTCGCCACGCGGCCAACACGAGCGTGGCGTACTTGTGCGGGGCGTGACCGGTCGCGGCGGCGATCGCGTCGGCCTCCTCGATCATCCGGTCCGCCTCGGCGAACTCGCCGTAGTGGATATGCACCCCGCCGGCGTAGATCAGGGCCGGCGGCAGCACGCCGAGCGCCCCGATGTCCCGTGCCAGGCGTACCGCGCGACTCGACAACGTGTCCCACGCGTGAAGGTCCCAGGCGTGGTGGATGAATGCCTCGATCGCGACCGGGGCCAGCAGAAGCCAACGCACGGCCGCCTCCCTGGTGCCCAGTTGCTCGTGGGTGAGCAGGTCCAGGGCTTGGTACAAGGCCGGAACGCCGGTCTCGCGTCCGTCCGCGAGAAGTCCCGCCACACCGTCCAAGAGTGTGTCGGCGGCCTTGGAGCCCGAGGACGGCGCCCCCGACGCGCGCGCCGCGATCGCCGCGGCGCGCGCACCTGTCGGACCATGGACCCGGCCCGCGAAGATGGTTGCGCTGATCGCTTCCAGGTAGGTCTCCCGCGCCAACGGCGACCCGGCGGCGGAGAATCGCGCGGCCGCGTCGAGAAGCAGCGGCGCCGCCTCGTCGCCGCGACTGCGCGCGAAGAGGATTCTGGCCCGCAGCCGGGCCAGGCGGGCCTGGTCCAGGGGGCCGAGGGCATACAGGTCGGCCACCGCCGCCAGTTCCGTGGCCCGTTCCGGTGCCGCGGCGGAGAAGTGCGCCTCGGCGGCCGCGAGGGCGCGGCGCCCCTTCGGTCCGGGGTCGGGGGTCAGCTCCACCGCGCGTTCCAGCAGTACCGCCTCGGCCGCGATACCGCCGCGCTGCCGCGCGCGGTCGGCGGCCTGTTCCAGCCCCGCGGCCACCGCCTCGTCCGGTCCGTCGGCCGCCTGCGCGGCGTGCCAGGCGCGTCGGTCGGGGTCCAGGACCGGGTCCGTGGCCTCGGCCAGCGCCCGGTGGGCCGCCCGGCGTGCCTCGGATTCCGCGCGACGGTAGACCGCCGAACGCACCAGCGGATGCCGGAACCGGACCGACTCGCCGAACTCGATCAAGCCGGCCGCCTTGGCCGGCGCGGCGTCCGGAACGATGTGCAAGGACGCGGCGGCCCGGGTCAACAGGCGTACGTCGCCGATCGGTTCCGCCGCGGCGATCAGCAGCAGTGTGCGCGTCGCCGACGGCAGTGCACCGAGTCGGTCGGCGAAGTCGCGCTCCACCCGCCCGACAACCGGCTCTCGCACGCCCGGAAGGCTCGACGAGTCCAGGCCGTAGGCCAGTTCGGCGGCGCTGCGGCCACGGGAGAATTCGAGCAGGGCGAGCGGGTTGCCGTGCATCTCGGCCACGAAACGATCCCGGACCCGTTCCTCCAGCCGCCCGCCGACGGTGCTGTTGAGAAGCTCCCCGGCCGCGGCGGTGTCGAGGCCGCCGACTTGCAGCGTCGGTAGACCGCCCAGGGCGGCACGTCCTTCGGGATCACGGACCGCGAACGCCATCGCGACCGGTTCCGCGAGCAGGCGCCGGGCCACGAACTCCAGGGTCTGCAGGGATACCTGGTCCAGCCAGTGCGCGTCGTCGACCAGGACGAGCACCGGCCGGGTCTCCGATACCCGGGTGAGCAGTGTGAGCACGGCGAGGCCGACCAGGAAGCGGTCGGGTGGGTCACCGGCCGCCATTGCGAACGCCACGCACAGGGCGTCGCGTTGGGGTTTGGGCAACTCGTCGAGCCGGTCCAGGAACGGCGCGCACAGTTGGTGCAGGCTCGCGTAGGGCAGCTCCATGTCGGCCTCGATGCCGCGCGCCCACGTCACCTGCACCCGTTCGGCCCGGACGGCCGCGTACTCCAGGAGTACCGACTTGCCGATGCCCGCTTCCCCGCGAACCACCAGGACACGAAGCCCGCCCCTGTGCAGACCCGACAGCAGGTTGTCGAGCTCCGCACACTCACGATGCCGGCCGACGAGCTCGGGAAGCGGGCTGGCGCGCATGCGACGCGACTCCTTGACGGAATCCGGGGAATCCGGGAATCCGGGTAATCCCCGACGGTTTTGGGACGGCCTTAGCAACGGTACCCGCGACTTCCCCGACGCTCCGCATGGAAAAGCTGTGATCACTTCCACGCCGGGAAACGCGCGGCGGGCGTCACAAAACGCGGCCCTGTCCGGTCGCCGTTCCCGTCAGGGCACCGTCACGCCGGATCCGGCGGTCGCAGGACAGGTGCAGGACGGTGACGTCATCGGCCAATCCGCCGAACGGAGCGGCCAACAGCGACACGTGGCCCACCAGCGCGTCGACGAACGCCTGGGGCGGGCGGCTCGCGTACCGGGCCGCAAGATCGAGGAGTCCCTTTTCGCCGAGCCGCCCGTATGCGGTTCGGCCCTCGTAGAGACCGTCGGTGACGAGAACGACACCGTCCCGGTCCGCCAGGGCCATCTCGTTCTCGTGCCAGTCCTCGAGCCCGGGGAACAGACCCAGCGCGATACCGGGCCGCGGATTCACCCACCGCACCTTCCGGCGATGCCTGTGCAGGAAACCGGGATGGCCCGCGCTCATCATCCGAAGGGAACGCGCGTCGGGGCGAAAGACCAGGGACGCGACCGTGGCGAAGACGTCCTCTCTCGACCGCTCCTTGACCAGGACCCGTTCGAGCAGGCGCAGTTGGTCCGGCTGTGCCTGCCCGCACAGTACGGCGGCGCGCCACGCCAGGCGCAGATGGATACCCAAGGCGGCCTCGGCCGCACCGTGCCCGGACACGTCACCCATCACGACGTGGACAGTGCCGTCCTCGGTTTGCACGACATCGCAGAAGTCGCCGCCCAAGAGCGTGTGCGAGCTGCCGGGCGCGTAGTGGAAAGCGGTTGCGAAGCCGTCGCCGTGCCGCGCCGGCCGGGGCCGCAGGCCCTGTTCCAGCACCGTTTTGTCCCGTGCGATCATTTCGTATTCCGCTCTCGTGACCGGACCGGACCGGCTGTGGCCTCGCCGGACCGGTATCGCGTCGACGGCGGAATCGACGAAGCCGTGCGACCGCGCGCCGGGAGCGTTCGGTCGCGGAATGGGACTGCCCATGTGTGGTTCTTTTCTCTGGCGAATGGATGCCGCGGCGCCATGCGCGAGTTTCGGTGCGGTTTTCGCAACGCTCACCCTTTGCTCCTGTCCGGATCGGCCTGCCGACCAAAAGACAGCGAGCGTGCCGGATGTGTGACACGGCGTGCGCTTTCGGGCGTCGGGGTCGTGTGACGTCTCGTGGCCACGCATATGCTCGGTCCGTCGTGGGCCGGACGAATGCGAGGCTTTCGCGCACCTTGTGATCGCGTTCCGAGGCAACCCGGTGGACCGAGAAACGGAGTCGGCAGGAGCATGCGTCCAGAGGCATCCGTGACCGAGGAGAACCTCGGCGAGGCCGTTGCCGCCTTCACGAAGCTGCGGCCACGCCTGTTCGGCATCGCGTATCGCGTGCTGGGCAGCACGGTGGAAGCCGAAGACGTGGTTCAGGAAGCGTGGCTGCGGTGGCAGCGAACCGACCGTTCCGTGGTGGTCGACGCCGCGTCGTTTCTGTCGAGGACCACGGTGCGGCTGGCCATCAACGTGGCCCAATCGGCCCGCGTCCGCCGTGAGACCTACGTCGGACCGTGGCTGCCGGAACCCGTCGACACCGGCATCGATCCGATCGCCGACGCGGAACCGACCGATGCCCTGGAGCTCGCGCTCCTCCTTGTTCTGCAAAGGCTCACACCGACGGAGCGGGCCGCGTACGTGCTGAGGGAAGCCTTCGACTACGGCTATGCGGACATCGCGGAGATCCTGGGTCTCACACCCGTCAACGCCCGGAAGATCGTGAGCCGTGCCCGCGGGCACCTCGCGGACAACCAGCGTGAGAGCGTCGACACCCGCGAGCACACGAGGCTGCTCGAAGCCTTCATCGCGGCCGCCCAAGAAGGGGACGTGGCCTCGTTGGAGGCGCTCCTGGCGCCCGACGCCGTCAGTCTGTCCGACGGCAACGGGCTGCGTGGCGCATCTCGCGTCCCGGTGATCGGCCGCGCTCGCGTGGCACATATCGCGTCCGCGCTTCCGCGGCTGTGGCCGGGCGAGGTCCGCTTCGTCGAGGCCAACGGGCGACGCGCGGTTTTGCTGTACCAGGAGGATCAGCCGATCGTCTTCATGACGATCGCGGCCTCGAAGCAGGGCGTCCACCAGGTCCTGTGGGTGTTCAACCCGAGCAAGATCGCAGCCTTCATCGGTTCGCGCGATCGTTTCGCGACCGCGCCTCGGTAACGGACGAATTTGCCAACCCACCGAGTGCCTATACGCTCACAGGAGTGTTCGTGCAAGGTAAGAACCCGGGCTCCCACCTGCAAGGGCGACAGAGCGAACGTACGGCGCTGGAGCGGCACTTGGCCACAGTGCGGGCCGGGCAGAGCGCGGCCCTCGTGCTGCGGGGCGAAGCCGGCATCGGCAAGACCGCGTTGCTGGAGTACGCGGGCGACCACGCCGAGGGCTTCCGAGTGGTGCGAGCAGCGGGCGTCGAAGCCGAGATGGAGCTGGCCTTCGGTGGTGTCCACCAACTCTGCGCGCCCTTCCTCGACCACCTCGGGCGTCTCCCCGATCCGCAACGCACAGCTCTCGAGACCGCCTTCGGCATCAGCGCCGGCACACCCCCGGACCGTTTCCTCGTCGGCCTGGCGGTCCTCAGCCTGTTCGCCGATGTGTCTCAGGAGATGCCGCTCGTCTGCCTGGTCGACGATGTGCAATGGCTCGATCGTGTTTCGGCGCAGGTCGTCGCATTCGTTGCCCGGCGGTTGATGGCGGAGCGCGTCGGGCTGATCTTCGCCGTGCGCGAGCCCGACGGTGAGCGTGTTCTCGAGGGACTGCCCGAGCTGACCCTCGGCGGATTGAGCGAACCCGACGCTCGGGCCCTCCTCAAGTCGGTGCTTCCCGGCGGGTTCGACGAAACGATCCGGAGCCGACTCCTCGCCGAGGCCCGCGGCAACCCGCTGGCTCTGCTGGAGCTGCCGCGGGCCTCCTCCCCGGCGGAGATCGCGGGGGGCTTCGCCTCGCCGGCGTTGCGGCCGCTCGCCGGCACCCTGCAGCACGGCTTCACGCTGCGGGTTCGGGCGCTTCCCGCCCGGACCCGTCGTTTTCTGCTGCTGGCGGCCGCCGAACCCACCGGCGATGTCTCCCTGCTCCGCCGCGCCGCCGACGTTCTCGGCATGTCCATGAACGAGGCGTCCCCCGCGCTCGCGGCAGGACTGCTCACGATAGGCACCCGTGCGCAGTTTCGGCATCCGCTGGTGCGCACGGCCGCCTACTACGCGGCGGAGCCCCCGGAACGCCGAGAAGCGCACCGGGCACTGGCCGAGGCCACAGACGCCCGGTCCGACCCGGATCGCCGGGCATGGCACCTGGCACGGGCGACGGAGGGGCCCGACGAGGCCGCGGCCCAAGAGCTGGTGGGCTCCGCCGATCGGGCCCAGGCGCGCGGCGGGATCGCCGCGTCGGCGGCCTTCCTGCAACGAGCCGTCGAGCTGACGCCCGATCCCTCCCACCGCAGGACCAGAGCGCTGGCAGCGGCCCGAGCCAAGTACCTGGCGGGCGCGTTCGACGCCGCGCTCGAGCTGCTGAGCGTGGCCGAGTTGGACACCCTCGACGACCGGCAGCGCGCCCGAGCCGGCCTGCTGCGCGGACAGATCACCTTCGGATCCCGCGGCGGCAGCGCCACCGTGCCGTTGCTGCTCACGGCGGCCGAGCAACTCGAGCCACTCGATGTCGGCGCCGCACGCGAGACCTACCGCGACGCCTTCTACGCGGCCCTCACCGCGGGCCGGATCTCGACCGGCCCCGGGCTCGAGGAGGTCGCCGCCGCCGTGCGCACCGCACCGCGGCCTGCCCACCCCGGGACCACCGACCTTCTGCTCGACGGCCTGGCCGTGGCGACCACGGACGGATACGCCGCGGGCGCCCCGCAACTGCGGTACGCGTTGAGCACGTTGCGCTGCGGCGGGTTTTCCTCGGACAAGGCGTTGAGCTGGCTCCCGTTCGCCTGTCGCATGGCGCACAACGTGTGGGACTTCGACGTCTGGAGCATCCTGTCCGAGAAACTGGTCCATCTGGCACGCGAGACCGGGGCCCTTTCGGTGCTGCCCTCGGCCCTCCTGCTTCATCTGGCGACCCGGGTCTTCGCCGGGGATCTCGCCGATGCGGACTCGCTCGCCGCGGAGGCGGCGACGATCGCGGAAGCAACCGGCAGTCGTTTTCTGGCCCACTACGGGGCTCTGGTGATCGAGCCCTGGAGGGGACGCGAGGTCGAGACACTGCGGGCGATCGAAACGGTCACCCGCGACGGCAACCTGAACGGCGAGGGGAAGGTGCTCACCGCGTCGCAGTGGGCGCTGGCGGTTCTGTACAACGGCCTCGGCCGGTACGAGGAGGCGTGCGCCGCTGCCGTGCGAGGCTGCGCATATCCGCAGGAGCTGGGACTCGCCCTGTCCTCCCTGGGCGAACTGGCGGAGGCCGCGGCACGCAGCGGACGGCACGACCTTGCGGCCGAGACCGCCGACCGCCTCACGGAGATCGCGCGGGCCGCCGGTACGCCGTGGGCGTCGGGAACCGCTGCGGCCGCGCGTGCGCTGGTCAGCGAGGGGGCGGCGGCCGAGGCCCTGTACCGGGAGGCCATCGAGGCGCTCGAGGGCACCCGGGTGCGCACGGCGCTGGCGCGCACGCTGCTCCTGTACGGCGAGTGGCTGCGGCGTGAGAACCGCCCCGTCGACGCACGGGGCCGGCTCGCCGCCGCACACGCGATTCTCGACGAAGGCGGCATGGAGGCTTTCGCCCGGCGTGCCCGCCGGGAGCTGGAAGCGACCGGAGAAACGGTGCCCAGGCGGACGACGCGCGGCGACGCGGCGCTCACGCCGCAGGAAGCGCAGATCGCGCGTTTGGCGGCCGAAGGGCTGACGAACCACGAGATCGGCGCGCAGCTCTTCCTCAGTTCCCACACTGTGGAGTGGCATCTGCGGAAGGTGTTCACGAAGCTCGGGGTCAAGTCCCGCAAACAGCTCGGCGCGGTGCTGCCGGGCGGTACGCCGGTGCCTGCCTGACCTTCGGCCGCTCACCTCTTCCCGGGGGCACGGGTCCGGACCACGTGGTGGCCACGGTATGACCACGTGGTCCCCTACGGCCGTTCAGGGGCGCGACCGGTCGACCGCAGGCGCGAACTTGGTATCGGCGGGCCTCAAGGCCGCCGATACCAAGGGAGCAAAGGAGCCGATCGTGAGCACATCCGTGATCGCAACCCGGCAGAGCCCGCAGACGGCGACGGTCTCCGCCACGGACGCGCCGGCCGAACCGAGCGACGCGACCCTCGTGTTCGTCAGCGCCCGCCCCGGGCTGCTCAGGATCGCCGGCCGGATCCTCCGAGATCCCGGTGAAGCCGAGGACGTCATCCAGGAGGCGTGGCTGCGCTGGCAGGGCACGGACCGCGCCGTTGTCGCGAATCCGTTGGCGCTGCTCAGGACGACGACCGTTCGGCTGTCCATCAACCTGGTCAATTCGGCGCGGAGACGCTGCGAGTCCAGCGCCACCCCCTGGCTCCCGGACTCGGCGCACGCGGGTATGGCGCCGGAGGTACTCGTCGAGCAGCGGGAGGGTGTGGAGCAGGCCGCGCTGCTGCTGCTTCGGGCTCTGACGCCGAAGCAGCGTGCCGCGTACGTGCTTCGGGAGGCGTTCGACTATTCCTACGACGAGATCGGTGAACTCCTGGGCTTGACGGTCGCGAACGCGCGACAGCAGGTCTCACGCGCACAAGAGAGGTTGCGAAACCGGCGTCACCGGCAGCACGTCGACCCGGCCGCCCATCGGCGACTGGTTCAGGCGATCGTCGCGGCGGCCCGGACGGGGGACCTCCGCCGCCTGGAGGCGGTACTCACCGCCGCCGACGCTCCCCCGTGGGACGAGGCGGCGTGCGCATGAGACGGCGCGGGCTGCCGCCGCGGTCGAATCCGCAGGACAACCGCGACGAGAAACGCGGCGAGGGCGCTCGGCGGGCGGAACGTGGTCGAGGCCGGGAACGGCCACGAGCTGCGCAAGCTCACCAAGGACGGCGACAAGAACGCCGTGATCTATGTGGATCAAGCCCTGATGAACGTGCTCAAGTGGCAACGGGAACGCCAACAGGCCGAGGTGGCGCTTCTCGGCTCGGCCTGGACAGAACACGGGCTCGTGTTCGCTCGTGACGGCTTCAAGCTGCGCAAGGAGGGACCCGGAGCGGGGGGACCGCAAGACCCCGAGAAGGTGTCTGGCCGGCGGCGCACACTCCGGCGCCGGCTTGGCCTGCCCGAGAACTTCCGGCTGCACGACCTTCGGGCAAGCAAGATCACGAATGATCTCGACAGCCACGAAAATCCCGTAGAGGTCTCCGCCAACGCTCGGCACGCCAGCGCGGGCTACACGATGACCCGCTACGGCAGGCGTCGCGCCGAGGGAGCCAAGAAGCCGGCTGCGGCAACGGCAAACCGTGTGGACCTCGGATCCCTGTCGATCCCGGTCCGACCAGGAAGAAAATCGCTCGGCTGTTGGTCACGTGGTTGGTCACGCCACAGCCCAGACATGCAAAAAGCCCCTGGTCAGGGGCCTTTTAAGCGGTGTCCGAGGGGGGACTTGAACCCCCAAGCCCTTTCGGGCACTAGCACCTCAAGCTAGCGCGTCTGCCAATTCCGCCACCCGGACCGGGTGGTCGCCCTGTTTCGCGCGGCGACGTGGAGAACCATATCAAAGATCCGCAGGGGGGCCGGACCGGGGCGGATGTGGGGCTGACCTGGGGCTTGGGGGGTGTTGGGTGGGTGGGCGGGTTCGCCAGGGTGCGCCAGGGGCCGTTCGGGGGATGGCGTGCGGCACAATGGTTGGCGATGTCGAGTGACGACGGGGTCGTGAGTCGAAGGCCGTTCAGCTACCTGACCGCGCAGCAGCACAGTGCGTTGTATCGGGCGATCATGGGTGTCTTCGTCGAGGCCAAGCAGCGGTTCCTGGTGCATTTGCGGCCCGAGGACGTACAGGCCGCGCTCGTGGACCGGGTGGAGCTTTCGGCGGTGGCCGCGGCGCTGGACAGTCTGGCCGGGTGGGGGAATCTGCGGGCGGACGCCGATACCGGGCGGGTGACGTCCGTGGAGGACTTCTATCGGCATCGGTACCTGTACCAGCTCACGCGTGAGGGTGAGGCGGTCGAGGAGGCGCTGAGCGCGTACGACGCGGCGCTCGGACGGCGTGGGGCGCTCCAGGCGGTGGCGCTGGCGGACATCGCGACGCAGTTGCGGGCGCTGATCGGGTTCGGTGCGGCGGAGCGGCTCGACGAGGGCAAGGTTCACCTCGCGCTGATCACCCTGACGCACCGGTTCAACGACCTCGCGGACAACGCGCGGGCCTTCATGGGGTCGCTCCAGCGCACGATCGACCTGCACGACGCGGATGTCGAGGTGTTCCTGGCCTACAAGGATCGCCTGATCGACTACCTGGAGCGCTTCATCGCCGATCTGGTCACGCGCGGTGCGCAGATCGCCGGCCTGCTGGACGAGTTGGGCGACCCGCGCCGGGACGATGGGCCGCTGCGGCGACTCCTGGTCGGTGCCGCCGAGCGCGAGGCGGGGGACGCCGCGCCGGATCCGACCCTCGTGGACGCGGAACCGGAGGGTGCGGAGGCCGCCGTGCGCCTCGCGCTGTACGAGACGTGGGTCGGGCGCTGGCTCGGCCTGCGGGCGTGGTTCATCGCCGAAGGCGGGCACGAGTCGCAGGCACGACTGTTGCGCAGTCGTGCGCGCAGCGCGGTGCCGCAGTTGCTCACCGTGGTCGGCGTGCTCAACGAGCGCCGCGCGGGCCGTTCCGATCGGTCGGCCGACTTTCGGGCCCTCGCGCTCTGGTTCGCCCAGGCTCCCGACGACGCGTCCCGGCATCGACTGTGGCGCTCGGCCTTCGGATTGCACGCGGCCCGGCACCTGACGGTGGACGCGCAGAGCCTGGCGGCGCGAGAGCAGGATCCGCCCGCCGCCGGCACCCCGTGGCACGATGCCCCGCCGATCCACATCAGTCCGCAGTTGCGCAAGACCGGATCGTACGAGCGGCGCGGCAAGCCCAACCGCGTCGCGGACCGATCCGACGCACGCCGATTCCTCGCCGAACACGCGCACCGCGAACGCGTGCAACTCGCGGCGGCGCGGGCCCTGCTCGCCACCCACGGGGTGACCCGGCTCGGTCGGCTGCCCGAACTGGATCCCGTCACCTTCGGCCTGTTCCTGCACCTCCTCGGTGACGCGCTCGCGCTCTGGCGCCCCGAGACCACACATGTGGTCGCCACCGGCCACGACGGCTCGATGGAGATCCACCTCACCCTGCCCGACGACGACGCGCGGGCCGAAGTACGCACCACCGTCGGGGTGTTCAGCGGCCCCGACTTCCTGATCGAGATCATCGACCTCGGCGAACCCGGCGAACCCGGTGAGCCCGGCGACCTCGGCCCGGTCGGCGAACCCGGTATGACCGACCCCGGTATGACCGACCCCGATACGGAAGAGATCGGCGCATGAGCAGGCCACCCGGAACAACCGCGCTGGGATCGGCACTCGACGAGGACCGCCGGGTCAAGCGGCGCCGGGCCGCGCGAGCCCTGCTGCGCACGCCCCTGCTGCGTGCTCGGGGCGAAGGCGGCGAGGAGTTCCGGCTCGTGCAGCAGTTCGCCGCCGAGCTGCGGCCCTGGTTCGAACGCAACACCGGCTGGCGGCTGTACGTGGACGCCGAGGTGGCGCGCCTGTACAAAGTCCCCGCCGACTCCCGGTCGGCCACCCATCCGGCGCGCGACCCACGCACGAAACTGCCCTTCGGGGCCCGCCGGTACGTGCTCGTGTGCCTCGCGCTGGCCGCGTTGGAGCGATCGGATCACCAGATCGCACTCGGGCGGTTGGCCGGACAGATCGTGATCGGCGCGGCCGATCCGGCGCTGGGCGCGGCCGGTGTGGAGTTCACGCTGGAGAACCGCGAGGAACGCGCCGACCTCGTGGCCGTCGTCCGGCTGTTGATCCGCCTCGGCGTGCTGACCCTGGTGGCCGGTGACGAGGAGGCGTATCTCAAAGCCACGGGGGACGCGTTGTACGACGTCGAACGCCGCGTGTTGGCCGGGCTGCTCAGCTCCCGACAAGGACCCTCCACGATTTTCGCCACCGACTTCGAGGACCGACTCGCGGCGCTCGCCGACGACTCCGTGCTCGACAACGACGACCTGCGCAACCAACGCATCCGCCATCACCTCACCCGTACGCTCTTGGACGACCCGGTCCTGTACTACGCGGACCTGCCCGACGCCGAACTCGCCTATCTCCAGAAGCAGCGTCCGCACATCACCGGCGCCATCACGGAGTTGACCGGCCTCGTCGCCGAAGTACGCGCCGAGGGCATCGCCATGGTCGACCCCGACGACGAACTGACCGACGTCAAAATGCCCGACACCGGCACCGACGGGCACGTGACGCTCCTGCTCGCCGAACGCCTGGCCGCCGGTACCGGAGCCGGTATCGACACCGACCCCGCAGCCGACCCCGCATCGGCCCCGATCGTCCCCCTCACCCAACTCCACGCTCTGGTACGAGAGTTCGCCCGCGAACACGGCGGCTACTGGCGCAAGGCCGCGACCGAACCGGGCGCTGAGCACGAACTGGTCGAGCAGGCCGTGGGCCGCTTGACCGCCCTCGGCCTGCTCGCCCGAACCCACGACCACGAGGGCGCCCCCGCCGTCGTCGCACTGCCGGCCCTCGCCCGCTACGCCGTCGGCGAGACCGTCCTCCTCGAACCAGGAGCCAGGGCACCCGGCCCGCGTACCCGGCGAACCGCACCGAAGGGCAGCCGCCGATGAGCCCGATCCTGCCGCACCCCACCCGCGAGCGGTGGCAACCGCTGCGCACCGGCCTGGTGGACCTGTTCCACTACGACGTCGAGGAGTTCCACTTCCGCGACGGACGGCTGCTGCTGCGCGGCAACAACGGCACCGGCAAGTCCAAGGTGCTCGCCCTGACCCTGCCGTTCCTGCTCGACGGCGACCTGTCCGCGCATCGGGTCGAACCCGACGGCGATCCGCGCAAGCGGATGGAATGGAATCTGCTCCTGGGCGGCGAACACCCGCACAGCGAACGGCTCGGCTACACCTGGATCGAATTCGGCAGGCGCGCCGACGACGGCACCGTCGAATTCCGCACCCTCGGCTGCGGGCTCAAGGCGGTGGCGGGCCGAGGGGTGGTCCGACACTGGTACTTCGTGACCACACAACGCGTCGGCGAGGGCCTGTCGTTGATCGACGGCACCCGCACCGCACTGACCCGGGACCGCCTCACCGAGGCACTGGCCGGCCACGGACTGGTCCACGACCAGGCGGGCAGCTACCGCCGGGCCGTGGACGACGCGCTGTTCGGCCTCGGGGAACAGCGCTACGCCGCGCTGGTGGACCTGCTCATCCAACTGCGCCAACCGCAACTGTCCAAGCGGCCCAGCGAGAAGGCCCTGTCCAAGGCGCTCACCGAAGCCCTCGCGCCGATGGACCAGGCGGTGGTCGCCGACGTCGCCGAGGCGTTCCGCAGTCTCGACGAGGACCAGGCCCGGCTCGCCGCGATGGCCGAGACCGAACAGGCAGCGACCACGTTCTTGACCCACTATCAGCGCTACGCCAAGGTCGCCTCGCGTCGCCGGGCCCGCGCACCGCGCAGCGAACACGCCCGCCACGACACGCTGCGCGCCGAATTCACCCGGGCCGGCGACGAGGAGGCCGAGGCCCAACTACGGGTGGCGGCGGCTGAGGAACTGATCTCCGAGTGCACCGCCGAGGCCGCCCGGCTCCAGGCCAAGGACGAGGCACTGCGCGCGGGACCGGAGATGCGCAGCGCCCGCGAACTCGACCGGGCCGCCGAAGCCGCGCGCACCGCCAGGGCGGACGCGGCCCAGGCCGAGGAGGACGGACGGCGCGCGAGCGAGGACGAACGGCGCGCGAGCGAGCGCGCGGACGCCGCCGGCGCCCGACTGACCGTCGCCGTCCGTGAAGTCGACGCCGTGCGCCGCGAGGCCGCCGACGCGGCCGCGCAGGCGATACTGACCGCCGCACACTCCGAACACGTGGCCGCCGCGCCGGCCGACGAACCCCGGGTACGTCGGGCCGCCGACGACCTGGTGGACCGCCGTCGACGCACCGTCGAACTCCTGGCCGGGCTGCACCGCGACGCCGAGCGGCTCGCCGGCGTACGCACCGCCGCCCGGCAGCGACTCACCGACATCGAGGCCGAACTCGCGGCCCAGGCCGAGGAGCACGAGCGCTGCGCCGACGTGACGCGGGCCGAGAAGCGGTCCTTCGTCGCGGCCGTGCAGGCGTACCTGGCCGAGTGCGCCGAACTGCGACCGGCGGATCCGCTCGGCCTGCTGGACGAACTCACGGTGTGGGCGGACACGTTGGTCGGCTCCGATCCGGTCCGCGTGGCCACCGACGCGGCGGCGCGCGAGCGGCACGCCGTGCTCGCGGCGCAGGCCGCCGCCGTGGCCGGCGAACTGCGGGACGTCGACGGGCAGGCCGAGCGGCTCCGGGCCGAACTGGCCGACCTGCGCGCGGGCGGGACCCGGCCGCCGCGCCCGCCGCACACCCGCGACGACACCAAGCGCACGGCGCGCCCGGGCGCCCCCCTGTGGCGCCTCGTCGACTTCACCGACGCGGTGCCGGACGGCGCGGCCCGGGCCGGCCTCGAGGCGGCCCTGGAGGCATCCGGCCTCCTCGACGCGTGGGTGGATCCGGACGGTACGGCCATTTCGCTGCGCACCGGCGAGCTGTTGGCCCGGCCCGGGCCGCCCGTTGCCGGGCCCACCCTCGGCGACGTGCTGAGCCCGGCCGTGGACCGTGCCGACGAGCGGGCCGCGGCGGTGCCCGACGCGACGGTGGGCCGCCTGCTCGCCGCCATCGGCTGGGGGCCGGACAGCGCCGCGACCACCCGGGTCGCCGCGGACGGCACCTTCACCCTCGGCATGCTGACCGGCCGCTGGACCAAGCCGAACGCCGAATACCTGGGTGCGGGCGCACGCGAGCGCGCACGTCGGGCCAGGATCGGGGCCGTCGTCGCCGAACTGGCCGAACTCGACGTCCGGCGCGCGGACATCGTGGAACGAGCCGCCGCGGTGACCACGCGTCAGTGCCGACTCGACGACGAACTGGCGGGCCGACCGGGCGACGAGGCGTTGCGCCGGGCACACGCGCAGGTCGCCGCCGCCGGCGCCCGGCTGGCCGCCCTCGACACCCGCCGCGCCGAACAGGAGCGACACGTGGTGACCGCGGCGACCCGTGCCGACGAGGCCGCCGACGAGGCCCGCCGCGCCGCCGTCGACACCGGCCTGCCCACCGCCCCGGAGGAACTCGCCTCGGTGTCCGCCGGCCTGGCCCGGTACCGCGAGGCATTGGCGGCGCTGTGGCCCGCGTTGCGCGAACACACAGCCGCTTCGGCCGCCGCCGTGAGCGAACGTGTGGAGGCCGAACGGGTCGCCGTACACGCGGGCGGCCTGCGCGAGCGCGCCGCGGCGGCACGACGTCGGGCGCTCGCCGCCGAGAGCGGTCACGAAACCATCGCCGCCACCGTCGGCGCGGCCGTCGCCGAACTCCAACGCGAACTGACCGCGACCCGCCTGGCCCTGCGAGGATGCGAGGACGCGACCCGGCGCGCCCACCGCGAGCACACCGACGCGGTCAAGGCCGGCGGCGTCGCCCAGGGCCGTCGGCAACAACTGGAGCGCGACGTCGCCGAGTCCGCGCGCACCCGGGACGAGGCGGTGGCCGCGCTGCGCCGGTTCGCGAGCACGGGCCTGCTCACCGTGGCGCTGCCGGAACTGGAGGTGCCCGCACCGGACTCCGCGTGGGCCGCCGATCCGTCGGTGCGCTTCGCGCGCCGGATCGAGCGCGAGTTGGAGCAGATCGACGACTCGGACCAGGCGTGGGAGCGCGTGCAGCGGCGGGTCGCCGAGGAGTTGAAGAACCTCCAGGACGCCCTGGGCCGGCACGGCCACACCGCCTCCGGACACATGCTGGAGGACGGCGTCGTCGTCGACGTCGTCTTCCAGGGTCGCACCTCGACCGTGGCCGGGCTCGCGACCTCGCTGGCCGCCGAGGTGGAGGCGCGACGGCGGCTGCTCTCGGCCCGGGAGCGAGAGATCCTGGAGAACCACCTGATCTCCGAAGTGGCGGGCACCCTCCAGGAGTTGATCGGCGCGGCGGAGCGCCGGGTGGCCGTGATGAACGCTGAACTGGCGGCCCGCCCGACCAGCACCGGGATGAAACTGCGGTTGGTGTGGCGCCCGGCCAAGGAGGCGCCGACCGGCTTGGCCGCCGCCCGCGCCCGGCTGCTGCGCCAGACCGCGGATGCCTGGACGGCCGAGGACCGCGCGGCGGTCGGCGAGTTCCTCCAGGCCGAGATCGCGCGGGTGCGCAGCCGGGACGCCGGCGGTACCTGGGTCGAACAGCTCAGCACGGCCCTCGACTACCGCTCGTGGCACGAGTTCGGCATCGAGCGGCATCAGCACGGTCAGTGGAGCACCGCGACCGGCCCGGCCTCCGGCGGCGAACGGGTGCTCGCCGCCTCGGTCCCGCTGTTCGCGGCGGCGTCCTCGCACTACGCCTCGGCGGCCAACCCGTACGCGCCTCGATTGGTCACGCTGGACGAGGCGTTCGCGGGAGTGGACGACGACTCGCGGGCCAAATGTCTGGGCCTGCTCGCGGCCTTCGACTTGGACGTTGTCATGACCAGCGAACGCGAATGGGGTTGCTATCCCGAGGTGCCGGGTCTGGCCATCGCCCAGTTGTCCCGCGTGGACGACATCGCGGCGGTGCTGGTGACGCGCTGGGAATGGAACGGCGAACACAGGTTCCGCGCCGTCGATCCCGAGCCCATGGGATTGTCCGCGACGGTGCCGGCGCCGCGGTCCGGCGGCTCGGACGGCGCCACCCAGGACGAGCTGTGGACGTGAGCGGAACACACCTGGAACGTCTGCTCGGTGGCCCGGACCTCGCCTGGCTGGTGGACCGGGCGCGACACCGCCTCGAACACGCCCGCGATCTCGACGGATCGGTCACCCTCAAGGCGCCCACCGCCGGACAACGGGAGGCGGTGGAACGGTTGTTGGGCCGACCGGCGCGTTCCGGTGGGTCGTTGTCGGTCGCGCTGCCGGCGGTCGATCGAATCCTGCGCGCATCGGGCGCATGCCCCGAGGGCCTCGCGGCGGCCGTCGAGATCCTGGTCGGCCGGGTGGTGCCGCGCCACGAGGTCGCCTCGGCGGAGCGCGACGCCTGGGCGCGCGCCTTCGGGCCGCTGGACGAACTGGTGTACCGCCGGCCCGAGTTGGCGGTCTGGGCGGCGGACATCCGGGCGTCCGGGTTGGTTCGGCGCGTGTGCGGCGGGCCCGAGGCGGCCCATCGCACGTTGACGGATGTCGCCGCGGTACTGGGCGAGTTGCCGGTCGAGGGGGAGCCGATCGGGGTCTTCGCGGCCCGGGTCCGTGCCGACGCGCACGCGCTCGACGAGGATCGTCCGCTGACCACTTTGGTGTTCGGCGCGGCGCGAGTCCTCGGCGGGATCCCGGCCGGCGGCGGCGCCGAGTGGCGGCGGACGGTCTGGGCGGCGGTCGGGCTGCTCAAGGACGATCTGTCCAGCACGGTGCTCACCCTCGGGCTGCCCGGCGACGACGCCTCACCCACCGGGCGGGCGCTCGCCATCCTGAGCGCGGCCGGCCAGCCGGCGGTGTTGACCTTGCGTCAGCTCGCCGGTGACCCGCCTGCGGCGCTGCCCGCGACGGCCGTGGTGTTCGTGTGCGAGAACCCGGCCGTGGTCGCGGCGGCGGCGCACGGGATCGGCGCCGATTGCCCGCCGCTGGTGTGCGTATCGGGTCAGCCCGGAACGGCCGCGGTGCGGCTGTTGGCGGCGCTGACGGCCGATGGCGCGGTGGTGCGGGCGCACGGCGACTTCGACTGGGGCGGTCTGCGGATCGTGTCCGGTCTGGCCGCGCGCGTCCGGGTCCGGCCGTGGCGATATCGCGCGTCGGACTACCTTACGGCCGTCGCCGCGCGGCCCGGTACCGCGCTGACGGGCGCGCCGACGACCGCGGCCTGGGACTCCGAACTCGCCGACGCGATGCGGGACGTGGGTCGCCGGGTCGAGGAGGAGGCGGTACTGGACGATCTGCTCGCCGACCTTCGTGCGACGGGGCGAACGGGCCTGCCGGGCTGATCGGCGACCGTGTCCGCCGGGGCGGTCGGTGCCGGCCGGGTCGAGACCGCGCCGCCAGGCCGCTCGGGCTACGCGCCGGCGAGCAGGTCGGCCTCCTCCCGCACCGACAGGCCGTGTGACAGCGGGGGTTCACCGCGTTGTCGGTCCCAGGCGCGGACGTCGGCCACCGTGATCGGGAGGGGAGTGGCGGGCATGCCGGCGGCTCGGGCTCGGGCGGCGCTGCGTTGGCGGGTGGGCCATTGGGCTTTCGGCGTGACCAAGGGGAAGTGGGCCGGGACCGCGTCCATGGGGATCGGGACGAGTTCGATGTCGGTGCCGGCCGCCCTGGCGCAGGTTTCGATCAGGGTGCCCAGCGTGGTGGGCTCGGCCGGGCCGACCGCGTGGAAGGCGCCCGGGCGGTTGTCGGTCAGCAGACGGGTGACCAGGTGGGCCAGGTCGCGGGAGTCGACCACCTGTACGGGCTGGTCGGGGTCGCCCGGGACGGCGACTCGGCCGCCGCGGGCGGCTCGGCGGACCCAGTAGGTGAAGGTTTCCTGCACGTCGTGGGGGCCGACGACCTTGCCGGGGCGCACGATCGTGGCGCGGTCGCCGTACCGCGCCAGGACGTCGTCCTCGCAGGCGACCTTGCACGGGCCGTACGTGTCGTTGTCGAGCTCCTCGGTGTCGCGACGGGGCGGCCGGCGCGGGGTGTCCTCGTCCGAGCCGGGGCCGACGCCGGTCTGTACGTATACGGCGTGGCTGGAGACGAACAGGTAGCGGCCGACCCGGTCGCCGAGTGCGTCCATGGCCTGGTTCACGTGGCGCGGGACGTAGCCGCTGACGTCGACCACCGCGTCCCATTCGCCGTCGCGCAGCGCCGCATAGTCGCCGGTGTCGCGGTCGCCGATCAGCCGGGGCAGGTCCGGGAACAGGTGTGATCCGGTTCGTCCCCGCCCGAACAGGGTCACGTCGGCGCCGTCGCGCAGTGCGTCCTCGACGATCGCCCGGCCCACGAACGCGGTGCCGCCCAATACAAGAATGCGCATGGTCGGCGACAGTATCGGCTCGGGCGCCGTCGTGTGTCGAATATTCGATTGTCAACCACGGTTGACATGCGGTGTGCGTCAACGTACGTTGACAGACATGACCGAAGCAACCGACCTCGCCAGTAGGGCGGGGGACCGTGATCCGCGTGTGGGCCTGCGGGCCGTGGCCGCGCTGCGGCGGCTGCTCGAACAGCTCGAGGCCGTGCAGGTGCGCAGCGCGCGCGTGCAGGGCTGGTCGTGGCAGGAGATCGCCGCCGAGCTGGGAGTAAGCCGTCAGGCGGTGCACAAGAAGCACGGGAGGAACTGATGTTCGAGAGGTTCACCGACGATGCCCGCGCCGTCGTGCGCGGCGCGGGCGAGCACGCGCGACGGGCCGAGGCCGGCGAGGTGGGGGAGGAGCACATGCTCGCGGCGTTGTTGGACGGGCAGGGTACGTCGGCGGCCGTCGCGCTGGCGACGATCGGCTTCGTCGCCCATCGCGACGAGGTGATGGAGGCGCTGGCCCGGGCGCGCCGGCGCGGCGGGGTGTCGTCCGCCGACCAAGCCGCGCTCGCCGACCTCGGAATCGACGTGGACGAGATCGTGGCCAGGGTCGAACAGGTGCACGGCGAGGGCGCGTTGGCGATGGCGCCGCGACGCCGGCGGGTGTGGCCGTTCGGCGGTCGCTCGGCACCCGGGCCGTTCACGGAGGGGGCCAAGCGGGTGCTGGAGAAGTCGCTGCGGGAGGCGCTGGAGCGCGGGGACAAGCACATCGGCGACGAGCACGTCCTGCTCGCGCTCACGTCCGGCCCGGGGGTGGTGGCCGACCTGCTCGCCGAATACGGGGTGACCCGCGTGTCGGTACTCCGGGCGCTGGTGCCGCCGGCGGCCCAGGCGGGTTGACGCCCGGCGCGCCCGTACGCGGTGCGAGGCACCTGCGAGCGGGCCGGGGCCGGCGAACCGCGTGCGCGCCGGGCAGGCCCGGAAGCCCACCCGGCGCGCACGCACGATCAACCGAACAACCGCGCCTACTCGACCAGTCCGGCCCGCCGCAGCGCGTCCGCGATGGCGCCGCCACCGCCGGCGGGCGGCTGCGACCCACGGCTCTGCTTCGGCGGCGCGCCCCGGCGCCCCTGGCCACCGCCGGCCCCGCCGCCGCTCTGACCCTGCCGGGAGCCTCCCTGACCCTGGCCCTGCCGCGAACCACCCTGGCGCCCGTCCCCGGACCGCCCCTCCCCGGACGACCGCCCATCGCGCCCTCCGCGCTCGGCCGTCTCGTCCTCCAGCCGCAGAGTCAACGAGATGCGCTTGCGCGGGATGTCCACGTCGAGCACTTTGACCCGCACCACGTCCCCCGACTTGACCACGTCGTGCGGGTCGCTCACGAAGGTCTTCGACATCGCCGACACGTGCACCAGGCCGTCCTGGTGCACGCCGACGTCCACGAACGCGCCGAACGCGGCCACGTTCGTGACCACGCCCTCCAGGAGCATCCCGGGCCGCAGGTCGGACAACTTCTCGACGCCCTCCTTGAAGGTGGCCGTCTTGAACGCCGGTCGCGGGTCGCGCCCCGGCTTCTCCAACTCGCGCAGGATGTCGGTGACCGTCGGCAGCCCGAACTTCTCGTCGGTGAACGCCTTCGGGTCCAGCGCGCGCAACTTCGGCGCCGCGCCGATCAGGGTGCGGACGTCGCCACCGGCCGCCGCCGCGATCCGGCGCACCACCGGATAGGCCTCGGGGTGCACGGAGGAGGCGTCCAACGGGTCGTCGCCGGCCGGGATCCGCAGGAAGCCGGCCGCCTGCTCGAACGCCTTCGGGCCGAGCCGCGCCACGTTCTTCAGGTCGCGTCGCGTCTTGAACGGCCCGTTCGCGTCCCGGTGTTGCACGATGTTCTCGGCCAGCGTCGCGCCGATCCCGGACACCCGGGTGAGCAGCGGCGCGGAGGCGGTGTTGACGTCCACGCCGACCGCGTTCACGCAGTCCTCGACCACCGCGTCGAGCGACCTCGACAACTTCAGCTCGGACAGGTCGTGTTGGTACTGGCCCACGCCGATCGACTTGGGGTCGATCTTGACCAACTCGGCCAGCGGGTCCTGGAGTCGCCGGGCGATCGACACCGCGCCGCGCAATGACACGTCCAGGTCCGGGAGTTCCTGCGAGGCGAAGGCAGAGGCGCTGTACACGGAGGCGCCGGCCTCGGAGACCATCACCTTGGTCAGGCCCAACTCGGGGTGCTTGGCGATCAGTTCGGCGGCCAGCTTGTCGGTCTCGCGTGAGGCGGTGCCGTTGCCGATCGCGATCAGGTCCACCCGGTGGGCGGCGGCGAGGCGCGCGAGCGTGGCGATCGACTCGTCCCAGCGGCGGCGCGGCTCGTGCGGATAGATCGTCTCGGTCGCCACCACCTTGCCGGTGTCGTCGGTCACCGCGACCTTGACCCCGGTACGCAGGCCCGGGTCGAGGCCCATCGTGGCGCGGGTGCCGGCCGGCGCGGCCAGCAGCAGGTCGCGCAGGTTGGCGGCGAACACCCGGACCGCCTCGTCCTCGGCCTCCTGGCGCAGCCGACCGCGCAGGTCGATGCCCAGGTGCACCAGGATCCGAGTGCGCCAGGCCCAACGCACGGTGTCCGCGAGCCACTTGTCGGCGGGGCGGTCGCGGTTGGTGATCCCGAACGTGTGCGCGATCGCCCGCTCGTACTCGGTCGGACCGTCACCCTCCTCGGCCGCGTCCGCGGTGGGGGCCAGCGTCAGGTCGAGGACGTCCTCCTTCTCACCCCGGAACATCGCCAGGATCCGGTGCGACGGCAGCCGGGTGAACGGCTCGGCGAAGTCGAAGTAGTCGGCGAACTTGGCGCCCGCCTCCTCCTTGCCCTCGCGCACCTTGGCCACCACGCGCCCGCGCGTCCACATCTTCTCGCGCAACGCGCCGATCAGGTCGGCGTCCTCGGCGAACCGCTCGACCAGAATCGCGCGGGCACCCTCCAGCGCCGCCTGCGCGTCGGCGACACCCTTGTCCGGGTCGACGAACGCCCCGGCCGCGGCGACCGGATCGCGCGACGGGTCGCCCAGCAACCCGAGCGCCAGCGGTTCGAGGCCGGCCTCGCGGGCGATCTGCGCCTTGGTCCGGCGCTTGGTCTTGTACGGGAGGTAGATGTCCTCGAGGCGGGCCTTCGAATCGGCCGCCATGATCTGCGCCCGCAGCGCGTCGTCCAACTTGCCCTGCGCCTCGATCGCGGCGAGCACGGCGACCCGACGCTCGGCCAACTCCCGCAGGTAGCGCAGCCGTTCCTCCAACGTACGCAACTGCGTGTCGTCGAGGGTCCCGGTCACCTCCTTGCGGTAGCGGGCGATGAACGGCACGGTCGCACCCCCGTCGAGCAACTCGACGGCCGCCCTGACCTGCCCCTCCCGAACCCCGAGCTCCTCGGCGATCAGCCGATGCACATCCTCCTGCGCACCCTGCTCCGAACCCTGCTGCCCAGACACCGACATCGTCACGTCCCGATCCACATCATCACCAACCATCCCCCACCATTCTCCCGTCCCACCCACCCCGCTGTCGCGCAGCCCCACCGGGAAGGCGAGGTCGTCCTCACGCACGCGTGTGCGATCGACCACCGTCTGCATCTCGTCAGTTCTGTCGACGAGTGGGCACGCCCGGGGGAGATATGTCCGAGATGGAATCGAGGTTCGACGTGTCCGAGCGATTCGTGGCCGATCTCGACCGGCTCGACCGATCGGCGGAGAGGTTCGCGGCGTGCGCCGACGCCGCTGGGCAGGTTCCGAAGGCACTCGAGGAGACCGGACCGATTCGCAGTCGCCGCCGTACTTCCTTCGGATGGCAGAGGGCGCGGTCGGGGAAACCCCGTGGTCAGCGTGCTGCCCGAAGATCACTCCCCGCGTTCCGGCCGCTGATCCCGGCCGCCGATCGCCGGCTGCGCCGAGTGGTCGCGGAAGGCGGGGACTCGGCTGGGGCGGGGGCGGTTTTGGGCTTCGAGCAAGGGGAGGGTGCGCATGGGGACCACCTCCGACAACGCGATGACGCTCGTGGTGCGGACCACCTCGGGGATGCGGTTGATGTCGATCAGGATTTGTTGCAGGTCCTGATTCGACGTGGCGGCGATGCGGCAGTGCACGTCGCCGATGCCGGTGGTGCCGTACGCCTCCAGCACCTGGGGGACCGCGGCCAGCGCGGTGGCCACGCCCGACAGGCCGCCCTGGGCGATCTCCAGTGTGACGAAGGCCAGGACCGGGTATCCGGCGGCGACCAGATCCACCTCGGGGCCGTAGCCGGTGATCACTCCGGCCGCCTCCATCCGGTCCAGCCGGGCCTGGACGGTGGCGCGGGAGACCCCGATCAACCGGGACAGCTCCAGCATGCCGGCGCGCGGATGTTGCCGGCCCGCCCGAATGAGACGTACGTCCAACTCGTCCAGTGTGATGCGCGAATCCTGAAGATCGTCTCGCATATCGCTCTCTCACCTAAGCAATCTGTATAGCTCCCGGCCGAGATGTTGTCAGATGTTGTCAGCGGAAGTGTACTTCCGGCATCCGTTCCTTCCCGAGGGGATCGCCCGTCATGAGCACCTTCAACACCCTGGAAGACACCGACGTCCTCGTCGGCGCCGTCGAGCACGACCCGGCGGGCGACCCCTTCCCCGTCATCGCGATGGACCACGTCCGGTTCTTCGTGGGCAACGCCAAACAGGCCGCGCACTACTACTCCACCGCGTTCGGGATGACCTGCGTCGCCTACCGCGGCCCCGAGACCGGCTCCCGCGACGCCGCCGAGTACGTCCTCGTCTCCGGCAAGGCCCGCTTCGTGATCACCGGCGAGGTACACGCCGGCACCGAGATCGGCGCCGCGACCCACGCCCACGGCGACGGCGTCGCCGACCTGGCCATCGAGGTCCCGGACGTGGACAAGGCGATCGCCTATGCCCGCGAGCACGGCGCCACCGTCCTGGTCGAGCCGCACGACGACAGCGACGAGCACGGCACCGTACGCAGCGCGGTCCTGGCCACCTACGGCCAGACCCGGCACACGCTGGTGGACCGCTCCGCCTACAAGGGCCCGTTCCTGCCCGGCTTCGTCGCCGCCGAGCCGCTGTTCCGCGGCAAGCCCGCCACGCACCCCAAGCGCTACTTCCAGGCCATCGACCACTGCGTGGGCAACGTCGAGCTGGGCAAGATGGACGAGTGGGTGTCCTTCTACAACCGCGTCATGGGCTTCACCAACATGAAGGAGTTCATCGGCGACGACATCGCCACCGAATACTCCGCGCTCATGTCCAAGGTCGTCACCAGCGGCAACCACCGGGTGAAGTTCCCGCTCAACGAGCCCGCGATCAGCCGCAAGAAGTCGCAGATCGACGAATACCTCGAGTTCTACGGCGGCCCCGGCGTGCAGCACATCGCGCTCGCCACCAACGACATCGTGGCCTCGGTGCGTGCGATGAGCGAGATGGGCGTCGAGTTCCTGTCCACCCCGGACAGCTACTACGACACCCTGGGGGAGTGGGCGGGCGAGACCCGGGTACCGGTCGAGACGCTGCGCGAACTCAAGATCCTGGTCGACCGCGACGAGGACGGCTACCTGCTCCAGATCTTCACCAAGCCCGTCCAGGACCGGCCCACCGTGTTCTTCGAGCTGATCGAGCGGCACGGTTCGCTCGGCTTCGGCAAGGGGAACTTCAAGGCGCTGTTCGAGGCGATCGAGCGCGAGCAGGAGCGCCGCGGCAACCTCTAGGCCGCGACGCGTCCGCCCGGCCGACACGGCCGGGCGGACCGGGACACGGGCGGGGACGGCGGCGCCGCGCACAGGGCGCGGGAGTGGACGGAGGAGTCGGGCAGTCATGGCGTACTACCGCAGCGTGGGCGAGGTGCCGCCCAAGCGGCACACCCAGCACCGCCGCCCGGACGGCGGCCTGTACTACGAGGAGCTGATGGGCGAGGAGGGCTTCACGTCCGACTCCTCCCTGCTCTACCACCGCGCGATCCCCTCGGCCATCGCCGACGCGACCGTGTGGGAGGTCCCGGACCAGACGGTCACCGCCAACCACCCGCTCAAGCCCCGCCACCTCAAGCTGCACGACCTGTTCGCGGACAACGAGTGGAAGGCCGTCGACGCGGTCACCGGCCGCCGGCTCGTACTCGGCAACGCCGACGTGCGGATCTCCTACGTGGTCGCCGGCAGCACCTCCCCGCTGTACCGCAACGCGCTCGGTGACGAGTGCGTCTACGTCGAGTCGGGCTCGGGGACGGTGGAGACCGTCTTCGGCGCGCTGACCGTCGGCCCCGGCGACTACGTGATCCTGCCACGCGCCACCACCCACCGGTGGGTGCCGAGCGGCGACGAGCCGCTGCGCGCGTACTGCATCGAGGCCAACTCGCACATCGCGCCCGCCAAGCGCTACCTCTCCCGGTTCGGCCAGCTCCTGGAGCACGCGCCGTTCTGCGAACGCGACCTGTGCGGGCCCGTACAGCCGCTCCTGGCCGAGGGCACCGACGTCGAGGTACTGGTCAAGCACCGCGGCCTGGGCGGCGAGATCGCCGGCACCCGCTACGTGTACCCCACCCACCCGTTCGACGTGGTGGGCTGGGACGGGTGCCTGTACCCGTACGTGTTCAACATCTCCGACTTCGAGCCGATCACCGGCCGGATCCACCAACCACCGCCCGCGCACCAGGTGTTCGAGGGCCAGGGGTTCGTGATCTGCAACTTCGTGCCGCGCAAGGTGGACTACCACCCGCTGTCGATCCCGGTGCCGTACTACCACTCCAACGTGGACTCGGACGAGGTCATGTTCTACTGCGGGGGCAACTACGAGGCCCGCAAGGGCTCCGGGATCGGCCAGGGGTCGATCTCGCTGCATCCGGGCGGACACGCACACGGACCGCAGCCCGGCGCCTACGAGCGCAGCATCGGCGTCGAGTTCTTCGACGAACTGGCGGTCATGGTGGACACGTTCCGCCCCCTGGGCGTCGGCGAGGGGGGCCTCGCGAGCGAGGACCCGGCCTACGCGTGGACCTGGGCCGGGAAGGCGCCGCGGACATGAGCACGGGTACGAACGCGGGCACGAGCGCGGACACCGAACGACCCGAACTGCCGCTGTTCGCGGGGTTGTGGGACGACGCGGCGCTGTTCCCGCCCGGGAACGCCCCGATGGCCGAGGCGGTACCCGCACACCGCGTCTACCGCACCGAATGGTTCGCCGACTTCGTCCGGCACTTCCTGGTCGGCGTCGCGCACCTGCCCGACCTGATCGCGCTCGCCGACCCCGAGGCGCCGCTGCGCGTGGTGCTCGTGGCGCCCGGCGGGCCGGCCACGGTGGGGCCCGCGGTACGCACCATCATGGACACCCCCGGGTTGCTCCTGGAGGGCATCGAGGTCGCCGGCGACGGCGAGATCGGCAAGGCGGTCGCGGCGCTGCACGAACACCTGCCGGAGATGACGGCGGGCTACGTCGAGGTCCTCAAAGGCGCGGGCCTCGACGCAGACCTGGACAATCTCGCCGGCACGTACGGACGGCCCAAGTTCCGCACCGGCGGCACCGCCGCGCACGCGTTCCCGAACGAGGCCGAACTGGCCGCGTTCGTACACGCGTGCCGGGTCCGCGAAATGCCGTTCAAGGTCACGGCCGGGCTGCACAACGCCGTGCGGCACACCGACCCGACCACGGGTTTCGAGCACCACGGTTACCTCAACCTGATGCTCGCCACCCACCACGCCGTCGCCGGCGCCGAACCGGACGCGCTCGCGGACCTGCTGGCCATCCGCGACAGCGCCGAACTCACCCGCATGGCACACGGACTCACCGTGCCCGAGCGCACCCGCCTGCGCGGCTACCTGACCTCGTACGGAACCTGTAGCGTCGCCGAGCCGCTCCAGGACGCGCTCACGCTCGGCCTGCTCGGCCAACCCCCGCACACGCGCTAGCCCGCACCACCGCGACCGATCCCACGAGGAGCCGCACCTCATGCCCAGCACCTGGGTCCCGCTGCCGACCGACTCGGGCTACGGCATCGACAACCTGCCCTACGGCGTGTTCACCACCGACCACGAGCCGGACCGGCCGCGCGTCGCGGTGGCCATCGGCGACTTCGTGCTCGACGCCGGTGCCGCCGCGCACGCGGTCGACGCGAGCGCCGAGGTGTCGGCCGTGCTGGACGCGCCGAGCCTGACCGCGCTGATGGCCGCCGGGCGACCGACCTGGCGCGGCGTACGGGCCGCGATCACCACGTGGCTGACCGACCCGAGCCTGCGGGCGAGCGTCGAACCGCACCTGATCCCGCGCCGGGACGTGGTGCTGCGGCTGCCCTTCGAGCCCGCCGACTACGTGGACTTCTACGCCTCCGAGCACCACGCGAGCAACCTCGGCCGGATCTTCCGGCCCGGCACCGAGCCGTTGAGCCCGAACTGGAAGCACCTGCCGATCGGCTACCACGGCCGCGCGGGCACCGTCGTGGTCTCGCACACCCCGATCGTGCGCCCCCGCGGACAGCGCAAGGCCCCGACCGACGCGGTGCCGTCCTTCGGGCCCACCCGGCGGCTCGACATCGAGGCCGAGGTCGGCTTCGTCGTCGGCGCGGGCTCCGAGCTGGGCACCCCGGTCGGCCTCGGCGACTTCGCGGACCACGTGTTCGGCGTGTGCCTGCTCAACGACTGGTCCGCACGCGACATCCAGGCGTGGGAGTACGTCCCGCTGGGCCCGTTCCTGGGCAAGTCGTTCGCCACCTCGGTGTCGCCGTGGATCGTGCCGCTCGAAGCACTCGACGCCGCGCGCGTGGCACCCCCCGCGCGCGACGTCGAGCCACTGCCCTACCTGGACGACCGCGCCGCCGAGCCGTGGGGCCTCGACCTGAGCATGGAGGTCCGGCTCAACGGACACGTGATCTCCCGGCCGCCGTTCGCGTCGATGTACTGGACCGCCGCGCAGCAGCTGGCGCACATGACCGTCAACGGCGCGTCGTTGCGCCCGGGCGACCTGTTCGCCTCCGGCACGGTCAGCGGGCCCGAGGTCGGCGAGCGCGGGGCGCTGATCGAGATCACCTGGAACGGCGAGAACCCGCTCAAGCTCCCGGACGGGTCCAGCCGGACCTATCTGGAGGACGGCGACGAGGTCACGATCACCGCCACCGCCCCCGGCCCGAACGGCACGCGTCTCGGATTCGGTGAGGTCAGCGGCCGGATCTTGGCGGCGCGCTGACCTGATGCCGGCTCCCGCAGCTTGCGGGAGCCGGCATATCGTCGAGACGGCAAGGGCAGCGATACCGGGCAGCAGAGGGATCCCATGTCGTCGTTCGTACATTCGTCCTGGAGCAAAACCGCCGTTTCACCCGTCATGGTGGGTCTGACCGGGGCCTTCGTGGTGGCCTCTGCCGTGGTCAGCGTCATGTACGGCTTCATCGGCTCGGGCATCGGGCTCCTGGGCGGAGCGGTGTTGTGCGCGTTCCTGTCGGTTGTCCGGGTGCACGCCGACCAACGCGGGCTGACCGTCGAGTTCGGGTTGCTGCCGTGGCCGCGCAAGCGGGTACCGCTGAGCGAGATCCGCAGGGCCGGATACCGCGAGGTCCGGGCGCTGCGCGAGTTCGGCGGCTGGGGATACCGGATCAAGTCGAGGGCGACCGGGGTCGTGCAGCGCTCCGGCGAGGCCCTGACGCTCACCCTCGTCTCCGGACGCGAGTTCGTGGTCACCGTGTCCGACGCGCCCCAGGGTGCCGCGGTCCTGAACGGCCTGCTGGGCAACCGGGTCTGAGCGAGGCGGCCCCCCGGGTCCACGAAGGGTCCCGGGGTTGCGGCGCGGGCCCGGAAGGGCCGTGGCCCCGCCTACCGCCGCAGACCCCTGTCCACCGCGTCACGGCCGCCCTGTCGGCCCGGGTGGCGAGTTCACACACCGGGCGGCGGAGTTCGGGCGGCCGTAGCGTCGGCCGACGAGGTCGTGGACCCCGCCGAGCCACTTCTCGGCGAGGATCCACGACTTCGGCTCGTCGTGTTCCCGTCTTGCGAGCCGATCGCTCAGGGGGTCGGGCTCACCCGGCGTGGATCGCCCGGTGTTGCCCGCTCTTGTCGTAGTATCCGGGGCCGGCGACCAGGGCGGTGCGGAAGTACAGGCCCTCGCCGACCACGCCGTTGTTGTTGCCGTGTCCGGGCACGAACGGTTGCCACAGGGCCACCAGCAGTTCCGGGGCCACCAGCGACGCGCCTTCGGTCTCCACCCGGATGGGTGTCAGTTCGCCGAGCAGTCGGGTGACGTCGACGGCCGGTGTGCCGAAGACGTCGATACCCAGACACAGCACAGTGTCGGCGAAATCGTCCTCGGACCGGTGTACCTCGATCGCCTCGACCAGTCCGTCCTTGTCGCTCACCACATGAATCGAGAGGTCCGCACCGAAGTGGGCGAACCCACGAGTGCGTCCCGACAGATCTCCTCCGAGTTCGCGCAGAGCGGTCTCTGCCTCGTCCATGGACATGCCGATCTTGATCGGCCCTACGCCGTACGGCGGATCCAACTCAAGCTGCACGTGATCTCCCTCGCCTCGAACAACCGAGTATGACGCACCGTCATCGGGCCTCCTCGCACCCGGTTGCCGGTTCGACCCGAGAGCGTGCCCCGGTGCCCGCACACGGAGCGCACCACTCCCGCCGACGTCGATCCCGGCATCGTCTTTATACCCATTCGGGTCAACGCGGAGACCGCCGGCCCACCCCGGAACGGGTCAGCGCGGGGTGCCGAAGACCTGGGTCCAGGACGTGCCGTACGTGCCGCCGGTGACATATCCGACACCGATTTCGGTGAACTCCGCGGTGAGGATGTTCTTGCGATGTCCGGGGCTGTCCATCCACCCCTGCACCACCTCGGCCGGGCTGCGCTGGCCGCAGGCGATGTTCTCCCCTATCCGGCTGTACAGGTAACCCGCCGCGATTGCCCGGTCCCACGGCTCGCGGCCGTCCGGATCGGTGTGCGAGAAGAACGCCCGGGTGATCATGTCCGTGCTGAACGCCTGAGCGCACGCGGTCAGTTGTGGCTGCGGGGCGAGCGGACGCAGACCGTGCCGGGCCCGCTCGACGTTGGTCAGCTCGACCACGCCGTGCTGGAACTCGGAGAGACCGGACGGGGTTTGCGTCTCCTCCTCGACATCGACACCGAAGTCCCGGGCGATGCCCGCGAGGCCGTCCGCGTAGCCCTGGCCGAGCGCGCGCACCTTCCACTGCGCGCCGCGCCGATAGATCTCGGCGAGCAACAACACCGTCTCGGTGCGTGGTCGCGGCGGGGTGAACCGCGCGAGCAGCGTGCCGCTCGCACCGGTGAGCGTCATCGCCGGCGGCGGCAGCTCGCCGAGGGTGTGTGTGGTGTCGGCGGGACTGACCACCACGGTCACCCGCGTCGCGCCCGCCCGCAGTCCGCTGGGATCCACGGTGACGGTGTCGCCGCCGAGCCGTACCCCGGGCGCGGACACCTGGTTGAAGAAGACGAAGTCGGCGTCGCCGGACACCCGTCGGTCCTCACCCGTGATCAGCGCGGAGATGTCGAACGGCCCGGGCACCCGTACCCGCACGACGCCGACCGGCAAGGATTGGTTCGCGCCCGGCGGCAGTTCGCTCATGGCCGCTGATTCTAACGATGGATCACGGGCGGTTGGCGGGCCACGGATCGACAGCCGGTCCACGACCGCGTCGAGCCGCGGACCGACCCGGGGCCGACACCCCGCCCCGACGCCGGATCAGAGCTCGGTGACCCGGCCGTCGGCGACCCGCAACCGGCGGGTGGTGCGGACCGCGTCCAGCATCCGGCGGTCGTGGGTGACCAGGAGCAGGGTGCCCGCGTACGACTCCAGCGCTGCCTCCAACTGCTCGATCGCGGGCAGGTCCAGGTGGTTCGTCGGCTCGTCCAGGACCAGCAGGTTGACCCCCTCGGCCTGGAGCAGCGCCAACGCCGCCCGGGTGCGCTCACCCGGGGACAACGTCGCCGCCGGACGCAGTACATGCGCCGCCTTGAGCCCGAACTTGGCCAACAGCGTGCGGACATCGGCCGGCAACAGATCCGGGACCAGCGCGCAGAACGCGTCCAGGAGCGGCCGGTCGCCCAGGAACAACCCGCGCGCCTGGTCCACCTCGCCCACCACCACGCCCGAGCCGAGCGAGCCCTGCCCCGCCGTCAACTCGGTGCGCCCGAGCAGCGCCGCGAGCAGCGTCGACTTGCCCGCGCCGTTCGCGCCGGTGATCGCGACCCGGTCCGCCCAGTCGATCTGCAGCGTCACCGGCCCGAGCGTGAACCCGCCGCGCTCGACCACCGCGCCGTTCAGCGTGGCCACCACCGCGCCCGCGCGCGGGGCGGCGGCGATCTCCATCCGCAGCTCCCACTCCTTGCGCGGCTCCTCGACCACGTCGAGGCGTTCGATCATGCGCTCGGTCTGCCGGGCCTTGGACGCCTGCTTCTCGCTCGCCTCGGCCCGGGTCTTGCGGCTGATCTTGTCGTTGTCCGTGGACTTGCGCCGCGCGTTGCGGGTGCCCTTGTCCATCCACCCGCGCTGCATCCGGGCCCGGGCCTCGAGGTCGCCGCGCTTGTCGGCGTATTCCTCGTAGTCCTCGCGTGCGTGCCGGCGGGCCACCTCGCGCTCGGCCAGATAGGCGTCGTAGCCGCCGCCGAAGCTGCGCACCTGCTGCTGGGCCAGATCCAGCTCGACCACCCGGTCCACCGTGCGGGCCAGGAACTCGCGGTCGTGGCTGATCACCACGGTGCCCGCGCGCAGCCCGGTGACGAACTTCTCCAACCGGTCCAGACCGTCCAGGTCCAGGTCGTTGGTCGGCTCGTCGAGCAGGAACACGTCGTAGCGGCTGAGCAGCAGCGACATCAGCCCCGCGCGGGCCGCCTGGCCGCCGGACAGCGCGGTCATCTCCCGATCGAGGTCCACCGCCAGGCCCAGTTCCGCCGCGACCTCCTCGGCCCGCTCCTCCAGGTCGGCGCCACCCAGGTCCAGCCAACGATCCAGCGCCACGCTGTACTCGTCGTCCGCCCCCGCGCGACCCTCGACCAGCCCCTCGGTCGCGGCGTCGAGCGCGGCCTGCGCGGCGGCGACGCCGGTACGGCGGGCCAGGAACGCGCGCACCGTCTCGCCCGGCCGCCGCTCCGGCTCCTGCGGCAGGTGGCCCACCGACGCGGTCGGCGGCGACAGCTGTACCGAACCCGCCTCCGGCGCGGCCAGGCCGGCCAGTAGCCGCAACAGGGTGGACTTGCCCGCGCCGTTGACCCCGACCAGGCCCACGACGTCGCCGGGGGCGATCACCAGGTCCAGTCCGGAGAACAGGACACGGTCACCGTGTCCGGCGGCAAGCTCTTTGACGACGATCGTGGCGCTCATGAGGATACGAATCCTATCGGCCGCCGCGAAGCCGGCCGTGGCAGGCCGCCCGATGTGAAGATGGCCCGGTCCGCGTACCACCCGGCCGAAACGGCCACCCCGGAAGGACGATCCGAATGACCACCGAATCCCGGCCCGAACCGTACGAGACGCTGCCCGAGGACTGGGAGCGCGCGCTGGCCATCGTCGCGCACCCCGACGACCTCGAATACGGCGCCGCCGCCGCGATCGCCCGCTGGGCCCGACAGGGCAAGCGGATCACGTACGTCATGGTCACCAGCGGCGAGGCCGGCATCGACGGCCTGGAGCCGGACAAGTGTCGCCCGCTGCGCGAGGCCGAACAGGTCGAATCCGCGCGGATCGTCGGCGTGGACACGGTCGAATTCCTCGGCCACCCCGACGGCGTGGTCGAGTACGGGCTGCCGCTGCGCCGCGACCTGTCCCGGGTGATCCGCCGGCACCGCCCGGAGATCGTGATCACCGGCAACTTCCGGGACACCTGGGGCGGCGCGTTCCTCAACCAGGCGGACCACATCGCGGTCGGCCGCGCCGTGGTGGACGCGGTGCGCGACGCGGGCAACCGCTGGGTCTTCCGCGAACTGCTCGACGAGGGACACCAGCCGTGGGGCGGCGTGCGTGCGGTGTGGGCGAGCGGGTCGCCGGAGTCCGGCCACGCGGTGGACACCACCGAGGACTTCGCCGCGGGCGTGGCCTCGCTGGAGGCGCACACGGCCTACCTCGCCGGCCTGGGGCAGGACCATCAGATGGCCGACGCGGCGGAGTTCCTGGAGGGCATGGGCCGGGCGGCCGGCGCGCGCCTGGGCACCCGGTTCGGCGCCGCCTTCGAGGTCTATCCGATGAGCTGACCCAGGGCGTGTTCGGCGTCGGTACGCTGCCCGCATGATCGATTGGCAGCACATCCGAGGTCGTACCCTCGCCGTGCTCGCAACGGGGGCACTGGTCATCACCGCGACGAGCGCGTGCGGCGGCGACGGTCCCGGCGGGTCCGGCAAACGCCTGAACGTGGAGAAGTTCCGACAGCAGGTCCGGCCGATCGGAGAGCACGGCACCGTGTGCCCGGTCCGGTACGACCTCGCCGCCGCGGCCCGCAAGGCGCACCTCGACGGCGCGGTCACCCCCGGCGAACCGGCCGCGTCCGGCGCCGAGGGATGGTCCGACGACGAGGCGGCGGCCCGCGACCCGCAGTCGAACCTCACGCCGGTCCAGCGGGTCAACGGCGTCGCCCTGACCTGCTCCTACCGCATCGGCGCCGACAAGATCGACGTGGGCACGTACGGCGCCCGGCGGGGTTTCCCGCTCAACATCGCGCTGCCGGTGATCCAGCGCGACTCCGAGGCGAAGGCGGCGGTCCTGGGTCCGTTCGCCGACGACATCGGGGCGGGCGAGCCGCAGCGGGTGATCCCGGTCGGCAACGGGCACGTCGCGGCCGTACGGCTGCGGGTGAGCGGGCCGGGCTCGGCGGCGATGTACGTCTCGTCGGAGACGCTGACGCCGGAGCGCGTCGCCGACCTCGCCGAGGCCCTCGCCGGGCAACTCGACTGACGCGGGTCCCGCGGGGCTTCGCGAGGGGCGTGCTGTGGGGCACCGTGAGGTGTGTCCCGCGGGGCTCCGCGAGGGGGTTTTGCAGGGCTCGGCGGCGCGTGTCCCGCGGGACTTCGTCGGGTCCCGCGGGGCCCCGGGAGCGGGTCACCGTGACCGGGCGCGGGCGGCGTTCATCTCCTCGACCGCCCCCGCCGCGTCGCCGATCGTCGCGTAGTCCACTGCGACGAAGTTGACCGGTCGCCCGCGCTGCGCCTCGCACGCGCGGGCCCGGTCGAGCACGTATTGGCGCGCGTTGACCTGCCCGGCGTCCAACCGGCTGCCGCCCAGGTTGGTGATGAAGTGGTTCATCAGGAACAGCCGCTTGTCGGTGCCGCCCCGGTTGGGCACACAGGACATGTCGGCGGGGGTGAGGAAGGTGAACGGGGTCTCCATGCCGTACTGGTAGAAATTGCGGTACCACGGCGCCGGACCACTGGCCCGCTCGGCGAACACCACCAGGCGTTTCCCGTTGCGGACCATGTCGCCCAGCTTCGGCCACTTCGCCGCCGGGTCCGCGGACGGCGTGAACAGCAGCCGCTCCACGCCCGCCTCGCGGAACGCCTGTTCGGTCTGCTCCCCGGTGATGTCGTCCTGCAGGATCAGCGTTACCACCTCCCCCGGGTTGTCGTCGAGCCAGGCGCCGATCTCGCGCAGGGTCGGGGCCAGCGGGATCGCGCCCGCGCGGCACAGCGCGTGGCACAACCACAGGCCCGGGCGCGGCGGGTTGGCCAGGTCGATCAGCCGCAACACCTCGGCCTGCATGTCCGGCGCGAAGCTGGAGACGCTGAGCCGGGGCTGGACCTGGTCGGGCTGCTCCCAGGTGTAGGTGTCCAGTTGCAGGCCGCGCGCGCCCGCGTTGAGCTGCGCGGTGATGTTCGGGTCCTGGAGCGGGCCGATGAACCGGTCGGCGGTGCTCGCCATGGCGTTGTGCGTGGTCAGGTACGCGACCTCGTCGTAGCGCAGCTCGCACAGCTCGATCGATCCCAGGCAGTGCGGCTCCTCGCTCTTGCCCGCCGCGACGGGGACCACGGTGGCGCCCAGGACCAGGGCCGCGACGGTGAGCGCGGCCACGGTCGCGGCGATTGCGATGCGGTGGCGCGGGGGCAGGTCCAGGGCCCGGCGGGCGGCGGCGCGACGCCAGCTCCAGGCGCCGGCGACCAGGAGCAGGCCGAGTACGAGGGGGACAAGCGCGACGAACAGGCCGACGCCGGCGAGCGAGGAGATCGCGGACCTCTGGACGTCGGTGACCAGCGTGTTCACCGAATGCGGCCAGGCGGGCGACGGCTGGGCCAGTACGTCCGGCAGCCGGCCGCGAACCAGCAGGACCAGCGCGCCGGTCAGCACGCCGCCGACGGCCAGGGACCAGCCGAACACGGGCACGCGGCGGGTCCACGAACGCGGCCCGGTGAGCCACAGCAGGGCCACGGCGGCGATGCCGAGCACGGTGGCCAGCGTCTGGATCGGGCCGAGGGCCAGTTTGGTGAAGCTGCGGGCGGTGGAGACGCTGCTCAAGTTCAGGCCGGCGTGGCGCAGGTCCGGGAGCACGTCCCACTGCCCGTCGTCGGTGCGCTCGGCCAGGTCGGAGGAGGCCGAACCGGCGCCGCCGCCCAGCACGTACGGCCCGACCACGGCGAGCGCCCCCGCGATGTCGCCGGTGGCCAGCGCGGCGGTCACCTGGACGCGCACCCCGGACCGGGCGTCGGCGGGCACCACCGCGACCAGGGCATCGGTGGTGGCGGCCATGCTCGGGGCATCCAGCACGAAGGTGGGGAAGTCGGCCGGCCGGCGGCCCTCGGCGAGGTCGTCGAGGGTGGCGTCCAGGCCCTCGCGAAACGCGGCGAAGTCGGCGGAGGGGCGGCCCTGCACGTTGGCGATCAGGTCCCCGAGGTACAACTCGGCGACGCCGCCGACGTTGGCCAGGATCGGCCGCAGATCCAGGATCAGCCGCAACTCGGGCTGCTCGCCGCGCAGGTAGCCGATCGTGTTGGCGATCTGCGTGTCGACGATGCCGCGCAGGGTCGCGGGCGGCAGCACGGTCTTGAGGTTGGCGGTCACCACCGACGGCGGCACGGGCATCCGCGCCAACAGGTCCCGGGTGACCTGGGCGGCGGCCGGATCGACCAGGATCTCGTCGTACATCCGGTTGTAGGCCCGCTCGTCGTCGAGCGCGCCCTGATAGAAGGCCCGATTGAGCACGGTACTCCGAGCAATCCCGGCCGAGCCCAACACGACCACGGCAAGCACCAAAACCAGCGCGGCAACCCCCCGAAGCACCACCATCCACCGACCAACACCCATCCCCCCACGCTCACCCGCCCACAACACCCCCGCGATCCCGGCGACCCATCCGGGGGAGCGGGGCGGGGAGGCGACGGGGAAGCCCTCGGGGGGTTGGATCGGGGGAGGGGGCGGGGCGTGGGTCGTGGGGCAGGCCGCCGCCGGCGTGCGGGGCTCGGAGGCGTGGGGGCCCGACGAGACGGGTGCGTTGCGCGGCGGAAGGGCGGCAGGCAGCGGGGGCGACCGGGTTGGGTCTGCCGGGGGGCTTCCCGGGTGGGTCGGGCGTGTTCGGCGGGCGTGGCGTCTTTGGTTGCGTGGGCCTGTGCGGGGCCGGTCTGAGTCGCCGGGCGGCCCGCCGCCGGCGTGCGGGGCTCCGAAAGTCGGGGCGCCTGGCGAGGCGTGTGTGTTGGTCGGCGAAAACCGACTGGCAGCGGTGGGGAGGGTGGGCGGCCGGGGCGGGTCTGCCGGGGGGCCTTCCCGGGTGGGTCGGGTGGTTTCCGGCAGGCGTCGCGCTTGTGGTTGCGGCCGACCCGGCGACTCTGGCCGGCTCCGCACCGGCCCGCGCAACCACAGGCGCCGCGCGCGCCGAACACGCCCGACCCACCCGGGAAGGCTCCCCGGCGGACTCGACCCGACTTCTCGTCCGCCTCGCCGGGCACCCCGAGTCTCGGAGCCCCGCACGCCAGCGGCGGCGCCACCCCACGACCCGGGCCGGCCCCGCACCGGTTCCCCGGCACCAGGAGCGCAACGCGTGCCGGGAGCAGCCGAGCCACTCGGGCGGACCCCCAGCCCGAAGCGTGATCCCGCGTGCGTCGCGGCCGGTGTTCGAGCCCGACCCGGGGCGCCGAGCTGCGGGTTCGGCGGAGCCGAGTCGTATGCGACGCCGGTCGGGCCGGCCCGGCTCGTGTGCCGAGTCGGCCCGGTTGGCGCGTAAGGCCGACTGATCCGGCGGCCATGTGCAAGGCTGACCGGCCCGGCCCGGCCCGGCCCGGCCCGGCCCGCGCCCAGCCCGCGCCGGGGCTGACCGGGCCGACCGGCGAATGCCGCCGGTCCGACCCGCCGCCCACCCCCTACCCGGCCGCCCCCCGCACCTCCGCCGCGTGCTCGTGCAGGCGGATCACCGCCTCCGCCACCGTGTCGACCGTGGCCGTGTCCATGTGCGACCACAGCGGCAGCGTCAGGACCCGGTCGGCGATGTCGTCCGTTACCGGTAGGTTCCGCGCCGGCAGGTGGGCGTAGGCCTTTTGGCGGTGTACCGGGGGGTGGAAGTAGCGGCGGGAGTCGATGCCTTCCGCCTTCAGCGCCCGCGCCAACGTGGGGACGTCGAGGCCGAACGGCTCCGGGTCGATCACCAGCGTCAGGTCCTTCCACGTCGATACGTCGCCCTCGGCCAAAACCGGCAACCGCACGCCCGGGACGTCCCTGATCGCCGTCGCGAATGCCGCGACCAGGTCGGTGCGCGTGCGTACCCGCTCCGGCAGGCCCCGCAGGGAGACCAGGGCCAACGCCGCGTGGAGTTCGGACATTCGGGCGTTCAGGCCCGGGAAGACGCAGTCGTAGTCGCCCGGGTTGCCGTACCCGCGTCCCAGTCGGCACGCCTGGGCCAAGCCCTCGTCGCGGGTCGCGATCAGGCCGCCCTCGCCCGCGACGACCACCTTCGTCGGGCTGAGCGAGAAGACCTCCGCCGCGCCGAAGCCGCCGATCGGGGTGCCGGCGCGCCGGCTGCCCAGTGCGTGTGCCGCGTCGTAGAGGAGCGGTACCCCCGCGTCGTCGGCGACCTGCGCCAACTCCTCGACCCGGCACGGGGTTCCGTACACGTGCGTGGCCATCAGCGCCGAAGCCCCGGACTCGGCCAGCAACTTCGCCGCGTCCGCCGGGTCCAGGGTCAGCGTGTCCGGATCGACCTCGGCGAACACCGGCACCGCCCCGGCCCAGTGCGCCGCATGCGCGGTGGCCGAGAAGGTGAAGCCCGGCATCGCCACCGAGCCGTTGACCCCCATCGCCTGGAGCGCGAGCATCAGCCCGCTCGTGCAGTTGGACACCGCCACCACATACGGCACTTCGAGTTGCGCCGCCGCGGCCTCCTCCAACTCGCGGACCGTGGACCCGTCGGTCAGCTGCCCGCTCGTCAAAATCGTGTCCAGGCGCCGCGCCAACTCCTCCCGCTCGGGTACCCGTACCCGCGTCAACGGCAGGCCCTCCGCGAACAGCGCCGTTCCGCCGAGCACCGCCGGCTTGCCGGTCACCGCCATGTCCCATCCCCCCTGAATTCCCCGGGATACCCCGGATCCGTCGAACCTGTCCCCACCGACCCGGAATCGGCCGCGACCGGCATCGTCTGCCGCACGGGCACACGCCGCCGTCTCCGCTCCGAACCGCCGCCCTTCGCGGTCTCGGTCCGTTCCGGTTTCGACACCGCGAGCAACACCAGCACGAACGGGAACACCTGGACCCGTTCGCGGGTGAGGATGCCGAAGTTGCGGATGTTCGCGAACGCGAGCGCGAACACCAGTGTGTAGACGATCACGAAGGCCACGTAGGGTCTTCGGATCAGCAGACCCGGAATACGTTTCAACCGGGGCAGCGCCACCACGAACAGGCCCATCAACACCACGCCTTCCAGCGACGCGACCAGGGCCTGGATGTTGTGCGCCTCGAACGGGAACGGCCGGAACAGCACGGTCACCAGCGACTGCGGCAACGCGGCAGGTGAGATCGCCAGCGCCGCCTGGTCGTCCACCGCCTGGGCCGAACCGCCCTGCGCGGTCTGCGTCTGGGTCTTGGCGATCACCTGGTTGGCCTGCGCGGCGCCGATGCCGGGTGTACCGAAGAAGGTGCCCACCTGCTGGAGCGCGAGCACGCAGCCCACCCCGAGCACCACGATGCCGAAAGCCGCGCGCAACGGGCCGAGCGCGGACGCCTGTTGCGGCCGGTTGCGCAGCAGATACCCCACGCACAACCCGCACAGGAGCAGCACCGTCACATGCGGTCGCACCATCGTGGTGCCCACCGCGCCCAGGATCAGGAACACGAACGCCCCGCGCTTGCGCACCAGAAGCAGCGCCACGCCGTAGGCGGCCATCCCCAGCGTGAACATCATCCAGGTGTCCTTGCCGATCCCCGACGGCCAGAACAGCAGGGACGGCAGGAAGAACAGCAGCTTGCCGTAGCGGCGCCGATCGCCGTCCGGGTAGGCCACGTTGAACGCGCGCCAGAACAGGTACAGCCCCCAGAACCCGAGCCACGAGTAGACCAGGTAGCCCGCGAGCAGGGACTGGCCGACGATCGCGTAGACGATCCCGGTGACGATCATGATGAAGCCGGTGCCGATCACCTTGCGGCCGATGTCCACGGTGAAGTCGCCGTCCCGGAAGTGCGGCGCGATGGCCCGCCCGACCAGGTCGTAGGTCGCCGCGTCGGCGCGACCCTCGTAGAGCACGAAGGACATCCAGTAGCGGGCGAAGCACGCGAGCAGCTTGGCGACCAGCGCGCCGATCACCAACCGCCGTACCCACGGCGGCTCGTCGCGGGAGAACCGGGACAGCAGCGGCACGCTGACGGTCAGCAGCAGCGGAAAGACGATCAGCGCGCCCCAGGTGTCGTACGGGCGATACTCCATCGCCCACGCGAACACCGAGACGTAGACACCCACGGCGGCCAGCGCGAGCAGCGAACCCCACGGCAGCCGCGGCGAACGACCCGTCCACCGGGTGAACCACGCAAGTCGGGACGACAACGGAACTCCTTGCAGGAACGGCGAACCGGCGCGACGCAGGACGGCGGTGGCGCGCGGAACCGGCTCGGACCGGTCCGGCGCGGCATCGGCCGCGGGGTCAGAACACCTCCAAGTCCCCCAGGGAGAGCTGCCACGAGCGCAGGTCGTGGACGTCGATCGGATGCGGGTGCACGGGCCGCGCGACCAGGAGCATGCCGGTGCGCGGCGGTGTGGCGTAGCCCGCGTAGCGGGCCGCGCGGGCCGCCTCCGAGCCGCGCGCCAGGTGCGTCGCGACGTGGTCGCACCCGGACATGGCGACCCCGGAGAACAAGGTGCGCGCGGTGTCCCGATCGCCCGGACGGACCACCATCTGGGACAGCGTGAACTCGACCAACGGTCCCCGCAGGCGCGGCCGGCCGAACACCACGCCCGTCAACTCGCCGTTCTTGTAGGAGGCGACGATCCGGTAGTCCAGGCCCGGCGCCTCCCCGTAGCGCCAGCGCAGGAAGTCGCCGGTGAGCGCGGTGCGCAGCTTGTCGTGCCCGATCGCCGCGTCGCCCGCGTCGGCCTCGGCGACCAGCTCGTCGAAGCCGATCGCGGCCCGGGGATCGGAAAAGAACTGACGGGCGGTGGGGAAGCGGCAACGGGCCCCCGGATCCACCGCGTTCCAAGTCTGCGAGGTGCCGGTCAGGTCACCCGAGGCCCGCAACTCCTTGAGCCCGCGCGCGAAGGCCAGCGGCCGGATCGGGTGCAGCGAGATCGGCACCTTCCCGACCTCCTGCCAGCCCATCTTCAGATAGCCGGGCAGGCTGTTGCCGTTGGGGGTGTTGAACACCAGCGATGTGTCCGCCTCGATCCGCTCCAGCAGATCCGTGGTGAGCCGGCGGAACAGGCCGCGGCCCTGCACGTCGGGATGGGTGGCGGTGTCCACCGCGCGCACCGCCCGGATCACCTCGCCGCCGAGGACGAACTCCCAGCGCAGGAAGAGCCGTACGGCCACCACCCGACCGTCGGCGCCCTCCGCGACCAGGCCCGGGCTGGCGCCGAACGGGTTGTCCCGATGCTTCCACCGGAAGAACTCCGAGGTGCGCTCGCCGGTCGGCCCGCCGGACAGCGCCGTGCCCAGCAGGTCCAACACCCGGGGCTCGTCGTGCTTGCCCAACTCCCGGACGGTGAAAGGCGAATTCCCGCGTTCCTGCCCACTCACCGCGACTCCTCCAGCACTCTCGCGTACACATCCTCGATCCGCCGCTGGGCGCCCGCGACGTCGAACTCGGCGGAACGCTTGTGCGCCGCCTCGCCGCACGCCCGCCGGCGCGCCGGGTCCGCGGCGAACGACGCCAGCGCGTCGCCGAACGCCCGCGGGTCGCCCGGCGGCACCACCACGCCCTCGATCCCGTCCGTGACGATCTCCGGCATCCCCCCGACGGCGGTCACCACCGACGGCAGGCCCACCGTCATCGCCTCCATCAACGAGACCGGCAGCCCCTCCTGACGCGAACTCAGCGCGAACACGTCGAAGGCGGACAGCAGCGTCGGCACGTCGCCGCGCGAGCCGGTGAAGACCACCGACCCCTTGAGGTCGGCCCGGTTGGCCCGCTCGCGCAGGGTCGCCTCCAGCGGCCCCGAGCCGATCAGCACCAGGAGCGCGCCCGGATGCCGGTCGCGGACCCGGGCATGCGCGTCCAGCAGGCCCAGCTGGTCCTTCTTCGGCGTGAAGTTGGCCACCGTGCCGACGATGAAGGCGTCCTGGTCCAGGTCCAGCATCCGGCGGGCCCGCTCCCGGGCGCCGGGCCCGGCGAACGCGTCGCCGAGGTCCGGGCCGTGGTGGATCACCGTCGGGCTGACCCCGGGCCGCAGCCGGCCCGGGACGATGCTCTCGGCCACCGCCGACGAGACCGCGATCACGCCGCTGTTGCGCCGGTACGTCCACGCGTTGGCGAGCCGGGTGGGCCGCCGATAGCGCGGCCACATGTTGTGCTCGGTGTGCACGATCGGTACGCCGGCCCCCACCACGCGGGCGGCGACCGCCGGGACCGGCATGTGCGTGTGGATCAGCCCGTAGCCGCGCGCCCGCACCAGCGTGCGCAGTCGCAGCGGCCAACTCCGCCCGCCGCCCAGGCAGTGCACCGTGATGCCGAGCCCGCGCAGCGTCGGCACCAGCGCGTCCTTCCACGGCAACACGTAGGCGACCTCGACCTCGTAGCGTTCGTCGTCCAGGTGACGGGCGCAGTTGACCAGCAACTGCTCGGCACCACCGCGCCCCAGGCCCTTGGCGAGCCACAGGACACGAACGCGCCCTCCCATCAGCGATCCTCCGAGCCGAGTTCGACGGTGGACCACGTGTCGAAGTGCGGGCCCAACCGCGCGCCGTCATCGGCGCCGTTGTGCAGCGCTCGCTCGGCGGCCGACTGCACCCGGAAGCCGGCCGCGCCGTTCTCGGTCGGGGCGGGCGGGTCGGTGCGCTGCGAGCCGTGACCGTGCTCGGGTGACTCCGGCTCACCGTCGGTGAGTTGGTTGCGCTTGGCCCAACTCGGCGCGGGCCGCTCGGCGTCCTCCTCCGGCTCGGCCGGCGTCCCGCCGGAGCGACCGCGCAGCACCAGGCCGCCGGCCGCGCCCGTTCGGCCCACCGAGCCGATCCGCGACCCGCGCCCCAGGCCGCCGCCCATCGCCCCGGTCGGATCCACGCCGAGCAGCGCGACGCCGGCGATCGGTACCCCGGTCCGGGTCAACAGCTCGCCCACTCGGGACGCCTGATCGGCCGTCAGGTTGCCGCTGCGGGCCACCACCAGCATCGCGTCGGCGTGCTGCACCAGGTCGTTGGTGTCGTTCGCGTACATCAGCGGCGCGCTGTCCACCAGCACCACGTCCGCGTGGTGCCGGGCGCGCTGGACCACCTCGCCGGCGCGCAGGAGCAGTGCGGCCGGGTAGGCGGCCGGCGCCCCGGCGGTGATCAGCCGCACGTTCGGGATGTTCGTCCCGCGCACCACGTCGCCGAGGTCGATCTCCTGCTCGGCGAGCAGCACTTCCGACATGCCCTTGCCCGGCTTGGCGCCCAGGTACAGATGGGTGGCCGGGTTGCGGAAGTCGCAGTCCAGGACCAGCACCGAGCGGCCCGCCTCGGCCAGAGCCGCGGCCAGGTTGGCCACCGTGCTGGTACGCCCGTCGCCCGGCTTCGAGGACACCACCAGGATCACCGGCGCCGGATCGCTGACCCGGCGCACCGGCATCGCGGTGGCCCGGGTCTGCCGCGGGTCGGCGCCGCCGAGCCGATAGGCGAGCCCGGGCGGGCCGGTGAGCAACAGCGCCGAACGCAGCGTGCGATACGCCTCCGCGACCGGGCTGTCCGGGCGCCCCGCGACCAGCACCGCGTGCCCGGCGCGCTGCCGGCGCGGGGCCCTGGGCACCTCGGCGATCACCGGGAGGCCGAACGCGTCCTCCAACTGGATCCGCCCGCGCAGCCGCACGTCCATCCGGTCGACCATGAGCGCGGCGATCAACCCGAGCGCGAGGCCCAGCGCCGCGGCGAGCGCGATCCGCAACGGCCGCGAGGTCGGCGCCAGAATGCTGGTGGTGGAGTCGGCCGTGCTCTTGAGGCCGTCCATCACCTCGATCTTGGGGTCGTTCAGCGGGTTGATCAACTCCTGCTGCTGCCCCACGAGGGTCGTGTACTGGGTCCGCTTCGCGTCGAACTCGGCCTGAAGGGTGGCGCGTTTGGTGGTGTTCTTGTCCAGCGCGTCGATGTCGGTCTTGAGCTTGTCCAACTGGACGGTCATGCTGTCGGCCTGGCCCTGCCGGGTCTTGCGCTGCGAGTCGGCGAACGCGGCCACCGTCTCCTGGGCCCACGCGCTCGCCAGGTCCTCGGCGGCCCTGCGGCCGGGCGCCTTCGCGGAGATGGTCACCAGGCCCAGATTCGGGTTCAGTTGCGAGGTGACCTTGGCCGCGAGCACCGCCGGGTCCGGGTTGTTCAGCCGCTTCGCCACCCGGCGGGCCACCTCGCCGCCGTCGGTCATCAGTTGCACCGGTGCGAGGTTGAACTCCTTCGCCGAGTTCGGCGCGGGCAGCACGTTGACCGAGGCGGTCCACTGGTTGCCCGTGCCCTTGGGGTCCGATGGGGTCAGGATCAGCCCCGCGAGCAGTCCGATCGCCAGACATGCGAGCACCAGCGGCCAACGACGCTGGAGAACGGAGAAGTAGCTAGAGGTTTCCACCGGTCCCCCTCCGGTTCGAGGTGCCACCGCGCGATGGGACCGCGGGGCAGGCCAAACGTAGAGCACGCGGGGTGCCGAACGACCCCTCGACTGTGCCGGAAGTGTGGAGATTCCGTCGAGATCCGACCCGCCGTGTTCGCGGGGCCGTCACCGCACCGGACCTGACAACCCGTCACGGCCCGCTCCGGGACCGAGCGCCCGGGCATAGAACGCGACCATCCGGTCGCAAACGCTGTCGATCGTGTACTCCTCGCCGAAACGTCGATACGCCGCTTCCGCGCGCATCGCGGTCTTCTCCCGCTCCGTCAGGGCCGAGACCAGCGCCGTCGCCAGCGCCTCGGGCGAATCCGGCGGCACCAGGGCCGCGCAGTCGCCCGCCCCGGTGATCTCGCGCACCGGGGGCAGGTCGCTGGTGACGATCGGCGTCCCCACCCCCATCGCCTCGATCAGCACGCTGCCCAGGCCCTCCCAACGCGAGGGCAGCACGAACACATCGGCCGCGCCCATCAGATCGGGCACGTCGTCGCGATATCCCAGGAACCGTACGGGTTCCGCCCCGTCCGGGGAATCCCCGGCCAGGCCGGCCGCCGCCTTCCGCAACGACTCGGTCTGCCCACCGGGCGGACCGGCCAGCAGCAGCACCGCGTCCGGCACCTCGCGGCGCACCGACGCGAACGCCGCGAGCAGCACGTCCAAGCCCTTCTGGTATTCCTGCCGGGCCGCGGTCACCAGCACCGGCACGTCGGCGTCCAGACCCAAGTCGGCCCGGGTGTACGCCCGTCGCTCCCGCGCGGCGGCCAGCGCCTCGGGGTCGCGCCCGCGCGGCACCACCTCGATCCGCGTCCGGCGCACGCGCAACCGGCGCGACATCACCTCGGCCACATGCTCGGTCAACGCGTGGAACCGGCGCACCCCCTGCCCGCTGGCCGCGTCCAGACCCTGAGCGGCGCGCAGCTTCCACGGCCGAATCCCGGGCTGGGTCCGCATCTCCGCCCCGTAGGAGGTGTTGACCAGGCTCGACACCACCGGAACACCGGTCGCCAGCGCGGCGATTCGCCCGGCGATGTCCGCCTCGTACAGGGTCGTGTGCACCAGATCGGGCCGGCGGTCGCGGATCACCCGTGCCAGCCCGCGCACCGAACCCGCGCGCGAGCCGCGATGCACCCCGAACAACGACGCGCCCGCCTCGACCAACTCCGGTTGAAAACCGTCGAGATCCAGGAGATACGCGACATCGAGGGTGATGCCGCGCCGGATCAGTCCGGGAGCCATCGCCACCGCCGCGCGTTCGGCGCCGCCGACCCGATCCACGCTGTCGATCACCTGGAGCACGTGCACTTGCCTCACCCCTGCCATCCCCCGCGCTCTCCCGACGCGGCCGTCGGTCACGGGACGCCCCCACCCCACAACGCCGAGCATGTCATCGATACGCCCCCGGCGGGGCGGGATTCGTGACAACCTGTCACCCCATGGGGACAACGACCGATCGGCGTGGGGTCCTGCACGTCGTGACCGACCCCCGACGACGGGGTTCACAGGCGTTCGCCCACGATCTGGACGCGGCGCTGCGCGATCGAGGGCGGTCATCGACGGTCGTCGCGCTGGCCGGCAGCGGGGAGATGGACTTCCCCGTGCTCGGACCGGGGCGACTGCACCCGAGCACGCTGCGCGAACTGCGCCGACGGGCGGCGGGCGCGGGCGTGGTGATCGCGCACGGCTCGACCACGCTGGACGCGTGCGGGATCGCCCTCGCGGGCACCGGGACGCCGTTCGTCTACGTGAACATCGGCGATCCCCGGCACTGGGCGCGCGACGCGGTGCGCCGGGCGCGGGTGGGGCTGCTGCTGCGCCGGGCGGCGGCGATCGCCTCGGTGTCGCCGACGGGCCGGGAAATCCTGCTGCACACCTACCGGTTGGCGCCGAGTCGGGTACGGGCGATCCCGAACGGGCGGCGTCCGGAGCGGTTCCCGCCACCGGCCGCGACCGATCGGTCCAAGGCGCGCGCCGAGTTGGGGCTGCCGACGGGAGCGACGGTGCTCGTCGTGGTCGGCGCGCTGGCCGTGGAGAAGCGGGTCGCGCTGGCCATCGAGGCATTCGCACAGCTCGTGGAGGGGGATTCGGAGCGTGCCGAGGCGGCGTCGGAACACGCCGAACTCCCGACCTACCACCTGCTCGTGGCCGGAGAGGGCCCCGAGCGCGCGGCCCTGGAGGCGCTGGCCGCGCGCCGCGCCCCGGGGCGGGTCACCTTCACCGGCAACCTCGCCGACCTGGGCCCGGTGTACCGCGCCGGCGACGTGCTGGTGCTCTCCAGCACCAGCGAGGGCGTGCCGGGAGTCCTGGTCGAGGCGGGCATGACCGCGATCCCGGCCGCCGTGACCGACGTCGGGTTCGTCCGCGACGTGGTCGTGGACGGGGTAACCGGGGCGCTCGCCGAGGTGGGCCCCGGCGCCGGGGATCCGGCCCCGCTGGTCGCCGCGATCCGCCGGGTGCTGGCCGACCGCGACGCGATGGGGCTGGCGGCCAGGGCCCGTTGCCTGGAACGACACGCGATGGAGACCGTGGTGGACGCGTGGACCGCGTTGCTCGACGAGCACACGCGCTGACACCGCGGCGTCGAGGGAAGGATCGGGACGACGCCTCGGCGTCGAACGCAGGACTCGGGACGGGGCGCGAGCCCCGATTCCCGTACGGCCGAATGCGACTCGTGGGGAGATCGCATGTGCCAAGGTTGTTGTCGAACCAGGGAGGGGGAGTCCGTGGGGGAGTCTGTGGGGGGTGCCGTCGGCATGCCCGGCGACGGCATGAGCAGAATCGGCGATCTCGGCCGGGCGGCGCGGCATGCCCGGCCCGGCGGCAGCGTCGACGAACCGGCCGATCACCGAACACACGTCAACGGAGCGCCCCTCGCGGGCCACGGGGGAGCGACCACGCCGACCATCGACAGTCGCACCGGCACCGGACGACACGCCGCGCCCACGGCAGGCGTCGGCAGCGGCACCGGCCGCATCGCCGCCGCCCAGGCGCCCGACCCGGAGGTCAAGGGACCACCGCCGGAGTTGCGCTTCAAGCGCCGCACCAGCCTGTTCCGCGGCATCCGGGAGTTGTGGCACTCGCGCGAGCTCGTGCGCACGCTGGCCGAGCGCGACCTCAAGGCCCGCTACAAACAAGCCGTTCTCGGCTTCGCCTGGGCGATCATCACGCCCGTCCTGCTGATGCTGGTGTTCACCATCGTCTTCCAGCGGGTGGGCAACCTCAGCGAGACCGCGCACAAATACGACGTGCCCTACCCGCTGTTCAGCTACCTGGGACTGCTCCCGTGGACGTTCTTCATGTCCTCGGTCACCCAGGGCTCGTCCTCGCTGGTGTCCAACGGGCCGCTGCTGAACAAGGTCTACTGCCCGCGCGAGGTCTTCCCGTTCGCCACCGTGATCGTGGCCACCGTCGACATGCTGATCGCGTCGAGCGTGCTGGTGGTGCTGTTCGCGGCCTACACCACGCCGCCCGCCGCGACCATGTGGGCGCTGCCGATCCTGCTGCTCATCCAATTCGAGGTCACCCTCGGCGTGGTGCTCGTGTTGTCCGCGGCGGTGGTCTACTTCCGCGACATTCGGCACGTGCTGCCGCTGCTCATGCAGATGGGCATGTTCGCCACCCCGGTCGCCTACGGAATGGACCAGATCACCAAGGACTGGCTGTTGCCCTACGTGATCAGCAACCCGCTCGCCGCGGTGATCGACGGCTACCGGCGCTCGATCCTGTACGGACAACAACCCGACTGGGAACTCACCGGCGCCGCCGGTGCGTCGGCGACCGTGCTGCTGATCGTCGGCTACAAGATCTTCAAGAAGCTCGAAGCGGGGATCGCCGATGTCGCCTGACCGCACGTCGACCACGCTCGCACCGGCCGAGCCGGGCACCCTCGCGCCGGGCACGGTCCGGGCCGAACACCTGTGGAAACGCTTTCGCGCGGACAGCCAACGCATGCTGCTCCGGGACAACCTGGGCCGCATCGCGCGCAAGTTGTCCGGCCGCGACCAGGCCGACTGGCGCTGGGCGTTGCGCGACATCCACATCCACATCGACCCCGGCGAGGCGGTCGGCCTGATCGGCTCCAACGGGTCGGGCAAGTCGACGCTGCTCAAGATGCTCACCGGCGTGATGTACCCCTACGCGGGCCGGCTCCAGGTGCGCGGCCGGGTCGGCGCGCTGATCGAGGTGCGCGCGGGCATCCACCCGGACCTGACCGGTCGTGAGAACGCCTTCCTGTACGGCTCGTTGCTCGGCCTGAAGCGGGCCGAGGTGGCCAAACGTTTCGACGACATCGTCGACTTCGCCGAACTGGGCACGGCGATCGACCGGCAGGTCAAGTGGTACAGCTCCGGCATGCAGATGCGCCTGGGCTTCGCGGTCGCCGCGTTCCTGGAGCCCGACGTGCTGCTCGTCGACGAGGTACTGGCCGTCGGCGACGCGCTGTTCCAGCAAAAATGCCTGGACCGGATGCGGGTGGTGCTCGAACAGGGCACCACGCTGGTCCTGGTCTCGCACGACCTTGCGTCGGTCGAGTCGATCTGTACGCGCGGCATCTGGCTGGAGCAGGGCGAGATCCGCACCGACGGCCCGATCCGGCAGGCGCTGCGCGGATATCGGGACAGCGTCGAGGAGGAGACCGAGGCGCGCACCCGCACCGACGAGGCGATCCGCACCACCTACGTCGACGTGCGCGGCGTGGACACCGCCGGTCCCACCACCAACCGGTCGATGGTCGTCGAGGCCGACTTCGTCGGCGACTTCCGCGGCTCGGCCACCGTGCACATCGGCGTCACCGAGGGCACCGCGAGCCCGGTCTTCACCACGCGCCGCGACGTGCGGTTCGGCCCGTCGGGTACCCGGGTCAAGTGCACCCTGGACCGACTGCCGCTGCCCCGGGGGCGCTACGCGCTGTGGATCGGCGTCTACGACGGCGACGGACATCCGCTGACCGCGTGGCATCCGGCCAAACAGTTCGACGTGGCCGGTCCCGAACTCGACACCCCGCCGCGCGCGGTCGTGCTCGCCGCGCCGGTCTACGTCGACCACACCTGGGAGGGGTGAACGGCCGTGCGCATCCTGGTGTGTCCGCACGACATGCAACTGGGCGGCAGCTCGATCAACGCGGTGGACCTGGCCCGCGCGGTGCGCGACCTCGGCCACGAGGTGTGGGTGATGGGCCGTCAGGGCCCGCTGCGACAACGGGTCGCCGCCGCGGGCCTGCCGCTGCTCGCGCTGCCCGAGCGGGCGCACGTACGTCCCTCGCCCGCCGTCTCGCGCGCCATCGCGGCGGCGGTGCGCCGGCATCGCATCGACGTCGTGCACACCTACGAATACTGGCCGCTGGTCGAGGCGTTCCTGGGCGCGTTCGTCCCGCGCGGCACGCCCGTGCTGGGCACGATCATGTCGATGGGCAGCCTGCCGCCGTACTTCCCGCGTACCGGCGTGCCGCTCACCCTCGGCTACGGCGACCTGTACGAGGAGACCGGCGAGGTGCGCGGCCTGGAGGGTGCCCGCGTGCACCTCCTCGAACCGCCCGTGGACACGGCGATCGATCACCCGATCGCGGACGGGGCCGACACCGAGGTGGACGTGGACGCCTTCGCCGCCGAACACGGGCTGCGGGGGCCCGCGCCCACCGTGGTACTGGTCTCGCGCCTGGCCCGCCACCTCAAGCAGGAACACCTGGAACGCACCGTCGACGCGGTGGCCCGACTGTCCCCGAAGTTGCCCGGGTTGCGTCTGGTGCTGGTCGGCGGCGGCTCGATCGAGAGCGAACTCCAGGCCCGGGCCGCGGCGGCGAACGCCGAACTGGGCCGGCGGGCGATCGTGCTGACGGGCGAGATGGCCGACCCGCGACCGGCGTACGCGCTGGCCGACGTGGTGGTCGGGATGGGCAGTTCGGTGCTGCGCGGGATGGCCTTCGGCAAGCCCACCGTGGTGGTCGGCGAGCAGGGCTTCAGCAAACCGGTCACGCCCGAGACGATCGGCGAATTCGACGGCCTCGGCTTCTACGGCCTGGGCGCGGGCCGGGTGCCCGTCGAACAGGACGCGCTGGTCGACCAGTTGGTCACGCTGTTGGGCGACCGGGCCGAGCGTGAGCGCATCGGCGCCTGGTCGCTCGGCCTGGTCCGCGAGCGCTTCGCGCTGGACAGCCAGGCGCTGCGGCTCGTCGACTGGTACGAACAGGCCCGCGCCGAACACCCATCCGCCCGTGGTCGGGTCGGCGAGGCGGTGCGCGTCGGCGGACGACTGGTCGGCTTCAAGGCCGGGCAGCGCGGTCAGGCACTGCGCCGGCGCACCCGGGGCGGGCGCGGAGCCTCGGCCCGATGACCGGGCCGGCGGGGCTGACCCTGCTGCATGTCGGGGCCTTCTCCGGGTCGGTGCCGGCGCTGTGCCGGGCGCTCGCGGAGCGCACGGAGGTGGCCGCGCACGACCTGATGCCGCTGGCCCGCGCGCCGGGGCTGGCAGCCGCCCGGTTGCGGGCGGTGCACGAGGCGCGGCTGGCCGGTCCCGGGACGCCGTGGACCAAGACCGGCGCATGGACGGCGGCGCTGGACCGCAGGGTGCGCTCGCGCGGACTGCTCGACCCGGGGCGGCCGGTGCTGATCGTGCAGACGCTGCCCGCGCTGACCCCGCCGCCGGGCGTGCGCTACGGCGTGTACACCGACCGGGTCGGCCTGGAGGGCGCGGCGGTCGGCGGGGTGCATCGATCCCGGTACTCCGACGGATGGTTGGCCCGGGAGCGGCGGTTGTTGCTCGGCGCACACCGGGTGTTCGTGATGGGGCCCAGCACCGCCGATGTACTGGTGCGCGAGTACGGCCTGGCCGCGGATCGGGTGCACGTGGTCGGCTCCGGGACCAACGCCGAACCCGCGCCGGACGCCGATCCCGGGCCGGGCGGCGCGGATCCGCCCCGGCTGCTGTTCGTGGGCACCCAGTGGGAGCTCAAGGGCGGCCCGCTCCTGCTCGCCGCCTTCGCCCGGCTCCACGCCCGCGACCCGCGCCACCGGCTGACGCTGGTCGGCAGCGGTCCGGCGGGGGAGTTGCCGGTCGGGGTGACCGCGCTGGGCCGGGTGCCGCACACCGCGATGGGTGCCGCGTACGACGCCGCCGACGCGGTGGTCATCCCCACGCACATGGAGGCGTTCGGGATAGCCCTGATCGAGGGCCTGATCCGGGGGCTGCCGTGCGTGGTCTCCACGGTCGGCAACCAGCCCTGGATCATCGGCGACGCGGGCCTGACCGTACCCCCGGGCGACGAGGACGCGTTGGTCGTCGCGCTGCGCCAATTGACCGCCGACTACCCTTCGTTCCGCAAACGCGCCGTGGTCCGGGGCGAGGAGTTGCGAGCGACGATGACGTGGCCGACGGTGGCCGCGCACATTCTGGCGGAACTGCGCGGATAGCGGTTCGATGACGGCCGGGCGCCGGCCGTTGACAGCCGCTTCGTCCCGGTCTGGGATGAGGCGGCATGGAGACGCTTTTCGAGGAGGCGCTGCGCTCGCACGTGGAGTTCGGCACCCACGTGGCCAAGCAGAACTCGCACGCCGAGACCGACGACGAACTGCACCCGCTGCGCGAAGTCCCGCACTGGGACTGGCCGCCGATCGCATGAAGCCGGGCCCGGCGACGTTCCCCTCGCCGCCGGGCCCGGTCCGATCCGCCGGGCGGCTAATCCCCGCGTCGCGCCGCGCGTTCGTACACCCGGGCGAAGCCGTCGAGCATGTGTTGCCGGGTGAAGCGGGCCAGGACCCGTTCCCGGCTCGCCGCGCCCATCCGGGCCCGCGTGTCCGCGTTGGTGAGCAATTCCCGGCAGGCCATCACCAGTCCGCCCCGATCGCCCGCGCGCAGCAGGCGCCCGGTGACGCCGTCGGCGACCACGTCGGTGACCCCGCCCACCGCCGTGCCCACGACCGGGACGCCCGCGACCATCGCCTCGGCGACCGCGAGCCCGAAGCCCTCGTAGTGGGACGTGGACAGGAACAGGTCGGCCGCGTCGAACGCGTCGCCCAGCCGGGGCAGCGGCGGCACCACCCGCACGTGCTTGCCCACCCCCAACCGCTCGATCAGCGCCGGGATCTCCGGTTCCTGGCGGCCGATGATCAGGAACACCACCGGCGGTCCGGCGTCGCCGAGCTTGCGCACCACGTCGGCGCCGACCCGCACCATCAGCGGGATGTTCTTCTGCGCGGCCCGGCCCACCCCGACCACCACGAGCGCCTCGGGCGCGATGCCCAACTCGGCGCGCAGCGCGGCCCCGGCGGCCGGATCCGGTTCGTGGACCCGCACGCCCAGCGGCACCAGCGGGATGCGCTCGGGCCGCCATCGCACGATCGCCGCCGTCGCGTCGCGCACGTGGGTCGAGTGGGCGAACGGCCGGAACCCGGCCGCCTTGACCATGGCGACCTCGATGCCGTTGGTCAACCGCGAGTGCAGGCCGTCCTTCAACGGCTCGTGCACCTCCATCACCCGAGGCAGTCGGGGGCAGGCCAGCGCGGCGGGCAGCGAGAGGCGGGCCGTGCCGCTGTGCGCGTGCAGCACGTCCGGACGCAACTCCCGGACCTTCGCCGCGATCCGCAGCCCCAACCGCACCTCGTCCCGGGGCCCGGCGGGCCCGGTGTGGTCGAGCGCATGCACCGTCACATTCGGCCCCAGCTCGCCGAGTTCGTCCTCCTCCCAGGCGGGTCGGGCGCTGATCGCGTGGCAGTCGAAGCGCTCCGGGTCGAGCCCGGCGAGCACCTGCCGGCTCACCTGCGGGATCCCGCCGCCGATGCTCAGCCGCCACACCACGTGGACGAGCCTGATCCGCTCCTTCACGATTCCCCCCGCGCCGGTCGCCGCCGGCGATCCCGGGCCCGGCGGGCCGCGGCCTTCGCGCCGAGGAGCGCGCCGGCCGCACCGCGGGCCACCAACCATGTCGTGTCGTATCGATCGGTCGCGCCGAACCGATGCTTGAACTCCTCGGCGCCGCGCAGGAAGTCGAACGTTGCCACCTTGCGCTCGGCCAGCGCGGCCAGCGTCTCGTGGAACAACACCGTGCCCAGGCTCGCCTTCGCGTAGGCCGGATCCCACCCCAACTGGTAGTACGCGAACGTGTCCTGCCACAAGAACCCGTACAGAACCCCCACCACCGCGCCCGCCGGATCCCGTGCCACCAACGCGCACGGCCCGCGCCCGGGTTCGGCCCGCGCCGCCAGCGCCGCGTGCAGCGGACGCCGGGAGGCGTCGAACGCGCTGGACGCGCCGATCGTGTCCCGGCGCAGCCGATGCAGCCGCAGCAGGTCGTCGAACACCTCCGACGTCAGCTCGCCGGGCCCGGCCCAGGTGAAGACGACCCCCTCGGCCGCGAGCCGGCGCGCCTTGCGCCGCACCCCCTGGCGGTGCCGGGCCGAGCCCAGGGCGTCCGGGTCGGCGGGCATCACCGGACAGGCCGTGCGCTCGATCTCCCGGGCGCCGGGCGGCAGATACGGATCGCCCGTGCCCGGATCCAGGTGCGGGAAGAGCATGCTGCGCCGCCGGGCGAGTGTGGCCAGCCAGGCCCGTACGTCCTCGTGTCGGTGCGGCGCGACGGCGAAACCGCAGTGGTCCGCGGCGCCGATCCCGCTGCCGAGCACGGTCCAGACCGGCACCCCGCCGGGCAGCCGGGGGTGCAGCCGCTCACGGGTGCGCAGCAGCGGTACGACCGCCTCGGCGGCGCCGTCGTCCCCGCACCACACCGCGACCAGCACGCGGCCGGCCTGCTCCCGGCCCAGCGACTCGGTCCAGCCCAGCACCCAGTCGGGCGTGGCGAAGTACGACGTCCCGGGCGTCGCGGCGACCAGTGCGCGCCAGGACGGCACCAGCGCCGCCAGCTCCCCGGGCGAGCGCAACAACGTGGGCAGAGCAAGCACGACGATCCCCCCGGACCTCGAAACCGACGCCGAACCGGACCCGACCCCTCACCGCCCGCCGCGCAACGCGTGCACGGCCGGATGCAGCCCGGAGACGATGGTGGCGAACCGATCCGTGCGGGTGTTCGAGCCGACCCGCAGGCGGGAGATCCGCAACGGGTGATCGGGCAGTCGGGGCCCGAGCCGGTGGTCGAACAGGAAGCCCGAACGGTAGCCCAGTTCGTCGAGCAACCGCTCGGCGCGCACGTCCCAGTTCCCGTTCGGATACGCGAACGAACTCGGCGCCCGGCCCAGGAGCTTGGTCAACCGCGCGTGTGCGTCCACCACTTCGGCCCGCACGTCCGCGTCGGAGCAGCGGTCGAGCAGCGGATGGGTGAGCGAGTGGTTCTCCACCCGGATCCCGCCCGACTCCAGGGTGCGCAGATCCGCGCCGGTCAACTGCTCGCCGAGCACCGGCTCGTGTCCCTCGCGCAGCGCGGCGAGCAGGTGCAGTCGGCGCTCCTGCGGCACGGTCTTGAGATACGCGACCCACCCGCTCGGCGACCTCTCCGGTTCGCCCGCGACCCGCGCCCCGGCGGTGACCAACCGGTGCGCCTCGTGCCACCAGAACGGCGCGCGCGAGTCGATCGCCGAGGCCACCACGTAGGCCACTCCCGGGATGCCGCGTTCGCGCAGCAGCGGCAGGCCGTGTTCCAGGATGCTGCGCTCGCCGTCGTCGAAGGTCAACAGCACCGCCCGGGCGGGCAGCGGACGTCGATCGCCCAGCGCCGCCTCCACCTCGTCCAGCGACACCGGCCGGGCGATCCGCTTCAATCGGTCCAACTGCCCGGCGAACACGGCCGGATCGGAGATCCCGTGATACCCGAGCACGGCCAGCCGCAGCCGGGACCGGCGGACGAACCACATCTGCGCCGGCGACCGCCGCAACAGCGCGTCACCACCGCCCCGCAGCGAGGACCGCACCGAAGACCCCACCGACGACCGCAACGTCCCCACCCTCGAACCGCCCACCCGCGCCTCCCCGGTCCCGCGGTTCCCCAGCCTCTCGGCTCCCGCTGCCGGAACCGTAACAGCGGGGTCACCTCCCGTCAGCCGGACACCGAACGTCAACCCGGCCGACACCGCACATCCGCCCGAACTCCCGCCAGGTCATGGCAAGGTCGTCAACGTCGGATATCGCGGAACATCACCCCCGACTCGTGGACGGATCGCGAAACACCCTTCACGCGTGACCCATCCGGCCTAATCTGGTCGGCGGGCGACCCGAGCCCCGACCGTGTGGGGGCGGCGGTGCCGGTCGGGCACAAACGTTCCGATGCTGCTCACATCGGGACCGCGAGGTGGGGGCCGGGCGATGAATCGTGCATCGACCCTGCGCGCCGAGGAGATCGATGGCGATCTCGCTCGCGCGTGGGACGAATTGGTGGTCGGGAGGGGGGTTCAGGCAGACGTCTTCGACACCCACGCATGGGCGTCGTCGTGGTTGGCGACCCGACCGCAGCGCGCCGAACACGTCCGCGTACCCGCCGTGTTCGGCGGGGATCGGCCGCTGGCCCTGCTGCCGCTCGAACTCGACTCGACCGGTCGCGCCCACGAACTCGGCCGCGGCCAGCGCGAACGCACACGTGTCGTCATCGGCACCCCCGAACCACGCCCCGACGTGCTGGGCGCGCTCACGGGCGAACTGCGCCGGCTCGGCATCCGCGAGTTGACGCTGCACCGCATGCCCAGCCGCGACCCGGCCACACACGCGCTGCTCGGCGCGCTGCGCGAGGCCGGCTACGCGGTGGACGTGCGCGAGCGGATGACCGACATGATCGAGTCCACCCCCGACGGCTGGTCCGGCTACCGGGCCCGCCATCGCGGCTTCGACAGCGCCGTCGGACAGGCCACGCGCCGCGCCGGCCGGCTGTGGAAGTTGCGGGTCGTCGCGTACGGCGCCCCCGGCGGCCCGCCGCTCGCGGCCGGACTGGACGACCACGAAGAGCTGTTCGACCTGAGCTGGAAGGGCCGACTCGGCGCAGCCCCGGAACGCCGCCGGTTGCTCACCCGCGCGCTCGACGAACGCGGCTTGGCCCGGCTGTACGTGCTCTACGCCGAGGACCGCGCCATCGCGTCCTGCCTCGGCGTGCGGATCGGCCCGGTGATGCACTGGCACACCGTCGCCTACGACCCGGCCGCCGCGCTGCTGTCGCCGGGCAACGTGGTGCACTGGCGCGCCCAGGAACTCGCGTTCGCCGAGGGTGGGTTGACGCTGATCGATCTGCTGCCGGGGGCGAGCCCGCTGAAGGACCGGATCAGCAGCGAACGACCCGCGCTGCTCGACGTGTGCGCGGCCCGGGTGCCGCGCCGGGTGCTGCCGCTGCTGCGCGGCGCCCGCGAGGTGCAGCGCGCCGTGCCGATCGCCACCCGCGCCCGGATGGGCCGGCTGCGCGCCCGGGTCGGCGCCGCCCCGCCCGGCCACGCCGGCACCGCCCGCCGGCTGGAGGCGCGACCGGCGACCGAGGTACCGGCCCGACCCAGCCCCGAACTGACCTTGGACCAACCCACCTTGCGCCTGCTCACCGTGGCCTGCGCGCGCCGGGGCCCGCAGGAGATGCGAGCCGACTGGGGACCGGACGACCGCTGGTACCGGATCGGCGCGGGCCCCCTCGCGGTGGCCCGGGTCGACTTCGGTGAGCCGGTGCCCACCCTGCGCGAGGTCGTGCGCTACGACCCGGCATACACCCTGGAGGCGATCGCACTGATGCTCGCCGACCTGCTCGCGTCGCCCGTCCGCTACCTGGACGAGGTACCCGTGCGCGACCCCCGCCTGCGCTGGCCGCGCACTTGGACCGGGCCCGATCCCGGTGCCGCCGACCACGCCGCGCTCGGTCACGCCGTCACCGACCCCGATGCCGCCGACCATGCGCCAGCCGCCCCGGTCACCGAAGCCGACGCCGGCGGCCGGGAACACGACGAACACGGGGCCGCCGAGGCACCCGGAGCACCCGGAACGCACGGAGCACCCGGACCGCACGAGGCACCCGGAACACCCGGAGCGCACGGCGCGCTCAGCCGGGCCGAGGGGGCCTGATGCGGGCCCGCCCGATGCACCCCCTGGAGATCGACGGCGCCTTCGCCGGCTCCTGGGACCGCCTGGTCGCCGCGCGGGGCGTACACGCCGACCCGTTCGACACGCACGCCTGGTTCGCCTCCACCCTGCACGGCCACCACGACCCGCTGGACGACATCCGCGTGGTCTCCGTGCTCGACGACGCCGACCAACCGCGCGCACTGCTCCCGCTGGAGCGGATCGGCCCCGACCGCTGGGGCGTCTTCTCCGCACACCGCCGCCCCCGCAGCCACGTGGTGGTACACCCCGACGAGCCGCACGGCGCCGACTCGATCGCCGACGCCCTCGCCCGCACCGGCGTACGCGAACTGCGCCTGCACCGCATGCCCAGCCGCGACCCCGAGACGCACCGCCTGATCGCCGGGCTGCGCGCCTGCGGCTACACCGTCGACGCCCGGGAGAAGGCCTGCGACATGCTCGCCGGCGTCGAGGGCGGCTGGGCCGGCCACCGGGCCCGCTTCCGCAGCTTCGACCGCTACGCGCACCGCTTCGCCACCCGCGTCCGCGCACAGTGGGACCTGACCGTCGACCGGATCGGCGGCCCCGGCACCCGCGAAGACGACTTCGACGCCGGCTTCGCCGTCTACACCGACCTGTTCGCCCGCAGTTGGAAGGGCCCGCTCCAGCCCGCCGCCGCCGACGCGCGGCGCGACCTGATCGCCCGCGCCGCGCGCCACGACTGGGCCCGGCTGTACATCCTGCGCGTGGACGGCGTGCCCGCCGCGATGCACCTGTGGTTCCGCCTCGGCGACGTGGCCACCTGGCACTCCACCGCCTACGACGAACGATTCGCCGCCCTGGGCATCGGCACCGTGGTGCAGTGGCAGGCCCAGGAACTCGTCCTGGCCGAACCCTGGCCCGCGGGCACCGAGCCGCGCCTGGTCGACCTGATGCCCACCCGCACTCCGCAGAAGTTGCGACTCGCCCCCGAACGCCCCGCCCTGTGGGACATCGAGGCCGTCCGCGACCGACGCCTGCTCGCCGTCACCCTGCCCGCCCGCGGCTTTGCCCGGGCCACCCGGATGTCGGTCGAGCAACACCTGCGGGTGCGCCGCGCCAAGGCCGCCCCGGTCGAACCGACCCCGGTCGCCGAGACGGTGATCCCACCCGCGATCAATCCGCACGAGGGCGGCGACAAACCGGACCCGGTACACGAGGCCGGCCTCGCCGACAACCGCGCGATCGCGCTCGCCTGCGGCTACCGGGGCACCGACGCGGTCGACGCCGGCCGCTCCCGCGGCGAGACCTGGTGGCTGGTCGGCGAGGAACCGCACACCCTCGTACACCTGGCCCCGGACCGGACCGTGCACACCGTCGCCGCCCTCGGCACCGACCGCACCCTGCCGCGCGACCGGCAACTGCACGAGGCCGCACGCAGCGTGGCCACCGCCCTCGGCGAGACGCTGCGCCTGTACCTGCCCGACCCCGCCGGCACCCCCGGAACCCCGCTGCGCCGGGAACCGGAACCGGTTCCGTGGCCGGTCGCCCGCACCGGCCCGACCCGCCTCACCCCGAAGGGCACCACCCGATGACCGCCATCAGCGGCGACCGCGTGCGCACCACGCTCAAGCGCGGCCTGGCCGCCACCGCCCTCGCCCGCGATCCCGCGCCCGGCGCCACCCTGCTCATCTACCACCGCGTCGGCGGCGGCACCCGGGACGAACTCGACCTACCCGCCGACGCGTTCCGCACCCAGCTCGACCTGCTGCCCACCCGGCACGTGGTCTCCCTGGACACCGCCGTGGACCGCCTCGCGGCCGGCGACCCCACCCCGTCGATCGTGCTCACCTTCGACGACGGCTTCGCCGACGTGTACGCCAACGCCTGGCCCGAACTGCGGGCCCGCAAGCTGCCGTTCACCCTCTACCTGGCCACCGGCTGCATCGACGCCGAGATGCGCTGGGAGGGCTCCACCGGAACCAGCCGCGGATCCGCCGCGCTGACCTGGGACCAGGTGGCCGAACTGGCCGACTCGGGGCTGGCCACCATCGGCAACCACACCCGCAGCCACGCCCGCCCCGAAGCGCTCACCGCGACCGAACTCGACGACGCCTCCGACGACATCGAACGCCGACTCGGCCGCCGACCCGCGCACTTCGCCTACACGTGGGGCGTCGCCGTCCCGGACATGGAACACGCGCTGCGCTGCCGGTTCCGCAGCGCCGCCACCGGCGTGCTCGGCCGCAACCGGCCCGGCTGCGATCCGATCCGGCTGCGCCGGGTCCCGGTCCGGCGCACCGATCCGCCCGCGTTCTTCCGGGCCAAGCTCGGCGGCCGGCTCGGCCAGGAACGCGCCTACGCGGCCGTGGTCGGCCTCGGCAAGAAGGCCGGTGCGCATGCGTGAGCCACGCGGACCCGGCGGGCGCCCGCTGCGGATCGCCCACCTGACCACCGTCGACATGAGCCTGGCGCTGCTGCTTCGCACCGAACTGGAAGAGGACGTCGCCGCCGGCTTCGAGACCTTCGGGATCAGCGCCGCCGGCCCCTACGTGCCCGGGATCGAGGCGTTGGGTGTCACCCACGTCCCGCTGAACTCGCTCACCCGCGCCTGGAATCCGCGCCGCGACGCCGCCGCGGCCGGCGAACTCGTGCGCACGCTCCGCCGGTTGCGCCTGGACGTGCTGCACACGCACAACCCCAAGACCGGCGTGCTCGGCCGCCTGCTCGGCCGCGCCGCCGGCGTGCCCGTCGTGGTCAACACCTGCCACGGCCTGTGGATCCGCCCCGGCGACCCGTGGGCCCGGCGTGCGTTCGTCCTCGGCACCGAGAGCCTGGCCGCCCGCGCCTCGCACGCCGAGCTGTACCAAAACGCCACCGACCACGCCACGCTGCGCCGGGCCGTGCCCGGATGGCGCTCGCGCGTGGTCGGCAACGGCACCGACCTCACCCGCTTTCGCCCCGATCCGGCCGCCCGCGCCACGATCCGCGCCGAACTCGGGGTGGCCGAAGACGAACTCCTCGTCGGCGGAGTCGGGCGGCAGGTCGCGGAGAAGGGCATCCTCGAATACGTGGAAGCAGCCGGACTGCTCGCGGGCAAGGCCCGATTCGTCTGGATCGGACCAGAGGACCCGGACAAGCCCGACGCGATCGCCCGGGCCGCGCACGACTCGCCCGTCGAATTCGTCGGCGCGCGCGCCGACATGCCCGCCGTCTACAACGCGCTCGACGTCTTCGTCCTGCCCTCGCACCGCGAGGGCTTCTCACGATCCGCCATGGAGGCCGCCGCCTGCGCGCTGCCCATGGTGCTCAGCGACATCCGAGGCTGCCGCGAGATCGGCACCCACGGCGAACACCTGTTGCTCGCGCCGGCCGGGGAGCCGCACTCCCTGTCCGCCGCGATGGACCGCCTGATCAGCGAACCGGACCTGCGCGCCGCACTCGGCGCCGCGGCCCGGAGCCGCGCGCTGGCCGAGTTCGACCAACGACGCGTGGCCCGCGTCTCGATCGACACCTACCGGGCCGTGGCCGCACGCCGCGGTCTGGGCTGGACGTGAGGCACACACAAGGCGCCGGCCGGTGAGGGAGACGCCACCGGCGCCCGTGGAACACCACAATTCAACGCCACACCAGGGGAGGGGCATGGCATGCGACGACTGTTCGACATCACCGTGGCCGCGGTGGCACTGGTTCTACTGGGGCCGGTACTGCTCGCGATACACGTGATGATCCGCGCGACCATGGGTGGACCCGCGTTGTTCCGTCAGACCCGAAGCGGCCTGCACGGCCGCGACTTCGAGATCCTGAAGTTCCGCACCATGCTCGACCCGCGACATCCGGACGAACCCGACGCCACCCGGATCACCCGGGTCGGGCAACTCCTGCGCACCACCAGCCTGGACGAACTGCCGCAACTGATCAACGTGTTGCGTGGGGACATGGGCATCATCGGCCCCCGGCCGACGCTGCCGAGCCAGGTCGTGCACTACACCCCGCGCCAGCGCGGCCGACTGGACGTGCGCCCCGGCCTGACCGGCTGGGCACAGGTCCAGGGCCGCAACGCGCTCAGCTGGCCGGTACGCATCGAGTACGACCTGTGGTATGTGCGCAACCGCGGCGCCCGGGTCGACCTGGTCATCCTGTGGCGCACCGTCGGGGTACTGCTGCGCCCGTCCGGGATCACCGCCGCCGGCGGGGTCAACCCGGGCTTCCCGGTGCCGGCCTCGGTCGAGGCGGGCGAGTCCGGGACGCAGCCGCGCCCCGGGCCCGTGCGTACCCCGCGCACCGACGCGTTCCCGCTGCCCAGACCCATCGTCTGGAGCGGGCCGATCACCCACTCGCCGGTGGACCCGACCCGCCTGCTGCCCCCGCAGCGGCACGCGGGGGACTCCCTGGCAGAAGAGGTGTCCTGAGGCCGAGGCGACACCGAGACGCACGAATGTCCGTGCCCGATCGTGGGGATCGAGCACGGACATCGTCGTTTCCGGCCGAGCGCCGAGCGCCGAGCGCCGAGCGTCGGGCGCCGACTGCCGCGCGCCGGCCGCGGCTTCGGGTCAGCCCGTGCAGCTCGCCTGGACCTGACCGGCCGCCAGGTGCGCACCCGCGGTGCCGCCCCAGTCGACGCCGCGCGTGACCAGCTTCACCGCGACCTTGCCGTTGGCCACCGGGAAGGTGCCCGCACTCACCCAACGGCCCTTGTTGTTCACCTGGTTGACCTGGAACTGGGCGTACCAGGCACCGGTCTTGTCGTCGTCGCGCGAGCGCAGCACGAAGTACTGCGCCGGGTTCCCGCCCACGTCACGGCCGTTGCCCGAGGGCACGTACACGCTCAACTGGCAGCGCTTGGAGGCGTTGCCGACGTCGAACCACCACAACACGCGCGCGCTCGCGTCGTCCTTGTTCTTGTCCCCGGACATCGGCACCGCGTCGAACTTCCCGTTGCAGCCGTCCTTGTTCCAGCCGCCGCTGCCCACGGTGTACCAGCCCTTGGAGCCGTCGCTGTAGCGGCCGACCTCGGCGAAACCGCTCGCGCCGTTGTTCGCGCAGCCGTAGCCCGAGGTGCCCAGGAAGGTCTGTTTCGGGGCCAACGAATCGGGCTGCACCGGCGGCGGCGCCGGCTTGTTGCCGGATCCGCCAGGGCTGCCGCCACCGGGCGTGGGCGTCGTGCCGCCCCCGCCGCCGGGCGAACCCGTGGCCGGGTTGCGCGCGTCGGGCGTCGAACCGCCGCCGCCGAACGTGCCGGTCGAGCCGCCCGCCGCCGACCCGCCGCCACCCGAAGCGCCCCCGCCGGAGGAGCCGCCGTTCGGGTACGGATAGCCCGGCGGGTACGCCGAACCGCCGCCGGGTGTGCCGGCGCCGGTCGGGCCGGGGTCGCCGGCCGAGTCGCCGGTGCCGCTCCCGGCGCTCGGACCGCTCTGCGGTGCCGCCCCGCCGCCGCTCGGCAGCACTTCCACGGGCTTGTCCTGCATGGGCGCGGCCTGCGCCACCGGCTTGCGCCGAGCGCCGTCGTCGCCGCCGAGGTCGATCGCGGAGACGACGGTCACCGCCGCCAGACCGGCCGCGGCCAGCACCGGCATGCCCAGGCTTACGGCCCAGACCCGACGGCCGGGCCGCAGCGGTCGCATCGGCGTGCGCACCGAGCGGGCGAACGCGCGCTGGAAGTCCGCGTTCGGGTTGGGTGGTTCGGCCATGTTCAGCCTTTCGGAGTCGGTTCGGCCGCCAGGGCGGGATCGCCGGCGGTCGGAACGAGATCGGGGAGGTCGGGTGCGCGCAGGGAGACCAGATCCTCGGGGGTCACCTCGGCGATGGCGGAGATGCGTCGGGCATGCCGCTCGGTCATCTCCTGGAAGGCCTGCCGCGCGGAACGCCCGTTGCCGAAGCGCCGGTCGCGCGGGACCGAGTCGAAGTAGGCCAACAGGCCCGCGCGTGCCGGTTCGTCGAGGGTGTACTCGTAGGCCGCGGCCTGGTGTTCGACGATGCGCACCAGATCCGCCGACGCGTAGTCCTCGAACACCACGGTGCGGTTGAACCGCGAGTCCAGTCCGGGATTGGAGTCGATGAAACGATGCATCTCGTCCGGGTAGCCGGCGACGATCACCACGATGTCGTCGCGGTGATCCTCCATCAGCTTGACCAGTGTCGCGATCGCCTCCTGCCCGAAGTCGCTGCCGCCCGCCGACGTCAACGAGTACGCCTCGTCGATGAACAACACGCCGCCCAGCGCCTTGCGGAAGATCGCCGTCGTGCGTGGTGCGGTGTGCCCGACGTACTCGCCGACCAGCGCACCGCGATCGGCCTCCACCAGGTGACCGCGCGAGAGCATGCCGAGCGCGGCCAGGATCCGCCCGTACAAACGTGCCACGGTGGTCTTGCCGGTACCCGGATTGCCGGCGAACACCAGGTGTCGACTCAGCGGCGGCGGGGTCAGCCCGGCCTCCTCGCGGCGGCGGACCAGCTGCATCAACTGCACCAGCGTGGCCACATCGTGCTTGACCCGGGCCAGCCCGACCAATTCGTGCAATTCGGCGAGCAGCGTGTCCAGATCCGCCGGCGCCTCGGCCGTGTCGTTCGCCGCGCCGGAGCCCTCGGCGTGGCCGTTCGGGCCCGCCGCCGGCGCTGTGCCCCGGCCCGACACCAGGACCTCGGCGACCCCGTGGGCCACGCAGTCCGCGAACACCGCCGAGGTCTGCTCCGGATCCTCGATGGTCGCGTCGCCCGGGCAGTCGCGGAACGTGCACGCGCGCAGCACGGGTGCCGCGCCGGCGGCCACGTAGACCGCCGGATAGGCCGAGCCGCCCAGCACGCAGTCGGTGAACTCGCCGCCGGCGCCGCCCTTGAGGTACACGCCGTTCTTGCCCGCACCGGTCAGCGCGCCGGCCCGGACCACGGGCGCCGCGTCCGTCCACACCACCATCGCCGAACCCGCGCTGTCCGTGACCGCGCAGTCCTCCAGAACGGGCGCCGCGCGTTCGTGCACGACCACCCCGGCGGTGCCGGCGCGCGCGACCCGGACCCGGCGCAGCGTCGGCCGGGCGTCCGGTCCCACCTCGATCCCGGCCCGCCCGGTGGCGGCGAACGTGGCGTCCTCGACCTCCGCGTCGATCCCCTCGTCCACGTGCAGCCCGATCCCGCAGCGGTGCGCCGCGCACGCGTGCAGCCGAGCGGTGCCGGTGCCGCCGAGGTGGATCCCGGTCATCTCGGCGGCGCGCACCAGCAGGCCGGTCGCGGTCACGCCCGCCGCGCCCGCGACGCACAGGCCGTGCTCGGGGGTCGGTCCGAGCACGACGGCGGCCAGTTCGCCGTGCGCGTGCTCGTCCAGGTGTACGGCGGTGAACGCGGTGTCGGCGATCACGACGCCGTCCAGGCCGACCCGGGCCGACCCGCGGGCGAAGACGCCGTTGGCGCCGGTGGCCCGGATCAGGCCGCCGACCAGGTCGAGGCGGGACTCCTCGTCGGCGACCGCGCCGCTGAGCGCGGCACCGACGATCTGGCAGTCCAGCACGTTCGCCGAGGCCTGCCCGATCGCGGCCACCCCGGAGGCCCCGGCGCGCTCGACCGCACTGCCTCGCATGGTCAACTTCGCGACGCAGCGCACCAGTACGGCGTCCTCGCCGCTGTCGGTGCACCGGCAGGCGTCCAGGTGGGCCGTCGCCTCGTTCTCCACCAGCACGGCGTTGTGCGTGCAGCGCACGAAGGCGCAGCCGCGCACCTGCACGCTCGCGGTGTCCCGCACGTTCAGGCCGACGCCGGCCTCGGTGACCACCGAATCGGCGAGGGTCACCGTGGCCGACCCGGTCAGGAGCACACCCGCGCCGTCCACCGCGCAGATCCGACACCCCGTCATGGACAGGCGCGCGTCGTCGGCCACGGCCACCCCGGCCACCCCGGCGGCCGATATTCGGCAGTCGTTCAGCCGGACCCGGGCGGTGTCGGCGATCTCCACCCGGCCGCCCAGCACGCGGCAGTCGTCGAAGGCGACCTCGGCGCCGCCGGTGACCCGCACGGCCGGGGCGGCGGCGTCGGCGGCGATCAGGACCACCCCCTCGACCCGGACGCCGACCCCGCCGCGGACGGTCAGCGCGACGTCGTGAGCACCCGTCAGGCGCACGCTGCCGGGCCCCTGTTCGGCGACCAGGACCACACCGCGATCGAGCACGACATGCTCGCGGTACTCGCCGGGGGCGACCAGGACGCGGGCGCCGTCGGGCGCGGCACCGATCAGTTCCGCGATGGTGCGACCGGTGGTGACGGGTCGACCACCACGCTGGGGGCGGTCGCCGCGGGGGCCGCGATTGCCGCGGTTGCCGAACACACTCACGGCTTTTGTCCGTTCTCGGGCGTGGGCGGGTAGAGATACTTCTCGTTCAGCCCGAGCGCCTTCTGGAAGAGCTTGTTGAGCTGGGCGTCGATCAACTTCTCACCGAACTTGATGCCGAGGTCCAGGATCCCGGACTTGCGCCAGAACCGCCCCGCCGCATAGGCGTCGTAGGCGAACTTGAACGCCCCCGGCCCGAACGCCGAACCGGCCAGCGAGCCGAGCGCCGCGACCCCGCCGAACTTCAGCGCGTCCAGGCCGTAGTGCTTGACGCCGTTCTTGTCGCCGAACACCGCGGCGTTGATCGACCCGTTGACGAACGCGACGATCGGGTTGACCGCAAGTCCCAGGCTGTACTTGTACATCCCCGAGCGCCAGCGCAACGCGGTGTCGAAGTTGGACCAGTCGGTCTTCCAGTTGTCGCCGAAGTAGGGGTTCGTGTTGAACGGCTTGCCGAAGTCGTTGGCGGTGAGCCCGTCCTTGAACTGCTTGGGGGAGAACGACCCGGGCTTCAGCTTGAGTTCGTGGAAGCGGGCCATGAGTCCGGCGAACGACGCGGAGACCGCCGAGTTGAGGAAGATCTTCCCCCAGTCGGTACCGGAGATGCTCCCGTCGTTGATCCACTCGGTGATCATGCCGGCCAGCACGGAGAAGCCGAAGTCCTGCATGAACTCCATGCCGACCTTGGTCCATACCTTCTGCTCGAAGGTCCACTCCGTCGAGCCGGTGACCCGGTCGTACGCACCCCAGTGCCGCCGGTTGGTATCCGCCAGGGCACGGTTGTAGCCGCGGAAGTCGTTCAGCGCGCCGGGATGGTCCACCCCGCGCCCGACCAGTTTGAACCGCGAGTCGACGCCCTTGGCCAGGGCCTTGTCGGGATGCAGCTTGGACTCGATCCGGTTGACCAGGCTCGGGTCCGCGGCCTGCGTCTTCTCGAAGATCCGGGTGGACAGGCCCTGGTGGACCACGAGGTTGCCGTCGACGTCGTAGATGCGCTGCTGGAGGTAGGCGATGTCCTTCTCCAGGTAGCCGACCGGCTGCCCACCGTGCATGATCGGCTCGTACGAGCGGATCCTGGTGCCGTTGCGCACGTCGTCCCAGTGCCGCGGATCGGCCCCGCCGTCGGCGACGTGATACTCGCGGATCGCGTCGCCGCGCCCCTCGCGCAGGGTGTGCACGTTGCCGTCGGCGTCGGTGAACTCGTCGTGCCACCCCTTCGCGCCGGCGTCCACGTGCCGCACGTCGCCGACACCGGGGGCCGCCTCGACGGCGCCGTCCCGGCCCTTGACCGTGGTCCGGTAGTTGCCGGCGCCGTCTCGCTCGATGATCGCGGTGCGGCCGTCGGCCAGCGACTTGCGCTCGTAGACCAGTACGTCCCGCCCGTCGATCCGGGCGAAGTCCTTGAACGCGTCGTCGAATCCCTCACCCCACATCTGCGCGCCGGCGCGATTGGTGGTGCGGGTACCGGTGGTCGGCCCCTCGAAGGGTGGGTGGCCGGGGCCGGCCTGTTTGGTCCAGGTGAACTCGCCGTCCGGCCCCTTGCGCATGTGGGCCTCGAGGAAGCCGCCGGGGATCTCGTCCCGGCGCGCGACCAGTTGGCCGAAGCGGTTGCGATCCACCCAGGCGCCCGCGTCGCCCGCGGTGCCCGGATACTCGCGCACCGTGCCCTTGGCGTCGATGGTCTTGCGGACCTCGATCGTGCGGGCCTCGTCGGCGTAGTCGATCCATCCCCGGTTGTCGTCGAAGACCCGCGGCCCGGTGCCGGTGCCGCCCACCTCCCGCCAGGTGCCGCTGCGCCCCGGGACATCCGCAGTGAACTCGATCTTGCGCCCGTCTGCCAGGACCCGACTCTCCCGCACCAACTCGCGGTTCGCGGTGAAGTCCTGCCAGGCGCCGTCCAGACGCTGCGCGCGCAGCGTGCGGGCGGTGGTCTCCGCGCCGCTCTTCTCCGAGACGGTCCAATACCGGTACAGCCGACTGTCGCCGGTGACCGGGTTGCCGGGGAAGTCCACGTGCCCGGGGAAGAACGGGGTGTTGAAACGTTGTTGCCAGATCCGCCGGACCTTCAGCTCGGTCTCGCCGAACTTCGAGAAGGTCGCCGCCTCCTCGTTCACGTAGTTGCGCTCGATGGAGTACTTGAACTGGTCCGCCGGTTGCGCGTTCGCGTCGAACGTGAACTGCCGGGTGCCTCGGGCCTTGTCGGGCGCGGAGAAGAACTTGTCGCCCTTCATGCTGCCGCGCATGGGCGCGAACCGCTCGAAGGCGACGAGGGGGCGGTCGGCGTCGACGAGCCGGTGGAACCTGCCGTCGGGTAGCCGGATTTCGGTGACCCGGGCCCGGAAGCCCAGGTTCGGGTCCACCCGGTATTCCAGCCGTCCCTTGGCCTGAAGCGCGCCGTCGGCGTCCCACTTTTGCCACCGCCAGTCCCGTAGGCCGCCCTTCTCGGCGACGAAGCGGCCGCCGTCGAGCTGCGGGAAGATGTCCCGGACCTTGCCGCCGAACAGGTGCCGGGCATTGAGATCGAAGACGCCGTCGATCACGTCGTACGCGGTGGTGTCCCAGCGCACGTATCGCCGGCCGGTGGCGATCGTGCGACCCTCGCCGGTCTTCTCCACCCACCGCCACTTGCCCGCGTGGTCGCGCATCGCCTCGATCCAGTGGCCGTCGACGATCGACGGGTCGCGGGTGTACACGATGGTGCCGTTGCCGTCGGTGAGCGTGCGAATGCCCTTGTACTCGCCGTTCGGCCCGGCGGGCCACTGCTCGACGGTGCCCTTGCGGAAGGGCATGTGCTCCCAGCCGAGGTTGTGGCCGAGCGGGGCGTTCGGGGGACGTACGTCCTGCCAGGTGCCGTTCGTGTGATCGATCCGCCGAACGACTCCGGGGATGGGGCCGTTCACCGGGTATTCGAGCAGCCTATGGTTCGCCAGGTCGGCGCCGTCCCACTTCTCCCAGGTGTCACGGAGCCGATCGGTGACCCGGAAGTGGTTGGTCTCGCCGACCCGCTCCCCGACGTGCGTGACCTTCCCGCCGTGGACGGCGCCGTTTCGGTCGATCCGGTAGGAATCGTTCGCCCATACCTCGAAGTTGCGGTTGCCGGCCGTGGGCGGACCCTCGAAGACCTGGTATCGCCGGTCGGTCAGCCGGCGAGCGTCCCTGAACACCTCGGGCGCCGCGTCGTCCGCGCCGCGCGGGCCCCAGATCTGGAAGTGGTCGTCGCCGTCGTTGGTGACTCGGAAACGCTCCGTGGCCCGAATGCGGGTCCCGGTCCGGAGCGGGGCGTTGTCCGCGCCCCAGACCCGGAAGTCGTCCAGCCGGCCGTGTACGGCCCCTTCGTACACCTGCCAGGTGCCGTCGCCCAGCGCGTACCCGTGCTGCGTGGCCGGCGGCCGGACACCGTTCGCGCCTGCCGGCCCATGGATCCGGAACCGCTCGGCGCTCCCGCGCGGCCCCTCGAACACCTGGAAACGATCCCCACCGAGCGCGTACCCGTCCTCGCGCACCGGGTGTACGCCGGTGTCGGGGTGGCGCGGTCCCCAGGTCTGGAAGTGCTCGTCGCCGACGTTGGTGACGTGGAAGTCGTCGGTGGCCGCGCGGTATTGGGCGTGCTTGAGGATGGTGCCGTTGGTGTCGGACCAGATCTCGAAGCTCTGCCCGGGGGTGGAGTGGGGGCCGGCATGGACGTGGTACGTGCCGTCGGGTTGGGCACGGGCGTCCCGGAGGAGGGGGTGGGCGCCGGTGTCGGGGTCGCGGGGTCCCCAGATCTGGAAGTGGTCGTCGCCGGTGTTGGTGACGTGGAAGTCGCCGGTGCCGGAGCGGAATTCGGCATGGCCCAGCAGTGTGTCGTCGGCGGCGGAGCGGATCTCGAAGTCGCGTCCGGGGTCGGTCGGGGGCCCGTCGTAGACGTGATGCGTGCCGTTGCCCGGCACGTGCACGTCGCGTAGGACCGGGTGGGCGCCGTCGGCGCCGCGCGGTCCCAGGATCCGGAAGTCGCCTGCCGGGCGGTTCGCCAGGTTCTCGACCCGCCAGGTGCCGTCCGGCAGGCGGTGCGCCTCGCCCAGGACCGGATGGAGGCCGGTGTTCGGGTCGCGGGGTCCCCAGATGGCGAAGTCGTCGCTGCTGCCGCGAGGGCCCTCGTGGACGTGGAACGTGCCGTCCGGTCCCGGGTACCCGGTCCTGAGCACCTGCTCGTCCGCGTGCGCCCAGATCTCGAAGCCGTTGCGGTCGCCCGGCGCGCCGTCGGTGACCCGGAAGGTCCCGTCGTTCAGCCGCCGTGCGTCGGCGAGCAGCGGATGGGCGCCGTCGGCGCCGCGAGGCCCCCAGATTCGGAAGTCGCCGTGATCCGTGGTGACCGTGAAATTGGGTCCCCCGCCGCGAAGCTCGCCGGTGGCCAGGCGCGTGCCGCCGGTGTCCGCCCAGATCTCGAAGGGGCTGTCGGCCCCGAATCTCCCGTGGAACACCTGGTAGGTGCCGTCGGGCAGGAGATGGCCGTCGTGCAGCAGCGGCCGTGTCCCGCCCGGGCCCATCGGACCCAGCACCTCGAAGTGGTCGATCGTGTCGCCGGTGCGGAACATGTGCACGACGGAATCGTCGTGTCCGACGGCGCCGCCGCCCTGCGGCCACGAATCGGGCACCCGTATCCGCGCGTCGAGCGCGTAATCCACCGGCGGCATCCCACCGGGCAACCTGCGCAGTTTCGACATCGCCTCGGCGACGGCGGGGGCCGCGTGCAGAGGATCCACGCCCCACGCCTTCAACGCCGTGGTGGCGTCGTCCAGGGCCAGACGGGCGTTGGCCCGCTCCGCGGTGGCGACCATCAGTTGGGCCCGCACCGTGCCGGAACTGGTGTCGCCGGTGAGCAGTCGGGTCCGCAGCCCCTGCTCGGTGGTCGCGGCCTGGTCGAACGCCTGCTTGGCCCGGGAGTAGTCGTGCCATGCCTCGAACCGCGAACCGGGCAACCCCTGCGTGGACTTGTCGCCCGGTCCCGGTCCGGTCGCCACGTCGTCCAGGGCCTTGGTGACGACCGTGCGCTGCTCCGCGCCGAAGTTCGCCAGTGCGTTCGGCGGCAGCGGTTCGCGGCCGGGCACGACCGGCGGCGGAGGCGGGGTGGTCGGTGTGGCCGGCGGCGGGGGAGTGTGGCCGACCGGCGGCGGGTCGGCCCGCATCGGGATCTTCTCGCCGACCAGCGCCGACACCGTGTCGATTGCCTTCTGCCCACCCGCCAGGTCCGGCCGCAGGGCGCCGGCGGAGTTGCCGCCGGCGAGGTCGACCGGGGTGAACCGGGCGGACGCGGCCGGGAGTTGATCCCCGGTGCGGGATCCGCCGGCGAGCAGGTTGAGCGCGTTGTCCTGGTGCAGAGCGGACACACCCGGCCCGATCGGCGTGGCCGGCGGCACGGAAGGGGGCGGCGGCGGGGTCGAGCCGCCCTTGCCCGCGCCCGGCGCGAGCAGGTCGAAGACGTCGACCTTGACCGCACCCGCGCCGACTCCGGCCCCCGCGTTCGGCGTGTGTACCGAACCCGGCGTCTGCACGGAGTTCGGCGCGTGCACCGACGTCGGTGCGCCCGGCGCGTGTACCGCGTTCGGCAGGGTCGGCGCCGGCACCGCGTTCGCGACCGTGACCTTGTTGGTGAGCGCGTCGGTGTGCGTCGCGACGAACCGGTCCATGCCGGACGTGGTCAGCGTGGTGTCGCCGTGGGTCAGCCGGCGGATCTCCGGCAGCGGCGTCATCCGCACCTCCTCGCCGACACCGATCGCGCTCTTCGCGAACGACTGGGTGCTCTCCACGGCGCCGCCGAGCGTGTGCGGCGACAGGGCGCCCACGTCCAGGCCGTGCAGTGCGGACGTCCCGCCCACGGCCTGGTTCAGCACGTCGTGCAGCGAGTTCCACTGGAGTTGCGGCGTGACGCCGTGCCCGATCGTGGTGCCGAGCGTCTGCAGGCCCTCGTGTCCGAGCAGGGTGTTGCCGAAGCTGTACACGCCGAGCCCGTGGTGCGCGGTGTACAGCCCGCTCGCGGCCGGCACGAACACGGCGGTGTCGAACGAGCTGCCGAGCCTGGGCATGTCGTGCAGCCCGAAGCCGGTGAACGGGGACAGGTCCCGGCCCGCGCCGAGCCCCGGCGGCATCGGCAGCTTGTCCAGGGTGTGCCCGCCGATCTTGCCCGCGGTCCCCGCCGCGGCCGGCGGCACGGCCAGCCCGGCCCGAATGAAGTCCTTCTGGCTGCCCAGGACTCCGCGCTCCCAGAAGCCGATCTTCAGCGCCCGCGCCAGCCCCAGCTTGGCGATCTCGTCGCCGGCCACCGGCAGCAGGATGCCGAGCGAACCCCAGCCCTTGAGCTCCGCGAAACCCTTCTTGCCCACCGCCCACGCGGTCTTGCCCACCCACACGATCGCCTTGAACGGCAACACCAGCAACTTGCCGACCAGCACCCCGCCCTTGAACGCGAGCGCGCCGGTGAGCAGGCCCGCGTAGGCGAGCGCGAACCGCCAGCCGGACAGGTTGAATCCCTTGAGGCCGGTGCTCAGTAGCGACAGCAGGTTGCCGGCGCCCTTGAACAGGTTGACCGCGCCCTTGCCCAGACCCACCAGGAGGTTCTTCAGGCCGCTGAGCAGCGCCGGCAGCAGGGCCTTGGTGGAGGGGAACAGCACGCCCAGGATGTTCAGGAACAGTTCGAGCCCGGTGGCCTTGCCGTTGGCGAAGTCCGCGATGGTCTTGCCCAGCACGATCAGGTTGGCGCCGAAGGCGAGCAGTCCCAGCGGCCCGCCGAAGAGCACCCCGAGCACGGTCAGCACGATGGTGAAGATCTTGAAGAAGTCCCAGAACTCCTCGGCCACCGTCTTCGGGCTGGTTTTGAGCGCGGTCGCGGGAGCCAGCGCCTTGCGGGCCTTCTCCACCGCCTCCAGGTACATCGTCCGGGCCGTGGCCATGGTCGACTTCGCCGCCGCCAGGCCCGGGTCGCCCTCGGGCAGCGGGGCCGCCGCGTTCAGCGCCTCCTGGCCCTTCTGCTGGGCCGCGAGCAGTTCCGTCCCGTAGGCGGACAGCGCGGTGCTCGCGATCTGGGTGGCCTGGGCCAGCCTGTCCACGAACAGCTTCAACTGGTCCTTGACGTGCCCGCGCAACTCGGCGGCGGCCTCGCCCATCAGCGGCGCGTTCGCGTCGTCCTGGACCAGCCCGGCGAGTTTGAGCGAGGCGTCGGAGGCCTTCTTGGCCAACGCGGCCAGATACAGCGAGGCGTCCCGGATCGAGTCGGGATCACCCGGCGTCTGATCGACCGTGTACCCCAGCTTTTTCAACGTCGTGGTATCGACATTGCGTGGCATGGGCCCTCCGGGCGGAAGTTCGATCGCGTCGGATGTCGATGCTCTCGTGACGGCGGTGCAGCGCATCGGCGATATCGGGACGGGACGCTGCGGCTCTTTATTCTCCGGCAATCTTGGCCGATGATGAGACACGGCGCCAGTGTTCGGACGCGGTGCGGGACCGAACCCGACGCCGATCTGTCGAATGGAGTTCGCTTTGCCCGATATTTCCCTCGATTACACCGAGCTTCGCAAAATGGCGAGCGCGCTGACGCTGCTCGCCAATACGTTCAAGGAGGACGCGGCGAAGTTCCGTACCCATGGCAGCCAGGTGCCCGGCCAATACGGTACTATCCCGGCCGCGGACATCGGCGGCGTGGCCGCGCCGCTCGGTTCCTTCTATACCGCGTGGTCCGCACCCATGGGCAAGGCGGTCGACGGATTGGGCGCGCTGTCGAAACTCCTCGGTTATGTCGCGGACGGCGCGGAAGCGTGGGACGACGGCGTCGCGGCACAATTCGCGGCAACGCCGGGGGGAAATCCGCTGGACCGATGGATCCAGCAGAAGAAAGCCTGGGACGAATGGCTCAAGACCCACCCGGACGGAAAGCCGAAGGAGGGTGAGACGGCGCCGGAGAAACCGAGCGACCAACCGCCCCTGCACTACACGAACACCGACAAGAACGGCGTCACCACCGACGTCACGGTCAAGGTCGACGGCAACTACAACGTGACCGAGCAGACCGTGACCATCACCGATCACGGCACCACCTACACCGAGCACACCACCTACGGCGACAACGGTGCCTACAACACCGTCACCACAGGTCGGGACGGCTCGGTGAGCACCGAGAAGGTCGAGGTGGACGGGGCCGGCCGGGGCACCAAGACGATCACCGACAAAGACGGCACCACGGTCTATACCAACCCGAACATCAAGGCCCCCGAGTCCTCGTGGACCAAGGTCGTCAAGGAGCCCCCGTACCGACCGCCGATCGGTGGCCACGGCCGGGACCCGAGGTAGCCCGACACACGTCCGCACCCGTCCGCGCAGGTTCGCGCGGCATTTTCGAAACATCATCACGGCGCAGTGAGGATTCTCCATGGCGAGCGATTTCAAGATTACCTACGACCAGGTGCACACCGCCCAGCTGGAAATGAAGAAGGTGTCCGACGCGGCGGTCCTGGAGATTCGCCGACTCCAGGGAAAGGTGGACGCGCTGCTGAAGCCCGGATCCGGTCTGTGGCTCAAGCTCAGCAGCGACGAGCTGAACACCAAATACAAGACGCTGAGCGCGGACCTGGAAAAGGCGATCCTCAACATCATCACCTTCTCCCAGCAATTCGACAAGATTGTCGAGGCGGCGCAGAAGCTCGACTCGTCGATGAAGGCGGCGCTGCAGAAGTCCGGCTGACCGAATCCACCACCCCCCGCTCCCGCACCACGAAAAGGATGGGCATGACCACTCCCACCGGCACGGATGTCGATGTCAATATCGCCGAGGTCGAACACGTCGCCACCGACATGGTGACCAGTGCGAAGAGCACACAGGACGCATTGCAGAGTCTGCGGGGCGTCGTGACGGCATTGCTGAACCCCGACGGTGGCCTTTATCTGCGGAAGACCAGCCCGCAGATGACCCAGTCCTATGACGAGTTGACCACTTCACTCGACAAGGCAATGGTTTCGATCAAGCAGTTCAGCGACACCTTCCAGGTCGTGGTGAGCAATTTGCGCAGCCTCGACGGCGAGGACGTCAAGCCGCCGCCCGCGCACACCACCTGACCCGGCCCGCGGTTCCCGCGTGGATCGACCACCGGGAACCGCGCCGCCGCCCTCCCGCGCCCCCCGCCGTCATTCGGCGGCGGGGCGCAGTTGTGTCTCCGGCACCAGCACCGGAGCCAGGAAACCCTTCCGGTCCCGGATCCAGGCATGGCCGATCCGCAGCGGCTGCCGAACCCGCTCGGTGGGCAACCGGGCACCGATCAGATCACCCTCCCCACCGAGCTGCGGCGACAGCAGGATGCCCTGCCGGTTGCGCCGGACATCGCCCAACCACCCGCTGAGCGACTGCAACAACGTCTCGGCCGTCGCCGCGTACGCCAACCCGATGCCCCGGTCGCGGCCGGAACCGATCACATCGCGCAGCGCGTACCCGACCATCGACCCCATCTCCGACAGCAGATCCGCGTCGTCGATCAACACCACCGCAGGCCCCGCCAGTTCCGCCACCGCCGCCGAGGTCCGCGACCCGTCCGAGTCGGCCCCCTCCACCAGCGTCACCAGCGGATGCGCCCGCAACAGACGCAGCGGCGAATCGCGCGGTGTGATCGCCACCACCCGGGTCCCGCTCGCCAGGAGCGACACCGCCATCGTCGCGAGCGTGTTGCTGCGCCCGCTGCCGGGCGGCCCGACCACCGCGAACGTGTGCTGCGCGTCGGCGAAATCCGCGCCGACCGCGCCCACCGCGTCACCGCCGATCCCCAACAGCCCCCACAGCGGGCGGCGTTGCTCCTCGGTCACCGCCTCGTACGCCTCGGCGAAGGTGATCGAGGCGGGCAGCGGCGCCAGGACGAACGGCCGCCGCGCCGGATCCACCCCCGCGTCCCGCTCGCGGGCGTCCGCCGCGATCCGGCGCAGCGCCTCGACCTGCTCGCGCCCGCTCTCACCCGGACCGAGCAGACACACCTGCGCCTCGGTCCACGAACCCGACAGCAGGATGCGCCCCGGCGGCATCGACCCCGGGATGGCGGTCCGCGGCACCCCCGCGCCCGAATACTCGGCCCGATCGGCCAGCCGCAACAGCACCATGTCGTCGTTGACCGAGGACAACCGCCCGTTGATCAACGTGCGTTCCGAGGTCATCACCAGATGGATCCCCGCCGCCGCGCCCTCGCGCAACAACCGCACCACCTCGTTCATCACCCGGCCGTCGTCGTACTCGTACAACGTCGGCGCCAGCGGATCCCACCCGTCGATCAGCAGGAACACATGCGCCGGACATCCCCGCGCGTCGCTCGCCCGCAACTCGGTCAGATTCGCGCACGCCTGCCGGGACAACAGCTCCTGACGGCTGCTCAACTCCTCGCCGAGCCGAGAGATCAACCGGTCGATCCGGCTCAGGTCGTTGCGCGGCACCACCGTGCCGCAGTGCGGCAGATCGGCCAGCGCGGCCAACGCCCCACCGCCGGCGTCGATCGCCTGGATGTGCACCACACCGCACGAGTGCCGCCGGGCCAGCGCCGCCGCCATCGTGCGCAACAACTGGCTGCGCCCGGTGCGCGGCGCGCCCACCACGAACAGGTGGCCGAACGTGCTCGGGTCGAGCAACACCGGCTTGCGCGCCTGGAGATGCGGTACGTCCTCCATCGCCCACGCCACCGGCTCCAGCGCGCCGGGCGGCCGTTCGGCACCGGGCGCGGCCGGCGGCAGATCCGCCGGCAGCACCCGATGCGGCAGCGGGTCCAGCCACGGGCTCGGCGGTTTGACGAAGTCCGGCAGGGCCGCGGCCGCCGCCGAGATCGCGGTGACCAACTCCTTGAGATCGGTGGTCGGTTCGGCGTCCCCCGGCTGTGGTTGTGGCTCGATGTCCACCTCGACGGCGGGCGGACGCGGTCGACCCAGCCGGCTCCAGGACAACACCGAGGTCTGCGGGCGTACCGGCTCCACCGGAGCGGGCAGCGCCCGGATCGCGTCGGGATCGGCCTTGCTGTCCACCCGTTCGGTGCCCGCGTACGCCGTCTGGAACGGGATCACCGTGTGATGCGAGGTCCGGGCCAGCGCCCGACCCGGCGTGGACGAGGAGATCGCCACCGCGTCCTTGGTGTCGATCACGTCCGAACTCTCCCCGGCGTCGGTCACCCGCAACGCGATCCGCAGATTCGTATTGGCCCGGATGTCCGCCGTGATCACCCCGGCCGGACGCTGCGTGGCGAGCACCATGTGGATCCCCAGCGAACGACCGCGCTGGGCGATCCCGACCAGACCCGGGATGAAGTCCGGCACCTCACGCACCAGCGTGGCGAACTCGTCCACGATCAACAGCAGTCGCGGCAGCGCGGGCAACTCCGCGTCCCGCATGCGCTTGCCCCGATACTCCGCGTGGTCCTTCGCCCCCACCATCGCCAACAGCAGCTCACGGCGCGTGAGTTCGGCGCCGAGCGAGGCCATCGCCCGATGCACCAGCTGGGCGTCGAGGTCGGTGACCATGCCGAGCGTGTGCGGGAGTTCGACGCAGTCCTTGAACGCGGAGCCGCCCTTGTAGTCGACCAGCACGAAGGTCAACTCGTCCGGTCGGTTCGCCGCCGCAAGCGCGGCCACGAACGACTGCAACAGCTCCGACTTGCCCGATCCCGTGGTACCCGCGATCAACGCGTGCGGACCGTCGAGGACCAGGTCGAACGAGACCGGGCCGTCGTAGCCCGCGCCCAGGAACGCCCGCGTGGACGCGGGCCGCCGCCGCCAACGCTCGCCGATCGTCGCCGGGTCCGGCGGATCCAATGCCAACAACTCCGGCAACAACACCCGATCGGGCAGCGCGCCCTCGTCCGGCGAGGTCACGTCCCGCACCGGCGCCAACGCCCGCGCGATCGACTCGCACCACGCCGGCGTCGGCAGATCCGGCCGCACATCGGCGACCGTCGGCGTGCCGTGCCGGCGCAACGTCGCGACCGGACCACGCCCCTGCCCCGCGTCGGCCAGGCCGATCACCGCCGTGCACTCCTGCGGCAGGAAACGCTCCTCGGTGTCCACGCAGATCGAGAACACCCGTACCTGCGGGCCCTCCTGCAACACCTGCGTCATGCCCGGGATCTCCCGCAGCCGCCGGGCGCCGTCCACCACCAGCACGATGTCCGGCTCGGCGAACACCGCGTTGCGCAACAACGTCTCGGCGGCGGCCCGGCGCGCCCGTACCACCTGGACCAACTCCGCGACCCGCGCCGCGATCGTCTCCGGATCGCTGCCGAGCAACACCTCGGGCCCACCGGGCACCGTGCCGCGCGCATGCGGCAACCAGGCCAGCCACCCCCACTCCTCGGCCCCCGCCGCCCCGGTGAGCAACCGCACCTGCACATCCCGAGGACTGTGCAGGATCGCCGCCTGCGCGACCAGCCACCCGGCCATCCGCAACGCCGGCCCACCGGGCCCGGCCACGCCGAGTACACCCTGCTGCGGCAGATCCACCGCCGTCGGCACGTCCGGTACCGTCCACGTCGCGCGCCGCTCCAACGACTGCGAATCGGGATCCTCGACCTCGTTCAGCGAGGTGTGCGCCGACGTGCCCACGCGCAACACCAGATGGTCCGGATCGACCCGACGCCGCTCCCACAACCGCTGCCCCGGACCGGTGGCGAACAGACCGGTCGTCGACGGGTCCGGGATCGCGTCAACCCGCCCCTGCCGCTCCACCTCCGTGCTCGCGGCCACCTCGGCCAGCACCTCCGCCTTGCGCACCCGGTAGGCGGCCAGGTCCTTGACGAACTGCTTGCGTCCGCTGCGCCGCGAGGAGATCCAGTTGGCCAGCGCCATGATCGGGCTGAAGATCGCGAAGATCAGGAAGAAGTAGGAGTGGAAGACCTTCACCATGACCAGCCCGAGCAACATCGGCGCGAGCGTGACCAGCATCGGGAACGGCTGCCGGAACGAGCCGCGCGGCCGGGTCGGGATCCGAAACCGGCCGCCCTGGACCGGCTCCACGATCCTCGGCGGCCGGTTGAAGTCGAGGCCCGCGCCGTCGGCCGAGGGCACGATGTCCGCGCCCGCGTCGAACGGCGCGGCGGGGCGCAGCAGTACCGGGCCCACGGTCAGGCCCACGCCGAGGTCCCAGGCGACCTCGTCGACGATCGGCGCCTCCGGGTCCGGCGGCGGCTCGTCGGCGAACTCCTTGTCCTTGGGATCGACCGGCCGCTCGGGCGTGTCCTCCTTGGTCCGGTACACCCGCCCGAGCCGGATCTCGCTCCCGGCCGGCGCGGCGACCCGCACCTTGCCGTTCGGGCCGACCGTGACCCGGATCCCGTGCGTCGGTACGCCGGGTTCATCGATCCGGATCGCGCATTCCGGGGCCGAGCCGATGTCGTAGGTACCCATCGGCAGCGGCCAGATCCGCCCGGCCCCGGGCCCCGCCGCGTGGTGCAGCTCGACGAGCGGCGGATCGGGGCACGGGGGCGGCTCGACGCGTGCCGCCCCGAGCGTGAGTTCGCCGCCCTCGCGAATGCCGCAGGCCGAAAGGGCGTCGTCGGGGTCGAGCACGGTGTCCCCGAGCCGGCAGGGCAACCCGGGCGCGCCCAGGTCATGCGTGTCGGCGAGGTGTTCGAGCAGATCCCGAACGGTGCTCTCGGCCGGCGCGTCGACCAGGATCGACTCCCGCCGCCCCCGCGCGGGCTCGGACACGGTGATGGTCAATCGCATGGGATCGCCTCCAAAAGCACACGGACGACGGTCACGGCCGGGCGGGGTCGATGGTCGGGGCGGCGGACTCACCCACCCCGAGCACGTCGGACGCGACGGGGGGCTCGGGGGTGGTGGGCGTGGACGCGGTCGACACGGCGGTCGCCGACGGCGTAACGGGCGGCTGGGGTACGCCGGTTGCCGTGGGCGGTTCGGTGGGTTGGTGGGGTTGGCGGGCCGAGGCGAAGGCCGGGGGCCGGCGGCCGGCGGTGGTTGCGGCCGGTGGCCTTTCGGGGGTTGGCGGCGGGGTTGGCGATCCCGTGTTCGCGGATGCCGCGGGGGTTGCGGTCGTGTGCCGCTGCGAGGCTGCCGGAGTCGGGCGGTGGGTCGCTTCGGGTGTGGGGGAGGCCGGCTCGGCCCCGCCCTCGGAGCGGAGATCGGCGTCGGATCGCCGCTGCCCGGCCGTTGACGGCGACACGCGCGATCGAGCCAGACCCGGAACTCCCGCATCCGCAGCGGCGGTCGCGGACGCCGACGCGCTCAGCGACGCCCCGGCACCCGCAGGACCCGATGCGGGCGGGGCAGCCGACGCCGACGCGCCGGTACTCGCTGGGCCCGATGCCGACGCGGTGGCCGTGGCGGCACTGCCCGAGGAGGCCCGCGTGCTCACCCGCCCGTGGCCCACCCCGTCCGCCGAGCCGGAACCATCCCGCCGCCCGTCCACGGACTCCGCCGCGCCCGGCTCCACCGCCGGAGCGGCACCCTCGACCGGGCCACCGTCACCGCCCGTCCGCGCGGGACGCCCGACCGCACCGACCGTGACCACATCGCCGACTCGGCCGGCCCCGCCCGCGCCGGCCGTACCGCCTCCCAAGCCGGCCGCGCGCTGCCCACCGATGGGCGCGATCACACCGTCCGCCCGGTCCAGCGCGCCGCCGCCGACATCCGTACTGTTTCGGGACGAAGCTCCCGCACCGACCCGCACGGGCGCGACGTCCGCAACTCCTGCCCGCGCCGCACCCGTTCCGCCCACGCCCCCCGGCACCGTCCGAGCCGTGTCCGCCGCCGGCCCCGTCGGGCGCCCGGACCGAATCACGCGGGCCACCGCACGCGCCAGGCCGGCCGTTTCGACCGGGCCCAGGCCGTCCGCGGCGGGCAACACCCCGAAGGCGTCCGGACGCAGGCTCAGCCGCCGCCCCCGCACTTCCCCGAGGACGAGCACCGTACGCCCCGGCCGCGCCGCGAACGCCGCCGGTTCACCCGCCGCCTCCGGAGCGGGCTCGGCGCACACCAGGACGCGTACCGCCGGATCGGCGGCCAGTTCGGCCGTCGACCGCCCGGGGAACCCCGGATGCACACCGTGAGCCACGCCGACCACACCCGAGGGCAACCGCCGAACCAGCTGCGCGGTCAACGCATGACCCAGATCCGTGCCCGCCCGGTCCCCGGTCACGGTGAGCACCGGCCCCACCGCCGCCGCATCCAGCAGGACCACATCGGCCCCGATCAACCCGACCACGATCGGCAGCGGCACGGCCTCCGTCGGCTCGGGCACACCCAGATCGGCCACCGCGGCCGTCCACACCAGCGCGTCGTCCGGGTCCACCACCCAGGGCTCTGCGGCCTCCGGCGCCCGGACCGCCGCGAGCCGTACCGCCACGCGCTCGCCCGTCAGCACCACCGCCCACGGCCGCGCCCCCGCCGCCCGGGCCGCGCCCAGCGCCCGCGTGGCGTGTTCGAAAGTCTCCGGCGCACCCAGATGCCGGGCCAGCACCGCGACCCCGCGGCGATCCCGCCGCCAGGCGACGAACGGCGCGGCGAACGCCCGCCCCGTCGCGGCCACCTGATGCCCGAACCCGCGGAACAGGCCGCGCGGACCGGCCCGTCGGGACAACACCCGCAGCAACACCACGACGAGGATCACGAGTTCGAGCAGGGCGAGCCAGCCCACGCCCCGGTTGCCGCTCCAGAAGTCCGCGCCGAAAGGCTTGGCGGCCGTCGTGCTGCTGATCGTGCCCTCCCACTGAACAGGTGATACCGGGGTCACCCGGAGATCAGTGGGCATTGAAGCAGCCGCGCAGCGTATTCGAAAGAGCCGGCGCAGAATTTCGAGTTGGGCTTTTCGGAACCATCCGACACCGTTTCGGGGGCATGGCGAGACGTCGGTTCACCGCGCCGGCCCGGCGGCCGGCCGGTCCGACGCCCGCCTGACGACAGGGCAGTGACCTGCACGTACAACGGGATGCCGGGGCTCGTACCCACCCGAACGGCAGACGGCCCCCCGGACCGTCCGTCCCGACTGTTCTCATTCTCTGGAAAATCCCGCAACGAACTCGAAACGGGATTCCGGCAATCCTGCACGCAGATCGACAAACCTGCGAATCGACGTGACATTCCCCTTGCCTGGGAAATAGGTGCGCCCGTGGTGCGGCGATTCCACAAAATAGACGGGGACCCGCCTCGACGTGACGGATCTGAGCTTCATCTGAGGTTTCCCGAGCGTAGATCGGGTGAAGCGGCCAAAGCTTGAGCAAAGCCCTCAAGCTCGCCGATCCGGACAAACCGCGCCCCCGGCAACTCCGGCCGTCAACTTGGACCACCGGCCGCCTCGTTCACCCGATCACGCCGGGAACGACCCCGCCAGCGCTACGAAACCCCCACCGCCGGGACCGCCCGCGCCCGCGCGTCCGGCCCCGCCGTCGCCACCCCCACCAGCGCCCCGACCGCCGCCAACACCGCCGGAAACTCGGCCACATAGTCCATCGACGCCTGCACCACGAACGCCGTGAAGGTCACCGACCCCACCGCCACCACCGCCGGCGACCGCGCCGAGCGCCACAACCGCACGTACACCCATCCCACCACGGCGACCAGACACAGCGCCCCGGGGACGCCCTGCTCGGCGCTCTGCCGCAGCCACATCGAATGCGCCGAGTGCACATCCGCGTCCGAACGCACGGTCGGACTGTTCTCCACGAACGTGCCGGGACCCGTCCCGCGCACCGGGAAACGCTTCGTCAGATGCACGCCGTCGCCCCACAGTTGCACCCGACGCTCGGTCAACCCCGCCCGGGCGGCGCCCTCGACGCCCTCCGTCCGCGTACCCAGCGCCCCGAGGACCACGGTGCCCAGCACCACCCCGGCCGCACACAGCGCCGACAGCGCCACGACCGTGCCCCGCCGCCGCACCAGCGGCGCCAGCAGCGCGGTCGACAACACCGCCAGCGCACCCGCCGCCGCGGCCACCGACCGCGTCGCGAACGTACCCACCACCAACACCCCGGCCAACACCAGGAGTCCGGCCCGCCACCGACCCGACCCGGCGGCCAGCGCGGCCAGACACGCCGCCCCCACCCCCTGCGCCACCAGCGCCCCGTCGGCGTTCCCATAATCCAACGGCGGCGCCGTCGCGTCCCCACTCACCGCGTCGGGCCACACCACCAACATCACCGTCACCGCGCCGGCGAGCATCGCCGGCACGGGTAACGCGAACCGCCCGCCGCACAACCGCCCCAGCACGTACGCCCCGGCCACCACCGCCAGCGCCAGCAGATACCTCCCCGGCGCACCCACCCGGTTCGCCGCCGCCACCGGAGCCCACAACGCCGCCACCGCGATCAGCGCGGCACCCGGCGGATCCAGTCGGGACAGATATCGCGCCCTGTCGTGCACCCGAAGGTCGCCTTCTCGGTCAGCACTCACCGCACCATTCGCTTCCACTCGACGATCCGGGCCCGCCCTGCCGCGCCCGCGACCGCGTTCGTGCCCACGCTCGCGTTCGTGTGTGCCCCACCCCGACCGCCCGGCGGTGCCAGGATGTCCCCCATGCAGCTCTACATCTGCGGAGCCGGCGGCGTCGGCCGCGAAGCCCTCGATACCGCGCTCGCCGCCGCGCTCACCGTCACCGCGTTCCTCGACGACGCCCGCGCCGGCGAACAGGTCCGCGGACTGCCGGTGTTGCGTCCCGACGAGGCCGTCGGCGGCGAATATCTGGTCGGCATCGCCGCCCCCGCCGCCCGGGCCCGGCTCGCCCTCCTGATGGAGCGGCGGGGACTGCGCCCGGCCACCCTCGTACATCCGCGCGCGGTGATCGCGCCGGAGACGGTGCTCGCGCCCGGCTGCCTCGTCCAGGCCAACGCGTACGTCTCCAGCAGCGTCACCCTCGGCCCGCACGCACAGGTCCACTACAACGCCACCATCGGCCACGACGCCGTGCTCGACACGCGCGCCACCGTGTATCCGGGCGCCAACATCTCCGGCAACGTGCACCTGTGCGCGGGCGCCACCGTCGGCAGCAACGCCGTCGTCCTCCAGGGCCTGACCATCGGCCCGGACGCCTTCGTCGGCGCGGGCGCCGTGGTCACGCGCGACGTGCCCGCCCGCACCACCGTGGTGGGCGCACCCGCCCGCCCCCTCCGCACACCCGCCGACGACTGACCCGCCCGACCGCGCCTCAGCCGAGTCGCGACCGGAACCACTCGACCGTCCGGGCCAGCCCGTCACGCAACTCGACGGGCTCGGCCGCCGGGAACAACGCGCGCAACCGCGACCCGTCCGCCTGGGAGTCCCGCACGTCACCGGGCCTGGGGGAGGTGTGCTCCACCTCGACCGCATGCCCCAGCACCTCCGCCAGCAGGGTGATCAGCGCGTTCAACGAAGTCCGGGAGCCGAAGGCCAGGTTGACCGGGATGTCCGAGACCACCCGGCGCAACACCGCGTCGGTCAACACCGCACACACACTGTCGATGTTGGTGAAGTCGCGCGTCTGCTCGCCGTCACCCTGCACCGACAGCGGCCGACCCGCCAACGCCGCGTCCACGAAGCGCGGAATCACCGCGGCGTACGCGTGATCGGCCGGCTGGCCGGGGCCGAAGACGTTGAAGAACCGGAACGGCAACACCGGCAGCCCGTAGCAGTTGCCGTACGCGATCAGATACGCCTCGGTGGCCAACTTGCTCACCGCGTAAGGGCTCAGCGGCGCGGTGCGCATGTCCTCCCGCTTGGGCAACTCGCGATTCGCGCCGTACACCGACGACGAGGACGCGGCCACCACGTGGATGTTCCCGGCCCGCCGCGCCGCCTCCAACACCTCTAGAGTGCCCGTCGCGTTGGCATGGTGGCTGGCCAGCGGCGCCTCCACCGACCGGGGCACCGACGGCAACGCGGCCAGGTGCACCACCGCGTCCGCACCCACGAACGCGCGGTCGAGCAACTCCGGTTCCAGGATCGAGCCCTGATGGAACGTCACCTTCAAGCCGGTGAGATTCGCGAGCGATCCCGTGGACAGATCGTCGACCACGTGCACGTCGCGCACCACGTCGTGGCCCTGCAACGAAGCGGCCAGATTCGCGCCGATGAAACCGGCACCGCCGGTGATCACTACCTTCACAAAGTCCCCCCGGACCGTCGCGCCCAACCGTCCCCACCCGAGTCGCCGATTCGAACTCCCCGGGCTCGGCCCGGAGTCGCCCCACCCCCGGCCCCCCGCACTGTACCCACGGCCCGCTTCACGAGAGGGCAAAACCCGGACAACAGGCCGGAACGTACGCCACACTTTCCCGTATCTCGGCCCCGGGACACCGCCCCGGGGACCGATATTCGGGTGGGGGACACTCATGAAGATACCCAGGCCAAGGCTGCGCAGAGCGACGATACCGACACTGTTCGCGCTGCTGCTCGCATTGACCGTCGCGGCACCGGAGACACCGAAGGCGGCCGCGGGTCCCTGTGACGCGCCGGTCGCCAACGCCATCGCCTGCGAGAACAGCAAGACCGGCAACCCGCGGACCGAATGGGACGTCAGCGGCGCCGGCAGCAACGCCATCCAGGGCTACTCCACGGACATCAGCGTCAACGCCGGTGGCCAGATCAAGTTCCGGATCGACACCACCGCGAGCTCCTACCGCGTCGACATCTACCGACTCGGTTGGTACAACGGCAACGGCGCGCGCAAGGTCTACACGATTCCGGCCTCCGCCACGACGCCCAAGCGGCAGGACGACTGCGACATCGACAACCTGGTGACCGGTCTGATCGACTGCTCCAACTGGACCGACTCCGCGTCCTGGACCGTGCCCGCCGACGCGGTATCCGGCTACTACATCGCCAAACCCACCCGCACCGACGGCAGTTCCGGCGCGAGCCAGATCCCGTTCATCGTCCGCAACGACGCGTCGCACTCGGCACTGCTGATGCAGTCCTCCGACACCACATGGCAGGCGTACAACGCCTACGGCGGCAACGACCTGTACACCGGACAACCGGTGGGGCGCGCCTACAAGGTCAGCTACAACCGGCCGTTCACCACGCGCGCCGACAATCCCGAGGACTCGCTGTTCAACGCCGAGTTCGCGATGTTGCGCTTCATCGAACGCAATGGTTACGACGTTTCCTACACGACCGGCGTCGACACCGATCGACGCGGCCAACTGATCAAGAACCACAAGGTGTTCCTGTCCGTCGGCCACGACGAATACTGGTCCGGCCCACAACGCGCCAACGTCGAGGCGGCCCGGGACGCGGGCGTCAACCTCGCCTTCTTCTCCGGCAACGAGATGTTCTGGAAGACCCGTTGGGAGAACGGCGGGATCAACGGCAACGGCCCCGACCACCGCAACCTGGTCGCCTACAAGGACACCCACGCCAACCAGTCGATCGACCCGCTGGGCCCGAGCACGTGGACCGGCACCTGGCGCGACCCGCGCTTCTCGCCACCCGGTGACGGCGGCCGACCGGAGAACAACGTCACCGGCACCATCTTCACCGTCAACTGCTGCACCACCGACATGAACGCCAACGGCGCCGACGGGCGGCTGCGCCTGTGGCGCAACACCCGCCTGGCCACCCTCGGACTCACCGCGCAGACCACCCTCGGCAGCGGCACGCTGGGCTACGAGTGGGACTCCGACCTGGACAACGGCGCCCGACCCGCGGGCCTGATCCGCCTGTCCACCACGGTCAAGTCCGGCATGTCGGTGCTCCAGGACCAGGGTTCGACCTACGCCGACGGCAGTTCCACGCACAGCCTGACCCTGTACCGCGCGCCCAGCGGCGCCCTCGTCTTCGGCGCGGGCACCGTGCAGTGGGCCTGGGGCCTGGACGTGTACCGGGTCGGCGCGAACGGCACCGTGGACACCGCGATGCAGCAGGCCACGATCAACCTGTTCGCCGACATGGGCGTACAACCGGGCACGCTGATGAGCGGCATGGTCGCCGCGACCCAGAGCACCGACACCACGCCGCCCACCTCGACCATCACCGCGCCGACCAACGGCGGCAGCCTGCCCACCAATTCCAACGTCACCATCACCGGCACCGCGACCGACACCGGCGGCCGGGTCGGCGGCGTCGAGGTCTCCGTCGACAACGGCGCGACCTGGCACCCCGCCACCACCGGCCGGGACAACTGGACCTACGTGTTCACCACCGGCGCCGGCGGCACGATCACCATCAAGACCCGTGCCACCGACGACAGCGCCCGTACCGAGACCCCGTCGGCGGGCGTCACCGTGACCCTCGGCGGCCCACCGCAACCCGTCACGTGTCCATGCACCCTGTGGGCGCCGACCGACCAACCCTCGGCCGGACCGGACCCGGACACCGCCGCCACCGAACTCGGCGTCAAGTTCCAACCCGACCGGGCCGGCTTCATCACCGGCGTGCGCTTTTGGAAGGACGCCGCGAACACCGGTACGCACACCGGGACCCTGTGGTCCGCGACCGGCACCCGACTCGCCACCGCCACGTTCGGCAACGAAACCGGGTCCGGCTGGCAGCAGGTGACGTTCGCTCAGCCCGTGGCGGTCACCGCGGGCACCACCTACGTGGCGTCCTACCTGGCCCCCAACGGCAGATACTCCGCCGACCAGGGCGGCCTGACCACCGCGCACATCCGCGGCCCGCTCACCGCGCCGGCGAGCAACGCCGCCGGCGGCAACGGGGTGTACCGCTACGGCACCGGATTCCCGACCTCGACCTGGAACGACTCCAACTTCTGGGTCGACCCGGTGTTCATCACCACCAACGGCGGCCCGACCGGCACCGCGCCGCAGGTCACCACGACCGTCCCGGCGAACGGGGAGGGCTTCGCCCCGGTCGGCGGCAACATCACCGCCACGTTCGACGTGGCGGTCCAGCCCGCGACGATCGTCTGGACCATCGACCGGGGCGAAAGCGGCCGGGTCACCGGAACCGCGAGCTACAACGCCACGACCAGGGTCGCCACGTTCGATCCGACCACCGACCTGATACCCGGCGCCACCTACTCGGTCGCCCTCAGCGGCGCACAATCCGCCGACGGCACGCCGATGGCCGACAAATACTGGTCCTTCACCACGGCCGGCAGCACCCCGCCGCCCACCTGCAATCCGTCCTGCACCATCTGGCCCGCGACGGCGACGCCGGCCGTACTCTCCGACACCGACACCGCCGGCATGCAACTCGGCGTCAAATTCCGCACCACCGTGCCCGGGAAGATCACCGGCCTGCGGTTCTACAAGGGCCCGAGCAACACCGGCACACACACCGGGACCATCTGGTCCGCCACGGGCAGCATCCTGACCAGTGCGACCTTCACCGGCGAGAGCGCGTCGGGCTGGCAACAGGTGAACTTCGCCCAACCGGTCGTGATCGCCGCCAACACCACCTACGTGGCCTCGTACTACGCACCCGTGGGCCGCTACTCCTCCACCGAGGGCGGCCTGACGGCGGCGGCCGGAACCGGACCGATCACCGCCCCCGCCTCCGGCACCGTCGGCGGCAACGGCGTGTACACGACCGGTACCGGCTTCCCGACAAGCACCTGGAACGACAGCAACTACTGGGCGGACGTCGTCTTCACCACCAACTAGTCGCCGCCGACCAGTCCCCGACAACCAGTCCCAGCCCGGTCCCGGCGCCGGCAACCGGCACCGGCCGGCGCCGACACACGGAAACCGCGCGGCCGGCGGCAACACGCCGCCGGCGGCCCGGTCTCCGGGACCGGCGCGGCGGCCCGAGCTCCGGCGCGCCCACACCCGCCCGAACCCACGAACCGACGACCGACCGTCATGCCATTGAGGAGCACCAACTCGATGAAGGCCGCCTGCGCCAGAACCAGACCGGGACTTCGACAACGCCGAGGGACATGGGCGAGCATCACGTTCGCCGCGATCGGCGCATTGTTGTTCACCCTGTTCGCCCCGATCACCGCGGCCCAGGCCGCGCCATGCAGTCCGTGCTCGCTGTTCGCGGGCGCCACCCCGGGCGGCGCGGTGACCGACACCGACGCGGTGGCCGTCGAGTTGGGCGTGCGCTTCAAGCCCGCCCAGGACGGCACGATCACCCAGGTCAAGTTCTGGAAGGACGCGGCCAACACCGGCACCCACACGGGCCGGATCTGGAACACCGCGACCGGCACCGCGACTTCGGTGACCTTCACCGGTGAGAGCACGTCCGGCTGGCAGAGCGCCACGTTCGCCGCGCCGATCCCCGTCACCGCCGGCACCGAGTACATCGCCTCCTACGTCGCGCCGGTCGGCCGCTACACGGTCACCGCCGACTACTTCGCGACCGACCGCACGGTCGAACAACTCCTCGCCCCGGCGAGCAACGGCACCCAGGGCAACGGCGTCTACACGTACAACCCAGGCGGCGGCATGCCGACCGACTCCTACCGGGCCGGCAACTACTGGGTCGACGTCTCCTTCGTCCCCGGCGCCGACACCACGCCGCCCACGGCCACCCAGACCGTCCCGGCCGCCAACGCCACCGGAGTGGCCACCGCCGCACCGCTGTCCGTCACCTTCAGCGAACCGGTCCAACCCGCCACCGTGCAGTGGGCGGTCACCCGGACCGGCGGCCCGGCCGTCCCGGGCGCCGCGTCCTACAACGGCAACACCGCCACGTTCACCCCCACTTCGGCACTCGCCGCGTCCACCGGCTACACCGTGAGCGTGTCCGGCGCCAAGGACGCCGCCGGCAACACCGCGGCGACCAAGTCCTGGTCCTTCACCACCGGCAACGGCAGTACCCAGAACATCGAGACCAGCATCTGGACCGGCCCGGTCAGCCCGACCACCCCGAACCAGACCGACAACAACAGCGTCGAGGTCGGCGTCAAGTTCCGCACCACCGCCGACGGCCAGATCAAGTCGATCAGGTTCTGGAAACTCGCCGGCAGCACCGGCCCCTACGCGGTCAGTCTGTGGGACAAGAACACCCAGACCCGGCTCGCCACCGTACCCAACGTCAACCGCACCGGAACCGGCTGGCAGACCGTCGACCTGCCCACCCCGATCACCGTGCACGCCGGCGTCACCTATGTCGCGTCCTACTTCGCGCCCAACGGCAACTACCCGGCCAACACCGCCTCGTTCTCCCAGGCCGTCGGCAACACGATGATCAGCGCACTCGCCGACGGCGTCGACGGCGGCAACGGCGTCTACAAGTACAACGCCGGCAGCATCTACCCGACCGACAGCTGGAACGGCAGCAACTACTGGGTCGACGTGGTCTTCAGCACCAACGCCGAGGACACCGTCGCCCCCGCCATCACCGACCAGTCGCCGACACCCAACGCCAACGGCGTACTCGCCGGCGTACAACCCTCGGTCACCTTCAGCGAACCGCTCAAGACCACCGGCCTGACCTTCGAACTCAAGCGCAACGGCACGGTCGTACCCGCCGAACTCGAATTCGACAACCCCACCAACCCGACCCAGCTCACCCTCAAGCCGAACGCCGAACTGGCCTACGGCACGCCGTACACACTCACCGTCGGCGGGGTCAAGGACCGCTCCGACAACGCGATGCCCGACGCCAACTGGGCTTTCACCACCGGCCAGGCACCGCCCACCCCGCCGTGCGACGCGCCGAACACCGGCCCGATCCTGGTGATCAAGGCCGACTCGAACCCCTTCAGCTGCTACTACACCGAAATCCTGCGGGCCGAGGGCCTGAACTCCTTCGCGGTCAAGGACGCGAGCACCGTCACCGCGACCGTACTGAACGGCTACACCACCGTCGTCCTCGGCGACTTCGCCCCCTCCGCGCAACTGGTCGCCGACCTCACCACGTGGGTCAACGCCGGCGGCAACCTGATCGCCATGCACCCGCGCGCCGCCCTGGCCGGCCTGCTCGGCCTCGGCACCTCCGGCGGCTTCCAGGCGAACCAATACATGAAGGTCGACAGCGGCACCGCGCCCGGCGCCGGCATCTACAGCCAACTGAGCATGCAGTACCACGGCCCCGCCGACGTATGGACGGTCCCCGGCGGCGTCGGCACGATCCGCGTCGCGGACCTGTACACCCGCACCGGCACCAGCCCACTCGGCCCGGCCGTCACCACCCGCACCGTCGGCAGCGGCACCGCCTCCGCCTTCACCTACGACCTGGCCCGCTCCATCGTGCAGACCCGCCAGGGCAACCCCGCCCAGGCCGGAGTCGAGAACGACAACTTCTCGGACAGCGGCGGCCCGCTGATGCGCGCCGACGACATGTTCTACCCGGACTGGATCGACCTCAGCCGCGTCCGCGTCCCGCAGGCCGACGAACAGCAGCGCCTGTTCGCCAACCTGATCGAGATCGGCAACCGCGCCAAGGCCCCGATCCCCAGGACCTGGTACCTGCCCGGTAACGCCGCCACCGCCGCCCCCGACCTGCTCAAGGTCGTGATGGTCTCCACCGGCGACAACCACGGCCAAAACCTCAGCGACATGCAGGGCCGGGTCACCCGCTACAACAACAACAGCTCCGACCCGAACTGCTCCAGCCCCATCGCGGCCCTGCGCGACGCCGCGGTCCGGAACTGGAAATGTATGCGCGGCACCATCTACGTCTGGGGCCCGGGACCCCAGGGCACCCAGGCACCCCCGGTGTCCGACGTACAGAGCTGGACCGCCCAGGGCTTCGAGATCGCCCGACACGTCGACGAGAACGGCAGCTGTCCGCAATTGCGCGCCGGCGCGTCGCAGACGGACATCAACGCCGAACTCTCCGCGGTGTACGAGAACAGCCTGGACGACTTCACCCGCTACGCCCCGCTGAAGCCGACCACCAACCGGACCCACTGCCTGATCTGGCCGGACTGGAGTTCCAACGCGACGATCGCCCGGGCCAAGGGAATCCGGCTCGACACGAACTACTACTACATGCCCGACTACTGGAAGAACACCTGGGGCGGGTCGCTGATGAAGGCCAGTCCCGGATTCTTCACCGGCTCCGGATTCCCGATGCGCTTCACCGATCCCAGCGGTCAGATGATCGACATCTACCAGGGCACCACGCAGATCAACGACGAATTCCAACAGGTCTATCCGGACACGTTCGACCAACTCGTCAGCGGTGCCAACAACGACGGCTTCTACGGCGCGTTCGTGATGAACAACCACACCGACTCGGCGAACGCCAACGGCGGGGTCGGCAACGTGGGCCAGCTCGACATCGAGGCCGCGCTGATCGCCTCGGCGAAAGCGAAGAACGTCCCGATCGTCTCCGCCAAACAACTCCTGGACTGGACCGACGCCCGCAACGCCTCGACCGTCACCGGCCTGAACCGGGTCGGCAACACGGTCACCTTCACGGTCAACCAGAACGCGGCCGCGACGAACCTGATGACGATGCTCCCGACCACCGGCTCCGGCGGCACCACGCTCACCGGTCTGTCCCGCGGCGGCGCCCCGGTCACCTTCCAGAAGACCACGATCAAGGGCATCGAGTACGCCGTCTTCGACGGGACCTCCGGCGCGTACACGGCCACCTACGCCACCCCGGTCGCCCCGCTGATCGCCCGGGCCGAGGCGGCCCCGGCACCCGACGGCTCGGGCACCCTGACCTGGACGACGGACGTCCCGGCCACCACCGAGATGCAGCTCGGCACCCAGCCGGACCAGCTGCCCATCACCCAGCAGAACGTGGAGACGGCCGGCGAGCACAAGGTGGCCCTGGGCGCACTCAAGCCCGACACCACCTACTACTACCGACTCACCTCGGTGAACGCGAAGGGCGACCGCACCACCTGGCCCGCCCCGAACACCAAGCCCGCCGAGTTCCGCACCCCCAAGGCCGACCGCAAGGCCCCGGTGATCAGCGACGTCGCGGTCAAGACCTGGCCGGACGGCAGCGCCGACCTGACCTGGAAGACGGACAAGCCCACCACGACGTCGGTCCTGCTCGGCGACACGGCAGCCGCGATGCGCCCGGTGTACACGGATGCCAAGCAGCGCACCACCACCCACCACGCCAAGCTCGGCCACCTCGGCGCCGGCGCGACATACGCCTTCCGCCTGGCGGGCATCGACGCGGCCGGGAACGAGGGGACCTGGACGGGCGGCGGCGGAAAGAAGAAGGACACGGCCCGCCTGGTCATGCCGAGGCCGGGCGTCGCCGAGACCGGCGCCTTCGACTTCACCAACGGCACGGTCTCGGGCGGAGCGGTCAGCGGCGACCGCCCCGACGCCCTCACCCTGGACCGGGCCCGCACCGGTACATACGTATCCAAGGCCCTGGACGCCGGCCAAATGGTCACATGGCTGGCGAGCGACTGGCAGGCCGACATTCCCAAGGGCACGACGCTGCGGGTATCGGTCCGAACCGGCACTACCGCGATTCCCGACGCGAGCTGGACACCGTGGAAGGACCTGGCCAAGCCGGGGGACACGGTGGGGACGTCGTCGCGATTCCTGCAATACAAGGTGGAGCTCACCGGCGACGGCACGGCAATGCCGACACTGAAGGGCATCGGCTTCACACACGACGGCAAGGTGACCTCGACGGCCCCGGTGACGGAGGCGGGCCCGAACACCGCGCCGGGGCCGAACACGCGGCCGGGGAAGGGGCGTTGAGGCTGCGCTGAGCCTGCGGCCAGGCGACGGTGACCCGCCGCCGAGGCCGTGGGGAGACGTACGAGCGGCCGGGCCCGGAGCGATTTGGCGCTCCGGGCCCGGCCGTGTACTGTTGCGAAGTCCGCCCGGGAGGCGAGCACAATCCCCGATCACCGATTAGGCGATCGGAATGCGCTCCGCTAAAGTCGGCGGGCGCCGCCAAATGCCTCGGAAATGCAAATTCCCGATGCCCGAAGCGGCGGGACGAAGCGGGTCGGAAGATCTGCTAGAGTCTGAAAGGCGGAAAGCGCGGGAACGCGCCGGATGCCGAAAGCGAGGAAAGCTAAGCGGCCGAAACGGTGTGCTAAGCTGGAGACGCGAAAGCGAAACACAAGAAACACAAAAGCAACACAAACTGAACGTCAAACGCCCGGAGGGCGCGGTTGATTCCGCACCGAAGGAAGCGTCCGTTCCTTGAGAACTCAACAGCGTGCCAAAAGTCAACGCCAAAGAAACACCCCCGGCGCTGAACGTCTCTCCATTCGGGGAGTCGCGGTCAGTGTTGGTGGTTCCTTTGAAGAAAATCCTGGGTCCTGTCAGTGGGCCCAGGTCACAGCAAGGACGCGGGCGACATACCCGGATCATTCCTCCGGGAGAGTCGCCGCTCACTTATTGTGTTCCACCGGATTACCGGTGAACATCAATGGAGAGTTTGATCCTGGCTCAGGACGAACGCTGGCGGCGTGCTTAACACATGCAAGTCGAACGCTGAAGCCCTTCGGGGTGGATGAGTGGCGAACGGGTGAGTAACACGTGGGCAACCTGCCCTGCACTCTGGGATAACTTCGGGAAACCGGAGCTAATACCGGATAATATCTTCCACCGCATGGTGGGGGGTTGAAAGTTCCGGCGGTGCAGGATGGGCCCGCGGCCTATCAGCTTGTTGGTGGGGTAGTGGCCTACCAAGGCGACGACGGGTAGCCGGCCTGAGAGGGCGACCGGCCACACTGGGACTGAGACACGGCCCAGACTCCTACGGGAGGCAGCAGTGGGGAATATTGCGCAATGGGCGAAAGCCTGACGCAGCGACGCCGCGTGAGGGATGACGGCCTTCGGGTTGTAAACCTCTTTCAGCAGGGAAGAAGCGAAAGTGACGGTACCTGCAGAAGAAGCACCGGCTAACTACGTGCCAGCAGCCGCGGTAATACGTAGGGTGCGAGCGTTGTCCGGAATTATTGGGCGTAAAGAGCTCGTAGGCGGCCTGTCGCGTCGGATGTGAAAACTCGGGGCTTAACCCCGAGCCTGCATTCGATACGGGCAGGCTAGAGTTCGGCAGGGGAGACTGGAATTCCTGGTGTAGCGGTGAAATGCGCAGATATCAGGAGGAACACCGGTGGCGAAGGCGGGTCTCTGGGCCGATACTGACGCTGAGGAGCGAAAGCGTGGGGAGCGAACAGGATTAGATACCCTGGTAGTCCACGCCGTAAACGTTGGGAACTAGGTGTGGGCGACATTCCACGTCGTCCGTGCCGCAGCTAACGCATTAAGTTCCCCGCCTGGGGAGTACGGCCGCAAGGCTAAAACTCAAAGGAATTGACGGGGGCCCGCACAAGAGGCGGAGCATGTGGCTTAATTCGACGCAACGCGAAGAACCTTACCAAGGCTTGACATACACCGGAAACATCTGGAGACAGGTGCCCCTTTTGGTCGGTGTACAGGTGGTGCATGGCTGTCGTCAGCTCGTGTCGTGAGATGTTGGGTTAAGTCCCGCAACGAGCGCAACCCTCGTTCTGTGTTGCCAGCATGCCTTTCGGGGTGATGGGGACTCACAGGAGACTGCCGGGGTCAACTCGGAGGAAGGTGGGGACGACGTCAAGTCATCATGCCCCTTATGTCTTGGGCTGCACACGTGCTACAATGGCCGGTACAATGAGCTGCGATACCGCAAGGTGGAGCGAATCTCAAAAAGCCGGTCTCAGTTCGGATCGGGGTCTGCAACTCGACCCCGTGAAGTCGGAGTCTCTAGTAATCGCAGATCAGCATTGCTGCGGTGAATACGTTCCCGGGCCTTGTACACACCGCCCGTCACGTCACGAAAGTCGGTAACACCCGAAGCCGGTGGCCCAACTCGCAAGAGGGGGAGCCGTCGAAGGTGGGACCAGCGATTGGGACGAAGTCGTAACAAGGTAGCCGTACCGGAAGGTGCGGCTGGATCACCTCCTTTCTAAGGAGCACATAGCCCGCTTCGGTCGCATGTATCGAAGGGGTTGCTCATGGGTGGAACGTTGACTATTCGGATCGTGATTCGACACGGGATCGCAAGTACTGCTCGCAAGAGCGTGGAAAGCGTGGTCGTGGAGGAGATCGGTTCGGGCACGTTGTTGGGTCCTGAGGGAACGGGCCCGGCCCTACTAGCCAGTCGTGGCTGGTGGGGCTGGTCTGTTGTCTCGGGAAGGTTCCGATCCTCGGATGATCCATGAACCGCCGGTGTTTGCCGGTAGGCGTCGGTCGTTGAGTCCGTGGGAATCGGTTGTTGTTTGAGAACTGCACAGTGGACGCGAGCATCTGTGGCCAAGTTGTTAAGGGCGCACGGTGGATGCCTAGGTACCAGGAACCGATGAAGGACGTGGGAGGCCGCGATAGGCCCCGGGGAGCTGTCAACCGAGCTGTGATCCGGGGGTGTCCGAATGGGGAAACCCGGCAGTCGTCATGGGCTGTCACCCGCACCTGAATATATAGGGTGTGTGGAGGGAACGCGGGGAAGTGAAACATCTCAGTACCCGCAGGAAGAGAAAACAACCGTGATTCCGAGAGTAGTGGCGAGCGAAATCGGATGAGGCTAAACCGGTCACGTGTGATACCCGGCAGGGGTTGCGTGATCGGGGTCGTGGGAGTGTGCTTGATCGGTCTGCCGGCCGGTCGGCGAGTCAGAAACCGTATGTGTAGTCGAAGGACATGCGAAAGGTCCGGCGTAGAGGGTAAGACCCCCGTAGACGAAACATGTACGGCTTGCTTGCGCATTTCCCAAGTAGCACGGGGCCCGAGAAATCCCGTGTGAATCCGGCGGGACCACCCGCCAAGCCTAAATATTCCCTGGTGACCGATAGCGGACTAGTACCGTGAGGGAAAGGTGAAAAGTACCCCGGGAGGGGAGTGAAATAGTACCTGAAACCGTGTGCCTACAAGCCGTGGGAGCGTCGTCATCCGCGCTTGTCGTGTGGTGGCCGTGACTGCGTGCCTTTTGAAGAATGAGCCTGCGAGTTTGCGGTGTGTGGCGAGGTTAACCCGTGTGGGGTAGCCGTAGCGAAAGCGAGTCCGAACAGGGCGATTGAGTCGCGCGCCCAAGACCCGAAGCGGAGTGATCTAGCCATGGGCAGGGTGAAGCGCGGGTAAGACCGTGTGGAGGCCCGAACCCACCAGGGTTGAAAACCTGGGGGATGACCTGTGGTTAGGGGTGAAAGGCCAATCAAACTCCGTGATAGCTGGTTCTCCCCGAAATGCATTTAGGTGCAGCGTCGTGTGTTTCTTGCCGGAGGTAGAGCACTGGATTGTTGATGGGCCTCACCAGGTTACTGAGATAAGCCAAACTCCGAATGCCGGTAAGTGAGAGCGCGGCAGTGAGACTGCGGGGGATAAGCTCCGTGGTCGAGAGGGAAACAGCCCAGAGCACCGACTAAGGCCCCCAAGCGTGCGCTAAGTGGGAAAGGATGTGGAGTCGCAGAGACAACCAGGAGGTTGGCTTAGAAGCAGCCACCCTTGAAAGAGTGCGTAATAGCTCACTGGTCAAGTGATTCCGCGCCGATAATGTAGCGGGGCTCAAGCGCACCGCCGAAGTCGTGTCATTCGTATGTTAGCCAAGCCTTCGTGGTTCAGGTGTACGGATGGGTAGGGGAGCGTCGTGCAGCGAGTGAAGTCGCGGTGGAAACCAGTGGTGGACGCTGCACGAGTGAGAATGCAGGCATGAGTAGCGAATCACACGTGGGAAACGTGTGCGCCGGATGACCAAGGGTTCCTGGGGCAGGCTAATCCGCCCAGGGTAAGTCGGGACCTAAGGCGAGGCCGACAGGCGTAGTCGATGGACAACGGGTTGATATTCCCGTACCCGCTACGATGCGCCAGCGCTGAACCTCGTGATGTTAAGGCCGTGAAGCCGCCGGGATCCTTCGGGTGATCGGATGGGTGGAGCCGCCGAACCAATCGGGTAGTAGGTGAGCGATGGGGTGACGCAGGAAGGTAGTCCAGCCCGGGCGGTGGTAGTCCCGGGGTAAGGGTGTAGGGCGTCGTGTAGGCAAATCCGCACGACATATAGCCTGAGACCTGATGCCGACCCGATTGTGGGGAAGTGGATGATCCTATGCTGCCGAGAAAAGCCTCTAGCGAGTGTCGTGGCGGCCCGTACCCCAAACCGACTCAGGTGGTCAGGTAGAGAATACCAAGGCGTTCGGGTGAACTGTGGTTAAGGAACTCGGCAAAATGCCCCCGTAACTTCGGGAGAAGGGGGGCCATTGTTGGTGATCCCTCTTGCAGGGTGAGCTGGTGGTGGCCGCAGAGACCAGCGAGAAGCGACTGTTTACTAAAAACACAGGTCCGTGCGAAGTCGTAAGACGATGTATACGGACTGACGCCTGCCCGGTGCTGGAACGTTAAGGGGACCGGTTAGCTCTTCGGGGCGAGGCTGAGAACTTAAGCGCCAGTAAACGGCGGTGGTAACTATAACCATCCTAAGGTAGCGAAATTCCTTGTCGGGTAAGTTCCGACCTGCACGAATGGCGTAACGACTTCTCGACTGTCTCAACCACAGGCCCGGTGAAATTGCACTACGAGTAAAGATGCTCGTTTCGCGCAGCAGGACGGAAAGACCCCGGGACCTTTACTATAGTTTGATATTGGTGTTCGGTTCGGCTTGTGTAGGATAGGTGGGAGACTGTGAAGGGGACACGCCAGTGTTCGTGGAGTCGTCGTTGAAATACCACTCTGGTCGTGCTGGATGTCTAACCTGGGTCCGTGATCCGGATCAGGGACAGTGTCTGATGGGTAGTTTAACTGGGGCGGTTGCCTCCTAAAGGGTAACGGAGGCGCCCAAAGGTTCCCTCATCCTGGTTGGCAATCAGGTGTCGAGTGTAAGTGCACAAGGGAGCTTGACTGTGAGACCGACGGGTCGAGCAGGTGCGAAAGCAGGGACTAGTGATCCGGCGGTGGCTTGTGGAAGCGCCGTCGCTCAACGGATAAAAGGTACCCCGGGGATAACAGGCTGATCTTCCCCAAGAGTCCATATCGACGGGATGGTTTGGCACCTCGATGTCGGCTCGTCGCATCCTGGGGCTGGAGTAGGTCCCAAGGGTTGGGCTGTTCGCCCATTAAAGCGGTACGCGAGCTGGGTTTAGAACGTCGTGAGACAGTTCGGTCCCTATCCGCTGTGCGCGTAGGAGTCTTGAGAAGGGCTGTCCCTAGTACGAGAGGACCGGGACGGACGAACCTCTGGTGTGCCAGTTGTTCTGCCAAGGGCATGGCTGGTTGGCTACGTTCGGGAGGGATAACCGCTGAAAGCATCTAAGCGGGAAGCTTGCTTCGAGATGAGGACTCCGACCAGCTTCGGTTGGGTAAGGCCCCCGAGAGACGATCGGGTTGATAGGCCGGGTGTGGAAGCCCTGTGAGGGGTGGAGCTGACCGGTACTAATAGGCCGAGGACTTGTCCTCAGTTGCTACGCGTCCACTGTGTGGTTCCCGAACCGCAATCGGTTTCGGGGAACCTGTTTGATAATTGAATCACCGCATGTGATTTCTGGTTCACCGAGTAGCCCTGTTTTGTGGGTTCGATGGTTTTCCGGTGGTCTTGGCGGAGAGGAAACGCCCGGTCTCATTCCGAACCCGGAAGCTAAGCTCTCCAGCGCCGATGGTACTGCACTCGAAGGGGTGTGGGAGAGTAGGACGCCGCCGGAATTTACGTGTGAAAGGCCCGTCCCGAAAGGGGCGGGCCTTTTGCGTTTTCCGGATGCCGTTTCCATTTCCGGCGGGCGTTGCACTTTTGGCTGCGGGTGGCCGGTGCGGGGCCGGTCAGAGTCGATGATGGGCCGCCGCCGGCGTGCGGGGCTCCGAGGCCGGGGGCTTTCGGCGAGGCGATGTGTTGCTCGGCGAAAACCGGCCGGCAGCAGGGCTGAGAGGGGGCTCGGGGCGAGTCCGCCGGGGAGGCTTCCCGAGTGGGTCGCGTGCTTTCGGCCGGGGTTGCGCTTGTGGTTGCGTGGGCTGGTCCGGGGCTGGTCTGAGTCGGTGGTGGGCCGCCGCCGGCGTGCGGGGCTCCAAGACCGGGGCTTCCGGCGAGACGGGCGCCCTGCTCACCGAAAACCGGCCGGCAGCAGGGGCGGGTGGGTGCTCGGGTCGAGTCCGCCGAGGAGCCTTCCCGAGTGGGTCGGGCGTTCCCGGCGCGCGTTGCGCTCTTGGCTGCGGCCAGCTGGTGCGGGGCTGGTCAGAGTCGGCGGGTGGGCCGCCGCCGGCGTGCGGGGCTCCGAGACCCGGGCCTCGCGACGAGGCGGGCGCCGTGCTCACCGGAAAACCGGGCTGGCAGCAGCGGGGAGGGAGGGGGGTCGGGTCGAGTCCGCCGGGGAGGCTTCCCGAGTGGGTCGGGCGGGGCATTTCGAGCTGCGGTGGACGTGTGGGCGGCGAGAGTTCACGAAACCGGATGGCGTGGGGTGGCGTGGCCTCGGTGTGAGGGAAAACCGCAGGTCAGTGCGGAGTGGGAGGGTTTGAGGCGTCTCGGGATCCGGTTTCGGCGCCCGCTGGGCACTTTCGGTCTCCTCGACGGCCTCTGTGGGGTTGCAGCGCCGGAAGTCGGCTGCGAGTGGGCGGTTCTGGTCTCTACAGCGGCGTTGAGGAGGTCGGAGCGCACGAAACCGGCACTCGACGCCCGACTTTCCGCCCCGACACCACAAAACCGCAGGTCATCGAAGCTCGAAGCCCACACCCACCCGCCGAGATCCGGTTTCGAACCCCCACCTCTCCTCAACGCCCCCAACCCACTCGGGAAGGCTCGCCGGCGGACTCGACCCGAGCACCCACCCGCTCTCCGCTGCCGGCCGGTTTTCGCCGAGCGAGGCGCCCGTCTTGCCGGGAACCCTCCGTCTTGGAGCCCCGCACGCCGGCGGCGGCCCACCACCGACTCTGACCGGCCCCGCACCGGCCACCCGTAGCCGAAGGCGCAACGCACGCCGGAAGCACTCGACCCACCCGGGAAGGCTCACCGGCGGACTCGACCCGAGCCCCCACCCGCTCCCTCGCTGCCAGCCCGGTTTTCCGGCGAGCAAGGCGCCCGTCTCGTCGGGAACCCTCCGTCTCGGAGCCCCGCACGCTGGCGGCGGCCCACCTGCCGACTCTGACCAGCCCCGGACCGGACAGCCGCAACCAGAAGCGCAACGCGCGCCGGGAACGCCCGACCCACCCGGGAAGGCCCGCCAGCGGACTCGACCCGAGCCCCCACCCGCTCCCTCGCTGCCGGCCCGGTTTTCCGGTGAGCAAGGCGCCCGCCTCGTCGGGAGCTTCGGGTCTTGGAGCCCCGCACGCTGGCGGCGGCCCACCACCGACTCTGACCGGCCCCGCACCTGCCACCCGCAGCCCAAAGCGCAACGCGCTCCGGAAGCGCTCGACCCACCCGGGAAGGCTCCTCGGCCGTCTCGGCCGTTTTGGGGTCAGGTGGCGGTCGTGCTGTCGGTGATTGTGGCGGTGAGTTCGCGGGCTTGGTGGTGGGCGCCGGCCATGGATGCCTCGTGCTTCGGCAGCAGGACGGTCAGGGCCGGGGCGTGGGGCACCATCGTCAGTTCGGGGATGACGGGGATGACGGTGGTGACGTCGAGGCCGGGCATGTCCTCGTGGCCGAGCACGGATTCGAGGGTGGGCACGACGCAGTCCAGGCCGTGCTTGGGCGCGCCGGGACCGTAGCCGCCGCCGCGCGCCGAAATCACCACGGCCGGAACTCGAACCCCAGCCCCTCGTCGTTGGCGTACTGCACTACGCGGTGCAGGTCGAAGGTGTTGGCACTGAGACGATCCAGCGTGAACCCGAGGCCCTCCTCGTGGGCGATCGCCTGGATCCCGCGCTCTGCCGCGATCAACCGGGCGGCGGTTCCGCCGTGGGCCTACAAAAGGCACTTTCAAGTGCGTGAGCACTCGCTGCGATCCGGTTTCGGACCCCAACTCCTCCGAGAGCGCGCCCAAAACGCCCCGACCCACCCGGGAAGGCTCCTCGGCGGACCCGACCGAATCGGGGCTCGGGGGCGTGCGGCCGGGGTCGTACCCTCGTAGAGCCAGGCGGGGTTCGGATTTCGGGTCGGGTACGGGAAGGCGGGTCGGTGGGCGACGTGAGGTGGGGCGTTGACGAGGTGGCTGGGTCCGAGGTTGCCGGTGTGCCCGAGGCGGCCCATGGGTCCAAGGCGACCTACGGGTCCGACGCGGCCTACGGGTCCGAGGTGGCCGGGTTGTTCGGGCCGGGCTCCGTTACCTGGCAGTTGCATGCGGATCCGGTGATGTGGGTGGCCGGGGTGCGGGCGCTTTACCTGCAGGCGTTGCATCCTCGGGCGGTGCGGGCCGTGGTGCAGAACTCGGACTTTCGGAAGGACCCCTGGGGGCGGCTGTTCCGGACGGCGGACTTCGTCGGGGTGACCACCTATGGGACACGGGTCGAGGCGGAGCGGGCCGGGACCCGGGTGCGGCGGATTCATGCCGGGTTGCGGGCCGTTGACCCCGTCACGGGGGAGAAGTACCGCATAGACGACCCGGAGTTGCTGCGCTGGATACATTGCGCCGAGGTGGGGTCCTACCTCTCCGTGGCCCGGCAGGCCGGGTTCCCGTTCACCGACGCGCTCGCCGATCGCTACGTCGACGAGCAGCGTCGTTCGGCCGAACTGGTCGGGCTCGCCGCGGACGACGTGCCCGGGTCTTCGGCCGACCTCGATCGTTACTTCGACGGGATTCGGCCCGAGCTCGCCATGTCGGACGAGGCACAGGACGTGTTCGACTTCCTGCGGCGACCGCCGGTGCCGTTGATGTTGGTGCTCGGCCGCGAGGTGTTGTGGCGGCAGGTCGCCGAGTTGGCGTACGCCGCGTTGCCCGACTGGGCCAAGGAGCTGTACGGCACGCGTGGTCTGCCGTCGGTGGTGGCTCGGCCCGGGCTCAAGGCGCTGCGTCGGGTCGTCGGGGCCGCGACGCCCGTGATTCGTGCGGTGTACCCGTCGCCGCACATCAGAGGGGCGATGGAACGGCTCGGTCCGGAGGTTCAGCCGTCGCCCGACCGGCTGCCGAAGCTCGGTTCCGGCGACTGAGGTTCCCGATTTCCCGGGTCCCGGGCCCCTGCCACGGCCGGGCTTCGTCAGGAATCAGTAAGGCACCCTTTCTTTCTGGGCCTGCTCCCGTCACAATGTCAGACATTGTCAAGTAACCGGGCAGCTCGAAGGGAACCGCACGTGGCGAACGGCTTCTGGGCCCATGCGCAGGCCAATCCGGACCGGCTCGCGCTGGTGGATCCCGATGGCGCCGAGTGGACCGCGGGGGAGTTGGCCGCCGCGTCGAACCGGCTCGTGCACGGTCTGCGGGCGGCCGGGCTGGGGACGGGCGACGTGTTCGCCGCGATCCTGCCGAACTGTGCCGAGTACATCGTGGCCTACATGGCGGCGGCGCAGGCCGGGATGTACCTGGTGCCGGTCAACAATCACCTCGTCGGTCCCGAGATCGCCTGGATCCTCGCCGACAGCGAAGCCAAGGTGCTGATCGGGCACGAGCGCTTCGCGGGCACGATCGTGGCCGCAGCCGACGAGGCCGGGGTGCCGGCGGCGGCGCGGTTCGCCGTCGGGGCGGTGCCGGGCTTTCGGGCGTTCGCGGAGCTGAGCGAGGGGCAGTCGGCCGAACCGCCGACCGAGCGCAGCGTGGGCGTGACGATGAACTACACCTCGGGTACCACCGGCCGCCCCCGCGGCGTGCGTCGGCCGCTGTCCGGGGGTTCGCCCGAAGAGGCCCGCTACGGCGGCACGTTGCTGATCTACGGCGTCAAGCCGTACGACGACAACGTGCACCTGGTCGGCTCGCCGCTCTACCACACCGCCGTGCTCCAGCACGCGCAGCAGTCGCTGCACATCGGCCACGCCGTGGTGCTGATGGACAAGTGGCGGCCCGAAGAGATGTTGCGGCTCATCGACCGCTACCGCGTCACCACCACGCACATGGTGCCGACCCAGTTCCACCGGCTCCTGCAACTGCCCGAGGAGACGCGAGCCAAGTACGACGTGTCGTCCCTGCGGCACGCCGTGCACGGCGCCGCGCCCTGCCCCGAGCACGTCAAGCGGGCGATGATCGAGTGGTGGGGGCCGTGCGTCGAGGAGTACTACGCCGCCAGCGAGGGCGGCGGCACGTTCTGCTCCGCGCAGGAGTGGCTGGATCGGCCCGGGACGGTCGGCAAGGCCTGGCCGATCAGCGAGATCGGCATCTTCGACGACGACGGCAACCGGCTGCCGGCCGGCGAGGTCGGCACCGTGTACATGCTCATGCGGGCCGGGACGTTCAAGTACCACCGCGACGACGAGAAGACCCGCAAGGGCCGGATCGGCGACTGGTTCACCGTCGGCGACGTGGGCCTGCTCGACGAGGACGGCTACCTGTACCTGCGCGATCGCAAGATCGACATGATCATCTCCGGTGGTCAGAACATCTATCCCGCCGAGATCGAGGGCGCGCTGCTGCGGCACCCGGCCGTCGGCGACGCGGCGGTGTTCGGCATCCCGCACGAGGACTGGGGCGAGGAGGTCAAGGCCGTCGTCGAGGCCAACGAGGGCTTCGCGGCTGGTCCCGCCCTGGCCGAGGAACTGCTCGAGTTCTGTGCCGGTCAGGTGGCCGGCTACAAGCGGCCCCGGAGCGTGGACTTCGTCGAGACGATGCCGCGCGATCCGAATGGGAAGTTGCAGAAGCGGCGACTTCGGGATCCCTATTGGGAGGGGCGCGAGCGGGCGGTCTGAGCCGAGATACGAATACACCGCCCGGGAAATCCCGGGCGGTGTATTCGGCGTTTCATTTTCGTGCCACGAACCTTTCGGGTCGCGGCGACGGCAGTAGTGGGTCTATCCGGAAGTGGAAGCGGAAGGGGAGTCGGAAGCGGAAGCGGAAGCGGAATTGCTTTCCTCCGGTGCCGACGCGATCGCCAGCGCCCATTGCAGGTCCGGCTTTCCCGTCGGTGTGCGCTGGGTCTGTTCGACCACGCGCATCACCCTGGGCACCTTGTAACCGGCGATCTTCGTTCGGCAGTGCTCCTGGATCGCTGCCAGGCTCGGGGTGCGGCCCTCGCGGGGCTGGACGACGACCGCGACCGTCTGGCCCCAGCGCGGGTCCGGGATGCCGACCACGATCGCGTCGTAGACCTCGGGGTGGGCCTTGACCGCGCCCTCGACCTCCTCGGTGAAGATCTTCTCGCCGCCCGAGTTGATCGTCGCCGAGCCGCGGCCGAGCAGGGTGATCCGGCCGTCGCCCTCCAGTCGGGCGTAGTCCCCCGGGACCACGTAGCGGGTGCCGTCGGGGCCGGTGCGGAAGACCTCGGCCGTCTTGACCGGGTCGCCCAGGTAGCCCTGCGGGATGTTGCCCTTGCGGCCCAGGCGGCCGATCACGCCGGCGGGCAGCGGGTTCAGGTCCTCGTCGAGCACGACCGAGTCGGGGACCGCCTTGACGGTGATCCCGCTCTGCTGCTCGGTCTGGCCCTTGACGGCGACGCCGACCCCGTTGGCGCCGGATTCGGAGGCGCCGATCGCGTCGCTGACCACGATCCCCAGGCGCTCCATGAACTCCTCCTTCAGCGACGGCGAGAACAGCGCCGCGCTGGAGGACAGGGCGAACAGGGCGGACAGGTCGTACGCCGCGTGCCCGTCGCGCGGTTCGTCCAGGGCCTCCAGGAGCGGCCGGGCCATCGCGTCGCCGGTGATCAGGACGACGTTGACCTTCTCCGCCTCGACCCGCTCCCACACGCTGTGCGCGTCGAACTTGTCGATGAGCACCACGCGGTGCCCCTTGGACAGGTTCTGCAGCACCCCCCACTGGGTGGCCCCGTGCATCAGCGGTGCGATCGGGAAGGTGGTCATCTGCCCGTTGCGGCCCTTCTCGACCATTTCCTCGGGCCGCGAGATGCGCTGCCCGTTGGTGGGATCGATGCCGCCGCCGAGGGCGAAGATGACGTCCTCCTGACGCCACACCACACCCTTGGGCAGACCGGTGGTGCCGCCGGTGAACAGCAGGTACAGGTCGTCGCCGGAGCGCGGGCCGAAGTCGCGGGCGGGGGAGCCGGCCGCCAGCGCGTCCTCGTAGCGCAGCGCGCCCAGGGACTCCGCGGTGACCGGGTCGGCGGCGTCACCCTCGGTGCCGTCCTCGACCACGAGCAGGTGGCGCAGCGAGGGGACCTTGGGCGCGACCTCGGCGACCCGCCCGGTGAATTGGCGCTGGAAGACCATGGCGACGGGCTTCGCCTGGTCGAGGAGGTAGGCCAGCTCGTCCGCGACATAACGGAAATTCACATTGATGCAGACGGCTCGGATCTTGTAGATCGCGAGCATCGCCTCCGCCCATTCGATGATGTTGAAGGCGTAGACCGCGACATGGTCGCCCGGCCGGACCCCGGAGTCCTGAAGGTGGTGGGCGAGGCGATTCGCCCGTTCCTCCAGAAGGGCATATGTACGGCGTTCACCGTTCGCGACGATCGCCTCGCGTTCGGGGTATTCCCCGGCCGCGCGCTCGAAGAGGTCGGCAAGGTTGAATTCCATGGGCGGAGCGTAAGGCGTGGGCCGGTCGATATTCCAGAGGCAATATCGTTTGGATGCCCTCGGGAAACTGTGATGCCCGCGACCGTCGCCAACACTTGACTGTGGCAAAGATATGAGCCGGCGGCGCCGCGCGGGCCGCCCAGGCTCGCGCCGCGACCGCCGCGGGCGCGGGCTCAGCGCTTCGCGTACTCCCGCAGCCGCGGTCGCGCGCTCGCCAGGACCAGGACCACGCACACCCCGAGGACCCCGATCGGCACCCACGGCCAGCCGGTCAGCGCGTCGGCGGCATTGTTCGTGCGGTTCTCGAAGTCGGTGTGTTCCGCCTCCGCGGCCACGGCCAGCGCGGTCTGGTAGTCGTAGAAGTCGAAGGCCAGGTTGCCGCGGCCGACGTTGGTGGCCAGCCCGACGGCGACATCCAGCCGGCCCCCGGCGACCGCCGCCCGCAGTGCCTGATCGTCGCGCCTGAAGGCCTCCAGGCGGGTGGCGACCTGCCGGTTCGGCACGGCCTTGTCGAGCTCGACCGACTTGTCCTTGAAGGCTTGGCCGTACGCCCGGGCGCGTTCGGGCAGGATCACGAACCGGCTCTCGTCCGCGTTGGCCTCCGACGCCGTCGCCCGGGCCCGGGCCAGCGTCAGGAACGGATCGAACGCCTGAGTCTCCGCGTCGCGCAGCCGGGACGCGTGGTCGGTGAACAGGACGGCGGCCGTGCCGGTGAGCGCGGCCACCGCGATGGTCACCGCGGCCAGCCCCGGCACCACCACCCGGCGGAAGCGGCGGGCCCACCAGACCTGGCCGACGACCAGGATCACCACGAGCACCAGGCCGACGAGCCCGATCGCCAGCGCCGCCCAGCGCGCGTGCGTACGGTCCGCGTCCGCGTCGGCGGCCAGCTTCTCGCCGGCGCCGCGGCCGAGCGCCTCGGCGGCCGGCAGCAGTTCGTCGTGCAGGAGGGAGGTGGCGTTCACGAAGTAGTTGAGGGCGACGACCGGCGGGCGGGCGATGGCGCGGTTCTCGACCTGATCGTCCTCCAGGCGGGCCTGCGCGACGTACGCGTCGTACTTGCCGAGCCCGTCGATCAGCGCTTGCACGGTCCGCGAGGAGGCGCCGCCCGCGGCGAGCTTCTGGATGTTCTCGGTGACGGAGGCGCGCCGCTGGCGCATCTGCCGCAGCGCCAGTTGCCGGTTGCCGATCTGCTCGTCGGAGCCGACCAGGAGCACGTTGGCCACCTGCGCGTCCAGATCGGCGAGCGCGAAGTACAGGTCGGCGGCGGCCCGCGCGCGGGGGGCCGAGGTGTGCGCGACCTCGTCGAGGCCGGACCTGGCGTTGCCGGTGCCGACCGCGATCCCGGCGGCGAGTACGACGATGCCGGTCAGGACCAGCGCCACGAACCCGTACAGCCGCGCCGGCACCGCCCCCACCGGCCGCAGCCCCCGGGGCAGCCGCAGCGGTATTCGGGCCACCGCCCCGTCCGAACTCGGCGCAACCGGCGCGACCTGCGTTGGCGAGGGCACATACGCGGGGGCCGGGGGCGCAGGCGGGGCAGTCGATGCAGCCATGACGAAACGGTAGGCACGGGCTGAGAAGGCCCAACGGGAAAACGATGGCGCGGACACGAAAATCACGTGAACATCCGTGTGCTCGAGGGGCGTTCGAGCGATTCCGACGGATCCCCACGACCCCTTCGGAGCCCGACGGTCCGCCCGACCCCCTCGCCCCCTCGACTCTCGCGCCCCCGCGTGCCGCCCGGGTCCCCGCACCCTCCGGCCCCGGTCCCGGGGTCCCCGGTTCCCCGGCGTGCTCGGGGTGTTCGGGGTGCTCGGGCCCCCGGAGCGCTCGGACCCCCGGGGTCCCCGGGCCCCGGGTCTCCGGGTTCCTCGGGTCCGCGGGGTGCTCGGGCCCCGGGGTGCTCGGGCCCGGGGTGCTCGGGCCCGGAGTGCTCGGCCCCGGTTCCTCGGGCCCCGGGTCTTTGGGTTCCTCGGGTCCGTGAGGTGCTCGGGCCGCCGGGTCCTCGGGTTCTCGGGTCCGGGGGCTGCTCGGGCCCCTGGTTCCTCGGGTACTCGGGTTCCTCGGTTCCTCGGTTCCTCGGGCCCTCGGGTGCTCAGGTGCTCGGGTGCTCGGGTTGCTCAGCCCCCCGGTTCTTCGGATCCGCGGGTGCCTGCGGTGCTTCGTGCCTCGAGTTGCTCGATTCCCCGGGTTCCTCCGTTCTCCCGGCATCGTGGGTTGGGGTCTCCGCGCCGCCCTGCGGGATCCGGGGCCCGAGTACCTCCGACTCCTCGGTTCCCTGAGCCCTGGCTCTCGGATTCTCGGTTGTCCAGTCCCGGCCCCCGGCTCTGCGGCCCCTGGTTCCCAGGTTCCGTGGCCCCCAATTCCCAGGTTCCCTGCCCACGGGCCGCCAGCCCCCTGGCCCCGCCGATCCCCCGTCCTCCCGGCTCCGGCTCCGGCTCGGGCTCGGGCTCGGGCTTCGGCTTCGGCTCGGGCTCGGGCTTCGGCTCCGGCTCCGGCTCGGGCTTCGGCTCGGGCTTCGGCTCGGGCTTCGGCTCGGGCTTCGGCTCGGGCTTCGGCTCCGGCTCGGGCTTCGGCTCCGGCTCCGGCTCCGGCTCCGGCTTCGGCTCGGGCTTCGGCTCGGGCTTCGGCTCCGGCTCCGGTCCCGGCTCCGGCCCCGCCGACCCCAACCCGACCCCAACCCCGACCCGGCCCCAACCCCGCCTCGTCCCCGAGTCCGACCCCCGCCCGACCCCTCGGCTCCGCCGGCTGCGCTTCGGGGGCTTTCGGGGGCTTTCGGCGCGCCGCGTCGCTCCGTTGCTCCGCCGGCGTGCGCTCCGCCGGCGTGCGTTTTGCGCGGTTGCGCGCCCCGTCCCGAGCGTGCGCGTGACTGACGCTTGGTCAGCCCTCGGTTGCGCCCAGTTGTGTCACCCACGCGGATGAACCGTGCGGCGTGTGCCGGCTATGCCCCCCGTTAACCGCTTTGGTGACGGGCGGATTCGCACTGCGAAGGGCTGTTGCGGAGCAGTCTTTGGCATGTAGCGTTGTCCGCGGTTGCAGCAGTAGATGTAGTTCCCTCGCACGTCCAACGCCTGCGGACATCAACGGCCGTGGGCGTTTTTCGCTCCTCACAGCGAGGGCATCCCGGGGTAACGCGGGGAGTGGGACCACTCGACGGTTCGCGACCCGGGCATCACGAGGTGTGGTGTCCGTGGGTTACGTGAAGGAATCAAGACATGGCCACCGGTACGGTCAAGTGGTTCAACGCCGACAAGGGCTACGGCTTCATCTCGCAGGACGACGGCGGCGCTGACGTCTTCGTCCACTTCTCCGCCATCCAGACGAACGGCTACCGTTCGCTGGAGGAGAACCAGCGCGTGGAGTTCGAGGTCACGCAGGGTCAGAAGGGCCCGCAGGCCGAGATGGTTCGCCCGCTCTGAATCGGTCCCGCGGCTCCGGCAACGGACCGCAGACCTAGCAAGGCCCGCGCCCGTGCAGGGTGCGGGCCTTGGGGCTTTTCCGGCGCCGATTCCCGGCGGGTACGGTGCCCCGCCCCGCTCGATGCCGCAACGGCCCGGCTGCCCGAAGCCGCCCCGCCGCAACCGGCGCGCGTGCGGCGGTGGGTGTGGCCGGCGGCACGGTAGGGGGCCACTAGCATGTCTGTATGGGTTTCCTGCGCCGCCGCCCCCCGTCCGGGCCGGATTTCGACGTTCTCGCCATCCCGTTCGGTGACTGGCCCGGTTCCGTGGTCGTGGCCATGTTGCCCGGGGAGGACGGCAGTTGCCAGGGGATCTTCGTCCGCTACGACCTGCTGGCCAACCGCGGCCCCGCGATGTTGATCGGCAACCTGCCGCCCGGCTCGCCCGCGCGGGAGGAAGGCGTCGGCCGGATCGAGGCCCAGCAACTCGTCGCCGCCCTCGGCCACGAGGAGATGCCGGAGGAGTTGTCCACCGAGGACACCCCGATCATGCTCGGCGACGACCTGCTGATCGTGCGCAAGGTCAAGTACGCCGAGGGTCGGCTCGCCTGCGTGGAGTTCGACCGCAGCGACAACGTCCTGGTGCGCATCGTGACCTGGGACCGCCCGATCACCGACGACGTCTTCCAACTCCTCAAGCCGATCGACGCGGACACCTTCGGCGGCTGAGGCCGCAGGGTCGCGGGCTCGCGGGGCGGGCAGCACCGCGCACCGCGAGCCGCCCGCGCTACCGGGTGCCGATCGCCGCGCGCACCGCTCGGCGGACCATCCCGCAGTCGTCGTGCAGCCGGCGCAACAACCGGCGCTGCTCCTCGCCGACCGGGCCCACGTCGTTGAGCCGGATCTCCCGGACCAGCACCAGCATCAGATTGACCAGGAACGCGTCGCGCGCGAGCGAGCCGGACTGCTGGGCGGTCTGGATCAACTGCCGGCGGGTCATCGGATCCCGGGCCAGCAGAGTCCACAACACGGCCAGGTCGTAGCCGGGCAGGTGGTAGCCGGACGACTCCCAGTCGACCAGCGCCGCGCCCTGCGCGGTCAGCAGCACGTTGGACAACACCGCGTCGCCGTGGCAGAACTGCGCGGGCACCCGGCTGAGGCCGCGAAGCAGCTGGGCCAGGTCGCCGGCGTCGCGATCGGTGAGCAGGCCCAGCTTGTGGTACCGGTCGACCCGGGCCGGGTAGTCGAACGCGAGCGGGAACGACCCGGGCGGGGGCTTCCACCGGTTCAGGGTGGCGAACGTGTGCAGGACGGCGCGTACATCGGCCCGGGCCAGCGCGGTGCCCGGATGGCGCTCGTTGGCCGCCGGCCGGCCGGCCACGTGTTCCATCACCAGGATGCGCCGCTCGGGATCGGCGGCGATCAGCCTGGGCACCCGCACCGGCGGCCGCTGGCGGGTGAAGGTGCGATACGCGTTGACCTCGTGCCGGAAACGCTGGAGCCAGTGCGGCGAGGGGTCGGTCAGGTACTTCACCACGACCGGGCCGCGCCCGACCGAGCCGGACAGCAACAACGAGCGCGGCGTGCGCCGCAGCACCGCTCCGGCGGTGAAGCCGGGACACACCCGCGCGGCGAGCGCGGCGACCGCCTCCGGACTCGGACCCTGTTGCAACATGCGAGGTACTCCCGGGCCCGCTCCACCGGCGGCCACGGCCGCGCCGGTCGCGACCGCGGCGTTCGCCGAGATCGCCGTGTTCGACGCCGCCACCGTGCCGGCGGGTGCCGAACCACCGGTGGGCATACGCCTGTTCGGCCCGGGAATGCCCGGTCGTGAGGCGGCGGATCCTGGGGTGGTCGAGCGGCCCGGGGTGGTGGACGTCGTGGATGACATGTAAACCTTCCTGCGCTGCCGAGGGTCGGATCCGGCCGCGCGACGGGTGGGGGCCCACGTGCCGGATCCACCATCCACAACACTCCCGAATCCGGGTGGTGATCCACGTGGCGCACCCTGGCGAACCCTGGCGAATCGGAGCCGGCTGCTCCGGACCCGGCTAGCCTCGGTGCGGCAGGCGGCCTCCCGAGGACGCTTTCGAGCCACGGTCCCCACATCAACGGGCGGTTTGCAATGCGCCGGGAACCCAACACCAAACTGGTGGACCTCTTCGCCCTGACCGGGTGGTCCAAGGGCGAACTCGCCCGGCTCGTCAACCGGCGGGCCGCCGCGATGGGCCATCCCCAGCTTGCCACGGACACCTCCAGGGTCCGGCGCTGGCTGGAGGATGGCGAGCGTCCGCGCGACCCGGTTCCCCGGGTCCTGGCCGCCCTTTTCACCGAGCGGCTCGGGCGTGTGGTCACCTCCGAGGACCTCGGCCTCACCGGCCGCCCCCGGCACAACGCGCAGGTCGTCCAGGAGGACCTGCCGTGGAGTACGGACCGTACGGTGACCGCGCTGACCGAGTTCACCGGCATGGACCTGATGCTCAACCGGCACGGCTTCACCGGCGGCGGGTTCGCGCTGGTCGCCGGTCCGGCACTGGTGGCCAACTTCGATCGTTGGCTCAGCCCGGGGCTCGGGGTGCCCAACCCGCGCGGCGCGCCCGCCGATCCGGTGTCCTACGGCCTCGCGGACGCCGGCCCGATCGGCGCCGAGGAGGTCACCGCGCTGGAGAACGCGGTCACGGTCTTTCGCACCTGGGACGCGGATCGCGGCGGCGGGCTGCAACGCAAGGCGGTGATCGGCCAGTTGAACGAGGTCGGCAATCTGCTGACCTATCCCAACCCGCTGCCGGTCACCCGCCGGCTGTGGCACGTGGCGGCCAACCTCGCCGCGCTGGCCGGCTGGATGTCGCACGACGTGGGACTCGACCCCACCGCGCAGAACTACTTCGTGATCGCGGCGCACGCGGCCCGGGAGGCGGGCGATCTCCCACGCGCGGCCGAGGCGTTGTCGCGCGCGGCGCGGCAGATGGTGCATCTGGAGCGCCCGGCCGACGCGCTCGCGCTGATCGAACTGGCGCAGCGCACGGCGGGCGATCGGGCGGGCGCGACCACCCGCGCGATGTTCCACACCGTGGAGGCGTGGGCGCAGGCCGCGCTCGGCCGGGCCGCGGACTGTCGGCGCACGCTGGGTCGGGCCGAGGCCGAGTTCGGCCGGTCGCGCCCGGAGCAGGACCCGGACTGGGTGGCCTTCTTCGACTCGGCCGACCTGCACGGCATGCAGGCGCTGGTGTACCGCACGCTGGCCGAGGTGGACCCGACGGCGGCCGGACGCGCGCAGGAACACGCGGAGAAGGCCCTGGAGTTGCGCACCAGGGGCCACGAGCGAGCGAAGACCTTCGATCTGATCTCGCTGGCCTCGGCATGCCTTCTGGACGGCCAACCGGACCGGGGTGCGCACCACGCCCGGCTCGCGGTCCGCGCGGCCGGCGAGGTCAGCTCCAAGCGCACCTGGGACCGCCTGGAGGTGCTGCGCAAACTCACCGACCGCTACCGCGACGTCCCCGAGGTACACGCGCTCCGCCGAGAGCTCGCCGAAGGCACCTGAACGCCACCCACCACCACCCGGCCGGCCACCGATCGGTCGACCGCCCTCGAACGGTCACCCCACACCGCTCGACGAGCCGTCACCCGACGCGCGCCCGTCACCGCACGGCGGGTGTCACCCGGCGGGTGGCCGTCACCGCGCGGGGCCGTCACACAGCGGCGGCCGACCCGCACGGTCGACGCCCCGAAGACCGACGGCCACCGCCCGCCCCCCCGCACGGTCGACGCCCCGACGACCGACCGCCACCGCACGCCCGCCCGACCGTCCCCGACCGTCGACCCTCACCGCACGCACATCGCCATCACGCACGCGTCGTCCTCGTACCGGGTGTGCCCCAGCCGACTGAGCACCACGTCCACGCACGTCCGCGCGCTCGCTCCGAGCACCAGCGGCCCCAGGCCCAGGAGCGCGCGGACCGCCTCCTCCGTACCGCGCCCACGTCGCTCGACCAGCCCGTCGGTGAAGATCAACAGCACGTCCCCGGAACGGAGTTCGACCCGGTCCTCGACGAACTCCGGCTCGTCCAACGCGCCGAGCAACACCCCGAACGGCGCCGCCAGCGCCCGCCCGGCCCCCTCCCGGTACAGCAGCGGCGGCGGATGCCCGCCCTGCGCCCACGTCAACACCCGCGTCGCCGGCGCGAATCGCGCACACACGGCGGTGGCCACCTTGTCCGCGGGCAGCGTATGCACCACGATCCGATTCAGCGCCGCCAGCATCGCGGCGGGACCCGCTCCCGTCATCGCCACCCCTTGGAGCGCCCCGCGCAGCGTGGTCATCCCGGACGCCGCCGCGACCCCGTGCCCGGACATGTCGCCGACCGCGAGCAGCACGTCCCCGTCCGGCAGCGCGAGCGCGTCGTACCAGTCCCCGCCCACCTTCGAGTCCTGCTCGGCGGGAAAGTAGCGGGTGGCCACCTCGATCCCGGGCAGCTCGATCGGCCGGGTCCACCACGGCATCACCACCCGCTGCAACTCGGCGGCGATGCGATGCTCCGAGCGCAACAGTCGCCGCTGGGCCAGCAGTTGCGCCCGCGTCTCGGTCAACGCCTGCTGGGTGCGTCGGAGTTCGGTGATGTCGCGCAGCAGCGCCCAGATCGCGTGCGGGGTGCCGTCGGCGTCGAGGACCGGCTCGCCGACGAACTGCACGGACACCCGGGTGCCGTCGCGGCGCACGATCCGGAACTCGCCCTCGACGCCGTTCGCCTGTTCGAGCAATTCACGCACCAGGTCGGCCACGAACGCCCGGTCCTCGGCCGCCGCGTGCTCGGCCAACGCGGCCAGCGGCAGCGGTCCCAGCGCCCGGTCCCGGTCGAACAGCGCGTACATCTCCGCCGACCAGCGCACGTCGTCGCGATCGAGATGCCACTCGGCGCTGGCCACCGGACCCGAGCCGGGTGCGGGCTCGCGCGGCGCGCCGGTCCCGCGCTGCTCGGGCAGCAGGCCACTCGGATCCGGCTCGACGAACAACCGGCGCAGGTGCCGCCAGGGCAGCGCGGCGTCCTCGACGTCGTCGACGGTGAAGGGCGTCAAGGTGGTGGAGGCGGTGAAGGGTGCCGCCGGCCCGACATCCGACGGCCGCATCGCGCTGCGCGCCGGCGTACAGGCCGCCGGCCCCGGGTCGTCCGCCTGCCGGTGCTCGGGGTCGTCGATGTCCGGACTCAGGCGGGCCAGGTACTCCGCCGCCTGTCCGAGGCTGCACGCGAGCAGATCGCACAGCAGGCCGCGCCGATACGCGTCTTCGCCGGCCGCGGGATCCTCACCCGCGAGGATCGGGCCCGGCAGGCCGCCCGGTCCCGCGCCGGGGCCGAATTCGTGCCGCAGGGCGTCGAGTTCGGCCCGCATCCGGCCGATGTGCGCACGCCACCGGGACGGATCCGCCACGGTGGCTGCGTCCACGGGGTGTTCGGGCCGTTCGCGCATCCGCTCGCGCTCCTCCGGACATGACCTGGCAGGGGTGCAATGAACTGTCGCACATCAAAGGCCCGGACGCGGATGAAACCACGGTAACCGGCATGCTTGTGGCGGATTGCCCATTTCGGCTGTCCGGAGATGGCGCAAGGGGCTCGATCGCGACCACGATCGAGCCCCTTGCGGGCCACGCGAACAGAACCGGACACCCCACCCGACCGGATTCGAACAGCGGCGGCGCGACACGGCGTGTCGCGACACCGAGCACCGGTCCGCGGCGTCGGCCCCGCCGCCGTGCGGATCAGCCCAACTCGTTCCCCAGGATCGAGATGAACGACACCATGTCGCCCGGATACCCACCCAGGTTGTGGGTCAACGCCAACTTGCGCCCGTCCGCCGGGATCCGCCGCTCCGCCGGCGCCGCGCCGCGCAGTTGCAGCCACGCCTCGAACATCATCCGCAGCCCGGACGCGCCCACCGGGTGCCCGAAGCTCTTCAGCCCGCCGTCCGGGTTGACCGGCAGCCGACCGTCCAGGTCGAACGCGCCGGCCAGGACGTCCTTCCACGCGGTGCCACGATCGGCGAACCGCAGGTCCTCCATCAGGACCAGTTCGGTCGGCGTGAAGCAGTCGTGCACCTCGGCCATCGCCAACTCCTCGCGCGGATTGGTGATCCCGGCCTGGCGGTACGCGTCCTCGGCGCAGGCGGCGATCTCCCGGAACGTGGTGTAGTCGTACTCCGGGTCGATCACCCCCGAGCCGTTGCCCGCCACCAGGGACAGCGCCTTGATGTACAGCGGCTTGTCCGTGTACAGGTGCGCGTCCTCGGCCCGGACCACGATCGCCGCCGCCGCGCCGTCCGCGACGCCCGCGCAGTCGAACACGCCCAGCTGCCCGGCGAGTTTGGGCATCGCGGAGATCTTCTCGGCGGCGATCTCCTTGCGGAACTGCGCGCGCGGGTTGCGCGCGCCGTTGTAGTGGTTCTTCGCCGCGATGTGCGAGAGCACCTCGCGCATCTCCGCTTCGGAGACCCCGTACTTCTCGCCGTACGCGGGCACCACCATCGAGAACATGGCCGCCGCGGTGAGGGTGCGCGCGGTGCCGTCGCCGGGGATCGGGAAGGCGTTCAGGCCCTGGAACCCGCCGTCCTTGACCTTCTCGACGCCCACCGCCATGGCCACGTCGTACGCGCCGGACGCGACCGCGTAGGCGGCCTGGCGCAGCGCGTCCGACCCGGTCGCGCACATGTTCTCCACGCGCGTGACCGGCTTGCCCTGGAGCTGCAACGGCTTGGCCAGGGTCAGCCCGGACATGCCCGACTGCGCGGTGCCCAGCCAGTACGCGTCGACCTGCTCCTTGCGCACGCCCGCGTCGGCGAACGCCTCGGCGGTCGCCTCGATCAGCAGGTCGTCGGTGCCCCGGTCCCAGTGCTCGACGAAGGGTGTGCAGCCCATCCCGACGATGGCGACGCGGTCCTTGATGCCGTGCGATCCCATGCCTATGCCTCCTCGGCGGCTCGGGCGGTCCGCACGGGGCGGGCCTTCCAGAAGTAGTTGTGGATCCCGTCGGCGGTGCCCAGCCGGCGGAAGGTCGGCTCGACCCGGTCCCCGATGGCGACCTCGCCCGCGTCCATGTCGGTCAACTCGATCGGCAGCCGGCCGCCGTTGTCGAAGTCCACGACGGCGAACACCACGGGCGGGCTGGGGGAGTAGGCCATCCGGTCCACGGTGAACGTCTTGACCGTGCCGAGCACATCGGCGGTGGGCACCGGCTCCATGTCGTCCACGTTGCCACCGGTCATCGACACCCGCTGCGGCGGCAGGTGCACCGCGCCGCTCTCCCGGTCCCGGGCGCCGACGAAGCCGTACTTCCAGTCCACCGAGCGCACCGCGGCCGAGGACGAGGTACGCGCGGGCTCGGGGCGGCGCGGCGGCTCGACCGGCAGCAGCCCGCGCCAGGCCAGGTACTTCCCGTACGGCAGCGGCGCGCCGCCGGCGATCTGCTCGGCGACCGTGCGGGTGGGCCGGTAGGCCGCGAGCGCGTCGCCGGCACGGAAGAGGAACACGTCGGCGCCGTCGGACAACACGACCAGCGCGATCACCGCGCCCGGGGCGGCGGCCTCCAGCGTGGCGGCCAGCATCAGGCCCGGGTGCGCCGCGCCGGTGTTGCCGACGGTGCCCGAGAGGTCGTCGCCGAGCACGCCTTCGCGCAGCCCGAGTCGGCGGCCGAGGCCGGCGACCGCGCGCCCGTGCAGGCCGGCGATCACCGCGTGGTCCACCTGGTCGGCGGTCAGGCCGGTGGCCTTGAGCGCGTCGGTCCAGGCCCGGCGGCCCGCGGCGAGGTAGTTGTTCTCGCCGAATTTCTCCTCCCACAGCTTCGACCGCACGTCGCCGGGGGTGCGCCAGCGGTCGACGAACTCGGCCGTGGCTGCGGCGCCGCCCAGATACTCGGCCAGGACCGGGCCGTCGGCGGGGCCGCCGACCAGGAGCGCGGAGGCGCCGTCGCCGCCGGCCGCCTCGTCAGGGCTGCCGGGCAGGCCGACCCGGATGTCCGCGCCGACCACGAGCGCGGTGTCGGCGCCGGTCAGGGCGAGCCGGAGCAGCCCGGCCGCGGAGCGCACCGAGCCGGTGGCGTCCATCGCCGGCACCGACCCGTCCAGGCGCAGCGCGGCGTGGATCGCCGTCGCGTTGGTGCGGTCCGTGTACGCGGGGGCGACCGTGGCGAACAGCAGCGCGCGCGGGTCGGCCCGGGGCGTGGCGCGCAGCGTGTTGCGGGCGGCCTCCACGCCCAGGGTGGTGGTGTCCTCGTCGAAGGACGCGACCGTACGGGTGCCCTTGCCGCCCCCGGTGCCGGCCACGGCGGCGATGGTCTTGCGGTCGAGGCGCCGGTAGGGCAGGTAGGCCCCGTATCCGAGGATGCCGCGTCCCGTCGAAACTGCGGTTCCGTCAGTCGTCATTTCTCCGCTTCCGCCTCGTTCCACTCGGGTTCGTCGCGTTGCTGGGGTTACTGGCTTGCTCGGTTGCTCGGTTGCTGCGTGGTGCCGTGGCGGCGCCGGGTGTCCGGGTCGCCGCCGCGGTGGCCGGTGGGTCGGGCCGTCGGCTACGGCGTCTCCAGTCCGATCGCCCCGGCGGCCGCGAGTCGGTCGATCTCCTCGCGGGACATGCCCAGTTCGGTGCCCAGGACCTCGGCGGTGTGCTCGCCCACCCACGGCACCCGGCTCTCCGGACCCTCGGCGACACGGGAGAGCTTGACCGGGTTGCCCGGGGACAGGATTGGCGCCGGCTCCCCGTCGGTGCGCTCCATCTCGACGAGCATGTGGCGATTGCGCACGTGCTCGTCGTCGATCACGTCGCCCGGGTTGTACACCGGCCCCGACGCGACCCCGACGCCGCTCAGCGCCGCGCACGCCTGCAGGCGCGACTTGTCCGCGGCCCACTCCTCGATGCCGGGGCGCAGGATGTCCTCGATGTGGTCGAACCACGCCTGCGGTCCGCCCAGCCGGGGATCGGTGCGCCACTCCGGCTTCCCGACCAGGTCGGCCAGCGCCGCGAACATGTGCGGACGGGCGCACTGGATCAGGAAGTAGCCGTCGAAGGCCCGGAACGAGTGGTTGATCAGCGGGGCCAGGCCCGGGTCCTTGAGCCCCATCGACCAGTAGCTGATGCCCGCGTCGTTGAGCGCGACCATGGCGTCGAACATGGAGATGTCCACGTACTGGCCGACGCCGGTGGCGTCGCGGTGGCGCAGCGCGGCGAGCACCCCGATCACCGCGAACAGCGCCGAGCCGGAGTCACCGAGCGCGCCGAGCGGGGACACCACGGGCGCCGTGTTCGGGTCCCGCTTGAAGTCGTACAGTCCGGCCATGCCCTCGGCGACCGGGGCGTACGCGGGCCAGGAGGCGTAGGGCGACTCGGTGGTGTTGCCGAAGCCGGACACCGACAGGTAGATCGCGCGCGGATTGACGGCCGCGATGTCCTCGAAGCCGAGGCCGAGCCGGCCGGCCGTACCGGGCTTGAAGTTCTCGCAGACGATGTCCGCCTTCTCGGCCAGGCGCAGCACTATCTCGCGGCCCTCGGGATGCTTGAGGTCGACCGTCACGCTGCGCTTGCCGAGGTTGTTGCGCAGGAAGGTGACGCCGACGTTGCGGCCGAGCGGATCGGTCATCGTCGGCAGCGCGGCGCGCCCGGACTCGCCGACGCCCGGCGACTCGATCTTGACCACCTCGGCGCCCAGACGGGCCAGCATCTGGGTGGCGTAGGGGAGCGCCTGCATCTGTTCGATGGCCAGGACCCGGATCCCGTCGAGCGGCTTTCCGAAGCGTTGCAGGTCGGCGCCTGCCACCTCGCCCAAGCGCATGGTCACTCACTCCCTGTCGTGCGGTCGTACATGTGCCGCGCGGTCGACCGGCCGGCCGAGCCTGCTGCAGCCGTGCGGCCGGCCCCGGCACCCGGACCCTCGGCGCGGCGCCGACAGGGCACCCCGCACGAGTGCCCAATAGTCGCGAGACAGGCACCTCGTCACCATAGCTGACGGGCAGTCAGATGAGCATGGGTCGAGTTCCGTGCCGCTCGTCACGCACTCGCGCGGGGCGCCCGGTTCGGGTGACGCGCGAGGGCTCGTCGGCTTGTCGGCGGGCCGGGGCGAGCCCGACTCCATTACGGTGCGCGCATGATCGACGACGCTGTGATCCGCGACGCGGAGTCGGCCGCCCGTGCCCTGCTCGATCGGCGCATCGACCTGATCCGCGAACTCGCCGCATCCACCGCCGAGTTGGAGCCCCTGCTACAGGCCGCGGCGGCCGGCGAACAACGCGCACTCCAGGCCTGGTCCGATGCCCTGTCCGGCGGCTGGACCCTCGACGAACTCCGCCACCTCGGCTACCGCGACCCGGACAAACGCCCCAGCCCCAAAAAGCCCACCACAAAGCGCACACCCCCCACCACAACGCCCCCGCCGCCCACCCCGACCCCCGAGACACCCCCAATCCCCGACTCGCCACTCGACCACCCGAACGCGGCCGGGACCCCCTCGGGCTCGCCGAACGCGACGGGGCCCGGTTCGGCCCCCGGGGACGCGACCGGGCGCGGCCCGGCATCCGAGGACGCGACCGGGCGCGGCTCGGCCCCCGGGGACGTAACCAGGCACGGCTCGGCCCCCGGGGACGTAACCCGGCGCGGTTCGGCACCTGACGATGCGATCGGGCGCGGTTCGGCACCCGAGGACGCGACCAGGCATGGCTCGGTGCCCGGGGATGCGACCGAGCGTGGTTCGGCACCCGGGCATACGACCGGGCGTGGTTCGGCACCCGGGGACGCGACCGGGCATGGCTCGGCACCTGAGGGTGCGACCTCGGGCGGTTCGGCACCTAAGGACGCGACCGGGCGTGGCTCGGCATCCGGGGACGCAGCCCAGCGTGGCTCGGCATCCGGGGATGCGACCGGGCGTGGTTCGGCGCCCGGAGACGCGGCCGGGCGCAAGCCGGCGCCGGTGGATGGGGCCGAGCCCGGATCGGCCGGCGCGCAGCCGACGGGTGCGGTCGCGACGGCACCCGCGAGCGGCACCGGTCGTCCGACCGCCTCGTCCGTCCCACGCCCGGGGCCGGGCCCGGGGCCGAGCCCGGGGCCACTGCCGCCCGCACGCGCAAGCTCCGTACCGTCCCCGCCCCCGCCCGCGTCCACCCGCCCGAGCGCCGCCGAATAGCCGACCACCCGGCGCGCGCGCAAGCGCCCCCGCTCCGCGCTCCGCCCCGCCGAATCGGTCCCGACGGCGAATCACGGTATTGTTGGTTGAGCCATGCAGGTAACGCACGGCGAGCGACAAGGGGGGCGGTCATCGATACCGCGACGACACCGTGTGACGAGCCGACAGCCGGCCGCGCACCCGACGAACTGGGACGCGAACTCGCGCGCCTCATGCGGCTCACGGCCGCGGCCAAGGCGCGCAGTCGCGCCGAAAGCGGTCCGATTCCCGACGGGGGAGACCGGTTGCTGCTGGCCTATCTGGTCATGGAGGGACCCCGCAGGGTCACCGACCTGGCCGCGATGACCTACCTGGACGTGTCCACGGTCAGCCGACAGATCGCCTCGCTGGTCCAACGCGGTCTCGTCGAGCGCCGCCCGGACCCCAACGACGGTCGCGGCACGCTGCTCGCGGTGACCGACACCGGCGAGCAGGCATTCGAGGTGTACCGCAGCCGCCGCCAGGCCGAGCTGGATCGGGTCACCCGCGACTGGTCCACCGACGAACGCCGGACATTCGTACACCTCCTGGCCCGCTTCAACGACGACCTCGAACGCGAACAGGCGCCGGCGCGCGACGTCGCGCCCGGCGCGCCGGAAGGCCCCACCGCATGACCGACACGAAACCGCAGGTCCGGCCACAGCCCGCAGCGGGAGACAGCGGCCTGACCCACCGTCAGATCATGACGATCATGTACGGCCTGATGGCCGGCATGTTCCTCGCCGCGCTCGACCAGACGATCGTCTCCACCGCGATCCGCACCATCTCCGACGACCTGCACGGGCTCAGCCAGCAGGCGTGGGCGACCACCGCCTACCTCATCACCTCGACGATCGCCACGCCGCTCTACGGCAAGCTCTCCGACCTGTACGGCCGGCGACCGTTCTACCTCGCGGCCATCACGATCTTCGTGGTCGGCTCGGCCGCCTGTACGTTCTCCACCTCGATGTACGAGCTGGCCGGCTTCCGCGCGCTCCAGGGCCTCGGCGCCGGCGGCCTGATGTCGCTCGCCTTCGCGATCATCGGCGACGTCGTGGCGCCCCGCGAACGTGCCCGCTACCAGGGCTACTTCCTCGCCGTCTTCGGCACCTCCAGCGTGCTCGGACCGCTGGTCGGCGGATTCTTCGCGGGCCAGGACGAGATCCTGGGCATCGCGGGCTGGCGCTGGGTCTTCCTGGTCAACGTGCCCGTCGGCGTCGTCGCGCTGCTCGTGGTCGGCAAGGTGCTGCGCATCCCGCACACCCGCCGGCCGCACCGGATCGACTGGTTCGGCGCGATCACCCTGGCCATGGGCGTGGTCCCGCTGCTGATCGTCGCCGAACAGGGCCGCGAATGGGGATGGGGCTCGGGAGTCTCGCTCGCCTGCTACCTGATCGGCGCCGTCGGCGTGATCAGCTGGATCCTCGTCGAGCGCCGCATGGGCGAGGACGCACTGATCCCGATGCGCCTGTTCTCCGACCGCATCTTCAGCCTGGCGTCGCTCATCGGCGTCATCTTCGGCATGGCGATGTTCGGCGGGTTCATGCTGATCCCGCAATACTTCCAGATCGTCAAGGGCGCCAGTCCGACCAAGGCCGGCCTGCTGATGATCCCGGTCATGGTCGGCATGATGGGCTCGTCCATCCTGTCCGGTCAGATCACCTCCAAGACCGGCCGGTACAAGATCTTCCCGATCCTCGGCACCGGCATCGCGGCGATAGCGATGGGCCTGTTCGCGCTCTACGTCGACGCCGGCACCTCCCTTGTGACCACCAGCATGTTCATGGTCCTGCTCGGCATCGGCCTCGGTCAGTGCATGCAGACGCTGATCCTGGTGGTGCAGAACGCGGTACCGCCCCGGGACATGGGCGTGGCCACCTCGGCGGCCACCTTCTTCCGGCAGATGGGCGCCACCGCCGGTACCGCGGTGTTCCTGTCCGTGCTGTTCAGCAACGTCTCCGGGGAGATCGCCGAGGCGTTCACCCGCGACGCGCAGACGCCCGCGTTCAAGTCGGCGCTCTCCGACCCCGCCGTGCTCGCCGATCCGGCCAACGGGCCGGTGATCGAGATGGTCCGCCATCCCGGTCCCGGCGGCGCGCAGGGCTCCGGCGTGCTCAGCGACTCGTCGTTCATCCAGCACCTCGACCCGAGATTGGCCGCGCCGTTCAAGGAGGGCTTCTCCGAGGCGATGCAGCTGGTGTTCCTGATCGCGGCGTGTGTGATGGCGGTGGCGTTCGTCCTGGTCTTCTTCATCAAGGAAGTGCCGCTGCGCACCATGTCCGGCCTGGAGGCGAAGGCCGCCGAGGAGGCGGAGCGCGCCGCCGAGGGGGCCGCCGACGCCGAGGCGTCCCGGGAGCCCGCCGCGACCGGCTCCGGTGCGGCCGCCCGAGCGCAGACCTCACCCGAACAGGACGCCCGCCGCGCGGCGGGCAGACGCTGGCCCGAGAACGACTGACCCCGGTTGCGTGTGCCGGACGGACCCGGTCGGGTCCGTCCGGCACACGCACGTTCGGGTACGGGCACACCGTCGGCTCACGCGAGCCGACGCGCCCGCCGCCGCACCACGCCGAGTCCCATCCACAGCGCCACGCCCAGGTTCACCACGGCCAGCACCACGAAGGTGAGCACCGCCGCGTGCGCCGAGGCATGCGCACCGGCGCCCGTCATGGACAGGAACATGGTGCCGAACGTGGCCACCCCCACCACGCCGCCGAACTGCATCAGCGTGACCAGCACCCCGCTCGCGTCACCCGCGTACTCGGGCCGCACCCGCCCCAGCGCGCTCGACATCAGCGGCCCGAGCACCGCGCCCTGACCCAGGCCCATCCCGGCCAGGCCGACCGCGAGCGCCACGCCGCCGTCCCGCCCGCCGTGCACCGAGGCCGCCATGCCCACGTACGAGACGGACACCAGCGCGAAGCCCAGATATCCCAGGTGCTCCCGAATCCGCTCGGGCAACCGCCCCCACCACAACCCGGAGACGGCGAACCCGAGCGCGCACGGCACATACGTCAGACCGGCCCGCAGCGGACTGTCGCCGAGCCCCGACTGCAGGTGCAGCGCGAGGGTGAACAGGAACCCGTTGTAGCTCGCCACCCCGACCAGCAGCATGATCCCGCCGGACAGCAGCCCGGGGGAGCGCAACACCGCGCCCGGCACCAGCGGCGACCCGCCGCGCGCCGACACCCGGCGCTCCACCAGGGCGAACGCGCCCATCCCGACCAGCCCCGCGGCGAGTACCAGCCACCCCCACACCGGCCTGCCCTGTTCGTGCCCCATCACCAGCGGCACCACCAGGGCCAACATCGCCGGCGCCAAGACCAGCACGCCCGGCACGTCCAGCCGCCCCCAGCCCGGGCGCTCGTCGGGCCCCGGCCGGTCGCCGCCCAGCGCACGCCACCCGACCGCGAGCAACAACACCCCCAGCGGCACGTTGACCAGGAACACCGGCCGCCAACTCGTGCCCCACAGATCCGCGTCGACCAGCACCCCGCCCACGATCTGCCCGACGACCGCGCCGCCGGCTATCGCGGTCTGGTACAGCCCCATCGCCGCCGTCCGCCGCGGTCCCTCGAACCGGCGCTGGATCAGCGTCAGCACCTGCGGCACCAACAACGCGGCTCCCGCGCCCTGCAGGCACCGGAACGCCACCAACTCCCCCGTGGAACCGGCCAGCCCGCAGGCCAGCGAGGCCACCGTGAACAACCCGAGCCCGGCCAGGTACGCCCGCCCGAACCCGAAGATCGCGCCCAGCCGCGATCCGGTGATCAGCAACATCGCGTACACGATCGTGTAGCCCGCGATCACCCACTGCAGCCCGGCGCCCGACGTATGCAGGTCCGAACGCATCACCGGAGCCGCCACGTTGACGATCGAGGAGTCCAGCACCGCCATGAACTGCCCGGCCACCAGCACCACGAGCAGCAGCGTGCCCGCGCCCCCGACCCGATTCCCGTCCTCCCGGCGACCCTTCGCCGCCCGTCGCCGCTCCCGGGCGGTCGGCGCCCGGGAGCCTCCCTTGTCGGGAGCGGTCGATCCGAGGACCCCGGCCGCCGGCGTCGTCACCCGCTCCCCGTCCCCGTGCCGGGCGCCGCCGCCCGACTTCACATCCGTATCGTTCATGGCAGCGACTCTGCCCGGCGCCGGGTACCCGGACCAGTAGCCTGGTTATCCTGGTATCACCAGGCACCTGGCAACCGGGGCGACGATCGGCGCAGGATGGTTCGATGACCGGCAGCCCGCGCACCGACGCCACCCACCGCCCGGCCGCCCCGCAGCGGGTCGACCCGCCGATCGGGCCGGCAGCGGCCCCGATCGCCGACGCCGGGCGCGCCGCGCCGGAATACGTCCGCCCCGAACGCGCCGCCTCCCGAGCCGAGCTGGGCGCCTTCCTGCGCAGCCGACGCGAGCGGATCAGCCCGGAACAGGTCGGCCTGCCCGCCGGCCGCCGGCGCCGCACACCCGGGCTGCGCCGCGAGGAGGTCGCACAACTGTCCGGCGTGGGGGTGACCTGGTACACCTGGCTCGAACAGGGCCGCCTGATCAACGTCAGCGCCCAGGTCATCGGCGGCATCGCCCGCACGCTGCGGCTCGACGCCGTCGAGTACGAACACGTCAAGCGGCTGGCCTGCGTGCCCAGCCTGGCCACGCTGCGCGCCGAGGACGAGGTCGACTCGGACGCCCAGACCGTCCTCGACGACTTCGCCACGCTGCCGGCGGTGGTGCTGAACGGCCGCTACGACGTGCTGGCCTACAACGCGCTCTACGCCCGGATGTTCCCGAGCCTGGTGGCGGCGCCGAGGCAGCGGCGCAATGTGATCTGGGAGTTGTTCACCCGGCCCGCGTGCTGCAACCCCTTCCACGATTGGCGGGAGGAGTGCGCGGGCGTGGTCGGCGTGTTGCGCGGCAGCTACGCGCGCAATGTCGGCGATCCGCTGTGGACCGCGTTCGTCGACGAACTGATCGACGCCAGTCCCGAGTTCGCGACGACCTGGGCGGCCCATCCGGTCTCGCTCACCCGCACCCGGACCAAACTCTTCCGCCACCTCGACGTCGGGGTGCTGCACGTGCGGGGGATGCCCACCGACCTCGCCACCTCGCCGGGCCAGCGGATGAGCGTCTATGTGCCGCAGGACGAGCCGACGCGCGAGCGACTGGCCCGGCTGGCCGCGCCCGACTTCGTACCGAGCCCGCCGCACGAACATTCGCCGAGGTAAGCCGAAGGGCCGGAGGATCGAGATCCTCCGGCCCTTGGGTACTGCCCGTGCGCGATACTGGGATTGAACCAGTGACCTCTTCCGTGTCAGGGAAGCGCTCTCCCGCTGAGCTAATCGCGCGGGTGGTGTAGCGGTACGACGGTTGTGCGGCGTGCGCGATACTGGGATTGAACCAGTGACCTCTTCCGTGTCAGGGAAGCGCTCTCCCGCTGAGCTAATCGCGCGGGCAGATCACCCTCGGCACCAGGCCCGGGTTCTCTTGGAGGTGGAGACGGGATTTGAACCCGTGTAGACGGCTTTGCAGGCCGTTGCCTCGCCTCTCGGCCACTCCACCAAGTGAAGGAACCATAGTGGTTGCCCACCACATTCCTCTACTTCTTCCGAGCGGACGACGAGATTCGAACTCGCGACCCTCACCTTGGCAAGGTGATGCTCTACCAACTGAGCCACGTCCGCTTGTCGACCCGGGTTGCGCTTCCGCGTCCCGGCGACGTTGAGAACTTTAGCGGATCCGAGGGCCATCACAAAAACCGATTCCCCGCGCACCCCGCCGCGCGACCCGCGCAACCTGCGAAAACGACCGAGGCCGGCCCGAACCGCGAGGGTTCGAACCGGCCTTCGGCGAGCGCCGACGGGGAGCCGCCCGGCGCGTTGGACCACCGTCACGACGGCAGGTGTTCAGCCGCTGTGCACCCGGCGGCCGGACTCCGCGCCCCATCGGGCGAGCGCCGGGCACCCCGAGATCACCCGCGCCGCTCCCCGGAGGGCGCCGGTGCATCCACCGGACCGGAGGGAGCCGGCACCTCGTCCGCGCTCGCGTCGGACGCACGATCGACCGCCGCAGCCGGCGACTGAGCGGGAACCTGCGGCAGTTCGGAAGCCCCAGCCTCACCCGCCACCACATCGGACCCGCCCGCGCTCGGCTTCCCCAACAAAACAGGCTCGCCAGACGTCCCCACGGCAGCCGCCTCGACATCCACGGCAGCCACGACGGCAGTCGCCGCGTCGCCCTCGGCAGCCGGCACAACGGCTGTCGCCGCTTCGGCCTCGGCAGCCGGTACGACGGCTGTCGCCGCATCGGCCGACCCAGCCTCGGCGGCCGGCACGACCGCTGTCGCCGCTTCAACCGACTCGGCCTCCACAGCCGGCACGACGGTTGTCGCCGCTTCGACCTCCGCAGCCGGTACGACGGCCGTCGCCGCATCAGCCGGTTCGACCTCAACGGCCGGCGCGACCGCTGTCGCCGCTTCGACCGCTTCGACCTCGACCCCCGGCACGACCGCTGTGGCCGCTTCGACCGACTCGGCCTCCACAGCCGGCACGACGGTTGTCGCCGCTTCGACCTCAACGGCCGGTACAACGGCTGTCGCCGCGTCGGCCGACCCGACCTCGGCGGCCGCTACGACCGCTGTGGCCGCTTCCACCGGCTCGGCTTCGGCGGCCGGGACAACGGCCGGTGCCGCTTCTGCCGATTCGTTCGCGTCGCTCGACTCGGCTTCGGCAGCCGGTGCGGCGTCGGGAGTCTCGGTCCCCGCCGTCGGCGGCGCCGCGGGGCGCGGCGGCGGGGCGGCCACCGGCGTGGCCACGGCAGGCGCGGGAGCGACCGGGGCGGGAGCGGCCGGCGCGGCTGCCGTCGTGCCCTCCACCGGAGTCTGCGGGACCGGCGGCGCGCCGAGCGCGGTCTGCGCCGGCGGCGCGAACCCGCCGGGAGCACCGGGCGCGGCCGGCACCGGCGGAGCGAAGTACTGCCCGGTCGGCGCCTGCGCCGGATAGGCCGCCCACGGCGTCGGCGCCCCCGCCGGGAAACCGCCCGCCGCTCCCGGAGCCGGGACCAGCCCCGACGCGAACGCCAGCGCCTCGCGCTCGTGCTGGAACGTGGTGATCTTCCGAACCACGAAGATCGCCGCGACCGCCGCGAGGATCAGCACGATGTCCGCGGCCCCCGACAGGATGTCGATGGTCTGCAGCCGATCGGCGTCCGACAGGTCGATGTCGTCACCCAGCGGGTAGGACAGCCGGCTCGCGAAGAACAACACCGACGCGCCGACCAGCAGCACCCACCAGGTCCACAACAGCGGCAGCCGCCCGGGCGTACGACCGCCGCGCTCGGCGGTCCGGGGATCGCTCGCGCGCCACACGTCGTGCAGGATCAGCTTCGGGAACCACAGGCTCACCACCGGCACCAGCCAACCGCCGACCGCCCACCCGGTGGACAGGTGCTGCTTCGACGGGCCGAACAGGTCCACGTTGGCACGGGCCCGATACATCCAGATGATGAACAGCACCGCCGTCGCGATCATCGACAACACCAGGAACGTGATCGCCGCCGCGACCAGCGAGTCCGAGTCCTCGGCCCGGGTGCGCAGCGAGTCCGTGACACCGAGGTCGCCGGCGTCGACGATCTGCCGGAGCACGTCGGCCCGGTGGAAGAACGCCGCCGCGCACAGCCCCGCGAACACCGCCGACAGCGGCAGCAGGATGTACAACGTCACGGCGAGCCCGCGCAGCGAGCGGAACGGCTGCGGCATCCAGCCCCCGAAGGGCGGGGCCGGATACGCCCCGGGCATGCCGTAGGGCGCCTGCGGCGCGAACGCACCCGGCGCGGGCGGATAGGCGCCCGGATACACCCCGGCGGGATACACCCCGGTGGGCGCGGGTGCGGGCGGAGCGTACGGATCCGGCGGCGTGGGCGCCGCAGGCGCCGCCGGGGCCGCCGGGGCCGCGGTCGACCCGGTGACCACGGGGGCCGACACGGCGCCGGCCTGCTGCGGCGCGACGGCCGGGACGGCGCCGCAGTACGAACAGCGGTCGGCCCGCGTAGACCAGGTGTCGCAGGCGGAACAGTGCACGGATGAACGTCCTTCGATCGCGTGATGCGGTGGAGACTTCGACGGGTCGGGCGAACCGACCGGGAGGGGTGGTCACCGGTCTCGGGGTCACCGGGTTCCATCCACCCGTGCCGCATCATGCCGTGCCCGAGCGTCACACGGGAACGCGGAATCGATTCGGGGCACTTCCGGGCGCGTCGCACCGGCGCGCGGGGGGCGCTCGCGGCGGCCGACGCCGGGCCGCCCGGGCCGGCCGCGCCGATCGGCCGCCTCCTACAATGGCGTCCTGACCCGCGCGCCGATCCTCAAGCAGGTGCCGCGGTCGCGACCCCGGAACGAACACGTGAGCCAGCCTCCCCCCATCGCCCACCTCGGCGGGCGCTTGGCCACCGGACTGCGGGACGTCACCCGCGACCCGGCAGCCCTGGACTCGCACGGCTTCTGGGCCGTGGTCGCCGACTTCGAGGGCGACCCGATCTGCGCCCGCTTCGACCACGTGCGCCCGGCCCCGCTGCCCGCCGCCCCGTGGACCGGGCCGCCCGCCCACACGTGGACCGACTCGCTCGGCGCCGACGCGTACCGCGCGGGGGTGCGCCGCATCCGCGAGTACATCGCCGCCGGCGACGTGTACCAGGTCAACCTGTGCCGCATGCTCAGCGCCCCGCTGCCCGCCGACGCCGACATCGTCGGCCTGGCCGGCCGGCTCGCGCTGGGCAACCCCGCCCCGTACGCCGGGGTGATCCGACTGCCCGAACACGGCGTCCACGTCGCGTGCGCGTCGCCGGAGCTGTACCTGCACCGCGTCGGCGACCGGGTCAGCTCCGGCCCGATCAAGGGCACCGGCCGAACCGAGGCCGACCTGCTGCCCAAGGACCACGCCGAGAACGTGATGATCGTCGACCTGGTCCGCAACGACCTGGGCCGCGCCGCCGCGATCGGCTCGGTCACCGTGCCCGAGTTGTGCGTGGTCGAACGGCATCCGGGCCTGGTCCACCTCGTCTCCACCGTCGCCGGCACGCTGGCCCCCGGCGTCGGCTGGCCTGAACTGCTCGCCGCGACGTTCCCGCCCGGCTCGGTCAGCGGCGCCCCCAAGAGCAGCGCGCTGCGCATCATCGAGGAGCTGGAGCCGGTCCCGCGCGGCCCCTACTGCGGCGCGATCGGCTGGGTGGACGCGGACCGCCGCGAGGGCTCGCTCGCGGTGGGCATACGCAGCTTCTTCGTCCGCGACGGCCGACTGTGCTTCGGCACCGGTGCGGGCATCACGTACGACTCCGACCCGCAGCGCGAGTGGGAGGAGACCCGCCTGAAGGCGCGGAACCTGCTCGCGGTGGCGACGGGGGAGTACCGGGCGGAGGGGGAGTGCCGGGCGGATCCGGCCGGAGCCGGGGACCGGCCCGACACCGCGGCGGAGCACTCGCCGGCCTCCGCGGACGCCGGCGGCCGGGAGCACCCCGCGAGCCCCGAGCACATCGGCGCCCGCGAGCGCGCGACGGCCCCGGAGCACCCCGGCGAGCGCCCGAGGTCCACGGCGCCGGCCGCCCTCGGCTACCCACCCGAGTCCGGAACCGGGCAGGATCGGGCCGCGCGGGATCGCGTCGGACACAACCCCGCGGACACCTCGGAGGGCGCATGAGCAGAATCTGGTTGAACGACCGCCTCGTCGACGACGAACACGCGGTGGTCCCGGTGGACGACCACGGGCTGACCGTCGGCGACGGCGTCTTCGAAACGCTGAAGGCGCGGGACGGACAGGCATTCGCGACGACCCGGCACCTGGACCGGCTGACCCGCTCCGCGCGCGGCCTCGGGCTGCCCGACCCCGACCTCGACCTGCTGCGCCACGCGTGCGCCGAGGTGCTGGCGGCCAACCCGCTGCCGGGCATCGCTCGACTGCGGATCACCTACACGGGGGGCCGCTCGCCGCTGGGCTCCGAGCGCGGCGGGGCGACACCGACCCTGGTGGTCGCCCTCGCCCCGGCCAAACCGCGCGGCGAGAGCACCGCCGTGGTCACCGTCCCGTGGACCCGCAACGAGAACGCGCCGACCACCGGGCTCAAGACGACCAGCTATGCCGACAACGTGGTGATGCTCGGCCACGCCGCCCGGCACGGCGCGAGCGAGGCGCTGTTCGCGAACACCGCGGGCAACCTGTGCGAGGGCACCGGCTCCAACGTGTTCGTGGTCCTCGACGGCCGCCTGGTCACCCCGCCGCTGTCGGCCGGTTGCCTGGCCGGCGTCTCGCGCGCGCTGGTCCTCGAATGGGTCGGCGCCGAGGAGACCGACCTGCCGCTGACCGCGCTCGCCGACGCGGATGAGGTGTTCCTGACCTCGTCGCTGCGCGACATCCAGGCGGTGCACCGGATCGACGAGCACACCCGCACCGCGCCCGGCCCGTTCACCCGCAAGGCGATGGAGATCTTCGCCACCCGCGCCGCCGCCGACATCGACCCCTGACCCGGACGCCGGCCCGCCCCGGCCCCGGCCGCGCCGGTGCGCCGATCTCGCGGTCGGCGCTCCGGCGCAGGTTGACCGGGTCCGCGCGCGGGCAGCACTGCCGATGACGGGGCGCGACATCGGCAAGGCGGGGGGACGCGATGACCACCACTCTGCGACCGGCCGGACCGGGCCGGGACGGCGTGTACTCGATCTGCGCCAACGGCCGATCCGTCGGCGGCGTACACCTGACCCCGCTCGGCCCGTGGGGCACCGGCACCGGATGGATCCTGCACATCCAGGTGCTGCCGTCGCGCCGCCGCCGAGGACACGGGTGCGTGGCGATGCTCGCGGCCGAGGAGATCATGCGCGGCCGGCGCTGTACCCGGATGGCCGCCGCGGTGCCCGAGGGCAACCGCGCGGCCACCGGCCTGGTCTCGGCCCTGGGCTACGCGCCCGACAGCACCCGACTGGTGGCCCCGGTGCGCGCCACCGGCCTGCCGCACGGGGTGCGGATGATGGACACCGACGAACGCGAGGCGTGGTGCCGCGCGGAACTGCACCGCTGCGCGGCGACGTTGCGCGCGGCCGGGTGGTCCGAACCCGCCGCCAGGGCCCGCGCGCACGCCCGCCTCGACCACCCCACCGCGCCCGCCCCGTACACGCTGGGCGACGGTGCGGCGGTGTGGGTGGCGCACGGCGTCGTCCTGGCCCTGACCGCGCGCAACCCGGAGGCCGCCGCGACGCTCCTGCGCGCCGCCGGCCACGTGGCGGCGACCCAGGGACTGCCCGAGCTGGCCATCGACCTGCCCGACGAGGCCCGTACCCCGGAGTTCACGAAGGTGCTCACCGGGGCTCGATTCGCGCCGCGTACGCGTTATTGGGGGAAACCCATCCTGTGAGAAGTCGGGAACATCCCTGATCCTGGGTCTACTCCACGGGGAGGAGACGAGTCGGTCGGAGTCCTCCCCGAGTACCGAACCGACCGTCGATCGTGGTGTTCGAGGAGCGAGACGGCCACGATGGAGACAGGACGGCAACGGCCGTCGACCGATCCCGATCGACGCCGACCGACAACGAAGCTTCGTAGGTTTCGAACGAGGAGGCCGAGCGCATGTCCGGCGCAGATGTGGTGACCGGCGCGTTGTGCATGGCGCTGACGGGCCTGGGCCTGGTCACCGCGGTACAAAAGGCTCGCCAACGACGTTTCCTGAGCGCGACGCGGTGGACCGCCGCGGCGCTGTTCCCGATCGGCCTGTACCTGACCGGCCTGGCCACACTGGGCCGCCGGGTGGGCAGCGCGGTCGCCGACTGGGCGACCGACCTCGCCTTCGGCCTCAAGGCGTGGGGCGGCGTCGCGATCCTCGCGTTCGCCGTGATCCTGCTGATGATCACCCGCATGGTCGGCGGAAAGAAGAAGTCCCCGGAGTCGAGCGGCACCGCGTCCACCACCTCCGCCATCTCGTCCGACCTGGCGGCGCTGCTCGGCGACGGCGGTCCGGCGGCGGGAGCGGGCGGTTCGGGCGGTGCGCCGCCGCGCAGCCGAGAGCCGAAGCCGGCCGCCGCGCCGCGCTCACGGCGATCGTCGCGCGCGAGCGGGGGCGACGACGAGTTCGCGGAGATCGAGGAACTGTTGCGCAGGCGCGGGATCTGAAGTCGGGGAATCCCGATTTGCGGATTTCCTCGGGATACCGTCGGTTACCGCGGGTCAGCGTGAGGTGCTAATCCGTGTCCGCGCAGAACGGGAGCGGTCGGGCATGGTGAATGTGAACGCATTCCCATGCGGTTGTGTGCGGTTGTGGCCGTGCCGATGCGATGCCTATGCGGCGGGATAGTCCTGCCCGAGTCGCGGCCTATGCGGCGCGCGCCGTGCCGGAAAATGTGTTCGAATGCGCGCTTTCTTTGTGGCGCGCCCGGGTCGGATGCGTATTCGGATCGCCGGGCCGCTCGTGCGCTCGTTTGCTCGTCTGCTCGCTCGTCCGACCGTTCGTTCGTCGGGCGGGCGGGACGGTCCGGGGTCGTCGGCGTGGCCGTTCCACCGGTCGGGACGTGAAAACGCTCCGCCGCTCCCACCGTGTGGACGATGGGTGCGGCGGAGCGCTGACGTGTGAACCCGGCGCCGCGGACAGGGGCGTGTCCGCCGTGCCAGAGCTCAGTTCTCGGCGAGGATCTGCGACAGTTCCCGGTCGAGATCGAAGAAGCGGTGCTCGTTGCCGGGGGCCACGGCAGCGTTCGTACGCTTCAGGAACGACTCCAAGGCCCGTGCGGGCGCTTCGAGCAGGGCCTCGCCCTCCGGAGAGCTGAGGGCGATGCAGACGATGCTCTGTCCGTGGCTCCGAGAGGGCCACACACGAACATCGCCGGTGCCCGAGGGCTGACGCAGCCCATCGGCGAGAAGGTCGCGGGCGAAGACCCAGTCGACCGTCTCATCGGCACCCGTGTGGAAGGTCGCATGCACGGCGTACGGGTCCGACGAGTCGTAGCGCAGTCCCGCGGGGACCGGCAATGAGGACTCGCTCGAGACGACGAGGCGCAGGTGCAGCTCACAGCTGACCGTGGTGTTCATAAGCGCCATGGCCTTTCGCTCAGTGTGCGCTCGGGGATTCGCACGTCGGCGTTCGCAACATCCCACCTGCGGACCTCTTGTAAACGTCTCTGCCCGATATACGGGCGTCTGGGTACTCCTTAAGAGCGATGCGGAGGTGTAACGTTCGCCCGCATGATTTCCGGAAGGGAACAGGCGATCGGATCGGGTCGCTCCGATCGCCCGGACCGGCCCGCCCGGGTCGGTCCCCGGCCGTAAGGTCTGCACCGAACCTCTGCCCCCTTGTAGCGTTGTCAAGCCAGGCCGGGCCGAGGTCGGCGCCGGCCCCGGGCGAACGGAGGCATCCGGTGGACGACGGCCGGTACGACGAGAGAGGAAGACGCACGATGGACACGGGGGTCGCGGAGAACAGCGCGCACGCCGCCGGGAAGCCCACCGCCGACCGGGACGACCCGGCCGCGGCGGCACCCGAGGGCGCGACGAACGCCGGCACACCCACCGGGGCGCCCGAGGCGAAACCATTCGGCTCCCGCGCGCCGGCCTTCATCAAGCGCTCCAAGCCGCTGCACATGACCTGGCAGATCGGCGTCGCCATCATCGGCTTCGCGATCATCGTGGGCGGCATCATCATGCTCCCGCTGCCCGGCCCCGGCTGGGCGGTCATCTTCCTCGGCCTCGCCGTCCTGGGCACCGAATTCGTCTGGGCCCAGCGCACGCTGCTGTGGACCAAGGACAAGGTCACCAGGGCCGCCACCCGCGCCCTCGACCCCAAGACCCGCCGCCGCAACATGATCATGCTCGCGATCGGCCTGCTCCTGATCGCCGCCGCGGTGGCCCTGTACCTGTGGAAATACGGCATGGCCCTCCCGTTCTGACCCCCGAGCGAGCCGCCCCCAGACCCCGGGCGGCCCCCGCACCCCACCCGCGGAGGGCGGTCACAACCGCCCCCACCCATGCGGTAATGTTCTCCCTGCACCCGGGCGATTAGCTCAGCGGGAGAGCGCTTCGTTCACACCGAAGAGGTCACTGGTTCGATCCCAGTATCGCCCACCAGCTCAGAAGGGGTATACGCGTCAAAGCGGATACCCCTTCTGCGTGTTCGGGAGCCGAACAGGGAGCCACCGAGGCGGAGGCCAGCCCTTGTCGTGTGCCGCGCCGCCCTCGTCCGACGCGTCCTCCGAAGCCTCGCCGAAGATGGCATCCATGGCTTCGGCTCCTTGCGCAATATCCGGCGTCGGCTGCTTGCGGTGGACCGGCTCGGTGGTGGTTGTGCTGCCGCGACCGGCCATCAGGGCGATCACCTCCAGCGAGATACCGTGCTCGGACAGCAGCGCCACGAAGCTCGGTCGAAGCTCGCGCGGGGTTCACTCCGCAGCCAGGCGGACCCGCTTCACGATGGCCCGGGATCCCCGTCGATGCCGACTGCGACGGCTTTTTTGTCTGCTCCAGGTGCTGGACGACCGCGCGGGCGGTGTCCGGTGGCGACCTCGGGCGTCCGTCAGGTCTGCCGTCGGGGTGCTCGCCGCGCGTGGTGGCGGCTACGAGGGCGGGGCAACGGCGACTGCGTGCGCTTGGGCCCGGGCCCAGGGCGGGGGCGCTGCCGGTCCGGTCGGTGGTTGAGGCAGCCGTGCAGGGCAAACCCGGGGGCACGTGCAGGGCCCGGCGGCCGGTATGTGCGGGCGGCCGCCGCAGTCCGAGCGCGCGCAGGTGAGGCGGTTGCCGAACGGGAGCCTCCCGGCCCGCAGCGGAAGTATCGGCGTCTCGGCGACTTGCCGGACCACCGTTCGGTTCGGGTGTTCCGGGCGCTGTCCTGCGTGAGTTCAGGCATGCGCTGCCGGGCGTTGACGTGCTTGCCGGCCGGGGCCGGTTCCGCCGCACCAGGAGGGTGATGAGGCGTGGCTTTGCCGGTGTCGAGGCATGCGGAGCCGTGAGGGCTGTCGGAGCCGTCGTGTCGAATAGCCGAGGGACGTATCGCCTGGCAGTTTCGGAGGAGACAACATGGCCGTGTTCGACGACTTCGGTCGTCCGCTCGTTGCCGGCTTCAGCGTCGAACCAACGCCGGGACATGCGGAGCCTCACCACTACGACGTGGTGCTTGCTTCGGCGGGTGGCGGCAAGGGCGTTCCTCGGAACCGGGACTACACCCAGGCGCTCGAGATACTGCTTCGCCGACTAGGCGGTCTACACGGCCGACTGCTCGATGCTGCGGTCGACAGCAGGAACACCGCGCTCAAGAACCTTCCCTTGGAAGAGCGGCGTGTGCTCTCGCCTGCCTGGCGTGCCGTCGACCTGTACACCGTCAAAGACTTCAGGGGACTGCGTCTGTCTCTGACGGGTCCGCAGAAGAGGATCGGAGCGAAGCCGGGTGCGAAAGGGGGCAACGAGCGCCGACGTCTCCGACTCACTGTGAACGTCCCGGCTGCCGGGGACGCCGAACGGCTCGAGCAGATGCTCATCCGGCCGGAGACCGTCGAGATCTCGGAGCCGCTCGAAGTGGAGGTCGAGGCAGGCGTCGGGGCCGCTGTTGCTCCCGACCCCGCACCGTACCGATCGGGGGAACCGGATGCCCCGGGGCGTAAGTCGGCTCGAGGGCAGGGGCGTTCGTCGGACAGTGCGGCGAATCGAGCTGTCGAGATGCGGGCGATGCTGCTGGCCGAGGCCCACTATCGCGCTGAGGGCTGGGTTGTGAGCGTAGTCGCGAACACCAGCAGTTGGGATCTCACGTGCCACAAGGACGGCATCGAAAAGCACGTCGAGGTCAAGGGCATGACCGGCGCCCCTGAAGGTGTCCATTTGACCGCCAACGAAGTCCGGCACGCGCTCTCCTACCCGAATCCCGCTCTCTTCGTCGTTCACGGGATCGTCGTGGACCGCTCCGGCGACGACGTCACCGCCGACGGTGGCACCGAACTGTGGTGGGACCCCTGGGTCATCGCTCTCGAGCGAGCCACAGCGACTCAGTACCACTACAGCCTCGACGGCCCTGCCTAGGCTCCTGTGGTCCAAGTCGACCGTGTCGTGCGGGGCCGAGAGGTCCCGGATCACGAAGGCAGCCCGGGGCTCCGGGCGTTCGGTGGGTTTGTGGGCTCGGGTGGGTGTGGGGTCTTTGGAGTATTGACAAGGGTGATGGGGCAGGACAGGCTCCTGAGCACGTTGTGAGAGCGCTCTCACGGCGTGGGCCCGGCCGCGTCGATGACGCGTGTTCCGTGTTGCCGTGCCGTTGGTGTCGGGCCGCCATGGACGACCGCACCGCCGCAGTTTTTCGTACCGCCGCACGATGTACCTCGCTCATCGCCGTCCCGGACGCAGGGTCACCAGGAGGTCTTTCCATGCGCACGCGCTACGTTCGTGGTCGAGTCAGAGCCCTGTCCGCTCTGTGTACCGCGCTGTTGGTCGGATCCGTTCTCGCCGGGTGCGGGGGTGACGGGGGGTCCGGTTCGGGGGACGGCAAAGTCACCCTGAACGTCGGGTTGTTCGGCACGTTCGGCTTCGAGGAGGCCGGGTTGTACGCCGAGTATCAGCAGGCGCACCCGGGCATCAAGATCGTTCAGCACGACACCGAGAAGGAGGAGGACTACTGGCGTACCGTGCAGACCCGGCTCGCCGGTGGGGGCGGGATCGACGACATCCAGGGCATCGAGGTCGGGCGGATCGCCGACGTCGTGCGGAACCAGGCCGACAAGTGGGTGGATCTGAACTCGTTGGGCCTCGCGGGTGGCAATGCCGAGTACCTGCCGTGGAAGAGCAAGGCGGCGACCACCGCCGACGGGAAGGTACTGGGGGCCGGGACGGACATCGGGCCGATGGCGATCTGCTATCGCAGCGATCTGTTCCGGGCGGCCGGACTGCCCACCGATCGGGAGGAGTTGGCGCGGCGCTGGTCGACGTGGGAGGGATACGTCGAACTGGGGCGGCAGTTCCAGGCGAACGCGCCGAAGAAGACGCACTACCTGGACAGTGTGACCGGGTTGTACAACGCGATCATCGGGCAGCAGCAGGAGTCCTACTACGACGCGGCCGGCAAGCCGATCTACGACACCAATCCGACCGTGAAGCATGCGTGGGACCTGGCCGCGCAGGCCGCCGACGGGAAACTGTCGGCCGCTTTGCAGCAGTTCCAGAGTGATTGGAACCAGGCGTTCTCGGCCGACGGCTTCGCCTCGCTCTCGTGCCCGGCGTGGATGATCGGGTACATCAAGACCCAGGCCGGTGACGCGGGCAAGGGCAAGTGGGACGTCGCCGCGGGGCCCGGCGGTACGGGGAACTGGGGCGGCTCGTACCTCGCCGTCCCCAAGGGTGGCAAGCACCACAAGGAAGCGGCCGAACTGGTCGCCTGGCTGACCGCGCCCGAGCAGCAGGCGAAGATGTTCCGGAAGCAGGGGAACTTCCCGTCCAAGACCGGGGCGATCGAAAGCGTCAAGGCGACGATGGATCCCTACTTCAACAACGCGCCCATCGGTGCGATCTTCAGCGCGGCGGCGGAGCGGATGCCCGTACAGGTCACCGGGGTTCGGCACAACGACATCAAGGACAACATCACCACCGCGCTGACGTCCGTGGAGGCCCAGGGGGTCAAACCGGACGACGCGTGGAAGCGGGCACGCGACGCGGTCAAAAACGCCCTCGCAAGCTGACGACGGCGGCAACGCCCGGCGACGTGCGCGCGGCGGGGGCCGGGTACGAAGGCCGACCCCGGGCGGCGGCCGACCCCCCCGGCACCCGAGCCGGGTGGTCGACCGCCACGGCCAGCCGGTGGGCGATTCCCGCGCCGAGCGGGGTGGCCGACCGCCGTGGCGGGTCGGTGGCCGATCCTCGCGCCGAGCCGGTGGCAGGCCCCTACGCCGAGCGACGGCCGACCCCGTCGCCGAGGCAGGTGGCCAGTCCCCGCACCGAGCGGGGGTGGCCGACCACCGTGCCCGGCCGCCGGCGGACCCGTACCGAGCCGGGGCGCGACGTCCTTCGCGTCGAATCGGCAGCCGGTCCCGCGTCGAGCGGCCGGCCGGGCCCGGTGCCGAGGCGGGTGGCCGACTTCTGCGCTGATCCGGCGGTCGCCCCCCACACCGAGCTAGAGGAGCGCCCCCACCTCGAGTCAGTGGCGGGCTTCCGTGTCGAGTGGGTGGTCGACCTTCGGGCTGAGTGGGTGGTCGGCCCCTGTACCGAGCCTGGGAGTGCCTTTGTCGAGTTGGTGGCCAGTTTCCGTGTCGAGCGGGTGGTCGACGTCGGTGCGGAGCGGGTGGTCGGTAGCTGAACCGAGCGAGGGGTGCGCGTCCGCGTCGAGTGGGTGGCCGGTTGCCGTGTTGAGCGAGTGGTCGGCATCCGGACCGAGCCAGGGGGTGCCCATGTCGGGTTGGTGGTGGCTTCGCCTGTTGAGCGGGTGGCCGACCTCCGCGCTGCGCGGGTGGGCGACGTCGGTACTGAGCCAGGGGGTGCCCATGTCGAGTGAGTTGTTGACCTTCGTGCCGGGTGGGTGGCCGGCCCCCGCGCCGAGGCGTGGGCGCCCGCCGCGACGCGTCGGGGGGCAGGTCCCGTGTGGAATAGGCGGCCGGTTCCCGGTGCCGAGGCAAGTGGCCGACCTTTGCGCCGAGTTGGGGGTCGGTCCCGCGCTGAGACAGAGGGCACCACCTGTGCTGAGTTGGTAGTGGGTTCCCGTGTCGAGTGAGTGGCCCCCCGCCGGGCCCGGCCGGTGGTCGAGGCTCGCGCTGAGCCCCGAGGCGTCAGCCGCGCTGAGTCTGCGGTCGGCCCTCGCGCCGAGGTGGGTGGGTGGCTCCGCGTCGGATCGCGGGGCGGCGGTGTGGCGCTCGCGGGTGTGCGCCGAGTTGGAGTCGCTGCGGGGTCTGCTCCCTTCGGTGGCCCGGCCGTCCCTCCTCGGTCGGGCCACTCGCCCGCACACCTCTTTCTGACACCCGCCCGCCCGCACTGCCCGTCCCCGACACCCACCCGACCCACGCTCGTTCCCGACGCCCACCCGACCCACGCTCGTTCCCGACGCCTGCCCGCTCCCACGCCCGTTCCCGGCGCCCGCCGCACACCCGTCTCGCCCGCCCGCCTCCACGCCTGGCCCGACGATCCCGCGCCCGACGCCCGTTCGACGCTCGCTCGCCCCCGCCCGACCCCGACCCACTCGCCCCCACGACCGCCCACCCACCTCACCCTGTCCGGAGTGATCCTGATGGCGGCTCCACCACCTTCCGCTCCTGCGGCTTCGACTCGATCCCCGCGTCGGTCCGGGGCCCGATACCGGTCCGGCTCGCGTTCTCGGGCGGCCGGCGATTTGCCGACGTCCCGTCAGGTTTGGCGGCGGCGGGTCGATGCCGCGTCCCCGTATGGGTTCGTTGCGCCGTTCTTTGTGCTCTTCGTTGCCTTCGGGCTGTTCCCGCTGCTCTATACCGGCTACATCTCGCTGCACCGCGTCCGGTTGCAGAACCCGGATGAGATGACCTGGCTGGGGCTGGAGAACTACACCAACCTCTGGCACGACCCCTTCTTCTGGAAGGCGCTGCGCAATACCTTCACCATCGGCGTGATCTCGACCGTGCCGCAGTTGTGCATGGCGCTCGGCCTGGCGCATCTGCTCAACCGTCGGTTGCGGGGGCGGACCTTCTTCCGGGTCGCGATCCTCATGCCCTACGCGACGTCCGTCGCCGCCGCGACGATGGTGTTCGGCGGTTTGTTCGGGCGGGACTACGGCATGGTCAACTGGTTCCTCGGCCTGTTCGGCGTCGACAACGTCGACTGGTACAACGGCACCTGGACCTCGCAGATCGCCATCTCCACCATCGTCACCTGGCGCTGGGTCGGTTACAACGCGCTGATCTATCTCGCCGCGATGCAGGCCATTCCACACGATCGTTACGAGGCCGCCGCGCTCGACGGGGCGAAGTCCTGGCATCAGTTCCGGCACGTGACCATTCCCGGACTGCGGCCCACGATCGTGTTCACCGTCGTGGTCTCGACGATCGGCGCGATGCAGATCTTCGCCGAGCCGCTGCTGCTCCAAGGCGGCCCGATCGGGGTGCGCGGCGGGGCCTCGCACCAGTACCAGACCATCGGGCTCTACATGTACGAGACCGGGTGGAGCAACTACGCGCTCGGCAAGGCGTCCGCGATCGCGTGGACCACGTTCCTGATCATTCTTCTCGTCATCGGGGCCAACGCGCTTGTCGCCGGGCGCCGTTCGCGTCGCGAAATCCGGGAGGGCCGCTGACATGGCCGGTACATCGGTTGCCACGCCGCGAGATCGCACCCGGCGGGTCCGGCGCGTCCGTCGGTCCAGGCGCTCGCGTCAACTCCACGGCGGGCCGCTCGTATACCTGATCCTGGGCTTCGCGACCCTGCTCTCGATCTTCCCCTTCTACTGGTCGATCGTCGCCGCCACCCGCAGCAACGCGGACATCAACCACGTGCCGCCGCCCTTCACACCCGGCGGCAACCTGCTCTCCAACTTCGACAAGGCCCTCGACGAGGCCGACATCGTCCAGGCGTTGATCAATTCGACGATCGTGTCGGTCACCGTCGCCGCCGGCACCGTGTTGTGTTCGACGCTGGCCGGGTTCGCCTTCGCCAAGCTGCGGTTCCGGGGGCGCGGCGCGCTGCTCGGAATCACCGTCGCGACGATGATGATCCCGCCGCAACTCGGGCTGATCCCGCTGTTCATGATCATGGCGAAGTTGCAGTGGGTGAACCAGTTGCAGGCCGTCGTACTGCCCACGCTGGTCACCGCGTTCGGCGTGTTCTTCATGCGGCAGTACCTGATGGAGGCGCTGCCCGACGAACTGATCGAGGCCGGCCGGGTGGACGGCGCGTCCTACGCGCGGATCTTCTGGTCGATCGTCGTACCGATCGCCCGTCCGGCGATGGCGGTCCTCGGCCTGCTCACCTTCATGACCACGTGGAACGACTTCTTCTGGCCGATCATCGCCCTGTCGTCGAGCAATCCGACCGTGCAGGTCGCGATCAACTCGCTCGGCGGGGGATACGTGCACGACCAATCGATCATCCTCGCCGGGACGTTGCTGGGCACCCTGCCCGTCCTGGTGGTCTTCGGCCTGCTCGGCCGGCAGATCGTCGGCGGAATCATGCAGGGCGCGGTCAAGGGCTGAGGACACGCCGTCGAGCCGGCCGACCCATCTCCTACGTAAGGAAATCCGATCATGACCGACCACGCCCTCACCACCGACCACGCCCCGACCTCGTCGACCCGGTTCGCCGACCGCTTCCCGCCCGGATTCGTCTGGGGCGCCGCCACCGCCGCCTATCAGATCGAGGGGGCCGCGGCCGAGGACGGACGGGCGCCGTCGATCTGGGACACATTCAGCCGGGTCCCGGGTCGGGTGCACGCCGGCGACACCGGCGACGTGGCCACCGACCACTATCACCGCTATCGCGAGGACGTCGCCCTGATGGCCGAACTCGGCCTGGGCGCCTACCGGTTCTCCATCGCCTGGGCGCGGGTGTGGCCCACCGGAAGCGGACCGGTCAACGCGGCCGGGCTGGACTTCTACGATCGGCTCGTGGACGAACTCCTCGCGCACGGCGTGGATCCGTACGCGACGCTGTACCACTGGGACCTGCCCCAGGCGCTCCAGGACGCGGGCGGATGGGGCGCGCGCGACACCTCGGCCCGGTTCGCCGACTACGCGCGGCTGGTGGCGGCGCGGCTCGGCGACCGCGTGCGCGACTGGACCACGCTCAACGAGCCCTGGTGCTCCGCGTTCCTGGGCCACGGGTCGGGCGTACACGCACCGGGGGCGACCGACCAGGAGTTGTCGCTGCGTGCGAACCACCATCTGCTGCTCGCCCACGGGCTCGGCGTCGCGGCGTTGCGGGCCGAACTGCCCGCCGGGCATCGCATCGCGATCACGCTCAATCCGGCGGCGGTGCGCCCCCTCTCGGACCGGCCCGCGGACCTGGACGCGGTGCGTCGGGTGGACGGCCTTGCCAACCGGATCCACCTCGGCCCGCTGCTGCGCGGCGAGTACCCGGCGGACGTGCTCCGCGACACCGCCTCGGTGACCGACTGGGCGTTCGTGCGCGACGGCGATCTCGCCGAGATCGCCCGGCCGATCGACGTGCTCGGGGTGAACTACTACACGCCGCTCCTGGTCGGTGCCGCCGAGGACGGCGGCACCGAGGCCGGCCGGGACGACGGGCACGGTGCGAGCGCGTACTCCCCGTGGCCCGCGTGCGCGGATGTGCGCTTCGCGCAGGTGCCGGGGGAGCGCACCGCGATGGGCTGGGGGGTCGACCCGAGCGGGCTGTACGACGTGCTGAGCCGGTTGCGGGCCGAGGCGCCGGGGCTGCCGCTGATGGTGACCGAGAACGGCGCGGCCTACGAGGACCGCATGGACCCGGCCGGCACGATCGCGGACGTCGAACGCACGGCCTACATCGCGGCGCACATCGCGGCGGTGGGCCGGGCCGTCGACGACGGGGTGGACGTCCGGGGCTACTTCGTGTGGTCCTTGTTGGACAATTTCGAGTGGGCGTACGGCTACGCCAAACGCTTCGGCATCGTGCACGTGGACTTCGCGACCGGTCGGCGTACGCCCAAGCACAGCGCACGCTGGTACGCGGCGTTGATCGCCGGCGATCGGGTGCCCGAAGCCGAGCCGGCCTCGGACGGATTGGGGAGCATTGACCAGGACTGACGGTCGGAGCAAGGTCGCCTCGGCGGCCGAACCGCCGACCCTGGAGACGGTGGCGGCGGTGGCCGGGGTGTCCCGCGCCACCGTCTCCCGGGTGATCAACAGCTCACCCAAGGTCAGCCCGCGGGTGCGCGAGGTGGTCGAGGCGGCGATCGCGCGGACCGGCTACGTACCCAACCGCGCGGCGCGCACGCTGGTCACCCGGCGCACCGACTCGGTGGCGCTGGTCGTCCAGGAGCCGGAGACCCGGCTCTTCGGTGATCCGTACCTGTCCGCGATCGTGCGTTCCGTGGGCGCCGAACTGGCCGACACCGACAACCAGCTCGTGCTGATGATGGTGCGCACGGCCGCGCAGCAGGACCGGTTGGAGCGGTATCTGCGCGGCGGCCACGTGGACGGGGCGCTGCTGGTGTCGTTGCACGGCGACGACTCGCTGGCGGGTCGGCTGCACGACGCGGGCATGCCCGTGGTGGTGGGCGGGCGACCGCTCGGTCCGGATGCCGACTTCGTCTACGTGGACGCGGACAACGTGGGCGGTGCGCGCGCCGCGGTGGAGCACCTGAGTGCGCGCGGACGACGGCGGATCGCCACGATCGCCGGCCCTCAGGACATGTGTGCGGGCGTGGACCGGCTGCGCGGCTATCTGGACGCGGTACCCGGGCCGGCGCTGGTCGCGCACGCGGACTTCGGTCGGGCCGGCGGGGCCGCCGCGATGCGCACGCTGTTGGCCCAGGCGCCGGACCTGGACGCGGTGTTCGCGGCGTCCGACCTGATGGCGGTCGGCGCGATGGCGGCGTTGGCGGCGGCGGGTCGGCGCGTGCCCGACGATGTCGCGGTGGTCGGCTTCGACGACGCGGATATCGCGGGATGGGCCGAGCCCGCGCTCACGACGGTGCGGCAACAGGTCGCGGAGCAGGGTCGGTTGATGACGCGGTTGCTGCTGGAACGGGTCGGCGGCGGGGGTCCGGGGACTTCCGCGGTGTTGGGCACGACGCTGGTCGAGCGGCGTTCGTCGTGAGCCGTGACGCCGTGATGCCATCGGGCCGCGACGCCGCGGCGTCGTGACGGGGTCCCACCCCGAACGCCCGAAGCGCGCCGATGTCGGGAAGTCGACATGGTGAGGACCCGAATTTCGGTGCGAACCGAGGGCCGAGATCGGTGTTTTTCCGGCCGTATCACGTCCCGTGAGCGTCGGTGACCCGGACCCGATGTTCCACCGGATGGGCGATCGCGCGATGATCTCCCGGTGACCGATACCCGTCCCCCGATCCGCTGCGCGTGGTCGGGGGTACTCCAGTGACCGGCGCCGGGACCGGGCTGCTGTTCTCGCCCTGGTTGTGGCTGGTGATGCCACTGATCGTCTCCATCGACGCCGTAGTGCCCATCGTGCCCGGCGACGAACTCGTGATGGCCGCCGCGGCGGTCGCCGACGGAGACGTGCGCTATGTGGCCATGGTCCTGCTGACCGCCGCGATCGGTGCCTTCGTCGGGGACCAGTGCGCCTACGCGGTCGGCCGCGCACGACTTCGCCGCGGGGGCGACGCCGTACTCGGACCGCGCCGACAAAAGGCGATGGACCTGGCCCGCAACGCGCTCGCCAAGGGCGGCATGTCGGCGCTGATCGCGGCCCGATTCCTGCCCGGCGGGCGGACCGCGGTGAACATGCTCGCCGGCCGACTCGGCTACCCGCCGCCGCAGTTCCGCGCGGCCACCCTGGTCGGCGCGATCATCTCGGTGTCGTACGCGATGACGGTCGGCACGCTGGCCGGCCACATCGTCGAGGACAGCCCGCTCCTGGTCGCCCTCGGCGGCATGGCGCTGGGCGCCTCCGTCCCGCTGATCGTCGGCGTACCGGCACGTGTCGTGCGCGAGGTCCGCCGCCGACGCCACGCCGGCGAGGCGACCGCCGAGGCGTGACCCGATCCGACACGTGTGGGGCACGGGACGCACATCCCGTGCCCCGCACGCGTGTCGGGCGGGCGGACGAGCCGGGCGTACACCGCGGCTCGTCCCACCCGCACCGCGCCTAACCCGCCCCGCGCTCCGTCAACATCGAGCGCATCAGGTCGATCTCCGAGCTCTGCCCGACGACCATCGTGTTCGCCAGATCCTTCACCTGCTGGACCTGCGCGCGCGCCTGGCCCTCGCGGGCCATCGCCACACCCGCCTCGTGGTGCGCGATCATCAGCTGGAGGAACATCACCTCGGCGTCCTTGCCGTGCAACGTCGCCAGCTTGTCCAACTGCGCCTGCGTGGCCATCCCCGGCATCAGCTGGGTGTCCGCACCGGCGGCCGGCGTGCCGTGCCCGGAGTGGCCCGGCATCGAACCCGGCGTCATCCACTGCATGACCGGCCGGGTCGAGCCGAGCGTCAGGCCCCACATCTGGAGCCACGACGCCATCCGGCCGATCTGCTCCTGCTGGGTCAGCGCGATGTCGTACGCGAGCTTGCGCGTCGCGTCGTCCTGGGTCAGATCGCGGATCATCATCCCCATCTGCACGGCCTGCGCGTGGTGCGTGCGCATGTCGCGCGCGAACCCCGCGTCCACCGAGTCGTCCGCCGGCGGATTCGGCACCGCCGCCGGCGCCGGACCCAGCGCGCGCGTGGGCGCGGGCGGGGCGGCCGGCGTGCCGGAGTCGTCCGAGGAACAGGCGGCCAGGACCGGAACGGCCAGCAACCCGGTCGCGATCATCGTCGCGACACGTGCGCGCGGCCTCACGAGGTCGGCTTCCCGACCCCGCCCGTGCACGGCGAACCGGGCTCCGGAGTCTGCTTGCCTTCCTTGTACTCCTTGATGAACTGGTCCAAGCGCGGGTCGCTCGCGTTGTCCAGCTTCAGCTGCAGACCCCACGCCGAGGCGACGATCGGCTTGTCGATGCCGTCGTACGGGCTCAGCATCATGTACGTCTTGCCCTTGACCTTGGACTTCAGCACTTCCAGCTGGTCCGCGGGCAGGTTGTTCTGGTACGTGATCCAGACCGTGCCGTGCTCCAGCGAGTGCACGCCGTTGCGGTTGGGGATCGGCGCGTCGTAGATCCCGCAGTTCTGCCACACCGGGTCGTGCTCGCCGCCCACCGGCGGAACCTGCCGGTAGGTGACCTCCTTGGGCTTGGAGATGTGCCCCTGCGCCGCGGTGTAGGTGCTCACCCCGGCTATGTCGCTCTTCTCGTTGGGGTTGGGCCGCACGTCGGCGATGACGTTGTTCGCGCTCGACTTCTTGTCGTCGTCGCTCGACGACATGACCACGGCGGTCAACCCCGCCACCAGGGCGAGGACCGCGATGCCGGAAGCGCCGAAGATGATCGCCGAACGACGCTTGGCGGCCTTGCGCTCCGCCTCGCGCTGCGCGGCCACCCGCTCACGCGTCGCCGCCATCCTGGCGGATCGCTGTGCCTTGCTCTGCTTCTTCGAGGTGTTGGGGGACTGTTGCCCCATGGCTCCGCCTTATTCCGATTCCGGGATACGTCTGTGGACCGTGCGAGGGTGTGCCGCGCGGATCACGTACGACTGACGCAGAGCACCGTCAGATCGGGGGCGTCCTTGGCGGGCGTGGGCGCGAGCGCGATGCCTACGGCGTCCGGATCGGCCAACCACGGCGGCAACATCGAGCACGGCGAGGGCGCGACAACCGGCGGCAGTGGCGGGACGGTGGCCGGCACACACGCGTGCGAGCGATCCCCGCAGCGTCCCGAACCGTCGCCCTTGTCGTCCGGACCGCCCGCGTCCCGCTGCTCGTGCGCCGAGTGATGGAAGGGACACACCGTCGGAATGGTCGCGGTCGACGGCAGCGACTCGGCGTGGACCGGGAACGCGCTGCCCAGGAGCGCGGCGCACGCCAGCACAGCCCCGGCCAACAGCCGGATGACCGGCCGCAGCGGGACTGCCAGCGAGGCCATCCGTTGCGTCACGGGCCCTATTCTCACCCGAAGGAGTGACCCTGTGGGAAGTCGGGGCGCGATCTTTCGTCGTCGCGATCGCGCCGCGACGGCGACACGACTGCGCAGGTGCCTCCGCCGACACCTTCGCCCCGGCGCCCCCACGCCGGGCCGGCGCCCGCCCGGCATGGGGAAACCGAGGCAAGGTTCCCGCTCCCGGCTCGATAGCATCGGTGTGCGAGCGAGCGCATCGGCGTACCAGCGAGCCGAGCCGCGCCGCGCGACATCCGCCAACCACACGTCAGGAGACGAACGGTGTCCGAAGCCCGAGTGACCATCAGCCGCGACCCGGACCGGGACGAGCGGGTGGTGACCACGGGCACGACGGCCGCCGAGCTCTTCGACGGCGACCGCTCGGTGGTCGCCGCGCGCGTGGCCGGCCGACTGGTCGACCTGGCCTACGTCCTGGTCGACGGCGACGAGGTCGAGCCCGTCCTGATCGGCTCCGACGACGGCCTGAACATCCTGCGCCACTCCGCCGCGCACGTGCTGGCGCAGGCCGTACAGGAGCTGTTCCCCGAGGCCAAGCTCGGCATCGGCCCGCCGATCAAGGACGGCTTCTACTACGACTTCGACGTCGAGACCCCGTTCCACCCCGACGACCTCAAGCGCATCGAGAAGAAGATGCAGGAGATCGTCAAGCAGGGGCAGCGCTTCGCCCGCCGGGTCACCACCGACGAGGACGCGCGCGCGGAGCTGGCCGACGAGCCGTACAAGCTGGAGCTGATCGGCCTCAAGGGCTCCGCCGCCGAGGCCGCCGAGGGCGCGTCCGCCGAGGTCGGCGCCGGCGAGCTGACCATCTACGACAACCTGGACGCGAAGACCGGCGAGCTGTGCTGGAAGGACCTCTGCCGAGGCCCGCACCTGCCCACCACCCGGCTGATCCCCGCGTTCAAGCTGATGCGCTCGGCCGCCGCCTACTGGCGCGGCAGCGAGAAGAACAAGCAGCTCCAGCGCATCTACGGCACCGCATGGCCGAGCAAGGACGAGCTCAAGGCCTACACGACCTTCCTCGAGGAGGCCGAGAAGCGCGACCACCGCAAGCTCGGCGCCGAACTGGACCTGTTCTCCATCCCCGAGGAGATCGGCTCCGGCCTGGCCGTCTTCCACCCCAAGGGCGGCATCATCCGCCGCACGATGGAGGACTACTCGCGGCGCCGGCACGAGGAGGCGGGCTACCAGTTCGTCTACACGCCGCACGCCACCAAGGGCAAGCTGTTCGAGGTCTCCGGCCACCTGGACTGGTACGCCGACGGCATGTACCCGCCCATGGAGCTGGACGAGGGGCAGAACTACTACCTCAAGCCGATGAACTGCCCCATGCACAACCTGATCTACCGGGCCCGGGGCCGGTCCTACCGCGAGTTCCCGCTGCGCCTGTTCGAGTTCGGCACCGTCTACCGCTACGAGAAGTCGGGCGTGGTGCACGGGCTGACCCGCGCGCGCGGCTTCACCCAGGACGACGCGCACATCTACTGCACGCGCGACCAGATGGCGGGCGAGCTGGACTCGCTGCTGACGTTCGTGCTCAACCTGCTGCGCGACTACGGCCTCGACGACTTCTACCTGGAGCTGTCCACCAGGAACCCGGAGAAGTCGATCGGCACCGAGGAGAACTGGACCGAGGCCACCGAGACGCTGCGCCAGGCCGCGCAGAAGCAGGGCCTGGAACTGGTCGACGACCCGGGCGGCGCCGCGTTCTACGGGCCGAAGATCTCGGTCCAGGCCAAGGACGCGATCGGGCGGACCTGGCAGATGTCGACCATCCAGGTCGACTTCAACCTGCCCGAGCGCTTCGACCTGGAGTACACCGCCGCCGACGGCACGCGGCAGCAGCCGGTGATGATCCACCGTGCGCTGTTCGGCTCGATCGAGCGATTCTTCGCGGTCCTGCTCGAGCACTACGCGGGCAAGATGCCGCCGTGGCTCGCGCCGGTCCAGGTGGTCGGCATCCCGATCACCGAGGAGCACGTGCCCTACCTGGAGGAAGTCGCGACCAAGCTCCGGGCGCAGGGCATCCGGGTCGAGATCGACGACTCCGCGGACCGCATGCAGAAGAAGATCCGCAACGCGAACCGCGACAAGATCCCGTACATGCTGCTCGCGGGTGACGAGGACGTCCAGGCCGGCGCGGTGAGCTTCCGCTACCGCAACGGCGAGCAGAACAACGGCGTCCCGGTCGACGCCGCGGTGGCCGAGATCGTCAAGGCCGTCCGGGAGCGCGTCCAGGTCTGACGCGATGTCGTCGGCGGCGGCCCGGTGATCGCGCGGCAGTGCGATCACCGGGCCGCCGCCGGCCCGTCACCGGGTCGTGGTCGGTGTGTGCCCACGGCATATGCTTCCTGGCATGACGAGCGAGCCCGAGATCCAGGATGGGGTTGGGGGGCCGGATGCCTTCGCCCGGCTGTGGACTCCCCATCGGATGGCGTACATCAAGGGTGAGAACAAGCCGTCGGGGCCGACGCCCGACGACGGGTGCCCGTTCTGCCGGATTCCCTCGCTGAGCGATGTCGACGGGCTCGTCGTCGCCCGGGGTGAGCAGGTCTACGCGGTGTTGAACCTGTACCCGTACAACGGCGGTCACCTGATGGTGGTGCCCTACCGGCACGTCGCCGACTACACCGACCTCGACGACGCCGAGACGATAGAGCTCGCCCGGTTCACCAAGCTGGCGATGAGCACACTGCGCAAGGTCTCCGGGGCGCAGGGCTTCAACATCGGGATGAACCAGGGCCACGTCGCCGGGGCCGGCATCGCCGCGCACCTGCACCAGCATCTGGTGCCCCGGTGGGGCGGGGACACGAACTTCATGCCCGTGGTCGGGCATACCAAGGTGCTGCCGCAACTGCTCGCGGACACCCGCGAGATGTTGGCCACCGCCTGGCCGGTCGACTGACCCGTCCACCCGCAGGATCCGAGCGGTTGTCAGTGGTTGTCAGCGGTTGTTGAGGAGAAGAGCTTTGAGCGCACGACCGGTTCTCGTGTACGACGGCGACTGTGGTTTCTGCACCCGGTCGGTGGAGTTCGCGCGAAAGCACATTCCGTTCGACGCCGACGTGGTGGCCTGGCAGTTCGCCGAGCTGGAGGAGTTGGGCGTCGAGCAGCACCGCGCCGAGCACGAGGTGTTGTGGGTGACCCCCGTCGGCACCGTGTACGGCGGCCACCACGCGGTGGCCAAGCTGCTGATGAACGCGGGCGGCCCGTGGGCCCTGGCCGGCGCGGCGCTGCGCGTGCAGCCGGTCAGCATCGCGGCGCACGGGGTGTACCGGTTGGTGGCCGACAACCGCGACCGCATGCCCGGCGGGACGCCCGCGTGTGCGATGCCGGCCCACCTGCGGCCGGACACCGTCAACGCCGCAGGGTGACTCGCCGGACGGCCCTCGCGGTGGCCGCGTGTTCCATCACCGCGTATCTGCTGCTGGGCACGTTCGGGTCCGCCGACATGTGGTGGCTGGGCGATCTGAAGGTCTATCGCCAGGGCGGCCTGGAGGTGCTGGCCGGCGACGGCGAGCTGTACACGATCCGGCCCGGCCGGTTGCCGTTCACCTACACGCCGTGGGCCGGGCTGACGTTCACCCCGCTGGCGTGGTTGCCGTGGGGCGCGGTCGAGGTGATCGGGGTGGCGGGCAACCTCGTGCTGCTCGTGGTTGCGACGTGGCTCGCGTGGGGGATCGTCGGGTCGAGCGTGGACCGGGTGAAGGCGACCGCGCTGACCGCCGCCGTGCTGTTGTGGACCGAGCCGGTCCAGGAGAACCTGCGCTTCGGCCAGATCAACCTGCTGCTGCTCGTCCTGGTGCTGTCCGACTTCGCGCGGGCGCGCGGGGCCCGGTTCGCCGGTGTGGGGGTGGGTCTGGCGGCCGGGCTCAAGCTGACGCCGGCGATCTTCATCCCGTATCTGCTGCTGACCGGCCGGGTCCGTGAGGGGCTGACCGCACTGGGCGTGTTCGTCGCCACCTTCGCGGCGGCGTTCGCGGTACTGCCCCGGGAGTGCGCGGACTACTGGGGCGGCCTGTTCCTGGACGACACCCGGATCGGACTGGCCCAGTTCCCCGGCAATCAGTCCGTGCACGGCGCGGTGACCCGGCAGTTCGGCGCCGAGTCGCCGCCCGGGTGGTTGTGGCCACTGCTCGCGCTGGCAGTCGCGGCGGTCGGGATGACGCTCGCGGTGCGGGCGGCCCGGCGCGGGGCGGCGCTCACGGGGGTGGGCCTGTGCGCGCTGACCGCGCTCCTGGTGTCGCCGATCTCCTGGACCCATCACTGGGCGTGGGCGCTGCCGCTGGTCGTGGTGCTGATCGAACGGGTCCGGCGCACCCGCGCCCCGGCCGCCACGCTCGCGCTGGTCGCGGTGCTCGCCGTGGCCGCCGCCTATCCGATGCACCGGGCCCGGGTCTCCGGGGTGCTGCCGAGCGGGATCGTGTGGACGGTGCCGTTCGGTGACGGTGGGGAGCTGAACCTGCACGGGTGGCAGCTGCTCGTGGGCAACGCATATGTCCTGGTCGGCCTGGCCGTGCTGGTCGCCGGCGTCTGGTCCCTGGTCGCGGAACGCCGACGAATCACCTGTTCGACCGGTTTGACGCCGGTCGCCGAGCCCGACCCGGATCCGACTTCGTACACTCGTCGTACTTTCAGCTGATCCGTACCCGCCCGCTCCGGCTCGTGGTCACGGGTCGTACGGCGAGGCGGGCGCGATGCGGGCGAGGGCGCGGTGGAGGGTCGGGACGTCTGCCGACGCGTGTTCGAACGATGATCCGACGATGCCTAGACTGGGCCGAACGAGTAACGGCCCGGTTGCCACGAAGGCGACGGGGGGCCCGGGGGCGGAGACGGCGAACGTGGCGAACAGGAGGCCCCGACTCGGGCGTTCGCTCGGCAGGGCCCGCTCCCTCGGCATCGCCGTGATCGGCGTACTGCTCGCCACCGGCATCGTCGTCTTCGTCGGCGGCGCGGCCCCACCCCCGCCCACTACCCGGCCGCTGCTCCTCGGCGGCGTCATATCCGGCCCCGACGGGCCGATCGCACTGCCCACCGACGCGCCGCGCGCCGCGCCTACCGAGGCCGACGGCGCCTGGCTCGCCCGGGGCACCGTCCCCGGGGCGACGCCGCGCGACCGCGAGATGGCCGAGCGCGCACTGCTCGACATGCGTGTCCTGACCCAGCCCGACGGGTCGGTCGCCGCCGCCTGGTACGGCATCTGGAAGTACGTCTGGCCGCGCGACGCCGCGTGGGTCGCGGCGGCCTACACCGCCACCGGGCACGGCCGCGAAGCGCTCGACGTACTGCGCCGACTGGCCACGCTGCAACGCCCCGACGGCACCTGGGAGGCGCGCTATCGGCTGGACGGCGGCCCCGTCGGGGACAAGCGCGCCGCCCAGTTGGACGGCAACGGCTGGGTGCCGTGGGCGGTCTGGTTCTGGTACGTCCACCAGGACCCGAAGGCCCCCGAGACGACCGCCGCGCTCGCCGAGCTGTGGCCCATGGTGCGCGCGGCCGGCGACGCGGTGACCGGGCGGCTGCGGCCGAACGGGCTGCCGCCACGCGGCCCGGACTACTGGGAGACCCGGACCGACCAGGTCACCCTGGGCACCGCCGCGCCGCTGTCGGCCGGGTTGCGGGCGGCCGTCGACCTGGCCCGCCGGACCGACCCGGTCGCGGCCGAACGCTGGGCCGCACCCTCACAACGGCTCGACCGCGCGATCCGGGACACCTTCGGTCGGCACGACTACCCGCGCACGGCCTCGGCCAAGGGCGGCGCTGACACGGCGGTGACGTGGCTGGGCCCGCCGTTCGCGCCGGCCGACGCCGGGGTCGCGAGCGCGGTTCGCGGCGCCGCCCAACGGCTGACGCTGCCCAACGGCGGCATCCTGCCGGGCGAGCACTGGGCCGGCGACCCGACGGCGGCGTGGACCCCGGAGACCGCGTCGTTCGCGCTGTTCAGCGCGGCGAGCGGGGACCGGGCCGGCGCGCGGCAGCGGCTCGACTGGCTGGCCGACCACCGCACCGCGGCCGGCTCCCTTCCCGAGAAGGTCTCCGCCGACGGCAAACCCGCCTCGGTGGCCCCCCTGGCCTGGACGTCGGCCGGCGTACTGCTGACCCTGACCGCCCTGGACCGCCCGCTGCCGATCCCCTGACGGGAGCGGGCGGGACGGCGGGCGGCGGGGTGCCAAGGCAGCGCGCCGACCCGACCGGCCGGCCCGTCGTACCGGCCGGTCGTGCCGCGCGCGGTCGAGCGTCAGGACTCCGCGTCCTCCGTGACCTTCGCGGCCAACTGCGGGGGCATCGGGTCGTGGCGGCAGTAGGTGCGGGCGAACTGGCCCGTGCCGTGGCTGATCGAGCGCAGGTCGATCGCGTAGCGGCTGATCTCGATCTCCGGGACCTCGGCCCGGATCAGGGTGCGGCCCGAGCCGATCGGCTCGGTGCCCACGACTCGGCCGCGACGCGAGCTGAGGTCGCTGAGCACGCCGCCCACGTACTCGTCGGAGACGGTGACCCGCACCTCGGAGACCGGCTCCAGCAGGTGAATCCGGGTGCTCGCGGCGGCCTCGCGCAGCGCGAGCGCGCCCGCCATCTGGAAGGCCATGTCGGAGGAGTCGACCGAGTGCGCCTTGCCGTCGGTCAGCGTCACCCGCAGATCCACCATCGGATAGCCGGCCGCGACGCCCTTGTCCATCTGCGCGCGCACGCCCTTCTCCACCGACGGGATGAAGTTGCGCGGCACCGAGCCGCCGAAGACCTTGTCCACGAACTCGAACCCGCTCCCGCCCGGCAGCGGCTCCACGTCGATCTCGCAGATCGCGAACTGCCCGTGCCCGCCGGACTGTTTCACGTGTCGACCGCGCCCGCTCGCCTTCTCCGCGAACGTCTCGCGCAGCGACACCCGGTGCGCCACCGCGTCCACCGCGACCCCGTAGCGGCTGCGCAGCCGGTCGAGCAGCACCTCGACGTGCGCCTCGCCCATGCACCACAGGACCAGCTGGTGGGTGTCGGTGTTGTGCTCCAGGCGCAGCGTCGGGTCCTCGGCGACCAGGCGGGCCAGCGACTGGGAGAGCTTGTCCTCGTCGGCCTTGCTGTGCGCGCGGATGGCGACCGGCAGCAGCGGGTCGGGCATCATCCACGGCTCCATCAGCAGCGGATCGTCCTTGTCCGAGATGGTGTCGCCGGTCTCGGCCCGGGTCAGCTTGGCGATCGCGACGATGTCGCCGGCGATGCCCCGGTTCAACGAGCGCTGCTGCTTGCCCAGCGGCACGGACATGGCGCCGATGCGCTCGTCCAGGTCGTGGTCCTCGTGGCCGCGATCGGCCATCCCGTGTCCGGACACGTGCACCGTCATGTCCGGGCGCAGCGTGCCGGAGAAGACCCGGACCAGCGAGATGCGGCCCACGTACGGGTCGGAGGTCGTCTTGATCACCTCGGCCGCAAGCGGGCCCTCCGGGTCGCAGGTCAGCGGGTCGCGCGGCTTGCCGTCGGGCGTGGTGACCGGCAGGACCTCGTGCTCGGGCGGTGCGGGACAGGCCCGGATGATGCCCTCGAGCAGCTCGATGGTGCCCAGCCCGTCCGGCGCGACCGCGAGCACCGGATAGAACGAGCCGCGGGCGACCGCCGTCTCCAGGTCGCCGATCAGCGTGTCCACATCGATCCGCTCGCCGGAGAGGTAGCGGTCCATCAGGGACTCGTCCTCGCTCTCCGCGATGATGCCCTCGATCAACCGGTTGCGGGCGTCCTCGATCAGCGGCAGGTGTTCCGGATCGGGGTCCAGGCTCTGCCGGGTGCCGGAGGAGTAGTCGTAGACGCGCTGGGTGAGCAGGCCCATCAGACCGGCCACACTCTCGTCCTCGCCGTGCAGCGGCAGGTAGAGCGGCAGCACGGTGTCCGAGTCGGGGTCGCCGAACACGCGCTGGCAGATCAGCACCATCTCGTCGAAGTCGGCGCGGGCCTGGTCGAGCTTGGTGATCACGATCGCGCGCGGCATGCCGATCGAGGCGCACTCGTCCCAGATCATCCGGGTCGAGCCGTCCACACCGTCGGCGGCCGAGACCACGAACAGCGCCGCGTCCGCGGCGCGCAGACCGGCCCGCAGATCGCCGACGAAGTCCGCGTAGCCCGGGGTGTCGAGCAGGTTGATCTTGACACCCTCGTACTCGACGGGGCACAGCGACAACGCCACCGACCGGTGCTGGCGGTGTTCGATGTCCTCGTAGTCCGAGACGGTCGTCCCATCCTCGACGCGACCGGCCCGGGGAATCGTCCCGGTCGCCACGAGCAGGGACTCCACCAACGTCGTCTTGCCCGCCCCCGTGTGGCCCACCAGCACCACGTTGCGTACCGCGTTCGGGCCCGCGGGTGCGGTTACCCTGCCGACGGTTCCGGCGCTAGCTCCGGATTTATCCGCCATGTGCCACCTCCTGGTTGTCCATCTGGTGCGGTCGTCGCAGACGTCCCGGACGCGCAGGTGCAAAGTCGGTCGTCGGTACGCCAACGTCCGCAAATCGATTCCTGAACGGCAGCATTGCCCCGACGCCGGACCGAGTACAAGTGTCCTCGCCGTACGCGCCCTTCTCCAACGCGGCACGCCCGGGTGGGGCACGCCCGGACGACGGGGGGCTCGGGACGTGCGACCGCGTCAGTACGATGGGCGCACCAGGCGGGTCGAGTCCCTCGGATCCCCCGCCGCCCCGGCAATCCTTCGGGAAGGCGATGCTCAACAAATACGCTCGTGCCTTCTTCACGCGTGTGCTCACCCCGTTCGCGAGTTTCCTGCTGCGCCACAACGTGCGTCCGGACACGGTGACGCTGATCGGCACCCTCGGGGTGGTCGTCGCGGCGCTGGTGTTCTTCCCGATCGGCTGGTTCCTCACCGGCACGCTCGTCATCACCGCGTTCATCTTCTCCGACCTGGTCGACGGCAACATGGCGCGCCAGTTGGGGCGCTCGACCAAGTGGGGGGCGTTCCTCGACTCCACGCTCGACCGGGTCGCGGACGCCGCGATCTTCGGCGCGCTGGCGATCTGGTTCGCGGGCGACGGCGACAACCTGCGGATGTCGATCCTGGCCATCGTCTGCCTCGGCTCCGGCCAGGTGGTGTCGTACTGCAAGGCCCGCGCCGAGAGCCTGGGCCTGGCGTGCGATGTGTCCGGAGTGATCGAGCGGGCCGAACGGCTGGTCATCTCGCTGGTGGCGACCGGCCTCGACGGGCTCGGTGTGCCGTACATCCAGGAGGCGGCGCTCTGGTTCATCGCCGTGGGCAGCGTGATCACCGTCTTCCAGCGGATGATCGCGGTGCATCGTTCGGCGTCCGCGATCGACAACGCGCTGCCCGGAGGTGACAAGGCATGACCGAGGTCGGGCAGCGACTGGCCGACACCGGGTACGCCCTGGGCTGGTCCGTGGTCAAGCGGCTGCCCGAACCGGTCGCCACCGCGATCTTCCGTCGCATCGCCGACGTCGCGTGGCGCAGGCGCGGCGGCGGAGTGCGGCAACTCGAGGCCAACCTGCGCCGCGTGCTCGGGCCCGACGCCACACCAGAGCGCGTTCGCGAGGTCTCGCGCGAGGGCATGCGGTCCTACCTGCGCTACTACCAGGAGGCGTTCCGCCTGCCGGTATGGGACCAGGAGACGGTGCTGTCCCGCATGGAGTGCGACGTCACGCTGCTCGACAAGTGCAGCGCGCGCGGCAAGGGCGTCATCTTCGCGCTCCCGCACATGGGCAACTGGGACCACGCCGGCGCCTGGATCACGCTCAAGGGCTACCCGTTCACCACCGTCGCCGAGCGGCTGCGGCCCGAGTCGCTCTACCAGCGCTTCGTGGCCTATCGCGAGTCGCTGGGCATGGAGGTGCTGCCGCTGACCGGCGGCGACGGCAATACGTTCGGCACGCTGGCGCGCCGGCTGCGCGAGGGCCGGTTGTTGTGCCTGCTGTCCGACCGCGACCTGACCGCCGCCGGGGTGCCGGTGACGTTCTTCGGCGAGCCGACCCGGATGGCGGCGGGGCCCGCCGCGCTGGCCGTCCAGACCGGCGCGGCGCTGATCCCGGTCACCCTCCCGTGGGACGGCAAGGTCATCCGCGGCACGCTGCACCCGGAGATCGAGGTGCCGGCCGAGGGCACCCGCCGGGAGAAGATCGCGGTGATGACGCAGCAGGTCGCCGACGCCTACGCGCGGGCGATCGCGCGCGACCCGCAGGACTGGCACATGCTTCAGCCGCTGTGGCTCGCCGACCTGGACCGACGCCGGCTCGCCCGGATCGAGGGGGCCAAGTGAGGATCGGCGTCGTCTGCCCCTACTCGTGGGACGTGCCGGGCGGTGTCCAGTACCACGTGCGGGACCTGGCGGCGAACCTGATCGCCCGGGGCCACGAGGTCTCGGTCCTGGCGCCGGCCGACGACGACACCCCGCTGCCGGACTACGTGGTGCCGGCCGGGCGGGCCGTGCCGGTGCGCTACAACGGTTCGGTGGCCCGGCTCAACTTCGGGTTCCTGTCCGCCGCGCGGGTACGGCGGTGGATCCACGACGGGCACTTCGACGTGCTGCACATCCACGAACCGGCCACCCCCAGCCTGTCGTTGCTCGCGTGCTGGGCGGCGTCCGGGCCGGTGGTGGCCACATTCCACACCTCCAACGCCCGCTCGCGCGCGATGATCGCGGCCTACCCGATCCTGCAACCCGCGCTGGAGAAGATCAGCGCGCGGATCGCGGTCAGCGAGTACGCGCGCCGCACGCTGGTCGAACACCTGGGCGGCGACGCGGTGGTGATCCCGAACGGGGTCGATGTCGGCTTCTTCGCCGACGCGCCCGTCGAGCCCGCGTGGCAGGGCACGCCCGAGGCGCCCACCATCGGCTTCATCGGGCGAATCGACGAGTCGCGCAAGGGACTTCCCACCCTGATCGAGGCGTTCCCCAGGATCGTCGAGGCGTTTCCCGGCGTGCGGCTGCTGGTCGCGGGGCGCGGCGACGCGGAGGAGGCCGTGGAGGATCTGCCGGAGGCGCTGCGCGGGCAGGTCACCTTCCTCGGCATGGTCAGCGACCTGGACAAGGCGCGGCTGTTGCGCAGCGTCGATGTGTACGTGGCGCCGAACACCGGCGGCGAGAGCTTCGGGATCATCCTGGTCGAGGCGATGTCGGCGGCGGCGCCCGTGCTGGCGAGCGACCTGGACGCGTTTCGCCAGGTGCTGGACGGCGGGCGGGCGGGGGAGTTGTTCGCGGTGGAGGACGCCGAGGCGCTCGCCGCCGCCGCGGTGGGCCTGTTGCGGGATCCGGCGCGACGCGACGAGTTGCGCGAGATCGGGCGCAAGCACGTGCGGCGCTACGACTGGGAGACCGTCGGCACGGACATCCTCGGCGTCTACGAAACCGTCACCGCCGGAGCACCCGCGGCGTAGTAAGCGCCCCCGGCGGCGCGTACTAGGGTCGCCGGGTGATGACTGTCATCTGGATCTTGATCGCCGTGCTCGCGGTCGGGGTGTACCTGAGTTGGACCGCCGGGCGGCTCGATCGGCTGCACGCGCGGGTGGACTCCAGTCGGGCGGCCTTGGACGCGCAGTTGTTGCGGCGCTCGGCCGTGGCGCAGGAGATCGCCACCTCGGGGCTTTTGGATCCGGCGTCCTCGCTCGTGCTGGCCGGCGCCGCGCACGAGGCGCGCAACGCCGCCGAGGAGGAGCGTGAGGTCGCCGAAAGCGATCTGACCCGGGCGCTGCGGTTCCTGTTCGAGGACCCGGCCCAGGCGGACGACCTCCGGGCCCGACCCGGCGGCGAGGAACTGGTCGCGGAACTGCAGACCGCGGTGCGCCGCGTGCCGATGGCGCGGCGATTCCACAACGACGCGGTGCGCGGTGCGCGGGCGGTGCGCCGGCACCGATTGGTGCGCTACCTGCGGCTGGCCGGCCACGCCCCGTACCCCGTCACCTTCGAGATGGACGACGAGGAACCCCGCACATTGCAGCCCGGTGGGTCCTGACAGGAGCCACGTGCAGGCCACCATGGACAGATTGGCCCGGGTAATTCGCCGGGGTGGCATGACATTAGGATCCACATCACCCGTACGATGGAGCCAACCGTCGTCGATCGCATCTGTGTGAGGTCATCCGTGTCCACCACCCCCGCAACCCCCCAGACCGGCACCGACCTGGTCAAGCGCGGCATGGCCGAGCAGCTCAAGGGCGGCGTGATCATGGACGTCGTCAACGCCGAGCAGGCGAAGATCGCCGAGGACGCGGGCGCGGTCGCCGTCATGGCGCTCGAGCGCGTGCCGGCCGACATCCGCAAGGACGGCGGCGTCGCGCGCATGTCCGACCCCGACATGATCGACGGCATCATCGGCGCCGTGTCCATCCCCGTGATGGCCAAGGCCCGCATCGGCCACTTCGCCGAGGCCCAGGTGCTCCAGTCGCTCGGCGTGGACTACATCGACGAGTCCGAGGTGCTCACCCCGGCCGACGAGTCGAACCACATCAACAAGTGGCGCTTCACCACCCCCTTCGTGTGCGGCGCGACCAACCTCGGCGAGGCGCTGCGCCGGATCACCGAGGGCGCGGCGATGATCCGCTCCAAGGGCGAGGCCGGCACCGGCAACGTGGTCGAGGCCACCCGCCACATGCGCACCATCCTCAAGGACATCAAGGCGCTCTCGGTCCTCGACGAGGACGAGCTGTTCGTCGCCGCGAAGAACCTCCAGGCGCCGTACGCGCTGGTCAAGGAGGTCGCCGAGGCCGGCAAGCTGCCGGTGGTGCTGTTCACCGCGGGCGGCATCGCCACCCCCGCCGACGCGTCGATGATGATGCAGCTCGGCGCCGAGGGCGTGTTCGTCGGCTCCGGCATCTTCAAGTCGGGCGACCCGGCCAAGCGCGCCAAGGCGATCGTGGACGCCACCCTGCACTTCGACGACCCGGACGTGATCGCCAAGGTCTCGCGCGGTCTGGGCGAGGCGATGGTCGGCATCAACATCGACACCCTCCCCGCCGAGCAGCGCTACGCCGGCCGCGGCTGGTAGTCCCGCAGCACTTCGCACATGCCGTGGGCCGGGCCCGAACGCGATCCGCGTTCGGGCCCGGCTCGGTACCTACGACCGGACGAGGTTGACGTGTCCACCACTCCCATCATCGGTGTCCTCGCCCTCCAGGGTGACGTGCGCGAACACGCCATCGCGCTGGCCGAACTCGACGCGATCGCGCGCCCGGTGCGCAAGGTCGAGGAGTTCGCCGACCTCGACGCGCTCGTCATACCCGGTGGCGAGTCGACCACGATGTCCAAGCTCGCGGTCTCCTTCGGCCTGTTCCCGACACTGCGCGCGCGAGTCGCCGAGGGCATGCCGGTCTACGGCTCGTGCGCGGGCATGATCATGCTCGCGGACAAGATCCTGGACGGCCGCGAGGACCAGGAGACGGTCGGCGGGATCGACATGATCGTGCGGCGCAACGCGTTCGGGCGCCAGAACGACTCGTTCGAGGCCGACGTCCCGTTCGCCGGCCTCGACGGCGACGACCCCATCCACGGCGTGTTCATCCGGGCCCCGTGGGTCGAGTCGGTCGGCGCCGAGGTCGAGGTGCTGGCCCGGCTGAGCGCCGAGCCGTACGGCGACCGGATCGTGGCCGTTCGCCAGGGCAACCTGCTCGCCACGTCCTTCCACCCCGAGCTCACCCCCGACCGGCGCGTGCACGCGTACTTCGTCGACATGGTCCGTGCCACGCTCTGAGTCCGCGCGCCGGTAGGATCTTCCAGCCTGTACAGGTCCGTGCAGCGCACCCGCGACCCGAAGGAGTAGAGGCGGATGTCCGGCCACTCGAAGTGGGCGACCACCAAGCACAAAAAGGCCGTCATCGACGCCAGGCGCGGAAAGCTCTTCGCCAAGCTGATCAAGAACGTCGAGGTGGCGGCCCGCACCGGCGGCGGTGACGTCGCCGGCAACCCGACGCTCTACGACGCCATTCAGAAGGCCAAGAAGTCCTCGGTCCCGAACGACAACATCGACCGCGCGGTCAAGCGCGGCTCCGGTGCGGAGGCCGGCGGCGCCGATTACCAGTCGATCACGTACGAGGGGTACGGACCGAACGGTGTCGCGGTGCTGATCGAGTGCCTGACCGACAACCGCAACCGCGCGGCGTCCGACGTGCGGGTCGCGATGACGCGCAACGGCGGCTCGATGGCCGACCCGGGGTCGGTGTCGTACATGTTCACCCGCAAGGGCGTCGTGATCGTGCCGAAGAACGGCCTGAGCGAGGACGACATCCTGGGCGCGGTGCTCGATGCCGGCGCCGAGGAGGTCAACGACCTGGGCGAGACCTACGAGGTGGTCAGCGAGGCCACCGACATGGTCGCCGTGCGCACCGCGCTCGTCGACGCCGGGATCGACTACGACTCGGCCGACGCCAACTTCCTGCCCAGCGTCTCGGTCGAGCTGGACGAGGACGGCGCGCGCAAGATCTTCCGGCTGATCGAGGCCCTGGAGGACAGCGACGACGTCCAGGAGGTCTGGGCGAACTTCGACGTGCCGGACGAGGTCCTGGAGAATCTGAACGCCGAGTAGGGGCGGTGGCGCCGGTCGTACGGCCGGCGGGGATCGCAACGACGTGCCGGACGAGGTCATGGCGAGGATCGACGAGTAGTCGGATTTTCCCGAACGTGCGTGGGGCCGACGGCGGTTGCCGTCGGCCCCACGCACGTTCGGGCGCGACCGCCGGCTACGGGTTGGTGTTTATCACGTACAGCAAAAAGCCCACGTACCACCCGGAGAACGCCGCCCCGGCCACCAGGATCGAGATCACCACCCCGCGCGGCCACTTGACCATCAGGCGGGCCAGCGGCAGCAGGATGGTGAAGGCCGGCAGCATGAAGCGCGGCTTGGAGTGGAAGAACCAGCCGTTGCTCGTGGTCAGCGCCAGGAACATCACCACGGCGCCGTAGACGTGCACCGACAGCGGGATCCGGCGGTCGCGGAACGACCAGATCATCAGCGCCACCGACAGGATGATCACGAACGTGCAGACCACGTAGATCGGTCGGCCCAGGTGGGTGAGGTACTTGTTCATCCACTGGACGGTGCTTATGCCCGCGTCGAACCGCAGGTTGAACGCCTTGTCCTGGATCCACATCCACCCGTCGGGGCGCCCGGCCAGCCAGCCCACCCACGCGATGAAGCCCACGCAGGCCAGCGGCGAGATCAGCGTGGCCAGCACCGGGCGCCGTGCCTCGGGCGCCAACAGGCCCACCCGCGCGCCGTCCTCCCGCCGCCGCAGCACGATCGCGAGCGCCGTCACCCCCAGCGCCGCGACCAGCGCGAACGCGGTGTTGCGGGTCAGCCCCGCGAACAGGCACAACACACAGGCCAGGGTCCACTGCCGGCGCACCACCGCCAGCAGGCCCCACGAGGCGAACGCCACGAACAGCGCCTCGGAATAGACCATGGTGAGCACCATCGACCCCGGCGCCACCCCCCAGAGCAACGCGAACAAGGTGGCCACCCGGTGGCTGCCGGTCAGTTCGCGCCCGAGCGCGTACAACCCCCACGCGGCCACCACGCCGGCGACCCCGGTGACCACCATCCCGGCGTTGAGCGCGGACAGCCCGGTCAGGTCGCAGACCAGGCGCATCGCCCAGGGATAGCCGGGGAAGAACTCGACGTTGGTCCAGTACGGCTTGCCGGTCGGGGAGACCGGGATCTTGTCCACGTAGCCGAAGTCGGCGATGTCGCGGAACCACGCACCGTCCCAGGAACCGAGCTTCGACCAGAACGGCTTGCCCGTCGCCAGCGCCATCAGGGCGAGCACCACGAGGTTGATCGCGCGCGCGATCAGATACCCGAACACCGCGGTGCGGGCCGGGCGGAAGGACGCCCGCGCACGGCCGAGCACTTCGGCGCCGCCGAGTCGCACACGCTCGGCGAAGCCGTCCGCGAACACGGTGTCGGGCGCCGCCGGCATCCTGGTCGCACCCTTCTCGGCGGCCGGCGGGGTCACCACGACCGGCATGGACGGCGACGGCATGAAAACCTTCCGGGCGGCGAGCGGGGAGCAGTCTGCAAGCGACCCTAGCGCTGCCCGTGCGGGCTCCCCGTCGGCGACCGGGCCGCTTGGGGAACGATCGTCACAGGGCTGTCATCGGGGCGTTATCGACCGGGACAAGCCTACGTGTCGCTCGAACGAGTGATCACGGAGTGGCGATACCGAGGGGATCGGCGCGGCTGCACTAGGGTTTCCTCGGGCGAACACGTGTTCGTATCGGGTGTCGGTCGCCGCGGCGCGACCGGCACCGACGCGGCAACCACACGGGAACGCCGCGAACGCGACGCGAGTACGACACGAGAGGGGCGCGGCATGCGGGTCTTGGGGGTCGACCCCGGTCTGACCCGATGCGGCGTGGGGGTCGTCGACGGCGCGGTGGGCAAACCGCTGCGGATGATCGAGGCCGGTGTCGTGCGCACACCCGCCGATGCCACGATCGACGCCCGGCTCCTGGGTATCGAGCAGGGCATCGACGAGTGGCTGGAGCGGCACCGCCCGGACTGTGTCGCGGTCGAGCGGGTGTTCAGTCAGCACAACGTGAGCACCGTGATGGGCACCGCGCAGGCCTCCGCCGTGGCCATCGTGTGCGCCGCGCGGCGCGGATTGCCGGTCACGCTGCACACGCCCAGCGAGGTCAAGGCCGCGGTGACCGGCAGCGGGCGCGCCGACAAGGCCCAGATCGGCGCCATGGTGACGCGTATCCTGCGCCTGGACGGTCCGCCGAAACCGGCCGACGCCGCCGACGCGGTGGCGTTGGCGATCTGCCACATCTGGCGCGGCGGCGCCTCCGACCGGCTCGCGGCGGCGGTCGCCGCGGCCCGCACCCCGGCCGGCCGGCTCCCGCGCGGCACCCGCCGTTGACCGGGGCCGCCCCGGCCGTACCGCCCCACCTCACCAACCACGCAGGAGCACTCGGGTGATCGCGTTCGTCTCCGGAACGGTGGCCGGCATCGGCCCCGACACCGCCGTCGTCGAGGTCGGCGGGGTCGGGCTGGCCGTGCAGTGCACGCCCACCACGCTCGCCGGCCTGCGGGTCGGCACACCCGCCCGACTGGCCACGTCGCTGGTGGTCCGGGAGGACTCGCTCACCCTGTTCGGCTTCGCCGACGACGACGAGAAGCGCACGTTCGAGGTACTGCAGACCGCCAACGGGGTGGGCCCGAAGCTGGCCCTCGCGATGATCGCCGTGTACAGCCCCGACGCGCTGCGCGCCGCGGTCGCCGCCAAGGACGCCAAGGCGCTGACCGCCGTGCCCGGGATCGGCCCCAAGGGCGCGCAGAAGCTGCTCCTGGACCTGAAGGACAAGCTCGGCGCGCCCACCGGCGCGGTCGGCGTCGGCAGCCCGGTGAGCGCGGGCTGGCGCGACCAGCTGCACGCCGCGCTGGTCGGCCTGGGCTACGCCGCCCGCGAGGCGGAGGAGGCGGTCGACGCGGTCGCCCCCGAGGCGGACGGCGCCGCGACCCCCGACATCGGCGCCCTGCTCAAATCGGCCCTGCGCGGCCTGAACCGCCGATGAACCCCGCCCGGCGAGCCGGCCACGACGCGGCACGCGCGGTGCCGGGGATGTCGCCGGCGTCCGGCAGGATGAACGCAGGCCGTACGACCACGACCCTGGGCGGAACACGATGACGCAGGACGGCGAACGCCTGGTGACCGCCGAGGCGGACGGCGAGGAGCAGGCCGTCGAGGCCGCGCTGCGCCCGAAGAACCTGGACGAGTTCATCGGCCAGGAGCGGGTGCGCGAGCAGTTGTCCCTGGTGCTGACCGCGGCGCTCGGCCGCGGCGCGACCGCGGACCACGTGCTGCTGTCCGGCCCGCCCGGGCTCGGCAAGACCACGCTGTCGATGATCATCGCGGCCGAGATGGGCGTACCGATCCGGATCACCTCGGGCCCGGCCATCCAGCACGCCGGCGACCTGGCCGCGATCCTGTCCTCGCTGTCCGAGGGCGAGGTGTTGTTCCTCGACGAGATCCACCGCATGTCGCGGCCCGCCGAGGAGATGTTGTACATGGCGATGGAGGACTTCCGGGTCGACATCATCGTCGGCAAGGGACCCGGGGCCACCGCCATCCCGCTGGACCTGCCGCCGTTCACCCTGGTGGGCGCGACCACCAGGGCCGGACTGCTGCCGCCGCCGCTGCGCGACCGGTTCGGCTTCACCGGACACATGGACTTCTACGCGCCCGCCGAACTCGAACGGGTGCTGAATCGTTCGGCAAGATTGCTCGACGTCGAGTTGTCCGCCGAGGGCGGGGCGGAGATCGCCGGCCGCTCGCGGGGCACGCCGCGGATCGCCAACCGGCTGCTGCGCCGGGTCCGCGACTACGCGCAGGTGCGGGCGAACGGCAAGGTCGACCGCGACATCGCGGCCCGCGCGCTCGACGTCTACGAGGTGGACGCACTGGGCCTGGACCGGCTGGACCGGGCCGTGCTCCAGGCCCTGACCACGTTGTTCGGCGGCGGTCCGGTGGGCCTGTCCACGCTGGCCGTGGCGGTGGGGGAGGAGACCGAGACGGTCGAGGAGGTCGCCGAACCGTTCCTGGTCCGCAGCGGTTTCCTGGCCCGCACGCCCCGCGGCCGGGTGGCCACCGCCAAGGCGTGGTCGCATCTGGGACTCAACCCCCCACAGGGGGCGCTGCCCAATCGGCACGGCGCACAACAGAGCGTGTTGTTCGACAACGGCGCCGTGACCGGTAAGGATGCAACCGAGTGAGGCCGCTGCGTGTCGGGAACGCACGCGGCCGGTAGTCGTTGTTCCTGTAGTAAGTACCCGTCTAGACTCCGCCGAGGCTGCCGCGCCGTGGCCGGCCGAGTGTCACCGTCCGGGCCGCCGCGCGGCCTTGGGAAGGAATCGTTTCAAGCCGTGGACCCGCTTACCCTCCTCCTGCCAGTAATCATCGTCGTGGTGTTCTACTTCCTGATCATCAAGCCCGGGAAGGCACGCCAGCGACAGGCCATGGAAACGCAGAACTCGCTGGTTCCGGGGGCCGAGGTCCGTACGATCGCGGGTCTGTACGCGACGGTCACCGAGGTCGAGGACGATTCCGTCATCCTTGAGGTGGCCCCCGACGTGCACTGCCGCTTCGTGAAGAGCGCCATCGCGGCGGTCCTGTCCTCCGGCGACGAGCCCGAGGACGACGACGCCGACGACGAGCACGACGACGCCGCCGAGGGCGGCGACGACGCCGTACGTCTGGACAAGAAGCCCGAGGTCGGCGAGGACGCCGACGCCGCGGACGGCAAGACCGTGGACGTGACCAAGGCCGAGGGCGCGAGCAAGGCGCCCGAGACCGGCGACCGGCTGCGCAAGGACGACAAGCAGGACTAGCTCGGCTCGTGGTGGCCGCGGTGGTCCCAGGGCCGCCGCGGAGCAATACAGTCATGTGACCGGGGGTGACACCCCGGATACGAGAGCGCCCGACCATCCGTCGGGCGCCGTGCCGTGCCGGCGACCGTGGGGCAATCCCGACGCGGCGGCATCGAGAGGGAGATTGGGCGAAGGTGGCAGCACCGAAATCGAGTTCCCGAGGGCACCCGGGACGGGTCCTTGCCTTCATCGGGGTCGTGATCGTGGCGTTGTACGCGATCATGTTCTCGACCGGGGACAAGACCCCACGTCTGGGCATCGACCTCGCGGGCGGCACGAGTGTCACGCTCACCGCAAAGGCCGACCAGGGCCGTAACGGCGCGGTCAACAAGACGAACATGCAGACCGCGGTGGAGATCATCCGCCAGCGCGTCAACGCGTTCGGTGTGTCCGAGGCGGAGGTGCAGACCGAGGGCGACAAGAACATCGTCATCAGCATCCCCAAGGGCAAGAACGAGAAGGAGACGGCGGAGCAGGTCGGTCAGACCGCGAAGCTGTTCTTCCGTCCCGTGCTCGAGGCGGGGCCGGTCGCTCCCCAGAGCGGGACCAAGCTGCCGCTGACCCCGCCGTCGACGCCGCCCGCGAGCGCGCCGCCGGCGAGCAACCCGCCCGCGGGTACGCCGCCGGCGGCCGAGTCGAACAAGCCGCAGGGTCGGGTGATCCCGAACCTGAAGGACGCGTCCGGTGCCCCGACGCCGCCGCCGACGACTCCGCCCGCGACCACTCCGCCCGCGACGCCTCCGGCGAACACCCCACCGGCCGGCGCCGACGCGAACGGCATCACGCCCGAGCTGCGCGCGAAGTACACCAATCTGGACTGCAACCTCCCGGAGAACCGGGGCCTGGGTACGGAGCCCATTCCGGAGGACAAGCCCACCGTGGCGTGCAGCCGCACCCAGGGCGAGAACGCTGAGAAGTACATCCTGGGCCCGGTGCTGATCCCCGGCACCGACGTGTCCTCGTCGAAGGCGCAGCTGCCGCAGAACGGTTCCGTCGGCGGCTGGGAAGTCGAGCTGAAGTTCAGCGACTCCGGCACCGGCAAGTTCACCAAGATCACCGGTGACCTGGCGCAGGGCAAGTACCCGACCAACCGCTTCGCGATCGACCTGGACGGTGTGGTCGTCTCCGCGCCGTCGGTGAAGTCGGAGATCCCCGGCGGCAGCGCGGTGATCTCGGGCGACTTCTCGCGCAGCTCGGCCAAGGACCTGGAGAACGTGCTCAAGTACGGCGCGCTCCCGCTGTCCTTCACCAAGAGCGACGTGACCACGGTGTCCGCCTCGCTCGGAGGCGACCAGCTTCGGGGCGGTCTGATCGCGGGTGCGATCGGCATCGTCCTGGTCATCCTGTACTCGCTGTTCTACTACCGCGGCCTCGGCCTGGTGAGCATCGCGAGTCTGGTGGTCTCGGCGGCCCTGACCTACGCCATCATGTGTCTGCTCGGCCGAAGCATCGGCTTCGCACTCAACCTGCCGGCGGTCTGCGGCGCGATCGCCGCGATCGGTATCACGGTGGACTCGTTCATCGTGTACTTCGAACGCATCCGGGACGAGATCCGTGAGGGTCGCACGTTGCGACCCGCCGTGGAGAAGGCGTGGCCTCGTGCCCGGCGCACCATCCTGGTGTCCGACGCGGTGTCGTTCCTGGCCGCCGCGGTGCTCTACGTTGTCTCGGTCGGCAAGGTCCAGGGCTTCGCGTTCACCCTCGGCCTGACCACGCTGCTCGACGTCGTGGTGGTGTTCCTGTTCACCAAGCCGCTCATGACGATCCTCGCCCGGCGCAGGTTCTTCGCGGACGGCCACAAGTGGTCCGGCCTCGACCCCGTCGCGCTCGGCGCCAATCAGCGCCAGTCGTACCGCGGTCGTCGCCCCCGTGGGCGCGCCGCCGGCGTGAAGGAGGCGTGATGAGTCGCTTCGGTGACATCAAGAACATCGGCGTCCGGCTGCACCACGGTGACGTCTCGTTCGACTTCGTCGGTCGCAAGAAGATCTGGTACTCGATCTCGGCGCTGATCCTGGTGCTCGCGGTCGGCGGCCTGCTCGGCCGCGGGCTGCACGAGGGCATCGAGTTCAAGGGCGGGTCCGTCTACACCATCCAGGACACCCCGGCCTCGCAGAGCGACGCGCGCAAGGCGGTGGAGCCGTTCACCGACGGCACCGAGGCCATAGTGCAAAAGCTCGGCAGCAGCGGCCTGCGGATCCAGCTCGCCGAGTCCGACGCGGACAAGACCAAGCAGATCGCGGCGGCCATCGCCAAGGATCTGAAGGTCGCGCCCGACAAGATCAACACGCAGGTGGTCGGTCCCAGCTGGGGCAAGGAGATCTCCAAGAAGGCCCTCCAGGGCCTGGTGATCTTCATGATCCTGGTGGTGATCTACCTCACCTTCGCCTTCGAGTGGCGTATGGCCGTGGCGGCGTTGGTCGCGCTCATCCACGACATCGTGATCACCATCGGCGTGTACGCCCTGGTGGGCTTCGAGGTGACGCCGGGCACGGTGATCGGTCTGCTGACGATTCTCGGTTACTCCCTGTACGACACGGTCGTGGTATTCGACACGGTCAAGGAGAACACCAAGAACATCACCAAGCAGACCAAGCGCACCTACAGCGAAGCGGCCAACGCGGGTCTGAACCAGACCCTGGTGCGCTCGATCAACACCACCGTGGTCGCCCTGCTTCCGGTCGCCTCGCTGCTGTTCGTCGGTGGCGGCTTGCTGGGCGCGGGCATGCTCAAGGACATCGCGCTGTCGCTGTTCGTGGGTCTGGCCGCCGGTGCGTTCTCGTCGATCTTCATCGCCACGCCGATACTGGCCGACCTCAAGGAGCGGTCGCCGGAGATGCGGCTGCTCGCGAAGAAGGTGGCCCAGCGTCGGGCGTCCGAGGCGAAGGCGGCCAAGGCCGCCGAGGCCGCGGGCATCCCCGCGGACCAGGCCGAGGGTCACCCGGACGTGGACGAGGAGACCGAGGCGGACGAGGACGAGACCGTACCCGCGCAGGGCGGTGCGCCTCGCGCCGGCGCCGCGCGCGGCCGGGCGCGCACCCGTCCCGGCGGCAAGAGGAAGCGCTGATGGCCACCGACCCCGACGAGCTGCGCAAGCTGCTCGACAGCCGGATCCGGGACGTGCCGGACTGGCCGAAGCCGGGCGTGGTGTTCAAGGACATCTCGCCGCTGCTCGCCGACCCGGTCGCGTTCGCGGCGCTGGTCGACGCGCTGGCCGAGCGCTGCGCCGGCCGGGTGGACAAGGTGGTGGGGATCGAGGCCCGCGGCTTCATCCTCGCCGCTCCGGTCGCCCTGCGGGCCCGGGCCGGCTTCGTGCCGGTGCGCAAGGCGGGCAAGCTGCCGTGCGCCACCTACGCGCAGTCCTACGAGCTGGAATACGGCTCGGCCACCCTCGAGGTGCACCAGGACGCGTTCGAGGCCGGTGACCGGGTGCTCGTGATCGACGACGTGCTCGCCACCGGCGGGACCGTCGAGGCCACGATCGACCTGATCCGGCGCGCCGGAGCCGAGGTGGTCGGGGTCGAGGTCCTGCTCGAACTCGGCTTCCTGGCCGGCCGGGCCCGGCTCGCGCCGGTGTTGCCGGACGGCGCGCTGGAGTCGTTCATCGTCGTGTGACACGCCGCCCGCGGCCGGTGTCCGGAGGCCGGAGGCGCCCCAGGTGGGGAGCCTCCGGCCTCCGCCGTTTCGGCGGCCGCCGAACCGGATGGCCGAGTGTCGACGGCGCGGGTCAGTACGATGGAATTTCCGTCATCTGTGGGAGGAGTTCCCTTGCCGGACGAGGTCGCGCCCGTCGCGTCGTCCTCGGGGGATGCCGTCGAACACGCGGCTCCCTCGGACGACGCCACACGTGCCACACCGGGACCCGCGGGTCATCCGCCGGTGAGCGCCGGAGGAGCCGAGGAGGCTCCCGCCCGGGCCCGCGCCGACGCGCACGCCGAACCGCCGCAGAAGCGGCCCGCGGCTTCGGCCGAGCCGCCCGCGAACCGGCCCGGCGCGGGTGACACCCGCGGCCCCGCGTCCGAGGACAGCGCCGACGGTCCCCGCGGCAGCGACGGCCACAGCGGCCCCGCCGCCGGTGCGGCCGGACCCGAGGCTCGAGGCCCGCGACCGGTCGCCAAGGCGGCACCCGGCGCGGCGGGCGCCTCGCGCACCGGCGAGCGCTCGCGCTCGTTGCGGGTGGACGGGCCCAGCCGGGTCCGCGCCCGCCTGGCCCGCCTGGGTGTGCAGCGCAACAGCGTCTACAACCCGGTCCTGGAGCCGCTGCTGCGGGTGGTTCGGGTCAACGACCCCAAGGCCGACCTGCGCCAGATCGAGCGCGCCTACACCACCGCGGAGCGCTGGCATCGCGGCCAGCGGCGCAAGAGTGGCGACCCATACATCACCCACCCGCTCGCGGTCGCCACCATCCTGGCCGAGCTGGGCATGGACCCGCCGACGCTGATGGCCGGACTGCTGCACGACACCGTCGAGGACACCGACTACGGGCTCGACGCGCTGCGCCGCGACTTCGGCGACACCGTCGCGATGCTCGTGGACGGCGTGACCAAGCTGGACAAGGTCAAGTTCGGCGAGGCGGCGCAGGCCGAGACCGTGCGCAAGATGGTCATCGCGATGGCCAAGGACCCGCGCGTGCTGGTGATCAAGCTCGCCGACCGGCTGCACAACATGCGCACCATGCGCTACCTCAAGCGGGAGAAGCAGGAGCGCAAGGCCCGCGAGACGCTGGAGATCTACGCCCCGCTGGCGCACCGCCTGGGCATGAACACGATCAAGTGGGAGCTGGAGGACCTGGCCTTCGCCATCCTCTACCCCAAGATGTACGACGAGATCGTGCGCCTGGTCGCCGAGCGCGCGCCCAAGCGGGACGAATACCTGGCCCTGGTCACCGACCAGGTGCAGGGCGATCTGCGCTCGGCGCGGATCAAGGCGACGGTGACCGGGCGGCCGAAGCACTACTACTCGGTGTACCAGAAGATGATCGTGCGCGGCCGCGAGTTCACCGAGATCTACGACCTGGTGGGCATCCGGGTCCTGGTCGACTCGGTCCGCGACTGCTACGCGGCGCTCGGCACGATCCACGCGCGCTGGAACCCCGTGCCCGGGCGGTTCAAGGACTACATCGCGATGCCCAAGTTCAACATGTACCAGTCGTTGCACACGACGGTGATCGGGCCCGAGGGCAAGCCCGTCGAACTGCAGATCCGCACCTTCGACATGCACCGCCGCGCCGAGTACGGCATCGCCGCGCACTGGAAGTACAAGGCCGAGGCGGTCGGCGCCAAGGGCGCCGCGAAGACCGACACCAAGTCCGCGCGCAAGGGCGAGGACCCGGCCAACGACATGGCGTGGCTGCGCCAACTCCTGGACTGGCAGCGGGAGACCGAGGATCCGGGCGAGTTCCTGGAGTCGCTGCGCTTCGACCTCTCCAGCCAGGAGGTCTTCGTCTTCACGCCCAAGGGCGACGTGATAGCGCTGCCGGCCGGCTCGACCCCGGTCGACTTCGCCTACGCGGTGCACACCGAGGTGGGGCACCGCACCATCGGCGCCCGGGTGAACGGGCGGCTGGTGCCGCTGGAGAGCCGGTTGGACAACGGTGACCTGGTGGAGGTGTTCACCTCCAAGAGCGAGACCGCGGCGCCCAGCCACGACTGGCTCGGCTTCGTGAAGTCGCCCCGGGCGCGCAACAAGATCCGCCAGTGGTTCTCCAAGGAGCGCCGCGAGGAGGCGATCGAGCAGGGCAAGGAGGGCCTGACCCGGGCCATGCGCAAGCAGGGCCTGCCGCTGCAGCGGCTGATGTCGGGCGGCGGAGACACGCTGGTGACGCTGGCGCACGAGTTGCGCTACTCCGACATCTCCTCGCTGTACGCGGCGATCGGCGAGGGGCACGTCTCGGCGCAGACCATCGTGCAGCGCCTGGTCGAGTCGCTGGGCGGCGAGGAGGGCGCGACCGAGGACCTGGCCGAGGCGACCCGGCCGACCACCACCCGGCGCCGGCCGCGCTCGACCGGCAATCCGGGTGTGGTGGTCAAGGGTGTCGACGACATCTGGGTCAAGCTGTCCCGCTGCTGCACGCCGGTGCCCGGCGATCCGATCATCGGATTCGTCACCCGGGGCAACGGCGTCTCGGTGCACCGCCAGGACTGCGGCAACGTGGAGTCGTTGTCCCGGCAGTCGGAGCGCATCGTCGACGTCGAGTGGGCGCCGACCGCGTCCTCGGTGTTCCTGGTGGCGATAGAGGTGCAGGCGCTCGATCGGTCCCGGTTGTTGTCGGACATCACGCGCGTGTTGTCCGACCAGCACGTGAACATCCTGTCCGCGTCGGTGGCCACCACGCGCGACCGGGTCGCGGTCAGCCGGTTCACCTTCGAGATGGGCGATCCGAAGCACCTGGGGCACGTGCTCAAGGCGGTGCGCGGGGTCGAGGGCGTGTTCGACGCGTACCGGGTGACCAGCGGGCGGCAGCAGTAGCCCGTCACGGGGCGGGAGGCGGCGTCGGGAGGGTTTTCCGGCGCCGCTCGGTCTTGTCATCCGGGGGAGCGGGGCGGGGGGCTGTGGGCGCCGCTCGGGGCCGCAGCGATGCCTGCGGGCGAGGCGGCTTGGGAGCGGTCGATCGGGGTGTGACCGCAGGCGGGCCGCGAGCGCGGTGGGTTCGGTCGCGCCGGGACTTGCGGATCAAGATCGCCGGCCGCGAGGTGCCCGGGGTGCCGGCGCGTGGTCGAACCGCTTGGCGCGCGCCGACCGGTGAGGCGGACCTGCGAGGGACACGGGCGAGTGCGTCGTCTCGACGGCCGAGACCACGCGCTGGGGGTGCACGCGCCGCGAGGCTCCGTGCCTCGCCGCGCGAGCGAGCAGCAGGTCGGTACGGCACCCGCGCGTCGGACGTGGTCGGCTCGATAACGGGCCGACACCAGGCACGGGCGGACCCGGACCGGCTGATCGCCGATCCGGGTCCGCCCGTGCCTGGTGTACGTCGCCGCGTCGCGGCGCCGGCCGCGCCTACGCGAGGGATCCGCGTACGCGCGCGCCCGCGCGACTCGAACCGCTCGGCCCGGTGGGCCGGCCGTTCGACCCGCTCAGCCGGAGAACTCCTCCAGCGCCTTGTTCGCCTCGGCCAGCCACTCCGCGCGGGCCGCGATCGACTCCTCGGCCTCGCGCAGCTTGCGCTCGTTGCCCGCCGCGCGGGCCTTCTCCGCCTGCTGGGTGAGCTTGTCGATGGACGCCTGGATCTGGTCCACCGCCGCCTGCGCGCGAGCCCGGGCCTCCGGGTTCGTGCGCTTCCACAGCTCCTCCTCGGCTTCGCGGATCGCCCGCTCGACCGTCTGGAGCCGGGCCTCCATCCTCGGCCGGGCATCGCGCGGGACGTGGCCGATGGCCTCCCAGCGATCGTTGATCGAGCGCAGCGCCACCCGGGCCGCCTTGACGTCCTTCACCGGAAGGATCGTCTCGGCCTCGACGAGCAGCAGCTCCTTCGCGGCCTGGTTCTCCCGCTGCTCGGAGTCGCGCTCGGCGAACACCTCGCTGCGCGCCGCGAAGAACACGTCCTGCGCGGCCCGGAAGCGCTGCCACAGCTCTTCCTCGACGTCGCGCTGGGCCCGGCCGGCGGCCTTCCAGTCGTTCATCAGGTCGCGGTAGCGCGCGGCGGTGTCGGTCCAGTCGGTGGACGTGGACAGCGCCTCGGCCGCCTCGACCAACTTCTCCTTGACCCGCTTGGCGCTGTCGCGCTGACCGTCCAGCTCCGCGAAATGCGCCTTGCGGCGCTTGGCGAAGTTGGACCGGGCCTGGGAGAACCGGTGCCACAGTTCGTCGTCGGCCTTGCGGTCCAGGCGCGGCACGGCCTTCCAGGCGTCCACCAGCGCGCGCAGCCGCTCGCCGGCCGGTCGCCAGTCCGTGCTCTGGCCCAGCTGCTCGGCCTCGGCGACGATCCGCTCCTTGGCGCCCTGCGCCTCCTCCTGCGCCTTCGCGCGGGTGGCCTTGCGCTCCTCGCGCTTGGAATCCACCACGGTCACCAGCGCGTCCAGGCGCTTGACCAGCGATTCCAGATCGCCGACCGCGTTCGCGTCGACGATGCTCGCGCGCAGGCGCTCGATCGCGTGGTGGGCGTCCTTGGGCGCGAGGTCGGTGGTCCGTACCCGCCGCGCGAGCAACTCCACCTCGACGGCGAGTCCCTCGTACTTGCGCCGGAAGTAGGCCAGGGCCTCGTCCGGGGAACCCGCCTGCCACGAACCGACGGAGCGTTCACCGTCCGCCGTCTTGACAAAGACGTTTCCCTGCTCGTCCACGCGGCCCCACGGGTCGCTGCTCACAGCGGCCTCCTTCGATGCTGAATGCGGCGCACTCTACACAGGACCCCCCGGGCACGGGCCGGGCCGTGCCCGGGGAGTCGCGGTGGAACACGCGTGCGGTCGGTTGCTACTTGGCCACGGTCACGCTGTCGAGGACCACGTTCTCGTGCGGCGCGCCGTCGCTGCCGCCGTCCTCGGTGCCCGCGGCGGCGATCTTCTGCAGGACGTCCATCCCGCCGGTGACCTTGCCGAACGGGGTGTAGTTCGGCGGCAGTTTGCTGTCCCCGGTGACCAGGAAGAACTGGCTGCCGTTGGTGCCGGGACCGGAGTTCGCCATCGCCACCGTGCCCGCGGGGTAGGCCGCGGTGCCGTCCGCGCCGGCGGTGCCCAGGTTCTCGTCGACGAACTTGTATCCCGGACCACCCGTGCCGGTGCCGGTCGGGTCGCCGCACTGGAGCACCGCCAGGCCGCCCGTGGTCAGCCGGTGGCACTTGGTGTGGTCGAAGAACTTCTTGCCCGCCAGGAACGCGAACGAGTTCACCGTGTGCGGCGCCTTGGCCGCGTCCAGGGCGACCTTGACCTCGCCGCAGGTGGTCTTGAGCGTCATCGTGTACGCGCCGGCGGTGTCGATCGACATCGCGGGCTCCGCGGTGAACTGCTCCTTCGTCGGCTCGCCCGGCGCCGGCGCCGCACACGTCTTCGGCTTGGCGGCGGGCGGCGGCGACTGCGGCGCGGAGGGCTGCGTGCTCGGCGGAGTGTTGGCCGCGTTGGTCTTCTTGTCGTCCTTGTCGTCGTCACTCGTCGCCACCGCGAGCCACGCCCCGCCACCCGCCACCACGACCACCGCCGCGACCGCGGCGACGACCTGATTGCGTCGGCGCCGGCGTGCGTGCGCGGTCCCGCGTCGCTGCTGCTGGCGCTCGAACTTCTCGCGCGCGAGCTGTCGCTGGCGCTGCTGTTTGGTGACCACCGCGTGCTCTCCTGGATTCGAATGGTTCGAACGGACTCGATGTGGATGGGACTCGACCCGGACGGCCGTGCGACCGAGCCTGCGCCGGACGACGGCTTCCGGCACCGTGACGGGATCGGTGCACCGGTCCCGACCTGCGGTGATCCCACACGTGCGGAACCGGCCGCAGCTCGCGCACAGTCTAGGCACGCACCCCCGGAACCGGTTCGCGATCCGCCCCCGCGCGCCGGTAGTCTCGTATCCGATTCCCACGTCCGCCGCATACTTCCGTGCTTGCCCCCGTCGCCGGAAGACCCCGAGACCGAGAGGACGAACGTGATCGTCGCCGGGTTCCCCGCAGGGTCCTTCCAGACCAACTGTTACGTGGTCGCTCCGGGCGCCGGCGAGGAGTGCGTGATCGTCGACCCCGGGCAGGACGCGTTCGACGGCGTACAGGACATCGTCCGCGAGCACGGGCTGCGCCCGGTGGCGGTGGTGTTGACCCACGGGCACATCGATCACATGTTCTCGGTGGTGCCGGTGTGCGCCGAGCACAAGGTGCCCGCGTGGATCCACCCCGACGACCGCGACCTGCTCTCCGACCCGGCCAAGGGCCTGTCGCTCGGCGTGGGACAGCAGTTGTTCGGCGGGATGACCTTCACCGAACCCGAGGACGTGCGCCTGCTCACCGACGGCGCCGTGCTCGAACTCGCGGGCCTCGAGCTGACGGTCCATCATGCGCCCGGCCATACACAGGGGTCGGTGGCCTTCGGCACCCAGGGAAGCGCGGACGTCCCGCCCATCCTGTACTCGGGTGACCTGCTGTTCGCCGGCTCCATCGGACGCACCGACCTGCCCGGCGGCGATCACGCGCAGATGTTGCGCTCGTTGTCCCGGGTGTGTCTGCCCCTGCCGGACGAGACCGTCGTCCTGTCCGGCCACGGCCCCCAGACGACGATCGGCCGCGAGCGCGCGAGCAATCCGTATCTGCAAGAGCTGACGCCGCCCGCGGGACCGCACCGAGGAATGTGACGGATTTTCATACCGTGAGTACCTTCAACGCCCCCAAGGGCACCTTCGACATGCTCCCGCCGTACTCGGAGACGTTCAACCGGATCCGGATCCAGTTCGGCCTGGAACTGCGCGACGCCGGTTTCCAGTACATCGAGACCCCCACCTTCGAGGAGACCGGCCTCTTCCTGCGCGGCGTCGGTGAGTCCACCGACATCGTGACCAAGGAGATGTACACCTTCGAGGACCGCGGCGGCCGTTCGCTGACGCTGCGCCCCGAGGGCACCGCGGCGGTGATGCGCTCGGTGCTCCAGCACAACCTGTACGCGGGCCGACTGCCGGTGAAGTTGTGGTACTTCGGCTCGTACTACCGCTACGAGCGCCCGCAGGCCGGCCGCACCCGGCAGTTCACCCAGGTCGGCGCCGAGGCGATCGGCAGTGACGACCCGCTGGTCGACGTCGAGATGATCGCGCTGGCCACCGAGGGCTTCCAAAAGCTCGGCCTGCGCGACTTCCGGCTGCTGCTCAACTCGCTCGGCTGCCGCGAGTGCCGCCCCGTCTACCGGGCCAAGCTGCAGGAGTTCCTGCGCGCGCTCGACCTGGACGCGGAGACGCACGCGCGGATCGAGATCAACCCGCTGCGCGTGCTCGACGACAAGCGGCCCGAGGTGCAGGCGCTGATCGCCGATGCCCCGCTGATCACCGACCACCTGTGCGAGGCGTGCGCCGAACACCACACGTTCGTGCGCGGCATGCTCGACGAGTTGGAGATCGCTTACGAGGACACCCCGCGGCTGGTCCGGGGCCTCGACTACTACAACCGCACGACGTTCGAATTCGTGCACGACGGCCTCGGCGCGCAGTCGGCGATCGGCGGCGGCGGGCGCTACGACGGTCTGTCCGAGGACCTCGGCGGCCCCGACCTGCCCTCGGTGGGCTGGGCGCTGGGCATCGGCCGCACGATGCTCGCGATGGAGGCGGAGGGCCAGACCGTGGAGACCCCCGCCGACTGCGACGTCTACGGCGTGGCGATCGGCGACGCGGCCCGCCGCGCGGTGTTCGCCATGGTCACCCAACTGCGGATCGAGGACATCCCCGCCGACATGGCGTTCGGCGGGAAGAAGCTCAAGGGCGCCATGAAGGCCGCGTCGCAATCCGGCGCCCGCTACGCCATCGTCGTCGGCGATCGTGACCTCACCGAGGGCGTCGCCCAGATCAAGGACCTGTCGAACGGGGACCAGACCCCGGTTCCGCTCGACCAGGTCGTCACCGTCTTGAAGGAGAAGCTTCAGTGATCCGCACCCATGACGCCGGGACGCTCCGCGCCGAGCACGCCGGCCACACCGTGACGCTCGCCGGCTGGGTGGCCCGGCGGCGCGATCACGGCGGCGTGGCGTTCGTGGACCTGCGCGACGCCTCGGGCACCGTGCAGGTGGTCTTCCGCGACCTGGAGACGGTGCACAACCTGCGCTCCGAGTTCTGCGTACGGGTCACCGGCGACGTGCGGGTGCGTCCCGACGGCAACGAGAACACCGAGATCCCCACCGGGGCGGTCGAGGTCGTCGTGGACGACTTCGAGATCCTGTCGGAGGCGGCGCCGCTGCCGTTCCCGATCGAGGAGTACACCCCGGGCACGGTCAACGAGGAGGTGCGGCTCAAGCACCGCTACCTCGACCTGCGGCGCGCGTCGATGGCGCGCAACCTGCGGCTGCGCTCGAAGGTCACCCGGGTGATCCGCGAGGTGATGGAGGACCACGACTTCCTCGACATCGAGACGCCGTACCTGACCCGCTCCACCCCCGAGGGCGCCCGCGACTTCCTGGTGCCGGTGCGGTTGCAGCCGGGTTCGTGGTACGCGCTGCCGCAGTCGCCGCAGCTGTTCAAGCAGCTGTTGATGGTGGCCGGCATGGAGCGCTACTACCAGATCGCGCGCTGTTTCCGGGACGAGGACTTCCGGGCCGACCGGCAGCCGGAGTTCACCCAGCTGGACGTCGAGATGTCGTTCTGCGACGCAGAGGACATCCTGGCGCTGACCGAGAAGCTGATCGCGCGGGTGTGGCGCGAGGTGCACGGCGTGGAGATCGCGCTGCCGCTGCCCCGGCTGCCCTACGCCGAGGCGATGGCGCGCTACGGCTCGGACAAGCCGGACACCCGCTTCGGGTGCGAACTGGTGGACCTGACGGCCTACTTCGAGGGCACGTCGTTCCGGGTGTTCCAGGCCGAGTTCATCGGCGCGGTGGTGATGCCCGGCGGCGCCGCGCAGACCCGCAAGGAGTTGGACGGCTGGCAGGACTGGGCCAAGGCGCGCGGGGCGCGCGGGCTCGCCTATGTGCTGGTCGACGCGGAGACGGGCGAACTGCGCGGCCCGGTGGCCAAGAACCTGTCCGAGGAGCACCTGGCCGGGCTGGTCGAGGCGACCGGGGCGAGCAGGGGCGACTGCATCTTCTTCGCGGCCGGGCGGCGCACGGCGCAGCTCGAACTGCTGGGCGCGGCGCGGTTGGAGATCGCCCGGCGCGGGTCGTTGATCGACGAGTCGAAGTGGAACTTCCTCTGGGTCGTCGACTTCCCGATGTTCGAGCCGATCGAGGACGCGGCCGGCAACCACCAGGGCTGGCACGCGATCCACCACCCCTTCACGGCGCCGACGGCGGAGTGGCTGGACGGGTTCGACAAGAACCCGGGCGAGGCGCTGTCGAACGCGTACGACATCGTGCTCAACGGCACCGAGATCGGCGGCGGTTCGATCCGTATCCACCGTCGGGACGTGCAGGAGCGCGCGTTCGCGGCGATCGGGATGTCGGAGGAGGAGGCGCAGTCGCAGTTCGGGTTCCTGCTGGACGCGTTCGCGTATGGGCCGCCGCCGCATGGTGGGATCGCGCTGGGGTTGGACCGGTTGGTGGCGTTGTTGGGCGGGGCGGAGTCGATTCGCGATGTGATCGCGTTCCCGAAGACGGCTTCCGGTGGGGATCCGTTGACCGGGGCGCCGTCGCCGATCACGGTGCAGCAGCGGCGGGAGGCGGGGATCGACGCGAAGCCGAAGTCGGGGGCGGGGGACGCCGGTGCCAAGGGCGCGGGCGCGGCTGCTGACGCGGGTGCGGAGAAGGCGTAACGCCTGTCGGTGGATGTTGTGGGGCGGTCGGGCCAATGGCTCGGCCGCCCTTCGGCGTTGGGGGGTGTGTGGGGCGGGGCCGGGGTGTGTGGAGGCCCGGGCGAGGCATGTGGAGATGGGACGGGGCATGTGGAGACGAGACGGGGCATGTGGAGACGAGAGCGGGCGTAGGAAAAACGCTTCTGCACAGGGGAGAAGCAAGCGCGGGCGTCGGTGCCTACCTTGGAAGTCGAGCCGGTCGTCGGGATCGGTTCGCACTACCTCGGGGAGGCCGACACGGCGGTGGACTTGACCAAGCGGCGGGTGCCGGCGGAGTACGTGACGCGGTCGACCGTGCTGGGGCGCGGCTGGACGCAGGGCGCCATCGGGCGCTTCCTGACCGAGCCCGACGGGACGATGGCCAACATGCGATATCGCGGCTCGCCGCCGGTGCGGTTGTACGCGATGGCGCGCGTGCAGGCGATCGAGGGCACGCGGGAATGGCAGGAGTGGTTCTACGCGTCGCGGCGGCGGCGCGCGGCGGCGTTGGAGCGGGCGGCGAGCGGCGGGGCCGGCGACGGTGCAACGGGCGGAGGTGGTGCGCCCGTTGCCGTCGGGGCGGGGGCCGGGACCGAGGCCGAGGCGGGAGTTCGGGTCGCCTCGCATGTCGGAGGCGGGCGGGATGCTGGAGCGGGTCGAGGTCGGGGCTCGAATCGGGAGGTCGCATGAGCCACACCGTGCATATCAATCCGCTGCGGTGGTTCACCGACGGCGAGGGGGGCCTGGAGTTCGTCGAGTCGTTCGGCACGCCGGTGCCGGCCGACCTCCTGGAGGAGGCGCGCGCCGCGTCGTATCCGCAAGTCGGCGATCTGTTGGGCGTGTTGCGTGGCGAAGGGTTGTCGGCGCGCTGCTGGTTCAGTCTGTGGGTCGACGGCGCAGAGGTGGCCGATCCGCTCCCGGAGCGGCCCGGGGGTGGTGACGGCGATCATCTGGGCGGGCTCGCGCTGGCGGTCGCGGGTGAGCGCAAGCGGATCGGCGCCGACGAGCCGGCGTCCGGGCTGACCTGCCGGGCTCCGGGGGAGGGCGCGGTGGAGCGGGCGGTGGTCGCGCTGGCCGAGGCGTTCGGGCCGCAGGTGATGTGGGCCGGGGACGTGGGCGAGGTGGTGGTGGTACCGCCGGGGTGGACGGCCGACCGGGTTCGGCGCGGGCGGGCGGGGTGCGACATGGCCGATTCGTGAGGGATCTGCCCCTGTTCGTGGGGGCGGGGCATCTGGGAGCGTAGGCGCGGGAAGCCCCCGGGAGGGGGCGGCCACCCGACTCGTTCGACTGCTGGGAGCCTCGCCATGCCCTTCTCGCTGTTCGGTCGCAAGAAGTCGAAGCCCGCACCGGCCCCGGCGGCCCCGCCCCCGGTCGGCGCGACACCCTCGGCCACCGTGCGCAGCGGCAGCGGCTCGGCGGTCAGCCTCGACAAGATCGAGCGTTCCGCGCCCGGCCTGGTCAGCCTCTACAAGGCGGCCGGGGTCAGCCTGGAGAAGAACAGGCTGGCCGGCGTGCGGGCGGCGGTCTATCTGGTGCTCGACCGCTCGGGCAGCATGGCGCCGTTCTACAAGAACGGCAGCGTCCAAGCGCTCGCCGACCGGGTGTTGGCCGCAGCCGCGCACTTCGACGACGACGGCACCGTGCCGGTGATCTTCTTCGACACGAAGGCCTACGCGGCCGAGGAGATCTCGCTGGACAACTACGGGGGCCGCATCGCCGCGCTGCACAAGAAGCTCGGCCACATGGGCACCACCGACTACGTGTCCGCGATGGAGGCGGTGATCGCGCACTACCGCTCGTGCGGCGCGACCGACCCGGCCTTCGTGATCTTCCAGACCGACGGCGCGCCGAACAACGCCAAGGCCGCCGAGAAGGCTCTGTGCAAGGCGGCCGAACTGCCCATCTTCTGGCAGTTCATCGGCTTCGGCCGAGACGAATTCCGCTTCCTGCACCGCCTCGACGACCTGCCCGCCCCGAAGTACCGCGTCGTCGACAACGCAGGCTTCTTCGAAGCAGGCGCCGACCCCCGCCGCATGCCCGACGCCACCCTCTACGACAACCTGATGAACGAATTCCCCGAATGGCTCCAAACAGCCAAATCAGCCGGCGTCCTACGCTGACCACGCCGCCGGCGACCCCCCGGCCCAACGCCGGGCCGGGCCGGCGGCGGGCCATCGCGACAGGCCAGGTCCTCCGAGGAGCCTTCCCGGGTGGGTCGGGGCGTTTCCGGCGGGCGTTGTGCTTTTGGTTGCGGGTGGCTGGTGCGGGGCTGGTCAGAGTCGGCGGTGGGCCGCCGCCGGCGTGCGGGGCTCCGCGATTTTTTGGGGCTTCCGGCTAGGCGAGTGTGTGGCTCGGCGAAAACCGGTCGGCAGCGGCGGGCAGGGTGGTGGTCGGGTTGAGTTCTCCGGGCTGCCTTCCCGTGGGGCCGGGTGTTTCCGGCGGGCGGTGGGCGTGTGGGTGACGGAGGTTCACGAACCTGGATTGCGTGGGGTGCTGTTGCCTCGGTGTGAGAGAAAACCGCAGGTCAGTGCGGGCGGGGGAGTGTTTGGGGTGCCTTGGGGCCCGGGTTTGGCCTCTGCTTGGCGCTTTCGGTCTCTTCGATGGCATCTATGGGGGTTGCGGCACCCGAAGCCGGCTCCGATCGGGTGCTTCCGGTCTCTGCTCCGGCGTTGGGGGGCGCAGCACACGAAACCGGCACTCGGCGCCCGACCGTTCACCCCGGCTACGCAAAACCGCAGGTCACCGAAGCTCGAGGCCCACCAACCACCCGCCGAGATCCGGTTCCGGACCCCAACCCTCCTTCCAAACGCCCCCGAAATGCCGACCCACTCGGGAACGCTCCCCGGCAGACCCGACCCGAGCGCTCTCCCGCTCCCCGCTGCCAGCCGGTTTTCGCCGAGCAATGCATTCGTCTCGCCGGAGGCCCCGAGTCTTGGAGCCCCGCACGCCGGCGGCGGCTCATCGTCGACTCGGGCCGGCCCCGGACCGGCTACCCGGGACCAAAGGTGCGACGCGCGTTGGGAACGCCCGGCCCACTCCTGAACGGTCCTTGGCAGACTCGACTCGACTCGACTCGACCACCTCCGTGCCCTCGTTGCCGGCCGGGTTTCGCCGAGCAATGCACTCGTCTCGCCGGAGGCCCCGGGTCTTGGAGCCCCGCACGCCGGCGGCGGGTCATCATCGACTCGGGCAGGCCCCGGAGCGGCATTCTGGCCGGCCGGTGGGTTTTCGTGGGTGGTTGCTGTGAGGGGGCGGGGTCGGGGGTGGGGGTTAGGGTCGTTGGGTGGATGCCGATCTTTTTACTGCTGCCGCCGAGGCGCGGCAGGCCAAGGACCCCTCGCTTGCGCCGCTTGCCGTGCGGATGCGGCCGCGTGATCTGGACGAGGTGGTCGGGCAGCGGCACCTGTTGGGTGAAGGGTCGCCGTTGCGTCGGCTGGTGGCGTCGGAGAGTCGGGTCACCGCGCCGAGTTCGGTGATTTTGTGGGGGCCGCCCGGTACCGGCAAGACCACGCTCGCCTATGTGGTCAGCCATGTCACCCGTCAGCGGTTCGTGGAACTGTCCGCGATCACGGCGGGCGTCAAGGAAGTGCGCGCGGTGATCGAGGACGCGCGTCGGCACGCCGGCTCCCAGGGGCGGGACACGGTGCTGTTCCTCGACGAGATCCACCGCTTCTCCAAGGCCCAGCAGGATTCGTTGCTGCCGGCCGTGGAGAACCGATGGGTGACGCTGATCGCGGCGACCACCGAGAACCCGTACTTCTCGATCATCAGCCCGCTGCTGTCCCGGTCGCTCCTGCTGACCCTGGAGTCGTTGACCGACGACGACCTGCGCGAGGTGGTGCAGCGCGCGCTCACCGACGAACGAGGCCTGGCCGGGACGCTCACCCTCGACTCGGACGCCGAGGAGCACCTGCTGCGGATCGCGGGCGGTGACGCGCGGCGTGTCCTGACCGCGTTGGAGGCGGGGGCGGGGTCGGCCGCCGACAAGGGCGAGGAATCGATCACCCTGGCCACGCTGGAGAGCGCGGTGGACCGGGCGGCGGTGCGGTACGACCGGGACGGGGATCAGCACTACGACGTGGCGAGCGCGCTGATCAAGTCGATCCGGGGCTCGGACGTGGACGCGGCGCTGCACTACCTCGCGCGGATGGTGGAGGCGGGGGAGGACCCGCGCTTCATCGCCCGGCGGTTGATGATCTCGGCGAGCGAGGACATCGGGATGGCCGATCCGACCGCGATCCAGGTCGCGGTGGCCGCCGCGCAGGCGGTTGCGCTGATCGGCTTTCCCGAGGCGCGGATCACGCTGTCCCAGGCGGTCATCCACCTTGCCCTCGCACCCAAGTCGAACGCGGCCTACCTGGCGATCGACGCCGCGCTCGCCGACGTCCGGAAGGGACTCGCCGGGCCCGTCCCGCCGCACCTGCGGGACGGGCACTACAAGGGCGCCGCCAAACTCGGCCACGCGCAGGGCTACCTCTACCCGCACGACGACCCCGACGGCGTGGCGGCGCAGCAATACGCGCCCGACGCCATCCACGGCCGCACCTACTACGAGCCCACCCGCCACGGCGCCGAGGCCCGCTACGCCGACATCACCACGTGGCTCCGCACCCGCCTGAACACGCCGACCCCGCCGAAGTCCTGACCGACGCGAGGACCCGACCCCACGCCGCGCCCCCTCGGCGCGGCGGGAGGGGCCCGCGTCCGCCCTGACAGAGGTGAAGGCGCCCCCACTCGGGGCGGCGGGCCTCCGCACTCGCCCCCGCGCCGCGCCTGCCCCGCGCCGCGCTCGCCCCCGCGCCGCGCCTGCCCCGCGCCGCGCTCGCCCCCGCGCCGCGCCTGCCCCGCGCCGCGCTCGCCCCCGCGCCGCGCCTGCCCCGCGCCGCGCTCGCCCCCGCGCCGCGCCTGCCCCGCGCCGCGCTCGCCCCCGCGCCGCGCCTGCCCCGCGCCGCGCTCGCTCCGCGCCGCGCCTGCCCCGCGCCGCGCCTGCCCCGCGCCGCGCCCGCTCCGCGCCGCGTCCGCCCCGCCCCGCGTCCGCGTCCGCCCCGCCCCGCGTCCGCGTCCGCGACGGTGGGCGTGTGCCTTCGTGGGTGCCTTTGGACCGACTCGCGACCGCCCCATACGCGTGGGGCGATGCGCGTCGGGTGGTCGGTGTGGTGGAGGTGGTTGCGCGAGGTGATGACTCCGGGTGGGGCGTCCCGGATGGTGCGGATCTCGCGGAGAAGGCCCGTGCCGGCGCACGCGGTCCGCCCGGACTGCGGGCGGGCTGTCGTGGGACACCGGTGTGCGGCGGCCCGCTTCGGGTCTACGCGACCGCGCGTCGTGCTGGTCGCCTCGCGTTTGCCGCTTCGGTGGCCCCGTACCGGCGTCGGGACCTGCGTTCGGGACGGGCGTTCGGGCGGTGTGTGTGGGGTCCGTCTTGTGGGGGTCGGGTCGGGCTTCAGGGGGATGGATCGGGGGGTGCGAAGGGCTACCCGTGGGGGACGTCCGTGCTGGTGGGGGCGGGTGAGGATGAGCGGGATTCCGCTGTTCGTGCTCGGTCCTCCTGGAGTTGCCCGTGTTTCGTTTCGCGCTGCGCAATGTCGTTGCACACCGGACCAGATTGGCGATGACCGCCGTCGCGGTGTTGCTCGGTGTGGCGTTCGTCGTGGGCACGCTCGTTCTGTCGGACACCCTGGGGCGGGCGTTCAAGAACACCGCCTCCAAGAGCTTCGCGGACGTGTCCGTCGCCGTCCTGGACGACAACGTCGACCGCACCGGCTCGCGCGCGCACGGTCGGCCCGAGCCCACGCTCACCGACGACACCCTCGCCCGGCTGCGCGCGCTGCCCGGTGTCGCGCGGGCGCGTGGTGTGCTGGAGGGGTTCACCGGCGTGGTGGACCGGGACGGTGACCTGCTCGGGTCGGGGTGGACGACGATCGGGACGAACTTCGTGCCGCTCGGCGACGGCACCGATCCCCGCTTTCCGATGCGGTCCGGGCGCGGACCGGCCGCCGCCGCCGAGATCGCGCTCGACGTGCGGACCGCGGACAAGGGCGGCTTCCGGGTCGGCGACACCGTGCGCGTCGCGCTCGGCGGGCCGATGATCGCGGCCCGGCTGACCGGGGTGTTCACGACCGACGATCCGCGCGTGTCGTCGGGTGGTTCGCTCGTGTTGTTCGAGACCGCGACCGCACAGCGGCTGCTGCTCGAGCCGGGGCGCTACGCCGAGATCGACTTGGTCCCGGTCCCCGGTACGAGCGAGGCGGCATTGCGCGCCGCGGCCCGGCGGGTGGTGCCGGACGCGGACAATCTGCGGGTCGCCTCCGGACGTACGCTCGCGCGCGAGCAGGTGGACATGATCGAGGCCGGCACCCGGCAGATGACGATCGCGTTGCTCGCGTTCGCTGGCATCGCGCTGTTCGTCGCGACCTTCATCATCGCCAACACCTTCACCATGCTGGTCGCCCAACGTACCCGCGAACTGGCCCTGTTGCGCTCGGTCGGCGCCCGCAGCGGACAGGTCACCCGGATCGTGCTGTTCGAGGCCGCGGCCGTCGCCGTGATCGCCTCCCTGCTCGGCTTCGCCACCGGCATCGCGCTCGCCGGTGCGCTCCGGGCGCTACTGGAGCGGTTCGGCGCACACCTGCCCGCCGGCCCGCTGATCGTGGAGGGCCATACGATCGCGGTCGCGTTGCTCGTCGGCGGTGCGGTCACCCTCCTCGCCGCGTGGTTGCCCGCTCGGCGGGCGTCCCGGATCCCCCCGGTCGCCGCGCTGAACGCGGTAGAGCGACCGGCCGGCCGCGGCGGACTGCGCGGCCGCGGTGCGTTGGGGGCGCTGGTGACGGCGGTCGGTGCGGCGCTCACCGTGTACGGGCGTTCGGCGGCCGGCGACAGCGGCCGGATCCCGGTCGCGCTCGGTGCGTTCCTGCTGTTGATCGGCGTCCTCGTACTCACCCCGTCGCTGGCCCGCCCCGCCATCGCCGTGGGCGCGCCGCTGCTGGATCGTGTGTTCGGCGTGGCCGGTCGGCTGGCCCGGCGCAACGCGGTACGCAATCCCCGACGTACCGCCGCCACCGCGTCCGCGCTGACCATCGGCCTGTCCCTGATCGCGGGCCTGACCATGCTCGGCGCGTCGATCCGGCAGGCCGTCGAGGAACGGGCGATCGCCGAGATCGCGGCGGACTACCGGATCGGCACGGTCAACGGCGCCTCGCTCGACGCCGGCGTGCCGGCCGCCGTCGCCCGCGTGCCCGGGATCACCGCGATCTCGCCACTGATCCGGGACTCGGTGCTGCTGGACGGCCACGAGGCGGCGGTGATCGGAGTGGACCCCAAGGGCATCGAGCACCTGATCGACTTCGACGGCCTCGCCGCTCCGGAGGCCGGCAGTCGTACCGCCGCCGCCGACGCGCTGCGCCGCGGCGAGATCCTGATCAGCGCGGACACCGCGAAGCGGCGGGGATGGGGCGTCGGCTCGGTGATTCCGATCGGCTACCCCGACGGCGCCCGGGGCACCGTCAAGGTCGGCGGCATCCAGGGCGACCTCGAACAGTTGACGAAGGTGACGGTGCCGGCCGCGCTGCTGGAGCGGCACACGGTCGACCGCGACATCCGTTCGATCATGGTGCGCGTCGAGGGCGGCGGCAGCGCCGCGACCGCGCGGGCGATCGAGCGCGCGATCGGCGACAACCCGCTCGTGCAGGTGGAGGATCGTGCGGCCATCCGGAATTCCTTCAGCCGCACGGTCGACCTGCTGCTCAACATCATGTACGGGCTGCTGGCCATGGCGGTGCTGATCGCGGTGCTCGGGGTGATCAACACCCTCGCCATGTCGGTGTTCGAACGGCGCCGGGAGATCGGCATGTTGCGCGCGATCGGACTGGACCGCTCGCGGGTGCGCACGATGGTCCGGGTCGAGTCGACGGTCATCTCGGTGTTCGGCGCGGTGCTCGGTCTGCTGGTCGGGGCGTTCCTGGCCTGGGGGATCCTGGGCACGCTGCGCGACAAGTTGCCGAATCTGGTGCTGGTCGTGCCCTGGGCCGGCGTCGCCGGATTCCTCGCTCTGGGGGTCGTCGTGGGCGTCGTCGCAGCCGTCTGGCCGGCCCGCACCGCGGCCCGCACCGACATCCTGACCGCTATCGGTGCCGAATGACGGGGCCTGAAGCCAGGTCCTAGCTGCTCGCGCCGATCGCCCCGATGGCGGGGGCGCGGAGGCCGTCCGGGGCCGGCGTTTGCATGGCGCGGGCGATCTCGGGGTCCAGGCGGCCGGTGACCGCGCCCACCACGGTGCGGCGGATCAGTTCGGTCCAGGCCGGTGCGCGGCGCATCATCGCGTGGCCGTCGGGGAGTTCGAATCGGCAGACGCGGTCGGAGACCTCGCGCGCGGCCAGCGCGTAGCGCTGCGAGGCCTTCGGACTCGTGGTGTGGTCGGCCGTGCCGTGTACGACGACCAGGTCCCGGCCGCCGAGTTGTGCGTACGGTTCGTCGTCCTCGATCCAGGGCGCCAGCGCGCAGATCGTACGCACGCTCTCGTGGCCGGCCACCCGCAACGCGGTGCGGCCGCCCATCGAGTGGCCGACGAGGGTGACCTCGGCGTCGGGGTATCGGGTACGGATGCCGTCGAGGGCCCACCACGCGTCCTGGACCGGATCGCGATCGGGTTCGTTCCAGCCGCGCACCCGGTAGCGCAGCAGCCAGGTCTCGGCGCCTGCCGCGTGGGTCGCGCGGTGTATGGAGCGAGCTATCGGCACCATGCGTCGATAGGCCAGGTTGCGGGGGGAGGCGGGTTGCCGACCGTGCGCGCGGCCACCGGGCAGGACCAGGACGACCGCGCGCACGGGCGTGTCGCGCGGCGGCGACCAGCTGCGCAGCGCGGCGAACGGCCCGGTGGATGCGTGCGCGTCCGGCATGCGGAGCCCTCCATGCTGTCGGCGTGGCCCCGGCACCCAGGCCCACTCGCGTCGAAACGGGGCCTCCACGACCACAGCCCCAAAACCCGAACGCCCCCACCACCCGGGTCGTTCCCGCGGACACGGACACGGACACGGACACGGTCGCGGGCGCCCACGCCGACGCCGACACGGACACGGACACGGTCGCGGGCGCGGGCGCCCACGTCGACATAAACACGGGCGCGGGCGCCCACGTCGACGCGGACACGGTCGCGGGCGCCCATGCGGACGCCGACACGAGCGCCAAAGCCAACGCGGACACGGTCATAGGCGCCAATGCGGACGCCGACGCGCCACGACGCGGACGCGGACGCGGACGCAGACGCGCGCTACGACGCAGACACGAGCGCCGACGCGGTCACGGGCGCCGACGCCAACGCCAACGCGAATGCGGACGCCTGGTACGTGCTCACGTCCAGGTCCGCGCCGATGGGCATGCCCACGCCGACGCTTACGTCTGTGCCCGCGCCGACGTCCACGCTCCGCCAACGTCCACGCACGTGTACACGACTTGCCCCCGCCTCCGCCCCCGCTCTCCAGGAGCACGTCCCTGTTCACCCGAGCCCGGCCCGCATGGGCGCCCCCGCCCGCGAGTGCAATCGCGCGCACCACGCCTTCGGCCGCCCCCGCTCGCGACCAGGTCGACGCCTGCACCTGCGACCGTGCGCCTGCGCCCGCGACCGCGACCGCGCCCGTGATCGGGGCAGTGCCTGCGACCCTGCGCCCGCGCCCGTGATCGGGGCAGTGCCTGCGACCCTGCGCCCGCGCTCGCGAGCGGGGCAGCGCCTGCGACCGTGCGACCGCGCCCGTGATCGCACCCGTGATCGCGCCCGTGATCGGGGCAGCGCCTGCGACCCCGCGCCCGCGCCCGTGATCGGGACAGTGCCTGCGACCGTGCGACCGCGCCCGCGATCGGGGCAGCGCCTGCGACCGAGCGCCTGCACCTGCGACCGCGACCGGGATAGCGCCTGCGCCCCACCCCCTGCGACCGCGACCGAGTGCACGGGCCCTGTGGTCGCCGGCCGGTGACCCTGCGCCGAGCGCCTCGGAGCCTGCTACGTCGTCATGGCCGACACCCACCGTCGCCGAACCGGTCTAACCGCTCCCCGCGTCCGTCGAGATGCCTGACGGGCCCGCAGGGCCGCGCCTTCATATTGCCGGGGTTCACGTTGTGGCACCTGCGGCTGTGGCCCCGATTGCCTGAATCGCGCGGGCGCCGATGGGTGTCGCCGAGCCGGCCGCCCGCCCCCGGCCGCCCGCACCCCCGCCGCCTCCGTCGTTCAGAAGCCCCGGGTGCGCTTCGATGCCGGGCGCATTTCGCGGCCCGTGCGCGGCGGCGGGGAAGGCAGGACGAAGCGGGCCGCCTCGGAGCCGACGTTGACGCCCGCCGCGAGCGCCAGGGCCAGGGACGCCGCGTTCACCAGGCTGCGCCAGCCGCTGTCCGTGTGGCCGAGGGCCAGGCCGAGCATGCCCTGATACATCGCGCTGCCCGGCAACATCGGGCCGATCGCCGGGATCACGTACGGCAGCGCCGACGTCCCGCCCCACCGGGCGAGCAACTGCCCGAGCAGCCCCAGCAGCCCGGTGGCCACCGCCGTGGCCAGGACCGGCGCGGCGCCCGCCTCGCGCAGCACCTGGAACACCGCCCAGCCGACCGCGCCGCCTGCCGCCGCCATCGGCAGCAGCACCCGACGCACCTGGACCAGCACCGCGAAGGTCAGCGACACCCCGCCCGCCGCGAGGAGTTGCACGATGCGGGGATTGCCGTTGGGGTTGAACGTCCCCTCGACGGTGAACTTCACGCCCACCTGGTCGCCGATGTACAGCACGATCGAGATGCCCACGATGATGCCGACGATCAGGTAGAAGACCTCCAGCAACCGGGCCGCGGCGGTGATGTAGAAGCCGGTCAGCCCGTCCTGCACGGCCGCGACCAGGGCCCGCCCCGGCAGCAGCGCGAACAGGCCGCCGGTGACCACGGCGTACGGGTTGATCCCCGCGCCGAGTTTGATCATCACCACCGTGATCGCGGCGGCCGGCATCGAGGCGAGCACGAACTGGTAGAACTCCGGGACGCCGCGCTCGGCGAGCAGCTGCGCCAACCGCTCGCCGATCAGCGCCGCGACACAGGCCGCGACGGCCACGATCGGTCCACCGCCGACCATCACGCTCGCGAAGGCCGCGATCAGCCCCGCGGACAGCAGCAACAGCGGGCGCGGGTAGGGGTGTCGGTTGCGGCGGATGTCGGCGAGGCGGTGGTACGCCTCCTCCAGGGTCAACTCGGACCGGGTGATCGCCTCGACCAGCTGGTGTGCCTCGTCGAGCCGGGTGTAGTCGACGGCGCGGCGGCGCACCACCCGCTCGCCCGTGACCGGCGGTTCGACCAGCGAGGGCTGGTAGGACAGGGTGATCGCGACAAAGGTCACATTGGGCTGGCAGCGTTCCAGGCCGTACGCGTCGGTGATGCCGAGCATCGCCGCCTCGACGTCCTCCCCGCCCTCGCCGCTGGCCAGCAGCAACTCGCCGGTGCGCAGCGCGAGATCGAGTACGCGTGGGACCGAGGGGCCGGCCTCGGGCTTCTCCGGGGCGGGCACGATCGGGATGCTCGCGGTGTGCCCGCTGAACCGCAGCTGGGTGCGCAGCCGGTCCTGCCACGGGCTGGCGCCGGATCGCGGCGTCGCCGGCCGCTCCGGCTCCCAGGGTGCGCGAGGGCCCGGATGGGCGCGGCCGACCTCGTCCGCCGATCCCTCCGGTTCGTGTCGCGAGTGCTGCTCCGACACCCCGTGTCGTCCCTTCCGCCGTTCCCGCCGCGATCCGGCCCGCGCGCGGCGGCACCGTCGACCGGTCCGCCGTGGCGATCCGTCCGGGTGGATCGCCACCCGGTGCCGCGACCGGAAACGTTAGCCGGTTCCCGACCCGGGCCCGGGCCCGGCACAGTCGATCACGGAGGAGGAGACTGCCCGGCGGGCGCCGCATCATGCGAGGCCACGGCCGGGCGGTATCGGCGGACGAAGCCCGAGCCGAATCACCTCGTGCGAGACGCGTGAGCCGGACGACCGCCCCCCGCGCCCGCCCCGAAGCGGCCGAAAGCCTCAGCCCTCCCCGTGCACCCCATGCAGCAGCCGGCGCAGCGCACCCCCCAACTCCGTCGGGTCGGCCACCGGGTGCTCGAATTCGAAGCGCACGTCACAGGTGCGGTCCGGGCCGCCGGTGCGCAGCCGGATGCCGTGTCGGTCCAGCGACACCGGCGCCACCCGGTCCGCACAGGCCGGCGCGCCCGCCACGTTCGCCAACCGGCACAGGTCGTCGCCGTGCGCCGCGGCCAGGTGCTGGAGCAGTTCGGCCTCGTGTCCGGCCAGCGGGTCGGGCGCGGCGTCGGCGTAGTCGTCGGGTTCGACGTGTCCGGTGCCCCACAGGTCGTCGACCAGCACCTCGCCGACCTCCAGCCGCAGGACCGTTCCGGCGCGCTCGGACGCGGTGGGGTCGGGGGCCGCCTCGGCCAACAGCGCGGAGGCCCGTTCGGCGTCGGGGCCGGTGGGGATGCTCAGCCAGCCCGCGATCCAGCAGTGCGCGCGGACCCGGTGCGGCACGGCGACCGGCGCGACGTCGACCAGGTGCAGCACGGCGGCCACGTCGTCCCGGGACGTCAGTACCACCGCGGCGGTCTCGCTCGGGACGAGCAGCAGCAGCGAGCCGTCGGCCTCGACGGCCCGTGCGGCGGGGATCACATGCTCCTCCCGGTCGCCGGGCAGGTCCAGGGTGGCCGACCCGGCGTGGGCGGCCAGGGTGCGGGCCCGCTCCGCGGTGCGCGGCCGCCGGGAAGAGACATCGGTGCGCCCGGCGTTGGCCTCGGTGGGAACAGACATGGCGTCCTCCAGGTGTGGCGCTCAGGTACGGCGCTCGTTTGCGACCCCCGAGTGGGCTACCGGCCGCGTCTTCGTTAAGGTTAGGCTTACCTAAGTACCCCGATCTTGGCAAGACGGCCCGACCGGCGGCCCACCACCCCGGCCCGGCGCCTCGACCCGGGACCGGACCGGCCACACCCGCATCGCCCCGACCACCCGAACCGCCCGAACGGCCCCGCACGGAGGACCCGACCTTGACCAACCAGACGCGCCCCAAGATCCGCCGCAGCCGCGCGCTCGGAGTGGCGCTCACCCCCAAGGCCGCCAAGTACCTGGAGAACCGGCCCTACCCGCCCGGCGAGCACGGCCGCGGTCGCAAGCAGACCTCCGACTACAAGACCCGGCTGGTGGAGAAGCAGCGCCTGCGCTTCCAGTACGACATCTCCGAGGTCCAGATGCGGGCCGCGTTCGACCGCGCCAACAAGCACGCCGGCAAGACCGGCGACGAGCTGGTGGTCGACCTCGAGCGACGCCTGGACGCCTTCGTGCTCCGGGCCGGCTTCGCGCGCACCGTCTACCAGGCGCGGCAGATGGTCACCCACGGCCACATCGAGGTCAACGGCGGCAAGGTGGACAAGCCCTCCTACCGCCTCAAGCCCGACGACGTGGTCGCCGTGCGCGAGCGCAGCCGCGCCAAGCCGCTGTTCCAGGTGGTCCAGGCCGGCGGTTTCGCCGCCGCCGAGACCCCGCGCTACATCGAGGCCCGCCTCGACAAGCTGATGGCCCGCCTCGACCGCCTCCCGCAGCGCCGCGAGGTCCCGGTGATCTGCGACGAGCAGTTGGTCGTGGAGTACTACTCTCGCTGATCGACGACGTCGACAAACCGACACCGAAGGTCGATCCCCACACGACGCCGGGTCGCGACACACGCCACGCCCACCGCGCGGGTTTCCTCGGACGAGGGGACCCGCGCGGTCGCGGTAGGGTCGGGTTTTCCGAGGTGGGCGACGCGTATCCGCCGCCTCGACTGATCCCACTCATCAAGGAGCGCATGACGGTGTCGGGTGGCGAAGTCGCGCTGATGATCATCGCCGTTTTCTGGGCGATCCTGGTCGCCTTTCTCGCGGTGGCTCTGGTGAAGCTGGCGAAGGTGCTCAAGGAGGCCACGACCCTGGTCGCAGGGGTGGCGGACCGGGCGGTCCCGCTGCTCGACGAGGTCACCGAGACGGTCCGGGCGACCAACGCCCAGATGGGCCGCGTCGACCAGATCGCGGGCAACGTGCAGACCATGACCACGAACGCCACCGCGCTGTCCTCCACGGTCGCCGCCACGCTCGGCGGGCCACTCGTGAAGACCGCCGCGTTCAGCTACGGTGTGCGCCGCGCGCTGTCCGCGCAGCAGCGCGCCGAGCTCAGCCGCCGGGTGCGTACCGCGGCGAAGGCGCAGAAGGTCGCGCGACAGCGCAGCATGCGCGGGAGGGGCTGACCGATGGCGAGACTGTTCTGGATCGCGGTCGGCGCCGGCGCCGGCGTCTGGGCCGCGCGCAAGGTCAAGGACAAGGCGTACAAGTACACGCCCGAGGGCGTCGCCGACAATGTCACAGGCATCGGCGAGGCGATCAAGTACTTCGCGGACGAGGTCCGCGCGGGCATGGCGGAGCGCGAGCAGGAGTTGTACCGGGCGATCGGCGCCGACGTCGCCGCCGCGGCCCTGCCGCCCGCCCCGAGCCGGCGGATACTGCCCGGGGCGCGCGAGCCGCACGAGCACCGGCACGACGGGCGGGACCACTACGACCCGCGCGAGCTGTACGAAGGCAAGGCACGGTACGACCGAAGGGACGGCACCTGATGGAGTCGGCAGAGATCCGCAAGCGCTGGCTGCGCTTTTTCGAAGAACGCGGACACACCGTCGTCCCGTCGGCGTCGCTGGTCGCGGACGACCCCACGCTGCTCCTGGTGAACGCCGGCATGGTGCCGTTCAAGCCCTACTTCCTGGGTGAGGTCAAGCCGAGCTTCAAGCGGGCCACCAGCGTGCAGAAGTGTGTGCGCACGCTGGACATCGAGGAGGTCGGCAAGACCACCCGGCACGGCTCGTTCTTCCAGATGTGCGGCAACTTCTCGTTCGGCGACTACTTCAAGGAGGGCGCGATCGCGCTCGCCTGGGAGTTGCTGACCAACTCGGTCGCCGACGGCGGCTACGGGCTCGACCCCGAGAAGTTGTGGATCACCGTCTACCTCGACGACGACGAGGCCGAACGCATCTGGCGCGACGTCATCGGCGTGCCCCCCGAGCGCATTCAACGCCTGGGCAAGTCGGAGAACTTCTGGTCGATGGGCGTGCCGGGACCGTGCGGCCCGTGCTCGGAGATCAACTACGACCGCGGCCCCGCGTACGGCGAGGAGGGCGGCCCGGCGGTCAACGGCGAGCGCTACCTGGAGATCTGGAACCTGGTCTTCATGCAGTTCGAGCGCGGCGCCGGGACCGGCAAGGACGACTACCCGATCCTGGGCGACCTGCCCGCGAAGAACATCGACACCGGGCTCGGCCTGGAGCGCCTGGCGTGCATCCTCCAGGGCGTCGACAACCTGTACGAGATCGACACCTCGCGGATGATCCTGGACCGCGCCGCCGAACTCACCGGCAAGGTCTACGGGCAGGACCACACCACCGACGTGTCGCTGCGTGTGGTGGCCGACCACGTGCGCACCGCCGTGATGCTGATCGGCGACGGCGTGGTGCCGGGCAACGAGGGCCGCGGCTACGTGCTGCGCCGGATGATGCGCCGGGCGATCCGCAACATGCGGCTGATGGGCGCCGAGGGCGCGACGCTGCACGACCTGGTCGAGACCACGATCAAGGCGATGGGTCCGCAGTACCCGAACCTGGTCGAGGACGCCGAGCGCATCGACGCGGTCTCGGTGGCGGAGGAGAAGCGCTTTTTGGCCCGGCTCCAGGAGGGCACCGCGCTGCTCGACGAGTCGATCGTCAAGGCGAAGAGCGCCGGCTCGCGCGTGCTCCCCGGCGAGGTGGCGTTCCTGCTGCACGACACCGAAGGCTTCCCGATCGACCTGACTCTGGAGATCGCCGCCGAACAGGGCCTGGCGGTCGACGAGGACGGCTTCCGCCGGCTGATGAACGAGCAGCGCCAGCGGGCCAAGAAGGACGCGCAGGCGCGCAAGCAGGGCCTCGCCGACCTGTCCGTGTACCGCGAGGTCGCGGACTCGGCGGGCGGCACCGTGTTCACCGGCTACCTGGACACCGCCAACGAGGTGACCGTGGTCGGCCTGCTCGTCGACGGCGTGCCCGCGCCCGCCGCGCAGGAGGGCGACGAGGTCGAGGTCGTGCTCGACCACACCCCCTTCTACGCCGAGGGCGGCGGCCAGCTCGCCGACACCGGCCGCATCCGGCTCGAGACCGGCGCCGTGGTCGAGGTCCGCGACGTACAGACCCCCGTCGCCGGTGTCACCGTGCACCGCGGCCGGGTCCAGGTCGGCGAGGTCGTGGTCGGCGCCAAGGCGCTGGCGCAGATCGACACCGACCGGCGCAACGCCATCGCCCGCGCGCACAGCGCCACGCACCTGACCCACCAGGCGCTGCGCGACGCGCTCGGCCCCACCGCGGCGCAGGCCGGCTCGGAGAACGCGCCGGGCCGCTTCCGCTTCGACTTCGGCGCGCCGGGCGCGGTGCCGGGCAGCGTGCTCACCGACGTCGAGCAGAAGATCAACGAGGTGCTCGCGCGCAACCTCGACGTCACCGCCGAGGTGATGTCGATGGACGAGGCGAAGAAGCAGGGCGCCGTGATGATGTTCGGCGAGAAGTACGGCGACCGGGTCCGCGTGGTCACCATGGGGGACTACTCCAAGGAGCTGTGCGGCGGCACACACGTGCACAACACCGCGCAGCTGGGCTTGGTCAAGCTGCTCGGCGAGTCCTCGATCGGCGCCGGTGTGCGTCGGGTCGAGGCGCTGGTGGGCGCCGATGCGTACAAGTTCCTGGCGCGCGAGCACACCATCGTCAACCAGCTCACCGACGTGGTGAAGGGCCGGCCGGAGGAGCTGCCCGAGCGGGTCGCCTCGATCATGGCCAAGCTGCGCGACGCGGAGAAGGAGATCGCCGCGCTGCGCGGTGCCCAAGTGCTCCAGGCCGCCGCCGGTCTGGTCGACGGCGCGCAGGACGTGCACGGCGTGGCGCTGGCCGTCGGCCGGCTGCCCGACGGCACCACGCCCGACGACCTGCGCAAGCTGGCGCTGGATGTACGCGGCCGGCTCGCGACCCGCCCGGCCGCGGTCGCGGTCGTGTCGGTCGTGAACGGCAAGCCGATGGTCGTGGTCGCCGCCAACGACGGCGCGCGCGAGCGCGGCGTCAAGGCCGGCGAGCTGGTTCGTGTCGCGGCGCAGACCCTCGGCGGAGGCGGCGGCGGCAAGGACGACGTGGCCCAGGGCGGCGGTTCGGACCCGACGAAGGTGGCCGACGCGCTGGCCGCGGTCACCCGGACAGTCGCCGAACGTACATCCTGAGTCGTCCCCTACCCTCGTTCCCCCGGTGGGTGTGGAAGTCTGGAACCGGACTCCCGCACCCCCGGGGGACTTGCATGCCGGGGCGTCATGCCCGAATAGTCAGTGACGCAGAGTCTGTGACGGAGAGCCGACCTTGAGACGCGGAGTACGAATTGCGGTCGACGTGGGAGACGTTCGCATCGGCGTCGCGGCCAGCGACCCGCACGGACTGATCGCCACCCCGGTGGAGACCGTGCCCGCCGGGCGGCGCGACGTGGCCCGGGTCCTGGAGATCGTCGCCGAGTACGAGGCGATCGAGGTCGTGGTCGGGCTGCCGCGTTCGCTCTCCGGCAAGGAGGGCGCGGCCGCGGCCAAGGCACGGCTGTTCGCCGGCCGGCTCGTGGCCGGGCTCGACCCGGCGATCGAGGTGCGCATGGTCGACGAGCGACTGACCACCGTCACCGCGACCCGAGGGCTCCAGGCCTCCGGCGTCAAGGCGAAGAAGGCCCGCGGGGTCGTCGACCAGGCGGCCGCGATCGTGATCCTGCAAAACGCGCTCGACACCGAGCGAGGTTCCGGACGTCCTCCGGGCCAGGCCGTGCCTCCCGCTCCGGCCGGGTCCGTCTCCGACTCTGAAAGGCCCATGGCATGAGCGATCTCGGACTGCGCATGGAGTCGGAGCCGCGCAGTCGGCGACGGGGCAAGGACGACGGTTCGCGCGGCGGGCGGCGCGGCGGTCGGGGCCGCAAGAAGAAGAACCGCAGCGGTTGTGCGGTCTCCCTGGCCCTCGTGGTCGTGCTCGCCATCCTCGGCGGCGGCGGTTACTGGGCCTACGGTTTCCTGAAGGACCGTTTCGGCCCTCCGCCGGACTACAGCGGCAACGGTTCCGGTTCGCTCGTGGTCGAGATCAAGCCGGGGTGGGCCACCCCGCAGATGGCCAACGAACTCAAGCGGGTCGGGGTCACCAAGAGCGTCGAGGCGTTCACCAAGGTCGCCCGGGAGGACAAGGACCAGCGCGCGTCCAAGATCCAGCCCGGCGCGTACACGATGGCCAAGCACATGTCCGCGAAGTCGGCCTTCGAGATCCTGGTGAACCCGAAGAACAAGCAGGACTTCATCCTGCGGCCCGGCATGCGCTCCGCACAGGTCTTCGAGTCCCTGGCGAAGACGCTCAAGGTGCCGAAGGAGAAGGTCGAGGCGGCTGCGAAGGATCCCTCGCTCGGACTGCCGGACTACGCCGGCGGCAACATCGAGGGCTTCCTGTTCCCCGCCTCCTACATCGCCGCGCCCGGGATGGACCCGCTGGTGGTGCTCAAGGACATGGTGGCTCGGGCGGTGAAGGAGTACGACAAGGAAGGTCTGGCCGCGAAGGCGCAGGCGATGGGCAAGAAGCCGTACGACGTGATCATCATCGCCAGCCTGGTCGAGGCCGAGGGCAAGACGACCGATGACAAGGGCAAGGTCGCCCAGGTGATCTACAACCGGCTCGGCAAGAACATGTCGCTGGGTCTGGACTCGACGGTCAACTACTACCTCGGCAAGAGCAACATCCAGCTCACCAACAAGGAACTCACCGACGCGAGCAACCCCTACAACACGCGGGTGAAGAAGGGTCTGCCGCCCGGGCCGATCGGCAGCCCGAGCAAAGCCGCGATCGACGCGGCGCTGGCGCCGCCGGCGGGCAAGTACCTCTACTTCGTCACCGTCGACCCGATCGTGGGCACCACCAAGTTCACCGACAAGGACTCCGAGTTCCAGGACTTCAAGGCCGAGCTGGCGAAGTGGATCAAGGAACATCCGACCTCGTGACGCCCTCGACCCCACCCCTGCCCCCGCGCCGCGCCGCCGTGCTCGGTTCGCCGATCCGGCACTCGTTGTCCCCGGTCCTGCATCGGGCCGCGTACGCCGAACTGGGTCTGACCCACTGGTCCTACGGCGCGTTCGAGATCGACGAGGCGGCCCTGCCGGGCTTCGTCGCCGAGTTGGACGCGTCGTGGGCCGGGCTCTCGCTGACCATGCCGCTCAAGCGGGCGATCCGGCCGCTGCTCGACGAGATCGGCGCGGTCGCGCGGGACGTGGACGCGGTGAACACCGTGGTGTGCACCGCCGACGGCCGCCGGGTGGGCGAGAACACCGATGTGCCGGGCCTGGTCGCGGCGTTGCGCGAGCGCGGCGTGGAGCGTGTCGGGTCGGCGGCGGTGCTGGGCGCAGGTGCCACCGCGGCCTCGGCGCTTGCCGCGTTGCGGGAGGTCACGGACGGGCCGGTGCGGGTGTACGTGCGGGGCGCGGAGCGGGAGCGCGAGATGTACGCGGCCGGCGAACGGCTCGGCGTCGCGGTGACCGTGCGCCCATGGACGGAGGCCGCCGAGGCGCTGGCCGCGCCGCTGGTGGTGGCGACGACGCCCAAGGGCGCGGTCGACCATCTCGCGATCGAGGTGCCGGCCGATCCCGGCGTGCTCTTCGACGTGCTCTACGACCCGTGGCCCACCGCGCTCGCGGGCGCGTGGGGACACGCGGGCGGCACGGTGGTGGGCGGTCTGGACCTGCTCGTACACCAGGCGGTCCTCCAGGTCGAACTGATGACGGGCCACCCGGGCCCCCTCACCGCGATGCGCACAGCCGGCGAGGCGGCCCTGGCGGGCCGGGGCTGACGGACGCGGCGAGCCGCGCCCGGGTGGGCGTGGCGACGCGTTGTCCCCAGGTTTCGGATGTGGTGTGATCGTCCGACCGGGGTTGGGGACGACGGAACGTGACCGGCGTACGATCCTGCGTATCGTCGCAGGCGTGTTCCTCGGACTCACTCTCCTGTGCGCGTTGCTCGGCTTTGTTGCCGGGCTCGGGCTGCCCCGTCCCATCCATCTCCTGCTCGCCCGAAGCCCCGGCTCCGGTTCGGTCGGCGGCATCGCCCCGCCCGGTCGCCCACCGGTCCTGCCCGTCGAGCCCGTGTCGGCCGCGAGCGGGCGGTTCGGCGCGTTGCCGCTCGCGGCGCTGACCGGGCTCGTCTGCGCCCTGCTCGCCTGGCGCCTGGGGCCCGGACTCGACCTGCTCGCGTTCCTGGTGCTCGCCGTCGCGGGGGTCACCCTCGCCGTGGTCGACGTGCGCGCCCTGCGGCTGCCCGACCCGGTGCTGCTGGTCACCCTGGCCACCGGCCTGACCCTGCTCGGCATGGAGTCGCTGGCCCTGGGCGACTTCACCGCCTACCGAAGAGCGCTGCTCGGCGGCGTCACGCTGGCCGGCTACCACCTGTGCCTGGCCGCGCTCTTCCGCGGCGCCCTGGGCATGGGCGACGTCAAGCTCGCCGGCGTGCTCGGCATACATCTGACCTGGCTCGGCTGGGGCGTGCTGGTCACCGGCGCGTTCCTGGCCGTGCTGCTCGCGGGGCTGACCGCCGGGGCGCTGATACTCGTGGGCCGCGCCCGCCGGGACAGCCGGCTGCCGTTCGGCCCCTGGCTGCTGCTCGGCGCGCTCGGCGGCGTGTTGTGCGGCGCCGAGTTGTCCCGATTGCATCTCGCCTGGTGAGACGGCGCCGGTCCATGCGGCGCTGTCCGGAAGATGGACGCGGGGATGGGGGCCCGCCTCGGGCATGAAAGGATTCGGGTGGAGATTCGCCGGGCGGATCCTGTCCGGTGGTGCTCGATGCATCGTGCCGGGCCTTCGTGCCGCCGTCCGGAGCAGGCACGCGTGACGCGCAAGAAGGAGCATTCGTGGGCAACCTACGCTGGCTGACCGCCGGGGAGTCGCACGGCCCCGCACTCGTGGCCACCCTGGAGGGGCTGCCCGCCGGCGTGCCCGTCACGACCGACCTGGTCGCCGACGCGCTCGCGCGCCGCCGACTGGGCTACGGGCGCGGCGCGCGGATGAAGTTCGAGCGCGACGAGGTCACCTTCCTCGGCGGCGTCCGGCACGGTCTCACCCAGGGCGGCCCGGTCGCGATCATGGTCGGCAACACCGAGTGGCCCAAGTGGGAGACGGTCATGTCGGCCGACCCCGTGGACCCGGAGGTGCTGGCCGCGCAGGCCCGCAACGCCGCGCTGACCCGCCCCCGCCCCGGCCACGCCGACCTGGCGGGCATGCAGAAGTACGGCTTCGACGAGGCCCGGCCGATCCTGGAGCGGGCCAGTGCCCGCGAGACCGCCGCCCGGGTCGCGCTCGGCGCGGTCGCCAAGGCGTTCCTGGAGCGCGTCGCCGGCATCCGGATCGTCAGCCACGTGGTCGAGTTCGGCGCGGCCAAGGCGCCCGCCGGCGTGTTCCCCGGCCCCGACGACACCGCCCGCCTGGACGCCGATCCGGTGCGCTGCTTCGATCCCGAGGCCTCGGCCGCGATGGTCACCGAGGTGGACGACGCGCAAAAGGCCGGCGACACACTCGGCGGCGTGGTCGAGGTGCTCGCCTACGGACTGCCCCCGGGCCTGGGCAGCCACGTGCACTGGGACCGCCGGCTCGACTCGCGCCTCGCGGGCGCGCTGATGGGCATCCAGGCGATCAAGGGCGTCGAACTCGGCGACGGCTTCGAGCTGGCCCGGGTGCGCGGCTCGAAGGCGCACGACGAGATCGTCAACACCGCCGACGGCGCGCGCCGCACCTCGCACCGCTCCGGCGGCGTGGAGGGCGGCATGTCCACCGGCGAGGTGCTGCGCGTGCGTGCGGCGATGAAGCCGATCGCCACCGTGCCCCGCGCCCTGGCCACCTTCGACGTGCGCACCGGCGAGCCGGCCCAGGCCCACCACCAGCGCTCCGACGTCGCGGCGGTACCCGCGTCGGGCATCGTGGCCGAGGCGATGGTGGCCCTCGTGCTGGCCGACCTGGTCACCGAGAAGTTCGGCGGCGACTCGGTCGACGAGACCGCCCGCAACGTGCGCGGCTACCTGGACGCGCTGGAGATTCGGTAGCGCCATGGCAGACATCGGGGACGCCGGGGACATCGCCGACGGCGTGAACACCACGCACGGCCGGGACGGGGGCGAGCGCCCACTGGTGGTCCTGGTCGGTCCGCCCGGCGCGGGCAAGACGACGGTGGGTCTGCTGCTCGCCGCGGCGCACGGGGTGGGCTTTCGCGACACCGACGCCGACGTCGAGGCGCGGGCGGGCAAGCCGATCCCGGACATCTTCGTCGACGAGGGAGAGCCGCACTTTCGCGCGCTCGAACACCGGGCGGTCGCCGACGCGCTGGCCGGCCACCCCGGCGTGCTCGCCCTCGGCGGCGGCGCGATCCTGGACCCGGCCACCCGCGACCTCCTGGCGGGCCACCACGTGGTCTTCCTCGACGTCGACTTGGCCGACGCGGTCAAGCGGGTCGGCCTCGACGCGCCGCGCCCGCTGCTGATGGGCAACCCCAGGGCCCGCTGGCGCGAGCTGATGGCCGCGCGCCGCCCCCTGTACACCGAGGTCGCCGCGGTCACGGTGAACACCGCCGGCCGCACTCCCGAGGACGTGGCCGCCGAGATCGGGCGCACCCTTGAGACCGCATCCCACCGGGCCCGACCCGAGCCCACCACGCCCGAGAAAGACGTGAAGCGATGAGCGGCACCCCCGTCGAACCCGTCCGGATCCGTGTCGGCGGCACCTCGGAGCCCTACGACGTGCTCGTGGGCACCGGCCTGCTCGGCGAACTCGCCGCGCTGATCGGCACCTCCGCCCGCCGGGTGGCGATCCTGCACCCGGAGGCGCTGGCCGCCACCGGCGAGGCGGTCCGCGAGGACCTGGCCGCGCAGGGCTACGAGGCGATCGCCATCCAGGTGCCCAACGCCGAGGACGCCAAGGACGTCGCGGTCGCGGCCTACTGCTGGTCGGTGCTCGGCCAGACCGGCTTCACCCGCTCCGACGTGATCGTCGGCATCGGCGGCGGCGCCACCACCGACCTGGCGGGCTTCGTCGCGGCGAGCTGGCTGCGCGGCGTGCGCTGGATCGCGATGCCCACCACGCTGCTCGGCATGGTCGACGCGGCCGTCGGCGGCAAGACCGGGATCAACACCGCCGAGGGCAAGAACCTGGTCGGCGCGTTCCACCCGCCCGCCGGCGTGCTCGCCGACCTGGCCACGCTGGAGTCGCTGCCGCGCAACGACTACGTCAGCGGCCTGGCCGAGGTGATCAAGGCCGGATTCATCGCCGACCCGGTGATCCTGGACCTGATCGAGGCCGACCCCGAGGCGGCCCGCGACCCGCTCGGCAAGGACACCGCCGAGCTGATCACCCGGGCCATCCGGGTCAAGGCCGACGTGGTCTCCGGCGACCTCAAGGAGGCCGGCCGCCGGGAGATCCTGAACTACGGGCACACCCTCGCGCACGCGATCGAGAAGGCCGAGCGGTACAAGTGGCGGCACGGCGCGGCGGTCAGTGTCGGCATGGTCTACGCCGCGGAGCTGGGCCGGCTCGCCGGTCGCCTCGACGACGCCACCGCCGACCGGCACCGCACCGTGCTGGCCGCGGTCGGACTGCCGCTGACCTACCGCGGCGACGCGTGGCCCCGGCTCCTGGAGACCATGCGCGTGGACAAGAAGTCGCGCGGCGACATGTTGCGCTTCATCGTCCTGGACGGCCTGGCCAAGCCGGTCGTCCTGGAGGCCCCCGACCCGACGCTCCTGGTCGCCGCCTACGCCGAGGTCTCGGCGTGAGCGCGCGCCGGGTGCTGGTCCTGAACGGCCCCAACCTCGGCCGGCTCGGCAGCCGCGAGCCGGACGTCTACGGCGCGACCTCGTACCAGGGCCTGGTCGCCGAGTGCGAACGCCTCGGCGCGGAACTCGACTTCGCCGTCGAGGTCCGCGAGACCAACGACGAGGGTGAGATCATCCGCTGGATGCACGAGGCCGCCGACGGCCGCATCCCGGTGGTGATGAACCCCGGCGCGTTCACCCACTACTCCTACGGGCTGCGCGACGCGGTCGCCCAGCGCACCGCGCCGTTCATCGAGGTGCACATCTCCAACCCGTACGCGCGCGAGAGCTTCCGGCACACCAGCGTGGTCGCCGCGGTCGCCAGCGGCACGATCGCCGGCTTCGGCCTCGGCTCCTACCGCCTGGCGCTGCGCGCGCTCGCCGAGGAACTCGACAGCTGAGCACCGCTCCCGGCCGGGGTGTCACCCACGTGGGTGACACCCCGGGCAGGGCCGCCGCGCCGCGCCCGCGCAGACCTCACCCGAGCAGCCGCCCGATCGCCGTCGCCACCTCCGGGTGCCCCAGATACGCGCCGATGTCGTGCGCACGATCGAGCGGATTGGCCACCGCGCACTCCGCGACCAGCCCACTCCAGTCGTCCGCCAGCGGACACCCGATCGCGACCGGATCGGTCGGGCACCACGCGTTGAACCACGGCCCCGCGATTGGCGGCAGATGCGGCCCGCCGATCCGCAGCCGCGAATAGACGGTGTCCATCCCCAACGGGCTGCCCACGGTGATCAACCCGGCCACCGGCACCGCCGGCCCCAGCCGGGTCAGCAGATCCATCGCCACCACCGTGCCCAGGCTGTGCGCGACCAGCACCACCGGACCGTCCGCGGGCATCCCGGCCAGCACCTGGTCGAGCACGGCCGTGCGCGTGTCGTCCTGATCCAGGTAGGCGGCGACGTCCTTGAACGCGGCCTTGATCACCAGCCGGTCCACCCCGGTGTGCGCGGCGATCCAGCCCAGCGGCTCACGCGTGGTGCGCACCACGTGGTCCCAGATGCTCTCGGTCGCCGGCTCCGCCGCCTCCGGAGGAGGCATGCCCGCCCGCCGCGCGGCCTCGTCGAGCAGCCGGTCGTACAACTCCTGCGCCGACGCGGACAGCGGCGCCTCGCCCGGCAGCGCCGACTCCATCACCTGCACGAGCCGGTCGCCGTAATAGGGGAACCACACGTCGGCCGGATCGACGGTCGCCAGCCCCGCCAGGGTCAGCCCGCTGTTGAGCCCCGCCGCCCAGCCGCGCCGCAACTCGTCCGGATCGCGCCCCTGCTGACTGCGCCCGTGGACGAACACCAGACGCAGCCGGCCCCCGAACGCCTCCGGCCGCCCGGTCGCCCCGGCGACCGGAACCGCCTCGGTGACCTCGATCGGCGGCCGGGGAGCGGGCACCGTGGACAGCAGCGCCGGCGCCGAGCCCAGGCCCGAGCCGGGACCCAGCTCGGCGAGCAGCGCCCGCTGCGCGTCGCTCGTGGTCAGCGCCGCGAGGCGGGCCAGGATCACACTGATCCGCACCCCCTCGTTGGCGATCCACTTGATCTCGGCCTGCCCCTGCTCGGGCCCCCACGGCTGATCGTGCAGGTTCAGCACGGCCCCGGACGCGTCGTGCGCGGGCACCCCGCTGTGATGCAGCGCGACCGCCTCCCACTGGTCGTTGAACACCGGCGAGCCGGAGTTGCCCGGCTCGGTGTCGGTCTCGTACTGAATGAAGTCGTCGAAGCGCTGGGTGAAGCGGTTCTGCCGGATGGCGATCTCCTTGAGCCGCCCGTCCGGGTGCCCGATCACGTTCACCGGATCGCCGATCACCAGCTTGCCCTCGGCCGCGAGCAGCCACAGATGCCCGAAGACCTGCCCGGCCGGCCGCCCGTCGCCGCCCGGACGCAGCGCCACCAGGGCGAAGTCCAGATCCTCGTCGGTCAGGAACAGCGTGTCCGGGTCCGGCGTGAAGCGGGTGGTGTGCAAGGGCAGGTCGTTGTCGATGCCCATCTCCGCGCCGAACTCGGCGAACGCGCCGCGCGCGGTCGCCGCGTCGGGAAAGACGTGATGGTTGGTCAGCAGCAGGCGCGGTGAGACCAGGAAGCCGGTCGCCTGCGGTTGCACCGGCCCGCCCGTGGCGTACCAGATCCGCGCGACGCACGCGGCGGCGCGCATGCCGCGGGCGAGGAAGTTCAGGCTCTGCAGATCGTTGGTGGCGCCGATGATGCGCTCGGCGAGCCCGGGCCCGCTCTCCTGCGGCGACGTGGCCAGCAGCACCTGCCCGGGCACTTCGTGCTGCTCCACCAGCCGGGCCGCGCGTAGTTGCAGCCGGTGGTCGTCGTCGGGGAATCGCCGACCGTCGGCGCGCCGCCGCTCGATCGTGGTCCGGTCCGCCTCGGCCGCCGCGTAGCGCGCCGCGGCGGCGCGCAGTCGACCCGCCAACCGCTCATCCGCCGCAGATGTGGCAGTTCCGTCATTTCCGCTGATTTCCACAGAAGCCCACCCCCTCGCAGGAAGGGTAGAACCGGGCCCCGGCCGCTGTCCGGATAACGGGCGATTGCGCTGGTCCGCGCCCGCGGGACGCAGACCCGAGCCCGAAGGATGCAGTCCCGCCGAGTCACACCGGGCTACCCCCACCTCACGGGACTACGCTGTTCCCATGCCCGAGGCCCATGATCGACGCCGTGATCGACTGCGTTCCCGCCTGGCCGGTGCCGGCGCCGACGTCGCCCTGATCACCAACCTCGTCAACGTGCGATACCTGACGGGGTTCACCGGCTCCAACGCCGCGCTGCTCGTGTACACACCGGGCGCACCGGGCGAGGGGAGCGGCCCGGGCGCGGTGTTGTGCACCGACAGCCGCTACGCGACCCAGGCGGCCGAGGAGTCGCCGGGCGTCGAACTGTTGGTCGAGCGGTCCTGCGCGCAGGCGCTGACCACCCGCGCCGCCCGCTCCGGCGCGGTCCGCCTGGCCATCGAGGAGCAGCACGTCACGGTCGAGCTGTACCGCGAGCTGGGTCGGGTACTCGCCGAGGAGAGCGCCGCCGGGGAACTGGTCAACCTGGGCCGGGTGGTCGAGGACCTGCGTCGGATCAAGGATCCCGAGGAGATCGCCGCGCTGCGGATCGCCTGTGAGATCGGCGACCGGGCGCTGGGCGAGATGATCGAGTCGATCCTGGTCGGCCGGACCGAGCGGCACATCGCGATGGAGCTGGAGCGGCGCATGGCCGACCACGGCGCCGACGCGGTGGCCTTCCCCACGGTGGTGGCCACCGGTCCGAACTCGGCGATTCCGCACCACGACCCCGGGGACCGCCGGGTCGAGGACGGCGACTTCCTCAAGATCGACTTCGGCGCGCGCTACCGCGGCTACCACGGCGACATGACCCGCACGTTCGTGATCGGCACCGAGCCCGCGGCCTGGCAGCAGGAGATCTACAGTGTGGTCTTCGCCGCCCAGAAGGCGGGCCGCGAGGCGCTGATGCCGGGGGTCGAGGCGGTCGCGGTGGACAAGGCCGCGCGCGATGTGATCGCGCAGGCCGGCTTCCTGGATTTCTTCGGACACGGCCTCGGACACGGCGTCGGCCTGGAGATCCACGAGGACCCGCATCTGGGTCCGACGGCGACCGGTAAGCTGGACGCTTGCATGCCGGTCACCGTCGAACCGGGGATCTATCTCCCGGGTCGCGGCGGTGTCCGCATCGAGGACACCCTTGTGGTTCGTCCGCTCGAAGACGGCGGGCCCGAGCTACTCACCATCACGACCAAGGAATTGCTCGTCCTGTAGCGGGCCGGCGCCCGCCGCCTCGTCCGACGAGCGAGAATCCGGTCCCAGAAGCACGCAGGAGACACCACACTCGTGGCCACGACCAACGACCTGAAGAACGGCATGGTGCTCAAGCTCGACAACGGCCAGCTCTGGTCCGTCGTCGAGTTCCAGCACGTCAAGCCCGGCAAGGGCGGCGCGTTCGTTCGTACGAAGCTCAAGCATGTCCTCTCCGGCAAGGTCGTGGACAAGACCTTCAACGCCGGCACTAAGGTCGAGACGGCCACCGTGGACAAGCGCGGCATGCAGTTCTCGTACAAGGACGGCGCCGACTTCGTGTTCATGGACACGGACACCTACGAGCAGCTGCCGATCTCGCCCGAGACCGTCGGCGACGCCGCCAACTACCTCCTCGAGGGCTTCGACGCGACGGTGGCGATCTACGAGGGCGCCGCGCTCTACGTCGAGCTGCCGGCCTCGGTCGAACTGCTCATCGAGTACACCGAGCCGGGTGTCCAGGGCGACCGCTCCACCGGTGGCACCAAGCCCGCGAAGCTGGAGACCGGCTTCGAGATCGCGGTTCCGCTCTTCATCACCACGGGCGAGAAGGTCAAGGTCGACACCCGTTCCGGTGACTACCTGGGCCGCGTGAACAGCTAGTGGCCGGTGCCCGCAGCAAGACCCGGAAGCGCGCGCTGCAGATCCTGTTCGAGGCCGACCAGCGCGGTGTCGATCCGGTGACCATCCTCGCGGACTGGGTCGGCCGCTTCCGGGCCGACAAGGCGGAGCCGCAGGTCGCCGAATACACGATGCGACTGGTCGAGGGCGTCCAGGAGCACCGCAAGCGCATCGACGACCTGATCGGCACCTACGCCGTGGGCTGGACGCTGGACCGGATGCCCGGCGTGGACCGCAACGTCCTGCGCCTGGGCATCTACGAACTGCTCTGGGAGAGCGACGTCCCCGATGTCGTGGCCATCGACGAGGCGGTCGAACTCGCCAAGGAATACTCCACGGACGAGTCGCCGGCCTTCGTCAACGGCCTGCTGGCCCGGATAAAGGATCTCAAGCCGACGCTGCTGCGCTAGCCGGCGTCCGCCGCCGGACCCGTCGAGCCGCCCACCCCGCCCGGGTGGGCGGCTCGCTGCGTTCGCGCCGGCCCGGATGAGGCGGCCGGTGTCCTGTGCCGATAATGAAGATCATGAAATCCGATCGGAAGGGCTCCCGGCTGCGGGACATCGGCGACGAGCCCGACTATCGGTTCACCCTCGCCAACGAACGCACGTTCCTGGCCTGGATCCGCACCGCGCTCTCCCTGCTCGCGGGCGGCGTGGCGGTGGTGCAGCTGGTGCCGGACCTGGCCCCGAGGGCGCAGCGCCTGGTGCTCGGCCTGGCCCTGGTCGGTTTGGCGCTGACCCTGTCGGCCACCGCGTACCGGCGCTGGTACCAGGTCGAGCGGGCGATGCGGTTGGGCCGCGCGCTGCCGTTCTCCGCGTTGCCGCTGGTGGTCTCGACGGGTCTGGCGATCGTGATCGTGGTGAGCGTCGTGCTCATGCTCGTGTCCTGATGGCCCGCCGCCCCGTCGCGCTGCCGGGCGCGCCCCTGGATCCGGGGCTGCAGCCCGAACGCACCCGGATGGCGTGGTCGCGCACGTCGCTGGCGTTCGTCGCCAACGGCGCGCTGCTGGTACGGGCCGGCCATGTGCCGGGGCGCTGGTGGTTCATGGTGCCGGGGTTCGTGGTGATGGCGGCCGGCTTCGGGGTGTACGTGGTGGGGCTGCTGCGGCATCGACAGGTCGACCACGCGGTTCGGGGCGGCACCGCCGCGGTCGGCGATCGGGCGATTCGCGCGACGCTGCTGACGGTGCTGGCGGCGTGTGTGCTGGCCGCCGTGGTGCTGGTCGGCCGGCCCTGACGGAGCCCTTGTCGGCGGCGCGGGGCCGCGGCGAGAATGCGCGCCATGACGACCGACGATCTCGGCATCCGTGGATTCGCCCGTGGCACCGATCGGTACGAGCGGGCGCGACCGTCCTACTCGAACGAGGCGATGGATCATCTGTGCGCCGGCGCGGGGATCGGTCCGGGCACCCCGGTGCTCGATCTGGCCGCCGGTACCGGCAAGTTGACCCGGTTGCTGGCCGAGCGCGGGGCGCGGGTGACGGCGGTGGAGCCGTCGGCCGCGATGCGCGAGACGTTCGCCCGGGTGGTCGAGGGGGTGCCGGTGCTGGCCGGTACGGCGGAGTCGATACCGCTGCCGGACGGCGCGGTCGACGTGGTCACCGTCGCCCAGGCGTTCCACTGGTTCGAGCCGGAGCCGGCGCTGCGCGAGATCGCGCGGGTGTTGCGGCCGGACGGGGTGCTGGCGCTGCTGTGGAACGAGCGGGATCAGGAGAACGCGCTGGTGGACCGGCTGTACGAGGTGGCCGAGTGGCCGTTCGGCGGCCTGTGCGACTACCGCCCGGCGATCGCCCGCAGCCCCTGGTTCGAGCCCGCGAAGCGGACCCTGTTCCGGCGCCGCGAGTCGTTGACCCACGACGCGATCGTGGAGCGGATCGCCACGTTCAGCTACGTGAGCGCGATGGGGGACCGGCAGCGCGGCGAAGTGCTGGCGCGGGTACGGGAGTTCGTCGGGGAGTACGCGGAGCCGGTGGAACTGGCCCATGTCACCGACACATACCTGGCCCGGCGCCGAAAGGTGCCGGCGTCGGGGTGAGGGCGGCGCGGGCTACAGGCTGCGGGCGTCGCGCCACCACCACGCCTGGCTGAGGTTGTCGGGCAGTTCGCCGGAGGCGCCGAGTTGGCGCATGCCCGCGCGCAGGCCGTCCTTGAGCACCTCGACCCCGTCGTCGCCGACCGCCTTGGTCCAGGCGCCCTGGATCCAGGACAGCTCGGCCCAGATCACCCGCAGGCATTCGCGGCCCCGTTCGGTGAGGGTGATCCGGCGGGCGCGGCGGTCGGCGGGGTCGGGTTTGCGGTCGACGTAGCCGTGTCGGGCCAGGTGCGAGACCACCTCGCCGGCCGACTGCTTGGTCATGCCGAGTCGGCGACCCAGTTCGGTGGCGGTGGTGCCGTCCTCGCCGATCAGGGTCAGCGCGAAGCCGTGCGTGGGCCGGATCTCGTCGAAGCCCGCGGCCGTCATGCGGTCGGAGAACAGTTGGCTGATCCCGCGCACGGCGGTGACCAGCAACGTCACCAGTTCGGGCCCGGAGGAGGTGTCTTGCTGCACGAAGTAAGAATACCTGTCTAATTTGCCGGGGAAACCCACGACGCCGCCCCCGACCGAGGTCGGGAGCGGCGCGCAGGTCGAATGACCGTTACCCATGGATCATGCCGCAACGAGCCGGTGGGGCAGGGCAGGCCATGCCGATCGGCACGCCGCGCCCGGTACGCCGAGCGCGGCCGCCGCTTGCCGGCGCCCATGGGCGGCCACCGGCACGGGAGGAGTGGCCGGCCGCTACACGTGTACGGCGACCGCGCCCTCGCGCTTTTCCCCCTGGCGCACGAACAGGGCCAGGACGATGCCGACCGCCATCGTGATCGCGGCGATGGTGAAGGCCAGTTGCATGCCGTCCAGGAACGTGGTGTCCGAGGCGTGTCGGATCGCCGCCATCGCCGGGCCGTCGAGCTGCTTGTCGCCCAGCAGGTCCGGGCGCAGCGGCGGAAATCCCTGGGCGACCGAACCCTCGATGCCCTCGCGCTGCCCGTGCGGCATCGTGGCGTAGTCGCCGGCCGCCGCGGGCCACCGGTCCGGCAGTACGGAGGAGACCTTGGCCGCCACCACCGCGCCGAGCACGGCCGTGCCGAGCGCGCCGCCGACCTGCATCGCGGCCTGCTGGATCCCGGAGGCCACGCCGGAGAGTTCGAGCGAGGCGTTGCCGACGATGATGTCGGTGGCGCCCACCATGATCGGGCTGAGCCCGAACCCGAGCAGCACGAACGGCACCATGGTCGCGCCGAAGCTCGCGTCCTCGCCCAGCCGGGCCAGCAGCGCCATCGCGGTCGCGGACAGCGCCAGGCCGGCGATGATCGGGATACGCGGGCCCAGCTTGGTGATCGCGAGGCCGCCTATCGGCGAGCCGATCATCATCACCACCGACATCGGCAACATCCGTACGCCGGTCTCGGTCGGGCTGAGCCCGTTGACGCCCTGGAGGTAGAAGGTGATGAAGAACATCGCGCCGAACATCGCGAACGCCATGAAGATCATCAGCACGATGCCGATCGAGAACGACCGGTTGCGGAACATCCCCATCGGCATCAGCGGTTCGGCCGCCCGGGTCTGCCACAGCGCGAAGAGCACGAGCAGGATCACCGCGGCGGCCATGAAGCCGAGCGTGTAGGCGCTGCCCCAACCCTTCTCGCCGCTCTTGATCACACCCCACACCAGGCAGAACATCGCCACCGACAACAACACCACGCCGAGATAGTCGATCCGGTTGCTCGCACCGGCCACCCGGCTGTTGGCCAGTGCCCAGATGCCGACCACCAGCGTCAGTACGCCGATCGGCACGTTGATGTAGAACACCGACTGCCAGCTGACGTGTTCGACGAGCAGGCCGCCGACGATCGGACCGGCGGCGGTGGCGGTGGAGATCGCCGCGCCCCAGATGCCGATGGCCATGTTCAGCTTGTTGCCGGGGAAGCTGTTGCGCAGCAGACCGAGCGCGGTGGGCTGGAGCAGCGCGCCGAACACGCCCTGGAGCACCCGGAAGGCGATCAGCATCGAGACCGACTGGGAGAACGCGATGAGCAGTGACGTGGCGGCGAAGCCGGCCGCGCCGATCAGGAAGATCGTCTTGTGCCCGTAGCGGTCGCCGAGCTTGCCCGCCGGGATCAGGCACACCGCGAGCGCGAGCAGGTAGCCGTTGGTGACCCATTGCAGGTCGGCGAGCGAGGCGTCGAGGTCCTTGGAGATGGCCGGGTTGGCGATGCCGACGACGGTGCCGTCGAGGGCCACCATCATCACGCCGAAGGCGACCGCGAGGAGGGTGAGCCAGGGGTGGCCCTGCATGCCCTTGCGGGCGGGGGGTGCGGAGGGATCCGGAGGGGGTGCGTCCGGTGTCGCCGCCGTCGAAGTCTGGCTCATACGTCCCCTACATCCATCCGTGTTCAGCGTCGTATCGAACCATCGAACGATATGGCACTGTGTGCCAAGTAGCCAAATCACTCAAGTTGCACGCAGTGACAAGTGCCATACTGTGCAGGGACCAAGGAGAGGAAGACGCAACGTGCGGGACACGGCCGGCGCCGCGACGGGTTTGCGCGAGCGCAAGAAGGAACGCACGCGCGAGGCCCTGGTGGACGCCGCGCAGGAGCTGTTCCTGCGCAAGGGGTACGACGCCACGACCATCGACGAGATCGTCGCCGCCGTGGAGGTCTCCCGGCGCACCTTCTTCCGCTACTTCGCGGGCAAGGAGGAGGTGGCGCTGGCCCGGGCGATGGAGTTCGAGCAGCTGTTCCTGTCCGCGCTGGCCACCCGACCGGCGGACGAGGCGCCGCTGACCGCGCTGCGCCGCGCGGGTACCGAGGTCTTGTCAGAGTTCGGCGACGAGCCGGACGACGGCGGGGGCCACGAGTTCCTGCGGATGCGCCGACTGATCGAGGGCACCCCGGTACTACTGGCCGCCTCGCTGCGCAACGCGATCGAGCTGGAGCGGCGGATGGCGTCGGAGATCGCCCGCCGCGAGGGCCTGAACCCGGAACTCGACCGTCGCCCGGCGCTGTTGGTGACCCTGTACCACTCGGTCATGCGGGTGGCGATGGACGAATGGACCGAGCGCGAGGTCATGGACACCGCCGGCCTGTCCCGAATCGTCGAGGCCGCCTGGGACGACATGGCCACCCTGCTCGCCGACCGCTGGACGGCGGGCGAACTGCACGGGGGCTGAGCCGGAGCCGGGGGCGGGCCGTCGGGGGCGCGGCGTGGCCGGGTGGCTGGGGGCGAGTCGCTGGGGGCCGAGTCGCGGGGTGGGCGTGATGGAGTGGTTTCTCCTCCGCTGCGCTCCGTCGGGGGCGGAAGGGGGAGAGGAGGTTGCCGCTGCGCGGCGCCCGGGGTGGTTCCGGCTCCGCTGCGCTCCACCGGTGTCGGAGGGAGTTGCGGCTCCGCTGCGCTCCACCGCTTGCCTGGACCCTCCGGGCCGGGTCGAGGAATGGGCCGGGCCGGGGGGCGTGGCCGGGTGGCTGGGGGCGAGTCGCTGGGGGCCGAGTCGCGGGGTGGGCGTGATGGAGTGGTTTCTCCTCCGCTGCGCTCCGTCGGGGGCGGAAGGGGCGGAGGAGGTTGCCGCTGCGCGGCGCCCGGGGTGGTTCCGGCTCCGCTGCGCTCCACCGGTGTCGGAGGGAGTTGCGGCTCCGCTGCGCTCCACCGCTTGCCTGGACCCTCCGGGCCGGGTCGAGGAGTGGGCCAGGCCGGGGACGGAGCAGGGTGAGCCCGCGCGGTAGCGGGTCCAGAGCGCAGTGGTGGGCTTGGATGTTTTGCCCACGGAGATGGGGCCAGGGCACAGCAGTGGACCTCGAGCCCGGAGGTGCGTCTACGGCACAGGGGTGGGCTCAGAGCCCGGAGTGGATCCAGGGCGCAGAAGTGGATCCCGGGCACAGCGGTGGGCCATGAGCCCGGAGGCGGGTCCAAGGCACAGGCGCGAGTCCAGGACGCAGCAGTGGGTCCGGAACCCGGAAGTGGTCCAGACCCGGTCATCGGTCTAGAGCCTGCACGTAGCTCCTGGGCGCGGAAGTGGGGCGTCTGGAGGGCGCTGCTCCCGCGACCCGCTCCCCGGCCGGGGTCGACTCACAACCCATGGCCGCGCCGACCCAGGCAACGGTGGAGCGCAGCGGAGCCGCAACTCCCTCCGACACCGGTGGAGCGCAGCGGAGCCGGAACCACCCCGGGCGCCGCGCAGCGGCAACCTCCTCTCCCCCTTCCGCCCCCCGACGGAGCGCAGCGGAGGAGAAACCACTCCATCACGCCCGCCACTACTCACCTTCATCACGCCCGGGGGCTCTGCCGCATTTCGCAGGGCCAGGCTCGTCGATGGGTCCGCGTCACCTTCGGTGGTCCTGCCGCACTTCGTGGCGCAAGGCCCGCCCGTGGGCCCGCGTCATCCTCAGCGGTCCTGCCGCATTTCGCAGGGCCAGGCCCGTCGATGGGCCCGCAGCACCTTCGGTGGTCCTGCCGCACTTCGTGGCGCAGGGCCCGCCCGTGGGCCCGCGTCATCCTCAGCGGTCCTGCCGCACTTCGCAGGGCCAGGCGCGTCGATGGGCCCGCGTCCCACGCCGTCCGGAGCGAGATCGCCACGGTATTCCGCTGTCCCGGCCCGCCGGACCCGGCCTGACTGCCAACCGATGGTCAGCCGCAGCCGGGTTGGGGGGCCGGATCGGGCAACGGGGGGATGTGGCTCGGCCAGGTCTGGGCGGCCCGGTGCTCGGCTGTGCCGCGCTGCCCTCGGCCGGGTGCCCTTTGACTCGGCCGCCTCTCGGCTGGGCCGGCTTCGGCCGGGCTGCACCTCGGCCGGCTTTTCCGCCCCCTTGGCTGGGCTTCCTCTCGGCTGGCCCGCCCCCTCGGCTGGCCCCCTCGGCTGGGCTGCCCCTTGGCCGGCCCGCCTGACCCGGCCCGATGCCCAACGGATGGTCGGCCGCAGCAGCCGGGTCGGGGCAGACGGGGGATGTGGCTCGGCCGGGTCGGGGTGACCTGGGGTTCGGCTGTGCCGCACTGTCCTCGGCCGGTGCCCTTCGACTGGGCCCCACCGGGGGCGGATACGACGCCCGGGGCCTGGTCGAGGCGTTCCTGTACCCCCTCGCCGACACCCTCGGCGAGGTCGGCAAGCCCAGTTGGTATCCGCCTCTCGGCTGGGCCGAGACTCGCAGCTGGGCCGCCTCTTGGCTGGGTTGGCTTCGGCCGGCTGCCCCTCGGCCGGCCCTTCCGCCCCTTGGCCGGGCTTCCTCTCGGCCAGCCTGCCCCCTTTGGCCGGCCTGCCCCTCGGCCGGCCTGCCCCTCGGCCGGGCCGCCTCTCGGCTGGGCTGCCCTTGGCCGGCCCGCCTGGCCCGGCCCGACGCCCAACCGATCGTCGGCCGCAGCAGCCGGGTTGGGGCAGACGGGGGATGTGGCTCGGCCGGGTCGGGGAGGGCCGGGGGTTCGGCGGTGCCGCGCTGCCACTCGGCCGACCCGCCTTTCGGCCGGGCTGCTCCTTGACCGGGGGTTGCCCTCGGCCGGGCTGCCTTCGGCTGGGCTGCCTTTTGGCCGACCCGCTCCTTGGCCGGGCTGCCTTTTGGCCGGGCAGGCCCTCGGCCGGCCTGCCCTTTGGGCGACCCGCTCCTTGGCCGGGCCGCCCCTCGGCTGGGCCGCTTCTTGCCCGGCCCGCCCCCTTGCCCGGCCCGCCCCCTTGCCCGGCCCGCCCCCTTGGCCGGCCCGCCCACCCCTTGCCCGGCTCACCCCTCCGCCCGCAGCCGCTCCCGCCGCCTGCCGGCGGCAGCCCCGGCCCCGCCCCCTCACCGCACGCGCTTCACCAGCAGGGCCAGCAGGGCGCCGATCAGTGAGATCGCGGCGGCGAAGGCGAAGAGGCCCTTGTAGCCGAAGTCCAGGTCGTCGACCAGGAAGGGGGCCAGGAACGGGGCGGCGATCTGGGGGCCGGCGTTGGCTATGTTGATCAGGCCCATGTCCTTGCCGACGTCCTGGGGGCGGGGGAGGACCTGGGTGATCAGGGCCATGTCGACGGCCATGTACATGCCGAAGAAGAGGCCGTTGGCGACCTGGAAGGCGATCATGCCGTCCTCGGTGGCCCAGATCATCGGGATGGCCAGGGACAGGGCCGCGCCGGCGCCGGAGGCGATCACGAACGGCTTGACGCGGCCGACGCGGTCCACGATCGGGCCGATCACCACGGCCGCGACGATGGTCACCACCGCGTTGATCACGGTCAGGGTGCCCAGCTTGGAGACGACCTCGTCCTGGGGGATCTTCACGTACATCAGCAGGATGAAGAAGTTGAACTGCAGCACCACCATGTACCCGAGCATCACGCCCAGGCGCGAGAGCAGGGCGATGAAGAAGTCGGCGTGCTCGCGCGGCGAGACCCAGAAGCCCTTGACGAAGGCGACGAACGCGAACGGCTCGCGCGGCAGGTCCTTGGTGGAGCGGTCGGGGCTGACGATCACGAAGATCAGCGCGGCGGCCACCAGGATCGCGGCGATCAGGTAGAAGCCCTTGGCCCCGCCGTCGGACGGGTCGGCGAAGCGGCCGTCGAAGCCGCCGATCTGCGCGTCGATCCCGATCATGCTCAGGTCGACGCCGGCAAGGAGCAACGAGGCCACGATCGTGCCCACGGGGATACCGAGGCCGATCATCGCGGAGAGCCGGCCGTACTTGCTCGCCGGCACCCGGTCCGGCATGACCGCGGTCACCGCGGCCTGGTAGCCGTTCATGATGAATTGGATGAGACCCCAGGTCAGCCCCACCACCGCGATCGAGTTCGCGTTGGCCTGGAAGCACAGGGCGGCGGCGCCGACGAGCGCGCAGAACAGGATGAAGGGCGAGCGCCGGCCGAACCGCGAACGGGTGATGTCGGAGAGCTTGCCGAACAGCGGATTGCCGACCGTGGCGAACAGCGCGCCCCAGAAGATCGGCCACTTCAGCGCTTCCTGGTCGGGCACGCCCTTGATGTGGATGACCTGGATCGGGAGCAGGTACACCCCCACGCCCAGCCACAACATGTAGAGCGCGATGTTGGCGATGGGCAACGTCGCGTAGAGCGGAGCGACCTTGTACCCGGTGGTCCCGGCGTCCGCGGACTTCGCGGCGGACACCGGTGCCGGCGACGAGGAGCCGGGCTCCTCTGTGGTGGTCGAACTCATGTGGACCGTCCGATGGAGGGGACTCGAACCTCCCTGCACGGAGGTCCCGAATCGTTTGACGTGGTGTTGGGATCGGAGCCTAGGTGACACGAATAAGCAGGGGAATGGGTCCACAACGTGAAATCAGCCCGACTAGATAACGATTTGATCGTTCAAGAGGTGAACGAAGTGCGCTGTGCAGCGAATCGTCACTGCGAGTGATCTTGTAACGACCGACACGTGTCAGTAGCGCATTCGAGCGATTACGGCCAAGGTTGTGCCGGCTAACCAAGCGGTAACGGATCGCGCGTCCCCGTGATCCGGTGGTCATCGGTTGCGCGCGGGCCGGCCCCGCGCGCGGGTGCGGTAGGGGGTGTCGTCGAGATGACGAGCACGAAGTCGGTCACTTGCCGCCCGGGGGGTCGCGGATGAGCGTGCCGGAGGCGGGGGCCAAACCCCCCACCAGTTCGGACGTCGCCCGACTCGCCGGCGTGTCCAGGTCCACCGTGAGCTACGTGCTCAACTCGCCGCCCGGGGTCCGGGTCAGCGCGCAGACCCGCGAGCGGGTGATGCTCGCCGTGCGCGAACTGGGCTACGCGCCCAGCGCGCCCGCCCGGTCGCTGCGCTCGGGCAACAGCGACGTGGTGCTCTTCCCGCTGCCGCTGCAACCCATGGGGCAACTCCTCGAGGCGTTCATCGACGAACTCACCGAGGCGCTGAACCGGCACGAGTTGAGCCTTCTCATCCACGCCGACCGCACTTCGCGCGGCGCGGACGCGGCCCGTCAGTGGGCCGCGCTGCGCCCGCTCGCGGTGATGGCGGAATCGAATCGGCTCACCGGCGGCGCGGTCGACGTGCTCAAGCGGGCGGGGGTGCGGGCGATCTTCGCGTGGGGGCGCGAGGAACACCCGGACGTGCCCACCGCGATCTTCGACAACCGCGACACCGGCCGCGTCGCGGTCCGCCACCTCATCGACCGCGGCCACCGCCGACTGGCCTGCCTGGTCCCGTCCGGACCGTTGGCCTTCCTCGGCGAGGAGCGCTGGGCGGGCGCCCAGGCCGCCGCCGAGGACGCGGGTGTGTCGCTGCGCCGGGTGGACGTGGGCTACGTGCGCGATGACGTACTGGCGATCGTGCGCCAGTGGCAGCGCGAGAGCGAGCCGCCCACCGCGGTCTTCGCCGGCAACGACGACTTCGCCCTGATGATCATCTCGGCGCTGCGCGAGTGCGGCTGGTCGGTGCCCGAGGACATGGCCGTGGTCGGTGCCGACGACCTGCCGTTCTGCGACCTGGTCTGGCCCCGGCTGACCAGCGTCTCGATGCACACCCGGACGATGGGCTCCGGCGCCTCGGACGCGATCACCACGCTGATCCGGGGCCGTGACTACCGGCCCGGCGGGCGCATGGTCGTGCACCCGCGCGTGGTGGTCCGCGAATCCGGCTGAGGCCGCCGAGCGTACAAAAGGTGAAGGGTCCCGGAGCCGATCGGCTCCGGGACCCTTCGAGGTTCCCGCAAGGTTTCCCGCCCGGCGAAGTCACGCTCCGCCGTCACATCGTCACGCGTTGCTCTGGTGCTCCACGGCCCGACGCGCCTCCGGGTTGAGCACGCCCCACCCGATCAGCTGCTCGGTCAGCACGCTCGGCGACTGGTCGTAGATCACGGCCAGGGTGCGCAGGTCGTCCTGGCGGATCGACAGCACCTTGCCGTTGTAGTCGCCGCGCTGGCTCTGGATGGTGGCCGCGTAGCGCTGGAGCGGGCCGGCCTGGTCCGACGGGACCGTCTGCAGCCGCTCCAGGTCGAGCACCAGGCGCGGCGGCGGCTCGGCGGCGCCGTTCGGAGTGCCGCCGGGCAGCAGCTCCTGCACGGGAACGCCGTAGAAGTCGGCGAGCTCGGCCAGGCGCTGCACGGTTACCGCACGGTCGCCGCGTTCGTACGAACCGACGACGACGGCCTTCCAGCGGCCCTGGGACTTCTCCTCGACGCCGTGCAGGGACAGGCCCTGCTGGGTCCGGATCGCGCGGAGCTTCGCCCCGAGCTGCTTGGCGTAGTCGCTGGACATCTCGCTCCCAAAACAGGTGACTGACCGTGAAGGTCCACCGGTGGTTGGCCGAACCGATGGGGTGGCTACCTCCGGGCCGGCTTTCTGTACCTCGAACTCTCCCCGAAGCTGCGAGGTTCGGCACGTCGCGACTGTCGCGTTTGGCCCGGTGGTGACTCATTGTGAGGTTACGCAGAGTAATTTGCGTCCGTCAAGCCGAACGGCCTACAAAGCCGGATTCATGCAGGTGAGAGGCACCTTTACGCGAGCTTCCACGGCATATGCCCCGGCTCGATCCGCCGGTCCGGGCCGCCGAAAGACTGATGATGTTGGCTGATACTGTGAGGGACGTACCCCGGCGTCCTTTAAAGCCCGTCCTGTGAGACGGGGAAGGAGGTCTGTTTTCCATGACAGCACCCCGAAACACCCCTGGCGGCACGTCGGCCGCCCGTCCGAAGGACCTCGACCCGGCCACCGCCCGTACGGTCCTGGATCCCTCCGACATCAACCGGGCACTGACCCGCATCGCCCACGAGATCGTCGAACGCGCCAAGGGCGCCGACGACGTGGTGCTCCTGGGCATCCCGACCCGCGGCGTGGCCTTGGCCCGCCGGCTCGGCGAACGACTCGCCTCCATCGAGGACGGCACGAAGGTCCCCGTCGGCGCACTCGACATCACCATGTACCGCGACGACCTGCGCCTGGGCCCGGCCCGCGCGCTGGAGCGCACCGAGATCCCCGCCGAGGGCATCGACGGCAAGCTCGTGGTCCTGGTCGACGACGTGCTCTACTCCGGCCGCACCATCCGCGCCGCGCTGGACGCGCTCAATGACATCGGCCGCCCGCGCGCGGTGCAACTGGCCGTCCTGGTCGACCGCGGCCACCGCGAACTCCCGATCCGCGCCGACTACGTGGGCAAGAACCTGCCCACCTCACAGCGCGAGACCGTCAAGGTCCACCTCGCCGAGTACGACGGCCGCGACGCGGTCCTGCTCGGCACCCGCGCGGCCGACCCCGCCGCCCACACCGACGCGGAGAAGTAGCCAGTGAAGCGCCACCTGATCTCGGCCGCGGACCTCACCCGCGACGACGCCATCCTGATCCTCGACACCGCCGAAGAACTCGCGCACATCGCCGAGCGGCCGATCAAGAAACTGCCGACGCTGCGCGGCCGCACCGTGGTCAACCTGTTCTTCGAGGACTCCACCCGCACCCGGATCTCCTTCGAGGCCGCCGCCAAGCGCCTGTCCGCCGACGTGATCAACTTCTCCGCCAAGGGCTCCTCGGTCTCCAAGGGCGAATCGCTCAAGGACACCGCGCTGACCCTGCAGGCGATGGGCGCCGACGCCGTCGTCATCCGCCACCACGCCTCCGGCGCGCCGCACCGCCTGGCCGGCTCCGGCTGGCTGCGCGGCTCGGTGGTCAACGCCGGCGACGGCACCCACGAGCACCCCACCCAGGCCCTGCTCGACGCGTTCACCATGCGCCGCAGGCTGGCCGGCGGCCGGGGCGACCTCGAAGGCCGCCGGATCACCCTCGTGGGCGACGTCCTGCACAGCCGCGTGGCCCGCTCCAACGTGCTCCTGCTGGCCACCCTCGGCGCCGAGGTCACCCTCGTCGCGCCGCCCACGCTGCTCCCGATCGGCGTGGAGACCTGGCCCTGCACGGTCTCCTACGACCTGGACGCGCCGCTGCCCAAGTCCGACGCGGTGATGATGCTGCGCGTGCAGCGCGAGCGCATGAACGCCGCGTTCTTCCCCACCGAGCGCGAATACTCCCGCCGCTACGGCCTGGACCTGCGTCGCATGGCGATGCTCCCCGAGCACGCCATCGTGATGCACCCCGGCCCGATGAACCGCGGCATGGAGATCGCCGCCGAGGTCGCCGACTCGACCCGCTCGACCATCGTCGAGCAGGTCACCAACGGCGTCAGCGTGCGCATGGCGGTCCTGTACCTGCTCCTGGGCGGCAACGAACCCGCCCAGAGCACCCCCAGCAGCGTCACCGCAAGCACCCCCAGCACCCCCGGCGCCGCGAGCGCGTCGAACGGCGGCACCGGCACCGAGGAGATCGCCCAGTGAGCACCTACCTGATCAAGGACGCCAAGGTCCTCGGCGGCGACGCGCAGGACGTGCTCATCCGCGACGGCCTGATCGCCGGGATCGGCGCCGGCCTCACCGCCGAGGGCGCCACCGTCGTCGAGGCCGCCGGGCAGATCCTCCTGCCGGGCCTGGTCGACCTGCACACCCACCTGCGCGAGCCCGGCCGCGAGGACGCCGAGACGGTGGCCACCGGCGCGAACGCCGCGGCCCTGGGCGGCTTCACCGCGGTGCACGCGATGGCCAACACCGACCCCGTCGCGGACACCGCCGGCACCGTCGAGCAGGTGTGGCGGCTCGGCCAGGAGAGCGGCCGGTGCGACGTGCACCCGGTCGGCGCGGTCACCGTCGGCCTTGAAGGCAAGCGCCTGGCCGAACTCGGCGCGATGGCCGACTCCGCCGCCCGCGTGCGGGTGTTCTCCGACGACGGCAAGTGCGTCGACGACGCGGTCATCATGCGCCGCGCCCTGGAGTACGTGAAGGCGTTCGACGGCGTGGTCGCCCAGCACGCGCAGGAGCCCCGGCTGACCGAGGGCGCCCAGATGAACGAGGGCACCGTCTCCGGCGAACTGGGCCTGCGCGGCTGGCCCGCCGTCGCCGAGGAGTCGATCATCGCCCGCGACGTGCTGCTCACCGCGCACGTCGGCTCGCGCCTGCACGTGTGCCACGTCTCCACCGCCGGCTCCGTGGAGATCCTGCGCTGGGCCAAGTCCAAGGGCTGGAACGTCACCGCCGAGGTCACCCCCCACCACCTGCTGCTCACCGACGAACTCGTGCGCAGCTACGACCCGGTCTACAAGGTCAACCCGCCGCTGCGCACCGCCGCCGACGTCACCGCGCTGCGCGAGGCCCTCGCCGACGGCACGATCGACGCGGTCGCCACCGACCACGCCCCGCACCCCAGCGAGGACAAGGACTGCGAGTGGGCGGTCGCCGCGATGGGCATGCTCGGCCTGGAGACGGCGCTGTCGATCGTGCAGGAGACCATGGTCGACACCGGCCTGCTCGACTGGGCGGGCGTGGCCGACCGCATGTCCACCCGCCCCGCCGACATCGGCCGGCTCGACGGGCACGGCCGCCCGATCGCCGTCGGCGAGCCCGCCAACCTGGTGCTGGTCGACCCGGGCGCACGGCGTACGGTCGAACCGTCCGAACTCGCCTCGCGCAGCCGTAACACCCCCTACGCCGGTCTGGTCCTGCCCGGCAAGGTGGTCGCCACGTTTCTGCGCGGCGTACCCACGGTGATCGACGGGAAGCTCGCGTGACCTCAGGCAACGCCCACCACGACCTGCTGCTGCTCGCCGCCGACCGCAAGTCGGCGGAGGTGACGGACTGGGGCGGTCGCATCCTCTGGATCGGCATCTGCCTCGTCTTCGTCCTCGGCATCTACCTGCTGATGTGGCGCGCCTGGAAGAAGCGCGGTCAACGCCAGGCCGCGCTTCCCGAGCTGCACACCGCGCCCGAGTCCGGCGCCGCGCCGCTGCTGCCGCCGCTGGTCGGCCGCTACTTCGGCAGCACCACCGCCGGCGACTGGCTGGACCGGGTGGTCGCTCACGGTCTGGGCACCCGCAGCCCGGTCGAGCTGACCCTGCGCGCCGACGGCCTGGTGGTCGAGCGACCCGCCGCGACCGACTTCTTCGTCCCCGCCGCCGCGCTCACCGGTGTGCGGCACGAGAAGGGCATCGCCGGGAAGGTGCTGCCCGAGGGCGGCCTGCTGGTGATCACCTGGACGCACGGCGACACCACGCTCGATTCGGGCTTTCGCGGCGACCACCCCGACGACCACGACGCGTGGATCGAGACCATCACCCGGCTGATCGCCGGGGATCCGCCGGCGACCGCCGGCGCGGCTGTAATGAACCACCAGGAAGGATCGGTCACGTGACCGCAATGACCGGACGGGCCACGACGCCTGCGGTGCTCGTCCTCGAGGACGGACGCACATTCCGCGGCAGCGCCTACGGCGCGGTGGGGGAGACGTTCGGCGAGGCGGTGTTCTCCACCGGCATGTCGGGCTACCAGGAGACCCTGACCGACCCCTCGTACCACCGCCAGGTCGTGGTGATGACCGCCCCGCACGTCGGCAACACCGGCGTCAACGACGAGGACCCCGAGTCGTCGCGCATCTGGGTCTCCGGCTACGTCGTCCGCGACCCCGCCCGGGTGCCCTCCAACCACCGCTCGCGCCGCTCACTCGACGACGAACTGACGCGCTACGGCGTGGTCGGCATCAGCGGTGTCGACACCCGCGCGCTGACCCGGCACCTGCGCGAGCGCGGCGCGATGCGGGTCGGCATCTTCTCCGGCGACGCCGCGCACGCCGACGAGGCCGCGCTGCTCGAGCGGGTGCGCACCAGCCCCGAGATGGCCGGCGCCGACCTCGCCGAACAGGTCAGCACCGACGCCGCCTACGTGGTCCCCGCGATCGGCGCCAAACGCTTCACCGTCGCCGCGCTCGACCTGGGCATCAAGGGTATGACCCCGCACCGGATGGCCGAGCGCGGCATCGAGGTGCACGTGCTGCCCGCGACCGCGACCCTGGAGGACGTCAACGCCGTCGCCCCCGACGGGGTGTTCTTCTCCAACGGCCCCGGCGACCCGGCCACCGCGACCCACCAGATCGAGCTGCTGCGCGCGGTCCTGGACCAGGGCACCCCGTTCTTCGGGATCTGCTTCGGCAACCAGCTGCTCGGGCGTGCGCTCGGCTTCGGCACCTACAAGCTCAAGTACGGCCACCGCGGCATCAACCAGCCCGTGCAGGACCGCACGACCGGCAAGGTCGAGGTGACCGCGCACAACCACGGCTTCGCCGTGGACGCGCCGCTGGACACCGTCTCGGACACCCCGTACGGGCGCGCCGAGGTCAGCCACGTGTGCCTCAACGACGACGTGGTCGAGGGCCTGCGGCTGCTCGACCGGCCCGCGTTCAGCGTGCAGTACCACCCGGAGGCCGCGGCCGGACCGCACGACTCCGCCTACCTGTTCGACCGTTTCGTCACGCTGATGGAGACCAAGAGTGCCTAAGCGCAACGACCTGAAGTCCGTCCTGGTCGTCGGCTCGGGCCCGATCGTCATCGGCCAGGCCGCCGAGTTCGACTACTCCGGCACCCAGGCGTGCCGCATCCTCAAGGCCGAGGGCCTGCGGGTGATCCTCGTCAACTCCAACCCGGCCACGATCATGACCGACCCGGAGATCGCCGACGCCACCTACGTCGAGCCGATCACCCCCGAGTTCGTCGAGAAGATCATCGCCAAGGAGCGCCCCGACGCGCTGCTGCCCACCCTCGGCGGGCAGACCGCGCTCAACATCGCGGTCTCGCTCAGCGAGAACGGCGTGCTCGAGAAGTACAACGTCGAACTGATCGGCGCCAACCTCGACTCGATCCAAAAGGGCGAGGACCGCGACCTGTTCAAGGGCGTGGTCGAGCGGGTGCGGGAGAAGATCGGACACGGCGAGTCGGCCCGTTCGGTGATCTGCCACTCGATGGAGGACGTACTCGCGGGCGTGGACACCCTCGGCGGCTACCCCGTCGTGGTGCGCCCCTCCTTCACCATGGGCGGCGCCGGCTCCGGCTTCGCGCACGACGAGGACGACCTGCGCCGGATCGCCGGCCAGGGCCTGACCCTGTCGCCGACCACCGAGGTGCTCCTGGAGGAGTCCATCCTCGGCTGGAAGGAGTACGAGCTGGAGCTGATGCGCGACAAGCACGACAACGTCGTGGTCGTCTGCTCCATCGAGAACTTCGACCCGATGGGCGTGCACACCGGCGACTCGATCACCGTGGCGCCGGCGATGACGCTGACCGACCGCGAGTACCAGAACCTGCGCGACATCGGCATCGCGGTCATCCGCGAGGTCGGCGTGGACACCGGCGGCTGCAACATCCAGTTCGCGGTCAACCCGGACGACGGCCGGGTGATCGTGATCGAGATGAATCCGCGCGTCTCCCGCTCCTCGGCGCTGGCCTCCAAGGCGACCGGCTTCCCGATCGCCAAGATCGCCGCCCGCCTCGCCATCGGCTACACGCTCGACGAGATCCCCAACGACATCACCAAGGAGACCCCGGCCAGCTTCGAGCCCACGCTCGACTACGTCGTGGTCAAGGTCCCGCGCTTCGCCTTCGAGAAGTTCCCGGCCGCCGACGACCGCCTGACCACGACCATGAAGTCGGTCGGCGAGGCGATGGCGATCGGCCGCAACTTCACCGAGGCGCTGAACAAGGCGCTGCGCTCGCTGGAGAAGAAGGGCTCGCAGTTCGACTTCGTCTCCGAGGTCGGCGCCAAGGACGAGCTGCTGGTCGCCGCCGAGAAGCCCACCGACGGCCGCATCAACGTGGTCATGGACGCCATCCGGGCCGGTGCCACGCCCGAGGAGCTGTTCGAGGCGACCGGGATCGACCCGTGGTTCCTGGACCAGATGTACCTGATCCACGAGATCGCCGGCGAGGTCCGCGACGCGGCCGAACTCACCCCCGAAGTGCTGCGCCTGGCCAAGCGGCACGGCCTGTCCGACGGGCAGATCGCGGCGATCCGCGGGATGCGCGAGGAGGTCGTGCGCGAGGTGCGCCAGGCGCTCGGCGTGCGGCCGGTGTACAAGACCGTGGACACCTGCGCCGCCGAGTTCGCCGCGCGCACCCCGTACCACTACTCGTCCTACGACGAGGAGACGGAGGTCGCGCCGCGCACCAAGCCGGCCGTGATCATCCTCGGCTCGGGGCCCAACCGCATCGGGCAGGGCATCGAGTTCGACTACTCGTGCGTGCACGCCGCCTTCGCGCTGCACGACGCGGGCTACGAGACCGTGATGGTCAACTGCAACCCGGAGACCGTCTCCACCGACTACGACACCTCCGACCGGCTCTACTTCGAGCCGCTCACCCTGGAGGACGTGCTGGAGATCGTGTACGCCGAGACCCAGGCCGGACCGGTCGCGGGCGTGCTCGTCCAGCTCGGCGGGCAGACCCCGCTGGGCCTGGCGCAAAAGCTCAAGGACGCGGGCGTGCCGATCGTGGGCACCTCGCCCGAGGCGATTCACCTCGCCGAGGAGCGCGGCGCGTTCGGCCGGGTGCTGGCCGAGGCCGGACTGCTCGCGCCCAAGCACGGCACCGCGTTCTCCTTCGGCGAGGCCAGCGCCATCGCCGCCGAGATCGGCTACCCGGTGCTGGTGCGCCCCTCGTACGTGCTCGGCGGGCGCGGCATGGAGATCGTCTACGACGAACCCTCCCTGGCGACCTACCTGGAGCAGAACGCCGGCCTGGTCAGCGAGCACCCGGTCCTGGTCGACCGCTTCCTCGACGACGCCATCGAGATCGACGTGGACGCGCTCTACGACGGCGAGGACCTGTACCTCGGCGGCGTGATGGAGCACATCGAGGAGGCCGGCATCCACTCCGGCGACTCGGCCTGCGCGCTGCCGCCGATCACGCTGGGCGCGCACGACATCAAGCGACTGCGCGCGGCCACCCTGGGCATCGCGCACGGCGTCGGGGTCCGCGGCCTGATCAACATCCAGTTCGCGCTCTCCGGCGACATCCTCTACGTCCTGGAGGCCAACCCGCGCGCCTCGCGGACCGTGCCGTTCGTGTCCAAGGCCACCGCCGTGCCGCTGGCCAAGGCCGCCGCGCGCGTCTCGCTCGGCGCCACGATCGCCGAACTGCGCGCCGAGGGCCTGCTTCCGGCCGAGGGCGACGGCGGCACGCTGCCGATGGACGCGCCGATCGCGGTCAAGGAGGCGGTCCTGCCCTGGAACCGCTTCCGCGATACCAAGGGCCGCGGCGTGGACACCGTGCTCAGCCCCGAGATGCGCTCCACCGGCGAGGTGATGGGCATCGACGCGGTGTTCGGCACCGCCTACGCCAAGTCCCAGGCCGGCGCGTACGGTTCGCTGCCGCTCAAGGGGCGCGCGTTCGTGTCCTTCGCCAACCGGGACAAGCGCTCCATGGTCTTCCCCGTCAAGGCCATGCACGACATGGGCTTCGAGATCCTGGCCACCGAGGGCACCGCCGAGGTGCTGCGCCGCAACGGCGTGCCCGCCACCTCGGTGCGCAAGCACAGCGAGGGCCCGGGCCCGGACGGCGAGCGCACCATCGTGCAGCTGATCCACGACGGCGACGTCGAGCTGATCGTCAACACCCCCTTCGGCACGGGCGGTCGACTCGACGGCTACGAGATCCGCACCGCCGCGGTCACCCGGGGCATCCCCAGCATCACCACGGTGCAGGGCTTCGCCGCGGCGGTCCAGGGCATCCAGTCGCTGATCGCGGGCGACATCGGGGTCCGCTCGCTCCAGGAGCACGCCGACCACATCACGTCCCACCGAAAGGGCTGACGACACCGATGGCACTTCCCCTGCAGGTGCAGGCGGAGATCGTCGGCCGCGAACCCGCGGGCGCGTACCACCGCCTGGTGCTGCGCGCCCCCGGGATCGCCGCCCGCGTCGAACCCGGTCACTTCGTCGCCGTGGCGATCGGCGGCGTGGACTCGGCGATGCTGCTGCGCCGCGCGTTCTCCATCCACCGCGCCGACCCGGCCGCCGAGACCATCGACGTGGTCTTCGCCGAGGCCGGGCGCGGCACCCGCGAGTTGGCCCGGCTTCGGGTGGGCGACAGCGTGAACGTGGTCGCGCCGCTGGGCACGCCGTTCCCGCTTCCGGCCGAGCCGGTCAGCGCGGTGATGGTGGCCGGCGGCTACGGCAGCGCGCCGATGTTCGCGCTCGCCGAGCGGATCGTCGCCGACGGCGGCTCGGTCGCCTTCGTGCTCGGCGCGGCGACGGCGGAGCGGCTGTACGGCGTGGACCAGGCGCAGGCGATCACCGAGGACGTGGTGGTCACCACCGACGACGGCTCGGAGGGTGTGCGCGGCTTCGTCACCGGGCCGCTGCCCGAGGTGCTGACCGCGGTGGAGGCCGACGTCGTCTACGCGTGCGGGCCGATGGGCATGCTGCGCGCGGTCACCGAGGTGGCGAGCGCGCACGACGCGCGTGTGTTCACCGCGGTCGAGGAGTCGATGGCGTGCGGCGTCGGGGTATGCATGACGTGCGTGCTCCCGGTGGTCGGCGACGACGGCGTCAGCCGGTTCGTCCGCTCGTGTGTGGACGGCCCGTGCTTCGACGGCACCAAGGTGCGCTGGGACGACGCCGGCACGATTCCGGCGGACATCGAGGGCGCAGCGGCGATGGGAGCGCACTGATGACCGACGGCTACGGCGGTTTCGCCGACAATTTCGCCGACAACGAGGACGCGGGCGACTTCGACGACGCGCCGCCGTCCACGATCATGCTGCCGGGCGGCGGGATCGACCTGGCCACCCGGATCGGCTCCACCCTGCTGCCGAACCCGGTGACCACGGCCTCGGGCTGCGCCGGGTACGGCAAGGAGTTGGCCAAGTTCTTCGAGCCGGCCGCGATCGGCGCGGTGGTCACCAAGACGATCATGCCGTACCCGCGTTCGGGTCGGGCCACCCCGCGGATGGCCGAGACGCCGTCCGGGATGCTCAACTCGATCGGCCTCCAGGGCCCCGGGATCGACGCCTTCGTCGAGCGCGACCTGCCGTGGTTGGCGGCGCGCGGCGGGCGCACGATCGTGTCCATCGCGGGCGGGCACGTGGACGACTTCGTGGCGCTGGCCGAGCGGCTCAAGGGCGCGCCCGGCGTGGTCGGCATCGAGGCCAACATCTCGTGTCCGAACGTGGCCAACCGCGGCCAGGTGTTCGCCTGCAACCCGGCCACGTCCTACGACGTGATCCGGGCGGTCCGCGACGTGGCGGACCCGCAGGTGCCGGTGCTGGCCAAGCTCTCGCCGGACGTGACGTCGATCGTGGACATCGCCCGGGCGTGCGTCGAGGCGGGCGCCGACGGCCTGTCGATGATCAACACGCTGCTCGGCATGGCGATCGACCCGGACACGATGAAGCCGGTGCTCGCGGGCATCACCGGCGGGCTCTCCGGCCCGGCGGTGCGGCCGGTCGCGGTGCGCTGCGTCTACCAGGTGCACGCGGCGATGCTGGACGGGCAGATGGCGCAGGTGCCGATCGTGGGCATGGGCGGCATCCGGACCGGTCTGGACGCGCTGGAGTTCATCCTGGCCGGCGCGGCGGCCGTGTCGGTGGGCACGGTGATCTTCAACGATCCGTCCTCGCCGGTGCGGATCCTGGACGAGTTGCGGGCGGCGTTGATCGCCCGCGGTTTCGGATCGCTGGAGGCGGCGATCGGGTACGCGCACCGCTGAGCGCGAGACGTGGGTGGGGGCGATGCCGGTACGGACGGGGTTCGTGCCGGCATCGCCGTGTCCGGGCCCGGGTGTGGTCCGGCCCCGGGCGTGGTCCGTGTCCGGACCTGTGGGCGGACGAATTTTCGATGTCGAGGAGAGTGGGATTCCGATGAGCAACCTCGCACCCGTGGCGGTGGCCCTGGACGCCCCGGACCTGGACCGCGCGCTCGCGTGGGCCAAGGCCGCGGGCCCGTACGTGAGCACGGTCAAGGTCGGCCTGGAGGTCTTCCTGCGCGATGGTGCGGACGCGGTGGCGGGCGCCCGGGAGGCCAGCGGCGGCCGGGACGTGTTCCTGGACCTGAAGCTGCACGACATCCCGAACACGGTGGCCGGCGCGGTGCGTTCGGTGGCCCGGCTGGCGCCGACCTACCTGACGGTGCACGCGAGCGGCGGGACGGCGATGATCCGGGCCGCGGCGGACGCGGCGCCCGACGTGAACATCGTCGCGGTGACCGTGCTGACCTCGATGGCCGAGGCCGACCTGGCCGCGGTCGGGCTGGCCGGTCCCTCGATCGAGGCGGCCCGGCGGCTGGCGGGGCTCGCGGTCGCGGCGGGCGCCCGGGCGATCGTGTGCTCGCCGCGCGAGGTGGCGGCGGTGCGGGCCGAGGTGGGGGCGGGCATCGTGCTGATCACGCCGGGCGTACGACCGGCCGGGGCGGCGCTCGGCGACCAGAGTCGGGTGGCCACGCCGGAGCGGGCGTTGGCGGACGGTGCGGACCTGCTGGTGATCGGCCGGCCGATCACCGGTGCGGCGGACGTCGCCGAGGCGGCGCGCACGATCGCGGCGGGCCTGGCGGCGCGGTAGCGGCGTGGCGGGGCGGCGGGGGCGGCGGAGCCCCGTTCGTCCCGCTTGTCCGCACTCGTCGCCCCCTACCGGCACCCGGTGGACGGAGCTCAAACGTGGGATGGCCCACGGATGCCACTGGGACGGCCGTGCGGAGCCCGCCCACCCCTCCGGGCCCCAGGGCACCGAACCCGGCCACCGGGCCCCCGAGGGCCGCCCCGGACGCCTGCGCCGGCCGAGCACGCCCACCTCGGCGTGAAGTACCCCCGCGCTGCGGGCCGGCCGCGCCGCCGCCTGCAGCCCGCCCGGGTCGGCGCCCGCCGTCCGTGCCGACCGGCTCTCTCCGCGCCGACCCGCTCCGTCCGCGCCGCTCCTGTTCGCGCCGATCCGTCCGCGCGAGCCCGCGTCGGCGCCCGCCGCCTGCGCCGGCCGTGCCGACCGGCTCCCACTCCCGACCCCCGTCCGTGCCGACCGACCCCCGTCCGTGCCGTCCGGCTCCCGCCGTGCCGTCCGGCTCCCGCCGCGTCGACCGCGCCGTCCGGCTCCCGCCGCGTCGGTCCGCTTCCTCTGCGCCGACCGGCTTCGTGCGCGTCGACCCGCTTGCTCCGCCGACCGGCCGGATGGCTCGTCGATTGCATGGGGTCGATCGTGGTGCCGTTGCGCAAGGGTGGTGGGAGGGGGTGCGGGGGCGTGGATGTGCTTCTCGGGGGCCCGGATTCGTTCGACGCTCCGTCAGGTTTGGGTTTTGGTGCAGGTAGCCGGGCTTTTCCCATCGATTCGGGCGACGCAGACCGATTCGCCGACTAGGCTCCCTCGTGAGCCGGCCCGGTGGAGTGTCGCGCGTTGCCGCGGACGCTCTGACCAGCTAGGTTCCACTGTTTGTTGGTGGCCGTCCGAGCCGGGCGGCCTTGAGGATCGCAACGAAGTCCGAGGTGACACGGCGTGGCTCTCCCACCCCTGACCCCCGAAGAACGCGCGGATGCGCTCGCCAAAGCCGCTGCGGCTCGGCGGGAGCGCGCCGAGGTGAAGAACCGGCTCAAGAACTCCGGTGCTTCGCTCAGCGACGTCATCAAGGAGGGCAAGGACAATCCGGTAGTGGGCAAGATGAAGGTCTCCGCCCTCCTGGAATCCCTCCCCGGCGTCGGCAAGGTGCGCGCCAAGCAGCTCATGGAGAAGCTGAACATTTCCGAGACCCGGCGCGTCCGCGGTCTCGGCACGAACCAGATCGCAGCACTCGAACGGGAATTCGGTGGCTCCGCGTCCTGACGCGGGCGCCGGCATCGATCCCCGTACCGTGCACGGCACCCGTCGACTCATCGTGCTCTCCGGCCCCTCCGGGGTCGGCAAGAGCACGGTGGTCGCCGACCTGCGCCGCCGTCACCCCGAGGTTTGGCTGTCTGTGTCCGCGACCACACGTAGACCCCGTCCCGGGGAAACCGACGGTGTGGAGTACCACTTCACCGACGGCGATCAGTTCGACAAACTGATCGCCTCGGATGAATTGCTCGAATGGGCCGAATTCGCCGGGAACTGTTATGGAACCCCGCGACAGCCCGTGCTCGAACGGCTTGACGCCGATGTTCCGACCCTGCTGGAAATCGACCTGCAGGGCGCCCGGCAGGTGCGGCAGGCGATGCCCGAGGCACGCCTGGTGTTCCTCGCCCCGCCCTCGTGGGACGAACTGGTCCGCCGTCTGGTGGGCCGGGGGACCGAATCCCCCGAGGTCATCGAGCGGCGCCTGGCCGCCGCGAAGGTCGAGCTGGCCGCGGAATCCGAATTCGACATGACGCTGGTCAACACGTCCGTCGAAGACGTCGTACGCGAACTGCTAGCCTTGATGAACGTATCTTGATCGTTCGGGCTGCCCGGCAGTAGTCGCCAGACGGCACCAGGCAGCCCGACTTTCACCCACAGCTTTCACAGCTTTTCGAAGGGCCCCTGCCTTGTCAGCTTCTTCCACCGCACCCGAGGGCATCATCAACCCGCCCATCGACGAGCTTCTGGAGGCGACCGACTCCAAGTACAGCCTCGTCATCTACGCGGCGAAGCGTGCTCGGCAGATCAACGCCTACTACTCGCAGCTCGGCGAGGGCCTGCTCGAATACGTGGGTCCGCTCGTCGACACGCACGTGCACGAGAAGCCGCTGTCGATCGCGCTTCGCGAGATCAACTCGGGCATGCTGACCGCCGAGCCCATCGAGGGCTGAGCGCGTCACGCGACGCATCGCCGAGGGCTCGACGGGAAACCGTCGGGCCCTCGGTGTATTTCGGCCCGCACACGCGGGTGAGCCGGAGGGTGGGGGAGCAGGGTGGACCGGATCGAGGGCGACACGCCGACGCCGCAACCGAACCCGCGCCGACTGGCGGTGGACACCCTCCTGGACGCGCCGTTGGCCCGTGCCGGCGATCGGGCCAGGGAGTTGCGCGAGGCCGGCTTCGACGGAGTCTTCACCTTCGAGGGCCCCAACGACGTCTTCCTGCCGCTGGTGCCCGCCGCCGCGGCGGGCGTGGACATCATGACCAACATCGCGGTGGCCTTCCCGCGCAGCCCGACCCACCTCGCGCACACCGCGTACGACCTGCACCTGGCCTCGCACGGCCGCTTCCGGCTCGGCCTGGGCACCCAGATCAAGGCGCACATCGAACGCCGCTACGGTGCCAAGTGGTCGCGCCCGGCGGCCCGGATGGCCGAGACGCTGCGCGCGGTGCGGGCGGTGCTCACCTGCTGGCAGCGGGAGACGCCGCTGGACTTCCACGGCGAGTTCTTCGACCTGACCCTGATGCCGCCGACACTGCGCCCCGGGCCGAACCCGTACGGGCTGCCGCCGCTGCTCGCGGGCGGGGTGGGTCGGCGCATGATCACCACGGTCGCCGAGCACGCCGACGGGTTGCTCGTGCACCCGCTCAACACCGACCTGTTCGTGCGCGGCCCGCTCACCGACGCGGTGAACGACGGCCTGGTCTTGTCGCAGCGCACCCGCGAGCGGTTCTCGGTGATGCTCGACGTGATCGTCGCCGCCGGGCGCACCGAGGAGGAGATGCGCGCCGCGATCAAGGGCGCGCGGGCGATGGTCGCGTTCTACGCCTCCACGCCCGCCTATCGGCCGGTGCTCGACGTCGAGGGATACGGGGCGCTCCAGGTCGAACTGCACGCGCTGATCCGGGCCGGCCGCTGGTCGGACATCCCGCACGCGGTCGACGACACGTTGCTGAGCCGGGTGGTGGCGATCGGCGAACCCAAGGACGTCGCGGCCGAACTGGCCTCGCGCGCCTACGGGGTCGCCGATCGACTGGGCTTCTATCTGCCGTACCGGGCGGACCCGGCGTGTGTGGCGGAGGTCCTGGACGAACTGCGCGCCCGGACCTGAGCCGGACCGGACCCCGGGCTACCGGAGCCGGCCCACCGCGCGGCGCAGCCGCTTGAGGTCGCGGACCCGGCGCTCGTAGCCCGCGCCGACCACGATCAGCAGCAGCCCCGCCGTGCCGAGGACCGCCCAGCGCGGTACCGCGTCGTACACCGGCGCCAGATGCGGCGCCAGGTGCACCGGGCCGATGATCGCGAGCACCCCCGCGCCCAGGAACAGCGGCGCCCGGAGCCGGAATCGGGCGCCGACCAGGAGCGTGCCGATCGCGGCGATCCCGAGCAGGCTCGGCCGGACCGGCTCGCCCTGCCCCACCGCGAGCGGAAACGACGGCAGCAGCAGCACCGCCAGCGGAGCGCCGTAGGCCGCCCACGACGTGGTGTCGGGGTCGGCCCGCCGCCGGCGCAGCCCCTCGACCAGCAGGGCGAGGCCGAGCGGCACGGTGTAGGCCTCCGGGTGGGGCACGTCGAACAGGGCGAGCCGGACCCAGTAGGCGACGAACAGCAGCGGCACCGCGGCGATCCGGGCCGGCCCACGCAGCGGCCCGGCCGGCGTGGTCAGCGCGGTGAGGCCGGCCCCGGCCAGGACGAGCCAGATCAGCTCGGGGGCCATGGACAGCGTCGCGGTGCCGGCGGCGCACCCGGCCGCGGCGGCGGCGATCGGGACGGCCATGCCGAGGCGGGGGAGCCGGGCGCCGGCGAGGTACAGGAGCATTGCCGTGCCGGCCGCGGCCAGGGCGGTCGCGCCGTTCGACGCGTCGAGCCGGTACAGCGCGGCCGGCACCGTCGCGGTGAACAGCACGACGGCGGCGGGCGGCCAGACGGGCCGCAGCGCCGCGTGGCCGAACCGCGCGCCGCACAGGGCCGCCGCCGTCGCGACGGCCAACGCGACGGGCGAGGTCGGCGCGCCGGCCGACAGCGCGACCAGCAGGGTCGTACCCGCCGCGGCCTCGACGGCGAGCACGATCGGGGACGGGCAGGCGAGGGGGCCGGCGAGCGTGGCGGCGAGCGGGAACAGCAGGGCGGCGGCGAGCACGGCGGCGACTGCCACGGCGGGTCGATCCGCGCCGAAGGCGGCTGCGCCGGCCGCGCTCGCGCTGGCCCAGCACAGCGCGGCGACCGCGGCCCAGGCGGTGCGCGGCACCGGCCGGTCGCGGAGCGCGCCGACCAGGCACGTCGCCAGGCCCGCGGCGAGCACGACGGCCAACGGGCCCGGGGCGCGGGCCGCGACCAGGCCGCCGATGATCCAGCCGACGCCGCCGACCAGGGTCAGTGCCCGGGTGGTCCGCGCGGTGGGCCGCAGCGCCACCGCGATCAGCGTGACCAGCGCGCCGAGCACGGCGGGGGCGAGAGCGACCAGCGTGGTCCGGACGCCCGCGTGCCCGGTCGCCATCGCCACGTCGGACAGGGCGAGGGCGAGCGCGGCCCCGGCCGCGAGCGGACGGACGAGCCGGCGCGCGGGCACGCACAGGACGACGGCGGAACCGGGACCGGAGCCGGAGCCGGAGGAGGTGCGGGTGCCGGCGGGTGCGGCGGATGGAGCCGCTTGTGGCTCTTTGTCGAAGTCGACGCCCGCTTGTGCTGGTTCATCCGAGTTGTTCGTTTCACTCGTCGGCGTGGAATCCGCCGGCTGCGGCGCCGCGTTCGGCTCGCTCGCGCGGCGTCCCGGTGACAGGACGGCGACCAGAGTGAGGCCGGCGGCGCCCACGGCCCAGACCACGATCGACGTCTGCCAGTACGCCGTCGCCCACACGAGGGCGAGCACACCGTGGCCCAGGGCGAGCAGCGGCAACCACGGCCGCACCCGCCCCGCGCAGGCCCACCCGATCGCGACCGCCACGTGCCAGCCGAGCGCCGCCCACAGCGGCAGGTCCAGCGCCGGCGGCACGACCACCGGCAGCGCCCCGACGGCGATCGCGCCGATCATGCGGGTCGTGGTCGCACCGGGCCGGCCGCGCAGGAGGGTCAGCGCGGTGAACCCGGTCAGCGCCGCCAGGGGCAGCAGCGCGAGCGGCGCCGCGCCGAAGCTCCAGCCGGCGGTGCCGGACAGGAGCGCGTCCCGGGCGTGCGCGTCGACCGGGTACAGGCTCCAGGGCCGGCCGAGCCAGGTCATCGGGCCGAACACGGCCACCAGCGGCGCCGCGGCCACCCAGAACGCCGGCACCACGGTGAGCGGCACCAGCACCGCGAGCGGCCCGGCCCGGAACTCGCGCGGCACCGCGAACAGCGGCGCCATCGCGACCAGGACCACCGCGAGCAGCACCACGCCCACCCACGCGACCGGGGTGTCCGACTCGCCCGAGTCGCGCCCCGGCAGCGACGCGAGCAGCAGCACGGCCGCCGCCAGCGCGCCCACCATCGCGCTCCCCGACGCCAGATGCCGCACCACCGGCGCCTCGCGCAGCGTGTACGCGATCCCGCCGGCGAGCGCGGCCAGCGCCAGCATCGTGCCCGCCGGTGCCCCGCCGGCGTCCTCGTCCAGGGTCAGCCCGACCGCGGCCGGCCAGTAGCACAGCACCCCGACCTCGGCCACGATCCGCAACCCGCGCGCGGCGTCGGAGTAGGTCCGGCGCAGCAGCACGACATCGACCGCGGCCTGCGCCCCGAGCCCGATCGCGAGCGGCAGCACCGACCCGCGCTCCACCCCGAACCAGGCGATCACCAGCGGCAGCGGCCCCTGCAACAGCAGCGCGGCGGAGATCCGCAACGCGCGCAGCGGCGCGACCAGCGAGCCGGCCGACACGAGCAGCGCGTCCCCGCTGCGCAGACCCGCGAGGTCGGCGGTCCACGCCGCGTACCCGTCGAGCAGTCCCATCGCCACGGTCAGCGCGGCCATCGCCTCGGCGGTGGCGGGCAGTTCGCGCTGCTCGGCGAGCCCGGTGCCGGCCGCGGCCAGGACCAGCGCCAGCCCCATCACCAGCGCGCGACCCGCCGTCCCGGTGTGGTTCCAGGTGACGGCCACGAACACCAGCGCGGCCAGCACCACGAGCAGTACTCCCGAGCCCAGCACGATCCGGGCGACCCGTCGACGCCCGACCTCGGCACTCTCCCGGACCCGACCGACGGGCGTCGGAGCCGGCGTCGGCGTCGGCGCGGCGGCGGGCGATGCGGGCGCCGGGGTGCGCTGGGCCGGGAGCGCCGGATCCGGGGCGACGGCCGTCGGCGCGCCCGCCGGTGTCGACCGCGCCGGCGCCGGCGTGTGCCGCGTCCGCCGCGCCTTCGCCCGCATCCGGGTCAGCAGGGCCTCGCGTTGGCGCAGGAGTCGTGCGGCCGACACGCTGATCTGCCACAGCTGATCGGCGGCCGGTCCGGTGAGCAGGATCGCGCACTGCCGGCAGCGCTCGGTGCGCGGATCGTCCAGATGCACCACACAGCCGGGACACCGTGTCGGGTCGTCCAGGACCTGTTCGTTCAGCATCGACGTCGTCTCCCCGATGGGTTCGTGGCCACCGATGCCGGCAGCGGATTCCCGGCGGGACATCCGCTTTCGTACTCGGATCCCGCCCGGCATCGCGGCCGCAACACCGGCCCGCGCGAGGCGAGATCGGGCCGTCCCGGGCCGTGACGTAGGCTCGCCGTGCCGGTCGCACCCGGGCCGGCCGCGTCGGAGGAGCAGGAGCAGCGATGAGTAGCGGACCCCGACCCCGCGTCGTCCTCGGCGTCGCCGGCGGCATCGCCGCGTACAAGGCATGCGAACTCCTGCGCCGGTTGACCGAGTCGGGCCACGAGGTCCGGGTCGTGCCGACCGAGTCCGCGCTGCACTTCGTCGGCGCGGCCACGTGGTCGGCGCTGTCCGGGCAGCCGGTGGCCACCGGTGTCTGGGACGCGGTGCACGAGGTCCCGCACGTACGGATCGGCCAGAGCGCCGACGTCGTCGTGGTCGCGCCCGCCACCGCCGACCTGCTCGCCAAGGCCGCCCACGGGCTGGCCGACGACCTGCTCACCAATACGCTGCTCACCGCGCGATGTCCGGTGGTGTTCGCGCCCGCGATGCACACCGAGATGTGGGAGCACCCGGCCACCGTCGACAACGTCGCGACGCTGCGCCGACGCGGGGCGATCGTGATCGAGCCCGCGGTGGGCCGGTTGACCGGCAAGGACACCGGCAAGGGCCGGCTGCCCGACCCGGAGCAGATCTTCCAGGTGGTCCGGCGCGCCCTGGCCCGCGGCGTCACCGCGCCCGACCTGGTCGGGCGGCACGTGGTGGTCAGCGCCGGCGGCACCCGCGAGCCGCTGGACCCGGTCCGCTTCCTCGGCAACCGCTCGTCCGGCAAGCAGGGGTACGCGCTGGCCCGCACCGCGATCGCCCGCGGCGCGCGGGTCACCCTGATCGAGGCCAACACCGGCCTGCCGGACCCCGCGGGCGCCGACGTGGTGCACGTGGGCACCGCCGTGGAGCTGCGTGAGGCCGTGACCAAGGCGGCCGAGAACGCCGACTGCGTGGTGATGGCCGCGGCCGTCGCCGACTTCCGCCCGGCGAACCGGGTGGGCGGCAAGATCAAGAAGACCGACGCGGAGCCGGAGCCGATCGCGCTGGTGAAGAATCCCGACATCCTCGCCGAGATCTCCCGGGACCGGTCCCGGGCCGGCCAGGTGGTGGTCGGCTTCGCCGCGGAGACCGACGACGTACTCGCCAACGGGCGCGCCAAGCTCGCGCGCAAGGGGTGCGACCTGCTCGTGGTCAACCGGGTCGGCGAGGAGTTGACGTTCGGCACGGATGTCAACGAGGCGGTGATCCTGGCCGCCGACGGCGCCGAGACACCCGTTCCGCACGGCCCGAAGGAGGACCTGGCGGAGGTCGTCTGGGACCTCGTCGTGTCCCGTTTCGGCTAGTTCGCCGGTCGATCCCTACGCTTGATGGCTGCAATTTGACACAAAGTGAGCAACGCCACGCCCATGTTCTCGGGGGGCACCCCGCCCGCTTGCGGGGGTCGGGGGGATAAACTCGGCTCCAGCATTTCGGTGGACCCGTCCGTTCCTTCCCGTCCGTGTCTTCCGGTGCGGACTCGTCGGGATGGTCGGGCCCACTTGTCAGAGCCAGCAGCCGCTGCAACCCCAGGGAGCGATGTGTCCCGCCGCCTGTTCACCTCTGAGTCCGTGACCGAAGGTCACCCGGACAAGATCGCCGACCAGATCAGCGATTCCATCCTGGACGCTCTCCTCAAGGAAGACCCCAAGAGTCGGGTCGCCGTCGAGACGCTGATCACCACCGGTCAGGTGCATGTGGCCGGAGAGGTCACCACCCAGGGCTACGCCGACATCCCCACGATCGTGCGCGAGCGCGTTCTGGAGATCGGCTACGACAGCTCGAAGAAGGGCTTCGACGGCGCCTCCTGTGGTGTCTCGGTGTCCATCGGCGCGCAGTCGGCCGACATCGCCCAGGGCGTCGACACGGCGTACGAGAACCGGGTCGACGGCGACGAGGACGAGCTGGACCGCCAGGGCGCGGGCGACCAGGGCCTGATGTTCGGCTACGCGTGCGACGACACGCCCGAGCTGATGCCGCTGCCGATCACGCTCGCCCACCGGCTGTCCAAGCGCCTGGCCGAGGTGCGCAAGAACGGGACCATCCCCTACCTGCGTCCCGACGGCAAGACCCAGGTCACCATCGAGTACGACGGCGACCGGCCGATCCGCCTGGACACGGTCGTGGTCTCCTCACAGCACGCGGCCGACATCGACCTGGACTCGCTGCTGGCGCCGGACATCCGCGAATACGTGGTCGAGCCGGAGCTGACCGGACTGGGCATCGAGACCGAGGGCTACCGGCTCCTGGTCAACCCGACGGGCCGGTTCGAGATCGGCGGCCCGATGGGTGACGCGGGGCTGACCGGCCGCAAGATCATCATCGACACCTACGGCGGCATGGCCCGCCACGGTGGCGGCGCGTTCTCCGGCAAGGACCCGTCGAAGGTGGACCGCTCCGCCGCGTACGCGATGCGCTGGGTGGCCAAGAACGTGGTGGCCGCCGGACTGGCGCGCCGCTGCGAGGTGCAGGTCGCGTACGCGATCGGCAAGGCCGCTCCGGTCGGCCTGTTCGTGGAGACCTTCGGCACCGAGGCGGTGCCGGTGGAGACCATCCAGGCCGCCGTCGGCACGGTGTTCGACCTGCGCCCGGCCGCGATCATCCGCGACCTGGACCTGCTCCGCCCGATCTACGCCCAGACCGCGGCCTACGGCCACTTCGGCCGCGACCTCCCGGACTTCACCTGGGAGCGCACCGACCGCGTGGACGCGCTCAAGGCCGCCGCGGGCCTCTGAGCCCGGGGATTTCTCGCACGCCGCCGGCCGCGACACCGACCCTTTCGGGGGTCGGCGTCGCGGCCGGCGGCGTTTGTGGGCTCGGCGCCGAGCGTGGCCGCGGTGAGCCGGCCGCGTCCTCGGGCGGCGATGGCCAGGGGCGCGCCGGTGGGTCAGGCGGCCTGGGCGGCGCGGCGCAGGCGGGTCATCAGGTGGGTGCGGTCGGCGTTGGTGATCATCGCCGGATGGGCGTGCAGGGCCGCGACCGCGTCGTGGGCCGCGGCCCACAGGCGGGCGAGCTCGTGTTCGGACACCTGCCCCGCGGATCGGGCGATCGCCTCGTAAGCGGCGTCACGCGCGCGTTGCAGTTCGATCAGGTCCGCCGGGATGGGCTGTTCGGACATGTGTAAGAGCTTACGAGAGTCCACGTAAACACAGGGTTAGCTCCGGATTGCGGCGGGCCCCACGGAAGATCGTCCTCAGATGACCTCGTGCTCCCGACCGGCGGATTGTTGCGGATGGCGCGGTATGCGGAACTCGGTCACCGGCGGCATGCAGAAGATGGTCAGGTCGCACGCGACGCCGACCGCCTGCGTGGGGGTGTGGCCCAGGTGCAGTGCGGCCCGGGCGTACTCCCACCCCGAGCCGATCGCGCCGTAGTCGTAGTAGAAGACGTCGAAGTCGCCGCCCGTCTCGAACAGCTTGCCGTCGAAGGCGAACATGAACTCCGACTTGGGCTCGAAGCTGGACAGCTTGCGCTTGCCCCACTCGACGAACTCGGCGTAGAACTCCAGGACGTCGCGCTCCTCGGCGGACGACGGGGTGTGCGTGTCCAGGAACAGGCGCATCAGATTGATGTCGCGCAACAGTCCGGCACCGCCGAAGATCAGGTTCTCGCCGATCTTGTACAGCTTGGTGCCCTCGGTCTTGGCCTGGCCCCAGGTCACCTGGGAGTCGGCGGCCACGACGATCGATTCGTCGATGATCTTCCCCGCGACGACACTCATCAACGCCCCCCGTTCGTACGGCTGATCCGGACCCGAACGTGCCGGTTCAGGATCGCAGAGGGGCGGCCCTCGGCGCAGGTGTTCGGGTCGCGCCGAGGGCTCCCGGGGATGGTTCGGACCGGACCGCGCCCGCGGTCAGAGGCGGACCAGGACCTGGTCCAGCGGCTTGCGGTGGATGTCGGGGACGCGGGCGTCCTCGGCCGGGTAGCCGACCGGGATGACCACCGCGGCCCGTTCCTCCGGCGGGCGGTCGCACACCTCGTTGAGGAAGCGCATCGGGCTCGGCGTATGGGTCAGCGTGGCCAGTCCGGCCTGGTGCAGCGAGGCGAGCAGCAGGCCGACGGCGATGCCGACCGACTCCTTCGTGTAGTACGGGCGCGGCGAGTCGGGTCCCTTGTGCACCTCGAACACCACGATCACCGCCGGCGCGTCCTCCAGGAACGGCTTGTGCCAGTCGGTGCCGATCGGGGCGAGCGCGGCCAACCACTCCTCGGACGCGCGATGTGCGTAGAACTCGCGCTCCTCCTGCTCGGCGGCCTCGCGCAGCCGCCGCTTGCGCTCGGGATCGGTGAGCACGACGAAGCGCCAGGGCTGGACGTTCGCGCCGCTGGGCGCGGTGCCGGCGGTACGGATCGCCCATTCGACCACGTTGTCCGGGATCGGTTGGGACGAGAAGTCGCGGACGGTTCGACGCTCGGCCATCACGTCGTGGAAGGCACGGCTGCGGGCTTCCGCCTCGTGAGCGGGGACGCCTCGGTGCCGGTGCGGAACCGTGGGGTATGTGGGTTCATCGACCATGGCGCACAGCACAGCACGGCAGGGGGGTGCGGTGGAAGGTCCCGCCTCGGATCGTCTCGGACCGTCTCGGCTTCGGGTGGCCCCGTCCGGTCAGTTCGATCCGCGGTCGCCCAGTGAGACGGTCGGCGCGGCGGCGACGGTGCGGGTGACGCGGAACTGCCGGCCGGTGCTCGCGACGGTCACCACGGAGCCCGCCCAGGCCTCGGTCACCCGTCGGGACAGGTCGGCCTCGCTGATGCCCGCGTGCAGCAGGTCGGCGCGCAGCGCTCGGGCCGCCGACTCCCGGGTCCCGGTGTGCAGGGTCCGCCAATCGTCGCGGTTCGTCTCGCGCGTCTGCGCCTCGTGCATCCCGTTCGCTGCCTCGTGCATCGTGTCCGCTCCCTCCCCGGCCGTGCAGGACCGGGCCTTCCGTCCCTGACCCCCGGGACCACCCTGCGCCGGCGGTCAAAGATCGTCCAAATCCGTCAGGAAAAATCAGCCTCAGGCATGAGACGGGTGAAGCCGCCTACTTCGTTGGAACGAGCGCTCGGGTGGGCCGTAGGCCATGGATTCGCGAGCCGTCTCCAACCGGCCGGACGGGTGTGGTCCGCTCAGCAGTCGGCGCCGACCGGGACGTGGGCCCCGGTCTGGAGGCCGCGCGAGCGCACGATCAGCGTTTACGCAGCCGGGGCGGTCGACGTGGAAACCGCCGGCGAAGGCGACCCAGGCCGGTTCGCCGGCGACGTTTGTGCCGTCGGCGCAGTACGGGATGCGGATCGCGCCGGCCATGGTGTCGCGATTGCCCCAGCCGATCGCCGCGCCGCGGCCGGGGGTCGGTACCACCTCCAGGTCGACCGCCGTGCCGCCGCGCACCACCAGGCCGGACTTGGCGAACAGGGGGTGGGTCGACCCGGCCCCGGCCGTCCGGCTCGTCTCCAGGCGGCGGCCGGCGATGGCGATACGTCCCCGACTCGTTGGCACGGGTAGATGCTGCCAGGCGGGGGCGTCGCCGGACAGGTTCGAATGAACCGGCGGACGCTGGGCACCGTACTCGGATCGCCGGGGACAGGGTTGTGTCCCGGGCACGCGGGCACGAGCACATCAGGGAAGGTGACAGGCCATGAGCGACGACACGTGGGACCCGGTCGAGGATTCCCCGGACACTCCCGGCGACGACGGCGTCCTCGGCCCCGAGGACACACTGTCCACCGACGACCTGTCGTACGACCCGCTCGACACCGGGATCGTGCCGCCCGACCGCTGGTCGGCGGCGGAGCGGTACGGCAATACGCCCGAGGAGTCCCGACGCGGCGAATCGCTCGACCAGCTGCTGGCCGAGGAGGAGCCGGACATCGCCGACGACGACGCGGTGTCGGACGAGTGGGAGGGCGGCCCCGATCCCAGGGCGGGCCGGCTGGTCGCGGCGGACGAGGGCGCGCACGAGGACACCGAGTCGGAGGCGATCGCCCACGATGTCGGCATCGACGGCGGCGCGGCCGGGGCCGAGGAGGCGGCGATGCACATCATCCCGGAGGAAGAGGTCCCGTAGGGCCGCCGGTGGGCGGCTGCGCTCGGGCGGCCGGGGTCGGTGATCGGTGAGCCAAGGGTGGGCGGGACCCCTGGGACCGATGGTGTGGCTGCGTGCGGTGGTGCGGATGTGGTGTGGGCCCAGGGTGGGATGCGCCTGATGGGGGCGCGGGCCCGGACGTGCGTGCTCGGTGTGGTGCGGGCTCGGGGTTGTGTGCTGGTCGGCCCGGCGTCCTCGTGGGTCAGTGGGCGTCCGGGGGGAGTAGCTGGGTCGCGGCGGTCGGGTTGGACGGTGGGGGGTCGGTGGGGCGGGGTGGTATTCGGGCCGCGGCCGGTCCCGTGGGCGGGGTTTCGTCGAGCCCGGGGTCGAGGGTTGTTCGGGGGAGGGTCGCGGATGTGGGTGGTGGCTCGGTGGGGTGGTCCGCGGACGTGGCGGGCTCCGGAGGAGTGCCGAGGATCGAGGCAGGAGCGGGTTCGGGGCCGGTGAGCGGACGCCCGTCGAGGAGGTCCAGGGTTGCGGCCAGGCTGGCGGCGGCGGCTCGGGCGGCGCCGGCGACGACCGGGTCGCCGGTGTGCGCGGCGAGGTCGGCGAGTTCGCGTTCGGCCTCGGGGCGGTCGGCGATCAGGGTGTGGCGCAGATCGGTGAGCGGGCCGGCGATCCACGACTCGGCCTCCGCCTCGGTCTCGACCACCCGTCGCATCGCGTCCACCCAGCGGCCGATCGTGCCCAGCGACTCGCGCGCGTATTCGAGCAGTCGCCGGCGGGCCGGGCCCTCCAGGCGGTGGCCCTTGCCGTTGCGGAACTCCTCGTCGATCGCGGACAGCCGGTTCTCCAGCTCGTGATGCTTGGTGAGCCGGCGCAACGTCTCGGCGACCTCCTCCAGATCGCGCCGGTCGTTGCCGCCCGCGAGCCGCAACATGCGACCGAGCAGGCCGTCCTCGGGACGCCACCACAGCTGGGCGATCGAGGTCGCACGCGGGAAGCGCAGGTGGCGCGGATGCCGCAGGGCCTCGGCGGCGTCGGCGGCACAGGTCGCGGCGCCCGCCTCGGCCTCGGCCAGGGCGGCCAGGGCTCCGAGGTTGCGCGAGCCGCCGAGCAGGCCCTGGGCGGAGCCGGTGGCGATGTGTCGGGCCAGGCCGGCCACGGCGGGCAGGTCGCTCAGGCCGGCGGCGGCCTCCTGGAGCAGGCCGTACGTGCTGTGCCCACACAACACGGCGGCGCGGGCGGCGGCGGCCACGGTCAGCAGCTGGGTCGCGCGGTCGTGGCTGGGCGAGCGCATCGCCATCTCGTCGAGTTCGTCCCGCAGCGACATCGCGAGCGCGCCGGTGTCCGAACGCGCGCCGTCGGCGAGGGCGAGGGCGCGCAGCGCGGAGAGGCGTTCCGGATCGTCGGCGCCGTGGGCGTGCGCGGAGGCGTAGTCGCCGCGACCGATCAGCTCGCCGAGCAGGACGACGGATTCGGGGTCGGGGGTGGTCGGAGGTGCTGGGTCGGCGGAGTCGCTGTGTGGGACCGGGCCGGTTCGGCCGGGCTGCCCGGTCCCCTCGGTGTGCTCGGGTTCGTCGGGCCGCGCCGTCGTCTCGTCAGTGCCGGCGCCCGATGCGGCTTTCTCGTCTCGCTCGACCGGGTCGACCCGGTCCTCCCGGGTGTCCTCCGTTTCGGGTGACGCGGTGTCGGCTGCCGGGGGCGGGGCTTGCGGCGGCTCTTCGGTGTCGCCGGCCGGTTCGGAGGGGGCCTCGGTCTCGGCCTCGGTGTTCGGGGTGGGGTCCGATGTCCGGTGCCAGGACAACCGGCCGCGTAACGCGGCGTTGACGATGGTCGGGTCGGGCAGGTGGGGGCGGACCGTTTCGGCCAACTCGTCCACGCCGTCGTCCCGGTCGGCCGCGATCGCGTCGATCAGCGCGCCGAGGTCGGCCAGGGCGCACACGCGGCGTCGGTCGTCCGGTTCCCAGTTCTCGTGACGCTCGCTCAGGTCGGCGGCCAGCTCGCGGAGTTCGTTGATCGCCGGCTCGTGCGCGGGTGGGCCGGCCAGGTGTCGGAAGCGATCCACGTCGGCGAGTTCGCGAGCGTGTACGGCGGCCTCGTGCGCGGTGATCGTGGCGGCCAGGCCCGGTCGGTCCTCGGGCAGGGTGTCCGGTTCGGCGCCGACCAGCGCGCCGACCGCCTCGCGGGCCTCGGTCAACGCCGGGCCCACGTGCGTGAGCATGGTCAGGTCGGCGTCCTCCGGGGCCCGACCGGCGGCGACGGCGGCGGTGATCGAGTCGGCGGCGGCCCGGGCCCGGCCGAGCGCGTCGTCGAGCGAGCGCAGCGGGGACGGGGGTTCCTCGCCGCCACACATCCGGTTTCGGCAGAACTCCTCGAACCGGCGGCAGGCGGCCACGATGTCGGTGATCACGTCGGCGGGCCAGCCGGGCAGCGCGAGATCGGCCTCGGTGAGGGCGAGACGCAGCAGCGCGGCGGCCTGGCAGCTGAAGCCCCAGTCGGCGAGCGCGGTGAGCCGCACCAGGTCGGGGGTGAACCCCGAGGTCTTCAGGCTCTCCAGGATCTCGCCGTCAAGGGCGCCCGGATCGGTGTCGAGGGTCGCGGGCAGTAACACCCGCAGTACGGGCAGTGTGACCACCTGGGCGGTGTAGCCGCGCACGCTCGCGGTCTGCTTGCGCAGCCGCTTGAGCGCGTGTTCCGCGATCGCGGGGGTGGGGCGCCGGGCGGGCGGCACCCGCAGGGCACGCAGGGTGTCGGTACGGGTGGGGTTCGGCAACCGCCACAGGGCGTCGGCGAGGACGTCGGGGGCGATTGCCGCCAGACAGTCGACGAGTGGGTCGCCGAGGCGGGCCAGTTGTACGGCGACCGCCGATTTTTCCCGGGCTATCTCCTGTTGATCGTGGTCCGGATGGTCCAGGAAGGGCTGCAGTTCACCCGACGAGGTCGCCCACCACAACCAGTCGACGCTGCGGGACCGGGGTTGACGCACCATTTTGGCCTCCCGGGGGAGAGGGGCTGGTCTCTGGTTATACCGCCGCGGGCCCGAGATGCGGACGGTTCTGTCGGAATCACAAGGAATCAGCGCGGGTCGGTCGGTGTTGTATATACCCCTGGGTGGTATATGTGACGGATGGGTGGCGGCCGAGGAGTCGAGGGAAGGGATCACGATGGAGCGCGGGCGGATCGACCGGGACGAGCATGCGAGCCGGGACGGGGATCCGAGCGACGCGGAACTCGCCGACGGGGCGGGGCGGGTGGGGCACGTTACGCATGGTGCCGGGCACGCCGAGCATGGCGGGCACGCCGAGCACGAGGGGCATGGCGGGCACGCCGGGCACGCCGGGCACGCCGAGATGTTTCGGCGGAAGTTTCTGCTGAGTCTGCTGCTTTCCGTCCCGGTGCTCGTGTTGAGCCCGATGCTCGCGGACGTAATCGGTTACCACGAGCCCTCGTTCACCGGATCCTCCTGGATTCCGCCGCTGCTCGGCACCGTCGTGTTCGGCTACGGCGGATGGCCGTTCCTCACCGGCGCCCGCGACGAACTGGCCGCGCGACAGCCGGGGATGATGACCCTGATCGCGATGGCGATCACCGTCGCGTTCGGCGCGTCCTGGGCCTCCACCCTGGGGATCGCCTCGCACGACCTGGACTTCTGGTGGGAACTGGTCCTGCTGGTCGACATCATGCTGCTCGGCCACTGGCTGGAGATGCGGGCCCTCGGCGCCGCCTCGGGAGCCCTGGACGCGCTCGCCGCACTGCTCCCCGACGAAGCGGAACGAGTGGGCCCGGACGGGGAGTTCGAGCGCGTCCCGGCGGCCGAACTGGAGATCGGTGACACCGTGCTCGTGCGTTCCGGTGGGCGCGTACCGGCGGACGGGACGATCACCGAAGGCGCCGCCGAGTTCGACGAGTCGATGATCACCGGCGAATCCCGGCCGGTGCCGCACAAGGTGCGGGACACCGTGGTTGCCGGCACGGTGGCAATGGACAGCGCGGTACGGGTCACCGTGACCGCGACCGGCGAGGGCACCCAACTGGCCGGGATCCGGAGGCTGGTCGCCGAGGCGCAACAATCCCGGTCGCGCGCCCAGGCGTTGGCCGATCGGGCGGCGGCGCTGCTGTTCTACTACGCGGCGGGCGCGGCCGTACTGACCCTGCTCGCCTGGTCGTTGCTCGGGGAAGGTGGATCGGCGATCGAGCGTACGGTCACCGTCCTGGTGATCGCCTGCCCGCACGCGCTCGGCCTCGCCATCCCGCTGGTGATCGCGATCTCCACCGAACTCTCGGCGCGGCAGGGCATCCTGATCAAGGACCGGATCGCGCTGGAACGGATGCGTGACGTCGATGTGGTGCTGTTCGACAAGACCGGCACCCTCACGCGCGGCGCGCCGGCGGTGACCGGGGCCGTCGCGGCGCCCGGATGGCACGAATCGAAGGTGCTGCTGCTCGCCGGTGCGGCCGAGCGGGAGAGCGAACACCCGCTCGCCCGGGCGATCGTACGGGCCGCCGAGGAGCGCGGGCGGCCGGACGCCGCGACCGGGTTCCGGTCGATGACCGGGCGCGGGGTCGAGGCGGACGTGGGTGGCGCCCGGGTCCGGGTCGGCGGGCCCGCACTGCTGCGCGAGACGGGGGTCCGGGTGCCCGACGAGGTGGCGGCGACCACCGATGAGTGGGTCGAGCGCGGTGCGGCGGTGTTGTACGTGTCGGCCGACGACGAGGTCGTCGGGGCGTTGGCCCTGGAGGACGAGATCAGGCCCGAATCCCGGGACGCGGTACGGGAGTTGCATGCGGCCGGGGTACGGGTGGGGATGCTCACCGGGGACGCGCGCCAGGTGGCCGCCTGGGTGGGCCGGGATCTCGGGGTGGACGAGGTCTTCGCCGAGGTGCTGCCCGGCGACAAGGACGCCAAGGTGGCCGAACTCCAGTCCCGGGGCCTGCGGGTGGCCATGGTCGGTGACGGTGTCAACGACGCCCCGGCGCTGGCCCGGGCCGACGTCGGCATCGCGATCGGTGCGGGCACGGACGTCGCGGTGCAGTCGGCGGGCGTGGTGCTGGCCTCCGACGACCCCCGCGCGGTGCTGGGCGTACGCCGATTGTCCACCGCGGTCTACCGCAAGATGCGGCAGAACCTGGTCTGGGCGGCCGGCTACAACATCGTCACCGTCCCACTCGCCGCCGGCGTGCTGGCCTGGGCGGGCGTGGTGCTCCCGATGGAGGTGGGAGCCATCCTGATGAGCCTGTCCACGGTCGTGGTCGCCCTCAACGCCCAGCTGTTGCGCCGGCTGGACCTGCGCCCGGAGGCACTGGAGGAGTGAAACCGTTCCTTCTCCGGCACGCCGAGGGCCTGTTGGCTCGAAAGGCGGGTCGGGCGGACCCGACCCGCTCCGGTCGGAACGAACGATTCCGTAGGCCGTACCATCCGTCTGGCGCCATGGAGTCGCCATGGGGTCGGCGCGGGTCGCCGGGGCTTTTCGGGGGAGCGGATGAGGTCTGCGGTCGGTGTCGCGCGAGGTGCCGTGTTCGGGATTCGGGGACGGCACGGTTCGATGGCGCTTCGTAAGTTGCCGGAGGACGTCTGGCGGGGTTCGGCGCTGGGGATGCGGCGGGATTCCGGGCGGCACGACAGCTTCGAGGACCTGCTGTACATCGACGACGCCCGGCCGGACGGGGGCGGGCGGCACAAGGACTGGCGGCACCTGACGTTGTGGGCCGACCCCCGGCGCGAGTCGGCCGCGATCACGGTCGAGACCGAGTCGGCCGACGACACCGGGGCCGTCTACCGCATCCTCGGCCCGGCGGGTGAGCCGCTGGGGCGGGTCACCCGTCGCCGCGGGAGCGTGCTGCCCCCGCGGCGGACCTCGTGGCACGTCGAACTGCCCGACGGGGGAACGCTGTACGCGGTCAAGGGCGAGGTGGTCGGTTGGTGCTGGTGGTGGTTGTTCTCACCGGTGTGGGCGGTGATGGCGGCGGCCATCCTGTTCGGCGGCGAGTTTCCCCGGATGCCGATCAAGACCCGGTGGACGCGCGGTGGAGCGGACGTGTTCCGTTTCTTCGACGACGACTTCGAGAACCGGTACCTGGTCGAGGTCGACTGGCCGGACGTACGGGTGCTGTACGGCCTGGCCGCGCTGCATCACGCCCACCCGACTCCGCTGAACTCGCACACCCGGGGCGATTGAGCCGCGGGCGTGCTCAGCCGCAGGCCACCCACGCGCCGCCCGACGCGGCGGAGGCGCGGATCGCGTCGAGGACACGTTGGCCGGCCACGCCGTCGGCGAAGTCGGCGGGACGCGGGTGGTCGGGGATCGGGTCGCCGGCGATCAGCGCGGCGAAGGTGCCGGCCAGGCGGGCGTAGGGCGCGCGGTCGATGCCCATCGAGTGCAGCAGGTCGTACGCGGTGTGCATCAGGTCGGACGGCGGCGCGATCGGGTCCGGGTTGGCCAGGTCCTCGGGGATGTCCACCCGGCGGTCGCCGCCGGCGTCGCCGAGCCACACGTCGTCGAACTCGACCCAGGCCGTGCCGTGCGTGCCCGCCACGCGCGTGGTCATCAGCGGCGGACCGTAGACGCCGGCCGAACTCTGCAGCGTGCCCTCCACCCCGGTCACCGTGCGAAAGCGCACATTGAAGGTGTCCTCCGCGCTCTGCCCCGGCCGATCCGCGACCAGCGGCAGGCCGGCGCTGACCCCCTCGAACTCGCCCAGCGTGTGCCGGATCTGGTCGATCCAGTGCGAGGCGTGCGCGCCGAGCCAGCCGCCGCCGTCCTCGGCCCGGCCCCACCACGCGGGCACCTCGGCGGCCGGGCCGGTCAGTACCGGGATGTGCAACAGCCAGGTGGCGAGCCGGGGTTCGCCGATCGCACCGGCGGCGATCAGCCGGGCGAGCAGCGCCTGGGACGACTGCCAGCGGAACTCGGTGCCCAACAGGTGCACCACGCCCGCCTGTTCGGCGGCGGCCAGCATCCGGGCCGCCTCGGTCGCGTCGCTCGCGAACGGCTTCTCGCAGACCACGTGTTTCCCGGCCGCGATCGCGGCGAGCACGATCTCGGCGTGGGCGTGCGGGGGAGTGACCACGCTCACCGCGTCCACGCCGTCGAGGGCGAGCGCCGCGTCGAGGTCGGTGTACGCGTGCGGGACGCCGAAGCGCTCGGCGCGCTCGGCGGTGCGGGCGGGGTCCCGGCCGACGAGGGCGCGTACCTCGAAGCCCGCGTCCCGGAACGCCGGCAGGTGGGTGATGCACCCGAATCCGGTCCCGACGATCGCCACACCCAGCTTTTCCTGCGCCATGACGTCGCTCCTTGTTGTGGGCCGGGCCGAAACGGGGGCCTACGGTAAGGGAAGCTGTCCAAATTCGCCATCGTGGTGCCGTGTGACGAAGCGCATCCGGCGGGTGGGGGCGATCAGCCGGGGCGGTACGCCGACACGTCCTCGGTGGTCAGGCGCACCCGGGTCGGCCGGTCGTCGGTCGACGCGGCCGTCCCGGCGGCGGGCGGGTCCAGCAGCAGCCCGATCCGCTCGCGCTCCGCCGCCCCCGGCAGCGCCGCCTCGACCTCGTCGGCCGGATACCCGAACAGGTCCACGTCCCGCCACACCACCGGATCCGTCGTCGTGCCCGGCAGTCGTTCGAAGGCGATGGTGCGGCACCCGTGTTCGGAGCCGGTCACGTCCACGCGCAGGGTGCCCAGGGAGCCGCCGAAGCTCCAGAACCTCCGGTGGCCGTCGTCGTGGTAGCGGGTGCCGGCGCAGGACCAGTAGGCGCGTACGTCCAGGACCGTGGACAACGTCCACTGGGCCCGCTGCTCGCTCATCCCGAAGCGCAACATGCCGGCGCCGCGCGGCAGCACCACGCCCACGCCCGGCAGCAGTTCGAACACGTCCCGATTGTGCCCGAGGGCGCACGGTGGCGGGCGGGCCGACTCTGATATCGATGGTCGGGCATCCGGCTCCCGAACGAACGGTGGTAGCGCCATGACCGACACCCCCGCCGGCCCGTCGACCGGCCCCCTCGGGCTCGACTTCGCCGAGAAGGTGCTCGCGGCCCAGCCGTTCAGCCGGCTCGTCGGTGCCCGGGTCACCGGGTTCGGCGCCGGGCGGGCCGTCCTGGAGGTCGACGTGCGGGACGAACTCCGGCAGCAGAACGGCTACTTGCACGGCGGCGTGCTGGCGTATGCGGCGGACAACACGATCACGTTCGCTGCGGGCAGCACGCTGGGGGCGGCGGTGCTGACCGGCAGTGTCCAGGTCCAATATCTGCGGCCGGCGCAGGGGGTGATGTTGCGGGCCGAGGCGCACGTGGTGCATGCGGGGCGGCGGCAGGCGGTGTGCGACTGCACGTTGATCATGTGCGCGGAGGATGGCACCGAGACGGTCTGTGCGATCGGGCGCGGCACGGTGCTGGTGGTGAACGGGGGGTCGGCCTGAGGGTGGGGCGGGTGGTGGGCCGAGGCGGCTGCGGGTGCGCCGAGGGGATGTCATCCCGTGCGGGTGTCGCGTACCGTTGACTGTCGTCACGATGGCAACAGGATGAGGTGCCCTCATGCAGCTCCGTCCCTCCGCGCACGTCGACACGTACTGCCGGGATCGGCTGCCGCCCGCCGAGCAGTGGCCCGAACTGGTCTTCGATGTGCCGGAGGTGCGCTATCCCGACCGGCTCAACTGCGCCTCGGCCCTGCTCGACGACACCATCGCCCGACACGGGGCCGAACGGCGGTGCCTGGTCACCGCGACGGAGACCTGGACCTACGGCGACCTGCTCACCCGCGCGAACCAGATCGCGCACGTGCTGACCGAGGACCTGGGCGTGCTGCCCGGTCATCGGATCCTCCTGCGCGGCCCCAACAACCCCTGGCTGGTCGCGAGTTGGTTCGGCGCGCTGAAGGCCGGCGCGGTCGTGGTGACCACCATGCCACTGCTGCGCGCGCACGAACTCGACACCATCCACCGGATCGCCCGACCCGTCGTGGCCCTGTGCGACCACCGCTTCACCGCCGAGCTGGAGGCCGCCGACACCCCCGGGCTGCGCGTGATCGACTACGGCGGGGCGGGGGAGGGTACGTTGGCCGCCCGCTGCGCCGCGAAGAGCACCGTGTTCGAGGCGGTCGACACCGCGTGCGACGACGTGGCGCTGATCGCGTTCACGTCCGGGACGACCGGGCGGCCCAAGGCGACGATGCACTTCCATCGGGACGTGTTGGCGATCGCCGATACGTTCTCCGCGTATGTGCTGCGGCCCGAGCCGACCGACCTGTTCACCGGGACGCCGCCGCTGGGCTTCACCTTCGGGCTCGGTGGGCTGGTGGTGTTCCCGCTGCGGGTGGGCGCGGCCACGCTGCTCCTGGAGCGGGCGACGCCTGAGGAGCTGGCGGCCGTGGTGGCCGAGCGGCGGGTCACCGTACTGTTCACCGCGCCGACCGCGTATCGGGCCATCCTCGGCGCCGGGCTCGTCGACCTGCTCGCGGGCGTGCGGCGGTGCGTGTCGGCGGGGGAGGCGTTGCCGGTCGGGGTGTGGCAGGCGTACCACGACGCGATCGGGACGCGGATCATCGACGGGATCGGCGCCACCGAACTGCTGCACGTGTTCGTCTCCGCGGCCGACGATGCGATCCGGCCGGGGGCGACCGGGCTGCCGGTGCCGGGTTTTCGGGCCGTGGTGCTCGGGTCGGACGGCTCGCCCGTGCCGGACGGGACGCCGGGACGGCTGGCGGTGAAGGGGCCGACGGGGTGTCGCTATCTCGATGACGCTCGGCAAGTGGATTATGTGTGTTATGGGTGGAATATCACCGGTGATACGTATGTGCGGGATGAGGATGGTTATTTCTGGTATCAGGCGCGTAGTGACGACATGATTGTCTCTTCCGGGTACAACATCGCCGGGCCCGAGGTCGAGGCGGTGCTCGGTGCGCATCCGGACGTCGCGGAGTGCGGCGTGGTCGGGGCGCCGGATGTGCGGCGGGGGCTGGTAGTCAAGGCGTATGTGGTGCTGCACCCCGGGGTGAGCCCGGACGAGGCGACGGCGCGGGCGTTGCAGGGGTTCGTGAAGCAGACGATGGCTCCGTACAAGTACCCGCGTCTGGTCGAGTTCGTGGACGAGTTGCCGCGTACGAACACCGGCAAGCTGCGGCGCGGGGAACTGCGGCGGCGCGCGGCCGAGGGTACGCCGGTCGCCGGGGCGGGGCCTGCGCCCGGATAGGATCACCGCCGAACCAGACTCCGCGAGGAAGGCGACCATGGCGGAGACCTCGGCCCGGCCCAGTTCCCTGATCAACACCGTGTACGGCGCGTTCGTGCGTGGGCTCGGCGGGTGGATCTCGATCGCCGACCTGATCGTGCTGATGGGCGAACTCGGCGTGGACGCACCGGCGGTGCGGTCGGCGATCTCGCGGCTGAAGAAGCGCGGCACGCTTATCCAGGAGCGGCGGGAGGGGACCGGCTATCGGCTGAGTCCGGCGATGGAGTCGATCTTCGACGAGGGCGATCGGCGGATCTTCGGCAATCTGGAGCCGGCGCGGCTGTCGGACGGGTGGGTGCTGGCGATCTTCTCGGTGCCGGAGTCGGAGCGGGCGCATCGGCACCAGTTGCGGTCGCGGTTGACGTGGCTGGGGTTCGGCAATGTGTCGCCGGGGGTGTGGATCGCGCCGGCGCGGTTGTTGGAGGACGCTCGGCGGACGCTGGAGCGGGTTGAACTGGCGGACTACGTACACCTGTTCACGGGGGATGCGGCCAGTGCGACGCGGCTCGGCGAGGCGGTCGGGGAGTGGTGGGACTTCGAGGCGATCGAGGAGCAGTACGCGCTGTTCACGGACGCGTATGGGCCGGTTGCGGCGGAGCTTGGGGGGCGGGCGGTGATTTCGCCGGGGGAGGCGTTTCGGGCCTATGTGCCGATGCTCACCCAGTGGCGGCGGTTGCCGTATCTGGACCCGGGGTTGCCGGCGGAGTTGTTGCCGGCGGACTGGAACGCGGTGGAGGCGCGGAAGGTGTTCCTGTCCCTGCACTCGCTCCTGGCGGAGGGGGCGGGGGTCCACGTACGCGAGGTGTAACGCCTGGCCTCAGGCGCCGGCCGGGCTGTGTGGCCTCAGGCGCCGGCCGGGCTGTGTGGCCTCAGGCGCCGGCCGGGCTGTGTGGCCTCAGGCGCCGGCCGGGCTGTGTGGCCTCAGGCGCCGGCCGGGCTGTGTGGCCTCAGGCGCCGGCCGGGCTGTGTGGCCTCAGGCGCCGGCCGGGCTGTGTGGCCTCAGGCGCCGGCCGGGCTGTGTGGCCTCAGGCGCCGGCCGGGCTGTTTGGCCTCAGGCGCCGGCCGGGCTGTGTGGCCTCAGGCGCCGGCCGGGCTGTGTGGCCTCAGGCGCCGGCCGGGCTGTGTGGCCTCAGGCGCCGGCCGGGCTGTTTGGCCTCAGGCGCCGGCCGGGCTGTTTGGCCTCAAGCGCCGGCCGGGCTGTTTGGCCTCAAGCGCCGGCCGGGCTGTTTGGCCTCAAGCGCCGGCCGGGCTGTTTGGCCTCAAGCGCCGGCCGGGCTGTTTGGCCTCAAGCGCCGGCCGGGCTGTTTGGCCTCAAGCGCCGGCCGGGCTGTTTGGCCTCAAGCGCCGGCCGGGCTGTTTGGCCTCAAGCGCCGGCCGGGCTGTTTGGCCTCAAGCGCCGGCCGGGCTGTTTGGCCTCAAGCGCCGGCCGGGCTGTTTGGCCTCAAGCGCCGGCCGGGCTGTTTGGCCTCAAGCGCCGGCCGGGCTGTTTGGCCTCAAGCGCCGGCCGGGCTGAGTTTACGTTGACTTTGTTCAGACCATCGTTTTGGTCAGCCAGCGGAAGACGTCGGGGACCATTCGGCGCCAGACGTCTGTGCCGTGGCCGCCGCCGGAGATTTCGGCGACTGTGATGGCCGTGGGGGGCTTGGCGGCGGCTTTGAGGGCTTGGGCGTCGCCGAAGCCGTCGCCCTTTTCGCCGGCCATGTAGAGGGCGATCTTGGGGGGTTGTTGGGCGTTTTTGAGGATGGTCAGGGGGTTGGAGGAGACTCGCAGGGCCGGGTCTTTTGAGGTGACCGAGTCGGACTCGCCCTTGGGGTCGTTGTAGCCGGACAGGCTGACTCCGGCGCCGTAGCGGTCCGGGTGGAGGAGGGCCATTCGGGTGGCGCAGTGGGCGCCGGCCGAGTAGCCCGCGATGGCCCAGTGCTTGGGGTCGGACTCGGCGCGGAAGTTGTCGATCACCATGCGCCGCACGTCGCCCGAGATCCAGGTGTCGGCGTTGGCCTTGCCCGGGACGTCCGCGCAGCCGGTGTCCTCCTGGCCCGCGAGCAGCTTGGTGCGCGGTGAGACCAGGATGAACGGGGCCACCTCGCCCTTGGCCATCATGCTCTTGAGCTGCTTGTTGACGTCCAGCGTGCCGAACCAGGCCTTGGCCGAACCCGGGTAGCCGGGCAGCAATTCGACGACCGGGAACTTCTTGTCCGCGAACGCCGGGTCCTTGTACTGCGGCGGCAGCCACACGTAGACCTCGGCCTCGACCCCCGACTGCGGGCCCTTGAGGGTGGTCTCCTGGACGCCCTCGCCCATCTTGCCGTCACCGGCCGGATCGAACTTGGTGAGCAGCTTCTGCTCGGGCGCGGGCGGCGGAGCGGGCTCGCGCGCCTCGACCACGTGGCTGCCGCCCGTGCCGAGGAAGTCGTCCCACGTGTCGTAGAGGCTGTTCGCGTTGTTGACCATGACGAAGACCATCAGGATGGCGGTGAACTGGCAGGTGACCAGCATGAACAGCCGGGCGATGATTTTCACCGGGTTGGGGCCCGGGATGTGGTTCCACGCGAACAGCGCCAGCACCACGGCCGCTATCGCCAGCACGATGGTCGTTATGTAGAAGGGGGTACCGGTCAGACTCACTGTCGTCTTCCAGGGTGATTCAGCGACGATCCGGACACGGTCAGTCGGCGGTGGGTGGGGACATGTGCCGGCCGAGCCAGCCGAGCAGGTCGGGGATCATCTTCTTGAAGTGCGAAGTGAGATGCCTGCCGGCGGGCTGCTCGTAATACTCGATGCGAACGGGTGCCGCCGCCTTGGCGACGAAGGCCTTGACCAGGCGTACCTCGGCCGGGTCCCCGCCGCCCGCGGTCGCGAGCACGTCGATGTTCGCCTTGCCTTCCGCGATCATGTGATCGGGGCTGTTGGCCAGCCGCTCCGCCTCGTGGCCCTTCCACAGCGGGCTGTCCGGGTTGAAGTAGCCGTCGATCGGCACCGCGACCTTGAACTGCTGGGGGTTTTGGAGTGCGAGCTTCACGCTGCAGAACGCGCCCGTGGAGGCACCCATCAGACCCCAGCCCGCCGGGTCGCGCAGGGTGCGGAAGTTGGCCTTGACCAGGTCGGGGATGTCCTGTGACATCCACGTGCCCATCTTCGGCTGCCCGGGGATGTCGCTGCACTCCAGGCTGCGCTTCTCGTCCTTCTCCAGGTTCTGCACCGGCATCACCATGATGAAGGGGTGGGTCTTGCCCGCCTTCGTCTCGGCTACGGCCATCTGTTGGATCGGCAGCTGGTTGTCGGTCCAGGTGTTGTAGCCGTTGCTCTGTCCGCCGGCGTAGAGCGTCAGGACCGGGAAGCCGTGCTTGGCGAAGGCCGGGTCGTTGTACTCCGGCGGCAGCCACACCCACACCTTGCCGGTGACGCCCGACTTGGGGCCGGTGTAGCTGGTCATCATGATCGGCCCGACGGTGGTGTTCGTCGCCGTGGTGAAGTTCGTCGTGGGCCCGGTCGGCATGACGACCTTGCTGGGGGCGGCGGGCTTCGCGGGCTGACCGGAGGACTGCCCGGACTGCCGGGGCGTGGCCGTGCTCTTGGCGTGGTCGACCGTGGAGTCGCCGGACGAGGAGCCGCACGCGACCGCGGTCACCGCGAGCAGTACGGCGCCGAGCAGCGCCGTCGCGCGAGGACGGCGTGCGGAAAGGGGGTTCAAAGGAAGAGCTCCGGCAGGCGTCAGGGGGGTGCTGTTGACAAAAACGACCTTAACCGGGCGGCGAAACGGTGATCGGGCTGCTCTGTAACAGCCGTCCATCAATCGGCGGGACGTAAACAGCGTTGTCGTGATTTCCCCGTGCCCGGATCACTCCTTCGGCCGATGGCGGAGTGACTTTCCGAAGTGGTGGGGGTACCGGCGCAGACCCTGCCCCCGCAGGTTTCCCACCGACAGGAGCCGCGCTTGTCCGTCACAGCACCGGTCCCGCGACCGCCCTCCCCCGACTCCGCGAACTCGTCGAACTCCTCGAAACCGGATCCCGGCAGGTTGTGGTCACGCCTGATGCGGGGGCCGCACGGGCTGCGGGCGACGTGCGTCGTCGCCGTCGTGATGGTGATCCTGATCGCGGTTCCCTACCTGCTCAACCGCTCCGTGGTCGGCGCCGCGCCGGTGCGGGCCGGGCAGGTGGTCACGCTGGGCACCTTCCGGTACCAACCCGCGCTCGGCTGGCAGGTGGACCGGGGCGCGTCCCAGGCCGATCTGGTCAGCGTGCTGGTCAAGGGGGCGACCACGTATCGGCTGACCCCGCTGGGCCGGCAGTCCTCGGCGGCGGGCGCGTTCCGGGCGGCGGCGCGCCGTTACGCGGCGACCGGGCGCGGGCGGGTCGGCGGCGACCCCGCCAAGGTGACCACCGCGCGCGGCCTCACCGGCCTGGTCGCGCCGATCACCGGACACACCGTGGCCGGCACGCTGACCGTCCTGGTCGCCGGCGGCCAGGGACTGGGCGTGTCGCTCACCGCCCGGCACACCGCGCCGCTGACCGCCGCGATCGCCGACGACGTGGTGACCATGCTCGACTCGGTGGAGGTGACCGCGTCGTGAGTGTGGCTCCGCTGACCGACCGGCGCGGTCGCCGGGACGCGGGCGGCATCGTGCAGCCCAGGCGGGCGGCGTTTTGGCTGTATCCGATCGTGCTCGCGCTCGGTGCGGCGAGCGTGGTGCCCAACTTCGTCCGGCTGTCCTCGGCGGCTCCGTCGGGCGCGCTGGTGCTGAGCGTGGTGATCAACACGCTGTGGCTGATCCCGGCGCTCGCGGTGATCACCCACCTGGACCTGTTCGAGCGCGAGCCGCTGTCGTTCTGTGTGGCGGCGGTGTTGTGGGGCGGCCTGGTGGCGACCGGGTTCGCCCTGGTGGCCAACGACAACCTGCTCAGCTATCTGGCCAAGCTGGACCCGGAGTTCTCCACCGACTGGGGCGCCTCGATCTCCGCGCCGATCGTCGAGGAGACGCTGAAACTGCTCGGCGTGGTGACGCTGATCCTGATCAACCGCCGGGTCTTCGAGAGCGTGCTCGACGGCTTCGTGATCGGCGCGCTGGTCGGCCTGGGCTTCCAGGTCGTGGAGAACATCCTGTACGGGCTGAACGCGGCGATCCAGTCCGGCGAGATCTGGACCGGCGGCGTCGTGGCCAGCTTCTTCGTCCGGGCCGTCGTCAACGGGTTGTGGAGCCACGCGGCGTTCACCGCGATGACCGGCGCGGGCGTGGCGTACGTGCTGGTCGGAGTGCGGCGGTCGCCGCCGGTGCGCGTGGCCGCCGCCATCGCGCTGTACGTGGTCGCCTGGGGCCTGCACTTCGTGAACAACTCGCCGCTCGTGGAGATCGTGCTGCGGCGCACCGACTGGTACCTGACCATCGTGCAGATCGTGCTCAACGGCCTGGTCGTGCTGGCGGTGGCGAGCTACGTCTACCGGCTCGCGGCCCGGCAGGAGTTCCGGCGGTTCGCCCGCGCGGTGGGCGACGAGCCGGAGCTGCTGCCGCTGGGCGAATTGGCCGCGCTCGCGTCGAACAAGACCCGCAAGGACGCGGTGGAAGCGGCCCGGCGCGAGCACGGGCGCAAGGCGGCCCGGGCGCGCAGTCGGCTCCAGCGCGCGCAACTGGGCTACGGGGTGGCGCTGTCCCGGTCCGCCGACCCGGCCCACGACCCCGGGGTGGCGCGCTGGCATCGGCGGATCGACCGGGCCCGGGCCCAGGTGGTGGCCGCCGACGCGGAACCGCCGCCGAACGCCCCGACCGGCCGGGCCCAGACCCGACCCGAGACACCCCCGGAACCGGAGGTACCGGAGGTACCGGAGGTACCGGAGGTGCCGTAGCGGGTCGTGGCGAACCGCCGGACCGGCCCCGGGCCCGCGATCACCGGCAGGTGCGCGGGTCCGGGGTGACGGCGGTGTCGGTCCGTCGGGGTTGTTCGTCCCTCGGTGTCCACTCGGCCTCTTCGAGGTCGGCGAGTGCGTCCTCGCGCAGCAGATCCGGGGGTGCGGTGCCGAGGTCGCGTCGGCCGAGCGAGCGCACCACCAGGAGCACGGTCAGGCCGAGCAGACACACGGACACGGCGAGTACGACGAGTCCGTCCATGGTGCTCCTCCCTACCTGCCTGTAGGGCGGTCGCCATCGGGCAGCCGCCATGAGGCAGTTGCTCTCTATCGTCCCGTGTGCGGCGGGCAATGTGAACCGACCGGAGATGAATAGCGGGCATCGGATCACCGTGCGGCATTCGGGACCGGCGAGAATGCTCGCATGCATGCGCACATCGAAGCCATGGATCGCAATCTCGCCGAGCACGCGTGCCACCTGCACCGGGTCACCCCGGGGATGCGCGTGTTCGAGGACGACGAGGTGATCGTCGCGGACAGCGGTCTGGGGCACGACACGTACAACATCGTCGCGGGCACGCGCGCGAGCGCCGAGACGGTGGGGGCGGTCGTCGAACGCACGGTCCGCCGGGTTTCCGAGACCGGGCGGCCGTTCTCGTGGTGGGTCACCCAGGGGTCGCGGCCGGGGGATCTGGCCGAGCGGTTGCCGGCGTACGGGCTGCCGGTGAGCGAGCGCGAGGTGGCGATGTGGGCGGCGTTGGCTCCGAGCGAGCCCGGCGCGGCGGAGCGGCCGGCGGGGCTGCGGATCGAAGCGGTGCGTACGCGTGCGGGGTTGCTGGACTACGCGGGGGTGCTCGCGTCGTTGTGGACACCGGCCGTGCCGGACGTGGTGCGCTTCGCCGAACTGACCGCCGACGCGGCCCTGGTGTCCACCGCGCGCTACCTGGTGGGCTACGTGGACGACCGTCCGGTGGCCACCGCCGAGGTGTTCCCGCACGCCGGCGTCGCGGGTGTGTACAACATCGCGACCGTGGCCGCCGAGCGCCGGCGCGGCTACGGCGCGGCGCTGACCCGGGCCGCGCTCGACACGGCGGTCGCGGAGGGGCACTCGGTCGCGGTGCTCCAGGCGTCGGCGGAAGGCGAGCCCGTGTACCGGAAGTTGGGCTTCCAAGTACTCGGGCCCGTCACCGAGCATCCGATCGTCACCTGATCCCGGCGGCGGGAGCCGCCCGGCGCTACGCGAGCAGTTCCGGGTGCAGTGCCTCGACCATCCGGCGCATCCCGTCCTTCCAGTGCACGGTGGTGCGGCCGGTGATCGTGTGCATCGCGGTCAGATCGAGGGTGACCGAGTCGATGGTCTCGTTCGTCGCGTTGAACTCGGGCTTCACACCCGTGAGTTCGGCGAGATAGCCGCACCACTCCTCGATGCTCACCGGGTCGCTGCCGCCCCAGTTGACGGTGGTGACCTCGGGCGTCGCCGCCGCGAACAGCGCGGGCAGGGTGCCGGCGATGTCGTCGACGTGGATCGGGTGGTAGATGCTGGGCGTGTTGGAGTGCACGTCGATCGGCACGCCGCCGAGCATCATCTCCAGGTGGATGCCGGGCCAGCCCCCGTTGTCCCCGTACGGCACGGACAGGCGCGCGATCGTGGTCGGCAGCGCGAATCGGCGCGCGCCCCACCGCGCGGCGCCCTCCGCGGCGATCTTGCAGATGCTGTACGTCTCCAGGAACGACCAGACCCGGTGGTTGTCGCCGAGCGCCGCGTGCTCGGCCAACTCCTTGTGGCCGGCGGGCTGGTAGACGGCGGTGGACGAGCAGTGCAGGAACGCGCGGGCCGCCTGGTGATGCTCCATCAGCGACAGTACGCCGCCGGCGTTCGCGTCCAGGTCCAGGTTCCAGTCGCCGTTCTTGGCCACCGCGAAGTTGACCACGTAGTCGGCGTCGGCGGGCAGGGCGGCGACGTCGCCGGCGGCCAGGTCGATCCGCACGCAGGTGACGCCCGCGGCCTCCAGGCGCGCTCGGGCCTCGTCGTCCTGGAAGCGGGCGGCGCCGTAGACCTCGTTGTCGCGCGCGAGGATCTTGGCGACGGGTTCGGCGACCTGGCCGGTGACGCCGGTGACGACGATCTTGGCGCCGCTGAGGGGGGTTGCCATGGGGACTCCGTTGTCGTGTCTGGTGCTTCGTGTCCCGCGGCCGGCGGTTCGCCGGGCGCCGTACGGCCGGAAATGCCGGTCCGGCCGGGGCCGTGGGGGTGGTCGGGGCGGGCGTGGCGGCACGTTAGTGCAGGTTGCGATCAGGTGGAAGGGAGAGAAAGCGGGGAAGGGGGAGCGGGAAGGGCCCGGCGGGCGGGAAGGGAACCGGCGGGGAACGGGCCGGAACCGTGCGGGAACGGGTGAGGGAACGAGGGCCTTCCCTTATCCGGGGGTGGACACGGAACGGGGATGGTCGGGCGGCCGTCTCTGCGGACGGGGGGATCGACTTTTCGGGGGCAGCGATGAGTGCTACGGGGCACTGCCGACTGTGCGGGACCGAGGTCCCGGACGAGCGTCACGGTTATTGCGAAGGGCCGCTGTGCGGAGCCGATCTGGCCGGACAGCGGGTGGGCGATCCGGGGGTCGCCGTGCAGGTCGGGTTCGAGCGCGCGCGGGTGGCGGCTCGGCCCGGGGAGGTGGTCGAGGCACGACTATTGGTGCGCAACCGGGGCCGGCGGGCCGAGCATTTCCGGATCCGGGTGTTCGACACGGAACGGGTCGCGGTCACCGAGCCGGAGCCGGGCGCGCCGATCGGGCCGGGGGCCGAGGTGGTGTGGACGGTTCGGTATCGGGTCCCGCGCGACCCGGGCCCGTTGGCCGCCGGGCAGGCCGCGGCGGGGTCGGGTGGGGCCGCCGACGCGGTGTCCGGGCTGTACTACGCGGCGGTGCGGGCCGAGGCGGTTCGGGACGCGCGGGTGGGCGCGGCGGCGGTGCTCGACGTACGGATCCGCGGCGAGACCGATGGCGCGGGTCGGATTCGAGCGATTCGCGCCCCGGTGCCCCGGTGGCCGGCAACATGTCCGGAATGAAGGCATCGCTGTCGTTCACGTGGACCCTGTCGGGCGCCGGTTGGGCCGACTGCGTCATCGCGGACGCGGATGCGGAGGCGCAGATGCTCGTCTCGTACATCAGCCCCGCTCCCGAGGAGTTGATCGGTGCGGTGACCCGGCTCGCACTCGGCGAGTCGGGCGACCACAAGGTGATGTTCGAGGCCGAGCCGAACGGCTTTCTGTGGCACCTGAGTCCGGACGGCGACGCGGTCGAGATCCGGATCGTCGAATACCCCGACACCTCGCGGCGCTCGCGGCAGGGCACGGTGTTGTGGGAGGCGCGGCACCCGATCGAGGTGCTGGCCCGCTGCGTGCTGCGCGGCTTCGACCGGGTGCACGCCGATCGTGGCGAGGACGGGTGGTACGCGGACTGGAGACGGCCCTTCCCGCGTCGGGAACTGGAGCAACTGCGCGGGGCGCGGGCGAAGTTGCGCGCGTGAACGAAGAGTCCGCGGGCCCGAGGTGGGCGCGCGGACGCCGCGTGTCGGATCGGGCCGGGCCGGGCGTTGTGTCGTGCGACGCCCGGCACGGCTCAGCCGGCGGTGCCGGCCGTCGCCTCCCAAGGCCACCGCGCGTCCCGGCCCGCTTCCAGGAGCGGGATCATGGTGAACGCGGCGTCGGTCAGGCCGCCGAACGTGTGCCGGTTGCGGCTGCCCGACGGGGTGTGCCCGGCCTGGTAGCCGGCCAGGTTCCAGGTGTACAGCGGAATGTTCTCCGGGATGGACCTGGTCACCTCCTGGGTGTCGTGCCCGGCCTGCTCGTCGGTGACGATCAGCACCCGGTCGTGCGCCCGGTACTCCCGACGCAGCGCCAGCGCGGTGTCGGTGCCGCCGCCCAGGAAGTAGCCGTCCTGCTTCCAACGATCCAGCGAGCGCAGCAACGACTCGCCGCGACGCATCGGATAGGTCTTCGTGTGCGCGCCGGGCTGGTCCTCCCAGTACCGCCGGGTGCTGGAGAAGGACACCACGTCGGCGAACCCGCAGCGCTGACCGATCGCGATGCCGAACAGTGCCGCCGCGTCCCAGCGCATCAGCGTGCCGTCGCGGGAGAAGCCCGACTCCATGCTGGAACTGGTGTCCACCAGGATCAGCGTGCGCCCGGGCAGCTTCGGGACGTTCGCCAGTGCGTGACCGAGGGCCTGCTCCAGCGGGTACGCCCAGCGCAGCGACGGCGCGGCGCGGTGCGCGGACAGGAACCGGAACGGCAACTGCCGCGAACGCGCGACCTCTTCGGGATCCGCCAGCCGAGCCGCGACCTGCGCGGCGAGGACGTCGTCGACACCGGCCTCGTCGAAGTTGCGCAGGTTGCGCAGCAGCGCCATGTAGCCCATCGACGGGATCACCGCCGACCACGCCGCCGCGTCCATCGGCCCCTGGAGCCAACCTGCCAGCGCCTCCCAGGTGATGCCGGCGGCGCGCAGCCGCTCGGCCGCGTCGGGAGCGCGCAGCAGCGCCGCGCGCTCGGCCGCGGGCACGGCCATCAGCTCGGCGCGCGCGGTGAGCACCGGGTCCGACGCGGGCGGGGTCGCTGTGTCGGGGTGATGCCGGCGGTCGAGCGCGTAGCCGAACAGCGCGCCCTGCCACGGCTTGTCCGCCGCCGGGCGCGGGTGGGTCAGGTTGAGCACGTCGGCGAAACGATAGCCCTTGCTCGCGGTGTCGTACTTGAGCAGCGCGTGCGAGGTGTACAGCCGGCGCACGGCGTCCTCGATGCCGCGCTTGATCGGCTTGGGAATGGCCCGGCCGTAGCGCGAGGTCCAGTAGCCCAGCAGTTCGCCGGGCTCGTCGGCGCGGCGCAACACCGCGTCCACGGCCCGGCGGGACAGGCCCGGCAGTCCGAACTCCAGGCGGGCGCGCGTCATTTCGGCGGCGCCGACGATGGCGGCGGTACGCATGTTGGCGTCGCGGCGCAGCCAGGTGAGCAGGCCGAGCAGCCATTCGCCGTCGTAGACCGCCAGTTCGTGGACGAGCTGGGTGAAGCGGTCGTCGCGGGTGCCGCCGCTCTCGTAGAACGTGTCGGTGCCGACGAAGTTCGCCACCGCGAGCAGGAACAACTCACTGCGCGCGTCGCGGGTGTAGCCGGTGCCGCCCTGGTGGGTGACGGTCTTCGAGCCCGTGCTGCGCACCGGCGAGACGGCGGCCGGGCGGCCTCGGAGCCGGTTGAATCGAGACATGGTGATCCCCCGTGGAATGTGGGGGAGGTGACAACGCCGAGGTGCCCGAGATCGAGGCGACCGGGCTTTCAAGGTGCTCTACCGCTGAGCTACCACCGGCGAACCGGCGACCGGGATTCGAACCCGGGACCACCCCAACAAAAGGAAGAATTCCCGGTCTGCGCACCGGGCACCCCGACGTTGAACCTCCCGAGATCGAGATGACGCGCGGCGGTGGGACCAGGTCCCACTTCTGGAAAGGAAGTAGCCGCTCGTCTGCGCACCGGGAGGTGCGTTTCTTCGTGTCCGGAGCCTAAGGGTGCGGGCCGGGTGGGCGACATCCATTTTTCGCGGCGGCGCGGAGGCGTGCCGGATGGGATTCCGGGTCTCGGGTGGGCGACCGTGTGGGTGGTGCGACGCTTGGGTGTATGAGCGTTTCCGCAGATCCGGGTGCCGCCGGCCGCGCGATCCGCCCCGACGGCCGGTGGTTGCGGGTGCGGGGGTGAGCTACGGCGTGGAGTACCACGTCGAGGCGGAGGCGATCCGGCGTACGCTCCCGGCCGCCGCGCGGCGGGCCTGGGCGGAGTTGGAGCGGCGGCTGCGGTCCGACCCCTGGACCGTGGGGGCGCGGATGAGCGGCGGGTTGCGCGACACCCTGGAGGCGGCCTTCGCTGCGCACGGGTTCGCGACGTACATCGTGCAGGAGAAGCGGGTGATGGTGAGCGTGATCAACCTGGTGTGGATCGGCTGAGCCGGGTGGGGTTCGACCGTCGGGCGTGGCACCCGGCCCGGCCGGCTCTGGCAGCCCCGTGGTCCCGTTTGCGCGGAGCGGCCTCCGGTGGCGGGCGTACCTTCGTCCGTGCATCGGCGCGCCCGGGTCGGGGCGTGGGTTGGGCGCGGCGCCGACGCGGCATTCGTGGGGGGTTGGGAGGGCTGTTCGGGACGTGGGGGCTGGTGTCATATCGTCTGGAAATCGGTGATCGTGATGGCGGTGGAACCGGACGGGAGAAAGCGGATGATCACGGAGCAGGGATTGGTGGCCGAGCGGTTCGAGGAGAACCGGGCGCATCTGCGGGCGGTGGCCTATCGCATGCTCGGTTCGCTCAGCGAGGCCGAGGACGCCGTGCAGGAGGCGTGGCTGCGGCTGGATCGTTCCGACATCTCCGGCGTGGAGAACCTGGCGGGCTGGTTGACCACGGTGGTCGGCCGGGTGTGTCTCGACATGTTGCGCTCGCGCAAGTCGCGGCGCGAGGACGAGTGGGACACGCACGTTCCGGACCCGATCGTGACCGATGCGGACGGCGCCGACCCCGAGCATTCGGCCGTGCTGGCCGATTCGGTCGGGTTGGCCATGCTCGTCGTACTGGACACGTTGCCGCCGGCCGAGCGGCTCGCGTTCGTGTTGCACGACATGTTCGCGATGCCGTTCGACGACATCGCGCCGATCGTGGACAAGTCCACCGCCGCGACGCGCCAGCTCGCCAGCCGGGCCCGCCGTCGGGTCCAGGGCGCGGCGCCGCCCAAGCCCGATCTGGAGCGCCGGCGCCGGGTGGTGGACGCGTTCCTCGCGGCGTCGCGCGGCGGCGACTTCCAGGCCCTGCTCGATCTGCTCGACCCCGACGTGCTGCTGCGCGCCGACACCGGGGACGGCGCGCTCGGGGTGTCGCAACTCGTCCGCGGCGCCCGTGCGGTGGTCGCCCAGGCGCTCTCCTTCGCCCGCATGGCGCAGTATGCGCGCCCGGTGCTGGTCAACGGCTCACCGGGGCTGTTCACCGCGCCGAAGGGCCGGCCGATGGGGGTCATGGACTTCACCATCGTGGGCGACAAGATCGTCGAGATCAACATCCTCGCCGACCCGGGGCGACTGGAGCGCCCGGAACTTCGGGACCTGGGGGTGCAGTCGGAGTAGCGGGCCGGCTATCCCTGTTGCGGCGGCCGGGACAGGCCCGTGCCGCCGGGGGCGATCAGGCCGCTCTCGTAGGCGAAGACGACGGCCTGGGCCCGATCGCGCAGGTCCAGTTTGTCGAGGATGCGGCTGACGTGGGTCTTGACGGTCTGCTCGGCGAGAAAGAGGTGGGCCGCGATCTCGCCGTTGGAGCGCCCCTGCGCGACCAGTCCCAGCACCTCGGTCTCGCGCGGTGTGAGCTTGCCCAGGCGGGTCGAACTCGGCCGGGTGATCGGACGGTTGCGGGCGAAGTCCTCGATCAGCCGACGGGTGATCGAGGGCGCGAGCAGCGCGTCGCCGGCCGCGACGACGCGCACCGCCGCGATCAGGTCGGCCGGGGACGCGTCCTTGAGCAGGAAGCCGCTGGCGCCCGCGCGCAGCGCCTCGTACACGTAGTCGTCGATGTCGAACGTGGTGAGCATGAGCACCCTCGGCAGCGGGCCGGACTCGCCCGGCGTGCGCAGGAGTTCGCGGGTCGCGGCCAGGCCGTCCAGGACCGGCATGCGTACGTCCATCAACACCACGTCGGGCCGCGTCTCGCGGGTCAGCCGGATCGCCTCGCGCCCGTCGGCCGCCTCGCCGACCACCTCCAGGTCCGGCTGCGCCGCGAGCAACGCGGCGAAGCCGGCGCGGATCATCGACTGGTCGTCGGCGATCAATACGGTGGTCATGCCACTCCAGGGGTCGACGGGGCCGAGCCGGTGCCGGCCGGCGGCAGGGGTAGCATGGCGGCGACGTGGAAGCCGCCGTCGGGTAGCGCCTCGGTACGCAACTCCCCGGCCAGCATGGCGACTCGCTCGCGCATGCCGATCAGACCCTGGCCGCCGGCGGCCGGCCCCCGGTCCGAGTCGGCCTCGGCGGAGGCGGGTTCGACGGGCCGACCGCCGTGCGTGGGCGCGGAGTTGCGGACGTCGATGCGCAGCGCCGAGGCGTCGCCGGACAGGGTCACCCGCACCGTGGCGCCGGGCGCGTGCCGGACCACGTTGCTCAGCGATTCCTGGACCAGGCGGTACGCGGACAGTTGTACGCCCACCGGGACCCGGTCCGGCGCGGGCACGGTGTCCGCGATGGACAGGTGCGCGTCCAGGCCGGCGCGGTGTGCGGTCTCGATCAGTACGGGCAGGTCGGCCAGGCCGGGTTGCGGGCTGTGCTCCGCCGCGGGGCCGCCGTCTCCCGCGCCGGCGTCCGCGTCCTGGCGCAGCACGTGCAGCAGTCGGCGCATCTCGGTGAGCGAACGACGTGCCTCTGCGGCGATCGTGCCGAACTCGTCGACGGCGGCGGCCGGCAGGTCGGCGATCCGGTAGGGCGCGCTGTCCGCCTGCACGGTGATCACCGACATGTGGTGGGCGACCACGTCGTGCAACTCGCGGGCGATGCGGGCGCGTTCCTCCAGGAGGGCGCGCCGGGCGTGTTCGGCCCGGCCGACCTCCTCGACCAGGACCAGTCGGCGCTGCGCGTCGCCCCGGCTGCCGATCGCCTCGGCGGTGAGCGGGGCCAGTGCGGACAGGATCGTGATCGGCAGCAGTTCGTCGATCCGGATCGGGCCGCGCGTCGCGGCGAGCACGGTGCCCGACGCGAGCAGGGCCAGCCACAACACGAGGAGCACGCGGCGCGGGGCGCGCAGGGCGACCACGGTGAGCACCACGACGAGGGAGAACACCGACGTCACGGCCCACGGCCACGGTTCGGCGGAGGACACCGGGTGGGTGGGTACGGCGGTGGCGATCGCCGCGGCCAGGGCCAACCACCAGGCCGGCAGCGGGCGATACAGGCACAGCAGGACCGGGACGGCGCGGGCGATCGCGGCGATCGTCGTCCCGGCGGCACCCATGTCGTAGTGCTGGTGGAGGTCGAGCCACCCCACGACCGTGAGCACGAGGGCGGCCAGGGTCAGCACCCGCACCGTGCGGCGCGTGGGCGGGAGCGGGGCCACCGAGGAGGGCGACACCGCCTCGCGCAGCGCGGACCGGATCGTCGCCGGCCGAACGATCTTCACGGTTGGTGATGGTATGCCGGGAACGGGTGGTCGGTGGGACGGGGCGGGGGTGGAGTCGGCGTCGAGGGTGTTGTGCATGGTGGCGTCCGGGGGTCGGCGCGGGAGAGGCGGCCGGATGGGGGTTGTGTTGGTTCGGGTGGGTTCAGGCTCGGCTTTCGGTGCGGAAGGTGCGACGCGCACCGGCTGCCCGGAGATGGGTGAGGCCCTGGATCAGGCACAGGCAGACGGCGAAGAAGGCGAGGCCGCCGATCGCGTGTACGGCCCAGACGCCGGCCAAGGAGGGTCCGCCCCACGCGTCGTGGTAGTCGGTGTCGCCGTACCGGATCGGGTAGGTCAGGTTGCGGATCGTGTTGCCGTAGGCGTACCCGGCCAGGACCAGCATCGGCACACCCAGCGCCGTGTCGAGGACGGCGTGGCGGAGCACCCGGACGGCGCAGGGCGAGGCGCCCCGGTCGGTCGTGGCGCCGCTGTGCCGGCCGTCGCCGGTGTGCGGGTCCAGGAATCGGCGGGCCGCGGCGAGTTGCAGGCGCGCGACGCGGGACGAACGGCCGCCGAGCGTCGAGGCGATGCCGATCAGGCCGAGCGGCAGCGCGAGGAACGCGTACGCGGAGCGCCGGGCGGCCTCGGACACCGAGGCCGGCGCGAACCGGCGGAGTGGGCGACGGCGCCGGGCCGGGGTCGAGGCGGCCGGCCGGGTGCCGGGGGCGGGACGGACGACGGTGGATGCCATGGCGGGTCCTTGGGGTGGGCGCCGGGAGCCGGGCACGTGGGCTTCGGCGGGGGCCGGGGGTACCGGTTCGTTGCCGGCGGGCGCTCGGTGGGCGCCGTGGACTCCACGCTAGGAGGCGGGCCACCGGGTGGGCATCACACCGCGGCGCCAACCCGCGAGTGATACCGGGGTAGGGGGTCGACGGCCCGCCGCGGGGTGCCGCTCGTCACGCGGGCGCCGGTCCGCCGCACCCGGCCCCGGTGACCCCGGTACCTATCCCGCACCATCCGGCGAACACGTTGGTAGGTTGATCGGTGTAGTCGATCATCAGGGGGATGAACACATGAGCGGACGCACGCGACCACGTTTGCGGCGGGGGCTGGGTACGGCGATCGGCGGCGCGGCGCTGCTGCTGGTGACCGCCGCATGCGGAAACGAGTCGGGATCCGGCGATCGGGGCCCGGTCGCGGAGGGGTCGAACGGGGACGGGGGCGGGACCAAGGCCTACGCGGGAGCCGCGGCGGCGGTCTTCGCCGCGGTGGACAAGGTGCACGGCACCGAATCGGTCGCGATCACGGTGCAGCAGAAGTTGCCCGGCGGCAAGGGCTCGAGCGCGCAGGGCGCGATCAGGTTCGGTGACGCGGGCGGACTGCGGATGACCATGGCGATGCCACAGGGCACCCCGGGCATGCCGGCGAAGATCGAGACGCTGGTGACGCCGACCGCGATGTACATGAACATGGGCTCGGCGCTCGCCGCCGAATCCGGCGGCAAGTCCTGGCTCAAGATGGACTTCACCGCGCTGGGCTCGCTGGACAAGACCGGTGCCCTCTCGGCGGTGGGCGAACTGATGAACAAGGGCTTCGGCCAGCAGGACCCCACCAGCCAACTGTCGTTGCTCAAGGGGTCCGGCGACATCGCCGAGGTCGGCAAAGAGGACGTGGACGGTCGGCCGACCGTGCACTACAAGGGCACGGTCGACATGGCCAAGGCCAATCAACTGGGCGCGGACGCACTCGGGTTGAGCCCCAAGACCCTGGAGAGCCTGCGCGCGGCGAACGAGGCGATCGGCGCCACGTCGTCGACCATCGAGGTGTGGATCGACGCCAAGACCGACCTCCCGGTCCGGCAGTCGGTGCGCACGCCGACCAAGGTCGGCGAGGTGGGCAGCACGGTGGACTACCGGGACTGGGGCACCAAGGTCGACGTGACGCCGCCGCCGGCGAGCGCGACGGTGGACTTCCGGGAGCTCATCGACAAGGAGCGGGGCGGCGCCGAGGCGGCCTGACCCGGGACCGGGTGTCATCGCGAAAACGCACGCGGCCGCCGGGTCGGTTGACCCGGCGGCCGCGGTCGGTTTCGGCCTCAGGCCGCCGATACCGGAAGAGTGGATGACCCGCCGAGATCGAGGCGGCAGCGGAGACCGGGACTCGAAGTCCCGTACATTTCACCGCCCTTGCGGGCTCCATGGAGTATCCGCGACCTGCGCACCGGGGGTCGGGCGAAACCGTAGCGCGGGTGTGCGATCCGGCGCGCGCGGATTATCCGCCCGGGCGCGGACGGGGCCGATGTGTAGGGGCGACACGGTGGCCCGACACGGCGGCCCCCACGGGCGCGGCCCTCCCGACGGTCAGGAGGAGTGTGCGCGGGTCTCGGCGTCCTTTTTCGCGTAGTGCTCGCGCTCGCGCCGATCCGCGCGCAGGATGCCTCGGATCACGAACGTGAAGCCGACCGCGACCGCGAGGAAAGGGGTGAGTTCGGCGAATGCGCCGAGTGCGTCCAACACGATGACTCCCAAGGGTGGTGCAGCCGGCCGACCGCGCCTTCGGCAGCACCGAGGGCACGAACCGGGGACGGCTCGCTCCGCCGTTCGTCGTCCGAGCGGCGGGACAACCCTACCGCCCGTCCTCGCGTCAACCACCGGCGACCGTGTACCTCGGACGGAGGACCCGGTCCGGCGCGCGAGCCCCGGCTACCGGGCGGGCCACGATCGTGATTGACTCGCCGGCGTGTCGCTCGGCCTCATCGTTGTCTACACGTCGCGCCTCGACGCGTGCCGCGAGTTCTACGCGTCGCTCGGCCTGGCCCTGGTCCGCGAGCGGCACGGGAGCGGCCCCGAGCACTACGCCGCGACCCTCGACGACGGCACCGTGATGGAGCTGTATCCGGCGCGGCCGGACCGGTTGACCGGCTATCTGCGGATCGGGCTCGTGCTGACCGCCGACTCGCCGCTCCCGAGGGGGCGCCATCTGCTGACCGATCCCGACGGGCGGAGCGTGGACGTACGGGTGGGGTGAACCGACCGGGTCAGCGGGGGCCGCCGGTGGCCTCGGCGAAGCGGCGCAGGTCCTCGACGTGCGTACCCCAGCCGTCGCGGTGGGCGGCGGCCAGGTTCGGCCCGTCGGGCAGGCGGCTCCAGCCGGTCTCGCGGACCCGGAGCTGGGTGCCGGGGCGGGCCCTGGTCAGCTCGATGGTCACCGTCGTGGACACGGCCCAGTCGTCGTCGGCCCAGGTGAAGCGCAACAGCCGACAGGGATCGAGCGCCTCGACCCGACCGGTGGTCAACCGCGCCTCGCCGTCGGCCCCGCTCCAGCGCTCCGAGAGCCGGCCGTTCACGCGTGCGTCCAGGTCGAGATAGCTCCACCACATGGCGCGCGAGTCCGGATCCACGAGGGCATGCCACACGGCCTCGGTGGGCGCGGCGATCACGACACTGACCTCGACGAGCGGTTCACGGACCATGAACCAACCGTAGATCTCACGAACGCCCACGTCAGCCCACGAACGGTCCGCTGAAGGTCAAGACTGCACCACCCCCGAGCGCCCCCGCGCGCCCCCCGGAAGGTGAGCCGACTCCGGCGGGCGACATCGTGGGCGCGGGGATCCCGGGGTTTGTCGATTGGGGAGCTTCCCGGATGGGGAACGCACTGCACAGGACACGTGCGTACCCCGCGTCACCGGCCCTCGGGAGGATCCGCCCATGCCGCACCCGCCGATCGCAGATCTGCGCAGCGCGTTCACCGCCTCCGCCAAACCCGGCAGTCAGGACTGGCCCAGCCTCGCCGACTTCACCGTGTTCGCCGCCGCCGGGCGCACCTGCGGCCGGGCCCCGCTGATCGGCCTGCCCGGCTGGACCTGCGACGACGCGGCACGGGTCCTGGCCCTGGCCGAACTGGCGGCGCGTACGCCCCACCACGATCTGTCCGCCCACCTGCGCACCCTGTACTGGCGCGGCGACGCCCACGAACGCCGCGCCGTACTGCGCGCGTTGCCCTACCTCGAGGTCACCGGGCACGATCCGGCGCTGGCCACGTCCCTGGTCGCCGACGCCCTCCGCACCGGCGACCCCCACCTGATCGCTGCGGCCCGCTTCGCGGGGACGGACGACGGCCACGAGCCGGGGTAGCCGGCGGGGTCGCGTGACCCGGCCCGGGATGCCGTCTCCACCTACCAGCCGCCGTGCCCCCGGGCGCGGTGTTCGGCCGCCGCGTGCCACCAGCGCGGCGGCGACGGGCCGATGACCTCGGCCGACGGCTGATCGGGATGCAGGCCGAGCCGGCGCAGCGCCTCGGGGGGTACGCGGATGTCGTACCAGCATTGCCGACCGCCGTCGGGACCGGCCCCGCACAGGAGCCCGATGTAGATCTCCTCGTCGGCGAAGGGCATCCAGTCGATGCCGCGTTCACGCAGTCAAGCGCGTACGGCCGCCGCCGGTCCGAGGCAGCCCCGCACGTTCCGATACGCCGTGATCGTCAACCACCCGTCACCAGGTCTGTCCATGGTGGTGATGATGCCGGCCCGCCGGGCGGATGTCCCGGGCCCGGTCGTTGACCACGATCGGGTGCAGTCGGCAGGCTGAAGGCCGGCCCGCGCGCGGGCGGGCAGGTCGGATCGGGAGTCGGGGGACCCACATGCGGCGAAGAACAGTGTTGGCGGCACCGGTGCTGCTCGGTTTGGGCATGGGCAGCGCACGAGCCGGGACGCGGGATCCGGCGGCATCCGCGGTCGAGCGGATCGGGGGCGCGTTGGGCGACTCGGGCGGCGAAATCGTCGTGCGCGGGCGCGAACACGGGCCGGGCTGGATCCGTACCACCCTCGAACTGCGGGACGCGGCCGTGCCGTTGGTGGTCGACGTGGTCGCGGACACCGGGTACGTGCCACGGCGCGTCGCCTACCTGCTGCCCGGCGGCGGCCTCGACTTCGCGTCGAACTTCTTCACCCCCACCGCCCACAACCTCGCCCATCACCTGCGCACGCACGGATACCTGGTGATCGGCATCTCGCCGCGCGAGAACGGCGCGACCGCCGCCGACCTCACCGCCGAGTGGGGCCTGGCCGCGCACAAGCGGGACGCCCGCACGGTGATCGACGCGGTCGACGCGGCGCTGCGGGTGCCGTACGACCTGCTCGGCCACTCCGCCGGCGCCGCGCTCGCCCTGGACCTGGCGGCGGATCGGGCGCCGAGGCCGGGCCGGGTCATGGTGCTGGACACGACCGGGCCGTACGAGGGCGACCTCGCGGTCCGCGCCGCGCAGACCAGGGCGGCGTCGGACGCGCAGCTCGCGGGCGGGGTGTACACGAACGACCCGGGTCTGAAAGGGCTGTTGGCGCGTGCCGTGGGCGACCCGAACGGCGCCTCCGCGGTCCCGCGACCGGTCGATCCGACGAGTCGGTTCACCAACGCCGCGCTCGCGCACTTCGCCCTGATCCACACCGCCAAGCTGCCCGGGGCGACCAACTGGATCTACGAACAGGGCTTCGCCGCAGGCACCTTCGCCTTCGGCGCGACACCGTCCGAAGACCGGTTCACGCTGACCCACAGCCCACTCGCGACCTGGGCCGACGCCACCGCCCGTCTCGGCAGCGGTCTGATCCCGATCGCACTGCTGCGCGACCTCGCCGCGATCTGGGCGGGCGAGGAATCGGTGTACCGCGTCGACTGGCCGGCGATCACCGCCGAGGTCACCTGGATCAACACCGCCCTGGGACGCGGCGACCACCCCAAGGGCGCGAACCTGATCCGCGACGGCGGCAATCCGAAGGTCACCTTCACGGTGATCCCCGACTACGGCCACGGTGACCCGGCCTGGAGCGGCACCGCCGACCGGGACGTGTGGCGATTGCTGGTGTAGCGGGGCCGGATAGATTCGATCGGATTCGATCACGAACCGATGTGTGAGGGAGTACGCATGGCCTCGATCCACCACACCACCATGACGCCCGGGAAACTGGAACTGCTCGCCGACTGGCTGCCCCGGCAGAGTTGGTACGCGGGCGGGGCCGAAGCGCCGGAGCGGATCCGGGCCGGTGGATTCCGGTTGGACGACCCGGCGGGCGAGGTCGGGATCGAGTTCATGATCGTGGTGGAGGCCGGCGCCCCGGAGTCGGCCGCGTATCTCGTGCCGATGGCCTATCGCGGCGCGGCGCTCGACGGTGCCTCCGACGACGCGCTGATCGGCGTCTCCGAGCATGGCGTGCTCGGTACCCGGTGGATCTACGACGGCGTGCGGGACCCGGTGGTGATGGGACAGTTGCACGCGGTGCTGCGCGGGGAGGCGACGCCGCAGCATCAGACCGAGAGCGACACGCCGGACCCGACGGTGACGGTGTACGGCGGTGGCGCGGCCGGTGTGCTCGATGTTCGGGTGAACCGGGTGCTGCGGCCCGTCGGGGCCGAGGAGGGGGCGCCGGGGCGCTTGGTCGCGGGCTGGACCCGGCCGGACGGGACGACCGTGCGGGGCGTGCTGGCCACCTTCGCGTCGCGGTAGTCGCGGGACGACCGGGCCACGGCGTGGGACCACCGGGTTCGACGGCACCGACCCGGTCGGTGCCGTCGAACCCGGCGCGCGGTGTCTACGGGGCAAGCTCGGCCAGGGAGTCCGACCACGCCGCGCACAGATCGTCCGCCAACCCGGCCGGGAGACACGTGTCGACCAGGGCCGTGATGTGCATCGTGTCGTCGAAGGAGCCGAGGAAGACGCCGATCGGGGCGCTGTGCGGCACCCCGCCGAGGGGGATCGCGTCGAACACCGGGGAGCCGCGGAAGGCGTACGAGTGGCGGGGCCAGTGGTGGGCGGAGCCGGCGGCCAGGTCGATCTGCCAGGGGGACATGGCGGTACGGAGGCCCCAGCGGTCGACGGGCGGGGCCTTGTCCTGCGCGACCAGGTGCAGGCGACGGATCGGGTCGGCCTGATCGCACGGCAGGCGGACCCGGGCCGGCCGGGCGTGGTTGCCCGGCTCCGGGGCGCCCATCGTGCCGGACGGGGACGGCACCAGCGCCCAGACCGGCCGCACGCCGCGCCGCCACGGTACGCCGGGGCAGGTGCGCAGCGCGCCCGCGAGCGCGGCGAGGAAGACGTCGTCCGGACCGACCCCGCGACCGTGCCGTGACGCCGCGTGCAGGCGTTCCGGGTCCAGGTCCAGCCAGGCCATCCGCCGCGTGCCGGTCGCCCCCCGGGTTGTGAACGGCCGGGTGGACGGCGGCGACAGGCGGCGCGCGTGGTCGCGGACGCCGAGCACGGCGGGCCCGTGCGGGGTCACCGCCGCCGCCTCGATCGGCTCCACCCCGAACAACCGCCGGGCCACCTCGACCACCGACGCGTCGTCGAGCAGCGTGTGGTGCGCCTTGAACACCACCGCCCACTCGTCGCCCGCGTAGCCGTGTACGAGACGCGCCTCCCACGCCGGGCGGTCCCGGGGCAGCCGATCCGCCAACGACGCGTCGACCGCCGCGCCGAGTCGTCCCGGGCCGACCGGGTACACGTGCACGTGCCGATCGGGGTCCACCGGCCCGCGCCGCCGGAACGTGCCATCCGAGCGGTAGGCCAGGACCGGCACCCGCCACAACCGGGCCGCCACCGCCTGACGCAGGTCCGCCACGGTCGGCGCCAGGCCGCGAAACCGCAGTACGGCGCCGAGTTCGACCGACCCGGCCCGGCCGGCCCGACCGGGATCGCGATACGCCCGCTCCAACGCGGTGTCGCGCCGCCCGCCGCGCCCCGGCCGGACACAGTCCACCAGGTAGTCCCGATCCACCGCGGTCGCCGACCTCGGCTCGCCGAGCAACGCCCGTACCCCTGAGTCGTCATAGCCCCGACGGTGCGTCAGATACGGCGTGCACGCCGCGTGTGCCTCCGCGAGCCGTTCCACGCCGGTGGGCCGCGCGGGCGGCTCGGCGACGAACCGCAGGCGTACCGGGAGGAATTCGGCCAGCACCTCGCGCACCACCTCGACCGGGACGTCGTGCGGATGCCGTACGTGGTAGGTGTCCACGCCGCCGGAGCCGGTCAGATCGGCCAGCCGCGTCATCATGCGCGCCGCCTCGTGCACCGGCATGAAGTTGAGCCGGCCGTCCGGCGCCGCCGGCAGCCGCAACACCGGTCGCATCCGCCCCGGCAGCCGCGCCGCCCAGCCGAACGCCGCACACCCGCTGGTCACCGCGGCCCGCTCCACCACGTGCCGCAGCGAGTTCGCCGGCACCCCGGGACGATCCGAGACCAGCGTGGTCGGCCGCAGGATCAACGCCGAACGCCCCAGCCGCGCCGCCCAGTCCCGGACCAGCGTCTCCGCCTCGTACTGGGCCCGCTCGTAGTCGTTCTCGAAACCCGCCGAGTCGTCGGCCGGTTGCTCCTTGATCGTGCCGTCGCGACGGGCGCCCGCGACAAATGCGGATCCGATGTGCAACACGCGCGGTCGCCGCCGACCCGCCTCGGCCAGCTGGAGCAGATGGCGGGTGCCGTCGACCGTGTCGGGCCACAACTCGGCCATCGTGGCGTCGGGTCGGCGGTCGCCCGCGCAGTGCCAGATCACGTCGATCGAATCGGCCAGCGAGGTGAACTCGGGCCCGGCCAGGCCCAGTCGCGGCAACCTCGGATCGGTCTCGACGATCCGCAGCCGCTCGGGGAGTCGCCGCACCAACTCGTCGGGAGCGGCGGTGGCTTCCAGAAAGGCCCGGATCCGGTCGAGGACGCCGCGCGAGCCCGCCTGGGACAGGAGGGTGATCGTGCGGTGGCGGTCCAGCAGTTCGCGGAGCAGATGGAGACCTAGGAATCCGGTGGCTCCGGTGATGGCGACGCGCATGGCTCAGCCAACTCCTTGCAGGTGTTCACAAGTGGCCTGACGGGACGTCGCGTCGACGGTGTCGACGCGCGGCGAGTCGGGCCCGATGGCGCGCTGCGCCGGGGCACGCGTGGTCAATGTCTTCCCTGGGACGAGTGGGTTTCGTCAGGACGCTAGTCGCCGTACGACCATCACCCACGCGGTATTGGGCCAACCGATGCCGGTGTCACCCGATCGGGTTCACGATCGGCCGGCCGGCGCGCTCGACGACGCGACGGCCGCCGGGCGGTCCGGGAGGGCCGAGGCCCCGGCCGGAAACCAAAAATTGTGCCCTGTCCGGTGGGTTGGTACCCCCCAAAGAAGCTTTCTTGACCGTTTGCGCCCGGTGATGTGGTCTTCGGGTACTACGGTCTGGTGCGAGACGAGGGCCCGGGTCCGGCCCGAGGCGTGTCACGACCAGGGGGCATACGCAGATGGACACTTCCCAGGCCGGGGCCACGGTGGCCGCGGTGGGAGCGATGGAGTACGGCAGCCATTGCTGTTTCGTGTCGGCCGACGAGGCCGTCACGCGGCTCGCGGTGCACAGCTACATCAGGGACGGACTGTCCGCCGAGGACCGGGTGATGTGCCTGCTCGGCAGGCGCGACCGGGCCTGGCTGATGAGTGCGCTGTCCGAAGGACCCACCCGGCCCGACGACCGCGAGGCCGACGGCTCGCTCGTGGTCGTCGATGTCGGCCGAACGCCGTTGTGGGAGGGCGAGTTCACGCCCGAGGGGATGGCGGAGACGTTCTTCGCGGCCGTGGATCAGGCCCTCGCCGACGGCTTTCGCGGCCTGCGCGTGTGCGGCGACATGACGTGGGGTCGGGCCGGCGGCGTCGAACACGCGGACCTGCTCGAATTCGAACGCCTCGCCGGCCTCGGCCTGCCGAGCCGCCGGGCGATGGGCATTTGCCTGTACGATCCGCGCGAGTTCAGTTCGGTACAGATCGACGCCCAGGAACGGCTGCACCCGCTCGTCGCCGGCACCGGTCGCGCACGTCCGCCCACCCTCCAGGTCACCGACACCACCAAGGGGTTGCGCCTGGTCGGCGAGGCCGACGTGGGCACCCGGGACCTGCTGGAGGACGCGCTGCGGCGCGCGATGGCCCACTCGGGCCGGGACCTGGTCGTCGACCTGTCCGCACTGGAGTTCGCCGACCTCGGCACGATGGAATCGTTGTATCGGGCCGCCACCGCCCTCGGCCCGGACCGGCACCTGGTCCTGCGCGCCGCGGGACCGGCGGTCCGCAAGGTGGTCGACCTGCTCGGGTGGAGCGGGGTCGGCGGCCTGATCGTGGACGAGGACCGACCTTCCGGGGAGTGCAGTGGGGGAGTGCAGTGACCGGCCCGAACCGTGATCGCGCCCACGCCCGTGCGCGGATCGGTGCCGGACCGGTGGAGGTACTGCCGTTCGGCGCGTCGGACCTGTGCCTGGTCCGTGCCGTGGTGCGCCGGCACGCCGACGCCGTCGGCCTGGGCGACGACCGCCCCGACTGCCTGGTGCTCGCGGTACACGAGATCGCCGCGTGCGCCGTCACCTCGGACTCCCGGCCCGCGCTGCTGCGTTGTGTGCCCAGGGCCGGGCAGGTGGTCTGCGAGATCCACGCGGCCGGGGACGACGGGGGCGGGGCGAACGGCGGCGGTGTCGACGGTGGCCGTGCCGACGGCGGCCATGCCGACGGTGGTTGCCGTCGACGCGCGTTTCCTCGGCTGACCGACAAGCAGGAGACGCCGGGGCGGGGGCTGTGGATAGCGCGTGCGCTGTGCGACGAGGTCGAGGTGGCCGAGTGCGCGGAGGGCGTGGTGGTGCGGATGACGATGCATTTGACGGCGTCGACGTCGACGGGGGTGGTGGCGAGCGAGGTTGTGGGGCACGTGGAGACGGAGGGTGAGTTGCACTGAGGGGGCGGCGGTCGGGCGACGTCGGGTGTCGTTGGATGCCTGAACGGCCGTGACTCGTGCGGGGGTTCATGGTCGGAAACGGCTTGGCTCGGCCGGGGTGGTGTGACACGGTCGGCCGGTGATCGACGAACAAGCGTGCGTGCGGGCGGTGACCTCGGGGGCTGCGGCGAGCTTCGGGCCGGAGCGGGCGGCGATCTTCGACGCGGTAGGGGCCGACCCTGACGGTCCGACGGCGCGGCTGCTGTTGGGACTTGCCGACGCGGGACCGGTCGGGACGCGTTTGCTCGCGGTCGAACTGCTGCTTGAAGTGGTGGAGTTCGCGGTGGCCTGGCCGCCGGTGGCCGAGCGGGCGTGGTCGTGGCTGACCGATGCCGAGCCGGCCGTTCGGGTCGCGGCGGCCCGGCTGTTCGTGGCGACGGCCGAGGTCGAGGCCGTGGCGGCGTGGTTGCCGGAGGCGGCCGATCCGGATGTGCGGGTGGCGGGCACGATCGCGCTGCTCGGCCGTGGGCGGGAGTTCGACGACTCGGCCATGGTCCTGACCGAGGACGCCGATCCGGCGGTGCGGGTGACGGCGGCGCTGATCCTGCTCGGGGACGGGGACCTTCCCTGGGCCTGGCGGCAGGCGTTGTGCCAGGCGATCCTGGCCGATCTCGGGGACGCGGTGCGGCGGTTGCGGCGCGATGGTGGGCCGATGGACGTGCGGGTGGGCTCGGTGTGGGCCTGGCGGCTGCTCGGGGACGAGGAGGCGTGCCACGAGATCGCGCGGTCGTTGTTGGCCGCCGAGGATCGGGACGTGCGGTGGATCGGCCTGGACATGGCGGCGGAGGCGATCAGGCTGTGGCGTACCGGGCCGACGGAACTGCTGCCTGCGTTGGTGGGGGTGGCGGAGGAGGCCGACGACGCTGACAGCGCGCTGCGTGCCGAAAGCCTGAGGGTGTTGCGCCTGTCGCGTGACATGTGGGGGGCGGCGGCCGGGCATTGGGCCGGGCGCACCGACGGCGTCGGGCGGCGACTGTCGGACGAACTCGGTTCACCCGGTGGACTGTTGCCCCTGCCGGATCTGGAGGTGGTTTTCGCGGCGCGTCGATTGCCCGAGGGGCGCGCCGATGCCGACGCCTGGTTGGCCGCACAGCCCGTCGAGGCCGACGCCTCCGGGCGCCGGAAGGCACACACGCTGATGGGGCTGGTCGCGCACGGTGGTCCGACCGAACGCCAGGGCCGGCAGGCGATGTTCCTGTTCGAGCGGGAATCGAAGCGCAAGTATGAGGTGGCCGGCGTGTTGTGGCGGCATCTGGGGCCCGACGACGCCGAGTTCACCGCGCGCCTGGTCGCCGAGATGTCGGCCGTCGCGGGCGATCGATTCGTCGGCGAACTCGCGCTCCAGGTGCTGGCCGACATGGGCGCACACGCCATCGGTGCGTTGCCGCGCCTGACCGCGTTGATCGACGACCACGCCCGACTGCCCGCGTACGAGGGCAGCGCGGAGGCGGAGATCGCCTTCGACGAGACGCGCCGGGCACAACTGGTCGGTGTACGTGATCGGATCGCGACCGCCATCCCGTAGGGTCCTTCGGGGTCCGGCCCGGTCCGGACGTCTGTGCGAAGTCGGACGTGAACCAAGGGAGATGGGCATGCCGATAGGTCGGGTCGCAGTGGTCGGCGGAAGCATCACGGGCTGCGCTTTCGCGCTCGCGGCGGCGCGCGGCGGGGCCGAGGTCACCGTGTACGAGCGCACCACCGGCGAACTCGCCGATCGGGGAGTGGGTATCGCGCTGCACGTGGACCGCTACGCCGAACTGGTCGCGGCCGGCTACCTCGACGACACCACGCCCTGGCGCGACGTCAACGGGCGCACCTGGCTGCTCGACGACGGCGAGTCGGCACGCGGGCGATCGTTGTGGGATCAGCCCGCCGCGTTCCGGATGTACAACTGGGGCCAGCTGTGGGCCGGACTGCGCCGCCGGGTGCCGGCCGAGGTCGACTATCGCGGCGGTACACCGGTCACCGTCGGTACGGACGGCGAGATTTACCTGCCCGACGGTACGAGCGAGCGCTACGACGTGGTGGTGGGCGCGGACGGCTACGGCTCGGCGGTGCGTGCGGCGGTGTTCCCGCAGATCCAACCGCAGTACGCCGGTTATGCGATGTGGCGCGGCAGTTGCGCGTGGAACCACGAGCCGATCGACAACCTGATCTCGATCTGCATCCCGAACGGCCAGGGCGTGATGTACCGGATCCCGAGCAGTGGGGGAGACCGGATCTCGTGGGGCCTGTACAGCGCGGTGGGCGGCACGGCCGACCCGCGTCCGGCGTTGTTGGCGCTGACCCGCAAGTACTTTCCGCCGTTCTGGGCCGACCTGGTCACCTCGACGCCCGAGAGCGACACGCTGATCCAGCCGATCAACGACCTCGTGGTGGACCGGTTCACGAGCGGACGCATGCTGGTCGCCGGGGACGCGGCGGCGATCGCCCGGCCGCATGTGGCCAGTGGCGCGGTCAAGGGCATCCAGGACGCGGTGGCGTTCGAGGCGGCGTGCCGGGAGGTGGGGCCGGCCGGTTCGTGGGAGGACGTGTTGGCGCGCTATGAGGCCGAGCGCCACCCGGCGGGCGCGGACCTGGTGCGGGTCGCCCGTTCGATGGGCTACGCGATGGTCGAGGACACCCCGGACTGGACCACGATGACCCCCGAACGCATGGTCGACTGGTGGGCGGCCCAGCATGCCGACGACGGCTTCGGCGGCCACGCGCTGGGGGCGGCGATCGGCGCGCGGTGATGCGGGGTCTGGCCCGCGTCAGCTCGGCTGCTCGATGTGCATGTTGATGTTGAGGACCTTGCCGTTGGGGTCGCGGACGAAGAAGCGGCGTACGCCCCAGGGTTCGTTGGTGATCGGGTACACGATCTCGTAGCCCCGCTCGCGCGCCTGCGCGTAGGCCGCGTCGACGTCCTCGACCTCGATGGACATCGCCGTGCGGCCGGACTGCGCGTCCCAGTCGCACTCGTCGGGGACGACCACCATCACCTGGGCGGTGGCGTTGCTCGACGAGCGCAACATCAGGAAGCCGGGCTCGTCCATGCCGGCCTCGAAGCCGAGGAAGTCCTGGTAGAACGCCCGGCTGGGGCCGAGATCGGTGGCGGTGACGCTGGGTACGACGCGGCGGATCTTCATGCGGCCAGGGTAGATGCGAGCGCCGACATCGCACGTGGAAGCGGGCGATGTCGGCGCGTCCGGTCAGTCAGGAGTGGTCGCCCGGCGGGTCCTCCAGGTTCCAGCCCATGACGCGTTCGGGGTGGATGCGCATCACCTCGTTGCTGAAGAAGTCGAGGGGCAGCGGCGGTTCGTGATCGCGCAGCAGTTCGACGCGGCCCCGGATCTCGACGCCGCGCCCCCAGCCCGGCTTGTAGGCACCCGGCTCGTCCGGCGTCATGTCGTCGACGACGAAGGAGACGCCCGGATTGCGCTCGACGTTGCGCCACCGCCGGCTGGAGCTGAGGTTGGGCCCACCGATGTCGATGGTCCCGTCGTCGTTCAGCCGAAACCCGACGGGCCGCACATGCGGGGTGCCCTTCGGGCCGACGGTGGCCAGTCGTCCGATGCTCTGCCCCACCAGGTACGCACGTTCGACTTCGGTATAGCTCGCCATCACCGCTCCGTCCGGAGGCTCCCCCGCTGGGAGCGTTCGTCTCGAACGTAGAACTTCAAGCAAACTTGATGTCAAGGGCCGAACGCCACCGTTCGCCATGGGTGATCCATCCGAAACCGGGGAATATCGCCGGCCGGTATGGCTAGCTTGGGCTCAGTGACCACCCTGGGGGTGAGATGACCCGCCCGATCAAGCCCGGGAACCCGACGTTCGTCGCGGCCCGCAAGGCCCTTCAACTGCACTCGCAGCGGCAATTCGCCGAGGCATTCGAGGCGAAGGCGCGGGAGTGTGGCCTGTGTCTGGCGGTGAGTGTCCGTCAGGTCCGCCGTTGGGAGAGCGCGACGCCACCACGGCCTACTCCTGACTACCAACTCGTCTTGGAGGAGTTGTTCCAGCGTCCCCTGAACGAACTCGGATTCCGCATGGAAGCGGCTCCGGAACCCGATCAGGACGAGATGGACGACGTCGCCGATGACATCATCCACGGACTGCAGCAGCACGACGTCCCGGGTTGGTGGCGTGCCACACCGCACGGGGGCACAACGGGAGTGCGATTCGAACGGCTCGTCACTATCGAGTGTGCGGCAATATCGATTCGCGATTACACGGCTGGGCTCGTGCCGGGGCTGCTCCAGACCTTTGAATATGCCTGCGCCGTGCTTCGGGCGTACTGTCCGGCGGTTTCCGAGGAAGAGATCATCCGTCGCGCGGATCTGCGCATGAAGCGACAGCGCGAGTTGGAAGCCCGGCGCAATGGAGCGCGGAGCTTCTGGTGCATCCTCGACGAGTCCGCGCTGTACAGTCCAGTGGGAGGGCCGGGCGTATTGCATGCCCAACTGGCCCAGCTCCTGGTGACATTGACCCGCCGGCCCGATATCACCGTGCAGGTTCTGCCGCGCGACGTCGGCGCGCATCCGGGAATGGCGGGCATGTTCACCGTCTATGACCTGGGTGGACGCCGCGTAGTTGCGTGCGAAGGGTTGACCGGAGATTCGTGGACTTGCCGGCCGTCCTGCCTGGCCGCCTACTCCCTCGCCTACGATCGGTTGCAAGCCGAGGCGCTTGGCGCCGAGGCGTCGATCGCGCGAATTGCGCAGAGGCTCGTAGAGGTGGAGACGGCATGGTCGGTGGGATCGCGCAATGGCGAACCAGCAGCTACAGCGGTGGAAACAACTGCGTCGCGGTTGCATCCCTGGGACACGCCATCGGAGTGAGGGACACCAAGGTCGTCGACTCTCCGACGATCGCCGTCCACCCGGCGGCCTGGGCCCACCTCATAGCGCGCCGGCCACTGAGCCCGGCGCGCGCCTTGTGATGGCTGGTGTGTCGGTCCGTGGATCGGCTATGTCCGGGTGAGGTCCGCGGGGACCTGTTTGGCCTCCGCCATGTGGCCGGTGTCGACACCCGAGTGGTTGCACTGCCGCAGCGGCCGATTGGGGAAGCGGAGCCTCATCCACCGAAGCTCGGCCCGGCGCCGGCCGCCCCCGGGTCGGTCGGGACCGATCCCAGGTGGCGTACCACCCGGCCCAGGATGCGATCGGCGGGAACACTGCCGTAGTGCCGGGAATCGACGCTGCACTCGGGGTTGTCGCCGAGCAGGAACAGGTGCGCCGGCGGCGGGTGTTCGCCGTCGGCACCCGACGGTCGCGGGCCGCCGACGGTGTCGATCCGCCGACGGGCCGACCCGTTCGGTGGATCCCACACCATGCTCCCGGGCGGGGCGGCCCTCGGCGAGCGCGATCCGCAGGTCGGGCGCCAGGTGCGGTCCGGCCAGGACCACCATGTCGCCGACGGCCAAGCTCTCCGGCGGGACCCGGCGGGCCGGCACCTCGTCCCCCGGTTCGATCGTCGGCTGCATACTCCAGCCGACCACCCTGACCCGCAACACCCGCCCCCGCGTCCGGACCAGCACGAGAACGCCCAATACGCCCTTGTCGAGGGCTGTGAGTTCGTACTCCATGTAGTTCTGGAACACCGCGCCGATCCGGGTCCGCAGCGCGACCGGATCCAGGTCGCGCAGGTCGACCCCATCCCACAGGACCGGACCACCTGTGGGCTCGGTTCATCGATGACGAAAGAACGGTCGATCAGGCGTGGATCAAGGGGTCCTGACAAAGGCGTTGGGTGTGGTTCTTCTCGAGGGAAGAGGCAAAACGAGTCCTGACGTCCCGAGGTCCCGTTCGCGCTGGCGATCGCGCCCCGCGCGTCATCGACAGCCCCGGCTACGCTGTCGGGATGCGTGACGCGATCCCCGAACACGGTATGGCCACAAGCAAATTGGCGGATCAAGGCGGCGAGCGGCAACCCGAGCATGGCGCGATACCGACAGTGTCCACATGCCGGGGAGTGTGTCGGCAGCTCGGTCATGTGTGCGGAAGTCCGGAGATCGAGACGGCGGTGCCGGGGTGGGTGGACTGGGACAAGGAGGTGCCGGCCGGCCTGGGCCTGCTGGAGGCGTGGGCGCCGCCGGCTCCGGGCGGGGAAAGTCGTGTGTGGCGTTTCGCGGCGGCCGCGGGCAGGCCCGCCGGTTCCGGCCAGGACGGGCCCGACGCGCCTTCCATGGCGGAGGTTCGGCGCCGGGGCCGCTACCCGCACGTGTGGACGGCCGACGGCGAGGACGGGAACCGGTACCCGGTCCGGGCGGAGGCCTTTGTCCCCGCGTCGCCGGGGCCGGACACCGGGCACCTCGAGCGCCGGCTCGTCGACCACGTGGCCGGCATGCTCACCGCGGCGCTCGCGCCCGACGGTGCCGCGTTGCCGCCCAGGGTTCGCCTGTTGGTCGAACACGTCGCCTGGCTGCTCGTCCGTGACGGCTGTCAGGAAGCCTGGAACGTTCGCGTCGCCGCCGAGCCCGACGGTGAACCGATCGAGCACGAGCACCACCTGCTGCTGCGTTTCCGCAGGGACCGGACGGTACGCCTGGCAATGGCAGCCGTTGCCCCCGAAGCACGAACGCCCAGCCCCGATCCGGCCTGCCTCCTCGCCGGCCACCGTGGTTGCGCCTCCTTGACCGGCGAGGATCTCGACGGGGCGGTCTTCCGTACCCGGGTGGCATGCGCCACCGGTCTGCTCGGCGAGTTCCTGTGCCTCACCAACGGCGACCGCATGACTTTCGGCGTCATCGTGGGACGCCACCGGCTCGACCTGCCTGTCGACCCCGACGCCGCCGACGAGATGTTCCGTGCCTGGCTGAACACCTCGAGCGTGGGGGACCGGCTTCGCGACGAAGTCGACTGGTTGGAAGGGGAGGGGCAACCGGTCGCTCCCGAGAGCCGACTCAAGGGATCGGCACTGACCGAACTCCTCGCCGACAGCGAAGGCGACACCGTCCGCGGGTTCCTGGACGCGGCAGGTTGGACCGCGGAAGACGGCAACGTCGACACGGACGATGACCATCTCGTTCCCTGGCTCATCCGCGATGTCGTCGAACAATGGACCACTCGTGTGCTCGGTGGCACGGATCGCACGCCGCTGCTGGCCTATGCCGTCGGCCTGCCCATGAGCGGCTGCGACGCCGACGATGACGCCTCTGACATGAACGACTACGGGATGCTTGTACTCGTCGGGTGTGAACGCGTCGGCATCATCACCATGTACGCCCCCATGTGACGCCGCGCGCAGCGGCGCCCCCGTCCGGCGCCGGTGGCGATCGGCCGGCCGGCTTCGAGGGCGGCGTCGTGGTCCGGAGGGTCGAGGTGGCCGGTGAGGTAGCGGTGGCAGGCGTCGACGGCTTCGCGCCGGGCGGCCGTGTTTCGTGCCGCTAATCCGTCGTCGGCGGGAACAGCGCCCGGATGGTTTCGGTGGCCAGGTCTCGCAGCCAGGTGTGGGCGAGGTCGTCGTCGTGGCGTTGGTGCCACAGCAGGTACAGCGGTGTGGCCGGCATCGGGATCGGTAGCGGCAGGGTGATCAGGCCGAGTCGCTCGCGGGCCGTGTGGGTGACCGCGTCCGGGAGGCAGACCGCCAGGCCGGTGTCCAGGGCGAGCCGCATCGCGAGGGCGGCGGTGGGCGCGGCGGCTACGACGCGTCGTTCGTGGCCGAGTGTCGCCAGGGCGTCGTCGATCGGGTCGCGCAGGCGCCCCCGCCGCGAGACGGTGACGTGGTCGGCGGCCGAGTAGCGCTCGACGCTCACGGGGCCTTCGGTGAGCGGGTGGCCGGGGCGGACGGCGACGACGAGCCGGTCCCGGCCGATGAGCCGATCGCGGATGTCGGGCAGGGTCGGCCGGGCGGAGGCGGATTCGAGGTCGACCTCGCCCCGGCGCAGTTCGGGGGTGTCCGTGCCGGGTTCGGCGGACAGCCGCACCTGCACGCCGGGGGCCTGGCGGTGTACGGCGGTGATCAGGTCGGTACCGCAGGCGTCGGTCAGGGCGTCGTGCCAGCGCACGGTGAACACCCGTCGCAGGGCCGGCAGTTCGAGTTCCTGCCGGGCGGACAGCAACTGGTGGGCCTGCTGCACGAGGACGTGGACCTGGGCACGCATCGCCAGCGCGCGGGTGGTGGGGACCATGCTGCGGCCGGTGCGGACCAGGATCTGGTCGCCGGTGACCTTGCGGATACGGCCGAGTGAGCGGCTCATCGCCGGCGCGGTGACGTGGAGGCGGGCGGCGGCGCCGGCGACGCTGCCCTCTTCGAGGAGCGCGTCCAGGGCCGTGAGCAGGTTCAGATCCAGTTGCATGAGAGTAACTCTACGAGTGATAAGCATGCACTTGTTGTTAATCGGTGGGGGTTCTAGCTTCGAAGTGCGGGCGAGCGGAAGCCGCGCCGCAACCACCGAGACCCGGGAGCCGATCATGAGTACAGCCCTGCCCTTCGACGCCGACACGACGCTGATGCCGGCGGTGACCGCCGCGGTGCGGGCCGCCGGTGCGATCCTGCGCGACCGGTACACCCCGCACGCCCGGGCCGTGAGCCCGAGCGAGATCGTCGAGGAGATCCACGCCAACGACGACGCGGTGCTGAACGTGCTGCGCGAACCGCTGCTGCGGGCGCGGCCCGGATCGCGGTGGGCCGAGGACGAGCTGGCCGGCGGTCCGCTCCCGGCCGGGGAGTGGTGGGTCGTCGATCCGGCCGAGGGCAACATCAACCACGTACACGGGATGTCCGACTGGGGCGTCACGGCCACCCTGGTGCGCGACAACCGGCCGGTGCTGACCGTGGTCCACCTGCCGCTGACCGGTGACACGTACACCGCCACCGCGGGCGGTGGCGCGTGGCTCGATGGGCGTCCTTTGAAGGTGTCCGCCAAGACCGACCTCGGCGCCGCGCTCACCGGGACCGGTCAGGCCAGGCCGGGGGAGGACGGGAACACGTTCCGGCGGATCGGTGAATCGGTTACCGCGATGCTGGTCAACGGCCTTGTCGTACGGGTGTCCGTGCCCGCGACGTTGCAGCTCATCCACGTTGCCGGCGGGGGCATGGACGCGTTTTGGCAGTTCTCCGATGTTCGGTCCGGGCTGGTCGCCGGCGCTCTGTTGGTCGCCGAAGCCGGGGGTGTCGTCACCGACCTGGCGGGTGAGCCGTGGACGACGGGCAGTCCGGACTTCCTGGCCGCTGCGCCCGGTATTCACGCTGCGGCGCTTGGGGTGCTGTCGGCGGTCGCCTGAGCGGGTCCCCGGGCATCACTGCTGTTCGTTTCCCACCAATACCGCAAGGAGCATCACCTCATGACCAACATCGGCATCCTGGGCGCCGGCCGCGTCGGCGCGAACCTGGCCCACAAGTTCGCCGCGGCCGGGCACCGCGTCACCCTGGGCCACCGGAGCCCGTCGGAGGACGCCGCCGGCGCCGCCGACCCCCGCATCTCCTTCGCCGACCAGCGCACCGCTGCCCGCACCGCCGATGTCGTGATCAACGCGACGCCCGGGGACACCGCCCTGAGGCGGCTGTCCGACCTGCGCGCCGAACTCGCCGGAAAGATCCTGGTCGACGTCTCCAACGCGACCCGCGATGCCGACGACGGGCTGCCCGGTGAGCTGGTCTATCCCGACGGCAGCCTCGCCGAGCGACTTCAGGCCGCGCTGCCCGACACGCGGGTGGTCAAGACGCTCAACACCATGCTGTTCATGGTCATGACCGCGCCCGAAACCCTGGCCACTCCGCCGACCGCCTATCTGTCGGGCGACGACGAGCAGGCGAAGAAGACCGTGGCGGGTCTGCTCGGCGACCTGGGATGGCGGTCCGGATGGATCGAGGACCTCGGTGGCATCGGCACGGCTCGTGCCACCGAGGCGATGATCCTGGTGGTGCCGCACGTCATACGCCGACACGGCTTCCGGCCGTTCGCCGTTGCCATCGCCCGCTGACCCGGTCGACCCGGCCGGCTTGGCTCAGCGCGTGGCGGGCGCTCGCCGACGGTCCCACGCGACCGCGATGTACGCGGTTGCGCCGGCGAGGGCGAAGGAGAACAGGGAGGCCGAGGTCCAGCGTTGGGCGTGGATGTGGAGCGTGTCCTGGATCGGGGTCCAGAAGTCCACCCACCACTCGACCGTGCCGGGGTTGATCAGCTGGTACATGCAGAAGCCGAGCAGCCACGGGGCGAGCATCACCCAGCGGGCCGGCGCGTGGTCGCCCAGATCCCAGCCGGCGCGGCCGCGACCGGCGAACAGGTCCACCGCCAGCACTCCGAGCAGCGGGATGAAGATCGAGCCGATCAGGGACAGGAAGCTCGCGTAGGTGTCGAAGTCGTTCACCATCAGCGCGAACGCAGTGACCAGCGCGCCCACGCCCAGGCAGAGGATCCGGCGGTCGACGCGCGGCGCGAGGTTCTGGATCGACATCGCGGTGCTGTAGACGTTGGCGAAGCTCTGGTCGACCTCGCGGATGACCAGGACAGCGAAGAAGACCCAACCGGCGGTGACGCCCAGGAACGAGTCGAAGATCTTGTCCGCGTCGCCGCCCACCTGGGCGAGGGCGACCAGGCCGAGCAGGTAGCACCAGATGCTGGTGACGGAGAATCCGCTCAGCGCGGCCCAGAACGCCGGCTTGGTGCCGCGCGAATGGCGGGTGTAGTCGGAGGCCAGCGGTACCCACGAGACCGCGACCGCGAGCGCGGCGTCCATCGCCGGGAAGAACCCGGACCACGAGCCCTCGGTCATCGGCGGCAGCCCCTCGCGCCACAGCTGGACCGAGAAGTAGAGCATCGCGATGCCCACCGCGATCGTCACGTAGCGGCGCAGGATGCGCAGCATGCCGAGCGGGCGCAGGGTCATCGCGGTGGTGACCGTGCCGGCGGCGACGATGTAGAGCCAGTGCGGGCCGTCGCCGTCGGTCATCGCCTCGATGCCCAGCGAGATGACCAGAAGTTCGAAGGTGCCCCAGCCGATGCACTGGACGATGTTGAACACGGTCGGCACGTACGAGATCTTCGTGCCGAACAACCCGCGCAGCACCGTCATCGCGGGCGCGCCGCTGCGGGCGCCGGGGATGCCGGCGACGGCGACCATGAGCGTGCCGAGCAGCGTGCCGCCGATCGCCGCGACGATCGCGGCGACCATGGACAGTTGCGGATAGCCCGCCGGGGCCAGCACGAACAGGGCGCCGGAGAAGCCGAGGAGGCTCACCCCGAGGTTGGCCCAGAACGCGGCCTGGTCGCGGAAGCCGAGGGTGCGCGGCGGCGCGGTGTCCAGGACCAGCGGGGCCTCGGTCGCCGGGTGTGTCGCGGCGGGGCGTGCGTCGTCCACTGCTGGAGCCGACATGGCTCTACCTGCTCTCCCTACGCCGGCATTACCCGGACAGGTTCAAGCGGTCGGTGGCCCCGGGGTGCGCGCCGGCTCGCCGCCGACACCCCATGCCGCCCTCTCAGCCCGGTTGGTCCGAGCTCCCGCGATGGCGTGGCGAACAGTACGCTCCCGGCGGGGGGCTTGGGAAGGCGGGGTGGGGGTCGGCGTGCGGCGGCTCACTGGCCGGAGTGGGTGAAGGCGGCCCAGCCGGTGAGGTCGTTCGGGGTGATCTCCCGGGCCTGCGCGGCGAGTTCGGCGGGCATCGCGGTGGGGATCCCGCGTTTGGGGTCGCGCATCCAGAGCTGGGCGGTGCGGAGCGCCTGGGCCGGCGGGAGGTCGCGGCGGTTGAGGTAGTGGTGGGCCATGTACAGGACCAGCGCGGCGGTGGTCGGGTCCACGGGCCAGAGGGTGGACACCACGGTGTGGGCGCCGGCGGCCAGGTGCTCGGCGGCGGATCCGGCGGCGCGGTCGGGGGCGAACACGATCGGGTCGCCGGCGGTGTGGCCGATTTCGATCGGGTGGTGCCGGTTCCGGTACGGGTCGGCCGTCGGGCGCGCGGCGATGTCGCACAGCAGGCGGGGCGAGGCGGTGTACGAGATCTGCGCGACCTGGAGCGCGTATCGGCGGCGGCCGTCGACGGTCGAGCAGGCGGCGTGCCAGGGCACCGAGGCGAACGGGCCCGTGGGCAGCAGAACAAGGGACGGCGTGCGGCCGAACGTGCCGGTGACGGCGGCGAGTACGGGGGCCATCACCGCATCCCAGGCCCAGGCACAGAGGGCGTCGAGGAAGTCTGACAGGTGCTCCCGGTCGCCGTCGGGCAGGTCCAGGCCGTAGTCGAGTTCGGGCAGGTCGAGCAGCCGGGTCGAACCGTCGACGCCGCTGACCACGGCGGCCCCGGGGACGAGTTGGACCAGCGCGTCGGCGCCGAGGCGGCGCAGCGCGACGGCGATCTCGGCGGCGGGGGGCGGGTCGAGGAGGGCACGCCACTCGCCGGCGGCGGGGCCGGCGCCGACGCGAGCGTCACCCACGTGGGTGGCGGCCCGAAAGAGGTGGGCGTCCGCCGCCGCGGCACGACGGGCCCGCCGGAAGCAGACCCGAGCCTGGTCCCGGGCGTCGGCATCGCCCTCGTGGTCCGCCAGAGCGCCATGGGCGACGCCGGCCGCGTAGGCGAATTCCGGCCAGCGCGGATCAGTGGCGGGGAGCGCGGCGAGAGCTTCGGTGAGAAGGGTGAGAGCTTCGGGGAGGGCGTGGGGGCCGGCGCTCGGGTCCGCCCTGCCGGGTGTGGTTCGCCGGACGGTCGTGTGCGGCCCGCCGACCGGGGCCGGCCCGCCGGTCGCCTCCGAGGCCCCGGGCAGGGTGCGGCGGGCCGCGTCGTCCGCCAAGGCCTCCATGCAGCGGAGCAGGCCGCGTTCGCCTCGGTCCCGGGCGCGGCGTGTTTCGGTGTCGGCGTCGGTGTCGATGTGTTCGACCCGCGCTGCGCGTTCGGTGTGTTGCGCACGCTCCACGTTCACCCCCGCTTGCCCCCACGTGCCGGGACCACCGTACTCGGGTGCGGGGCGGTGCCTCAGTCGATCGCCGCGTGGCACTTCCGTCTTGGTTTACCGGCGCGTAACTTACTCGTGAGTCACCCCCCGACGCCGTCCCCTGGCGTCGTCTCACCATGCATTCTCGCGGGTCGGGTCACGCCCCGACCATGACGTCAGGAGACCCTGATGGGTCGATTCCGCCTGCGCCCACGCGCTCGTGCGGCCGCCGTCGTCTCGGCCGCGGTCCTCGCCGGGACCGCCCTCGGCCCGGTCGCCTCGGCCGGCGCCGTCCCCATCCCCACCGCGGCGACGGTCGTGCAGTCCGCCGCCGGCTCCTCCCTGCGCTTCGTCGACATCCCCGGCGACGGCGGCACCAAGCTGGCCGCCAACGTCATCACCCCCATCGGCGGCGCGCCCGGCACCCGCTACCCGGTGGTCGTACTGCCGACCAGCTGGGCGATGCCCCAGATCGAATACGTCGTCCCCGCACAACAGCTCGCCGACCGCGGCTACGTCGTGATCGGCTACAACTCGCGCGGATTCTGGCAATCCGGCGGCGAGATCGAGACCGCCGGGCCGCCGGACATCGCCGACGCGTCCAGGGTGATCGACTGGGCGCTGGCCAACACGTCCGCCGACCCGACCCGAATAGGCATGGCCGGCGTCTCCTACGGCGCCGGAATCAGCCTCCTCGCCTCCGCGTTCGACCCCAGGATCAAGGCCGTCGTCGCGATGAGCGGCTGGGCCGACCTGATCCAGTCGATCTACGCCGGCCGGACCGAACACGCCCAGGCCGCAACCCTGTTGGGCGGAGCCGGCTTCCTCACCGGCCGACCCAGCGCCGAACTCACCGAAATCCTGAAGGACTTCCTCTCCGGAAATCTCGCCAAGGAGCCCGAGATGCTGGCGTGGGGCGCCAAACGCTCCCCGGCCGGCTACCTCGACCGGATCAACGCCAACGCCCCCGCGATCATGCTCGGCAACGCGTGGGGCGACTCGCTCTTCCCGCCCGACCAATACGCCGACTTCTTCGGGGGGTTGACCGGTCCCAAGCGCCTCGAATTCCGCCCCGGCGACCACGCCACCGCCGAGGCGGGCGGCCTGTTCGGCCTGCCCAACGACGTCTGGGCCGACTCGACCCGCTGGCTCGACCACCACCTCAGGGGCATCGACAACGGCATCGACCGGGAGCCGGCGGTACAGCTGAAGTCCCGCACCGGCGGCGGCTACGAGGGCTACCCGAACTGGCCCGCCGCGGCGAACGCGACCCGCACCCTCGCGCTCACCGACACCCGCCGCATCCTGACCGGCATCGACTCCGGGGCCGACGGCGGCACGATCTTCCTGTCCAGCATCCTCGACCAGTTCCTGCGGACCCCACCGACCGCCTCGATCCCGCTCCTGCCCAGGGCCTTCGCCGCCGTCTGGCAATCCGACCGCCACCCCACGGCAACCAGGGTCCGCGGCACCACCAAGCTACACACCACGATCACGGCATCCCACGAAAGCGGAACGATCTTCGCCTACCTGTACGACGTAGGCCCGCTGGGCATCGGCAAACTCGTCACCCACGCCCCATACACCTTCCACGCCAAAACCCCAGGCACCCCGTTCCCGATCGACCTCGACCTGACCGCCACGTCCTACGACGTCCCGGCCGGCCACAGCCTGGCCGTAGTAATCGACACGGTCGACCCTCTCTACCTCCAACACAACCCCCTCGGCAGCCAACTCACCTTCACATCCCCCCGGAACGACCCCTCGACGCTGAGCATCCCGACCCGCGACTGAGGCCACATCCCGACGGTTCCGGTGCCCCCGGCGCGCTTCGCCCGAGGGCACCGGAACAGCCCCGACCCGGGTGCCGGCCGATGCCCGAGCGGGCCGGGTCGCCGACGTTTCAGCCGTGGTGGTGCCGCCGGCCGATCGCCCTGCGCGGGGCAGCCGGAGCGCGCCCCGCTCCCAAGGTGGACAGTATCCGCGCCCTCCCTATTGCATAGATCTTGCAATTGCGAGTTGTAGGCAGAAAGCTGGGCCGGCCCATACTGTCGACTCGGGATGCGGAGCCGCCCTCATGCCCCTGATGCCGGAACCCGGACCACAGCGCGTCCTCGCCGCCTCGAACTTCGTCTACACGCTCGGCAGCGGGCTCTATCTGACCGCTGGAGTCCTGTACTTCACCGAGGCCGTCCGGCTACCGGCAACCCAGGTGGGCCTCGGTCTCGGCATCGCCGGCGTCCTCTCGCTGGCCGCGGGCATCGCTGTCGGTCATCTCGCGGACCGGCATGGAGCACGTGGTGTCTATGCGGTCACCCTTGTCGTCCAGGCGTTGGCCACTGCCGGCTTCTTGCTGGCAGACAGCTTCTGGCTGTTCGCCCTTGCGGTAGGCACGACCATGGGCGCCAAAGCAGCCGGACTGGCCGCACGCAGTCCACTCATCAGGCACTACGGAGGGGACCGGCCGCAGGCGTTCCGCGCCTATCTCCGAGCCGTGACCAACGTGGGGATCTCGCTCGGCGCGCTGTTGGCGGGCTGGGCCGTCCAGGTGGGCACCCTCCCCGCCTATCGACTCCTGGTCATCGGCAACGCGGTCGCCTTCGCGGCTTCCGCGGCGATCCTGATCCACCTGCCGTCGGTCGCACCGGTCCCCACCACCGACGGTCCCCGCTGGATTGCCTTGCGGGACCGGCCCTACCTCTTGCTCACCGTTCTCGACGGCATCATGGCTGTCCAGTTCAAGGTGCTCACGGTGGCCGTCCCACTCTGGCTGGTCACAGCCACCACCGCCCCGCGCTGGCTCCTCTCGGGCGTCATGCTCACCAACACCGTCATCGTCATCGCGTTCCAGATGCGAGCCGGCCGCAGCATCAATTCCCCAACGGCAGGCGGAGCCGCATACCGTCGAGCGGGCGTGGCCTTTCTCGTCTCCTGCTCGCTGATCTCCCTGTCCGCAGGGATACCGGCGTGGGCCGCCGCCGCGCTGCTCGTGACCGCGATGGTGATCCACACGATCGGCGAACTGTGGCACTCCGCCGCAGGCTTCGAAGTGTCCTTCGCCTTGGCCCCGCAGCACGCCACAGGTCAGTATCTCGGTGTGTTCGGCCTCGGCGCAGGACTGGCCGAAGCCCTCGGCCCGGCTCTGCTCATCTCACTCTGCATTACGTGGGGCCGCCCCGGATGGTACGTCGTGGGAGCGCTGTTCACCCTGACGGGCCTGGCAGCACCATTCGCCGTCCGCTGGGCGCAACGCCACCAGCACCATCAGCAGGCACACCCATCGCCCGTGGGGAAGGAAGCCGCCGTCCTGAAAGGCTCCGGAGCACGTTGAGCCACCGGCTCGCTGGTGTCACGTGCCTTTGTGCTGTCGACGCCGGCGGCTTTCGAGATAGCGGGCCAGGCCGGACAGGAGCATGCACATGCCGATGTAGATGGGGGCGATCACCATGACCACCGGGATGAATGGGAGGCTGTAGTCGAGGTTGGTGGCGATCTGCTTGCCGGCGTAGAGGAATTCCTCGTAGGAGATCAGGTATCCGAGCGAGGTGTCCTTGAGCGTGACCACCAACTGGCTGATGATCGTGGGCAGCATGGTGCGCACGGCCTGGGGGATCAGCACGTGGATCATCACCGAGGTCTTGCGCATCCCCAGCGCGTAGGCCGCCTCGCTCTGGCCCTTGGGGACCGCGTTGACTCCGCCCCGGAAGACCTCGGCCAGTACCGAGCCGTTGTACAGGGTCAGGCCGGCGATCAGTGCCAGGCGGGGTTCGACCTTCATCGCGATGAAGATGAAGAAGATCATCACCAGCACCGGCATGGCCCGGAAGAACTCCACCACCAGGCCCGCGACCCAGCGGATCGCCCGATGCTCGGACAGCCGCCCGGCGGCGAAGAACGCGCCGAACGCCAGGGACAACACCGCCGCCCACGCGAATACCTGGAGCGTGTGCCACAGACCGCGCAGCAACAGCTTCTGCACGCCCACGTATTGGAAGGGCGCCCACTTGTCGGCCGCGAACTGGTCCGTGTCGATCAGCTTGTAGATCACCCAGGCCAGCACGCCGAGCAGCACGGCGGTCGCGATCAAGCCGTAAGTCCGGTGCCGGGCCAGGGCCTTCGGGCCGGGGACGTCGTACAGCGCCGATGTCTCGACACTCATCGGGCCACCTCCAGACGCTTCTCCAGGAACCGGAACACCGCGCTGATCGTCAGCGTGATGATCAGATAGCCGACCGCGATCCACAGGAACGTGACGACGATGTCGTAGCCGAGTTCGTTGAGCGTGCGGTAGGTACCGAGCAGTTCGACCACGCTGAACGAACCGGCGATGGCGGTGTTCTTGGCGAGTGCGATCAGCGTGCTGCCGACCGGCGGGATCACCGCGCGCACCGCCTGCGGCAGCACGATCAGGCTGAGCGTCTGGCCGAAGTTCATGCCCAGACTCCGGGCCGCCTCGCCCTGACCGACCGGCACGGTGTTGATGCCGGCCCGCACCGCCTCGCAGATGAACGCCGAGGTGTAGCAGCCCAGGGCGAGCACGGCGAGGGTGAAGAACGGGAGCACCACGCCGAATCGGGGCAGCCCCAGGACCACCGCGAAGAACAGCAGGGTGAGCGGGGTGTTGCGCAGCACGGTCACCCACGCGCCGCCGATCAGCCGCATCGGCCGCACCGGCGAGACCCGGCACCCGGCCATCAGCACGCCCACCACCAGTGCGATCAGCCCGGCGGCCAGGGTCAGTTCGACGGTGCCGACGAAGCCCTTGCGGAACAGGGCGAAGTTGTCGAGCAGGACATTCATGGTCGACGCCTTCCGCTAGTACCGGTCCACGGGCGGCGGCGGGGGTGCCGGTACGCCGGAGAGGCCGAGAGTCGAGTCGTAGGCGCGCTTCCAGTCGCCGTTCTGTTCGTGCGCGACGATCGCGTCGTCCAGCGCGAGCCGGAAGGTGCGGTCCCCGCGCGGTACGCCGATCCCGTACGGCTCCTTGGAGAACGGCTCGCCCGCGAGACGGAGTTGGTCCGGCACCTTCGCGGCATAACCCTTGAGGATGGTGTCGTCGGTGGTCACCGCGTCGACCTGAAGGCTGATCAGGTTGTCCACGCAGACCGAGTAACTGTCGTAGGCGACGGCGGTGGCCTTGGGGTAGTTGGCCTTGATCCGCTGGTACGGCGTGGAACCGGCGACCGAGCAGACCTTCTTGCCCGCCAGGTCCTGGGGGCCGTTGATGGACTTGTCGTCCTTGCGGACCAGCAGCGCCTGACCGGCGATGTAGTACGGCCCGGCGAAGCCGACCAGCTTCTTGCGGTTGTCGTTGATCGTGTACGTCCCGACGTAGTAGTCGACATCGCCGTTCTGCAACGAGGTCTCGCGGTTGGCGGAGGTGATCGTCTTGAACTCGATCCGGTCCACCCCGAAGCCCAGTGACGCGGCCATCATCTTGGCGATCTCGACGTCGAAGCCCGAGTAGTAGCCGGTCGCCGGGTCCTGCGCCGCGACATAGGGCTGGTCCGCCTTGGTGCCGACGACCAACCTGCCGCGCGACTTGGCCGATCGGAACGTGGGCGAGTCGATGCTCACGTCGGTGGCGACCTGATACGACGGCAGGTCCTTGGGTTTGGGGCCCTTGGGCGGGGGCGTACCGGATTTGCCGCACGAGGCGAGCAACACGACGGCGAACAGGGCCGCGAGCGGCACCACGGCGGACCGGGGCCGGCGGCGCGGCGGCGCGCCGGTGCGGGCTGCGGTGCCGGTGCGGGCTGCGGTGCCGGTGCCGGTGTCGGGGCCGGTCGCGATGGCGGTGTGGGTGCGCATGTCCGATCCCCCGTCAGTGCTTGAGGATCTTGGACAGGAAGTCCTTGGCCCGGTCGGTCTCCGGGTGGTCGAAGAACTCCTCGGGCGTACGCGATTCCATGATCTGTCCGTCGGCCATGAACACGACCCGATTGGCCGCCGAGCGCGCGAAGCCCATCTCGTGGGTGACCACGACCATCGTCATGCCCTCGACGGCGAGCGTGCGCATGACCTCCAGGACCTCGTTGATCATCTCCGGGTCCAGTGCGGAGGTCGGCTCGTCGAACAGCATGACTTTGGGATCCATCGCCAACGACCGTGCGATCGCGACCCGTTGCTGCTGGCCACCGGAGAGTTGCGCCGGGTACTTGGGCGCCTGGTCGGCGAGTCCGACCCGGGCCAGGAGTTCGCGGGCCTTCTTCTCCGCCTCGGCCTTGCTGCGCTTGCGCACCTTGAGCTGAGCGAGCGTCAGGTTCTCCAGCACCGTCTTGTGCGCGAACAGGTTGAAGGACTGGAACACCATGCCGACCTCGGACCGCAGCCGGGCCAGTCCGCGTCCCTCGGCGGGCAGTGGCCGGCCGTCGATGGTGATCGTGCCGGAGTCGATCGGCTCCAGCCGGTTGATCGTGCGGCACAGCGTGGACTTGCCGGAGCCGGAGGGGCCGATCAGGACGACCACCTCGTTGCGGGCCACCGTCAGGTCGATGTCGCGGAGCACGTGCAGCGACCCGAAGTGTTTGTTCACGCCGGAGAGAACGACGAGGGGGTCTTCCGAGGTCACAGGTATCCGACTCGCCTTCGACACGGGGGCAGGGACCGTACGCAAGCGCACATGCCCGGAGGATCCACCTGTTCGGGACGAATTCAGTCGCGCCGACGACGCCAACCCCCCTAACGGCCGATAGAGTCCCCTCTCGCGGGTGATCCGACGGTCGTGCGGTGCGATACCCCGGGGATCCGCGGCGGTTCGGCGGCGGAGCGGTCGCGCCGACGGGCGGGCAGAGGTGCGATCGTGTGGAGCGGGTCGAGTCGAGGGAGCCGTCGATGGCCAAGGTCAACATCAGCCTGGACGCGAACGCCGTGATCGAGGTCATGGTCCTGTCCGGCGTCCGCAACGCACAGGACGCGATCGAGGCGGTCGTCCTCGACTACATCGCCCGCGGACATCGCACCGAGGCGCTGACCGGCAACGTCGAGGAGCACCGGCGTACGGTCGAGGAGCGCGAGCGGCGCAACCCGGTCACCGAGTAGCGCGCACCGCTCCCGGCGGTGGCCTCACCACCCTCACCCACCGCATCGTTGTCCTTTATGACCGGAGGCCCCGTACACGGGCCGAAGGGGCTGGGCGAGAATGGCGGTGACACGTGTGACACGAAGCCACACGTCGGGTCGCGGGGGAAGAGGTTGTGCGCATGCGGCTGTGGCTGACCTATTTCGCGTTCATGTCCTCGGTGGGTCTGACGAACCGTACGAGCGACCTGTGGCGCAGCGCGCGTGTGGCCGACGACGTCGTGCTCGCGTTCCGGGCGCTGCCGCTGGGCGACCCGGCGCGGCGCGGGCTGGTGCGGGCGATGGCGCTGGTGGCGATCCAGATGTGGTGCATGTCCATAGTGATCGCGGTGTCGCCCTGGTTCTCGGCGGACGGGGAGAGCCCGGCGGCGTTCGGGGGCTACCTGTCGCTGGTCGCGTTCGTGGTGGCGCTCGCGGTCGCCGTGGTCGAGCTGACGGTGATCCTGTTCAACCGGCCGCGCAATGTGGTCGCGCCGCACATGCGCGCGGAGCGCGGCGTCCTGGGGTGAGGGCGCGGGGCGGGTTCGGGGGCGGGCGCCTGGGGGCGGACGGGCCCGCGCGGACCCGACGCGCCCCGGCGCGCTGTACCCGGCTGTGCCTACGGCAACAACGCGCAGCCGCCGTAGCCCAGTACGTGTTCGCGCAGTAGTTCGCCCGTGGCCGGGTCGCGGCGGCGGAAGGCGGCGACGATCGGCTCGTGGTCGGCCGCGTTCTCGTGCAGGTCCATGCGGTACACGCGGATCGACAGCGTCGTCCAGACCTCGATGCCCAGCGCCTCCCATACCGAGCCGAGGAGCGCGTTCCCGGACGCGGCGACGATCTCGCGGTGGAAGGCCACCCCGTGCCGGACCTGCGCGGCGGCGTCACCGGCCGTCGAGGCCGCGTGCAACGCGGCGACGTGGCGATCGAGCGCGGCGAGCCGTTCGTCGTCACTGCTCGCCAGTGGCACGGCGGTGCGGTGGGCGCTGGAGGCGCGGCGGCTGCTCGCCGAGGACTGGGACGTGCGGGCCCAGGTGTGGTCGGTGACCTCGTGGACCGAACTGCGCCGCGAGGCGCTGGCCGGCGGGGAGGGCCAAGTCCCGTACATCACGCGGGCCTTGGCGGACGCGACCGGGCCGGTGGTGGCGGTGAGCGACTGGATGCGCGCCGTCCCCGACCAGATCGCGCCGTGGGCCCGGCAGGAGTGGACCTCGCTCGGCACGGACGGGTTCGGCCTGTCCGACACCCGGGCCGCGACCCGCGCCCACTTCGCGGTGGACGCGCCGTCGATCGTGATCCGCACCCTGCGGATGCTGGCCCGCCGGGGCAGGGTCAAGCCCGAGGCGCCGGAGGAGGCGATGCGGCGCTACGGCCGGTCGTCGGGGTGACCGGTGAGGTGGTCGTCCTGCCCGCACGGGAGACTGTGGGCATGACGATCACATCGGTGACAGTGCGGCGTCACGTTCCGGATCTGGACGCGGCGATCGAGTTCTACCAGCGGCTGAGCGGCGAACCGGCCACCCGGTTCGCCTTCGCCGGCCTGGAGTTGGCGGCGACCGGCCCGTTCCTGGTGTTCACCGGCCCGGACGAGCCGGCGGCCCGCTTCAGCGCCGTTGCCGCCACCCTGGGCGTCGCCGACCTGGACGCCACGATCGCCGACCTGATCGCCGCCGGCGCCGAATCGATCGCCGCCCCGACCCCGACCCCGAACGGCCGCCGCGCGGTGTTGCGGCACCCGGACGGCGCGGTATTCGAGTACGTCGGCATCTGACGCCGACGCGACCGGGGCCGCCTCCGTGGTTGGGGGCGGCCCCGGTGGCGGGTCAGTTGCCGGCGATCAGTTGTGGGGGACCGAAGGTGTTGCCGGTGGCGTCGGGGGTGTTGCCGCCGGGGAAGGTGTGGACGTTGCCGTTGGGGGTGCGGGCCCACAGGTCGGCTTTGCCGTCGCCGTCGAAGTCGCCGTCGGTGGAGACCTGGGGGTAGGCGGTGGTGTCGAAGCCGGTACCGATGAGGGTGGGCGTGGCGGTGTAGGCGTCGAGGTCGGCGGTGCCGTCGGCCTTCTTCACGGAGGCGTATTGGTAGACGTTGCCGTTGGTGCGGTCACGGACCCACAGCTCGGGCAGACCGTCTCCGGTGACGTCGCCGGGGACCATGATGTCCTGGTTTTGCCGGGTGGCGGGGCCGACGGCGACGGCCCGGTCGAAGGAGCTGGAGCTCACTGTGCCGATGAACAGCAAGAGGCGCACGTTTCCGGCGCCGTCGTCTTCGATGGTGAACAAATCGTTGGTGAATACGCCGAGTTCACCCCCTGTCGCGACGCCGTCCACGTCGCCGGCGGCCACGAGTTGCCCGACCCGAGACCAGGTCGGCGCGTAGCCGACGCACTTGCCATCGGGCTGGGTGGGATCCGCGCAACGGGAAGGCCGGTTGACCACCGACTTCTGACCCCGCTGGAAGTAGCCCGTGTCCGGGTTCGACGTGTTGCGATACATCGAGATGCCCGTGCCGTTGAAGGCGTACAGGTTGTCCGCGCGTGAGCCACCGCCACGGTGGCTGACCAGGGCGCCGGTCCACGTGTAATCGGTCATCGGGCCGTGGATGTTCGAGGAGGCGACCCTGCCGCCCGCTGCCGGATCGTCTCCCGCGCTGTGGAACCGCAGGGCTCCGGTCGGGTCGACGCTGAGCACGTCGATCTTGCCGTCACCGGAGATGTCGCCGGGCTTCGGCGCGGGCGGGTTGGGATCGCTGGGGACCGAGAACGTGTAGGTCGTTTGTTGCGAGCGGTTGCCGGCGCGGTCCACCGTTTGGGCGTAGAGGCGGTTGGCTCCCCATTGCGCCACCGTGAGCGGCGGCGTGCGCCAAGTGCCGGAGGCCGCGTCGTAGACGGCTCGTGCGGCTCCGCCGACGGGGATGGTGCCGTTGAGGGAGTATTCGACGGCGGTCACGTCCGTGTCGGATCCGGTGCCGAAGACGAACACCCCTGCCTGTCCGGCGTATTTGCCGCCGCCGTTGACCGGGAAGTCGGTGCTGGTGACGGATGGTGGGGCGGCGGCGGTGGCGTCGTAGGTGAACGTGCAGCCGGCGGCGCGGTCCGGGTCGGGGGCGTCGGCGCGGCCGGATTGGACGCTCCAGGCGTAGGTCTTGCCGTCGGAGAGCAGGGTGGCCGGGATGTACGCCTGGGCCTCGTGGGTGCCGGACGACTCCGACACCCATCCGCTGTCGAAGGTGGTCTGGTCGCCGTTCCCGACCTCGTGCAGTTCGAAGCGGGCGCCGATCAGCGGACCGTTGGCCTCGCCGACCGTCGCGAACAGGTCCAGGGTGCTGACAGGGTTGATCGCGCCGACGTAACCGCACGTTCCCGTCGAGCCGTTGATCGGCACCGGGTTCATCCGCAGGTTCGTCGGGCCGCCGGCCGCCGACACGGGGGTCGCCGAAACCGTCAGCAGGCCGCCGGCCAGGACCGCGATGGCGATGCCGCCCACCAGGGCGGGGCGTCGACGGCGGCGGTCGTGTGTGGGTTTCCTTCGGAACATGGCCATGGATGCACTCCTCGTGTCGCCGGGATCACCGGGCGAAGGAAGGCAACCAGTCGACTGGGACACCCGCAACGGGAATAGAGCCGGCGTTGATCCGCGGTTTCACGGAGGGTGGTGAGATGGGTTCGCTGGGTGCCGCAAGGGAGGCGGGATCGGCTGATTCGATTGATTTGCCGGTGCGTTGGACATTCGAGGCGGGCCGAAGGTTGTAGTGAGAGATGGCACATCGAGGTGGGCTACGGGAGGGTCGCCCAGGCGCGGCGCCTGTTGCCGCCGGAGAAGCTGTACCCCCTGCCAGCGGTGGCGCGGCGCGTGGGCGTGGACGGCTGAGCCGACGCGTGGGCCGTCAGGCGTGCGTGCCGCCGTCCACTCGGATTTCGGTGCCGGTGATGAATGCGCCGTCGTCGGAGGCGAGCATCGCGATGACGCCGGCGATGGTGTCGGGGCCGGCCATCGGGGCGCCGCCCGATTCGAGGTCGGTGGCCAGGATCGGGGAGAGCTTGGCGAACAGTTCCCAGTCGGTGTCCGCGGGGAAGTAGCCCGAAGTCGCGTCGGTGATACCGGACTTGATGCTGCCCGGGGCGACATGGACCGCGCGCAGGCCCTGCTTGCCGTATTCCAGGGCGACGGCGTGCGTGAAGGACTGGATGCCGCCCTTGCTGGCGGCGTAGGCCGCCATGTACGGGTGGGCGAAGGCCGCGGAGGTCGAGCTGAAGTTGACCACGACGCCGTTGCCGGTCTCCAGGAGCGCGGGCAGGGCCTCGCGCGTGACCGGCCGGCGTCGGGTGTCTGGTTGCGTTGGGGTGGCCTCAAGCGCCGGCCGGGCTGGATGGGGTTGCGCGGTGGGTGGGCCGGCCGGAGGTGCTTGCCGGGCTGGGGGTTTTGGCCGGCGTCGGGTGTCTGGTTGCGTTGGGGTGGCCTCAAGCGCCGGCCGGGCTGGGTGTGGGTTGCGTGGTGAGTGGGCCGGCCGGAGGTGCTTGCCGGGCTGGGCGCTTCGTCCGGCGTCGGGTGTCTGGTTGTGTTGGGGTGGCCTCAAGCGGCGGCCGGGCTGGGTGTGGGTTGCGTGGTGAGTGGGCCGACTGGGGGTGCTTGCCGGGCTGGGGGTGTGGGGAGGGCTATTGCTATGGACAGGCCGCCGTGTTGGTTGGCTTTTGTGGTTATTTGGGCCGCGTGGGCGTGGGCTATGGCTTGGACTATGGACAAGCCCAGGCCGGAGCCGTTGGCGGAGCCGGTGCGGTTGGGGCGGAAGCGGTGGAAGGGTTCGAAGAGGTCGGGGATGCGGGCGGCGGGGATTACCGGGCCCGTGTTGCGGATTCGGAACGAGCCGGGGGAGACGCCGATCGTGATGAAGCCGCCCGCGTGGTTGTGGCGGACCGCGTTTTCGATGAGATTGGTGACCAGTTGGCGAAGGAGCAGGGGGTCGCCTGCGACCGTGCTCTCGGCCAGGTTGGCGTCCACCCGGACCCCGGCCCGCTCGGCCGCCGGGCGGGTTTGGCGCAGGACGTCGGCGGTCAGTTCGTCCAGCGCGACCGGCGACGCCCGGACGTTCCCGCGCTCGCTCACCGCCAGGTTCAGCAGGCCGTCGATCAGCCGCTCCGTGCGCCGGTTCAGCGCCAGCAGGTGCTCGCGGGTCTCGACGATGTCCGCCGGCGAGTGCGGATCGGCGAGGCCGATCTCGATCGCCGTGCGCTGGATCGTGAGCGGGGTGCGCAACTCGTGTGAGGCGTTGGCGACGAACAGCCGCCGGCTGTCGAAGGATTTCTCCAGTCGATCCAGCATCCCGTCGAACGTGTCGGCGAGTTCCTTGAGTTCGTCGTCCGGCCCGGACATCGCGATCCGCTCGTGCAGATTGTGCTCGGACAACCGGCGCGCGGTCGCGGTGATGCCGTGCACCGGGCGCAGTACGCGGCCCGACATCCACCACCCGACCAGGATCGAGGCCGCCGCGAGGAGGAGCAGGGCGGCGCCGAGTACGGTCAGCAGTTGGCTCATCGTCACCTCCTGGCCGACCGAGCTGGCCCGGCGAATCCGCTCCACGGGCAGCGCGTACTGGGCGTACGCCCCCGGCTCGGCCACCTGCGCCGGCGCGTATTGGATGGAGGTGCCCGGGCTGTACGGGGCCACGTTGCCCGAGGCGTCGATCGACAACGTCCTGGCCATCGCCGTCGGCAGCCGCTGCGACACACGCTGATCGACGAACCAGTACACGATGCCCAACAGCACCGTCCCGACCACCAGCGACATGCCGCCGTACATCAGCGCCAGCCGCGCCCGCGCCGACGGCCGCCGGAACACCGCCCGTCGGAGCAGTCGCAGATCGCCCGCGAGGCCGCGCACCGTCACCACGCCGCTCATATCAGGTATCCCGCGCCGGGCACGGTCCGGATCACCTGGGGGTCGCCGAGCTTGGCCCGCAGCTTGGACATGGTCACCCGTACGGTGTTGGAGAACGGGTCGATGTTCTCGTCCCAGACCCGCTCCAGCAGTTCCTCGGCGCTGACCACCGCGCCGTCGGCCGCCATCAGCGTGGCCAGCACGGCGAATTCCTTGTGCGCGAGCCGAACGTACTCGCCGTTGCGAGTGACTTGGCGCCGCGCGCTGTCCAGCACGATGCCGTGCTTCTCCAGCACCGGCGGCACCGCCGGCGTCGCCCGGCGTCCCAATGCCTGTACACGCGCGAGGAGTTCGGCGAACTCGAACGGCTTGGGCAGGTAGTCGTCGGCGCCGAGGCGCAGCCCGGCCACCCGTTCGGGTACGGTCCCGGCGGCGGTCAGCATCAGGATCCGGGTACGCAGCCGCCCGGCCACCACCCGCCGGCAGACCTCGTCACCGTGCGTGCCGGGCAGGTCGCGGTCGAGCACGAGTACGTCGTAGTCGTTGACCGCCAGCCGCTCCAACGCGCTCTCGCCGTCGTACGCCACATCGACCGCGATCGCCGCCCGGCGCAGCCCTCGGGCTACCAGGTCGGCCAGCAGTTCCTCGTCCTCGGTCACCAGGACTCGCAAGGTTTCGTCGCTCCGCTTCGGGGCCGATGGGGGGAAATGGGCGACTTCGAATCGACCCCCACCGTTTATACGCGACCCCGTGTTAGCTCCGGATAACCAATTCGGGTGACGGCCGGGAAACCCGCCGCCACGTAGACCTGCTGTCGCACACATCCCGTCCACGACGCCGTGGGCGGTGCGTGCGACCGGACGTCCGGACCATCGGGCCGGACGACGGCGGGACCACAGGCGGGAGCGGCAGTGATGACGAGGTTCGGGCGCACGGGATCGGGACGGCCCCTGGTGTTGCGGTGGGCGGCCTGCATGGTTCTGGTGGGCGGCCTCGCCTTGACCACGGCCGCGTGCGGGGGCGACGACGGCGGGTCGGCGAAGAACAAGGTGGCCTCGGGCGGCGGCGCCGGCGGCAAGGACCAGAAGGCGGGCGGTCAGCCGGGCGCCGGCAAGGAGGACGCCAAGGCGCGCTACGAGCAGATGGTCAAGTTCGCGAGCTGCATGCGCGAGAACGGCATCGACATGCCCGACCCGGAGCAGGGCGAGGGCGGCGCGATGCGGATGCCGGCGATGACCGTGAACGGCGACATGGGCAAGACCGAGAACGCGATGAAGGCGTGCGAGAAGTTCCAGCCCAAGCAGGACTTCGACCCCAACGACCCCAAGTACAAGGAGTGGCAGGCCAAGCGGGCGGCCTGCATGCGGGAGAACGGCGTGGAGAACATGGACGACGGCGGTGGTGGTGGTGTCGCGGTGACGATCGACGGGAGTGACGACAAGGTCATGAAGGCGATCGAGATATGCAGCAAGAAGGTCCCGCCGTTCGAGAAGCAGAAGTAGGGGCCGCCTCGTGGTTTCGATCGACACCCCGCAGCAGTTCGAGGAGGAGAGCACGTCGCAGCCGGTGGCCCCGGATCGTACGGCGTACCCGCGCGAGCGGCGCCGGCGCCGGCGGCGGCGCGCACTGGCGGCGGCGCTGGTCCTGGCCTCGGCGGGCGGCGCGGCCGCGGTACTGCTGTCGGACGGCGGTGATGGCTCCGACGCATCCGCCAACCGCACGAAACTGGACGCCGTACCGGTGACCCGCGCCGATCTGGTCGACCGGCAGAACGTGGACGGCAAGCTCGGCTACGCGGGCACCTACTCGGTGAACGCGGCGCCGCCCGGCGCGGACCCGGAGACGCCGGGCGGCGGTGCGAACAAGCCGCAGAGCGGCAACGGGGGCAACTCCGGCCAGAACGCGGGCACGGGCAACAACCCCGGCGCCAACCCGGGCACGGGCAAGGGCCCCGGCACAGGCTCGACCTCAGGTGGAGGTGGAGGCTCCGCAACCGGCGGCGGCAACTCGTCGACCGGCGGCGGAAACTCGTCCGGAACCGGCAACGCTCCCGGCACCGGCAATTCCTCCGGCACCGGCAACGCACCCCCCGACGGCGGCAACAACCCCGGCCCCGGCACCATCACCTGGCTTCCCGGCGTCGGCGACACCCTTGTGCGCGGCGACCGCGTCTACGGCCGGGACGGCACCAAGGTGCCGCTGTTCTACGGCGAGACGCCGTTCTGGCGGGCGTTGTCGGTCGGTGTCGACAAGGGCGTGGACGTCCGCGAACTGGAGCAGAACCTCCAGGCGCTGGGCTACGGTGGCTTCACCGTGGACGAGAAGTTCACCGACGCGACGGCCGCCGCGTTGAAGAAGTGGCAGAAGGACATGGGTCACAAGCAGACCGGCCGGTTCGATCCCGGTGACGCGGTGGTGCTGCCCGACTCGGTCCGGGTCGGCGAGGTCAACGCCACGCTCGGCGCGAGTTCGCAGGGATCCCTGCTCAAGGCCAGTGGTACCGGCCGCCGGGTCACCGTGAACCTGCCCGTGAACAAGCAGACGCTCGCCACGAAGGGCGCCAAGGTCCAGGTCACCCTGCCCGGCGGCAAGACCGCGAGCGGCACGATCACCCAGGTCGGCACGGTGGCCAAGGAGGGCGACCAGTCCCCGGGCGCGCCCTCGGGCGGCGACAAGGCCACCATTCCCGTCGACATCGCGCTCGACCAGCCCAAGGACGCCGGCACGTTGGACGGCGCGCCGGTCACCGTCGGGTTCACCGGCAAGGAGAAGAAGGGCGTGCTCACCGTCCCGGTCAACGCGCTGCTCGCCCTCGCCGAGGGCGGCTACGCCGTCGAGGCGGTCGAACCCGACGGCGGCACCCGGCTGTTGAAGGTGGAACTCGGCATGTTCGCCAACGGACGGGTCGAGGTCACCGGCGACGGCGTGACCGAGGGACTGAAGGTCGGGGTGCCCAAGGCATGAGGAGGTACCGCAAAAGCTCGCCGGGCGGGGCCGAGTCGACGGCCCCCGGCCCCGGCGGCGCGGCGCCCGTGATCGAACTCGACGGCGTCGGCCGGTCCTACCCGGGTGGCGTGCATGCCCTGATCGACGCGAACCTGACCATCGAGGCGGGCGAACTGCTCGCGGTGGTGGGGCCGTCCGGGTCCGGCAAGTCGACGATGTTGCAACTGATGGGCACCCTCGACCGGCCGACCGAGGGTGTGGTGCGCCTGCTCGGCCACGACATCGCCGGCTTGACGGATCGTCAACTCTCCGGCGTGCGGGCGAACTGGATCGGCTTCGTGTTCCAACAGTTCTTCCTCACCGAACACTTCACCGCCGTGGACAACGTGGCCAACGGCCTCTACTACCACGGGATTCCGGTCCGCGAGCGGCGCGAACGCGCGGCCGAGGCGCTGAACCGGGTCGGTCTCGGTAGTCGACTCGACCACGTGCCACGGGAGTTGTCCGGCGGCGAGCGGCAGCGGGTGGCGATCGCCCGCGCGCTGGTGGCCCGTCCCGCGCTGGTGTTGGCGGACGAGCCGACCGGTGCGCTGGACTCGCGCTCCGGCGCCACGGTGATGCGGCTGCTGCACGAACTGCACGCGGACGGCACCACGATCGTGGTGATCACGCACGACCCGGGCATCGCCCGGTCGTTGCCCCGGCGGGTGGAGATCCTGGACGGCCGGATCCACGCGGACAGCGGCGTGCCGAGCGCGCAGCCGGCGGGGGTGGCCGGATGGTGATCCTCGGCCGGGACCGGGGCCCCCGGTCCACACTCGTCCCGCTGCCGGACACCGCCCGGCTCGGTCCGGTCGACGTGGTCCGGGTCGGCCTGCTCGGTGTGCGCGGTCGGCCGATGCGCGCGATCCTGTCCGGTCTGGGCATCGCCATCGGGATCGCCGCGATGGTCGCCGTCCTGGGCATCGGCGCGGCCAGTCAGGCCCGGTTGATGGACCAGATCCGCAGCCTGGGCACGAACATGCTCTCGGTCGGACCGGGCGAGAACATGTTCGGTACCCGGCTGCAACTGCCCGAGGAGGCCGTGGACATGGTGCGCCGGATCGGTCCGGTGACCTCGGCGAGCGCGACCGCCCAACTCGAGGGCCGGAGCGTACGCCGCACCGATCGGATCGACCCGCGCGAGACCAAGGGCATCACCGTCGCGGCGGCCCGCGAGGATCTGCTCGGCACGATCGGCGGCCGGGTCGGCAAGGGGCAGTGGTTCAACGCGGCCACCTCCCGCTACCCCACGGTCGTGCTCGGCGCACGGGCGGCGGAACTGCTCGGGGTCGACGGGCCGAACCGGCAGGTGTGGATCGGCGACCGCTGGTTCACCGTGATCGGCGTGCTGAAGCCGGTACCGCTGGCCCCCGAGGTGGACCGGTCCGCGCTGGTCGGCTGGCAGGGCGCCAAGGACCTGCTCGGCTTCGACGGGCACCCGACCCGGATCTACGAGCGCTCCGACGAGAACGCGGTGAACAACGTCCGCGACGTGCTCGCGGCGACGGCCAACCCGGCCGATCCCGGCGCGGTCAAGGTGAGCCGTCCGTCGGACGCGCTGGAGGCGCAGTTGGCCGCCAAGAACACCTTCACCGGCCTGTTCGTCGGACTCGGCGCGGTGGCACTGCTCGTCGGCGGGGTCGGGGTGGCCAACACGATGGTCATCTCGGTACTGGAACGCCGCCAGGAGATCGGTCTGCGGCGGGCACTGGGCGCCGGGCGCGGGCAGATCCGCCTCCAGTTCCTGACCGAGGCGGTGACCCTGTCCGGCCTCGGCGGGGTGGCCGGCGTGCTGCTCGGGCTGATCGTGACGAGCGGGTACGCGCATGCGAAGGGGTGGCCGCTGGTACTGCCGTGGCCGGCCATCCTGGGCGGCGTCGCGGCATCGGTGGCGATCGGCGCACTGGCGGGGTTGTACCCGGCCGGACGCGCGGCGCGGCTGCCACCCACGGAGGCGCTGAACGGGGCCTGACGGAGGCGCTGAACGGAGCCTGGAGGTGCGGACGCGGCCCGGGCCGGCCGCCGATCGGGTGGAGCTGGGCAAAGGCTGGGCAATTCCTGAGTGTTGGCTGGGCAAGATTTCACCCCCGCTCCCACAGACTCGAGCCACCGACCGTCGACGAGACCGTCCGACTGCGGATATCACCCTCCGCGTTCGGACGGTTTCGCCATGTGTGGGCCCGAGTTGGTGATTCCCGTGCTGCCGGAGGCCGGCCAACCGATCGGATGGGTCGGTCGATTCCGGCGTTACCGAAGCGGTGCGTTCCGCATCAGTGCAGGTGGGAGCGGGAGAGGAGGCGCAACGTACGACCAGATGATGACGTCGCCCCGGTCATGTCATCGATTCGGTTGACAGTGGCCGACGGCGAAAGTCGGTAATCTTTGAGACGGAAAAGCGGTTCACCACCCCCGCATCGCCCGGTCGACCGGAATCTGTCGCAACCGCGGAGCGCCCGCCCTGCGTCAACCCACCCGACCGGTGTGTCGTGTCCTCGTCCTACGATGACGCAGCAGAGGGCAGGGCGTGGTGAACACCACATCACCACCGGCTCGGGTCCGGTGCTGTCGGACTCGACGAGTCGTTGGGGGTTGATCAGCAGTGTTGCGCGTTCTCGACGATCGCCGGGACGACGGCGAGGATATCGCCGCCGGCGGGTCCGCGCCTGCGGGCACCCTCATCGAGTCACGGCGGCCCGACGCGGCGGAGACGACCGGCGGAACCGAGACGACGACCCCCTCGAAGGTGGACCGCGGCGGTGTCCGCGGCGTGTTGTGGTCCGCTCCGTGGCAACTGCTCCTGTTCCTGTGGCGGACGTTGTGCGGCGAGTGGCGCGGCATCGTGGCCGACCCGGTGCGCCAGTTGTGGCGCAGTCGCGGCAAGGGTCTCGCGCTCGCCGTGGTGGCCAGCTCGGCGGTGATCTTCTTCCACGCGATCGGGCAGACCCCGGCCGGCAAGACCGTGGTCCGGCTCGTCGGTGGCGTCAGCGCCGACCTGCCGCTGTGGTTGGCGCTGCTGCGCACGCCGATCTCGCTGTTCGTGCCCGCGCTGAACCTGCCGGTGTGGGCCGGCATCACCCAGCTCTTCCTGGCGTTCGCGATCGCCCAGCTCTCGCTCGGCGCGGGCCGCACGCTGATGGTCGCCTACGTGACCACGCTCGCGGGCACGATGGGCGCCCGGATCATGATCGCGATCGGCCCGGACCACGCGCTCGGCCTGCCGTCCTCGGCGGCGCACGTGCTGGACACCGGTCCGTCGGCGGCCGTGGTGGGCCTGTTCACGTATCTCTCGATCATCCACCGCGCGCCCATACTCTTCACCATCACCGGCGGGTCGATGGTCCTGGAGTCGATCATCCTGCCCAACCTCGCCGGCCGTGAGCACCTGATCGCGGTGGGTGCGGCGATCGTGCTCGGTCTGCTCGCGGGGCGGACCCGGCCGGGGTGGTTGGCCTGGACGGACGGGCCCCGGGAGCGGGTGCGGGCCGTGCTGGCGGTACCGGTGGCCAAGGTGCGCATGCTCGGCGCGATGCCGGGTGTGTGGCTGCGGGCCAGGCGGGACGTGCGACGCGAGGCGACGGCGGTGCCGGTGCCGGTGGGCACGGTGGACCTGCGCAAGGCCGACCTGAACGGGGTCGTCGCCGGGCGGGCGCGCGAGAACGCGTAGCCGGATCGGGCGAAAGCGGCGGGCATGCGCGGGGCGCGTGCCCGCCTTTCGTTTGCCTTTCGTGTGGCCTTCGTATGGCCTTCGTGTGGCTTTCGGCTGCCCTCGATAGTGGTCTAGACCAATATTGCCCGGTGCTCGGCGCGGTGGATACCTTCGGGACACCGCGCCGGAGGCCGTTCCGGGGCGGGTCGCCGCAGTCCGGAGGTAGCACCCGCATGCTCGATTCCCCCGTGCCCGGGTCGGTGATGGCCCGTGAGATCGCGGCGCAGCCCGAGGGGTTGGCGCGGATCCTGGCCGACGGGCTCGGGCCGATCCGGGCCGCCGCGGCCGAGATCCGGGCCCGCGACCCGAGGTTCGTCCTGTTCACCGGGCGCGGGACGTCCGACAACGCCGGGCTGTACGCGCGCTACCTCACCGAGGTCCTGCTCGGCCTGCCCGCCGGGCTCACCTCGATGTCCACCACGACCGCGTACCGTGCTCGGCAACGGCTCGCCGATTGCCTGGTCGTGACGGTGAGCCAGTCGGGGGGTTCGCCGGACCTGATCGCCTCCGCCCGACAGGCCCGCGAGGACGGCGCGTTCACCCTGGCGGTGACCAACAACGCCGATTCGGTGCTGGCGCAGGAGTCCGATCTGCACCTGGACGTGCTGGCCGGCCCCGAACTCGCGCTGCCCGCGACCAAGACGTACACGGCCGAACTGCTCACGCTGTTCCTGCTCGTGGACCACATCCGGGGCGGTACGGGGGAGGCGGCTCTCGGGTTGCCCGCCGCGGCTCGGGCGATCCTGGAGCGGCAGGCGGAGATCGAGGCGCCGGCCGAGCGGTACCGGTTCGCGGACCGGCTCGTGGCGACCGCGCGCGGCTACGGGTATCCGACCGCGTGCGAGGCGGCGTTGAAGATCATGGAAACCAGCTACATCGGCGCCCAGGCGTTCTCCGGCGCGGACCTCATGCACGGGCCGCTCGCGATCGTGGACCGGGGCTGGCCGGTACTGGCGGTGGCGCCGGAGGGTGCGGGCGGCCGAGCGCTGCGGCCGGTGCTGGACCGGCTGCGCGAGCGCGGCGCGGACCTGTTCGTGGTCGGCGCGGCCGAGCCGGTGGCCGAGTACGGCCGGGGCTTCGTGTTGCCGGGCGGGGTGGCCGAGGAGGTGTTGCCGATCCTGGAGATCCTGCCGCTGCAACTGCTCGCGCGCGAGATCGCGTTGGGGCGCGGGTGCGACCCGGACGCGCCGCGGGCGCTGGCGAAGGTGACGGAGACGCGGTAGTCGGGGGCGGGCTCGGGTGGCGCTACCCCGGGCCCGCGCCGTTGTCAGGCCGTGCGGTCCAGGTTCATCGACGCCTCGCGGGCGTCCAGGAGTTCGTCCCAGTGGGCCGCGGCCCACTCGCAGGCGGCGGCCATCGGGACCAGCATGCCGCGCCCCAGCGGAGTGAGGGCGTAGGTCACCCGACGGACCGGGGTCTCGGACGCGGTACGGCTGATCAGGCCGTCGCGTTCGAGCGCGCGCAGGGACTGGGTGAGCACCTTCGCGGTGACGCCGTGCATCGGTACGCGCAACTCGGAGAAGCGGCGCGGACCGCCCTCCAGGCAGCGGATGATCATCCCCGCCCACTTGTCGCCGAACCGGATCGGGGGCAGGTTCGACGGGCAGACCGGGTCGAACATGTCCGCGCGCAGTGGTTCCCCTGTGAGTTCCCTCGTGGCCTCGCTCATGTGTGCACCGTAGTCGGTACCCAGGAGGTAACCACGACCCCGGATAGCGTGCGCGGCGGTGGTCGACACAGGGATCGACCCGGGGATACGGGGTGTTTTCGATGAGCGAGATCATCGTCTTCGGCGCAGGTGGTCGAACCGGTCGGGCCGCGATCGCGGAGGCGTTGCGGCGCGGGTACGGGGTGACCGCGGTGGTGCGTGAACCGGCGAAGTACGGGGACCTGGCCGAGGCGCGGGTGCGCGTGGTCGCCGGTGACGTGACGGACGCGGACGCGGTGGCCGAACTCGCGGCGGGTCACGACGGGGCGATCGCGGCGGTGTACGACCCGGCGGCGCCGACGGCGGACTTCTTCACACGCGCCGTGCGGGCGCTGCGCGACGGGCTCGACCGGGCGGGCGTGCGGCGGCTGGTGTGGGTGGGGCTGGCCTCGGTGTTGCCGACGGCGTCCGGTGTGTTGTTGATGGACACGGCGGGATATCCGCAGGAGCACCGGCAGTTCTACCTGGCACACGGGGAGGGCAACGCGGTGCTGCGCGAGGCGGGCGGCGGGCCGGACTGGGTCGTGTTGAGTCCGGCCGGCGACTTCGATCACGCCGGTACGCGCACCGGCGTGTGGCGGCGGGCCGACGGTGACGCCGAAAGCCGGGTCTCCTACCCCGACTTCGCCATCGCGCTGCTCGACGAGCTGGACACCCCCACCCTGCACGGCGTGCACGTCGGGATCGCGGACGGCCGATGACCGGGCGGGCGCTCGGCGAGCGGGCGGCGGACAGCCCCGACCCGTGGGCGGGTGGGGATTGAAGACACGCCCTAGGTGTATTCACCCGTGAGGTTGGTGACGCGGCTGGCGGGTGGTTGGCCCTTGAGTGCGGTGTGTCCGCGGTGGTGATTGTAGGAGTGGAGCCAGGCGGGGAAGGCTTCGCGTCGCTCCGTCTCGGTGCGGTAGGGCTGCGCGTAGGCCCATTCGTCGAGGAGGGTGCGGTTGAACCGCTCGACCTTGCCGTTGGTCTGCGGCCGATACGGGCGCGTGCGCTTGTGCGATATCCCTTGTGCCGCAAGGGAGTTGCGCCACAGGTACGACTTGTAGCAGGAGCCGTTGTCGGTCAGGACCCGTCGGACGACGATGCCGCATGAGGCGAAGTAGGCGTGCGCTCTGCTCCAGAAGGCGACGGCGGTTTCCTTCTTCTCGTCGGTGAGGATTTCGGTGTAGGCGAGGCGGGAGTGGTCGTCGACGGCGTTGTGGAGGTAGGCATATCCGGCGCCGGAGCGGGTCTTGCGTCCGGCGGCGCGGCCGAGCGTCTTGTGGCCGCCGCCGTCGGGGATGTTGCCGAGCTTCTTGATGTCGACGTGGACCAGGTCGCCGGGGGCCGCGTGTTCGTAGCGGCGGATCACCCGTCCGGTCGCCCGGTCGAGGTGGGCCAGGCGGGCGAGGCCATAGCGGGTCAGGACGCGGTGGACGGTCGCCGGGTTCAGCCCGAGGAGGTACGCGATCCGCGCCGGGCCCCAACGGCGCAGGACGCGGACCTTGACGATGCGGCGTTCGGTGCGGCTCGGGGTGCGGCGCGGGCTGTGGTGCGGCCTGGAGGAGCGGTCGACCATCCCGGCCTCGCCGGACTCGCGGTAGCGGGCGGCCCATCGGGCTGCGGTGGTCACCGACACCTGGAAGCGTTCGGCCGCGCGTCGCAGGGGCCATCGGTCGTCGACGACGCAACGAGCGAGGCGCAGGCGTCCGGTCTCGGTCAGCGGTGCATTACGGTGGGGCATGAGGGCCTTCTGATCGTTCGGTGGAGATGTCGCAATCCACACCGAACCCGGAAGGCCCTCACTCGTTCAAGATCACAACGACGTGCGATCCGTCACCAACCTCCGTGGGCAATACACCTAGGCCCTTGCCGAGCCGGTGTGTTCGACGGCGAAGAGGCGGTGTTCGGCGCGGTCGAGGGCGACGCGGACGGCGCCCAGGGCCACGCCGTCGGCGCCGAGGGCGGACAGTTCGACGCGCGGCATGCGCAGGCACAGGCGTTCCAGTTCGGCGGTCAGGGGCGGTACGGCGTCGGCGAGGCCGGCCGCCCAGCCGCCGATGACCACGATCTCCGGGTCGAGGGCCAGGACCAGCGCGGTGACGTCGTGGATCAGGCGCTGGACGAACCGGTCCACCGCCTCGCCCGCGGTGCGGTCGCCCTCGGCCGCGTGCCGGAACACCTCGCCGACGGCCGCCTCGTCCAGCGGCGGCAGGGGGGTGCCGGTGGTGGAGAGCAGGTTCTCCGGGGTGACCTGGCGGCCGAGCAGGTGCAGCGCGCCGATCTCGCCGGCCGCGCCGCCGAAGCCGCGGTGCAGCCGACCGTTGATGAACGAGCCGGCGCCGGGGCTGAGGCCGGCCATCACGTAGACGATGTCGTCGGAGCCGACCGCCACGCCCTTCCAGCGCTCGCCGATCGCGGCCAGGTTGGCGTCGTTCTCCACCTGGACCGGACAGCTGAACGAGCGGCCGAGCCGGCCGCCGAGGTCCAGGCCGGTCCAGCCGGGCATCGCCGACGACAGGGTGACCACACCCTCGGTGTCCACGATGCCGGGGGTGCCGACGCCCACGCCCCAGAGCGAATTGCGCGAGACCTGGGCCCGCCGCAGCGTCTCGCTGACCGTGGCGCGGACCCGTTCCAGGCGGTCCTCGGCCTCGCAGCCCTCCTCGACGGTGCGGGCGGCGCGGCCGATGATGGTGCCGCCGAGGTCGGCGAGGACGACCCGGATGCGGTGTACGCCGACGTCGATGCCGAGCAGGTGGCCGGCCTCCGCGTGGAACCGGAAGCGCCGTGCGGGACGGCCGCGCGGACGGCTGCCGTCCTCGCCCTCGGCGGTGGTGGTCTCCACGACCAGGCCCTCGGCGAGCAGACCGTCGACGACGCCCTCGACGGTGGGTCGGGACAGACCGGTGGCCTCCATCAGGGCGGTCACCGTCAGCACCTCGCCGCCGCGCAACGCACGCAGGGTCGCCGCGGAATTGATCCGCCGGACCACGGAGGAATCCCCGCCGGTCGCCTGTGCCACAGCTCTTGTCCTCTCCCCGCGTCGTCACACGGGACGTTCGTCCGGGCCGCCGCGCCCGTCATGCACGCCGTCGTCGCTCAGGCGCGGATGGTACCCAGATTTCGGGTCGGGATCAGGACGCGGGCCGCAGCGCGGTCGGCCCGGCCTCGGCGAAGGCGAGCCGGCAGGTGTCGGCGCGGTAGGTGGCCACGGTGACCGCGGCGGTGCGGCCGAGCGCGGTGTACGTCGTCGTCACGACCAGGACGGCGGTACCCGGCGGACGCTCCAGGTAGCGCGCCTCCTCAGCCTCGGCCACGGCCAACTCGACCGCGCGGTGCCGTCCTTCGAGGCGGTGGCCGCGCAGCTGACGCAACATCAGCGAGGCCCGCTCGAAGTTCGGGACGCGGGTGGAGAGGGAGGGCACGACGGCTCGCGAGACGTAGAGGCACTCCAGGCCGACCACCTGGCGCATGGAGAACTGGCGCCGGCGCAGGCGGTGGACCAGGGCCGAGGGGCGGCCCTTGAGGGTGTCGGCGAATTCCTCGGTGACCGGCACGGTGGCGCAGTCGATCACCTCGCGGTCGCGCAGGTCCACGCCCGGCCAGCCCTCGCCGTCGGCGCCGAGGGAGACGTCGACGCGAGGGCCGGCGACCGTGGTGCCCGCGCCGCGCTTGCGGACCAGGCGGCCTTCCAGCTCGAGCTGCTCCAGGGCGTGTCGGAGGGTGGCCCGGGCGACCCCGAAGCGCGCGGCGAGGTCGCGCTCGTTGGGGAGGATGTCGCCGGAGTTGAAGTCCTCGTCGATCGCCTTGAGCAGGGAGGTGCGCAGTTGCCAGTACTTGGGTTCGCCGAAGACCGCCGTCTCGTCCGGCATTGTCGCCATGCTGCTCACGGACGCCCCCTCGGCTCTCCGACGCCTGCTCGGCGCGGATTTATTGCATGCTCGGTTTACTAAAGACGGTTGAATATAACCGCGTCGGACCACGAAAGGTCCAGACCAAGTCGGATGAACTTCCCGGTGACCTGTCTCACATCGCCACATGCGACGCGATACCTCCTGCTCGACCTGCGCGAAGCACGCACCCCGCCGGGGTGGGCGTGGGGGTGAGGGAATCGCGGGGGAGCCGAAGGCCGGGTCGGATTCCGGCGGGCAGCACGCTCGGGCCACACCCCCGACGCGGCCTCACGCCCCCACCCTGCGGCACGGCGGGAACCACCCGACGACTTGGTTTGCTCACGCCGGGAACGCCCGGACGAACATTCGGGGACGAGCCGTCGAGGCCGAGGCGCGCGTAGCACGTCGCCAGGCGTCGCGTCGGTCCGCCTCCGTCTGCCTCGGCGGCCCCGACGGTCGGCGGGCGCGGGCGCGGGCGGCGGGCGGCGGCAAAATTGGTCCAGTCCAATGTATTGACGGTGCGGGAGGGGAGGGCCACGCTTTGGCCATTGGTCTATACCAAGTCCCCCACAGGAGTCCCCCGTGGCACGTCGTTTCGTCCCCATACTTGCCGCTGCCGCCGCGTCCGCCGGGTTGCTTTCGATGTTCGCGCTCACCGGTGGAGCCACCGCCGCCGGGCCCGCCGCGTCCGCGCCGGGCGGCGTCGGGAGCAACTGGTATGCCGCCGCCCCCTACCTCATGCCGCTCGACAACGACCCGCCGGACGCCGGTGCGGTCATGGACGCCACCGGCCTGAAGGCGTTCCAGCTCGCATTCGTCCTCGCGCCCAACGGCGGTGGTTGTACGCCGACTTGGGACGGAACGAAGCCGGTCTCCACCGATACCGCGGTGGCGGGCGTGATCGCCGCGATCCGGGCCAAGGGCGGTGACGTCTCGGTCTCCATCGGCGGCTACGGCGGCACCAAGCTCGGTCAGACCTGCGGCACACCGGAGGCGACCGCCGCCGCGTACCAGCAGGTGGTCGACAAGTACGGCCTCAAGGCGCTCGACTTCGACCTCGAGGAGCCGGAGTACGAGAACAGCGCGGCCATCCACAACGAGATCGGCGCGGCCAAGATTCTCCAGCAGAAGAATCCCGGCATCTACATCTCGGTGACCACGGCCGGTACCGCCGACGGCACCGGCTGGTTCGGCAAGCAGATGCTCAACGAGGCCAAGGCGCAGGGCTTCACGCCGGACAACTTCTCGATCATGCCGTTCGACGGCGGCTTCAACGGAGCGGCGGCGCAGACCTCCGCGCTGACCAACTTCAACTCCGTCCTGCGCAGCACGTTCGGCTGGGACGCCGCCACCGCCTATGCCCACGAGGGCATTTCGCAGATGAACGGGCGCAGCGACACCGGCGAGTACTTCTACCAGGCGGACTTCCAGACGGTCTACGACTACGCGATCAGCCACCACATGGCGCGCTTCACGAACTGGTCGGTCAACCGCGACCGGCAGTGCACGCCACCGGACAACGGCGGGCGAACGTCGGGCGTGTGCAGCAGCGTTCCGCAGGCGCCCTGGGACTTCACCAAGTTCTCGGTACGGTTCGCGGGCGCCACGCCGCCCACGACACCGCCGACCACGACCCCTCCGACGACCACCCCGCCGGGCAACTGCACGATCGCGGCGTGGGATCGGGCGGCGGTCTACCAGAGCGGCAACTCCGTTTCCCACAAGGGCCATTCGTGGAAGGCCAAGTGGTGGACGCAGGGTGAGGAGCCGGGGACGACCGGGCAGTGGGGGGTGTGGCAGGACCTGGGGCCCTGCTGATTCTCCGCCGCGCCGGCTGTGCTCGTCGGTGTGATCAACCCACCGGTAGGTCGAGTTGGTACTCGGTCGACCGGTGGGTCGGTCGGTAGCCGAGAGCGTCGTTGATGGCGCGCATCGCGTGGTTGGCGTCGGCGGTGTCGGTCAGCAGCGCGGTGAGGTTCGGGTGGCGTTCCCGGGCCTGCCGGATGGCCTCGGCCTTCATCCACAGGCCCAGGCCGTGGCCTCGGTGTTCGGGCAGGACACCCGTGCTGTAGTGCTGACCGTCGCCCTTGCCGTCGCCGGGAACGACCAGTTCGGTGAAGCCGGCGATGGTGTCGTCGGCGGTGTCGATCGCAACGACGGTGTGCAGCAGCTCGCCGCGATCGGCGATGGCCTGGGCCGCCGCGCGGAGGCGTTCCACGTCCCAGAGGACCGTTCCGTAGTCGGTCTCGCCCATCGGCATGTCGTCCATCGCGCGGCGGGAGGCGGCGAAGGTCTCGGCCAGTGCGTCCGGGACGGTGCCGTCCCAGGAGTGCAGCCGGTAGCCGGGGTGGTCCCGCTCGGCGATCGCGGCCCACGCCGCGTCGCCCGGCTCGTGGTCGGTCAGGGGCAGCCGGGTGTAGATCAGGGTCAGCACGTCCCGGAATCCCCGCTCGGACAGGAACGCCGCGCCCGGCGAGTCCGCCTTGGCCTGGGCGAGCAGTGAGCGGCGGCCCGCCTCCCGGGCGGCTTCGACGGCCGCGTGGAGCAGAGCGGTACCGACGCCGTCGCGGCGTTCGGCCGGGTGTACGTGCACCTCCACCTCGGCCAGGTGGTCCTGGCCGGGTTTGTCGAACAGCCGCAGGAAGGCGGAGCCGCGTGGGATGCCGTGGGTGTCGGCGGCCAGCCAGGCCAGGCGGTGGGCGCTGGGGCTCCGCTTCGGGTCGGTGAGCGGGGTGAGGTAGGTCGTCGGCAAGGGGGCTCCATGGAGTGGTGCTCGGTGCTCGGTGCTCGGTGCTTCGTGCTTGGTGTTTTGGTGGGTGTGCTTTGTGCGTGGTGATGCGGGTTTTCGGCGGTCGGACGGCGAACCTAGCCGGCCCGGTGTGTCGACGGCAAGCATCGGGGTGGGTGGGAAAACCCGTTCGTCGCGTGCCGTGGGGCCTGCCTAGGATCGAGCGATGACGATCCCGGAGCAGGACGCCGTGTCGGATGCGGTGGCGCGGGCCGACGCCGCGTGGCTCTCGGCGTACTTCGACGGGGTGCCGTGCCCGATCCCCGTGCTTCGGGGTCTGGTCGCGCACGAGGATCCGACGTTGCGACACCTCGGCGTGGTGTTGCTGCGGGAACGGGTCGGGCGACGCGGGGGTGGTGCGGATCGCGACGCGGCTGCTCTGCTGCCGCATGTGCCGGCCGGATCGGCCGAGGCGGCCCTGGTGCTGGCCGAGGTGTACGCGCGGTTGCGTGTCCCCGTCCCGGAATGGCGCACTGCGGGGTGGCCGGCTCGGGTGCGGATCGCCTGGCTGCGGGCGGAGATCGTGGCCCGGCCCGAGGCGACGGCGCGGGCCGAGCCGGCGGGGGAGGAGCTGTACCGGGCGGTCGAGGGGATCGACGCCGGTGCGGTGGACGACGTCGAGGCCCTGCTGGACGGGTTGTCGGCGCGGCCGGATTCGGTGTTGCGCGCGGCGGCGTTGCGGGTGGTGCGGCGGGCGTTGGCCGATGCGTTGATCGGGCCGGGGCAGGCCCGCGACCGGTTGGTCGAGTTGTTGGATACGGCCGCCGGTGCCGAGGTGGTGGCGGGGGCGTTGGCGGAGTTGGCCGCGCCGTGGGCCGCCGAGGAGATCCCAGCCGGGATGGAGCGGGCGTTGCGCCGACTGCTGCCGGAGTTTCCGGACGCGGTGGAGGTCGCCGCGCGGTTCGGGGCGATCGGGCTGCTGCGCGAGGTGGCCGCGGATCCCGGACTGCCGGGGCGGCAGCGGCAGCGGGCCCTCGCCGCGATCGGCGACTTTGCCGAACGGGGCGATGTGGGCGGGTTGTTGGTGATCGCCGAGGCGGATCAGCTGTTGTTCGCCGAGTCGATCGTGGCCTGCCTGGGGGCGATGCATCGGCGCGGGCACTTCGTCCGGGACGAGGATGTGCCCACCGTGATCGCCATGGCGCTCGCCGACCACCGCGTTGCCGCGGTCGACGTGGCGGTCGTGCTGTACACGGTGCGGCACGAGGCGCTGCGCGTGCTGGTCTCGGTTGCGGACGACCACCCGGACTGGCCGCGATGCGTGGAACTGCTGTCCGCGCTGGCCGCGCAGGGTGCCCCCGATCTGCCGGTCGGCGAGGTGTTGGCCGCTCGGTTGGCCGGTGCCGGCCAGCCGGAGCCCGTATTGGCCGCCCTTCGCGCGTTGCGGCACACGGGCGCGGAGGAGGCCGTGTTGGCCGCGTTGCCCCGGGCGCCTCGGGCCGCGTTGCGCGCGTTGGAGGCGATCGGCGGGCCGCGTACCGTCGCGGTGTTGCGCGACGGGCTGGGGGTGGCCGACCCGGGCGGCGTGGTGGTGCCGCATCTGCGCGGGGTGGCCGACCTCGCGCTGGAGGTGTTGTGGCACCTCACCGACGACCCGCACCGGCGCCGGGAGTTGCGGGCCCGGCTCGACCGACGAGCACTGCCCGAGCGGATCGCGGCCGACCTCGGGATGCCGGACCCGGACGAACTCGCCCTGCTCACCGCGGATATCGACGCCGACCACCCGGTCGCCGCCCTGTGCCGGCTCGCCCGCAACGGCGACGCCCGGACCCTTCCGGCGCTTGCCGACCTGCTGCTGCGGGTGGTGAGCGACCTGGTGGCGAACCGGGGCGAGGAGATCGCCGAGCCGGTGGTGCCGGACGAGGTGGTCGAGGCGATCGGCGCGCTCGGCGAACGCCTCTACCGGCGCCGCGTGTTGCGCCCGGTGTGCCTGCTCGCCGCGACCGACCCGAAGGCGGCGCGCGCCGAACTCGTCCGCGACATCACCCTGGACCTGATCGACCGCGAAGGCGTCACCGACGCCGAACTGGTCGTCCTGCTCGAACTCCTGTCCCGAGGCCAGGAGGCGACCGGGTGCGGTACACGTCAGGCGGAGCCCGGCGTCAAGGACCGTATCCACCACCTGATCCGGCACCGCGACCCGGACGTGCGGAAGCACGCCATCGCGCTGATCGCCCGGGACCCGGACGCGGCCCGTTCGTTGTCCGCGAGCCTGATTCCGCTCACGACCTCCCCGGATCCCCGGACCGTGCGTCAGGCCCTGCGCGCGCTGGGCCGGATGCGGGCCCGGTGGGCGGGGGAGGCGATCGCGGCGTGCCTGGAGCACCCGGTGATGAACGTCGGGAAGTCGGCGGCGGAGGCACTGATCGACGCCGGCACGCCGAGGCAGATTCCGGTGCTGCTGGGGTGGCTCGGGCGGCACGACAATCCGGGTCTGCGCGACTCCTTGACGGCGGCGCTCCGGGAGTTGCTCGGACCGGCGTACCGGGCGCGGGTCCTGGCGGCGGCGGAGCGGGCGACGGACGCGCGGGAGCGTGCGCTGCTGATCCAGGCCCTGGACCGGGAGTGGTCCACCGGTGCCATGGCGGCGCTGGTTCGTCGAGGTTCGGTGGTCGCGGAGCCGATGCTTGTCGGTTTGGCGCGGGGGGACTTCGCCGTGCGGGACGGCGGGATCCCGGATCTGGCCGAGGAGTTCGCGGCCCACGGGATCGCGGTGCCGAAGCCGGTGGCCGAGGCGTCGGAGGAGGACCGGGAGCTCCGGGCCGATCTGCTCACCATGACCCGCCGGGCTCGGCCCGACTACGACCTGCCGGCCGTGTTGCGGTTGGTCCGGCGCGGGCCGAAGGCGTCGCCGCCCGATCAACACGGCGCCCTGCGTGGAGCGTTGCCGCAGCTGCTCGGGCTGGCGCGGTGGCGGCCGGCCGATCGGGCGGCGGTGTTGCGGTTCGTGGTGGCGGTCTGTGCCGCACCGTGGTCGGACGCAGAGCGCGCCGCCCTTGCCGAGGCGTACGACGTGCTCGCGGCCGAACTCGGCACGGTGGACGGCGTCGGCGCGATCCTGGAGGCGATCGCGGGCTCGTCGGCCGAAATCGCCGCCTTCGACCTCGCCCGCCGGATCCGCGCCTTGCCGGGCCCGGCCTTCGCGGGCCCGACCCCACTGGCCGTACTGCGCTGTTGCGGAGCCGTTCGCACCCGCGAGGACGTGGAGCGCGCACTGGCCGGGGTGCGTCCGGGGCCGAACCCCTGGGAGGCCGAAGTCGCGGTGCTCGGCGAGGCGTTCCGGCCGGAGGGGTGGGCGGATGCCGAGGGGGCCGAGGCCGAGGATCCCGAGCGGGTCGCGCTGCTGGACGCCTGGCGGTCCGGGCTCGATGCCGCCGTGCGCTCGCCGCAGGCGCTTGCCGCGTTCCGGGCCGCGACCGAGGCCGGCGCCGGCGCCGAGGCCGAGGCCAGCGCCGTCCCGGACTCCCGGGCGCGGATCGCCGCCCTGATCGACGTCTTCCCGAGTGCCGCGCCCGACACCCGCGTGCCCCTGCTCGACTGGCTGACCGAACTCCAACCGATCGACGCGCCGCCGTGGGTGTCCGCCGAACGGGCCGCCCGGGCCCGCCGGTTCGACCGCACCGGCCCCGCAGCCCGTCTCCCGCACGCGGAAGACCTCGACCAACCACGCTCGACCCCGCAACGGGAGCGTCTGGTGACCCTGCTCGCCGCCGCCGACCCGCGCCGCCGCAGGGCCGCCGCCGAGATCCTGTGCACCTGGGCCGAGCCGGCCACCCGACGCGTCGTCCTGGACGCCCACCTGCGCGGCGCCGTCGACCTGCCCGCGCACCTCCTGCGGCCCCTCGCCCCCACCCTGATCAACCTCGCCGACGACACCGACCCCGCAGGCGTGTTCGCCCACCCGGACGCCGACCTCGCCCGCACCCGAGCCGCGCAGCTGTGCGCGATCATGGCCCCGGAGCACCTGGAACGCGCCGCCCCGCACCTCGTCTCGTGGTGGGAGCACGGCACACCCACGGCCCGGGCGGCGGTACTCTCCGCCACCCGCGCCATGTCCGCCGACGTCCTCGCCGAAGCCCTCCGGACCCGCCTGGACGCCGGCGCCCTGGGCTGCCTCGACCTGCTGCTCGACCGCACCATGCGGCGCACCCCGGAACTGACCGAGACCGTACGTCGGCTGCGCGTCGAAGGGCGCACGGCACTCGCCGACCGATTGACCCTGGTCGGCGGGGTACTCCGTGCACCCGGCCCCGATCGCAACGGCCTTGCCCTGGTGTCCCTGCGCACCCGGACACTGCCGCCCGGTGCCGAGCGCCCCACCCGCGACGAACTGATCGCGACGGTACGGGCGGACGCGCCCGAGCAGGCCCGACGGGCCCTGTCCCGGCTCGCCGACGAACACGGCGCCGATCCACAAGTGCGCGCCCTGGTGGCCGAGTTGCTCGGCCATGCACACCCGCGTGTGCGTCTGCACGCACACCGGATCTCGCGACGCGTGCTCGACCGCGCCGAATACCTGCGACACACCGAGCAGTTGCTCGACGACCCGCGACGGGACGTCGTCCGGGGCGCGATCCGCACGTTGTCGCACGCCGGTTGGCAGCCGGCCGTACCGTCCCTGATCGTCCTGTTCACGGACGCCGACCCGGTGATCCGCGAAGCCGCCGGCGAGGGCTTGGCCCGGATCGGCGTCGCGGTCCTGCCCGCGCTGCGCAAGGCCGCCGCGCACGCCCGCCCGGACCGCCGCGGCCGCTATCTGGAACTGCGCGACCGGATCGCGGCGGCCCCCGAATAGCGGGCCACGGCACCCCGCGCCGTCGTTCCAGGCCATATTGGTCAAACCGGTTCGCGAGTACGCTGGCGGGTATGCCGCGATCCGCCGCCGACACCCGTCGATTCCGCCACGGAGCGGGCAGGCTCGCCCTGGACTTCATCCGCACGCTCAACCGCCGGGGCACACCGCAGGAGAACGAGGAACTACCGGACGCGGAAGCCCTATTCGCATGGGTACGGCAGTTCTGCCCGGGCGGCGGGGTGGTCGCCGTCGCCCCCTTCGCCGCCGTATCGGTTGCCGACGCCCGGCAGTTGCGCGAGGCCATCCACGAACTGATCGTGGTGGCCTGCCGGGGCGAGGGGTTGGCCGCCTGGCGATCCCTGGCCCGGGAGCGGGTCAACCGCGCCGCCGCCGCCCCGACGCCGATCCCGGCGGTGGACGCGTGGGGCCGAGTGCGCTGGAGCGCGCCGGACCCGGTCGCCGCCACCCTGTCGCTGGTCGCCCGGGACGCGATCGACCTGGTCGACTCCGCCGCGATCACCCGGGTCAGGGCCTGCGCCGGCCCGCTCTGCGGCGTGCTGTTCCTGGACGAATCCCGCCCCGGCACCCGCCGTTGGTGCTCGATGAACACTTGCGGCAACCGGGCGAAGAAGCAAACCAACCGAGCCGCAAAACAAAAACTGCACACCGGCTCGTAGCCCGGCAGCGAGCACGGGGCCACCGCGACGTGCGCGATGACCCCGTACCCGGCAACGCCTTGCGGATCTAGTGATTGCCCGTGTCCACACGCGCTGTGTCGCGGGGGTCCTGGACCCTCGTGCGGTAGAGCCATAGCGCCACGCCGACGACCAACACGCCGCAGGCGATGCCCAGTTCCTTGAAGCCGCCGTAGCCGGTGATGGAGAACCCGGTCGCGCCGACCACCAACACCACGGCCAGGAACGCGGCCAGCAGCCAGGCCAGCGGCACGAAGAAGTTCGGCAGCCGGATCGGCCGGGCCAGGTCCGGGCGGTCCCGGCGCAACATCGCGAAGCCCGAGATGGCCAGTACGTGGGTCAGGATGTAGCCCAGGTTGCCGGTCACGATGATCGCGAGCGGGGTCTTGAGCGCGATCAGGATGACCACATTGACCACGAGGGCGATCATCAGCGCCCGCGCCGGCACGCCGCGCCGGTTGAGCACGCCGACCTGCTTGATCGTGGTGCCCTCCTTGCCCATGTTGTAGAGCACACGCGAACCGTCGGCCAGGCCGGTGATCATGATCAGCAGCAGCGAGGCGATCAGGAAGACCACCATCAGGTCGGCCGCGCCGCCCACCAGGTCGTTGAACGCGCCGACGTAGAAGGTGGTCGGGTCGAGCCCGATCTTCTCCTCGCCGACATAGCCGGCCAGCGCCAGCGGCAGCAGGATGAACACGCCGAGCGAGAACAGCACACCCGCGCGCAGCGCCCGCGAGGTGTCCTTGACGGTGTCCTTGTACTCCGGCGCGAAGGTCGCGCAGACCTCGACGCCGAACGACGTCCAGGCCATCACGTACAGCCACACCAACGATTCGCGGATGCCGGCCGCGCCGTGCAGGTTCCAGTGCAGGTTGCTCGCGCTCCAGTCGCCACTGGCGAACGGCAGCACGATGAACACCACGAGCGGCACGAGCAGCATGCCGCCGGTGACGTAGACGACCCACATCGCGACGTGCAGGCCGAACATGGCCGCGCCGAAGAGCAGCACGATCACCGCGATGCCGACCACGATCGGGAAGGTCAGCTCGGCGAAGCCCAGGTCCAGGGTCCAGTCCTGGCCCTGGAACCACTGGGCCTGGACCAGCGAGCCGATGATGCCCGCGTACACGGACAGCGCGGTGGTCCACGGGAACCAATAACCGATGCTGGCCAGCGGGCCGACGAACGGCGCGCGCTTCTTCCAACCCTCGGTCGCGTAGTGCGCGATGCCGCCGGACGACTCGGGGAACATCGCGGCCAACTCGGTGTAGATCCAGTTGGCGATCGTGGCCAGGAGCATCGAACCGGCCCACAGGGCGATCGCGCCCCACGCGCCGAGGCCGCCGATCGAGGCGCCGAGCGAGGCGATCAGCGCGGCGGGCATGGTCAGGGACATCGCGAAGCCGTCGTACCAGCGCATCTTCTTGGCGAGCGCGGGCGGGCCGGCCACAGTGTCGGCGGCGGTACCGGTCGAGCCGGGGGCGGCCGGGTGAGGTGCTGCGGACATACGTTTCCCCTTCGCGGGGTGGGAGCGGCCGGTGGAGGTTCCCGGGGGACGGCCGCTTGGGGGAGGGGGTCGCGGGCTCCGGACGCGCTGCTGTCGACGCCGTCGTCGGCCCTGCCGGTGGCCCTGCTGATGGCCCTGTTATAGATCCGGGTTTTCAACCACGTCAAGGGTTCTTCTTTGTTCGTTCGACAAATGAGAGCTGTCGAAGTTGCTCATTGAGATCTATTGACAGGTCAAAGTTGCTGATGAAGTCTGAGCACACGCCGCCCGAGGACAGAGAGGGATCCCCCCGCATGAGCAGCAACGGCCCCGCCCGCCACCAGTTCTTCATCAACGGCGCCTATGTCGACGGCTCCGGCACCGAGGGCTACGACGTGATCAGCCCGGTCACCGGCGAGCATGTGGCCACCGTCCCGGTGCCCACCGCCGCCGACCTGGACCGGGCCGTCGCCGCCGCCAACACCGCGCAGCGCGCGTGGGCCAGGGTCAACGTCTGGCAGCGCGCGGAGTTGTGTCACCGCATCGGCGACGAGATCACCAAGCGGGTCGACGAGCTGGCCCGCCTCCAGACCCTGGAGCAGGGCAAGCCGCTCGCCGAGTCGGTCGCCGACATCGAGGAGGCCGCGCAGCTCTTCCACCTGCACGCCGAGGACGCGGTCCGGCTGCACGGCGAGACGATGCCCTCCACCGACGGCACGAAGCGCATGTGGACCTTCTACGCGCCGGTCGGCACCTGGGGCATCATCACCCCCTGGAACTTCCCGCTGCTCATGCTCGCCGAGTTCGTCGCCCCGGGGCTGGCCACGGGCAACGCGCACGTGGTCAAGCCGCCGGCCAACACGCCGCTGACGGTGCTCAAGGCGATGGAGGCGTTCGTCGCGGCCGGGGTGCCGGAGGGTCTGATCAACATCCTTCCGGGCGAGGGCGCCACGGGCGACGCGCTCGTGCGGCACGACGGCATCGACGCGATCGGCTTCATCGGGTCCTCCGCGACCGGCGCCAAGATCCAGGCCGCCGCCGGGCTCAAGCGCTCGATCATGGAGTGCTCCGGCAACGGGCCGTTGGTCGTGCTGGAGGACGCCGACCTGGCCGCGGCGGCCAAGGCCGCGGTGTACGGCGCGTACCTGTGCGCCGGGCAGGTCTGCTGCGCCACCGAGCGGGTGATCGTGGTCGACGCGGTACACGACGCGTTCGTGGCAGCCGTGTTGCGGGCCGCCGAGGACGTGGTGCTCGGTGACCCGTTCGATGCCGCCACGAATTTGGGGTCGCTGAACAACGAGGGTGTCGCCGCGAAGATGGATCGGCACATCGCGGATGCGCACGAGCGGGGCGCGAAGGTGCTTTTGGGCGGCAAGCGCCGGGTGGGGATGCCGACGGAGTTGTACTACGAGTTCACCGTGGTGGACGAGGTTCCCGTGGACAGTCTGTTGTCGCGGGAGGAGTCGTTCGGGCCGGTCGTGCCGATCATCACTGCCGTGGACGAGGACGATGCGCTGCGGCTGGCCAACGACGACAAGTTGGGGCTTCAGGGGGCCGTGTTCACGCGGAGCATGCGGGCGGCGTATCGGTTTGTGGAGGAGATGGCGGTTGGGCAGGTCGTGGTGAACGACAGCACGTGTTTTTGGGACGTGAACATGCCGTTCGGCGGGGCCGGGAATCGGGGTACGGGGTGGGGGCGGATCGGGGGCAAGCACACGCTCCTGGACATGTCCGATCTCCGCACGGGCGTGATCAACCTGTAGCCGCCGTTGGCCTCAAGCGCCGGCCGGGCTGGGTGTGACCCGGCCTTCAGCCGAGGTGGCCTCAAGCGCCGGCCGGGCTGCTTGGCCTCAAGCGCCGGCCGGGCTGGGTGTGACCCGGCCTTCAGCCGAGGTGGCCTCAAGCGCCGGCCCGGCTAGTTGGCCTCAAACGCCGGCCGGGCTGTCGATGGCTTGGTTTGGGAAATCCAGCCCGGCCGGCGTTTGAGGCCACTCGGCCGAAGGCCGGGCCCAGTCAGCCTGGCCGGCGTTTGAGGCCGAAAGCCCCGGCCGGCGGTTGAGGCCGATTGTTGGCTTGCCTTTACGAATACCGGTCACTACCCCGTAGGGAACCGCATGACCCCGAGTCACCGCATTGCCTTGCGTAATGCTGCCCAGGAGCCGTTTTGGTTGGATCGGATCGAGTGTCCCGAGCCGTTGGCGCGGCTCGTGGGGGATGTTCGGGTTGATCTGGCCGTGGTTGGTGGCGGGTACACCGGGCTTTGGACCGCGTTGATCGCCAAGCAGCGGGATCCCGGGCGGGATGTACTGGTGTTGGAGCAGGGCACCTGTGGGCATGCCGCCAGTGGGCGCAACGGGGGGTTCTGCTCGCCGAGTCTTACCCATGGGTTGGCCAACGGGCTGCAACGGTGGCCGGATGAGATCGATACGTTGCAGCGCCTGGGTGCGCGCAATCTCGATGCGTTCGAGCGTGACTTGGACACGCATGGGATCGACTGTGGGTTCGGGCGTTTCGGCAAGGTCGCCGTTGCCGCCACCCCCTGGCAGGCCGAGTCCCTGCGGGCGTCGGTGGGGGTTGCCCATCGCTACGGGGAGAAGGCCGAATACCTGGAAGGGGACGCGCTGCGCGCCTACGTCGACTCGCCGTTGTGGGCGGCGGGCGTGTGGCAGCCCGACTACGCGCTCCTGGATCCCGCGCGTCTGGTCTGGGGGCTGCGCCGAGCCTGCCTGGACGCCGGTGTGCGGATCGTGGAGCGTACCGAGGTCACCTCGATCGACACCAAGCCCGCCGACGCGGTCCGGCTGAGCACCGCCTACGGGCTCGTCGCCGCCCGTCGGGTCGCGCTCGCCACCAACATCTACCCGCCGCTGCTGCGCCGGCTCGGCCTGAGCATGGTCCCGGTGTACGACTACGCGCTCACCACCGAGCCGCTGACGGACGAACAACTCGCCGCGATCGGCTGGACCGGCGAACACGGCGTCACCGACGCGGGCAACCAGTTCCACTACCTGCGCAAGACCGCCGACAACCGCATCCTGTGGGGCGGTTACGACGCCATCTACCCGTTCGGCAGCAGGGTCGACGAGGCGCTGACCCAGCGCCCGGAGACGTTCGACATCCTCGCCGAGCAGTTCGCCGCGACCTTCCCGCCGCTCGCCGACGTCGCCTTCTCGCACGCGTGGGGCGGCGTGATCGACTCGACCACCCGGTTCTGCATGTTCGCCGGCACCGCCGCGGCCGGCCGGGTCGGCTACGCGCTCGGCTTCACCGGACTCGGCGTCGGGGCCACCCGGTTCGGCGCCGAGGTGATGCTGGACCTGCTCGCCGGCACCCGGTCGGAACGTACCGAACTCACCATGATCAAGCGCAAGCCGATCCCGTTCCCGCCCGAGCCCGCGCGCTGGATCGGCATCCAGGCCACCCGCTGGTCGATGGCCCGCGAGGACGCGCACGGCGGCCGCAACCTGTGGCTGCGCTCGCTGGACCGACTCGGACTGGGCTTCGACTCGTGAACCACCCGGGTGCCGGACCCGAAGGCCGGGAGGAACAGGGGAAGATGGCCGCCGGAGAACAGGACCAGGCACACGCGCCGAACCCGGCGCCGCAGCAGACCCGGAGCAGCCGCATGACCCCTGCAGGCCCGCTGGACGACATCGACCGGCGCATCATCGCCATCCTCCAGGCCGACGGCCGGCGTGCGTACAAGCAGATCGCCGAGGACCTGGGCATCCCGGCGTCCTCGGTGCGCTATCGGGTGCAGCGCCTGGAGGAGAGCGGGACGCTCCAGATCGTCGGCATCGCCAACCCGCTCACCATCGGGTTCGACCGGCTCGCGATGATCGGCATGCGGGTACGGCCCGGCAGCGCCCGGGAAGTGTGCCGGGAGCTGCGCGAGTTGCCCGAGACGTCGTACGTGGTGATGGTCGCGGGACAGTACGACGTGATGGTGGAGGTGATCTGCCGGGACACCGACCACTTCACCGATCTGCTCAACCGGCGCCTGTTGTTGATCGACGGGGTGCTCTCCACCGACTCCTTCTTCGTACTGGAGGTGCACAAGCTCGCGTACGGCTGGGGCGTCGGCGGCGTCGAGTCCTCGCTGCTCGACGCGCCGGAGATAGCGCCGGGGTCGGGCCTGGACCAGCGGGACAGCCGCTGACCGCCCGCCCGTTGCGGCTCAGCCGCTCGCCGGCAGGCCGGCGAGCCAGCGGTCGGCGGCGCGACGGGTGGTGAAGGTGTGCACCGGGACGTCCGGCGCGGAGTGGGCGGCGAGAAGTCGGCGCACCCGGGGGCGGACCGAGTGCCGGTAGGCCAGGACCGAGCGCAGCACGCTCGGGTCGAGCCGGTCGTGATCGCCCGCTTCGGGATGCCGGCGGCGGGCCAGTATCGCGGTGATCGCGGCCGGCGGATGGATATCGAGGAAGACCACGGTGTCCGCCGCCCGCAGCCGGATCGGCAGTGTGGAGGCGTAGTTGCCGACCACGATCCACCCGGGCCGGGCGACCAGCGCGCGCTGCGCGTCGGCGAACTCCTCGGCCGGAGCGGTGGTTCGATCCTCGCGGTGGTACAGGGTGTCCAGGTGGGTGACGGGGAGGTCGAGTCGGGTACCCAGGGCGTCGGCCAACTCGGGCCTGCCGGTTCCGCCGACGCCGACGACGACGATCTTGCGCATGGTCTCGCAGCGTACGGAGGCGGCGGGCGCCACGCGCGTGGATTACCGGGAGTTTGCCGGGCGGGGCCGGTCCCGCCTGGCTCTTGGTGTCGTGCGCCCGGCTCGGCTGGGTGACCCGGCCTTCGGCCGAGGTGGCCTCAAGCGCCGGCCGGGCTGGATTTCGCGGGCCGGTCCCGCTCGGCTCTTGGTGTCGTGCGCCCGGCTCGGCTGGGTGGCCCGGCCTTCGGCCGAGGTGGCGTCAAGTGTCGGCCGGGCTGGATTTCGCGGGGCCGCCGTTGGCTGCCCGGCCGGCGTGTGCGGGCCGGGAGGGGACCGGTCTTGTCCGGCGGAGCTTGGCGGGGGTGACGGCGGGTCGCCGGTCGGGCCGTGGATGGCCCGACCGGCGGCCGGGGTCGCGGCCGGGGTTCGGTCGCGACACCGTGGTGGACCGGCCCGGTCAACCGGCGGCGGCCGGGACTCGGGGTTCGGGCCTGGGATCGGCCGCGGGCCGCAGAACGCGTTCCGCGAACAGGCCGAAGACCAGGCCGAACGTGGTCCAGATGATGGCGTGCACGCCGAGTGAGGCCACCCGGAAACGCCAGAGCAGCGTGGCCGAGAACTCGGCCGGCACCTCGTTCACCGTCGGCATCGCCCACATCGTGATGCCCACCGCGACGAGGAAGCCGGCCACCGCGAGCGGGACGGCGTTCCAGGCCCCGAGCCGGTCGGTCAGCCGCCGGGCCACAATCACCGCCGCCGCCGCGAACAGCACGGACAGCGCGAGCATGCCGAAGTACAGCGCGGTACGCCGCCCGATGGTGTCCGCGTCGCCGACCGCCGGCGGATTCGCCGGATACTTCAGGAACGGCACCACGATCACCGCCACGAAGCCGAGCAGCGCCAACAACCCGGCGGTGGCCCTGGGCCGGAACGGGCCGATCCGGCCGTACGCGAACGCGAAGACCAGCGCGAACAGGCCGCCGATCGCGATCCCGTACACACCGACCCCGGTCAGCATGCCGATCGTGCTCTGCACGCCCCGACCGACGACCTCCTCCTCGGGATGATCGCCGGCCGCGCCGCCCTCGTGCCCGTGCTCCTCGAACGCGATCGCGTCGCGGATCTGCGGCTCACCGAAGACCCACGCGAACACCCACGCCAGTGCCCCGGCGAGAACGCCGGTGAGCATGCCGCGGATCAACAGATTTCGCACCATGCGTGATGTCGACTCCCTGTGCGGCGGCCCTCGACCGAGGGCCGCGCCGAACGTGCCTCACGGCGCGACCGTGCGGCCGCACGATCGCGCGGCCGTCAGTGGCAGGGGAAGCCGAGCAGGTGGCGCCCGTCGTGCACGAACTCGTGCACTCCGGTACCCGAGAAGAGCGCGACCGCGCCCTGCTCGGAGGCGACGAAGTAGATCAGGAACAGCAGGAACGCCCCGGCGAACGCGGCCCAGGGCACGATCGCCCGGACCGGGATCGCGATCGGTGTGGCGGCGGGGCGGGGAACGGCAGCCTGAGCCACGGAATCCTCCTTCGGGGCAACGCGCCCGTGTGCGGGGTGCGTCGCGGGAGGGTCTGACTCACGGCCGCCGGAACCCCGCTTGCGCGGGTCGACGGCTCGATCACAGTGGCGCGTCCGTGCCGGGGTCTCACCGGCTTCCTCGTCGCGACGCGAGGTCGATCGGAATCTAGGGGCCGCCGCGTGAGCGGGTCAACGGGCGCGGGGCTCCGGACGGCAGACTTGTGCAAGTCTTGAACCGGGCGGACTGGGGTGAGTACACGGATATGAGTACACGGGTCACCTTGGTTTGCCATGCCGCGACCGCGGCCACCGCGCGCGCGGCCTTCCCGCTGGACGAGCCGCCGACCGCGGCCGGCCTGGCGGCGGCCCGGGAACAGGCCCGGCCGCCGAGTGGACGGGCGCCGCGGGCGCTGCGTGGGCCGGAGTTGCGCTGCGCCGAGACCGCCGCCGCGCTCGGTCTGGCCGAGGTACGCGTCGAGCCGGCACTGCGCGACTGCGACCACGGCGACTGGGCGGGCCGCACCCTCGACGAGGTGTTGGCCGCGGATCCGGCCGGGGTGGCCGCGTGGTTGGCCGATCCGGACGCGGCCCCGCACGGCGGTGAGTCCCTGGCCTCGGTGTCGGCGCGGGCCGGGAAGTGGCTGGACGAGCTGGGCCGGGCGGCGGAGCACGCGCGGGTGATCGCGGTGACCCACCCGACCGTCGCGCGCGCCGTCGCGGTGCACGCGCTGCGGGCCCCCGCGAGCGTGCTCTGGCACCTGGACGCCGGCCCGTTGGCCCGGGTCGACCTCACCCGCAACGGCCCCCGCTGGGCCCTGCGCGGCTTCGGCGTGCCGGGCCGGGCGTGAAACCCGCGCGGGGCCGTTGAGCTGTACTCAGTCGGTCGCGGTGCCGGTGATCCGGGTCGGGGTCAGGCGCACGACCACGCGCACCGACTCCGGCGGGAGGTTCAGGTATTCGTCGCCGGCGCCCGGGCCCTCGTACTTCTCGGCCAACTCGACCGCGAGCCGGCGGCCGACGTCCTCGGTGATCGTGGTGGTGCCGCGTATCTCGACGTAGACCTCGGAGTCGGCGGGGTCGTAGATGGTCAGGCTCGCGCGCGGGTCGCGGCGCAGGTTGCGGTCCTTGAGCCGGCCGGCCTGGGTGGAGACGAGGACGTCGTCGCCGTCGCGACCCACCCACACCACGGAGGTCTGCGGGCTGCCGTCCCGGTTCACGGTGGCCAGTACGGCCGGGTGCGCCGCGTCGAGGAGCTTGCGGGCGGAATCACCCAGAGAGATCGTCATGTCCCGGATCCTACGTCGCGTTCGTGGGAGCGGTCGCGGCTCGCGGTCGGATCAGCGTCTTGCCCAGCGGCCGACCACTCACCTGTTCGCGCAGTACGGCCGGGAGTTCGGCGAGGGTGATCTCCGCGGTCACCAGGCGCTCCACGGGCAGCTTCGGCAATACCGCCAGCGCGGCGGCGAAGTCGGCGCGGCCGGTGCCGTAGCTGCCGGCCACGGTGACCGGCCGGCCCGCCCAGGTGGTGCGCACCGCCTGCTCGCGGCGTCGGACCCGGTCCAGATCGCAGGCCAGGTCCGGGAGTCGATCGCCCGGGGCGGTGCCGCCGTAGAGCAGAACCAGCCCGTCGGGGACGAGTGTGCGCAGGGCCTCGGTCAGAATCTCCGGGCGCACGAAGCTGGTCGCGATCACGGCGAGCGCGAAGGCCGACGACGGCAGCCCCGCGCTCGGCCGCACCTCGAAGCCGCGCGCCCGCAGGAATTCGGTGCGGTCGGCACTGCGATTGGCCAACGTGACCTCGGCGCCCGCGACTTCGGCAAGGCGGGCGATCCACAGTCCGGCCGCGCCCGCGCCGAACACCACCACGCGCCGACCGAGCAGGGGGATGCCGGTGTGCCCGACCAGGGCGGCGACGCAGTGCTCGGCGCAGGCCAGCGGTTCGGCGAAGACCGCCTGCCGGTCCGAGAGTTCGGCCGGGATCCGGGGCAGCGCGGCGGTCAGCCGGCCGGCCGGGCCGGCCGCGTACATCTCGGTGGCGAAGCCGCTGGTGCGCGCGAGCGGCACATTGGGATCCAGGCCCACCCGGGCCCCGACCGGCAGCGCCTCGGGCAGGGTGGACTCGGCGACCACGCCGACCAGTTCGTGGCCGAACTGACTGGGACCGTGCCGCTCGCGGGCCACCTCCTTGAGGTCGGAGCGACACAGACCGGCCAACGCGATCCGGATCCGCACCCGGTGTTCGCCCGCCGGCGGGTGTGGTCGGCCGAGCCGCAGGTGCGGGCCGTGCGGGCCCAACTCGACCCTCATCCCGCCCGATCCGGGCGAGCGGTGCCGACGCGGGGCGCGGGTGTGGTCCGCCCGACCGCTTCGGCGGCCACCATCGCGAGCGCCTCGCCGAATCGGTCGGCGATCAGATGCGCCTCCGCGGGGGTCAGGATCAGCGGCGGACGCAACTCGATGACATTGCCGAGCCCGTGCTCGGATACCCGGGTCAGTACACCCCGGGCGTGCAGCGCGCGCTGGAACGTGTGGGCGAGTTCCGGGGCCTTGCCCCCGTCCGGGCGCACCAGTTCGAGGCCGAGCATCAGCCCGGGCCCGCGTACGTCGCCGAGCATCGGGTGCTCCCGTTGCAGAGCGCACAGCCGCTCGGTCAGGATCGCGCCGGTCCGGCGTACGTTCTCCAGGAAACCCGGCCGTCGGACGATCTCCAGCGTCTTGACCGCCGCCGCGGCGGCCAGGTTGTGGCCACCGTAGGTGAAGCCGTGCAACGAACGGTCCCAGTCGGCCATGCGCTCCTCGGTCAGAATTGCCGCGAGCGGCAGTCCGCTACCGGTCAGCCCCTTCGAGACGGTCATCATGTGCGGCACCACGCCGAACAGATCGGCCGCGAACATCTGCCCGGTGCGGCCGAACGCGGTCTGGATCTCGTCGAAGATCAACACGATCCCGTGCTCGTCGCACAGGGCCCGCAGGGCCGGGAAGTAGTCCGGCGGAGGCACGATGTTGCCGCCCATTCCGCTGATCGGCTCGATCAGGACACACGCCACGCTGCCCGAACTGGCGTACGTGATGAAGTCCTCGATCCGGCTCACACACAACATGCCGCAACTGTCCGGGGTCTGCCGGTAGAAGCAGCGGAAGCAGTAGGCGTCGGGCACGTGTACCGCGCCGAGCGGCGGCATGTGGAACGGCGCCCGCATCCGACTGCTGCCGTTGTACCCGGCGGCGGCGATGGTCTGGCCGACGTGGCCCCGGAACGGCACGATCACGTCGCGCCGACCGGTGTGGTGCTGGGCGATCCGGATCGCGCCCTCGTTGGCGGTCGAGCCGCCGCTGCTGCGCAGGTTCACCCGGGTCAGACCGGCCGGGGCCAGCGCGGCCAGGTCGCGCATCAGGCGGTCGGTGGACTCGGTGCGAAACGACGAGGAGGCGAAGACCAGTTCCTCGGTCTGCGCCCGGACGGCGGCCATCACCTCGGGATGGTGGTGGCCGAGGATCAGGTTGAACGTCCCGGACACGCAGTCCAGGTATTCCCGGCCGCTCGCGTCCCACGAGCGGATGCCCTCGCCGCGCACCAACTGCTCGTCGCCCAGCCGGTATTGCGCGACCCGGGCGGTCGCGGCGGTGCGCTCCTCGGCCGACTCAGTCATCGCGGTGGTCCGCGTCGAGCCACTCCAACTGGGTGCGGACCCAGGCTTCGAGCGTCCAGGGTTCGGCCACCTTGCGTCGCCGCTCGGCCGCCGCCGCCCGTTCGGCGGGGGACGCGGTCAACGCGCCGATCAGCGCGTCGGCCTGCTCGACCAGGTCGAACGGGTTGATCGTGCGGCACACCGGGGCCAGGATCTCCGCCGCGCCGCACATCTCGGACAGGATCACGTCCGCGTCGCGCTCGTTGACCAACGGGGCCTCGAAGGTGCTCAGATTCTGGCCGTCCACCGTCGAGTTGAAGATCAGCGCGTCGGCCCGGCGGAAGCAGCCGATGGTGTGCTCCACCTCGTTGTCGCAGTGCAATCGCACGGTGTCCGGGCCCAGTTCGGCGTTCGCCTCGGCGATCGTGTACTCCACACGCCGGACGTAGTCGGCGTTCGCCTCGACGTAGAGCCGGTTCGGATTCATCCGGACCAGCATCCGGGAGGAGCGCACCGCGGGCTCGCGGCGATGGGCGGCCACGAAGGCCCGGACGGCGCGTTCGGCGTTCTTCATCGGGTCGGTCCGGCCGCTGTGCACCACCAGGGGCGCGTCGCCCGCCCACTCCGCGATCCCCGCCGGCAGGCGCGGATGGTCCGCGTCGAGCGCGCGCGGGCTGTAGCCGAGCGGCATGGTGCGCACGCCCGTGCGCCGGCCGCGCCATCGGATCACGCCCGCGTTGCGGTCCACGTCGGCGTCGGGTATCAGATCCGCCACGCAGTCCAGGAAGTTGCGGCACCACCGCTCGGCGAAGAAGCCGATCGTGGTCGCCGGCAACATGCCTTCGAGCAGGCCCACCCGCAGCGCCCGGGGCAGGATCCGCCAGTAGTCGGGCGAGGGCCAGGGGATGTGCACGAACAGCAGGATCGGCGCGGTCGCCCGCACGGCGCGCAACCGGGCCGGTACGCCGACGAGTTGGTAGTCGTGCACCAGGTACACCGGATCGGCGACATCGGCCGAGTCGGCGAGCAGCGCACCGGCGAAGTCCTCGGTGAACTCGGTGAATCGTTCCAGAGCGGAATAGGTCTCGGCGCCGAAGGTCGGCGTGGTCCACCGGTCCCAGCCGTAGTTGTTCGCGGCCCACATCAGCTGCGCGGTCATGAAGTTCTGCACGACGTCGAAGGTCTCCCGGTCGTGCCGCAGCAGACGGACCCGGATGTCGCGGCCCGAACGCAGGCGCAGACTCAGGCCGTTCGGGTTCTCCCGGGCCGCCCGATGATCGTCGTCGGTGTCCGCGCTGGCGATCCAGGTCACGTCGAGCACGCCTGCCTGTTCGGCGACCACGTTGCCGGTGCCGCCGGGCGCGAGCCAGGGACGCAGCGCGCCGGTCACCGGATCGGGGGCGAAGCTGACTGCGGCACGCTTGCTGGCCAGGAACAGATGACGGTCCATCAGGGCTGGTCCCTTCCGAGAGCGGCTGAAGCGTCGAGAGCGGCTGAGGGGATCGATCCGGTCGGCCCGACCACGGCCGCGATCAGCGCCGCGTCGGCCGCGAACACGTCGACCGGGTCCAGGCCGTGCAATTCGGGCAGGTGCGCGGCGCGTTCGCTGTGCAGGCACGCGTTGCGCGGGCGGCAGGCGTACCCGGTGTCCCGCTGCGGCACGGCGGTCACCAGCGCCGGGTCCACGCCGTGCACCGCCGCGATGTGCCGGGCCCACTGCACCCGGGACAGCCGCCGCGGCCCGCCCAGATGCACCACGCCCGTGTGCGGCGAGTCGAGCAGCGCGGCGGTCCAGGCCGCGACGTCGTCGATCAGCACCGGGGTGTTCCAGTGCTCGTCCGGCACTGCCACGGGCTCGCCCGCGCCGAGCCGTTCGGCGCACGTGGTGAAGAAGTTCGGCCGCAGTCCGGCCCGGTCCCAGCCGTACACCAGGCTGACCCGCAACACGAGCGCGTCGCCGCCGGCCAGGTAGGCGGCCTCGGCGGCGAGCTTGGCCCGCCCGTAGGCGTTGGCGGGCGAGGTCGGCGCGGACTCCGCGCAACTGTCCGCGTGGCCCGGGAAGACGTTGTCCGTGGAGATCAGCACCATCCGCGCGGCCCGCCCGGCCAGCGCCGCCACCACGTGTCGGGCCCCGGCGACGTGTACCGCCGCCGCGCCCGCCGGATCGGCCTCACACCGGGTGATGTCCGAGGGCCCGTGCGCGGCCACCACCGCGTCGGGGCGGACCGCGTCGACCACCGTGCGCACCTCGCGCGGATCGGCCACGTCCACCGGAAGCCAGCGCAGCCCCCGGGTCTCCGGGGTGCGGGGGCGGCGCCGCGAACCGAGCACGACGCCGTGGCCGAGGCGGGTCAACCGGGCGCCGACGTGGCCGGCTATGTACCCCGATCCGAACAGCAGGACCCGGGTCATCGGGCGACTCCCTTCCGGTGCGGCGGACGTGGGCGGTGCGGTGGGTCGGACTGGTCACCTTCGGAACGGTCACTTTCGGTGGAACGGTCACCTTCGGTGGAGCGATCACCGTCGGTGGGACGGCCGGAGCCGCCGGAGCCGCCCGGATCGTCGGGATCACCGGGATCGCCGTCCGGGCCGGTCTCGGCGGGCAGCAGCCGCAACGACCGCGCGCCCACCATCACCACCACCCCGCACAGCGCCACGATGCCGAGGACCGTACCCAGGCCCAGCCGGCCGGCCAGGGTGCCGACCAGCGGCGGGGCGCCGAGAAAGCCGGCATAGGACACGGTGGTGACCAGCGAGATCGCCTGCGGGCGCAGGCTCGGGGCGACCGCGCGACCGGTCGCGGCGAGCAGCGTGGGCACCACCGGCGCCAGGCCGACGCCGGCGAGCGCGAAGCCGGCGAGGGTGGTCGGGGTGGACCAGGCCGCCGCCGCGAGCGCCAGGCCCAGGCCCCCGAGCGCGCCGCCGCCGACGATCAGCGGGGCGTCGCCGACCCGTTCGCCGCGCCACTGGGCGAGCAGGCGGCCGGCGGACAGGCCCGCCATGTAGACCGCCGGGCCGCACGAGGCGAGGAACGGGCCGGTGCCGAGGTTGTCGGTGAGGTGGATCGCGCCCCACTGCTCGACGGTGTTCTCCATCAGCAGCACCGTGCCGCCGACCGCGCCGACCACCGAAAGCGCGATCAGGAGACGGCCGTTCGCCCGCTCGGCGCGCTCCGATCCGGGTGGTCCGGCCGCCTCCTCCTGCCAGTGCCGGCGGTCGATCGCCGCCGCCGCGCTCAGCGCGACCAGTACGGCGATCGTCACCAGGATCGCCCGCGCCGACACCCCCGCGTGCAGCGCGAGACCGACCGCCGGGGCGGCCAGGACCATCGCGAGCGGGGTGGCCGCCTGGACCCGGTGGAACAGCCGCTCGCCGGTCAGCGCCTCGCGCGCCGCGGTGGTGGCGTTGAGCGCCACCTCGATCGCCCCGCTGGTCGCGCCGACCAGCAACAGCGCGGCGGCGAACGTCCAGCGCGACCCGGCCACCGCGACCGCGAGCGTGCCGAGCGCGAACCCGAGGGTGACCAGGGGCAAAGTACGCGGGCCGAGCCGCCGTGCGAGCGGCCCGGTCAGCAACATCGCGGGCACCGCCGCCACCGGGACCGCGAACAGCGCCAGGCCCAGATTTCCGTCGTCCAACCCGAGTTCGTCCTGGAGGGTGGGCAGCAGCGCGGCCCAACCACCCCAGAACAGCCCCCAACTCGTCGCCGGGGCAAGCAGACCGAGCACACCGCCGCCGTATCGCATGCACACTCCGTCCGTCACAGGTGACCGAGAGTGTCGCCCACCGTATCTCCCCACCACTACCCCGAGCCGGCCTTCCGCACCGATAGCGTGACCGGCGGCGGGCGATTTCGACGGACTGCGGAGGCTTTCGACGGTGGAGTACTGGGCGATCGACGCCGGCGGCACACGCACCACGGCCAGGGTGGGCGACGCGCGGTACACCCGGGAGTCGGTGAACCCCGCGTCGGCGGGCGCGGCGGCCGAGGAGACGCTGGCGCGGCTGCTGGCCGAGATCGCCGCGGACCTGGCCGGGGCACCCGCGCTGGGCTGGTTCGCGAGCTCCACGATCACCATGGACACCGCGCCGACGGAGATCGATCGATTGGCGGTGCTGGCGCGCGAACAGGGCCTGGCGGGGCGGTTGGTGGTCTCCGGGGACGTACCGCCGCTGCTGCTCGCGCCGCCGACGGCCGGGCGAGGGGTGGTCGTGGTGGCCGGGACCGGATCGGCCTGCGTGGCGGGCTCCGGGCCGGACGCGGGGCCGCCGGTGGTGATCGGGGGCTGCGAGTACCTGGGCAGCGACGAGGGCAGCGCGTACGCGCTCGGCGCGGCCGGATTGCGGGCCGCCGTACGCGGCGCGGACGGGCGCGGGCGGCCGACCACGCTGTTCGCCGCCCGGGGTCCGCGCGAACTGGCCCGCCGGCTGGCCGCGGAGCCGTTTCCCAAGAGTGCGGTGGCCGCGTTGGCGCCCGAGGTGTGCGCGGCGTGGCAGGCGGGCGACGCGGTCGCGGGCGAGGTGGTGCGGGCCGGCCTCGACGATCTGGTCGACGGGGTCCGCGCGGCCCGGGACGCGGCGGGCCTGAGCGGCACCTGGCGCGTCGTGCTCAACGGCGGCGTGTTCCGGGGGTGTCCGCCGTACGCGGCCGAGCTGAGCCGGCGCGTGGTCACCGAACTCGGCGCGGCCGAATCGCCGACCGTGATCGCCGATCCCGTGGACGCGGTGTACGCCGCCCTGCGGGCGAACGAGGGTTCACCGCCCAAGGGTTGGGCACACATCCGCCACCTGTGAGGAAGCGAGCCGCAACCGAACGAGGGGGACCGCCGATGACCCGAAGCCCCACCGGAGCCGAGGACCGGAACGCCGCCCGAGCCGAGGACCGAAACCCCACCGGACTCGAGGACCAGAGCCCCACCGGACCCGAGGACCGGAGCCCCACCGGAGCCGAGCACCACAACCCCACCCCACCGGCCCCATCCGCTCCGCTCACGGCCCGAAACGCCCCGGCCACCGCGCCCATTCGGCTCGGGATCTGTCTCGCCGCGCTGGCGCCCTCCGGACTGGCGGGGGCGTTGGCGGTGGCCCGCGACGTCGGGGTGGACATCGTCGACCTGCCCGTCGACCGCGCCTTCGCGCTCGTGGACGCGGCCCGCCTCGAGGATCCGCGCCATCAGCGTGACGTGCGGGAGCGCTGCGCCGCGGCCGGCATCGAGGTCGGGTGTGTGAGCAACAGCCGGGACACCCAGCTCGTACTGGGGCCGCACGGGCCGCATACCGACGCGGTGTTGGTCGGCGGTGCCGAGGCCAAGCGGGCGTTCGGGCTGCGCGCCGCGCTCGGGACGGTGCGCTTCGCCGCCGGGGTGGGCGCACCGCTGGTGCGGCTCATGCTCGGCGTGCCCGATCTGGCCCGCTGGTTGTCCTGGTCGGGCAGCGAGGTGAGTTGGCAGGACAACGTGGACGCGTGGGTGCACGCCGCGCGCCCGGCGCTGGAATTGGCGGACACGCTGGGCGTACGCGTGGTGATCGAGCCGCATCCCAAGCAGGTCGCGTACGACCCGGCCAGCACGCGGGCGCTGCTGTCCGCCGCGAGCGGGGTGCATGTGTGCGTGGATCCCGCCAACCTCGCCGCCGTCGGATACGACCCGGTGGCCTGTGTCCGCGGCTGGGGTCGGCGACTGGCCGCGGTGCATGCCAAGGACCTCCAGCGCTGGGCCGACACCGAACCGCCGCGCGGCGCGGGCTGGTCGCGCTACGGCCCGGGCCCGGCGATCCGCTTCCGTGCCCTCGGCGCCGGCGCCCTGCCCTGGCCGGCCATCGTGGCCGCGCTGCTCGACGACGACTACCGGGGAGTGATCTACGTGGAACACGAGGACGCCCTACTGCCGACGGAGCAGGGCATCACCACTTCGCTGACGCTGCTGCGCACGCTGATCCCCGCCGGTGTCGCTCCGGGGCGGACCTGGTGACGCTCGACGGAGTACGCGGCGGGCTGCTCGCGGGCGGCCTGGGCGAGCGTATGGGCCCGCTCACCGCGACCGTCTGCAAACCGCTCGTCCCGTACGCCGCGAGCTGCCGCCTGGTCGACTTCAGCGTGGCCAACGCGATCCGCTCCGGCCTGCCCGAGCTGGTCCTGCTCTCCCAGCACCGCGAGTCCGACCTGGTCCGGCACCTGATCGCGCACTGGGACGAACACCCGGGTACCCGGCTGCACTTCGGCCCGCACGACGCCCTGGCCCGATCCGGCCCCGGCGCGATCCTGCCCGCCCGGCCCGCCGAACGCGGCACCGCCGACGCGCTGCTGGCCAACGCGGAATACCTGTTCGCCCCCGGCGCGCGCGATCTGCTGATCCAACACGCGGACCACGTCTACGTGTTCGACTATGCGCCGATGCTGGCCGCGCATCGTGCCGCCGAGGCCGACTGCACGATCGGCGTACAGCGCATCGAGCGCCGCTGGGTGCACCTGTTCGGCATGGTCGAGACCGATCCCGACGGCCGGGTCCGAGCGCTGGTCGAGAAGCCCGCGCGGCCGACCTCCGACCTGGTGTTCACCGCGTTCTGCGTGTTCCGGATCGCCGCGCTGCGCGAGGTGCTGGCGGTACTGGCGGCGCGTGGCGAGGCGGGTTGGCAACACGACATCAGCCGCGACGTACTGCCCGCGATGATCGCGAGGGGCGACCGGGTGACGGCGTATCGGGTGGCCGACCACTGGGCCGACATCGGGACGGTCGAGCGTTACCGGGACGAGCAGTTGCGGCTGCTCGACCCGCCGCACCCGATCCCCGCCGACCTGCTGCCGCGCACCCTCGCGGGCCTGGGGGAGGGGTTCCCCCGGTACTCCGGCGGGAGTCTGCTGGGCACCGGGATACCACCGGGGACGCGGGTCGAGGGCAGTGTGCTCCACCCGGGCTGCCACCTCGAACCGGGCGCGACCGTACTGCGCTCGGTGGTGCTGCCGGGCGCCACCGTCGCCGCCGGCAGTACGGTCCGCGACGCCATCGTCACCCCGGGCGGGATCCTGACCCCGGCCTCGCCGGTCAGGACACCGCACGATCCAGCTCTTCCGCCGTGATGAACGACGTGTGCGTACCGGCCGTGCGGACCGCGTGCGCCCCCGCATGGGTGCCTGCGGCGGCGCACGCGGCCCAGTCGCGGCCGGCGAGGTAGGCGTACAGGAATCCGGAGACGTAGCTGTCCCCGGCCCCGTTGGTGTCCACCACCTCGTCGGCCCGCATGGCCAACGCCGGTACGTGCCACAGCGGCCGATCCGGCACCACCAGATAGCTGCCCCGACCGCCCGCCATCGCGATCACGATCTTCGCCCGGCCCCGGGCGAGCAGGTCCCGCGCGGCCTCCTCGACCCGGTCGCCGAGCCGGTTGGTGGAGGTGAACACCAGTTCGGCGCCGTAGGCGAAGTCGGCCCGGTCGGGGTCCTTCCCGTCCCAGCCGTGCAGGTCGGTCGAGGTGGACACGCCCGCCTCGATCGCCTCCGCCAGCGCGGTCCGCGACCAGCCGCCGATCGACACGTGCGCGTGCCGGGTCCGGGCCAGCGCGGGGCGGTACAGATCGGGGTCGACCACCAGCTCCTTCGGCAGCCGGCTGTCGTGCAGCGAGAGTCGTTCGCCGTCCGGGCCGACCAGGTTCACGCTGCGCGGGGTGCCGGCGGGGTCGGTGGCATGCGCGAAGGACAGGCTGTGTCGCGCGTAGTGCGCGAGCACGAAGTCCGCCTCCGGGTCCTCGCCGAGCACGGCGGCGAGATGGGTGCGCAGCCCCAACGCCCGACAGCCCAGGGCCACGCCGTTGCCGGTGTGCGCGACATAGCTGCGGATCGGCGGCACCTTGAAATCGCTTATCGGCAACGGGAGTTCCGGCACCCGAACGATGACGTCCACGCCGACCCCGCCGACCACGAACACATCCAGCCCGGCGGGTTCAGCCATCGGTACCTCCGTGGGTGCGCGCCAGGGTGGCCTCGGATCCGGTGGAGACCACGAGCGCGGCGTGGATCTCCTCGTCGGTGACGTCGTCGGTGATCACGGTCTCGCCGAGCGCGGTGGGCAGCACGAAACGCAGCCGGCCGTCCCGGATCTTGCGGATCTGCCCCAGCGCCTCGACGGTGGGCCCCGGATCGAGCGGCGCCGGCAACGCGGCGAGCGTGGTGGGCAGCCGCACCCGGTCGAGGAGTGCGATCACCCGGGCGAGCAGGGCCGGGTCGAGCAGCCCACGGCGTTCGGCGATGCGCGCCGCACAGGCCATCCCGAACGCGACCGCCTCGCCGTGCAGGACCGGCCCGTAGCCGGTCGCGGTCTCCACCGCGTGTCCGATGGTGTGCCCGAAGTTCAGCGGCCGGCACAGGTCCCGCTCGTACGGATCGCGGGCGATCAGGCGGCACTTGATCACGCTGGAGGCATGCACGAGGGCGGCGGTGGGCCCGGGTTCGGCGGCGAGTAAGGCCGCGTGCCGGTGCTCGATCAGCTCGAACAACTCGGGCGAGGCGATGATCCCGGTCTTGATCGCCTCGGCCAGTCCGGCGCGCAGCCCACGATCGTCCTGGGTGCTCAGATAGCCGACGTTGGAGACCACCGCGCGGGGTTGGTAGAAGGCGCCGATCAGGTTCTTCGCGGACGGGTGGTCGATGGCCACCTTGCCGCCCAGGGCCGCGTCCACGTGCGCGAGCAGCGTGGTGGGCACGTTGATGTACGGCAGTCCGCGCATGTACGCGCTGGCCACCCAGCCGACGGTGTCCATCACCACGCCGCCGCCGACCGCGAGCAGGATGTCCCGGCGTACCAGCGAGGTTTCGGCCAGCCAGTCGAGCAGCGTGCTCGCGGTGCGCAGGCTCTTGCTGGCCTCGCCGGCCGGAAAGGAGGTGGCGACCACGTCGAGTCCGGCGGCGATCAGTCGTTCGGTCAGGCGGTGTGCGTGTAACGCGAGCACGGTGTCGTCGGTGACCAGCGCGACCCGGCGGCCGTCGATCTCGGCGCACAGGCGCGCGAGCGCGGTGCTCTCGTCGAGGCAGACATGGACCGGATATGTGTCGAGCCGCCGAGCGGTCGCCATGATCGGATCGACCCGGCCGCGAGGCAGCGCCAGCTGTTCGGACACTCGGACGTATTCGGTCATATATTCACACCCCGGCGGCTCAACGAAGACGTCGCAGACAATCCGGATATTCGCTGCCGAAATAATTACGGCGGGTGCTACGAAAAGTCAACAACGACTCACCCAGAGTGCGCCCGCGCGGGTATAGCAGACCGTTCGACGCCATTCCCGGGCATTCGCCGATTCCGGAAACTTCGCCCGGAAACAACCGCTAGGCGGCGGGCCGCGCGGGATCCGGCGCCGCGGTGGCCGAGCGTGCGGTGGCGGTGATGTGCTCCTCGTGGTCCTGCCCCCACACGCCCAGCGGCAACAGCGCCTCGTTGAGCGACTCGCCCAGCGCGGTCAGCGAGTAGACCACCTTCGGCGGGACCTCCCGATACACCTCGCGGTGCACGATGCCCCGCGTCTCCATCTCGCGCAACTGCTGGATCAGCATCTTCTCGCTGATCCCGGGCACCGCGCGCCGCAACTCCCCGAACCGCCGCTCCTCGGTGTGCAGCGCCCACAGGATCAGCGCCTTCCACTTGCCGCCGATGACGTCCATGGCGGCGTCGAGACCGCACTGGTAGCGCCGAACCATGCGCCTCCCCCTCCTCGGACAGTTCCTTACCGACAGGTAGGTACTGCCGCACATTGTCCGTACGTATTCGGCCGAAAGCAAAGGAATCCGCCGGGAGAGCGTGTGGCTGCGCGGCGGCGGCCGGGGTTCGGGTGAGCATGGGGGGATGGCGGAGACGAATGTGTCGCGGGTGTTCGAGGTCAGTACCGGGCAGCGGGAGCGGGTGTACGACCTGACCGGGATGTGTGCGCGATTCCTGCGCGAGACGGCGGCGGGGCGGGACGGACTGCTGAACGTTTTCGTGCCGCACGCGACCGCGGGGGTGGCGATCCTGGAGACCGGCGCGGGCAGCGACGAGGACCTGCTCGCACTGCTCGCGGATCTGCTGCCGGCCGACGACCGATGGCGACACCGACACGGCAGCCCCGGCCACGGACGCGATCACGTGCTGCCCGCGCTGGTCCCGCCGCACGCGACCCTGCCGGTGATCGCGGGCGAACTCGCGCTGGGCACCTGGCAGTCGGTCACGATGGTGGACACCAACCGGGACAACCCGGACCGCACGGTGCGGTTGACCTTCCTCGGCTGAACCCCCGCCGGCCGGGCCCGACGGCCGGTGGCGGGTCCTCGCCGCGTGGCGTGAATCCGCCCCGGGGCGCGCGGTCGGCGCGGCCGGCCGGGGGAGTGATCCGGCCAATCCGTCCGACCCGCGCATGGATCGGTCCCCTTCTGGATATTTCTCGTATCGGTTCGATCAGGCTCCGTTTTCCGTTCGGTCACGTGGTTTTCACCAGGAAATGCGAGATGACCCTCCGCTTTCCGCGACCACCCGCCCGGCCGACCGAGAGACACGACCGACGCGGGGGAATTCCATATGCCGAACACCGAATCGACGGATGGGCCGAGCCCGAATATCCGGAGACACCGGGCTTTTCGCCGGACCGGCCGATGTCCCGGCTCGAAGCCGACCGCCGGGCGGATCCCGGACCGCGCGCGCTCGGACCGGGCGAGCGCGGGATCCCGGGCTCCCGAGAGCGCCGGCGGCGGCGGAGAAAACCCACGCGGTGTCCCCGGCGGGCGTCGCGAGCGAAGGTGGCGAATTTCGTGATCTCGGCCGAGTCGACCGAAACCAGCCGGGCGCTTTTCCATCGGGCCCGACGATCCCTGGCGGGCGGAACGGCCTCGTCCGGCCGGATCACCACCACCGGGTCCTATCCCTATCCGCTGTATATCGCGCGCGGAAAGGGTGCGCACATCTGGGACGTGGACGGGAACGAGTATGTCGACTACCTGATTTCGTACGGCTGTGCGGTGGTGGGGCACGCCAATCCGCGGATCGCCTCGGCGGTGGCCGAGGTGTTGGCCAACGGCACCATGTTCGGCGCGGGCACCGTGCCCGAGATCGAATTGGCGGAAACCATGCGGGCGATGATCCCGTGCGCCGACCTCGTCCGGTTCGCCAACTCGGGATCCGAGGCGATCCAGGGGGCGATCCGCGCGGCGCGCGGCTTCACCGGCCGGGACCGGGTGCTGAAGTTCGAGGGCCACTGCCACGGATGGGCCGACACGCTCGCGGTCTCCACCGAGCCGCCCGCCGCCGAGGCCGGACCGTACGCGCGGCCGCGCGCCCACCCGTACTCGCCGGGCGTGCCGAAGGGCGTGCTCGCCGACGTGGTGGTCTGCCCCTGGAACGACCCGCAGATCCTGCGTGAGGTGCTGGACGCGCATCGGGGTGAACTCGCCGCGGTGATCTGCGAGCCGATCATGGCCAACAACGCGTGCACCATGCCCGTGCCCGGATACCTGGAGACGCTGCGCGAGGAGTGCACCCGACGCGGGATCCTGCTGATCTTCGACGAGGTGTGTACCGGCTTTCGCACCGGACCCGGCGGAGCCCAGGGGTTGTTCGGCGTGATCCCCGATCTCGCCGTCTACGGCAAGGCACTCGGCGGCGGCCTGCCGATCGCGGCGTTCGTCGGCCGACAGGACGTGATGAGCGAGATCGGCGCCAATCGGATCAAGCACGGTGGCACGTACAACGGTTCGCCGCTGTGCGCGGCGGGCGCGCTGGTCACGCTCGGCGAACTCGGGGATCCGGCGGTGACCGCGCACATCGACGCGGCCGGTGCCCGGGTGATGGAGGCGATCCGACGGGCCGCCCGGGATCGGCGAATTCCCTGTGTGGTGCAGGGCGTCGGCGCGATGTTCCAGGTGGTCTTTCTTGCCGACGGTGCGTCGACCCGGGCCGGTGGGGGCCCGGCCGCGAACGACGACGCACGCTACGCGCTGTTCCGATACGCGTTGTTGGAGCGCGGAATCCATGTCAACGCGGCCGGTTCGGCGTGCTGGTTCGTCTCGGCGGCGCTCACCGACGACGACGTGGCCGCCGCCTGCGCCGCCGTGGACGCGGCGTTCGTGCTGCTCGCCGGCGTGTGAGGGGGAATCCTTCGGCTGTTCGGGGGGCGGTCGGGTGTCGTACGCGCGGGTCGGCCGCCGGGCGGCGGACGCCATGACTAGCCTTACGTAACCGTCCTGATGATCGGGGCGGCGTCCCTCACACAGGTAAGGATTCGCCGATGGGTTTGAGGAGTCTGCTGCGCAACGTCTTTCGTTCGCGGGCGTCCCGCGAGACGGCGGAGACACCCCGGGCGACGGACGCGGTCGTGGAGCCGGCGGCACGCCCCGCACCGGAGCCGGCCACGGCGGTCGAGGCGAGCACGGCAGCGGAGGCGAACCACACGACGGACGCGCCGACCACGCCGGAGCCGGAGTTCGTCCCGGAACCACCGGCCCTGACGAAACCGGCGCCGGAACCCGAGCCCGTGCGGGTCCCCGAGCCCGAGTCGGTGCGGGTACACGTACCCGAGCCCGAGCCCGTCGTGGCCGAGCCCGTGGTCATCCCCGAGTCCCGGGCGGAGTCGGTCGCCGCCGAGCCCGCCCCGGTGTCGATTCCCGTACCGGCACAGTCGATCACCACCCGTGACGAGGCGGAGCCGACCGAGGCCGAGGTGGTCGTCACGCCGACCGCCGAGGTCGAGTCCCCGGCCGCGACGCCCGCCGCGCCCGCCGCCGAGACCGAGCCGACCCCGGCCGCGACGCCCACCGCGGTCGCCCCCGTCCCGTCCGCCCGCGCCGAGGAGCCCGCGCCCGCGACCTCGGGCCGCGCCGAGGCCGCCGCGGCGGCCGTGGCCAAGTGCGGCCTCACCGGCCGCAGCGTCGTGGTCTACCTCGTCCTGGACCGCTCCGGTTCGATGCGCTCCTACTACAAGGACGGCACCGTCCAGCACCTGGCCGACCAGACCCTGGCGCTGTCCGGGCAACTGGGCGAGGCCGTCGTCCCGATGGTGTTCTTCTCCACCGACATCGACGGCGTCGCCGACCTCGACCCCGGCAACCACGTGGGCCGGATCGAGGAACTGCACGGCTCCTACGGGCACATGGGCCGGACCAACTACCACTGGGCGATCGCCCGGGTGGTCGAGCACTACCGCGCGTCCGGCAGCACCGACCCGGCCCTGGTGATCTTCCAGACCGACGGCGCGCCGACGAGCCGGCCGGCCGCCGCGAAGGCGCTGTGCGACGCGGCCGGGCTGCCGATCTTCTGGCAGTTCCTCGGCTTCGGCGACCCCGAGTCCAAGGGCTTCGACTTCCTGCGCAAGCTGGACGAACTCACCGTGCCGGAGCAGCGTGTGGTGGACAACGCGGGCTTCTTCCACGCCGGGCAGGATCCGCGGACGCTCGGCGACGCGGAGCTGTACGACCAACTCCTCCTGGAATTCCCGGAATGGCTGAACGAGGCGATCACGGCCGGCGTCCTGGCCGCGGACCCGGTGGACGCGCTGGTCTAGCCGCGTCTGCGCCGGGCGTATCCCCGAGCACGCCCGACGGTCGGCCGAACGGTCGGCCGTCGGGCGTTTTTGATGGCCCGTCAGGAGCCGGAGCGCGCCGTCACGCGGGGCTTCCGGAGCCGTCGGCAGCCTCCAGGGCCCGTACGGCCCGAGCGATGTCGTCCTCCGTCGCCCCCGACAGCACGACCTCCACATCGCCCCGGCGCACCACGATGTCGGGGCCGCCCGCGCCCGTGATCGGTGCGCGCGAGCGGCGCCAGCCGGCGATCGCCACCAGCAGGCCGGACAGGCCGATGCCGTTGCTCAGCACGACGTTGACCACGTCGAGGGTGGCGCCCATGGTGTCGGTCGTGTCGTCCTCGGCGTAGCTGGTCACGGCGCCGCCACGGAGATCGGGGTCCATCGCCAACCACCGCTGCAACGCCGCTACTTCGATGCCTTCGTCGCCGACCACGCGCACCTGCACGAGCACTTGCCGCCACCCTTCGGGAACCGCCGGGAGCCCGCGCGCACGGCGGGCCGACCTGCCCGGCCATGATGCCGGCATCGATTCGCACCCGGCCGCGGGCCGGCGCCGAGCTTTATTCGGCGGCCGGTTCGGGCTCGGGAAGCACCGCGAACGCCTCGATCTCCAGGAGCAGATCCGGCCGGACCAGGGCCGCGACCTGCATCGCCGAACTCGCCGGCAGCCGCTCCGGATCGATGTACGCATCCCGGGCCGCCCGAACGGCCGGCAGGTCGGCGATGTCGGTGAGGAAGTAGGTCAGTTTGATCACGTCGTCGAAGGTCGCGCCCACCGCCGCCAGGCAGCGGCGCAGGTTCTCGAACACCTGTCGGGCCTGCGCGCCCGGGTCGTCCTTGCCGACCAGGTCGCCGTGTTCGTCCAGGGCGATCTGTCCGGAGACCGCGACCACTCGGCCGGTGCCGATGACCACGTTGGTGTACCCCCGGCCCGGTGCGACGCCCTCGGGCGCGGGGATACGGGTGAGCCGCTGCGATGTCGTCATGCGTCCCATCCTCACCCGCCGCGCCGTGCACCCGCCACGCGCCCCGGCGTGCGCGCCCTATGCCTGCCGGTGAAGATCGTCAATCCTGTGCCGCTCCGGTTTCACCTGATCGAGGGAGAACCGGCGTGACGAAGGCCCGTTCGACCGCGCGTGACCCTACGGTGTGCCCTGGCGAAAGGGGCGCATCGATGTCACAACCCTTCGAACTCCCGGAGTTCTACGTGCCGTATCCGGCACGACTGAATCCGCATCTCGACGGCGCGCGCGTGCACTCCAAGGCGTGGGCCCGCAGGATGCGGATGATCGAGGGCTCGAACATCTGGGACGAGCACGACTTCGACTCGCACGACTACGCGCTGCTGTGCGCGTACACCCATCCCGACTGCGGCGGCCCGCAGCTCGACCTGGTCACCGACTGGTACGTCTGGGTCTTCTTCTTCGACGACCACTTCCTGGACGTGTTCAAGCGCACCCACGACACGGCCGGTGCCAAGACATACCTGGAGCGGCTGCGCGCGTTCATGCCGGTCGACCCGGGCACGCCGATCCCCGAGCCGATCAACCAGGTCGAGGAGGGCCTGGCCGATCTGTGGGCGCGGACCGTGCCGAGCATGTCGCCGGCCTGGCGCGAGCGGTTCGCCGCGAGCACGCAGGCGCTGCTCGAGGAGTCGCTGTGGGAACTGGCCAACATCAACGAGGGACGGGTGGCCAACCCGGTCGAATACATCGAGATGCGCCGCAAGGTGGGCGGCGCGCCGTGGTCGGCCAACCTGGTGGAATACGCCGCGAACGCCGAGGTGCCCGCCGTGATCGCCGCGAGCCGGCCGATGCGGGTGCTCAAGGACACCTTCGCCGACGCCGTGCACCTGCGCAACGACCTGTTCTCGTATCAGCGCGAGGTGGAGAACGAGGGCGAGAACGCCAACGCCGTCCTGGTCTTCGAGAAGTTCCTCGACTGCGCCACCCAGGAGGCGGCCGACTCGGTCAACGAACTGCTCACCTCGCGCCTGCACCAGTTCGAGCACACCACCTTCACCGAACTCCCACCGCTGTTCGCCGAATACGGCCTGGACCCGCAGTCCCGCATCGATGTGATGGCCTACGTCAAGGGCCTCCAGGACTGGCAGTCCGGCGGCCACGAGTGGCACATGCGCTCCAGCCGGTACATGAACGGCGCCACCGAGGTGGGCGGCACCCCCACGGTCCCCGGGGTGCTGGCCGGCCCGCAGGGCATCGGCACCTCGGCGGCGCGCCTGGTGCCGGGCCTGGTGGCCGGACTGAACAGCGGCCTGCGCGGCTATACGCACGTACCGTTCCAGCCGGTCGCGCCGTACGAGATCCCGGACTTCCACATCCCGTTCGAGGCGCGCCTGAACCCGCACCTGGACGGCGCCCGGGACAACCTCGTCGAGTGGAGTCGGCGCACCGGCATCCTCGACGAGGGCATCTGGGACGAGCGGGCACTGCGCGACTTCGATCTGGCGCTGTGTGCGGCGGGCATCGCGCCGGCCGCCTCACCGGAGCAACTCGACCTCGGTGCCCAGTGGTTGGCGTGGGGGACCTACGGCGACGACTACTACCCGATCGTCTTCGGACGCTCGGGCGACCAGGCCCGCGCCAAGGCCTACACCGAACGGCTGAAGACCCTGATGCCGGTCGACGGCGAGGCCGCGCCCGCGCCGACGGACGCGCTCGAGCGCGCCCTGGCCGACCTGTGGTCACGCACGGCGGGCCCGATGCCGCTCGCGTCGCGACGCAGGTTCCGATGCACCGTCGACGACATGCTGGACAGTTGGTTGTGGGAGTTGGCCAACACCGCGCAGAACCGCATCCCGGATCCGGTCGACTACATCGAGATGCGTCGGCTCACGTTCGGCGCCGACCTGACCAAGAGCCTGTCCCGGCTGACGCATGGCGACGTGGTGCCCGAACAGGCCTACCGCTCACGGGCGGTGCGGGCGATGGAGAACTCGGCGGCCGACTTCGGCTGGATGATCAACGACGTGTTCTCCTACCGCAAGGAGATCGAGGTCGAGGGGGAGCTGCACAACCTGCTCCTGGTCGTGCAGAACTTCTTCGGCTGCGACTTCGACCACGCGTTGACCATCGTCAACGACCTGATGACCTCTCGGATGCGCGAGTTCGAGCGGGTGGTGGCGACCGAACTCCCCGCCATGTACCGGGACCTGGAGTTGAGTTCGGCGGCCAGGGAAGCGCTGGACGGCTACGCCGTGGCGCTCGGCGACTGGAACGCGGCGATCCTGAAGTGGCATCGGGAGTGCAAGCGCTATGCCGACCCCAGGCCGCTGGTGCCGTTCCCGTGGCAGGTCGGGACGGGGTTGCCGACCGCGCCGCGGCCGGGTATCGGCGCGATCGCACAGGGCGTGCGGTCGGGCGCGGCCCGGGCGCCGGTCGAACCGGCCGCGGTACCCCGGTTGGGCTACGGGCCCAAGGGGCTGGGCACTTCGGCCGCCCGACCGGTCTTCCGCGTCGGGGTCACGGTGCACTGACCCCGACGCGATCGATCACATCTCACCCGCCGGCCGCGCCGGCCGGTGCCCGACCGGCACCGGCCGGCACCGGAACGCCGAGGAGGTGGTCGACGAGCGCGAGCAGTACGTCGCGCCCCGACCCGCGCGTACGCACGTCGCACGGCACGATCGGCACCTCGGGGTCGAGGTCGAGCGCGTCGCGGACCTCGTCGACGGTGTACTCCACCGCCTCGTCGAAGCGGTTGATCGCGACCACGAAGGGGATGCCGCGCCGCTCGAAGAAGTCGATGCTGCCGAAACCGGCCTCCAGGCGGCGGGTGTCCACCAGCACGATCGCGCCCAGCGCGCCGATCGCCAGGTCGTGCCACAACGACCAGAACCGCTCCTGTCCGGGCGCGCCGAACAGGTACAGCACCAGTTCCTCGGACAGCGTGATGCGGCCGAAGTCGAGCGCGACCGTGGTGCGCGACTTGGCCTCGATGCCGACGGTGTCGTCCACGCCGACACCGACCTCGGTCATCATCTCCTCGGTGTGCAGCGGCGGAACCTCGCTGACCGTGCCGACCAGCGTGGTCTTGCCGACCCCGAATCCGCCCGCGATCAGGATCTTGACCGCCGCCGCGCGCTCGGGCAGTCGGTCAGAGCCGAAGGAGACCATCACGTACCTTTTTCAGCAGGGCGGTATCGGGGGTGCGGGCCAGGGCCAGCGGGGCGCGCACGGTCACCAGGCCGTCGCGGAGCAGGTCGTCGACGAGCACCTTGGTGATGCTCACCGGCAGATCGATCAGGGCCGCCACCTCGGCGACGGCCTGCGGTTCCCGGCACAGCTCCAGGATCCGCTGATGCTCGGGTTGGCGGCCGCGCCCGTCGCGGGGCTTGCGCCGCGGCCCCGGGGACGACTCGTCGGACCCGGGGGCCCGGACCGCGGGCTCGTCCGGGTCGACCGTGGTCACCAGGGTGATCAGGGTCAGGTCCGCGTCGCGGACCGCCTTGGTCCGCCCCCGGGTGAGCGTGTACGGGCGCACCACCGGGCTCGCGTCCTCGTCCCAGGACTGATCCCACCCGGATCTCACGCTCGACCGCCGGTTCGCGTGCCGCCCTCGTCACCGCGTGGTCGGGTGCCGAGGTATTCACCGACCTTCTTCACCAACATGTTCATCTCGAACGCGACCACGCCCACGTCCGCGCTCTGTTCGGCCAGCACGGCCAGATGCGCGCCGGTGCCCGCGGCGGTGAGGAAGAGGAAGGCGTCGTCCATCTCGACCAGCGTCTGGCGCACCGAACCCCCCGCGAAACCCCGGCCGATGCTGCGGGCCAGGCTCTGCAGGCCGGCCGCGGCGGCGGCCAACTGCTCGGCGTCGTCGCGCGGGATGGTCTCGGACCGGCTCATCAGCAGGCCGTCCTCGGACAGCACGATCGCGTGCCGCGTCTGGTGGACGCGCTTGACCAGGTCGGTCAACAACCAGTCCAGGCGGCTGTCGGTCGCGGTGGTGGCCATGCCGCCGGCGAGATCGTGCGTGTTCGTCATGACGGTTCCCCAGGGTGCGTGGTGCTTCCGGCGGCGGGGCGCGCGCCCGGAGCGGGCTCGGTCCCGGTTCCGGGTTCGGTCGCGATCGCGGACTCGTCGTCGGCCGCGGTCGGTTCGGATGCCTCGCGCGCACGTTGGCTCGCGAATCGGAACGAGGACAAGGTAGCCGCAGCTTCCCGCGGTGAGGAGGGCTTCGTCTCGGTTCGGGTCCCTCCCTCGCTCGTGGTGGCGGTCTCGGTACGCAGTGGCATCGGCAGGTTGCGCTGGCGCACCCGGCGGGGCAGCGCGCGGCGGCCGTCGGGGGTGGTCTCCTCGACGGCGGGCGCGGTCGCGGGTGCGGTCGCCGCGCGTGCGTGCCTCGGAGACGGAGCCGGGGTCGAGACCGGCTCCGGGGCGGCGACCGGGCCGGGGTCGGTGCCCGTCGGCGCGGTCGGGCGTACCGACACGTCGGGTTCGGCGGGCGCGGGCTCGGCGTGTTCGGCCGGCATCGGTACCCGGTCCAGTGAGCGCACCACCGGCTCGGGGTGCGGCCGGCCCGGCGACTCCGGTACGGAATCGGGGCCTTCGTCCGCCTCGTGCGTCGAGGCCGAATCCGGCACCGAAGCCGGTTGTACCGCCGCCCCGATCGCCGTCGCCGACTCGAACGGCCCCGCCGCGCGGTCCGCTTCGTCGGGGACGCCGCCCTCGCGGGTGATCAGCTCGTCGGGCAGGAACACGATGGCCAGCGTGCCGCCGTACGGCGACGGACGCAACGTCACGCCGACGCCCAACCGGTCCGCCAGCTGCGCGACCACGAACAGGCCCATCCGCACGTCGTCGGCGAGCGCGATCACGTCGAACGTGGTCGGCACCGCCAACTGCCGGTTGGCCGCCTCGTATTCCGTCTCGGCCATGCCCAGGCCGCGGTCCTCGATCTCGATGACCAACCCCTTGGCCACCGCCGCCGCGCGCACATGCACCGGCGTGTCCGGCGGCGAGAACATCGTGGCGTTCTCCACGAGTTCGGCCAGCAGGTGGATCACCCCGCCGACGGCCGGCCCGGACAGCAGCACATCCGGATCCGAGTACACCTCGACCCGGTGATAGTCCTCCACCTCGCCGACCGCGCCGCGCACCACGTCCACGATGCGGACCGGGCGGCTCCAGCGTCGGCCCGGTCGGTTGCCGGTGAGCACCACGAGGTTCTCCTCGTATCGCCGCAGTCGGGTGGCCAGATGGTCGATGGTGAACAACTCGCGCAGCAGCTCCGGGTCCTGGTGCCGGCGCTCCATCGTGTCCAACTCGCCGATCTGACGGTTCACCAGCGATTGGGTGCGCAACGCCGTGTTGACGAAGACCTTCGCGAAACCCTCGCGCTGTCGGGCCAGTTGCACCGCGCCGTCCAGCGCCGCGCGCTGCGCGGCGTTGAACGCGGAGGCGACCTGGCCGATCTCGTCCCGACCCGCCTCCACCTCCGGCGCCTCGACCGCGAGGTCGACCCGCTCGCCGCGTTGCAGCCGCTCGATGACCATCGGCAGTCGCTGTGTGCCCAGTTCCACCGTCGCGTCGCGCAGCAGGAACAACCGCCGCCGCACCGCCCGGGTGATCCGCCAGCACAACACGCCGCCGAGCACCACGAAGGCGAGGCCGATCGCGCTGAGCAGGTACACCTGGTTCCAGGTGTCCGAGGTGGCGTCGTCGCCGGCCGCGAACACCTGGTCCACACGGGCGAAGTCGAAGGCCGAGGCCGGCTCGGCGAGTCGGTCGAGCACGCTGCGCCAGCTGGCCAGTTCGGCCGGGATCGGGATACCGCTGCCGGTGGCGCGCGCCTCACGCGGCGCGTCGACGGTCGCGATGATCGCGTTCTCCATCGAGACCAGGTCGTGCCAGGCCGGTGTCTGGGTCAGCGCCAGATAGCCGGCCCGTGACGCCGGCGGCAGGAAGGGCTCGATCTCGTCGTCGATCGAGTGCCGCCGCACACCCACGTTCTGTACGAACGCGGCGTAGTCCGGCTGGCTCAGCCGCCCGGCGGGCAACGAGAACGACACCAGCGTGTCCTCTTGCGCCAGCGCCTCCCCGGCGCGGAACTGGATGACGAGGAACTGCCCGGCGTAGGTGACGTCGGTGTCGGAGGTCTCGGCCAACGCCTGGACCACCGAGATCTGATCGGCGATCTGGCTCGTATAGAACTTGATCCAGCGGTCCCGGCCGATCGCGCCGATGGCATCCACCTGGCGGCGCGCGTCGGGGAGTTGCGCCAACTCCGCGGCCACCTCGCGGGCGCGGCGCACCGCGTTGCCCGGGGTCTCGCGCGCGCCGCTCTTGGCGAAGGCGACGAACTGCTTCACGGCCTCGTCGGTCTTGACCCGCTGCCCGCGCAGCGCGTCGGCCGCGGCGGGCGTGGGCTTGCCCATCCAGGCCGCGGTCAGCCGCCGTTCGGCCTGGAGCGAGATCATCGTGTTGTAGCTGGGCGTGCCCGCCCGTTCGGCCACGGAGACCTCGTTGTCCAAACCGCTCGCGTGATCCGCGAGCCGATAGGTCGCGATCGCCCACAGGGCGACCATCGACACCAGCGGCACCACGGTCAGCAGGACCAGCAGGGTCCGAATGGTGAAGGTCCGACGCGGCCGCGAGCGAGCCGCCCCGGTCCGGTCGGCCCGAGGGGCGCGCATCAGTTTTCTCATCGACTCTCCCGCAAGGGCAACCGGGCCCGAAATTGCGGTTGCCGCGACCCGGCCGAAGGTACCGGTGAGGCACCCGACACAATCCACGCAGTGTGCGTGGGGAACTTCCTACCCGTGCGTCACATACAGCGCACAAGCGGCGGGCGGCGGAGCGAATTCCGTACATAGGTTACCGAACGCGCATTCGGCGCTACCCAAAGGAGTGGGTACGGCATGCACACGGTGGGTGGGATCGGCCGGCAGATCGCGTACTGGCGCACGCGCAGGGGCCTGACCCAGGCCGAATTCGCGCGTCTGATGGGCCGATCGGTGCGCTGGGTCGAGGACGTGGAGGCCGGCCACCGGCAGGCCGACCCACGGCTGTCGGTACTCGCCCGGGCAGCGGTGGTCCTGCGCATCGGGATCGACCGCCTGCTGCCTCCCGAGCCGAACCGGGAGGGCGTCGACCACGATCCGCTCGCGGCGGTCCGGGTCGCGCTGCGCCGGGCGGACCTCGCGCCGACCACGGGCGCTCCCGTCGAGCCGCCCGATCTCGCGGTGATGCGGCGGGAGTTGGCGTACGGCTGGACCGCGTACGCCGCGGCCGACTACCTGTGCCTGGACCGGGTGGTGCCGCCGATGCTGGTCGGGACCGGGGCCGCGGCGGTGGGAGAGGCGGCGGATCCGCTCGCGACGATGGTGGTGCGCGCCGGCGCGCTGACCCTGGCGGCCGCCGCGGCGCAGGTCTTCGGCGACGCCGATCTGGCCTGGCGCGCCGCCGACCGGGCGGTCACCGCGGCCGGGCGCAGCGGCGACGCGGTGGTGCTCGCGCGCGCGGCCGATCGGTTGACCGCGGCCATGGTGGGGCACGAAGGGGCCGGGGCCGCCGCCGAGTTCGCCCTGGAGGTGGGGGCGGATCTGGCCGCCGCGTTGGGCCCGCGCGGCGCGGCCGGGCGGGCGGCGCTGCGTACCCTGCGGCTGGGCGCCGCGTTGGCCACCGCGCGGCTCGGCGACCGTTCGGGCACGCGCGACCTCCTGGACGCGGCGGAGCGGATCGATCCCGGCGCGATCCAGGTGCCGCTGTGCCGGGTCACCGCGCAGGTGCTGCTCGGCGAGTACGGGCGGGCCGTCGACGGTCGGCTGGACCCGGCCGCGCTCGCCGTGCTGCCGCGCGGCAGGCAGGCCCGGCACCTGATCGACCTCGCCCGGGCCCTGGCCGCGTTGGGCCGGCGCGGCGAGGCGGTCACCGCGCTGCTGGACGCCGAGGTCACGGCGGCCCAGGAGATCCGCTGCCGGCCGATCAACCGGACCTTCGTCCAGGAGATCCTGCGCCTGGACTCGTCGGTGGACGGCGACGAGGCCCGATTGCGCGCGCTGGCCGCACGCTGTACGGGACAGGGGTCGACCCGGTCGGAGCGGGCATGGATCATGTAGGAGTGGTCCGGGTTGCCGGGCCGCCGATCCACTCCTCGGGAGCCGCCGTGATCACCGTCTTTCTCGTCACCGACCTGCTCCTCGTCGTAGGTGCGCTGATCGTCTTCCTCAATCTGCGCGATCGTGCGCGCACCCGGACCGCGACGCACGACGGTCTGCGCATCGAGCGGGACAACACGATGCGCGCCGAAGCCGCCGGCGGCGTGCTCGGCGTGCACACCAACCACGGTTCCTGGCCGGGCGTCTAGCTTCCGTCCGACGGAACGGCGGGGCGCGGGGCGCGTGGCGCGTGCGTGGGCCGAACCCCTGGTCGCGCCGAGCGGTGACCCGGCGCCGACGTCGGTCCCCGGCGGGCATGGGAGGCTGTGCGCCATGGGTCTGTTCACGGTGGACGAGGCACGCGCGGAGTTGGCCCGGCTGATGCCGGTACTCGACGAACTGATCGCGGTCCGCGCGGACGCGGCGGAGTTGGCCGCGGCGCTGGAGCCGGGCGGGACCCGTACCGAACTGGGCGGTTTGCCGGAGCTGAAGGGCATGCAGGCGCGGCTCGACGACCTGATGACCCGGATCCAGCAGACCGGCGCGGAACTCAAGGGCTTCGCGCCGCTGCTCGTCGACTTCCCCGCCGACCTGGACGGTGTACCGGTGTTGTTGTGCTGGTTGGAGGGGGACCGGGAACTGGGCTGGTACCACCGCACCGACCTGGGCTTCGCGGGCCGGCGTCCGCTGCCGTAGTGCGGCGCTCGGGTAGGGGAATCAGGCCGACAAGAGCGTCGAATCGGGCGAATGTCACCGGTGGCGCGTAGCGTTTCCCACCTGGGAATCGCTGCCTGGAGGTCATCGTGACGAAGTCCGTCCTGCTTGCCGTCGGCACTCGCAAGGGTCTGTGGATCGGTCGCTCGCACGGCGCCGAGCCCTGGGAGTTCACCGGGCCGCACCATCCGATGACCGGCGTCTACTCGGTCGCGATCGATACGCGGGGGTCGGCGCCCCGGGTGATGGCGGGCGTGGTGAACGAGCACTTCGGCCCGGTCGTGGTCACCAGCGACGACCTCGGCGCGACGTGGCGTGAGCCGGATCTGGGGCGGGTCGGTTTCCCGGCGGACGCCGGCGCGTCGGTCGAGCGGGTGTGGCAACTGGTGCCGGGGGCGAGTTCCGAGCCCGATGTGGTCTACGCCGGCGTGGAGCCGTCCGCGCTGTTCCGCTCCGCCGACGGTGGGCGCTCCTTCGAACTGGTCCGCGCGTTGTGGGACCACCCGCACCGTCCGCACTGGGGGGCCGGATTCGGCGGTCAGGCGATCCACACCGTGCTGCCGCACCCCACCGACCCGCGCCGGATCGTGGTGGCGATGTCCACCGGCGGGGTCTACGTCACCGAGGACGGCGGGGCCGGTTGGCATCCGTCCAACACCGGGATCCGCGTCACCTTCCAGCCGGACGAGTATCCGGAATACGGCCAGTGTGTCCACAAGGTGGCCCGGCATCCGGAGCGGCCCGACCGGCTGTTCCTGCAGAACCACCACGGGGTCTACCGCAGCGACGACGCGGGCGCGACGTGGCAGTCGATCGCCGAGGGCCTGCCCGCCGACTTCGGCTTCACGATCGTGGTGCACCCGCGCCGACCGGACACCGTGTATGTGGTCCCGCTCACCGCCGACGCGATGCGCTTCCCGATCGACGGGCGCTGTCGGGTCTATCGCAGCGACGACGCCGGCGAGACGTGGACCGCGTTGTCCGACGGCCTGCCCGACGGGTTCTGGACGGCGGTCCTGCGCGACGCGATGTGCGCCGACGACGCCGACGTCACCAGCCTGTACTTCGGCTCGCGCAGCGGCGAGATCTACCGGGGGCACCACGGCGGCGACCACTGGGAGCGCATCGCCCAGCATTTGCCCGACGTCCTGTCGTTGCGCGCCGCGGTGGTGTAGCGGCGGTGTGATCGCCGCGCGCTGGCGCTCGCGCTCTGTGACGGCGGGGTTCGCACACGTTCACGCGCCCGCAACCCGGCCTTGGCACTGCGCTCACGTCGGGCTGAGAGGGTCGGGACGTCCGCGCTCCACGCAGCGAATCGTGCGTCGAAACGAGTCCGTGTGTCCAGCGTTCTGCCCGCCGCCGTGTTGTTCGACATGGACGGCACCCTCGTCGACACCGAGCAGTTGTGGTGGGAGGCGGTCGAGGACGTGGCGGGCCGGGTCGGCTACGCGCTGGGACCGACCGACACGGCCGACGTGGTGGGCCACGCCATCGGACACACCGCGACCTACCTGCACGCGGTGGTGCCCGAGGGGCCGTGCGTCCACGAGTTGTCCGACGCGTTGGACGCGGCGTTCACCGACCGGGTACGGGGTCGGATCGAGCCGCTGCCGGGCGTCGTGGCGCTGCTGGACGCGCTGGCCGAGGCCGAGGTGCCGCTGGCCATCGTGTCCGCGTCGCCGCGGCACGTGGTGGACCTGGTGCGGGACGCGTTGGGGTCGGCGCGTTTCGCGGTCACCGTCGCGGCGGAGGACGTCGCGCGGACCAAGCCCGACCCCGCCCCTTATCTGGCCGCGGCGACCGCGCTCGGGGTCGAGCCGAGCGCGTGCGTCGCGGTCGAGGACACGGTGGTCGGCGTCACGTCGGCGGAAGCGGCCGGCTGTGCGGTGGTCGCGGTGCGCACGACCGCCCCGATCCACCCCGCACCCGGCCGCCGCGTGGTCGCCTCGCTCGCGGCGGTCGACCTGACCGACCTGCGCCCGGCGGCGCTCGCGAGGGCGTGAGGGCGCGCCCCCGGCGCGACCACGACGACCTCAAACGCCGGCCGGGCTTGATCTTGAACGAGTGAGGGCCTTCCGGGTTCGGTGTGGATTGCGACATCTCCACCGAACGATCAGAAGGCCCTCACGCCCCACCGTAATGCACCGCTGACCGAGACCGGACGCCTGCGCCTGGCTCGTTGCGTCGTCGACGACCGATGGCCGCTGCGACGGGCCGCGGAACGCTTCCAGGTGTCGGTCCCCACGGCCGCCCGATGGGCCGCCCGCTACCGCGAGTCCGGCGAGGCCGGGATGGTCGACCGCTCCTCCAGGCCGCACCGCAGCCCGCGCCGCACCCCGACCCGCACCGAACGCCGCATCGTCAAGGTCCGCGTCCTGCGCCGTTGGGGCCCGGCGCGGATCGCGTACCTCCTCGGGCTGAACCCGGCGACCGTCCACCGCGTCCTGACCCGCTATGGCCTCGCCCGCCTGGCCCACCTCGACCGGGCGACCGGACGGGTGATCCGCCGCTACGAACACGCGGCCCCCGGCGACCTGGTCCACGTCGACATCAAGAAGCTCGGCAACATCCCCGACGGCGGCGGCCACAAGACGCTCGGCCGCGCCGCCGGACGCAAGACCCGCTCCGGCGCCGGATATGCCTACCTCCACAACGCCGTCGACGACCACTCCCGCCTCGCCTACACCGAAATCCTCACCGACGAGAAGAAGGAGACCGCCGTCGCCTTCCGGGCCAGGGCACACGCCTACTTCGCCTCGTGCGGCATCACCGTCCGACGGGTCCTGACCGACAACGGCTCCTGCTACAAATCGCACGACTGGCGCAACGCCCTTGCGGGACAAGAGATTTCACACAAGCACAAGCGTCCGTATCGACCGCAGACCAACGGGTGAATACAGCTAGGCCGTGTTTCAGAAGTGATCTTCAGTCGCCAACGAAGATGAGATAGCGGTGTGGCTTGTGTTCGAGCTGTTCGGCGAGGGCAAGCACTTCGGCTGCGGCATCGGCCTCGGGTACCGAGGCGCTGTTGATCAGCGCCTCCAACTCAGGGACCAAGAGCCGCATCTGTGACTTGTTGAACCAAGTGTCGTCATAGGGGTCGACGTAGCCGAGCATCGGCAAGGCCAAAGTCTCGGCTCGCCGGCACAGGTCGCCGATCGCCGGGTGGGTGCAGATTGCCAGGGTCTCGCCGGTATAGGTCCGCACGTTCACGCTGATCGGCATGGCATCACCGTAGTGTCCGCCACGACGTACAGCGACTTCGTTTCCCGAGCACGCTGGTGGGTCACAGCCACTCGTTGATGACCGCGATGGTGACCGTGGCCTCGTAGCGGACGGCAAGTTTGTCGTATCTCGTGGCCACCGCTCGGTGGCGCTTGAGACGATTGATCCCGCACTCGACAGCGTGGCGCTCGCGGTAGTCGGCCTTGTCGAACTTCGGTGGCCGCCGTGGGCGCCCAGCTTCCTGCGGTTGCGGATCTCCGGGATCGTGCAGCAGATTCCTCGTTTGCGCAGGTAGTGGCGATTGGCCCGGGGCCCGTAGGCCTTGTCGGCCCGCACCCGATCCGGTCGACAGCGTGGCCTGCCGACGCCTACGCGGGGCACCCGGATGCGCTCCAAGACCTGCTGGAACTGGGGACTGTCGTGCCGCCGGCCGGCGGTGACCAGGAAGGACAGCGGCTTCTGTCCATGCTCGACCGCCAAGTGCACCTTCGTGGTCAGTCCACCGCGTGAGCGCCCGAGTCCGTGGTCGGCGGGCTCGTCTACGACTCCGCCTGGTTTGTCCCGCTGCAGATCCCCTTTTTGCGGGCACCGGCCGCGTGCTGATGCGCTCGCACGATCGTGGAGTCCACGCTCACATCCCAGGTGATCAGGCCCTTCGCGTCGGTCTCAGTCTGCAGCCGGGTGACGATCCGGCTCCAGGTGCCGTCGCGCTGCCAACGGCGGAAGAGGCCGTAGACGGTCTCCCACTCGCCGTAGCGTGCGGGAACGTCGCGTCAGGGGGCGCCGGTTCGAGTCCGCCGGCGTATGCCGTCAATCAGCTGCCGCTTGGACCAGATCGGAGGCCGACCCGGCTTCTTGCCCACCGGCAACAACGGCGCCAGTCTGGTCCATTGCTCGCTCGTCAGATCTCCACGCCCCACGAGTGGATCATGGCAGACCTTGATCCACCTATGAAACAGACCCTAGTTGGCCTCAAACGCCGGCCGGGCTGTTTCGCCTCAAACGCCGGCGGGGCTGATTTGGCCGGGCTGATTGGGGCCTCGGTGCGGCGATGTCGGCGGCGTTCGGCGAGTTCTTTTGGGGTCATGAGGTAAGGCCCTACGACCGTTGCCGAATCCTGCGTCGGTGGGGTGTCGGCTGCGGGGGTGGGCGGTACGAAGTCTCGCCATGCGGGGTGTGCCCGGGGCTTGGGCCTGGTCGGTCGGTTCGGTTCGGCGGGCCGAGGGGGCTTGTCTGTTGGCTTCGGCGGGGTGGGCGATCGGCGCAGCCTTTCGAAGACGGCGGCGATAAAGCGGGTCACGCGGCAACTCCTACAAGCTGTCGGCCGAACTTTATTCGTGGGTCACCGTGTGAGTAGCGAGGTCCACCGGGCGGCCTGGTCGGGTAGGTCGCGGGCGTGTGCCTCGGCGGTTGCGCCGGTGACGAATGCTCTGATGCCCGCGTTGGATGCGGCCCGCCATGCCGGGAACTGTCGCAACCACGTGTGTGCCGAATCCGGTGTGTGTTCGGACCACAGCAACAACATGTAGACGTAGGCGAGTTCCGACCACGCGGGTCCGATGGCGGACATGCCCCAGTCCACGAAGCAGGTTTGTGTGCCGTTTCCGTGGTCTCCGACGATCACGTTCCACGGGTTCAGATCGGTGTGCAGCAGGTGTGTTCCGCTGAGCAGCGAACGTTCGCCCGGGGTGAGGTATTCGGCCCATCGGTCGGCGAGCGGCGGCAGTTCGAGCCCGTGTGGCGCGCGGATACGGCCCGCTCGACTCAGGGCGTACGCGAAGGAGCACAGGTCCTTCCCGTGGGGGGCCAGGTCGGCATGCCGTCCGGCCACGTGGGTGAACAGGAGCACGTCCCAGCCGGGAGGCGAGAGGTGGCCGAGCAGGGTCGGCGCCACGCGACCACCGACCGACGGAGCCGCCAGTGCTTCCCGCCGCTGGTGGGTGACGGCTTTGCCGTTCGTGGTCGGCGTGCCCTTGACGAACACCCTTCGCCCCGGCGCCCGAAGCACGGCCGCGAACGGCGATGTCAGCCCATCGGGGAGCGGTTCCGCCTCGCGCACCGCACCCGTGACCGACTCGATTTCCACGCGGACCGGTTCGGGCAGTTCGCCCCACGTCCAGCGGCGTTCCATGCGTTGCCTTTCGCGTCGGTCACGGGTCGGTGCCGCCTACTTCTGCTTGCGGACCGCCGGGCACTTCCTGCACCTGTCCTCGCCGGACCAGTGCCACCACTCGTGTTCACACCCGGCGGTACCGCCGGTGATCTCGTATTCCTCGTCGCGTGCCATGTGCCCTACCTCTCGTGTCGGTAGTGCTCGGATGGTGCGGACCCCGCCCGCCGCTCTTCCCCCGGCAGCCGGACAGGACGAACGCGGGAGTCAACGCGGCGGCGGCTTGACCCGATACAACTCGGAGCCCTTCAGCACATACGGCATGCCGCCGGGCGGAAGCACCATGACGACCTGGTCGTCCGCGAGCCCCGCGCGGTCCTCTGCCCGTTCGACCCGCCCGGCGGGGCAGGCGTCGTGGCCGTGCCCGGGCAGCGAGGCGACCCATTCACCGAGCGCATACCTCAGTGGCAAGGGCCGCTCACGCGACGGCAGTTCACGCGCCGTGACAACCCGGACGGCCTCCCCGTCCGCCCGGACGACGAACCCCGCTTCGCGCCTCACGGCCCCCGCCCGCAGGGGACGGGCCGAACAGTCAGGCGCGGATACCGGGCCCGAACCCGGCGGATGATCCACCCCCGAATGGTGTACTGATCCGGGCTCAACGTCCGCAGCACACCGGGCGGTTGCGTCGACTTCGCCATGCCACTCCCGTCGGGACCAAGCGCCCCGGCGCCGGGACCACGCGCGGTCGAGACCGACGCCGGGGCAGTTCAAGACGCGACGAAACAGCCGCTCGGCAGGACGCGGCAATCCCACGATCACCAGTGAGTATCGACATTGTCGCACTACGTAGTCAGCACTTGTAGCTCCACTAGGTGCAAGTGCATCACCTTGTAGGGCGACATGGGCTAGGTTTCCCCTCGTTGGCGACTGCACCTGATGACGGGCAGACTGGCCGGTGCCACGCCCACCTGGGGCACGTCGAAGAAGGGGGACGGGTGGCGGTCAACAAGAATCCGACCGTGCGGCAGCGGAGACTTGCACGGACGCTGAAGCAGTACCGAGTGGCTGCCGGAATGACGCTCGTGCAAGCGGCGGAAGTTCTGGCCTGTTCGGATGCCAAGGTGAGCCGGATCGAGAGTGCGCAATCGGGTGTGCGAGTTGTTGATCTCCGGTTGCTCCTGGACGCGTACAACGTCAAGGACTCAGCGCACCGTGCCCACTTGGAGGACTTGGCACGCAATGGACGGCGTCGTGGATGGTGGGACCAATATGAACTCACGCATACGCACGCGGAATACATCGCTTTGGAATCCGATGCTTCCGATCAGTACAGCATCGAAACGATACTGATTCCGGGACTCCTGCAAAGCGAGGACTACACCCGAGCCGTGGTGGAGATTCAACGGCCCGATGTCGCACCGGATCGCATCGACCTGTTGACGAAGGTTCGGCAGGAACGAGTATCGGTTCTGACTCGACGCGATCCGCTCAGAGTGTGGTCCGTGATCTCTGAATCGGCCTTGCGGCACGTGGTCGGCGGTCGCGCGGTCATGCGCGCGCAGTTGGAACACCTCGCTGACATGGCGCGTATGCCGAATGTGCATGTGCAGATTCTGCGTGAGGACGCTGCCATGCACGCCGCAGTGATCGGGTCGTTCCAGATGCTGCGCTTCCTGGACCCACCCGAAACGGATGTGGCCTACGTGGACAGCCTGAGCGGCACGCTGTACATCGAGGATCCGTCGGAAGTCGCGATCTACGAAGAGCAGTTCCGGACGCTTTCGGCAGCGGCGGCTTCCTACGTCGAGTCCATGCAGATAATCAAGTATCACGCAGAGATGAGTACGAAATGAACGCCGACGTTCGTTCCTTGCAGTGGCGCACATCGTCCTACAGCGCCACCAACGCCGAATGTGTCGAGGTTGCGCCGTTCGATTGCGCGATAACCGTTGTTCGTGACAGCAAGGATCCCGGCCGGGGGTACATCAGCGTGCCGCCCGGGGCCTGGCGGGCGTTGTTGGATGCCACGGTGAGTGGTTGAAGCGTCCCGGGACGCGACGTGCCCCGACTTGATGGAGAGCCGCCGTCGAGTCGGGGCATCGTTACGCGCGACGCGTCGCGTGGTTGCTTGGCTTGCCTCGGGTGGGTCGTGTGGGGTCGGGTGGGCTATGGGGCTTCGGTGGGGTTGTTCAGGGCGTTGATCATGCTTCGCAAGCTGCGGAATGCGGCTGATTGTTCCTGCTCGGTCATGCCGGTCAGCATTTTGAGTTCGACGGAGCGCACCGCCGTGGTCGCCTTTTCCAGGCTTTGGCGGCCTCGGGGGGTGAGTCTCGCGGGGAGGGCCTTGCCGACGGGGGCCTCCGCCGGCCTGGTGACGTAGCCGTCTCGTTCCAGGGCCTGGAGCAGGACGTTCATCGTCTGGCGGGTCACGAACGCGCCGCGTGCGAGTTCGGAGTTGGACAGGCCCGGGCGTTGGGCCAGCAGTTCGAGGCAGGAGTAGTGCGTCACGCTCATCCCGAGGGGGCGCAGTACCTCCTCCATGGCCGTGCGCAGGGCGCTCGAAGCCTCTTTCAGCAGGTAGCCCAGGGATGTGTCCAGGTCGACGCCCGCTCCGCTTTGACTCATGTCAGGATTCTGACATACCTTGGTGCGTGTCAGGAATCTGACATGCAACGAAGGAGTATCGCCATGCCCGCCACCGGCCCCGACTTCATCTCGCTCCAGGTGCGTGACCTCGACGTTTCGCAGGCCTTCTACGAGCACTACCTCGGCCTCGTCCGCTCGCCGGCCGGACCTCCGCACGCCGTCGTCTTCGAGACCAAGCCGATCGCGTTCGCCCTGCGCGACATCGTGCCCGGTACCGATCTCGCGTCCGCCGCCCGGCCCGGCATCGGTGCCGCGATCTGGCTGCACGCCACCGACGTCCAGGCCATCCACGACGCCCTCGTCGCCGACGGTCGCCCCATCGTCGCCGCGCCGATCGACGGCCCCTTCGGGCGGACGTTCACCTTCGCCGACCCCGACGGCTACCACGTCACCCTCCACGACCGCACCTGACAAGGCGCCGACGCCCCGACCCGACGGCGGGCGGCCGACGAGTCGGGGCAGCGGGGGTCGGGCTCGGTCAGAGCTGTGCGCAGAGGCGGTCGATTTCGGCGATCTCCGCCTCGGTCAGGTCGGGTTGACCGACCGCGGACAGGTTTTGCTCCAACTGCCGCACGCTGCTTGCTCCGACGATGACCGAAACCACCCTCGGGTCGCGCAGGATCCAGGTGAGGGCGAGCTGGGCCAGGGTCTGGCCGCGGTCGCCGGCGAGCTTGTTCAGCGCGCGCAGCAGGGTCACGCGCTCCTCGGTGAGGGCGTCCTCGGTGAGGAAGTGGCCCACCGCCATCCGCGAGTCGGCCGGCACGCCGTTCAGGTAGCGGTCCGTCAACAGGCCCTGGGCCAACGGGGAATACGCGATCAGCGCGGTCCCGGTCTCGCCGACCGCGTCCAGCACGCCCCGCTCCGGCTCGCGGTCCAGGATCGAGTACGCCGACTGGTTGAGCAGTACCGGAGTGCCGAGGTCGCGCAGGATCCGCACGGCCCGGCGGTGCTCCTCCGGACCGTAGTTGGAAATGCCGGCGTACAGCGCGCGCCCGGACCGAACGGCCGTGTCCAGCGCGCCCATCGTCTCTTCCAACGGGGTGTCCGGGTCGTAGCGGTGCGAGTAGAAGACATCGACGTAGTCGAGCCCCATCCGACCCAGCGACTGGTCCAGGCTGGCCAGCAGGTACTTGCGCGAACCGCCGTTGCCGTACGGCCCGGGCCACATGTCCCAGCCGGCCTTGGAGGCGATGAACAGCTCGTCGCGATAGGGCCGGAAGTCGGCCCGGAAGTGCACCCCGAAGTTGGCCTCGGCCGACCCGTACGGCGGCCCGTAGTTGTTCGCCAGGTCGAAGTGCGTCACCCCGAGGTCGAAGGCGCGTCGCAACACCGCGCGCTGGACCTCCATGGGCTGGGTGTCCCCGAAGTTGTGCCACAACCCGAGCGACACCGCGGGCAACTCGACCCCGCTGCGTCCGGCACGGCGATAGCGCATGGATTGGTAACGGTTCTCGGCGGCAGAGTGGATCATTTCCCCATCTTGGCCCTCGACCGCCACCCTTGACACCCCCGGATGTCCCTCCTAGGGTCCAGAGCATTCTTTGGCAGGAACAGACGAAGACCACCTGTCGGTGGCTTCGCTGTGCCCTCCTACGCGTTAGCGCTCGCGTGTCACCGACCGGTCCTTTTTTCCGAGGACGGGAACATGGCACAGCAGCCGAGCGTCAGAGGCGTCAAGGACGTCGTCGCGCTCATCGACCGGCAGGGGACCATCTCCGGCCGGTCCCGGGTCATCTGGTTCCTCGTGTTCGGGGGACTCTTCCTCGACGCGTACTCCAACGCCGCACTGGGCGCCGGGCTCGCCCCGATGACGAAGCAGATGGACCTGAGCAGCACCCAGGTCTCCATCCTCACCGCCACCGCACCCGCGCTGGCCATCCTGTTCAACCCCATCGGCGGCTGGCTGGCCACCCGGATCGGCCGGGTGCCCCCGCTGCTGCTGGCCAAGCTGTTCGCGCTGGCCGGCGCGGTGATCGCGGCCACCGCCGACGACTTCCTCGTGGTGTGGATCGGCCGAGTCCTGGTCGGCGTGGCCTACGGCGTCGACTTCGCGGTGGCGATGGCGCTGCTCGCCGAATACACGCCCAAGTCGCTGCGCGGCCGGCTCAACCTGTGGCAGGGCATCTGGTACATCGCCACCACCGGCAACCTGCTGCTCACCCTGATCTGCTTCAAGTTCGACGTCGGCGCCGACATCTGGCGCTGGTCGGTCGGCTCGGCCGGGGTGATCGCGCTGGCCCTGTTCCTGCTCCAGTGGGCGTTCCTGGTGGAAAGCCCCACCTGGCTGGCCACGAAGGGCCGGCTGGAGGACGCGGTCCGCAACCTGCGCCGCATCTACGGCATCGAGGCGGTCGCCGCCGCCCCCACCGTCGCCGGCGCCGTGCCGGACAAGGCGGACGCCGAGGAGGCGCCGCCGAACGTGGGGATCAAGCAGGCCGGGATCCTGTTCCGCGGCTCGTACCTGCCGCGCACCCTGCTGTCCTCGGCGATCTCGCTCGGCCAGTCCATGCAGTACTTCGCCGTCGGCTGGTATCTGCCGGTGATCAGCCTGGCCATCTTCGGCAACAGCTTCGAGAAGGCCACCATCGGCTCGATGGTGTTCAACGCCTTCGGCATCGTCGGCGGCCTGCTCTCCGCGTACTTCGCCCGCCGGCTCGGCCTGCGGATCAGCTCGGCGATCGGCTTCGGCGGCGTGTTCGTGATGCTGCTCGGCATGGGGCTGACGTTCGACCGGGTGCCGACCTGGATCGCGTTCATCCTCCCGGCGCTGTTCATCTTCTGTCACTCCGCCGGTCCCGGCGCCAACGGCAAGTCGATCGCCGCGCTGTCCTACCGCAGCGAGGTGCGCACCCTGGGCACCGGCGTGACCGGGATGATCGGCAGCTTCGGCAGCGTGGCCGGGCTGTACCTGTTCCCGCAGATCAAGGACGGCATCGGGCTGGACAAGACCTTCATGGTCCTGGCCGTCGTCCCGCTGCTCGGCCTGCTCACCTGCCTGGCGATCCGGTGGGACCCGACCCGGGCCGTCTCGCCCGACGAGGACCCGAACGTGCCGATCATCGCCGCGCCGTCGGCCGGGCCCGCGAACCCCGCGCTGGTCACCCGCTGAAGTCGGTCCGTTACGCGAGACTCGCATTCGGATCAAGCGGATCAAGCGGATCAAGCGGAGATATCGCACCGAAAGGGCTGTGATGACGAAGACGTTGCACCACCCCGGCCGGCGCCTGGGCATCCTGTCCGTGGACGAGGGCACCACCGGGACCCGCGCCGGAGTCGTGCAGGACTCCGGGGCGGTCACCCACCTGGCGTATCGCACGATCGCGGTGGACCACCCCGACGAGGACTCGGTCGAGCAGGACCCGATGGAGATCTGGTCCGCCACCCTCGACGTGTGCCGCGAGGCCCTGGCCGGGGCCCGTGCCGACGGCGTGGAGATCGTCGCGCTCGCGCTGTCCACGCAGCGGGCCACCGCCATGTTGTGGGACCGGCGCACCGGCCTGCCGCTGGTGCCGGCGTGTGTGTGGCAGGACCGGCGCTACGCCCGGGACCTGCTCGGCTACGAGGCCGAGTGGGACGAGCGGCTGCTCGCCCGGCTCGGCCGCCCGGTGGGCAGCAGGGCGCCGTTCCACTGGGCCGCGCGGCAGATCGCCGAGCGGCCCGAGGTGGCCGAGGCGTACAAGGCCGGCACGCTCGTGTTCGGCACCGTGGACACCTGGCTGGCCTGGCGTTTCACCGGCGGGGCCGCGCACGCGGTCTCGGCGAGCAACGCCGGCTCGATCGGCGCCTACCTGCTGCGCGAACACGCTTGGGACCGCGAGTGGATCGAGCACCTGGGCTACCCGCTCGAACTGCTCCCGGACCTGTTCGCCGACGACGACCTCGGCTACGGCCGCACCGACCCCGAACTGCTCGGCGTGGAACTGCCGTTGGCGGCGGTGATGGGCGACCAGCACGCGGCGCTGATCGCGCTGGGCGGACTGGCCGCCGGCCAGGGGATGTGCATGTACGGCACCGGCACCTTCGTGGACGCGGCCACCGGCCGCACCCCCGCGATGCCGATCCCGGGCATCGCCGGGGTGCTTGCCCAGCCCGGTTGGCGCCAGGGCGACACCACGCACTTCAGCCTGGAGGCGTACTGCTCGACCACCGGGTCCGCGCTGCGTTGGTTGTGCGACGACCTGGGCCTGTTCGCCTCGCCGGCGGAGATCGGCGAACTCGCCGCGAGCGTCTCCGGCGCGGGCCCGCGCGAGTGGTTCGTGCCCGCGCTGGCCGGGATCCGCACTCCCGAGTGGCGGCCCGAGGCACGGGCCGCGCTCGGCGGGCTGACCCTGGCCACCACCCGGGCCGACGTCGCCCGGGCCGTACTGGACGGGATCGCGCACTCCGTGTGCGACCTGATCGACGGCGTCGCCGCCACCATGCAGGCCCCGTTCGCCCGCCTTCGGGTGGGCGGCGGGGTGGCCGGCAGCGACACCCTCATGCAGATCCAGGCCGACCTGGTCGGCCTGCCGATCGAGCGCGCCGCCGACTCGGCCACCGCCAGCCTGCGCGGCACCGCCTACCTGGCGGGCGTACGCGAGGGCCTGTGGTCCTCGCTCGACGAGGTGGTCGAGGCCCAACCGCGCGGCCGGATCTTCGAACCGACCACCACCCCCGACCGGCGCGCCGCACAGCGCGCCGCCTGGCGAAGCGTGCTCGCCGGCTACCCCGCCTGAGCCGAACCGCCCGTACGACCCGGCGGCGCGAACCGTGAACCGCCGGACAGACCCCAGGAGTTGATTGTGATTTCGATGCCCGCCCGCAAGCCACGACGGGCGTCGGCGGCGGCCACGAGAGGCACTCCGCTGCTTCTCGACCGCGGCCGGGCCAAGCACCGACTCGCGGACCACCGCTTCGACGTGCTCGTCGTCGGCGGCGGCGTCACCGGCGCCTACGCCGCGCTGGACGCGGCCTCGCGCGGCCTGGACGTGGCCCTGGTGGAGAAGGACGACTTCGCCTCCGGGACCTCCTCCAAGTCGTCGAAGATGGTGCACGGCGGCCTGCGCTACATCGAGCAGGGCAACGTCAACCTGGTCCGCCACTCGCTCCTGGAAAGACACCGCTTCCGCAAGAACGCGCCGCACCTGGTGCACCGCCTGCCGTTCCTGTTCCCGATCCTGGAGAAGGAGGGCGTCTTCGACGCCCGCCTCGCCAAGGGCTTCGAGGGCCTGCTGTGGACCTACGACCTGGTCGGCGGCTGGCGGATCGGCAAACTGCACCAGCGGCTGACCGTCGACGAGGTACTGGCCCACGCGCCGACGCTGCGCGCGGACCACCTCCAGGGCGGGCTGATGTACTTCGACGGCCGCGCCGACGACGCCCGCCTGGTGCTGACCATCGTGCGCACCGCCGCCGCGCTGGGCGCCACCGTGCTCAACGGCGCCACGGTGGACCGGATCCTGACCGAGCGCGGCCGGGCCGCCGGGGCCCGGATCGAGGTCGACGGCGAGCGCTTCGACGTGCGCGCCTCCGCGGTGGTCAACGCCACCGGCGTGTGGAGCGACACCGTCGACGGACTGGCCGACGACGACCACCGGCCGCAGGTACGACCCGCCAAGGGCGTACACATCGTGGTGCCGTGGCACAAGGTCCGGATCGACTGCACGGTCACCGTGCCCATCCCGGGCCGGGCGCGCCGCGCCACCTGCACCCGCTGGGGCGACGCGGTCGTGCTCGGCACCACCGACGAGGACTACCGCGGCTCGATCGACGACGTGCACTGCACCCGCCCGGAGATGGAGTTCCTGCTCGAAGGCGCCAACACCGCGTTCGAGGGCCGGCTCACCCCGGACGACGTGATCGGCAGCATCGGCGGCCTGCGTCCGCTGGTCGGCGGCAAGGAGGGCGCCACCCTCGACATGAGCCGCGACCACCACATCTCGGTCGGTCCCGGCGGCATGGTCACCGTCACCGGCGGCAAGCTCACCACCAGCAGGCACATGGGCGAACTGGTGATCGACAAGGTGATGCAGGTCCTGGGTCGCAAGGGCCGCAGCCGCACCACCAACCTGCCGCTGATCGGCGGCGCCGGCTACGACGCCGAGGCGGTCGCCGCGTCCGGCGGCCTGGCCGCACACCTGGGCGAGCGCTACGGCACCGAGGCCCGCTTCGTCTCCGACCTGCTCGCCGAGGACCCCACGCTCGCCGAGCCGGTGGTCGCCGGCATGCCGTACATCCGGGCCGAGGTCGTCTACGCGGCCCGCTCCGAGATGGCCCGCTCGGTGGACGACGTGCTCTCCCGGCGCACCCGCTCGCGCCTGTTCGCCCGTGACGCCTCGGCCGCCGCGGCCCCCGAGGTCGGCCGGCTGCTCGGCGCCGAACTGGGCCTGACCGCCGCGCAGATCGACCGCCAGGTCGCCGACTACCTCGCCGCCGTGCGGCACGAGAAGGCGGTCCTGCTCGGCGAGCCCGAAGAACCCACATCCACAGTGATCGCATCCCAAGGAGCCGCGAAGTGATCAGCAGGCAGACCATCACCAACCCGTTCAACCGCGGCGACTACATCGTGGGCGCGCCCACCCCGGCGAAGTGGGCCCGGAACACCCCGATCGGCACCGGCGACGCGTCGCTCCAGGGCACCGTGGTCGAGGTGCCCGCCCCCGTGATCGAGGACCTGCGCGGCGTGGCCAAGGCCGTGTACACCGACCGCGACGACGTGGTCGCCCGTACCCGCGACTGGTGGGCCGGCACCATGATCGGCGAGACCGACGGCCGCCCCGCCACCCCCGACGCGGTGATCGTCGAGGTCGTCGACGCCGACCAGGTGGCCGCCGTACTGCGGATCTGCCACGCCTCCGGCATCCCGGTCACCGCCTCCGCCGGCCGCAGCAACGTCACCGGCGCCGCGCTGCCCGTGCACGGCGGCGTCGTGCTCGACCTGTGCGGCCTGAACCGCATCGTCTCCTTCGACGCCGAATCGCTCGTCGTCGACGTCGAGGCCGGCATGTTCGGCGACCTGTTCGAAAAGGAACTCCAGGAGACCTACGGCGTCACCACCGGCCACTGGCCGTCCGCCTTCGCCGTCTCCACCGTCGGCGGCTGGATCGCCTGCCGCGGCGCGGGCCAACTCTCCACCCGCTACGGCAAGATCGAGGACATGGTCGTCGGCATCGACGTGGTGCACGCCGACGGCACCCGCGCCACCTACGGCGACTACCCGCGCGCCGCCACCGGCCCCGACCTGCGGCAGATCTTCATCGGCTCGGAGGGCACGCTCGGCGTGATCGTCTCCGCGCGCATCCGGGTACACCCGCTGCCCACCTACGCCAAGGCGCTCGCGTTCGGCTTCGACACCTTCGCCGAGGGCCTGGACGCGTGCCGCAAGATCATGCAGCGCGGCGCCACCCCGGCGGTGTTGCGCCTGTACGACAAGCTGGAGAGCGGGGTGCACTTCGACCACCCCGAGACCAACCTCCTGCTGATCGCCGACGAGGGCGACCCGATCCTGGTCGACGCGATGCTCAAGGTCAGCGAGGAGGTCTGCCTGAGCTACGGCCCCGAACTGGACAGCGACGCGGTGTTCGAGCGCTGGCTGCGGGACCGCATGCTGGTCGGCAAGTCCTCCGACGGCTTCACTCCGGGGCCCGGCTTCGTCGCCGACACGCTGGAGATGGCCGGGTCGTGGACGGCGCTCGGCGAGGTGTACGACGAGGTGGTCGCGGCGATCCAGGCGGTGCCCGGCACGCTCGCGGCCTCCGCGCACCAGTCGCACGCGTACACCGACGGCGCCTGCGTCTACTTCTCGCTGCGCGGCGACGTGGACCGGCCTCGGCGCCGCGACTGGTACCGCGCGGTGTGGGACGCGGCCAACGAGGTGCTCATCCGGCACGGCGCCGCGCTCAGCCACCACCACGGCTGCGGACTGCTGCGCGGCCCGTATCTGCCGGCCGCGCTCGGTGCCGGGTTCGACACGTTCGCCAAGGTCAAGGCCACCCTCGACCCGGCCGGAATACTCAATCCTGGCAAACTGGGCCTGCCCAACCGCTTCGACGCGTGAGGCGGCCGAGACCCAGTCCCAGGTAGGTCATGAACGCCAGCCGACGCCCCGCGAGCGCGCCCCGGATGTCCTCCGTGCTCTCGTCCGCCTTCGCCGAGGTACCCGTGATCGCGTCGATCATCGGACCCCAGCGACTGCAGAACTTCCTCGGCGCGCCCGCACAGGTGTGCATCCTCGCGTCCATCCCGGTCGGGCAGCTGCCGAACATCGTGCAGCTGCTCGGCAGGGCGGGCAAGACGGTGTTCGTCAACGTGGACAGCTGCCCCGGCCTGGCCCAGGACAAGGGCGCGCTGGAATTCCTCAAGGCGATGGGCGCTCACGGCATGGTCAGCACCCGACTCTCGCTGATGGAGAAGGGCCGCCCGCTCGGGCTGCTGACCATGCAGAAGGTGTTCGTCACCGACCGCTCCAACATGCGCCGCAGCACCGACGCGATCGCGCGTGGCGGTCCCGACCTGGTCGAGATCATGCCGTCGCCGATCGTGGCCCGGATGACCCCCGAGGCCAAACGCGCGATGTCGCCGTTCGTCGCGGCCGGCTTCGTGGAGACCGCCGAGGACGCGGCCGCCGCGCTCGCGCTCGGCGCGGTCGCCGTGGCCACGTCCGACCCCCGGCTGTGGGACCTGCGGCGCGACCGGCTCGGCGCGACCGCGCCGCCCCCGCCCCCTGCTTCCTCTGCTTCCTCCGCTCCGTAGTCCGTAGGAGAACCACCCTTGAGTTACGTAGTCGTCGCCCGCTATCTCACCCACCCCGACGCGCAGGACGAGGTACTGACCCTGCTCGACGAGATGACCCGCCACTCGCTGGCCGAACCCGGCTGCCGGAGCTATCGCGTACACCAGGGCACGGAGGAGCCTCGGACGATCGTGCTCGTCGAGGAGTACGACGCCGAGGCCGACTTCACCGCGCACTGCGCCTCCGCGCACTTTCGGGAGATCGTGCTCGGCAAGGTGGTGCCGCTGCTGGTGAGCCGGGACGTGGTCCGGCTCACCTCGCGCGAGGTCGCGCCGTGAGGATGCGGGCGGCCGTGCTGCGCGCGACCTCGCAGGCCCGGCCGTACGGGACGAGCCGGCCGGTCGCGATCGAGGACGTGGAACTGGGCGAGCCGCGTGCGGGTGAGGTGCTGGTGCGGATCGCCGCCGCGAGCCTGTGCCACTCCGACCTGTCCGTGGTCAACGGCGACCGGGTCCGGCCGCTGCCGATGGCGCTCGGGCACGAGGCGGTCGGCGTGGTCGAGGCAGTCGGGCCCGGCGTGGACCGGGTCGCGCCGGGGGAGCACGTCGCGCTCGTGTTCGTGCCCAGCTGCGGCCACTGCGTGCGGTGCGACGAGGGCCGGCCGGCGCTGTGCTCGGCCGCCGCGGCGGCCAACGGCTCGGGCGGGCTGCTGCACGGGCCGGCCCTGCTCCGGGACGCGGACGGCGCGGTGGTGCACCACCAGCTCGGGGTGTCCGCGTTCGCCGAATTGGCCGTGGTGGCGCAGGAGTCGGTGGTGCCGATCCCGCGCGACGTGCCGTTCGAGGTGGCGTCGATGTTCGGCTGCGCGGTGTTGACCGGGGCGGGTGCGGTGATCAACACGGCGGCGGTACGTCCGGGCCAGTCGGTCGCGGTGTTCGGCCTCGGCGGGGTCGGCCTGTCCGCCGTGCTCGGCGCGCGGGCGGCCGGGGCGTACCCGATCGTCGCGGTCGACCCGGTCCCGGCGAAGCGCGACCTGGCGCTGCGGCTCGGCGCGTCGCACGCGTACCACCCGGACGAGGCGGTGGGCGCGATCGGCGACCTGGTCGGCGACGGCCTGGACGTGGTGATCGAGGCGGTCGGCAGCGCCGGCGTGATCGCGGACTGCCTGGCGGCGGTGGGCCGAGGCGGCCGGGTGGTCTCGGTCGGCCTGCCCGCGCCGGGTCGGCGGTTGGACGCGGTGCCGGCGCTGGCCTTCGCCGGCGAGGGCAAGTCCCTGATCGGCTCGTACATGGGCGACGCGGTGCCCCGCCGCGACATCCCCCGCTACCTGGCCCTGTGGCGGGCCGGGCAGATGCCGGTCGAACTGCTGCACACGGGCACGGTCGAACTGGACGACCTGAACGAGGCGATGGAGGCGTTGGCAAGCGGCGAGGCCATCCGCCAGGTGATCCGCACGGGAGCGGCGGTGGCGGCTGAGCGGTGAGCCCCGGGGGTGAGTGCCCCGGTCACTACGCCGGCGCGCTCAGGTGGTCGGGGTGGTCGGCGGCGACGTCGTGGGCGGCTCGGACGAAGGCGGCGACGGCCGGGGATCGTGAGGTCTCCGGCCAGGCGACCACGACCGCGCTGGGGCTGAGGCCGGTGACCGGCCGGTATGCGATGTCCGGGCGCTGGTACCGCTTCGTGGTGGACAGCGCCAGGAACGCCACCGCCTGGCCCAGCGCGACCACCTCCAGGAGTTGTTCGACGCTCGCCACGAGCGGCCCCTCGGGCGGGTCGGCCGGCGCCGAGGCCGCGCGGCCATCGCCTGCTTCCGCTTCGTCGCTTCCCGTGTAGTAGGCGAGGGCGGCGGGGGCGGCCCCCTTCCAGCGCGGGATCGGTTCGCCCGCCAGGTCGGCCGGCCGCAGTCGCCGGCGTTTGGCCAGGCGGTGCGCGGCGGGGAGTACGGCCAGCCGCGGCTCGACCACGAGCGTCTGGGAATCCAGCCCCCGGCCGTCGAACGGGCTGCGCAGCAGCGCCACATCGGCACGGCCGTCCCGCAGCATGGCGATCGGCTCCCCGCTGCCGCCGACGACGACTTCGGGCGGCGGCAGATGCGCACCCGTTCCCCGGTAGGCGTCGAGGATCTCCCGCAACAACCCCGCATCGCCTCCCGGCTTGACCGCCACGACGAGCCGGGGTGTCGGCTGACCGGCCCGACGTGCCCGCCGGGCCGCCGCGTGCACCGCGTCGACCGCGATCCGGGCCTGGTCGAGCAGCACCCCACCGGCGGCGGTCAGCCGCACCTGCCGGGTGGTGCGCTCCAACAGGCGTACACCGAGCCGGGATTCCATCCGAGCGATCGCCTTCGACAGCGGGGGCTGTGCCATGCCAAGGCGTTCCGCGGCCCGGCTGAAGTTCAACTCCTCGGCGACCGCGACGAAGTACCTCAGCTCCCGCACCTCCAGCTCATTCATATCCGTGGACTATAGATCCAGAGTCGCCCGGTCTTTCCCTGCCGCCCATGGGCCAGGGGAGGCTGGGTGTCATGACGACGACTTCGCAGAAGACCGCCCTGATCACCGGCGCGAACAAGGGCATCGGCAAGGAAACGGCGCGCAGGCTCGCGGCCCTCGGCATCACCGTGCTGATCGGCGCCCGCGATGCCGAGCGGGGCGAGGCGGCGGCCGAGGAGCTTCGCGCCGACGGCGCCGACGTACGGTTCATACCGCTGGACGTCACCGACGAGATGTCGGTCGAGTCCGCCGCCAAGTACATCGACGCCACGTTCGGCCGCCTCGACATCCTCGTCAACAACGCCGCGATCGCCGCCGGACCGCAAAAGCCGAGTGAAACCGTCGCCGCCACCGTCAGGCAGGTCTACGAGACCAACGTGTTCGGCGTCATCGCGGTGACCCACGCGATGCTCCCGCTGCTACGCCGCTCCGCCGCCGCACGGATCGTCAACATGTCCAGCGAACTCGGCTCCCTCACCCACCTGGCCGACCCGGGCAGCCCATGGTCCCCGTACTCCTCGATGCTCCTCCCGTACTGCACCTCGAAAAGCGCCCTGAACGCGATCACCGCGCTCTACGCCAACGAACTGCGCACCGAAGGGATCCTGGTCAACGCGGTAAGCCCCGGCTACTGCGCAACCGACCTCAACCGCCACACCGGTACACGCACGGCAGAAGAGGGCGCAACCATCGCGGTCGACATGGCAACGGCGGACAAGTACGGCCCAACAGCCACCTTCCTGACCGAAAACGGCCCAATCCCCTGGTAACCCCAAGCCACCCCGACCCACCCCACCTGCGGCAGCCCCCACCTCACCGCCGACGCACGACTCGGCACCGGCCGGGACCATTACCTCATCCCCCAAAACAACTCGCCGAACGACGCCGCCAACACCCCGAGCCCACCAATCAACCCAACCAGCACGTGAAGCCAAATCGGCCCGACCGGGCGCCAAATCACCCTCGCCGGCACTTGAGCCAAATCAGCCCCGCCGGCGTTTGAGGCGAATCAGCCCGGCCGGCGTTTGCGGCCACCTCGGCCGGAGGCCGGGTCACTCAGCCCGGCGGGCGCTTGAGGCGAACAGCCGGGCCTGCGCTTGAAGCCAAATCAGCCCCGCCGGCGTTTGAGGCGAATCAGCCCGGCCGGCGCTTGAGGCCACCTCGGCCGGAGGCCGGGTCACTCAGCCCGGCCGGCGCTTGAGGCCAAAAAGCCCGGCCGGCGCTTGAGGCCACCGCACCGGGTTCAGCCCGCCGTCGTCTCGCCGAGCCCCCGGCGCACCAGCAGGTCCGCGGCCCGGTCGCGCCACGCGTCCACCTGCGCGCGGTCGTAGCCGCGTCGGGCGATGTCGAAGCGGTCGGCCAGCACCTGCTCCGGGGCCAGCCGCATCCGCCCCCCCAGCGCGGCATCGACCCGACCCACCAGCGCGTCCACCTCGTCCCGGCCGTAGCCGCGCCGAACCACGTCGAACCGCTCGCCCGCCGGCCGCAGCGCGACCGCCTTCACATCGGCCTCCGCCCGAGCCTCGGCGAACCGGTTCACCCCCACGTGGGTGTCCGCCGAAGCCGAAGCCCAACCCGAAGCCGCCCCGCCCGCCGCCGGCGCGCCCGCGCCCGCGTCCACCACCGCCCCCGCCGACCCCCACGACCCCGCCCGCGCGGCCAACCTCGCCTCGATCTCGTCGAGCGCCGCGTCCACCTCGTGCTCGTCGTACCCCTCACGCAGCCGCACCGTGGCGAATCGTTGCTCACGCACCTGAGCCGCCGTCACCGGCACCGCCGCCGTGCCGTCCAGGCTGCCCCGCACCCGCGCCAAAAACGCGTCCACCTCGGCGATCGCGTACCCCTCACGCAGCCGCGTCCGAGTGAAACTCCACTCCATCCCGCCCCCAACCACTCGCCGCCGCACCCGTTTTCGACCCGCTCGGGAAGGCTATCGTCGCCCCACCCGCCCCCACGCGGGCGCGCCCCACCCATGATCGCCTCGGCCGAATCAGGTTTGCCGTGCGCGCGATCCGTCGATCTGCCACGGCATGTGCGTACAGACCGACGCGACGCCGCCGCCCCGGCCGCAGGAGATCTTGGGCCTGCCGGCCACGACGGCGATGTTCCTGGTCCTGACCATCGACACCGACCCTGCGGCCGAGGCCACCGTCCGCGACCTGCTCGCCGACTTGGCCGGACTGCGCCGCTCGGTCGGCTTCCGGCTCCCCGAGCGCGACCTGAAGTGTGTCGTCGGCATCGGCTCACACGCCTGGGATCGGCTTTTCGCGGGCCCGCGCCCGGCGGAACTGCACCCGTTCCGCGAACTGGTGGGCGCCAAGCACCGGGCCGTGTCCACACCCGGCGACCTGCTCTTCCACCTGCGCGCGCGGTCGATCGACCTGTGCTTCGAGTTGGCCACCGTGCTGACCGACCGGCTGGCCGGTGCGGCGACCGTGGTCGACGAGGTGCACGGATTCCGCTACTTCGACCAGCGAGACCTGATGGGCTTCGTCGACGGCACCGAAAACCCGGAGGGGCGGGACGCGTTCGAGGCGGTCACGATCACCGCCGAGGAGGACCCGAACTTCGTCGGCGCCGGCTACGTGATGGTCCAGAAGTACCTGCACGACATGCGGGCCTGGAACGCATTGCCCGTGGAGGCGCAGGAGAAGGTGATCGGCCGGACCAAGCTGTCCGACCTCGAACTGCCGGACGACGTCAAGCCGATCGACTCGCACGTCGCGCTCACCACGATCACCGACCCGGACGGCACCGAGCGCGACATCCTGCGCGACAACATGCCGTTCGGGTCGGTGGGCAGCGGCGAGTTCGGCACCTACTTCATCGGCTACTCCAGCACGCCGAGCGTCACCGAGCAGATGCTGGAGAACATGTTCATCGGCCGCCCGGTCGGCACCTACGACCGCATCCTGGATTTCTCGACGGCGGTCACCGGCGGGCTGTTCTTCGTGCCGACGGCGGACTTCCTGGACGACCCGCCGGGCCCGCCGGACGCGCTGATCGAGCGCGCGGCCCCGGCCGACCCGGCACCGGCGGCGCTGCGCGCGGACGGCTCGCTCGGCATCGGGGCACTCGGCGCGGCCGACCCGGATCCGGACGACTCGGTCGACCCCGCAGCCCACCCCGCACCAGCCCCCGAAACCAGGAGCCTCACCCCATGAACAACCTCCACCGCGAACTCGCCCCGATCTCCGACGCCGCGTGGGCCGACCTCGAGGACGAGGCCAGGCGTACGTTCAAGCAGCACGTCGCGGGCCGGCGCGTCGTCGACGTGACCGGGCCGGACGGGAGCGCGGCGGCCGGCGTGGGCACCGGCCACCTGACCGACCTGGAGCCGCCCGCCGACGGAGTCCTCGCCCGCAGCCGCCGATCCCGCCCCCTGATCGAACTGCGCGTGCCGTTCACCGTGGCCCGCAGCGCCGTCGACGCGGTCGAGCGCGGCGCCGCCGACGCGGACTGGCAGCCGGTCAAGGACGCGGCGCGCAAGATGGGGTTCACCGAGGACCGGCTGATCTTCGAGGGCTACCCGGCGGCGTCGATCGAGGGCATCCGCCGGGCGTCCACGAACGTGCCGGTATCGCTCCCGACCGACGCCCGCGACTATCCGGACGCGGTCAGCCGGGCGCTGACCGAACTGCGCCTGGCCGGCGTCAACGGCCCGTACCACCTGGTGCTCGGCCCGGAGGCGTACACCGCGGTCAACGAGGCCGCCGACCACGGCTACCCGATCCGCCAACACCTGACCCGAATCCTGGCCGGCGAACCGATCTGGGCTCCGGCCATCGACGGCGCGTTCGTGCTGTCCACCCGGGGCGGCGACTACGAACTGCGCCTGGGCCAGGACCTGTCCATCGGCTACCTGTCCCACGACGACGCGGGCATCCACCTCTACTTCCAGGAAACCCTCACGTTCCTGATGTACACCGGCGAAGCCGCCATCGGTTTCGCCCGCCCCTGACGCAATGCCCGGCGGGCTCAGGTGGGGACGATCTGGAGTTGGATCTGGGTTTCCGTGCCGGCGAAGCCCAGGCGGCGGTAGAGGTCGATCGCCACGTAGTCGGGATCGGCGACGATGACCAGGGTGGTCACGGACCAGTGGGTCGCGGCGTGCTCGGCGGCGGCGTGTACCAGGCCGGAGGCCAGGCCGCGGTTGCGGTGATCCGGGTGGGTGCCGACGGTCTGGTAGCGGGCCAGGCCCCGGCCGTCGGTGAACAGGCCGAGGCCGGCGCGGAGTCGGCCGTCCTCGAAGGCGCCGAACCAGGCGCCGTGGCCGCGTTCTTGCAGCGCGCGGAAGCCGGCCAGGCGGCGGGCGGCGAACTCGCGGTAGGCGGTGGGTTCGAAGTCCGTGTTGCCGGCCTCGTTGAGCGCGAGCGCCTGGGCCCAGTCGTCGTCGCTGTAGGCGACGCGGTAGGTCGCGGTGGTGTTGGGGCGGGCCGGCGGGCGCAGGGACGCGGCGGTCAGGACCGTGCCGCGCTCGACGTGCAGCTCGGCGCCGGCGAGGTCGGCCGGGTCGCCGGCGGCACCGTCCGTGCCGTCGACGCCGAGCGCCACGTGGTCCGCGTCGGGGAATTCCCGACGGAAGGTGTCCACCCAGCGGGCCGCGGCGCCGGGGGCCGGGGGAGCGGGCAGGAGGAGGAAGTTGCCCCAGTGGAAAGTGGGGTTGGCGGGCGTATGGACGACCCGGTAGCCGTCCCGCTCCTCGACGCGGCTGCCCTGGAGGGTGAGCAGCATCAGGTCGGTGCGGAAGCCGAGGGAGATCACGGGCGAGGTCGCGGTGGTCATGAGGACACCCCATCACACGACACGTCCACCCTTCCGGTGGGTGGAAGGAATCGGTTCGCGGGCGAGGAATCCGTAGCAACATCCGGGCGTATCCGGCACGTCGAGGTCGCGAGCAGGTCCGCCGCGACCCGCGCGGCCGATCGCCTGGGAGGACGCCGCATGTTGCTTGCCGACGGCACGTGGACCGGGAAGATCTTCGACGGGCGGTGGACGCCCGGGTCGGGAGGGACGTACGAGGCGGTCGCGCCCGCGACCGGGAAGGTGCTGGGTGTGGTCGGCGCGGCCGACCCCGCCGACGTCGCCCGCGCGGCGACGGCCGCCGCCGCGGTTCAGGGCGACTGGGCGGCCCGGCCGTACGACGAGCGCGCCGCCGTACTGCGTCGCGCGGGGCTGTTGTTCGAGCGGCACGCCGAGGAGATCCGGGACCTGCTGGTCCGCGAGTCCGGATCGGTCCCGGCCAAGGCGGCCGTCGAGGTGGGCTTCGCCGCGGCCGAGTGCTTCGAGGCGTCGGCGCTCGCGGCGCATCCGCAGGGCCTGGTGCTCCCGTCGACCCAGCCGCGCTGGAGCCTGGCCCGCCGCCGTCCGGCGGGCGTGGTCGGCGTGATCGCGCCGTTCAACTACCCGCTGATCCTGTCGATCCGCTCGGTCGCGCCCGCGCTCGCGCTCGGCAACGCCGTCCTGCTCAAGCCGGACCCGCGCACGGCGATCGGCGGCGGCGTGGTGCTCGCCCGGATCCTGGAGGAGGCCGGACTGCCCGCCGGCGTACTGCACCTGGTGCCCGGCGGAGCCGATACGGGCGCGGCCCTGGTGTCCGCCCCCGAGGTACGGATCGTTTCGTTCACCGGATCCACCGCCGCCGGCCGCCGGATCGGCGAGACCTGCGGACGCCTGCTCAAGCGCGCCCACCTGGAACTGGGCGGCAACAACGCGCTGATCGTGCTCCCCGGCGCCGACCTCGACCGCGCCGCGGCGGCCGGCGCCTGGGGCTCGTTCCTGCACCAGGGCCAGATCTGCATGGCCACCGGCCGGCACCTCGTCCACGAGAGCCTGTACCCGGACTACGTCGCCGCCCTGGCCGCGAAGGCCGACCACCTGCCGGTCGGCGACCCCGCGACCGAGGACGTGGCGCTCGGCCCGATCATCGACGAGCGGCAACTGCGCCGCATCGACGGCCTGGTCCGGGACAGCGTGGCCGCGGGCGCGCGCCTGGCCGCCGGTGGCACGTACGAGGGGCTGTTCTATCGGCCGACCGTGCTGGCGGACGTGCGGCCGACGATGCCCGCGTACGCCGACGAGGTGTTCGGACCGGTGGCACCGGTCGTCCCGTTCGGCACCGTCGAGGAGGCGATCGCGCTGGCCCGGGACAGCGAGTACGGCCTCTCGCTCGGCATCCTCGGCGACGTCGGGCAGGCGATGCGGGTCGCCGACGCGATCCCCACCGGCCTGGTGCACATCAACGACCAGACGGTCGACGACGAGGCCAACGCCCCCTTCGGCGGCCAGGCGGCATCGGGTACGGGCGCCCGGTTCGGCGGCCCGGAGGCCAACATCGAGGCGTTCACCGAGACGCAGTGGGTGACGATGCGGGGGGAGATCGCGCCGCATCCGTTCTGAGCGCAGGCACGCCGGTCTCCGAGCGGCGGCACGCACCGGCCGAGTGCCCGGCCCCGGCGGGCGCCGTCCGTGCCGACCACGTCGAAAGCCCGGTGATGTGGCAGGCTCGTGGGCCTACGCCCCGCGATCCGAAAGCAGGACCATGTCCGGCACGAACCACCTCGCCCAGGCCGACCAAGCAGTGCGCGAGGGACGCATGGACGTCGCCGTCAAGCTCTACCTCGAAGCCGCCGACGCCGGTGCGCCCGAAGCCCGGCGCAAGGCCGGCGAACTGATGTTCGCGGGCGGCGACGAGACCGCCGAGGTGGTGCTGCGCCAGTCGCTGGCCGAGGGCGACGCGGAGGCTGTGGACGCGCTGAGCGAGTTGTTGGAGGTCACCGGCCGGGCGGAGGCGGCGGTCGACCTGCTGATCGACCGGCACCGGCTGGGCGAGACGCGCTGGGCGCTGCCGATCGCCAACCTGCTTGCCGACGCGCTCGACGAGCCGGAGGCGGCCGAGCGCTGGTACGTCTCGGCGATCGAGGCCGGCGACCCCGACGCGTCGAACGACTTCGCGGCCTTCCTCCAGGACTTCGACCGGGCCGCCGAGGCGGAGGCGCTGCTGCGCCCGGCGGCGGAGGCGGGCGACGAGTTCGCGATGGCCAACCTCGGCCGGCTGCTGCTCAACGGTGACGCCGTCGACGACGGCATCGCCTGGCTGACCCGCGCGGTCGAGGCGGGCCAGGAGGACGCGCTGGTCGACCTCGGCGACGCCGAACTGGACGCGGGCCGGACCGAGGCCGCCCGGGAGCACATCCGGCGCGCGCTCGACGCCGACCTGGCCGGCTCGCGCCTGCTGTACGCGCACCTGCTCGACCGGGAGGGCGCGGCCACGAGCGAGGTCGAGGCGGCCTACCGGGCCGCGGTCGAGGCGGGCGACGTGGAGGTCGACGGGGGCGACGCGGAGGTCCTGGGATGAGGCGCGCGGCCCTCGGAGCGACGCTGGCCGCGCTGATCGCGGTCGGCGCGTGCGGACCGGGCGACGACAACGCCGGCGACGGCGAGTCGGCGCCCCCCGCGGCCACCCGCTCGGCCCGGCCCGGCGAGATCCGCGACGAGAAGGCGCACGTGTCGTACGTGCTGCCCCAGGGCTGGTACGCCAAGCCCCCGGACCCGTACGTCGGCCTGTACTCCTCGGTCGCCTCCACCGTCGACCCCAGGACGAGCGACCCCACGGCCAAGCCCACGCCCGACCCGAACAACCCGCTCGGCACGTTCATGGTCGGCGTGGTCGACACCAAGGCGTACGTGACCGCCAAGCCGCGATCGATGCCGGAGACGGCGGAGACCGTCGGCCGGGCCCAACTCGAACTGATCTACCCGGCCAAGGCCCAGGACGTGGTGCGCTCCAGCGAGGCGACCCGCCTCGACGGGCGCAACGCGTGGCTGATGGACATCGAGAGCACCCCCGAGGACCGCGACGTGGCGCCGTTCCGGCTCCGGGTCACCGTGATCGACACCGGCGTGGTGCCGATCTACATGTTGTCCTCGGCCCCGAGCAGCGCGACCGAACGCTTGCGGGACCTCGAGTCGATCGAGCGCTCGATCCGCTTCTGAGCCCGGCCCCTCGAACATTCGCCCGGATGACGAACGACCCGATCCCCAGCGGGGGTCGGGTCGTTCGTCGTCGGCGATTCGATGCTCCGTCGACGCGTCGTTGTCCGCGTTTCGCCGCGCCCACCTCCCTCGGCTCGGTAGGCTGACCTGGGATTTCGACGAACTCCCGGGGTACGACGGCTGGTTGCCGGCCCGGGTGTGGGATGTCCGGTCCGACGCGCGGTTTTCTTTGCCAAACGATCCGCCCGGAAGCGCCTCGGATTCGGTAACTTCCAAGTAGTCCATCGATCTTGCCGCGGTTTCTACCAGATCGCGGTCGGTCGGTGACCGGAAATCGCAGTTCGGGCCCGTTTCCAGGAAGTATTCGATCACGGTGCTCTCAGCAGCCCGACCGACTGGAGGGGGAGACGTGGCCACCACCGTGTCCAGGACACGTTCGACCGTACGGCTCGTGTCGAAACCGCAGACCGTCTCCGCCGCGCGGGCCCACGTGCGGCGCTTCTGCGAGCGGGTCGGGTTCGAGTCCGACGACCCGGTCCGGGTCACCTCCGAACTGGCCTCGAACGCGGTCGAACACGCCGGCGACTACGGCGACTACGAGGTGTCCGCCTCGCTGCACGGCCGGATGTTGTGGGTCGAGGTGTTGGATCACCTGCCGTGTTCGCTGCCGTCCCCGGTGGAGGTGTTGGAAGACGCCGAGGCCGGGCGCGGTCTGCTCGTGGTCGCCGCGTTGAGCCGGCGCTTCCGGGTCGAGTTGCGCAGCGGCGGCCGCAAGGCGGTGTGCGCCGGGTTCGAGGAGGACTTCGGCGAGGACTACGGCGCGGATTTCGAGGACGACTTCGGCGACGAGGTGGAGGACGACGCGGGGGACGACTTCGGGGTGGACTGAGCCCGCCCGATACGGTCGAGCGCGGATGGTCCGGTCGTACGACGGTGCGACCGGCGCGCGGGTCGACGTGTCGTGACGGAGGAGGACCGGGGGTCGGATGGTGTTCGGGCGGCGCAGGGGACGGGGCGAGGCGGAGCCGACGGCCGGGGTGGATACGGCGTCGGTACCGGGCTCGGAGGATCCCGTCGCGACGGGCGATCCGGGTCGCGACTCCGAACCGGGCGCCGACGCCGAACCGGGTCTCGACACCGACTCCGGTGCCGGGTTCGACCCCGACGCGCCCGACTGGCAGCGCGTCACCGCGTTCCGCTACGGCTCGTTGTCGAGCGACGGGACAAACAAGCGTGCGGCCGGCTCTGCGGTCGGCGTGCGGATCCTGCGCGGCGGCGGCCCGGAGGACTTCTTCACCCCGTGTGCGCTCGCCGGGAACGACCGCCGCTCGTTGTACCTCCCCAACGGCGACCTGCTCTGCACGGTGGACCCCGCCGAGACGATCGACGACGTACGACACGACCGGGTCCGCGCCGCCGACGGTGAACCCGTCGGCACCATCCGGCGCATTCCGCCCACCCGGCGACCGCTCAAGCACACGTGGCGGATCGACCAGCCCGGCCGGCCCGAGATCGTCGGCCGCAACCTCTTCGCGACGACCGATCCGCGCCGCCTGGCCGCCCACACGGCGGACACCGCGCTGAGCCTGACCTTCGACACGGTGCTCGGCGGCCCCGACGGTTCGATCGGTCCGGTACGCCCGCGCGTCCTCGCCTGGAAGGCGGCCGGCGACCTGGTGATGACGACGGACGGGCGCGGGAAGCCGGTCCGGATCCTGGCGCCGTGGGTCGACCGACGGCTGGCCTTCGTGTTCGCGATGCTCGGGGACGAGTGACGCGAGCGACGCCGGCCCGTTCGGCCTCGCCGTGTGCGCGGTGTATGGCGGTGGTGTTCGAACACGATGTTCGATTCCGGCGTACGGGCGGACACGGCGGGGCCGGACGGCTCTCCGGATCGGCGCGGACCTACTTCGCCGCGCCCGCCGTCGGTTCGAGGGCGCCGAAGATCACCAGGCCGAGCACGACCAGCCCCAGGACGACGCGGTACACCACGAACACGGTGAAGCTGTGCGTGCTGATGAACTTCAGGAACCAGGCGATCGCCGCGTAGCCGACCACGAACGCCACGAGCGTGGCCACGATCGTCGGCCCCCACGCCGGCGCCGGCCCCTCGCCGATCTTGAACAGCTCCAGGCCGCCGGAGGCCAGTACCGCCGGGATGGCCAGCAGGAACGAGTAGCGCGCCGCGACCTCGCGGCGATACCCCATCAGCAGACCCGCCGTGACCGTGCCGCCCGAGCGCGAGACACCGGGGATCAGCGCCAGCGACTGGGCGAAGCCGTAGATCAGCGACTCCTTGCCGTTGAGCTTCTCCATGCCCCGGTTGTTCAGCGCTATTCGGTCCGCGACCAACAGGATCAGACCGAACACGATCAGCGTGGTGCCGATCAGCCGCAGATCGCGGAACGTGGTCTCGATCGTGTCCTGGAAGATCAGGCCGAGTACGCCGATGGGCAACGTGCCGACGATGATGTACCAGCCCATGCGCGCGTCGAGTTCACCGCGCAGCGACGGCGTGTAGAGGGACTTCACCCACGTGCCGACGATGTTGCCGATGTCCTTGCGAAAGTAGATCAGGACGGCGCTTTCCGTCCCGATCTGGGTCACGGCGGTGAACGCCGAACCCGGGTCCTCCCAGCCGGCGAACGCCGACACGATGCGCAGATGCGCGCTGGAGGAGATCGGCAGGAACTCGGTGAGTCCCTGGACCAAGCCGAGTACGACGGCTTCGAACCAACCGATCACCGGACGACTCCGGGGTGGGAAACAGGGATGCGGATCATGGCCGTCACGGTAGCGGCGGCCCACGGTGTGCCAGGTGGACATCACATGTCCGAAGTTGGACGGAACGGTAACGGCGGAGCCGCCGGCGCGGATCCGGGCGCGGAACGACACGGATCGGGCCCGGCGCGGACCCGGGTCGTCGATTCCGGTCGCGGTGCGGACATGGATAACGATTTGCCCGGGCGCCGGCGGACGGAAATCCTGGTCCGATGACCAGCGAGAGCAGCGCGCAGCGGGCCGGTACAAGGTCGCCCGAGGCGGAGGCGCCCGGGATGTCCGAGGCCGCGCCCGTGGCCTCCGGGGTGCGCGTGCCGTGGGAGGCCGCACCGGAGGGGCTGCGCGCGGCGGTGGAGGCGCGGCTCGGCGCCCGGGTCGTGCGGGCCGTTACCCAGGTCGGCGGATTCTCGCCCGGCATCGCCGCCCGAGTCGAACTCGCGGACGGCCGGCGGGCATTCGTCAAGGCCGTCGGCGCCGAGGCGAACCCCGACGCGCCCGGCCTGCACCGGGCCGAGGCCAGGGTCGCCGCCGCCCTCCCGCCCGCCGCCCCCGTGCCGCGCCTGCTCGCCGACGTCGACCTCGACGGCTGGGTGGCGCTGGCCTTCGAGGACATCGACGGCCACACGCCGGCTCAGCCGTGGCGCCCGCAGGACCTGACCCGGGTCCTGGCCGCCTGCGCCGACCTGGGCGCCGTCCTGGACCCGTCCCCGATCGAGGTGCCCACCGTCGCCGAGGCGCTGGGTGTCACCTTCGGGGCGTGGCGACGCGGTTTCGATCCCGAGTCGTTCGGCGCGTGGACGTGCGCCAACGTCGACCGGATCGCCGCGCACGAGGCGTACTGGCCGACCGCCGCCGAGGGCACCGCCCTGGTGCACGGCGACCTGCGTGCGGACAACATGCTGCTGACCCCGGACCGGGTCGTGTTCGTCGACTGGCCGTGGGCCGTGCGCGGGGCGTCCTGGATCGACGTGGTCCTGATGGCGCCGAGCGTGATCATGCACAACGGCGACACCGCCGTCGACCCGATCGAGGCCCATCTGGCCCGCCGGGGGGTGGACCCGGACCGGGTCACCGCCGTACTGGCCGCCGCCGCCGGATTCTTCGCCGCGAACTCCCTGCGGCCGGCCCCGGACGGCCTCCCGACCCTGCGTCCGTTCCAACGCGCCCAGGCCCACGGCGCGCTGCACTGGCTGCGCCGGCGCCTGGCCTGAGCCGCCGGACAGGGCCCCGGGGCGCGGCTCAGCGGCGTGCCGCGTGGGCCTTGCCGCGCTGGGCGCCGAGGCCGGTGAGGCGGGCGACGGCGACGCCGATCGCGCCGGGGAGCAGGCCCGCCGCGACGAAGGCGACGATGCCGGCGCCCCACCAGACGATCTCGAACAACACGCGTGGAAGCCCGGTCAGCGCATCGGCGTTGTTGGCGGCGGCGAACCGACCCCAGAGGAGGATCATCACGGTCGGTGCGGCCAACCCGACCAGGATCCGCACCGCCCACCCGGCGGCGAGCGTGAAGCCCCAGTAGGCGGTGGCCGCGACGGCGGCCAACTCGGCCAGGAACAGAAACAACATCGCGGTCCAATAGAGCACGATCATGCGAGCCTCCCCGTGGCTTGCGAGAGCACCGCTCTCACCCGAGAGCATCATTCTGCGTCCCGTGCTCCAAGTCAAGAGCACTGCTCTCGTTTGCGAGCGCCGATCTCACTCGGGTCGAGGGAAGCCGCCGCCGCGCGCCATACCCGGTGCCGCGTCGCGGGTGGGCGACGGGCACGGCGCGCGTGGGTCCGGGGGCTCTACTCGCCGGGGGTGTCGGGCCCCTGGGAGCGGACCCGCTCGACGTGCTCCAGCGAGTCGCGCAGGTCGGTCAGCCACGTGTCGGTGTTGCGCTGCACCAGGCGCACGCACCAGGCCAGCGCGTCGCTGCGGCTGCGCGCGACGCCGCCCGCGACCAGGGTGTCCAGGACCTGACGTTCGGGCTGGCGGAGCCGGGTCATCACGGGTACGGAGACGTTGGTGTAAAGGGCGCGGGTGCCGCCGCACTCGACGCCCCACGACACCTTGCGGCCGAAGCGGCGTTCGGCCTCGCGGGCCACCGCCATGCGGTCCTCGCGGGTGCGCTCGCGGAACTCGGCGATCCGCCCGTCGAGCGCGGCCTCCCGCTCGTCGGCCGAGACCTCCTCGGCGAGTTCCGGCTCGGGGATGCGGCCGATGACGGTGATCTCCTCGCGGTCCACGGTCACCTCGACCAGTGCGGTGAACAGGCCCTCCGGCAGGCGTCCGGTGAACCAGCCGCGCACTGCTTCCTGCTTCGTTGTAATCATGTAATTCAAGTTACGCCGATACGAGGGGAAGGCAAGAAGGTCCGCCCACAGCGGAATCCGAGGGGAGCGCCCGGTCCCGCGCCCGCCGGGACCAACCCGCCGGTGTGTCGACGACCCGTCCCGGTCGGATGGCAGACCCGGAAGGTAGCTTGGGCCGCATGACCATCGAGGGCGTTGCCACACGGGTACCGGTCGGGGTGGGCCGATGAATCGGCTCGGGCTGGTCGCGGTGGTGGTGCGGGACTACGACGAGGCGATCACGTTCTATACCGGCGCGCTCGGGTTCGACCTGCGCGAGGACACCCCGATGGCGGACGGGAAGCGCTGGGTCGTGGTCGCCCCGCCCGGCACGGGACCGAACGAGGCGGCCGTACTGCTGGCCAAGGCGGTGGACGACGAGCAGCGCTCCCGGGTGGGGGACCAGACGGGCGGCCGGGTCGGACTGTTCCTGTACACCGACGACTTCGCGCGCGAGCACGCCCGCATGCTGGCGGCGGGCGTGGTCTTCGAGGAGCCGCCGCGCCGGGAGAAGTACGGGATAGTGGCCGTCTTCCGCGACCTGTACGGAAACCGCTGGGACCTGATCGAACGGATGGGCCCGATCCGCTGAACACGGGGGCGGGCGGCGAGCCGACCCGCGCCCTCCGCGCCGCCTACTGCGCCAACGAGATGACCAGCCACAGGAACCCCACACCCGCCACCGTGCACAGCAGCGTCGAGCCCGACGGGTGTGGGCTGTGCGCCTCGGGGAGGATGTCGGCGGTGGCGAGGTAGAGCAGGAAGCCGGCGAAGAAACCCAGGTACAGGCCGAGCGCGTGCTCCGGGATGGTGAACGCCAGCGTGAGGGCCGCGCCCGCCACCGGCGCGAGGGCGTCCGCGCCCAGCAGGGTCAGGGCCCGGCGGCGGCCGTTGCCGTACATGCGGGTGACGGTGAACGTATTGAAGCCGTCGGCGAAGTCGTGCGCCACCACCGCGATCGCCACCGTCGTGCCGACGGTGGTGCCGGCCTGGAACGCGGCGCCGATCGCGAAGCCGTCCATCACGCTGTGCCCGACCAGCGCGATGCCGGCGGTCAGTCCGATGCCCTTGACCCGGCCGTCGGTGCCCATGGTCGGGCCGTGGTGATGGGCGTGCGGGGCGTACTCGCTCTCGTGGCCCCGGTGCATCGCCACCGAACGCTCGACCACGTGCAGCACGAGAAAGCCCAGGACGAACATCAGCAGCGCCTGGGGCACCCCGCCGATCCGCCCACCCGCCGCCGACAACGACTCGGGCAGCAGGTCGAACGCGACCACGCCGAGCATCAGTCCGGCGGCGAGGCCGAGTACGAGATGCCGGCGATCGCCGATGCGCTGCGCCACCCAGCCGCCGAGCAGGGTCATCAGGAAGGCGCCGGCGGCGACCAGTACGGCGGTCACGCCCGCGCCTGCCCTGGCCTGCGCGGCTGCGTCCGGGACGGCGTCATCGAACCATCGTCGTCGAGCGGATGGGCGACCGCGCTCGGGGCTGCGCCGTACGAGTGTGGATCGGCGATGCCCACGCGCCGATCGCCGGGTCCCGCGTTGCCCGTTCCCCTCGTGCCGCCCGCCCTGCAAGATGTCGGTTGATATTCCTGCACAGCCCTCGCCGTAGGAGTTGGAGGAATAGTGAGCCGAACCTTGCCCCGCCCCCGCGTGCGTTCCCGACGCCGGATGCCCGCGACGATCGTCGCCGTGGCCGCGCTGCTCCTGGTGTTCCTGGTGCCACCGGCCGCCGAGGCCCATCCGGACGGCCCCGGCGGCGAACCGGGGTGCGACCCGATCGACCCGGGGGCGTGTTTGCTGCCGTTCCCGAACGGCTGGTACACGCAAGCCGATCGGCACACCGAGACCGGGCGGCGGGTCGCCTTCTCGGCGGCGATGATGCCGCACGGCGCCACCCCCGACGCGTGGAATCGCAACGACGGCTTCTCGCCCGGCTCGACGCTGACCACCCGGGTCCCCGGCGTCGACCTCGGCCGAAGCGGCGCGGCCCCGGTCACCGACGTCGGCGCCTCGCTCGCCCACGACGCACCGATCGTCGTCCTGGACACCGATACCGGCGAACGGTGGCCGTACTGGGCCGAACTCGACGCCAACGCCGTCGAACCGACCCGGCAGGCGCTGCTGGTCCACCCCGCGCGGAACTTCGTACCGGGCCACCACTACGTGGTCGGCCTGCGCAACCTGCGCGGCGCCGACGGCCGACCGCTCGCCGCGCCCGAGACGTTCGCCAAGGTCGCCGGCCGCACCCTCCCGCGCCGCGACCCCCTGGCGGCTCGCCAGGCGCGCCTGCGGCCGGTCCTCGACCGGCTGGACCGGGCCGGTGTCGAGCGCCGTGACCTGTACCTGGCTTGGGACTTCACCGTCGCGAGCGAACACAACCTCACCGCGGGCATGTTGCGGATGCGCGACGACGCCTTCGGCCGACTCGGCGACCAGGCTCCGCGGTTCACCGTAACGGGTGTCAAGAACACCACGCCGCAGGAGGATTCGCGGATCGCGCGCGAGGTCACCGGGACGGTCACCGTGCCCAGCTACCTCGACCGCCCCGGCGGGCCCACCGGTTCCACGCTCAATCTCGGGCGGGACGGGCTGCCGCGCCAACTGCCGGGCAACACCCAGCAGGCACAGTTCCGTTGCGAGATTCCGCGCAGCGCGTTCGACACCCCGTCGCAGGCGTCGCTGTACGGTCACGGCCTGCTCGGCAGCAACAACGAGGTGGGCGGCGGCAACGTCAAGGCGATGGCCGCCGAGCACGGCATCACGTTCTGCGCGACCAAGTGGATCGGCATGGCCGACGAGGATCTGCCCACCGTAGCCCGGGCGTTGGCCGACCTCGGCAGCTTCGGCGCGGTGCCGGATCGCACCCAACAGGGGTTCCTGAACGCGCTGTTCCTCGGCCGGGACATGATCCACGAGCGCGGCTTCAGTGCCGACCCGGCGTTTCGTACCGATGCCGGCCGACCGCTGATCGACACCTCGAAGGGGCTGGTCTTCGACGGCAACAGCCAGGGCGGCATCCTCGGCGGATCGTTGGTCGCGGTGTCCCGGGACATCAAACGCGGCGTGCTCGGGGTCACCGGGATGAACTACAGCGTGCTGCTCAACCGCAGCTCCGACTTCGGGCCGTACGGACGGATCCTGGACGCGACCTATCCGGACAGGCTCGATCAGCAGGTGGTGCTTTCGCTGTTCCAGATGCTCTGGGACCGAGGCGAGACCAACGGCTACGCGAGCGGCCTCGGCCGGGGATCGTTGCCCGGTACGCCGCGCCACGACGTGCTGATGCAGATCGCGTTCGGAGACCACCAGGTCTCCACGGTGACCGCCGAGGTCGAGGCGCGCACGATCGGCGCGCGGATCCACGAACCCGCGATCGCCGCCGGGCGCAACCCGGACCGGGACCCGTACTGGGGGATCCGGCCGCTGCCGCACGGGCGGTACCGGGGCTCCGCGCTGGTCGTCTGGGACAGCCGTTCGCCCGCTCCGCCGGTGACCAATACGCCGCCGATCGGGCCCGAGTACGGGCACGATCCGCACTCGGACCCGCGCAATTCGCCGGTGGCGCGGCAGCAGAAGGCGATCTTCCTGGCCGGCGGGTGGGTCGTCGACGTGTGCGGCGGCGCGCCGTGCACGGCACCGGCCGCTTAGCGCCGGCCCGGGGCCTTCGCCGCTACCGTGGCGGCCGGGACCGAGTGGGGTTGCGCTGCCAGGGAGTACGACGTGAGCGATGCACAGGCCGACTACGCCGACTCCGTGGTGGCCGCGTGGTCGGCGGTGCTGCCGGACGTGCAGGCGTCCTCGGTCGGGTTCGTGGTGCGGATGCATCAGGCGATGATCGCGATGGAGGAGTTCGACCGGCGCAGCATCGGCGCGCTGGACCTGACCGCGCCGGAGTACATGGTGCTGGCCGTGCTGGCCACCCGGCCGGACGAACCGGGCCTGACACTGCGGGAGTTGCGGCCGCTGGTGATGTACTCCTCCGGCGGCATGACGCACTGCGTGGACCGGCTCGCGCGCAAGGAGTTGGTCGAGCGCCGGCCCAACCCCGAGGACGGCCGCTCGGTGCTGGTCTGCCTCACCGAGGCGGGCCGGCGCTGTGCCCGGACGGCGATGCGGGCGCGGATCGACGCGCTCGACGGGCTCCTGGAGCCGATCGCGGGCGCGGATCGGGACGTGGTGGACCGGGCGCTGCGCATCCTGGCGTCGACGCTCGGCGGGCGCTGACGCGGGGGCGGTCGCGCGCTCGGGCCTGACCCGGCCGGTCGCGTGCGCGCCCGCGGAGCCGGCGCGCGCCGACTCCGCTCAGGCGTCGGCGGATTCCGGCTCGCCGCGGTGGCGGGCGCGGAACGCGGCGGCCTTGGCCCGGTTGCCGCAGCCGCGCATGTCGCACCAGCGGCGGCTGCCGTGGCGTGAGGTGTCCACGTAGAGCCGGGTGCACAGCGGCGCCCCGCACTCCCTGATGCGGTCCGCGTCCGGGCCGCCGAACAACGTGATCGCCGAGCGGGCGATCTCGGCCAGCACCGCCGCGAGGTCGCCGGTGCGCTCCACTCGGCCCTCCGCGGTCAGCGCGACTCGGACCGGCTCGCCGGCCGCGAAGCGGTTGAGCGTCGCGCGGTCGGGCCCGGGGTACCCCTGCGGTGTCTCGCGGGCGAGGGCCAGTCGGTACATCGCCTCGCGCAACTCGATCGTGTCCGCGAGCCCGCGTTCGTCCACCGCCGGAAGCGTGTCCACGAGGCCGGCCGCGACCGTCCAGGACGCGAGCGAGGTCGGCGTGTCGAGAAGGTCGCGCGCCTCGGTGCGGCGCGCCTGGACGGTGCCGATCAGGTCGAGTGCGACGTCGCCGCCGCTGAAGGTGTAGGCCACCCCCTCAGGATAACCCGTTTGACAGGTTAGTGTCGGACGGGTCAGGCTGAGTAACCGGATTGGGCAGTTATTCTTCTCGTCGATCGGGAGTGGGTCCCAGTGACCGTCGCAGACACCACCCAGGACAGCAGGCAGCACGTCGCTCCGGGCGTCCGGTCGGCACCCACGGCCGTCGGTCACCCGCCGGATCGGACCGGGCGGGAACCCGGGCGGCAAGCCGGGCGGGAGCGGCGGAGGGACGCGGCCGGGAAGGCGGTTCCGCCGCTGTTCGTGCTGCTGTGGAGCAGCGGGTTCATCGTCGCCGCGATCGGGGTGGACGCGGCGCCGCCGTTGTTGCTGATGTTCTTCCGGTTCGTGCTCGCCGGAGCGTTGCTCGGGGTATTCGCCCTGGTCGTGCGGGCGCCGTGGCCGCGCGGTCGACGGCTCGGGCACGTGATGGTGGCCGGACTGCTGTTCCAGGCGGTCCAGTTCGGCGCGCTGTACACGGCGCTGTCGCTCGGCATGTCCGCAGCGGTGGCGGCCCTCGTCCAGGGGCTCAATCCGGTGCTGATCGCGCTGTTGGCCGGGCGCGTCCTCGGCGAGCGGGTGAGCGTGCGGCAGTGGCTGGGCTTCGGCCTGGGCACGATCGGGGTCGTGCTCGCCGTCTCCGGTCCGGCCGGTACGTCGATCCCGGCGCTGGTCCTGGCCGTGGTCGGGCTGCTCGGGCTCAGCGTGGGCACGGTGTACCAGAAGCGCTATGTGCAGGACGTCGACCTGCGCACCGGTACGGCCGTGCAGTTCCTGGTCAGCGCGCCGTTCATCGGCCTGGGGTCGCTGCTGTTCGAGACGCCGCACATCGGCGCGTGGGGACCGTTCCTCGGCACGCTCGCGTGGATGGTGCTGGTCAACTCGATCGGGGTGTTCACGCTGCTCAACCTGATGTTGCGGCGGTCCTCGGCCAGTCGGGTCGGCACGCTGTTCTTCCTGACGCCGGCCGCGACCGCGCTCCTCGCGTGGCTCCTGCTCGACCAGTCGTTGCGGGTGACCACGCTGGCCGGGATCGCGATCGGCGGCGTCGGGGTGTTGCTGGCGAATCGCGGCTGACGAGCCTTGGGCTCGGGGCCGCTGTTGATCAGCCCAGCACGTCGGCGACCGCTCGGGTGACCTCCGGCCAGGCCGTCGAGAGCGGGTCTACCGGCTCGAAGTGGCCGATTCCCGGGAGTTCGCGCAGGTCCGCTCCCGAGACGGCCGCGAACGTTCGGCTCAGCGCGATCGGGACCTGCTCGTCGGCGTCGCCGTGCAGCAGGATCAGCCGGCGCCCGCCGACCCCGCCCGCCGCCAGCCGGACCGGGTCGGTCTCGGCGAGCACAGGCTCGGAGTGGTCGGGCAGGAACTCGGCCGCCGCGCCGTCGTCCAGGTTCAGCTTCAGCGCCGCGTCCAGGTCCAGTACGCCGCCCAGCGCGATCGCCCCCGCCAGGGCCGGCGGCGCGGACAGCCGACCCGGGCCACCCGCCGGCACCCGATCGCGGAGCGCGGCCCACACCGCGAGGTGCCCGCCGGCGGAGTGGCCGAGCAGCAGCATCGGCTCCGGGACCTGCGCCGCCAGCAGATCGACGGCGGCGGCCACGTCCTCGAACGTCCCGGGCCGGCCACCCCCCGCCTGCCCGGCCCGGCGATACTCGACGGTCGCCGCCGTATACCCCTCGGCCGCCAACGCGACGCACATCGAGTACGTGTACCCCCGGTCGTACCGCGCCCGCCAGTACCCCCCGTGCAACACCACGACAAGCCCACGCGACCCACCCGCCGCCTGCCAGAGATCGACAACCTGCTCCTCTCCGGACCCATACCGCAAAGTACGATCCGGCCCGGCAGCCGACCGATCAAGAATGTCCCGCGAAGCACTCATCCCGGCATTGTGCCGTTCCCGCGAACTCCCCGGCGTACCGCCACCCACACGCCACCGGGTGATCGCCCCGCCGGTCACGACCGATCAGGTGCACCACACGAACGGGATCGCCACGCCCCAACAGCCCACGACGATCGCCCACCCGGCGACGGTGGGCCGGCGCCCGATCGTGTCCTCACGCGGCGCGGCGCGCGCCATGCCGCCCAGACGCCGTTCGAACAGCAGATAGGCCAGGAATCCGAACCCGGTCAGTACGGACAGCCAGAACCACCAGCCCCGGCCCATCAGTTGCGGCGGGCCGCCGTACACCATCGACACGAGCAGACCGAAGCCGACCAGGAATGCGGCGAGGGTCAACCACAACCAGGGGAGATAGCCCAGGAGCGCGGGGATCAGCAGCAGATCGTCGGGTCCACGACGGCGGGCACTGGTGTATGTGTCGACGGAGACGTGCCCACCCGCCGGTGTCGCGGCCTCGACCACCCGACGGAACTCGGTCGCCGGATCGAATCCCGGCTCCGGGACGTGAGCGTCGGATCCATGCGACAAAGGCGCCGCGAAGTCGAACTCCGTCTCCCGGAGCGAGAACCACCCGTCCGACCAGCGCACGGTGAAGCCGCGCGGGTCGGCGTCGTAGGCAACCGCGTCGACCCGCCCGGAGCGGAGGCCGCTCAGCAGGTCGTCGGTGTCGCCCGGGGTGGGATCGCGGGCGATCAGGGCCATCACGACGGTGAGTACGAGCACCGCGGCGGCTACTGCGCGGGCCGCGATGCCCCACACGCGACGGCGCGCGGCGGATGTACGTCCGCTCGGCCCCGGTCTTCCCTCGGGTGTCGTCTCCCGTGGCGCGTCGGCCTCCGTCGCCGCGCTTGCCGGTTCCACGTCGCGTCGCACCGTGCCGCCCCCCGCCGTTCCACCCCGTTCGGTACCGTAGCGGGTCGCCCGGGCGGTGCCTCGGGTGGTGGGCGCGGGCGGGGGACGGGCGCAGCGCCGGTGCGTAGTTCACGGGGAATCGCCGGCCGCCGTGAGGAGTTCGTCGATGCCCGCGCGGATGCCGTCTGCGAGGGATTGGGCGTCGGGGACCGCGTCGAAGTCGGCGGTGATGCCGAAGGTGACGTGGTCCAGGTAGGAGAAGACGCCGACACCGATGCGCATCGTGCTGGCGATCGGGACGTACGGGTATAGCTCGCGCAGCGGGCGGCCCAGCATGTACAGCGGGACGCGCGGGCCCGGGACGTTGGTGGTGAGCGTCTGCAAGAAGCGCTGGGGGAAGCGCAGCGCGGTGCGCGAGCCGAGGGCCAGCAGGGTCGGCGCGGCGAAGTTGCCCAGATTGGTGAGGACATCGGCGCCGGCCGCCTGTCGGCTGCGTTTGAGGTCGTCCATCTGCTCGCGGATCGAGCGGAGCCGGGCCGCCGGATCGTCCTCGCCGACCGGCAGGTTCACCAGGATCGCGCTGAGCCGGTTGTTGAGCGTTTTGCGCTCGCGCGGCGCTCGCACCGACACCGGGACCAGCGAGCGGACCACCTGATCCGACGTCAACTCACCCCGCCCGGCCAGCAGATCGCGGAAGCCCCGGGTGATCGCGGTGAGGATCACGTCGTTGACGGTGCCGCCGAACTCCTTCCGGATCCGTTTGATCTCGGCGATCTCCGCATCGGCCCACACCCAGCGCCGATGCGGCCCGATCGAGCCGTTGAGCGAGCCGGCCGAGGTCTCCAGGAGTCGATGCGCGGTGCCGGGCAGGCTGCGGGCCAGCGCCCGGACGATGTCGGTCACCTCCGAGCCGCTGCGCATCTCCCGGGCCAGCGCCGGTACCGCCGCCAGGTGCTTGATCGGGGCCGCGACGGTGTCCCGCAGGCTGTCCGCGATCAGATCCATGGTGCTCGGCGCGGGCTCCGGGAGCCACGGGTCGAGGTCCGCCGACTCGTCGGCTCCGGGCGGCTCCGGGTCCTTGCGCCAGTCGAGCAGGATCTGTAGCAGGTCGGTGCCGGCGATGCCGTCGATCAGGCAGTGGTGCACCTTGGAGATGATCGCCCAGCGGCCGTCGGCCAGGCCCTCCACCAGCCAGACCTCCCACAGCGGCTTGGTCAGGTCCAGCCGCTGCGCGAACAGCCGGCCGGCGAGGTTGCGCACCTGATCGGCGCCGCCCGGCGCGGGGACCGCGGTGTGCCGCACGTGGTAGAGGATCTGGAAGTGTTCGTCGTCCACCCACACCGGGCGGCCCAGATGCAGCGGCAGTGTGCGTACCCGCTGCCGGTAGCGCGGTACGTCCGGCAACTTCGAGACGAACAGCCGGATCACGTCGCCGTACGACGGGGCGGGCCCGTCGAAGATCAGCACGGATCCGACGTGCATCGGCACGTTCTCGTCCTCGACGAAGTAGAACCCGGCATCCATCGCGCTCAATCGGTCCATCCAGGCACCGTAGGTGCGTTCCGGGGCCCGGTCCAGATACCCGGCCAAACGTGATAAGCGGTGCCGGCTCCCGGGTCCGGCGGACAGCGGCGGGGATGGCGGCTAGAGTCCGGGCGGCACATATCGAGGGGGGAACTCGCAGATGGGCACATCGGGTACAGGCATGCCGAAAATAGGATCCACGCGGCGGCGTGCGGGGGTGGTCGTGCCGGCGTTGGCGGTGGTGCTGACCCTGGCACTGGCGGGGTGCGACGGGGACGGGGGCGGCAAGTCCGGCTCGCCGAAGCCCTCGCAGAGCGGCGGCGGGACGGCCACCGCCACCGCGTCGGGTTCGCCGACACCTTCCGCGCCGCCGTCCTCGTCGCCGTCGCCGTCGGCGGCGTCGAAGAACTCCACGCCGACACCGTCGAAGGCACCCGCCACGCCGGCGGGCGACTCGGTCGGCACCGGGGGGAGCAAGAGCACGGGGTCGAGCGGCGGTTCGGCGGGGACGGGTTCGTCGGGCGGCTCCGGCACCTCCGGCACGACGGGCGGCAGCAGCACCGGTGGCGACGGGCCGGTCTACTACAAGAACTGCACCGCGGTTCGGGCCGCCGGCGCCGCGCCGATCCATCGCGGCGAACCCGGCTACGGCGCGCACCTGGACCGGGACGGGGACGGTATCGCCTGCGAATGAGCCGAATCGGCCGCCGTGGGGAGGGGGATGCCGGCGGCGGCCGGTCGGGCCGGCTACAGTCCTATGACAGTCGACCACGGGGGCGTGTGCAGCATGCGACGTACGAAGAAACGAATCTTCCGGGCCGGGACGGTCGCCGTCGCGGCGACCACCGCCGGCGTACTGGTCCTGGCGGGATGCGGCGGCGGTGGGAGCAAGTCGTCGAAGCGGCCGAAACCGCCGAAGCGCACGAACGTTTCCGTCCCGAGCGCGACGGCCACGAACCCCGGCGCCGCGCTGCCGACCGCCTCCCGAACCGGAGCGACGGACACGCCCGATCCCGCGCGCTTCACGAGCTCCGGATCGGCCACGACGGGAAACACGGGCGGTTCGGCCACGGGCGGCACGTCGGGCATCTCGTCCGGCGGTTCGACGGGCGGCTCGACCAGCGGGTCCAAGGGCGGCAGTTCGTCCGGCAGCGGCTCCAAGGGCGGTTCGTCCAGCGGTTCGAGGGGTGGCGGTTCACGCGGGGGCCGGTAACGGCTCGGCGTGACCCGGGCGCGTGAGGGGGGCGGTCCGGCCCCGTTCCGCCGCCCGCCCGCCCCCTCGCCCGACCACCTGCGGATCGACCCGCCGACCGCCTTCGCGCCGACCGGCCGGACACGGCAGGATGGCATCCGGCGTGGGGGCGGACGGGTGCAGGGCGGAAGGGCGATAGCGTGGCGAGTCGGCGGAGCACCGGCGTGCTGGGGACATGGGCCGAACTACAGCGGCAGCAACAGCGGCAGCGCGAGGCCGAGTTGCGCGCGCGGCAGCAACAGCTGCGGGCGGAGGAGCGCAATCGCCGTGAGGCGCAGAAGGCCGCCGCCCGCGCGGACCGGGAGGCGCAGCGCGCCTACCAGCAGGCCCGCGAGGCCGAAGTGGCCCGCCGGACCGCCGAGATCGAGGAGCGGGTCGCCGAACTCCAGGGCGTGCTCCGGGCCCGGCTGAGCGCGCCGGGATTCCGGATCGACCGGTTGCGCGCCGCCGTGGAGATCCCGCCGTTCCAGCCGGGGGAGTTGGCCCGGCCGATCCCGATGCCCGATCCGGCGCGCTATCAGGTCGCCGCACCGTCCGGCCTGGGCTCGTTCGCGCCCGGCGCGCACTCGCGCTACGAGCAGGACCGGGCGCAGGCACAGGCCCGCTACGAGCACGACCTGCGGGCCGCGCAGGCCGCCGAATACGAGCGGCAGCAGCGATACAACGACTACCGCCGACAGTTCGAGGAGTGGGCCCACGGTCAGCGGGCGCTCGCCGCGCAGCGCAACGAGCAGGTCGACGACCTGGTGCGCCGGCTCGCGGCGCGCGATCCGGAGGCGATCGAGGACTACTTCGAGGGGGTCCTGCTCGCCTCGCCGGATTGGCCCGAGGGCTTCTCCGACCAGTCGACGGTGGCCTTCGACGCCGCGCGGCGCCAACTCGTGGTCGACCACGAACTCCCGACCGTCGACGTGGTGCCGGCGGTGGCCCGGATGCGCTACGTGAAGACCGACGACCAGGAGAAGGAGGTCGCCCGTACGGCGACCGACCGGCGCACGATCCACCGCGACGTGCTCGCGCAGAGCGCGCTGCGGATTCTCGCCGAGCTGTTCTTCGCCGACCACGAGGGCATCCTCGACTCGGTGGTGCTGAACGGCTTCGTCCAGGCGATCGACCCGGCGACGGGCCGACCCGGGCGCACGTACCTGGTGACGGTGACCGCCCGCGCGCAGGACTTCCGGCACATCAGCCTGGACCGGGTGGACGCCGTCGCGTGCCTGGAGGCGATGGAGGGCACGCTGTCGACGCGCCCGGACCGGCCCACCCCGGTACGCACGACCCGGCTCGCGGACAGTGTCGCCTCGGCGCCGACGCCGGCGCCCACCCCCACGCTGCCCGCGCGGCCCGGGGCCGACGACGATCCGGACCTGTTCGTGATGGACCCGATCGAGTTCGAGAACCTGATCGCCGAGCTGTTCCAGCGCATGGGCATGGAGGTCGCGACCACCGCGCGCAGCGGCGACCAGGGCGTCGACGTGGTCGCGGTGGACCCGGACCCGATCCGCGGCGGCACGATCGTGGTGCAGGTCAAGCGCTACCGGCACACCGTCCCGCCGACCGCCGTACGCGACCTGGCCGGGACCGTACAGCACCACGGCGCGAACAAGGGCCTGCTGGTCACCACGTCCCAATTCGGGCCCGGCAGCCACGAGTTCATCCGCAACAAGCCCCTGGGCCTGGTCACCGGGCCGGAGTTGGTCGGCCTGCTCGCCCGACACGGCCTGCGCGGTCGGCTGGGCCCGGGCACCGGCACGGCCGCCGCGCCCGGCAGCCGGCTCCTGGTCCAGGTGGCCTGGGACGCGGGGACCGCGCCGCCGCTGGACCCGTGCGCGTTCGTATGCCGACGCGGACGGGTGCTCGGCGACGAGCACTTCGTCTTCTTCAACAACCCGGCCAGTCCGGAAGGGGCGGTGCGGATCGGCGACGGGGTGGCCTTTCTGATCGACCTGGCCCTGCTGCCCCGCGAGGCCGACCGCCTGGTCCTGGCCGCGGCCGTCGACGAGGAACACGCCCCCGGCCGCGACCTGAGCACCCTGCGCGGCACCAAACTCACCTGCCTCGACCAGGCGAACGGCCGCAACCTCGGCACCAACCCGATCCCGACCCGCCGCCCCGGCGAAACCGCCATGGTCCTGGGCGCCTTCGTCCGCACCGACACGGGCTGGACCTTCTCGCCCACCACGAACGGCTTCCGCAACGGCCTACTGGGCGTCGCCGAGTCACACGGCGTGGAGGTGGAGTAGCCACCGGCCGCAGGCACTGCGGCGCCACGCGCTGATCGGCGGTGTCGTCGCGGCACTGGCGCGATCGATGCGGGTCGGGTGCTCCAGTCCGGCGCGATTCCGGGCGCGACCTGTGGTTTCGGTCGCGGCCCGGCTGTCGTCGTACCCGCGTGGATGCGTCGTACCCGTCTGTCAGGATGATCGATGTGGCGACGAACGATCCTGGTGGGGGTAGCGGCGAGGACGGGCAGCTGGCGCTCGGGGTCGAGGGGGCTCGGCGGGCCGTGCGGGCTGCGCGGGGGCGCAAGCCGAAGCCGCCGGCGCAGGCCGAGCGGCTACCGGTGGCCCGGGTCGTCGTGGACAAGGGGCTCGTGCACCTGGACCGGCTGTTCGACTACTCGGTGCCGGCCAAGCTGGACGAGCAGGCCCAGCCCGGGGTGCGGGTGCGGGTGCGGTTCGGGGCCAAGGTCGTGGACGGGCGGCGGCGCGGTGGCGGGTTGATCGACGGGGTGATCGTCGAGCGGGTCGAGCGCAGCACCTATGCCGGGCCGCTGGCCCCGTTGGCGAGCGTCGTCTCGCCCGAGATCGTGCTCGCGCCGCCGATGGTCGAGCTGGCCCGGGCGGTGGCGGACCGGTACGCGGGCAGCCTCGCCGACGTCGTGCAGCTCGCGCTGCCGGCCCGGCACGCGCGCGCCGAGGCGGAATCCTCGGGGGAGCCGTTGGCGCGTCCCGGGCCCCCCGCGCCCGGGCCGTGGTCGCGCTACCCGGCCGGCGCCGCGCACCTGGCCGCGCTCGTCGCCGGGGAGTCGCCGCGCACGGTGTGGACCGCGCTGCCCGGGCCGCACTGGCCGGACGAGATCGCCCGCGCGCTGGCCGCCACCCTGGCCGGTGGCAGGGGAGCGCTCGCGGTCGTCCCCGACGCCAAGGCCGTGGACCGGGTCGACGCGGCGTTGACCGCGCTGCTCGGTCCGGGCCGGCACGTCGCGCTGACCGCCGGACTGGGACCGGAGGAGCGCTACCGACGCTGGCTGGCGGTCAACCGGGGCACGGTCCGCGCCGTCGTGGGCACGCGCGCGGCGATGTTCGCGCCGGTGGTGGAACTGGGCCTGGCCCTGGTCTGGAACGACGGCGACGACTCGCACGCCGACCAGAACGCGCCGCACCCGCACGTGCGCGAGGTGCTGGCCATGCGCGCCGCCCGCGAGCACGCCGCGTTCACCGTCGGCGGGCACTCGACCACGGTCGAGGCCGCGCAACTGGTCCGCACCGGCTGGGCCCGGCCGCTGGACGCCGACCGCGCCGCCGTCCGCGCCGCCGCGCCGCTCGTACGCACCATCGGCAGCGATTTCGACCTGGCCCGGGACGAGGCGGCGCGCGCCGCGCGGTTGCCGAGCCTGGCCTGGGACGTGGCGCGCACCGCGTTGCGCAGCGGTCCGGTCCTGGTCCAGGTGCCCCGACGCGGCTACCTGGTGCGCACGTCGTGTCAGCGCTGCCGTGAGCCGGCGCGCTGCGTGCACTGTTCCGGGCCGCTCGAACTGCCCTCCGGGGACGGGGTGTTGACCTGCGGCTGGTGTACCCGGCCGGCGCCGAACTGGCATTGCCGGGTGTGCGGCGGGGACCGGATCCGGGCGGGCGTGATCGGCGCGCGACGGACCGCGGAGGAGTTGGGCCGCGCGTTCCCGACCGTGCCGGTGCGTACCTCCGGTCGGGACGCGATCCTGACCACCGTGCCGGACCTGCCGGCGCTGATCATCGCCACGCCCGGAGCCGAACCGGTCGCGCCGAGCGGCTACGCGGCGGCGCTGCTCCTGGACGGCTGGGCCCTGCTCACCCGCCCCGACCTGCGCGCCGGCGAGGAGGCCCTGCGCCGCTGGCTGGACGCGGCGAGCCTGGTCCGCCCGGCGGGGGAGGGCGGCACGCTGGTCGTGGTCGCCGAGTCCACGCTGCGCCCGGTGCAGGCGCTGGTGCGGTGGGACCCGCAGGGGTACGCGCTGACCGAGCTCGGCGAGCGGGCCGACCTGAACCTGCCGCCGGTGTCGCGGATGGCGTCGGTCACCGGGCCGCCCGCCGGGATCGCCGACTTCCTGGCGGTGTTGCGGCTGCCGGACGGGGTGGACGTACTGGGGCCCGTCCCGGTCGCCCCGACCGTCGCCCGCACCCCGCCGCCGGCGCCGGCCCGGCCCGACCCCAGGGCCGCCGACACCCGCGCCGAACTCACCCGCGCCCTGTTCGGCACCACGCCGCCGCCCCCCGCGTCGGCCCGGCCGACGCCCGAACCGCCGCGCCACGAACGGGTCCTGCTCCGGATCGAACCGGGCCGCGGCGCGGAACTGGCACACGCGCTGAAGGCGGCACAGACGTTGCGTCTGGCCCGGGGCACCGCCGATCCGGTACTGATCAGGGTCGATCCGCCGGACATCGGCTGACGCGGTCGCGCGCGGCGCCGGGTACGCCCGGACGGCGCGCGCCCCGGCGGCACCCCGGGCGCCCGGCTCGTGGCCCGGCTCCGGAGGCCGCGCCGGGTGGCCACGAGCCCACCCGGTGTGACCCGCCGACGCGAGTGACGCCATGCCCGCGCGGGTTTCTCGTCGGTTGCGGCCCGGCGGCCCGGCAAACCCGCGGCCCCCGCCCCCCCGCCCCGCAGACCCGCGAGCACTCGGGCGTTCGCCCGTCTCGCGGGTGGTGGCGCTACCCCCAGCGCGTGCGGCTTCCGCAGCCCTTCGTCGTCGGCGTCATGGCGCAGCGCAGCGACTCCGTGTCGCCCGTGCGGTCGGCCAGGAGGGTGCCGGCCGCGTCGTAGGCGCGGATGTGCGGTGGGGCGTCGAGGTTGCCGGGGATGCCAGCGAACCACACGCCGTTGCGGACCACCGCGCCGATCGTGCTTCCGTTCGGCAGTTCCACCACGATCCGGGCCACCGAGGCCGTGGTCCTGCCCCACCATGTCGACACCTCGGGGGCCGGAGGCGGGTCGTTCACCGGACCGATGAGCATGCTGCGACGGACTTCGAACGGGCCCGCGAGGGTGCCGTCGGCCGCCGTCGGGGCCGGGAAGTCCGGTGGTGCCTCTCCGTGGCAGACCACCAGACCCGGCTTGGTCGCCTTGCCCACGACCATCGGGCGCAGCACGCCGCCGCCGACCTCCTCCCAGGCGGTGAAGTACGGCTTGAACGCCGAATCCGGCTCGCGCACCTTCCACATCACCGCGTCGGGCCCGGCCGGACTCGGCGTCCGCGTCCCGTGCGCCGTCGGGCTCGCCGTCAGCGGTGGCGGCGGCCCCCCGTCCACCGTGGCGCCCGGCGGGAACGTGGCCGGTTTGTCCGGCCAGTACAGCGACCCGGACCCGATCGCGGGCCCCCCGGACGACGGCGGGGACACGTCCGGCCCGGTCGGCCGGCCCGTTCCGGCCGGCGGCACCGGATTGCCCGACCACGGCGGCACGGTCGCCTCCGACAACGGCATCCCCGGCGGCAGCGACCATCCCGACCCCGGCGACATCGTCGCCCCCGGCGGTCGCCACGTCGGCGTCGACGTCCCGAATCCGGTCGGCGGCGCGGGCGGGACCGCGGCCTGCCGGCCGTTGTCCAGACACGTCGCCAGCGTTCGGCTCGCCACGTCCCACGGCACCGGGTCGCCCGCCTTGGCCGACTCCCTCGGCACCCCCTGGGACGAGTCCTGGCCGGCCACCGGCCCCGCGGCCGACAGGTTCTCCAGCCCCCGCCACGGTTGTGCGGCCAGCACCCCCACGGCGCACATCGCGAGCACCGCGCCGGCGGCGATCCCCGGTACCAGCGCCCGATGCCGGCCGGACGGCTCCGTGTCGAGCATGGCCAGCAACTCGCGCCGGCGCCGGTCGTGTCCGGGCAGCCGGTCCTCGTCGTACGGGCTCATCGTGCCTCCTCGATGCCTGTGTGCGTGCTCGCGTGCACACCCTCTTCGGCCAGCAGGCCGCTCAACCGCTTCCGGGCCCGATGCATCCGCGCCTTGACCGTGCCCAGCGCCACGCCCAGCGCGGTGGCCGCCGCCTGCTGATCCAGGCCGCCCCACACGCACAGCTCCACCACGTCGCGCTCGTGCCGGGGCAGCTTCGCCACCGAACGCCGCAACGCCTGCGCCGTCCGCTCGCGGTCGATCCGCCGGGCCACCTCGTCCGCGTGGTCGGGTTCGTGGTCGGGCAGCGGCACGCGCGCGGCCAGCGCCCGATAACGCTTGAGCGCGCGCCGCCGGTTGGCCACCGTGCGGTTCGCCGTGCCGAGCAGCCACGGCAGCGCGCTGTCCCGGTCGAAGGTCACCTCCGCACGGCGGCGCCAGGCGGTCAGGAACACCGCCGACGTCAGGTCCTCGGCCTCACCGCCGTCACCGGTCCGCCGCAGGACGTGGCCGTAGACCGCCCCCGCGTGCCGGTCGAACACCACCGCGAACGCGTCGCGATCCCCCGCGCGGACCCGGGCCCACAACACGTGGTCCCCGTCCTGATGTTCCTGTTCGGTCGTCACACCCGGAGAGTGTCCGCCACCTCCAACGGGGTTGCCGCAGGTACGCCGGCCCCGCCCCGCCGGGGTCGCCGCAGGTACGCCCACCCCGCCCCGTCCACGACCGGAAGCCGACGCGGACGGTCGCCGCACGTACCGCGCCCCGCCCCGCCCGCGACCCGCGCCCGGGATGCGGAAGCCGGGCCGCGCCCGCTCAGTAGACTTGCCGCTCTCCGGTTCCGATCGACCGACACCGCCGAGCGGCACACCTCGTGTGCCGCGCCACCACGCGCGGCGGTCGCCGGCGGCCGGCAGCCGTACGACCGACCACCGACCGACCACCGATGGGGGAGCACACCCGTGGCAGTCCAGCCGATCCGCCTGTTCGGCGACCCCGTCCTGCGCAGCAAGGCCGACCCGGTCACCGTGTTCGACAAGGAACTGCGTCGACTGGTCGCCGACCTCACCGACACCATGCGCGACGCGCCCGGCAGCGGCCTGGCCGCGCCGCAGATCGGCGTCGCCCTGCGGGTGTTCACCTACCAGGTGGACGGCGAGGTGGGCCACCTGATCAACCCGGACCTGGACCTGTCCGAGGACGAACAGGACGGCCCCGAGGGCTGCCTGTCCCTGCCGGGTCTGCGCTACGACACGAAGCGCGCGTACGGCGTGGTCGCCAAGGGCTTCAACATGCACGGCGACCCCGTCGTCATCGAGGGCACCCGGCTGCTCTCGCGCTGCATCCAGCACGAGACCGACCACCTCGACGGCATCCTGTTCATCGACCGGCTCGACCGCGAACAGCGCAAGTCCGCGCTGCGTGCGCTACGCGAGGCGGAGTGGGCGGGGCAGGCCCCGCCCCAGGTGAAGTTCTCCCCCCACTCCACCTTCGGGAAGGCCCTCTAAAACCCCATGCGCCTAGTCTTCGCCGGCACCCCCGAGGTCGCCGTCCCCGCACTCGAAGCCCTCCTGGAGTCCCGGCACGAGGTGGTCGCGGTGGTCACCCGCCCCGACGCCCCGGCCGGTCGCGGTCGCAGGCTGGTCGCCAGTCCGGTGGCCGAGCGGGCCGCCGAGGCCGGGATCGAGATCCTGCGCCCGGCCAAGCCGCGCGACCCGGAATTTCTGGCCCGGCTCACCGAGATCGCCCCCGACTGCTGCCCCGTGGTCGCCTACGGCGCGCTGCTGCCCAAGGCCGCGTTGGAGATCCCCGCGCGCGGCTGGGTCAACCTGCACTTCTCGCTGCTGCCCGCCTGGCGCGGCGCGGCGCCGGTGCAGCACGCCGTGCTCGCCGGCGACGACATCACCGGCGCGTGCACCTTCGAGATCGAACAGGGCCTGGACTCCGGTCCGGTCTACGGCATGGTCACCGACGAGATCCGGCCCACCGACACCAGCGGCGACCTGCTCGACCGGCTCTCCCGCTCCGGCGCGCGCCTGCTGGTGGCGACCATGGACGGGATCGCCGACGGCAGCCTCGCCCCGCGCCCGCAGTCCCCGGAGGGGGTGTCCCTCGCGCCCAAGATCGGCGTCGAGGACGCCCGCGTCGACTTCACCGCACCCGCGCTGCGCGTGGACCGCGTGGTGCGCGGCTGTACCCCCGCCCCTGGCGCCTGGACCACCTTCCGCGGCGAGCGGCTGAAGCTCGCCCCGGTCCGGCTGCGCGCCGGCGACAACGCGCTGGCCCCCGGCGAGATCGCGGTGGAGAAGAAGGTGGTCCGCGTGGGTACCGGCAGCCACGCGGTCGAACTCACCCGGGTCCAGCCCCAGGGCAAACGCATGATGGCCGCCACCGACTGGGCCCGGGGCGCACACCCCGAGCCCGGTGAAACCCTCGGCACGAACTGAGCACCGTGACCAACGCCCCCGCCGCACGCCCCTACCGCCGCCCGCGTCCCGACGCCGCGCGCCTGGCCGCCTACGACGTCCTGCACGCGGTCGGCGAACGCGACGCCTACGCCAACCTGGTGCTGCCCGCGCTGTTGCGCGAGCGCCGGATCATCCCCCGCGACGCCGCCTTCGCGACCGAGCTGGTACACGGCACGCTGCGCCGCCAGGGCACCTACGACCGGATCGTCGCGGCCTGCACCGACCGGCCGATCCAGGAGATCGACCCGCCGGTCCTGGACGTGCTCGCGCTCGGCGTGCACCAGCTGCTGAGCATGCGCACCCCCGTACACGCGGCCGTCTCGGCCACCGTGGAACTGGCCCGCGCGGTACTCGGCGACGGCCGGGCCAAGTTCGTCAACGCGATCCTGCGCCGGGTGTCCAAGCAGGACCTGGACACGTGGTTGCGGCAGATCGCGCCGCCCTACGAGGACGACCCCGAGGGCCACCTCGCGGTCCTGCACTCGCACCCGCGCTGGATCGTGCAGGCGCTGTGGGACGCGCTGGGCGCGCGCGGCAACCCGCACGACCGCGCCGCGATGGAGGCGCTGCTCGCCGCCGACAACCTCGCCCCGGTGATCTCCCTGGTCGCCCGCCCGGGCCGGGTGGAATTGGCCGAGCTGTACGAGGCCGGGGCCACCCCCGGGCGCTGGTCGCCGTACGCCGCCACGCTGCCCGAGGGCGACCCCGCCGCGATCAAGGCGATCCGCGACGGCCGCGCCGCCGTCCAGGACGAGGGCAGCCAACTCGTCGCCGCCGCGCTGGCGAACGCCGAGGTCGAGGGCGCCGAGAGCCGCTGGCTGGACCTGTGCGCCGGCCCCGGCGGCAAGGCGGGCCTGCTCGCCGCGATCGCCACGGGCCGCGACGTGTCGCTGCTCGCGGTCGAACGCCGCCACCACCGCGCCCGCCTGGTCCGCAACGCGATCGGTCACCTGACCCACCATCAGGTGATCACCGCCGACGGCACCAGGCCGGCCTGGCGACCCGGCAGCTTCGACCGGGTGATCGCCGACGTCCCGTGCAGCGGCCTGGGCGCGCTGCGCCGCCGCCCCGAGTCGCGCTGGCGCCGCAAGCCCGAGGACATCCCCGAACTGGGCGAACTCCAGCGCGCCTTGCTCCGCACGGCGGTCGCGGCGGCCCGTCCCGGCGGGGTGATCGCCTACGTCACCTGTTCACCGCACCCGGCCGAGACCCGTGTGGTGGTCGACGACATCCTGCGCGCGGACGAGGCCGAGCTGATCGACGCCCGCCCCCTGTTCCCGGGTGTACCGCACCTGGGCAGCGGGCCGGACGTACAACTGTGGCCGCACCTGCACGGCACGGACGCGATGTATCTGGCCCTGCTGCGTCGGAGGGGATGACCGGGTCGACGGTTGCCCCGCCGAATGGGGTGATGCGCGGCTGAATCCGGTTGAATGGGGCATAACGGCGAGGGTGGTCGTCACTTCGGGCTCGGCCGCACCGGCCGTCCCTCGGGTTCCACGCGCACCGCGGGCGGTCGCGACATCCCGCCATCGCAGGAGCCGCCGTACCCATGTCCACGCTCGCCCGCAGCACCCCGCGTCCCGGCCTGCTCGTCCGCACGGGGGCGGCGGTGCGCGGCGAATGGACCAGGCTCACCGCGCGGCCCGTGCGCGAACTGCGCGCGCACGGGCCGAAAGCGATTCCGCTCACGGTGTGTGCGGTGCTCCTGAGCCTCGGCTTCTGGTTGGCCTGGCGCACCTCGTGGGGCGGCGACGTGGTGCGGGTGCTGGGCGGGGTGAGCGCGGGCATCCCGCTGCCGCTCGCGCTGCTGCGCACCCCCGTGTCGTTGTTCGTGCCCGCGCCGGACCTGCCGGTGTGGGGGGCGCTGATCCAGGTGCTGATCCTGTTCGGACTGGCCGAACTCGACCTGGGCGCCCGTCGGACCCTGGTGATCGCGTACGTCGCCACGCTGTCCGGCACGCTGGCCGCGCGCGTGATGGTCGGCCTCGGCCCGGACCACCTGCTCGGCATCGACGCGCACCAGGGCGACATCATGGACACCGGCCCCTCGGCCGCGGTGGTCGGCCTGGTGGTGTGCATCGCGATGGTGCGCCGGGCGCCGATCCTGTTCGTGGGGGTGTGGGCGCTGATGATCGCCGAGGTGGTGGTCAAGCCGAATCTGGCCGGCCGCGAGCACATCGCCGCGCTGACCGGGGTCACCCTGTGTACCGGCGTGTACCTGATCCGGCGGCGCCGGCGAGACCTTGAAGCGTCCTCTCGTCGTGAAGTATCTTGATGTCGAGATAGTTTGCCATGCCTCCGGGAGGCCGCCATGCCGATCGACTTCCACAGCCACGCCAACCGCCTCACGTACACCCACCGCACCGCCGGCGCGGACTGGGCGCGGCTGGTCGGCGACCTCGTGGACCCCGTCGGGGCGCGGGTGGTGGACGTCGGCTGCGGCGGCGGGGTGTACACCACCGCGTGGCTGGATCTGGGGGCGGCGAGCGCGGTCGGGGTGGACTTCTCGGCCGCGATCCTCTCCGGCGCCCGGGAGCGGGCCGGGCTGTCGCCGCGGGAAGGGCTGTCGTTTCGGGAAGGGGACGCATACGCCACCGGGTTGCCCGACGGCGGCGCCGACATCGTGTTCGAGCGGGCGCTGATCCACCACCTCGACGACCTCCCCGGATGCTTCCGCGAGGCCCGGCGGCTGCTCGCGCCCGGCGGCACGCTGATCGTCCAGGACCGCACCCCGGCCGACGTAGCCCGCCCCGGCACGCCCACCCACCTGCGCGGCTGGTTCTTCGAGCGGTTCCCCGCGCTGCTCACGGTCGAGACCGCCCGGCGCCCCACCGGCGCCACGGTCGAGGCGGCACTGCGCGAGGCCGGCTTCACCGCCGTACGCACCACCGCGCTCGCCGAAACCCGCCGCACCTACACCGACGCCCGAGAGGTCGGCGCCGACCTGCGCGCCCGCACGGGCCGCTCGATCCTGCACGAACTGACCGACAGCGAACTCGACACGCTGGCGGCCTACATCGAGGCCAGACTGCCCGACGAGGGCCCGATCCACGAGGTCGACCACTGGACGGTCTGGTCCGCGAGGTCTCCCGTCCCGGCGAGGACGACGAGAGACCCCAACGGCTCAGCTCTTCACTCGTTGTGACGAAGATCGACGGGCCCTGTCGGGCCCCGCCCGAGTGCGCAAAACCGCGGCGTGCTCACGCAGCGCAACGGGTGGGGCGGGTGGGCGGGTGGGCACAACAACCTCGCCCTAATGGGCGCAACGCTCCGCCGCCCCCGTCGCCAGCGCCCGCAGCCGGTCCACCGCCGCACCCGGGTCCGTCCCGTCGAAGACCGCCGAGCCCGCCACGAACACGTCCGCCCCGGCCTCCGCGCACATCTCGATCGTCTTGGCGGAGACCCCGCCGTCCACCTGCAGCCACATCTGCAGACCGTGCTTGGCGATCAGCTGCCGGGTCCGGCGGATCTTCGGCAACATCACGTCCAGGAAGCTCTGCCCGCCGAATCCCGGCTCGACCGTCATCACCAGGAGCATGTCCAACTCGGGCAGCAGGTCCTCGTACGGCTCGATCGGCGTGGCCGGCCGCAGCGCCATCGAGGCCCGCGCGCCCTTGGCCCGCAGGTCGCGCGCGAGCTTGATCGGGGCGGTCGCGGCCTCCACGTGGAACGTGACGCTGCCCGCGCCGGCCTCCGCGTAGGCGGGCGCCCAGCGGTCCGGGTCCTCGATCATCAGGTGCATGTCGATGGGGGTGTCGGTGGCCTTCATCAGGCTCTCCACCACGGGCAGGCCGAGGGTGAGGTTCGGTACGAAGTGGTTGTCCATGACATCCACGTGGAGCCAGTCGGCGTTGCGCACCTGCGCGACCTCGTCGGCGAGGCGGGCGAAGTCGGCGGACAGGATGCTCGGATTGATCTGCACGGTCATGCGCACAGAATCTCATCGAAGCGGCCCGCCGCGGGCACCGCCTCGACCAGTGACCTGACGAATCGTCAGATCATCCTCGCCGCAGTCGCGTTCGGATATACGAACGCACCGTGACGGACGGCACAGGTTGCCCACGGTCAACGTTGTCGGCCGCCGTGGCACACTTCGAGGTGTACGAAAGTCACGTACGCGCGCTCCGGGGTCGGTGAAAATCCGAACCGGCGGTTACAGTCCGCGACCCGGTCGACGCCCCGCATCACGTGGAGCGACGGCCGGCTGAACCGGTGGAATTCCGGTACCGACGGTCAAAGTCCGGATGGGAGGTGGCGCGCGGCGAGCGACTGCGGCATGCCCGCGTACCCCAAGGTGCGCCGACATCCCCGCGCGTCGATTCGTCGTGTCGTTGTGCCCGAAAACACCCCGGTTGCCCCGCGTCGAACGCGAGGAGGCACGAGGTGGAGGGCAACACCACCCCGCCGGTCGAGGAGACCTCGGCGATGCGCCGGGCCATCTCGCTGGCGAGCCGTGCGCTCGGCCACACCAGTCCCAATCCGCTGGTCGGCTGTGTCGTGCTCGGCCCCGACGGCACCGTGGTCGGCGAGGGCTTCCACACCCGCGCCGGCGCCCCGCACGCCGAGGTCGAGGCACTGCGCGCGGCCGGTTCGGCGGCCCGCGGCGGCACCGCCCTGGTCACCCTCGAACCCTGCTCGCACACCGGCCGCACCGGCCCCTGCACGCAGGCCCTGATCGACGCCGGCATCCGCCGGGTGCGCTACGCCGTCGCCGACCCCAACCCGGCCGCGGCCGGCGGCGGAGCGGTGCTGCGCGCGGCGGGCATCGACGCCGAGGGCGGCCTGCTCGCCGCCGAGGCCGAGGCGGGCAACCGGGCCTGGCTGACCGCCATCCGCCTGGGCCGCCCGCACGTGACCTGGAAGTACGCGGCCACGCTCGACGGCCGCAGTGCCGCCGCCGACGGCAGCGCCCGCTGGATCAGCTCCGTCGAATCCCGTGCCGACACCCACCTGCTGCGGGCGAGCGTCGACGCGGTGCTGGCCGGCTCCGGTACGCAGCTCGCCGACGACCCGCACCTGGCCGCGCGCGACGTACCTGGCGCCCGGCAACCGCTGCGGGTGATCGTGGACACCCACGCCCGCACCCGCGCCGACGCCCGGGTGCTCGACGACGCGGCGCCGACCCTGATCGCGGTCGGCCCCGACGCGGTCGCCACACACCTGCCCGAGGCCGCCGTACTGCGCGTACCGCTCGCGGACGCCGGCCTGGACCTGCCCGCGCTGCTCAAGGAGCTCTACGCCCGCGACGTGCGCGCCGTGCTGCTCGAAGGCGGCCCCACCCTCGCCGGCGCGTTCGCCGCGGCCGGCCTGATCGACACCGTCGTGGGCTATCTCGCCCCCGCCCTGCTCGGCGCCGGACCCACCGCCCTGGGCCCGGCCGGAATCGGCACCATCTCCGAGATGTTGCGACTGGACGTCGACGACGTCACGCGCCTCGGCACCGACATCCGCATCACCGCCCGCCCACGGCCGCACTCCGCCGGCCGTACGAAGGAGTCCTGACGCATGTTCACCGGAATCGTTGAGGAACTCGGCGAGATCGTGGCCATCGAGCGGCTGACCGACTCGGCCCGGATCACCATCCGCGGCCCCGTCGTCACCGCCGGGGCCCGACACGGCGACTCGATCGCCGTCAACGGTGTGTGTCTGACCGTCGTGGACGACAAGGTCGACCCCGAGGTGGCCACCTTCACCGCCGACGTGATGCAGGAGACGCTGGACAAGTCCAGCCTCGGCGCGCTGAGCACCGGCTCGCGGGTCAACCTGGAGCGCCCCATGGTGCTCGGCGGCCGGCTCGGCGGACACCTGGTCCAGGGGCACGTCGACGGCACCGGCGAGATCCTGGCCCGCACCCCCGGCGAGGAGTGGGAGATCGTCGAGATCGCCCTCCCGGCGCACCTGGCCCGCTACGTGGTGGACAAGGGCTCGATCACCGTCGACGGGATCAGCCTCACCGTCGTCGAGGCGCACGACGCGAGCTTCACCGTCAGCCTGATCCCCACCACGCTCGCGCTCACCACCCTCGGCGTGAAAACCGTCGGCGACCCGGTCAATCTCGAGGTCGACATCATCGCCAAGTACGTCGAGCGGCTGGGCACCCACGGACCGGGCACAGGGGTGAGGGCATCGTGACCGGCTGGCTCAACGACGCCGCGTTCACCGTCGCGAACAAGCCGGTGCCGTGGTCCGACCTGCTCGGCCAGATCGCGTCCCTGGCCACCGTCTGGCTCGCGCTGCGCCGCAACCTGTGGGCGTGGCCGGTACAGATCGTGGGCGCGGCGCTGCTGATCGCCGCCAACACCTCCGTGCACCTGGGCGGCAGCGCGATGCGCAACGTGGTGATCATCGTTGCCGCCGCATACGGCTGGTGGCGCTGGGCGCGCGGGCGGCGCGACACCGGCGAGGTGGAGATCCGCTTCGGCACCACCCACGAGCGGATCGCACTGGTCGCGCTGATGGCGGCGGGCACGGTCGGCTTCGCGCAACTGCTCGAACACACGGGCATCTCGTGGGCGCCCTGGCCGGACGCGTACATCTTCGTCGGCTCGGTCGTGGCGATGCTCGCGCAGGCCCGAGGGCTGTTCGAGTTCTGGCTGGTGTGGATCGCGGTCGACCTGGTCGGCGTCCCCCTCGCCTGGCAGCACGGTCTGGTGTTCAGCGGACTGGTCTACGGCGTCTTCCTCGTGATGTGCGTCGCCGGACTCGTCGACTGGTGGAACCGTTCCCGGCGGTACCGGGACAAGGGGGCTGCCCGCGGGGCAGAACGGCACCTGGAAGGGGCAACGGCGTGAAGACCGGCAGCGAAACCAAGACCAGCAGCGAAACCATCGAGGTGCCGGCGCAGATGGGCGCGCCCACCGAGTCGGCCCTCGACACCATCGACGACGCGATCAAGGCGATGGCCGCCGGCGAGGCGATCGTCGTCGTGGACGACGAGGACCGGGAGAACGAGGGCGACCTGATCTTCGCCGGCGAGTTGGCCACGCAGGCGTTGATGGCCTTCATGATCCGCTACTCCTCGGGTGTGGTCTGCGTGCCGATGCGCGGCGCCGACCTGGACCGGCTCAAGCTGCCCCCGATGACCGCCGTCAACGAGGACCGCAAGGGCACCGCCTACTCGGTCTCGGTCGACGCCAAGGACGGCGTGGACACCGGCATCTCGGCCGCCGACCGCACGCACACCGTGCGACTGCTGTCCGACCCGGACACGCTGCCCACCCAGCTGACCCGACCCGGCCACATCTTCCCGCTGCGCGCGGTCGAGGGCGGCGTGCTGGTGCGCCCCGGGCACACCGAGGCGGCCGTGGACCTCGCCGAGCTGGCCGGTCTGGCGCCGGTCGGGGTGATCTGCGAGGTGGTCAACGACGACGGCACGATGGCCCGGCTGCCGCAGCTGATCCCGTTCGCCCGCGAACACGGCCTCAAGATCGTCAGCATCGCCGACCTGATCGCTTACCGCCGCCGCACCGAGCGCACGATCGAGCGCGCCGCCGAGACCCGACTGCCCACGGAGCACGGCACGTTCCGGGCGATCGGCTACCGCAGTACGGTCGACGACGTCGAGCACATCGCGCTGGTCGCCGGCGACATCGGCGACGGAGAGGACGTCCTGGTCCGGGTGCACTCCGAGTGCCTGACCGGCGATGTGTTCGGTTCGCTGCGCTGCGACTGCGGCCCGCAGCTGGACGCCGCCCTGGACCGGGTCACCGCCGAGGGCCGGGGCGTGGTGCTGTACATGCGCGGGCACGAGGGGCGCGGGATCGGGCTGATCCACAAGCTCCAGGCGTACCAACTCCAGGACGCCGGCCACGACACGGTGGACGCCAACCTGGAACTGGGCCTGCCGGCCGACGCCCGCGACTACGGCACCGGCGCGCAGATCCTGGTCGACCTGGGCGTGCGCTCGATGCGGCTGCTCACCAACAACCCCGCCAAGCGGGCGGGCCTGGAGGGTTACGGCCTGGAGATCACCGGCCGGGTCGCCCTGCCGGTGCACGCCACCGCGGACAACCTGCGCTACCTCCAGACCAAGCGCGACCGGATGGGCCACGACCTGCCCTGGCTGGACCCGAGCGACCCGACCGCGGACCTGCCGTCGGTCGCCGAGGTCGCGGAGGCCGTCGACGCGAAGGGGCGCGCGGTCAGCAGCGCGTGACCCCTCGGCTCTCCCGAGCCGCCGACGTCACCCGTACCGGTGACACGGGCGCGGTGCGGTCCCGGCCGCGCCGATAGGTTCGTCTCGTTCGAACCGCTCCATCCTCATCTCGCAACCAGGCTCGCAGTCGTGCACAAACCGGGCAGCACAAACCGGGCATCGAGCCGTTCCAGCCGAAGGACAACGACAGACATGAGTGGCGCAGGAGCCCCGAAACTGACCGTCGAGGGCTGCCGTGACCTGCGCGTGGGCGTGGTCGCCGCGCAGTGGCACACCGCCGTGATGGACGGCCTCGTGGACGGGGCCGTCAAGGCCCTGAGCGAGCTGGGCATCACCGAACCCACGCTGATCCGCGCCCCCGGCGCGTTCGAATTGCCCGTGCTCGCCAAGGCGCTGGCTGGCCGCGGCTACGACGCGGTGGTCGCGCTCGGCGTGGTCATCCGCGGCGGCACTCCGCACTTCGAGTACGTATGCTCCGCCGCCACCGACGGCCTCACCCGGGTCGCGCTCGACACCGGCGTGCCGATCGGCTTCGGCGTGCTCACGTGCGACACCGAGGAGCAGGCCCTGGACCGGGCCGGCCTGCCACACTCGCGCGAGGACAAGGGCCGCGAAGCGGTAGAGGCGGCCGTCGCGACCGCGATGGCGTTGCGTACGCTCTCCGAACCGTGGCGTTCGGCCTGACCGGCAGGTCGGCCGGGCCGTTCGGGACGCCACCCACAACCACGCGATGGGCACCATGAAGACGTTTGAACAGCTTTTCGACGAGCTGCGGGCCAAGGCGGAATCGGGCCAGGAGGGCTCGCGCACGGTCGAGCTCGTCACCGCCGGCGTACACACGATCGGCAAGAAGGTCGTGGAGGAGGCCGCCGAGGTGTGGATGGCCGCCGAGCACGAGGGCGCCGACCGTACCGCCGAGGAGATCTCCCAGCTCCTCTACCACCTCCAGGTGATGATGGTCGCCCGCGGCATCTCCCTCCAGGACGTATACGCTCACCTGTGACAGCCGCCGTCCCCGGCCCACCGCCCGGGCCGGGGGCGAAGCCGTACCCCTGAGATCCACCGGTTCCGCTCCACTCGGTTCAGCTCCACTCGGTTCAGCACCATCCCGAAGGGTCATCCAATGCTGCGCATCGCCGTCCCCAACAAGGGTTCCCTCTCCGAGCCTGCGTCGGCGATGCTGCATGAGGCCGGCTACCGCCAGCGCAAGCACTCCAAGGAACTGGTCCTCACCGACCCCGACAACAACGTCGAGTTCTTCTTTCTGCGCCCGCGCGACATCGCGATCTACGTCGGCTCCGGCCGGCTGGACGCCGGGATCACCGGGCGCGACCTGCTGATGGACTCCGGCGCCGAGGCCGAGGAGATCCTGCAACTGGGCCTGGCCCCGGCCACGTTCCGCTACGCCGCGCCCGCGCCGATCGCGCGCGAGCTGGCCGAGCAGGGCAAGAAGGGGCTGGCCGGGCTGCGGGTGGCCTCCTCCTACATCGGCATCGTCCAGCGCGACTTCGCCGAGCACGGCATCGAGGCCGCGGCACTGGTCAAGCTGGACGGCGCGGTGGAGACCGCGATCCAGCTGGGCGTCGCCGACGTGATCGCCGACGTGGTGGAGACCGGCACCACGCTGGCCCAGGCGGGCCTGGAGGTGTTCGGCGAGCCGATCCTGCGCTCCGAGGCGGTACTGATCCGCCGCGCCGGCGCGGAGACCTCGCCCGCGCTGGAGCAGTTGGTGCGCCGACTCCAGGGCGTCCTGGTCGCGCGCAGCTACGTGATGATGGACTACGACATCCGGGTCGAGCGGGTCGAGGCGGCGGTCACGCTGACCCCGGGCCTGGAGTCGCCGACGGTCAGCCCGCTGCACAACGAGGGCTGGGTCGCGGTGCGGGCGATGGTGCCGCGCAAGAACGCCCAGCAGATCATGGACGACCTCTGGGAGATCGGCGCCCGGGCGATCCTGGTCACCGGTATCCACGCCTGCCGCCTCTGACCCCGTCCGGTCGGCCCGTCACCCGGCGGGCCGACCACCGCCACCTCCGGAGAACCGTTTCCCTATGAGCGAGCCCACCCCCGTCGACCCCCCGCTCCCGCGGACCTGGTATGCCAGGCGCAGTCGGCTGATCACCGGCGTGCTCGGCGCGATCATCCTGGTCGGGCTGTGCGTGCTGGCGGTGATGCTGCCGGAGAAGGGCGGCTGGGGATTCGGCTCACGCATGGGCGTCGCGGCCACCGGCGTCCTGGGACTCGGCGCGATGGTGATGCTGGGCCGCCCGAAGGTGGTCGCCGCCGCGGACGGCGTGACGGTGGTCAACCTGCTGCGGACCACGCATCTGGAATGGGCCCAGATCGTCCGGGTGTACCTCCGCCAGGGCGACCCGTGGGTCTACATCGACATGTCCAACGGTGACACGCTGCCGGTAATGGGCATCCAAACCTCCAACGGCAAATCCGCCGCCATCACCGCAGCCCGCGAACTCCGAACCCTGGCCGACCACTACGGCACAGCCCCCGAGGCCCGGTAGCGCGACGCGCGGCACGGGGGAGGCTGGTCACGTGGGGCTCACCGGGGCGGGTCAGAGTCGGTGGTGAGCCGCCGCCGGCGTGCGGGGCGGCGAGACCGGGGCTCCCGACGAGACGGGCATGTTGCTCGGCGAAAACCGGCCGGCAGGGTGAGGTGTCGGGTCGAGTCGTCCGGGGGGCCGTTGTTGCGTGGGCTGGTCCGGAGCGGTCTGAGTCGCGGGGTTGGCCGCCGCCAGCGTGCGGGCTCTGGGACCCGAAGCCCCCGACGAGACGGGTGTGTTGCTCGGCGAAAACCGGCCGGCAGCGGCGGTAGGGGCGCTCGGGTCGTGTTCGCCGACGTGCCTTCCCGAGTGGGCCGGGCGCTTCCGGCGAGGGTCGCGCGTCGGTCGGCTGAGGAGCCGGTCAGAGTCGCCGGGTCGGCCGCCGCCGGAGTGCGGGGCTCCGAGACCCGAAGCCCCCGACGAGACGGGTGTGTTGCTCGGCGAAAACCGGCCGGCAGCGGGGGAGCGGGTGGGTGCTCGGGTCGAGTCCGCCGGGGAGCCTTCGCGAGTGGGCCGGACACTTTCGGCGGGGGTTGCGCCTTTGGTTGCGGGTGGCTGGTCCGGAGCCCCGCACGCTGGCGGCGGCCAACCCCGCGACTCAGATCGGCCCCGGACCACCCCACGCAACCAAGAGCGCAACGCCCGCCGGAAGCAGCCGACCCACCGGGGAAGGCCCCTCGGAGGACTCGACGCGACCACCCTCCCGTTCCCCTGCTGCCGGCCGGTTTTCGCCGAGCAACGCAGCCATCTCGTGGGGAGCCCTGGTCTCGGGGCCCCGCACGCCGGCGGCGGCCGACCCGGCGACTCTGACCGGCCCCGGACCAGCCCACGCAACAACAAGTGCAACGCCCGCCGGAAGCACCCGACCCACTCCGGACGCCCCCTGGCGACTCGACCCGACCCCTCACCCTGCCCGCCGCTGCCGGCCGGGTTTTGCCGAGCAAAGCGCTTGTCTCGTCGGGGGCTTCGGGTCCAGAGCCCCGCACGCCGGCGGCGGCCAACCCGGAGACTCTGACCGGCCCCCGCAGCCGACCGAGGCGCAACGCTCGCCGGAAACCACCTGACCCACCTGGGAAGGCCCCGGCAGACCCGACCCGACCCGACCCGGTCCGCGCTCGGCCGTTACCGGCCGGTTTTCGCCGACCAACATGCCCGTCTCGTCGGGAGCCCCCGGTCTCGGAGCCCCGCGCGTCGGCGGCGGCTCACCTCGCGACCCAGATCGGTTCCGGACCGGGCCGCGCAACCAATTGCGCAACCGCCGCCGGACGCACTCGACCCGACCGGACGCTGCCGCCCCCGCACCCGCAACGGACCGTGCCGCGCCCGCCCGCGCCCGAACCCCCTCAGCCCGTCCGGCGTTTGAGGACAGCCGGGCCGGAGGCCGGCCGCCCCCGTTCCAGGCCCGGCGCAGCCGACGCGTACCGCGAGCCTGCCCCCGCCCCTCCGGAGCGTCAGCGACCCTGCATGCGGACGATTTGTAGTGCGATCATCAGGTTCAGGCGCAGATGTGGATCCTGCGTGAACGGGCCGAGCAGGCGCTCCAGTTTGGTGATTCGATACCGCAGCGTGTTGTAGTGCACGTACAGCCGCCGTGCCGTTTCGGCCACGTTCAGGTTCGTGTCGAGCAGCGCCTGCAATGTGTTGCGCAGGTCGGCTGCCTCCGGGTCGCGGGGGTGGGCCAGTGTGCGCAGGGCCTCGCGGGCGAAGCGGTCGAGTTCACTCGGATCGGGGATCAGGCTGAGCAGTCGGAAGACGCCGAGCTGGTCGAAGTCGGCCACCGCGCCGGGGCCGTGGATGCGCCGACCGGCGGCGACCGCGCGGCGGGCCTGCTCGTACGCCGCCGGCAGCGCGTCGAGTGACTCCGCCGGTCGGCTCACCCCCGTCGTGAACGAGCGGATCGCCGGGCCGCAATCCGCGTGCACCACGGCCGCGAGTTCGGTCACCAGCCGGGCGGCCTGGCCGTCGGCGGGTGCGCCGAGCAGGGTGACCACCTCGCGCGGATACGCGGCGACCGCCGCCTCCGGGGCCCGTGCGCCGACCGCGCCGGACCAGGCGAGGGCCAGTGCCTCCTGCCCGGCCCGGATCGCCCTCGGGTCGCGGCCGGCCGCCGGCGGGTCGGTCTCGGCCACCACGACCAGGAGCGGTCCGGTCGGCAGTACCGCCCAGCCCGTCAGGTCCGTGCCGCGCCCCGTCAGCAGGTCGCGCATCAGGTCGCTGCGGTACTTGGCGTCGGCGGCGGCCTGCGCCAGCCGCCCCGCCAAGCCGATCGCGGTGTCCACGAGCGGCCGCCCGCCCGGCCGTACCGCCTGCCCGGGGCCGCCCGCGTCCGGGGGCGCGGCGGGTGCCGGGACCGTGGGCAGCGGGCGCGGGTCCTTGCCCGCCTCCCACGCGGTCGAGGCGCCCGCGACCCGGGCGCGCGGGGTCGAGTCGGACTCGGGGGCGCTCGCGCCGCCCCCGACGACCTTGCGGCGCCGTGGCGGCAACCGGCGCGGCGCCGCTCCGGCCACCGTCGCGCGGCCGGCTCCGCCGCTCTTGTCCCCGGGACGAAACTGCGGTTCGCCCCCGGTTGCCGTTCCGCCCGCGTCCCCGAGGTTGCCCATATACCGACCGTAGCGTTACGAACACGAGCGCGTCAGCACCACCGAGAGCGTGCGGGCAGTGCACCCCCGGAGTGCGCCCGGCGCACGATCCCCCTGCGAAGGCCGTCCCGGCAACATCGGATTCCGTCCCGGGATTTACCCGCGTGGCGCGCTTGACCGTTGTGTCCGGATCGCCATAGCTTGCGGTACAGCGGCGACACCGGGGACGGCCCCGGGTCCCGCGCCGAGACGAAGCCTCCGGTCGTTCCCCCGCGACCGGGGGCTTCCTCGTGTGCGCCGGGCCGACTCGCGTCCGCCCCGGGGGACTTCACCGCCCCCGCCGCAACCCCGGCTCGCATCCGCCGGCCGCGACTCACCACCTCGAGTCTCATTCGCCCCTCGGCTTGACCGCCCCCGCTCGGTACGATGCCCCGGGGGGGGCGAACGCGTGGCGAAACGGACACCATCCGTGACCGATGCGTGCGTGACGGACAGCGGAACGGGAGAGGCTTTAAGGGGCGTCGCCGATCGAGCGGAATGGGCGCACCGGGATTCATCGGCAGCGGGCCGACATCCTCTCGAAGTCCCCTCGGGGACACGGGCACGCGGAGAGGACCGGCCGGGGGAAGGGGGGTCCACCGTGGGACAGACCGAACGTGGCGCACGCACCGGTAGTCCGGCCGAACTGGCCTGGTTGCGCGGCATGGACGCCTATGTCGCCGGCGAGTACGGCCAGGCGGAGGTGCAGTTCCGGGCCGCGGTCGAGGCCGACCCGGGAATGGCCGACGCGTGGCTGGGGCTGCACGCGCTCAAGGTCGAGGTGGCCACCGCGGTGGTCGCCATGCACACCCATCGCGAGCGCTTCGGGGAGCAGCGCGCGAAGTACGGCCGGCCGCTCAACTCCTGGTACTGGCTGGGCTGGTGGGTCCAGCTCGTGCTTGAGACCCCGCGCGACCTCGCGCTCGCGCACGCCTCGCACTGGTTGGACGGCCGGCACCTGCCCGAGCTGGACGCCGCGCTCGCCCTGTGCCCGCCCGCCGAACAGGACGCCGCCACCCGCTTCCTGCTCGCCTGTCGGGCCTATCTGGGCAAGGACTGGCAGCAGTTGCTCCGGCACACCGCGGGTCTGGACGACGACGCGCTGCTCGGCGTCGAGGCGGGCTTGTTCGCCGGCATGGCCCGGGTCCGCCTGGGGCTGTACGCCAAGGCCGAACAGGTGCTCGCCACCGCCCTGGTGCGCTGCCGCTCGGAGCACCCGCAGCGCAAGGAGCTGCGCTACTGGCTCGCCCGCGCGTACGAGGAGACCGGCCGCACTCCGGCCGCGCTGCCCCTGTACCGCGCGGTGCACCAGGCCGACCCGTCGTTCATGGACACCGCCGCGAGGTTGTCCTCGCTGGCGGCGGGCGAGCCGCTGGACGAGTACGGCGGGATGACCGCGCGCCTGGCCGGCCCCGTGGTCGGTCGCGGCCCGCTGCCCGACGTGCTCCCGCCCATACCCGCGACCGCGCCCCCGCCCGCGGGGCCGCCGCCGGCGGTGGAGACCGAGCGCGAGCCGGAGCCCGTCCCGGACGGCGAGGCCGACCCGCAGGCCGACGTCGACGCGCGGGCGGCCGACCGGGCGGCGCCGATGCGCCCCGCCGCGGCCCCCGAGGAACTCGCCCTCGTGCTCGCCGAATTGGAGTCGATGGTCGGCCTGGAGCCGGTCAAACGCCAGGTCCGGGCGCTGTCCGCGCAAATGCGGATGGCCCGGCTGCGCGAGGCGCAGGGCCTGCCCGCGCAGGCGCCCAAGCGGCACTTCGTCTTCTCCGGACCCTCCGGCACCGGCAAGACCACCGTGGCCCGCCTCCTCGGCCGGGTCTTCGCGGCGCTCGGCCTGCTGGAGAGCGATCGCCTGGTCGAGGCGCAGCGCTCCGACCTGGTCGGCGAGTATCTGGGCCAGACCGCGGTCAAGACCAGCGAGTTGATCGACTCGGCGCTGGGCGGCGTGTTGTTCGTGGACGAGGCGTACGGCCTCACCAACGTGGGCTACTCCAAGGGCGACGCGTACGGCGACGAGGCGCTCCAGGTGTTGCTCAAGCGGGCCGAGGACGACCGCGACCGGCTGGTGATCATCCTGGCCGGCTACCCCGAGGGCATGGACCGGCTGCTCACCTCGAACCCCGGCCTGACGTCGCGCTTCACCACCCGGGTCGAGTTCCCCTCCTACGGCGCGGAGGACCTGGCCCGGATCGCCGAGGTGATGGCGGCCGGCGGCGGCGACACCTGGGACGAGGACGCGGCGGCCGAGTTGCGCAGCATCACCGGGCACGTCCGCGAGCAGGGCTGGATCGACGAACTGGGCAACGCCCGATTCGTTCGGACCCTGTACGAGAAGTGCTGCATGTATCGGGACGTGCGCCTGGTCGAGTTGCCGGAGGGCCCGGATCTGGCCGAGCTGACCACGCTGCGGCTGTCCGATCTGTTCCAGGCGTACGGGGATCTGGCCGACGGCCGTGGATAGCCCGGCGCGGCACGGGTAGGCGTATTCGGTCACCACTCGCACCGAGGCGGGCGGATGCGGTCCGACCCGGCCCGATCCGGTCCGACCCGGTCGTCGCCGGACGGAAGGGTCTCCCCGTGGCCAAGCAGAGCGTCGCCGAGCAGTTCGTGGACATCCTCGCCCAGGCCGGGGTGCGCCGGCTGTACGGCGTGGTGGGCGACAGCCTCAACCCGATCGTGGACGCGGTGCGCCGCAATGCCGCGATCGACTGGGTGCACGTACGGCACGAGGAGGTGGCCGCGTTCGCCGCGGGCGCGGAGGCGCAGTTGACCGGTCGGCTGACCGCGTGCGCGGGCAGTTGCGGTCCGGGCAATCTGCACCTGATCAACGGCCTGTTCGACGCGCACCGCTCACACGCGCCGGTGCTGGCGCTCGCGTCGCACATCCCGGGCGGCGAGATCGGCACGGCCTTCTTCCAGGAGACGCACCCGGACCGGCTGTTCGTCGAGTGCAGCCACTACAGCGAGATGATCGGTACACCCGAGCAGATGCCCCGGGTGCTCCAGTCCGCGATCCAGCACGCGGTGGGCCTGGGCGGGGTGTCCGTCGTCACCCTTCCGGGCGATGTGGCCGCGCGGCCGGCGCCGGAGCGGGGCTATCCGGTGACGCTGCCCACCTCGCTGCCGTCGGTGCGCCCCGGCGACGCGGATCTGGCCGCGTTGACCCGGATGGTCGACGAGGCCCGGCGGGTCACCCTGTTCTGCGGCGCGGGCACGGCAGGCGCGCACGCCGAGGTGATGGCGTTCGCCGAGCGGGTCAAGGCTCCGGTGGGGCACGCGCTGCGCGGCAAGGAGCACATCCAGTACGACAACCCGTTCGACGTGGGCATGTCGGGGCTGCTCGGCTACGGCGCGGCGTACGAGGCGATGCACGAGGCGGACCTGCTCATCCTGCTCGGCACCGACTTCCCGTACAACGCCTTCCTGCCGCAGGACGTGGCCACCGTGCAGGTGGACGTACGGCCCGCACACCTGGGCCGGCGCACGAAGCTGGACCTGGCGGTGTGGGGCGACGTGCGCGAGACGCTGCGCGCGCTGACCCCGATGGTGCGGGCCAAGACCGATCGCCGATTCCTGGACCGCATGTTGAACAAGCACGCCGACGCCCTCGAAGGGGTGGTCAAGGCGTACACCCGCAAGGTGGAAAAGCATGTGCCCATCCACCCGGAGTACGTCGCCTCGATCCTGGACGAGGAGGCCGACGACGACGCGATCTTCACCGTCGACACCGGCATGTGCAACGTGTGGGCGGCCCGCTACCTGACCCCGAACGGGCGGCGCCGAGTGATCGGTTCGTTCTCGCACGGCTCGATGGCCAACGCGTTGCCCCAGGCGATCGGCGCGCAGTTCCCGTACCCGGACCGGCAGATCGTGTCGATGTCCGGCGACGGCGGATTCTCCATGCTGATGGGCGACCTGCTCACCCTGGTGCAGTCCGAACTGCCGGTGAAGATCGTGCTGTTCAACAACTCGTCGCTGGGGATGGTCGAGCTGGAGATGATGGTCGCCGGCCTCACCCCGTTCGGCACCACCAACAAGAACCCGGACTTCGCCGCGATCGCCCGCGCGGCCGGTGCCTTCGGGGTGCGGGTGGAGAAGCCGAACAAGGTCCGCGGCGCGCTCCGCGAGGCGTTCGCCCACAAGGGCCCGGCCCTGGTCGACATCGTCACCGACCCGAAGGCGCTGTCCATTCCGCCGAAGATCACCGCCGACCAGATCCAGGGCTTCGCCCTGAGCGCCGGTCGCACGGTCCTCAGCGGCGGCGTGGGGCAGATGATCCAAATGGCCCGGACCAACCTCCGCAACATCCCGAGGCCGTAGGGCCAAGCCGAGCCCGCCGCCCGAGCCCGCGCCCGAACGGCACGGAAGACACCCCGGAGCGGCGGCTCGGAGAAGGGCGGCCCGGCGCGGGACGGCCCGAATCGCATCTCGGTGTGGCCGACCTCGGGACAGATCATGACCGATCTGCTTGACTGTGCCGCGTAATTCTTGGTGGGGGCTCGGGCTGGGAGTCGGCATGGGTGCGTTGGATGGCGTCAAAGTGGTCGAGTTGGCCGGAATCGGGCCCGGGCCGTTCGTCGGGATGATGCTGGCGGACGCCGGTGCCGGGGTCGTCCGGGTCGACCGGCCCGGCGGCGCCTCGATGCCCTCGATGGCGGTCGGGCGCGGCCGGCTCGGCACGATCGAGGCCGATCTCAAGGACCCCGCCGCGCGCGAGGCCGTACTGCGGCTGATCGCCGGCGCCGACGTGCTCGTCGAGGGCTACCGGCCCGGCGTGGCCGAACGGCTCGGCCTCGGACCGGACGTCTGCCTCGCGGCCAACCCCCGCCTCGTCTACGCCCGGATGACCGGCTGGGGCCAGGACGGCCCGCTCGCGCCGCGCGCCGGACACGACATCAACTACATCTCGATCTCCGGCGTGCTGCACTCCTTCGCCCGCGCCGGAGAGCGCCCGGTGCCGCCGCTGAACCTGGTCGGCGACTACGGCGGCGGCGCGATGTTCTGCGCGTTCGGCATCCTCGCCGCGCTGATCTCCGCCCGAACCACCGGACGCGGCCAGGTCGTCGACGCCGCGATGACCGACGGCTCGGCGACGCTGAGCACCTTCATCCACGGCATGCGCGGCATGGGTAGCTGGGACGGCGAGCCCGGCGCCAACCTGCTCGACACCGGCGCGCCGTTCTACGACGTGTACACCACCTCCGACGGCCGCCACCTCGCCGTCGGCGCGATCGAATCGCAGTTCTACGCCCTGTTCCTGGCCGGCCTCGGCCTCGCCGACGAGGACCTGCCCGAACAGTCGGACCGCGCCGGCTGGCCGCTCCTGCGCAAACGCTTCGCCGAGGTGATCGCCGGCCGCACGCGGGACGAGTGGACCGCGATCTTCGAGCCCGTCGACGCCTGCGTAACGCCCGTGCTGACCTGGGACGAGGCGGTCGAACACCCGCACAACCGGGCCCGATCCACCTTCGTCCGCCCCGACGGCACCCTCCAGCCCGCCGCCGCGCCCCGGCTCTCCGAGACCCCCTCGGTCGCCCGGGACGCGTCCGGCCGCGTCGACGCGGCGCTCCTGGAGGGCTGGGGGCTGACCCCCGAGCAGGCCGCCGCACTCGCGCCGAAGGACTGATCCCGGCGGGCGGTTCGGCCGTCACCCGGACGGACGTACCCGGCGCCCGGCATCGGCCTCGGCGCCGGGCCCCGGCATCCCACCGCGCCCAGCCGGCAACGCACGCCCGCGCAACCGCACATCGTGGCACGCGCACCCCCGGCGTGTCCGGCATTCCGGCACAAATGTTTCACCGAGTGGTGAAATCTCTACGATCGGTCGTCATGGACACCACCGCGCTCACCGACACCACCCTCCCGCGCGCCCGCGCGAACACCCTCCCGGCCGACCACATCGCGCGGCTGCTCGGCGAAACCGCCCCCGTACGGCAACGAGTGCTCCGGCACACGGTCTACCGCGACCTCACCGACCTCGCCGCGATCCGGGTGTTCATGGAGCATCACGTCTTCGCCGTCTGGGACTTCATGTCCCTGCTCAAGAGCCTGCAGCGGCGGCTCACCTGCGTCGAGGTGCCGTGGGTGCCGCGCGGCGACGCGGAGATCCGGCGGATGGTCAACGAGATCGTGCTCGGCGAGGAGAGCGACACCACCTCGCTCGGCCCGCTCAGCCACTTCGAGCTCTACCTCGCCGCGATGGACGGCGCCGGCGCCGACACCCGCCCGGCCCGCCGCTTCCTCGGCCTGATCGCCGACGGCGTCCCCGTCCCCGAGGCGGTCGGCGCGTGCGGCGCGCCCGCCGGCGCCGCCGCGTTCGTGTGCCGTACCTGGCAGGTCGTCGCCCACGCTCCGCTGCACTGCGTCGCCGCGTCCTTCGCGCTCGGCCGCGAAGAGCTGATCCCGCGCATGTTCGACCACCTCACCACGCTCGACGACATGCACGACGGCCGGCTCGCGGTGTTCCGCGAATACCTCGCCCGGCACATCGAGGTGGACGGCGACGACCACGGCCCGATGGCGCTGCGCCTGCTCGCCCAACTGTGCGCCGCCGGCCCCGACCCGGTCCGCGCCTGGCGCGAGAGCGCGGGTACCGTCACGGTGTCGCTGCGGGCCCGCGCCGATCTGTGGGACGCGGTGCGCGACGCGGTCGCGGCGGGACGCGCCGCCGCGCACTGAACCCGCGTCGGGTCTGCCGGACGCCCGGTGATATGTCATATGTTTGGGCGCGTGACCCACGACCCGAACCTTTACCCCACCGACCGCCTCGGCCGCGCTCAAAAGGCAGCCGCCGACGCGGGACTCGACGCCCTGCTCGTCTCGCCCGGCGCCGACCTGCGCTACCTCACCGGCTACGAGGCGCTTCCGCTGGAACGCCTCACGTGCCTGGTGGTGCCCGTCACCGCCGAGCCCTTCCTCGTCGTCCCGGGCCTGGAACGACCCGCCGCCCTCGCGTCACCCGCGGGCGCGCTCGGGATCGACGTGCTCGGCTGGGCCGAGACGGACGACCCGTACGCGCTGATCGCGCAGCGACTGCCCGCGCAGGTCGCCCGGGTCGGCCTGGACAACCACATGTGGGCGGAGAAGGTACTCGCCTTCCGCACCGCGCTGCCCACCGCCGAACAGAGCCTGGCGGGCGACGTGTTGCGCGAGTTGCGGATGCGCAAGTCGGCCGCCGAGGTCGAGGCGCTGCGCCGGGCCGGCGCGGCGATCGACCGGGTGCACGCGCGGGTGGGCGAGTGGCTGCGGGCCGGTCGTACCGAGCGTGAGGTGGGCGCGGACATCGCCGACGCGATCATCGCCGAGGGGCACATCCGGGTGGACTTCGTGATCGTCGGCTCCGGCCCCAACGCCGCGAGCCCGCACCACGAGTTGTCCGACCGGGTGATCGAGACCGGCGACGTGGTCGTGGTCGACATCGGCGGCACTACCGAGGACGGCTACTGCTCGGACGAGACCCGGACGTACGCCGTCGGCGAGCCGCCGGCCGAGTTCCGCGCCTACTACGACGTCCTGGAGCGCGCCCAGGCCGCCCAACTCGCGGCCGTACGGCCCGGGTTGACCTGCGAGGAACTGGACGCGGTGGGCCGCGACATCATCACCGAGGCCGGCTACGGCGAGTACTTCATCCACCGCACGGGTCACGGCATCGGGCTGGAGAGCCACGAGCACCCGTACATCGTCCAGGGCAACAAGCTGCCCCTGGAGCCGGGCATGGCCTTCTCGATCGAGCCCGGCATCTACATCCCCGACACGCACGGGGCGCGGATCGAGGACATCGTGATCTGCGGGGAGAACGGCGGCGACCCGATGAACGTGCGGCCGCACGGCCTGACGGTGCTTTAGGCTCCGCCGAGGCTTCGGGGCTTCGGGGCCGCCTGTGCTCCGCGCAGATCCGACGGGCTTTCGAAGCGGTTCAGACCTTTCCGAGGCGGGCCGGTCCACTCGGCCCACCGTCCCCGGACTCCGGCCGCTCGGGCACGGCGGCCCGGCGTCCGGGGACGGACGCCGAGGACGGGCCGGCCGGGTTCGGGGCACACTCGTGGTGCGCGGCCATGTCGCTTCGGCCGGCCTCCGGCCTGGTGTCCTCAAACGCCGGACGGGCTGGAGATCGTGGGTTCCGCCGGAGACCGAGCGTGATGGGCAACCGGCGCGCATGGTCCACGCGACATCAGCTCGGTATGCAAGGCCCTCGTGACATCAGCTCGGCACGCAAGGCCCTCGTGACATCAACTCGGCGTGCATGACCCACGCGACAACAGCCCGGTGTGCACACCCCATGCGACATCAGCCCGACCTGCAAAGCCCACGCGACATCAGCCCGTCCGGCGTTTGAGGACCCCGGGCCGGAGGCCGGTTGCTGCTGCGTGGGTGGCCGGTGTGCGTGGTCCGGGTGACATCAGCCTGTCCGGCGTTTGCGGACCCCGGGCCGGAGGCCGGTTGCCGGCGCCGGTGGTCGGGCTCGGGCGCGGCCGACGCGCTCGGCGAGCCCATCACGCGGGTGCGCCGCGTCGGTGCCCGGCGGGCGCGCGGCGTCACCGTACGATCGTGCGCAACGGCCGGGGGGCGAACCCCACCCGGTCCGCCGCCGGCCACCCGCCGGGTCCGGCCACCCCCGGACCGCACGGAAGGACGTCTCCCATGGCTGTCCCGCGCACGCTGCCCACCGACGAGTCCCGTGCCCTGCTCGACCTCACCCGGGACCTCACCGCCCGGGAGATCGCGCCACGTGCCGCCCACGACGAGGCCGACGGACGGTTCCCCCGCGAGGTGTTCGCCACCCTCGGCGCCGCCGGACTGCTGTCGCTGCCCTATCCGGAGGAGTACGGCGGGGGCGCGCAACCCTACGAGGTCTACCTCCAGGTCCTGGAGGAACTGGCCGCAGGGTGGCTGGCTGTCGGCCTCGGCGTGTCGGTGCACACGCTGGCCTGCCATCCGCTCGCCACGTTCGGCACGCCCGAGCAGCGCGCCGCGCACCTGCCCGCGATGCTGGGCGGCGAACTGCTCGGCGCCTACTGCCTGTCCGAGCCGCACTCCGGCTCCGACGCGGCGGCGCTGAGCACCAGGGCGGCGGCCGACGCCGACGGGTACACGCTCACCGGGACCAAGGCATGGATCACCCACGGCGGGGTCGCCGACTTCTACACCGTCCTGGCCCGTACCTCGCCCGAAGGCGCGCGCGGGATCAGCGCGTTCCTGGTCGACGCGCGCACCCCGGGCCTGGCCGCCGCCGCGCCGGAGCACAAGATGGGCATGCGCTCCTCGCCCACCGCGCAGATCCACCTGGACGGCGCCCGGGTTCCGGCCGAGCGGCGGATCGGCGCGGAGGGCCAGGGATTCTCCATCGCGCTCGCCGCCCTCGACTGCGGCCGGCTCGGCATCGCCGCGTGTGCCACGGGTGTCGCCCAGGCCGCGCTGGACGTGGCGGCCGAGTACGCGCAGGACCGCACCCAGTTCGGCGGCCCGATCGCCGACAAGCAGGGCATCCGGTTCATGCTCGCCGACATGGCCACCACGATCGAGGCGGGCCGCGCGCTGTACCTGGCCGCCGCCCGCCTGCGCGACGCGGGGCTGCCGTTCGGCCGACAGGCGGCGATGGCCAAGCTCTTCTGTACCGACACGGCGATGCGGGTGACCGTCGACGCGGTACAGATCCTCGGCGGCTACGGCTACACCACCGACTTCCCTGCCGAGCGATACATGCGCGAGGCGAAATGCCTGCAGATCGTCGAGGGCACGAACCAGATCCAACGCATGGTCATCGCGAAGGACTTGCTGCGGAACGGGTGAGCGGCGGCGGCTCGGCAGCGGCCGTCGTGAAGGTGAGCCGGCCGCCGGGGAGGATGAGGGCGGCCGGTGCGGCGAGCAGGTACAGGGCGACCACGGTCGACAGACCGCCGACCGCCGCCTCGGTGGGCGAGTGGCCCGCGTCGAGGAGGCCGAAGTAGACCGTGCCGACCAGGGCCACGCCCGCCGCCACGCCGACCTGGATCGCGGTTCCGACCAGCGCCGCCGCGGCGCCGGCGTGTCGGGCGGGAGTACGGGCCAGGACGGTGGCGACCAGCACGCCGGAGGCCATCGACATGCCGACGCCGCCGATCAGCAGCCACGGGGCGAGATGCCAGGGCCGCAAACGTTCGCCCTCGTGCCCGACCACGACCAGCACCGCGCCCATCGCCCCGGCCAGGACCAGCGAGCCCGACACCGCCAACCGCCGCCCCAGCGGCCGCAGGCGGGTCGCGAACGGCGAGAACAGGCCCACCCCCACCGCGAACGGCGCCATGGCCAGCGCGGCCCGCAGCGGCGACAGACCCACCCCGGTCTGGAGGTGCACGCTCAGCACGAGGGTGTAGGCGGTACCGGCGAAGAACAACGTCGCCGCGGCCACCCCGCCGGCGGCGGCGCGCAGCCGCAACAACGCCGCTTCGAACAGCGGCGCCCCACCCCGGCGGGCCAGCGCGCGCTCGTGCCGCAGCAGTGCGTACAGCAGGACCGGGCACAGCGCGGCCACGGGCGCACACCACCACGGCCAGTCCAGCGCCCGACCCTCCACCAGCGGGAACAGCAACGCGAGCAGCGCGGCGGTGGAGAGCACCAGGCCGCGCCCGTCCGCGCCGGCCGCCCGCTCGGCCCGCGACTCGCGACCGAGCACGGCCGTACCGATCAGCGCGGCGACGCCGATCGGCACGTTGACGTAGAAGATCGGCCGCCAGCCGAGCCCGAACAGGTCGGCGTGCAACAGGGCTCCACCGAGCAGGGGGCCGCCGATCCCGCCGACGGAGAACACCAGCCCGTACAGCGTGGCCGCGCGGGACTGCTCCTCGGGTGGGAACTCCACCCGCAACATCGCCAACACCTGCGGCACCATCAACGCCGCCGCCGCGCCCTGGGCGACCCGGGCGGCGATCAGCGGACCGGGCGCGCCGGCCGCGCCGGTGAGCGCCGAGGCGAGCGTGAACGCGGCCAGGCCGACCTGGAACACCCGCAGCCGGCCCAGCCGGTCGCCCAGGCGCGCGCCGGTGATCAGGCCTGCCGCGAAGGCGAGCGTGTACCCGGCGATCGCCCACTCCAGTCGGGTGGTCGAGGCGTGCAGGTCGGCGCGCAGCGCGGGCAACGCGACGTTGAGCACGCTCGCGTCGACCAGGTCCACGAAGGTCGCGGCCAGAGTGACGACGAAGGCCGCCAGGCGGCGGGGAGAGTAGTCGCTCGGGGCCGGTGGGGGTGATCCGGGCATGATGGTTTGCGCCTTTCGGGATCGGGTCGCGGGGGTCGGGTACGGTGGCGGGATCCGGGGGGTCGCGCTTCGCATTCGAAGCCGGACGGGTCGAGGCGAGGAGGCCGCGGAGATGACGACGGAGCACGCCGCGGGGTCCGAGCCGGCGGCCGACGCGGGGTCGGCGGCGGGCGAGGGGCCCGACGCGGGGCTCAGCACCGACGAGGCGATTCGGGCGATGTTGCTGCTGATGCCGCGGGTGGCCGCCCGGCTCAAGCGCACCCGGATCCCCGAGCGGCTGCGGTCGATGAACCTGGCGCCGCGACACCTGTCGCTGCTGGCGTACCTGCTCTTCGACGGCCCGATGCCGGTCAATCAGCTGGCCGCGCGCCTCGAGGTTGCGCCGACCACGGTGAGCCTGATGGTCAGCGACCTGGGCCGCCAGGGGGTGTTGGAACGACGTACGGATCCGACCGACCGCCGGCGGTCGATCGTGGCGATCACCGACGACCCGGAGACCCGGATGGCGATCGAGAACTGGCTCGCGAACGGCGCCGACGCCTGGCGCCGGGCCTTCGACCCGCTGTCGCCGGCCGATCGGGCGATGTTCGTGCGGACGATCGGGGCCTATGAGAACGGGGCCGCGCGCGAGGAGGGGTGAGGGGTCAGCCCCGGAGCGCCGGAAGCAGGTGGGCCTCCTCGTAGGCGAAGTGTTCCTCCAGGCCGGCCGACACCGCCTCGAACTCCGCGCGCAGGTGGGCCGGTTCGGCGTCCGGCCCCCGGTTCGGCCCGGCGGCTCGTTCGAGGAGTGCCGCGAAGGCGGCCAACGCCCGTTCCACGACCGCGTGTTCCGCACGCAGGCGGGTGATCGCCGGGACCAGCTCGGGGTATTCGCGTTCGAAGGCGGAGAAGGCGCCATCCTCGCGGATGTGGTGCAGCTGGAGGTGTCGGCAGAAGGCCAGGCAGTGGCGGCGCAGTCGGCGGGCGGGGTCGTCGGGGTCGTCGGTGTCGTTGTCGGGGGCGTCCGGCACCGGTTCGCCGGCAAGGGCGTGTTCGAACCGCCTCCGGACCCGGTCGATCTCGGCCCGCAGATCCTCGTGGTGACGGATCAACTGCTCCGCGATCAGCCGCGCGCGGGCCGGGTCCCCGGTCAGGTCGAGGGGATGCAGGGCGACCACGGGGATGGTTCGGGTGGTCGCCGCCGCGTAGTCGCGGAAGGCCGGGTTTCGCGTGCACTGGAGATCCCATTGGTGATCGCGTTCGTCGCCGGTGAGCGGGACGGCCCGGGCGGCGAACGGCTTCACGCGGCCCTCGTCGGTGCCGATCTCCATGGTCACCTGGGGGTTGACGACCAGGTTGAGGTACCAGTGTGGGTCGCGCGGGCCGCCCGCGTTGGAGGCGAAGACCAGCCACCGATCGCCGTCCCGCTCGGCGACGACGGGGGTGGTCCACGGCTTGCCGGTGTGCCGGCCGGCGGTGGCGATCAGGACCAGGGTGACGCCCTCGAACATGCCGCCGACGCGGCCGTTGTGGGCTCGGAACTCGGCGATGATCGGCGCGTTCGGGTCGGTGCGGGTGGTGGTTTCGGGCATGGGTGTCTCCGGGATCGGCGCAGGCTTCGTAAGTAGCTTTGCTTTGAAAGCAAATCTATTTGAAGGTTAGTAACGCCTCCGAAGCACTGTCAACGCCGCGTGGGCGCGGGCATGCCACGGCCGCCGGGCGACGGTGTGCCACGCCCGGCGGAGGTGGTGGTGTGTGCCGGCGCCCGAGTCGGCCGCGTGCCCGGGTGGGTCAGGCCGTGTGCGAGAAGGGTTGCGCGCGCCAGTCCAGGCCCGGGGGCAGCGTCCGGATCGGTGGCTTCGGGAGCGCCGGGGGCGGTCCGGCGACGAGGCGGTCGGCCGGGGTGGTGGCGGTCGCGCCGGAGCCCGGGCAGGGGCGGATGCCGAACGGGTCCCGCACGCTCGGGCACACCACGTGGTCCGGCACCGTCGCGCCGTCGGCGACCGGGTCCAGGACCAGTACGACGCCGCACTCCGGGCACGCGCGCCGCACGCTCGGGGCGGCGGGGGTGTCCGAGGACCGGTCGGGGTGGGTCGTGTCGTCGAAGTCCTCGACGAGGTCCCGCTGCACCGTTGCGGAGCATGGGTCGACGGCGATGCTCATGGGCTCCCCCTGTCGCCACGGCGCCGAGGCGACGGCGCGCTCCGCCGACGATAGTCCGCCCGACCGGAACGTTGCAGTACTGATCCGGGTCGATTTCCGCGCTCACGAGCCGCGTTGCACACCCGTGTCGGCTACGTGGCCGCCGCCGTGTCGGGCACGGTGGCCGCTATCGGCGCGGCGTCGATCGCGCGGCGCAGTTGTTCCAGGCGATAGGGGAGGGGTTCCCAGCCGGGGCGGCCGACCATGTCCACGTTCAGGCGCACCACTGTGCGGGTGTACGCCCGGGCCAGGCCGCGCGGCATCAGCGGCATTCCGGCGGGGCGGGGCCGGGAGTTGCCGTCCTCGTCGGGGATGCCCGAGTGGTTGCCCCGCACCGACACCCACACGGCGGCCACCTCGCCGCGCAGCGGCCACACCAGGTCGGCGCGTACGTCCAACCAGCGGCGCAGTGCCGCGCGGGTCGGGCCGGACAGCGGCAGTACCTCGGTGACGGCCGGATTGACGGTGCGGGCCTGCGGGTGTCGCACGATCGTGACGGTGCGCTCGTCGGGCCCCAGGTCGTCCAGTCGCATCGCGCACAGTTCGCCCGCCCGCGCGCCGGTGTCCAGGACCACCCCGATCAGGGCGAACAGTCGGATTCGGCCCGCGTCCGCACCCGCCCGGTCGGCGTGTTCGCCGAGCCAGTTCAGGAGGAGCGAGCGTTGCCGGGCGCCCACCGGCGTCTTGAGCTCGGGCATCGCCGGCCGCTCCGGCAGTTCCACCGGCACCGATCCGGCCCGCGCCAGGATCTCCAGGCAGTCCATCCGCACGCGCATGCTGGCCGTGGTCGAGATGCCGGCGCCCGCGACCGCGCGGGTGCGCAGCCGGCCGCGTCGGGCCAGCTCCAGATAGCACCGCGTCGGCTCGGCGGACAGCAGCGCCGCGAGCGAGGCACGGGCCTCGGCCGGGAAGCCCTCCTGTACCAGTGCGCGGCGCAACTCACCCACCACCCAGCGCAGTTGCCGGGCGCGTGCGGCCGAGGTGTCGGCCCGTGCGGTGACGCGCAGCAGAGCCCGGTCGAGCTGATCGAGCGCGGGGGCGCGCTCCTCGGTGGCCATGTCCGCACTGTAGCCGGCGCCACCGACGAACCGGCCGCGTCGACCACCGCCGGACGGGGGACTCGCGGCGCGAGGGGCGCACTCGGCGGCGACGCGCCGACACCGGAGCGCGCCCGGAGCACGACCGGCACCGCGCCCGGAGCGCGCCCGAACCGCACCGGGGCGGCACTTCCCACCTCCGATGCCATAGGTTCCTCATGTGGAGGACCTGGACCGACAGATCGTCAAACTGCTGCTGCAGGACGGGCGGATGAGCTACACCGACCTGGGCAAGGCCACCGGCCTGTCCACCTCGGCCGCCCACCAGCGCGTACGCCGACTCGAACAACGCGGCATCATCCGCGGCTACGCCGCCGTGGTCGACACCGAGGCCATCGGCCTGCCGCTGACCGCGTTCATCTCGGTCAAACCCATCGACCCCAGCGCCCCCGACGACGCCCCGGAACGGCTGGCGGACCTCGAGGAGCTGGAGGCGTGCCACAGCGTGGCCGGCGACGAGAGCTACATCCTCAAGGTCCGCGTCCCGACCCCGGGCGACCTGGAGACGCTCTTGGCCCGGATCCGCCTTCAGGCAGGCGTATCGACCCGCACCACGGTGGTCCTGTCCACCCCGTACGAGGCCCGCGCCCCCCGCTTCTGAGCCGACCCCGACGGCGGCGGGGCGGGTCCGGGCGGCCCCGGACGCGGTTCGTGGCGAGGCCCGCGCCGCTCGAAGGGGTGACCTCCGGCTCGGCGTTGCCTCGGGGCGGGCCACACTGGGGGGCATGACCACGCTCCTCCTGCGCAACGGCGCCGTGCACAGTCCCGCCGATCCCTTCGCGACCGCCATGGTCGTCGAGAACGACACCGTCGCCTGGATCGGCGCCGAGGGGGCGGCCGCGGCGCACGTCGACGCCGTCGACGCGGTGCTCGACCTCGGCGGCGCGCTGGTCACCCCGGCGTTCGTCGACGCGCACGTGCACGCCACCGCGACCGGCCTCGCCGCGACCGGGCTCGACCTGACCGGCGCCCCGTCGTTGGCCCACGCGCTGACCGCGCTGGCGGAGTACACGAAGGCGCGCGGGCTGTACGGGCCGGGCCGCGTCGTGCTCGGGCACGGCTGGGACGACACCGGCTGGCCCGAGGGACGCCCGCCCACGCCCGCCGAGTTGGACCGGGCCGCCGGCGGCGCGACCGTGTACCTGTCCCGGACCGACGTGCACTCCGCCGCCTGCTCGCCCGCGCTGCTCGCGCTGGTCCCGGGCGAACACGGCGACACGCCGCTCACCGGTGCCACGCACCACGTCGCGCGGGCCGCCGCCTACGCCGCGCTGACCCCGGCCGACCGGCTCGCCGCGCAGCGCGTCACGCGGGAGCGGGCCGCCGCGCTCGGGATCGGGACGCTGCACGAGTGCGGTGGGCCGGAGATCGCCGGCGAGGCCGACTTCCGCGCGCTGGCCGCGCTGGCCGCCGAGGAGGCCGGCCCCGACGTCGTGGGCTACTGGGGCGCGCTCGCGCACGACGCCGAGCACGCCCGCGCGCTGCGTGCCGACCTGGGCGCGCACGGGCTCGGCGGCGACCTGTTCATCGACGGCTCGCTCGGTTCGCACACCGCGTGCCTGCACGCGCCCTACGCCGACGACCCCGGCACCGGGCTGACCCATCTGGACGCCGAGCAGGTGGCCACACACCTCGCCGCGTGCACCCGGGCCGGGATCCAGGCCGGCTTCCACGCCATCGGCGACGCCGCGATCGGCGCGATCCTCGCCGCCGCGCGCGACCTCATCGCAGGACCGCACGCGGCTGCGTTCCGGGCCCTGCGACACCGGGTCGAACACGCCGAACTCCTGGACGCCGACGCGGTGAAGGCGTTCGCCGAACTCGGCCTGACCGCGTCCGTACAGCCCGCGTTCGACGCCGCGTGGGGCGGCCCGGACGGAATGTACGCGCGCCGCCTCGGCGCCGAACGCGCCGCGCTGATGAACCCGCTGGCCGCGCTCAGCGCCGCCGGCGTCCCGCTCGCCTTCGGCTCCGACGCGCCGGTGACCCCGCTCGACCCGTGGGGCACGATCCGCGCCGCCGCCTTCCACCGCACGCCCGGGCAACGGATCAGCGTGCGCGCCGCGTTCGCCGCCCACACGCGCGGCGGTCACCGCGCCGCGGGGCGCGACGACGCGGGTGTGCTCGTCCCCGGCGCGCCCGCCACCTACGCGGTGTGGGACACCACCGAGCTGGTCGTCCAGGCCCCCGACACCCGGCTCTCCGGCTGGTCCACCGACCCGCGCTCGGGCACCCCGGGCCTGCCCGACCTGGATCCCGAACTGCCGCTGCCGCGCTGCCTGCGCACCGCCGTACGCGGCACCACGGTGTACGCGGCCGAGGGAGCGCTCGACCCGGCGTGAGCGAACACCGGCGTGAGCGAGCACCCCGGCGCGACCGAGGTCAGCAGGCCGGCGTCGGCGCCGGGGTCCCCGAAGACCCCGGCGCCGGCTCGGCCGGCTCACCCGAGCCGGATCCGCCCGCCGCGACCGTGCGATCCGTCGCGCGCTCCGGCACGGTCAGCAGCGGCAGGAAGACCTGCACCAGCGGGCCGATCGTGAGCGCGTACAACACCGTGCCGAGCCCGACCGAGCCGCCGAGCACGAAGCCCACCGCCAATACCGCGACCTCGATGCTCGTCCGGATCAACCGCACCGAACGCCCGGTCCGCCGCACCATCCCCGTCATCAGGCCGTCGCGCGGCCCCGGCCCGAGCCGGGCGCCGATGTACGCGCCGCCGGCGACCGCGTTCAGCACCACACCCGAGACCAGGAAGGCCGCGCGCCAGGCCCACGCGTCGGGGGAGGGCAACCACCGCAGCGAGGCGTCCACCGCGAGGCCGATCACCACCACGTTGCTCACCGTGCCGAGCCCCGGACGCTGCCGCATGGGCAACCACAGCAGCAGGACCGCGGCGCCCACCACGATCGTCACCACGCCGAAGCTCCACCCGGTGCGCTCGGCGAGACCCTGATGGAACACGTCCCACGGGTCCAGGCCCAGTTCGGCCCGGATCATCAACGCCATGCTGAACCCGTACAGCGTGAGCCCCGCGTACAACTGGACCAAACGTCGGACCCACGACCAAGCCACCGTGCACCTCTGTTCCGCGCCTGACTGCCAAAAAAGAGCCAACGGTGAAAGAATCGCGGACACCGGATCACGGATCCATAGCCAATTCGACAGGAGTGGACTGATGAGCGCGCCTCACCTGACCGTCAGCAGCACCCGCCTCGCCGACCTCCTGCACCCCTGGACCACCGCGACCCAGTCCGCCGCGCGCACCGGCCCGGCGTACCGCACGCTCGCCGACCGCATCCGCGCCCTGCTCCTGGACGGTCGGATCCCGCTGACCGCGCGGTTGCCCGCCGAACGCGGCCTCGCCGACCGGCTCGGGATCAGCCGGACCACCGTCGCCGCCGCGTACGAGCTGCTGCGCACCGACGGCTACCTGACCAGCCGCCGCGGCTCCGGCAGCTGGACCACCCTGCCCGGGACGCACACCGAGATCCCCACCCGAGGCCTCAGCCCGAGCACCACCACCGGCGTGATCGACCTCGGCGTGGCGGCCCTGCCCGGCCCCGGCCGCGCGCTGCACCAGGCGGTCGCCGACGCCACCGACTCGCTGCCCACCTACACCACGGGCCACGGCTACCTCCCCGGCGGCCTGCCGGTGCTGCGCGACACGCTCGCCCAGCGCTACACCCGCCGCGGCGTGCCCACCACGCCCGACCAGATCCTGGTCACCCCCGGCGCCCTCGCCGCGGTGACCCTGGTGCTGCGTACGCTGGCCGGCCCCGGCGACCGGGTCGCGGTCGAATCACCCACCTACGCCAATGTGTTGGACGCGATCCGGCAGGCCGGGAACCGTCCGGTCCCGGTGCCGATGACGGACACCGGCTGGGACGTGGAGACCTGGCGCGACACGCTGCGCACCGCGGCGCCGCGACTGGCCTACCTGATCCCGGACTACCAGAATCCCACCGGCCACCTCGCCGACCCCGGGATCCGGCGCACGCTGGCGGACCTGGCCCGCAACACCGGCACCACGCTGATCATCGACGAGACCTGCTTCGACCTGGCCCTGGACCTCGCCCCGGCGGACCGGCCGCTGCCGATGGCCGCGTTCGACCGGACCAACAACGTGGTCACCATCGGATCCACCTCGAAGACCTTCTGGGGCGGCCTGCGGATCGGCTGGATCCGGGCCACCCCGGACCTGGTCCGGCGCATCGCGGCCACCCGTGCGTCCTTCGACGTCGGCGCCCCGGTGCTGGACCAGTTGGTCACCCACCACCTGATCACCGACCACGAGGACGCCATCCTGGAGACGCGCCTGCCCGCGCTGCGCGCCGCCCGGGGGGCGCTGGCCGACGCGCTGACCGAGCACCTGCCCGACTGGACCTTCTCGATGCCCCTGGGCGGCCTGTCGTTGTGGGTACGCACCGACGGCACCTCCAGCCTGACCCTGGCCGAAACCGCCGCCCGACACGGGGTGCGGGTGGCGGCGGGAACCCACTTCGGCACCGACGGTACCTTCGAACACCACGTCCGTCTGCCCTACGCGCACGACCCGGCCACCCTGACCGAAGCCATCCGCCGCCTGTCCGCCGCGGTGGCCGAGACCGAACGCACCCGCCCCACCACCTACGCGGGCTTCTCCGGCGCGGCCATCATGGCCTGAGCCGGGCCACACCCAAAGCGCGTTTCCACAACCCCCGACTTGTCCACAGCCGGCCCGCCCCCTCCGCGCCTCACCGCCGACCCTCGGCACTGTGGGCCCTGTGCGGAACACCCGGTTCCGCACCTCGGGAGGGGTCATGCGGGATGTGCTGGCGGCACTGGTCGGCGCGATGGGCTCGGTCGCGGCGGCCCTGGCGGCAACCCACGGCCGCGCCGGCTCGACCAGGGGCCACCGCCCACGCCGCCCACCCCGCCCCGGGCACGACCCCACCCGCCGCGCCACGGCCGCCCGGCGACGTCCCACCCCGCGCCCCCGCCCCCGCCCTCAACCGCGCGTGGGCCCACGCCGCCACACCGACTCCCCCGGCCGGGACCCGTGACTTGGGCCGACGTCGGCCCCGCCCCGGTCACGCCGTCTGCGCGGCGTCGCCGGCCAGGAACGGGTGCAGCAGCGTGAGCAGGGCGTGCGGTCGGTGCAGCGGGATGATGTGGCCGCAGCCCTCGATGACGTGTCCGGTGAGATCGTCGGTGATCGGGCGGAGTTGGCGTTCCAGCGCGGGACCGACGGGCCGGGCGCCCAGCGCCATCGTCGGCACCGTCAGGCGCGAGCCGGCGACCGCCTGCTCGATCTGTTCCGCGCTCTCGGGCAGCGCCCGGTAGTACGAGAACGCGCAACTCAACGCCTGGCGGCCGGTGTACGCGCGGACGAATGCGTCCCGGAGGGCGGGGCGCACACCGTCGCCGAGCGTGCCGGCATTGAGAAACCAGTCGACGTAGGCGGCCTCGTGGCCCTCCACCACGGTCTCGGCCAGGTCGGGCGCGGCGGAGTGGAAGCCGAACCACCACGGCGGCCCGTCGGCGAGGAAGTCCTCGGCGCCGGGCAGCCTGCCCAGCAAAGATTCCATGACGACCAGGCGCCGGACGAGATCGGGGCGGCGCAGGGCGAGCAGGAAGGCCGGCGCGGTGCCCGCGTCGATGCCCACCACCGCGGCCGAGGACACGCCGAGCGTGGTGAGCAGCGTCGCGGCGTCCTCGGCCAGGGTGCCCGCGTCGTACCCGGAGGCGGCCCGGCCGCTCGCGCCGAACCCGCGCAGGTCCGGCGCGATGACGCGGTAGCGGCCGGACAGATCGGCCATGACGTCCGTCCACAGTTCCCAGGTGTGCGGGAAACCGTGCAGCAGCAGGACGGCCGGGCCCGATCCGCAGAGGGCGACGTTCAGTTCGACACCGTTGGCGAGGACGCGGCGCAGTTCGGGCATGGCGGAACTCCGGGTACTTGGTGAGTGATGGTGACCAGGTCACGCTAGGGAACTACGCTGGTCCGCCCAAGACGGCACTTTCGCTTCAGGTGGTGAGCCCCAGGTGACCACGTCGAGGCCCGGCGCACGTGACCCGCGACCCGGTGAGCGCGGGGACCTGCTGGATCCGGGCTGCCCGACCCGCCGGTTGCTGGACCGTATCGGCACCAAGTGGACGTCGATGGTGGTCAAGGTGCTGGCCGAGGAGGCTCCGGGTGAGCTCCGTTTCGCGGAACTGCGGCGCCGTATCCCGGGCATCTCCCAGAAGATGTTGTCCGTCACCCTGCACAGCCTGGTCCGTGACGCCCTGGTCGCGCGCCGCGTGGAACCCACCGTGCCGCCCGCCGTGCACTACCGGCTCACCGAGCTGGGCCTGTCCCTCGAAGGACCGCTCTCCGTCCTACGGGTCTGGGCCGAGACGCACATGGCGGAGATCGACCGCAACAACCGGCTCGCCGACGAGTCGCCCCCCGATTAGCGCGTGGACCGAATGTGCCGGTCGCGGTGGGGTGGGGTGGGAATGGTCAGGTGGGGTTGCGGAGGATGATTCCGTCGATCGCCTCGGCGTGGGCTGCGGTGACCTGGTCCAGGGCCGCCTTCGTCGGGAATTCCGGAACCTCGACGGTGATGGTGGTCGCGCCCTGCCGGGCGGAGGTGGGGACCGGGGCGTACATGCCCAGGGAATTGCCCTCACCGTGCGCGCTCGATGACGGCGGCCTTGCTCGGGGCCGTGCGTACCGTCTCGGCCAGGTCGACGCACGGCACTCCGGCATCGGGAGTGGCGTCGCCCGCCGGGGCGGGCTGCGGCGCGGCCGGGTGTGGCGCGGCGGGTGCCGTGTGCCGCGGCCCGGCGGGCGACTTGCCGGCCGGCCGCGCGGGCTGTGGCACGGCGGCGGGTTGCCGGCCGGGCCGGCTGCGGGCCTTGCCCGGCGCGGCGGCCGCGGATCGGCCACGCAGCGCGTCGAGTACGGCCCCGCCGCCGTGGCGCACACCGCCCCCGGCCGCGCCCGTCGACCCGGTCGCCCCACCCGCCGTCGCGTTGGCGCCCGCAGCCGTCCCCCCGTCGCGTCGCCTCCCCGCGATCCGAGCCGGCTCGCGCGCGACCAATACACGCCGCAACGCCTCCCGCGCCACCCCCGGCCCGTCCCCCCGAGCCGCCTCGACCCCACGAAGCCGCTCCGCCTCCGCGCGGCGCAGCGCCCGCGCGATGTCGTCGGCCGTCGTCTTGTGCGGATTCGCGAAATCTGCCACCGAATCAACCTCCCACCCGCGCCGCCCCAAGGTCGATAGCCCGTCGGGGTATCCCCGAGTAGCCCGCGACCGGGTCGGGGGAGGACGCCTCCCGGGGCGGGCCGCGCTACTCCTGCGACATCAACTCGGCCGCCACGACCGCGCCCAACTCCGTACAGCCCGCCAGGGACTCCCGCGTCGGCGGCCCCGCCACCTCCACCGGTGGCCGCACCCGACGCCACTGCAGACCGGTCGCCGCCGCCTCGACCGAACGCACCGCCCCCGTGGTGTCGCTGCCACCGTGGACGTACAGCCCATACGGCCGCCGCGTCGTCTCTTGCTGACACACGTAATAAACAGTGTCGAAAAAGTGCTTCAACGCCCCCGACATGTAGCCCAGGTTCGCGGGTGTGCCGAGGAGGTAGCCGTCCGCCTCCAGGACCTCCACCGGCGAGCAGGTGAGGGCGGCTCGTACCCGCACCTCCACCCCCTCGATCTCCGGATCGCGGGCGCCCGCGAGGGTCGCCTCCAGCATTTCGGCGAGCGTGGGCGAGGGCGTGTGGTGCACCACGAGCAGGATGGCCATGGCCACACGCTGCCAGAAGCCGGCCGCGCCGGCGGGCATGCCCCGCGCCCCGCGCCCCGCGCCCCGCGCCCCGCGCCGCGGCGCCGCCGCGTCCCCGCGTCCAGCGGTTCCGCGCGTCCTCCATACGGGTGGTTCGTCAAGGAAAAGATGGTGATTCCACCCGTTTGATGCTTTGACACGTGCGCACCATTTGTCACGATAAGAGGACTTTAAGTAATACATCGATAGGCCAACCGCCCGGCACCTCGGGGAGAAACCACCCACATGCGCCTCACCCCCTTGCGGCAACGACTACTGCCCTACCCCCGCACCACGTCCCCGGCCGACCCGGCCCCCGAGACCGCCGGCCACACGCCCGCGCCCGCCCCCACCCCCGTCCCACCGCCCGTTCCCGCCCCCGCCGCCCCCGCGGCGCCCACCCTCGTCTCGGTCGTCCGTCGCACAGTCGCCCCGGCCGTCCGGGCCACGAACGCGCAGTCCCGCGCGTTCCACACCGTCTACGCGATCGCCACGCTCCCGCTGGTGATCGCGTTGCACCTCGCCCTCTGGGCGTTGTCCACCCCCGGTCGCCTCGGCGTCACCGTTCTGGTCCTCTACGGGATCGCCCGGACCGGGATCCTCACCCCAACCCCCACGCATTGAGTGCACCGCCCGAAGGAGTCCCCATGGTTCTGTCCATCTCCGGCGTCCTGTTGCTCGGCGTCATCGCCTACGTCCTGTTCCGCAAGGACGGATTGCGAATCCCGCACGCCCTCGTCTGCGCCCTCTTCGGGTTCTATCTGGCGGGCAGCTCGATCGCCCCCCACATCACCGCGAGCACCAACAGCATCGCCAACCTCCTCAGCGGCATCACCTTCTGAACCGCCGCCCCGCCGGTCCGCCGCCGCGCCCGCACCCCCGGCGCCGCGCCTCGGCGCACCGGTGAAGCCCTCGCACAGGCGCCGCCTTCGAGTGCCTCACCCGTGCGCCGAGGCGAGCGCGGCGGGCGGACCGCTCCCAACGTCACGCACAGGCCCCGGATCGTCCCCCGAACCGGGGCCTCCCGCCTACCCGCACCAACCCCCCACGGAGACCTCATGTCCCCCGGCCCCAAATCCCTCGCCGCCATCGCCCAGCGCGCCAAGGACGGCATCGGCACCACCCGCTCGCGCGCCACGCGGATCCAGCAGCACACGCGCGACACCTTCTCGCCCGTGCTCACTCTCGGCCGCGGCCTGAACCGGCAACTCGCCTGGGCCCGGACCTGGTGGAAGAACGCCTCCGCGGACAAGCGCAAGGCCGGGGCCGCGGTCGTCGCCGGCGCGGTGCTCGCCCTTTACTTTCTGCCGTATGCCCCGCTGATCGCCCTGCTGCTGATCCTGGCCGCCGCCGCCTGGCTCGGCCACGCGGACAAGCCCCCCGCCGCCGAGCCCGGCCCCGACCCCACCGAACTCCGGCTCCAGGCCGTCTACAACGGCCTCGTACCGCACCTCGCCGACGACCACGACCCGGCCAGGTTCTTCCGCCCTGGCGGCGCCTACCGCGACGCCTTCCGCGACTGGGAACTCGACGGCGACCGGATCACCCGCCTCGAACTCACCTACAGCCCCTACTTCACCGACGACGACCCCGGCGCCCGTGCCCGGATCGAGCGGGTGCTCCAGGCCAAGCTCGGCCGCGGCCGCGAGTACTTCCACGACTGGGACACCGAGAACAACCGCCTCACCGTCGCCGCGCTGCCTCCGCTGCCCCCCGCCGTCCCGGCCCAGCAGTTCGTCACCGCGCCCTGCGAGATCCTCCTCGGCATCACGGACGCGGACAGCACCAACCGCCGCACCCCGATCCGGGTCGACGGAGCCACCCACCAACTCCCGCCGGTCATCTGGCGCACCGGCAACCGCAGCACCGACCCGCACCTGCTCGCCGTCGCCGCCCCCGGCGCGGGCAAGTCGAACCTGCTGCGCACCATCGCCCTCCAGGCCGCCCGCGACGGCGACATCGTGGTGATCGACGGCAGCGGCTCCGGCGACTACGCCTGCCTGGCCGGGCGCCGCAACATCCTGCGCATCGAGACCGGCTACCACGGCGCCCTGGAGACGCTGACCTGGCTGCGGCACGAGACGGAGCGCCGGATCGCCGCCGTCACCCACGCCAAACAACACGGCACGCCGGTCCCGGACAACGCCCGGCGTCCGCTGTGGGTGATCCTGGACGAGATCACCGAACTCAGCGACCTCGCCGCCGGCCAGGGCACCACCGACCCCCAGGAACTGCTCGACCTGCCGCTGCGCCTGGGCCGGGCCACCCACATCGGCGTGATCACCAGCACCCGCCCCACCCACCTGGACCGGCTGCGCCCCGCGCTGATCGCCGACACCCACGCGCGCGTCGTCCTCGGCCCGCTCGATCCCGAGACCATCCGGACCGTCCTGGGCACCGGCCCCGGCGTCTCCGGCGGCGAGGACATGCCACCCGGGCGCGGCTACGTACGGATCGGCAACGGCCCGGTGGTGCGCATCCAGGTCCCGCACACCCCGGATCCGCTCGAAGAGGACACCCCCGAGGCCGAACGCCGGCGCCTGCTCGCGCTGCTGCCGCACCACGCCGACACGCTCACCGTCGAGGACCCCACCATCTCGCTCGCCAAGGAACGCCGGCGAGAGCCCGAACCGACCGCCTGACCACCCGGCGCGCGCCCCCTGCCCCGGACGCCGCGCCGCCCCCACGCTTCCGAAGGCCCTCCGAGCGACCACGGCTCGGAGGGCCTCGACGTGTACCCGGTCTTCGCCCGGCACGCCACCAAATACACAAAACACATCACTTCACCCGCACCGCCGCGCCATGATGGTGCCCCGCACCCCCACGGAGGACGTGGACGCCCAGTGTTCGACCTCGCCAACTTCACCGTCAGCGACATGGTGGTGTGCAGTTCCGAACTGCGCCGGGTCACCGCCGAATCGGCCACCACCGAGGACGCCGCCCGGGCGATCGTGCAGCACCTGCGCACCACCTTTCGCGACCCGGACACCGGACGGTCCCAACTCGTCCTCACCCGCCTGTTCCAGACCATGCCCTGGCGCAACCTCACCCCGGACCTGGAACAGCGCGCCCTGCGTCGGCAACCCGACCTCGTCCCGCACCCCGACCTGCGCTGCCTCACCCTCCTCGCCACCACCGGCGACCACCCCGACTGGTGCGACCGCACCCGCTCGCGCCAGCACCAGGTGGTCGCCTTCCCCAGCGCCGAGGCGGTTCGCCGGGCGCCGATGATCAGCGCCATGCTGGCCCAACTCGGGGTCACCGCCGAGGAGATCGTGGCCGGCCCGCTGAGCGGCGACACCGAATGGGACCGGCACGACATCACCCACATCCCCGACGCACTGGCCGGCAGCGCCGTCCCGGACAAGGAGTTCATCCGGAGCCACGGCATAAAATCCGTGGTCGGCTACGCCGGCAAGCTTCCCGACGGCGAACTGTTCACCGTCCTGATGTTCACCCGCGTATACGTCCCGGCCCGGATCGCCGAACTCTTCCGCACCGTCGCCGTCTCCACCCGGTTGGCCCTGCTCCCGCTCAACACCGCGCCCCTGTTCGCCGGCGGCCCGGGACGGCACACCCCCGTCACACACCTCGCCGCCGCCCGCCTGGACGCGCTCGAACAACTCCTGGCCGCCCACGAGGACACCTCCGCGCAGGCGGCCCTGGTCGCCGCCGACGCCCGCGACCGGGTGCGCTCGCAGCAGGAACAACTCGCCTACAAGCAGCGCCGGCTCGACCAGGAGACCCGGATCGTCGAGACGCTCTACCGCGTCGGCCAAAAGCTCACCCGCGAACTCAACCTCGAACGCCTGGTCCAGGCCGCCACCGACGCCGCCACCTCGGTGATCGCCGCCGAACACGGCATCTTCCGCTACATCGACTACGACACCGGCGGCGTCGCCGACACACGCTACGCGGTCACCAGCCCCGACCCCACCCTGATCGACCGTCTCCCGCGCCCGCGCCCCACCCTCGCGGCGCGGACCCGCCCGCAGACCACCGTCGTGCCGCCGGCCACCGTGCGCCGCGGCGACCTCACCGAGGACCCGGGCGCCGCCCGACTGCTGCCCTACCGGGTCAGCACCGCCGGGCAACCCCCGGTCCGCAGCCTGCTGACCATCCCGGTGACCACCGCCACCGGCGAGGACCTGGGCGCGTTCTCCTTCTGCCACACCCGGCCCGACGTGTTCACCGAACGCGACGAACAACTCGCCCTCGGCATCGCCGCCCAGGCCGCCACCGCGATCGAGAACGCCCGGCTGTTCCGCAGCGTCCGCGACACCGCCGTGGAACTCCAGCGCAGCCTGCTCCCACAGGTCCCGCCCGACCTGGACGAGCTGGACATCGCCTTCCGCTACCTGCCCGGAGCCAAGGGCCAGCAGGTCGGCGGCGACTGGTTCGACGTGATCCCGCTGTCCGCCGGGCGGATCGCCCTGGTGGTCGGCGACGTGATGGGCCGGGGCCTGCAGGCCGCCGCCGTGATGGGCCAACTGCGCGCCGCGGTCCGGGCGTACGCGGTCATGGACCTGCCGCCGGCGCAGGTGATGCGCCATCTGAACCGGCTGGTGACCGGGCTCGGCGGCGAGGACCAGATCATCACCTGCGTCTACGCCGTCTACGACCCCGGCGACGCCACCGTGCACTGGTCCAACGCCGGACACCTGCCGCCCGCGCTGATCAGCGCCGACGGCAAGGTCGAACTCCTCGAGGACGACCTCGGCGTCCCGCTCGGCCTGGACGGCACCACCTTCGAGGACGCGATGGTCGGCTTCGACGCCGGCGACCAGCTGCTGCTGTACACCGACGGCCTGGTCGAATCGCACGACGCCTCGCTCACCGACCGGCTCCAGGAACTCACCGAGCACATCGACGGCACCACCGGCGGCACCTGCACCGTCGCCGACGTGGCCGACCTGCTGGCCAAGACGATGCTCACCGGCCAGGAGCCCGACGACGTCGCGCTGCTGCTGGTGCGCGCCCGGCACAGCGTCGAGCGCACCGCCGGCCTCGACCTGCCGCCCACCCCGCGCTCGGCCCGCGAGGCGCGCGACTTCGTCCGCGCCACGCTGGCCCGCTGGGGCCTGGTCGACCACAGCGACACCACCTGCTCGGTGGTTACCGAACTCGTCTCCAACGCGGCCGAACACGCCCGCACGCCGATGGAGTTGAGACTGCGCCACCATCCGGGCCGGCTGATCGTCGAGGTGGTCGACCACGACGGGCGACTGCCCAAGGAGATCGCCTCTCCCGGCCACGACGAGCGGCATCGCGGGTTGTGCATCGTGGCCGGCCTCAGTACCGACTGGGGAGTACGGCCCACCGACACCGGGAAGATCGTCTGGGCGGAGATCCGCGACCGGTGACACCCCGTGGGGTTTCGCTGCGTGGCGGTATACGTCGCCGACGGCGCGTTCGCGGGGCGATTCCGGTGGACCGAGCGAGTTTTATGTCACTTTCTCCCGGCGATGTGATGAATCATCCGTTTTCGGGTAGCTACCCACCGTCACGGACCCCGAGCCGTCCCCGTCGACCCCTCGGTCGGGAATCTTCGGGGCCCGTCACGCGTTCTGCAATCGGACGAGACAGCAAGACCTGTCGATGTGGGTTACCAGCCAGGAGGCACGATTCATGAGTGAGCGAGCTCTCCGCGGCACACGCCTTGGCGCCACCAGCTACGAGACCGATCGCGGTATCGATCTGGCGCCGCGTCGCACCGTGGAATACGAATGCCCCCGGGGGCACCGCTTCGAGATGCCGTTCTCCGTCGAGGCGGAGATCCCGTCGACGTGGGAGTGCCGCAGCTGCGGCGCCGTGGCGCAGCTGGTGGACGGCGCGCCGCCCGAGGAGAAGAAGAACAAGGCGACACGCACGCACTGGGACATGCTCATGGAGCGGCGGACCAGGGAAGAGCTGGAAGAGGTGCTCGCCGAGCGCCTCGCCGTACTGCGGTCGGGTGGGATCAACCTCCACCACGATCCGCGCGACAACCGCAAGAGCGCCTGAGCGATCCCCGCGCGAGCCCGCTCCGGGCCCGGGCGGATCCCGTCGACAGGTGGCACCGACGCCCGGGGCGCCGACGACCTTCACGGTCGTGGCGCCCCGGGCGTCGTGTTGGCGCGTGTCTTCGAACGGCCGACCGCCCGGGGCACGCTCAGGGCAGCGGGCGCGGCGGCGGTGGTGGTTCGTCGTCCCGCCGCGGGTCCGGGTCGATCACCTCGCCCTGGATGATCTTGCCGTCGGGGCGATGGATCCGGGCCTGCCGGGTCATGCCGCTCAACCGGGTGCTGCTCGCCACCTTCGCCGCCACCACGGTGCCGATCAGCCGGCGGACCAGCGGCCGGGTGAACGGCAGCACGCACAGCAGTCCCAGCGCGTCGCTGATGAAGCCCGGGATGATCAGCAGCACGCCGCCCAGGATGACCACACCGGCGTCGGCGGCGGCCTTGGTCGCCTCCTTGCCCTGGGCCGCGATCACGGCCGGGTCGGACTGGCCCTCGCGCTGCGCCCGTTCGCCCAGCGCGCGAAGCCGGTTCAGCACCCGGCGGCCCTCGTACCGGATCACCAGCGAGCCCACCGCGATGCCGGCCAGGATCAGCAGGAAGGTCTCGCTCGCGCCGATGGCGCCGCCCACCAGGGTGATCACGTAGATCTCGGCCAGCGGCAGGACGACGATCGGCAGGAGCTTGACCGCTCGGCGCAGCGGGGTACTCACGAGATCACGTCCTCGGCGGGGTGGCACCGGTGGTGGTGCCGGAGGTACTGGCGGCTTCGGCGTCGGTCGGGCCGGCGGGGGCCGGCACGGGGGCGGCGTCCGGGGCCCGATCGGCGGCCTTGCCCGGGGCGGGTTCCGGGGTCGGCTCGTCCGCGTACTTGCCGACCCGGCGGCCGACGCCCCACGCGGTGACCCGCCACAGCGCCTCGGCGACGATGGTGTTGCTCATCTTGCTGTTGCCGCGTTCGCGCTCGATGAAGGTGATCGGCACCTCCAGGACGCGGTAGCCCTTGCGGATCGCGCGCCAGGCCAGGTCGACCTGGAAGCAGTAGCCCTGCGAGGCGACTTCGTCCAGGCCGATGCCCAGCAGGGTGTCCCGGCGAAACGCCCGGAAGCCGCCGGTGACGTCGTGGATGTCGACGCCGAGCATCAGCCGCGAGTAGGTGCTGCCGCCCCGGGAGATGAGCTTGCGGTGGCCGGGCCAGTTGACCGCGCCGCCGCCGGGCACCCAGCGCGAGCCGAGCACCAGGTCCGCGTCCCGGACCGCTTCGAGCAGTCGGGGCAGTTGCTCGGGCTGGTGCGATCCGTCGGCGTCCATCTCCACCAGGACGTCGTAACCGCGATCGATGCCCCAGCGGAAGCCGGCGATGTAGGCGGCGCCCAACCCCTCCTTGCCCGCGCGGTGCATGACCTGGACGTGCGGGTCGTGCTCGGCGAGGGTGTCGGCGATGTCGCCGGTACCGTCGGGGCTGTTGTCGTCGGCGATGAGCACGTCGACGTCGGGCACCGCGGCGCGCAGGCGCGCAACGATCGGCTCGATGTTCTCCGATTCGTTGTAGGTGGGGATGATGACGAGCACCTTGCCGAGATCGGCGAAGCTGGTCTGCTCGCGGTCGGTCACATCATCTCCTTGATGGCGTTGGCTTCGATGGCGTTGTCGATCCGCGTGGCCGGCGCGGGGCGCCGCGTCGCGGTCGAACTGCGGCACCGTGTGGCCCCCTCGCCGGGTCGTCGTGGATCGCTGCGGTCGTGCTCGACACGGTGGTGCGCCGGGCGGGTGATGCAGTGACGGTACAACGGACGAGCCGGCCATTCGGTTTCGCCCTGGGACAGACCCGTGGCCCGCTCGACGGCGCGGGTGGCTCGACGGTAGGGGTGGCTCGACGGTAGGGGTGGATGGCAGCGGGAACCCGGTCGCCCTTCGGGCCGGCCCCGGACCGGCTGGCTGTCGGTCGCGGTGGTCGTTGTCTACTGGGCGACCGGGCTCTGCCGCGGTCTCACCTTCCGGCGTGGGGTGTGCTCGCGTCCGGCGGGGCGGCTGCACGGGTGCCGCTCTGCCGTTCGTGGCCGCGTGGGGCGGCCTCCCGGGCGCGTGTCACGTCGGTTCCGGACCTGGCGCCCGGTGGCTGTGCCACCTGTGGCCCGGAGGCGTGCGCGTGCTCGGGGAGGGTGTTCTCCTGCCGGTCGTCCTGCGGTGGACCGGGTCGAACGTACTGGGCGATGCGGGCGCGGTGTCAACAATGCACTGACCTGGGCAAACGTGGTATCGGTGCAGGTCAGGCCCCGGGGTGGTGTGACACGGGTGTGGGTGGTGTGCGCCCGCCGGGTGGCGCAATCGTTCCCCCAATGGGTCGCGTCGCACCATTTCGCCCCCGCCGACGACACCGCTTCGAGGCGTCGCGGCGCGGCACCGTGCTCGTCCGGAGTCCCGGCGTGTCGTGCGCGCGGGCCGTACGGGGGTGCTGTAGGAGTTGTACACGTACGAGGCCCCACCACGCGAGCGGCCTCCCTCCATTGCCACACCGACGAGGAGCCTCGAAAGGCGCCGGGATCGAGCCGCGGCCGGACGGGGCCCGGCCGTTGCGGGTCGCCGAGGACCGCGACGGTGGGTGGCCGAGGGGTGGCTCGGGGTGACACGATCGGGGGTCATGGACTATCGCGAGTGCGCGCACGTGGTCGAGGAGTATCACCGCGTACGGGGGAACGGGCGGCACTTTCCGGAGCTGTTGGCGGCGATGGGGCATCCGGAGCGGGCGCTGCGCGGGATGCAGGTGGTGGGGACCAACGGCAAGGGGTCCACCTGCGCGTTCGCGGTCGCGGCGTTGAACGGGATGGGGCTGCGGGTGGGGAGCATGCCGAGTCCGCATCTGCAGGAACCGCGCGAGCGGATCCGGGTCGACGGGGTGCCGGTTTCGGAGGAGGAGTACGCGGCGGCCTGTACGGAGGCGGTGGACGCGATCCGGGCCACCGGACTGGCCTACAACGCCTCGTCGTTGCACGCGGCCGCGGCGGCGGCGCACTTTCGGCGGGCGGGGGTCGAACTGGTCGCGGCCGAGGCCAACATCGGCGGGCAGCGCACGGTGGTGCGCAAGTTCGGGCTCGACGTGAAGGTGCTCACCGGGGTCGGCCTGGACCACACCGAGCGGCTGGGCGGAAGCGAGGCGGAGATCGCCCGGGCCAAGGTCGGCGCGACCGTGGACGGGGATCACGTGCTGCTCGGCCGCCTGTCGGCGGAGGCGGCCGCGGCGGCCGAGGAGGTGCTGGCCGGGCACACGGGGCTGACCGTGTGGCGGCTGGGGCGGGAGATCCTGGTCGAGGCGCGGGACGGCGGCCCGGGCGGTGCGCCGCTCCTCGACGTACGGACGCCGCTGGGGGTGCATCGCGACCTGGTGTGCACGCTGCCGGGCGCGCACCAGTACGACAACCTCGCCCTCGCGGTGGCCGGCGTGGACGCGCTCGTACAGCGCGGCCATGTGCCCGCGTACCGCGACGAGCGCCTGCGCGCGGGGCTGGCCACGACCCGCTGGCCCGGACGGCTCGAACTGGTCGCGTCGGCGCGCGTGGGGCAGTGGTCGGGGCGGGTGTTGCTGGACGGGGCGACCAACGTCCAGGGGCTGGCCACCGTCGCGCCGGAGATCGCCCGGCACGCGCGCGCCGCGGATCGGGTGCCGCCGGTGGTCGTCTTCGGCGTCATGCGGGAGAAGCCCGCGGCGCGGATGTTGGCCGCGCTGCCGGTCGAGTGGCCCGTGGTGATGACCCGGAGCGGCTCCGGCGACGCGGCCGACCCGGCGGCGCTGTTCGCGCTGCGCACGGCGGCCGGGGCGGCGCGCTCGGACTGGGTCGAGCCGGACTTGACGGCGGCGCTGGGCCGCGCCGGGAAGCTGGCCGGGGAGGGTGGCCTGGTGGTGGTCCTGGGCTCGCACAAACTGGTCGGCGAGGCCCGCACCGCGCTGGGCCTGGCCCCCGCCTGAACCGCTACGGCTCGCAGCGGCCCGGCCGGCCCGGTTCCGGGTCGGTCAGTGGGGGCGGGCCCAGGGCGGGGGGTCGGTCTGCGCGGTGTGCAGGGCTGCCGGTGTGGGGCGTTCCACCGTGTCGGGCACGGTGTCCAGGGGGACGGACAGGGCCCTCGCCCAGGTGCGGCGCCAGTTGAGGCGGCGTTGGGTGCGGGCCGCCTCGCGGCGCGTGCGGGCGGCGGCGCGGCGGGCGATCTCGGCATGGGCCAGGGCCAGGCTGCGCAACCACAGCGGGCGGGTGTGCAGCAGTTCCTCGACGTACGCGGTCGTCCACTTGTTGCTGCGCGGACGCAGTTCCACGACCACCTCCACGGGCAGCGCGAACAGCTCGGCGACCGCGTCGTCGGCGAGCTGGTCGATCACCGCCTCGGCCGCGCGACACACCGCCTCGGCGCGCCGCTGCTGGGCGTGCCACTCCCGGTCCAACCAGCGGGTGACCGCCGCGGAGGCGTGTTCGAGCTCGCGGTCGGCGTGCAGTTCGAGCAGCCAGCGCGGGGGGTCGGTGGCCAGTTCGTGCAGCAGGTCGACGCTGATGTGGTGATCGATCGAGGGCACCCGGTGGGCGATGTCCTCGGCGGGCACGCCGAGCGTGGCCCAGACCCGGTGCGGCCGGGCGAGGGCGCGCAGCGCGGCGATCGCGCGCGGGGTGGCGGCGGTGAGCAGTTCCGCGATTTCTTCCGGTTTGTAGCGGCACTGGTCGGCGATCTCGGCGATGTCGCGTACGCGCGGGTCGGCCATGAAGCGGCGCAGCCGGGCGGGCGCGGTGCCGTGCAGGCGGGCCAGCGCGCAGGCGAAGGCGATCACGTCGGCCGGGTCGGTCTGTTGGTCGGGGGACAGCGTGGCCAGGTAGCCGCGCGCGTGGTGCGCCCGTTCGCGGTTGTGCGCGCGGGTCGCGGCGGCCTTGGTGGCGGCCAGCGAGCGGGACACGGTACGGGCGGCCTCGCGCAGTTCGCGGTCGGCGGCGATGTGCGGGTGCAGGGTGTCCACGTCGGCCGTGCGGTAGTAGCGCACCTCCAGGTCGCGGCCGTAGCGCGAGACCCGCACCCGGTCGACCACCGCCAGCCCGGCGGCCCGGGCGACCCGGCGGAAGCGCTCGCGGCTGATCCCGAGGCGATGCGCGGCCTCGGTGGCGGTCAGCGGTTCCTCGCGTTGTAGCGCGGTGAGGAAGGGGCCCGGGTCGGCGGCGGCGCGGGCGACGGCGTCCGCGTCGAAGGTGCCGTCCTGGTGTTGGGCGAGCAGTCCTGTTCTGGCGGCGAGGCGGACCTGGCGGGGGACGAGCCCCAGTGCCTTGCCGACGCGCGCCGCACCGATGCCTCCTCGGGTCACGACCGGCCCCTTCCGTACGGGTGACACCGAACGGGGCGACGATAGAACGGCTGCGGGGCGCGGGGGAGGTCAAAGGGCGAAATCCGCCCGATCGTGCGGGGAAGCGACGTGGCAAGTTACGGCAAATGGGGGATCATGGGCGACTTCGGCAGTCGGCGGGCGTCGACCTGAAGTCGGGTTCACCCCCGCGCGTCGAGGCGGAGTTCGAAGCAGGACAGCGGCGCGTGGGCGGTGTACTCCCGGTACGGCGGGATGGGCCGGTAGCCGAGGGCTTCGTACAGGGCGATCGCGCCGGTGCGCTGCGGGAGGCAGTCCAGGACGCAGCGGTCGGCGCCGACGGCGCGGGCGTGTGCGTGCAGGCGGGTCATCAGCGCCCGGGCCGTGCCGTAGCCCCGGGCGTGCGGGAGCACGTACAGGCGCTTGACCTCCGCCGTTCCCGGGTCGAGCAGATGTACGCCGACGCCGCCCGCGGGCCGGCCGGCCAGGTGCGCGGTGAAGTAGGCGCCGGGGTGCGCGTAGTAGTCGGCCGGGTCGTCGTGATCGGTGCGGCACCACTCGGGCAGCAGGTCGGGGGACGCCCAGCCGGCGTGGCCGACCTCCTCGGCGGTCGCGTTGTAGTACGCGAAGAGCAGGTCGCGGGTGTGCGTGAGGTCGGTGTCGATGGTCGGGCCCGGGGTGATTGTCATGGCATGTGACTGTAGGGGCGGATGGGAGTCGCGCCGGCCGAGGGTGGTGCGGTGCGGGCGTGAGTGTGCGGGGGCCTGGGTGGGGGTGTGGGTCCGGGGCGTGGTCCGGGGCGCGGCCGATCAGTGGAACCTGGACGTGTCGCGGGTCGGCGGTGGTGAATGTCCCGGTTTGTGAATTTACCGTGTCATACATGCGCATTGTCATCGCGGGTGGACACGGAAAGATCGCCCTTCGGCTGGAGCGCCTGCTCGCCGATCGCGGACACACGGTGGTCGGGTTCATTCGCAACCCCGATCACGCGAACGACCTGGTCGCGGCCGGTGCCGAGCCCGTCGTGTGCGATCTGGAGCGGGCCCCGGTCGAGGAGGTCGCCGAGCACCTGGCGGGCGCGGACGCGGTGGTGTTCGCGGCCGGCGCGGGCCCGGGCAGCACCCGCGAGCGCACCATGACCGTCGACTACGGCGGCGCGGTCCTGCTGGCGGACGCGGCCGAGGACGCGGGGGTGCGGCGCTACGTGATCGTCTCGTCGATGGGCGCCTCGACCGCGCCGCCGCCCGACACCGACCCGGACTTCGCGCTCTACCTGACCGCCAAGGGCGAGGCCGACGAGGACCTGCGCTCGCGCGGCGCGCTGGATCTGACCATCCTGCGCCCGGGCCGGCTCACCGACGACCCGGGCACCGGACTGATCGCGCTGTCCGAACGCGAGGGTGGCGGCGCGATCCGTCGGGACGACGTGGCGGCGATCCTGGCCGAACTGCTCGACGAGCCCGGGACCATCGGCCGCACGCTGGAAGCGGTCGGCGGCGACGTGCCGGTCGCCGAGGCGGTCAAGTACGCGGCGGCTAGGCCTCGTTCGTGAGGTCGAGCGCCATCAGCACGTCGTCGACATAACGCCCGGCGAGCAGGAACTCGCCCTCCAGGACGCCCTCGATGCGATAGCCGCAGGCCGTGTACAGGGCGCGCGCGGACGCGTTGCCGCCGAGCACCCGCAGGGTGATGCGGCGGGCACCGCGCCGGCGCGCCTCGGCCTCGGCCGCGGTCAGCAGCAGTCGGCCGATCCGGCGGCCCTGGTGGTCGGGGTGTACCGCGAGGCCGTTGATGATCTGTACGTGGCCGGAGGCCGGGCACAGGGTCGAGCGTTCGAGTTGCACATAGCCGACGACGATGTCGTCCTCGTGGGCGACGAGGGTGTCGCGCACGTGGTCGGCGTCGCGGAAGAAGACCTTGTCGACCGCCCAGCGGGGGGCGGGCGTGACGTCGGGGGACCACGTGAGGTGGTCTATCTCGGCAAGACTGGTCCCGTCGGCCTCGACGGCGGGGCGGACCTGGACGCGGGTTTCCTCCGATGTGCGCGACATCGGATCATCGTCCCATCCGCGGCGGCGCGCCGGGCAGGTCGGGCGGCGGACGATCTTGGCTACGGCTTCGTGTGCGCCGCCTCCGCGCCGCGCGTGCGCCCTAGACTCGCGCGCATGACTTCGCCCGGAACGCCCGAGGATCTGGATCGACTCGCGGCGGGCAAATACGTCCTGCTGACCACGTTTCGCCGGGACGGGCGGGCGGTGGGCACTCCGGTGTGGGTGTTCCGCGACGGCGATGCGCTCGGGGTGTGGACGGCGCGGTCGTCCGGGAAGGTGAAGCGGATCCGTAACAGCGGGCGGGTCACGGTCGCCGAGTGTGATGCGCGGGGGCGCGTGCGGGGGGAGGCGGTGCCGGGGACCGCGTCGCTCTTGGATGCGGCCGGGACGGAGCGGTATCGGGGGTTGATTCGGCGCAAGTTCGGCGTGGTGGGGTGGGTGACGCTGCTCGGGAGCCGGGTGCGGCGGGGGGTGGCGGGGACGGTGGGCGTGCGAATTGTGCTTGGGGAGCGCGAGTAGGCGCCCGAGCCTGGTGGCACCCCGGGTCGGCCTTGAGCGCACTCGGGCCGTGCGGCGGCCTTTGGCCTCAAGCGCCGGCCGGGCTGTCTGGCTTCAAGCGTTGACCCGGCTGGGGGCTTCCAGCGGCGGTTGGGCTGCTTGGGTGCGTGTTGGCTTGGCTGGGTGGGCTTGTGGGCTGGGGTGGGGGCTTGGTTTTGGGGGTGGGTTGGCGGGTGGGGCTTTTGGGGTTATCGCAGGGGGAGTTTGAAGCCTACGTGGGAGTCTGTGAAGCCCAGGGTTCGGTAGAAGCGGTGGGCGTTTTCTCGGGTGTTGTTGGAGGTTAGTTGGATCAGCGTGGCGCCTCGTTCTCGGGCGCGTTGGATGGTCCAGTGCATCAACGTTGTGCCGAGGCCGTTGCCGCGTTCGGCGCTGTGGATGCGGACCGCTTCCACCAGGGCCCGGGTCGTTCCGCGTTGGGACAGGCCCGGGATGATGGTGAGTTGTAGGGTGCCGATCACCTTCGGGGCGCCGGTTTCCGGGTCCGGGCGGGTCATCACCACCACCTCCTGGTTCGGGTCGGCCGACAGGCGGTCGAAGGCGGCCAGGTATGGGGTCATGTCCTCCTGCGAGTCGCGTCCCGAACCCAGGGTGTCGTCCACCAGGAGGCCGACTATGGCGGCCAGGTCGTCGCGGTTCGCCGGCCGGATTTGGATGTCGTTCATGGTGCCCAACGTAGACGTGCGGGATCGGATGACTTTTGTCAGGTCCATACCGCCAGGGGAGTAGGCGGGAATTCGGCCGCGCGCAGGATCCGTTGACACCATTGAAGGCGGATGCTTGTCAGGCCACATGGCAAGCGGCCTAACGGGGAGGTTCCACGTGGATGCCGTGCACGAGTGGGTGGATCGGCTGGGGGATCTCCCGCCGCTATACGCCTATGTCGTGATCGCACTGGTCGCCATCATCGAGACGGGTCTGCTGCTCGGCGTCTTCGCCCCCGCGGAACCGGTACTCCTACTCGGTGGACTGCTCACCTCGACCGGACACCTGGCACTGGTGCCGGTACTGATCATCGCGACCTCGGCCGCGCTCGCCGGGGACACTCTCGGTTACCTCTCCGGCAGACATCGCAGCGAACGCATACGAACCGGGCGCATCGGGCGCAGGGTGGGTGAACATCGGTGGGAACGGGCGGAGGAGATGTTCACCCGCGGCCGGGGCGCGGGCGGCGTGACGGTGATGCTGGGTCGTTGGGTCGCCTTCGCCCGCACACTGCTGCCGCGACTGGCCGGGGCGGCGGGGATGCCCTATCGACGGTTCGCCCCGTGGAACGCGGTCGGCATCGTGGTGTGGGTGCCGGGCTCGATCATGCTGGGCCGGCTCGCGGGCAGCGCGTACCCGTCGGCGGCGAGCGTGCCCGGTTGGATAGGGGCCGCGATCGTGGCGATCGGGATCGTCGCCGGGACCGTCACCCTCATTCGGCGCCGGCGGCGGCGCAGCGCCGAGGAGGACGGCTCCTCGGCGTTCGCGGACCCCACCGCCGACGCCGCGTCGGGTGACGCGCGCCGCGACTTCGCGGGGGCCACGTCGGCGACCCGGGAGGACAGCGTCGCCTGATCGGCCGGCGGGCATACGCGACGGACAAGCGGGGGCGGGGTCGTGGACCCGGCCCCCTTCGTTGTGCCCGGGCCCCGGCCCGGACGGCGGTTCAGCCGGGCAGCGCCGCATCGCCGTGCTTGGCCACGTGCTCGTCGAGTGCCGCCAGGGCCCGTGTGACCTCCTCGTGCGAGCCGCCGCCGCGCTGCTCCTTCCAGTACGCGGCGCCCAACTTCTTCAGCAGTGCCGACGCGTCCCGGCCGACCTGGACCTCTTCGACCTTCTGCTTGCCGGTGTTCATCGTGTCCTCGGCCATCTTCTTGGCCTTGTCGAGGAAGCCGCTCATGGCGCCGTTCTCCGTTTCGTTCCGGCCCCGAGATCCCAGTCGTGCAGAGTCCACTCGATATTCGATCAACGAACGGCGCACGATCGAGGATCCAGGAGCCGAGTGCACCGGTTCGGCCGGGCATTTCACCCGTTCGGCGCCGCCGGGGTCCGCTCCGCCACAATTGCGACCATGCGTGCGAGTCGGTTGTTGACCATCCTGCTGACCCTGCAGAACCGGGGGCTCGTCACCGCGACCGAGTTGGCCGAGCAGTCGGAGGTGTCCGTCCGGACCGTCTACCGGGACGTGGAGGCGCTGGCGGCGGCCGGGGTGCCGGTCATTGCCGAGCGCGGCCCCGCGGGCGGCTATCGGCTCCTGGAGGGCTTTCGGACCCGGATCAACGGGCTCACCGACGACGAGGCCCACGCACTGTCCCTGGCCGGGCTGCCGGGCCCGGCGGCGGAACTGGGTCTGGGTGCGGTGGTCGCCTCCGCGCAGCTCAAGGTCCGGGCCGGACTGCCCGCCGAACTGCGCGAGCGCGTCGAGCGGGCCCGACCGCGCTTCCACCTGGACGCGCCGGGGTGGTACCGGGAGGCGGACCGCTCGCCCGAGCTCTCCCGGATCGCGGGCGCGGTGTGGACCGACCGACGGATCCGGGTGCACTACCGGCGCTGGGCCGGCGAGGTCACCCGCGAGCTGGAACCGTACGGGCTCGTGCTCAAGGCGGGGCAGTGGTACCTGGTGGCGCGCTCGGCCGGGGCGGGGGAGCGTCGCGACCGCACCTATCGGGTGGTGCGGATCGAGGAGTTGCACGTGCTCGACGAGGTGTTCGAGCGTGATCCGGACTTCGATCTGGCGGCCTACTGGGAGGACTCGTCCCGGGAGTTCGCCGCGCGGTTGCGGCCGATCGACGCCGAGGTGTTGTTGACCGAGGGCGCGCGGGGAATGGTGCGGCCCCTGTTCGGTGCGCACGTCGCCGAGGTCGTGGAGGCGAGCGCGGGGGAGCCGCTGCCCGACGGTCGGGTGCGGGCCCGGCTCCCGATCGAGACGATCGAGGTGGGGGTGGCCGAACTGCTGCGACTGGGGCCGGAGGTGGAGGTCCTGGGCCCGCCCGAGCTGCGCGCCGCGATCGCCGCCGGCGCACGCGCGACGGCGGCGCGGTACGGGTAGGCACCCGCGCCGCGCCGCCGAGGCCCCGGACCGGCCGACCGCTACGCCCCGGCCCGCCGGAACAGCCGTACCGCCACCGGGACCGACACCGCGGTCAGGCCCAGCGCGGCCAGTGCCCCCGTGCCGACCGTGCCCCCGTAGTCCCCGACGAACGCCGAGCGCACCGCCAGGACCACGTACCGCAGCGGGTTGGCCCGGGAGAGTCCGTCCAGCCAGTCCGGGGCCAGCGACATCGGCAGCAGGATCCCGGACAGCAGCATCACCGGCAGGTTGACCGAGTTCACCACCGGGGCGAACTCCTGCGGGCTGTCCACCCGCATCGCCAACGCGTAGGACAGCGACGCGATCGACGCGGTCATCAGCGCGACGAAGCCGAATCCGACCAGCATCCCGAGGATCGGCGCGCGCAGCCCGAAGGCCACCCCGACCAGGACCAGCAGCAGCGACTGGACCAGCAGTTGCACGATGTCCTTGAGCACCCGCCCGAGCAGCAGCGCCACGCGGCTCACCGGGGTCACCCGCATTCGCTCCAGGATGCCCTGCTGCTTTTCGATCAGGATGCCGAAACCGGCGAACGCGGCGCTGAACAGCCCGAGTTGCACCAGGAGGCCGGGGACGAGGGTCTGCCAGGAGTCGCCCTTCCCGCCGAGTGGGACCTCGCGCAGGAGCGGCCCGAACAGGACCAGGAACAGCAGGGGTTGCAACAGCCCGAACACCAACCCGACCCGGGCGGCCAGAGTCTGGCGCAAGTAGCGGCCGAAGATCAGCAGGGTGTCGGCCAGGAACGCGGCCGGCGCGGAAGGCGCGGATGGCGTGGACATGCTCACCTCGGCGGGTCAGACGGCGATCGGGGTCTCGGCGGGCGCGGGGGCGCGCCGGCCGGTGATGGCGATGAAGGCGTCCTGGAGCGAGGCGTCGGGGGAGCCGGCGTACTCGGTCTTGAGCGCGTGTGCGGTGCCCTCGGCGACGACCCGGCCGTGGTCGACGACCACGAGGCGGTCGGCGAGCGCGTCTGCCTCGTCGAGGTAGTGCGTGGTCAGGAAGACCGTGGTGCCCCACTCGTCGCGGATCCGTCGGACCAGGTCCCACAGGTCGACCCGGCTGCCCGGGTCCAGGCCGGTGGTCGGCTCGTCCAGGAACAGCACCTCGGGGCGGTGGAGCAGGCCCATCGCGATGTCGAGCCGGCGGCGCTGGCCGCCGGAGAGCGCGGCGCAGGGGCGGTCCAGGAGGTCGGCCAGGTCCAGGGCGGCGGCCAGTTCGGCGGTGCGCGCCCGGGCGGCGGCCCGGTCGAGGCGGTACAGCCGGGCCTGGGTGGTGAGTTCCTCGCGCATGGACACGCCCGGGTCGAGGCCGCCGGACTGGGCGACGTAGCCGATCCGTCTGCGTACGCCCGCCGGATCGCGCAGCAGGTCGTGACCGGCCACCGTGGCGCTGCCGCCGGTGGGGGCGAGCAGCGTGGTGAGCATGCGCAGCGTGGTGGTCTTCCCGGCGCCGTTGGGCCCGAGGAAACCCAGGATCTCGCCGGCGGGGACGGTCAGGTCGATGCCGCGGACGGCCTCGACCGTGCCGCGCTTGGTTCGGAAGGTCCGGGCGAGCCCGGTGGTGTGGATGACCGGTGTCATGGGACCACCGAAACACAGTCGCTTAATTTTTGCAACGACCCCAAAATTTAAGAACCCCCAAGATGACTACAATGGCGACATGACGGAGACCGAACCCGCCGAGGGTCTGCGTGAGCGCAAGAAGCGCCGCACCCGGACGCACATCTCGGACATCGCGACCGGGTTGTTCATGGAACGCGGGTTCGACGCGGTCACCGTCGCGCAGATCGCCGAAACCGCCGAGGTCTCGGTGAACACCGTGTACAACTACTTCCCGGCCAAGGAGGACCTGTTCTTCGACCGCGAGTCGGAACTGGTGGACCGCCTCTCCCGGATCGTGCGCGAGCGCGCGGTGGGCGAGTCGGCCACGCGCGCGGTGCTGGCGGTGCTGCGCCGGGACGTGGAGGAGCGCTCGCCCTACGCCGGGCTGGTTCCGGGCTACGAGCGGTGGGCGCGGGTGATGCTGGAATCGCCGGTGCTGGTGGGCCGGCTGTGGCGGATGCAGCAGGCCGGCGCCGACGCGCTGGCGCGGACCCTCGCCGAGGAGGCCGGGGTGGCGCCCACCGACCCGGTACCGGAGTTGATCGCCGGCCAACTCGCCGGAATCCAGCAGGCCGTCTTCCGGGGGATCGGTCGCCGCCTGGCCGACGGCGTCGATCCGGACGAGACGGCCGACCGCGCGCTGGAGCAACTGGACGCGGTCGAAACGTTGTTGAGCGCCGAGGTGCTGGGCTACGCGGTTCGCGGATCCGAGTGAGCCGGCTCCGGCGCTTCGGCGGGGGTGTGCCGGCGGTGGGGTCGGGGAGGAGCATGACATCGGCCGCGGCGGCGCGTTCGATCCGCGATGATCTGCGTGGTCGGCGTCGCCGGCTCGGTCGATGGATCAGGAGTCGACCGATGATCGGCCGCCACCGGCCGGACCACAGGAGAACCGTGTGACCTCACCAAATGCTTCCGACCGACGCGGACCGCTGGTGTACGTGGGCTCGTACACCCCCGACATGGACGGGCACGGCACCGGCATCACCGTGTGCCGGCAGGACCCGGAGAGCGGACTGCTCGGTACGCCGTCCGCGGCCATTCCCGCGATCTCGCCGTCGTATCTGACCCGGCACCCCTCGGGCCGCTTCCTGTACGCGGTCAGCGAGCGGGCCGGCGAGGGCGCGGTCGGCGCGTACTCGGTGCAGGACGAACGGCTCGTGCCGCTGGGCGAGGTCTCCACGCTCGGCGCCGGACCGTGTCATCTGGCGGCCGACCCCACGGGGCGGTTCGTGGTGGTGGCCAACTACGGCGGCGGCAGTGTGACCGTGCACCCGATCGCCGACGACGGCACGCTCGGCGAGGCCGCCACGCACGTACGGCTGACCGGGTCCGGGCCGGTGGCGGACCGACAGGCGTCCTCGCACGCGCACCAGGTGACGTTCGCCGCCGGCGGCGGGTGGCTGGTGGTGTGTGACCTCGGTTCGGACACCGTGTACCACCTGAACTTCGACGCCGAGGCGGGGACGATCGCCGAGGGGCCGAAGGTGACCCTGCCGCCGGGGACCGGGCCTCGGCACATCGCGTACGGGCCGAAGGACCTGGCCTGGCTGGCGGGGGAGTTGAACACGACGGTCACCCCGCTGCGCGGCGATCCGCGGACGGGGGCGCTGACCGTGGCGGGCAAGCCGTTCGTGTTGTCCGGCGGCGAAGGCGCGCCGTCGGGGATCGTGGCCTCGGCGGACGGGCGCTTCGTGTACGCGGCCAACCGGGGGCCGGACACGATCTCGGTGCTCGCCGTCGACGGCACGGAGTTGTCCCTGGTCGAGGAGATCCCGACGGGCGGGGCCTGGCCGCGTGATCTGACCCTGGTCGGCGACGTGTTGTACGTGGCGAACCAGCGCGGCGACACGATCACCGCATTCCGCTGCGACCCGGGCACGGGCCGGCTCACCGCCCTCGGCGTCGCGCTCGCGACCGGAAGCCCGACCAGCGTGCTGGCCTAGGTCCGCCGGACAGGGCCCGGCCGCTCCCGGGCCCGCCTGGCCGCCGGACGGGTCGCCTCGATCCGTCCGGCGTCGGGCCGGATGTGCCCCGGTTCCGTGCCGCGCCCACGCGCTAAGCGCCGAGCGACTTGACCACGTCGACCAGTGGGGCCAGTTCGGTGTGCTCCTCGGCCTTGGCGAGGGCTTCGCGCAGGGCTCGGTCGTGGGTGGGGCGGGCGGCGGAGAGCAGTGTGCAGCCCGCGGCGGTGACCTCGGTGTAGATGCCCCGACGGTCGGTGTCGCACAGATAGCGCGAGAGCAGTCCGCGCTCCTCCAGCCGGGTGACCAGGCGCGTGGTCGCGCTCTGGCTCAGTACCACCGCGTCCGAGAGTTCGTTCATCCGCAGGTGGAAGCCGTCCTGCCGGTCGAGCACGTCCAGGACCGAGAACTCCCGCACGCTCAGGTCGTGTTCGCTCTGCAGCGCGCGCTCGATGTGCGCCTCGAGTCGATTGTGCAGCGCGGCGAGCGCGCACCAGCCCTGCGCCAGCCTCGGTTGGATCGCCTGCCTCTGTTGTCCCATGGCCCGAGGATACCCCCGAATCGAAATAGCCCGCGTTTGCATGGATCGGCGTCTGCAATTATTGTCGACGCTCGTAAGTCGTTCCTGCAAGGTTTCGCGGGGCCTTCCCCGCCGACCGTCCACACGCTCTCCCCGGAAAGGGGTACGTCGTGCCTCTCGCACTGTTGGCCCTGGCCATCGGAGCCTTCGGCATCGGAACCACCGAGTTCGTCATCCTGGGCCTGTTGCCCGAGGTCGCCGGCACCTTCGAGGTCTCGATCACCACTGCGGGCCTCCTGGTCAGCGGATACGCGATCGGCGTGCTCCTCGGTGCCCCGTTGATGACCGTCCTGGGCACCCGGGTCTCCCGCAAACGCATGCTGATCCTGCTGATGGGTCTGTTCGTGCTCGGCAACGTGCTGACCGCGCTCGCCCCGGCCTTCGGGGTGATCCTGCTCGGCCGGGTAGTGGCGTCCTTCACCCACGGCGCGTTCTTCGGGATCGGCTCCGTGGTCGCCGCCGACCTGGTCGCGCCGGACCGCAAGGCGGCGGCGCTGTCCACCATGTTCACCGGCCTGACGCTGGCCAACGTGGTGGGCGTGCCGCTGGGCACGCTGATCGGGCAGTCGGTGAGCTGGCGGCTGACCTTCCTCCTGGTCGCCGCGGTCGGCGTGCTCGGCGCCGTGGGCATCGCCCGCCTGGTGCCCGAACAACCCCGGCCCGAGGGTGTACACCTACGGCACGAACTCGCGGTGTTCCGCAACGTCCAGGTACTGCTCGCGATGGGCATGACGGTGCTCGGCTTCGGCGGGGTCTTCGCCGCGCTCACCTACGTCAAGCCGATGATGACCGACGTCGCGGGCTTCTCCGAGGGCGCCGTCACGTGGCTGCTCGTGGTGGTCGGCCTGGGCATGATGGTCGGCAACGCGGTGGGCGGCCGGCTGGCCGACCGGCACCCGATGTCGCTGCTGTTCGGCTCGCTGATCGCGCTCGCCGGCGTCCTGGCTCTGTTCACCGTGACGGCGCACGACCGGGTCGGATCCGTGCTCACCCTGTTCCTGATCGGCGCGCTCGGCTTCGCCACCGTGCCACCGCTGCAGAAGCGGGTGATGGACAACGCCGCCGGCGCGCCGACCCTGGCCTCCGCAGTCAACATCGGCGCGTTCAACCTTGGCAACGCGATCGCGGCGTGGCTGGGCGGCCTGGTGATCGACGCCGGCCACGGCTACGCGTCGGCGAACTGGGTCGGCGCCGGGCTGGCGCTCGGCGCACTGGCCCTGGCGGTACTGGCCCGGGCGCTGGAACGGCGTACGCCCACCCGTTCGCGCACGGTCGCCGGACACCTCCCCGGTGTGGCCGAGGCCGCCGGCGGGCAGAGCGGGCAGGGTGGCTCCGGCGTGCCGGAGTCGGCGACCCCTCGGCCCATCCGGCTTCCCGGCTGACCGCGAGCCCTCCCATCCCCCATCCCCACCCCCCATCACGAAGGACCGTCCCCATCATGAGTTCCACCCCCGTACCCGACGTCACCCTCAACAACGGCGTCACCATCCCGCAGCTCGGCTTCGGGGTCTTCCAGGTCGGCGACGACGAGGCCACCGCCGCGGTGACGAACGCCATCGAGGTGGGTTACCGCAGCATCGACACCGCCGCGATCTACGGCAACGAGGCGGGTGTGGGTCGGGCCCTGGCCGCCTCCTCCGTCCCGCGCGAGGAACTGTTCGTCACCACCAAGTTGTGGAACACCGAGCAGGGATACGACTCGACGCTCGCCGCGTTCGAGGAGAGCGCGCGGCTGCTCGGCCTGGACTACGTGGACATGTACCTGATCCACTGGCCGGCGGCGAGCCGGGACCGCTACCTGGACACCTGGCGCGCGTTCGAGAAGCTGCTCGCGGATGGCAGGGTGCGCACGATCGGGGTGTCCAACTTCCAACCCGAGCACCTGACCCGACTGCTCGAACACACCGCCGTGATGCCCTCGGTCAACCAGGTCGAACTGCACCCCTACCTCCAGCAGGGCCGGGTCCGCGCGTACGACCGGGCGCACGCGATCGCGACCGAGGCGTGGAGCCCGCTGGGCAAGGGCGGCGCGCTGCTGGCGGACCCGGTGATCACCGAGGCGGCCCGCGCGCACGGCAAATCGCCCGCCCAGGTGGTGCTGCGCTGGCACCTGCACCTGGGGAACATCGTCATCCCCAAGTCGGTCACGCCCGCGCGGATCCGGGAGAACTTCGAAGTGTTCGACTTCGACCTGGACGCGGCCGAACTGGACGCGATCGGCCGGCTCGACCGGGGCGAGCGGCTCGGCCCGGACCCGGACGAGGTCGACTGAGGCCGACCGCGCCGACGGTCAGCGGCGTTGCGGCTCGACCAGCGCCGGATGCGCGGGATGGTCGTAGCGCACGGTCAGGTCCGCCTCGGTCGTGGGCACGATCTCCTCGGCGTACCGGGTCAGCGCCTCGATGGTCCAGGCGTCCTCGGCGGGGGTGCGCCGGCGCAGCGCCCCCGGGGACAACCACAGATGCACCGTCAACTCCAGCGGCAGGCCCTTGCCGAGCAGCAGCGGCCCGTCCAGGAGCAGCACCCCGCCCTCGGGCAGCACGGTGTAGTCGGCGCGGGTGGCCCGGTCCCGGGCCGCGTCCCACAGGCTCGGCAACACCCGCCCGGTGCCGCCGGGCGCCAGCGGTTCCAACACCTCGCGGCGCAGCCCGGCGTCGTCCAGCCAGCCCCACAGGTACGACTCGGCGTCGGTGTGCCCGTACTCCAGGCGCACCGACGCAGGCCGCAGGAAGTCGCGGGCCCCCACCCGCAACACCGGATGCCCGCGCAGGCGCAGCGGCGCCACCAACGCGTCGGCGAGCGTGCCCGGTTCGGCGGCGTCCGCGCCGTCCAGGGCCACCCGGGTCCACGGCCGGTCGGCGGCGCGCCGGGCGATCGCCTCGACCAGTTCGTCCACCAGGGCGGTCGGGGTGATCGGTCGTACGCTCACCATCGGCGCGCCGGGCGGGGTGCGTTCGGTGCGGTCATGGGGCCATTGTCGACCGCGCCGATCGAGCGGGTGCGCCCGACCCGGGTCGCGGCGTGCCGGTCCGCGCGGTTCGGGCCGGCGGCGGCCGTCCGGGTGGTGCGCGTGGGAAGGCGGGCGGGCCTCAGAAGGTGGGCATGGGCGGCATCTGCGGGGCCTGGACCACCGGTGCGGGCACCTCCACGAAGCCGCCGGAGATGCCCTGGTGCACACCCACCACGGCCGGCCGCAGGTCGTGCAGCACGTCGTCCTCGCCGATCATGCCGACCGGGCCGCCCGGGCCGATGCGGCTGGTCTCGCTCGTGACGGTGTCCGCGTTGCCGTCGGCGAGCGCGGGTGCGGCCGGGGTCAGGGCGAGCAGGGCGCCGACCGTCGCGGCGGTGAGCAGCGGTGTGATGCGCATGGGGGCTCCGTTCACTGGATGGTTCGCTGGTGCCGCACGGCGTGTGCGCGGCACCAGCGAACGCAATCGGCTGCGCCGAGTGGGGGAATCTCACCCGTTCGAGGGCGTGTCGCCTTGCCCGGCGCGACCGGTCAGTGCTCCGGCGTGATCAACTCCGCCGCGAGCGTGCCGGCGGCCAGCGCGCGGGTGTCGCCGGAGCGGGCGAACACGTCCACCGCGGTGTCCACGAGCTTGATCACGTGCTCGTCGCCGTGCGCGAGGGCACGCTGTCCGGCCTCGACGGGATCGGGCGCGGGAGCGGGCGTACCGGTCGCGTCCTCGCGGCCCGAGTAGACCGCGAAGACCGCACTGCTGGTGGCCCAGGCCGTGGTGTACGAGGGGATCCACTGCTCGCGCGGCAGCGCCGGCAGCACCCGCAACACCGCGCTCGGGGCGGTCACCGCGTGCACGTTCATCACCCCGCTGCCGTGTCCGCGGCGCAGGTAGCGCAGGGTGGCCGCGTGCACGGTGTCGGCGAGCAGCGCCTGCGCCTGCTCGGGGGTCGTGGCCTCCTGCACCGACAGGGTCGGGGTCAGCCACGCGTCCCATCCGGCGAGGAAGTCGAGCCGGCGGCTGATGTGGTCCTTCTCCTCGATCGGCAGGGGCGGGACGGCGTCCAGGGCCTCGAACGGCGTGCGGCCCCCCGCGAGCCGCGGCAGTTCGGGCAGGGCCTGGTTGCTGGACGCGAAGTAGGCCATGGCGTGGGCGAACTCGGCAAGGCGGACCGGGCTCTCGCCGAGGTCCAGCAGGGCGCGGACCGCGTGTCCGACCCGGATCACCCCGTGGGTGGCGCCGCCGGGCAGTCCGGGGAGCAGCCTGGGCCACCACAGCGCGAGCACCTCGCGCCACGGCCGTTCGGCGATCTCGTCGGTGAACAGGGCGATCCAGTCGCCGTCCCGGGCGCGGTCGCCCAGCGCCTCGCGCCACGCGTCGCGGGCGATGCGCTCGGTGGGACGCGAAACCGGTTCGAGCCGGCGGGTGTAGGAGTCGAGCCAAGCGGGCACGGCTTCCCACTGGCCCGCGTGCACGAGGGCTTCGACGGCCATCGGCCCGTGATTGGACAGCTTGTCGTCGAATTCGGAGCCGGTGCGGTGCAGACGTGCGAATGCTTCGTCCAAGGCGTCGGCGGCTTGTTGTCGCATCGTTCGTTTCCTTCGTGTGCCGAGTGTGGACCGGGGACTTCCGGTTAGGACAGTTAAGTCTTGCCTAACTTGCCGGTATTCCCGGGAGAAGCATAGGGTCGACTCTGTCACCGCAACCACTGCGCAGGAGGAACTCCCGTGGCCGACAAGGTCTACACGCTCCCCGACCTGACCTACGACTACGCCGCCCTGGAGCCGCACATCAGCGGCGCCATCATGGAGCTGCACCACGACAAGCACCACGCGGCGTACGTGGCCGGTGCCAACACCGCCCTCGAGCAGCTCGCCGACGCCCGCGACAAGGAGGCGTACGGCACCATCTCCAAGCTGGAGAAGGACCTGGCCTTCCACGTCTCGGGCCACGTGCTGCACAGCCTGTTCTGGACCAACCTGGGCCCGACCGGCAACGGTGAGCCCACCGGCGACCTGGCCGAGCAGATCGGCGTCGACTTCGGCGGCTTCGAGCAGTTCCGCGCGCACATGACGCAGACCGCGATGACCGTGCAGGGGTCGGGCTGGTCCGTCGCCGCGTGGGAGCCGCTGTCGCAGCGCATCGTGGTCACCCAGGTCTACGACCACCAGGGCAACATCCCGCAGGGCACCGTGCCGCTGCTGGCGATCGACGCGTGGGAGCACGCGTTCTACCTCCAGTACAAGAACGTCAAGGCGGACTTCTTCAAGGCCGTGTGGAACGTCTTCAACTGGGACGACGTCGCCGCGCGCCTCTCGGCCGCCAAGGGCGCCTGAGGAACGACGTCCGGTCCGGGGCCGCGCGGGGGTTTCCCGTGCGGCCCCGTCCGGTGGAGGTGACACGCACTCGGGGTACTCGGGACGAACGAGGGAGGCGAGCGGGGTGAGCGAGCAGGACGCGTTCGCACTGTTGCCCGAGACCCGGCGGGAGATATTGCGGCGCCTCAAGGGCGCCGGCGAGCTGCGCGCGGAGGAGTTGGCCGAGGCGGTCGGGATGACCGCCAGCGGCATGCGCCAGCAGTTGTCCGGGCTGGTCGCCGAGGGGTATGTGACCCACCGGCAGGCCCGATTGGGGCCGGGCCGGCCGAAGCACGTGTACCGGTTGACCACGGCCGGCGAGAACCTGTTCCCCCGGCGCTACGGCGACCTGGTCGGGGACCTCCTGGAGACCGCGCAGGCCGAGGAACCCGGCTTTGTGGACCGCCTGTTCGACCGGCGCCGGGAGCGGCGCCTGGAGCGCGCCCGGACCCGGACCACCGCGCCCGACCTCGCCGATCGGGTGGCCGCGATCGCCGCCATCCTCGACGAGGACGGCTACCTGGCCGCCGCGCGACCGCTGGCGGACGGCGGCGGTTGGCTGATCGTCGAGCAGAACTGCGCGATCTTCGACGTGGCGATCCGCTGCGGCACCGCGTGCTCGTCGGAACTGGCGTTCCTGCGCGAGGCTTTGCCGGACACCGAGGTGCGGCGGGTGAGCCACATGGTGGCCGGCGCGCCGCACTGCGCGTACGAGATCCGGCCGCGGGGGACCTGGCCCGAGGCGGGGTCGACGCGGGCCGACGCGGGGTCGTCGGGCACGGAGTAGTTCAGGAGCCCCTGGGCCCGACCGGGGAGTCGGCGCGGCTCCATTCCACGACGCGTTCGCGCAGGGCGGGCTTGCTGATCTTGCCGGTGCCGGTGACCGGCAGCGCGTCGGTGAACACCACCCGACGCGGGACCTTGAAGCCGGCCAGGTGCGCGCGGCACAGCGTGACCAACTCGTCCGGGTCGACGGTGTGTCCGGCGGCCTGGACCACCACGGCGACCACCCGTTCGCCCCACCGGGTGTCGGGTTCGCCGACCACCGCGACCTCGCGTACGCCGGGGTGTTCGCGCAGGACCGCCTCCACCTCGCGGGCGCTGACGTTCTCGCCGCCCGTGATGATCACGTCCTTCTTGCGGTCCAGGACGTACAGATAACCCTCGGCGTCGAGGCGGCCCAGGTCGCCCGTGCGGAACCAGCCCGCCGCGAACTCGCCGGTGTCCACCTGCCAGTAGCCGTCCGCGACCTGCTCGGAGCGGACCGAGATCTCGCCGACGGCGCCGGCGGGCAGCGGGCGGCCCGCGTCGTCGACGATCCGGATCTCCACTCCCGGGCCGGGGCGCCCGGCGGCGCTGTACAGGTGCGGGCGATCGTTCGCGGCGTTGCGGTGGTCGGCGGCGTTCAGGAACACCGCGTTTCCCGACAACTCGGTCATCCCGTACCCCTGCCCCAGGCCGCAGTCGAGCAGGCCGTCGACCCGGCGGATCAGCTCGGGGGTGATCGGCGAGGCGCCGTAGCTGATCGAGCGGATGCGCTCGCGCAACCCGTCGCCCTCTCGCACGTGGTCGAGGAGCGCGTCGATCATGGTCGGCGCCAGGGACAGGCTGGTTACCTCGAACTCGCGGGCCACGGCGGCCAGTTCGGCCGGGAGATAGCGGCGCAGCACGACCACCGGGCGGCGGGCCAGGTGGTGTGCCAACACCTGGTAGCCGGCCACGTGCGCGAGCGGAAAGGGGGTCAGTACGACGGTGTCCGGGTCGACGGGGCGGCAGGCCAGCGAGGCGCGCATGGCCGCGGTCAGGCTGCGGTGGGTGAGCCGGACGCCCTTGGGCCGGCCGGTGGTGCCGGAGGTGAACAGCAGCCAGGTTAGGGCGGATTCGTCGGCGGCGGGGGCGAAGGCGGCGTCGGCCCGCGGGTCGCCGGCACCGGTGTGCTCGGCGGTGACGGCCGCGGCCAGTTCCAGGCTCGGGCCGCCCGGCCACGCGAGTGTCGCCAGCAGATCGGCGTCGCCGAGGAGCAGTTCCGCGCCGGAGCGGGCGAGTTGGTCGGCCCATTCACGCGGGTGCAGCCGGGGGTTGAGCGGGACCAGGACGCGCCCGGCCCACGGGACGCCGTAGTAGGCGGCGACGTACTCGGCCCGATTGTGCGCGAGGATCCCGACCCGGGCGCCGGGCGACGTGCGCTCGGCCGCGGTCGTGGCCAGGGCTCGGGAGCGGGCGGCCAGCTCGGCGAACGTCCAGGACGTCGTGGGCGGGTCGGCGATCGCCGCGGCCGCTGTGGTGCGGAACGGGTGTCCGGGGACGATCAGCGCGGTGCGATCGGGTACCTCCCGAGCCGCGGCGACCAGGATCTCGTGCAGCAGCATGGGGCCTCCGACCTTCTCGCCGGGACGCTACCGCAGGTGGGCGGCGGGTTCGGGGGGCGGGCCGGGATTTCGGCTATCGGGACCCGGGGAGGTGGGGGAGGATCATCGGGGCCGGCCGCGATCGGGCGGTCGTCGTCGATCCGGAGGGCATGCTCGATGAGTACTGTGAACCAGGCCGCCAACGCCGATCGTTACGCGGAATTCCTGGCCCTGCATCGGGCCGGCACGCCGCTGGTGTTGCCGAACGCGTGGGACCACGCTTCGGCGGCGGCGCTGGTCGAGCGCGGGTTCCCGGCGATCGGGACGACGAGTCTGGGCGTCGCGATCGCGGTGGGCAAGCCCGACGGGGTCGGCGGCACGCGCGAGGAGACGATGCGCCTGGGGGTCGGGATCGCGCGGTTGCCGGTGCCGGTCAGCGTCGACGTCGAGGGCGGCTTCGCCGAGCGCCCGGAGGACGTCGCGGCGTTGGGCGCCGAGCTGGTGCGGGCCGGGGTGGCGGGGATCAACATCGAGGACGGGCGGGCCGACGGGACGCTGACCGACGCGGACCACCAGGTCGCGGTGATCGCCGCGATCAAGCAGGCCGCGCCGACGCTGTTCGTCAACGCGCGCACGGATACGTACTGGGTGGGCGGCCCGGGCGCCTCGCTCGACGAGACGGTGCGGCGGATCCGGGCCTACCGGGCGGCGGGAGCCGACGGCGTGTTCGTACCGGGTGTCCAGGACGAGGCCGTGATCGAGAAGCTGGTGGGCGCCACCGACGCGCCGTTGAACATCCTCTACAGCCCCACCGGCCTGTCCCGGGCCCGCCTCGCGCAGCTCGGCGTGCGGCGGATCAGCACGGGGTCGCTGCTGTTCCGGGTCGCGGTGCAGAGCGCGGTGGACCTGGCGTGGTCGGTCGCCCGCGACGGGGAGGCGACGGCGGGCGACGCGCCGACGTACGCGCAGGCCCAGGCGATGTCGGAGGTCTACCGAACGGACTGAGGCCGCGTCGTATGGCCGTGCGGGCCCACCCCGGGCGCGGGCCCATGCGGTGGGCGGCATACTGCTGGGCGGTGGGGTCGGGACGGCTTCGCCGGATTCGGCCGGTTCGATCGTGAAAGACCTGATTTCGATGACGTTGCACGTTCCGCCGACCATCACCGCGGATTTCCGGGACTTCTGGCGGGAACGACACCTGTGCCTGCTGGTCACCCATCGCCCCGACGGCACGCCGCACCAGGTGCCCGTCGGCGCCACGTACGACGACGTGTCCGGGATCGCCCGGGTCATCTCGCACGGCGCGAGCAAGAAGGTCCGCAACGTGCTCGCGGCGGCTGCGGGCGCCCGCGTCTCGCTCTCCCAGGTCGCCGGGCGGCGCTGGTCCACGCTGGAGGGGATCGCGACGGTCAACCGTGATCCGGAGGCCGTCGCCGAGGCGGTGCGGCGGTACACCGAGCGCTATCGCGAGCCGAGGGTGAATCCGGAGCGGGTGGTGATCGAGATCGCGGTGACTCGGCGGATGGGGACCGTGTAGGGGGCGCGCTCGACCGCCGTGGGGTCGTGGGGGTGTACGGGCCGTCGAGGCGTAGCCTGCCGGGAGAGTGTGGGTACCACGATGCGAACGGGGATGGGTCGATGACACAGGTTGCCGTGGTCACCTTCGACGGCTTCAACGAACTGGACAGCTTCGTGGCGGCGGCCATCGTCAACCGCTGTCGACACGACGGTCTGACGGCATACATCACCACGCCCACGCCGACGGTCACCTCGATGAACGGCGTGGAGATCACCGGGCAACGCGCGTTCGACTTCATCCCCGAGGCCGACGTGGTGTTGATCGGCAGCGGCATCAGGACCCGCGACGTGGTCGCCGACGACACGCTGCTCGCGAGTCTGCCGCTCGACCCCGGCCGGCAACTCGTCGGCTCCCAGTGCTCCGGTGCCCTGGTCCTGGCCCGACTCGGCCTGCTGACCGACCTGCCCGCCTGTACCGACGCCACCTCCCGGCCGTGGGTCGAGGCGGCCGGTGTCGAGGTTCTGGATGCCCCGTTCCACGCGTCCGGCCCGATCGCCACCGCCGGCGGCTGCATGGCCTCGCAGTATCTGGCCGCCTGGACGATCTCCCGCACACTGGGCGAGGCGGCGGCCCGGGCGGCGATCGACTACGTGGCCCCGGTCGGCGAGAAGCAGTCCACCGTGGAGCACGTGTTCCGCGTCCTGCGCGCGGGCGAGCGTGTGCCGACGGGCTGACCCGGCCCCGGCGCCGCCGCCGTTACGCCGCGATTCCCGCCGCCCGCAGGCGGGCCTCGACCCCCGCCCACGTCGGCTCCACGGGGTCCGGTCGGTGGGTGCCGACGTCGAGGTCCTTGAAGCCGCTGGACGTGGTCACGCAGACCACCGGGCCGTCGATCGGCCCGTGTGCCCGCAGGCCCGCCAGGCCCGCCGCGGCCGAGGTTTCCACCCAGATGCCCTGGCGGCTCAACTCCGCGCGGGCCGCCGCCAGTTGGGCGTCGGTGAGGAGCAGGGCCCGCCGTTCGTCGTGTTCCAGGGCCAGGACGCCCCGGTAGCCGCCGACGGGGCAGTCGATCGCGTACGCGGTGGTCCGGCCGACCGGGACGTGTGCGGCCGGCAGGCCCGCCCGCACCGCCGCGGCCAGGGGTCCGCCGGCGGCCGGCTCGCACGAGAAGAGCCGGGGTGTGCGGTCGGTCAGGCCGAGGCGGCGCAGTTCGGCGAAGCCCTTCCACACCCCGAACAGCAGCTCGCCGTAGCCGGTCGGGACGAACACCGCCGCCGGGGTGCCGAGTTCGGCGTGGATCTCGTACGCGATGGTCTTGTAGCCCTCGGGGCCGAAGGCGTGGCCGGTGTGCGTGGTGGTGAGGTTGCTCAGCGGATGGAAGCCGAGCCGGTCGACGATCTCGCGCATCAGCCCCCACCGCGCCTCGGCCGGTACGGGCAGCACGTTCGCGCCGTACGCCTCCAGGAACGAGTGCACCGCCGGCGGCGCGTCCGAGGACGCCAACACCACCGCCGGCAGCCCGGCCCGGGCGGCGAAGGCCGCCGCGGACGCGCCGTGGTTGCCGGAGGAGGACACCACGACGCCGGGCGCGCCCACGGCGAGCGCGGCGGAGACCGTACAGCGGTTGATCCGGTCCTTGTGGCTCCAGGTGGGGTTGCGCGACTCGTCCTTGACGTACACCCCGTCGCCGAGCTCGATCAGCGGCGTGTCGCCCTCGCCCAGACCGGACCCGAGCAGCGGTGGCAACAGCGGTGCCCAGCGGGCCAGTCCGGCGCGCGGGCCACCCGGCGCGAACAGCTCCGGCCGGACCCGATCGTAGGCGTAGTCCACCTCGACCGGATAGGCGACCTCGTCGGTGCTCGTCACCGGACACCCGGACACCAGCGGCGGCCACAGCGGAAACTCGACACTCGGATCGCCCAGCGAACGCTGCACCGTGGCCAGCGATTCCCCCGGGCCGGCCGGGCTCGACCGGGGCGAGGAGTCTTCGGAGATCATGACCGTCGAGCCTAACGCCGCGGCTCCGCCTCCGGGCGACTCGCCTGCGGCGCCGGGTGGTTCGTCGAGCGCACCGCGTGCCAGTCGTGGGTGTCGGTCAGGTTGGCATCGGCCTGGCGCGCCGCCTCGGCCGGGTCGCGGTCGCGCAGCGCGCGGAGCAGGTCCTCGTGGCCGGCCGGGGCCGCGCCCTGGTAGCCCGGGTCGGTCCAGGAGTCGGCCACCGAGGCCCGCACCGGGCCGGACAGGTTGCGGTACAGCTCGGCCAGCAGCGGATTGTGCGCGGCGTCGGCGACGCCCAGGTGGAACTCCCAGTCGGCGGCGATCCACGCGTCGAAGTCGCGCGCGTCCCACGCCGCCCGGCGCCGGCGCAGCGCGTCGTCGAGCGCGGCCAGGTCACCCTCCTCGGCGCGGATCGCGGCGAGCCGGGCGGCCTGGAGGTCGAGCGCCTGGCGGACCTCCAGGACCTGGCCGATGTCGCTGCCGCCGTAGAGGCGTTCGACCGCGCCGGAGAGTTCGCTGACCGCGCGGACGTACGTGCCGTCGCCCTGGCGCACGTCGAGCAGGCCCGCGTGAGCGAGCGCGCGCACCGCCTCGCGCAGCGTGCCCCGGGCCACCTGGAGCTGGGTCATCAGTTCGGGCTCGGCGGGGATGCGGCCGCCGACCGGCCAGTCACCGGAGGTGATCCGCTCGCGCAGCCGGGCGATCACCTCGGCGGACAACGCCGGCCGGCGCACGGATTCGAGACTGCTCATCGCGCGCGGGCTCCTGACCTGGGACTTCGGCGGCCGGCGGGACGGCCGCCCCTCGGGCGACGACGGGAATCCGACGACCGGCCCCGATACCGTCGCCGGACCTCAGGATACCTCCGCACACGTCCGATGATCGGACGTCACCTGGACAGGATTCATCAGACGTCTTACCTTTGACCCATGACTTCCGCCGCCCCCACCCCCACCTCGCTCGCGGCGCCGACCGCCGCCGCCGATTCGGCCGCCCGTCGGCGGGCCGCGTGGCTGGCCGGTGTGGGCATCGTGCTGATCGCGTTCAACCTGCGGCTCGGCATCAGCAGCGCGGCGGCGCTCCTGGAGGCGCTGCGCGACACGCTGGGCTTCGGCTCGGTGACCGCATCGCTGCTGCCCACCCTGCCGACCCTGTGCTTCGCCGCCGCCGGGCTGACCGCCTCGCCGCTGGCCCGCCGGTTCGGCACGGAGCACGCGGTCCTGGTCGCGCTGGTCGCGCTCGCCGCCGGGCTGGGCCTGCGGATGGTGCCGGCCACCTGGGCGCTGCTGACCGGCACCGTCGTGGGCATGTCGGGGCTGGCCGTGGGCAATGTGCTGCTGCCCGCCCTGCTGCGCGGACACTTCCCGCACCGCGTGTCGGTGCTGACCGGGGTGTACACCACGGTGATGGCGCTCGGCGCGACCTTGGCCGCGGCGGTGGCCGTGCCGGTGGCCGATGGGCTCGACTCGCCCTCGCTGGGCCTGGCCGTGTGGGCGATCCCGGCGGTGGCGGCGCTGCTCGTGTGGTCGCTGGTCCGCGCCCCGCACGCGGCGGCCGGCGGCACCGGGGCCCCGGGGCACGTGTCGCCGTGGGCGATGGCGCGCACCCGCCTGGGCCGCCTGGTCACCGCCTACTTCGCGTTGCAGGCGTTGAACTGCTATGCGCTGGTGGGGTGGTTGCCCACGCTGCTGTCGGACCGGGGGATGAGCCACGGCGGCGCGGGTGCGATGTTGGCGATCACGCAGGGTGCGGGTATCCCGGCCACGTTCGCGCTGCTCGCGTTCGTGCGGGCCACCGGGCGGCTGCGGCCGGCGTTCGTGCTGGTCTCGGTGAGCATGCTGATCGGCTTCACCGGCCTGCTGATCGCGCCGGTCGCGGCGCCGGTGGTGTGGGCGGTGGCGGTCGGGGTGGGCTTCTGCTCGTTCCCGCTGGTGCTCTCGGTGATCGGCGGCAGTGGCGCCGGCGCCGTCGAGACGACCGCGCTGTCCACGCTGGCCCAATCGCTCGGCTACGGGGTCGCCGCGACCGGCCCGTTCGCGCTCGGCCTGATGCACGGCGCCACCGGCGGCTGGACGGTGCCGATGGCGGCCCTCGTGGTCACCGCCGTCGGCCAACTCCTGGTCGGCCTGGTGCTGTCCGGCGGCCGCGGCGCGGCCGCCCCGGCCGCCCCCGAACCCGCCAGGCGGCCCGGCGCCTGACCCACCGGCACCGGACCGCCCACCGGGTCACAGGACTACAGGACTACAGGACTTCCGCCGCCGGTTGGGCGAACTGCGACGCGTACAGCCGGGCATAGGCGCCGTCCGAGGCCAACAGCGCCTCGTGCGTGCCCTGTTCGACGATCGATCCCGACTCCATCACCAGGATCACGTCCGCGTCGCGGATCGTGGACAACCGGTGCGCGATCACGAAGCTGGTCCGGCCCCGGCGCAGCGAGTTCATCGCCTTCTGGATCAGCACCTCGGTGCGGGTGTCCACCGAACTGGTCGCCTCGTCGAGCACCAGGATCTGCGGCTCGGTCAGGAACGCCCTGGCGATGGTGAGCAGTTGCCTCTCGCCGGCGCTGAGGTTGCCGGCTTCGTCGTCGAGCACGGTGTCGTATCCGTCGGGCAGGGTGCGCACGAAGCGGTCGGCGTGGGTGGCCCGGGCCGCCTCGACGATGCGCTCGCGCGAGACGTCGCCGACGCCGTACGCGATGTTGTCCGCGATCGTGCCGCCGATCAGCCACGTGTCCTGGAGCACCATCCCGATCGGCGCGCGCAGGTCCTCGCGGGTCATCGTGGCGATGTCCACACCGTCGACGGTGATCCGTCCCTCGGTGACCTCGTAGAACCGCATCAGCAGGTTCACCAGCGTGGTCTTGCCCGCGCCGGTCGGCCCGACGATGGCCACCGTCTGGCCCGGGTGCACCTCCAGGTCCAGGTTCTCGATCAGCGGCTTGGTCGGCTCGTAGCGGAAGGAGACCCCCTCGAAGGCGACGTGCCCGGTCACCTTCTCCAGGCGTACGGCCGGCTCCGGGTCGGGGGACTGCTCCTTGGCGTCGAGCAGCGCGAACACCCGCTCCGCCGAGGCCACCCCGGACTGGAGCAGGTTGGACATCGCGGCGACCTGGGTGACGGGTCCGTTGAACTCGTACGAGTACTGGATGAACGCCTGGATGTCGCCGAGTGTCATCGCGCCCGAGGACACCCGCAGCCCGCCGATCACCGCGACCAGCACGTAGTTGAGGTTGCCCACGAAGGACATCGCCGGCTGGATCAGGCCGGAGATGAACTGGGCCTTGAACCCGGCCGTGTACAGCGCCTCGTTGTGCTTGTCGAAGACCTCGGCGGACTCCTTCTGCCGGCCGAACACCTTGACCAGCGCGTGGCCGGTGTACATCTCCTCGATGTGCGCGTTGAGCTTGCCGGTGCTCGACCACTGCTTGACGAACTGCGGCTGGGCGCGCTTGCCGATCACCACGGTGACCAGGATCGAGGTGGGCACGCTGATCAGCGCGACCAGCGCGAGCAGCGGGGAGATCCAGAACATCATCACCAGCACGCCGACGATGGTCAGCAGCGAGCGCACGATCTGGCCCATCGCCTGCTGGAGGGTCTGGGCGATGTTGTCGATGTCGTTGGTGGTGCGCGAGAGCACCTCGCCCCGGGGCTGCTTGTCGAAGTAGTTCAGCGGCAGCCGGGACAGTTTGGTCTCGGCCTGCTCGCGGAGCCGGTAGGTGGTGCGCTGCACGATGGTCGCGGTCAGTCGGCCCTGGAGGAAGGCGAACAGCACCGAGCCGGCCACCACGGCGAAGGTGACGAGCAGGATGTCGCGGACGTGGTCGTAGTCGATGCCTCCGCCGCGGCCCGCGCCGGTGAAGATCGTGTCGGTGGCCTTGCCGAGCAGCCGGGGGGTGAGCACCGACAGGCCGACGCCCGCGATGCCGCAGAACAGCAGTGCGTACAGCCGGGCGCGCTCGGGGGCCATCATGCGCAGCAGTCGCCGACTGCTGGCCTTGAAGTGCATCGACTTCTCGACGGGTGGGCCGCCGATCATCCGCGTCATCGGCCCACCGCCGGCCTGCGGTCCCGGGCGGCGGGCGGGGACGGCGGCCTCGGTCCCGGTGTCGCTCTCGGTCTCGGTCTCGCGCGGGCCGGTGCCCTCGTCGGTGGTGGTCACGCCGCCTCCTCCTCGGTGAGCTGGGACAGCACGATCTCGCGGTAGGTGTCGTTGTCGGCCATCAACTCGGCGTGGGTGCCGGTGCCGACCACACGGCCCTCGTCCAGCACCACGATCCGGTCCGCGTGCCGGATGGTGGCCACCCGCTGGGCCACGATCACCACGGTGGCCTCGGCGGTTTCCGCGAGCAGCGCCGCGCGCAGCGCCGCGTCGGTGGCGTAGTCGAGCGCGGAGAACGAGTCGTCGAACAGGTAGATCTCCGGTTTGACCACCAACAGCCGGGCGATCGCCAGGCGTTGCCGCTGGCCGCCGGAGACGTTGCCGCCGCCCTGGGCGATCGGCGCGTCCAGCTTCTCGGGCAGGGCCTCGACGAAGTCGCGGGCCTGGGCGATCTCCAGGGCCCGCCACAACTCCTCGTCGGTGGCGTCCGGATTGCCGTAGCGCAGGTTGGAGGCGACGGTGCCGGAGAACAGGTACGGCTTCTGCGGGACCAGGCCCACCGTGCGCGACAGCAGCCCGGCCTCGAGTTCGCGGGTGTCCACACCGCCGATCAGCACCGAGCCGCCGGTCACGTCCAGCAGGCGCGGAATCAGTCCGAGCAGCGTGGTCTTGCCCGCGCCGGTGCTGCCGATCACCGCGGTGGTCTCGCCGGGCCGGGCGATCAGGTCGATGCCGCGCAGTACCGGCTCCTCCGCGCCGGGGTAGCAAAAGCTCACGTCGCGCAGTTCGAGCCGGCCGTGCGCGTGCAGCGCGGTCACCGGTGCCTTCGACACGGTCAGGCTGGTCTCGGTGTCCAGGACCTCGGTGATCCGGTCGGCGCACACCGCCGCGCGCGGGATCATCATGGTCATGAAGGTGGCCATCATGACCGAGGTCAGGATCTGCATCAGGTAGCTGAGGAAGGCGACCAGTGCGCCGATGTCCATCGACCCGTCGCCGATCCGGTGTCCGCCAATCCACACGATGACGATCGCCGAGGTCTCCCACACGAGCAGGACCGAGGGATACATGAACGCCATCAGCCGGCCGACGGAGAGCGACACGTCGCGGATGTCCGCGTTGGCGTCCGCGTAGCGGGCCTGTTCGTGGCCGTCGCGGCCGAACGCGCGGATCACCCGGATGCCGGTGATCTGCTCGCGCATGATCCGGTTCACGTTGTCGATCCGGCCCTGCAGCGTGCGAAACAGCGGCGGCATCGCCCGTACGATCCACCCCACGGCGAGGATCAGCGCGGGCACGATCAGCAGGAACAGCAGGGACATCGGGACGTCCTGGTTGACCGCCATCAGGATGCCGCCGAAGCACATGATCGGCGCGGACACCATCAGGGTCAGCGACAACAGCGCCAGCATCTGGACCTGTTGCACGTCGTTGGTGGTGCGGGTGATCAACGACGGGGCGCCGAACCGGCCGACCTCGCGCGCGGAGAAGGTCTGCACCCGGTCGAACACGGCGGAGCGGATGTCGCGGCCCACGCCCATGGCGATGCGGGCACCGAAGTACACGGCCACCGCGGCGCAGACGATCTGGACCAGGGTGACGCCGATCATCGCGCCGCCGACGCGCAGGATGTAGCCGGTGTCGCCCTCGACCACGCCGTGGTTGATCAGGTCGGCGTTGAGGGTCGGCAGGTAGAGGGTGGCGAGGGTCTGGACCAGTTGCAGCAGCACCACCAGGCCGATCGGCTTGGCGTAGGGGCGCAGATGTGCGCGCAGCAGTCGGATCAGCACGATGTCCTCTTCGGGTCAAGGGAGCGCGGCCGACAGGAGGCGGCGGCCGGGAGCGACCTCGGGCCGGGGCTCGTGCGGGGCGCCGGTCCGGGGCATGGGTCGGGCGCGCGTCGTCGGGGCGGGTCCTGCTCCCGACGGTAGTGCCCGTGGCCGGAACGGTCGATCGGATTGTGCACGACGGTCGGGTGGCGGCGCGGGCGGACGTCGGTGGACGGCGGGCTCTGCATGGCGGATCTCCCCGTGGGTGGTCCAGGATGCCGGACGCGGGCCGGCGACGGTGCCCGGGCGACACGTCGAAACCGTGGAGACTTCGGTTCGAACCGTAGAACTTCAAGTCGACTTGAAGTCAAGGTGCGGGCGATCGGGATGCGTCGATGCCCTGGGGTCGTCGCCGGCCCTTGTGCACCGTACACAGCAGAGCGGCCCGCCCACCTTGGGGGTGGACGGGCCGCTTTCCGCGTTCGCTGCGGGCGTATGTCAGCGGATCGAGACGTGCGTGTGCGAGGCGTGGAACGCGGCGACCTTGCCGCCGTGGCCACAGCCGTGCCCGATGAGCACTCCGGAGACGGTGGTGTGGTCGACCTCGACGCCGCTTTCGTGGGCCTGGGCGGTACCGGCACCGGCGAACGCGAAGAGGGCGGCGCCGGCGACGGCTACCAGGGTGGTACGGATACGCATGTCATCTCCCATGGAGTGTGCGCGAGCGGGGCGAGGTATGAATATCCGAAAAACTGCACATCATGGGAGATTTCCCCTATTTGGGGGTGTGTCGACCGCCGGGTGCGACCCGTTCGGTCGCCGTCACTGGTCCACGAGGGTGAGCCAGTGCGCGTACCGCTCGTCCCTGCCGGTGACCGCCGCGGTGTACGCGGCCTGGATCTTGCGGGTGATCGGACCGCTGCCCACCTCGCGGTCGTCCAGCGACGCCACCGGGATCACCCCGGCGGCGGTGCCGGTGACCAACACCTCCTCGGCGGTGTACAGATCGCTCCGTAGCAGGTTCTGCACCCGCACCTCCAGGCCCAGGTCGCGGGCCAGGGTGAGCACGGTGTCCTGGGTGATCCCGCGCAGCGCGCCGGCGCTCGGCGGCGGAGTGCAGAGCACGCCCTCGCGCACCGCGAACACGTTGGCCGCGCTGCACTCGCTGACGTACCCGTCCGCGTTCAACAGCAGCGCCTCGTCGTAACCGGCGCGCAGCGCGGCGGTCTTGGCCAGCGCCGAGTTGAGGTAGCCGGCCGTGGCCTTGGCCGCCGGCGGCATCGCGTTGGGGTCGTTGCGCCGCCACGAACTGGTGGCGAGCCGGATGCCGCGCTCGGCGCTGTCGCCGAGGTAGGCGTGCCACTCCCAGCCCGCGATGCTCACCTCGACCGGAAGCCCGGGGCGAAAGCCCGGACCCATCTCGCCGTAGCCCAGGTGCGCGAGGTGGCGCAGGTAGCACTCGTCGTGTCCGTTGGCCGCGATCAACTCCAGCGTCGCGGTGTGCAGCGCGGCCGGGTCGTAGGGCAGTTCGAAGCCCAGGATGTGCGCGCTTTCCCGGAACCGGCGCAGGTGGTCGTCCAGGCGGAACACGGCGGGGCCGCGCGGGGTGGCGTGCGCGCGGGTGCCTTCGAGCACGCCCGTGCCGTAGTGCAGACCGTTGCTGAGTACGTGCACCTTGGCGTCGGCCCACGGCACGAGCGTGCCGTTCATCCAGATCCGGTCCGCTTCGATCAGTGCCATGGCTGCTCCCACCGGGGTCGCTCGACTCGATGCCGAGAAAGTGGATCGTTGGCAAGCATGTCGATGTGCCACTTGCCAAGTGGCACATTAGCCGTATCGATATTGGTCCACTAGGGGATGTTCACGGATCGGACGGGCGGGCGCCGATTCGGTTCGGGCAGCCCGAAGGAGCGCCGGGGGTACGGGCGTTCGTGGTCCGCGTCGGAACGGGCGGGTCAGGCTTTCTTGGGGGTCTCGCGCCAGGCGGCTTCGAGGAGGTCCACCGCCTGGGACAGGACCGGTTCGGGCCAGGCATAGCTGAGCCGGATGCGGTCGCCGGCGGTGTGCGGCGCGGGGGCGAAGACCGCGCCGGGGGAGACCGCGACGCCGTGGCGCAGCGCGGTGGCGACGAAGTCCTCGCCGTCCACGCCGGGCAGTCGGGCCCACAGGGACAGGCCGCCGAGGGGCGTCGTCCACTCCCATTCGGGCAGGCGCTCGGCGAGTTCGGCGGTGAAGTGGTCGCGGCGCCGGGTCAGATCGGCGAACCACTCGCCGACCCGGGCCGGGCGGCCCGGGTCGCGCAGCAGGTGGATCGCCAGTTGCTGGTCCAGGGTCGAGGTGGCCAGGTCGGTGCGTTGTTTGGCCTCGACGAGGAGCGAGCGCACGCTCGGGGGCGCGGCGATCCAGCCCAGGCGCAGGCCGCCCCACGTGGTCTTGGACAACGAGCCCAGGCAGACCGTACGGTCCGCCACGTGCTCGATCGCCGAGGCCACCGGCCCCTCGGCCAGGCTCGCGAGCGTGCGGTCCTCGACCAGGAGCCCGCCCTCCTCGGCGGCGACTCGGGCGATCGCCTTCGCCCGTCGGGCCGAGACCACCGCACCGGTCGGGTTGTGCACCGGCAGCGAGAACACGAAGGCGGGCCGGTGCCGGCGGATCGCGGCGCGCAGCGCCTCCGGGTCGAAACCGTGGCGATCGCCCGGGACCGGGATCGCCTCGGCGCCGAAGCGGTACACCGCCGCGAGCATCCCGGGATACGTGGTCGCCTCGACCAGGACCCGGTCGCCGGGTACGAGCAGCGCGTCGGCGATCAGGTGGATCGCCTGCTGCGCCCCCGAGGTCACCACGACGTCGTCGGCGGTGAAGCCGGCGGGCAACTCGTGCGCCGCGATCAGCTCGCGCAGCCGCGGGTCGCCGGTGGGGCCGTAGCCGTCCGGGGGACGGGAGTCGAGCAGGTCCTCGACGCGCAGCGCGGTGTGCGGCAGGAGCGTGGTGTCGGGTACGGCGGCCTTGGCCAGGTCCACGACGATGGTGCCCTCGCGCAGCCAGCGGGCGAAGGTCGGCCGGCCGCCGGCGCGCACGTAGGACCCGCTGCCGTGGCGGCGCTCGACCAGGCCGATCCGGTGCAGCGAGAGGTAGGCGGTCGCGACGGTGCCGCGGCTGAACCCGAGGGCGTCGGCGAGCGCCCGCTCGGACGGCAGTCGGGTCTCGGCCAGCAACTCGCCGCCCTCGACCAGGTCGCGCAGCGCGTCGGACAGCCGTTCACCACGGGAGCGGCGCTCGTTGCGTCGTGGACGCCCCATACGCTCCCCGAGCACCACGGCGAACTGCTCGACGTCCACGACCACTACTCCCTTTGCACCGGGGCCTCACGGCCTCGATGGTTGCACGGCCGACGGCTGCCACTCTCGCCTGAGCAACCCGAATATCCACGAGTCGGACACCTCGCCGTTCACGACGCAGTCCTCCCGCAGCGTCCCTTCCCGCACGAATCCCATCTTCTCCAGGACCCGGGCGGACGCCACGTTGCGCGTATCGGTCTCGGCCTGAACCCGATTCAGGTCCAGCGTGTCGAACGCCCACCGCAGCACGGCGTGCGCGGCCTCCGTCGCGAAGCCGTGGCCCCACATCGCGTCGCCGAGGCAGTAGCCCAACGACGCGCTGCGACAGTCCTCGTCCCACGCGGTCAGACCGCACCAGCCGACGAAGGCCCCATCGGAAGCACGGTCGATGGCCACCCGGGCCCCGGTGCCGTCGTTCGCCATCGTCCGGCACATCGTGACGAACCGCTCGGCACGGGCCCGTTCGGTCCACGGTGGGGAGTCCCAGTAGCGCATCACGTAGGTGCTGCTGTGCAGTGCGAAGAGCGAGTCCGCGTCGCCATCGGTGAACGGCCGCAGCCGCAGGCGAGCGGTATGCAGCACGGGGGTGGCCAAAGTCATGCGCCCCATCCTGTGTCCTCACGACACGCACAGACACCGAATATCCGACCCGGATGCCGGTGCCGGATACGGACTCGACGGCCACGAAGCGCGTGGTGCGTCAGGGGTGGGACAGGTTCTCGTAGAGGCGGTACAGCCGGTTTGTTGTGTTTGTTTGGTCCTGCTCGGACAGCGTTGACCAGGTTTGGGTGAGCAGGGTGCGGGCCTGCCGGCCGGGCCATGGGGTGGGTAGGAGTTCCGGGGGCAGGAGGGGGTCCGGTTCGATGGCGCGGGTGAATTCGACGCCCAACTCGACGCCTATGGTGAGCAGTTCGACGTCGGTGAAGTCGGTGCCGGACTCCAGGCGGGTCAGGCGGGGGCGGACGATTTCGAGCAACCGGGTGTAGCGTCCGGCGATTTCGTCCAGGGGCCACAACTTCGCGGCCAGGGCGCGTGGTTGGTCGATGGTGCCGATGCGCAGGTCTCGGCTGGTGAGCTGGGTGACCGCGGCGGAGACGCCCAGGCGGTGTGCCTCGGCCGAGATCAGCTCCGTCCAGTCGTTGGCGCACGCGTACAGCCCGCCGTGCAGTGCCGCGCCGCCCAGCCACACGATGGTGTCGCGCAGCGCGTCGCGCGCCGATCGTGCGGACTCCGGGATCGCGAACGCGACCAGCCGCCATGCGCCGTCCCACGGCACCTCGCCCCGGTCCTGGCGGAACGCGTGCCGTACGAACTCGACGTTGGGTTCGAGGGTGCGTCGGGCATCCTCGGTCGCCCTGAGCACCGCCCTGCGTCCGCGCCCTTCGTGGGTGAAGCGGCCCTCGGCGACCAGGCGCTTGACGCACAGCCGCACCTGCTGGTCGGACATGCCGAGCGCGCCCGCGACGGTGTACAGCTCCCCGGTGTCGACGCTGCCGTCGCCGCGTACGAGCGCGTGTACGAGGGTGCGGGTGGGGATTTCGACGCGGCCCGTGTCCGGCGTTCCTGGCATGTCCCGAGCATACGAGCGCGGCACCCGCGCCCTCGTGCTCACCCGCGCCCGCCCGGATGCGCGGGCCCGACCCGGCGGACCATCGTGGTCACTGCGCCGAAGCCCATCAGCCCGCGCAGAAAGGGAGTTCGCTGGGTCGAGGTCGCTACGAAGCCGTGTCGCTCGTAGAGCGCCCGGGCTCGTGGGTTGACGTCGATCACATCGAGCCGGATCCGCCGACAGCCGAGCTCGCGGGCCACGGCGGCGACCTCGTCGAGGAGCAGGCCGCCGATGCCCGTGCCGCGCTGCGCGGCATCGACGCAGATACCGTCCATCACCAACTCCCCACGCCCCGGCCGACGTTCGAACAGGGTCAGGACGGCGAGTCGGGGCAGCGCGCGGATGCCGCCGTAGGCGCGCAGCACGTCGCCCGCGGTTCCGCCGGTCAGGCCGCGGCCACCGTGGGCGTAGCCGGCCAGGCCGACCAGCTCGCCGTCCCGGGTCGCGACCACGGCGCGGTCCGGGTGCATGTGTTCGGCCAGGAACCCGATCCCGGCCTCGGCGGGACCCAGCCCGGCGCCCAACTTGCGACCGAACGCCTCCCAGTACAGCTCGGCCGCCCGCCGCCGCGCACCCTCCGGCAGCCCGCGACCGATGACCGGGGCCGGGGGCTTCGGGCTGTCGTGCGCGGGTGCTGCCTGTTCCTGGTCCATTGCCGCCTCCGAGGCCGGTGGGTGACGCCCGGCGGGCGAGCGGGGCCGCGGCCGGGTTGTCCGAGAGCAGTATATGCAAACGATAACGTTCGTTGCTGTAACGAGCGTTTATGATTTGATAGCTACGATACCGCAGACGTTGTTCGAAGGGAGATGACGACTTGGGGATCCGCGGGTTCGTTCGACGCCATCGGGTGCTGAGTACGTGCGCGGCGATCCTCGCTCTGCTGCTCACGGTGGGACTGGGCGCGGTGGTGTACGCGGACCAGGCCAACACCTATGACCTGAAGGAGGAGCGGATCGCCTTCCATGAAGGCGCGCAGCGGCTGGACGGCGTCCTGGCCAAGCCCACGGACGGGCGGGGACCGTACGGCCTGGTGGTCCTCGTGCATGGCGACGGTGCGCGGAACGCCACCAACGACGGCTTCTATCGGCCGCAGATGGAGGCGTACGCGCGGGCCGGCTACGCGACGCTTTCGTGGAACAAGCCGGGCGTGTCCGGGTCGCCGGGCAACTGGCTCGACCAGAGCATGGAGGATCGGGCCCGGGAGACCGAGGCGGCGATCGCCTGGAGCCGGTCGCGGCCGGACGTGGATCATGCGCGGGTCGGCCTGTGGGGTGCCAGTCAGGCGGGCTGGGTGCTGCCGAAGGTGGCCGCGCGCACGCCCGACGTGAAATTCGTGATCGCGGTGTCGCCCGCGATCAACTGGCTGCGACAGGGCCGGTTCAACCTGCTCGCCGAGTTGCGCGCGGAGCATGCGTCGCAGGCCCGGATCGACACCGAGGTCCGGCGCAGCGACGAGATTCGGCGGCTGATCGTGCAGGGCGCCGGGTACGAGCGGTACCGCGCCGCGCTGGGCTCGGCGGCGACCATGTCGGCGGACCGGTGGAGCTTCGTCCGCAAGAACGCCGGAGCCGACGCGAGTGCGGACCTGGCCGGGGTGCGGGTGCCGGTGCTGCTGATGCTCGGGGGGCGCGACGTGAACGTGGACGTGGTCGAGACCGAGGCGGAGTATCGCAAGCTGCTCGCCGGGCGGGCCGAATTGACGGTACGTCACTACCCGGACGCGGCGCACTCGATGGTCGACGCGGACATCGAGGATTCGGAGACGAAGACCTTCCTCACCGCGGTCTTCGCACCGCGCGACCTGTTCGTCGACGGCTATCTCGCCGACCAGCGGCGATTTTTGGCCGGACGCCGAGTGGGCCGCTGAGCCCGGTGCGGGGGTGGGCGCGGAGCCGGGCGCCGAGAAGGTGCCTCCCGGCCCGGCGGGCGCCGGGTGCTCAGCCCACCGGGGTTGGGATGGCTCCCAGGGCTGTGGCGATTTCTGTCAGTTGGGGGTCGCCGGCGGCCTTTTCCAGGGCTGTGGTCAGGGCCTGGGCGTAGGTTTGGGCGGCCTCGGTCAGGCGGGTGCGGCCGTCGTCGGTGATTACCGTGTACACCCCTCGGCGGTCCTTGGGACACAGGTCGCGTCGGGTGAGGCCGTCGGTTTCCAGGCGGACCGCGAGGCGGCTGACCGAACTCTGGTTGAGGCCGATCGAGTCGGCCAGCTCCTGCATGCGCAGCTCGCCGTCGGGCGCCACCGCGAGTCGGGACAGCGCGCGGTACTCGGACAGGCCGATGCCGTGTCGCCGCTGAAGTGTCCGGCCGAGGTCGTGCTCGACGCGCGCGTGCAGCACGACGACCTGCTCCCAGAGCTTCGCGTCCATGACCCCGTCCTTTCTCCGGTCGGTCGAACCCGTGTCCGGCCGTTGTGGGCCGAGCGCGGATCGATCCGCTGTTGACAGCAGATTACATGCAGTGCCAGATTATGCATGCGCAAGCAAATCATGCATGTGCATGCAGATTCTTTTCACCCTGGAGTATGCGATGACCGTCACCACCACCCACGACGCCGCCGGCGACACCACCCGCGCCCGGATCGAGCGCATCGCGACCACCCCCGACTGGTACGAGCCGTACCGGATCTCCCAGGCCATCCGCGCCGGCGGCCTGATCTTCGTATCCGGGCAGGCCGGGTTCGACGAGAGCGGAGGCACCGTCGACGGCGGCTTCCTCGCCCAGGGCCGGCAGGCCTTCCGCAACGTGGAGCGGGTGCTCGCCGAGGCGGGGGTGACCTTCGCCGACGTGGTCAAGGTCGGCATCTACGTCCGGAACATGGCCGAGAACCTGGACGAGGTGATCCGGCTGCGCGAGGAGTTCCTGTCCGTGCCGTATCCGGCGGACACCCTCGTCGAGGTCTCCTCGCTGGCTCGGCCCGACTGGCTGATCGAGGTCGAGGTCACCGCGCTGGACCGCTGAGTCCGCGAAACCGCCGCCACCGGCCCACCCGACCCACGCCCACCACAGGAATGGATACCGCGTTGACCTCTTCGACCCGCACCGCCAACCCGCTGCTCGCCCCCTATCGCCACGGCCGCCTGGATCTGCCCAACCGGATCGCGATGGCCCCGATGACCCGAGGCCGCGCCGACGACGCCACCGGCGTGCCGAGCGATTTCGCCGCCACTTACTACCGACAGCGCGCCGGCGCCGGGCTGTTGATCACCGAGGGCATCTCGGTGCACCCGCTCGGCAAGGCCGGACCGGGCGTTCCGGCGCTGCGTACGGACGAACAGGTGGCCCGGTGGCGCGAGGTCACCGCCGCCGTGCACGACGCGGGTGGGCGGATCTTCGCCCAGCTGTGGCACGTCGGCCGGATGACCCACCCGGTGACGCTGGATGGCGAGACGCCCACCGCGCCGTCGGCGGTGCGGATTACCGAGGCGCCCATTTACACCCGCGAGGGCCTGCTCCCGCATGTCGTCCCGCGGGCGCTGACCGTTGCCGAAATCGCCGAGGTGGTGGCCACGTTCGCGCACGCCGCACGCCGGGCGATCGAGGCCGGGTTCGACGGCATCGAGATCCACGGCGCCAACGGATACCTCTTCCAGCAGTTCCTGGCCGAGAACAGCAACCTGCGCACCGACCGCTACGGCGGCTCGCGGGAGAACCGGCTGCGTTTCGTGTTCGAGGTGGTGGAGGCGGTCGCGGCGGAGATCGGCGCGGACCGGGTGGGGCTGCGGATCTCGCCGGACAACCCGGAGAACCAACTCGTGGAGCCGGACGCGCGCGGCACCTACCGGGCGCTGGTCGACACGCTCGACCCGATCGGCCTGGCCTACCTGCACATCCTCGAACGTGGTGCGTACGCGGCGCTCGCCGACCTGCGGCCGCGCTGGTCCGGCATGTTGATCGCGAACCACAACGGCCCCACCCCGGTCGATCCGGCCACCGGCGAGCGACTGATCGCCGACGGCCTCGCCGACGTGGTGGCGTTCGGCCGGTTGTTCATCACCAACCCCGACCTGCCGGAGCGGATCGCCCGGGGCTTGGCGCCGGCCCCGCCGCCGGTGGCGGATGTGTACGGCGGCGGTGCGCGCGGCTACGTGGACTATCCGGCGATCACCGTCCCGGAGCGGGTCTAGGGACGGGTCGGGTCGGAGTCGGGCTCGGAGTTCGCAAAAGCGCACGGTCCGGGGGGCGATGCGCGCATCGATGGCGGATCGCGGTGCGGCGGGCGGGTGTTCGGCCGGTACGGGAGCCGTACCGAACGAACCGCCGTCGGATGCCTGGGGGTTACGCCGCCGCGCCGATCGAGCGGTCGGTGTCGGCGAGCACGGCGCGCAGGGACTCGGGAGTCAGTACGCCGACGGCTCGGCCCTCCGGGTCCGTCACCGCCCATACCCGCAGGCCGCGGGCGCGCATCGTGGCCAGCGCCTCGGCGGCGGGTGTCGTGGGCCGGGCGAAGGGGCCGCGTTCGTGCGTGATGTTCCGGATCGGCGTACGTGCGGTGTACCAGGAACGGGTCTGGTACGGCGCGAGTTGCGCGCGGCGCACGATGCCCAGGCAGCGGCCGTCCTCGGCGTGCAGGATCGCGTGGTCGGCGTCGGCGGCGTGTACGAGGTCGATTGCCTTGTCGACCATCGTGTTCGCGTAGATCCGCACCACGGCAGGTCGCATGGCGTGGGCGACGGTGGGCATGCCGGGGGCGGTGTGGGGATGGTGGGGGCGGTTGATCATCGGGTATGCACCTGGTTTCGAGTCGTCCGGTGGGACCGGAGTCGGGCGGCGGGGCACCCGGGCCCGTGTCGTCGCACGGCCGCGCGAAGGCGCGCGGGGCCGAAGAGGCGGCGAGGTCACGGGACTCGATGCGGGCGGCCGGGCCCGCGCCGGGTGATGGCGCTGTGCGCTGGTCGGCGGACGCAAGGCGGGCTGCACGGACAGTCGGTGCACTCGCCTTCGGACCCGCCGGCACGGCCGGCGTCGTCGCCCACCGAGGACGGCGTCGACAAGGAAGCCGACGTACTGAATGTCTTCGGTGGAACCACCTTACCGTCATTTCGACGGGAGGCCGACATGGCGTCGGTACAAAACATCCCGAACCGGCTTTATGTGCAGCCGTGTTCGGGATGGCGAACGAAGAAACGGCGCGATCGGGCCGGTGCGTCGGGGCCGGGCGCGACCATACGACGAACGGGCCGGCGGCGATTCGCCACCGGCCCGTCGGGTCACCGGGGTCGCCGGATCACCAGGTGTAGATCGGCTTTCCGTTGCGGTCCTTGGCGTCGGTGTAGACCTTCATGCACGCACCCTCGTCGGCACCGTTCAACGCGGCCGAATCCTTGGGGAGTTCGCCCGCCGGCGGAGGCGGCGGGGCGGACGGAGGCGCGGAGGTCGTGCTGCCCTTGCCGCCCTTGAAGGTCGCCTCCGAACCCCAGTCGGTGCCGATCTGGACCGTGATGTGCGTCGCGTTCGGCTGCGCGGACAGGGCGCTCGCCGGCAGGCCGAGCGAGTCCGCGACGGCCTGGGCCTGGTCCTTGGCGTCGGCCGGGTGGATCACCGTACTGGTCTGCCGCTTGAGCGGGGTCGAGTCCCGGACTGCCTTGGTGAAGCCCTGGGCGATCAGCCGGTCGGTGACCAGGCCCGGCAGGCTCGTCCTGGTCGTGCCGTTGACCACCGTGACCTGGACCGCGGCCTTGTCCAGGGTCGGGGCGGGCGGCGCATCGGGCGTGGCCGGCGGGTTGGTCTCGCTACCGGGCGGCGGCCCGTTCTTGTCGAAGGCCACATCGGAACGCACCATCTTGAACAGGGTTTCCGCGGACGCGGCCGGGATCAGGTGCTCGTTCGGCGCCTGCGGGTCCGGCGTGTGCGGCATCGTCGTCATGGTGATCCGGTTGGTGTTCACCTTGTTCAGCGTGTTCGCGAGCGAGGTCAGCTTGGGGATCCCGTTGAGGCCGTCGTCCACGGTCAGCGCCTTGGAGGCCGCGTCGGCGACCTTGAACAGCTTGATCGGGTTGGTGATCGTGCTGTTGGACTTGAGCGTGCGCACCATCGAGTTGAGGTACATGTGCTGCGCGTGGGTGCGGCCGACGTCGCCGCCGTCCTCGAAGGCGTGCCGGGTGCGCAGCCACTTCAGTGCGTCCTCGCCCTGGATGTTGTGCTTGCCGGCGGTCAACTTCAGGTGCGAGCCGTACTCGTGCCGCACGCCGTTGACGTACTCGATCTGCTCGTCCTGGATGTTGGACTGCACGCAGACCTCGACCCCGCCGACCGCGTCGGCCATCGAGACCACGCCCGAGAAGGTGACCATCATGAAGTGGTCGATGTGGATCTTGGTGAGCGACTGCCAGGTCCCGACCACGCAGCCGGGTCCGCCGCGGCCCAGCGACTCGTTGATCGTGGTGTTGATCGGGTTGAACCGCTGCTTGGTCTTCGGGTCGGTGCAGGTCGGGACCTGCACCCGGGTGTCGCGCGGGATGCTGATCACCGACGCGTTGCTCCGGTCCGCGGACACGTGCAGCAACATCTGTACGTCGGCGCGCGGCGGTCCGCCGTCGCACGCGCCGCCGAGTTTGCAGTCGTTCGGGTTGTCCCGGCCGTCCGAGCCGATCATCAGGATGTTCATCGGGGTGCGCCCGAACGCGTCCGGGGCCTCCTTGGGCACGTCCACATCGCTGATGTTGAGCTTGCTGTGTTTTATGTTGCCGTTCAGCTTCTGATAGATCACGAAGCCGGTGATCCCGATCGCGACCAGCGCCAACGACAAGACGATCGCGGTGATCTTGAGCTTGCGGAAGCGGCGCGGCTTGCCGTGGCCGGTGGACTTGGCCTTGCGTCCGGAGCGGGCGCGGGAGCGGCCCCGGCCGTCGGCGCGCCGGGGGCGCGGTACGCCCGCACCGGTGTCGTCGGCTCCGGCCGTCCCGGGGTCGCCCTCGACCGCGGAACCGGTGGGCACGACCGGGTCGGGGGACGCGGACTCGGGAGTACGCCGGCGGCGCCCGCCGTGCTCCGGAACGGAATTCAAACCAACCCCCGAGAGTGCTGTCGTCGGACCGGCGTCGCGTTGCCGCAGACTGGCTCGACACCGTATCGGGCGGCCGGAACGGACCGTACATGTACCGGTCGCGGATCATTGTGCGCCGGTGGCCTTCGGGAAGACGGACGATCCCGGGCGCGGGACGGTTGCAGCGCGGATTGTCCCGGATGCCGGGGAGGGGTCGGCCCGGGCGCCGGTTGCGCGGGGCCGGAAAGACGAGGGACGGCGCCGCCCTCGGGGGGAGGGGGCGACGCCGTCGTCTTCGGGTCGGTGAACGGGATCACCTCTCGGCGGGTGGCACACCGCGATTCCAGCCGAACGGTAACTCGCGGCGGCAATGATTGGGCCCGGGGACACCCGCTCACCGACTGCTCCGTACAACGAGCGAGCCGCCGGGGTCATTCCCGGCGATTTCGGTGCGTATTCGGCGGGGTTGGAAGACACGCCCTATGCGGCGCCGGGGTCGAGTCGGCGGGCGTCCGATCCGGCCGAGGGCTGCTCCAGGCCGGCGAGCAGCAGGTCCAGGCCCGCCCGGAACTCGTCGGACGGTGAGCTCTCGGCCGCCGCGCCGGCGATCTCGATCAGGTACGGGAAACGGTCGGCGGGCAGCGCTCGGGCCCGGTCGGTGATGGCCCGCACGTCCTCGTCGGGCGCGATGGAGAGCGGACCGGCGAGTTCGGCTTGGGCGAAGCCGGTGACGAAGCCGGTCACGGTGCGGAAGGCGTACAGCAGTTCGACGCCTCGGCGACCGCTGCGGGCCAGGGCGCGCAGCAGGGCCTCGCCGTGTACGAGGGTCGCCTCGTCGGTGATCCGGCGGGTGAGGATCAGCGGGATCACGTCCGGGTGGGCGCGGACGGCGCGCCAGTTCGCCTCGGCCAGCCGGCGGACCTCAGCCTGCCAGTCGTCCGCCTCGGCGCCGGGTTCGGTCGCGGGGAGCGCGTCCGCCAGGACGGCCTCGACGAGCAGTCCCTCCAGGCCCTCGCGCCCGTCCACGTAGTTGTAGATGGTCATCGCCCCGGTGCCGAGTGCCGCCGCGAGGCTGCGCATGGTCAGCGCGGCCAGGCCGTGCGTGTCGACCAGGGTCAGGGCCGCGGTCCGCAGTTGTTCGCGGCTGAACTTTCGGGGCGCGGGCATGCTGCTCCTCCTTGACGTACGTACGGCGTACGTGTTCGACTGAGGCTGTTCACGTACAGAGTACGTCAATGCGCTGCCGGTGTGTTTCCCGGCGCGCTTTTCCCTGGGGCAAGGAGTTTCGATGACGTATGTCGACCTGTTCGAATCCGCGGTGCGATTGGTCGAAGTCGGTGGCCGGATCGAGGTCGGGGAGCGCCGGATGACCGGGGACGCGGCAGGCCGGCAGGTGGCCGTCTTCCGCGTGGAGACCGATGCCGACCTGCATGCCGATCTGCGGGGGCGGTGGCACCGACTGGAGGCGGACGGGCCCGCCGAGGTGATGTCCATCGGGGTGCGTGCCGGCACGTGCCTGGAGCCGCGCGCCGACGGGGTCGGGGTGCGGGGATGACCGGGGCGAGGGGTGGGACGGCGACCGGGGCGACCGGGACGATCGCGGCTTCGGGTGGGGCGGGGCGGGGGCAGCCGAGTACCCGGTTGTTGCTGCTGGTCGTGTTGACCGTGCAGTTCACCGTCGCGTTGGACATGTCGGTGGTCAATGTGGCGCTGCCGGACATCCGTGACGACCTGGGCTTCGGCGTAGACGGGCTGCCGTGGGTGGTCAACGCGTATGCGCTGAGCTTCGGCGGGTTGTTGATGCTCGGCGGGCGCGTTGGTGACCTGGTGGGTCGGCGGCGCACGCTGATCGGCGGCCTGACCGTGTTCGGCCTGGCCGGGCTGGCGGGCGGCTTCGCCTCCTCGCCCGCGGCGCTGATCGCGGCCCGTGCGGTACAGGGGGTCGGCGCCGCGGCGCTGGCGCCGGTGGCGTTCGCGCTGATCACGGTGACCTTCCCGGCCGGGCCGGCCCGTTCCCGGGCGCTCGGCCTGTGGGGTGCGACGGCGGCGGCCGGGGGTGCGTGCGGGGTGCTGATCGGCGGACTGCTGACCGAGTCGGCGGGGTGGCAGGCGGTGATGTTGATCAACGTGCCGATCGTGGCTTTCGCGCTGCTCGCCGCCCGGCGACTGCCCGGCGACCGGCCCACGCGGGGCGCCGGCGGCGGGCTCGATCCGGCGGGGGCGCTGCTGGTCACCGCCGGGGCGACCACACTGGTCCTGGGTGTGGTGCGGGCCGAACGGCAGGGCTGGGGCTCGGCGGTCACGATCGCTACGCTCACGGCCGCGGTGGTGTTGCTTGTTGCCTTCGTCCTGGTCGAACTACGGGTCCCCACACCGCTGTTGCGGATGGGACTGTTGAGGCGTCGGCCGGTGGTGGGTGCGAACCTGTTCATGATGTTGTTGTTCTCCGGGCAGTTCGCCGCGTTCTACTTCACCTCGCTGTATCTCCAGCAGGTGCTCGGCTACGGTCCGGCCGCCGCCGGGGTGGCGTTCCTGCCCTTCTCGCTCGGGGTGTTGATCGGTTCGGTGCTGGCCACCAAGGTGGTGGCCCGAGTCGGCCTCGGGCGGTTGCTCGCGCTGGGCGGGGTGCTGGTGGGGGTCGGCTTCGGGTGGTTCGGTCTGGCCTTCGACGCGGACGGTACGTTCCTGCGCTCGATCCTGGGGCCGTCGCTGGTGGCGAGCATCGGCGCGGGCCTGTGCTTCGTACCGCTGGGTACCGCCGCCACCTCCGGCGTGGCCGCGCACGAGGCGGGCATGGCGGGCGGGTTGATCAACAGCTCGCGCCAGATCGGTGGTTCGATCGGGCTGGCCGCGCTGGTCACCCTGGCCGCTTCGGTGACCGGACCCGACGAGGGCGCGTCGAAGCGGGAACTCGCCCACGGCTACGCGGTATCGCTCGGTGCGGCGGGTGGATTGTTGCTGGTCGCCGCGGTGGTCGCGGTGCTGCTGGTGCCGACGAAGTCGACGGTGACGTAGGAGAGTTCGGGCGTCACGCCGGGGTCGTCGAGGTGCGTGGTCCTGCCGGGTCGTGGTGAAAAGACCTGTTGGTGGGTGTGCGGCACCGTCGGGCGCGGGCAGGATTGACGGAGTGTGGCAGGTCGCGTACCTGCCGGTGACCGGGACGTCCGCGGGTCGAACGGCGGTGCGGGCGGGCGGAGTCGACTGCGAAGGGGGCGGCGATGGGTGTGCTCGGGCGGGTGTGTCGGCGGGTGGGGACGGTGGTGGTCGCGGCCGGGGTCGTGATGCCGCTGGGGGTGGTGGTCGCGGCGCCGACGAGTGCGGCGCCTACGGCGTGTACCTCGCGGACCGGGCCGTATCAGCGGCAGGTGGAGGCGGCGCTCGGACTGCCCGTGGACGGGTGGGAGTCCGCGGCCGACTGCCGGGCCATCCGGACGTACCAGGCCGACAACGGCATTCGCCCGGCGGCCGGTTACGCCGGTCCGGTCACCTACACGGCGCTCAAGCGGCGGTCCGCCGGCGGGGAGGGCGGGTGTCCGACCGATGTCGGGAGGATCGCGTGTGTGGACCTCGGCCGGCAGGTCAGCTGGATCCAGGACGGCGCGAAGCGGGTGTACGGGCCGGTGCAGATCCGTTCGGGGCGGGCCGACTTCGCCACCCGCACCGGGCTGCACAAGGTCTACTACCGGGCGCTGAACCACTGGTCGACGCTCTACGACGTGGCGATGCCGTACAGCCAGTTCTTCGACGGCGGCATCGCCTTCCACGCGATCGACGGCTCGGTCACCTCGCCGCCCGGCTCGCACGGCTGCGTCAACATGCGGCCGGCGGACGCGAAGGCCTACTGGGACCTGCTGCACACCGGTGACGAGGTGTATGTGTACGGCCGCAAGTCCGGTACCTGATCGCTGCGTTGCGCCTTCCCCGAGTGCCTGGCGGGGAAGGCGGTGGCGGTGGTCAGACCGCGCGCAGCGCGCCCGGGTGGCGGCCGGTGAGGTGGTCGAGGGCGGCGGAGGTGGGTTCGTCGCAGGGGAGGTAGACGACCAGCGTCTGGTCGACGTCGGCGAGATCCAGGATCTCGCGCTCCAGGCGCAGTTCGCCCGCCTCCGGGTGGGCCAGCCGCTCCACGCCGACCCGGCGCGGCGGGGTGGCCGGCGCGGCCAGTCGGCGGCTGAACACGGTGCCGGCGGTGATCGCGAGGCCGTCCAGGAAGTCCTGGACGTAGGGATCGGCGAACGAGGCGGCCGTGCGCAGGATCGCGGCGTGTTCGTCGGCTATCCGCTCCCAGTCGGGGTAGGCCGCGCGGGCCCGGGGATCGGTGAACACGTAGCGCACCAGGTTGGGTTGGTCCGGGTCGAGGATGCCGAGGGGGCGGGCCAGCCGCTCGTAGCCGTTGGTGAACGCCAGGACGTCGCCGAGCCGGTCGACCAGCAGCGCGGGGGCCGGTTCGAGCCGGTCGAGCAGAGCGCGAACGGTGGGCCGGATCGTGCGTGTGGGCGGCTCGACCGCCGCGTACGAGAACGCGTTGCCGCCGGCGGCCCGGGCGAGCAGGCGCACGTGGACCCGCTCCTCCGAGGTCAACCGCAGCGCGTCGGCGAGCGCGGCCAGTACCTGGCCGGAGGGGCGTCGGTCGCGCCCCTGCTCCAACCGCGTCAGGTATTCCACGCTGACCCCCGCCAGGCCCGCCAACTCGGACCGCCGCAACCCCGGGTCACGGCGCCGGGGCCCGTCGGGCAGCCCGACTTCGGCAGGCGTGACCGCCGCGCGACGGTCACGGAGGAAGCCACCAAGCTCGTTCTCACTCACGGCCCGAAGTCTAAGGCGCGCCGACACCGGGGCGGTTGCCGCTTGTTGCCGATGGCGCGCGGGGGTGGGGCCGGCGCGCGCGGTGGGTTGCGTGGGGCGGCGGAGAGGCATGGGGTGAGCGGGGCGGGGCGCCGGGGGTGTGAGGTCGAGTGGGGTGCTGCAAGCGGGAGTTGCCGGCGACCGGGACGGGCCGGAGCTGCGGTGGGTCGGTCGGGGGCGTCGGGCAAGGCGGGTGGGGCCGTGGGGCGGCCCGGTTGCGCGGGGCTGCGTGCCTCGGACGGGGCCGCGTGAAACGACGGGTTCGCACGAAGTCGTGGGCGGCGTCGGGGCGGTGGTGGGCGTGTGACGGGGCGCCTCGGCGCGGTTGGCCGGTCGGTGGTGGCGGTACTCGGCGAGGAGCTGCCTGGTAGCCGTTTTCTGGCGGGGCTGCCTGCTGAGCCGGGCGGGGCGTCGGCGCGCCAGAGTTGTGGAGGCGCTGCGTTGGTGCGGTTCTGTTCGGGCTTGATCGCCGCCTCGGTGTCGTCGTCGGCGACCCGGAGGGAGTTGGCGGTGTTACGGCTTGTCCGGTCCCCGGCGGCGGGCGATTTCGTGGCCGACGTGCCGACGTGCCGACGTGCCGACGTGTGCGTGCGAGGTGTCGGCGGTGTCGTGGGTCGATGCGGGACGGGCGTTCAGGTTGTCGGGCCGGTTCTGCCCGTGCGTTGCCCGTCGGTTCGGCTCCCGGGCGTGTCGACTCGGCTCGGTGGCGTTCGCCCGGTGTTCGGCGGGGTGGTCAGGGTGCCGAGGTGGCGGGTGAGTGGGAAAGGGGCCGGGGTGGCGCGTTGGGGTCGTGGCGTCGGCTGTGGCGGAGCGAAGGGGGGTGCGGGCGGCGATACCGCCGAGCCTTTGGGGTGGCGTCTGGGGAGCTTTGATGTCACGTGACGTCAAGTTGTGGCGTGGCCTGCTTGCCATGACGTCATTATGGCGTCATGATGACGTCATGGACCTCACGCCGTATGTCGACAAGCTCTGCCGTGAACTGGCGGTTGCCGCCGAGGCGAACGGTGCGGAGGCGCGGGCGCTTGCCGAGCGGTTGATCGGGCCGCTCGAATCGGCGACCAGGCTCGCGCTGCTGAGTGCGCTGTCCGCCGCCGCCGACGAGATCAGCCGCGACCTGGCGCCGGGGTCGGTCGACATGCGATTGCGGGGGCTCGACCCGGACTTCGTGGTGTCGCCGGCGGTCGCGCGCTCGTTCGAGGAGGCCGGCGGAGGAGCCTTCGACGACGAGCCGGACGAGGCCCCCGAGCCGCCGCCGGTCGCGTCCGCGCCAGGGCCCGAGGAGGGCGGTACGGCGCGGATCACACTGCGGCTCGCCGAGCACATCAAGCCTCGGATCGAACAGGCCGCCGGTCGGGCGGGCCTGTCCGTCAACGCCTGGCTGGCCCGTACGGTGACCGCCGCGCTCGACCCCGCCGAGGAGCGCGGACGCGAACGACGCGGTACGTCGCGCAGCAGGCAGCGGTACACGGGCTGGGTGCGCTGACCCGATGCGCGGCCGGCGCCCCGGGACGCGCCGGCAGGTGGCGCCCGACGGCGGCTGCCGCGAGACGCGCGCCGCACGCGTCCTGCGGGCGGCGTGTGCGCGCAACCGAGTACGCCCCTACGGAGTACGACCTTCAACTCCCCAGGACGGGATGTCATGCCTACTTTCGATACTCCCAAGCCGATCTTCGCCACCGTCGACCTGGTCGTCGGCAGCCTTCGGGTCAGCGCGAGCGACCGCGTCGACACGGTCGTCGAGGTACGCCCCACCGACCCGTCGCACACCGCGTCCGTGCAGGCCGCCGAGCAGACCTCGGTCACCTGCTCCTCGGGGCGCCTGTCGGTGCGCGTGCCCAGGAACAAGAGCCGTTCGTTCTTCGGGCGCAGTGCCTCGGTGGACGTGACGATCGAGTTGCCGACCGGCTCCCGGATCGAGGGCCAGGCGGCCGCCGCGGACATCCACGTCGAGGGGCGGGTCGGCGAGACCCGGCTCTCGGTCGCCTCGGGGAACATCCGACTGGATCGCACCGGCGCACTGCGGCTGAACTCCACCTCCGGTGACGTCTCGGTGGCGCATTCGGTGGGCCACACCGACATCAGCGCGGCGACGGGCGAGATCCGGGTCGGCAAGATCGACGGCACGGCGGTGGTCCGCAACACCGCCGGCGGCATCTCGCTCGGCGCGGTCAGCGGCGACCTGCGCCTGAACAGCACACTCGGCGACATCACCGTGGACCGGGCGCTGACCACCGTCGGCGCCAAGACCGTGTCCGGCAGCGTCCGGATCGGCGAGGTGGTGCACGGCGCGATCCGGCTGGAGACCGCGTCCGGCGAGCTGGAGGTGGGGATCCGCGAGGGCACCGCCGCCTGGCTCGACCTGAACTCCATGGCCGGCAAGGTGCACACCTCGTTGGACTCGGTCGACGGCCCGGCGCCGACCGACGACACGGTCGAGGTGCGTGCCCGCACGCTTTCGGGCGACATCGTGATTCGTCGGTCCTGACGTCCGAAGCGCGCAGCGGAGAGGACAGCTCATGTGGGCCGCACCCGAAGTGTCCGGCGGCGTCTGGCCGTTGCCGCATCCGGTGCCGATTCCGTTGCTGTGTGCGGTACTGATCCTCGCGGCCCTGGCGCCGTTGGAGCGGTGGCGTCGGCAGCGGGAGATCGCGCAGCGTCGCGCCGATCGACTCGCCGGTCGGGAGGTTGCGCCGGTGGGTGCCCGATCTGCCGTGCCATGTGGCGCCATGCGGTCGGATGCGCGATCGGGCGCTCGATCCCATACTCGGTCCGGTGCTCGATCTGCGACACGCGTGATCGGGCAAATGTCGGAATCAATGACAATTACGACGGAACATGGGGGCGAATCGCGGCGAACGGCCGCGACGAACCCGCAGGGAGTACTCATGCCCGTGACCGCCGACCTCGACAAGCTGCTCGACAAGGCATACGAGAACAAGACGCTCAGCGAGGTCCTGGCCGCGCCGGTCGCGGGACTGGCCGGGATCACCGACGCGCACGCCGAGCACCTGGCGTCGTTGAAGATCACCACCATCGGCGACCTGGGCCGCAACAAGTACTTCCGCTGGGCCGCGTCGCTCGCCGACCTCCAGGACAGCGGCGCCAAGTAGCCGAGCCGTCGGCGCCGTTGCTCGGCCCGGGGTCAGCCGGCCGGGTCGGTTTCCAGGGCCAGGAGCAGGTCCACCCGATCCCGGGCGGAGAACAGGTCACGGCCCGTCAGATCCCTTACCCGGCCCATGCGTTGGTGCAGTGCGCTGACGTGTACGCCGAGCGCCCCGGCGCAGCGCTGCCAGGCGCCGTTGGCGGCCAGGAACGCGGCCAGGGTGTCGATCAGGTCGGTGCCGTGTTCCGCGTCGTACGCCCGCAGCCCGCCCAGCACCCGCTCCGCGAACGCGGCGCGCACGGGTGAGGGGACCGTGGTGAGCAGTGCCGGGTAGGCGTCGATCTCGGGGCCTTCGGCCACGGTGAGCCGGCCGGGGCGCGTCCATGCGAGGTCCCGCGCGCCCCTGGCCTCGGCCAATGCCGTCCCCCACGTGGGTGACGTCCCGGCAATGCCGATCGCCAGGCGCTCGGCCCCGAGGAGGGGCTCCCACCAGTCGGCCGCCCGCTCCAGCGCGCGAGCGACGCGCGTCGCGCCGCCGGGGCCGGTTCCGGCCGAGGCGAACACGACCACCTCGGCCTTGCCGACGGCCACCACCCACCGCGCGGTCGGCTCCTCGTCCAGTGCGTGCTCGATCAGGTCGATGACCAGGCGTGCGGTTGCGGCGTCGGCGCCGTGGCCTGCGGCCGAGCAGACGATCGGCGCCGCGTCGGGCGGGAGGCCGGCCGCACTCAGGCGGGCCCGAATCGTGTCCGGGGCCGCATCCGACTCGACGAGGTCGACCAACTCCCACGCGTGGGCCGCCTCCACGGCCGCCCGCTCGGCGCGCCGCGCATCGCCGAGCACGAACAGGTCGGCCACACGCGCCAGGGCCTCGTCGGTACGGCGATCCCCACCGCAAACCAGATACCCGACCGGCCCGGCCCCGCGCCCCACGGCAAACACGGTGTCCCCACCCACCAGAACCGGCACCCCACCACCACCCCGGGCCATAACCTGAGCCACCTCCCGGCACCCAGACCTCCCGAGAGAACGGCCCCCCGGCGAGCCCTCCCCGAGCGCCGCCCCCTCCGACCGGGCAACCGCGCCGGAGCGACCCGCCACGCGGACCCCCACCGCCGCACCGGCCCCGACCGCTCCCACGACGTCGCGCGAACCCGTCGTTTCGGGCGGCGCGATCGAGGCGCGCCCCCCTGCGCCGTCGGGCGGTCCCGCGATCCCGCCCGCCTCGCCCGATGCCCCTCGAGGCAATCGCTCCAACGGCGTCACCTCGGCCGACCCACCCGCCCTCGGCCCTTCGCTCGGCCGGACCGCCCCATTCGCCCCGACGTCCCTGCCCGACCCCGCCCCGCCGGCGTCGGCCGACCCGTTCCACCCCGTCGCCGTCGTGCCCTCCGGCGTTGGGGTTGCGGTGGCCAAGAGGCGGCCCGCAGGGGTGATTACGTGGCAGGGGGTGGCGAGTTCGGTGGACAGTATTGTGAGCAAGGCCTGGGTGTCGGCGCCGTTGGTCAGGGCTGTGAGCAGGCGGGTTTGGCGGCTGGGGGAGTGTTCGGTGGTGGGGTCGGACTCTCGGGCCATGCGGTGGGCGACCACCTCGGCGATGCGGACCGCCGGGATCGAGTGCGGCGCCAGGAACAGCGGCAGGCCGGCCCGAACACAGGCCTCGACCAGGGGATACGGCACATCGTCGGGACCGGGCTCGGCCACCGGCGGCCGGGGCGAGAGCACCAGGGCCGCCGCGCCGTTCGTGGCGAGGGCGCGGACGAGGTGTGCGGACTCGGCGGGGGACGCGGGCACTTCGCCGGCCACCACGAGTTCGCCGCCGGCCAGACCCCGGCCCGGGGCGGTGGGATCGTACGCCGACACGCGCCGCACCTCGCGGCCGAGCCGCCCCGTACCCGCCAGCAGGGCCAGTCGCAGCTCGGGCATGCCCAACAAATCCTCGACCCGCACCGCCGTGCCCCCAAGCCCGTCGCCGTCCATATCGTTCGAATGATCGTATGAACACGCGGCGCTCCGGATAGGGGCCTTCCACCCTTCGGCCGGATCCGGCCGATGCCGACAGCCGGCTCGGCCGCCACGGCAGGCGGCTCTCGGGCCGATCGTCGCCGGGCCGTCCGAGGGAATACAACGTGGCGTCGACGACCGCGCCCGCTCCCGGCGATGGCCGAAAAACGCCCCCACGGCGCGCCGGCCCCGCCGCCCATCACACCGGCACGGCCAACCGATATCCCCGCTTCGTCACCGTCTTGACCAGCCCCTTGTGCGGCCCCAGGGCGCTCCGCAGCCGGGCCACCGCGGCCTCGACCGCGTGTTCGTCCGCACTCGCGCCCTGCCAGACGCGGCGCAGCAGTTCGGCGCGGCTGAGCACCCATCCCGGCTTTTCCGCCAGCGCGCGCAACACCGCTGCCGGCACCGGAGACAGTGCGATCACCCCGCCCCGGACCAGCACCGCGTTGCCCTGCAGCACCAGCCGGTCCGTCCCGGTGTCCAGTTCGCGCCGCACCCGCGCCGGCAGCGTCTCGGTGACCGTGCGCACCATCGACCCCAGCCGCCCGCGCTCCGGCCACAACGCCGGCACACCCTCCTCCGACAGCGGCTTCGCGCAGATCGCGCCGATGCACACCGGCAACACGTCGGCGCGCAGCGCGGCCAGCACCTGCTCGCGCCGACCCGACTCGGCCGCCGCGGCCAAAAACGCGTCGATCGCCGGCGCGCTGGTGAACGTCATCGCGTGCACCTCGCCCCGGACCACCTGCTCGACCAGGCGCCGCACGGCCGCCGGATCCTCCGGCGGCCCCCACCGATACACCGGCAACTCGATCACCTCGGCGCCGCGCTCGCGCAGCGCCGCCGCGAAACCCTCCAGCGGCGCGCCGTGTTCCTGCACCGCGATCCGCCGCCCGCGCAGATCGCGCGCCAACAACCAGTGCAGCAACTCGTCGTTGGCCTCCGAACCCGGCGAATACATCTCGCGCAGCCCCGACGCACGCACCGCGCCGGTGGCCTTGGGCCCACGGCTGATCACCGTCGCCGCCGCGCACACCCGCCGCACCTCGCCGGAACGCCCCCACCCCTCCGCCGCGTTCATCCACCCGCGCCAACCGACCCCGGTGGTGGCTACCACGTAGTCCAGCGGCTCGACCAGGCAGCGCTCGGTCGCCCGGCGCAACTCCTTGTCCTCCCGCAGCGGCACGATGCTCATCGTCGGCGTGCCCACGACCTTCGCGCCCCGGCGCTCCAGGAGCGCGACGAGTTCGTCGCGCCGCCGGGCCGCCGTGACCCCGACCGTGAGCCCGACGAGGGGTTCGGTCGCACCTGTACGAGTAACCATGTCGTGAGATTGACGGACCGGTGTTACGGACGTATTGCCGGGCGATCACCCCGGGGTAAGGCCGCGTGCCCGAATGGCACCCGATCGTGTCGGGCTTCTCACCGTCGCCGGCGCCCCGGGTGAGCCGGCCGTACCGCTCGCGCAACATCGGGGACCAGGACCCGTAACAGCGGCTCGGGACGCTTCGGTGAGCAGCAGTCGCCCGCCCCGTTCCCGCCTCGAAGGAGTCCATTCGTGACCGACGCCCAACAGACGCACGTGGTCCTGGTCGGCCACGGCATGGTCGGTCAGCGCTTCCTCGAAGCGCTGACCGAGGCCGAGCCGCGACCGCCGGGGCTGCGCATCACGGTGTTGGCCGAGGAGCCCCGGCGCGCCTACGACCGGGTGCACCTGACGTCGTGGTTCTCCGGCACCACGGCCGAGGAGTTGTCCCTGTGCGGCGACGGGTTCGCCGCCGAGCACGGGATCGACATCCGGCTCGGCGACCCGGTCGAGACGATCGACCGCGACGCCCGCACGGTGACCACCAGGGCCGGCCACACCGTCGGCTACGACACGCTCGTCCTGGCCACCGGCTCCTACCCGTTCGTACCGCCCGTGCCCGGACACGACACCCCCGGCTGCTTCGTCTACCGCACGATCGAGGACCTGGAGGCGATCAAGGCCGCCGCCGAGCAGGCCCGGATCGGCGTGGTGGTCGGCGGCGGGCTGCTCGGCCTGGAGGCCGCCGGGGCGCTGACCGCGATGGGCCTGGACACCCACGTGGTCGAGTTCGCGCCACGCCTGATGGCGTTGCAGATCGACGACGGCGGTGGCCGGGTGTTGCGCCGCAAGATCCAGGACCTGGGCGTGACGGTACACACCGGCGCCGGCACCCAGGCGATCGTGGACCGGGCGGGTCGGGTCGCCGGCATGGTGCTCTCCGACGGCACCGAACTGGCCACCGACCTGGTGGTCTTCTCCGCCGGGGTACGCCCCCGCGACCAACTCGCCCGCGCGACCGGACTGGCGGTCGGCGAACGCGGCGGGATCGTGGTGGACGAGTACTGCCGCACCGACGACCCGCACGTGCTGGCCATTGGGGAATGCGCGCTGGCCGTCGACGGGCGGGTGTACGGCCTGGTCGCGCCCGGCTATGCGATGGCCGAGGTGGCCGCCCGACAACTCGTCGCCGGCCCGCCCGACCCGGACCGCACCTTCACCGGCGCCGACCTGTCCACCAGCCTCAAACTGCTCGGCGTGGACGTGGCCGGCTTCGGCGACGCGCACGGAGTCGCCGAGGACTGTGTGGAGGTGCTGTACTCGGACCCGCTCGCCGGCGTGTACAAGAAGCTGGTGATCGGCGCCGACGGCCGGCTGCTCGGCGGCGTCCTGGTCGGCGACGCCGACGCGTACGCCCAATTGCGCCCGCTCACCGGCAGCCCGCTCCCCGTCCCGCCCGAACAGCTGGTGCTGCCCGCCGCCGCCGGCCCGCGCGTGCGACTCGCGCTGCCCGACACGGCCGTGGTCTGCTCCTGCCACGGCGTCGCCAAGGGCACCATCCGGGCCGCGGTCACCGAGCACGACGTGGTCGACGTACCCGGCGTCAAGCGGTGCACCAAGGCCGGTACCGGCTGCGGCGGTTGTGTGAAGGTGATCGGCAGCATCGTCACGGAGGAACTGGCCGCGGCGGGCATCGAGACCCGGCGCGGGTTGTGCGAGCACTTCGCCCGGCACACCCGGGCCGAGCTGTACGAGATCGTCCGGGTCAAGGGGATCGGCAGCTTCGCCCGGCTGATCGACGAACACGGCAGCGCCGAGGGCCCCGACGCGGACGGCTGCGAGATCTGCAAACCCGCCGTCGGCTCGATTCTGGCGAGCCTGTCCGGCGGACACATCCTGGACGGCGAACAGGCCGCGCTCCAGGACACCAACGACCACTTCCTGGCCAACCTCCAGCGCAACGGCTCCTATTCGGTGGTGCCGCGCATCCCCGGCGGCGAGGTCACCCCCGAAGGGCTGATCACGATCGGTGAGATCGCCCGGGACTTCGGCCTCTACACCAAGATCACCGGCGGTCAGCGCATCGACATGTTCGGCGCCACCGTCGACCAGCTCCCGAGCATCTGGCAGCGCCTGGTGGCGGCCGGATTCGAGTCGGGCCACGCGTACGGCAAGGCGCTGCGCACGGTGAAGTCGTGTGTGGGGCAGACCTGGTGCCGCTACGGCGTGCAGGACTCGGTGGCGCTCGCGATCGAGTTGGAACTGCGCTACCGGGGCCTGCGCTCGCCGCACAAGCTCAAGTCCGCGGTGAGCGGCTGCACCCGGGAGTGCGCTGAGGCGCAGAGCAAGGACTTCGGGGTGATCGCCACCGCCGAGGGCTGGAACCTGTACGTCGGCGGCAACGGCGGCACCACCCCGCGCCACGCCGAACTGCTCGCGAGCGACCTCGATCACGACACGCTGATCCGCACCATCGACCGCTTCCTGATGTTCTACATCCGCACCGCCGACCGGCTGGAGCGCACCGCGTCGTGGCTGACCCGGATCGAGGGCGGCCTCGACCACGTCCGCGCGGTGGTCATGGACGACGCACTGGGGATCTGCGCCGACCTGGACGAGTTGATGGCCCGGCACGTGGAGACCTACGAGGACGAATGGGCCGCGACGCTGGCCGACCCGGAACGGGTGCGCCGCTTCGTGTCGTTCGCCAACGCGCCGGGCGTGCCGGACCCGACCGTGCGGTTCACCGCGGAGCGCGAGCAGATCAAGCCGGTGTTGTTCGAGAGGTTGGAGGTGCGCGGGCGATGAGCGGCCGAGCGGGAGCGGGGCGGATCCGTGGCGTCGGGGACATGGGAGGTGTGCGGGTGACGGGTACGACCGGGGCCGCCTTCGAGACGACGGTCGAGATCGCCGCCGGGACCGGGTGGGTCACGATCTGCCCGTACGACCGGCTGACCCCGGGGCGGGGCGTGGCGGCGTTGATCGAGGGCGAGCAGGTCGCCGTCTTCCGTACGCGTGCGGGCGAGTTGTACGCGCTGGGCAACCGCGACCCGTTCAGCGGCGCCTACGTCATGTCGCGCGGCATCGTGGGTCGGCGCGGCGGGGTGCCGATCGTCACGTCGCCGATGTACCAGCAGGCGTTCGACCTGCGCACGGGCGAGTGCCTGGACGAGCCGACCACCCCGGACGGGACGCCGGCGGCGCTGCCGACGTGGCGGGTGCGGGCCCGTTCCTGAATCGCCGCCGGGCGAGGGCGCAGCGTCGCGCGCTCGCCCGGCGGCCCGGTGTCACGACGCGTCGGCGGGCGCGATGTTGTGGTTGCCGGTGAAGAGGTTGCCCGGATCGTGCGCCGCCTTGAGGTCGCGCAGCCGGGTCCAACTCCGCGGGTCGTACATCGACGCGACCTTGTCCGGGTCGCTGGGGACCCCGTCGCCGTAGACGAAGTTGAGGTTGCGCCCGACGGACAGCGGGTCGAGCACGGCGTGGACGTCGGCCAGCAACGCGCGCGCGGCGTCCGGCCCCGGGCCCTCGACCATCGCCACCACGCGCACGATGTAGCCCGCGTCGCGCCCGCCGACCGCGTTGGGCACCGAGGGCTGCCGGGACAGCGCGCCGCCGAGGTGGCGCACCTCGTGCACGACCATCATCGGCGCGTTCGGACCGGTCAGTTCGTACACCTTGCCCACCACGGCGGCGTCCAGGTCGCGGACCAGGACGTTGTCGCCGAGGTAGGCGTGCGGGTAGGTCGGGTCGGCGTGGATCGTGTGCGAGTCGGCGTACGGCAGGTCGGCCAGGTTGTCCACCAGGCGCGGGCCGACCGCCCGCAGCGGGGCCACCAGGCGCTCCCCGTCGGCGGCGTCGCCGCTGTACACGATCTTGATCGCCGCGGTGTGCCGGCCCCGCAGCGGCGGCGGCACCTGCTCGATGTCGGGCAGGCCGATGAACAGGATCGAGGAGGTCAGCTCCTCCGGGACGGTCTCGGTCCAGGCCAGATACGCCGCGGTCGCCGCCTCGACCAGGTCGGCGTCGAAGATCAGCGAGCCGCCGTACACCCGTGCCACCGGCACCAGCTCGACCTCGATCGAGGTGACGATGCCGAAGTTGTCCCGCCCGCCGCGCAGCGCCCAGAACAGATCCGGGTCGCTCTCGGCGGTGACGTGGCGCAGCGTGGCGTCGGCGGTGACGACGTCGATCGCGCGGACGTGGTCGGCCGCGTAGCCGTACTCGCGGGCGAGCAGGCTCAGGCCGCCGCCGAGGGTGTAGGCGACCACGCCGACGTGCGGCGCCGAGCCGTTGAGCGGGGCGAGCCCGTGCGGGGTGCTCGCGGCGACCACGGCCTCCCAGCGGGCGCCGGCCTGGGCCCGGGCGGTCCGGGCGGTCGGGTCGACGCTTACCTCGGCCATCCGGCGGGTGGAGATCAGCAGGCCCCCGGGCGCGGCGTCGGCGGGCGCGTGTCCGGTGGCCTGGACCGACACGCGCAGCGCGTGCGTGCGGGCGAACTCGACGGCGAGCCGCACGTCCTCGGCGCGGGCGGCGGCCACGATCAGCGCCGGTCGCTGTCGGAAGGCCGTCTGGAATCCGGTGCGTTCGGTGTCGTAGCCGGGGTCCTCGGGGGTGAGCGCGGTGCCGGACAGGTGCGTGTTCAGGGCCTTGACCGCGACGGCGAACTCGGAGTCGTGCTCGGGAGCGGGGGAGGGGGCGTTGGTCGCGGTCACGGGTGACTCCTGATCTCGGGCGGCCGATGCGCGTCCCACTCTCTCCCGAAACCGGCCGAGTGGCCGTCAAGTAGTCGGGTGAGTGTCAGGTAGGCGGGCACGAGCCGTGGGCGCCGGGCGATCCGCGACGCTCGCTCGACGGATTCTCACAGCCCGGGATCGGGGTGTTGAGCGAGATGTAGCGTCGTTGAGGCGGCGGGCGCGTTGTGTGGAAACCTGGGGTTTCTACCGTCACGGGACGTCGGTTCTGATGCCCTTCCGGACAGGTAGGTTCCCGTGACGACAACGACGACAACCGTGAGTGCACCGGCCGGGAGCGATCGGCCGCTCGACGACTGGCGGCCCGAGGACGAGGCATTCTGGGATCGGGTGGGCGCTCGAATCGCCCGGCGCAACCTGGTGTTCTCGGTGCTGTCGGAGCACATCGGCTTCTCCGTATGGAGCTTGTGGTCGGTCATCGTGCTCTTCCTCGGGCCCGAGTACGGGTTCGACCCCGCGCAGAAGTTCACGCTGACCGCCGTACCGACGCTCGTCGGCGCGGCGATGCGGATTCCCTACACCTTCGCGGTCGCTCGTTTCGGCGGGCGGAACTGGACCGTGGCGAGTGCGCTGTTGCTGCTGGCGCCGACGATGTCCATCGCGATCGTGCTGGAGCCCGGCGTCTCGTATCGCACGCTGCTCGTGGTCTCGGCGATTGCCGGCGTCGGGGGCGGCAACTTCGCCTCGTCGATGGCCAATATCAACGCGTTCTACCCGCAGCGGTTGAAGGGGTGGGCACTGGGGGTCAACGCCGGTGGCGGCAACCTCGGGGTGCCGGCCGTGCAACTGGTCGGACTGGCCGTGCTGGCGACGGCCGGCGCCGAGCATCCACGGCTGCTGCTCGCGGTGTACATCCCGCTGATCGTGCTCGCCGCGGTGCTCTCGGCGCGGTACATGGACAACCTCCCGTCGTTGCGCAACGACAAGGGCGCGATGCGGGAGGTGACGCGGGATCCGCACACGTGGGTGATGTCGCTGCTGTATATCGGCACGTTCGGGTCGTTCATCGGATTCGGTTTCGCCTTCGGGCAGGTATTGCAGGTGCAGTTCCACGCCGAGTTCGCGACGCCGGTCAAGGCCGCCTATCTGACCTTTCTCGGGCCGCTGCTCGGCTCGCTGGTGCGTCCGGTCGGCGGATTGCTCGCCGACCGGTGGGGCGGGGCGCGGGTGACGTTCTGGAATTTCGTCGCGATGGCCGGCGCCGCTTTCGTGGTCTATGTCGCCTCGCGGCAGGAATCGCTCGGTCTGTTCCTGGCCGGATTCGTGCTGCTGTTCGTGTTCAGCGGTTTGGGCAACGGCTCGGCGTACAAGATGATCCCCGCGATATTCGCGGTCAGACTCGGCCCGGGACCGGCCGCGCGGCGTGCTTCGGGGGCGTTGATGGGTATCGCGGGGGCGGTCGGCGCGCTGGGCGGGGTTCTGGTCAACATCGCGTTTCGCGAGTCGTTTCTGAATTCCGGGCGCGGGGACGCCGCCTATCTGGCGTTCCTGGGGTACTACGCGTTTTGCCTGGTGCTCACGTGGGCGGTGTATCTGCGGTCGGCGGGGCGTCGATCCGCCCGGATCTGACCGGGTCCCGGACCCGCCGGGCCCGGGGCGACCGGCCGCCGGAACTTCCGGTGCCGGCCGCCCCGTCGGGGTGATCGCCCCCTGGTCAGGCCACCGTGCGTGGCTCCTTGGAGCCGGCGACGGCTCGGACGCTCGCCGGCAGGTCGCGGCAGCGGCGCACCGGGGACACCAGGAGGACCGAGCCGGCGGCCGGGATGGCCGCGGCCATGACCCACATGGTGGTACGGACCCCGACCGCCGAGCCCAGCGCACCGGCCAGCACCGCGCCGAGCGGGATGGTGCCGTAGTTGACGAATTGCATGCTCGCGGTGATGCGGCCGAGCAACCGCGGCGGGCAATACTGCTGTTGGAAGCTCGACTTGATCACATTGCCGGCCACGACTCCGCCGGACATCGCGAACGAGCCGCAGACGAACACGCTCAGGCCTACCCCGGTGGTGGTCAGCGGGATCAGCAGAACCAGGCTCGACACGCCGATTTCGAAGAGCAGGAACGCGCGGGCCGTGCCGATCCGCGACGACACGCGGCGGGAGACGAACGCGCCCGCGACGCCGCCGAGCGCGCCCGCCGCGACCAGGGCGCCGGCCGTGCCCTCGCCGACGCCGACCGTGCGGATCAGGAAAACCAGTTGCATCGACTGGAGGCCGACCAGGCCGAGATTGGACGTGCCACCGAAGAGGGCGAACGTACGCAGCCACGGGTCGTGTGCGACCAGTCGCAGTCCCTCGCCGATTTCCCGGAGCAGCGAACGCTCCGCGTGTGTGGGTACGACCTGTGCCGGCTCCCGGTGGCGGATGCGGAACAGGCAGACGAACGAGGTCAGGAACGTGCCCGCGTTGACGAACATGCCGTTCACGGCGCCCGCGGCCTGGGCGATCAGGCCGCCCGCGCCGACCCCGGCGATCTGCGCCGCGGACGCGCTTCCGTGCAGTTTGCTGTTGCCCTCGGCCTGGTCGGCCGGGGTGAGGATGCCGGGCAGGTAGGCGGTATACGCGGTTTGGAAGAACACCGCCGACACCCCCGTCGCCAGCGTGACGGTCAGCAGCAGACCGATGCTGAGCAGGCCCGCCCGGTGCGCCGCCGGTACCGCCAGGAACAGGGCGAAGGAGGACGCCGCGGCCGCGAGCATGATCGGGCGGCGGGCCATCCGGTCCACCCAGACGCCGACCGGCAGACCGATCAGCAACCACGGCAGCCAGGCCGCGGCACTGAGCAGGCCGATCTCGAAGGTGCTCGCGTCCAGGGTCGAGATCGCGATCAGCGGCATCGCCACGCCGGTCACCGATGCGCCGAACTTGCCGGTGGTCTCGCCGAACCACAGGAGGCGGAAATCGTGATGGCGGTGCAGCAGGCCGCTCATGAGGAGTCCTCGTCGGGTTCGGTGGGGGGATCCGGTTGGGTGGTGGTTCGGAGCGACTCGGCCGACTCCGTCGACGTCGTCGAGTCCTTGGGTCGACGCGGGAAGGAATGGAACTGGAGCACGACCGTCGCGGCGCCCGGTTGTTCGGGGCCGCGGGTGGCCTGGTGGATCAGATCGACGACCCGACGGTTGAGTTCGGCCAGTTGGTCGGCGGTCAGTCGTACACCGCTCCAGTCCGAGGCGGTGCGGGCGTTCACCCACTCGGGGCCCATTTCCTCGGCGTCGCCGAAGGATTCGATCAGACGCTCACCCTGCTGTCGGAAGGACTCGCGCATGTAGACATCGAGTGCGCCCCGGGTCTCCGGGTCCGTGCGGAAATCCGTGGTGCGCAGGTCGCTCGGGTCGACCACGGCGCGCCACCAGCGCTCGCGGCGGGTGCCGCGGTCCGGGGCGTCCTCGATGAAGCCGTGTTCGGCGAGATGGCGCAGGTGCCAGCTGACCGTCCCGGTGCTCTCGCCGACGCGGGCGGCCAGGTGGGTCCCCGTCGCGGGGCCGTCGAGGCGCAACATTTCGAGCAGGCGCATGCGTAGGGGGTGGGCGAGGGCGCGCAGGCTGCGGGCGTCGATCCGCCGGCGGGAGTGGTTCACACGCCCACGGTATTACGCAGAGAGTTCTCTGCAAAGGGTTCTCTGCATCTTTTGCAGAGAACTCTCTGCGAATCTTGGCTCCCGTGCTGCCTCCTCGGCGCCGCGGCTAATGTCCGGCCGCCGCCACCGACGGGGAGGCCGGCGGCGCGGTGGCGGTCGGGAGCGGGCTCGGGCTCGGCTCCGGGTCGTGCGAGTCGTGGGTCAGGTGCAGGACGAGGGTCACCAGCAGGCCGATCACGATCACCGTCACCCCGACGAGGGCCTGTACGGTCTCGCGCTGCGGGCGGCGTCGTTTCTCGGACATAGCGCCACGTTAGGCATGTTCGTGGTGGACCGACAGGCAAAGCGCCCGACTTCGCCGAAGGTGTCGCCACCGGGGCCGGCCCCGAACTCCCCGGCTGCGGATTTCGGATACGGGATAACGTGGCGCACGCGCTGCCCGGCGCATGGCCGAGGCCGGTACCGGGCAGTGGTCCCCATTTGTGCAACCACTCCAGGCCCGTGAGGAAAACCGTGGACAAGCCCGTCCTGCTGACCGTCGACGACGACCCGGCCGTTTCCCGTGCGGTGGCCCGCGACCTGCGGCGACAGTACGGCGACCGGCACCGGATCGTCCGCGCCGAATCCGGTGCACAGGCCCTGGAGGCGCTGGCCGAGCTGCACGAGCGCGGCGAGCAGGTCGCGGTGCTGATCGCCGACCAGCGCATGCCGCAGATGGACGGCGTGGCCTTCCTGGAACAGGCCGCACACCGGTACCCACGCGCGAAACGGGTGCTGCTCACCGCCTACGCGGACACCGGGGCCGCGATCCGGGCGATCAACGACGTCGACATCGACCACTACCTGCTCAAGCCGTGGGATCCACCGGAGGAACGGCTCTACCCCGTGCTCGACTCGCTGATCACCGCGTGGGAGACCGCGCCGGTGCCGGACGAGAGCTGGGCCACGGTGATCGGCGCGCGCTTTTCCGCGCCGTCGTTCGAGCTGCGCGACTTCCTCGCCAACAACGGCGTGCCGTATCGCTGGTACGACGTCGGCCAGGCCGAGGCGCGCCGGCTGCTGCGCGAGACCGGCACCACCGAGGCCGACGTGCCGGTGGTCATCGCCCCCGACTCGACCGTGCTGCGCGGCCCGTCCAAGGGCGAACTGGCCGAGTACGTCGGCCTGTCGGTGACCGCGTCCGACGACCTGTACGACGTGGTGATCGTCGGCGGCGGCCCGGCCGGCCTGGGGGCCGCGGTGTACGCGGCCAGCGAGGGGCTGCGCACGCTGCTCGTGGAGCGCCAGGCCACCGGCGGCCAGGCCGGGCAGAGTTCGCGGATCGAGAACTACCTCGGCTTCCCCGACGGCATCTCCGGCTCGCAGTTCATCGGCCGCGCCCGCCGCCAGGCGCTCAAGTTCGGCGCGGAGATAGTCAGTACACGCGACGTGACCGGTCTGCACGTGGACGGCGACGTGCGCACCATCTCCTGCGACGGCGACGTCGTCGCCCGGGGACACGCGGTCGTGCTCGCCACCGGGGTGTCCTACCGCACCCTGGACGCGCCGGGCCTGGCCGAATTGACCGACCGCGGCGTGTACTACGGCGCCGCACTGACCACCGGGCCCGACACCCGCGACCAGGACGTGTACATCGTCGGCGCGGCCAACTCGGCCGGGCAGGCGGCGGTGTTCTTCTCCCGCTACGCCCGCAGGGTCATCATCCTGGTGCGCGGCGCGGGCCTGGAGGCGTCCATGTCGCACTACCTGATCGAGCAGTTGGAGCAGATCCCCAACGTCGAGGTCCGGGTCCGCACCGAGGTCTCCCGGGCGCACGGCACCGGGCGACTGCGCGAACTCACCCTGCGCGACCGGGACTCGGGCACGGAGGAGACCGTGCCCGCGTCGTGGTTGTTCGTCTTCATCGGCGCCAGCCCCCGCACCGGGTGGCTGGACGGCAGCGGCGTGCGGCGCGACCGGGACGGCTACATCCTCACCGGCGGCGAACTGCTCGACGACTGCGACGGCGAACTCGACGGCTGGAGTCGCCCGCCGTTCGTCCAGGAGACGGCGGTGCCCGGGGTGTTCGCCGCGGGCGACTCGCGCGCGGCCTCGGTCAAGCGGGTCGCCTCGGCGGTCGGGGAGGGCGCGATGACGGTGATGCTCGTGCACCGCTATCTGGACACCCTGGACACCCGGAAGCCGGGCGAGGATCCGGGCGGGCCGGGCGCCGCGGCGACCCCGGCCGACACCCGCACCCCGGCGACGGAGGGATCACGATGAGCGTGTGCGACGTGTTGCCGCCGGAGGAGCTGCGCACCCTGTTCCTGTTCGAGAAGTTGCCCGACGAACATCTGAACTGGCTGTGCGCGCACGGCAAGGTCAAGGCGTTCCCGGCGAACACCACGCTTTACCACGAGGGCGATCCCGGCGAGTGCTTCTTCGTGCTGCTCACCGGCGAGGTCACGATGAACCGTACGGTGCGCGGCGGTGAGTTGGAGGTGCACCGCTCGTCGATGCGCGGCGCCTACGTCGGCGCGGCACTGGCCCTGGACGGCGAGGGCGCGACCCCGGCGGTGCACGCGTACGGCAACACCGCGCGCACACACGTCGATTCGACCTTCTTCGTGCTGCCGGCCGCCCAGTTGGCGCAGGCCTTCACCGAGTGGTTCCCGATGGCCGCGCACCTGGTCGCGGGCATGTTCCTGGGCGGGCGCCGGACCGGATCGGCGGTCGGGCAGCGCGAGCGTATGGTCGCGCTCGGCACGCTCACCGCCGGGCTCACCCACGAACTGGGCAACCCGGCCGCGGCGGCCGAGCGAGCCGCGGCGAACCTGCGCACCCGGCTGGGGGAGTTGCGCCGGGCCCGGGCCGAACTGGCCCGCTGCGGCGCCGCCGCCGACGCGCTGGAGGCGCTGGACCGGCTCCAGGCCGAGGTGTTGGCCCGACGGGAGGTGGAGCCGCCCAGGCTGCGGCCGCTGGAGTTCGCCGACCGGACCGACGAAGTGGCCGAGATCTTCGAGGACTTGGACCTGCCGGACGCGTACGAGACGGCGCCGTCGTTCGTCAACGTCGGCCTGTACGAGGACTGGGCCCGGGACGCGGGCACGGCGCTCGGTGCGGCGGCGCGCCCAGGACTGACCTGGCTCGCGGCCAACCTGGAGGGCGAGGCGCTGCTCGACGAGGTCGCCGACGCGCTGGGCCGGATCACCGATCTGCTCGCCGCCGCCGGACAGTACACCCAGATGGACCGGGCCCCCTACCAGGAGACCGACCTGCGCAAGGGCCTGGACAGCACGGTGGCCATGCTGGCCGGCCCGCTGCGCGACATCCGGGTCGAGCGCGAGTACGCCGAGGACCTGCCCAGGATCCAGGCGTATCCGGCCGAGTTGAACCAGGTGTGGACCAACCTGATCGACAACGCCGCAGACGCGATGGGCGGCAAGGGCACGCTGACCCTGCGCGCCCGCGCCGACACCGCGTCGGTGGTGGTCGAGATCGAGGACAGCGGCCCAGGCATAGCGCCCGACATCCAGGACCGGATCTTCGAACCGTTCTTCACCACCAAGGCCCTGGGCGAGGGCACCGGCCTGGGCCTCGACATCTCGTACCGCATCATCGTGCAACGCCACGACGGCACGCTCACCGTCGACTCCGAACCGGGCCGCACCACCTTCCGCATCACCCTGCCGCGATAGCGCACGCCGGCCGCACCACGTCGCCGGATACCGGTTGCCGGCCGACAGGGGACGGGTGCGCGCCGGTTCAGCGTCCGAAGCGGACCGGTAGGGACTCCGGGCCGCGTAGCGCCGTGCCGAGCAGGCCGCGTACCCGGGTGGGTGCGGTGAGTCGCAGTTTCGGTAGGCGTTCGAGGAGAACCTTCAGGGCGGCTCGGATTTCGGCGAGTGCCAACCACGTGCCCAGGCATACGTGCGGTCCGTCGCCGAAGGCGAGTGTGGCGCGCATACGGCGGCCGATGTCGAACACGTCGGGATCGGGATACCGGGCCGGGTCCCGATTCGCGGCGGTGATCGCGAAGATCAGTGGGGTCTCCGCCGGGATGTCGAGGCCGAGGCCCTGCCAGTCGGACACCGGAGCGGGGCACATCCTCGGCAGCAGGCCCACCGGCGGCTCCCAGCGCAGCGCCTCCTCGACCACCCACTCGAGTTCGGTATCCGGGTCCGCGAGTGTCCGGGACAATTGCTCGGGATGGGTGAGCAGGGCGAACAGGGCGTTGCCCAGGCCCAGATAGGTGGTGTCGGCGCCCGCCGGGAAGAGCAGCCGCAGGAAGGACAGAATCTCCTCGTCGGTGAGCCGACGCCCCTCCGCCTCGGTGCACGCGAGGGTGGAGAGCAGGTCGTCGCCGGGATCCCGCCGCCGACGCGCGACGATCGGCGTCACGTACTCGGTGAACTCGCGCGACGCGCGCTCGGCCGCCTCCGGCGCCATCGGGAAGTGGAACAGGTCGACCGCCCAGCGCCGGAAGCGCTCCTCGTCGTCCATGGGGAGCCCGAGCAGCCGGGTGATCACCCGGACCGGGTAGCCGTGGGTGAACTCGGCGACCAGGTCGGCCTCGCCGCGCGCCGCGAAGCCGTCGACCAGCTCGTGGGCGAGCGGTTCCAGGATCGCCTCGACCTGCTCGGTGACCACCCGACGTCGAAAGGCCGGCACCACGAGCTTGCGGTTGATCCGGTGCTCCGCGCCGCGCATGCACTGGATGGTGTGGCCGAGCACGGGTTCGGTGGTGGCGGCGTAGATCGCGGACGCGGGAAAGGCATCCTCGTCCTTGAACGCGGCGGTCACCAGGTCGTGGGTCAGCAACAGCAGCGCCCTGGTCCCCAGGAACGGCACGACGGCGTACGGCTTGCGCGCCCGCGCGGTGGCGAGCACGCCGTGCAGGTCGGGGATGTCGTCGAAGGCGAAGTCGTGGCCTTCGATGTCGAAGGGCGCGCGGGGGTCGAACGGGTCGATGGGCATCCAGCCTCCTCGGCCGAAGCTCCGGCGACGACGGCAGCCCGTCGGTGTGACCGGGTGACGAATATTCGTCGTCGAAGTGACGTATATTCGTTGACTCTAGGGATGTCGTCCGACCGGAGCAAGGGGTGCCCGTGGTCGCGTCACCGCCCACCGAACGGGTCGTGGCCGTCGTCGAGTTGCTGGCCGCCGCGCCACGCGGGTTGAGCGTGTCCGAGGTGGCGGCCCGGCTCGACCTGAACCGGTCCACCGCGACCGCGGTGCTCGCCGCCCTGGAAGCGCCCGGCTGGGTGCTGCGCGGGCCGGATCGGCTGTACACGCTGGGCGCCGGACTGCTCGCCGTCGCCGACGCGGTCCGGGCCCGGGTACGGCTGCCGGCCGCCGCGGCGGAGGTGTTGGCCGAACTCGCGACGCGGGTCGGGTGCGGGGTGGCCCTGTCGCTGGTCGGCGTCGATCAGGTGGTGTTCGTCGCGGTCGAGCCGGGACCGGGTCGGGTGCCGGCCGGGATCGAGGTGGGCACCCGGCTGCCGCTGCGCCCGCCCGCCGGCGCCGCGGTGATGCCCTGGCGGCCGGCCGCCGAACGTACCGCCTGGCTCGCGCACGCACCCGAGTCGGCCCCGGTGCTGGACACGATCCGCGCGCATGGCGTGGCCGCGTGGCGACCGCGCCGCGACTCGGCCGAGTTGTTGCCGGTACTGCGGGACGTGGTGGGCCTGTTGGACGAACACCCCGGACGGGCCGAACTGCGCGCCCGAGTGCTCGACCAACTCGCCGCGATCAGCGCACACGCCTACACCGACGCCGAGTTGACCTCGGATCGCACGCTGCCGCTGAGCCATCTGGCCGCGCCGGTACGGGACGCGCACGGTCGGCCCACCCACGAACTCCAGATCGGCCCGCTGCGGGCCGCCGTAGGCCCGACCGAACGCCGCGGCTACATCACCGAGTTGCGCGCCGCGGCGGAGCGGTTGTCGGCCGCCGGGCCGAGCCTTCCTTGACCGGGTCCGGCATCCGGGCTTGGCTTGGCCCATGAAATTGCGCATCGGCGTCGGCCTCGGGCCGCGCGACCCCGCCGACCCCGTCACGTTCGGCGACCTGGTCGTGCACATGGAGCAACTCGGGGTCGATTCGCTGTGGTTGCCCGACCTGCTCGGCGGCGACCTGCCCGACCCCCTCGTCGGCATCGGCTACGCGGCCGGCCGTACCTCGCGCCTGAAGCTCGGCAGTGGGGTGACCGTACTGCCGGGACGCAACCCGGTCGCGGTGGCCAAGGAGTTGGCGACCCTGGCCGCGCTCGCGCCGGGCCGGATCCTGCCGGTGTTCGGCGTGCAGCACGCGACCGCGCGCGAGCGGCCGCTGTTCCCGATCCCGGGGCCGCGCGGCGAGGTGATGGACGAGGCGCTGACCGTCGTGCGGCTGCTGCTCGAAGGGGAGGACGTCTCGTTCGAGGGCAAGTACCACACCCTCGACCACGTCACCATCGGCCCGCGCCCGGCCAGCCCCCTGGACCTGTGGCTGGGCGGCGGCGGACCGCGGTCGTTGCGCCGGGTGGGTCGGCTCGGCGACGGATGGCTCGGCGCGGCGCTGACCCCCGACGAGGCCGCCGAGGCGCGACGCACGATCGAGGCCGCCGCGGTACAGGCCGGGCGTACCGTCGACGACGACCACTACGGGATGAGCCTGATCGTCGCGTTCGAGGACGAACCGGGCCGCGACTTCGGCGCGTTGCGCCGGCGGCGACCCGACGTGGACATCGCCGAGTTGGTGCCCACCGGATGGGCCGCCGCGCGCACGTTGATCGGGCGCTACGCGGCGGCCGGGGTGAGCAAGTTCGTGATCCGCCCCGCCACGACACCGCGCTCGTGGACCACGTTCCTGGCCGCGTTCGCCGCCGAGTTGAAGCCGCTGGAGACCTGAACGAGCCTGCCGCGTCCGGACATCGGCACCCCGCTGCTCACAACCCCAGAACGGCCCGCAACGCCACGTCCACCTGCTCCATTTCCTCCGGCCCGACGTCACCCAGATACGTGCCCTGCTCGAAGCGGTGATGCCGCGACGTATACAGGTCCGGAGCGAGCACCACACCCTCGACCGGGCTGGTGATCCGCACCGTGACCAGCGACTCGCGGCGGTCGCCGATGGTGTCCACCAGCGCGCACAACGCCGCGCCCGGATGCAGCGCTGCGACGTGGTCGTTCTGCACGATCATGAAGGTGCGTTCGCGGCCGACGGTGGGAATCGTCCACACCTGGCCCCGCCTCAGTGGCCGCACGGCCGCGCCCCCGCACTTTTTCGGCGGCCGAATGTGCGCGCGACCGCACCCGCCGGCCGGCCGCACCGGGCCGCCGGCGTCGAACGGTCGCGGTCGGAGACGAAGCGGTTGCCGGTAGCCATGCCCCCAGTCGTACCAGACGCGACGGCAAGCGAATCGCCAACGGGGTGCGCGTTCGCCGCCGGCGCACGGATTCGATCGTTACCCGAGCGGCCCCGCCGCGCCGCCCCACCCCGGGTGGGCAGATCCCTCGCGAGAGCGAAGCGCCGCCGAACGCGCAACCGCGACACTGTCGGGGACGCCCACCCAGGAGTACGCCGTATGTCCGACCACCTCGCCGCGCACGACGCCGATCATCCCTGCCTCGATCACCACGCCGCGCGCGACGCCGACCGGCACGTCCGCGACCGCGCCCGGCACACCCGCGACCTGATGCGGCGGATCGATCCGCAACTGCTCGACGTCATGATCGCGCTGCTGGTGCAGTTCCTGGTGTCGCTGCCGTTCCTGATCTACCTGCGCTCGCCGTACCGGCTCGGGTTCCTCCTGCTCAGCGGGACCGCGATCCCGCTGATCTGGCGGCGCCGGCAGCCGTTCGTGGTCGCGTGTGTGGTCGCGCTGTTCGCGGTACCGGCCTCGCTGCACCATCGGCCCGGCCAGTCCTTCCAGTTCGGCATGACGATCGCCATCTACACGGTCTTCTCGCTCGGTCGGCACTGGGAGCGGATCGCCGTCGCGGTGCTGGCCCTGCCGATCACGCTGATGGTGGAGTTCGCCAAGAACCAGCCGCCGCAACAGGCCACCTTGGACATCCTGACGCTGACCGCCGCCGCCGCCTTCGGGTTGGCCACCCGGCACCGCACCGCCTATATCGCCGAGATCGAGGAGCGCACCCGGCGACTGGAGCACGAGCGCGACCTGGAGATCCGGCGCGCCGACGCCGAGGTGGCCCGGGCCGCCGCCCGCGAACGGGCCAGGATCGCCCGGGACATGCACGACATCCTCGCGCACGCGGTGAGCCTGATGACCGTGCAGGCCGAGGCCGGTCCGGTGGTGGTGCGCAGCGATCCGGCCCGCGCGGAGGCGGCGTTCGACGCGATCGCCGACGCCGGGCGCGACGCGATGGTCCAACTCCGGCGCATCCTGGGCACACTCAAGGACGACGCGGAGGCCGGGGCCCGGGCGCCGCAGCCCACCGTGGCCAATATCGCCGACCTGGTCGCCGAGGTCGGGCGGACCGATCTGAAGGTGGTCTACGAGAGCGTCGGCGAGCGTCGACCGCTGCGCTCCGACGCGGAGATCGCCGCGTACCGTGTGGTCCAGGAGGCGCTGACCAACGCGGTCCGGCACGCGCAGGCCACGACGGTGACCGTACGACTCGAATGGGGCGAGGACACGATGGGGATCACCATCACCGACGACGGGCGGGGCGGTCGGCCGCGTCCGGGCGGGGGCCACGGGCTGATCGGCATCCGCGAGCGGGCCAGCGCGTGCGGGGGCAGCGTGGTGGTCGGACCGCGGGTGACCGGGCCCGGGTTCGAGGTCGCGCTGCGCATCCCGCTCGACCCGACGCGGGTGGTGCGATGACGATCAAGGTGGTGGTCGCCGACGACCAGGGACTGGTGCGCAGCGGCTTCGCGATGATCCTGGACGCGCAGTCCGACATCTCGGTGGTGGCCGAGGCGGGCGACGGGGTGGCGGCGATCGAGGCGGTGCGCGCGCACCGGCCCGACGTACTGCTCCTGGACATCCGGATGCCGCGGATGGACGGCATCGAGGCGGCCCGGGTGGTGTCCGCCGAGGCGCCGGCGTGTCGGATCGTCATGCTGACCACGTTCGACGTCGACGAGTACGTCTACGACGCGCTCTACGCGGGCGCGGCCGGGTTCCTGCTCAAGGACGTACGGCGCGACGACCTGGTGCACGCGGTGCGCATGGTGGCGAGCGGCGAGGCACTGCTCGCGCCGTCGGTGACCCGGCGACTGATCGCCGACTACACGCGCCGACTACCCCGTACGGAGCAGCAGCCCCAACCCTTCGAGCGGTTGGCCGTGTTGACCACGCGTGAGCGCGAGACGATGCGCTGCCTGGCCCTCGGGATGTCCAACGCGGAGATCGCCGAGGCCCTCGTGGTCAGCGAACATACGGTGAAGACGCACGTCAGCAGCATCCTGGGCAAGCTCGGCCTGCGCGACCGGGTGCACGCGGTGATCTGTGCCTACGAGACCGGACTGGCCGTGCCCGGCGCCGCCTGAATCGCGCGCCTCGCTCGCTCGGGGGAGTGACGAGCAATAACTCCGTCCTACAGGGGGAGTAGACGGTGACGCGGAAACGGTTCGTACAGCCGATGCGGCGAAGTACCCCGAAGGCGAATCCTGGTGTGGCCCGAGGGGACTGACCCGTCGGGGGCTTCGAACGGGGGCGCCATGACCGACGTTATGCAGCACACGACCGCCGAACTGTATCTGCGGCTCAGCGACTGCACGATGCGGGTGGGCCGGGGCTCGCGGGGCCGCCCCGCGCTGGAGGTATACGCGGGCTACCGCCTGATCGACGTGGCGGTGGCCGGTTCCACCCTGGCGCCGACGCTGCTGCGCGGCGCGCTGCGCTCGGCCCGCCGCGAGCCGGCCTGGGCACTGGCGTGGGGCGTGCTGCCCGAGGACGGCGTGCCGCCGCGGATCGAGTTCCGCCGAGGCCGCTTCGTGCTCCAGGCGCCCGCGACGATCTTCGCCGACCGCTTCTGGGTGGCCACGGTCCCCGGCACCTACCGCTCCCTGGCCGTGCGCACCACGGACGCCGCGCCCGTGGAGGGCGGCCGCCTCACCCGGATGCGCCTCCCGCGCCTGTAGCGCGCGGGGGCGCTGCGCGCGGCGGCACGCCACCGGTGAGCCGGGGCACCCGCTCAGTCGAGGCGGGTGACGTTCTGGAGCAGGCCCCAGGTGAAGTCGACGCGGTGCTCGACGCCGTTCTCGGTGATCACGCTCGCCCAGCGACCGGGCGCGGAGCCCTCGGTGTGGCGCAGGGTCGGGAAGGCCGCCGCGACGTCGGCGATCACGAAGTCCCAGGGGCGCAGGTCCGCCACCGTTTCGGCGGGCGGGGTCGTGGTGGGGTCGGCGCGAACCAGCCACTCCTGCCAGACCCGACCGTCGGGGCCGGTCAGGATCTCGAAACGCAACTCCGGCCACAGCGGCAACGTCCACCACTGCGCCTCGGCGGTGAGATCCCCGATCGCGCGTTGGGTGCGTCCGTGCGGTTCGCCCAGTGCGGCCCGATAGGCGCGCCCGGGGCCGCCGACCGCCCGGCTGCGCACCATGCGCTGCCACTGCGCGTTCACCTCGCGCATCCGGGCCCGGGTGAACTCCAACTCGCGGACGGCATCGGCGACCAGATCGGGCTGGTAATCGCCCATGCGTCGCAACAACACCAGACAGAACTGATCGGGTCCCACGATGCAGATCTCCGTACTCGTTCGTTACCGCTTCCGATCCATCCCTATCCACAAAGCGGACGCCCGCGCAGGCATTCCCGGCAGGTCGATCACCCGTGGCGTCGTGGGACGCGGCCCGAGCGCCTGTTCGCAAGGTGTATGACCGAGGTGCTGTGATCTGACGGTCCGTCAGCGCTATCGTTTGCCCCGACGTCATCGGGCGGCCACCGGACAACCGGCGCCGACCCATTACATGGCAAGGGGTGCACATGATCGTCGACTACATCCGGATGCTCGGCGCGGACCGCATCGAACATCCCGGCGGAACGCTGCTGGCCCACCTGACCCGGGTCGAGGCGCTGCTCGACTCCTGGGGCGCGCGACCGGCACTGCGTACGGCCGGCCTGTGTCACGCGTTCTACGGCACGGACGGCTTCGCCCCCCACCTGCTCCCGCTGGACCGCCGCGCGGAACTGGCCGGCCGGATCGGCGTGGACGCCGAGCGCATCGTCTACTTCTACGCGAGCTGCGACCGGGCCACCAGCCACCCCACCCTGGTCGACGGCCCGTTCCGGGACCGCTTCACCGGCCGGACCTACCTGCCCGCCGAGGCCGAACGCCGCGACTTCGCCGAACTGACCGCGGCCAACGAACTCGACATCGTCAGGGTCGGCCCGGAGGCCCGCGACCGCTACGGCGCGGGCCTCCGGGACCTGCTGGCGGGCTTTCGCCCCCTGCTCAGCACCGCCGCCCGGGACGAGTGCGAACGGGTGCTCGGCGACCGCGCCGCGCACACCGGGTAGCGGACGGGTCAGCGGCCGTCCGCCGTCGGACGGTGCTCGACGTACTCCACCAGGGTGCCGTCGGCGTGCCGCGCGGTGAACCCGGATCCGGTCGGGACACGGCGCGGCGCCTCGGTGATCTCGGCTCCGGCCGCGGCCAGGCGGTCCAGGTAGGGCGCCAGCTCGGGCACCAGGAGGGTGCCGGTGGTGGATCGGAACCGCTCCACCGTGGCCGGCTCGCCCTCGATCAGCAGGAAGCCGCCGACCGCGGCGAGGGCGATGCCGAACTCGCGGAAGGTGAACCACATGTCGCGCTCCACGCCCTGGAGTTCCTCGTAGAACCCGGCGGCCGCCTCCAGGCCGCCGGGCTCTACGAAGACGCGGATGAACGCGCGCGGCGTGGTCAGCGTGGACGAGTCGTTGCTGCGGCGCCACATGATGTCCGCGGTGGGGTCGGTGGGCGCGCCCTCGGTCCATGCGGGGACGGTGACGGGTGTGTCGGTCATCGGGAACGGTTCCTTTACGGATGGCCGGCGGCCCTCGGCGGCGCCGCCCGGCGGTGTGCGTCGGTACGTCCACCACCCTCGCGCCGCCCCCGGCGTCGAGCCAGGCTCCGGCTTATACGGTGAGCGGCGGTCATAGGCTGGGCCGATGGGCATTCGGGACGAGCACGATCACCGGCACGAGTTGGGCGCGTTCCTGCGCGCGCACCGCGAACTGCTCGCCCCCGAGGACATCGGGCTGCCCCGCTCGCCGCGCCGCCGCACCCCCGGGCTGCGCCGCGAGGAGGTCGCCGCGCTGTCCGGGGTGGGCGTGGCCTGGTACACGTGGCTGGAGCAGGGCCGGGTGGACACCTCGCGGCAGGTGCTCGAAGCGGTGGCGCGCACGCTGCGCCTGGACGCCGACGCCCACCGGCACGTCCTGGAACTGGCCGGCTTCCACGTGCCGGCCGAGCCGGGCCCGATGCCGGTCGACGCACTGCGGGCGATGGTCGAGGGCTGGCCGATCAGTCCGGCGCTGGTATTGGATCCCGCGTTGGACCTGGTGGCCTGGAACCACGCCTGGCGGGTGATCGCGCCCGACCCGGCCGAGATGCCGGCCGAGCGCCGCAACCTGCTGTCGATGTTGCTGACCGACCCCGCGTACCGTGCGCACTTCCCCGCGCACGAGGCGATCGCCCTCGACCTCGTGCGCCACCTGCGCACCCGCGCCGAACAGCCGCGCGGCGCCGAAATCGTCGCCGAACTGCGGTCGGCGCGCCCGGACTTGGCGCCATGGTGGGACTGCCGGGCGGTCGGGGTGTTCGCGCCCAGGACGGTGGCGACCCGGCCGGTTCGCGGCGTGTCGCCGCGGTTCGCGATGTCCCTGCTGACACCGGCCGAGGCGCCGGAGGCGACGGTGCTGGTGGGCACGCCCGTCGACGCCGAGACGATCGCGCACATGGCCGGCCGGGCGGGAACGGAAGCCGGATTCGACGGACACGCCGTCCTGGGGGTCCGTGGCTTGGAGGGGTAGCCCGCTCGGTGTTCGGCCGTTCACGCCGCCGTGGGGTCGTCGGTCACGGTCAACACCGCCTTGCCGCCGAGTTTGCGGTCGCTCAGCAGGGTCGCCGCCTCGGCGATGTCGGTCCAGGAGCCGCGCCACGCGATCTGTGGGTCGAGGTCGCCGTGTGCGGTTCGGGTGGCGAGCCAGGTGAGGTCGGCGTCGACGCCCGCGAGGTCGTCGAGCAGGAAATAGGTGACGATCGAGCGGTTGTGCCGGCCCGCGTCGCCGAACAGCGCGCCGAATGCGAACTGTTCGCCCTCGCCCGTGGAATGGCCGAGCGCGACGAGCGTGCCGCCGGAGGCCAACAGGTCGTGGGCGGCGGTCAGATGCGGCCCGCCGACGTTGTCCAGGACGCCGTACACGGGGGCCGTCTCGTACGGCAGGCCCCCCGTCAGCACCTCGGCCGCGCCCAGCGCGCGCAGTTCGTCGACCCGGGCCGGTTCCCCGGTGGCCGCGACCACCTCGGCGCCGCCGCGCGCGGCCAGTTGTACGGCGAACCGGCCCACCCCGCCGCCCGCGCCGGTGATCAGCACGCGCCGACCCAGGATCGGGCCCATCCGGCGCAGGGTGCGCAGGGCGGACAGGGCCGCCACGGGCAGTGCCGCGGCCGACGCCATGGGCAGGTCGGCGGGCATCACGCCCAACTGTCGCGTCGGTACGGCACGCAGTTCGGCCCAGGCGCCGTCCCCGCCGAGCGTGGCCACGGGGGTGCCCACCGCGGGGCCCGACCCGTCCGCGGCGGCGCGCTCCACGACGCCGGCCGCGTCCCAGCCGGGGATCGTGCCGTTCGCCCCGGACGGCACCGCGAAGAGCACCTCACCCGCGTTGATCGAGATCGCCCGGACCCGAATCAGCGCCTCGTCCGGGGCGGGCTCGGGGTCGGGCACCTCGGCCAGGGTGAGATGTGACGCGACGGCGTGGTCGATGACAAGGGCGCGCATGGTGACTCCGAGGCTGGTGCGGGCCGGACTGCCGAGCCCGGGTGGGGGCTCGCCGCGACCCACTGTGCCACTGAGTGGCATTTGCTTACAAGGGGCTTTGGCGACCGATGGGCATGTGTGGGTAGAGTGGGATCATGACCACCGAACTGCCGCTGCGGGAACGCAAGAAGCTGCGCACGCGGCAGGCGTTGGCCGCGGCCGCCCTGGAGTTGTTCACCACCAAGGGCTTCGACGCGACGACGCTCGACGAGATCGTCGGCGCGGTGGAGGTCTCCAAGCGCACGTTCTTTCGCACCTTCGCGTCCAAGGAGGACGTGGCCCTCGCCCCCGAGCGCGAGCTGTGGACCGCCTATCTCGTCGACCTGGCCGAACGCCCATTGGCGGGACGCGTCCTGACGATCTATCAGGACGCCCTCACGGAGACCCTCGGCGCCATGCCGGCGGACTGGGCGGACCGCTTCGCCGCCAGCCGGCGGATCGCCGACGCCACCCCCGCGCTGAACGCGCTCAGCCTGCGGTTCTGCGCGGACACCACCGACGCGGTGGTGGATACGCTCGCCGACCGGCTCGGCCCGGACGCGCCGGAGCGGATCCTGTTGCATCTGCCGCTCGACACGATGCTCGCGGCGTGGCACTGGGCGCAGCGGGAGTGGACCGCGAGGGGCGCCGGACCGGGGTTGGCCGGGCACCTGGAGCGGGCCTTCGCGGCGATCCCGGCGAGTCTGGAACTGGCGATCCCGACGACCTCGGCCTGAACCCGACACGATCGCCATCGAAACGCCGAGCCGGCCCGGGCGCGCGTCGGAGGACGGCGGCCGGGCCGGAGGGGGTGAATCCGCCGGTCAGGCGGTGGCGCCGCCGTCGAGGACGAGGTCGGTGCCCACCGCGAAGCCCGCCTCGTCCGAGGCCAGGTACAGCACGGCGGCGGCGAGTTCGGCGAGGTCGCCGACCCGGCCGGACGGGTTCTGCGCCTTCATCCGGTCCGACCGCTCGGCCTCGGTCTCGCCGCTGCGCAGCGACATCGAGGTGTCCAGCGGGCCGGGGCTGACCGCGTTGATCCGTACACCGTCGCCGATGTGGTCGAGCGCGGCGTTGCGGGTGAGCGCGCTGACCGCGGCCTTCGAGGTGACGTAGGCGCCGAGGTTGGCCAGTCGGCCGTGCGCACCGAGGTTGGACGAGATGTTGACGATCGCGCCGCCGCCGTTGGCTCGCATGTGGCCGATCTCGTGCTTCATGGACAACCACGTGCCGGTCACGTTGATGTCCAGGGTGGCCCGGAAGTCGGCCTCGTCGAGGTCGGCGAGCGGACCCACGCCGACGATCGCGCCGGCGTTGTTGACCGCGACGTCGAGGCCGCCGAAGAGTTCGACGGTGCGGGCGACGAGCGCGGCCACGCTCGTCGAGTCGGTCACGTCGGCGGTGACGGCCGCGCCGCGCCCGCCGTCGGCCTCGATCAGCCGGACGGTCTCCTCCAGCGGCGCGGCGCTGCGCCCCGCGACCACGACCGCGGCACCCTCACGGGCGAAGGCGAGCGCGATCGCCCGGCCGGCACCGGAGCCGGCGCCGGTGACGAGGACGGTCTTGGCGGTGAAACGTGCGGACATGGTGGTGTCTCCCGAGGTGTGTGGTGGTGCGGTGATGGTGGGTCGGTGGGCGGGGGATGGTCGGGTTCGGTGGTGAACTACGGGGCGCGGTCGGGGTTTCGGGCCTGCTCGCTGTCCCGCTCCTGGCCCCGACCGCCGTCCTGGTCCGGACCCCCGTCCCGGACCAGGACCGCCGCCGCCACCGCGGTCAGCAGGAAGACGACTCCGGCGGTGCCGAAGGCCCAGGCGTAGCCGCGGATCGGGTCGGTCCGCGTGGCGGCCACCGACATCAGCGCGGCCAGGCCGACGGTGGGGCCGAGTTCCATCGCGGTGTTGAGGACGCCGCCGGCCAGGCCCGCCCGGTGGGCGGGTACGTCCCTGGTGGTCAGCACGGCGGTGCCCGCGAAGACGAGGGCGGCGCCGATCGGGAGCAGCACCAGGCCGGGCAGCAGGTCGACGGGGTAGCGGCTCGGGTGGTCGATCCGGGCGAGCAGGAACAACCCGGCGGCACCCACGACCAGCCCGGCCGCGGTGGCGCGGACGGGACCGTACCGCCCGATCAGCGGTCCGGCCGCCCGGCCCGCCCCGATCAGGGCGACGGTGAACGGGACGAACGCGCCGGCCGTCGCGAGCGGCGACCAGCCGTGTTCCCGCTGGAGGTAGAGCGAGATCAGGAAGCTGATCAAACCCGTACTGGTGGCCGCGAGCAACACCCCGATCAGGCCGAGGATCCGGCGCCGATCACGGACGAAGCCCGGGGGCAGCAGCGGATCGGCCACCCGGCGCTCGACCGCCAGGAACGCGGCGAGCAGGACCACGCCGGCGCCGAGCGGGAGGAGGACGGCGGTCGACGTCCAGGCGTGGTCGCCGGTGACGGTCAGTCCGTAGCCCGCGAGCGTGATGCCGATCGTGGCCAGGACCGCGCCGAGCGGATCGAGGCCGGGGCGGCGTCGCGACGCCGGCACGGACGCGCGGGGCAGCCGTGAGGGCGCAAGCAGCAGCCCGAGCGCGGCGACGGCGACCGGTACGGCGAACATCCAGCGCCAGGACACCCACGTGGTGAGCACGCCCGAGGCCAGGTTGCCGGTGGCGGCGCCCAGGACGGACAGGCCGCCCCAGGTCGCCATCGCCCGCCGGTACGCGCCCGGTTCGGGATGTACCGCGCGCAGCACGGCCATCGCGGCGGGCGCGGTGAGCGCTGCCCCGAGCCCCTGCCCGAAGCGCACCGCGACCAGAACCGCGAAGTTCGGCGCGAACGCGGCGACCGCCGAGGTCAGGCCGAAGACGACCAGGCCCGCGGTGAACATCGGGCGCCCGCCGTACCGGTCCGCGAGCCGCCCGCCGAACAGCAACAACCCGCTGAACGGCAGCCCGTAGGCGGCGCTGAGCAACACCAGATCCGCCGAACCGAGGCCGAACTCGCGGCCGATGTCGGGCAGCGGCACGCCGATGATGGTGATCGTGAAGATCAGCGTGGCCTGCACGGTGCCGAGCAGCGCGAACGCGCCGGCGGCCGAGGCCCCGCCGCCCCGGGCGCCGGGCGCTCGGTCGGTCGAGCGGCCGAGCGCGCGGTCGGGTTTGTTGCCGATCCCGATGCTGGTCATGTCGATTCCCCCCTTGCCGCCGACAGTCTTTTCGGATCGATCGTTCTTGATTGAGGGCATGATGCAGGGCATGCCTCAGTGCGTGACGGAGCGCATCACGGCGGGCAGGTCTCGCCCGGCTGCCCACGAGGTTCCCCGCGCGCCCCGCCCGGATCAGTCGAGCAGGCTCAGCGCCTGCCGCGTCGCGTCGCGCAGGCGGTGTGCGTCGGGGCCGGCCTTGCCGACCACGCGAATCCCCTGGAGGACCACCAGCAGGAAGCGGGCCAGAGCCTGCGGATCCCGGTCCGGACCCAGCTCGCCCTGGGCCCGGGCCCGGGTGAGCGCGAGGGTCAGATTGGTCTCCATCTGATTCCAGCCGCACTCGACGATCCGCGCCGCGCGCGCGTCGTGCGCGGCCAGTTCGGCGGCGGTGTTGGTCAGGAAACAACCGCGCAGCCGGGTCGGCTCCTCGGACGCCTGACGGGCGAACCGCTCGACCAGCGCCCGAACGGCCGGCAGTACCGGACCGGGCTGGGACAACTCCTCGAACAGCTCGGGATTGCGCGCCTCGCGGTAGCGGTCGAGCGCCGCGAGGTAGAGGTCGTGTTTGTTGCCGAACGTCGCGTAGATGCTCGCCCGGGCGATGCCGAGGCGCGCCACGATGTCCGCCATGGAGGTCGCCTCGTAGCCGCGCTCCCAGAACAGTTCGAGCGCGGACTGCAAGGCGGCGTCGGGATCGAATTCCTTGGTCCTGGCCACGGACGTGACTCTAGGCCATTCGAGAATGGTCGGTCAAGAAAGGATTCGCTTGACGGGCCGGGCACCGGGGACATTGCGGCAAGCTTTCGACCGCATTCGCTTCTAGTCTGCGGGCATGGAGATCACCACGCTCAGCGTCCGTCGGCTCAACCGCGCCCTGCTCGAACGTCAGTTGTTGGCGCGGCGGCAGTCGATCTCGGCCGAGGCGGCGATCACCCACCTGGTCGGCATGCAGGCGCAGGCCCCGCATCCGCCCTACGTCGGGTTGTGGACCCGGCTCGCCGAGTTCGCTCCCGCCGACCTGGCGGACGCGCTGACCGATCGTCGGGTGGTCCGGGTCGGGCTGATGCGCGGCACGGTGCACCTCGTGACGGCCGCCGACTGCCTCGCGCTGCGGCCGGTGGTGCAGCCGATCTACGACGCGGACCTGTACCGCAACTCCCAGCACGGGCTGGGCGAGTCCACCATCGACGTCGGGAAACTCGTCGCCGCCGGCCGCGAGTTGCTGGTCGAGCGGGCGCTCACCGCCAAGGAACTCGGGCTCGCGCTCGGCGAACGGTTCCCCGACGAGAACCCGGCGGCGCTGGCGCACGCGCTGCGCAGTCAGGCGGCGCTGGTCCAGGTGCCGCCGCGCGCGCTGTGGGGGCGCGGCGGGCAGTCCGCGTGCACCACCGCCGAGCACTGGCTCGGCCGCCCGCTCGGTACGGACACCGCGCCCGACGCGATGGTGTTGCGCTACCTGGCGGCGTTCGGCCCGGCCACCGTCGCCGACGTGCAGGCCTGGTCCGGCCTCGGCCGGCTGCGCGAGGTGGTCGAGCGGCTGCGGCCGAACCTGGTGGTCCATCGCGACGAGGCGGGCCGGGTGTTGTACGACGTCCCCGACGCGCCGCTGCCGGCCGAGGACACGCCCGCGCCGCCGCGCTTCCTGCCGGAGTTCGACAACGCGCTGCTGTCCCACGCGGAACGTGCGCGGATCATCTCCGAGCCGGACCGCAAGCGGCTGTTCACGGTGAACGGCATCGTCCGCGCCACGTTCCTGGTGGACGGTTTCGTCGCGGGCATCTGGCGGCTCACCCGGGGCGGCAAGCCGGTGACGGCCGGTTCGGTCGCCGCCGGCGCCGCCTCGGGGATGCCGCTGGTCCTCGAACTGCAACCGTTCCGACCGATCGACACCGCCTCGCGCGAGGAATTGGAGGCGGAGGCGGCCCGGCTGCTCGCGTTCGTCACGCCCCACCCGACCGAGGTGCGCTTCGGCTGAGCCCGGCCCGCAGTTCGTGGGCCAGATCGCGGCCGGCCGGCCGGCGACCCGGGACGTGCAACAGCCGGGCGGTGTCGGCCAGGAGGTGGGTGATCCGGGCCGACGAGACGCCCCGCTGCGCCGGCAATACGCGCGTGGTCAGCAGGTCGGCGGCGTCGGACCAGGCGCGGGTGCGGGCGAAGGCGTGCAGCAGGTACGCGTGGTCGTTGTGCGCGGTGCGGCTGCCCGGGATCCACCCCGCGGCGGCCTGCTCGAACAGGGGGATCGCGCGCGTCCAGTCCCCGTTGTCGGCGTGCGTCATCGCGTGGTGCCACGTGATCTCGGCGGCGTCCAGCCACCACGCCCAGGCCGGATCGCGGGTGCCGGGACCCTGGAGATGCCGGCCGTACGTCTCGGCGATCAGTCGGCGAGCCGCGGCGTGTTCGCCGTACTGGTTGACCGCGCGGGCCCGGCGCATCACGAACAACGTGCGGACGCCGGGCGGCAGTTCGTCCCGCAACACGTCGTCGCAGATGCGCAGCGCCACGTCCGGCCGGCGCAGGTGGATGGCCTGCATGGCGAGCTGGGACAGCGCGAAGTGCTCGGCGGAGCGGTCGCCCGCCAGACGCGCGGTCCGCACCGCCCGCGTGGTGAGCCGCCGGGCGAGCGCATGCCGGTCGGCGTCATACGCCAGCCACCCGGCGAGCTGATCCGCCTCCGCCACGGCGGCGAGCCGCTCCCGGGACGGGGCCGCGCCCAGGACGGCCCGCCCCGCCGCGTCGGCCGCGCGGACAGCCGGCCCGAGCAACTCGCCGGCGCCGAACCGGGTGTCCAGGGCCACCAGTCGCGCGGTGTGCTCCCGCAACCGCCATGCCTCGGCGGCGTCCCGTCGACGCCGGCCCACCGGCCCGAAGTGCCCACCGGGCAGGCCCGGTTCCACCCCGGCCGGGCCCCCGGCGGCCCGTCCCTGATCCACGCGCCTCTCTCTCCACCCGCTACCCGCCCACAGTGACCCCACGACCCTACGGTGGACGGCGCGGCGACGGGTGCCTACATCAGCCCGACCACTCGGGGCGGGACGAACAGGTGGAAGGCCCGATGCTCCGCGGCCACCATCGCGGCGGCGCCGCCCGGATGGTGGGGTTCGGGGCCGGCGTCCAGGATGCGATGGTGCCAGGCGCAGCGTTCGCAGCCCGGAGTCCAGTCCGGCAGATGCTCACGGTGGCCCGTGACCAGGTGCCGGGCCAGGCGGATCCGGGATCCGATCATGCTGTCCAGCGGGTCGTGATCGACGCCGCGATCGCCGCTCCGGCGTCGCTCGTCGGTCTCCTCCTGGACCCGTTTCATCCGGCGGTACAGGCGCACACACTCCGGGCAACCCCACATCCACGGCGGGGGTACCGGCCATTGGTTCTCGGGAGTGCCGTCGTCGGCGGTCATATTCGTCACGGTAGTCGCGGGCCCGGGCGGGTACCAGAGTGTGACGGGGCCGCGACGAAGCGGGTACGCCGATCGTGCGCGGATCAGCCCGTCGCGAGCTCGATGCCCTCGCCGTCGACCGGGCGTCGTACGGAGCGGCTGTCGGTGCCCGCGAGTTGGCCCAGCAGGCGCTCGGTCATGGCCAGTCCGGTGTCGTTGAACACGCCGTCGTGGATCAGCAGGGCCCGGGCCGGATCCACCTCCCGGATGAAGTCGGCCGCGTCGCGGAGCGCGAGCCAGGGCCCGCCGGCGGGGACCAGCAGGGTGGGCGTGGTCTCCTCCGGAACGGTGAGCGCGTCGCCCGGGTGGAAGACCTCGCCCGCGATCAGGAAGCCGACGTTGTCGATGACCTCGATGTCGCGGTGGATCACCGCGTGCTTTTCGCCGTACACGTGCACCGACACGCCCTGCGCGCCGCCGATCTCGAACGTGTCGCCGTGGGTGACCGGGTGGATCCGACCGGCCAGGTCGGGGAACCGCGCGGCCACGGCCGGGTTGGTCCACACCTCCAGATCCGGGTTCGCCGCGGCGGCGGCCCGTAGCGTTTCGGGGACCACGTGGTCGAAGTGCTCGTGGGTGATCAGGACGACATCCGCGCCGACCATCGCGTCGGGGTCGCTGAGCGACCCCGGGTCGATCACGACGGTGCCGTGCGGCGTGGTCAGACGTACACACGCGTGACCGAGCTTGGTGAATCGCATGGCTCTGCTCTCCCGGGTCGGTGGGTTTGCTGCGGGTCGTGCGGTCGGTGCCGCGATACGTCCCCGACGCTTCTTGCCGCGGCCCTGGTCGATCATGCCAAGTGCGGGGCCGGCATGCGGCGGGAAGGGTGCCCCGGCTGCGAGAGAATCGATCCATGTACGACGATCAGGATCAGCAGGAAGCCCCGGAGTCGATCCCGGTGGGGCGGGCGACCGATCTCGGCGCGGCGTTGCTGATGCCCGACATCGACCGGCCCCGCGCGTGGTTGCTCACGTTGAACGATTCGCCGCAGTCGTACGTGGATCTCGACAAACCCGAGCACCTGGAATTCGAGTACACCCGACGGCTCGGGCATGTCGTCGACCTCGCCGCCGCGCCGGGCGAACCGCTCGCCGCGCTGCACCTGGGCGGCGGCGGACTGACCCTGCCCCGCTACATCGCGGCCACCCGGCCCGGCTCGTTGCAGACGGTCGCCGAACTCGACGGCGAACTGGTCGCCCTGGTCCTGGAACACCTGCCGCTGCCGGCCGGGGCGGCGGTGGATGTACGGACGGGCGACGCCCGCGAGGAGTTGACCGCACGCCCCGACGACTCGGCCGATCTGGTCATCGCCGACGTCTTCGGCGGCGCACAGGTACCCGCGCACCTGACCTCGCGCGAGTTCGCCGTCGAGGTGGCCCGGGTGCTGCGGCAGGGCGGGGTGTACGCGGCCAACATCGCCGACGGCGGCGACCTCGACTTCTCCCGGGCGCAAGTGGCCACCCTGCGCTCGGTGTTCCCCGAGGTGGCGCTGATGGCCGAGCCGGGTGTGCTGCGCGGCAGGCGCTTCGGCAACCTCGTCGTGGTCGCGTCCACGGCGCCGCTGCCGGTGTCCTCACTGGCCCGGCGGACCGCGGGCGACGAGATGCCGGCCCGGGTGTTGTCCGGCATCGAGGCGCGGGTGTTCTCGCGGGACGGGGCGCCGGTCACCGACGAGACGGCCACGGCGTCGCCGGCGCCGCCCGGGGGGACGTTCCGGATCGGGTGAGGGGCCGGTTCGCGGGTCGGCGCGGGAGGTGCTCAGGCCCAGAAGGCGTCCGCCGCCTCCAGGTCGTCCACACACTCGTCGAGGTCGGAGACCTTGTCGCCGACGATGCGGAAGACGATGCCGCCGGCCTGGTCGAGCGTCTTGTCCGCGCGCCGGGCGGTGGCCCGGTGTACGGACATCACGTGGCCCCGGCCGTCCACGAAGAGGTGCTGCAACTCGACCCGGAACGTGCCGTCGCTCTCGGTGGCGAGGCTTCCGTAGTAGCCGAGGACCGCGTCGATGCCCTTGAAGTCGCCGGACAGCGGGTGGTTGCCCGGGACGTGGTGTGTGCAGTCGGAGGTCAGCAGGGTGCGAAGCGTGTCCGTGTCGCCGGCGGAGAAGGCTTCGTATCCTCGGCGAACGAGTGCGGCGTGTGCGTGCTCAGCCATGATGTTTCGCCGCCTTTCATGACAAATCAGGACGAATGGCTGATGTGTCAAGCCTGTCACTCGGGCGGCCCGGGGTCCAGGTCCGCCGCCGTTGCCGTCGCCGGCGCGGGTCAGGGGCGGAAGGCGCGGCGGTGGTCGGCGGGGAAGGTGCCGAGGCGGGCGGCGAAGTGGTGGGGGAGGCCGGCGGCTCGGCGGGCGAGGTCGTCGACGGTGAGCGGGCGGTCGAGGTGCCGGCCGGCCCAGTGCGGCACCGGGGCCAGGCCCTCGTGGACGCCGGCGCCTACCCCGGCGACGACGCCACGTCGGACGTGCACCCGGGCACGATGGACCACCCGGTCCACGCGAGCCGGGACCGCGGCGGCGACCCCGCTGTGGTGTACGGGCCGGGGCGAACTGCCGCGCAGGCCGCGGGTGTCGGCCGGCGCCTGGAGCTGGGAAGGCCGCGTGCGCCGAGCCGGCCGCGGATCCGTGCGCGGTCGGCGCTCCGGTCCGCCCGCAACGCCCCGCGCCCGTCGGCTCAGACCTCGGCGGGCGTCTCGTTGTAGACGCCCGCGTAGTCCTGTCCCGACAACTTCTGGATCGCTTCCATGATCTCGTCGGTGATCTCCCGCCGGGCCCGGGCCACGTCGGTCCGCCCGTAGTGGCGCGAGAAGTCGAGCGGTTCGCCGAAGCGGGCGAGCACGCGCGGGGACAGCTTGGGGATGTTCGAGCCGATCGGCTGGACCCGGTCGGTGCCGATGATCCCGACCGGGACGACCGGGCACCGCGCGGCCAGGGCCAGCCACGCGACACCGGTCCGGCCCCGGTACAGCCGGCCGTCGCGCGAGCGGGTGCCCTCGGGGTAGATGCCGAACGCGTCGCCGCGCTCCAGTACCGAAAGGGCCGTCTCCAGCGCGGCCTTCGCCGCGCTGTGTGCACCGCGGGGCACGGGGACGGCGCCGATGCCGGTGAAGAAGGCCTTGCTGACCCGGCCCTTGAGCCCGGGGCCGTCGAAGTATTCGGCCTTGGCGAGGAACGACACCTTGCGTGGCATCACCACGGGGATCGCGACGCTGTCAACGAACGACAGGTGGTTGCTGGCGATGATGACCGGGCCGGTCATCGGTACATTCTCGCGGCCCTCGGTGCGCGGGCGGTAGATCGCCTTCGCGGTGGGCGCCACGACGCCATGCATGAACTTGTCGATCAGCACGGATCCCCCGTGGGAGTGGTGAGGTCTGAAAACACGCGCCACCTTATCGAGTCTGCGGCACCCTCACGACGCGTGTACCCACCTGTGCCGTTGACACAGGGTCGGCTGGTGGTCACGGTACGGGTGGTGGCACTTCCCGCCGCCGTTTTTGCCCGGCGGCGGAGGCGGCGCGGGCGGCGACGCACGCGGCCGGGCCGGTGCGGGCCGATTCACACCCGGCGGGCGAGCGAATCGAGCAGCAGGTCCAGGACGTCCTCGAACGGACTGCCCGACATCCCCGCCGCCAGGTGCGGACGTACCGCGCCGATGGCCGGATAGTCGGCGGCGGGCAACATGCGGTACGTCTCCTCCCACGACCGGTCGTCGGCCTCACGAACCTCGGGAGCGAGCGCGGCGTAGGACGCCTCCAGTGCCGCGTGGGCCAGCACGGTGTCGATGAACGCGTGGTAGTAGCGGGCCGCGTCGGCGGGGGAGAAGCCGGCCGAGAGCAGCAGCGAGACGCCCAGCTCCACCGCCCGGAACTCGTTGTGCCGCCGGGTGACCCGCGCCGCGGCGATGGTGGCCACGCGCGGATGACGCAGTTGGCCGTCCCGGACCCGCATGCCCAGTTCGCGCAGTGACGCGACCCAGTCCGGGCCGGGCCGGTAGCCGGCCAACGTCTCCCCGATCAGGAAGTCGGCGATGGCCAGGAGCAGGTCGTCGGTGCTGCGGAAGTAACGGTAGACGGCGGTCGGGTCGCACCCGAGGGCGGCGCCGAGTCTGCGGACGGTCAGGGCCTCCGCGCCGTGGTGGCCGATCAGCCGTACGGCACACTCGATGATGACATCCTCGGACAAAACCACTCCGGACCTGGTCGGCCTGCGCCGACGGCGCTCGCCCATGACGCGATCCGTCCGAGGTGGTTGCCCGGAGCTGTTCGATTGTGTTTGCTTTGCCCCGTTCGACGCATTCGTCCCGGCTGTCCGGTCCATCCGCTCCTCCGAAGCCGCGCCCGCCATCCGGGACCACCTTACGTCAACACCATTGACGTAATTCCGACACAGGCTGTTTCATCGGCGTCCACCCCTCCATCAGCCCTTGCCCTCCTTGGAGCGCCGATGTCAACGAATCCGCCCCGGGACGACGGCCCACCCGCGCTGCGCAAGTCGCTCGGCGTCGTCGACGGTGTCGCGGTCGCCGCGTCCAGCACGGCCGCCACCACCAGCATCGGCGTCGGCATGGGCAGCCTCGCCGCCACCGTCGGGTCGAGCACCCCGGTGATCATCCTGATCGCGTTCCTGCCCATGCTCGGTATCGCCGGCGCGTACGCCCGCCTCAACCGGGTCGAGCCCAACTGCGGCAGCGGCTACGTCTGGGTCGGCAAGTCGATCGGCCCCTGGTCCGGCTTCCTCACCGGCTGGGTCGCCCTGGCCGGGTCGGTCATCTTCCTCGCCTATACCAGCGCGATCACCGGCTCGGTGCTGCTCCAGTTCGCCGACAAGGCGGGGTGGCACGAGTTCGCCGGGCTGGCCCTGGATCCGAACTCGACCAAGCTCAGCACGGTGCTGGGGCTGGTGGTACTCGTGGTGGTGACCGTGCTCGCGGTCACCGGCGTACACCAGGCCACCCGGCTTCAGACCTTCCTGCTCGTCTTCGAGTACAGCGTGCTGCTGATCTTCTGCTGCTGGGCGATCGCCGTCGGCGAGCAGCCGTTCTCGTTCTCCTGGTTCAACCCGTTCGAGATCGACTCCGCGCCGCACTTCGCGCAGGGCCTGGTACTCGCGGTCTTCTTCTTCTGGGGCTGGGACGCGGCCTTCAGCGTCACCGAGGAGACCAAAAACCCCGAGGACTCGGCCCGGGGCGGGCTGATCGCGCTGTTCGTGATGCTGGGCATGTTCCTGCTCGGCGCGATCGCCTTCCAGCGGGTGATGACCGTGCCCGAGATGACCGAGAACGGGCCGCAGGGCCTGACCTTCCTCGGCGCCCACCTCGCCGCCGATCCGTGGGCGAGCCTGCCGCTGCTGGCGCTGATCTTCTCCGCGGTCGCCTCGCTCCAGTCCGGGGTCATCCCGACCGCGCGCGGCATGCTGGCGATGGGCCGGGACCAGACGCTCGGCAAGGTGTGGACCCGGATCCACCCGACGTTCGGTTCGCCGGCGATCGGCACGGTGCTGATCATGGCGATCGCCGCCGGCACCGCCGTCCTGGCGATCGGCATCCCCAAGCTCAACGACATGATCCTGGCGGCGGTCAACTCGATCGGCCTGATCGTCGCCTTCTACTACGGCCTCACCGCGATCGCGTGCGCCGTGCGCTTCGGGCCGACGCTGCGCACCGATCCGCGCGAGGGGGTGCGGGCGGTGGTCATCCCCGGGCTCAGCGGCCTCGTGCTGCTCGGGGTCGGGGCGTACCTCTCCTACGACTATCTGACCATGAGCGACGGCTTCGAACTCAGCCCCGACAACGGCTGGTTCATGTTCTCCGTACCGATGGCGGTGATCCTCACCGGTCTGGGCTTCGCGGCCTACGCCAAGTACGTACGCAAGTCGCCCTACTTCGAGACCGGTCGCGGCACCGACGCCGACGCGATCGAACTGCCGATGGACCGCTACAACGACGCCGCCGACTTCGACGCATTCAAGGCCAGGGGACACGCATGAGCACCACCACCGTCATCACCCGCCCGGCGTCGGCCTCGGTGGCCGCCGACCTGGTCTTCACCGGCGGGCCGGTGTACGTCGTCGACGGTGCGCGCGCACGGGTGAGTTCGATCGCCGTGCGGGACGGACGCATCGTCGCGGTCGGGCACGACGAGGTGCGCGAACTGATCGGGACCCGCACCGAGGTGGTGGACCTCGCGGGCCGGCTGCTGATCCCCGGGTTCCAGGACGCACACGTGCACCCCGTGGGCGCCGGCATGGAGATGGGGCAGTGCGACCTGTCCGAGTACGAGACGGCCGCCGACTACCGGCGGGTGATCCGGGAGTACGCCGAGGCCAATCCCGACGTCGAGTGGATCACCGGCGGCGGCTGGTCCATGGAGGCCTTCCCCGGCGGGCTGCCGCACCGGTCGATGCTCGACGACATCGTCCCCGACCGGCCGGTGTACCTGCCCAACCGCGACCACCACGGCGCCTGGGCGAACAGCCTCGCGCTGCGCCTCGCGGGCATCACCCGCGACACCGCCGACCCGGCCGACGGGCGGATCGAGCGCGACGCGGACGGCGAGCCGACCGGCGTGCTCCAGGAGGGCGCGGCGAACCTGGTCGGTCGGCTGCTGCCTCCGTCGACCGCCGAGGACCAGGTCGCCGGGCTGCTGCGGGCCCAGGCGGTCCTGCACTCGCTCGGCGTCACCGCGTGGCAGGACGCGCTCCTGGGCGCGCACGCCAACATCACCGACGCCACCTCCGCGTACCTGACGGCGGTGGATCGTGGGCAACTCACCGCCCGGGTCGTCGGTTCGTTGTGGTGGGAACGCGATCGTGGGGCGGAGCAGATCGAGGACCTGCTCGTGCGGCGCGAGAGGGGCACCCGCGGCCGGCTGTCCTGCCGGACGGTGAAGATCATGCAGGACGGGGTCGCGGAGAACTTCACCGCCGCGATGCTCAGCCCGTACCTCACCTCGTGCGGCTGCGCCTCGGACAACAGCGGGATCAGCTTCATCGAACCAGAGGCGCTGCGCGGCTACGTCACGGCCCTGGACGCGCACGACTTCCAGGTGCACTTCCACGCGCTGGGCGACCGCGCGGTGCGGGAGGCGTTGGACGCGGTCGCGGCGATGCGGGCGGCGAACGGCCGGAAGGACACCCGGCCGCACCTCGCCCACCTCCAGGTGGTGCACCCGGACGACATCCCGCGCTTTCGCGAACTCGGGGCGAGCGCCAACATGCAGCCGCTGTGGGCCGCGCACGAGCCGCAGATGGACACGCTGACCATCCCGTTCCTGGGCCCGGAGCGGGCCGCGTTGCAGTACCCGTTCGGCGAACTGGCGCGCAGCGGCGCGACGTTGGCGGCGGGCAGCGACTGGCCGGTGTCCAGCCCCGATCCGCTGCACGGGATCCATGTGGCGGTGAACCGGCGCGTGCTCGGGTCGGACGCCCCGGTGTTCTTCCCGGAGCAGCGGTTGGACCTGCATGCGGCGCTGGCGGCGTATACGGCGGGCAGCGCGTATGTGAACCACCTGGACGACACCGGGAGCATCGTGGTGGGCAACCACGCGGACCTGGTCGTGTTGGATCGGGATCCGTTCGCGGGGGCGGTGGGGGAGATCGGGTCGACGCGGGTGGTGGAGACGTTTGTGGGTGGTGAGCGGGTGTTCGGGGGGTAGGGCGGGGGCGCGGGCCCGGGCGGGGGTTTGTCACTCACGTGGGTGAGGGGCGGCCCCTGCCGTCGGCTCGTCGTCCAGGAGCGCGGCGATCCGGGCCAGGTCCGGCGGGTCGGCGGTGAAGGTGACCAGTTTGTGGTCCGGGTGGTCGGCCACCTGAAGGACCACGTGTTCCAGGTCGATCCGGCCGAGCAGCGGGTGGTCGAGCCGTTTGCGGCCCGAGGACAGCGCGTTGACGTCGTGCCGGGGCCACCACCGGTCCGCCTCGGGACCGGCCGCACGCAGCCGGGCGATCAGCGCGGCGAAGGCCGGGTCGTCGGGATGCCGGTCGGCGGCCATCCGGAAGCGGGCGAGCGCGCCGGCCGCCTCGGCGGCCCAGTCGACGAGCCGGGTGCGGGCCTCGGGCTCGGCCAGCGTCCACCACACGATGTTGCGCCGCTCGGGCGTCAGTCGCGACCAGTCGGTCCACAACAGGCGCGCCGCGCGGTTGGCGGCGAGCACGTCGAAGCGGAGCCCGGTGACGTAGGTCGGGTACGGGTCGAGGCGGTCGACCAGCGCGGCGACGGCGGGGGCGAGCACCTCGGCCGTGCCGTCGGCGGGTGTGCGGTGGGACGGATCGCCGTGGGCGAGGCGGATCAGGTGCGCCCGTTCGGCCGGGTCCAGGCGCAGCGCGGCGCCGAGCGCGTCCAGGACCTGGCGGGACGGGCGGAGGTCGCGACCCTGCTCCAGGAACGTGTAGTAGGTGGTCGAGATCGCGGCGAGGCCGGCGACCTCCTCGCGACGCAACCCCCGGGTGCGGCGGCGGGTGCCGGGGGGCAGGCCGACGTCCGCCGGTTGGAGCCGGTCGCGGCGCGAGCGCAGGAAGTCGGCCAGTTCACGGGCGGGTCGGTCGGGGACATGGGGCATGCGGGCGGGTTCCTCGTGGGTGGGGGTGCCTCGTGGGTGGGGCGCCTCGTGGGGCGGTGCCGGGTCCGTCGACGCGAGCCTGGTACCCGTTTTACCGGTAAGAGCGGTCTCTGGATACCAGTGTGGGGCGGATCTAGGGTCGGGACCATGACCAAGATCAAGATCGTGCGCACGGCCGGCGCGACGATGGGCGAGGGGGCGTGGGGATGAGCGTGGAGATCGTGACGGAGTGGGTCGAGATCGAGGTACCGGGCGCGGCGGAGCCGATGTCGGGTTACCTGGCCCGGCCGGCGCGGCCCGGGCCGCATACGAACGTGCTCGTGGGGTTCGAGATGTTCGGCGTCACCGGCTACGTGCGGGGCGTCGCCGAACGGCTGGCCCGACTCGGATTCCGGGCGCTGGTACCGGACTTCTACCACCGGGCGGGCCGCCGGATCGAGCTGCCGGCCGACGCCGAGGGGCGGGCCCGGGGTCTCGCGCTGGTCGGGGGGCTCACCCGGGACGGCGTGCGGGCCGACGCCGAGGCGGCGATCGCGGATCTGGGCCGACGGTTCGGCGCGGAGGGGGATGTGCCCACGGCGATGGTGGGGTTGAGCGCGGGCGGGCACACCGCGTACTACGCGGCGACGGAGGTGCCGTTGGCGGCGCTCGTGGCGTTTTATCCGGGATGGCTGACCACGGGCGAGATCGCGCTGGGCCGGCCGGAGCCGACGATCGACCTGACGCCGCGCATCGCGGGGCACGGGACGCCGGTGTTGGTGCTGATCGGCGAGGGCGACCACCTGTACACGGCCGAGGACCGCGCCCGGATCGTCCGCGAGTCGGCGCAGTCGAGTACGCGGCACGAGGTGGTGCTGTACCCGGACACCCCGCACGGGTTCTTCTGCGACGAGCGCGACACGTACCGACCGGAGGCGGCGGCCGACGCATGGTCGCGGACGGTGGCACTGCTGCGGGAGACGTCGAGGCCCGGATGACCACCCTCCCGATCACACCGGTTGGATGGGGAGTTTCGGATAGTGCATCCTTTGCCGTGGCTGTGCCGATATCGACCGCGCCACGGCACCCGAAAGCCGGTGCCGCAAACCCGGTGCGGGAGCAACCGGCGCAGCGTCGAGTAAGTATGAAAAGATCGTCGCCGAACTCTGCGGGGCGCATCGTCCGATCCGCCGCACCCCGCAGTCGGCCCGCCAACCCGGGCCGGCCCGGGACCCGTCCGTCCCGATCCCGCCGCGTCGCGCCCGGCGGGATCGGGGGACGGGTTTCGGCGCTTCACGGTGTCCGGCGCGTGCGCTACGCCCTTACGCGGTCGGCGAAATCGGGTCGCGTCGATGATCACCGCGCCGGTGTTCCAACCTATGGTTGACGCGATCGAACCAGCGCCTGCATGGGGGACCGTTCATGATCGTCGAATACATCCGCTACACGATCGCCGAGGCGCAGTCCGGTGAATTCGAGGCCGCCTACGCCCGCGCGGCCGAGTCGCTGGCCGCCGCGCCGGAGTGTGTGGACTACGAGTTGAGCCGATGCGCGGAGGAGCCGTCCGCGTACATCCTGCGGATTCGCTGGACCTCGGCCGACGAGCACCTGAACGGCTTCCGCAAGGGTCCGCACTTCGCCGCCTTCTTCGCCGCGATCCGACCGTACGTGGCCGCGATCGAGGAGATGCGGCACTACGCGGTGACCGAGGTGGTCGGCCGGGGCGGGTCGACGCCGACGCTGTACGAGTGGGCGGGTGGCGCGCCCGCGTTCGAGAAGTTGTTCACCACGTTCTACGAGCGGGTGGCGAAGGACGAGATCCTGGCCCCGGTGTTCGCCGGCATGGACGCGCACCACGCGGAGCACGTCGCGTCGTGGCTGGCCGAGGTGTTCGGCGGCCCGGCGCGCTACAGCACCGAGTTGGGCGGGCACCGGCACATGGCCTCGAAGCACCTGGGCCGGGGGATCGGCGAGACGCAGCGGCGGCGCTGGGTGGCACTGCTCCTGGAGACGGCCGACGACGTGGAACTGCCCGCCGACCCGGAATTCCGGGCCGTGCTGGCCTACTACCTGGAGTGGGGCACCCGGATGGCGATCATCTACTCCGGCCCCAACCCGCCGCCGCTGCCCGAAACACCCATGCCGCGCTGGGACTGGGGTCAGACGCCGCCGTATCGGGGCTGAGCACGCGCCCGGCCGGCGTACGGCCGACGGGATCGCGGGTCGGGCCCGACGAGGGCCCGACCCGAACCCGGACGGGAGCCGACCCAACTCCGCCGCTACGCGCGTCGGATACGGTCCGCAGGCGGCTGACTGCCCATCAGATTGCCGATATAAGCGGCCAAACGGACGTATCACGGTTCAAACCCAAAATTTTGGTAACGGTAACCACTCCCCTTGGCAAGGATTTCCGTTCCGTACCGACCGTCCCCTCGTCGCATCGGTCCTCCGCACGGCAGCATCTGCGGCGTCGATGTCACTCGTGACAGCTCCGTCACATGGAGGAACACCCACGTGAAGAGACACACTCTCGTCGCGTTCGCAGCCGCCACGACACTGGTGGGCGGGCTCCTGACCCTCGCCCCACCGGCTTTGGCGGACGACTCCCCGGCACCCTCGGCCGAGTCCGCGTCCACCCCCATCGCCTGGAAGAACTGCGGCAGCTCGAATTATCCGAAGCTGGAATGCGGTTCGTTGCAGGTCCCGATGGACCACAGCCGTCCCGACGGGCAGAAGATCACGATCGCGGTGTCGCGGATTCCGCACACCGCCGCCAAGTCGCTCGGCCCGCTCCTGGTCAACCCCGGCGGTCCCGGCGCGCCCGGCCGCGGTCTGGCCGGCTACGTCGCGAAGAACCTGCGCCCCGAGGTGGCCGCGCAGTTCGACGTGATCGGCTTCGACCCCCGCGGCGCCGGTGCGAGCGAGCCGCACCTGGACTGCATCCCGGGCTTCAACAACCCGGTGCGTCCGAACACCGTCCCCGACGACTTCGGCGACGAATTCGCCAACATCAAGCGGGTGTACACCTTCGCCAAGGCGTGCGGTGACAAGTACGGCGACTTCCTGAAGTACATGAACACGCCGGCCCAGGCAGCGGACATGGACTCGATCCGCGCCGCGCTGGGGGCCAAGCAGATCAGCTACTTCGGCTACTCGTACGGCACCTACCTCGGCTCGGTCTACGCCAAGCTGTTCCCGAGCCGGGTCAAGCGCCTGGTGCTGGACAGCATCGTCGACCCGAGCAGGGACAGCGTCTGGTACGGCGGCCAGCTCACCCAGGACGTGGCGTTCGACGCCAACATGAAGGCGTTCTTCGCCTGGGTCGCCAAGTACGACGCGAACTACCGCCTGGGCACCGACCCGGCCCAGGTCGAGAAGGCCTGGTACTCGATGCGCGCGGCGCTGGCCAAGGCCCCGGCGGAGGGTGTCGTCGGCGCCTCCGAACTCGAGGACGCGTTCGCGCAGGGCGGTTACAACGACGCCTTCTGGGCCGAGTTGGCCGAGGGCTTCTCGGGCTACGCGGTCGACCACGTCACCGGTCCGCTGCGTACCGCCTACGAGGACCTGGCGGCGGCCAGTCCCGGCAACGACAACATCAACAGCGGCTACCTGGCCACCCAGTGCCGGGACGCGGCGTGGCCGAAGGACTGGGCCACCTGGCACCGGGACGCGGTCAAGACCTACGCCAAGGCGCCGTTCCTGACCTGGAACAACGTCTGGTTCAACGCGGCGTGCGCGTTCTGGCCCACCAGCAGCCTCAAGCCGGTGAACGTCGCCAACGACAAGTTGCCCAAGACGCTGCTGTTCCAGGCGACCAACGACGCCGCCACCCCGTACGAGGGCGGCGTCACCATGCACCGCCTGCTGCGCGACTCGGCCCTCGTGGTCGAGCAGGGCGGGCGCAACCACGGCATCTCGCTCAGCGGCAGCACCTGCCTGGACGACTACCTGAACGAGTACCTGATCACCGGGAAGACCCCAAAGGGCAACGGCCACGGGCCGGCCGACGCGATCTGCCAGAAGCAGCCCGACCCGGTCCCCAACGCGGCCGAGGCCAAGCTGAAGGCGGATGCCCGGAAGGGCTCCAAGACCGCCCTGTAGGGCACCGCGCACCAAAGTTCACCAGGACGGGCCCGTCGCCTCGGCGACGGGTCCGTCCGCGCGTTCCGCCCTGCCGGTCAAGGCAGTTGGCTCCTGTGCCGGGCCGGCCGCGGGATGTGCCGGCCCCCGTGCTGCCGTAAGGTCTGCTGCCGAGGTTCGGCGAAGGGGGACGGCGGTGCACCTGACGGGTGTCGGCAAGCGGTACGGCCTGCGCGGCCCGTGGGTGTTGCGCGCGGTGGACCTGCATCTGCCGCGCGGCGCGCTGATCCGGGTCGAGGGCGGCAACGGCGGCGGCAAGTCCACCCTCCTGCGGGTGCTGGCCGGGGTGTGCGAGCCGACCACCGGCAGCGTCACCGAACGCGGCTCGGCCGCCTACGTCCCCGAGCGATTCCCGCCCGAACTGCCGCTCACCGCCCGGCGGTACCTGACCCACCTGGGCCGACTGCACGGCCTCACCGGCCGGGAGAGCCGGCGCCGCGCGGACGAGTGGGCCGAACGCCTCGGCTTCGCCGACAAGATACGCGCGCCGCTGCGCGGGTTGTCCAAGGGCACCTGCCAAAAGGTGGCGGTGGCCCAGGCGTTCCTGGCCGAACCTGACCTACTGGTCCTGGACGAGGCGTGGACCGGGCTCGACCAGCCCTCGCGCGACGTCCTGGACAACTGCGTGGTCGAACGCATCGAGGCGGGCGCCACCGTGGTCTTCGTCGACCACGACCCCCGGCGGCTCGCCGACCAGGTGTACGAGACCTATCGGGTCGAGGCGGGCGCGGTCGTCGCGGCGATCCCCGAGGCCCGGGCGATCCGGGTGCTGATCGACATCGACACCGGGCCGAGCCCCGAACTGGACCGACTCCCGGGCGATCCCGTCCGCGAGCAGAGCAGGCCCGGCGTGGTGCGCCTGCACAGCAGCACCGCGCACTCCGACGCGCTGCTGCGGCATCTGCTCACCGCCGTGCCCGGGATCAGCGTCCGGGCGGTCCATCGGGAAGGAGACGGCGCGTGACCTCCGCCGTGGTGCGCTATCAGGCGGCGCTGCTGCTGCTCTCGTATCGATGGGTGCCGCCGGTCCTGCTCTACGCCGCGGTGATGGGTATCGGGGTGGCGGGCGGCGATCCGCTGCTGTCCTCGTTCGCGTGGGCGGCGGCCGCGATCATGCCGGCCGCGGTGTGGCTGACGCGTGTGGCCGTCACGGTCGAGCCCGCGGCGGCCCGGCACACCGCCTCGGCGGCGGTCGGGCCCGGGCGCGCGCACCTGGCCGGGCTGCTCGTCGCGTTGACCCTGACCTGCCTGCTCGCCGCGATCTGCACCGGCGCGCTCGCCGCCGGCACGGACCACGTCGCCCATCACGCCACGCACGGCGTCGGTCGCGGCGAGGCGCTCGCCGCCGGCGCGATGGCCCAGTTCGTCACCATCCTCGCCGGCGTCGCGATCGGCGCGCTGACGAACCGTCCGGTGTTGCGCCGAGCCGCGTACGCCGTCCCCCTCGCGGCGCTGCTCACCCTCGCCGCCCTGGTCACCCCCGGCAGCCCGGCGGCCCGAGTGCTGAAGGTGCTCACCGACGCCGCCACAAACGACGAAATCACCCTCCCCACCACCCAACTGGCTGTCACCGCAGGCGTATTCGTCGTCGTCATCGCCCTGACCTGCCGCATCGCCGCCCGGGTGGAACACGACTGACGGGGCGTCAGCGGCGGCGTCCACCCGCGTCGTCCCCGCTCAGGAGGCTCCCAGCCACGTGGCCAGGTAGGGCGGGATGTCCTGGTCGGCGCGGTCGGGGCGGATGGGCCCCCGGGTGGTGGTGAGGGGGACCACGCCCGCGTAGTAGGGGAGGTCGAGGTCGTCGGGGTCCTCGGCCAGGCCGTGGTCGCGGACCTTCGCGGCCACCTGCTCCAGGTCCAGGCGCAACACCGTGGTCTGCGCGTTCTCCTTCGGGCTCGGCGCGCGTACGTCGTCGGCGCGGCCCGGCACCAGGTGGTCGATGATCACCCGGTAGGCGTGCAGCTGTTCGTCGGTGTCGGTGACGTGCACGAGCGGGCCGTGCGCGATCACGCAGCGGTAGTCCACCGAGTGGTGCATCGCCGAACGAGAGAGCACCACAGAGTCGACGTGGGTGACCGAGATCGCCACCGGCACCCCCTCGGCGCCGCTCGCCCGCGCCGCGAGGGCGAGTTGCCCGCCGCTCGAGGTGTGCAGGTACAGGCGCTCCCCGTCGCGTCCGAACGCGAGCGGGATCAGCTGGGGCCGGCCACCCACGGTGAACGAGACGTGCGCCATGAAGCCGGCGTCCAGGATCGCGTGCACCACGTCGGCGTCGTAGCGCATGCGGTCGCGGTGACGCTTCGGGGCGGTGGCGGCGGTGACGGGGTACTCGGCCATCACGAAGATCCTTTGTACTAGTTCAAAACGCTCTTTGGAGTAGTACAATAAAGCCGGACCTGGGGAGGCTGTCAACGGCATAACCTCCTCCCGGAATGTGCCCAGGACGCAGGAGAAGCATGGCCACCACCGGTCGAACCGCCGCCGACATCGCCGCATCCGTCGAGCGCGACCTGCACGCGCGCGAGATCGCCCCCGGCGACGCGCTGCCGCCCGTGCGCACGCTCGCGGCCGAACTCGGCGTGAACGCCAACACCGTCGCCGCCGCCTACCGCACCCTGCGCGAACGCGGCATCGTGGAGACCCACGGCCGAGCCGGCACCCGCATCCGGGCCCGCCCGGCCACCACCCAGCGCAACACCCTGGGCCCGAACGTGCCGCCCGGCGCACGCGACCTGTCCACCGGCGAGCCCGACCCCGCGCTGCTGCCCTCGCCGGTCTTCCCCGAGCCGAGCCACTGGCGACCCCTGTACGTGCACGGCGCGCTGTACCGGCCGTTCGAGGACGCCGCCCGCACCGTGCTCGACGCGGTGGGCGTGCCGACCGACCACCTGGCCGCCACCTCCGGAGCGCTCGACGGCATGGAGCGTTTGCTCACCGCACACCTGCGCCCCGGCGACCTGGTCGCGGTCGAGGACCCGAGCTGGGGCAACCTGCTCGACCTGCTCGGCGCGCTCAACCTCACCCCCCGCCCGATCCCCGTCGACGACCAGGGGCCCGACCCCGTCGCGACCGAGGACGCGCTGCGCGCCGGCGCCCGCGCATTCGTCGTCACCGCCCGCGCGCACAACCCCACCGGCGCCTCGGTGTCCGCCGAACGCGCCGCCGCGCTGCGCCCGATCCTGGCCGCGCACCCGCGGGTCGTGCTCCTGGAGGACGACCACGGCAACGACATCTCCGGCCGCGACCTGCACACCCTCGCCGGCATCACCACCCACTGGGCGCACATCCGCTCGGCCTCCAAGGCGTACGGGCCCGACCTGCGCTGCGCCATGGTGGCCGGTGACGCGATCACCATCGACCGGATCCTCGGCCGGCAGCGGCTCGGCCCCGGCTGGATCAGCCACGCGCTCCAGCACGCGGTCGCCCACGCGTGGACCTCCGCCGAGGTCGCCGCGCACATCCGCGAGGCCCGGGAGGCGTACCGGGTGCGCCGGACCGGGCTGATCGAGGCGCTGCGCGAGCGGGGCGTGCGGGCGGTGGGCGACACCGGTTTCAACGTGTGGGTCGAGGTCCGGGACGAGACCGCCGCCGTCGCCGGCCTGCTCGCCCGGGGATGGGTGGTGGCCCCCGGCGCGCGCTACCGCATCACCTCGCCGCCCGGCCTGCGCATCACCGTGGCCACGCTCACCGCCGAGGAGACCGGCCCGCTGGCCGACGCGGTCGCCGAGGCGGTACACACGGGAGCGGCCCGCCCGGGGCGGTGAACGGGGGAGCGGCCGACCGGGGCCGGCGAACGGGGAGCCGGCGCGGCGAGGCGCCGGGGGTGCGGCGGCCGGTCGCCGCGGAGCTACGCGGCACAATGTCCGTGATGGGAGGTGGGGCAAACCGAACCGTGACGTCGGGGGCTGTCACCCTCGCATCCGCGTCCCCGTGCCGGAGAGCATGGGCACACTCCACCGTCACGTCCGCAGCACTTCGAGGATGCCGATGCCCACCTTCCTGAAGGCCCCGTTCACCCGACGAACATGGGCCGAGTTCGGCTACGCCATCCTCACCTTCCCGCTCGCGGTGTTCGGATTCGGCGTCGCCTTCACGCTCGCCGCGTTCGGGATCGCCCTGACCGTCACCCTGATCGGCCTGCCCCTCCTCGCCCTGCTCGTGATGGGCGCCCGCGCGTGGGGCGGCGTGCACCGCGGCCTGGCCCGGGCCATGCTCGGGGTCCAGGTACCGCCGCTGAGACCCTTCCGACGCCGGCCGGGACCGCTCGGGCTGCTCGGATCCGCGCTCGGCAACGCCGAGGGCTGGCGGGCGGTCGCGTACACCATGCTCAAGCTCCCACTGGGCCTGCTCATCGTGATGGTCACCGGCATGTTCTGGGGCAACGGCCTGGTCCTGCTGGTCTACCCGGTGCTCATGGCCGCCTTCGACCCGCACGTCACCGACTCCGACGGCGTCGTGCACCACTCGGGGATCCAGATCAACGACCTGTACTTCGACACCCTGCCGCTGCAACTGGTCGTGTCCGTGGTGGGCGTGCTGATCCTGCTGCTCGCGCCGTGGGCGGTCCGAGGCGTCGTACTGCTCGACCGCCTGCTCATCCCCGCCCTGCTCGGACCCAGCAAGTCCGCCCAGCGCATGGCCGACCTGGAGGAGACCCGCGCGATCGCCGTCGACGACTCGGCCGCCACGCTGCGCCGGATCGAGCGCGACCTGCACGACGGCGCACAGGCCCGACTCGTGGCGCTCGCGATGAACCTGAGCCTGGCCCGGGAGAAGCTCGACGCCGAGGACACCGAGCGCCCGATGGACGTGGACCGCGCCCGCACCCTCGTGGACAGCGCGCTCGGCAACGCCCGGGAGGCGATCGTGGAACTGCGCGACCTCGCCCGGGGGATCCACCCGCCGGTGCTCGACCAGGGCCTGGACGCCGCGTTGGCCACCCTGGCGGCGTGCAGCGCGGTGCCGGTGGAGGTGCGCACCGACATCCCGGTCCGGCCGCCCGCCACGATCGAGACCATCGCGTACTTCTGCGCCGCCGAGCTGCTCACCAACGTCGCGCACCACTCGGGCGCGACCGCCGCGATCGTCGACGTGAGCGTGCGCGACGGCCTGCTGCGGTTGTCGGTCACCGACAACGGGCGCGGCGGCGCGCACGGGGGCAAGGGCAGCGGCCTCACCGGACTGGTCGAGCGGGCCCGCACGGTGGACGGCGTACTGCGCATCGACAGCCCCGTCGGCGGGCCGACCCAGGTGACGGTGGACCTGCCGATCCGCGGCTGAGCCGGTCGCCGGGCCGCCGGCCGGGGGGCCGGCTCGGGCATGGGACGATCGAGCCCATGCGCATCGTCATCGCCGAGGACGCCGCCATCCTGCGGGACGGCCTCGTCCAACTGCTTCTCGACCGCGACCACGAGGTGGCCGCGGCCGTCCCCGACGCCGACGCGCTGCGGGCGGCGGTGGCCGAGCACAAACCCGATGTGTGCGTGGTCGACATCCGGATGCCGCCCACGCACACCGACGAGGGACTGCGCGCCGCGATCGACATCCGGCGCGAGCATCCCGGCATCGGCGTGCTGGTCTTCTCGCAGTACATCGAGACCCGCTACGCCGCCCAACTGCTCGGCGGCAACGCGGCGGGGGTGGGCTACCTGCTCAAGGAACGGGTGGTGGACACCCGGGACTTCACCGACGCGCTGGAGCGGGTCGCGGCCGGTGGCACCGCGCTGGACCCCGAGGTGGTCACCCAGTTGTTCGGCGCGGGCCTGCGCAGCGGCGGGCTGAACACGCTGACCCCGCGCGAGCACGAGGTCCTGGGCCTGATGGCCGAGGGACGCACCAACGCGGCGATCGCGAAGAAGATGGTGGTGACCGAGCGGGCGGTGGAGAAGCACGTCGGCAACATCTTCACCAAACTGGATCTGCCGCCCTCGGACACCGATCACCGACGGGTGATGGCGGTGTTGCGCTACCTGCAGCTGTAACCGCCGCCGGACGGGCCCGGTGCGTGCCTTGGGCGGGGCCGGTGTGGGACGGGCGGATCTCCCCCTCCGGGATCCGCGCTTCCCACACCGGCCCACGGGACCGTCCGTAGGTTCAGGGCGTCGGCATCTCCGCCGCCGCGGGTGCGGGGCGAACGACGTACCGTGGGCCGGACACGAGCGAGGCGAACGTGGACGGCGGGGCGGATCGGGGGGCGGCCGCGGGCCCCGTGGTCCCCAACTCGAGCGTGCCCGGACCACCTTGGGTCGCGTCGCCGCACGCGGTCAGTCCGATGACGGTCGAGATCACCGCCGCGAGCATGCACGCCGCCGTCCCGGGCAGCGCCAGGCCGCGACTCACCCGGCCGGACTCACCGCTCGTTCGGCACACCGCGCGAGACCGCCCCGAGGTCGGTCTCGCGCGGGTGCCACGAGGGCTGCGCGGTCGTCCGGTGGCCGCCGCCACCGGGCGTTGCCGCATACGCGGGGGGCGAGGTGCACAACGCCCCCGAGGTTGTCGAGGCGGCGAGGAATGTTCCTCGCCTGCGGTGGGGTTCAGGCATCCGCGGCCTCCCCGAAACGCCGGGCCCGCCCCACCCCGGGCGGGCACGGCGTAGCAGGAGGCTAGGGGCGTTCCTTGTGGGTTTCCTGTGAATGGGCCGTCGGGGAGCGGGAATTCACGGCGGGACCCGTTCCGGATCGAGCTGTGGATCCGGATCCGGATCGGGATTTCGGCACGCTGGGGGCGGTGGGAGCGGCGCGGGGTGGGGGCGCGGGTTCGGGTTTCTCCCGGTCCGCCGTTCGGCCTTCGTCCCGCACGCGGCCCAGGACGCCGAGCCAGGCGCGTTCGCGGGCGGCGGTCGGGTCGGCGCGCAGGGGGAGCACCACTTCGATCCGGGTGCCTCGGCCGCTCGGCGGGACGCCCACCGTGACCCGGCCGCCGTGCAGCGCCACCTGCTGGGCGACCAGGGTCAGACCCAGCCCGGCGCCGCCGCTGCCGGGACCGCGATGGAAACGATCGAACACCACGTCGCGCAACTCCGGTGCGATCCCGGGCCCGTCGTCGTCCACGCACACCACGCCGCAGTCCAGCCCGGGAAGCACCTTCACCAGGACCCGACTCGCGCCGTGCACGAGTGCGTTGCCCACCAGGTTGTCCACCAACAACCGCAGCCCCGCGGCGAGTCCGTACACCACCACCTCGTGCGGCGCCTCCACCCGTATCTCGACCGGGAGTTCGACGCCGGGCCGGTGGGCGGGCGCGCTCCGGGCCGACGCGTGTGCCACCTCGCCCAGTTCCACCGCCTCGAACGCCGTCGCGTCCACCAGGTCGCCCTGGGCGAGGGCGCGCAGCGCGGCCAGGACGGACAACACCCGCTCGTGGCCCACCCACAGGTCGGCGAGTACGTCCGCACGCTCGGCCGCGGCCAGGTCCGGATAGGTGGTCAGCACCTCCAGATCGGTACGCATCCCGGTCAACGGGCCGCGCAGTTCGTGGTCGACGGTCGCCGCGAACGAGCGCGCGGTCTGCAGGGCTTCGCGGGTGCGCGCGGTCTGCTCGGCGTATCGGCCGAGCACGTCGTCGAGGGTGCGGCCGAGCTCGTCCACCTCGACCACGCCCGACGCCACGTGTACCGCCTCGTGCGTGCCGTCGTCCGGATCCAGCCGGGCCGCGCGCCGGCGCAGCGCGCGCAGCGACCGGGTGGCCGCGGTCCCGGCGGCCAGCCCGGCGAGTCCGGACAGCGGTACGGCGAACGCGGTCACCACGTAGACCCGCCGACGCAACAGCGCGGCCTGCGCCTCGGGTTCGCCCGAGGGCAGGAACACGTACATCGGCCCGGTCGGCAGCGGCCGGGTGACCATCCGCCACGAGAGCCGACCGGCGTGCACGGTCACCGGGTTCGGCGCACGGGCGGGCAGCGTCGTGGTCTGCGGTGGTTGCGGACCGACCATCAGCGGCCCGTCCGGGGTGTCCACCCGCACACCCACGTCGAGCGCCATGCTGAGCACACGGTACTGGCGGGTGCGGAGGGCCTGTTGGCGCACGTCCAGGTCGGTTCGCATCAGTGCGCGGGCGGGTGGGGTCAACCGCTCGGCGCGCTGCTGGAGTTGCTGGTCCTGACGGGCCAACAGATCGGCCCGGACCCAGTGCACCACGAGGGTGCCGGCGCCCAGTACGAGCAGGGGCACCAGGACGGCGACCGACAGCGCGACGCGGGTGGAGAGCTTCATCCGGGACCGCCGCCGGCCCGAAGCACGAATCCCACGCCGCGAACGGTGTGCAGCACGCGCGGCCGACCGTCCGCCTCCAGCTTGCGGCGCAGATAGCTGACGAAGGTGTCGACCACGTCGGTGCGTACGTCGAAGTCGTAACCCCAGACCCGGTCCAGGAGTTGATCGCGGGTCAGCACCAGGCCGGGGTTGCGGGTGAAGACCTCCAGGAGGGCGAACTCGCGACGGGTCAGGTCGAGCGGGACGCCCGCGCAGGAGGCGATGTGCGCGGACACATCCACCGCGACCGGGCCGACCCGCAGCGGCGCGTCGCCCACCGGCCCGGGCGGTCTGCGCCGCAGCAACGCCCGTAACCGTAGGTCGAGTTCGCGCAGATCGAAGGGCTTCACCAGGTAGTCGTCCGCGCCGCTCTCCAGGCCCGCGATGCGATCGGCGGTCTCGTCGCGGGCGGACAACATCAGGACGGGGGTCGCGGCGCCTCGGGCACGCAGTCGGGCGCACACCTCGATGCCGCTGATCCCCGGCATGGCCACGTCCAGGACCACGACCTGCGGGGCGGCGGCGGGCACGGCCGGCTCGATCAGGTCCAGCGCGCGGGTGCCGTCGGCGGCGAGGGTGACGTGATAGCCGGCCAGGCGCAGGCCGCGTTCCAGGGCCCGGCGGATGGAGGGGTCGTCGTCGACGACCAGGACGTGGGGCGGGGTGGGGTGTGTGGTCGGGGTGGGGGTTGCGGGAGCCTCGGTCACCGGATCGCGGCCTCCGTTTCGGGAGTCCCCGATTCGTGGGGCTCCGGGTACGGATGGGGGGACGAATTCGGGTGCGGATAGGGGTGGTTGCCCGGAGCCGGTGGTCGCGGGGTGGTCTCGGTGGACGCACCTTCGTCGCGGATCACGACGCGGCGCGTCGCGCGCGGGTCGGCTCGACCCATGTCGCCCCCGAATGGTTGTTGCCGATGTTGCAGCACAACCTATGGCGGGAAGCCGCTCCGTGTACCGGGAATGACGGCGCGTCAGCTGTGCGTGGGGGGAGGGGTGGCGGGCGGGGGGTTCGGCGGGGTGTCGGGCGGGTTCGGGGGCGGGTCCGAAGACGCGTTCGGGGGTGGGGTGTTCGGGTGTTCGGGGTCTTCCGAGGGTGCGGGGTGCTTCGGGCGCTCGCGGTGTTCCGGGTCTTCCGGGCGTTCGCGGTGGCGCGATTGCTCCGGGTGTCCGATGAAGCCTTCCGTCCCGATGTCGAGCGGGTCGTCCGCGTCGGCCTTCGCGGACAACCACCGGAACCAGTTCGTCCGGTTGATCGGGACCTGCGGGTTGCGCAGCAGCCACAACACGTGGCCCGCCTGGTCACGGGTCCACGACTCACCCGAGGCCCGGGCCTTCTCCAGCCGGGCGCGCAGGTCGTCGCCGTCGATCACGCGGGCGATCCGCGAGTAGTCGCGGTCCTTGCAGCGGTGTCGCCGGTAGACGACGAGTTCGACCAGATCGAGCAGCCGGGCCCGGGCCGGGCCGTGGTGGCCGGGGACGGCGAGCAGCCGGATCAGGCGCTGTTTGCTGCTCCAGACCTTGGCGTGCCGGGTCCACTCGGCGGGGAATCGGGCCTCCCATTCGAGATAGGTCAGCGCGTACGGCAACCCGCCCCAGTCCGGGACCTCGGCGGGCGGGGGCGAATCGGCGAGCAGCGCGGCATCGGGGGTGAGCAGCCACGCTTCGCGAAATCGCCGCCATGCACCTTCCTCGGCGGAGACCGAGCGCGGCACCCGCAACACGATGGTGTCGTAGGCCTCGCGCGCCTCGCGCATGTCGCGCGTCACCAGCAGATACCGGTCCAGTGCGCGGCGATGGGCGACCTCGTCGTCCGAAACGAGCGCGCGCATCCAACCCAGCCGGGTGTCCCAGTCCTCGATCGCGCCTCGTTCGGTCACGCCGACGATCTACCCACGTGGCCGGCGAACAAGTCCGCCCCGCCGCACCCGGCGCACGGAACTCGCCGCGAAGTCCGGCGAGACGTCGCTGTCGCGTCGCGCACTCTCGCTCTCCTCGGGGACCGGGCGCAATCAAGGTCGCGCGAAATCGCTGCGCCACCCACCCTACGAGCGGATCGCCCGCGCGGTGGGAGGCCGGCGCGGCGGGTCGGCGAGACGCGGGCTCGCCCCTCGGGCACACGACGCGCGACGGTCGGCCCGTGGCCACGCCGGGGTGGCGCGGTGCCGAGCCACGATCTTCTCGACGATCCGCATCAGCCGTTCCCCCGCCCGATCGATGCGGCCGTTCCGGGTGCCGACCCGAGCGCCTTCGAGGCCGAAGGTGATCTCGGCCGTCGGGCGGTCCGCCCTCGACCCGGTCGAACGCCGCCCGGTAGGTGGCGGTGACGAGCCGCGGCCACCGGGCCGAGAGCCGGCCGGACCGCCGAGCGGGGTGGGGTCAGGCGCCGTTGCCGGCGGCCAGTTGGGGGGTTCGGGGGATGCGGCCGGTCAGGGTCAGGGCCGGGAGTTGGGGGTGGGTGGGGCGTGGGGGCAGGGCGGCGAGGCCGGTGCGGTTGGGACCGGCGGTCGCCAACTCGGCGCGGATGCGGACCTCCATCAGGGCGCCGGCGGGGGCGGCCAGGGCGGTGGCGAGGAGTTCGCAGGCGGCCTCGGTACGACCCTCGGCGCGTTCGACGACGGCGAGGGCGTACAGGGCGTAGGCGCCGACCGGGGTCAGGCCCTGCGTGCCGGTCAGCCGCAGGGCCTGCCAGGCGCCGTCGCGGGCCTCGGCGATGCGGCCCTGGGTGGTCGCGGCCATGGACAGCGCGGCCAGGAACCAGGCGGCCAGCGTGCCCTGGCCGGTGGAGCGGGCCAGGCGCAGGCCCTCGGCGGCGTGGGTCTCGGCCTCGACCGCCCGGCCGGACAGCGCGCCCGCGACGGCGAGTGGCATCAGCGCCGCGGCGAGTGCGCCCCGCGCGCCGTGGGTGCGCAGCACGGCGGCCTCGTCGAGCAGGACCTCGTACGCCGCCTGGTCGGTCGCCGCCGCGTGGACCGCGAGCGGGGTCACCTCCCAGAGCGCGATGCCCAGGCCGTACAGCCGGGCCCGGGTGGCCGGGGCGACCATCGCGGGGGAGACGCCGTCGGCGCCGAGCGCGGCGACCACGGTGCGCAGCGGGTCGTCGGAGGCGAGGGGGAGTGCGGCCAGGGCGGTCCGGGCCTGGCTGGTGCGGGCGCGGTCGCCCGCCTCCCACGCGGCGCCGGTGGCGGCGAGCAGGAGGGCGGCGCGACCATGGGCCGCGTCCAAGAGCAGCGCGCCCGCTTCGGAGCGATGTCCTTCCGCGTGCCGGAGGGCGGCGCGGAGCCGGATCGCGGTACCGGAGGAGTGCGCCGACGAGCCCTCGTCGGCGACACCCTCGACATCGGTGGCGTCGGCGGTGTCGAGCAGGGTGCGGGCGCGGACCGGGAAGCCGGCCTCCCACGCGGCGTACGCGGCGGCGACGAAGCGGCGGCGGGCGGTCGGGCGGTCGGCGGTGAGCCGGGCGGCCTGCTCCCACGTCGCCGCGGCGGCGCCGGCGCCGAGTTCGCGGCGGGTACGGCCCGCGCCGGCCTCCAGGGCCGCGGCGAGATCGGCGTCGGGGCCGGTGGCGAGCGCGGCCAGATGCCAGGGACGCCGGTACGCGAGGGCGCCGCTCGCGGCGTAGACCAGTGCTCCGTGCAGCGAGCGGCGCTCCGCCGCGCTGAGCGAACGGCGCACCTCCTCGCGCGCCGACGCGTTGCGGAAGCGCACCCGGTGCTCGGTGGTGTCGACGAGGTCGGCCCGCAGGAGGGCGAGTCGTGCGCCGCGCCCGATGCCGATGCGCCGTCCGGCGACGGCCAACTGGTCGAGGTCGGCGGCCGGTTCGAGCGCGGCCAACGCGAGCAGTCGGCGCGCCTCCTCGGGCAGGCCGGCCGCCGGCCCGCCGCCGCTCGCGACGCGGCCGGCACCCGATCGCTCGCCGCTCCGGACGGTCGACCCGGACGAGGTACCCGCCGTCACCCGATCGTGGTCACGGTCGACGCCCGACCGCGCGGCCCGCGCGGACTCGGACCGGCGGTCGTTCCCGACGCCGGTACCGGTGCCGCCGCCCGAGCTCCGGGTGTCCGCGTCCGTGCCGGCCTCGAGACCGCCACCCCAGAAGACGTCGGTACCGGTGGCCCGCCCCGACCGCCCACCGCTGCCGGAGCCCGAGCCCGAGCCCGAAGCCTCCAGCCCGGCAGCCTCGTTCGCCTCGAACCCGACACCCGAACGGGACCCGTCCGTCGTACGCCGCGCCGCCGACGCCGCGAACACGCCGTCCGCACCGCCGGCCCCGCCCCTCGCGGGACGCCCCATCCGCACGTCACCGTCGGCCGCTTCGCCCCGCCGACCATCCGTGGCCGCCGCCCCGTCGCCCGCACCCACCACCAAGTCGCCGTCGCGCCGGGCCGCGTCACCCGCCCGCGCGCCCGTTTCGGCGCCACCCGCCCGGTCGCAGGTCCGCGCCTCGACGCCGTCTCCCCGCCCTGCCCCGCTCGTCTGCCGGGCGTCCTCGGGCAGTTCGTCCCGGGTGGCCTCCGCCGCCACTCGGGACGAACTACCCGCGTCACACGTGGCCGGGGCGGCCCCGTCGTGGGTGGTCGTGGCTTCGGCGTCGGTCGCCTGTTCGGCCCTACGAGTCGCCTCGTCCGTGTCCGCATCCCGCGAACCGGCGGGACCGGCCGCGGACTCCGCGGCGGCCACGTGCTCGGTCCCTCGCGTGGCGGCCGGGTCGTCCTCGGCGCCCTTCGCCGCGCCGCGCGCCCCCGAGTCGCTCACCCACTCGGCTGCACCCATTCGGAACGCCCCACCGGACGCCCCCGCTTCGGCCCGCTCCGACCGCCGCCCATCCGCTTCGACGAGCCCGGCCCCCGCGGCGCCGTCGGCCCCGGCGACTCCGGTATCCGACTCGGCACCCTCCGCCGCGGCGCCCGCCCCCTCCCGCGTGGCGCGCAGCACCGCGATCGGCAGCCCCTCCGCGCGGGCCGCGATGTACGCCACCACCGCGGCCGACGCCGCGTCGAGCCAGTGCGCGTCGTCGACCAGGACCAGGATCGGTTGTTCGCGGGCCGCGATGGCGATCAGGGAGCACGCGGCGGCGGCGACCACGGTGCGGTCGGCGGCGCCGGGGGCCAGGCCGAGGGCGGTGCGCAGCGCCTGGGCCCTGGTGTGCGGCAGTCGGCCGATGCGCGGGTGCAGCGTGGCGAGGAGTCGGCGCAGGCCCGTGTAGGGGAGGGCGCCGCCGCCGCGCGGTCCGCTCGTCCGCAGGACGGTCATGCCCTTGGCCGCCCACACCGCCTCGGCCAGGAGCGTCGTCTTGCCCGTCCCCGCGGCCCCGCGCAGCACGACGGCTCCGCCGTCACCGGCGCGCGTCCGTTGCAGCAGTGCCGTGACGGCGGCCAGTTCGTCGTTCCTTCCGTGTGGCACGGAAAATCTCCTCGCTTCTCGCTCACACCCCCGTGGTGTGCCCGGCGGCCCCGTCGGATCCGACCGGGCCGCCGCACTATGAGCCTGAGCTTGCCCGTTCCCGGTCAACACATGTTCAACATTCACTCAACGTGTGAAGTCCGCACCAACCAATTACCGACATGTGACACCGACACGGCGTCGATTCCATGCCCGCGCCCGGCCGTACATCCACCGACTCCTCGGTGCGATCGCCCTTCGGCGCCTCGACCGCTGCCTCGATCCCTGCCTCGATCCGGCTTCAATCCCTGCCTCAATCCCGGTACTCCGGTCGCCGCCCGTCCCGGCGCGCCCGAATGGCCTCCTCGAAGTTCTCGGTGGTCAGCCGGACGTACAACTGGGCGTGCCCCTCGTGATCCATGTGCGAGTGCATGCTGCCGGCCTCCAGGCCCGACCACAGCAACCGTTTCGTCACCTCCACCCCCACTCGGCTGAACCCGATGATGCGCTCGGCGAGTCGGTACGCGTCGTCGAGCAATTGCTCGCCCGGCACCACGCGCGACACCAGTCCGATCCGCTCGGCCTCGGTCGCGTCCACGTCCCGTCCGGACAACATGATCTCGAATGCCCGAGACGACCCGATCGCCCGGGGGAGCAAATAGCTGATTCCGAGCTCGCTCGCGGTCAGTCCGTTGTTGATGCCCGCGGCCCGGAAGTAGGCCGTGTCGGAGGCGATTCGGATGTCGGTGGCGGTGGCGAGGCAGAAACCGCCGCCGATCGCGGGGCCGTTGATCGCGCCGATCACCGGCTGGTGCAGCCGGCGCAGCCCGAGGATCACGTCGTCCAGGATCTCCATCGAGCGGCGCGCGATGCTCGTCCGAGTCAGGCCCTGGACCCCCGGGATGCGTCCGGAATTCTCCAGATCCGCACCGGAACAGAACCCCCTCCCCGCACCGGTCAATATGACGACACGCGTATCGTTGTCGGAACTCACTGCTTCCAGAGCCTCACGGAAGGGGACCATGACGTCGAAGGCCATGGCGTTCATGCGGTCCGGTCGATTGAGGGTGATGAGCGTGACGTGGGGGCGGGGCTTGTCGACGAGTACGAAAGACATGGGGGCGTCATCCTCGGCATGATGGAGGGGCGAAGGACTGCGAGTCGCACGGCGTCCGACCGGGCGACCGGGCTACCGAAGAGCGCGGATGCGATCCCGGCGCCGACGATCGGCGTGGCGCGTCCGGTCGCCGATCGGGCGAGCGTCCGCACGCCGGTCGAGGACGAACGTCCGGTGGCGCGTCGGTGGTTCGGGGCGCGGATCCGGTCGGCGGTGCGTGCCCGGATCGGGGCCCATGGATGGTTCGGAACCCGTACGTGGTTCGGGACACGCAAGCCATTCTTGACCAAGTCAATGAAACCGCTCAAGGCCGATCCCCGATCATTCGACGCGTTCGCGGGCGACTACGACCGGTATGCCGGATTGTGTGACCCTCTCGGCGACTGGCTGGCCGATCTCGAACTCGCCGGGGACCGTGCTCTGGACGCCGGGTGCGGCTCCGGCCGGCACGCGCTCGCCCTGGCCGGCTCCTATACCGAGGTGGTGGCCGCCGACGTGAGCGCGCCGCTGATCGAGGTCGCGAGGGTTCGCCGGTCGCACGAGCGGGTCCGCTACGAGGTCGCCTCGCTGCTGGACGTACACCACGCCGAGGGCTTCGACCTGGTCCTGAGCATCGGCACGCTGCACCATCTCCCGGACCTGACCGCCGCGCTCACCCATCTCGGGTCGCTGGTCCGCCCCGGCGGCGAACTCGTCCTGGTCGACGACGTGGCCACCGAGCCCGCCGTGACGCGCCGGCAACACGTGCTCCTCGCCGTCCGCGAACTGGCCCGGGACCTGCGCCGGCTGCGCGTCCGGGACGCCTGGTGGCTGTACCGCTTCCGCACCGGCACGGCCTGGCTGGACCACCTGATGTCCCACCACTACCTCACCCGCGCGCAGTACCGCGAGCGCTACGCCGAGGTCTTCCCGGACGCCGACTTCATCGACCTGGCCGACGCGACCGCGATGCGCTGGCGCCGTCGGCCCGAGAACCGGCCGGCTCACCACCGGCAACGATCGGAGAGCACGGATGTCGATCGACACGGCTGACGGCATACCGGCGTCGCCGCAGGTACACGAGGACGGCGCGCCGGTCCGGGTCGACCTGGGTCGGCTCGCCTACCCGTTCGCGCAGACCGAGATGGCGCGCTGGGTCGCCGAGCGGCAGCGGGGCACCGCGCCGGACCGGCTGTTCCTGCTCACCCACCCCCCGGTGATCACCTACAGCGCGCGTACCCCCGCCGCGGACCTGCCGCACCCGGTCTCGCCGATCCCGCTGGTCGAGGTGGACCGGGGCGGACACGCCACCTACCACGGGCCGGGTCAGCTGATCGGCTACCTGGTGGTGAACGTCCGCGCCCTGGGCCCGGGCGACCTGGTGCGCAGGGTGGAGAACGGCCTGCTCGCCGCGCTCGACGCGCTGGGCTTCCCGGCGGTACGGCGCGAGACCCCGGCGGGTGCGCCGAGCCTGGTCGGGATCTGGACCCCGGACCACCGCAAGCTCGCGTCGATCGGGATGCGGATCCGACGGGGCGTCAGCAGCCACGGCTTCGCGCTCAACATCGACCCCGACCTGAGCGCGTTCACCACGTTCACCGCGTGTGCGCTCCCGGACACGACGATGACCTCGCTGGCCGAACTCGCCGCCGAGGCCGGCCGCCCCGTCCCGACCGAGGCGGCGGTCCGCGACGCGGTGGCCGACGCCCTGCTCCGCGAACTCACCAGCCGTCCCCCGACGAGCCCGCCCGTCCCGCGCACGGAGGGGGATACCCCGCACGGGTTTTGGCCGCTCAATCCGCCCGCACGCCCGTGACGTCCCACAGGTGGTGGACCGGGTCGTGGATGAAGTAGCGGGCGAAGGACTCCACCGTGAAGACCGTGCCGTCGCTGCGGTTGCCGGTACGCGACCACTGGTCGTCGGCCACCGCCGCGAACGCGTCGGCCAAGGCGCCGCCCGCCGCCGCGAGGTCGGCCGCGACGCGTGCGGGGTCCTGCTCGGCGTAGCGCGACTCGATCGCCGTCGCGTCCTGGTCCCAGTTTGCGAAATCCGGGGCGTCGCGGGTCAACATCAGCCGTAGCCGCTCGTCGAACAGCACGAAGACGTCGCGGACATGGCACGCGTATTCGAGCGGGGACCATGTGTCCGGATTCGGCCGGTCCCGCAACTCGTCGCCGCCGGAGACGAGCAATTCGTGCCACGCGGCGGCGTTCGCGCGGGTCAGGGCGGGGATCCGGGCGAGCGGAACGGCCGGGGTATCCAGGCCGCAGTCGGGACAGGACGTGTCGAGAACCCACGTCCAACTCTTGGTCTCGGGAATGATCATGCGCCGAGGATGGCCCACGCACCCCCGCTCCAACAAGACGTTTCCCCGCGAGGCCCAGCGCCCGCGCCGGCGGTGCGCCGCCACCCCCGGCCCACCGGATCACACCCGCCACGCGAGTCGACCCCTTTATCAGTGCTCCTTCCGCCGTACATCCTCGACGGCGGATTTCGAGGACGCCTTTTTCTGCTTCTCCTCCTCGGTGGGAAAAAGCGTTTCACCGAGCACCCACACCACGAACCCGAGCACGATCAGGGCGAAGCTCGCCGGCAGCTGATAGCCGTGCAAAAAGGCTTGTCGGGCGAGCAGTCCCCAGGCCCGGAACCAACCGACGAAGTGGTGAACGATCCCACCGACGCCCTGGAGGACCAGGAACAATCCGAAAATGTCCAGGAACTTGCGCATGAGCGTCACGTTATCGACGCCTCTTGATCTTCGAAACGGTCGAGCGGCCAATCCCGATCGACCGAAGTCGAGCCCCGCGCACCCGGTACCGCGACCTTCGTCGCGCCGACCGGACCCGACGGGGGCCGCTCACGTAGACGGTCGGTGAGACGGGCCGCCTCGCGGCGAAAGGCTCACTGCGGCTCCAGCCGAACGGTAGTCCGCAGTGGCTATGAGTGGGCCCGGGGGCACCGATCTCACCGACCGCCCCTTACAACCCGCACTCCCCGCCCGACATTCCCGTCCCCACGCGGAACTTCCACCCCGCGTTCCGGAATCACCGCCGCTGTGTCGAAACGCCCCGAAACGGCCCGCAATATACCCCGTCCCGCCTCGACCCCCCTCCCGCGATCCGCCCGAATCCCGCCCCGCTCTCTTGCGCGGTAGCCCGCACCCGGCCTCTCGCCACGCCCTACGATCGAGTCATGTTCGTGATCACGCTGACCTACGTCGTCCCCGTCGAGGACATCGACGCGCTCATGCCCGGCCACCTCGAATGGCTCGACCGGTACTACGCGGACGGCACCCTGCTCGCCTCCGGGCGTCGCATCCCGCGCACCGGCGGGGTGATCCTGGCCCGCGCCGACGACCGGGCCGCGCTCGACGCCGTGCTCGCGGAGGACCCCTTCCGGAAGGCGGGTGCGGCCACCTACGACGTTGTCGAATTCGCGCCCTCCAGGACCGCCCCCGGGCTCGAAGGACTGCTCCCGGCCACCTGAAGTGCAGTCAATAGCCGTTCATTTCCAGCACATTTGATGGCGATTACTCACTAATTCAGACAACAAACGAGTACAGGCTTCCGCATTCACACCTTCGGGTGATTTCGTGTTGGGAACACACCCGGACCGGGCGACGGGGACGCTCATCCGCCGGGGCGTGCATTCCGCGCCGAGTACCCCGATCGCGTCACCCCAACCCCCGCTCGGCGCCCTACCGACACAACGGCACAGCTTGCGACAGGACGTATGGGGGAGGCGCTGACCGATGCGCGTGCGAGAAACCCGGATGCCGGGGTGGCCTGCGGACATGTTCGTGCCGGAGCTCCCCGTGGCCACCGCGCGGCTGCGTCGCCGGGTCGCGGATTCGGTGCAACCCGACGGGGCGGTGCGCAGCCCGTGCCGCAGCCGCGTGCTCGAATCGGCGCTGCTGCTGCGCCTGCTGGAGCGCACCGGGATCGAATTTGACCACCACCGTCGGGTCGCCCGGTTCCTCGCCGATCTCCCCGACGACGCCGAACCGCTCGATCGGCTGCTCGCGACGATCGCTTTACGCCACCCCGACGACCTTGCCGAACACGGCACGGACGCCCTGCTCGACCGCTTCCTACAGCGGGCGCCGGCGTTCCTGAACGCGCGCAAGCGGGTCCTGCTCGAAACGGTGCTGGCCCTGCTCGGCCCACCCCGGAGCGCGCTCCGGCGTGCGTTCGACCCGAGCGCGTTCGACACCGGGAACCTGCACCCGTGGGCGCACGTGCAGACCATCGCGCTCAAGGTCGCGTCGGCCGATCTGACCGGTCACGCCGACGAGATCGCCGAGTCCGAGGTGCACCTGCTCGTGGACACCCAGCAGGCGTCGGGGGTCTGGGAGGGCAATCTGCTCGTGCACCTCCTGGTGCTGCACGCGCTGGTCGGGCGGCCGCACCTGGACGGTGTGCTGGTCAACGGCGTGGCCAAGGCGCTGGTCCACCAACGGGTGGACGGCGGGGTGCCGTTCGTGACCGACACGGACACCTGGTGCGCGGTCACCGCGGGTGTCGCGCTGGACGCGTCGGGTGCCCCGATGGAGGTCCGCCGCCGGATCGGCGACCACCTCGCGGCGCGCCAACGGGTGGACGGCGGCTGGTCGTACACCGACGCCGCGGCGCTCGCCGACGTCGACGACACCTCGGTGGCGATCGAGTTCCTGCACGCCACCGACCCGCTGCGCTACCGGCGCACGATCGACCGCGGCTTACGCGCCCTGTGGTCCTACCAGGGTCCCGACGGCGGTTTCCCCACGTACATCGCGGGCGCGCCCTCGGAGGCGTGCATGACCGCGGCCGCGATCAACGCGCTGAGCGTACGCGCGCCCCGGCACGTGCAACGCATCACCGCCGCACGCCGGTTCCTGGCCTCCGCGCAGCACGCCGACGGCACCTTCGACCCGGACTGGAGCCGCAGCCGCTACCACGCGATCTTCCGCGCCCTCCTCGCCACCGACGCGTGCGGACCCGACGCCTACCGGGCCACCGTCAAGCGGGCGCTGACCGCGGTGCGCGAGGGGCAGAACCGCGACGGCGGCTGGGGCCAACAACCCGGCGACCCCAGCGACGCGATCAGCACCGCGTACGCGCTGATCGCGCTGTGCCGCCAGGCCGACGCCCGCCCCGCGGCGCGCGGCGTCGAGTACCTGTTGAGCGCACAACGCGCCGATGGCGGGATCGACTCGGTGCCGGACATGCTGGGCACCCGGCCGTTCCTGTACGTGATCCCCAGTCTGGCCGACCACTTCACCCTGCTGGCCCTCGGCCACCTGGGCAGTCGGTTGGCCGCCCGGACGCGCCGCCCGAGCGCCCCGCGGGGCCCCGGCGCGCAGTCGGCGTACCCCTCAGCCCTGCGTGCCCCCGCGCCCGGTTCCGCCGGATCGCGCGGTGGGGGCAGGAATACCCCGACGCAGACCGGCGAAAGGAGCCCGGCGTGAGCACACCGACCGTCGTCGACCTCCCGATCAGCTTCCACCTGCCGAAGCTCGCGAACCTGTTGCCGATGACGTTCCATCCGGAGACGGACCGGCTGATGCGCGAGTCCCGCTGGTGGGCCCACCGCCACCTCGGCTTCGCGTACGCGGGCGACGCCGCCCGGATAGACAAGAACGTGGACGGAACGCTGCTGGTGTCGTTGTCCGTTCCGCACGCCGACTACGAACTCGCGCTGACCACGGCCAAGGTGATGAACTATCTGATCGGCATCGAGAACAGTCTCGTGGACAAGGCGGGCCTGGGCGGCAGTTCGTTCGCCACCCGCAACGTCTTCGGCCGCTTCATGGCCGACCTGCTCGGCTGGGGGGACGGCTCGACCCCCCTGCGCGAGGACTTCTCCTGGTTGCGCGAGCGCATGCCGCCCGCGCGCTGGATTCGATTCGTCTCCTACATGGAGGACTTCGCACACGGGTTCACCACGGAGTTGGAGAGCTGGCGCGACGCCGGGATATCCGACTACGACACGTACATGGACGACCGCCGGCACAGCCTGGGGGTGCGCTGGTTGTTCGGGTTCGCCGAGGAGGGCGTGCCCGGCGTGGCGCTGTCCCAGGAGGCGTTCCGCACCGCCGACATGGTGGCCATCCACGACACCGCGATCGACGGCTACACGCTGATCAACGACCTGGTCTCCTATCGCAAGGAACTGGTCATGGACGACCGGGTGAACCTGGTCTACTACCTCGGCGAGGCCGAAGGGCTCGACCTCGAAGGGGCGATGAACAAGATCTGCGGCCTGATCGACGCCACCGAACGCAAGTTCCTCGACCTGCGTGACCGGATCATGGCCGGCCCGCACGGCGGGGAGCCGGGGATGCGCGCCTATCTCGACGAGGTCGGCCACGTGATGACGTCCAACCTGTGGTGGGCCACCGTCAGCAAGCGCTACGAACCCGGCGGCCTGGGCTGGGACGGCTCCACCGCCGGCACCATGACCTTCCACCGGGACCGGGCCGTGTTCGTCCCGGATCCGACCCCGGGCGGCTGACCGGCGACGGCCCGAACGCGGCGCCGACCGCTCCACCCCGCAGCCCACCGATGGTCCCCCCGGCGCGCCCGGTCCTCGCGGCGCGCCGGCGGGTTTTGCCCGAACCTGACGCAACGTCAAGGCCACCCTCGGACGGCTTTAATCATTCACTCATGAAGCACGTCCATGCTGCCTACATGGACTTTCCGCGTTGTGGCACCCCGCGTCCTGCGGTTCGATCCGGCTCGCACCCGGTGGGGAGGGCGCGACCGCCGGTCGCGCCCCGGGGAAAACATCGGGCGGGCGGTGAGCGGATCGGCGTGGTCGGGGCAGGCGTCCGGTGATGTCAGTCTCCTTCGGCACCTTCGACAAGCGCACCCGACCCGCCCGCCCGGCGAGCGCCCCGGACCGTACGGCCGCCGCCGCGCGCCCGCCGGCCGACTCTGCCGGCCCACGCCCGCCCGCCGAGCCGCCCGGCCCGACGGCCCGGACCGATCCGTCCGCGACCGGCCGCCGACCCCACCTGCACCGGGTCGACCTGATCCGCGACATCGCCTTCCTGTGCGTGATCGTGGTGCATGTCATCGGCGTGACCTACCCGTTCCCCGGCGAGGGCCCCGCCTTCACCCAACTGGTCCTGCACGCGACCCGCGCGGTGTTCTTCTTCGTCAGCACCTTCGTGCTCTTCCACAGCGCGTACCACCGGCCGCTGCGCGTGGGCTCCTTCCTCGGCAGGCGGTTCAAGCTGCTCGGCGCGCCGTATCTGCTGTGGTCCACCGCGTACTGGACACTGGGCGACCACGCCCGGATCCGCGACGACCTGCCCGGCGCGCTGGGCGACCTGCGCGGCGGCATCGTCTGGGGCGGGTCCTGGTACCACCTGTACTTCCTGCTCGTCTCGCTCCAGATCGCGGTGCTGTTCCCGCTCCTGCTCAAGCTGGTCCGGGTCACGACCGGCCGGCATCTGCCGCTGCTCGTGGTCACCGCCGCGGTGCAACTCGCCGCGCTGGTGGTGCTGTTCCACCCCACCCCACTGAGCGGCCCGCTGGAGTGGTACCGCACGCACGGCGGGATGTTGTTGCCGACCTACGGGTTCTTCGTCCTGTCCGGCGCGCTGGCCGCGGTGCACTTGGACGCCTTCCACGCGTGGATCGTCGGGCACACCCGGACCGTGTGCGCCGGCACGCTCGGCATGCTCGCGCTGACCTGGCTGTGGTACCGGCACACCGTCGCCGGTGGCCGGGACACCGCGACCGCGTCGATGGCCACCCAGCCGGTGAGCCTGCTGTGGGGCCCGGTCGCGGTGATCGCGCTGTACGCCCTGGCCTGCCGCTGGGAACGGGCCCGCCGACCCGTGCCCGGCCGGCGGGCCGCCGCGCTGGGGGCGCAACTGGCCTTCGGTGTCTACCTCGTGCACCCGATGATCCTGCGGCTGCTGGAACTGAGCGGATTCGCCGCCGCGTTGCCGTGGTCGCCGGCGGTGGACACCATCGTGCTCGTGGCCGTGGTCGCCGCCGGGTCGGCCGGGTTCGCCTGGCTGGTCGCGCGAACCCCGGTCGCCCCCTGGGTGATCGGCCGCGAGCGAATGCGCGGCGGCCGGCCGGCGTCGGTGACCGTACGGCGCTCGACACCGGCCGGCCCACCCCGGCGTGCGCACGATCAGCACATCGGCAGCAGGTCCTTCACCGACCCCGTGGTCTCCAACCACGCCTCGGGCGCGTAACCCGCGCCCTGACTCGTGGTCACCAGCACCCACTGGTCGCTCTTGCCACCGCGCCAGCCGTAGACGGGGGCAGCGCCCTTGGCCCGGCAGGTCGCGGTCAGTTGGGTGCCCGCGGTCACCTCGGTGATGGTCTTGCCCTTGCCCGGCTTCTCGCGTATTTCCAGGCCGATCGCCTGGCGCGCGATCACCGCCATCTTCACCGTCGAGGTGGGCGAGGGCACGGCCGTCCCGCTCGCCGACGGGTTCGCCGACCCGGACGCGCCGGGCGACACGGTGCTCGACGCGTTCTTCTTGTCGTTCTTGTCGTCGTCGCCGGAGAGCACCCACCACACCAGGATCACGATCACCCCGACGATCACCGCCCCGATCACCAGACTGTTCCCGGATTTCGGTGGGGGCGGACCTCCCGCGCTCGGCGCCCGACGGGCGGGCGTCAGGCGACGCCAATCGAATCGGGACGACCCCGCAGACGGCATGGTGACTCCTTCACACGGACGTGCGGTGATACCGGAAAAACTCGACGCTTGATTCTTTCGTGTCCCGACCCCGTCACGGTAAGGCGATCCGGAATCGCCGCGCCGTACGATTCCCGGCCACATGTCACATCGGACCCCTATGGTCGGCGCATGACCTCTGCGTTGCCACGGATCACCGACGACCAGCGACGAGCGCGTTTGGGCACTCGGCACCGACTGGCGGCCGGCGCGCGCGCCGCGCACGCGGAGGACGCGGTCCGGTCCGTGCTCCTGCTGCACGCCACCGACCCGGCGACGGTGTACGTGTCCACCTGCGCGCGCCTGGCCGAACCGTCCGTCGCCGAGGTCCGGCGGGCGTTGTACACCGACCGCAGCCTGGTGCGGATGCCCGGCATGCGGCGCACCGTCTACGTGGTCCCGCGCGAACTCGTTCACGTGGTCCAGCGTTCCAGCACCGACGCGGTCGCGGTCACGCAGCGCCGGGTGCTGCTGCAGTTCCTCGCGTCCGGCGGCTACGACGAGGCGTGGCTGGAGCGGGTCGAGGCGGACACGGTGGCCGCGCTGGCCGGGATGGGCGAGGCCACCGCGATCGAACTGGGCGCGCGGGTACCGCTGTTGCGCACCCAGATCCGGGTCGCGGTGGGCAAGCCGTACGAGGCGAACCAGGGGGTGTCCACGCGATTGTTGTTCACCCTCTCCTGCGAGGGCCGGATCGTCCGGGCCGAGCCGCAGGGGTCGTGGCTTTCCAGCCGCTTCCGCTACACGACCATGCCGCCGCTGCCCGAGATCGGAAAAACCGAGGCGAAGGCCGAGTTGGTGCGCGGCTGGCTGGCCGCCTTCGGGCCCGGCACGGCAGACGACCTCAAGTGGTGGACGGGCTGGACGACGGCCGACGTGCGGCACGCCCTGGCCGCGGTCCGGGCCGTCGAGGTGGGGCTGGACGACGGCACGACCGGCTGGGTGCTGCCCGGCGACGAGGAGCCCGAGCCGGCCCCCGAGCCGTGGGCGGCCCTGCTGCCCGCACTCGACGCCACCCCGATGGGCTGGAAGTCCCGCGACTGGTACATCACGCCCGCGCTGCGCGAGCACCTGTTCGACCGTATGGGCAACATCGGCCCGACCGTCTGGTGGAACGGCCGCGTGGTCGGCGGCTGGTCCACCCGCCCCGACGGCGACCTCGTCTGGCGCGCCCTGGTCGACCTCGACCCCGAGGCGACCAAGGCGATCGAGGCGGAAGTGGCCCGGCACACCTCGTGGTTGGAGGGCACTCACATCACTCCGCGATTCCGCGTCCCCCTGGACCGCGAACTGAGCGCGTAGGTCGCGCCGGGGCGGACGGGACCGGGCCGGGGCCGGCGGTCAGGCCCGGCCGAGCGCCGCGCCCGCCTCCGCGCGGACCGGCTCGGCACGCGGGCCGGTGGTGTAGACGACGAGCAGCAGATCCGGATCCCCGGGCAGGGACAACGTCTCGTAGGTGATGTCCACGGGGTCGCCGCCGGCGGGGCGCAGGCGTTTGGTGCCGTGCGTCTTCTCGGCCACCTGGTGGGCGTCCCACAGCGGGCGGAAGCGCGGGTTGCCGGCGGACAACTCCTCGACGAGGGCGGCCATTCGGGTGTCCCCGGGGTGCCGCGCGGCGTCCAGGCGCAGATACCCGACGGTGTCGGCGGCGACCTGCTCCCACTCGGGATAGAAGGTGTGCGCGTCGGGGGCCAGGAACGCGTGCCGCGCCATGTTGCGCGCGTGCGGCGCCATCGCGCTCAACCCCATCAGCGCGTCGGCAATCGTGTTCCACGCCACCACGTCCATGCAGCGGCCCAGCACGAACGCCGGCGCGTCGATCCGGTCCAGGAGCACCTGTACACCCGGCCGCGCGGTCGAGGGCGCCGGCCGACGCACACTCACCCGGGTCGGCCGGGCCAGATCCCACATGTGCGCGTACTCGGTCGGATCCAGCCGCAGCGCCCGCCCGATCGCGTCCAGCACGGCGTCCGAGACGTGCTGTCCGCGGCCCTGCTCCAAGCGCACGTAGTAGTCGACGCTCACGCCGGCGAGCTGCGCCACCTCCTCGCGCCGCAAACCCGCCACCCGCCGCTTGCGGCCGAACACGGGCAGGCCGACCTCCTCGGGCCCGACCCGGGCGCGGCAGGCGCGCAGAAACCCGCCCAGTTGCTCGAAGGACGTGTCGGCGGACGTGGTGTTCATGATCGGACTCTACTGCCGGCCCCTCGCCCGACGCGGCGACCGGGCGCGAAGGTGGTACCGCCGGACCCAGGTAAACGTGTGCTCTGGGTGTCCGCGCGGCCCGGCGGCACAGTGATCCGAGTCAGCAGATCACGCAGTACGGATCAATCCGGGAGACCCCCCATGAACCACACCGCACCCACCGCGCTCACCGGTCGCACCGCCGTCGTCACCGGGGCCGCCAGCGGCATCGGCGCCGAGACCGCCCGGCAACTCGCCGCGAACGGCGCGCGGGTCGCCCTGCTGGCCCGCAGGGAGGACCGACTGAAGGACCTCGCCGCCGAGATCGAGGCCGGCGGCGGTACGGCGCTCGCCGTCGCGGTCGACGTCACCGACCAGGACTCGGTGGACGCGGGCGCGGCCCGGATCCGGACCGAGCTGGGCCGCGTCGACCTGGTCGTCAACGCGGCCGGGGTGATGTTGCCCAACCCGCTCGACGACGGCCGGATCGACGAGTGGACCCGGATGATCGACACCAACGTCACCGGCGCGCTGCGGATCATCCGGGCGTTCACCGCGGACCTGGTCGCCGCGGCGGCCGACGGCGGCACGGCGGACCTGGTCGACGTCTCCTCGATCGGCGCGCACGTGACCTTCCCGAACTACGCCGTCTACGGCGCGACCAAGGCCGCGCTCACCCACCTGTCGGCGTCCCTGCGCAGCGAACTGGGCCCGCGCGACGTCCGGGTCACCAACATCGAGCCCGGCCTGACCGACACCGAACTCGGCTCGCACATCGACAACGCCGCGCTCGGCGAGGCCGGCCAACTCGGCGCCATGTTCGACACGATCGGCGCCCTGTCCCCGGCCGACGTGGCCGACCTGATCGTGTACACCACAACCCGCCCCCGCCACATCAACCTCCGCCACCTGATCATCCTCCCCACCCACCAGGCATGACCCCACCCCACCAACCACCGACCGCCCCCCGCCCACGGCGGACGGCCGGCGGGGCCCACCGCCAGGCGTCCGCCGGGGTTGCCCACCGCGCCAACGGCTGCCGCCGCGCCGCCCGCGGCCGGCGGGTGGGGCCCGCGCCCCGACCGCCCGGTGCGCCCGCTCCCCACGGCTCGCCCGCCGCCCGTCGCCGCGCCACCGGCCACGGTTCGTCGCGCGGCCGGTTACCGATTCAGCCGCAGGTGGGGGTGTGCGGGGGATGTTGCGTTGAGGGGGCGGTGTTGACTATGACTTGTCAGGGCCGGTCGGCACCCCCTTGCTAGGAGTTTTTCGTGGCGTTGTTTCGTCGCCAGTCGCGCAATCAGCAGAACACCGCCTGGGGACAGGACGTGCGCGGTGTCCTGATGAGCGCGCCGCCCGAGCGGATCAGGCAGGATCTGCGGCTGATGATCAGCCGTCCCGGCCCGCACCTCGGCGCGCAGGGCATGGTGTGGCCGCTGGGCGTGCGCGGCGAGATCGTCGCCGTGGCGTGCGTGAAGGGGCCGGACGGCACCGCGGTCACGATCGAGACGCCGATGGTGCAGCACTGGGGGATGGCCGTCGAGGACGTGTGGCTCCAGGGCGCGACCAACCTCCGGATGGAGGGCTACGGCGGCACGCCGATGGAGATCTCCCCCGGCGCCACGCTGCACTCGCTGCTCGGCCAGAGCTGGCCCGGCTCGGCGCAACTGTTCCGCCTCGGCGAGGCGATCGGCGACCCACTGCGCGCCGGCGCCCTGGTGTGCGCGCCGGTGGACAACGGTCTGCTCGCGCTGCCGCTCAACTCGCAGCGCACGGTGGGCATGGCCGGATTCGTACTGAAGACCGCACAGGGCCTGACCCGGGACCAACAGCCCCTGTCCACCGGGATGTTCTGGTGGCACGAGGGCATCCTGGAAGAGCTGGAGGTCGAGTGGAAGGGCCCCGAACACGCGAGCCTGACCGGATCCGCCCGCTTCGGCCAAGTCGTTCGCGCGCTCCCGCAGCAGTAGCCGCGACAACACCTCGCCCACCGGCGCGCGGGGCCTACATCTCGGTCAGCCGATAGTGGTACCGCTCCCGCTCCACCGTCCACGACCGCCCGTCAGGGCGCGGTGCGGGCGGGAAGGCGGTACCCGCCGGAACCGCCTCGACCCGCAGCCGGTCGGCATCCACCACCGGCGCGCCCGCCACCCCGTAGTACAAATCGACCGCCGCGTCCCGATCGCCGTAGACCAGGATGCGATCCCGCATCAACACCGCCAGCGCGGGCCGCTCCGGGTCGAACAACCCCCACGTCGTGCCGTCGCCCGGATGCCCCAGGAACAACACCGAACGCGGCTCGGCCAGCGCGAACCCGGTCAGCCGCGCGTCCACCGGGCCGAGCACCGGACCCGCGTCCACCGCGCCGTGATCGATCAGGTCGCGCAGCACGTCCAACGCGGCCGGCGGCAGATCCTCGCCGATCACCGCGAGATCGCCGGTCAGCGCGTGGGTGCGCCCCGGACCGGCGTGCGGCCCGCGCAACTGGAGGAATCCGCAGCGCGCGACCGACACGCTGGTCAGCGCCGCGCCCTCGGTCCGCTCCCAGGCGATCGCCAACTCCAACCCGGGCCGCAACCACATCGGCGCGACCAGCACCCCGTCCGGGGCCAACTGCTCCACCCACGCCGGCGGCAGATCCGGCACACCCACCGTGGCCTCGATCCGGTCGAACGGCGCCCGGTCCGCGACGCCGGCCCAGCCGTCCCCGGCCCGCACGTCCACATGTATCCCGAGCCCGGCCAACCGCCGCGCCGCCGCGCCCGCCAACTCGGCGGACACCTCGACGCTGACCACCTCGCCCGTCGCCCCCACCAGATGCGCCAGCAGCGCCGCGTTGTAGCCGCTGCCCGTGCCGATCTCCAGCACCCGCATCCCGGGCCGCACGGCCAGCTGTTCGAGCATCAGCGTGATCATCGCCGGCTGGCTGACCGTACTGTCCGGCAACCCGCGCGCGTCGATCGACAACACCACCACGCGGTCCTCGTACGCACGCGCCGGCGAGGTGCCGCCGGGCATGAACACCTCGCGCGGCACCTCGGCCATCGCGCTCGCGACCGCCTCGGTGCGGATACTCCCGCCCAGCCGCAATCGCTCCACCAGCGCGTTCCGCAGCCGGGCCGCCGTGCGCTCGTCGTTCATGGCCCCCGTGTACCCACCTCGGCGCCCGTCGGCACCCCGCACGGCGCCCGGCCCGCTCCACGCGCGCCCCCCGGATCCCCACGCATCCCTCTTGTCCCACCACCCCCTCGTGTGGACGATGGGCCGACGATGACCGGCGCGTGCGCCGGCGGAATGGGGACACGGTGACCTACCACGAGAGCATTCGCATCGAGGCGACGGCCGAGCGGGTCTGGGAGATCCTGATGGACGTCGAGCGTTGGCCCACCTGGACCGCGTCCATGAGCGAGGTGCGCCGGTTGGACCGGGAGCCGTTCGGCGTCGGCAGCCGGGTCCGGGTCAAGCAGCCCCGACTGCCCGCCACGCAATGGGTGGTCACCGAATGCGAACCGGGGCGATCGTTCACCTGGACGTCGCGCAGCGGCGGGGTGACCACCCACGCCGACCACCGCATCCGGGTCGACGAGGGCGTCACGGTGGAGCTGATCCTGCGCCAGAGCGGCCTGCTCACCCCGCTGATCGGCCTGATCGCGGGCAAGCTGACCCGGCGCTACCTGCGGATGGAGGCGGAGGGCCTGAAGGAGCGCGCCGAACGCGACGCCTGATCGGGGCGCACGGCGGGCGCCCCGGCCCCGCCTACGGGTGCGCGGCGCGCGAGCCGGTGCGCGCGGTGATCTCGTCGCCGGACAGGTACGCGTCGGTCTTCTCCAGGTTGCCCATCCGGCCGTCCTGGTCGGACATGAAGCCGAGCCGGACCAGGTCGTCGCCGGCGAAGGCGTGCTGGATCCAGTTGGACAACACCCGGGTGCGGGCCCGGATCGACGGTACCGTCAGCAGGTGGTAGCCGCGCGTGATCGCCTGCGCGGGCAGGCCGCGCATCTCGTAGCCGAGCGGCCGGGCCACCGCCTGGGTGCCGCCGAGGTCGACGACCAGACCCAGGTCCTTGTGCCGGAACGCGCTCAGCGGTTGGCCGCGCAGCGCGGCGACCACATTGGCCGCGGCGATCTTGGCCTGGCGGTGCGCGTACTGCGCGGTGGGCGGGCAGATCGCGCCGTCCCCCTTGGCCAGGTCCGGAACGGCCGCGGCGTCGCCGAGCGCGAACACGTCCGGATACCCGGGCACGGCCAGATCGGCGGCGACCGCCAGCCGGCCGCGCACCAGCTCGGTGCCCAGCGTGCCGACCAGCGGGCTCGCGGTGACACCCGCCGTCCAGACCAGCGTGCGGCACGGCAACTTCTCACCCGTCGTCAGGGTGACCGAGTCCTCGGTGATCTCCTGCACGCTGACCCCGAGCCGCACGTCCACGCCGCGCTTGGCCAGCATCTGCAGGGTGGCCTTGCCCAGGTTCTCGCCGAGTTCGGGCAGCAGGCGCGGGGCGATGTCGACGATCATCCAGCGCACCTGTGCGGGGTCCAGGCGCGGGAAGTGCCGCAGCGCCTTGGTGGTCAACATCTCCAGGCACGCGGCGGTCTCCACACCCGCGTAGCCACCGCCGACCACGATGAACTGGCAGCGCGAGGCGCGCTCGGCCGGATCGGTGCTGGAGTTGGCGATCTCCAGCTGGGCGATCACGTGGTCGCGCAGATACACCGCCTCGGCCAGGTTCTTCATGCCGTGGCCGTAGGTGGTCAGGCCGGGGATGTCGAAGGTACGGGTGACGCTGCCCGGGGCCAGGACCAGCTTGTCGTAGTGCTCGTTGCCGACGTCGCCGGAGATCTTGCGCACCACGCAGACCTTCGCGGCCAGGTCCACGCCGATCACGCCGCCGGGGAGCACGTGCGTGCGGTCGAACATCCGGTGCAGCGGCACCGCCGTGGTACGCGAGGACAACACCCCGGCCGCGACCTGCGGCAGCAGCGGGCGGTACACCATGTAGTCCATCGGACTGATCAGCACGATCTCGGCCTCGCGGGGACCGAGGGACCGCTCCAACCTGCGCACCGTCTCGAACCCCGCGAACCCTGCTCCGACGACCACCACCCGCTGCACCATGGCTGCCCCTTCCGGGAAGGCCCGGGCAGGAAACCCGCGACCATTTGGCACATTTTGTCCAAACATATGGCCGAGCGGCGGAGGCCACGAGCGGGACGGGCCATCCGGGGGGCGGAACGACGGCGGGCGGCGACGGGCCGGGAAGAGCGCCGGTGGGCGGCGGCGTGGGCGGGCTCAGGCGGTTCGGCGGCGACCGCGACCGAGCGCGAAGCCGGCCGCCATGCACAGCACCGGCGCGGTGAGCAGGCCCGCGACCAGGTTGAGGCCGCCGTAGCCGGCCATGCCCAGGACCGATCCGGAGACCGCGCCACCCGCCGCGCCGGCCAGGTTCATCAGCAGGTCCGACACGCCCTGTACGCCCGGCCGCTCACCCGCCGGCACCGACTCGGCCAGCAGCGCCGAGCCCGCCACCAGGCAGCACGACCAGCCGAGGCCGAGCAGGATCAGGCCGACCATGGTGCGCCACGTGGAATGGCCCGAGGTACCGGCCGTGAACACCGCGAGCAGCAGCACGAACTGGCCGCCCACGATCACCGGGATCCGGCCGAACCGGTCCGCCGCCCAGCCGACGACGGGGGACAATGCGTACATTCCGGCGATATGCAGGCTGATCGTCAGCCCGACCAGGGTCAACGCGGTGCCGTGGTCCTTCATGTGTACGGGTGTCATCGCCATCACCGACACCATCACCACGTGCCCGAACGCCACCGTCGCCAGGCCGAGCAGCGCGCGCGGCGCCCGGCGGATCACCGCGAACGCCCCGCGCAGACCGGCCCGGGGCGGCACCCGGTCGCCCAGGTCGGCGCGCGCGACGAGCAGCGGGTCCGGGCGCAGCGCCACCCACAGGATGATCCCGGCGCCGGCGAACGAGACGATCGAGAACAGGAACGGACCGGCCAGCTCCGGCAGGTCCAGGGCGCGGCCGACCACCGCGCCCGGCTCGTTCAGGTTGGGCCCCAGGACCGCGCCGACGGTGGTCGACCAGACCACGACCGACAACGCCCGGGCCCGGCCGGCGTCGTCGGCGAGGTCGGTCGCCGCGTAGCGCGACTGGAGGTTGGCGGCGGTCCCCGCGCCGAATACGAGCAGCGCGACGATCAGCAGCGGGAACCACCCGAGCACCGCCGCCAGGATCACCCCGCCGGCCGCGACCGCCGCGACCGCCCAGCCGGCGGTGAGCGCGACGCGACGTCCGTACCGGGTCGCGGCGCGCGACATCGGCAGCGCGAACAACGCCGCGCCCAAAGTGATCGCGGTGGTGGCCACGCCGGACCAGCTCTTGGACCCGGACAGGTCCTCGGCCAGCAGTCCGCCGACGGTCAGCGCCGAACCCATGCCCACGCCGCCGACGACCTGCGCGGCGATCAGGGTACGGACGGTCCGCCGCTGCAGGTCCGAGCGGTCGACCCGCTCGGGGTCGGCGGACACGGGATCGGCCGACTCGGGGCGGGCCGACTCGGGTATGGCCGGGTCCAGGGCGGTCATGCCGGATTCACCACCAGATCGGGGATCGGACGAGGTGCACGGATCCACAGCGTGCCGGACGAGTCCGGCCCGCCCCGGGCGGGGCGCTCGCGAACCGGTTCGGGCGGGGTGTATACCGCTGCGAAGAAAGATCATCGCACCGGCGGCTCCGGGTGGGTATGGGCGGCGGCCGAGCGGTCGGGTGGGCCCAAGTGTGCGCGGGTGTGCGCGGGTGTGCGTGGTCCGGGAGTCGGGTACGGGCAGGCGCCGCGCATCGGATACGGATCGGCTGAGGATGACACTGGACGACGAGCACGCCTGGGCGCTGTTGCGTGCCCTGGACGACCCGGACCACCTGACCGCCCCGGCGGACTACGACCCCGACGCCGCGCGCGAGCGGTTCGACCGGCTCGTGGCGCGCCTGGACGCGGACTTCGACTGTCGGTGCCCGGTCGAGGGCGAGGCGGGTGCGGCGAGTCGGCACGGGGCGATCGTGGTGCCCGCGAGCGCGCTGTCCGGGATCGGGCGGATCACCGTGGTGGTGAGCAACTTCGGCGATTTGGCGGTGATCGGGGTCGACGCGCCGGACGACCACCCCGTCGGAGCGGCACCGGCGTACGTGGCGCCGGAGGAGACGGAACGGGTCGCCGCCGCGCTCGACGACCTCGGCTACACCGTCGTGCCGGAGGACCTGCTGCGGACCACGTACGACGGGGCGAGCCGGCTCGCCGACCACTACACGGTCGAGGACGCGCCGACCTGGTGGATCCGGTTCTTCGACTATCCCTGAGGTCGGCCCGGCGGTCGTCGGGTCGGGTTGCGTGAGGGGTGTTGCCTGGGTAGGTGTGTGACCCATGAGATTCAGGGTGCCGATCGGTGACGAATTGCGGACGAGCCTGGGTGCGCCGAAGCGGGTGAAGTTGCTGGACAGCAGCCCGCGTTCGCGGGTGTGGCGGGTGGAGTTCGGCGGCGAGCGGGCGATCGTCAAGCGGATCACCGACGGAGGCGACAATCGGGACGGCGCGTCGGCGCGCTTCGCCCGCGAGGTGGCCGGGTTGCGGCTGGCCGAGCGGGGGCCGGTCGGGCCTCGGGTGCTGGCCACCGATCCCGACGCGTGCGTCATGGTGCTGGAGTATCTGGACGACCTCGGGCGGACCGACGACTGGCTGCCCGGCTACGCCGAGGCGTTGGCCCGGCTGCATGCGCTCACCGGGCCGGCGGACGCGGACGCGCTGCCGGCCTGGCGGGCGCCGACCGCCGCCGACGCCGAGTCGTTCCTGCGGTTGGCCGCGACGCTGGACGCACCGATCCCGGCGGGCGTGGCCGCCGAGTTGGCCGCCCTGCTGACCCGGCTCGACCCGACCGGGCGGTATGCGCTGTTGCACGGCGATCCGTGTCCGGGCAACGACCTGCGGACCGTCGACGGTGTGCGGTTCGTCGACTTCGAGCAGGCCGCGCTGGGCGACGGGCTGGTCGAATTGGCCTATCTGCGCATCGGGTTCCCCACGTGCTGGTGCGCGATGTCGCTGCCCGGACCGCAGGCGGCCGAGGTGGAGGCGGTCTACGCGGCGACCTGGCGGGCGCACACCGGCCGCGACCTCGACCCGGAGGCGTCCGTCGCCGACGCCTGCGCGGGCTGGCTGATCCGGGGCGACGCGCTGGTCGAGCGGGCGCACCGGGACAGCGTGGACCACCTGGACCGGGTGCCGGTGCAGGACTTCGAATGGGGCTACATCTCGGCCCGCGAGCGACTGGTGCACCGGCTCGGCGTGGTGGCCGACACCGCGACCGAGCCGTTGCACGAACTGGGGCTGCTGGCACGGGAGTTGCGCGGCCGGCTGCTGGCGTCCTGGCCGGGACTGCGCCCGCTGCCGGGTCCGGACTCGCGCCCCTGGTGAGGAAATCCTCCCGGATCGAAGCTTGAACCACTACAGCTGAAGTACTATAACTGTAGTCATCTTGCCGCGCCGTCATCCGGCTCGGAACGCACCACGGAAAGAGACCGCATGCGAAAGCTCACCTACTTCATCGCCACCACCATCGACGGCTTCATCGCCGACAAGGACGGCGGCTACGACTTCTTCCCGGTCGGCGAGGACGTGGTGGCACACCTGGTCGCCGAGTATCCGGAGACGTTGCCGACGCACCTCGCCCCGCACGTGGGGGTCGCTCCGGACACGGAGTTCCGGCACTTCGACACGGTCGTGATGGGTCGGGGCACCTACGAGCCCGGTATTCGGGAGGGCCTTCCCAATCCGTACGCCCATCTCCGGACCTATGTGGTCACCGAGACGATCACCGAGACCCTCGACCCCGCGGTGACCCTGATCGCCGGCGATCCGGTCGCCAAGGTGCGCGAGTTGAAGGCCGAACCGACCGGCAAGGGCATCTGGCTGGCCGGTGGGGGGCGTCTGGCGGGCAGTCTGATCGACGAGATCGACGAGCTGGTGATCAAGACCTATCCGGTTCTGATCGGCAGCGGGATACCCATGATGTCGGGCGTGTTCGGGGCGCACGCGTTCACCCGCACGGGTGGGACGGTGCTTGCCGGGGGGACATCGGTGGCGACGTACAGTCGCACGTGACGGCGAAGGCGCCGGCGGGGCGCGGTGCGATCGCCGGGTGGTCAGGACGTCGGGTCGTCGGGCGGCTGGGTGAGCGGGAGTTCGAAGTCCACCACGCGGTGTGCGATGCGCAGGCCGGCGAGGGGTAGGGCCAGGCGGACGGCGCCCTCGGTGTCGCCGTCGAATTCGAACACGGCCAACTCGCGGACGTCGGGCCGCTCCCGGCGCAGCAGGTCCACGAGCGCGGCCACCAGCGCGCCGAGGATGTCGGGGGCGACGCCGGGGGCGGTGATCGCCTCGCCGGCGTTGAGGTACGCCAGGTCGTCGGCGACGTCGACGGTGAGTTCGGCGCCCTCGCCGATCAGCCCCACGAGCGGCGGCGGGAGGGTGCGGGCGCGGATCGCGGGCAGGCCGCCCGGGGCCCACCAGCCGCGCGGGTCCACGGTCCAGATCCGGGCGATCTCGCCGGTGGCACGGGCGCCGAGGGCGCGGGCGGCGTCGCCTTCCGGGCCGGTGTCGGTACCGCTCCAGTGCAGCATCGACGCGCCGCCGGCGCGGGCCCGCCGGGCGGCTCGGCGGTACATCGATACGAATGCGGCCCGCTCCTCGGCGGTCGCGCCGGGATCCGCGCGGTAGGAGCCGTGGACCAGCCGCCGGGCGAGCCGGTCGGCGCGCTCACCCTGGGCGGTGACACCCGCCTCGCCGTTCCCGTACAGGCTCACCCAGCCGAGCAGCCGCCCGCCACGGCGCGCGCGCACCGTGCCGATGCGGTCGCCGGGATCGCCGGCATCGCCGGGGGCGGTGGCGTCGGCGGGTGCCGTCGGCGCCGGGAGTCCGGCGGCGGCGTACACCTCGGTCGCGGCCCGGAGGTCGGCACCCGGGTCACTGTCCCATTCGAGGGAAATGTCGCGCTTCATGGCCCCATCGTCCCTCGATCGACGCGGGCGTACCGGTTGCGACAGGCCGGGGGACGGCCGGCGCGGGTGTGCGGTCGGGTCCGGTCAGCTCGGGCGGTTGAGGCGGCGGTGGATGCGGTGGATCCGGCGACGGGCCCGGCCGTCGTCGTCGATGCCGAGCCGGACGCGGCGTTCGAGGACGTACTCGACGGCCTCGGCGAGCGGTTGGTCCGGCCACTTGCGCCACCGCTTGGGGCGCTTGACGTACAGGCGATCCGCGACGGCCTCGGCTCCGCCGGCGTCGCGCGCGCCGGCCAGGGCGGCGAGCACCAGGTGTTCGTGGCGGCGGTTGGCGCTGCGGACCGCCGCCTTGTTGCGGCGGATGTTGCGCCGACTGCTCTTGTCGTTCTCGCCGTAACTGTTGCGCCGATCCTTCAGGTAGCTCAGGCGTTTGCGCTCCTGCGGCGTCTGCCGATCCATCACGTCGCCTTTCCGTCGCCGCGTGCGTCGGGTTCGGGCGGTGACCTCGACCGCCGGTCCCGACGCTACGCAGGTCGGGGGCGGGCGGCGACGGATTTTCGGCGGGCCCGACCGGCGTGGCCGGGCCCGTGGCACGCGCCGACCGCGGTACGTGCGGTCGGCGCGCGGTTATGCGTATGTGTGCAGGGCGGCCACGATCGCGGCGGCCAGGCGGTCGGGGGCGCCTTCGGCGTGGGACAGGAAGAGGGACGGCTCGGTCAGCTCCAGTTCGAGCAGGGTCGGCGTGCCGTCGGCGGCCGGGACCAGGTCGACGCGCGCGTAGAGCAGCGGGGAGATCGGGATCTCGGTCAGGACCCGGGCCCCGACCGCGAGTTCGGCGGCGGAGGGCTCGCGCGGCTCGATCGTCTCAGCCTTGTACAGGCCGTCGATCAACTCGCCGCCGGTGCCGTCGAGGATGGGGCCCTTGCGGACGGCGTGGCTGAAGACGCCGTCGAAGTAGACGAGGGCGGTCTCACCGACGGTGTCGACGGCCGCCAGATACGGCTGGACCATGACGGTGCGGCCGTCGGCGAGCAGGGCGGTGGCGTGCCCGGCGGCGAGCGCGCGTTCCTCGGGGGAGGCCAGGTCGTACCGCTCGGTGTCGCGCGACCCGGCGCTTATCGCCGGCTTGACCACGTGCACCCCGGAGGTGGGCAGCGTGACGGTCGAGTCGGGTTCCAGCCACATCGTCTCCACCACGGGCAGGCCGGCCCGGGCGAGGTCGCGCAGGTAGGTCTTGTCGGTGTTCCAGGTCACGACCGCCGCCGGGTTGGCCAGGCGCGGCACGCTCGCGGCCCACTCGATGAACGCCTTGTGGTGCGGCGGGTAGTCCCACACCGAGCGCAGCACCACGAGGTCGTACGCGTCCCAGTCCACCGTCGGGTCGCTCCACACGGCGCCCTCGGCGCCGATGCCGTGCGCGGCCAGTGGGGCGATGAGCAGACGGTCGTCCGGGTCGAGATCGGGCAGCTCGGCGCAGGTGACGAGGGCGACGCGGGGTTCGATCATGGGGTCAGATTATCCGGACACCCGGATTGATGATCACATAAGTCGGGCGGTGTCCCGTGGGATGACCAGGCCGGGTGTGTGCTCGGGCCGGACGGGGCGCGGGAGACGTGGGCGGTGATCGGCGCCGCGGTGTGCCGTTTGACGGGCCGGCGCGTTTCGGGGCCGCTCCGGGGGTGAGAACGATGAGAGGGACAAGGCTTTGGGGGCACCGTGGTCGGCTCATCGGACACCGCGCCCTTCGGGCCGGCCGAGATCGTCGCCGTACGTCACGGCGAAAGCACGGCGAACGCCGCCTTTGCCGCGGCGGCGGCCCGCTCCGCCGCTCGCTCCGCCGCCGCCCGGTCCGCCGGCGTCGCGGCGGATCCGACGGCGGGCGGGTGGGAGGCGGAGGAGCCGGACGGGGACGGCGAGTGCGACCCGTCGGTGGTCGGGCGCGACGCCGACATCGCGCTCAGCGCGCGCGGCGAGGACCAGGCCGGCGCGGTCGGGCGGCGGCTCGCGCTCAGGGGGGAGACCCCGGACGTGGTCCTGGTCTCGCCGTATCGCCGGGCCCGTTCGACGATGCGGATCATCGCCCGCGAAGCCGCCCGAGTGGGCCTGCTGTTGCCCCCGCCCCGACGCGACGAGCGGTTGCGCGACCGGGAGATGGGCGTGCTGGAGCTGCGTACGGCCGACGCCATCGAACGGCTCTACCCGGACGAGGCCGAGCGGCGGCGGCGGGTCGGCGACCTGTACTACCGTCCGCCCGGCGGCGAATCGTTGGCCGATGTCGCGCTGCGGCTGCGTACGCTGCTGACCGACCTCCGGCACGAGGCGCCGGGCGCGCATGTGCTGATCGTGGGACACGACTCGACCGTCCTGATGCTGCGTTATGTCCTGGAGGGGCTGACCGAGACCGACGTCGACCGGTTGGTACGCACCGACCCGGTGGGCAACGCGTCCATTTCCCGCTGGCGGGCCCGGGACGGGCGGCTGCGGGGGATCCGCTACAACGACATGCGGCATCTCCGGGGGATCGACGTGCACTGAGGGCGGTCGGGCCGGGCCGGCCCGGGCGGGCAACGTGATGGCCGATATGCGCCGGCGCGGGGTCGCGCGGAGCGGTTGCATCGGGGTGCGCGGTTCCGTCGCGGAATCGCCGTCGTCCTACCGCCCATGCAGCCGGTGCCGCCCGTGCCGTGTGTGCACGTCGAAAGTGGAGCTCTCTCGTGTCGACCGTCGTCCCCGCCCCGGGGAACCCTCATCCGCCTGCGCCGGGGCGTTCGCGGTGGGCGCTGCCGGTGCTGTTGAGCGCGGTACTCGTCACCACGCTCGACTTCTTCGTCGTCAACGCGGCGCTGCCCGCGATCGAACGTGACCTCGACGCGGGGGCCGGCGCACTGCGGATGATCGTCGCCGGGTACGGGCTGGCCTATGCCGCCGGGCTGATCACCGCCGCGCGACTGGGCGAACTCTACGGTCAGCGGCGGGTGTTCCTGGTCGGCGTGGCCCTGTTCACGGCCGCCTCCGCGGGTTGCGGGCTGGCCGCGGACGCGGCGGGGCTGGTCGGCTGCCGGATCGCGCAGGGCGGGGCGGCGGCGCTGATGGCGCCTCAGGTGCTGGTGCTGATCGGGGCGTTGTATCCGATGGGCGCCGAACGGGCGCGGGCGTTCGGGCGATATGGGGCGACGGTCGGGCTGGCGGGGGTGAGCGGTCAGGTGGTGGGCGGGCTGCTGATCGCCGCCGATCCGGTCGGACTCGGGTGGCGGGCCTGCTTCCTGGTCAATGTGCCGCTCGGGGTGGCGGCGCTGGTGCTGACGCCGCGCTCGGTTCCGGCGCCGGGGCCGACCGTCCGGAGCCGAGGGGCGCTCGATCCTGTGGGGGCGGCGCTGATCGCGGTGGGACTGGGCTGCGCCGCCTGGGCGTTGCTGCGCGGCGGTGCCGACGGGGAGTCCGTGTCGCGGCAACTGCCGTGGATCGTGGGGGCGATCGGGGCGACGGCGGTTCTTGTGCGGCAGCAGCGTGGGCGGGTGCGGGCGGGGCGGCGGCCGTCGGTGGACCCGACGGTGTTTCGGGAGCGGGGTTTTCCGGTGGGGGTGGCCGCGCTCGGGTTGTTGTTCGGGACCTCGGCGGGGTTGTCCACGATCCTGCCGTTGTACCTGCAACTCGGGTGTGGATACGGGCCGTTGGTGTCCGGCGCGGTGGCCGCGTCGATCAACGTCGGCTTTCTGGGCGCGGCGGCCGGGACCGGGCGGTGGTACGGCCGGTTCGGTGATCGACTGCCGACCGCCGGGGCGCTGTTGCTGGCGACGGGGGTCGGGGTCGCCGGGTGCGCGTCGGCGACGGGGACGGTCGCGGTGTTGCCGATGGGCCTGCTGGGCGCCGGCGCCGGGATGGGCCTGGTGCTGGCGCCGTTGACCTCGGCGGTGCTCGCGGGGGTCGGTCCGGGGCGGGTGGCCGCCGCGTCCGGGGTGATCGGTACGGCGCAGGAGATGGGCGGCGTGCTCGGCGGTGCGCTCGCGACCTCGGTCTTCTTCGCCCTGCTCGGCGACGAACGAGCGGACTCCCGGTGGGAGATCGCCTTCCGCGGGAGTGTGGGGATCCTGGTGCTGTTCGGTCTGGGGGTCGCGGTGCTTGCCGCCGTGCATCGTCGGCGCGGTGCGGCGTGCTCCCGGACGGTGCCGGTGACCGGTCGTGTGCCGATCGCCACGCGGGCCGAATCGCCGGGGCCCTGACGCCGCGTGGGGCGCTTGGTGGAGAGCCGGCGGCCGACGGCCGGGCACGGGGGAGTGGACCCGGCCGCCGGCGCCCTTCATACCCACGGGGTGGGGGGTGCGCCGTCGCGCATCGGGGGTGTCAGGTCCCCTCCCGCTCCCGTTCGGTGCCCTTTGGTTGCCCGGGTTCGAGGCCGGAAAACCGCCTCGGATCGAAGAGGTCGAACCCGGCCGGACCAGGCTGCCAACCGATCGCGCGGACGACCATTCGGAGGCGATAGCGCCATTACCGAACAGAAACTTGACGCTGCGTCAGCAACCGGAACGGGAACCCCCGGGATCCGTTTCATCCCTGATCAGCCGCTTGATCACGGATGTGGCGGGGAGGGTGCGCGCCGGTCGGAACGGTCCCCGGCCGGTCCTCGATCGGCTCGCGGCCCGTCCTCGATCGGCGCCCGATCGGCTCCCGGTCGGCGCTCGCTCGGCCTTCGCCGGGCCCCGGCCCGCCCCCACCCCGGCTCACGTCCCCGGCAGCCGCTCCAGTGCCGCGATCAGGTCCGGGTAGCGGCGGGTCCGGGCGCCGCCGTCCACCCCGTACGTGCTGCCCGAGACGAAGCCCGCCTCGTCGGAGGCCAGGAACAGCACCACGGCGGCCACCTCCTCCGGTTCGGCGAAGCGGCCCAGCGGGGCGTTGGCCACGTACTCCTCGACCACGCCCGGGACATGCCACATGCCGGCGGTGGCCTGCGTGCGGATCAGGCCCGGCGCCACCGCGTTCACCCGGATGCCCGCCGACCCCAACTCCAGCGCCGCCACCTCGGTCAGCGCGACCACGCCGGCCTTGGCCGCGCAGTACGCGGCCATGCCCCGGCCCGGCTGGACCGCGTTGAGCGAGGCCATGGTGACGATCGAGCCGCCCCCGCCGGGCCGGGCCCGCATCGCGCGGCCGGCGTGTTTGACGGTCAGGAACGCGCCGTTCAGGCACAGGTCGACGACCCGGCGCCAGGCCGCGTAGTCGTGGTCGACCAGTTCGGCCGCGGTGCCGCCGCCCGCGTTGGCCACCGCGATGTCCAGGCCGCCGAAATCGTCCACGGCGGCCCGTACCAGCGCGGCCACGTCGTCCTCGACCGTCACGTCGCACAACCGGGTGCGGCAGCGCTCCGGGCCCAACTCCTCGGCGAGCGTGGCCAGTGCGCCCGCGTCCACGTCGCCGGCTACCACCACGGCCCCCTCGGCCACGAACCGGCGCGCGACGGCCCGCCCGATACCCGCCGCGGCGCCGGTCACCAGCGCGACCCTGCCCTCGATCCGACCCCCGCCGGCCGGCCCCACCCCGTTCGTCCGCCCGCTCACGTCGAGGCCCCCTTCGAGCTCTCGTAGTCCTTCACGGCTCCGCCGACCGCCTGCGCCGTCTGGTCCCGCCAGGTCTCGGACAGGCCCACCTGCCAGTCCTGCGACGCGATCGGGCCGTGTGCCGCGCCGGTGAAGTACGGGATCACCTCGCGCGCGATCAGCTCGTACGACCGCCTGGTCGCCGCCGGGTCGGCGAAGTCGGCGCCCATGAACAGGTAGGTGCCGAAACCGCCGGACTTCTGCCACAACCGCTCGATCTGGCGAATCGCCATCTCCGGCGTGCCGCAGATGAACGAACCGGTCGTGTTGCCCCGATCGATGCGCTGCGCGAGCGGGGTGTCCGCGTCGAGCGGGACCGGCAGCACCTTGGCCTGGTAGTTCTGGATGCCTTCGAGGCCGTACGCGACCTCGCGGCGCGCCTGCTCCTCGGTCTCGGCGATGTGCATCATGCCCATCAGCCGCCACGCGGACCGGTCCATGGTCCGTCCGTGGCGTGCGGCCACCTCGTTCGCGATGCCCCAGTGCGAGCCGAGCGCGTCGAACCCGCCCTCCTGGCTCGCGGCGATCGACAGCATGCCCGCGCCGAACCGGCCGGCGGTGCGCGGTCCGGCGGGCGAGAAGGTCGCGGCGACGGCGATCTCGAACGACGGGTGGGTGTACGGCCGCAGTTGCAGCCGGGCGTCGCGCAGGGTGAACCAGTCGCTCTCCCGGGTCACCGGTTCGCGGCCCGCGAGCAGGGCCACGATCGCTTCGAGGGATTCCTCCATCATGGCCCGCTGGCGCGCGGTGTCGATGCCGAGCATGTGCGCGTCGGAGGCGAGTTGGCCGGGACCGACGCCGAGCATGACCCGGCCGCGGGTGAGGTGGTCGAGCAGGACCATGCGGTCCGCGACGTGCAGCGGGTGGTGGTACGGCAGCGAGACCACGCCGGTGCCGAGGCGGATGTGCCGGGTTCGGGCCGCGGCGCTCGCGATGAACAGTTCGGGGGAGGCGACGATCTCCCAGCCGCCCGAGTGGTGCTCGCCGATCCACGCCTCGGCGTAGCCGAGCCGGTCCAGATGTTCGACCAGGGCCAGATCCTGTTCGAGCAGCAGGGTCGGATTGCGTCCCGCCTGATGGAACGGGGCCAGGAACACCCCGAACCTCAGCGGACCGCGCTCGCCGAGGGCCACCTGTCGGGCGATCTGCTGCGCTTCCGTGTGCGCCACTGCGACTCCTTGACTGGACGGGGGGAGCGGACGACCGGCCGGAAACCGGTCGGCCGTCAACGTTCCATGACGCGATGCGCGAAGCAAGAGACGCACTATGCGAAAAGGGTGTCCCGAGTCGGGCGCCGGTCGGCGGGTGGGTCGGTCGCTCGATCGGGTACGGAGCGCGGCCCAGAGGCGCCACGGTGGTGACGGAGCCCGAAATGTATTGGCCCGTCCGGCGCCGAGCCGGTAGTAAGGGATGTCACCCCGGATCCACTCCGACCGCTCACCCCCGACCGCTCCACCCCGACCGCAGGACGAAGGACGCGCGCACGCCATGGGCTACATCGATGTCAACGCCATCTCATTCACCTTGCCGGATGGACGTGTGCTGCTCGATGACGTGAGCTTCCGGGTCGGCGACGGCAGCACCGTGGCGCTGATCGGCGCGAACGGCGCGGGCAAGACCACGCTGCTGCGGATCATCACGGGTGAGCTGAAACCGGACGGCGGCGCGGTGGCCCGCACGGGCGGGCTCGGCATCATGCCGCAGTTCGTCGGGCGGATCCGGGACGCGTCCACCGTGCGCGACCTGCTGGTCTCGCTGGCCCCGCCGCGGATCCGCGACGCGATGCGCGCCGTCGACGACGCCGAACTCGCGCTGATGGAGCACGACGACGAGAAGCACCAGATGCGCTACGCCGGCGCGCTGGCCGAGTTCGGGGACGCCGGCGGCTACGACATCGAGCCGGCGTGGGACCAGTGTTGCCAGGCGGCGCTCGGCACGACCTACGACATCGCGAAGTGGCGCGAGGTGCGCACGCTGTCCGGCGGCGAGCAGAAGCGGCTGGCCCTGGAGGCGCTGCTGCGCGGGCCGGACCAGGTGCTGATCCTCGACGAGCCGGACAACTACCTCGACGTACCCGGCAAGCGCTGGCTGGAGCAGTCGCTGCGGGACAGCCAGAAGTCGGTCCTGCTGGTCTCGCACGACCGCGAACTGCTCGCCCGCGCGGCCGACCGCATCGTCACGATCGAACTCGGCGCGGCGGGCAACACGGTGTGGATCCACGGGGGTTCGTTCGCCACCTACCACGAGGCCCGGCGCGCGCGGTTCGAGCGCTTCGAGGAGTTGGGCCGCAGGTGGGACGAAGAGCACGCCAAGCTCAAGGCGTTGGTCCTGATGTATAAGACCAAGGCGGCGTACAACGACGGCCTGGCCTCGCGGTTGCAGGCGGCCCGGACCCGACTGCGCAAGTTCGAGGAGATCGGCCCGCCGCAGAACATCCCGCGCGAGCAGGACGTGAAGATGCGGTTGCGCGGATCGCGCACCGGCAAGCGTGCGGTGGTCGCGGAAGCACTGGAACTGACCGGCCTGATGCAGCCGTTCGACACGGAGATCTGGTACGGCGACCGGGTGGCGGTGCTCGGCTCGAACGGCTCGGGCAAGTCGCACTTCCTGCGACTCCTCGCGGCCGGCGGCACAGACCCGGAGGCCGAGCACGAACCGGTCGGCGACACGGTGATCGCGCCGGTCGCACACACGGGTCGGGCCCGGCTCGGCGCGCGGGTGCGACCCGGGTGGTTCGCGCAGACGCACGACCATCCGGAGTTCGCGGGCAAGACCCTGGTCGACATCCTCGGCCGGGGCGACGAACATCGCAGCGGCCTGGGCCGGGAGGGCGCGGCCAGGGTGCTCGACCGGTACGAGCTGGCCTATGGCGCGGAGCAGCCGTTCGACACCCTGTCCGGCGGCCAACAGGCCCGATTCCAGGTGCTGTTGCTCGAACTCTCCGGTGCCAACCTGCTGCTGCTCGACGAGCCGACGGACAACCTGGACCTGGTCTCGGCCGAGGCCCTCCAGGACGCCTTGGAGGCATTCGACGGCACGGTCCTGGCCGTCACCCACGACCGCTGGTTCGCCTCGTCGTTCGACCGCTTCATGGTCTTCGGCCAAGACGGCCGAGTCCGCGAAACCGACGGCCCGGTATGGGACGAGGGCCGCGTGGAACGCGCCCGGACCTGAGTCGAAAAGTAAACCAAGTCCCGGGGCGGGCAAGGGAGTTCGCGGCCCGCCCCGGTCGACGGTGGACGAATCGTGCCTGCTGGGGGTACGGTCCCGGACGTGATGATTCCCTGCGAGCCCGGTAGATGACGGGCCACAACCGAGAAGAAATCAGTGAAGCAGCCCGGCTCCACGTCCTGCGCGGTCTGCGTCGGGGCGAGATCAGGACCGGCATCGTTTCCGCGATCGTGAACTTCGGCGTCTTCGTCGACATCGGCGGAGTGGACGGCTTGATCAGCGTCGCCGAACTCTCCTGGAAGCACTTTTCCCATCCCTCGGAGCTCGCCTCGGTCGGCGACGAACTCAGCGTCGAAATCCTGGACGTCGACCTCGACCGACAACGCGTCTCCCTGTCGCTGAAGGCACTCCTGCCCGACCCGTGGCAAGAGTTCGCGGCAACCCACACCAGAGGCCGGACCCTGTCGGGGACGGTCACCAAGGTGGTCCCGTTCGGCGCGTTCGTACGCATCGCCGACGGCATCGAGGGTCTGCTGCACAACGCGGAACTCCCGGAGAACGCGGCCGATTCGCCGGAGTCCATCCGCCGCGAAGGCGACGTGTTGCGGGTGGAAATCCTGGACATGGACCTGGTCCGCCGCCGCGTCGCGCTGACGCTGCCCGCGGCCTCCGGCCCGCCGCCGGCAGGTGATGCACAACCCCGGTGACCCGCGTGGGCGCGGCGGTCCGCAGGTCGGGACCGCCGCGCCCACGCGGCGCGGGGGCAAGGTCCCCGTCCGGGTCGGGCTTCGGGGTAACCGGAATGACGGGGGCGGGTGGTCTGCCCTACGGTTCGGCGGATGCATCCCCACTTCGACGCGGCGAATGAAACGAACGAGCCGAACGAGTCGAGCGCCGCGCGCGACGTGGTTGTTCGGTGTGCCGACGACCGGGATACCCGGATATGTCTTCGGGACGCGTTCAGTCCGGACGACGAGGTCGCCGTCGCGCACTCCCCGGCGTCGCGACTGGTGAACTACACCGTCGAGTTGTGTGGGCCGGGGCTGGCCGCCCGCCTGGAGCGGGTGGTGGGTTGGAGTGGTGAGGCGACCGAGATCGACGGCTTTCTGACCGACCTCGCCCGGGACTTCGGGGGGTGGGACGGTGAGCGGACCTGGCGTACGGACGATCGGGATCTGACCGTCAAGGCGGTGTTCCGGTCGGGGGGCCGGGTGGAACTCACCTGGGAACTGCGTCCGTGGCGGAGCGCCGACGGCCGGTGGACGGCCTCGGCGACGACGGTGTTGGCGGCGGGGGAGCAGTTGTCGGTGCTGGCGGCCGACGTCAGGCACTTCCTTGCCGGCGCGGGAGGGTGACGGCGCCGCACTCGGCCGATACGGGCCGTCCGTCCCTCGTGCCCGCCCCGCTCAGCCGTGCTCGGCGAAGGCCGCCGTGATCGTCGAGTGGTCCGCGCCCGATGCGAGGAGCAGGCGCAGCAGTACGCGGGCCTTGTACGGGTCGAGCAGGCCGCCGTCGAGCAGGCCGCGGCGTTGAAGGTCGGTCTCCGAACCGATCGCGCCGTAGGTGTGGCGCAGCACGGGGCCGGCCCCCGTGCGCGAGGTCAGCACGACCGGGATGTGTTCGGCGAGCGCACCCAGCGTCGGGGCGAGCGCCGACGAGACGTGGCCGACGCCGAATCCGGCCACCACCAGCCCGCGATGGCTGCCCGGGAGGCCCGCGAGCAGCGCGCCGTCGTCGTCGAACGTGGCCGGGTACAGCGCCACGCGGGCCTCGGCCAGCGCATCGGCCGAGGGCGTCGGCAGCGGGCTGTGTCGCGGGGGAGCGGTCAGGATCCGGACCCGCTCCTCGACCACCCGGCCCAGCGGCCCGGTGTCGGGCGAGGCGAATGCGCTCGTGCTGCTGCTGTGCGTCTTGCGGACCCGGCGCGCGGCGTGGATCTCGTCGCCCAGGACCACCAACGCGCCGAGCCCGCGCGCCGGTTCGGCCGCCGCGACCCGCACGGCGGCGAGCAGGTTGGCCGGCCCGTCGGGGCCCGCCAGGGTCGGGTTGCGCATCGCCCCGGTAAGGACGAACGGCTCCGGGTGCGGCCACACGAGGTCGACCAGGTAGGCGGTCTCCTCCAGGGTGTCGGTGCCCTGGGTGACCACGATGCCCGCCGCGCCCTCGGCGACCGCGCGCGATCCGGCGGCGACCACGTCGAGGATCCGGGCGAAGGTCAGGTCGGCGCTGGGTACGGCCCGGACGTCCGCTACGTGCAACCGCACGCCCGACTCGGTCAGGCCGGGGACGGCGGCGGTCAGGTCGGCGCCGGTGAGCCGGTTCACCACCGGGCCGGTGGCGGACCCGTCGGTGCCCGCCATGGCGATCGTGCCCCCGAGTGTGAACAGCGCGACGTGCATCGGTCGGACCTTCCCGTGGATCACTGCGATGGACCCCGACACGGTATCCGCCCGCGCCGAGGAGCGGCCCGACTCGCCGGATCGCCCGTCGGCGGAGGTCTCGGCGATCGGGGGCACACGTGAAACGACCCCGAGGGACGTATGTCCACTCGGGGTCGCCGGGTGCTTCTCGGTGCCGTCGTGCGACGGTGCCGCTCCTCGGGCCGGATTCGACATCGTGCGGTCGGGCCGGCCTGCGGGTCGGGGGTCATCGCCGCCGTCACCGGGTGAGCAGCTGCAGGTTCCGACGCATGCGCAGCGACTCGATCGCCGCGGCGCTCTGTACCGCCTCCTGCTGCACCCGCTCGGCCCGACGGGCCTTGGCGGCGGCGCGCCGGCTGCGCAGGGCCGCCACGACCATCCGGTCCCGACCGGCGACGGCGAGAAGCTCCTGCTGACGGTTCTTGTAAAGCTCGTACTCGATCACTGTGTCCACCTTCTGCTGTTTCGACCCGGTCTCCCCGGCTCGTGGTAACAGCTTCGCGCCCCAGTGGGGGTCGGGGCATGAGGCGGATGCCGCATCTATCCGGGGATCCGTCGCCCCCCGGATGCCTAAGCCGATCCGAGCCGGCCTAAGCCGACGTAAGGCGGTCCAAGGTCTCCTAAGGTCCTCTAAGGGGGGTCCGCCGGGACACCTACGACAACGCCCTGACCTGGGCGAACGCGAGGCGGACAACACCGCCGGCCGTGGTCGGCGAATAAGGCCCCGGCTCCGGGCCGCGGCGAGCCATTGCGGGTACTGGCCCACCAGTCGCTCGAAGAGTTCGTCGTCGCTCAGGCTGTTCAGGTCGGCGACCGTGAAATAGGCCGTGTTGTCGAGGAAGCGGCCGGACAGGTCGTCCAATTCGGCCAGGAACTCGAACTCGTCCGGCTCGCCGATCGCCATGAACTGCCAGAACACCGGCTCGTAACCGGAGGAGCGGATGTGCTCGCGGGCCGCGTCCTCCTCGCTCGTCGCGCCGTCCGTCACGAACATCACGAACACCGGCGGCTCGGGCGGCGCGGCCGCGGGCAGCGGTGTCGACCGTGGTTCGCCGGAGCCGAAGTAGTACTCCCGCACCGCGCGCATCGCCTCGCCGTAGTCGGTCCACGGGCCCACGTCGGCCTCGGCGTACACGGTCGCCACCCGCCCCCGATAGTTGTCGAGGTCCATGCCGCCGAACCGCCGGGCGAAGGCCGCGAACGGGAACACGTCCACCTCGCCGTCGTCGTCGAAGCGCAGGGCCAGCGACAACACCCGCTCGGCCAGCGCCTGTACCTGGCCGCTCTCGTACATCTCGTCCATCGAGATGGACATGTCCAAAACCAGCGCGACGCGCGCGGTGTGCTCGGCCAGGCCGTGCTTCTCCAGACCGATCGCGGCCTTCTTGGTCAGCGAGAGCAGCGTGTCGTGGCCGTCGCGGGCGAGCCGCTTCTCCATCGAGATCAGGCGCTGCTTCTTGAGGTCGACCACGGGCGCCGAAGGTTCCTCCGCGGCCACGCTGATCCCGAAGTCCGTGGCCAGGCCCGCCAGTCCGGAGTCGTAGCCCTGCCCGACCGCGCGAAACCGCCACCCGCCGGCCCGCCGGTACACCTCGCCGAACACGAACGCCGTCTCCGTCGTGGCGTCGTCGATGTCGAACGAGACCACCGAGGCGCCGGTGGCCGCGTCGGTCAGCTCCAGCCGCAAGCCCGGCACCCGGCCGAACGTGCCGCCGTCCGCCGAGGCCGCCAGGATCACCGCTGCCAGGTCGTCGGGCGCCCGGTCCAGGTCGAGGGCCACGGTGTCGGAGCCGGGCCGTTTGCCCCGATGGCCGACCGCGCCCGAGGGGTGGGCCGGCTGGTTGTAGAAGACCATGTCCGCGTCGCCGCCCACCCGGCGTTCGCCGTTCAGGAGCAGCGCCGACACGTCGACGTCCGGCACGCCCGGACCCGGTCGCCAGCTGAGGGTGGCGTGCAGATTCCCGGTCGACAGCGGGGCGTTCGCTCCCTTGGCGAGCTTCGTCATGCCCTCACCGTGCCACAGCGCCCGAGCTGCGGTGCGGTTCGCGCGAGTTCGGTACGGGCGGACCAGGACGCCGCCGGCACTCGCCGGGAAGCGGTCCGCCAGGATGGGCCCATGGCGTCGATCGTGTTGGCATCGCTCACCGTGGGCTGGATCCCCGTCGCGCATCGCATGGAACTGCTGCGCTGCGACGAGGTGCCCGCCGGCTACACCGTGACCACCGGCTTCGTGTTCGCCGTGGACGCGCTGGGACGTACGTTGCTCACCCGCGTCGACCGGCCGGGGCGCGGCTGGGAGGTGCCGGGTGGACACCTGGATCCGGGCGAGACGCCGGCCCTGGCGGCGGCACGGGAGCTCGCCGAGGAGACGGGGCTGCGCCTGGACGCGGACCGGTTGACGCTGCTCGGCGGCCAGCGGATCACCCTGTCGGACCCGCCGCCGGCCGGCTACCGGTATCCGGCCCGGGCGTTCCAGGCCTTCCACGCGGTGCGGCTGCCGGACCCGGGCGCGCCCACCCGCCCGGAGTCGGGCTCGGAGTGCGGGGCGGCCGAGTGGGTCGGGCGGGTCGAGGTCGCCGCCCGCTGTCCGGGCGCCGCCTGGCTGCCGCTGCACGCGACGTTGTTCGGCTGACCGGGGGCCGCCGCGCCCGACGGCCGGCCGGGCCCACCCCACCCCGCCCCCGCGCCGCGTCCGACGGCCGGTCCCGGCCTACCCCCCGCCGCACCCCCCGGTCGAAACGGGCTAATCTGCACCGATGATCACCGTCTCCACCGCCAACGTGAACGGGCTGCGGGCCGCGGCCGGTAAGGGCTTCACCGAGTGGCTGGGCGCCACCGAGGCCGATGTGGTGTGCCTCCAAGAGGTACGGGCCACGCCCGACCAGCTCAGCGACGAGGTCCGCGACCCCGAGGGCTGGTACGCCTACTACGCGCCCGCCACCGCCAAGGGCCGGGCCGGCGTCGCGGTGTACAGCCGGATCCGGCCGAGCGCGGTCCGGATCGGCTTCGGGTCGGCTGAGTTCGACGCGTCCGGGCGGTGGATCGAGGTCGACCTGCCCAAGGTGACCGTGGCCAGCCTGTACCTGCCCACCGGCGAGGCGGAGACGCCGAAGCAGGAGGAGAAGAACCGGTTCATGGCCGACCTGCTCGCGCACCTGAAGGTGATGCGCGCGACGGCCGCGATCGGCGGGCGCGAGTCGCTGGTGTGCGGGGACTGGAACATCGCGCACACCGAGCACGACATCAAGAACTGGAAGGGCAACGTCAAGAAGTCCGGGTTCCTGCCCGAGGAGCGGGCCTGGCTCACCGACCTGTTCGGCGCGGCCGACTGGCACGACGTGGTCCGCCGGATCCACCCCGAGGGCCCCGGGCCGTACTCGTGGTGGTCGTACCGGGGCAAGGCGTTCGACACCGACGCCGGCTGGCGGATCGACTACCACGTCGCGACCCCGGAACTGGCCGACGTGGCGCTCACGGCGGTGACCGAGCGGGCGGACAGCTACGACGCGCGCTGGTCCGATCACGCGCCGGTGACGGTGGCGTACGACATCTGAGCGGGGGTCCCCACGGCATCCACCCGGGCCGGCCCCACGGCATTCGCGCGGGCCTGCCCGTTGACGTCCGCGCGGACCGGCCCCTACGACATCCGCGCCGGCTCCGGGATCGGGTCCGGGCCCGTGCCGGGTGCGTTCGGCGTGCCGTGGCGCGTTTCGCGGCGCCGCCGCACGGCCTTCGTATGGCATTCGTCGCAGCACCAGGGCGTGACCGGCATCGCCATCAACTCGGCCAGCCGGGCGCGGGTCGTGTCGTCGGCCGGGGTGTAGACCATCATCCGGGTCTCCGGGACGTTCAACTGCAACCGGGTGGCCGAGAGATCCAGCCGGCCCACCGCGACATGCAGGAGCCGCTTGATGTGCCGACTGCCCGAATTGACCTCGCGGCGAGCCCACAATCGGGCGAACTCCGGGCTGGCGTCGGTCAGTCGGCTGACGAACGACTCCCACTCCGGCTCACCGACGTGCCGGGCGAACGCGGTCTGCAACTCGGCGACCATGCGCGGTTCCTCGAAGGCCCGGTCGATGAACGGATTGCACGTCTCCCGCGACGTGAACGTGGCCCAGATCGCGTTGCGCTCCCCGATCGGCATGTCGGCCAGGCTCGGAAACAGCCTGGAGTACGCGCCGTTCCAGGCCAACACGTCGTAGCGGGCGTTGTACACCGCCGCCGGATGCGGGACCAGCGTGTCCAGGATCTCCTGGATCTCCGCCGGCAGCGTCGCCCCCGGCGGCGGCGCGACCTCCCAGGGCACCTGCGCGAGGCGGTACAGGTGGGTGCGCTCGGCCGGGTCCAGACCCAGGGTGCGCGCGACCGCGTCCAGCACCTGGACGCTCGCGTTGATCGGCCGACCCTGTTCGAGCCAGGTGTACCAGGTCACCCCCACCCCGGCGAGCAGCGCCACCTCCTCGCGGCGCAGCCCCGGCGTGCGTCGGCGCAGGCCCGGGGGCAGGCCGACCTCCTCCGGGGTGCGGCGCTCGCGCCGACTGCGCAGGAATGCGCCCAACTCGGTGCGCCGGCTGGCGGTGTTGGTGCTCATGCGGCCATCCTCGCCGCTCTCCCGCCGGGCTGCCAGGTGCTCTCGGTACCAGGATCGACAGGCTCTCGGCAACAGGATCGCCGCCCCCGCACGCTCCTTGCATGACCACGACAACAGCCGCGCCGGCCACGGCACGGCGCGCCCATCCGCTCCTGCTGACGGCGTTGCTCACCGCACAGTTCATGGCCCTGCTCGACACGTCGGTCGTCAACGTCGCCGGCCCCACCATCCGTACCGATCTGGACACCAGCGGCGCGGGTCTGCAACTGGTCGTCTCCGGCTACACCATCGTCTACGCGATGCTCATCGTCACCGGCTCCCGGCTCGGCGGACGGCTCGGTTTCCGCCGGGTCTTCGGCGTCGGCCTGGTCGTCTTCACCGCCGCGTCGCTGGCGTGCGGACTCGCCTGGGACGACACGTCGCTGATCGCGGCCCGCGCCGTCCAGGGCGGCGGCGCCGCGCTGATGGTGCCCCAGGTGCTCAATCTGATCCAGGCGACCTACGCCGGGGCCGACCGGGCCCGGGCGATGGGGCGCTATGCCGCGACCATCGCCGGCGGCATGGTCGCCGGGCAGGTGCTCGGCGGACTCCTGGTCAGCGCCGACCTGTTCGGGCTGTCCTGGCGGCCGGTGTTCCTGATCAACATCCCGGTCGGGATCGTGCTGTACGTGCTTGCGCGGCGGGTGCTGCCCGACGGCGGGATCCCCTCGGCGCGCGGACTGGACCTGCCCGGACTGGCCCTGCTCGCCCCCGCCCTGCTGGCCCTGGTCGTCCCGCTGGTGATGGGGCACGAGTTGGACTGGCCGACCTGGGGGTGGGTGAGCCTGGCCGGCTGCGTCGTGTTGTTCGTGCTGTTCGGATTCGTCGAACGGCGCGCGTCGCATCCGCTGATCCCGGCGTCGTTGTTGCGGGTGCCCGGGGTGCTGCCGGGGGCGGTGACGCTGCTGCTCGCGATGACGGCGTTCGGCGGGTTGATGTTCTCCACCGCGCTGTACGTCCAGGGCGGCCTGGGCTACTCGGCGCTGGAGGCGGGGTTGACCTTCATCCCGGCCTCGCTGGTGTTCGCGACGGTGTCGCTGCGCTGGCAGGTGTTGCCCGCCGCGTGGCATCCGCGGTTGCCGATGATCGGGATGCCGATCGGCGCGCTCGGCTTCGCGGCCAACGCGTGGACGTTCCGCACCGGGCAACCACTGCCGGTACTGCTGGCCACGATGGCGGCGGGCAGCTTCGGTCTTGGCGTGGCGTACGCCCCGGTGATGACGTTGGCGCTGCGTCGGGTGCCGCTGCCGCAGGCGTCGGACGCGTCCGGCTTGATGGTGACGATGATCCAGCTCGGCCAGGTGCTCGGGGTGGCCGTGTTCGGCACGCTGTACCTGTCGGTCGGCGGCGACTTCCACCACGCGGGCGAGGTGACGGCGCTGTGGATCGCGGCGACGGTGTTGGTCACCACCGTGCCGGCGGCGCGCCTGCGTCGGTGAGGTTCGGGGGGCCGCGGGGGTGCCCTCCGGTGTTCGTCGACGAGGTCGGGGCCGCGGCGGGTGCTATCCGGTGTTCGCCGCGGCCTCCGCCGCGTCCTGGGCGGCCAGGACGCGGTGGCCGTATTCGAGGGACCACGCGCCCAGCGCCCGGAACGGGACCAGGAGGGATTCGCCGAGGTCGGTCAGCGCGTACTCGACGCGCGGTGGCGCCTCGGCGTAGGTACGGCGCTCGACCAGGCCGTGGTATTCGAGCCGGCGCAACGTCTCGGTGAGCACCTTCGCGCTGATCCCGCCGATCCGCGCGGCCAGCGCGCCCGGCCGCCTCGGGCCGTCGGCCAGCGCGTAGACGACCACGCTGTTCCAGCGGTTGGTGAGCAGGTCGAAGGCGACGCGGGCGCGGCAGTCGGCGACGTACTCGCCTTCGTGCTCGGTCATGGCACCCATTCTCACCCGGCCGTCACTTACCGAACGGTGTGCATCGGCGCGCCTAGCGTCGTGGAGTCGGAAAGGCACACGTCGTAGGTCGTATGGGGAGAGCGCGATGCGAATCGGAATATTGGGCGCGGGCAACATGGCGGCGGCGCTGGGGGCCAAGTGGGTCGGGGCCGGGCACGACGTGCTGATCGGGGCCCGGTCGGCGGAGCGGGCCGGGGTGCTCGCCGAGCGGATCGGGGCGCGGGCGGGCACGTTCGCCGAGGCCGCCGGGCACGGGGAGGCGGTGCTGGTGGCGGTCGGGCACGCGGCGGTCGGGGAGGTGGTCCCGCCGCTGGCGCCGAGCCTGGTCGGCAAGGCCCTCCTCGACTGCTCGAACCCGATCGTGCCCGGACCGGGCGGCCTGATGTTGACCACGGACGGCGGCCCGGCGGCGGCCGAGGCGCTCGCGGCGGCGGCCCCCCGGGCGCACGTGGTCAAGGCGTTCCACCTGGGCGCGGCCGAGGTGTGGGCGGGCCCGCACGCCACCGGCCTCGGCGTACCGCTGTGCGGCGACGACCCGACGGCACTGGCCGTGGTACACACCCTGGTCGCCGACATCGGATCGGTACCGCTGCCGGTCGGCGGCCTGGACCGGGCGGGCTACCTGGAGGCGACCGCGGCGATCGTGATCGGCATGTGGTTCGCGGGCCAGGACCCGAGGACGATGTTGCCACTGCCGGAGAACGCCCACGGGTAGGCCGGTCCCGTGCCTCCCGGTCGGTGTTCCGGTCTCTTCGGCCGTGTCCCGGACAGGGCCTAGGGTTTGCCGTGTCAGGGATCGGCCCGAAGGGACGTGAACGACATGCTGGTGATCCGAGCCGCACGCGCCTTCGACGGCGAACACGCACTGCCCGGGCCGGTATCGGTCTTCGTAGCGGACGGCCGGATCGTCGGCCTGGAGCCGGGCGAGGCCCACGTGCCGGACGGCTGGGAGGTGGTCGACCACCCCACGGCGACCATCCTTCCCGGCCTGTTCGACCTGCACAGCCACCTCGGCGGCGACGGTCGTGACGGCGCGCTCGACCGGTTGCCCGAGTACTCCGCCACCGAACTCGACGCCGTGATCGAGGACTCGCTCCGGCGTGAACTGGCCGTCGGGGTGACCGTGGTGCGTGATCTCGGCGACCGCGACTGGTCGGTGCTGCGCCGGCGCGATCGGGCGCCGGGCGGGCGGGCCGTGCCGACGATCCTGGCCGCGGGGCCGCCGATCACCAGTGCCGGGGGCCACTGTTGGCGATTCGGTACCCAGGCCGGCGGGCCGGAGCAACTGCGCGCGGCGGTGCGCGAGCGGGCCGAGCGCGGGGCGGACGTGGTCAAGGTGATGGGCAGCGGCGGCACGATGACGCCGGGCACCGATCTGATGCACTGTCAGTTCACCGAGGCGGAGCTGCGCCTGATCGTGGACGAGGCACACGCCGCCGGCTTGCCGGTGACGGTGCACGCGCACAACCTGCCCGCCGTCGAACAGGCCCTCGCCGCGCACGCCGACGGGATCGAGCACCTGACCTGCCTGACCGAGCAGGGCGTGCGGATCTCCGACGACCTGCTGGACCGACTCGCGGCTCGGGGCATCCCCGTGTGCCCCACGCTCGGAACCGACCCCGACGCGCTCCCGCCGCCGGCGGCACGGGAGTTGCTGGAGCGCATCGGAGCGACCCGGGAGGTCCGGCTCGCCCACGTGGCCCGCACCCACCGCGCCGGGGTCCGCATCGTCTCCGGAGCGGACTCGGGAATCAGCGCCGCCAAGCCGCACGGAAGCCTGCCGGCGGCTGTCGCCGACCTGGTCTCCGGCGGCGTCACGGCGACCGACGCCCTCGCGTCCGCCACCTCCCTCGCCGCCGACGCGGTGGGCCTCGGCACCCGCAAGGGCCGCCTCCGCGCGGGCCACGACGCCGACCTGCTGCTGTGCGAGGGCGACCCCGTCAGGCACATCGGGGCACTCACCGCCGTCACGGCGGTCATGGTGGGCGGGACCTGGGCGGACCTGGCTTAGGACTTGCAGACCTTTCAGGTCTTTCAGGTCTTTCAGATCTTTTCGGTCAGGTATGCGATCAGGACCGGGACGTGGCTGTGGGATGGATCGCGGACGGCGGTGAGCAGGGTTACCCGCCCGGTGCCGGCTCGGGTCAGTAGCGCGGTGCGGGCGGATTCGGCTGCCGGGGAGTCGAGTTCGGCGCGGTAGCGGGCGCCGAACTCGGCCTCGGTGAGACTGCCGCCGTGCAGCGCGCGGCGCAGCTCGGTGGACGGGGTCAACTCCTTGGCCCAGTCGTCGAGCTCGGCGTCGGCCTTGGTGATTCCGCGCGGCCACAGGCGGTCGACCAGGACCCGCAGGCCGTCGTCCGAGTCGACGGGGTCGTAGACGCGGCGGACGCTGATGGTGGGTCCGCCGGCCGTGGTGCGCTGGGCCATGGTGGCTGCCTCCGGGTGGGGGTCGGTGCCGGATGCCCCCGTGTACCCCGCCGCCGGGTGGTCCCACCATCGGGCCGCGCGTGCGCTCGCGTGTGCGTGTTCGGCGCGGGTTCAGTACGCGATGCCGACCGGTTGGCGGTAGGTCGCCGGGTCGTCGATGACCGCGAGCATCGCGTGTGCCACGTCGGCTCGGGCGATCGTGGCGCCGCGTGGCACGCTGCCGCCGATCTGCGTGCGGTACACGCCGGTGACGGCCGCCTTGGTCAGCTTCGGCGGTCGCATCGCGGTCCAGTCGGTGTCGCTGCGGGCGAGTTCGGCCTCCACCGCCGCCAGGTCCGCGTATACGTCCTTGAGCATCGAGCGCAGGATCGGGATCAGGCCCTTGCGGACGAGGATCGAGTCCTCGGACGGTGTCGGGCCCACCGGCGCGGCGCTGATCGTCACCAGGCGCCGCACGCCCGTGTCGGCCATCGCGGTGATGATCGCGGCGGTCGCGGCGGCGGCGATCCCGGTGGCCTTGCGGTTGCGCGGGCCGATGCCGGAGAGCACCGCGTCGTGCCCGTCGATCGCCTCGCGCAGCTCGGCCGGATTCGTCACGTCGGCCCGGACGACGTCGATGTTCGGGTGTTCGAAGTCGGGCCGGGACGGCGCCCGCACCACGGCCGTGATCTTGTGTCCGGCTGCTGCGGCCTGCCGCAGGACGTGTCCGCCGGTGGTGCCCGTCGCGCCGAGAACGGTGAGCCTCATGTGTTGCCTCCCAAGGTGGGTGAGTGTTCACTCACCCCTCCATGGTGAATACTTGCTCACCACTACGTCAAGCCCGGCCCGGACCGCCCACGACGAACGGACGACCGCCCCGATGCACCACTCGCCCCACTCGGGCGCGGACCGGCAGGCGCCGGCGCCCACCCGGCAGCGCATCGTCGACGCCGCCGAGCATCTGATGCGTACGCTCGGTCTGGCGCGGACCACCACGAAGGAGATCGCGCGCGCCGCCGGGTGCTCGGAGGCCGCGCTGTACAAGCACTTCACCGGCAAGGAGGAACTGTTCGTCGCGGTCCTCCAGGAGCGGCTGCCGCCACTGGGGCCGCTGCTCGCGCAACTCTCCGGCGAGGCGGTCGAGTCGGGCGAGGCGGGCGGTACGGGCGAGTCCGGAGCGGGTGCGGACGTGGCCGGCGGCGACGTGGAGCGGCGGTTGGCGGCGATCGTGCGCCGCGCCGTGGAGTTCTACGAGGAGAGCATGCCGATCGCCTCGTCCCTGTTCGCCGAACCCGCGCTGCTGCACCGGCACCGCGAGGCGCTGCGCGGCATCGGCGCCGGTCCGCAGGTACCGTTGCGCATGCTCGCCGACTACCTCGCGGTGGAGCGCGATCGGGGCCGGATCGCGCCCGATGCCGACCCCGACGCGGCCGCCGCGCTGCTCCTGGGCGCGTGCTACCAGCGGGCGTTCCTGCGGCACTTCATGGGCGTCGAGGACGGCCCGCCCGTGGCCGAATTCGCCGCGAGCACCGCCCGCACGCTGATGCGCGGCATCGCCCGCACCTGATGTCGGCGCGGGCTGCGACACTCCGGGCAGCGGAGGTGCGCCCGCGATGTCGGCCCCGGCTCATATCGTGCGCGCATGGAACTGACACCTCACATGATCACGATCGACTGCGCCGACGCGGGCCGGCTCGCCGCCTGGTGGGCGGACGCGCTGGGCGTGGAGATCGCCCAGGACTTCGGCGAGTTCGTCATGGTGGCGGCCGAGCCGCTGGTCCTCGGCTTCCAGCAGGTGCCGGAGCCGCGGGTCGGCAAGAACCGGCTGCACATCGACTTCTCCGCCCCCGACCGCGTCGCGGCGGTCGACCGGCTGGTCGGGCTCGGCGCCACGGTGGTGGGGGATCGCAGCGCGCCCGGGCTGAACTGGACCACCATGCAGGACCCGGACGGCAACGAGTTCTGCGTCTCGGGGTAGCCCGACGCGCCGCCGGCGGCGCCCGGACTCAGCCCCGGTGCAGGTGGTCCGCCACCGCCCGCAACGCGGTGATGGTTTCCCGGTCCAGGGACTCGTCGTCGGCGGAGGGCCAGGCGCTGGTCTTGACGATGACGACGTCGGCTTCGGGGTCCACGTAGAGGTATTGGCCGAAGACGCCGATGCCGGTGAAGGCGCGCCGCGCGCCGCCGAGGGTCCACCACTGGCTCGAATAGCCGTAGTGCGGTCGGCCGCTCGGGCCGAGTGCGCCGACCGCGATGTGGGGGACATCGCGGCCGCGGCCGCGCGCCACCCACTCCTTCGGCACGATCCGCTCGCCCGCCCACTCGCCGTCGCGGGCCATCAGCAGGCCGATCCGGGCCAGGTCGCGGGTGCTCGCGTTGAGCGAGCCGCCGCCGAGCGCGGTGCGCGGGCGGGCCCGGGTGAGGAAGTAGTAGGCGTCGTCCTCGGTGCCGATCCGGGACCACAGCCGGCTTGCGGCGTAGTCCGCGATCGGCATCCCCGTCGCGCCCTCCAGGACCCACCCCAGCACCTGCGTGTCGATCGTCGAGTAGTTGAACGCGGTGCCCGGCGGGCTCATCCGCGGCAGCGAGCGGATCACGTCCAGGATCGATCCGCCGCCGGTGACCGCGCGTTCGAAGCGGTTGATCGCGCTGTCCGGGACGGTCCAGTCCTCGACCGCGCCCACGCCGCTGCACATGTCCGACACCTGCTCGACGGTGGGCCCCTCGAACGCGGTCCCGGCCAGGTCCGGGCAGTACGTCACGACCGGGTCGTGCAGACTGGTGATCGCGCCCTCGGCCAGCGCGATGCCGACCAGGATCGAGGTCACCGACTTGGTCAGAGAGAACGCCTGGAAGCGCACACCCGGCCCGGCGCAGCGGCCCGGGTAGCTCTCGTGCACGATCGCCCCGCGATGCAGCACCAGGAACGACGTGGTGAAGGTGCGCGCGTGCAGGTCCGCGAGCGGGCGCTCGACCCGGTCGAGGACGTAGGTCGCCTCGATCGACTCGGGCCGCTCCGGCCACGGGGACGGCGTGGCGGCGCGCGGGACGACGGTCTTGGGCATCAGCGCGTGCATGTGGGTGAAGGTCCACTCGTTCACCGGACGCCGCATCATCAGATCGCCCTGATGCCGCCAGAGCCACACCGCCCCGGCCGCGGCCCCGGCCAGGGCCGGCACGGTCCGACCCCAGCGCGGCATACCCGAAGCAGAACCCACGACGCCACTCTCCCTGTTGTGCGCACTCGTATCGGATCGGATCGGATCGCACCGGATCGGACCGGGCGGTGGCCGGAGCCGGCCGCGCATCAGTAGAGCATCGACGCACGGGACGACGCGAGCGGCACGCGCCGGGCGGTCAGACCCGGCCGCGCAGGTAGCGACCCCGGGAGAGTTCGGTGACCAGGACCGGATTTTCGCGGCCCGGGACGACGGTTCGGCGCTCCTCGGTCATGCCGAGCTTCGTCATCACGTTGGCCGAGGCGGCGTTGTCGACGTGGCACACGCTCACCAGGCGCGGGACGCGGGCGTACTCGAACGCGAAGCGCAGCACCTCGACGGCGGCCTCGGTGGCGATGCCGTGACCCCAGTACGGCCGGGCCAGTCGCCAGCCGATCTCGACGGCGGGCAGGATCTCCGGCAGGAACTCCGGTACGGCCAGGCCCGCCCAGCCGACGACCGTGCCGACCGGACCCGGGTCGGGCGTACGCAACTCGATCGCGAACAGGCCGAACCCGCGTGCCTCCCAGTCGCGTTCGTAGCGGGCCAGGGCCGCTGCGCTCTCTTCGGGGGTAAGCGGCAGCCCGCGGCCGACGTAGCGCATCACCTCGGGGTCGGCGTTCATCGCGGTGAGTGCGGGCAGGTCGTCGTCGTGCCAGCGGCGGAGCAGGAGGCGGTCGGTTTCGATCATGGAACCATCGTGCATGATCCGACGGCGGGTCGGGGAACGTATTTTCGGGTTTCCGCAGGCCGCCGGATCGGGCCGCGACGCGACGTTCCCGGGGCCCTCGACGCGACGTGCCTTCGGGCCTCAACGCCATGTCCGATTCCCGCCGGACGGTGCGCCGCGGATCGCGCACAGTGGGTGGTGGAAGCCCCGGTGTCGCACCGGGATCGGTACTCGCGGCCTGCGGCCGCGGTCTTGGCGAAAGGTGCCATGATGACCGTCCACACCACCCTCGACAGCCCGCTCGGCGAGCTGCTGCTGATCGGCGAGGAGCGAGCCGACGGCACGGTCGTGCTGACCTCGCTGTCCGTACCCGGCCAGAAGGGCGGGGCCCGGGTGCCCGCCCACTCGCGGGCCGACGCGACCGTGTTCGCCGAGCCGGTGCGCCAACTCGGTGCCTACTTCGCGGGCGAACTGCGCGACTTCGAGCTGCCGTTGGCCCCGCGCGGCTCGGCCTTCCAGGAGCGGATCTGGGCCGCGGTCGACGAGATCCCGTACGGCACCACGACCACGTACGGTGCGATCGCCGAACGTGTGGGCACCTCGCGGGCGGGCGTTCGCGCGGTGGGCACCGCGATCGGCGCCAACCCGCTGCTGCTGATCCGCCCGTGCCACCGGGTGATCGGCGCGGACGGCGCGCTGCGCGGCTACGCCGGCGGGCTCGACCGCAAGGAGTACCTGCTCGACCACGAGGGCGCGCTGCCGGCGCGGCTGGGGTGAGCGCCGTGGACACCCTCTTCGCCGCCGAACCGGCGACCGGCACCGACCTCGCCGCGCGCCTCGACGAGCACGGCCACGCGCTGACCCACCGGATCCTGGACCCGGACACCTGCCGGGAGATCGCGGATCTGTACGACCGACCCGAACTGTTCCGGGCCACGATCGACATGGCCAGACACCGGTTCGGCGCCGGGCAGTACCGCTACTTCGCCGCACCCGTCCCGGAGCCGATCGCGGCACTGCGCGCGTCCTGCTACCCGCACCTGCTGCCGATCGCCCGCGCGTGGGCGGAACGGCTGGGCCGGCCGGCACCCTGGCCGGACACCCTGGACGAGTGGCTGACGATGTGTCATGCGGCAGGCCAGACCCGGCCGACGCCGATCCTGCTGCGCTACGGGCCGGGGGACTGGAACGCGTTGCACCGCGACCTGTACGGCGATCTGGTCTTCCCGCTGCAGGTGGTGATCGGCCTCGACGAGCCCGGCGTCGACTACACGGGCGGCGAATTCCTGTTGGCCGAACAGCGTTTCCGGGCGCAGTCGCGCGGGACCGCGATCAGCCTGCCGCAGGGGCACGGGCTGGTCTTCACCACCCGGGACCGGCCGATCCGCTCGGCCCGGGGCTGGTCGGCCGCCCCGATCCGGCACGGGGTCAGCACGGTCCACTCCGGCCGGCGCCGCACCCTCGGCCTCGTCTTCCACGACGCGGCGTGAGCGACGTGCGTGCCGTGAACGCCGGTGCCGCCGGCGCGGGTGGCGGGTACACGCTCATCGGGCCGGACGGGCAACCATACCGCAGTGCGACCCCCGGCACCCTGGGCGGAACCACGAACGGCCGGCTGTACGGGCGGCTGGACTGCCGCAGCGCGTTGCGGGCGATCGCGCGCGGCGGCTATGTGGCGAGCCGGGTCTTCTTCGCGACCGAGGCGGACGCGGTGGCGGCGGGGTTCCGGCCCTGCGCGGTGTGCCTGCCGGCCGAGTACGCCCGCTGGAAGGGCTGCCCGCCCGCTCCGCACACCGAGGCGGAACTGGCCGACCTGCTCCGGAAGTTGGCCGGTCGACGCACGCTGGCGATCGGACACGGCCGGGACCGCGCGTCCACCGCCGCCGCACACGCGCTCGCGGCGGCCTGGCCTGGCGAGGTGGTGAGCGTCGTGTCCTGGCCCGAACAGGCCGCCTCGTGGCTGCGCCCGGCACTGCGGTTGACCGCCCAGGCGCCGGACGCCTGGGTGGTGGCGGGCGCGGCGCGGGGGTGGGCGGGGATGCGGGAGCGGTTGGTGCGGAGTACCGATTGGGACCCGGAACGCACGTTTGCGTTCGCGTCGTTGGCGGATGCGATCAGGGACGTGGGAGAGGAGTAGGGCGCGACCACCGGCGTCCTGTCGTACGCTCCGATCATGGCCGAACGCACTTTCGTCCCCGACGACTTCGTGATCCCCCGCCGCCGAGCACGCCGTCCTTCCGGCTGGAACCCCTGGCGGCCCGGCACAACGAGGCCGACCTCGCCGCGTGGACCTCGAGCATCGACCACATCCGCGCCACGCCGGGTTTCGCCGGCCGCCACTGGCCGCCGCCGGAGGGCATGGCCCCGGCGGACAACCTGCGCGACCTGGTCAAGCACACGGACGACTTCGCGCGGCGGGTGGGGTTCACCTATACGGTGCTCGCCGTCGAGGGCGCGGACGGCGCCGGGAGTGCGGAGGGCGTCGAGGACGTCATCGGGTGTGTGTACATCTATCCCGACCGGGACGATCCGTCGATCACCAACGTGCGCTCGTGGGTGCGGGCCGACCGGGCCGACCTCGATGCGCCGCTCCACCACGAGGTGTCCGCGTGGCTCGCCGCCCGGTGGCCCTTCGAGCACGTGGTCTACGCCCCACGGTAGGGGCGCCGGCAAGCGCCCGGCTGGCTCAGGCGAACTCCGGTATCAGCGCCGCCAGTTCGCGCCATTCGTCGAGCGGGATGCGGTCCTGGTCCGGGGTGAGGATCTGGAGACAAACGTGGTCGGCGCCCGCGTCGAGGTGTTCGCGGATGCGCTTGGCGATGGTCTCGGTGTCGCCGATCGCGAACAGGGAGTCGACCACGCGTGTGCCCTCGCCGTCGAGTTCGGCCTGGCTGAAGCCGAGTCGGCGGAGGTTGTTCACCTGGTGCCGGGCGGCCTGGTAGCCGGCCACGAAGCCGCGCGCCACCTCCAGGGCCCGGGTGTGGTCGGCGGTCGGGGAAGGGACCACGGTCAGCGCCACGGACAGGTACGGGTCCGGGCCCATCGTCTCCCGGGCGAGCGCGGTGTGGTCCACCGTGACCAGGTAGGTGTGCGCGCCCCAGGTCCGGCGGCCGGCGAGGGCGAGCATCCCGGGGCCGAGGGCGGCGAGCACGCGGCGGGCGGGGCGCTCGGGCGGGTCGCCGACGAGTACGGCGGCGTCCATCTCGTCGAGGTACGCGCCGACGCCCGCGACGGCGGGGGCGGTGTTCGCCTTGGGCATGCCGGGGATGTCCGCCTGCCCGGCGGCGCGGTGGCCGCCCAGGCCCAGCACGAAGCGGCCCGGATACGCCTCGTTGAGCGTGGCCTCGGCGGCGGCCATCAGGCGCGGGGTGCGCTCGGACATGATCGCGATGCCGGTGGCGACCGGGAGCGTACGCGTGGCCGACAGCAGGAGTTGGGCATGCGTCGTGGCCTCGCGGCCGATGCCCTCGCCGACCCACAGGCCGCCGTAGCCGAGGGCCTCGATCTCGGCGGCGGCGTCGCGTACCGCGCCGGCGGGTCGACCGTCGAACGCGAAGGTCCACAGGCCGAGTCGGCCGAGGGCGGTCTTGTCGTGCGTCATCGGGTTCCGTTTCGGTTCGTCGGGGTGTGCGGGTGGGGCGCGGGCGGCGCCGACGGGGCCTCGTGGCACGGCTCCGCCCAGTGGGCAGGGTTCGGCCTTCAGGCAGGGCACCGCCCTGGGGCACGGCTCCGCCCGGTATTCCGGAGGGGCCCTCCGGTTTGCCTCTTCCACCATATGGAGGCAGGCTCCGTTTGACAATCGTGGTGTCGTTCGAGAGGGAGTGCCGATGAGCCGGCCGATGCGCGCCGATGCGCGGCGCAACTACGAGCGGCTGCTCGCCGAGGCCCGGGTGGTGTTCCGCGAACAGGGCGTCGACGCGTCGCTGGAGGAGTTGGCCCGGCGGGCCGGGGTCGGGATCGGGACGCTGTACCGGCACTTCCCGACGCGCGACGCGCTGGTCGAGGCGGTGGTGCGGGACCGGTACGACGGCCTCACCGCGCGGGCCGAGGCGTTGCGCGACGCCGACGGCGCGCGGGACGCGCTGGCCACGTGGTTGCGGCTGCTGATCGAGGGGGCCGGTACGTTCCGGGGGATGAGCGCGACGCTGATGGCCACACTCGCCGACGAGACGTCGGAGTTGTACGCCTCCTGCCATGCGATGCGCGAGGCCGGCGCCGCTCTGCTCACCCGCGCGCAGGCGGTGGGGGAGGTGCGCGCCGACATCGACACGGACGGGTTGTTCACCCTCGCGCACGGGATCGCGTGGGCGCACGAACAGCGTGAGGTGGACGATCCGGAGCGGTTGCCCCGGCTGCTCGACGTGGTGGTTTTCGGGCTGGCGACGCGCGGCTGAGTACGCGCCGCCCCGGTGGCGGGGTGAACACGCGGGTGGGATGCGCGGCGACCCGCTCGGAGCGCGTGCCGTCGGCTCGGCCAGACTGCGGGGCATGGACAGTCAGGCGATTGGGCGTGCGAAAGACGCGGCGGACGTGCGGATCACCGGCGCCGCGGGGGCGTTGTTCTTCGATGCCGAGGGGCGGGTGCTGCTCGTCGAGCCGGACTACAAGCCGGGGTTGGAGTTTCCCGGCGGGATCCTGGAACCGGGGGAGTCGCCGTGGGAGGGCTGCGTCCGGGAGGTGCGCGAGGAGTTGGGGCTCGTGCTCGACGGTGCGCCGAACCTGCTCGTGGCGCAATGGGTGGCGCCGGCGGGCGGGCATCGCGGCGGTATGCGCTGGCTGTTCGACGGGGGTGTGTTGACGGCCGAGCGGATCGGGGAAATCCGGCTCCAAGCCGACGAGTTGCGGGCGTGGCACCTGCTGACGCCGGATCAGGGCGCGGCGGCGATGCCGGCGGGGCGGGCCGCGCGACTGCGGGCGGCGCTGCGGGCGCGGGCCAGTGGTGGGGGGATGTACGTCGAGGGCGTGGAGTGAATCGGGCGGGCGTGGGCTAGCGGTGCGTGTCGCCGCCGGTCACGGCCGCCGTCAGCGCTTCGACGAGCGGGATCGGTGGGGCGTCCGCCGCCGTCGGGTACACCAGCAGGGTGCCGTCGGCCGCGACGGCGAAGCGGCCGCCCAACCGGCCCTCGCGGGCGGCCTCCTCCGGGTCGAGGGGGATGGGCGGGCCCTCGTCGAGGATGAGGGTGTCCGGGGTCAGGCCGGCGCGCAGTACGGCCGCCTCCAGGGTCCTGGCCCGGCCCGGATGCGATGTGCGCAGCCAGATCTGCCGGGCCGGGAACGGGTCGCGCTCCAGGAACGGGCGACCCGCGTGGTCGAGCGAGAACAGGTCCCGGACCGGTCGGCGGTGGGCCACGACGGTCGGTCGGCGGCCGGTGAGTCGCGAGCGTATTCCGGGCGGCGGGTAGCCGAGTACGGGTAGTGCCGCGATGCCCCGGCGGTCGAACTCGGCGGCCGTCGCGGCCAGCAGCGCCTCGACGCGCTCGGCGATCGCTGCCCAGTCGGCGGGTCGACGTGCGGGCGAGGTCGGGCCGGTGCCGGATGCCGGACCGGCCGACCGCCGCCGCTCGGCCTCGATGCGGGCCTCGAAGTCGCTCATGGCGGCAACCTACCGGCACGTCGTGTGCGGCGGGGCGCTTCGGGTGGGCGGGTGCGGTCGAGGCGTGATCGGCGGGTGCTCGGGTCGCGGTCGACGCGTGATCACCACACCGGCCCGATCGTCAGCCCGTCCGGGTTCGCTCCTGGCCGATCGGCAAGCCGATTCCCTTGCGAACAACCGCTCCGAGATCAAAATTGACGGTCCATCAGCCTTGTCGATTGGCAAAGGTCGACGTATGTTCATGGCCAACAGGAAGGGGGACCCGTGGCGATTCCGGCACCGGAGGACACCTACGACCGGGTGCTCCTGGCGGCAGAGGAGCTGTTCGGCGAACACGGCTTCGCCGGCACCTCGCTGCAGGCCATCGCCGACCGTGTCGGGGTGACCAAGGCGGCCCTGTACTACCACTTCCGGACCAAGGACGAACTGCTCGACGCCCTGCTGCGCCCGGCCCTGAACGATCTGGACCGGGTGTTGGAGGTCGCCGAGAGCAGGCGCGGCACCACCGCTCGCCAACGCCTGCTGTTCGAGGGCTACGTCGACTTCCTCATCCGGTATCGCACCCTCGCCGTCATCCTCGACCGGGACGTCGCGATAGGCCGCCATCCCGCCATTCAGCCCCGGCTCGCCTCGATCACCGCGCGGGTGCGCGAAGTCCTCGACGACGTCGACGATTCGATCGAATACCGCGTGTCGACGGCGGTGGCGATGGGTGGCATCTACTCCGCCGTCGCCGCCTTCCCCGAACTGCCCGACGACGAGCTGGGCCGCATCCTGCGCGGTGTGGTCCGCAAGCTCCTGGGCCCGCGCCGCAGGGCGCCGGGCCCGGTCGCCGGGGTCTGACCGAGCACGCGCTCACCGCACGACCGCACGACCCCGCCACCGCTTCACGGCACCACCGCTCCACCGCGACGTTCGGCACCCGTCCCCGGCCGGATCCCGCGGCGACCTCGCACACCCTCCGGCAACGGGAGTTCCACCATGACGTGTCCGGTCCTCGACCACGGCTTCGACCCCACCGACCCCGACCTGTACACCACGCGCATCCCGCTCGACGAGTTCGCGCTGCTGCGCAAGACGTCCCCGGTGGTGTGGGTCCCGCAGACGCCCGAGGTGTCCAACTTCGGCGACGACGGCTACTGGCTGGTCACCCGGCACGCGGACGTCAAGGAGGTCTCCACCAAGCCGGAGATCTACTCGACGAACAAGAACACCGCGATCATCCGCTTCGCCGAGGGCATGGACATGTCCAACATCGACGCGCAGAAGCTCATCATGATCAACATAGACCCGCCGGAGCACACCCGGCTGCGCAGCATCGTCCAGCGCGGCTTCACGCCCCGGGCGATCAACGCCCTCCAGGCCGCACTGACCGAACGCGCCGCGCAGATCGTGGCGGACGCCAAGGCCAAGGGCTCGGGCGACTTCGTCACCGAGGTCGCCTGCGAACTGCCCCTACAGGCGATCGCGGAACTGATCGGCGTACCGCAGGAGGACCGCCGGAAGATCTTCGAGTGGTCGAACAAGATGCTCGGCTACGACGACCCCGAGTACGCGGAGTCGCAGGAGGCGGGCGCGCAGGCCGCCGCCGAGCTGATGCTGTACTCGATGGGCATGGCCGAGGAGCGCAAGGCGTGCCCGGCGCAGGACATCGTCACCCGGCTGATCACCGCCGAGTCCGACGGCAGCCTGTCCTCCGACGAATTCGGCTTCTTCGTCCTGCTGTTGGCCGTGGCCGGCAACGAGACCACGCGCAACGCGATCACGCACGGGATGCTGGCGTTCTTCGACAACCCCGACCAGTGGGAGCTGTACAAGGCGGAGCGCCCGGAGACCACGGCGGACGAGATCGTGCGCTACTCCTCGCCGGTGATGTCCTTCCAGCGCACCGCCACGCAGGACACCGTGCTCGGCGGCCAGGAGATCAAGGCGGGCCAGCGGGTCGGCATCTTCTACAGCTCGGCCAACTTCGACGCGGACGTGTTCGAGAACCCGACGAAGTTCGACATCACCCGCAGCCCCAACCCGCACCTGGGCTTCGGCGGCGGCGGCCCGCACTTCTGCCTCGGCGCCTCGCTCGCGCGCATGGAGATCAACCTGATGTTCAACGCCATCGCCGACGCGATGCCCGACATCACCAAGGCCGCCGACGCGAGGCGCCTCCGCCACGCCTGGATCAACGGCATCAAGGAACTCCAGGTCCACTACACGACCAAGTAACCGCCCAGGACTCGGCCGAGGGCCACCGGAACCCGCCTCCGACCCGGCCGAACATGGCAGGCGCCGCCCGCTCCCGGGAGCAGCGGGCGGCGCCTTCCCGCGCCCGCGCGCCCGTCGTCATCCGCGCAAAGCCGCCCGCCGGGCCCGAACCACCGAGCCGGTGGGCGCGGCCGGTGTCCGGCGGTGCGGGTCAGTATCCGCGGACGTGGAGCATGGTGACGACGAGGACGCCGGAGCTGACCTCGTACTCGGTGATCACCCCGGCGAGGACGGCGGTGCGCCGGTCCGGGTTGTTGCGTATGGCGTCGCCGTGCGTGCGCGGGGAGTAGGACATGGCGTCGACGGCCCGGTCGAATGCTTGCCGGGTTCCGGCGGACAGGGCCTTGTAGCCGGTCAGCGCGGCGTCGGTGTACTGGACCCGGTTTGGTCACGTCTCACCTGCCGGCGTGCCGTCGGCGTTGAACAGGCCGGTGTTGTCGCCTGCGGCGACTCGGGTCGCGATGGCGTCGTCGTGGGCGCGCATCTCGGGTGTCTTGGCCCAGGCGGAGGCGACGGCGGGGAGGTTGTCGATGTGGGCGTGGGCGATGTCGCGGTCGAACTGGGCGCGTTCGTGTTCGGGGAGGGCGCTGCGAATGTCGTGAAGGGTTCCGGGCAGCTCGATGGTCCGGCCGTTGTGATGGGCGTGGATGACGGGTCGGTCGCTCATGCGCTCCAGAGTGGCAGCGCCGCGGTCGTGATCGGTCGCCGGCGCACCCGGGTGGAGCCCGCGCCGGTTATGCGCCTGGGGCGACGGTGGGTAGGCGACTGGTTACCGTGGACCAGTCGCGTTTGTCGTGGCCGTCGAGCGGTGCGCCGTCCTTGGCGAGGATCACGTCGACACCGCAGGCGCGCAGGGTGTCCAGGCTCCGGGTGGCGGCCGGATGCGCAGCCAGGGCGCTCTTGAACCAGGGTACGGCGACCACCGGGATGCCTGCGCCAAGCGCCTCGTTCAGGGTGCCGAGGGCGACGTTGTCGGAGATGCCGAGCGCCCATTTGTTCAGGCTGTTGAACGTCAACGGACAGGCGAGCAGGGCATCCGCAGCCGGGAACGGCCGCGGATCGTCGGGCCCGCGCTCGCGGGCGCGCACCGGGCGCCCGGCAAGGGCGGCCAAGTCGTCGAGGCCCGCGTCGAGCCATGCCGCAGCGGTCGGGGTGAGCGTGACACACGTGTCCCAGGCGCCCTCGCGCAGGGCGAGGACCAGACTCCTGAGCTCGCGCAGCGCAGGAGCAGCCCCGGCCACGACGTACAGCACACGATGCGTCATGCGGGAAGCCTAGGTGCGCCTCACGGCTTCCACCGCCACCGCCTCGGGCCGGCGTCACAGTCCACGGCGCCGGTGCAGCATGAGCAGCGCGGCCACGGCGTTGGCGGAACGAATCTCCCCGCGCGCGATCAGGTCCGGCACTTCTTTCAGTGGCACCCACTCGACCCGATCCGACTCGAACGCGTCCTCGGGCTCACCGACATGCTCGCCGCTGTCCGACCAGTAGACGTGGTGAACGGCATTCGAGAGACCATTCGAAGGCTCGACGCTGAGCAGGTGGCGAAGCGGGCCCGGCCGCCAACCGGTCTCCTCCAACATTTCCCGCGCGGCGGCTTCCTCGACCGCCTCGCCCACCTGTTCCTCGACGACCCCGGCGGCTAGTTCCCAGCCCCAGGTGTCGGTGATGAACCGATGGCGCCGCGGCGTTGACCAGGCCGGACAGGTCGCCGGATCGGATCCGGGCAGCGTCGGCGTCGATGCGGGCGCGGGTCTCGGGGGGCGTGGCTCGCTGGGCCGCGATGGCGGCGACCTGCCGAGGCGGGGTGTTTTCGATCTCCTCGTCGAACGCGGCGCGCCGGTCTTCGGGGAGGGCCGCGCGGATGGCCGCGAGGGTGCCGGGAAGGGTGACAGGTTCGCTGAGTGGGGATCGGTAGCCGGCGCACAAGGGCTGTGGGCACACCGCAAGGTGCGCCGGGGTATGTACCAACGCTTCGGCTCGGGGCGCGGGGTGGGCTCGCGAAACCCCGGGGGCGCCGTCGGGTCCGGGTTGCCGACGGCGCCTTGGCCTGTCAGGACTTGAGGAGTTCGGCTTCCTTTTCCGGGGGCAGGCCGACCACCGGGCGGTCGGGGCGTTGGGGGGCCACTCCGCCCAGGGCGCGGAGCCAGGTCCAGGTGTCGGCCACGGTTTCCGCTGTCGGGCGGATGCGGAGGCCGGCGGCCAGGGCCTTGCTCACGTCGCGGCGGTGGATGCTGTTGTAGTCCTCGCCCGGCGGGACCCACACCGGCAGTTCGATCCACGGCTGGACGCCGGTGGCCAGGATCGTCTCCGGGTCGATCCAGCGCAGTTCGGCGGTGGAGCCGGTGACCCGCACGCACAGGTCGAGCAGTTCGCCCATCGTGGTGTGGCCCGTCGGCGAGATCAGGTTGTACGGGCCGCTCAGGCCCGCCTCGGCGGCGTGCACCGACCACTCGGCCAGGTCGCGCGCGTCGATGAACTGCAGCGGGGACTCGCGCGGGCCGGGTGCGACCACCGGGCCGCCCCGGGCGATCCGGTTGAGCCACCACGGGAGGCGGCCGATGTTCTCGCGCGGGCCCAGGATCAGGCCGGCGCGCGCGTGCACGTACCGATCGCCGAAGGCCCGCTCGATGGCGACCTCGGCGCCGCGCTTGGCGATCGGGTACGCCACGTCGCCGTCGTCGGGCGAACCCTCGACCAACGGCGCCTCCTCGCCCGCCCCGGGGGCCGTCGGCTCCGCGTACACCGAGCACGTGGAGATGTACACATAGCGCCCGACCCGGTCGGCCAGCAGGTCGGCCGTGTCCCGCACCGCCCTGGGCGCGGCACTCCAGGTGTCCAGGACCACGTCCCACTCACCGTCGGCCAGCGCCGCCAGACCGCCCTCGACGGTGCGATCGCCGACCAACGGGCTTACCTCGGGCGGGAGTTCGTACCGACCTCGGTTGAATACGGTGACGTCCCATCCCCTGGCGAGCGCGGCGTCGGTCAGGGCCCGGCCGACGAATTCGGAACCACCCAGGATCAAAGTTCTCATGATCAGACTCTGCCCGCGTACGGCCGCCACGGGAAGGACCCTCTGCTCTCGGCAGAATCACCCGAGCCCCCGCACCCCCACTCACCGCGCCGACCCGCGCGCGCACGGATGCCCCGCCCCGTCCCGGTCCGCCGACTCCTGCTCGGCCAGTTCCCGATCCAGCAGGCGCAACAGCCGCAGCAGCTCGGCCCGGTCCGCCTCGCCGAGCCGGTCGAACACGGCCGCCCCCGCGCCCTGACGAATCGCCCGGATCCGACGCACCTCGGCGCGCCCCTGCTCCGTCGGCTCCACCAACGTCGCCCGCCGATCCACCGCCGAGGCGCTGCGCCGGACCAATCCGCGCGCCGCCAGGTCGTCCACCACCGTCGTCGCCGAGCGCGGCACGATCTCCAGGCGCGCGGCGAGGTCCGCCATCCGCAGCGGCTCACCGGCGTGCACGAGCACCTTCATCGCGTGCGCCTGGGCGGGGGTCAGGCCCAACGGGGCGAGTTCGCGGCCGGCGCGGATCCGGATGCGCTTGGCCAGGCGCATGAACAGGTCGCCGATCGGCGCCGAGCTGGATTCCGGCGAACTCACGCGTGTCACGTCCCGAGGAGCGGGGATCCTGATGGACCCGGGTACACCCATTGTCTCCGGACCCGTCGCCCGGCCCTCATCCCCGTGTCGCCCGCCGGCCCCGAACCGTCACCCCCGGTCCCGAACGACGGGGGCGTGCCGGACAAACGCCGCGTCCCGCGCCGCGAGTTCCCGGCGCGGCCCACCGGCGCGCAGCACCACGTCCAGCACCCGGTCGATCTCGCACGCGTAGCCCCCCGAGGCCCAGGCCGCGTTGGCCTCGACGACCGCCCAGCCCGCGTCGGTGCTCCCCACGTCCACCACGATCGCCGAGGGCAGGTCCGCCCCGGCCGCCGCCAGCACGTCGGCGCCGAACGCGAGCGCGTCCGGACCGCGCCGGCACGCCGCGATGGGCGCGATGTCGAGGTCGCCGTCGACGGCGTACCGCGACGCCGCGTGCACCGCCCCGTCCAGGCAGAACAGCCGGTATTCCGCCCGGAACACGACGGTCTCGCTGAGCAGCACGGCGGTGTCCGGGTCCGCCGCGTCGCTGCCCGGCAGTTGGGTGCCGTCCCGGTACACCCGGGCCGGGAACGACTTGTCGTTCGGCGGCTTGACGAACATCGGCCGACGCAGCGTCCACGCGTGCGCCAACGTGGTCGCGGTGATCTCCCGCCGGGTCAGCTCGACCGGCAGCCGCGCCAACCAGTCCTCCGGCGCCTCCAGCAGACCCAGGTCCAGATCACGCGCGGTCGCGTCGGCGAACAGCGGCCCCGCGTACAGGTGCGCCCGCGTGCCCATCAGGTCGGCCGGCGCCTGCCAGGTGTGCAGGCGGCGTACCGGCAGGTCGCGGCGGTGGGCGGCGCTCGCCAGGGCTCGGTCGGTGTCGGTGCTGCGCGGGGACAGGACCAGGACGCGGTCGGTGTGGGTCATCGGCCCAGGGTGTCGGGGACGGGCGCGGCGGGGCGAGTGTTTTTCGGCGTCGAGGGCGTGGCATTGTTTCGGGCATGCTTCCCCTGGTCCATGCCATTCGTTACGTCACGCCCATGCGTGAGGGCGGCTCGTTGCCCGGGCTCGTCGAGGCCGACGACCTCGGTACGTACGTCGTCAAGTTCCGCAGTGCCGGGCAGGGGCCCAAGGTGCTGGTCGCCGAGGTCGTGGTGGGCGAACTGGCGCGTCGGCTCGGGCTGCCGGTGCCGGCGCTGGTCCGGGTCGAGGTGGATCCGGTGATCGCGCGCGGCGAACCGGACCAGGAGGTCCAGGAACTGGTGCAGGCCAGCGCCGGGCTGAACCTCGGGATGGACTTCCTGCCGGGCTCGGCCGACTTCACCCCCGCCACCTGGGAGCCGGATCCCGAACTGGCCGCGCGCGTGTTGTGGCTGGACGCGTTCACCTCGAACGTGGACCGTTCCTGGCGCAACCCGAACCTGCTGGTCTGGCACGGCCGGTTGTGGCTGATCGACCACGGCGCCTCGTTGTGGTTCCACCACGCGTGGCAGGCCGCCGCGTCCGCCGCCACACGCCCGTTCGACGCGAGCGACCACGTGTTGGCCGCGCTCGGCGGACCGGGCCTGCTCAAGGCCGACGCCGAGCTGGCCCCCAGGATCACCCGCGAGCTGCTGACCGAGGTGCTGGCGCTGGTCCCGGACGAGTGGCTGGAACCGGGCGACGCGGAGCGGGCGCTCGGCCTGGACCGTCCCGGCGCGCTGCGCGAGGCGTACATCGCACACCTGCTGGCCCGCGCCGCCGCCCCGCGCGCGTGGTTGCCGGAGGTCGCGCCCGAGGTGTCCGCGCGCCAGGGCGCCGCGCAGCCGTCGAACCGTCCGGATTGGCTCAAGTGATGACGATGGCCGTGCAGCGGGAGTTCTTCGAGTACTCGATCATCCGGCTGGTGCCGCGCGTGGAGCGCGGGGAGTGTCTGAATGTCGGGGTGGCCCTGTACAGCCAGGCCTTCGACTTCCTGGGCGCGCGTACGCACGTCGAGCAGTCCAGGCTGTGCGCGCTCGACCCGGAGGCCGACCCGACCCAGGCGAGGGCGGTACTGGCCGCGTGGGAGCTGGTGTGCGCGGGCAGCGAGTCGGCCGGCGCGCCGGGCGCGGAGCCCCTCGGCCGGCGCTTTCGCTGGCTGACCGCGCCGCGCAGCACGATCGTGCAACCGGGCCCGGTACACGGCGGGTTGACCGCGAATCCGGCGGCGGACCTGGATCGGCTGTTCGATCTCCTGGTGTTGTGACGGGTGCGGCCATTCGGGTTGTGACGGGTGCGGCCACCCCCGGGTGCCGACCCGCACGCTGCGCGTTTGCGACCGGTCGTGATCTGTCGGTGGTCGAACGCGCTGCGCTACCGTGGCTCGCACGGGTGCGTTCCCGGACTCCGACGGAGGAGGCGACGATGATCCGTACCTACGGTCCGCAGAGTCGCGGCATGGTGGTCTGCACGCTCGTACTGCTGACCATTCTCGGCCTGTACAGCGCGGTCTACGAAGCGGTCGCGTGGACGTGGCTGGTGTGGTCGCTCCTGGCGATAGTCACCGGCCTGCTCGTGGCCACCGATCGGGGCGTATAGCGACGCCGATCGGGGCGTAGGGCGCCGCGCTCCGGGCCCGGCGGACTCGTGGAGCGCGGCTCGCGGCTCGCGGATCGCTCACGCCACCGTGAACCCGTGCCGGTCGCCCAGCCGGGACAGCGAGCGGCGGCCCGGGATGCCGTCGGCGTCGGCGCCGCTGTAGCCGAGCCTGCGCTGCCACTCCGCGTACGCCCGCACGGTCGCGGTGCCGTAGTGCCCGTCGGCCAGGCCCTCGGCCAGCAACCCCTCCGCGACCAGCGCGTTCTCGACCATGCGTGTCCCCATGTAGGTGACGGGCGTCCCGGCCCGCTCCGGGTCCGAACGCGCCGCCGCGACCAGTTCGGCCAGGTCCACGGCGGGCCGCTGGGCCGGGATGTCGACGGCCGGGCCGCCCGTGGCGGCGGCCACGATCCCGGGGAAGACCAGCTCGGTGAACTGTCGCACCCGCGCATCGCCGGGGCAGGCGGTGCCGCCCAGCGACCACTGGGCGAACATGCGGTGGTAGCCGTAGCCCGGGTCGTCCCAGGTGCGGCACACCCGCAGCGGCAGTCCGTGCCGTTCATGCAGCCAGACGCCGAGCCGGATCAGGCTCGCGATCTGGGCGTCGGTCCACGGGTCGGTGTGCTCCAGGTTGCTTGCGCTCTCGCAGCTGACCGCTCCGGTGCCGTCGGCCCGCCGGTTCGCCGACGCGTTGGCGTCGGCGCGGGTCTCGGTGCCGATGAACTGGAACAGACCCCCGTCGTACGCGCAGCCGAAGTGCGACTCCAGGTTGGTCGAGTCGCGCCAGTACTCGTACATCCGTTCCCCGGACCACGGCGCGGCGATCGAGTGAAGGATCAGCTGGGTGGGGCGGATGCCGGGTTGGGAGTCGGATTCGGGTTGTAGTTCACGTTTGGTGGCTCCGGAGTACCAGGCCATGGCGGTCCCCCTGGGATCGACTGCGGGAAAGTCGCGAATGACCATGGTCGCGACGCTTCGCCCGGTTTTAGTCGATCTTCCGGAAATTCGGGTCAACCGTCCCTGATTCGTTGATAATGCCCCCCGGCGGGAGCCGCCCCGGGGCCGGCTCGATTCGTGTCCCGCGCCGGCCGAAGATGCCGACCGCGGGCGTTTGACTTCGGCTGATATCAGGGTGTTTCGCAGGATTTGCGGCGCGGGGTCGGTTACCGGTCGGTTGTCGGGTCTCCACAAGTATTAGGACGTCCTCTTTATCGGTGTCGATACCCCGGCGCCGACGTATCCCTGACAGCGTTGCGAGACAAGTGACCGGGTCGCGATCGTGCGCCGGTCGTCTGTGTCGCGTTTTGACAAGGCTTCGACTGAGCTGGGGTGCGTTGTATGTCGCTCGGCAGGACCGATGTGGTGGTGACGGGGATGGGTGCGACCACGCCGTTGGGCGGGGATGTGCCCTCGACGTGGGCGGCCCTGCTGGCGGGCGAGTCGGGAATCGGCGCGCTGACGGATCCCTGGGCAGCCGACCTACCGGTGCGGATCGCCGGGCGGATGAAGGTCTGCCCCGAGACTGTGCTCGACCGGGTCAAGGCCCGGCGGCTCGACCGCTGTCAGCAGGCCGCGCTGGTGGCGGCGCGTGAGGCGTGGCAGGACGCGGGCGCGCCGGCGGTCGAGCCGGAACGGTTCGCCGTCGTGGTCGGTACCGGCATGGGCGGCGCCATGACGATGCTCGCGCAGCACGACCTGCTGGCCGAGTCCGGGGTGCGCCGGGTGTCCCCGCACACCGTGCCGATGCTGATGCCCAATGGGCCGGCCGCGCAGGTGAGCATGGAGCTGGGCGCCCGGGCCGGCGCGTACACCCCCGTGAGCGCGTGCGCGTCGGGCTCCGAGGCGATCGCCTACGGCCTGGACCTGATCCGCCTCGGCCGCGCCGACGTGGTGGTCGCGGGCGGTGCCGAGGCGACGATAGGCGCGCTGCCCATCGCCGGCTTCGCGCAGGCCCGCGCGTTGTCCACGCACGGCGGCGATCCCGCGACCGCGTCGCGTCCGTTCGACGTCACGCGCAACGGCTTCGTGATGAGCGAGGGGGCCGCGCTCGTGGTCCTGGAGCGGGCCGAATTCGCGGCGGCGCGCGGTGCGTTCGTACACGCGTACCTGGCCGGCGCCGGGGTCACCTCGGACGCGAACCACATCACCGCCGGGTACGGCCCCGGCCAGGTCCGGGCGCTGCGGCTGGCGATGGCCGAGGCGGGCGTCACCGGCGCCGACGTGGACCACATCCAGGCGCACGCGACCTCGACCCCGGCCGGCGACGTGCTGGAGGCCGCGTCGATCACCGAGGCGATCGGTACGCACGCGGCGGTCACCGCGATCAAGTCGATGCTCGGCCACCTGTGCGGCGGCGCCGGCGCGATCGCCGCGGTCGCGGCGGTGTCGGCACTGCGCGACGGGGTCGTCCCGGCCACGATCAACCTGGACTCGCAGGACCCGGACATCGACCTGGACGTGGTCGCCAAGGAACCCAGGGTCGGCCCGCTCAACGTCGCGGTGGCCAACGCGTTCGGCTTCGGCGGACACAACGCGACGCTGGTCTTCACCTCGGCCAACTAGGTCCTGTCCGGCGGAACTTGGTGGATCAGGCCGCGTCGTCCGGTGCCGTGCATCGGCGTGCCGGAGAAGCAGCCGCATAGTGGTTCTATTCGGCTGTTTCTCCGGTGCGGCGAGGCGCGGTGCCGGGCGGCGCGGCCCCGCCAAGATCCGCCGGACAGGGCCTAGCGCCGGGCGACCCGGGGAGCGAGCGCTCCGATCGGCTTCGGTCGGGGCGCACTCGGGTGGCGGGCGCCTTCGGTAGGCGTGGCGCCCTCCGGTGGGCGTGGCGCCGGCGGTGAAAAACCCGGTGCGTCGGGGCTGTGTCTTCCGCCAGGCTTGGTTCTGTGTTTTTATCGAGAATCCCGCGTGCATCGAGCGAATCAGGAAGCTCGTTTGCCTCATTCGTTTCTAGGCTGAAGCCTATGAAGACCACGGGGAAGAGCAGCGCGGAGACCAGCGGCGAGGCGGCGGGCGGCGAGAGCGGGAAGTCCGGTCCGATCGCCGCGTTCGCGCGCTTCGTGGTCTTCGGCGGCGGTACCGGGATCGCCTCCTCCGGTGCGCTGGTCGTACTCTCCGGCACGATGCCGATCGCGGTCGCCAACGCGTTCGTGACCGTGGTCTCCACGGTGGCCGCCACCGAGCTGCACAGCCGGTTCACCTTCGGCGGCGGCCGGGCGGGGCTGCGCGCGCACGGGCAGTCCGCGCTCAGCGCGCTGGCCGCGTACCTGGTCACCACGGCCGCGATGCTGGGCCTGCACGCGGCGGCCCCGGGCGCGGGTGTCCTGGTCGAACAGGGCGTCTACCTGGGCGCGTCCGGCCTGGCCGGGATCGGCCGCTTCGTGGTGCTGCGACTGTTCGTCTTCACCCGCCCCGACGCCCGGCCCCGCCCGGCCGTGCCCGCGCTGGCACGCGCCCAGGTGGTGGCCGCGGCGTAGGGGCAGGCGCCTCGGGCGCGGCCGGTGCGGTTCGGAACGCTTCGGCGGCGGGCGCGGCTCAGCGTGGTTCGAACGTCCACCACTGCGACGGGTGGTCGGTGTCCTCCCACTGCCGTACGGCCCCGCCGACCTCCGTACTGCCGTCGGCGACCTCCAGCAGCAGGCCGCTGACGTAGTTGATCAGCGTGACCCGCCCCGCCTGTTCCGCGTGCTCCTCCAGGATCCACTCCTGCGCGCCGAAGTTGTTGGCCCGCCAGAGCTGTACGTAGGCCCCGTTCTCCACGGAGGCCCCGATCACGTCCAGCCGCTTCCCGGCGACCACGTGCTCCAGGTGATACACGGCCCCACCGGGATGGACCGCCAATACCCGCCAATGTTGCGCGGTCGTACCGTCGTCGGCCCCCTGCACCACCCGGGCCCCGCCCCCGGTCCGGCCCCCCTCGACCTCCAGCACGAGCCCACTGTGCACATTGCGCACCACGTACACACCCTCGCCGATTCCACCCACGCCGCGCTCCCGGACACCGTACAAACGATCTTGAACCAACCACCCTCCCACGCCCCACCGACACCCACCCCGCCGACCCGACGGGCCACGAGTTCGACTCCTTCCGGTTCGCCGTCCGCGAGCAGGACGTGCCCGAGATTCGACACGGCCGCGGTTGTCGAACTCGTGTGCGGGTAAGGCCCGGCGCACCATCCGGCGCGTGGTCCGCCCGGGTGCGCCGGCTACCGGTCATCCGGATCGCGATGCCACCCTGAAGGCATGGACCACGACCTTCGCGACCCCGACCGGCCGACCATCACCACCACCGTCGACGGCGTCCCCACCGAACTCCCCGGCACCCTGGTCGACATCCGCGCCGCCCTTCCCGAAGACCGGCGCGACGCCTTCGACAAGGAGATCGGCAACGCCCCCCTCAAGGACTTGGCCGCCATCGCCGTCCACTGGGCCATCCCCCCGGAGGAGCACGCCCGCATCGACGCCGACGCCGAGCGCATTCGCTCCGGCGACCTCACCGGAGTCGTCGACACCGACGGGAACCCGGTGGAGCCATGAGCAGCTGCTACGTGCAGTACTCCGACCGGGCCCGCAGCGAATACGCCGCCCTCTCCGCCTCGACCCGCCGCGGCTTCGACCGCGCGGTAGCCGGCATGGCCCGCGATCTCTACGCCCACGGCGCCGCCATCCGAGGCGACAAGGACCGGCGCTCGGCGTGCCTCGCGGGGGTGATCACCGAGTACGAGATCAGCCGCGACGTCCTGGTGGTCACCATGCTCAAGGTCGTCGGGATCTGATCCTCGCGGGCGTTGGTCGTTTCGGTCAGGGAGACGGGAAGGAGTTGTTGAGGACGACGGGGACCGAGGAGCGTCCCGCGCGCACGTGGGGGATCGACGTCGTGGAACAGCGGTTCGATCTGAAGTGGTGAACGCAGAGGGCGGCTTCACCCGTCCAGCAGCCGCACATCCGTGTCGCGCAGGTAGGCCGGGTCGGACAGCAGGTCGATGCCGACGATGCGGCCGCTCGCGATCATGAATCCGAAGACGACCCTGGGTTCGCCGCCCGGTGCCCACGCCAGGCCGGCGATGCCGTCGAGCAGGGCGGGCCGTGCGGCCTGGGCCCGGCCGGAGAAGGTCTCCGCCACCGCCGCCGCGCCGCGTACCTCGGCCATGGCGCCGACCGCGATCGCCGCCGAGTCCGCGCGCAGCACCACGTCGGGGTCGAGCAGGGCGAGCAGTGCCTGGAAGTCGCCGCCGCGCGACGCGGCCAGGAAGGCGCCGACCACCTCGCGCTGCCGGGTGGGGTCCACCTCGAGGTCACCGGGCGAGCCCTGGACCCGGCGGCGGGCCCGACTGGCCAGCTGCCGGGTCGCGGTGGGCGTGCGGTCCACGATGGGCGCGATCTCGTCGAACGGCAGCGCGAACATGTCGTGCAGCACAAAGGCGAGCCGTTCGGCCGGGGCGAGCGTCTCCAGGACGACCAGCAGCGCCATACCGACCGAGTCGGCCAGCATCGCCTGGTGCTCGGGGTCGTTTCCCTCGGCCGTGCAGACCGTCGGGTCCGCGACGAACGCCTCCAGCGGATCCTCGCGGCGGGTCCGGCGTGAACGCAGCATGTTCAGCGACACCCGGGCGACCACCGTGGTCAGCCAGCCGCCCAGGTTGTCGATCTCGCGCACGTCCGTACCGCTGAGCCGGATCCACGTGTCCTGGACCGCGTCGTCGGCCTCGCTGAACGAACCGAGCATGCGGTACGCCACCGCGCGCAGGTGGGCCCGGTGTTCCTCGAAGCGGCCGGCAAGGAAGTCGTTCTCGTCCATCGGTCTCACATTTCCGTGGTGTCGTGTCACCGACATGACCGATGGGAGCGAGGCGATGTGACGGAACCGACGGTCGAGTCGGCCGGCGAGGCCCCGACCCGGCCGGCCCCGCGCGGGGGCTCAGCGCAGCGGCAGGCACACCCACACGGTCTTGCCGCCGGCCGCGTCCGGCTGGATCCCCGCGTATCCGCCGGCCTCCGCGACCAGCGTCTTCACGATCAGCAGGCCGCGGCCGCTGTCGTCGTCGACCGTCTCCACCAGGGCCTTGGGGCAGAACGGATGTCGGTCGTGCACGCCGACCTGGAGCGCCCCCTCGGCCGTGCCGCGCACGGTCACCGCGATGGCGGGGGTCAGTACGCCCGCGTGTCGGATCGCGTTGGTCACCAGTTCGGAGACCACCAGACGCAGGGTGTCCACCAGATCGCCGTGGGCGGGCATGCCCCACTCGACGGCGATCGCGACGACCTTGCGACGGGCCGCGGACACCTCCGCCTCGTGCGGCGGCAGGTCGAATCGACACACCGGGTGGGCATCGTTGAGCACGGTCATGCCGCGCCTCCCGAACCGGTGGCGGTCACGTGACGGACGGACACGGCGCCGTTGCGGCGCCTGGTGTGGCTCATGATGTCCCCGATGGCGGGTGTACGGAACTTCCGAGGGAATTCCCTCGGAGCGTACCGATTCCGACGCCCGCCGCGTCCAGTTTGCGACACTTCCACACCTCCGTCGGCGGGGCGTTCGGGGGCGCGCGTCGGCGAAACGCCCTGGCGAGCGCGCCGCCCACGCACAGCGCGCGCCAGGGGCGGCCGTCCCGGGTCCACCCTTACGCGTGATGCGTGTTCCGCGCGCCCACCGCTCCGCGGGCGAGCGGGGACGGGGCGCCCACCGCTTCGCGGACGAGCACGGACGAGCACGGACGAGCACTGACGGGCGCCGACGAGCCCGGTGCCCGCCGGTCGGCGTTCGTCACGCCTCGGGTGGATGCACCTCCGTACCGGCCAGGTGCGGGCGCACCAGGACCTTGACGTGTTCGTCGGGCCTGCCGAGGGTGTCGATCGCCGCGGCCACCCCCTCGAAGCCGACCTGACCGGTGATCAGCGATGCCGCGTCCACGCTGCCGGCGGCGATCCGGGCGAGGGTCTTCGGATACTCCTCGGGCGGATAGGTCAGGCACATCTTCACCGTGAGGTCCTTGTAGATCCCGACCACCGGTCGGAAGGTGTCCTCGGTCATGCACACCCCGATCAGCAGCACCGTGGCGCCGCGGGGCGCGGCGTAGGTGATCCGGTCGAACATGCCGGCCTTACCGGAGCACTCGAAGATGGTCAGCGGTTGCCCCGGCTCGGCGTCCTCGCGCCACGCGTCGAACGGATCGCGCTCGGCCGGGTCGACCACCACGTGCGCGCCGAACACGCGGGCGAGGGCGCGCCGGCGCGGCGAGGGTTCGGAGACCACGACGGGCGCGACGCCGCGTTCGATCAGACCGGCGATCGCGCCCAGGCCGATCGGGCCGGCGCCGATCACGATCGCCGCGCCGCCGCGTTCGGCGCCGGAGCGGGCCACGTTGCCGAAGCCGACGGCCAGCGGCTCGGTCAGCGCCGCGACGTGCGGCGGCACGTGTCCGGGCACCTTGACCAGCGCCGCGGCCTGCATCACCATGCGCTCGCCGAAGCCGCCCGGGAAGGTGTTGGAGAAGCCGATGGTGCGCAGTACACCGCCGCCGTCGAGCGCCCACGGCAGCCCGACCACCACCTCGCCCGGCTCGAACCCGGTCACCCCCGGGCCCGGGCGCACCACCCGCGCGGCCAGTTCGTGGCCCATGACCAGGTCGGCGTCCGGGTCGAACACGAACGAGGGGGTGTCCGAGTCGATCGAGGCCCGGAGGAATTCCGCGGTGTGCTTGTACGCGGACAGGTCCGAGCCGCAGATCCCGCAGGCCACCGTCTCCACGAGGACCTGACCCTCGCCGGGTTCGGGGGCCGCGATGTCCTCGACGGTGAACGTGCCGCCGCGCAGTACCGCTGCTCGCATGATGGGCGTCTCCCTGGACTTCGGGTGGATGGGGTTCGGGCGGGGTCGGTCAGGACGCCGGCGGGGTCATCGCCGCCACGACCGCTTGGCGCAGCGCGCCGATGAAACGTTCGCTGTTCTCGTTCGTCCAGGCCATCGAGGCCTGCCGGGGGCGGTTGGCGCCGGTGAAGTGCGGCACCACGTACTCGGCGAACAACTCGTAGCTGCGCCACTTGTCGGCGGGCCGGGCGATCGGCAGGTCGAGCAGCAGCAGCGTGCCGAAGCCGCCGGAGCGCTCCGCCATCGCGGTGATCCGCTCGATCGCCTGCGCGGGAGTGCCGATCATCGCGACGCCGAAGGTGGGGAAACCCTCGCCGGTCCACTGCGCGATCGCCGCCTCGGGCGTCGCCCCCCACGGCATGGTCATCCCGGACAGGCCCTGGATGTAGTCGACGAGGTGGTGCACCCCGTACTCGGCCTGCTCGCGCGCCGCCTCGGCGGTCTCGGCCAGATGCATCGGCACGACCAGGCGCCAGCGTTCGCGGTCGGCTACATGGCCGTGCTCGGCGCAGGTCTTGGCGTAGACGTCCCAGTTGGTCGCCAGCGCGGCGAAGCCGGACGGGTCGGCGGCGGCGAGCGAGAGCAGGCCCATGCCGTGGGTGCCGGCCTGGACCGATCCGGAGGGGGAGACGGTGGAGGCGCACACGGTCTCGATGCCCGCGCGGGTGTACGGGCCCAGGTGCAGTCGGGCCTGGTCCAGGGTGAACCAGTCGGTCCTCATGGTCACCGTCTCGCCGCGCAGGAGCGGGACGATCGCGGCCAGCGCCTCGGCCATCATGCTCCGCTGGCGCATCGGGTCGATGCCCATCATGAAGGCGTCCGAGGCCAGTTGGCCGGGCCCGGAGCCGAACATCACCCGCCCGCGCGACTGTTGGTCGAGTTGCACGATGCGGTCGGCCAGGACCAGCGGGTGGTGGTACGGCAGCGAGTTGACGCCGGTGCCGAGCCGGATCCGGGTGGTGCGTTCGGCGGCGGCGGCGATGAACACCTCGGGGGAGGCGATGGTTTCGTAGCCGGCCGAGTGGTGCTCGCCGATCCACGCCTCCTCGAAGCCGAGGGCGTCCAGGTGCCCGACCAGGTCGAGATCGCGGCGCAGTTGCAGCGCGGGGTTGCCGTCGATGCCGTGGTAGGGCGCGATGAACGCGCCGAAGCGGGTCGGTGGGGCGGCCTCTGACACGTGCGGGCCTTTCGTCGGACGCGTGGCGCACTTTCATAGGACACAAGAACGTGCTTGGATGAGTTATGTCCTACATGGAGGATGGCGAGGAAACAAGGGGCGCGAGCGGGACGTCGGCCGGGTCGACCGCGGCCACCTCGACCGGCCCGCGCACCCGGCGCACCGCCGACGGCGGGCCGAGTGCGCGCACGCTGCTGCTGACCGTGCTGGGGGAGTACGTGCGCTGGCCGGGGCACGACGGGGTGTGGTCGCCCACGGTGGTGGCCGCGCTCGACACGCTCGGGGTGCCGGAGGCGGCGACCCGGCGGGCGATCACCCGGCTGAGCGGGGAGGGGTGGCTGCTTGCCCGGTCCGAGGGGCGCTACACCCGGCTGACCCTCGCGCCGTCGCTGTATCGCCTGCTCACCGGCTGGACCGAGCGGCTGGCCCGGGCGACCCGGGAGACGCCCTGGTCGGGGCAGTGGCAACAACTCCTGTTCCGCCCACCGGCGGCGCTGCGGGAGGCGCGGGCGGTGGTCGAGGAGCAACTCGCCTTCGAGGGCTTCGGCGACCTGGGCCGGGGGGTGTGGATCGCGGCCGACCCGGGCGGGGTGGACGCACTGCGCGCGCTGATCGCCGAGCGGGGCCTGTCGGCACACGCGACGTGGATGACGTCGACCGTGTGCGACGCCGCGCGGGAACGGGCGCTGGTCGAACAGGCGTGGGACCTGGCCGCGGTGCGCACGATCCTGGACGACTTCGTCGCGCGCTTCGCCGACGCGCGCGCCGACTCCGACGAAGCGGCCTTCGTCCTGCGCACCCGCATGGTGCACGCGTGGCGCCGGACCTTCGAGCGCGACCCGCGCCTGCCGGCCGCGCTCCTCCCGCTCGACTGGCCCGGCGGCACCGCGAACGACCTGTTCATCACCACCTGGCGGCGGATCCACACCCCGGCCGCCCGCTGGTGGGCCGCGCTGGACCGCGACCCGAGACCGTCCTGACGTCGGTGGATTCGGTTTTACGGCGCCGACGCGGTCCAGCGGTGGAGGGATTCGGTGTCCCTGTCGTACGTGAGCCAGGTTCCGTCGCCGAGGGGGCATACGTAGCCGGCGATCGGGCCCGTGGGGTAGGTGACAAAACCGCGGACAGCGAGGGTTCGAGCGTGCAACAGCCAGTGTCGGACGGGGCGTTCCTCGTCTTCGTCGGCGTCGACCGTGGTGGCGATGACCGTGTCGGCGTCGACGAAGCCGCAGCCGTGGTCCCACCGGGACGGACACTCGTCGTCGTCCGATTCCGGGACTCTCTCGGCGAGCACCGCGCCGTCCAGGGCGTGGAGACGCAGGTCGGCGCCGTGGTGTTCGACGGTCAGGAAGCCGTCGTGACCCGGGTGGACGTCCGTCAGGATGCGGTCCATGTCGTCGTTCAGGTCCCACCCGGTCAGCTTGTCGCCGTCCAGGCGGGCCCAGTGCAACAGGATGCCGTCCTGGCCCATGCCGATGCAGAGGCCGACGTGGATTCCGTCCGGGTGGGAGAGGTGGTGTGAGCCGGCGGCCGCGCTGTCCTCCAGCCGCATGCGGGCGAGTTCCCGTCCGTCCCGGGCGTCCAGGACCACCCAGCACTCGTGCCAGTCCTTCCAGTCCACGTCGTGTCCGCCGAGCACGACGTGGGCCCAGACGTGTCGGCCATCGTCGGAGACGTGGCAGGAGCCGCTTTCGAAGCCGTGGCACACCTGCTGTTCGTCGCCTGTGTGGGTGTGACCGAACTCCGGCCCCCAACAGCTGTGCCGGTACTCCCACAACCGCTCGCCGTCGGCGCCCACGGCGGTCACGGCACGCTGACCGGAGAACACCGCGAACGACGCGTCGGGGCTCAGCGCGTCGATGCCGTTGCCCCACCCGGGCCACGGAACGGGGAAGACGGCGATCGGGGCAAGCTCCCCGGCGAACAGTTCGTCCAGGTCGTAGACCTCCAACTCGTGCCCGTTCCGGAGCATGCCGCGAGGCGACCCGCTCCGATGCTTGTTCAGGGCGCAGCCGCTGATCAGGGCCCCGCCACCCGGCAGCCGGGCCGAGTCGCGCAGGTGTGCGGTGATCGACATGCCCGGAAAGCTAGCGAACGCCGACGACAGGCGGCTATCAGGACCGGCGCAGGGTGAATTCGTTGCCGTCGGGGTCGATCAACAACACCCGGCCGGCGGCGTCCTCGGCGGCGTCGGGGCGCGTCGCGCCGAGCGAGATCAGCCGGGCGATCTCCGCTTCCCGGTCGGCGTCGGCGGGCAGCGCCAGGTCGAGGTACAGCCGGTTCGGGCCCGTCTTGGGCGCCACCGGGGGGCCGCCCCACGTGATCTTCGGGCCGCCGTCGGGGGATTGGATCGCGGTCTCCTCGTCGTGGTCCCAGACCAGCGGCCACCCCAGTGCCTTGCTCCAGAAGTAGCCGACCTCCCGCGTACCGTCGCAGGAGAGCGCGCCGATGCGGCCGGGGCCGGTGTCGGAGAGGAACCTGTTGCCCGCCGCGATGACGCAGAACTCGTTGCCGTCCGGATCGGCGAGCACCACGTGGGTCTCCTCCGGGAGTTGGCCCACGTCGAGGTGCCGGCCGCCCAGCTCCAGCGCCCGCGCCACGGTCTGCGACTGAACCTCCGGGGAGGCGCTCGTCAGGTCGAAGTGCATACGATTCCGGCCGATCCTCGGCTCCCGACTCGGTAGGAAACGCACCCGAAACCCGGCGGGATCGGGCGACAGGATCGCGACCTCGTCCGCACTGTCGGTGCCCGCCTCCCACCCCAGGATCTGCGACCAGAACCGCGCCAGGCCCGTCGGGTCGGTCGCGCGGAAGCTGACGGCGAACAGTCGACTGGTCATATTTCGTGCATCTCCGATCCACCGACGGTCGTTTCCACGCCCGTCCGAGCCCAAAACGTGCAGCCTAGGCGCGACGCACGACTCTCGCATCCGAGTTTCCGTCACGCGCGTGGGACCTGCGCGCGTACCAGGCGGCGCAGGTCCCGAAGGGGGGAAGGCGGGGTCAGTTCGTTCGGCTGCGGAGTTCGGCCGTCGCGCGGTCGAAGGCGGAGTCCTTGTGGTGGGTGAACTCCTCGTCGGTGAAGACCGGTTCGGTGATGTGCGGGGGGATTCCCGTGCCGTCGAAGGTGCGGCCGTCGCGGGTGCGGAAGACCTCGTTGGGAAGGCCGAACTGCCAGCCGTTGGGGAGGGCCCGGTCGAGGACGTCGGAGAAGACGCCCTGGGTCGCCTCGCCGATGCGGACGGTGTGGCCGGGGCGGTTCATCAGGGACTGGGTGAAGGTCTCGCCGGCGCTGACGGTGGAGCCGCCGGTCAGGACCGCGAGCGGGCCGGTGTAGTGCGGCACGCCCGGGGTGGGGCGGACCTGGATGGGCTGGGCGCGGGTGAAGCGGGTGGGGTCGAGGGGGTCGTTGCGGGCCTGCTTGGCGTAGGCGAAGTAGGGGCGGTCGGTCAGGCGGGCGGCCAGGTTCAGGCCGAGGTTGTCCGCGCCGCCGCCGTTGACGCGCAGGTCGACGATCAACCCGCGCAGTCGCCCCACCCGTTCGGTGGTCAGGATGGAGTTCAGCGCCCGGTCGAGTTCGGCGGCGTTGACGGTGTAGCCGCCCTTGGGGTCCTCGACGTAGCCGAGGAACCCGGAGACGCGCAGGTAGCCCTGGCCGTCGGGCAGGTCCGTGTAGCTGATCCGACCCTGGCCGTACTCGGTCAGCGGGTGGTCGGCGCCCAGGTCGCGCTCCTGGATGTACGCCTTGATCCTCGTGTCGAGTTCGGGCGTCGGGGCGGTCGTGCCGGGGCGGGCCTCGGCGAAGAAGCGGTTCGGGCCGCCGCTCAGGTACAGGTGCGCGTCGTCGAGCGGGTCCAGCATTTCCCGGAAGATCGCGAAGAGTTCGTCGTCGGTGGTGTTCGGGCCGACCCGGGGCCGGTAACGATCGCCGACGGCCTGCCAGTCGACGCCCTTGGCGGCGAAGAACGGGTAGTTCTCGGCGAAGGTCCGCCAGAAGACGTCGAACGTGGTGCGCGGGTCCCCGGGCAGGGGGCGGGAGCAGGCCGCCGGCAGGGCCGCGACGCGGCGCAGGTTGCGGTGGTCCGGTGCGTCGGTGAACCGCAGCGTGGCCTGCCTGCGGTTCGGGTTCACCCGTACGGCGAGGACGCGACTGTTGTCCGCCTGGTAGCCGATCGTGTCGCCGTCCACCGTCGCGCGGGTCGCGGTCGAGCCCTTGAGGCAGCTGATCGCGGTGGTGTCGTACTGCTGCAGCGTGCCGTTCTCGATGGTCAGCACGGTGCCGTAGCCGTCCACCTGCCAGACGCCGTCCTGGTGGGGTGACGGGCGCTCGCGAGGCGCGGTGTCGGCCGTTGCCGAGGCGATGCCGGCGGTGGTGGCGAGCAGGGTGGCGGCGGCCACCGTGGCACAGGTGCCGAACAGCTTGGTCATCGTGGTTCCTGTTCCGATGCGGTACGAGCGGGACGAGCTCGGGTCGAACGATCGAATCGGTGCTTTCTTGCGTGCACCAGAATCGGCCGGCTCCGGGGTGGCGCGACATCGCGCGAGCCGGTCTGTCCGGGGTGGGGGTAACCCCCGATCGGCCCCGTCCCGCTTGCGAACGCATACCCCCTGCCCCTATGTTTTGTGCAGGTGTTCGTATGAAGATCTATTCAGACGTTACGATGTCGAAGCCGACCCGAGGTGGCATATGGGAATGACGACGGAGGCGGCCCGATGGCGCAGCCGGTGAACGCCGATCTGGTGGACTCGGTGCGGTCGCGGCTGCCCGACGGCGCGCACCTGGCCGAGACGGCCGACGTGTTCGCGCTGCTCGGCGACCCGGGGCGGTTGACCCTGCTGGTGGCGCTCCTGGAGGGCGAACTGTGCGTACGCGACCTCGCGGCCGCGTGCGGGCAGGGCGAATCGGCCGTCTCCCACCAGTTGCGGCTGCTGCGCGCACACCAGGTGGTGACGGTGCGCCGGGAGGGGCGGCTGGCCTACTACCGCCTCGCGGACGCCCACGTGCGCCTGCTTCTGGACGTGGCGTTGGCGCACATCGGCCACGCCCCGGCCACCGATCACATCGGCTGCGCGACCGAGATCCCCGGAGGACCCCGATGAGCACCCGCGACCACGACCACGGCGCCCCGGGCGGGCCCGGGACCACCGAGCCGGTCCGCGGCCCCGGCGTCGGCGATCACGACGACGCGGCGCACGCCGGGCACGACCACGGCGGCGGCAGCCACGCCGGGCACTCGCACGGCGTCGCCGCCGACGCCGACCGGCGCTACCTGACCGCCGCGCTCGTCCTGATCGGCGCGTTCATCGTCGTCGAGGTCACGGTCGGCATCCTGGCGAGTTCGTTGGCCCTGATCACCGACGCCGGCCACATGGTCACCGACGCGTTCGCGATCGGTCTTGCGCTGGTGGCGATGCGCCTCGCGGCCCGGCCCGCGCGGGGGCGGTGGACGTACGGCTTCAAGCGGGCGGAGATCCTGTCCGCCCAGGTCAACGGCATCACGTTCCTGGTGCTCGCGGTGTGGTTCACCTACGAGGCGGTGCGCCGGCTGATCACGCCGCCCGACGTCGAGGGCGGCCTGGTCATCGTGACTGCCGCGGTCGGCATCGTGATCAACGTGATCGCGGCCTGGCTGATCTCCAAGGCCAACCGCTCCAGTCTCAACGTCGAGGGTGCCTACCAGCACATCCTCAACGACCTGTGGGCGTTCATCGCCACCCTGGTCTCCGGCATCGTGGTGCTCACCACCGGCTTCGCCCGCGCGGACGCGATCGCGTCGCTGGTCGTGGCGGCGCTGATGCTCAAGTCCGGCATCGCGCTGGTCGGCGAGTCGTGGCGGATCTTCCTGGAGGCCGCCCCCACGGGCGTCGACCCGGACGCGGTCGGCGCCGACCTGGCCTCGGTCGAGGGCGTCACCGAGATCCACGACCTGCACATCTGGACCATCACGTCGGGCTTCCCGGCGCTGTCCGCGCATGTCCTGGTCGAGCCCGGCGACGACTGCCACCGGGTCCGCGACCGGTTGCAGGAACGGTTGCGCGAGCGGTACTCGATCACCCACACCACGCTCCAGGTCGACCACGCCGACCCGACGGTGTTGTCCATCGGCGCCACACGCGGCCACTGCGAGGACCCGCACGGGGCGGTACACACGCCCTGAACGGGCGCCCGCCGAGGGCGACACGCGATCGGGCCCGCATACCTCGACGGTATGCGGGCCCGACGCAGGTGCGGGGTGGGTCAGTTCGAGGCGGCGGCGCGCACGGTGCGCAGACGCTCCGAGCGCAGCTGCTCGTGCCAGTGGTCGCCCAGCGGGGTCAGCGGCACGCCGGTGGCCCAGGTGAGCAGCAGGTCGGCCAGCGCCGGGTTGCGGGACATCACCGGACCGTGCATGTACGTGCCGATCACCCGACCCGCGTACGCGCCCTCGGTGCCGTCGCCCGTGCCGTTGCCGTTGCCGTGGGTGACCCTGGCCAGCGGCTTGGCGCCGGGGCCCACGTACGTGACGCCCTGGTGGTTCTCGAAGCCGGACAACACCGGTAGCCCGAGCGCCGGGTCGACCTCGGCCAGCACCTCGCCGACGCAGCGCTTGCCCGGCGCGCCGCGTCCGGATCGCACGTCGAGCAGACCCAGGCCCGCCTCGGGCTGGTCCAGGTCGTCGATGAACTCGGTACCGATGATCTGGTAGCCCGCGCAGACCGCCAGCAGTGCGGCGCCCGCGCCCACCGCCGTGGCCAGGCCCGGGTCGCGGCGCAACCGCTCCGCGGCCAGGCGCTGCGGCCGGTCCTCGCCGCCGCCGATCAGGTAGATGTCGCCGGAGGTGGGCACGGGCTGGTCGGAGCGTACGTCCACGCGCTCGACCTCGATGCCGCGCATCAGCGCGCGCCGCTCCACGATCAGCGCGTTGCCTTGGTCGCCATATGTGCTGAGCAGGTCCGGGTAGATCCAGACCAGGCGCAGCCTGCTCTCACCGATCATGCCTGTGCCGCTTCCTTGATCGTCTTGCGCAGCTGTTGGAACGCCGTGTAGTTGGCGATGACCTCGATCTGGCCGGGCGGGCAGGCCGCCACCGCCTGGGCGGCCGTCTCGAAGACCTGGAACTGCAGGCCCGCGACCTCCAGGCGGACCGCCAGGTCCAGGCGGCGCTGACCGAGGACGAACAGCGGACGGCCGGCGAGCTGGGTGAAGTCGACGTCCCAGATCCACGAGGTGTCCTTGCCGTCCGCGTCCAGCGCGTTGACGGACAGGATCACCGGCGTCGGCGGCGGGTTGATCAGCGAGAACGTCTCGACCCAGCCGGCCGGGTTCTTCGCCAGCAGGAGCCGCAGCTTGCGGCCCATGTAGTCGACCACGTCGTAGCGACCGGCGACGGCCGTGACGTGCTTCATCCGCTCCAGGGCGGCCTCGACGGGCACGCCGAACAACGACGCTATGGCCGCCGCGGTGACCGCGTTGGCCCGGTTGGCCCGGCCGGGCAGCTGCAGGTGCAGCGGCCAGATCCGCCCGTCGGGGTCGACCATCTGCTCCCCGGCGAGCGACCACGTGGGGGAGGGGCGGCGGAAGTCGCACTGCGAGCAGAACCAGTCGTCGCCCGGACGCTGCATCACGCCACCGCACTGCGGGCAGGACCAGGAGTCCTCCTGCCAGGTCTGCCCGGCCGCGACCCAGAGCACGTCCTTGCTGGACGACGCGGCCCACACGATCAGCGGGTCGTCGGCGTTGGCGACCACGATCGCGTCGCGCCCGCGCAGGCCCTCGCGCCACTTCTCGGCGAGCATGCGGGTCTCGGCGGCCCGGTCGAGCTGGTCACGGGAGAGGTTGAGCAGCGCGATGGCCACCGGGTCGGAGTCGCGAGCGACACCGGCCAGGTACTTCTCGTCGACCTCGATCACGCCGTAGCGCGCCTCGTCGCCCGCGCCGGCCAGCGCGGAGGTGATTCCCGCAGGCATGTTCGCGCCCAGCGCGTTGGACACCACGGGACCCGCGGCGCGCATCGCCTCGGCGACCAGACGCGTGGTGGTGGTCTTGCCGTTGGTGCCGGAGATCAGCACCACCTGCAACCCCACCGACAACTGCGCGAGCAGGTCCGGGGCGAGCCGCAGCGCGAGCTTGCCGCCGATGACCGAGCCGCTGCCCTTGCCGGCGCGCCGCGAGATGGCCGCGGTCACCCGACTCGCGGTGATCGCCAATTTGGAACGCGGCGGCAACGCCTCGGGGGAGCGCCGCGGCGCGGCCCCCTGGCCGGGAACGCTATTGCCTGACATCGAAGAAGGTTCCTCCAAGCGACGGCCCCGACCGGCGGTGGCCCATGACCGGGTGTACCGGCCGCCACCCTATCGAGATCATCCGCCCTTCCGTCGCCGGCGACGGTGTGTACGGGATGTGTATGAGAGGGGACGCCCGGGCCGGTCGTCGCGGTTGCGGTCGAGCCGGTCGGCGGGGCGGGTGTTCCGCCACGGTCGGCCGGACGGTCGGCGGCGCGTTCCGCGTTGGCCGCGCCTGGGCGGTCCGCCCTGCGCCCGATCCGCGTCCCTACGGCAGCCGCCAGTCGATGGGTTGTGCGCCCTGGGCGACCAGGAGGTCGTTGGTGCGGGAGAACGGACGCGAGCCGAAGAAGCCGTAGTCGGCCGACTTCGGGGACGGGTGGGTCGACTCCACCACCGCCGCGCCCGGACCGAGCAGCGGCCGGGCGTTGCGCGCCTCGCGGCCCCACAGGATGCTCACCAGCGGCGTGCCGCGCTCGCCGAGCGCCCGGATCGCCTGCTCGGTGACCTCCTCCCAGCCCTTGCCCCGATGCGCGTTGGAGCGCCCGGGGGCGGTGGTCAGGGATCGGTTGAGCAGCAGTACGCCCTGCTCGGTCCACGGGGTCAGGTCGCCGTTGGTCGGCAGCGGCACGTCCAGGTCGCGGTTCATCTCGGTGAAGATGTTGATCAACGACGGCGGCAGCGGCCACACCTCGGGGGCGACGGCGAAGCTCAGTCCCACCGCGTGCCCGGGGCCCGGGTAGGGGTCCTGGCCGACGATCAACACGCGCACATCCGCGAACGGCTGCATGAACGCCCGCAATACGTTCGCGCCCGCGGGTACGTAGCGTCGCCCCGCGGCGATCTCTCCTCGCAGGAAGTCGCCCATGGCGGCGATGCGACCCGCCACCGGTTCCAGGGCCTTGGCCCATCCTGCCTCGACAATTTCGCCCAACGGCCGCGCCACCATGGGAGTTGAGCATAGGGCAAACGGGTGACACGACCCGCACGCCGACGTTCCGGTCGGCGACCGCCCGCGACGGGCGCCGCCGCAGACCGTCGGGGCCGGTCGGATCGCGGCCGGCGCGGCGGCGCGGGCGGAGCCGACATCACGCCGGACCGGCCGTCTGCGCGGATGTCGGCGTCGACCGGGCAGGGCGTGCTCAGGATGTCGTCGTGCCACGACATCAGTTGCGGCGGGAAGCCGCCGAGGCCGCGTACCCCGCCGGAGAGCACCGCGCCGGAGAGCACCGGGCCGGAGAGCACCGCCTCCGCATGCTGCGCCCGATCCGCCTCGAACGCCGTCGCGGCCCGGGAGGCGTACGGGGTGACCGCGATCGTGTGATAGGCGCGCAGCAGACGGCCGAAGTGCCGCAGACCGGCTGCTTCGCCATCGACCGGCGCCGCCGCCCAAGTCGGCAACGGCCGTTTGCCGGGCGCCAGTTGGGCCGGTTCGGCGGCGATCGTGGCGGACCGGGTGGCCAGTACCCGGGCGATGCCGGTGTCCAGGTCGCCGGCCGTACCCGGAGGCACCAGGAAATCGGGGAAGGGCTCGGAGCGGGGATGGAGCCGGGCGAGTTCGCGGACCGCCCGGGTCGGGTCGGCCGACCCCAGCGCGGCGCACACCTCCTGTCGCCACGCGGCGAACACGAGGCCCGGCTCCCGGCTTCGCAGGAGATGCAGGGTGAACGCGATCTCCCACGTCGGGTCGAGCCGATCGGCCAACCGCAACCGGTGCGGATCCCTCGAAAGGTTTGCATCGGGGTGCAAGGGCCGGGGCCGAGGCGGGTCGGGCCGGTTCGGTCGCTCAGGCCGGGGACATGACCTCGTACAGGTTGCCCGAGTCGTCGGCGAAGAACAGGCCGCGCGGGCACAGGGGATGGTCGATGCGGCCGTTGGTCCGGTCGCGAGGGCTGCTGCCGTACGGGATCCCGGCCGCGCGGATCCGGGCCAGGATCGCGTCGAACGTGTCGGGGTCGACGTCGAAGGCGAGATGGTGCCCCCCGGCGCCGGGCACGGTCATGAAGTCGAGCGTGAGCTGCTCGTTGACCCGCACGGGGGCGAAGTGGCCGTCGGCGCCCGCCGGGGGCAGTTCCTCCAGGCCCATCACGGTGGCGAAGAACCGGGCCGCGGCGCGGTGGTCGGTCGCCGGGACGATGGTGTGGTTGAGGCTGACGGCCACGGTGGGGTCTCCTCGGGGTCGAGCCGGGATCCGTGCGATGAGCGGCCGACCGCGTCGTGGACGACGGCCGTTCGGGACGGGAACCCGGCGTGGCGGATGCGGTACGGAGGACGCCGACGCGACGGAGGCGGTTGCGGGTGATGGGCCCGGGGGGCCTACTCGGGGACGACGGGGAGGATGCCCTCCAGGGCCTCGGTTTCCCCGCCGGCCAGGGACAGCGCCACCGCCACCTCGCACGCGGCCAGCGCGAACACCGCGCCCACCCACGTGCGTTCCGCCGGGGTCAGGCGCCGCCATTCGAGCGCCCCGCCCGCCCCGTCGACCAGATCCGACGCCGCCGCGAACCAGCCCCACTCGGCGGTGCCGCGCCCGGAGGCCAGCGCCCGCAGTACACCCGCGCCCAACAACACGTCGCGCGCGCCCAGACCGCGGCCGAGCAGCGACGCCTCGCGGGCCGCCGTGGGCCGCAACCACACCCCGCCCCGCGGCGCCACCAACGACACCACCCCGGCGGCCATCCGGCCCGCCGCCAACACCGTCGCCACGCGTCCGGCCGACCCGGATATCGCGCCCGAAACCGCCACCACTGCCCCCGATCGAAACCTGTCTGTATCCCCGGCCCATCCGACCGGCGGCCCACACCGTAGCGGTGCCCCGATTCGGGCCCCGCACCCCCACCACGCGCGGAACCCGCCCACCGGTTTCCACCGGGGCCCGCGGGACCCGCACAGGCGCCCCCGCCCGCACCATTAGCCCCCACGGACCCCCGCGTCCGCTATCGGGAAGGCCCTCACGTCGGCGGCCCGCCGACGCGGCCGGCCGGCCGGCCGGAACGTGCTCAGTCGCGGAGGGCGCCGTCCGGGCGGTAGACCATCAGGCGGCGGCCCTTGGCGATGCGGAGCTGGGAGGCGCCGGGGCGGACCTCGCCGTCCACCGCGAGCTCGGCGCCCTCCTGGATCTCGGACAGGTGCATCGTGCGCGCCGTGGACGCCTCGTAGACCCGCGAGGTGCCGAGTGTGCCGGACAGTACGGCGGCGACCAGCCGGGTGCGGGCCAGGGGACGGGAGGCGTCGACGATGCGTACGTCGAGGAGGCCGTCGGTGAGGTCGGGGCGATAGGTGGGCGCGAAGCCCTCCGGGGCGTACTCCCCGTTGCCGAGGAAGATCAGCCACAACGACCTCGGCCGACCGTTGACCCGCATCTTCACCGGACCCGCGTCCCGCAACACCCGGACCAGGCCGACCAGCATGGCCGGCCACTTGCCGATCTTGCGCTCCAACTCCTCGCGGAAGCGCACCAGATCGGGGTACACGCCGAGCGAGAACGTGTTCAGGAACAACTCCGGGCCCAACTCCTCGCCGTCGTCCGAGAACGGGTGCGAGTGGTCGCGCTGGAGCTCGGCGACGTCCACCAGGACCGCTTCGCCCGCGGCGAGCGCCCGCGCGGTGTCGTCGAGCCGGGTCAGCCCGAGGTCGCCCGCGAAGTGGTTGAGCGTGCCCGCCGGGAAGACCGCGAGCGGCATGCCCCGATCCAGCGCGATCCGCGCCGCGCAGTTCACACTGCCGTCGCCGCCCGCGACGCCGAGGACCTGCGCCTCCCGGGCCGCCTCGCACAGCAGCGCGACCAGGTCGCCGTCCTGGCCGCGCTCGACCACCTTCGCGGCGGGCAGCAGTTCGCGCAGCCGCTGTGCGGTGTCGCCCTCGGGCCCGGCCGAGGCGTTCACCACGACCACCAGGCCGTCGCCGTCGACCAGCGACGGCACCTTGCCGCGCGGTTGCGGTGCGGCCGCGGCCTCCGCCGGGCGGGTCGGCCACCAGCGCAGCGTCACCGCCGCCAGGCCCGCGCCGAGCGCCGCGCCCGCGAGCACGTCACCCGGGTAGTGCACACCCGTGTACACCCGGGAGAAGGCCACCGAGCCGGCCAGCGCACCGGCCGCCACGCCCAGCGGGCGCGACTCCAGCGCTACACCGGTGGCGAACGCCGCCGCCGACGCGGCATGCCCGGACGGGAACGAGGTGGTCCACGGCTGCCGGCTCAGCCGACGCGCCATGGGCACCGCGTCGATCACCGGGCGCGGCCGGCGCACCCAGCTCTTGAGCAGCACATTGCTCACGGTCGATGCCAGCGCCACCGAACCCAGGCCGCGCAACGCCGCCCGGCGCCCGCTGCGCCCGCCGGAAAGCGCCATCCCCGCACCGGTCACCGTCCACAGGCGCGAATGGTTGGCCGCCCGGGACAAGGCCGGCAATGCCTTGTTCGCCCACGGCACATGATGCGAGGCCACCCACGCGAAGGCCGCCCGGTCGGCGGCATGGATCTTTCCCATCCGTGAATCTTCGCAAAGAATCCCGACGGATATGCAAGGCGGGCGTCGATCCGACGTTCGAACCCGCCGGCGCGCGGGTCTACCGGGCCAGGGCCGCCGACGTTTCGGCGAGTTCGGCGCGGTACTCGATGCGCTCGGACCACGCGGCCGGCCAGACGTCGATGCCGTGTGCGGCGCCGATCATGGCGCCGGCCAACGCGGCGATCGAGTCCGAGTCGCCGGAGGAGCCGGCCGCCCGGGCGACGGCCGAGCGCGGGTCGTCCGGATACAGCAGGACGCACAACACCGCCGTGGCCAGCGCCTCCTCGGCGATCCACCCGGCGCCGGTGATCCGACACGGGTCCGCGCGGCGGTCGCCCTCCGCCACGGCCTGGTCCAACCGGTCGAGCACGGCCAGGCACTCGTCCCAGCCGCGCGCGACGAACCCCTCCGGGGTGTCGGCGAACGGGCCGCGCCACAGGTCGTCGCCGAGCCAGTCGCCCCGGTACACCTCGCGCTGCGCCTCGGCGTGCGCGCGCAGCAGGGCGGGGAGTTCGGCGATCGGCGCGCCGGTGCGCAGCGCGTGTACGGCGGTCGCGGTCAGGTCCGAGGCGGCCAGCGCGGTGGGGTGTCCGTGGGTGATCGCGGACTGGAGTTGGGCGGCGCCGCACCGGTCGGCCTCGTCGACGCCGTCGAGCAGGCCCAGCGGGGTGACCCGCATGTTGGCGCCGCAGCCCTTGGAGCCGCGCCGGGTGGCGTCGGGCCAGGCCCGTCCGGCGGCCAGCTCCGCACATGCGGACAGGCATGTGTGGCCCGGCGCGCGGGTGTTGTCGGGGGAGTCCCACCAGGCCAGGAACCGGTCCACCAGGAGCGGGGTCAGCCGCTCGGCGGTGAAAGCCCCGTCGTCGGCGCGCGCGTCGATCACCGCCCGGGCCACCGCCAGGCCCATCTGGGTGTCGTCGGTGACCTGGGCCGGCGTGCCCTCCAGATCCATCGGTCCGGGCAGGTCGTACCGGCGCACGATCTGCGCGTACGACAGAAACTCCGTCGGCGCGCCCAACGCGTCCCCGTACGCCAACCCGAACATGCTCCCGCGCACCCGCTCCGCGTTCCCCACCATGCGCTACCACCCTTCGTCGACCGCCCACCCTGCCGGCCCGGCCCGGCGGCAGCCGGCCACTTTCCGCCCACCCGCGCCCGCGCCCGCCCCCTTCGCCGGCCCGCGCGTCCGTCCGACCGGGGAATCGCTCTCCCGGGTTCGGCTCGGGGAGGGTTGGAAACGGCCGAATCGGGGCGAAACTCGGAGGATGGACGTACTTTCCGGTCGTATCCTGCTGCGCCCCGTCGATCCCGAGCGTTCGCTGATCTTCTATCGCGACGTACTCGGTCTCGCGATCGCCCGCGAGTTCGGTACCGGGATCCATCGCGGGACGGTGTTCTTTCTCGGCGGCGGCTTCCTCGAGGTCTCCGGCACCGCGACCGGCGGCGGGCCCGGGGGCGAGGATCTGCGGTTGTGGCTCCAGGTGCGGGACCTGCCGGCCATCCACCGCGAACTCGTGGACCGGGGCGCCACCGTGCTGCGCGCACCGCGCCGCGAGGAGTGGGGGCTCGACGAGATGTGGATCGCCGATCCCGACGGTGTGCGTATCTGTGTGGTGCAGGTCCCGGACGAGCATCCGATCCGCTATCGGCCCGGCATCTGAGCATCGGGCGCGGTGGCGCGGGGCGAATCGTGGAGACCTCCCGACGCCCCTTGACGCCCCCACGGCGACGGCGACACACTCAAGCTACCAGCCGGTAACAATTCGACGATGTCCCGGGGGCCCGCCACCCATGACCGCCTTCAGCCTCGCCCTGAACGAGGACCAGACCACCATCCGCGACTGGGTGCACACCTTCGCCGCGGAGACCATGCGGCCGGCCGCCGCCGAGTGGGACGAGCGCGAGGAGACCCCCTGGCCGATCATCCAGGAAGCCGCCAAGATCGGACTCTATTCGCTGGACTTCTTCAGCGCCCAGGCCTTCGACCCCACCGGCCTGAGCATTCCGCTGATCATGGAGGAACTGTTCTGGGGCGACGCCGGGTTGGGCCTGGCGCTGTCCGGTACCGCGCTCGCCGCGGCGGGCCTGGTGGCCAACGGCACCCAGGAGCAGATCATCACCTGGGCACCCGAGTTGTTCGGTACGCCCGACAATGTCCGCGTCGCCGCGTTCTGCTCGTCCGAGCCGAACGCCGGCTCCGACGTCTCCTCGATGCGCACCCGGGCCGACTACGACGAGGCGACCGGCGACTGGATCCTCAACGGGGTCAAGACCTGGGCCACCAACGGCGGTATCGCCCACGTGCACGTCGTGGTCGCCACCACCGACGCCACGCTCGGCTCGCGGGGCCAGGCCAGTTTCGTGATCCCGCCGAACACGCCGGGGCTGTCCCAGGGACAGAAGTTCAAGAAACACGGCATCCGCGCGTCGCACACCGCCGAGGTGATCCTGGACAACGTCCGGGTGCCCGGCGACTGCCTGCTCGGCGGCAAGGACAAGCTGGACGAGCGGATCGCGCGGGCCAGGTCCGGCACCTCCGCGCGCTCGAACGCGGCGATGGCCACCTTCGAGTCGTCGCGCCCGGCGGTCGCGGCCCAGGCCGTGGGCATCGCGCGCGCCGCCTACGAGGTGGCGCTGGAATACGCCCAGGTCCGCGAGCAGTTCGGCCGGCCGATCATCGACAACCAGGGCGTCGCGTTCACCATCGCCGACATGCGCACCCGGATCGACGCGGCCCGCCTGCTCACTTGGCGTGCCTCGTGGATGGCCGCGACGAAACAGCCGTTCACCGCGGCCGAAGGCTCGATGTCCAAGCTGTACGCGGGTGAGACCGCCAAGTGGGTGACCTCGGCCGCGATGCAGATCCTCGGCGGCAACGGCTACACCCGCGAGTACCCGGTCGAGCGCATGCACCGCGACAGTGCGATCTACACCATCTTCGAGGGCACCAGCGAGATCCAACGCCTGGTCATCGCCCGCACGTTGGCGGAGGTGCCGATTCGCTGACCCGCGTCGCGGCGGCCCCGCGCCGCGTCGTCGGGCGGGGCGTCGGGGCGGCGCCCCGCGGGCTCAGCCGGTCCAGACCACGTTCATCACGGTGACTCGGACGCGGTTGTCCTCGATCACGAAGGTGATGAAACCGAAGGCTCCGAACGCGGCTTCGCGCATGGTCTTGAGACCGCTGTGCATCCGGCCGCCGACGCTCCACGGGTCACGTTCCAGCGCACTCTCCAGGTTGTTGAGCGCGGCGACCGCGGGCCGCGGCAGGCCCGCCTTCTGCCGGGCGGCGGGCGCGTCGTACACCACGAGGTAGCTCATGTGCGCCTGGTCTCGGCGGCGGGCACCGTTTCCAGTTCCTCGCCCGCGTGCAGTCGGGCGGACCGTTCGAGGACTCGTTCGTAGTCGCCGGTGCGGCGCAGGATCAGGTGCCGCTGCCACCCGGCGAGCAGATCGGCGAGCAGGGCCAACTGCCCGGTGTCCTGGGCGTGGGCGAGGGCGGCGGCGAAGTCCCGCTCGAACTCGGCGCGTACGTCCTCGGGCAACTCGGCTCGCATCTCGGCCGGCGACGGCCAGCGGGCACCCCCGACCCGGATCACCAGGTCCGGCGTGCGTGGTTCGGGGATCGTCGTGTCCATGCCCTCAGCGTGCCGGCTTCGCCGGGTCGGCCGACAGTCGGCGCGCGACGGTCGGCCGTACGCCCGGCGAAGCGCTCCCCGTGCGCCGGTTCAGGACGCCGGGCCCGGCTGGGGGGCCGGTTCCGGCTTGTCGGGGGGCGGAGGTGTGCCCGGGTCGGGTGGCAGGGGCTCCGGGCCGGGTTCGGGCAGCGGGTGGGGGATCGGCATCGGCGGCACCGGGGGCAGCGGGTCGGGCCACGGGTCGGTCACGGCGACCTCCAAGCGGATAGCGCGTCGCGGTCGCGACGTCGCCACCCGGATACCCGCCACGATCGATCCCATCTCCCGGCACGGCGGACACCCGGCACGGTGGATACCCGGACGCCGCCGCCCCGACGGCTCGGCCGACAGCCGCCACACCGGCCGGCCCTACGCCGGCTCGAACGCCGCCCCGGCCACCCGCACCGCCCGGCCGACCCACGCGTCCGTGCGCATCGACGCCAGGACGTCCGCATCGGTCGAGGAGGCCACCGAGCGCACCCCGCCGCCCTCGACCACCACGATCGCCACCGCCGGTTCGCCCCCGTCGAAGGCCACCGTGCAGCCCACCACCCGCGCCGGACCCGCGTAGTCCGGGTCCACCGGGCGGGCGGGCAACTCGGCGCTCACGTCCACCGCGCGAAAGCCGCCGGGAGCGGGGCGCGTCGACCACAGCGCCCCGGCCTGCTTGGTCACCATGCCCGACACGCTGGTGACCAGCCCGTCCCCGCCCTCGCGCACCCGCCGGGCCACCTCGACGGTGGCGTGCAGCGCGTACGTGTTGAGCGGACCGCCCGCAAACGCCATCCCGCCGGTCGTGGTCAGTTCCCGATCGGCGCGCCCGGCCAGGCCCAGTTCGTGCCGCTGGATCCGCACCGCCGCCGGGAAACAGCTGTACAGGTCCACATGCGCCGCGTCGGCCGCCCCGGGCCCGAGCGCCGCGCCGACCGCCGCGAAACCCGGCGAGCGGGCCGGGTCCGGCCGGGCCACCAGCGGCACCATCGTGTTCGACTCCGCCGCCACCGTCGGGAACACCCACCGCTCGCGCGCGACGCCGAACCGGCGCGCCGTCTCCACCGAGCACAACACCAACGCGGCGGCCTGGTCGACGTTCATCTGCGAGCAGTGCCACTTGGTATAGGGGCTCGCCAACCACGCGTTACGCCCGACCGGCGCCAAGAACTCGTCCTCGGACACGGTGCGGCCGCGGATCGACCGCCCGCCCTCGGCGGCGACGGCGGCGAACTCCGCGCACAGCGCCGCGATCTCCCGGGCGTCCTGCGCCGGCGACACCCCGCGTGCGGCGCCGATCGCCGACTCCAGGACCGCGTACTGCCGGGCCGGCACCGCCAGATGGCGATCGATCTCGACCCGGGCCAGGATGTCCGCGCCCGGCGCCCACACCGTGTCCGGCACGCCGTCCGCGACCGGATCCGCCAACTCGACCCCGGCGATCCGGGCGCGCAGCCGCCGATGCGCCGCCTCGCCGCCCACCACCAGGACCGCGTCCACCCGGCCGGCCGCGATGTCGGTGCTCGCGCGGGTGAGCAACGACTGTTGCAGGACTCCCAGTTCGGCCAACGTGGTGTGCGCGTCGACGAGCTTGAAGCGCTCGGCCAGCCACCGCCCCGGATCGCCGTGCCGCCAGGTCCCGCGCGGCACCAGGACCCGCCGCACCGCCCCGAGCAGCCCGCCGAGCCCCTCGGCCGCGTCCTCGACGGCCCGCGCCATCAACTCCAACTCGCCCACCCCGGCCCCGGCCTCGGCCAGGCGCTGATCCGCCACCCCGACCCCGACCAGGACCGGCGTGCGCGGATCGATCCCGTCCAACCCCATCGACGCCCCCTCACACGCGCCGCCACCCGGCGCGCGCCGAAGCTAGCGCCGATGCCCGACGATCACCAGAGGTGCCGGCTCGGGGCGTCGGCGGGCCCCGGATCGATGCCGACCCGGGGCCCGCGCGTGCTCAGACTCGGGCCCAGAAGGACGCCAAGGGCGTGGCCTGACCGGTGGTGCCCACCTGTACGTAGGGGTTTACGTTCCCGTACCAGATTCCTTGGGTGTCGTAGACCGAGGCGGCGATCGTGCCGGAGCCCACGTGGAAGCGGAGCGCCTCCAGCGATTTGGCCAGACCGGTCGTGCCCACCCAGAATTGCTGCCCGTCGTTGGCGAGTTCCATCGGGTTGGGGTTCCAGCCGATGTCACTGACGTGCCCGGAATACCAGGTACCGCCGACGCCCCAAACGGTGATTTCCAGGGCTTCCAGCGCGGCACCATTGCCGCCGCCGACCCAACCGTCACCATTGCAGTAGTAGTAGGTCTGCCAGCCGATATCGCGTAGATGTGCCCGATAGCAGATCCCTCGCCCGTCGGCCTTCATCAGTGCCTGGACCTCGGCGGCGGTTCGAGAGCCTGCGGGCTTCTCGCCGGTTGTCGAGGCCGCGGGGAGCGGTCCCGGGCGCGGCAGAGGTTCATCGGTCGCCGATGCCGTGGCGGACGAGAAAAGTGTGACAACCGCGAAGAACGCGGCGGTGACGGTGAGACGAAGCTTCAAGGTGTCCTCTTTCGCGGAAAACGATCGGATGGGCGGGCACACGTAAGCAGGAATTTCCCGGCCCGCGCCAGGCTGCCTGTCGAAGTCGACCGAATATGGGGTGCCGATAACTTCGAGTGGTCCGCAAATGTCGCTTCCCGTCGGCTGGAAATTCGTTGATGCCGTTCGTTCGGGCCGATCTCGGGGGCGGGGAAGGAAGGAACTCGGTGAGTGCGGTTGTGGATCATCCTCACGCGGGCATACGACAACCTTCCGGTGGGTGCGGCCAAGAGCGGTGTGGCGAGGAGCGGGTGGATGAGCGAGCACGATCCGTATGTGCGAGTGCGCGGGGCGCGGGAGCACAATCTGCGGGACGTGGACGTGGACATCCCGCGCGACACGTTCGTGGTGTTCACCGGGGTGTCCGGGTCGGGCAAGTCCTCGCTCGCGTTCGGCACGCTGTACGCGGAGGCGCAGCGGCGCTACTTCGAGTCGATCGCGCCCTACGCGCGCCGGTTGATCCAGCAGGTCGGCGCGCCGCACGTGGACGAAATCGATGGATTGCCGCCGGCCATCGCCCTGCGGCAGCAGCGGTCCGCGCCGACGTCGCGGTCGACGGTGGGCACGCTGACCACGTTGTCGAACTCGCTGCGGATGTTGTTCTCCCGCGCGGGGGAGTATCCGCCGGGCGCGCCGAGGTTGGACTCGGACGCGTTCTCCCCGAACACCGCCGCCGGGGCCTGTCCGAACTGTCACGGGCTGGGGCGGGTGCACGACGTCGACGAGGCGTCGCTGGTCCCGGACCCGGACCTGTCGATCCGGGACGGGGCGATCGCCGCCTGGCCGGGTGCGTGGTACGGGAAGAATCTGCGGGACATCCTGGCCACGCTCGGCTACGACGTGGACCGGCCGTGGCGCGAGCTGCCGAAGGCCGAGCGTGACTGGATCCTGTTCACCGACGACCAACCGGTGGTCACCGTGCATCCGGTGCGCGACGCGAGCCGGATCCAGCGCGACTATCAGGGCACGTACAGCAGTGCCCGGCGGATCGTGCTGAAGACGTTCGCGACCTCGAAGAGCGCGACGCAGCGCAAGCGGGTGGAGCGTTTCCTGCGCAGCGGGCCGTGTCCGGTCTGCCACGGTCGGCGGTTGCGGCCGGCCTCGCTGGCGGTGACGTTCGCCGGGTACGACATCGCCGCGCTCGTCGCGCTGCCGCTGACCGAGGCGGCCCGGGTGCTGGCCGAGGCGAAGCCGGACGGGGAGGCCGCCGCGACGATCTGCGCGGACCTGGTGGCGCGGATCGCGGTGCTGGTCGAGCTGGGGCTGGGCTATCTGGGCATGGCGCGCGAGACGCCGACGTTGTCCTCGGGCGAGTTGCAGCGGCTGCGCCTGGCCACCCAGTTGCGGTCCGGGTTGTTCGGGGTGGTGTACGTGCTCGACGAGCCGTCGGCCGGATTGCACGCGGCGGACACCGAGGCGCTGCTCGTGGTGCTCGACCGGCTGCGGGCGGCCGGGAACTCCCTGTTCGTGGTGGAGCATCGCATGGCCGTCGCGCGCCGGGCCGGATGGCTGGTGGACGTGGGGCCGGGCGCGGGCGAGGCCGGCGGCCGGATCCTGTACAGCGGGCCGCCGGCGGGGTTGCGCGAGGTGGCCGACTCGGCGACGCGCCGCTTCCTGTTCCCGGCCGGCCCGCCGCCGGTGCGCGAGCCGCGGCCGGCCGGTGCGTGGCTGACGTTGACCGGGGTCACCCTGCACAATCTGCGCGATCTGGACGTGGCGTTCCCGCTGGGCGTGTTCACCGTGGTCACCGGGGTGTCGGGGTCGGGCAAGTCCAGCCTGGTCGGCGGGGTGGTGGCCGAGGTGACGGCGGCGCACCTGGGCGCCGGGGCGGAGCCGGACGAGGACGGCGGGCCGGTGTCGGGCGAGGTGCGCGCGGTCGAGGGGCTGGGGGTGATCGACCGACTGGTGCGGGTGGACCAGAAGCCGATCGGGCGCACGCCGCGCTCGAACCTGGCCACCTACACCGGGCTGTTCGACACCGTACGCCGGTTGTTCGCGGAGACCGACGCGGCCCGGGAGCGCGGGTGGACCGCGAGCCGGTTCTCGTTCAACGTGGCCGAGGGGCGCTGCGAGACCTGTGCGGGGGAGGGCTTCGTCGCGGTCGAGCTGTTGTTCCTGCCGGGTACGTACGCGCCGTGTCCGACCTGCCACGGCGCCCGGTACGACCCGGCCACCCTGGAGGTCGCCTATCGCGGGCTGAACGTGGCGGACGTGCTCGGGCTGACCGTGGACGACGCGGCCGACTTCCTGGCCGACGTGCCCGCCGCCGCGCGCAGTCTGACCACGCTGCGCGAGGTGGGGCTGGGGTATCTGCGCCTGGGCCAACCCGCGACCGAGCTGTCCGGCGGCGAGGCGCAGCGGATCAAGCTGGCGAGCGAGTTGCAGCGGGCCAGGCGCGGCCACACGCTCTATGTCCTGGATGAGCCGACGGCGGGTCTGCATCCGGCGGATGTGGAGTTGCTCATGCGGCAGTTGCACGGTCTGGTCGACGCGGGCAACACGGTGGTGGTGGTCGAGCACGACCTGGACGTGATCGCCGGCGCCGACTGGCTGATCGACCTGGGGCCGGGCGGCGGCGTGCACGGCGGGCGGATCGTGGCGAGCGGGGTGCCGGGGGAGGTGGCGGCGCGGGGGGTAGGGGTGACGGCGCGGTTTCTCGGCGGGCGGTGAGGGGGCCGGCGGCCGGCCGGACGCCGGCTCGTCCCGGTTCGGCGCCGGCTCGACCCAGGTTCGGTCAGGCGGCGTCGGGCCCGGCCAGGAACGCCAGCAGGGCCGCCGGGTCCTCGCTCGCGCACGCCGCGCGCACGGCCGCCTCGTGTGCCTCGGCCAGCGCGTTCAGCCGGGCGAGTCGGTCCGTACCGCGCCGGGACAGGTGGACCGTGATCCGGCGGCGGTCGGCCCCGGACTGGCGGCGGTAGATGTGGCCGCCGTCCACCAGCGCGTCCACGATCCGGGTCAGCGTGGCCTGCGGGATCACCAGGGCCCGGGCCAGTTCGCCCATCGACCGCCCCGTGCCGTCGCCCAGGGTGCGCAGCACCAACCACTGGTCGAGGGTGCAGTCCTCCTCGGTCAGGGCGACGGTCAGCGTGCGGGTGAGTCGGCGCTGCGCGACGGTCAGCGCCTCGACCAGAAGCGGCGGTGCGACGGCGCGTTCGGCAAGTTCGCCGGCGGACATGCTGATCACCCCTTCACCGGACCGTTCTCAGGAGCATACTTACTCGCCTGATGAGCGTCGAGACAGTCCTGATCGAGCCGCTCGACGCGCTGTATTCCGACCGGAATCCCCAGGTGCTTCGAGTGGGCCTCGTGGTGCCCCAGTCCGGTGCGCTCGGCATCATCGGCCCCTCCGCCGTGGATGCCGCGCTGCTCGCGGCGCACGAGATCAACTCCGCCTGCGGGGTGCACGACCGCCGGCTCGAACTGGTGCTGGTGGATGCCGGAGTCCCACCCGCCGAGGTCGCCGCACAGGTGCGACAACTCGCCGACGCCGGGGCGGTGGAGGTGCTGGTCGGCTTCCACACCAGCGACGTGCACCGCGCGATCGAGGCGGTGGTGACCGGACGTGTGCCGTACATCTTCACCCCGCCGCACGAGGGCGGTCGGCGGCTGCCCGGCGTGGTGTGCACCGGGGTGGACCCGATGCGGCAGCTGCGCGAGTCGATCGGCTGGCTGACCCGGCAACACCGGCTGCGCCGTTGGGCGTTGATCGGCAACGACTACATCTGGCCGCAGGCCACGCACCGTGCGGCGGCCCGGCTGATCGCCGAGGCACGCAGCAGTGTGGTGTACGAGCGGCGGGTCGCCTTCGGCGCGGTGCGCGAGGGGTTGGACGAGTTGTTCGCGGGGCTGCGCACGACCGGGGCCGACGCGCTGCTGCTCAGCCTGATCGGGCGGGACCTGGTCGACTTCAACCGGGCGCTGCGGCACGCCGGTCTGGACCGGATCCTGGTGCGGCTCTCCGGGTCCCTGGAGGAGAACGGCCTGTTGGCCTACGGCGGCGACGACACCGGCGGGATGTACGCGGTGATGCAGTCGTTCGCGTCGCAGACCGACGATCGCCGGCTGGGGCTGGCCGAGCGGCACCGGGCGCTGTTCGGGCCGGACGCACCGGTTCTGGATGCCTACGCGGAGGGGCTGTACGACGGGCTGCACCTGGTCGCGGCGCTCGCGTCGTGGAACGCGCTGGGCCCCAACGGGTTGGCGGCGGCGGTGCATCGCCTGCTCGACGGGGATCCGGAGGGTACCCGGGCGGCCTGGGCGCGGTCGCCGCTCGGCCCGCCGCGCCGGCAGGTGTTCCTCGCGCGGGCGGAGGGGCTGGATTTCGCCGTGCTTCCACGCCGCGAAAGTACTTCCATTTGGAAATAACTGGATCTAGGGTCTCTCCGAGACCCCTCGGGGTCGTCCCGAGGAGAGATCACCATGAGCGAAGTCCCCGCGCCCGAATCCGCCGCGAGACCCGGGTCCACCGGCAGACCCGACCCGACCGGTGGACCCGAGTCGATCGAGAAGTACGGCTACAAGCAAGAGCTCCGCCGCTCGCTGAGTTTTCGCGACCTGCTCGTCTACGGCCTGGTCTTCATGGTCCCGATCGCGCCGTTCGGCATCTTCGGCGGCGTGTTCCAGGGCTCCGGCGGCATGGTCGCGCTCACGTACATCATCGGCATGGTCGCGATGATGTTCACCGCGCTGTCCTACGCGCAGATGTCCCAGGCCTTCCCGATGGCCGGATCCGTGTACTCCTACGCCGGTCGCGGCATCGCCGCGCCCGTGGGCTTCCTGGCCGGTTGGATGATCCTGCTCGACTACATCCTCGTCCCCGGCCTGCTCTACCTGATCGCCGCCGTGGCGATGAACTCGCTGGTCGGCTCGATCCCGGTGTGGATGTGGGTGGTCGGCTTCGTACTGCTGAACACGGCGGTGAACTACCTCGGCGTGGAGATGACCGCCAAGGTCAACAAGATCATGCTGATCGGCGAGCTGATCGTCCTGCTGCTGTTCGTGGTCGTCGGCGTGGTCGCGCTGATGGACGGCAAGGGCCGGGGCTTCGACTTCACCCCGCTGTACAACGGCGACACCTTCTCCTGGAGCCTGGCCTTCGGCGCCGTCTCGATCGCGGCGCTGAGCTTCCTCGGCTTCGACGGCATCTCCATGCTGTCCGAGGAGAACAAGGACTCGGCCAAGGCCATCGGCCGCTCGATGGTCGCCGCGCTGCTGCTCGCCGGCACCCTGTTCATCGTGCAGACCTGGGTGGCCTCACTCCTCGTGGAGGATCCCAAGGCGCTGATCGCCAACGGCGACCCGGACGGCACCGCGTTCTACGACGCGGCCCGGGTCGCGGCCGGCGGCTGGTTGGCCAAGCTCACCGCCGTGGCCACCGCCGTCGCCTGGGGCTTCGCCAACTCGCTGGTCGCCCAGGCGGCCACCTCACGCCTGCTCTACGCGATGGCTCGCGACCGGCAACTGCCGTCCATCCTGGCCAAGGTGCACCCCAAGCACCGCGTGCCGGTCAACGCCACGCTGCTCACCGCCGCCGTCTCGCTCGCACTCGGGCTGTACACCAGCACCCGCGACGACGGCATCACCAAACTGAGCAGCCTGGTCAACATCGGCGCGCTGACCACCTTCCTCGTCCTGCACGTCTCGGTGGTCGTGCACTACCTCGTCCGGCACAAGAGCCGCGACTACTGGCGACACCTGATCGCGCCCTCGATCGGCTTCGCGATTCTGGCGTACGTCGTCTACAAGGCCGACGACGACGCGCAGCGCCTGGGCACGATCTGGTTCGCGATCGGCCTCGCCCTGCTCTCCGGTCTGGTCCTGGCGGGCCGCCGGCCCAAGATCTCCGCCATCGAGCCGCTCGAGGAACCCGTATGACCCTGCTCGAAGTCGTCTCGCTACGGCCGACCTACCACCAGTACGCCTACACCTTCGGCGGTCGCCGGCCGCTGGTGACGGTGCGCCCCGGCACCATCGTCGAGTTGTCCACCGAGGACTGCTTCGGCGGCAACGTCAAGGGCTTCGACGATCTGCCCAGCGCGGTCTGCGAGTTCCCCTACCTCAATCCCGTCACCGGCCCGATCGCGGTCGAGGGCGCCGAGGTCGGGGACACCCTCGCGGTGCACTTCGTGGACATCTCGCCCGCCCGGGACTGGGGCATCTCCAGCACCTTCCCGCACTTCGGCGCGCTGACCGCGACGCCGACCACCGCGATGCTGCACGCGCCGCTGGAGGAACGGGTCTGGGTCTACGACCTGGACGTCGAGGCGGGCGTCTGCCGCTTCCGGGCCCGCAAGAGCGACTTCTCGGTCGAGCTGCCCCTCGACCCGATGCACGGCACGGTCGGGGTGGCGCCGGCCGGCGGTGAGACGTTGATGTCGATCACCCCGGGGGCGCACGGCGGCAACATGGACACCCCCGAGATGCGCGCCGGCACCACCGCGTACTTCGGCGTCAACGTCGCGGGCGGCATGCTCTCGATCGGCGACGGCCACGCCCGGCAGGGCGAGGGGGAGGTGTGCGGGACGGCGGTGGAGGCCGCGATGCGCACGGTGATCGTGGTCGACCTGATCAAGGGCGGCGCACCGGTGTCGCCGCGCCTGGAGAACGACCGCTACCTGATGACCACGGGCTCGGCCCGCCCGCTGGAGGACGCCTACCGGATCAGCCAGCGCGACCTGGTCGACTGGACGGCGGGCCTGCTGGACCTGGACCTGCTCGACGCCTATCAGCTGGTCAGCCAGGCCGGCCTGGCCCCGGCCGCCAACGTGTGCGACACGAACTACACGATGGTGGCCAAGCTCCCGAAGGCGACGCTGGGCCGGCAGCGCGCCTACGAGGGACGGCACGACCACCTGCGCGCGGTGGCGGGGGCGTACCTGCGGGAGCGCTGAGAGTGCCGGGTCGGGGCGCGGCTCCCACACCTGCGGGAGCGCGCCGCGACATCGACTCCGGGACCGGAGAGGCCATCGGTCCCGGCACCCGGCGGCGTGCCGCCTCCGCGCCGGGTGGAAGGGGACATCCCCGGGCGAACCGCGTCCGCCGACGCACGTCCCCCGGGGCCCGGGGATGTCCCCCTGGGGCGAGGGCTTGATCGGCCGGCTGCCGACGTGCCCGGGATCGGGAATTCGTCGGGCTCCGACGTGTTGGCACTCGTGTGAACGTGTTTTCGCCGCAGGTGCGGTTCTCCGTGCTCGATCGGTCGTTGACGCTCCGCGGTGAGCACCCCGCCTCGGCGCTGCGGCACGCGGTGGCGTTCGCCCGCGAGGTGGAGCGGTTGGGGTATCACCGCTTCTGGGTCGCGGAGCACCACAGCGTGCCGGGGGTCGCCGGGTCGGCGCCGACCGTGCTGGCCGCCGCGGTGGCGGCGGCGACCGAGCGGATCCGGGTCGGCACCGGCGGGGTGATGTTGCCCAACCACCAACCGCTCGTGGTGGCCGAGCAGTTCGGGGTGCTGGAGGCGCTGTACCCGGGGCGGATCGACATGGGTCTGGGGCGCTCCGTGGGCTTCACCGACGGGATCCGCGCGGCGCTGGGGCGGGGCAAGGACGCGGCGGAGGACTTCCCGGAGCGGCTGGCCGAACTGCTCGGCTACTTCCTGGGCACCCAGGACGCACACCCGGGCGTACACGCGCGCCCCGCCGAAGGGCTGCGCCCGGCGCCGTTCGTGCTGGCCACCGGGGCGGGCGCGGATCACGCGGCAGCGGCCGGCGTACCGCTGGTGGTGGCCGCGGCGATCGGCGAGGAGCGCATGTTGCGCGCGATCGAGCGCTACCGGACCACGTTCCGGCCGTCCACCTGGTCCGCGCGACCCTACGTGGTGCTCGCCGGCACGGTCGCCGTGGCGGATACCGCCGAGGCGGCCGACGACCTGCTGCTGCCCGAGGCGTGGGCGGCGGCCTATTCGCGCACCCGCGGTACCTTCCCGCCGCTGATCCCGGCCGAGGAGATTCGCGCCGCCGCGCGCACCGCACGCGAGCGCGAACACCTGGACGCCGCGCGGCGCGACCGGATCGCCGGCACGGCGGAGACCGTCGCGGCGGACCTGGCGGCCCTGTTCGCCCGCACCGACGCGGACGAGTTCCTGGTCACCACGAGCAGCCACGACCGGGCCGGCCGCGTGGACTCGGCCCGGCGTCTGGCCGAACTCGCGGGCATCGCACCCCGGATCGGCGCCGGCGCGACGCGCTGAATCGGGGGATTCGCCTCGCCCGCCCCGGACCTCCGGCGGCAGCCGGCGGCCGTTGCTACCGTGGTGCGGCTCGAGTGGTCGTTCTGCGGGGAGGTTTCGAGCGATGGCCCATGTCGGCCGGCAGCCGGACGTACGTCCACACCCGAACGCACCCGGGACCGGGCCCGGTCACGCGCCGGTGGAGACCGCCGCGCAGATCGAGCGGCGCTGGATCGCCAACGTCGCCTCCGTGGTGGTCCCGGGCGTGCTCGCGCACCGGATGTTGCGGCCGGCGCACCGGATCGGCAAGCCCGACGGGCTGATGGGCAACCTCAACCGGGTGCGCGCGTGGCTCGGGCTGATGATCGTGCTGGCGGTGTTCCTGCGCGGCCTCTACCAGGAGCGCAAGCAGGGCTCCGGCGAGTCGGCCACCACGACCCGGATCCAGGGCGCGCAGGTGGTGGCCGAGGTGGCGTCGGCGATGGTGCGCCGGATGGTCCTGCTACCGGTGTACGGGATGATCGGCATCGTGCTGATCGGCTGCCTCCTGGTGCTCTTCGCCCGGCCGCACCTGCGTTCGCTGACCATGCGTCAGTTGATCCACCCGGTCCGCTCGGTCGGGCTGTTCCTGGTGGTCCCGGTGATCGGCGTCGCGGTGGCCTGGGGCTGCCGCAGGGGCGCGGGCCTCGGGAGCAACACCAACACGCTGCGCACCGACGGCACGATGGTGCAACTGGTCCTGTCGTGGGTGTCCATGGTCGTCGGCATCTGGGTGTTCGGCTTCGCCGTGGTGGCCATCTGGCAGGTGGCCCAGCATCTGTTCTCGGCGGCCGACGGCCACCCGATGTTGCCCGCGCTGATGGCGATGTGGCTGGCCTGGACCTTCACCCTGACCGACCTGCTGATCAAGACGGACAACCCGCTGTTCGCCGGCTCCGACATCGTGCCGGACAACATCAAACTCCCGGTGGGCGTGGGCGGATCGCTGATCATCACCGCGCTGAGCGTGTGGGAGATCCGCCGCCTCGGTCGCTGGAACGGCATCACCTGGCGCAGCGGCCCGTGGGGGTCCCGCTCGCCGCAGACCCGGGGCCTTGCCCAGGGCGCGTCCCGCTAGGGCTTGAAGACACCCCAGCAGCGGTCGCGCCGGACGTCGATCGGCGCGACCGCGGGCGGGTTCAGGACGACCGGCGGGCGCCGGCGATCAGGCGGTAGCCCAGGCCGGTGGTGGTTTCGTCGACCAGGAACAGGCGGCCGTCGTGCTCGAAGGGCTTCGGCATCGCCTCCGCGAGCGAGACGCCCAGGCGCAGCGGGTATTCGTCGAGGACGGTGATGTGGCCGTCGTTCGGGTCGAAGCGGACCAGGCGCGGCGGCTTGCTGCCCCGGGCGTTGACCCACACGCGCAGGGCGCCGTCCGGCTCGACCGCGATCGGGGCGGCCTTGCTGTCCACGCTCAGGCCGACCACCTTGACCGCGGCGGGTAGTTCGGAGATCCAGCGCACCCGGCCGCTCGCCCGGTCGATCGCGATGATCTGGTTGGCGCCGGGGGAGGACGAGGCGTGCACGGACCGGCCGTTGTTGCCGGGGACGTAGATGGTGCGCTCGTCGGCGAGCAGGCGCGGGGCGGTGCCATGGGCGTCGCCGACCAGGGGATTGCCGGTATCGATCGGGAACGCGGGTTCGCCGCGGTCGGTCAGCACCGTGGGTCGGGTCGCGCCGCCGGTGCCGGTCGGCTCGTTGACGATCACCGGCGAGGTGGCCACGACCGGGGAGGCGCCGGGCGGCCCGCCCTTGGGCAGGATGTGTGTCCAGGCCGGCTTGCCGGTGGTGGGGTCCAGGGCCCAAACGGTGTCGGCGCCGGCGCATTGTCCGTTGGCGACCAGGGCTGCGCCTCCTCGGAACCCGGTGACCCGGCAGCCGGCCGCCACGGTGTTCGCGGTCCAGAGCTGGGCGCCGTCCCTGATCCGGAACGCGGTGTCGCCGCTGACCGCCACGCCGTGTGAGACGGCCACCCGCTCCTGGGCCGGGGTGCCCTTGGCGGTGCGCGGCTTGCTCCAGACCTCGGTGCCGGAGGTGAGGTCGACGCCCGCGACGCGGTCGCAGTCGCTGCCGACGCCGTAGACGATCACCGCGATCGTCCCGTCGGTCTCGGCGCCGGCGGCGCACATCGAGGCGCCGCCCGGGAGCGGCTTCTCCCAGACGGTGGCTCCGCTGTCGACGCGGTACGCCACCACGCGGGCGCGCTCCGAGCGGACCACGGTGTCGCCCTGGAACCAGGTGCCCTCGAGGGTACGGGCGTCCTTGGCCGCGTTCGCCGGGGGCTTGGGACCGTCCCGGCCCTCCTTCAACGCCCAGGAGACCGCGACGTGTTCGCCGGAGTTGGCGTAGTCGTTGCCGTCCTTGACCGCCTGCCGGACCGCGCCGACGCCGGCCACCGCCAGCACGGCGAGGGCCAGGAGCGCGCTGCGGAGCAGGACCGGGCGATCCCGCCGTGCCCGGACCCGGTTGGGGTCGAGCGGCGGGCCGAAGACGAAGTGGTGGTCCGAGGGCGCCGGTTGCAGCGGCATCGGGGACGACGGGGGTGTCGGTGCCGGGCCGCCGGGGCCTCCCGGGCCGTAGGGCGGGAGTGAACCCGGGCCGGTCGGGCCGCCGGGACCGCCGTGCGGCGGCGGGTAGGTGTGCGGGCCGGCCGGGGGATGGGTGTCGTACAGCGGCAGGTTGGGGTTCGCGACGAAACCGCCGCCGCCGGAGGATTGGGGATACGGCGCCGGGCGGGCGTGCGGTTGCGGCTGCGCCTGGTGCGGGACGTGCGGCTGCGGTTGCCCCTGGGCGGGGGTGTACGGCTGCGCCTGTCCCTGGTGCGGGACATGCGGCTGCGGATGCCCCTGGACCGGGGCGTGTGGCTGTGCCTGCCCCTGGGTCGGGTTGTACGGCTGCGGCCGGCCCTGTGCCGGGGGCGGGGCGAAGCCGGGGCGGCCCGACGTGTTCGACCCGGGCGGCCCGAACGGCGGTGGGTCGGACGGTGTCGGCTGCGGGGGCGCGAACGGCGGTGGGTCGGCCGGCGTCGGCTGCGGCGGCGCGAACGGTGGTTGCTCGGACGAGGCCGCTCGGGCACGGCGGTGCTCGTCCCACGGGTCCTGCGGATCACTCGGGTTCTGCGGGGTGCTCACGCGGCGGCTCCCGAAGTGCCGGGTATCACCGGTGCGCCGAGCCCGACCTCGTGCGGGCCCGGCAGGTCCTTGAGGTCGCGACGGTCCACGTGTCCGACCGACTGGCCGACGTTGTGCAGCCACAACACGAGGAAGGTGATCACCGCGGCGGAGGCGGCGGTGATGAGTACGCTCACCACGATCACCAGGACCTTGCGCGGTGCGGCCGGCCCGCGGGCCGGAGCGGGTTCCGGCGGCGCGCCCCACGGCGTCGGCGTCGGTCCGGCGGCCTGTCGCCGCGGTGGCGATGACTGCGTCATGACGATCGTGCCCCCCGTGTCCCGTTACCTGTTCACCTCGTGCCGCGGCCGTCGCCGATCCGTCCCCGACACGACATCGCGTCGATTACCGTACCGATCCCGGCCGCCCGCCGCCGACAATCCGGGCCGGTTCGAGGGCGGGCCCGCCCCGACCGAGGGAACCGCCCGGGTCGGTCGGGCGTCGGACCGGCGTCGGACCCACCGTCGCGGCGACGCCTCGGTGGGAGAGGATGTGGTTCCGGCGTCGTCCGTAGGCGTCGCATCGTAAGTCGCAACGGGGAAGTGGATCCGTGTCGTTTCAGCAGTCGCCGGGCGGCGAGCAGCCGCAGCAGCCCCCCGGCGGGCCATATGGTCCGCCGCCCGGTCCGTACGGGGCACCGCCGCCTCCCGGTCAACCGTATGGCGGCCCCTACAGCCCGCCCGGCCCGCCGTACGCGGCGCAGCAGCCCGGCGCCCATCCCTACGGCGCCCCGCCGCCCCCGGGCCAGTGGGGCTACGGGCCCGGATACGGCGGCCCGCCGCCGCCCGGGCAGCCCAAGCGCAAGGTCGCGATCATCGTCGGAGCCGTGGTGGGCGTGCTTGCCGTGGGCACCGTCGCGGTGCTGGGCGCCACCGGCGCGTTCTCGTCCGACGACGACAAGGACCCGGTGGCGAAGCCCACCTCGTCGTCCCGGACCTCGGGCCCGCCGACCACGCGGCCCACCTCGCCCGCGCCCGCTCCGCCGGACCCGCCCACCACCCGCCCGCCGAGCACGACCTCGGCGCCCAAGCGCACCGTGGACACCCCCGACAAGGCGGGTGGGCTGAACAGGATGGACGACGACGCGTATCCGGCGCAGAAGTCGCTCCGGGACGGGGCCAGGCCCGGTTCCAAGGTCGCCGCGTACGGTGCGTCGGGCGCGAGTTCGCCGAGCGCGGTGGTCATGGTGATGGCGAACCCGGCGCCGCGCCAGTCGCCGATGACGACGATGGATCAGATCATCGCCGGCATGCGGGAGGGCGCCGACGAGAAGTCGGCGGACCTGGGGACCGTGCGCGAGATGGGCGCCGGCTCGATGGGCGGCGTGTTGCGCTGCACCACCATCAAGTCCGGCGGCAAGGCGCTGCCGACCTGCGTATGGGCCGACGCGGACACCGTGGGCGTCGTGTACGGCATGAACGACAAGACGTTGGACGAGACCGCGGCGCAGACCCTGCGACTACGCCCGGACCTGGAGAAGTGATCGAGGCGTAGCACGCAACCTCGACCTCCCGGCCGGGTCCACGGGTCCGACCCGCCGGGTACTGCGAACACTCCGTACGCCCCGACGACGCCCGCCGTCGTCGGGGCGTCGTCGTACGCGCGCTCACTCCCGCCGCATCCGGACACGCCGACGCGACCGACGGCGGCGGGCGTCGTCGGTGCAGAGGGGCCGGCCTTCGCGGTCTCGCCCCCCGGGAGCCCGGCCCCCGGCAACCCGGCCCCGACCGGGCCGCACGCGGCCCGCCGGGTCGGACCCGGTCGGTCAGGCCGTACCCGGAGCCGCCGGGATCCGGCTCGTCATGCGCTCCATCCCGCTGATCCAGTTGTCGCGCAGCGCCGCCGTGGCCGCCGGGACGTCGCCGGCGCGCAGGTGCTCGGCGATCCGGCAGTGCTCCTCGGCCTCGCGCTCCAGGAGGGTGTCCTCGCCGGCGATCAGGTGCGTGTAGCGGCGCATGCCCGCCTTCACGCTGGTCACCAGATCGAGCAGCCGCTCGTTCGGGCACCGGCCGAGCAGCAGGTCGTGCCACTCGTCGTCGTGCCACTCGATCTCCGACTGCTCCGCCACCGGATCCGGGAAGCCGCGGGCAAGACGCAGCAACTCCGGTGCCATCTCCCGGAGTTCATCCGGGTCGGAGAGCTCCAGGGCGAGTGACTCCAGGCCCGCGACGATCTCGCACAGCTCGCGGAACTCCTTGCTGCTGACCGGCGCGAACCGGAAGCCGCGTCCCTGATTGCTCTCCAGGACACCTTCGCCGGCGAGGGTGATCAGGGCTTCGCGCAGGGGGGTGCGGCTCACGCCCAACTCGGCGGCGAGCACCACTTCGTTGATGTCCTTGCCCGCCGCGAAGTCGCCCCTGTCGAGGCGCAGAAGCAACTCCTCGCGGATCTGCTCCCGCAGAGGTCGCCGCTGGATACCCATGTGTCGGTTACTCCTCGTGTCGATCGGGGCCGATAACTGATGCTTGACATGTCACACCGTAGCCACCTTGAATTATGAATACAGAATACATGAACGGAGATCAACGTGCGGTTGACGCGAGTGCCGGGATTGCTGTTCGGAGGTGACTACAACCCCGAGCAGTGGCCGGAGGAGGTCTGGGCCGAGGACGCCAAGCTGATGGTCGAGGCCGGCGTGAACATGGCGACCGTCGCGGTCTTCTCCTGGTCACGTCTGGAACCCAGGCCGGGGGAGTACGACTTCGGCTGGTTGGACCGGGTGCTGGACCTGCTGCACGAGCACGGCATCGCCGCCGACCTGGCCACCGCGACCGCCACCCCGCCGCCCTGGCTGGTGCGCGAGCACCCCGAGATGATGCCGGTCGACGCACACGGCACCCGGCTCGAATTCGGCTCGCGGCAGGGCTACTGTCCCAGCTCGCCGATCTTCCGCGCGGCCACCGTCCGGCTCGCCCGGGCGATGGCGGAGCGTTACGGGAGCCACCCGGCGCTGGCGATGTGGCACATCAGCAACGAGTACGCGGACCACACGCTGGAGTGCTTCTGCGACGAGTCGGCCCGGCACTTCCGCCGGTGGCTGACCGACCGCTACGCCGACATCGACGGCCTCAACGCCGCGTGGGGCACCTCGTGCTGGGGCCAGCACTACACCGACTTCGGTCAGATCAACCCGCCGCGCGTGGCACCGGGGCCGATCAACCCGGCGCAGGTGCTCGACTGGCGGCGGTTCTGCTCCGACGCGCTCCTGGAGTGCTTCGAGGCGGAGAAGGCCGTGCTGCGCGAGGTCACCCCCGACATCCCGGTGACCACCAACTTCATGAGCATCCTGCACGGCCTGGACTACTGGAAGTGGGCCGCCGCCGAGGACTTCGTCAGCGACGACGCCTACCCCGACCCCGCCGACCCGACCTCGCACACCGGCATCGCGCTCAGCTACGACCTGATGCGCTCGCTCAAGCGCCGCCCGTGGCTGCTGCTCGAACAGGCGCCGAGCGCGGTCAGCTGGCGCGAGGTCAACGTGCCCAAGCCGCCCGGCAAGATGCGCCTGGACAGCCTCCAGGCGCTCGCCCACGGCGCCGACGGCGTGATGTTCTTCCAATGGCGCCAGGCCCACTACGGCCCCGAGAAGTTCCACTCCGCACTCCTGCCGCACGGCGGTGTCCGGACCCGAGGATGGCAGGACACGCTGCGCCTGGGCGGCGATCTGGGCAGGCTCGCCGAGATCGCCGGCACCCACGGCCGCGCCGACGTCGCGCTGGTCCTGGACTGGGACTCGTGGTGGGGCCTGGAGGCCCCCGAGTCGATGCCCACCAAGCGGCTCGCCCTGCTGCGGCTGATGCGCACCTGGTACGAACCGCTGCACGCGCTCGGCATCACCGTCGACCTGACCCCGCCCGACCGCGACCTGTCCGACTACCGCCTGGTGATCGCGCCCAACCTGTACCTGTGCACCGAGGAGAGCGCGGCCAACCTGCGCGCCTACCCCGGCGAACTGGTCGTCGGCCCGTTCAGCGGCGTGGTCGACGCGGCGGACCGGATCCACCCCGGCGGCGCCCCCGGCCCGCTGCGCGAGCTGCTCGGACTGAGCGTCGACGAGTTCTGGCCGCTGGCCGACGGTGCCGAGCAGAGCGTGCGATACGCCGACGGCACCTCGGGCACCGCGACCCGCTGGGCCGAGTGGATCCGTACCGAGGGCGCCGCCACCGTCGCCGAATACGCCGACGGCGACCTCGCCGGACAACCCGCGATCACCCGCCTGGGCCGCGTCACCTACGTCGGCTGCGCCCTGGAGGACGTCACCCCCGTACTCACCGACGCGCTGACCCGCGCCGGCGTACGCCCGGTCGCCGACCTGCCCCCCGGCGTCGAGGCCGGGCTGCGTACCGGCCCCGACGCCGACTACCTGTTCCTGCTCAACCACGGCACGACCACCGCGGCACTGACCCTGCGCGCCCCCGGCACGGACCTGCTGACCGGGCGCGACCTGCACGGCTCGATCGAGATCGGGCCCAGGGACGCCGTGGTGCTGCGCACCGCTCACGAGGGAGAGAAGTGACCCACCCCTATATACCCAATGCCGAGCCGGCCGTACGGGCCGAGATGCTGGCCGCCATCGGGGTCGAGTCCGTCGAGGACTTCTACGCCGACATCCCCGCCGCGCTGCGCCTGAACCGCCCGCTCGACCTGCCCGCGCCGATCACCTCGGAACACGAACTGGTCCGGCACATGGGCGCGTTGCTCGCACGCAACACCGACACCACCGAGGTGCTGAGCTTCCTGGGCGGCGGCTGCTACCCGCACCACGTGCCCGCCGTGTGCGACGAGGTCAACACCCGCGGCGAATTCCTCACCGCCTACGCGGGCGAGCCGTACGAGGACCACGGCCGCTTCCAGGCGATCTTCGAGTACGTCAGCATGATGGCCGAACTCCTGGAAATGGACGTCGTCAACGTCCCCACCTACGACGGCTTCCAGGCGTCCGGCACCGCACTGCGCATGGCGGCCCGCTACACCGGCCGCTCCACCGTCCTGGTCACCGCCGCGATCGGCGCGGACAAGCTGAGCAAGCTGCACGACTTCCTCGCGCCCGACATCGAGATCGTCATGATCCCGGTCACCGAGACCGGCGAGGCCGCCGCGTTCACCGTCGACGACACCGTCGCCGCGGTCTACCTGGAATACCCCAACGCGTACGGCGTGGTCGAGACCCGGATGGCCGAGATCGCCGAACTCGCGCACGCCCAGGGCGCGTTGCTCGTGGTGAGCACCGACCCGATCGCGCTCGGCGTACTCGCCCCGCCCGCCACGCTCGGCGCGGACATCGTCTGCGGCGACATCCAGTCGCTCGGCATGCACCAGAGCTACGGCGGCGGCCACGCCGGCTACATCGCCACCCGGGACGAACCGCGCCTGGTCGCCGAGTTCCCCTCCCGCCTGTTCGGCATCGCGCCCACCGCGGTACCCGGCGAATACGGCTTCGGCGACGTCTTCTACGACCGCACCTCCTTCGCGCTGCGCGAGGAGGGCAAGGAATGGGTCGGCACGGCCGCCTCCCTGTGGGGCATCACCGCCGGCGTCTACCTGGCCCTGATGGGCCCGGAGGGCATGCGCGAGCTGGGCGAGACCGTCCTGGCCCGGACCCGCTACGCGATGGACGAACTCGGCGCCGTACCCGGCGTACGGGTACTGCACCCCGAGGGCGTGCACTTCCGCGAGTTCGCCGTCGAGGTGGCCGACGCCGACGCGCTGCTCACCGCGCTGCGCGCGCACGACATCTTCGCCGGTGTGCGCCTGGACGCCGGCACGCTGCTGGTCTGCGTGACCGAGCGGCACTCCAAGGACGACATCGACACGCTGGTGCGAGCGGTACGAGAGGTGCAGGGCTGATGGGTGCCGTCGGAGAATCCTTCGCGAAGTTGCCGATCGAGGCCAAGCCGCCGCTGCGCCGGTTCCACCAGGCGCGCTGGGACGAGCCGATCATCTTCGAGCTGTCCAGCCCCGGCCGGCGCGGCATCGGGGTGCCCGAGGCGGGCGTGCCCGCCGTCGAGCTGCCGGCCGCGGTGCGCCGCCAGGCGCCGCCCGCGCTGCCGGAGATGTCCCAGCTGCACGTGCTGCGCCACTACGTACGGCTGTCCCAGGAGACGCTGGGCGTCGATGTCAACATCGCCGTCGGCCAGGGCACCTGCACGATGAAGTACAGCCCCAAGGTCAACGACCGCTTCGTCAGCGACACGCGGATCGCCGAACTGCACCCGGCCCAGCCCGAGGACAGCGTGCAGGGCGTGCTGGAGATCTACTGGCGCATGGAGCGCATGCTCGCGGAGATCTCCGGTCTGCACCGGGTCAGCCTCCAGCCCAACTCCGGCTCGGCGGCCATCTACACCAACATCGCGATGATCCGCGCCTACCACGCCTCCCGGGGCGAGGGCGAGCAGCGCGACCAGGTGATCACCACGATGTTCTCGCACCCCTCGAACGCGGCCTGCGCCAAGCTCGCCGGGTACGAGGTGATCACCCTGATGCCGGACGCCGAAGGCCACCCGGACATCGAGGCACTGCGCGCGGCGGTCGGCCCGCGCACCGCGGCGCTGATGATCACCAACCCGGAGGACACCGGGATCTACAACCCGCGGATCGCCGAGTTCGTCGAACTCGTGCACGGCGTGGGCGGGTTGGCCTGCTACGACCAGGCCAACGCGAACGGCATCCTGGGCATCACCCGGGCCGCCGAGGCCGGGTTCGACCTGTGCCACTTCAACCTGCACAAGACCTTCTCCACGCCGCACATGTGCGGCGGCCCGGCCGCGGGCGCCAGCGGTGTGGCGGAGAAGCTGGTGCCGTTCCTGCCCGGCCCCACCGTCGAGTTCGACGGCGAGCGCTACTTCCTCGACGCCGACCGGCCGCAGTCGATCGGCAAGGTCCGGCCGTACCTGGGGGTCACCCAGAACGTGGTGCGCGCCTACGCGTGGATCACGGCGCTGGGCGCCGAGGGCCTGCGGCAGGTCGCCGAGACGGCGGTGCTGAACAACAACTACCTCCAGCACAAGATCCTGCAGATCCGCGGCGCCTCCGCGCCGTGGGGCAGGCGCCGGCTCGAGCAGGTGCGCTACTCATGGGAGGAACTGTACGAGGAGACCGGCGTGCACTCGGAGGACATCGGGGTGCGTGCGGCCGACTTCGGCGTGCACTACTGGACCAGCCACCACCCGTACCTGGTGCCCGAGCCGTTCACCTTGGAGCCCACCGAGTCGTACTCCAAGGAGGACCTGGACGAGTACGCCGCGATCCTCGCGCACGTCGCCGAGGAGGCGCGTACCGACCCGGAGTTCGTCAAGGGCGCCCCCTACAACCAGACCGTGCACAAGATCGACCCGACGTGCCTCGACGACCCGGAGCAGTGGGCGCCGACCTGGCGGGCGTACGTCCGTAAGCACCTGTCGTGAGAATCGGCCTGATCGTGAACCCGGTCGCCGGCCTCGGCGGCGCGGCCGGGCTCAAGGGCAGCGACGGCACCGAGGTACAGCGCGAGGCGCTGGCCCGCGGTGCCACCGCCCGGGCGGGCGAGCGCGCGGCGGCCGCGGTGCGCGCGCTGCTCGCCGCCCGCCCGGACGCCACGGTGGTCACCGTGCCGGGCGCGATGGGGGAGACGGCCGCGCGGGCGGGCGGCGCCGAGCCCGAACTCGCCGCCTTCGCCCCGGGCGAGCCGTCCTCGGCCGGCGACACCCGGGCGGCGGTCCGCGCGCTCGCGGCGGTGGACGTGCTGCTGTTCGCCGGCGGCGACGGCACCGCCCGGGACGTGCTCGACGCCGAGCCGGGCGGGCCCGTGCTCGGCATCCCGGCCGGGGTCAAGGTCTACTCCGGCTGCTTCGCGGTCGGTCCGGCGGCGGCGGGCCTGGCCGCCGCCGAGTTCGCCGGGAACACCACCGAGGCCGAGGTGGTGGACCTGGACGAACAGGCCTACCGCGAGGGCCGGGTCAGCCCGAGGCTGTACGGCACACTCACCGTGCCGGCCGCCCGGGTCCGGCTCTCCGGCCGCAAGACCGGCTCTACCACCGCGGCGCCGGCCACCGTCGAGGGCATCGCCCGCGAGGTGGTCGCCCGGATGCGGCCCGGCGTGCGCTACATCCTGGGCCCCGGCAGCACCACACGCGCGGTGGGCCGGGCCCTGGGCACCGAGGGCACCCTGCTCGGGGTGGACGTGATCGCCGACGGCGTGCCGATCGGGATCGACGTGAGCGAGCGGGCCCTGCTCGACCTGGTGGACGGGCACGAGGTGGCCGCGGTGGTGTCGGTGATCGGCGGCCAGGGCTTCGTGCTCGGCCGGGGCAACCAGCAGATCAGCCCCCGGGTCCTGGCCCGGGTGGACGAACTGACCGTGCTGGCAACCCGGGAGAAGCTCGCCGCGCTCGGCGGCCGGCCGCTCCTGGCCGACACCGGGGACCCGGCCACCGACGCCCGACTCGGGGGCTATGTCCGGGTGGTCACGGGCTACCGCGAGAGTGTCCCCTATCGAATTGTTCCTGCTAGTGAGGAGAGCGTCGGATGAACGGGATGACTGGATCCCTGCACGGCAAGGTCGCCATCGTCACCGGCGGCGGCTCGGGCATCGGCCGCGCCACCGCGCTGATGTTCGGCGCGGAGGGCGCCGACGTGGTGATCGCCGACATCGACGCCGCGGCCGCGACCCGCGTCGCCGAGGAGATCTCGGCGCAGGGCGGCCGGGCGGTGGCGGTCAAGGCCGACGTCTCGGCCGAGGCGGACTGCGTGGGCGTGGTCGCCGCGGCGGTGGAGACCTTCGGCGGGCTGCACGTGCTGTTCAACAACGCGGGCATCATCCGGCGCGCCGACGCGATCGGCACCTCCGTCGACGAGTGGGACCGCGTGATGGCGGTCAACGTGCGCTCGGTGTTCCTGATGTGCAAGCACGCCGTGCCCGCGATGACCGACGGCGGCTCGATCGTCAACACCGGCTCCGGCTGGGGCCTCAAGGGCGGCGGCAACGCGATCTCCTACTGCGCGTCCAAGGCCGCGGTGGTCAACATGACCCGCGCCCTGGCGATCGACCACGCCGCGGCGGGGATCCGGGTCAACTCGGTCAACCCCGGGGACACCGACACCCCGATGCTGCGCGAGGAGGCCCGGCAGCTGTCCGAGGACTGGGCGGCGTTCGAGGCCGACGCGGCCGACCGCCCGATGGGCCGCGCCGGTCGGCCCGACGAGATCGCCCGCGCGGTCCTGTTCCTCGCCTCCGACGCGGCGAGCTACATCACCGGTACCGCCCTGGTCGTGGACGGCGGCGGCCTCGCCTAGTCCGGGCCCCGCCGCTCCCGAGGGCGGCGGGCCCCTTCCCCGCACGTGCACGTCCCGCACTCATCCCCCCGGAGGCACATCGTGTCAATCTCCCGCGCCGCGAAGACCGTGGCCGTGCTGGCCGCCGGCGCCGCGCTCGTCGCCACCAGCGGTTGTGGCGGCAGCAGCGGTTCCGGTTCCGGCTCCAAGACCACCGTCACCTGGTCGACCTGGGGCAACCCGGAAGAGCTCGCCCGGTTCAAGGCATTCGAGAAGGACTTCGGCAAGAGACACCCCGACATCAACCTGAAGCTCCAGGCGGTGCCGTCCTACAGCGACTACCACGCCAAGCTGCTCACCCAGCTCTCCTCCAAGACCGCGCCCGACGTCTTCTACATAGGCGACGACTTCGCCGGGAAATTCGTCTCCGCCGGCGTGCTCGCCCCGCTCAACGACAAGATGGCCGCCCCCGACAGCAAGGCCAAGCCCGAGGACTTCTTCGACGGCCTGTACGGCGGCGCCAAGAAGGACGGCCAGATCTACGGCATTCCCAACGACGCCAACCCCGAGGTGCTCTGGTACGACAAGCAGACGCTCAAGGACGCCGGGATCACCGACGACCCGGCCGCGCTGAACGCCCAGGGCAAGTGGACGATGGCCACGTTCCTGGACATGAACCGCAAGTTGAAGGCCGCCGACAAGGCCGGCTCGGTCTTCTACAACTGGTACGGCTCGACCTACAGCATGATCAACGGCTTCGGCGGCAAGGTGTACGACGGCGGCAAGTTCGTCGGCAACACCGACCCCAAGTCGCGTGAGGCATTGAAGACGCTGGCCGACGGCTACCAGGACAAGACGTTCCTGGTCGCCGACCTCCTGCCCGAGGGCAACGGCTCCGACGTGCAGTTCATCAAGCACAAGGTCGGCTTCGCCGCGGGCGGCCGGTGGATGATCGACACGGTCAAGAAGGGCCAGCAGGACAACTACGACATCGTGCCGTTCCCGTCGCAGACCGGTGTGCTGATGCCGCAGACCGTGGGCACGTCCTTCCTCGCGATGAACAAGGACACCAAGAAGGCGCAGGCCGCCTGGACGTTCATGTCCGAGTTCGTCTCCAAGGACGGCCAACTGCTGCGCCTGAAGGGCGGCGGCAACGCGGTTCCCTCGGTCAAGGGCGCGGACAGCGTAGTGATGGAGGGCTACCCGGCGCACGCGCAGACCTTCATCGACACCCGCGACGGCGGCTTCGCCAACTACCCGGAGGAGGCCGGTGTGCCCTCGCTGACCTCCGACATCAACGAGCACCTGCTCAAGTTGTGGACCGGCAAGATCGGCTTCGACCAGGCGATGAACGAACTCGGCTCGCTCGTCTCCGCCAAACTGCACTGACCGGGGGCCGCCGTGACCACGTCCACGCTCAGCCGCACGACCGACACACGGCGCCCGACCACCGAGGAAACCTCCGAGCGCCGCCGGTCCCTTCGGGGCCGGCGGCGCCGGGAACGGTGGTGGGCCGCCCTCTTCCTCGGGCCGCAACTGGCCTTCCTGCTGCTGTTCACCCTGATCCCGCTCGGCTTCGCGGTCGTGCTGGCGTTCATGAAGTGGGACGGCCTGGGTGAGAAGTCCTGGGTCGGTCTCGACAACTTCCAGACCCAGCTGTCCGACCCCACCTTCCGCGACGCGGTCCTGAACACGCTGACCCTGGGCCTGATCACGGTGCCCGTGGGCCTGGCCCTGGCGTTGTTGATCGCCATGGCGCTGAACAACGTGCGCGGCAAGACCTTCTATCGGGTGGTCTACTTCCTGCCCGTGGTCACCAGTTCGGTGGCGGTCGCGGTGATCTGGCAGATGCTCCTCGCCAGCGGCGACCTGGGCATGCTCAACAACACCGTGCACGACTGGTTCGGGATCACCCTGCCCGACTGGCTCAACGACCCCGACTGGGTGATGGTCGCGATCGCGGCGGTGACCATCTGGTCCTCGCTCGGGCTGAACGTGGTGATCTTCCTGGCCGGCCTCCAGTCCATCCCGGCACACCTGACCGAGGTGGCCCGGATCGACGGCGCGGGCCCGCTGCGCATCTTCCGACACGTGACGCTGCCGCTGCTGTCGCCGACCATCTTCTTCTCCTTCGTGGTCGCGGTGATCAGCTCGTTCCAGGCGTTCGACCAGATCTACGTGCTCGTCGACCCCGACCACAACGAGGGCGCGCGCACGATCGTGTACCAGGTCTACGACCTGGGCTTCAAGAAGTTCGAGTTCGGCGCCAGCAGCGCCGCCGCCCTGCTCCTGACGCTGATGACGATCGTGGTGACCCTCGTCCAGTTCCGCGCGCAAAAGCGCTTCGTCCACTACGAGTCGTAGGAGAGGAGGGTCGTGATGGTCACGGCCATCCGCCGTCGTATCGGCACCGTCGCATTGCACACCCTGCTCGTCGTGGGCGGGCTGCTGATGGTGTTCCCGTTCATCTGGATGTTGCTCACCGCGTTCAAGGGCGAGGGGCAGATGATCCAGGATCCGCTGTCCTGGATCCCGGATCCCTGGCGGGCGAGCAACTTCCCCGACGCCCTGGACGCGATGCCGTTCGGGCGCGCCTACTGGAACAGCTTCTACATCGCCGCGATCACCGTCGTGGCCACCCTGCTCACCGCCTCGATGGCGGCCTACGCGTTCAGCCGGATCGACTTCCCGTTCTCGCGTTCGCTGTTTGTGGTCTTCCTGCTCACCCAGATGGTGCCCACCCAGGTCACCCTGGTGCCGCTGTACGTGATGTTGTCGCACTTCGGCTGGATCGACACCCACCTGGCGCTGATCCTGCCGGCCATCGCCAACCCGTTCGCGGTGTTCATGATGCGCCAGTTCATCCGCGCGGTACCGATCGAACTGGAGGAGGCCGCCCGCCTCGACGGCGCGAACCGGTGGACGATCTTCACCCGGATCGTGCTGCCCAACATCAAGCCGGGCATGGCGGCCCTGGGCATCATCGTCTTCCTGGGCAGTTGGAACAGCTTCATCTACCCGCTGATCTTCCTGAACTCGGAGGATAAATTCACCGTTCCGATGTTGCTCGCCTCGTTCAAGGGCCAGCACGGCGGACTGGACTACGGCCTGCTGCTCGCCGCGTCGACGATCTCCGTGGTGCCGATGCTGATCGCCTTCGTGATCGGCCAGCGGAAGATCATCAACAGCATGGCGGCATCCGGCATGGGAGGACGCTGACATGCCCACGCCCCTACTCGACCTGGTGGCGCTGGACCTGCGCGAACGCCCCTTCACCGACCGGGGATCGCGACTGCTCGTGCTCGCCGCGGACGACGGCGACCTGTGGGTCGCCCGGTCCGAGTACGAGACGCGGCTGAGCGACACGATCGTGCTCACCGCGCTGCGGATCCGCACGGCCGACGGCACGGCGCTGCCGGTCCGGGCCGCGCGCCCGGACCGGATCGCCTTCGCGGGCGGTGTACACCTGGCCTTCGCCGACGCGGACACCCTCGTGCTCACCGGCACCGGCGCGCGGGCCGAATGGCTCGACGCGGACGGCATCGCGCACGGCGCCGCGATCGACGGCCGGCTGGTACTGGTCGGCAAGGACGCGCCCGACGCACCGACCGTCCTGGGCGCGGCCCGGGCCCGCTGGGCGACCTGGTTCGAGCGTATGCCGGCCGTGCGCGCCGACCTGCGCGAGCGGGCGGCGCTCGCCTGGTGGACGCTCGGGATCAACCTGCTGCCGATCGGGCAGGCGGGCGGGCGCGAGGGCCTGGTCCCGTCCCGCTTCGGCTACGTCGGGGTGTGGAACTGGGACGCGTACTTCCACGCCATCGCGCTGCGCCACGGCGATGCCGAACTGGCCCGGGACCAGATCCGGATCCTGCTCGCCCACCAGCGCCCCGACGGGCTGATCCCCGACGTCGTGCACGACGAGGGGGTGCTGGCCGAGACCACCGACCTGCCCCGCTCCGACCGGGCCCGGCTGGCCGAGCACGTCGGCAGCGCCCTGGGAGCGGAGGAGGCCGCCGCCGCGTCGACGGGCGAGGTGGTCCCGGTGACCAAGCCGCCGCTGACCGCGTGGGCGGTGTGGAAGATCCACCGGGCCGCACCCGACCTCGACTTCCTGGCCGAGGTCTACGAGCCGCTCGTGCGCTCCCAGCAGTGGTGGCTCACCCACTCCGACCCCGACGGGGACGGCCTGGCCGAATACCTGCACCCGTACTCCAGCGGCCTGGACGACAGCCCCGTCTGGGACTACGGCCCGCGCGCCGAACCGCCGGACCTGAACTCCTACCTGGCGCTCCAGTTCGACGTCCTCGGCGACATCGCCGAGGCGCTCGGCCGGGTGGACGAGGCCGCCGGCTGGCGCGAACGCGCGTCCGCGCACACCGAGTTGCTGATCGCCCGCCGCTGGGACGGCGAGCGCTTCGGCACCGTCTCGGCGGGCCGCGCGGTGGCCACCCGCACCCCGCTGGAACTGCTGCCGCTGCTCACCGGCCGACTGCCGCGCGCCATCGCCGACCGACTGGTCGCCGACCTGCGCTCGGCGAGCTTCTGGGGCGAACGCCCGGTGCCCACCGTCGCGTTCGACGACCCGGACTTCGACCCGGACGCGATGTGGCGCGGGCCGGTCTGGCTCAACGTCAACTACCTGCTGATCGAGGGCCTGCGCCGATCCGGATACCCGGACGTGGCCGACGAGTTGACCGAGCGCACGGTACGGATGGTGGCCGAGGGCGGCGGTCTGTACGAGTACTGGAACCCGCTCACCGGTGCCCGAGCCGGCCGCGCCACCTCCGGCTTCGGCTGGTCCAGCGCCCTGTTCGTGGACCTGGCCCGCACCTGAACCCGACGGCTTCCCGCGCGAGCGCGGGAAGCCGTCGGCGTGCCGGGACCGGTCGGTCAGACGTTGTGGATCCGGAAGCGGGAGATCGTGTAGTCGGTGGGGTCGCTCGTGTCGCGCACCCAGGCGAGCGAAACCTGGAACGTGTCGTCGACCTGGCCGAAGTTGAACACCAGGTGGCCCTGTTCGTTGCCGTTGAGCGCCGAGACGTCCAACCCCGTGGTGGCTCCCGGCGCCACTGTGCTCTCCGTGATGGTCGCCTTGCCGTCGAGGTCGTTGCTGTGCGTGGTGGTGCCCTCGTACAACAACTGCTCGCCGCGATAGTCCAGGGTGCCGTCCGCGTTCGGCCGGACCGCGATCCTGGTCTCCAGCCGAACCTCGCCCCCGCAGAAGCTGTCCCGCCGACTGGTGGTCCACTGCCCGACGGGGGCCTGGAGGTCGTACCGGAAGTAGTCGCCGCCGCTGCCCTCGCAGCGGGTGTAACTGTTGCCTCCCTCGTGGTCGTACAGGTTCAGCCAGCCCTCCAGGGCGACGTGTCGGTAGACCACCGGAGTGGTCGAACCGCCGCCCGTGCCGCCGCCACCGCCGCCGCCCGGCTCACAGTCCTCGCACCGCTGCGCCGACGCGGAGCCGACGGTGAGTGCGCCGAGGACCAGCGTGGTGCTCGCGGCGAGTGTCGCCGCCCTGCGCGTCCGGCGCCACAGTGTGTTTCGCATGTGTTCGACCCCCTATGCGTTGGTGAAGGTGACGGAGGAGCTGCCGTAGTCGCTCGCCCCCGCCTCGTCGCTGAGTACCGAGACCTGCGTGGCGGCGGAAGCGCCCGCGGCGAGGGTCGGCAGGATCGCGCTGCCCTCGCCGTCGAGATCCCGGGTCTGGTAGTCCGTCCCCTCGAACAACTTGACCCGCAGCACGGCCTGCATCGTGCCGTCGGTCGCCGGGAAGACGTCCATGTAGGTCTCCACCCGCACCTCGCCGCCGCAGAAGCTGTCCCGCCGGCTCACCGTCCACTGCCCGATCGGGGCGGCCAGTTCGTAGGTGAAGGCGTCGGAGCAGAACTTGTCGTCGTTGAACATGCCCTCGGCGTCCTTCATCGTGACGGAGCCGGTCAGCTTGACGTGCCGCGTGGGTACGTTCGGGCCGGTGCCGCCTCCGGTACCTCCGCCGCCGGTGCCGCCCCCACCACCGCCACCGCCCGGCTCGCAGTCCTGGCAACGCTCCGCCGACGCCGTGCCCACCGTGACCGTGCCGGCCGCGAGCACCGTGATCAGTGCCAGCGGCGCCAGTCGACGGCGCAACCGCCTCGTGTTTCTCATCGTGTCCCCCTCCGACGGCGGACCGTCCCCTCGGCCCGTCCGTTGCGCGGCCCACTCTTCCCCGGCCCGGCGGGGCGGCACAGAGTGGCCCACTACTCCATTCCGCGGCCACGGGTACTCCATCGGGCCGCGGGCGTGTGGGCCTGCGCATCGGACCCGGCCCCGGCGAACCCGCGTGGCAGCGGCGTGGGACTGGCATGCTGCCGGGAACGTCGCAGGGGGGCACGATGGGGAACACACCGGGGATCGCGCGGGCGCACGCACGTCCGCCGTTCGTGGGTCGGGACGCGGAACTGGCCGAACTCGACCGGGCGCTACGCGCGTCGACCTGTGTCGGCGTCGTGGTCACCGGCGCGGGCGGGATCGGCAGGAGTCGGCTCGTGGAGGAATTCCTGGCCGGCCTGACCGGGGAGGGGGCGCCCGGTGGGTCCGCGAGAGCGGCCCGCGCCGACCGGGCCCGACACGTCGTACGGGTGCGGGCCACGCGCGCGTCGACCTCCGTGGCCCTGTCGGCGCTGACCCCGCTGCTGCCCGGCGGGGCCCGCCCGGAGACGCCCGGTGCGTTCTTCGCGCTGGTACGCGAGCACCTGGCCGCACGCCGGGCGGCCGGCGAACGCCGCACCGTGGTCGCCGTGGACGATGTGCACCTGCTGGACACGACCTCCTCGGCCCTGCTCGCGCTGTTGCTGGCCGAGGAGGTGGCCTTCGTGCTCGCCACGCTGCCCGACGGCGTGGACTGGCCCGACCCGCTGCGCGCGTGGTGGCGGCGCGGCGCGGTGCGCCACCTGCCGCTGCTCGCGCTGGACCCGGAGCGGGCCCGGGCCCTGCTCGCCGCCGCGCTGGACGCCCCGATCGCGAGCCTGGCCGCCCGGGCCCTGTGGACCGCGGGTCACGGCAACCCGCTGCACATGCGCGAGGCATTGCGCGCCGCGATCGCCGACGACCGCATCGGCCGGGTGCACGGGGTCTGGTGTCTGAAGCGGCCCCTGGCCGACACTCTCGACGGAGTCTCCTTCGACGCGCGCATCGACCGGCTGCCGCCCGATCGGCGCTCCCTGCTCGAACTGCTCGCGCTGTGCGGCCCGATCGGGCTGCGCGACGTGCCGGCGGAGACGACGCCGGAGGTGTTGGCCGACCTGGAGGAGCGGCGACTGCTCGATCTGCGCCGGCACGACCGCCGCGAGCGGCTGGCCCTCGCGCAGGCCGCCCACGGACCCGTGCTGCGTGCCGGGGTGGGCCGACTGCGAGCCCGCGCACTGCTGTTGGGCCAGGTCGCGCGGGTCCGCGCGCACGGGGCCCATCGGGTCGGTGACCATCTCGACCTGGCCCGCTGGGAGTTGGCCGCCACCGGCACCGCCGACCCCGAACTCCTGCTGCGCGGCGCCGAGGAGGCGCTGGGCACGGGCGACGTGGACACCATGTGCCGGCTGGCCCGCGCCGCCCTGCGACACGGACCGAACGCGCGGGCCGGGGTGCTCCTCGGCGAAGCGCTCGGGCAGCGGGGCGCGTTCGCCGAGGGCATCACCGTCCTGGAGGAGGCGTTCGCCGCGGCCGGGCGGGCCGAGGTGCACTCGGTCGCGCTGACCCTCGCCGTCCAGCACTTCTACGGCCCGGGCGACCTGCCGCGGGCGTTGGCCGTGCTGCGCGAGGCCGAGCGCCGAGCCGGCCCCTCGCCCGTGCTGTCCGCGTGGACCTCGATCATCCTGGGCGCCACCGGCCGGGTCGAGCAGGCGCGCGCCGCGCTCGCCGCGCTCGCCGCGGTCGCCCTCGCCGAGGACCGGGCGACGCCGGAACTCGTGCTGTACCTCCAGGCCCGGCTGCGCGTCGAACTCGCGAGCTCACGGCCCCTGGACGCGATCCGCACGGCCCGCACCGCACACGCCGCGCACCGCGAACTGACCGACCGCACCGAGGTGTTCTATCCGGCCCGCAGCGCCTACCTGCTCGCCTGGGCACTGCTCGAAGCGGGCCCGCTCGACGACGCCGAGCGGGTGCTCGCGGAGAACCTGGACGAACTGCTGCGGGCACCGGTCCCGGCGCTGGTCGTCTGGTTCGGATGGGTCCACGGCCGGATCGCGCTGGAACGCGGTCGGGTACGGCAGGCCGCCTCGCTGTTCGCCGAGGCCCGCGCCCAGGCCCATGTACAGGGCCACGGCTTCGCCGAACACCGCGCTCTCGCGGGCCTGGTGCTGGCCCACGCGTACGCCGGCCACGTCGGGCCCGAGGCGGCGCGGCTCGCGGACACCGTCGCCGCCGCCGACCCCGCGCTGTGCGGATGGGACACGCTGCGTGCGCACGCCTGGGTACTGCGCTGCCGGGGGCACGCCGACGAGGCCCATGCGCTCCTGCGCGACGCCGGCGGGACTGCCCGCCTTCGCGGCGACTCGACCGGCGCCCACGTGCTCGAACACGACCTGGTCCGCTGGGGCGACCGCGCCGCCGCGCGCCGCCTGGCCGCGATGACCGACGAAGCCCAGGGCGCCCACGCGGCCGCCCGCACCGCGCACGCCCGCGCGGTTGCCGAGGCCGACCCCGTCGCGCTGGACGCCGCCGCCGACGCCTGGGCCGCGCTCGGCGCGACACTGCTCGCCGCCGAATGCCTGGCCGAGGCCGCCCGACTGCGCCGCGCCGCGCACGGGCCGAACCGGGAGGCGGCGGCGCGGCGCGTCCATGCGCGAGCCCTGCTCCTGGCGACCCGGTGCGAGGGTGCCGCGACGCCGGGCCTGGTGTCCCTGTCCGCCGCCGGAGCGCTCAGCGCGCGGGAACACCAGATCGCGCTGATGGCCGCCGACGGGTATACCAGCCGGGAGATCGCCCGGCACTGCGGTCTGTCGATCCGCACCGTCGACAACACGCTGGGCCGGGCCTACCGCAAGACGGGTGTCCGGGACCGCCACGGCCTGCGCTCGATCCTGGCGACCACGACGGAGGCACCCGACGAACGGGCCGCGGGGTAGGCCGCTTCGGGATCCGGACGCGTGCGCTATCGGGCGCCGAGCACGTCTGCCAGGTCGTAGCGGGTCGGCTCGGCGAGTTGTTCGTAGGTGCATTCGGCCGGGTCCTTGTCGGTACGCCACCGGCGAAAGCGGGTGGTGTGCCGGAAACGGTCGCCCTGGACGTGGTCGTAGGCCACCTCGCAGACCAACTCCGGCCGCAGCGGTACCCAGTTCGAGAGCCGGCCCCCCGACCAGCGGGTGATCGCGCCCGGCAACCGGTCGCTCTCGTGCGCCTCGGCCTCGGCCCAGTGCGCCCACGGGTGCCCGGTCGGTTCGGTCATCCGGTACGGCGCCAACTCCTCGACCAGCTCGGCCCGTCGGGCCGCGGTGAACGCCGCGCTCACCCCCACGTGCTGGAGCCGACCCCGGTCGTCGTACAGCCCGAGCAGCAGCGAGCCGACCACCGGACCCGACTTGTGCTCGCGGTATCCGGCCACCACGCAGTCCGCCGTGCGCTCGTGCTTGACCTTGACCATCGCCCGCTCGTCGGGCAGGTACGGACCGGCCGGGTCCTTGGCCACGATCCCGTCCAGGCCGGCGCCCTCGAAGCGGTCGAACCAGTCCTGCGCCACGGCCGCGTCGGTGGTGGCCGGCGCGACGTGGATCGGCGGCACCGCGTCGGCCAGCGCCGCCTCCAACGCGGCCCGCCGTTCGGTCAGCGGGCGGGCCAGATACGACTCGTCGCCCAGTGCCAGCAGGTCGAACGCCACGAAGGAGGCCGGCGTGGTCTCGGCCAGATGCCGAACGCGCGAGGATGCCGGGTGGATCCGGTCCTGGAGCCGATCGAAGTCGAGCCGCCCGTCCAGCGCGACGACCAGTTCCCCGTCCAGTACGCAGCGCGGTGGGAGCAGCCGCAGCGCCGCCTCGACCACGTCGGGGAAGTAACGATCCAGCGGCTTGGTGTTGCGGCTGCCGATCAGCACCTCGTCGCCGTCCCGGAAGACGATCGCCCGGAACCCGTCCCATTTGGCCTCGTAGTGCAGGCCGGGGGGAATCCGCGCGGCGGCCTTGGCGAGCATCGGCTTGACCGGGGGCATCACGGGAAGGCGCATGCGGCCCAGTGTGCGCGGGGCCCGGAGCGGTCGCCTCCGCAGTGGCCGTGCAGAGACAAAACATGGCTAAACAGGCCGGCGTCAAATGGGACGAAATTTCATGAATCCGCCTACCCTGAGGCATGAGCGAGGCCGAGGAATTCGAGATCGACGGCAGATCCGTCCGGGTGAGCAGCGTCGACAAGGTCTACTACCCCGAGCGCGGGTTCACCAAGGGAGACCTGGTCCGCTACGTGATCGCGGTCGGTGGCGGCATGCTCCGGGGCCTGCGCGACCGGCCCACCACGCTGCAACGCTTCGTGCACGGCGTCACCGGTGAGTCGTTCTTCCAGAAGCGGGTGCCCAAGAACCTGCCGGAATGGATCCCCACCGCCCGGATCGCCTTCCCCAGCGGCCGCTTTGCCGACGAGATGGCCCCGGACACCGTGGCCGCGCTGGTCTGGGCGGCCAACCTCGGCACCCTGACGTTCCACCCCTGGCCGGTCCGCCGCACCGACACCGAACACCCCGACGAACTGCGCATCGACCTGGACCCGCAACCCGGCACCGACTTCGCCGACGCGATCCACGCCGCACACGCGATGCGCGAGGTGCTGGACGAGTACGGACTCACCGCCTGGCCGAAGACCTCCGGCGGTCGCGGCCTGCACCTGTACGTGCCGATCCGCCCCGATTGGGAGTTCACCGAGGTACGGCGCGCGGTGATTGCACTGGCCCGCGCACTGGAGGCACGGATGCCCGATCGGGTGACCACCGCATGGTGGAAGGAGGAGCGTGGCGAGCGCATCTTCGTCGACTACAACCAGATGGCCCGCGACCGCACCATCGCCGCCGCGTACTCGCCGCGCCCCACCGTCCGGGCGACCGTCTCCGCGCCGCTGACCTGGGACGAGGTGGACGACGCGCACCCCGACGACTTCGACCTGGGCAGCATGCCGGCGCGCTACGCCCGCCTCGGCGACGTGCACGCCGACATGGCGGAGCACGCGTTCGACCTGCGCCCGGCCCTCGAGTTGGCCGACCGCCAGGCCCGGGACCACGGCGTCGGCGACCTGCCGTACCCGCCGGACCACCCCAAGATGCCGGGCGAGCCGCCCCGGGTGCAGCCCAGCCGGGCCCGCGAACACTGACGCCGCCTGTCCCCCCGACGGCGCAGCACGGCAGGCGGGGGTGTCGGCGGCGAGCCGACACTGAGGGGACCCACCTCCCAGGAAGGCCCCTCCCATGTTGCTGTCGCTCCCCATCCGGCTGGTGAGGCATACCCGGTTGTCGGTTCGCAAGGACGTAGGTTTGCTGGCGCTGCGCCTCGGCACCGGCGGCGTCCTGTTCGCGCACGGCGCGCAGAAGCTGTTCGGCTGGTTCGGCGGTCACGGGCTGAGCGGCACCGGCTCGGCGATGGAAGGCATGGGCTTTCGCCCGGGTCGGCAGAGCGCGCTGGCGGCCGGGCTGGGCGAGGCCGGCGGCGGTGTACTGCTCGCGCTCGGCCTGGCCACCCCGGCGGCAGGTGCGGCGGCGGCCGGCGCGATGGCCGGCGCGGTCTCGGTGCACGCACCCGCCGGGTTCTTCGCCCAGTCGGGCGGCTTCGAGTATCCGGCCTTCCTGGGCTTCGTCGCGGCCGGGATCGGGCTCGCCGGGCCCGGGCGGTTCTCGATCGACCACGCGACCTGCCACGTGCTGGACCGGCCGTGGGTGGTGGGCCTCGCGTTCACCGGCAGCGCCGCGGCGGCGGCCGCGGTGATCGGGCGGCGCCAGGCGGCCGCGCGGGAGCGGGGCGACGCGGATTCGGGTTCCGGCGCGGACGCGGGGGAGTAGCGGGTCAGTCCCCCGCGGGGCGCGTCCAGGCGAGCAGTCGCTCCACCGGCCATGTGGTGATCACCCGTTCGGCCGGTACCTCGCACTCCTCGGCCCGGGCGCAGCCGTGCGCCTGCCAGTCGAGTTGGCCGGGGGCGTGTGCGTCGGTGTCGATGGAGAAGTACACGCCCGCGGCCAGCGCGCGCCGGATCAGCCGGGTCGGGGGGTCCCGGCGTTCGGGGCGGCAGTTGATCTCCACGGCGGTGTCCGACTCGGCGCAGGCCGCGAACACCGCCTCGGCGTCGAAGGTGGACTCCGGGCGGCCCTTGCCCTGGATGAGCCGGCCCGTACAGTGCCCGAGCACGTTCACCCGGGGGTTGCGGACGGCGGTCAGCAGGCGGTGGGTCATCGCGGGGGCGTCCATGCGCAGTTTGGAGTGCACCGAGGCGACGACCACATCGAGGCGGGCCAGGAGTTCGGGCTCCTGATCCAGCGAACCGTCGTCGAGGATGTCGCACTCGATGCCGGTGAGCAGGCGGAACGGGGCCAGTTCGGCGGCGAGTTCGGCGACCACGTCGAGTTGGGCGCGCAGCCGGTCGGCGGTCAGCCCTCGGGCCACGGTCAGCCGGGGGGAGTGGTCGGTGAGCACGGTCCACTCGTGGCCCAGGTCCCGGGCGGTACGGGCCATCACGTCGATCGGGCTGCCGCCGTCGGACCAGTCCGAGTGCATGTGACAGTCGCCGCGCTGGGCGGCGAGCAGCGCGGTGCCCGCGGTGGGCAGCGGCGACGGGCGGGCCTCCAGGTCGGCGAGATAGCCCGGGACCCGGCCGGCCTGCGCCTGCTCGATCACGTCCGCCGTCTTGGGGCCGATGCCCTTCAGCTCGCCCAGCGTGTGCCGGGCGACCCGGGTGCGCAGCTCCGCCGGATCGAGTCCGGCGATCACGGCGGACGCGGTGCGGAAGGCCTTGACCCGGTACGTGGGCGCCTGGTCGCGTTCGAGGAGGAACGCGATGCGATCCAGCGCGGCCACGGGGTCCGGCGCGGGCGGAGTGGTCTCGTGTGGGGGCATGGGTGGACTGTGGCCGCGCGGGGCGGCGGTAAACCGGCGGAATGCCTCCCCGGCGTGCGGTCAGCGGCCGGGTTCCTCGTCCTTGAGGGACTTGCGGATTTCTTCGCGGAGTTCGGGGTTGTCGGTGTGGCCGTGCACCGCTTGGGCGTGCTGGGCGGCGGCCACGACGACCTCGTCCTCGGTGCCGGCGATGGTGAGGCTGCAATTCGATTCGCTGGGGAAGTCCCGGCAGTCGGCGACCTTGCGCATGGCGTCCTCCCGGACGGTTCGTCCCCGAGTTTCCGAGGCCATGGCCCCGGGCCCGACGGCGCGAGGCCATGGTCCAATTTTAGGACGTTTTGTCAGCTTTTCGGGTCATGATCGCGCCAAGTGCGGAGGCCAGGGCGATCACGATTACGGTGCTCGCGTAGATGTCGGCGGTGCGGCTCAGGCCGATCGGGGACACCGCCATGCCGGCGGCCACGGCGGGGAGGCTGAAGGCCAGGTAGTTGACCGTGTACACGGTGGCGAACAACTCGGCCCGGCGGCTCGGTTCGGCCAGTGTGGCGAGGATGCCGAACGCGCCGAGGAAGGCACTGCCGAAGCCGATGCCCGCGATCACGGTGCCGACGAAGAACAGCGGGACGGAGCCGGCGTGCAGGGCGATCAGGGTGATCCCGAGGCCGAGCGCCAGGGTCAGCGAGCCGCCGGCCATCAGGACGGGCGACCTGCGGCCGCCGAGCACGATCGAGGCGGTCGCGGTCGCGATCATCAGGGCGAAGACGACGAGACCGCCGATCAGGTGGCTGCGCACGCCGAGGATGCCGGCCGCCAGCGACGGGCCGAGCGACAGGTACAGGCCGGCGACGGCCCAGGTGGCGACCAGGGTCGGGACGACGGCCAGGAATCGGCCCCGGGTGCCGGACGGGATGCCGACCCGGGGGCGCAGCGAGGCAAGGGCGCCGGGGTGCGGCCGGGCGGTCTCCGGCATCACCGCGACGGCGGCGATGCCGATCAGGAACAGCACGCCGAGGATGACGAAGACCAGCGCGCGGGGCGCGGGGGCGTACTCCACCAGCAGGCCCGAGCCGAGGGCGCCGGCGCCGAGTCCGATGCCGGGGCCCGCGCTGTTGACCAGGGTGGCCAGGCCCGGGCGGCGGCCGGACTGGAGGTCCATCACGCCGGCGCTGATCGCGCCGGTGGCCGCGCCGGTGGCGAGGCCCTGCACCGCGCGGGCGGCGAGCAGCCACGGGACTCCGTCGGCGACCACGAACAGCGCCATCGCGACGGCCTCGGCGGCGAGCGCGGCGATCAGCACCGGACGGCGGCCGACGTGGTCGGACAGTGCCCCGACCACCATCAGTGCGATCAGCAGCGCCAGTGCGTAGAGCGCGAAGACCACGGTCAGGGTGGTCGCGGAGAAATGCCATCGGGATTGGTAGACGACGTAGAGCGGGGACGGGGCCGCCGCCGCGCACATGAAGGCGAACAGGATTCCGGCGAGCGTCCAGAACGCGGCGCGGCGGGATATTCGCCCGGATGTCGGAGCGGTCTGCGGGTGCGACCGGGTCGCGGGTGCGGCGGTTGTCACGAGTGTCCCCTAAAGCAAAAGACTTGGCTTTAGGGTGAGACTAACCACAGGGGCAGCCCTATAGCAAAGTTCTTTGCATTAAGATGACTCGCATGAACGCAGCCCCGGACCGGGTACCCGGTCCCAGCCGACCGGGCGGTCGCAGCGCCCGGGTGCAGGCCGCGGTGCATCGGGCGGCCACCGAACTGGTCTGCGAACTCGGCGCCGATCGGGTGACCATGCCCGCCGTCGCGGCTCGGGCGGGGGTCAACCCGACCACCGTGTACCGGCGTTGGGGCACGGTGGCCGGGCTGTTGGCGGACGTGGCGCTGGTCCGGCACGACACCGACCGGCCGCCCGAGCCCACCGGCGCGCTGGACGAGGATCTGGCCGGTTACGCGGCGTGGGCGCTGGTCGACTTCTCCCGGCCGGGCGGCATCGCGTTCTTCCGGGCCGAGGTGGCGCCGGACCCCGACGACCGGCGGGCCGGTCTGGCGAGGTGCCTGGACCGGTGCGCCGTACGGATCGACGCACTGCTCGCGAAGGCGGCCGAGCGGGGCCGGGTGGTCCCCACTCGGCAGCAGGTCATCGATCGCATCATCGCCCCGCTGTACTTCCGGGTGGTCTTCTCGATCCCGGACACGGACGAGGCGTATGCGCGGGCGTTGGCGGCCGACCTCCTCGACCACCCGGACTTCCGGCCGGGGGGCGCCGCGGCGGGGTGAGACGGGGGTGGTTGCGCCTCGGCGGGTCGGGGGCTCAGCCGTTGGCGAACTCGTGTACGCCCCACCAACCGCTCTCGTCGTGGAAGATGCCGATGCCCGCCTCCGTGTGGGAGGCGTCGGTCTGGTTGCGGTAGTGGCCGGGGCTGTGCCGCCACATGTCCTGGAACTTCTCGGCGGCCTGGCGGGCGGTCATGGCCGGGTCGCCCCACATCACGATGTTCTCGGCCACGCCGGTACGCCGGCCGGTGACCAGCGCGTTGGCCTCGCGGCCGGAGTGGGCGAAGCCGTTGCGGCGCATGTGCTCGGCCCAGGTGCGGGCGAAGGCGCTCAGGTCGGCGCTCGCGCGCAGCGGCGGCAGGCCGACCTTCGCCCGTTCGGCGTTGAGCAGTTCCAGCGACATGGCCTCGGCGTCGGTGATCGACTGCGAGGGCGGGCGGTTGCCGCGCACGGTGGGGTTGGCTCCGGGCGGGCCGTCGGCGGCGGACGCGGTGGTGGGGCGAGTGCCGGCTCCGGTCCCGGACTTGGCGTCGGCGCCGGGGCGGCTCGTGGTGGTGGACGGGGCGGGCTTGCGGGACGACGGGGCGGTGCTGCTCGGGTTGGTGCCGCCGGAGGGGGTCGGGTTGCCCGTCGGGGGCGGGGTCGTTGCGGAGGGCGTCGCCGATGCGGTGGGGTCGGTGGTCGGGACGGTGGCGCTCGGGGCGGTCGATCGGCTTGCGCCGTCGTGGTGTTCGGTGGATCCGCAGCCGGCCGCGACGAGCGCGGCCAGGGCGGCGGCCACGGCCGTGGTGACGGCTCGGCGGTGGCGGTGCGCCGGGCGCTTGCGGTGCGCGGAGGGCTTCGGGCGCATGGGGTGCTGCGAGTGCTTGGGGTGCTGCACGCTGGGTGGCTCCTCGGAGGCTACGGCTCGTCGACCGGCCGGAACGCCGGTGACACCTGGGAGAGCCGGGGCGGGCGCGGAGATAACGGAAATCGGCGCGGGATTTTCCCGGCCGGTCGGCGATCAGGCCGGTGCCGCGAAGAGTTGTGTCCAGAAGGTGGTGCCGCCGGGGCCGACCGTGACGCCGACGCCGAGGTCGGTGAAGCCGCAATCGAGGATGTTCGCCCGATGCACCGGGCTGCCCAGCCACTCGTCGACGACGTGTGCGGCGTCGGGGCGGCCCCGATTCAGGTTCTCGCCCCACAGTCGCCACCGGTATCCGGCGGCGGTGATCCGGGCGTCGGCGTGCACTCCGTCGGGGTTGACGTGGTCGTAGAAGCGTCGGGCCGCCATGTCGTCGGAGTGTTTGCGGGCGGCGGTACGGAGGCGGTCGTCGACTCGCACCGGGGCGCAGCCGTGCTCGGCGCGCGCGGCGTTCACCAGGTCGACGACGGCGCGTTCGAGCCGGGCGCGGGTGTCGACGGGGGCGGTCGAGCGGGTCGTGGGCGGCGGTGTGGTGGCGGCGGCGGGTGGCTCGGTGCTCGGCGACGGCGACGGGGGCGGGGTCGTGGCCGGCAGCGGTGAGGGCGGCGGGGGCGGCGTCGCGGCGACCGGTGTCGGTCCGGCCGCGCTTCGGGCCGGTGCGTCGTGGCGGGGCCGGTCGAGGAGGACGACGGCGGCCAGTACGACGAGGACGAGCGCGACGGCGGCGATCGTGGCGGTATGCCGGAGCCGACGAGCCGGCCGAAGGTCGGCGTGGGCGGGCGGCCCGCCACCGGGCCCGGCGCCGGCACTCGAAGCGCCGGCGGAGCCAGGGACGCCGCCCGGGTCCGTGACACCGCCCGGGTCCGTGGGCCCGGCCGGGTTCCCGGCGCCGCCCGAGCCCGCAGCATCCGCCGAGCCGGAAGCACTGCCCGAGCCCGCAGCGCCGCCGGAGCCCGTAGCGCCTGCCGAGCCGGAGGCGCCGCCCGAGCCGGTAGTGCCCGCCGAGCCGGAAGCACTGCCCGAGCCCGCAGCGCCACCCGAAGCCGAGGTGCCCGCCGAGCCGTAAGCGGCGCCCGAGCCCGCCGCGCCGCCCGAAGCCGCAGCCCCCGCCGTGCTCGTCGCGCCCGCCGGGCCCATTGCCGCCGCCCCCGCCCCCGTGGCCAGGTGCCACAGCGTTACCGTCGGCGGCAGCAGGGCCAGGCCCGCGAGTAGGGCCTCGGCCGGGGCCAGCTCTCGGCGGTGGTCGCCGCAGGCTCGGCACGTGCGGGCGTGGCGGGTGATGCGCTTGCGCCACAGGGGGGTCGGGCTTCCGTTCCAGTCGGCGAGGAGCGCGGACAGCTCCGTGCAGCGCGGTGTGGCGGCCAGTGCGCGGACCACCACCCGGGCCGCCTCCAGCTGCTCCTTCATCCGCTGTACCCGGACCGCCGCGTGCGTGGCGGGCAGGTCCAGGGCGGCGGCGAGTTCGGCCCGGGTGAGCGTACCGGCCGCCTCCAGCCACCACAGCGCGAGCAGTTCGCGGGTGTCCGGGTCCAGCCACCGGGTCGCGGTCGCCACGTCGCGACGTTGGCCGGACAGGCCCAGCCGCAGGATCGTCAGGTTCGCGAAGTCGGAGCCGGGGTCGGCGTGTCCGGCCGCCTCGTCCAGCGGGGCGGTGAACGCGCGGCGGGCGTGCCGGCGGCGGATCCGGTTGATCGCGATGGCCACCAGCCAGGACCGGAAACGCTCGGGGTCGCGCAGCCCGCCGAGGCCGGTGAGCGCGTCGACCATGGTCTCCTGCACCACGTCGTCGACGTCCGCGTGCCCGTCGAGGGCCCGGCCGACGATGTTGTAGACCAACGGCAGCCAGGCCGCGAGCAGTTCGTCCCGGGCGTGCAGGTCACCGGCCCGGGCGGCGACGACCAGGGCGGTGTCGTGCTCGATCTCCACGTAGCCACATCCACTTTCTCGACCGGCGTGACGGGCCCGCTCCCGTCCATCCGCTGCTCGGGAGATGCCGAGGATCGACGCGGATAACGGAAATCGCCGGACGAGTTCCGAGGAAGGTGACGCGGATCAGTGTGGCTTGGCCGCCAGCAGGTCCTCGACCCGGGCCCGCACCTCGGGGGTGTCCAGGCCGCGGATGGTCACCGTGGTCCGCCGGCGCAGCACGTCGTCCACCGTCATCGCCCACTCGTGGTCGCGGGCGTAGGCGGCCTGGGCCCAGATGTCCGGCCCGTCGGGGTGGATGCGCTCGCCGAGCGAGCGGTCGGCGCGCACCATCGCGGCCAGGTCGTAGGCCAGGTTGCCGTAGTGCGAGGCCAGGTGCCGGGCCACCGCCGGGTCGACGCCGTCCTCCGCGGTGGCCTCGCCGAGCAGCCGGTGGGCCACCGCCTCGGGGTTGGCCGAGCCCGGCAGCGCCACCCGGCGCAGCGGCGTGGCCATGTCCTGCTCCAGCGCCACCACGCCGGCCTTGGCCAGCTTGTCCATGACGGTGCGGCCGATGTGCCGGTAGGTGGTCCACTTGCCGCCCGCCACCGACAACATGCCGCCGCGCCCCTCGGTGACCACCGTCTCGCGCTTGGCCTCGCTGGTGGCGCCGGCCCCGCCCGGCAGTACCCGCAGGCCCGCGAAGGCGTAGGTGATGTCCTCGCGGCGCAGCTGGTCCGGGTCGACGGCGTTGCCCGCCTCGTCCAGGATCTGCGCGATGTCGGCCTCGGTCGGCGAGACCTTGCCGGGGTCGCCCTCGTACGCCTCGTCGGTGGTGCCGAGCAGCAGGTGCTCCTCCCACGGGATGGCGAAGGACACCCGGTACTTGTCGATCGGGATGGTCAACGCCGCGCGCCACGGCTGCTGTTGGCGCAGGACGAGGTGTACGCCCTTGGACAGCCGGATGCTCGGCTCGGCGGCCGGGTCCTCCATCCGGCGCAGGTGGTCCACCCACGGGCCGGTGGCGTTGAGCACGACGCGCGCGTTCACCCCGAATTCGGCGCCGTCGAGGCGGTCGCGCAGTTCGGCGCCGGTGACCCGGCCGCCGGCGTCCTTGCGCAGGGCGACCACCTCGGCGTGGTTGAGCACCACCGCGCCCGCCTCGACCGCGGCGCGCACCGTGGTCACCGCGACCCGGCTGTCGTTCATCTGGTGGTCGCCGTACACCGCGGCGCGGCGCAGGCCCTCCTTGCGCAGGGCCGGGACGAGTTCGAGCGCGTTGTCGGGGCCGATCACCTTGCCCATGCCGTCGCCGAACGCGGACAGGGCCGAGTAGAGGAAGACGCCGGCGCCGAGTTTGGCCGAGCCGTGCGGGCCGTCCTTGTAGACCGGGACCAGGAAGGACAGCGGGCGCACCAGGTGCGGGGCGACGTCGCGGGCTAGGGTGCGGCGTTCGCGGTGGTTCTCGGCGACCAGCTTGAGGTTGCCGGTCTGGAGGTAGCGCAGGCCGCCGTGGACCAGCTTGGAGGACGCGGACGAGGTGGCGCCGGCGAAGTCGCCGGCGTCGACCATGGCCACCCGCAGGCCGGTCTGGGCCGCGGTCCAGGCCACCGCCGTGCCGAGGATGCCGCCGCCGATGACGAGCAGGTCGTGGGTGCCGCGCGAGAGTTCGGCCCGGCTGTGGGCGCGTGCGGGGACGGTCGGATCCGTGGCGGTGCTCATCACGCGTCTCATTTCCACTCGGCCGGCTACTACGGTGCGGGCGGGACGTGTCCCGAACCCAACCTAAGCGGTCGGCATTGTCGAACGACGAACGACAGTTTTCCGGCCGCGTGGGGCAGCGTCAAGTACGCCCGGTCGAAACGGGGGGCCGCACGGGCGCGCCGAGGCCGGGTCCCGCAGGGAAGGCGGTGCGCGCGGGCTCAGTACGGGAAGGACGCGCCCAGGTCGCGCGAGATGGCGCGGGCCGCGTCGCGGACCGCGGCGACCAGGGTGGACCGCGGCGCGCCGTCGGCGACGATACGTTCGACGGCGCCGCTGATGCCCACCGCGCCCACCGGGGTGCCGCGCCGGTCGCGGATCGGCGCGGCGATCCCGGCCAGGCCCAGGACCGATTCCTCGACGTCGCCCGCCCAGCCGCGTTCGCGCACCGTGACGCTCTCCGCGTCCATCGCCGCCGGGTCGGTGATCGTGCGGGCGGTGAAGGCGACCGCGTCGGTCTCGTCCAACTCCGCGCGCGCGGCCGGATCGAGGGCGAGCAGGACCTTGCCCCACGCGGTGGAGTGCAGCGGCAACATCGCGCCTATCTCCAGCACCTGGCGGCTGTCGTCCGGCCGGAAGACGTGGTGGATCACCAGCACGCCGCCCTTGTGCAACACGCCGATCCGCACGCTCTCCCCGGTGCCGCGGGCCAGATCGTCCGCCCAGACCAGGGCCCGGGCGCGCAACTCGTGCACGTCCAGGTAGGAACTGCTCAGCCGCAGCAGCTCGGCGCCGAGCTGGTACTTGCCGCTCTTGGGGTCCTGCTCCACGAACCCCTCCTGGTGGAGCGTGCGCAGGATGCCGTGCGCGGTGCCCTTCGCCAGACCCAGGGTGGTCGCGACCTCGCTCAGGCCGAAGCGCCGTTCGCCGCCGGCGAGCAACCGCAGGATCGCCGCTGCGCGTTCCAGCGACTGGATGGGACCGGGCATACCGACTCCTCCGTCGAAGATCAGGTTGGCAATGTAGAACAGCGGTCGTGAACATGCCGGCCGGGTCCGGGCCCGCCCCGTGCGCCGCGGCAGCCGTCGGTCGGGCCGAGGGCGAGATGTTCACCGACTCTTGACGGCGGCGCAACCCGCAGAGAACACTGCCGGACATCGGTCGTCAATGTCGAATACCAGTCGAATACCCGTCACGGGCCGATCGAGTACCGGTCCCGAACACCAGTCGTCAGTCATCCCGCAGACCGAACCGGGACGGCCGATCGTTGTGACCGGCGCGCTCCCGGGGGTGCGCCGTGTGTCGTCCGGCGCCGTCTCCCATTCCGGCGTCGCATTCCGCCGCCGGCCAACCGGTGTCATTCACGAAGGGGCTCAGTGATGACGAACGGCGACATCTTCGTCGGCGAGACCTTGGGTACGTCCATCCTGGTTCTACTCGGCGTCGGCGTGTGCGCCGCGGTGACGCTCAACCGGTCCAAGGCACAACACGCCGGCTGGTTGGCGATCACCTTCGGCTGGGGCTTCGCGGTTCTGGCCGGCGCGTATGCGAGCGTGTCCCTGTCCGGTGCGCATCTCAATCCCGCGGTCACGCTCGGGATCGCGGTCAAGACGGGAGAGTGGGACAAGGTGCCGCTGTACCTGGCCGGGCAGTTCACCGGGGCGTTGATCGGCGCCGTGCTGGCCTGGGCGACCTATCTCGGCCAGTTCCGGGAACACGGCGAGCCGGTACTCGGGGTGTTCGCCACCTCTCCGGAGATCCGCCACCCGATCCAGAACGTGATCACCGAGACGATCGCCACCATGGTGCTGGTCATCGTCATCCTCACCCAGGGCCTGACCAACGGGCTCGCGCTGTCCGGCACCGGCGTACTGATCACCGCGCTCCTGGTGGTCGGCATCGGGCTGTCCCTGGGCGGCCCGACCGGCTACGCGATCAACCCGGTCCGCGACCTCGGGCCGCGCCTGGCCCACTCGTTCCTGCCGATCCCCGGCAAGGGCGGCTCGGACTGGTCCTACGCGTGGGTGCCGGTGGTCGGCCCGACGCTGGGCGGGCTCGCGGCCGGCGGCCTGTACCGTCTCGCCTTCTGACCGTCCCCCACCCCACCCGACTCCCACGCTCGGATCCTTCGGAAGAGGAGCCATGTCCGACACGTACATCGCCGCGATCGACCAGGGCACCACGTCCAGCCGCTGCATCATCTTCGGCGCCGACGGCCGGATCGTCGCCGTCGACCAGCGCGAGCACCGGCAGATCTTCCCGCGCCCGGGATGGGTCGAGCACGACGCCGCCGAGATCTGGAGTGTGGTGCAGGCGGTCGTCGCCGGCGCGCTGGACCGGGCCGGCCTGCGGCGGGATCAGATCCGCGCGCTCGGCATCACCAACCAGCGCGAGACGACCGTGTTGTGGGATCGCCATACCGGGGTTCCGGTACACAACGCCATCGTGTGGCAGGACACCCGCACCGACGCACTGTGTCGCGAACTGGGCGGCAACGTCGGCCAGGACCGCTTCCGGGTGGAGACCGGCCTCCCGCTGGCGAGCTACTTCGCCGGCCCCAAGATCCGCTGGCTGCTCGACAACGTCGAGGGGCTGCGCGAGCGCGCCGACCGGGGCGACATCCTGTTCGGCACGATGGAGTCGTGGGTGGTGTGGAACCTCACCGGCGGCCCGGACGGCGGGGTGCACGTCACGGACGTCACCAACGCCTCGCGCACGATGCTGATGAACCTGGAGACGCTGGACTGGGACGACCGGATCCTGCGCGCGATGGACGTGCCGCGTTCGGTGCTGGCCGAGATCCGCTCCTCCTCCGAGGTGTACGGCACCGCGAAGGGCGTCCTGGAGGGCGTGCCGGTCGCCTCCGCGCTCGGCGACCAGCAGGCCGCGCTGTTCGGCCAGACCTGCTTCGAACCCGGCGAGGCCAAGAGCACCTACGGCACCGGGAGCTTCCTGCTGATCAACACCGGGCCGCGGATCGTGCAGTCGCACCACGGGCTGCTCAGCACGGTCGGCTACCGACTGGGCAAGGACGCCCCGGTCTACGCGCTCGAGGGCTCGATCGCGGTCACCGGCTCGCTGGTGCAGTGGATGCGCGACCAGATGGGGCTGATCGCCACCGCGGCGGAGATCGAGACGCTGGCACTGACCGTGGAGGACAACGGCGGCGCCTACTTCGTGCCCGCCTTCTCCGGGCTGTTCGCGCCCTACTGGCGCTCGGACGCGCGCGGGGTGATCGCGGGGCTGACCGCCTACGTGAACAAGGGGCACATCGCCCGGGCAGTCCTGGAGGCCACCGCGTGGCAGACCCGGGAGGTCGTGGACGCGATGGAGCGCGACTCGGGCGTCGAGTTGGCCACGCTCAAGGTGGACGGCGGGATGACCGCCAACAACCTGCTCATGCAGACCATCGCGGACGTGCTCGACGCTCCCGTCGCCCGCCCGTTCGTGGCCGAGACCACCGCGCTCGGCGCCGCGTACGCCGCAGGTCTCGCGGTCGGCTACTGGCCCGACCTCGACTCGCTGCGGGCGAACTGGCACCGCGCGGCGGAGTGGACCTCGCGGATGGACGAGGCCACGCGCGAGCGCGGCTACCGCAACTGGCGCAAGGCGGTGGACCGGACGATGGACTGGGTCGAGGAGCCGGACGCGCGTCCCCGCACGTCCTGAACACCTCCCGACCGACCGGAAGGCGGTGACCCGGGCCGGTGCGCGGCCGACCCGGGCGGGGCGACCCCGGCGCGTGATCGGCGCCGGGGTTGCCGCACCGCCGCGCATCGCCGGCCCGGCCGGGCCGGACGTCGGTGCGCCGGCAGGCGTGCGGCGTCAGCGCGTCGGCAGGTGCCGGGCGAAGAACCCGTGCACGTGCCGGCGGACCGTGGGGATCGACCGGGCCGGGGCGATCGCGCCGACCAGCGTGTCGCGGTCGGCCGCCGTCATCCGGCCCGACGCCACCAACTGCGGCGCGATGGCCGCGTAGTCGGTGAACACGGAGTGCGCCGACGACCGCATCCGCCGCCGGGGAACCGGGCGGCCGGAGGCGTCGAGCAGCGCCGACCAGGAACGCTCCAACACGGCGTGCTCCGGGAAGCCGTCGGTGTCGATCAGCAACAGCGGCCGATCGGCCCCGTCGTGGGCGATGGGGTACAACTCGCCCACCTGTCCGGGCACCCGAGGCGGGTGGTCCAGATAGCCCTCCAGGTTGATCGCGGCCGCGACGCGGCGGTCCTCGGCCATCGTCTCGGCCGCGGTGGTACCGCCCGCCGAGTGGCCGAACACACCCACCCGGCGCGGACCCATCACCCGGTGCAGATCCGCCGGGAGCGGGCGGCCGGTCGGGTCCGGGTTGCCGCCCGCGGCCTACGAGGCGGTGTTGGCCCCGGTGTGGTCCGTGGTCCAGGACCTGCACCGGGCCGAATTCACTCGCCACGCCCTGGGCATGGCCGAGTACGGCCTCGGTCCGACCCTCGCCGAGCTGGTTCCCGGCAGTCGACTGCACGAGGACGTCTGGGAGTTCGCCGGCCCCGCCGCCCGGGAGATCCCGCTGGGTGGGCGCGGCCTGCTGCTCCAGCCCACCTTCCATTGGAGCGGACAGCCGCTGATCTCCGACCTGCCCGACCGCCCGGTGGCCGTCACCTACCCCGCCGGCCCCGGCCTGCCGCTGACCCCCACCGGCCCGGCCGGCACCGCGGAAGCGCTCGCGGCGGTGCTCGGCCGAACCCGCACCGACATCCTGTGTGCGCTGGCCGCCGGCCACACCACCGGCGACCTCGCCCGTCGCCTGCGGGTGAGCAACGCCACCGTCTCCGAACACACCGCGGCCCTACGCGCCGCCGGCCTGATCACCACCACCCGCATCGGTCGTGCGGTCCGCCACGAACGCACGCCGGTCGGAACGCTGTTGATCGGCCGGCACGGTCTGCGAACCGTTGACAGCCCCGGGTGACAGCGGTTTGGGTGGGCGGGTTGGTGTCCGTTTCGTGGGCGGCCGAGGGCCGTTCGGGGGAAGGGGATCGGTCATGGCGCGTATTCGTGAGGGATTTCGCGGCGAGGGGCCCGGGGCATTCACGCCGGACGGGTGCGCCGTGGAGATGTACGGGATGTTGCCGGTGCGCGAGGAGCCGGACATGATCGCGCTCGGTGCCCGGGAGGGGGCGCGCAGACTGCTCGAACTCGGGTGTGGGGCCGGACGGGTGACCCATGCCATGGTCGAGCGGGGGTGGGAGGTGACGGCGGTGGACGAGTCGCCGGAGATGCTCGATCGGGTGCGCGGGGCGAAGACGGTGTTGTCCACGATCGAGGATCTGCGGCTCGACGAGCGTTTCGACGTCGTGTTGTTGGGTTCCTACCTCGTGCACCAGGCCGAGGCCGAGGTGCGCAAGGCGATGCTCGACACCTGTCGGAACCATGTGGCCGACGACGGGGTGGTGCTCATCCAGCGCGAAGGCCGCGGCTGGCACGACGAGTTGCCCCGGGTCAACGAACACCCCCGGGGCGCCGTGCACATCCTCGCCGCCGAGCCGATCGGCGACGGGGTCAACGCGATGCGGATCGAGTACGACTTCGACGGCATGCGGTGGGCGCACGAGTTCCGCTCCCGGCCGCTCACGGACCCGGAGTTCGAGGCGGCCCTCGCCGAGTCCGACTTGGTGGTGGACGCCTACCTGGACGAACACCGCACCTGGGTACGGGCGTTGCCCGCGTCGTGACCGACCCCGGCCACCCCTCAGCGCAGCAGTGTCGGTGACGCCCCCTTCGTGACGAGCAGACGCGGGCTGCCCGTTCCGTCGGCCGGCACGGCGTAGATGTTGCGGTCTCGGCCATACATCACGGTGTTGTCGTCGAGCCAGGCGGCCTGGTCGTCGACGTTCGCGTGTTCGGCCAACGGGGTTTCGTGCATCGTGGCCAGGTCCAGGACGTGCAGTCGCCACGTGGACTTGCCGGAGCGCTTCTTGAAGGCGATGCGGGTGCCGTCGGGGGACAGGGACGGGCATTCGACGCCGTCGCGGATGGCGTGCGCCTCCCAGTTGGCGTAGTCGCCCTCGACCAGGTAGGTGTGGCCCTTCGTGCCGACCGTGGCATAGAAGCGGTTGTCGTCGGCGGCGAAGGTGACGCCCCAGTAGTTGACGTCGGGGGAGTGGTAGGGCTTGCCGTCGACGGTCAACGGGATGGCCTCGATGTTGATCAGGGTGTAGTCGGTGCGGGTGTCCAGGATGCCGGTCCAGGTGGAGAATCCGGTCTTGTTGTAGGACTCGCCGGAGACGAACACCGTCCACGACACCATGTTCCCGCTCGCGGAGACCCGGGCCCGGCTGGGGGTGCCGGCGAGTTCGATACGGCGTTTGACGTTCGTGTTGGCGTCGACGATCAGCGCGTCGGTGCCGGGCAGCGGGCCGCCCCGGGTCTGGAGGCAGACGCCGGTGCCCGCGCCGACGGCGAAACGTTCGCAGCGCAGGCCGCTGTCGACGCGGGCGGCGGCGGGGGTGTCGAGGCCGGTGTCGGCCACGGTGCGGTGTCCGCCGGCGCGGTTCGTGTCGACGAACACCAACCGCCCGCGGGCGGTCAGGTCGAGCGGGCGGCGTTCGACCGTCGCCTCCTCGTTGCGGTCGGCCGCGAAGGTCGAGTAGCCGACCGCCACGCCGACCAGGACCAACAGCCCCAGGGCCAGGGCGAGCGCGCGCTTCATCCGGTCACCTCCGGGTCGAGTGGGGCCGACGGCAGCAGCCGCCGGGCCAGGAGCAGGCAGCCGGCCAGTCCGGCGCCCATGGCGTACAGCGCGGGGCCCGCGCCCCACAGGGTCCAGGCCGCGCCGAAGACCACCGAGGACAACAGCCGGGCACCGGCCTGTCCGGTCTGCAGCAGGGCCAGCCCGCTGGTGCGCAGATGCACCGGCAGCAGCGGCCCGGCCGCGGCCATCAGCACACCGTCGGTGGCCGCGTAGAACAGGCCTTGGAGCCCGAGCACCACGAGCAGCACCGCCCACCGCGACGCGGTCCCGGACGCGTGTCCGCCGGTGGGCGCGGCGGCGACCAGGTACGCGGCGAGCAGCGCGAGGTGGCCGCCGAGGAAGACCCGGAAGCGGCCCACGCGGTCGGCGAGCCGGCCGATCGGCACGGCGAGCAGCAGGAACGCCCCGGCGGTGCCCAGCGGCAGCAGCGGGAAGTAGCGCAGCGGGATGTCGAATCCGCGTTGCAGGACGAGGTAGACGAACGTGTCGCCGACGGTGAGCAGGCCGAGCAGTGCGGCGGCCACGCAGGTGCGGCGGAACGGTGCCAGGCGCAGCAGGCCGAACGCGGCTCGGAGCGAGGCCGCGCGCCGGGGCGGCGCCGGTTCGCGATGGTCGCGGACGTACAGCATCAACAGCAGTACGCCGAACGTGGCGACGCAGAAGGAGACCACGAACACCGCGTCGTAGGCGTCGTGGGTGGTCCACAACACGGCGAACGCGGCGAGCGGGCCGAGGAAGGCGCCGACGGTGTCCATCGCGCGATGCACGCCGAACGCCCGGCCCAGGTGCGGGGTCGGGGTGCTCAACGTGATCAGCGCGTCGCGTGGCGCGGTGCGCAGACCCTTGCCGGTACGGTCCGCCGCCAGGACCAGGCCGAGCCCGGCGACGGAGGAACCGACCAGCGGCAGGCCGAGTTTGCACACGGCGGACAGTCCGTACCCGGTGCCCGCGACCAGTTTGCGGCGCCGGGTGCGGTCGGCGATCTGGCCGCCGAGCAGGCGCACCATGGCGGTGACGCCGAACCAGCCGCCGTCCAGGAGGCCGTATTGCAGCGGGCTCAGTCCCAGGGTCAGGACGAGGTAGGTGGGCAGTACCGCCGTGACCATCTCGGCGGAGATGTCGGTGACCAGGCTGACGGCGCCGAGGGCGAGCACGTTGGCCGGGACGTTGCGGGTGAATCCCCGCGACGTCCCGACCGCCGTGCGCCCACCGGCCTGATCCGCGCGCCGGGTGGCGGCGATGTACACGGGCGATCCTCCGAGGCCGGGCGGATGGGTCAGTGGCAGGTGACCGGACCGAAGGAGTCGAGTTGGGTGCCGTCGTAGCGGACGAGTTGGCCGGAGTAGGTGCTGTCGGTGAGGGTCAGCTTCAGCACGGCGGGCGAACCGGTCACCCGCTTCTCGCTGTTGGGCTGCGGGGATTCGAAGTCGTAGGGATCGGCGCCGCCGGTGCCGACGAGCAGTTCACGCACGCCGGCGGGATCGGCCTTGGCCTTGGGGTTCTGCGGCGCGTAGCGCTCGTACAGGTGGTCGTGCCCGTTCAGGATCAGGTCGGCGTGGGCGTCGTAGAGCATTTGCCACGCGGTCTGGCTGACCTTGTCCGCCTGCGGGCCGGAACTGTACAGCGGCTTGTGCCAGTAGGCGGCTACGCAACCTTGCGTGTTGTTCGCCAGGTCGGCCTTGAGCCACTTGAGCTGCGCCGAGGTGGAGGACATGGACTGCTCGGAGTCGAGCGCGATGAAGTGCCAGCCGCCGCGGTCCCAGCTGTACCAGGTGGTGCCGTTGGGGGTGGCGCGGTCGCCGAAGTATGCCTTGTATCCGGCTTCCGGGGTGCTGTCGTCGTACTCGTGGTTGCCGGGGGCGGGGCGGGTCTTGGCCTTGAACCGGCCCCAGGTGGTGTCGTAGTACTTGCGGTAGTCGGACAGACTGCCGGTGTCGTATTGGTTGTCCCCCAGGGTGATCACCTCGTCCGGGTTGATCGCCTCGACCCGGCGTGCGGTCTGCTGGGCGCCGCATTCCTGGCTCGCGGTGCAGCCCGGGTCGGAGATGTCCCCGGCGGCGACCACGGTGAAGGACGAACTCCCGGCCTGCGGCGTGCCGATCACCGCCGCGCTGGGTGCGGAGAGGTTGCCGGCCGCGTCCTTGGCGCGGATCGTGTAGGAGTAGGAGACGCCCGTGGTCAGGCCGGTGTCGGTGTAGGTGGTGCCGACGCTGGTGCCGACCGCGACGCCGTCGCGCAGGATGTCGTATCCGGTCACGCCGACGTTGTCGGTGGAGGCGGTCCAGGCCAGCGAGACGCCGGTGGGCGTGGTGCCGGTGACCTTGGGCGAGGTGGGTGTGCTCGGTGCGGTGGTGTCGGGGCCGCTCGTGCCGCCGAACACCTCGAACTCCCAGAGGGAGTAGCCGTAGTCGGTGCCGCGGGTGGACGCGTATACGCGCACGTGGCGGCCGTGGGTGGCCAGGGAACCGATGTCGTCGGTGCCGCCGTCGCCGGCCGAGGTGGAATACACCTTGGTCCAGGACGCGCCGTCGGGCGAGACCTCGATGCGGTACCCCTTGGCGTAGGCGTCCTCCCAGCTCAGCCGCACCCGGGAGATCGGGACGTCGGAGCCGAGGTCGACGCTCAGCCACTGGGCGCCGGATCCCTCCTTGCTCGCCCAACGGGTGTCGGACTTGCCGTCGACGGCCTTGGCCGCGCCGTAGGAGGAGCTTTCCGTCGAGGAGGCGGTGGCGGGTTTGCCGCGCGAGAGCAACACCTCGGCGGCGGAAGCGGTTTCGCCGAGCGTGAGCACGGCGGCGAGCAGGGCCAGGACCGCCGCGATCGCGGCGAATCCGCGGGATCGGGAGGACCTGGGCAGAGCGTGTCGGAAGGCCCGGGATGGCGGCCTTCGGCGGTTGGGGCGCAGAGCTTGGGGCAGGTGCACGTCGTCCTCCGGTGGTGAGGAGCCGATCGTCGTCGAGCCTGAACCGGGCAGGGTGGTGCGCTCGTTCGGGCCGGAACACGACGGGGGTGCGCCGTCGTGGGGTGCCGACGCAGGCTCCGGCCCGACCGTCGGCCCGACGATCCCAAGGTGCCGCGCGCCGCGTCAATACTTGTTAGGAAACTTTACTAACAAGACTTCGGTCGGTCGCGAGCCGGCGACGGATCGTCTGCCCGCGCGCCGGATATCCGCTACGGGGACGGCGGTTGGTGGGGGATGGGCCCCGGGCCGGTGGGGGCGTGGTTGAGGACCAGCAGGCCGAGCACGACGGCCAGGGTGAAGACGGCGACGATCAGGCTCGCCAGGATCAGCCGACGGCGGCGTTCGCGGCGCTGCCAGTCGCCGTGCGCGGCGCGATACGCGTCGGGGGCCGGGTGCACCTCGCCGGCCAGCGTCTCCAGGGCCTCGCGCAGGAGGTGCTCGGTGTCGGGCGAATCGGCCGTGCGGCCGTCGGCACCGGGGGAGTTGCTCATCGCCGTACCTCCATCGCGTGCGTGAGCGCGGCCAGCCCACGCGCGGTGTGCGTCTTGACCGAACCGACCGAGATGCCCATGGTCGCCGCGATCTCCTTCTCCTTCAGGCACAACCAGTGGCGCAGTACCAATGCCTCGCGCTGGCGGGCGGGCAGTGCGCGCAGTGCGTGGATCAGCGCCCGCTGGTCGTCGCGCAGCAGGGCCGAGGTCTCCGCGGAGGCCACCGTGTCGATCCGGTCCTCGACGTGTCGGCGGGCGACCTGGAGGTGACGTATTCGCATCCGGGTCAGGTTGCAGACCACCGACCGCAGATAGGCCGCGGCGGCGTCGGGGGTGCGCAGTTTCCGGTACTTGCGGTAGATCTCGTAGTAGGCCTCGGCGACGATGTTCTCCGGGTCGTCCGCGCCCAGGAGGGTGGCGAGCCGGAGCATCGAGGGGTAGTGCAGGTCGAACAGGCGCGCCACCTGGACCTCCCGATCCGACCCGCCCGGATCCGGGGCGAGTTGGGTCGCAGGGGCCGGTTGGGTCGAGGCGACGGGAGGCGCCGAGGGAGCGGCCTCCTGAGCCGGGATGTGCGTCGGTGGCGCGGCGTCGGAGGTGTCGCGTCGGATCCGTTTCACGAACCGTTCGCCCCCTTCCCGGGAGCCCGCCACAGGGCCGAACGTACCGCCAGGCGCGCCGGCAGCGCCGTGGTGTCCGCGCCGCGCGTCGCGCCGAACCGGTCGTACACCCCGGTCAGGACCAGGGTGACCGCGAGGTTGAGGGCAAGGGCCCCGAGTCCCGCGTACACCTGCCCGCCGTGACCTCCCACCTCGACGCGCACCAGCGAGACGAAGCCCTCCCGGACCACCGCGACGGTGCCGGCCAGCATGCCCACCGCCCAGCCGACGAGCAGCGCCCGATGATGCAGGCACCGGGTGAACAGGCCGATCACCACCGCCGGGAAGATCTGCAGGATCCATACCCCGCCGAGCAGTTGCAGGTTGATCGCGGCCTGGTCGCGCAGCCCGAAAACGAACGCCACCGCGCCCACCTTCGCGATCAGCGACACCGCCTGGGCCACCCGGGTCTGGCGTTTGGGGGTGGCGGTGGGTTGGAAGTACGCGACGTAGACGTTGCGGGTGAACGAGGTCGCCGCCGCGATCGACATCACCGCCGCCGGCACCAGCGCGCCCACGATGATCGCGCCGAACACCAGCCCGGCCGGGAAGGCCGGCAGCAGCCGGTCCACCAGCAGCGGAACCGCCGCCTCGGCGGCGCCCGGCGGCGCGTCCACCGCCATCGCCAGCGCGGCGATGCCCAACACCCCGAACATCGCGAGCACCGCCGTCCAGGCGGGCAGCACCACGCACACCCGGCGCAGCGTGTGCGGACCGGCGGCGGCGAAACCGGCGGTCAGCACGTGCGGATACAGCAGCAGGGCCAGTGCCGAGCCGAGCGCCAGCGTGGCGAACCCGCCCTGCTGATGCGCACTCAGCACCAACGAGGCATCACCCGGACCCGATCGGGCCAGCCGCCGATCGGCCGCCTCGAACATCGGCCCGGGCCCGCCGAATCGGGCCAGCACGAACCCCACCGCCACCGCGGCGGAAACGAACACCGCCGGCCCCTTCAACGCCGAGATCACCGTCGGCGCCCGCAACCCGTGCCGGTAGGTGGCGATCGCCAACCCGGCGAACAGCGCCACCATCGCCGCGTCCCCGACCGCCCCGCGCGCCTGCAACCCGGCCGCCGCGAGCACCGCGCGGATGCCCAGGACCTGCAGGGCCAGGTACGGCATCGTGGCCAGGATCCCGGTCAGCGCGACCACCAGGGCCAGCGCCGGCGAGCCGTACCGGCCCCGGACGAAGTCCGCCACCGTCACATAGCCGTGCTGCCGGGCCACCGCCCACAACCGGGGGAGCAGCACGAACGCCAGCGGGCAGACGATCACCGTGTACGGCAGCGCGAAGAACGCGCTCGCCCCGCGCCCGTACACCTGGCCCGGCACCGCCGTGAAGGTGTACGCGGTGAAGATCGTGCCGCCGAGCAGGAACCAGGTCCACACCGGGCCCAGACCACGATCGGCCAGCGCCCACCGCTCCAGCGACGGCAGGTCGTCGTTGCGGTGCAGCCTCGGCGCGGTCACGGCCAGTAGCGACGCGCCGCCGACGACGATCAGGAAGGCGGCCGTCGTGGCCCCGTCGATCATCCGTCACCGTCCGCCTCGGCACGTGGGCGCCCTTGCCCACAGGTTGCGCGAGCGTACCGGACCCGGGATCGGCGACCGCGCACGAATCCGCCGGAAATCGGCTGTCAACCGAATCGCCGGTCCGCGCAACTCTTCCACAGACCGACGATCCGTCGGTCCGCGGCATCGACCACAGGAGGCGACATGACCGGGGAGAAACCCCCGCACGCCGTCGGACGCACCGGCGCGACCCGCCGGATCGCGGCCGGCGCCCTCCTCGCGGCACCGGTCACGGCGCTGCTGTGGGTGCCCTGGTACGCGCGTCGGGGACCGGAGTTGGCCGGTGTCCCGTTCTTCTACTGGTATCAGCTCGCCTGGGTACCCGGCTGCGCGATCGCCATGTTCTGCGCCCACCTGCTGCTCCGCCGCCGCCCCGACCGGGACCACTCCTGACCCGGTCCGGCGCGCCGCCGGCTCGTTCGCCCGTCCCTCCCCCCGCTCGAACAGGAGTACGCGTGTCCGCCACCGAGACCCGCAGCCCCCGTCCAGACGACTCCGACCCCAACGACTCCGGCGACTCCGGCGACTCCGCATACAACGCCAAGACCATCCTGATCTGGACCGTCGTCGCCCTGATCGGGGCGGCCGGTTGGGGCATGGTCGCGCTGGCCCGCGGCGAGGAGATCTCGGCCGTCTGGCTGATCTTCGCCGCGGTCGCCTCGTACGCGATCGCCTACCGCTTCTACTCGCGCTTCATCGTCCGCCGGGTCCTGGAGCCCGACGACACCCGCGCCACCCCGGCCGAACGCCTCGACGACGGCGTGGACTACCAACCCACCGACCACCGGGTCCTGTTCGGCCACCACTTCGCCGCGATCGCCGGCGCCGGACCGCTGGTGGGCCCGGTGCTCGCCGCGCAGATGGGCTACCTGCCCGGCACCATCTGGATCGTCGTGGGGGTGATCTTCGCCGGTGCCGTGCAGGACATGGTCGTGCTGTTCCTGTCGATGCGTCGGGACGGCAAGAGCCTGGGCCAGATGGCCCGCGACGAGATCGGCCGGGTCGGCGGCGCGGCGGCGCTGATCGCGGTGTTCGTGATCATGATCATCCTGCTCGCGGTGCTGGCCCTGGTCGTGGTCAACGCGCTGGCCGACTCGCCCTGGGGAACCTTCTCGGTCACGCTGACTGTGCCGATCGCGCTGTTCATGGGCGTGTACCTGCGCTACCTGCGCCCGGGGCGGGTCCTGGAGACCAGCGTGATCGGGGTGGCGCTGCTGCTGGCCGCGATCGTCGGCGGCGGGCAGATCGAGGAGACCGCGCTCGGCGACGCGTTCACCTGGAGCCCGACCACCCTGGTGTTCTGCCTGATCGGCTACGGCTTCGTCGCCTCGGTGCTGCCGGTGTGGTTGTTGCTCGCCCCGCGCGACTACCTGTCCACGTTCATGAAGGTCGGCACGATCGTGCTGCTCGCGATCGGCGTGCTCGTGGCCGCGCCGAACATGAAGACCGACGCGGTCAGCTCGTTCGCCGGCTCCGGCTCCGGGCCGGTGTTCGCCGGGACGATGTTCCCGTTCCTGTTCATCACCATCGCCTGCGGCGCGCTCTCCGGGTTCCACGCGCTGGTCGCCTCCGGCACCACGCCGAAGCTGATCCGCAAGGAGTCGCAGGTCCGGATGATCGGCTACGGCGCCATGCTGATGGAGTCGTTCGTCGCGGTCATGGCGCTGATCGCCGCGTGTGTGATCGACCCGGGCCTGTACTACGCGATGAACGCCCCGGCCGGCGTGCTCGGCGCCACCGCGGAGAGCGCGTCGCACGCGGTCGCCGGTCTCGGCTTCACGATCACCCCCGACGACCTGCGCGCGGCGGCCCACGCGGTCGAGGAGAAGACCCTGATCGCCCGCTCCGGTGGGGCGCCCACGCTCGCCGTCGGGATGTCGGAGATCTTCGCCGACGTGTTCGGTGGCTCGGGGATGAAGGCGTTCTGGTACCACTTCGCGATCATGTTCGAGGCGCTGTTCATCCTGACCACGGTGGACGCCGGCACCCGGGTCGGCCGGTTCATGCTCCAGGACATGCTCGGCAACGTCTGGAAGCCGATCGGCCGGGTCGACTGGAAGCCCGGCATCTGGATCACCAGCGCCGCGGTGGTCGGCCTGTGGGGCTACTTCCTGTACGCCGGCGCCACCGACCCGCTCGGCGGGATCAACCAGCTCTTCCCGCTCTTCGGCATCGCGAACCAACTGCTCGCGGCCGTCGCGCTCACCGTCGCCACCACGGTGCTGGTCAAGTCCGGCAAGCTGCGCTGGGCCTGGGTCACCGGCGTCCCGCTGGCCTGGGACGTCGCGGTGACGTACACCGCCGGCCTGGAGAAGATCTTCTCCGACGACCCCCGCATCGGCTTCTTCGCGCAACGCGACCGCTACGCCGACGCGATCGACGCGGGCAAGGTGCTCGGCCCGGCCAAGAACATGGACGACATGCACACCGTGGTGCTGAACTCCACCGTCGACGGCGTGCTGATCGCGATCTTCCTGGTGCTGATCGCACTGGTGATCGCCAACGCGGCCGTGGTGTGCGTGCGGGCGATCCGCGCCGGAGGATCGTTGCCCACCGCCGAGACGCCGTGGGTCGAGTCCACCCTGGACCTCGGGCCGGGCGGCGCGGCCGGGGATCGGGCACTCGCCGGCGCCGGTGCCGGTGACGCGGCGGGACGCTCGTGACGCGGCGGGCCCGGGATCTTCGGCACGTGCCCGGGCGGGTGTTCGGGTGGGTGCGGTGGTACCTGCGGGAGATCTCCGGCGACGCGGACTACGAACGTCACCGCCGGCGACACCTGCGGGAGCATCCGGACCGACCGGCGCCGACCCGACGCGAGTACGAGTCCTGGCGGACCCGGCGACGTGAGGAGCGGCCGCAGACACGCTGCTGCTGAGGCGCCGACGGTGGGTGGAAGGGCGGTGTCGACACGCGTCGACACCGCCCTTTCGGGTATTCGATCGGTTCCGGCGAGAAAAAAAATAGTCCGAATCGATGCGCTCCCGTGCTGTTGCGCATGTGACCGATATGTAAGCGACATGTGAACGTTCGTCGCGGGCAGGTGCGTTCGCCCCCGCCGACGGGTGGTCGGGACCGCACGCGCGCGGGCGTGTGCGCCGGGTGCGCGGCCGGTCTGATCAAGGGTTCTCGCGCGTCGACGGCGCAGGTCGGGGACGGGCGTGCGCGGGGCGTTCGCGCACTACACCAGGTGACCCGAATGGTTCAACCGCGCCGTCGGAGGCGCCCGAGCGGGGCCTGAATTCACCCCTTGCGGCCGATCGGCCCGGTACTCCAATGTGTTGATCTGTGTTCGTCCGTGTACTCATCGTATGCAGGTCATGGAGCGCGGAATGAATGAGTTCAACGCCGATGCCCATCGCGCACACCCCGCGCCGGAAGACGCGGTGGCCATCGTCGGGTTGGCCTGCCGACTCCCCGGCGCCGACGGCCCCGACGAGTTCTGGGACCTGCTGAACAGCGGACGCGACACGATCACCGAAGTGCCCCACCATCGCCGGGACGCGAGAGCGGCGGACGACACGAACCGAGCGGCCGGCGGATCCCCCCACCCAGCTGCGGACCGACCGCGAAGAGGCGGATTCCTGGACGCGGTGGACCGGTTCGACGCCGCCTTCTTCGGCATCACCCCGGGCGAGGCCGCCCTGATCGACCCACAGCAGCGCCTGATGCTCGAACTGTGCTGGGAGGCCCTGGAACACGCGGGCATCCCGCCGACCCGGATCCGGGGCAGCGCCACCGGGGTGTTCGCCGGCGCGATCTGGGACGACTACGCCACCCTGCTGCGCCGCGCCGGTGTCGAGCCCGGCCCCCGGCACGCCACCGGCCTGCACCGCAGCATGATCGCCAACCGGGTCTCGTACACCCTCGGCCTGCGCGGCCCCAGCATGACGGTGGACGCTGCCCAGTCCTCGTCCCTGGTCGCGGTACACCTGGCGGGCGAGAGCCTGCGCCGCGGCGAGTCGACACTGGCCCTGGTCGGCGGGGTCAACCTGGACCTGGTTCCCGACCACGACGGCGACGCGGCCAAGTTCGGCGGGCTCTCCCCGCAGGGCCGCTGCTTCACCTTCGACGCCCGGGCCGACGGCTACGCGCGCGGCGAGGGCGGCGCGGTGGTGGTGCTCAAGCCGCTGTCCCGGGCACTGGCCGACGGCGACGTCGTGCACGCCGTGATCCGGGGCAGTGCGATGAACAACGACGGGGGCGGCGACGCGTTGACCGCGCCCGACCCCCGGGCCCAGACGGAGGTGATCCGGCTCGCCCGGCGGCGGGCCGAAGTCGCCGCGTCCGCCGTGCAATACGTCGAACTGCACGGCACGGGAACCCCCGTCGGCGACCCGATCGAGGCCGCCGCACTCGGTGCGGCGCTCGGCGCGGAGCGGGCGAACCGGCCGCCGCTGGCCGTCGGTTCGGTGAAGACCAACGTCGGGCACCTGGAGGGCGCGGCCGGCATCGTCGGCCTGGTCAAGACGGTGTTGGCGATCCGACACCGGCGGCTCCCGGCAAGCCTGAACTTCGCCGAACCCCATCCGCGGATCCCGTTGGGCGAACTGGGCCTGCGGGTGCAGACGGCGACGGGTGACTGGCCCTGCCCGGACGAACCCCTGATCGCCGGGGTGAGTTCGTTCGGGATGGGCGGGACCAACTGCCATGTGGTGCTCGCGGAGGCGGAGCCTGCGGGCGGGGCGGGGCCGTCGGGTGGGGCGGATCCGGTCGTGGGGTCCGCCGCCGGCCCGGTGCCTTCGGACGCGGTTGCCGTGCCGATATCCGGTGTCGACGCGGACGGGCTTCGGGCCCAGGCCGGGCGGTGGCACGGTTACGTACGCGAACATCCCGACGTGGCGCCGGCCGACCTCGGCTACTCGGCCGCCACCACCCGGACCGTGTTCGCCGCCCGCGCCGTCGTCCTCGCTCGCGACCACGCCGAACTCCTCGCCGGGCTCGACGCGTTAGGCGGAGCCGGCGCGGATCCACACCTGGTCCGGGCCGATGCTCAACCCGGCCGCACCGCCTTCCTGTTCACCGGGCAGGGCAGTCAACGCCCCGCTATGGCACGGGAGTTATACGCCCGCCACGCCGTCTTCACGGCGGCCTTCGACGCCGCCTGCGCCCACCTGGACCCGCACCTGCCGCGCCCGCTGCGCGAGGTGTTGTTCGCGTCGCCCGACAGCCCGGACGCGGCGCTCGTGCACCGCACCGAGTACACCCAACCCGCGCTGTTCGCCGTCGAGGTCGCGCTGTACCGGCTGTTCGAGCACTGGGGGGTGACCCCGGACCTGCTGCTCGGCCACTCGATCGGCGAGCTGTGCGCCGCGCATGTGGCCGGCGTCTGGTCCCTGCCCGACGCGTGCGCGCTGGTCGCGGCCCGGGGCCGGCTGATGCAGGAACTGCCGGACGGTGGGGCGATGGTGTCGCTGCGGGTCGCCGAGGACGACGTGCTCGCCTCGCTCGAACCGGTCCGCGACCGGGTCTCGATCGCGGCCGTCAACGGGCCGCTGGCCACGGTGATCTCGGGCGACCCGGACGCGGTCCTCGACGTCGCGGCCGGCTGGCGGGCACAGGGCCACAAGACAACCCGACTGCGGGTCGCACACGCCTTCCACTCACCGCGCATGGACGCGATGACGGACGCCTTCGCCGAGGTGGCCGCCGGGCTGACCGCTCGACCGCCCGCCCTGCCCGTCGTGTCGAACCTGACCGGCCTGCCGCTGACCGCCGAACAGGCCTGCTCCCCGGACTACTGGGTCCGCCACGTGCGGCACACCGTGCGCTTCCACGACGGGGTGCGCCGGCTGCGGGCCGAAGGCGCGACGGTACTGCTCGAACTGGGCCCGGACGGCAGCCTGTCGGCGGCGGCCCGGACCTGCCTGGTCGACGGCGAACGGGACACCGTGGCCACGATCCCGACGCTGCGCCGCAACCGCCCCGAGGCGGACGCGTTGACCACGGCGGTGGCCCGCCTGTACACGAACGGCGTGGACCCGGACTGGGAGCGGGTGTTCGAGGGACGCGGGGCACGCCGGGTCGCGTTGCCCACCTACGCCTTCCGGCGCGCACGCCACTGGCCGGGCACCTCGGCGGAAGCCGCCGACACGGCCGCGCCGGACGAATCGCCCGCCGTGGCACCGACGTTGGCCGAGCGGTTGGCCGCACTGTCCGCGGCCGAGCAACATCGCATCCTGCTCGACCTGATCCGGGCACACGCGAGCGCCGTCCTGGGCCCCGGCGCCACCACGACCGTCGAACCCGACCGCACCTACCGCGAATCGGGCCTGGACTCGCTAGGCACCGTCGAACTGATCACCCGGCTGGCCAGGGACACCGGCCTCGACCTGCCCCCGACCACGGTCTTCGACCACCCCACACCCACCGCGCTCGCCCACCACCTGCGCACCCGAGCGCTCGACCTGCCCGCGCCGACCGGCCCCCGGCCGACGCCCGGGCCGGCCGGCGCCGACGAACCGATCGCCATCGTGGCGATGGGCTGCCGGCTGCCCGGTGCGGTCCGCACCCCCGAGGACCTGTGGCGGCTGGTCGCGGACGGCGTGGACGCGATCACCGCCTTCCCCACCGACCGCGGCTGGGACCTGGACCGGCTCCACCACGACGACCCGGACCGGCCGGGCACCAGCTATGTACGATCCGGCGGATTCCTGGACCACGCGGGCGACTTCGACGCGGAGTTCTTCGGGATCGGCCCGCGCGAGGCGCTGGCCATGGACCCGCAGCAACGGCTGCTCCTGGAGACCTCCTGGGAGGCGATCGAACGCGCCGGACTCGACCCGACCGCGCTGCGCGGCGAGCGGGTGGGGGTGTTCGTCGGTGCCACCGCGCAGGAGTACGGCCCGCGCATGCACGAATCCACCGACGCCCTCGCCGGATTCCTGCTGACCGGCACCACGCCCAGCGTCGCGTCCGGGCGGATCGCGTACACCCTCGGCCTGTCGGGCCCGGCGCTCACCGTCGACACCGCCTGCTCGTCCTCGCTGGTCGCGGTGCACCTGGCCGCACGTTCGCTGGCGAGCGGGGAATGTGCGCTGGCCCTGGCGGGCGGCGCCACCGTGATGGCCGGCCCCGGCATGTTCGTCGAATTCGCCCGGCAGCGCGGCCTGGCCCCCGACGGTCGCTGCAAGCCCTTCTCGGCGGACGCCGACGGCACCGCCTGGGCCGAGGGCGTCGGCGTGCTCCTGCTGGAACGCCTGTCCGACGCGCGCCGCAACGGCCATCCCGTACTCGCCGTGCTGCGCGGCTCCGCGATCAACCAGGACGGGGCCAGCAACGGGCTCAGCGCGCCCAACGGCACCGCCCAGCAGCGGGTGATCCGGGACGCGCTGGCCGCCGCCGGACTCGGCCCGCAAGACGTCGACCTGGTCGAGGCACACGGCACCGGGACACCGCTGGGCGACCCGATCGAGGCGCAGGCGCTGCTGGCCACGTACGGGCGCGATCGGGCCGCCGATCGGCCGCTGCTGCTCGGCTCGGTGAAGTCCAACATCGGCCACACCCAGGCCGCGGCGGGTGTGGCCGGGTTGATCAAGACCGTGCTGGCCCTGCGGCACGGCGCGGTACCGGGGACGCTGCACCTGCGCGAACCGTCGCCCCACGTGCGGTGGGCGGACGGGGCGATCACGCTGCCGACGACGACCACGGACTGGCCGGCGTACGACCGACCGCGCCGCGCGGCGGTGTCGTCGTTCGGGATCAGTGGGACGAACGCGCATGTGATCGTGGAGGAGGCGGGCGGGGGTGCGGAGGCACCGGAGCCTGCCCCTGCCGGCGGGTCTGCTTCAGACGGTGTCGCCGACCCCGTGCCGCTGGTGGTTTCCGCGCGGAGCGAGGCCGCGTTGCGGGGGCAGGCGGAGCAGCTCGCGGGGCTGCTTCGGGGGGCGGACGCCCCGGCCCTGGCCGAGGTCGGGTATTCGCTGCTGCGCGGCCGGGCCGGGTTCGAGTACACCGCCGTGATACCGGCGCGTACCCACGCCGAGGCGCTGCACGGGTTGACCGCGCTCGCCGCCGATCGACCCGCCGACCGGCTGATCCGGGGCAGCGCTCCGGCGGCCCGCGGCGGGACCGTATTCGTCTTCCCCGGGCAGGGCACCCAGTGGTCCGGGATGGCGCTGGAACTCCTGGACACCAGCCAGCCGTTCGCCGCCTCCATGCGGGCCTGCGCCGACGCGCTCGACCCGTACGCCGACGACTGGTCGCTGCTCAAGGTGCTCCGCGAACCCGGGACGCCGGGGTTGACGCGCGTCGACGTCGTACAGCCGGCGCTGTTCGCGGTGATGGTCTCGCTGGCCGCGCTGTGGCGCTCGATCGGGATCGAACCGCAGGCCGTGGTCGGCCACTCGCAGGGCGAGATCGCCGCCGCGTACGTCGCGGGCGCACTGTCCCTCGCGGACGCCGCCAAGGTGGTCGCACTGCGCAGCCGGGCGCTGGTCGCGGCGGCGGGCAGGGGCGGGATGGCCTCGGTGTCACTGCCCGCCGAACAGGTCGCCGCGCTGCTCGAACCCTGGGCCGGCCGGCTCGGCGTGGCCGCCGTCAACGGGCCGAGCGCCACCGTGGTCAGCGGAGACACCGAGGCCCTGGACACGTTCCTGGACCGATGCGCGGCGGACGACCTGCGGGCCCGGCGCATCCCCGTCGACTACGCGTCGCACTCGGCACACATGGAGGAGATCCGCGATCGGCTCCTGACCGACCTGGCCGACGTGACCCCGCGAACCGCGTCCACAGCCTTCTACTCCACCCTGACCGGCGGTCGCATGGCCGACACGAGCGGCCTCGACGCCGACTACTGGTACCACAATCTGCGCCGAACGGTGCGGTACGAGATGGCCGTTCGGGCGCTGAGCGAGGACGGTCACCGGCTGTTCGTGGAGGTCGGCCCGCATCCGGTGCTCACGCTCGGTACCCAGGAAACGCTGGACGCGTGCGGCAGCGGCGGCACCACGATCGGCACGCTGAGCCGCGACCACGGCGGCCGGGACCGCTTTCTCGTCGCGGTGTCGGAGGCCGTCGCGCACGGCGCCCGGCCCGACGCGGAAGCGCTGTTCGACCCGGCCGGTACCGGGGTGCGGGCGGTTGCCCTGCCCACCTACGCGTTCCAACACCGGCGCTACTGGCTGACCCCGCGTGAGGCGGCTCCCGACGGTACGGCTGCCCTGGGTCTGACGCCGATCGCCCATCCGCTGCTCGGCGCGCTCGGCGTCGAGCCGGATGGCACGGTGATCGCGACGGGTCGGATCTCGCTGCGGGATCTGCCGTGGTTGGCGGACCATGCGGTCGCGGACACCGTGGTGTTGCCGGGGACCGCGTTTCTCGAACTGGCCCTGTGGGTCGGGGAGTCCGTGGGGGCTCCGCAGGTCGAAGAACTGACCCTGGAGAGCCCGCTGCTCCTGCCCGAGACCGGTGATGTGCACCTGCGGGTTGCCGTGGCTCCGGCGGACGAGGCCGGGCTGCGGGAGGTCACCATCCACTCCCGGCGGGCGGGTGGCGGCGGTGCCGATGCGGAGCGGGAGTCGTGGGTTCGGCATGCGGGCGGGCTGCTCGTCGAGTCGGTGCGGGAGGTCGGCGGGGGCGGTGGCGGTGGGCTCACCGAGTGGCCGCCGCCCGGTGCCGATGTGCTTGATCTTGCCGATGCCTATCCCGTGTTGGCCGGGCTCGGGTACGGCTACGGGCCTGCCTTTCGGGGACTGCGTGCGGCTTGGCGCGGGGCCGGTGGCGAACTGTTCGCCGAGGTGCGGTTGCCGGATGAACCGCGGGAATCGGGGTCGGGGGTGGTGGGGCCGGAGTTTGGGATCCACCCGGCGCTCTTGGATGCGGCACTGCATCCGTTGCTTTCGTCTCCTTCGTCGCTTTCGTTGACTTCGTTGTCTTCGACGCAGGACGGGTCGGCGGGTGCGTCGCCGCGTATTCCGTTCTCGCTGGCGGACGTGCGGCTGTACGCCACCGGGGCCGACACGTTGCGGGTTCGGCTGGACCGGGCGGATGACGGGGCCACAGCGCTTACGGTTGCCGACGGCGTCGGTGCGCCGGTCCTGTCCATCGGCGCGCTCACCCTGCGTGAACTGCCTGCCGACGGGCCGATCGCGGCGGAACCCCGGCCGGCCGAGGCGATGTTCGACCTGCGCTGGATCGCCGGAACGACCCCGGCGGAGCCGACGGGTGTCGGGTGCGCGTTCATCGGGGAGGACCTCGGCCTGGGCGGCGGCGAGGTGTATCCGAGCCTCGCGGATCTCGATGCGCGACTGCTCGCGACGGGGGAACCCACGCCCGACGTGGTGTTCGCCGCTGTGCCGATGGGGGCGGACGACGATGTCCCGGGTGCCGCGCACGACAGCGCGCGCTGGGCGTTGGACCTGGTCGGGGGTTGGCTTGCGGGCGAGCGGTCGAGTGCGGCGCGGCTGGTCGTGGTCACGCGCGGTGCGGTTGCCGCTCGGGCCGGGGACGCGCTGTCGGGGCTGCCCGCAGCCCCCGTATGGGGGCTGTTGCGGACCGCGCAGTCCGAACACCCCGATCGTTTCGTGCTGATCGACCTGGACGATGCGGTGCGCTCCGGCTCCGCGCTGCTTGGCGCGGCCGTTGCGGGTGAACCTCAACTCGCCTTGCGTGATGGGGTGGTTCATCTACCCCGCATGGTGGTTGCCGAGCCGGTTGACCCGGCGGATGCGCCGGTGGCTCGACGTCGACCCGATCCGAACGGGACCGCGCTGATCACCGGTGGCACCGGCACCCTGGGTGCGCTGGTTGCCCGCCGGCTGGTCGTCGAACACGGCATCCGGCATCTGCTCCTGCTCGGACGCGCGGGTCCGGAGGCGGCCGGGGCCGAGGAGTTGATCGCCGAACTCGGCGCGCTCGGCGCCCGGGTGACCGTGGCCGCGTGCGATGTCGCCGACCGGGCCGCGCTGCGCCGGGTGATCGAGGACATCCCCGCCGAGCACCCGCCGACGATCGTCGTTCACGCCGCCGGTGTGCTGGACGACGCGACGCTGTTGTCGTTGACCCCGGATCGGCTCGACGCGGTGCTGCGCCCCAAGGTGGACGCGGCCTGGCATCTGCACGAGTTGACCCGAGCGGCGAACCCGGCGGCGTTCGTGCTGTTTTCGTCCATCACCGCGATCACGGGCAACGCCGGCCAGGGCGCGTACACGGCGGCCAACACCTTCCTGGACGCCCTCGCCGAACAACGCCGCGCCGCCGGGCTGCCCGCCAACGCGCTGGCCTGGGGACTGTGGGCCGAGGGCAGCGGGATGACCCGCCACCTCGACCACACCGACCGGGCCCGGATGTCCCGGGGCGGGATCGCGGCGCTGCCCACCGACACCGGACTCGCCCTGTTCGACGCCGCGTTGCACCGGGACCGTCCGTACACGATCCCGGCCCGCCTGGACCGCAGCGCGCTGCGGGCCCTGGCCGCGAGCGGTGTGCTGCCCGCCGTACTGCGTGGCCTCGTGCGTGTCCCACCGCCGCGTGCCGCCGCCTCCGGGGACCGCGCGGACGCGTCGTCGTGGTCCCGGCGGATCCGGGAACTCCCGGGCGAGCAGCGGGAACGGGCGATCACCGACCTGGTGCGCGGGCAACTCGCCGCCGTCCTCGGACACGACGCACCCGAACGACTCGACCTCGACCGCGCCTTCCGCGAACTGGGCGTCGACTCGCTGACCGCACTCGAACTGCGCAACCGGCTCAATGCGTTCACCGGCCTGCGGCTGCCCGCGACCGTGGTCTTCGATCACCCCAGCGGTACGGCCCTGGTCGCCCGGATGACGCGCGAGGTGGTCGGCGCGGCCCCGAGCGAGTCGACCACGCCCGCTGCCGGACCGACCGTGACGGTCGACGAGCCGATCGCCGTCGTCGGCATCGGCTGCCGCTATCCGGGCGGTGTGGCCGGTCCCGAGGACCTGTGGCGACTGGTCGCGGCCGGCACGGACGCGGTCGGTGACTTCCCCGAAGATCGTGGCTGGGACCTGGCGAACCTGTACGACCCCGACCCGGACAAGGTCGGAAAGGTCTACACCCGACGGGGTGGATTCCTCTACGAGTCGGGGGAGTTCGACGCCGAGTTCTTCGGCATCTCGCCGCGCGAGGCGGCGGCGATGGACCCGCAGCAGCGGCTGCTCCTGGAGACCGCGTGGGAGGCGTTCGAGCACGCGGGGCTGGATCCGAGGACGCTGCGCGGGAGCAACACGGGTGTGTTCGCCGGGGTGATGTACAACGACTACGCCTCGCGGCTGCACCGCGCCCCCGACGGGTTCGAGGGCATGCTGCTGGCCGGAAACGTAGGCAGCGTCGTGACCGGAAGGGTGTCCTACGCGCTGGGCCTGGAGGGGCCGGCGGTCAGCGTGGACACCGCCTGCTCGTCGTCGCTGGTGGCGCTGCACCTGGCGGCCAATGCGCTGCGGTCGGGGGAGTGCGATCTGGCGCTCGCCGGTGGGGTGACGGTGATGTCCACCCCGAATGTCTTCGTCGAGTTCTCCCGACAGCGCGGACTGGCGGCGGACGGCCGGTGCCGGTCGTTCGCGGCGGGCGCGGACGGTACGGGTTGGGGTGAGGGTGTCGGGCTGCTGGTGGTGGAGCGACTGTCCGACGCGCGGCGCAACGGGCATCCCGTGCTGGCGCTGCTGCGTGGTTCGGCGATCAACCAGGACGGCGCGTCGAACGGGCTGACCGCGCCGAACGGACCGTCCCAGGAGCGGGTGATCCGCGCGGCGTTGGCCGGTGCGGGGTTGTCGGCGGTGGACGTGGACGCGGTGGAGGCGCACGGGACCGGAACGACGCTGGGCGACCCGATCGAGGCGCAGGCGTTGTTGGCCACGTACGGGCAGGGCCGGCCGGCGGAACGGCCGTTGTGGCTGGGCTCGATCAAGTCCAACATCGGGCACACGCAGGCCGCGGCCGGGGTGGCCGGCCTGATCAAGATGATCATGGCGATGCGGCACGGCGTACTGCCCGAGACGTTGCACGTCGATGCGCCGTCGCCGCACGTGGATTGGTCGACGGGGCGGGTCGAGCTGCTGGCCGAGGGTCGGCCGTGGCCCGAGGTCGGCCGGGCGCGCCGGGCCGCCGTGTCGTCGTTCGGGATCAGCGGGACGAATGCGCACGTGATCGTCGAACAGGCGCCGGCGGCCGAGCCGGTGGTGCCCCGGGACGAGCCGGTGGGTGTGGCGGGCCTGGTGCCGTGGGTGTTGTCGGCCAGGACCGCCGACGGTTTGCGGGCGCAGGCGGCGCGGTTGCGGGAGTGGTCGGCGCGACATCCGGAGGCGGATCCGGTCGACGTGGGGTGGTCGTTGGTTCGGGAGCGCTCGGTTTTCGATCGGCGGGCGGTGGTCAGTGGCCGAGATCTACATGAACTTGCCTTTGGGCTCGCTGAGTTGGCTGCCGGCGGTGGTAGTGCCGATGGTCGGCCGATGTTCTCGGGGCCCGGTCCGGTGTTCGTGTTTCCGGGGCAGGGGTCGCAGTGGGTGGGGATGGCGGCCGGGTTGTTGGAGTGCTCGCCGGTGTTTGCGGGCGCGGTTGCCGAGTGTGCGGCGGTGATGGATCCGTTGGTGGCGGATTGGTCGCTGTTGGATGTGTTGCGGGATGGGTCTGCCCGTGAGTTGGAGCGGGTGGACGTCGTTCAGCCGGTGCTGTTTGCGGTGATGGTGGGGCTTGCGCGGTGGTGGGAGTCGTGCGGGGTGCGGCCGGGCGCGGTCGTTGGGCACTCGCAGGGGGAGATCGCCGCGGCGCATGTGGCCGGCTATCTGTCGTTGGCGGATGCGGTACGCGTGGTCGTGTTGCGGAGTCGGGCCCTGCTGGGGGTCGCGTCCTCCGGGGGCGGGATGGTTTCGGTCGGGGTGTCGGCGGAGCGTGCTCGCGAGTTGGTCGCCGGGGACGAGCGATTGTCACTGGCGGCCGTGAACGGGCCGACGAGTGTGGTGCTTTCGGGTGATGTCGAAGCGCTGGCCGTGGTTGTCGACGCGTGCGAGCGGGACGGGGTTCGGGCTCGGTGGATTCCGGTGGATTACGCGTCGCATTCGGCGCGGATGGAAACCGTGCGGGGCGAGGTGGAGCGGCTGTTGGCGGATGTGACGCCGCAGGTGGGCCGCGTGCCGATGTACTCGACCGTGACCGGGGAGGCGGTTGCCGATCCCGCCGAGTTGGGCGGGTCGTACTGGTTCGAGAATCTGCGGCGCACGGTGGAGCTTGAGCGGGCCGTGGGTGCGGCGGTCGCGGATGGGCATGGTGCGTTTCTGGAGTGCAGTCCGCATCCGGGCCTGGTGGTGCCGTTGGGGGACACCCTGGAGGCGGCCGGCGTGGACGGCGCGGTCCTGGAGACGTTGCGGCGGGGTGAGGGTGGGCCCGATCGGCTGGTCGCCGCGCTCTCGGCGGCGTTCGTGGTTGGTGTCGCGGTGGACTGGGCCGGGATGTTGCCGGGTCGCCATGTCGAGCTGCCGACCTACGCCTTCCAACGGCGGCGCTACTGGTTGACGGGTGGCGAACGCGCGGGCGATCCGACCGGGTTGGGGCTGGTCGCGGCCGATCACCCGCTGCTGGGGGCTGCGGTCGGTTCGGTTCGGGACGGGGAACTCCTGTACACCGGGCGGTTGTCCGCCGCGACGCATGGGTGGCTGGCGGACCACGCGGTGTTCGGCTCGGTGGTGGTGCCGGGGACGGCTTTCGTGGAGCTGGCGTCGTGGGTCGGTGGTGAGGCCGGTTGCCCGGTCGTGGACGAACTCACGCTGCATGCGCCGCTGGTGCTGCCGGACGGGGTCGGCATCCGGCTTCGGGTGGCGGTGGGTGCGGCGGATTCGGCCGGGCGTCGGGTGGTGGAGTTCCATTCGCGGCCCGAGGAGGCCCCCGACGAGCAGCCGTGGACTCGGCATGCGACCGGCACGCTGGGCACCGCGAGTGTGCTCGGATCCGCGTCGGCCGGGGCGGAGGCGTGGGCGGTCTGGCCGCCGGCGGATGCGGAGGTGGTCGATCCGGAGGCCGTGTACGAGCGGCTTGCGGAGCACGGGTACGAATACGGGCCGATCTTCCGGGGGCTGCGGGCCGCGTGGCGGCGGGGTGACGACTTCTTCGCCGAGGTCGCGCTGCCGGAGGCGGCCGGTCGGGACGCGCACGGCTACGAGCTGCATCCGGCGGTGCTGGACGCCGCGCTGCATGTGGCCGCGGCCGAGGCGGTGGCGGAGTCGGGGGCGACGCTGTTGCCGTTCGCCTGGACCGGGGTCGCGCTGCATGGGCCGGGGGCGCCGGTGCTCCGGGTGGTGTTGCGGCGTACCGGGCGGGAGACGTTGGCGGTCGACGTGGCCGACGAGCGTGGTGTTCCGGTGGCGTCGGTCGCGTCGCTGACGCTGCGGCCGGTGGCCGCCGAGCAGTTGGTGGCGGCCGAGGCCGCGGGCCGCGAGTGGCTGTACCGGATGGTCTGGGAGATCGCGGACGTGCCGGTGGTGGGGCACGTCGACGGCGAACTCCCCGGTTCGGTGGCGGAGTCCGACGCGACGGCGGAGCTTGTGGCGGGCGGGATTCGGGTGGTGACCTTCGTGGGCAGCGAAGAGGCGCCCGAGGTGGGGCTGTTCGACTGTCCGCCCGTGGTCGGCGAAGCACCCGACGAGGTGGCCGGCGCGGTGCACGCCGTGCTGGCCGCGGTTCGGGCGTGGGTGGGGGACGAGCGGTTTGCCGGGGCGCGGCTGGTGGTTCGTACCCGCGGTGCGGTTGCCACGGATGCACAGGACCGGGTCGGTTCTCCGGCACATGCGGCGATTTGGGGTCTCGTGCGGGTCGCGCAGACCGAGCATCCGGGGCGCTTCGTCCTGGTCGATGGGGACGACGCCGATTCGGGTGCGGCACTGCGTGCGGCGGTGGCGTGCGGGCTGCCGCAGGTGGCGATTCGCGAAGGTGTGGTGTTGGTGCCGCGCCTGGTGCGGGCGGTGCACGACACGGCGCTGGTGCCGCCGGCGCCGGGGTCGAATCAGCCGTGGCGGATCGAGTCCGGGACGGCCGGGACGCCGGACGATCTGGTGGTGACGGCTCATCCGGCCGCCTCGGCGCCGTTGGCGGCCGGGCAGGTGCGGGTGGCGGTGCGGGCGGCCGGGGTGAACTTCCGCGATGTGCTGATCACGCTCGGGATGTATCCGGGGCGGGCGGTGATCGGAGCCGAGGCGGCCGGGGTGGTCGTGGAGGTCGGTCCGGGTGTGTCGGATCCGGCCGTCGGCGACCGGGTGATGGGCTTGTTCGAGGGGGCGTTCGGGCCGCTTGCGGTGGCCGATCGTCGGTTGTTGGCCCGGGTGCCGGCGGGTTGGTCGTTTGCTCAGGCCGCGTCGGTGCCGGTGGTCTTCCTCACCGCGCTCTACGGGCTGCACGACCTGGCCGGGCTGCGGTCGGGTGAATCGGTGCTGGTGCACGCGGCCACGGGTGGGGTCGGCATGGCCGCCACCCAGCTGGCCCGGCATCGGGGCGCCGAGGTGTACGCGACCGCGAGTGCGGCGAAGTGGGCCACCGTGCGCGGGCTGGGTGTTCCGGACGAACGGATCGCCTCGTCCCGGGACCTGTCCTTCGAGCAGCGCTTCGCGCGGGCCACGGACGGGCGCGGGATCGACGTGGTGTTGAACTCGCTCGCGGGCGAGTTCACCGACGCGTCGTTGCGACTCCTGGCCCAGGGCGGCCGGTTCGTGGAGATGGGCAAGACGGACATCCGGACCGAGGGCCTGCCGGCCGGGGTGCGCTATCGGGCCTTCGACCTGATCGAGGCGGGGCCGGATCGTATCGCCGAGATGTTCGCCGAACTGGTCGACCTCTTCGAGCGTGGTGTGCTGCGACCGCTGCCGATTCGGACCTGGGACATCCGCCGGGCCCGCGAGGCGCTGCGCTTCTTGGGCCAGGCCCGGCATGTGGGCAAGGTGGTGCTGACCGTGCCGCAGCCGCTCGCGGCCGAGGGTACGGTCCTGATCACCGGCGGCACGGGCACGCTGGGTCGCAGTCTGGCCCGACACTTGGTCACGCGGTGGGGTGTGCGCCGGCTGGTACTGACCGGCCGAGCCGGTCCCGCTGCTCCCGGCGCCGCCGAACTGGTCGCGGAATTGGCCGAGTCGGGTGCCGACACCACGATCGTGGCCTGCGATGCGGCGGATCGTGCGGCGATGGCCGGGGTGTTGGCCGCGATTGGGGCCGAACACCCGTTGACCGCCGTGGTGCACGCCGCCGGGACGCTCGACGACGCGCCGATCGAGGCGCTGACCCCGGAGCGGGTCGACCACGTGTTGCGGCCCAAGGTGGACGCCGCCCTCGTACTGGACGAACTCACCCGGGACGCGGACCTGGCCGCGTTCGTGCTGTTCTCGTCGGTGGCCGGCGTACTCGGCGTGGCCGGGCAGGGCGGCTATGCGGCGGGGAACGCGTTCCTGGACGGCTTCGCGGGTCGGCGCCGGGATCGGGGGTTGCCCGCGACCGCCCTGGCCTGGGGCCTGTGGGCGGACCGCAGCGGAATGACCGAGCAGTTGGGCATTGGCGACTTGAAGCGCCTGGCGCGCGGCGGACTGGTGCCGATCTCGACCGCCCAGGGGCTCGCGCTGTTCGACGCCGCCTGGCAGGCCGACGAGGCGGCGCTGATCCCGGCCCGCCTGGACCTGGCCGCATTGCGCGCCCAGGCGGCGACCGAGCCGGTACATCCGCTGCTGCGCGGCCTGGTCGGCACCCCGGCCCGCCGGAACGGCGCGCTGCCGGAGGCGCCGTGGGCCCGCCGGCTCGCCTCGGCCGCGCCCGCCGAGCGGGTGGACGTGGCATTGCGGCTGGTCCGGGCCGAGGCGGCGGTGGTCCTGGGGCACGAGTCGACCGACGGGGTGCGGCCCGAAGTCACGTTCCGCGACCTCGGGTTCGACTCGCTGACGGGTGTGGAACTGCGCAACCGGCTGAGCGGTGCCACCGGATTGCGGTTGCCGTCCACGCTGGTCTTCGACTATCCGACCCCGCTCGGCTTGGCCGGTTTCCTGGTCGCCGAGTCGGTCGGCGCGGTGGAGTCGGCGCCGACCGGGCCGGCCGCCGGGGGTGCGATGGTCGCAGCCGATCCGGTGGTGATCGTCGGGATGGGCTGCCGGTTCCCGGGCGGGGTGGACTCGGCGGCGGCCCTGTGGGACCTGGTGGCCGGGGGCGGCCATGCGATCGGGCCGTTCCCGACCGACCGCGGCTGGGATGTCGACGCGCTGTTCGATCCCGATCCGGAGCGGGTCGGCAAGAGCTACGTCCGTACCGGCGGATTCCTGGCCGGGGCCGCCGAGTTCGACGCCGAGTTCTTCGGTGTGTCACCGCGCGAGGCGCTGGCGATGGACCCGCAGCAGCGGCTGCTGCTGGAAACCGCGTGGGAGACCTTCGAGCAGGCGGGCATCGATCCCACCTCGCTCCGGGGCAGCCGGACCGGCGTCTTCGCCGGCATGGCCGGCCACGACTACGCGACCGGGGGCGCCCGTACGCAGGCCGGGCTGGAGGGCCACCTGCTGACCGGGAATGCGGCGAGTGTCGCCTCGGGCCGGGTGGCCTACACGTTCGGCCTGGAGGGGCCGGCGGTGACCGTCGACACGGCGTGCTCGTCGTCGCTGGTCGCGCTGCACCTGGCGGCGAACGCGCTGCGGTCGGGGGAATGCGACATGGCGCTCGCCGGCGGGGTGACCGCGATGTCCACGCCGGAATTCTTCCTGGAGTTCTCCCGGCAGCGCGGACTGTCCGTGGACGGCCGCTGCAAGGCGTTCGCGGCCACGGCGGACGGGATGGGCGCGGCCGAGGGCGTGGGCCTGCTCCTGGTCGAGCGGTTGTCGGATGCGCGGCGCAACGGGCATCCGGTACTGGCGGTGGTGCGCGGGTCGGCGGTGAACCAGGACGGCGCGTCGAACGGGTTGACCGCGCCGAACGGGCCGTCGCAGCAACGGGTGATCCGGGCGGCCCTGGCCGACGCCGGACTGTCCGCGGCCGATGTGGATGCGGTGGAGGCGCACGGGACGGGCACGACGTTGGGCGATCCGATCGAGGCACAGGCGTTGCTTGCGACCTACGGGCGGGATCGCGCGCCGGATCGGCCGCTGTGGTTGGGGTCGGTGAAGTCCAATATCGGGCACACCCAGGCGGCGGCGGGTGTGGCCGGGGTGATCAAGATGGTTTCGGCGCTGCGGCATGGGGTGTTGCCGCGCACGCTGCACGTGGACGAGCCGACGCCGCATGTGGACTGGTCGGCGGGTGGGGTCGAACTGCTCACGAGCGCGCGTGCGTGGCCGGAGGCTGGGCGGGTGCGTCGGGCGGGTGTGTCGTCGTTCGGGATCAGCGGGACGAACGCGCATGTGATCTTGGAGCAGGCGGAGGAGAGTCCGGCGGATTCGGTGCCTGCGGTGCCGCCGCCGCCGGCGGCCGGGACTCCGGTGTGGGGCGGTCGGGTGCCCTGGGTGCTGTCGGCCCGGTCCGAATCCGCGTTGCGGGCACAGGCCGCGCGGTTGCGGGACTGGCTGGCCGTACATCCCGACGCCGATCCGCTCGATGTGGGGCGGTCGTTGGCGACCGGGCGGGCGGCGCTCGATCACCGGGCGGTGGTGCTTGGGCGCGATCTCACGGAACTGCGCATGACTGTGGCGGAATTGGCCGACAACGGGCCGGGTGACGGGGCGTCGATCGTCGGCTCGGTCTCGGCCGCCGGTCCGGTGTTCGTGTTTCCGGGGCAGGGGTCGCAGTGGGTGGGGATGGCGGCCGGGTTGTTGGAGTGCTCGCCGGTGTTCGCGGGTGCGGTGGCGGAGTGTGCGGCGGTGATGGATCCGTTGGTGGCGGATTGGTCGTTGCTGGATGTGTTGCGTGGTGCGGGTGGTGAGGCGTTGGCCGAGCGGGTTGATGTGGTTCAGCCGGTGCTGTTTGCGGTGATGGTGGGGCTTGCGCGGTGGTGGGAGTCGTGTGGGGTGCGGCCGGGTGCGGTGATCGGGCATTCGCAGGGGGAGATCGCGGCTGCGCATGTGGCGGGTTATCTGTCGTTGGTGGATGCGGTGCGGGTGGTTGTGCTGCGGAGTCGGGCTCTGCTGGGGGTTGCGTCTTCCGGTGGCGGGATGGTGTCGGTTGGGGTGTCCGCCGATCGGGCTCGGGAGTTGGTTGCCCGGGACGACGACCGGCTGTCGTTGGCGGCGGTGAACGGGCCGACGAGTGTGGTGCTTTCGGGTGATGTCGAAGCGCTGGCGGTGGTGGTTGACGCGTGCGAGCGCGATGGGGTCCGGGCTCGGTGGATTCCGGTGGATTATGCGTCGCATTCGGCGCGGATGGAGGCCGTGCGGGGCGAGGTGGAGCGGCTGTTGGCGGATGTGACGCCGCAGGCGGGCCGCGTGCCGATGTACTCGACTCTGACCGGTGCGCCGATCGCCGATCCCGCCGATCTGGGCGGGTCGTACTGGTTCGAGAATCTGCGACGCACGGTCGAGCTGGAGCGGGCCGTCGGAGCGGCGGTTGTCGACGGGCATACGGTCTTCGTCGAGTGCAGTCCGCACCCGGGGCTGGTGGTGCCGCTGGGGGACACCCTGGAGCAGGCCGGGGTGGACGGCGCCGTTCTGGAGACGCTGCGGCGGGGCGAGGGTGGGCCCGATCGGCTGGTCGGCGCGCTTTCGGCGGCGTTCCGGAGCGGTCTGGCCGTGGACTGGGCCGGGTCCGGGATGGTGCCGGGGCGGCGGGTCGAGCTGCCGACCTATGCCTTCCAGCGGCGGCGGTACTGGGTGGAGCCTGCGGAGCGGGCCGGCGGGGTCGGGTGGGGGCAGTTCACGGTCGAACATCCGGTGCTGGGCGCCGGGGTCGATCTGGCCGACGGGGCCGGGACGGTCTTTACCGGGCGGCTGTCCGCGGCCTCGCACGGGTGGCTCACGGAGCATGTGGTGCTCGGGACGGTGATCGCGCCCGGCACGGTGTTCGTCGACCTGGCGCTGCGTGCGGGGGCGACGGTCGGCCGGGCGACGGTCGAGGAACTGACCCTGCACGCGCCGCTGATCCTGCCCGACGCGGGCGGTGTACGGATCCAGGTCCGGGTCGGCGCACCCGACGCCGCCGGGGTCGGGTCGGTGGAGATCCACTCCCAACCGGAGGATGCGGCCGGCGACGAGCCGTGGACCCGGCACGCCTCCGGGACCCTGACCGCGACCGACCTCGACCCGGCGGACGTGGCTGCGGAGGCGGCGATCTGGCCGCCCGCGGGCAGCACGCCGGTCGATCTGGACGGGGTCTACGAGCGACTGGCCTCGGCCGGATTCGAGTACGGTCCCGCCTTCCAGGGGCTGCGCGCCCTGTGGCGGCGCGGCGGCGAGTCGTTCGCCGAGATCGAACTCACCGACGACGCACGGCAGGACGCCGAACGCTACGAGGTGCATCCCGCGCTGTTGGATGCGGCCGTGCATGCGCTGGGGGTGGAGCCGGCGGTGGAGGCCGCGCCGGGCGAGGCGCGGATCGCCTTCTCCTGGCGCGGAGTCCGGCTGGTTGCCGGCGGGGCCGGGCGGTTGCGGGTGCGGCTGGCACCGGTGGGCTCGGATGCGGTGTCGTTGTGGTTGAGCGATGTGGACGGTGAGCCGGTCGGGTCGGTCCGGGCGCTGACGGTGCGGCCGGTCTCGGCCGAGCGGCTGCGTCCGGCGGGGGCGCCGCCGCGCGACTCGATGTTCCGGGTGGAGTGGCGGTCGGTGTCGGGCGACGAGCCGGGCGCGGCGGTTCGCTGGGCGGTGGTGGGCGCGGTGGACTCCGGGCCGCTTGCCCGGCTGGTGGCGGCGTATCCGGATGCGCCGGTGTACCGCAGTGTGGTCGAGGCGGCCGGGGATGTGGCGGCGGGACCGCCCGATGTCGTGGTGGTGGGCGTGGGCGGGCCCGACGATTCGAAAGGATCGGTCGAGCGCACTCGGCGGGTGCTTGCGGACGTGTTGGCGCGGACGCGGGACTGGCTGGCCGACTCCCGCTTCGCGGCGACGCGCCTGGTCGTGGTGACCTCCGGGGCCGTCGCCGCCGACGTGGATGCCGACTCCGAGGAGCGGGTGGCGGACCTGGCCGGCGCGGCGGTGTGGGGGCTGTTGCGCTCGGCCCAGTCCGAACACCCCGACCGATGCTCGCTGGTCGACCTCGACGAGGACGCGGCGTCGATTGAGGCCTGGCCGGCGGTGCTTGCCTCGGCCGAGCCGCAACTTGCCCTTCGTGCGGGCCGATTCCGGGCTCCTCGGCTGGCCAGGGTGAGCGCCGGAGCCGGCGAGCCGTTCGCCTTCGCGCCCGACGGCACAGTGTTGGTGACCGGTGCCACCGGCGGTCTGGGTGCCCTGGTGGCCCGGCATCTGGTGGCCGCGCACGGCGTGCGTCGACTGCTGCTGCTGTCCCGCCGGGGCGCGGCCGCACCCGGTGCGGCCGAACTGGTGGAGGACCTGACCGCACAGGGGGCGGAGGTCACCCTCGCCGCCTGCGATCTGGCCGATCGTGCCGCGCTGGCCGCCGAGTTGGCGCGTATCCCGGCCGAGCATGCGCTGACCGGGGTGATCCACACCGCCGGCGTGGTGGACGACGCCACCATCACGAACCTGACCGATGTGCACCTGGACCATGCGCTGCGCCCCAAGGCGGACGCCGCGTTCCACCTGCACGAGTTGACCCGGGACGCGAACCCGGCCGCGTTCGTCCTGTTCTCCTCCGGGGCCACCACCTTCGGTGGTCCGGGGCAGGGCAACTACGCGGCGGCCAACGCCTTCCTGGACGGCCTGGCCCGGCAGCGCCGCGACCTCGGCCTGTCCGGGATCTCGCTGGCCTGGGGCCTGTGGGCGGGTGCGCAGGGGATGGGCGGGCGGCTGAGCGAGGCCGATGTGGCCCGCTGGGCCCGAACCGGTGCGGTGGCGATGCCGGCGGCCGAGGCACTGCGGTTGTTCGACATCGCGCTGGGCCGGCCCGAGGCGGCCCTGGTGCCGGCACACCTGGACCTTCCGGCGATGCGGGCGGATGCCGGTGCTCGGCCCGCGCTGTTCCGGGAGTTGCTCGGGACCGCTACGCGGCGGGCGGCGGCGGGTGTGGGCGGGTCGGCGCTGACTCGGCGGCTGGCGGGGATGTCCCCGGCCGAGCGGGAGCAGGCGGTCCTGGACGTGGTGCGGACCGAGGCCGCGAACACGCTGGGACACGAGTCGGCCGGGGCGGTGCCGGCCGGGCGAGCGTTCAAGGAGCTGGGGTTCGACTCGCTGACCGGGGTGGAACTGCGCAACCGGTTGAACACCGCGACCGGGCTGCGGTTGCCGTCCACGCTGGTCTTCGACTACCCGACCCCGGCGGGGTTGGCGGCGTTCCTGGTCGGCGAGTTGGTCGGTCGTTCGGTACAGGCCGTGCCGGTTCCGGTGCCGGTCGGTGGGCGGCACGAGGACGCCGACGATGCGATCGTGATCGTCGGCATGGGCTGCCGGTTCCCGGGCGGGGTGGCCTCGCCGGAGGACCTGTGGAATCTGCTGGCTTCGGGCGGGGATGCGATCGGACCGTTCCCGACGGACCGGGGATGGGACCTGGCCGGGCTGTTCGACCCCGATCCCGAGCGGCCCGGGAAGAGCTACGTGGAGTCGGGCGGATTCCTCTATGGGATCGGCGAGTTCGACGCGGAGTTCTTCGGGATCTCGCCGCGTGAGGCGTTGGCGATGGATCCGCAGCAGCGGTTGCTCCTGGAGACGGCGTGGGAGACGTTCGAGCGGGCGGGCATCGATCCGACCTCGCTGCGCGGCAGCCGGACCGGGGTCTTCGCCGGGGTGATCGACAACGACTACGGCGCCCGGGTGAACCAGGTGCCGGACGAGGTCGAGGGCTATCTGGGCTACGGCAGTTCGGCGAGCATCGCGTCCGGCCGGGTCTCGTACGTCCTGGGCCTGGAGGGCCCGGCGGTCAGTATCGACACCGCGTGCTCGTCGTCCCTGGTCGCGCTGCACCTGGCGGTGAACGCGGTGCGGTCGGGCGAATGCGAACTGGCCCTGGCCGGTGGCGTGACGGCAATGGCCACCACCGAGTTCTTCGTGGAGTTCTCCCGGCAGCGGGGTCTGTCGCCGGACGGCCGCTGCAAGGCGTTCGCGGCGGCGGCGGACGGGATGGGCGCGGCCGAGGGCATCGGGCTGGTGTTGGTGGAGCGGTTGTCGGATGCGCGGCGCAACGGGCATCCGGTTCTGGCGGTGGTGCGTGGGTCGGCGGTGAACCAGGACGGCGCGTCGAATGGCTTGACCGCGCCGAACGGGCCGTCGCAGCAGCGGGTGATTCGGCAGGCGTTGGGCGCGGCCGGGTTGTCTGCGGCGGATGTGGATGCGGTGGAGGCGCACGGGACCGGGACGACGCTGGGTGATCCGATCGAGGCGCAGGCGTTGTTGGCCACCTATGGGCAGGATCGCCCGGGAGATCGGCCGCTGTGGTTGGGGTCGGTGAAGTCGAATATCGGGCACACCCAGGCGGCTGCGGGTGTGGCCGGGGTGATCAAGATGGTGTTGGCGCTGCGGCATGGGGTGTTGCCGAGGACGTTGCATGTGGACGAGCCGACGCCGCATGTGGATTGGTCGGCGGGTCGGGTCGAGGTGTTGGCGGGCGAGGTGGCGTGGCCGGCGGGTGAGCGGGTGCGCCGGGCGGGTGTGTCGTCCTTCGGGATCAGCGGGACAAACGTGCACGTGGTCTTGGAGGAGGCGCCGGCGGACGGCCCCGAGCCTGCGCCCGCCGCGCAGGACGTCCCGGGAGTCGGCGGCGTGCTGCCCTGGGTGGTGTCGGCGCGCACCGAGGCCGGGTTGCGGGCGCAGGCGGCGCGGTTGCGCGATTGGGTGAGCGAACATCCGGACGCCGAACCGGCGGATATTGCCCGGTCGTTGGTGGACGGGCGGGCGGTGTTCGACGTGCGGGCGGTGGTGCCCGGGCGGGAGTCCGGCGAACTTGTCGCTGGGCTGGACGAGTTGGTGCGGGGTGGGGTGGGAGACCCCGGTTCGCTGGTGACCGGCTCGGACCCGGTGTTCGTGTTTCCGGGGCAGGGGTCGCAGTGGGTGGGGATGGCGGCCGGGTTGTTGGAGTGCTCGCCGGTGTTCGCGGGTGCGGTGGCGGAGTGTGCGGCGGTGATGGATCCGTTGGTGGCGGATTGGTCGCTGTTGGATGTGTTGCGGGGCGGGTCTGCCGGTGAGTTGGAGCGGGTCGATGTGGTTCAGCCGGTGCTGTTTGCGGTGATGGTGGGGCTTGCGCGGTGGTGGGAGTCGTGTGGGGTGCGGCCGGGTGCGGTGATCGGGCATTCGCAGGGGGAGATCGCGGCTGCGCATGTGGCGGGTTATCTGTCGTTGGTGGATGCGGTGCGGGTGGTTGTGCTGCGGAGTCGGGCTCTGCTGGGGGTTGCGTCTTCCGGTGGCGGGATGGTGTCGGTTGGGGTGTCCGCCGATCGGGCTCGGGAGTTGGTTGCCGGAGCTGATGGGTTGTCGTTGGCGGCGGTGAACGGGCCGACGAGTGTGGTGCTTTCGGGTGATGTCGAAGCGCTGGCGGTGGTGGTTGACGCGTGCGAGCGCGATGGGGTCCGGGCTCGGTGGATTCCGGTGGATTATGCGTCGCATTCGGCGCGGATGGAGGCCGTGCGGGACGAGATGGAGCGGCTGTTGGCGGATGTGACGCCGCAGGCGGGCCGCGTGCCGATGTACTCGACTCTGACCGGTGCGCCGATCGCCGATCCCGCCGATCTGGGCGGGTCGTACTGGTTCGAGAATCTGCGGCGCACGGTCGAGCTGGAGCGGGCCGTCGGAGCGGCGGTCGTGGATGGGCGCACCGTGTTCGTCGAGTGCAGTCCGCATCCGGGACTGGTGGTGCCGCTGGGGGACACCCTTGAAGCGCTCGGTGTGGATGGCGCGGTTTTGGAGACGTTGCGGCGGGGCGAGGGTGGTCCCGATCGGCTGGTCGCCGCGCTCTCGGCGGGGTTCGTGCGTGGTCTGCCGGTGGACTGGGCCGGGCTGATCGTCGGCGCGCGGGTGGAGTTGCCGACCTACGCTTTCCAGCGGCGACGCTATTGGTTGGACGAGGGGGCGCGATCGGGGGATCCGGGCGGGTTGGGACTGGCCGCCGTCGGACATCCCTTGCTGGGTGCGGCGGTACGGCCGGCGCAGGGCGCGGGGTTGTTGTTCACCGGGCGGTTGTCGACGGAGACCCACCCGTGGCTCGCGGATCATGTGGTGCTCGGCTCGACGATCGTGCCGGGCACGGTGTTCGTGGACCTGGCGCTGTGGGCCGGGGCCGAGGCGGAGTGTCCGGTGGTGGACGAACTGACCCTGCACACCCCGCTGGTGTTGCCGGAACACGGCGGTGTGCATGTACAGGTCGCCGTCGACGGGCCGGACGCCGCCGGGGCCCGGGCGGTCGCGGTGTACTCCCGGCCGGAGGACGCGCCCGGCGAGCAGCCGTGGACCCGACACGCCGTCGGTGTCCTCGTTGCCGACGCCGGTGCGGGCGCCGCTCTCGACGCGGCTGCGGAGGCGTGGCCGCCGGTCGGGGCGAAGCCGATCGAGGTGGCGGACTTCTATGCGCGGCTGGTGGAGTCCGGGGTCGACTACGGGCCGGCGTTTCGTGGGATGCGGGCCGCCTGGCGGCGCGGGGACGAACTGTTCGCCGACGTGGCGCTGCCGGCCGAGGAGGAGCGCGACGCGCACCGCTTCGGGGTGCATCCGGCGCTGCTCGACGCGGGCGTGCAGACCCTGCGGGTGGATCCGGGGCCGGCCGACGGGGACGACATCCGGGTGGCCTTCTCCTGGCACGGGGTGCGGCTCTTCGCGGCCGGTGCGACCCGGCTGCGGGTGTCGTGCGTGCCGGCGGGCGAGGGTGCGGTGTCGCTGCGGATCACGGACGAGACCGGGCGGGCGGTCGCCGCGATCGAGGCGTTGACGGTGCGGGCGATCTCGGCCGAGCAGCTCCGGCGGGCCGGCGGCGGGCGGGACGCGCTGTACCGGCTCGCGTGGCGGGCGTCGGTGGTTCCCGTGTCGGTGGCGGCGCCGCGTGTCGCGGTGGTCGGCGGGTGGGATCTGCCCGGCCTGGGCGGGTTGGTGGACCGGTATCCGGGTGTTGCCGAACTTGCTTTGTGTGATCGGCCGTTGCCAGATCTGGTACTGCTCCCCGTCGGCGATCCGGAGCCCGGCGCGCCGTTCTCCGAGCGGTGTATGCGGGAGGTGACGGCGGAACTGGTCGGGCGGCTGGACGCGTTCCTCGGCAACGAACGGTTCGCGGCGGCCCGGGTGGTCGTGGTGACCCGCACGGCGGTGGTCGTGGATGGGGACGAGGGGCTCCGTGATCCGGCGTCGGCGTCGGTCTGGGGAGTGGTCCGGGCGGTGCAGGCCGGGCATCCGGGGCGGATCGTGCTGGTCGACCTGGACGACGATCCCGTCTCGGCGGCGGCTTTGGCCGCGGTGGCGTCGGCCGGTGGTGAGCCGCAGTTCGCGGTGCGCGGTGGTCGGGTGTCGGTACCGAGGCTGGAGCGGATTCCGGCCTCCGGCGGAGCACGGCCGGCGCTGGGGATCGGCACGGTGTTGATCGCCGGTGCGGACCGGGCGGTCGGTGCGGGGGTGGCCGAGCATCTGGCCGGGGCGTACGGGGTGGGTCGGTTCGTGTTGTTGTCCGTGGATCCCTCGGGGGCGGGGCCGGCCGAACTGGCCGCCCGGCTGGGTGAGGCCGGTGCCGAGGTCGTGTCGGCGGCCTGGGACGGGCACGATCCGGGCCTGCTTGCCGCGCTCGTGGCCGAACACCGGCCGGCGGGCGTGGTGGACGGGTCGGGCGAGTCGGGTGTCGCCTGGGCGTTGCACGAGCTGACCGCCGACGTGGACCTGGCGTTCTTCGTGCTGTTCTCGTCGGCGGCGAGCCTGCTCGGTTCGTCGGCGCATGCGGCCACGGCCGGGGTGGATGCCTTCCACGATGCGCTGGCCGCACATCGGCGGGCGTGTGGGCTGCCCGGGGTGTCGCTTGCGTGCGGGACGGATCCGCTGCCGGGGCTGCCCGACCTGTTCGACGAGGCGATACGCCGGGAGGACGCCGTGTTGGTTTCGGCGTCGACGGACCTCACCGGGCCCGGGTCGACGTCACCGTTGTTGCCCTCCGGGAACGGCCGTGGCGCGACCACCCCCGCCGAGGCGTCGACCGAGGCGGACGGCGAGGCCTTGGTCCGGCGCCTGGCGGCGCTGTCCGAGGAGGAGCGCGAGCGCGAACTGGTCGGCCTGGTACGGGCCCAGGCCGCGGCGGTGCTCGGGCATGCCGGCATCGGCGACATCGGACCCGAACGGGCCTTCAAGGAGGTCGGGTTCGACTCGCTCACCGCGGTGGAGCTGCGCAACCGGCTGATCAGGGGCACCGGGGTCGGCCTGCGCTCCACCCTCGTCTTCGACTTCCCCACGCCGCGAAGCCTGGCCCGCCACCTGAGCGGCCGGCTGGTCGAGGAGGCATCCCCGATCGGTGCGCTGCTGGCCGACCTGGACCGATTCGAGGGCGAGTTGCACGCGGTGCTCGACGAGCCGGAGGCCCGCGACCGGCTGGCCGAGCGGCTGCGTCGGCTGCTGGCCGACTGTACCGCGCCGGACGAGAGCGCCGCCGACGACGACGTCTCGGACGTGCAGTCGGCCACCGACGACGAGTTGTTCTCGCTCGTCGACCAGGGCTTCGAGTGACCCGGCCCATCCACGCATACGACCGTGTCGGCAAGGAGTAGAGGCAACGTGGCTGAGTCGGAAGAGAAACTGCGCTCGTACCTGCGCAAGGCCATCACCGATGCGCGCGACGCGCACCGCCGGGTACGCGAGTTGGAGGACCGGCAGCGCGAGCCGATAGCGATCGTGGGCATGGCCTGCCGCTTCCCGGGTGGTCTGCGTACACCGGAGGACCTGTGGCGGTTCGTCGCCGAAGGCGGCGATGCGATCGGCGGGTTCCCGACCGACCGGGGCTGGGACCTCGACGGCCTGTACGACCCGGATCCCGACCGGCCGGGCACGTCGTACGTCCGCGAGGGCGGATTCCTGTACGACGTCGCGGACTTCGACGCGGAGTTCTTCGGCATCTCGCCGCGCGAGGCGGCGGCGATGGACCCGCAGCAGCGGCTGCTCCTGGAGACCTCGTGGGAGGCGGTGGAGTGCGCGGGCATCGACCCGACGTCGCTGCGACACAGCCGGACCGGGATCTACACCGGGATCAACGGCCTCGACTACACGACTGTGTTGGCCCGGACCGCCAAGGGCCGGGACGGCACGCTCGGCATGGCCAACGGGGCCAGTCTGCTGGCGGGTCGCGTGGCGTACATCCTCGGCCTGGAGGGGCCGGCGGTGACTGTGGACACGGCGTGCTCGTCGTCTCTCGTGGCTCTGCACCTGGCGAGCAACGCACTGCGGGCGGGGGAATGCGATCTGGCCCTGGCGGGTGGCGCGACGGTGATGTGCACGCCGGAGATCTTCGTCAACTTCAGCCGGCAGCGCGGACTGGCCCGCGACGGCCGGTGCAAGCCGTTCTCGGCGGCGGCCGACGGGTTCATCCTCTCCGACGGCGCGGGTCTGTTCCTGATCGAACGGCTCTCCGACGCGCGACGCAACGGGCATCCGGTACTGGCCGTGCTGCGCGGTTCGGCGATCAACCAGGACGGCGCGTCGAACGGGCTGACCGCGCCGAACGGGCCGGCCCAGGAGCGGGTGATCCGGCAGGCCCTGCAGAGCGCCGGGCTGGTGACCGGTGACGTGGACGCCGTGGAGGCGCACGGCACCGGGACCACGCTCGGCGACCCGATCGAGGCACACGCGCTGTTGGCGACCTACGGTCAGGATCGGCCCGCGGATCGGCCGCTGAGGCTCGGGTCGATCAAGTCCAACATCGGACACACCCAGGCCGCTGCGGGGGTGGCCGGGATGATCAAGATGGTGTTGGCCCTGCGGCACGGTGTGCTGCCCAGGACACTGCACGTCGACGCGCCCTCGCCGCACATCGACTGGTCGGCCGGGCGGGTGGAACTGCTCACCGAGCCCGTGCCGTGGCCGAGGTCCGACCGGCCGCGCCGGGCCGGTGTCTCGTCGTTCGGGGCAAGCGGGACGAACGCGCATGTGGTGCTGGAGGAGGCGCCGGCGGACGGCGACGACGGTGTCGTGGAGGTGCCCTCGCCTACGGGCATCGGCGGTGTCGAGGAGGTCCCGCCGCCCACGGGCATCGGCGGTGTCCTGCCGTGGGTGTTGTCGGCTCGGTCCGAGGCGGCGTTGCGCGCGCAGGCGGGGCGATTGCGGGACTGGCTGGCCGAGCACCCCGAGGCGGATCCGGTCGACGTGGGCCGGTCGTTGGCGGCGGGGCGCGCGGTGCTGGAACGGCGCGCCGTGGTGCGCGGGCGGGATGTCGCCGAACTCGCCGTCGGGATGGGCGAGGTGACCGACGGCCATGAACTCGCGGGTGGGCGGCCGATGTTCGCCGGCCCCGGACCGGTGTTCGTGTTTCCGGGGCAGGGGTCGCAGTGGGTGGGGATGGCGGCCGGGTTGTTGGAGTGCTCGCCGGTGTTCGCGGGTGCGGTGGCGGAGTGTGCGGCGGTGATGGATCCGTTGGTGGCGGATTGGTCGTTGCTGGATGTGTTGCGTGGTGCGGGTGGTGAGGCGTTGGCCGAGCGGGTTGATGTGGTCCAGCCGGCGTTGTTCGCGGTGATGGTGGGGCTTGCGCGGTGGTGGGAGTCGTGCGGGGTCAAGCCGGGTGCGGTGATCGGGCATTCGCAGGGGGAGATCGCGGCTGCGCATGTGGCGGGTTTTCTGTCGCTGGCGGATGCGATACGGATCGTGGTGTTCCGCAGTCGGGCGCTGCGCGGGATCGCGGCGGCCGGTGGCGGCATGGTGTCCGTGGGGGTGTCCGTCGAGCGGGCCGAGGAACTGGTCGCCGATACCCACGGATTGTCGCTCGCAGCCGTCAACGGGCCGCGCAGCGTGGTGCTTTCCGGGGACCGTGAGGCGCTGGCCGCCGTCGTCGATTCGTGTGAGCGCGAGGGCGTGCGGGCCCGGTGGATCCCGGTGGACTACGCGTCGCATTCCGCGCACATGGAGGTGGTCCGGGACGAGGTCGAGCGTTTGTCGGCCGAGGTGACGCCGCGGACGGGTCGGGTGCCGATGTACTCGACGCTGACCGGGGAAGCCGTCACGGACCCGGCCGAGTTGGGCGCCGGCTACTGGTTCGAGAACCTGCGCGGGACGGTACGGCTGACCACCGCCGTGGGGGCGGCCGTTGCCGACGGACACGTCGCCTTTGTCGAGTGCAGCCCGCATCCGGGCCTGGTCGTGCCGCTCGCGGACACCCTCGAGGAGCTGGGCGTCGACGACGGCACGGTCCTGGAGACGTTGCGGCGGGACGACGGTGGCCCCGATCGGCTGGTCGCCGCGCTCTCGGCGGCGTTCGTCGCGGGTGTGCCGGTGGACTGGGCCGCTCTGTTTCCGGGCGAGGGGCGGGCCGACCTGCCCACGTACGCCTTCCAACATCGCCGCTATTGGGCCGAGGCCGAAGCGCCCGCAGGCGGCGGTGTGGCCTGGGGGCAGCGGGCGGTGGCGCATCCGGTACTCGGCGCCGCCGTCGACCTGGCCGGCGACGCGGGCACCGTGTTCACCGGGCGGCTGTCGACGACCGCCCAACCGTGGCTGGCCGACCACGCCGTGCTCGACACGGTGATCGTGCCCGGGACGGCGTTCCTGGACCTGGTCCTGCGGGCCGGCGCCGAGGTCGGCTATCCGGCGATCGAGGAACTGACCCTGCACACGCCGCTCGTGCTGCCGGATGCCTCGGGCGTCCTGGTACAGGTCGTGGTCGGTGCGGCGGACGGCGACGACGGAGGCGGCGGGGCCCGGACGGTCGACGTGCACTCGCGCGCCGAGGACGCGCCGCCGGACCACCCGTGGACCCGGCACGCGTCGGGGGTGCTGGTCGCGGCGGGCGAGGAGCCGGCCGAGGACATGCCGGCCGGGCCGTGGCCGCCGACCGGTGCCGAGGTGGTCGGGGTCGACGACGCCTACGAGCGGCTGGCGGTGGCGGGCTTCGACTACGGCCCGGTGTTCCAGGGGCTGCGGTCGGTCCGGGTGCGCGGCGACGAGTTGTTCGCCGAGGTGGAATTGCCGGAGGAGGGGCACGCGGACGCGGACCGGTTCGCGCTGCACCCGGCGCTGCTCGATGCCGCGTTGCATCCGCTGGTGGTTGCGGCGGGTGCCGATACGCCGATCGTGGCCGGGCTGCCGTTCGTGTGGCGCGGCATTCGGGCGGGTGTTCCCGGGGCGCGACGGTTGCGGGTTCGGCTGGTGCGCTCGGGGTCGGGATCGGGGTCCGGGTCGCCCTCGGCTTCCGGTGAGGTGTCGGTCCGGGCGTGGGACGAGGACGGCCGGGAAGTGGTGGCGATCGAGTCGCTGACCATCCGCCCGGTCTCGGCAGACGGGTTGCGGACGCCGGATTCGTTGATTCGGGACTCCCTGTTCACGATCGCGTGGACCGCGTTGGAGCTACCGGACGCCGCCGACGACGCGCCGGCCGCGACTTTGCCGGGCGGCGACGGTGCGGCCGATCTCGCCGCGCTGACCGGGGCCGTCCACGCCGGAAGCGGCGTACCGGGTCTGGTGGTTCTGCCCGTGTCGGTCGACGATGCGGACCCCGTGACGGCGGCGCACACGGCCGGCCGGCAGGTGTTGGCGGCGCTTCGGGACTGGCTCGCGGACGAGCGATTCGCCGACTCCCGGCTGGTGTTCGTCACCTCGGGCGCGGTTGCGGTCGCGGACGAGCAGGTACGTCCGGCCTCGGCGGCCGTCTGGGGCCTGGTCCGCTCCGCCCAGTCCGAACACCCGGGGCGCTTCGTCCTCGTGGACGCGGACTCCGTCGCCGACCCCGGCCCGGATTTCGCCAGGGGCCTGCGGACCGGTGCGGATCAGCTGGTCCTGCGAGACGGAACGGCTCTGGTACCGCATTTGGTTCGAGCCCCTTCGGACGGCGGATCGGCCGGCTTCGCGCCCGCTCCCGACGGCACGGTCCTGATCACCGGCGGCACCGGCACCCTGGGCACGTTGCTTGCCCGGCATCTGGTCACCCACCACGGCGTGCGCCGGCTGCTGTTGCTCAGTCGGCGCGGCGGTACGGCCGCCGGCGCGGCGGACTTGGTCGTGGAACTCGCCGCGCTCGGGGCCGAGGTGACCTGCGTAGCCGGGGACGCCGCCGACCGCGCCACGCTGGAGCGGGTGTTGGCGGACATCCCCGCCGAACACCCGCTGACGGCCGTGATCCACGCGGCGGGTGTGGTGGACGACGGCGTTGTACAGTCCCTCACCGCCGACCGGCTGGACGCGGTGTTGCGCCCGAAGGTGGACGCCGCGTGGAACCTGCACGAGGCGACTCGGCACCTGGACCTGACCGCGTTCGTGCTGTTCTCCTCTGCGGCGGGTGTGCTCGGCAACCCCGGCCAGGGCAATTACGCGGCGGCCAACGCCTTTCTCGACGCCCTCGCCCGGCGCCGGCGCCGCGAGGGCCTGCCGGGCAGCTCGTTGGCGTGGGGCTGGTGGGCGCCGACCAGCGAGATGACCGCCGGGCTCGGCGATGCCGACCGGCAGCGGATGGCACGTCTGGGCGTACTGCCCCTGGCCCCGGAACAGGGGTTGGCCCTGTTCGACGCGGCGACGAACCATGCCGAACCGACGCCGACCGTGGTCCGGATGGACCTCGCGGTGCTGCGTACGGCCGGATCGGTGGTGCCCACGCTGCTGCGCGGCCTCGCCCGGGTACCCGACCGGCGGGCTGGGGCGACGGGTTCGGCGGCGGCGCTGCGCCGTCGTCCGGCCGGTGTCTCGGCGGTCGACTGGGAGCAGACGCTGATTCGGGCGGTGTGCTCTCACGCCGCCGCCGTCATCGGCCACGGCGATGCGACCGAGATCGACGAGACGCGGGCGTTCCGCGACCTGGGCTTCGATTCGCTCACCGGTCTGGAACTGCGCAATCGGCTGAACACGGCGACCGGCCTGCGGCTGCCCGCCACGCTGGTCTTCGACTACCCCAGCCCGGCGGTCCTGGGCCGGTGGTTGCGTGATCGGCTCGCCGAGGAGGACGCCGGCCCGGTCGGCTCGACCGTCGGAGCGCAGGTGGTGTCGTCGGTCGGTCCCGACGCCGGCGACGACCCGATCGTGATCGTCGGCATGGGCTGCCGGTTCCCCGGCGGGATCACCGCGCCCGAACACCTGTGGGACGTGGTCGCCGGTGGCGTGGACACCCTCACCGACTTCCCCACCGATCGTGGCTGGGACATCGAGCGCATCTTCGACCCGGACCCGGACCGCCCCGGCAGCACCTACGTGCGCACCGGCGGATTCGTGGACACCGCCGCCGACTTCGACCCGGACCTCTTCGGGATCTCGCCGCGTGAGGCGTTGGCGATGGATCCGCAGCAGCGGTTGCTCCTGGAGACGGCGTGGGAGACGTTCGAGCGGGCGGGCATCGATCCGACCTCGCTGCGCGGCAGCCGGACCGGGGTCTTCGCCGGCGCCATCTACTACGACTACGCGGGCGGCCGGCTTCGGAAGGTGCCGGACGAGCTGGAGGGTTACATCGGCAACGGCAATGTGGGCAGCGTGGCCTCGGGCCGGGTGGCCTACACGTTCGGCCTGGAGGGGCCGGCGGTCACCGTGGACACCGCGTGCTCGTCGTCCCTGGTGGCGCTGCACCTGGCGGTGAACGCGGTGCGGTCGGGCGAGTGCGAACTGGCCCTGGCGGGCGGCGTCACCGTGATGTCGACGCCCAGCGTGTTCCTCGACTTCTCCCGACAGCGCGGCCTGTCGTCCGACGGCCGGTGCCGGTCGTTCGCGGCGGCGGCGGACGGCACCGGGTGGGGTGAGGGTGTCGGGCTGGTGTTGGTGGAGCGGTTGTCGGATGCGCGGCGCAATGGGCATTCGGTTCTGGCGGTGGTGCGTGGGTCGGCGGTGAATCAGGACGGCGCGTCGAATGGCTTGACCGCGCCGAACGGGCCGTCGCAGCAGCGGGTGATTCGGCAGGCGTTGGGCGCGGCCGGGTTGTCTGCGGCGGATGTGGATGCGGTGGAGGCGCACGGGACCGGGACGACGCTGGGTGATCCGATCGAGGCTCAGGCGTTGTTGGCCACCTATGGGCAGGATCGCCCGGGAGATCGGCCGCTGTGGTTGGGGTCGGTGAAGTCGAATATCGGGCACACCCAGGCGGCTGCGGGTGTGGCCGGGGTGATCAAGATGGTGTTGGCGCTGCGGCATGGGGTGTTGCCGAGGACGTTGCATGTGGACGAGCCGACGCCGCATGTGGATTGGTCGGCGGGTCGGGTCGAGGTGTTGGCGGGCGAGGTGGCGTGGCCGGCGGGTGAGCGGGTGCGCCGGGCGGGTGTGTCGTCCTTCGGGATCAGCGGGACAAACGCACACGTGGTGCTGGAAGAGCCGCCACCGGTGGCCGAAGTGACGGATGTGGCGGTCGAGTCCGGGCTCGGCGGGCGGCACACCTGGGTGGTGTCGGCGCGGTCCGAGGCAGCGGTGCGGGAACAGGCGGCCCGACTTCGGGACTGGGTCAGGGACCGCCCGGATCTCGATCCGGCACACGTGGCCCGGTCGTTGGTGTGCGAACGGGCGCTGTTCGGCCATCGGGCGGTGGTCTCCGGCGCCGATCTCGCCGAGCTGGCCGAGGGGTTGTCCGCCGTGGCGGCCGGCGCCGAGGGCGCGGTGGTCGGTGCGGTGGGTCGCGGGTCGGGGAAGACGGCCGTGCTGTGCACGGGCCAGGGGGTGCGGACATTCGGTATCGGCCGCGAACTCCACGCGGCGTTCCCGGTATTCGCGGCGGCGCTGGACGAGGTGTGCGCGGCCTTAGACGGCGTGGTGCCGTTCCCGGTGCGCGACGTCGTGCTCGGCGCCGAAGGGGTGTCGGAGGCCGACGCGCAGGACACCGGGGTGGCCCAGCCGGCGCTCTTCGCGTTCGAGGTGGCGCTGTACCGGCTGTGGGCCTCGTGGGGGCAGACGCCCGACTTCGTGGTGGGGCATTCGCTCGGCGAGATCGTCGCGGCGCACGTGGCGGGCGTGTTCTCGCTCGCGGATGCGGCGGTCTTCGTGGCGGCGCGGGCTCGGCTGATGAGTGCGCTGCCGAGCGGAGGGGCGATGCTCGCCGTCGGTGCGGGCGAGGCCGAGGTGGCGGCGTCGTGCCCGGCCGAGGTGACGATCGCGGCGGTGAACGGCCCGGCGAGTGTGGTGGTTTCCGGACCCGCCGAGGCGGTGGCCGCGCTCGAACCGGACTGCGTGGTGCGCGGGTGGCGGATCTCGCGCCTGCCGGTGTCGCACGCCTTCCACTCGGCGCTGATGGAACCGATGTTGGCCGAACTCAGGGAGGTGCTGGGTGGGTTGACCTTTGGCACACCCGAGGTCACGGTGGTGTCGGACACCACCGGGCGGATCGCGCGCGCCGAAGAGTTGGCTGACCCCGAGTACTGGGTGCGGCATGTGCGCCGCGCGGTGCGTTTCGGGGATGCGATCGCCACGCTGCGCGCCGAAGGGGTACGCACCTTCGTGGAGATCGGGCCGGAGGCGGCGTTGACCGCGATGGTCGTCGAGGGCACGGCCGGCGCGGAGGACGTGGCGGCCGTACCGACCCGGCGCCGGGGTCGAGCGGCCGTGGCGAGCGTGGTCGAGGCGCTGACCCGGGTGTTCGTGCACGGCGCGAACGTGGACTGGGCCGCGCTGTCGACCGGTTCCGGGCCCGGAGGACGGGCGGACCTGCCGACCTACGCCTTCGAGCGGCGGCGCTTTTGGTTGCACGCCGGTGTCGACGCGGGCGACGCGGTCGGGTTGGGGCAGGGCGTGGTGGACCATCCGCTGCTCGGTGCGGTCGTGGGCCTGGCGGACGACCAGGGCGTCCTGTTCACCGGCCGGTTGGCTCTGGACACCCATCCGTGGTTGGCCGAACACGCCGTCTTGGGCTCGGTATTGCTGCCGGGCACGGCATTCCTGGAACTGGCCCTGCACGTCGGCCGTCTCGTGGACTGCGCTCGGGTCGACGAGCTGACCCTGTCGGCGCCGCTGGCGCTGCCGTCGACGGGCGGTGTGCAAGTCCAGGTCCGGGTCGGTGTACCGGAGGAGAGCGGGACGCGCACGATTACGGTGCATGCCCGCCCGGATTCGGCGGAGGAGGCGCCTTGGACGCTGCACGCCGCCGGGACCCTGGCTCCATCGGGTGAGGTGGGCACTCCCTCGGATGCCACGAGTTGGCCGCCCGCCGACGCGACCGCGATGGACACGGCGGAGCTGTATCCCTGGTTCGCCGAGACCGGCGTCGACTACGGACCCTCGTTCCAGGGCGTACAGGCGGCCTGGCGCCGTGGTGACGAGGTGTTCGCGGAGATCGTGCTCGCGGCCGAGGGCCCGGCCGCCGACGGCCGGTTCGAGCTGCACCCCGCGCTGTTCGACGCCGCGTTGCACCCGCTGGGCCTGAGCCTGCTCGACGCGGCGGCGCCGCGCCTGCGGCTGCCGTTCTCCTGGCGCGGAGTGGCGCTGCACACGTCCGGGGCACGCACGTTGCGGGTTCGGCTGCGTCCCACCGGGTCCGACACCATCGCGGTGACGGCCACCGACGAGACGGGCCGGCCTGTGGTCTCGGTCGAGGCCCTGGCGGTGCGCGAACCCTCGCGGGACCGACTGTCGCAACCCGACGCGAACGCGGGCGAGTTGTTCGAGCCGGAGTGGACGCCGGCGTCGGTGGAGGACACGGCGGCAACGCTCGGTGCCGTGGTGGGTGGTCCCGAACTCGCTCCGACAGCAACTCGATTCGGCGCCCCGCACCACCCCGACCTGGCCTCCATGGCCGAGTCGGCGATCCCCGTGACGGTCCTGTACGACCTGGTCACCCCAGCCGACTCCGTAGAAGCCGTACACCAGGCCGCCGCCCGGGCGCTCGACCTGGCCCGATCCTGGCTCGCCGACGAGCGCTTCGAGTCGGCCCGTCTGATCGTGCGCACTCGCCGGGCGGTCGCCGCCTTGGAAGGCGACGCGCCGGATCCGGCCGCCGCCGCGGCCCATGGCCTGCTTCGTAGCGCCTGCTCCGAACACCCCGAGCGGTTCGCGCTCGTCGACGCCGACGACTTCGACGAGATCTCGCCCGAGGCCATCGCCGCGGTGGCGGTCGAGCCCGAGGTGGCCGTGCGGGCCGGGCGGATCCTGGTCCCGCGCCTGCGCCGGGCGGCCGTGGCGCCGAAGTCCGACTTCGGCTTCGCCGCCGACGGCACCGTCCTGATCACCGGCGGCACCGGAGCCCTGGGCCGGCAGGTGGCCCGGCACCTGGTGCGCGTACACGGGGTGCGCCGCCTCCTCCTGCTCTCCCGTCGCGGCGACGAAGCCCCCGAGGCCGCCGAGTTGCGGGCCGAACTGATCGAGGCCGGCGCGCACGTCGCCTTCGTGGCCGGTGACGCGGCCGAACGGGACGTGCTGGCCGACGTGTTGGCCGCCATCCCGGCCGCCCACCCGCTGACCGGCGTGGTGCACCTGGCCGGGGTGACCGACGACGGGCTGGTCGGGGCGTTGACCCCCGAGCGGCTGGCGGCGGTGTTGCGCCCCAAGGTCGACGCGGCGCTGCACCTGGACGAACTCACCGCCGACGCCGACCTGTCGGCGTTCGTCCTGTTCTCCTCGGCCGCCGGTCTGGTCGGCAACCCCGGACAGGCCAACTACGCGGCGGCCAATGTCGCCCTCGACGCGCTGGCCCGCCGGCGCCGGGCGCTCGGCCGACCGGCCGTGTCGTTGCAGTGGGGGTTGTGGGCCGAACGCAGCGCGCTGACCGAGACGATGAGCGCGACGGACCGGCGCCGGGCGGCCGGTGCGGGTGTACGGGCGTTGTCCGTCGAGCAGGGCCTTGCGCTGCTGGATGCGGCGGCGGGGCGGCCCGAGGCGGTGCTGACGCCGCTGCGCCTCGACCCGGCGATCCTGCGCGGTCCGCAGGAGCGGGTGGCGCCCGTGTTGCGCGGGCTGGTGCCGACCCGGGCTCGGCGCGCGCCGGGCCGCACCTCGGATACCGCCCGCTCGCTGGTGCGCCGATTGGCCGCGCTGCCCGAGGCCGAGCAGGACCGGCTGTTGGTCGACCTGGTCCGCACCCACGCGGCCGGTGTGCTCGGCCACGCCGACGCGCGCACGATCGACCCGGACCGCGCGTTCGGCGAACTGGGCCTGGACTCGCTGGCGGCGTTGGAACTGCGCACCCGGCTGAGCACGGCGGTCGGACTGCGCCTGCCCGCCACGATGTTGTTCGACCATCCGTGCGCGCGGGCCGTTGGCGTACACCTGCGTGCGCGACTCCTCGACGCGCCGACACCCGGGCGGGCGGCGGGCGTTGCCCGGCCGGTGTCCGACGAGCCGGTCGCGGTGGTGGCGATCAGCTGCCGCTTCCCCGGCGGCGTCGCGAGCCCGGAGGACCTGTGGCGCCTGGTGTCGGAACACGCCGACGCCATCTCGGAGTTCCCGCAGAACCGGGGCTGGGACTTGGCCGAGCTGTTCCATCCCGATCCCGAACACGCCGGAACCTCGTATGTCCGCGAGGGCGGATTCCTCTACGACGCAACCGAGTTCGACCCGGAGTTCTTCGGCATCTCGCCGCGCGAGGCGCTGGCCATGGACCCGCAGCAGCGCTTGCTCCTGGAGGCGTCCTGGGAGGCGATCGAGCGGGCCGGCCTGGATCCCCGCTCACTGCGCGGCAGTCGTACCGGGGTGTACGCGGGCCTGATGTACGCGGACTACGCGTCGCGGCTGAGCAGCGCCCCGGAGGGCGTGGACGGCTATCTCGGCAACGGCAGCGCGGGCAGCATCGCGTCCGGGCGGGTGGCCTACACGCTGGGCCTGGAGGGGCCCGCGGTGACCGTGGACACCGCCTGCTCGTCGTCCCTGGTCGCACTGCACCTGGCCGCCAACGCGCTGCGGCAGGGTGAGTGTGATCTGGCGCTGGCGGGCGGGGTGACGGTGATGTCCAGCCCGGCCACCTTCGTCGAGTTCTCCCGGCAGCGCGGCCTGGCCCCGGACGCGCGGTGCAAGTCGTTCGCGGCGGGCGCGGACGGCACCTCGTGGTCCGAGGGCATCGGACTGCTCCTGGTGGAACGCCTGTCGGACGCACGCCGGCTGGGCCATCCGGTGCTGGCCGTGGTTCGCGGCAGTGCGATCAACCAGGACGGTGCCAGCAACGGTCTGGCCGCGCCCAACGGGCTCGCCCAGGAGCGGGTGATCCGGGACGCGCTCGCGCACGCCGAGTTGCGTCCGTCCGACGTGGACGCGGTGGAGGCGCACGGCACCGGCACGCCGCTGGGCGACCCGATCGAGGCGCGCGCCCTGCTCGCCACCTACGGGCAGGACCGGGCGGCGGATCGGCCGCTGTGGCTGGGGTCGGTCAAGTCCAACCTCGGGCACACCCAGGCGGCGGCGGGCGTGGCCGGTGTGATCAAGATGATCATGGCGATGCGGCATGCCGAACTGCCCGGGACGCTGCACGTGGACGCCCCCTCGCCGCACGTGGACTGGTCGGCGGGGGCGGTCTCGCTGCTCACCGCCGCGACCCCGTGGCCGGAGACCGGGCGTCCGCGCCGTGCGGGGGTGTCGTCGTTCGGGATCAGCGGGACCAACGCGCACGTGATCCTGGAACAGGGCGATCCCGCCCCGACCACGTCCGTCGAACCGGCCCCGGCGCCTCCGGCCGCGCTGGCCTGGCCGCTGTCCGGGGCGAGCGCGGCGGCCTTGCGCGGGCAGGCCGAGCGGCTGCGCGCACACCTGGACGCGCACCCCGAGTACGGGCCGGTAGATATCGCGCACGCGCTCGTCGGCGGCCGATCCCGGTTCGAACACCGCGCCGTGGTGGTCGCCGAGGACGCGGCGGGCCTGCGGGCCGGGCTGGACGCGCTGAGCGCCGACCGACCCGACGCCGCGGTACCGGTGGGCGTGGCCGGCGAACCCGGCCGGATCGCCTTCGTGTTCGGCGGCCAGGGCTCGCAGTGGCCCGGCATGGGCGCCCGACTGCTCACCGAGTCGCCGGTCTTCGCCGCCCGGATCCGCGACTGCGACGCGGCGCTCGCGCCGCACACCGACTGGTCGTTGCTCGCCGTGCTGCGCGGCGAGTCCGACGCGCCGCCGCTCGACCGGGTCGACGTGGTGCAACCGGTGTTGTTCGCGGTGATGGTCGCGCTCGCCGAACTGTGGCGCTCGCTGGGCGTACGGCCGGCCTCGGTGGTCGGCCACTCACAGGGCGAGATCGCCGCCGCCCACATCGCGGGCGCGCTCACCCTCGACGACGCGGCCCGGATCGTCGCACTGCGCAGCCGCGCCCTGCGCGGGTTGTCCGGCGGCGGCGGGATGATGTCCGTCGCGGCCGGACCGGAGCAGATCGCCCGATTGCTCGACGGATTCGCGGACCGGCTCGGCATCGCCGCCGTCAACGGCCCCGCAGCCGTGGTGCTTTCCGGCGCCGCCGACGCGCTCGCCGAACTGCACGCCCGCTGCGAGGCGGACGGGATCCGCGCCCGGGTGCTCCCGGTCGACTACGCCTCGCACTCCGCCCAGGTCGAGCAGGTCCGCGAGGAACTGCTCGCCGCCCTCGGTGAGATCGTGCCCACGCCGACCACCGACGCGGTCTTCTACTCCTCGGTCACCGGCGAACCCGTCGAGGGCACCGCGCTCGACGCCGAGTACTGGTACCGGAACCTACGCGCCACCGTCGCCTTCGACCGGGCCACCGATGCGCTCCTGCGGGACGGCCACACGGTGTTCGTCGAGACCAGCCCGCATCCGGTGCTGGCGCCCGCCGTCGAGGACAGTGCCCAGCGTGCCGGTACGGACGTGACGGTCGTGGGCAGCCTCCAGCGCGACACCGACACCCTCGCCCGTTTCCTCACCGCCGCGGCCGGCCTGCACGTGCGCGGCGTCCCGGTGGACTGGTCCGCGACCCACGCCGGACACCGACCCCGGCCGGTCGAGCTGCCCACCTACGCGTTCCAACGCGAGCGCTACTGGCTGGAGGCGGGCAACACGCCCACCGACGCGGCCGGCCTCGGCCTGCACCCGGCGGCACATCCCCTGTTGGGCGCGGCCGTGGCACCCGCCGAGGGCGACCGGCACATCCTCACCGGCCGCATCTCGCTGCGCACCCACCCCTGGCTCGCCGACCACACGATCCTGGACACGGTGCTGCTCCCGGGCACCGCGTTCGTCGAACTCGCCCTCCAGGCGGGCGATCGGGCCGACTGCGACCTGATCGAGGAACTGACCGTCGAGGCCCCACTGCGGCTCACCGACACCGGCGCCGTACACCTGCAAGTGTTGCTGGACGAGCCGGACGAGCAGGGCCGCCGCGCGTTGACCATCCACTCCCGTCCCGACGACGCGCCCGCCGAGCAGGCGTGGACGCGGCACGCGAGCGGGGTACTGGCGCCGGTGGCGGACGGGCCCGGAGTCGTGGTGGTGACCGATGACGCGTGGCCGCCCGCCGGGGCCGTCGTGCTGGACGTGGACGGGCTCTACGAGCGGCTGGCCCGGCAGGGCTACCGGTACGGACCGGCCTTCCGCGCGGTGCGGGCCGCGTGGCGCCTGGGCGATACGGTCCTGGCCGAGGTCGCGCCGGGCGACGAGGCGCACGGCGCACGGGACTTCGCGCTGCACCCGGCCCTGCTGGACGCCGCATTGCACGCGGCGGTCGGTACAGCCGGCGGCGACGGCGCCATCGGCCTACCCTTCGCCTGGACCGACGTACGCCTGCACGCCGTCGGCGCATCCGCACTCCGGGTCCGCCTGGAACGCCTCGGCCCGGACGCCGTCGGCCTCGAACTCACCGACCACACCGGCGCCTTGGTCGCCACCGTCGGCGCCTTGGTCGGCCGCCCCGCGACCGCCGACCGACTCGCGCCCGCCGCCGACCCGGCCCACCCCGACCTCCACCACGTCCACTGGTCCCCGCTGCCCACCCCCACCGAACCCACCACCGCCCGCTGGTCGTTGCTCGGCCAGGACGAACTGGCGGCGGTGGCCGGCCTGCGCGCCGCCGGCGCCGAGGTGCACGCGGACGGCGAGCCCGACCCCGCCGACGTACTGCTGATCACCTGCGCCGGCCGGGCCGGGGACGACGTCCCCGAAGCGGCCCGGGCCGCCGCACACCGCGTACTCGACCTGCTCCAGCGCGCGTTGACCAACCCGCGCCTCACCGCATGCACCCTGGTCGTGCTGACCCGGGGCGCGGTACCCGGGCACCACGGCGAGGACCTGTCCGACCTGGTCGCCGCGCCCATCGTGGGCCTGGTCCGCTCCGCGCAGACCGAACACCCGGGCCGGATCGTGCTGGTCGACCTGGACGACCACACCGACTCCTTCGCCGCGCTGCGCGCCGCCGTCGCCGCCGACGTCGGCGAACCGCACCTGGCCATCCGCACGGGCACCGTGTCCGCGCCCCGACTGATCCGCACCGGGACCGAACCGCGCCTGAGCCCGCCCCCCGGCACCCCGGCCTGGCGGCTGGACCTGCTCGGCGGCGGCACCCTGGACCGGCTCGCGCTGCTCCCGAACGCCGACGCGGCGGCCCCGCTCGCGCCCGGACAGGTCCGGATCGCCGTCCGCGCCGCCGGGCTGAACTTCCGCGACGTCGTGGTCGCCCTCGGCATGGTCGCCGACACCCGCCCGCCCGGCGGCGAGGGCGCCGGGATCGTCGTGGAGGTCGGCCCCGACGTACCCGAACTCGCGCCGGGCGACCGGGTGATGGGCCTGTTCGGCGGCGGCACCGGACCGATCGCCGTCGCCGATCACCGGCTGCTCGCGCCGATCCCCACCGGCTGGACCTACGCCCAGGCCGCGGCCGTCCCGGTGGTGTTCCTGACCGCCTACTACGGCCTGGCCGACCTCGGCGGGCTGCGCGCCGGTGAATCGCTGCTCGTCCACGCCGCCACCGGCGGAGTGGGCATGGCGGCCGTGCAACTGGCCCGGCACTGGGACGTGGAGGTGTTCGGCACCGCCTCGCCCGGCAAGTGGGCCACCCTGCGCGGCCAGGGCGTGGACGATGCGCATCTGGCGTCCTCGCGCGATCTCGACTTCGTACACCGGTTCGGCGAGGTCGACGTGGTGCTCAACTCGCTCGCGCACGAATTCGTGGACGCCTCACTGCGGTTGCTCGCGCCCGGCGGCCGATTCCTGGAGATGGGCAAGACCGACATCCGGGACCGGGACGAGGTGCTCGCCGCCCATCCGGGCCGCGACTACCGGGCGTTCGACCTGATGGACGCGGGGGCCGAGCGCATCCGGGAGATGCTGGCGGACCTGTACCGGCTCTTCGAGACCGGCGTGCTGCACCCGCTGCCCGTGACCACGTGGGACGTGCGCGGCGCGGTCGGTGCCTTCCGGCACCTCAGCCAGGCCCGGCACACCGGCAAGATCGTGCTGACCCTGCCGCCCACCCTCGGAGCCGCCCCGGACCCGGAGGGCACGGTCCTGATCACCGGCGGCACCGGTACCCTCGGCGGCCTGCTGGCCCGCCACCTCGTTCGCACCGCCGGGGTGCGACACCTGCTCCTGATCGGCCGGCGCGGCCCGGCCGCCGACGGCGCGGCCGAGTTGTCCGCCGAACTGACCGCGCTCGGCGCCCGGGTGACCATCGCGGCCTGCGACGCCGCCGACCGTGCGGCGCTCGCCGCGCTGCTCGCCGACATCCCGGCCGAACACCCGCTCACCTCGGTGATCCACGCCGCGGGCGTGATCGACGACGCGGCGCTGACCGCGCTCACCCCCGAGCGGCTGGACCGGGTGCTGCGCCCGAAACTGCACGCCGCCTGGAACCTGCACGAGTCGACCCGCGACCTCGACCTGACCGAGTTCGTGCTGTTCTCCTCGATGGCCGGCACCTTCGGCGGCGCCGGACAGGCCAACTACGCCGCCGCGAACGCCTTCCTGGACGCACTCGCCCAGCACCGCCGGGCCCGCGGCCTGGCCGCGACCTCGGCCGCCTGGGGCCTGTGGGCGGAGGCCAGCGGGATGACCGGACACCTGGGCGCCGAAGACCTGGAGCGCATCGCCCGCACCGGCGTCGCCGCGCTGGAGACCGACCACGCACTCACCCTGTACGACGCGCTCCGCGCGGCCGACCGACCCACGATCGTGCCCGCCCGCCTGGACTTGGACACGCTGCGCGCCGCCGCCCCGACCGTACCCGCGCTCCTGCGCGACCTGGTCCGCCCGCGCGGACGCCGCGCCGCCGCCGACGCCGCGCCCGACGCCGCGTCCCTGGCCGAGAGGCTGGCCCGACTGCCCGAGGAACGGCGCCGGCAGACGCTGCTGACCCTGGTCCGCACCGAGACCGCCGCCGTCCTGGGCCACGCCACCCCGGACGCGGTCGCCCCGCTGCGCCCGTTCAAGGCACTCGGCTTCGACTCGCTCACCTCGGTCGAACTGCGCAACCGCATCGGCGCGGCGACCGGCCTGCGCCTGCCGGTCACCTTGGTCTTCGACCACCCGACCCCGCAGGCCCTCGCCGACCACGTCGGCGCCGAACTCCTGGGCGTCGCACCGGTGGTCGTCGAGCCCGAGCGACCCGCCGCACACACCGACGACGACCCGATCGTGATCGTGAGCGTCGGCTGCCGCTACCCGGGCGGGGTGGCCGGACAGGACGACATGTGGCGGATGCTCGCCGAGGGCACCGACACCATCGGGCCCTTCCCCCAAGACCGGGGTTGGGAGTTGGACACACTCTTCGACCCGGACCCCGACCGGGCGGGCAAGTCGTATGTGCGCGAGGGCGGATTCGTCGCCGGCGCGGTGCACTTCGACGCCGAGTTCTTCGGGATCTCGCCCCGCGAGGCGACCTCGATGGACCCGCAGCAGCGGCTGCTGTTGGAGACCGCGTGGGAGACCTTCGAGCAGGCCGGCATCGACCCCACCGCCCTGCGCGGCAGCAGTACCGGGGTGTTCGTCGGGGCCATGGCGCAGGACTACCACGGCACTTCGCAGGCGATGGCCGAGGGCCAGGAGGGCTACCTGCTGACCGGGACCGCGACCAGCGTGATCTCCGGCCGGGTCTCCTACGTCCTGGGCTTGGAGGGGCCGGCGGTGACCGTGGACACCGCGTGCTCGTCGTCCCTGGTCGCACTGCACTTGGCGGCGAACGCGCTCCGTGCGGGCGAGTGCGACCTGGCGCTCGCGGGCGGGGTGGCGGTGTTGACGTCGCCGCAGGCGTTCATCGAGTTCAGCCGGCAGCGCGGACTGGCCGCGGACGGGCGCTGCAAGCCGTTCGCGGCGGCGGCCAACGGTACCGGTTGGGGCGAGGGCGTCGGCCTGGTGCTGGTCGAGCGGTTGTCCGACGCGCGCCGGCGCGGGCATCCGGTACTGGCCGTGGTGCGCGGCTCGGCGGTCAACCAGGACGGCGCCTCGAATGGGCTGACCGCGCCCAACGGCCCCTCGCAACAGCGGGTGATCCGGCAGGCGTTGCGCAACGCGGGCCTGGCCGCGACGGACATCGACGCGGTCGAGGCGCACGGCACCGGGACCACGCTCGGCGACCCGATCGAGGCGCAGGCGCTGCTGGCGACCTACGGGCAGGATCGGCCGGCGGAACGGCCGCTGTGGCTGGGGTCGGTCAAGTCCAACATCGGGCACACCCAGTCCGCGGCGGGGGTCGCCGGGGTGATCAAGATGGTGCTCGCGCTGCGGCACGGGACGTTGCCGCCGACGTTGCACGTGGACGCGCCCACGCCGCATGTGGACTGGGCGTCGGGACAGGTGCGGCTGCTCACCGAGCCGGTGGCGTGGCCGGCGGGGGAGCGGGTGCGCCGGGCCGGGATCTCCTCGTTCGGGGTGAGCGGGACCAACGCGCACGTGATCATCGAGCAGGCGCCGGCGGAGGTCGCGGTCGAGGCCGCGCCGGCCGCCGCGCCCGGGGGGATCGTGCCGTGGGTGGTGTCCGCGCGATCCGAGGCCGGGTTGCGGGCGCAGGCGGCGCGGCTGCGGGACTGGGCCGCCGCGCACCCGGAGTTCGCCCCGGCCGACGTGGCCGCCTCGCTGGTGCGCGGGCGGGCGGTGTTCGAGCGGCGGGGGGTGGTCCGGGGTCAAGACACCGATGAACTCGTGGCGGCGCTGGGTGAGTTGGCCGATTCGCCGGCAACGGGCGAGACGCCGACGGCGATCGGCCCGGGGCCGGTGTTCGTCTTCCCCGGCCAGGGATCGCAATGGGTGGGCATGGCGGCGGAGTTGCTGACGTGCTGCCCGGTCTTCGCGGAGACCGTCACGCGGTGCGCCGAGGTGATGGACCCGCTGCTGCCGGGCTGGGCGCTGCTCGACGTGCTGCGCGGCACCGACGAGGAGACGGCCGAACTGCTGCGCCGGGTCGAGGTGGTGCAACCCGTGCTGTTCGCGGTGATGGTCGGCCTGGCCCGCTGGTGGGAGTCGTGCGGGGTGCGGCCGGCCGCGGTGATCGGGCACTCGCAGGGCGAAATCGCCGCCGCCTACATCGCCGGCCACCTGACCCTGCCGGACGCCGCCCGGATCGCCGCGCTGCGGATCCGCGCGGTGCAGGCCGCCGACATGATCCGCGGCGCGATGGTGGCGGTCGCGGTATCCGCTGTGCGGGCCGAGGAGTTGATCACCCGTACCGGCACCGGCGACCTGGTCAACGTGGGCGGGATCAACAGCCCGACCAACACCGTGCTGTCCGGCGACACCGACGCCTTGGCCCTGATCGTGGCGGACTGTGAGCGGGAGGGGGTACGGGCGCGCTGGATCCCGGCGGCGTACTCCTCGCACTCGCCGCAGATGGACGCCGTACGCGGCGACCTGGAACGCCTGCTCGCGGGCATCGAACCCACCCCCGGGCGGGTGCCGATGTACTCCACGGTCACCGGCGGCCGGCTCGCCGACGACGCGCTGCTCGACATCGACTACTGGTTCGAGAACATGCGGCGCACCGTGCGGTTCGAGGAGGCGATCGGCGCGGCGGCGGCCGACGGACACACCGTGTTCGTCGAATGCAGCTCGCACCCCGGCCTGGTGGTGCCGCTCGGCGACACCCTGGACTCGCTCGGCGTGCACGGCGCCACCCTGGAGACGTTGCGCCGCGCCGACGGTGGCGCCGATCGGCTGCTCGTCGCGCTCTCCGCGATGTTCGTGCACGGCGGCGCGGTGGACTGGGCCGGGATGCTGCCGGGGCGGCGCGTCGCGCTGCCCACGTACGCCTTCCAGCGTCGGCGGCACTGGGTGGAGCCCGTCGGCCAGGCCCGAGGGGGCGTCGGCTGGGGGCAGTTCGCGGTGGAGCACCCGATCCTGGGCGCCGGGGTCGACCTGGCCGACAGCTCGGCGACCGTGTTCACCGGGCGCCTGGACACCACCACACACGGTTGGCTCGCCGACCACCTCGTGCTCGGCGAAGTCCTGGTCCCGGGAACGGTGTTCGTGGACCTGGCGCTGCGCGCGGGCGGCGCGCTCGGCTGTGCGGTGGTCGAGGAGTTGACCCTGCACGAGCCGCTGGTGCTGCCGGACGCGGACGGGGTACGGATCCAGGTCACCGTCGAGGCAACGGACGATGCGGGTGCGCGGGCGCTGACCGTCCACTCCCGGGCCGAGGACGCGCCCGCCGCCGAGCCGTGGACCCGACACGCCTCGGGCACGGTGGCCCCCGGCGCGCACCGGCCGCAGCAGGAGTCCGGGCCGTGGCCGCCGCTCGGGGCGACGCCGCTGGATGTGGCGGATGTATATCGGCGGTTGGCCGAACTGGGCCTGGGCTACGGTCCGACGCTCGCCGGACTGCGGGCCGCGTGGCGGCGCGGCGACGACCTGTTCGCCGAGGTCGCGCGCACCGCCGACGCCGAACGCGGCACCGCTCGCTTCGGCCTGCACCCGGCCCTGCTCGACGCGGCCCTGCATGGGCTTGCCCCCGGCGCGGAACCCGGCGGCGCACCGACCGAGGTGCGGCTGGCCGGCGCCTGGCGCGGGGTGACGCTGGGCGGCGATGCCGGTACTGCCGGCCGGATTCGGCTGCGGGTCGTCGACGGGGCCGGCGTCGAGGTCGAACTGGCCGACGAGGCGGGCCGATCCATGGCCCGGATCGAGTCGGTGGCGCTGCGACCCTGGACCGCCGGGCAGGTTCGGGCCGCCGGGCGGGTCCGACCGTGGCTGACCCGCTGGGAGTGGGCCCGGGTCGAGCCGACCGACACGGCGGCGGCAGGAGGTCGCTGGGCCGTGCTCGGCGCGCGGGCCTGGGACGGGGTGCCGGCCTATGCGACCACCGCCGAACTGATCGCGGCCGTCGAGGTCGGCGTCCCGGTCCCGGATCTGGTCGCGCTGCCCGTACGGATCGACCCGGCCGGCGGGCTCGATCCGGAGGCGATCCGGGCCACGATCCGGGCAGTGCGCGAGACCGTGCGGCAATGGCGGGCCGAACCACGTCTGGCGGCCTCGCGCCTGGTCGTGGTGACCCACGACGCGGTGTCGGCGCGGCCCGAGGACCGGGTCGCCGACCCGGGCGCGGCGGCGGTGTGGGGCGTGGTGCGGGCGGCCCGGACGGTGGACCCCGAGCGGTTCGTGCTCGCCGATGTGGACGGGGAGGACGGGTCCTGGCCGGTGCTGCTGGCCGAAGCGTCCGCCGGTCGCGCCGAGTTCGCGATCCGCGCCGGCACGGTACTGCTGCCGCGGCTGGCCCGGGTACCGGCGGGCGAGACCGGCACGGCGGGCTTCCCGAGCGAGGGCACGGTATTGGTCACTGACGCGACCGACCCGACCGACGGCACCGACACGGTCGGTGCGCTGCTGGCCCGGCACCTGGTGACCGTCCACGGGGTGCGCCGGCTGATTCTGGCCGGAGGGTCCGCCGCCGGGATGCCGCTTGCCCGGGAACTGGTGGCGCACGGCGCGGAGATCGACGTGGTCGCCTGCGATGTGACAGACCGCGCCGAACTGGCGAAGCTGCTGGCCACGATCCCCGAGCACAGCCCGCTGACCGCCGTGGTGCACGCCGCCGGACTCGGCGGGTCGGACCCCGACGACGTGCTGCGGGCCCGGGTGGACGCGGCCGTACACCTGCACGAACTCACCCGCGACGCCGACCTGTCCGCCTTCGTGCTCTGCACCGCCCTGGACGGCGTACTCGCCGACCCCGGGCGCGGCGAACACGCGGCCGGCGACGCCTTCCTGGACGCCCTGGCCCGGCACCGGCACGCCGCCGGGCTGCCCGCGCTCGCGCTGGCCTGGGCACCGGGGGACGAACCGGCCGCCGGGTTGCTGCCGCTGCCCACCGAGCAGGCCACGGCCCTGTTCGACCGGGCCCTCGGCCTGCCCGAACCGGCCCTGATCCCGCTCGCGCCGGACACCTCGGCGCTGCGCCGGGCCGAACCGGGCGCGCTGCCGGCGCTGTTGACCACGTTGGTGGCCGACCCGAACCACCGCGTCGGCGCCGCCGCCGAGGCGGCACCCGCGCTGATCGGGCGACTGCTCGACCTGCCGGACGACGAGCGGGAAAGCGCCCTGGTCGACCTGGTTCGCGGCTGCGCCGCCGCGATCCTCGGTCATGCCGATCCGACCGCGATCGAGACGGGAGCGGCGTTCAAGGATCTCGGCTTCGACTCGCTGACCGCCCTGGAGATGCGCAACCGACTGCGCGCCGCGCTGGGTCTGACGCTGCCCGCCACGCTGATCTTCAGCCACCCCAACGCGGCGGCCCTGGGCCGGCACCTGCACGGCCTGCTGCGCCGCGAGCACGGCGTCTCGTGGGACTCGGTGCTCGGCGAGATCGACCGGGTCGAGGCGATGCTCGCGCAACTCGACGACGCGGACCGGGCCCGGGCGGCAGAGCGGTTGCGGGACCTGATCGGCGGCCCGGAAGGCCCGCTCGCCGGCCGCGAGTTCGGCACGAATGGCGACGCGGCCGGCGGCCGAGGGTTCGACGCGGCCACGGACGAGGAGCTGTTCGACTTCATCGACGGCGGGATCGAGCACTGAGGCGACGACGGCGGGATCGAGGATCGACGACCGATCGCGGGGCTGGGACTCTCCCGTCCTCCTGAACAGGCAAGGAGAAGCACCGATGGCGAACGAGGACAAGCTCCGCGACTATCTGCGCCGGGCCACCACCGAACTCCAGGAAACCCGAGCGCGGTTGCGCGAGACCGAGGACAAGTGGCACGAACCGCTCGCCATCGTCGGCATGCACTGCCGCTACCCGGGCGGGGTGGCCTCGCCGGACGACCTGTGGGACCTGGTCGACGCGGGCACCGACGCGATCACCGGACTGCCCCCGGGCCGGGGCTGGGAGGTGGACGAGGCCGCGAACGGGACGTCGTACCGGGGCGGCTTCCTGACCGACGCGGCCGACTTCGACGCCGACTTCTTCGGCATCTCGCCGCGCGAGGCGTTGGCCATGGATCCACAGCAGCGGGTGCTCCTGGAGGCGTCCTGGACGGTCTTCGAGCACGCCGGGATCGATCCGACCACGCTGCGCGGCAGTCGTACCGGGGTGTTCGTCGGGGTGATCGCCAGTGACTACCTGTCGCGGCTTGCCCGAGTGCCCAAGGAGGTCGAGGGTCATCTGCTGACCGGCAGCCTGGTCAGCGTGGCGTCCGGTCGTCTCGCCTACCACTTCGGGCTGGAGGGCGCGGCGGTCACCGTGGACACCGCCTGCTCGTCCTCGCTGGTCGCGGTACACCTGGCCGGCCAGGCGCTGCGGGCGGGCGAGTGTGACCTGGCCCTGGTCGGCGGGGCCACCGTCCTGGCCACTCCCGGTGCGTTCGACGAGTTCTCCCGGCAGCAGGGCCTGGCCGGCGACGGTCGTTGCAAGTCGTTCGCGGCCGGCGCCGACGGCACCGGCTGGAGCGAGGGCGTGGGCCTGCTGCTGATGGAGCGGCTGTCCGACGCGCGCCGCAACGGACACCGGGTGCTCGCGGTGGTGCGCGGCTCGGCGGTCAACCAGGACGGCGCCTCGAACGGACTGACCGCGCCGAACGACCTGGCCCAGGAGCGGGTGATCCGGCAGGCGCTGGCCAATGCCCGACTGGCCGCGAGCGACGTGGACGCGGTGGAGGCGCACGGCACCGGCACCCGACTCGGTGACCCGATCGAGGCCCAGGCGCTGCTGGCGACCTACGGTCAGGACCGGCCGGCCGCGCGGCCGTTGCGGCTGGGCTCGATCAAGTCGAACATCGGCCACGCCCAGGCGGCGGCCGGGGTGGCGGGCGTGATCAAGATGGTGCAGGCGCTGCGGCGCGGTGTACTGCCGCGCACGCTGCACGTGGACGAGCCGACGCCGCACGTGGACTGGTCCGCCGGGCGGGTGGCGCTGCTGACCGAGCCGATGGCGTGGCCGGCGGGCGAACGGGTGCGCCGCGCGGGGGTGTCCTCGTTCGGGGTGAGCGGGACCAACGCGCACGTGATCGTGGAGGAGGCGCCGCCGGTCGAGGACCCGGTCGATGCCGCCGATCCGGCCCGGCCCCTCGGCGGGGTGACGCCGTGGGTGGTGTCGGCGCGCACCGACGACGGCCTGCGGGCCCAGGTGGAGCGGTTGCGGGAGTGGGCGATCGAGCATCCGGAGGCCGATCCGGTCGACGTGGGCCGGTCGTTGGCCTCGGGTCGGGCACTGTCCGGCCACCGGGCCGTGGTGCTCGGACGGGACGCGGCGGAGCTGGCCGAGGGGTTGTCCGCCGTGGTGGACGGCGAGCCCGAGGCGATCGTGGGCGAGGCCCGACGCGGATCGGGCGGTACCGCCGTGTTGTTCACCGGGCAGGGGGTGCGTTCGCGCGGAATGGCGCGCGAACTGCACGCTGAGTTCCCGGTGTTCGCGGCGGCGCTGGACGAGGTGTGTGCCGCGTTCGACGCGGTGTTGCCGTTCTCGGTACGCGACGTGCTGCTCGCGGAGGGCGAGGACGGCGGCGAGGACGGTGACGGCGTCGAGGACACCGGTGTGGCGCAACCGGCCTTGTTCGCCTACGAGGTGGCGCTGTACCGGTTGTGGACCTCGTGGGCGGCGGAGCCCGACGCGGTGGCCGGGCATTCGCTCGGCGAGGTCGTCGCGGCGTATGTGGCCGGGGTGTTCTCGCTCGCCGACGCCACCACGTTCGTCGCGGCCCGCGCCGCGCTGATGAGCGCGCTGCCGCCCGGGGGCGCGATGGTCGCGGTGGGCACGTCGGAGAGCGCGGCGGCCCGGTTGCTCGCCGACCATCCGGGAGTGGGCATCGCGGCGGTGAACGGGCCGACCGGCGTGGTGCTTTCCGGCGAGGCGGCGGCCGTGGCGGAGGTGGCCCGGGTGTGTGCCGAGCGCGGACTGCGCATCTCCCGGCTGCGGGTGTCGCATGCGTTCCACTCGGCGCTGATGGAACCGATGCTGGACGAACTGGCCCAGGTGGTCTCGGGATTGACGCTGCGTCCGGCACGGATGGCGATCGGGTCGAACGTGACCGGCCGGATCGGGTCGGCGGAGCAGTTGTGCGATCCGCGTTATTGGGTGGACCACGTGCGGCGCGCGGTGCGCTTCGGCGATGTGCTGGACGCGCTGCGCGCCGACGGGGTGCGCACGTTCGTCGAGATCGGGCCGGACGCCGCGTTGACCCCGATGGTCGCCGACGTCACGGTCGACGCGGACGACGTGGTGGCGGTCGCCACCCGGCGGCGCGACCGCGACCCGGTGACGGGTGTGGTCGAGGCGCTGGCCCGGGTGTTCGTGCGCGGCGCGGCGGTGGACTGGGCGGCGCTGGTGCCCGGGCGGTGGGTCGAGCTGCCCACGTACGCCTTCACCCGGCGGCGCTTCTGGCTGGACGCCGGCACCGGCGCGGGCGACCCGACCGGCCTGGGGCAGGGGACGGTGGATCACCCGCTGCTCGGCGCGGTGGTCGGCCTGGCCGATGGACACGGTTCGCTGTTCACCGGGCGGTTGTCCCTGGACACCCATCCGTGGCTGGCCGATCACGTCGTCCTGGACACCGTTCTGCTGCCCGGGACCGCGTTTCTGGAACTGGCCCTGCACACCGGACGCCGGGTGGGCTGCGACCGGGTCGAGGAACTGTCCCTGGAGACCCCGCTCGCGTTCGGCGAGCGCGGTGGTTGCCAGGTGCAGGTATGGATCGAGGCGGCCGGCGCCGACGAACGGCGGAGGGCGATCACCATCCACTCCCGGCCGGACGACGGCGACGGTGACGGCGACGAGGCGTGGATCCGCAACGCGGTAGGCACGGTCGCGCCGGTCGAGGACGAGGCGCCCGCCGACGCCGTAGCCGACCCGACCCCCTGGCCGCCGACGGGCGCGATACCCGTGCCGATCGACGACTTCTATCCCTGGCTGGCCGACAACGGAGTCGCCTACGGGCCGTGCTTTCGGGCGGTGCGCGCGGTCTGGCGTCGCGGGGAGGAGATCTTCGGCGAGATCGCACTCCCCGAGCAGGTCGGGTACGAGGCCGACCGGTTCGGCGTGCACCCCGCGCTGATGGACGCCACCCAACACCTGCTCGGAGTGGCCGCGTTCGCGAACCCGGCGGAGACCGAGGGCGGCGGTTTGGCGCTGCCGTTCTCGTGGCGTGAGGTACGGCTGCACACTCCCGGCGCGGCCGCGGTGCGGGCGCGGGTGGTGCGGACCGGGCCGGAGTCGGTGACGCTGAGTCTGGCCGACGAGGACGGCCGACCCGTCGCCGAGGTCGAGTCGCTGGCCGTGCGGCCGATCTCGGCCGAACAACTACGCAGCTCCACGGCGGGTCGCCGCGACCCGCTGTACACGCTGCGCTGGACGCCGCTGTCCCGGCCGTCGGCCGCGCCGGGGCCCGGATCCCCGGCGATCATCGCCGAGTCGGGCTCGGGGGACCCGTTCGCGGGCCGGCTCGGCGGCACCGTACATCCCGATCTGACCGCGCTCGGCGACGCGGTGGACGCCGGGCTGCCGGCGCCCGGGGTCGTCGTCCTCGCGTGGCCCACGATCCCGGCCGGACCGCTCGGCGACGTGCCGGACCCGGACGACGTACACGCCGCCGTACACCGGGCGTTGGCGACTGTGCAGACCTGGCTCGGGGACGAGCGCTTCACCGGCGCCCGCCTCGTCGTGGTCACCCGGGGTGCGGTCGCCGTCGCGGACGAGGAGGTACACGATCCGGCCGCCGCCGCCGTCGGCGGCCTGGTCCGGTCGGCCCAGTCCGAGCACCCGGACCGGCTCGTCCTCGTCGACCTGGACGACGACGCGGCCTCGCCCGAGGCGCTGCTCGCCGCGACCGGCGCGGGCGAACCGCAACTCGCGGTACGCGCCGGGGTGGCGTACCTGCCCAGGCTCACCCGGACACCCGCGATCGAGCCGAGCACGCCGCTGTTCACGCCCGACGGCACGACCCTGGTCACCGGCGGCACGGGAGCACTCGGCGCCCTGGTCGCCCGGCACCTGGTGGTCGCCCACGGGGTGCGCCGGCTGCTCCTGGTCAGCCGGCGCGGGATCGCCGCGCCCGGCGCCGGGTCGCTCGCCGCCGAACTCACCGGCCTGGGCGCAACGGTCGACGTGGTGGCCTGCGACGTGTCGGACCGGGCCGACCTGGCCAAGAAGCTGGCCGCGATCCCGTCCGCACACCCGCTGTCCGCGGTGGTGCACGTCGCGGGCGTGGTCGACGACGGGGTGATCGGAGCACTGACGCCCGAGCGGGTGGACCGGGTATTGCGGCCCAAGGTCGACGCGGCGCTGCACCTGCACGAGTTGACCCGGGACGCGGACCTGACCGCCTTCGTGCTGTTCTCCTCGGTGGCCGGGGTGATCGGCAGCCTCGGACAGGCGAACTACGCGGCCGGCAACGCCTTCCTGGACGCCTTCGCGCAGCGGCGACGCGCGCTCGGGCTGCCCGCGGTGTCCATGGCCTGGGGGTTGTGGGCCGAGGAAAGCGGGCTGATGCGCGCGCAGTTCGCCGAGACCGACCGGCAACGCATCAACCGCAGCGGCGTATTGCCGCTGTCCGACGAACAGGGCCTGGCGCTGTTCGACGCGGCCCTCGCGCACGGCGAGCCGATCCTGGCCCCGGTCCGTTTGGACCTGACCGCGCTGCGCCGCCTGGAAGACGAACTCCCCGCGATCCTGCGCGGATTGGTGGCCACCTCGCGCCGCGACGGCGCCCGCCCCGGCGCGGCGGACACCCGTCGACTGGCCCAGCGGCTCGCCGGCCGCTCCGAGCCGGAGCAACTGCGCCTGCTCACCGAACTGACCCGCGCCCAGGCCGCCGTGGTGCTCGGCCACGCGGGCGCCGACGCGGTCGCCGCCGATCGTGCGTTCACCGAACTGGGCTTCGACTCGCTCACCGCGCTGGAGATGCGCAATCGGCTCAACACGGTCACCGGCCTGCGACTTCCCGCCACGGTGCTGTTCGACTATCCCAACGCCGCCGCGCTGGCCCGCTTCCTGCGCGCCGAGACGCTGCGCGTACCGCAGTACACCCAGGCGGCGGCGAACTCTGCGGCCAAGGCCCGGACTTCGGACGAGCCGATCGCGATCGTGGCGATGAGCTGCCGCTACCCGGGCGGCATCGATACTCCCGAGGAGTTGTGGCGCTGCGTCGCCGGCGGAGTGGACCTGACCTCGCCGTTCCCGACCGACCGTGGCTGGGATCTGGGTGCGCTGTACGACCCCGACCCGGACCGCTCCGGGCGCTGCTACACCCGCGAGGGCTCGTTCATGCGCGACATCGACCGCTTCGACGCCGAACTGTTCGGGATCTCCCCGCGCGAGGCGCTGGCCATGGACCCGCAACAGCGCCTGCTTTTGGAGACCTCCTGGGAGGCGTTCGAACGCGCGGGCATCGACCCGGCCTCGCTGCGTGGGAGCAACACGGCGGTATTCGCGGGCCTGATGTACGCGGACTACGCCGCGGGTCGCGTGGGCGACGTCGGTGACGAGTTGGAGGCGTACATCGGCAACGGCAACTCGTTCGGTGTGGCCTCCGGCCGGGTCGCCTACACGCTGGGCCTGGAGGGCCCGGCGGTGACGGTGGACTCGGCCTGCTCGTCCTCGCTGGTCGCGCTGCACTGGGCGGCACACGCGCTGCGCAGCGGGGAATGTGATCTCGCGCTGGCGGGCGGGGCGACGGTGATGTCCACGCCCAGTGTCTTCGTGGAGTTCGCCCGGCAGCGCGGCCTGGCGCCCGACGGCCGGTGCAAGTCGTTCGCCGCGGCGGCCGACGGCACGGCGTGGGGCGAGGGCATCGGCATGTTGCTGGTGGAGCGGCTGGCCGACGCGCGCCGCAACGGGCATCCGGTCCTCGCGGTGCTGCGGGGTTCGGCGATCAACCAGGACGGCGCCTCCAACGGCCTCACCGCGCCCAACGGTCCGTCGCAACAGCGGGTGATTCGGCAGGCGTTGGCGAACGCCGGGCTGGCGACGGCGGATGTGGACGCGGTCGAGGCGCACGGCACCGGGACGGTGCTCGGCGACCCGATCGAGGCCCAGGCGCTGCTGGCCACCTACGGTCAGGACCGGCCGGCGGAACGGCCGCTGTGGCTGGGCTCGATCAAGTCGAACTTCGGCCACACCCAGGCGGCGGCCGGGGTGGCCGGGGTGATCAAGATGGTGATGGCGATGCGGCACGGGATGTTGCCGCCGACGCTGCACGTGGACGAACCCTCGCCGCACGTGGACTGGTCGACCGGGCGGGTCGAACTACTCGCCAAGGGGCGGCCGTGGCCCGAGGTGGGCCGGGCCCGCCGGGTGGCGGTGTCCTCGTTCGGGATCAGCGGGACCAACGCGCACGTCATCCTCGAACAGGCCGACGAGGAGCCGGAACCCGCCGCCCGGACCACGGCCGGCACCGGGATCGGTGGGGTGCTGCCGTGGGTGCTCTCGGCCCGGACCGAGGCGGGCGTCCGGGCCCAGGCGGCCCGGCTGCGGGACTGGGCCGGGGCCCGGCCCGAGGTCGATCCGGCCGACGTGGGCTGGTCGTTGGCGTCGGGACGGGCCGTGTTCGAGCGGCGCGCGGTGGTGTGGGGCCGGGACGGCGCGGAGTTGACGGCGGGCCTGGACGCGCTGGCGGCCGGGCGGGACGCGGGAGCACGTGCCGTGCCGGCCGGCCGCACCGGCGTGTCGGGCGAGGTGGCCGTCGGGCCGGTATTCGTGTTTCCCGGTCAGGGCTCGCAGTGGGTCGGCATGGCGGCGGAACTGCTGACCTGCTGCCCGGTGTTCGCCGAGTCCGTGGCGGAGTGCGCGGCGGCGATGGATCCGCTGCTGGCCGACTGGGCACTGCTCGACGTGCTCCGGGACGCGTCCGCCGCGCTGTTGGAGCGGGTGGATGTGATCCAGCCCGTGTTGTTCGCCGTGATGGTCGGCCTGGCCCGCTGGTGGGAGTCGTGCGGGGTGCGGCCGAGCGCGGTGATCGGGCACTCCCAGGGGGAGATCGCAGCGGCGCATGTGGCGGGCTTCCTGTCCCTGGAGGACGCGGTCCGGATCGTGGTGCTGCGCAGCCGGGCACTGCGGGGGCTGGCGGCCGACGGTGACGGGATGTTGTCGGTGGGCGTGTCCGCCGAGCGTGGCCGCGAACTCGTCGCACGCATCGAGGGATTGTCCCTGGCGGCGGTCAACGGGCCCGGCAGCGTGGTGCTTTCCGGGCCGGTCGAGGGCCTGGCCCCGATCGCGGCCGAGTGCGAGCGCGACGGGGTTCGGGCGCGGTGGATCCCGGTGGACTACGCCTCGCACTCGGCGCGGATGGACGACGTACGCGAGGTATTGGCCGAGTCGCTGGCGGGGGTGGAGCCGGGGATCGGGCGGGTGCCGATGTACTCGACCGTGAGCGGGCTGAAGGTCACCGATCCGGCGGACCTGGCCGGCGAGTACTGGTTCGAAAACCTGCGCCGCACCGTGCAGTTGGCCACGGCGGTCGGCGCGGCGGCGGCCGACGGGCACACCGTGTTCGTCGAATGCAGCCCGCACCCCGGTCTGGTGGTGCCGCTCGGCGACACCCTCGACGCCCTCGGCAGCACGTCCGGCACGGTCCTGGAGACGCTGCGCCGGGGCGAGGGCGGCCCCGAACGGCTGATCGCGGCACTGGCTGCGGCGTTCGTGAGCGGCCTGCCGGTCGACTGGGCCGGGCTGCTGCACCACGACGGGGTCCGGCGGGTACAACTGCCGACGTACCCCTTCCAGGGGCGCCGCTTCTGGCTCGAACCGGACATGGGCACGGCGCTGCCCGGCCGGGCGACACCCGCACCGGTGGTGGGCGACACCGAGGACAGCAGGCTGTGGGAGGCGCTGGAGGCGGCGGGCGCCGAGGACCTGGCGGCCGAGTTGGACGTGGCGGCGGACGCGCCGCTGAGCGACGTGCTGCCGGCGCTGACGTCCTGGCGGGCGCGGCGGCGGGCGGACGCGACGGTGCGGTCCTGGCGGTACGGGGTGCGGTGGGAGCCGTGGGCGGCGCCGGCCGCCTCCGCCGACGGGATGGGGCGCCTGGTGCTCGTCGCTCCGGACGGGGAGATCGCGGACGTGCTCGCGGGTGCGTTGGCCGAGTGCGGTGCCGAAGTGGTGGTGCTGTCCGCGGAGGGGGAGCGGACCACGTTGGCGCGGCGGCTCGCGGCGATCGGCGAGGAGGGTGTGCCGGCCGGGGTGGTGTCGTTGTCGGCGGTGGGTTGCGCCGCCGACGCGGACCCCGTGTCCGCGCTCGCGCCGGTGCTCACGCTGGTGCAGGCGTTGGGCGACGCCGGGATCGAGGCACCGCTGTGGGTACTGACGCGGGGCGCGGTGTCGGTGCTGGGCGAGGAACCGGCCGGCCTGGCGGGTGCGGCCGTGCAGGGGCTCGGGCGGGTGGTCGGGCTGGAGCATCCCGGGCGGTGGGGTGGGCTGATCGACCTGCCGGAGGTGATGGACGGCAGGGCGGCGCAGACGCTGGCGGGCATCCTGGCGGCCGGTACGGGCGGCACCGACTCGGGCGAGGACGAGATCGCGATTCGGCCGCTGGGGGTGTTCGTCCGGCGCCTGGCGCGGATGGCCGGGCCGGTGGGGAACGGGACGAGCCGGTGGCGGCCCGGTGGTACGGCGTTGGTCACCGGCGGTACCGGTGCGCTGGGCGGGCGGGTCGCGCGGTGGCTGGTCCGCGAGGGTGTCGAGCGGGTGGTGCTGGCCGGCCGGCGTGGACCCGAGGCGCCCGACGCGGACCGACTGCGTGAGGAACTGGCGGCGGCGGGGGCCGAGGTGGCGGTGCTCGCCTGTGACCTGGGCGATCGGGACGCGGTGGCCGCGCTGTTGGCGGAGGTACGGGCCGGCGGCCGACGGATCGACACCGTCGTACACGCGGCCGGCGCGGTGGTGGTCGGCCCGCTGGCGGACAGCACCGTCGCGGATCTCGCCGACGCCTCGGCGGCCAAGGTGGGCGGCGCGCTGCTCCTGGACGAGTTGTCGCGGGCCGACGAGCCCGACACCGTGGTGCTGTTCTCCTCCGCCGCCGGGGTGTGGGGCGGCGCGGGGCAGGGGGCGTACGCGGCGGCGAACGCCTGCCTCGACACGATCGCCGAGCGGCGCCGGGCGCGCGGGCTGCGTACGGTCTCGATCGCGTGGGGGCAGTGGGCCGGCGGCGGGATGGCCGACGGCGCGGCCGGCGCGCATTTGGATCGGATCGGAGTACCGGCGATGGACCCCGATCGGGCCTTGGAGGCGCTGCGGCAGATCCTTGACGAGGACCTGACCTGCGTCACCGTGGCCGACGTGGACTGGCCGAGGTTCGCCGCCGGGTACACGGCGGCCCGGCAGCGACCGCTGATCGCGGACGTGGTGGCGGCGGAGGTCGTGGCGGCGCCGGCCGCCGAAACGCGCGGGGCGGCCGAGTCGGACGGTCCGAGTGTGTGGCGGGCCCGACTGGCCGAACTGGGCGCGGCGGAGCGGGAGGCGGAACTGCTCGCGCTGGTCCGTACCGAGGTCGCCGCGCAGTTGGGCCACGCCGACCCGGCCGCGATCGAACCCGAACGTCCCTTCCGCGACCTCGGGTTCGACTCGCTCGCGGCGGTGGGCCTGCGCAACCGACTGACCGAGACCATCGGTCTCCGACTGCCCAGCACGCTGGTCTTCGACCACCCGACAGCCGTTGCGCTGGCCGCGCACATCGACGGCGAACTCTTCGGCGAGACCGCCGGAACGGTCTCGGTCTTCGCCGAACTGGACCGCCTGGAAGCGGCGCTCGGCGAACTGGGCGGCGACTTCGCCGAACGGGGCAGGGTCGGTGCCAGGTTGGCCGAACTCGCCGGGAAATGGCGGGAGATCGAGGCCGCGAGCCGGAAGGCCGAGCCCGAGGAAGCCGACTTCGCGGCAGCGGAGGACGAGGAGATGTTCGACATGCTCGGAAAGGAGTTCGGCATCTCCTGAGCGGGGCCGGCGACGACCGCCGGTCACGGGTCCCGACGGCACACGGCTCGATCAGGTTCGACCAGGCAGAGGACGGACGTACGGACATGTCGAACGAAGAACGGCTGCGGCACTTCCTCCGGGAGACCGCCACGGATCTGCGCCGCACCAAGCAGCGGCTGCACGAGGTGGAGTCGGCCGCCCGCGAGCCGGTGGCGATCGTGGCGATCGGGTGCCGACTGCCGGGCGGCGTACGCTCCGCCGAGGACCTGTGGGAGCTGGTGCGGACCGGGACGGACGCGATCGCCGGCTTCCCGTGCGACCGGGGCTGGGACCCGGCGAACGTCTACGCGGACCTGCCGGGCGGCGAGGGCGGCGCGGGTGGTTCGGCCCGGTCCGGCGGGTCGACCACCCGGCAGGGCGGATTCGTCTATGACGCGGCCGAGTTCGACGCCGAATTCTTCGGCGTCTCGCCGCACGAGGCGTTGGCGATGGACCCGCAGCAGCGGCTGCTCCTGGAGACCGCGTGGGAGACCTTCGAACGGGCCGGCATCGATCCGCTGTCGATGCGGCGCAGCCGGACCGGCGTGTTCGTCGGCGCCGGCGCGCTCGGCTACGGCGGCGGGATGCGGGCGGACAACGCCGAGATCCAGGCCCATCGGGTCACCGGCGGATCGATGTCCGTGGTGTCGGGGCGGATCGCCTACACGCTCGGTCTGGAGGGCCCGGCGGTCACCCTGGACACGGCGTGTTCGTCGTCGCTGGTGGCGCTGCACCTGGCGGCGCACGCGCTGCGCTCGGGGGAGTGCGACCTGGCCCTGGCCGGGGGCGTCACGGTGATGGCCCGGCCGACCGCCTTCGTGGAGTTCTCCCGCCAGGGCGGATTGGCGTCGGACGGCCGGTGCCGGTCGTTCGCGGCGGCGGCGGACGGCACCGGGTGGGGTGAGGGTGTCGGGCTGCTGCTGGTGGAGCGGTTGTCGGACGCGCGGCGCAATGGGCATCCCGTACTGGCGGTGCTGCGCGGCTCGGCGGTGAACCAGGACGGGGCGTCGAACGGGTTGACCGCGCCGAACGGTCCGTCGCAACAGCGGGTGATTCGGCAGGCGTTGGCGGCGGCGGGCCTGTCGGCCGCCGATGTGGACGCGGTGGAGGCGCACGGGACCGGGACGGTGCTCGGCGACCCGATCGAGGCGCACGCGCTGTTGGCCACCTACGGGCGGGATCGGCCCGCGGATCGGCCGCTGTGGCTGGGGTCGGTCAAGTCCAACATCGGGCACACCCAGTCCGCGGCCGGGGTCGCCGGGGTGATCAAGATGGTGATGGCCCTGCGGCACGGGCTGCTGCCGCGCACCCTGCATGTGGACCGGCCGTCGCCGCACGTGGACTGGGCCTCGGGACGGGTCGAGCTGCTGACCGACGAGGTGCCGTGGCCCGCGGGCGTTCGGGTGCGTCGGGCGGGCGTGTCGTCGTTCGGGATCAGCGGGACGAACGCGCATGTGGTCCTGGAGGAGGCGCCGGCGGTCGAGGGGGAGTCCGGAGAGGTGAGCGAACCCGCGCCTGGGGTGGGTGGGTTGATCCCGTGGGTGGTGTCGGCGCGCTCACCGGAGGCGTTGCGCGCGCAGGCGGCGCGGTTGCGGGAGCTGGGGGTCTCGGATCCGGCGGACGTCGGTCGGTCGTTGGTGATGGGACGGGCGTTGCTCGACCATCGGGCGGTGGTGCTGGGCCGGGACGCCGCCGAATTGGGGCGTGGGTTGGCCGCGTTGGCGGCGGGGTCCTCGGGTGCGGTCGAGCCGTCGGAGGGGGGAACTCCGGTCGTGGTGACCGGGAATGTGCCGCGAGCGGGTGGTGCGGGTGGTCGGGTCGCCGGGCGGGGTGCGGTGGTGTTCACCGGGCAGGGGGGCCGGTTGCCCGAGATCGGGCGGGAACTGTACGCGGCGTTCCCGGTGTTCGCCCGCGCGCTGGACGAGGTGGGTGCGGCGTTCGACGCGGTGGTGCCGTTCTCGGTCCGGGACGTGTTGCTCGGCGTGGAGGGCACGGTCGGCGTCGACGCCGAGGACACCGGGGTGGCCCAGCCGGTGTTGTTCGCGTTCGAGGTGGCGCTGTACCGGTTGTGGAGTTCGCTGGGGTCGGTCCCGGACTTCGTGGTCGGACACTCGTTGGGTGGGATCGTCGCGGCGCATGTGGCGGGGGTGTTCTCGCTCGCGGACGCGGTGGCGTTCGTCGCGGCGCGGGCCCGGTTGATGAGCGCGTTGCCGGGCGGGGGCGCGATGCTCGCGGTGGGGGCGAGTGAGGCGCAGGTCACCGCGCTGTCGAGTGGGCTGCCGGTGTCGATCGCGGCGGTCAACGGACCGGCGAGTGTGGTGGTTTCGGGCGCGGTGGCGGCGGTGGACGAGGTGGCGGCGCGGTGTGCGGTGCGCAGTTGGCGCAGTTCGCGGTTGCGGGTCTCGCACGCCTTCCATTCGGTGCTGATGGAGCCGATGTTGGCCGAACTGCGCGACGTGTTGGGCCGGTTGTCGTTCGGGGCGCCGGAGATCGGGTTGGTGTCGGACACCACCGGGTGCGTCGCTGCGGCCGAGGATGTGGGCGATCCGGAGTACTGGGTGCGGCATGTGCGCGACGCGGTGCGGTTCGCGGATGCGGTCGGCACGCTGCGTGAGCGGGGTGTGGCCACCTTCGTGGAACTGGGTCCGGACGCGGCGCTGACCGCGATGGTGGCCGAGTGCACGGCGGGTGCGGGCGAGGTGCTGGGGGTGCCGGCCCAGCGGCGTGGCCGACCGGCCGTGGCGACGCTGGCCGGCGCGCTGGCCACGGCGTTCGTGCGGGGGCTGCCGGTGGACTGGGTCGGGGCTCTCGGCGGCCCGGGCGGGCAGCGGGTGGAGCTGCCGACCTACGCGTTCCAGGGGCGGCGCTACTGGCTGGAGCCGGCGAAGGCTGCGGCGACGCCGGCCGGGCCGGATTCGGGGGACGAGCCCCTGTGGGACGCGGTGGAGCGGGCCGGGGCGGACGAACTGGCCGCGATCCTGGCGGTGTCCGAGGACGCCACGCTGCGCGAGGTGGTGCCGGCGCTGTCGTCCTGGCGAGCCCGGCGGCGGGTGGACGCGACGGCCGCGTCGTGGCGCTACGCGGTGCGGTGGGAGCCGTGGGCGGGTGGACCCCCCGATACGGCCGCGTTGTCCGGGCGTTGGCTGCTCGTGCACCCGGCGGAGAGCGACCTGGCGGACGCGGTGGCCCGGGAGTTGACCGAGCGTGGCGCGGAGGTGGTGCGGGTCGGGGATGAGGGCATCGGACCGCATGTCGGTAGCGAACCCGTCGCCGGGGTGGTGTCGTTGATCGGCTCCGGCTCCGGCTCCGGCTCCGGCTCGGGCGCCGGTTCGGGCCCGTACTCGGGCTTCGGTTCCGGTCGGGGCTCGGGCTCCGCTTCGGGTTCGGGCTCGTACTCGGGCTTCGGGTCCGGTCCGGGCTCGGGCTCGGGCGCCGGTTCCGGTTCGGGCTCCGGCTCTGGTTCGAGTTCCCGGACCGGTTCGCGGCCGGATTCGGGTTTGCGCCCGGGTGACGACTGTGCCGACCTCGTGGCCGCCGTGGTGGCGATGGGCGAAGTGCTCGCTGACCTGCGCCGGTTCGAGGTCGCCGCCCCCCTCTGGTGTGTGACCCGGGCGGCCGTGTCGGTCCTGGGCGAGGACCTGGCCAATCCCGTGGGCGCCGGCCTGTGGGGCAGGGGCCTGGTGGCGAGCCTGGAGCAACCCGGGTGCTGGGGCGGCCTGGTCGACCTGCCGGCCGCCGCGGACGCCCGCGCGCTGGGGGTGCTGGCCACGATCCTGGCCGGGACTTCGGCCGAGGACCAGTTCGCCATCCGCCCGCTGGGCGTGTTCACCCGGCGGCTGACCCCACTGCCGGCCGAGGGCTCGGACCGGGTGGTGCGTACCCGCGAAGCGGCGCTGATCACCGGCGGCACTGGCGTGTTGGGCGCGCACGCCGCCCGCTGGCTGGTCGCGCACGGCACCGAGCGGGTGATCCTGCTCGGCCGACGCGGCGCGCGCGCACCCGGATTCGATGCGCTGCGGGCCGACCTGGAGGCGGCAGGCGCCGAGGTGGTGCCGATCGCCTGCGACCTGAGCGCGCCCGACGCGGCGGACCGGCTGCGTGCCGCGCTGCCCGCGACGGGTGCGCCGATCCGTACCGTCGTACACGCGGCGGGCGTGCCCGGATCGCCCACCGCGACCGGCGCCGACGCCGTCGCGGACACCGTCACCGCCAAGGTCGCCGGCGCGCTGGCCCTGGACACGCTCTTCGGGGCGGACCAGGCCCTGGACGCGTTCGTGCTCTACTCGTCCGGCGCGGGGGTGTGGGGCGGCGCCGGACAGGGCGCCTACGCGGCGGCCAACGCCTTCCTGGACGCGCTCGCCGTACGCCGTCGGCAACGCGGCCTGCCCGCCACGGCGATCGCGTGGGGTCCGTGGGTGGCCGGCGGGATGGCGGACGGCGAGGGCGAACGGCTCCTGGCCCGGGTCGGCGTACGGGCGATGGACCCGGCCGCGGCGCTGAGCGCACTGGGCCGGGCCCTGGTCGAGGACCTCACCTGCGTGACCGTGGCCGACCTGGACCGGCCCCGGTTCGCGGCGGGCTACACCTCCGCCCGTCCCCGGCCGCTGATCGCCGACCTGATCGACGCGGAGCCGCCGGTCGAAGCCGCCGCGCCGACCCGGCCCGGCGGGGCGTGGGACCCGGCGGTGACCCGCTCGCCCGCCCGGCTCGCGGCCGAACTGCTCGACCTGGTCCGCGCCGAGGTCGCCGCGCAACTCGGCCACGCGGGCGTCGAGGCGATCGAACCCGACCGGCCGTTCCGCGACCTCGGCTTCGACTCGCTGGCCGCCGTCGGACTGCGCAACCGCGTCGCCGAGGCCACCGGGGTACACCTGGCCGGCACCCTGATCTACGACCACGAGACGCCCTCGGCCCTGGCCGCACACCTGGCCGACGCCCTGCGCGAGGGTGCGCCCGCGACCCGCCCCGTGCCGACGGAACCGGGCGGCGCCGAGGACTCGAACGAAATGCTCGGCACGGTCTACCGCAAACTCGCCCTGCTCGGCCGGATGGACGACGCGGAATCGCTCCTGGTCGGCGCGGCCGGCCTGCGGCAGACCTTCGAGGACCCGAACCGGCTCCCGGAGACACCCGGCTTCACCAGGCTCGCGCGCGGACCGGCCCGGCCCCGGGTGATCTGCTTCCCGCCGTTCGCGCCGGTCGAGGGCGCCATCCAGTTCGGCCGGCTGGCGGGTACGTTCGAGGGCCGGCACGACACGGCCGTGGTGACCGTACCTGGCTTCCGGCCCGGCGAGCCGCTGGCCGCCTCGCTGGACGTGCTGCTCGACCTGCTGGCCGAGGCGACGCTGCGGTGCGCCGGGGACGACCCGTTCGCCGTGCTCGGCTACTCCTCCAGCGGCTGGCTCGCCCAAGGCGTGGCCACCCGCCTGGAGGCGACCGGCCGTACGCCCGCCGGGGTCGTACTGCTCGACACCTACCTGCCCGCCACGATGTCGCGGCGGATGCGCAAAGCGATGAACTACGAGGTGATCGTGCGCCGGCAGGCGTTCACCGCGCTCGACTACATCGGGCTGACCGCGATCGGCACCTACCGCCGGATGTTCCGGGGCTGGGAGCCCAAGCCCGGCTCCGCGCCGACGCTCGTGGTGCGGCCCTCGCGCTGCGTCCCGGGCTCGCCGGAGGAGCCGATGACCGGCGAGGACTGGCGTTCCACCTGGCCGTACGAGCACACCGCCGCCGAGGTGGAGGGCGACCACTGCACGATGATCGGCGAACACGCGGAGCAGACCGGTGCGGTGGTGCGCGCGTGGCTGGCCGGTGACAGGACGGTTTCGAACGACACGAGGGAAGGCACGGCATGACCGACCCGCGCTATCCGCGATACCCGCAACCCGGCTCCGTCGAGCATCTCGACGCGGAGTTCCTGGTGCATCGGGCCGCGATCCAGGATCTCGTCGCCGCGTACAGCCTGCTCTACGACGCGGGCGACTACGACGGGCTCGGCGACCTGTTCACGGAGGACGCGACATACGCGTTCACCCCGGCCCCCGAGGGATTTCCGCCCTCGGTGTCCGGCCGGGACAAGATCGTCGCGGCGATGGCCGCGCTGCGCGAGCACAACCTGCGCACCCGGGCCGCCCACCAGCGGCACTTCGTGACCAACACGGTGATCACCCGACTCGACGGCGACACCGCCGAGGCGCGGTCGCTGATGGCGGTCGCCTTCGCCCATCCGCTGGACGGCCGCCAGGAGTTCACCCGCAGCGGGGTGTACGCCGACGTGCTGACCCGGCAGGGGAGCCGATGGCGGATCGCCGACCGGCACCTGTGGTTGGCCGAGTTGCCGGCGCCGCGCCCCGGCGACACATCCGTTCCGGAGGAGAGTCGGCCATGATTCCCGTGCTCGAACTGGTCCAGATCTCCACCCTCCCCGACGCCGAGCGGGAACTGGAGCAACTGGCCCGGCGATACCCGATCATCCGCACCCGACAGGTCGGCGGCATCGAGGCGTGGACCGTGCTCGGCGCCGGGCTGACCCGGCAACTCCTCGGCGATCCACGGCTGTCCAACGACCTGCATACGCACGCGCCGCACGCGGCCCAGTCCGCCGACGGTCCGACCGTGCTGTTCGAGCAGGACAATCCGGACCACGCCCGCTACCGCCGCCTGGTCAGCGCCGCGTTCGCGTCGCGGGCCGTGCGTAACCTGGAACCGCGGATCGTCGACATCGCGCGCACACTGCTCGACCGGCTGCCGGCCGAGGGCGGCACGGTGGACATCGTCGAGGCGTTCGCCAACCCCTTCCCGCTGGAGGTGATCTGCGAACTGCTCGGGGTACCGATGGCGGACCGCGAGGTGTTCCGCACCCGGGTGGAGAACATGGACTCGCCCTCGACGGCGGTACGCCGCGCGGCGATGGACGCGTTCGTCGCCTACTGCGCCAACCTCGTCGACGCCAAGCGCACCGAGCCGACCGAGGACCTGCTGAGCGAGCTGGTACAGGCCGAACTCGACGACGGATCACGGCTGTCGGCCAACGAGCTGATCGGCTTCGGCTCCGTGCTGCTGTTCGCGGGGCACGTCACCACCGCCTACCTGATCGCCGCCGCACTGTACGAACTCATCACCCACGACGACCAGTTGGCCGCACTCCGGGCCGATCCCACGCTCGTCGAGGGCGCCGTCGAGGAGGCGCTGCGCTTTCGCGGCTCGTTGTTGTCCACCACGAACCGGGTGGCGCTGACCGACCTGGAGATCGGCGGCGTGCTCGTGCGCCGGGGCGACCTGGTGCGCTTCCTGCTCTCCGCCGCCAACCGCGACCCGGAGATCCGCGAGGACCCGCACACCTTCGACATCACCCGGTCCACCACCGCCCACCTGGGCTTCGGCCACGGCCCCCACTTCTGCCTCGGCCAACGCCTGGCCCGCCAGGAGATCAAGGTCGCCCTCACCGAGATCGTCACCCGCTTCCCGACCCTCGAACTGGCGGTCCCGGCGGAAAAGCTGCGCTGGCGCGCCTCGGACTTCCTGCGCGGCCTCGCCGAACTACCCCTGACATACGGCCCGTGACCACCGACGGGGGAAGGCGGCCCGGACCCGGGCCGCCCGAGCTTCGCGACGGTCCCGCCCCCTCGTGCCGAGTGTGACGCGCCGCCGAACAGTCGATGTCGGCTGCGCGTCACCCGTCGCGGCCCCCGCGCGCTCGTGGTTGCGTACCATCTCCGGGGGTCGGCGGGCGGCGCCGGGCCACGAACGACAGGGGTGCGGCGACATGGACGGACCGGCGGGGGAGCCGAAGGCACCCACGGGCCTGCGCGAGCGCAAGAAGGCACGCACCCGGCAGGTGATCTCCACGGTCGCGTTCGACCTGTTCGAGGACCAGGGCTTCGAACAGACCACCGTCGACATGATCTGCCGCCGCGCCGACGTGGCCCACCGCACCTTCTTTCGCTACTTCCCGACGAAGGAATCGCTGCTGTTCGGCTGGGACTTCGGCGACCTCATCCTGGACGCCTTCGCCGCCGCCCCCGCCGACCTCGACCTGATCCCCGCCCTCGAACACGCGATGACGGTCAGCCAGGGCAACCTGGAAGACCACGCCGAACACACCGCCCGCCGGCACGCGCTGCGCCGCCGCTTCCTGGGCGTGCGCTCGGTCCACGACCACGGCGTGGCCCTCATCGACACGGTCGCCCACCGCATCGTCACCACCGCCGCCGACCGCCTCGGAGTCGACCCGGCCGTGGACCTGCGCCCCCACGCGCTCGGCGCCCTCGTCGCGGCGATGACCCGCCGTCGGGTGATCGACGGCATCGACCCGGGCCCGATCAACGAGTGGGCGGACGCCTTCCGCACCCTGCTCCCGACACCGGCCGCACACACCGACTGACACACCGCCCGGGCGCCGACCCGGAAACCGCCGGGTGGCCTCCGCAGCGCCGGGTGGTGACCGGTCTTCGTCCGCGCGGACACATCTTCGCCACACCACTCGTGTACGGAGCCGAGGCTCCCGGCCAGACCGCGGGCGATACTCGGGAAACGTCGGGGCCCGGGGAGGCGGCGGGTTCCCCCATACCCGAGAGGTTCCACATGCAGCCCGACCCGCGGTCCGACACCCGACCCGACCCGCAGTCCGACGCGGCCGTCGAAGCGCCCGCCGCCCGGCTCGTCGACCTCGTCGTCCGGGCCGGTTCCCTCGTCGACGGCAGCGGATCCCCCGCGTACGACGGCGACCTCGCAATCGACGGCGGGCGGATCGTCGCGCTCGGCGACATCGGCGCCATCACGGGCCGTGACGAGATCGACGCGCAGGGCTGCGTGGTGTGTCCGGGCTTCGTCAACGTGCTGAGCCACGCCTACTTCACCCTTCAGCAGGACCCCCGCGGCCTGTCCGACCTGTACCAGGGCGTGACCACCCAGATCTTCGGCGAGGGCGTTTCGCTCGGCCCGGTGACCGGGGCGATGACCGAGTCCATGATCGAACTCATCGGCGCGCTCCCCGAGGGCGCCCGCGCCGCCTGGCCGCGCCTGCGCGACTTCCTGGTGCACCTCGAATCCACCGGCGTCGGCCAGAACGTCGCCAGTTTCGTCGGCGCCGACAACCTGCGGATGTCCGTGGCCGGCATCGAGGGCCGCCCGCTCGACGACGACGAACTCGCCCGCGCGTGCGCCCTGCTCGACGAGGAGTTGGCGGACGGCGCGCTCGGCGTCGGCTCGGCCCTGATCTACCCGCCGGGCACCTACGCCGACACCCGCGAACTCATCGCCTACGCCGAGGTGTTGGCCCGGCACGACGCGCTGTACATCTCGCACCTGCGCAACGAGGGCGACCGCCTCCTGGAGGCCGTCGACGAACTCCTCGACATCGCCCGGGACTCCGGCGCGCGCGCCGAGATCTACCACCTCAAGACCGCCGGCCGGGACAACCGACCCAAGATGCGCCGGGTCCTGGAGCGGATCGAGTCCGCCCGGGCGGCCGGCATCGAGGTCACCGCCGACATCTACCCCTACGCCGCCGGCAGCACCCTGCTGGCCGCCGCCATCCCCCCGCCGTTCCACCTCGGCGGCGCCGACCGGCTACACGAGCGCCTGGGCAACCCCGCCGACCGCGCGACCATCACCGCCGCCATCCGCGACGGCGGCGACTGGGAAAACCTGTGGCGGATGAGCGGCGGCGCCCCCGGTGTCGTGGTCCTGTCCCACTACCCGGAGATCGACGTCCCCGCGGGCTCCACCATCGCCGACATCGCCGAGGCCCGAGGCGACGCCGACCCGATCGCCACCCTCCTCGACATCGTCCGGGCCGCTCCGCACGCCGACGCCGCCTACTTCATCGGCGACGAGGACAACACCCGCCTGGCGTTCGCCCACGACTGGGTCTCGGTCGGCTCGGACTCCGACGCCCCCGCCGCCGACGAACGTTTCGCCGACCACCCGGTCCACCCCCGAGCCTTCGGCACCTTCGCCCGCGTGCTCGGCCGCTACGCCCGCGACGAGGCCATCGTCGCCCCGGAGGAGGCCATCCGCCGGATGACCTCCCTGCCCGCCACGAACCTGCGCCTGCGCGACCGCGGCCTGCTCACCCCCGGCGCGTACGCCGACGTCGCGGTCCTCCGCCTCGCCGACGTCACCGACACCGCCACCTACGCCAACCCCAAGAGCTACGCCCGAGGCATGCGCCACGTCCTGGTCAACGGCATCCCGGCACTGCGCGACGGCACCCCCACCGGCGCCCTCCCCGGCCGGGCACTGCGCCGCGACACCCCCTGACCCGAGCACCCTCGCCGTCGACGACAACGCCACCGCCTCGGAACCGCCCTGCGGGGACTTCCGGGGCCCGCAGGGCGGTGGCGCGGCGTCGGTCAGCCGGGGAAGACCGGCAGTAGCGGGGGATCGACGTCGATGGCGTTCGCCGGTGTTCCGGTGGCGACCAGCAGAGGCGGTACGGTCGCTGCGACGGCTGCCGCGGACATGGCCAATCGGCGTATTCCCATGCGGAGTCGATCCTTGTCGATAGTCGGATCAGTGCCACTTCGGCGGCGTCCCGAGTTCCTCGGCACGCCCACCGGCATCCTCCCGGCAACGATCGGCGCGGCGGAATCCCATCTTCCAGGGAGACCCGAAGGCATGCACCGTGCCGTGCCGGCGGCGACGGCCGTGGTCCGCTCGTCCCGAGAGTGCGCGGATTGTCAAACGGGGATAGTCCCCGTATCGTGAACTCGCCCGCCCCCGAAGTGGTCTGCCCTCCGCGCATGTTCGGGCCGTCGAGGGATCCACCGGCACGCGGATCGACGTGCCCGGGGGCGGGTCCGAGAGCACGATCGCCGGGCCTGCCGAAGGGAACCAACGATGAGCGACGTACCGGATGTTCGTTTGTCCGTGCTGGACATCTCACCGGTGTTCGAGGGTTCGACCGCCACCGACGCGCTGCGCGAGACCATCGAACTGGCGCGCCGGGTCGAGGAGATGGGCTACTACCGGTTCTGGGTGGCCGAACACCACGCGATGCGCAACATCGCCAGCTGTTCGCCGCCGGTGTTGATCGGCCGGATCGCCGACGCCACCACCCGGATGCGGGTGGGCGCGGGCGGGGTGATGCTCGCCAACCACGCACCGCTGGTGGTGGCCGAGCAGTTCGGCACCCTGGAGGCGCTGCACCCGGGGCGGATCGATCTGGGCGTCGGCCGGGCGCCGGGCACCGATCCCGGCACGGCGCGCGCGCTGCGCCGGGTGGTCGCGCCGGGGGAGCAGGACGATTTCCCGCAGCGGCTGGTCGAGTTGATGAGCTACTTCGAGCCGGCCGCCTCGCCGGACTCCGCCGCTGTGCTGGCGGTGCCCGCGCAGGGTGCGCGGATGCCCACCTGGCTGCTGGGCACCAGCGGCTACAGCGCGCGGATGGCCGGCATGCTGGGCCTGCCGTTCGCGTTCGCGCACCACCTCGCCCCGGCCGGCGCGGCGGCGGCGCTGGATGTGTACCGGACCACCTTCCACCCCTCGCCGGAGCTGGACCGGCCGTACGCGATCCTCGCGGCGATGGTGATCGCGGCGGACAGCGACGAGCGGGCGCGCTGGCTGGCCGGGCCGATGGCGCTGACCTCCCTGCTGCACCGCACCACGGGCATGCCGGGCCTGCACCCCACACCGGAACAGGCGGCGCGACGCTCGTACACCGCCCAGGAGCGACGGTTCATCGAGGAGCGGCTGGACAATCACCTCATCGGCGGCCCGGACACCATCCGTCGTCGGGTCGGCGAACTGGTCCGGGAGACCGGCGCGGACGAGTTGATGGCGCTCGGCCTGGTCCACGGTCTGCCCGAACGGGTGCATTCCTTCCGCCTGTTGGCCGACGCGGTCCGGATCGGCGAACCCGCCGCGGAGCGCACCGCCCGCTGAGCGAGCGACGTGGGCGTCCGCGCGAGCCGCCGCCGACGCCCCGCGCGCGCCGCACCCGTCGCCTGCGCGCCCGTCGCCTGCGCGAGCCCCGCTCAGCGTGTGCGCAGCCCGTCGAAGAGCAGCGAGATGAGCTGGTCCGTCGGGTCGGTGCCGGTCGTGCTCATCTCGGCGGTCAGCGAGATCGCGTTGGCGAACCGCAGCAGCACCAACTCGTCGATGTCGCCGCGGATGGCCCCCTCCCGCTGCGCCCTGGCGAGCAGATGGGCCGCCGCCGATCGGATGGTCGCCCGACACCACGACGCCAACTCGGCGCTCTCGTCGCGCAGGGCGATCTCCAGCAGACCCTTCAGGCCCTCGTAGACCCGCAGTCGGGAGACCGCCAGGCGCAACCAGTCGGCCAGCGCCTCGACCGGGTCGCCGGACGGTGACGCCGCCCACGCGTGGTCGCCCAACTGTTGGATCTCGTCCCGGTAGACCGTTTCGAGGAGCACCTCGCGGGTGGGGAAGTGGCGGTAGAGGGTCGCGTTGCCGACTCCGGCGCGCTTGGCGATGTCGTCGAGCGAGGTGCCCGCGCCGTTCTCGGCGAATGCCTCGCCGGCCGCGACGAGCAGCCGCTCGTAGTTGCGGCGGGCGTCGGCTCGCGTCGGCGGTTGTCGCGGACCGGTGGGTCCCGCGGGGTCTCCGGAGGTGACCGTCATGTGAACGTCCCTACTGCGTGACATCAGGGCGTCGCGTCGGCGCGCCCTGGGCCGCCGAGCAGGTGCCCATGATAGTCCCCGCCCTGCTCAGAGCCCTGATGCGGACGCCTCTTGAGAAAACGGGGACTATCCCTGTATTGTCGGAACGGCTAATCGGGGACAGTCCCTGGATAATCCGTCGTGACGCCGTCCGCGTGCGAGTGTGAAGTTCCCACGACCATCGGGACCCAGGCGTCGAGAGTCCGCGTAGGAGAGAAATGCCCGAGGACCACACCGACACCGTCGCCGACAGCCGTGCGCTGTCCGGTGAGACCGAACGTGCGGCGGCGGCGCCCGCGGCGCCGCACTCCGGAATCATCCTGGCGATCATCGCGGTGTGTTATCTGATGATCAGCGTCGATGCCACGGTGGTGAACATCGCACTGCCGAAGATCCAACAGGACCTCGGCTTCTCGCGCACCGGCCTGGCCTGGGTGATCAACGCCTACACCCTGGCGTTCGGCGGCCTGCTGCTGTTCGGCGGCCGGATCGGCGACATCCTGGGCAAGCGCCGCATGCTCGTCCTGGGCACGGTGGTCTTCACCATCGCATCCCTGGTCGGCGGCCTGGCCCAGAACCCGGAGCTGCTGATCGCCGCCCGGGCCGTCCAGGGTGTGGGCGCAGCGCTGGCCGCGCCCAGCACCATGTCCCTGATCATCACCAACTTCGCCGAGGGCGCCCCTCGGCACAAGGCGCTCAGCGTCTACTCGGCCACCGCCGGCGCCGGCGGATCGATCGGACTGATCCTCGGCGGCGTGCTCACCGACTGGGCGTCGTGGCGCTGGGTGTTGTTCATCAACGTGCCGATCGGACTGGCCGTCGCGCTGCTCGCCCCCCGCTACATTCGTGAACCGGAGCACCGCAAGAGCAGGATCGACTACCTCGGCACGGTCACCTCGACCGTCGGCATGGTCGCTCTGGTGTACGCCTTCATCCGCGTTCCCGACGACGGCTGGGGCGACGCGACGACCATCGCGTCCTTCGTGCTGGCCGGGGTGTTGCTGGCCGCGTTCGTGGTGATCGAGACGAAGATCGACCCGCCGATCCTGCCGCTGCGGTTGTTCGCGCACCGCAATCGCTCCAGTGCCTACCTCAACGTGCTCCTGCTCACCGCGAGCATGCTCGGCATGTTCTTCTTCCTGAGCCAGTACATCCAGGACGTGCTGGGCTTCAGCCCCGCCGAATCCGGCTGCGCCTTCCTGCCCATGACGCTCGGGATGTTCGCCACCGTGACCCAGGTGCCCAAGCTGCTCAAGCGGTTCGGCGCCAAGCTCTTGATGATCGTCGGCGCGGCGCTGATGACCGGTGCCTTCTTCTGGTTCACGCGGCTCACCGAGGACAGTTCCTTCTGGACCGGTGTGTTCGGACCGCTGCTGCTGTTCGGCATCGGGATGGGGCTGAGCTTCATGCCGATGAACGTCACGGTGATGGCCGGGGTCGAGCCCAGGGACGCGGGCGCCGCCTCCGGCGTGCTCCAGACCATGATGCAACTCGGCGGCGCGCTCGGACTCGGCATCCTGGTCACGGTGTTCGGCACGGCGAGCAAGAACGCGGCGGACGGCGACCGGCACGGCGCCTCCCCCTCCGAGTGGACGCAGCACGTCTTCAGCGAGGGCATGCAAAGCGCGTTCCTGGCCGGTACCGCCTTCGTGGGCGCCGCCCTGCTGATCGCGATCTTCGTGATCAAGGGCCCGCCCAAGCCCAAGCCGTCGAGCTGATCGAGTCCCGGACGGGCCCTGCCCGAGGGCCCGTCCGGGCGGGATGTCCGGCGTCGTTTCAGAGCGGTTTCAGAGCGGTTTCAGCGGCGCCCGATACACCCGTCACACCGGTCACACCGACACGACGAAGGAGTCCGGATGCGTTCCAAGATCGCACGAACGTCGATAGAGGCCACATACGTGCGTGCGGAGGAGAGTCGGCGCCCCGACCGCCTCTTCGACGACCCCTTCGCGCCGCTGTTCATCGCGGCGTCCGAGCAACACGAGAGCGACCCGGCCGAGGTCGAGGCCCGAGCCACCTGGAAGCAGATCCTCAGCTTCAACGTCATCGTGCGCACACGCTTCTTCGACGAATACCTGCTGGCGGCCACCGAGGCCGGGTGTCGGCAGGTCGTTCTGGTGGGCGCGGGTCTGGACGCCCGCGCCTACCGCCTGGACTGGCCGGCCGGCGTCCACCTGTACGAGATCGACCTCGGCGACCTGCTCGACTTCAAGAACGAGGTGTTGGACGCCGCCGACGCCCGACCGCGTTGCGCCCGCGACGTGTTGATGACGGACCTGCGCGACGACGACTGGCCCGCCCGACTGGTCGCGGGCGGGTTCGACCCCACCGTGCCGACGGCCTGGCTGGTCGAGGGTGTGCTCGGCTACCTCACCGCGGACGAGGCGGCCCGACTGCTCGGCATGATCGGCGACCTGTCCGCGTCCGGCAGCCGGATGTCGTTCGAGCACGCCAACCTGGACAAGTCCGCGTTCCTCGCCGAGGCCAAGGCGGTGCCCGGACTGGCCGAGATCGCGGCCATGGCCAAGGGCGGTCTCGGTGAGGGCACGATGCCCTGGCTGGGCGAGAACGGCTGGGACGCCCGACTGCTGGACCGGGCCGATGTGGCCGCCTCCTACGGCCGCCAGGCGCAGGGGCGGTCCAATGGTGGCCTCCTGACCGCCGTGCGCCGGTAACTCACACCTGCCCGCACGGCTTTCCCGAGTGTCCGGCCCCTACGGTTCCCCGTGCCGTGGGGCCGGACACTCGTTGTTCGTCCGACTCCCGCCGCGGACACGGTGGCGAAACGGCCGCCGCGGTGAAGCTTTTGCGACGGCCGTCGACGGGCGCGGGGCACGCGCCCCGGTTTCACGTGGCGGAGTCCGCCAACGGCTCGGCCCGGGCGAACGCGTCACCGACCCTGGGCAGCGCGGCGAGCAGCGATCGGGTGTACTCGTGCGTCGGCCTGTCGAAGACGTCCCGCGCGGTACCGGTCTCGACCACCTTCCCGTCGTGCATCACCAGCACCCGGTCGCTGAGATGGCGGATCACCCCCAGATCGTGCGAGATGAACAGCAGTGCCACCCCCAACTCCTGCCGGAGATCGCCCAGCAGGTCCAGAATCTGGGCCTGGACCGATACGTCCAGGGCCGAGACCGGCTCGTCGCACACGATCACGTCCGGCTCCGAGGCCAACGCCCGTGCGATGGCCACCCGTTGGCGCTGCCCGCCGGACAGGAGTCGGGGTCGGGCATCGGCGAGCGCCGGGTCCAGGCCGACCAGGGTGAGCAGTTCGGCGATTCGGGCGCGGTGCCGGCGCACCTCCCGGCGTGCGGTGCCGCCCAGGCCCTCGGCGATCAGTCGCGCGACGGTGTACCGGGGGTCGAACGAGGCGAGCGGCTCCTGCGGGACGAACTGGATCCGCCGGCGCAGCGGACGGCGATCACGCTCGCGCCGGTGCGACCACGGACTTCCGTGCAGGGTGACCTGCCCCTCGTCCGGTTCGAGCAGGCCCAGTACCAGTTGTGCGGTGGTGCTCTTGCCGGACCCCGACTCGCCGACGATGCCGAGCGTTTCGCCCGCGCCCAGGGTGAACGAGACGTCGTCCACCGCGAGCCGTCGACTGCGGTCGGGGCCCGGGAAGGACTTCGACAGATGCGCGGCGGCCAGGACCGTCTCCCCGGCCGGCCGCCCCTCGGCCCGCGAGACCCGGTCGGCGGGTGTCCAGGGCGCGTCGAGGAGGCGGCAGCGCGCGGTGTGCGTGTCGCCGATCGACACCGGGACCGGCTCCTCGACCCGGCACGCGTCCTCGGCCAGGGGGCAGCGCGGCGCGTAGTGGCATCCCCGGGCGACCGGAGCGGCGACGTCGGTGCGGTGCTGCCCGGCGGACAACCGGATGTCCCGATCCTGCCCGGCCGGGATCGCGGCGAGCAGGTGCCGGGTGTACGGGTGGCGCGGGTCGGTGAGCAGTTCGCGGGTGGTGCCCTCCTCGACGAACACCCCGTCGTACATCACCGCGACCCGGTCGGCGAGTCGGGCCACCACGGCCAGGTCGTGGCTGATCAGCAGGATGCCGGTGCCGGCGTCGCGCTTGGCGGCGAGCAGGTCGAGGATCCGCGCCTGCACGCCCACGTCCAGAGCCGTGGTCGGCTCGTCGGCGATCAGGATCGGCGGATCGGCGGCCATCGCGGCGGCGATCAGGGCACGTTGGCGCAGGCCGCCGGAGAGCTGGTGCGGATACTGCCGGGCCCGCAGAGCCGGTTCCGGGACGCGGGCGCGCTCCAGCAGTTCCACCACGCGCGGTACCGCCTCGGCCCGGCGGACCAGGTTGTGCACCCGCAGGGTCTCGCCGACCTCGGCGCCGACGGTACGCACCGGGTCCAGCGCGGACAGCGCGTCCTGCAGGACCAGGCCCACGCGCAGGCCGCGGATCCGGCGCAGCCGCTGTGCCGAGGCGGTGCGCAGGTCCTCGCCGTCCACGCGCAGCCGGTCGGCGCGTACCTGCGCGCCGGGACCGGCGAGTCCGACCAGGGAGCGTGCGGTCACGCTCTTGCCCGAGCCGGACTCCCCGACGATCGCCAGCACTTCGCCGGCCCGCAGGTCGAAGTCGACACCGCGGACCGCGTCGACCCGACCGCGTCGGCCGCCCGGGAAGAAGACGCGCAGGTCGCGCACACTGAGCAAGGGTTCACCGCGATCAGTCGCCATCGGTGGACCTCCCGTCGAATCGTTGCCGCAGGCCGCGTCCCACCACGTTGATAGCGACGACTGTCACGCTGATCGCCAGCCCGGGAAAGACCGCCGTGGCCCAGGCCGAGCCGAGATAGTCGCGTCCCTCGGAGAGCATCGATCCCCATTCCGAGGAGGAGTCCTTCGGCCCCAGGCCCAGGAAGCTGAGCGCCGAGCCCGCGAGGATCGCGGTGCCGATGTTGACGGTCGCCAGAACCAGCAGCGGCGGCATCGTGTTCGGGAGCAGGTGGGTGCGGTAGGCACTCCAACGGCTGCGGCCGAAGACGATCGCCATGCGTACGTAGTCGGCCTCGCGCACCACCAGTGCCTGGCCCCGGGCCAGCCGCACGAAGCCCGGCGTGAGCGAACAACTGATCGCCAACATCGCGTTGCCGGTGCCAGGGCCCAGCACGGCCACCAGGACCATGGCCAGGATCAGGCCGGGAAAGGCCAGGAAGACATCGGTGATCCGCATGATCAGCTCGTCGGCGACCCGGCCCGCGGTCGCCGCCACGACCCCCAGGATCGAGCCGGCCGCGACCGCGATGACGGTGGCCCCGACGCCGATCTCCAAGGACGGTCGGGCGCCGTCGACGATGCGGCTGTAGATGTCGCGGCCCAGTTGGTCGGTGCCGAACCAGTGCTCGGCGCTGGGGCCCGACAGCGCCTGTACCGGCTCGATGGCGTCCGGCGCCCGTGTGGTCAACAGGTCCGGCCACAGCGCCGCGAGGGCGACGAAGGCCAGGACCACACCGGCCACGACGAGGCCGGGTCCGGGTCCGGCCGCGGTGCGCCGTCGGGCGGACGGCGGGACCGGAGCGGCTTCGATCGCCGCGATGCCTGCGCCGCTCATCGGCGGTCCATCCCTTCGAGTCCCACGGTGGATCCGGGCTTGCCGCAAAGGTGCCGGGCGCGCGAGATGCGGGCCCGGGTGGGCGCGCTCACGCGGCTTCCGCCGAGGCGCGCGGCGCGGGTACGTGCGGCCGGCCCCGGCGCAGGACCAACCGGGGGTCGGCGAGCGTGCCGAAGCCGTTGCGCGGATCGTCGTCGACCACGACCGCGTCCGCGTCCAGGCCGATCGCGATCCGGCCGATCCGGTCGGCCAGGCCGAGCGCTTCCGCCGCGTTCGTGGTGGCCATCTCCAGCACCGCCCCCGGCGGCAGTCCGGCCCGTACGTACCACTCCAGACCCTGCGCGTACCCCTCGAACGGAGCCTGGGCGATGCCCGCGTCGGTGCCCGCGATCAGCCGTACGCCCGCCTCGTACTGGCGGTGCACCAGATCCAGCCACGGGCGCAGGACGTCCGGGCCGAGCCGGCGCTCGACGTCGGTGAGCGTGGCACTGAACGTCGGACACACCGCCACGCCGCGCTCCGCGATCTCCCGGATCAGCCGATCCCGGCGTTCGTGATCCTCGCCCAGGGCCGGTTCCGTGACGAACGAGCAGTGTTCGAGGGTGTGCACCCCCGCGGCGAGGGCGACCTCGATACCCGCGGTGCCGTGCGCGTGCGCGGCCACCCGGCGGCCGAAGCGGGCCGCCTCGGCGACGACCAGTGTCACCTCCTCGACCGAGAACTGCGCCTGCCAGGCGGGTGGTCCGCCCGCCGTCATGCTGCCGCCCGTGCTCATTACCTTGATCACGTCGGCGCCGTCGGCCACGTTGCGCCGCACCCGCTCGCGGATGCGGTCCGCGCCGTCGGCCGCGCCGCCCAGGAACCAGCAGTGTCCGCCGGTCACGGTGATCGGCGGCCCCGCGGTCAGCAGGCGCGGACCCGGCAGCGTGCCTGCCTCGATCGCGTCCCGCAGCCGCGCCGCCAGCCCGCCGCGATCACCCAGATCGCGTGCCGTGGTCACACCCGCGTCGAGCAACCGCCGGGCCCGGCCCGCCATGTCCAGCAGCAGGTCGCGGTCGTCGGCCGCGCGCAACGCGGCGACGGGGTCCTCGCTCGCGTCGAAGGCGAGGTGGACATGGCAGTCGATCAGACCGGGCAGCAGCGTCGCGCCGGCCAGGTCGAGTACGGGAGTGTCGGGCGCGGCCCGCTCCACGACCTCGCGACGCGGGCCCACATCGGCGAAGACGCCGTCGCGTACGCGTACCGCGCCGTCCGCGATCACCTCGTCCGCCGGCCCGGTCAACACCAGCGCGGCGGTCAGAATCCGCTCGTCACTCACGTCCGTACCTCCCGTACCCGCGCGTCCACGATCGTGTACAGCCAGTCGGTGCCGATGCTGATCACCGCGAAGACCGCGGCCGAGAGCACCACCACGCCGCTGATCACCGGGAAGTCCCGGCTGTCGACGGCGGTCACCAGAAGTCGGCCCACCCCGGGGCGGTTGAAGACCGTCTCGATGGTCACCGCACCGGTGAGCAGCGTGCCCACGGTCCAGCCGGAGAGGGTGAGCAGCGGGATGAGCGCGTGCCGCAGGGCGTGGCGCAGCCGCACCGTGGTCTCGCTCGCGCCCCGGGCGCGCGAACTCAGCACGAACGGCTCGCGCAGGGCGCGTTCCATCTCCTCCCGCAACACCTGGGTGAACACGCCGACCAGGGTCAGTGCCAGGGTCAGCGCCGGGAGCACGAGTCCGCGCACCCCGGTGCCGCCGACCGCCGGGAAGAGTTGCCAGTGGAAGGAGAAGACGGTCAGCAACAACACCCCGATCCAAAAGCCGGGCACCGACGCCAGTACCAGTTCCACCGTCGAGGTCAGCCGACGCAGCGCCGGCCGGCGGGCCGCGGTGGCCACCGCCACCGGCACCGCGATCACGATCGCCAGGAGGAAGCCCGCGAGCGACAGGGCCACCGTGGACCAGACCTGCGAGCGGATCAACTCCGTCACCGTTTCCTGGAGTTGGTACGAGGTACCCAGGTCGCCGCGTGCCAACCGGCCCAGGAACAGCCCGTACTGCTCGTACAGCGGCCGGTCCAGGCCGGTGTCGTGGCGCACGCGCGCGACCAGTTCGGGCGTGCGTCCGCTCTGGCCGAGCATCGCCTGCACCGGGTCGCCGGGCATCAGGTGCATCGCGGCGAACGCCGCCGTGGCCGCGCCCAGGACCACCATCACGCCGAGCACGATCCGGCGTACCAACCAGGCCAGTCGAGCGCTCATCGTCCCGCCCCCAGCCACGCGTCGTAGAACAGTGGGTAGGCGTCCGGCGCGAAGCCCACGTCGTGCAGCTTCTTCGACGTGCCGATCATCGCCTTCGGCACGTAGACCGGTATCGCCAGCGCGTGCGTGCGGATGTATTGCTGGGCCTGCTCGAAGGACTGCCTGCGGGCGGCCGTGTCGTTGTCGGTGGTCGCGTCCCGGAACCAGCGGTCCAGCTGTGGATCGGCGACCCGGAACAGGTTGCCGCCGCCCTTGTTCACGGTCTGGTCCGAGGCGAAGAAGTACCGCAGGATGTCCGGCTCGGACCGCACGAAGCTCATCGCGAACATGTCCAGGCCCTTGCCCGAGGCCAGTTGGGTGTTCAGCGCGCCCGGCTCCTCCCGCTCGAAGCGCACGTCGAAGCCGACCCTGCGGGCGTCCGCCGCGATGCCCTGTCCGATGAACTCGCGCCCGTCGCGCGAGAGTTGTTTGGCATATGGCCACACGAGGGTGAGCCGTCGGCCGTCCTTGGTGCGATAGCCCGCCGCGTCGCGGCCGGTCCACCCGGCCTCGTCGAGCAGCCGGTTCGCCAGCTTGGGGTCGTACTTCCACGAGCCCTCGACCGTACGGTCGTAGGCCACGGTGGTCGGGCCGAGCACGCTCCAGGCCCGGTCGTACTGCCCGAAATGCAGGGCCTTGATCAACTGGTCCAGATCCAGGGAGCGCTGCAGCGCGATCCGCACCCGTTCGTCCACCAGCGGTCCGCTGCCGCTGTTCAGGAAGATCGTGTACACCGCGCCCGGCGCCGGATGACGCAGCAGCCGCAGCGCCTTGGCCACCGTGGCCGCGTTCACCGTGGGCACCTCGCCGATCGCGTCCACCTGACCGCTCATCAGCGAACCCAGCCGCACCGAGTTCTCCGGCACGAACGAGAAGGTGATGCCCTTCAGTTTCGCCATGCCGGTGTGCTTGGCATCGGGTGGGCCCCAGTTGTAGTCCGGGTTCCGCTTCAGCACGACACTGGTGTTCTTGCGCCACTCGACGAAGCCGAACGGACCGGAACCCACCGGCTTCTGGCACAACCTGCCCGCGTTCTCGCGCATCGACTTCGGCGACTGGATACCGAGGTAGGGGGTGCTCAGCGCCTGGAGGAACGGACTGCTGGGGTGGGACAGACGCACCTCGATCACCAGCGGATCCACGATCGTGGCACCGGCGTACGCGCCGACCAGACTGGCCGCGTAGAAGGATTTGGCCTTCGGATCCACCGCGTGGTCGAGGGTGGCCTTGACGGCCGCCGCGTCCAGCGGCGTGCCGTCCTGGAATCGCACGCCCGGGCGCAGTCGGAAGGTGTACGTGGTCCGGTCCTCGGAGATCGTCCAACTCTCGGCCAGCCAGGGACGGAAGGTGCCGTCCTCGGTCGCGCTGACGAGGGAGTCGAAGATGTTCCGATCGATCAGGGCGTCCACGTCGCGCCCGCCGACCTGCGGATCCAGGCATTCGGGTTCGGTCGCGGTCGCGTAGCGCAGCGTCTTGCCGGCACCCGCGACCGCGCCGCTCTCCTCCCGCGTGCCGGCGCAGGAGGAGAGGGCGAGACACAGACACGTCAGCGCGCAGATCATCCGCAACGTGCCGGTCAATCCAGGTGATCGCATCCGTGAGTCGATGGTCGTGCCTCCTCGCCCGGGGCCCGCCGGACTCTGGTGGGGGCGGGCGAGGACGACTCTCACGGGGGGCGCTTAAAGGATCCTTAACGCCGGGTTTACCGGGTTCAGGCGGCCGTACGGCCGGCGAGTTCGGCCCGCAGATAACGTCCGAACGCGGCCGGGGAGGGGTGGTCGTAGGGCGCGGTCGCGGGCAGGTCCAGACCGGTGGCGGCGCTGAGTTGGTTGCGCAGTTGCAGCGCGGTGAACGAGGACATGCCCAGATCGAGCAGGCTCGCCGTCGGGTCCACCGCCGCGGGCGAGTCGTGGCCCAGGATGGCGGCCGCATGCTCGGTGATCAGATCCGTCAGCACCTTCTCCTCCTCGTCCACGGACAGCGCCGCCAACCGCTCGCGCAGCCGCTCGGCGGCATCCGGATCCACCACCGAGGCGAGCGCGGGCGCGGGGCCCGCGTGGGAGCGGGCGACCTCCGGCAGATCGCGCACCAGCGCACCGGGCGAGGCGAGCGCCGACCACGGCACGTCGGCGATCACCAACGACACGTCGCCGTCCGTCGAGGCCGCGGCGCCGAACAGGGCCGGGAAGACCAGATCCGCCACGACCACGTGGCCCGCGTCGCCCGCCCCGAATTCGTGCGTGCTCTCCGTCCACGGCCCCCAGCACGCCGCGACCGCGGGCAGACCGGCGGCCCGCCGCTGCCGGGCCAGGGAGTCGAACAGGGCGGGAACGGCCGTGTCGGCCGCCGGAGCCGGGGCCGGCAGCGCCGCCGCGCCGGGCGAGATCAGTACGAAGGAGGCGGGCCCGCCATCGCGCGTCAAGGCGTCGAGCACGACGGCCGGAGCCGCCTCGCGCACGGTCGCGGCCACGCAGACGAGCAGCGTGAGCGGATGGTCGGCCGACCCGGCGGCCACCAACGCGGCCAGCGCGTCCGCGTCGTCGAGATCGCAGTCCACGACCGTGACCGCGTCCGGCAGATCCCGGGCCACGGCTCGGGCGCCGGAACCGGCCAACACCACCCGCTCGCGGCCGTCGCGCACGAGCCGACGCGCCGCGGCCAAGGCCAGCGGATCGGTACCGACGACCAGCGCCGCCCCCTCGGCCGACGCCTCGCCCGCCTCGACCGCCGTGTGCCACCAGCGACGCACGAAGACCCCGTCGGCGCGCACCGCGACCTCGTTCTCCGCACCGGGTTCGGCCAGCAGCGCCGCGAGCCGCCCGGCGGCCCGCTCGTCCACCACCTCGCCCAGGTCCACCAGACCGCCGCCGCGCAGCCGATCCCGCAGCCCCCACAACGCCGCGTCGGCCGGCCGCCGCGGCGGATCGGCCGGGCCGACCGACACCGCGCCCCGCGTCGCCACCCACACCGGCGCCCCGACCCCCACCGCGTGCAACGCCGCCAACAGCGCGAGGGTGCGCTCGGCGGCGGCGCCCAACTCGGCCGACCCGGTCGCGAACCACAACACCCCGTCGATGCCCGCCGCGTCCGGCACCGCCCGCGCCACCGCGTCCGCGACATCGCCGCCGGGCGCGAGCAGCACCCGCGACACCCGGCGCAGCCCGGCCGACGACAGCGCCGCGATGTCGGCGACCGCGCCCGCGTCACCCTCCTCGGCCACCGCCAACCAACGCCCCGACGACGGCGATTCGCCGCTCTCCTCGCTCTCGCCCGGCAACGGCTTCCACCCCGAGCGATACCACCACCGCCTGCTGCGGCGCAGCGTCGACAATGCGGGCAACAACTCGCGCAACGCCCGCTCCTGCGCGCCGCGCAGGCCCAGCTCGGCCGCGGACACGGCGACGTCGCCCTCCTCGACCGCCGCCCAGAACCGGGCCTCGGCACCACCGGTGTGCTGTTCGGGCGCGGTCTGCTCGGCCGTCTGCTCCAGCCAGTAGCGGCTGCGCTGGAACGCGTAGGTGGGCAGCGAAACCTCGCGCCCGCCCCCCGCCGGCGCGACGTCGGCGAACCACCGTCGCCAGTCCACCGCGACACCTCGGATGTGCGCCTGCGCCAGCGCCCCCGCCACCGTCGCCGGCTCCGACCGGTCCCGGCGCAACAACGGGGCGACCACCGCCGCGTCGCGCTCCGCGGCCAAGGATTCCTGAGCCATCGGGGTGAGCGTCGCGTCGGGCCCCAACTCCAGATAGGTACCGACGCCCTGCCCACTCAACCAGCGCACCCCCTCGTGGAAGCGCACCGTGCCGCGCACATGGCGGACCCAGTACTCCGGCGAGGCCAACTCCCGTGCCGTGGCCGGCACTCCCGTCTCGTTCGAGACGATCGGCAACCTCGGCGCGGCGAAGCGGAGCCCGCGGGCCACCTCGCGGAAGTCGGCCAGCATGGCGTCCATGTGCGGCGAGTGGAAGGCGTGGCTGACCCGCAACGTGCGCGCCTTGTGCCCGAGATGACGCCAGCGCGCGGCCACCGCCGCGACCGCGTCCGCGTCCCCGGAGATCACCGTCGACGTCGGCCCGTTCACCGCCGCGATCGCCACCCGCTCCTCGTAGCCCGCCAGCAGCGGCGACACATCGCGCTCGCCCGCCCGCAACGAGGCCATCGCCCCGTCACCGGGCAGCGCCTGCATCAACCGACCGCGCGCGGCGACGAGCGCGCACGCGTCGGGCAGCGTCAGCACCCCCGCCGCGTGTGCGGCGGCCAACTCGCCGATGGAGTGACCGATCAGGTAGTCGGGCTCGACCCCGTAGTGCTCCAGAAGACGGAACAGCGCGATCTCCACCGCGAACAAGGCCGCCTGGGTGTACCCGGTGCGATCCAACAGCGCCGCGTCGGCCGACCCGGCCTCAGCCGCCAAAAGACCCGCCAACGGCCGGTCCAGGTGCCGGTCCAACTCCGCGCACACCTCGTCCAGGGCCGTGCGAAAGGCCGGGAACACCGAGCCCAGTTCGGCGCCCATCCCGGCCCGCTGGCTGCCCTGGCCGGTGAACATGAACGCGGTGGACCCGCGCGCCGCCCGACCCACGAGCAGCCCGGGCGCCACGCCGCCGTCGGCCAGCACGGCCAACGCCCGCAGCCGGCCCGCCGCGTCCGGCGCGACCACCGCCGCACGATGCTCGAAGGCGGTCCGGGTGGTGGCCAGCGCCCTGCCCACGTCCACGGCGCCCGGCTCCGGCGCGGTCGAGACCGCCGCGTGCAGCCGGCGCGCCTGGTCCCGCAACGCCTGCGCGCTCCGGGCCGACAACAGCCACGGCGCCGGCCCCTCAGGGGCGTGCGCACGCGGCCCGTCCCCGCCCGACGGCGTGGCCGGGGTGTCCGGCGGGGCCTGTTCGAGCACCAGGTGCGCGTTCGTTCCGCTGATCCCGAATGAGGACACCGCCGCCCGGCGCGGCCGCTCCACGGCCGGCCACGGCACCTCCCGCGCCAACAGCGACACGGCCCCCGCGTCCCAGTCGATGTGCGGCGAGGGCTCGTCCACGTGCAACGTGCGCGGCAGCACACCGTGCCGCAGCGCCTGCACCATCTTGATCACGCCCGCCACCCCGGCCGCCGCCTGGGTGTGTCCGATGTTCGACTTGATCGAGCCCAGCCACACCGGCCGCCCCTCGGGGCGGTCCCGACCGTAGGTGGCGATGATCGCCTGCGCCTCCACCGGGTCGCCCAACGACGTCCCGGTGCCGTGCGCCTCCACCACGTCCACCTCGGCCGGCGACAACCGCGCGTTGGCCAACGCCTGCCGGATCAGCCGCTCCTGCGCCGGACCGTTGGGCGCGGACAGGCCGTTGCTCGCCCCGTCCTGATTGACCGCCGAGCCGCGCAGCAGCGCCAATACCGGATGGCCGTTGCGCCGCGCGTCACCGAGGCGCTCCAACAGCACGAGCCCGACGCCCTCGGCGAATCCGGTGCCGTCCGCCGCCCCGAACGACTTGCAGCGGCCGTCCGCCGACAACCCTCGCTGCCGGCTGAACTCCACGAACAGCGCGGGCGTGGCCATCAGGGTCACCCCGCCGGCCAGCGCCAGCGAGCAGTCGCCGTGCCGCAGTGCCTGCGCCGCGACGTGCAGACTCACCAGCGACGACGAGCAGGCGGTGTCCACGGTCACCGCCGGCCCCTGGAGCCCGAGGGAGTAGGCCACGCGCCCGGACGCGACGCTGCCGGCGCTGCCATTGCCCACCAGCCCCTCGAACTCCGCCGGCATCCGGTGCAGCCGCGAGGCGTAGTCGTCGTACATCACCCCGACGAACACCCCGGTCGGGGTTTCCCGCAACGTCGTCGGGTCGATCCTCGCGCGCTCGAACGTCTCCCACGCCACCTCCAACAACTGCCGCTGCTGCGGGTCGGTGGCCAGGGCCTCACGCGGGCTGATCCCGAAGAACCCCGCGTCGAAGCGGTCGGCGTCGTACAGGAACCCGCCCTGCCGGGTGTACGCGGTACCGGGATGGTCCGGGTCCGGGTGATAGAGCGCATCCAGGTCCCAGCCCCGGTTGTCGGGGAACCACCCGATCGCGTCCCGCCCGTCGGCGACCAGTCGCCACAGGTCCTCCGGATCGCGCACACCTCCCGGGTAGCGGCAGCCCATCGCCACGATCGCGATCGGCTCCTCGGCCCGGGCCTCCAGATCGCGCAGCCGCTGTTGCGCGCGACCCAACTTGGCGGTCACCCGCTTGAGATACTCGACGAGCCTGGTCTCGTCCGGTGTGTTCGCCACCATCAGCCGTTCACCCTTTCCGCGACCCTGCCCTGCTTCTTGAAGCGGTTGCGTGTGCGCGCCACGCGCCACAGCGTGCCGAGCACGGCGCGCTGCGGGCCTCGCCGACCGCTCATCCGGAGCAGATTCAGCAGGATCCACAACCGCGTCTCGACCACGTGGTCCGGCGAGCCGTGCACGTCGTCGTTGCCGATCAGCGTGAGCCGCCGGACGTGCTCGCGGATCGCCTCCGCGTCGCCGGGCGGGATGATCTCGTCACGCAGACTGGTCATGTAGGCGACCGGAATGTCCAGGGCCGCCAACTCGTCCTTGCCCAGGCCCCATTCGCTCATGTGCGCACCCACCTCGTCGGGCGCGACCCGCGCCAGGTGGGCCAGGGTGTCCCGGGTCACCCGGGGCACCTGTCGTCGCCATTCCGCGTCGGAGAAGAAGTGCTCGATCGGCGCCCCGGCGGTGATCACGCCCTTGATCCGGTCGTCGTGCGTCGCCGCACGCAACGCGAGATGCCCGCTGAAGCTCAACGCCACCGCGTACACCGACTCCACCGGCGCGTGCCGGGCGACCGCGTCCAGCACCGCGGGGAACATCCGCCAACTGTCCGCGTCGTAGCGCAGCCCGTTCTCGCCCACGCCGGGCATCTCGGTGACCACACCGGCCATTCCGAGCCGCTTCGCCTGGGCCAGGACCGGGGCCCACTGCTCCTTGACGCTGACGATCCCGCCCGTCACCAACAGGATCGGACGAGCCCCGGTCGGCGACAGATTGGCCGTCCAGCAGCGCAACGGCCCGTCCGGCGATTCCACGTGCAACGGCTCGATGTCGCCCTGGGTCCGGCGCCACAGGTCGAACGCGGCCACACAACGATCGAGGGCGTGCTGCCGGGCCGGCCCGTCCACGAACGGGAAGCGGGCCATGTTGTAGTGCCGACAGGCGTCGAGCGGACGGCCCTTCGCCTCCAACTCCCGCGCCGCGTCGCTCCATGCCCGGACCCACGAGCCCTCGGTGTCGCCGCGGTCGTGGGTCACGTTCGCGACGATCTCGCGATAGCGCGCGGTCGGGATGTTCTGGGACCTGGCGTGGATCTCCACGAATTGCTTCAGCTCGTCGATGTCGTTCATACGGGACGCCTTCCGGCGGGCGATGGATGGGCGGCTGCGGTGGCGGGCGTGCGGCTCGTGGGCTCGCGGGGGTGGCGCTTCACAGCGCACCGAACTGCCGGTCGATGAGATCGAGGATGCCCGCGGCGGATGCCGTCTCGATCTCGGTGTCGAGGTCCGGCGCCTGCGGGTCGGTGACGTCGTGCGCGTCGTCCAGGCTGCGGAGAATCTCCCGCAGCCGGATGACGGCCTCGCCGCGCGTACGGTCCTCGGCGGTCAACCCGGCCACTGCCGCGTGGAACCGGTCGAGGTCGGCCAGGAGTGCCGACGTGGCCGAGGCGCCGTCGTCGTCCAGACGCTCGTCCAGGAAACGGGCCACCGCGAACGGGGTCGCGTGGTCGAAGACGAGTGTGGCCGGCAGGCGCAGTCCGGTGGCGGCGCCGAGCCGGTTGCGCAGCTCCACCGCCGTCATCGAATCGAATCCCAGGTCCTTGAACTGACGGTCGTCGATCTCCTCGTGCCCGCTGCCCCCGCGACCCGACACGCTCGCGACCGTGTCCCGGACCAGGTCGAGCAGCGCCTTCCGGCGTTCCTCGGCCGGGAGTTCGGCATAGGCGCGGCGCCTCGGCGCGGGCTGCGCGACGGTGCGTCGGCGCAGGTCGATCACGGTGAGGGCGGGCCGCGGTGCGGCCAGCGCGGAACTCAGCAGGGTGAGCGCGTGTGGCGTCGCCAAGGGGACGACGCCCTGGTCTCGGTGGCGTTCGTGGTCGACGGCGGTGAGTGTGGCGGTGAGGTTGCTGGTCTGCTGCCAGGGACCCCACGCGAGGCTGGTGCCGGGCAGGCCCCGTGCATGGCGGTGGTGGGCGAGGGCGTCCAGGAAGGTGTTGGCCGCCGCGTAGTTGGCCTGCCCGGGACTGCCGAACGTGGCCGCCGCCGAGGAGTACAGGATCAGGGCGGGGGCGGGGGTGAGCCGCGCGCCGAGGGTGTGCAGGTGCCAGGCGGCGTCGATCTTCGGGGGCAGCACGATGTCGAGGTGTTCGGTCGTCTGGTTGGTGAGCGCGGCGTCGGCGAGGGTGCCGGCGGCGTGGAAGATCGCGGTGAGCGGGTGGGCCGGGTCGATGCCGTCGAACAGCTCCGCCATCCGTGAGGGGTCGCTCGCGTCCGCTCGCACGACGGCGACCTCGGCGCCCAGCTCCCCGAGTTCGGCGACGATCGTGTCGGTTTCGGGGGTGCTACCGGTGCGGCTGGTCAGCACCAGGTGCCTGGCGCCGTGGCGGGTGATCAGGTGACGTGCCGTCAGCGACCCGAGGGTGCCGGTGCCACCGGTGATCAGGACGGTCCCGTCGGGGTCGATCGTGAGGGACGAGTTTTCCTCTTCCTCGGCGCCGGCCGGGGCGTAGGCGGTCAACGTCGGTGCGAGCAGGCGGTCCGCCCGGACGGCCAGCTCGGGTTCCGCCGCCGTGACGGCGGACGCCAGGGCCTGCGGCGCGCGCAGGCCGCCGTCGCCGTCGACGTCCACCATCCCGAAGCTGCCCGGATGTTCGCTGTGCGCCGAGCGGAGCAGCCCCCACAGCGGTGCGTGCGCCAGGTTGTCCAGCCGCTCGCCCGGCCCGGTGGCCACGGCATCGCGGGTGACGAACACCAGGCGCGAGCGCTCGTACGCGGGCTGGGCCGGCCACTCCCGCGTCAACGCGAGTGCCCGCTCCACGGCATACCGCGCTGCCTGCGGTACGTCCATGCCCGACGCCTCCTCGGCGGACGGGTCGACCGCCGGCCCGTCCGCCGGCACCAGGACGACGGCGGGCACAGGAGCGCCGGCGCGGATCGCCGCGTTCAGCGCATCGAGGTGTGGATGGGCGACGACGTCGTGTCCGGCGGCGGCCAGGGCCGTCGCGAGCCAGTGACCGGGTTCCGCGAGCACAACCGGATTCGTGGGCTCCGCCGGGGAGTTGCCGGCGTCGTACGGTTCCCACCGCACCACGTGCAGGCCCTTCGCGGGGCGATGGTCGAGCGCGGCGAGTTGTTCCGGGCCGATCACCCGGGTCGTCAGCGTCTCGACGTCGAGGAGATGTGCGCCGTCGGGGTCGGTCACGGTCACGGTGAACGTATTCGATCCGGTGCGGCTCAGTCGCGCCCGCACGAACGTGGCCGCCCCCGGCGTGTGGCGCACGTCGCCGAACGCGAACGGCAGGTGCAGGTCGCGGCCGTCGGCGAAGACGGCCGCCAACGGCTGGAACGCGGCGTCGAGGAGGGCGGGGTGGATGGTGTGGCCGGTCGGGTCGGCGTCGTCCGGCAGGCGGATCTCGGCGTAGAGGTCGTCGCCGTCGCGCCACAGGGCGGTCAGCCCCTGGAAGAGCGGCCCGTACCGGTAGCCCTGGCGGGCGAAGTCCGCGTATCGGTCGAGCAGATCCACGGGCTTCGCCCCGACCGGGGGCCACGCGCCGGCCGTCGTCCGGTCGGCCGTGGCCCGGGCGCCCGCCGGGGCGACGGTGGCACCGGCGTGCCGGGTCCAGGCGCCGGGCGCGGAGTCGGGGTCTGCCGACTCGGGCCGCGAGTGGATGGCCAGCAGGCGGTGCCCGGACTCGTCCGGGGCGCCGACGGACAGTTGCAGGTGTATCGCCTGCTGCTCGAAGAGCGCCAACGGAGCGTGCAGGACCAGGTCCTCCAGATCGTGCCGACCATCGAGCAGCCCGATCGTGTGCAGGGCGAGGTCGAGGAAGGCGGCTCCGGGGAGCAGGACGGTGTCGTGTACGGCGTGGTCGGCGAGCCAGGGGTGGGTGGCCAGGGACAGCCGGCCGGTCAGCACCAGTCCGTCCCCATCCGCCAGTTCCACGGCGGCGCCCAGCAGCGGGTGCGGCGACGCGAGTTGTCCCAGACCGCCGGCGTCGGCCCGGGTGTGGCCGGCTTCGACCCAATAGGTCTCGGGCCGGAAGGGATAGGTCGGCACGTCCGCCGCGAACGCCGCGGCCGAGGGCGGCCACTCGGGGAGCAGTCCGGTGGCGAACGCGCGGGCGAGTGCGGTGTGTACCCGTGCGGGGGTGTCTTCGTCGCGGGTCAGGGTGCCCTGCACGGTGGCGGGTATCGGACCGCCCTTGGCGCTGTTCGCGTTCTCGTCGATGATCTCGAGGATGGCCGCGGTCAGCACCGGATGCGGGCTGGCTTCGATGAAGTGCGTGTACCCGTCGCGTAGTTGGGCTTCGATGGTCTCTTGGAAGCGGACGGTGGTGCGGAGGTTGGTGTACCAGTGTTCGGGGGTGCAGGCGGTGCCGTCGATGGGTGCCGCCGTGACGGTGGAGTAGAGGGGGGTGGTGGTGGGTTGGGGGGTGATGGGGGCGAGGTTGGTGAGGATGTGTTGGTGGAGTGGTTCGACGTGGGGGCTGTGTGAGGCGTAGGTGACGGGGATGCGTCGGTGTCGGATGTCGTTGTCGAGGCAGTGTGCCTGGAGTTGGTCGAGTGCTTGGTGGTTTCCGGAGATGACGGTGGAGTGGGGGCCGTTGAGGGCGGCGATGGTGAGGTGGGGGTGGTGGGTGAGGAGTTCTTCGACGGTGTGTGGGGGTTGGGCGATGGAGAGCATGCCGCCGTGGGTGGTGAGGGTGGTGATGGCTTGGGAGCGTAGGGCGATGATGCGGGCGGAGTCGTGGAGGGTGAGGGCTCCGGCGATGTGGGCGGCGGCGATTTCGCCTTGGGAGTGGCCGATGACGGCGTCGGGGTGGATGCCGTGGTGTTCCCACAGGCGGGCGAGACTGATCATCATGGCCCACAGGGCGGGTTGCACGACGTCGACGCGGTCGAGGCTGGGGGCTTGGTCGGTTCCGGTGACGACGTCGACGAGGTTCCAGTCGACGTAGGGGGCGAGAGCGTCGGCACAGGCGTTGAGGTGTTCGGCGAACACCGGTGACGTATCCAGGAGTCGGGCGCCCATGCCGACCCATTGCGCGCCCTGGCCCGGGAACACGAACACGGTCCTACCCGGGCGGGCGACGTCGCGGTCGAGGGCGGGGTGGGACGCGTCGGCGGCCAAGGCGTCGAGTGCGGCCACGAGTTCGTCGCGGTCGTCGGTGACGATCGTCGCCCGATGCTCGAACACGGAACGTGTACGCAGGGCCGCGGCGAGCGCGGCCGGCGTCGTCTCGGGGCGCTCGACGAGGTGGGCGCGCAGGCGTTCGGCGTGCGCGCGCAGGGCGTGCTCGTCCTTCGCGGACAACGTGACCACGGCCGGCCCCGGCGGGTCCACGCGGTCGGTGTGCTGCGGGGTGGGGTCGCCCTGTTCGAGGACGAGGTGGGCGTTGGTGCCGCTGATCCCGAACGAGGACACCGCCGCCCGCCGCGGCCGGTCCGGGGTGCGCGGCCACGGCCGGGCCTCGGTGAGCAGGGAGACGGTGCCGGTGTCCCAGTCGACGTGGGGGGTCGGCTCGTCCACGTGCAGCGTCGCGGGCAGGGTCTCGTGTCGCAACGCCTGGACCATCTTGATCACACCGGCGATCCCGGCGGCGGCCTGGGTGTGCCCGATGTTCGACTTCACCAACCCCAACCACAACGGCCGCTCGGGGTCGCGGTGTTGCCCGTACGTGGCCAACAACGCCTGCGCCTCGATCGGATCCCCGAGCGTGGTGCCCGTCCCGTGCGCCTCCACCGCGTCGACCTGATCGGCCGTCAATCCGGCGTTGGTCAGGGCGCTGCGGATGACCCGCTGCTGCGACGGCCCGTTCGGCGCCGTCAAACCGTTGCTGGCGCCGTCCTGGTTGATCGCCGAACCCCTGATCACGGCGAGTACGGTGTGGCCGTTGTCGCGGGCTCGGCTCAGTGGTTCGAGCAGGACCAGGCCGACGCCCTCGGCGAGTGCGAATCCGTCGGCGCCGGCGGCGAAGGGCTTGCAGCGGCCGTCCGGGGCCAGACCGCGCTGGCGGCTGAACTCCAGGAACGGGGTCGGCGTCGACATGACGGTGACGCCGCCCGCGAGTGCCAGGTCGCATTCGCCGTTGCGCAGTGCCTGGCTCGCGAGGTGGATCGCCACCAGCGACGACGAGCAGGCGGTGTCGACGGTGATCGCCGGACCCTCCAGACCCAACGTGTACGCGATGCGCCCGGACGCCACGCTGGTCGTGGTGCCGGTGGCCAGGTAGCCCTCCAGGTTGCGCGCGTGGTGGGGCGCCGGGTTGTCCGCGTAGTTCTGTGCCACGACGCCGGTGAAGACCCCGGTGTTGCGCACGGTCGGCGCGGTGGGATCGAGGCGGGCGTTCTCGAAGGTTTCCCACGCCGTTTCGAGGAGCAGCCGCTGCTGCGGGTCCATCGCCGCCGCCTCGCGCGGCGAGATCCCGAAGAAGACGGCGTCGAAGTCGCCCGCGTCGTGCAGGAAACCACCCTCCCGGGCGTAGGTGTGGCCGGTGGCGTCCGGGTCCGGGTCGTGCAGTCGGGCGGTGTCCCAACCCCGGTTCTCGGGGAGGACGCTGATCGCGTCCGTCCCGTCGGTGATCAGCCGCCAGAGGTCCGCCGGCCCCCGCACGTCACCCGGGAAACGGCACCCCATGCCGACGATCGCGATCGGCTCCTCGCTCCCGGCGGAGACGACCGCGGCGCTCGGTGTCGGCGCGGACGCAGGCGCGGCCGTGGCCGCCGTCGGCTCGGCATCGGCGAGTTGTGTGCGCAGGAATGCCGCGAGCCGAGCGGGGGTGGGGTGGTCGAAGACGAGGCTGCTGGGGAGACGCAGTCCGGTCGCGTTGTTGACCAGGTTGCGCAGTTCGACGGCCGTCAGCGAGTCGAACCCGAGGTCCTTGAACGGCCGATCCGCGTCGACCGCCTCCGGCGTCGCGTGTCCGAGGATCTGTGCCACCTGGGTGCGAACGAGTTCCAGCAGCGTTCGCGTTTGCTCCGCCTCGAAGAGCCCGACGAGCTTCGCGGTCGGGGTCGCGGTACGAGCCGGCGTTCGTGTACCGCGTTCGCTCCGGTGCTGTCCGAGGTTGATCGGGGCGAGGGTGGGATGCGGCGTGCCCAGTGCGGTGTCAAGGAGGGCGAGGGCGTGCGGCGTGGTCAGCGGGGTGATGCCGTGGGCCCGGTGGCGCTGATGGTCGGCCGCACCGAGTCCGGCGGTGAGGTTGCTCGTCTCCTGCCAGGGACCCCAGGCGAGGCTGACGGTGGGGTGCCCCTGGGAGTGGCGATGGTGGGCGAGGGCGTCCAGGAAGGCGTTCGCCGCCGCGTAGTTGGCCTGTCCCGCGCTGCCGAGCGTTGCGGCGGCGGAGGAGTACAGGATGAGGGTGGGTGCCGGTCGAAGGTGCCTGGTCCTCTCGTGCAGGTGCCACGCGGCGTCGATTTTGGGTGGCAGGACGGTGTCGAGGTGTTCGGTCGTCTGGTTGGCGAGTGTGGCGTCGGCGAGGGTGCCGGCGGCGTGGATGATCGCGGTGAGTGGGTGGGCCGGGTCGATGGAGGCCAGGAGGGTGTCGGTTTGTTGGGGGTCGGTGGCGTCGGTTGGGGTGATGGTGACGTGGGCGCCGAGTTCGGTGAGTTGGGCCTGTAGTGCCTCGGTTTCCGGGGTGTTGCCGGATCGGTTGGTGAGGATCAGGTGGCGGGCGCCGTGTTGGGTGACGAGGTGGCGTGCGGTGAGTGTGCCGAGGGTCCCCGTGCCACCGGTGATCAGAATGGTCCCGTCGGGGTCGATGCCCCGGGGGAGGGTGAGCGTGAGTTTCCCCGTGTGATGTCCCTGGGACAGGTGTCGCAGGGCCTGGGGAGCGTGTGTGACGTGCCAACCGGTCGTCGGCAGCGGCCGTATGGAGCCGTTGGCGAACAACCGGGCCAGTACGGCGAAGATCCGGCCGATCCGGTCGAATCTCGCGTCGGTCAGATCGAACGCCCGATACTCGACCCCGGGATGCCGCGCCGCGACCTCCGCGCCGTCTCGGATGTCGGCCTTGCCCATGTCGATGAACCGCCCGCCGCGAGGCAGCAACCGCAGTGTGGTGTCCGTGTGTTCGTCGGCGAGCGAGTGCAGGACCACGTCCAGACCGGCCCCGTCGGTGGCGGTCAGGAACCGGTCGGCGTAGTCGTGGGTACGGGAGTCCGCCACGCGGTCGGCCTGATAGCCCAGCTCGGCCAGGGTCTCGTGCTTGCTCCGGCTCGCCGTCGCGTAGACGTCGGCGCCGATGTACCGGGCGAGTTGGCCGGCGGCTTGGCCCACGCCGCCGGTGGCGGTGTGGATGAGCAACCGCTCGCCGCGACGCAGGGCCGCCAGGTCGTGCAGCGCGTGGTACGCCGTGGCGAACGCTACGGGGACGGCCGCCGCCTGCGCGTCCGACCAGTCGTCCGGTACCGGCATGAGCAGTCGATGATCGGTGATCGTCACCGACGCGGTGCCGTGTTCCAGGAGGCCCATGACCCGATCACCAGGGCGCACGTTCGGCACATCCGGCCCGACTTCGAGCACCGTGCCGGCGCCCTCGCCGCCCACGTGCGGACGCTCCCCGGGGTACAGCCCGAGCGTGATCAGGGTGTCTCGGAAGTTGAGGCCGACCGCCGCCGGGGCCAAGCGCACTTCACCGGGGCCCAGTGGACGGGTCAGCTCGGGCGCGGGTACGAGCGCGAGCCCGTCGAAGCCGCCCGGACGGGGTACTTCCAGCCGCCACGGGGTCGGGCCCGACGGAACCACCAACGGTGATGTGTGTCGGACAAGTCGGGGTGCGAGTATCTGCCGGTGCCGGATCGCGAGCTGCGGTTGCCCGTCGGTCGCGCCGGCGGCGATCGCGGCGGCCAGCAGGCCGGGGTCGGCGTGCGGGTCGGTGTCCACGATGGCGAACAGGTCGGGGTGCTCGGCCTGCGCGCTCCGGAGCAGCCCCCACAGTGGGGCCTGCGCCAGGTTGGTCAGGGGATCGCCGTGGTGGGTGGGTACGGCCCGGCTGGTGACGACGACCAGCCGAGCGGAGGAGGCGCGCGAGTCGTCGACGGCGAGCCGGTCCTGAAGCCCGCGCAGTATCAGCGCCGTGGTCCGGAACGCGGCGGCGGGCAGCGCCGGTTCGTGCGACATGACCTGCGGCGCGGCGAGGAGGAGCGTGCCGGCGCCCGCCCGGAGTGCCGAGGGCACGTCGGGGTGTGCGGGCAGATCGAGCGCGGCGAGGGCGGGAATCGCCCCGATGTCTTCGGGGGTGCCGAGGACCGCCCACCCCGCGGTGTCCGGGGGAGTATCGACCTTCGTGGGGTAGGGGTGCCAGTCGAGTCGGTGCAGCGACTCGTTCGATCGGGCCGTCGAGATCGCGAGCTGCGCACGGCTGATCGGCCTGGTCGTGACCGTGGCGACGGTCGCGACGCGGCGCCCGGCGTCGTCGGTCAGCGTGATGGCGTGCTCGTGGTTGCCCGTGGCGGTGATGTGCGCGTGTGCGTGCGTACCGCGTACGAAGTCGGGGGAGAGCCGGATCCCGCCGAAGGTGAACGGCAGCCGGATCTCCTCGGCGCCGGCCTCGGCGAGCAGCAACGGGTGCAGTGCCGCGTCGAGGAGGGCGGGGTGGATGGCGTGGCCGGTCGGGTCGGCGGCATCCGGCAGGCGGACTTCGGCGTGCCAACCCGCGTCGTCGCGCGCCAGTGCCGTCAGCCCCTGGAAGGTCGGCCCGTAGTGGTAGCCCTGCTCGGCGAAGTCCGCGTAGGCGTTGCCGATGTCCACGGCGACGGCGCCCGCCGGACGGCGCTCGGTCGTGGACGCCGGCTCGGTCCAGAATCCGGTGCCCAGCGTGGCGGTGGCGTGTCGGGTCCAGGCCACCGATGGGCTGTCGGATCGGTCGGAACCGGTGGAGTCTTCGGGGTCGTGCGTTTCGGGACGCGAGTACACGGACAGGGCCCGGCGTTGGTGTCCGTCCGGGGCGCCGACGCTGATCTGGAGGTGGAGCGCGTGGTGCTCGGGCAGCGGTAACGGGGCTTCCAGGGTGAGTTCCTCGATCGTCGAGCATCCGGTGAGGCCGGCGGCGTGCAGGGCGAGGTCGAGGAAGGCGGTGCCGGGGAGGAGGACGGTGTCGTGTACGGCGTGGTCGGCGAGCCAGGGATGGGTGGCGAGCGACAGCCGCCCGGTGAGCAACAGCGCTGCTCCGTCGGCCAGTTCCATGCTCGCGTCGAGGAGGGGATGGGTCGCGGCGCGCTGCCCGGAGCCGGCTGTGTGCTCGTGCCGTGCCGAGGCGAGCCAGAAGGTCTCGTGCCGGAACGGGTATGTGGGCAGCTGCTCTTGGGGCTGGGGTGCGGCGAACCGGGTGGGGGTGCGTCCGGCCACGTAGGCGTGTGCGAGAGCCGTGTGCCACCGGTGCAGGTCGCCGTGGTCGCGGCGGAGGGTGGCGACGGTGTGTGCGCGGACGCTCCGCTCGTTGATGGTGTCCTCGATCGGCGTGGTCAGCACCGGGTGTGGGCTGGCTTCGATGAAGAGCGTGTGTTCGTCGGTGAGGAGGGTTTCGATGGTTTCTTGGAAGCGGACTGTGGTGCGGAGGTTGGTGTACCAGTGTTCGGGGGTGAGGTGGGTGCCGTCGATGGGTGTGGTGGTGACGGTGGAGTAGAGGGGGACGGTGGTGGGTTGGGGGGTGATATCGGCGAGGTCGGTGAGGATTTGTTGGTGGAGTGGCTCGACGTCCGGGCTGTGTGAGGCGTAGGTGACCGGAATGCGACGGGCGTGGATGTCGTGGGTCTCGCAGTGTGCCTGGAGTTGGTCGAGTTCTTCGTGGTTTCCGGAGATGACGGTGGAGTGGGGGCCGTTGAGGGCGGCGATGGTGAGGTGGGGGTGGTGGGTGAGGAGTTGTCGGGTGGTGTGTGGGGGTTGGGCGATGGAGAGCATGCCGCCGTGGGTGGTGAGGGTGGTGATGGCTTGGGAGCGTAGGGCGATGATGCGGGCGGAATCTTCGAGGGTGAGGGCTCCGGCGATGTGGGCGGCGGCGATTTCGCCTTGGGAGTGGCCGATGACGGCGTCGGGGTGGATGCCGTGGTGTTCCCATAGGCGGGCGAGGCTGATCATCATGGCCCACAGCGCGGGTTGCACGACGTCGACGCGGTCGAGGCTGGGGGCTTCGTTGGTTCCGGTGACGACGTCGACGAGGTTCCAGTCGACGTAGGGGGCTAACGCCTGTGCGCAGGCGTTGAGGTGCTCGGCGAACACCGGTGAGGTGTCGAGGAGTTCGCGGGCCATGCCGGGCCATTGGGAGCCCTGACCGGGAAAGACGAAGACGGTCTTACCCGGACGGACGATGTCGCGTTCGAGGGCGGGATGGGACGCGTCGTCGTCGGCCAGGGCGTCGAGCGCGGCCACGAGTTCGTCGCGGTCGTCGGTGACGATCGCGGCGCGGTGGGTGAACGCGGCGCGGGCGGCGAGTCCGGCGGCGACGCGAGCGGGCGTGAGACCCGGGTGTGTGTCCAGGTGTGCGCGCAGGCGTTCGGCGTGCGCGCGCAGGGCGTGCTCGTCCTTCGCGGACAACGTGACCACGGCCGGGCCCGGCGGGTCCACGTGGTCGCTGTCCTGCGGGGTGGGGTCGCCCTGTTCGAGGACGAGGTGGGCGTTGGTGCCGCTGATCCCGAACGAGGACACCGCCGCCCGCCGCGGCCGGTCCGGGGTGCGCGGCCACGGCCGGGCCTCGGTCAACAAGGAGACCGCGCCGGTGCCCCAGTCGACGTGCGGCGTCGGCTCGTCCACGTGCAGCGTCGCCGGCAGGGTCTCGTGCCGCAACGCCTGGACCATCTTGATGACACCGGCGATCCCGGCCGCGGCCTGGGTGTGTCCGATGTTCGACTTCACCGACCCCAACCACAACGGCCGCTCGGGGTCGCGGTGTTGCCCGTAGGTGGCCAACAACGCGTGCGCCTCGATCGGATCCCCCAACGCCGTCCCGGTCCCATGCGCCTCCACCACGTCGATGTCGCCGAGTACCAATTGCGCGCTGTCGAGCGCCTGGCGGATCACCCGCTCCTGGGAGGGCCCGTTCGGCGCGGTGAGTCGACTGCTGGCACCGTCCTGGTTGACGGCCGAACCCCGGATCACGGCGAGTACGGTGTGGCCGTTGTCGCGGGCTCGGCTCAGGGGTTCGAGGAGGACCAGGCCGACGCCCTCGGCGAGTGCGAATCCGTCGGCGCCGGCGGCGAAGGGCTTGCAGCGGCCGTCCGGGGCCAGTCCGCGCTGGCGGCTGAACTCCAGGAAGGGGGTCGGGGTCGACATGACGGTGACGCCGCCCGCGAGCGCGAGGTCGCATTCGCCGTTGCGCAGTGCCTGGCTCGCGAGGTGGATCGCCACCAGCGACGACGAGCAGGCGGTGTCGACGGTGATCGCCGGACCCTCCAGACCCAACGTGTACGCGACCCGCCCCGACGCCACACTCGTGGTCGTGCCGGTGGCCAGGTAGCCCCCGAGGGCGCGGGCGTCCCGGGGGGCGACGTTCGACCCGTAATCCTGCGCGATCACGCCGGTGAAGACGCCGGTGCCGCTGTTGCGCAGCGTGGTCGGGTCGATGTGGGCACTTTCCAGCGTCTCCCACGCGGTCTCCAGGAGCAGCCGCTGCTGCGGGTCCATCGCCGCCGCCTCGCGCGGTGAGATCCCGAAGAAGCCCGCGTCGAAGTCGCCCGCGTCGTGCAGGAATCCACCCTCGCGGGCGTAGGTGCGACCGTCGGCTTCCGGGTCGGGATCGTACAGGTCCTCCAAGCGCCAACCCCGGGTGCCCGGATCGGTCGTGATGGCGTCGGTGCCTGCGGTGACCAGTTGCCAGAGGTCGGCCGGATCGTGTACGCCGCCCGGGAAGCGACAGCCCATACCGACGATCGCGATCGGCTCGTGGCGCTGTGTCTCGACCTGGTGCAGCCGGTCGCGCGTCTGCTTGAGGTCGAGCGTCACGAGCTTGAGATAGTCGCGGAGCTTGTCTTCGTTCGCCATCCGGAATCAGCCTCAACAGGTGGGAGCAGGTGACTGCTGGCGGGTCAGGAAATGCCGAATTCCTCGTTGATGTACTCGAAGATCTCGTCGTCCGTGGCCGACGCGATGTCGGTGCCGGGGGCACCCTCGGTCGCGGCGTGGGACTGCCGTGCGTTCAGTCGCGCCAGGAGGGCCGAGAGTCGTTCGGCCAGTTCGGTACGGGTCGCCTCGTCCGGCGGCGGGTCGGCCAGGATCGTTTCCAGGCGCGTCAGTTCGGCCGCCGCCGAGCGCGGGGGATCCGCCTCCGGGACCAGTCGGGCGCGCAGGTAGCGGGCGAAGGCGACCGGAGTCGGGTGGTCGAACAGGACCGTGCTGCCCAACCGATGGTCGAGCGCGGAGCTGAGCCGGTTGCGCAGTTCCATCGCGGTGAGTGAGTCGAACCCCTGGTCCATGAAGCCCTGTTCGACGTCGATCGTCTGCGCGGTGGGGTGCCCGAGGACGGTGGCCGCGTGGGTGCGGACCAGGTCGAGCAGCATGCGGTGCTGCTCGGCTTCCGACAGCGCGGCGAGCCTGGCGACCACGCCTTCGGTCGACCCGGACGAGGGCGACGGCCGGGCGGAACGGGTCTGCCGGCGAACGAGGTTGATCGGAACGAGGGCGGGATGGGGAGTGGTGAGCGCGATGTCGAGCAGGCCGAGCGCGTGTGCCGACCCGAGGGGTGTGATGCCCAGGGCGCGATGACGTTCGTGGTCGGCGGTGTCGAGGCCGGCGGTGAGGTTGCTGGTCTGCCGCCACGGACCCCAGGCGAGGCTGACGGTGGGGTGTCCCCGGGTGTGGCGTTGTTGGGCCAGGGCGTCGAGGAAGGTGTTGGCGGCGGCGTAGTTGGCCTGTCCCGGGCTGCCGAGGATTCCGGCCGCGGAGGAGTACAGGATGAGGGTGGGTGTCGGTCGAAGGTGCTTGGTCCTCTCGTGCAGGTGCCACGCGGCGTCGATTTTGGGTGGTAGGACGGTGTGGAGGTGTTCGGTGGTCTGGTTGGCGAGTGTGGCGTCGGCGAGGGTGCCGGCGGCGTGGATGATGGCGGTGAGTGGGTGGGTGGGGTCGATGGAGGCGAGGAGGGTGTCGGTTTGTTGGGGGTCGGTGGCGTCGGTTGGGGTGATGGTGACGTGGGCGCCGAGTTCGGTGAGTTCGGCGTGTAGTGCCTGGGCTTGTGGGGTGTTGCCGGATCGGTTGGTGAGGATGAGGTGGCGGGCGCCGTGTGCTGTGACGAGGTGGCGTGCGGTGAGTGTGCCGAGGGTTCCGGTGCCGCCGGTGATCAGGATCGTCCCGTCGGGGTCGATGCTCCGGGGGAGGGTGAGCGTGAGTTTCCCGGTGTGATGTCCCTGGGACAGGTGTCGCAGGGCCTGGGGAGCGTGCGTGACGTGCCAACCGGTCGTCGGCAGCGGTTCGAGGGTGCCGTCCGCGAACAGTGGGGAAAGGACCGCGAAGATGCGCCGAACCTCGTCCGGACCGATCGTGTTCAGGTCGAACGCGCGGTAGACCACGCCGGGATGTGCGCTCGCGATCGTCTCCGGATCGCGGATGTCGGCCTTGCCCATTTCCACGAATCGTCCACCGCGCGGCAACATCCGCAGCGAGGCGTCCACGTACTCCCCGGCGAGCGAGTTCAGGACGACATCCACCCCCCTGCCGTCGGTGGAACGCAGCAAATGCTCCTCGAAGTCGAGGCTGCGCGAGGAGGCGATGTGCGCCTCGTCGAAGCCCTGGGCGCGCAGGAGATGCCACTTGCCGGGGCTCGCGGTCGGGTACGGCTCGGCGCCCAGGTGTCGGGCTATTCGGACCGCGGCCATGCCGACGCCGCCCGTCGCCGCGTGCACGAGCACCGATTCGCCCGAGCGCAGCCCACCCAGGTCGACCAGCCCGTGGTAGGCGGTGAGGAACGCGACCGGGGCGCCGGCCGCCTGCGCGAACGTCCAGCCCTTGGGCACGGGGGCGAGGGCGCGTCGGTCGGCGACGGCCGTCGGGCCCACGCCGTCCGCGAACAGCCCCATCACCGCGTCGCCGGGCGCGAGGTCCGACACACCCGGGCCGGTCTCCAGTACGATCCCCGCACCCTCGCTGCCGATCGGTGCCGCGCCGGGGTAACTTCCCAACGCGATCAGCGCGTCGCGGAAGTTGAGACCGATCGCGTGCAGCGCGACTCGCACCCGGCCGGCGGTCAGCGGGCCGTCCGGCTCGGTCACGGGCAGCAGCGCCACGTTCTCCAGGGTGCCCCGGCCGGTCATACCGAGCCGCCAGGTCGGCGCGTCGGTGGGCACGGTGAGCGGCGGCAGGTACGGGACCAACTCCGGGATGAGCAACTGCTGCTGCCTGACGGCGACCTGTGGCCGGTCGGCGGCCACGGCCGCGATGACATTCGCGGTCTTGGTGCCCGCGGCCACGTCGACCAGCCCGAATCGGTCGGGGTGCTCGCTCTGGGCCGCGCGGACCAGGCCCCACAGTGGCGCGTGCGGCAGGTTGTCGAGGTGATCGCCGTGGTGGGTGGCGATCGCCTGCTTGGTCACGAACACCAGGCGGGACGCGGCGAACTCCTCGTACCCGAGCCACTCTTGCAACAGAGCAAGGGCACCCGATATCGCCGCACGGGCCTGCCCGGGTATGTCCGAGGTGTCGGCTTCGGCCGGGATCCGGCCGGCGTGCGCGATCACGACGTCCGGGACCGGAGCCCCGTTGCGGACCGCCTCGCGAAGCGCCGCGAGGTCCTGGTGGGTGTCGAAGATGGTGCCGGAGGCGTCCATGGCCTCGGCGAGGTTGGCGGAGGGGCGACCGAGCATCGCCCAGATACGGGCTCCGGCCGCCGGGCCCGCTGTCGTCGGGAGCGGCTGCCAGCGTTGCTCGTGCAGACCCTGCTCGTTCCGTGGCGTGAGCGCGGCGAGCCGGGCGGCGTCGATCGGCCGAGTGGTTACGGTGTCGATCGTGACGAGGTGGTCGCCCTGCGGGGTGTCGAGAGCGACCGAGAAGCCGTGTTCGCCGCCGGAACCCAGGCGCACCCGCGCACGGGTGGCACCGGTGGCCGTGTGCCGGATACCGGTGAAGGCGAACGGAAGTCGGGTGGTCTCGGTGTCGTCCCGGGTGAGCAGTACGGCATGCAGCGCGGCGTCGAGGAGGGCGGGGTGGATGGTGTGGCCGGTCGGGTCGGCGTCGTCCGGCAGGCGGATCTCGGCGTAGAGGTCGTCGCCGTCGCGCCACAGGGCGGTCAGCCCTCGGAAGAGCGGCCCGTAGTGGTGACCCTGCGCGGCCAGTTCCGCGTACGCGTCGGCGAGGTCGATCGGGCGCGCGCCGGCCGGGGGTTCCACGGCGTCGACTCGCGCGGGTTCGGTGGCCTCGGCGGCCGGCGCGAGGGTGCCGGTGGCGTGCCGGGTCCAGGCGCGCGGCGCGGCGTCGGGATCCGTGGTCTCGGCCCGGGAGTCGATCGTCAGGGGCCGGTGCCCGGTGTCGTCGGCAGGGCCCACGCTGACGTGTAGCCGAACCGCCTGTCGCTCGAAGAGCGGCAGCGGATTCTCCAGCGTCAGCTCTTCCAGATCGGGAGTGTCCTCGAACCGGGTCGCGGCGTGCAGGGCGAGGTCGAGGAAGGCGGTGCCGGGGAGGAGGACGGTCTCGTGTACCGCGTGGTCGGCGAGCCAGGGATGGGTGGCGAGCGACAGCCGCCCGGTGAGCAGGAGTCCGTCCGCGAGTTCCGTGCCGGCGTCGAGCAGCGGATGGGTCGACTCGCGCTGATCGAAGCCCGCCGTGTGCGTCGGTGTCGTCGAGGCGAGCCAGTAGCGCTCTCGTTGGAACGCGTACGTGGGCAGATCGGTCGCGATCGAGGGTGGGAGGAACGTGTCCCAGTCCGGGGTCGCGCCGTGGATGTGCGCGTGTGCGACGGCGGCGTGGAACGTACGGAGATCCCCGTGTTCGCGACGCAGTGTGCCGATCGCCGCGGCGCGGACGGGGTGGGCGTCGATGGTCTCGTCGAGGCCGACGGTGACCACCGGGTGTGGGCTGGTCTCGATGAAGAGGGTGTGTCCGTCGGTGAGGAGGGCTTCGACGGTCTCCTGGAAGCGGACGGTGGTGCGGAGGTTGGTGTACCAGTACTCGGGGGTGCAGGCGGTGCCGTCGAGCGGTGCCGCCGTGACGGTGGAGTACATCGGGATGTCCTCGGCCACGGCCTTGATGTCGGCGAGGTCGGTGAGGATGTGTTGGTGGAGTGGTTCGACGTGGGGGCTGTGTGAGGCGTAGGTGACGGGGATGCGTCGGTGTCGGATGTCGTTGTCGAGGCAGTGTGCCTGGAGTTGGTCGAGTGCTTGGTGGTTTCCGGAGATGACGGTGGAGTGGGGGCCGTTGAGGGCGGCGATGGTGAGGTGGGGGTGGTGGGTGAGGAGTTCTTCGACGGTGTGTGGGGGTTGGGCGATGGAGAGCATGCCGCCGTGGGTGGTGAGGGTGGTGATGGCTTGGGAGCGTAGGGCGATGATGCGGGCGGAGTCGTGGAGGGTGAGGGCTCCGGCGATGTGGGCGGCGGCGATTTCGCCTTGGGAGTGGCCGATGACGGCGTCGGGGTGGATGCCGTGGTGTTCCCACAGGCGGGCGAGGCTGATCATCATGGCCCACAGCGCGGGTTGCACGACGTCGACACGGTCGAGGCTGGGGGCTTGGTCGGTTCCGGTGACGACGTCGATGAGGTTCCAGTCGACGTAGGGGGCGAGGGCGTCGGCGCACTCGCCCAGCACTCGGGCGAACACCGGTGAGGTGTCCAGGAGTTCGCGGGCCATGCCGGGCCATTGGGAGCCCTGACCGGGAAAGACGAACACGACCCGGCAGTCCTCGTGCGCGATCGCGCGGACCGCGCCCGCTTCGAGGTCGCCGCGTGCCAGTGCGGCCAACCCGGCCAGGAGGTCGGCGCGGTCGTCGGCGGGCACGGCGGCCCGATGCTCCAGGGCGGCGCGGGTACGGGCGAGCGCCGCGCCGACTCCACGCGTATCCGCGTCGGGATGCGCCACCGCGAAGTCCCGTAACCGGGCGGCCTGGGCCCGCAGCGCCGGTTCGGTCCGACCCGACAGCAGCCAGGGCACGGAGATGCCGTCGGCGTCCTCGACGCCGACCTCGTTCGGGGTGGGGTCGCCCTGTTCGAGGACGAGGTGGGCGTTGGTGCCGCTGATCCCGAACGAGGACACCGCCGCCCGCCGCGGCCGATCCGGGGTGCGCGGCCACGGCCGGGCCTCCGTCAACAAGGAGACCGCACCGGATTCCCAGTCGACGTGCGGCGTCGGCTCGTCCACGTGCAACGTCGCCGGCAACGTCTCGTGCCGCAACGCCTGGACCATCTTGATCACACCGGCGATCCCGGCCGCGGCCTGGGTGTGCCCGATATTCGACTTCACCGACCCCAACCACAACGGCCGCTCGCGATCACGGCCCTGCCCGTACGTGGCCAACAACGCCTGCGCCTCGATCGGATCCCCCAACGCCGTCCCGGTCCCATGCGCCTCCACCACGTCGACCTGATCCGCCGTCAACCCCGCACCCGCCAACGCCGCCCGGATCACCCGCTGCTGCGACGGACCGCTCGGCGCCGTCAAACCATTGCTGGCACCATCCTGATTCACCGCCGAACCCCTGATCACCGCCAGCACGGTGTGACCGTTGTCGCGGGCTCGGCTCAGGGGTTCGAGCAGGACCAGGCCGACGCCCTCGGCCAGCGCGAACCCGTCGGCGCCGGCGGCGAAGGGCTTGCAGCGGCCGTCCGGGGCCAGACCGCGCTGGCGGCTGAACTCCAGGAACGGGTTCAGACTGGGCAGGACCGTCGCGCCGCCCGCGAGCGCGAGATCGCATTCGCCGTTGCGCAGCGCCTGGCAGGCCAGGTGCAGGGCGACCAGGGACGACGAGCAGGCGGTGTCGACCGTGACGGCCGGGCCCTCCAGGCCCAGTGCGTACGCGATTCGCCCGGACGCCACGCTCACCGTGTTCCCGGTCAGGAAGTAGCCCTCCCCGGCCCGGGTGACCGCGTCCCGGCCGGCGGGGACGTATTCCTGGGCGATCACCCCGGTGAAGACCCCGGTGTTGCCCCCGAACAGTGCGGTCGGGGCGATCCTGGCGTTTTCGAGGGTTTCCCACGCGGTTTCCAGCAGCAGGCGCTGCTGCGGGTCCATGGCCGTCGCCTCGCGCGGTGAGATCCCGAAGAAGCCCGCGTCGAAGTCGCCCGCGTCGTGCAGGAAACCGCTCTCTCCGACGTAGGTGTGCCCGATGGCGTCCGGATCCGGGTCGTGGGCCGACTCCAGGTCCCAGCCCCGGTCGTCGGGAAACGCCGAGATGGCGTCGACGCCGTCGCGAACCAGTCGCCACAGGTCCGAGGCGTCGCGCACGCCGCCCGGAAGGCGACATCCCATCCCCACGATCGCGATCGGTTCCGACCGGCCGGCTTCGAGCTCGCGCAGCCGGTCGCGCGTCTCCTGGAGCTCGCCCGTCACCCGCCGCAGATAGTCGCGCAGCTTGTCTTCGTTCGCCATCCGGTATCAGCCTCAACAGGTGGGAGAGAACGTACGTTTCGCCGACCGGAGCAGCAGTCGGGCACCGTGCCGCTCAGCGTTCGCAGAGGTGCTTAGAGGGCGCTTAAAACGTCCTTAACATCCTCCGGCCTGCGGTTTCGCGGCGGATGGGGGCCGTGGGCCAAGGCCGTCGCCTTTAAGAAGGTGCTAAGGGGCGTTTAAGCGCGGACTCCGACACTGGCTGCTCATGACTTGCCGGTAAGGGAGTTGCATCGTGACAGAGACCGCCTCGGCACACCTGCCGACGTTTCCCATGCCGAGATCGTGTCCGTTCGACCTCTCGCCGCAGTACGCCGAGCTGAGGAGCGAACGCCCCATCACGCAGGTGCAATTGGCGAGCGGAAAAGCCGCCTGGCTGATCACCCGGCATCAGGACGTGCGCAGACTCTTCCTGGACCCCAATCTCAGTGCCAACGGCGCGCATCCCGAATTCCCGGCACTGGCTCCGCGCAAGCAGTCCTTCGACGAGCAGTCGAAGGGTTTCCTGCCGTGGATGGATCAGCCGGAGCACACCACGTACCGGCGGATGGTGATCAACGAGTTCACGGTGCGTCGGATCGCCCGCATGCGCCCGCGCATCCAGGAGATCGTGGACGACTGCGTCAGTGCGATGCTCGCCGGGCCGCGGCCGGTGGACCTGGTCCAGGCACTGTCGCTGCCCGTGCCGTCACTGACCATATGTGACCTGCTCGGCGTCCCGTACGAGGACCTGGACCACATCCAGCGACATGCGATGATCATGGTCAGTCGCATCCACACCGCCCAGGAACGCGCTGCCGCGCTGCGGGAACTGCGCACCTATCTCGGCGAGTTGTTGCTGATCAAGGGCAAGCAGCCGCAGGACGACATGCTCAGTCGGCTGGTGGTCAAGCACCGGGACGAGGGCCGCGACGACCACGGGCACCTGACCGGGCTCGCGCTGCTGATCCTGGTCGGCGGCTACGAGAGCACGGCGAGCACGATCTCGCTGGGTACCGTGGCGCTCCTGGAACACCCCGACCAGGTGGCCGCGTTGCTCGCCGACCCCACACTGGCACCGCGTGCGGTGGAGGAACTGCTGCGCTACTTCAGCGTCGCGGACAACGTCACCAGCCGGATCGCGATCGCCGACATCGAGATCGGCGGGGTGACCATCCGCGCGGGCGAGGGTGTGCTGCTGTCGAACGCGGCGGCCAATCGGGATCCGAGCGTGTTCGCACATCCCGAGGTGCTGGACATCCACCAGGACACCCGCACACATGTGGCGTTCGGATACGGCATCCACCAGTGCCTCGGGCAGAACCTGGCCCGGTTGGAACTGGAGATCGTCTTTCGCACGCTCTTCGGCCGGATCCCGGGACTGCGGACGGCCGTGCCGGTGACGGAACTGCCGTTCAAGAACGACGCGATCATGTTCGGCGTGCACGAAGTACCGGTGACCTGGTGACCCGGCCCCCGGCCGCGGGGCACCGGGACGGCCCCGAGCGCCCGAGCGCGACCGAGCGGAAGTGGAGCGCGATGAGTGTGGAAGTGGACCGCGACGCCTGCGTGGGTGCCGGACAGTGTGTGCTCGCGGCACCCGATGTATTCGATCAGGGGGACGAGGACGGCCTGTCGTTCGTGCTTCCCGGCGCGTCGGAGCCCGAGAACCTGCGGGCCGTCCGGGACGCGGTGCTGCGCTGTCCGGCCCGAGCGATCACGCTCGCCACCGCGCCCGCGCCGGAGCCGTCCATCCCCGACGCACCCCCGAACGGAGCCGCCACGTGAGCGACAACGACGTCACCATCGAAACCGGCGACCCCCGGGTGGCGGACCTGCTCGCCTACCCGATGCCGCGCACCTGCCCCTTCGGTGCGCCGAAGGAGTACGCGGAGCTGCGCGAGCGCGAACCCATCACCCGGGTTCGGCTGCCCACCGGCCGGTGGGCCTGGCTGGTCACCGCGCACGACGCGGTACGCCGACTGTTCACCGACCCCAACCTCAGTGCCAACCGCGTGCATCCCGGCTTCCCCGCGCTGCTGGCGGGGCAGGGCGGGATCAACCCGGCGGGCTTTCTGCCGTGGATGGACCCGCCGGAGCACACCACGTATCGACGCATGGTGATCAGCGAGTTCACCGTCCGGCGGGTACAGCGCCTGCGACCGCGGATCGAGGAGATCGTCACGACGCACGTGGACGGGCTGATCGCGGGCCCCCGCCCGGTCGACCTGGTCCAGGCGCTGTCCCTGCCCGTTCCCTCGCTGGTGATCTGTGACCTGCTCGGAGTGCCGTACGCGGACCGGGAGTTCTTCCAGACCCGGGCCCGGATCATGGTCGATCGAAATGCCGGCGGCCCCGAGCGGCTCGGCTCGATGACCGAACTGCGCACGTTCCTGCGCGACTTGGTGGTCACCAAGCAGAACGAACCGACCGACGACGTGCTCAGCCGGCTCGCGGTGAAGTATCGCGAGGCCGGGGTCGAGGACAACGAACACCTGGCCGGGATGGCGCTGTTGATCCTGGTCGCCGGCCACGAGACCACGGCGAACATGATCTCGCTCGCGGTCACCTATCTGCTGGAGCACCCGGACCGGATCGCCGAACTGCGGGGCGATCCGACGCTGGTCCCCGACGCGGTGGAGGAGTTCCTGCGCTACTTCAGCATCTCCGACCACTCCACGAACCGGGTGGCGCTCGCCGACATCGAGATCGACGGCGTGACCATCCGGGCCGGGGAGGGTGTACTGCTGTCCAACGGCGCGGCCAACCGGGACGCAAAGATCTTCGACGACCCGGACGAGTTCGATGCGCACCGCGACGCCCGACCGCACCTGGCGTTCGGATACGGCATCCACCAGTGCCTGGGACAGAACCTGGCCCGACTGGAGTTGGAGATCGTGCTCGGCACCCTCCTCGAACGCGTCCCGGATCTGCGACTGGCCGTGCCGTTGGCGGAACTGCCGTTCAAGAACGACACGATCATGTACGGGATCCACGAAGTCCCGGTGACCTGGTGACCGGGTAGCCCGGTGGCGCCCGGTGCCCCGGTGCGCGTTCGGTGCCGGTGATTCCCGTGTGCGCCCTACCCCCACACCCCCATGTTTCCCGTTCCCGAGCCGTCGGCATCGGCGCGCTCGGCTCGGCAGAGAGGTTCCCACACCAATGTCCAAGACCATCGCCATTTTCGGGGCGGGGAGCGGCCTGGGACTCGCCGTGGCCCGGCGCTTCGGAGCCGAGGGATATCGAGTCGCACTCGTTGCCCGGCGCAGGGAGCGGCTGGAGGAGTTGCGTGCCGCGTTGGCGATCGAGGGCGTGGAGGCGCACACCTTCACGGCCGACCTCGCCGACCACACCCGGCTCGGCGCGACCGTGGACGAGATCGGCGCCGCGCTCGGCGGCATCGACGTGATCGAGTACAGCCCGGCGGGCATCACCGAACAGCCGGTCGCCACGCTGGACCTGGATCTGGACAACCTCCAACCACAGCTGGACGTGCGCCTGCTCGCGCCGATCGTGCTCGTGCGGCACGTACTGCCCGCCATGATCGAACGTGGCGAGGGCGGGCTGCTGTTCGGTCTCGGCTCGGTCGGCAGTCAGCCGGTGTCCTTCATGAGCAACGTCGGCATCGCCTTCGCCGGACTGCGCAACTACATCTACACGCTCAACAGTTCCCTCGCGGACAAGGGTGTGTACGCCGGCGCGTTGACCATCGGCGCGCTGATCGAAAAGAGCGAGGCCCAGGAGAAGTTCGACGCCAAGACCGCGTTCACGTCCGCGCAGGGCGTCGTGCGCGTGTGGCCCGAGGATCTGGCGGATCGGTTCTGGGACATGTACGCCAAGCGGGACCGGGTCGAGGAGGTCGTCGGCGGATTCGAGGGGTAGGGCGCACACCGCGTACGACGACGTCGCCGCCGGTGGGATCTCCCGCCGGCGGCGACGTCGTCGTTGCGTCGAATCCCCTCGAACCGGGTCGGTTCGGGTCAGCCCGTGCCCCGCGCCAGGACGGACGGGTCGGGGTCGACGGGGGAGGGGGCCTCCCGCGCGACCGCGTCGAGGTGCCGGTCCTCGGCGGATCCGGACCGTGTCTCGCCCTCCCCGACGGATGCGAGCGTTTCGAGGTTGTCCTTGATGTCGGTCAGGACGTCGGCCGCCTCCGCCCCGTCGATCACCCGGTGGTCGAACGCGAGGCTCAGGCGCATGATCGGGCGGACCACCACCCGTTCGTCGCGCACCACCGCCACGTCGCGCACCTGTCCCACGCCCAGGGTGATCGTGGTGCCGCCCACCGAGTGGAAGCCGTGCACGGGGCGGTGGCCGAGCGAGGTGATCGCGACGGTGCCGAACGACTCCGCCCGGCGCGCCAGCGGGCGGGTCGCGAGCCGAAACGCCAACCGCCCCAACGGCATCGGCAACCGATGCAGCAGGCGCACCTTGGCGAACTCCGGCATCTGCGCCGGATCCCCGTCCCGGAACGGCCGCAGACGGTCCTGGATTTCGTCGATCCCGGCGGTGTCCACGCGCGGAACGACCGTCGCGAGCACCACCCTTCGGCCGTTCAGCACCCGGTCCAGGGTGATCTTGGCGTCGACCGACGGGTAGTGCGCCACCCTCGGCCGCAGCCGACCGCGGATGGCGGCGTTGGCGTCGGGATGTGCGGCCAGGGCGCGGCCGGCGGCCAGGGCCACGTAGGACACCAGCGAGTACGAGTGCCCCGCCTCGCGGTGGCCGGCGCGGTGTTCGCGCACGCGGGACATGTCGACGTCGGTGTCCAGGAACACCGGGGCGAAGCCCCGGGTCTGCTCCAGGAAGTACAGGGTGTGGCGGCGCTCCCGGGGCACCGGAGTGCTTCGCACGAGGGGCTCCTTACGCTGTCGCGAGGTCGGGTCCCGGCCGCGGACCCCATGACGGGATCACGGGCCGGGTCGATGGCGGTGCTCAGACGGTCTCGACGGCGAAACCGCCCTTGATCCACTTGCTGGACTCCACCGAGATGCCGAGCAGGCGCTGACCGGGGATCGCCCGTTCGAAGGCGCTCTCCAATTGGAAGAACGGGGTGGCGTTGCCGTTGTTGCCGATCTCGCGCACCCGGCTGATCTCGTACGCTCCGGGCAGCGCCAGCAGATCCACGATCTTCGTGGTCATCCGCCCGGACAACTGCGGCGGCAACAGGTAGTCGATCTCGTCGCGTTGCCACCCGGTGTCGTCCAGGAGCTCGTCCAGGATCTCGGCGGACATCAGCGGCACCCGCTCCTCGATCGCCTTGTAGTCCTCGATCGCGGGCGGCCGATCCGAGCCCCGATCCCCCGGGCCGTACCAGTCCAGCGTCTGCCCGGGTTCCCGGTCCAGACCGGTGAGCCTGGTGAACAACTGGCGGATCACCGCCGCGCCGGGAGCCGACGTACGCTCCAGGACCGCCGCGCCGGCACCGTCGCCGAACAGTACGTAGTGCACCAGTTGGTCGGGCGGCAGCGTCGCGAAATCCAGGTCGAAGTCGTAGAACTTGGCCGACACGTCGCCGCCCAGGACCAGGGCGTTGCGATACTCGCCGCCCGCCAGCAACTGTTGCGCCAGGCTCAGCGCCTGGAACGCGCCGCAGCAGCCCGACTGGATCTGGTACGTGGGTACGCCGTTGATCCGCAACCGGTCGGCGACCACGTTCGCCGTCGTGGGCATCAACAGGTCCGGTGAGGCGGTGGCCAGGACCAGCAGGTCCACGTCCTCGGCGGCCCGCCCCGCGCCCTCCAGGGCACGTCGGCCGGCCGTCTCGCACAGGTCCGCCAACGAGTGCGCGGGCTTGGCCGTGTCCAGGTCGATCGACAGGTGCCGGCTCCTGGTGCCGATGAACGTCTCGACCCACTGCTCCCACTGCCCGCCCATGCGCAACCGCCGCCCCAGGGTGGCGTTGTCGATCGCCGGACCCGGCAGCGCGGTGCCGATCGACCGGATGTGGACATCGCCGTCCACGTCAGCCGCACAGCCGGATGACCACGGCCGCCCGTTCGCTGGGCACCGGGGGATTGGACAGCGGCGGAATCAGGTGCCAGCGGCGGTATCCGTGCTTGCCCGCGAAGGAGCCGCCGGTGCCGATCGCCTTGAGGTGCAGCCACTCGCCCGCGATCATCCCGTCCCGGTCGATGCCGGTGGCCGAGTCCCGGAAGGTGCCCTGCGGCAGATGCACGGCCTCGTGGTACTCGCTGATCAGGTGGCCGTCCGAGGGCCGGCGGCCGGTGATCGTGACGAATCCGACCGCGTCGCCGATGATGTTGTCCTGCTTGTCGTAGATCACGTCGTAGTAGGTGGCGGTGTCACCGATCTGCTGCATCGGCGGGTTCGCCGAGCCGACCGTGCTGTACTTGACGGTCTGCTCGGTGACTCCGCCGACTTCCACACATCGATTGCCCCGCTTGTCGCCGTCCGCCGCGAACGCGTCGGACGCCATCACCGTCGCGGTGGTGGTCACGCACAGCGCGACCAGCGCCGCACTGCGGGCGCGGGACCATTTCGTCGGGTGCGCCATGATCTTCCCCTTCGCTCGTCCGGCCGGGACGTCGAGGGGGCACCGCACGGTGCGCGGGCGCGGTCCCGGCCGTCGCTGCGATGTTCAGGGGCCGCACTTAGACAGACCTAAAGCCGAGCTTGGCGGAGCCGGTCCGCTCTGCAGTCCGGTGACCAGATGAGCCAGCTCGGCGCGCGAACTCAGGTCGAGCTTGCGGTAGATGTGGGCCAGGTGGGCGTCCACCGTGCGCGGGCTCAGCCGCAACACCTGGGCGATCTCACGGGTACGCATGCCCGTTCCCGCGAGATCGGCGATCTCGCGCTCGCGATTGGTCAGTACGGACAGCGCCGTCGCGGCGCCCGGCTCGGTCGACCCCTTGGTCCAGGCCAGCGCGGCCAGACGCTCCTCGGCCCGGCGATACAGCGTGTCCGCGCCGGATCGGCGGGCCAGTTCGCGGGCGAGGACCAGCAGTTTCGTCGCGTCGTCGACCCGGCCGGCCACGGCCTCGCATTCGGCGGCGTCCAGCAGCGCGGTGGTCCGCGGCAGCGTCAGGTCGGCCGCCGCCAGTCGGTCGGCGGCGTGCTGGTACAGGTCCGAGGCGGTGTCCGGGTCGTCGGCGAACCGGGCCACCTCGGCCTCGGCGAGCAGCGCCTCCGCGTGCTGGAACGACAGTTCCGACTCGCGCACCGCGTCCCGGGCCCGCTTCGCCCACAACGCCGCGTCGGGGTCGCCCGCCGCGATCGTGGCGACGGTGAGCATCCGGTGACACATCGGTCGAAGCATCGCGGGCAGGTTGAGCAGGTCGGGCCCGCGTCCGACGTCGAGGATCAGCATCCGGCTGCGCCGGGGATCGGCCACCACCGTGGCGCGGGCCAGCGCCAGGGCCGCGCTGACCCGCCACAGGCTGCCCGGTTGGAGTGCGGCGACCGCCTGCTCCGCGAGTTGTCGGCCGGTGTCGTGCGCGCCGTTCCAGGACGTCTGCAGGGCCTTGAGGGCCAGCGTGAGGCCGCGGACCTCGTCGGAGTCAATGCGCTCGGCGATCGCGTACGCCTCGTCGATGATCGGCTCGACTCCCGCCGTCGGCCCCACGAACAGGCAGATGTGGCACAGGCCGTCGATCATGATCGGCAGGAGGTACACCTGGCCGGTGGTGTACGCGATGCCCAGTCCGCGCAGCATGTGCCGCTGGGCGTCGGTGAACCGGCCGAGGAAGATCTCGGCCCAGGCCAGCAGCGGCAACACCTCCAGACCGTCGACCAGCGCGTCGTTCGGGATGTGATCCAGCCGAGTCGCACACCGATCGATCATCCGGGCTCCGGCGGCCCGGTCCCCGGCGATCACCTCGTAGAGCCCGTACAGCGCCAGGGCACTGCCCTCGAGATCCCCGTCGGGGCCGCTGCCGGCGGACCGCAGGGTGGTGCGCAACTCCTCCGAGGAGGGCCACATGCCGCTGCCCACCACGCCCATGACGGTGCGCAGGACGAACAGGATGCCGGTCGCCGAGCGCGGCTGCGGCAGCGCCGCGATCTCGGAGGTCAACGACGCCCACGCCTGGGTGTGGTTGCCGAGGAACAGGTCGATCATCGTGCGCTGCTTGATCAGCCGCACGCGGTCGTCGACACCGTCGCCGGATCGGATCGCGAGCGCCGCCTCCAGGAGTTCGCGACTCTCCGCGGTCCTGCCCTCCAGGAACAGGGCGTGCGCCGTCTTCGCCAACACCGTGGTGCGTTGGTCCCGAACCCCCGGGTCGCGGTCGATCAGCGAACCGGCGAGGCGCAGCCACTGGCCGGCTTGGCGAGGCGCGGAGCGCATCACCTCGTCCGCGGCCCGTACGAGCGTCGCGACCGCGTCGCGGGCGTTCTCGCCGGTGAAGGAGTGCTCGATGTGCGGGGCCCGCGCGGCGGCCGGCGCGTCGCGCTCGACCAGTACGGCCAGCGCGTTGCGGTGCAGGCGCAGCCGCCGACAGGCATCGCTTTCGGTGTAGGCGAGCCGGCGCAGTATCGGATGGCGGAAGGAGTACTGCACGCCGGCGTCGACCACACGCAGCAGATCGCGACGGACCAGACGGTCGGTGGCGGCGCAGACCTGGCGCATGTCGAGTTCGGCCACCGCCGCCACCGCCACCAGGTCGAAGCGTTCGGCGAAGACGGCCGCCGCGTGCAGCACCTGCGCCTCGATGCCGGACAACCCGGAGATCTCGGCCAACAGGTGGGCGGCGTACTGGTTTTGCGGATCGTCGACGGGGCCGGTCGGGACGGCCGACGGAGGATGTGCCGTCGGGCCGTGCGTACCGCGCTCGCCGCCGTGTGCCGCGGCGAGCAGATACAGCGGGTTGCCCTCCGATTCCCGGTACAAATCGCGCAGTCGCGGATCCTCCGCGCCCACGCCGAGGAGTTCGGCGCACTGCTCCCGGGTGAGGGCGGGCAGGGCGATGCGTTCCACCGTGCCCTGGACGAGGCCGTGGGCGAGCGACTCGCGCAGTTGCGGCGGGGCCTGGCGGGGGCGATCGGCGATCACCACGAGCAGCGGAACGTCGAGGGGCGAGGAGATCAACTGGTCGATCAACGCGAGCGATTGCGGATCCGCCCAGTGCATGTCGTCGAGAATGATCACCAGGCCGTCGTGGGTGACGTGTCGCAGCAGCAGGCGCAGCCGATGGGAACCGACCTGGGCGGGCCCCGCGTCGGGGTCGGCGGCACCGAGGTGGGTGGGCGCGTGCAGCACTCGGCGCAGCGAGGCCGCGGTGTGCGTGGGAAGGTGGTCCAGACGTTGCGAGACCAAGTCGCTGTGCAGGGCCGCCACCACGACGTGGAAAGCGTTGTTCTGCCCGTAGGCGGTGCCTCGGGCGTGCAGCACGGGAATGTCCCGTTCGTGTGCCTCGGCGGCGAACTCCGCCAGAAGTCTGCTCTTGCCGCTGCCGATTCCCCCGGCGACTTCGATCACCATGCCCCGTTGTCGTGGTAATCGATCGAGCGAGGTGACGAGTCGTTGTATCTCGTGTCGACGAACGGTCCCGGCATTCGGACGCAATGGAGATTTCGTGGAACTCACCCCGTATGTCCTGCAATCGAGTACCGCGATGCGGTACTTGGTGCGTGAAAGCCGACTCGGGATGATGTCGTCGGTGCGACCGGCGCGGGATGGCGGCGGATCCGGCGGACGATGCACGGCCCGACGCCACGCGTGCCCCACGGTTCCGTCTCCGGGTGTGCGTCTGCCAACCCGCACCCGTCACCCGGGACCGTCCTGCGCGTTGTTCCCCCTCGTCGACCAGCGTTCCCCTACTGGGGGAATGTGGACGACGCAAGTATAGATCAGCGACGCGCGGATGAGCCATGTGCGTCGGGCCCGATACGTCCTCGGCGCCGCACCGGCCCGGCGCCGACGAGGGAACGCGGCACCGGTCCGGCGCGGGGAGCGCTCAGCCGAGGCCGAGTTCGTTGTCGATGAGATCGAAGATCTCGTCGTCGCTCGCTCGGGCGAGATGTGCGGACGCGGCGGGTTCACCGGTGCCCGCGGGTCGCCGTGCCGGCGTCGACAGCGCCGCCAGCAGTTCGCGCAGCCGCTCCGCCAGCCGATCCGCGTCCGGCCGCGTCACCGCGGCGTCCGCCACGGCGAGTTCGACCCGGTGCAGTTCGGCGAACAGCGACGTCAACGCGACCGTCGGCGCGGCCGATTCGGCCGGGACGGCCAGGGCCTCCTCCAGATGCCGGGCCAGTGCGGAGGGCGTGGCGTGATCGAAGACGAGGGAGACGGGCAATCGAAGCCCGGTGTCGACGTTGAGCCGATTGCGCAACTCGACCGCGGACAGCGAGTCGAAGCCCAGTTCCTTGAATGAGCGCTTCCCGTTGATCGCCCCCGCCGACGAGTGTCCCAGAACGGTGGCGACATGGCCGCTCACCACGTCCTTCAACAACTGCCGCCGAGCGCTCGGGCGCAGCGGCGCGAGCCGTTCGGCGAGTGTCGGCGCCCCGGCGGTCGGGGTCTCCGTGACTGCGGCCCGCGAGGGCTCGACGGCGGTCAACGTGGCGAAGAGGGGAGTGGATTCCCCGGCTCGGGCGCGGGCCCGCAGCGCGGGCAGGTTCAGCCCGACCGCGACGGGCGCGGCGTGCCGCTGTTCGAGCGCCGCGTCGAACAGGGCCAGACCCTGCTCGACGGACAACGGCACGATGCCGCCCCGGGACAGGCGGGCCAGCGCGGTGTCGTCGAGTCGGCCGGTCATCGCGCTCTGCGCGCCCCACAGTCCCCACGCGAGGGAGATGCCGGGCAGGCCGAGCGCCTGGCGGTGGTGCGCGAGAGTGTCCAGGAAGGTGTTCGCGGCGGCGTAGTTGCCCTGTCCCGGGTTGCCGAGCACGCCCGCCGCCGAGGAGTACAGCACGAACGCGGCCAGGTCGAGGCGGCGGGTCAGCCGGTGCAGGTGCCACGCGCCGTCGACCTTGGGCCGCAGCACCGCGTCGATCCGCGCGGGCGTGAGCGCGTCCACCGTCGCGTCGTCCAGGACGCCGGCGGTGTGCACCACCGCGGTCAACGGATGCTCGGGCGGTATCCCGTCCAGGAGTTGGGCCACCGCGTCGAAGTCGGCGACGTCGCACGCGGACAACCGCACCTCCGCGCCGAGCGAGGCCAATTCGGCGAGCAGTTCGCCCGCCCCCACGGCCTGCCCGCCGCGGCGGCTCGCCAACACCAGGCGGCGTACGCCGTGCCGGGTGATCAGGTGGCGGGCCAGCAGCCGGGCCAGGGTGCCGGTGGCGCCCGTGATCAGTACGGTCCCCTCCGGGTCGAGCCCGGACGGCAGGGTCAGCAGCGTCTTGCCGATGTGGCGGGCCTGGGACAGGAAGCGCAGCGCCTCGGGCGCGTGGGCGATGTCCCAGGCGGTGATCGGCAGCGGCGCGAGTCGTCCGCTTTCGAACAACTCGACCAGGATGGTCAACATCTCCTGGATGCGTTCCGGTGCGACCCGGTTCAGGTCGTAGGCCGTGTAGGTCACCCCGGGATGCGCCGAGGCGACCAGCAGCGGGTCGCGGATGTCCGTCTTGCCCATCTCCAGGAAGCGCCCGCCCGGCGACAGCAACCGCAGCGAGGCGTCGACGAATTCCCCGGACAGCGAATTGAGCACGACGTCCACGCCGCGCCCGCCGGTCGCGTGCGCGAAGGTGTGTTCGAAGGCCGGTGTCCGAGAGCCCGCGATGCGCTCGTCGGGCAGGCCCTGGGCGCGCAGCGCGTCCCACTTGCCGGGACCGGCGGTGCCGTAGACCTCCAGGCCCAGATGCCGGGCCAGTTGCAGCGCGGCCATGCCGACCCCGCCCGCGGCCGAGTGCACCAACACCGATTCGCCCGGCCGGACCCCGGCCAGGTCGACCAGGCCGTGATAGGCGGTCAGGAAGACCACCGGCACCACCGCGGCCCGCCCGAACGACCACCCCTCGGGCATCCGGGAGAGCAGCCGGTGGTCGGTGACCGCGACCGGACCGAGGCCCCCCTCGGGGAACAGGCCCATCACCCGGTCCCCGGGGGCCACCGTGGTCACCCCGGGGCCGACCTCGGCCACCACACCCGCGCCCTCGCCGCCGATCCGCGCCTCGTCGCCCGGATACATGCCGAGCCCGATCAGCACGTCCCGGAAATTCAGCCCACCGGCCCGCATGGTCACCCGCACCCGACCGGGCCCCAGGGGCTCGGCGAGCTGCGGTGCGTCCACCAGGGCCAGGTTGGCCAGGGTGCCGTTGTCGGTGGTGGCCAGGTGCCAGGCCGGTGAATTCGACGGGGGAGTCAGCACGTCGGGCACGGTGTCCGCGCGCACCAGCCGGGGAACGTACGTGGTGCCCTGGCGCAGCGCGGCCTCCGGCTCGTCGCCGGCCACGATCGCCCGCAGCGCCGGGTCCGGCTCCCGGTCCCGGGACGGCGCGGCAGTCGGGTCCGCGGGCGCCGCGGCCGGCGGATGGTCCACGTCGAGCAGGGCGAATCGGCCCGGATTCTCGGTACGGGCCGAACGCAGCAGGCCCCATGCCGCCGCGCCGGCCAGATCGCGGATCTCCGGCCCCGGGGCGGTGCCCACCGCGCCGCGCGTGACGGCGACCAGGCACGCGTGGGCGAATCGGTCGTCGCCGGCCCAGTCGCGGGCGAGTTCGGCGGCGCGGTGCACCGCGACGCGCACCGCCTCCGGCGTGCTCGTGTCGTCGTCCACCCGGGCGTCGGGACGGCCCAGGGTGACCAGAACCCGATCGGGCACGGGCAGGCCCGCCTCGATGCTCGCGCCGAGCGCGGCCAGATCCGGATACACCGGCACCGCCGGCCCCCCGGGCGTGCGCACGGCGGCGGCCAGCGCCAGCGGGTCCGGCCCGACGACCGCGCACGCGCTCGCGCGGCCGTCGGTGTCCGAGCCCGCCGGTGTCCAACGCACCACGTGCAGGGCACCGGCGGACGCGGGCCGCGCGGCCGCCAGTCGGGACACCGGCACCTGCCGGGTGGTGAGCGTGTCCACCGCGGCCACGGGGGCGCCGGTCGGGTCGGTCAGCACGATGGTGGTGGTGTCCTCGGTGGTCCGGGTCAGGGTGACCCGCACCTCGCTCGCGCCGCTCGCGTACAGCCGGATCCCCGCCCAGTGGAAGGGCAGCGCGACCTGGGCGAAGCCGTCGCCGCCGCTCTCCGCCCGGACCATCGCCAGCGGGTGCAGCGCGGCGTCGAACAGCGCCGGATGCAGCGTGTGCCCGCCGGCCCCGACGCCCTGCGGCAGTCGCACCTCGGCGTACAGGTCGTTGCCCGCCCGCCACAGCGCGCCCAGTCCGCGAAAGGCCGGGCCGTAGTGGTAGCCGCGCTCGGCCAGGCGCTCGTAGACGCCGCTCAGGTCCACCTCGCTCGCGCCGGGCGGCGGCCAGGGGCCGGCCACCGCAGGCGGCGCCACCGGATCCGGTGCGACCAGGTTCGCGGTGGCGTGCCGGGTCCACACCGCATCGGCCCCGGCCGCGTCCGCGCGCGTGTGCACCTCCACCGTGCGCCGCCCGCTGTCGTCGGGGCCACTCGCCGTGAGCCGCAGCGCGACGGAGCCCTCCTCGGGCAGGATCAGCGGTGCCTCGACGGTGAGTTCGTCCACGCCCGAGCAGCCGACGTGCGCGCCCGCGTGCAGGATCAGGTCCAGGAAACCGGTCGCCGGCAGCAGCGTGGCGCCGACCACCTGGTGGTCGGCCAGCCACGGCGTCGCGGCCACCGACAGCCGCCCGGTCCACAGCAGCGCGCCGTCGGCCAGATCGATCACGGTGTCCAACAGCGGACTTCCGGCCGCGGCGAGCCCGAGCGAGGCGACATCGCCCGCGCCACGCACCGGTTCGAGCCAGTAGCGCTCGCGCTGAAACGGATAGCCGGGCAACCCCGACAGCTCCGGCGACTCCCGCACGTCGGGCAACCCGGGTGCCGAGGTCGGCTCACCCGCCGGCAGCAGCACTTCCCAGTCCACGGCCCGTCCGTGCGCGTGCAACGTGCCCAGCGCACCGAGCAGGGTGTGCGACTCGCCGTGCCGCGCGCGCAGCGTGGACGCGAACACCGGCTCCCCCGGAGCCTGTTCCAGGCACTGCCGGGCGAGCGCGGTCAATACCGGCTCCGGCCCCAGTTCGAGATAGCCCGTGATCCCGAAGTCGGCCAGCGCCCGGACTCCGTCCACGAAGCGCACCGGGCTGACGATGTGCCGCACCCAGTAGCGCGGATCGCTCAACTCGCCGGGCTCGGCGACCCGTCCGGTGACATCGGAGATCACCGGCAGCGACGGCTCGTGATAGGTCAACTCCTCCGCGACCTTGGCGAAGTCGTCGAGGATCGGCGCCATGTGCGGGGAGTGGAAGGCATGATCGACCTTCAACCGCGACGTCCGCCGGCCCGCCGCGACGAAGTGGCCCGCCACACGCTCCACCGCGTCCACATCACCGGAGACCACGGTGGACGCCGGGCCGTTCAGCGCGGCGATCGCGATCTCGTCCTCGTGTCCGGCCAGGAGCGGGCGCACCTCCTCCTCCGACGCCTCGACGGCGACCATCGCGCCCCCCGCCGGTGCCGACTGCATCAACGCTCCTCGGGCCGCCACCAGCACACACGCGTCCCGCAGATCCAGCACGCCCGCCACGTGCGCCGCGGCCAACTCCCCGATCGAATGGCCCAACACCGCGTCCGGACCGACCCCGAAACGCGCCGTCAGCCGGAACAGCGCGACCTGCACGGCGAACAGGCCCGCCTGGGTGAACACCGTACGATCCAACAACCCCGCCTCGGAGCTGCCCTCGGGAGCGAACAACACCTGCTTGAGCGGCAACGGCAGCAACGGGTCCAGGAACGCGCACACCTCGTCCAGCGCCCGAGCGAACACCGGGAACTCGGCGTACAGTTCGCGCCCGGCGCCGAGCCGTTGGCTGCCTTGACCGGTGAACAGGAACGCGATGCGCGGAGCCGGCGCCGCGACGCCGCGCACCACCCGCGGCGACGGCTCGTCCCGAGCCAGCGCCGACAACGCGCCCGAGAACTCCGCAGGGCACGTGCCAAGCAGCACCGCACGGTGTTCGAACACGGTCCGGGAGGTGTGCAACACGCGGCCCAGTCGCACCGGGTCCGACTCGGGACGCTCGGCCAGGAACCGCCGCAGCTCCTCGGCGGATTGCCGCAACGCCGCCGGGGTCCGAGCGGACAGCGGCCACGGCACCACACCACCGCCACCGACGGGGGCTTCCTCGTCGGTGGGCGCGACCTCCGGGTCGGTCGGCGCGTCGGCCGCATCGCCGACCGGCGGCTCCTCGATGATCGCGTGCGCGTTGGTCCCGCTGATGCCGAACGCGGACACACCCGCGCGCCGGGGCCGCGTCGGCGTGTACTCCCAGGGCTGCTCGCGGCTCAACAGCCGCACCGTGCCGTCGTCCCAGTCCACATGCGGAGTGGGTTCCCCGGCGTGCAGCGTGCGCGGCAGCAGGCCGTGCCGCAGCGCCAACACCATCTTGATCACCGCGCCGACCCCGGCCGCCGCCTGGGTGTGCCCGATGTTCGACTTCAGCGAGCCCAGCCACAACGGACGATCCGCCGGGCGCCGCGCGCCGTACACGTCCATCAGCGCCCGGGCCTCGATCGGATCGCCGAGCCTGGTCCCGGTACCGTGCGCCTCCACCGCGTCCACGTCCTCGGTGCCCAGGCCCGCGTCCGCCAACGCCCGTCGGATCACCCGCTCCTGCGAGGGACCGTTGGGCGCGGTCAACTGCGCGCTGGCGCCGTCCTGGTTGACCGAGGTACCGCGAACCACCGCCAGCACCCGATGGCCGTTGCGTCGCGCCTGCGACAACCGCTCCACGAGCAGCAGGCCGACACCCTCGCTCCAGCCCGTGCCGTTCGCGTCCGCCGAGAAGGCCCGGCAGCGTCCGTCGGGGGACAGGCCGCCCTGGCGGCTGAACTCCACGAAGGTGTGCGGCGTCGACATCACCGTGGCCCCGCCCACGAGCGCGAGCGCGCACTCTCCCCGACGCAGCGCCTGAACCCCCAGATGCAGCGCCACCAGCGACGACGAGCACGCGGTGTCCACCGTCACCGCCGGGCCCTCCAGGCCGAACGTGTAGGCGATCCGGCCGGTCGCCACGCTGCCCAGGCTGCCGTTCGCGAGGTATCCCTCGTACTCCCGCGGAGCGGGCCGAAGCCGGGCGCCGTAGTCGTTGTACATGATCCCGGCGAACACCCCGGTGTCGCTCCCGCGCAACGACTCCGGCACGATCCCCGCGTCCTCGAACACCCGCCACGCGGTTTCCAGGAGCAGCCGCTGCTGGGGATCCACCGTCATCGCCTCACGGGGACCCATGCCGAAGAACTCCGCGTCGAAATCGGCCGCGTCGTAGAGGAAACCGCCGTTGCGGGTGGACGACTTGCCCACCGCCGCCGGATCCGGATCGTGCAGGTCCGCCACGTCCCAGCCCCGGTCCGCGGGGAACTCGCCGATGCTCTCACCGCCTTCGGCCAGCAGCCGCCACAACTGTTCGGGCGAGTCGACGCCGCCCGGATAGCGACAGGCCATGCCGATGATCGCGATCGGCTCGTGCTGCAGCTCCTCGACCTCCTCCAACCGGCGGCGGGTCCGACGCAGGTCCGCCGTCGCCCGCTTGAGGTAGTCACGGAACCTGTCCTCGTTGTTCACCACGGAAGGAAAACCTTTCGAACGGCCGGGGGTGAAAGCGCGGTCCGAACGGGCCGAACCCCCACGGTTCGGGTACCGGCTTAAACCACGCTTAACCCCCGCTGTGCCTCCCGCCGTGCCCTTCGGCGCGCCGTCCGCGCGCGAAAATCCGGGACCACCAGCGGATTTAGTCCGGACAAAGGTCGTCCTAAGCCCCGCCGAACACCCTGGCCCGACTCCCCGGCACGGGTGTGTCGCGGTCCGGACGCCCTCCGCCGGTCGGAGCCCGCCGCGGGCGCGGGCGACACCGCCCCGCGACGACCCGGGCGCCGGCCGCGCCCACCGTCGGACCGGTGCCCAGTGACCGGTTCCACCGAGCACAGTGTGAGGACGCCCCATGGCGAACGACATGCATTCCGCCGGCACCGACACCCACACCCGCCCGGCGGTGGCCGGCGAGGGCCCGATCGCGGTGGTCGGACTGGCGTGTCGATTCCCGGGTGCCCCGAACCCGCGATCGTTCTGGGAACTCCTCCGCGACGGCGTGAGCGCCATCGGCGACGCCCCCGAGGCACGCCGGCACCCGGCCGGGTTACCCGATCGGGGCGCCGCCGGGACGGGGGCGATCCGGGCGCGGCAGGCCGGATACCTCGAAGACGTGGAGACCTTCGACGCGCGCTTCTTCGGCATCTCGCCCCGCGAGGCGGCGGCGATGGACCCGCAACAGCGGCTGATCCTGGAACTGGCCTGGGAGGCGCTGGAACACGCGGGCCGGATCCCGGACCGGATCCGAGGCAGCCGCACCGGGGTGTTCATCGGTGCGATCCTCGACGACTACGCCACCGTGGTGCACCGCCTCGGACCGGCCGCGATCGGCGCACACACCTCCACCGGGTTGCACCGCAGCATCATCGCCAACCGCGTCTCCTACACGCTCGACCTGCACGGCCCCAGCCTGGTGGTCGACTCGGGGCAGTCGTCCGCACTGGTCGCGGTGCACCAGGCGTGCGAGAGCCTGCGCAAGGGCGAGTCGTCGATGGCACTCGCGGGCGGGGTCAACCTCATCCTCGCGCCGGAGAGCACCCTCGCGGTGGACCGGTTCGGCGGCCTCTCCCCGGACGACCGCTCCTACACCTTCGACGCCCGGGCCAACGGCTACGTCCGCGGCGAAGGCGGCGGCGTCGTCGTCCTCAAGCGCCTCGTCGACGCCACCGCCGACGGCGACGACGTGCTGTGCGTCATCCTCGGCGGAGCCGTCGGCAACGACGGCGCGGGCCCCGGCCTGACCGTGCCCGGCAGCGCCGGCCAGGAAGAGGTGATCCGACTCGCCCACACCCGAGCTGGCACCACCCCCGCCGATGTCGACTACGTGGAACTGCACGGCACCGGTACGGCCGTGGGCGACCCCGTCGAGGCGGCGGCCCTCGGCGCGGTCTTCGCCGCGACCCGCGACCCCGTCCGCCCCCTGCTCGTCGGTTCGGCCAAGACCAACGTCGGGCACCTCGAAGGCGCCGCGGGGATCGTCGGCTTGATCAAGACCACACTCGCCCTGCACCACGGACGCATCCCCGCGAGCCTGAACTTCCGCACCCCCAATCCGGACATCCCCCTCGATCGGCTGGGCCTGAGGGTCCAGACCGAAATCGCCGACTGGCCCCATACGTCCGGGCCCCGCCTGGCAGGCGTGTCGTCGTTCGGCATGGGCGGTACCAACTGCCACCTCGTGCTCGCCGGCGCTCCCGAACCCGTCGCCCGCGCCCCCCGTACCCGGCCGGCGCGGCCGCGGCTGCTCGCGTGGCCGCTGTCCGCCCGCACCGCCGCCGCGCTGCGCGGACAGGCGGCCCGGCTCGCCGAGTTCGTCGAGGCCAACCCGGACGTCGACCCCGTGGACGTGGCGCACTCCCTGATCGAAACCCGCACCGCGTTCGAGCAGCGGGCGGTCGCCGTCGGCACCACCCGCGACGAGCTCCTCCGCGCCCTGACCACCCTCGCGGCCGGCCGCACCGGAACCGGAGCGATACGCGGTACCGGCGTCGGAACCGGTTCGACGGCCTTCCTGTTCACCGGTCAGGGCAGCCAACGAGTCGGCGCCGGACGCGAACTGTACGCCGCCTTCCCGGTGTTCGCCGAAGCGCTCGACGAGATCTGCGCACGGCTCGACCCGCACGTGGATGTGCCGCTGCGCGAGCTCATGTTCGGGGAAGGAGACTCCGAACTGCTCGACCGGACCGCCTATACCCAGCCCGCGCTGTTCGCCCTGGAGATCGCGCTGTTCCGGCTCGCGCTGTCCTTCGGGCTGCGCCCCGGGCACCTGATCGGTCACTCGGTGGGGGAGTTGGCCGCCGCGCACGCGGCCGGCGTGCTGACCCTGGACGACGCGTGCCTTCTCGTCGCGACCCGGGGCCGGCTCATGCAGCGCGCCCGCGAGGGTGGTGCGATGCTCGCGATCAACGCGAACGAGCAGACGGTGCTGGCGGCGCTCCGGGACCACCCGCACACCCTCGGCTTGGCGGCGGTCAACGGCCCCGAGGCGGTCGTCGTCTCGGGCGACGCGGACGCCGCAGAGGAACTCGCCGGTCGATTCCGCGAATCGGGCGTCAGGACCAAACGACTGGCGGTCCGCCACGCGTTCCACTCGCACCACATGGACGATCTGTCGGCCGAGTTCCGCGAGGTCGCCGCGAGCATCGCCTATCACGAGCCGACCATCCCGGTGGTCTCGAACGTCACCGGCCGACTCGCGGACACCGAACTGCTGCGCTCGCCCGACTACTGGACACGGCACGTTCGCGAGCCGGTGCGTTTCCACGACGGTCTGCGCACGCTGCGCGAACTGGGCGTCGGCATCTTCGTCGAACTCGGCCCGGATCCGGTGCTGACGGGCCTGGCGAAGGACACGTTCGCCCCGGACGGCGCCGGTGAGTTGCTGATCGGCACCCTGGCCGCACGGCAGCCGGAATTGATCGCCTTCGGTCGCGCCGTTGCCCGCGTACACGGCGCGGGCGTCCCCGTGGACTGGAGCCCACTGCTGGGCGGCGAGCCGGTCCGGCGGGTGGAACTGCCCACGTACGCCTTCCAACGCAGGCGCCACTGGGTGGGCGGGCCGGTGCCCGCGGCTGCTGCGGTCGCGACGGCCGGGCCGGGCGCGGACGGGGCCGCGGTTGGGCCGGCCGGAGCCCTGGACCCCGTCGGCGCGGTCGATCCGGTCGATCCCGAACAGGACCATGGTGACGAGGCGGAGGAGAGCGGTGCCCGGGGCGAGTGGGTGCGTCGGCTGCGCCCCCTCGACGACAAACGGCGCCGGGCGCTCGTCGTCGAACTGGTATGCCGGCACTCGGCCGAGGTGCTGGAGTACGACGCGGGCGAGTCCGTCGAGCCGGACCTGTCCTTCAAGGAGCACGGTCACAACTCGCTGACCTCCGTCGAACTGCGCGATCGGCTCGGCACCGAGACCGGTCTCTCGCTGCCCGCCTCACTCGTCTACGACCACCCGACCCCCGTGGCCATGGCCCGCTACCTGGTCGACGCATTGCTCGGCGACCCGTCGTCGCAGGCCGGGCCCGAACACGTCGCCGGCGGCGGGACGAGCGGTGCCGACGAGCCGATCGCGATCATCGCGATGGCCTGCCGATTCCCCGGCGGCGCCGACTCGCCCGCGCGCCTGTGGGAACTGGTGGCCGCCGGCGTCGACGCGATCGGGGACCTACCCGACAACCGGGGCTGGGACCTGCGCGATCTCTACGATCCGGAACCGGGCCGGACCGGCAAGACCTACACGCGGCAGGGCGGTTTCCTGCACGACGCGGGCGACTTCGACGCGGGCTTCTTCGGGATCTCGCCGCGCGAGGCGGCGGCGATGGACCCGCAGCAGCGGCTGCTCCTGGAGACCGCGTGGGAATCGGTCGAACGGGCCGGCATCACCCCCGACTCGCTGCGCGGCAGCCGCACCGGGGTCTTCGTCGGCGCGACGGCCCAGGACTACGGCCCGAGGCTGCACGAACCCGCCCGGGGGCACGAGGGCCACCTGCTCACCGGCACGACCACGAGTGTGGCGTCCGGGCGCATCGCGTACACGTTGGGTCTGGAGGGTCCGGCGATCACCGTCGACACCGCCTGCTCGTCGTCGCTGGTGGCGATCCACCTCGCGAGCCAGGCGCTGCGCAACGGCGAATGCGACCTCTCCTTGGCGGGCGGCGCGACCGTGATGGCTACACCCGGCATGTTCATCGAGTTCAGCCGACAGCAGGGCCTGTCGACGGACGGCCGCTGCAAGGCGTTCGCCGGCGCCGCCGACGGCACCGGCTGGGCCGAGGGCGTCGGCATGCTCGCGCTCGAACGACTCTCGGACGCCCAACGGAACGGTCACACCGTGCTGGCGGTGATCAGGGGTTCGGCGGTGAATCAGGATGGTGCCAGCAATGGTTTGACGGCGCCGAGCGGGCCGTCGCAGCAGCGGGTGATCCGGGCGGCGTTGGCGGGTGCGGGGTTGACGGCGGATCAGGTCGACGTGGTGGAGGCGCATGGGACCGGGACGGCGTTGGGGGATCCGATCGAGGCGCAGGCGTTGTTGGCCACGTACGGGCAACACCGCGATCGCGAGCGGCCGTTGTGGTTGGGGTCGGTGAAGTCGAACATCGGGCACACCCAGGCCGCGGCCGGGATCGCCGGTGTGATCAAGATGGTCCAGGCGTTGCGGCACGAGACGTTGCCGGCGACGTTGCACGTGGACGAGCCGACGCCGCACGTCGACTGGGACACCGGCGCGGTCTCCTTGTTGACCGAGGCCCGGCCGTGGCCGCGCACCCCCGATCGGCCCCGGCGGGCGGCGGTGTCCTCGTTCGGGATCAGCGGCACCAACGCCCACCTCGTCCTCGAACAGGGCGACCCCACCCCGCAGCACACCGACCACGAAGTCCCGCCGGGCCCGGCCGTGGTCGCGCTGTCCGCGAAGGACGAGCACGCCCTGCGCGCGCACGCCGAACGCCTGCGCGCACACCTGGACACACACCCGGGTCTCACGCCCGCTCGCGTCGCCGCCGGCCTCGCCACCCGCGCCGCGTTCACCCACCGCGCCGCCATCGTCACCCACGACCGCGACGAACTCGCGGCCGCACTCGACGCGTTCACCACCCACACCCCCCACCCCGCCCTCGCCCACGCCACCACCCATCCCGGCAAAACGGTCTTCGTCTTTCCCGGTCAGGGCTCCCAATGGCCCGGCATGGCCCGCGAACTCCTGGACACCTCACCGGTGTTCGCCCGAGTGCTGGGCGAGTGCGCCGACGCCCTCGCTCCCTACGTCGACTGGAACCTCGTCGACGTCGTCACCGGAGCCGACGAAGCCCCCAGCCTCGACCGCGTCGACGTCGTGCAACCCGCACTGTGGGCCATGATGATCAGCCTCGCCCGCCTATGGGAACACCACGGCATCCACCCCGACGCCGTCATCGGCCACTCCCAAGGCGAAATCGCCGCCGCCCAAATCGCCGGAGCCCTCACCCTCCACGACTCCGCCCGCATCATCGCCCTACGCTCCCAAGCCATCACCACCCTCACCACCCACGGCGGCATGCTCTCCATCGCCCAACCCCCACACACCGTCGAAGAACTCCTCACCCACCACCCCCACCTCACCATCGCCGCCCTCAACGGCCCCCACTCCACCGTCATCTCCGGAAACCACCAAGCACTCGACCAACTCCAGGCACACTGCCTCGACAACGACATCCGACACCGACGCATCCCCGTCACCTACGCCTCACACAGCCCCCACGTCGAACCACTCCACCAACACATCCTCACCAACCTCGCCCCCATCACCCCCCAACCCACCACCACCCCCCTCTACTCCACCGTCACGGCGGCACCCATCGACGGCACCCACCTCACCCCCGAACACTGGTACACCAACCTCCGCACCACCGTCCGCTTCCAGGAGACCGTCGAAGCCCTCCTCACCGACGGACACACCCTCTTCATCGAGACCAGCCCACACCCGGGGTTGACGGCCGCAGTCGACGAAACCATCGAGGCGCGCACTCCGAGCGTCCGGGCCGCCACCGTCGCCACCCTGCGCCGAGGGCAGGGTGATCTGCGCCAATGGCACATCGCCCTCGCGCACGCCCACGTACTCGGCGCCGATGCGATCGAGCCGACCTCCGCTGTGCCGGACGGCGATCTGCCCACCTACCCGTTTCGGCGGGACACCTTCTGGCTCACCGCGCCCCGGAGGCGGGACGCGGGCGGGCCGGGCCGGAGCACGACGAGTCACCCGTTCCTCGACGCCGCCGTGCACATCGCCGACACCGGCGCGCTCGTGCTCACGGGGCAGCTGTCCACGGCCGACCATCCTTGGCTCGCCGACCACGCCGTACACGAGACCGTCCTGCTTCCGGGGACGGCTTTCGTCGAGATGGCCGTCTTCGCCGGTGCCGGGGTCGGGTGTGATCGGGTGGCCGAGCTGACCCTGGAGGCGCCGTTGCCGCTGCCCGGCGCCGGGGCGGTGCAGCTGCAACTCGTGGTCGAGCCGCGGCTCGAAGAGGACGAGCGGCGGGTCGTGAGCGTGTACTCCCGGTCCGAGCCGGGTGAGCGCGATGCCGCGGCCGACGTGCCCTGGACCCGGCATGCCACGGCGATCGTCGAGCCGGAATCCGCCGACGACCCCGGCCCGGCCGCGGCGCCGATCGATGCCTGGCCCCCGGCGGACGCGCGGGTGCTCGACGTCGACGCGCTCTACCGTGACCTCACCGCGACGGGCTACGGCTACGGGCCCGTCTTCCAGGGGGTCCGGGCTGCCTGGCGGCTCGGAGACCGCGTGTTCGCGGAGATCGAGCGGACCGAGGAGGACGCCGACGCCGATCCGGCCTTCGTACTTCACCCGGCGCTGTTCGACGCGGCCCTGCACGCCGGGCTCGTGCCGGCGGACGACGCCTCGGCCCGACCGGGATCACCCCGGTTGCCCTTCGTGTGGAGCGGGGTGCGTCTGCACGGTTCGACGGCCACGGCCTTGCGGGTGCGGCTGGGTCCGACGGGTACCGACGCACTGCGGGTGGACGTCTTCGACACCGAAGGCACACTCGTCGCCACGGTGGCCTCGCTCGCGCTGCGGCCGTTGCCGGCGGGGCAGTTGGCGGCGGCATCGGTCGGTGACGACCTGTATGCCCTGGACTGGCCGGCCCGGTCCGGCGGCGGAGGCCGACCGCCCGAGTCCTGGGCGGTGCTCGGGGACGACGAGCCGCGAACGGCCGCGCTCGCGGCGGCGGTGACCGAAGCGGGCCCGCCCGGGCGGTATCCGGATGTCGCCGCACTGGCCGAGTCCGTCGGTGCGGGAGCCGCGCTCCCGGCGGCGGTGCTGTTCGCGGTGCCCGAGGGTGACCCGCGCCTCGATGTCCCGGCGCGCGTGGGCGCGGTCGTGCGGCAGGTGTTGGCGCAGACGCAGGCGTGGCTGCGCGAACCCGCCTTCGCCGAGACCCGGTTGGTCGTCGTGACGCGGGGCGCGGTGGCCACCGGCGCCCACGACCGCGTGCGCGACCTCGCCGGCGCGGCGGTGTGGGGCCTGCTCCGCTCCGCGCAGGCCGAGCAGCCGGGCAGGTTCGTACTGCTGGATCTGGACGACCACGAGGCGTCCGCCGCCGGCCCGGCCGGCGCGCTCACGGACCTCGACGAACCGCAACTGGCCCTGCGCGCGGGGACGATCCGGGTGCCCCGGCTGGTCCGGGCCACCGGGTCCGGGCCGGAGCCGGAGCACCCCCCGGTGCGCTTCGACCCGGCCGGCACGGTACTGATCACCGGCGGCTCCGGCACCCTCGCGGCACTGACCGCACGGCATCTGGTCGCCGAACACGGCATACGCCGGTTGGTGTTGGCCGCCCGGCGCGGTGGGCAGGCGCCCGGCGTGGGTGAGTTGGTGTCGGAGCTCGCCGAAGCGGGCGCCGAGGTCGACGTCGTGGCCTGCGACGTGGCCGACCGAACACAACTCGCCGCGCTGCTCGCGGGGATCCCGACCGAGCGGCCGCTGAGCGCCGTCGTACACGTCGCGGGCGTCCTGGACGATGCCACGATCGACGCGCTCACCCCGGAGCGGGTCGACACGGTGCTGCGGCCCAAGGTCGACGCCGGGTGGTGGCTGTACGAGGCGACCCGCCGTCTCGACGGTGTGCCGCTCGTGCTGTTCTCCTCCGTCACCGCGACGCTCGGCAGCGCCGGGCAGGGCAACTACACCGCCGCGAACGCGTTCCTGGACGCGCTCGCCCACCACGACGGGGCAGGCGGCCCGGTGCTGTCGCTCGCGTGGGGCCTATGGGCGCCGGCCGGCGGCATGACCGCCCACCTGGATCGGGTGGACACGGCCAGGATGGCCAGGAACGGCATCGCCCCGCTGCCCGCCGACCGGGGCCTGGCACTGTTCGACGCGGCGCTGCGCGGCGACCGGCCCGCACCGGTGGCGGCCGTGCTGGATCGGTCGGCGCTGCGTGCCCAGGCCGTCGCCGGGCTGCTTCCGGCCGTACTGCGCGAGATGGTGCGCATCCCCGCGCGGCGGGCCGCCCGGGCGGGCGCCGAGGGTACCTGGGCCGGCCGCGTCGCCGCGTTGGCGCCGGCCGATCGGCTCGCCGAGATCGGCGAGTTGGTCCGCGCGAACGTGGCCACGGTGCTCGGGCACACCGACGCCGGTCGCGTCGACGGCGCACGGGCGTTCAAGGACGCCGGCTTCGACTCGCTGACGTCGGTGGAACTGCGCAACCGCCTCGCCGCCGCGACCGGACTGCGGCTGTCCGCGACGCTGGTCTTCGACCACCCCACCCCGGACGCGGTGGCCCGCCACCTGGCGGAGTCGGTCGTCGACGCGCAGCCGGCCCCGGCCGAGGAGACGCCGTCGACACGGCCCGCCGAGTGGGCCGACGAACCCATCGCGATCGTCGCGATGTCGTGCCGCTACCCGGGCGGCGTCGCCTCCCCCGAGGACCTGTGGGCGCTCGTGGCCGGCGGCGTGGACGCCATCGGCGAATGGCCGCGCGGACGCGGCTGGGACGCGACCGAACTGTTCGACCCGGACCCCGACCGGGCGGGCAAGAGCTACTCCACCCGAGGCGGCTTCCTGCACGACGCGGACCGATTCGACGCCGACCTGTTCGGGATCAGCCCGCGCGAGGCACTGGCCACCGACCCCCAGCAACGCCTGCTCCTGGAAACCGGCTGGGAGGCGTTCGAACGCGCCGGAATCCCGCACGCATCGCTGCGCGGCAGCCGTACCGGGGTGTTCGTCGGCGTGATGTACAACGACTACGGCTCACGGATCAGGCAGGCGCCTGCCGGCTTCGAGGGATACCTGGGCAACGGCAGCGCGCACAGCGTCGCCTCCGGCCGCGTCGCGTACACCTTCGGCCTCGAAGGGCCGGCGGTCAGCGTCGACACCGCGTGCTCGTCCTCGCTGGTCGCGCTGCACCTGGCGGTACAGGCACTGCGTCAGGGGGAGTGCTCGCTCGCGCTCGCCGGCGGGGTGACGGTGATGGCGACGCCGAGCGTGTTCATCGAATTCAGTCGCCAGCGCGGGATGGCGCCCGACGGCCGCTGCAAGTCGTTCTCGGCGGACGCCGACGGCGCCGGCTGGTCGGAGGGCGTCGGCATGCTGCTGGTCGAACGCCTCTCGGACGCCCGGCGCAACGGACACCCCGTGCTCGCCGTGGTACGCGGCACGGCGGTCAACCAGGACGGCGCCAGCAACGGCTTGACAGCGCCCAACGGCCCCTCGCAGCAGCGGGTGATCGGGCAGGCGCTGGCCGCGGCCGGGCTCAGCGGCGCCGACGTCGACGCGGTCGAGGCACACGGTACCGGCACCACACTCGGCGACCCGATCGAGGCCCAGGCGATCCTGGCCACCTACGGCCGCGAGCACACCGATGCCCGGCCGCTGTGGCTGGGTTCGCTCAAGTCCAACATCGGTCACGCGCAGGCCGCCGCCGGCGTCGGCGGGGTGATCAAGATGGTATCGGCGATGCAGCACGGCCTGCTGCCCCGCACGCTGCACGCGGGCCGGCCGTCGCCGCACGTCGACTGGTCCGACGGGACGGTCCGCCTGCTCACCGAGGAACAGCCGTGGCCCGCCGCGGACCGCCCGCGCCGTGCGGCGGTGTCATCGTTCGGGATCAGCGGCACCAACGCCCACGTGATCGTGGAGCAGGCCGCGCAGGACCCGCGACCGGCCCCGCCGCGCGCGGACCCCGACCCCGCGACGTCGGCGTGGATCCTGTCCGCCCGCACCGCCGAGGCGCTGCCGGCCCAGGCCGAACGGCTGCTGGAGTGGCTGGCCGAGGAACCCGAGCCGCACCCGGCCGACATCGCGCTGTCGTTGACCACCACTCGCTCGCTTCTGGAACACCGCGCGGCCGTCGTCGGCACCGACCACGCGCAGCTGCTCCGGGGCCTGAGCGCGTTGGCCCGCGGCGAACGCTCGCCCGACGTACTGCGGGCCGTGGCCGGGCCGCCCGGTCGCACCGCCGTGCTGTTCACCGGCCAGGGCAGCCAGCGCCCGGGCATGGGGCGGGAACTGTACGAGAGCGAACCGGTGTTCGCCGCGGCGTTCGACGCGGTCCGCGCCGAACTCGACCCGCTCCTGGACCACCCCCTACGCGAGGTGGTGTTCGCCGAACCCGGCAGCCCACAGGCGGCCCTGCTCGAATCGACCCGCTACGCCCAGCCGGCGTTGTTCGCCCTGGAGACCGCGCTGTACCGGCTGGTGGAACACTTCGGCTTCACCCCCGACGCGGTGATCGGCCACTCGCTCGGCGAACTGACCGCCGCGCACGTCGCAGGGGTGCTGTCGCTGCGGGACGCGTGCGTCCTGGTCGAGGCGCGCGGACGGTTGATGCACAGCGCGACCGAGGGCGGTGCGATGCTCGCCATCGGCGCCGCCGAACATCTCGTGCGCCCCCACCTGGACGCGTACGCCGGGTCGCTGAGCCTGGCCGCGGTGAACGGCCCCGAGGCGGTGGTGGTCTCCGGCGACGCCGAGGCCGCCGACGCCCTGGCCCGGACGTTCCGGGCGCAGGGGATACGGACCAAGCGGCTGCGGGTCGGCCGCGCGTTCCACTCGCCGCACATGGACCCGATCCTGGCGGCGTTTCGCCGGGTCGCCGAGGGTGTGGACTACCGCACCCCGGCCATCCCCGTGGTCTCCAACCTCACCGGCCGGATCGCGACCCCGCAGGAACTCGCCTCCCCCGAACACTGGGTGCGGCACGTTCGGGAAACGGTCCGCTTCCACGACGGACTGCATGCCCTGCGCGAGCACGGCGTCGACTCGTGCCTGGAGTTGGGCCCGGACCCGGTGCTCACGGCGATGGTCCGGGACACGTTCGACGAGCAGGGGCCCACATCCGTGGCGGTGCTGGGCGCCGGTCGGCCGGAAGGGGACACCCTGACCCGGGCGCTGGCCGCGGTACACCTGCGCGGGGGCGCCGTCGACTGGGCCGTGCCGCTCGCTCGGCGGGGCGCCCGGCCGATCCCGCTGCCGACGTACGCGTTCCGGCGCACGCGGTACTGGCTCGACCAGCCCGCCGCCGCCGACGCGGCCGCGGCCGGGCAGGACACCGCCGACCACCCGCTGCTCGGCGCGGCGATCGAGGTCGCCGACGGCGGCGAACTCCTGCTGACCGGGCGGCTCTCGCTCGCGGACCGGCCCTGGCTGGGCGACCACCGGTTGCACGGCCTCGCGCTGCTGCCCGCCTCCGCACTGGTCGATCTGGCGACGCGTGCCGCAGAGCGGGTGGGCTGCGCCCTGGTCGAGGAACTCACCCTGCACACACCGCTGATCCTTCCGGAGGAGGGCACCGTGCGGCTGCAGGTGGTGGTTCGGGCCCTGGAGGCGGGTCGGCACTCGATCACCGTGCACAGCCGCCCCGAGGGCGCGTCGGTCGGGCCCGACGCGCCGGCCTGGACGCGGCACGCCGACGGCGTACTCGCGCCGCGCCCCGTCATAGGCACGGCGGCGCAGCCACACACGACGCTCACCGCCGCGTGGCCCCCGCCGGGAGTGACACCGCTTGACCTCCAGGACCTGGACGAGCGGTTGGTCGAAGCGGGTGTTGACTACGGGCCCGCCTTCCAGGGGGTGCGGGGCGTGTGGCGGCACCCGGACGGAAGTACCTACGCCGAGGTTCGGCTGCCCGCCGAGACCGCGCCGGAGGCCCGGACGTTCGGGATCCACCCCGCGCTTTTGGACGCCGCGCTGCGACCGCTCGCGCTCGGCGATCCGCAATCCGGGCCGGCACAGGCCGACCGGGTACGCCTGCCCTTCGCGTGGAGCGGGGTGGAACTGTACGCGAGTGGTGCCGTCGAGGCCCGCGTGCGGATCGCGCCCGGCGTCGCGGAGGACTCCGTGGGCGTCGAATTGGCCGACGGGCAGGGCGCGTTGATCGCCCGAGCCGAAGCGCTGGTGCTTCGCGGGTTGCCCGCCGACGGACTCGGCCCGGCCCACGCGGACGGCGCCGGGTTGTACCGGGTCGAGTGGAGTCCGGTGACGGGCTTCGCCGGGCGCGGAGACCGGCCCGCCACCGTCGTGGACCTGCGGTCCGAGTCGGCGGCCGGTCGGGGCGCACCGCCCGAGCGGACCCGCGCCGCGGCGTTGGGCGCGGTCGAGCGGTTGACGGAGTGGCTCGGTGACGACGCCGCATCCGACGCCCCCCTGGTCCTGCTGACGTCCGGGGGAGTGGCGGTGCATCCCGGTGAGGTGGCGGATCCGGTCGTCGCCGCCGTGTGGGGACTGGTGCGCAGCGCGCAGGCCGAACACCCCGGCCGGATCACCCTGCTCGACCTCGAAGCGGGAGCCGAGACCGCGGACGGCATCGAAGCGGCCGCTGCGTCGCCGGAGCCACAGATCGCGGTGCGCGGCGGGGTGCCGTACGCGCCCCGCCTGGTGGCGCGGCGTCCCGAACCGGCCCGGGGCGAGGCGGTGTCGTTCCCGAGCGAGGGCACCGTCCTGGTCACCGGCGCCACCGGGCTCCTGGGCGGACTGCTCACCCGACACCTGGTGCACGCGCACGGCGTGCGTCATCTGCTGCTCGTCGGCCGTCGAGGGCCGCAGGCCCCGGGCGCGCGGGAGCTGCTCGCCGAACTCGCCGAGGCGGGGGCCGAGGTCACGATGGCGGCGTGCGACGTGAGCGACGCCGAGGCGTTGGCAGGGCTGCTCGACACCTTGCCGGCCGCGCATCCGCTGACGGCCGTCGTACATCTGGCAGGTGTCCTGGACGACGGCGTACTCACCGGCGTGACCGGGCCCCGGCTCGACGCGGTGCTGCGGCCGAAGGCGGACGCGGCCTGGAACCTGCACCGGCTGACCGAGGGACGGGACCTGTCGGCCTTCGTGCTCTTCTCCTCGATCGCGGCCACCGTGGGCACGCCGGGGCAGGCCAACTACGCCGCCGCCAACGCGTTTTTGGACGCGTTGGCCGGACAACGCGCCGCCGAGGGGCTGCCCGCGTTGTCGATTGGCTGGGGCCTGTGGGACGAGGGCGGGATGGCGGGTGCGCTCGGGGACGTCGACCGGGCCCGGTTGGCCCGCTCCGGCATCGCGCCGATGTCCGCGGCCGCCGGCCTGGCGCTGTTCGACGCCGCCCTGGGCGCGGGTGAGCCCACGCTGGTCGCGGCGCGGCTGGACACCTCCGGCGGCGCGGACGAGTCCGGGTTCCCGGGGTTGCCCACGATCCTGCGCCGGGCCGTGCGTACGCCGGTGCGAGGCCGTGCGGCGGGCGCCGGCGAGGCGGCCGGGCCGGCGGGGCCGGTGCTCGCGGGTCTGGACGGCGAGCGGCGCGAGTCGGTGCTGATCGACATGGTCCGGCAGGAGGTCGCCGACGTGCTCGGCCATCCGGATCCCGGCACCGTGGACACGCGGCGCGGACTCCAGGACCTCGGACTCGACTCACTGACGGCGGTGGAGTTGCGCAATCGGCTCTCCGCGCGGGTGGGACTGCGGCTGCCGACCACGATCGTCTTCGACCACCCGAACGTGGCGGCGCTGGCGGCCAGGGTGGGCCTGCTGCTGACCCCCGAGGCCGGGCCCGGCGAGGCGGAGGTGTTGGCGGAGGAACTGCGCCGCCTGGAGGCGCTGTTGGCGCGGACCGGCGTGGACCGGCAGGAGCATGCCCGGATCGGGTCCCGGCTGCGGAGTCTGCTGCGTGTGTGGGATCGCACGATACCGGTCGGCGAGGCGGACACGGACGACGAGAGCGCGTTGGCCGACGTCGGCGACGACGAGTTGTTCCGGGCGCTGGACGACGAGCTGGGCGTCTCGACGGGGGACTGAGGAGGGGGGTAGACGAAGCCGGGCCGCACCCGTGAACGCGGGTGCGGCCCGGCGAGTCATGCTCGCTGCCGTCGGTTCAGCCGACGGTGGCGAGGTCGTAGATGTCCTTCAGCGTTCGCGCCTCCAGGGCGTCCGGCAGGGAAACCTGGCGACCGGTTTCCCGCTCCAACACGGTGACCAGGGCCAGCAGGTGTACCGAGTCCCAGCCCGGCACTTGGTCGAAGTCCTCCCGTACCACCTCGGCGGTGACCGGCAGGCCGAGCGAGTCGCGGAGCACCAGGACGAAGTCGTCGAGGGTCATCACAGTTGCGTCCTCCCGATGTTTCCGCTCAGCCGCAGGTGTCGCGGCCGCTCGGGGACATGGATCAGGTCGTGCCGGAATCGGATCGTGCCGTCGTCGTCGACACTCTCCGTCTCGAAGCCGTTGCGCGGGTAGAAGTCCCGCACCTTGTCGTTCTTCGCGGACGGCCGGTAGGTCGCCAGCACCTGTCGCGCGCCCTCGGCGCGGGCGTGTTCGAGCAGGGCGGCCAGGCACGCCGACTCGATGCCCCGCGAGAACACCCGGCAACTGAGCAGGAAGTTCTCGATGCGCCAGACGCTTTCGTCCCGGTCCACGAACACCGCGCCGACCAGCCCGTTGTCGCCGAACCGGTCGGCGGATCGGATGCCGAGCACCAGTGCCCGCGCCGCCGCCGCACGCTCTTCCACGTCGGACTGTCCCAGACGTTCGGTCGTGAGGTTGAACTGGTTGGTGCGCAGCGTCAGTTGCGCGACGCGCGCCACCTGTGTGGGCGTCACCTGGGCGAATTCCACTTCGATGCCCAGGCCCGCCAGGTAGTCGTCGATCGAGGCGAAGCTGTCGAGGAAGTCCTTGCGCTGCGACTCCTCGCGATATCTGGCCGGGCGGGCGACGTCCTCGACGGTGACCTCGCGGACGTCGAACCAGCCGTCCGCGAGCAGGCGTTGTACGTGCGTCGCCGGATCGCCGTCGAGCCGGACGACCGCCACCTCGGGCAACTCCCGGGCGACCAACCCGCATTCGTAGGGGCTGTCGTCGGCGAAGACGAGGCTGTCCAGGCCGATGTTGAGATCGGCGGCCAGGGAGCGCAGGTTGTCGTGCTTGGGTGCCCAGTCGGCCACGATCCGAACGAAGTCCTCCTCGCCGAGGGTCATCTCGGGGTGCTCGCGCAGCACCTCCCGGACCGGTTCGAGATCGTTCTTGCTGACGGCGGCGAGCAGCACGCCCTGGGCGGACAGTTGCAGCGCGGTGCGCTGCACGGCGCGAAACGCCTCGCCCCGATAGCTCCCGGCGACCTCGATTCCCTCGGGTCCGTCGTCACCGAGCACACCTCCCCACACGGTGTTGTCCAGGTCGAGAACCAGACACTTGCGGGCCCGTCCGGACAGGCCGCGGGCCAGGTGGGCGAGTTCCCGGGTGTAGCCGGCGGTCAACTCGGGGGAGAGGTGCGTCCCGGTGTACGTGCTCAGCCGCACGTCCCGGCCGGGCAGCCCAGAGCCGATCAACGGTTCCAGATCGAGCACCATCAGCCGCGGATGGTCCTCCATCAGGCGCAACACCCGCGCGTTGGCCTCGCGCCACAGCGCGCCCAGCCGGGCCCGTGAGCGGTGGTCCACCAACTGCGCGACGTACTCCCGGGGAAGCGGCAGCGTGTTGTACACGAGCGTGCCGTGCCCCACGGCCTCGAACGTGTCGGCCAGCGTGGTCAACCGGCGTTCGGTGGCCGCCAGGGCCGATTCCACGTGCTCCGGTCCCCAGGGCACCGGCACCTCGTCGAACACGACCGTGTGGTCGAGCAGACAGGCCACCAGGTCGGGGCGGGCCGCGTACAGCGCGCTGTTCGGATCGGACAGTTCGAAGACGTAGGCGTCGAAATCGGTGACGTGCGGACGCAACAGCAGCCCGTGTCGGGCCAGTTCGGCGGTGAGCGACGGGGTGACCCCGGTGACGGTGCCGTGGCCGGTGACCGCGACCGACACCACCGGAGTCCGTGGATGCAGCTCCACCACCTCGTCCACCGAAAGCCGGGACAACACCCGACCCGCGTCGACGAGTTCGGGCGGCGGCAAGTCACGCAGCAGGCCGGGTATCCGGGGATACTCGGCGGCCAATCTGTGCTGTCGATGCAGGTCTCGGAAGGTGTATTCGAGCGGATCGCCCACAGGCGCGGCCGCGGTGCGGTTCATGTGAGAGACAACCCTTCGATCGTGCGACCGCGATCAGCTGGCCACCGGCTCGTCGAGGACATCGTCGGAGACGAGGATCGCCTGGTGCAGATTGCGCAGCGACCGGCACGGCTCCAACCCCAACTGCGAATGCAGCACCCCACGCGCCAACTGGTAGACCTGCAGGGCTTCGGCCTGCCGCTCGGAGCGGTACAGCACCAGCATCAACTGCCGGTAGAACGCCTCACGCAGGGGATGGTGCGCGGTCAGCCTGGAGAGCCGACTGAGGATCTCGCGATGACGGCCCAGCGCGATGTACGCGTCGATGCACATCTCCTCGCAGTCCAGCCGCTCCTGCTCGGCCCAGGTGGCGAATCCACTGACGATGGGACCCTCGCCCACACCGTCCAGGACCGGTCCCCGGTACAGCGCCAACGCCTTCTCCAGATCGACCACGGCATCGGCGAAGCGTCCCGCCCGGTGATGCGCGCGTCCGCTGTCGGCGGCGCGTTGGAAGTCGTGCAGGTCCGACTCGCCGTCCTCGACCCGCAGCAGATACCCCGGGATCCGAGTGGCGATGGCATCCGCGCGCCCGCCCACGGCGGTGAGCAACTTGCGGAGCTGGCACACATAGACGTGCAGGGCGGGCGTCGCCCGCCGCGGTGGGTTCTCCCGCCACAATTCGTTGATGAGCTGGTCCTTGGTCACCACACGCCCGGCTCCGATGAGCAGGGCGGCCAGCAACACCTCGGTCTTGGGCGCACTGAGGATCGATTGGCCGCGCTCACCCGAGACGCGCAAGGGGCCGAGCAGTTCATAACGCATGGGCATTCTCCCCGTAAGAGACCACATTGCGAATGCCCTTCGAGTCTTGGGGAGTCGCCCACCGGGCGCATCGGTGAAACTACTTAGAGCCCCCCGTCGACCGAAAACCACCGTCCCGAAAGCCCTCGGCGCGGTCTCGATCATGCTCACGACCAGCGGTTGTCCCGCGTAGACCCCGGAAAGATGCCCGCTGCGGCGCACCCACGAAACCCCCGAAGATTAACCGCCGCGAAACAATCCGCGACACCACGTACGACATTACGACGCGGGGAATCGAACGCTCCGCTTCCCGATACATCCCCTGAAACCCGGACACGGTCGGATCCGCCGCGCCGCCGAACCATTCCACCTCGAAAACGGCTGACTCACACCGGGGTCCACCCGCGTCTCCACCCGTGTTTCCACCCGTGGGTCCAGGTGCGGAACGGGCGATGGCGGCAGCCTGGGGACATGAACACCACAGACTGGATCACCGACATCCTTCTCGTTCTCATCGTCTTTCGGCAGTTGCGGGAGGACCGGCTGGACCGCAAGACCTTCCTCATTCCGTTGGGGATCGTGGCCTTCGTGGCGTGGAAGTACCTGGACACGATTCCCACCGCGGGCAACGACACGGTGTTGATCGGCGCCCTGATGGCGATCGGCGCGGCGCTCGGCGTGGCGGGCGGCATCTTCACCCGGATCCGCTCCGCCGGCGGGCATCTGCTGATCAAGGCCGGTGCGGTCTCCGCGGTGTTGTGGGTGGTGGGCATGGGCGCGCGGATGGGGTTCCAGGTGTGGGTCGACCACGGCGGTGCCGACGATGTGGCCCGCTTCAGCCTCGACCACCACATTACGAGCGGGCAGGCGTGGGTGGCTGCGTTCGTGCTGATGGCGCTCACCGAGGTCGTCACCCGGGTGGCCACGATCTTCGTCCGGAGCCGGATGGTGGGCTCCGCACGGTCGGCGAACACGGCGGCGCGTGCGGTGTCGTCCCTGGACCGGGTGGCCTGACGGTGGGATATGGTCGCGCCGTGCCCGAATCCGAGAGCGTTCCCGTAGCCGGGTCGTCTTCGGGGCGCGGTCCCGGTCCGCGAGCGATGGTCCGGCACGACCCCCGGGTGCAGTGGGCCTTCACCCTGGGCGTGATCGTCGTGGGAATCGCGACGATCCGCCCGATGGGCTTCAGCGGTCGCGGCCTGGCCGTCGTCGTCCTCGTCGCGTTGAACTCGCTGTTCCTGTTGGGCCGCAACGTTCCCCAGGACCGGGTCCCCGCACGGATGGTCGTCGTATGGGCGTCGCTGGGCATCGTCGCGGCGGCCTCCCTGATCGGCGCCGCCCGTACCGGGACCGGTTACCTGTTCGCGTTCTTTCTCGTCGGCCACATCGGTTACCGGCTCCCGCCCGTATGGGCCGTCCCGCTCGCGGCGCTGGCCGGCGGGCTCTGCGGGGGAGTGCTGTATCTGCACCTGGGCCCGGGGCACGAGTCGTTGTCCTGGGGGATCGGGTTGTGCGCCGCCCTGCCGGTGGTGGTGGGCATCGTCAGCCGCAGCAGGCAGCGGGCGATCGACGCCGTGATCGAATCCGCGGAATCCGCCGAGCGCGCCGCCCGCGCCGAGGCCCGCACGGCCGCCCTGGCCGAGCGCAGCCGCATCGCCCGGGACGTGCACGACGTCCTCGCACACTCCCTGGCCGGCATCAACATGCAACTCGAACTGGTGGACGCCCTCCTCGACACGGGCGACCTGACCAGGATCCGCGAGGCCAACGGCCGGGCGCACAGCCTGGTCAAGGAGAGTCTGAAGCAGGCCCAGTGGACCGTTCACGCGCTGCGCGAGGACACGCTGCCGCTGCTGGGGAGCCTGACCGCGATGATCGAGTCGTCGGGCCATCGGGACGCGCTCACCGTCGACGGCACCGTACGCGAACCACCGGCCCGCGTGGTCCAGCACCTGCTGCGGATCGCCCAGGAGGCGCTGACCAACGCCGCTCGGCACGCGCCCGGAGGCGACGTACGGGTGGAGGTGACGTTCGCCGCCGCATCCACGACACTGAGGATCCGCAACGGCCCCGCCACCCGGGAGGCGGCCGGGGCCGGCAGCGGCATGGGACTGATCGGGATGCGCGAACGCATCGCCATGGTGGACGGAACCCTGACCGCCGGACCGATCACCGAGGGACCGGACCGAGGCGGCTGGCAGGTGGAGGCGGTGATCCCGGAATGAGCGACACAGGCGACACCACGCGTCACGACGCGCCGGCGGCCGATGTGCCCCGGCGACTGCGGGTGGTCGTGGCCGACGACCAGGCCGCCGTGCGCGAACCGCTCGCGGCCGTACTCGCGCTCTCCGAGGACATCGACGTCGTCGCGGCCGCCGAGGACGGGGACCAGGTGCTCGCCGCGGCTGCCGCGGGCCCGGTGGACGTGGTGCTCATGGACCTGCGCATGCCCCGGACCGACGGCATCGAGGCGACCCGCCGACTCACCGACGAACACCCCGAGGTGGCCGTCGTCGTCCTGACCACCTTCGCCGACGACGACTCGATCCTGGCCGCCCTGAGCGCGGGCGCCCGCGGCTACCTCACCAAGAACGCCGGACGCCGCGACATCGTCCGCGCGATCCGAGCCGCCGCCGCGGGCCAGTCCGTCCTCGACCGCGAGGTCCAGGACCGCCTGCTGGCCACCGTCCGCACCCGGGCCACGACGCCGAGCCACAACCTTCCCGACGACCTCACACCCCGCGAACGCGAAGTCCTCGCCCTCATCGGCCAGGGCCTGCCCAACCGGGCCATCGCCGAGAAACTCTTCATCAGCGAGGCCACCGTCAAAACCCACATCAACAACCTCTTCGCCAAGGCCGGCATCCGCGACCGCGCCGACGCGGTACGCCGAGCCATCGCGGGCGGCCTGTAACACCGACGCCGGACGACTGCTCCCGCCTCCGGCCGTCGCGGTGAGTCGGCGAGAGGCCGCCACCCGAGCCGTGGACCGATCGTCGGCGGTGCGTGAGGGCGCGTACGGGAGTGTGGCGGTCGCCGTGACGATCGTGGACCGTCCGGTGGGAGGGCTCGACCTTCCTGTGTCGGCCGGCACGCGGCGGACGGCGGCGAGGAAAGCCCGACACCGCCAGGCCGTTCGAGGACTTCACCGGCGCGCGATACGGCCTGCCGCCCCATGTTGCCCATCGACGGGGACCCTCGACGTCCGACCCATCGACCCATCGACCCACAGGACCGGAGCACAGTCCCGGCGCATGCCGACCGTCGGCGGGAACACCCCGGCGAAAAGAACGATTCGACGACGCGCCCACTCGACTTCCGGGCGCCACGCCACGAACGCCCCGGAGCTCCCGTCGTCACGCTCCGGGGGCGCTGCGACAGACCACCTCCTGCCGGCCGCCGTCGCCGCCCCCGCACCGGCCTCGGCTCTCAGCGCGTCGTGAGTCCGAACCCGTACGTGCCCGAGAGAGCCGGGTCCGGCTTGTCGACGACGATGACGTACGTCGAGGTTTCCGGGAGGGTGAGTACGCCCAGATCCTGGCAGATCGAGACGGCGGGCAACAGCGGTGCCACTCCCTTTCGTTCGTCGTCGACGCTCCCGTACAGCCGCCATCGGAACCGGCATTCACCCCCCGGCAGGTGGTTGAAGTGCGTCTTTTGCCCGCCCTCGCTCGCGAAGCGCAGTTCGTACCTCGGGCTTCCCGCCGGGAGGAAGCCCGTACAGGCGAAGGCACTGCCGAGTTGTTCGGTGTCCCCGATGATCAGCGTGAAGCGGGGGGTGACGTCGCCGTTGTCCTCAGCGCGACATTCGGACCGGTCCGGAGGGTTCTCGTCGGTCGGTGCCGTGCGGCGCGTGGCCGCTTGGAACGCCTCCTGCGCCGCGGTCGCGGCGGCGAACTCCTCGCGCCCCGTCGGGGCCACGTCGAAGACGCAGTCCTCGAGCAGTTCGGGGTCCGTGACCCCGGCGCCCCGACACGTCGCGTCGGCCCGGTCGCGTGCGGCCAAGGCGGTGGGAGGCGTGGGGAATCGGCGATTGGTGAACGTCGCCGTCGACTGGCCCGGGGCGTAGTCGAACAACGAGGCTTCCTGCGTGATGCGCCATCGGTCGGCGTACGGGCCGTGCAGGTCGTCGGGCCTGGCGGGGACGGCGAGTGTGTTGCCCGCGCCCATGTCCAGATCGTTGTCGGGCCGGCCGTCGAAGTTGCCCAGCAGGCCCTCCATGCGCCCCCGCCGAGCGGACGGCACGACCACGTCCGCCCGGAGGCCGAAAGCGCCGATGGTGCTCACGTGCAGTCGGCTTCCGTCGGGCCAGACGACGCTGTACAGCGTGGCGGCGCCCTCGCCCTGCCTCGTCAGCACCCCGCCATGGGGCAACGCCGTGTCACCCGCCGGCGGGGCGATCGTAACGCCGTTCAGATGAACCTCGATCACCTCCGGGCCGTCGGTCAGATACAAGCCGACCCGGTCGCCGGCGACGTTCGCGGCCAGTGCGCCGTTGATGCTCGCCGTGGTCAAACCGGGATAGGCCTTCTGGCGCGCCTGCACGAGCAGCCCGTCGGCCGGTGAGCGCGCGAGGGTGAACTCGCCCACCGATTGCAGGTCGTAGCGCAGGTTGTCGAAGGTCACCAGGTGCGGATCGCCGTTGCTGCCGCCCGTACCGCAACTCTCACCCTCGCGGCGGGGGAGGGCCGGGCGTGCGGGGGCGGCCTGTACCGCGTTGCCTGCGGGCGCCGGACGTGGCCGCGGCACCGGGGGGCTCGGTGGCCGACAGCCGGGCATGGGCGCGGGCGCGGGGGCCGACGGTGCCGAACCGGTGCCGGGCTTCGGCTTTTGCTTCGCGGGGCCGCAGAAGGCATTGAGTCGGATGCCGGTGAATGTCATGGTGCCCGGCTTGTCGCCTCCGCTGATGCCGAGGTAGGCGCGCCCTTTGGGGATGGGCTGGAATCGTGTGCCCGCACCCGGTGTGTCCTCCGGACACTTGCAGTCGGCCCCCATCGTGCAGAACACCGTCGAAAGCGCCGCCGGGAAGACGAAGTCGCCCGCGTTGCCGGGTCCGAATCTGCCGCCGGGCGCGTCGTTCGGGCCGGGAGTGAACCGCAGCACCTCTGCGGTGACGTTCAGCGCCGTCACCGCGGCCGCCAGTGGCAATGAATCGATGTCCTTGGAGGTGCCGTCGGCGACGCGGAGAGTCGTGGTCAGATTCTCCTTCGCACCGGTGATGGCCGCCCCCTGCGTCGTCCACGCGGGGCCGTGTGCGGGATCGCGCGTGTAACTGGCGGGCCAACTCTGTCGGATGTCGTCGGCGCTGCTGCCCAACGCGGCGGTGAACGCGGCATCGCTGTGTCCGGTGCCCGCATCCGCCGACGCCCGGACGACCGGGACGAAGCGGTTCAGCACGTCGATCCCGCGGTAGTCCAACTCCCACCAGAATCCCATGGCTTCGTACGACGACTTGACGAGTGGCCTACCGGCGTGGCGGAGGTAGCCGTTCCACTTGGTGGAGGATTGGTTGAACCTGCCGAACAGCTTGCCGGTCACCCAATCGGCCAGCCCCTCGGCCACCCACGACGGGATGTTGAGGTACGCCTTGAGATCCCCGATGGCCACGCCCGCCGCGCAGTGGGTGACTTCGTGGAGGATGGCTGCGTCGGCGTCGTGGTCCGGGTCGCTCGTGTCGAAGAACTTCGGATAGAAATGGATCAGGCACTGCGGGGTTTTTCCCGTATACCAGCCCAGGGTGTCCGCGAGGATGATTTCCGATGGTTCGGAGGGTGCGGGCGTCGCGGACACGCAGGCGCCGAAGTTCGGCGTGGGAACGCTCAATCCGATGATTTGCGAGACCGTCATCCACCAGCCGACGAGCTGCGTGCGAAGGCCTGGATTGTTCGGCATCGTCTTCGGGCAGGCGGCGTTCGCCGGAAGGTCCGTGAGTGTCCCGAGCGGTTTGGCCGAGCCCTTCGTGCCGCCGGGTTCGGCTTCCTCGGACGGCTCGTCGGGCGTGCGGATGGCATCGATCGCGGCGCGCTGCTCCGGCGTGATCTCGTCCCAGACGGACTTGACCCAACGCAACGCGGCCGACCCCGAGGTCAGTTCGCTGCGGTCGCCCGAGACCGGTGCCACCCCGGGGAGCGGTTCGTAGACTGTGGCGAATGCGGCAAGCGCCATCTCCTTGGAGACTTCGCCGTTGCGACCGGCCATATCCATGATCTTCTGCCAGGCACTCGGCGGGGGCTCGCCTCCCTCATGGTGCCGACCGAACGGCCCGCAACCCGTCGGCAGGCCGAGCAACAGGATCGCCAATACCAAGATCCAGACCCGCGGCCACCCGCCGGTGTATACCCTCGAAGCCATGCGATCTCCCCGCCGGGACGGGGCCGCTCTGCCGGCGCGGGCCGCGTTGTACATACATTAGGGGCGATTTGCGACGGATCGCGCCCTTCGGTCGGTGTGTCGTGGCGGATCCGCCCGTTTGCGTGCATGGCCCCAGCCCGATCGAGACTCGACGCCTCGGCCGGGTGGTGGGTGTGTATGCCGGGCGCGTGGGCCGGCGGCGACAGCAGGGTCACTGGCAAGCCTGTGCGGCCGGCGAGTGGCCGACACCCCACCGGTGATCCGCCCTGGTGGACGAACTCCCTTCCGGCAGCGGGGGATAGGCCGACCCGGCCGTCGCACGATCGACGGCCGCTCACCCCCACGGACGCGCAGGACCACCGCGGTCGGGGGCGACCACCCGAGATACGACTACCGCATGGAATCGGGCCGTTGCCGATCGACGACAGCGCACCACCAGGCCGCAAGGGCCCTCACGCGTTCGAGATCACATCCGCGTGCGACCCGTCACCAACCTTCGTGGGCATACACCTAACCCAGGAATGCCGGCTCGTCGATGACGTACCGCCAGGTGCCGTCGGGCTGTTGCCGGGCGACCTCGACCGATGTGCCGGTCGAGTCGATCGATTCACCGTCCGCCGTGACGCCGGTGAAGTGCCAGTCACCGGCCATCAGCGCGAGTCCGCCCGCCGTGACGAGCCGGCGGGACCTCACGGTGAAGCCCGGTTTCATGGCGAGCATCCGGGCCAGGCTCTCGCGGATGGCGTCGACGCCCCGGTCGAGGCCGGACGGGCCGCCGAAGGTGGCCTCGTCCTCGTAGAGGCGGACGAGCCCGTCGAGGTCGCCCTCGCGGACGCGGGCTTCGTACAGGGAGTTCAGTTCCTCGGGGCTGAGCGCGGTCATGGCCGGTCTCCTTCGTATGCGTGCGGGATCACCGCGACGCTATGCGCGGCCCGACCGTCCGGGCTTGGACGAAATTCACCTGACCTGGGGCGGCGCGCCGGTCTCGCCCATACCCGTGGTGACGCAGCCGCAGGGCAGGGCGCGGGCGAGGTACCGGGTGAGGGAGGTGCCGGTGAACTCGCGGATGTCGCGGGCGAGGTGGGACTGGTCGTAGTAGCCGGCATCGAAGGCCGCCTGCTGCCAGCTCTCGCCGCGGCGGATCCGGCGCATCACCGACCGGAACCGGAGCAGCCGGGCCAGCGTCTTCGGAGGTCGGCCGAGCTGCCGGTGGAACCGCTTGATCAGGTACGCGTGGCTCCATCCGACCTCGGCGGCCAGCCGACCGATCGGGATACGCCCGCCGGTCCCGACCAACCGCCGCCACGCATACGCCACCTCCGGCGCGGGACGAGGACCCCGGTCCGCCCTCTCCAGCAGAAACCGGTCCAGCAGCGCGAACCGCTCCGGCCGGCCGGGCGCCTCCCGCATCGCCTCGACCAATTCCCGCCCCACGCCGCCGAACAGCTCACCGAAATCCACCGCCTCGCTCACCGCGGTACCGAACACCGTGTACGCCCCCGGCGGACTCAACCTCACCGCGACCCACTCTCGCCCCTGCGCCGCACCACCCGCACTCCGCAACGGGCGTTGCGCACTCCGGAAGATGTGCCCGGTACCGGTCACGAACGCGTCCGGCCCGCCTGCGGCGGGCTCGGTGATGTTGAAGACAAGCGACACCGACGGCTCGGCCGGCACCAGCAGCGAACCGGACGAGACCATCTCCCTGGTACCGCTGTAGTCGTCGGCGACCAGATCCCGCACACCGACATGGGCCGTTCCCACCACCCGCACCAATTCCGCCATCACACCAGACTCTCAAAGTCGGCGCGCAGGGACCGCCACGGCATCAACCCCCAACAGGCCATCGACACCTTCATCACCCACGCCGACACCACCCCCACCGCATCGGCACCGACCCGATCCCGCCCTCCCCGGTCGGCCACACACGTTTTGCCGAGCGATGAGCGTCATGTACCGCCCGTCTCGCGGGGTCGCGGATCGTGTGTCGCAGCCGCCGTCACGGCGAGCCGACAACCCGACGCCCGCGTGCGGCCCCAACGCGTCCCGGACGGCGATGCCGTACCCGCAGGCCGCCACCGTCGTGCACGCACCCCGAACCCCGTGCGGACACATCCGAACCGGACCAACTTTCCGTGCACCGCGAGTCCGTGCGCTCACTGCGTGCCACGCTCGGGGCGCGGCGGCCCAAGCCGGCGGCCGAGGCGATGAACGAGGCGCTGACCGTGTGTAATCCGCCGACCAGTTGCTCGCGCAGTGGCTGGAAAGGTCGAGGACGGCCGCCTCGACGCGGTCCGTTCGGCGGGCCGGGCCGAACGCGGCCGTGAACTCCAAGCAATACCGGTGGTTGGTGCCGCGCCTCATGCTGTGCACCAAGCACCGCAACTCCGAAGGAGAACTCCGCGATCCTGTCGGCGGCATTGGCCGAGGCGCTGGGCGACACGGGACCCGCTACACCGGGACCGCGATGCCGCGGCCCGTGGGGAAGACGGATGCCAAGGACGCCATCATCGTCACCGATCAGACTCGGATACGCCGGAACCCGACCGCGCTGGGCCCGAACGACGAGAGCACGCCGTCGAATTGCGCGTGCTGACCGACAGTCGGGCCGACGTCAACGTCGACCGCCCCCGCCGGTACGGGTCGATCATCCCGGCCGAGCGGAATCACGTTCGTTCGATGAGGCCCGTTCGCATTCAACCGATGGTCTCGCGGGAACCGCACTGCTTGAATGCCGTGGTGGCCTTGGACGTGGGGGAACTGCCGGCAGCGCACGATCGCATCCTGCGTGGCTCCGGTTCGGCGCAGCCGCGGTTCGGCACAGTGGTCGAGCGGATCGGACCGCTGACGCTCACCCACTACGGTACCCACTGCATCGTCGACCACCTCGCTCTGGACGCCTCGACCTCGGTCGCCCGGCTTGCCACGCAAGTGCGGCAGAGCGCGGCCGCCCGTGTGGAACCTGTGGAGTGGCGTGTGTTCGCCCACGACGCCGAAGCGTCGCGGCTGACGGCCTCGCTCGAAGCGGCGGGTTTCACCGCGGGGTGGGAGCGCAGTGTCCTGCTCGGCGACGTCGCCGAACTCGACCTTCCCCACCTGGAGCCGGAGTGGGAAGTGGAATCGGTTCGGTGGGACGAGCCGCAGGCGCAGCAGGCGCTGGACCTGTCCGCCGAGTCCGGGCCGCACCGACTTCCCCTGTCCGCCTGGCACGCGATGGGTTCGATCCCATACCGGGACATCGACATCCGTGTACTGACCCACTGCGGAAGGGTTGCCGCGGCCTGCTGGCTGGAGTCCGTTCGGGGCACCGCGTTCGCCGTGGTCGGGGGCCTGACCGCGCCACGCCCCGAACTACTCGCCAAGCGGTTCCAGTCGCCGGCGAAGGGGTTTCTGCTCGCCGAGGCCGACGGGCAACTGCGCAGCGCCCTCATGGCCGTCGGGTTTCGGGACGTCACGACGGTCCGGTCCCACCACTGGACCCCGCCGGGTGAGCCCGCCGCGGCCCCGCCCGCGAGGCACTCCCTCCACGACGCCGAGTCCGCACGGATAACACGTCGCTGTGAGGCCCGCGTCGGCTTCGACTACGCCGGCGGGAGTGGACGGTATACCGCACCGCTCGACTCGCGCCGCTGGTTCCACGGCATGCTCGACCGCGGCGCTCCGGCGATCACAGCCGCCGAAGGCGTCATCGAGCGGGGCCTGCGCGCCTGCGTCCGACCCGGCGAATGGGTCTACCAGTGTCGCCCCTTTCTCAATGGCTGGGAGTTCGACCCGCACCGCGTCGGTGGCCCGGGACAGCCGCCCTGGCCGGGTGGCGCCATCGCAGACGACGAGTTCCAATTCCTCGCCACCGCGGACGCCCGCCTCGGCACGTTCGCCCACTACGCCGAACAAACCCTCGTCGTCTTCGGAGAGGACCTCATCGAGCAGGTCGCGAACGACTTGGACCACCTACTCGGCGGCGGCGTCTGGACCTTCGGCTGAACACTCGGGCGGACGCTCCGTCACCAGCCCGGACATATCCCGCCTGAACCGACTTCCCTGCCACGCACCGGTGGAACGTATCCCCACCGAGGCCGCGCGGGGGCGCTCGTTGCACCAACCTCCCCACCGGGCCGGGCCCGGCTGTCGCCCACGATCAGACCCGCCGTCGACCCGGAGACCCGGTCCGGTTCACCGATACGCCGCGCACCTGCGCCCCCAGGAGCCACGCTGCCCTTGGACATCGTGCCGAAGGCGGCCGGCTCGCCGACCACGGGCATGCCTGCCGTTCGCGCTCGACCCCCGACCACGGGCCCTGCTCGAGCGGCACGTCGGCGCCGGGGACGAGTACACCCCGGCCGCAGCGTTCCTGCCACTCGGCCACCGTCTCGACCCTCACCGCCCGGGACCGATGGGTCGACGACGGACGGACGCCGAGCCGTCCCGAGCACAATCCAGGTCCAGGGTCGGGACGTTCGCGGCGTCCGCCGCGGTACTCGGGGCGATCGCCTGCCTGCCCGCCACCGCGTCGGTGGCCTCGACGGGCACGTCCACGGCACCCACCACCGTCAACGACACCCCGAGCCCGTTTCCGGCGCGCGTCGCCGCCGACGACGGCCCGGGGTCCATTCCGGCATTCGACAGCCCCGGCCCCGTTCCGCCGTTCGCCGCCGCCGGCTCGGCAGCGGCAAACGGAGTCAGCGCCGACTTCGACGGCGACGGGCGGACCGATATCGCGGTCTGGCGGCGGCGGGTCGACTCGCCCGGAGTGCGCGGGGGGCGGGAGCGGGAGGCGCCGCCGCAGTAACGGTCCTCGATCGACCTCGGCCGCCGCGCGGCGTTGACCACCGCCGGCAGGGTCGGCCCGAGCGGGAGCCGGGAACACCGACCGGATCGGGATCTCGACGCCCGAGCGGGGTACGGGAGCGCGGAGGCGGGTCCGATCGCGCGAGTTCCGTTCACGACAGGAGCCGGCGAAGTTCGGTTCTCCTAGGCTGTGTTCGCCCCACCGGATCGAACACAGGAGCCATTCGTGAACCCCGTGAACTCGACGCCCACCGTCACCGAAACCCCCGCCGCCCCCGCCGCGTTCGACCGCACCGGCGAGTCCCCGCTGGCCGTGGCGCTGCGTCGGGTCGCCGCCGAGTCCGAGGCGGGCGGTCCGCGCATCGGCTACAACAGCTTCGTCGGCGGCGAGTAAGCAGCCACCCCCTCGATCGACCGGCACACGACGCCGGGAGATCGACGAAACGGCTGATGCCCCGGCGGTCCTCGGGCACCTCGAGGACCGCCGGACCCGGCCGGGTACACGCCCACCCGCACGGATCGCGCCGGTGCCATCCTCGGAACCACCCGGAGCAGACACTGTGGTCAACCTCGAAACGCCCATACGCAGGTCGGCGGAATGGCCGGCCAACCTGCTCGATCCCGACGGTCCGGGTACGACGTGGCAGCCGGTGCCCTTCACCCACTTCGTGGTCAAGATGCACAGCCGCTGCAATCTCGCGTGCGACTACTGCTACCTGTACGAGATGGGCGACGAATCCTGGCGGTCGAGCGCCAAGACGATGTCGACGGCGGTCGTGGACCGTACCGCCGCCCGTATCGGCGAACACGTGCGCGCCCACGGGCAGGAGCGCGTGCAGTTGATCGTGCACGGCGGCGAGCCGCTGCTCGCGGGACCGGCCCTGATCACGCGGATGGCCGAGGCCGTACGCCGCGAGGTGCCGGCGAGCACACACGTGTCCTTCGGCGTGCAGACCAACGGTCTGCTCCTGAACGACCGCATGCTCGACGCCCTGCACGCACTGGATTTCCGGGTCGGCGTGAGTGTCGACGGCGGCGAACTCGCCAACGACCGCCATCGGCGCTTCGCCGACGGGCGCGGAAGCCACGCGGCGGTGACCGAGGCGGTCGCCAGGCTGCGCGATCCGTCGCGGCCGGGATTGTTCGGCGGGCTGCTGTGCGTCATCGACGTGGCGAACGATCCGGTCGAGGTGTACGAGTCGCTCCTGACGCACGCGCCGCCGATGCTCGACTTCGTGCTGCCGCACGGGAACTGGACGTCTCCGCCGCCACTGCGCGAGGAGGGGTCGAGTCGCACACCCTACGGCGACTGGATCGTGCGGGCCTTCGACCGCTGGTACGACGCACCGCGTCAGGAGACCCGGGTCAAGCTGTTCGAGGATCTGCTGAGTCTGGTGCTCGGCGGCCACACCCGGTCCGAACAGGTGGGGATCGGTCCCGCCACCACCGTGACGATCGACACCGACGGTGGGATCGAGCAGGTGGACACGATCAAGTCGGCGTACGACGGCGCGGCTTCCACCGGATTGTCGGTGCTCACCGACCCGCTCGACGCGGCGCTGCGGCACCCGGCGGTGGTGGCTCGCCAGATCGGGATCGAGGGCCTGTCGCCGACGTGTCGCTCGTGTGCGATCCGCGATGTCTGCGGTGGCGGCTTCTTCATCCACCGCTATCGCGCGGGCAGCGGATTCCTCAATCCCACGGTGTACTGCCCGGACATGAAGCGAGTCATCGCGCACGTGCGGACCAGGGTCGCCGAGGACCTGGCGAGCGCACCGCCAAGCGGGTGACGACACGCCTTCACTCACGGAGCGGGCGCAGCAGCCCCCTCCGTGGGTGATTCGGACCGCGCGGCAGAGGTATGCGCCGTCCGGACCGCGCCCGATCGGCCCGTTCGCATGGTCCGACGCAGTCGAATCGCGCACGCCACGACCGGACGACGGCCGAGCCGATTCCCCCGAGAGGCAGCAGTGTTCGCGGCACCGAGCTCCGACCCGTCCCGGTACACCGACTCGACACCGCGCCGCGCCGAGTCGGCCCGGGCCATCGAATTCGCCCGAGAACTGTCCGAGTTGGGTCTGCGAGCAGGCGACACGGTGATGGTGCACAGCTCCATGCGCGCCGTGCGCGGTCGAGGCCGACCCGGAGCCGAGTCGCAGGATCTCCGATCGGCGTTCCGGTCCGTGCTCGGCAGCGACGGAACCCTGGTGGTGCCCGCGTACACGCCGGAGAACTCGATCACCTCCCAGGCGTTCGCCGACGCGACCGCCGGCCGGACGGTCGAGGAGCTGGCCGACTATCTGCACCGGCCACGGGACCCGCACGCGTCGGTGGCGGCGGCGATGGGCGCGTTCGCCGAGTCGATTCGTGCCGACGACCGGGCGCTGCGCAGCGACCATCCGCTGGCCGCGGTCGTGGCCCTGGGCGGCCGGGCCGAAGAGGTCACCCGAGGCCACGGAAGGACGCATTTCGGCCCGGATTCACCGATGGGCCGGTTGTACGACGCGCGGGCCACAGTGCTCGCGATCGGCGTCGGATGGGGCGTCGTTTCCGTGGCCCACCTGGCGGAATACCGACACCCTCATCGGTCGCGCCGCCGCTACACCTGCAAGATCGCCACCTCGGAAGGGAGTTCGTGGTTCTCCTTCCCCGACGTGGCACTGAGCGACCACGACTTTCCGGAGCTGGGGCGGGACTTCGAGGAGCGGCATCCCGAGGCGATCACTCGCGGTCGGGTGGGCGCGGCGCACGCGTTCCTGCTGCCGGTCCGGCCGTACGTGGATTTCGCGACCGCCTGGATGGGCGTCCATCGAGCACCGGCAGCGCCCGCGAGCGAGGAGGACCCACACCCTCCCTGAGCCTCCAACAAACCGTGGTCGTCGGGGAGTTGGTCCCACACATCGGGATGGAACGTGGCGACCCGCCGGCCGACCCGCCGCTCCGGCGCCACCCATTACCGCCACGTGTACCCGGCCGCCCCACGGCCTCCGAGTCCCCACCTCGCGCCGGCCCGGGCGCTCGGCGCGGACGAACGCGCCGCGATGCTTGTCCTGACGACCCTTCGGGATCGTCCACTACCCGCCCGCGTCCGTGCACGCACGTCGGCACCGCAGAGCAGTACTCGCGGCGCGGCGCCGTCACCGGCCGTGGAGCGCGATCGAGGCCCGGATCGCGTCGGCGTGCGGACCCTCCCACCACGGTATGCAGCGCACAAGCAGCGGCCTCCCGCCGCTGATCTGCACCAGCATGCGATCACGTGGCAACGCGGCCAGGTCCGCCACGTCGAGCACGACCTCGGGCCGGGTGGCCCTGGTCACCGTCGAACCCCACCAGGTCGAGGACGCATACGTGAGCGCGGTGGTGCGCGCCTCGAATCGGCCGGAGAACACCGACTGGGCCCGGAGCATCTCGCTCTCCGAGCCGCCGGCCCCGTAGACCCGCACCGAGCACGAGTTCCAGATCTTCGCCATGCCGGCCTCGCCCCACACGTGTACGCCCTGTGCCCAGGACTGGAGCATCATCATCACCACCACGCCCCGGGACCCGTAGTGGGAGAGCCGATCGGGCAGGATCGGCAGCGGCGCGGTGTTGGCGGCCTCGTCCATCACCACCAGGAGGGGGACGGGCAGCCGGCCGCCCGAGCACGCCGCCGCACGATACTCGGCGGCGACCAGCATGGCCCCGGTCAGCAGCGTGGCGGCGGGATTCGCCCTCGCGTCGTCCATGCCGGAAAGAATGTAGAGCGTGTCGGTGCCGGCGGCGAACTCCACGAAATCGAACTCCTCCCGCCCCTCGCCCGGAGTGATCCAGGGCAGCACCTCGGGAGCCGCCAACCAGGACACGAGCTGCGCGGCCCCTCCGTAGACGCCCGCCCGCTGGTCCGCCGGGAGCGCGCGGGTCGCCGCACACGCCTCGGCGGCCAGAAGGTGCCCCGCGCCGCGCAGGATGGTCTCCGGCTCGTCGTCGTCGAAACGCAACAACCAACGTCGCACCGCCGTGATCGGCTGCTTGTCCACGTCGGCGGCGAGCAGGAACATCGCCAGCAGATGCTGCGCCGCCGGCTGGAAGTACCCGTCCGATCGCGTGTGCGTGTCGCGCTGGGTGAACGCGATCAGACCCGCGACACCGACAGCGTCCTTCAGGTTGCCGGCCACCATGCCCAGTGGATTCCAGAACCAGGTGGGAGGTTCGCGTACGACCTCGTGTGGATCGAAGACCCACACCCGACCGTTGCGCCGACGCACCTCGCGGGTGGCGTCGACCACGTCCCGCTTACACGATGTGACCACCAACGCGCCCGGGGCGGAGACGACGTTGGGGATGACCCGGCAGGTGGTCTTGCCGGTGCGCGGACCGCAGATGTCCACCTGGACCTCCTCCCACGAGCCCCACACATCGCGCCCGTCGCGCACGCTGCGGCCGACGTACACCCCGGGCGTCGAGACGGGATACGCGATCCGTGCCGCCGCGGCGCGCACGCTTTCGGTGCCGACGCGCCGAACGTCGGCACGACGAGTCCACAGCCGAGCGGTCGAGTCCACGTGCCGGCGCCGATCGCGGCCGCGCAGGTATGCGAGCAAGCGCACGTCGATCGCGGCGAGCAGCAGCACAAGGCCGACCGAGAGCGCGATCACGCCCGGCGGCGGAAAGCGGGAGTCAGCGGGGTCCCCATAGGAGCGAAGCAGTTCGGCCCCGGTCGGTTGCCGGCCGGCGAGGGCGGCCACGAGTAGGTCGGCCAGGGGCGGGAGCAGGAGCACCGTGACCAGGTTGCCGATGAGAAGGAGCGCCGCCAACCACGTGCCGGTGAGGTCCGGGCCGCGGCGTCGGATGGTGCCGGTCATCTTTCTCCTTGTCCGGACGATGGCGAGGCCGGGGCCAGGGGATCCGGCCAGGGCGGCCGGAGCGATCTCGACGACGGGCCTTGGCCCCGCCCGCGAACCGCGTCGTGCGGCGAGCCCGCCGAACCCGGTGTGAGCGAGGCGCGTGGACACACGGCGCAGCAAGACGGTCCCGCGAAGGGCCGCGTCGCGGGAGTATTTCGCGCGAACCGGTACCCCACCGCGCTTTCATACCTCCCCGACCACAGGAACCACACCGGTCACCATCGGGCGCCGCCGGCGACCACGAGAATCGTCCGACACCCACCCCGCCGGCACCCCCGAACACGACCAGCAGCACATCGCCGCCACCAGCCCGCACCAGTCCCGCCTCCAGGACGGCGGCACCCGCACCGACGCCCCGGACACCGCCGAACCCGCCGACGCCGACCACCTCGCCTTCGACACCCGAGCCCGAACTCCGCCGATCCGCGACCGAGCACTCGAGTCGTCGGACGCCTGTTCGCGCTCCGGCGACACGGCGACCGCGATCACCCGTCGATCACACGCGCGGGTTCCCGCACCGTGGCCCGGAACCACATACGGCACGCAAACGCTGCCCGAACATGTCGAGTTCGGTGTCCGTCATGGGAAGCAACCTGTTTCCCGCCGCCCTGGTGGTGCCGTTCTTCATCGCCTCCGCGGTCCGGCACCGCCGTGCTGCGCATGCAACGCCCGCGTCGGCTGCTCGCGGCACCACCTCGCCGGCACGGGACGACACGCCCCTGAACCACATGCTCCACCCCGCCCCGCGCCCCACGGTTCCCACATTCGGCGATACCTGGAGAGGACCCGAGGACTTCGCCGACGAACCGCCCTTCCCATAGCTCGGCACGGAGCCGTGTCCGCAAGCGCACGGCCCGCCACGCGCCGAGCGCGCCCCGGGCACAAGGTTGCCCGCCGGTGGCCGGCACCAGGACCGGGGCCCGCCGCGGATCGCGCAGCGCCGTGCGCAGGCTCGCGGCGAGTTCTTCGCCGTGCGGGGCGGGGGTCAGGTATTCCTGGGCCTCGTTCAGCCAGAGCACGGTGTACGGGGCGAGGTAGCCCAGTTCGGCCGACGCGGCACCGGGTGGGCTCGGGTCGACGGGATGCCACAGCCGCCGGCCCTCCTCCCGCTCGCGCAGGAGATGGAGGGCCTCCCAGCAGGCGCGGGCCTTGCCCGTGGACGAGCCGCCCACGAGCACCGCGATCCCGTCGGCTCCGGCGGCGGCCCGGGTCACCGCCTCGGCCGGCAGGTGGTCGTGTTCGCGTGGCACGTATGCCGGCAGGACGGGCAACCCGGCGGTCCGGGAGTCGATCGCGTGGTGCACTTCCAGAGCGAACGGGTCGGCCTCTTCCGCCAGCGGTCGGCCCGGTCGCATCCGCTCCAGCACCGCCCGCGCCTGCTCCGCCCGGACCGCGGCCCGGGTGCCGTCCGCGCGTCGGCCGGCCTCGCCTCGGTAGGCACGGCTCCATGCCCGCTCGTCCGGCACCGCGACCGCCACGGGGTCGCCGGCCAGTCCGGCCCGCTCGGCCTGGGCCCGTATCGCCCGCACCACGGCCAACAACTGGTCGGGCTGCTGCGGAAACCGATCACCGCGCAGCCGCCCCCCGATCGTGGTCGGGCTGACCCCACCACACCGGCCAACATACGGTCCGACGGCTGTCGGTGCAGGCACTCGGCGCGGAACGCGGCCGGCGCGGTGATGAGCTCGGCATAGCCCGGTTCCCGCGTTGCCGGTCCCGTCATCGCGGATGCATCCTCCCACCGGCCGCGTGTCCGACCCCCCATGGACACCCCGACCGACACGCATCCCGGTCGTGGCGTGAACTGTCGTCCTCACAAACCAACTTCGTATCGCGAAGTGTCCCAATCACCGTGGACTCCTGTGGGACGGCCGCCTGGACGGTCAGCGTCGGTCCCGTCCGGCACGGCCCGCCCCGGGCCCTCCACCATCGCCACCGGGAGTTCACGCGATGAGCCCGCTGCAGATCCTGTCCCTGCTGCTCGCCCTGTCCACCGCCCTCAACCTCGCCGTCGCCGCCGGCCTGCTCGCCCACCGATCCGGCGTGGGCATCCCCCAGGCGATTCTCACCGGCGCGGGCGATCGCAGCCACCACCCTGGGCATCTACCTCGCCGTCGCCGCCGCCTACCGATGACCCAGAGCCCCGCCTTCTCTTGCCCTGCCTCAGACCAACTCGGCCAGTCGACAACGGACTTGTGCGGACAGGACTACTTGGTCATCAGTGCTGTGACGGAGCGCCGTGGTTTGCGAGTTTGGAGCACGACGTCTTGCGATTGGAGCAGGTCGACGGCCGTCCGCAGCCGGAGAATCCGCAGGTCGACCAAGGCAGTGGGCTCGTTTCGCGGACTGTCGTGCTTCATTCGCAAATGTGACCTCGGCCGATAGTTGGCCGGTGGCATCCCGGGAGCCGCAGGTCGATGCTCGGTGACGATTCATGGTCGGTCGGTCTGTTGACCGATAGTTGGCCACTTGCGGCACCGGAAAGGCCACCGGTAGGGGATATTGATTGACGTGGAAGTGGGCTCTGGCACGGGAAGGGGACGCTGTCGGTGATTTTCGCCGTTCGATCTCCGGAAGGCGCGGGGCCGGGCGGGGACCCAGCCGGTGTCAGCGTCCAGCCTGTCGTGACGGACGAAGGCGGACGACCGGCGAAGACGAGTTCCGAAGACGAGGTGTGGCGGCGGCGTGCCGAGAACTACCCGGCCGCCCTGTACGAACTTGCCACCGGGCGACGGGACCATGGCGTCCCGCACGAGATTCTCGATCCCATGCTCCTGCTGTGCACACACCATCCTTCGGAAGCCGGCGTTGCCCTGGTGGCGCGCCTGGTCGACGATCTCGCCGAAGACGGCGACCCCGGGGACGCGCCGGATTTCCTGGTCCGCCGCATGGCACGGCAACTCGCCCAGGCTCGCGGTCTGACCCCGCGCGCGCTGATGACGCTCTTCGGCGAACCGCCCCTCGAGCTCGGCCTGGCTGCCGAGTTCCGGGCCTGCCTGCTCCAGGAGCTCACGCGTATCTCCCGCATCGTGCCGTCGGGCGGCCCGCACGACATTTGGAATGCGGCGTGGGCCTACCACGCCCGACTGGTCGAGCTCGGCCATCCACTGGCGTGGCTGCCCCTGGAGTCCTACCCCTTCGAGCACAGGCTCCGCCGGCTCGACGGTTCCGGTGGGACCATCGGCATGGTCGATGGAGTGGACGCCGAACGAAACCCGCCCGTTCCGCCCACACCGTCCGGCGGCGCGGCGGGCCGTACGGCGCGCGAGCCGATCAACCCCGCACGAACGGAGGCCGCCTTGGCCCCGATCCTCGCCATCAGGCAGAAAGAGGTCCGCTTCTTCACGGTGGCCGCCCCGCTCGACCAACGCGACTTCAACGGCGCCCTGCTGTCCGCGCTCCCTGCGGATTGTCTCGTCGGCACGACGCCCGACACGGTGCACACCCTGCACATCACCGGCGACCACGTGCTGGGCGACCTGTACATCGCCGCAGACGCAGGAACCGCGTTCGGCACCCGCGGGCTCCGCCCGGGCCAACTCGGCGCCTACGGCAGACTCAACGCCTGGCGCGGCCTGTACGCCTTGATGGGACTGACCGACGACGTGCCGTTCCCCGAGGCGATCCGGTACGCCGCCGAGTGCCGCTGGCTGCGGTTCATCGTCCGACCGCACGAGAACGAATGGTTCGCCGACGACGCCATGGACCTCGGATTCGTGGTCCTGGATGCCGACCACACAGGCATCGCGATCCTGGCGACCAGCGAAGTGGACTGACCCGGCCCCGCGCACCCGGCGAAGATCGCCAACAGCATCCGAAATACGAAATATGCGTCACAGCCACTTCCCATCAGCGTCGTGGGGATGCGCATTCCTGTGTCGGCCGGCTCGAGGGCGGAGTGTGCTTGCGCTCATCAGCGCGAAGTCGTCTCCGCCGCCGGTGCCTTGGATCCCGGACGGCTCCCGCACCCCGCCACCGTCCGCTGCCGCCGCGCAAGCGGCGTCACCCATGTCCCCGTCTCAGGGCCGTGCCCTGACACGCCGGTTGGTGGTGCGCCGTCTTCTCGCTCTGGACGAGGCCGGGTCTTTGGAGACGGTCCACACATGCGGATCGCCGCCGGCGATGAGAAAGCCCAGCGGGCGTGCGGGCCGGCGGTGAGCAGCAGCAGCCAGAGTCGGGCAGGTCACTCGGTACGGCCCGCGTGGCGGTGGCCGCAGCGGCGGCCGGCTTCACGCACACGGCCCGCGTCACGCCGCGGGCGCCCGGATCGCCCGGATCGCCCGGGGGATCCACGACACGGAGCACGGCGTCTCGATCATGGTCCTCCACGCGGAGGCCACCGGGCCGGCCCACGCCGACCCGCACCGAGCCGCCCGGCGCCCCTTGCTCTCAGCGTTCTCTCAGGCGTGATCCGCGATGGTTTCGGGGACAGAGCACCGGTGCGTCGATACGTGGTCGAAACGACGTCGGATCGGCGACATATGAGAGGGAGCACTATGGCGCCGTCGGCCGTGTCCGGCCTGGCCGTGAACGTCCTGGACGCGAGTTCGTTGTTGTCCGCGTTCGGGGCGATCGGAATCGCCGTGGTGTTGTTCGCGGAGACCGGTCTGCTGATCGGCTTCTTCCTTCCCGGTGACTCGTTGCTGTTCACCGCCGGTCTGCTGTGTGTGTCGAGCTCCTCCGGGGTCCACCTGACGCTGTGGCAGGTCCTGCTCGCCGCCGTGGCCGGCGCCCTGATCGGCGCGCAGGTCGGGTACGTCCTGGGTCGCCGCGGCGGACGCGCGCTGCTCGCCCGGTACAGGAACAAGCGCCTGCACGAGGGTGTGCAGCGAGCCGAGGAACTGCTGGCCCGATACGGACACGCCAAGGCGGTGGTGTTGGCCCGCTTCGTACCGATCGTGCGTACCGTGCTGAACCCGCTCGCCGGCGTGCTGGAGATGCCGGTGCGCACCTTCACGCTGTGGCAGACCCTCGGCGGGGCGGTCTGGGCGATCGGACTGGTCATGGCGGGCTACGGCCTGGGTTCGTCGGTGCCCAACGTGGATACCTACCTGCTGCCGATCGTCGCGCTGGTGGTCCTGGTATCGCTGACTCCCATCGCCCTCGAAATACTCAAGGCGCGACGGCGGAAGCCGAACACCGTACCTCGGCACGCCGGGCATCGGGAGGAATCATGACCGAGTCGGCCCTCTCCGGCTCGTCCGTCGACGGCGGGCTGTACACGCGGGTGACCGAATGGGCCCGGCAGGCGCCGGATTTCGTCAACCGGGTGATCGACGACTGGACCGCGTACGGCCTGGTCGTCTTCGTGGCGCTGATGGTGCTCGCGTGGTGGTCGGCGCGCGGGCAGGACACGGTACGGATGGCGCGGGCGCTGTGCGCGCCGCTGGTGGTGTCCCTGGTGTACGCGCTGGACACCGGGCTCAAGAGTCTGGTGCGGGAGCAGCGGCCCTGTCAGACCATGGCGAACTCGTTCACCGTCGAGAGCTGTCCGGCTTCCGGCGACTGGTCGTTCCCGAGCAACCATGCGGTGATCGCGGCCGCGGCGGCGACCGTGATCTGGCTGCTGAACCGTGTCCTGGGCATTCTCGCGGCGGTCGCGGCACTGGCGATGGCGGCGTCCCGGGTGTGGGTGGGAGTGCACTATCCACACGACGTGCTCGTCGGTCTCCTGGTCGGGGTGCTGTTCGCGTGGCCGCTGACCCTGGCAGCGGGTCGGGCCGCGCCCTTGGTGGAGCGAATGCGGGACTCGCGGATGCGTCCGTGGGTCGCCGCCGGGCGATGATCGGGCGTGGCCGCACCGTGCCGGCGGGCCGGTGGGCGCAGGTACGTGGGTGGTACCGGCGGCACGCGGGCGTGCGCACCCGGTCGGCGCTGGCCGCCGCCGTGGTGGTGGCGTTGGTCCTGGCCGTGGCGATCGCCGCGTTCGTCCTGCTCTACCGGCGGTCCTTGGAACGCACGATCGACGCCGACGCGAGCCGGCAGGCCCGGACGGTCGCCGCCGACCTGGCCCGCACCGGCATACCGGAAGGCGAGTTCCCCACCGAGCGAGGTGGGTCGGCTCTGGTCCAGGTGCTGCGTCCGGACGGCACGGTGCTCGCGTGGTCGGGCACGCTGAGGGGACGGCTGCCGATGTCGGCCGCCCGGCCGGCGGCGGGCCGGCTTCTGAACGAGGGCCGGCGCGGGATCATCGGCCACGAGGACCGATACCGGGTGGCCGCGTTCGGCGTGGGCCTGACGGACGGGACGTACACCGTGGTGGTCGGCGAGTCCCTGGAGCCGATCCGGGACAGTGTCGAGGACGCCGCCGCGCTGTTGATCGTCGGGTATCCGGTGCTCGTGGTCGTGGTCGCCGGCGCCACGTACGCCTTCGTGGGGCGATCGCTCGGACCGGTGGAGGCGATCCGGCGCAAGGTGGCCGGCATCGGCGCGGCCCGACTCGGCGATCGGGTCCCGGTGCCCGAGGCGCGGGACGAGGTGGCCCGGCTGGCCGAGACGATGAACGAGATGCTCGACCGCTTGGAGAAGCAGGTCGACGCGCGGCGCCGGTTCGTCGCGGACGCCGGGCACGAGTTGCGCAGCCCGCTGACCACGCTGCGCACGGGCCTGGAGGTGCTGGGCACGCACCCGCTCACGGATCGGGACACGGCCATGGTCGAACTGTTGACCGCGGAGACCTCGCGCCTGGAGCGCCTGGTCGACGACTTGATCCTGCTCGCCCGCGCCGATGAGCGCGAACTGCGACCGCGCTTCGCCGACGTGGATCTGGACGACCTGCTCGATGCCGAGCGACACCGGCTCGCCGCCCAGCATCCCGGCCTGGCCGTGACCGCAGCGATCACTCCGGTACGGATGCGCGGCGACGCCCATCGACTCGGCCGAGTACTGCGCAACCTCGCCGACAACGCCGCCACGCACGCCGAGCGGAGCGTGAGGTTCACCCTGCGCGAAGTCGACGGCAACGCGATCGTCGAGGTGGTCGACGACGGGCCCGGCATCCCGGTCGAGGAGCGGGAGCGGGTGTTCGAGCGGTTCGTCCGACTGGACGAGAGCCGGCGCCGCGATTCGGGCGGTACCGGACTGGGGTTGGCGATCACCCGTGAGGTGGTCACCGCGCATGGGGGAACGGTGGAGGTGCTCGCCTCGGCGCGGGGTGGGGCGCTGTTCCGGGTGGTCCTGCCGGTGGATGCGGGTGACGAGGCCACCGACCGCTGATTCGCCGAGGGTGGGCGACAGTCGATGCGGGCCGGGCTCGCGAAATGTGCGCCGCGCCCTGAATCCGCGGAGCCTTTGGGAGCCTGCGGAGCCTTTGGCGAGTCCGGCTTCGAATCAGCAGGGGTTCATCGGCGTGGGGTGCGCATCGTGCGTGTGCCGAAGCTTGTCGACCAAGTTGTCCGCGTGTTCGGCGGCCACGTGCAGCGCTTGCGGTGCTTGCACAGCGTCGGCCGTGCTGTCGCGGGGGCGCGAATTCGGCTCCTGAGCCGCAATCGGCGGCAGCATCAAAATGGCCACCACAGCCGCGGCCAGAACCGCCGGCGCGATGAGTCGCATCTGCCCTCCACGCCGAGCACGCGGCGAACTCGAACGGGTGATCACTGCCTTTTCTCTCTCCGACGTCACACAACCGCGGCCCGGTCCGGCCACCCTCACCGGCAGCCAACCACCCGGCGGCTGAGAAGATGCTGAGAAGGCAAACGCCCCGGGACGACACGGACGCACGCACCGTTGCCCTGTCTCAGCGTCTTCTTGGGTTCGAGATGATGTGCTCGCTGCACGGTCGGCGGTCCCGGCGGCCGGTGCGCGGGCGGCGGAGGTATCGGGTGCGGGTGCTGTTGGTGGAAGACGAGGTGCGGTTGGCGGAGACCGTGCGGCTGGGGCTGGTCGACGCGGGCTTCAACGTCGAGGTGGTCCACACGGGGACGGACGGCCTGTGGGCCGCGACCGAGAACACCTACGACGTGATCGTGCTCGACATCATGCTGCCGGGCATGAGCGGCTACCGGGTGTGTGAACGGCTGCGCGCGGCGGACGTGTGGACCCCGGTACTGATGCTGACCGCGAAGGACGGCGAATACGACCAGGCGGACGCGTTCGACCTGGGGGCGGACGACTACCTCACCAAGCCGTTCAGCTTCGTGGTCCTCATCGCGCGCCTGCGCGCGCTGGTGCGCCGGGGAGCGCCGGTGCGACCGGCCGTGCTCGAAGTGGGCGGCCTGACCCTGGACCCCGCGCGCCGCCGCGTCGAGTTCGAGGGCGAGGAGGCACAGCTGACCCCACGGGAGTTCGCGCTGCTGGAGTTCCTGATGCGTCGGGCCGGCGACGCGCTGTCGAAGACGGAGATCCTGGCGAACGTGTGGGACGCGCACTACGAGGGGCCCGCGAACGTGGTCGAGGTGTATGTCGGCTACCTCCGGCGCAAGATCGGCGGCGAAGGTCGCGACCCGGGCGCGGGTTCCGCCGGCGCGTCGGGCGCGCCCGGCCGGCGGCCCGTGATCGAGACGGTGCGCGGGGTCGGGTACAGGCTGGTCGTTACCGATTGATTCGCGGTGGCGGCCACGATCGTCCAGGGACAGGCCGATGCCCTGGCCGGTGCCGCTGGTGCTCCGGTCGAACAGGCCGGCCGGATCGAGGGTGGGCGTTCCCTCGCCGCGGATGTCGACGGCCACCGCGGCGCCGAGTTCGCGCAGCGTGACGCGTACCGTGCCGCTTCCGTACTCTCGCACGTTGTCCAGGAGGACGTCGAGGATCTGCTCGGTTGCGCGCGCCCCTGGCCTGCACCCTCAGCGAGCACTCGCACGTTCACCGCACGGGTCGGATGTCGCACCCCGAGGAGGACCCCCGTTCCGGTGGCCGGGCCGCCGGTGTTCCGCACGCCCGGAACACGCCCCGGGTTCACCCCGGCGACACGGGGAAGTGGTCGACCCGGGAGCCGGCCGAGGGCGCCGGCGGTCGGCTCGCGGCGACAGGCACGGCCTCGACCGTGTTCACCCGGCTGATCCCGGTCCCGGTGCCGTCGACCATGGCGGGACAGCGCGATGGCGAAGGCGCGCCGCCGTGAAGCGCGCCGGGTACATGGTGGCGCGATCGTCCTCGTGGCGGGGCGTCCGGACCGGATCGCCGCCGCACGCTATCGGGTTGGTACGGATGGTCTGTCAGCCGCGGGCGTGGGTCTGTGCGAGGACGCTCGGCAGCGTTGTCCACTCGGCGGTGACGATGCTTGCGTGGGATTCGGCGAGCAGTGCGGTACGCGCGTCGGCTTGGCGGGCGGTCGGGTGGGTTCGGCCGATCGCGGACCGCAAGACCCACCTGTACGGGTCCGCAGGCGCCACAACTACTCCTTCGGGTAGGACCTGCCGCCCGTCGTCAGCCTCAATGGCATCGTGGCGGGCGTCCTCAACTGCCACGAGTGCGAGTTCCCACCCCTGTACCAGTTCCTGGCCGAACAGGGCGCGCAGGTCGTGATCGGGCAGGCCGCCGCCAACGGGCACTTCCGCCTGGCCGACGGCACCATGAGCCAGGTCCCCTACCAGGACGCCACCCGCCCCGTCATCCCCGCCATGGCCTGCATGTGGCGCCTGTTCATCGCGTACGCCAATCGCCGCGGTTGGGAACAGGTCCCCGCCGGCGCCTGGCGGTACCAGGGCACCTCCGGCATCTGGGCCCCCGACGGCGAACCCTTTGTCGCAGCCACTGCCGAAGATCGCCGGCACGACTGCCTGTTCATCGCCGACCGTCTTCCGGCCGCCGTCCCGCCCTTCAGTCCGGAAGGCCACCACCCCATCGACAGACCTGATACGCCGCGGGAAGCGCGCCGGCGGCGAGGAACATCGCCACGACGGCGCGCCGTCCCGATCCCGACACCAAAGCCAGGGCGATCAGGAACACCAGTGCGGTCGCGACCAGTTCGGGCCGGATCAGGAAGCCGAGCCCGAACACCGCCGCTACGCCGAGGCGATGTCGGGTCGTCCACGCCCGGGGATCGCCTGCGATCAGCAACCGCCACGACAGGCCGATCCAGGCGACGAGCAGGCCGGTTTCGAGTCCGGACGTGGCGAAGTCCCAGGCCGGGGGCAGTGCGACCAGGACGAGGGCGCCGGCGGGGACGAGGATCCGGCCGGTCTCCGCGCGCAGTAGTCGACGGGTGCCCGACAGGGCGAGCCGCGACCCGGCGACCGACAGGGCCAGGCCCGCGTAGACGGCGACGCGGGCCGGATCGCCCGGGGCGAACGCGTCGAGCAGCACCAGCAGCCACTGACACAACGTGCCGGTCGACGTCTCCACGCGCTCGCCGGGGCTGTACACCGGACCGTTGCCGGCGAGGATCTGCCGGGCCGCGCGTACGTAGATCAGCCCGTCGTCGGTGATCCACCGCCGGTGCCACCCCATGCCGGCCAGGCCAGGATCAGCACCGGAAGGGCCATGGCGAGATGGTCGAGGACCTGTGTCCGGAGCGGATCCGATCACGGAAGTGCCGCTTGCCCAGGGCGGCTTCCGGCCCTGCGGCGGTGTCCGGAAGCGCGTCGGGCGCGAGTGTGGGCGTGGTGGTGCCGGTCATGTCGTCCTTGCGTTCCGGTGCGGTCGGTGATCGTGTGTCCCGTTGCTCTTGTGGCTCTCCGCGCGGTTGTGCGGGCGCCGTCACGATCGAGGCTTCGGGGCGATCGAGAACGTGTGCGAACCGTTGATCCCGGCCGTTGGGTCTGCCGGCATGGTGTCGATGATGTCGCGTTTGAGTACGGTTGATGTCCACACGACCGTCCCGATCGGGTGGTTCTCGTCGGGGTGGGTCAGCACTCCGCGTGAGCCGAGGAGGAGGCGACTTGTGGGGTCGAGGACCAGTTCCGTGCGCACACCGCCGCGCGGGTCGGTACGGGCCGGCCCGATGCCGTGCCGCCCGCGTGCATCGACGGCGTCGTCGGTGCGTTCCACGCCCGTGAGCCGGGACGCGGCCTCGAACAGCGCGGTGGGCATGCCCGGGGGCAGGACACCCCGGGAGAGGACGCTCGCGATCTCGCGGAACGCCTCCTGATCGATCTCTCCCGGCGTGTCCGCGTTGCGCTGCCGGATCGCCGCCGTCAGGGCGTCCGGAGTCGGGACCGATGCGGCCGGTTCGAGGTAGTTCCAGCGCAGCGGTGGATCGCTGACCGACAACCCGTGCAACCCTGCCCCGGGTTCGTCGATGAAGACGCGGCGCCCGTCCTGGGACACCCACTCCTTGCGGATGTGTGGCGGAATACGCCGTGGCGATGCATCGGAGTCGGGCCACGAAGAGGATTCGGACTCGGTATAGAGGACCTGCCCCGGGCGGGGAATCGTCGGCGCGGTGGCCGAGTCGGCCCGGATCGTGGGCGTGCGGCCCGGTCCGGACGCGCCGGAGCCGGGAGTGCCGAGGAGGGCAACGGCCGTCACGACCGCGAGGACCGCGCCGGCCGCGCCGAGCGGAGCCACGAACCTGGGCACTCGGCGCCCGAGTGCGGGCCGTCGGGTGGTGGAGCGGGCGAGGTCCTCGGTGATCTCGCGCATCAGGTGCTCCTCGAGCAGTCTCCGCCGCTCGGAGGTGGGCCGTGCATCGTGTGCCGGCGCGGCTTCGATCGCATTGTCGCCGGGGTTGGTCACGTCGGTGGGTTCGGCGGCCTCGGCGCAGGAGGGTGTGCCGGGCGGGCGGGGCGGGTGCGTCATGGGGCCGACTCCCGGAGAATCGTACGGACGGAGGGGGTGACGCGGTCGCCACGCCGGGTGGGTCGAAGGTGCCTCGCATCGCCCGCAGTTCCCCCTCGGCCGGCCCACGCGGTCGGGCCCGGGCACGGGAGAGGCGGGAGCGCACGGTGCCCACCGGCAGGTCGAGCGCCGATGCGATCCCGAACCGGCGGGCCGGTGACGACAGCCGACCTCCCGGCGCACGAAACTGACCTGCGTCACGGGAACCCGTCGAGGGCTGCGGACACGGTTCGGGGGCTGCATCGACTCTCGGAGTGCTGGGCGATCGACTCCGGCGACGACGACTCCGACAGCGTCGGCGAGGCCCTGGTCGCGATCAACGTGTGGTGTGCGGGGTCGACGGGATCACGGACACCCGCCTTCGTGCCGAACTCCGGGCCGCCTGTGGAGGGTTCGAGCCGCGCACCATGAGCACATCGGGTCGATTCCGGGCTGCATGGCCCGAATCCGTCAGCCGTGCCTCGGGGCCGGAACCGGTACTCGACGTCGCCGACCTGACGGCCGGACGGGCTTCTCGCGGTGCCGGTGCCGATGCCGGTGCGGTCTCGGGTCCGGCAGTCCGGTCCGGGGCGATCTCGCCGGCCAGTCGCCGCCGGTCCCGGCGTTCGCGTGCCCGGCCGTGGCGGGAGGGGGAATGGACGCGGTCCGCAGCGGGCCCCGGTGAACGACGTCCGGCCCCACTGCGACGACGCACCGACTGTGTGCCCTGTGCCGCACTGGGGAGTGGGCGGGAACCTCGGGACTACTAATACGAGAGAACTAGCGTTAGTGTGGGCGCCGGGCCGGAAGTGCGTGCCACGCCGTACCCCGAAACTTCGCGAACGCACACGTCTCGAGCGAGGTTGGGCCCTTCGACGCCCGGGATGATCGTGTTCACACCTGGCACACCGATGCACGACAAGACACACGCGGGGCTCGAGGGCGTGGACGGTGCGGTCTCATCCGGTGATTCTTCACGGCTCCCGAGTTCTTCCGAGGGCTCGTCCACGGCTACGACATGCGGCACGCGCCGTGGCTGGATCGACGCTCGGAGCACGCGGATATCCCGGCCCCGGGGCGCGTACTGCCACCGACGCCCGGCGCCGTCCGACCATCGCACGTTGATCACGGCCACATCTGTCGAAAGGAAGCGCGGATGCGCCAGGACATCGAGTTCGACTCCGACGGCACGACGCTTCGGGGCTGGCTCTACATTCCCGAATCCGGAGCGGCTCCGCACCCCGCGGTCGTGGTGACGCACGGATTGGGCGCGGTAAAGGAGCAGTACACCGACACCATCGCCGAGCATCTGGCGAGTGCCGGCATCGCGGTGATTCTGTACGACCATCCCTCCTTCGGGGCGAGCGACGGCCTGCCGCGCCAGGAGGCGGACCCGGCCGCGCAGATACAGGGATACCGAAACGCCATCACCTTCCTGCAGTCCCGGTCCGAGATCGACTCGGACCGGATCGGTGTGTTCGGCTCCAGCTTCTCCGGTGGCCATGTCCTGGTCGTCGGTGCCATCGACCGTCGGGTGAAGTGCGTGTACGCGCAGGTCCCGGTCATCAGCGGTGGGACGACCCTGTCCCGATTCATCAACTCCGAGGCCATGCGCGAGATTCGGCGCATGTTCGACCAGGACCGCCTGGCGCGCTTCCAAGGCGCGGAGCCCGGTGTCATCCCGCTGATCACCGAGGATCCGACCGCGATGGCCGCGATGGCGGACCGCGAAACCTACGCGTGGTACCAGTCCATCGAACCCGAACGCCTCGCCACGTGGCGCAACGAGATCACCGTGCGCTCGATCGAGCTGCTGTCGGGATACGAACCGGGGGACTATATCCGGCGCATCTCGCCCACGCCGCTGCTCATGGTCGTCGCACAGCAGGACATTCTCACGCACAGCGACCTCGCGTTCGCGGCGTACGAACGCGCGTTGCACCCCAAGCGGCTCGCCATCCTGCCCGGTGGCCACTTCGTGGTCTACAACGAGCAGTTCGCGGAATCGCTGAGACTCATGACGTCGTTCTTCGAGGAACACCTCGCGGTCGGACCGGCACCTGTTCCCGCGCAACGGATGGCCGAGAGCGGCAGTCACCCCCGGCAGGTTCGCACCGCCTGACGCCGGCGCCTCGGAGGAATCACGAAAGCCACGCGTTGGGAGGGGCCCACCCGAGAGCGAACGTCTTCTCATGCCGCAGCAAGGGCCGGAAGCCGTACGTGGCCACCGGTATCGGGCCCCTTCCAACCTCAGTGTCCGGGTAGCCGGGACCGGGCGCCGCCCCGATCCCGCGTCCGGCCGACGCACGAAGTCGGCCGGACGCGCGGGACCTGCCGAAGTCGCCCGCAGTCGGGTCGCCATGCCCCATCACTGCCGCGGACGCGTCGCGCCACGAGGCGGAGAGCAGACGCGGCCCGCCCGCCGCGTGGGGCGCATCCGCGTGCCCGCCGGTTTCCCTACCCTGCTCGGACGCCCTCGAAGAAGAGTCCCCAAGGGCTTTTGACAGGAGCCTCATCGCGTTGAGGCGAATGTTTGGGGCAGTGCCCGGTCGCTTGTTTCGGCAGATCGGGGGTGCGTCTGTTTCGGCAGATCGGGGGTGCGTCCGGCCGACCTCCCCGCCACGGAGGACTCGTCCGAGCCCTGTGCCAAGGCGTCGAAGGATGACCGATGACCCGACGACGGACCCGACCGTCCCGTGTGACCCCCCTTTCGTCCGCGCGGTCCGCCCTTTCGTCATACGCCGGGCCGTCGACCATCCGGCCCGCCGACGATGGACCGCGTTCCGGGCGGCTAGGGTCACACGACCGAGTGGACGGCGGCCGCGGGGGTGGCCACCGTCGAACGCGGGTATCCCGCCCGTGTTCTACCGGCGAGATCGTTCGACCGTTGTGGGGTCCAGTGTCAGCGAATGAGTCGACGCACACGCCCGGATCCGTGCGCCCCGGTGGACGCACGGCGCGTACCCGTGCCGAGGTATTGAGCGCGGTATTGGCGGAACTCGGTGAGCCCGACCAAGGCGGACTCACCATGGAGAACGTGGCTCGTCGCTCCGGTGTGCACGTGGCCACCATCTATCGGCGTTGGCGCACGGTCGAGGGCTTGATCGTGGATCTCCTGACGTGGATCAGTTTCAACGAGATCCCCTTCCCCGACACCGGATCGCTGGAAGGAGACCTTCGGGCACTGTCGCGGTCCATCGTGGCCCTGTATCGGGACGACATCCGTTTTCGCACCATGATCGAGACCATCGTCGCGGGTGCCACCAGGGATTCGGCGGCGGAGCGTGCCTTGCACGACTTCTTCGCCGAGCGCAACGCCGGCGCCGCCGTGATCGTAGAACGTGCGATCGCACGCGGCGAGTTGCCCCCCGAAACCGACGGCATCGAACTCATCGCCGCGCTGGGGGCGCCGGTCTACTACCGGATGCTCGTCGTACGCCGATCACTCGATACCGCGCTCGCCGACCGCGCCGCGGCCGCCGCCCACGCCGCCGCCCTCGCCGGCGCCTTCGCAAGCACCGACCAGACCGGTGCCACGCGCCGCTAGGCCGTGTCTTCAAATGATCTTGGATGGTGGGTCATGGGCGAGTGATACGTCGCCATGAACTGTCCGATGTCTGAGTGGGAGTTCGTGCGTCCGTTGTTTCCGGTCTCGGAGCGGGGTCGGAAGCGGTTGGACGACCGAAGGGTGCTCGATGGGATCGTGGGGAAGTTTCGTACCGGCACGGCCTGGCGGGACGTGCCGGAGCGGTACGAGTCGTGGGTGCTCCACGGCCACCAGCATCGACGACCTGCTACGTCACCGACGGATCGCCGTGAGTATCCGCCGCGCGGCGCTCGCGGAGGACAACCCGCAGCGCTGCGCCCAGTGGCAGGAGCAACTGCGCCGAGTCCACGCCAACATCGCCAGAACCGATCCTCTGGTGCGCCGGCTGCCGGCCACGGCGCACGTCTACCAGATCCAATCGGCGGTCCGCGCGGCGCGCTACTGGTGCCTGTTCGGAGTCGCCCTGGTCTCGGTCGGCTCGGTGGCATTCCTCACCGTCACCGGGGACGGGTGATGTGCCCCAAGCACGTTGCCCGGGCTACCGAGGCCGGCTGGACTGTGTACCGCAGGTGAGACCGCACCGTCCTGCGCGGAGACGAGACGAGCGCCTGCGAGACCGTACCGTTGAATGACCCGTGGGCGGAGGGCGAGATCGCCTCGAGGGCGCCGGTGGATGCCCGGTCCCCGGCTCGGGGCCTCTTGTTTCGTCGCCTCGCGAGTGCGGTGGCACCGGGCCCGCGCGTAGACCGTGCGAGGCCGAAAAGATCACCATCGGCATCCGGAGTACGCGTCACGGTCACTTCCGAAGGATCTCGTCGATCCAGCCGCAGGCCGAGCCGGCACCGTGCGGGGTTCCTTTGCCCCGGGTGTCGTTCGCGTTCGTCGTCCGGGAGATCGCGTCGGCCGGTGGTGTGTGCCGTCCACCGATCTTCGTCCTCGCGCCGGCACGCTGGGGGCCATGGCGGATTCGGATTGGACGCGCGTGCCGGGGGAGAGACATCACGCTGACGCGAAGGGTGGGCGGTATCCGCCCCGCGTTGCCCGAGGCACGGCGTGAGGAGTTCGACGAGATCGTCTACGACACCCCGCCCGAGCATCCGGTGCGGCGTGTCGCCCTGGAATGGGCGTTGCCCCCGGAGACCACGAGGGCGTCGAGGAGTGTCTGCGGATATGAAGACGTCCGGGTGAGCGGACGGTTCGCGGCCCTTGCGGGCGGACGGCTCATCTCCCTGAGCAGAATGCTCAACAATCACTCGGAACGTGCGACCGACCGAGACGGCCGGTACTGATTCGGCGGCCTGTCCCGTCTCGCTGGTTTTGTCTGGTTCTGTGGCTGTGTGGTCTGTATTGCTGCTGGTGCCGTGAGATGGATGTTTCGACCTGTGGGGAGGTCGTTTTTCGGGTGTGGTGGGGGATGTCGGCTGGTCGGGGGCGGGTAAGTGGTTGATCTTGCAGGGGGAATGAGATTTCGGCGGGTGGAGCGAGACTGCCTTGTGTGTGTTCGGGTGGGCCGCGGTGGTGGTCGCGGTCGGGGTTTTGTGGGGTGTTGTGCGGGTGGGCCTGTGCGGCGTGCCGGCGGCCATGCGACGGGGCGGGCGGGGGTTGTGTCCCGGGGGCGGTCGTGGCGGGGAACCGTCGGGGCGGCGGCCCCGGGGCGGGGGTGTGCGCCGCGGCTGTGGGTGGTTGCCGCGGGCGGCCGGACGCGTGGCGGTGTGGTCGGTCAGCCGGGTGTTTCCGGTGGGGTTCCTCCGGGCGGCCCGGTGTCCTGTGGGGTGTCCTGGAGAGTGCCGGCGGGGGAGGGGTCCCGGTAGGTCGTGTCGGTTCCGAGGAACTCCGCGGCTTCGGCCAGGACGGCGGTGGTGAGGGCTTCGGTGCCGTTCTCGATGGCGATCTGTGCGGCCTGGCAGATCAGCGGGGCCAGGACGTCCATGCGTCCTTCGCTGGCCTTGTGGAGGAACGTGGCGTGGGTCAGGAGGTCGTGTCGGGTGTGGTGGTGCAGTCGTAGTTTCTCGTCGAAGCCGTCGAGGGTCCGCAGCCAGGGTTCGGGCCGGGCGCCGGTGTAGGGGACGGGGCGGACCCACAGGGTGGGGGCGGCGTTTCGGGGCAGCAGGGTTCCGGTGTCGGTGTCGGGGTCGCCGCGGGCTTCGCGCAGGACCTCGCGGGAGCCGGTGCCGCACCACAACACGGTCAGTCCCAACTCGGCGGCCAGGAAGTCGAGGAAGGCGAACGCGGGCCCGATGTCGCCGGTGCGCAACCGGTCGATGCCGTCGACCAGGAGGAGTCGGGTCTTCGCGGCCCGCAGGACGTGTACGACCGGTCCGGTCCAGTCCTTCGTCCGCTGTACCGTCTTGCCGTCCGGGTCCCTGCGGTACAGGTCCCAGCCCAGGAACACGGCGATCTGCGCGGACCAGTTGACGAGGTCGTCGCGGGTGGGCGGGGTGTTGATGCACACGACGGGGATGCGGTTGGCGTCGATGCCGTGCCACTTCTCGACGCGGCCCTGGTGGGCGCGGCCCACGACGTGGAGCAGGGTGGTCTTGCCGCTGCCCCGTTCCCCGTCGACGGCGGCGTGGGCGGGAGTCTGGGTGGTCTGTCGGTTGGCCCGCAGCAGTCGCCTGGCCACCTTCAGGCCGTGGTCGATGTCCGCGGTGGCCACCGGTCCCAGGGTGCCGTGGTAGAGCATTCGCGGGTCGTCGTCGCCGACCGGGGTGCCGGCCGGGGCGCAGTCACGCAGGTCGGGGATGGTCGCGGGGCGGTGCACGGCGGTGTCCCAGCCGATGCGCACCGTCATCCGTTCCGGTTCGGGCGGTCCGGTCGGGGCGCGACTCGGCGGGGCCGCGGTGGGTTTCGCGGGCGCGGTGCTCACGGCCCTCCCGCTTCGTCGTCGCCGGCGCTCTCGGGCGGTTTCGGGTTCGGGCCGGGCGGGTCGAGTTCTGCGATGTCCCAGTTGAGGAAGCCGATGTGGTCCGGTAGTTCGCCGGGAAGGGGCTCGGTGGGCGGTACGGGGTCGGGGAACAGGTCGGCGGCGGGGACGTCGAGGCTGCGGTAGGGGGTGATCGTGTTCGGATCGACGTCGGGGATGCCGGCGTAGGGGTCGTGGGGCGGGGTGTCCACGTCGACGTCGGGGCCTCGGAACAGCGGGGCGGGTACCCGGCGTTCGGCCGCGGGCCGGCCGCGGCGGGCGCGTTCGCGCAGTTCGCCCACCGCCCGGCAGATGGCCGCCTCGTCGCGGCGGTCGCCGCCGGCCGCGACGTGGGCGGCCCTCGCCTGCGCCCACAGGTCCTCGGTCCACGGGTCGTCGAGGAGCCTGCGGTGGACGAAGGGCACTTCCACCCAGGGGTCCTCGCCTTCTCGGGCGCGGTGGTCGAACAGCCAGGCCACCTCGGGCCGGTAGGGGTTGTAGTGCACCTCCCACCGGCCGCGCCGCCCGGGGATGCCGGACTTGCCGCGAAACGGGGCGAGTTCGGTGCCGCGGTTGTAGGTGCGGTTGTCGATGCGGAAGCCCTTGCGGTCGACCGTCACCCACACCGCGGGCAGCAGCTTGCGGTTCTGGTCCTGGGTCAGCGGCAGGGCCCGGTAGCCGCAGCGCGCGATCTGGGCGGCGTACATCTGGTTCGGGGTGAGGAGCTTGCCGGGTGTGTAGGGGCTGCGCAGGCCGCCGTGTGGGGTCTGCTGCCATTCCAGGGCGATCCACTGCGAGAACATGTCCTGGATCTGGTCGATGCGCCACAGCGGTTGCCGCTCGACGTTCTTGCCGCGCAGTTCGAGGCGGTGGGCGGTGTGGCCGGCCAGCCACTGGCCGAACCGCGTCTTGATGGTTCGCATGGCGCGTTCCACGATGGCTTTGTCGGTGGGGGTCCGGGTGCGGGCGTGCCGTACCTCGATGCCCAGTTCGGCGCAGGCCGAGGAGAACGCGCTGCCGGTGTAGGCCTTCCCGTGGTCGATTACCACGGTCCGCGGGCGGATCACCGGTCGGGCCGCGGCCCCGGCCATCCGTGGATCGGCGGCCAGCAACTCCTCGTAGGGCAGGTCGGAGCCTTCCATCAGGGTCAGTGGCGACCAGCCCGCCCGGGCCGGGACCGGGGCCAGGGCCTGCGCGAGGGCGAAGACCGCGTCCTGCGAGCGGGTGGCCCGCCCGCCGACGCGGTTGCCGTGCGGCCCGTGGCCGGAGCGCTTGGGCACGATCATCTCGCCGGCGATGGTGCGCGTGGCGACGTCGATCAGGACGGTGGCCTCGACCTGGGTGGGCCGACCGTCGTCGCCGATCGCGAGCACGTCCAGGCCGGTCGTGTCGATCTGCATCAACTCACCCGGCACCCGCGCCGCGGTGGGTGTGTACGGGGGTGGGGGCCGCTCCCGGTCGGCGCTGCGCCGCGCGGTCGACCCGGCCACGTCCTCGACGGTGACGCCCAGGCGGTGGAGGAGTCTGTAGAAGGTCGCGCGTGGCACCGTCAGACGCCGACGCTCCTTTGGGTCGCGCATCTCCGCTCGGTAGCGGCGTGCGACCCGCGCCCGGACGAGTTCCCACAGCCGCGTCACCGTGCCGGCCGATTTTCCCGCCTCGGCGTCCAGGACCTGCCACAGCACGTCCACCACGCGCGGATCGGTGCGTCCGCACGGGGACGGGGGTCGCGTCCGGCGCCGGTCGACCAGTCCCATGGGTCCGCTCCTGCGCCAGGCCCGGCACTTGCGCTCGACCGTGTGGTGCGACACGTCCCATCCCAGCGCGGACAACTGCGCCGCCTTGGCCCGGTAGCGCTCTTGCAGGGTGTGCGTCGCGGGGTCGTAGGCCGGGTGCGGAACGCCGGTGGCGGGCACGTTCGGCGCCTGCTGGTGCAGGACCTCCATCACGTGGCGCTGCCACCGCAGGGCATCGGCGCGCACCTCGACGGGCAGGGCGTCGAACTGCCCGGTGCGGCTGGAGAGTTCGGTGCGCGTCAGGGGCCGGTCCGCGCGGTCCAGCACGGCGAAGTCCTCGGCGCCCACCAGCGCGGCGAACAGGGCGGTTAATTCCGTGTCGTTTCGGTCCGCGGGCGCCAGCGAGATGCTCTCGCCCTGCCAGGAGACGACTCGCCAGACGTGCCCGCGCAGCCGGACCCGGTCGCCGAGCTCGAGACGGTCACCGCGCGCCGGCGGCGGTGCGGTGCGGACCGCGGCCGGGCTCACCGCCGGCCGCCTTCCGGGGCCGGTCGGGCGGCCCAGGCCGGCGAGGAGTCCGGCACGATGGGGGTGTCCCAGTCGACGTGGAGGCGACCACGCCAGATGAGGTGCCAGGCCAGTTCCAGCGCGACCAGGGTGGGCAGGGGACAGGCCCGCGCGCCGTCCGTGAGAGGCCGCGGCCGGGCGAAGGCGCCCAGCAGCAGCCGGGCCTGCCGTTCGTCGCGGCCCCTGGGGTCGCGGGCCGCGAAAGCCAGCTGCAGGTTCGCCAGCCGCACACCGCGCGGAGGGGACAAGGTACGGACCTGCCAGCCCGCCTGCGAGGCCGCCGCCCGCAGGATACGGACCCTCGCGTCCCAATCGGTGGCGGGGCGGTCGGGCACCACCGCCACCAGGGCGCGCACACCGGTGGTCAGGCGGGCGAGGAAGTCGGGCCGCAGCGCGTGTTCCCGGCCCCCGGCGCTCCAGCGCAGTTCGACCGGTCCGGCGGCGAACGCGCCGACGGACGGGTCCCGGTCCAGGAGCATCGCGACGTGCTGCTGTCGCAGCGAGCCCAGGGCCAGTGTCCGCCCGGTCCCCGAGACCCAGCCATCCGTGACGAAGCCGCGCCGCCCCCGATGGGCGATCGGGGGCCGCGGATGGGGGAGTTCCTCGAACGCGATGCCACCTGCCCGATCCGCGGGCACTTCGAGAGCGCGTCCGTTCTCGTCGGTGTAGGCGATGGAGATCTCCGGCACACCGGCCCCCTTTCGGGCATCTCGGCGCGGAACCGTCCCCACCAGCGTCGGCGACACCCGGCGGCCCGGGACCCGATGGCCGCGTATTCACTCCCACGGGTGACAGCGGTGCCCCGGCGCTTGCCGAACCGCCGCGCGACGCGCTACGAGCGGCGCCGGCGATCGGGGGGCGTCCGCCACACGGACAGGCGAGGCCCGCCAGGCGAGGCCCCCACGCCCGGGGCGGGGCCGGCAATCGCTCGCCGCCCGAACACAGCCCGGCCGCCGGGGCGTTCACGGTCGTGTGTGCAGGTCGCTCCACTGCCAGGGCAGGCACGTGCGTTCCCTCAGACAGGCCTGCGCCTCGTCCCGACCGTGGACGAGGCAGCGCACCGGCTCGCGTCGGCCCACCCGCACCCCGCCGTGGTCCTCGGTCCCCGAGAGGATGCGGTGGTGGCGGGCCAACCACTCCGCCACCGGTTGCTGCGCCACCCGCGGCGCCAGCGGCAACCGTCCGGCCACCGCCCGCGCCGCGCACAACAGTTCGGCTTCGGCAGCGACGTCCTGCCCGCCCTGCGCACCGCGGACCCGCTCGTGCCGCAACAGCAGCCGGGCGAGGGCGAACGCCTCGGGCGTCACGACCAGGACGGCGGTGCGCACCGCACCGGGGCCCACCCCCAGACACCGCTCGCGGCGGCGCCAACACGGCGCCTGCGGCGCGCGGCGCCACCACCATCCGGCGATCGCGAACGCGTCGGCCACCAACGCCGCCCCGGTGGGCCCGAAGCGCCGTTCCAGGCGCAGGCACCCGAGTCGGGCGGCGGTGACCTCGGGCAGCGCGGCCAGGTCGAACCAGGCCGGCCCGCCGGCGCGGACCGCGTCCGTCCACCGCCGATGCCGCAGACACACCCGCCACGGGTCCCGCGCCACCACCCACGCGCCGTCGGCTCCCCGGGAGGCGGCGCACCGGGGGCAGGCACGCACCAGCGACCCCGCCGCGGGCGTCCACGGGTAGTGCCACCGCGGTCCCTCGTCCGCCAGCAGCAGCGGATCGCGCAGGTTCGGTAGCGCCCGCTGCAGCACCTGCGCCCGGCGGCCGGTCAGCACCGCGAGCCGCTCCAGGGCCGGGCGGCTGAGGTAGACCTCCGCCAGGCACGGCTCGACCGGCGACCGCCCGATCCCACCCTCGCCCACATCCTGCAGGAGGTCCCCGACGCCGCGGCCGTTGGCCCGGGCGAACCGCGACAGGAAAGAGCCGGTGGACTCGTCCGCGACGAACCGCACCGCGAGCGGCCAACCGCGCGAGGAGCCCCACGTCCCGGCCTCCACCCACCCTCCGGCCACCGCCGCCGCCCCTTCGCGCGTTCCGCCCTCCACGGCCGGATAGCACGCCGACACCGATCGCCACCAGAGCTGTTCACTCGAACGAGCGAACCCCCGGCAGGGGCCGCCCCGCCCGTCGATTCCTCCCCCACGCTGCACTTCGACGGCGCCGCATCCGCACGGCGCCGCGCCGGCGCCGCCGGGAGGCCCCCCTTTGCCGCCACCACGCGTCCACGACCTGACCATCGAACCGCGCGGCCGCCAGCAGGACGCCATCGACGCCGCCGGCAACGCCTTCGCCCTGGGCGCCGCGCGGTGCACCCTCGTCTCGCCCTGTGGGACGGGCAAGACCCTCATCGCCCTGGGCATCGCCCACCGGCGCGCCCCCCACGGGCGAGCCCTGGTCCTGTGCCCGACCCGACCGCTGCTCCAGCAGACCGCCGGAAGCTGGTACGCCCGAGGCCGACCCGGCACCTACGTCGGCCTGTTCAGCGACGACAAGCCCGCCGACCCCGCCCTGCAGGGCCTGATGACCATGACCACCGATCCCGCCGTCCTGGCCCGAGCCGTACGCACCGCCGACGGCCCGGTCACCGTCTTCGCCACCTACGCCTCCCTCCCCAGGATCATCGAAGCCCACCTCCACCTCGCCCTGCCGCGCTGGGACATCGTCGTCGTCGACGAGGCCCACCGCACCGCGGGAGCCCTGGGCAAGCAATGGGCCGCCATCCACGACGACGACGCCGTCCCCGCCCGCCACCGCCTCTACCTCACCGCCACCCCCAGGATCTGGGACGTCACCCGCCCCCTCTCCCACGAGCCCATCGCCTCCATGGACGACCAATCCCTGTACGGGCCCGTCGTCTTCCGCTACTCCCTGGCCCAGGCCATCGAGGAGGGCCAACTCGCCGACTACCGCATCTGCGCCCCCGAGATCCACGACACCCAACTGCGCACCCTGCTCGCCGGCCGCCCCGACCACGACGACGACCCGGCCGCCGGCGGCATGCGCATCGCCGGCGCCCAACTCGCCCTGCTACGCGCCCGCGAACTGCACGGCATCAGCCGCACCGTGGTCTTCTCCCGCGCGATCAGCCATGCCGACGCCTTCGCCGACACCCTCCTGGACACCGCCCGCCACGCCGGAGGCCGCCACGCCCAGGGCCTGTGCGCGACCGCCGTCCACTCCCGCCACACACCCGCCGAGCGCCGCCGCCGCATGGACCGCTTCGCCCGCCCGCCCCGCGACCTCGCCCCCGGCCGGCACGCGACCGACCTGGAAGTGCTCTGCAACTGCCGACTGGCCATCGAGGGCGTCGACTTCCCCCTGGCCGACTCGGTCCTGTTCGCCGACCCCAAGTCCAGCACGATCGACATCGTCCAGGGCGTGGGCCGCGCGCTGCGCCTGGCCCCGGGCATGTCCAAATGCTCGACCCTGATCATCCCGGTGTTCTTCGGACCCGGCGAACACCCCCGGGACGCCACCTTCGGCACGCCCTACCACCTGCTCTACCAAGTCATGATCGCCCTGCGCGCCCACGACGAGCACCTGTTCCACCGCATCGCCCGCAACGGCCGAGAACCCCTCGAACACACCCCGCTGCCCGCACCCCACCCCGAACGCGCCGACGAGATCGCCGCCCACCTCGGGCTACGCACCATGGACCCCTCTCCCGATCTGTGGCTCCAGGGCCTGGATGCCGCCGCCCGCCACCACGCCCGCCACGGCCTACTCGACGTCGACAGCGACCACATCGACGAGAACGGCTTCCAACTGGGCTGGTGGATCGGCTATCAGCGCTCCCTCAAAGCCGCCGGCAACCTCGCCCCAGAACGCATCTGCGCCCTGGCCCAACTCGGCATGAGCTGGCCCCACTCCGCCGACAGCGCCGAGCACCACCTCGCCCTCGCCCGCGCCTGGCGCCACCGACACGGCCACCTGCTCCCCGAACCGACCGAGACCTTCCGCAAACAACCCCTGGGCGCCTGGCTCGAACACCAACGCGCCAAGCACACGGCCGGCACCCTGCCCCGCCGCTACGCCCAGGCGCTGGCCGGCATCGACCGCCACTGGAACCCCGCCTGGCCGCACGCCTGGCAGCGAATGCACGCCGCCGCCCTCGTTCGGGCCCGCGGCGGCGCCCTGGCCATCCCCCTCACCCACGCCCAGGCCGAGGCCGACGACCTGACCCGATGGCTGGACGCCCAGTTCGACGCCTTCCCCGCGCTGCGTTCGGGCCAGCGCGAGCAACTCGCCGGTCTCCTGCCCGCGGACCCCCTCGCCATCGGCCTGCGCAATCCCCGCAGTTCGGGGGAGAAGGAGTTCTGCCACCTCCTGCGCGCCGCCCGCCGGTTCCGTCGCACCCACGGTCACCTGCGCGTACCCGCCGACCACGTCGAACGCGTCCGCCGCGACCGCATCCCCCTCGGCGCCGCGATCGCCGCCCTGCGCGACCCCGACCACGTCACACGCCTGTCCCGCCCGGAACTCGACGCCCTGCAGGCACTCGGCATGGAATGGCAGCCAGGCCTCACCGCCCCCTCACCCCCGATCGAACTGCACAGCGCCCGACCGACGACGGCAAGGTCGCGACCCCGCACGCAGCCGCGCTAATTCGGGGACGATCCCGTACACACTCGGCCAGGATGGTCCCGTGCTGGATGTGAGCGTGTACGAACTCGTGTGGCCCACCGCGTTGTTCACGGCCGAGGCCGAGCGCATCTCGCGTTCGGACCACCGTCAGTGGGTCGAACGCGCACGACTGCTGTTGGGCGAGGCGTTCGCCGGCACCACGGCGGTGGGCGACTTCGACGAGGTCGGCGAATCCTCCACCATCTGGGCCGACGACGACCCCTGGTCCCCGAAACCGCCCGCGGGACAGGCGCCTCCCGCGTACACCCAACGCACCTGGCTGCGCGAGTTGATCGACCGCGCAGCCGAACTGCGCCACGCCCGCCGACCGCGCCCGTACTGGCCTCAACGCCACGGCGCCCCGTCCGACCACGCACGCCACAAGGGCGGCGAACGCCGCGAGTTCGCTCGCCTCGTCGAAGAACTCGACACCAACGGCTACCTGGTCGAGGTCTTCGGCCGGGACTGCGTCGACGACCCCGATCCGCTCCCGGACCGCTCCCGGATCCTGGACCGCCACCTCGGACACGCGAACCTGTGGCCCCTGGACCCCGACGCATGGGACGACGACGTTTTCTTCGGCCTGATCGAGGTCTTCCACGACCTGGTCTCGCGCCCCCGCAACCGCGACATGCACTCCTACTCCGGCTGCGGCTGGCACCACAAGGAGTTCAACGCCGCCCCCGGCCGCGCCCTGTACCGATGGAGGATCAACAACCTCCTCCACGACGCCGGCATCGACTACCGACTCGCCGACGAGGGCGAGGACCTCGGCCGACTGGTCGCCCTCACCGACGACGCCCGCGGCGACCTCGTCCACCGGGTCCTGAACACACCCGACCCGCGAACACGCGCGAGCACCGAGCACGCCATCGCCCTGTTCCGCGCACGCGGGGCCACCCGCGACCACAAACGCTCGGCCATCGTCGCCCTCGCCCGAATCCTCGAACAACGCCGCGACCTCATCAAGACCGAGGCCGGGAAACCCGACGACGGATTCCTCTTCGAAATCGCCAACCGATACGACCTGCGCCACGGCCGCGCCGACCAACGCGCCGACTACGACGACGCCTTCCTCGACTGGATCTTCTGGTGGTACCTCGCCACCGTCGAACTCACCGACCGGATCCTGAATAAACAACGCACCCCGCACGACGCATCCGAGTTCCCCGACCGCCTCGACCAGTGGCACGGTGACGCCCGCGCCCCGTAGCGCCCCGCTGCGCCGTCCCTTCACTCGTCACGCTTCTGCTCGGCTCAGGGGCCCACCCGGCCTCCCCACGCGTCGACGAACCGTGCAACGGGAGCGGCGAGCAAGACACGGGCTCGATGGGTGGGCTGGCGCACGTGTGCGTTCTCGGGCGGCACGACCGACCGGTCCCCGACCGATTCGACGAACATCGGCCGGGAACCTATTCCCTTGTGACGCGAGCCGGCCTGTGGCCGGCGACGCGGTCGTCACGAATCGTTCCCGGCCGCCAAAGGAGTCGCGCATCCGCTCGGGTGGCGCCGATGTCGCGAATCGCATGTGTTGTTCGTCTTCCCGGGGCTTGGTCGGAGCGGGCGGCGGGGTATGACGTGCGAGGGGGTGGGTGGTGAACGAGTTCTTGATGGGGGTGTTGTCCTCACTCGCGGCCACGGGGCTGACCGTCACACTCGCGGTGTTGTGGTCGGGACGTTTTCGTTGGTTGTTGATCCGGGCGGTAGCGCGATTGACGCGTGGTGATTTCGGTCAGACGTGGCCGACGAAGGTCGAGGCGGACGAGGATTTCCGCAGGGAGTTGGCGCGCGCTCGTCGCGTGGACCTGTTGACCGGCCGGGGAAACGAGCTGCAGCGGGATACTTTCGCTCCTCTCCTGGCGGCCGCGGGTACGACCGGGCGCCGGGTCCGGCTCCTGCTGCCGTGTACCGGAACCGGCCGGGACGCCCGCTGGACGACCGACCGCGAGGCGGAACTCGCGACGTTCGATCGCAGTCACGGCTCGGGCCTGTTGCACACTCAGATCGAGACCAACGTCGCGTTCGTGGCCCCGTACACGAGTGCGGGCACGATCGAACTCAGAAGGTTCGACGCCCCGCACATCGGGCGGGTGTGTCTGACCGAACGGGCGGCCTACTTCACGCCCTACTCGGCGCACGAGCACGGCCGACACTGCGCGGTCGTCAAGTACCCCGTGTCCTCGCCCATGTATCGGACCCTGGAACGAATCTTCGCCAAGACGTGGGAGTCGTCCACGTAAGGGATTCCACCAGCGAACTCGCGCGTGGGTGCGCCCTGTGTCGCGCCTCGGCTGGGCCGTTGGTTTCCGCGACGTGCGGTGGACCCGCCCGATCCGGCAACCGCGGGACTGTAAAACTAACGGTGGAACTTGATCATGAAAGTGACGCCGAGAGATGACTGACGTGATGTCAGAGCCTGTGCAGGACAGCCCGGTTGGAGGTGTCGTCGATGACGCTGTGGACGGCCGGTTGATCGACGAGCTGGTGGGCCGGGCCCGTGCCCAAGGTCTGGATCTGGTGGGTGAGGGTGGGCTGCTTCAGCAGCTGACCAAGCGGATCCTCGAGTCCGCTCTCGAGGGTGAGATCACCGACCACCTCGGGTATGAGAAGCACGATCCGGCCGGGGACAACAGCGGGAACTCGCGCAACGGCACCCGCGCGAAGACGGTGTTGACCGATGTGGGCCCGGTGGAGATATCGGTGCCGCGAGACCGCGAGGGGTCGTTCGAGCCGAGGATCGTCCGTAAACGGCAGCGGCGTCTGTCGGGGGTGGACGAGATGGTGATCTCGTTGTCCGCGAAAGGTCTGACCACCGGCGAGGTCCGGGCCCACCTGGCCGAGGTCTACGGGGCCGACGTGTCGCGGCAGACGATCTCCACGATCACCGACAAGGTCCTCGACGGGATGGCCGAGTGGCAGAACCGGCCGCTCGACCGCGTCTACCCGGTCGTGTTCGTGGACTGCATCAACGTGAAGGTCCGCGACGGCAAGGTCGCCAACCGGCCGATCTACGTCGCGTTGGCGGTCACCGCCGAGGGCCACCGCGACATCCTCGGCCTGTGGGCCGGCGACGGGCGCGGAAGGGGCCAAGTTCTGGCTCCACGTGCTGACCGAGATCAGGAACCGCGGCGTCGAGGACGTGCTCATGCTCGTCTGCGACGGGCTCAGAGGTCTGCCCGACAGCGTCGAGGCCGTCTGGCCGCGGACCGTGGTCCAGACCTGCGTCGTCCATCTCCTGCGGAACAGTTTTCGCTATGCCGGACGGCAGGACTGGGACAAGATCGCCAAGGCCCTGCGGCCGGTCTATCAGGCTCCGACCGAGGAGGCCGCACTCGAACGCTTCGTGGAGTTCACCGACGCCTGGGGGAAGAAGTACCCGGCGATCGTACGGCTGTGGGAGAACGCCTGGTCGGAGTTTGTACCGTTCCTGAGCTTCGACACGGAGATCCGCACGGTGATCTGCTCGACCAACGCGATCGAGTCGGTCAACGCGCGGATCCGGCGGGCGGTCAAGGCGCGCGGACACTTCCCCAACGAGCAGGCCGCCCTCAAGTGCGTCTATATGGCGATCATGTCGCTCGACCCTACCGGTCAGGGCCGCAAACGCTGGACCATGCGCTGGAAAGCAGCCCTGAACGCCTTCGACATCGCCTTCGACGGACGCCTGTCCGCCGGACGCAACTGACCACTACATCAACCCCGTTACACCGTTCGATTTACAGACCCGCAACCGCGAGTGGGGCCGGCCCGGCGGTGCGGTGTACGGGGGCGGCGAGCGGTAGAGCACGCGATGTCGTGCCCCGTTCCGCCGAGGGTGAGCCGTCTTCGACTGCCGGGGGCTCCTGTTGCGGCCGGCGCGTGGTCGTGGGGGTCGGGCCGTGTCCTCGGTGTCGTGTGGGGGGGTTGAACCCGCGTGTCGTTGCCTTCGTCGGACGCCGCGTCGAGACGCGGTGGTGGTTCACCCGTGCGGTGCGGACCGGGCGGGAACATCTGCCGCCGGCGGGCCGGTCCACGTGGCGGCGGCCGCGGGGGCGTGCGGCTACGGCGTGGGCGCGGTGGTGTCCCCGCTCGTGGTCTTGGGTCCGGTGCGGCGCACGGTGGGCAGATCGGGCCGGTCGTGGGCGGCGGTGAACGTCTCCGGGTCCAGTCGTCGATAGGCGCGCAGCGTGTCCGCGAGTTTCTTCGGGGTCGTCTCGGTGGAGGCGATCAGGGCGGCCAGCAGTTCGGACCGGTTGGTGCGCTCGCCCGCCTCGGTGGCCATGCGCACCAGAAGGTCGAGGCGGGCGTCGATCTCCTGCGGCCAGGTGAGCAGGACCTTGCGCCGCGTCCCCTGATGGACCCGCTCCACGGACCTGCCCACGGCGGCGCCCCTGTTCATCGACTATAGATTGAATATATATTCAAACGCATGCCTTCCCTGCTGGCCAGCCCCGCTGCCGAGGAACATGCTCATCGCGCCCGCGACGAGGTGGTCGTGGCGGGGCGGCGGTTGCGGCCGACGGCGGTCTTCGACACCTACTGGCGGTTCGCCGTGCTGCGCGACCGGGTGTATCGCGCCCGGGTGGCCGGCGCGCCCGCGCCGTGGACGAGCGACCCGATTCTGGCCCGTCACCGGTTCACCAACTGCTTCCGCGCGGCGGATCGCGTCAGTCAGCAGCTGATCGCGGGGGTGAGTTACCGGGGTGATCAGCGCTGGGAGGAGGTGTTCTTCCGCACGCTGTTGTTCAAGTTCTTCAACAAGGCGTCCACGTGGGAGTTGTTGGTGGGCGCGCTCGGCGGGACGCCGACGTGGGCGGACTACGACTTCGGTCGTTACGACGAAGTGTTGTCGAAGGCGTTCGCGTCCGGTGGGCGGCTGTACTCGGCGGCCTACATCACCCCGCCGCCGGCCATGGGGGAGCCGCGCAAGCACGCCAATCACCTGCGCGTGCTGGAGACGATGATGGCCACGAACGCGCCCGCGCGGGTACTGGCGGCGAAGAGCCTCCAGGAGGCGTACCGGATCCTGCTCGGCTACCCGGCGATCGGCCCGTTCCTGGCCTACCAGTACGTGATCGACCTGAACTACGCGGCCGAGATGCCCTTCGAGGAAGGCGACTTCGTCGTGCCCGGCCCGGGTGCCAAGGACGGCATCCGCAAGGCGTTCGGTGCGGCGGCGGACGGCATCGAGGCGGAGGTCATCCACTACATGACCGACACCCAGGAGGAGCACTTCGCCCGACTGGGCCTGGAACCGGTGCGGCTGGGAGGCCGCCGCCGACTCCAACTGATCGACTGCCAGAACCTGTTCTGCGAGGTCGACAAGTACGCCAGGGTCGCGCACCCCGACGTCGCCGGGATCAGCGGCCGCGCACGGATCAAGCAGGTCTACCGCGCCGACTCCGCGCCGTTGACACCGTGGTTTCCCCCGAAGTGGGGACTGGGCGGCGCCGACGCGCCCGGGACAGAGAGTGCGGCCGGAGCGTCGGCGTGCCCCTGAGCGTCAACCCTGGGGAGCGAACAGGTCTTCTTGCTGCTGCGCCCTGTTCACCCGGGCGAGGATCTCTCGAGTGCAATCCAGACGTGCCACGCCTGCCACGACCATCAGACTTCCCGGACGCAGACCCGCCTGCTCGGCGACCCAGGCGTTGAGCTTGCCGAGCGCCAGGTAGTTGCCGTAGGCGCGGTCGAACATGTAGTGGCTGCGGTAGTAGGCGACCGTGTGGACGATGCCGGCGCCGCTCTCCAGCTGGAACGAGACGTGACTCAGGCAGGGAAAGTCCAGCATCTGGGTGTCGCCCCCGAGGTCGCGGATGGGCAGGTCGGTCGGAGCCTCCTCGACCGGCGGCGGACCGTCCTCGACGTGGACGGTGCCGGCCTCGTACACCGCGTTCCAGCGACTGCTGCGGCTGAGCTGCCGTAGCCGCGCGATGAGCACACCCAACTGGTCGACCGGAGCCGTGTTCCCGTCGCGGCCGGGGTGGCCCACCAGCCGCCCGAAGTAGGTGCCGTGGACGTTGCGCCGATCGGCTTTGCGCAGCCGCTCGTACATGGCGAGATAGCGTCGGGCCAACTCGGCGTGATCCTTGCTGGAGGCAGCAAGCGCGGCGGGGAAGAGGGTGTTGATCACCGCTTCCATCGGGTACTTGTCCTTGGCGATGCGCAGGCGCTCCAACTCGGCTCGCATATCTGGATGTTCGTGCCGCGGATCGGAGATGCGCACGACGGTGTGGTAGCCCTTCGCGCCCGGGAATTCGGCCAGGCGCCCGCAGGCCCTCAGCCAGGCGGAGGACACGTCGGGAGCGTCGACGGTGAAGGTGTGCACTTTCTGTCTCCCCTCGACGGAGCACTGGCGCGCGGCGTTCGGGCTACGACTCCCAGAAGTGATCGGAGCCATGACGTCGCGGTACCGGGGACACGGTGACGTGGAAGATCTCGTCGCCGGAGGTGGCAGTCAGGGTGGAAACGCCGTTCAACTCTTCGGTGACCCACAGGGCGCGGTTGCCGTCGGGGCCACCCTCCCAAGAAAGTTGCGTCTGGTCGGACGGATCCTCGTTCGCGAAGCCGGGAGGGATCGCGTCCCAGGCACCGCTGAAGTCCAACAAGAGCAGATCCCCGGCGGCCACACGTATGTGCGCATCATGAGCACCACGCCCCAGGGCGTGGACATGGGCCCGAGGGGAGATTCCGAGCCCGTGCGCGAGCAGGTTCTTCAGATCCGCCGGAGCGTTTTTCACCCACATCCTCTCGGTGGATCGTCCGATGGCCTTGAGCCGGACCAGGTGTCGCACCGTGGTGGCGTAGGGAGTGCCCAGCCAGCGCGCGATCCGATAGACGTCCGCAGGGCTGGACGGGTGCCGTACACCGACACGCGCGCAGGCCGCACGGACGGCCGGCAACGGCATCAGAAACCAGGACGCGAAGGCTTCGGCGGCTTTCTCGTGCTCCGGCCAGTCCTCACCCCAACGTCCCCACCTCCTGTCCCCGTCGTGATCCAGGGTCGTCCCGTGTCCCAGGACGTGATGGCCCAGTTCGTGAGCCAGGGTGTGTCGGATGTCGGTTTCAACCAAGCCCTCGTTGAGCAGACAAGCCGGCCCGCCGTCGCCCGACGCGAGGTAGAACCCCAACAACGGACCCAACTTTCGAGCGACAACTTCCACATTCGCAGCCTTCAAAGCGGCGAACACGTCCACATAGTCGTCGCGGGGAACCCTCAGGCTCTGGTGGGCGTGCGCTGCGGCGATCATCGCGATCCCGTGCGCCTCGTCCCAACTCAAAGGAGCTCCGGGGACGCCGACGGCCCATCCGAAGCGTCCGAGGACTCCGCCTCCGCCTCGGCCGCACGCCGAGCCTTGAGGTACTGGATGAACCTGGCCACCTCGATCCGGTCCCCTTCCGTCAAGTCCTTGCGAGTCCGAGGCATCCCCGCCAAGGCGTGCTCACCGGCATCCGCGTCTTCGTCCTCGTCCAGGAAGTAGGACGCGGACAACCGGTAGAGGCGCGCCAGCTTCTTCAACTCCATCGTGTCCACCTTGCGCACTCCGCGCTCGATGTCACTGACAGCCGAACGGGGGATGCCGGTCCGTTCGGCCACCTGCTGCTGGGACAGGCCCAGATAATCGCGGGTGCTCCTCAATCGTTGCCCGAGCCGGGCACGCTCGACATCGTCGTCCGCAGGCTCGGATACGGCGGTCATGACAGCCCCTCCTTCGCGGGGACGGCTTCGTGGACGGTCTCGGCGAAAGCCCACACGGAGCGCAGAGATCTTCCGGCCTCGGCATCCGCGCTGATCGTCACGCCAAAACGGTTTTCGACACGGGTCAGGATCTCCACGATCAACACGGAGTCCACCGGCAACTCCGCACCCTGGGACGAAAGTTCCTCGTACAACTCGTCGACCGATCGACCCTGCTGCTCCGCCAGAAGCTCCACGACGACGTCGACGATCTCCCTGACGCTTCCGTCCGGCATGGCGACACCCGCCCGTGTTCGCGACTCCCGGACAGCCGGGCTGACGTCATCTAGCATACCAAGCGTGTCGGGAAATCCGACAGACTTGTCGCCTAACTCGCTAGACGGAGGGTACGTGCACCTCGCCCGCTACCAGCAGGCCGCCCTGAAAACCCTGCAACCGCCCACCCCGGACGCCGACCCCGTCCTCGTGCCCCTCTTCGGTCTCGTCGGTGAAGTCGGCTCGGTCGCAACGGCCTACAAAAAGCGTATGCGCGACGGCACGACCACCGGACGCCAACAACTACGCGAAGAACTCGGCGACGTCCTGTGGTACGTCGCCGCCCTGGCCCACCGACTGGACCTCGACCTCGAGGACGTCGCCGCCGCCAGCCTCGAAAAGGCCAAGGACCGATGGCGCGTCACCCCCGACCTCGAACGCGTCCACTTCGACGCCGACTACCCGCCCCACGAGCAACTTCCCCGCCGCACAACCCTCACGTTCACCCCCACCGAAGACAACCGCGTCCGACTCACCCGTGAGGACGGCAGCCAAGCAGGTGACCCCCTCACCAGCGCATCCCACATCGAGGACGACTACCGCTTCCACGACGCCTTCCACCTTGCGCACGCCGCAGTCCTAGGCTGGTCGCCCGTCACCCGCTTCCTCCTGGAGCGCAAACGCCGCAGTCGTCCCGGCGTCGACGAAGCCGAAGACGGAGGCCGCGCAATCGCCATCGAAGAAGGCGTATCCGCCCTGGTCTTCACCTACGCCACGCGCCACGGCTTCTTCGAAGACACCCGCCACGTCGACCACGAACTCCTCGACACGATCGACCAGATGACCGCCCACCTGGAAGTCAACGTCCTCAGAGCCGCCGACTGGGAAAAAGCAATCATGACCGGCTACGACGTATGGCGTCAGATCCGCAAGCACAACGGCGGCACAGTTGAACTCGATTTGGACCACCAGACACTCACCTTCATCGAGCAAAGCCCCCACCCCGAACCACCCTCGACGAGAACCGACACCGCACCCTGAACCTCACGCCGGATCTCACACCCGACGTCACGTCCACCGCATCCCGATCGCGTCCAACGCGGCGATCCGCTCACCCGTCAACTTCCCGCGCCGCGCCCGGGTGTTGGTGACCCACACCCCCAACCGCACCTCCTCGACCCCGCCACCCCCGGGCACCTCCACAACCTCGACGTGCCCACGCGGGACCTCCAGATGCCCCTCCCGCGCGAAGAACACCCCGGCCGCGGCCAACCCCACCGCGAACGCCTCGTCCCGACTGCGCCCCGCCCTCGGCCCACCCGACCCCCCGCCCCGCCCCGCCACCACCCCGACGGCCGACGCCACAACGCCCACCGCGAGCAGCGCCTCCCGCTGCGCCGCGTTCAACCGCGCCCACCCCGCGACCTGCCGCTCGACCCACCGCCCGATCCCGACCCCGCGATACACCGTCCCGGGCCCGGGAACAACCACCTCCCGCACCGCCGCCGGCCCCGCCGCCCCACCGCCGACGTCGGCCCCCACACCACCCGCCGCGACCCGCCCCGCCACACCCGCCGCCGCGCTACGCACCCCGACCCCACCAGCCACCCCCGCCGCTGCGCCGCGCGGCCCGGCCAGGCCCACCTCACCGCCCGATCCATGCCCACCCGCCGTCGTACCCCGGGACGCCGCCGTCCCGTGCCCGGGCCCCGCGACGCCCGGCCCGACCACACCCGCCGCCGCGCCTCCGCCCCCGCCGTCTCGAACCGCCGCCGCGTCGGGCACCCCACCCGCACCCGCCGCTGCGCCGTACGACCCACCAGCCCCCACCCCGACACCCGGCTCATGTCCACCCGCCGCTGCGCCGTCGCCGCCCTCGAGGGCGGCGGGCGGGTTGTGGGTCTGTTGCCAGTGGCGGAGGTGGTTGAGGTGGCGCTGCCAGTCGATCGACCAGTGCCGGGGGTTCCATTCGGGGTCGATGGCTGCGAGTTGTTCGGCGCGTTCCGGGTGGCGTTTCATGCCGTTGCCCTGGCGCCATTTCTGCAGTTGCCGTCCGATGGGGAAGCCGTCGATGATCGCGTCGACCGGCGCGGCCAGGCCCACATGCAGCCGGGCGTACTCACGGGCGTGGGCCAGGGCGTCCCGCCACCCCCGGTCGTAGGCGTCCCACACCATCCCCAACGCCTCGAGCTCGGCGATCTGCGTCCGATCCAGGCCGCCGTTCGCGTACGCGCGCCGCATCTCCGACACCCAGCTCCCCACGGGGAAGGTGACGCCGTGCGCGTCGATGTCGACCGTGTGCAGCGGGATCTCGAGATTCCCGAACCGCTCGCGGTAGCGCTCCGCGGCCGCGTACCCCCGCAGCCAGTTGCGCCGTTGAGGGTCCAGGACACGGGTACGCACGAACCGCGCCAACCGGACCGGGTCGCGCCGGGAGGAGAACCACACCAGCGAACCCCGCCCCCCGGGCCCGCCCTCGCCACCGGACTCGTCGTCACCGTCGTCGAACGGGCGGGCCGTCTCCTGCGCCGCCCCGTCGACCTGGGGCACGGCGAGGACGTCGACGACATCCGTCCCGTGGGACCGCAGCGCGTACAGGACGCGGGCCAACGGCGCCCAGGTGGGGGAGACGAGCATGTCGTCGGGCGTCTCGCCCCTGCGCAGGAAGATCGGCACGACGATCGACGCGATCTTGTCGCCCTCCGGCGAGGGCCTGACCGCACGACCGAGGACCTGGCAGATGTCCACCACCGAACCGCGCGGATCCGCCAACACCACGGTGTCCACCCGCAGGTCGACACCCTCGCCCAGCACCCGACAGTTCGCGAGGAAGGACCGCTCGGCCACGACGCCGTCCGCGTCGACACCGGCCTCGAACACCCGCAACGCCTCGCGCTTGACCTCCGCGTCGTCACCGCCGTACAACCACCCCGCGCCCACCGACCCCGGATACGTCCGCGGATCCGCCGCGTGCAGCCGCCCCAACGCCTTCGGCAGGCCCTCAGCGAACGCCTGCGCCTCCTTGACGCGGTGATGGAACGTGAGGATGCGCCGCAGCCCGTACTCGGCGGCGGTCTTGAGCAACGCCGTCTGCAACGCCGCCAACCGTGCACCCCGGAACTCCTCCGCGTCCTGGGGGCGTTGCGTGTTCCTGTTGAGCGCGAGGCCCTTCGCCGCCGCCGCGGCCTCCACCTCGGCATCGGTGACCTCCACCAGGATCACCCGAAAAGGCGCACAGATCCCGTGGCGACAAGCCTCGACGAGAGGCAGTTCGAACACCACCCTGCCGAAGAGGCGTTCGTCGTCCATCGACGCCACCAACCCCGGCGGCAACGGCATCGCCACCAGCCGCTCCTCCGCCTCGACATCCTCGACAGTCCCCGAGACCTCCTCCTCGGCCTCATCCGGGGTCTCCTCGGCGAACGCCTCCCACTCCTCGTCCCCGTCGTCCTCACCGGAGGCGAAATCGAAGACCAGATCGAGACCCTCCGACCCCCCGTCGACCCCCTCCAAGCCCCCGAAGCCCTCGACGACCTCCTCGTCGTCGAACTCCTCCGGCGCCTCGTACCGCACCGACGTCGGCCGCGCCCCCAACGCCGCGTACGCACTACGCGCCTGTGGGTCCCACACCCGCGGGGTGGCGGTCATGTACAGCCGCCGCTGCGCCGGGAGGCGTCGGTTGTCGTGGACGGCGGCCCATTTCTTGCCCAGGTAGCCGCTGGTGCGGTGTGCCTCGTCGACGATCACCAGGGTCCAGGGGAGTACCGGGAGGCCGTAGTTGCCCTTGTGGGCCTTCAGGAGTTGCCGGAGGGAGGCGTAGGTCCCGAAGACCGTGACGTGCCGCGTACGGCCCGCCCAGAGGGCGAAGCGGTACGGGTTCGTGGTGGCCCGCGCGCCGGCGTCGACGAGGACCGGATCGCTGTTCGGCAGCGAACACAACGCCACCATGGGCCCGTCGCGCCCCGCGCGCCGCCACGCGGTCATGGTCTGGGTCAACAGACCCAGGGTGGGCACCAGGACCAGCACCCGCCCCCGCGGCGCCACCTCGCCTGCCACGGCCGCGGCGATGTCGGTCTTGCCGGACCCGGTGGCGGACACGACCTGGGCCCGCCGGCCCGCGTACGGCCCGTCGCCGAGCCGAAATTCCTCGAGCGGACGCCGGAACTCGGCGACTACGTTCTGCACGGCTTCGCGTTGATGACGGCGTAGAGTCACGCTCGGCGCGACGCCTCGGTACGAGGGGCTCATAATCACAGACTCGGGTAGAAGATGTTTTGATGCAAGCCGACGGCGTGACTCGGTACCGATGTGTCACCCTGAAGCGAAGCCCACCGGACTTCTCGGACGTGGGAAACCCCACCGCACCACATGACGGCAAGTCAGATTGCGACTGACGTCGAGTCAGGCATTGGAAATCACAGCTGACGATGCGTCAGATCCAATGTGATGGCTCATCAGATATACGAGCCAGAGCCCCGAAAGCGTAACCCAGACACCCCGGTTGCCGCTGCCGGCAGGCCGCTTGCGGCCTTGAGCCAGCCGCGCAGCGGGTGGCTCGGGTGTACCGCGCAGCGGTACACCGGGAGGCCGCGCAGCGGGCTCCGACGGCCGCAACGCGGCCGTCCTTCACCGGGTGGCGCAACGCGCCACCCGGCTGCCGCAACGCGGCAGCCTTTCGCTCGCAAGCCGCGCAGCGGCTTGGGGACCCGCTCCGCGGG